>CAWAKJ010000008.1:0-47616 GCA_963782595.1 Vicinamibacterales bacterium | reverse complement strand
CTTCCAACCTTTCGCGCTGAACTACATCCGTACTCACACGCGCTGAATGCTTCGAAGATTGGTTTAGAAGATCGAATAGACGGCGCCCACGCTGAGCACAATGGAGTCCGCCTTCCAGCGGTTGCGGAACTCCCGCCCGCTCACGTCGCGATACAGGAGATCGGGCCTGTTGAACATGTAACCGGCGGTCCCGATGATTCCCACGCGGGGCCTGACTGACCACGTAATGACGGCGGCGGGGCGCACCGCAAAACTGGTTGAGCTGCCAACCAGGGCGGTCGCGCCGGCTGGGAGTCTGCGACGGAAGCTGTCTTCGAGCCTTATCCTGTTGAACGACGGTCCCGCCACGACTCCGAAACTGTAGAGCAGTGGCTGATTGCCGACCGTATACGCAACCCCGCCCAAGAGCGGCCGCACGCGCAAGCGTGCGAAGGAATCCGGCGAGCCTGATGGATTGTCGATGTCAGCAGTGAACCAGTTGAACGCGGCGGCAAGCCCCCAGCCCTTCTTGGGATTCTTCCGCGCAAACACGCCGACGCCAACGACCGACCCAACTTCGCTGTCTGTCGGGCTCAGGTACAAGAGCGACCCGCCGACGCTGACTCGACCTTCCGACTGGGCGCTCGCCGGGCCGGCAGCGCACAGGAGAAGACTGGCAAGGACCAGGATGCGTTTCATTCAAGCCCCCGAGCTCAACGGACGGAGTAACCGCGCGCTTGAAGACAGGCCCCCGCCGCCTTCCTGAATTGCTCGACGGCCTGTTGATTCGCCTGGACCGCTTGTTGAGCGCCCTGCTGTCTGTTCGCGCTCCTGCTGCTGCGTCGTCCACGCAGGCCACTGACAGAGCCAGCGACCGCGCCGATGGCGGCGCCCCTGCCCGCGCTCCCGCTGATGGCGCCGATCGCAAGACCGGTTGCGGCGCCCGTCGCCGCGCCTCCCACGACCTTGCCCTGCCCCGTACCCTGGGCAACTGCCCTCCCGGCGGCCCTCGTATCTACCTCACCGGGCACCAGCGTCAATCCGGTGTTCACTTCGGCCCAGTCGTAGCAGGCCTGCTCATCCTTCCTCTGCTGGGCCGGTTTCTGACCCTTGGCGGGATAGACGACAAGGCCGATCTGATTGAACGGGAGCCTGAGCGGCGCTTCAGTTGCTGTCGTGGCGACTTGTGCCAGTACCGGAGCAGCCGCCATCACGATCACCACCGCCACCGCGACCCATCGAATACGCACGGAAACCTCCCCACAAGAGCTCATGACGCCTCCGGACTATTTGGCAACGGACTGATGGTAGTGAACGACGCGCCAGTCTCCGCCGCGGCGGACGAAGACCGCGGTCGAGCCAAGTCCGACTGGAGGCGAGGTGTAGCCGGCCTTGTCGGTGTAAGTGCCCTCCGAAATAGTCGAGACCAGCACGACATCGGGCGCCAACACGCGGGTGCGCTTCTGCAAAATCTCATTGGTCTGTCCTTGCAGCAGACCGTACGTCTCGCGGAATGCCGCCAGGGCAGCGTCGTACCCGGTCAACATGGTGTCGCCAGTGATGAACGTGTATGAGTCGTCCTTCGTCGACGAGGCGAGCGCGCCCTCGGCATCGGATGACGCCGCCGAGGCGGCGACTTTATCCAGAATGGCCTCGACAGCTGCCTCGGTTTCCGGATCGCTCGAGTTCACGGCGCCCGGCTGCGAGGCACACCCCGCCGAAACGACGATGAGAGCCAGGAACGATAGAACAGTGAAACGTCGGCACGAAGACATATGGACTCCTATCAGCTCAGGTCGAGAATCACTGTCGCGTCCTGCAGGCCATGTGCCAGCACAACTGGCTCGCGACTCGCGCCGCAGATATCATGTCGAGACACTCGCGAAACTCCGCGAATCCTTGACTCCTCGTAGGCGCCGCCGTACCCGATCTATGCTTGGACCATGCAGTTTGCCCTCGACGAGCACCAGCGCGAGGTTCAGCAGCAGGCGCGGGCGTTTGCCGCGTCAACAATCGCACCGGTGGCCGCCGAGTCCGATCGACAGGGCACGATTCCGCCGGCAGTCATCGGCGCGGTCGCCGATCTCGGCCTCCTCGGCTGCGAGCGCGATTTCGTCGGGTATGTCGCCGCACTCGTCGAGATTTCGAAAGAGTGGGCATCGCTTGCCGCCGTCATCTCTGTCCACAATTCGCTCGTCTGTTATCCCATCGCCCGTTTCGGCGACGCGGCGCAGAAAAAGCAGTACCTTTCGATGCTCACCGACCGCAAACAGCTCGGCTGTTATGCGTTCGCCGAGCCGTCAGCCGGCTCAGATGCCGGAGCCATCCGCACGACGGCGATCGCAGACGGCGAAGATTTCGTTCTGAACGGGCACAAACGGTTCGTCACCAGCGGCCGGCAGGCGCGCGTCGCCATCATCTATGCGCTGACCGATCCGTCCAGGGGCCGTGATGGCCTCTCGGCATTCATCGTCGACACCTACACGCCCGGGTTTTCGGTGGGCGAGACCAACGAGATGCTGGGACTTCGTGGCAGCGAAGCGGTGGACGTCATCCTGAAAGACTGCCGCGTGCCGAAGTCGAACCTGCTTGGCGGACTGAACAACGGGTTTGCCATTGCGCGTACCGTCGTCGAAGGCGGGCGCATCGACATCGCGGCGCAAGCCGTCGGCATCGGCGAGGCGTGTCTCGAGCAGAGCATTGCGAAAGCGAAAGACCGGCGGCAATTCGGCCGTCCCATCGCCGAGTTTGAAGCGATTCAGTGGATGATTGCGGACATGTCGACCGAAATCGATGCGGCGCGTTTGCTGACGTTCCGCGCAGCGGCGAAGCGGGCAGCCAACCCCGACGCTGCCGGGCTGACGATGGCCTCGGCGATGGCGAAGCTGTTCGCGTCGGAGGCGGCGAACCGCGCGGCGTATAACGCGCTGCAAATTTTCGGGGGCCACGGGTACCTCACCGAGTACCCGTGGAGCGGTACTACCGCGACGCTCGCGCGATGACGCTGTACGAGGAAACATCCGAAATCGAGCGCCTGGTGATCGAACGAGAGCTTGCAAAATAGCCATCGACGGACTGAACACTAAGCAGGTCGTCGAGCGTATCAAGATCCGGAGCGTAAGCGACGGCAGCGCATGGGGGTGGGGCCCCATGCGAACTAAGAAAAGAAAACATGCATCTCGAGCTGAGCGAAGAACAGCAGCTGTTGAAACAGGCGATCCGCGAGTTCGCCGCCGGCGAGATTGCGCCCGGCGCGGCCGAGCGCGACGAGCATGCACGCTTTCCGTCCGAGCTCATCCCGAAGCTGGCCGAACAAGGACTGCTCGGCATCATGGTGCCCGAGGAATATGGCGGCGCCGGATATGACGCCGTGAGCAACGCGATCATCCTCGAGGAGATCGCGCGTGTCGATGCGGCCGTCGCGCTGCTGGTGGGATCGCACAACTCGCTTTGTTCGGGTCACATCCTGCTTGCCGGCACGGGCGAGCAGAAGCGCAAATATCTTCCGCCCCTCGCGCGAGGAGAGAAGCTCGGGGCGTGGGCACTTACTGAGCCTGGATCTGGCTCGGATGCCGGCGCGATGCGCACGCGCGCCGAGCTCGACGGCGACGCATGGGTCATCCGTGGCGACAAGCAGTTCATTACTCAGGGCTCGACGGCCGGGACCTACGTGATCATGGCCTCCACCGACCCGTCCCAGGGCACAAGAGGCATCTCCGCGTTCGTCGTCGAGCGCGAAACACCCGGCCTGGTCGTCGGCAAGCTCGAAAAAAAGCTCGGCGTGCGTGCCTCCGATACCGCTGCGCTGCATTTCGACGACATGCGCGTGCCGAAGGAGAATCTCCTCGGGCGGATGAACGAAGGCTTCAAGGATGTGCTCGCCGTCCTGACGGCTGCGCGAATCGGGATGGCGGCGCTTGCGGTCGGCATTGCCCAGGGCGCGCTGGACGAAGCGCTGAATTACGCGCGGCGACGCCGGCAGTTCGGCAAGCCGATTCTCGAATACGAAGCCATCCAGTGGATGCTGGCAGACATGGCGACCGAAAGCGAGGCGGCCCGGCTGATGGCCTGGCATGCGGCGGCGCTCCGCGACGAAGGACTGCCGTATCTGCGCATCGCTTCGCAGGCGAAACTGTATTCGTCCGAAGTCGCGGTGCGCTCGACCTCCAAAGCGATTCAGATTCACGGCGGGTATGGCTATCTGAAAGACTCTCCCGTCGAGCGCTTTTACCGCGACGCGAAGCTGTGCGAAATTGGTGAGGGAACCTCCGAGGTCCAGCGAATGGTGATTGCGCGGGAATTGTTCAGGTGAAACAGACCGTCATCGCCAATTGCGGCGGTTTCTGGGGCGACGATCCCACTGCACCCCGGCGCCAGGTCGAAGGCGGGCCGATCGACTATCTGGTCATGGACTATCTGGCGGAAGTCACCATGGCCATCCTGCAGAAGCAGCGTGCGCGAAAGCCGGATGCGGGATATCCTGCCGACGTCCTCACGCACCTCCGCGACGTCCTGCCTGCGTGCGTGCAGCGCGGCATCAGAATCATCACCAATGCGGGCGGTGTAAACCCGCTCGGGTGCCGTGCAGCGGTGGAGTCGCTCGCCAATGAGCTCGGCATTGCAGACCGCGTGAAAGTGGCCATCGTCTCGGGCGACGACCTGTATCCGAATCTGGATGAGCTGCTCGCCTCGGGCGAGCCGCTTATTAATATGGATACCGGTCAGGCGCTCGCCGAGGTCCGCTCGCGCGTCCTTTCGGCTAATGCCTACATCGGTGCCACCGGAATCGTGAAGGCGCTCGAGCGCGGCGCCAACGTCGTCATTACTGGACGCGTCGCGGACGCAGCGGTGACGCTCGCGCCGATGATGTTCGAATTCGGCTGGTCGGCATCCGACTGGGACCGCGTGGCGGCCGGTATCGTGGCGGGGCACGTGATCGAGTGCGGCACGCAGTGCACCGGCGGCAACTTTACGGATTGGCCGCTGGTGAAAAGTTACAAGCGGATGGGATTTCCCATCGTCGAAGCCGCCGAAGACGGCAGTTTCGTCGTAACGAAACATCCGAATACCGGAGGTCTCGTCAGCGTGCATACCGTCGCCGAGCAGATCGTCTACGAAATCGGGCCGCCCGCGTACATGACGCCGGACGTCGTCGCGCGCTTCGACTCGGTGCATCTCGACCAGGACGGACCAGATCGCGTGCGTGTGACAGGTGCGCGTGGAGAGCCGGCGCCAGAGAAGCTGAAGGTGTCGCTGAGCTATCACGCCGGATGGCGGGCCTTCGGCCGTCTGGCCGTGGCGGGTCCCGAGGCGCTGGCCAAAGCCAACAAGGTGGCCGAGGCTTTCTGGGATGCTGCGGGCGGGCGCACATTGTACGAGGAGGCGATTCACCAGTTCATCGGGTGGAATGCCTGTCACGCGCCCCTTGCGGCGTGTGAGCCGGGCGAGGTGCTGGTGCAGTTTGCCGTGCGCGACGAGGACGAGCGGAAAATCAACTCGCGCTTCGCGCCACATGTCGTTCCTCGCGTCCTGGCGACGGTTCCGGGCATCACCTACATCGCCGACCAGGGACGGCCGCGTGCGTCCGAAGTCGTCGCGTTCTGGCCGGCCCTTGTCTCGCGCGAGGCCGTCAGGCAGCGCGTGCTCGTGGGAGAGGAAGAAATTGCCGTCTGATCGAATCGTCCGCGTGCCTCTTCTCCGTCTGTGCCTGGCGCGGTCCGGCGACAAAGGAGACACCGCCAACATCGGCGTCATTGCGCGGTCCGAGGAGATCTACGCGTGGATGCTCGAGCATCTGACGCCCGCGTACGTGAAGCGTCATTTTGACGACGTGTGTCAGGGAGAAGTCGAGCGTTTCGAGCTGCCGAATCTGCTCGCGGTGAATTTTCTCCTTCACCGCAGCCTTGGCGGCGGCGGAACGCTGTCGCTGCTCCTCGACGCGCAAGGCAAGACGTACGCACAGTATCTGCTCGCCGCCCTAGTCGAGGTGCCCGAAAGCCTGTTGCATGCACAAAATCGAGTCGCTGATCAACAAGAGCAGCCCCACCTTTAAGGCCAACCAGGACCGCATGCGGCAGCTCGTCGCCGAGCTCCGCGCGCACCTTGCCGCGGCACGCGAAGGCGGCGGAGCGAAGTACCTGCAGCGGCATCGCGAGCAGGGCAAGATGCCGGTGCGCGAGCGCATCGCACGCCTCATCGATCCGGGCTCGCCGTTCCTCGAGCTGTCGCAACTGGCCGGCTACAAAGTGTATGAAGACGACACACCGGGGGCGGGAATCGTGACGGGGATCGGGCGCGTCTCCGGACGCGACGTCGTCATCATCGCCAACGACGCGACCGTGAAGGGCGGCACGTACTACCCGGTTACGGTCAAAAAGCACCTCCGCGCTCAGCAGATCGCACTCGACAATCGCTTGCCGTGTTTGTATCTGGTCGATTCGGGTGGCGCGTTTCTGCCGCTGCAGGCCGACGTGTTTCCAGATCGCGAGCATTTCGGACGCATCTTCTTCAATCAGGCGCGCCTGTCCGCCGAGCGCATCGCGCAGATAGCTGCCGTCATGGGCTCGTGCACGGCAGGTGGGGCGTACGTGCCGGCGATGTCTGACGAGACGATCATCGTCAAGGGAACGGGCACCATCTTTCTCGGCGGGCCTCCGCTCGTGAAGGCCGCGACGGGGGAAGAAGTGAATGCGCAGGAGCTTGGCGGTGCCGACGTGCATACGCAGATGTCTGGCGTCGCCGACTATCTCGCGGAGAACGACGACGACGCGATTCAGCAGCTTCGGACGATCGTCTCGACGCTGAATGTGATGAAGGGCACGCCTGTGGATCGTACGCGGCCGGAAGAGCCGGCATACGATCCGGACGAGCTGTACGGCATTGTCAGCGTGGATGTCCGAAGGCCGTATGACGTCAGGGAAGTGATTGCCCGCCTCGTGGACGGTTCCCGCTTCGACGAGTTCAAGGCCCGCTATGGCCCCACACTCGTCACGGGGTTCGCCCGCCTCGATGGTTATCTCGTCGGCGTGATTGCGAACAACGGCGTGCTGTTCTCCGAGTCGGCACTGAAGGCCACTCACTTCATGGAGCTGTGCAACTTCCGGAGTATTCCTCTGGTGTTCCTCCAGAACATTACAGGATTCATGGTGGGCCGGCAGGTCGAGCGAGGCGGCATCGCGAAGGACGGCGCCAAGATGGTGAGTGCCGTGGCGAACTCGGTGGTGCCGAAATTCACCGTCATTACTGGCGGGTCATTCGGCGCCGGCAATTACGCCATGAGCGGGCGCGCGTACCGATCCGCGGTTTCTCTGGATGTGGCCGAACGCGCGCATCTCGGTGATGGGCGCCGAAACGGCCGCCACGGTGCTGAGCACCGTGAAGCGCGAGCAGATGGCGCGCGAAGGCGGGACGCTCGACGCGGCCGGCGAGCAGTCGATTCGCCAGCCGATCGTCGACAAATACGAAGCAGAAGGCTCGCCGTACTACTCGACGGCGCGACTGTGGGACGACGGCATTCTCGATCCGGCCGAAACCAGACCCACGCTGGCGCACGCGCTGTCTGTCGCGTTCAACGCGCCGATCCCTTCGCCGAAATTCGGCGTGTTCAGGATGTAGATGAGCGCGCCTTCCACCCTTCAACTGCACCGGCTGGCTAATGTCGAGTACGTGACGCTCAACCGCCCCGAAGTGCGGAACGCGTTTAATGAGCACGTAATCGCCGAGTTGACGGCCTGGGCCGAACGTGCGGCAGCCGACAGCGGCTTGCGGGGAGTCGTCATCGCTGGCGCCGGCCCCGCGTTCTGTGCCGGTGCCGATCTTGCGTGGATGGCGAAGATGGCCGACTATTCGCGCGAAGACAATCTGCGCGATTCTCGTGCGGCGGCGGCCATGTTTGCCGCGATCGACAGACTGCCTGTCCCGGTCATCGCACAGGTTCACGGAGCGGCGCTCGGCGGTGGCGCAGGTCTCGTTGCCGTGGCGGACATCGCAGTCGCATCAGATCAGGCCTCGTTCGGCTTTACCGAAGTGAAGCTGGGTCTGATTCCGGCGGTGATCGCGCCGTACGCGCTGGCAAAAATCGGTCAATCCGCCGCCCGCGAGCTCTTCATCACGGGTCGCCGCTTCGACGCCGCGCACGCAGAGCGCATCGGCCTCGTGCACGCCGTCGTCCCCGCGGCTCAACTGACTGATACCGTGAACAAGTATCTGATCGAGCTCGCGGGCAACGGGCCCGAAGCGATGGGCGAGGCGAAGGTGCTGCTTCGAAAGATCGCAAATCGCTCGATCGCCGAGGTTGCGGCCGAGACCGCCGAAGCGATTGCCGATCGCCGTGTCTCGCCGGAAGCGCAGAAGTTGATGAAGGCGTTCTTGAAGAAGACGTAGGGTCTTTGTTGGACGTAGGGCGGCTCTTGTAGTTCAAGACCCGCCCTACAGCTACCGGATATACTTTCTCTGTGCACGGCATAGCAGTTCTTGACGCCGGCGGTCAGTATTGTCATCTCCTCGCGCGGCGCGTTCGCGAAGTTGGTGTTCAGAGCCACGTCCTTCCGATCGACACTCCAGCCGAGCAACTCGCGGGCATCAGCGGCGTCATCATTTCCGGTGGTCCCCGGAGCGTGACCGAAGCCGCCTCGCCGCGGATTCATCTGTCGATTCTCACGATGGGAGTACCGATTCTGGGGATCTGTTACGGGCACCAGCTGCTCGCGGCGACGATGCCGGGCGGGGTCGTCAAGCCCAGTTACTCGCGGGAATACGGGTTCGCGAAGCTCAAGATCGACGCGCCGGGCGATCTGTTCGAGGGCGTGCCCGCGTCGAGCGACGTCTGGGTGAGCCACGGCGACTCGGTCGAGAAGCTGCCGGACGGCTTCGACGTGCTCGGCTCGACCGAGGACTGCGCCGTTGCCGCGATGACCCATCGTGCGAAAAATATCTACGGCGTCCAGTTCCACCCCGAAGTGACGCACACCGAGTTCGGTCAGCGGATTCTGGAAAATTTCGTCAGGCGTGTCTGCCGGTGCGACTCGAGCTGGAAGCCTTCGTCGGCGGAAACCATCGACGCCATCGAAACCGATATCCGCACCAGGGTGGGCGCGACGAAGAAGGTGTTGTTCTTCGTCAGCGGCGGGGTTGACTCGTCGGTGGCCTACAAGCTCTGTTCGGATGCGCTCGGGTCCGATCGCGTGCATGGTGTGTATGTCGACACCGGTTTCATGCGGAAGAACGAATCAACCGAGGTCATCGCGGCGTACGAGAAGGCCGGATTCCGGAATGTGCGGCTGAGAGATGCGTCGACGGAATTTCTGGCCGCGGTCGGCAGCGAGACGAATCCCGAAACCAAACGGAAGCGGATCGGCGCAGCGTTTCTTTCGGTCGAAAACGACGTGCTCGAGCATCTGCCCGCCGGGGAATGGCTGCTGGGCCAGGGGACGATCTATCCAGACACCATCGAGTCGGGGGGCACGCAGGAGTCGGCTCTCATCAAGACGCATCACAACCGCGTGCCCGAGCTGCTGCGCCGGATCGAGGCCGGCGAAATCGTCGAGCCGCTCGTGCAGTTTTACAAAGACGAGGTGCGCGAGATCGGGCGGGCGCTCGGTTTGCCCTCGCGCTTGATCGAGAAGCAGCCGTTCCCAGGGCCGGGACTTGCGGTACGCTTTCTCTGCACCGACGAACCGGCGGCGTGGTCGGAGAACTCGAAGCTCAGCGAAGTTGCGTCGGGGTTCAATCTGAAAGCTCGCGTACTGCCGGTGCGCGGGGTCGGGGTGCAGGGTGACGAGCGCACCTACGCGCACACCGCGCTCTTGACCGGCGACTACGACGAGCTCGGCATTGCAGAGCTCTCACCCGCGATTACGAACTCGCTTCGCGATGTGAACCGCGTGGTGTTCTGGGCCGGCTCGAAAGGCTCGATCGACGAATTTCACGTCGAACCGACGACGACCTCGCGCGAGGGCCTCGATGTGTTGCGCGAGGCCGACGCGCGCGTGCGCGACATCCTTGCCGAATACGACACGCAGAAGCGCATCTGGCAATGTCCCGTGGTCATGCTCCCCCTCAAGCGGAAGGGTGAGTCCACGATCGCCATCAGGCCCGTCGAGTCTCACGATGGCATGACGGCGCAATATTCCCGGCTGCCATGGCCCGTCATCGAGCGCATCACCAGCGCGGTACTACAGGTTCCGGGGGTTGGGGCTCTTCTTTACGACGTGACGAACAAGCCGCCCGCCACGATTGAGTGGGAATAGGAACTACGAACCAACTGCTCGCCTCATCGTCGCCGGCTCCGGTTCGAGCTCGCGCCAGCCTTGCGCCTTCCATGCACACAACAGTTCGTGTTGGCGCCGCAACATGCCCGCGCGCTCGGTGTATCGCTCCACTCTGGTCGCCCCATCCGGCATGGTCACGATGAGCTCGTACCAGAGCATCGCCTCGCGCGCTTCACACGACATCCGCTCGTTGCCCTTGGCAAATGTCCAAGTCATCCTTCTAGGTATCGGACCTTGGTGAGAGGGGCTTGAGAGAGCGGAAAACGCGTCCTGAAGTCTTGTGCTTGCAGTGAGTTGCGGGGAGGGGTCAGCGCCTCTCGAGCGCCGCGCGAACACGCATCAGGAGGTCGGCAGAAGTGAACGGCTTCTCGAGAACGTCCAGTCCGGGCTCGACTTTCTCGTTATAGCCCGACATGTACAGCACTTTGAGGTCAGGCTGCGTCTCGCGATCGATCTGCTTCACCATCTCTTTTCCATTCATGCCCGGCATCGTGATATCGGTCAGAACGAGTCGCACGGGATCGGGTACCCGGTGCAGCGTTGCGAGCGCCTCGAGCGGGCTGGCGGCTTCGAGCACCTGATAGCCGAAGCGGCGCAGCACCGTGCAGCAGAACGATCGAACCGACGCCTCGTCTTCGACGACGAGTACGACGTCGCGTCCGGCCGGCTTGGAGGTCTGCGATGTGGGAGACATCGTATTAATTATCGGCTCCGACGGTTTGGTGGAACAGGATCACGAAGATCACGAAGGAAAGAACCACACAAGGTCACAAAGAAAGAAATATCATTCGCCAGTGCTGAATCTGTCGGCCATCCTCGAGCAGCATACGCGGCGGCGGCCCGACGCCGAGGCGCTTGTGCACGGCGACAAGCGCCTTACCTTCGCCCAACTGAATGCGTGGGCCAATCAAGTTGCCAGCGCGTTGGCGGTCTCCGGCATCGGCCGCGGCGACCACGTCGCATTGCTGTGCCCGAACCTGCCGTACTTTCCCGCGATCTATTTCGGAATCCTGAAAACGGGTGCGACCGTTGTGCCGCTTAATGTGATGCTGAAGCCGCGCGAGATTGCGTATCACCTGCGCGACAGCGACGCGAAGGCATGTTTCTGTTTTCAGGGCACGCCCGAACTGCCGATGGCCGAAGCCGCCAAGGCGGCCGTCGCGGTCGTGCCGTCGTGCAAGAAGCTGATCGTGCTGCCGAGCCCGATGCTGCCCCCAGACACGGATCCGGATGTCGTCCAGTTCCCGCAGTTCATCGCCAATCAGCCTGCGACGTTCGAGACACTCGCCACGGGGCCGGAGGACACGGCCATCATTCTTTATACATCTGGCACCACCGGGCAGCCGAAGGGAGCGGAACTGACGCACCTGAACATGGTCGTCAACGGGATGGTCTCGGCGGAATTGTGCGCCGGCTCGGCAGACGCGACCGGCCGCCATGCGACGGCGGTGACCTTGCCGCTGTTTCACGCGACAGCGCAGACGGCGCAGATGCTCGCCTTCCTGCATCTCGGTGGGACGTTGGTGCTGCTGCCGCGCTTCGATCCTGCGGCGCTGCTGGCCGCCATGACCGCCGAGCGCGTCACGCACTGGGTGGGTGTGCCCACGATGTACTGGTCGCTGCTGAAGCACGCGCGAGAGCAGAATATCGACGTCTCACAAGTGGCGGCGACGCTGCGGCTGGCAGTGTCCGGCGGCGCGCCGATGCCGGTCGAACTGATGGCCGATTTCGAGAAGACGTTCGGCGTGCGTATCGTCGAAGGGTACGGGCTGTCGGAGACGGCGCCGGTCGCGACGTTCAACCATCTCGATCGCCCGTCGAAGCCCGGCACGGTGGGGCAGCCGTTGTTCGCAGTCGAGGTGATGGTTGTGGACGACAAGGACGAGCCGGTCGAGACCGGCGAGCGGGGCGAAGTCGTCATCCGCGGCCACAACGTGATGAAGGGGTACTACAAGCATCCTGAAGCGACAGCCGAAGCGATGCGCAACGGCTGGTTTCACACCGGAGACATCGGCATGTTCGACGGCGAGGGCTATCTGAGCATCGTCGATCGCAAGAAGGACATGATCCTGCGCGGCGGGTTCAATGTGTATCCGCGCGAGATCGAAGAAGTGATGCTGACGCATCCTGATGTGTCGCTCGTGGCCGTCGTGGGCGTGCCCGATGAGCGGCTCGGCGAAGAGGTGAAAGCGTTCGTCGTCCGGAAGCCGGGCGCCCAGGTCACCGAAGATGCGCTGCGCGACTGGTGTCAGGAGCAGTTTGCCGCTTACAAGTACCCGCGGATCTTCGAGTTCCGTAACGATCTACCTACGAGCGCCACTGGAAAGATCCTCAAGAGGGAATTGCGCGTCCAATAGGTGTGGAAAGTCTCGAAACCGAACTCCTCGACGCGTATTCGCAAGCCGTCGTCCGTGCCGTTGAGCTAGTCGGCCCGTCGGTCGTGACCATCGAAATCGGGCACGACTCGGCCCGTCGCGGTACTGGCGGGCAGGGTTCCGGGTTCATCGTTGCCCCGGACGGCTTGATTGTTACCAACAGCCACGTCGTTCACAAAGCCCGCAGCATTCACGTGTCGCTGTCGGATGGCCGCAGGCTGCCGGCTGAACTGATCGGCGATGATCCCGACACCGACCTGGCCGTCGTACGAGCGATAGAGTCGGGGCTGGCCGCATTGACGCTGGGCGATTCGCAGGCCATCAAGGTCGGGCAGCTCGTCATCGCCATCGGCAACCCGCTCGGATTTTCGGCCACCGTCACCGCCGGCGTCGTCAGCGCGCTCGGGCGGTCGCTTCGGTCGCGCTCCGGCCGGTTGATGGACGACATCATCCAGACCGACGCCGCGCTCAACCCGGGGAACTCTGGCGGTCCGCTGGTCAACTCGCGCGGCGAAGTGATTGGCGTCAACACCGCGGTCATCTCCGGCGCGCAGGGGCTGTGCTTTGCGATTGCCGCCAACACCGCTCAGTTCGTCGTCGGCCGGTTGATCCGTGACGGGCGCATTCGCCGCTCCTACATGGGGGTCGCAGGCCAGAACACTCCAATCGCGCGACAGATCGTCCGCTTTTACGGTCTCGCCGTGTCGAGCGGAGTCCTGGTTGCGACGATCGAGCCCGACAGCCCGGCTGCCAGGAGCCTGCTTCGCGAAGGCGACATCATCATCGCTCTCGACGGTCAGGATGTGGCCGGCATCGATCAGCTCCATCGGCTGCTCACCGAAGATCGGATTGGCCAGGAAGCATCGTTGACGGTGATCAGGCGAACGGAGAAGCTCGAGATTCGCGTGACGCCTCACGAGTCGCCGCGGCACACCTAATCGGCGGGCCCGGCGGACGTACGTAGGTACGTAGGCCGGGTCTTGTATTTCAGACCCGGCGTCAATCCGCCATCCACGAATTCAGGTACAGTCCACACGTGCGTCTGGGATTGATTGCCGATGACGTGACCGGCGCGGGCGACGCGTCCGTTCAATTCGCCAAGCGCGGATGGGAAACGTTTCTGGCGTTGCACGTGGGGTCTGACCCCCGTACTCATAAGGGGGTCAGACCCCATTCAGTTGTTGCCGTCACCACCGACTCGCGCGCCCTCGACAACGACACTGCTCGCGAGCTCACGCACGACGCTCTCACGCAACTGATGGCCGCGGGGATCGATCGCGTTTTTCTGAAAATCGATTCGACCATGCGCGGATCGGTGCCGGGACAGATCGCCGGCGCGCTCGAGGCGTGGCGTACTCGCTACGCCGCCGCCCGCGCCATCGTTTGCCCGGCATATCCACGGATGGGAAGGACCGTTGAGACGAAGCGGCTCTTCGTCAACGGCGAGCCCGTCGAACGCACGCCGATTGGCCGAGATCCGGTGACGCCGGTGACGACAAACGACATGACTGTGCTCGTTCCAGCTTCCCCTTCGATCGCGATTGCCGATGCGGCATCCGATGATGCGCTGGTCGCGCTTGCTGCCGCGATTGCCGCCGAGGGGCCGTCGACGATCGCCGTCGGCTCGGGCGGACTTGCAGAAGCGCTGGCTGGTGCGTGGACGGAACATGCCTTGACGGAACACGTAGGGCGGGTCTTGAAGTCCAAGACCCGCCCTACTTATGAGACCAGCCCTGCGCATGAGAATCCGCGTATTCTCTTGCTCGTGACCTCGCTGAACCCGGTATCCCATGCTCAGGTAGCGAGATTGCGAGAGGCGTTTCCCTCCGTCGCCATCCTTCTCGCACCCGCAGAGCGTGTCGGCAATACGTCGGTGGCCGAAAGGCTGGCAACGGAATTCGCCGATCTCGTGGAGCGCGAGCGGTGGGACATCGTTGGCCTGATTGGTGGCGATGGCGCTCGAGCGGCTCTGGGCCGGCTCGGGGCGTCGGGCATCCGCATCTTCGACAGCATGGTCGAAGGCATTCCATTTGGTGTCATCGTCGGCGGAAAGGCCGACGGGTTGCGCGTGTTCACAAAGGCGGGCGGCTTCGGAGCAGAGGACGCACTCGTCACCGCCGTCACGAGGATCAGCGCGTGAAGAAACCCGTGCTCGCGCTCACGCTCGGCGATGTTGCCGGGATTGGCCCTGAAATCACCGCGAAGACACTGCTGGGCCACCCGGATCTCCGCGGCGACTGTGTGCCGGTCGTCATTGGCGACGCCGACGCGATGCGCCGCGGCGTTGAAATGACGGGCGGCGATCCGTTGGCGATCCGGGTGATTGAGGATCCAAGCCAGGCGGAGAACGATTCCAATCGCATCGACATCGTGCAGGTCGGACCTTCACTTGAGGCCGTACGCGTCGGGGAAGTGAGCGGCGTCGCCGGGGATGCCGCGTATCGCTTTGTCGTCGAGGCGTGCAGGCTGGCGAAGGCTGGCAAGGTTGGCGGTATTGTCACCGCGCCGCTCAACAAAATCGCGATGCACGAGGGCGGGCACAAATGGCCCGGTCATACCGAACTGCTCGCGCACGAATTCGGCGTGAAGAACTTCTCGCTGGTCCTTTCCGCAGGCGATCTGTACATCTTTCACCTCACGACGCACGTGTCGCTGAAGCAGGCCATTGCGAACATCACGCCCGAGCGCGCCGACGCCATGCTCGATCTCGCCGGCGCCTTCGGCCGCGCGCTGGGGTGGGGGAACGAGCCGATCGGGCTCGCCGGCCTCAACCCTCATGCTGGAGAAGGCGGCCTCTTCGGCAAGGAAGATGCGGAAGTGCTCGCGCCGGCGACGGCTCGAGCCCGGGCTCGCGGCTTGAACGTGACCGGACCGCTCCCGGCCGATGCGCTGATTCCTGCGGCGGTGAGAGGGAAGTGGAGACTGGTCGTGGTCTGCTATCACGATCAAGGGCACGCACCCTTCAAGGCGGTGTACGGTGACAACGGCGTCAACATTACTGTCGGCCTGCCAGTGGTGCGAGTGTCGGTCGATCACGGAACGGCGTTCGACATTGCCGGTAAGGGCATCGCACGCGAAGACAGTCTCGTGCTTTCGTGTAGGAGGGCGGCGCAACTCGCGCCCGCCTGGCGCTTGATCGCTGGTGAGCGCACGGACTAGACTGATCGTTCGGGTCTCTGAGTGGCCCGGAACCTGTGCAATCTCAGTCTATGAACCGCGTCAGGGCCGGAAGGCAGCAGCGCTAAGTAGTCCCTGAGCTGTGCCGCAGGCCCTCCGGGCCTCTCAGGAACCCGAACCAGAATCCAGAACCAGAACCTCAGAACCTCAGAACCTAGAACCCAGAACCGTAGTTTTCTGAATGTCCTATCAAGTCCTCGCCCGCAAGTGGCGCCCGCAGCAATTCGACGACGTCATCGGGCAACCGGCTGTCACGCGCACGCTTGCCAATGCCATCACGAGCGGACGCATTGCACAGTCGTTCGTCTTCGCCGGTCCTCGCGGTGTCGGCAAGACCACGACGGCGCGCATTCTCGCGCGCGCGCTGAATTGCGAGAAGGGGCCGACGCCCGCTCCCTGCGGGATCTGCGATGCCTGCCGCGAGATTGCAGAGGGGCGCGACATCGATGTCCTCGAGATTGACGCCGCGACGCACACGCAGGTCGACAACGTCCGCGAAGTGATCATCGCCGGCCTTTCCATTGTGCCGGTGAGGAACCGGTACAAGGTTTTCATCATCGACGAAGTCCACCAGCTCTCGAACCACTCGTTCAATGCGCTCCTGAAGTCGATCGAAGAACCGCCGCCCCACGTCATCTTCATGATGGCGACGACCGAAGTGTCGAAGATTCCCGAAACGGTCCTGTCTCGCTCGCAGGTGTTCGAGTTCAAGACGATCTCGAGCCGCCAGATCGCCGATCAGCTCCGGAAGATTGCCGGCGCAGAGAAAATCACTGTGGACGATTCCACGCTGCTGCTGGTGGCGCGTGCGGCCGAAGGCAGCATGCGCGACGCGCAGAGCGCGTTCGATCAGGTCATCGCGTTCGCGGGACAGAGCGTGACGTCCGACGATGTGTCGACTGTGCTCGGGCTCGTCGGGCGCGATCTGGTGCTCGACATCGTCACGGCGGTGGCCGACGAGGCCCCCGCCGCCGCGTTCGAGCTGTCTGGACGCGCGGTCGAGCTCGGGTACGACCTGCGGTCGGTCGTGCGCGAACTGGCGCGCGTCGTCCGCGATCTTCTCGTGCTGTCGGTCGATCCATCGCGCATCAGCGATCCGGAAATCGCGTCGGAATCCGAGCGCGATCGAATGAAGTCGCTCACCTCGCGCTTCTCTCGGGAGGATCTGCTGCGTGCCTTCGACGTGTTGACGAAGGCAGAGCAGGAGATCCGCGCGGCATCGCAGCCGCGCTACCACCTCGAGATGGCGTTGCTGGGCTGGATCCACATGCGCAAGCTGGTGCCGCTGCAGGAACTGCTGGGCGGGACGGCAATCGGCGGGTCCAAAGGACAGGACCCGCCCTACGTACGTAGGCCGGGTCCTGCGGACCCGGCAACCGGCGGGTCTCAAAAACAGGACCCGCCCTACGCACCGGCGGCGCGATCCGCCGCGCCTGTGACGCCGCCAGTGCAGCGTCGTCCATCACCTGTGTCCGAACGGAGGCCGGGTCCTGCGGACCCGGCGACTGGCGGGTCCCAAAAACAGGACTCGCCCTACATCGCGCCGAAGCCGGCCGTTAGTGCCGCCGGCGAAGGCGGATCCGAGGCCGCACGAGACGCGTTCCTGATGGAGATTCGCAAATCGAAGGTGATGTTCTACAACACCGTCGTCGCGCAGGCGCAGAAAATCGAGTTCGGTCACGATCGCGTGACGTTCTCGTTTCTGCCCACGCATCGCATTCTGGGAGAACAGGTCGAACAGAATCGGTCGTGGCTGGAACAGTGCGCCGCGGGAGTTGCGGGCAGGAAGATGGTGGTTGGCGCCGCGCAGGCCGACCCCGGCCCCGGCGCGCCGAAGCCGGTTGGCGCTGCAGCCGGCGAAGGCGGGTCGAAGCCGCCCGATCTGAAGACGGCCGCGATGGCCGACACCGCTGTGCAGGCGATGCTCGACGTGTTCCCGGCCGAAATCGAAAACGTCGAAGAGATTGAATAGCGACGGTGAGCGGCACATGAATATCAATCAGATGATGAAACAGGCGCAGCAGATGCAGGAGCGCCTGCAGAAACAGATGTCGGAGATGCGCGTCGAGGCGACCGCGGGCGGCGGCATGGTGACGGTCGTCGTCAACGGCAACAAGCAGATTCAGGCCTTGAAGATCGATCCCGAAGTCGTCTCCAAAGATGATGTCGAGATGCTGCAGGATCTGATTCTTGCGGCCATCAACGACGCGAACCGGAAGGCCGACGAGCTGTTGAGCAAACAGATGGGCGGCCTGATGGGCGGGCTGAAGATACCGGGTCTCTGATTGCATGAGTTACCCTGAGCCCCTCACGCGCCTCGTCGATCAACTGAAGCGGCTTCCCGGCATCGGCGCCAAGAGCGCGCAGCGGCTCGCGTTTCATATTCTTCGCACACCACGCGACGAGGCCGATCGCCTCATCCAGGCGATTCGCGACGTGAAGGAGCGCGTCACCTACTGCTCGGTGTGCAGCAACACGACCGACGTCGACCCTTGCATCTACTGCAGCTCGGACTCGCGCAATCACCGCATCATCTGTGTCGTCGAAGAGCCGCAGAACGTGACGGCCATTGAGAAGACGCGCGATTTCAAAGGCGTCTATCACGTGCTGATGGGCGCGCTCTCGCCGTTGCAGGGGATCGGCCCTGACGAGCTCAGGATCAAGAGCCTGCTGTCGAGAGTCGGCGAGGGGCACATCGAGGAGATTATTCTGGCGACCAACCCGAATGTCGAAGGCGAGGCGACGGCGTTGTATCTTGCACGGCTGCTCAAGCCGCTCGGCATGCGGGTGACGCGCATTGCGATGGGCGTGCCGGTCGGGAGCGACCTCGAATACGCAGACGAGGTGACGATGCACAAGGCGCTGGAGGGGCGTCGCGAAGTATAGTGTGCCGACGACCTTGATACCGACGTCCTATCACCTTCCTGCACTCATCCTCCTTACCGTGGGCGGCCTCATCGCGTGGTCTGCCGGTTACAGGCTCTTCAGATTCGTTCTGACAATCTTCGGGTTCTATATCGGCGCGCTGGCGGCTTCGGCGGTTCTTGGCCCGGGCGATCGCACGCTTCTCGTCTTCGCAGCGCTGGGTGGGGGTGCAGTCGGCGCGCTCATCATGTTTTTCGGATACTTCGTGGGCGTGGCGCTCGTCGGCGCGGGCATAGGCGCGTTGATCGTCCATCTCATCTGGAGCTATCTCGGTACCGACCCGCATGCCTTCGTCGTCATTCTCGCGGCGGTCGCCGGATCGGCGGCGGCGATGGCCCTGCAGCGTTACGTCATCATCGTGACGACGGCGTTTTCGGGCGCGTGGACGCTGTTGTGGAGCGCGCTGCACCTGGTCGAACGGAGCCGCAACCTTCCTCTGCGGCCGTCGGTGTGGATGGTGTATCCCTTCGATCTCGCGCCGGGACGCACGTGGATGCTGGCTGCGTGGCTCTTCATGGGCCTTGTCGGCGTGTTCATTCAGCTCCGCTTCACTGGCCGTGTCACCTCATTAGTTCGTGCAAGCCCTGTCAGATCAAAAAAGTAGTATGTAGGGTCCGGCTTTTGTAGTGTCCGGCTTTAGCCGGACCGCGGTGTGTCCGGCTTCAGCCGGACTTTTTCAGGAGGCACACATGGCAACGTTCGAACGCAGCGTCACAACCGATTGGGAAGGCGGCTTGATGGATGGCAAGGGGGTGGCAAAAGCGGGAACCGGCGCGTTCTCGCTGCCGGTGACATTTCCGAACCGCATCGGTGAGCCCGCGGGCAAGACCAGTCCCGAAGAGTTGATGGCGGCTGCGCATGCGGCCTGCTACGCGATGGCCATGAACGCCGCGCTCGGCAAGCGCGGCGGCAAGGCGGCGAAGACTCACGTGACCGCGACGGTGGCGGCCGACAAGAGCGATGCGGGCATCAAGATCGTGTCGTCGAAGCTGAAGGTCGTGGTCGAAGGCCTCGAAGGCATGAGCGCCGCAGATTTTGCGTCATTCGTGAAGGAAGCCGACAAGGGCTGCCCCGTGTCGAACGCCTATCGCGGGACGATGCAGATCGACGTTGAAGGCTCTGTTCGATAGTTAATAGAAAACGTGTCAGGGCTGATGGCAGATGGCAGAGCACGATGGGCAGAGGGAGATGATGCGACCTGCCATCCGCCATCATCCATCTGCCTTGACGGGTGAACAAGTAATGTCCGGCTTCCCCCGGACCGAAAAGAAGAAGTATGCAAAAGAATATTCCTGCCATCTTCGTGCTTGCTGTGGCGATCGGCTGCGGCGGTCCAGGGGGAGAGCAATCGGGTAGCGCGCCGGCCGGCGACTCAAAGGCTGCTGGTGCAGGTGCGCCGGCTGCGACGGCGGCGGCGACTGCGCCACCTGAGCCGAGCATGATGTTGATGGACGTGCCTTCGGGCACGGAACTGCTTCTCACACTCGACACGGCCGTCTCGTCGGCCACGGCGAAGCCAGAGCAGGTGGTCCGCGCGACAGTCGCGAAGCCGGTCGTCATCAGTGGCATGACCGTGATTGCCGAAGGTGCGCCAGTGACCGGAACCGTCGTGGCGGCAGAGCGATCAGGACGCGTAAAAGGCCGCGCATCCATTGCGCTCCGTTTCAGTGAAGTGACGGTTGCGAAGACGCCGTACAAGATCAACACGTCGCGCATCGCGCGCGAGGCGGAAGCCACCAAGGGCGAAGATGCCAAGAAGATCGGCATCGGCGCCGGTGTCGGCACCGCGATCGGCGCGATTGCCGGCGGTAAGAAAGGTGCGGCGATTGGTGCCGCTGTTGGCGGCGGCGCCGGCACTGGCGCGGTGCTGGCCACACGCGGAAAAGACGTCACGATTCCGGCCGGCACGACGCTGAAGACGACGATTCAGGAGACGGTCAGGATCAACGCGCCCATGTAGGATTCGCGGAAGAACGCGCTGTTTGAAGAACATTGATCGACTATCATGGTACCTAACTGAAGGGGAGTAGCCACGCGGCGGTGTTGCCGCGCGGCCGAATCGTCAGGACTGCGCGGCACGCGCACGGTTCGGTTGGATTCCTTGGAATCAGGCGAGACCTTCGCACACATGGCGACCGCCAGTGCGAGGGTCTCGCCTTTTTCTTTTGCCGAGGAGTCGTGCCGTGGACAACGCCTGGCTTTGGATCGGATTCAACATCTTCGTGCTCGCCATGCTGGCGGCCGACCTGTTCCTCTTCCACAGGGAAGCCCATGAGGTCCGCCCGCGCGAGGCAGCGGCCTGGAGCGTCGCGTGGATCGCGCTCGCCATGCTCTTTGGCGCGGGCATTTATGTGTGGATGGGGCGCGAGGCGGGTCTCGAGTACTTCGCCGGATATGTCATCGAAAAGGCGCTCTCGGTCGACAACATCTTCGTCTTCGTTCTGATCTTCGGCTTGTTCAAAGTGCCGCCGCAGTTCCAGCACCGGGTGCTGTTCTGGGGCATTCTGGGCGCACTCGTCATGCGCGGCGCCATGATCCTGGCCGGCGCCTATCTCATCCAGCATTTCCACTGGGTCACGTATCTGTTCGGCGCCTTCCTGGCCTTCACCGGCGTTCGCATGGCCATGGACGCCGGGCACCACATCGATCCCGCGACGCACGTCGTCACACGCCTCATCCGCCGCGTGGTTGCCGTGACGCCCGATTACGTGGGGCAGAAGTTTTTCGTACGACAGGATGTCGCCGGCACGCCGACACTTGCCGCCACGCCGCTCTTCGTGGTGCTCGCGCTGATGGAGACCACCGACATCATCTTTGCGGTCGACTCGATTCCCGCCGTCTTCGCCGTCACGGAGAACCCCTTCATCGTCTACAGCTCGAACGTCTTCGCGATCCTCGGGCTGCGCGCGCTGTACTTCCTGCTCGCGGATGTCATCGAGCGGTTCCACTTCCTCAAGATCGGCCTGTCGGCGGTGCTCGTCTTCGTCGGCGTCAAGATGCTGATCGCTTATACCTACAAGATTCCGATCGGTGCGTCGCTCGCGGTCATCGTCGGCGTGCTCGCAGCTGCCGCCGTCGCATCGATCTTGTGGCCGAAACACGGCCCCGTTCCGACAACGTTCGAGAAGCTCGAGAAGAGGAGATAGACACGTTGACCGGCGTCCGCTCGCCCAACTACAATTGGAGGTTCGTGCCCGCCCTGTTCCTCAGTAGCTCAACGGCAGAGCATCCGGCTGTTAACCGGAGGGTTGCTGGTTCGAATCCAGCCTGAGGAGCCATCCTTCACTAGGTCCATTCTGGTCGGATAGGTAACATTTCATTCCGAGCGGATGGGTAACAGTTTCGGTCCGAACGGATTCTCGATCGGTTCCAGCCTACACGTTTCATCATCGAAATAGCCAAGGTCGTACTGCATAAAAGCGACGAGCCAGATGCGCTCGCCGACTTGCGTCACCCCGACGTCTTGCCCGGCAAACACGTGGATGAGCTACAGCGGTGCTTCTCTGAGACGCCCTTTGGGTTATACCATCCACGGGAACACACCGTTCACGGTGAGATAGTTCATCCAACCGGGCATCGCTGCTGCGCGGGATCACACCGTACGATGTTCGGGGATCCCGATGCCGGCGTGCTGCTTGGCGCGATCCTAATGGAAGGAGCCGCCAGTGATCTCGCCTGACGTCAACGCCGACGGTCCGTTCGGGCCGCGCGGGGCAGAGCCCCCCACGAACGATAAAGAGCGTTGGGTCTCGGTCGTCATCCCGTGCTACAACCACGCGAACTTTCTTCCGGACGCTATCGAGAGCGTGCTCCGGCAGACGCATCGTCAAGTCGAGATTGTGGTGGTTGACGACGGTTCTCCGGACAACACTCAAGAGGTCGCGGCTCGGTTTGCAGGCGTGCGCTGCGTGCGCCAGCACAATCGGGGCCTTGCCGCCGCGCGCAACACCGGGATTCGGGAAAGCCACAGCCCCTATGTGGTCTTTCTCGACGCTGATGACAGATTGCTGCCAAACGCGCTTGCAGCGGGCCTGGCGTGCTTCAGTGCTCATCCCGAGTGCGCGTTCGTCTCAGGCGGCTTCCGCCGCATTGGCCCGGACGGTTCGCCCCTGGGCGATCCTGTGATCCCGCACGTCAGCGGAGATCACTATATCGAGACGCTGAAGCGAAGCTTCATCTCCATGCACGCCACGGTCATGTTTCGTCGCGAGATTCTGGAATCAGTCGACGGTTTCGATACGTCGCTTCGGGCTTGTGAGGACTTCGACCTCTATCTGCGTATCGTTCGCAACCATCCGGTCCACTGCCATGGTTCGGTCGTAGCGGAGTATCGCAGGCACGCGTCCAACGCGTCGAGTGACTGTGGATTGATGTTGGAGTCGGCGTTGCGCGTTCTCCGCTCGCAGTGGCGATACGTCAAGGCCGACGCTCGCTGCCGTGAGGCGTATGGCGTGGGGATGCGATTCTGGAAGGCCTACTATGGCTATGAACTGATCCTGCAGGTGAAGCGGGCGCTCAGGCAGAGCCAATACCGGGCTGCCATCGGCGCCTCGAGGCCGTTACTGCGACTGGCGCCGGCCTTTGCCAGCAGGAGATTGGCTGGGTCGATGTTCTGGGCATCCCGACGCGCCGCCGTTCGAGCGGCAAAGGCAGTCCTTCCCAATCGGATGTTTCTGCGCCTTGCGGCCGTGCTTGGGAAGCGGCCGGATCGCCCGCCGCTCGGCCGCGTCCGCATGGGGGATCTTCAACGGCTTGTGCCGATCAGCCGGGTGTTCGGCTTCGACCGAGGACTGCCGATAGACCGCCACTACATCGAGGGCTTTCTCTTCCGACATGCAGGCGACATTACGGGGCGCGTGCTGGAGGTCGCCGACAATGACTACACGACGAAGTTCGGCGGAGCGCGAGTTCTGCGCAGCGACATCCTGCACGTGAATGACGAGAATCCCCGGGCGACCTTCGTGGCCGACCTGACGGACGCGCCGCAGATCCCGTCGGGCGAGTTCGATTGCATCATTCTGACGCAGACGCTTCATCTGATTTACAACGTGCCCGCGGCGTTGCGGACGCTGTATCGAATTCTCAAGCCGGGCGGCGTCCTGCTGCTCACCTCGCCAGGTATCAGTCAGGTCGGCCAGGGTGTGCGCGGAAGCGCGTGGTACTGGGCATTCACGCATGACTCGGTTCGGCGGTTGCTCGAGGGGGTGTTTCCCTCGGCGAACGTTCACGTCGAGGATCGTGGAAATGTCTTCGCCGCCGTCGCTTTTTTACACGGGCTGGCTGTTGAGGAAGTGCCGACGGATGCACTGGACCACCGCGACGCTGCCTATCCGGTGATTGTCGCGGCGCGCGCGGTGAAGCCCGGTGATGCGGCATGAGGGTGCCTGGAAGAGGAGCATTCCGCCGACTGGCCAGCCGGCTGCATCGGCGGTTCGCCGTCAACGGCGTGGTCCTGATGTACCACAGGGTTGTCGCACTCGACTCCGATCCGTGGGGTCTGGCTGTGTCGCCGGCGCATTTTTCGGAGCATTTGAAAATCCTGCGTAGCTGCTCTGTCGTCTCCCTGCCCGATCTCGTTCAAGGTCTCAGCCGGGGACATCTTCCCCGACGGCCAGTCATCATCACCTTTGATGACGGCTACGCCGACAACTGGGACACGGCGAAGCCAGCATTGGAACAGCATGACATTCCAGCGACCGTCTTTCTGGCAACCGGCGCAATTGGCAGCAACCGGGAGTTCTGGTGGGATGAGCTGGGACGCGTACTCCTGGCCCCCGGTGACCTGCCAAACGTGCTCGATCTTCGGGGCCCTGCCTGCAGCTACCGCTGCGAGTTGGGGGCAGACACGACTTACACTGAAAAGGCCTACCTGAAGAATCGACTGTGGAAAACGTGGGAAGACCCTCCCACGGCGCGGCATGCGGCGTACAGCGAATTATGGCGACAGTTCTACCCGCTGCCACACAATCAAAAGAGCGCGCTTCTCGATGAACTTCTGGATTGGGCCGGGTTGACATCTGTAGTGCGGTCGACCCACCGGCTGATTTCACTCGAGGAAGTGAAGCAGATGGGCGGATCGCCGCTCATCGAGGTTGGTGCCCACTCAGTCACGCATCCCGCGCTGCCAGAGCTGCCTCTAGCCTCCCAGAGAGCGGAGATCCAGGAATCAAAGAGTTTTCTGGAAGCGTTGCTGAATCAGCCGGTCAGCTGTTTTTCTTATCCGCACGGCGATTACAACGCGGGCCTCATGTCGGTCGTCCGTGAGGCGGGGTTCACTTCTGCCTGTACCACCGCCGCCGGTTCTGTCTCCAAGCAGTCTGACTGTTTTGCATTACCCCGGTTTCACGTCCTCGACTGGAACGGCGAGGAATTTCGCAGCCGGTTAGAAGCGTGGTGCAAGGTTCAACCACCTAAATAGGGCTCAACGCTCAATTAGGATCTGAGTGCAGTAGGGCCAGAGCGCCAAACTGAAATCAGCGAACGAAGTATTGGACGCGCAATCCGGGAGCGGGAGTGCCGTCATACAATTTCGCGCCTTTGCGGACCAGATAGATCAATTTGGCGGTTGGGTAGTCCGTCAGCGTGGCGATGACTTCGGCACCGGGGACAGTCTCCTTGCCCCAATTCATTTCCCTTGGGAAGCGATAGACCTGCACCCGACCCTTCAGCCCCGCTGCCAGCGGATGACCAGGATTCGTGATGTTGATAGCGGTTTGGTTTTCTATGGCGCCAAAGGCAGCCGCGTCGGGAGGGCCAGGGTCGACGGTCTTACCTTTCGGATTTGTGAGCCCGAATTCGTCTTGAAGAAACGCTTCCGAGGTAAGGACGGGTGTCGGAGTCGAGACGATCTTGGTCCCGACTGTTCCGGAGCCGACTGACTCGACAATGATGACCAAATCTGCGGCATTGGGTCTGATTCTCGTTGCCACAAATCATCACGCTGTTCTTGCCGGTGGAAGGAGCGCCGCCCTGCCGTTGCTGGGCGTATACAGGCGCGACGACCAGAAGAGACAAACAGACCGCAGCGATGATTCCGACACGATTCCTGTTCATCAACATATCCTCCTCTAGAGATTAAGCAGGAACGTAGGTCAACCGGATCACATCCTCGCCAATCCGATCATGCGTCATAAGGCGGAGCGGCGGCCGGGGTCCGGCGAAGTATGGCTTGCCGTGACCAAGCACGACGGGGTGCAGGTAGATTCGATACTCATCGATCAGGCCAAGTTTGGTGAGGCTTTGCGCCAAGTCCGGGCCAGCAACTTCGATCTCCCCGTCGCGCTCGGCCTTCAGCTCGCGGATCGCGCCCTCAAGATCATCCTCAACAAGCCTGGCGTTGGGGCCGACCGACTTCAATGAGCGCGAGACGACCCATTTCGGCTGCTTCCGCCACGCGGCCGCGAAGGCGCGTTCCTCTGCATCCCATTCAGGATGATCGTCGTCCCAGTAACGCATGACCTCATACATCTGGCGACCGTAGACACTGCCCGCCTGCCCCTGAGCCTCCTCGATGAAGTGGCGGAAGAGCGTGGGGCTTGGCGCAAACGCCAAATGATCGACGTAGCCGTCCAGGGACTGGTTCATTCCGAACACGAGCCTAGCCATACCCATGCCTTTCCTCACGCGGCACATCCGCGCGGTTCTGATTGCGTTAGAAAAGCGGACAACCGGTCGAAATCAGGCCATATTGCGCTGCTTCCCGGGTGAGCCAGTTGCGGAACTCGTCCAGTGCGGCGAGCCAAATTCCTCTACAAAATCGGCCTTTTTGCCAGGGAAGTGCTCCCAGACGCCCGCAGTAAAGGAACTCTTGTCAGAAAGGTGTAACTCTGGCAAAGTAAAGCCCCAAAACCTAGGAGTACATATATGGCAGATAAGAAACTCGTAGGGGAGAATTATTCGACGCCGGAGCTGCGCGCAAAAGTGACAGGCCGCTCGAAATACGCGGAAGACTTTCGCGCCGAAGGGATGCTGTTTACGCGGCTGGTGTTGAGCCCGTACGCGCACGCCCGGATTGTCAGCATCGACGCAAGCGCCGCGCTGGCGATGGACGGCGTGAAGGCCATCCTGACGCCCGAGGACGTGCCCGGGCCCAAAGATCAGATCAACGACAACGGTACGATCATCAGGGCTAATCCTCGCAGCGAAACGGCGCTCGCCAGCGAAGCGATGTATCAGGGGCAGCCAGTGCTCGCCGTGTGCGCCGTCAGTGAGTACATCGCTGCCGAGGCGATCGAACGCATCAAGATTCGGTGGCAGCCGCTGCCGTTCAACGTCGATCCTGTGGCGTCGCTGGTGCCGGGCGCGCAGAATCCGCGGATTGAAGGCAACGTGTGGAAACGCCCCGGGCCTCCCGCTCAGGGGCAGCCGCCCGGCATTCCTGAGCCGATCGACGTGAAGTGGAACGCGGCCGAAGTAGAGGAATTCAAGCAAGGCCGGTTGCCGGTGACCAAGTTCACTGATCCCGAATGGAAGCTCGGCGACGTCGAGGAAGGCTTCAAGAAGGCGGCGCTGATCCTCGACGAAACCTTCGTGAGCGCGAACGTCAGCCATCAGTGTCTCGAGTCGCGGACGGCGATGGCGTTCTGGCAGAACGGCAAGCTGCATATCCACACCTCCACGCAGGGCGTGGCGCAGGCGGTCTTTTCGTTTGTGCGCTGGCTCGAGCTGAAGCCGGAAGACGTGGTCCTGGTGAACTGGTACACCGGCGGCGGCTATGGCTCGAAGGGCGGCGGATCGATCACCGACATCATTCCCGCGCTGCTGTCCAAGAAACTCGGCGGCGCGCCGGTGATGATGCGTATCAGCCGTGAAGAGGAACATGCGATCGGCCGCGCCCGCCCGGCGATGCACAGCCGCGTGAAGGTGGGTTTCACGAAGGAAGGCCGCGTGACCGCGGTGGATATGTTTACCGTGACCGAAGGCGGGCCGTACGGTCCCGGCGGCGACGGCAATACGGCAAGCGTGTACGCGTCTTTGATGGTTCAGCCGGAAACGTTCCGTTACCGCGGCATCACCGCGATCACGAACACGCCGCCGCGCGGCGCGCTCACCCAGCCGGGCGGCTTTCAAGGTTGCCAGATTATCGATGAGATCGTCAACAAAGCGGCGCGCAAGCTGGGCATCGATCAGGTCGCGATCCGCAAGCTGAACGCGCCGGAAGGAAAGGCCAAGTTCGGGCCGGCCAACGCTCGAGGCGAGCGCGGCTACGTGACGAGCTGTTTCATCAAGGAAGCGCTGGACAAGGGTGCGGCGCGGTTCAACTGGAACGAACGCGTTGCGCGTGGCCCGCAACGCAACGGGTCGAAGGTGCGCGGCATCGGCGTCGGCATGAGCTCCTATAGCGGCGGCTCGGTGGGTTTCGACGGCCTCTTCATCATCACGCCAGACGGCGGGATGCGCGTCCATACTGGCATCGGCAATCTCGGCACCGAATCGTTCTCCGACTGCCAGCGCGTGGCGGCGGAGATGGTCGGCATACCGTGGGAGAAAGTCGAGATCGTCTGGGGTGATACGGCGAAGCACCTGCCGTGGAGCTGCAACTCGGGCGGCAGCCAGACGATACACGCGCATACGCGCACGTCGCATGCCGCCGCGACAGACGCGATCACGAAGCTGCAGCAGATCGCCGCCAAGGATCTCGGCGGGAGACCTGAGGACTACGTAGTGGGGGGTGAGCGCGTCTACCGCAAGGGCGGCGGCCGCGGGATGACGCTGGCGCAGGCGGCCAAGCGCGCCATCGAGCTCGGAGGCATTTACGATGGCCACGAGTTGCCCAAAGACATCAACGCGATGACAACGCGCTCCGCGACGGCGTTAGCCGGGCAGGGTCTCATGGGCGTTGCCAAGGACAATTACAAGCGCGACGGAACGACTCGGTCCTTCTCCGCCGCGTTTGCCGAGGTCGAAGTCGACACCGAAACCGGGAAGTACATCGTCACGGAGTTTCTCTCCGTGGGCGACGTCGGCACCGTGATTCACCCGGCCGCGCTCGGCGGCCAGATTCTGGGCCGTTCGATACTCGGCATCGCTCACGCGATCGGTCACCGGTGGATCTATGACCAGCGCTACGGAGTAGGACTCGCGAGGCGGTTCTACAACAACAGCCCCCCGACGATTCTCGACGTGCCGCTGAACATCGCCTGGGACGCCGTCGGGATACCCGATCCGGAAACGCCGGTCGGCGCGCGAGGCATCGGCGAGCCCCCGGTTGCATCCGCCTGCGATGCGGTGCTGAACGCGATCTCAGATGCGCTCGGCGACGAGGTGTTCGTCCGCTCGCCTGTTCTTGTCGATCACATCGTCAAGGCGCTCGACACCAAGAAGGTGGGGCAGTTCCCGCTCACGGCAAACGTGTAGGGACACTTCGCTATCAGGGCTGAAGGAAAAGGGCAGAGGGTAGAGGGCAAAAGGATGAAACGCCCTCTGCTCTCTGCCTTCTTCATTTTTCTGCTCGTTCCCTCGTGCTCGCAGCCGCCACCCAAACCAGTTCAAAAGACGATGATCTGGGAGCGCGCCGGGTCCTGGTCGGGCCGCGGAGATGTGGAGACCAACTCGTTCCCATCCTCGAGCGGATACCTCCGATTTACCTGGGAGACGACGCAACGAGACGAAGCCGGGCGAAGGCAGGTTCAAGCTCATCCTGGGAAGCTCGATCAGCGGCCGCCAGATCATGGTGGTGGCGGACAGTAAAGGCGCGGGTCACGACGTCGCGTACGTCAGCGAGGAGGCGCGTACCTTTTACGTCAAGATCGAGTCGGCAAACGAAGACTGGAAGGTCACCGTGGACGAAGGTTTTGCGGCCACAATCGAATCCAAGCACTAGCACCAAGCACTAGCCAGGCTTTATCTACGCAAGGGCGTCAGGGCCGCCCGAACTCCACCGTGCGAACCTTCAGGGCACTCTCCTCGAGCATCACAACCACAGTCACTGCCTCACTGTACGCGTCGCCGCCCACGCTCACGTACGCCCACCCGACATCCGACGGCTTCCTGTCCGGCCAGTCTTCCATGGTCTCGCCGACTTCGATTGGACCTATGGTTTTCCAGTCGGTGGGAACGATCGCTTCGAACGCAGCCTGCATGGCCTCCACGCTCGTGCTGTCTCGGTACTGGTTGGAGGTCAGAGCGTAAGCAGCGCCGTAGTTGCGAGTGGCCAGAGCGTTGGTGAAATCCAACGCGACCTTCTTATAGTCTCCGGCGCTTCCTCCTGACATTCGCACCTCTCCCTTCGAGCACCCGTTGCCTAGCGTCGCGAGGACGAGCAACAAAGCGGCGAGCCATCTCATACCTGCACACCCATATCACGCGGCCATCTGCCAAACACCTCGAACTATATGCGCACTTTCGCTGAACTGGTCGGCGATATGCCATCCTGGCTCGGTGAAGATCCACCTCCTCCGGCGGGAAGCGGCCGCCCGCTCATGGTGGTGGTGGACAGTAAGGGCGCGGGTCACGACGTCGCGTACGTCAGCGAGGAGGCGCGTACGTTTTACGTCAGGATCGAGTCGACAAACGAAGAGTTGTCAGCCTCTCCACGTGTTGACGATCGAAGCGTCATCGTCTTTTCACAATCACGCCGCAGTAACGCCATCACGAGTTTCGTCTAATCAGGTGGTACGTGGTCGGTAGTTGGTGGTTGGTGGCGATAACGGACAGGAGGGTGCCGTGGGTTCTGTGCTCCGACGTCTCGCGACGTTCGAAACGTTCGCGCAGGACGTGCGTCACGCGCTGCGATTGATGCGGCGCGCCCCGGAGTTCACTTTCACCGCCGTCGCCACGCTCGCGCTCGGTATCGGCCTCAACACCGCGATTTTCTCCGTCGCCTACGGCGTACTCTGGCGTCCGCTGCCGTATCCCAATCCCGATCGCCTTGTCATCGTCGCGTCAGCGCAGCAGACCGGGACGGGCGTCAGGACGTTCTCGACCTGGCCGCCCGTGACGTACGAGGGGCTGCGCCCGCGCGTCACCACGCTCGATCAGCTCGCGGCCTATACCTCCATCGACGTGCAGCTCACCGGACGCGGCGAGCCGCTGCAGTTGCCCGCGCTCGACGTGAGTCCGAATTTCTTCGCCACGCTGGGCGTGAGTCCCGCGCGGGGCCGCGCGTTCCTCACTGGCGCCGCAGCGCCAGACGACGATCGCGCCGCGATCGTCAGCGATCGGCTGTGGCGCACGTCGCTCGAGGCCGATCCGGCGATCGTCGGACAGTCCATCACCATCGACGGCCTCCCCCGTACCGTCGTCGGCGTGCTGCCGCCGGACTTCACCTTCAGGCCGGTGATCGCCCGGCTCGGCGCGCTGCCGGACGCGGACATCTTTCTGCCCAATCGCTGGGCCGGCGATACCGGCGGTAATTCGTCTCTCTTCCTGCTGGGCCGCATGAAGTCAGGCGTGACGCAGGAACGCGCGGAAGCGGAATTGACGGCGCTCGTGAACGATCCGTCGATCTCGCCTGCCGGCGCGCTCACGACCGCCGGCGTATTCGCGCGCGAACGCCCGCACGCTCGCGCGCACGGTCGGCTTGCAGGAGCAAGGCACGGATTTGGCGCGTCCGCTGCTGCTGATCCTGCTAGGGTCCGTCTCGTTCGTGCTCCTGATCGCCTGCGTCAACGTCGCGAACCTGCAGATGGCGCGCCTCACCGCGCGCCGCGGCGAACTGTCCGTCCGCATGGCCCTCGGCGCCGGACGCCGGCGGATCGTGCGTCAGCTGCTGACGGAAGCGGTCGTGTTGTCGCTGCTGGGCGCGTCGCTGGGCGTGATGCTCGCGTGGCTCGCGATCGACGCTCACGCTGCCGCTCGTGCCGCCATCCATGCTTCCACGCCTTGGCGGCATCGTGATCGACGCCCGCGTGATGCTGTTCTGCCTCGGCTTGTCGCTCGTCTCGACGCTGCTGATCGGGCTGGTGCCGGCGCTGCGCGTCAGCAGGGCCGCGTTTGGCGAAGGGCTCGCGCTGCACGCCGGCGGCAGCGCGCACGACGGGCGACCGTCAGGGCGAGCGGCTGCGGACGCTGCTGGTCGCCGGGCAGATTGCGATGACGCTCGTCCTCCTGATCGGCGCGGGCCTGCTGATTCACAGCTTCGTGCGTCTCACGTCGGTGTCGACCGGCTTCGAATCGAGCGGGCGCGACGGCGTCGTGCAGACCGTGAGAGTGACGCTGCCCCAACGCTACGCCGACGAGCCCGAACGCATGCGTGCGTTCGCGCGCGGCGTGCTCGATCGCATCCAGTACCTGCCGGGCGTGACGTCCGCGAGCCTGATCAACTCGATGCCGTTCGGGAGGATGTTCATTCAGGACAACTTCGAGATCGAGGGTCAGCCGACGTCGACGCTCAATGCCGGCAGGCCGAAGATCGAGTCGGGCTATTTCAAGACCATGAGGATTCCGCTGCTGGCGGGACGCGAGTTCACCTCACAGGACACGGCGGCAGCGCTGAAAGTGGCGATCATCAGCGAGCGCATCGTGCGCGAATTCCGCCTTCGCCAAGGCTACGGCGGACAAGACTTTCCCGGTGGTCCGGACGAGGCGCTCGGCCGACGGGTACGCCTGGGCGATCACGGCGAGTGGCTGACGGTGGTGGGCGTGGTCGCGGACATCCGTCAGAGGGGACTCGATCAGCCAGTGACGCCGATGATCTACGTGCCCTTCCAGCAGGAACGCGACGATCCGTTCCTGCTGCGGTTCGTGGCGTTCGTCGCGCGCACGCCCACACCCGGCAGCGTGCTCGAAGGCATCCGGGCGGAAATTCGCCGCGCCGCGCCCGATTTGCCGATCCAAAGCACGGTGACGATGGACGAAGCGGTGGCGGCGTCGGTGGCGCAGCCGCGTTTCCGGACGCTGCTGGTGGGGCTGTTCGCGATGACCGCGATGCTGATCGCGACGTGCGGCCTCTATGGATTGATGGCGTACGCGCGTGACGCAGCGCCGCCGCGAGATCGGCGTGCGCATGGCGCTCGGCGCCGACCGCCGCGACGTGCTCCGCCTCGTGCTCACGCGCGCGCTCCGCATCGTCGTCGCCGGCCTGCTCGTCGGCCTCGCCGGAGCGGCCGGCGTGACTCGCGTGCTGCAGAGGTTCCTGTTCGGGGTGACGTCGACCGATCCGATCGTATTCACGATCGTCACGCTGCTGCTGTTGGCGGTGGGACTGTTGGCCGCGTGGCTGCCCGCGCGCCGCGCGACACGGATCGACCCGTGGGCCGCGCTGCGCGCGGAATAGCCGTCAACGGAACGTCCGAGAGGCGGATTGCCGTCTGCGCCTGACGTTGCCATCATCGCGTCTGTTCCGGGAACGCGTCCCCGACTCGCAGCGCCAGCGAGGACGTGTTCGCGTGCGCCATGTTTGACGTGACAGCGACGACGATGCCGCTGTCGCGCCCCGTCATCAGCGACATCACCATGCCGCCGGCGAGCTCACCGTTGATGCTGCCGGGGTTCGTCGCCAGCGCGAAGCGGACGAGATCGGACGGCGTGGAATAGAACGCCATCCCGTTCGCGCAACAGGCCAGGTCGCGCATGTACATCAGTCGTCGTCCACGGACGGGATTGTCATCAGAGCTCGGGACGTAGAACGTCGCGCGATCGCCCGGGAGCGGGTACTCCGCGGGCATGAGACCGAGCGGCTGCCACATGACGTGGCGGAGGATCGTGAAGAGCGGGAAGTCCTCTTCCGGCTCGCCGATATGCTCGGGACTCCATTCTGCCGCCGAGTCAGCGCCTGTATTGGTCAGCCCGAGCGGCGTAGACGCGGCGGCGACCGCAGACGCCGCCGTGCCGATGTTGAATCGCGTGTCCGGCGTGACGGGCGCCCGCGTGACGACGTCCCTCCATCCGAACCCTTCTGCCCAGACGACGGTGCCCTCCTTCGCCGAGGCTACGGAGGGGAAGCCGATACCGACCGCCACGGACACCCCGGGCAGGTTTTGCTCCAATATGGCTGCGCGCACGAGTTCGCGCGCGCGCTCGACGGCCGCCGCATATTGCGGCGACGGCGCCGGGTCGACGACCGATGGCACTGCCTGCGACTGCGCGAAGAGAGGCGCGGTCACAACGACACTGTGTGTCAGAAATGCTGCGAACGCGGCGACGGCGACGCCGACGGCAAGCGCGGTGCGGACAGCCCACACCGGGAGCCGGTTGCGCGCGGCCCTCACAAAGAGCACGACTCCGACCACCATCAACAGCATGCCGATGACCTGGGCACCTGGCGCGTCGTCGGCGTTGGCCACATAGATTCCCATGGCCGCGATGGCCAGGCCGAGTGCGATAAGGATGAATGCCATGCCCGCAGTGTGACCCAGCCCGGCCGCGGAGTCCTCACCGAACGGTGAGCGGCCGATGAGATTTGAGTGAGATGCCGCGCAGGGTATAGTGACCCCGTATGGGGGCCACTATGCACAATCTGATGCCAGTCTGGCGTCTGCCGCTTGCCGTCATCGCGCTGCTGCTGATCGGTTCCACCGGCGCTGCACAACTCCGGCGGCCGGTCCCGATGCCTCCCAACCTCTTCAACGTCATCAAGCTCAACGAGCATCTCTACATCATCGCGCCCTCAGGTCCCGATACGAGCAACGTCGGAGGCAACATCGGCGTCTGCATAGCGGACGAAGGTGTGCTGCTCGTCGATGCCAACTACAACCTTGATTGGCGCAACGGCCAGGCCGTGCCGATGGCGCAGTCGGTGATTGACCAAGTCAAGAAGCTGACCTCGAAACCGATCCGCTGGGTCATCAACACGCATCATCACGGCGATCATTCCGGCGGCGATCCGGTGTTCGGCGCATTCGCCACCATCGTGTCCCACAAGAACGCGCGCGAGAGGATTCTGAACGGCTTCGAGAACGCCGCGAAGAATGCGCCTGCCGCGGTGAAGCGGGCCGAAGAAGAACTGGCTGCGGCGAAGAAAGCGAACGACGCGGCCAAGATTGCGGATGCGCAGGATCGGCTAAGCCTGGCTCAGATGAACCTCAAGATGGCGCAGACGACAGATCCGAAGAAGTCGGCGCCGATGCTCCTCTACGACACCGAGATGGTGTTTGCGTTGAGCAGCGAAGAAGTTCATCTCTATCACTTCGGCAAGGCGCATACGGACGGCGATACGCTGGTCTTCTTCAAGAACTCCAACGTCATCCAGTGGGGCGATACGTTTTCGAGCAACTGGGTGCCGGCGATGGATGCGTCAGGGAACAGCTTCGACTGGGTGGACTGGTTGGACAAGGGCGTCGCCATTTCGCCGAGCGCGACCATGGTGCCCGGGCACGGCCAGATCGGCAAGCAGGCTGACGTCATGAAGCTGCGCGCGTTCTTTACAAACCTGCAGGCGGCCGTCGCCAAAGAAATCGCGGCAGGGAAAACGCGCGATCAGGTGATGGATGCCGTCACGCTGCCCGAGTACGAGAAGTACCCTGGCGGCGCGGTGCGCCTGCGTGGGAACGTCGGCACCATCTACGATCAGGTGAAGGCCAGGCGGCCGTAGATCCAGGTCCTGCGGGTCTAAGGGAGCAGCGTGAGTATGCAAAGCTCGACTTCGGTGCGCGAAAGAATCCAGCCTTCGACCTGCACCGATCGTTTTTCCCGGAAGTCACGCTGCACGTCCCGGACGAGCGCCTCGATCGCCTTCTCCTGGCTCGAGGCGCGTTCAATCGTCTTTGCGGCACCGCGCGCAGCCTGGAGGATCGACGCCGGAGCTAGCTCGAGACCCAGTTGGCGAAGATAGGCCGTGCCGACTGTGCGGGCAGCGTCGGTGCGCCCGCCGAAATACTCGGCGGCCGCCTGCACTCCCTCGGCGCCCTGGCCGATGTCGGCTCCAGCCTGCCAGCTTCGTGCTGCTGCATCAACAGTGGTGGGCAAGAAGAACGACGTGCCGCACGCTGCCAGCGCCCGCAAGACGAACTCGCGCCGTGGATAGCCTCTCATGTGTTTTTCTTGGACGAAGAAGCGGCGCGTTTCAACGTGTCGGCCAGCCTGTGCGCGAGCGCAACGATCGTGAGCGTCGGGTTGGAATCGCCCCCTGTGGTGAAGACTGATCCGCCGGTGATGTAGAGGTTCTGCACGTCGTGCGTGCGGCTGTCGGCGTTTACGACGCTGACCGCCGGATTTGTTCCCATGCGTGTCGCGCCCATGTGGTGACCGCCGGGATCCTGCCGCCACGCAAGGCGCGACGAGTCGCCTGGGACCCATGTGCGCGCGAGGCCCGCCGCACCGAGCTCGTTCGCCAGTATCACCATCGCGCGGCGCATCCGGACGTCGTCTTCCGGCGCAATCCGCCAGTCGAGCGCGACCCTGGGCATCCCGAGAGCGTCGAGGTCCTCACTCAGAGTGACGCGGCTTTCCCTGAAGGGCGATTGTTCGCATCGCACGGTCAGCTGCGTGGTTCCGGCCTCCCCGCCGCCGCGCATCAGCAGCTGCTGCGCCATGCTTGACGGGACAATGTCGCTCTCGGTCTTCCCGGGCGACGGACGCCCGGTTCTGGGTCCCGCGAACGTGGCCGAAAAGTTCAGGAGCTTCTCGCTGCGCGACACCTTCGCCGCGAGCCCGAGGGCACCCAGCATTTCCACGGTTGTTCCGTCCAATCTCTTGAGATCGGACTCTGCACGCGTGTAGAACGAGAGATCGAGCGAGGCCGGGTGAACGACGCCGATCGAGCCATAGTAATGAGGATGCTCCATGAAGTAGCGCCCCACGACGTCGTGCCCGTTTGCGACCCCCTCGGGCTGTTGCGAACGCGACGCCAGCAGCACGCGCGCATTCTCGATGCCCCCGAGCGCCAGCACGTAGCGGGCAGCTTGAACATGGAGCGTGGTGCCTTCGAGTGTGCGGACTTCGAACGACTCGACGCGAGCGCGCTGTTGATCGAGCCGGATATCGGTGAGGTTGGCAAACGTCAGCACGCGCACGTCCTCGGCCTGCTCCAGCGTCGCTGCGTACCTTGGACCAAACCTGGTTGGCGGGCTGAACTGGTAGTACCGGTGATCGACATTCGCGCTGACCGGCAGCAGCGGCCTTCCGGTGGCTTCCGCTCGCGCCGCCGAGTTCCAGTCGTACGCACCGATCTCGACCGTCTCACAGGCGCGGCGGTAGAACGGCAGCATGTCCGAATACTTGAGGGGCCAGCCGCTGAGGTTCACGTAGTCGCGCGCCTGGAAGTCCTGGGGCATCAAGGGGCGGCACCAGCCGGCCCAATGTCCGGTGGTTCCGCCCATCGCCCGGATACGCATCGTCCGAATGTTCCAGGTGTCGATGCCGATCATCCGCCCTTCGGAAAGGACCTGCGTCTGATCGTCGCGCTCGGGGCCGCCGCTCTCGAGCACGACGACCGACAGGCCTGCCGCCCGCAAATCCAGAGCGATGGTGATGCCTGCCGCACCGGCGCCGGCGATGCAGACGTCGGCCTCGATCGTCGCGCCTTCTGTGAGGGTGCGAGCGTCGGTGAGCATGGGATGGTTGCTGGACTGTATCACAATGCCCTGGCGTCGCCGTCAGACTTCAGCGAGCCGCGAACGCGGGAGCAGCCGACCTCCGGGCGTGTGCTCGGCATCGTGGCGAGGGATCGCGCACGCGACCGTATCGTGAACATCCCCGCGCGCTGGCGGGCCCAGGTCAGGAGTTGCCGTTTCCAGTATTTCTCCACGTTCGAACCCGACTGCCCGCGTTTCTCTCCTGGCTCGTCGAGCGACGACGTGCGCGCCGACCCACGTCGTTGCGACCGTCCCGTCGGAGTTCTTGTGGCGGCCGTCCGAATACGCGGACGAATGCGCGACGCATCCGCTCGCGGTTGCCGAAGCCAGTCGCGTCCGCCAGCTCCTCGACAGAATGGGAGCCTTCTTCGAGCATCACGCGAGCGACTTCCACGCGCAGCGCTTCGACCGCCTTTGCGGGAGACTGGCCCGTCTCCTGCCGGAACGCGCGCGAAAACTGACGGACGCTGAGATGCGCGGCTGCAGCGAGTTCCTCCACTGAAAGGTCGGAACGAAGATTCTGCCGCGCGTAGGAGAGCGCTGTTTGGATTCGATCGGACTGCGCCGCCATAGAAAGCAGTGCTGACTCCTGCCCCTGCGCTCCGCCCCGTCGGAAATACACGACCAGCCCTTTCGCCACCTGCCTCGCGATATCGACGCCCAGGTCAGACTCAACCAACGCAAGCGCGAGATCTATTCCCGCTGTCATCCCGGCCGACGTCCAGACTCGACCATCGTGGGTGAAAATGCGGTCCTCCTCCACGCGCACGTTCGGATATCTGGCCTGCAACTCTCGGGTATAGAGCCAATGTGTCGTCGCTCGGCGGCCATCAAGGATTCCTGCCTCCGCCAGAACGAACGCACCTGTGCAGATTGACGCGACGCGCCGCGACCTCGTGGCTTCGCGGCGCAGGTACGCCAGCACCCGCTTGCTGGAGGGTGCAATCGCCGTCGGGCCGGCGACGAGCAAGGTATCGTACGATCCTGATAGTCGCGCTGTTTCGATCGCGACGCCGACGGAGCTACGCGCGATGCCGCCCCGCTCCGAGATGGTTCGGACCTGGTAGAACCTTCTCCCGGCGAAGATGTTGGCGACGTCGAACGCCGCCACCGCCGCGCAGCTCATGATTTGAAAATCGCCAACGACCAGAAAGCCCACGCGATGCATGGTCGGCATTGTATTCCGCCAAGAGCGCGTCTAGTGCGAAGGCCGGATTCGCGGCATTTTCGTCCTTGAGCCGGATGCGCGAGTTTTCTAGCGTTAGGTTCTATGAACAAAAAGGACGAGTCGACAAGCTCGCAGGCGCAGCCCTTGAATTGGGCAGTGTTCGTGACTCCCGGCATACCCATCGCTCAAGCCCAGCGCCCTGAAGGCGTACACGAGACGTATTTCCAGGCGATGGCGTCCACTCTCATCTATGGGAGGCGCGACGCCGTCCTCGTGGATGCGTTCATGACCGTCAAACAGGCCACTGCTCTCGCAGATTGGGTCGCGTTGAAGCACAAGAATCTGACGACCATCTACATCACACATGGTCACGGAGACCACTGGTTTGGCGTTGGTACCATTCTCGAGCGATTTCCAAATGCCAGAGTCGTGGCGACGCCGAATACCGTCAAAGTGATGCAAGGGAATGCGTCGCCGCAGGGCCTCGCTGCGTGGGGGGCAGGATTCCCGGGTCAGATTCCCGAGAAACTGGTGATGGCCGAGGAGCTCGAAGGAAATGTGATCGATCTGGAAGGGCACGAATTGATCGTCGTGGAGCTCGGTCATACGGACACGGATCACACGACATGCTTGCATGTGCCTTCAATCGGGCTCGTGGTTGCCGGTGACGCTGCGTACAACGACGTCCACCTCTATCTTGTCGAGTCGACTGCGGAGACGCGGCAGGAGTGGCTTGCCGCCCTCGATAAGATCGAGGCACTCCACCCACGCGCAGTCGTCGCATCACATAAACGGCCCGAAAACGACGACAGCCCTGAGGTTATTGGTGAGACGCGGCAGTACATCCGAGACTTCGACCGGCTCGCAGCCACGACGTCGTCCGCGCAAGAACTGTACAAGAAGATGCTGGAGCTCTATCCAAACCGGGTCAATCCCGGATGGGCGCTGTGGAGTTCTGCGCACGCAGCTAAGCCGTAGATTGCGCAAGCGCAGCGCATAGGACAGAATTCCGCGGAGGTATTGTCGTGTCATTGCGTACGCACGTCTCTAGCAGTGCCCGTACACAGTTTCTCGAGGTGAAGGGCGGCGAACGCTACGCCTACCGTCGCTTCGGCAGCGGCTCAGGGCTCCCGCTGCTTCTCCTCCAACACTTCACGGGCACACTCGACAACTGGGATCCCGCGCTGACCGACGCCCTCGCCGGAGACCGAGAGCTGATTCTGTTCGACAACGCCGGCATCGGGCGCTCGTCGGGCTCCGTGCCGCCGACCGTTGCGGGCATGGCGAAGCATGCCGCCGCTTTCCTCGATGGTTTCGGCGTGGGAACGTGCGACGTCCTCGGATTCTCGCTTGGCGGCATGGTCGCCCAGCAGATGGTGCTGGAGCGTCCGACGATCTTTCGGCGCCTGATCCTGGCCGGCACTGCCCCGCGCGGCGGTGAAGACATCATGCACCTCGAAAAGCCGAGGCTCGCGACACATCTCCAGGATCCATCGAACAAGGGTTACAGCGTCCTCCAGAAGATCTTCTTCACGCTGACTCCGAGCGGCCAGGCGGCTGGAGCCTCGTTCGTCGAGCGGTTAGCCGAGCGGAAGGAAGACCTCGACGGGGTCTCGGGACCTGCGGTCGCCAATGCGCAGATGGCAGCGTTTCGTGATTGGGAACGCGTCACCGGAGAGCGCTTCGCGGAAGCCCGAACCATCCGACATCCGACGCTCGTCGTTAACGGCGTCCATGACGAGATGATCCCGGTCGTCAACTCGTACCGTCTCGTCGAGAACCTGCCCAACGCCGTACTCCTGACGTACCCGGACGCTGGACACGGATCGCTGTTCCAGTATCACGACTCGTTCGCGCGTCACGTAGCCGCGTTCCTTTCGATCACGTCAGAATCGGCGGTCTACTGACACCTCACACGAAGGACATCTTCTACGCGGACGAGAGTCCGGTGATGGAGCAGCTGCCGGGGTGGATGAAGCGTGGGTGGCTGAGAGGGCCAGCGCCCCGCGTCGAAGCCGAGGCGTAGACTGGGACCTGTGCTAACCACCTCGCGACGCGCGCGACCACGCGCTGGGCCGAAGAGAAGAAGGAGTTCGGCGAGATGAAGCTCACTGACCACGCCGGAGTCCGGCTCACACACGGCAAGCCCAAGGTCAACGGCGTGGAGATCCACTACGCGATCGGCGGCGCCGGCGAGCCGGTGTTCTTGCTGCACGGCGTACCGAAGACCATGTCGTACTGGCGCCACGTCGTGCCGCTGCTGACCCCGCACTACACCGTCATCGCGGTCGACAATCGAGGCTTCGGCGGCTCCCAGCGCCCCATGACCGGCTACGACACCGCCACGATGGCCGGTGACGTTGCCGAACTGGCCACCCACCTGGGCTTCGACCAGTTCCGCGTCGCCGGCGAGGACTGGGGCGCGGCCATCGCCTACGCCGTCGCCGCCTTCCACCGGCCCCGGGTGCAGCAACTGGTGTTCCAGGAAACGCTCCTACCAGGATTGCCAGCCGGCCCAGGATTGCCAGGCGGCGAACACGACCCCTCGCTCGCCGCCGACGACATGCGCACCGGCTGGCACTTCAGCTTCTTCAGCCTGCCGAATCTGCCCGAGCTGCTGCTGGCCGGACGGGAACGGCCGTTCTGGACATACTACGCCAGACGCCAGATGTGGGACCCCAGCGCGCTGGCCGAGGAGGACATCGACGAAATGGTGCACTCGGCCGAGCAGCCGGGCGGCACCAGGGCCATCTTGGAGATGTACCGCGCTCGCCAGACCGACGCCGAACAGAACCGCCCGCATTACGCCGACCCGATCAGCTGCCCGGTCCTGGCCGTCGGCGCGCAGGCCTATCTCGGGGACGAAGTATCCAAACAGATCGCGCAAGTAGCCCGCGACGTCCGCGGCGCCGTCATCCCCGCGTCCGGTCACAACATCGCGCTGGAGAACCCAGCCGCCCTGGCCCAGGCCTATCTCGACTTCTTCGCAGGCGGCTAAGCCTAGGGAAGCAACGCTCCGCATCGAGTTCTTGCGGAAACGGTACTCACAGTGCACTCCAGTCGATGTTGCGTGAGGCGACGCTTGTGACGTCGCTCGTGATTGATCTTCTCGGCTTCCTGGAGCGCCTGGGCCATCCACTCGCCACCAGTTCCCGCGGCGTCATGCCGTGGATGAACGGTGCGAGGTGAGAATCGCCGATGCCGCGATTTCAATGAATGATGCGACACGCCAGTCGCTTGACCGGAGCCGCCATTTGTTGCCCGATCGGGGTGGCATGTTACGATTCCAGCCTCTTCGTCAACCACACGGCCAAGCCTCAAATTCTTCCCCCATGGGAACGCTTCAACGTTCGTCGGACCGATGATCAGACGGCTCGCGCTCTTTGCGGCGTTGTGGTGTTTCCCGTCCGCTGCGCCAGCTCAAACTCCCGCCGAGATTCCCGCAGACTCTCCGCCGGCGGTCGCCGGAGGCGTGCTGAATATGGGCGAGGTCGATCCAGCCGGAGGCGGGCCCTCTGCCGCCGGTGTGCTGGCGGGCCGTCCAGTGGTCACCGCCGTTCGGATCAAGGAACTCCCAACCATCGACGGACGGCTTGATGATTCCGCGTGGCGCTCTGCGGCGCGCATCGGACAGTTCGCGCAGACCCGGCCGCTCGACGGTGTGCCCGCCACTGAACAAACCGAGGTCTACGTTGCCTACGACAGCCAGAGCCTGTACTTCGGCATTTACGCCCACTACTCGAATCCGAGTCTCGTTCGTGCCAACCGCGTCGATCGCGACCGAACCGAGAACGACGACACGGTGACGGTCTTCTTCGACCCGTTCCTCGATCAGCAGTCGGGGTATTCCCTGTCGGTGAATGGATACGGCGTTCAGAGCGATGCCTTGGTGAGGGCAACGGGAGGATTCGGCGGGCAGGGCGTCCAAGGCGTGCAAGGCGACACATCATGGAACGCGCTGTTCCAGTCGGCCGGTCAGCTTGTTGAGGACGGCTGGACCGCCGAGATGGTCATTCCGTTCAAGAGCCTGCGGTACCCCGCGCGCGGAAGTGGCGAGGCTCATCGCTGGGGCTTTCAAATCCAGCGTGAGATCCAGAGCAAGAGTGAGACGGTCGTCTGGTCGCCGATCTCACGCGATATCTCGGGGTTCCTGCGGCAGATGGGTTTGCTGGAGGGGATAACCAATCTGTCGACGAGCCGGAACCTCGAGCTGCTGCCAAGTGTCACCGCCATTCAGGCCGGTAAGCTCGATTCCACGACGGGCGCGTTCAACCTGGGCGATTCAGCAGAGGCCGGCATCTATCTGAAGTACGGGGTCACATCGAACCTGACGTTGGACTTTACCTACAATCCCGACTTCTCCCAGATTGAATCCGACCGCCAGCAGATCGAAGTGAACCAGCGGTTCCCGGTCAACTACCCCGAGCAGCGTCCGTTCTTTGTGGAGGGAGCCGACAACTTCCGGCTGGGGGGGCCTGTCGGCCAGATGGTTCACACGCGGACGATCGTCGATCCGCAATACGGCGCAAAGCTGACGGGGAAGGTCGGTCGCGTGACGATGGGGTTCCTGATGGCCCGCGACCAGGCCCCCGGAAGAGTGGACGATCGGAGCGATCCAGCCTTCGGACAGACCGCACAAGTCGTGGCCGGGCGAGCGATGTACGAGCTGTTGCCCGGGAATACGTTCGCCGGGATGTACACCAGCCGCGAGTTCATGAATGGATACAGTCGAGCCTACGGCTACGATCTCCAGCTCCGGATGGGGTCGATCCACACGGGACAGGTCAAGGGCGCGTTCACCGATCATGTCGATGAGCATGGCGTCCGCAGGGTCGGCCACTGGAACGAGCTCAACCTGCGCAGACGGGGGCGAAATTTCAGCTACACGCTCCATCATGACGAGATCGAACCCGACGTGAGGACGGACCTGGGATTTATCCGGCGGGTCGACGTGCGCAATACCCGAGGCACTGTCTCATACAGCTGGTGGCCGGAGCACGCGATTGTGAGCTGGGGCCCCGAATACAGCTTCGACTGGAATTACAACTATCGCGGCAACCTGCAGGAGCAGAACAACAGCGCGGGTCTCAGCTTCACCTTCGCGAAGAACATTGACGTGAGCGGGAATGTGAGCCGCAATCTCGAACGGTTTCGGGACGTCGATTTTCGAAAGACGCGCGTCTCGCTGAATGGTGGAGTCCGCACGAGCCGGCGGATCTCGTTCTCGGGAAGCATCAACTATGGCGACGAGATCCGTTACGTCGACATTCCCTACCTCGGTTCCGGGACCGGCTGGGAGGCGTCCGTCACGCTGCGGCCGATTTCGCGCCTCCAGTCCCTGATTACCGCCGACACGAGTCGTTTTACCGATCTGAGAAGCGGTACAGAGGTCTTCGACATCCAGATTCTGCGCGCGACGACGACCTATCAGTTTACGGACCGGCTGCTCGTGCGAAACATCCTTGAAAGCGATTCCTTCGACAGGAAATTAGGCGCCAACCTGCTCGTCACGTATCGAGTGAACGCAGGGACCGTATTTTTCATCGGCTACGACGACCGCTACCGCCAGGGAGACCGAATCGACTCGAACGTGTTTCCCGGAACGCGGTACGAGCGCACGAACCGCGCCATCTTCAGCAAGCTGCAGTACTTGTTCAGGTATTGAACAACGCTGGCCGGCCGCGTTACTCCCGGTGCTCCAGGATGTAAGCAATCCAGATCGGCGCGAAGGGTGACGTGCACCCCTTCGGCACGGGGTAGTCCTTGAGAACCTCCAGCTTGTTGCCGATGGCAATCGCGCGCTTGCGCAACTTTGGGTAGTCGACAGCGATCTTGACCAGGCAGTAGTTCATCGGTTCCTGCGTTCGGAACGGTGCGGCCTTCATCCTCTTCTCGATTGTGTCGAGCAACTCTTCCGGGTCGTTGTCCTCGAGCTGCCCGGCCATCAGTGTCCAGCCGGCCCGGCCTATGTACTCATCCTTCGAGGCTGCCCACTTCCTGCAAAGCTCGCCCTTGAATGGCAGCGCCTTCACTACGTTCTTCACGAACCAGTCAGTCGTGGTGTAGTAGCTCAAATCCTTCGCGAGTTTCTCGACTTCGGGTTGCGTAAGCTGCTTCGGATCCATGATCAGTGTTGCCAGATTCATCGCGTCGATGTTTCCGGCGTTCCAAAGCTCCAGCGCCAGCTTGTGGTCGCGCTTGATTTTTCCGGCAAGGCCACGAAGCTTGCCGAGATTCACGCCGAACTGATTGTCGCCCGCGCCATGCTTTGCGTTCACGGCGCGCATCTTCGGATGCTCCCAGGCCTCGAGCTGTTTCATCACACCTTGCAGATCCATGTGCGTGCCCCCGCCTCTGGATTGAGCCCTGACCAGGTCAAAAGGGTCGCCGTTCCGCGTGACAACTTGCGACACCTTTTTGGTGCTGTTCGCTGGATAATAAGTGAGCTAGGGACAGGACTGAAGAGAGGCCGCATTTCTATGATGTTGAGACGAGGGCGGCCAGGAGCAGCTGTGGCAATGGTGCTTCTGGTGGCACGGCTGGGCGCGGCGCAAGGCGCAGACGTTGTGGCCACGGCCCCCAAACCGTCGCCGCTGGCCGACGCCGTTCAGCGCGGAGACGCGTCAACGATTCAGGCGTTGCTGAAGAAGAAAATCGACGTGAACGCTCCGCAGGCCGACGGAGCCACCGCGCTGCACTGGGCCGCCTACCGGAGCGATGCCGAATCAACGGCCGCGCTCATCCGCGCGGGCGCCAACATCAATATCACGAGCAACTATCGCGTCACGCCGCTCGCGCTCGCCGCGCAGCAGGGCAACCCGGCCGTGCTCGACCTGCTGCTCAAGGCCGGCGCGAAACCGAATGACCCTGTGAACTTCGTGAATGCCGGAGAGACGCCCCTGATGTCGGCGGCGCGCTCCGCCAACGTCGACGCGGTCAAGGCGCTGGCTCGCGCCGGCGCCGACGTGAACGCGAAGGAAGCCTGGAGCGGGCAGACGGCGCTGATGTGGGCGGCGGCGGAAGGCGACAGCGCGATGACGTCGGCGCTGCTCGAGCTGGGTGCCGACCTCCGCGCGCGCTCCAACGGCGGGACGACGGCGTTCCTGTTCGCGGTGCGCAAGGGCGACATGCGAACGGTCCAGGCGATGCTCGCGGGCGGCGCCGATGTCAACGACAAGCGTTCTGGCGATTTTGCGACGCCGCTGCTCATTGCCATCGTCAACGGCTACGAAGATCTGGTGGACCTGCTCCTCGACAAGGGCGCCGATCCGAATGCCGAGGGGGGCACGACCGCGCTGACCAACAGCGGCTCGAAGGCGAGCGAGGTCAAGATCACGCTGAAGACCCCCTCGTTCCGCGATCAGCTGCGCGATGTCGGCACCGAAGGGGACAACGGGCGGAACAACAACTGGGGAAGACCGCTCTTCGCCGCCGTGCACGTCGCCAACTGGTACGTAAGCGACGAGCTCATCATCGTCAACATCGACCGGCTCAGGGTCATCAAGTCGCTGCTGGCGCATGGCGCAGATGTGAACGGCCGCAACACCGACATGGAACCGCGTTGGAGCGGCGCGCGCCATCGTCGCCGTCTGGTTGGCGCCACCGCGTTGCTTCAAGCGGCCAAGTCGGCTGACGTCGAGGCGATGAAGCTGCTGCTGGCCAATGGGGCCGACCCAAAAATCAATACGGGCCTCAACATCACGCCGCTCATGGCGGCGGCCGGCATCGCCTGGGCAGCGAATCAGGACACGGCGAGCGAGGCCGACGTGCTCGACGCGGTCAAGCTGCTGGTGGAAGAGCAGGGGCTCGATGTGAATTTCGTGGCCGACACCGGCGAGACGGCCATGCACGCGGCCGCGTACCGAGGCGCGAACAGCGTGGTGCAGTACCTGTTCGATCGCGGCGCGAAGCTCGATGTCCCCGACTTGAGCGGCCGGACGCCGCTCAAAATTGCCATGGGCGTCGAGTACGGCAACTCGTTCGCCACGCATCCACATACGGAGGAGTTGTTGAGGAAGCTCGGCGCCAAGGAAATTCCTTGTCCCGGGCTGTGCGAGAACATGATTCCTGAAGAAGCCCTGCCGCCCGAGGAGGCCGTCCGATGAAACGCCGGTTGATGTTGATCGTCGCCACGTGCGCGATCTCCGTTCTTGGATACGGTCTGCGCGGCAGCGCGCAGCAGGCGCCGGCGTCCGCCGCGGCGAACCCCGCCTCGGCTACCGCGGACCATCAGGCAGTGCTCAGCAAGTATTGCGGCACCTGCCACAACGAGAAGGTCAAGTCGGGCAACCTCGCGCTCACCGCGCTCGACATCTCGGCTCCGGGAAAGAACATTGAAGCGTGGGAGAAGGTCATCCGCAAGGTAGGCACCGGCGCCATGCCGCCTGTCGGGACGGCCCGGCCGGACAAGGCGACCGCCGACAGCCTGGTGCGGTATCTGGAAACAGATCTCGACCGTGCGGCGCTGGCCCATCCCGATCCGGGACGTTCCCGGCTGCAGCGTCTGAATCGCGCCGAATACAAGAACGCGATCCGCGACCTGCTGGCGCTCGACGTCGACGTCACCTCGATGTTGCCCCCCGACACGGTCGGCTTCGGTTTCGACAACAACGCCGACGCGCTGACCCTCTCCTCTGCGCTGACCGAGCGCTATTTGAGCGCCGCTGCCAAGATCAGCCAGATCGCGCTGACGCGTCCGCGCGGCATGCCGACGCCGGAGACGTTCTTCGAGCCGACCGATCGGAGCGGCGCGGTGCGATGGAGCGACAACATGCCGTTCGGCACCCGCGGCGGCATGGAGATTAAGTATCTCTTCCCGGCCGACGGTGAGTATCTGATTGAGGCGAAGCCGAAAGAAAACGGCGCCAACGACGGGTTCGAGAACTTCTCGGCCGAGATTCATCAATTCGACATCGCTGTCGATAGCGTCAGGGTTTCGTCGGGCGGCATCGGCGGACCGGAGTGGACCGGCACCAACCGGCTCGGTCCGCAGCGGGCCGAGCTCGAAAGGAAGACGCTCGACAAGATGAAGGTCACCGTGCACGTGAAAGCCGGTGAGCATCTCGTTCAGGCGTACTTCGTCCAGAGAACGATGACGACCGTCGAGGATCTCTTCGAACCTTCTCTGCGACGAGAGCCGTATCGCCAGACCGGCGGCCTGCCCAAGCTGAATTTCGTGCGGATCACCGGGCCGTTGAGCGGGACGGCGGCCACGGGCGACACGGAGAGCCGCCGCCGCGTGCTTCTCTGCACTCCGTCATCGGCCACCGACG
>CAWAKJ010000007.1:0-929013 GCA_963782595.1 Vicinamibacterales bacterium | reverse complement strand
ATCGCACTGAATGACCTTTACCCCAGGCGCGCGACTCGGCGTCTATGAGGTCGTCGGCCTCCTTGGCGCCGGCGGAATGGGCGAGGTCTACCGGGCACGTGACACGCGCCTGAACCGCGACGTTGCGATCAAAGCTCTCCCTTCCGGCCTCAGCACCGACTCCGATCGGCTGTTGCGCTTCGAGCAGGAAGCTCGCGCATCCGCGGCACTGAACCATCCCAATATTCTCGCGGTGTTCGACATCGGGTCTCACGCGTCCGTTCCGTTCATCGTGTCGGAACTGCTCGAAGGCGAGACGCTACGCGAGAAACTGCGGCATGGCGCATTGCCCGTGCGGAAGGTGATCGAGATTGGCACTCAACTCGCGCACGGACTCGCCGCTGCGCACGAGAAGGGAATTGTCCATCGCGATCTGAAGCCCGAGAATTGTTTTGTCACGCTGGACGGACACGTAAAAATTCTCGATTTTGGTCTTGCGAAATTGATGTACGCGGACGGGGCGCCCGCGGCGGCGAGCAATCTTCCCACGACGCCGGTACACACGCAGCACGGCATGGTGCTGGGCACGCTGGGGGACATGGCACCGGAACAGGTGCGCGGGGTGGCGGTGGACCACCGCGCGGATATTTTCGCGTTCGGTGCTGTGCTCGACCAGATGCTGTCCGGGAAACGTGCGTTCAAAGGCGATACGGCCGCGGATGCGGTTTCAGCGATCTTAAAAGACGATCCGGCGGACTTACCGACGGCTGAACGCCATATTCCGCCCGCACTGGCCAGGATTACCGACCGCTGCCTCGAGAAGGCTCCATCGGCACGTTTCCAGACAGCCAGCGATCTCGCGTTCGCGCTGAGCGCAATCTCATCGTCTTCCGAATCGATCGGTCATGACACGCTGCCCGACGTCCGCCGTGAAGTGCCAAAATGGCGACGGTCGGCAGAGCGCCTCGGATGGGTCGCGGTTGTCATCGCGTTGGCAACCGCTCTTGCTCTTCAGCGCCAATCAGCAGCCAGCGACAGTGAGTCCCCTTCGCAACTGATGCGCTTCGAGATTCCGCTGCCCGGTGAGCCGAGCTTCACCGCTGGTGCGAGCGTTCCGGTTGTCTCTCCGGACGGCCAATACGTCGCATTTGGTGCGAATGTCGCTTCTCCCATTTGGATTCGCGCACTCGATACGGGAGAATCCCGGCGGCTCCCAGGGACTGAGGGTGCCACTGATCACTTCTGGTCTCCGGACAGCCGTTCTCTCGCATTCGCGTCCCAGGGAATGCTCAAGAGAGTCGAGACTTCCGGCGGTGTGCCGCAGATCATCTGCGACGCGCCACCGGGCATGCAGGGTGCGACATGGAATGGCGATGGCACCATCGTCTTTGCGGGCCCTACTGGAGGCCTCTGGCAGGTACCCGCGGCGGGTGGGGAGCCAGTCCAGCTGACAACGCCCGATGCGGCGCGGAAGGAAGTGTCGCACCGGAGGCCGGAGTTCCTCCCTGGCGGCAGGCGCTTGATTGATCCGGCGCTGCCGGGGAACACCGTATATCTGCTGTCGCTCGATTCGAAAGAGAGCGTGCGTCTACTCACCGCAGAGTCGAACGCGATTTATGCAGACCCGGGCTTTCTGTTGTTTTTCCGGCAGGGGTCGCTGCTCGTGCAACGATTCGATCCCATGAAAGGTGAGCTACTTGGCGACGCCATTCCAATCAGCCAGGACGTTAGTCTGGCCGCAACGAATGCCAATATGGGCGCCACCGTATCGCAGACGGGCGTGCTCGTTCATCGATTGGTGTTAACACCCCCGGCTCAGTTGCAGTGGATCGATCGCAAGGGCACAGTGACTGCTGTGGTTACAGAGCTGCCCTCATTTCAGCACATGGCAATCTCGCGCGATGGAAAGATGGCGGCGGTCTCGAGAACCGACGCTCAGCGTGATATCTGGTTCGTCGATCTCGTGCGCGGTGTGTCCACAGCTTTACGTCAGGATCCTTCGCAGAAGGCGAGCCGCAGTGGTCACCAGATGGAAAGGAACTTGCGTTCGTCTCAACCCGTGGCGGTGGTTCGCGCGTCTATCGCAAGACAACGTCGGGAGATCAGGAAATGGCCATCGAGGAATTTGGAACGTCACGCGTGGAAGACTGGTCGGCCGACGGCCGATTCCTCGCCTACAATTTCGAAAACGATATTTGGGTGATGCCGCTGACCGGCGAGCGCAAGCCGTTTCGATTTTTTCAAAGCCGCGCCGGTGAGGACGAGCCGCAATTTTCTGAACAACAACTGGATGGCATACACGTCCACCGAGTCGGGCACGACGGAGATTCACGTGCGTCCATTTCCAGGCCCGGGCGAGCGGGTGCGTGTCTCGGTTGAAGGCGGATATCAGCCGCGATGGCGCGCCGACGGCAAGGAGCTGTTCTACCTTGCCCGGGACGGGACGCTCATGGCGGTTGATATCGCGGCCGCGGCCAACGAGATTGTCGCATCTGCGCCGCGGCCGCTTTTCAAAATCGAAGCGACGATCAGCAACGCCGTCGATCCGTACGCAGTGGCACCCGACGGCCAGCGTTTTCTCGTCGCAAACTATCCCAAGGGCACGTTGGGTCAGCCAATCAAAGTCATTCTTAACTGGACGGCCCTTCTGCCGAAATAAGGCGCCAGACCCGCGGCCAGATCGAAGGCCGGCACCACGACCTCAATCCGCAATCCTCCAATCTGCCAATCTAAAAAGCCGCGAAGCCAAGCCCACGAACCTAGATTTTTTCGAGCTTTGTCGCACCCTGTAAACCGGTATTCAGTTGAAGCCATAAAATAGATTTACTTCTAAACGTGCGGCCGGAGCCGGCTTTGAGATACTTCTCGAAAGCGACTGTGCTCGATTCAGTGGAAGATCTCGAGTTGCCGCTGCCACGCCGTATCAACAAACGGTCGATTGTTGACGGGCCGGCGGCGGCCTCAGGGCGCGTCAATTTGCGCCAGCTTTTCGAAGCTCGCCGGAGGGGTTTGTTGACACGCGGCGCGGCGGGCCTCTGGTAGGTGTTCACCCTGACGCAGACTTGCCGGGCCGCGGCTCGCACCGGGAGGTGCCCCAGGGCGGCAAGGTTGGCCGCTGCCAGCCGCACGGGACGACGGCCCAGGCGCGTGCCCTGCCGGCGGGCTCGAGCCAACCCGCTCTGGTGCTCTCTTCCGCGTGCAATACCGCTATGTGAAAGCCGCTAACTGTCACTCTATACTCGCATTGATGCCGACAGTAAGCACGATGCCTGTGATCGCGCTGGTCCTTGCTGGCACTCTCGCCTGCGGCGGCAGCCCGTCTCAACCCTCCCCGCTGCCGATTGGTGAGCCGTTCGAGCTGCGCGTCGGGAGAACCGCCGAGCTCGCAGACGATGTGTCCGTCAGGTTCATGGAAGTGTCGTCCGACTCACGCTGTCCGATGGATGCCGTATGTGTGGTGGCCGGAGAGGCCATCGTCAGGATTATCGTGGTCCAGCGCGGTGTGGTGCCACCGCCGGGAATGTCCCTCAACTTGATAAGGATTTTCATCAACGGGCTGACCGACCCACCCTGTGTCACGAGACCAGGCAGCGTCGATTGCGTGCTGCGCACGTCTTCGGGCAAGGCGATCATCGAAACAGAGACGCACACCATCACCCTGCTCCAACTCGCGCCGTATCCCCGCGCGGCAACGCCGATCCCGCCCGGAGACTATGTGGGGACGTTCATCGTCACTCCCAGGTAGCGGATTCAGAACGGAGCTGTTACTGATCGCGCGCGCCGGGTTCATTAGTAGTGTGGAACTCGACGAGGTCGCCAGGGCGCTCGCGCCCCGGCTGATCGGGTACGCGCTCGCCCGCACCGGCTGCCTCGGGACGGCCGAAGACGTCGCGCAGGATGCACTCACCGCGCTCGTGCGGAGATGGCGGCAGGCGGGGCCGCCGGAATCGCCCGACGCCTTCGCATTCGCCATCGCGAGGCGGCGCGCCGGCCGGGCCGTCGCCCGGCGTGCCTTGATGGCGCCGCTCGACGTCATCCGCAGTGTGGCCGGACGCGAACCCTCGGTCGAGCACACGTACGAACATCGCGCGGAGCTGGCGATCGTGCGGTCGGCGCTGCGTACTCTCTCACGCCGTGATCGCGAAGCGTTGCTGCTGCGGTCGGTCGGCGAACTGTCGTTCGAGCAAATCTCGGTGATCGTCGGTGCGTCGCCGGAGGCGGTAAAGATGCGGATTTCTCGAGCGCGCCGCCGGCTCGCGGCGTCAGTTCAGGAGCATTCGGATGGACGACGAAAACAAACTGCGTGAAGTGGACACGCGCGTGCGCCGGGCGGTGAGCCCTCCCGCCGATGTGGTGGATCGCGTGGTCTTGCGAGCGCTCACCGGCAGTGACAGCCGGCCCCGGCACCGGCGTCATATGACCGTCGCCGTTGTGACCATTGCGACGGTCGTGCTGCTCGCCGCCCTGAACGTCTGGCAGGGCCGCAAACGCGCAGGCGAGCACACGTTGCCGACCTCACTGGTGATCAGCGGAAGCGGATCGATGCTGGTCGTTGAAAGTCAGGACGGCCGTCGCTGGATCGTCGGCCCTGCCTCAAAACAGCGCATCGGTGGCGGCTACGTGATCGTCGTACCGCAATGAAAGGAGTACCCATGAGCCGTCTCGCATTCGCGATGATTACAGCCCTCACCGGAGTGCCGCTCGCGGCGCAAACCGCTCCCCCGGCAGATCCGTTGCAGTCGCGCGTCACAATCGACTATCGAGAGGCTCCCGCGGCGCGTGTCATCGGGGCGCTCGCCACTGCGGCAGGATTGAAGGTGGAGATCGGAAGCGGCACCCTGCGTCCGGTCACCATCACTCTCACGAATGTGAAGCTCGGGACGGCCCTCAATGCTGTCTGCGAGAACGCATCATGTGTGTGGCGGCTACAGGGAACGTTGAGTGTCACGCCTGTCCCGAACGACAAGATTGCTTCGCTGCCTGCTCTCGTATCCTTCGAGGTGCACGACACGCCTCTAAGCGACGTCTTCCGCGCGCTGGCTGCCGCCATCGGTGTGCCAGTGATTGTCGACCCCGGTCTGCCGAGTGAACCCATTCGCGTGCAGTTCAAGAACGCTCAGACGGCGAGTGTGCTCAATATGTTCTGCGAGATGAATAACTGCCAATGGGACTTCGACGCCGTGCGCGGACTGCGCGTGACGCCGAAACGGTAGATGCGGAGCAAAGAGCGACGATCGAAGGATCGGCACCTCCCCCGCACTCTAAACACCTGAAGCCAGCATTAGACGAGGCCAGGTGATGAAACGAATTGTCCGCCTGCTCACAATCGGCGCCATCGTGCTCGCGATGGCGACCATTCCAGCCGCTGCAGCAGCGCAGAACCGTACTTACGCAGGCCGGCCGATCGCCGACGTCTTGCGCGAGCTGCAGACGGCCGATTTCCGCGTCATCTTCAGCAGCGACCTGGTGCCGCCCACCCTGCTCGTCAAAGCCGAGCCGAAGCCGGCGCCGCCGAGACAGATGGCCCAGCAGATCCTCGCGCCGCACGGGCTGACGCTGGCCTCCGGTCCCCGCGGCCGCCTGCTCGTCGTGGCGCTCGATCGCGACGCGCGCCCCTCGCCCGCTGCACAGCCGGCACAACCATCACAACCCGCGACCGATCAATCGCCGGCGCCGCCTTCGGTCGCCGCAGACGAGATTCGCATCGAGGAAATTGTCGATGTGACCGATCGCCTCGACGAAGACGAGAGCGGGCCGGCCGCTTACTCGCTCGAGCCGCGCAAGATTCAGGAAACCGCTGGCGGCCTCGACGACGTGCTTCGCACCCTGCAGGTGCTGCCCGGCGCCGCCGCGACCAACGACAGGGACGGAAAGATGGCCGTCCGCGGCGGCGGCCCCGAGCACAACGTCATCGTGCTGGACGGCGTGCAGATTCACAATCCGCATCGCCTGGGCGAGTTCACGTCGAGCTTCCTCAATCCGGCCACCGCCGCGAGCGTCGCGCTGGATGCGTCGGGCCTCGAGGCGCGCCACGGCGGGCGGCTGTCGTCGGTCACCATCATCCAGACCCGCGACGGCAGAAGCGATCGCCGGCTCGCCGTCTCCGGATCGCTCGGGCTGACGAGCGGCGACATCCTGCTGGAGGGCCGCCTGCCGAACACGGCGACCGGATCGTGGTGGGCCACCGCGCGCGGCACCTACTATCGCGCGCTGGTGAACCGCTTCGGCGACGCGGTGCCGGGGTTCGGCGACGCGCAGTTCAAGCTGAGCCTCCGCCCGACCCGGCGGACGCGGCTTTCCGTGTTCGGCCTTCTGGGCCGCGAAACGGCCCGCGAGCCGGGCACCACTCCAGACGTGGGCCTGGCCGGCGGCGGCTCGACAACCGGCGGCGTGCGACGGCACCGGCCAGCCACCAACCACCGGACGCATCACAGAAGAGACGACCGGAACCCAGTACACAGGCATGAATCGCCTGGGCGTGATGAACCTGTGGTGGACGCCCGGGCCACGGCTGGCCTCGACGACGACGGTCTCGGTGTATGGACACGACGCGCGCGATTACGACGGATCGCTCGCTCATCGCCGGCGTGGCCCCGTTCCAGCGGTCGGTGAGAGTGAACGACTTCGCCGTACGGCAACGCCTGGAGTACGCGACGCCAGCGGGACATCTGCTGGATGCCGGCATCGAAGCGCACCGCATCAACAGCACGTGGCAGATGGCCAACGTCAAACAGCTCGACGCGTTTCGCGGCCTCGGGCCGAGCACCGGCGGCGAGCAGGTGGACTACTCCGCCGGCCCCATCCGCACGAGCCTGGCGCGTACGCAGGCGGGCATGTGGCTGCAGTACCGGCTGCCGCTCGGATCGATCGTCAGCACCGAGCCGGGCATGCGGCTCGAGTGGAACTCGTTCACGGGCGAGGCGTCGTGGCAGCCGCGCCTGCGCCTGTCGGCCCGCATCGGCGGAACGATCGCGTGGACGGGGGTTGCCCTCCAGGCGCAGACGCCGTCGCACGAAAGCCTGCAGGGCTTCGACTACTTCCACCTGACCCCCGCGGAGGGCGCGACGCTGCAGAACGAGCGATCGCGGCAACTGGTGGCGGGCGTCGAACAGGCGCTGGGCGCCGGGGTGACGCTTCGGGTCGAGGCCTATCGGCGCCGCTTCGACCGGCTGCTCGCACACCGCCTCGAGACCGAGGCAGAACGGGCCGCGCGGCTGGCCGGCTATGTGATTCCGCCCGACGTGCCCCGCGACAGCGTGGTTCTCGAGCTCCGGCCGACAACGCACGCCGAAAGTACCGGCCGTGGCTCGGCGGCGGGCGTCGAAGTGTTCCTTCATCGCAACACCGGGCGCCTGACCGGCTCGCTCGCCTACACGTTCAGCAAAGCCACACGCGAGATGTACGGGCACACGTTCCTGTTCGATTTCGACCGGCCGCACGCGCTCGCCGCGCAGATCGGCGCCCAGGTGACGCGCCACGTGCGCGTCGCCGCCACGTGGCAGCGCGCCTCGGGATTTCCCGTCACGCCGGTCCGCGAAGAAGTGCGGTTCACGCGCACGATCTTTCGCGACGGCACCGTCGACCCCATCTCTCGCACGACGCGGATGCCGGACGGCACGCTGGTGGTGAGTCCCAGCCCCGGCATGCGTCGGCTGGGCCTGCGCAACACCCAGCGCCTCAACGGCTACGCGCGCACCGACCTGCGCGGCACCTATTCCACGGGCGGCCCGTGGGAGTTCTATGTCGAAGTGCTGAACGTCTTCAACCGGTGGAACCACGTGGAGCAGATCAAATATTCCGCGTTCGCGAGCGGCCTGGGCGAGCTCGTGTCGGAGAACAACATCTACGCCCAGTTCGAGCGGCTGCCGTCGTTCGGCGTGCGCGTCAAATTCTAGAAGGAGCGACGTGCTGAGGCCCTGGCCCGAATCCGATCTCGAGCTCGTCCGCGCCATGCTGGGCGGCGACCAGGACGCGTTCGAGCGGTTCTTCCACGTCGCGTATCCGGCGATGTACCGCTTCGCGCTCGCGCGCCTCGACTTCGACAGCGACACGGCGGCCGAGATTGCGCAGGCGGCCGTGTGCAAGGCGATCCGCAATCTTCGCGGCTTCAGGGGAGAAGCGGCCCTGCTGACCTGGGTGTGCACGATCTGCCGGAACGAGCTGTACGCGCACGAAAAACGGCACGGCCGCAGAGTGCGCGTGACGCTGACGGAAGACGACCCCGAGATTCGCGCGGCGCTGGAGTCGCTGCGCGCGTCGGAAGCGGACGATCTCGACGCGGCGCTGGATCGGAAGAAGGTCGCGTCGCTCGTGCAGCGGGTGCTCGATCATCTTCCGCCGCATTACGCCGACGCGCTCGAGTGGAAGTACATCGACGAGATCACCGTGCAGGAAATCGGCAACCGCCTCGGGCTCGGGGCAAAAGCCGCCGAATCGCTGCTGACGCGCGCGCGGCGCGCGTTCGGCGAAGCGTTTCGCGAACTGAGCATTGAGACGCCGTAGTCTGGTCCGGCTGAAGCCGGACACTACGTACGTCCGAAGCATGAGGGAGACAGCGCCATGAACGGCGACGATCACATCGGCGAACTGTTGAAGCTCGCGGGGCACCGGCACATGCCCGATGCGGAGCAGATGTCGCGCGCCCGGGCCGCGGCGCGAAGCGAGTGGACGCAGGTGATCGCTCACCGGCGCCGGCGCTTCCCGGTGTGGGCGCTCGGCACAGCGGCGCTCGTCGCCATCATGCTGGTGGCTGTCACATTGTTCAGGAGTGGGGGTTCGGTTTCAGTTGCGGTTCCGGTTCCGGTTCGCGGGGCGGAAATCGCCATGCTCGACACGGTCATTGGAACGCTGCTTGTGACGGAGGCCGGCTCGACCAGGAGTGTGACGACTGCAACAGGCGCGCGCCTGCGTGCCGGCGATCGTCTGGAGACACCCGGCGGCAGCCGGGCTGGTCTGGCGCTTTCCCGGGGCGCGCTGCTCAAGCTCGATGAACACTCCACCGTTGCGCTCGACGCAGATGGCGGCCTGACACTCTCGCGCGGCGCATTGTTCGTCGATGCCGGGCCAGATAGCCGCGATCCGGATCTGCACGTGAAGACGCCGTTCGGCGTGGTGCGTCATGTCGGCACGCAGTTCGAAGTGCGGCTTCAGTCGGATACCGTGCGTGTCCGGGTGCGCGAAGGCACGGTGGCTGTCACCACTGGCGAAGGCCGATGGACGTCGCAGGAAGGCGAGGCGCTGCTGCTCGCGAACGGTGTTGCTCCAGAGCGGCGGCCGATTGCCACGTATGGCTCGGAGTGGAGCTGGCTCGACCAGTTGGCTCCACCGTTTACGTTGGAAGGCTCGACGGTCGGCGCGTTTCTCCAGTGGATCACCCGTCATCACGGACTGCGCTGGCAGTACGAGGATCCAACGACGCGCGACCGGATCGAACGCATCGTACTGCACGGCTCGATCGAAGGTCTGACAGCCGAGGAAGCGCTCGCCGCCGTACTGCCCACCTGCGGTCTGACGTTCCGGCGTCTGGGAGACCTGTTTGTCATCGGCAAGCCTGCCATGTAGCCCGGCTTTCCTGACGCATAACGTTACTGCCATTGCTGGCAGGCCATGTTTCAACGCCTCGGGATTTGTTCGTGGTTCATCCCGTGGCCGACGAAGCCCGCGACCATTCCTCCGCCCAGAAGGCTTCGGACAGCTCGAACATCTGGCGTTCAGCCAGTTTTCCCCCTGATTCCAACTTCCGATAATCGGACCGGGGATCGACGAGGAACTTGTGAATCGCGCGGAAATCAGTCGTGGCTGGACGTCTCACCGTTCTTTGCGTCAGGCGGAGGCGTCCATCCGTATTCGCAGGTGAGACAGACGAATGACGGCTGATCCCAGGTGCGAGCCTTCACCGGAACGATTTCAATCGAGCCACACCGCGGGCATTTGGGATGGTCGTCAGTCGCCGCCAAGAGGCGCAGACGTTATCACGTTGGTGCTCGCGAAAATTGTCGCAGTGTGTATCGTATCTGTCGGTGAACGTCTGACGCTGAAGCAAGTCCCGAGTAACCTTCAAGCTCACCTGAACGTCAAGACTCCGGTTGATCTTACGCCACCACTCGTCTTCGGCTTCGTCGCAAGCTCACGTCAAGTGCTGACGCGAATCCGTACACCCTCGATGTGTCGTGTAATTAGGCTAGCACTAATTAGCCGAAGTCCGCGAATGTCCTCACGCGAGTAACGGAATTGCTTCGGTATGCGCTAAAGGTACACGCGAATCCGCGCCGATATACTCCTCGACGATGTGCTGGTTTTTCGTCTCCAACGAGCCTCCACCCATCCGAAGCGGTTCTCGTGATGCCATATGTGTTGGTAGTCGATGATGAGAGATCAATTCGCGTCGCCTTGCGGCGTCGCCTGGAAGGTTGGGGGTACACCGTGCGAGAAGCGGCGAGCGCAGCCGATGCACTGGAGATGATGCTGGCTGAACCGGCAGGCATCGTGATTTCCGATATTCGCATGCCGCACCACGATGGACTCTGGCTCCTGCAGCGGATTCGTGAGCAGTGGCCCGACACGGGTGTGATCATGGCCACAGGAGCCGACGACATCGCCTCCATCGAAAGGAGCCGCAAACTCGGAGCCGCTGGGTATGTGTTGAAGCCCTTTGACCGGGAACTGCTTCGTCAGGCGTTGGTCAACGCCTCAAAGGCAGGAGACTAGGGGTAGGGTCGCCGAATGCTCCGGGTATTCGGCAGACGCTTAACGGATCGGCGTGTGGCCGTGATGCTTCTTTCTTCTTCTCTACCCAGGTGATGAAGGTCGACCTCGATGAGCTCGAAACAAACCCCGAAAAGTATGTGGGCAAAACCGTGACAGTCGAAGGTGAGGTGGACCGCGTGCTCGGACCGCATCTGTTCACGATTGACGAACGCAATTGGGCCGACCTCGAGAGGGAGATGCCAGTAGTGGTACCAGAACCGTTCGCCGCCGTCGTGCGAAGCGATGCGCCAGTGCGGGTGACGGGAACGGTGCAGAAAGTCCCGATTGCGAAAATAGAGCAATCACCCGGATTCTTCGCCGACGTGAAGATCAGGGCAGAGATCGAAGCCAGACCGGTGCTTCTGGCCTCTGAAGTGACGACCGTCGCTCCGGCAGCCGTCAGCCTGCGCGTGCGCGCGGGTCAGCCCGTGGGTACTTCGGGGACGAGCGCTGCCGCGCCGGTGACCGATGTCGGCCAGCTTGCGCGGGCGACCGACAAGAATCTCGTTGGACGTCGAGTCGATGTGCAAAACGCGCCCGTCGTCGGTGTCAGCGCCGATGGATTCTGGATTCGTCTGCCTTCTGGCGAGCGTGTCTTTGTGATGCCCACTTCCAAGAGTACCGTGCGCGAAGGTCAGACCGCCGCAATCCAGGGTGTCGTGCTGGAGTTACCAGAGGGGCTGCGAGTCAAGCTGAACGCCGCTGACGAACCCATTTACATTTACGCCGATCGTGTCACGGGGCGCTAACCGCAGGCACGCCGGGGCTGCCGGCCCCGGCGTCCTCCTACGGGACAGGCACGATGTCGAAGTCGCGGTGCCGGCGCTCGTGCGAGTCGTGTAACGCCGTTATGAGCATGACGGCAGTCGTCAGAGCCATCAGCGCAACAGGCGGAACATATGCAGCGATGGGCGCAAGCGCCAACGTCACAGCGAGTCCAGCTGCAAGCGTCAGCGGCGCTCGGCCCGTAACAGTCCATAGGAACAGCAGTATGCCGAAGAGATACAGCGTGGCACTCGTGAGGACTGCGACAGTGGCCCGTATGTCGGCTCGACCCAATGGATCGCGCAACACAAACTCGTCAGCGGCTGCGGCGACGATGATGCCGGCGATGAGAAGGATGTGAACATACGTATACGCAAGCCGCGCGAGTTTGCCGGGATCGTCGGACTTAGCGATCGCGTCGAATCCAATCTCTGCGGCGGTATCGAAATACAACCACCACATAGCAATGCTGCCGGTCAACGAAATGACGAGCGTCAGGATGTCCGCAATGGTCCACGATGAGGCGCTGAACGTGAATCCGGTCACCAGAATGGATTCGCCAAGGGCGATGATGATGAAGAGCCCGCAGCGTTCTGCCATGTAGCGGCCATCGATCTCCCAGTCGCTCGTCAATGATCGGCCAAGGCCCGGGACACGGAAGCCCAGCCACGGCGCGACGAACTCGAGCCCGAGCGCCATTCCCCAGAGCCACATCCGCGGAAGAGTGTCGAGCATTGCACCAGCGATCCAGAAGACGCCGCCTAGCAGCAGCCACAGGAGAACCCGCTGAAAATTGCGCGCGGCTTTCGGATGTCCCTTCGCGGCCCAGAGGAAAAAGAGTGTTCGAATCACCTGAATGCTGAGGTACGCCAGCGCCATCGGCAGTCCGTGTGTGTCGAAGGCGCCCGGAATCGCGGAGGAGCCCACTAGTCCGGGCGCCATCAGTGCCAGTAACACGATCCTGACTGGTAGCTTGTCCGGGTCCAGCCAGTTTGTCACCCAAGTCGTATGGATCCAGACCCACCACACACCAATGAGCAGCAGCAAGGCCTGGGCTGTACCCACGAACGAGAAATGCCCGGTCAAGTAGTGCGACAGCTGGGTAATGGCGAAGATGAAGACGAGGTCGAAGAACAACTCGACCGCCGTGACCTTGTGGTGGTGAGGGGCGCTAGGGCGGCGCAGCAAGCCGCGGTCGTGAGTGACCACGGCTCAATCTTAGATGCGATGCGCGGAGCCGTAAACCATTCGTCGCACCTTTCTACTGAAGACTGATGAGGCGCCGAAATCAGCGCCATTGTCGCCGCATTCTCTCTTGGGGCTGCTGGTGCCGAAGAGACGTACTATGAGGCCGTACTCGATGCCGTTGTGGTCTGCGCGATACGTCGCCCGCCCCGTGCGCCTGCGAATCGGCCGCCAGTCGATCAGCCAGTCTTCTCCTTCATCGTCGGGTAACCTGTCCCGCGACCGTCTCCTGTGGGAGCTTCGCCGCGAGGACGTCGACCTTCTCGATTGCGGGTGGTTTCGCGAATAGCTCCGACGCCCTCTCGCTGAGCGCCGCCGCAACGCGGCCTGAGAGATGCGCCTGACGACCGGCCTCGTCTGGGAACGCATCAAAGATGCCGAAGGTGGAGGGACCCAGGCGGATTCCGAACCATGCCACTGTCCCAGGCTCCGCTTGAACGATCGCCAAACCGCTGCGAAGGAAGGTCTCGACGTCTGCTTCCTTACCAGGTTTCGCTTCGAGCCGAACGAGCAGTGCTGTCTTGACCATATCCTGCCTCCCGTTGATGAACGACCATCCGCCACTCCTGGCGCTGGCGCTTTCGCAGCCAGCGGAAAGCAAGTACCGGTCCAGGAAGCTGGAGCCTGTCGGCTCCACTCACGATCGGGACAGCCTCAACTGGCTTGGGCTGCAACGGGGAAGGCTTCCTGGTCGGGAACGGCGGGGTTATGCCAGCCTCCGGCGGGCGACACTTGCCGCTCGGCCTCGGTCGGGCCCCAGGTCGCGCTCTCGTATTCGTAGATCGGAGTGGCAGCTTTCAGTATTGGGTCGACGATTCGCCACGCCTCTTCCCATCCTTCCAAGACCAATCATTCCAAGTTGAGTTGTTATGAGGGGCGTCATCTGGTTATCGCCTCCTTGAGCGTGGTGCTCTTCGAAGCGATGACGGCCATCAGATTGTTCCAGGAGTTGGCGAACGATCTTGCTCCTTCATCCTGAAGCTGGGCAGCCAGGAGGTCGACATCGATGCCGGCCCTGGCAAACTCCGCTATGACTTCTTCGCAGTCGCCACCGTCTGGCGGCAGGATGGGGCCTAATTCGCTGTGCTCAGCGAGGGCTTTCAACGTGGCCTCGGGCATGGTGTTCACAGTGAAGGGCGCAGCCAGGGCCTTGATGTAAAGGATGTCGGACGCCTTGGGATCCTTGGTTCCCGTGCTGCCCCACAAGAGCCGTTGAGGACGCGCCCCGGCGTTGAAGACTCGCTGCCAGTGTGGAGAGGCAAGCAAGCTGAGGTATACCTTGTACGTGCGCTTTGCTATGGCAATGCCGAGCTGGTTGCGCAGCGAGTCAGGCACCTTCCCCATCACGGCAGCATCCCAGCGGCTGACGAACAGCGAGGCAACAGAGCTGACGGTGGGCGCAAGACCGGCTTCGATGCGGCGCTCGACACCGCGCAGGTACGCCTGAGCAGCCGCCAGGTAGTGCTCACGGGAGAACAAAAGGGTGACGTTGATCGGCACCCCGGCAAAGATCGCCTCTTCGATGGCGGGTAGACCTTCCTTCGTGCCAGGGATCTTGATGAACAGGTTCTCTCGCCCTGCCTGCCCATGCAGATATTTGGCTGCCATAACGGAGCTGGCCGTGTCGTGCGCCAGCAAAGGCGACACTTCCAGCGACACCCAGCCGTCCACCCCGTCTGTGCGGTCATGGACTGGCCGGAATAGGTCGGCGGCTCGGATAAGGTCCTCCAGCGCCAACTCGACAAAGAGCGCCTCGCCCGATTTGCCTGCCCGCGACTTCTCGCGAATTGCGGCGTCGTACGCCTGGCTGTTCTTGATCGCGTGGTCGAAGATCGTCGGATTCGAAGTAAGCCCCGTTACCGAGAGCTCGTTGATGTAACGCTCGAGCGTGCCGCTATCCATCAGATCGCGTGTGATGTTGTCGATCCAGATGCTCTGGCCCAAATTGTGGAGTAATTCTGTCGCCTTCATCTCGTCACCTCGAGCGCCTTGCTCACAATGCCCTGGGCCTCTGTCACGATCGCATTCAGATGCGACTGGTCTTTGAAGCTTTCCGCATAGACCTTGTAGATGTTCTCCGTGCCCGACGGCCGGGCTGCAAACCAGCCGCTGGCGGTCACGACCTTCAGACCGCCTATTGAGGCGTGGTTGCCAGCGGCGCGCGTCAGCTTGGCGATAATCGCCTCGCCAGCCAGGCTCGATTCCGCGACGGCCTCCGGCGACAACTCCCTCAGCGTGGCTCTCTGCTCTGGCGTTGCGGGTGCGTCGATGCGCGTGTAGCAGGGCACGCCGAACTGAGCCGTGAGTTCGCCATAGTGCTCGCCGGGGTCCTTACCCGTACGGGCGGTGACCTCGGCCGCCAGCAGGTCCATGATCAATCCGTCTTTGTCCGTGGTCCATACGCTGCCGTCGTGCCGCAGAAAGCTCGCGCCGGCACTCTCCTCACCGCCGAAGCAGCACGATCCGTCGAACAAGCCCGGGACGAACCATTTGAAGCCCACGGGCACCTCGAACAACTGGCGGCTCAGGCTGTTGACGACCTTGTCGATCATGCTGCTGCTGACGAGCGTCTTGCCGATCGTGGCGCGCGTCGGCCACATTGGCCGATGCGTCAGCAGGTAGTGGATGGCGACCGCAAGATAGTGATTCGGGTTCATCAACCCCGTCGACGGTGTGACAATCCCATGGCGGTCGGCGTCCGGATCGTTCGCGAATGCCACGCGGTATTCATCTTTGAGCTGAACGAGCCGGGCCATGGCGTACGGGCTGGAACAATCCATGCGGATCACGCCGTCGTGATCGACGGTCATGAACGAGAACGTGGCATCGATGACAGGGTTGACGACGGTGATCTCCAACCCGTATGTGGTGTTGATGGGCTCCCAGTACGATCTCGCAGCGCCTCCAAGCGGATCGACGCCCAGCTTGAGCCCGGCCGCGCGAATGGCATCGACGTCAACAACGTTTCTGAGATCGCGGACGTACGGCAGGACAAGATCCTCCTGGTGGGTGCTCGACGCCTTGACAGCCGCGGCGAACGGGACACGCTTGACGCCGACGTTGTTCCCTCGCAGGAGCTCGTTGGCTCGGTCCTCGACCCAGCGCGTCACCTCGGTGTCGGCAGGGCCGCCGTTCGTTGGGTTGTACTTGAAGCCGCCGTCTTCTGGTGGGTTGTGTGATGGCGTGATGACGATCCCATCCGCGAGGTGACCTTTGCGGCCCCGGTTGTACATAAGGATGGCCCGCGAAATCACCGGCGTCGGGGTCACTCCGTCGCCTCGTTGGATAACAGTCTCCACGTTGTTCGCGGCGAGGACTTCGAGCGCGGTACGTTGAGCAGGGCCGGATAACGCATGCGTATCCTTGCCCACATAGAGCGGACCGTCGGTGCCGTAGCTGCGCCGGTAGTCGCAAATGGCTTGAGTGATCGCCAGAATATGCGCTTCCGTAAACGTGCCGCGGAGTGGTGAGCCCCGGTGGCCGCTGGTCCCGAAGCTGACCATCTGGTTGATGTCGCTCAGGTCCGGTCGGCATTCGAAATACTCGCGCTCGAGCCGGGGCACGTCGATCAACAGCTCTGTTGGTGCAGGGTGTCCAGCCAGGGGCGAGATCCCCGAGTGAGTTTCTACGGAACCGGGCATGGCTTCTCTCACACCGGATCCAGTCAGGCGTTCACGTGACGCGTGTCGTTCCACAGCCGAATCACGGGCTCACAGAGGCTGTGTTCAAAGCCTAATACACTGACGCTCGCCGTTTGCAACAGCAGGTATCTTGCGGCTGCCGGCTTCAGTCCCAGCCAGCGGGCGGCAAGCACCCGCAGGAAGTGGCCGCTGGAAAACACCAGCACATCTCGTCCGACGGCTCGCACTCGGCTCCGTACGGCGTCTGCGCGCGCGCCTACCTGGTCGGGCGATTCACCACCGGGGCAGCCGTCACGGAACAGGTCCCAGTCCGGGCGTTCAGTGTGGATGTCAGCGGCGAGTCGACCTTCATACTCGCCGTAGTTCCATTCGACCAGATCGCGATCGATTTCGGCGACGGGCCCGAAGCCGGCCAGGTCGCACGTCCGCACCGCACGCTGCGAAGGGCTGGTAAATACCCTCGCAAAATTCAGTCCGATGAGTCGTTTTCCCAGCGCGCGCGCGTCCTGCTCGCCACGCCCGGTCAGGGGCAGATCAGCAGGTCCCGTAAATCGACCCGTGAGGCTCCACGGTGTCTCACCATGGCGGGCGACGTAAAAGACAGGAAGTTCATTACTCATACGCCATCTTTCACAGCCATGTCGCCAGGGCCAGGCCGATGGCGGCGATGCTGCTCGGCGCGGCCGGGTCGGTCCTGTCCCGGACTAACCCGTTGTCTGGATTGGTCTCGTGCATGCAGTACGGCACCGTGGTGAACACGAGCCGGCCGAGTTCTTCGTCCGTCGGCGCCCGGTTGAGATCGTCGGTCGGCGGCGCGTCGGCCATCTGTCACGTTAGACGAGCAATGATGAGGGCATTTCTCACGCCGGCACCACTGCTGTCTTGCGCGTCTGGATCTTCTCCAGGACCGATTCATCGATGTTCAGATGCGCCCGCACCAACTCGTGCGGCGTGAAGGCCAGCCATTGCGCCAGCGAGATATCGGCGAAACGGTCGCTCCGGAAGATCTCCAGAAACCGCAGCGTCGTATTAGCGGTGTTCTCGATGTAGTGGCCCATCGGGAACGGCACGGCCCCGACATCGCCCGCCTGAAAGTCGAAGGTGCGCGCGTTGTTCGTCGATGCGAACACCGTCATCCGCGCCTCGCCAGAAATGTAGAACTGCCACTCGTCCACAGTCGGGTGCCAGTGCAGCTCGCGTAAACCGCCGGGCTCCACCTCGACCAACGCCGCTGCGATCGTCTTCGACGCCGGGAACACGGACGAGTCGGTGATGCGCACGGTGCCGCTCTTCGTGCGGACAGGCTCCTGCGCCATCATCCGATGGCTGAAGGTCAAGGGCACCGGCCCGGCGCCCGCGACCCTGTCCGCGGCGAGCGGGCCGGGGACTTCGGCCTGAAAGATCCAGAGCTCCTTCTTCGGAATGAGCGCGAACGCGCTCTCGGGCACGCCGAAGTTCTTGGCGAGCACTTCTTGCGGCGTGTGGGCGAGCCAGTCGGTGAGCAGGAACGTGTCTTCCTCCGAGAAGCTGCCGTCATCGAAGACGAGCAGGAACTCGCAACCGTCGACCTCGAGGCCCTGAATCGAATGCGGGATGCCGGCCCCGAAGTACCAAAGATCGCCTTCGCCAACATCGTCCTGGAAGGTGCGACCATCCTGGTCAACGGCAGTGATGCGCGCCCGCCCCTTGAGCATGAAGGCCCATTCGGCTGATTTGTGCCAATGCATTTCCCGGACGCCGCCGGCCGTGAGCCGCATGTTGACGCCGGCGATCTCGCTGGAGACGGGCAACTCGCGCACCGTCGTCTGCCGTCCCCAGCCGCCCGGCGCCAGATGCATGTGGCTGTCGGCGAACGACCATCTCATGTTTGGCAACGTGCCGTGGTCGGTCGGCGGCGACACGAGCGTGTCCGGGTTCTGGGCCTCGCGTGCGCGATTGGCCGGACCGATGATCGAGGCACCCTCGTCGCCGCGGATCGGCCGAGGCGGATTCATGGACACTCCTTCATTACACGCGATCGTCTACCCCGCTCACGCCCGATTTCTTGGCGCAATGCGCGCAGCAGTAAAACGTGCCGTTGGCCTCGACACCGTGGCCGACGATCCGGCAGTGGCAGTGCGCGCAGCTTGGCGCCAGCATGTGAATCGCACACTCGAAGCTGTCGAACGTGTGCGACGTGCCACCCTGCATCACCTGGAACGATTTGTCGTAATTGTTGCCGCAGACTTCGCATTGAGCCATTCGCGCCTCCTCTTCCGTGAAGCAGAGTAGCAGCCTCGCGAGATGCGTCGCGAGTCGAATTCGCACCCTCGTCGCAATATGGTTCGACAGGTACCCTCGGCGTACCGGTGAACGTCCAGGTGGGCCACGGACTGTCATGGTGGTCCACGGTCTGTCGTGGTGAGTAACGACACGAGCGTTCATTCGCGGGAAGCGAATCCGGGGTCGGTGGCGGATGATTTGCACGACCAAACGACAGTTGTGATCGGACAGAAATAATCACTCATCGTGGAGGAAGTCATGGTCAATCGAGTGTGTCGTTCCCTGGCGCTGGGTGTCAGCCTTGCTCTCGCTGGCTTGCCCGTGACTGCGCAGTTCGCCGAGGCGTCTCAAGCCCAGAGTCGCGCCGCACACGCGGAACATGCGGTCGCCGGCGAGATCAGGAAGTTTGACGCCGGCGCAAAGACTCTCCTGATTCACACCGCAGACGGCATCGACGAGACCGTCAAGTTCACAGAGCGGACCGTCGTTCGCGGCGTCAAGGACGTGGCACACGCCGTCGATGCCACGGCCAAAGCCGGCCTGGAGGGCGCGGTCGTGATTCTGCACTACACCGGCGAGGGTGTAGATAAGACTGCGGTGGGCATCGACCATCTCGGCAAGCGAACACTCAAAGTCGCGAAGGGAACCGTGGTGCGCGTCGACGATGCCGTCAAGTTCGTCGCCATCAAGACCGAGGCTGGCGCCGAGGAGACGTACGAACTGACGAAAGACGCCGTCGTCGATACCGGTCACGGGATCGATCGTGCCGCTGTCGCGACTGGTGGCGCCATCAAGAAGGGCGCTGACGTGATCGTGCACTACTCGGAGGAAGGCGGAAAGAAGCTGGTGCACCTGGTGAAGCTGCACTGAGATGAAAGTCGGAGTGATCGGCGCCGGCGCCGTCGGTTCCGCGTGCCTGATGTCCAGCATCCTGCGCGGCATCGCGCGCGAGATTGTCGTGGTGAACCGAGACCGTAAGCGCGCAAAGGCCGTGGCGACCGATCTGCAGTACGGCGCGGCGCTCTCTTCGGCCGTCCAGATTTGCGACGGAGATTACTCGGAGCTCAGCGGCGCGGCACTTGTCATGATCACTGCCGGCATCAATGAAAGAACCGGCGGGGCGACCAATCGCAACGATCCAGCAGGCCGGCTCAAGTTGCTGGAGTCGAACATTGGTGTCTACCGGCAAATCCTTCCCGAGATCGTCAAGTCGGCGCCGGAAGCGGTGATCCTGGTCGTGACCGATCCACCGGATCCGCTGGCCGATGTTGTGCGCACCTTCGGATTCACGCGTGTCTTGAGCACTGGAACGTTTCTCGACAGCCTGCGCTTCCGGTTTCACGTGGCTCGGCGCCTGAATGTTGATCCGGCATCCGTGCAAGCCGACGTCCTGGGGGAACACGGGACGTCGGAAGTGTTCGTCTGGTCGTCGGCTCACGCGGGCAGCGTTCGCGTGCTGGATGCACTGCAGCAGACCGATTCCAGCCGTGAGGACTTGCGTCGCAGCATCGAGCAGGACGTCCGCTACGCCAACATCGCCATCATCGAAGGCAATCAGGCAAGCCAGTTCGGCATCGGCATGGCGTCGGCTCGCATTGCGGAGATCGTGTTGCGCGACGAGCGAGCGGTGATGCCGATTGGATCGTACAACCCCACGTATGGCGTCACGCTCTCCATGCCGAGCGTGCTTGGGCAAACAGGCGTGGTGCAAATCCTGGAGCCTGCGATGTCCGATGAGGAACGACAGGCGCTGCAGCGAAGCGCCGACACGCTGAAGGCGGCGGTCACTCGCATCCAGATGTAAATGGTCACTGCGGGCATCTCCCTGGCCTTCCTCTCCCTGCTTGTAGCCGGCGGCTGCTCCAAACCTTTGCCACAAGCTCAGGCGCCCCCACCCGAGGTAAGGGTTGTGCGAGTCGAACAGGAGGATGTTCCTGTCTACGGCGAATGGATAGGCACGCTGGACGGGATGGTCAACGCGGAAATCAAGGCGCAGGTGACCGGCTATCTCCTCGCGCAGCGCTACATCGAAGGCTCGTTGGTCAAGAAAGGACAGGTGCTCTTCGAGCTCGATCGACGCCCGTTCCAGGCAGTGCTCGATCAGGCAAACGGGCAGTTCGCCCAGGCCAAAGCGCAGGAGTTGCAGGCGCAGGCGAATCAGGGCCAGACACAGCTCGACGTCAATCGCTACATTCCGTTGGCCAAAGCGCAGGCCATCACCGAGCAAGTGCTCGACAATGCCGTCCAGGCGAATCTCGCCGCCAAGGCCGCAGTCGAGGCAGCAAACGCCGCCATCGTTGCGGCCAGGGCTGCCGTCGCGACCGCGGAGCTCAATCTGGGCTTCACGACCATTCGTTCGCCGATTGAGGGCATCGCGGGATTGGCCCTGGCGCAGGTCGGCACCCTTGTCAGCGCCGGCGTCACCAGCCTGACGACGGTTTCAACCGTCGATCCCATCAGGGCCTACTTTACCGTTACCGAGCAGGAGTACCTGCGCTGGGTGCGCGAGAACCCCAACGAGAGCCAGCGGGAGGCGCGCGCACGGGAGCTCGAGCTGGAGCTCCTGCTGGCCGACGGCAGCGTCTACCCACGCAAAGGCCAGTTCTACGTCGCCGACCGCGAGGTCAACGTGCAGACCGGAGCGATTCGGCTCGCCGGGTTGTTCCCGAATCCGGGCAACATCCTGCGCCCGGGTCAGTACATTCGCGTCCGCGCGGTCACCAACATCAGAAGAAACGCGCTCCTCGTGCCTCAACGCGCCGTGACCGAGTTGCAGGGGCACTACCAGGTTGCGGTCGTCGACGGCGCCAACAAGGTCAACATCCGGTCGGTCACGGTCGGCGAACGCAGCGGCCCAATGTGGATCATCGAAGACGGCCTGAAGCCCGGTGAGCGAGTCGTCGTCGAAGGCCTCCAGCAGCTCAGACCGAATCTGGTCGTCAACCCGAAGCCGTTTGTCGCACCTTTGCCTGGACCAGCGCAGGAGCCGAGGAATTGAGTTGTGATTTCCAACTTTTTCATCAGACGCCCGATCGTGGCGATGGTGATCGCGATCATCACCGTCATCGGCGGCCTCATCGCGATGCTGGGACTGCCGCTGGCGCAGTTTCCAGAGATCGTGCCGCCTCAGATCATCGTGTCGACGATCTACACGGGCGCGGACGCCGTCACGATCGAGCAGTCGGTGTCGACCCCGGTGGAACAGCAGATGAACGGCGTCGACAACATGCTCTACATGCAGTCTACCAACGCCAACGACGGCACCCAGCAGTTGACGGTCACCTTCGATGTGGAGACCGACGTCAACATCGATCAGGTCAACGTGCAGAACCGCGTGGCGCAGGCGCAGGCCAATCTGCCGACCGACGTCAACCAGTACGGGCTGACGACGCGGAAGTCCACCGGGCTGCCGATGCTCGTCATTTCGCTCTAGTCGCCCAACCGGACCTACGATTCGCTTTTCCTCGCCAACTACGCCAACATCAACATCAACGACGTCCTCTATCGCGTGCCTGGCGTGGGCCAGGTGAGGGTATTCGGTGCCAGCGACTACGCGATGCGCATCTGGGTCAAGCCGGACGTGCTGGTCACACTCGGTCTCGGTGTTCCCGATCTCGCCAACGCGGTACGGCAGCAAAGCAACGTCAACCCTTCGGGCCAGATCGGCGGCGAACCTGCGCCTCCGGGCATGGAGAAGACCTACACCGTCCGCGCGCAGGGACGGCTCCAGACGCCGGAGGAATTCGGCGAGATCGTCGTCCGCTCGAACCTGGACGGCTCGGTCGTGCGCTTGAAGGACGTCGCCCGCATCGAACTCGGCGCTCTTAACTATCAGCAGAGCTCGCGTACGAACGGCCAGCCGAGCGCCATCATCGCGGTCTTTCAGTCTCCCGGCTCGAACGCGCTGGCGGTTGCCGACGGGGTCAAGAAGACGATGGAGGAGCTGAAGGGACGGTTTCCAGCCGACCTCGATTACGCAGGTCACGCTCGACACCACGCTGCCGGTCACCGAGGGCATCCGCGAGATCGTCGTGACGCTTATCGAGGCCATGATCCTCGTCATCATCGTCGTCTTCCTCTTCCTGCAGAACTGGCGGGCGACGCTCATCCCGATGATTGCGGTGCCGGTGTCGCTCGTCGGCACCTTCGCCGTGTTTCCTTTGCTGGGTTTCTCGATCAACACGCTGTCGCTGTTCGCCTTCGTGCTCGCCATTGGCCTCGTCGTGGACGACGCGATTGTGGTCGTGGAAGCGGTCGAACATCACATCGAGGAAGGAATGTCGCCGCGCGAGGCCACGTCGCAGGCGATGAAGGAGGTCTCCGGGCCGGTCGATCGCCATTGCGCTGATCCTCTCGTCGGTCTTCCTGCCCGTCGCGTTCATGGGCGGCATTCAGGGGCGACTGAACAAGCAGTTCGCCGTGACGATTGCGATCTCCGTGCTCATCTCGGCCTTCAACGCGTTGACACTCTCGCCGGCGCTTTCGGCGCTCCTGCTCCGGCCCGAAAAGGACTCGAGTGGCGTTTTCGCCCGGTTCTTCGGCGGCTTCAACCGAGGATTCGAGAAAGTGACGCACGGGTATGTCAACTGGAGCCACGCGCTGATCCGAAAGGCGGTTCTGGCCATGCTGATCCTCGCCGCTGTCGCAGCAGCGGACTGGTCTCATCGGCAGGAGACTCCCGACAAGCTTTCTGCCTGAAGAGGATTACGGCTACGCCTTTCTGAACGTCCAGCTTGCCGGCGGCGGCTTCGCTGGAGAGGACGGATCAGGTGTTGAAAAAGGTCGAGGCGATTCTCGGTAAGACCGAGGGGGTGCAGTCCTACGTCACGATTGGCGGCTTCAGTCTGCTGACGCGCATTTCAGCCAGCTATCAGGGCTTCTTCTTCGTCGCGTCTCACGCCCTGGGACGAGCGCCCGTCGACGCAGCTTGCCGCGCGAGCCATTGTCGATCGCCTGAACGGGACGCTTGCGGCGCAGGTGCCGGAGGCGATGGCCTTTGCGTTCATGCCGCCCTCGATTCCAGGACTCGGCAACGCCGGCGGCTTTTCATTGTGGCTCCAGGATCGCAGCGGCGGATCGGTCGAGTTCCTCGACCAGAACCTTCAACGATTCCTTGCGGCATGCCGTCAAGCGTCCGGAGCTGGCCGGAGTTGCTTCGCTGTTCTCCGCAGGCGTCCCGCAGATCTACGCCGACGTGGATCGCGACAAAGCGTTGAGACAGGGCGTCGCCATCGCAGACGTCTACCAGACCCTGCAAGCCTATCTGGGTGGACTGTTTCTGAATCAGTTCAACCGCTTCGGCCGCCAGTGGCGCGTGTTCCTGCAAGCGGAAGGGGCGGAGCGCGAGAGCGAGGAGGACATCCGAAATTACTACGTGCGGAATGAGAAGGGCACCATGGTTCCGCTTTCGGGGCTCGTCACCACGCGAAGCATCAGCGGCCCCGAGTACACCAACCGTTTCAATCTCTATCGCGCCGCCCAGGTGATTGGCAGCGCCGCACCCGGCTACAGCTCCGGCCAGGCGATGGCGGCGCTCGAGGACGTGGCGAGCAACGTCCTCCCTCCGGAGATGGGCTACGACTGGGCCGACCTCTCGTATCAGGAGAGGCGAGCGTCGGGGGCCGCGATGAGGTCGTTCGGCCTGTCGCTCGTTTTCGTGTTCCTGATTCTCGCGGCGCTCTATGAGAGCTGGTCGCTGCCCTTCTCGGTGCTGTTGACGGTGCCGATTGCGGTCTTCGGCGGCTTCGCCGGCCTTCTCCTGCGCGGCTACGACCTGGACGTCTATAGCCAGATCGGCCTGATCGTGCTCATCGGTCTCTCGGCGAAGAACGCCATCCTCATCGTCGAGTTCGCCAAGACCGAATTCGAGAGGGGCCGGGATCTCGTGGACGCGGCCCTGGAAGGAGCGCGCCGGCGTCTGCGCCCGATCCTGATGACGTCGTTCGCCTTCATTCTGGGCTGCGTCCCGCTCTGGATCGCCTCGGGGTCCGGCGCAGCGGGGCGCCGAATCCTCGGCACCGTCGTCATCGTCGGTATGCTGGCCGCGACGAGCATCGCCATCTTTCTCATCCCGGTGACCTTCTACGTCGTGGAACGGCTGACCGGAAAAGGCAAAGTCCACCACACATGAAGAAGCAATTGGTGATGGCGATGTTGGCGGCCGGCCTCGTCACAGGCTGTATGGTCGGCCCGAACTACCGGAGACCAGCGGTCACACCACCCGACGTCTTTCGCGGCGCCGGGACCACGCCGCCGGCCGACCTCACGTCGCTGGCCGACCTGAAATGGTTCGAGGTCTTCAAAGACGAGCGGCTGCAGGAGATGGTCCGCACAGCGCTCGTGCAAAACTACGATCTCCGCGAAGCGGTGGTCCGTGTGGATGCCGCGCGCGCCAATCTCGGGATCACCCGGGCCGACCAGTTCCCCACCATCGACGGCAGCGCCAATGTGACAGCGCTGCGCTTTTCCTCGGATGGCGAATTCCCCTTGCCTCAGACCTTCCCGCAACAACGGACATTTGGCAGCGTAGCGATCAACCTCCTTTCGTTCGAAGCGGATATCTGGGGCCGGCTGCGCCGCGCGACCGAAGCGGCGCGGGCCGACCTGCTCGCCAGCGACGAGAATCGAAAGGCAGTGATCACCACACTCATCGGCGAGGTCGCCAGCGCCTACTTCAATTTGCTCGAGCTGGACATGGAGCTGGAGATCGCGAGGCGCACGCTGGCCACCCGCGAAGACTCGCTGCAGCTGATCAGAGTGCGGCAACAGGGTGGCATCGCGACGCTTCTCGAGGTTCGGGAAGGCGAGCAACTGGTGTACGGGGCGGCGCAAGTGATCCCCGGCCTCGAGCTGCTGATCCAGCAAACGGAGAACGCGATCAAACTGCTGCTTGGTGAGCCGCCGGGTGGAATTGTGCGGGGTCGCTCGTTAGTCGAGCAGGAGGAGCCACCGTCGGTCCCCGTTGGATTGCCCTCGTCGCTTCTCGAACGGCGCCCGGACATCCGCGCCGCTGAAGAGAATCTCGTGGCCGCGAACGCCATCATCGGCGTGGCCAAGGCGGCGTACTTTCCCCAGATCAGCCTGACGGGTTTCCTCGGCTTTCAAAGCGACGCGCTGTCGCGTCTCTTCACTGGTTCGACACGAGAGTGGCAGCTCTTTCCCCAGGTGACGCAACCGATCTTCAACGCCGGTCGACTCAGGTCGAATGCGAGGCTCGCCGAGGCAGAGCAACAGATCGCGCTGGTCCAATACGAACGCGTCATCCAGAACGCCTTCCGCGAGGTGTCGGACGCACTCGTTCAGTATCAACAGACGAGACAGATTCGTGCGACACGGGAGCTGCTGGTGGCCGCACTCCAGGACCGAGTGAGTCTGGCTTACCTGAGATACCGTGGCGGAGTCGATACGCTGCTGAACGCCCTCGATGCCGACCGCGACCTGTTCGAGGCCGAACTGGGACTCGCACAAACGAGACGTGACGAGCTACTGGCGCTGGTGCAGCTCTACCGCGCTCTCGGCGGTGGCTGGCAGTGAGATCACAGGGACGAATCAGCCGGCGTGGCCGGCGGCGGAGAGCCGCCGGTCCAGATCGTAGGCGGCGCTGATCAGCGCCAGATGCGTGAAGGCCTGCGGGAAGTTGCCGAGGTGCTGCCCCCGCGGGCCCAGTTCTTCGCCGTACAGTCCCACGTGATTCGCATAGCCAAGCATCTTCTCGAAGTAGAACCGCGCCTGTTGGAGATCGCCCATTCGGGACAGGCACTCGACGTACCAGAATGAGCACATCGAGAACGTCCCCTCCTGGCCAGTAAGGCCGTCGGAGACATCTTCTCCGAGCCGATAACGATAGACCAGCGAGTCGCTCACCAGCTCCCGTTCGATGCCGCGCAGCGTGTCGATCCACCGCGGGTCGGTCGGCGACACGAATCGCATCAGGGGCATCAGCAGCGCTGCGGCATCAAAGGTCGCCGCGCCCGGGTAACGGACGAAGCCGCGGCGGGCCGGGTCCCAGAAGCGCTCGTAGATGTCGCGGTAGATGGTGTCGCGTGCCTGGTACCAGCGAACGAAGGGAGCTGGGAACGAGCGTCTGTTCGCAAGGCGGAGGGCCCGGTCGATCGCCACCCAGCACATTACGCGCGAGTAGAGGAACTCGCGGCGCCCGTCTCGCACCTCCCAGATGCTCTCGTCCTTCTCCTGCCAGTGGTCGCACACCCAGTCGACGAGCCGGACGACATTCATCCACGCGTCGTACCCGATCGGAGAGCCATACTTGTCATACAGGTAAATGGAGTCCATCAACTCGCCGTAGATGTCGAGCTGGAGATGGGTGTGGGCGTCGTTGCCAATGCGAACCGGACGCGACCCCATGTAGCCCTCGAGGTGGTCCAGCGTCTCCTCGCCCATGACCGGCCGGCCGTCGATGGCGTACATGATCTGGAGCGAGCCGTCCGGCTCCAACTCGTCACAGCGCGCCATCATCCAGCGCATGAACGCCGCGGCCTCGTCCGTGTAGCCAAGCCGCATGAGTCCGTAGAGGGTGAAACACGAGTCGCGGATCCACGAGTAGCGGTAGTCCCAGTTGCGCACGCCGCCGAGCGTCTCGGGCAACCCGAACGTAGGTGAGGCTACGATCGACCCGTGCTCTCTGGACGTGAGCAGCTTCAGTACGAGCGCAGAACGGTTCACCATGTCGCGCCAGCGGTTCTTGTACGTACTGCGGCTGATCCAGCCGCGCCAGAAGTTCACCGTTTCCTTGAACGCGTCGCGCGCGTAGTGCGGGCCGGCGCACCGCGACGGTTGGTCTGAGGTCACCACCTCGAGGACGAACCAGGCCGACTGGTCGGCGCCGAGCGTGAATTGGGCCACGGCGGCTCCATCGGCAAGCTGCATCGGGACCGACGAGCGCAACAAAAGCGCCAGCTCGCGCGCGCCGGAGCGACCGACGAACAGGATTTCCATGTCGCTACGCCGCTCGACTGTGTGCGTCGCGCGGGCGTAGTCGAAGCGCGGATCGCACCTCATCGCGAAAGGTATCTCGCCGCGGACCGTCTTCGCGCGACGCACGAGGTTGTGTGCGACGCCGGCGTCCTCTACCGGCATGAAGTCAGACACTTCGGCGACGCCGCTGTCGGACAGAAACCTGGTGAGCAGCACGTTTGTGTCTGGCAGGTACAGCTGCCTGTGTACCGCCTCGTCGAGCTGCGGCGCGATCTGGAAGCGGCCGCCGCGATCGGCGTCGAGGAGAGCCGCAAAGACGGAGGGCGAGTCAAACGACGGAAGGCATAGGAAGTCGATCGACCCGTTCCTGCCCACCAGCGCAACTGTGTGAAGGTCGCCGATGATGCCGTAATCTTCTATGGGCGCGTAGCGATTTGGCAGCATAGGCGTACGTAGTGTTCGGTCGCAAAACGCAGGCCAGGGAACTAAATGGCCCCTCTCGTCGTCCAATATGCTTCAAAGCCCTTCTGGCACTTGCAACTCGAGGTACGCCATTGAGAACGATCCACGTGCTGGCTCTCGGGATCTTCGCTCTCGCTCACCCGCTGTTTGCGCAGACGCCACGCACTGCACGACTGGTCGTCACGGTTGCCGACCAGACCGGCGCGGTCATTCCCGCTGCCCTCGTCCGGGCAACCAGCCTGGAGGATGCGGACAAAACGACAACCCCTCTTTCGAGCAGCACATCGCCGCAGGGCGTGGCCACCTTCGACACGCTCGCACCAGGACGGTACGCCGTGCAGGCCGAATTCGAGGGATTCGAGCCCGGCGTGCTCAAAGAGGTGCGCCTGCGTGCGGGCGAGAACAAACAGGTCATCGTGCTGCGGATCAAAGGGATAGAGGCTGCCGTCAACGTGCAGCAGGACGCGGCCGATGCGAAGGCGTCGTTCGGGTCCACGCTGACGCGCGAGCAGCTCGAAGCGCTGTCGGACGATCCGGCCGAGCTCCGGCGCCAGCTCGAAGACATGGCCGGCCCGGGCGCGGTGATTTCCGTCGACAGCTTCGAAGGCGGCGCGCTGCCTCTGAAAGCGCAGATTCGATCGATTCGCATCTCGCGCGATCAGTTCGCCGCCGAATATCACAGCGCCGGCGGTGTATCGGTCGAAATCATCACCCAGCCCGGCATCGGCCCGATACGCGTCTATTCGGGCGCCTGGCTCCGCGACGGCTCCACGAGCGCGCGCAGTCCGTTCACGCCGCGCAGGGGGCCCGAGCAAATGCGCACCTACAACCTCGGCCTCGGCGGCACGCTCATCAGCCAGAAGAGCTCCTTCAACCTCTTTACGTATGGTCAGAATTCGTACGAAACGCCGAACATCAACATCGTGGGGCCCCTGGGCGGCCGATCGGAGGCGCTGCGCGTGCGATCGCCGCGCGAACAAATGTACCTGAGCGGGCAGGCCGACTACGCGCTGACGCTCGACCAGACGCTGCGCCTCGGCTACACGATGGACCGCAACAACAACCGCAACATCGGGATTGGCGCCTACGACGAAGAAGAGCGCGCGTTCTCGCGCGAGTACAGCCAGCACACGATTCGCGCGCAGCACATGGGCCCGCTGGGGCGCCGGTCGTTCATCCGCTCGCGGCTGCAGGTGTACTGGAACGACTCGGAGCTGCGCTCGGCCGTCGAGACGCCGACGATTCGTGTGAACGACGCCTTTACGAGCGGGGGCGCTCAGGTGGCCGGCGGCACGCACAACCGCACAGTAAACGCGGCCGCCGACTTCGACCACGTGCTCGGCATTCACACATTACGCACGGGCGTGGCCTTCGATGCGACGAGCATCCGCTCGGACGACACGTCGAACTATCTGGGCACGTACACGTTCGAAAGCCTCGACGCGTTTATTGCGAGACGCCCGCGCAGCTACACGCGCCGCGTCGGGGATCCGAACGTCAGCTATCGACATTTCCAGGGGGGCGTGTATGTCCAGGACGACATCCGCATCCGCCGGAATCTCACGCTCAGCCCTGGCGTCAGATACGAAACGCAGACGCACGTCGCCGACTACAACAACTTCGCGCCGCGATTCGGCGTCACCTGGGCACCATTTGGGAACAACCGGACGACGCTGCGCTCGAGCCTGGGAGTGTTCTACGACTGGATGCCGATGAACACGTACGAGCAGACGCTTCGCGTGGATGGGGTCCGCCAGCGAGAACTGATCGTGCTGAATCCGGCCTTTCCCGGGCTCATCGACACCGGCGTCGAGCCGCCCACCAACCGGTATCTCCTGGGCAGCGACATTCGGCTGGCGCGTCTCACACGGGCGAGCGCGGGCATCGACCAGCAGGTGTTCGGCGGAGTTCGATCGAGCGTCACGTATAGCTATACGCGGGGCGCGGGACTCCTGCGCGGGCTGAACCGTAATGCGCCCGACAATGGCGTCCGCCCCAATCAAGCATTGGGCAACATCGTCGAAGCCGTGTCGGACGGGCGCTCGCGGCAGCACCAGGTGCAGCTGAACGTCACCATCAATCCAGGCGCGCTGCTGCCGGCTTTCAACGAGGCCCTCATCCGCTTCAAGCGCTCGACGGTCTTCGTCAACTACACCTTCGGAGACGAGCGCAACGACACCGACGGTCCGTTCAGCCTCGCTCCCAGCGGAATTCTGGACGACGAGTGGGGGCTCGCGCCCGGACACGTGCGCAACCGGCTGAACTTCAGCTACAACAACCAGATCATCAGGAACCTGCAGGTCGCGACCAACGTGAACATCGTCGGCGGCGCGGCGTATGGCATCAGGACGGGACGCGACGACAACGGCGACCTCGTCTTCAACGATCGCCCGGCCGGTGTCCGACGGAACACGCTGAGCACGTCCACGAACTGGACGTTGAATGTCTACACGGCCTACACGTTCGTGTTCGGCCGGCAGGTCACCTCAATTCCGCCAGGGGTCACGGTGATCGGCAGCGGAGGCACGGCGGCGATTCGTACCTTCGATCAGGGAGGCGGCCGCTATCGCCTCACGATTGGCGTGCAGGCGCAAAATCTCACCAACCGCGCCAACTACACCGGCTACAGCGGCACCATGACATCGGAGCACTTCAGGCAGCCGACGGCGGTAGAAGGCATGCGGAAGGTGATGGTCGGGACGCAGTTCAATTTCTAGCGGCCGGAGGGTCGGCGTCGGAAATCTTTACGTCTGCTCCTAAGGACAGCAGTCGTAGAACTGCATAACTCCTTCGCTAATAAGATGTTGGCGCCGCTGGCTGAACGGCACGCGGTGTGCTACAAGGCGCGCCCTTCCTTATTCCGTGGCAACTGAGCAACGCAGTTCTCCTGGAGGTTTGATGCGCATCTTCTCTATCGCAGTCGCGGTGCTCGTCAGTGTGGCCCAACCTGTTTCGGCCAGCCTGATCACCTTCACAGATGCCATGACCGCCTTTACGTACGACTCGGACGTTCAATCGGCGGGATTCAATGCGGCGCTCGGCGCCGGGTATACGCACCTCAGTTTCGAGGGGGCGACGAATACCGACGGTGCCAGTTATTCGACCGACGTGACCTTCTCGACCAAGATCGGTATTTTCGGTGGGTCAAACTCCCCAAACGTGAACGCCAGCGCCGAGATCGGTCCGTTCGGCTCATGGGATGGCGTCCTCAACATTGACTTCCTGGCCAACGGCAACACGGTGTCCGCGGTAGGTTTCGGCTTGGTCTCATTCGACACACCAGTCGAGACAATTCGCGTCTATAACGAATCGAACCTCCTGATCGGCGTTTTCAACAACCAATTGCCCGATTTATTCAGTCTCTGGGGCGTCGCTGGGAATGCCGGCGAGCGCATTGGACGCGTTGAGCTCGATGGCAACTTCTTTGCGATTCAGGACATCGAATTCAATGCGCAGGCCGCGACAGTCCCGGATCGTGTCCCGGAACCTGTCTCCACGCTCCTATTGCTGGGTGTCGGGCTCACGGGCGTGGACATCTTCCGTCGACGGAAGGCCTGAGTTCAATTTCTAGCGGCCCGGAGTCAATTCGAGTGACTCGCGTGTGTCGACTGTGAACTTGCGATAGTTGTGATAGGTGGCCTCACCCTGCTGCAGGAATGCAGCATCGAAACAGCGCTCGGTCATCCTGGCAGGCACCCAGAAGTCCAGCTGAGGCGCTTTCTGAAAGGTTCACGCAAGAAGCGCCCTCGTCCCTAAGAGCAACAGCAGAATGCTCGTTGGCGCTCTCATCGGCACGGTGCCTGCTGGCCGGACGCGCGCACGATGGCCCGGCAGACGTCAATCAATCCATCGCCGAACTGCGCATCGCGTCCGGGTTGGCCCAGGTCCTTCGCCGTTGAGCGCAGCAGCGTGGCCAGATCGGATGGGTTCAGTTTCGAGCGCTGGAGCAGCAGCGCCACTGCGCCCGTCGTAAACGCCGTGGCTGCCGATGTGCCCGAGAAGATCTGCGCGCGTCCACCGGGGCCGGTGCTCAGGATGTCCACTCCCGGCGCCGCGAAATCGATGAAGCGCCCCTGCGTGGCCCGGCCGTACAACTGCGACGCGGCATCGACGGCCGTCACCGCGATCACGTTCTCAATCGCGGCCGGGTAGCTGGGCTTACCCGACGGTCCGTCGTTGCCCGCAGCCGACACCACCGCGATGCCCTTGCTCGCCGCGGCCTCGACCATGCGCGCGAGCAAACGGTCTTCGGGACCGCCGACACTCAGATTCATCACCTGGACGTTCCTGCGCGCCGCCGCGTCGATCCCGCGCGCCAGCGTCGAAGACCAGCAGCGTGCGGCGGCCTGCCTGATCGACAGCGCCACGCACGACTTCACCGCCACGATCGCGGCGCCCGGTGCGATGCCCCGCGGCGATCCGGCGTCGCCGCCCTCGGCGGCGATCACGCCTGCGACGAGCGTCCCGTGCGCGTCGGGAGTCCACCCGGTTCCCGTCACGTCGGAGAACTCCACCACCTTCTTCATGAGACTCGGATGGTTTGAATCCAGTCCGGCATCGATGACGGCCACACGCACGCCCTCGCCGGTGGCAACCTGCCGCGCCACGTCCGCCCCGATCAGTCCCGGTCCGTACGCGATCCCCGGCGAAGACGCGGCCGCCTGGAACGTGTCGTAGACGAAATCCGGCTGCGCCAGCAGCACGTTGGGATCGGCCGCAAGCGCCGCTGCCTTGACGATGGCCCCGATGCCGTCCTGGATCTCGAATATCGCGAGCGCCGCTCCGGCCAGCGGCAGCGGCGTCACCTCGACCACCGACAGGCCGTTGGCGAGCGCCACCGCCTGTGCAGTCGTCAGCATCACAGCCGGCGCCGCCACGGCAATCGTGGCAAGCACGCGCCGCGGCACGAAGACGGGAACCGGCTGCGACGCCGTGGACGGCCGCTCCGGCTGGTCCATGCAGGGACACGGCGGCGGCGTGACGTCTGTGTCGATCGTAAAGGCGCCCGGCGCCCGTGCATCGACACGCCGTTCCACCGCGCGGTTGACGTCGGGCGGCAGCTCGATCTCCTGATAGTTGCCGCCCGGGATCGAGATGATGCCGGGCGTCCGATTCGTGACGGCGAGCACCAGCGGTTCACCGGCGCCATCGATCGCCAGGCGCATGATCGTGGACTCGCCGCGCATCAGCGCCTTCGAGTCGATCGAGGCCTGCAGGACGAGCGCGCGCATCGACGCGCGATCGTCGTTGGAGAACCCCGCCGCCGGGTCCCCCGCAATCGTGTGCGGTCCCGGCGCCAGCGACTCGGGGATCCGCACGTGAATCACCTGCTGCGACGCCGACAGCACCGCGGCCGGTTGGCCGTCTATCGTGAGACCAGCCCGAGACGACTCCGGGAAGTTCCCGCAGACGCAGATGCCCTGGCCTCTGAAGCCGTACTGCGCGCACCCGGTGATGCGCGGCGTGTTCTGCTGCGATGCGTCGGTGGCACTCGTGACGACGACATCTCGCGGGGCGAGCGCATCGAGAATGCGTTCGCCCCATGCGTCGAAATAGGTGACGCGCACCGGCGATCCGGGAACGAGGTCGGGCGGCAGTTGAACGCGCAGGCGGTTCTCGCCGGCTGGAGTCGCTGCCACGCCGGCGACGAACCACTGTCCATCGGATGGCGTGCCCTTCGGGTCGAGCACCTGGAACTCGATCTCCCGGCCGGGACTGACCACAGCGGGCATCTGCACGAACCCGGCCGGAATGCCCGCAGTCGTCATCGTGGGCAACGGCGACGGAATCATCTGCCCTTCCCATACGGTGCGCCCGGCGAGCCGCAGTCTTATCCGAATCGATCCCGGATCCTTCGCGTCGAAAAGCACGATGCGGAGGCGGATCGGCAGCGTCGCGGCGTTTCCCGAAAGCCGCAGCGCAGAGCCGTCGCGCTGGCTCTTCCATCCGGCGGGGATGCCTAACGGGACGGCTCCATCCACCACGCCTCGCGGCAGCTCGATGCGCACCTCGTCTATGGCCGGACCACCAGCCTCCCGGATGTGGACGAGCAGCGACCGGGTTCCGTCTCCAAGCATCCGCGATGCGGCCGCGACGCCGGCCTCGCGCGGCTGACCGAACGCGGGAACCACACACCACAGGAACACGACGGCCGTCGCGATGCTCTTCATGGCTCCAGCTCCACAAACCGGATGACCGAACGGTTCTCTCGAAGAGCGGCGATCGCGGCATCCACCGCGCGCACGTCGTCGCCCGCCTTCGGCACCGCGACGATGTAAACACCGGCCGCCGACGGTCCCGAGACGATCGTGCCGCCGACCTGGCCAAGCGCCTGACGGATCGCCTGCTCGGTCGCGGTCGCTTCGAAGACAACGGTGAGACGTGGAGCGGTGGACGTGGTGTTTCCTCCCGACAGCGTCGAGAACGCTGGCCCCTGCAGCCGCGACAGCACGAGCATGGCGCCCAGTGCCAGGATCAGCGCCGACTGCGTCACCAGTACGAGCCGCGGCATTCTCGGTACGTCGAACACACCCGCGGCGAACGCGCGTATGCGCGCGGCAAGCGACGGCTGCCGCGTGTCCTCCCACTCGTCGATGCGAGCGAGCGTCTTGCCAAGTGCGTCGGGAACGGCCGGGGTCGCCGCCACGATCTCGGATGCCGCGTCGCCCATGTCGCGCAGGAACGCCATCTCCTGCCGGCAGACGTCGCACTCGGCGAGATGCCGCTCCACACGGGCGCGCTCTTCACCTTCGAGCGTGCCGTTGGCGTACCAGGGCAGCAATTCGTCGACGGCGCGGTGCACGTCAGCTGTCATGGGGAAACCTCTGCGCCGAGCAGCTCGCGCAGCTGCTTCCGCGCGTAGAACATTCGCGTTTTCACCGTGTTCACCGGACAATCCAGAAGCTTCGCGATCTCCGGGTACGAGAAGCCCTCGAAAAACGTCAGCTCCATCACCTCGCGATGCTCGTGAGAGAGCCTGCCGAGCGCCTCCTTGATGCGGACGGCCATGCCCTGTTTCACCAGCTTCTCATCGGGCAGCTCGCTCGGGTCCGGCACCTCGTTCGCCTCCTCGACACCAACTGATTCGCTGCGCGCCCGGCGAAGGAAGCTCAGCGCCTTGAACCGGGCAATGCCGAACATCCACGTCGAGACCTGTGATTCGCCCCTGAAGGCGCCGGCGCTCTTCCACACCTCGAGCATGACGTCGCTCGTCAGTTCCTCGGCGTGCTCGGCGCTGCCCACCATCCGAAACAGGTAGCCGAAAATCCGCCGCTGATAGGCACGATAGAGCCGCTCGAATGCGGAGCGATCGCCCTTGGCCGTCTCCCGCAGCCACTGCCGGTGTTCGTCCTGGTTTACGACCATCGCTCGCGTCGCATCTGACGGTTGCGCGTAACCCTACCATCAACAGTTATCGTGCGCTATCGCTCGCGCCCATACGCGCCGAGCCCGGCGTCTCCGCGGGCCCAGGCGTCGCGCGCGCGGCGGCTCGCTGTTGGATGAACGCGCTCACGATCGCGAGGCTGCCTTGCACGCGAAGCTGCTCGGACTCTCGCGGCGCAGTTGGGGTGACAAACGACATGTGCAGTCCGTTCTGGGCCGCGAACGTCAGGCGGTAGTCCGGACGCGACGACAACGGGATTCCGCGCGTATCACCAGCGAGCCCGGCGAGCGCTGCCGGATCGAGCGCAGGTGTCGCAGGCACTTCCGGGAGCAGACCGAACTGGGGCTGAGGCATCGCTGATTGCTCGCCCGCCATTGCGTCGTACGGAACCACGGTCGGGTGCATCAACACGGGACACGCATTTGTCTGAGCCTGTGCCGTCGTCTGCATGGCGGCGGCAAGCGCAATACCCTGCAGGAATCGACGAGCGATACGAGTGTTGGATGTCATCGCAGTCTCCTTGTCTAAAGTTGTCGTGGCCGGTTACTGCTGCACGACGACGAGATCGCCACGCTTGGGCAGCGTGTCCGCGATCGGCTGATAGACGGCAAACGCCAGCTCCTCTTCGACAGCCGTGACGACGAGCCGGCCGAGTCGAGCTTTCCGGCGGCCGAGGACCCGGCCGGTGGCAGGGTCGGTGAATGCGGCGGATGCGCGCTCCAGCATGAACGTGTCGCCCACCCTGATGCCGGACGTCTCTCCCGCGTTGATGACGACTTCGCCGGAATCGAACGCCACCACCTGCCCGCTCCACGGACGCGATGCGGCTTCCAGGGCAAAGCGTTCGACGGCCACAGTGATCGCCTTCCGCGCGGCCTGGCCGATCGGCGTCTCGAAGAACTTCGTGAAGCCCGTATCGACGCCGAGACGTGCCACGTCCACGCCCACCGCTTTCGCGCTGACCTTCTCGAGCACCTTGTAGCTGGCGAGCACCTGGCTCGTGGTCGCGTCGATAATCTGGACATCCAGACCCACCATGGCAACGCGGCTCTTGATGCCCACGCCGACGCCGGCGATGCCGATGCCGAATCCGCCTCCACCTGCAGCTTCGCTGAATTCGGTGACGGCTCCCTTGACGAGCAGGCTCGCGCCGACGATCGCGCCGGGCGCCGCGGCGCCTTCTTCCTTTACGAGCCCCGAGGCGATCAGGCTCTGCTCGGCGAGGACGTCGCTCAACGTCTCGCGCTCGACGACGACAAACTGGCCCGACTCGACGAGCGCCGCCGTCAGCAGCGCCGCGAGCCCGCCGCCGACGTCGGTCAGCCCGTAGTGCAGGTTGAAGTCGCTCTTGCTGGCGAACCGCGAGACCGCGACGGTGCGCTTCGGGCCCGGAATCGATCGGACCGGCGTCTTCAGCACGTGCACTGACGGACGGGGCGCTTCGTCTGCCCGGAGTGTTACCAGTGCGGGGCCCGCGAGCACAGTGGCTCCGAGGGCGAGGGCGGTAAGGTGACGGGCTGCCATTGCTGTGCTCCTCCTCGAACCGCGGTCGTGCGGTTCTGGCGGTGAGTCGCACCGGCGTGTCGAACGGTTCAATGACCGGGGATTTTCAGGAATTTCAGAAGGTTTCGAGGAAGGCACGGTGAAGGGCAGGGTCATCTGAGGAGAGGCCGGGGCCGGGCTGCCGCCATTCGGGCGCCGGCCCCGTCTAGTGCTACCGCCCCAACACCACGTTCTTCGGATCGACCTTGCCCGCGCTGATCATTCCGGTACCAACGTTCCGGCCATTTGCAGGGCCCGCAGTCCCGGCCGGCACCGCGATAATGCTGTTGCCGCAGAGGTAGAAGTCGCACGCGACGAGGGGGCGAATTGGCGGCGCCGGCGGCGGAGGCAGCGGTGGGGCAACGACTGGCTTCAGGGGCACAGGCCTGACCAGCGGCTTGACCAGGTACGGCGACCACGTGCGTCCGCCGTCGCGAGAGATGGTGTAGGGGCCGCCTGCCGCTCCCTTGATGATGACGCCGTTGCCTTGGGCGACCACCTGGGCGTAGGCAGTCGTGGCCATCAGCCCCACGAAAAATGCTGTTACGAGAACCGCCGTCGCGCGATGCATGAGTCTCATCTCTGTCCTCCTTCGGGTTCGGATGAACCCGTTCTGCAGAGTGAGTCGCACGCGGGCGCCCAATGGTTCAAATCAGGCGCGCGAAGCTAACGGAACCGCTCGTACAGCACGGGGACCACAACCATGTTGAGCGCTGTGGAGCTCAACAGGCCGAAGAGTATGACCATCGCCATCGGCGCCTGAATCTCGCTGCCGGGCTCGCCCACCGACAGGGCAATCGGCACCAGCGCCAGCCCGGCGGCCAGCGCCGTCATCAGAATAGGGACCAGCCTCTCGGTGGCGCCCCGCACGACGGCCGTGCGAAGGTCGGTCACGCCTTCCTGCTCGCGGAGATGACGGACGTGCGAGATGAGCATGATGCCGTTGCGCGTGGCGATGCCGAACAACGTGATGAAACCCACGATCGACGCGACGGATAACACGCCACCGGACAGGTAGACGCCAATGACGCCGCCGATCAGCGCCAGTGGAAGATTCAGCATGATGAGCGCGCCGTCTCGCGCCGATCCGAAGGCCGACATCAGCACGAAAAAGATCGCCGCAATCACACCAAGCGAGAGCCAGAGCAGCTGACGCGACGCCTGGGCCTCGCTTTCGAACTGCCCGCCGTACTCGACGCGGTAGCCCTGTGGAAGCGTGACGGCGCCCGACACACGCATTTGAATGTCGTCGACGACGCTTCGCAGGTCGCGCCCCGATACGTTGCACTGCACGACAATTCGCCGCTGCACGTTCTCGCGCATCACGAAGTTGGGGCCGCGATCGCGTTCGATTGTCGCGACTGCCGACAACGGGACGTGCGCGCGATCGGCCGTTTCGATCATCGTCGATCCGATCGCGTCGAGATCCGCGGCGTGGAGATCGCGTGCGTATCGAATCACCAGTGGGTACGCGACCTGCCCTTCGAGCACGCGCCCGACGATTTTGCCGGCGCGTGCGGTTTGCAGAGCGTCTGCCGCCTCGCCCGAAGGAATTCCATAACGCGCCGCGGCGTCAGGCTCGATTTTCACTCGCAGCGTCGGGATCTCGGTCTGGGCTTCCGTAGACAAATCCACCACGCCCCGAACCTGCGCCATCTCGGCCTGCACCTGCGCCGCGAGTCCACGCAACGACTGAAGATCGTCGCCGAAAATTTTCACCGCGACGTTGGCCCGCGTCCCCGAGAGCATGTGGTCGATTCGATGCGAGATCGGCTGGCCGATCGTCACGCTGGTGCCCGGCAGCAGCGACGCTTTGTCGCGAATCTCGGCGAACACCTCGTCTTTGGAGCGATCCCGCATGACCAGGCGCACGTCGATCTCCGCCGACTCGACGCCTTGAACATGCTCGTCGAGCTCGGCTCTTCCGGTTCTTCGCGCGGTCGAGGCCACTTCCGGCACCGAAAGGAGGAGCCGCTCGAGTCCGTCACCGAGCGCGTTCGAATCTGCGAGACTGGTGCCGGGAATCGTCACCGCGCTCACTGTGAGCGCGCCCTCGTTGAATTCCGGAAGGAACGAGCGGCCGGCCATGGCGATGCCGGCGAGCGCGGCGACCAGCATCGCGACCGACCCGGCGACGACCACCCGCCAATGGGTTAGCGCCCTCACAAGCCACGGCGCGTACCACTCTTTGAGCCGCCGCGTCAGGCGAGGCTCTTCGCCGGCCGCGATCGTCTTCGAATGGGGCAGCAGCCATGAACAGAGGACGGGCGTCACGGTGAGCGCCACAACGAGAGACGCCGTCAGCGCCACAACATAGGCGAAGCCGAGCGGCCTCAGCAGCCGCCCTTCCACGCTACCCAGCAGAAACAGCGGCAGGAACACGAGCGCGACGATGACGGTGGCAAACACCACCGAGCGGCGAATCTCCGTGCTGGCGTGATACACGACCTCGAGGGCGGACACCCTGGCCCCCTGCGGCAACTTCGCATTCTCCCGCAACCGGCGTACCACGTTTTCCACGTCGACAATCGCATCGTCCACGAGCTCGCCGATCGCAATCGCCAGCCCTCCGAGGCTCATGCTGTTGACGGAGAGCCCGAACCGGTCGAGCGCCACGACCGCCGCCAAGAGCGACAGCGGCAGGGCCAGCAGCGTAATCGCCGCAGCGCGGACGTTCATCAGGAACACGAGAACGACGAGGATGACGAGGCTCGCCCCTTCAAGAAGCGACCTGAAGAGGTTGCGCAGCGACTGCTCGATGAAGTCGGCGCTGCGGAACAGATTGCGGTGAATGGTCATCCCCTGAGGGAGCGCGCGCTCGATGTCGTCGAGCGTCACGTCGATCTCTTTCGTCAGTTCGAGCGTGTTCGCGCCTGGCTGCTTCTGGATGCCGATGATCACGGCGGGCCGGGCATTGTGTGATCCGTCGCCGCGCTTGATGGCTGCGCCGATCTGCACTGTTCCGAGATCGCGCACCTGTACGGGCACGGTATCGTGCGCCTTCACCACCGTGGCCGCGATATCGGCCGTGCTCGAGTACCTCCCGAGTCCGCGCACCAGGTATTCCTGGCCCTCGGCAGCGGTGAAGCCCGCGCTCGCGTTCCTGTTGGCAGCGGCCAGCGCGCGCTCCACGTCGGCAATCGTCACGTCGCGTGCTTGAAGCCGGGCAGGATCCAAAATGACCTCGTACTGCTTCTGCTCGCCGCCGGTCGCAATCACTTGCGACACGCCGGGCACAGCCAGCAGCCTGCGGCGGACTATCGTCTCTGCCGCCGTCCGCAGCTCTATGGGCGAGTGACGATTCGATTCGAGGTCGACGAAGAGGACTTCGCCCATGATCGACGACACGGGCGCCAGAAAGGGAGGCTCCACACCCGGTGGCAAGGAGCCGGCAACGAGCGTCAGCTTTTCCGCCACAATCTGCCGCGCGCGGGCGATGTCTTGCCCCCAGTCGAATTCCACCCAGACAACGGCGACGCCGACCGCTGTCGCGGAGCGCACGCGCCGTACACCGATCGACCCGTTCAGCGCCGATTCGATCGGCAATGTCACCAGCGGCTCGATCTCGAGGGGATCCATGCCGGGCGCCTCGACGAGAATCGTCACCGTCGGAGCGGTCAGGTCGGGCAGCACGTCGAGCGGAATGCGGGTCGCCGTCCAGCCGCCCCACAGGAGAAACGCGATCGCCAGCGCAATGACGATGGGCCGATGCGCGAGAGACCAGCGGATCAGTTTGTCAATCATCGCAGACGCTCGTTAATGCACGTGTCCGTGCGCCGGCACTTGTGTCGACAGCGACGCGAGCCTGACCAGATGTGCGCCCTTCGAGACGACCCGTTCTCCAGCCTTCAGCCCCTCGGTCACCTGCACGTTATCCGCCTGGCGCATGCCAATCGTTACAGGACGCCGCTCGAACGACTCGCCGCCGGTCTGTACGAACACGATTGGCCGGCCGGCGTCATCGACGACGGCCGACGCCGGAATCACCGTCGTCGGAGCGGTCTCTTCCATCAGCAGCCGCAGGAAGACCGCGTGCCCCAGCGGCAGCCTCAACGCGCGGTTGTCGAACGCGAAGACGATCGCGAGTGTTCGCGTCTCCGGATCGAGCACCTTCCCCACCATGGCCGGGCGTCCCTGGATCGGCACGGGCTCGCGGCCGGACGCTTCGATCTCGGCAGCGGTCGTGCGCGTCGCGTGCGTCGCGTGCGCTTCCGGAATGCGTCCCGTGACGTGAACCTGGGCGACGTCCGCGACCGCGAAGAGCGTCGTGCCGGCAGACACATTTGCTCCAGTAGTCGCCTGGCGGGAGACGATTGCACCGCTGATGGGCGAGCGGAGAATGAAGAGGCCGTTCGCGGTTCCGGTGCCGGTGCCAGTACGTGCGCTGTTGTATTGCGCAGATCTGCGCGTCGGCGGCGCGTTGACGCGCGAGCGCCTGCGCTTCGACCCCGCGGGCTTCTTCGAGACGTTTCTGAGGAGACGCACCGGCGGCGACCAGCCGCTCGGCGCGCTCGCGATCGCGCACGGCGAGATCGACGGCCGCCGCCGCCTCGGCACGCGCCCGCTCCAGTTGCGGAAACTCGCCAGGCAGCGAGGGCGGCGGCAGCAACCGGGCAAGCTCCTGTCCCTGGGATACCGCGCTGCCTGGGGCCACGGGCGCCACTTGAACCAGACGCCCGTCAACGGGCGCGACAACATGCCCGGCGCCACCTGGGCGAGCCGTGATTTCGGCGGGCACGCGGATCGATTCCCGCAGAGGCGCGCTCCTCCGCCAGCACCGTGCCGAAGTCGAGCGTCCATTGCTGTTCCTTCAGAAAGCTGATCCCTTCACTGTCCGCGGGCGCTTCCACGGCCTTTTGGACCGCCTGGCGATCCGGATACACCATTACGCCTGAAATGCGATGAGAGTCCGTGAGTGGTCCAGACTTCAGCGCAATCACCAGCTCTCGCGCGCCGGCGCGTGCCGGCGTCACATCGACGCCGAAGATGCCTGGTCGCGATGGTGCATCCACGCGAAATGTCTCGGCCGTCCCGCCCGAACCTTCCAGCCTTACCTCCACCTGTCCAGACGTGACCGCCTTGAAGTCGGTGAGGTTGGTGAGATGGATTGCGAAACGTGAGGTCTGCCCGACGACCAGCGGAGGGTATTCCGCGAATAGTTCCGATTTGTCCGTCCATCGCGTCACGCTCAACGGATCCAGTTCCACCTCTTCGGTCGACCTGGGCTGCTCTCCGCCGCACCCGGCCACCAACACCGCGAACAACGCGACGCTCCACGCTCTCAAGGCCATATCGTGTCTCCCACGGCTCGCTCGAGCGCGATCTGCGCCAGGCGGGCGGCGAGCGCCATGTCGATCGTCCGAAGGCGCGCACGCGCGGCGGTACGATGCGCATCGAGCAGCTCGAGAATGCCCGCTTCCCCTTCGGCATACGCCACTTCCGCGATTTGCGCGAGATCGCCCGCGGCCGACAGCGCGTCGGCCGCGCGCATCGCGTCCTGGCGCAACCCAAGCACTTCGGCTGCGGCGGTGACTTGCGCGCGGATGATCTGCGTCGCGAGTCCCCGTTCAGCCTCGGTCCGATCGCGCTCGGCAAGCCAGCGCGCCGCCTCGCGACGACCGGAGTCGAAGAGCGGGAGCACCACGTTGACGCCAAACACACCCCCACTCTCGCGACGTACGACATCGGTGCGTTTGACCCCGCCGAGGACAGTGGGGGCAGGCAATTTGGCGCGCCGTGCCGCTTCGGCTTCGAGCCCGAAGCGCTCGGATGCCGCACGCAATGCCCGCAGCTCGCCACGCGTCGCGAGCGCGCGCTCGATGAGTAGATCGACAGACGGAATCGCGCGATCGACATAGAGCGTGCCCACGACACGGCCAAGGCGCGGTGCATTGGTCAGCACTCCCACGATCGCGGCGCGAGCGTCTGCCGCCGATGCGGCTGCGTCGAGCGAAATTTGCCGCGCCTCGGCAAGCTCTTGCTCGGCTCTCAAACGATCGAACCGCGACCCTTCTCCCTCGGTCTCGCGAATGCGCAGCAGCGAGACGATGCGCTCGACCTCGCGAGTCGTCACGGCGGACGCCTCCAGCCTTTCCTGCTCGGCAAGCAATCGAGCAACGACCGTCTGTGCCTCTGCCCGAACCTGCCACAAGCGGCCGTCGCGCTCGGCCTCGGCCGCATCCGCTGCGGCTGCGCCGGCCCTCAGCAATGCGCCGCGGCTGCCGAAAATCGGAAGAAACTGCTCGACCAGAAAAAACTCGGTATTGTCGGCGCCTTCGTGTGCGTACGCGATCGAGGGATTCGACCACACTGCTCGCGCCGCCTGCTCGCGGCGCACGACATCGGGCGCGAGACGAATCGCGCGGGCCTGAGCCCCTTCACGGACCATCAATTCCACGACTTGCAAATCGGTCAGGTCCTGTGCCGACGCGCTCGGCGCATAGAGCAGCGCAGACAGCAACAACAGACCTGCCCTGTTGAGGGCGGGCATCGAAACGCTCGCTTTCTGAAGAATCGAGACAGACAACGACCGGCACGATGCCGATCGCGTGGGTCAGGCGGTGAGGGCGTGAGGCGGGCCGCGGAGGGGAGGCTGGACCGTGATCGGCGGATCGTGGCTGTGAGTCACAACCGTTGGCGCTCGACCGACGCAACGAAGGACGGGAGACGGAAGCACTTCAGCCGTCACGACAAAAAAAGCCGCAGTGCCGCCAACGATAGCGGTGGGCACGGCTACTCGGACGATGCTCGATGCAGACTCCGGCTCGTCCATGTGAGGAGCGCCGGTGACGTCTTCGTAATCGTGGTGGTGGATTGCCGGGCCGTGGTGATGCGGGTCCTCGGTGCCGTCGAGCGGTGCGTGCGTGTGAAACGCACCCGTCTGCGACTGCAGCGCGAAGACCGACAGCGCGACGAGCGCGCCCAGGACCCGGAACATGAATGGAGTCTATGAAACTCGGTTTGCCCCGTCAATTCGTGGTATGAGTGGAGGTGACCGCCTCGCCTGCGGACCAGGAGTCCCAGGAATGTTCCAGTTTCAGTTTCTGAAGTACGGCACGCTCGCCGCGTGCGTCGTGGCCACGCTCGGCGCGGCTGCGGCGCAGCAACCGGTGTTCCGCGGCACCGGCGACGCCGTCCACGTCTTCGTCACCGTCACCGACCGCGACGGCCGCCTCGTCACGACGCTCGCTCGCGAGAACTTCGAGGTCCGCGACGAAGGCAAGCCGCAGCCGATCACGCTCTTCGACAACACGCCGCAACCGATCCGCCTCGTCCTGATGCTCGACGTGTCCGGCAGCATGGAAGGCAACCTGCAGCTGCTCCGCGCCGCCTCGGAACAATTGTTCGCGCGTCTGCGTCCAGACGATGTCGCGCGGGTCGGCACGTTCGGAGACGAAGTGACCATCAGCCCGATCTTCACCCGCGATGTGGAAGCGCTGCGCGCGGCCCTGCCCAAGGCCATCTCGCCCAACGCGCCCACGCCGTTATGGCGCGCAATAGACGAAGCGCTGGACGTGCTGAAAGACGAAGGGCCCCGGCCGGTCATCCTCGTCCTGAGCGACGGCAAGGACAGCGGCGTCATGGGCTTTGGCGGCGGGTACGTCAGCCAGGTCGAAGTGATCGATCGCGCCCGGGAAGAAGACGTCATGATCTACGCCGTGGGCATGCGCAGCCGCGGCGCGCAGCGGATGCCGCCCGGCATCGGCCGCGGCGGCCTGCAGGCGATGCTCACAGCCGACCTGCCCGACCCCGGCCTCGCACGGGTCGCGGAGGAATCGGGCGGCGGCTACACGGAAATCCGACTGGGCCAGGACCTCGGTGCCGCGTTCGCGCAAGTCGCCGACGAGCTGCACAGTCAGTACCTCATCGGCTTTGCGCCGCCCCGCCGCGACGGCAAGGCGCACGACGTCGAGGTGCGCGTGAATCAGAAGGGGCTGACGCCGCGCGCGCGGAAGAGCTACGTCGCGCCGAAGGGATAAGGCGGGTCCGAAGGACCCGCCCCACGTAGGCCCGTGATAACGTTTGGCGCATGGACGCGTTTCTCACAGCCGACGGGCTGATCGCTTTCGCCACCCTCACCTTTCTCGAAGTCGTACTCGGTGTAGACAACGTCATCTTCATCTCGATCCTGGTCGGCAAGCTGCCCGCGCACCAGCAGCCGCGCGCGCGCACGATCGGGCTCGCGGGCGCCATGGGCATGCGCATCCTGCTGCTCCTGTCGCTCACCTGGATCATGCGCCTGACGGCGCCGCTCTTCACCGCCTTCGGCCACGGCTTTTCCGGGCGCGATCTCATCCTCATCAGCGGCGGGCTGTTCCTCCTGTGGAAGGCGACGGTCGAGATTCACGAAAAGCTCGAGGGCGAAGAGGCGCACGGCGCGGCGAAAGTGGTGCCGTCGTTTGCCGCCGTCATCGGCCAGATCATGGTGCTCGACGTCATCTTCTCGCTCGACTCGGTCATCACCGCCGTCGGCATGGCCAACGACCTCTCCATCATGATTACGGCGGTCGTCGTCGCCGTGGCCATCATGATGTTCTCGGCAAAGACGATCGGCGACTTCGTGATGCGGCATCCCACGGTGAAAGTGCTGGCGCTCTCGTTCCTGTTGATGATTGGCCTGGCGCTCGTCAGCGACGGCGTCGGCTTCCACATCCCGAAGGGCTATATCTACTTCGCGATGGGCTTCTCGATCTTCGTGGAGATGATCAACCTGCGCCTCCGGCCGAGCCATGCGCCGGTCAAATTGCACGAGCCCTACTGACACGATGTTTGTCATGGCAGAAGGCGAATGGCAGATGGCAGATGGGCCCCGCCGCGTTCGGCGGTGAACGGGACGTCCCAAAACCGCACAGCCATGTGGCGAATGTCTGCCGTTTCCCGTGTGGTTCGCTGGCAGCGATCTTGATGAAGCAGGCGCCATGCAGGACCTAAGGATGGCGCTTCGCGCCCTTGCCCGGGCGCCAGGAAACTCGAGCCTCATCGTCATCACGCTCGCGGTCGCGATAGCCACGGCCACTGTGATTGCCAGCACGATCGACATGGTGTGGCGCTTCATTCCGGCCGAGCGTACCGATCGGCTGGTGTTCGTCGCATCCACCGATCCCAGACCCGAGCAATCGCAGTCAGGGGTGGCAAACGGGCTTGCCCGTACGGGCGTTTCGGTGCCCGATCTGGTTGATCTGAGCGCGCGCTCGCGCACCTTCGAGACATTCGCCGGCTTCACCTTTCAAAGCGCGGTGCTCGCCGGGCAGGATGCGCCGTCGCGCATCGCGTCGGTTCGTGCCACCCATAACCTGCTCGATGTCTGGGGCATCAGGCCGCAGATGGGCCGTACATTTACCTCAGACGAGGCCATGGCCGGCCACGAGCGGGTCGTCCTTGCGAGTCATCTCTTCTGGCAGAACCAGTTGTCGGGGGCGAGCGACGCGGTCGGCAAGGTCCTGACGATCGACGGCCATCCGTACACGATCGTGGGCGTACTTCCCTCAGCGCGAACCGGGGCATGTTCAAGTCGATCGACGTGATGGTGCCGATCGTGCTCGACCGCGAGCGTGCCCAACGCGACGAACGCAGGCTCTTCGTGACGGGCGTGCTGAAACCGGGGACTGCCATCGAGCAGGCCGAGGCCGATCTCGCGACCGTGGCGCAGCAGCTCCAGACCGACTATCCGCAGACGAACGCGAAGACCGGAGTGGTCGTGCGCCCCCTCATCGAAATGCTCGGCGGCAACATCACGCCTGTAGTGGTGCTGCTCTCGCTGCTCGGGTTGATCGTGGTAGGCATCGCGTGCGCGAACACGTCCAGCATCGTCCTGGCCCACGGCACGACGCGGCGCCGCGAATTCGCGGTGCGCGCGGCGCTTGGCGCCGGCCGTTTCCGCCAGATCCGGCAACTCATGATCGAGGGCGTGGTCGTGTCGCTCGTAGCGGCCGCGCTCGGACTCTTTCTCGCCTGGTGGGGTGTGGCGGCGATTCGGTTGTTCACCACCTCGGACGACTTCAGCGACATGGGGCTGAACTTCCGGGTCCTCACCGTTTGCGTTGCGGTTGCGCTCGTGGCCCCGCTGGGCTTCGCGCTGCTACCCGCGCTGCGCATGTCGCGGCCCGACATGGAAGAGCTGCGTCAGGGTAATCGTGGCCTCGAAACGCCGCGAGGGCGGCGTCTGCGCGAATCGCTCGTCGTCGCACAGGTCGCGCTGGCGCTCATCCTCATGATCCAGGTTGCCCTGATCGGCCGCACCACATGGCGGTTTCACAACATGGATCGAGGATTCGACGCCGCGCAGGTGCTTACGCTGCGGATGAACCTGTCCGAAGCCGGCTACGCCGACCCGTCAGCCGCACACAGCTTCTACACGCGCGCGCTCGAACGCATCGAGGCGCTTCCCGGTGTGACCTCCGCCGGCACCATCACGCGGATGCCCGTGGCCGATCGTCAGGCGAGCATCCATTTCGTGGTTCAAGGGAGGCCGGCGCCGGTACCCGAGTCGCAGCCCGAGGCGGCACGCTCGGTGATTGGCGGCAACTACCTCGAGACGATGCGCATTCCCATCGTCCGGGGACGGGGCTTTCTCGACGAAGATTTCGCGAGTGCGCGGAAGGTCGCGCTCGTCAGCCGCGAAGCGACGCGCCGATACTGGCCGGGCGGCGATCCGATCGGCCAGCGCATCGCCTTGACGAGCAGCCAGAACGAATGGATCGAAGTGATAGGTATCGTCGAAGACGTCAGGAACACGAGCGCGAATCTGCTGTTCACGCCGCAGATATACGTACCTGACTGGTCGCAGCCGGAGCGCGCGACGGCCTTCGTTGTCCGCAGCGCCGGACCCGACCCGACGCAGCTGGGCCCGTCAATTCGGCGCGAGCTCGCCCAGCTCGACAAGGCTCAGCCTGTTTACGATATCAGGAGCCTCGAGCGTGTGATGGTGGAAGAGCTCGGCGGGACGTACGTCTTTACGGGCATGCTCGGCGTGTTCGCGATCGTGGCCCTGCTGCTCGCCGCGGCCGGCGTCTACGGCCTCGTGTCGTTTTCGGTAAGTCAGCGCACGCGCGAAATCGGGATTCGCATGGCCCTGGGCGCCCGGCCGGCCGCGATTCTGCGAATGGTCGTCGCACGGGGAAGCCTGCCGCTCGTGATCGGGCTCGTCCTCGGGTCGGCGGGAGCGGCCGCGCTCGTGTCGGTGACCTTCCAGGCGCTTGCCGAAATCGATCCGCGCGATCCGCTCGCCTACATCCTCGTGGCAATCCCCTTGATCGCCGTCACGCTCGCCGCCGCGTGCATCCCCGCAAGGCGCGCCACACGTGTGGACCCGCTGCTGGCGTTGAGAAGCGAGTGACTACTCCCTACTCCCTAATCCCCAATCCCTAGTCCGGCACACCTATTGCGGCTCCCTGAGTAGGACAGTGCCGTTGACGGTTCAGAAAGGTTCTTTCTATGACCAAGCACACGGCTGTACTGGAGACAACCGCCATTCGTCCGTTTCATGTGAACGTCCCAGAGGCGGACCTGACCGACTTGCGCAGGCGCATCAACGCGACCAAGTGGCCTGAACGAGAAACGGTTGCAGATGCGTCGCAAGGCGTACAGCTCGCGACGATTCAGGCACTGGCGCGCTATTGGGCGACAGACTACGACTGGCGCAAGGTCGAGGCAAAGCTGAACGCCCTGCCAAATTTCATCACCGAGATCGATGGGCTGGACATTCACTTCATTCACGTTCGCTCGCAACATGAAGGTGCGTTGCCGCTCATCGTGACGCACGGCTGGCCCGGCTCGCCGATCGAGCAGCTGAAGATCATCGATCCACTGACCAATCCGACGGCTCACGGCGCGAGCGCGTCGGACGCCTTCCACGTGGTGATCCCGTCGATGGCCGGCTACGGGTTTTCAGGCAAGCCCACGACGCCCGGTTGGGACCCCGCTCGCATGGCGCGGGCATGGGTAGAGCTGATGAAGCGCCTCGGGTACAGCCGATTCGCGGCGCAAGGTGGTGATTGGGGCGGGTTCGTCACGAACTTGATGGCTCAACAGGCACCCCCGGAGTTGATCGGCATCCATCTGAACTTCTCCGGTGCCGCGCCCCCTGACGTTGCCAAGGCGCTTCAGTCCGGCGGGCCGCCGCCGGCTGGTCTCTCGGCTGAGGAACAACGGGCATACGACCAGATGGCGTTCCTCTACCAGCACGTCCCTACGCAACTGATGATGGCCGCACACCCGCAGACCCTGTACGGGTTGGCGGACTCACCCGTCGCCCTTGCCGCCTGGCTGATCGACCACGACGTGGCCAGCTACGGGCACATCGCGAAACTCTTTCTCGATGGGGAGCCCTACGGCGACCTGACCCGGGACGACATCCTCGACAACATCACCCTCGCCTGGTTGACGAACACGGGCGTGTCCAGCGCGCGTCTCTATGTGGAATACAAGGGCGCCTTCTTCAACGACTACAACATCTCCGTTCCGGCCGCCGTTAGTGTTTTCCCTGAAGAGGTCTACCAGGCTCCGCGCAGTTGGACCGAGCGCGCCTACCACAACCTCATCCATTTCAACGCCCTCGCCAAAGGCGGGCACTTTGCCGCCTGGGAACAGCCGCAGCTCTTCTCAGAAGAGGTACGGACTGGCTTCCGGTCACTGCGCAAACAGGCGCGCGAGAAAGGTTCTTTATGACAAAGCGCACAGCCGTGATGGAGACAACCGACATTCGTCCGTTTTGTGTGGACGTTCCAGAGGCGGATTTGACCGACTTGCGCAGGCGCATCAACCTAACGAAGTGGCCCGAACGGGAGCCAGTCGCGGATGCATCGCAGGGCGTCCAGCTTGCGACGATTCAGAAACTCGCGCGCTATTGGTCCACAGAGCACGACTGGCGCAAGGTCGAGGCAACGCTCAATGCCCTGCCGAACTTCATGACCGAGATCGACGGGCTCGATATTCACTTCATTCACGTCCGTTCGAAACATGAAGATGCGCTGCCGATGATCGTCACGCACGGATGGCCCGGCTCGATCATCGAGCAGCTGAAGATCATCGATCCGCTCACCAATCCCACGGCGCACGGCGCGAGCGCAGCGGATGCGTTCCACCTGGTGATTCCGTCGATGCCGGGCTACGGGTTTTCAGGCAAGCCGACCACGACCGGCTGGGATGCCGCTCGCATCGCACGTGCCTGGACGGTGCTGATGAAGCGCCTCGGGTACAGGCGATATGTGGCGCAAGGCGGCGACTGGGGCGCGCTCATCGTGGACCTGATGGGGGTAGAGGCAGCTCCGGAATTGCTCGGCATCCACACCAACTTGCCTCAAGCGGTGCCTCCCGAAATCGAGAGGGCGGCCTTTACCGGCGCTCCTCCACCATCGAACCTTTCAACCGAGGAGAGGCACGCGTATGACCGGCTCGCCTTCTTCTTCAAGCTCGGCCTCGCCTACGCTCTGGAGATGGGGAACCGTCCGCAGACGCTATACGGCATCGCCGATTCGCCGATCGGCCTGGCAGCGTGGATACTTGACCACGACATCAGCAGCTACGAACTCATTGCACGCGTCTTCGATGGTCAGTCCGAGGGCCTGACGCGAGACGACATCCTCGACAACATCACCCTCTATTGGCTCACGAACACGGCGGTCTCTTCAGCGCGCCTGTATTGGGGGAACAAGCTGAGTCTCGTTGCCCCGAAGAACGTTGCGATCCCGGTTGCCGTGAGTGTCTTTCCAGACGAGATCTATACGGTATCGCGGAGTTGGGCCGAGCGGGCCTATCCCAAACTCATCTATTACAACAGGCTCGACAAAGGCGGGCACTTTGCGGCCTGGGAACAGCCGCAGCTCTTTTCAGAAGAGGTTCGCGCGGGCTTTCGATCACTGCGCAAATAGGCACGCGAGGTTTCAGAAAGGTTCTTGTTATGACAAAGCACACTGCTGTGATGGAGACAACCGCCATTCGTCCGTTTCAGGTGAACGTTCCAGAGGCAGACCTGACCGACTTGCGCAGGCGCATCAACGCGACCAAGTGGCCTGAACGGGAGACGGTCGCGGATGCATCGCAAGGCGTGCAGCTCGCGACGATTCAGAAACTCGCTCGCTACTGGGCGACAGATTATGACTGGCGCACGATCGAGACAAAAATGAACGCCCTGCCGCAGTTCATGACCGAGATCGATGGGCTGGACATTCATTTCATTCACGTTCGTTCAAAGCACGAAGGCGCGTTGCCGCTCATCATCACGCACGGGTGGCCCGGCTCGATCATCGAGCAGATGAAGATCATCGATCCGCTGACCAATCCCACCGCACATGGCGCGAGCGCATCGGACGCGTTCCATCTGGTAATTCCGTCGATGCCGGGCTACGGGTATTCAGGCAAGCCGACGAAGACGGGCTGGGACGCCCCTCACATCGCGCGTGCCTGGATCGCGCTGATGAAGCGCCTCGGGTACACGAAATTCGTGGCGCAAGGCGGCGATTGGGGCGCGGTCATCACCGAGCTGATGGGCCTGCAGGCGCCGCCGGAGTTGCTCGGCATTCACGTCAACATGCCTGGCATCTTTCCAGCCGACATTGACAAGGCGGCTTTTTCCGGGGCGGCGGCGCCATCGGGCCTCTCGGCCGATGAGAAGGTCGCTTACGAGCGTTTACTGTTCGAATATCAAAAAGGCATCGCCTACGGGTGGCAGATGGGGCTGCGACCGCAGACGTTATACGGAATCGCGGATTCACCCGTCGGCCTGGCGGCGTATTTCCTTGATCACGACGAGCGCAGCTACGAGCTCATCGCGCGCGTCTTTGACGGACGGTCCGAGGGCCTCACGCGCGACGACATCCTCGACAACATCACGATCGCCTGGTTGACGAACACGGCGCTCTCTGGCGCCCGTCTCTATTGGGAGAATTGGGGCAAGCTCGGGTTTTTCAATGCCAAAGGCGTTTCCATTCCGGTTGCCGTGAGCGTCTTCCCTGACGAGCTCTATCCAGCCCCGCGGAGCTGGGCGGAGCGGGCGTTTCCCAAACTGATCCACTACAACAAGCTCGACAAAGGCGGTCACTTCGCGGCATGGGAGCAGCCCCAACTCCTTTCAGGGGAGATTCGCGTGGGCTTTCGATCACTGCGCTAGTCGCGAATCCTCAGGTTTCGGAAGTGGGCAACGGTGCCGGGCCCGACCCATAGGGCAACGGCACCTTTCCCGCCTACACCCGTTTTCAAGTCGTTGACGATGAGCGTCGGCTGGGGCTGATCGTGCACATAGAGACGCGCCTGTTCGCCGCGCACCTCAATCCTGATCGGCGTCCAGACACCCGGCACGAGGTCCACGTACGCCTCGTACTTTTCGGGCGTCTCCTTGCGCAGCCGCTGCCACGGCCACGCCGGATGGGAGATGTATTGCGTGGAATGGTTGCGACGCACTTGATCCTCGGCCCTGCCGTTGGTCGGGCGCAGGTAGAACGCATCGTAGGTCTTCGCGTCTTTCTGCATCCGGAATGCAATGCCGACGAAGCCGCGGGCCCCTTCGCCAGCGCCGGGCCCCGGCTCGCCGGCGATCTCGGCCTCGATCACCCCATTTGAGAACTCCAAATCCTGAATTAACGCGATCGAATTGAGCTCGCCATCGGCCGGTGTCAGCTGGCGCAACGCTTCGTCTGAGGCCGTCACGCGTAAACCCTTCCTGCCTTGATGCGTGGCTGTTTCTGCTTTCGCGTTGATCAACGTGAGGCCCTTTACGGTCTCGAGCGGGTAACTCTTCGCCTGCGCCCAGGCGCTGGCGGCCAAGGCAAGCATCAGCGGCGTGATGAGCAACGTCAGTCTGAAAGGAGTCACGGTCCACCTCCGCGCGCGATCGCTGGCAAGCCACGTGCCGCCGGCAGCGCCCCCATCCTACACGAACCGGGCCCGGTCCTGTCCGGTTCTGAGCCTGCGTGTTCGCCTGTGGGATTCGATTGCGCGCCGACGGGAATCGCTTGACAGACATCTATGCGTGGTGCATATATGTGCGAGACACCCATGGGAACCGACAGACCACGTCTCGACGCCCACCTGCCGCTGCGGCGGGTCGAGTTTCACATCCTGCTCAGTCTCGCGGCCGGCGAGCGGCACGGCTACGGCATCATCCAGGACATCGAAGCGCGCGGCGAATCGTCCGTGCCCGATGTGGGCACGATGTACCGCGCCCTGGCCCGCATGGTCGAGGCCGGGCTGATCCAGGAATCGGCGCGGCGGCCCGCTCCCGATGTCGACGACGAGCGCCGCAACTACTACCGCATCACGAACACCGGCCTGCGCGTCGCACGCGCAGAGGCGCAGCGGCTCGGAGCGCTGATGCGCGCGGCGCGCACCGGCGGTCTGCTGGCGAAGGAGGTCAAATGACACGCGACCGCCTGATGCATCTGTCGAAGCGCTGGTTCACCCTTCTGCAGCGGCTGTATCCGATCGACTTCCGCGACGAGATGGGCCACGAGGTCGTCGAGGTGTACATGGATCGCGCGCGCGACGCGATGAACGCCGGCGGGCCGGGTCGACTCGCGAGGCTCTGGATCCGCGCGCTCGCTCGACTCGCTGCGCAACGGCGTCGCCGAGCGGATCCGCCCGGCAACCTCGTGGCGGCGCGGCGGCAACTGGGGCCGCGATGTCGAAATCGTGACGCGGCGGCTCGTGCGTGCACCGGGCTTTGTCGTGGCAACGATAGGCACGCTGACGATCGGGCTCGGCATGTTCGCGGTCGTGTACACGGCGGCGCAGAAGATCCTGATCGACCCGATGCCCTACAAGGATCCGGGCGATCTCTACTACGTGTGGCGCGACTACGGGCCGATTACCGACCTGCCGCGGGGCGATCTCGGCGGCCCGGACATCGCCGAGCTGCAGAAGGCTGGAGGCGTCATCGAGGACGCCGCGGCGGTACAGCGCTTCCTGGGCGGCGTTTTCTCGCTCCGTGAAGGCGCCGATCCCATGGAAATCGCCGTGACGCGCACGTCACCCAACCTCTTCGGCATACTCGGCGTCACCCCCGCGCTCGGCCGCGGCTTTGCGCCCGACGAGATCGGCAGGGCACGCGAGCAGGTGATCGTCCTGACCCACGGCTTGTGGAACCGGCTGGGCGCCGACCCTGGCATCGTCGGCTCGGTCGTGCGCGCTGCAGTCGCGGCCGTTTACCGTCATCGGCGTGCTGCCGTCTGACTTCGCGTTCGTGAGAAACGAAGCTGCCGGGCCGCCGCAGGCTGTGGAGGCGTTCATCCCGCTGTCGGCAGTGCTTTCGCAGACGAATCCACAGGGCGCATATGCGGCGATCATCCGCGCGCGCCGCGGCACATCGCCCGAACAGGTGGCTGCCGCGGTCGGCGCGGTCGGCCGCGCCATCGACGCGCGCGACTTCCAGAGCCGCGGGCTGAAGCTGTATCCCGTCGGGCTCAAAGCCGACGTCATCTCGCGCATTCGCCCCGCGCTCGTCGTGCTCGGCGGGGCGGGCATCGTGCTTCTGGTCATGCTGATGGTCAACCTCGCGTCGGTGCTGCTGGCGCGCGCGGCGCAGCGCGAGCACGAAGTGGCCGTGTCGCGCGCGCTCGGCGCCAACACGGTTGCGATCGTGCGCTGCCACGCTTCTCGAAGGCGCGCTCGCTCGGCGCTGCCGGCGGCGCGCTCGGCACGCTCGTCGCCATCTGGGGCACGCGCGCGCTCGTCGCGGTGGCACCGCTCGACCTGCCGCGGCGCGATGCGATCGCGATCGACTGGCGCATCGGCGGCAGTGGTCGTCGCTGTCGGCGCTTTGCTCGGCCTGCTCGCCGCGACGGTGCCCGCCGGGTGGTCGGCACGCACGTCGCTCTCGTCGCTTCTCGCAAGCAGCGCGGTGCGCGGAGGCGGCGGTCACGGGCGCCTGCGCCGCGGCATGATCGTCGCGCAGGTCGCGCTCTCGCTCGTCCTGCTCAGCAGCGGTGCGCTCGTGGTGCGCAGCTTCGAGCGGCTGCTTCGGGCGGATCCGGGCTTCAGGTCCGAGGGAGTCTTCACCATACGCCTGCGAAGGCCGCCGGAGTTTTTTCCGCAAATGTCGGATGCGGTCGCCTTCCGGGTTCGCGTGCAGGAGGCGCTCGCCGCCATTCCGGGCGTGACAGGCGTCAGCGCCACCAGCACGCTGCCGCTGACGGCGGTAACACCGCTCGTCACGATCAGAATTCCCGGCGCGCCCGGCAACACCGGCAACGCCGATCGGGACGCCGTGCTTACCGACCTCGTCGGCGTGGCGGCGAACTACGTCGAAGTGATGGGCATGCGCCTCGTCGCAGGGCGTACTTTCACCGAGTTGCGCCCGAACGGCGTGAGCGAAGCGATAATCGACAGCGCCCTCGCCAGGCGTTTCTTTCCAGACGGCAACGCCGTTGGCGCGACAATCCCGCTGGGTAAGCAGTCGCTCACGATCATCGGCGTTGTCGATCAAGCACGACTCTATGACGTTCACGCCGACGGGCGGCCGCAGTTGCTGATGCAGGTCGACGAGTTGACTCGCCCTCTCTCGTTCGTCATCCGGACAACCCGGGATCCAGCTTTGCTCCTTCCCGACGTCCGTGCGGCAGTGCGGCGTGTCGACCCGAGAGTTCCGATCGGCGATCCACGACCCATGGACGAGATTGTCGAACAGACGCTCAGCAACCAGGCCACCGGCGCGGCGTTGATCAGCGCGTTCGCGATCGGTGCGCTGCTGCTCGCCGCGATGGGATTGTTCGGCGTGGTGTCGGGATCGGTCACCCGGCGGCGTCACGAGCTGGCGGTAAGGCTGGCGCTCGGCGCCGATCACGGTCGCGTCCTGCGCCTCGTGCTCCGTGAGGGCGCGGCGCTCGTGCTCATGGGCGTGCTGATTGGCGCGCCCGGCATCTACCTCGCGGGCGGGTTCATTCGTGGCGTGCTGGTGGGCGTCTCGCCATCCGATCCGCTCACCTTGCTCGGCGTGGCGCTCGGCTTGCTGCTGGTCACGATGGCGACCTGCTACGTTCCCGCGCGGCGTGCGTTAGGGATCGAGCCGGCGACGTTGCTTCGGCAAGAGTGAGCTGTCACAGTCACGTTCTGCGTGTGTCTAAGATAGCCAGATGCCACACGTGAATCCTCTAACGGAGCAAGCCGACACGGACCCGGAGGACCTCGCTCTCGTTCGGCGTGTGCAGATGGGCAGCCGGCAGGCGCTGGAGACGCTCCTCAAGCGCCACCAACAGTGGATCTACAACATCCTGGTTCGAATGCTTTATTACCCCCAGGAGGCCGAAGACGCCACGCAAGAAGTGCTGATCAAGGTCTTGACGAAACTCTCAACGTTCGAAAGCCGCAGTAGCTTCCGCACCTGGCTCTACCGCATCGTCGTTAATCACGCGCTGAACATCAAGCGCCGTGGGGACAAGCCCGACACGATCTCGTTCAGCGACTACGCGCGTGGGCTCGATAATACGGCCGATCTCGACCTGCCGGATCCGTCGTCCGTGCCCGCTGACGTCCAGTTGCTGGTGCAGGAGGCGAAGATCGGCTGCACATCCGGGATGCTGCTGTGCCTCGATCGCGAGCAGCGGCTCGTGTATATCCTCGGCGGTATCCTCGGGGTGCCCGACAGCGTTGGCGCCGAGCTGCTGGAGGTCTCGCGCGACGCGTTCCGGCAGAGGCTCACGCGGGCACGACGAGATCTGCACAGCTTCATGCAGGGGCAGTGCGGGCTCGTCAACAGCGCCAACCCGTGCCGCTGCGCGAAGAAAACGCAAGGATTCATCCAGGCCGGTTATCTCGATCCCCACAGGCTGTTGTTCGCGCGCGCGCATGTGACCCGAGTGCGCGATGTGGCCCCCGACGCGCTGGAGGGGCTCGAGGCGCTCGATTCCGCGTACGGCGAGATCCACCGCGCTCATCCATTCCACGCGGCACCAGATTTCCTGGCGGCCATGCGGATGCTGCTCGACAGTCCCGAGTGCCGGTCGCTACTCACCAGATAAAAGAGGAGATCCCATGCGGACGCTTATGCTGCTGATCCTTCCCGCGCTCGTCGCCACGTCGTGTGCATCCGCCTCGCAGGAAGATGTGGCCGCCACCGTGATTGCCCTCGAGCGCGGCGCGCTCGACCGCTGGGGCAAGGGCGATCCACAGGGATACATCGAGATCTACGCGCCCGAGCTCACGTACTTCGATCCGGTGCAGGAGAAGCGGATCGACGGCCTGGATGCTATGAAGAAAATGATCGCACCCTACACAGGGAAAATTCGCGTCGACCGCTTCGACATGATCGACCCGAAGGTACAGCAGCATGGTGACATCGCGGTGCTGACGTTCAACCTCCTCAGCCATCGCACCCGATCGGATGGGACAGACGCAGTCGTCGCGCGCTGGAACGCAACCGCAGTGTACCGAGCGACGCAGGGGACATGGAAAAGCATCCACGTCCACTGGTCCTACATTAAGCCGGAACTGAAGACACCGGTCTCCGAAGCAGTGTCCTGAACGTCACAAACCAGCAGGGGTCATAGAACGGGCGGGCCGCACACGATCATCCGGCGGCGAGCGAGCGAGCCCCCCGGGCCAGCAGCGGCACCGCCACCAATAAGCCAGGCGTACTTTATTTACAGTCCCTTGATGTCACCTTCACCGCGCAGTCAAGAGCACCCCCTAGACTCCCGGATATGCATACTTCCAAGACACGAATCGGTCTGACGTTGGTTCTCGTGACCGCCTGCGCGGCTGGGGTTGTTCACCTTGGGGCGGCCGGCGACCCGGCACGTGGCGCGAAGCTCCTTGGGCTGTTTGAGTTAGCCCCAATAAGCTTGACGAACTTCGGGTACACGCAGAGCGAGCTCAATACCGCGGCGGGCAACGGGCTCGTCGTCGACGATCAGCCGGCCATTGGTTCGGGCCTCATCTCGCTGGGTGGCAACGAGTACCCTGGGGATCACCGACCGCGGGCCCAACGTCGACCATTTTCCCGACACGACCGTGCCGTGCGACAGTGGCAGCGCAAACGGCAAAACCCACCCGCTGCCGCAGTTCACGCCCGCCATCGTGAGGTTTCGTGCGAACGGCGGAGCGATTGAACTGCTGAACATCGTGAACCTGGTGACCTCCAACGGTATTACGGGCATCACGGGCCTGAGTAATCTGGCAGGCGGCGGCGAGAACGACGATCCGTCGTTCTTCAACCCGTGCACAAGCACCAGCGGGTTCAACGTGAACGGCATGGACGTGGAGGATTTCGCGCTCCTGCCGAACGGTAAGTTCCTTGGTGTCGAGGAAAACAGGCCGTCGCTGTTCGTTGGGGACCTTGCGACCGGCGTCATCGAACAGCGTTACATTCCCACTGGCAAGGCGCTGCCTGGCTCGAGCTACCTTGTGAGCTCAACCCTCCCGGCGGTGCTCGCGAAGCGGAGAGGCAACCGAGGATTCGAGGGTGTGGCGATTTCGCCCGACCAGCAGACCGCGTACACCATGACGCAGAGTCCGCTCGAGGTGGGGTGCTCTCCCAATACCAATCAGTGCAGGAATGGCCGTGTCCTTCGCATTCTGAAGCTGGACGTCAGCAATCCGTACGCCATTGCCGTCACGGGTCAGTACATTTACCGGATGAGTGATCCAGTCGTCTACCCGGCCGTCCCGGCCCCCACCACCGCCGGCAACCTCAAGCTGAGCGCGATGGCCTGGGTGGGACCGACGAAGCTCTTGCTGCTCGAACGAAGTGACGAACCAGGCAAAGGCGGCGTCCAACTGATTCTGGTTGACCTTGAAGGCGCGACCGATATCAATGGCGTGCACGACGCCTCCCTCGTTCCAGAACAAACGGCTGGCTCTGGCGCAACGCATGTCTCAAGGCAGATCGTGTTCGAGGAATTCGAGAATCAGCCCGCAGCCCAGCGGACATTCTGGACCTACAAGCTGGAAGGCCTGAGCATCCGCAACGCCAACATCGTCGACATCATCAACGACAACGACTTTGGCATCGCAGTCCCGATCGACGCACCGACCAACCTCTGGAAGGTCAGGCTGGCGGATCAGCTCCCCCTCGGACAGTAGTCGTTCGACCACCTTCGGGCAGGCCGCGTCGGAGACGATTCGGCTTGCCCCGCAGTTCGTTCCCTTCTTCGAGACATCCCTGAGCTTCCTGCTACGGAGTCTTTGGCCGGGCCTTGTCCTGCTTCTTTTGCTCCTCTTGTTTCTGTTTCGTCAGCTGCTGTTGTTTGTTTTTTTCCTTGTCCTTCTTGCCACCCTTGTCTCCCATGCCTGCTCCTTCTCAACCATCATGACTCGTGTCGGCGAGGCTTCGCGCGAGGCGGAACCCAAAGTCATTGTATCGGAACGACGGATCGAGCTTACTGCGCAGCGTGACGCGGCAAATAGTGTGCGCGTGGCGCCACGCTCCGCCGCGCGCGGCACGTCGCACGCCCTGGTCGGGGCCGGCGGGATTTCGCTCCGGTGATCGGCTGTAATAGTCCTTGTCGTGCCAATCGGCGCACCACTCGTGCACGTTCGTCGCGATGCCGAGAAGGCCGAAGGCGGTCGGTTCGCCGAGTGTCACCGGCCACGGCGCCTGTAATGGACCGCGTCCGCCGTTCGGAATCCACTCCGGCATAACGTCACCCCACGGGAAGAGCGCCTGCTGAGGGCCGCGCGCGGCGTATTCCCACTCGGCTTCGGTCGGCAGCCGGACCGGACGGCCATCTTGCTCGGATCGCCATGTGCAATACGCGACCGCATCGATCCAGCTCACGCCGACGACGGGAAGATCCGCTTGTGCAAACAGGGGAGACGACCACTCGCGCGGTGGTTCGTGCTGTGTGGCGTCCACGAAGCACTCGTATTCCGCGCGCGTGACGGGACACACGCCCAGCTCGAATCCATCGACGAAAACAGGATGCGGTGGACGCTCGTCCTCGTAACCGAGCGCAGTGCCCATGGTGAACCAGCCTCCCGCGATCGGTGCGAAAGCTGGGACGAATACGGACGAGCGCGAATCTGCCATCGTGCGATCATAATGCGGGATCTAAGAAGTCAGAATTCAGAATGCCGGTGGCTCCCGCCTCAGATACGCTCACGCAAGGCCCTCGACGACGGCGAGAGCAGTGTTCCGGAGCAGTGACTCCGCCAAAGCCGGCGCACGTGGAACGTCCGGCCTCGGGGAATTCGGTCCCGCCGCCCACCGGATGGCCGCACCAAACAAGACGACCATCACACGCTCCGCGTCACGCCGCAGTGCGTCGGGGCCGTAGCCTTCAATCCCGCGGGCGGCAAGTGCGGCCGCGTAACGCTTCGCGAGCCTGCGCTGCTCCGCGCGACGCGTGATCGGCGTGAGACTTTCGGCGAGGAAGTGGCCAAAGTCGGCTGCGGCCGGTCCACGGCTGACGCTGGGCCAATCGATCACGATCGGGGTCCCGTCCCCACAGAAGAGCACGTTGTCGAGGTGTAGGTCGCCGTGGATCAGCGTCGGCGGCGCCGCCTTCAGCTCGCCATATGCATCCTCGGTCCTCGTCGGCAATTCGGCCGCAAATGCGAACGCGGCATCAGGGACGCGGCCCCGCCACGTCTGAAGAAACACCGGCAGTGTTTCGGCGAGATTCGCGAGGCGCTTTTCGGCGACGTCATGCCATGAAGAGAGCAACGCTATGTCTACGTCGGTCCCGCCCCAAAACTGCCCGTGGAAGACTGCCATCGCGTCGATGAGTCTGTCGGCCTCGCCTGCTGTCGCCCCGAGGAGGATGTCGCCCTGACGCGCTGGAGCCATGTCCTCGAAGACGAGCACACCGCGATCGGCCTCGTCGGCCCAGGCACAGGCGTGAAGCCGCGCAAACCGCAGGCCCAAGCGCGGCGCGAGCGACTCGTAGAAATGCGCTTCGCGCTGGACGTGCGCCGTCGCGGCCCACTTCAAGACGAGCGTCTGAGGAATGGCATCGCCCTCCAGCGTTACGCGCGCGGCTGTCCCCGCGAGGCCATAGCCGACGCCGATGATCTCGTGAGCTACGCGGCGGACGCGCGCCGTTGGGAACGCCCGTGCTCGCAGTGCAGTCTCAAGCCACTTGGCGTCCAGGACGTCAGGCCCCCCAGGCGGTTGGGCCATCAGAACGAGTCCGCCCTGTTCATTGGAGGAGGCAGGAGGGTCATTTCTAGCCGACAAGTATCTTACGAAAGGTAGTACTTGCCGCGCAGGAGTTCGGTAACCCAAAGCGAACAGACTTGCCCGAGACCGATCGGGCAAGGCGTCAGGGCGCGGACAGGTACGCCGCGTCAAGAACTCGAGATTCGACTCGAACGATTCCCTGGAAAGTCACTCGCCGAGTATGCGCGACGCTGGAAGGCGGTTGTTCCCACAGAGTGGTAAGTACGGGATCGAAGTAAAGCGTCGGCTGCAATATTGTGAGCCTGCAATCACGTATCTACTGACGATTGCCATTCGATAGCAGCCGACGTACTACCCCTACTCATATCTCAACGCCACGAGCGGATCGACACGCGCGGCACGCACCAGACAATCACTGATCCCGTAGTACTACGTTCGGATCTAGTCGAGACGCGCGCCATGCCGGCACCCAGCACGCGAACGCCGACGCGATTGCCACAGCAGTAACAACGCTCAGCAGCGTCATGGCATCGGTTGCGCGCACGCCAAACAGAAGTGTTTCCATAACGCGATTCAGGCTCAGCGCGCCGATAATTCCGATCAGCAGACCGATGGCCGTCAACACAAACCCGTCTTTCATCACGAGGCCGATGACACGGGAGCGCTGCGCCCCAAGTGCCATTCGGATGGCGAGTTCTCGCCGCCGCTCGGTGACAAGATAAGACAGCACGCCGTAGATCCCTACGACAGCCAGCATGAGCCCCAGGGCAGCGAACGCGCCAAGAAGTTGAGCGAGAAACCTTGGCCGACGATTCGCATCGGCAAATGCCCACTCCATGTGTTGCAGCCGGACGACCGGAACATTCGGATCAACCTCTCGAACCACCGTGTCCAGTGGTCGGCCGAGTGCGGGCGGAGGCAGTGTCGTTCTCAGCACTGCGTTTGCTGTTGGTGCCGCCATTCCAATTTCGTCAAGCGACACGTAGATTTCCGTCCCGACAGCCTGTTCGACGCCTCCCTGCTTGACGTCACGGGCCACACCGATGACGGTGTGCCACTGGTTCCCTGCGAGGCCGATGGCGGCTCCGAGATTTGGCCGCAGTCGCTCGCCGATTGGACTGCGCCCACTCCACACTTTCCTTGCGAGCGTTTCGTTAATCACCACCGCCCTCGCATTGGAGGCTCCCTCAGGGCCATTGAAGCCGCGCCCTGCCACAATCGGAATGCCCATTGTGCGAAAGTAGTCGCCCATGACGAACTGGTAGTAATCGACTACCTCAACCGCGCGTCCATCCGAGGCAGCATCGTTTTCGATTCGTGTGGGGACTGCCTGCAGCGATCTCTTGGGCGGTAGACCAGACATCAACGCTGCCGACTGTACGCCCGGCACCGCCAGCAGCCCATTGAGAATTCGGCGATACGCCTGCGCACGCGTGTCGGGCTCGTAAGGCTCGGCCAGTGTCAATGAGAATGTCACTAGATTAGAGCGCTCGAAGCCGGCATCCACATTGGCGAGCTGGTAGGACGAGCGAATCAACAAACCCGCTGCCACAACGAGCATCACGGTCAGGGCGATTTCAGTGACTACGAGCGCGGCACGAACCCGAGGCCGACCCGCACTACTGCCACCTCGGTCTCCGCCACTCCTCAGCGTGTGGCCAAGCTGTTCATGAACCGGCCTCTGCAGAAGCGGTACGAGTCCGAAGAGTAGTCCGGTAACGATCGAAAGGCCGACTGTAAACAGCAGCACAGCGGCATCGATCGTCAACTCATCAGAACGTGGGACAGCTGTCGCGTATACCCGACTTACCGTGCGCACCGTCGCGTGTGCCAGAGCGAGCCCGATCGCGCCACCTGCCGTTGCCAGTAGCAAACTCTCGGTCACGACTTGTCCAAGCAGCCGGCTGCGACTCGCTCCGAGCGCCGCCCGGACTGAGAATTCACGCCGGCGAGACTCCGCTCGCGCGAGGAAAAGGTTCGCAAGATTTGCGCATGCGATGAGCAGGACGAATCCCACCGCCGCCTGAAGGGTCCAAATGTGCCGACCCGCTTCACCCACAACCATTTCCTGCATCGGGCGCAGGCCAAGCGCATGGTCAGCAGCGTCGGTAGGCCGATTGGTCGGCACGTGGCCGGATGCACCGGTCCGCACCCGCCACTGTTCGATCAATGTTGTCAGTTCGGTCTCTGCCGCTTGTGGGGTGACGCCGGGTTTCAGGCGTCCAATCACCTGGAGCAGGTGAGAGGCGCGATTATCTCGAATCGCTGCCGGACTACCCACAGGGAGCCAGACGCCGATGCGGTGATCCATTAAATCGAGGCCAGGCGGCATGATCCCGACGATTTCATGTGTTCGCCCGCCGATGCTCGTCGTATGTCCCATGACTGACCGACCGTCGAACGCGGTCTGCCACAACTCATGCGAAAGAATCGCGACTGGGCGAGCAAGTCCTCCCATACCAAAGCGCGTTTCCTCGTCCGTGAAAAAGCGTCCTTGTGCAGGGCCGATAGCCAACGTGCGAAGAAGATGGGCGTCAACGGAAATCGATCGCACTCGTAGTGGCCGATCGCCAGCCGTCAGGTTGACTTCACTGGTCGTGTACGCGTCGATACCCGCGGTGTACGAACCAACCTCCTTAAACGATTGATTGATCTGTCGAAACTCATGGTACTCACCCACGGAAAGCAGTCGGTCGAAGTGCATCAACTGTTCGGGGTTAGGATGCCCCAACGGTTGCAGCAACACGCTATTTAGAAGGGTAAAGACCGTGGTGTTTACGCCGATGCCGAGTGCGAGGGTCAGCACGGCCACGGCGGTAAAGCCCGGACTGTTCTTCAGTGCGCGAAGCGCATACCGAAGGTCCTGAACCATGCCAGTCATGAACAACCCTTATTCATATCTCAACGCCACGAGCGGATCGACGCGGGCGGCGCGGCGGGCGGGCACGAGTGCCGCGACGAGCGCAATCCCTGCGAACAGAATGACGACGGCCGTCAACATCGCCGGATCGTGGGGGCTGAAGTCGAATGGGACCGCAAAAAAGGGCATCGTGAAATACGCTAACGCGGCACCTGCTACCAACCCGGGTGCAATCATCGGGATCGCTTGTCTGCCGATTAACAGAAGAATGGTGCGACGATCGGCGCCTACGGCCGTGCGGATGCCGATCTCGCGTGTTCGAAGCGCCGTGAGGTAGGCAATCACGCTGTAGAGTCCAACCGCGGCAAGAACCATTGCGAGAAGCCCGAGCCACGTGAAGACCTGCGTCGTCAATCGCGAGAACAGCAGCGCTCGCGATTGAAACAGGTCGTCGTAGGTCCGGACGTCAAACACGGGGACGTTGGAGCCGAACTCCTGCAGCTGCGCCCGGATTGGCGCGGCAAGCGTTGACGGGTCGCCGGCGCCCAGCACGACCATCGTCATCATCGACCGGAACCGCTGCGAGGCCGGCATGAACATGAACGGCTGCGGCGGCTCTCCCAAAAAGGTGTACTTACCGTCCTTCACGATGCCGACGACCTGCAAGGCGGGGCCGTTCCGATCGCGCAAGTGGACAATTCTTCCAATCGCATCCTGCTTCGGCCAGTACCGCCGCGCCATCGTTTCGTTCACGATTGTGACTGCGGGGCTGGAGCTCGTGTCCCGCTCGTCAAACAGGCGGCCGCGTACGATCGGGGTGCGCATCACCCCCCAGTACCCACTGTCGACGGTGTTCCTCCCTATTGAGAGCTGGTTCTGCCCAGTGGGCATCTCATATCCGTCGATGACGACAGCCGACGCCCCACCGTTAAAGCCGAGCGGTATGAACTCGGAGAGTCCGACCGACAATACCCCGGGAAGAGTCTTCGTACGGTCAACCACTTCTTTGTAGAACCGACGAGTCTCATCTTCCGAATATTTGACGAGACCGGGATTGAACGACATCAGCAATACGTGATCGGTGCGAAAACCCGGATCCGCCCGCTGCTTAGCCACGAATCCGCGAATCGACATGCCCGCCACAGTCAGAACGACGACGGCGAGAGTGATTTCGCAGGTCACGAGCGCGTGCCGCTGTGTGAACCATCGCCGGCGGTGGCCAATCGTGACAGACGTCTTCAGCGCTGGAACCAGATTCAGCCGGGAGCTCTGCAACGACGGCGTGAGGCCAAAGAGGAGGCCGGTGGCGACGGATGCGACAAGCGTGAAAAGCAGCACTCTTGTGTCGATACGCGCGTCCATCGAAATCGGCATGTCCGTCATGGCGAAGCTCGCGGCGAGCGCCTGCGAAAGAAACTGAATGCCAGCAGAGGCGAGCAGTATGCCCAACAGACCGCCGGCGGACGCCAGTAATAGGCTCTCAGTAAGGAGCTGCCGAATCAGCTGGCCTCGCGACGCGCCGATCGCCAAGCGCACGGCGAATTCCCTCGTTCTGCCGGCGGCGCGCGAGAGCATCAGATTGGCCACATTCGCGCACGCGATCAACAGCACGAGACCCACGATGCCGAGCGCGACGGCGGCGCCTTGATACCCCATCGTGTCCAGCTTGCCGCGCGCGCTGACCTCAGTTAACACCTGAGCCGTGCGTCCTTTGTTCGTGTCCGGATACGTCTGCTCAAGTGCGCGGGCCAGCGTGACGATCTCGGCATTTGCCGTATCGACATCAGCATTCTGTTTGAGCCGTCCGAGAATAGTCAGCCAGCGGTTCGAGCGATTCGTCAGGACATCTTCGGAAATGCTGGCTTGGACCTCGCGAATCATCGAGAGAGGTACGTAGAAATCTGGATGAAAGAAAAGTTCGGTCCCGGCGAACCGTTCCGGCGCGATGCCAACGATCGTGAACTCGCGTTGCCCCAGGATCATCGGAGTGCCGAGTACCGCCGGATCCGACTCAAAATGCCGCTTCCACAGGCTGTGACTGATGACAGCGACGGGCTTTGCTCCGGGCTTGTCGTCCTCAGAAACAAACCCGCGGCCAAGACTCGACTGAACTTCGAGGACGGAAAAGAAGTTGCCGCTCACGGCCCATGCCCCGAAGAGCCTGGGGATCTCGTCGCGATGCCTGGACACGGCAGCCAAAACGCTGCCATACGCGACTGTTCCCGCCAAGGAGGTAGTTCGATCGCGATAGTCGATGTAGTCGGCGACGGAATGCCGGCCGTACGGCACTTCCTTTGTCGCGCTGAACACGCGAACGATCTCGCCTGGCCGAGGCACGTCCAGCGGCCGGAAGGCCGTTGCATCGCCAAAGCTGAACATCGCGGTGTTGGCGCCAATAGCCAACGCCAACGTGAGGATGGTCGCAATGGCAAAGCCAGGACTCCTCCGCAGGCTGCGAACAGCGTTCCGAACGTCAGATATCATGTATTGCCACCAGCAACCTATATGCCGCGAAATCATGGCTGTTTGATTCAATCATGCGCTCTTCCCACCCATTCGTGGGATTGAGGTTCCCAGAGGCGGACAAATTAGTTGGGACTGGCCTGACGAGTGGGTGGACTGACTACAACTTCACGCCGCCGCGAGAACTCCTCCCACCATTCTTTGAAGGTAATCTTCACGCCATTCCCTACCGGGCCGGCTAACGTTTGCGTTGAGCCGCGACAATCTCAAACGAGTCTGGCGATCTCCGCTGTCTGGACGGTCGCTTCATGGAATCCCTCGCTAGAGCCCTGCGTCAACGGAGTTCAGCGCCGGCAAACATCTGTAGTGATTCAGCCTCGGTGGGAGGATTCAAGTTCCAGGAAGCTCCCACGTAGCTTGCACCGATGGTTTCAGGTAGGCTTCGGCCGAGGGAGAGAGGCCGATGACCATTCGGCACCATCTCAACACGCTATTCCTGCTCGTGCTGCTTGGCGCCGCAGCGGGCGCGGATGCACAGGTTCAACCGCAGCTTGCTGAGCGCTACTTCAAGGAAGCCACGACGCTCTGCGAGCGAGACGCGGGCCGGCTGTGGGGTGTGTCGCTCTGTGGTCCGATGGTGATCTTTGACCCAGCGACCGGAACGCGTGCCACGAGCCAGCCGGAACCGGCGGGGCCGCCGCCTCGCTTTCCGGGTTTCGCGGATGGCCCCGTCTCCTGGGGCGGGTTGCGGTGGTTCGCCTACCCCTTGTTCTTGCTCCCGGAGAAGGATGCCGATGTACGCCAGCAAATACTGCTTCACGGGCTGTTCCATCGCATTCAGCCCGAGCTGGGGTTGATGGCGGAGGACGGCTTCAACGAGCATCTCGATACACTCGAAGGGCGCTTCTGGATTCAGCTCGAATGGCGAGCGCTGCGCCGGGCGGTGGAGTCGAGCGGGAGCGACCAGGCCGAGGCAATCGCCGATGCGCTGGCCTTCAGACGCGAGCGCCGCCGCCTGTTTCCCGGCGCGGCAGAGAACGAACGGCGCGACGAGATTCGTGAAGGGCTTCCCAGCTACACCGGCGTCGCGGCCTGGGCCAATTCGCCCGCGGATGCCCGCCGTGCCGCAGCGTCAGCACTCGCAGGAGGCGAATTGCAGCCGGCCTTCGTCGGAAATTTCGAAGCCCATTCCGGACCTGCCTACGGTGTGCTGCTGGACGATCTCCTGCCGGGATGGCGCCGACAGGTTCGTGGCACTTCGGACCTTGGCGACTTGCTCGCCTCCGCAACCAACAGGCCACCGACGCCGGATGTTGCCGTGGCAGCGGCGCGCTACGATGGGGCAACGCTGCGAACGGCGGAGGAGGCGCGCGATCGGGCGCAGCAGGTCCGCGTTGCCGAGTTGCGTCGACGCTTCGTTGATGGGCCCGTGCTGACGATGCCAGCCGCGGGCAGCGGGACCAGCGACACCACCGGCAGCGTAGGCATTCCGGGGGTCGGTACCGTGTTTTTTCGCAATTTCACCCTTTCCGCTCAATGGGGCCGTCTCAACGCCAACGCCGGCGTCTTGCGCGCCGCCGATGGGTCCACACTGTCCGTCCCGGTTACGGGGCCCCTCGAAGGAGCCACCCTGCAGGGCGACGGCTGGAGCGTCACGCTGAACGCGGGATGGCTCGTGCAACCGGCGGCGCGACCTGGCTCATTTACGATCGTTCGCGAGAAGTAATCCTCCCTACCCACGCCATCGCCCATCGATCCTCTATCATTCGCGCATGACTGAGGAGACTCTTCGGGTCGTCCGCGACGGGCTGGACGGCCGTCCCGGGGCGCGCAAGCGGATCGTCGTGCTCGGCGCCGGCCTGGCAGGGCTCGTCGCCGCCTACGAGTTGAAACACCAGGGGCACGAGGTCGTCGTGCTCGAAGCGCAGAACCGCGTCGGCGGCCGCGTGCTCACCTGCCGTGAGTTCGCGCCGGGCCTGTACGCGGAATTCGGCGCGATGCGGATCCCCCGCTCGCACGATCTCACCTTGAGCTACTGCGCCAAGTTCAACCTGGCGCTGACGCCGTTCGTGATGGGGAACCCGAAGGGGCTCGTCCATATCGGCGGGCAGCGCATGACCCTCGAGGATGCGCAGCGATCGCCGGAACGGCTGCCGTACGATCTCGCGCCGCACGAGCGCGGCAAGACGGCCGACCAGTTGTGGACGGCGGCGATCGCCGACATCAAGGCGCTGCTCGACCGCAATGGTCCGTCGGCATGGGAGCAGATCCGTGCCGAGTTCGACCAGTTCTCGCTCTACGAGTTCCTCAAGCACCGGAACTTCTCCCGAGGCGCAATCGAGTACTACGCCGTGATGAACTTCGTCGAGGCCGACATGAACAACGCCGTCATGGAGGTGCTGCGCGAAGACCTCGAAGGGGCCTATGTGGACATGCAGACGATCGACGGCGGGATGGATCGCCTGCCCCGCGCGTTCTACGCGGAGCTGCAGCAGGAGGTGCGGTTCGGTGCGGAGGTGCGCGCCATCGACCAGAGCGACAACGACGTGACGGTCCACTACAAGACCGAAGCGGGCCGCTTTTCGGTCACCGCCGACTACTGCGTGTGCACGCTGCCGTTTCCGTGCCTTCGTACGATCGAGCTCGGGCGACCGTTCTCGCGCCCGAAGATGCGCGCCATCCGCCAGCTGAACTACCACGCCTCGACGAAGATCCTCTTCCAGGTCCGCAATCGGTTCTGGGAGGACGAAGACGGGATCGTCTGCGGAGCGACCGTGACCGACTTGCCGATTCGGCGCATGAATTATCCGGCCTCGTCCACCGACACTACGCGTGGAGTGCTTCTCGCGTCGTATACGTGGGGCCAGGACGCGCTGCAATGGGGCGCGATGGATCCGGAAACACGGCTGGAAGAAGCGCTGGACGACGTGGCGCGCATCCATCCGCGCATTCGTGAGGAATTCGAGGTCGGAGTCAGTTACGCCTGGTACGCGGATCGCTGGGCACGCGGCGCGTTCGCGCTCTTCGCGCCGGACCAGCAAACCGACCTGCAGGCCGCCATCGTGGCGGCGGAAGGGCGCGTGCACTTCGCCGGCGAGCACTGCAGCTTGTATCACGCCTGGATTGAGGGGGCGCTGGAGAGCGGGATTCGCGCGGCGAAAGAAGTGCACGAAGCCGAGTGACGTATATTCGTGCAATCTCGTGATCTAATTTCCCCGATTTCGAGCCCTCTCGCGACTTGTCAGTGGCACCACCGTTGCAGCGCGGAGAGTATGAAACTTCTGCTACGGACGTTGTGCATCGTAGGGCTGGTCCCGCTTGGCCTGCGCGCCCAAGGCCCGCCTGACTTCTCCGGAACCTGGACAATGGATTTGTCGCGCAGCGAAGCCGCAGCTCAGGGTCCTGCGATCGGTCCGGTGACGGTGGCTATTCAGCAGACTCCCGCTGAGGTCCGCATTGAGACAACACGCAACGGGACGACGGAGACGGTGAGATACCTGCCTGTCGAGATGAAAGCCGAGATTGCCGGAGAACGAGTGGCCACGTTCCGTTGGAAAGGCTCGACGCTCATCACGAATCTGATCACACACATCAACAAGCAAGCGGTCACGTTCGAAGAGGTCCGAAGTCTTAATTCCGACGGCACCGAGATGGTCGTCGAAGCGACTCTTGTGGTCCAACATGGATATACAACTGGCGGCAGCAGTGTCGTTCGATCGTCGAATTCGCCGAACACTTCAACGGGAAAAGACGTGTTTCTGAAAGCACGTTAACGCTCGGTAGAGTTTCAAAAGCACTGAATTTCGACATCGCCCTTTCCGCGGACTGGAGGCGCCCCAGAGCGGCCGTATAATCCACATCGTTTGGCACTCACCCCCGGTACCCGCCTCGGCCCGTATGAAATTGTCGCCGGACTCGGTGCCGGCGGCATGGGCGAAGTGTTTCATGCGCGGGACACCAAGCTGAATCGCGACGTCGCGATCAAAGTCCTGCCCGACGTGTTCGCAAGCGACACGGAACGGCTTGCGCGTTTCAATCGGGAAGCCCAGACGCTGGCTGCGCTCAACCATCCGCACATCGCGCAGATCTACGGCCTTGAAGAATCCGGTGGCATGCGCGCCCTCGTGATGGAACTGGTCGAGGGCGAGGACCTGTCACAGCGGATCGCGCGAGGGGCGATGCCACTCGACGAGGCGCTGCCCGTCGCGAAGCAGATCGCCCAGGCCCTCGAAGCCGCGCATGAGCAGGGCATCATTCACCGCGATCTGAAGCCGGCCAACATCAAGGTCACGCCCGACGGCGCGGTGAAGGTCCTGGACTTCGGCCTCGCAAAGCTCGCGGACGAGGGAATCACGGCCGGCCACGGCGACGTCACGGCATCTCCGACAATCACCTCGCCCGCGATGATGACCGGCGTTGGAGTGATCCTCGGCACCGCGGCCTATATGGCGCCGGAGCAAGCGAAGGGCAAACCCGCCGACAAGCGGAGCGACATCTGGGCCTTCGGGTGTGTGCTGTACGAGATGCTGACCGCTCAACGGGCCTTCCCTGGTGAGGACATCGCTGACACGCTGGCCACAGTGCTGAAGAGCGAGCCAGATTGGAGTGCACTGCCGGCGGACGTCGCGCTACCTGTTCGCACGATGGTGCAACGGTGCTTAGCCAAGGATCGGCGATTGCGCGTCGCGCACATCTCCACGGCGTTGTTCGTGATGAACGAGTCGGCGAGTCTCGTCTTCGCGTCTCCCGTCCATCCAGTGAGCGTCCTGCCCCGAGAGCCGTTATGGCGCCGCCTTGTGATGCCGGCGGCCGCCCTGATCGTGGGTGGTGCCTCGGTCGGCGCCGGCGTGTGGCTGGCGACGCGCCCGGCCGTCCCGCACGTGACTCGTTTCTCTCTTTCGCGAACCGGTACGGGAGCATTGGCCGTGGACACCCAGAGTCGCGACCTCGCGATCACGCCGGACGGGACGCACATCATCTATAAGGGGATCGGAAGCACTGGCACGCAGCTCTTCAGGCGCGCGCTGGATCAGCTCGAGCTCACTCCGGTCACGGCGCTCGGTCAGGTGCCGCGCGCTCCGTTCTCATCGCCGGACGGGCAATGGATTGGCTTCGTCGAGCCAGGTGTCCCCGTCACGCTCAAAAAAATCGCCATCAGTGGCGGACCCGCTCTCCCACTGTGCGGCCTCGATGGTGCAAGCCGGGGCGCCACCTGGGGTGATGACGACAGCATCATCTTTGCGACGGCAGTGACATCAACCGGTCTCCAGCGCGTGTCGTCGGCCGGCGGTGAGCCGACAGTGCTCACGAAGCCCAACCGTGAGCGTGGGGAAAGCGATCACCTCTGGCCGCAGTTCTTGCCAGGCAGCCAGGCCGTTCTGTTTACGATCACCGCGACGACGGGCGGCATCGATGCCTCACAGGTGGCAGTCCTCGACTTGACGACCGGCACACAAAAAATCCTGATGCGTGGCGGCAGTCAGGCGTACTACGTGCCGAGCGGCCATTTGGTGTATGTCGCAGCTGGAACTCTACGCGCCGTCGCGTTCAACCTCGAGCGCTTGGAGGCGACCGGCACGCCGATTCCGGTGGTGTCAGATGTCGTGACGCTGCCGAACGGCACGGCCGAGTTCGACATCGCGCGCGACGGGACGTTGGTGTATGTGGCTGGCGGGGCTGGGGTGACGGCGCGGACGCTCGTGTGGGTCGATCGCCAAGGTCGTGAAGAAGTGATCAAGGCCGCTCCAGCCCGCCCCTACTCGTCTCCGCGGCTGTCACCGGACGGGACGCGGGTGGCCCTCGACATCCGCGATCAGGAGAACGATGTCTGGGTCTGGGACCTAGCGCGCGAGACGCTCATACGGGTCACGTCCGACCCGGGGGTGGACCAGGCGCCGGCGTGGATGCCGGATGGACGTCGCCTGGTGTTCAGCTCCCAAGGCCTCGCGTTCAGCTCCCAAGCTGGTGGTTCCGCGGCGTCTCTCTTCTGGCAAGCGGCTGACGGAACGGGTAAGGCGGAGCGTCTGACGGAGAGGGCGAACTTTCAGCGCCCCTCCGCGGTGTCGGCAGACGGCACACGCGTCCTGTTCTCGGAGAGTACGAGCGTGGCCGCAACCGACGTGATGATGCTCACCCTGGAGAAAGACCGCCGCGTGCAACCGTTGGTGCAATCGCCGCTTGTCGACCGTAGCGGAGTCGTCTCCCCCGACGGTCGATGGCTGGCTTACGAGTCCAACGACTCGGGTGGGTTTCAGATTTTTGTGCGGCCGTTTCCGGCCGTGAACGAGGGGAAAACCCAGGTGTCCACCGTCGGCGGCACCGAGCCCCGTTGGGCGCGGAACAGTCAAGAGCTCTTCTACCTCGCACCCGATGGCGCACTCATGAGCGTGTCTGTGGAGCGTGGTCCCACGTGGAGAGCAGGCATGCCGATCAAGCTGATTGATGTCCCGTACACCCGCAGAAGCGAAATCAGCAGCACTCAGACGTACGATGTGTCGCCGGACGGCAAGCGGTTTCTCATGATCAAGGAAGGCAGCGGCCCCGACCAGGCACCGCCGACCATCGAGGTCGTCCAGAACTGGTTTGAAGAGCTGACGCGCCTCGTGCCGACGAAGTGACGGGGGTCGCTATGTCGACTGATCCGCTAGAGTTGCCCAGCGCCGAGATTCGGCAACTCAAACAAGCGATCGACGCCAATGACATTGAGGGCGTCAAGACGTTGATGACGGCGAATCCGGACCTGCACCGTGCGCCGCTCGGCTACGGAAAGGACGGTCCGCTCACATGGGTCGCCGAATGCCGCGTGCCATGGGCGCCACCAACGCCAACCAGGCTGACGATGGCCAAGTGGATGATCGAGAACGGCTCGGACGTGCACCAGGGTGGGGATGGACCGCTGATGCGAGCGGCGCTCAAGGGCAATCGCATTCCGATGATGGAGCTGCTCGTATCGTACGGTGCGGATGTGAATGCCGAGTGGCACGGAGACTTTCCGATCATCTTCGCGCCTTGCGAGGCATTGGATCCGGAGGCGCTCAGATGGCTGCTGGCTCGTGGAGCGAATCCGAACTGCCATGCGCGTGGCGCTACAGCACTGGATTACGTGATCGGAACCTACGCGCGTTCACCAGAGCGACTGAGTGCCTGCATCGACTTGCTGCTCGATGCGGGCGGTACGACAAGGTACAACGCTCCCGGCGTGTTGGACGTGCTCCGTCGCCAGCTTGATCGCCTGGCTGACCAGCTCGATGCCGATTCAACGCTGGTGCACCGGCAGTTTCCTGAATTGGATTGCGGCAGCACGGGCGCCCGCCGCCTCCTGCTTCAGGGCGCGAGCTTGCTGCACGTGGCCGCAGAGTTCGGTAATGTTGAAGCCGCAAGGCTGCTGCTCGATCGCGGCGCAGACGTCAATGCGCGCGCGACCGTAGACGATGCGGGCGTCGGCGGGCAAACGGCCATTTTTCATGCGACCACACAGTTCGCGGATCAAGGGTTCCCGATGGCGCATTTCCTGGTGGAGCGCGGCGCCGACCTCAGCGTGCGCGTGAAGCTGCCGGGAGATTATGAGCGGCCGGATGAAGTCGTCGAATGCACACCGCTGGGGTACGCGCTACGGTTTCAGAAGGAGTCTCACTCTGAAGGCAGAACGATAGCGTTTTTGCGAGAGCGAGGGGCCGTTGAGTGAGCGGATTGGTCCCGACCAAAACGATCTCACAATACTTAGTGAACTGTGTTCAGTCGCAGAATCGCGCGCGCAACCTTGGGTGTGGCGACCCTGCGGCCGTACTCACTGCAGAGATCGGCGACGCGCTTCACGAGCTCTGCGTTCGATGCGGCGAGACGATGCTTGTCCCAGCGGACGTTGTCTTCGAGGCCCGTGCGGCAGTGGCCGCCCATCTCGAGGCACCAGCGATTGACCTCGACTTGATGACGGCCTATGCCGGCAGCCACCCACGTCGCTTCGGGCATCAGTTCCGCGAGCTTCCTGACCTCGAACGCCAGGATGTCACGCTGCGCTGGCAGTGCATGCTTCACTCCCAGGACGAATTGCACGTGGAGCGGCGCTTTGATCAAGCCGTCGCGCACGTAGTCGACCGCGTTGTAGAGCATCGCGAGATCGAAGACCTCGATCTCCGGCTTCACGTTGTAGCGAAGCATCTTCTCGGCGAGCTCCCGGATCAGGTCGGGCGAATTCTCGTACACGCGAGTGGGAAAGTTGCACGACCCGGTTGAGAGCGACGCCATGTCCGGCCGGTGATGCAGCATGCCGCCACGCTCGGACCCGATGCCCGAACGGCCGCCGGTAGAGAACTGCACGATGATGTCCGGGCAGATCTTGCGGATCCGTTCCTGGAAGTCTGCGAACTTGTCAGGATTGGATGTCGTCGAACCGTCGTCGTTTCGGACATGGACGTGGACGAGCGCCGCGCCAGCCTCGAAGGCGGCGTGCGTCGCCTCGATCTGCTCGCTGACTGTGATCGGGACCGCCGGGTTGTTCTCCTTGCGTGGGACTGAACCGGTAATCGCGGCGGTGATGATGCAGGGCTGAGGCCCTTGGCTCTGCATTGGATATGTATACCTTGAACTTCTGTCGAAGAGGGGTCGGACGCGGTTTGACAAACGCGTCAGGGTCGTGTTCAACTCAATTCGTGCGCCACACCTACGTTTCGATCTTTACGCATTGGCCGATGCAGGGCATCGTCCTTTGTACAAGCGAACGCAGGTGAGATAGGCTCCAGCGCCCGAATTTCCGGACTTTCAAAGGCCATCACCTGCTACCAGGTGATGGCCTTTTGCTTTTATGACGACGACTACCGACACAGAACGGGACGACAAGCGTCTCACCGCCGCCCTTCGGCTGGTACTCCGCCAGTACTTTGCGCAACTGCGCCACCGGCGCGCGGCCGCACTGGGCGCGCTGCTGCTACCGGCCGTGGCCGAGGTGCTCACCTTCTACGCTCCACCGCTCGTCGTCGCGCGGATGCTCGGCACCATCGCGCAGGGCGAGCCCGTCACGGCCGCCCGGTTCGCGCCGTACGTGGCGGCCTTCGCGGGGCTGTGGCTGGGTGGTCAAATCGCCTGGCGCATCGCGATTGTCCTCATCGCCCGCGTCGAGATCCGGGGCATGGAGGGGCTCTACATCGAAGCCATGGACGAGCTCCTGGCCAAAGATCTGGCGTTCTTCCAGAACAACTACGCCGGCTCGCTCACCAAGCGCGCGCTCGGCTATGCGCGGCGGTTCGAAGACGTGTTCGACGTGCTGTCGTTTCAGGTGGGGCCAACGGTGTTGCCGCTGGCGTTCGTGGGAACCGTGCTGTGGTCGTACTCGCCGTGGCTCATCGTGCTTCTGCTGGCCATGCTCGCGACGACGCTCGTCATGGTCGTGCCGCTGATTCGGCGCCGCCGCCGCCTCGTGGACATCCGCGAAACCGCGTCGAACGTGCTCGCAGGGCACGTCGCCGATTCGATCGCCAACGCCGAAGCGGTACGCGCGTTCGCGCGCGAGCCAGACGAGGCGCGCATCCACGCCGGCAACGTGGGCGACTACGCGGCGAAGACGCTGCGATCGTGGGACTACCAGAACCTTCGCGTCGATCTCGTCACGTCGCCCATGTTCGTCGTCACCAACACACTGGGGCTCATCCTGGCGCTCTGGGTCAGCGGCAGAACCGGCGCGAGCCTCGAGGTGGTGTTCATCACGTTCAGCTACTACTCCAGCGCGACGCGCGTCATGTGGGAGTTCAACCGTATTTACAGGAGCCTGGAAGGCGCGCTCACCGACGCGGCGCAGTTCGCGGAACTGCTGCTCGACCCGCCGTCGGTCGTCGACGCGGACACGACCGAGGCGTTTTCGCCGGCGGATTTCGGCGTGGAGCTGCGCGACGTCAGCTTCCGATATTCGTCATCACAGCCACTGCTGTTCGATCGTCTGTCGCTGACGATCGCGCCGGGCGCAAAGGTGGGGCTGGTCGGCCGGTCGGGCGGCGGCAAGACGACGCTGACACGGGTGCTGCTGCGGTTTGCCGATGTCGAGTCGGGAGCGATTCTCATCGGCGGCCAGTCGATCGCGCAGGTGCCGCAGGCCGCGCTGCGCCGCCTCATCGCATACGTGCCGCAGGACCCGTCGATGTTCCACCGCAGCATCGCCGACAACATCAGGGTGGGCCGGCCCGATGCGACAGACGCCGACGTGCGGCGCGCGGCACAGCTCGCGCACGCGGCCGAGTTCATCGACGCCCTTCCGGGCGGCTACCACACGCTCGTTGGCGAACGAGGCGTCAAGCTGTCGGGCGGACAGCGCCAGCGCGTGGCGATCGCCCGGGCGATCCTGAAAGACGCACCGATCCTCGTGCTCGACGAGGCGACGAGCGCCCTCGACTCAGAGAGCGAGGCGTTGATCCAGGACGCGCTGTGGGCGCTGCTCGCCGGCCGGACGGCCATCGTGATCGCGCACCGGCTGTCGACCGTAAGGCGGATGGACGAGCTGGTCATTCTCGACCGCGGCCGGCTGGTCGAGCGAGGCGCGCACGACACACTGCTGACCAGAGACGGGGTGTACGCGTCGCTGTGGGCGCATCAGTCGGGAGGGTTTCTCGCGGAGGATACTGGCGTGGCGGCGACCAGAAACTGAGGACTCAATGACGTACACGCACGGTCACCACGAGAGCGTACTGCGGTCGCACAAGTGGCGCACGGTCGACAACTCGGCCGCCTACCTGGCGCCGCGCCTGACCGACGGCATCAGTGTGCTCGACCTCGGATGCGGGCCGGGCACGATCACGGCCGATATCGGGCGGAGAGTCGCGCCCGGACGGGTCCTCGGCATCGATGTGTCGGCCGACGTGATTGAGGAGGCGCGCCGCGACGCCGGCGGCGGTCCGAATGTCGAGTTCTCGGTCGGCGACCTCTATGCTCTCGACATTGACGATGACACGTTCGACGTCGTGCACGCGCATCAAGTCCTCCAGCATCTCGTTGACCCCGTTTGCGCGCTGCGCCAAATGAAGCGAGTGTGCAAGCCTGGTGGGCTGGTCGCCGCGCGCGACGGTGACTATGGCGCCTTCCGCTGGTACCCCGACGAGCCCGCGATCGACCGCTGGCTCGCCCTATACCGCAAGGTCGCGCGCCGCAACGCAGGCGAGCCCGACGCAGGCCGATTCCTCCTCGCGTGGGCGCACTCCGCCGGCTTCGACGACGTGCAATCGGGCGCATCAGTGTGGTGCTTCGCCACGCCAGACGACCGCGCGTGGTGGGGAGGGCTGTGGGCCGACCGCATGACCGATTCCACGATCGCCCGTCAAGCCGTCACCGAAGGCCTCGCGACCGAGAAAGAGCTCCGCGAGATCGCCGAAGGATGGCGTCGCTGGGCCACGCACCCCGATGCCTGGTACGCCGTCCTCCACGGCGAGGTCCTCTGCCGCGCGTAGCCCTTCCCGCGGTTGGGGTCAGCGGGGAACCATTCGATACGCCTGTACTGTTTCCCAGGCAATGCTCTGCAGCAACTGCGCATCTTCAGCGGCGACGCCGGCAGGCGCGTACGGGATGCCACACCGAGCGCGATGATGAGTACCATTGGCATTGTGCCGGTACGCGCCAGTATGAGACCGAAGGCAGCCATTCCAGAAGACATTGAAGAATACCGCGACGAGCGCTGGTGCCGCGAAGGCACGCGTCAAGTCGAGTCGGTCGCAGACGCGGAACGTTTTGTCGAGGAGGTTGGTTTCGCGTCCGGCTTCACCGACTCGCGGCGGCCCGGTCCCTCACTCTACGTCGCGGTCTGCGGGCGCCGCGACGCCGTGCTGCCGCGGAATGTGCAGAAAGACTCCGAAACGTCGCTCACCTGGGAGTTGAAGGACGCGATCATGGAGCGGGGCAAGGTGTACTACGCCAAATGCGCGCGCGGCAAGCCGATGTTTCTCGCGCCACGCATGATTCCCTACTTTCACGCGGTGTTCGGCCTGCGCCGGACCGACGAGAAGCGCCGGCTGAGCAAACCCGCGCGAGCGATTCTGAAAGTGCTCCGCAAGGAATGGGAGATGGGCACATCCGACCTGCGCGCCGAATCGGGCGTCAGCGATCGCGCATCGTTCACCAGAGGGATGGACGAACTGCAAGCAACTATGATCGTGATACCCAGCGCGGCCGTGTATGCGCCGAAGTTCACCTACATCTGGACGCTCGGCATCGATCGTTTTCCCAACGAGCTGACCAGGCGCGTGAATCGAGACGCCGCCTTGCGAGAGATCGCCCGCTGTTTTCTGAATGCCGCGGGGATGACGGTTCGCGGCGAGCTCGCCCGCGTCACTGGCCTCTCGCGGCCCGACGCGGGGCGCGGCAATCGCGCACTGGTGGCCGAGGGCTACGCGACGATGCTGGGAACCGGCGTGTACCGCGCGGTCCGGCTAGAACCGACACCTGGAATCTGGAATCTAGAATCTAGAATCTGAGCTTCTCAAATTCAGATTCTAGTTTTTAGATTTTAGTTTCTAGTTTCACTCGTATCTAAGCGCCTTCACTGGATCCAGCCGCGTCGCGCGGCGGGCGGGCCAGAAGCAGGCCATCATCGCGACCGTGATAAGGACAAGGCTGATCGACACGAGCGTCACTGGATCCGCCGATCCGGTGCCCACCAGCATCCCCTGCAGCAGTTGTCCCACTCCCATGGCTCCGGCCAGGCCGAGCGCCAGGCCGATGGCGAGCTGGATGATGCCGCGCCGCAGAATCAGCCACCGCACCTGCTTCCCTTCGGCTCCCAGGGCCATACGGATGCCGATTTCCTGTGTCCGCTGCGACACCGAATACGCGGTGACGCTGTACAGCCCGACCGCCGCGAGCACGATGGCGATAACTGCGAAGACCATGAACATCGTGCCGAAGACGCGCTGCGGCCAGCGATTCCGCGCGAGAATCTCGTCCATCGTCCTGATGTTGGTGACCGGCACGTCCGGATCCATCGCCGCGAGCTCCTGGCGAAGCAGCGCCGTCACCGCCACAGGATTGCCGCGCGCGCGCACGAGCAGGTTCGCGCTCATCGCCATCAACGCATTCTGAGCATGCGTGATGTACACCACCGGATCCGGATCCGCCTCGAAAAAGCGCTGGCGGATGGTCGGCGCGACCCCGACGATCGTCGCTTCGTAGAACTTCGGCGCGCCCGGCACGTTGCCGTCGTTGATGAGCCGGATGCGGCGGCCGACGGGCTCTTCACCCGGGAAGTGCAGCGTCGCCAGCCGCTGGTTGATGATCATCGCTTCGCGGCCGGGCTCGCCATCGTTGGCCGCAAACGGCCGGCCGCGCAGCATCTGCACGCCGAGCGCGTCGAAGTAGCTGGAGCCCACGGCGATCATTCCCACGAGCGGCCGCTCGGCGGCGGCATCGACATTCTTACCAACGATGTCGAAACGCCGCTGCGAGGCGCCGCTGGCCGGCAGGTAGTTGGTCGTGCCGACCGCTCCGATCGTGCTGATGCCTCCCAGCCGTTCTTCGACGCGCTGCAGGAAGAGCGCCCGTGATTCGAGCGACGCGTAGGTTCGCGTAGGAAAGATGAGCTGCATGGCGACGAGGCGCGACGTGTCGATGCCGACGTCCATGTGGTAGAGGTTGAGGAAGCTCCGCATCATCAACCCCGCGCCCGACAGCAGCACGAGGGTCAAGGTCAACTCCGCCACGATCAGCCCGGTCGTCCACCGCCGCGCGCGCATGCCGGCAGACCCGGCGCGTCCGCCGTCTTTCATCACCTCGCTCACACTGGTGCGCGAGACGTAGAGCGCCGGTGCGAGGCCGAACACGATTCCTGTCGCCAGGCACACCGCCGCGAAGAACGCAACGACCGTCGCGTCCATCGTGAAGACCATCCAGTAAGGCCTGCCGACGTCCTGCAGATTCGCGTCGAACCATCGGATCCCGCCGTACGCGAGGCCGAGGCCGGCGACGCCGCTGACAAACGCGAGCAGCACGCTCTCGACGAGCAACTGCCGGACGATGCGCCAGCGCGTGGCGCCAATCGAGATGCGCACGGCGATCTCGCGCGATCGGTCGGCCGCGCGCGCCAGCAGGAGATTGGCCACGTTGGCGCACGCGATCAGCAGGACGAACGCAACGGCGCCCATGAGCGACCAGAACAGTACGCGTACCTGCCGGCCGATCACCTGTTCGGCGAACGGCGTCACGACCGCGGTGATCCCCTTGTTGGTGTCGGGAAACTGTCCGGCCAGTTGCGCGGTGATGCCTGTCATCTCGGTGCGCGCCTGTTCGATCGTCATGCCGTCGGCCAACCGGCCGTATGCCATCAAGAGCCGGCCCTCGCGCCCGGCGCGCGTTTGCGCCGTGGGCCTCTGCGAAGCCGGCAGCCAGACCTCGGTGGTGAACGGAAACTGCAATCCCGGCGGCATGACGCCGGCAATCGTGGTCGGTTCCGAATTCGCGCGAACCGTGCGGCCGACAACCGACCGGTCTCCGCCGTACCGGCTCATCCACACGTTATGGCTCAGCAGTATGACGGCGGGGGCACCCGGACGATCGTCCTCGGCAGTGAAACCCCGTCCGATGGCGGGCCCGGTGCCGATCAGCGAGAAGCCGTTCGCCGAAATGTAAACGGCGTCGTACTGGTCTGGTGCGCGCTCGTCGGCGCTGAAGTTGATGTTGCCCATCTGCATCAGCGCAATGCCGGAAAACGTGCGGGTCGCGCGGCGCCAGTCCTCGAAATCGGGCTCGGAGACGCCGGAATCACGGCTCTGCGCGTCGCGTGTGCCGAGCCACATGATGCGCTCCGGTTCGTCGAACGGCAGGCTCCGGAGTATCACGGCGTTGACGAGGGTGAACACGGCGCTGGTAGCACCGATGCCGAGAGCGAGCGCCGCAACAGCCGCAAGCGTGAATCGGCGATCTCTGATGAGGCGGCGGGCTGCGAAGCGAAGGTCCTGCAGAATGCTGTTCACGCCGATCAGGATACTCTCGATCGTGCTATTCGTATCTCAACGCCGTGATGGGATCGACGCGCGAGGCTCGGCGGGCCGGCAGATACCCGGCGGCCGCGGACACAACGATCATCGTGACGACTGCCAACAGCATAGAAAGGCTGTCGAGTGCCGCCACGCCGAACAACTGGCTCTCCACGAGCCGGCTGGCAGCCGCCGCGATCGCCAGTCCGATCGAGATGCCGGCGGCGACGAGCGCCAGCGATTCACCCATCACGAGGCGCAGCACGTCGCGGCGCTCCGCGCCGATGGCCATGCGGATGCCGATTTCGCTCGTGCGCCGCGAGACGCTGTACGACATCAACCCGAACAAACCGATCGACGCCAGCGCAACCGCGAGGCCGCCGAAGAGCGCATAGGCGTGCGCGAACACCTTCTCCTGCGTCAGCCGCTGCTCGACCCGATCCATCTGCGTGTTGACGTTGGTGATGGGCAGCGCGGGATGGACCTGCCTCACCGCCTCGCGAATGGCGCCCATCGCCGCCGCCGGATCGCCGGCCGTGCGCACCTCGAACACCACGTTGTTGATCGTCGTGGCCTGCAGGTACGGCACATACATCGTCGGTGGCACCGGATCGCGCACGCTGTCGTATTTTGCGTCGCGGAGCACGCCGACGATCTCGAGATCGCCGGCCGTCTCGATGCTCGATCCGAATCGCCGGCCAATCGGATTCTCGCCGGGAAAATATTTGCGGGCGGCCGCCTGATTGATGATGGCCGCTTTCGGCGCGCCTGCAGCATCGCGCTGGCTGAAGGCGCGGCCCGCGACCAGCGGCATGCCCATGGTGTCGAAGAAGTTCGGCCAGACGACGAGGCGGTTGATGCCGTTGTGGTGGTCGCGCACAGTTGGATCGTAGTCGAGGCCCTCGACGAAGATACTGGTGGAGTTGACGCCGCCCGACAGCAGCGGCACGTGCGAGAAGGTGACGGCACGGACACCCGGTATCGCGCCCAGACGATCGAGCATGTCCTGAAGCAACCCGGGCACCCGCTCGCGCTCGTACCGGATCATCCGCGGATCAACGTGAAAGAGGACAAGGTTCTGTGGGTCGAACCCGACGTCGACATCCCGAAGGTTCTGGACGGTGCGCAGAAACAGGCCCGCGCCAATCAACAGCACGAGAGAAATGGCGACCTGAAGGGTCAGGAGCGTCTTGCCGAGCACGGTGCCCGATCGCGCGACGCTTCGGCTGCTTTCCTTCAGCGCCGTGTTCACGTTGACGCCTGTCGTCCGCAACGCGGGTGCGATGCCGAAGACGACGCCGGTCGCGGCCGTCAGCGCAGCGACGAAGAACAGCACGCGCCAGTCGAGCGCCGAGGTCTGGCCCAGAACGCCGGGCAGCAGCTGCGTGCCCCAGTACCCGACGAGGACACCGAGCGCGCCACCCATCGCCGCCAGCAGCACACTTTCGGTCAGCAATTGCCGGACGAGCCGGCCGCGCGTGGCGCCCATCGACAGCCGTATCGAGATCTCCTTCTGCCGCGTCGTCGCGCGCGAGAGCAGCAGATTGGCCACATTGGCGCACACGATCAGCAGAATCGCTCCCACGACCACGCTCAGAATCGACACAGCCCGTAGATCGGCGGGAGTCGGATCGTAAATGCCGCGGCCCCCTGCATCGACGACGAGCCGCGGCACCTCGGTGCGGCTTCGATTTCTGGAATTCGACCGCGTCCCTTCGGGAAGAGACGACAGGTAAGCCGCCAGCCCTGCACGCGCTGCCTGCTGGAAAACCCCGTCGAGGTTGCCCTGCACCTGCGCGGCAGATACGCCCGGCCTGACGCGCCCCATGATGTGCAGCCAGTAGTTGGTCGGTTCGGTGAGCCGTTTCGCGTTGTCGGCGACAAGCGGATCGAGCACGAGCGGAATCGCGATGTCGTGCACGTCCCCGATGGGCCGTTGAACACCGGTGAACAGACGCGGGAGCACGCCGACGATGGTGACGGGGACATCCGCGATGCGCACGACCTTTCCAAGGATGCTCGAATCGCTGCCGAATCGCTGACGCCAGTAGCGGTAGCTGATGACCGCGACCGGAGGCGCGGCTGCACGATCGTCTTCGGGAAGAATCGTGCGGCCCAGATGCGCTCTCACGCCGAGCAGCTGGTAGTAGTTGCCCGTCGAGATGAACGCCCTTGCGGTATCGGCCTTGCCATCGGCCACCACATTCACCGTGCCGAGCGGTCCGGCGGCAAACATGTCGGCCATCGTCTTGTTCGCCGCTCGCAGTTCCTGAAATATCGGATACGAAAAAGTCGAGCGCACCGGCTGCCCCCCGACCTGATCCGAGACGCCATAGTCGCTCGAGCTGGTCACCGCGTCATTTCGACCGGCATACCTGAGCCGCACGAGCGTCCCGGGATCGTCGACAGACAGTGTCTTCAGCAGGAGGCCGCTGACGGCGCTGAAAAGCGCGGCGTTCGCGCCGATGCCGAGGGCGAGCGACAACACGACGACGGCCGTCCAGCCTTTGGCGCGAAAGAGCACGCGCACGCCGTGAAGCAGATCGTTCGGCATCAGCGAATCGCGGCGATGGCTGCTTCCAACTGTCTGAGCTCGGCGTCGCGGCGCTCCTGCAGTTGCGCGCTCCGACGGTCGACATCGAGGGCTCCGATCTGCCGTTCGAGGGCGCCGACTCTTCCCTCGACGTTCAGCTCGGCGATGCGGCGCTCGATTACGGCGATCTTGCCGGGAAGATCGAAGGCCGCGATCTCGGCTTCAATCGCGCCCGTACGCGTATCGGCGCGGAGGGCGTCGATCTCTTTCTGGACCTCGGCAATCTTCGCCTCGGCGTTGTAATCGCGGATCGTCTGCTCGATGCGCGCGACCTCGCCTTCGTGGCGTTTGAGGCGCGTTTCGATTTGCGCGCGCTCGGACGCGTCGGCGCCGTAGCGGCTGCCGTGGACGGCCGAAATGGCGCCCCGCTCCGCCGAGATGGCGCCCCGCAGCGCGCTGACGTGTCCGTGAATCGCCGAGATGCGGCCGCGGAGCGCGCTCTCCTCTCCACGGACAGACGAAGCCCGCCCGCGCAGCGCGCTCACCTCTCCACGCAGCGAGGAGATTTCGCCTCTCAGCGAGCTCGACTGACCATGCACCGACGAAATCTGGCCGCGCAGACTGCTCACCTCGCCGCGCAGCGCGGCGAGCTCCCATGCCGTGTCGAACAGCGCGAGCACGCGATCGCGCCACTGTTGGGCAGCGGCATCGAATGGACGCTGGGCAGTGCCGACACGCCACGACACCTGCTCGGCGGCGCCGGTCCGTACGATCTCGAGGCGTTGCACGGCATTGGCCTGGCGGGCCTCGATAATCACACGGCGCGCACGGCCCATCCATTGGCTCGGACGTTCGTCGGTGCGATCGCCCGCATCCATGGCAACCATGCACAATTGCACGGCGCCGAAAGTCTGCTGAATCAGCCGCTCGGTTCCGCTCGTCCTCATCGAAGAGTTGCCCGAGCCGCTCCACGAGCACACCGCCTCGGGCAGCGAAGCCGTCTGAGCGGCTGGTGCCTGAGCGGCGTTCGCCGCCATCCTCGCGGCTGGCGCCACAGCCGGTACCGCAGCCGCAGGCACCTCGGCCGCTTGCGCCACATTCGGCGCCTGCGACGTCTGCGCGGGCTGGGCCGCCGCCAACGGCAGCGTGAGCGCGGCCACGGCAATTGCGGGAATCAGGATGCGGCGTTTCTCTACAGCGCGTGTGTCGTTGGTCAAGATCGTCATGAGTCGCGTCTCCAGGAGTGAACGTTCAACCATCGGCAGCGCCGCCACGCCGGACACCGGCGGGTCCATCGACTCGGCAAGGTCCAGCAGGACGCGCGCGTAAGCAGACGGCGTGGTGCCGAGCGCGAGCACGGCCTCGTCACACGCCTGTTCCCGCGCCACGGACGACTGCCACGCCGCGATCCACACGAACGGGTGAAACCAGTACAGCGCCACCGCGACACGCGCGAGCACGTGCCTCAGCGGATCGCCGCCGGCGAGATGGGCCATCTCGTGCGCGAGGACGACATCCCTGCGCTCGGCGTTCCATGTTTCGATCGTTGCAGGCAAAAAGACGACCGGACTCCACACGCCACCGGCCATCGGCGAGCCGACGTGACGGCTCACCAGCAGCCGCGGCGCACGCCGCATTCCAAGACGTGCGGCGATACGCATCGCCGCGTGGCGCCACGCGTGATCATCGAGCTCCTGTGCGATGCCGGCCAGCCGGCGGGCGCGGACAAGCGACACGAGCAGTGTTGCCAGCGCAGCCGTCGTGCCAGCGAGCCACCCCATCAACAGAATCGATCCGGCCCGCACATCGGAGAAAAGGGGATGCGAAAAAGATTCCCGTCCGCTTTTTTCGGGATTTCGTGCGGGCTGCACGTCTCCCAGTGCCCCATTCTCCGGCTGAGAGCTGATGTCCGCGCGCGCGGCCCGAGCCTCTTCGACGGCGTTCGTGCTCCATCCTTCGGGCACGGGCAGGTAGAGCGTCGGCAGCGCGAACGCGAGCCACGGCAGCGCCACGAGCGACACGAAAGCCACGGTCCACAGTCGATGGCGCGTCACCGCAGCCGCGCGCCGGACGAGATGCGAGACACCAAGCGTCAGCGCCAGCACGATGGTGACCTTGACGAGCAGCATCGCATCCATTTCAACGTCCCTCCCTGGCCGCCTTCTCGATGAGGCGCTTCAATCGCCGGCGCGTCCCCTCGTCCAGATCACCAGTCTGGATGTCGAGTAATGTGGCCAGCGCGCTCTGCGTCGAACCGCCGAAAAACGTCCGGAGCACATGCTGAAGCTCTGTGCGTTGCGCGGCTTCGCGGGAAACAGTCGGCCAGTAGTCGTACCTCGGGCCGTCCTGCTCGATGCGGAGATGTCCTTTGTGTACGAGGATGCGCAGGATCGTGCGCACGGCGGCGTCGGTGGGCGCGTCGCGCATGGCCGCCCGCACCTCGGCCGCCGTCGCATGGCCGCGGGCATACACGATATCGAGCATTTCCTGCTCACGGCGGCTGAGCGCGGGCTTGGTACGGCGCATGCGAGCCACCGTAGCAGAGCTGATGTTAAAAAATCAACATCAAAGTTAAAAAATCCACAGAGCCGACGCTTTCGAGGACGCCGGCGGCGAGCCATTGACGAACTGTAAGCGACTCAGGCTCTCGGGCCCCCACAAATTGCCTACGGCTACCAGCAGGCGCACGTCGCCACGGGCCGCATCGGTGAGAGGCGACTTCGCGAACACATCCTTCAGCTCCGCAAGACCCATCTCGCGCAGGTGGATCTCGCGGCGTCCCACCCGGACCAGGTGGTTCGGTACCTCGATGCTCTCGGCCAGCACACTCAGCAGACGCTCCTGCCACGCCTGCGACAGACGGGGAAAGACCCCTCGAAACCAGACCGTACTCAGCAATTTCCTGACTTCGACCGCATCGACCACCACTTTTGCGTCGGCGCCGTTCTGCGCAATGGCCAGCGCCTCGGGGTCCGAACGGTTGATCGCCAGGGCCAGCTCCCAGAACGTGTTTGCCGGCACCGTCGCTGACGGAGCAGCCGAAGCCCTCTCCGTATTGAGGGGAACCGGCTCGGCTGACGCGGGCAATACGTGGGACGCCCTGGCCTCTATCTGCGGGGCGAGGGACCAGTTGACGTCGATCGGGGGATGCGTGCCGGTATATTCCGCAAACACGGCGGTGACGCCCCACGGCCGTGGCATCTGAAAGGCCCTCGCATAGAGAGGGTTGTACGTCTTCGCACTCTGGGCGATCGCCTCGGCGGCCAATCCGCTCTTGATTTTCGCGTCGGCGACGTTCGACCAGACGCCCTGGATGCAGATGAGCGACGTGCCGACTTGCTGGCCGAAGTTGCAATATGGATTGTCCCAACACTCTTTCACGGCGGCTTTGACGTCTTCGTCGCCAGGATCGTTGCCGGATGCGGGATTGAGCTCTGAGAATCCGATACGCAGGCGGCCTTGACCGGCGAAGAGCGACGACAAATCCGATGGGTCCACCTGCGAGAGATCCCACAACACGTAAAGCAGCCCTCTCAAGGCTCTCGCGATCGGCACATTCATGCGTTCCCAGACAACCGCCTGTGATTGCGGATCGGCGTCCACGTATCCTCGATCGTTCAGGATCTCGACGAATCTGATTCTGGCCTCGTCCAGCTGACGGCTCACAGATAACGCCTGGTCGAACCGGTACTTCTCGACCTCGTGCCGCTCGAAGGACGGCCGTACGAAAATCGGGATCACCAGCTTTCTCTGCTGTCTGGCGAGCAGCGTCACCGGCACCATGGTTCCCGTGCCGGTGCCCTTTCCTCCCGTCGCAACGACGATGATGGTCGAGTAGCGGCTGACGAGCTCTGCGAGCTCCGCTCTCGATTCCTCGAACGCCCGACGGGCGACGTCTGGATCGTGCCTGGCACCAAGATGCCGGGTCGTGGTCGCGCCGATGAGCACGCGCTCGTCCTCGGGAATGTCCGCGACGGAGTACCGGTTCGTATCGACGAACCGGGCGGCCACGCTGCTCTTCAGCCGATCCGCGTATGCGGGATCGGCTTTCTTCGCGACGGCCAGATCGCGCTGATACAGCGCTTTGACCGAGCGCAGGATATTGCCGCCACCGCCGCCAAGGCTCATAAGCAGAATATTCACACTCCACCTTCCTTGTGCACATCCGACAAGAGTCGGATTGGGACCCTCACCCACTCTCCACGCGTTTCTGGCAGCCCGCAAACGAAGCGGCGGTCGTCAACAATCAACATCACCCGCTGAACGTCGTATTCGACGTTCGCCCGATGGTCTGCCAGATTCGGATAGCTGCGGCCCTGGTTCGGAGCCAGCAGCACGTCGAGCGATCGCCGGCGCGGACGCAGGCTCAGCTGCGCGCGCAAGGCGGGCGGCCGGGCATCGCGCTCCTCGAGCAGTGGCCGTTCGAACTCTTGAATGAAAGACGTGCCGAACGTCTCCAATGTCCGCGCGATCACCCGCGTGCGTTTCGCGTACCATCGGGCGAAGACGACCCAAACCGCTACCGCGACGGCACACAGCACCGCCATACCCCAGGATCCGATTGGCATGGCGAACCCACGCCCGGTCGCGGCCGGGGGCGCAGCACTCGGCCCCGCGGCGCTCAAGTCGAGCCGGTACGAAGGGACGAGGCCGCGGGCAAGCAACGGCTCGTCAACACACGCCTGCCAGCCTGGATAGATACGCCCGTACTCGGCTTTCGGAATGAATTTCCGCCTGGCCGAATCGAGAATCTGAAAGCCCGGGTCGCGCCAGCTTCGCGCATTCTTCGTGAGACGAAAGGCCAACGTCGTCGCCGAGTCGCCTTGCACGACCGGATAGCACACCAATCGCGCGGCCGCAGCGGGTTCTGCTGCAACCAAAGCGATGATGAGTCCTGCGCACCACGGCGTGACCGGTCGCGACCCGCCTCGATGTTTCCCCACAAGTGCCGCTGGCACCTCCAACGCTTGTGCCAGACGCCATACTGTTTTTTTCTGTTAGTTTTTGATCAGGCCGAGAAAGCGAATCGTCTCCGTCCTGACACCAGGACGAAACGGCGGCATCGCGTCGCCTTTTGTGGCCGGTGATTGAAGGGCGTTGAATCGAATCGAGCGGCGGCGTTCGGTACGCGGACGAACAATCCGGCAATCCGCTCGATCCGCTATGAAGCGGCTCGCAGCTTCGCCGCGCGGGTCTTCCTGCCCCCCTTCGCGCCGCGAATCGATTTCACCACCGTGCGCGCCGCCAGTTTGACCGTCTTTGCGGCGTTCACGCGCCCGTATCCGTAGAGTGGACTGTGACCGGTTCCGGGGTCGTACTGGCCTTTCACTTTGTCGATGCGGTCGCAACCCCGTTTGAGAATGTCCTTGACCTCTTCGTGGTGCAGGCTGGGGTTGAGGGCCAGGACGAGTGCGGCGACGCCGGCAACACCAGGCGTCGCGCTCGACGTGCCTCCGAAACTGTTCGTGTAGTGGCCCGCCACGTCACCCGCCGCCGTGCTGCCACCGCGGTTGTATCCGTTTCTGCCCGAGCGATCGGTCGTCCAGATGCCCGGCGTGCGCGGAGCAGGATGATCCTCGTGCCACTCGCCTCCAACGGGAGGCGGATTCGGCAGGTTGCCTGTCGCATCGAGCTCTGCATCGTCGCTCGGGAACGCGCACCACAGCGCCTGGCCGGTGTCGCTGTACGCGCTGCGCCGGCCGCGGTCGTTGCACGCGCCGACCGTGATGACGCCGGGATGCGAGGCATAGCCGTCGTTGTCGACCGATTCGTTGCCGTTGCCCGCCGCCCAGCAGATGACGCACCCTTTTCCGCCGCGGCCTTTGGCCAACGCGTGCTCAATCGCCAGGCGCGTGCTGTCGGGCAGAGGCACGAACGCGCGATGCGCGGGATCGGAGGCGTCCCACCAGTCGCCATCCATCGGTCCCCAACTGCAGGAGATGACGTCGGCGCCGTTGTCTGCGGCCCAGGCAAACGCATCGGCTTCCGCTTGAGATCCGAGGCCGGCCATCAGACGAATCGGCATCAGGCGCGCATGTGGTGCCACACCCGACGCGCCCTTTCTGCCCTCGGCGCACGCCACGCCCGCGCACGCCGTGCCGTGCATCTCGGTGGAACCAACAGGGCGCCCATCGTTTGGACGCGGAGAACCGATCGTCGCATCACGGGGCGCCAGAATCTTCCCGCGCGCGACGAACTCCTCGTGATCGACGTCGATGCCGGTATCGATGACGGCAATCGTGATGCCTTTTCCGGTGCTCAACTTCCAGGCGTTCACGACATCGGCATGCTCGTCGATGCGAACGCCGCCGATGGTCGTCCGGTTCAGATGCCACTGCCCGGCAAACGCCCTGCGAAACTGACGCTGCCGGAGCAGCTCGGGATGACACAGCTCGACGCCTTCCACCGTGCGCAGCATCTCCAGCGCCAGATCGAACACCGCAAGGCCGATCCCTTCCGGCGCCTTCACGACATACGCGGCGTCGAGGTATTTGATTTCGCGCTTCACCGTCAGGCCGCGCGAAGACAGCGCGCGCCGCACCGCCGACAGCTTCGCGCCCGGCGCGAACTTCACGAAGAGATTCTCCGAGTAGAGCACGGGCTCTTTCACCAGCGGCGCCGCGGGCTGGATTGCCGAAACCGGCGCGGCGGGCTCGAAGACCGGATCGGCCAGCACGCGACCCGCGAACCGGATCGATCTCTCCGCCGACAACGTCGAGCGGACCGCGTCGCGCTCGGCCTGCCTCCCGCTTCGCACGTGGAAGACTTCGACGCCCGCGTCGGGAAATTGCGTCACCGGCTCCAGTCGATCGAGCAGCCGCCTCGATGCGGACGACAGATTCGCATCTTCGACGGTGCCGCCGCTGCGGGTTCGCACGGCAACCAGATCATTGTTGGTCTCGAGCTGGTACACGGCGCCGCTCTTGCCTCCGTACTGCACTTCGACTGTAGCCATGAGCTTCGTCCTTTCGTGCCCTACAATGAACGTAGGGCGGGTCCTGAATACCCGCCTTCAACCTCGATCTTTCTTTCGATGCCGACCTACCCGACCGAGCTTCGCGCAGGTGCCGGCACGGCGCCCTTCGAGCGCCGTCCGAATCTCTATTCGCGCCGCCTCGGCAGCCGCGCCGATGCGAGCGGAGCCGTTGACGTCATTGCCGACGAGGCCAAGACGGTGTTTGCGATTTACGAAGGCCAACCGCGGGCGCAGATCGATGCAGACGAAGTCGGTCCCGTGTACTCGGCCGGGACGGGCGGGCCGTTGGCAGTACCCACCGGCCGCGTGTTCGTCCGCCTTGCCGAACACGCGCGTGGCGAGGACAAGCGGCCGCAGTTCGAAGCGGCCGGATTCGACATCGAGCGCACACCGTCGTACGCACCGCACACAGCCTGGCTCGTGCCACGGCATGGCGGAGTCGCCTACGCGCTGCCGGCGCTGGCGGACCTGGAACGGATACCCGATGTCGTTCACGTCGAACCCCAGCTGCTGATGGGACGAGCGCTGAAAACGCGCTGAGCGCGACCGATGGGGAGCTTAATTTAAGGTCACGCAGGTGGAGCGAGCGACCGGGCGCTTTTGCGTGCATTTCCGCGGAAAGCGCTTTTTTTTCTTCCCATGGGGTGACTTTTACACGGTCTGGCGAGACGTGCAGATCGAGCTAACTGACTGCGGAGTTTAAGGTTATCCCTCCAGCCCGCCCCGGTACGCCGGTTGCTGTCCTCGAGAGACGTGCGATCCCAACAGCCCTCTCAAAGCCTCGATTCGTCTGCGAGCACGTTCGGGCGGGATACCTCCTGCGAAGGCGGATGCGACACGTGCCAGGAAGACGTGGCCCGCAGCGCAACCGTTGCCGAGTACGAGCAGACCTATCTCGACTGGCCACCACGGCGACGCAAGCTCGGTCCGGATGAAGCTGAGCGGCATGCAGGTGCGCAGCGCCGTCTTCGCCGCTTCCGCCGCTGAACCGGCATTACCTCCAGCCGTTCGACGCAGCGGCCTTGAGCTCGTCGACGCTCAGACGCCTGCCCGCTCGCGTGTTGGCCGTGCGAATGCGCTCGGGAGACACGCCATGGTTGCGCAGCCCGACGAGCTCGTCGATGGTCAGACTGGCGTAGCCAAGATCGTTGAGCGCTCGGACAAACGACGGCGACACACCATGATTGCGCAGCCGAACCAGGTCCTCTACTGAAAGATTCTGGTACCCGAGCGTGCGCAGATCCCGCACGAACTCGGGGGACACGCCGTGGTTGCGAAGCTGAATGCTCGTGTCGAGGGTGAGCTTCTCGTATCCCAGGCTCCGCAGCTCTTGCAGATACTGAGGCGACACACCGTGATCGCGCAGCCGGATGAGCGCGTCGAGCGCGAGGCCCTGATGGCCCTGCGCGCGCAGCTCTCTCACGTAGCTGGGCGACACGCCGTGCGAGCGCGCGCGGACCAGATCGTCCACCGCCAGACCTTTGAGACCTTCGGCTCCCATCTCTCGAACATATTGCGGCGACACGCCGTGATCGCGCAGCGTGACCAGCTGGTCCACGTCTTTCAGCCGGTAGCCCAACTGCCCCATCTCGCGCAGATAGGTCAGCGACACGCCATGCTGCACGGCGCGAATCAGCTGCGCGAGGCTGGCGCGCGCGTAGTTCTGCGCCGTCAGCTCGTCGAGAAACGCGAGACCGAAATTGGCGCGGGCCATCAGGTACTGCTCTGCCGGTGTGGGACGAGCGTAGCCGCGCTTCGCCAGTGCGTCGGCAAAATCGGGACTCGGCACGAACGTATAGGTGCCGGCGCCCACGCCGCTCCGGAACACTCCCTCGAAATGAAACGCACCCGCATCGCGCCGCAGCGTGAACTTTGCAGACCCGCCCGCTCCTGACAGCAACGCCGTCGACAGTCCGCTGAGCTGGTCGGTGTCGATCGTCGATCCATGAGAGCCGTCACCCTCTGTGAGCCGCAAGTGAACTGTTCGCAGATCTCCCGTTGCGCGGATTTCCCACGTGCCCACGTTTTGCGGTGTCGCAGCCGACCCGCCCTGCGCGAATTCGAATGGCGGATCAATCCGGCTCGGCAGTGGCGCATCCGGCGCACGAACGGCCCAGGTGACCGTCGCAAGCGGAACCAGCAGCGCGATGATCGTCACCGCCGCAACGGCGCAGACACTCAACGCCGGCGTGGCCCGGTTACGCGCTTCATCGAGCACGGCCAGCATCCGTCCTTCAATGTGCAGAGACGAGGCCATGCTCACGGCCAGCGCCGGCGCGGGCCGGCGGCCAAGCGTGTAGGCCAGCTCGAGGAGATCTCCGGCATATTCGCTGGCGCGCATGCCCGACATCAGCACGCGGTCGTCACAGGCCAGCTCTCGCTCCACCCGCAGCCGCCGCGCAATCCACCAGACCATGGGATGCACCCAGTAAATCGCGCACGCCACTGCGGCCAGCGTTTGAACGAGGCAGTCGTGTCGGGCGACGTGCGCCGTCTCGTGCAGCAGGACGGCACGGCGCCGGCCCGCCGGCCAGTCATCAGCGCCCGCAGGAATGACGATGGCCGGCTGCCTGGTCCCGAACGTCATCGGCATGGTCTGACTCGAGCCGCGAAGCAACCGGATCCCGCGCCGAGTTCCCAGAGTCCCCGCGCACTCGTGTAACAGTCTCGTCCATTCGGGATCGTCCACGGCCGATGCCCCACGCGCGAGCCGCTGAAGGGAGCGCCGTTCGAGTATCACGCGAGCCAGCACCACAAGTACGCCGGCGGCATAGAGCGTTGCCAGCGCGACCGACCAGGGAATCGATCGCGCGTCTGCCGCTCTGGTGTGTGCCGCATGGGCTCTCCCGGTCGATGGCGGGGGCCATGACCACGGGTGAAGAGACCGGATTCAGTTCGATCGCCGGCGCGGTTTCCGACAGCCGCCGCGGCGACACCTCGATGGCGGTCCAGCCGGGCAGCACAGACGTCAGTGCGGGAAGCAGCAGCAGGCCCATGATGGCGAACGTCCATATCAGGTGACGCATCGTGGCCGACAGGCGCCGTGCGAACACCGCGTGGATGCCGTACATCACCATCATCAACGCCGATGCCCTCAGCAGAATCGAGATGACTGTCATCGCTTGCCTCCCTGAGTGCGAACGCGCTTCAGCAACGCGCTGAGTCGTTTGTATTCGTCTTCCGAGAGCGGCGTCTCGGCCGCGTCGAGCAGGGCCGCCATCGCCGAACCGGGCGAGTTGTTGAAGAACGTGCGCACCAGCTGCGCCAGCGCAGAGCGGCTCGCCTCTTCCGGCTTCGCCGAGGGAAAGTACACATGTCGGGGGCCGTCAGACTCGCGCCCGAGCAGACGGCGGTCGATCATGATCTCCAGCAGTTTGCGCACGCTCGACGGGCTCGGTGCGTCACGGAGCTCCGACCTGATGTCCTCGACGGTCGCTCGCTGTCGCCGGTGGAGAATTTCCATGATCTGGCTTTCGCGGCGTGTCAGACCGTTAGACGGCGGCTTCGGCATGTTCGTTGTCCATCCGGAATGGCGAAAATTTTCGCGCACCGCGAATATATTCGCGGCCGTGGGGAGAGTCAAGGATTGGTGTTATACTTTTTTTATGGTATATAATATTTTTATACTATGCCTAGACGAGCCCTGTCGGTCACCCTCGAAGCCACCAATGTCACATGGTTGAAGGGACGCGCCGGCGCCACGGGCGAAAGTGTCAGCGAGTTGCTCGATCAGATCGTGACGTCTGTGCGGCAGGGGGCCGGCATCGGCCAGGCGCGATCCGTCGTCGGGACGATCGATGTCGATGCGGCGGATCCACTGCTGGAAACAGCGGACGCGGCCGTACGTGTGCTCTTCGACGCCTCACTTGGCCGTCCTCTGACCGTGCACGACGAACGCGCCCCGTATGACGGCCGGAAACGAAAATCGCCGAAGCGCCGTGCGTGATCTGCAGAGCGCCGTCACCGATACACATCCGTTGATCTTCCACGCGGCGGGCGGCGGCCGGCTCGGCCCTCGCGCCGCCGCTCTCTTCGAACGATGCGAGCGCCAGGAGGCGGTCCTGTATGTTCCCGCAGTGGTGATGTGGGAGTGCAGTCTTCTCGCTCGTGTCGCGCGCGTCAACCTGCGCCGGAGCGTCCGTGCATTTTTCGACGACCTCTTCAGCAATCCGGCGTATCAACCGCTCGAAATCACACCGGAACAGGTGTATCTCGCCGACGAGCTTCGCTTCACGCGAGATCCCTTCGATGCGCTCATCGTCGCCGCCGCGCACACCTCGGGACTGCCGCTTGTGACACGCGATGGCAGCATCCGCGAATCAGGTACCGTACAGGTCGTCTGGTAGGCGGGTGATCTGGTAGGGCGGGTCTTGAACTGCAAGACCCGCCCTACATTCTGCAAGACCCACCCTACATAGTCGACATCTGCCGATAAGACGCAAAGGGGGAGCAACCCGCGGGAGGAGCTACATGACCGCACGAAGCGCTCTCATCGCCGGCGTCCTGGTTCTCTCGTTCGACCCGCGGCCCGCGCGGGCACAACGGATGCTCGAGCCATCCGGCAAGACCTGTATCGCGTACGACAACGAGACCGAGTGCGCGTCGGTCCAACCCGTGTGGATTGGCGACGGAAGCGCTGAGGAAGGACTGTTGTCGCTGCGGCGCCTTGCCGAAGTGACGGCCCCGATCCTGTGGCTGTCGCCACGCGAGTTCCTGCTGCTGGAATTCAGACCAGGTGATGCACCAGGTCAGGTCGATCGGCCCAACGGACGGAATACTGTCTACTATCGGATTCGGCGCGTGCGGCTGAAGAATCCCCCCTCCGCCAAGGCTTCGGGGGGCAAGCCCCCTGAGGAGCGCCAGCTGTCGCGCATGGACCAGGCGCGCGTTCAGCAGCCGCAACAGATCTGGTCGGAATCACCGGAAGGCCTCCCGCTGGAGGAGCTCGACTACGTCTACATCACCTTCTTCTTCTACTACCCGGAAGATCGCGGCGTCGGTGGACATCCTCACGACCTCGAGGCCATGGAGGTGCGTGTACGCATGCGACGCGCGTGCCGCACGTCCGCCGATCGCGAGTACCTCCCGCGAGCGCAGCGCTCGGCGGCCGATGTCTGCTGGCCGGCGGCGCAGCTCGAAAGCGTGTCGGGATCTGCGCACGGTGTGGGCTGGTACACGAACACGCTGCAGGTGCTCTCGACGCGCGACACGGTGCTGCCGCTGGTTGCGCTGGTCGAAGAAAACAAGCACGCCACATCGCCCGATCGCGACGGCGACGGCACGTACATGCCCCATTACGACGTGAACCGGCAATCGAACGACGCCTGGGGGATTCGCGATGTGGCCGGAACGGGAAAACTTGGAGGGAGCACGTTCAGCGCCGAGCTTTCCCGCACACGACGGCCCCACACACAGATTTGCCCGCCGAGCCCGTCGGCTCGTCTGATCAAGCACTACAGCGGATCTCTCCCGGGCCTGGAGTCGAACGGCGAAAGCGGTGGCTGCCTGAAGAATGGCCGCGCGTATCAGCTCGTCGAATCGCGAACCGATCCCGTGTGCACGCGCCTCGAAACGTTGCGGGCGTCAGACTCCGGTTCGGACGAGCGGCTGCACGGATTCCTCGACGCCAAGCAGTTCTGCGCGCCGGACAACGACACCGAAGTCCTGCCGCCTCGTCCAGCGGCCATCGCGAAGCTGTTCGCGGCTCTTCGCAAAGTCTCGCCGGGCCCCGATGGCCAGTACGGATTCCAGAGTGTCGCGGAGCGTTTCAGCTTCGCGTACCGGTATGACGAAGGGAACGGCGTGTCGGCGATCGTGCCTGTCGGCGGCGAAGTGCCGTACCTGGGCGGTTGGGTGATCATGAGAGTGAACCTGGTCGCGGCGACGCTGAACCGGCCGCATCGCTTTTCGAGCACGAGCTACGAAGCGATGTACGCGCCGTCCGCGTCACGTCCGTTCGATTGGTACGTCGCGGTCGGCGGCGAGCGCCGGCGCGATCCACTCGACGGTGTGAGCACGTGGGAGCCGGTTGAGGAAATCGGGATCCGGTACCGGTTCTCGGCCGAGCGCGTGCGCTTTCTCCGATTTCTTGGCGGCCGCGTCGGACTGCGGGCCAACTCGATGACGCGTCCGCAGAACGTGCGATTCGTCTACGAGTTCGGAGCGGGAGCGTGGTGAACGTCAGTCAGCCGCAGCCAGCCGAGCAAATTGACGCTTCAGCGCGTTGACCTGTGCAAGGTAGCGGCGGGGGTCGTGGTCGCCGCATCGCTGGCCGCCTCTGAATCGGAATCCGCGGCGCGCGTATCCGTCACCGGCGCCGTCCCCGCACAGGTGGATGATCGCCGCAAGGTTTTGCCGCTGCTGCAGCGAGGCGGTCGTGATGCGGTTGCGGGCGAGGATGCGCGCGACCGTGCGATCCAGCAGCGCGGCGGTCATTTCAACCGCATGGGCGGGCACCACACGCGTGTAGAGCGCGTTGAACCAGCACGAGTGCGGATCGTGCCAGGGACCGTCCTCGACGACGGCGTGATCGTGAATGCAATAGCGCCGGGCCTCTGCGAACGTTCCATCGGTAATCTGAAACATCCCGACGGCGCTCGAGGCCGGTCTGTATAGCTCGAACGGATTCCAGCTAAACCGCCACCGCCAGTAGGTCCGGGCTACCGGGTTGCCGCTGCTCTCCACCTGGGCCAGAGCGGCCAGTAATTCCGGTGTGATGACCGCCGTGGAGTGCTCGTCGAGGAGCGGGCCGTATTGCCGCCAGGTCTGCGCCGGCACTTTGGCACGCGAGTCGCTGACCGCGACGAACACCTCGGCAGGCTTGCGGACTACCTGCACTATCCAGTTCACGGCCGCCCAGACGATCACCAGCAGGACCGTCCCGACAATTATCTGGACGGCCAACGGGGCGACCCGCATGGCCAGAAACGCGCGTCGCCCCAGTTTCGAGGCCGCCGAGCGGCGCGCGCGACGGCCTCGGATGCGCGTCGGCCGGAGTACGGCCCGCGCAATCAACACGTAGGGCATGAAGGACACCCACCCATTATCGCGCCATCTCGAACCGGCGGATCCAATCCTTCAAGCGCGCGATCCGCTCCGGTGTTAGGCTGGCAAGGTCCGAGTGAGGAAATGCCGTGAGTGAAAAGAAAGTGTGGCTCATCACCGGCGCTGGTCGAGGCTTGGGCGTCGACATCGCCAAGGCCGCCCTGACCGCCGGCCACGCCGTAGTCGCCACTGGCCGCGATGCTACGAAAGTCGCAGCCGCAGTGGGCGACCACGACAACTTGCTGGTCGTCAAGCTCGATGTGACTCGCCCGCAGGATGCGGAGGCGGCCATTGAGGCCGCCGTCGCGAAGTTCGGCCGAATCGACATTCTGGTCAACAATGCGGGTAATTTCTTCGCCGGCTTCTTCGAGGAACTCAGCCCAGAACAGGTCCGCAATCAGATCGAGACGCTCCTGTTCGGTCCGATGAATGTCACTCGCGCTGTACTGCCAGTGATGCGCAAGCAGCGCTCCGGGCTGCTCGTTGCCATCTCTTCGACCGCCGGCATCGCCGGCCAAATGTTTTGCACGGCATATGCCGCCGCGAAGTTCGGCATCGAGGGGTGGATGGAGTCGCTTACGCCAGAGATCGCCGCCTTCGGAATCCGCACGATGCTGGTCGAGCCTGGATTCTTCCGTACCGAGCTACTCAGCAACGACTCGACCACCTACGCTCAGCCCACTGTTGACGGCTATGCCGAACGGACGAAGGAGATCGTCGCCGCTTGGAAAAATATGGATGGGAAACAAGGTGGCGACCCCGCCAAGCTCGCCAAGGCTCTCGTAACGCTCGTCGGACTCAAGGAGCCACCGGCCCGTTTTGCTGCCGGCGCCGATGCAGTGCAGACGTTCGAGACCAAGGCCAACACGCTGCTCGCACAGGCCCACGCCCACCGCGAGCTGTCCGCCTCCCTCGCACACGATGACGCCTGATCACGAGTAGCACTGCTGAGGTGTAAACTTCGAGCGACACTCAACTTCGTGCTCCATCCACCTGGTCAAGACTTAGAATTGGGTAATCCGCAGGGAGGCCCCATGAAACTGCTGAACCGCACCCTGTTGTTGGCACTGCTGCTCACGCTGCCGCTGTCGGCGGCGGATCCCCTCTATGGAGTCTGGAAGACGCGGCCCTCCGGAAAGCCCGGCGACACGTCGAAGCAGACGGTGACGATTGAGCCGGTGGCCGATGGAATGAAGTTCACCACAGTCATCGATTTCGGGAGCGGGGCAGGAATGACCACGACGTACGTCACCAAGCTGGATGGCGCGGAAGTGCCCGTCTATTCGGCCGGTAAAGTTGTGATGACGTTGCGTGGGAAGAAGACTGGACCCAATACCTACGAGGGCTCGGTGGCTGGCCCTGGCGGGACCGGCACATCCAAGACGACTCTCAGCGCAGACGGGAAGACCATGACGGTCGATGGCATGATGGGCTCGATCGCGTCGCACCTCGTCTTCGACCGCGTGAAATAGTCTTCAGTCGACACGTCCATGCGGCGGCGCGGTCGATCCTCATCGCGATGCGCCACGCTTGCCGACCGGCCAGCCGGTCGCTGACGCAGGCCGCGGGTCGGGTTCGCCGCATCGCACACTACTGAGTAACGCCGTGGTGGCGAGCAGTCCGTTTTGTCCGTTCAATCCTCCCTTGGCGACTACTCCCGACCAACAGTGACAGCCTGATACGGGTTGAGTTGGCATGTAGCCAATCGAGTTATGACCCGCGCTGGGCATCCCGGTGGGTGCCCTCCGCGCACTGCCGAAAGCGACTGGCTACAGTTCTTATGGCCTGATTGTGCTTACACGTTGGTCACGTTAGACTGCGTTTCAAGTGTTGGACTATTAGTTCGGCGCTATTTGTTCGGCGACCTGATCTCATGCCAGCGATGCACACGCGGTGAATAATTCCCTTGCAGAGAAATTGGCCTCACGGAGCGCTGGAATCTGTCTCTATGGTTTCGCTCCGCCCAAGCAAGCGACCCCATCAGAACGGTTGGAAGCAATCGTGGCCCAACAGTTGGTGCGGCTTGGGTCATTGCCGGTCGATGGGCTAATTGTCTATGACATTCAAGACGAAGCGGAACGGGTCTCGGTGCCACGGCCCTTCCCATTTTTGCCGACTCTGCCACCGGAGGTCTACGCTTATGACCACCTTGGGAGTCTCGCGGTCCCGAAAATCGTTTACCGATGCGTGAACCGAGAGACCCGCGACGGATTCGTCCGATGGCTCGAAAGCGAGAACGACGGGCCGCGAATATCAGTACTCGTCGGTGCACCCAGCCGTCACTCGCAAGTCGGACTTCGATTGACGGACGCGTACGCGTTGGCGCGGCAACACTCTTCGAACCTTCTCCTTGGCGGCATCGCAATCGCCGAGCGGCACGCTCGGACGCTGGATGAACACGAGCGTATCCTTGCCAAAACGGCCAACGGTTGTCGGTTTTTTGTTACACAGGCTGTTTACGATGTGACGTCCACGAAGTCATTGCTGTCTGACTACGCCCTTGCGGTTGACAAGACAGGCGGCATGCCTCTGCCAATTATCCTGACGTTCTCGCCGTGCGGTTCTGAAAAAACGCTGTCTTTCATGAAATGGCTCGGCATTGCTTTTCCGCGGTGGCTGGAGAACGATCTCCAGTCGGCCAGGGATCCCCTCGCGAAATCGTTGGAGCTGTGCGAGCGGATCTTCGCAGAAGTTCTGTACTACGCAGAGAACAAGGGTATTCCGCTTGGTGTGAACGTGGAAAGCGTCTCCATACGCAAGGAGGAGATTGAGGCGTCCGTGGAACTGCTTCAGCTGCTGCGCCGGCGGATCGAAAGAAGTGTTTAGCGATTCCGCGCGACACGCCCTTAGAAAGAGATGGCGTACTGGATCCGCCGCCCACCTCGAACCTTGGAACGCGGAACAGGAACGCGGAACCGACTGCTTACAGCTTTCTGAAAAACGCTCTAGCCAGCCGGAGGCTCGTCAGGCTTCAGCACGCCCAGATGCTCTCTGTGGGTCACGCGGACCGCGATGTAGTCTGCATGCTCGATGCGCAGCTCGCGCGAGATGCGGCGAATCTCGTTGTCTTCGATGACCGCGATCCTCTCGTCGGCAGATGAGACGGCAAACAGGCAGTGCAGCAGCGCAAGCTTTTCTTCGTGCGTCGCTCGACTGGCGAAATCGCGCGTCACCTGGAAGTCTTCGATTCCACCGAAGAGCACGCTTTGCGCTTTGGCAATCTCGACGACCAGCATCGCCTGCGCTGGCGGCAATTGCCCTTCCCGCGCGATCACGCGCTCGATGACTCGAGTCTCTTCGTCGCTGACATGTTGATCGACGTGCGCGACGCGGCTGAGGATGTACGCAAAGGCCGCGATGTGCCGCGCCCGGCCGGGCTCGAGCGTGTCGAGCGCATCGACGATCGTGCGCACGCCTTCGAGATCGCGCTCGTCCGAATCGGCCGCCCCAGCCAGGCCCAGAAACCTCAACAACGACATGATCCGGGAATCTTACCCGAGGCGCGATGTGTCAGGGGTTGCCCTGGTAGCGGCAGATGGTCGCGTGCAGCGCCTCGGTTTCGACGCGAATCCGCCGGACGATCTCGCGATACCGGCGTTCGTCCTGTTGGGCCTTCTCGAGCCGATTGCAAAGGACCTTAAGGCGGTCCAGGTGGGCGCAGAAATCTGGCGTATCAAGGTTAGGCATCCATTGCTCCTCGCTGGTCCGAGTAGCAAATTTCGGGCCTACTTTTTACTTCTTCTTCCCCTGATAGACATCCTCGGTCACGGGCTCGCCCTGACTGGTCTTGCTCTGCCCCATGGTGATGTACACCATCGTGAAATTTTCATTCGGCGCGGCCCCGTGCCAGTGGAAGCTGCCGCCGGGTATGAACGCGCTTTCGCCGACGCCCAACTCCTTGATGGGTTGTCCCTGAATCTGCAGCCGCCCGCGTCCGGCCTCGCCGAACACCAACTGCCCCGCCGTGTGCATGTGCCACGTCGCGTTGCGCGCGCCGGCCGCAAACACCCGGCGGCCGACGGCGTAATCGGTGATATCGAGTGTCGTGGTGTTGCCCGTGAAATTGGGCGCCGGTCCGAGAACGCCGCGCTGAGGCGCATCGGCGGGTGCGGGCTTCTGTTGGGCGGCTTGATCGGCCGAAAGAGCGGTGAAGGTCAGCATCGCGAAAACTGCGGCAAGCCGGAGTGTGCGGGCCATGGCTCAAATCTCCTTGGGCGGCTATTGTATGTCTGGCTGGAGATACCCTGTCATTGGTTAAAATGCGCAGGAACAGAATTGAACGTACGAGGGAGGCCATAGTGCTGAAGAAACTCACGATTGCAGCCGCGCTCATCGTGGCGGCTGGTGCGGCATCGACCACGCTCGGCCAGGGGAAGGTCCAACTGAACCGGATCAAGCTGCCGCCGGGATTTCAGATCTCGGTCTGGGCCGACGGCGTCGCCAACGCGCGCTCCATTGCCCAGAGCCCCGGCGGAACGATTTTCGTCGGTACCTGGAACGCGGGCAACGTGTACGCGCTGCGCGACGACAACAAGGACGGAAAAGCGGACCGCGTCATCACGATCATCAGCGGCCTCAGGAACATGCCGAACGGCGTCGCCTTCCGCGACGGCGCTCTGTACATCGCCGAAATCAACCGCATCCTCCGCTTCGACAACATCGAGTCGAAGCTCGAATCGGCCGGCACCCCGGTCGTCGTCTCCGATAAGTTTCCGAGCGACCGCCATCACGGGTGGAAGTTCATCCGGTTCGGGCCCGACGGCCTGCTCTACGTGCCCGTCGGCGCGCCCTGCAATGTCTGCGATCGCGGCGACCCGTACAACACGATCTGGCGGATGAAGCCCGATGGGACGGGCATGGAGATCTTCGCGCGCGGCGTGCGGAACACTGTGGGCTTCGACTGGCATCCGACGACGCGCGAGTTGTGGTTCACAGACAACGGACGCGACAACCTCAGCAACGACGCCCCGGGAGACGAGTTGAACCGCGTACCGAAGGCCGGCATGAACTTCGGATATCCGTTCTGTCACGAAGGCAAGATTCCCGACCCCGAGTTCGGCGCCAAGCGCAGCTGCTCGGAGTTCGAACCGCCCGCACAGCGACTTGATCCGCACGCGGGCGCCGTCGGCATGCGCTTCTACACGGGAACACAGTTCCCGCAGCCGTATCGCAATCAGATTTTCATCGCGGAGCACGGCTCGTGGAACCGCAGTCCGGGGACGCCGTTCAACGGCAATCGCATCTCGATCGCCCGCCTGCAGGACAACAAGGTTGTCGCCTATGAGCCGTTCGCCGAAGGGTGGCTCGACAATCGCCAGCGGTGGGGTCGTCCTGCGGATCTCGAAGTGCTGCCGGATGGATCGATGCTGGTGTCGGACGATATGGCTGGGGTGATTTACCGGATCTCGTACGCGGGGAAATAGGTTTTACAGGAGCTTAGGAGACTAGGAGAAATTCTTTTCGAAAAGAATCCTCCTAGCCCTCCTAATCTCCTAGTCTCCTGTTTACTTCATGTCGGCGCCGATATCGTAGGCCGCTACCGTGTTCTCATTCATGTGCGGAACGATGAGCACGTCGCCTTGTGCGTAGAGGAACGTGTGATCGGCAAGCCCCGGCTTGAACGTCCGCACGACGCGTGAGACGCCGTCTGGCGCCACCTGGATCACCTTGCCGGCCAGATAGTCGGTGACGAGGAATCCGCCGCGCGCTTCCTGCTCGACGCCGTCGATATTGCCCAGCGGCTGCTTGGTGATGAGCGTCTTCTGCTTCGTCTTCAGATCGAGCATGTAGAGACGGCCCGGCACCTTGGTGCTGAAATCGGCAGCCGGCTTGCCCCAGCCGCCGACAACGAGACGCTCGCCGTCCACGAACAGGCCGTTCGGATACTCGAGCTGCTCGCCTTCGGCAAAGACGGTCGCCTTGTTGTCCTTGATGGCATAAATGCGGCTCGCCAGCATGTCGGACACATACACCGTGCCCTCGGCGCCGATAGCCACATCGTTGAGGAACTGGGCGCCGTCGATCTTGACGCGCGCGGTTTCCTTGGCCGTCGCGATGTCGATGCCGATGACTTCGTCGAGGTCTGCGACCCACAGGACACCGCCAAAGCTTCGCAGGCCTTTGGGCGCGTTCAACGCCGTAAACCAGTCGGCGGTCGCGACCGACCCGTCCAGCCCGATCTTCGAGATGCGCCCCTTTCCGTCCTTCTGATTCGGCTGCCCGTCAATCTGCGACACGTACAGATAGCCGGACCCCTCGTCGAGATACACGCTTTCCGGCGTGCGCATGTCCGTGACAGTCCAGCCGGGTTTTATCGCGGGTGGTTGTGATGCCGGCGTCGCGGTCACCGCAGGCGGTGGCGGTTCGGCGGGTTTAGCGGTCTGCGCTGGTTCTGGCGATCCGCCGCACGAGGCGAGCGCGGCGGCACAAATGAAAGTAAAAAGAAGTTTGTACATGCGCCTATCTTAATGCGAGTACGGGTGATCGAGCAGCACGAGAGGCGAAGGCGCCAGGCGCAGGAGCGCGCCGACGGGCGTCGCCGCAGCATCACCGTGCAGCGCATCGTGAATGACCCTGGCTTTCGTCGCGCCGAATCCCGCGATGATGACGCGGCGGGCGCCCGCAAGCACGGGCAGCGTCATGGTCAGGCGCCGCGGTGGCGGCTTGGGGGCGTCGTCGATGCTGATGACCGGCCCTGCGTCGCAGTCGAGCCCCGCGCCGCCGGCGAAGATTGACGCGACGTGGCCGTCTTCGCCGACGCCGGCAAGGGCAAAATCGAGATGCGGCGGATCGCCGGCCACCGCCTTCAACTCGTCCGCGGCGAGACGCGCCGCCGCGTCGAGATCGGCGAGCTCACCGTGCATGCGATGCGCGCGCGAGGCCGGCACGCCGGCGGGTCGCAGCAGCAGGCGCGACGCAAGCCCGTAATTGGAATCGGGATGCTCCGGCGGAACGGCACGCTCGTCGATCCAGAAGAAGTCCACGCGCGTCCAGTCGACCTGTAACCCCGCAAGCACAGGAAAGAAGGCCGTCGCCACCGATCCCCCCGGCAACGCCACGAGAAATGTACCGCGGGCGTCGATCGCCGTAGCCGCTGCGGCCGCGAACTCTCCGGCGACGATTCGCTGAAGAGCGGGCAAATTCTCCATTGTCACGCCCATCCGCCCTCGACCAGACGTTTGGACTCCGCGGGTCCGAGGCTGCCACACTCGTAGGTGAAGACCGAGTCCAGGTGATCGAGCACCGGATCGACGATGGCCCATGCGGCTTCGACGGCGTCCTGCCGCGCGAACAGCGTGGGATCGCCTTCCATCGCATCGCCGATCAGCCGCTCGTACGCATCGAGGCGCTCACCGGTCTGACTCTCGACAACGGACAGCTCCACAGGCTCGCCGTACATGCCATCGCCGGGCCGCTTTGCCCGCGCGCCGAGCGCGATACTCACCTGTGGCGACAGCGTGAACTGCACGTGGTTGTGCTCGGGAGGCTCGGCCTCGGCGAACACCACGCGGGGCGCCGGCTTCAATTTCACAAGTACGTCGGTGCGCGTGGTGTTCAGGCACTTTCCAGCCGTGATGTGAAACGGCACGCCAAACCATCGCCACGAATCGACGAACAGGTGCAGCGCCGCATAGGTCGGCACGTTCGAGGTCTTGCTGACGCCGGCCTCGTCGCGGTAGCCGCGAAACTGGCCGAGCACGATCTCGGAGGGCGACAGCGGGCGGACGGTGCGCAGCACTTTGGCCTGCTCGTCGCGCAGCGCTTCGCGCCACGCGGCCGAAGGCGGCTCCATCGCGAGATAGCCGACGATCTGCAGCAAGTGGTTCTGCACCACATCGCGGATGACGCCGGTCTCCTCGTAGAACCCGCCGCGCCCTTCGACGCCGAACGACTCGGCCATCGTGATGTGCACGCTCTCGACGTACTGCCGGTTCCAGATCGGCTCGAGGAAGGCGTTGGCGAACCGGAAGTACAGGATGTTCTGCACGGCTTCCTTGCCGAGGTAGTGATCGATGCGGAAGATGGCCTCCTCGGAGAACGCCTTGTGCAGGGTGGCATTCAGCGCGCGCGCCGATTCGAGATCGCGCCCGAAGGGCTTCTCGATGACGACGCGCCCCCCGGCAGCGCAACCGGCTTCCGACAGGTACTCGACCGTTCTCGGAAACGCGCTCGGCGGGATGGCGAGATAGAAGATCGGGTGCCGCGCGTCGCCGAGGGTGTGCCTGATTCTCGTGAATGTCTCCAGGTCGCCGTAGTCGCCCGATACATAGTGCAACAGCGACGTGAGGCGCGAGAACGCGTCCTCGTCAATCGGTCCCCGTTCGGACACGCTTTTGCGCATGCGATCGATCAGTTGCTCGCGCGCCATCGGCGTGCGCCCGACCCCCACGATGGGCACGTTCAGCTGGCGCCGTTTCACGAGCGCCTGCAGCGCCGGAAAAATCTTCTTGTAGGCCAGATCGCCCGTCACGCCAAAGACGACCAGGGCGTCGGAAACAGGCACAGGGGGAGCGTCAGACGCTGTCATACACGTTCGACACTATATATGCGAATTCGGGAACAAATCGTCGCGTGGGCGGAGCCGGAATGGCCGCGGAGGGTGGACGACCGTGTCGTCGAATCTATCCCCGGTGTAGGCCGTACGGATCGAAAGAGACGGAATCACGCCTCCGTGGCGACCGGCGGCGATCGTTGGAGCGGTCACGATGGGAGCGCTGGCCGAGGCGCATTTCGATCGCCGCGCAGCCGTCTGCAACAAGGTATTCCCCCAGGCCTGCGGAGACGTCGTAGACCTCTCCTTCGCGGTAGAAACGGAGGGACACACCGTCTACCTGCCCCGTTGGTTCGCGAAGGATCCGAACTTTCATGGCTCTTAGACCAGCAAACGTGCTGCCAGAAAAATGACGCCAGGCAAGTGTCGTCGTTTCAGTCACTCAGGGGCTTCGTCATCACGATGAAATGGCATGGACGGCTGGCCCTTTCGGGCGCCGAAAACGGGAGGGTCCCCTGTTCGACATATCCGAGCCGGCGATAGTACGCAGGCAGCTCTTCGCGCAGGTTCACGATATGGATATCCATGAAGCGGCACCCGTGCTGCCTCGCGCGCGCCTCCACGGCGTCGATGAGCGCCCGGCCGAGCCCCTGCCCCTGCTTCGCCGGGTCGACGGACAACATACCGAAATACGCCCGGTCTCCGCGGCAACGCAGATACACGCAGCCGGCCATCCCGTCCCCGGCATCGATGACGAGAAACTCGCCGCCCTCGTGCATCAGTGACACGAGCTCCTCGGCGCTGGTTCGATCGCCGATCTTGAAAAACGCTTCCACGATGAACGCGTCGTTGATGATCCGGGCGAGCGCGGGGGCGTCGGCCGCGGTGGCGGTACGGAGCATGCGAACCAGCACGTTGTCGATCAATCGCGTCTTCCCCACCCACATGGCACCGACCACGCGTACGGTTCCGGTGACCTCGGCGACCGGCTGCATCGTGCCCGGATCGACGATCTCGAAATACTCGAGTTTCACGTCCGCATGTTGCGAAATGCCGTGTGTCGCAGCCTGGCGAATGGCACGCACGTTACGCTCCCCGCGCGCGATTTGCCGCTTCGCATCGCCGAGCGCGGCGTAGAGCAACGTCGCACGCGCCCGCTCGCCGGCATTCAAATGACGATTGCGCGAGCTCATCGCAAGACCATCGGGCTCGCGCACCGTGGGAACCTCGATGATGTCGATCGGCAGATTGAAGTCGGCCACGAGCCGCCTGATGATGGCGAGCTGCTGCGCGTCCTTCTCGCCAAAATACGCACGGTGTGGCTGCGCCATCTGAAAGAGCTTCAGCACCACGGTCGCCACCGCGCTGAAGTGGCCGGGCCGGAATTTTCCACACAGGTGATCGGCGAGCCGGCCGACCTCGACGCGACACTCGGGCGGCTGGGGATAGACCTCGGCCTCGGAGGGCGCAAACACGATGTCGACGCCGAGATCGCGACAGAGCGCCAGGTCGGACTCGAGCGAGCGCGGATAGCGCGCCAGATCGTCCTGATGCGTGAACTGCAGAGGGTTGACGAAGATCGACACGACCACCGCGTCGCTCTCGCGTCGCGCCTGCCTGATGAGCTCGGCATGTCCGGCATGCAGCGCGCCCATGGTCGGCACCAGGGCCCGCAAAGCGCGAAGGCGGCCCTGCGGGCTTGCCGCGCCGTAGCGCGAAGCGCGGAGGCGGGCAACGGTCTCAATCAGTTCGAGCACGTGATGGAGTCGACGCGCGGACGTCTTCGACAAACGCGCGTGCGGCCTTCGTGATGATGTCGGCGAGGTCGGCGTACTTGGTCGCGAACGGCGGAATCCTGTCGTGCAGGCCGAGAAGATCCGAGCTGACCAGCACCTGGCCATCGCAGTCGGGACCGGCGCCGATGCCGACCGTTGGAACGTCGAGCGCAGCGGTCACACGCGCCGCGAGATCGGCCGGGACCGATTCGAGCACAACGGCAAAGGCCCCCGCCGCCTGCAGAGCCAGCGCGTCTTCGAAGATGATCTCCGCATCGCGAGAATTGCCGCCGCGTTGGCGATAGCCGCTCTGCTGGTTCACCGATTGCGGCGTGACGCCAAGGTGGCCCATCACCGGAATCCCCACGTCAACGAGTCGCGCGACCACTTCGGTGACCGAATGGCCGCCCTCGACCTTGACCGCCGCCGCACCCGCATCTTTCAAGAGCCGGCCGGCATTCCGCACGGCTTCCGAGGGCGTCACTTGATAGGTCAGGAACGGCATGTCGGCAATCACGAGAGCGCGCTCGGTACCGCGAACGACGGCGGCGGTGTGATGAATCATCACGTCGAGCGTGACCGGCAGCGTGGTGTCATAGCCGAGCACTGCCGTGGCGACCGAGTCGCCGACGAGCAGCACGTCGACGCCCGCGCGCTCGAAGAGCCGCGCCATGGTGGCGTCGTACGCCGTCAACACGGCGAATTTTTCCCGCCGCTCCTTGCGATCTTTCAGATGGGATACGCGAACGCGCATGAGCCTATGTACTGAAAGTGTATCTCGTCAGCGACCGGTACTTCTGCCCGGGCCGCAACAACGTTGAAGGAAACTCCGGACGGTTCGGCGAGTCGGGATAGTGCTGGGGTTCCAGGCAGAAGCCGCGGTATCCGACCACCTGGCCGGAGTAGAACTGCAGCCCCGGCTCGGTCGTGTCGATCTCGAGCGTCCGGCCGCTCGCCGGATCGGACACACGCGCCGCCCGGACGAGATCGCCGCCACCGCGGTTCAGGACGAAGGTGTGATCGTACCCGCCACCTCTCGCGATCTGTTCGTGCCTGTCATGGAGACGCACGCCGATGGCGGTGGACTCCTGAAAGTCGAACGGCGTGTTCGCGACCGGCGCGAGCTCGCCCGTCGGAATCAGCTGCTCGTCCACCGGCAGATAGGCCCTCGCGTCGATCGTGAGGCGGTGCGCCCGCACGTCGCCGCTTCCAGCAAGATTGAAGTATGAATGCTGAGTCAGGTTGATGTGGGTCGGCGCATCGGTCTCGGCTTCGCACGTCATCCATAGATCGCTGCGGTCGCCGAGCGAATACGTCACTTCCACATCGAGGGTGCCCGGGAATCCCTCTTCGCCATCCACGCTTCTCCGGCGAAACACGACAGCGTTGCTCCGGACGAGGGTTTCCGCCTCCCAGATACCCTTGTCGAATCCCTCGAAGCCGCCGTGCAGGTGGTGCGGGGGCTCGTTCGCCGAAATTTCGTGGACGCGGCCGTCGATCGAGAAGCGCGCGTTCGCGATGCGATTCGCATAGCGGCCCACCAGCGCGCCGAAATATGGCGAGGATTCAAGATAGGGTTCCAGGCGGTCGTAGCCGAGTACGACGTTCTCGAGCCGGCCACGCGCGTCTGGCACCCCAAGCGACACGATGAGACATCCGTAGGTGATCGTGCCAAGCTCGAGGCCCGCGGCCGTGCGAACCGTGATGAGATCGACGGGGGTTCCGTCGCGCAACGTGCCGAACGGGCGCCGCTGAACCATCTCTGTCATCTCGTGCTCTATTCGGACACGCGTATCAGAACTGCACAAGCCAGCATATCTTCAATCAACTGAGCGAGTTGGCGTGGCTGAATGGGCGCACGTGTGATCGAAAACGGTAAAACGGGCGTTTCAGCACTGCGGTCGGTGATTCTCTAAGTCACTCTCCAATAAGTAGTTGCGTGATCAGCTCCTTCGGCAGCGGGATTGCTATACCCGCGCCGGAGAACCGTGTGCTACACGAACCAGCATCGCCGCATACCGCGTTCGTCATCGCCGGATCCGCCCATGCCGCGGCGCTGCGCCGCCGGCTCGAGCACGATCCGTCGATCACAGTATTCTCCGAATCTGAATCGCTCGATGCGCTGCGGATGATTCTTCAAAATCCGCCCCGCGTGCTGGCACTCGACTCGGCGGTCGTCAAAACGGCTCGCGGCGCGCTCATCGTCGCGCGCCTGAAAGAGCACAAAGAAGTAGACGTCCGGGTCTTGTGTGAGGACGAAGGCAACCTTCCAGTGCTGCTCTCGCGGCAGGACATCGCGTTGCACGCCGCGTCGCAGCCCCTCGACGGCTGCGGTACCCGCGGAGCCAAGCGGTTTCCGATGAAGGCCGATATGGAAGTCGTCGTTGACGGCGAACGCAGCCGACTGGTGAACCTGTCGATTACCGGCGCCCAGCTCGTGTTGCCCGCTCGCGTGCAGCCGCGACAGAGCGTTCTTCTCACGCTGATGGACGCCACGGCCGAGAAGCGGTTTCGCGCCCTCGTGGCCTGGTCAACGGTCGAGCTTGCGCAGTCGATGGTGAAGTACCGCGCCGGTGTCAGCTTTGTCGATCCGGACGCCACCGCAATCGAAGCATTCTGCCGGCGCAATACCGCCTGCTAGCCCGTAGCCGGTAGCCCGAAGCCGGCAGCCAGTAGCCCGCGCTCAGTGAATGGCAAAACCCAGCATGATTGTGACCAGAACGGGCACGGGTTTTCCCTGGCGGACGCCGGGCGAGAAACGCCAGCCCGCTGCAGCGCGCAGCGCCTCCTGGTCGAGCCCAAGGCGGGCGTCGAGCGACCGCACGACACGAAGGCGAGTGCACTCTCCCGACGGCTGGACGACGCATTCGACGACCACGCTGCCTTCGATCCGTGCGCGCATCGCGTCGAGCGTGTATCGAGGCTGTTCGCGGTGAAGAGCGACCGGCATGCTGACACCGCTGCCAGGTTGGAAGATATCGCCCCCTGTATTGCCGCCCCTGCCGGGACCGAGCCCGGGCCCATCTCCGGGACCTATACCTGGTCCGCGTCCGTCACCCGCGCCACCTTCACGGCCCGGCCCTTGCGACAGCGAATCTGCGCCGGCTTCAAGGAGTCCCATCGCATTCAGATCGGACGCGGCAAAGGTCTGCACGGGAACATCGAGCGCCCGGGTCGGTTGTGGTTCTGGTTCGTTAACAGCTTCGGGCGCAGGCCTCGGTGCGGCGGGCACCGTCATCGTGTCGGTGCCTATCAGTTCCGCGGCACGGGGCGGATTGGGATTGTTGTTGCCGCCACCGCCGCCGCCGCCGCCGGGCCCGGGAGCCGGCAGCCACACCATCATCGGCGGTTCGTAGTGTGTGGCCTGGTGCGCAGGCTGTTGTGACGCGCGCCCCGACGACATCACGAGCAACACACCAATCACGATGGCATGTGCGACGCACGATATCGCCAACGCATTGAAGCGTGGTTGACGCATGGCTTGCCTATTTCAGGGTGAACGCGATCGCGATCGTCACCATCACTGGCACCGGCTTTCCACGACGCGTGCCCGGTTCGAACTCCCACTGCTTCGCCGCATCGAGAGCGGCCTGGTCAAGCTGCGGATCGAGCGAGCGGACGATCTTGAAATCGCTGGGACGGCCGTCAGCGCGGACGACACATTCCATGAGAACTTCGCCCTCGATCTTCGCGTTCATGGCGCGCTCGGGGTATTGAGGCTTCACTTCTCGGAGGAGCTTCGGCGTCTGGACATCCGGCCCAGGCCGCTGCACACCCGTCGCATCTGCCTGCGGAACGGCCGGCTGTTGACGCAGTCCGCACGCACCGGCAACGATTGGCGCGGCAAAAACGGCCGTTGTCAGGATGGCAACGACGGCCTTCTTCACACTGTCGAGCGGTGCCCCGACCTCGTTTCGGCTGATACGGGCGATGCGCTTCTTCAAGTCACCGCCCGTGATGCCCGACACGCTGACAAGCGGCGACGCGATGCAGAGCTCACAGGTTTTCAAAATGCCTGCGGCGTAGGCCAGTGGATTCTGACCGAGCGCCAACACCCGCTCGTCGCAGGCACGCTCGCGCTCGTCGATCATGCGCGCACCAATCCACCACACCATCGGATGGAACCAGAACAGCGCGCTCACGATCATCTGCGCCGTCCCCAGCAGGTTGTCTCGGCGGATCACGTGAGACACCTCGTGCGCCAGGATCGGCTCGATCTGCGCGTCGCTCATGCCGGCAGTGAGGTGGTGCGGCCACATCAACACCGGCCGCCAGCAACCGAAGACACCCGGCTCGAGACTGTGACGCGAGCACACGACGAGCATGGAGATTCGACGACCAGCCACGCTCTCGACGCGCCTGAGTGCGTCGTGCACCGGGCCGTCGGTGATCGGATCGGCCGCGCGCGCGATTGCTGCGAGACGACTCCATTCCCGGAACCACTTCGCGAGGACGATGAGCACGCCGGCCAGCCAGACCGCGACGATCGCGAACACAGACGCGTCCGAAACAGACGCGAGCGCAGATGAATGAAACAACACGTTCACGGCGGCAACCGTGTCGCTCTCCGGCAACCATTGGCCCGGCCAGGGAAGCGCGCTCCCCAGCGCGCCGAGCGCAGCAAACGGCACGAGGAACTTCATCGAAGCCGCAAACCAGACCCAGTAGCGCACCGATGCCCGGTTGTTTCTGAGCATCAAGGCAAGGGCGGCGGCCACTCCGCCCACCAGGGTCGACTGCCAGATGTGACTAGCGGCTGCGTCCATCTTTCTTCTCCAGTTCTTTGAGAAGCTGCTCCGCCTCTTTGACGTCCTCGAGCGTGAGACGTCCTGTTTCGATGAGCCGCGCCATCACCGGCTGCGACCTGCCGCCGAACAGACCGAGAAAGTCGTCGATCAGCCGGTGTTGTGCCCCGGCGCGGGTGATGGAGGCTTCGAAGATGTGCGCGTTGCCGACCTTTTTGACGCGCCGGAGGGCCTTTTTGGCTTCCAGGCGATAGACGAGGGTCTGGACCGTCGTATAGGCGGGGCGGGCCTTTTCCGGAAACGACTCCTGAATCTCGCGCACCGAAGTCGGCCCGCTCGACCAAAGTGCTTCCATGACAAGCATTTCAAGCTTCGACAGTTTGGGGACGGCCATACGATCTCCTACCTACGTCCTTATAATTACTACAGTTGTAGTTTATCGATCAAGCAGCAACCTCTGCGGCACGAAAATCGTCGAAAATGGCTCCGGGAGCCATTTCTCGCAACCTGGAGGCGGGCGGGCGCGTAATACGGCAGAGCGGATTTTCTGGAGGTTTTCATGACAGCAGTGCGGCGGCTTTCGTTTCTCGTCATTTGCCTCGTCGGCCTCACCGGCTGCATCGGCGTTGATATCTCGGCCCAGGCCGAGCGCGCGCGCGGCTCGTTCGAGCGCACCCTGACGGTCAACGGCCCGGTGGACCTCAATATTCGGACCGGATCGGGTGACATCCAGATTCGAACAGGCACCAGCGAACGCGTGCACGTGATTGGGCGCATCAGCGCGAGCCGTTCCTGGAACTCGACCGAGAGCCCCGAAGACCGCGTCCGCCGCGTCGAGACGACACCGCCCATCGTTCAGAACGGCAACGTCATCAGCATCGGCCAGACGCGTGGCGACGACACCTACAACAACATCAGCATCAGCTACGAGCTCGTCGTGCCTGCCAACACTCAGTTGAACGCCAGCACCGGCTCGGGCGACCAGACCATCGGCAGCGTCGACGGCGCCATTCGCGCGCGCACCGGGTCGGGCGACATTCGCATCGAGCGCACCGGCGGCGCCCTCGACGCGCAGACCGGCAGCGGCAGCATCCGTGTCGCGTCGGTCGGCGGCGAGATTCGCGCGCAGACGGGCAGCGGCAACGTGCAGGTGGCGCAAATCGTGCGCGCCGACGTGACGGTGCAGACCGGCTCGGGCGATGTGATCCTGCAGCTGCCCTCGGAGGCGGCCTACTCACTCGACGCGACCACTGGTTCGGGGTCGATCAGCACGGCACAGCCGATCACGATGCAGGGCCGAATGAGACGCAATCACGTCCAGGGCACGGTGCGCGGCGGCGGCAATATCGTGCGCGTCAGGACCGGCTCCGGTTCGATCGACATCCGGTAGCCGGCTACCGGTTTCGTAGGGCGGGTCTTGTAGTTCAAGACCCGCCCTACACCCTTCAGGCTCCGGGCTTCAGGCTCCCGGCTCAGTCGGCTAGACTGGTCTGACCATGGCTTTGTCGCGTTGGCCTCTCCTCGCGATCGGCCTCACGGCCCTGTCGCTCGCCCTGTCGGCACAGGAACCGCCACCGGCGCAGCTCGAGCCCTTCCGCACCGAAGTCAACTACATCCGCGTCGACATGTACCCCACAGCCGACGGCAAGCCCGTGCTCGACCTGCTGCCGGAGGACATCGAAATTCTCGACGAGGGTAAACCGCAGAAAATCGACCGCTTCGAACACGTCCTCGTGCGCGGCGCGCGATCTCAGGACGGGCGCCGCGAGCCGGCGACCATCGCCGAATCGCGCGAGGCGGCGCAGGACATTCGCGCACGCCTGTTCGTGCTGTTTCTGGACACCAATCACGTCAACTGGGGCGCCTCGCTCAATGTGAGAGGCCCGCTCATCCAGGGCTTGAATCAGATGATCGGCGGCGACGATCTCATCGCCATCATGACGCCCGGCATGGAAGCGCGCGATCTGACGTTCAGGCGCCGTTCGACGGCGATCGAGGCGTTGCTCAAGACCGCCTGGGGAGAACGCGATTTCCGCCTCAAGCCGGATCCCGAGGAGACCGATCTGGAATTGTGCTTTGGGAAGGACGCCGCACGCCCTTTGATTGAGCGGCTGCGAGAGGTTCGCACGCTCGAGGCGCTCGAGCAGCTCGTGCAGCATCTGCGCTTCGTGCGCGAAGAGCGAAAGGCCGTCATCGCCATCAGTCAGGGATGGAGGTTATTCGGTGAGGACCCGGCTCTTCGCAGCACGATGAAAAACCCTGGGCCGCCTGTTGCGCCGGTCGGGATGGATCCGCGCACCGGCCGTCTGGGACGGCCCGCTACGGGCGGAGGGTCGGATTCCTACGTTGATCTCTATCAGAAGTGCGAGCAACAGCGCATCGCTCTCAGCATGCTTCGGAACCAGGTGCGGTTCCTCGAGATCCTGCGGCAGGCCAACACAGGCAACACGAGCTTCTACCCGATGGATCCCCGCGGTCTTGTGGTCTTCGACACGGACATCGATGAAAAAGTCGGCATCGTCGAAGACGCTGACCGGCTGAGGGCGCGCCTCGACTCGCTGCGCACGATGGCCGAGGCCACCGATGGGCTTGCCGTCGTGGACACCGGCAATCTCAGCGCGGGCATGCAGCGCATCGTCCAGGATGTCAGCTCTTACTATCTGATCGGCTACTACTCCACCACCGACATGGACGGAAAGTTTCATCGCCTCACCGTGCGGGTGAAACGGCCCGGGGTCCGCGTGCGCGCGCGCGACGGCTATCTTGCCGCCACTCGCGTTGAGCACGCCAAGGCGTTGGCCGCAGCAACGGCGGCAGGCGTGCTGAAGCCGGTCGACATGCAGGCGAAGGCCGTCGAACAATCGCTCTCGGCGCTCGGAATCTTCTCGAGAGAGCGGCCGCTTCGCGTGCAGGTGGCCGCCGGGTACCTGCCCTCGGGTGCCCCGGCATTCCACGCTATCGCAGAAGTGCCTGCCACCACTGTGCGGCATGACTGGATCGACGGCGGTCAGGGGGAAGCGACGCTCATCGATAGCAGCGGGCGTGCAGTTGCGACTGAGATGTTGACGATCGCGCCCGGCCAACGGAGCCTGCGCTTTACGCTCGGTTTGCAAGCCACAATTGCTGCGGGAGACTATCAATTGCGGGTTCGCGCGAAGGGCGCGTCGGCGCCTCTCGCCGCACTGGAATCTGTCCGCGTCTCGTTGCCGGCGGCGCCGGCCGCGACCGGTGCACTGTTCATTCGCCGCGGCGTCACGACCGGTAACCAGCCGATGCCGACGGCCGACCTGCGGTTCCGCAGAACCGAGCGTCTCGTTGTCGAAATGCTGACGACATCGACCGATCCTGGAACGGTGCAGCTACTCGATCGGTCCGGCAAGCCGCTCGCGATTCCGGTGAGCACGGCGATTCGTGAAGACGCAGACGGATCGCGCTGGCGCACGGCGCAGGTTGCGCTCGCGCCGCTCGCGGCGGGAGACTACGTCCTCGAACAATCCGCAGGAGCCACCAAATCGCTCACGGCGTTCCGCGTTCTTCCCTAAGGCGAAGGCCTGGCGTCGGGACACACGAACGGCACCTGAGCGAGGCGGTAATTCTCCTCCTTGAGGTCGCGCACGAGATGCAGGCGTAACTGGAGTTGGTCAGAGCTGACCTGCGTCACCTCCGCTTCGATGCGCGCGGTGTCTTCCTGCCATTCGATGCGACGCTCGTCGATGGCCCGCCAGCGCGCAAGCCGATAGGTCTCGCCGCACGAATCCATCACGAGCGTGCCATCCGGAAGAAAGATACGCAGCGTGCCCGGCGCGGCTGACGGATCCGTCGACATCCAGACCTTTCCAACGAAGGACGGCTGTGCCTCCGGCGAACTCTGGCAGGCGGCCGCGAGCACGCATCCAATGAGGGCGCAAGAGATGGGCGATCTCACTCTGGCCTGTCAGTCATGATGGCATAGAACTCTACGCTCCACCGCAAAGACACCGATCGCATGAGCCGGAATCCGGCAGGTCTGCGCATTGTCTGACGGGAGGAGCCATCGTGCGCCTGCGTCGCCTCGCACCGGCTGTTGCTCTCGCTGCCGCCGGGCTCGTGCCGGACACTGCATTTGCGCAAGCACCAATGGCCGCAGAACTTCGCGCGCGCGGCCTGGAGCACGGGTACAACCTCGACCATATTGAGGCGCTCGCCGCCTTCGACGCCGCGATAACGGCCGCCCCGCACGATCCCGCCGCCTATCGACTGGCAGCCGCGACGGTCTGGACGACGATTGTGTTCGAGCAGGGCGCCGTGACCGCCGAGGATTACCTCGGGCAGGCCAGCGCGCGTCATCGGCGGTCTCCGCCGCGACCGGTGCTTGTCGAGAAGTTTCGAGCCTACATCAGCCAGGCGATTGCGCTCAGCGAAGAAGGCCTTCGAAAACACCCCAGCGACGTCGATGCCCACTATCAGGTCGGCGCCGCGTTCGGGTGCCTCGCGTCGTACATCGCAACGGTCGAGGGACGAGTGCGCGACAGCCTCGGCCCTGCTCGCCGCGCGTACAAAGCCCACGAACGCGTGCTGGCGCTCGATCCCACGCGCAAGGACGCAGCGTTACTCGTCGGTGTGACACGCCACGCCGTAGGGGCGCTTGCGTTCCCACTGCGCCTCATCGCCTATGTCGCCGGCTTCGACGGCAACAGCGCTGTCGGGCTTCGACTCGTCGAAGATGCCGCCCGCCATCCGGGCGAAACCCGTCGAGACGCGTTGTTCACGCTGGTGCTGCTCTACAACCGCGAAAAACGTTACGACGCGGCGATGCCATTGATTCGAGAGCTTCAGGAACTGTATCCACGCAACCGGCTGCTGTGGCTCGAAGCCGGCAACACGCTGCTGCGCGCGGGGCGGCCCGCTGATGCGAGAAACGCCCTGGAATCCGGAATGGCTCGACTCGCGCGCGACACGCGGCCGCGCGCGCCCGGAGAGGAGTCGCGATGGCGTCTGGCGCTCGGGATCGAGCCTCGCGGCGTTGAACCATGTCGCCTCCGCCGAGCGTGAACTGAACGCGGCGCTCGACATCGCCGTGCACGACTGGGTCCGCGATCGCATCCGTGCCGAGCTGCGCCGGTTGAATCGAGGTCACAAGTGAGAGCCATCACATTCATCTTCCCCGTCTCGGCCATCGTTCTGGTGCTGGCGCTATGGACGCCTGCCGCGTCCACGTCGCCATCGCGCAGCACGCTGGAGGAGCGATTCGACGCCGACCTTCGCCGTGTCGCGATCGCCTGGAATCCCGATGATGCACGTCCCGAAGCTGTTCGGCGGAAGGCCCTGTTCGACTTTGTCTATCAAACCTACGACGCGTCCGCATGGATTCCGCAGTCTCTCTTCGACGGCAACATCGCCGTGCAGGTTATCGCGGGCGATGTCGAAACGATCGTCGGCAACAAGGTCGGGCTGACGCTCTGGCGCGACAACCCGGTCGTGCCGGCGTTCGGGATGGCGCCGAATGCCCTCGGGCCCGGGCGCCCTGGCGGCGATGCCGCGCGCGAGCCGCTCCGATGGACCGTGAACTGCCTCGTCTGCCACACCGCCGAGATAGACGGCGTCGCGTACTTCGGCGCGGGCACCAAGACGTTCGACGATCTGTGGCTTGGAGAAGCGTTGAAGAAGCTGACGCACGAGCACTGGCGGCCCACACTGCTGCGCGACCCGCGCGACCACGCGCTGGCCGCCGATGCCAACCGTATTCTTCGAAGCCACCATCACGACAAGATCGACTCGCTCACGCGTGGACGCTCGACCGCCTTCGCCGCATCACACGTGGAAATGTTCATGCGCAACAACGGCAGCCGGCTGCCGCGCGTCGATGAGGTTGGACGGGGCGACGTCAAAACGCCTCCGCTGTGGCACACGGCCGCGAAGATGCCGGCCGGCCGTTGGTACACGGACGGCAGCTTTCACGGTTCGTTTCCGCTGATGGCCTCGTCCATGGAGCTCGAGAAAGACCGATCGTTCGATGCCCTGACCGAAAAAGTCGTGCCCGTCATCAAGAGCGAGTTCGACTCCGTCATTCGGCATTTGCGGGCACCGGTCTACCCCTATGAAATCGATCGCGAGCTCGCCCGCCGCGGCAGAGCGCTGTTCGAATCGTCCGCGGTCGGCTGTTCAGGGTGCCACGGCGTGTACGACGGCCGGGGCAACGTGCGCTGGCCGGGCCGCCATGTCGATGTCGGCACAGACCGTTCGCGTCTCGCCGTTGTCTCCGACGGATTCATCGAGGCGTTCAACCAGAGTCCTCTCGCGGCGGAAGGCACGCTCATGAAGAGCGAGGGGTATGCCGCAACGCCACTGACGGGCGTCTGGGCGAACTTTCCGTACCTGCACAACGGCAGCGTGCCGACGCTGCATCACCTGCTCGGCCCCGTTTCGGAGCGGCCCATCATTTTTGAGGTGATGGCCGCACGCAGGCTGGATCGATCGCACGCGGGGCAGCGCCTGTACGTCGATGCCCGTCACCAACAAATGCGAGAAGCGGAGCTCATCCGCCGATACGGGAACGATCGCAACTGGTTCAACACCGCACGGCCCGGATCTGGAAACGGCGGCCATGATGTGTGGCCGAAGATTCGGACGGACGACAATCGCCGCGCGTTGATCGAATACCTGAAAACGCTCTAGGAACAAATTCAGAGATAATGCTGCCGATCCTCGCCCGGGGTCTCAACGCGGAGGTCCATCATGTCAGAGCTCGTCACGTTCTATCGAGCCTACGGCTTTCTGGAGGGCGATGCCTGGCGCATTCCCTTACAGGCGTGGGTCCACGAGCGCCGAGGGATCGAAGCGGCACTCGCGCTCGAACGCCTTCCCGCGCTACTAAAGGTCGGCCATCCAGAAGGGCTCGCAAACTTCAAGAGGCGCTTTCAGGATTTTGTGGCAGACAGCGCATCGTGCGAGCGACTCACTCTCCGCTTCGACGAAGATTCCTCGAAGCAGGACAGAGACATCGCCGACGGGACCGGCGGAACGCACCGCACAGGCCTGCGCGGGCTTGTCGAGGGCGCGATCACGCTCTCGCGCCGCGAGGCCGATATGCTCGCCGAGCGCCAGAACTCACAGAACGGTTGGTTGACCTTTCGTGCGTCGTCCAGAGGCCATGAGGGTGTTGGGCACGTTCAGTTGATTCCTCCCACCGGCGTCTCGGTCGTGTCGGATATCGACGACACCGTCAAGGAAACGCACATCCCGGCCGGCACAACCGAGGTGCTCCACAACACGTTCTTTCGGCGGTTCGTGGCGGCTGCCGGCATGGCCGACATGTATAAGGCCATGGACGGCGCGGTCTTCCACTACGTCTCGGGCGGCCCTTTCCAGTTGTACGAGCCCATCGCCGAGTTCCTGTTCGGAACAGACGCCGGGTTTCCACCGGGTACGCTTCACATGAAGGTGATTACCAAGAATCTCCTGTCGCTCTCGACGTGGGACGCGATCGGCCGCCTGCTCGTCAACCCGGACGCCACGTTCGCGCACAAGAAACACGAGATCTCCCAGTTGATGCGCCGCTTCCCGCGCAGAACGTTCGTGTTGATTGGCGACTCGGGGGAGCATGATCCAGAGGTGTACGGCCACCTGCGCGAAGCACTCGGCCGGCAAGTGCAGGAAATCCGGATACGGGACGTGATCGACGACCGCACGAACAAGCCCGCGCGCCTGAAGGGCATGACGGTCATCCCGGCGCCAACAATCAGCCGAAGGCCGTAGCGCCACAGACTGAAAGGTTCGGAATACCAACAGGAGATCAGGAGGTTAGGAGGCGAAACCTCTAATCTTCTCTTGCGTTGGGCGATTGCGGACGCGTTCATGCGGAATCTAACCCAAGACCTCCTGAACTCCTGGTCTCCTGTTTGCATTTTTGGTCAGGCGCAGGCGCATTCAGTGGGAACGTGCAATCCAGTCACCATCTAGAGCAGAACCGTTACGATCACACTGACAGCCGCGAGCGCGGATACGGCTCGCACGGCGGTTCTGGTGTACCCGCCGGCCAGATAGGCCGCGGCGGGGCGCGACATGAAGTAGCCAAGCACCGTGCCGGGAATCAGGACAGACGAAAGACGTACTTCTTCGCGCGTCGTTCGTCATTCAACCCGCAGCGCGTTCATCGGTTGAATGCGCGCCGCGCGGCGAGCCGGTAGATAACAGGCCACAAGCGAGACGGCCGACAGCAGCGCAAACACAGCGGCGTAGGTAACGGGATCGGTCGGCGTAATACCGTAGAGCGCCCGGCCCAGAACACGGCCCGCCGCGAGGCTGAGCGCAAAACCGATGATGAGGCCAATGACCGTCAGCGCGAAGCCTTCGCGCATCACCGTCGTGAGTACCTGTCTTGCCGACGCGCCCAGCGCCATCCTGAGCCCGAGCTCCCGAACTCTTCGCCGCATATCGAACGAGACCACCGCGTACTGACCAATGACGGCGATGAAGAGCGAGCCGCCGGCAAACAGCGTGAGCAGCATCGTGAGTACGCGAACCGGAAACACCGCGGCATCTATCTGCGCGTCCCACGTTCTCATGAACGCGATGGCCGCACGGGAGTCGACCTCCTGAAGCGTCCGACCGATGTCCGGACCGACCGTATCCAGACTTCCGCTGTACCTGACATACAGAGCCGATTCTCCGGGCGGGGCCGGGTTGTGGAGCGCCGAGAGGAACACAAACGGACGCAACTCGTGACGGAAACCGCTGTAGTACTTGTCCGGCACGACGCCCGCCACTTCCACTTCGCTTTCACGTCCCCGGCTCGTCACGAGCATTCGCCGGCCGATCGGCGACTGACCTTGCCACATCTCATCTGCGAGACTCTGGCTGATCAGCGCGGCCGGCACGTCGCGACCGGCGGTATCGCGGGTGGGATCGCGGCCGGCCAGGAGCGACACGCCGATCGTCTCGACGTAACCCGGGCCGACATGGTTCATCTGCACGACGACCGTGTCGGGCGAACCCGGCAGCCGGACCGGGTCGCCACCCCAGTTTTCACTCGGTGGCCGGCGCGCATAGCTTGTATGCTGCACTCCGTTGACCGAGGCAAGCCTCGTGCGCAGCGTCTCGAGCAGCACGCCGTTCGCTTCGGTACTTACCGTGCTGTCCGATGTGTTGACCGTGACGAGCAGCAACGTTCGGGTGTCGAATCCCGAATCGAAGCTTCCTATCAGAGACAGCGACCGGAACGCGAGACCGGCGCACGCAACGAGGAGTACCGAGAAGGCCATCTGCACCACGACGAGTCCCCGCGAAACCTTCGAGCGCCCGGCAATCACGGCCTGCTCGCCGGCTTTCAACGGCGGGAGCAACGGTTGCCGCCAGGCTCTCAACGCAGGGCCGAGCGTGCAGGCGATGGTGCAGGCCATCGCCAGGACGAGGGCATATCCAAGAACAGTCCAATCCGGCGTAAAGTCGGGCATGGGAATGTTGGCTCCCTGGGAATTCGGGGCCAGATGCCCGCTCATCGTGCGCGTGAGCATCCAGGCGGTTGCACACGAGGCGGCCCAAGACACGAGCGACAAGGCCAGACCTTCGGCCATCAGCGCCCGAACGATGCGCACGCGCGAGGCGCCAAGCGACTGACGGAGTGCCAGCTCGCGCTGGCGGATCACGGCCCGTGCAACCAGAAGATTCGCGACGTTCGCGCACACGACCACCAGAGTGATTAGTGTGACGACGGAGAAGATGGCGAGAAACTGTGACGACCGGTGATCGATGAGATTCCCGCTCCCTGCGTTGGCGGAATAATGCCCGACGACCAGCCTCGAATTCCGATCGAGCTCCGCATGCGACGCCTGGAGGCGCGCCCATAGTGCCGACAGCTCGGTCTGGGCCTGTTGGAGCGACATGCCGGGCGCAAGGCGTCCTAACACGCACACATATTCGGCGGATCGATCGAGAGGAACCCAGAGATCCGCGGATTCCGGTATGGTTGCGCCACCAAACCGTTGCGCCGTCACGCCCACCACGGTGAGCGGACGTCCGCTCAAACTGACCGGCGTGCCGATGATGTCGTCGGCTTTCTGAAAACTGTTCTCCCAGGTTCGGTAGCTGATGACAACAGCCGCCTCTCCGTCGCGAAGTCCCCGCCCCTTGATGATCCCGACGCCAAGGCCTTCGAAGTAGTTGGAGCTGACACCGCCCGCCCGTACGGCATAGCTTCCGGTTCGATGACTCAACGTGTGACGGCCGCCGGTCGATCCGATGGTGCGCTCGAGTGTCCGGCTGTGCTCCTGAAAGCTTTGATACGCGATGGGGTTGTTGCAGGGTTGCACGGTCCCACGCTCGTTGGTCCAACCCACCGTCACAAGGCCTCTGGCCGTCACGCCGTGTGCCGGCTTCGAGATGAACCCGTTCGCGATGGAAAACACGGTCGTATTGCCACCGATGACGAGCGCGATGAGCAGCACCGCGGCGGCGCTGAGGCCCGGTGCGGTCGTCAGGATGCGGCAGCCGGACCGGACATCCTGCAGAAGCTGTTCGAGCGCGGTCCACGTCCAGACGGCGCGCGTGTCTTCGCGCGCCAGCGCGACGTTGCCGAACGCGCGCCGCGCGTTCATGTGCGCGTGCTCGGCGGTCTCGCCACGATCCTCGCGGAGCCGCGCTTCTTCTCTGAGATGAAACTGAATTTCGGCGTCGACGTCTTCGGCGCGAGGCTTGCGGCGAAACCACCTCATCGGTGCCTCCAGCTATGCGGGGCCTAGAACGCGAGCGATGGCTTCCGCGCGCGGGCTCTGATCCATAGGTAGAAGACAATCTACTACCATAGAGGTCGGATGTCTACTGCCTACTTGGTTCGTCAAGTTCGTCGGGTTCGTCGGGTTCGTCGGTTCGTGTGTTCGTAGGTTCGTTGGTTCGTTGGTTCGAAGCGGCCGAGCGGTAGGCGATCCCACGGTAGGCGGTTGGGTTGACGTTGCTGCAGCACGAAGCCGTGTGGAGGAGGCCGACACGTAACACCTGACCGCGCGAGAAGCCTGTGGGGAACGAGCGAGGTCACGGACCTCGCGTCTCGCGGCCGGCGGCAGGCATCGCAGGGCGGTCCGGCCCCGGAACTTCGGATTCGGGATGCAGCAACGTCAACCCAACCGCCTTCTGGGATCGGGTGCCACATCCTCCGCTCCTCTTGCAGCTGCAGAATCGTACGTCGCTACTCGGCTTCCGAACGCCGGCCTTCAGGTAGCATGCCTCGTGATGAGAATCGTCCTGGCGCGCTCCGCGATCGCGGCTTTCGTGATCGTGGCCTTGTTGTTCGCCCCCACAACCGCGGCGGCCGACGACAAGTGGTTTGCCGCCGACAAGGCGAAACACTTCGGCGCGGGCGCCGGCGTCGCGGCGGGCGGGTACGCCCTGGCGATACCGCTCACCAGGCAAAGACGCTGGCGCATCGTGCTCGGGACCACCGCAGGGATCGGCGCCGCGGCCGGCAAGGAGCTGCGCGATCGCCGCCGCGGAGACCCGTCATGGCGCGATTTCACCTGGTCGGCAGCGGGGACCGCGGCCGGCGTGCTCGCCGCATGGATCATCGATAAGGCCGCCGATTGAGCGTAGGATAAGACCGTGCGGAGCGCGTACGGCGCAGTACTGATGTCGATCGCGGTAAGCCTCGTGCTAACCGCGCAGGAGGATCGCTCCGCCCGGTTCCGATCGGGTGTCGACCTCATCAGCGTCACCGCCACCGTGATCGATGGCAACGGCCACCTGGTGACCGGCCTGCCGCGCGACGCCTTCGAAGTGTACGAAGACGGCGAGCGACAGGCGATTACGCAGTTCACCAACGAGCGTGTTCCCGTGAGCCTGGCTGTCCTGCTCGACGTCAGCGACAGCATGTTCGGTCAGCGCCTCGTCGACGCGCGATCGGCGGTGGAGCGCTTTCTCTTCGACCTGCTGGACGAGAGCGACGAGTTCTCTGTCGTCGCGTTCAATCACGAGCCACGTCAGCTCACGCGGTGGACGCAGGCACCCGATGTCGTTCGGAGTGCGATGGCGGGGTTGAAGCCATTCGGCTCGACCGCCCTCTACGATGCGGCGTTAACCGTCTTGCCGATGATGAGCACGCGCACCAAGCAGCGCGCTTCGGTGCTCATCATTTCCGATGGCGCCGACACAGCCAGCGACGCGACGCTGCGCGAGGTGCGCTTCGCGCTCGTCCGCAGCGACGCGTTCGTGTATGCCATCGCGGTCGATCCGCCGGCGAAACGCGCCATCAACGAAACGGTGAACGTCGGCGCGCTGAACGAGATTACGGGGGGAAGCGGCGGCAACACCGAGCTGGTGCACCAGACGAGCGAAATCGTCGCCGCGACGGCGCGTATCGCCGAAGAGCTCAACAGCCAGTACGTGCTCGGCTACCATTCACCGCGCCCGCCCGACGGCAGCTACCGCAGCATTCGCGTCCGCACCACGAACCCCGAGCATCGCGTGCGGGCCCGCCGTGGCTACATTGCCGAGCCCAAGCCATCCAGGTCGCATTAGCTCAGTCCGGAGCCTTCAGACCGCGCGACGCCAGTTCCTTCGACACCGTGGGGCGCATCGCCGTGGCGACCTCCATGTCTTCGAGACCGCTTCGCGTGTCACCCATCGTACGCTTGACGACTCCCCTCCCATAAAGGGCCGTCGCCGAGCTCGGGTTGACCGCGAGCGCGCTCGCGAAGTCCGCCAGCGCGGCCGGGTAGTTACGCCCCCGGAAGTGCAGCGCCGCCCGCCGCTCGAAGCCTTCGACCGACCTTGGATCGATTTCTACGTGCCTCGAAAAATCCTGCAAGGCCAGGTCGTCCTTGCCCACCGCTTCGTGGCACACTGCTCTATCGAGGTACGCGATGGGCTGCGCCGGATTCAGCTCGATGACGCGGGTGAAATCGGCAATCGCCTCCGCGCATCGAGACGTGCCGGCCAGCGTGAGCGCCCGGTTGAGCAGGGCGTCGTCGAAGGCCGGATTCAGGCGAATCGCTTCGTCGTAGTCCTTGATGGCGGCGTCGTATTGCCCGTCCAGGCGGTACATACCCGCGCGATCGGCGAAGGCCGTCGGCGAGCGTGGCTCGAGCTTCAACACCTGAGTGAAGTCGTCTATCGCGTTCCCGAAGTCCTGCTTTGCGCCGTGCACCGCGCCGCGGTTGGCAAACGCCCGGACCGATCGGGGATCGAGACGGACGGCCTCCTCGAAGTCCCGAAGCGCGCGATCGTAGTCGAGCAGCGTGACGTAAGCGATACCCCGCTCGGTGTGGGCAACTGCCAGGTCGCGGCCCCTGACACGGCCCGACTGGATGAGGGCCGAGCAGACACTGATGGAGATTTCGGGGTCCGGATCCCCACAGCGGGGTTGGCCCCTCACGCTGGAGGGCGACAGAGCCGATAGAAGTACGAGCGCGATTACACTTTTGCGCATCGATGTACATGGTGTCCGGCGCTGCCAGCATGTAACGTCCGGCGTTGACCGAAGCACGTTGACCGAAGCACGTAGTGTCCGGCTTTAGCCGGACGTTTGTCTAGTCAGGGAGTCATGACATGTCGAATGGCACAGATGTAAAACTGTCGCAGGCCGGAGAGCGTCGCGTGATGGCATGGATCGGCAAGGCCGTCCGAGTGGAGGGCAAGGTCATTGGTGGTGAAGACCTCATCATCGATGGCGACGTGGAAGGGTCGATCGAGCTTGGCGGCCACAGCCTGACCATCGGGCAGGAAGCGAACATCAAGGCCGACCTGCTCGCCAAGACCGTGACGATCAGCGGCAAAGTCCAGGGCAATGTCAAAGGGGTCGAGAAGGTCGACCTGAGCCCGACGGCCACCGTCAGTGGCGATATCACGGCACCGCGCTTCAGCATGGCCGATGGCGCCACTGTGACGGGCAAGATCCACGCAGGCTAGTGGCCTGGCGCGCCGCAGCGCGCCTCTACTACGCTTGGCGCGCGGAGGCGGGCCAGGAAACTGCCAGCGACGGCCTCGTATATCCGGCGGGTCCCCGGCGCACGTGTTGTGCGCGGTGGAGTGCCTGCCGGCTTCGCGGACGACCCTCCTCTTTCTTCCAGGGACGCTCAGACGTTCGGCAGGCGGACGATAAAGGACGCCCCTTTTCCTTCACCGGCGCTGACGGCCGCGACCGTCCCTCCGTGCATTTCTGTGAGGTGCCGGACAATCGCCAGACCAAGGCCAAGACCGCCGTGCACCCGGCTCGTGCGCGCATCGGCCTGCCGGAAGCGCTCGAACACGTGCGGAAGAAATTCGGAGGAGATGCCGATGCCGGTGTCGGCGACGACCAGCTCGACGCCGGATTCGGTCACCGCCAGCGCCACGCGCATCGATCCGCCGTCTGACGTGAACTTGATGCCGTTCGAAAGAAGGTTCGTGACGATCTGCTGAAGACGCGCCTGGTCTCCGATGATGATCGCAGGATCATCATCCAGTTCGAGCGTCACCCTGATGTTCTTTCCCGAAGCGGCGGGACGAATCGATTCGACGGCCGCTTCGACCACCGGGCGGAACGGGAAGGGTTCCTTCTCCAGCCGCAATTGCCCCGCGACGATCTTCGACACGTCAAGCAGGTCTTCCACGATCTTCTGTTGCAGCGTGGCGTTGCGCTCGATGGTCTCGAGGGCCTTTGCCCGCCGCGCATCGTCCATGACTGTGCTCCGAACGAGCGATGTCCACCCAAGCACGGCATTCAGGGGTGTCCGCAGCTCGTGTGAAACAGTCGCCAGAAATTCGTCCTTCAACCGGTTCGCGATCTCAGCCGATTCGCGGGCCTTCTGCACCGCATCGAACAGCCGCGCGTTGTCTATTGCGATCGCCGCCTGAGCTGTGAGCCCCGTGATGATCCGCTCGTCGCTCTCGGTAAACACACCAGGTTCGGCATGGCCGAAGAACAGCCCGCCGAGCGCTTCCCCCGTTCTCGGGCTCGTCACCGGGATCGCGAGATAGCTGCGCACCGGGAGGTGGCCACGTGGGATGCCACGATGCGGCTCGTTGAGTCCATACCGGGGGTCCTTGGTGACATCGTCGAGCCGGATGATGCCCTCGCCTCGGAACGTGGGGCCGAACATCGAGGTCGCTCGCGGCATCGGAAAGCGCTCGAAGTGGCGCCGATCGACACCCGACAGCGTGTAGAGCATGTAGGACCCGCCGCCCTCGTCGAGCACGTTGTAGAAAAACGCGCCGAACTGCGCGCCGGTCAGTCCGGTTGCGGCGTCGGTGAGCGCCTGGACCAGCTTGCGCAGATCGAGCTCTGCCGAAAGCACGCGGCCGAAATCGTTGATGAGCTGCAGCGCTTCGGCCTGCTCGCGAAGCAGCTGCCTGCTGGCCATCTGTTCGGTGATGTCCTGCACGATGCCGAGCATCCCCAGGACCGCCCCATCTTCCCTGTAAGCCGCATGCCCGCGCGCGGCCACCCAGCGCTCGCCGCTTTTCGTCCGGATACGGTATTCGATGTCGTAGTCCGTCCGCCCCGCAATGGCCGTTTCAACGCTCGTGCGTGCACGCTCCCGGTCGTCGGGATGCAGAATCCCGCGCATCTCTGTCCAGGTCATGACCGGGCCGGGCGGAATGTCGAAGATCTCGGCGGCCCGCTCCGAGAGGGTCACCATATCGGTCGGCGCGTCCCAGCTCCAGTCGCCCAGGCGTGCGGCATCGAGCGCCAGCCTGAGGCGTTCGGCGTCGGAAAACGAGACGGAAAGCGGAAAGATCGAGTCTATGCGGGGATTGTAGCAGTCAGACGGAATCTGACGCTCTCAGTCTGGCAAGCGCACGCTCGAGGGCCTGGTGCAGCATCTCGCGACCGATCGGCTTGGGAACGAAATCGACCGCGCCGTGCTGGCGCATCTTCATGACCGTGGCCATCTCCTGGGCGCCGCTGACCGCCACAACCACCGTACGGGGCCAGCGCTCCTGAATCTGCGTCGCGAGCCAGATGCCGTCATAAACCGGCATGATGACATCCGAAAAGACGATGTCCGCCGGCGCCTTCGACATTTCAGCGATGGCCGATTCGGCGCCGTCAGCCGTCACGACCTCATGCCCCCACTGCGTCAGGCGCCTCGTCAGGATCTCGCGAATGGAAGCTTCATCGTCAACTACGAGAATACGTGCCATGTGCACGAAATTCTGATGCGAATGCACGGTTTTTTCTATAGGGGTTTCACCTACACGGCCATCCCTACTTCACGCCGGCACGCTCCATGTCGTCCGCGATGCTGGCGCGGTGGTGTTTGGCAAGCGCGACGTCCGCACCGCCACCGGCGAGATCGCCGTTTTTCATCCGGATGATCCCCCGGGCATAGAGCGCTGGCGCGTACTGCGGGTTGATGACGATCGCCTCTTCGTAATCGGCGAGCGCTTTGTCGAGCTGATTCAGGCGGAAATAGATCGTGCCACGCCGTTCATAGCGAAACTCGGCGCGCGGCTCGATTTCAATCGCCGCGGTGATGTCTTCGATGGCGAGATCGTCGAGCCCGATCATCTCGTAGCACAGCCCGCGATTGTAATGCGCGTAGGCGAGCTTCGGATACGCGTCGATGACGCGCGAGTAATCGGGAATCGCGTCGGCAAACCTGCCGAGTACCGTCAGTGTAATCCCGCGATCGCCGTACGCATCGACGAGCTCGGGGTTGGCCTTGATCGCGGCGTTGAGATCCTCGAGCGCCCGCGTGAAGAGGCTCTTCTGCCGATACGCCGTCCCGCGCGCATAGTATGCGCTCGCAAGTTCTTCCGGTGTCTTCTGACCTGACTCGATAAGGGCCGTGCACGCGGAAAGCCGAGCATCGGCATCGGTCCCTCGGCAGCGCTTCCAAGTTTCATCAGCGTCCTGCGCAGACGCCGAGAGAGCACCGCAGACCCAGAGGACGCAGAGTACTCCTGCCTTCCGCATGGACATGACGCGTCCCGTCAGTGGCCGCCCGCGGCTTTCGCGAACGATGGACGCAACGTGCCCATCTTCTGCGCCACGTCGAGCAGCGTCGGATAAAACTGCACGAACGTGTTGTCCACGGCCCCATTCTCGGAGTGGCACGCGTAGCAGCGCTCGGTCGGCGGCAGCGCCTGGACCTGCGGCTTCATGTCCCGCCCGAAATCGAAGTAGGCCCATTTGCCCGGAAAACGCGCCTCATCCTTCACCGACGCTTCAATCACCACCAGATTCGACTGGAAATGGCCGCCCCGGTTGATGGACCCCTCGCTGGACGAGGCCCGAATCTCGAGAATGAACATCGTCTTGTCGGGCCACTGGCCCGTCCGCATGAACGCGCGGTACGACGAAGGATTCACGTAGACGTTGGTAAAGCTGGGAGGGCGCGGGGCGCCGCTCTGCTGTGCCGACGGCTGGTTATAGGTCATCCCCAGACCGGATGTCACGAACATCCATTCGCGAAAATCGGCGGGGCGAATCAGCTCGCCGGCAGGCGTGTACTGCGGCTGGTCGGACGGCTGCTGCGCCGAGAGGCCGATGAGGCCGGCGAGCAAGGCAGCAGCGGTCGCAAGGAGATGTTTCATGCCGGAAATTTATCACGTCCGGCTAACCGGCGTAGGGTCCGGCTTTCGAAGCATCTTCGAGTGAAGTGAACGCGTGCTGCCGTCATGTCCAGCTGTAGCCGGACCGAGTAAGCATCCCAAAGGCGGTTGGGTTGGCCTTGCTGCAGCGCGAATCCGAAGCTTCCGCCTTCGCGAAGCTACGGCGGACGCGCCGAAGCCTTGGCGGAGGCGGGCCGGGGCCGGACGCGCGCTGCGAGGCCCGCCGTGACCGTCCGACGCGAGGTCCCTGCCTGCGCTCGGTCAACCTCGCTCGGTGCCCCGAGGCTTCTCGCGCGGTCAGGCGTGGCGTGTCGGCCGCCTGCGCACGGCTTCGCGCCGCAGCAAGGCCAACCCAACCGCCCGTGTGACGCCACCCGGTTGTGAAACAGCGACATAGCCGGGATGCGTGTGAAACACGCCGCCCCTCGGCATGCGCAGGCCGATGTTCGCCCAGCGGGCCATGGACACTCTGCCCGGTTGGCCGATTGAATTGACGCAGGCGGGATCATGCTCGCCATGCGGGAGGCGGATCTGTCTGCAAGCGGCCGTGTTCGTGCACCGTCAGTTCCGGCCGCGGCGCAGACAGGTCCGTCTCTCGCGTTGGCAGCATGATTCCCGGCTACGTCAATTCAACTGGCCACTGGGGTTCATACGCGTTGCCACGAGCCGCACCGTCGGCGTGTGAGCTGCCGCAGGCGCGAGGTTATGAAACCAGTTCTAGTCGCCCAGGAAGCGTCCGACGGGCTTGAGATCCTCGACGTGGTCGCAGAAGACCTTTATAGACATCATCATCGGCACCGCCAGCAGCAGGCCCGCCACGCCCCACGCCCAACTCCAGAACAGAAGGCCGACGAACACGGCCACCCGGTTCATCGATGCGACTCTGCCCATCAGCGTCGGCGTGAGCAGCCATCCCTCGAGCGACGTGATCACGAGCGACACACCCGCGACGACCAGCGCCATGGAGAACGTGCCGAACTGAAGGAAGGCCACGAGCGAAAGGCCGCCGCTCACCACGAGCGGACCGTAGTACGGAATCGAATTCAACACGCCCGCGAGCAGGCCCCAGAGCGCGGCCTGTTCGAGGCCCATGTACGCGAGGACGGCCCACGTAGCGACGCCGACGACGATGCTCGTGAAGATCTGCACGAGAAGAAAACGGCCGATCTGCGACGCGATGTCGTCGATGATCTCGATCGTCACCTTTTTCTTCGAGAGAGTCGGACCGGCCAGCTCGACGAACTTGCGCCGGAACAACTTGTCCGACAGGAGGACGAAGTAGGTCAGGAACAGAATCATGATCAGCTGATTGACTGCGCTGAACGCGCCAATCGAGCCCGACCAGAGTATGCCGGTCGCCGTGATGCGCGGCGCTTCGACCTGCACGCGGACGACGCCGGGAGGAGGTTTCGGCGCATCGGTCTTCGCCAGCTCCGTCGCCGCCTGTTCGACCTTGTCGAGCGGGCCCGGCGCCGATCGCGGCTCCCGCTCCATCAGCGCCGTAATGCGACGGGCGCCGGCCGGCAGCTGGCTGACGGCGGTCATCGCCTGGTCCTGCAATGCGTACGCGCCCCCCAGAAGCGTCCCAATCGTCAGCCCGAGCGCGAGCGCCGCGCCAATCCATCGCGGCACACGTATCCGCTCCATACCATCGACAAGCGGATCGAGCGCGTAAAAGAGGAGCATTCCGATTGCGAGAGGTACGAACAGCGCCTGCATGTATTGGAGAAGAAACACGCAGACCCCGAATGCGATGACGACCAGTGCGACCGTTCGGGCATCGAGCCCGCCGAATGGTCCATCGGCGGATGGTTCCGCCTGCACGGGCGAGTTCGGCATTTTGTGTAGCGATGTCATACAGTTCTACGCATCGTCCACGAGACGAGCAATACACGTGCCTTGGAACTTCCTTTGCACCAGGCGCGAACGTGACAATTGAAACGATGGCGCACACGCTTCCCCGCAGGCGTCCGGCTTTGCGGATGCCGCGACACCTCCGCCGCCGCGTACCGCGACGGTGGAGGGCAGGCCTGCATCAACACCCGAAAGTTCGCCCGCAAATCGGCGTGCGCACTGTGTGGGCGAAGGTGCGCCAGATCTTTTTCGTATGGTGGGTCTGGGCCATCGCCACGATCGTCGCGCTCGTCTATGACAACTGGGGCTGGGCGATCGGCACGGGCCTCATGGCCGCGTTCGCGTTGCTCATCTGGCCTCGGGAAGTACCGCCACGCGTCGGACTCGAGCACGAGTTCTCAGTGGACGACGACGAGTTTCTCACCACGATGGCGGGCTCCATGGGAGTCCCGTTTTTCGACGGCAACAAGATCGAGATTCTGAACAACGGCGATGCGTTCTATCCGGCCATGCTGAAAGCCATCGAACAGGCGCAATGGTCTGTCACCATCGAAGCGTACATCTACTGGGCGGGGCGCATCGGGCGACGGTTCGCCGAGGCGCTGGCCGAACGCGCCGCGGCGGGCGTGTGCGTGAAGATTCTGCTCGACGCCGTCGGCTCGTCGACCATCGGTGATGAGGTTCTCGAGATCCTCGAAAAAGGGGGATGCCAGCTCGCATGGTACAACCCTGCCCGCCCATACAGCATCGGTCGATTCAATCACCGCACCCACCGCAAGTCGCTCATCATCGACGGCCGCATCGCGTTTACCGGCGGCGCGGGTATCGCCGATCACTGGATGGGAAGCGCACAAGACGGCCAGCACTGGCGCGACATTCAGATTCGAATGGAGGGCCCGGCAGTCGTGCCGCTGCAGACCGGCTTCGCACAGAACTGGCTGCAGTCGACCGGCGAAGTCGTCACGGGGTCCGAATTCTATCCGGTTCTCGACGAACAGGCCGGTAAGCTCGCCGTGCAGACGATCCTGAGCTCACCCGAAACGGGCGCTTCGACGGTCCGCACCTTCTACTACCTTTCGATCGCCGCCGCGCGGAGCAGGATATATGTCGCCAATCCGTACTTCGTGCCGGATCAGGGGGCGATCGATCTGCTCGTCGCCGCGAAAGCCCGAGGCGTGGATGTGCGCATCATGGTCGCGGGCGTCCACAACGACAACTGGATGGCACGGCACAACAGCGTGCGGCTCTATGGTCCGCTGCTCAAGGCGGGCATCAGCATCTTCGAATACAACCACACGATGCTCCACCAGAAGACGATGGTCGTCGACGGTGTGTGGGCGACGGTCGGCACGACGAACTTCGACAGCCGCTCGTTCGCGCACAACGAAGAGAACAACGTCTGCTTCCGCGACGCGCATCTTGCCAGGGAGCTCGAAACCATCTTCGTCGCCGACATGAAGGGCTGCGAGCAGGTGACGCTGGAGAAGTGGCACAAGCGGGGACTACTCGCAAAATCGCTGCAAGGCATGGTCTCGTTGTTTCAAGAACAAGTCTAGGGGGCAGATTGGGAGATTGATCTCCCAATCTGCGAATGGCGTCAGTTGTTTTCGTAGCGGTGATAGTGAAAGCCGTCGCGGTCGTAGCCACTGTCGAGCACGTCGAGGTTGAGATCGCTCTGCAGACGATAGTTCAACAGTGTCTCGGAAGGGACCGCGACACGCCGGCCGCGCGTGAGAATCTGTGCGCCGGCGCCGACAGCCGCGCCGGCAACCGCACCGGCCGCCGCACCGTCACCGCCACCGATGACGGCGCCGAGCAGCGCGCCGAGAATCGCGCCGCCTCCCACGTTGCGAGCGGTTTCGCGGTTCGCTCCGATGCCGCTGTTGCGAATGTCCACGCCGCCGCTGCTCAATCGGTTACGGGTGGCGTCGAGTCCATAGCGACGGCCGTTGATCGTCACCGAATCGAGATCGAGCACGAGCTCGTCGTCCGACGCACGGCGAACCACCAGTTCCGCGCTCGCTCCGCGAGGAATCGTCAGGCGGCCCTGCGCATCGCGTACGTCGCTTTCAATCGTCCCCTTGTAGATGCGCCCGTCCACCGTCTGGGAGTCGATGGCCTGGCTGGTTCTCACCTGAATCGATGTACCCTCGGGGATCGCATCGACGAACGTCCACGACTGGGCACCGGCCACTGCAGGACCCGCACACATCGCCGCTCCCGCGACGATACCCATCACGTGTCGCATGACTTGCTGCTTCAGCATGAACACCTCCAAATGTGCGGATCAGTGCAATCAGGAGGCCAGAGGTACGAAACTTGCGATGCTGAACGGGTCGAGGAGGATGTATGGTGTTTACTGCGGCGAGTCTGAGCCCCGTGATTGCGATCGTTTTCGGAATTCTGATTTTTGTTTTTCCGAAACTTCTCAACTATCTGGTGGCGACCTATCTCGTGTTGACCGGATTGATCGGACTTGGTGTGCTCACGCTGCGAGTGTAGCGTGCCGGTCCGGTCACCGCCGGGCTGTTCTCTGATGAGACACTCTCGATAAGCCAGCAGCGCTCATCAGAGGCAACCAGCCAGGCCGGCCGATTCAACGACCCAGTCAACCAGACGCGGATCGGGCAACAGAGCGGAGGTAGACATGGTGTAACTCAACCCGTCGAGCCGCTTCCGGATGCCCGCCTCAATGCCTCCGTACGAAAGCAGCAGCGGCACGATGACGGCCGACTTTTTCTCCGCGACGGCAACCTCCACTCGTGAGCGCAGCTCGGCCGCCGCGCGGCTCCGCACACCAGGGTCCGCGTCGTCGCGGACCGTCTGATATTCGACGCGCGCGAACGGAATCTCAGCCGCGACTCTCTGCGACAGCGTCCGCATCTCGGCCAGCCACTTGTCATTGCTGGCTTCGTCTTCCGGCCCATGTGCGACGATGATGAGGACCTCCGCCGCTGGATCGCGGCTCACCTCGCGCGCACGCGCCGCGAGTATCGCTGCGACGATCGGATGACTGTCGAGCGCAGCGGTCATCCTGATCGGGACGATTGCCTGGACGGGGGTTGTCCCGGATTCAGGCGAGTGAGTGGGACCGTGGGCGGCACCGTGATCCATCCTCGCGAAAAGCGACAACTGCGGCGGCGCTTCGGCGCGTACCCCCAGCAGGTATTGCGTCGCCTCGATGATGGAGCTGTGGGACGACACGAAGAGCGGAACTGCCACGATCTGCCGCACGCCTTTCGACTCGAGCTGAGCCGCGGCCGCCTGGAGCGTCGATCGCGTCGCCATGCCGAATGCCACTTCCGCCGGCGCACACGCTGAGACGCGCGTGGCGAGATCGCGGACGTGGTCGTTCCAGCCGCGACTGCCGCCGTGCGCCATGATCAGAACACCGATATCCGGTGTCTGGGCAAGCAGCGAGGTAGACGCCAGCAGGAGCGCGACCGTCGTGAAGTATCGAAACGGTCGCATACCGAACCGTGGACTCAGGCCGCCTTCGCCATCGATGCGCGCCCGCGCTTTCGCCATGAGAACAAACGTCTCAATGCCAGCGCTATGCCAGTCCAGACGAGCACAGCGCCACCGGCTGTCACGATGCCCGCGACCGTCTGTCCAACCAGACCGTAAACTTCACCCGTGTGGGCAAAACGTAACCATGTGCGCGCGCGCCGGCCCGCCGACTGGCTCGCATAGGGCTCCCATCGCTCGACCTCGCCCGTACGCCGGTTGACCGTCAACGTCGCACGCTTGTGCGGCTGCCCTCCGTCGCCCGCGTCGAGTGTCAGTACCACTCTTGGCGCGTTGCCGGACGGAATGGCGACACTGATGGTCTTCCACTCCGGCATCTGAGCCTGAGCCTTCGCGACGAGCACCTCCAGCGCTGCACCGGGCACCTCGGCTCGCAGCTGTTCCCCCGCTGCCAGCGCAGGTCCTCGTCCCGGCCCGCCGTTTCTCCCCGGACCTCCCGCGCGTCCCCTGACCGCCGTAGCTCCAGCGGAGGCGGTGCCGGGTCCGCCGCCGCGGGCGGCCAGGCCGCCGGCCGGTGCGGGCGGTTGTTCGCCATACGCGCGATACACAAGGGCGGTCGCCCACGGATACGAGATGACCACGCCGCCAGCCACGATGATCGCGAGAGGAATCGCCGACCAGAAGCCGATGGTGTTGTGCCAGTTGAAGTCACGTGCCTTGCCAGCCAACCCGCCGCGGAACCACACGACACCCTTCACCGCCGCCCACGTCCACGTGCGCGGCCACCACAGGAAAAGCCCGCTCACCACGATGAAGAGAAACATCAGATTGGAGGCGCCGGTAATGGCACGACCGGTTGGACGGCTCTCGCCGGCCATCGCGACGTACCGATGCCACTCGACCATGCGGCGGAAAAAATCGCGGACCCCCTGCCCGTTGCCTTCTCCCAGCACGGCGCCGGAGTACGGGTTGACGAACACCTGCCGTGCGGGACCCACCGCGAGCGAGGCCGGCGCGCCGGGATCGGAGCGGACGATGATGCTGGTCGGCGCGAGGTCGGGATGCGCTTCTCTGACTTTCGCCACCAGCTCGTCCGCCGAGAGCCTCCTCGAGCCAGCGGGCGGTTCCATCCGATACCCGCGCATGTCGGCCCACGCGGTAATCTGCCGCTGATAGGTCAGCAGGGCGCCCGTCACGGACATGATGAGGATGACCGCACCCGCGACGACACCGCAGGTGAGATGGAGCCAGAACAGAACGGACCGCAGCTTCATGATCTCCTCACATCTCCGCCCATTGACGAAGCAGGTTGTGATAGACGCCAGTCAGTTGCACCACTGACGGATGCGCCGGCACGTCCCGCGAGAGTTGTTGAATGGATACGTCGAGATCGAACAGCAGCGTCCGGCGGGCGTCGTCGCGAATCATGCTTTGAATCCAGAAGAACGACGCGATGCGCGCGCCGCGTGACACCGCCGAGACACTGTGCAGGCTGGACGATGGATAGAGCACCATGTCGCCCGCGGGCAGCTTCACTTTGTGCACGCCGAAGTTGTCTTCGACGGTCAGCTCTCCCCCGTCGTACTCGTCCGGCTCGGCGAGGAACAGCGTCGCGGACAGATCGGTACGGATGCGATGACCGGTCGAGCCAATCTGCCGAATCGCATTGTCGATGTGGTTGCCGAAGGCGTGTCCGCCCTGGTAACGGTTGAAGAGCGGAGGAAACACGCGCAGCGGCAGCGCAGCCGACACGAACAGCGCATTTCGCTGCAGCGCCGTGAGGATCATGTCGCCGATCGACTCTGAGACCGCGGAACCTTCGGCCAGCTGCTGGTTGTTCTTCGTGCGGGCAGACTGCGGCCCCGCGGTCGCCTTACCGTCAATCCACTCGGCCCTGTCGAGCAGTGTGCGCGCGGACGTCACCTGCTCGGCGCTCAGAAGATCGGGAATCGCGAGAAGCATCTCGATCTCCGCTAGAACCTCACGCTGGAGGTGACGACCGCCGAGCGCGGTGTGCCCGGGTTGAAGCGGCCGCCATTGTTGTTCACGTTCCTGATGTAGAACCTGTCGGTGATGTTGTTCAAATTGAGCCGGAGCGAGAGGTGCGCATTGACGTCGTACTCGACCATCACGTCGGCGAGGGCGTAGCTCGGCACGCGAATCGTGTTCGGCGCATTGACGAAGACTTCGTCCATGTAGCGCACGCCGCCGCCGATCGTGAGGCGCACCGGGAACTCGTAGGTCGTCCACAGACTGCCCGACCATTCGGGCGTGAGCGTCAGGCGCCGCCCGTTGTTCGCGGGGTTCTGACTGATCTGGCGCGTGTCGAGATAGCCGAGATTGGCCAGCACCTGCCACCGCGGCGTGATCTGACCGAGCGACCCGATGCTGAACCCGTTGACGCGCTGTCCGTCGTCCTGGTTGAAGACCGGAGGAATGGCGACGGCGTCGACGGTGAAGATGACGTTCTTGTTCTCGGTTCTGAATGCCGCGGCGCTCAGCGACAGCCGGTTGTTGTAGAGGCCGACCTTGCCGCCAAGCTCGTAGTTGGTCGATTCCTGGGGCTTGACGTTCGGGTTGTTCTGATTGTTCGGCTGCGCGCTCAACGTGAAGTTCGCCGTGCCGGGCGGCGTCACCGCAGAGCCATAGGAGAAGTACAGGTTCGCTTCGCCCGTCAGCCTGTACAGAATGCCCGCTTTGCCGCTGAACAACCCGTCCCTCGTCGTGAGGTCGGTCGTCAGGAGCCCGGTGGCGTCCGCGATTTTGAACGCCGCGTCGTAGTGCTCGAAGCGCAGTCCGCCGCTGAGCTGCCACCGCGTCCCCAGCTCGATACTGTCGAAGGCATAGACGGCGATGGTGTTGGTCTTCCCTCTGTTGTAGGCCAGCGTGCGCGCGGGGGCGTATCCGACAATGGGATCGCGCGGGTTCGGATTGTAGAGGTCGACGGCGGCCGGCTCTCTCGTGCCCACGCCGCCAAGGGTCGGGGCAAATTGCTCTTCGCTCGCGACCTCGAAGCCGGCGTTCGCCGCATGCTGAATGCGGCCGGTGGCAAACCGCGCCGACAGGCTGGTCTGGTTCGAGATGATGTCGTTCTCGCGCTCGTTGCCCTGACGCGCGATCGTTAGCGTCTCGGTCGCCGGAATGAAGCTGGTCGGCGACTGGGCCGTGGAAATGACCGCCGTCCGGTGCGTCTTGTTGTAGCGCGTCTGATTTCTCAGCGAAAGATTGGTGTTGATGTCGTGCTCGACATGCGCGGTGTAGCTTTCCTGTTCGACGGCGTCGAAGTCGTAGCCCACACTGCCGTAGAAATTGGTCGAGTCCACCGGCCGGGTCGCTATCACCGTGGTCGGCGCGAGCTGGTAGTCGAGCCACGCCGAGCCCGGTACGCCGTAGTCGGGCACGTTGTCCTGACGCGTCACCTGCGCGGAGGCGACGACTCGCGTGGGCGTATTCAGTCCGAGGGCGATCGAGGGCGCGACGGACTTGTTGCTGCGCTCCACGATGTCACGCCCGGCAACACCGCCGTCTTCCCAAAGGGCGTTCAGGCGAACCGCCGACTTGCCGAGCCAGCTGTCGGGCGACCCGAACGACACGGTCTGGTTCAGATCGATGGTGGTCCGGTTCATGTCGCCGCTGCCGTATCCGTACGTCACGTTGTAGGCCGATTGGGCGAGGGGCACTTTGGTCTGCATGTTCACGTACCCCGCGGCGTTGCCGCGACCGACATCCGATCCGGTGGGACCCATGAACACTTCCACCTGCTCTAGGTTGTACACGTCGCGCGACATGAGACCGTCGTCGCGGACGCCGTCCACAAAGAGGCTGTTGTTCGCGCTGAAGCCGCGCAGGTTGAACATGTCGCCTGTGGTGCTCGACGCACCGCCGCCTTCGCCGGCCTGCAGGCTGATCCCGGGGACATTGCGCAGCGCGTCGCTCAGCGTGGTTACGCCTTGCGCTTCCATGACCTCGCGCGGAATCACTTCAATCGTCTGCGGCACTTCGATGAGCGGCTGCACGTATTTCGGCGACGCCGGACGAGGCTGCGGAACAGTGCCCGTGACGTCGACGGCCTCGGACATGAGACGAATCTCGAGCGTGACGCTGTTCGGCGCTATCGTGCGCGAGGTCACGTTCGTCCCCTCGAGCGCTCGCGTCAGCGCATCCGCGGGCGTGTAGAGACCGCTCACGCCTGGCGACGCCACATCGCCAATGCCTTCGTTGGTGATGGCGATGTTGAGGCCCGTGAGACGTTGAATCTCGGCCAGCACCGTCCTCAGCGGACCGGCTGGAATATCGAAACGCAACTGGCGCGTGTCGCCGGCCGCCACCTGCGCGCTCCATGCGCGGGCGACGTGCGTGTCGCCGGGAACGGCGATCCGGAGCGACTCTAGCCGTCTGGTGAGCTCTGCGCCGTGGACGGGTGTGGCAAGGCGTGGGCTCAGCGTCGCTGAGGCGACAAACGCCCCCATGAGCGCCCAACTGGATCGTGATTTCTTGCTGTGGTGCTTGTGACGCCGCACTCGAGCCATCGCGCTTCCCTTTCGAATCGCGGGTCGCGATGACGCCGGCGGCGGCTACAATAGGCGAGCCGGACGGTCATGCGCCACGCGCGTGATAAAAACGGTTTCCAGAGCCGCTGTTCGGCACGCCCGCCGGATGTGCAAGCATTCGGCGGGCTCGTTACGGTGCTGAAACTGAGACTCAGTCTCAAGTTCACGAAAGACTCTATATCCGACCAATTCGGTCGGTCAAGAGGATTTTCTTGATATGCGGGGACGACGCGCGATCGATTGCGCGTCGCCATCACTTCATCCGAATCGCGCCGAACCGCAGCCCGGACGCGCGCGGGAAAAATTCTCGCGCGGGCCTCTCAATTCCAGTGAAACGGGGAGAAACGTGCAGGCGTAAGGATGGATATACAATAGCCGGCTTAACCACGGCCTTAGGAGTCAGCCACATGCATGTATTGAACGTGTTTCGTCAGTCAGTCTTGACGCTGTTTACTGTCCTCGTCGCAACGGCCGCGTTCGCGCAGACGGCGACAGAGGCCAAGCCGACCGGACAGTTCGAGCCTCGAGTCGGACAGCCGGGCAAAGACGTCGTGTGGGTACCGACGCCTCAGGCGCTCGTCGACCGGATGCTCGACATCGCCAAGGTCACCCCGAACGACTTCGTGATGGACCTCGGATCGGGCGACGGCCGCACGGTCATCACGGCGGCCAAGCGTGGGGCGACGGCCATGGGCGTCGAATTCAACCCCGACATGGTGACGCTCTCGAAGGCCGCGGCACAGAAAGCCGGCGTGGCCAGCAAGGCGACCTTCGTCGAGGGCGACTTGTTCAAGGCCGATCTCAGCAAGGCCACGGTCATTACGATGTTTCTGCTGCCCAGCATCAACATGCAGCTGCGGCCGAGCATCCTGAACCTGAAACCGGGCACGCGCATCGTCGCGAACACGTTCACGATGGAAGACTGGCAGGCCGATCAGACCGAGTCGGTCACTGACAACTGCTCGAGCTGGTGCACGGCGCTACTGTGGATCGTGCCCGCGAAAGTGCAGGGCACCTGGAAGACGGCGCAGGGGAACCTGACGCTGACCCAGGAATTTCAGATGCTCACCGGTAACCTGAGTGGAACCGCGATCACCGGCGGCCGTATGAACGGCGACCAGATCTCGTTCACGGTCGGCGGCACGACGTATAACGGCCGCGTGAACGCCGCAGGTAATGCGATCGCGGGGGGGAATCTCACCGCCACAAAAGTGAACTAGCTAATGGGGTCTGACCCCCTCAAACAGTACGGGGGTCAGACCCCAAGCGCCGTTTTTCGCGCCGGGTTGAAAAACGGCGTCGGCACGACGATGGCGCTGACGCGGTGCCGGACGGCTTCGACGGTCACTTCCACTTCCAGCCTGCTGCCCGATTCAATCGATCCTCTGTGCACGGTCGCCAACGCAATCATCTTTTTCAAGACCGGAGACCACGTGGTCGATGTCGCCTTGCCCACCTGAACGCCATCGCGATACACCGGAACGGCGACGCGCGAGGCGGTCGCCGGCACTTGCGGCGGCAGCTCGAGTTTTTCGTACAGCGCTTCCACGTCCTGCCAGTTGATCTCGATGCCGACGACCTGACGTGCAGGGCCCTGTATCTTCTCTTTCCTCAACGCGGCCTGCCCCACAAACGGTCCCTTTTCGACCTGCACGAGCCGGCCCAGCCCCATCTCGAACGGTGAATACTGCTGGCTCGGAATGAGCGCTTTCCGGCTGCTGAAAAAATCCACCTCGATGAGAAGGAGCCCGGCCTCGATGCGCGCCACGTCGAGTGCGAGCATGCCGGCCGGACGCACATCGAAGGGCCCGCCCGCCGCGACCAGCGCGTCCCATACTCTCAGCGCGTGCTCCCACGGCATCCAGATCTCGTAACCGAGATCACCGGTGTACCCGGTGCGGGAAATATCCACGGGAACGCCCGCGATCCGGCCGCTCGTCACGCGGAAATATTTGAGTGACGCGACGTCGGCATCGGCAACCTGGCTGAGGAGCGCGCCAGACGTCGGCCCCTGCACAGCGAGCGCCGCGACCGTTTCCGAGACATCTTCGATATTCACGTCGAGCCCGACGGCGTTCTGCCCCAGCCAGCGCAGGCTGGGGTCGGCGGCGGTCCAGCGATAGCGCTGCTCCGCCAGCCGCGACACCGTGCCATCATCGATTACCTTGCCCTGCTCATCGCACCACGGCGTGTAAACCACCTGTCCGACGGCCAGCTTGGTCGCGTCGCGGGTGATGACCCGGTCGACGAGCTTTATCGCATCGCGGCCGGTCAGCATGTACTTGAAGAGCGGCGAGACGTCGATGAGCGCCGCGGCGTTGCGGATGGCGTTGTATTCGTGCTCGTGATGTGTTTCGAACGCGCTGACCGCGTAGTATCCCGCCCAGTCGCGGTAATTCAGGCTCTCACAGAGCGGCAGCGTGCGTTCATGAAACGCGGAACCGATGGGCATGGGGAATGTAGAATCTAGAAACTAGAATCTAGAAACTAGAATCTGAAAAACTCCAGATTCTAGATTCTAGTTTGTAGATTCTAGATTACCTATGCCCAAGTATGACGCCATCGTCATCGGCGGAGGCCACAACGGCCTCGTACACGCTGCCTATCTGGCACGTGCCGGCCGCCGCGTCGTGGTGCTCGAGCGCCGTCACGTCGTTGGCGGCGCCGCGGTGACCGAAGAGGTCTTCCCGGGCTTTCACATTTCGGTCTGCTCCTACGTCGTGTCGCTGCTCCGGCCGCAAATCATTCGCGAGCTCGATCTGCCTCGCCACGGCTTCGAGGTGCTGCCGCTCGACGGCACCTTCACGCCGATGCCGGACGGCAACCACCTGTGGCGTGTGAACGATCATGGCCGCACGCGCCGCGAAATCCTCAGGCATTCGCGCCTCGATGCGGAAGCCTACGACGAATACGGCAAAGCGATGATCGACATGGCGCGGTTCGTGAAGCCGACGCTCGACGTCCGTGCGCCCGATCCGCTCTCGATGTCGTTCACCGACATGCGAGATCTGCTTCGCCTCGGACGCCGGTTCCAATCGATGTCGTCGGAGTCGCGCTATCGGCTCGTTCAGCTGATGACGATGAGCGCAGCCGACTTTCTCGATCAGTGGTTCGAAACCGATGTGCTGAAAGCCACCATGTCGGCCTCCGGCATCATCGGCACATTTCAGGGCGTGCGCTCGCCAGGCACGGCGTACGTGCTCCTCCATCACTATATGGGAGAGATAGACGGCGCCTTCCGATCGTGGGGCTTTGCGAAAGGCGGAACGGGCGCGATCTCCAATGCCATTGCCGCGGCCGCGCGCGAGGCTGGCGTGGAGATCCGCACGAGAACCGGCGTCAGCAGGATCCTCACGAAGAACGGCCGCGCCACAGGCGTCGCGCTCGAAAACGGCGACGAGATCGAGGGGACGATTGTGTCCTCGTCGGTCGATCCGCGCCTGACCTTCACGAAGTTCCTCGACAGCCGCGATCTGCCCGGCGAATTCGTCGAAGAAATACGGCGCTACAAATTCCGTGGCTCGTCGGGAAAAGTCAACCTGGCGCTCGACGGCTTGCCGAACTTCACTGGCCTGCCGGGGGAGAGTCGCCACTTGAGGGGCGCCATTTCCATCTCACCGAGTCTCGATTACATGGAGCGGGCCTATGACGATGCGAAATACGGCCGCTATTCGAGGCAGCCGTACATGGACGTCGTCATTCCCAGCCTGACCGATCCGTCGATCGCGCCACCAGGGAAACACGTCATGACGTGCTTCGTGCAGTACGCGCCTTACCACCTGAAAGACTCGACGTGGGACGCCGAACGCGAATCGTTTGGCGATACCGTTATCGAGACCCTGTCGGCGTATGCGCCCAATCTGAAGTCGTTGATCCTCCACCGGCAGGTCATCACGCCGCTCGATCTCGAGCGCGAATGGGGACTGAGCGAGGGCAACATCTTTCAGGGCGAGCTCGCGCTCGAACAGTTGCTGTTCCTTCGACCGGTGCCGGGCTGGGCGAAATACCGTACTCCGATCGCCAACCTCTACATGTGCGGCTCGGCGACACATCCGGGCGGCGGCATCATGGGCGCGCCAGGCCGAAACGCCGCGATGGAAATCCTCAAGTAATGGACGCCGTCTTCGTCGGCGGCGGGCACAACGGGCTGGCGGCGGCGACCCTGCTGGCGCGTCAGGGCGTGAAGACGCTCGTGCTCGAGCGGCGGCCGATTGTCGGGGGCTCGGCCATCACTGACGAGCTGTACCCCGGCTTCAGGATCTCCACGCTCGCACATGCCGCTCATCCAGCGCCGGCGCTGCTGAACGAGCTCCATCTCGCGAAGCACGGCCTCGACCTGATCGAGCCCGATCCCTATCTGTTTGCTCCGCTGCCAGACGGTCGAAGCCTCGTGCTCGAGCGCAGCGTGGAGGCCAGCGCGGCACGTATCGGGACCTTTTCCGCGGCCGACGCGGGGCGATACGCCGAGTTCTGCGGCACGATCGAGCGCATCCGCGCGTTCGCGTCGCACGTCTTGTCGAGCCCTCCGCCGGACATCGAGCACCCGTCGCCAAACGAACTGTGGTCGATCCTCAAGATGGGGCGCCGGTTCAGAGGTCTTGGAAAAAGAGATGCGTACCGCCTGCTTCGCTGGGCGCCGATGTCGGCGGCAGACTTCGTCTCGGAGTGGTTCGAGTCGGAGCCATTGCGGGCAGCCATCGCAGCCGGCGGCATTTTCGGCACGGCGCTGGGTCCGCGTTCGGCCGGAAGCACGGCCGTGCTCCTGCTGCGCATGAGCACCGGCGACGGCAGGCCCCGCTTTGTCCGGGGTGGCCTGGGAGCCTTCACTTCGGCGCTGGCTGGCGCGGCCCGGGCGGCGGGCGTGGACATCCGAGTTGGTGCCGACGTCGATCACATCGACGTGCGCAATCGCCGCGCGGTCGGCGTGACGCTGACAACCGGTGAAACGCTCGCGGCCGGAATCGTGGTGTCGAACGCCGATCCGCGCCGCACGATGCTCGGACTGGTCGATCCAGTCGAGCTCGACCCGGGCTACCTCGCGCGCATCCGCACCTACCGCGCCGAAGGGCGTGTCCTGAAGCTCAACCTTGCCTTGAGCGCGCTGCCCGACTTCACCGCGGCGGCGGGCGACGTCCGCGCGCTCGGCGGGCTCATCCACATCGGTCCCGATCTCGAGTATCTCGAGCGTGCGTTCGACGCGTCGAAATACGGCCGTTGGTCGCCGAGGCCGCATCTCGACATCACGATTCCATCGTTGACCGATCCGGCGCTGGCACCCGCGGGCGCTCATGTGATGTCAATCTCCGCGCAGTTCGCACCGTATCGCCTGCGCGATTCGGACTGGCGCACAGCCGCCCCGGCGTTTGCCGACGCGATCATCGACACGCTTGCCGAATACGCGCCGAACATCAGAAGTCTCATTCTGCAGCGGCAGGTGATTACGCCCGTCGCGATGGAGACCGACTACGGGCTCACGGGTGGACATATCTTTCATGGCGAACTGGCGCTCGATCAACTGTTCACCATGCGCCCGCTGCTGGGATGGGCGCGCTACCGCACGCCGATTGAAGGACTGTATCTCTGCGGCGCGGGTACACATCCGGGGTACGGCGTGTCTGGGTTGTCCGGTCTCAACGCCGCGCGCGAGATCCTGAAAGACCTGAAGTAAGAATTTCGCGCGCCACGCTCAGCTATTCGCTTGTCGACAACGTCGATGCCGCGTTCTCCCGTTCGGTGGATTTCAAAATGGCGTCGTGGGAGGGTGGCACCGACAGTGCCTGCAGAATCGTATGGAACAAGAGGGGATTGCGCCAGTACTCGACGTGCGCGGCCAGCAGCGTGGTCGCGTCCGGATCGACGAGGTTCTCCACCAAATTGCGATTCAATCGATCGGGTCGATCGTAGTAGTCGAGCGCACCGCTGATGATGTCCCACGGCGAGTAGATGTTCACCCAACGCGGACGCACCTTCTCGTCGGTAATGAGCGGCTGAAGCGACGCGGCCAGCGCCTCACGAGCTTCCGTGCCCGCCCCCTGCGCCCCGAAGATGAACGCGGTCTTGTCGAGCGGGCTTCCGAACGTCACCAGCAGCCGCGTCCGCCCCACCACTTCGGGCGCCCCGGCCGGATCGATCGAGTGGTCGATGATCAGCCGATTGAGTGCGTCGTAGATCACGACCGAACCGAGTGAATGCCCGACAAGCACGATGTCGTCGTACTCTTTCGCGCAGTAGACGGCCCTGGCGGTGGCCCAGACGCGGTGCTTGATCTCCTTCCGGAGCTCGTCGAACCGATCGACGACCTGTGGCTGTACGTAAGCCGCGACATCGCCGGCAAACTGAATCAGAAACCATCGGACGAGCGCGGCGGCGGCGATGACGAGCACCCACGACACGTTGCTGAACCATACGGGAAAGAGATCCAGCAACCGTTCTGCGCCAATGCGCTCGAAGAACGATCCCGCAGGGGCGCCTCGAGTGTGGTGCCACGCGACCACTGCCACCGTCACCGCAGCGGCGAGGGTCGACAACACGGCAAGCGCAAACGCACCGAGTGACAGCCATCCGGGCAACCGCCGGCGCGTCATCCCCCACCACATCATCAACAACACGAAGGGCGCCATCGCAGACACGTGGAGGTTGAAGACCGTCGTGATGTCGGCGAATCTCACCTCGGTCAGCCACGGCGACACGTCGCGAAGCGGCACTTTCGCCGCCGCGACGATCACGATCACTGTGTTGAGGAAGATCAGCGCAATGACCACGCTCAGGGCCAGCAGCAGCCACAGCACAGTCAGCAGCGGCGTTGGAAACTCGAGGAACTCGCCGAACATCCACCGCGGGAACGGCCGCCTGGCGAGCATGAGCCCCCCGAGGCCGCCACGCAGAAGAAGGCCCATCACGTCGCGGAGCGTGACACGCCCCTCGGTCATCGGCGCCCAATAGGATTCGTAAATGTGGACGTCGCGCTCGACGTCGCCGGCGAGCATCAACTTCAGCTCGAGTCGCGACATGCGCTCGCCGCCAAGCTCGACCGTCCGCGCAACGGGCCGCGGTTGTGGACCCGTCCGGTGCTGCCGATCCTGCGCGCGCAGGCCTTCGGCCACATCATCGAGGGTTTGAAACGGGATCTGTTGGCCCATGCCGTGGGCGACCACAATCGCCACCGGCCCGTATTCCACCTTCGGGGGGGTCGCCTGCTTGACCGCGTATTCTGTTCGGATGGCCTACATGGTAGCACCCCAGGCCATCACGCGCTGACTCTGCTCGCCGAGACTGTGAATGCCGAGGCGTACGTGATTGCCGGGGCGGAGGTAGACGGGCGGCGTCTGCCCCATGCCGATACCGGGCGGCGTGCCGGTGGAGATGATGTCGCCGGGGTGAAGGCTCATGAACCCGCTGATATAGCTGACCAGCCGCGCCACACCGAAGATCATGTGCTTCGTCGTGCTGCGCTGATAGGTGCGGCCATCCACCTCGAGCCACAACTCCAGATTCTGCGGATCCGGTACTTCGTCGGGCGTGACGAGCCACGGACCAATCGGCCCGAACGTGTCGGCGCTCTTGCCTTTCACCCACTGACCGGTGCCCTCGAGCTGAAACGCGCGCTCCGACAGGTCGTTCACCACGCAGTAACCGGCCACGTGTGAGAGCGCGTCCGACTCCTGGACGTATCTGGCCGTTCTCCCGATGACGACACCGAGCTCGACTTCCCAGTCGGTTTTCTGGGACCCGCGCGGAATCACAATGCCGTCGTTGGGCCCGCAGATCGCGGACGTGGCCTTCATGAACAAGATCGGCTCGGCGGGGACCGCCATCTTCGATTCCGCCGCGTGGTCCGAGTAGTTCAATCCGATGCAGATGAATTTGCCGACACCTGCGACGCACGGACCGATGCGCTGGTCGCCCTCGACGCGGAGAAGCGTCGATTGATCCAGTCGGCGCAGCCGTTCGATTGAATCAGGGTGGAGCGCGGCGCCGGCGAGATCCGGAATGATCGACGAGAGATCGAGAATGCCGCCGCTCGAGTCGACGAGACCCGGCTTTTCGCGGCCCGGAGGGCCATAGCGCAGTAGTTTCATTTTTTAGTTGTCGCGGGGCCCCACCCCCGCGACCCGCCACCTCGCCCTTTCGGGCTCGGCGCTGCTTGTAACGACTATCTGCTTAGTGATCATCTGCCTCATGTCGCGGGAACCGTCGCCGGGGGTGAGGCCCACGCGGCCCACGACGTCGATGCGCGCGACTGACCCCGCTGACGCACTCACAGAGGCCATCACGCTGCATGGCTCTTCGTCGCGCTCGTCGCGTCATCGTGTTTGTTGCTCTGCGCGTTTTCTTTGCGCCTTTGCGACTCTGCGTCGAAACGGCAATGCGGTCACTTCACCGCCGACGGCGTCGCGTCGCCGGGCGTGAGGCCCATCGCCCACTTGATGGCTTCGAGATACATCGTCTGGATAGCCGGATCGTCCCACGTCTCGGCGGCGTGGCCGAAGTTCGACCAGAACGTGCGGCCCTTGCCGTAGGTCCGCGCGAGCGCAACCGGAAAGTCGGCGTCCCTGCGGTGATAGTCCGGATGCTTCAGATCGACGCCCGCCGCGTCGAGATGCGCGAGGACGCGCACGTTCTCGCGCGAATACGGCTTGTCGCGCAGCACGTAGAACTCTTCGCGACGGGTAAACGACGGAGCGAAATGCTTCATCGCGGGAAAATCGGCCGCATCCACGACCACGCGGCCCGCGAAGATGCCCCATGGGTGGTTGTCGAAATACCCGCCCATCATGTCGCCGAATTCTTCCCACTGATAAAAGGCGGCGTTTCCGGTGTGAGCACCGACAACGCCCTTTCCGTCGTCTTTGACGAATGAGACGAAGTCCTTCTTCTGCTGATCGGTCCAGTTGCCCTCGCCCGAGATGAACAGAAACACGGCATCGAAGTCGTTCAGGTTTTTCGTGTTTCTCGCCGGCATCGGGATGGGCTGTTTCGTGATCCACTGCGAGTCGGTGCGGATGTACGTGTCGTACACGCCGGACTGACGGCCAAGATGATCGATGACCGCCAGGGCGTGACCAATGGAATCGTGCGTGTAGCCTGTGTGCGTGTCGCCGAGTGCCAGGAGCCGCTTGCGCTGTGGCGCCTGCCCCTGAACGGCGGCAAACGCGGCGAAAAGCAGCGCGGCGACGATCAGCTTACGCACGGGGCACGCTGGAGGACTCGCGCACCACGAGCCGCGGAGGAATGATGACACGGCGCGGCGGGTCTTTTTCGTCGCTGTCGAGACCATTGAGCAGGAGCTCGGCGGCGTTCAACCCCTGGTCCTTTCTCGACCAGCTCACCGTCGTCAGCGGAACCTTGAGCATATCGCCGTGCGCGATGTCGCCGACACCGACCACGGCAATGTCATCGGGTACGCGCAGACCGGCTTCCCACACAGCTTTCATCGCGCCAATGGCCGCAGGATCGTTGACGGCAAACACCGCGTCGATGCGCGGACGCACCGTGAGGAGCTGCTTCATCGCTCGATAGCCGTCGCTCTCCATGAAACCGGCTTCGACGAACCAGTCAGGAGACGACTTCGCGCCGCGCTCTCTGAGCGCATCGCGCCACCCTTTCTCGCGGCGTTTCGCGTGCACGAGCGCCGGGCCCCCGATATGCGCGATGGCCGTGCGTCCCTGTTCGAGAAGATGGGTCGTTGCGAGCACGCCCACACGCTCGTCGTCGGTGAGGACACGGTGACAGTCCACCCTGGGATGGTCGTCGCGGTCGATCATCACCATGGCCGTTCCGAGACCGGTCAATTGTCTGAGGAGATCCTCGTTGGCGTCGCCGTCAGCGGACGCGAGCACGATTCCGTCAACCTGTCTGCTCCGGAGCATCTCGAGCTCGGCGCGCTCCTTGGCGGGATCCTCGCCCGAGCTGCACAACAGCAGCCCATAGCCGCGGACGCTGGCCACGGGCTCGATGCCGGCGATGATCTCGACGAAGAACGAATGCATGAGATCGGGGATGACGACGCCAATGGTGTGGCTGCGCCTGAGGGTCAGACTGCGCGCGACGGCATTGCGCTGATAGCCGAGCTCTTCAATCTTGGCGAGGACACGATCGCGGGTGGCCTCGCTGATATCGCCGTGGTTGTTCAGGACTTTGGAAACCGTCATGACGGAAACGCCAAGCTCGCCGGCGATTCGCCGCATCGTGGGTCTGGGCATAGGTGACTTTACCGGTAAAGCATAGTCTACTTTCGGACATACCGCGTGATGCCGCGCAGCGTGTTCTCCGCCGCGTAAATCGTCCCGTCCCGGCCAATCGCAATTCCCTCACCGGCCGCCCCGTCGGGATTCTCCGTCTGATGGCCCGGCACGAAGTAGGCGACCTTGCCGTCTTTCAGGCTGCCGATGCGGATGCCTTTTCGCCAGCCTTTGTGATTGTTCGCCGTGCTCTCGGAGTCGATCGCGTAAAGCGTCTCGCCGGCGCCGATGAACAGGCCACTGACCCGGCTGAACTGCGGCCACGAGTCCTGAAGGTTGCCGTCGAGATCGTAAATCTGGACTCGCATGTTCCCGCGATCAGCAACGATGAGGCGCCCGCGCGAATCGATCACCATCGCGTGAGGCGTCTTCAACTCGCCGGGTCCGGCTCCCCATTTGCCGAACGACTTGATGAACGTCCCGTCGCGCCTGAACTTCACGATTCGCGACGCGGTGGCGGGAGTCGCAGCCGCCTGCTGGCCGAAATGTCCGTCCGAGACGAAGATGTCGCCATTGGGCGCGGTGATGACATCGCACGGCTCGTCGAACATCTCGGGGCCACCGCCTTTCTGCCCCGCCCTGCCCAGACGCATCAGCACTTTTCCATCGGGGCTGAGCTTGAGCACCTGGTGTCCCTTCGTTCCGTCCTTGCTCGCCTGACCATCGGTCACCCAGATGTTGCCTTCGCGATCGACGTGCAGGCCGTGCGGAAACGCGAACAACCCGGCTCCGATGCTGCGCAGGACTTTGCCGCTCGCCGGATCGATTTGATGGATGGTCGGCGCGTTCGATCCCTCGCAGCTGTTCACACCGCACCGATCGATCGCCCACATCTCACCGGTCGGGCCGATGTCGATGCCCGCGGTCGATCCCCACGCGCGCCCGTCGCCGTGCACAGCCCAGTTGCGGACCCCCGGTTGATAGGGATTGGGGAACTGATCGTTGACGGGCGCCATGCCCGACTGCGTCTGGACGGCGACCGAGAACAGCGCCACAACGAGCAAGGCGACGAGAGATCTCATGGATCCTCCATTCGCAGATTGGCAGATTCGCAGATTCTACGCTGGTTCACAAAACAGGAGACTAGGAGGTGAGGCCCGCCTAACCTCCTGATCTCCTGTTTTATTTTGGCGTTTGCCAGATTTCGCCATCCGGAAACCGATATCTCCGCCTCGACTCCGGTTTGATCGTAATGCTGTAACCGGGCTTGGTGGGCGCCATGTACCTGCCACGGTGCATCGCGACGGGCTCTTCGAAGTGTTCGTGCAGGTGATCGACGAACTCGATCACGCGGCCGTCCATCGTGCCCGTCACGGCGATGAAATCGAACATCGACAGGTGCTGGACGTATTCGCACAAGCCGACGCCCCCCGCGTGCGGGCAAACGGGCACACCGAACTTGGCGGCCATCAGGATGACCGCGAGATTTTCGTTCACGCCTCCGAGGCGGCAACTGTCGATCTGGCAGAAGCTGATGGCGTTGGCCTGAAGCAGTTGCTTGAACACGACCCGATTCGCCGCATGTTCTCCGGTCGCGACACCAACGGGTGCAATCGCCTTCGCGATTCGCGCGTGGCCGAGCACATCGTCAGGGTGTGTGGGCTCTTCGGCCCACCAGAGCCCCAGATGCGAGAGCTCCTTGATGCGGGCGATGGCTTCGTCAACTTCCCACCGCTGATTGGAATCGACCATCAGCTTGTGGTTCGGGCCAATCGCTGCGCGAACTGCCGACAGCCGCCGAAGATCGTCATCGGGCTTCCCGCCGACCTTGACCTTGAAATGCGTCCAGCCGTCGGCCAGCGCTTCGTGGCAGAGGCGGTGAATCTTTTCGTCTGAATAGCCGAGCCATCCGACGGAAGTCGTATACGCGGGATACCCACTCTTCAGCAGTTGCGTTTCACGCTCGGCCTTCGTCGCAACGTGACGCGCGAGAATCGACAGGGCTTCCTCGCGGGTGAGCGCGTCCGTAATGTGATGGAAGTCTATGCACGACACCAGCTGCGCCGGCGTCATGTCGGCGAGCAGCTTCCACACCGGCTTGCCTTCGGCCTTCGCGTAAAGATCCCAGACCGCGTTCACGACCGCGGCGAGCGCAAGATGAATGACACCCTTTTCGGGGCCAAGCCATCGCAATTGCGACTCGCCCGCAAGGCTGTGCCAGAACGCGCCAAAATCCGCGGTGATGTCGCGCAGATCGCGGCCGACAACGAGATGCCTGAACGACTCGATTGCTGCCGCAACCACTTCGTTGCCGCGGCCGATCGTGAATGTCAGGCCATGGCCTTCCAGGACACCGTCGGTAGTCAGAATGACGTACGCCGCAGAATAGTCCGGGTCGGTATGGACGGCATCGCTGCCAACCTGCTCTTTCGATGTCGGAAACCGCAGATCCAGGACAGATAAATCCGTAATCTTCATTTGTCAGCCTTTGGACCATCGCCCCGCGTCCGGCTAAAGCCGGACACTACGTTCGTGAGCGCCCAATCTGCGAATCTCACAATCTGCGAATCTGCGAATGGTGAGCTCTTCATACCCTCTTGCTGCGCAGGTGATCAAGCGCCACGGCAAAGACGATGATCGTGCCGGTCACGATTTCCTGAACCCAGTTCGGCAGCCCGTGCTGCGAGCATCCGATCTGGATAACGGTCATGATGCCGGCCCCGGCGATTGTGCCGACGACAGTGCCCTTGCCTCCGGAAAGGCTCCCGCCTCCGATGATAACGGCCGCAATGACGCCCAGCTCAGCGCCAATCGCCACCGTCGGATCTCCCACCGACAACCGCGAAAACTCCATGACGCCAGCAAGACCGGCGAATGCACCAGCGATGGTGTAAACGGCGATCTTGCATCGTTCGACGCGCACGCCGCACAGGCGCGCGGTGCGCTCGTTCGAACCGATCGCGAACAGGTGCCGCCCGAAACGTGTGTATTGCAGCGTCACCGCCACGACAACGGCTAGCACGATTCCCACCCAGATTCCCCACGGCAGCAGCACTCCGCCGCCATCACGCACCGTGCGCAGCATCCCGTTGAGCCAGGTGATGGGCGCCTCCAGCCGTCGTTCTTCAGCAAGGCCCTTTGCAGCTCCGCGTACCAGCAGCATCGTGCCAAGCGTGATGATGAATGGCACGACGCGGAGACCGGTGATGAGCACGCCGTTCATGAGCCCGCACACGGCTCCCGCGGCAACAGCGCCGAAGGCGGCCATGAGCGGCCACGAACCTTCACGCAGAAACACGGCAACAACCACGGTGCTCAGCGCAATGACCGAGCCCACGGATAGATCGATCCCGCCCGCCACGATCACCATCGTCATGCCCAGCGCCGCAACTCCCACGATGGCAGTCTGGCGCGCCATGAGCTCGAGATTGGCCGGGCTGAAAAACCGCGGACCGATGAGGAATCCGAAGAGGAGCGCCACGAGCACCAGGCCACCGACAACCCCGGCATCTGCGAACCTCGGGACGCCGAACGGCGCCGAAGCTTTTTGAAGGCGGGACGCGGTATTCATGAAACTGCGCGCGCTCCCGATGCTTCGAGCAACAACGTATGTTCGGTCCATTCAGATGCCGGCCGGGCCACGCCGAGGCGACCGCGCGACATGACGGCGATCCGATCGCACATCGCGAGCAATTCCGGAAAGTAGCTGCTGACGATGAGCACGGATTTTCGTGGCGTCCGTGAGGTCCGGCTAAAGCCGGACCCTACGTACGAACGTTCGTCGTAGTGTCCGGCTTCAGCCGGACCCGACACCAATTCGTCGATGAGTTTGTAGATCTGTGCCTTGCTGCCCACGTCAATGCCGCGGGTCGGCTCGTCGAGCACCAAGACGTCGACGTCGTGATGCAGCAGGCGCGCCACGGCGACTTTCTGCTGATTGCCGCCGGACAGGCTCGACACCGTCTGCCAGGGCCCCTCCGCGCGAATCCCGAGGCGCTCGATCCAGAGACCGGCGGCCTGCTCCTGCGCGGCCGGCGACACGAAGAAGCCGCGGCCGAGCCCTTTGAGCCGCGTCAGGGTCATGTTGTCGGCGATGGAGAGATTGGTCGCGAGGCCTTCAGCCGTACGGTTCTCACTCAGCATCCCCATCCCGCGGCGCCACCACTCCGCCGGCGCGCTCGGTCCCTCATGCACGCCGAGCTTGACGGTACCGCTTTTCACGGCGTCGAGCCCGAAAAGCCCCCGCAGAAGGCGGGTGCGGCCGGCCCCGAGCAGGCCCGCGATGCCGACGATCTCGCCCCTGTGCAACGTCAACGATGCCGGCGCCAGATGCGCGGGCGCAAGATCCCTCAACTCCAATACCGGTTCGCCGATCGTGCGATTGCTGCGCGGAAAGAGATCGTCGGGCGCCCGACCGACCATCAGGCTCACGATGCGATCGCCGGAGGTCCCGGCGGTCGGCCCGTCGCCGGCGTTGCGCCCGTCGCGCAACACCACGAAGCGATCCGACACCTGAAGTACTTCTTCGATGAAGTGCGAAATGTAGACAATGGCCAGCCCCTGCTGTTTAAGCCGGCTGATCAGCCCGAAGAGCTTGAGCACGTCGGCATGCGCGAGGCTGCTCGTCGGCTCGTCGAGCGCGAGCACGCTGCAGCCAAATGCCAGCGATCGCGCGATTTCGACGAGCTGCTGCCACGCCGGCGACAAATCGCCTGCCCGCGCGTCGATGGGAATCTCCGGATGTCCAAGCTGATCGAGCGCTGCCCGCGCAGTCCGCTTCACGCTGTCGCGATGCACGAAGCCCAGGTGCCCGAGCGCGCCCGCACGCCCCGGCTCGACGCCAAGCGCGATGTTGTCCATCACGCTCAAGTCCGGGGCGAGCGACAACTCCTGATAAATCATCGCAACGCCCGCCTTGCGCGCATCGCGCGGGCTCGCGGGCGAATACGGGGCTCCGTCAAGCGTCATCGTGCCCGCATCCGGCGCCATGGCGCCGGCAAGAATGGCCATCAGCGTGCTCTTGCCCGCTCCGTTCTGTCCCACGAGCGCGCACACCTCGCCCGACCGAACGGCGAGATCGACCCCGTCGAGCGCAAGGGTGCCCCCGAACGCCTTGCGCACGCCACGCATCTCGAATTTCGGACCTACGGCTTCAGCCACCGGGTCAGATCAGGATTCAGCAGCTCTTTCACGGCGGGATCGTTCATCCGGTCGCGAGTCACGAGCTGGACGCCCGTATCGATACGCTTTTCGACCGGACGGCCCTGCAGATGATCGACCATCGTCTTCACGCCGAGATACCCCATGTTCACCGGATTCTGCAGCACGAGCGCGTCGATATGCCCGTCGCTCATCCCCTTGACGAGCGAGTCCGACGCGTCGAACCCGACGAACTTCACCTTGCCGGCCCACCCGCTGTCGGCGAGGACGCGCAACATCGCGAGCGTCGTGGACTCGTTCGGCGTGAAGATGCCATCGACGGCCAGCGACCCATCGGGTCTGCGGAAAGTGTGCAGCATCGCTTCGCCTCTCTTGTACGCGCCCTCGACGTCGGCGCCGCCGTACTGGTTCGAGCTCAAGACCTCGATGTTCTTGTGCTTCCCAATCTCCTCGAGAAATCCTTCCTCGCGATCGTTGGTGCTGGCCGACCCTTCGGCATACCGCAGCATGACGACTTTCCCGCCCTGCGGCAGCATCTTCGCGAGCCCCTCGCCCGCCAGGGTCCCGCCCTTGCGATTGTCCGTGGCGACGAAGCTCACATAGTCCGTGCCCTTCAATCCGGAATCGATGATGACGACAGGAATTTTCGCGCGTGCGGCCTCACTGACGGGACCGACGAGCGCCGCCTCGTCGAGCGGCGCAAGAACAATTCCGGATACGCCTCGTGTGATGAAGCCTTCGACTTCGGCGATCTGCGACGCGCGATCGTCTTCCCGAAGCGGTCCTCTCCAGATCACCTCGACACCGAGTTCCTGCGCGGCTTTCTCGGCGCCCGCGTGAATGCTCTGCCAGAACACGTGCGACGTGCCCTTCGGGATAACGGCAATCGTCATCTTTCCAGGTTCGTCCGGCGACGACGATCCACACCCGCCGAACAGGGACATGGCGACAACGACAGAGGCAAGAGCCGCGACGCGAGTTCTCATGCAGATCCTCCCGCAGGCAGACGCCAGAATCGTGAAGCATTGCCGCCCATGACGGCATCGCGTTCCGATGCGGGGCGCCCCTCCAGATACTGGTCGATGATCGATATCGTACTACTGTAGTCTGCGGCCAGCGTGCACACAGGCCAGTCCGATCCGGCGAGCAGTCTGTCGGCGCCGAAGCAATCCAGCGCAACGTCGAGATATGGCCGGATCTGGTCGCGCGTCCAGTGTTGCCAGTCGGCCTCGGTCACCAGGCCCGACACCTTGCAGTACACGTTCTGAAATCCAGCGAGCTTCCGGATTCCCGTTTCCCAGGACCGAATCTCCCCGGTGCGAATCTCTGGTTTTGCCAGGTGATCCAGAACGAAACGCTGCCCGGGGAACTGCGCGACGAACTCCGCCGCAACGGAGAGATGTCTGGGATAAATGAGAATGTCGTAGGTGAGGTCGAACTCCCGAAGCATCGAGATGCCGCGACAGAAGGCGGGACGCAGCAGAAATCGGTCGTCTGCCTCCGCCTGCACGATGTGACGCACACCGACGAGCTTCGGGCAGGTCGAAAAACGCCGCAACTGCGACGCGACATCCTCGGCCTGCAAGTCGACCCAGCCCACCACACCCGCGATAAACGGGCTCGCCTCGGCCAGTTCCAGGAGCCAGCGGGTCTCCTCGAGCGTCTGACGGGCCTGAACCGCCACCGACCGGTCGATACCAGCGACGTCCATCTCGTGGCGCGCATCCGCCGGCAGGAAGTCGCGCCGAATCGAGGCCATCGAATCGTCTATCCAGTCATATTCGGCCGGGCTATAGCGCCAGAAGTGCTGATGGGAATCAATACGCAATCTGCGAATCTGCCAATCTTCGAATCTGCGAATCAAACATCAGGTACCGGAGTGCCACCCGCATCGCTGGACAGATAACACGCCTCGACGAGCGCCATGGTCTTGAGCGCGTCTTCGACGGGCGACACGAGCGCCTCGTCTTCGCCGGCGACGAACCGTTGAAGGTTCGACATCGGCCCCTCGAACGCTTCGATGAACCACGAGCCTCGCAGCTCGATGGTCTGCCAGGGTGCCCGGCCAATCGCCACCTCGAGCGTGTCGTGGGGGCCGTTCGGGTAGTCGATGTTGACGCCCATCGTCAGCTGCGCGGCGCCCAGGGTGCCTTCGACTTTGAGGAACGACGCGGTGTGCTCGGCGTCCTGCTGATGCGTGTGGTTCAAGAGCAGAGAGCACCGCAGGCGATTGCCGTAGTCGAGGATGATCGAGCTGCGCGTGTCCTGGAACTCGGGTATCGACGGATGCGCGACAGCGCGGCAGTACACGCCACGCGGCTCGCCGGCGAGCGCTCGTATGGTGTCGAGGTAGTGAATGGAATGGTAGAGGATTTCGAGGCGCGGAGCCCGCTCGAGGAACCTCCACAGATGCCACGGCTGCTTGACCACGAGCCGCACGTCCACGTCGACAATCTCGCCGAGTTGTCGCGTGCTGATCAGGTCCTGCAGCGCCAGCACGTTCGGACTGAAGCGAAGTTGAAAGTTCATCGCCGCGACAAGGCCGAGATCGCGGCAGATGTGTGCGATCGTTCGCGCCGCCACGAGGTCTTCGCCCATCGGCTTCTGGATGAGCACGGCAGATCCACGAGGCAACTGCTTTAACACGCCGGCAATCTGATCGCCGGGTACGGCCACATCGAACACCGCATCGGGCGAAGCGGCCGCCTCGCTCATTGACTGGAAGACCGTTGGCACACTGAAGCGTCTTGCGGTTTCGAGCGAAGTGTCCTGTCTGACGTCGTAAATGCCGGCAACTGGAAACTCGAGGCGCCGGTAGACGGGCAGGTGCGCAGTACGCACGATGCCGCCGGCCCCGATGATGACAATGGGACGCGGGCGCGAGGGCACACCCCATGCCTGCCGGAGGTGCGTCAACGCCTTGGCTTCAGGACGTGAACGCCCGATCGACGGGGTGGGCAACGGCCGGCTCCTGTTCCAATTGAAAGACGGGCTCCATGACTGCCCACCATTCGCCCGGCGCCGCCTCGGGCGGAGGTTCCTGAAGCGACTTCATCAAGTGCTCCCACTCAGCGACACGCTGGCTGGAGGCCGCGTGAGAGCTGAACGCCGCGCGATAGTCGAGGCCGTCACGCATCTCCACCACCATGACGAGCCGCCTGCCGAGCAGATGGATGTCCATGCGCTCTACTCCGCAACCCCGCAGGCTGGCCTGTACCTCGGGCCACACGTCGCGATGATAGCGTCGATACATCTCGACAATCGCCGGGTCGTCTTTGAGGTTCACCGTCAACACCGTCATTGGTTCAGCACCCCGCCATCGAGGGGATACGCCTGTCCCGTTACGAACGCCGCCTCGTCGGAACACAAATACAGCGCGAGATAGGCGACTTCTTCGGGTGTGCCCATGCGCCCCATCGGCTGGTACGCGGACAACTCCTGCAGCACTTCCCGCTCGCGCCCCGGATAGTTCTTTCGAACGAACCCATCCACAAAGGGGGTGTGGACGCGCGCCGGGCAGATGCAATTGCACCGGACGTTCTGCTTGACGTAGTCAACCGCCACTGACTTGGTCATCGTCAGCACCGCGCCCTTCGTCATCGAGTACGCGAAGCGATCCGCGACGCCGATGAACGCCACGATTGACGCCATGTTGAGAATCGCGCCGCCCCCTTGCCTCACCATGACGGGCACAGCAGCCTGACTGCACAGGTAGACGCCTTTCACATTTACCCGATACAGCCGATCCAACTCGTCCTCCGGTGTGCGCTCGATATTTCCGACATGAGCGATCCCGGCGTTATTGACGAGGATATCGAGCCGTCCGGCCCGGCCCACAACCCTGTCGAACGTCGCCTTCACGGCTGCGGCGTCCGAAACGTCGCAGGCCGCGGACTCGGCGGAGCCGCCGCCTGCCGCTATCGCAGCCGCGGCTGCGCTGGCGGCGTGCGCGTCGAGATCGAGTACCACCACGTGGGCCCCCTGGCGGCTAAACACGTCTGAAATGGCGCGTCCAATGCCGGAACCGCCGCCGGTGACAACCGCAACCTTCCCGTTCAGATTGAACAACGTGTTCAGCACCCCGGCGCCAGCCCCGGACAAGCGGTCGCGCGCAAGGCGTGGAAGTACTACACTTTACAAGTAAAGTCAACGAATTCTGTTTACTTTATCGGTAAAGTTAAGCCGACAGGCGCTTGTGAATGTCTACCGTGTCCCCGCTCAGCCGTTCCCGAAGCCAGAGGCGTTCAACGCAGGGGTAGATGGCTGCAATCGGCAGCGCCAACAGGGCTCCAATGACACCGCCGAGCTCCGAGCCCGCCACCACTGCCAGCAGCACCGCCAGGTCCGACATTTCCAGCTCGTGGCTGAACAGCTTGGGTGTGATGAGGTAGTTCTCCAGGATGTTGAATGCGATGTAGAACGCAATCACCAGAATCAGCGCGTTCGTCGAGACGGTGACGGCCAGGACTGCCGCGAGCACCGCCGAAGCGATGAACCCGATGACCGGGATGAGATTGAACACGCCGGAAACGATCGCCAGCACGAGGGCAGCGGGGACATTCAGCGCGACCAGCACGAAATACGTGACGATGCCCGTAATGAACGACGCGATGGCGTTGCCGACCGCGTACCGGTACACGATGTCCCGAGATTCGTCCAGCGTGCGTCTGACCCTGGGCCTGTGGCGTTCGGGCACAAACGCGAGCACCCACTCGAGGGTCGGCTTCCATTCGATGAGGAGGTACACCGTAAATACGAGCGCCATGAGGATCATGGTGGCCGCGCTGACGGCCGACTGGGCGAATCCCATGACGAACGGCGAAAGCCCGCTGCCCTGACCGCCCCCATCTCTGGTCTCGGGCAATATCTGCGCGATGAGCGGGAACGAGGCGCGCATCTGCTGAGACAACTCGGCGAGCCGCTGCACGATGAGCCGCGACTCGTTCCGAAGCGTCACCCAGCTGGCCGCGATCATCACGGCGCACAGGGCCGCGACCAGCAGCACCACCACGAATGCGCCCACGCCCTTCGAAACGCCGCGGCGCTCGAGCCACCGCACGACCGGGTGCAGCGCCACAGCGATGACAATCGAGACGATGATGACCAGCAGGAGGTGCCACAGCTGCAACCACACCCACACCAGGGCGACCGCGATGAGCACTTTCGCGATAGCACTCCACGACACGTCTAAGGCGGCTCTCGACTCTTTCATCGACTTCCAATGGCTGACAGATCGGCCGGTGGAGCGAAAAAGGGATGGGAATCTTTTCCACCCCTTTTTACTGGAGCAGTGCAGCTACCCCGAGCAGCACGGTCGCGGTCATCACGCCAACGCCGACGGCGAGCCCGATGGCAGCGGAAATCAGTTGAATGAACCTTGTTCTCATTTCCATAACGTCCTGTCCATTGTTAGTGCACCACTCATGCCAGCTCTGTGCGGGACCCAGATCGGCCGCAACCGAAGGAAATCCATACAGACTGTCCCATAATCCATGCACGATTCTCTGAATGAACCACCGCACTCTCATCCTGACGCTGTGGATTGGGCTCGCAACGACCGCGCTCTACGTCTATTTTTTCCAGCGCGACCTGTTCCAGGCGCTATCCCTCGCATTCGCCGGCGCACCGCCGTGGTGGGCCTATGCCGTTTACCTCGCGCTCGGCTGCATTCGCGGCTTCACCCTCGTGCCGGCCACCTACCTGGTCTTTCTGGGCATGCTGGTCCTTCCACCGCTTCCTCTTTATGTCCTCACCATCATCGGCATCGTCGTCTCATCGGCAGCGGTCTACTTTTTTGCAGAAGCCATGCGCTTCGATGAGTTCTTCCAGCGCCGCTACGGGGCGCAGGTTGCGCGTCTGAGGGCGCTCTTGACCCGGCGGGAGTTGCCGATCGTGATTGCCTGGAGTTTTTTTCCCATCGCGCCCACCGACCTCGTCTGCTATGTCTGCGGAGCGCTCCGGGTAGACTTGCGGAAGTGCCTGATTGGCGTAACTATCGGCGAGGGAACGATTTGCGCGATTTATATCTTTCTGGGGGCGCAGACGCTGGCCTGGTTGCGCTAACCTTGTCCGCGCCTGGGCGTATTAGCAGGTAGATGAGACACTTACATATTTTCACGGTTGTTGCGGGCTTGTTGATGGCGCCGTCAGTTGTGCTGGCGCAGGCGGGCGCGCCGCAACGTCCCGCCACCCCTTCCGCGCCCCAAAGACCGGCGCCGCCGGCAGGCCCGCAGCAGTCTTCTCCCGGAGTCGCGGTGCTGCGTGAGATGCCTGACGCGCGCGAGACACGCAACGACCTGAACGAGATCTTCGAACAGCTGCCGCCTTCGGTGCGCGCTGTCCTTCAAATCGATCCCACGCTGCTCTATCGCGCGGACTACATCGGCAACTATCCCGCATTGGCTGCGTTTCTCGAGCAGCATCCCGAGATTGGCCACAACCCGGCGTTCTTCATCGGCGAGCGCCAGTTCGACGAACGAAACAACACCCCGTCGTCTCAGGCGTTCGGCTCGCTCAACAGGGCGATAGAAAGCCTGATGACGATTCTGATAATCGCCACGATTACTGGGGGAATCCTCTTTCTCGCGCGGACGGTCATCGAGCACCGGCGTTGGCAGCGTGCGATGCGCGCACAGAACGAGCTGCAGACGAAGCTCATCGACCGCTTCTCGTCGAGCGACGACCTGATCGCCTACCTGCAGTCGCCGGCCGGAAAGGCGCTTACGGAAGCGCCCGCGCTGCCACAGGCGTCAGCGCGTCCGATGAGCGCGCCGTTGAGCCGCATCTTCTGGTCGCTGCAATCGGGCATCGTCGCCTGCGCGCTGGGCCTGGGCCTCATCATCGTCAGCCGCGTCACTGCCACGATCGAGTTCCAGAACTTTCTGAACGGCGTCGGCATTGTCGTGCTGATGATCGGGATCGGCTTCACGGTGTCGGCCGCGGTCTCCTACTTCCTTTCGCAGCGTCTTGGACTCGTGCAATCGCTTTCGGCTCGTTACAGCGGCGAGGCGCCCGGATCATGACGCGACGACTTCTCGCTTACGCATTTCCCTTCATCGACAGCATGGACCCGATTGCGCCGGTCACCGACGGCTCGGCGATCGACGACACGCTGCAAATGGACGAAGAGGCGTTTCGCGGCTTCTACAATCGCACCGCCGGCATGGTGTGGGCGTACATCGCGCGCGCGACCAACGATCCGCCTGCCGCCGACGACATGCTGCAGGAGGCGTACTATCGCCTTCTGCGCTCGAGAACGACCTTCGAATCCGAGGATCACCGCCGCAACTATCTGTTCCGCATCGCCACCAATCTGATTCGCGACCGGTACCGTCGTCCGAGGTTGGACAACGCGCAGTTGCCGGAGCACGGAGAAGGCGACATCCGCGCGGCAGGCGACCTCGCGCACGAGACTCAGCAGCGGGCCGATCTGCAGCGCGCGATGGCGAGGCTGTCGCATCGCGAGCGCGAGCTGGTGTGGCTCGCCTACGGCCAGGGTTCGACACATCAGGAAATCGCGGGCGCGCTGGGATTGAAGACAGGCAGCATCAAGCCGCTGCTGTTTCGCGCACGTCGGAAGCTTGCGAGGATTCTCCGATCATGACGCTGCGTGATTGCCAGTGCGACAAGCCCGACTGCCCGCGGTGCGGGCCGCTTGTCTTGCTCGCGGAACAGGTCCGCCAGGAGTTCGAGCGCACGCAGGGCGAGGCACGGGTTCCCACGCCGGAGATCGTGTGGTGGCGGGCGCAGATGCGCGCGCGCGAAGACGCGGCGCGCAAAGCGACACGGCCCATCCTGTTCACACAAGCACTGGCGATCGCGGCCCTGCTCGGCCTGCTGATTTCGCTGGCCGGCCGGTTGACGCTGCCCTCGCTCTCCCTCGACGCCTTCTCGCTCACGGCCGGCGTTCCTCTGCTCCACATCGCCATTGCCGCCATCTGTTTCCTCGTCTTTGCACCGATCGCGTTGTACCTCGCGCTCGCACACGATTAGACTGAAGCGGCGGTTCTAGGTTCTGGGTTCTAGGTTCTAGGTTCTAGGTTCTGGGTTCTAGGTTCTGGGTTCTAAGAAGAAGATGCGCTACAGAATCCAGGCGCGAGCGCTATAATCCGCCCCACACAAACATCGAAAGGCGGTGGATGGATGGCTCGCCTGCCCCGGTTATTGCTCCTCACAGCGCTTGCATTGGTCATCGCTCCTCTCTCGGGACAGTCGCCCCAGACGGGCAAGCCGAGCATTGAAAACGGGGAATGGCCCGACTACTCCGGCGATCTGCGCGGCTGGAGGTATACCCCGCTCGACCAGATCAACGCCTCGAATTTCAACCAGTTGCAGGTCGCGTGGCGATTCAAGACCGACCACCTTGGTCCGCGGCCGGAGTACAAGCTCGAAGGCACGCCCGTCATGGTCAAGGGCACGCTCTATACGACAGGTGGTACCCGGCGATCGGTCATCTCGCTCGACGGCCGAACGGGTGAATTGAACTGGGCACACAGCCTGCGGGAAGGAACGCGGGCGGCGGTCTCGCCTCGGCAGCTGTCGGGTCGCGGCGTGTCGTACTGGACCGACGGCAAGGGCGACGAGCGCGTCGTCTATGTCACGACGGGCTACCAGCTCGTCGAGTTGGACGCGAAGACGGGCGCGATGATCACGTCGTTCGCGAACAAGGGCGTGCTCGATCTCAAAGTTGGTGTGGTCAAGGGCGTCAACCAGCAGATCGAGCTGGAGAGCGGTGAGATCGGCATCCATTCGACGCCTGCGGTCGTGGGCGACATCGTGATCATCGGCTCGTCGTTTCGCGAAGGCGCGACGGTTTCCACACATAACAACACCAAAGGCCTCGTGCGCGCGTTCGACGTGCGCACCGGCAAACTACTGTGGCGCTTCAACACCATTCCCAGTCCCGGCGACTTCGGCCACGAGACCTGGCAGAACGACTCGTGGGCCGTGAACGGCAACGTGGGCGTCTGGACGCAGATCAGCGTCGACGAACAGCTCGGACTCGTGTATCTCCCGGTCGAGACGCCGACCTCGGATCACTATGGCGGGCACCGGCCCGGCAACAACCTGTTCGCCGAGAGCCTCGTGTGCGTCGATCTGAAAACGGGCAAACGCAAATGGCACTTCCAGTTCGTTCATCACCCGCTGTGGAATCTGGACATCTCGTCGACGCCGCTGCTGGCCGACATCAACGTCAACGGCCGCGCTATCAAAGCGGTAGCGGTGCCGAGCAAGCAGAACTTCCTGTATGTGTTCGATCGGGTGACCGGCCAACCCGTGTGGCCGATCGAGGAACGACCCGTTCCCGCCGGTGACGTCCCCGGCGAGACGTATTCGCCCACGCAGCCGTTCCCAACCAAACCGCCGGTGTACGCGCGAAACTTTGTCAGCATCCCGGACGACATCATCGACTTCACGCCGGAGCTGCGCGCCCAGGCGCTCTCGCAGTTGTCGCGATACAAGCCGGGCCCGCTGTTCAACCCGCCGATTCTGGGTCAGGCCGACGGCCTGCTCGGCTCGCTCAGCATCGGCAATCTCGGTGGTGGCACCAACTGGCCTGGCGGTGGCTACGATCCGGAACTGCACATCGCATTTGCGCCGGCATCGAACGCCGGCATCAACTCGCACTCGCTTGTCACGCCTCCGCCGAAATTCTCGGATATTCGCTACGTGAGAGGTGTGGCCGGCCAGCCGTTTGTCGAAGTGTTCGGACCAGGAGATTGCTGCGCCGCCGATTCGCCGCGCGCCATCGCGCAAGCCGCTGCAGCCGCGGCCGGTGGATCGGCACCGGCACCCGCTGCTCCTGCGGCGCCGGAAGCCGCACGGCCCGCAACCGGCCGCACTCTTCCGGCTGGCGGGTTCACTGTCGACGGGCTTCCGATCATGAAGCCTCCGTATGGAGTGCTCGCCGCGCTTCATCTCGATCGGGGCGATCTTCTGTGGCAGGTTCCGCACGGCGACACGCCCGATGGCGTGCGTAATCATCCCGCGTTGAAAGGGCTGAATATTCCGAAGACCGGTCAGAACGGCGCGGTCGGACTGCTCGTCACAAAGACGCTCGTCATCATGGGCGACCCGCAGGCCACGACGACGCCGCGAGGTCGAGGAGCGATGCTGCGCGCGTACAACAAGATGACAGGGGAACAGGTCGGCGCCGTGTTCATTCCTGCGCCACAAAGCGGATCGCCGATGAGTTACAGCATCGACGGACGGCAGTATATCGTGGTGGCCGTGAGCGGAGGCCCTTACTCGGGCGAGTACATCGCGTTCCGCCTGCCGCAGTAAAGAAGGCAAGGAACACAAAGGACACGAAGACAGGAGCCACTGTCTGGTTCCCACCTTAGTGTCCTTCGTGTTTCTCGTGTCCTTGCCTCACATCACAGATACAGGTGCAGCTGGCTCATCACCGTATGCGTGACGAATTTGTTGCGCCTGTTCTGGTCGCGGTAGTACGCGATATCAACGTTCCAATGCGTGCGCGGCAGGATATTCGCCTCGAGTTTGTAACGGAGGAATCCCGGTAGTGCACCGGCCTCCGTGCGCACCTGCGGTGAAAACTTCAGCCAGAGACCGCGCATGGCCTCGAACGACGTTTCGTTGACGAAGACCATCGACTCGCCGTCGGTCTCGTCGCGGAATCGCGCGTCGATCTGCGTCCAGACGGTCACGCGCGGTCCGGGTGTAAATCCGTAGGCCATACCTGCGGCGCCATTGCTGACGTCGCGAGCCGATTCCCCTCGGTATATTGCCGATCCCACCAGCACATTTCTCCGGCTGAGATCGAACTGCACCCGGCCAGTCGTCGTGAACGGATTCTTCCCCGGCTCGTTCAACACCGACTCGGCGCGGCCGGGACCAGCCGAGATCTGAATCAGGCGATTCTGCGTGATGTGGCTGACCTCGGCGCCAAACACCTGATCGTACTTGTCGAAGCCGAGCGTCACGCGATTGTACGAGGTGTGGTCGGCAAACCGTATCCCGTAAGACGGAAAGAACCGGCCAGCGCGTACCGCCCACTCGCTTGTCACCTGCCTGCCGCCCCAGTACCTGGTACGAGTAAATGTCGCCGCCCACGTTGCCAATTTCCGGGCGCCGGCCGACCTGGCCGTAGAACGTCCAGCCGCCGCCCTGCACGGTGGCCAATACGTCCGCGTTCATCAGCAGAAACCGGTTCGTCGAGCCGCCGGGAAACGCCACGCGCAGATGCGTGGGGCGCGCATCGATGCCAAGATCGACCGGACCCAGCGCATCGCCGAACGCTCCGGAGAGAAATTGCTCGCGGTCGCCATCGGTAGTCGACAATTCCTGACGAGACTGCAGCCGCCCGTACGGCGTCAGCAGTCCGCCACCGGATGGCGAGTAATGGCACGTCGTGCAGCGGGTCTCTCCCTTCGAGAGAAACATCGGCTCGGCAGACGCCGCACGTCCGCAGAGTACGAAACCGCACACCACGAGCACCGCAATGAACAGGCGTTGAGTCATTGAATTTACCTAGACGGTAATTGTCAGTACGTTATTCGTAAATGACGTGGTGAACTGCCGGAGCCGCTGAGTCGCCGGTCCTTGTTGAACGGTCCCACTGGTCGTGTACTGGGAACCGTGGCATGGACAGACGAACGTGCCCGACGAGAACCCCGTAATCACGCACTGTTCGTGCGTGCAGATCGCCGTAAAGGCATTGAACTCGTTCTGGCCCGTTCTCGTCACGAGAATGCTGTTGCCGCCCGCTTGCACGAGGGCCGCGCTGCCGACGTTTGCAAGCGCCGGTGCGGCGCCTACGTTCACCGAAACCGTGTTGCCGGCCGTCGTTCCGTTCACTTGCGAGAGCTGCGGAACGTTTGAGCCGCCGCCGCTCGGGCCGCCCGGATTGCCACCACCGCCACATCCTTCGATGAGTGAAGCCACCGTCACGAACGAAATTGCGTGAGCACAAAATTCGCGCCTGGAGGTTTTCGGGTTATCCATGAGGCGCCCGCGTTGCAAGCAGTATGCCCGCCTTCGCCGCTACGCGGCTACGGCGGGGCTTCGCCCCCTCCGTATCGCTTGACGGCACTGCGAACGGAAGTGATATCGTCAATTCGCAATGATTTCGACCCGCCTGCACGTGGCTGGCCTCGTCGTGTCGCTCCTCTGGACGAGCGACGCTGTCGTCCGCTCGCAAGGACAGCGGCCACTCGAGGTGTCATTCACACCTAAGGCGATGCGCCCAGGCGACGTCGTGCGCGTCGAGATCGCCAGTGTGAACGATGACGAGGCGCCGTCCGCCACCTTTCTCGGCCAGGAATTCCATTTCGAGCGCAATGCACGGAATCAGCGCTGGAGCACGCTGCTCGGCATCGATCTCGAGACAGAGCCTGGTGCGTACCAGATGGTGATTCAGCGGAACGGAGGCACGACGCCGGCCACACGCACTGTGCATGTTGTGCCGCGACAGTTCCGCGTTCGCCGTTTGCAGGTCTCGCCCGAGTTCGTCGATCCGCCACCGGAAACGCTCGAGCAGATTGCACTCGACAGCAAGGCACTCGCGAATGCGTACGCGCGCATCTCGCTCAGGCAGTGGACCGGACCATTTCTTCTGCCCGTCGAAGGCAAGCCGAGCAGCAATTTCGGCACGCGCAGCTACTACAACGGCGAGCGCCGCTCGCCTCATGCCGGTGTTGATTTTTCCGCGACGACGGGCACGCCCATTCGCGCCGCCAATCACGGGACCATCGCACTCGCGTCGCCGTTGTACTTCACCGGCAACACCGTCGTCATCGATCACGGCGCCCGTCTCTTTTCGATTTTTGCGCATCTCTCCGAGTTCCGCGTGAAAGCCGGCGACAGCGTCGAGCCCGACACCATCGTGGGACTCGTCGGCCAGACCGGGCGGGTAACGGGGCCGCATCTCCACTGGAGCGTGCGTCTGAACGGGGCACGCGTCGATCCGCTCTCGCTCGTCGCGGCCACCGCGGAATAGATGTACCTGGTGCAGATTCTTCTCCCCGTGTACGACAGTGAGGGTCGCGTGTTCGACGCGTCCGAGTACGTGCGCCTGCGTGCGGACCTGGCCGACCGGTTTGGCGGCGTCACTGCCTACACCCGCGCACCCGCGCGCGGTGTGTGGAGAGACGACGCCGGCGAAAACAAGGGCGACGATATCGTGATTTTCGAGGTCATGACCGCGGACCTCGATCGCGCGTGGTGGGCAGAATTCAGAAAAGGACTGGAGCTGACGAGTACCCTTATCTGACGCTGTCGGCGTCCTTCAGGCTCGCCACATCGGGGAGCAACCGCGTGGCTTCCTGAATGTCGGCATCACCGCCGGCCTCGCCATTCCGCCGCCGCGCATGCCCGCGGCCGAACAACGCGATCGCATATTCAGCGCCATGCCCTATTTCCGGATTCAGCCTGAATGCCTCGTCGAAGTCGCTGATGGCGAGGTCGAATAGACGCTGGTCGGTCCGCGCAAGCCCCCGGTTGCGGAACGCATTCGCATAGCCGGCATCGTAGTCGATGGCCTGGGAGAAATCGGCTGCCGCCAGTCCGGGCTCGCCCGCCTCGAGAAAAATCACGCCGCGATTGTTGTATGCATGCGCGTATCGCGGGTTCAGCCTGATGGCTTCGTCGTAGTCGCTTACAGCCTTGTCGAACTCGTTCAAGGCCCGATAGGCATTACCGCGATTGTTGAACGCGTCGGCGGCGTTCGGGTTCAGTTGAATCGCGCGATCGTAATCGCGAAGCGCGCGGTGCAGTTCTCCGATGCGCCGGTAGGCGATGCCCCGGTTGACGAATGCGCCATCATTCTGAGGATCCAAAAAAATGACTGACGTGCATGCATCGATCGCCGCCGGAGTCGTGTCAGTTAGACACTGACGCCAGTTGTTGGTTTGCGCCCCTGTATCGGCGACGGCTGCCAGGCCAACGACGGCAAGGACAAGTACACGACTCGACACTCTGTCGCTGCATACGACAGAACCCCCTGCATCGTTTCTGCGGCACACATTTTTCACCATCTGCCGGCCCGTCACACAGGCGCCGGGTAGAGATCGAGGACGCCGTGATGGCCTGCGTCCGACCGTCTGCCCCTCATCACTGATCTCGCGGCACTCACAACGCGAGCGAGCCGCCGCGGCACCAGCCAGTACTCGGCGCGCGCAACGCGCACGGCAACAAGTACGACCTCAGTCTCGCCGCGGCCTCGCGGAAACCAGGCTCGCAAGGCCGGCTTCCACATGCGCTTCACTTTCGCCGCGTCCTGGACGATGACGGCCGTTCCTTGCACCGACACGTAGCGATCGCCCGTCTGCGACTGAAACGCAATCGTTGTCTGAGGATTCTGAATCAGCTCCAGCGTCTTGCGCGACGCCCGGTCGGTGAGAAACCACAACCAGCCGCATTCGTCGATCTCGTCCACGACCATTGGCCGACTGTGCGTCACGCCGTCCGAGGTCTGGGTCGTCAGCATGCCGATCGGCATGTCCTTCAACAACCGCCGCAACTGTCTGATACTTCTTGATACATAAGGTCGCATGTTCAAATCGTTAGCAATTTCATAGCCAAGATGAGGTGGGCCGGGAGGCGATGCCTCCCGTCACATCAGGTGGGATGCTTTCGCTTCGCAGGGAGCAAAGCGAGGAAGTCAAGTTCAGTCATGACAGAGAGCAACGTCGATGCCAATTTGCTGAATCGGCGCAGCGTGTGGCCTTGCGCTTGCAATCCCTTGAAAACAGGACGCAAGCATGAATTCACTCCCGCAGTTCGCACGTTACGCCCTCTGGTCGGCTGGCACACTTAGTTTTCTCTTTTGTCTTGGATCGCTCCATCTATTTACCAGCGGCCTCGACCGGCTCACGCTCGATCTGCAACTGGACACCGCACCCCAGGCCTCGCTCATCTACGATCGTCATGGGAATCTCGTCTTCTCGTTCGCGAGCGAAGACCGGACGAACGTGCCGCTCGACCAGGTTTCGCCGACGATGATTTCGGCGGTCGTCGCCGCCGAAGATCGTAACTTCTTCAGGCATGGGGGAATGGATCTGGTCGGCGTGGCACGAGCAGCCTGGGTGGATCTGAAGGCGCGCGCCGTCAAACAGGGCGGCAGCACCATCACACAGCAACTCATCCGCAACGTTCTGCTCTCACCCGATCGAAACCTCGAACGCAAAGTCACAGAGGCGCTGCTCGCCCTGCGGGTTGAGCGCAGATTCAACAAGGAAGAGATCCTGGAGGCCTATCTCAATCGTATCTATCTTGGAGATGGCCACTACGGGGTCGAAGCTGCTGCCCGCGGCTATTTCCGGAAGTCGGCAGCCACGCTCACGCTTGCCGAGAGTGCGCTGCTCGCGGGCATCATCCCGTGCCCGTCTGTCTGCAACCCGCGCACGTCACCCAATGTGGCCAGAGCCCGGCGCGACATCGTGCTCAAGGCCATGCGCGACCGCGGAGTGATTGCGGAACAGGCATACGCAGAAGCCGCGGCCACCACGGCCGCCCTGGCGCCCGAGCGTCACGACCCGTATGCGACGCCGCATCATGAGAGCGTCGCACATCACTCCGATGGAGCCACTGGACTGTATTTCCTCGAAGCAGTGCGCCGTCAGGTCATGGACCAGTTTGGCGCGGAACACGTGCTGGAAGACGGCCTGCGCATCTACACGACGCTCGACACGACGCTTCAGCAATTCGCCGAAGAAGCGGTGACGACACGGCTCTCGCAGCTCGATAAATCCGGCCGGCTTCAAGGCGCCCTCGTCGCCATCGATCCACACACAGGCGAAGTACTGGCGCTCGTGGGCGGACGCGACTTCCACACGAGTCCGTTCAATCGCGCGATGCAGTCGAAGCGACAACCAGGCTCGGCCTTCAAACCCCTTCTATTCGCCGCGGCCATCGAGCAGGGCTACACGCCGAGCTCGCTCCTGACGGGAATCGATACGCCGATTCAGACCCTGCAAGGCGCATGGTTGCCGTCGGGGGAGCACGAGGCTGTCAGCTATACCCTGCGCCAGGCGTTGACCGTCTCGAGCAATCGGGCGGCCGTCCGGGTGATGCAGATGGTCGGCATCTCGACAACACAGACCTACGCGCGGCGTCTGGGCATCAGCTCACCTCTACCGGCGGTCCCATCGCTCGCGCTCGGGACGGGCGAGGTGACGCTTCTCGATCTCACGTCGGCGTATGGCGCATTTGCGAACAGCGGCATCATCGCGCCGCATTCATTGATTACCCGCATCGAGGATCGCAGTGGTGCCGTTATCTGGCAAAGCTCGACCGACCGGCATCCCAGGCGCGCAATCCGGGAAGGCACGGCTTACCTGATGTCGAGCATGCTGGCCGATGCCATGAACCGCGGCACCGGCACGCGCGCGCGGGCCGAAGGATTCAAGCGGCCGGCGGCAGGCAAGACGGGCACGACCGACGACTACGGCGATGCCTGGTTCATCGGCTATACGCCGCATTTGGTCGCCGGGGTGTGGTTCGGATACGACGAGAAGAAAACGATCATGAAGCGCGGATTTGCGGGAACGGTGGCGGTGCCGGCGTGGGCGCGCTTCATGATGAAGGCCACCGAGGGCACGACGCCGGACTGGTTCAAGATGCCCGCAGACGTCGAGCGGATTGCGGTGTGCCGCAAGAGCGGCTGGCGGTCGACGGAGGCCTGCAGTTTCGAAGGTACAGAGGACGGACGGCCGAACGTCTACGAAGAGTTCTTCATGAGGGGAACGGGCCCGTATGAGACCTGCCCCGGCCATTCTACGGACCCGCTCGAACCGATCCTTACGACGGCTCCTTCTGCCGAGTTTTGACGATGGCCCCCATCAGTCCGAGTCCCAGCGCCGCAACGGCTGTGACGGCGACCCAGGTCGAGCTGAGTCCCAGCAGGCTGGCGCCATACGCCAGCGCGCCGACGACGAGAATGACGCCGATCATGTAGACGAAAAAGTTGGTCATGCCTGCAGCGTAATGCAGCAGACATGCCGGGTTTACCTGAGTTGGATGTTCTCTTCCGTATCGACCGTAAACCGGCGGTAATTGCTGTATGTAGCCTCGCCTGAAGACACGGCAACCAGATTTCGGTTTGTATATCTTTCAGTCATCTTCGACGGCACGGCGAAGCCAAGCCGGCCGTCGAACTCGAAGGTCACGTCCAGGGTACCGGTCACCCCGAAGCCAAGGTCGATGGCCGCATCGGCTCTGAGAATCCGACCGCTCAGAGGATCGATCCACGCGCGGCCACGCACCGGGAGATCTTTCATTTCGGGCGTCCGGATAACCGTCGGACCGCCAATTTCCTGGTATCTGAGTATCCACACGCGCATGCCGTTGATACTGGTTTCGTCGCCTCTCGTAAAGCGCATGCGATCGTGGTGGCGGTTGTCGAGGAGCTCGAGCACGACCGCCGGATCGTTGATGGTGCGCACGATCGGGCCGATGTTGTAGCGGGCACTCTCCTGCGCGATACGTTTGGCCTGCTGCAGCGCACGCGGCGAGGGCTTCGCGAGCAGCTCGGCCAGCCGGCTCGCGGAATCGGTGACCGGCTTGCCGTCCACGGTGAGCACTTCGCGGAACCCGAGCCACTCGGAATCGCCCTGGACCTGAATGAGGCCGTAATCCGACATCAGCACACGTTGATTGCGACGCATCCCCGATCCGATGCGCTGCTCGTATCGCTCGGTCGCGATCATCGCCGGCAGTTGCTTGGCGTATTCGGTGAGATAGGCGCGCACGCGAGTGAGCACCTCGTCGAGCGTCGGCTCGGCCTGGGCGTGCAGCAGCGACGCCGACAGCGCAAGCATGATGGCTGCCCTCATCGCACTCGGAACGCGACGGTGCGCGTCGCGGAAATTGGTCCTGGCGAGCTCGAGCGGGCCTCGATCGTGGCCACGAACGAGCCCGCACCGATACCCTTGAGCGGAATGCGCGCGAGATGGCCAAATTGAACAGGCGCCGGATCGAAGGGCGTCCGGTAAACGATGCTGCCGCCGGCGTCCTTTACGATGACGTCGGCCGTCACGTCACCGCCGACAGATCGGTGATCGTAGATCTCGCCGTATAGCCACAAGTCGCTGTCGAGATTGAATTCGCGATGCGCGACGGGCGGGCCGCCGAACACGTCGTCGAGCAGGTCGTCGGTGCGCGCGGTGAAAATCCGCCGGGCGTCAGTGGATGACACCGCAATACCGCTGAGCGTGAGCGGCTGTCTGTCGAAGTCGGGAATGTCGATTTCAGTCATGACGCTGCCGCCCAGTCCGCTTGGCGTCTGCGTCGCGCCGACCCAGAACCGATACGCGCCGGGAGGCACCGCGATTCTCGACACCATGCGCACGCCGTTGGGTGTCACCTTCGAGGCCGCGCTCAACGGTATGTCGAGATCCATCACGGGGTCGTCGCCGGCGACAGGCTTGCCGCTTCGATCGTAAAACCCGATTTGCAGGGCGATGTTCAATCGATAGCGCCCATCCTCGGTCTCGGGTCTCAGCCCGTGAGGCGGCATTTCGACGACGACGGCCACTCGTGCTTTGTTTTCTGCAGAGAGGAACGGCGTCGCGGAGACGCGAAGCGGCATGGCACTCACGGGTAGTGGGCTGCGCGCCAGCTCCTGCAGCCGTGTGGCAGTCGTACCTGCACCGGGCGCGAGCTGAAAATCGACGAGACGAGCTTGCCGCGCCGCAAAGTACCCATTGCGGTGCACCACGCGTGCATCTCTCCGCGCGACGCTGACCTGATTCCGCCGGAACTTCCCGTCGGCCCGGTTGTTCGTCGAGTGATAGCCGAGCAGATAGTACGAGCTGGCGTCGCGCACGATTCGGTCCAGCCCACTTTGGAGGTCGTTCGTGTTCACGACGGCAATGCCGCCGCTCTCTTCGGCAAGATAGCGTGCGCCGTCGAGTGGTCCCCGAAGGGCGGACCGCCACGCGCGAAACGATGCACGCGCAGCCTGATCGTTAGAGGCCTCTGTGTAGCCACCGTCACCCAGCCGTGAATTGGGATTGTCGTTCTCAGCTCTCGACCGCCGCTCGACTCGATCGAGACCAGTGGGATCGACAACGTAGACACTCACGTCCGACTGCATGGTGCTTCGCAGCGCGCGCTGAAGCGGCTCGCGGCAATCGGCGTCGGCAAGCGAGCAAATGGGAGACGAGGTTATCCACACGAGCGCCTTGCGCCTGCCTTTAATCGAGCCCAGCCATTCGACCATCCTGGTGATCGTATTGACAGTCTGCTGAAGCCGGAGACCGGATATGGCCCCTGCAAAGCCAGTGTCGTTGAATGGGTTACTGTCGTCCGAATCGCTGACGCGATCGCCGATGAAGCGATCGACGGCGTCGTGCAGCAGTTGGCGATTGCGCGTGAAGTTCTGAGAGCGCGAGCCCCCGATGATGCTGACGGCGGCGAGATCGTTTGCGCTCAGCCGTTCGCGGATGAAGCCGTGCATCAGGTTGCGCACCCTGAGCGTGTCGCCGGATTCGGCACTGTAGTCATCCAGCACGAACAGATACGCTCGCCCGTCCACCTCGGGCACGTCGTTGGACGCCACCGCATCGAGACGCGCGAGCGGCGCGGCGGGCACCGATGAATCGGCAGGAATAAATGGAAGGTCTACGGCGCTGAACGCCGTGATCGTCTGCGGCTTGCCGTCTTCCAGAATCCGGAAGTCGGACTGTGCGAGGCCGGACACGAACTGCCCGTCCGCGTCGAGCACGCGCACGGGCAGCTGAACGTAGTTGATTTCAGACCGGAACGTCGGAACCGGTAGCTCGTCCTGCGCGTAAACAGAAAGGCTGGCAGCGGCTGCCAGCGCTACTGCGATTTGCCGCGCGCGGTAACCGGCCATACTGCCTCGACTCGGTCCTTTCGCACTCCGTAGAACACGTCGTATTCGTTCACGACCGGATCGCAGTGCGGAACGATGAGCTCCAGCTTATCGCCCACCTTGTATGTCTTGCTGGCCTCGTCATATTGAATCGAGCCGAACTCGTCGGACCCGGCAGTGTAGCGGAACTTGGGCTCGCCAATCACAATCGGATCGGGCTTGTTCAGCGTCAGCGCCTTGGTGCCCGCGTCGGTCGTCATACGCTTCGGGAAGTACGTGTTCACAATCGTCGTCATGACGGTCAACGAAGGGGCGAAGTCGGTGAAGATGTCGCTTTTCTCGTTGCCGATCTCGAGATACTGCGTGTCCATGAACACGTAGCTGCCGACCTGCACGTCGGTAAAGCCCGGCACCTCCGTCATGATGTTGTAGGTGCCGGTGCCGCCGCCACTGAAGATTTCCATGTTCAAGCCGGACGCCTTCATCCGCTCGAAGGTCTTGACCGCGTCTGCGTAACGCGCGAGCGACTGGTCGTGGCGCACTTTGTAGCCCTTGATGTGCTGCGCGCCGCCGTCGTAGGCCAGCATGCCGCGGAACTTCAGGTTGGGCAGCTTGTCGACGAGCTGGGCGAGCTCCAGCGCCAGATCGCCGGCAGGTACACCGCTGCGCGTCCCCACCGCCACGTCCACCACGACATCGGCCGTGACGCCGGCGGCTTTGGCGGCATCGGAAAGGTCGCGGGCGTTCGGCGCGTAGTCGACCGCCTGAATGAACTCGCGATTCTTCTTGCGCAGATTCATCGCCCGCTGAATCTTCGCCTTGCTGAGATTCGCCGTCGTCATGCAGATCTTCTGCACACCTTCGGCGAAGAGCGCTTCGGCCTCGCTCAACTTGGCTGTGCAGATGCCGACGGCGCCGGCCGCTATCTGCATTTTGGCGATGTCGGCAGACTTGTGCGTCTTCGCGTGTGGCCGCGCACCGACCTTCGTAGCCGAGAGACTCGCCCGCATGGCGGCGATGTTCTGCTCGAGCTTGTCGAGGTCGAGTACCAGTGCAGGGGTGTCGAGCTCCCACTTCGAGACACCGCGGCTGCCCTTGGCATCGATGACGTGGGCCCTGCTGTACCCGTGAACCTTCTTGGGCACCCAGAAGGTGGCGGCGGCGCTCGTGCCGGCGGCGGTCGTCAGGAAATCACGGCGGGAAGGTCTGCTCATACTCCCTCGCAATCGTAGAACAGGTTGGGTGAGGCTTAATTATAGAGTCACTATTCGCAGATTGGGAGACTGGAAGATTGGGAGATTGGAGAGCTCTCTGCCATCAGCCCTCTGCCATCTGCCCTGACGAGGATCGAGCCCTAGCGGCCGCCGTAGAACGACGGAACCGGCAGGTCTTTCATCGTTTGCAGGCCAGGGCGCGCGGACAGCACTTTGGGTATCGAATTGACGACGATGGACGCCGTCGCGATGTCGCCGGGCACGCCGCCGGGAATTCTGAGCGTCAAGTTCGGGACACCATGCACTTTCACCTCGTCGTAGGATTCGGGTGCGCCAAGATATGCCTCCATGTGCATCGTGATGACCGGAGTCCCGTGGCGGTATCCGATGCCGTCCTGAATGATGCCGCTGACATAACCCGCATCGACCGCAAAGAAGTCGCTGGCGACGGTCGCCTCCGCGATCCTGGGCTTTACTTCGTCGGTGATCCGATCGAGACGCCACCCCAGGGCCGCAGCAATCATCGAAATCGACTCGGCCAGTCCGACATGGCGAATCGACCCGCGTTCCACCTCGCGCTGAAACTGCTCGCGGGTGAGTCCGGCACCGATCTTCTGCTGAAAAGGCAGCCGCCTCGTGCGCGCATCCTGAATCCGGGCTACCGCAACCGATTCGATGCGCTCGCACGCCACGGTCAGCGTGATTGGCAGAGCATCCATCACAAACCCGGGGTTCACGCCGGTCGACAGCACGGCCACTTTCGCCTTCTTCGCCAGCAAGTCGATCTTTCTGGCGACCGCCGCGTTGCGCTTGACCGGGAAGCTCAGCTCCTCGGTCGTCGTCACGATGGGCACCTTCGCCTGGAGCACTCCTTCGATTTGCGGCAGCACCGCGCGCACCGAGGAAGACGTGCACAACACCACGACGTCGGGCCTGGTCTTCTTGATCGCGCTCCGCGCGTCCGGATCGACTTTCACCCGAAGCTTGCGCGGGAGCCCGGCGACCTCGCCCGCGTCGCGGCCGACTTTCGCGGGATCGACATCGACGGCCCCGACGATTCGAAAGCCGTCACGAGAGCCGAGCTGTCGCGCCACCATTACACCGATCGGCCCCAGACCGTAGAGAAGAACGCGCACCATGAAATCAGTATAGGACACGAGGTTGGGTGCGCTGGGTGCGTTAGGTGCCCTTGGGGATTAGTGTAGGATTCTGGCGTGATTCCGCGCGTGTGTCTCGTACTCGTGACTTCGTTCGCGAGCATCGTCTCAGCGGCGGCGCAGACGCCCTCGCCGCGCAATGCGAACTACACGATCGATGTGCGCCTGGACACGCGGACGCGCACGCTTGCAGCGCGGCAGACGCTTGTCTGGACGAACATCACGAGCGTCCCGACAGGCGAGCTGCAGTTTCACCTGTACTACAACGCCTGGCGGAATACCGATTCCACATGGAGACGCGAGCACCGGCTTACCGCCTGGTGGAGATATGCCGGCGCGCGGCGTGCAGACGAGTTGGGGGCCATTGATATATCGAGTCTGAAGGTCTCGGGAGCGGAGATGGCCCCGGTTGATTTGACGCAGGCGATGCGCTTCATCGCGCCCGATGACGGCAACGAAGACGACCGGACGGTGATGGCGGTCACGCTGCCGGCGCCCGTCGGTCCCGGGCAGACACTCACGGTTGATATCGTCTTCACCGCAAAGATCCCAAGACCCTTCGCGCGCACCGGAGCCATCGGCAACTACTTCTTTCTCGGGCAGTGGTTCCCGAAGATCGGCGTGCTGGACCCTTCCGGCAGCTGGAACTGCCATCAATTTCATGTCGGAACGGAATTCTTTTCGGACTTCGGCGTCTATGACGTGCGCATGACGGTGCCGCGCGGCTGGTTATTGGGGGCAACCGGCCGCGAGCGCGAGCGCACCGACAATCCGGACGGCACAACGACACACCGCTACTTCCAGGAAGACGTGCACGATTTCGCCTGGACCACGAGCCCGGATTTCATCGAGCGCCGTGAGAAGTTCGAACATCCCGGCCTCGCGCCTGTGGATATGCGACTGCTGATTCAACCGGGACACCTGGCTCAGGCCGCGCGGCATTTCGAAGGCACGCGTGCCGCATTGCGCCAGTATGGGGAAATGTTCGGCGCCTATCCCTACGGCCATCTCACCATCGTCGATCCGGTCTGGAGGAGCGCGACGAGCGGCATGGAATACCCCACGCTCTTCACAGTGGGCACCTCCTGGCTGATGCCGCGCCGCGATACGTTTCTCGAAGACACGCTGATTCACGAAACCGGCCATCAGTGGTGGTACGGCCTGGTTGCCACCAACGAATTCGAAGATGCGTGGATGGACGAGGGCATCAATCAGTTCGCGAACGCGCGCGCCATGGCCGAGGAATTCCCCGACGGACGTCAGGTGCGGCGCTTCTTCGGCGGCTTCGTGCCCTGGGTGCTGGACGACGTGCGATGGGACCGGGTGATGTTCGGCGAGTTCCGTGAGGACTACAGCGGTGACCCCACCGTCGACATCCCCTCCACACCATCGTTCCGGTACTGGCCGCGCTCGTCGGGTCCAATGACGTACGCAAAGCCGGCGCTGTGGCTGCACACTCTCGAACGGGCGCTCGGCTGGACGACGATGCAACAGGCGCTCGCCATCTTCTTCGAGCGGTGGCGGTTCAAGCACCCGCGTCCGGGCGATCTGTTTCAGGTGCTCAACGAAGTCAGCCGGAGAGATCTCACACCGTTTTTCGATCAGGTGTATCGCGGATCGGCCGTCTTCGACTACGGCGTCGAAAGCGTCACCAGCACCGCGCTCGATGACGGCACGTTCGCGAGCGAGATCGTCGTGCGGCGTCACGGCGACGGTATCTTCCCCGTGACCATCCTCGTGACGCTCGCCAACGGCGAGCAGCGCCGCTTTGCGTGGGACGGCGGCGGCCGCTGGCATCGCGTGACCGTTGAGCACGGAAGCCGCGCGGCGGCGGCACAAGTCGATCCCGACCAGATTCTCCTGGTCGACACCAACTTCACGAACAACAGTTATACAACCGAGCCGCAAGCCGGACGTGCCGCGACCAAATGGGCGGCCACCTGGATGATCTGGCTGCAGGATCAGATGCTCACGTGGGCGTTCTTCGTCTAATCCATGACAGAGCAGAGGGAAAAGGATAGTCGGATGGGGGCCGCTGCGGCCCTGGCTGCGGGGATTGGTCTCGTGAATCGCGCGCCCGTCATTCTCGTGTGCGTGTTCGGCGTGACGTTCCTGACGGCGCTCCCCTTCTCGCTGATGATGCGGCGGGCCCTCGCCTCGCATCTCGGCAACAGCATGGTCTCTGCGCAAGTGGCGCGCGGCGTCAACGTGCAATGGTGGTCCGAGTTCATCCGGCAAGCCGGCCCGCTGGGACAGACCTTCCAGACCACGATTATCGGTTTCGCCTCCGCACTCGACAACATCAGCTTGCTGGCAGATGGCCAGAGACGCCCGGCGTCGATTCTGTGGGCGGGAGCTCTTTACCTGCTGTTGTGGCTGTTTCTTTCTGGAGGGATCCTCGACCGCTTCGCTCGCGCGCGCCCGACGCGGACCCACGAATTCTTCGCCGCGTGCGGCGTCTACTTCACGCGCTTCCTCCGGCTGGCGCCGTTCATCGCCATTGCCTACTACGTGCTGTTCGCGGTTGTGCACCCGCTGTTGTTCGACGATCTCTATGAAGTCTTGATACGCGACGTGACCGTGGAGCGCACTGCGTTCTTCACACGGCTGGCGTTCTACCTGGTATTCGGGGCACTCCTTCTGGGCGTGAACGTCGTGTTCGACTACGCGAAGGTCCGCGCGGTCGTCGAAGACCGCCACAGCATGATCGGCGCGCTCATCGCCGCGGCTCGGTTCGTCAGGCGGAATGCACGGCCCGTCGTGGCGCTGTATCTCCTGAACACGGCGTTATTCGTTGGCGTACTTCTCACTTATGCACTCATTGCGCCGGGCGCCGAATCGGCCGGCCTTGCGATGTGGCTCGGCTTCGCCGTCGGGCAGATCTATCTCGCCGCCCGGTTGTGGTTGAAACTCGTGTTTCTGGCTTCTGAAACCTCTCTCTTTCAGGGTCGCCTTGCTCATGCCGGTTACATCGCCAGCGCCGCAATCCCACGGCCCGAGCCTCCTATCGTGGAAAGAGCCGTCCCGACGCCAGAGTCGCGCTGACGCAGCCCGGCATGTCAGTAATACGACACAGATACGCAACCTTGTGAAGGTGAACCAGTTACCTTCCTAACCACTGAGCTTGGTACGAAAGTTGCTCACTTCGCCAAGTAAGAGCTCCAAGTGCACCAGAAGCTGACTCTCCTCCGTGATGGAGCGCCCTTGCCGGCGGAAGTGGTGGCGACCGAAGCGCAACTGACGGGATCGGTACGGTATCTGTTCGATTACGTCGACCGCATGCTGAAGCTCGCGCCGGCACAGCGCGATCTGATTCGGCCCGGGTTCGAAACGCTCGATCTGGCCATCGGCGACAAGATCGAGGATTGGAACCAGGTGTTCCTTCACATCATGGAGGAGCTTCGTCAGAAAGGTGTCGAGCTGGAACAGCGCGAGGCGCTGCTGCACCGCATGCGGCGCGACGGGCGCACGCTGCTCTATCGCCGCGAGCTGGGCGAAGAGCGCCTGCTGACGACGATTCGCGAAGACCATCGCGGACGCGGGTTCGGCATCGAGATGGTCGATCACGACCGGTTCAAGCACTACAACGACGCCTACGGCCACGAGATTGGCGACCTGGTACTCAGTACGACCGGCCGTCTCTTCCGCATGCATCGCGAGGGAGACATCGGCGTGCGCTGGGGCGGCGATGAATTTCTGCGCATCGTCCGGAACCTGGTCACGGAAACACAACTGGGCCTCATCGCCGGGCGCGACGCCGAACTGGTGGATTCGTTTGCGTGGGAATCGCTCGATCCGCGCTTCGTCGAGCAGCCGCCGCGGCTCAGCATCGGGCTCGTCTATTGCGAACAGCCTTCGCGCGAGGAGCGCGAACGGATGACACACCGCGACAGCGACGTGACGGTCGAACAGGAACACCGATTCGACCCGGCTGTCGAAGTGCCGCCCGGGTCGTCCTACGACATTGCCCGGCGGCTCGTCGCCCTCGCCGATCAGAAGATGTACGAGGCGAAGCGCACGTACGCCGACAGCCCGGATCCCCATATCGCCCAAGTGAACGTCCGAATTGTGGGTGGCAGGGTAGTGGAGAGCTAGAAAATAGAATCTAAAAAACTAGAATCTAGAAACTAGAATCTTCGCAGAGATCACTCCGTAGATTATAGATTCTAGATTTTAGATTCTAGATTCAGTGATCGTCGTGCTTCTTGTGGTACGCGATCTCGGCGTCGTTCCGCTCGCGCGTCAATTGCCCGCTTCGCCGCTGGCCGTCTCGGCGCGCAGAGCTTCTTGTCCCCGCTGAATCGACGGCAAACATCGAAATCAACCGTTCGAGATTCCGTCCGTGGCACGACGGGCACTCAGCGGTTGTGGAGTGGATGATCAGCTGCTCGAATCGATGCCGGCAGTCCCGGCATTCGAACTCGTAAATGGGCATAGGGAGTGACGCTTGTCATGGCAGAGGGCAAATGGATGAGGGCAAAATACCATCTGCCCTTTGCCATCTGCCATCTGCCCTGACGTGAAGCAACTTACTTGGTCGGTGTCGCGCCGCTGATCACCGTTTCCGGTTCCACCTCGGTCGAGACGTGGTTGCGGACCATGATGTCGCGCAGGGCGTCGGCCGTCGGCACGTGGAACCTGAAGTTCATGCCGCGATGGACACCCACGGCAACCCGCAGCGGCGTCCAGCCAGACACGTTGTTCTTGTTCCAGATCTCGACCTTCGCGCCCTTGGCATCGAGCAACTTGACCACCTCGGGCAACTGCTTGAACGCGGCGCCGTGCATGGCGGTGTTGCCGTTCCTGTCCATCGACGTTGACGTCGCCGCCCAGCTCAATCGCCAGCTTGACCGCTTCGAGCGCCTCCGGCGGCGATCCGGCGTCTTCGCCGGGCGAATGCGTGCCCACTCCGGCGGCCACCATCAACGGCGTGGTTCCGTCCTCGTTCGGCAACAGCGGATCGGCCCCAAGCTCGACGAGCAGCCGCATCAGCTCTGTATCGCCGCCGCGCGCCGCCATGAAAAACGGGGTTGCGCCGATGAAGTTCAACGCCGTCACACCGACGTTGGGACGACGAGTCACGCGCGCGTTCACGTCGGCGCCATGCGCCTTCAACTTCCTCACCAGCGTCAGGCTGTCCATGTTGCCCGACCCGTCGGGAGCCGGATCGTTGCTGCCGGTGCCCGGCTTGCGAATCCAGGTGAGGTGATGAAGCGCCGTCCATCCCTGCCCGGACGCGTTCGGATCGGCGCCCGCGTCGAGCAGTGCCGCCGCGAGCTCGAAGTGCCCGCTGCCGACCGCAAGGACGAGCGCGCTCGAACCGCGCGTCGGTGGCCTGGCGCCACCGCCGCCACCCCCGGCACCCGCACCACGGCCGCGGCCGCCGCCCCGCGGGAGCAGCGCGTCGTTGACGTCGGCGCCGCCGCTGACGAGCGTCTTGACTGCAGGAATTCGTCCTTCTCGCGCCGCAAAGAGCAGTGCCGTCCACCCGGCATTCGATCGCGCATTAATCTGCGCACCCGCCTCGAGCAGCACTTGTACGGCTTCGGCATGTCCTTCTGCCGCCGCCCACATCAAGGCCGTCTGCCCGCGCCAGCTTTCCTTCGCGTTCACGTCGGCGCCATGGGCGAGCAAGCGTCTTCACCGCCGCGGCCACTCCGGTGCGCGCGGCTGTCATGAGCACCGTCTCCCCCTCCGCCTGCGCCGCGTTGGGGTTGGCGCCGGCCTTCAGCAATAGTTCGAGCATCGCCGCGTTGCCGTTGGTCGCCGCGAGTGACAGAGGCGGCACGCCGTACCTGTTCGACGCGTTGACATCGGCGCCGCCGCGGATGAGCCCATCAGCCGCTTTCAGGTCGTTGCGATGGACGGCGCGGTGCAGTGGCGTCGTGCCGTCCGGCTCGACGGCGTTAGCCGCGTTGTTGTTCGTGGCACGCTGCGCCGCTATCGTGACGCCGCCCAGACCGAGCAACACCGCAATCGCGACGCCAGTGAAGGATTTCAGCCGCATCATCGGTCAACTCCTACAGCGACAACGGCTCGAGCAGCTCGTCGACCTTGCCCGTGCTGTCTGCGAAATGCTCGGTCGGCAGCCCACCTTGTCGAGCAGCGTGGCGTGCAGGTTGGTGAGCGGCGTCGCCTGCGTGTACTTGATGTGCCGCCCGCCCTTCATGCCGCGCACCGCCACCCGCCACGAGAATCGGAAGGTTCGTGTGATCGTGCACGTCGGGATTGCCGAGACCGCTGCCGAGCAGGTACAGCGAGTGATCGAGCAGCGTGCCGTCGCCGTCTTTCGTCGCCTGCAGCTTCTCGAGCAGGTACGCGAACAGCGACACGTGATACGTGTTGATCTTCGCCAGCTTCGCCAGCTTCTCCGGCGAGTTCTGGTGATGCGACGTCGCGTGATGCGGCTCGGCCACGCCAATCTGCGGATAGGTCCGTGTGCTCACCTCGCGCGCGAGCTGGAACGTGATGACGCGCGTGATATCGGCCTGCAGCGCGAGCACCTGCAGATCGAACATCAGCTTCGCGTGTTCTTCCCAGTCCGAGGGCACGCCGACCGGGCGCGTCAGCACCGACGGGCAGCGCGTCGCCGTCCTGCTGCTCGGCTTTCTGAATGCGGCGCTCGACCTCGCGCAGCGTGTCGAGATATTCGTCCACACGGGTGCGGTCGGACGGCCCGAGGCGGCGGCCGAGACGCGCCATGTCCTCGGTCACCCAGTCGAGAATGCTGCCGTTCTTGCGCAGCTCGGCTTTGCGATCGGCGGCAGATCCGCCGTCGCCGAACAGCCGCTCGAACACGACGCGCGGGTTCGCTTCGGTCGGCAGCGGGGTCGTCTTCGCCGACCACGCCAGCGTGTTCATGTACACGCAGTTGAACCCGTTGTCGCAGTTGCCGACCACGTAATTGAAGTCGGTCGCGAGCTCGAGCGACGGCAGTGCCGTCTCCTTGCCGAGCTGCTGCGCGATGATCTGATCGACCGTAATCCCCATCTCGTAGTCGGAGCCCTCGGTCATCTTCGCGCGCACGCCGCTCAGGAACGTGCAGTTCGCCGTGGCGTGGTTGCCGGACGAATACGCGTTCTTCAGCTCGAGGTTGCTGAGCACCGTTCAGGTGCTTCAGGAACGGCATCAGCGGCGAGAGCGTCGGCGAGAGCTCCGTGAGGCGGCCTTCCTGCTTCGGCATCCATTCCGCGATGTTCGAGCCCATCGGAATGTAGACGACGCCGAGCCGCCGGATCGGCTGCGGCGGCGGCGCTCAGGCCGCCGAACGCCGGCACCATGGCGTCGAGCATCGGCAAGGCGAGCGTCGCGCCCACTCCGCGCAGGAACGTCCGCCGCGGCAACGCCAGTTTGGTCACGATCATGAACTGCGATCTCCTCATTCGAAACGGTGTGCTGTTCACAATGCCCAGCACGACCGAAGAAAAACGATAGTCCTCTGTCCGCGCGTCGTCGCGTAATCTCGCGCACGGCCGGCGCGTCGTAGTACTCGAGACCGCGGCCGAGCGCATACGTCATCAACTTCTCCGTCAGCGTCGTCACGAACAGATCGGGCCGCTTCAGCACCGCCTTGCGAAGCCCGATGGCGCCGTCGAACGTGCTGCCGTCGGGAAGCCCGCCCGAGGCGTCGATCGGCGTCGCCGGCCTCGCTCTGCGTGCGCCAGCGCCCAATCGCGTCGAAGTTTTCCGTGGACAAGTCCGACCGGATCCATCAACTGATGGCAGCTCGCGCACGCGGGGTTCGTGCGATGCTGCGACCATCCGCTCGCGCACGGTCAGGATCTTCGCCCCGGGGCTGTTCTCGGGCAGCGGCGGCACATTCTGCGGCGGCGGAGGAACGGGCGTGCCAGCAGGTTCTCGAGAATCCATTTGCCGCGATGCACCGGTGACGTGCGGTTCGCGTACGACGTCACCGTCATGATGCTGCCCTGGCCGAGCAGCCCGCCGCGCACGTGGTTCGGCCCGAGGTCGACGCGCCGGAAATGGCTGCCGTACACGTTCGGAATGTCGTAGTGCTTCGCGAGACGCTCGTTGAGGAACGTGTAATCGGCGCGCAGCAGATCGAGCACGCTGCGGTCTTCTTTCAGCACGCTCTCGAACAGCATCTCGGTCTCGCGCCGGAACGCCTGGCGGAGGTTGTCGTCGAAATCCGGGAACAGGCGGTTGTCGGGTTTGTGGCTGTCGAGATTGCGCAGATAGAGCCACTGCGCCGCGAAGTTCTTGACCAGCGCGTCGGCGCGCCGGTCCGCGAGCATTCGGCGCACCTGCTGCTCGAGCACCGCGGGGTCGCTTCAGCCGGCCCTTCGACCGCAGCATCGAGCAGCTGGTCGTCGGGAATGCTGCTCCAGAGGAAGAACGACAGCCGCGACGCGAGCTCGAGATCGCTGATGCGGTAGCGCCTGGCTGGCCGGGTCCCGGTCCTGCTCGATGCGGAAGAGAAAGGCCGGGCTCGTCAGCATCGCGCGCAGCGCCATCTCGATGCCGTGCTCGAAGCTGCCGTCCGCGCGACCCTGCTTGTAAAAGCCGAGCAGCGTCTGCACTTCGTCGCTCGTCGCCGGCCGGCGATAGGCGCGCCGAGCGAGCGTCGTCAGAATCGTCCGCGCGCACGCGCTCTCGTCGGATGGCTTCGCGGGATGACAGGTGAAGATGCGCTTCCGGCTCGGCGTGTCGCCGATGCCGTCGGGTTGAACGGGCCGGCAATCGACACGCTGTACAGCGCCGGCTGCGTTCGCGGCGTGCGATCGCTGTTGAAGCTCGCGAGATACGGCTGGCGCTCGGTTTCGACGAGCGCCGACGGGCCGCTTGATGAACGCGACCTGGACGACGTGCGGTCCGCCTGTGACGGGCGCCCGCACGTTCAGATGCGCGTCGGCCGCCTGTTCCGGACGAATACTGCGGCCCCATCGGATCGATCGGGCCGTTTCGCTGCGCCGGCTTCAGCGTGAACACCTGCTGCCGCACACCGTCGATGCTGACCTCCATCTGGTGCGGCTCGTTGAGTCCTTCAATCAGCTCGTTGCGATCGCGCGTGAGCCGCAGCTCGAACTGGTATTCGCCATCGGCCGGAAACGTGTAGCGCACGTTCGCGCCCGCCCGGGTGCCGAATGGTTGGCCGTCGAAGTGCCTTCCTGCGTGAGATCGGCGGGAAGGATCACCGTCTCGGCGCCGGCGGAGCGCACGGGCGTGCCCACCGCCAGGCGGCTGATCTTCTGCGCCGCCGACAGATATCGCTCGAGCAGCATCGGCGACAGCCCGCCGACGCTGATGTTGTCGAACCCGTGGCTCGAGTCGTCGCTCGGCAGCAGCGTCTCGACATCGATCTCGACGTCGAGCAAATCGCGGATCGCGTTCTGGTATTCGGTGCGATTCAACCGGCGGAACGTGTCGGTGCGACCCGGATCGGGATTGGCCGCGGCCGCGCGGTCGAGCGAGGTCTCGAGATGCGCGATCAGCGCGTCGTATGCCGCCTCGTCGGGCCGCGGGCGTCCTGGCGGCGGCATCGAACGCGCGCGAAGCTTGCGGACGACGAGCTCCCACCGTTCGGCATCGGGAGCAACGCCATTGCTACATCGAGCGTGGTCAGGACGAAATTGCCCTGCTTGGCTTTTTCGCTATGGCAGCCGGCGCAGTACCGTGTCGAGAAGGGCGCGTTCGGCCGCTGCGGGGCGGGTCTGTTGCGGCTGCGGCCTGCAGATAGACGGCTGCCGTAAACAGCAGAACCGGAATCCCGATGGCGCGAACTGGCCGACACCGATTCATCCAACCTCCGGTCGAACAAATGGTAACAAAACGGGTCATTACAGTGTACACAGGCGGCACCGCGAGAGGTGTCGTGATTTGTCGCAGATGCCTGAGTTTGCGGGGTTTTCGGCCGAAAAATGGGGGAGGCACGGCTGCGAACCCGGGTCGCCCGCACGAAGGCGAGCGACCCTCGACTCGCAAGCCTCTCTAGAACGTAAAACGGGCCCCGAACTGGAAGACGCGAGCCCTCTTCCCGTCGCTCGTGGCACCCGTAATACGTCCGAAGTTCGCGTTGTTAATGGCTAACTGCGGGTTGTCGAAGTTCTTCACATTCAAGAAATTGAAAATGTCCGCCCGGATCTGCAAGCGCCTGCCGCCACCGATACCAAAGCCCTTCGCGAAGGTCAGGTTGTTATCGATGCGGCCGGGACCGCGAGCCATCCCGTGATTGTAGGTGCCGGGACGAAGAGTGGCGTTGGTCGTAGGGCTCACGGGAACCCTCACGAAACCCGCCGTGTTCAGGTAATTGCAGCCCGATGCCGCACAGGTGTCCTTCCAGTCGGCGACAATCAGGTCCTGACCGGCCACAATGTCTGGTCGGCTGCGGGTGATACCCGACGGCTGCGTGATGATCAGCGCATTCCCTGAACGCATCTGGACGACGCCCGAGATCTGCCACCCGCCAAGAACGCCATTCACAATGCCCTGCCCACCGCTGATGCCCGGAACCTCATAGATGAACGAGGCGTTGAACCGGTGCCTGATGTCGTTGCTGGACGGGCCGCGATCGAATTCAGGATCCCAGAAGTCCTGGTTGTTCTCGAACGCCGCGATGTAGTAGGCCGATAGATCGCCGCCCTGCGTGGCCTCGCTCTTCGCCAATGTGTAGTTCACGTCCCAGGAATAGCGATTCGCAAAACGCTTTCTCACTGATGTCTGCAGGCCGTTGTAGGCCATCGTCTGACTGCTGTCGACGTAATAGCCGCCTGGCGCGCCGAGCGCCGGGTTGGGCCGCGCACCGGTCACTCGATCGACCGCCTGCGTGAACTGCCGCTGGAGCGGGAAGTCTCTGCCGTCGGTCCGGATGTATCCCACTTCGGCCGCGAGCGAGCGGCCCAGGGAATGCTGCACGCTCAGCATCGACTGAACCGTATACGGATTCTGCATCGCGGGGTCGAAGACCGAGAACACCGAGCGCCGGCCACCAGCATCGGCTAACGCGAACCGGCTCATATCGTCGGTGTACAACGGCCACTTGACGCCCCTGGAGGCGTTTTCCGTCGCGTTGTACACGATGCGGAACGGAATGAACGGGTTGGCCACGCTCTGACGCACCGTCGCAATCAGATGCGGGCTGTAAAGGACGCCCACGCCGCCGCGAACGACTGTCGTTTCGGCGTCGTTGAGCGTCCAGGCAAAACCCGCTCTCGGACCAACGTTCATTCCATCCGGCTCATATGGGCTGAGCGGATCCCTGAGCGCACCGAAATCGAGCCTGCGCAGATCGCTCGCGGCTTCGAAGTTGACGATCTCGACTTCGACCTGCGTGGTTGGGAGCACCTCGACCGTGCCGTAGTAGTCGTAGCGCAGGCCGAGGTTCAGCACGAAATTCGAACCGAGCCGCCAGTCGTCCTGGATGAACGCGCTGTAGTTGTCCATGTGCGACTTGTGCGGTGGCGCCCCGTAAGATGTGTTCTGCTCCAGCACCACGTTCGCGAGCAAATCGGCGTAATTGTTGTACCTGAACTTGGGGATCTCCGGATTCAGCCGCCCGCCGCTGTCGCGCTGGAAGCGAAACCCCGCCTTCACGAGATGGCGCTGGAACCCGCGGCTGAACTTCTGCTCGAAGCTGTAGGTGGTGCCCGCCATGTCCCAGATCTCGGCGTCGGCGGTGGCAAACAACCCGCTGATGTCGAGCCGGCCGACCCGCCGCCCGAAAGGCAGCACCTCGGCCGGTGTGTTGGGACCTATTGTGTTCAGGAAGCCATCAATCCGGGCGAGGTAGGTCTTGTTCCATCCCACCCGGCTCTCAGACACCCACGCACCCTTGGTCATGACGAATTGCGCGGCGATCCGATCCTGTTCGTTCGGGAATTGCCGATCGTTGGCGTTGTTAAGCACAGGCCTGGGTTCCAGGCTGAATGGATGCAACCGTGTGTATGTCACTCCCAGGTTCGCGCCGTTGAACACCGCGATGTCAGTCTTCAGGAGGACACTGTTCTCGTCGCGCTTACGTAATCCGAGGCCGCGCCACATGCCGATTTGCGGGTTCACCACACCCGCCGACGACACGATGGGTTCGGTGGGAACGTTCAGGATGTCGAGCACGATTCTCGTCTCTGGAAACGGCAGCGCGCGCAGAATCTCGTCGCGCACGAACTGATACGGCACCGTCGTGTTGAGATTCTGCTGAATCTCTTCCTGGTAGCCCTCGTAGGTCGCGAAGAAAAATGCCTTGTTCCGCAGCACGGGGCCGCCGAACGTTCCGCCGTACTGCTGGAACGTGCCGATGGGCTGCGCCGCCGTCGAGAAAAAGTTGCGCGCATTCCACTTCTCGTTCTGACCGCTGTAAAACGCCGACCCATGATAGACGTTGGTGCCCGAGCGGCTGATCACGTTGATCTGGCCGCCCACGACGCCGCCGTACTCCGCGGGCAGCACGCCCTTTACGATCTGAACTTCGGAGATAGAGTCGAGGCTCATCACCGAGATCTGGTTCTGTCCGCCGTATTGCGACATCGATCGCGCCTCGGGGTTCGAGTTCGCCTCGGTGCCGTCCACCGTAATGCCCGTCCCGCCCGCCGCCACGCCGTTCATCTGCACCATCCCGTCGCCGCTCACGTTGACACCAGCCGTGAGGCTCATCAGGTTGGTCAGATTCCGGCGGCTGACCGGCAGCTCGGTCACTTCCTGAGCGCCGAGGCTGTCGGCCTGCAGCGATGCGGCGGTCTCGATCAGCGGCGCCTCGCCGGCAACGGTAATCGTCTCGGCCAGCGTGCCGACTTCCAGAAGAAACGTCTGACGCACCGTCTGACCAGCGCCGAGTTGCATGCCGCGGTTCTCCAGTGGCTTGAACCCTGTCAGCTGGACCCTTACAGTGTATGGACCATTGGGAAGCGCTGAGAACACAAACTCACCGTTCGCATCGGTCACGCCTTCGCGCGCCACGCCGGTGCCTTCGTGTGTCGCAACAACCGTCGCGCCAGGGATGACCGCACTGGACGTGTCGCGGACGAGTCCGACGAGCGTCGAGGTCGTGACCTGCGCGCCGGCCGAAGCCGACAGCAAGAGGAGAAGCACTACCGACAGAATGACGTTTTGAGCGTGACGCATACCCACCTCTCAGAAAAAGCTGCCCACGAAAGACTTCCGCCCAATCGCTTCGATCGCTGACGCCGAACATGAAGAATTGATGAAGTGGAGACGGTATAACACGAGGATGCACAGGGTCAACGTGAGTTTCACGGTCGCAAACTGCGATTTCGCAAATGCGCGTGCATGATCCACGGATTTGGAACGACGCATTCACGTCGTCGAAGCGAACACACTAAAAAGGCATTCGCTGCGATCGTTTGTCTCAATTTGTCTCAGATCAGGTCATCAGATGACGCGATTGAGCAACACGTCGCCGTCTCGAAGCCTCCGGCAATTTTCCGTGAAGACCCCCAGACTTCTGTTCAACGTCTCCGAGGTGAACCACGCGAGATGGGGAGTAACGACGACGTTTGGTAATTTGAACAGTGGATGGCGCTCATCCGCGGGTTCGCTGTCGAACACGTCGATGCCCGCGCCGCGTAAGCGGCCGGTTTCGAGCGCACGACGCAGCGCGTGGTAATCGACAAGCCCTCCCCGCGCGGTGTTGACGAGCGTCGCACCCGGCTTCATGAGGTCAAACGCCGCCTCGTTCATCAAGCCCGCCGTCTCCGGTCTCAGTGGCACGTGCAGCGAGACGACGTCGGCCGAACCCAGGAGGTCGCGGAACGGAACGAACGTCGCCTTCGGCTCAGCCGATTCGTGGCGGCTCGTATACAGGATGCGCGCACCGATGCCGTGCAGCATCGGCACCAGGCACTTCCCCACGGCTCCGAATCCGACGAGGCCGACGATTCGGCCGCCAAGCTCACCCAGGGAGTCGAGCAGTTCCGCATCGAGGGCCCAACCATGTCCCGCGCGCGTGTGCGCGTCGAGCTCTCGTGAGCCGCCGCAGCGTCGCCAGCATCAGCAACAACGTCAACTCGGCAACGGCGCGTGTGTTGGTGCCGGGCATGTTGCAGACGGCGACGCCTCGCCGCTTCGCCGCCTCGAGATCGATCGTGTCCACGCCGACGCCGAGCTTTTGAATCAGCTTCAGTCGCGGCGCGACGTCGAACACCTCGGCCGTTACGGGTTCGAGGACGTGCAACAGCACCTCCGTATCGCGCATTTCCCGATCGAACGTGCCGCGGTCTTTCTCGTCCACGATCGAAATGCGCAGCCAGTCGTTCTCGAGCGCGGATACCTTTTCGCGGAATCCAGGAGTTGCGCGATAGTGGAGGACAGCTTTCATGCGTACCTGGTCAAACTGTCATGGCAGAGGGCAGATGGATGATGGCAGAGTGTACCGTCTGCCATCTGCCATTTGCCATCTGCCCTGACAGGTCGGGGCGTCAGCGCGTCTCGTCTCGCTTCAGCAATCTCGGCTCACCAAACGGAGCGGTTCCGCCCAACGCTTCCTCAATCCGCAACACCTCGTTCCACTTCGCCGTGCGCTCACCGCGCGCGAATGAGCCCACCTTCAACTGGCCGACGCCCCATCCGATCGCGAGGTGCACGATCGTCACGTCTTCTGTTTCGCCCGAGCGCGCCGAGATGATGGTGTTCCAGCCCGCCTCGCGCGCCGCGGCGAGCGCCGCAGCGGTCTCGGTGACGGTGCCGGCCTGGTTCGGCTTCAACAACACGGCATTGCAGGCGCGCGACTGCGCAGCGGCTGTAATCCGCATCGCGGAGGTGACGAGATAGTCGTCTCCAATCACCTGCAGGCGATCGCCAGCCCTCGCTGTAAACGCACGCATGCCCTCGTCGTCGTCTTCCGCGAGCGGATCTTCGACGGAGATGATCGGGTACTGGCGGCACCACTGCAGCAGCATCTCCACCAGCTCGTCGCTCGTCAACTCGCGTCGCTCCGCCGCCAAACGGTACCGGGATCCGTTTCGCAGCTGCGACGCCGCGACGTCGATCGCGATGGCCACGTCGGTGCCGGGCTTGAGCCCTGCTCGCTCGATGGCGGCAACCAACACATCGAGGGCCTCGCGGCTCGAAGAAAAATCCGGCCACCATCCGCCTTCGTCTGCCACGCCGTGCAACGTGTGTCGCTCGGCCATTAGGCGGCCGGCGGCCGCGTAGACGTCGGCTGTCATCACCATGGCGTGGTCGAATGTCGCCGCTCCGATTGGCACGATGAGAAAATCCTGAATGTCGATTCGGTGGTCCGCATGGGCGCCGCCGCCGAAGATCTGGATCATCGGCATGGGCAGCGTCGGAGAACCGCCGGCCGAGAGGTAACGCCAGAGAGGCTGCCCTGCCGCAGCGGCCGCGGCATGGAGTGCGGCCATCGAGACGGCAACCGTCGCGTTTCCCCCGAGGCGCGCCTTCTGCCGTGTGCCGTCCAGCTCGATGAGGCGGTGGTCAATCGCCTCCTGGTCCTCGGCGCGCATGCCATGCAGCGCCCCGGCAATCTCAGTGGACACGTTGTGCACCGCTCGATCGACGCCAAGACCGCCGAACGCTTCTCCGCCGTCGCGAAGATCAACGGCTTCGTTCGAGCCCATCGAGGCGCCTGCCGGCGCAATGGCGCGGCCAGATGCACCGTTGCTCAGCACAACCTCGGCCTCGACAGTCGGACGTCCCCGCGAATCCCACACGCGCCGGCCGAGAACGCGGACGATCGTCGATCGTCGATCGTCCATCGTCGATCGTCGGTTGACGATGGACGAGACGATGGACGATGGACGATGGACGATGGACGATCGCTCCGTCCAGAACGCTCGCACGTCGGCCACACTGTCGAGCGGGCTCTGCAGCATCGCCCGCGCCGGCCGGCGGACCGCGTTCTTGTCGGATTCATCTGTCAGGTACTCGACCGGGGATTTGCCATCAACACGCGCCAGCAGCAGCGCCGGCAGCAGCGCCGCCGCGCGACGATCGAGCTCCGCGGCCGGCTCCCAGTCCACGCCAGCCAGATATGAGGCCGCCAGCGCATCGAACGACTCGACGAACGCGGCCTCGTGTGACGGAAGCCAGACACTCTTGAGCAACAGATGATTGAGGCAGAAGGCGAGGTCGAACGCCGGATCGCCGAACCATGCGCATTCCGCGTCGAGAAACACCGGACCTCGCGGCCCAAGCAGAATGTTCTTGGGGCTGATGTCGCCGTGGGCCACCGTCACCCTGGTCGCCGCCGTCCGCGCGGCGAGCGACTCGAGAATCGGCGCGAGGTCGCGATGCACGCGGGCCGTTGCGACGAGATATGGTTCGAGGCGAAGCGCGTAGAAGGCCGCTCCCGTGTCGAATTCGGCGGCTGACTCCGGGCGCGCGAACGACGCGTGAATGGCTGCGAGCTCGCGGCCAACCCGTGCTGCAACCTCCGCGTTCACGTCGCCGCGCGCGAGGCGCGCCTTCCACGGCTCGTACTCGGACGGCGGCAGATACTCCATCGCAAATACGCCGAGTCCGTTGTCGCTCGCGAGTATTTTCGGTGCGGCGTTCGGATTCAGTCGAGACACGCGACTGAGCCATGCGACTTCCGTGGCGTTCCTTCTCGTGTCCGCAAGCCACTCGGCCGCAACTCGCAGGCGCGGGAGCGCCCGCTTGAGACAGAAGGTGCGCCCTGCGCGCGTTCGGACGACCCAGATATCGGAAGAGACACCACCGGGAAGCGCCTCGACGTCAGGCTGCTCGCCCGGTGCGGCGAGTCCCGATCGCGCCAGGAAATCGATGATGGCCGGCTCGAGGCCGATCACTGGATGCGTGTGGATCGAGCGGCCGGACCGATCAGCCTGCACGCGGCGCTCGCGTCCTCCCATTTGTTGTCGGTGAGCTGGCGTACATCCGATCCATCCGCGCGCATGGCGAATATCTCGCCATACGGCTGCGGAACGCCGTCGTAGAGCGCCATTTCGTCTTTGAACCCGTGCCGCGCGCTGCTGAAGACGATCCAGTTTCCGTCGGAGCACCAAGACGAATGTGCATCATTGCCTCGCACATTCGTCAGCCGCCGGCGGTCGGTGCCATCGTGACGAACCGTATAGAGCTCGAAATCGCCGTCGCGGTTGCTTGTGAACATGATCTGATCGCCGACCGGCGACCACTGCGGGAAGTTATCGTAATGCGCGCCGTCGGTGAGAGGTGTCATCGTGCGATCCGCCAGTGACATGGTGACCAGTTGCCTGCCGCGCTTGAACACCAGCCGGCCGCCGTCGCGCGACCACGTCGGGAAGCCATTGTTCACCTTGTCGTCGACGATGAGCCTGAAGTTTGAACCGTCGGGTTTAATCAAGGCGATCTGTGCAGACGGCAGACCCGGAGCGCGAAAATATCGACCGACCGACAACGCGATCTCGTCGCCAGACGGCGACCATACAGCGGAATACGCGCTGAATCCCTCGCGATGGAACAGCGTGCGTTTGTCGCCGCCGCGGTCGGACATGATCTCCACGCTCGTGTTGCCGGCGGACGTGTATTCGATGCCGGTCGGATCCTTGGTGAGACGGTATTGGCTATAGAGCAGCTTCGTCCCGTCTGGAGAGAACGAAGGGAATGGCTCGCTCATGAAGAGCTCGAATTGTTTATCGGGGCTCGATGCCGGCACGAGGTGCTCGGTCGATCCCAGTCGGCTGATGCGCTCGAAGACGATCGAGCTACCGTCGGGCGACCAGGTCGCGTTACGAACGGCGCCCTGGACGACCGTTTCGACCCGCCGGTCGGGATGCCGCACTCGCAGCCCGCTGGTCGCGTCGGTGCCGCGTTTGATATAGCTGATTCTTCCCTGCGACAACCATCGCGGCGACAGCTTTGTCTCGTTTGATGCGGTGTAGAAGTTCCGCTCGCCCGTGGCAATGTCGACCGACACGATCTCAGTGCGGCTGTCGTCGGATTTCGCCAGGTACGCGCCGAGCTCGTCGGTCTCGTAGAACAGGATTCTGCGTCCATCAGCAGACCATGTCGGGCTACCCGAGAACCCGTCCTTTCGGGTCAGTCGTCGAAGGTCTCCGCCGCGCGCGCGCATCACGTACACACCGATGGACTGAAGGTGTTCCCACATCCCGGGAAACACACCGGGCTGAGCATCGCGGTCGGACGTGAAGGCTATCCAGGCGCCATCGGGCGACCAGCTCGGCCGGAAGTTCCCGGAACGATTCGCCGTAAGATTAGTCACCTTCTTCGAGGCCAGATCCAGCGTCCAGACGTTTGCGGTCCCGCCCTCGCGGGTCGAGACAAACGCCAGAGTCTTTCCGTCTGGCGACAACGACGCCTGATCGTCGAACGCGGGATGGTCGGTCAACCGCTCGAGCCCGGAACCATCGGGATGGACGCGGTAGATCTCGGCCTGCCCGTCACGTTCGCTCGTGAACACGACCCATTGACCATCGGATGAGAATGACGGTGAGTAGTCCAGATCCGGCACTGCCAGGAGCGCGCGTTCCCGCTTTCCGTCGGCGTCTGCAATTTGTAGCGTCATCACCGGCGCCCGGAAGCGGTTGAAGAGCACCTGATAGCGCGGGCTCGTCTGAGCCGCGAGCGTCGTGACGATAACTGATGCGGCCAGCGCACCAGCAGCCAGAGTGCTTTGCGTCATCATCTCGCTTGTCCCTCTTCGTCCAACGTCTCTGCCCTCTGCCCTCTGCCCTCTGCCATAGCAGGCATCCGCAATCCGACCTACCAGCGCTTCAGCCGAATGTTGCGGTATTCGATCTTCATCGGAGGCCCCACGTGCACCTGCATGCCGATCGATCCATCCAGCTTCCTGTTGGGTGCATCGTCGTCAATGGTGACGCTCATCAGACGGCCGTTGAGGATGTGCGTCGCGGTGTTGCCGCGCACGATGAGATGCGCAGCATTCCAGTCGGCTGTCGGGACGCTCGCGAGCTCGTCCGACGTGGCGAATGAGGAGAGCACGACGGGAGGACGCCCGCCGACCACGTGCGAAATCTGACCGCGGACCGCGAGAAACAGCCGGCCCTTCTCTTCGTAGTTGTTGCCGTCGTACCGCTTGCGGCCATCGAGATCGAACTGATAGCCGCGCATCGCGAACTTGTTTTCGGGCGTCACCGGATCGGGAACGACGACGCTGCGATAGTTGATGCCGCTGTTGCCGGCCTCGGTAATGCGGTAGTCGAGCTTCAGCTCGAAATCGGCGGGCGTCCCGCCGCGCCAGATAATGAACGTGTTGCTCTTGATGACGTTCGCGGGTGTGATCTCACCGATAAGAACGCCATTTTCAGCGCGCCAGTACGTGGTGTTCCCTTCCCAGCCGGCCAACGTCTTGCCATCGAAGATCGGTTGAAAGCCGGGCTCGTCGCCGGCGAGCACTTCGGGGCGATCGCTCTGCTTGGGGACGTACGGCGCGGTCTGCGCCGACAGGAGCACGGCCGAGGCAAGTATGGCGACAAGGAATCTCATAGGCGCGAAGGTTATCACGCGGGCCACTCGAGCGATTCTGGAATTGCCTGAGCCCGCCGCACGACGACGTAGTACTCCACCTCGACGGCTTCGCCGGCCGCAATGCGGCGGAAACACGGCACGCCGAACAGATGGCCTCGGGCGATCATCGCTTCGCGCGTTTCGGGCATCGGCGATACGCCGAATTCCATGCCCCGCGCGAGCGTCTGGCCATTCCATGGATGATGAAGTCGGCTGCGATTCTCCTCCCAGATGCCCAGCCACGGAAAATCGACGGCGTTCCACACATAGCCGAAGGCGAGATCGAACGCCGGGGCAAAGGCGACGAAATATGCCGGGCGCTCCTGATCCAGCAGATGCGTGGTGAACGCGGTGGATCGTTCCGCATCGCTGAACACCTGGAGATCGGCACGCCGGCCGTCCGTTCTCGGGGCGTAGGGCCACTCGAACTCGGCCGACTCCCGAAGATAGTCATCGGACCCGAATTTCGACTCGAAGACTTTCGAGTGCGTGGCCGACGCACGAAACTGCGTGGATCCCGGTTCGAGAAACGGCGGACCGAGCGTGACGTGCTGGGTCCAGCCGATCGCCCGATCTGCCCCGGACACGTTGACGATACGCTCGCGAATCGCGAGCACCCGATCGCGCATCTCGATGCCCCGCTGGAAGTCGAGGCCGGCGATCGGAAATCGGGCACGCATGACGAGCGACCGGCCGCTCGTCTCCAAATCGTAGCCGGCAATCGAGCCCTCGCCGTGGGCACCAAGACCGCGCGCCGCATCCTCGTCAGACGGAGGGCCAAAGAGATCGAGGCAGAGGCTGTGCCCCATGATTCCGGCAAGCAGCCGGCCGTCGCTCCCGTCACCGTAGGTCGCCGCGTAGGTGCGGCTGTACTGCGACGGCTCGATCGTCGGCCACGGCGGCGTCCAGAGGGGGTTGACGCCGGCGGCCTTGTCGAAAATCTCTGCGATGTGGCCGCCCTCCTGTAACACCGTGACCCTGAGGGCGCCGTTCTCAATGGTGGCGGCCCGCCGGCCGCGGTAACGCATCTCGTTCAACACTTCTCCTTTTTCAGGGCTCGCGGGGCCCCACCCCCGCTCGCTCTCGCTCGGCGGCTTCGCGCCTCGCTCGGGCGGCAGGCGCTTGCGAATATGCTGTCAGGAGTGATACATCAACTAGCCGACAGTTGCTAGTTGGTGGTTGGTGGTAAAGAGGGACACGATGGCACTCAAGACGAGCTCTACACGGTCGGCAACACAAGACGCAATCGACGCAGGCTCCGGAATTCTCCGGCTCGAGCCCTGCTGGGTACCGCGCACGTTCATGGTCCCCGGCAGGCGGCTTCGCCTTCATCCTGACGATCTGTATGCGCTCGGCGCGCACCGCGGCGGCATCAACGAGCGCTGGTTCTCGTCGACGACGCACGCCTCGAACGGTCCCGGGACACCCGACGACGAAGGTTTGAGCTACGTAAGAACAGCGGACGGCTCGCGCGTCCTGTTCAAATCCCTGGTTGACGAAGCCGGCGATCTGCTGCTCGGCCAGGCCACGCAGCAGCGCGAGGGCGGGTGGAACCTGCTCTGCAAGTTCTTCGACAACATGGGAGCGATTCCCCATCATCTCCACCAGAACGACGCGTTCGCCAAGCTCGTCGGGCAGAAGGGCAAGCCCGAAGCCTATTATTTCCCTCCACAATACAATCAGATTGAGAACGACTTCCCGTTCACGTTCATGGGACTCGAGCCGGGCACGACGAAGGCCGACGTGCGCCGCTGCCTCGAGAACTGGAGCAGAGGCGACAACGGCATCCTGTTCCTCTCGCGGGCGTATCGGCTGCAACCGGGAACCGGCTGGCAGATCGATCCAGGCATCCTCCACGCGCCCGGCTCACTCGTCACCTACGAACCGCAGGTGAACAGCGACGTCTTTGCGATGTTCCAGTCGCTCGTCGATGGCCGAGTGGTTGATTGGAGTCTGCTGACCAAAGATGTGCGGCCGGAATCTCACCACGATCTGGACTATCTCGTCAGCATGCTCGACTGGAACGCAAACGTGAACCCGGAGTTCGGCAAGACGAACCGAGTGTTCCCGAGACCCGTGAACGAAGAAACCGCTCCGGGAGCGGTTTCCGCGCAGGGGTATCGCGAGCTGTGGATCTGCTACGGCACCGGATGGTATTCAGCCAAGGAGCTCACGGTTCTGCCCAAGCGGACGGTGACCGTCACGGACGCGGCCGCGTACGGCCTCATCCTGACGCAAGGACATGGGACGATCGGCACGCACCATGTGTCCACGCCGGCGATGATCCGGTTCGGCGAGATGACGGAAGATGAGTGCTTCGTCACCGCCGACGCCGCCGCCGCGGGCGTTCGCATCGAGAACCTCAGCGATAGTGAACCGCTCGTCATCCTGAAACATTTCGGGCCGGGCAATCCGGACGCCGAACCACTTCGACGGCATTGAGATAACTATGGCAACCACGCACACCAAACCGGCGCTGCACAACGCCATGTGGCCGGGGCTCGTTGGCAAGGGCCCGGATTCGGAACCACCGATCGATCTCGACACCATGCTCGATCTGACGGCCGCCGCGTCGGTGAACGGCCGGAAATTCGATGGTGTCGATCTGTTTCTGTTCGATCCGCACGTCGACATCGACTCGAGCCGCGACGATCTCGCCAGGCTCGCCGATCGCATCCGTGCCCGCGGCTTCGTGGTCGGTTCGCTCGTGGCGCCCGTCTGGCCCCCGACGGGCGGCGGGTCCGCGATGGGCAGCGACGACGACCGTAGCCGCTTTCTTTCGCAGGTAAAGAAGGCGTGTGCCATCGGCCGAACGCTTCGCGATCTCGGCATCCGGCCGTATGGCGTCGTGCGCATCGACTCGGCAGTAGGTCCGGGAGAATGGTCGAAAGACCCGGCCGGCAACACGAAGAAGATTGCCGAAACGTTTCGCGAAGCGTGCACCATCGCCGAAGGCTCCGGCGAGCGGCTCGCCGCCGAGGGAGAAATCTGCTGGGGCGGCATGCACAGCTGGAAGAGGATGCTCGAGCTGCTCGAGGCGGTAGGACGCCCGCAGACGCTCGGCTTCCAGGCCGATATGGCACACACGCTGCTGTTCACGCTCGGCTGCAATGCGCCGGAGGATCGCATCCTGCCGCAGAACTTCGACTGGGCGGATCGATCGACGCTCGACAATGCCATCGGCACGATGACAAAGGCGCTGCGCCCGTGGACCATCGATTTCCACGTGGCTCAAAACGACGCCACGGTGAAGGGATCGGGCTCCCACGACAAGACGGGACGTCACTGTCTGCCGAACGATCCGAACGGCAAGATGGATGTGGTGCGCGTCGCCGGCGCCTGGCTGCGCGATGAATCCGGCACACCCACGGGCGCATTCCAGCACATCTGCTGGGATGGCTGCATGTTTCCCAACCAGACGATGATGGATGGGCAGACGTGGCGCGACGTGCTGTCCACGATGATCGCCGTCCGCGACGCGCACGGCACCGAGTGAACCTCGGAATCCTGACCTTTCACCACACAGGGTGGCTGGGAACGGAGGAAAAACAAAGAGGAACACAGAGAATTCTTTCAAAACGAATTCTGACCTCTTTGCCTTTCCTCTGTTAGAGCATGCCTCTGTGGTAAAGAGACAGCTATGGCAAACAAAACAGCTCAACATCGGACTGATCGGATACGGCTTCATGGGGCGCGCGCATTCCAACGCGTTCCTGCAGGCGCCGCGGTTCTTCAACCTGCCCTACCGGCCCGTGCTGAAAGCGATGTGCGCCCGGAACCCTGAGCGCGCAAAGGCGTTCGCGGCCAACTGGGGGTACGAATCGGTCGAAAGCGACTGGCGCGTCCTCGTGGAACGGCCAGACATCGACCTCATCGACATCGCGAGCCCCAACGATACGCACGCGGAGATCGCCGTCGCTGCGGCGCGCGCCGGCAAAATCGTGATGTGCGAGAAGCCGCTCGGACGCAACGCTACCGAAGCGAAGCAGATGGTGGATGCGGTCGAGGCTGCAGGCGTGCCCAACATGGTCTGGTACAACTACCGGCGCGTTCCGGCGGTCACGATGATCAAGTCGATGATCGACAGCGGCCGGCTCGGCAGGGTGTACCACTATCGCGCGAAGTTTCTGCAGGACTGGACGATCTCGAGTGATCTACCTCAGGGAGGTGAGGGCCTGTGGCGCCTCGACGTGGCCGTCGCCGGCAGCGGCGTCACGGGCGATCTGCTCGCGCACTGCATCGACACCGCCCTCTGGCTCAACGGTCCTATCACCGAAGTCACCGCGATGACCGAGACGTTCGTCAAAGAACGCAAGCACAACCTCAGCGGGCGCGTCGAACCGGTCGGCATCGACGACGCCAGCCTGTTCCTGTGCCGCTTCGCGAATGGATCGCTCGCCACGTTCGAGGCAACGCGGTATGCGCGCGGGCACAAAGCGTTGTACACGCTCGAAATCAACGGCGAACACGGGTCGGCGTTCTGGGATCTGCACGATCTGCACCGATTGCAGTTTTTCGATCACCGTGATGAGAGCGAACTGCGAGGCTGGAAGAGCGTTCACGTCACCGACGGTGATCACCCGTACATGAAGCGATGGTGGGTGCCCGGCCTGCAGATAGGCTACGAGCACACGTTTACACACCAGTTCGCCGACTTTCTCGAAGCACTCGGAAGCGGAGCGGCCGCCGCCAGGCCCACTTTCCGCGACGGTCTTGCGACCGATCTGGTCACCGACGCTGTGTTGACTTCGGCAAACACGAAACGCTGGGAGCCGGTCGCCTCGGCATAACCCCGGCTATGTAGGGCGGGTCTTGAACTGCAAGACCCGCCCTACGTCTTTCAAGACCCGCCCTACGTGGCAGAGATCCCAACGATCGTTTGCGAGTGCGTGGCCAGCAGCCCCTGAAGCGCATCGACGTCGATTGGCTTGGTGAAGTGGTGGTCAAAGCCGGCGTCCGTGCTCTGTTGCCGGTGCTGGATCTGCCCGAAGCCAGTCATGGCCGCGAGCAGCAGCGGGCGACCCGCATACCGGGCGCGCAGCCGTCGCGCGACCTCCAGTCCATCCATCTTCGGAAGCCCATGGTCCAGCAGGATGGCGTGGGGTGCGAAGGTCGCGGCCTCGTCCAGCGCTGCCTGGGCGTCGTTCGCCGTCCGCACGGTATGTCCCCAGATAATGAGCAGACGAGCCAGACTCTTCGCGACATCGACGTTGTCATCAACGATCAGGATCCGGAGGGGCGTGCCGGCGACCGGTGACGCCGGACGTGCGCTGGCGTCGCTGACTGCCGGCAATGTGTCGACGAGCGGCAGATGGACGATGAGCTCGCTGCCCCCGCCGGGATGGTCACTTCTGGCGTCGACACGGCCACCATGCAGCTCCACGAGCTGCTTGACCATCGTGAGGCCGATGCCGAGTCCTTCCGGAGCCACGTCGCCCGTGCCCTTCCCCTGGCTGAAGAGATCGAAGACGTGCGGCAGGAGAGCCGGAGCGATGCCGGCCCCATTGTCACGCACGGTCAGCACCGCCTCGGACTCTCCGCCACCCGCCGGCAGCGTCGTCAGCGACAGGTCCACGCGGCCACCAGGCTCGGTGTGCCGCGCTGCGTTGTTCAGGAGATTCGACACGATCTGCGCCAGGCGCAACGCGTCGCCGCGCACGACTGCGGGCGTGTCGGGCAGGGACACCACGAGCGAGTGCTGCCGTGCATCGATGTGCGGGCGGCTGGTCTCGACCCCCTGCGCCACCACACGTGCAAGATCCACGCGCTCCTTCTGCAGCCCGATCTTGCCATGCGTGATCCGCGATATGTCCAACAGGTCGTCCACGAGCCGCGTCATCTGATGCATCTGGCGGGCGATGACGTCCCAGGCCCATGCCGTCTGCTCGTCGGACGGTGCCGAGCGGCGCATGATCTCCAGCGCGACACCGACCGGCGCCAGCGGGTTGCGCAGCTCGTGGCCGAGTATCGCCAGGAACTCGTCCTTCCGGCGATCCGCCTCGCGCAGTGCCTCCTCGACGCGCTTCTGTGACTCCATCTGCCGGCGATCTTCTTCCACTCGCCTGCGCTCCGTGACGTCGCGGCCGACGGCCTGGAACTCGAGCAATCGGCCGCCGGCGTCGAACAGACCGCGGTTGGTCCATTGCTGCCAGCGGATGTCACCTCCCGGTCCGACCACCTCGTGCTCGACTGTGGCCACGGGATGCTCGGGCGTGATGGAGTCGAGGCAGTCCCGAGCCTCCCGATGGTGCTCGGGGGGAATGAACATCCAGAACGATCGTCCGAAGAGCCCCTCGGACGTGTGTTCGAAATAGCGACAGTACGCGCCGTTGACGAACGTGTACGTGCCGTCTGGCAGGAAACGGCAGATGAGCTCGGTCTGATCCTCGACGATGGAACGATACTGCGTCTGGCTGCGGCGCAGCTCCGCTTCGGTTTGTGCCTGCTGTCGCACGAGCGAGGCCAGCAGCAAGAGCGGCAGGGCAATGGCGATCAGGAAGAACTGCAGGTGCAGCAGGTTCTCCACAGGCGATGCCATGTCGAAAGGTCCGCGGCCGACCGTGACGCCGGCGACGGCCAGCGCTGTGATGGCCGACAGCATGATGACCGTGCCGACCGAGCCGAATCGCACGGCGGCCCACAACAGAAACGGGAGCGGAGCATACAGCCGCGTGGGAACAGGGCTATCGTGCGTGCTGGTAAAGAGCCACAGGCCCACACCCAGCAGGCCGAGTGAGAGCACGGTGGCTTCGACGAGCCGGAAAAGGCTTGGTCTTCCCCAGCCGTGCGCCTCTCGGAAAGCGATGAGAATCAGCGGGAGCAGCGTCAGGCCGGTGAGGCTGTTCGACAGCATCCACGCCAGCCAAGCGAGGCCGAAGCTCTCGGTGAGACCGTGAAATATCATCGCGGCCGCCCCCATCGACGCCCCGACCATGGGACCAAGGAGAGCGACACACACCAGGAAAACCACAGTGTCGCGCAGCGTATCGCACGGGCTCGACGGCGAGCACAATCTCCGCACGCCGGCTGCAGCCACGAGCGCCTTCGCCGCGTTGGCCACCTCTGTCAACACCAGAAATTCGGAAGGCCACGTCCCCACGCGACCCAGAGCGCTCCCGGCGGTGGCCGCGAGTACAAGCCATCCCCACGACCTCGCCGGTGTCAGCAGCAGCGCCGCTGTCAACACTGCATACGGCGGGAAGATCACCGCCGTGCCCACCTCCGGGTACCGCATGAGCGTCCCGGAAAAGGCCCCCGCCAGGCAGCCGGCGAACGTGATAATCGCGACGAGCGCCGTGCGAGACCCCGAAGACGTGCCTGTCATTGAAAAATCTCAGTGGCTCCAGAGGTTGTATCACGCTGAGCACGTTGCCGTATCCTTATATGTATATGCGGGCAGTCGGAGTGCTTGTCTTTGTGTGCGTTGCGTTACTTTCGTGGAAAGTCCTGGCGCAGGATCCCCCTCCCATCTGGGCCGGTGTGTATACGACGGCACAGGCCGAACGCGGCCGGACCGTCGTGCAGAATCATTGCGGCGAGTGTCATCACGACGATCTCAGCGGCGGCGAGGGTCCCGCGCTGGCTGGCTCTACTTTCATGCTGAAATGGGAAACCCACAGCGTCGAACGGCTGTTTCACAAGATTCGCGACACGATGCCGAGCCGCGAAAGCACCGACGTGAGCGAGAAGGAGAAACTCGACACGGTCGCCTTCATCCTTCAGCAGAATGGATTTCCCGCCGGCCCTGCCGAACTGAACGACGCATCTGCCGCGTTCGCGTCGATTCGACTTCTGCCGAAGGCGGGGGTCTCGGCGCCCCGTTCGGGAGCGCTGGTTCAGGTGGTCGGGTGTCTGCAGGAAAACAGCGCCAAAGCGTGGGTGCTGAACAACAGCACCGATCCGCAGGTGACAACGCTCGATGCGGTGACGGCCGAGGACAGGCAGACACTGGCTGCAGCCACTCCGGGCGGCCAGACGATCGAGCTACTGAGCGTCTTTCCAAACCCGGTTGCGCTCCGCCAGAACAAGGTGCTGGTGAAAGGGTTGCTCATCAAGACAGCGTCGAGCACACGTGTCAACGTCACGTCGCTCGTTTCCCTATCGCCGAGTTGCAATTAGCTCGTACATCTCCATCGACGCCAGCAGCCCCATCGCGCCGCCGCGATCGTCGAAGCCGCTGATCGCCGCGCGATCGAGATACTGCCGCAGTCCTGGCTGCGAGCCCGTCCCTGTGCAGATATCGACGATGGCCCCGTCGGCGGTGATGTGCGCCGCCAGAGCGCGCCAGGCGCGATCGATAACCGGCCGGTAGGTCTTCGCGTCAATCCACCCGAGCCGCACGCCACGCGCCATCGATGCCAGCGTCATCGCCGTCACCGATTCCTCGCGATACGCCCCTGGCTCATCGACGACCTGGCGCCACATTCCGTCGGGCGCCTGCATCGCCCTCATGCCGTTCACATGCCGGCGATAGATCTCCAGAACCTGCGCGCGCAATGGGTGGCTCGCGGGGAATGACGTGAGCGCTTCGGTCAGACCAAGCGACGCGAATCCATTTCCGCGCCCCCAAGTAATTCGTCCATCGGTGAAGTGAACGAAGATGCCGTCTTCGCGCTGCAAACGGCCGGCATACGAAATGAGCATCGTGCCAAGGTGATCGAGATCGCCGCTACGGCCCGGCATTACGCCGCTCCGCGCAAGGATCGACGACATCATGAACATGTCATCGGTCCATCCCTGGCCGTGCTGCGCGTAGCCCGTCGGCGCCACGCGCAATGCCTCGTCTGCGCCCCGCAGAGCGAGCGCACGCGCGGCATTCTCGCCCCGTTGCGCGAGCTCGGCATAGATAAGCGTGCCGGCAGCAGCCGTCAACGCGACGCGCTCTCCGAACAACGCCTGCTCGCCAGAGGTCCACGGGCGTGTCTCGGTCACCACCTTCTGCCGCAACGCCGCGTCCTTGGTCGCTTCGCCGAGCCGCAGCGTATTCGCCCAGGCGACCGAGGGGATGTAGCTGACGAGCGGCGTCTGCGGGTACCGCTCGGCCAGCACCCGCGCAATCGCGAGAGGATCGCGCGCGACCCTCGCCGAAAGCGTCTGACGCAGTTCTGACATGCGCACAGGTGTTGCCGTGTCGGTCAGAACCTGCTGCAGGAGCGTCGGGCCATCGGTCTCGCGCACCGTGCCAAACACGGCGGCCACGGTTCCGAGCTCCGATCCGCCGGCCATCGCTGCGGCCAGTGAACCCGATGGCGGTGTGCCGCGCGACAGCACATCGCCGCCTCTCATCTGCAGAACGCGATCGGGCGCCTGATACGCGACCCACCGCCACGCGTATCGGCTTTCGGGTTGTTCCGGGTGGTCGAAGAACCCCTTGGCCGGAGGGAACTCGAGGCGCTGCGCGGGCGCAGCGTCACCGGCCTGACCGAGCAGCAGCGCGCTGACGCTCCATTGGTCGCGCACTCTCTGCGGCGCCTGCGTCTTGAACCAGCGAATGCCCTCGAGCGCGGCCCTCGATGCCCGTTCGTCGTCTGCCACGATGACGAGCCGATGCTGTTTCGTAGCCGTGAATGGAGAGCTGTCTTCGAGCGTCGGCAGTCGGCTCGTGGCGCGTGTGACGCCCGCCGCGCTGACGTGCCGCGGCTCGCCTGCGAGGCTGGCGACCGCATCGATCTCGTTTCGCTGCTGGCTCATCGCGTACTCAGAACTTGCGGCTCCAGTGCGAAGGCCAACGCTCGACCACGACCTTCTTTTCCGTGAAGAAGTCGATCGCGTCGCGGCCCTGCGCGTGCAGATCGCCGAAGAAACTGTCCTTCCATCCGGAAAACGGGAAATATGCCATCGGCGCCGCCACGCCGACGTTGATGCCCACGTTCCCGACGCGGGCTTCGTAGCGGAATTTCCGTGCCGCCGCACCGCTGCTCGTAAACAGACACGCCATGTTGCCGTAGCTCGAACGGTTCACCATCTCGATCGCTTCATCCACGTTCGAGGCCCGTACCATGCTGAGCACGGGGCCAAACACTTCTGTCCGCGCGAGCTCTCCTGCCGGGTTCACGTCGGTCAGCACCGTCGGCCGGACGAAATGTCCTTTGTCGTAGCCCGAAATGCGAGCGGAGCGGCCGTCTACCAGCGGCCTTGCCCCCTCCGCAATGCCTTTTTCGACGAGCATTTCGATCCGCTCGCGGCTCGCCGACGAAATCACCGGCCCCATCTCGGTGCCAGGCTCGAGGCCGTAGCCGGTCTTTCGCGATGCGGCCGCTTCGGCTATCTGAGGCGTAAAAATCTCCGAGGCCTCGCCGACCGTGATGACGATCGAAGACGCGAGACAACGCTGGCCCGCGCAGCCGAACGCGGAGTCGGCTGTAATGCGGGTTGCGGTCTCCATCTCGGCATCGGGCAGCACGACGATAGGGTTTTTGGCGCCACCCTGGCATTGCGCGCGTTTGCCGTTTTTGGCGGCCCGCTCATAGACGTAGCGCGCCACGGGCGTCGAGCCCACGAACGAGATTGCGCGGACGTCGGGATGATCGAGGAGCGCATCGACGGCGGCTTTGCCGCCGTGCACGAGATTGACGACGCCCGGCGGAAATCCAGCGGCGGCAATCAGCTCGAATACTTTTCCCATCGTCATCGGCGTCTTGTCCGATGGCTTGAGCACGAGCGTGTTGCCGCACGCGACCGCGTACGGCAGAAACCAGAGCGGGATCATGCCGGGAAAATTGAACGGCGTGATGATGCCGACGACGCCCACCGGCTGTCTGATCATGGTTTCGTCGATGCCCGAGGCGATGTCCTCGAGCGTGGCGCCCATCATCAGCGAGGGAATGCCGGTCGCGACCTCGACGTTCTCGATCCCACGCCTGATCTCGCCCTGCGCCTCGGCCAGCGTCTTCCCGCATTCCTGCGTCACCACGCGCGCAATCTCCTCGTAGTGCGCATCGAGCAGCGTCTTCAAGCGGAACAGTGGTTGAATGCGATCGCCCGGAGGCGTGCGGCGCCACGCCGGCAGTGCGGCGGCCGCGGCCTCGACCGCCTTCGCCACGTCGTGCGTCGACGACATCGGCGCCTTCGCCAGCATCTCGCCGGTTGCCGGATTACGAATCGGCGTCGCGTCCGGCACCTCTGCCGCATGCCACGCGCCATTGACGTAGTTCAGGAGTGTGCCTTCTCGAATCATGTCTTTATTGTTCGCCCTTCCGATGTGTTGAAACGTCGCTTATATCAGAGGTTGCCCCAAGCGACCAACTGAAGCCAGATGCGACGAAGTTCTAGTGGAACCGATCTGATTGCGGCAGGCTGGCCGGATCTGTCTGCGCCGCGGCCGGAACTGACGGTGCACGAACACGGCCGCTTGCAGACAGATCCGGCCAACCTGCCGCAACTGCGTCGGTTCCCCCCTATACCCTCCTGAACTCCGGGACTTAGACTTAGACTAGAGGTGGTTTCAAAACCTGTAGTCGGGCGTGCCCGGTCACGTCGATGTTCTGCGGAGCGGGCAATGGATACTCAGAAACACGTTGCCCGCGAGCAGAACGTCGGCGTGACCGGGCCGGTCAGTCAGGTTTTGAAACCACTTCTAGTACATCCTGCATTCCTCGGAGTCTTGACATGCCGTTCCGTGTGTTTCTCCGGATCGCCGTTCTCTCAACCACTGCTGCCGGCGCGCTTCTGTTCGCGAGGTCGAACGCCGCGTCGCAGACACCCCCGTCCGTCACGTTTCAAGTCGAAGTGAATTACGTCGACATCGACGCAGTGGTCACCGACGAGCGTGGAAATTTCGTCGCGGATCTGAGCCGAGAGGATTTCGAACTGGTCGAAGATGGCAAGCCGCAGCAAATCAGCACGTTCTCGCTGGTCGACATTCCGCTGCCGGCGGCAGGCACCCGCGCGCCGTCCGTTCCCGCTACCCGGGACGTAAAGTCCAATGCCCAGCCGATCAGCGGCCGGCTCTACGTCATCGTGCTCGACGACCTGAACGTCAGCCCGCTCCGCACCAAAGTGGTCGTGGGCGCCGCCAGGCAATTCATCGAGCGCCATTTCGCCCCCGACGACATCGCCGCCATCACCTACACGAGCGGACGCACCGACGGCGCGCAGGAATTCACCTCGGACCGCGCGCTGCTGCTGGCCGCGATCGACCGGTTCCAGGGACGCAAGCTGCGATCGACGGTGCTCGAAAAAGCCGACCAGTACTTTCAACAACATCTGAAAGAGCTCGAGATCAACGCGCCGGACACGACCGATCCTGACTACGTGCAGCGGGAGCCGACGTCGGGAACGGTGCGCGGCCCGATCGGGTACTCCGATATCACCACCGACCCCGACGACTTCGAGCGCGGCCATCGCGCGCAGCAGGTATTGGGCGCGCTGCGGCGCCTCGCCGAGGTGATGGGGGGCATCCGCGGGCGCCGGAAGGCGGTGCTGATGTTCAGCGAAGGCATCGACTACCCGATCTACGACATCTTCGGGTCGCAGGCCGCGACGACCGTGATGATGGCCACGCGCGACGCCATCGCCGCCGCCGCGCGGTCAAACGTCAGCTTCTTTTCCGTCGATCCGCGCGGGCTCGTCGGGATGACCAGCGAAACGATCGAGCTCAACGCCGCCGCGGATACTCATCTCGGGTTCGACGCCAAAGGCCTGCTCGCCGACATGTATCTCTCGCAGGACAGCCTGCGCACGCTCGCGGACGAGACCGGTGGATATGCGGCGGTCAACGCGAACAACATCGGCAACGCACTCAACCGAATCGTACGCGCGAACAGCACCTACTACGTGCTTGGTTACTATCCGGCCGTCACACCAAGAGACGGGCGGTTCCACAAGATCGACGTTCGCGTGAAGCGGCCGGGACTTCGCGTCTCGGCTCGAAAGGGCTATGTCTCGCCGCGGCCGCTGACGGCGTCTGAGCAGACCGAACAGGAGCGTGCCCGCGAGCGCGCCCGCGGACGATCGGGAGAGGCACAGACGTCCGACGAGCTTCGCCAGATACTCAACCAGCCACTGCAGCGAAACGGGTTGACACTGGCCGTGCACGCGGCGCCATTCAAGGGGGCCTCACGACAGGCCTCGGTCGCCGTCGCTGTCGAGCTCGATGCCGAGCGGCTGCACTTCGCCGAGCAACCGAACAAGACGTTTGCCGACGGCATCGAGCTGTCGCTGTTTGCGCTCGACGAGCGGGGAAAATCGCACGGCGGCAACTTCTACCAATTCAACCTGACGCTCCGTCCCGACACCTACCAGCGCGTCCGTGAGTCGATCGTCCGAATGAATCCGCGTATCACGCTTCCGCCCGGGCGTTATCAGCTGAGAATCGGGGTACGGGAGAGCGGTGCCGGAGAGATGGGTTCGGTCTTCCACGATCTACTGGTGCCCGACTACACGGCGAACGGGCTCGCGATGAGCGGGCTTCTGTTGACGGCCGATTCGGCGCGGCTGCAGTTCACGCCACAACCGGACGACGAGGTACCGGCGGGCGCTCTGCCGGCTCCAGCAACGAGCCGCCGCACGTTCGGACAGGGCGACGTGCTGACCGCATTCGCGGAGATCTACGAAAATATCTCCTCTCGGACACCGCAGCGCCTCGAGATCGTCACGACGCTCACCGGCGAAGATGGTGTCGCCGCCTTCTCGTCGCGCGAGTCGCTGGGCGGCACGAACGCTTCCGGCGAGGCGAAGGCCACTCGCGTTCCGCTCGTCAAACAGATTCCGCTGAAAGACGTACGTCCCGGGCGATACACGCTGCGTCTGGAAGCGCGAGCCCTCGGTGGCAACGTCAAGCCAATCGTGAGAGAGACGACCTTGACGGTTCGTTGAATTCGGCAAGTTCGTTAGGTTCGTTGGGTTCGTTGGGTTTGTCAGGTTCGTGGAGTTCGTCGGGTTCGTTTAGTTCGTTTGGTTCGGCGCGCGATATGGCGGGCGCGCGCCCGTTCGGCGTTTCGCTTCGCCCGGCGACGAAGATACTGCTGAATACGGAAAGTGTTTTCAATGCGTGTGTGGCAAGTGAGTCTGCGTCAAGGCAATCGTCTTCTCGAAAATAGCCGCGCTCGAACCCCTCGCCGATTGCGTTCTTTACCTCCAGCAGCGAGGCTCGCGAATGATCGAGAAAGTGCGCGAAGTCCCCTGGTGAAAACCTGCCGAATCCTTCGGGGAAATTGCGCTGCGCCGAATCGGCCGCATCGCGCAGATTGTCCCGAAACTTGAACTCGCGAGACGCCGGGCCCGTTGACGTCATTGCGACGATCTTCCTGCTCAGATCGCGTGCGAGTTGCCAAGCCTTGAATTCTTGATAGCGACGCATGCGCACTGGAAGAGCAATGCAAATGCCGCTGGAAAGTGCCAGTGAAATTGAGGGGAGCCACCAGGACGCCGCAGTTCCTGCACCAATAGCACAGCCCGACGTACGCAGAAATTCGAACCTCGAACGCCGAACCCCGAACTCGACGAACCTACGAACTCAAACGAACCTGACGAACCCGACGAACTTGACGAACCTGACGAACCCAACCAACCCTACCGTCTCGGCTCCGTCCTGAAACCGTTCCGCCCTTCATCACGAAAGACACGTTCTGCATCACGCTGATGTCCGTCAGCGGATTTCCAGTCACCGCGATGAGGTCCGCCAGCTTGCCCGCTGTCACCGAACCGATGCGATCCTGCCAGCCGAGGATTTCGGCATTGATCGAGGTCGCCGCCACGATCGCCTGCATGGGAGTCTCGCCGAGCCGTGCGCGGTGAATCATCTCGCGCGCGATCAGGCCATGCGGCATCACCGGCGCGTCGGTCGCCAGGCCAATCGGAAGGCCCGCCGCCAGCGCGCGTTTGAAGCCCATTACCGCGACCTCGTTCACTTCGCGCCCCCGGGCTTTCTGCGCCTCAGGGACCTGCGGGGCTTCCTGCAAATACGAATGGAGCGCGGTTGTGGGGACGTAGAAGGTTTTCCGGTTTGACGACTTCAACATGGCCACGGCTTCCTCGTCTAGATACGAACCGTGGTCAACAGTGCGCACACCCGCGCGGATGACAGCCTTGATGCCGTCAGCGCCATGCGCGTGCGCCGCGACCGGCCGACCCCATCGCGTTGCTTCGGCAACCGCGGCCTGAATTTCGGCGTCGGAATACTGTTGCGCACCGGGGGCAATGCCCTTCGACAACACGGCTCCGGTCGCCAGGATCTTGATGAAGTCGGCGCCGAATTTGAGATTCGTGCGCACGGCCTTGATGACCTCGTCTGGACCATCGGCCAGGTTTCGCACGAAGGGAACGTCCACATACATCGAGAACTGACGGGCGTCGCCAGCCCCGCCGGTGGAAGACACGTAGCTGCCGGCGACGAGCATTCTCGGCCCCGGAACCGCTCCTGCGTCGATGGCATCGCGTAGCTCCACATCCACGAACGGCCACGTGGGACCCATATCGCGGCAGGTCGTCACTCCCGCCATCAGCGTCACACGGGCGTTCCGCGCGCCCCAGAGCGCAGCCTCCGGCGGCGTTGTGGAGGTCAGCGCGGTTTCCCAGTGAACACCCTCGCGGCTCGTGAGATGTGTGTGGAGATCAATCAGGCCGGGCAGCAGCGTCGCCACTCCGAGATCGATGAGAGTGGCGCCTTGGGGCACAACCAGCGTCGCCGCGACCTCTTCGATCCGGTCGCCGGCAATGCGAACCATGGCGGGTTCGAGCGGCGGACCACCGCGGCCATCGATAAGGCGGGCGGCCTTCACGACCACGGTCTGGGCGCCAGCCGTGACGGCGGCCGTCATCACCAGCGCAAACGCCACCAGCGTCACGGCCGACCGAGAGCTTCGCATCAGTTGCTCGCGGCCGAGTCTAGCATGTGGCTACGCACCATTTTCCAGCTTCCAGTCCACGGAGCTCAGCTCCAATCCCGCCGGCGGACGTCGCTCGAGTACTTCACGAACCGCGAGCGCGTAAGGCGCGCCGAAGAGACCCAGCTGCGCGTACGCCCCTGCGAGCGATCGAAGAATCGTCTGCGCGCGATCCTGATGCGCGCGATCCCCGGTGAGCACCGCCAGCCGATCGAAGGCGCACGCGGCGTGACAGTTGAGCTCGAACGGCAGCAACGGATCGTGCGCATCCACGCGATCGCGAAACCTTCCGGCCTGTTCGTCCCACATCGTGCGGGCTGCAAACTGCAACACCTCGGCCGCCAGCATCGAATACGGCAGCTGTCCTGTCGCCGCGTGCGCCCAGATCAACGCCGACGCCACATGGATCTGATCGGTCAGCAGTCCCCGGACGACGCCTGTCTCGTCCGACGCGGAGAAGTGCGCAACGCCGTCGCCCGGCTTGTAAGCCCGGACCACGACGGCTTCGAGCGCCTTCAGCGCAGCGTCCCGCAGCCATACATCGTCGAAGAGCGCCGCCGCCCGGAGGAGCGCCCCCGACATCATGGCGTTCTTGTCCACGTACATCGTCCTGTCGATCGTTTGTGAAGACGCCGCGTTGAAGAAGCCCCCGGAAGCCCGGTCCGTCATGCTGCTGCTGACCCAGCGCGCGATCGCGCCGGCCTGCTCGCGGCATCGCTCGTCGCGAAGCTGAAGCGCCGCCTCGACGTAGACGTGCAGGAGCGCGGCGTTATCTTCGAGCGTCTTTTCAGTTCCGCGATGGCTCCAGTCGGCCTCTTCGGCATAGCGGCAGAATCCTCCGGACGATGGATCCCAGAGCGCACGCATCCGATCGAGTGTGACGGATGCAATTCCCGCGAGATCGGCGTCCCCTTCGGCAATGGACAACGCAAACAGCAGCGCGGACGCGTGCGGAAGCTTCGGCGCAGATCCGAAGCCGCCGTGCGTGTGATCGAAGTGCTCGATCAGAAGTGAACGGAAATGGCCGATGGCGTCCGCCGTAGCTTCATGCGAAGGCGGAAGCCGGACACGACGTACTGTGGCCGCGCGGGCGGCCAGCTCGTCGGCCCGATCCCGATACGCATCGGCGACGCGGTTCAACGTCGCCATCATGGTGTCGGCGTCAAGGTACGTACCGCCGCTGAGTACGTCGCCCGCGCTCGTCAGAAACGCCGTCGTGGGCCAGCCGCCGAGATTGTACCGATCGTTGATATCTGGACGACGGTCGGCATCAACGCGTATGGGGACGAACCGCTCTTCGACCAGCGCCACGACATCGGGACGCGCATACGTGGTTCGATCCATGCCGGCGCACCCATCGGACCAGGCGGTCACGAGCGAGAGGAGCACAGGCCTGCGAGTCTCGCCGGCCTCTCTGAACGGCACCGACGACCAGTCGTGCCACATGATGTGTCCAGACATCTGCAAAAAACTGTAAGCGGTGACGGTAAATGGTAGACGGTGAACGGTTAACGGCAAACGCCTACGTCATTATAATGAGCGTGTGGTCGCGCTGCGGTATGTGTATGTGCTCGCGTTGTCTATCTGGTTCGGCGGCATCATCATGGTTGGAGCCATCGTCTCCCCCGTGCCCGATCAGGCGCTGCGCCGCTTCTTTCTCACTTCCTATATTTCGGGCGCGCTCGTGCTGACGACGTTGTTCGGCATGGCGCTGCTTGGACCGAGGCCGTCGGGATACTTTGCACGGGTGGCCGTCGCGTTCGCCATGTTCGCCGTCACACTCTACGCGGGCATCGAGCTCCGAAGCCTCTCCGTCAATCTGCTTGCGCTGACCGCGATTGGCGGTCTGGCGCTCCTCTTCTGGGAAGCACGCGACGGTACGCGAGCGGCATGACGACCACGCATACGATTACGCTCATTCCGGGCGACGGCATCGGCCCGGAGGTTACTGCCGCTGTCGTCGCCATCCTCGAAGCCTCCGGCGTCGTCTTCAACTGGGAGCGTTACGACGCCGGCCTGCTGGCCGTCGAAAAAGGCGGCACGCCGCTGCCCGACGATCTCATCGCCTCGATTCGCCGCAACAAGGTCGCGCTGAAAGGTCCGGTCACGACGCCGGTCGGCGAGGGTTTCACGAGCGTCAACGTCGGCCTCCGCAAGGCGCTCGAACTGTACGCCAACCTCAGGCCGGTCGCGAACCTGCCGCACGTCCGCTCGCGTTTCGAACACGTCAATCTCGTCATCGTGCGAGAGAACACCGAGGATCTGTACTCGGGTCTCGAGCACGAAGTCGTTCCGGGCGTGGTCGAAAGCCTGAAGATCATCACCGAGCGGGCCTCGACGCGCATCGCGCGGTTCGCGTTCGACTATGCGCGGCGCATGACGCGCAGGCGCGTGACGGCCATCCACAAGGCCAACATCATGAAGATGGGCGACGGGCTGTTCATCCGGTGCGCGCGCACCGTGGCCGCGGCGCACCCGGAGATCGCCTACGACGAACAAATCGTGGACGCGGCCTGCATGAACCTGGTGATGAAACCGGAGAAGTTCGACGTGCTTCTCCTGCCGAACCTGTACGGCGACATCGTGTCCGATCTGTGCGCCGGTCTGGTCGGGGGGCTCGGGGTTGTCGGCGCCGCCAATCTGGGCGAGGATGCCGCAGTCTTCGAAGCCGTGCACGGCAGCGCTCCCGATATCGCGGGCCGGAACATCGCCAACCCGACGGCTCTTCTCCGATCGGCCGTGCTGATGCTCGACCACATCGGCGAGGCGGCCGCGGCCCGCCGCATCGAAGCCGCGCTGGTCTCCGTACTGGCGACGCCGGCCCGAACGACGCGCGATCTTGGCGGCGAAGCGTCTACCACGGAGTTCACGCATGCTATAGTGCAGGCACTCCATGAGCCGGCATGATTCCTGACGATATCGCGCAGGCCGTCCTCTCGCGCGAGGACGTCGTGCGTTATCTCCGCAGCGCGCACGGCGGTTCCGACGGGCGCGAGCGCATCTTCGCCTACCTCGAAGAGCTCAGAACGACACAACGATATCCGTTCTATCGCGCGCTCAAGCATCCGCTGTACCCGATTCTGCGCAAAATCGAGCGGCGGGTCGAGCATCTGGAGATCGTGGAGTCGGCCACGCGCGCGGGGCGGGTCATCTATGCGTCGAATCACCGCAGCCACACCGACTACCTCATCGAGCCGCTCGTGCTCGACGACAACGGCGTGAGACCACCCATCATCGCCGCCGGCATCAATCTGTTCGGCGGGCCGCTCGGGCTGATTCACAAGCACGTGACGGGCGCCATTCCAATTCGCCGGAATACGAAAGATCCGGCCTATCTCGTCACGCTCAAAGCCTACGTCGCCGAGCTGCTCCGCAGCCAGGACCTGCTCTTCTATCCCGAGGGCGGCCGCAGCTACAGCGGCGAACTCAAAGCCCCGAAGACCGGCCTGCTGCATGCGGCACTACTCTCGGAAACGCCCGGCCTGATGATCGTGCCCACTGCGATCTCGTACGACCTGGTGCTCGAAGACCACATCCTGGCAAAACAGCGCGTCAAGCGCAGCCAGCGGCCCTTCGCGCGCGAGCTCGCCGAGATGGTTCGCTACGCCGTCGGGTACCGATCGCGCGCCTTCGTCACCTTCGGCCGGCCGATTCCGCTCGAGGGGTGGGATCCCGAATCGCGTCGCGATGTGATGGAACTGGGCAAGCTCACGCGCGCCACCATTGGCAGGCTGCTCAAGGTCCTGCCAACCGCCGTGGTGGCGGCGGCCATGAGGCCGTCGGTCACGAGGCGCGATCTGGAAGCCCGCGCGGAAACGCTCGTCGAAACACTCCGCGCCGTGGGTGCGAATCTGGGTGTCTCGAGTGGACGTCAGGCCGTCGAAGAAGCGGCCGAGCCGCTCGAAGCACGAGGCATCATCGTCTACGATCGCGGCCGTTTCCGCGTGCGCGACCGGAATGTGCTCAGGTATTACGCCCGCGGCGTCGAACATCTGCTCACCTCGGGCTCCAGTCGCACGCACTGATGCTGGATGTTGCATCCAAAGCCTTTTTTCAGACCCTTTCCTACAGCACGACCCTGAAGACGCTGGCGTCGCGCTACGGCATGTCCGGCCCGCGGGCATTCGCCCGCCGATTCATCGCGGGCGAGACCGTCGAAGACGCCATTGCCGCCGTCCGCGCCATTCAGGCGCAGGGCCTGCACAGCACGCTCGACTACCTCGGCGAGAGCGTGACGTCGCTCGCGGCAGCCGAAACCGCCACGCGCGAGTACCTGAGCCTCGTCGAAGCGGTGGATCGCGCGGGCGTCGAGCGGAATCTGTCGCTGAAGCTGACGCAGCTCGGGCTCGATGTCGATCGCGCCATCTGCGTGGACAACCTGCGCAGGATTCTCAGGGCGGCCGCGCCATGCGGCTTCTTCGTGCGGATCGACATGGAGAGCTCCGCGTACACCGATGCGACGCTCGACATTTTCGAGACCATCTGGAAGCTCGGCGATCGCGGCGTCGGCATCGTGCTCCAATCGTGTCTGTATCGGACGGAGAAAGACTTCGAGCGGGTGAACGCGCTGGGCGCGCGCATCAGGCTCGTCAAAGGCGCGTACCGCGAACCCAGGAGCGTCGCCCACCAGCACAAATCAGATGTCGATGCCGCATACATGCGACTCGCCAGGCGGCTGCTCACCGAGGGCACGTATCCGGCCATCGCTACGCACGACGAAGACATGCTGAACGAGGTGAAGCGATTCGCCGCCGAGCGCGGCCTCGCGCGTGAGACGTTCGAATTCCAGATGCTGTACGGCATCCGCCGGGATCTGCAGAACGCGCTGCGCGATGACGGTTACCGGATGCGCGTCTATGTCCCGTTTGGCCGTGAGTGGTTTCCGTACTTCATGCGCCGCCTCGGCGAACGCCCCGCGAATGTGGCGTTCGTCCTCCGAAGCCTGATTGCGGAACGGTGAACAAAAAAACAGGAGCTCAGGAGTTCAGGAGGGCCAGGAGAATTCTTCTTCATTCACTCATCCAAGAGGACACATTTGCCCATTACCGCATTCAACAGTTTCAGCGACGGACTCGCTCCCGCCGCCGCTGAACCGGAGCGTTAGGCGGGCGACATGACTGTCACGATCGGGCGCGCCACTGTGGCGGACGCTTCGGATATTTCGAAGCTCATCGCCGAGTCTGCGCGCGAACTCGGCAGGTCAGATTACAGTGACGACCTCATTGAGGCCGCACTTAAGAGCGTCTGGGGGCTGGATACACAATTGATCGAAGACGGCACGTATTTTCTCGTCCATGTAGACGGCGAGTTGGCCGCCTGTGGCGGTTGGAGCTTCAGAGGCACACTGTTTGGGTCGGACAGCTTATCGTCTCGAGATGACGTACTTCTCTACCCGGGGAAGGATTCCGCGCGTATTCGAGCCTTCTTTGTCAGACCTAAGTTTGCAAGGCAAGGACTTGGATCGCAACTACTAGCCCATTGCGAGCAGAAGGCTAGAGATGCGGGTTTTCTGACACTATCGTTGGGTGCAACCGAGCCTGGAAGACGTCTCTACCGCGCCTTCGGATTCGTCGAGGGCGAGCCGATAGACTTCGACTTGGGTAGTGGGCTGACTATCCGGGTTGTTCCGATGTCAAAGGCGATAACGTAGAACCAAGCTTCGGAGGTTTTGGTACACGCTCTAAGGAAAATACCTCCTAGTCTCTTGATCTCCTGTTTGGTTTTCGGAAACAGTGTCCCAGTTAGCTGCCCTCTGTCGCCCCGTAGAGGTTCGGAATCGGGACATCGAGGAGTGCGAGATACACACTCAACTGTCCGCGATGATGCACGGCGTGGTTCAGGACGAACGAGCGGAACGCGGCCAGGCGCGGCATGCTGAACTGGCTCTTGCCGGCATTCTTCAGCGTCCATTGCACCAGGAACTCGCCGTCCGACCGAGCGACGAGCAGCGCCCGCGCGGCTTCCACATGCTCATCGTAGGTCTTCAGGAGTTGCCGGGAGGACTCGAACGTCGGGCGCGTCAAGGGTTGGCCATCGGGCGGATTCGTATCGAACTCCGTGCGCTCCAGCGTAATGGACGCCCAGGCAGGGATGCTCGCGATATGGATGGCCAGCTCGCCGAGCGACATCGACTTGTCGTGTGGCTTCCACGCCGTGTGCGTCTCGGGCACACGCTCGAGCAGCGTACGGGTGGTTGCGGTTTCGTGATCGAACTCCGGGAGAATCAACTCGGCGATGGACATGGAGTGAAGGTGAATCTGGAAACTGGAAACTAGAATCTAAAATCTAAATCGTCGGCGTGATCTCCAAGAAGATTCTAGATTCTAGATTTTCGTTTCTAGCTTGTAGTTTCACCATCTCTGTGGACCATTTCCATCGAGAACGCGGGAAGGCAAATGGCGACGTACTCCGCGCCTTCGGGCCCCGGCGAGCTGTAACGCACCCATTCGCCCGGATGAGTGACGACCGCCTGTCCAGCGTGCACGTCGACAAAGCCCTGCGCGTGCTCGACGCGCACCATCCCCCGGAGCACGACCGTAATCTCCTCGAACTCCGGCCGCTGACCGGGCTCCGTCCATCCTGACGGCGACTGCATCCGAGCGACGCTGACGTTCGCGTGTCCGGAATTGACGCGTCCGGCGTACTCCTCGATGCGCTTCGGCGGATGACCTGCGGCTTGAATGACAGATGGCGCGGCGATAACAGTAGGCATGGGGGAAGCTGCGACCTGTAAACTAGAATCTAGAAACTGGAATCTGAACGATCTCAGATTCTAGATTATAGATTCTAGATTCAGCCTCACCATATGCCTTTCAGATCGCTCATGACCGGCCGTCGCAAGCGGATCGCGCTCATTGCCCACGACAACCTCAAACCCGACATCCTCGAATGGGCCACCTACAATCGAGGCACGCTCGGCCGGCACGATTTGTTTGCCACGGGCACGACGGGCGGCATGCTCGCCACCGAGCTCGGGCTGACCGTTCACCGGTTTCGCAGCGGACCGCTCGGCGGCGATCAGCAGGTCGGTGCGGGTGTCGCCGAGGGCAAGATCGACTTCATCATTTTCTTCTGGGATCCGCTCGCGCCTCATCCGCACGATGTCGACGTCAAGGCGCTGCTGCGCCTGGCAGTCGTCTACAACGTGCCGATAGCCTGCAACCGCGCAACGGCCGACTTTCTTCTCTCCAGCCCCCTCATGGACGAAGAGTACGAGCGGCGTCTCCCCGACATGGATGGGCTCATGTAAATCATGTCAGGGCCATGACACCTGCTTTTGTAGTCACCGGCAGCCACATTACATCGTGCGAAGGGCTTGCAGTATCAGAGGCAGGGCACCCGCGAGCCACACCAGGGCGGCGGCGATCGCGGCGCGGCGCATGGGAATTCGCCCTGTCACGCAAAGGCCGATCGCGACGAGAACGGTGATCCACAACGTGAACAGATCCAGACGCCCGACGATCGCGATCAAAAGCGGAGAGCTCATGTCGGGGTCGAGGAAACGGCCTGGGCCGAACGTAATGCGGAAACGGCCGTTGAACTGCGCCGGGTCGAGGAAAAGCGCCTGCAGCCCGTTGACGACGCCTTCGAGCATGCGGGGCGCGAAGGCGTAGGCGGCAACGACCAGCGCGGCATGAAAGGACTGTTTCGCGTCAACGAGCTTGCCGGCAGCCCAGGTGACGCTGCCGACCAAGAACATGCCAATCGGCAGGAACACGAACACCCCGATCTGGCCGACCCGCGATGCAAACCCGCGCATGCGCTCGACGGCTTCGGGTGGAATGTTGGGATTGTCGCGCATGGCAGCGGCCATCTGCCGATCGAACTCCGCGTCGAAGAGCGGCTGCAACGCCCCGCTGTTGAGATAGAAGATCGCGCCCGTCACGAGCGTCACGACCAGCAGCGGAATGAAGACGCTGCCGTGTTCACGGCGCCGGAACACGGCCGACGGCGCGTAGAAGATGTCGATGAAGTCTTCCCAGATTGCTGCCCGCGGTGCCTCGAGGGGAGTCGCAGTTGCCATCATCGGTCCTTTCCACCCACCAGCTATCGGCTACCAGCTACCGGCTGGTCCTGTGGGAGTCTGCCCACCACGCCAGCGCGATCGTCAGGGGACCGAGCACCAGCGCCATCGCCCATAGCGCCGTCACCGATGGTGGCGGCGTGCCGCCGGCGTTGACGATGAATCCGATCAACAGGAACGCAGTGAGGCCGGCGAATGCCCAGACCCCGGTGCGATCCCGCGCCGTGGTGGATCGAGCATAGATCCAGACACCGATCGCAAACATCACGACTTCCACGGAGACCGTTCCCGCGACGGAATTCCACAACCCGAGTCCGTACTTCGAGCCGCCTGGGTACAGGGGCAAATCGGGAATGTGCGTAATGTAATCGAGAATCCAGTGGCTGACGACCAGCCCCAGCGTGATGACGAACACTGTGCGGGCAGAGGCCGCGGAAATCGGCGCGATCGCCCCGATGTGCCGGCGCGCGCACATCCAGCCGAAGAGCGCGCCCCACACGATGAGCATCGCGAGCGAGTGCGAGTACGGATAGCTGATGAATTCGAGCGGAGTCGCGGCGGTGATGCCGGGAGTGATGCGAACGTGTTCGATGCCGGCGGCGACGAGCATCGGCCAGAGCAGATCGGCAAATACCGGGGCCGCGAAGAGCACACCAAGCGAGAGTTGCGGGACCCACCGCTTCGCCGCGTAGCCGAGGGCGAAATGCCCGATGAACATTGATTAGTCGCGTCCCTCGACTTCGCTCGGGACGCCCTGAGCTATGTCGAAGGGCGGGGGCCCTCGCTCCCGCGTCCGCCGTCGTTCGCACGATCCCTGTGAACTCTGGCGAGACCTCGCCGAAGCCGTGCGAAGGCGGGCCAGACGTTCACGGTGCGCAGAAAAGGCGGCGGATAATCCGCCGCCCTGCGCACGCGTCAAGCACAGCGTTACTTCAGGTGCTTGCTCACCAACTTGGTCATCTCGAACATGCTGACGGTCTTCTTGCCGGCGAACACCGGTTTCAGCTTGTCGTCCGCATTGATGTTGCGCTTGTTCTTGGCGTCCTGCAGGCCGTTTTTCTTGATGTACGCCCAGAGCTTCTTGGTGACTTCCGTGCGCGGCATCGGTTTGTCGCCGATCACAGCACTGAGATCACGGCTTGGTGTCATGGGCTTCATGAACGCGGCATTCGCTTTCCTGGCAGTCTTCTTCTTCGCTGTCTTGGCCATCAAATCTCCTCACTTGGTTTGTCGTGGGGCCCCACCCCCACGACCTGTACCTCACGGCCGTTGGCCGCTCGGCGTGCATCGCGCGCGGTTCCATGCGTCACGGCCGTGTCGGACTTTGTGGGGGGCAACTCTTGACACTCTACTTTGGTCTGCTACTTCCGCAAACAGCGCCCATAGTGTCGCATAGAATTCATCGATGTTAGCGGGAAAGAGAACGGGCTACGCGTCGCTTCCCCTGCATGGCGGGAAGGCCCCCGCGTGGCTGTTCTCGCGCATGGTCCTCCTCTCCCGCGAAATCCTCGCTCACATCGTCCAGGAGTACGGCGCGCGCGAGGTGCTGCGCCGGCTATCCGATCCGTTCTGGTTTCAAGCATTTGGCTGCGTGTTGGGCTTCGACTGGCATTCGAGCGGCGTAACGACGACCGTCTGCGGCGCTGTCAAGGAGTCGTTACAGGAGGCCGGACCAGAATGGGGTCTGTTCGCCGCTGGAGGGAAAGGCGCCGCGTCAAAGAAGTGCCCCGGGCAGATTCTCGAGGTCTGCAACAAGCTGGGCCGTGATGCCGACGCATTGGTGCGCGCGAGCCGCACGGCCGCGAAAGTAGACAACGCTGCCGTGCAGGACGGCTATCAGCTGTACCACCACGTATTTCTGTTTACATCCTCAGGCGACTGGTCGGTTGTGCAGCAGGGGATGAACGACGGAACGTCGACGGCCAGACGCTATCACTGGCTGTCGGAGCACGTCACGAGCTTCGTCGAGGAGCCGCACGATGCGGTCTGCTGCGATGTCCACGGCGAGACCCTGAACCTCGTCGCGCGCGAGAGCCGCGATGCACGCCGCGCGAGCGCCGAGCTCGCTGGTCTGCCTCCAGAAACGACGCTGCGCGCCCTCGAACAGGTGCCCGACCTCAGGCTACCGTCACGACACATGCTCTTTCCAGAAGTGGATGTCGACTCGCGATACCTGCGCAAGATTCTGCTGAAGACCTACGAGCGGGGGCCCGAGAATTTCGAAACGCTGCTCGGCATGGAAGGAGTCGGACCGAAAACGCTGCGGGCGCTGGCGCTCGCCTCGGAGCTCGTCTACGGAACACCGGTGAGCACCCGCGATCCTGCCCGCTTCGCGTTTGCGCATGGCGGTAAAGATGGCATTCCGTTCCCCGTTGATCGGCCCATCTACGATCGAACGATCGAGCTGCTGCGTCTGGCCGTCGATCGCGCGCGCGTCGATCGATCGGAGCGAGTGCAGGCACTCAGGCGATTGGCGCGATTCGAAGGGCACACGGGATGAGTCGCCTGGCCGACGCGAGGCGCAGCGTTCGCGACGCGGCGAACGCCAGACGGGCCGAGACGAACAAATGGTTTTTCAAGACGGCCCCGGGCCAATACGGCGAAGGCGATCGGTTTCTGGGCGTCACCGTGCCCCAGCTCCGCAGAATCGCCCGCACACAGAGAGACCTCCCGCAGAAGAACGCGGCCGCTCTGCTCCGCTCCCGGTGGCACGAGGAGCGCCTGCTCGCGTTGCTGATTCTCGTCGGCCAGTTCGATCGCGCCGACGGCCCCACGCGCTCCACGATCTACCGGCTGTATCTGCGGAACACGCGCTCGATCAATAGCTGGGACCTTGTCGACAGCTCGGCGCCGCACATCGTCGGTGCGTACCTCGCGACACGCAATCGCGCTGTTCTGAGACAACTCGCCCGGTCGACATCCGTGTGGGAGCGACGCATCGCCATGATCGCCACGCAGCACTACATCAGAAAACGTGACTTCACCGATGCGCTGGCGATTGCCGAGCTGCTCGTCCACGACGATCACGATCTCATCCACAAGGCTGTCGGCTGGATGCTGCGGGAAGTCGGCAACCGCGACCGCGCGAGCGAAGAACGCTTCCTGCGCAGGCACGCGCGGACGATGCCGAGAACGATGCAGCGCTATGCGATCGAGAAGTTTCCTGAACGGCTTCGAAGGAAGTACGTGCTCTACGAACCTACGTAAGCGTCGGCTTCGATTTCGACGAGCATCTGCGCGTCGATCAGTCTCGGCACTTCGACCATGGCCGTTGCCGGCCGTATCTCGCCGAAGGTCTCGCCATGAGCCCTGCCGATCTTCTCCCAGTTCGCCGCGATGTCCACGACATACATCCGCGTCCGGACGACATCGTTCATCGATGCGCCCGCTTTGGCGAGCGCCGAGGCGATGTTCCTGAGCGTCTGCAGGGTCTGCTGATACGGATCGTCCACGCCGACGATTTCACCATTCGCGCCCGTTGCAGTTGTGCCCGACACCCACACATGGTTCCCGATACGCACCGCGCGCGAATAGCCGACGATGGGCTCCCATTTGCTGCCGGTGGAGATCAATTGTCTCGACATGCGGTGATCTTAACCACAGAGGGCGCATTCTCGAACTGAGGAAAGACAAAGAGGAAAATGCCCTCTTTGTTTTTCCTCCGTATCGAGTTTCTGCCTCTGTGGTAAAGGACGGGAGGACTGTGGGGTCACCGAAAGTGATAGATGATTGCCGCCGTCGGCCGCACGATCATCGTCGAGCCGCCGCCGTTGCCGCGCAGGTCGATCGACATCGCGACATGCGGGCGCAAAGGGAACTGCGCACCCACACCGACCTGCACCTGCATCTGCCCACCTCGCGCTTGTAACCACGTGAGGCCACCGACCATGTATGGCTGCAGTCCTCCGGCCGTCAGCAGCCGCATCACGCTGAGGCTGTACAGCGCCTCGCGGCGCCGCGGACCGCAACACTCCGGATTCGACCTGCGCACCCAGGTCTCGAACTCGAGCGCCCAGCCGGGCGAAACAAATGTGCCGATCGATCCCCCGGCGCCGGGCTCGGGCCTGCGATCGCGAAACCGGTACGTGTTGCCAACGAGATTGGCGCCGGCGCGCACCGCGACGAACCTGTCGCCTGCACTGTGTCCCTGGGCCTGCACGAGCGCGTTTGGCGGGCTCAACGCGGCGGATAGCGCGATGAAAACAATGATGTAAACTCTCGCCATCATGCCTCGTGCCCGATTGATTGTATCGGCTGCTGCGGCTTTCGCCGCCTGTTTCCTCATGGCAAACGAAGGCACGCGCGCCCAGGTGCAGCGCCAGGTCCGGAATCTCGGTCTGGGGGCCCGTGTGTACCGGCCCGTCACCGACGCCATGCTCGAAAAGCCGGACCCGGCGGAGTGGATCAACTGGCGGCGCACCTACGATGGCACCGGCTACAGTCCGCTCTCGCAGATCAACAAGCAGAACGTCGCCCAGCTGAAGCTTGCCTGGTCGTGGGGCATGCCGGCGGGTGGCCATCAGCCGACGCCGCTTGTGCACGACGGCATCATGTTTCTTCCGACACCTGGCGGCGGCGCGCAGGCGATCGATGCCACCAACGGCGACTTCCTGTGGGAGTTCCGGGCGCCGCAGCCGGCCGAAGGCAACGGCAGTGTTCGCAATACGCCGACGCGCAATCTCGCGATTTACGCCGCCAACGTCTATGTGACAACCGGCGATGCGCGTCTCATCGCGCTCAACGCGCGCACAGGCGAGGTCGTCTGGGATACGCAGGTCGTGGATCCAAAGCTGGGTTACACGTACACCGCGGGCGCGCTGGCTGTGAAGGGCGTGATCATTTCCTCGCTCACCGGCTGCCAGCGGTTCAAGAATGACGTGTGTTACATCCTCGGTCACGACGCGCAGACCGGCAAGGAGCTGTGGCGAACGTCGACCGTGGCGAGGCCGGGCGAACCGGGCGGCGACACCTGGGAGAACCAGCCGTTGATGTTCCGCGCGGGGAGCGACGCGTGGATCACAGGGAGCTACGACCCCGCAACGAACCTTGTCTACTGGGGCACGGCCCAGGCCAAACCGTGGGCGCAATTTCAGCGCGGCACCGTCGGCGATGCCCTCTACACCAACAGCACGCTCGCGCTCGATCCGAAGACCGGCAAGATGGCGTGGTACTTCCAGCACATCCCCGGCGAGACGCACGACATGGACGAAGTCTTCGAGCGCGTGCTCGTGGACGTCGCCGGCCGCTCGTCGATTTTCACCATGGGCAAGCTGGCCATCCTCTGGGAGCTCGATCGGAAGACGGGCAAGTTCGTCGCCGCGCACGACCCGGGATACCAAACGCTCGTCGACGTCGATCCGAAGACCGGCCGCGCAGGGTACCGTCCGAACACGATTCCGAAAGAGGGTGTGGAGTTTCGTTTCTGCCCGAGCACCGGAGGGTTCAAGAGCCTGCGCGCGATGGCCTACCATCCAGCGACGCGCGCGTTCTACATCCCGCTGAATCTCACGTGCGAGGACGGGACGTTCGGTCCGATGAAGCTCGTCGAAGGCGGAGGCGGCTCCGGCCCAGTGCGGCGCATCAACCTGATGCATCCGGAAAGCCCGGATGGACTCGGCGAACTGCTGGCCATGGACGTGAACGGAAAAATCCTGTGGCGACATCGCACGCGCACGCCGCCCAACACGGCCGCGTTGACCATGGGCGAAGGGCTGGTGCTCGAGGGGCACTGGGATCGCTACTTCCGCATCTACGACGCGGCCACCGGAAAGATTCTTTACACGAGCCCACGCATGCCGACGCTGGTTCAGGGCTTCCCGATCACGTACGCCGTCGATGGCAAGCAGTATGTCGCGGTCCCGGTCGGCACCGGCGGCGGTTCGTGGAGCAGCAGTATCGTGACCGATACGATCCCCGAGGCGCGCGTTCCGCAAGCGACGAATTCGATATTCGTGTTCGCACTGCCCTAGGAGGTATGAAAGTAAAAAGTGAGAAGTAGAAAGTAAGAAGTAGAACGCTCTGCCATCTGCCATCATCCGTCTGCCATGACGGTCAACGTCCCATCCCCCCGTTCACCGCTTCTCCCGTCTTTTCCTTAGTTTGACTTCCATCAACTTGGATCGCATCCGGAAACTTGGTTTCGTCACACGCAACGCTGATCTGGCCGGAAAGCCTCTTGAACTTCGCACGTGGCGGGCGCATTATTAACCTCTCATTTACTTCAATTTTTAGCGGGCAATCTCAGCGGCATACCCATGGGTCGCGGCGTTCAACCTTTCGGAGTCTTCTGAGGAGGGGCAGATGCGAAGACTGGTTCTGGGTGTATCCCTACTCGTATTGCTGTGCGCGGCCGCGCCAGCGTTCGCCCAGCAAGGCACAGCGCAAGTCGGCGGAAAAATTGCGGACGCGCAGGGCGGCGCCCTGCCGGGCGTCACCATCGTCATCACGAACGAAGATACCGGTGTCGTGCGCGAGATCACCAGCACCGCCGAGGGCAGCTACTTCGCCTCGCAGATGGTGCCGGGCCGCTATCGCATTGCCGCCAAGCTCGAGGGCTTCAAGGCGCTCGATCGCCGCGGCATCACACTCACGGTCGGCCAGACCGCGACGCTCGATCTGATGATGGAAGTCGGCGGACTCGCCGAAACGCTGACGGTCACCGGCGAAGCACCGCTGGTGGACGTCACCACGGCAGCCGTCGGCGGTCACATCTCGGCCGAGGAGTTGAGCGATCTGCCGTCGGCCAGCCGCAACTACATGGCGTTTGTGGGCAACGTGCCGGGCACGGTGTTCATCCCGAGCGCCGAGTTCCTGAACGACAGCTTCCAGGCCAACGGACAACCGACGGCCGCCAATAACATCGTGTTCGACGGCGCGAACAACACCGACGAACAGCGTGGATCGAACGTCGGCGGGCAGACCCGCGCGTCGAATGAATCGATTCAGGAAGTGCAGATTCTCACCAACCAGTTCGACGCGGAATGGGGACGCGCGTCGGGGGCGGTCATCAACGCGGTCACCAAGTCGGGCACGAATCAGGTTACCGGCTCTGCCTTCAATTTCTATACGAGCAAGGCGATGAGCACCCGCGACTTCTTCGCGAAAGCCATCGACGCTCCCAAGCCCGACGTCGGCAAGAAGGAATGGGGCGGGACGATCGGCGGCCCCATCATCCGGAACAAACTGCACTTCTTCTTCAGTCTCGAGCGGCTCTACATCAACCGGAATTTCAGCAACACATTCCCCGCACGTCCGGCGCTCAACTTCGCGGTAGCCAGCGAAGAATCGGCGTGGAATACGCTGTGGCGCCTCGACCACCAGTTGAGCGCGAAGCATACGTGGGCGTTCCGCTGGCTGCGGGAAAGCGCTCCGCAGTTCAACAGGTTGGACGGCAACAACGAAACCCTGACCAGCTACGGCGACGAGACCGACCTCGACCAGACGATGGTCGGCACCTTGACGTCCGTTCTGTCGGATACGAAGGTGAACACGATCCGTTACGGCCTTGTGCTCGAAGACACCGTGCATGCGAATCCGGCGTGGCGAGCCCTGAAGCCCGAGTACGGCCGATGCGTGCCGTGTCCCGAAGGCGCGGGAGCCGATATCGTCAGCTCAGGTCCGATCCTCGACTACGAAACGTTCGACGTCCAGTCGAACGGCACCATGGATTACTCCATCCAGAGGGGCCATTCGATCGACAACACATTCTCCTGGTTCATTCCCGAGGCGAAAGGCCGCCACGACCTGAAGTTCGGCGCCCGTTACTCGCACATCTGGCTGAGCAACCCGGCATGGGGCAACCTGCAGGGCACGTATCAGTTCCGCGGCACGGGCGACATCGCGTTCGACCCTGCCAATCCCAGGTCGTATCCGGAACGATTCACGATTCGCGTGCCCGGAGCGCTCGACTACAAGATGGTGATGCACATCGGCGAGCTCTTCGCGCAGGACAAGTGGCAGATCAAGCCGGGGCTCACGCTGAGCGCCGGTGTCCGCTACGACCTCGAAGTCTTTCCGTACGACCCGACGCCGCTCGGCGACCCTCGGCTGACGAAGTACCCGGTCGACAAGAACAACGTTGCTCCCCGCCTGGGCCTGGTCTGGAATCCCGACGGCCAGAGCAAGTCAGTCGTTCGCGCCGGCTACGGACTCTTCTATGACAGAACGCTGCTCGGCACAGTGGACAACTTCCTGACCGACTACAAGTATTCGCCGTCGTTCACGGCGAACTTCCCCGTCGCCGGTCCGGATCTTGGACCGCGCAACGGCACGTTCCCGACAGATCCGATGCTGCTGGTGAATCAACTCAGTCAGATTACGCCGGCACAGCGCGCGATTCTGAACTCGATGTTCCCGGCTGGATCCACGGTCCGTAACGTCGGCGGCACGGTGAGCTGGGACGACTCCAATCGGCAGCAGCCGTACTTCCATCAGATCAGCGTGGGCTACGAGCGGGAAATCCTCCAGGGCGTGTCCGCCTCGGTGGACTACGTGCGCATGAACGGGCGCGACATGTTCTTCAACCCGAACCTGAACATCGCGCTTGGCACCAACGACGTTCGCGACGGTCCGCGCGTCACTCCGGCGCCGGATCCGTTCGGCGTGCTGAACTCGAGCCTGGCGCCTGGTGAGGCACTATACGCCCCGACAACAACGGTTCGTCTGATTACGACCCAATACGGGTACAGCGACTATGACGCGCTGAATATTTCCGTCGAGAAACGGTACTCGCACAATTTCAGCGCGCGCGCCGCCTACTCGCTCGGCTACTCCAGAGGCATCACCGCCGGCCAGGGCGATACACCCCAGTTGCAGACGCTGACGGATCTGCACCTCGACGAGTATGACGCGCTCGCGGGAACCGACCGCCAGCACAACTTCACGCTCAGCGGGCGCATGGAAATTCCGAAGACCCGCGGCGTGACTGTGAGCGCCACGCTACGCTCGATGACCGGCACGCCGTTTACGATCCAGGACGACACGCTGGATTCCGATCGCAACCGAATCAACTTTGCACCGCTGCCGGCCGGTACGTATGAACCGTTGCCTGCGGCCGGCCAGCACGTGATGACCGGTGTCGTCAGCGAAGGTGGACGCAACGGCGCTCGTGGTCCCGGATTCATGCAGTTCGACACGCGCATTGGCTACCGCGCCAGGCTGGGTGCACGCCGCACGCTGGACATCTTCTACGAGACGTTCAACGTGACCAATCGGGCGAACTTCACCAACCCGGGCGGAAATCGCCGACTGGCCGCCGACTTCCTGCGTCTGGCCGGTCTCCAGGGCGGCACGGGCTTCCCGCGCCAGTCGCAGATCGGACTGCGGCTGGGGTTCTGACGCACCATTGGTAGATTGGCAGATTCGTAGATTGGTAGATTAGGCGTGTAGGGCGGGTCTTGAAGTGCAAGACCCGCCCTACGTGTTCAAGACCCGCCCTACGTTCATTCCGGGCCGCCCTACGTTCTCACAATCTGCCAATCTCACAATCTGCGAATTCTTGGATTCTCCTACCCCCCAATCCCTAATCCCCAATCCCTGGTTGTGTTGCATATAATGGGAATTCTCACGAATTCCGCAATTTGAGGGTTGTTCTTTTGATGCAGTCCCGTCGAATGCTTGCCGTCGCCGGCGCGGCCCTGATGCTGGGCGCGTCGAGCGCGGCTCAAGCTCCCCAAACGCCGCCGTCGGTGACCTTTCAGGTCGAAGTGAACTACGTCGACGTCGATGCCGTCGTCACCGACGAGAAAGGGAACTTCGTCTCCGGGTTGGCGCGCGAAGACTTCGAGGTGTTCGAAGACGGCAAGCCGCAGAAGATTGAAATGTTTTCGTATGTCGAGCTGCCCGTGGCGCCGCCGGATCGGTTTGCCGTGCTGGGCCGCCCGGTCACGAGCGATGTCAGGTCGAATCGCCGCGCGTTCGAGGGGCGTGTCTACGTCATCGTGCTCGACGACCTCGACATCAGCCCGCTGCGCGGCGGACTCGTAAAGCAGGGCGCCCGCGAATTTGTCGAACGCCATTTCGGCGCGAACGATCTCGCGGCGGTCGTCTATACGAGCGGACGAACCGACGCCACTCAGGACTTTACGAACGATCCGGCCCTGCTCATCGCGGCCATCGACAAGTTCGTCGGCCGGCGGCTCCGCTCGGCCGCGATGGAAGCGTTGGAGCGCCACTATCACACCGAGCTCACGAGGATGGATCGGCCGGAGGAGAACTACAGCAACGCCGGCGCCGACGTCAAAGACGCCGCGGCCCCTGTCGACATCCGCGATCTCGAGCGCGAGCAGCGGGCCGTCATGGTGCTCGATACGTTGAAGAATCTCGGCGAGTTCCTCGCGGGCGTGCGCGGACGCCGGAAGGCTGTGCTGCTCTTCAGCGAAGGCATCGAGATGCCGATCAGCGAAATCTACGGCGTGCACACCGTCACCGACGTCGTCGGCGCCATCAAGGACGCCATCACCGCCGCCGCGCGTTCGAACGTGAACTTCTTTGCCCTCGATCCGCGCGGGCTCATCGGCATGACGAGCGAGTACATCGAGACGGCGGGATCTCACGCACCCGACGTGGCGCTCGGCGTGTTCGGCGCCACGAACGCGCAGCAGGGCCTGTTAAACGAGATGAAGCTGTCACAGGACAGCTTGCGTACGCTATCGGAAGAAACCGGCGGGTTCGCGGCAGTCAATCAGAACACCCTCGGTTCGGCGTTCGGCCGCATCGTCGATGCGAACAGCCGGTATTACGTCCTGGGCTACTATCCACCCACATCGGAACGCGATGGGCGGTTCCATCGCATCGAGGTCCGCGTCAAGCGGCCGGGTCTGCGGGTCTCCGCACGCCGGGGCTATGCGGCACCCCGGGGACGTACGCCCGCCGAACGCCGGCGTGAAGAAGAAGTACGGCGCGCGCGAGAGGCCAAAAAAGGCGCCGTCAACAACACCACCGTCGAGCTTCGGGATGCCCTGAACGCGCCACTGCAGCAGAGCGGGCTCCCCTTCTCGTTGCAGGCGGCGCCGTTCAAGCTGAATCAGAAAGAGGCGTCGGTCGCGCTGGCCATCGAGTTCGACCCCGATGCGATCAAATTTACGCCTCAGAACGACGGCGGGATCGCGGCCAACACCCTGGAACTTACCTTCTTCGGCATCGACCAGAACGGCCGCGCCCAGCGCTCGACGCGCACCGAGCTCAATCTCACGCTTCGGCCAGAGTCGCTGAAGCGGGTCGGGACCGGTGGCCTGCGCGTCAATCCACGCCTGACGCTGGCTCCCGGCCGGTATCAGATTCGCGTGGGCGCGCGCGAGGGCACCGGCGGACTCGTCGGCACGGTGTTCTACGATCTCCAGGTTCCGGATTTCCGTAAAGATCCGGTCATGCTGAGCGGACTCCTCCTGACGGCCGCGTCGGCAAACGCATCGTTCACGGCACAGCCCGATCCCGCAGCGGCGAAGCTGCTGGCTGGGCCGGCGATGAGCCGGCGGACATTTTCCCAGAACGATACGGTGTCGGTCTTTGCCGAGATCTACGACAATATCTCCAGGCAGCAGCCTCGCCAGGTGGACACGGGCGTGACCCTGATTTCCGAGACGGGGCAGGAAGTCTTCAGCGCGAAGGACAGCATCCCCGCTGGAAACTGGACGGCATTCGGGCTGACTCGGGATATTCCTTTGAAGAACGTGGCGGCCGGAAGAGTACCTTCTGAAGGTCGAGGCCAGATTACGCGGCGCAGCCACCGCGGCCGTCCAGGAAACGCTGATCACGGTTCAGCCATAGGTTTTCCACATGAAGAAACGATCACTCATTGCGCTCACACTCGCTGCGGCAGTTCTGCAGTCGCCGTTTGTCAAGGCTCAGGATCCGCAGAGCCCGCAGGGGCCACCTTCCGTCACGTTCCAGGTTGAAGTGAATTACGTCGACGTCGACGTCGTGGTGACCGACGAAAAGGGGAACTTCATTCCGGGCCTTGCGCGAGAAGACTTCCAGGTGTTCGAGGACGGCAAGCCGCAGAAGGTCGACATGTTCTCGTATGTCGAGATCCCCGTCGAACGGCAGAACCATTACGTCTTTGCCGATCGGCCCATCGCTCCGGACACGCAGTCGAACCGGCAGCCCTTCGCCGGGCGGCTGTACGTGATCATCCTCGACGATTTCAACGTGGCCGCCATGCGGACCGCGCAGGTGAAAAAGTCGGCAAAGGAATTCGTCGATCGCTACATGGGCGCGAACGACGTCGCGGCAGTGATCCACACGAGCGGCCGCACCAATGCGGCGCAGGAATTCACGGGCAACAAGCAACTCCTCCACGCTGCCATCGACAAGTTCGTCGGCCAGCGCATGCGGTCGCTTACGCTCGAGCGTCTCGACACGTACTATCAGCGGCTGGTGCCGAGCTCCGAGCAGACCAACGACGGACAGCAGCAGCAGCAGCCAGAGTCGACCGATCCCGGTGGCTACTCGCGGCTGGACCCGGGCGATTTCGAGCGCGGCTATCGCGCCACCAGCACACTCGACACGCTGAAGTACACGGCCGAGTTTCTGACCAGCGTGCGCGGACGGCGGAAGGCTGTTGTCTTCTTCAGCGAGGGCATCGACTATCCGATCTACGACTCGTTCGGATCTCAGAACGCTACCGATGTGATTCGCGCCACACAGGATGCGATTACGATGGCGGCGCGGGCCAACGTGAACTACTACACGGTTGACCCGCGCGGGCTCGTCGGCATGACGAACGAGTTCATGGAGATGGGAGGCGGTGGATCGCCCGAAATGGCTGGTGGTCCCGCGATGGTCACCCCGGGCACGAACACCCCGATTACGGGAGGCGTGTTCAACGCTCAATCGGAATTGATGAACGAGCTGATGCTCTCGCAGGGCAGTTTGAAGGAGCTGGCCGAGCAGACCGGTGGCATCGCCTCGGTCAACACGAACTCGCTGACAACGGCGTTCGAGCGCATCGTGCAAGCGAACAGCCGCTATTACGTGCTCGGCTACTATCCCCCCACGCATCCTCGTGACGGGCGGTTCCACAAGATCGAGGTTCGCGTGAACCGGCCGGGACTTCGGGTAGAGGCACGACGCGGATACGCGTCTCCGCGCGGGCGCACCGCCGAGGAACGGAAACGCGAAGACGATGCGAGGCGCGCGCGCGAGGCCAGCCGGCCCAACGCCGACAGGACGTCCTCCGAGCTTCGCGGCGTGTTGAATTACCCGCTGCAGCAGACCGGTCTCAATTTCACGGTGCAGGCGGCGCCGTTCAGGAACACTCCCAAGGAAGCGTCAGTGGCGCTCGCGATCGAGATCGACGGCGCCCGGCTGCCGTACGAGCCGCCCGATGCGAAAGGAATGGTCGCGAACAAAGTCGAGCTCTCGTTCTACGGCGTGAACGATCAGGGGAAAGCGCTGGGCGGAACACATTCGGTCCTGGACCTCACCCTTCGCCCTGAGACGCGCGAGCGCGTCACGGCAAACGGCGTTCGCGTGAATCCGCGTATCAGCCTTCCACCCGGACGCTATCAGCTGAGAATCGGCGCGCGCGAGAGAGTCGGGGGCCTCAGCGGCACGGTGTTCTACGATCTCGTGATACCGGACTTCCGCAAGGACAAACTGATGATCGGCGGCCTGCTGCTGGCGGCCGCGTCAAGTCAGTCGACACCCAGTATCCAACCGGACCCCATCGTGTCGAAGCTGCTGCCGGCGGCGGCGACGAGCCGCCGCGAGTTCCCGCGTGGGGACCAACTCGCCTTCTACACGGAGATTTACGACAACATTTCCGCCCGCCAGCCACGGACGATCGACGTCGCGGTGCGGATGGTTTCGGAGGATGGTAAAGAGGTCTACGCGAGCCGCGACGAACTGACCAACGGACCGAAAGGCACCGAGAAACCGTGGGAAATCTACGGCTATGCGAAACAATTCCCGCTGAAGGACGTGCCTCCCGGCCGCTATCTACTGCAAGTCGAGGCCAAGGTGCGCGGCAACATCGAGGATGCGAAACCGGCGATGCGTGAGTCCCTAATTACGGTCGTACCGTAGGACCGCGGATTGTAGGGCGGGTCTTGCAGTTCAAGACCCGCCCTACGAAATACAGGAGGTTGCGATGAGACGCTGGGTTGCTCTGCTCGCGTTGCTTACCCTCGTGCCCTCGTCGGCGCTGATGCAGGAAAAGGGGGGCGAAGACGAGTTCGGTCCTTACGAAGTCGTGCCCAACTGGCCGCAGCCGATTCCTGGAACGGAGGGCTACACCTGGGGATCGACTGGAGGCGTCTTTGCCGAAACGCCCGATCGCGTCTGGATCGTACAGCGCGGGATGCTTCCGCTGCCCGCCGGCGCCAAGTTCGGCGTCCCGCTTGCCGCCAACGCCACAGGCGCGCAGAACCAGAACTGGCAGCACTGCATCTTCGTCGTCGATCGGAACGGCCGGATGGTGCAGTCGTGGACGCAACACGACAAGATCTTCGCCGTGAAAGGCGCTCGCGGTCCGCACAAGATCAAGATGAACCCCTACGATCCGCAAAAGCACGTGTGGATCATGGACGACAACCTGCACCAGCTCTTCAAGTTCACCTACGACGGCAAGCTCGTGCAGACTTGGGGCGAGCAGCTCGTGCGCGGCGAAGACCAGAGCCATTTCGGCCGCCCCACCGACATCGACTGGCTGCCTGACGGAACGTTCTTCGTCAGCGACGGCTACACCAACACCCGCGTCGTCAAGTTCAGCCCCGAGGGCAAGTACCTGACGTCATGGGGCACGTCGAGCGAGGGGAAGACCAACCCTGGCCCGAACGAGATGCACACTGTCCACAGCGTCGCGGTGGGCCGCGATCGCAAGGTCTATGTCTCGGATCGGACGAACAGCCGTATTCAGATCTTCGACGAGAACGGCAAGTTCCTCGACATGTGGACGAACATCCGCCGTCCGTATCACGTGCTGATGAGCCGCGACCAGTTCTTGTGGGTGTCCGACGGCGAAACGCACAAGATGCTGAAATACGACCTGACCGGAAAATTCCTGTACGGCTGGGGCACCTTCGGTCCGCTGGCCGGCCGCTTCAACGGCGTGCACCAGTTCTCGGTGGATCAGGAGAACAATCTGTACGTCGCCGAAGTGTTCAACGGCCGCGCGCAGAAGTTCCGCCCGCGCAAAGGCGCCGATCCCGCCAAGCTCACGGGCCAGGAACTAAGATACGGGGCCCTGTGGTCACGAACTAATTAGAGATCGCAGTCATGGCAGATGGCAGATGACGTTCTCACATGACGCAATCGGTCAGCTTTCATTTCAGCAGCCCGCAGTTTGCGTTCGAGTCGGGACTCGTCTTCTTCACGAAGGGCGCGCGCATCTTCTCTGATGGCGAGTTCCGGGTCGGCGAAATCAAGGATGGTTCGATTGACGGCGTGCTGGTGGAAGGTCCAATCGAGTTCGACGCGATGCTGTACCAGTTGACTGTCACGCGAAAGTCGGACAATCGTCCTTACAACGTTACGTCACTCTGGGTTTCGAGGGCGATGACCGCCGACGAGATTCACTCTGGTTGCGTCGCCGTAGAGCTCAATCTTCCCATCGTGCTCGTAATCCAGGTAAAGGATTCAACCGGGGCAACCGTGCCGGCGGTCGTCAGCCTTTCAATTCCGTCGGTGACAGCGACACTGGAAGCGCCAATCGATGGCGACCTCGTGTTGTTCGGAACTCCGGGACACCATGGGATACACCTGGCGTCGCTTGGCGATCGGGGGGTGATGCGCGAGCGGGTATTCGAGGAGTTCGACGTAGAACCGGACGACACAGGCGAACGCGTGATCGTGCTGCGCGCCCCACCAATCCCTAATCCCTAGTCGTCTATCTCCATCGCCAATCATTGTGGCAATTGCCAATTGGGAATGTGGCAATGCCTCAGTGCAGCGTAAACTGGGGTCGTGCTCAGGCGCCTCTCGTCGATCGCCGTTGCCACAGCGGTCGCAACGATAGTCATGTTGACGTCTGGTGTCCGCGCACAGGTCTTAGAGCCGTCGCGTGTCGACATCGAGATCAGCAGCCCGCAGTTCGTCTTTCGATCTGCGCGGGCGATCCTCTTCAGGCTCATCGTCGGCGACAAGCCGGTTTTGAAAACGATGGCCGGCCGTTCGTTCGAGTTGAGCGAGCTTGAGCAGACGAAAGTGCGACTGCGCACGTTCAGGTTTGAGCTCAAGGATGGTGTCATTCCTGCGGTCGCCATCGACGTTCCGGGGCCCTTCGTCGCAATACTCAACGAATTGCACGTCCTTCGTGTGCAGGACCGGCGCGAGTTTGCCATTCCCGGAATTTCACTGGATCACGAGCTCACATCGACCGATCTTTCCTCGGGCAGGGTGAAGATCGAGTTGAACATTCCTCAGATTGTCACTATCAGAGTGGAAGATGGGAACGGCCGGCCAGTCGCGAAGGCTCAGGTCTCGCTCGGCAACACCAACCTTGCTTCAGGCACCAATGAACGCTTCACCGATGAGAAAGGCGAAGCAACGTACCTCGGCACGGTGGGACATCACTTCGGCTCCGTCGTGGCACCCGGAAGTAGTCAGCTTCATCAGGTGGAAGCCGAAATCGTGCCGACCGACTCCGGAGACCGCGTCATCGTGATTCAAGTGCCTTGAGAGTGCGGCAAACGCAAGATTTGAGGTGTTCCACCCAATCCCTAATCCCTAATCCCCAATCCCTCCTGCCATCTGCCATCTGCCCTGACAGCTAATCTGCGAAGTTAGTACAACGTAAAGGCCCACAACATATCGCCCGTGGCGATGATCACGTACTGACGTCCCTCGTGCATGTAGGTCTGCGGCGCGTTCGAGATGGCGCCGATCCGTGTATGCCAGAGCGGTTTGCCGTCTTTCGCGTCGTGCGCGACGAAATTGCCGCTGCCGTCGCCGCCGAACAGCACGCCTCCGGCCGTCGCGAGAAATCCGATGCCGCCACCGCCAGGACCTGGATACCGGCGGCGCCACGCAACCTTGCCTGTGGCAGGATCGATGGCGGCCAGGAATTTCCCGCCCGATCCGACCTCCACGCGCATCTTCCCTCCGAGTCCCATCGATCCGCGAGGATCGGGATCGGTGAGGTACAGCATGTTGAACGCGTTGTCTTCCTGCGTATAGACGAGCCCTGTATCGGGCGAATAGGCAGGCGGCTGCCAGTTGGTCGTGCCCCCTTCAACCGGCGAAACCAGCGCGCCCGGAATCGTCGCTTCCTTTTCCGGAGCAGGCCATGGAGCCTGCTTGCTGTTGAGTCCACCTGCCCAGTTCGTGTGCGAGCCGTACCGCGTGGTCACGATGTGTTCGCCCGTGACGCGATCGACCGTGAAGAAATACCCGTTGCGCGCTGCAACCGACACGAGCTTGCGGGGTTTGCCGTTGACACGCGCGTCGATGAGGATGGGCGACTGCACCGTATCCCAGTCGTGCGTGTCGTGAGGCGACATCTGGTAATGCCACGCCATCTTGCCCGTATCGACATTCACCGCGACAAGCGCGCACGTATACAGGTTGTCTCCTGGCCGTGCCACGCCGGTATAGGCGGGCGTCGGGTTGCCGGTCCCGAAAATGTACAGCTTCGTTTCCGGATCGTACGAGCCTGGCATCCACGTATGCCCGCCTCCGTATCGCGCAGCGTCGAGATTCGGCCAGGTCTCGAGCCCCGGATCTCCTGGATTCATCGGCACGGTGTAGAACTTCCACTGCAGCTTACCGGTCTCTGGCTCGTAGGACTGGAGGAACCCCGGACCGTCGAGATCGTTGCCGGTGCCGACGATGACGTGATCACCGATGATGACGGGCGCCGGCGTCGAGAAATATTGCTGATCGAAATCGGCGATCTCGACGTGCCAGCGTTCTGCTCCGGTCTTCGCGTCGAGCGAGACCAGGTAGTTGTCCGGAGTCTCGAAGAACAGATAGTTCTTCCAGATCCCGACGCCGCGGTTCCCGATGTGTGTCGCACCCCGGGTCTTCCAGAAGTAGTGCCAGATTTCGCGGCCGTCGAGTGCGTCGAGTGCCCACACATTATCGGGGGCCGTCACATACAGCGTGCCGCCCACCTGCAGAACGGCGCCCTTGATTGTGCCACCGGTGAATTCCCGTGTGCCCACGCCGCCGATAATCGTCGGCGGAACGCCGCCTCTCGGACCCGTCAACACGCGCGTCATCCACCCAAGCGTGAGGTTCTTCACGCTCGACGTGTTGATGTGCTTGAGGGTGCTGTACCGCCGGCTGGTGTAGTCGCCGGCGAAGGTCGGCCAGGAATCGCCTAGAGGCTTCGTGATGGATGCCGGGTCGAGACCCGGTTGCTGGGCGACGAGCGCCACCACCGAGAGCATTGAGAACACAGAGAGGAACAAGGCTCTGTTGAGATTCATTTCAGGCTCGTCAGATAAGCGGTTACGTCGTGAATGTCTTTGTCGCTGTAGACGGGCAGAAGATTTCTGTGCGCCTCGAGCGGATCGCGCACCTCAACCTTCGGCACCTCGGAGGTGCGGCGGAACGATCGCGGCGTCCCGTCGGCCTCCGTCAGAGAAACCATGAAGTCGTCGATGCGCTCGAGGCGGCCCACATATTTCTCGCCATTCGGCAGCGTCACGACCACGGTTGCCTCGCGTCGTGTCGTCATGGGGGCGGGCCTGGGGCCTGCGAGCGCTGGCGGCGCACCACGTCCTCCGCCGGTCCCTCGTCCACCTGCGATCCACAGATTCTGGAGTTGCGCGGGCCCCAGATCGCGCGCGCCGATGCCCTTCAAATCACCGGTCGCGGCATGACAACTCCCGCACTTCGCGGCGAAATATTTCTGTCCTGCGGCGGCATCACCGACGAGGACCTTCAACTCGATGGGCGCACCCGGTGGCGGTGCGCCCTGTCCCGGCGCGAGTGCGAGGATGCTGTGGATATGCGCGGCCACGGCCTTCACGTCGTCCGCGGAGAGTCCCGCCGGAGACAGACGCTCTTTGTGCGAGCCTTGAATAACAGGCGCGAGCTGCTCGCCGCTGCGATCGTTCAGCATCACCGCCGACCGAAGCAGGTTGGAACCGCCACGCTCTCCTCCACGAAGATCGGGCCCGTGACAACTCCGGCACTCGGTATCGTAAATTGCGCGGCCCTTCGCGACGAGCGCCGGATCGTCCGGGTCGCGCTGCTGAGCCGGGAAACTTGCGATGCCGCCACGGCCCTGGGCCCAGACGTGCGCGCCAAGCAACGCCAACGCGAGCACAAAGGCCACCAGGGCTCGCGATTGGCGACTTGCGCCTTGCGACGTGCCCTGCGACTCACGACTTTCGACTTGCGCCTTTCGACTACTCATAGCAAACCCCGGTCCAGACACCTCCGCCTGCAGCGCTGGCGATGATCGCATCGACCACACACGCAGACCGATACCCATCTTCAAATGTCGCAAACGCCGGCGGCTTCGGGTCATCAGGGTTCCGGCCGCTCACGATAAATCCGTACACATCCCGCATCACGTTGCAGAAGGCGTCGGCCCAGGCTTCCTGATGGCCGCCCGGCAAGTGTGCGTAGCGCCTGGCGACATCACCGAGCAGCGATGGATCTTTAGGCAGCATCCCGTTCGCCGCCTCGCGCCGGCCAATCCAGAGCTCGTTCTGCCGCTCCTGCAACCACCTCACCGATGCCTGGCGACCGTTCACTTCGAACCAGAGATCGTTCTTGTGGCCGGCACAGACCTGTCCGACGCACACCGAGCCACGCGCGCCGCCGTCGAAGCGCACGAGCACCGTGGCCAGGTCTTCGCTCTCGACGTGAAACTCTTCTCCGCGCTCATCGCCACTGGCGAACGCTTCGCGATTCTTCGACGGCTTGAACCGCGTCGGAATCACGGTCTGAAAATCAGCGAGGACCGCCTCGATGCGCTGCCCGACGACGTGCTGGACCAGATCGCACCAGTGCGAGCCGATATCACCGATCGCCGAGCTCTTGCCACCCCTCCCCTGCTCCAGGCGCCACGAAAAATCGGTCGGCTGAAGGAGCCAGTCCTGCAGGTAGGCGCCGTGCACGAAGTGGGGGACGCCGATCTCTCCGGCCGCAATCATCTCGCGGGCCTGCTGTACGAGCGGATTACCGCGATAGTTGAATGTGACCGCATGCACGACGCCCGCCTCGCGCGCGGCGCTCACGAGCGCCCGCGCGTCCTCTGCGTTCATCGCCAGCGGCTTGTCCGACACCACGTGCTTGCGATGGGTGAGCGCGGCCATGATAACGGGCACGTGCAGGTTGTTCGGCGTGGTGTTGTGCACCACGTGCACATCCGGATCGGCGGCGAGCGCCTCGTAGCTGCCATAGGCTTTCGGAATGCCAAGCGCGTCGGCTTTGGCCTTCGCCGATCGTTCAGAGCTCGCGGCGACGGCCACGACGTCGACGAATCCAAGCCGGCGCACCGCATCGACGTGGTGCGCGCCGACGAACCCGGGGCCGACAAGCCCCATACCAAGCCGCTGCATTACGAAAGGGCCTCGCGCACGAACGCGAGCCCTTTCTTAACTTCTTCGACGGGCGACCCCGCACCCTTGTATTCGTACTCGAGGTAGGCCGCGATCGGCCACTTGTTCTGGCGGAGCAGCTGCAACACTTCGCGAATCGGCGTATCGCCCTGTCCCCAGGGCATGTTGTCGCCCTGGTCTCTCTTGCGATCCTTGATGTGCAGGTTCGTAATCGTCGCGTGATGCTCGCGAATGTACGCAACCGCATCGAAGTTGGCGGCGGTGAAGTGCCCGATGTCGAGGTTCACTCTGAAGTACTTCGAGAGCTTCTGGGCCGCCGCAAAGCTCTCGGGCGTCGCGAACTCGTTCGGGTCCTTCAGGTTGGAGTGGTTGTGCATCGCCACCACCATCTTGTGCTTTTCCGCGAAGGGCGCCACGCGTTTCGCCGCCGAGAGCGTGCTCGAGGCCGTGATGAACTCCGCGCCCAGCGCGCGCGCGATCTCAAATCCGCGATCGATCTCCGGCTCGGTGAAGGTGTCGTTGAAGCTGTAGTTGAACGCGCGTATCGTGATGTTCGCGGCGTTGAATCTCTTGCGGATGGCGGAAAAATGATCCAGCGGCGTTTCCAGTCGCCAGCTGCGAAGCTGCTCGCGGGGCACCTTGGCCGGTTCGAGCTGTGGCGACCAGAGCTCGCAGTCCCGCAAGCCGCATTCGGTAAACGCGCTGATCAGCGCAGCAGACATGTCGCCCTCGGCCGGCCTTGGAAGCGCGCGGAAGCTGTAGGTCTGCGCACCGATCCTGACGCCGTTGATGGCAGCCCCCGGCGCACCAGATCCTGCCTGGGCCGCGCGCGCGGCACCGGTCGGCCGGATAAACAGGCCCGACAGCGCGATTGTGGCGAACTCCCGGCGAGTCAACATAGAATCCTCCGCGTTATGCGTGTAGGTGAACTTTTATCACAAGTTGCGGAGCGGCGCGGCGCGAAGAGGCTCGTCAGCCGGCGGAGTTTCCTCAGGATTGCGGGCACGGCGCCGTTCTTCGCCCTCGGCGGCAACATGAGTCGAGCGCAAGGGCCGCAATCGACCCGGCCTCCCATTCCAGTCGGCCTGGAGATCTATACGCTCAGGGCGGAAGAAGAACGCGATCGCATGGGCACTCTTAAGGCGGTCGCCGACATGGGCTACGCGGGTGTCGAGTTTTATGCACCTTATTTCACGTGGACGACCGACTACGCGAAGCAGGTCCGCCGGCACATGGACTCGCTCGGGATTCGGTGCTTCTCGACACACACCGCGCGGGCGAATTTCGCGAAAGACGATCTTCCGCGCGCAGCCGAGCTGAATCAGATTCTCGGCAGCCGCCACGTGGTGATGGCGCACTCGGTGAGCGTGGAGGGCGGCCAGGACGGGTGGAAACGCCTGGCAGAAGAGCTGACCCGCGCTCACGAAACGCTGAAACCGCTCGGACTCAATGCGGGCTTCCACAACTGGCCGACCGAGTTCAAACCCGAAGCCGGCTTTCGCCCCATTGACGTGCTGCTCGCGAACACGCCGAAGGACCTTGGATTTCAAATCGACACCGGCGGCGTCTTTCCCAACGGCGTCGATCTGGTGGCGTTCCTCAAGGCCAACCCTGGCCGTGTACGTTCCTATCACCTCAAGGACTGGGCACCTGGACAGAAGGGACTGCTCATCGGCGAAGGCACGGCGCCATGGAAAGCGATCTTCGAAGCGGCGGAAACCGTCGGCGGGGTCGAGTACTACCTCGTCGAACAGGAAGGCAGCCGGTTTACGCCGATGGAAACGGCGAAAATGAGCCTGGACAACTACAGGCGGATACGTAGCTGATAACAAAAACACGAACACGAAGGTCACGAAGGTGATGCCCGTCAAGATCACGAAGAAGACCTAACCTGCCGCGTGCCCCAAAACTTAAACAAGAGCTCAGGAGTTCAGGAGGCCCAGAGTGGCAGCCTCCGTGGGTGCGGCAGTGGCCTCTGTGGAGGCATCGACTTCGTGAGCCGCGGACGCGGCCCACGCCAACGTCGCGAAGTCGATGCAGGCTCTGTTCCTCGACCGCGTGACTGCACATCGCGCCGTCGTGCTCGTCGCGTCGTCGTGTTCCGCCTTTTGTGACCTTGTGTGCGCAGACTACTTCGTGACCTTCGTGATCGCGTTTGCAACCTGTGGAGTTCGCAAAGCCGAGAAGTGCTCCGCGAGCGCCGCAATCAACGGACCCATCTTGGGATTGGTGGGCACAACGTGCGGCGTGATCCCTGCCTCTTCGAGCGCGGCTCGGCACACCGGACCGACAGCGGCCACGACCGTCCGTGTGTTCAACGCATCAATCAATGATGCGCTGTCACCGGTCTCGACGGCCACCTGCAGCAGATGACGTCCCTGAATCTGGCTTGTGAAGACGACTGTATCGACCCGGCCTGCAACGACATCCTCGACAAGCGCCATCATCGGCCGCGTGTCTTCCGGCAACTGCCACTCGTAAAGGCACATCTCGTCCAGCAACGCTCCCCAGGCTCGGAGCGCGCGCGCGAACAGGTCACTGCGCTCGCCGTAGTGGACGAGCACCACGTGCCTGTTCCACAGATTCCGGTGCTCGAGCACCTCGAGCAATTCAACCGTGGTGTAGGGTTCGCGGGCCGATAGCGTGGGCGTCAGTCCTCGCCGCTTGAGCGCGGCAGAGGGTTTCGGGCCACGGCACACGAGCGTCGCGTGCGACAGCGCCTCGAGGAGAAACGAAAGCTGTCCCTGACGTTCCGCCTCATCGAACAGCACGTTGACGCCCACCCCGGTCATGAATACGATGACCAGCCCGGCGGCGGTTTCGAGCGTGCGCAGAAACGAAGCGACAGGGCCTCGGCAGTCGATCGGCGTCTCACGAACAGTTGGAACGAACCGGGGGGTTCCGCCGTAACGGCGGACAAGATCGCCCATTTCGCCGCTCATCCGCGATTCCAGCAGCGCCACCGACACGCCCGCCAGCGCCTCAGATCTCGAGGACGGCATTGTCTGGTCTCGAGGGCCCTTCGCGCTCACCTGCCTGATTCCCTCGTCCCGCGCCAATCGCACTCCTGGCGGCTTCTTTCAGCGCCCGCTTGTTGGAGAGGTAAGGAATGATCCGCTCGAGCACGTCAGGGAGTTCGCGACAGGGAACATCTTCGAGGAGCCTGGCGCCAGCCTTGGCGTCGGGGCCGGACCGTCCACCCACAAAGACGTCGACGGCATCCACGATCTCGTCGCCGATCTTCACGTTCTTCCCCAGCAGTCCGATGTCGGCTGTCGAGTGGTTTCCGCAACCCGCCGGACATCCCGACCAGTGCATGGTCAAAAGCTTTCTGCCGGCGCCCAGACTCTTCTCGAGCTCGCGCGCGGTCTTCATCGCGAGCTCCTTTGTCTCTATCAGCGCCATGTGGCAGTAGTCGATGCCGGTACAGCTCACGAGCCCGCGCATCACTCCCGAGGGCTCGTGCGGAAGCTCCTCGAGAATCGGTTCGTCATAGAGCTGTCGCAGCTTCGACTCGTGCACGTTCGGAACGATGAGGTTCTGTCCTGTGGTGACACGAACGTCGCCGGTGCCGTACAGCTCGGCGATGCGCGCCACATCTGAGAGCTGCTGAGAAGTAATCCTGCCAACCGGCACGCTCAAGCCCACCGAGTGCAGGCCAGGCTGCCGCTGTTCGGCGACGCCGAGGTGATCGGCGTGCCTGGCCGTGCGCACTTCGCGGCCGGCCGTCATCAGGCGATGGCCGGCTCGACGTTCCAGCTCTTTACGGAAACGCTCGACTCCCCAGGCATCGACGAGGAACGCGAGCCGTGCCCGATTGCGCGCACGGCGAGACCCGTGGTCGCGAAAGAGCAGCGTGATGTGGCTGCACAGCGACGCGGCTGCCTCGGGCCGCACGAACACGCCGAGCGGCGATGCAAGCCGAAGCCCGCCCGAGCCGACTTTTCCTCCGACCGAGACGTTGAAGCCCTTGATCTCCTCGCCGTCGACGGTCTTAATCGCCGGCGTCAGCGCGAGGTCCTGTGTCTCGGCGTGCGTGCAGTTGGCGGTGCATGCCGTAATCGCGACATTGAATTTACGCGGGAGATTCGTGAACGCCTTGTTCTTGAGGAAGCCATTGTTGAACTCCCGGACGACGGGCGACGCGTCGAAGAGTTCATCGGCTCCGATACCTGCCACCGGGCATCCGACGACGTTGCGAATGTTGTCCATGCCGGTCTGCAGCGAAACGAGCTCGACGGCGCGCAAACGCTCCCAGATGTGTGGAACGTCGCCGATCGCAAAGCCACGCAGCTGAACCTGCTGCCGCGTCGTGATGTCGACGAAGCCGGTGCCGCACTCGCGGCTCAGCTCGCTGATGGCCCTCAGTTGTGAAGCATTCGTGATGCCGTTGGGCATGCGGATGCGCATCATGAACCGGCCGGGCGTCTGGCGTCTGAAGAACACACCGAGCCACTTCAATCGCTCTCGATCGGCGTCACTGATGCTCTCCCATCCATCACGAGCGAACGTCTGCAGGTCGCCGACCACATCCAGCCCGTCTTTCTCCTGCTTGATGCGCTCGATCTTGTTCGGCTCCTGGCTCCGGGCTTCGGACTCCCGGCTCCGGGCTCCAGGCTCCAGGCGTTCACATGCCAGCGCGACGATGGCTTCGACCTCGGGACGGCACGATCCACACCCGGTCGAGGCCCGCGTCGCGTCACACACAGCCCCAATGCTCCGCGCGCCCTGCAGCACGGCCTCGATAATCTGAGCCTTCGACACGTTGTTGCAGTCGCATACTCGCGCCTCGTCTGGCATCGACTCGGGCTGGCGGGCCTTCGACGTGTCCACCACGCCCGTACCCGAAAACAGGAGCTCGGCGCGATTGTCCGAAACCAGCGATCCGGCCGCGAACGCCTGAAGCAGCGCAGGCGCAATGACCGCGTCGCCGAGCACAATGGCACCCGCCAGGCGATCGTTGCGCACGATCAGCTTCTTGTAGACGCCCTTCGAGGACTCGGTGTAGCTGACGACTTCGTCACCCTCCTCTGACGGCTCTTTCTCGCCCATCACGGCGAGGTCGATGCCCATCACCTTCAACTTGGTCGAGACCTTCGAACCGGTGTACACGGCATTCGGATTCCGTCCGCTGAGCCGATCGGCAAGCTGGGCGGTCTGTTCCCAGAGGGGCGCGACGAGGCCATATACCTTGCCGCGATGCTCCGCACATTCGCCGACGGCGTAGATGCCGGGCGCACACGCGAGGTCGTCGCCGACGACGATGCCCCGTCCAACGCTCAGGCCGGCGTCGGACGCGAGCTTCACGTTTGGACGAATACCCGCCGCGACGACGATCAGGTCGCAATCGAGTCGAGATTCGTCGGCAAACTCGAGACCCTCCACGTGACCGTTGCCCACAACAGCGGACGTGCGCGCTTCGAGGTGCGCTCGCAATCCCATGCGCTCGAACTGGCCGAGGAGCACGGCTCCAGCGTGTGCGTCGATCTGCGCTTCCATCAGGTGAGGCATCAGATGCACGACATGCGTCTCGAGCCCCCAGTTCAGGAGTCCGCGGGCCGCCTCGAGTCCCAGCAGTCCGCCCCCGATAACCGCAGCGCGCTTCGCGTGTGCGGCAGAGCGCATGATGCGATGGCAATCGTCCAGCGTACGGAACACGAACACGCCGTCCTTGAAGCGTCCGTCCTGCTGTCGAATGTTGGCGATCGGCGGAATCACAGGGCTGCTGCCAGTCGCGATGACCAGCGTGTCGTAGTATTCCGACACCCCGTCGGCGGCGTGCACGCGCTGACGCTGCACATCGATGCGCTCGACGGGGCGGCCGGCGTGGAGCGTGACTCCGTTGGCGGCGTACCACGACGTGGGATTGATGAAAATGTCGTCCGGCTTGTGGCTGCCCGACAGCACGCTGGAAAGCAGTATCCGGTTGTAGTTACCGCACGGTTCGTCGCCGAACACGACCATCTCGAAGCGCTCGCGTGCCCCCCGCTTGATGAGATCTTCAAGGAGGCGCGCGCCGGCCATGCCGTTGCCGACGACGACCAGACGCTTACGCATCGGGTTTCTCGATTCGACCGGCGCACACCTTGAACTGCGGCATCCGGCTCACAGGATCCAGGACGTCGAGCGTGAGCCTGTTCGCCGAGCGTTCGCCCGGCCAGTGAAACGGCACGAACACGGTGTCGGGTCTGATGTCGGCGGTGATGCGTGCTTTGAAAATCGCCGATCCGCGGCGGGTGCGAAGCACCACGCGCTCGCCATCGGCAATTTCGTAACGGCGCGCCAGCTGCGGGTGAATCTCTGCTGCCGGTTCCGGCTCCAGATCGACGAGCTGTGTGATCCGCCGCGTCTGTGTCCCCGACTGGTATTGCGCCAGGGTGCGCCCGGTCGTCACGTGGCACGGAAAATTGTCGTCAGGCTCTTCAGCAGCCTGTTCTTGCTCGACTGGATGAAAACGTGCCTTGCCTGTGGCGGTCGGAAAGTGATCCGTGAAGAGCCGCGGGCTTCCAGGATGCCCCTCTCCGGTGCAAGGCCAGAAGATGCCGTCCTCCGCATCGATACGCTCGTAGCTGATACCGGAATAGTCGGCACTGCCACCGCGTGTCGCCTGGCGCAGCTCGTCGAACACCTCAGCGGCACCGACATATGAAAACAGCGCGCGCTTTCCGAGCCGGGCGGCGAGCGCGCACAGGATGTCGATGTCGCTTCGCACCTGCCCCGGCGGGGACATGGCGCGTCGCCGGTGAATGACGCGCCCCTCGAGATTGGTCATGGTGCCCTCTTCCTCTGCCCATTGCGCCGATGGCAGCACGACATCGGCCATCTCCGCGGACTCGGAGAGAAAGAAATCGGCAACGACGAGGAAGTCGAGCTGCTGAAGACGATCGATGACATGCCCCACGTTGGGTGCAGAAACGACTGGATTCGAGCCCATGACGAACAATGCGCGAATGCCACCGGGCTGGCCCGACGAGTCGAGCAGTTCGAACGCCGATCGACCGGCTCCCGGCAGCGCCGATTCCGAGATGCCCCAGGTCGCGGCGATGTGCCGGCGCGCCGCAGGATCGTGAATGGAGCGATAGCCAGGCAGTTGATCGGCCTTCTGCCCGTGCTCGCGACCGCCTTGTCCGTTTCCCTGGCCCGTCAATGTGCCGAAGCCGCTGAACGGTCGTCCTACCTTTCCAAGCGCCAGCGCGATGTTGATGAAGGCGAGCACATTGTTGACGCCGGTCGCGTGCTGCTCCGCACCACGTGCCGTCAGAATCATGGCGGTGCGAGCCCTCCCGAGCATGCCGGCGGCCTCCACCAGTTCGCGCTGCGGTACGCCCGTCAGCATTTCGACCCGTTCGGGCCAGTAGGCCGCCGCCACCCGCCTGATTTCGTCGAAGCCTTCCGTGCGCTCGCGGATGTAGTCGGTGTCGATCTGCGATTCGCGGATCAGCAGGTGCAGGAGGCCGTTTGCGAGCGCCGCATCGGTCCCCGGCTTCAGGCGCAGATGCAGCGTCGCCCATTGAGCCGTCGAACTTCGCCGCGGATCTGCGACAACGAGCGCGCCGCCGTTCCGTTGCTGCGCCTCGAAATACCGCATGATGGGCGGCATCGTCTCTGCGGGGTTCGCACCCACGAGCAGAATCACGTCTGCCCGGGGAATGTCTTCGAGCGGAAATGGCAGGCCACGGTCGATTCCGAATGCGCGCGACGAAGCCGCGGCCGCAGACGACATGCAGAATCGGCCGTTGTAGTCGATATTGGCCGTCCCGAGAGCCGCCCGTGCAAATTTCCCGAGCAGGTACGCCTTCTCGTTGGTCAACGACCCACCGCCGAACACACCCACGGCGTCGCGCCCGTAATTGGCGCCGATGCGCTGAAACGCCGAAGCGATCCGATCGAGCGCCTCATCCCACTCGACCGGCGCGAGTGTGTCGTTCTCGTCGCGCGCAAGCGGAGTGAGCAGTCGATCGGGATGACGCAGCGTATTGGCCGCTGACCAGCCTTTCGCGCACAGGCCACCTTCGTTGACCGGAAATTTCGGATTGCCTGTAATCGTCACCACGCCGCCGGCAGGAATGACGTGCATGCCGCATTGGAGCGCGCAGTACGGGCAATGCGTGGCGGATCCATTGATGGAATCCATTCGCTGTGCGAACAGCAAGGACCGTGCCTGTGAGTCTCGCTGGAGATCTGCGCAAATGCAGAGGGAAAAGAGAGTAGCGCGCTATCGCGTGAACAGGATGATGTTCACGAATGTCGGACGCGATCGATTCATGAACAAAATTGCCGATGATTCAGGCGCCGTCGCGCGCGCCACTGGAGCACGTCGCGTTTTTTCAAATCGCGAATGAACATCTTCGTGGGGCCGCAACGCGCGCGTGAACATTTCTGTCGTCTCCCTAATCCCTACTCCCTAATCCCAAATCCCTGCTTTTTGCCCGCGTTTCTCGACGTTTTCCTCGAACGACATGAATGGCATTGCTGTTGCTCAACGAGCCATGTGTGGGAGGCGCAACCAACACAATGACGAAACTCACAATTGTCTTTGCTCTGATCCTGGCGGCCGGCACAACCAACGCGAGAGCGCAGTCTCCTCCGCCACCCGAACCTGTCCCACCATCACCAACAGCGTTTGCAAATCTGCAGCTACCAAAGTGGGTGCGCATGGGCATCGAGCACCGCGGCCGTCTCGAGGGGCCGATGGGCGCTGGCTTCGCGGCCGACCGTGAGGATCTGTACTGGCTGAATCGATTCCGCGTCACAGCCAGGTTTTCGATCAAACCGTGGCTTTCGGCTGCCGTGCAGGCACAGGACGCACGCGTGGAAGGGCGCAACGGCCCGATTGCCGGTGCGCCGTTCCGCGATCAATTCGATCTGCGACTCGCCCATGCCGATGTTGGGAATCTCGAACGCAGCCGCCTCGCGATCCGCATGGGCAGACAGGAGCTGGCATTCGGCGATCAGCGCCTCATCGGCCATGTGAGCTGGCTCAATACCGCGCGGTCGTTCGACGCGGTGCGGGCCGTCTTCCGGCACAAGAAAGTCCGTATCGACGGCTTCGCCGCGTCGGTCGTGACCATGCAGGTTGACGGGTTCAACTCGAGCGGCGACGGCAACTATTTCTACGGGGCTGATGCGCCGCTCGCGATCCTTCCGCGTGGTGGAGTCCTGGAGCCTTACGAGTTCGTGCGAAACACGCGCAATCAACGCTCCGACTCCGGCGCCATCGGAACGCTCGTGTCGTCGACGACCGGCGCGCGACTGGCCGGCAGGCTCTCGCCGGTCACCGACTACAACATCGAAGCGGCCTTTCAGCGGGGTTCGCTGGGAGAGGACAACATCGCCGCATGGGCCGGCCATTGGGTTGTCGGGCGCACGATGGCCGCAAGCCGCGCAACCTATCGGATGTTCGGCGAATACAACTACGCCTCCGGCGACGAGACACCTGGCGACGGCCGGCGCGGGACTTTCGATCATCTCTACCCCACTCCACACGACAAGTACGGGCTCGCCGACCAGGTTGGCTGGAAGAACATTCATCACCTGCGAACCGGTTTGGAATTCCGGCCGCAGCCAAGGCTTGCGCTGGCCGGCGGTTATCATTCGTTTTGGCTCGCCAGCGCAGGCGACGCGCTCTACAACGCCGGCGGCACACCCATCGCGCGTATGCCTGCCGGCATGACAGCCGCACTGGCGCCTCGACATGTCGGGCAGGAGCTCGACATTCAAGCGACCTTCACGCCATCGCCCCGCATCCAGCTACACGGCGGCTACTCGCACCTGTTCACCGGAGCCTTTCTCAAAGCGGCCACACCGGGAAAGTCGTACAGCGGCCCCTATGTGATGGTGACGACGCTGCTGCTTGGAATGGAGAAATAGATGACACAGGCCAGGACTTCACGCCGCGAGTTTCTCAAACAGGCAGCGGCGTCCTCGACGCTGACCGGACTGATGGCAGGACTTCCATCCGGCTGGGCCGGCGGGGTGTATGCGGACGATTCGCCCGAGACGAAAGCGATGCGCTTCGGCATCATCGCACTCACCGACTGTGCGCCGATTGTCGTGGCCCACGAGCTCGGATTTTTCAAAAAGTTCGGCATCGACTCCGTCGTGTCGAAGGAAGCGTCGTGGGCGGTCATCCGCGACAAGATGAACCTTGGCGAAAACCACGGCACGCACATGCTGATCGGTATGCCGCTCGCCTCGACGATGGGGCTGGCCGGATCCCCAGTCAAGCCGATGGTGATTCCCTGGTTGCTGAACCGCAACGGGCAGGCCATCACGCTCAACAACAAGCTCAAACAGGCCGGGGTCAAAGGGCCAAAGGATGTGAAGCCGCTGGCCGAACGCGCGAAAGCGGCCGGCGATCCGCTGACCTTCGCGATGACGTTCCCGCCGGGCACCCACGCGATGTGGATGCGCTACTGGCTCGCGAGCGGCGGCGTCCATCCCGACAAAGACGTCACGCTCATCACGATTCCGCCGCCGCAGATGGTCGCGAACATGAAGGTCGACAAGATGGATGGCTTCTGCGTCGGCGAGCCATGGAACGCGCGGGCCATCGCCGACGGCATCGGCTTTACGAGCATCACGACCCAGCAGATGTGGCGCGACCACCCGGAAAAGGTCTGCGCGTTCACCGAAGAGTTCGCCACGAAGAACCCGAAATCGGTGAAGGCGGCGCTCAAAGCGCTGCACCTGGCGAGTGTCGAGCTCGACAAGCTCGAGAATCGCCCGAAGCTCGCCGAGATTATCTCGCGCCCGGCCTACATCAATTGCCCGCCGAACATCATTCTCGGCCGCCTGCTCGGTAAGTACGAATATGGGGATGGCCGCCAGGAGCAGGATCCCTATTACATGATCTACTCGGATCGGAACTGCAACTACCCTCAGCCGGCATTCGCGACGTGGTGGCTCACGCAATTCCGGCGTTGGGGCATGGTGAAAGGCGCGCCCGACTACGCCGGCGTCGTCAAACGCGTCATGCGGCCCGACATCTACACGGAAGCGATGAAAGAGATCGGCATCACGCCGAAAGTTCCACTGGTGACGAAGTGGACGTTCTGGGACGGCGCGACGTTTGACGCTGCGAACCCCGAACAGTATGCGCGCTCGTTCCCGATCAACAGCTTGATCGGCTGAGGGCAGATCACATGACGCGAATTACGAACGCCGTGCTGCCGCTCGTCGGCATCGGTTTGGCTGGGCTTGCGTGGTGGGTGGCGAGCGCAAATGTCGCCGATCTCCCATCTCCGCTCAAAACCTGGGAAGAGAGCCGCATCTACATCGTCGAGCCCTGGGCGAAACGAGGGGAAATGGACCAGGGGATCGCGCGGCTCGCCTACTACAGCCTTCTGCGCGTGGCGCGGGGATTTCTGCTTGGCATCGCCATCGGCACACCACTCGGATTCCTGCTCGGCATGTCGGTGACCGCTCACCGCATGTTCGATCCTCTCATCCAGGTGCTGAGACCCATTTCCCCGCTGGCGTGGCTGCCGCTCGGCCTCGTGCTGTTCCAGAAATCAGAGCCTGCGGCGTTGTTCGCGATCGCGGTCTGCTCGATGTGGCCGACCGTACTGAATACGATGTCGGGCGTCAGGGCCATCCCGCAGGACTACTGGAACGTCGCCAAGGTGCTGCGCCTTTCACGGCTGACGACATTCACGAAGGTCGTCCTTCCAGCCACACTCCCCTACATGTTCACCGGGTTCCGCTTGAGTCTCGGCATCGCGTGGCTCGTCATCGTCGCCAGCGAGATGCTGACAGGGACGCCGGGAGTCGGGGGATTCCTGTGGCAGGAATACAACAGCCTGATCTACTCGCACATCCTGCTCGCGATACTGACGATTGGCTTGGTGGGATTCCTGCTGGACCGCATGATGGGCGTGGCCGAGGCGAAGCTGAGATCGATCTGATGTACATCGAAGCGTCGAATATCTCCAAGTCGTTTCCGTCCGCCGCCGGTCCGCGTCATGTCCTCGAGCGCGCATCGCTCTCGGTCGCCCGCGGAGAATTCGTGTCGATCGTCGGCTTCATGGGATGCGGAAAGTCGACGTTGCTGAACATCCTGTCGGGCGTGATTCGGGCGGATTCAGGCGAGATTCGCATCGACGGCCAGCCCGTCGTCGGCGTCAACGCGCGTGCATCGATCGTGTTTCAGAACTATTCGCTGCTGCCCTGGTTCTCCGCCTATGAAAACGTGCGGCTGGCCATCCATGCCGCATGGCCGGAATGGTCGCGGGCCGACGTGCGTCTGCAGGCCGAACGCTACCTCGCGCTGGTCGGACTCGGAAACGCGATGCACCGTCGCCCGAACCAGCTCTCGGGAGGGATGCGCCAGCGCGTGGCTATCGCGCGGGCGTTCGCAACCGAGCCCGAGGTGTTGTTCCTCGACGAGCCGTTCGGCGCGCTCGACGCGCTGACGCGCGCGAACCTCCAGCAGGAGCTGGCTCGCCTTTGCTCAGACGCCGAACGCCTTGTCACGACCGTGATGATCTCGAACAACCTGGACGAAGCACTGCTGTTGTCTGACCGCATCATCCCGATGACACCGGGCCCCCGCGCAACACTCGGCTCGCCCGTTGCCGTCGAGCTGCCCCGTCCGCGCAGCGTCGAGCAACTGCTCCACGACGGCGACGCCGTACGCGCCCGTTCGCACGTCGTCGAGTCGCTCACCGAGCATGTGCACGCCGCCAACGAACGGCGGGCGAAGGCCCGGTCGCGATCGGCGCGCGCCGCTTCTGCATTTGTGGCGGCTGATTCGCGTGAGGCTGATGTATGAGCGTGATCGTTCCGCTCGAGCTCACGGGGTTGACGAAGGTCTTCGCCACGCCGGCAGGGCCGTTTGTCGCGGTCAGGAACGTCAACCTGCGTGTTCAGCGTTCGGAGTTCGTCTGCATCGTCGGGCACTCGGGCTGCGGCAAGTCCACGGTGCTGTCCATCATCGCCGGCCTGCAACAGGCCACCAAAGGCGGTGTCGTCATCAACGGAAGGCAAACGCTCGAGCCCGGCGCCGATCGCGCCGTGGTGTTTCAGACACCATCGCTCCTGCCATGGCTGACCGCGAGGGAGAACGTCCTGCTTGCGGTCACGCAGAGGTTTCGCGGCCTAAAAACAACCGCACGTAGAGCCCATGCCGAGAGATACCTGGAGCTGGTTGGCGTCGACGATGCCGCCGATCAGCTGCCGGCCGAGCTGTCTCTCGGGACACAACAGTGCGTCTCGCTGGCCCGCGCGCTCGCGGTCGAACCCGACCTGCTGCTGCTCGACGAGCCGTTTTCGATGCTGGATTCGCTGACGAGGCTGGATCTGCAGGACACGCTGGTCCGGGCGTGGGAGCAGAACCGGCGAATCGTGGTCATGGTGACGCACGACGTCGACGAAGCTTTGTTTCTCGCCGATCGGATCGTGCTGATGACCGACGGCCCCGAAGCGTGCGTGGGCGACGTCATCACGCTGCCCTTCCCCAGGCCCCGCGAGCGCCGCAGTGTGCTCGAACACCCGGAGTACTACCAGTACCGTCAGAAGGTCATCGATTTCCTGGAGCATCATGCGAAGCAGTCGGCAGTGATGGTGTAGGACCGGAATGGATCCCTGTCATGGCAGAGGGACCCAGACCCGCGTCTTCGCATCAGCGTCGGCTCGTCAGGAAGACTTCGATCATCTTTCCAAAACTGTCCCGGTCGTACACATAGAACAGCTCGTTCGAGCGCGGCCCACGGCGGAGATACGTGATGTCGGGCTCGGGGCCAATCTTCTCGGGCACGACGGTGCGCGCGTCAGGTCGGGCGAATTGATACTGCCTCGTCGGCGTGTAGCGGAGGTCGTGCATCGACTCGAGCGCGAACAGCTTGAGGCGCTGCAACGCTGGAGAAACCGGGTGCGAGTACACGCGATCGACGAGCACGTCGGCTGCGGGTGGCGGAGGCAATGACATCAGCGTGCCCGCAGGACCGTACGGATACCGATTCCTGTCCGCGTGATTCGTGTACAGCAGCAGCGTCACCGGCTCGTCCCACCGCGCGAGCGCTTCCCGCAGCGCCACAGTCGTGTACTGGTGGTCGCGGTGCGTGTCGAGCTGCGGATGCGGTGCGACGATGACCGCCGGCTTCACCTTCTTCAGCAGGGCCAGCACATCGTCGACGAGATTGCTCCACTTCGACTCGCGCGCCCGTTTCGGCAGCAACGCCCCGATGTTCTCTTTGCGGTAGACGTTGATGTCCGAGTTCCCCCGGTACATCTCAGGGATGATCTCGCCCTGCTTCTCGTACATCGCCGCAATGCGCGCGTCGAAGTACCCCATGTTGAACGTGCGTTCCGGCGGAATGCCTCCCTGCAACGGAATCGTGATGCTGTCGATCAGGCGTATGCGCCCCTTGAAAAGATAGTGCTCCTCAGGATCATCGAAAACGGCCTCGTAGGTCGGCGCTCCGGCGTTCCCGGCCGTCACCGTGACGACGCTCGCCCGGCGATTCGCGTAGATCCCGAACGCCGCGATTTCGGCATCGTCCGGATGTGGAGCAAGGACCAGGACGGACTTCGAGAGATCGGGGCTACCGGCGAAGAGGCGAAGACTCGCCTCGGGCGCCGAGAAGGTGAGCCCCTCGGCACGCAGCGCGATCCGGGTCCCGACAGCAGTCCCGCGAATCGAGCTGAGATTCAACCAGCGCAGACCCGAATCGCCGGGTGCGAAGTACTGGCGATCGGACATGCCGCCGGCGCCAATCTCGACGTAAGGCCCAACCGCGTTTGCGTCCGCGCCAATCTGCACGCCGAGCAGCGCCGTGTCCCAACCGCCATCGACCGAGTCGGGCCATGTGAATCCGGCGACGCCATCCGCTTGTGCAATGGTGAGAGCAATCGTCTGACCCCGTCCATCACTGAAGGCAAACCTGCCCGATGGGGGACCGGCCTCCTGCGCGCCGAGAGCGGCGACACACACGGCGGCCAGAAGAACGCACACGACTCGAGTCTTCCGTACGATCATCGCCCCACCTCCGCCTTTGCGTCGGATTTGAAGAAGAGTGCAAAGAGTATAAGCACGACGCCCGCCATCATGGCAGGCACGAGCCAGATGCTCCGCCAGTCGTGCCCGACTTCGCCGGCCACCACATACGCATCCACGATACGGCCCGACAACCACGATCCGATCAGCATCCCGACGCCGTAGGTGACGAACGTGATGAATCCCTGCGCCGCAGCGCGAACCGTCGGCGGCGCTTTCTGATCCACGTAAATCTGTCCGGTGACGAAGAAGAAGTCGTAACAGATGCCGTGCAGCAGGATGCCGAGGTACAGCATCCACACCAACGCTTGATTGTCGCCGTACGCGAACAGAATGTAGCGCGCCACCCAGGCGGCCATCCCGACGAGCAACATCTGCTTCACTCCGAGCCGCCTGAAGAACCACGGCATCAGGAGCATGAATACGAGCTCCGACATCTGGCCCAGCGTCATCTTGCCCGCCGCGTTGGTGACGCCGATCGCATTGAGAAAGGGATTGGCGAACGCGTAATAGAACTGCAGCGGGATGCACACGAGAAACGAGCCGATCACGAAGACCGCAAACGATCGATCTTTCATCAACTGGAGCGCGTCGAGCCCGAGCACGTCGCGAAACCGCACGCGGCCCGTGGTCTGGGGCGGTGTGTGTGGCAACACCAGACAGTAGACGGCCAGCACGACGGCGCCGGCAGCCGCCAGCTGCATCGGCCGTTCGGTCGCCTCAACGCCGAGCGTGCCGACGACAAGACCGGCGACAATCCAGCCAATCGTGCCGAGCACACGGACCGGCGGAAACTCGCGCCCGGGGTCTTGCATCTGCCGGAACGACAGCGAGTTGGTGAGCGCCAGCGTGGGCATATAGAAGAGCGTGTGAATGAGAACAGCCGTATACAAAGGCCCGAACGTGGTGCGCGTGGCCGCGTAGAAGAGCGCGATGCCTCCGAGGAGGTGCAACAACGCCAGCAGCCGCTGAGTCGCGAAGAACCTGTCGGCGATCATGCCCACAAAGAACGGCGAGATCATGGCGGCCAGCGCCGTCGTGCCGTAGGTCAGGCCAATCTGCTCTCCCGAGAAACCGAGCGATCCAAGCCAGGTTCCCATGGTTACGTACCACGCTCCCCACACGAAGTACTGGAGGAACATCATCACCGACAGCTTGATGCGGACCGATGTTGGCATTCGCGAATTGTATTCGGGCTGCGGGCTCCCGGCTTCGGACTTCTGGCCCGGAGCCTGAAGCCAGGAGCCTGAAGCCCACGGGTGCCCCTATGCTAAGCTTTCCCGAATCTTTTCAGCTCTTTAGGAGGCTCCGAGATGTGCTCGGCATTCAAGGCGCGTTCCCTTGTGTTGTCCGCGGTGGTGCTGGCGGCTGCCGGGCTGCCCGTGCTCGCCCAGCAGGCGCAGGAACCGGCCAGCTATCCCCACGACATGAGCGATTACGGCTGCGTCAATCGAGACGAGAACGCCTGCGACCAGGCTCCTGCTCCGCCGCCCGATTACAACCCGCTCGTCGGTACGTGGGTCCGCTACTCGCTGCTTCGCAATGGCTTCAGTGTGCAGCCGCCCGACGCCCCGCTGTATGTGAAGTTCATGAAGGACGGCTACTGGTCGATGATGGAGTTCCCCGCGAATCGCCCGAAGGTCAACAAGCCGCTCGAGCAGCAGACGACCAAAGAATTGTTCGCGCGCTTCGACAAGATGGGCGGAGGATGGGGCAACTTCAGCAACAGCGGGCAGGTGAACTATCGCCATCACAAGATGGGACTCGGCCCCGGAGACGGCGAGAACACGCAAGAGCGTGCATGGCGGTTCGAAGGCAACGTGCTGATTCTCGAAGGCACCGGACCAACACGCTCGCCGCAGGTGCACGCGCGCAAGCTGCCAAATCAGAAGCTCGGCTCGACGGCCCTGGTGGGATCGTGGGAGCGAACGGCGTACACCGTCAATGGCGCAGCGGGCACGACGACACCCGAGCATCTCCTGCTCGGCGAAGACGGCTGGTTCCATTCGACCACGCTGCCTGCCGGACGCAAAGGCGTGCAAAAGGTCCCGCAGGATCAGTGGACGCCTCAGCAGTACGCGGGCGCCTTCAACGGCATGTCAGCGTCGCGGGGCACTTATAATGTCTCTGGCAACACGTTCGTGCGGCGCCACATCGCCGATACCGATCCGAACCTGGAAGACAAGTTGAGCACGGGTACGTTCGTGCAGAAGGGCGACACCTTCACCTGGCAAGGTACTGACGCCGCCGGGCAGAAGTTCAGTGCCACGTATACGCGGATGCAGCCATTCGACGTCTACGCTCCGTTCGGACGGGGCGCAGGACCTGCGCGCGGCGCGGCGCCGGCAACACCGGCACGAGGGCAGTAAAAAGGTCGCCGGGTCTACAAAACAAGACCCGGCCTATATGTCGGAGACAGCCATGAGAATGCGACGAAGAGACTTTTTCAGCACTGCGGCCGTGGCGGGCGCCGGCATGATGGTGGGAAGCCGGCTGTCGGCGCAAGATGCTCCCGCGCGTGCCGGCGGTCCGTCGAAGCCTCCGACGTATGCGCCCAAAATGGAAATGCTCTGGAAGAGCCCGGATCGCTATCCAAATGCGCTCGAATCTTCGCCCGAGGGGCTCTGGGTCGGCGATCAGGTCTCAGAGCGCATCAATCTGCTCGATTGGAAGACCGGAAAGGTGCTCCAGGACTTCGTCGGCGAAGCACACAACACGAGCGGGCTCGCCGTCGGCGGCGGTTTCATCTGGGTCGGGTGCAACGGTGCCGGCACTGCGGCGAACCTGCGCGAGTTCAAGCGCCCGTTCGACAGAAACTACGGTGAGATCGTCAAGCTCGACATGCAGGGCAAGCAGGTAAAGGGCTACCGCACGCCATGGGGCGGCGTGCACGGAACGTACTATCACCAACCTACGGACAAACTGTGGGCGGTCGTGCCCGGCCTCGGCTTCCTGGGCGAGATGGATCCGAAAGACGATTTGCGAATCACGCGCATGTTGCAGATCCGCCAGAACGTGCCGCATGGGCTCGACTTCTACGATGGCTCGTTCTGGGTCATCGACGGCGCTGACCGGCTCGTGCAGCGGATCGATCCCGAGAATGGTCGAGTGCAGGAAATCTGGGCGTTCGGACCGGACGATCCGGATCCGCACGGCATGTCCATCCACGAGAACCACGTGTATTTCACGGACGCGGGCCTCGGCGGCGGACGCAAGCCCAGCGCCGGCACGAAGCCGCAGATGATCTTCAGGTTCCCGCTGACGCGAACGTAGAAAAGGCTCCGGGAGCCCTTTTCGGGTGCATTAGCCGAAAAAGGCTCCCGGAGCCTTTCTTATCTCTGCTCTTTATCGGGCGAGCAGCGGTCTAATCGCTCTCATCGCCTCATCCGCCCCGACAATCGCAAAGAGCAACAGAATCACGACGAGCAGCGCGTTGGTCGCAAGATTGTTGTGCGGAACCGGGCTGCGCCACGTCACGCGATTGTTGAGATAGAGGAGCGTCGCGGCGAGGAACGGCACGAACAGGCTGCCCACGATCGTGTACGCGACGATGACCTGGAGCGGTTGGTTGGTAAACGCAAACGGAATCGGCGCGAGCGTCACGAAGACCAGCGCGAGTCGGTATGGTGTGCTCGTCACCTTCGTCACGCGCGTTCGCTCTGCGTCCGGCATCTTCTTCAGGATGCTGTAGAAATCGGCATACAGATACGGCACGCTCTGCCACACGCCCAGCAGCGACGCGAAGACCGCCGCCCAGAACCCAATCGAGTACGCGTAGCGTCCGAACGCGCCGAGAATGCTGCCGAGCATTTCGGCCATCTTCGTCACCGCCTGCGCGTTCGTGATGGCCACTCCCGGCACGTAGAACGCCTGGTTCGCCGTCATCATGATCGCCATTCCGAACAGCGCCGTGAACAGATACGCAATCGCGATGTCGCCGCGCACATATCCAAGCCGCTCAGGACCGGCGAGCTTTTCTTCCCGCATCCAGTAGTTGTACGACAGCATCGTCACCGAGCCCCCGATGCCGCCGATGATCGACAGCACGTAGAGCCCCGCGCCGGAGGGAATACTCGGAATGAACGTGCCCTGCACGACGGCGACGGGATCGTGGAACGTCAGCGCCGCGCATACGAGAATGGCGAAGCCCATGACGCCGACCAGCGTCTTCATCAATTTCTCGAAGCCGCCGTATCCGCCGAGCAGGACGAAGACGAATCCAAACAGGCTGTGCAGTACGCCGCCCCACGACTGCGCAATTCGCCCGCCCGTCAAATTGCTGATGCCGAGCCCCGTCGCGTTGGTCAGCGCCGAGGTGACGAACACCGTCCACACCACAAGATAAATGCCGAAGTACCACTTCACCCAGACCGGCAAGTGTTCGGCCCAGCCTTCGAGTGCGGTTTTGCCGGTTGCAAGCTGCCAGCGCGCAATGCCCTCGTTCAAGACGAATTTGAAGAACGCGCCGACGGCAATGGCCCACAGGAGCACGACGCCGTAGCGTGCGCCGCCCACAGTCGCGGCCACCACGTCGCCCGACCCGATTCCGGTTGCCGCGACGACGAGACCCGGTCCCGCCAGCTTCAGAAAGCTCAGTTTGTCGGGCGCTTTCTCGGTAGAAGCAACCGTGCTGGTGGAAACGGACATTGAAGCTCCTGGCGACTGAAAAGTCCTGATTCTAGTTCATAATGCCGTCATGAAGCGCCTTGCTGCAGTCGTCCTGCTCGTCGCGTTGAGCGCACCACTTGCCGCGCAGAGCACGATCAACATCCCCTTCGAAACCGTGACGCTGCCCAATGGGCTGACCGTCGTCCTGTCGATCGACCGCACGACGCCGACGGTGGCCGTCAATCTCTGGTATCACGTCGGATCGAAGAACGAACTGCCCGGCCGAACCGGCTTTGCTCATCTCTTCGAGCACGTCATGTTCACGGGATCGGGGAATGTGCCCTACGGCCTGCACGACCGCCTCACCGAGGGCGCAGGCGGCTCGAACAACGGCTCAACGTCGAACGACATCACGACCTACTACGAAACGGTCCCGTCGAACTATTTGGAAACGATGTTGTGGATCGAGTCCGATCGCATGGGCTTCCTCCTCGATTCACTCGACCTCGCGAAGTTGAACGCGCAGCGCGATATCGTGAAGAACGAGCGGCGGCAGCGGATCGACAACCAGCCGTACGGCCGGGTGTACGAGATTCTGTCGAAGGCGACGTATCCTGCGTCGCACCCCTATTCGTGGCCTGTGATCGGCAGCATGGAGGACCTGTCTGCCGCATCCGAAGAGGACGTGAAGAATTTCTTCCGTCTGTACTATGCGCCGAACAACGCGTACCTGACCATCGTCGGCGACTTCGATCCGGCGCAGGCGAAAGCGCTGGTGACGAAATACTTCGGCGACATCCCGCGCGGAAACCCCATCAAGCGACCGGTGGTCGCGCCAGTCACGCTGCCCTCAGCGCAGCGGCTCGTCCTGGAAGATCGCGTGCAGGTGCCTCGTCTTTACCTGGGCTGGCCCACCGTCGGCGAAAAGAACGACGACCGCTTTGCGCTCTCAGTGCTCGGAGCCATCCTGACGGGTCCGCGAACCGCAAGACTGACCAAAGCGCTCGTCTACGACGAACAGGCGGCGGCATCGGTGTCGGCCGGGCAGAATACGAATGAAGACGTCGGCGAGTTCATGGTGACGATTACCCCTCGTCCCGGCCATTCGCTGACAGATCTCGAGCTTGCCGCCGATGCCGTCATCGATCGGCTCAAGCGCGAAGGACCGACAGCCGAAGAGGTGCAGAAGGCCACGGCGGGAGAAGAACTGTCGTTCGTGCGCGGCCTCGAGTCGAACCTCGGCAAGGCATTTCAGCTCGCCAACGGTGCCGCGATCCACGGCGATGCAGGATATTTCCGTACCGAGTATCAGAAGACGCTCGCCGTGACGCCCGCCGACGTGCAGCGCGTCGCTAACAAGTATCTGACCGCAGGCCGTATCGCCCTCAGCGTCGTGCCGCCCGGTCAGACCGCTCAGGCATCGAAGCCGGCAGAAAGCACGAAGGTCCCATGACGCGTCGCACATCCCTCACTGCCGTTTGGTGTTTGCTCTTTGCCATCTGCCATCTGCCCTCTGCCCTGACTGAGGCTCAGGGAACCCTCGATCGGAGTAAACAGCCGCCGCTCGGCAAAGTGCCCGAGCTCCGCGTTCCGACATGGACGAGGTCGAAGCTCGCCAACGGCACCGAGCTCGTCGTGTCGGAGAAGCACGATCTCCCGCTCGTTTCGTTCTCCATCACATTCCTCGGTGGCGGCAATCAATTCGAGCCCGCCGAAAAGCAGGGCGTGGCCGGATTGACGGCCGCGATGATGAGCGAAGGGACGAAGACGCGCACCGGAGACGACCTGTCGAACGCGCTGCAGTTGCTCGGCACGAACGTATCGGTCGGCGTGGGTTCCGAGAGCGGCTCGATCAGCTTCGTCAGTACAACCGCGCGCTTTGCCGACACTCTGGGCATTCTCGCCGACATGCTCGTGAACTCCACCTTCCCGCCGGAGGCGCTCGAGCGGCTCCGCGCGCAGCGCCTGGTCGCGCTCGAACAAGCCAAGGCGCAGCCTGGCTCCATCGCGTCGCGTGTATTTCCGCGTGTGCTCTACGGCGATGCGCATCCCTTCGGGCAGATGCCGACCGAGCAGACGACAAAAGCGATCACACGTGCGGATGTCGTCGACTTCCATCAACGGTTCTTCAAGCCGGGACGCGCGCTCATTACCGTCGTGGGCGATGTCACCCCTGCCGCCATCCGTCCGGTCATCGAGCGCGGTCTCGCCAGCTGGGCTCCCGGCGGCGAGCGGCCAACCTTCTCGTATCCTGCGCTTCCGACCGCACGTTCGACGACGATCTATCTCGTCGACAAACCTGGCTCAGCGCAGTCGATCTTTGCATTGGGCTTGCCGGGACCTCCGCGCAGCACGCCAGACTATTACTCGCTTCAAGTGATGAACACGATTCTCGGCGGCATGTTCCAGGCGCGTCTCAACGCGAACATCCGAGAGGAAAAGGGATACAGCTACGGCGTCAGCTCGGGATTCGGGTTCGGCAAGGGACCAGGTCCCTTCCGCACGGGAGGCGACATCGTCGGCGACAAGAGCGACGCGGCACTCATCGAATTCATGAAAGAGCTGCGCGGCATCCTCGGCGCCAGACCGGTTACCGACGAGGAGCTGCGGACCGCAAAGGAATCACTCGTGCAGCGCCTTCCCGGCACGTTCGCATCGGTTACCGCGATCAACGGCGCGATCGCCGGCCTGTGGCTGCAGTCGCTGCCCGACAATTACTACCAGCAGTACACGAAGTCAGTCGCGGCCGTTACGGCCGAAGACGTTGTCCGCGTCGCGAAGAAATATATCGATCTCGATCACCTCGCGATCGTGATCGTCGGCGATCGGAAGGCGATTGAGGAAGCGCTGAGAAAAACAGCAGTTGCGCCAATCGCCTTTCTCGATATCGAAGGAAATCCCGTCGCGACTGGTCAGTAGGCCATGGTCTAGGTCGTCGAATCACCTCACCGTTACCGACGCACGCGCGACGTCGACGTAGCCGTCGTCCAACAGGTATCGAAACTCATACTGTCCGGGCCGAGACGGCGCGGTGAGCGACAGCGTGCCCGACGGCTGGCCGCCGGTGTAACTCCACCAGCCGGACTCGTAGGCCTCGTTCGGATCCTCGACCCTGAAGAATCCGATCCAGTCCAGAGAGGATCGACCGCCTGGAGCTACCCAGCTCACGCTCAGTCGGCCTCCCGGAGCGACGACGGTCGAATCCGCCGTTAGAGTCACCCTTGGCGTCACGACTGGCGGCGCTGGCGGCGGCACTGGTGCCGGCGCTGGTGGCGGCGCAGGCGCTGGTGGCGGCACTGGTGCCGGGGCTGCCGGTGGCACGCCGGCCGTGCTGCTCGGAGCTGTCGGCACAAAGCGCCCCTCTTCCTGACACGCGACACCGAACGCCATGGAAAAGGCGACCGCTGCAACCGCAGCGGAGCGAGAAAGGCTGGCCATCATGATCGTGAAAACGATCTTAGCGGCAAGAGCGCACAAATAGGCGATGGTCAAGGGGCGATGGGCCGTGGTCTATCATGGTCGGTGGTCGTAGTACGTAGTGTCCGGCTTTAGCCGGACTCGCATGGCTCCGGCGGGTCTCGCCGGACCTTCACTCCAATCTCCTGTCTCCAGATCACGGTCTCGACCACGCCTCGCGTCATCACCTGACCGTCACGGGAGCACTTCGCGCCACATCGATGTAGCCATCGTCAGGCAGATATCGAAATTCGTACTCCCCCGGCTCTGTCGGTGCGCTGAGCTGAACAGTGCCTGTAGATTGACCTGTGAGGTACATCCGCCAACGGTGCTCGGAGTTGGTACTCGGTTCCCCAACCTTGAACAATCCGATCCAATCAAGCCCGGGCCGATTGAGCGCGTCTTCCCGATGAGCGTGCTGCTCCACACAGCGATGACTCCCGCCCGGTCACCGACAGCGACGGTCGCCGGTGCAGTAAAGCCCGTGCCAGAAATGAGAATGGTGGTGCTACCGGCCAAGCCTCTGCTCGGTGCCACGTCGGTCACGGTCAGGCGGCTCTCATCTTGTGTCGGTCCCGGCATGCAGGCGCTGGTCGCAAGACCGAGAATGAGCACGGTGCGCCTTACCCGGTATCCGACAAGCAATGCGGCTAAGCGACAGATCGCGCGCCACGCGAACGCGGCATCCCGGCCATGGACGCGGGAATAGCCTGGATCATCGTCAATGCGGGCCATCATGACCTTCAAACGGTCAAGACGGGCCAAATCGGACAAACCGCGGTCAGCGGCGGTCCGGCATCTATCGTCTTACGGGCAAGCGGACGGCTCGCGCGGGATGTCCGGATTGACGCGGCGCACCGTTTATGGGGTAAGGATGGAGATGACGCGTCTGCTCGTACTCGTGCTGACCGCTTCCATTGTGGGGTGTGACGGGAAGCCTTCAAGGACGCCGATTCAGCCTTCTGCGGCGACTCCGCCATCAAACGCCGCCCCGCAGATCAACCCGCCCACATTGCAAGCACCGGCGCCCGTTCGCACCATCACGCTGAAGACAAAGGACCGCCGGGCAGATCTGGACTTCGGCGACGTTGAGCCGGGCAACCACGCCACCAAGACGCTTGAGGTGTGCAACGACGGCAATTCCGTGTTAAATGTGTCACGCATCGAAGGCCCTGCCGGATTTTCTTCTTCTGCGTACCAAGAATGGTATTCCCCCGATCCCGGTCCCGGTGACCCGAACGCACTCTTCTTCGTTGCTCCAGGCGACTGCTGGGAGGCGTGGAGCACTTTCCAGCCGACTACGTCAGGGCCCTACACTGGCAGGATCACTGTTGTCGCCAACCATACGAACGGGACCAATACGATCCCCATCCGTGGCAACGGCGTGTTTCCCGCGGTGCCCCGACGCGTGTTCGGCGAAGGCGCGTTTATCGTGGGCCACGGCATCGAGCCGGGACGCTATTACAGCGATCCCAACGGCTGGTGCTCCTGGGGTCGCGCCGCGAGCTACTCTGCCGAAGACATCGACTACATCGCATTGAATGAGCCCTGGTTCGATTCCGGGCAATGGATCGTCGACATCCTGCCTTCGGACGCGCTGTTCGACAGCGCGAACGGTTGTGGATGGTGGGATCAGTGGCCGCGCCGGGTCGCCAGCAAGACCGTCATCCAACCTGGCATGTGGCTCGTGGGCAAGCAGATTGAGCCTGGCCGATTCCGCGCCGCCGCGATGCCTGGGTGCCACTGGGAGCGGCTCCGCCACTTTCAGGGCACACCAAAAGCCATCATTACGTCGGGATCGATCGCGTCAGGCGGCAATGTCACGGTCGATATCCAGGCCGGCGACGTGGGATTTCACGCGAACGCGGCATGCGGGCCATGGACGCGGAGATAGTTTGATGAACGTCAGACGGGCAATTTCCCGGCGGTCGTACGCTTCATTCAGGACGGCTTTTTACGCGCACGTCGAGGAGAAACTCTCCGTTTCCGAGCGGTGTTGGCCTGCTCTGCGGGCTGAAGATATGGACGGCTTCAAAGCCGGGTGAGACGACGCCACCAACCGTGAGAGATCCATCGCGGAAGAATTCTTCTCGCAGGCCACATAGGAAGTAACGGCCCTCTGCATCGGTCTGCGTCTGGAGTTCTGGAAACTCGCCAAACCACCAGCCTGTGACGAACGCACCAGTGACCGGCGTTCCGGTGGAATCGACAACGGTGCCGGTCAACGTCAGCGGGGCGGGGCGAGACGGTCTGAGCGCGGGCAGCATCACGAGCTCGAGTGCGAGCTCGACAGGTCCCGACACCGGGCTGGTCGCCATGCACGGATGGAGATAGTCCCGCTTCCAGGGGTAAAGATGCACGATGCCAGCCTGCACGTTCTCGAACTGAAACCGCCCATCTGGTCCCGTCCGTGCGTTAGGCGAGATCGGGACCCTGACGCCTCTCGACGACTCGTGGAATCCGATGACAACGGCGTCGCTCACCGGCTGACCGCCTGAAGTCACAACGCCCGACACCGTGAATGGCCCATTCGACTGCCCTGCTGGCTCGACGAAGGGTGACGGGCCCACACCTGATGGCGACACTCCGGTTTCACATCCGGCGCACACGGCCGTAAGTCCAATGAAGATCGCCAAGAGTCGAAGTTTTCCCCGACGAATACCCATACGAGCTGAAAACGGTCTTCGGCGTGAATCCGGACAGCGGAGTGGTTTTTCGCTGTAACATGCCGCAACTCACCAAAACGCATTCAGACCACGCATGGGCGAAAACCGACCCGAGGCGGAATCGACCATCCACCTGCTCGAACGCGCCCGCGCGGGCGATCAGGAGGCAGCCGACCGTCTGTTCGCCCGCCACGTCCGGCCCCTTCGGCGCTGGGCGTCCGGCAGACTCCCCAAATGGGCCCGAGACATGGCCGATACCGACGACCTTGTCCAGGAAACGCTGCTTCAGACGTTTAAGAGGATCGGGCAGTTCGAGCCTCGTGGCGTCGGAGCGCTTCACGCGTATCTGCGGCAGGCCGTTCTCAACCGCATCCGGGAAGAGTTGAGACGCAAAGGCCGGCGGCCGGACGGGACCGGCCTTAGCGGACTCGCAGCCGAAAGCCATCTCTCACCGCTCGAGCAGGCCATCGGCAGCGAGGCGATCGAGCGCTACGAGACCGCGCTCGCGCGGCTCAGGCCGGAGGATCAGGACACCCTCATCGGCCGTGTCGAATTGGGCTACACGTACGAAGAACTGGCCGAGGCACTCGGCAAGCCAACTGCTGACGCCGCACGAAAGGCGGCCGAGAGAGCGTTGATTCGTCTCGTGAAGGAGATGGAGCGTGGCGAGTGATGAGGAACGTCTAGAGAGAATCGCGTCCGCGATTCTTGACGGAACCGATATCGACTGGGAGGCCGCTGAATCGACAGTCGATGGTGCCGACCGCCCGCTGTTTCCGCATCTGAAGGTCGTCGCGGCTCTCGCCGGTGTCCACCGCCTCCCCGCTACATGGGGTCACCTTCAGCTGATCGAGCGGATTGGCAGAGGCACCTTCGGTGAGGTCTACCGGGCCTGGGATCCCCGGCTCGATCGGGAAGTAGCGCTCAAGCTTCTGCAGGCGCCGCGCTCTACCGGCGATCGTCCTGACTCTCCCATCATTCCCGAAGGTCGTCTGCTCGCCCGCGTTCGCCACAACAACATCGTCACGATTCACGGCGCGGAACAGATCGGCGACCAGATCGGGCTCTGGATGGAGCTTGTCCGCGGCCGCACGCTCGAACAGCAGCTGAACCAGGGATCCGTCTTCAGCGCCGCCGACGCGGCCCGGATCGGCGGCGATCTCTGCAGCGCCGTCTCGGCCGTGCACGCGGCCGGATTGCTACACCGCGACATCAAGGCGCACAACGTGATGATCGCCAATGACGGCCGTGTCGTGCTAATGGATTTTGGCACCGGGCTGGAACTCGCGGACGGTTTGATCTCGGACTTGGCCGGAACGCCATTGTATGTCGCGCCCGAGATCCTCGAGGGAAAACCAGCGACCATCCGAAGTGATGTTTACAGTCTCGGCGTTCTGCTCTTCCACATTCTCAGCGGCAAGTACCCCGTCGACGGTCGGACCGTGGACGAAATTCGTGCGGCTCACGACGTCAATTCACGCGTCGACCTTCGCGCCACAAGACCAGATGTGCCCGCCCCGCTCGCCAGCGCCATCGAGCGCGCCATCGATCCCGTGCCCGATCGTCGGTTTCAAAGCGCGTCGGCCTTCGGCGCTGCTCTGCGTGATGCGACGGAGGGAATCGCACGGCGACGGCTGATCTACGGCGCCATTGCCGCGACCCTCGTCGTTGCCGCGGGCGGTCTGGCCCTGCGTGAGCCGGGAAGCAGCACGCCGGGACGTGTCCCTGCGATTGCCGTGCTCCCATTCGAAACCCAGGACGCTGCATCAGGCAGCGAGGAGTTTGCCGACGGGCTGACAGATGAGATTCAGCGGAACCTGGCCGTGATAGAGGGACTGACGCTGCGATCCTCCGGCTCGTCGTTCGCGTTCAAGAATCGGCCGCGAGACCTTCGCGAGGTCGCTTCTCAACTCGACGTGGATTACGTGCTCGAAGGATCGGTGTCGCGAGCGAACGATGCGCTGCACATCGACGCGCGGTTCACCCGGGTGTCTGGCAACGCCGTCATCTGGACCAACCGATTCGAGCGGGATCTAAAGGCGCTTCCAACCATCCTCGACGAGATTTCGCTGGCCATCGTCAACGAGCTGCGGGTAACGCTCGGGCGAGGTCAGCGCCGCTACGATCTCGAACCGGAACTGTACTATCAGTTCCTGCGAGCGCGGGCCTTCCATGGCAGGCGAGGGCCCGAAAACTCCGCCAAAGCTGCTGAGTTGTTCCAGCAGGTTGTCTCGGCAGCGCCCGACCATGCCCCCGCTTGGGCGGGGCTGGCCAACGCATTGGCGCAGCTTTCCCGAGCCTCGAGTCGCGAGGAAATCATCCCGCCAGATCCGAGGCTCGGCCCAGCCGCGTTGAAAGCGCTCCAGCTCGATCCGCTCCTGGCCGAAGCGCATGCGGCGCTGGCCAACATGTATGCGCGCGATCGCGAGTGGGTGAACGCGCGCATGTCGTTTCTGAAGGCGCTTGCGCTCAATCCCAGCCTGACTGAGACGCATAGCGACTTCGTGCTGGGAGTCCTGATGCCCATCGGTGATACCGACGAGGCACTGCGCCAGTTCGACGCAGCGCGCATTGTCGATCCCTTGTCACTTGATGTGAGAAGAACCCAGGCGCACGTGTTCATCGAGGCCGGAAAGTACGAAGACGCGATCGAGAATTGCCGCTGGATCAAGCAGCACGATCCCGCCTTTCCGTACGTTGATGTCTGGCTTGGCCGGGCTCTTTACTTTTCTGGAAAGTTCGACGAGGCGCAAGAGGCGCTCGAACGCGCCGGGCCCCAGTTCTTTGGTTATCTGGGTTACCTCCTCGCCGTGAGCGGCCGCCGCGACGAAGCATTGGCCCTGGCCGCGAAGCATCCCGACTCTCCGTCGAGAACGATGCTCATTTACGCCGGGCTGGGCGACAAGGATAGAGCTTATGAGGGGCTGGTCCGCACCGCCGAGATCAATTGGTGGCGTGCAGCAACCTGGCTTCATAGACCCGAGATGGCGCTGCTCCGCGACGATCCACGAATGCCCGCCCTGCGGAAGAAGCTCGGACTGCCGGAGTAAGAAGAAAGTGGAAAGTGGAAAGTAGAAAGTGAAAGTAGAAAGTAAGACCGGGCCCGGATATGGCCGCCCAGCCTACTTTTTACTTTCTACTTTTTACTTTCTACTTTCAGAATTCAAAGTTAAACCCGGCCTTGATCATCCGTCCCGCCTGGAGTGTGCTCGCTCTGTGATAGGTCGCGCCAAGCTGTGTCAGCCAGTTGGTGACAGTCGATTCGTTCGTAAGATTGTAGAAATCGAGCCGCGGTTCGAACGACGAATTTCTGTAACGGATGGGCTTTCTCAGGCTGATGTCGAGGGAGAACACGTTCGGCAGCCGCACAGTGCCCCGGTCCTCCACAAACAGGGTTTGCGTGACCTGCGTAAGCCCGCCCGGCACGGTGCCAGCGCCGATCAATACGCTCGTGAACTCCGGAACGCCCTTGTAGTACTGCAACGTTCCGCTCATCGTTGCGATGTTGTACGGCAGGTCGTACACCCCGGACAGACGATACGACCACGGGACGTCGTTGCCCAGCAGTCCCCGGCGAAAATCCTTCGAGTTCGGATTGTTCAAGTCGCCGCCGACCACCTCACCGATACTCTTGCCGAAGCTCGCCCCGGCCATCAACGACCAGCCGTTGCTCATCCGCTTGTTCACCGTGACGTCGCCGCCGTTGTAGTTGCTGTCGAGGATTTCTTCGTTGTCCCACACGGTCTGGTTGCGGCCCGCGAGTGCGGGAGACTGGTTGTACACCGTCACTGTGCGTCCGCTCGTTGGCTCCGCGACGCTGATCGCTGTGTATGTGTTCTCCGGAACGGCGGCATTGCGCTGGCCGAGATTCCGGCGTGTCTGTCGATGCGTGTAACCCACCGAGAGCACCATGTTGCCCGGCAGCTGGCGCTGAACTTCCCAGTTGTACTCGTTCGAAACCGGGTATTTCAGGCCGTCGGCATAGTTCGCCGTCGATCCCAGGGCAAAACCGCTCGATGGCCCGAGCTCGTCGAGCTGCGGGACGAGGTCTCCATTACGATCGCAGCCGCGGACGGTCGGATCGCTGCACCGGTTCTGAGGCAGCCACTGCCGCTGATCGCTCGTGGCCCCGACCGGATTGAGGCGGCCGACGAATTCCATCTGAATCGGCTGGTCGTAGCGATTGGCCGCGAACTTGATGGCGGTCCTGCCGTCGCCCTGCAAGTCGTAGACGATGGCAAATCGCGGAAGCACATTCTTCAAATCGGGCGCGCCCTTGACAGCGTCGAAGCAGCGCCCGGTCGTAAAGAAGACGGTCACGGGCTGACACGTGGCGTCCTGCCATCCATAGTTTGATTCGAAGCGCACGCCGTAGTTGATGACGAGCTTACGGGTCGGCGTCCACTTGTCCTGAATGTAATAGCCCTGCTCACGATTGCCCTGCGTGAACAACGGTTCAACATCGCGCGCCGTCGCCGGATCGTAGATCGCCACGTTGTAGGTGCGGACGACGTTGGGCTGACCATTGACGTAGTCGGCGCGCATCGCAGACGACGACCAGATGGCAGAAGGCTTGCCGTTGATGATGATGCCGTATCCCGCACGGATGTCGTGCTTACCCGTGAAGTAGCTGATGCTCGCGTGCGCCTGATCGCGCTTATGCAGGTTGAAGTTGTAGGTCGGCCACGCCTCGGTAAACGTGTTGGTGGCTGAGTCGAACCGCGAAATCGCGCCGTTGCTGACCTCGGGCCTCGGATCGAAGCGATCGTCGTCTCTCAGACGTGCGTATGCCAGGTCAATCACGAAGCTCGATCGCCAGGGCGTCGTGAACTTCAGCTGCTGGACGTTCGGCCACTTTGTGTTGAGCGTTCTCGCCAGGTTATCAGAGAAGTTCGTGTTGTTGTTGCCGACGCCGTTGCGGTGATACACGCCCTTGTAGTGCAGGTTGTCGAAATACGAGAGCTGTGCACTCTTGGTCATCTGCCATGAGATTTTCGCGGTCGTGGTCGACATCAGGTAGTCGTCAATGACCGGATTGCCGGCACCGTCGAAGCTGCCGAGCGGGTATTGGTCCATACCCTGAATGTGCGTCGAACCCGAAAACCACAACCGGTCTTTGATGACCGGTCCGCCCACCCACGCGCCGTAGTCGTAGAGCTTCAGAATCTGGTTCCCGATGAACCTGTTCTGCGCGAGCGCCCGCACGGCAGGATTGAGCCCCGCGAGCAACTCCGTCCTGAGCGCCTCGGTGATGTTCGACGCGTTCATGCCCTTGTTGGTGCCGTTGAACGTCGCACCGCCGTGAATCTGGTTTGTGCCGCTGCGGCTGATGACGTTGTAAAGCAGACCGCCCTTATTCGTCATCGCAGTACCGGCACCGCCGAACTGGAACGTGCTCTCCTGGAATGCGTACGGATCGATGTAGAGCACGGCGTTGCCGCCGTTTCCATCCTGCCCCGATACGTCGAGGCCATCGATGAAGTACCCGCTCTCGGTCGTCGAGCCACGCGTCGTCGCCTGCGATTGCAGGAACATTTGAGAGCCGCCGACGTCGACCTTGTTCATGATGACGCTCGGCATGACGCGCGTCACCGACCAGATATCGACGCGGTTCGGCAGCGCCTCGAGCTCCTGCCGCGTGATGACGGTCTGCTTCAACGCGCTTGTCGTATCGAGCAGCGGCGCCTCGCCCGTCACGGTCACGCCTTCCTGCAGACCGCCCACTTCCAGCTTGAGGTCGGCACGCGCGGTAGCGTTGGCGTTCACCAGAATGTCGCGGACCTCGAATGCACGGAAACCCTGCAGTTCTCCCTTGACGATGTACGTACCAGCCTGCAGACGGAGAAACTGATACGCGCCTCGCTCGTCGCTCGTCGTCTGCTGGTTGGCACCGACGGTGCCCTGGGGGCTCGACAAGGTCACTGTCGCGCCCGGCATGACGGCGCCGGATGCATCGGTCACGGTGCCTGTAATCGCGCCAACACCGACGTTCTGGGCCGCAGCCGGCACGGCCGCACACACGATGGCGAACAGGATAAAAACGAGCCTCGCGAGAAACTGGTTGGTGCGCATTGCTAACGCCTCCATGGAAAGGAGAAGGGATTCTAGGGGATCCAATCGAGGAGTGGCAAATTTGCTGTAACTTTAACGGTAACTTTAATCCAGACCGGCGGGCAGAATGCGCAGCGGTATTAGATCGCACGGTCCACAGTCCACGAACGGCTGTCACACTTGTTGCAGCCCTAAGGACAGTAGTGAAACCGATCGTCGATCCCCGACGCGGCGACGTCGAAGACGACGCCACCAGCCTCAAGAACCGAACGCTCATCTCGCTTGCGGGCAACATGCTCGTCGAAATAATCGGGATGAAGCTCATCCTCGCATGGGTGCTGCTGCTCGTCCTTCCCAGCCTTCTGCTCGGACTCGCACCGATTGCGGCCGTTGCGTGGGCCAACAAGCTCTCGGTACGGATTGCGGCGCCGCTCATCGGCATCTCGTCGCTCATCGTACTTGCGGCAATCGTCGCAATCGGATGGTACGGCGGACGCACGCTCGTGCGTCTCGCCGAAGGCAGCTTCTGGGCGTTGAATTCTGTCGTCATCGGACCGACCTATCTGGTCGCTCGCGAAGGCTTGCGACATATCGGCGATCTGCTGCTCCCGCGCGACGCAAGCCAGGTGCAGCATGGCCAGTTGCGCTCGGCGATGGCCGTGGTCGCCGGCCTCCTGGTCTGTGGCCTGGCCCTGATGGTTGCCGTGTGGGCATGGCGCCGATCGCTCTGGGCGGCCAACCTCGCGGATCTGATGTCGATGCGCCGGATGGCACTCGGCGCAGTCGCCAACAGTCTCGTGCTCGTCGCCGGATATCTTGCGGCGGCGGCGCTCGTCTGGGGAATAGCCGATGCCACGCTGCCTCAGCCGCGCGACCTCGGCACGTTCCTGCCTCGAGCCGCTCGTGGCCGGCGGTGGCGCGTTGCCCATCTGTCAGATCTCCACATCGTCGGCGAGCACTATGGCTTCCGGATGGAAACAGGCCGCTCCGGTCCGCAGGGCAATGAGCGCGTCAAGGAAGTGCTGTCGCAACTGGAGGCGGCGCATGCCCGCGAACCGATCGACACCATCGTCATCTCCGGCGACGTGACCGATGCCGGTCGTTCCGGAGAATGGGCCAAGTTCGTGGATGCCCTCGACCGCCATCCGCGCCTGGCCGAGCGCATGCTCGTGGTGCCGGGCAATCATGATCTCAACATCGCCGACCGAGGGAATACGGCGAGGATCGATCTGCCGACGAGCCCGAAACTGCGGCTGCGGCAGATGCGCGCACTTTCGGTCGCATCCGCCGTACAAGGTCAGCGGGTCCGCGTCGTCGATCGCGACAAGAAAATCGTCGGGATGACGCTAGACCAGGTCCTGCAGCCTCGCCTGGACCGGATGGCTCACTTCTCCGACGCCGGACGGCCGCTTCTCACGAGATGGTGGATCGAGACCTGGAACCAGGCGTTTCCGATGATCGTGCCACCGGACACCGACACCGGCCTGGGATTCATCCTGCTCAATTCAAATGCCGATACGCACTTCTCGTTCAGCAACGCGCTCGGCATGGTGTCGGCAGAACAGGTAAAAGGCATCAAGATCGCCGCGACGCAGTACCCGCGAGCCTGCTGGGTGATCGTCGGGCATCATCACCTCGTCGAGTATCCCTGGCGCTCGCACGCCATCTCGGAGCGCATCGGCACAGCGCTCATCAACGGCAACTGGTTCGTGCGCCGCTTGCTTCCGCTCGCCAGTCGTGCCGTCGTCATGCACGGGCATCGCCATGTGGACTGGATCGGCGAATGCGGCGACTTGTTGATCGTCTCGGCGCCCTCACCGGTGATGGACCCGTCCCCTTCATGCTTTTACGTCCACACCTTCGTTAGGGATTCGGGCGGGCGGCTCGGAATGCTCACGCCAGAGCAGATTGTTCTGAGATGTCCCGGCGACGTCCTGCAGCTGCAGGTCTTGCACGCGTAGGACGGGTCTTGAAAGCGGAAGGCGGGTCTTGAAGTGCAAGACCCGCCCTACTTTGGGAGACCCCCCCTACATTATTCGTCGCGCTCAGAACGTGTAGTTGAGTCCGGCGGCAAATGTGCTCGTCTGGAAGTCGGTGCGGTCGGATCTCAGGCTGTTCTCGAGCTTGAAGCCACCGAACAGGCGGCTTGCGACACTGAAGTCGTAGACGAGGTTGACAGCGCCGAAACGGATACGAAAGTCACCGGGATGGTCCGAGTCGGGACTCAGGTCGTTGTATGCGCCTTCGATCCACAATCGCTCGGAGAAGTGTTGCCGCAGCGCCAGTTCGAATCCGTTGCCATCGAAGCGGCGGCCGAGATCGTCCACCTCATGCTGCTTGAGGACCGAGTAGATAGCACCGGCATAGAATCGAGCGCTCCGAAATCTGACGCCGTAGATCGTCGCCTTGTCGCCAAGCTGCGTCTCGTTTGGTGTCGGTAGCTCAACGCCGTCACGCACTTCGTTGTATGCCGCGCCGACGGCGAACCCGTTCTGCTTTCCGACGAGGAGCGATCCGCCAAACGTATCGGCCCACGAGCTGTCGTTGAGCGTCAGCGATCGATTCTGAATCTGGAGACCCAACGCAACCGGACCCCACGCTTCACGATAGATGACGGCGCGTTCCGAGCGGCCGGTGCCGGCGAGGCCTCCGTCGGTCCCGGCGCCAAACGCACCGGACGCCAGGCCACTGAAGACGGCCAGCTGGTCGGCGAACTCGGCCACGTCGTAGTACGGAGACCACTGCTTGCCCCATGAGAAGTTGCCGATGGGAGTTCCGATGCCGACAAACCCAAGTCGTGTGAAGACGGCCTGACTGCCCTGGCCGATCGGCGTCCCGGGATCTCCGCCGGTAAGCAGGATCGTTCGATCGTTGGCGACCAGGTTCATTCCCAACTCGTACCGCCCGAATGCCGTGAGCCTGCCGAACAGCGCCTTCTCTCCGCGGATCCCGAGACGCGAAGAGTTGTTGCGCACTTCTGAGTGCCCGTCGGTGTCGGTGGCTGTCAGCACGCGGAGGCTCCCGTAGTGATCCATCACCAGCGCCGACGGGAGGTCGGCATTGGGGTTCTCAGGATCCTGGTTCGGTGGCGGGCCGCCGTCGTACGCGTGTTCGAATGGCTCCTCCAGTCGACGGTCAGGATCGACAGGGACGAGGGGTGGCTGCAACGCCGCGACGGGTTGCTGCGCGCGAAGCGCGCTCACTTCCTGCTGAAGCTGTGCGAGCCGCGCCTCGAGAGCCTCGATCCGGCGGAGCTGATCGTTCGCCAGCTTTTCCAGTGTCGTCTGCGGCGCAGAGGGTGGCTCTTGCGCGTCAACTGTGATCGCAAATGAGGCGCAGCCAATCACGAGTGCGAAGAACGCTAGCGTCCTCATGTTCGAAACCTCCGGAGGTCAGCGAGCTACAAGAGGCATGCCGGGGCGGGTTTTGCAGTTCAAGACCCGCCCTACGCCTCCGATGGAATTCGATCAAAGCGACCGTGGCACATCGGTTGCTCCCACTCGTGCCGAAAGGTAGATGCTGCGCATGTATATGTGTCGTAGGCCGGCGCTGCTGGTCTTGCGGGTCGCGCTATCGACAGTCTGTCTCGCCGCTGGATGTGCGGAGCAGCCGTCGGCCGATTCCGAACAACCTCGTCCAGTCAAGACACTGGTCATCGCGCCGCTTGGCAAACCTGACGTACGGTCCTTTCCTGGAAAGGTCGAAGCATCGAAAAGCGTCGATCTGGCATTCCAGGTGCCCGGTTTGCTCGTCAAGTTCGCTGGCAAGGAGGGAGACAGAGTCTCCAAAGGTACGATGATCGCCCAGCTCAGGCAGGACGAATTCCAAGCCAGGCTCAAGACCGCGAAAGGTCAACTCGACCAGGCTCGATCGGTCCTCGACGCACTCCGATCCGGGGAACGGTCCGAAGAACAACTGCGCCGCGAATCGCAACTACGTGCCGCAGACGCCAAGCTCGCGAATGCCCAGACAGAGCTCGAGCGCTACGCGCGACTTGTGAAGTTGAGCGCGGTCTCGCGCTCAGAGTACGAGCTTGTTGAGACCGCCCACAACGTTGCCCAGGAAGAGCAGAAGGCCGCGCGACAGCTGGTCGAAAAAGGCACCATTGGCCGCAAGGAGGACATCGAGGGCCAGGCAGCCGTCGTTCGCGGTCTCGAAGGCCGAGCGGCGGAAGCGAACCTTCAGTTAAGAGACAGCACACTGCGCGCTCCGTACGACGGCGTGATCGCCCAACGCCTCGTCGACGAGGAACAGACCATCATGGCCGGCAGTGCGGTGGTGAAGTTCCAGAACGGTGACGACATCGACATCGTGGTGGACGTGCCGGAGACGTTCATGGCCACTCCGATGCGCCCGGCCAATATCGCGAAGATGTTCGCGGAGCTTAGCGTGGCGCCCGGGCGAAAATTTCCGGTGACCCTTAAGGAGGCCACGCAAGTCGCGGACCCGAGGACACAGACATTCCAGGTCCGGTTCGCCATGAAAGTCCCTAGCGGCGTCACACCGCTTCCTGGCATGACGGCCAACGTCACCGTCGCCTACAAGAAGGCCGGCATTTCAGACAACCGTCTCTTTGTGCCGGTCTCGGCCATTACGAAACTCGACACCGGAGAGCAAGTGACATGGATCATTGGAGCGGATCAGTCTGTCAGTCTCCGCCCGGTGAAGATCGGCGCGGCGACGGGCGGCCAGATCGAAGTCGTTAAAGGACTGCACCCGGGCGACCGGATCGCGGTGGCTGGAGTGACGCATCTGCGCCAGGGGATGAAGGTTCGCGATCTGGACGGCGCACTCGGAGATGCGCAGCCATGAACCTGGCCGAACTGTCCGTCGTCAAGAATCGAATTGTGTTCGCGGCCATGCTGGTCGTTCTGGCAGGCGGCTTCGTGGCCTACCAGAACCTCGGACGCCTCGAGGATCCGGAATTTACGATCAAGGACGCGCTCATCATCACTCCATACCCGGGCGCCAGCGCCGAAGAAGTCGCCAAGGAAGTGACCAACCCGATCGAACGCGCCACCCAGCAGCTTGGCCAACTCGACCGCGTCGAGTCTGAATCCTCGCGGGGAATGTCCATCGTCACCGCCCGTGTCATGGAGCAATACCACAAGGACAGGATCCCCCAGGTCTGGGACGAGCTCCGTCGCAAGATCAACGACGTCCAATCGCAGCTGCCACCCTCAGTGCGAGGGCGGTCGATGGTCATCGACGATTTCGGCGACGTCTACGGCATCTTCCTGGCGATCAGCGGTGACGGGTACTCGGCCGCTGAACTGCGCCGTTACGCCGAGTTCCTGCGCCGCGAGCTGTTGCTGGTTCAGGACGTCAAGAAAGTCGAGCTCTTCGCCGCACAGCAGGAAGTGGTCTTTCTCGAAATCTCGCGGCAGCGGCTGTCGCAGCTCGGCATCAACGAAGAGCAAATCTACGCCAAGCTTCAGGATAGAAATATCGCCGCCGACGGCGGGCGCGTACGCGTCAGCGACGAACACATCCCGATCGATCCAAAAGGCGGCTTCCACTCGGCCGAAGACATGCTCGGGCTGGTCATCGGATCGGATCGGAGCGGCCGCCAACTCTTCCTCAAGGATGTCGCAACGCTTGAACGCGGCGACCAGGACCCGCCACGCCGTTTGCTCCGATACGACGGCAAGCCGGCAATCGGCCTGGGCATCTCCACGATAGAAGGCGGAAACGTCGTAACCATGGGCGACGGCGTACGGCGCAAGCTCGAACAGTTGGAGCAGTACCAGCCGGTGGGCGTCGAGCTCGGCGAGATCAACTTCCAGCCCACAGCGGTCAGCTCGGCCGTCAGCGCGTTCATGTTCAACCTGGCGAAGGCGGTGACCATTGTCTTTGTGGTGCTCGTCCTCGCGATGGGCCTTAGAACCGGACTGATCGTTGGCTCGGTGCTCTTCATTACGATCATGGCGACATTTCTCGTCATGTATCTGAAGGGCGACCTCTTGATGGAGCGGGTGTCGCTCGGCGCGCTCATCATCGCGCTGTGCATGCTCACAGACAACGCCATCATTGTCGTCGAAAGCTGCAAGGTCGGCATCGAACGCGGCGAGAACAAACTCGACGTGGTGCGCGAGGCCGTCGCGCAAAACCAGTGGCCGCTCTTCGGCGCCACGGCCATCGGGATACTCGCCTTCGCCGCGATTGGCTTGTCCGAGGACGCCAGCGGCGAAGTCGCCAACTCGCTTTTCTGGGTCATCCTGATTTCACTAAGCCTGAGCTGGATTTCTTCGGTGACGATCACGCCGCTCTTGAGTTTCATGTTCTTCAAACCACTCGCGCAGCACAACGACACAGAGAGCGCCGATCCCTACTCGGGATCTGTCTTCCGCATCTACCGCCGTTTCCTGGTACAGGCGCTCCACTTCCGCTGGGTGACGGTGATGGTGTGTGTCGTGGCACTGATTGCGGCACTCTTCGGCTTTACGAGGGTCAGGCAGAGCTTCTTTCCGAGTCCGGACCGCCCGCAGTTCATGGTGGATGTGTTTCTGCCGGCCGGCACGCACATCCGCGAGACCGAAAACTTCGCGGCCGACGTCCAGCGCTACGTTCAGACCCTGCCTGGTGTCACTCATGTCACGTCGTTCATCGGCGGCGGCGGACTGCGCTTTCTCCTTGTCTACAGTCCGGAACGGGAGAACCCGGCCTTCGTGCAGCTGCTGGTCGACGTCGATGACTGGCGAAAAATCGAGGGGCTGATTGACGACGTCCAGCGGCATCTGGACCAACGGCACCCGAACGCAAACGCCGTGGCCAAGAAGTTTCTCCTGGGTCCCGGCCAGGGCGGGCGCATTCAGGCGCGGTTTCAAGGCCCCGACCCCGCGCAACTGCGCGAGCTGGGCGATCGGGCGAGGAGAGTGCTCGAGGATGACGGCGGGGCCGTGTTGGTGCGAAATGACTGGCGCGAGCCGATGAAGGTGATTCGCCCGGACTTGCTCGACCTCCAGGCGCGGCGCAACGGCATCACACGCGTCGAGGTGGCTCAGGCTCTACAGACCAGCTTCGAAGGACGTGTGGTCGGCTTCTACCGCGAGCCGTCCAGCGCCACCACGGGCGTCTTCCCGCGGGAAACACGACTCTTGCCGATTCTCGCCCGTCCGCCTCTGGCCGAACGCAAGGACGTCAGTGTCCTTAACAGCTTGCAGATCTGGAGCCCGGCCGGTGAGCGGATGATCCCCATGAGTCAGGTGGTCTCTGGCGCCGAAGTCGTGTGGGAAGACCCGATCGTCATGCGCCGCAATCGCATCCCAACGATCACCGTCCATGCCGATCCGCGGACCGGTCTGCCGAGCGAGCTGTTCCAGCGCGTGCGAGCGAAGATCGAGCAGATCGAGCTGCCGCCCGGCTACTCGCTGGAATGGGGCGGCGAGTTCGAGGACGCCAGCCGCGCCCGCGCCTCTCTGGCCAGACCACTGCCCTACGTCCTGGCGCTCATGTTGTTCATTTGCGTCTGCCTGTTCAATTCATTCCGCATCACGCTCCTGATGTGGCTGATCATGCCCCTCGCCATCGTCGGCGTGACGGCAGGGCTGCTGTTGACCGGCCTGCCGTTCACGTTCATGGCCCTGCTCGGCATTCTCAGCCTGGGAGGCGAGCTCATCAAGATGCAGATCGTTGTGCTGAGCAAGACCCGCGCGGAGATCGACAAGGGAAAGCATCCCTACCAAGCCATCATCGATGGAAGCACCTCCAAGATGCGGCCGGTGTGCCTGGTTGTGATCACGACTGTCCTGGGCATGATACCGCTCTTGGCGGACCCGTTCTTCGGATCGATGGCGGCGGGCCTCATGTTCGGTTTGATGTTCGCCGTCCTCCTGTGCCTGATCGTGACGCCAGTGCTGTACGCGATCTTCTTCGGCATCGACGAGGAGGCTGCCGAGGCGCAACATGCCTAATCCGAACGGCACTTGCGTTGACGCAGCGCGGCGGGTCCTGTCCCCGATCGTTTCCGTTCGTGCTCGGCGCCAACTGCACGTGTACGTGAGAGGCGCCTGCGGCCGAACGGAAACGATCGGGGCCACCCGCGCGCGGCTGGCTGCGCCGTCAACCCAAGTGCCGCTGGTGATCGAGCCGGGAGGCAGTTGGGTTGATGTGGCTGCGGCGCGAAGCCGTGTGCAGGCGGCCGACGGGACACGCCTGACCGCGCGAGAAGTCTGTGGGCCCCGAGCGAGGCCGAAGAGCGAAGTGTGTGTCCTCGCGTCACGCGGTCCTCACCGACATCGCAGCGCGCGTCCGGCCCCGGCCCGCCTCCGCCCAGGCTTCGGCGCGTCCGCCGTAGCGTTGCGAAGGCGGAAACTTCGGATTCGCGTTGCAGCCACGTCAACCCAACTGCCTTCTGGGATCAAGGGAGCGCTCGCACTTGTCGTCCTTCTGTCTATGCTTCTGTCGGGTTGCATGCTCGGACCGAACTACAGACGGCCGAACATCGACACGCCGACGGTCAATCGTGGCTCCTCCGGCACGGATCAAACTTCTCTTGCCGACTTACCCTGGTGGGAGCTCTTCAAGGATGAAACACTGAAGGAGCTCGTCAAGTCGGCTCTCGCGAACAACTACGACCTGGCGGCCGCCGTCGCCCGCGTCGAGCAGGCACGTCAGCTTGCCGCGCAAGCCAGGTCTCAGTACTTCCCGACGGCCGACTACTCCTCAGCGACCACCTATGGCCACAATCAATTCCTCAGCAGTCCGGCCTCTAATGCGCCTGGCGCCCAAGGATTTTTTCTGGGCGTGGTGAGAGCCGCCTGGGAGGTAGACCTCTGGGGCCGCGTCCGCCGAACGAACGAGGCTGCCCGCGCTCAGTATCTTGCGACCGATGAAGCCCGGCGCGGAGTCATGCTCAGCTTGACCAGTGATGTCTCCCAGGCCTACTTCGAGCTTCTCGGTCTGCGCCTTCAACTCGATATCGCCAGAGAGACGGCACAATCGTTCACATCAACCCTCGATCTTTTTACGGAGCGGCTGCAGGGAGGTATCGGCAATGCGTTGCAGACCTCACGCGCCGCGTCAGACCTGGCGACGGCTGCCGCGGCCATACCAGAGCTCGAACGGCTCATCGCATTGAAGGAAAACCAGATCAAAATGTTGATGGGTCAGAACCCGGGCCCGATCGAAACGAAAGTGGCACTGCTCGACGAGACGATCCCGCTCGACGTCCCTGCGGGATTGCCTTCCGCTCTGCTCGAGCGCCGGCCCGATGTCCTTTCGGCCGCGCAAACGGTGCGCGTCGCCAACGCCCAGATCGGAGTCGCGCAGTCGCTGTTCTTTCCAGCGATTGGCCTCACCACATTCTTCGGGAAATTGAGCACGCCGCTCTCCCAGATTTCTTCCAGCGAGACCAATGCCTGGAGCCTCGGCCTGTTGGCCGGAGGCCCCATCTTCCATGCCGGAGGTATCAAGGCGAGGAAACGGCAAGCGGTCGCCTCCTGGGAAGAGGCCAGAGCCCAGTATTTGCAGACGGCACTGAGTGCGTTTCGAGATGTTTCTGACGCGCTCATTTCGCGCGAAAATTTCGAGGCCATCCGCGTGGAGCAGATAAAGGCTGTGCAAGCAGGTGAACAAGCGGTCGGGCTTGCACGGATGCGCTACCTGGAAGGGCTCTCGAGCTACATCGAAGTGCTCGAGGCCCAGCAGCGACTCTATCCCGCGCGGCTTGCCCTGGCCCAGACGGAGGTCAACCGGCGACTCATCATCGTCCAACTCTATAAAGCGTTGGGCGGCGGATGGAATCTGAACGACGCCCAGTGGACGGCCGGTGAGACATTGCCAAGTGTGCCGACTCCTCCGCCGGGCAATCAACCGTAGGTCTGAGCCATATCGGACGATGTTCGACGCAGAGGCGCAGAGAAGGCACGCTGATCCTTAACACAGAGGAAAGGAGATCTACATCGACTTCGCGCGTGGGCCGCGTTCGCGGCCCACGAAGTCGATGCCTCCGACAGGGCCAGCTTCCGCACCCACAGAGGCCATCACGCTGCACGGCATGTCGTCGAGCTCGTCGCGTCGTCGTGTTCCTGCTTTGTGGTCTTGTCTCGGCGTCTCGGCGTCAAACGATAGCGATCAAAATAAGCGATGCCGGATGCGCGTGATTGAGCCTCGTCCGTCAGAACGACCAGATCAAAGGAGTAAGCACGACCGCAATCACGCCGTAGAGGACGAGCAGCGGCAGTCCGAGCTTCCAATAGTCCGTGAAGCGGTAGCCACCTGGCCCCATGACCATCAGGTTGGCGGGCGTCGCCACTGGCGTCAGCAGCGCCGCCGCCGACGTCACGGCCACCGACATCAGGATCGGCTTTGGCGAGACACCCATCTCTGCGGCAGCAGACATCGCGATCGGAATCACGATGAGGGCGGTCGCCATGTTACTGATGAGCTGCCCCAGCGTCGCGGTGAGCAGGAACAGCCCGAGGAGCAGCGCATACGGCCCGTGATCGCCGACGATGTGGATGAGCGTATCGGCCACCACCCCGGCCGCGCCTGTTTCGATCATCGCTGCCGAGAGGGCCATCATGCCAGCGACGAGGATGACCGTGGTCCAGGCAATGCTGCGGTAGGCCTGCTCCATCGTGAGCACGCCCATGAGGATGACGGCGCCGGCCGCCAGCATGGCGGCGATCGCTCCAGGGACGGCTCCGGTGATCAGTAGAACGACCATTCCGACGAGCGCGCCGATCGCCTTCTTTGCGCCCAGTCCGAACGCAACGGCCTGTCGGCGGACAACCTCTGGCTGATCGACGACGAGCACCTCGGGGCCAGAAAGGTGGCGGTCGAGCGCAACCCACGTCCCCTGCAGGAGTAGGGAGTCGCCCTCGGCCATCTCGTTCTTGCCTGTGAGCTCCTCGCCCTTGCGCCGGATCGCCAGCATCACGAGATCGCCGCTTTCGGTTGTCATCCCGGCGAAGGCGGTCTCGCCGATCAACGCCGATCGCGGCGGAATCACGACTTCGGCCACGCCCTTCGTTGGGGTGAGGAGCGTGTCCGGTGCGTGCGTGATCCCGTAGTGCTCGGCCAGCGTCTCAGCATGATTGCTGAGGTCGCGCGAGATCGATTTGGGGCTTCGGTTCGGCAACAGCCGCTCGCCCAACAACACAACGATCGCGATGGTCCCTATCACGAGGGGAATGCCCACCAAGGCAAACTCGACGAAGCTAATCGTCACACCAGCGTCGACGGCGGCGTCGGCGATGATCACGTTCACGGGCGTTCCGGTAAGGGCGAGCAGCGATCCCGCATGTGCGGCGACGGCGAGCGGCATCAGCAGTTGCGACGGAGGCCATCGCAGGCGGATGGCCATGACGACCACGACCGGCAGCAGGGCCGCGACCGACGCGTTGACGGTGATGGCCGCCGTCACCAGGGCGACGAGCGTCATCATGTAGATGAGCACGCGTGTCCGGCTTTCACCAGCGCCGGCAAGAAGCATCTGCCCGAACCAGGCCGTGACGCCAGTGGCATCGAGCGCTTCGGCGATGACGAAGAGCGCCGCGATGAAGATCACTGTCGAGTCGCCAAAGCCAGCCAGTGCCTGTCTGAGGCTGAGGACACCGGTGGCCCACAGCACCAGCGCGGTCCCGAGCGCGACGAGCGCCACCGGCAGCCGGTCCCAGATAAATACCACCACGACAGCGGCCAGCACGAGGAAGGTGATGGTGATCTCACTCATCAAGGCCACTCACGGCTGGGTCAGGTGATCCGGAGACAGCAACTCGGCCACCTGCTCTCGTGAGATCGGGCGTCCGCTGATCGGGAAGTTGTCGAGCGCGCGGCTGACGTTGATGCCCCAGTAGGCATCGCCGGGAATCTCCTTCGAGCCGAGACTGTCGGTCTCGGTGCGCGTGGCTCCGTCCGTTGATACCTGCGTCTGGATGCTTCTGAGGAACGCGCGATCGGCTCGTGGGTCGGCCATGATGGTGGTCGCTAACGCGTCAGACGCTAGCCTGTCCAGTCGACCGGGCTCTCCGTGTCGGCCTGGCCCGCCCGCGCACCGGTGCGCGATATCGCTGATTGCGTCGGCGTTGCCTTGCTCCACAGTTGCGCGAGGGCGATGCACATCTCGGTGGCACGGCCCATGTCCTGCACGCTTACGAACTCGTGAGGGCCGTGGATGTTCTGCATCCCCGTGAAGAGATTCGGCGTGGGCACGCCTATTTCGGTGAGACGCGATCCATCGGTGCCTCCACGGATGGGCGGCGAAAAGGGCTCGATACCGAGCTGCCGGCAAGCCTGACGAGCCAGCTCGACCGGACGCATGTCATTCTCGAGCCAGTAGCGCATGTTGCGATACTGCTCGGTGATGGTGCACGTAATCTGCGCGCGCGGCTCCGAGGCCTGAACCTGGGCGCACACCTCCTCGATCACCCTGACCCGATCGCGGAGACCGTCTCTTTCGAAATCGCGAAGGATGAAATGCAGATCGGCAGAGGCCGCGCTGCCGCTCATCTGATAGATGTGAATGAACCCATCACGATCCGCTGTCGTCTCTGGCGTAGGCGCGATGTGCGACAACGTATCGACAATCCTTGCGGCAAGATGCAGGGCGTTGACCAGCTTGTCCTTGGCCTGGCCTGGATGAATCGCCACACCCTGCACATGCACGTCGGCCTTGTCGGCCGAGAACGTCTCGTAGACGATCTCTCCCCGCTCGGCACCATCGAGCGTATACGCGACATCGGCTTTCAGGTCGCCGGGCAGATTGCGATGGACTCCGCGCCCGATCTCTTCATCCGGCGTAAATGCGATACGGATCGGACCATGCGGGAGATCTGGATGCTGAAGCAGGTGGTGCGCCGCCGTCATGACGATCGCCACGCCCGCCTTGTCGTCGGCTCCAAGGAGCGTCATCCCGCTCGCGGTGACGATGTCTTCGCCAACCTTTGCGGACAGGTACGGAAACGCTTTGGGCGACAAAACCACGTCGGCATCAGGCAGGACGATATCGCCGCCCGCATAGCGCCGATGGACGATGGGTTTGACACCCGTCCCGCTGAATTGTGGTGCCGTGTCCACATGCGCCAGATAGGCGACGGTCGGCACCGGCGTGGCGATGGTCGCCGGGATCGTCGCAAGGACAACTCCGTAGTCAGTCAGCCTGACGTCTTTGGCACCGATTGATCGGAGCTCGTCGGCGAGCAGCTTGAGCAAATCGAGCTGCTTCTCGGTGCTCGGCGAGGTGGTGGATTTCTCGTCGCTCTGCGTATCGATCTGCACGTAGTGCAGAAAGCGCTGCTCGATTTCGCGATCGAACTCCGTCGTAATGCTCTTGGCGCTCGTGCGGCCCGATGGAGCGGACTCTTCAGCCATCGGGCTCGCCCTTGCCAGTTGTGTGCCGCCGCAAAGCCGCAAGTAGGGCGGGTCTTGCAGTAACCCGTAGGGCGGGTCTTGAACTGCAAGACCCGCCCTACTCGCCCGGCCCACGTCCCAGCGCGATGGAGTCACGGTGCGTCGCGAGTCGGGCCTTACGCGCCTCGCATCTCTCGATGCGAAACGGCGGTGCAGCCTTTGCACGGAGCTGAATGGTCAAAAAGCAACAGCGGCCGCAACGAACGGTTTCGAATGACGGAGGTTGTGTATGGCTCGTCTCGAATCCAAGGCTGTAGCGCGCCGATCGCTCGAAGCCGTCGTAGATGGCCTGATGCCGCAACTCACCTCCGAGCTCGAACAGCTGGTCCGTATTCCTTCGATCTCCGAAGCCAGCTTTCCACCGAAGCCGGTGCACGACGCGCACAAGCTCGTCGTTGATCTGCTCAAAGGCGCCGGGCTCACTGGCGCGAAGACGCTCGACCTCCCGGACACGTATCCGATCGTCGTCGGCGAGATTCCAGCGCCTCCTGGAGCGCCGACCGTGCTTCTCTATGGGCACTACGACGTCGTGCCGCCAGGCGACGAGTCGAAATGGCAGTCGCCTCCGTTCGAACCGACAGAGCGTGATGGCGCGGTCTTCGGGCGCGGCGCCTCCGATTCGAAGGCGAACGTCATGGCGCACGTTGGAGCGCTGCGGGCCTTCAACGGAAAACCCCCGGTCGGCATCAAGGTCGTGATCGAGGGACAGGAAGAGGTCGGCAGCGCCCTGAACACGTACCCGCCTCTACACCCGGAGCTGTTCCGGTGCGATGCCATGGTGATCTGCGACATGGGCAGCGTGAGGCCAGGCGCGCCCGCGCTCACGGTAGCCCTTCGTGGCATGGCCGTTGTCATCGTGTCGGTCACAACCCTCGCGGGTCCCAAACACAGCGGCCAGTACGGCGGCGCCGCGCCAGATGCGCTCGTCACGCTGCTGCACGCCCTCGCGACGCTGCACGACAAAGACGGCAACGTAGCGGTGCCCGGTCTGCGTCGTGAGAAGTGGAAGGGCGCCTCGTACAGCGATGATGAATTCCGCGAGCTGGCGGAAGTGCAGCCGGGCCTGCCGTTCTTCGGCACCGGTGGCCTGGGCGAGCGCCTGTGGTCGGGGCCTTCCATTACGGTGACCGGCATGGACGTGTTGTCGGTGGACAAGGCCGTGAATGCCGTCGTGCCGTTCGCGCGCGCGAGGATCAGTCTTCGCGTCCATCCTGAGCAGGACGCGCAGGACGGACAGGCCGCGCTCATCAAGTACCTCGAGGCCCAACGACCGTTCGGGATTGAGCTCGACGTCACCGCCGGTGCGACCGGGAACGGCTTTGCAGCAAAGACGTCGGGGCCCGCTTACGATGCGGCAAGGGCGGCGCTCTCGTCGGCCTGGGGCGCGGAAACAGCGGACATCGCCTCGGGCGGATCGATTCCGCTCGTGATGGCGCTCCACGAAGCGGTGCCGAATGCTGAAATCCTGCTCTTCGGCGCCACCGACGGCTTCAGCAACATCCACGCACCGAACGAACGCGTCAGGCTCGACGAGTTCAGGAACACCGTGCTCGCCGAAGCCCTCTTCTTCCAGGAGTACGCGGCGCGATCGGCGAGCCGGTCGGCATAGCCGGTCGATGGTCGTGGGGCGAATTGTACGTAGTGTCCGGCTTCAGCCGGACTGACCTTGGAGGCAGTTGGGTTGGCATCGCGCCAGCGCGAATCCGAAGTTCCGGGGCCGGACCGCGCTCCGAGGCCCGACGGCGACCGCCCGACGCGAGGTCCCTGCCTTCGCTCTGTCAACCTCGCTCGATTCCCGCAGGCTTCTCGCGCGGTCAGGCGCGTCGTGTCGGCCGCCTGCACACGGCTTCGCGCTGCCGCCATGCCAACCCAACTACCCTCACAACGCTACGCCGTTGTGAAAAGCGCTCAAACTAATTGACCAAGGACGAGCGCAGCGTTAAGCTGCCGCGGTACCTAGCGGGGCCCGCCGCGCCGAAGCGATGTGTTCTCGGCGCGAAGGCGGGCCCCTACCTGCGCGACTCGATCTCGCCGAGTTCGTGGACGTAGGCATCAGCGAGCACACATGAGAGGTGTGCGATGCCGTACGAGCTCAAGAAACTCACCCCCAATCTGATCGTTTCCAGCGTCGAGCGGAGCCTGACGTTCTATTGCGACGTCCTCGGCTTTACGCGCACGATGACGGTGCCGGACGTGTCCCCGTTCGTCTTTGCGGGCGTGCAGTCGGGGGCTGTCGAGATCTTTCTGAATGCACCAGGTCCCGCAACTGAGGAGTACCCGGTGTTCTCCGGGAAAGCGCTCGGCGGCACACTGACGCTCTTCGTCGAAGTGGTCGGCGTCGAGCGCATCCACGACCAGCTGAAGTCAACAGTGAAGGTCGTGATGCCGCTTGAAAAGAAATGGTATGGGCTGACGGAATTCGCGTTCGAGGATCCTGACGGGTACGTGATTACATTCGCCGAGCGAAACGTGTAGACGTCGACCTCAACAGGAGATTAGGAGTTCAGGAGGAGACCCAGCAAAACAAGAACACGACGACGCGACGTGCGATCACGCCGCGACCCAACACGCGAACGCAGCGTGACGTCCTCTGTGGGGTGCGTCAGTGGGCTCTAATGAGGCATCGACTTCGTGGGCCGCGGACGCGGCCCACGCGCGGAGAAGAAGACAGCCGAATATCAAGAGCCATGATCGTGTAGCTCTTGTATTCGGCTGTCTTCTTCTTCGCGTGCGCCAACGGCGCGAAGTCGATGCAGCGCCCTGTGCCTCCGTGTTAAAAGGAAGCGAATTGGGACGCGCGTAAACTCCTGATCTCCTCGTCTCCTGCCAAACAACCGGCGTTCCCCAGGCAAGCCGCTCGTCTCGTTCAATTCTTTCGCACGAGAACCAGCCAGTCCTCTGCGGGATTGTCGGGCGGGTCTCCTAGTGAGGAGCGTGCGCCGCCTTTGACGGCGGCCACGCTGCCTCGCTTCAACGGCCCCCCGTTCCGCGGATCGAACCAGTTGACCGTGAACTGGCCGCTGGCTTTCGAGAGATCCAGATCCGCGCTGCCCCCTGAAGGCAGGTAGACCAGGTACACCTCATTCGGCTTCGTGAAGCAGAAACGGCTGTTGTCGTGTTTGTCGTTGCCGACCAGCTCGTCGGCATTGTCCATTTCCCAGAACGGGACCTTTTGAGAATGGAAGAACTCGACCGCGATGCGGCCGTAGTCCCAGCTCTTGTCGCGGCTGCGGAAGTTCTCGGCCACGAGATCGTTGTCGGGCAGCCCATATCCGAAGTAGTACTCTGTCCCCGCTCCTCCGGCCATCAGATGTCCCCACAACACGCTCTTGCGAATGTCGTGCAGGGTGTATCCAACGTCGAGCCCTTTCGCATCCTTTCCGGCGAAACCGGCATAGCCGGGATCTGGCGGGACGCCGAGATTGGCGGGACCTTGTTCATCGTTGGTCACGACCCACGGTTTCTTCGATTGCGCCGACGCGCGCCGCCATCTCACCGTCCGCTCGTGGGCGGCATTCCACGCCATCTGCAAGGATGCGCCCGTAAACGGCGAACTGGCACCGAGGAGTGAGGGATAGACGTCTTCCTGCATGTTCGGGAATGTGTGCACGACGATGTGATGCCCTCCGTACGGGTCGGTATCCCTCAGATTAATCGCCATCGCCAGTTGCTGTTCGCTCGATTGCGTATTCTCTTCTCCGATGTTCCAGTTCAACGCCAGCTCGTAGCCGAATCGAGCGACCAGCTCACGGATGTAAAGCCGCCGCTCCTGGCCGAGGTCGCCGCCGTCGAAAGACTCTGTCACGGGCCGCGTGTCCTCGGCGACGCCGCGACCCGCGCGCGCGGCCGCGGTGCGTTCGACGGGATTCCCCCGCCGGTTGTCGTCGATCTCGTTTTCCTGCAGCTTGAAGTGCAAATAGATGCCCTTGTGCTGCGCATAATCGAACACGATCTGCCACTGGTCGAGCTTCGAGACGTCGTAGTGGTACTTGTCGTCGCGGCTCACGAACGGCCAGACGTTGTCGCCGTCGCCGCCGGCGTTGTACGGCAGGAATGAGATGGAGTTGACGCCTTTGGCGGCCAGATAGTTGATGGCGCCGATGAGGCCCTTACCTTTGCCATCGTTCCACGTGGGATCGCCGGCCTTCCAGTCCGGAATGTGCGGAGCAAAGGTGTGAAGCGGAACCTGCGGCTTCCGCGCGACGGTGCCGTCGAAGTCGGCGTAGGCCAGCAGCGTTTCCGGTGAATCGGCGCCGAGCTTCAGGAAGTATTCTCCGCTGCCCGCAAACTGCAGATAGTGCCTTCCGGCGTACTGCAATCGGCCTCGGGCTCGCAGGTCTGGCGCGCGCTTGTCGGTGGGGCCGATCTGAATCGTGCCGGTCCGTCCGTTCAACGGTGCGACCGCTTGACCCGCAGAGGCGCCAGCCAGCGCCACTCCCTTTCCGCTGACGAACGAAACGCGGTAGTTCCAGCGTCCGACCTTCTCCGGCGCCAGGTGTACGCGCCATCGGTTCCCGGAAGTCGCTGATGAGTTGGCGGCGTTTCCGTCTGCAGCGAAATATCCGGGAACGGTGTAAGCGGGCGAACCGGACTCGTGCGTGAAGGTCACCGCTAGCCGGTAGTCGAGGAAGGGATTCGGTGCAGTGCCGGTTTCATCGGCCTGCGGACCTGTGAGAGTGAGCGTCACCTTGTGCCACTGCCGAAGGTCTCCCGACACCGACACATCATTCCCGACACTGCCCTGCTGAGCACCCACACTCACCAGGCCGCCAAGGACCAGGGCCACGATGTATCCGCGTGCGAATAATTTCCTCTGCGTCATGCTGGCTCTCCTCGAAGCATCGATCACAGGCGCGACTCGGTGGCGACCACGGGAATGTCCGGGCGAGCCTTTGTCCAGAGCCACGCCGCCGTCAGGTTCAGCGCCGCGCCGAGGACAAAGAACGGCGTTGTCGATCCGGTCATGGCGAGCAGGTACGGAAAGGCCAGGCTCGTGGCGAATGACCCGATGTTGCCGGCCATGTTCATGGTGCCCGATACCGTTCCCGCATTCGCCCGGCCGATATCGATACAGAACGCCCACGAAGGCGGAAGCGTCATATCGGACCCCAGCATCGCAAGGGTCAGACACAACACCGCCGGCAGCGGACTGTGAAAGGCGAGGCTCGCCAGGAGTCCGATCGCGGAGAGCACAAATCCCGCAATCGCCGTGTACTGACGAGACTCGCGCCACCGGCCGCTCCGGTACAGCGAATCGACGATCGCACCACCCACCCAGTTGCCGATCGCCCCGCCGACGAGCGGCACCGCGGCGAGTAATCCCGTCTGCAACGCTTCGAGTTGATAGGTTCGCTGAAGGTAAGGGAACAGCCACGTGAGACAGAAGAAGAAGGTGAAGTTCGAGGCGAAGTACTGGCCCATCGCGAGCCGCATATTGGCCGAGCGCATCAGCGTTCGCGCGCCGAGTGGCGACGGCGCGGCACTCGCGGCTCCAGTGCGCCCCTGACGGATCAATTGCCGTTCGACATCAGAAACGCCCTTGTGCTCGTCGGGCGTGTTTCGAAACCACGCATACCACGCGGCGGCCCACACGACGCCGAGGGTACCAAGGATGATGAACGCGAGTCGCCACCCCGCAACCATGACAAGCCAGGCCACCGCCGGCAGCGCAAATGCGGCGCCCAACCGCGACCCGGAAAAATTGATGCCCTGGGCAAGCCCACGCTCGCCGGGCGGCAGCCATGCGTAGAACGCCCTCGCGCAGGTCGGATAGGCGCCTGCTTCGGCAGCGCCGAACAGAAACCGGAAGAGCAGCAACGACGCGAAGCTCCACGCGATGCCAGTGAGTGCCGTAAACACCGACCACAGACCCACCACGAACGTCAGCACGAGTCGTGCGCCATGGCGATCGGCGAGCGCACCGGCGGGCGTCTGGAACAGCGCATACCCCAGTGCAAATGCCGACAGTACCCAGCCGAACTGGGTATCGCTCAAACCGAATGCCGCTGAAACGGGATTCCGGGCGGTCGAGATCGCCACGCGATCGATGTAGAGCAGCATCGACAGCGAAAACGTGACGCCAATCAGTTTGTAACGGATGGGCAGGGCTCCCGGCACCGGGAGCGCATCAGGCATCACCGCTTCCGCCGTGCGCTTGTCGGACCCCATATCACGCTCGGACCGTCGAGGCGACTGGACGCCGTTCGAGATGGGCGCGCACGCGTGAGGCGATCGCCTCGGTTCCGGACGTCCCCCCGTTCTCGAAACTCCGCAAATCGCCGTCTCCGAATGCCGCCTCAACGGCGCCGGTCAATTCCGTTGCGGCTGACGAGCACGCGGGAAGACCGTGGCGCTCGCCGAGCCAGTCGAGCATCATGGCCGCAGACAGAAACATGGCCGTGGGATTCGCCACGCCGCGACCGGCGATATCCGGCGCCGTCCCGTGGCACGGCTGAAAGACGCCGTGTCGGTCGCCGAGATCGGCAGACGGCGCCATCCCCATTCCTCCAATCAGCGCGGCCCCGACATCCGACAGAATGTCGCCGAACATGTTCTCGGTGACGAGCACATCGAATTCCCATGGGGCGCGGACCATCCTGAGCCCGACCGCGTCCACATACGCGCAGTCGGACGCGATGTCGGGATGCTTTGCCGCGCATTCGAGAAAGATCGAACGAAAAAACGCCAGCGACGGAATGACATTGGCCTTGTCGACGCAGGTCACGCGGCCCGGCCGGCCTCTTTTCCGGCGTGAGCACGCCAGCGCAAACGCAAATTCGAAGAGCCGCTCGGAGGTCGCGCGAGTGATCCGCATCGTGTCGAAGACCGCGTCGTTCCCCTCGCGGCGCGTCATCGTCCGCGAGGTGAACAGGCCTTCCGTTGACTCGCGCACGAGGACACAATCGATGCCTTTTGCCCGGGGGTCGGCGAGCGGGGTCGGTGCTCCATTGAACAGCCGGAAGGGACGGACTCCGGCATACAGCGCGAACCGTTCGCGGAAGTCGAGATGCGGCTGTACTTCGGTGCCGTCCGGATAGCGGACGTCGGGCAGACCCATCGCGCCGAGCAGAATCGCGTCGGCCGACTCCGCCGCACGCATCGCGTTGTCTGGAAGCGCGATCCCCGTCCGGCGATACAAGTCGGCGCCGGCTTCGTGCATGTCGAGGGCGAGCCTGAAGCCGCCGGCTCGAGCCACCGCGATGTCCAGCAGCGTGAGGCACGGCGACATGACCTCACTCCCGATGCCATCACCCGGAAACACCGCAATCCGAAACTCACGCATGCGCGCCACCCTTTTTTATGAGTGTCATAACGTATGCATTAATAAACTCACTGTCAACGGGAAACGCGCGCTGGCTCGCCGGCCGCCGCAGAGGCATAGATGGCCGCCTGCACGGCGAGCGTCTTCAGATAGCCGCGACCGTCGGTCTCGAACGGCGTGCCGGCGCGAAGGCCATCGACAAAGTGCTGCAGCGTCGCGCGAACCGAATCGCCGGCGAATCCGCGCCGGTCGTGGACATAGTCGTGATCGCCCGCGCGCTCTCCGAGGCGGTGAACGGACATCCGTCCCTCCTCGTCCAGTCGCATCGAGCCACGATCGCCCTCGAGCAGGAACTCACCGAAGGTATAGCGAGGGTCGGTGGCACCCGACTCGTTGTACCGGTTCGCGTCCCACAGACCCTGCGCGCCATCGACGAACTCGAACACGACCAGACCCGTGTCCTCGCCGGCGATATCGGCGTTCAGTCGGCGAAGCCGCGCAAAGACGCGGCTCACCTCTCCGCCGAGATAGCGATACACGTCGATGAAATGCACGCCCGTTTCGAAGATCAGGAGTTGCGGCATCGTCCGGAAGTACGGCTGCCTCGAGAGATACGCGTCAGCCTGCCAGCCATCGCCCATGCGCGTCCGGCACGAAATCGAGTGCAGACGACCGATGGTCCCGGCATCGAGCAGCCGGCGGAATTCGCGGTGCCACGGCTGAAATCGAAAGTTGTCGTGCACCATGAAGCGGATGCCCGCGCGTTCGGCCGTATCGACAATGGCCACCGACTCGTCGAGGCTCGGTGCGAGCGCCTTCTGACAGAGGACGTGAATGCCGCGCTCGGCCGCGAGGGTCGTCAGTGCTGAATGCGTATGCGGTGGCGTGATGATGTCGATGAAATCCGGGCGTTCCGCATCAAGCATCGCCTCCGCATCGGTATAGACATTCGCGAGGTGAAGCTGCTGCGCGATGGCCTCGGCACGCGGCCGATCGAGATCGCACACGGCCACAAGCCGGGCACCTGATACCCGCGGCCATGCATCGTAGTGAAATCGGCTGAAGTACCCGGCGCCCACGGCCACGCCTCGGAGCGTCTCACTCATAATCCAAACACGCGATGGAGCTCGTCGATCTCTTCCGGGCCAAGCCGCCGATGCGGTCTGTCTCCAAGAATGAAGAACAGTTTTGCGGTTTCCTCCAGCTCTTCCGCGGCGGCGACCGCCGTGTCGAGATCCGGCCCGGACACGACCGGACCGTGGTTGGCCAGCAGGATCGCGCGATGAGACTCGGCGATTGTCGAAATCGTCTCACCCGCTTCGGCATTGCCAGGCCTGGAATATGGCACGCGCGCGACACGCCCCACTCTCATGACCACATAAGGCGTAATCGCAGGAAGCACGTCGTCTGCCGGACGATCCGTCAGGCACGACAGCGCCGTGGCGTAGACCGAATGCAGATGCACGACGGCTTTATCGTCGCGCCGGCTCCTGTACATGGCGAAGTGCAGCCACGCTTCCTTGGTCGGTGGCGACCCGTCTATATGCCGGCCGTGCGCATCGAGCTTGCTGAGCCGGCCTGGATCGAGACGCCCCAGCGAGACATTGGTCGGCGACATCAGATAGCCGCCCTCGTCCAGGCGAACGCTGAGATTTCCTGACGTGCCGCAACTGTATCCCCTGCCGAACAGCGAGCGTCCATGCTGCGCCATCGCTTCGCGTGCCTGCTCCTCGTTCATGTGGTGATCCCCAGCGCCCTGGAAAAGAAATCGGCGCTACCGAAATTCCCCGATTTCAACGCAAAGTGGAATTGCTCCTGATCGAGACTATACGTCCATGGAACGCCTGGCTCGATTTCCTCGCCAAAGCCAAGCATCTTTACTCCAAGCGCCTCGATCACCGCGCCGGACGTTTCGCCGCCGGCCACGACGAACGCCCGGACACCGTGCCGTGCAAGCGCCCGCGCGAGTGTGGCAAACGCATGCTCCAGGATCGCCGCAGCCTCGGAGCGGCCGAGCGCCTGCTGCGCTCTCTGCATCCCCTCGGGCGTCGTGGTCGAATAGATGAGCACGTGGCCGTGAACCAGCTGAGAGCAGGCCCAATCCACCAGTGCGGGCAATGCCCCGTCATTTGACGCGAGCGTCACCGGATCGACCTCGCGGTGCGGCACAATCGGCGCCAGGTGGCGGACCTGCTCCAACGTGGCGGCGGATCCGCTTCCGCTGAGCACAGCGACGGATCCCGATCGAAGCGGACGCATGGCCGGCGCAGACCGGGCGTGGGTGTTCGACAACGTCCTCGCCAGGGCACCGCCCAACGCGGCACCGCCCGTCACGAGTCGAAGGTCCCGGCATGCCGAAGCGATCGCATCGAGGTGCCGGTCGAACACGGCGTCGACGATCGCGACCTTCACGCCATCGGCCATCAATGTCTCGCAAGAAGCGCGAATGGCGCCGGCGCCCTTTTCCACTTCCATGAGCGGCACGAGCCCAACGGGGATCGTCGACTGTCTCGCCAGAACACGAACGAGATTTGCGTCGGTCATCGGAGTCAGCGGATGATGTCGCATCGACGATTCAGACAGCAGTTGCTCCCCGACGAACAGATGGCCGAGGTAGACGGTCCGGCGCAGCCCGGGATACGCGGGACACGCGATCGTAAAGGACTCGCCTACTTCCTGGAGCAGGCTCTCAATCACCGGGCCGATGTTGCCGTTCTCGGTGGAGTCGAACGTCGAACAGTATTTGAAGTAGATCTGCCGTGCGCCGGCGTTCCGAAGGTATGAGGCAGCGGCCTTCGCGGCGGTTGTGGCCTCGCGGGCCTGGACCGTCCGTGTTTTCAGGGAAACAATGACGACGTCGGCCTCCGGCGGCGCCGATTCGGGGATGCCGAATGTCTGGATGACCGACCAGCCGTCCCGGCGAAGGACCGACGCCAGATCGGTCGCGCCGGTCACGTCGTCGGCGACTACGCCCAGGTGCATCGAGTGGAGTCCAACAGTTTGACGGAAGACCCGTCATCGTATACGTTAGCGAATTCAGTGTCAAACAACCTGCGGGTTCCACCGTCGTTCGAGGCGATGGGACATGACCTGCACCGGCCCGAATGCGTGCTCGGCACCCTCGCCGGTGACGTGTTCGTCCCCGATTGGCGCGGTGGCGTCGCGGTCGTGCGCGCCGACGGCACACAGCACGCCTGGCTCGCGGGCACGAACGAACCCGAGCTGCGTCCAAACGGGATTACCCTCAACGAGGACGGCTCGTTCCTGATCGCCAATCTCGGCGACGCCGGCGGAGTCTGGCGGCTCGATCGGGATGGCACCCTCACACCGTGGCTGCTCGAAGTTGACGGCATCGCGATTCCTCCGGCGAATTACGTGACGACCGACGAACGAGGCAGGACCTGGATTTCCGTGAGTACCAGACGTCGGCCACGCCAGTCGGCCTGGAGGGCCGATGTCGACGACGGCTTTGTCGTCCTCGTAGACGATCGCGGCGCCCGCATCGTCGCCGACGGGTTGCACTACACGAACGAGTGTCGCCCCGACCCCACAGGCGAATGGCTCTACGTCGTCGAGACGTTCGGCCGGCGCCTCACTCGTTTTCCGATACACCCCAGCGGACGACTGAAAACGGCTGAAACCATCATCACGTTCGGCCACGGAACGTGGCCTGACGGGTTCGTGTTCGACCAGCAGCGCGGCATCTGGGTGACCAGTCTCGTCAGCAATCGGCTGCTGCGATTCGACGGCACCAACCTGGACATCGTCATCGAGGAGTTCAATCCGAATCATCTGAATCACGTCGAAGAGGCGTTCGCGAGCGGTCAGATGCGTGCGGAACATCTGGGCCCCATCCCGGGAACACGCCTGCAGCACGTCACCAGCGTCGGATTCGGCGGGGCGGACCTGCGTACCGTTTACATCGGCTGCCTGCACACCGACTGCATCTTTCGATTTCGCGCAGAGGTCTCCGGCGTCGCTCCTCCACACTGGAATTTCAGACTCTAGACCGTGGGTCTAGAAGCGGCCCAGACGGGTTTGCTCGAGCAGCGCGATGATTTCCTGGCTGGTTCTCGCCCGGTGTTTCAGGTGGACGGCCCGCGCCTCGCGCCAGTTGCCCCGCTTGATGGCTTCGACGACGTCTCGATGTTCCTTGTTCGACGAGCCGAGCGTGGGCCGCAATCGAACCGTCGTCATACGCGCGCGGTGCCCGTGATCCCAGAGCATGTACGCGACAGCGGCGAGCCGCATGTTTCCGCACAGGTCAATGAGCGTCCGGTGAAACCGTTCATCGGCCTTGACCCAGGCATCACGATCGCGCTGCTTGAGTGAGGCATCCATTTCATCCAGCGCTCGCTCGAGCCCCGCCAGAGTCTTTCGATCGGGCTCGGAGCGTACGAGACGCTCGATTGCAGCGACCTCGAGCGCAGTGAGCACTTCGTAGGTGTCTCGAAGATCTTCGAGCGACAACGGCACGACGCGCATGCCGTGACGAGGGATCAGCTGAACAAAGTGCTCGTTTTGAAGGCGAACCAGAGCCTCTCGCAGCGGCGTCCGGCTCATCCCGAGCTCTTCGGCGAGATCCTGCTCGAGTACCTGGTGCGCCGGTGGATATTCGTTGTCGAGGATTCGTCTTCGAATTTCCTGATACGCCCGGTCCACCAGCGATTGGCGACCGATGCGCTCGCGTGACTGCCGCCCGGCCTTTTTGCGCGTACCCAAGCGCTGCGACGTGCGCCGACCCGGCGTCATACGCGTCAAGAATACACCAGGGATTTTTACTTCTTACTTTCTGGATTCACCAACACTCCGCTCGCCTTCGCCTGCTCGATCATCGTGTCTGCGTCGGCTGGCAGCAGGTAGCCCTGCTTCACGAGTGTCTGAGCCGCACGAGCGACGGCAAACACGTAACCGTCGTGCGTCTGGTAGCGCTCTTCGAGAGAGAGACGAGGATCGACATTCGCCAGGCGCTCGGCCTTCGTCGTCGCAAATGGAATGAAGCCGGCGACACCCGTGCCGTTGTTGTGGCACAACTGCCCTTTGAACATGCCCGTCGAGATGACATTCCACCCCGTGTAGGTGCCGAGCGGCGCCATCAGAAGCGGGGATTTGATGCCCGCGAGCTCGTTGCCGTCTGCATCGACACGCGGCACGAGCTGAGGCAGGACCCTCTTGATCTCCGGATTCTGCGACGCCACGCCGGATTGATCGCGATAGTTGAATTCGCCGCCGAGATCGTAGTCGATGAGCGGGTGCAGCACACCGTCGGGCGAGGGGCGCCCTGGAATTTTGGGATACCCCATCGCCGCGCTCGTGGGCGGAACCAGAGTGCCGTCGGCGAGCCGCGGATACCTGCTTGGCGGCATCGGCGTCCCTTTCGTGACCCAGTCGGTGAATGACTTGAGCAGCGCCGATCGCATCGGGGCGCTGGGCGCAGGATTGCTCATCAACTCACATGCACCCGACGCGGTCGTAACCGCTGGCGTCACACTGCTGAAGCCGCCCTGCCCTCCGTTGTGGGCCACACCGGGAAAGTAATAGCGGCGAACCTCGGCTGGAATCTCGATGTCGGCCTTCGCGGTCGAGCCGACGAGCGAATACGACTGACGCAGACCCCAGATCTCGGACGCGCCGAACGTCTCGAGAATTTTCGGACAGGTGTTCGTCTTGCGGCAGCGATCGAGTACGCTCGTCATGCCGTAACCGCGAACCGGATCATTCCACTCTCCCCACCAGCTCGGCGCCTCGTGCCCCAGCTCGTACAACATGACGTTGCCGCCGGGCAGGGCGAACCGCCGATTCAGGTCGATGTTGCGGCCTGCAATGTTCGGATTCACTCCGTCCCACACCTTGCGGCCGGCTTCATCCTGATTGAAGCCGAGCATCAGAAACAGCTTGAGAAACGTTCCCGACTGCGAGCTGCCCTCGGAGATGGCCCAGTTGACGCGGCCCGCGAGTGGATTCGGGGTTCCGGCCGTATCCTGCTTGTCGTACCTGAAGAACGAGTTGATGTCTCTCGTCGCCGCGAGTCCGATACCGAGCACGAGCGGATCCCTTGCCGTGTATCGCAGCTCGTAGACGGTATCCGGCTTGAAACCGTTCTTCAAACAAAGCCGTGCAGGATCGGACTTGCCAGGAAATGCGGTCGCTCCGCAGTCTGCGAACGCCCAATCGGTGCTCGGCACGATGGCCGACGCGTATCGCATGCCGGTGGCGCTTTGCGAGGTGATTGCGATCAGCGTCGCGTGTTTCGCGTCGAGCGTCGCCGGTACATAGGCGGGCTGCTCACGTGGAATCGTCAGTGGAATCGTCGTGCCGGACGCGTCAACGCGACCGTTGTTGAACCGCAGCAACATCCGGCCGGTGATGCTCGTACCGTCCGTGTACCTGGCTATTGGCACTCGAATCGTCTGATTGTTCGCTGTCGGCACGATATCGCCCTGCCACCCACTGACAAGGGTGATGTGGCCGTCGGGGCTCGGCACGGCCTGCCCGCCGCCGCGGTTGACGACGGAGTACCTCAGGATGCCGCTCGACTTGGTCATGTCCATCGGCATCACCAAGGTGAAGGTGGCGACGTATTCGACTTTGCCCCTCGCATTGCGCGGCGCGAGCTTGATGTCGGTGATGATGGCGTTTTTCGGATCGTCGGGATCGAGCTCGCCGTGAATCCTCCCGTTGATCCGTTCGAAGGAGCCGAGGGCCTTCGCGTCCGGAGGCGCGGCGACGAGGGTCTTCTGCAGTATCTCGACACGCACGACGTTGGCATGCGCGGTGGAGGCAGAGGCGAGGAGGAGTCCCACGGCAAGGCTACGCTTCATCATCGCCTCCAAAGTTCTAAACAGGAGACCAGGAGTTCAGGAGGGCCAGGAGAGTTCTTTCAAAAACAAATTCTTCTAATCTCCTGATCTCCTGTTGAAGTCCAGGTCATCCGACCGGCGCACCGCCTCCACGAGCGGGAGGAGCGGGCGGTGGCGGCACATAAAGGCGCGTGAGGAACGCCAGCAGGTCCTGAAATTCGGTCGGTGTCAACCTTCTGTCCCAATCGTGCGGCATCAGGCTGTTCGGGTCGTAGTACACCTGCACGTTCTGACGCTTGAAGCGGTAGATGTTGAGATCGTCCTTGCCGAGCACCTGCAGCGAAAAACTGTCCTCGTTCTTGAGAATGCCCGAGATGACTTTTCCATCCGCCGTGGTCACACGTACCGGCTGATACGTGCTCATCGGCAGCAACGTCGTGTCGTGCGTGCCGCCATCGGCGGCAATTTTGTGTTCCACCTTCGTGAGCGCATCGACGATGTTCTGCACTTTGCGCGTGCCGCCGAGGTTCGAGAGATCCGGGCCCAGGATGCCCCCCTTCGCCTTGATCATGTGGCAAGTGCTGCAGGTGCCTTTGCCCCAGAAGATGGCTTCACCGCCAGCGACATTGCCGGCCGCAGGCGTGTCAACGGCCGTGCCACGAAGGCCGCGGATGTAGGCAGTGATACGCCAGAGCTGATCGTCGGTGAACTGGCCGGAGTAGGGTGGCATCTGCGTGCCCGTGATGCCGCTCTTCACGGTATCGAAGATCTCGTTGTCGGTTCGCTTCAGATAGCGCCGGTTCTGTGCCGCGACCGGCGGGCCAAGCTCGCCACCCGTGCCGTCTTTGCCGTGACACGACGTGCACGTCTCGTTGTAGAGCTTTTCGCCCTCGGCGATCGCTTCACGATTTCCGATTGCCGGGTGCGCGCCGCCAGCCGCCGGCGGTCCACCGCCTCGCTGGGCGGCCAAGGAAGTGCTCAAAAAGAGCAGAAGAGCAAAGAGCAAAGTGCGACGAGCGACAGTGTCGCTTTTGCCATCCGCCATCTGCCATCTGCCCTGACTGGTTCCTTTATTTTTCATGACCAACCTATTTCGCCTCAGGGAGAGCAAACACGATGACGTTCGAAAACGATGTCAGGGCCACATACTGATGACCGTCCACCATATAGGTCGAGGGCGCCGAGGTGATGAGCGCGCCCGTGTTGAAGTTCCACAAAGCCTTACCGCTCTTCGCGTCGAGCACCGTGAACATGCCTTGCTGCTCTGGTGCGAAAATCAGCCCGCCGGCCGTGGACAGCAAACCCGGGCCGTAATGAAACGAGCTGACCTGCTCGAAGTCCCATACCTTCTTGCCGGTCACCGCGTCGAGCGCACGAACGAAGAGTTGCCAGCGCTCGCGATCTTCGCCGCTCTCCATGTACGCCGTACCGCTGCCGCCCTGTCCCGGACGGAAATTCGTCGTCGAACGATATGTGATGCCGCAGCCTTCCTGCGCGATCAGATAGAAGAGCTTGGTGTCGGGGCTGTAGGCGGGCGATGGCCAGTTCGTGGCGCCTGCCGTCGAGGGACACGTTTTCGATCCCTGCACCGTCGGTTCGTGTCCAGGCGTCAGGATCGGACGGCCTTCGGGACTCAGACCCGACAGCCAGTCGACCTTGCTGACAAACGGTACTCCGCGCAGGAACTTCCCGTCCGTGCGATCGATGATGTAATAGATGCCGTTGCGGTTCGCCTGCAGCAGCAGCTTGCGCATCTGACCGTTGAATGGCGCATCGAGCAGGATGGGCATCTCGTTCGAATCCCAGTCGTGCACGTCGTGCGGCGTATTCTGGAAATGCCACTTCAACTTGCCGGTGTCGATATCGAGCGCAACGATGCTGTCGGTGTAGAGGTTGTCGCCCTCACGGTTGTCGCCGACGAAGTCCGGCGACGGTTGCCCCGTCCCCCAGTAGATAAGGTTGAGCTGCGGGTCGTAGCTGCCGCTTACCCATACCGGGCCACCGCCATTGCGCCACGAGTCGCCGGCCCATGTTTCGCTGCCCGGCTCTCCGGGCTTCGGGATGACGCTCCACGTCCATTTCGACGCGCCGGTCTTGGCGTCGAATGCTTCAATGAAGCCGCCGCCCTGGCCACTGCCGCTCATGATGATGAGGCCCTTGGCCGCAAACGGCATCGGCCCCTGAAAGCGCTTCCCCTGTATCGAGGGACGCGCTTCCCACAACGGATTGCCGGTGCGTCGATCCAGCGCGACGAGCGCCGAATCCTGAGCCACCATGTAGACCATGTCGCCGTAGATCCCGATACCGCGCTGCCACCCGACGCTGGGAGGCTGGCGCATGTATTCCCAGATCAGACGGCCCGTCGCCGCATCGAGTGCATGGACGCGGTTGTACTGGCCGACGTACATCACACCTTTATAGACAATGGGCGGTGCCTCGAGATCTTTGGCGCCCGTCAGGTGAAAAATCCATTTCGGCTGCAGGTTCGCGATATTCGAGGTGTTGATCTGCTTCAGCGGCGAGTGCCGCTGAGAGTCGTACGTCCCCGAATACAGGAGAAAGTCGTTCGGATCTGGATTCAACAGATCCTTGTCGGTCACCTGGGCGGCTCCGACCGCGCCAAGGCAAACAAATAGTGAAGCGATAAGGGCGTGGCGCATGGGACGGATTTTAGTGCGAAACAGGGGCTCCGGGCTCCCGATTTGTCGCAGATTGTCGCATGCCCGAAATGACTCCGGGAGCCTTTTCGCCCGCTGCCTCCGAAAAGGCGGAGCCTTAAGACAACGGCGCGACGACCAGGTACTCGATGATCTCGTCAACACTGCGCCGATGTTCGCGCCGATCGTCGCTCACCGTCGGCGCCGACGTCGAGACGACGACGAGGTCCAGGCTGGGAACGAGCACGATGAACTGACCGCCGAAACCCCATGCGTAGTACGTCTTGTGGCCGGCCATCTCCCGCATCCACCAGCCGTAGCCATACTCGCGCCCGCTGATGCGCGAGCGTCCGCGAGCCTCGAATGTCTCGTCGATGAACCGCTTCGAAATGATTTGCCTGCCGCCGGCCTGACCGCCGTTCAGGTAGAGCTCGCCGAACGCGAGCATCTGGCGTGGCGTCATCAGCATTTCGTTGCCGCCGAAGTAGATGCCTTGCGGGTCGCGCGTCCATGGTGCCAGGGCGAACCCGAGCGGCTTGGCGAGCGCTTCCTGCGCGAACTGCCATGTATCGCGGCCAGTGGCCTTTGTGAGAACTGCCGAGAGCACGTGGGTGTTCCCGGTGCTGTAAATCATTTCCGTGCCGGGGCGCGTCAAGAATGGCCTCGCGAGCACGTGCCGCACCCAGTTCGGGCTCTTCACCCAAGCGCCGTAGTTGCGGCTGCTCGTCGATTCGAGCCCCGATCGCATGGTGAGGAAATCTTCGATGGTGATGGCGCGCTTCGCTTCCGGAAGATCAGGAAAGTAGGCCGAGATGGGCTGGTCGAGCGACAGCAGCTTCCGATCGGCGGCAATGCCGACCAGCGCCGCGATGACGCTCTTGGACACCGACTTCACGTTGGCCGGTGTGGTCGCGCGCTTTCCGTTGAAGTAGCGCTCGAAAATAACCGTGCCGCGCTGCGACACGACCAGGCTGTACAACCTGGGAAGCTCGCTCGCGGCCTTGATGACCGGATCGAGCGGCGCCTGTGCGGTGGCGACTCCCGCCAATGACAGGCAGAGCACAGCACACAAGAACACCGCCGCAGCCGCAGTAGTGTCCGGCTTTAGCCGGACCCACAGCGGCTTTAGCCGGACCCGCGAATCGCGAGAAGCCACACAGAATTCTTGATCAGATGCAGGTATTTTGAGTCGGCCCGATTGTTGCCTTTCCACGGCGAGCAATGGTCGTGGAGGAGGATTCGTGGCAGATAGCGCACAGGTCGCCCGTCGCGACGATGGTAGGATTTGCAACATGGGGCGCTGGCGCGAAGCGACCGTCGACGATCTGTGCCGCGTCGGCGAGGACGTTAAAGCCGAGCTCGTCAACGGCGAGCTGGTGGTCATGACGCCAGGCGGTGGATTGCACGGCTACGCGTGCGGCCAGATCTACGCGAGCCTGCTGGAATACACGCGCCGAACCAAGCGCGGGATTGCGCTGCCGGACAACGTCGGCTTCATCGTAAATCTTCCCAATCGACGCTCGTTCAGTCCAGATGCTGCTCTTTGGACGGGTGGTGCCCTGACCGCGGATTTCATCGACGGCGCTCCGGTCCTTGCGGTCGAAGTTCGAAGCAAAGACGACTACGGACCCGCCGCCGAGCGCGCGCTGGCGGCCAAACGCGCCGATTATTTTTCCGCCGGCAGTCTCGTCGTGTGGGACGTCGATCTCGACAGGCACGTCGTCAACGTGTATCGCTCGACCGACCCTGACGCCTGCACCTCATACGGGCGCGACGCGAGCGCCGAAGCCGAGCCCGCGCTGCCGGGCTGGTCGTTCCCGGTTGACGACCTGTTCCCGCCGCCAGAAAGCTGACTTCGGCTCGTCGCGCCGTCGTGTTTTCGTACGTGCCTTCGAAGCCTTCGCAGGACATCGGATTTCTCGATTGGACGATCCTCGCTATCCCAACGCAAAGACGCAAAGGCGCAAAGAATTCATTCGAAAAAATTCCTGGCGTCTTCGCGTCTTCGCGTTGAGGTATTCGCCGTCGCGTTTTCGTTTCGTGCCTTCGTGGTACAAAAAACGGGCGGCACGCAATCGCGGCCGCCCGGTGAGAGTCCGGCTAAAGCCGGACACTGCGTACTTTCGTTACTGCGAATTCTTTACAGCTTCCCGAGCAGCGCTTTCGTCGAGTCGAGTCGCTTGCTCCGATCGTTGGCGAATCTCGTGACGCCTGCGAGGATCGACTTCTGATCGAGATGCGCTTCGGCGATGACGTCGGGCTCGAGACCGCCAGTCAGCCAGTGGTTGTGGAAGTCCGAAGTCATCGAGTAATCGTCAGTGACCGGGCCGACGTTCCGGAGCGGCCACATGCGCCGCGTGCCGCTGCTGATGAACATGAGGTCGTACACGGCTTCCGGCGGCAGCACGGAGTTCCGATAGGACTCGGGCTGATGATCGAACAGCTCTTCACTGATCGCCGAAATCACCTTCACGTTGATCCCGGCCTCTTCGAGCTTCGGCAGAATCTGCACGAGGTTGAACGTCGCGCTCGAACCTTGCGCCACGACGTAGCCGTGTTTCGGCTTGCCGGGAGCAAAGTCGCGAATCACGTACAGACCTTTCGCGGCGGCTTTGACGTCGGTGTCGGCAAACTTGCTGCGGTCGGCGACCGGAAAATCAGGGCGTGCCACTTCGATGGCGATGATGCCCACCTTCTTCTCGCGCGCGGCGATTTCCGCCGCGGCGAAATAGCCGGCCGCCACGTCGTTATAGTCCCAGAAACTGACGTTGATGACCTGGCCGCGCGGAAACAGCTTCCACACCTGCGGCGCGAAAATGCCAAAGTGCGTGCGCGCGTCTGCCGCCGTCTCGGGACCCGAGTGTCCCGCGAGAATGTGCAGCACGCCGGTGCGGAACTTGCTGTCCTGATTCTGCTGGCTCCAGACGCGTGCCGGCAGATACATGAGAGGCGTAAACGCGCCGTACGTGCCGCTCCATGCCCACACGCCGGCGAACTTGTCAGGATCGAGTGAGGCGCTCTGACCGACGAGGCCGATGGCCGTCGACGCGTTGCCGGCCTCCTGAATGGCCGCCTTCAACCGGGTGCCCGCCGGATTCTTCTCTGGATCGTAGTGACCGAAGAGACTGCCGGCCTCCATGTTGACCGACTCGGACAAATCCGCCGCAATGGTCGCGACGCGTCCGCCGGTCACATAGTTGCACCACTTGATCACTTCAGAAATTCCGCGGCGCGCACCGGCGACTTCGCCGGCCTTGCGGAACAGGGCGATCTTCACGTCCTTGTCCGCGCCCGACACCGGGTTCTTCACCTTCACCGCCTGTGTGTCGGTGGGCAGGTTTGCCACTCGCAGGCGCTCGTCGAGAAACGGATCCTGCTTCGCGTCGATGCCGAGCTTCAGGTCGTCCTTCACCTGATCGCCGATCTCGACGATGCGGTCGGCCAGCCAGTCGCCGAGGCCGTTCTTGTCGAGCAGCGACATCGCGACGTCCATGTTCGTCTTGAACTGGACGAGCCGCTCCTTCGGATCGGTTACCGCGCCGTTCCGGATGCCCTGGAACTCGACGCCGTACTTGTCCTCGAACGTCTTCGCGAGCACCACGAAATAGTCCGAGTTCATCTTCATCGCGTAGGGATGGCTCGGATAACCGACGACTTGATCCGTCGATGCCGCGATCTTGCCGTTCGACGCCGTTGGCCAGTAGCCCTTGATGGTCTTGCCGATGACGATGACCGGCCGGCGGTCGGACGGATCGATGTCGTCCATGGCCTTGAGAGCGGCGACGATCTGGTCGTAGTCGTGGCCATTCTCCATGGTCAGCACATTCCAGCCGTACGATTTCCACTGCTCGATGAAATCGTAGCCGGTGTACTTGCTGTCGATCACGCCGCCCATGAGCGAGTCGTCAATGCCGGCGTTGTTCTCTGAGAACATGACGCGAAGCCGCTTACCGACCTTCAGTGCGAGCGCCTGCGTCTTCAGCTCCTGCGCGTGGCCGGCGCAGAGCGCGAACTCGCCTTCGAACGCAATCACCTTCGGCTGGCCGGCCGGGGCGCCTACCATGTCCCAGAACGCCGCCTTGCCCGCCGCCGACGCCAGTCCGACACCCGAAGGTCCGCCGTTGACGTCGTTGCTCTGATCGATCGATTCGATGTGCCCCGAAAGGGCATGGATACCCCGGCCACCCTCCTTCGCCTGCGCGAACAGCGGATCGTCGGCGAGCCCCTGCTCCTGCAGCAGCGTCTGCAGCGCGCCGGCGCCGCGCCGGAAGCCGAGCGCGTCGATCGAGAGGAAGCCGTCTTTGGGCGCCACGTAATACTTCTTGTCGCCGGTCGCCTTGAACTTCCGATAGAGCGCCTCGCCCATGATCATCCACAGGGCGTAGCACGTCGGCGCGCAATGACCCGCGGCCAGCATGAACTTGTCGCCGTAGGGATGCTTCGGGCGCCGGTAATCGTGCCGGAGGCCGCCGAGCTTCGGTCCGGCGAGATGCACCGCCACGTTGTAGGGCGTGTAGGCCAGCGGTCCGCCGAAGTGACCGGTTTGAGCGTAGTTGCCGAGCAGGGTCAGGGTCATGCACGTCATGAACCCGACGTCCTCGAGCCGCTGCCTGTCTTTGGAATCCAACAAACTCGCGCGTGACGGTGCCGTTTGAACGCTCATCTTTAGGTCCTCTTGCTTGACATGGATTGGAGAGGTGATCCTATTAAAGAACGTAGAAAGTAAAAAGTAGAAAGTAAAAAGGCAAAAGGGCGGGTCAGCATTCCACTGACCCGCCCTCGACTTGCGACCGCCTTGCGACTTACGACTTCCGACTTACGCCTTGCGACTCATACAATGCCCGTCACTTTCGCTTCGGCGCTCGGGAACCCCCGGTCGAGCCGCTGCTTGAAGACCTCCTCGGCAATCGTCATGTACAGGTCGCCGTTGGTGTTGCGCATGCGCGAGTGCATGCCCGTCTTCATGCCGCCGGCATGACCGGCCAGAATCATCGCGAGCCCGCTGTTCTTGTGCGGGTTCGCCTCGGCGTGCTCGTGCGCGAACAACACGCAGGTGTTGTCGAGCAGGTTGCCGTCGCCTTCGGGCACCGACTTCAGCTTGTTCAGGAAGTACGCGAATTCCTCGACGTGCCAGCGGCAGATCTCGCGCATGATGCGCTGCGATTCCGGCGACGCCGCGTTGCTGTGCGTGTAGTCGTGATGTCGCAGCCGCGTGAGCCCGAGCCAGGGAAATCGCGTCAGGCTCTGCCCCTTCGACAGCATGTACGAGACGACGTTGGTCTGACCGGACGCCAGCGCGTGCACAACGAGATCGCTCTGAATCTTCGCAATGCGCGGATAGTCGGTCAGGTCCGCCACGTCCTCGGGTTCCTTGAGGTTCCTGCCGTAATCGGCCGGCAGGCTGGCAATGGCGCGCTCGAGCTCGCGCACAGATGTCAGGTGCTCGTCGAGCCGCACCCGATCGCTCTGCCCGAGCGTCGGCTGCAGGTCGCCGAGATCCTGCCGGACGGCGTCGAGCACGCTCTTTTTCCGGTTCACCCAGCTTTCGTCGCGCACACCGAACAGGCGATCGAACAGATTCTGCGGAATGGTTTCCGGTGGCAGCGCTCGATCCGGTCCGGCCCAGCTCATGTTGCGATGGATGTTTTCGCCGTGCGACTCCTGGCAGACGCCCACCTGCAGAGAGTTGAATCGGGTCTTGCCCACCATGCTCGACGCGATGACCTGATCAATCGACGCACCGCCCGCACCGCGACCCGTATAGGCCGCGCCGGATACCACGCCACTGATCGATTTGTGATGCCCGTTGCCGGGTCCCGACGACCTGGCCCCGGCGTTGTCGATGCTGCTGATGATGTGCACATCCTCGCGCAGCGACTTGAGCGGCGCGAGACACGGTGTCAGCTCGTAGCCGGTGCCGAGCTCCGAGGGAATCCAGTACCGCTCGGGAATCCCGTTGCCGTTGAACCAGAACACAAAGCGAGGGGTTATCGCCTGGGATGTGGCGGCATACGCGGTGCCGTTGGTCGTGAACCACGCCGCGAGCGGCGGAAGCCCGACTCGAACGGCCGCGCCGGCCATGCCCACACCCTGGAGGAACTTTCGTCTGGTGACATGCATCGCGATGCTCCTGGTCCGGCTAAAGCCGGACACGACGTACGGCGGACACTACGTACTACAGTCCTTCTATGAATTGTGGCGATCGCACGAGCGAAATCAACATTTCTTTGAATTTAAAGCCCGTGTCCCGGAACGTGGCAGCCGCCCCAGTGACCGTGGGCCTGTCCGAGGGAGCCTCCGGGCGGCCGAAAGCATAGCGAAACATCTGTTTTACTACGCAATCCTGACAGATCGGGCTCGACGCCAGCACGCGGCCAAGCGTGCGCGAATCGCCGAAAGACGAGTTGGCCAGGCCGGCGATTTCACCGGCGGCCGTGATGTCGACCTTGACCGGCTTGCTCGGGCGCCCCTCTCCGCCTGAAATCTCGATCAACTCCTGATCGCGCCAGGCGCCGATGGCGTCGTACTTCTCCAGCCCGAAACCGATCGGATCCATCAGACGATGGCAGCCAGAGCACGATTGATTCTCGACGTGCTCGACCATGCGTTCGCGCTTGGCACGCACGGCGTCGGCCGTCGTCGGCTCCGGCAGATTTGTGTTCACGCCCGGCGGCGGGTTGGGCACGACCTGACACAGCAGGTGCTCGCGCACGAACATGCCGCGCGCGGTGGGTGACGTTTCGACCGGCCCGGTCGTCGAGGCGAGGAATGTAGCCTGCCCCAGAATGCCGGCGCGTGGGAGCGCCTCGGGAAATTTAACGATTTCAAACTCTCCCGCGGGCTCGGGCAGACCGTACACCCGCGCGAGATCGGCGTTCAGAAAGCTGTAGTCGGCCGTGAACGCTTCCATGAAATTGCGGTCGTTCCACACCAGATGGCCCAGGAGCATTTTGGTTTCCTGCACCATCATCGCCGCGAGCTCGGGCGTGAACGACGGATAGCGGCCATCGTCTTTGGCGGCCGTCAGCATCCGATCGAAACGCAACCACTGGCTGAAGAACTCATCAGCCGCCTGCCGCGCCCGCCTGTCCTGCAGCATGCCTCGAGACACGCGCTCGAGACCTTCCGGCGTTCGAAGCTCGCCTTTTGCCGCGGCATCCAGCAGCGCACGGTCTGGCATCGTGTCCCACAGGAAGTACGAGAGACGATTGGCGATGGCGTAGTCCTTGAGTGTGCCCGCGTCACCGGACGTGACATGAAAGAGGAACTTCGGCGACTGCAGCATCGCCTCGACGACCACGCGCGCGCCCTCGAGGAACTTGCTGCTGCGGTTGGCCTGTTCGGCGAACAACTCGTTGTATCGGCGCGCTTCGACTTCGTTCAGCGGACGCCGGAACGCCTTCTCGCCGAATGCCCGCACGAACAAATCGCGGCACTTCGAGTCGCGAGCGGAAGCCGGTTTACACGGGACGAGCCCGTTCACATCGCCCGCGCGAAACGCGTTCATGGCCATGCGCTCGGCGGCAGAACTGTAGGCGTCTTCGAGTACGGGCGGGATGCCTTGCGTACGCGTCTGGTTCTTGAACCCGCCGACAAAATCCTCGGGCGGAAAGCGATCGGCGGGACGGCTGTAGTCGCCGAGCAGATCGCGCACGGTGTTGTTGTACTGGCTGTGCGTCAGCCGCCGCAGCGCCACGTCGTGCGCCGCGGCCGGCTTTACTGCTGCAAGACGCGCACGGGCTGCGCTGACGGCGGAGTCCGGGACAGTCACGAGATGCTGCACCCAGGCCCGCACTGCCTGTTCGTCGGCTGAGTCGGGCTGAATCTTCACCCCTCCGACGTGACGCGTGCGATTGGTCGGCTTGTTGACGAGCAACGAGGCCGACGGATCATCACGATTCACCAGTGCGGCGAGCGTCAGACCGAAGGCGTCGATTTCGTCCGCGCTCGCAGTTTCCGGCGGGAAATGCAATCGCGTCCCCGACGCCACACCTTCGTCGGTGTGACACGCGCGGCAGTTCGCCTTCTCGAGCACCGGATACACCGTGGCGCTAAACGACGGCGGTGGCGCCTGCGCTTGGACAACGGGAAAGGCGGGTCCGAAGAGCAGGACCCGCCCTACGAGGATCGCACCTGCGAACCCAGAACCTAGAACCCAGAACCTAGAACCGTTCGTCTTCATTCTGTGTACGCCCCGCGGGGTTTGGTCGATCCGGCGAGCGGCTCCTTCGGTTCGGGGCGGATACCCCATGACACGACGGTAGACGGCCGCTGCTGCTTGAACGCCGTGATGCCACCCTCGGTGACGGCCGTATCGCTGATGTAGAGCCGTTGCAGCTTTGGCAGCTTCGCCAGCGCCGTCAGCGTGCGGTCGCCAATTGCCGTGTTCGACAAATCGAGGCTCGTGACACCCTGCAGCGATTCGAATCCGGCGGCCGCCGAGTCGCTGATTCCTTCGGCGTTCCAGAGGCTCAGCCGCTGAAGATTCGGGAATCCCGCCAGCGTCTTCAGGACGCCGGCTGTCACCACTGAACCGCTCAAGTTCAGGTAACGCAGCTTCTTCAGCGCTCCGAGCTTCGCCACGCCGAGATCGGAGATGCGGGTCCCGCCGGTGATACGGCATTCGGCCTCGCCGGTTCGCGGCCCGAGCACTTCGGGCCGCGGCGTGCCGAGCGCGACGCCGTCGCCGATGTTCAACTCTTCGAGATTGGTCAGGAGCGCGATCGTGTCGAGCTCGAGATCGGTCATCACCGGCGCCCAGCACATGCCGGCATTGCGCCGCTGCGTGCCGTAGAAGCTCAACTTCTTCAGATTCGGCAGGTATTTCAGCACGTGCAGCCCAGCCCCGCTAATCTTCATCCCGCCGACGTTCAACTCTTCCAGCTGCGACAGCGGCGCGAGGTGCTCCATCCCGACGTCGCCGATCTGCGTGAAGCTGATATCGAGCGAACGAAGGTTGGTGAGGTTGCTGACGTACTCGAGACTGATGTCGGTGACGTCCGTGCCCCGCAGGTTCAGCACGCGCAGATTCGTGTTACCGCGAAGAAACGCGATGGCGGCATCCGTGATGAATTCGGCCGTGAAAAGATTCAGCTCTTCGAGCTGCGCGGCCTTGCCGATCGCTTCCGCACCTTTGTCTGACACATAGGTGAGCGACAGATCGAGCTTCTTCAGTGTCTTGGTCGCGGCCACTCGTTCGACGTCGGTATCGGTCGCCCACGTACGCGCCAGCGACACGTCGACGATGTTGCCCCTGGCGTCGCGAACCACGTGGCCGCCTTGCTTTTCAATCGACGCGGCGAGCGAGACATCAGGTGTCTGCGCCACTGTCGCGGCCACCATGGACAGAACGATCGCGAGTACTAGTGTGATCTTTTTCATGGCTCACCCGCGCCGCCGCGCGGAATCGCGCGAGTAATGGATGACGCACCCGGGCAGCGCCTGCTTCAGCTGTTGAAACCCCTTATCGGTCACGAGGGTATGGTACAGATCCAGCTGCTCCAGCTTCTTGAGCCCGGCGAGATGGGCCACGCCGGCATCGGTCAAATCGACGGTATCGAGCAGCAGGCTCGTCAACTTCGTCAGCCCCGACAGGCTGGCGAGCCCGGCGTCGCCAACCGTGGTGTAGCCGAGATTGAGCGCCTCGAGGTTCGCGAGCTTGCCGATCTCCGCCATCCCTTTGTTGGTGGCGATCGTATTCTGCAGGTTCAACACGCGAAGCGGCTTCAGCGCCGCAAGGTGCACGAGGCCGGCATCGGTGAAGCGGGTGAAGCTGAGATTGAGCACCTCCAGCTTCGGCAGCCTCGCAATGTGCGCCAGGCCCGCGTCGCGAATGTCGGCCCCCGCCAGATCGAGCTCGACGATGTTCGGCAACGCCGAAACCGGCACCAACCCGGGGTCGGTGACATCGGTGTAGTTCAACGACAGCTTCTCGAGCGCCGTCAGCCTGCCCAGGTGCGTCATGCCCGCGTCGTCCACTGGAGTGCTGCTGAGGTCGAGCTCGCGCAACTGCGTCATCCCCGAGAGCGTGGCGAGACCAGCGCCCTCGACCAGCGTGTGACTGAGGTCGAGACTCTGCAATCCCGTCAACGACTTCAGGTGCGCAAGCGCCGAATCGGCCAGCGTCGTCGAGCTGAGATCGAGCTTTTTCAGCGTGCGAAGGCCAGCGAGGTGCGCGACGCCCAGATCACTGACCTCGGTGTCGCGCAGGCTGAGCTCTTCGAGCTGAGGCAGCTCCTTCAGGAGCGCCAGCTCGCGGTCGGTGACCGACGTCGATGCGAGGCCCACCGCGACGGCATGGCCTTCGCGCAGCTGGACGGACGCGCCGATGGACGAGAGCCATTTGCCGATGGCCGGCTCGCCCTTGCCCGCGACCGCTCCCATTTCGACGGCGCGTTTCGTCGTGCGCGCCGACGAATCCTGGAACAGCACCGTCAGTCCCGGGAGCTTCGCCTGCAGTTCCTTGACGGCCGACGCGGTGACCCGCGTGTATCGCACGTCGAGGTCGCGCAGGTTTTTCAACGCCGCGAGCTGCGCAAGGCCGGCGTTCGAGATGCGGGTGCGATACAACGTGAGCGACTCGAGCTCGGTCATGCGCAGCAGCGATTCGACGCCGCCATCGGTGATGTCGGTGCCGACCAGCTCGAGCCGGCGCAGATTCGTCAGGCCGGAGAGCGCCGCCAGGCCCGAATCGCTCGTCTTGGTGCCGTCGAGATCCAGTTCGGTGAGCTGCACGAGTCCCGAGAGACTCTTCAAGCCCTGGTCGGTGACAGAGGTGTCCTCGAGGTAGAGCTTCGTCAGGCCAGCCATCTTCGCGGCATGCCGCAGCCCGCGATCGTCAAAAAAGATGTTGTGGCTCAGGTCGAGGTGTTTCAGCCTGGTGAACGGCGCCAGCGCGTCGCCGGGCAGGCGCGTCTGATGGAGACGCATCTCCTCGAGCCCGGGCAACATCATCCGTTTGACGACGCCGTCCTCCATCGGGATGTAGGTCTGCACAGGCTTGCTGAGCACGAACTTTTCGAGCGCGGGCGATCCGTTGAAGAGCGCGATCGTATCGGCGACGAGCGTGTTCGGCTGGCCGTACCACAACCGCCCGTTCAAGTACAACGCTTTCAGATTGGGCAACGCCGGCCAGCGCAGAATCTCGTCGCGGAGTCCCCAGGCCCCCATCGACACGCCAACCAGATCGAGCGTGTGGATGCGGATGGCCGTATCGGGCAGTTGCTGCAGGTCGAAGATCGGCTTTTGCTGCCCTTCGAGAATGACCGCGCCACCGAGCCGGAGCACGCGCTCTGCGACGACACGATCGGCGGTGGCCGCCTGTTGCGCCACCACGGGTGGGGCGGCGACGACGGCCAGGCACGTGAGAGCGGCTAAATACTTTGAATTCATACGGTTTGAGTTCGACCTACAGAGAAAATGTAGCGCCTTTGGCGGTGGACGTCGAGTAGATCTTGCCTCTGGCGGCTCATCTCCCACCTCCAAGGTAGGCGTTAGCCCTGAACGCGCCTGCATCTGGCAAAACAGCACAGGAGTTTAGGAGATTAGGAGGATTTACGCGGCGGCTCGACGAGCGCGACGTCCTTTCTCGGCGTGACGTCCTTCGTAGGTGCGTCAGCACGCTCCGGAGGAGGCATCGACGTCGTGGGCCGCGGACGCGGCCCACGCACGGGAGAAGGAGACGCCCGAATATCAAGAGCGGGGATCCTGCAGCTCTTGTATTCGGACGTCTCCTTCTCCCGTGCGCGCCTACGGCGCGACGTCGATGCGGAGCTCCGTTCCTCTGTGTCGAAGAGCACGATCGGCCTCCTGATCTCCTAATCTCCTGTGAGTTTTCGTTCAGGTGCGGACGCGTTCAGGGTTGAACGCCTGACCTATAATGCGCCTCATGAAGCGAGCGTTCTGCGCCGTCCTGTTGGTGGGGTGGAGCGTCTACACATCAGCGCAGGTGCAAGGGCCGGTTGAGGCGTACGTCGCGGCACATCAGCCGCAGATCCTCCGCGAGCTCGTCGAGCTGCTCTCGATTCCCAACGTCGCGGCCGATCGCCCAAACATCAGACGCAACGCCGATCTGCTGCGCACGCTGTTTCAGAGGCGCGGCTTCGACGTCGAGGTGCTCGAGACGGACGGAAACCCGCTCGTCTTTGCCGCACTTGCCGTCCCGGGCGCTCAGCGCACGATTCTGTTCTACGCGCACTACGACGGCCAGCCCGTCGAGCCGAAGTCGTGGAACCAGACGAGCCCGTTCACGCCGATTGCTGCGCACCGGCCGGATGGAGGAGGGCGGCCTCGAAATCGCGAACTTCCTGACGCAGAAGTCACTGCCACGCGAGGCGCGCATCTACGCACGCTCGGCGTCCGACGACAAGGCTCCGATCGTGGCGCTGCTTGCCGCAGTGGATGCGTTGAACGCCTCGGGCCAACGGCCCACGTCCAATGTCAAAGTCATTCTCGACGGCGAAGAAGAGGCGCGCTCGCCCAGCCTGGCCGCCACCATGGGCCGGTATCGTGACAAATATCGAGCCGACCTGATGCTGATTCTCGACGGCCCGCTTCATCCCAGCGGCAAGCCGACGCTCGCCTTCGGAGCGCGCGGGAATCTGGTGTTTCAGCTCACCGCGTTCGGTCCCAAGTTCGCGCTGCACAGCGGTCATTACGGCAACTGGGCACCCAACCCGGCGCTGGATCTCGTGCAGCTGCTGGCGTCGATGAAAAACGCGAACGGACGCGTCACAGTGGATGGCTTCTACGACGACGTGCCGCGTCTGTCCGACGAGGAGCGGCAGATTCTGGCAGCCGTTCCGGATCGACGCGACGACCTGATGCGCTTCTTCGGCATTCAGCGAACCGAACAGGTTGGCGACAATCTCCAGGAGGCTCTTCAGTATCCGTCACTGAACATCCGAGGACTCCAGAGCGGCGACGTCGGCGACCAGGCGCGCACGATCATTCCCGATCGCGCCATCGCGGAAATCGACGTGCGGTTGGTCAAGGAAACCGATGCCGAACGGATGCTGCAGCGCGTGCTCGCACATATTCGGGCCCAGGGGTTCCACGTGCTGATGAACGCAGAACCTGACGACGACACGCGTGCCCGCTACCCGCGCATCGTTCGCGTCAGCCGGGTCCAGTGGACCAACGCGTACCGGACCGAGATGTCGCTCCCCGAATCGCGCGCGGTGATCACGGCGCTCGAGCGCGCGTGGGGAGAGCTGCCCATCCGCGCACGCACAATGGGGGGCACCGTGCCGATCGATTTCTTCATCCAGGCGCTCGGCATGCCCGCGCTGTCCGTGCCCGTCGTGAACTTCGACAACAACCAGCACAGTGACAACGAGAACCTGCGACTGCAGAACCTGTGGGACGCTGTCAAGTCGTTCGCGGCCATCCTGCAGATGTGACGTTTCGCGGGCATTTCCGGGTCGTCGAATCTCCAAATTTCCGCATTTTTTTCCAAATTTCTGGAGTCACTTTACGGAAAGGTTTACCGCTAAAGTGCCTCGGATTTTGGTGGACACCTGCAGGTGATTTCCCTCAAAATTCAGGTTCTTCACAAAATTTTTTTCGTCGAGAGTCAGGAAAGCTGATCGGGTTGAAGACGTCAACACGAAGGGGTGTCAAGATGCGACGAGTAATACTCACCGTGTTAGTTCTCGGGCTCTGCGCCAGCAGCGCATTCGCGCAGGCGACAGGGCAAATCAACGGTGTCGTTTCCGACAATACCGGCGGCGTGGTGCCGGGCGTGACGGTGACGGCGGTCGAGGGCGGAACCGGCATTGCGCGGGAAACGGTGACTGGCGGGAATGGCCGTTACCAGTTCATCTCGATGCGGCCCACGACGTATGAAATCAGGGCCGAGCTCACGGGCTTCAGAACGGTGCGCCAGACGGACGTCGTCCTGCAGGCGAACCAGAACCTGACGCTCAACATCACGCTCGAGCTGGGCGACCTGTCGGAGACGGTCACCGTCGCTGGAGAAGCGGCAACGGTTGACATCACGCAGGGCACCATCGCCGAAGTTGTCGATTCCAAGCGCATCGTCGAGCTGCCGCTCAACGGTCGCGACGCGGCGCGGCTCAGCATGCTCGTCTCGGGCATGGTCGTGACCGAAGTGAATCAGGAATCGGGCAAGACGATTCCGGGCGCCCTGCGCCTCTCGACCAACGGCACCGAGTCGCGGCAGGCCTCGTTCCGTCTCGACGGCACGAACCACACGGACTCTTACTTCCAGCAGAATCAGCCGTTCCCGTTCCCCGACGCGTTGCAGGAGTTCTCGATCCAGACCTCCAACTACAGCGCGGCGCAGGGTGCGAGTGCCGGCGCCGTCGTCAACGCCGTCACCCGTTCTGGAACGAACAACCTCCATGGCGGCGTGTTCGGCTACGCGCGCGATCGCACGTTCAACTCGAAGAACTTCTTCCTGCCCGAGCGGGACTTCCTCAAGCGCAAACAGTTCGGCGGCTACGCCGGTGGTCCTATCGCACGCAACAGAGTGTTCTTCTTCGGCGGCTGGCAGGGCACGACGATTCAGAACATCGGCGGAACTCTGAATAACACGGTGCCGACGGCCGCCATGCGCAACGGCGACTTCAGCGCCATCACAACGCCGCTCCGCGATCCGAACGGCGGAGTCTTCCCGAACAATCAGATTCCGGTCGGCCGGTTCGATCCGGCCTCGGTCAATGTGTTGAAGTACCTGCCGGTCGGGCCCGGCAGCGGCGTGGGTGGGCTCGTGCAGGTGCCCCGCCGTATCGGCCAGAACGACAACCAGGTCATCGCCAAGATCGACACGCAGCTCAACCAGAACAACCAGGTGAGCGCGCGGTACTTCTTCGATCACTTCACCAACGATCCGACCCTGTCCTTGACTGGCGGCGGACCCGATGGTCAGGCCGTGAACCTGCTGAGCTATCGTGGTCCGACGCTCGGCTCGCGTCAGCGCATCCAGAACGTCGTGGGCACGTGGCAGCGGACGATGACACCTACGCTGCTCAACGAGTTCCGCGTCGGCTTCAACAAGTTCGCGTCGAGCCGCTACCCACCCGAAGGCGTGCCCAGCATGCAGGATCTGGGAGTGAGGCTGCCGATTTACCCGACGCTGCCGTCGATCTCCCAGATCGAGGCGACCGGGTTCTTCGGCATCGGCGACAACCTCTTCGCGTCATTCCCGCGGCACGGCATCGAAATCAACGACCGCGTGAACTGGGCGAAGGGCAAACATCAGATTCAGTTCGGCGGCGAGATGGCGTTCCAGGACGTGAAGATCATCAACGAATTCCGCCGCGCCGGCCACAATGTCTTCCAGCCGAACGCCACTCAGGGGACCGGCCACGCACTCGCGGATTTCTTCCTGGGGCAGATGCAGACGTTCGACCAGGGCACCGGCGAATACAAAGACTACAAGGTGTTCTACGGGTCGGCGTTCTTACAGGACGACTACAAGGCCTCAGATCGCTTGACGCTGAACCTCGGCGTGCGGTTCGAGCATTCACCGCCATGGCACGAGGTGGTGGGCCGCATCATGCACTGGAGCGTGGCGGACTATAACGCTAACGTGCGCTCTACGGTGTTCCCGCAAGCACCGCGCGGCGAGACGTACCGCGGCGACGCAGGGTTCGTGGGTGAAGAAGGTGTGGCAGCGGCACCGAACACGGCTAGCGCTCGGTTCGGCTTCGCGTGGGACATCACTGGCGACGGCCGCACGTCACTGCGCGGCGGCGGCGGCACGTTCTACGATCAGCGCCGGGACGGCGAGTCCGGCAACGGTGCCGTCAATGCACCGCCGTTCAGCCTACGCTTGAACGTCACCCGTCCGGCAGGGCCCTTCTCGGATCCCTATCGCGGCCGGACCGACTTCAATCTGATCACCGATGCGACCGTGGGGACCCAGCAGGCCGTCTTTCCGAGGCCGGTGCTGATCTCGACCTTCGGCGATGAGTACAAGGTCCCCATTACCTACAACTTCAACCTCACGTTCGAGCGCGAAATCCTGACGGGCATCATGGGACGCGTGGCGTACGTCGGCACGCGGAACCGCAACGGCAGACACGGTATCAACCTGAACTACGCCGTGTTCACCCCGGGCGACACGCGAGGCACGGATGCGCGGCGCATCTACGCCGGTGACGGCATCGGCTCCATCGAGTCGCAAGTGCAGGACCGCCGCTCCAACTACAACTCGATGCAGTTCGCGCTGGTGAAGCGCTACTCGCACGGCTTCACCATCACGAGCAACTACACGCTCTCGAAAGTCGAAGGCGATTTCGGAAACGCCGACATCATCCCCTACGACAGGCCGCAGGATCAGGCCCTGCTGTGGGGTCCGCTCGATCAGGATCACCGCCATCGGTTCACGACGTCGTGGGTATGGGACCTGCCGGGCGCCAACATGGAAGGCCCCTTGAAGTGGGTCATCGGAGGCTGGCAGTGGACGGGCGTCATGCAGTTCCAGACGGGCCGTCCGTTCACCGTCGATAGCGGCACGGACAACTCAGGTGACGGCATCGGCAACGACCGCGCGAAGCTGACGGGCGTCAGCACGGCACCACCGGACGGTTCAGCACAGACGGTGTGGTTCAACGCAGCGGCGTTCGTCGTGAACGACGTCGGCACGTTCGGCAACGTCGGCAGGGGCGCCTACTACGGCCCGAACCTGCAGAGCTGGGACATGGGGCTGTTCAAGAACTTCCGCATCAGCACGGACATGAACGTGCAGTTCCGCGCGGAGTTCTTCAACGTCTTCAACCAGGTCAACTTCGACATCCCCAACAGGAACCGCAGCGGCGGCAACTTCGGTATCATCACGCGGACCGACCCGAGCTTTGGTGATCCACGGATCATCCAGTTCGGTCTCAAGTTCGTTTTCTAGGAAGTACGTAGTGTCCGGCTTCAGCCGGACCGTGATCGAGAAGGCGGGGGGTGAGAGGCGATGGCCTCTCACCCCTTTTTTTTGGCCACCGCCTGCATCTCCTGACGCGCCAGGTCCAGATTGCGCCGTGCGCTGGCGAGATTCGGGTTCAACCTCAGCGCTTCTTCAAATTCGGCAATCGCTTCTTCAGTCCGTCCAGAAGCCGCAAGCGCAGCACCCAGATTGCCATGTGCCAGTGCGGTGTCCGGGCTGAGAACCAGACCTGCTTTGAATTCAACGATCGCTTCTGCAAAACGATTGTGTTCGAGCAACAGCGTGCCGAAACGGAAGCGAAGTTCACCGCTATTGGGATGTCGCTCGAGGGCTTCCCTGAAGAGCGGGATAGCTTCTTCGTGACGGTTCGCGGCAATCAGCGCGGCCGTCAGATTCAGGTAGATGTCGCTGGAGGTCCGGCCACGCGCCAGAGCCCGTTGAAACGGTGCGATGGCATCCGCCGGCCTGCCCGCCCGCACCAGGGCCACTCCCATCCTGAGATCGAGGTCGATATCGTCGGGACTGAGCGACGTCGCTCGTTCGTACGCGTCAATTGCCTCGGCTGGACGATTCTGAGCCAGCAGGGCCGCGCCAAGATTCACGTACGCCGGAGCATAGTCGGGCTGAAATTCAATCGCGCGGGTGTAATGGAACTCCGCCTCGCGAAACCGCCTGGCGTCCTGCAGGGCATTCCCGAGGTTATTCTCCGTTGCCGCGCGCATGACCGCGGCGGGCCACATCGGCCAGTTGACGAATGTCGCGAACAGGACGATGCCGGCGGCCGCCGCAGCAGCCTTCGCCATGCCGGCTTCTCTAATGAAGGTTGGCAGCCGCGAAAGTCCTACGGCTGCGATGAGCATGAGAACAGGCACCAGAGGTAGTCGGTACCGCGCCGACACGAAAAACAGCAGTACGCTCGCCGCGTACGTGGCGGCCATTGCCCAGAACAGGCATAACCTTCGCCGATCGGGCCATCCTGCAATCACTCCCAGCACCGCGAGGGGTGCCAGGACCCCGAATTGACCGACGAGCGCGGTCAGGCTCAGCGCCCGTGACCACTCCTCGTAACTGTCCTGACTTTCGGTGTCGATCAATTCAGCGGCATTCGCCAGCAGCCGTACCTTTCTGGCTTCGAGTTGGACCCATGCCCAGGGATAGGCTCGCATGTAGGCCAGCGCCTGGCTGGTCCAGTAGCTGGACACTTCGCGCGGTGTGAGACTTCGTCCCTCGGCTGCCTGCGCAAGATCGGTCGCGTCCTGACGTTCGTACTCGACCGCGCCCCTTCCCTGGCGCAGAAATCCGGCCGTGCCATCGGCGTCCGGATTGTTTCCCAGATAGAAATTGGGCCCGAACTGCGACGTCGTCATGTGCCATTCGCCGCCGACGACACGATTGCGAACGGCGACCGGCAGTACGACGAGCGCCAGACCGAGAGCAAACGCCACCATCGTGGATCGCAGTGTCTGCGATTGCCACGATACGTCCGGCTGCATCAAACGCCAGAGCAAGATCGGCGCGACGAGGACAAGCCCGTTCTCGCGGGTGAGCGTCAGACCTCCGAGGGCGAGGCCCAGCGAAAACCAGCGCGACCGTCTGCCCGGATTGTCCAGGAGACCGGTCAAAAGCCAGAGCACGAGGCACATGAAAAACACGTCGAGCACGGATTTCTGAAGCAGCCCATCGAAGAAGATGGCTGGAGCGTAGATGGCAAGCCCCAGCCCCGCGACGAGTCCCGCTCTTTCAGAATGCAGACGACGTCCCGCGAGTGCGAGGAGTGCGCACGCGGTCGCCCCAATCAACGCCTGACAAATGCGGGCGAGGAACAAATCGCGACCGGCGATCGAATAGATCGTTCCCAGGAAGTATGGATACAGAGGCGCCTGGTAGAACACGCCCTCGCCCACCCAGTCGCCCGCGGCGATCTGCTGCGCCCACGCGTCGTAACCGCGCGCGTCGCCCAGAAGAGTCTCGAAGAAAGGGGAGGGGCGAATCTCCCAGATATATGCGAGACGAATGGCGAAGGCGACCGCCCAGATGGCCATGACTCGCCATCGAAAGGAGCTTCGGCGAGGCTCACGGGCACGACGATCTTTCGCTCTCTGGTCTCCCCTTTTCACTGTATATGTTCGCTACAGATCGTAACTACCCTTGATACAAGATTCCCCGCATTTTTCGATAGACACTGTGAGTCGCTTCACTTACATTCCTAGTCCTCACACACCTAATCCGGGTCGGTCGCGTGCGTTTTTGGAAGGGGTGCCGCGTGCGACGAAGCGTTCCCGCCGCTGGTCGTCTATTCTCGTCGCTCGTACTGCGCCCGCACAAGGTCACGGTCACACCCGCAAACAACTCAGTCCGCGTCAATTCTACAAGTGAGGTGGAAGCATGGGTCCGAGAGCTCGCTTAGCACTACTGGCAGTCCTCGCGGTCTGTCTGACTGGCCCCCTGCCTGAGACAGCTCTCGCGCAGAGTACAGGGCAAATCAACGGGGCGTTGACGGACAGCACCGGCGGAGTCATTCCGGGCGCAACGGTGGCGGCCATCGAAAGCGCAACGGGTATCAGGACCGACACGGTGACGGGTGCCAACGGGCGGTACTCCTTCCCGTCGATTCGTCCAACCACCTACGAGATTCGCGCTGAGCTGACGGGCTTCAAAACCGTACGCCGCACGGACATCATTCTGCAGGCGAACCAGAATCTCACGGTGAACATCACGCTCGAGCTGGGCGACCTGGCCGAGACGATCACCGTTGCCGGCGATGTGGCCACCGTTGACATCTCTTCGGCGACGATCAGCGAGGTGGTCGATCACGCTCGCATCGTCGAGTTGCCAATCGCCGGGCGCGAGGTGGCACGTCTGCAAACGCTCGTGGCGGGCACCGTCCTCGCTTCCATTAGCGAGGAAACGGGTAAGTCGATCCCAGGTGCGGTTCGCGTGTCGGCCAACGGCGCCGGCGAGCGGCAGAACTCGTACCGGCTCGACGGCGCGAGCAACACCGACCCGTACTACCAGGAGAATCAGAGCTTCCCGTTCCCCGACGCCCTGCAGGAGTTCTCGATTCAGACGTCGAACTACAGCGCGTCGCATGGAAACAGCGCGGGCGCCGTGATCAATGTCGTCACGCGCTCTGGGACGAACAGCTTCCATGGCGGCGCGTTCGAGTACCTGCGCGATCGGACGTTCAATTCGAAGGGCTTCTTTGCCGCCGAGAAGGACTTCCTGAAGCGCAACCAGTACGGCGGGTTTGCGGGCGGTCCGATCAGACGGAACAGCACGTTTTTCTTTGCCGGCTGGCAGCGCACACGCATCACGAACCGCGCCGCCGAGGAAATCAGGTTCGTGCCTACCGCCGCTCAGCGTCGCGGCGATTTTTCGAATTGCACACCAGCGTGCCCGCAGCTCTTCAACCCGGCAACAGGGCTGCCGTTCCCCAACAACCAGATTCCTTCCGATTTGTGGGATCCGGCGGCGGTGAAGGTGTTTGCGGCGCTGCCGACGTCCACCCTCCCGAACGGCGAAGTGAGGATACCTCGCGGTACCGACCAGGATTCCAACCAGTTCGTCGCGAAAGTGGATCAGCAGATGGGCGCGAGTAACCAGCTCATCGTCCGGTACTTCCTCGACGACTTCAACAACGCCTCGCAGTTCCTTCCGGAGAACATTCTCAGCTACTTCGGCCCGAGTCTCTTCTCGGATCCGCGCAGTCAGAGCATTGTGACCGGGTGGAAGCGGACGATGAGCTCGACGCTGCTCAACGAGGCGACCTTCGGCTACAACCGCCTCCACACCTCGCGGTTTCCACACCCCGACGTGCCGTCCACGCAGGACTTCGGCATCCGGCTCCCATACTACCCACGTATCCCCTCGGTTTCCGAAATCAGGGCGCAAGGCTATTTCAATTTCGGCGACAACCTCGAAGCGTCATTCCCACGCGACGGGTTCCAGTTCAACAACAAGACGAACTGGATCAAGGGACGGCACGGGCTGCAGTTCGGGTTCGAGCTTGAATACCTGCGGCCCGAGATCTACAACGATTTCCGCCGGGCCGGGCACTTCATTTCCAACGGCCAGTTCACGCGGGCGCCCGGCGCAGCAAGTGGCGGGCATGCGCTCGCCGATTTCCTGCTTGGCAGGCTCAGCACCTTCGATCATGGAACGGGCGAGTACAAGAACTATCGAAATCTCTATCAGTCGTATTTCTTCCAGGATGACTTCAAGATCAGCGATCGCGTCACGTTGAATTTCGGCGCACGCTACGAGCCAAACGGCCCGTGGCACGACCTGGTCGGACGCTTCCAGATATTCGACGTCGATGCGTACAACCAAGGCATCAGGTCGAGCCAATACGTGAATGCTCCTCCCGGAGTCTTTTATCGTGGAGATCCAGGCATCCCGGTGGATGGTACGAAGCCCGATCGGAATAACGTCTCGGGACGATTCGGCTTCGCCTGGGATGTGACCGGCGATGGCAAGACGAGCATCCGCGGTGGCGGCGGCATGTTCTACGACACACACCTCCAGGGGGACTACAACAACGGTGGTGTGAACGCGCCACCCTGGAGCATTCGCGTGAACGTCGAGAATTCGACGACCCTCGTGGGACCGCTGTCAGATCCCTACCGCCCACGTACCGACTTCAACTCTCTCGTGCACGACTACGAGGACAAGGACACCATCATCGGCGCCGCGAACGCGCCGTTCCCGCGACCGGTGCTCGTGGAATCGTTCGACGAGGTGTTCAACACCCCGCTGACATACAACTACAACCTCGCGTTCGAGCGCGAAGTCAAGACTGGGTGGATGGCACGCGCCGCCTACGTCGGCTCCACGGCAACACAAGGACGATCGAACTTCTCGCTGAACCCGGCGATTTATACGCCCGGCGGACCTGTCGGGAATCCGCAGGCACGCAGGCTTATGCCGGAATACAGCGGCATCAACCAGTTCGTGCAGGACAGAGAGAGCCAGTATCATTCGCTGCAGCTCACGCTGAATCGCCGCTACGCTAACGGCTTCACGGTCAACACGAACTACACACTGTCAGATCTGCAGGGCACGATCGGCGGGCCGGAACTGGTGCCCTACTTCCACCCCGACTTCGACAACCTCGTGAACACCCTGCGGCATGGGCGGCTCGACGACATGCGCCGGCACCGCTTCGTCACATCGTGGGTGTATGAGATCCCAGGTCCGACGGGGGGCGTGCTGAGTCACGCAATCGGCGGCTGGCAGCTCACCGGCATTTTCCAGTGGCAGAGCGGTCAACCCTACACCATCACCAGCGGCGTGGATAACGCAGGCTGGGGGTTGGGAAGTAATCGCGCCATTCGCAGCGGCCAGCCCCTCGACGCACCGTCGGGCTCTCCTGAGACGCTCTGGTTCAACCCGGCAGCGTTTGCCGTGAATCCAAATGGAACGTTCGGAGACACACTGAGAGGCGAGTTCTTCGGTCCGAACCGCTCGACCGTCGATCTCGGGTTGTTCAAACGGTTCACGTTCTCGAGCGATCTGAATCTGCAGTTCCGGGCGGAGATTTTCAACCTGTTCAACACGGTGAACTTCAACAACCCGAACACGACGGTGAACACAGCCGCAACATTCGGCCGGATCACGGCGGCACAGGATCCACGGATCATGCAGTTCGGGTTGAAGTTCCTGTTCTAACCACGAAGGCACGAAGAACACGAAGGCACGAAGACTCGAAACGGGGGTGGGAGCGACGCTCTCACCCCCGTTTCTGTATACAATGCCCGCATGAAACCCATTTCCACTCTCGTTGCTCTTACTCTTCTCGTGCTCGCGCCGGCGCTCGTCGCCCAGCAGGGCGCGATGCCGAAAGTCGCCAACCCCATCGTCGTCCAGTTCATGGTCGATGGCATCGATCACAACAGCGTGCGCACCGCCGTGGCGAACGGCGCGACGACGCTCGGTTCTTTGCTGAAGCAGGGAGTGACCGTCGACACCTATTACTGCACCAGCCCGGCGCCGCGGCTGGCATTGCCGGACGGCTCGACGCCCTGGGGCGGCAGCACAAGCTCGAACGTGGCGATGCATACCGGTACGCATCTCTACGAGTCGTACAACATCGACGATATCTTTCTCAGTGCCAAACGCGCCGGCATCGTGTCGATGTTCGCCGGCGGATCGCGGAACTACGCCATCTTCAAGAACACGGACCATCTGTATTACGGCGGCAACGAGCTGACCGACGAGATCGTGGTCGATCGCGGCCTGCAACACCTGACGAAAGACAACGCGCGGCTGCTCCGTCTGCACCTGCAGCACATCAGGAACGCGTGGAAGGGGCCGAGCGACACGACGAATCCGAAATCGGACTACATTCAGTACTTCGTGAAGACGGTCGATCCTCAGCTGGCGAGGCTGATTGCCGGACTCAAGAGTGCCGGCGTGTGGGACCGGACCTACATCATCTTCGGATCCGATCACGGCATGGGTCAGACGAGCCAGAGCGGGCACCCGCAGTCAGTGCTGTCGTCATGGCAGACGTTCATGGCGTTCTACGGCCCCGGCGTCAAGCGCGGCGCTCATATTCCCTACGCGGAGGGACCGGACGTCGCCGTGATGACGAATCATTTCCTCGGTCTGCCGGCGCTGCGCGGCCACCTCGACCCGAAGGTTCCGAAGAATCTCGGACGTGTGACAGGTGTGCTGCTCGAGAACGCGCTCGAGGGCGGACCGGCCGACGTGAAGCATCCCCGGTTAATCGAGCGGTATCTGAAGTCGAACATGCCGCGCGGCGACGAGTACGTGGACTACCGAGCCGCCATGGTTAAGTTGTTGAGTGAGTGACGTAGCGCTGAAGCCCGTCAGGGCAGATGGCAGATGGCAGATGGCTGAAGGTACTCTCTGCCATCTGCCATGTGCCCTCTGCCATGACAGGTTTATTTATCGGAGATCCGCCAGTCGGTATCGACGGTGAATTTTCGATACGCGGAGAACTCTGAGACACCTCGCAGCCGGAGGCGTCTCACCAACAGCACTCGCCCGCTCGCGGTCCACGTCGCCTTGGCGGGAAGCCAGACCTCGTTGTTCACTTTGCGCCGCTCGAATGAGGCAAGCGTGCCTTTGTGCACGCGCGCGAGCAGCCCCATGCCGAACGACAGGTCCCTGATGGCCTCGATCTCCACACGCACCAGCTCATAATCAGATTCGCTGACCCACGCGCGGGCGTTGAAGTGCGTCATGATCTTCCCGTCATCGGTGCGCGGCTTCACGCCGTTCGGTGTGAGTGTGGCGAAGATCGTGTCGTGGCCTCCGAGGCGCTCGCGGCGGACCATCCTGATGTCGTAGATGCGGAACAGGTCGTCAATCGCCGCCGCGTAGCGACGACGCTGACGCTCCATCTCCTGCGTGTGCTTCTGACGGGCGGCCGGCGACGCGGTTTTCCTGGCGTACTCCTCGACATCGTTCTTGCGTTCGCGGTCCTTCTTCGCAATCTCGTCGGCCGGCACGGCCTTGCCGTTCTGCTCGATGAGCCGGCGATAGCGGTCTTCCCCCTCGAGTCCCGGATACACTTCGTAGACCTTGACGTCCTCGCCTGTCACTTTGCCCGAGCCGTCGAGTTTCTGCTCTGTCCGGCGCTCGACAAACACATAGCCGCTCTGGCGCTCTTCGTCCGTCGCCAGGCGTTCCTTGACCTTCGCGGCAAACGTCTCGAAGTCCGGAAGCGGCCCCTCGACTCCGCTCGGGGCGCGGCGTTCCTGCGCCGACACCGCGGCAACGAGTGAAAGCGCCATTAACCAACGGCTCATATAGCCAGTTTACGATGCCTTACCCGCGCTTCGCGCCCGACTAGCGATCGTGCATGACGCGGACCAAAGTTTGAATCCCAGTTACAATTTCCGCACCAGGAAGGCCCACTCACACAGACCCAGTAGAAATTGCAGGCGTGTTCTGAGGCTGTTCGTCTCAACGCAGAGACGCAAAGGCGCAAAGAATTCTTTGGGATCCGATTTCTTCGCGTCTTAGCGTCTTTGCGTTGAGATCGTACGTAGTGTCCAGCTTCCCGCCTATGCTAAAGCTACGGCGGGTCACGTAAAAGCTCGATGGCTTCCTGATCTTTCTTCTATCCGATGCAGATCTGGGCAGAGATGACGCGGTCCGGGATCCACCCGCGCTGCCCTTCGGGCGTTTCGACGAAGTACCACCGTTGGTCGGGCGTCCCGCCGACCTTACGCACGACGACAGTCGTGCAGTGCGTCACGAGCGCCAGCGGCTTCGAAGCGAGATTCGGCGAGGTGTACAGCGGAACATCAGCCTGCGTCTCGCCCCCGAGGTCTACCCGCTCGCCCACGGCGTGCAGCTCCGCCTCGTATTCCTCACCCGACCACCGCATCCACGTGTTGGCGTCGCATTCCACGCAGAACAGCGGCACGACGACATCGGCCGCCTGGCCTTTGGCGACGCCGTTGATGGGCTCGAGGTCGAGCGGAACGACCCAGTGCACCTCGGTCGGTGTACGCGCGTGGACGGCGACAACGCCGAACTCGGGACCGGGGCGCGACGGCTTGACGACCACCGCGACGATGTCCGGGCGCTTGTCGCGATCGAGATCCAGCTCGAGCCACGGCGGCCAGTAGCCGAGCTTCTGCAGTTGCCCTTGTGAGTACTCACGCAGATCGGTCGCGGGGACAAGAAGCCTGACATCCGGCTCGGACTTCAGCGCCTGCCGAAGCAGCGGTGGCGGAACCGGCTGCTGCTGCAGCGCCAGGAAAAAGAGATTCAGCGCAAGAAGAAGCATCGCCTGTACCTCTTATCGGGCATTTAGAGAGCTTTTCAGTAGTACGTAGTGTTCGGCTTTAGCCGGACGAGTAAGCGTCACGGCCCGAAGGCACTTGGGTTGGCCTCGCTGCATCGCGAAGCCGAAGCTCCGGGGCCGGACGCGCGCTGCGAGGCCCGACGGTGACCGCCCGACGCGAGGTCCCAGCCTTCGCTCGGTCAGCCTCGCTCGATCCCCAGAGGCTTCTCGCGCGGTCAGGCGTGGCGGGTCGGCCGCCTGCGCACGGCTTCGCGCCGCAGCAAGGCCAAGCCAACCGCCCGTGTGACGCTACACAGTTGTGAAAAGCGCATAGCCGGTGACTGGTAGCCCCCACCGTAGCGACTTCCGACTGGCGACTTACACTTGCGACTTTCGACTTACGACTTTCGACTTGCGCCTTCCGACTCTCAAGGCAACCCCATCGCCACCGCCGTCGCCGCCCAGCCCGTCGCCATCGCGGAAATCCACTGGTCCTGGCCGTGCGGAAAGCCGCTCTCGAAGAACGGCTGAAACTTCGGCGCCCGGCTGCGGACGTGCCACGACCCATCAGCGTACTGCGTCGAGAGCAAATACTTCAGCCCGCGCTGGTACGCCGGATCGGCCGCCTGCACCACGCCGGTTTTCGCGAGCGCGACCAACGTCTGGCCGGTGGCGTACGCATCGCTCGAAAGGAACGCGTTCTGCGCCCACCCGCCGTCCTCGCGCTGTGCGGAGAGGATCGCCTTCGTCAGCCTGCGCAGGGTTGTTTCGTTAGCGCCCATACACTGGAGGCCGAGCAACTGCATGTTGCGATCCTCGGCGGTCGCGGGCTTCGCCCGCTCGAGCCAGCGGACCGCCTGTGTCAGGCGACGCGAAATATCAGCGCGCCCGGCAGGCCCATACGCCTTGATCACCGTGATCGCCAGCGCCGTGCGGAAGATGTCGCCGTCCTCGATGGGTGGTCTCGCGATTCCTCCAATCGACCACGATCCATCAGCGCGCTGCCGCGCCAGAATACTTGTCACCACCGCGTCGGTGCTGCGATCGGCCTCCTGGCCGCTCGCGGCGAGCGCCGACAGCGCGTAGATCTCGACATCGGGGAAGCCGCCGGATTCGAGCCGTTCGAAGAAGGTCATGGGGGCGAAGAATCGCGCTCGCGTCAGCTGTCGGCGGTCGGCCGCCGCCTTCTCGTCGATGGCGATTCCTTTGTCGTGCGCAATCGTCGCGGCAATGTCGGTGATGTTATGGTGGTGGCACGACGCGCAACCGCCTTTCGCGGACGCCTCGGTCGAGCTCTTCTCGAGCAGCGTCAGGCTGCGCCGCACGGTCGTCTGCATGTCTGCCGGAGCAAAGGCAGGACGGCTCGCCGGCTCGGCGGAGCTGGCCACGGCGCCGGCGCGCTCGAGAGTCCGTGACGTGGCCGGATTCCCGATTTTCCGCGCCCAGTCGAGCGCTGTCTCACCCGCGAGGCTGCGAACGTTGACGTCGGCTTTGCGATTGATGAGCGCCTGAATGACGGCGGCGCTCTGCCGATCGGTCGCCACGGCCAGCATCAGCGGCGTCATGCCGCGCACGTCTTTCGCATTGACGTTGGCGCCCGCGTCGAGCAGGGTCTTGATCATTTCCGGAGAACCCAGCGTGGCAGCGGCTAAGAGCGGAGTCCAGTTGCCCAGCGCGATCGTTCCAGCCTTGACCTTCTGAAACGAACCATCACCCGAGACGGCGTTCACGTTGGCGCCTTTCGACAGGAGCACCTTGACCGCCGCGATATTGCCGCCGAAGGCCGCAGTCATCAGGGGCGTGAATCCACCAAAATCGGGTTCATCCACCGGCACGCCCGCATCGATCATCATCTGGATGGTTTCGGTATCGCCGCCCACGGCGGCCGCAAGCAGAGCGGTCACTTTGAGTGTGTCCACGACCTTCGGACTCGCGCCGTTGGCCATCAGCAGTCGGACGATTGGCGCCGAGCCGTCGCTCATCGCCGCCAGGAGCAACGGCGTCCGGCCCCGCTTGGTCGCGACGTTGACATCGGCCCCGCTGGCGACGAGGACACGTACTTTTTCGATGTCGGTGACCGCCAACATCAACGCGGTCGCGCCGCCACTGTTGACGGCGTTGACGTTGGCCTTGTGCTCGAGCAGCAACTTCATCGACTCGATCGAGCCGGCGGCGGCGGCATGCATCAGCGGAGTCGAGCCGCCGCGCGGATCGCTGACGTTGGCGTCGCTTCCGCCTTTGAGCAGAGCCTGAAGCCGGCCGAGATCGTTGTCGCGAATCGCCGAGTAAAACGCGTCGCTCGACGACCCGCCATCCTGTGCAGCCACCCCTGCCGTACACACGAAGAGCCCGACAATGAGACGCTTCAACAAGCCGCGCGATAACATGATCGGGCCCTCCTGACTTGCGCCTTACGACTTTCGACTTGCGCCTTTCGACCCTTCGACAAGCTCAGGGTCGTCCCGAGCATAGTCGAGGGACGACTTACTTCAGCTTCCAGCTCTCATCGAAAAATCCCGCCGCCTTCGTCTGTCCGCCCGTCGTCAGCACGGCGTAGTCGCCGAGACGCGGAAAGAACACCGCTTCCGTGCCCGAGGTAATACGGTTCGCCGAGAAGGTCTGCCCTGTGTTCAACACGACGTACTTCTGCGGATTCAGCGGATTCGGATAGATCAGCACCAGCGCGTGGTCGGCGGTCGCAAACTTCTGCGCACCGACCGTAATCTCGCTGCGCGTCCACGTGATTGGCAGGCTGCCGATCACTTTCGCAATCAGACTGTTGCTGCCCGGGTCGCCAAACAGCACCAGGTTGTAGTTCGCGATGTCGCTCGCCGACACGGCGTTGTCACGCTTGACCCTGATGTCGCCGCGCATCCATTTCGCGAACTCCGCATTGAAGCTGGCGAGGCGCTGATTCGTGTAGCTCTCCACGCTCTCGTTCCAGGGCTGGCCACTGCCCCGCACGACGAGGAAGCCCTCGGTAAAGGCATCTTCAATCGGCCCCTGCAGGCGATTGACCTTGCGCAGCCCCGTTGGACGTCCGGTCGCAATGGCCCACTTGCCATTCGCTTTCTCGAAGGTCGGGTTCGCACCGGCTTTCATCGTCTGTCCGTCGATCGTAAACGCCGCGGCGGGCACGTCGAACCGCACGCGGCTCACGTTCTTCGTGGTGACGGTGTACTGCTTCATGTCGTCTGTGCGCCTGGCGTCGACGTCGGCGCGCTTGTAGCTTTCGTCCAGGCCTTCAATCGTCATCCAGTGCGCGTTGTTATAGCGCATGGTGTAGGTCACGAACCTGACATGATTCGGCGCCTTGCCGGCCGTCGCGTCGATGGCTTTTCGCAGGAACGCCTCCGACTCGGACTTGCTTTCCTTGTGCCAGGCGTGCCCAGTCTCGGGGCCGATGAGGAACAAGCCGCGCAGGTCTGTTGTCGTCCACTTGTACGGCGATTCCTTCGTAAGCCGGAATCCTTCCTTCTCGACCGCTTCGCGGAACCGTATCGACGCCCTCAACTGGGCATCTTTCTCGCCGCCGTAGCTGACAAACGGAACGTTGAACGCGTTCAGCGCGTAGTCTTCGGCGTCGACGTAATGAAGGGCGGCTTCCTGATACGGCGTCAGGCCTTCCTTCGGAAGACGGTTGCCCGCGTACTCCTTGGTCTCCGAGTATCCGGCGCTGGTTTCGAACGCGGCAAAAAACGTCGGATTCTGAATCGCGAGCCGCGCCGATCCCTGATGCCCGCCCATTGAATGGCCGCGGATGACGATGCGCTCGGCGTCGATGTTGTAGTGCTTGCGCACGGCGGCAATCGCCTCGTACACGTCGGTCTCGGCGTAGAACTTATACGAGTGGTTCATGCGGGCGAACGGCTCGAGCTGAATGAAATCGTCCGCGAGGATCTGCGACGTCTCGTGAGGGCCTGCCTGCTGCTGCAGGAACCGCACTTCGTTCATCTGCTGCTGCGTGCCGTGCAGCCACACGTCGAGGCGCATCGGCCGCTTGCCGTCGTAGGATGCCGGAATCGTCAGACCATACGGCTGCACGCTGCCATCGATGCGCGACATGAAGGCGCGCACGATGTTGCCTGTCTTCTTCGTCCACGATGACGTGCCGTTTTCGAGCTCGATGGCGCGGCCGATGCCCGTATCGAGCGCCGTAATCGTCTCGGCGACGTAGTTCGGCGCGAAGAATTCTTCCGGAAAGCGAAGGATGTATTCAGCCGCCTTCTGATAGATCCGCACGTCGGCCAGGATCGCCGGATCGGTTTTCTTATCACCCAGCGCGGCGACCCGCGCACTCAACTCGGCGAGCTTCTTGTGAATTTCAGCCTTCTGCTCGGCGGTCGGCGGAAAGACCTTGTCCTGACCCTGGGCTACGACAACTGCTGCGGTAAGGACACACAGCATGATGGTTTTCTTGAGAACTGCCATTTCGCCTCCTCGAAAGCTGGAATTTTACAGGAAATCGCTCGGACGTTGTCCACTGACAAGCCCGATCCACGCCACGAAGACGAAACAGGAGATCAGGAGATTAGGAGATATCTTCTTCTTCAAAAAAAACAATTCCTCCTAATCTCCTAATCTCTTGTTTGCATTTCTGCAGGTGTTCGTGTGCTTACTGCGCCTTGACGAAGTACAGGCCCCCCGGCTGCGGCACTTGCCCGGTGGCTCCGGTCGGCGTCAGATTCCCCGTCTTCGGATCGATCCTGAATACGACGATGTTCTCGCCGTTCTGGTTCGCCGAAATCAGGAACTGGTTGGTCGGATCGATCGTGATATTGCGCGGTGTGCGGCCACCAGCCGGGATGTGCCCGACCAGCGTCAGCGTGCCCTTCGCGGCGTCAACCGCGTAATGCGCGATGCTGTCATGGCCGCGGTTGGTGACGTAGAGCCATTTGCCGGTCTGATCGATCTGAATTTCCGCAGTCGTGTTGTTGCCTTTGTGATCGGCCGGCAGCGTCGACAGCGTCTGAGTCTGCTTCAGGTTCGCGCCGTTGACTTCGAAGACGCTGACTTTGGAATCGGTCTCGTGATTCACGTAGAGGAATTTGCCGTTGGGGTGCAGCTGCAGGCGGCGCGGGCCAGATCCACCCGTGTTCATGGTGACAAACGGCGGATCCGTCGGTCGCGCGGTCCGCTTCACCGGATCGACCTGATACGCATACACACGATCGAGCCCGAGCTCTGCCACGTACACGAATCGGCTGTCCTTGGTAAAGACGATGCCGTGCGCCTTGGGCCCCGGCTGTTTTTCGCTCAAGGGTTTGCCCGCATGTTGATCGGTGTAGATCGCCTCGGTGAGCTTTCCGTCGGGCTCCACGCCAAAGACAGAAAACGTCCCGCTGTTGTAGGTGACCGTCGCCGCGAGTTTCCCGCTCGGATCCAGTACCACCTGGTTCGCCCGATCGCCGTGTGCGCCGACTTTGTTGATGAGCGACAGCTTGCCGCTGCTTCGGTCGACGGCGAACGCGCTCAGATAGTCGCCCGGTACGCCAGCTTCCCAGTTCGACGCGTACAGGAACCGGCCGTTCGGGTGTGCCCATACGTGAGCCGGGTTTACCGTTTCGGCAACCAGCCCGAGCGGAGACAAGGCACCGGTCTTCGAATCGAAGCGGAACCCATAGATGCCTTTCGCCGCCGAGGTCGTAGTCGGCGTCGGGTTCGTATAGCTGCCGACATACACGAAGTAATCACCTGATTGCGCGGCAACAGGAGTGGCGGTCAGGCAGAAGGCGGCGAGTAAGAGCGTTGCTATTTTCATGGCGTAGTCCAAGGTCCGGCTAGAGCTTCAATCAAGGTCCGGCTGAAGCCGGACTCTACTTTAATTTCAGAAACTGATCGGGACTGAGCGCGCGCGGCGTGAATCGCGCCTGTCGAATCGCGCCCTTGAAATAGTTGCGGCGGTTGATGCGCGTGCCAAGCGACGTCGCGCCCTCACCCTGCGGCGTGAACGCAATCTCCGCCTCCCCTTGAAGCACCCCGTTCACGTAGCTGCGGAACACCTTGCCGTCGTAGGTCTGCGCCACGTGATACCACTGGCCGACCGGGTGCAACTTGTCCTTGAACATGAGCGCGCGACTGTAGCCGGCCCCGTTGACGAAGGCGTCCAGGTACCAGTTGCTTTCGACCGCCCGCAGTTCGAAGAGAAAGCGCGCGTTGGCGTCCTGCCCTGTCTTCGGATGCTCGACGCTCGCGAGCAACCCGGTCTTCGGATCGCGCTCGGCCAGATGGAACCAGCGCTGCTCGAATGCGCCGCCGTCGGGGCGGAAGATGGCCTCGAACGTAAAGGTGGCCGCACCGGCCAGCGGGTGCTTCTCAATCCAGATGGCATCATCGACGCCGTCGAACTCGATGGCCTTGCCAAGCGGCGTGTCGACGATTCTGGGATTGCCTTCGACAGTGGTCTTGAATCCGCCGATATTCTCGAGGCGATCGAACGTCCACACGGTTCCGGCCGCCGGTGTCTGAGCACCGAGCGCAGCAGCGCCCGCCACCGCGAGCAGGAGAAGAGCGCCCGCTGTCATTCTGAAAGTCATCAGGAACTCCAAAGTCTGATTTGCCGGGAAGCTTAGCACGCGGACGTCGCCGCCGGCTGCGAGCCGGTAGTCAGTTCTCAAATCCAATATTCTGGATTTGCCCGACGCTCTGCCGGATTCCTGACACAGTTGAATACATACAGATGCGCGTTTTTGGCCTGTTTTGGGGGTATTATCGCCTCCATCACTGCGCATTGAAATTGCACGTCGAGCTGGACCTGTCAGTCCCGCTTGTTACGGAGGAGCCTCATGAAGGCAAGAGTTTCTGTTCTGTTCGGCCTCGTGTGTCTGTGCGTACTGCTGTTGCCAGCTCTGGCATCGGCACAGGCGCAGATCGTCGGGGCGGTTCGCGATGAATCCGGCGGCGTGCTGCCGGGCGTCACGGTGGAAGCCACAAGCCCCGCCATCATCGAAAAAGTGCGCTCGGTCGTCACCGACGACCAGGGACGCTATCGCATCGAGGCGCTCCGGCCGGGTGCCTACCGCCTGGCGTTCTCACTCACCGGCTTCAGCACAGTCGTTCGAGAGAAAGTCGAAGTGCCGTCGGACGTCGTCCTTACGGTCAACGCCGACATGAAGGTCGGCGCGCTCGAAGAGACGATCACCGTTTCCGGTGAGACGCCGCAGATCGACGTGCAGCAGGCCTCGCGCACGCAGGTCATCACGCGCGACATCATCGACACCCTGCCAGTCTCGCGCAACGTCATGTCGATTGGCGTGCTGTCACCCGGCGTGCGGCCGGGAACACCCGATGTCGGCGGCTCGCGCATGACCGAGCAGGTCGGCCTGCGGGCGCACGGCCTCGCAGGCAACGACGCCGAGCAACTGATCGAGGGGATGTCGATTCAGAGCCTCGAAGGCGCCTCGCAGAGCTACTTCGACGATATGCTGCAGTCGGAAATCACGATTATGACGAGCGCGATCCCCGCCGACACGTCAGGGGGCGGCATCCGCATGAACAGCGTGCTGAAAGACGGCGGCAACATCTTCAGCGGCGCGGCGTTCATCGGCTTCAGCAGCGGCGAGTGGCAGAGCAACAACGTCGACGATACGCTGCGCGCGGCGCCCCAGAGCATCCGGAGCGCCAACGGCATCAAGCACATTCACATGTTCACGGGGTCGGTGGGCGGCCCGATCAAACGCGACAAGCTCTGGTTCCTCATCTCGGCGCGCCATCAGTCGTCGGACGAAACGGTCGCCGACGTGCCGGTCCAGATCACCACGCCGCAGGGAGAGCTCATCAACTCCTACCTCGACACCTACGTCCGTGGGCCGTCGTTGCGGATGACGTGGCAGGCGGCGCCGAAGCACAAGCTCGCGACCTTCGTCCAACGGTGGTGGAAGCGCAAGGGACGCACGTTCGCCGCCGGTCAGGATCCGCGGACCGGACAGTTCCGCGATCCGAGCAAGGCGCATCACACCGTCGGGAACATCAAATACACGTCACCCATCTCCAACAAGATTCTCCTGGAGGGCGGATACTCCTGGACGCTCTTCGATTGGCACGGCGGACCTGACCTGGGCAACATCCGGGAACGCAACACGCCCGAGTGGTTCTACAACACCCAGCGCATCTCGAACCAGCGCATGGTGCATCCGCTTTGCGCGTACGACACCGGCTGCACGGACTGGGGCTCGTCGCTCAGCCAGCGGCAGGACAACACGCGCATCGTGTTCGACGGCCGAATCTCCTACGTCACCGGGTCGCACAATCTGAAGTTCGGCTACACGCACGAGATCGGGCCGGATGGCCGCATGGGGAACGAGTACAACGGCGACCTCCAGCAGCGCTACAACAACGGTCTGGCGAATCAGGTGACGGTGTTCAACACCCCGCTCGAGGCACCTGGCACGCGTGCAGTACGACTCGGCGCTCTTCATGCAGGACTCCTGGACGTTCAAACGGTTGACGGTCAATCCCGGCCTCCGCATCGAGTGGTTCGCGGCGGGCATGGACGAGACGAGCGCGCCGTCGGGCCGGTTCTCGCCCGATCGGTTCTATCCGGCGCAGTACGACCTCATCAAGTGGGGCCCCGACTACGCCCCTCGCTTCGCCGTTGTCTACGATCTGTTCGGTGACGGCCGCACGGCGCTGAAGACCAGCTTCAGCAAGTATCACCGCCAGTACGATGCCGACCCGTTCCTCGCGTATGCCGACGCCGGTTTGCGTTCGGAAAACCGCAACTGGTTCGACTGCGCGCTCAATGCCGCCGGCACAGCGTGCTCGGGTGTGGCGCTGCCGACCAATCGCGACGACATCGTGCAGGATCACGAGATCGGGCCGAGCCCGAGCGGCGGCAATTTCGGGTTGCGCTCGGGGGCCATCGCCGGCGATTTGCGGCGGCAGTACAACCTCGAGTTCACTGCGGGCGTCCAGCATCAGGTGGCGCCGCGGCTGGCCGTCGGATTCATGCTCTTCCGGCGGCAGATCAAGGACATCCAGCTGACCGATCGCACACTGATTACCAACGCCGACTACACCGCGTTCACCACGACCATTCCTGCCGCCGAGTGGGTGAACATCGCGCGCGACCCCGAAGTCGCAGGCGTGCTGAACCAGAACGACGCGATCCCTCTCTATAACCTCAATCTGAGCAGCAATGCGAACTTCGGCCGCGAGCTGGTCGACCGCAGCAGCAACGACAACAAGTCGCTGTATACCGGCATGGAGGCCTCGTTCTCGGCGCGCCTCACGGGCGGCTCAATGATCTTCGGCAGCTGGACGGCCGAGCGAAACACGTCGGTCTTCTGCGAGTCAGACGACAACCCGAACGGTCCGACGACCAACGACCTCTATCAGGGCCGGCCGGTTGCGCAGGGTGGACGATTCTGCGATCAGCGCAACTTCGGTCTCCCGTTCATTCACGAGTTCAAACTCGCCGGGAACTATTCGCTCAAATACGGCGTCGATTTTGGTGCCGTGCTGCAGAGCTACGCGGGCCTGGAACGGGTGGTCACGTGGGCACCAGCCGCCAATCTGTTCCCGGGCGGCCAGCGCACCGCGGCGCAGACGATCGTGCTCAACGAGCCCGGATCGCTCTTCGGCGAGCGCTGGGATCAGCTCGACATCAACTTCAAGAAGAACATCCGGAACGGCAGCCGAGTGCACACGTTCCAGTTCGACCTGTTCAACGTGTTCAACAACAACTCGATTCGCGACATGACGAACGCGGTGGGCACGTCGTTGGGCCAGGTGACGGCCATCATGCCCGGCCGGTTCCCGCGCCTCGCGTATCAGTTCAAGTGGTAAATGACTAGGGATTAGGGATTAGGGATTAGGGAATGGTGGGGCGGGCCTGGTATTCGGGTCCGCCCTTTTTACTTTCTACTTCTTACTTTTTACTTTCTTCTTACTTTTTACTTTCGAGAATCGCTTCCGGCACCGCCGCTCCATCCTTGCGGGGATCCGACGCTCCGTAGTTGACGCCGTCCCGCCGCATCACCGCCTGCCCCCCGCCCATCAGGCTGCAAAAGTCTCCTTGAACATCGATCTCGTGACCGCGTGCGGCGAGGCCGCGCTGCACATCAGCGGCTATCCGGCGCTCGATCGAGACATCGTGGCCGTCGAACGACAGCTTGGTGAAGCGCGGGGCCTCAAGCGACGCCTGGATGTTCATGCCGTGATCCACGACATTCGACACAAACTGCGCGTGCGCCTGGGACTGATTCCATCCGCCCATGATGCCGAACGCAATCCGGGTGCGGCCCTGTGTCATCAACGCCGGGATAATCGTGTGTAACGGCCGCTTGCGCGGCGCGAGCACGTTTGGGTGCCGGCGGTCGAGCGTGAACAGTGCGCCGCGATTCTGCAGCGGAAAGCCGGTGCCCTCGGCCACGACGCCCGATCCGAAGCTCGCGAAATTGCTCTGGATCAGCGACACCATATTGCCCTCGCGATCGACGACGCTCAGATAGATCGTGTCTCCAGCATGTACCGGGAGGGACCCCGCTTCTGGGCGCGCCCGCGCGAGGGCAGGATCGATGAGCGAGGCGCGCTCGTGCGCGTACTCTTTGCTCAACATCGCACCGACCGGCACGTCGGCGAATTTCGGATCGGCGACGTAGCGCAGCATGTCGGCATAGGCCAGTTTCTTCGCCTCCATCATCATGTGCAGCGTCTCGACCGAGTTGTGACCAGACTCGCCGACAGGGAAGGCTTCCATGATGTTCAGCATCATCAGCGCCGCGATACCCGCACCGTTTGGCGGAATCTCGAAGATGTCCCACCCGCGATAGCTCGTGGAGATCGGCTCGACCCACTGCGCGTGGAAGGTCGCGAGATCGGCGGCAGCCATGGTCGCGCCCCGGTGTGTCAGACCGGCTATGAGGCGCCGCGCGACTTCCCCTTCGTAGAAACCCTCGCGGCCGCGTGCCGCAATCTGCCGGCAGGTCCACGCGAGATCCCGGTTGCGGAATATCTGGCCGAGCCCGAGCGGCTGTCCGTCGGGAAGAAACGTTCGTGCCGCCTCGGGATCGCCGCGCAGGAACGCTGCCTGATTGCCCCATTCCTCGCTGGTGATTTCCGCGACTGGAAATCCCTCGTCTGCGAGGGCGATGGCCGGCTCCAGGATGCGCGCCAGCGGCACGCGTCCAAATCGATCGTGCAAGAGCGTCCAGCCGGCGACCGCGCCCGGTACGGTCACCGAATGCGCGCCGCTCTGCGGCATGCTCGTCAGACCGAGAGCCTCCAGCCCTTCGGGTGTCAGGGCTGCGGGCGCCCACCCGCTGGCATTGACGCCGTGCAGCTTTCCGCCGCTCTCGCACACGATGGCGAACAGGTCGCCGCCCACCCCGCACATCGTCGGACAGACGACCCCCATGACCGCGTTGGCCGCGATGGCCGCATCGACGGCGTGCCCGCCCTCCGCGAGCACTGTGGCACCTGCCTGCGATGCGAGGGGATGTTCAGTCGCGACAACGCCGCGGCTGGAGACGACGAGTGAACGACCCTGAGACCGGTTGATTGGAGTTTTGGACATGGCAGTGAAGACTTATTATGATTCGCATTCCGGTCCGAGACTAGGTGGAACTCGCCCTGAAAAAGGAGTCACTCGCATGGCCAAGAGGTTCGCTCTGCTGCTCTCGCTGGTTCTGCTGGCGGGCAGCCAGTTGCCGGCGCAGCAGTATCCGCCCGGATTCGTGGATCCGGGACCGGTGCTCGCCGCCGCCTCGAAGGCCCTCAACGAGCAGAGCCTGCGCTGCATCACGTTTTCCGGAACCGGCTACAGCGGCCCTGTCGGCCAGACGTTCGAGAACGCGGTCAACATCGACTGGCCGCGCAGCGAAATGGCCAACTACACCCGAACCATCAACTGGGAGACCGCGACGAGCAAAGAGACGTTCGATCGCAAGCCCGGGAACAACCCGGCCTCGTGGAAATACGGGCTCGGCTGGGTCGGCGGCACGACGACGCAGGCGAATCTCCGGCAGACGCACATCGTCAACGGCAAGTACGCCTGGCACATCGACGGAAGCGGGGCGCCCGTCGCGGTGCCGCCTGAGCTCGCAGAAGTCTATCAACTCGACATCTGGATGAATCCGCACGGGTTCCTCAAAGCCGCACGCATGCCGGGCGCCAATCCGAAGGCGATGTGGCGCTGGGAGCAGATTGAAAAAGGACGCGACGGGAACGTCGTCACACCCGAAAAAGTTCACGTCGTCGGCATCACGCTGCTCGGCAAGTACCGCGTCGATGCCACGATCAACAGCCAGAACACCATCACGCGGCTGAAAGCTACGGTCAACGAGAACGTGCTCGGCGATTTCAACATCGAGCATGAATCGACGGAGTTCGTGCCCGCCGGTCCATCGCGGTGGCCTATCAACTGGCATTCCCATCAGGGCTGGGACGACAACTGGCAGTTCAATTCAGAGAGCACCGGCCACAACGCCTACGGGGGCAAGTTCGCCAACGTCCAGGGAAACGTCTGCGACGATCCGGTGCCGGTTCCCGAAGCGGTAAAGCAGGCGCAGCCACCGAACCCGGCCGCCGTCACCGTCGAAAAGATGGCCGACGGTGTGTATCTCATGGGCGGAGGACCGGCGAACAGTTACATGATCGAATTCCGCGATTTTGTCGCGGTCTTCGAAGCACCCGGAAGCGAAGAGCGCAGCCTGGCCGTCATCGAGCAGGTCGCCAAACTTGCGCCCAACAAGCCGATTCGATGGCTCGTCAGCTCTCATCCGCACTTCGACCACATCGGGGGCATCCGCACGTACAACCACATCGGCGCCACCGTCGTGACGCACATGATCAATCTGAAACTTCTCAACAGGGACGTCCTGACCTACAGGCCGCGGACGGTGAAGCCCGATATCCTGTCGCTCTGGCCGCCGACGGAAGTGGCCGAAGGGTATAACTACGAAGCGATTCAGGAGAACTTCGTCATCACCGACAACAGCCGTATCCTGCGTGTGTACTACGTGCAGCCGCTGCAGCATGTCGCGGGAATGCTGATGGCGTATCTGCCGGCAGAGCGCATCGCATTCGAGGCCGACCTCTTCGATACGCACGAACCGCCGAGACCGTCGCAGCTGCCGGCCATGCGCAGCTTTTACAACCAGGTGCAGCGGATGAAGCTCGAAGTTGCCACCATCGCACCCGTCCATGGAAAGCCGGTGCCGTGGAGCACGTTCATGACGGCATTGGGGCCCGCGGCCAAAACAAATTAGAGTAGTGTCCGGCTTTCGCCGGACCGGACTCCGGCTTTAGCCGGACGAGGTACCCCATGATTCACACCGGACGCCACTTTCTGCAGATCCCCGGTCCGACGAATGTGCCCGATCGCGTCCTGAAGGAAATCGCACAGGCAACCATCGATCATCGGGGGCCAGAATTCGCCGAGCTCGGTCTCGAAGTACTCGATCGGCTCAAGGGTGTTTTCCGCACACGTGGACCGGTCGTGGTGTTTCCTTCGTCGGGAACCGGCGCGGCAGAGGCCGCCCTGGTCAACACCCTCTCGCCCGGCGATCGCATTCTGATTTTCGAGACCGGCTGGTTTTCGCACATCGCCTGGCGGCAGGTGGCCGAGCGTCTCGGCATCAGCGTCGAATATGTGCCCGGCACGTGGCGCCGTGGCGCCTCGCCCGAAACCCTCGAGCAGCGTCTCAACGACGACCGCGATCGTGCGTTGAAGGCGGTCGTCGTCGTGCACAACGAGACGTCCACGGGTGTCGTCAGCCGGATTGCCGACTTACGGCGCGCCATGAACCGCACCGGCCATCCCGCGTTGTTGATCGTCGATGCCATCTCGTCGCTGGCGTCGATCGACCTGCGTCACGACGAATGGGAGATCGACGTGACGGTGTGCGGCTCGCAGAAAGGTTTGATGGTGCCGCCCGGCCTCGGCTTCAACGCCGTATCCGAAAAGGCTCTGGCGGCCAATGAGAAGGCGAAGCTGCCGCGCTCGTACTGGAATTGGGACGAGATTCTGAAGTCGAATAAGTCAGGCTTCTTTCCGTACACACCGGCGACGAACCTTCTCTACGGACTGCGGGAAGCGCTGCGCATGCTTCACGAAGAGGGGTTCGAGAACGTGCTGCAACGTCACGCGCGCCATGGCGCGGCCACGCGCGCGGCCGCTCGCGCATGGGGTCTCGACATCGTGCCTGAGGATCCATCCGAATACTCCGGCTCACTAACCGCTCTTTATACGCCCGAAGGCCACAGCGCCGATCGCCTCCGTCAGATCATTCTCGAGAACTTCGACATGTCGCTCGGCACCGGCCTGGGCAAGCTCGCGGGCAAGGTGTTCCGCATCGGTCATCTCGGTGCGTTCAACGACTTGACGCTGGCAGGCACGCTCAGCGGCGTGGAGATGGGGCTCACGCTGGCCGGCATTCCGCACCGCCCGGGAGGCGTCGCGGCCGCACTCGAGTCGCTGACGGCATCGGCTCAGGGTCAACCGAGCCGGGGGGCAGGGGCCCCCGGATCAAGCGAAGAAGCGGCGCCGGCTGTGCGGTGACACTCCCCCTAAGCTCCCACGCCAAACCCATCGACACTTTCGGGCGGGCCGCCGAGCTCGAACTCGAGCTCCGGCGAGCCCTCAAGGGTGAAGTGCGATTCGATCGCGGCAGCCGCGCGCTCTATGCGACCGACGCCTCGAACTATCGTCAGGTTCCGATAGGTGTCGTCGTTCCACGGCACGAAGACGACGTGCGGGCTGCGGTAACGGTCTGCCGATCGTTCGACGCGCCGATTCTCGCCCGAGGCTCGGGCACGAGCCTGGCCGGGCAAAGCTGCAACGTCGCCGTCGTGCTCGACTTCACGAAGTTCATGAACCGCATTCTCGAGATCGACATCGAGAAGCGTATCGCCCGGGTGCAGCCGGGCGTCATCCTCGATACGCTTCGCAGCCGCGCTGAACAGAATCACCTGACCTTCGGCCCCGATCCGTCGACGCACAGTCGCTGCAGTCTCGGCGGCATGATCGGCAACAACTCGTGCGGCACACATTCCCTGATCTCCGGCAAGACCGTCGACAACGTACACGAGCTGAGGATTCTGCTCTACGACGGCACCGAGCTGACCGTGGGCGCGACACCCGAGGCAGAGCTCGAGGCCGTCATTCGCGAGGGTGGCCGGCGCGGTGAGATCTATGGGGCCCTTCGATCGATCCGCGAACGGTATCTCGCTCAGATTCGTACCGGCTTTCCTCAGATCCCGCGCCGTGTCTCGGGCTACAACCTCGATCAGCTTCTTCCCGAAAACGGCTTCCATGTGGCGCGTGCGCTCGTCGGCACCGAAGGCACATGCGCGATCGTGCTCGGCGCCACGCTGCGGCTCATCGACAGCCCGCAGCACCGCGTGCTCGTCGGCCTCGGGTATCCGGACGCATTTGCCGCGGCCGATCACGTGCCCGCAATCCTTGAAACCTCGCCGATCGGGCTCGAAGGGTTCGAGGGAGGCATCATCGATGGTCTCAACTACAAAGGCGCGCCCAATCTGGACCTGCTGCCGGCAGGCCGCGGCATCCTGCTCGCTGAATATGGATCAAATGATCCTGCCGAGAGTCGTGCGGCAGCCGAGCGGTTGGTACGCACGCTATCGAGCCTGCCCGACGCGCCCGTCACACGCATCTACACGGCCGGCGAAGCCAAGGCGGTCTGGAAGATTCGCGAATCGGGACCACGCCTGGCATCTGCTGTACCGGGTTCGCTTCCCCGCTTTGAAGGATGGGACGATGCGTCGGTCGCGCCGGAACGGCTGGGGCCCTATCTCCGCGAGCTGAGACAACTGCTCGACGAATACAACTACCAGGCCGCGTTCTACGGACACTTCGGTCACGGCTGCATTCACATGCAGGTCAGCTTCGACTTCGAGAGCGAGCCAGGCATCCGCCGGTATGAGGAGTTCATCAACCGCGGCGCCGATCTCGTGGTGCGATACGGCGGATCGCTGTCGGGCGAACACGGCGACGGACAGTCGCGCGGTGCGCTGTTGCCGAAGATGTTCGGACCAGAGCTGATGCGCGCCTTTGGCGAGTTCAAGGCTGTCTGGGATTCCGGCAACCGGATGAACCCGCACAAGGTGCTCGACGCGTATCTGCCGACGGAGAACCTGCGGCTCGGCGCCGACTACAACCCGGCCAAGCCGGCGACGTTCTTCACCTTTCCAGATGACAAGGGATCATTTGCCAAGGCGGCGACGCGCTGCATCGGTCTCGGCGAGTGCCGCAAGCACGATTACGGGACGATGTGCCCGAGCTATATGGCGACGCTCGAAGAGCGGCATAGCACGCGCGGCCGCGCGCGCCTGCTCTGGGAGCTGCTGCAGGGGGAGGTGCTGACCGATTCGTGGCGGAACGAGCAGACGAAAGAGGCGCTCGATCTGTGTCTCTCGTGCAAGGCATGCAAATCGGAATGTCCCACGAACGTCGATATGGCGACGTACCGATCGGAGTTTCTCGCGCACTACTACGAAACCCGCCCGCGCCCCCTCGCCGCATATGCCTTCGGCCTCATCGACAGGTGGGCTGCACTCGGATCGGCGGCGCCAGGGCTGGCCAACCTGATGATGAAGGCGCCGGGCGCCGATGCCCTGATCAAGCGCCTCCTGCATCTCGCGCCGCAACGTGCCATGCCGCAGCTCGCCCCGCAGAGCTTCATCCGCTGGGCGAGGTCGGCACGCGTGCCGTCACCTGGATCGCCGGGCAACGGCAAACGCGAGGCGATTCTCTGGGCCGATACCTTCAACAATTACTTCCATCCCGAGACGAGCCGCGCCGCGCTCGAGGTGTTGAGATCGGCGGGTGTGCACGTGACGGTGCCGGCTGCCCGCCTCTGCTGCGGCCGTCCGCTCTACGATTTCGGGATGCTGGACCGCGCGAAAGCGTATTTGCAGCGCATCCTGGATCATCTGGCGCCTCACATCGACGCAGGTGTGCCCCTCGTCGTGCTCGAGCCGAGTTGTGCGTCGGTGTTCCGCGACGAGCTGCGCAGTCTCTTCCCTGCCGACGCCCGCGCCGAGAAGCTGCGAAAGCAGACCTTCCTGCTGAGCGAGTTTCTCGAACGGCACGCGCCCGATTTCCAGCCGCCCCCTCTCGAGCGCGGCGTCCTGCTGCACGGGCACTGTCATCACAAAGCGCTGATGAAGATGACAGACGAGGAATCGCTGTTGAAAAAGATGGGCGCGAAGGTGACGGCCCCAGACGCCGGGTGCTGTGGCATGGCCGGCCCGTTCGGGTTCGAGGCCAGGAAATACGACGTGTCGATCGCAATTGGCGAGCGCGTGCTCCTGCCTGCAGTGCGTAGCGCCCCGCCCGACACGTTAATCGTGTCCGACGGCTTCAGTTGCCGTGAGCAGATCCATCAGGCAACGGGCCGAACAACGCTGCATCTGGCCGAAGTGATTCAGATGGGTTTGAACAGGAGATTAAAAGGTTAGGAGACAACGACTTTGGATCTCGACGCAGAGTTGCAGAGGCGCCGAGCGAATTCGTGCCCGCTGTACGTAGGGTCCGGCTTCAGCCGGACCGTGCTGTGTCTGTACGAGCCGGGCCTGCAGAATCAGTACGTAGTGTCCGGCCTTCGCTGAACGTTCTCGTCGTCAATCAATTACCAATCGTCAATCAAATCGAATGCGGCAATGCAGAATTCGGCTTTCTTTGCGCCTCGGCGCCTCCGCGTCGAAAACGACAGCTGCAAAAGGAAAGGCGGGTCTAAAGTGCAAGACCCGCCCTACTATTTACTTTCTACTTTTCACTTTCTACTTTTCCAGTGGCCGCTAACGCCACTTCTTGCCGAGATCGTCTAACCCCGCCTTGGCAAGATCCTCGGGCGCCATGACGATGCGAAACCGGCAATCCGCGTTGAAATGAAGAAAGAACGGTTCAGCAAATGACGGCACCCGTGATGGGTTCGCCACGTCGACAATCAGCACGGCGCACCGCGCTCCGTGCTGCTCAGTGAAGTAGACCGCTTCGGGTTTCAGTTCTTCAAGGATCTTCCCGATGATCTGACCAGCCTTGTTCTCTCGGACCAGCGTGTTGAACGGTTCGTGGGGAAAGCTTGCGGTCAACATCATGCGCATCGGTTGGCCCTCCTGTTTGGGCGACGTGTCGGCCCCTCGCCGAGGCAAGCAGGCCAGAAACCGCCGATGATACCGCTTGGAGCGAGATTCCGCTGTCCGTCTAACGACCAACCCCGCGTCTTCACGACCGTACGGTCGCGATCGAAGGCTGAACACAACAGGCATGGCCGCATTCGGCCTTCACCAAGGCTACGGCGGGTCTCGGCAAAGCTCGCCGGTGTCGAGCGAGCGACGGCGGACAGACGGACCCTGCGTGTCGGCCCACACCACCGTCCCTCGTAAAGCCCTCAGGATATCGCGTGCTATCTCCCGGTCCCTGTCAGGATTTGCCTCTACACCGATTGTCTCGACTCGGATCCGTGCCATTGCTTTACTTAACCCGCTACCCATGTCCCGTGCAACCTTCTCGCACCCATGCCCGATCAGGGCCTTGGGCTCGCCGCGGCATAGTAGCCGAAGCAGGTGTTGCCGCGTTCTCGTCGCCGTCGCCCGGCTCATACAGACACGTCACGTCCGGCGATCAAATCGTTTCTTTGCGGCTTTGCGTCTCTGCGTTGAATCAGCAAAAGAAAAGGCGGGCTCCAGTGCCCACCTTCGCCCAAAGGCTTCGGTGGGCAAGCCAGACCCGCCCTACTTTTCACTTTTTACTTTCTACTCTCTACTTCTACCTCGGTCCGGCTGAAGCCGGACACTACGTACTTACGACTCCGCGCTGACTGCCGCAATGATCGCCTTGATGTAGCCGAGCGCGAATGCGAATCCCTGGCTGTGATCGGGATCGCCGTCGACCGTCGGCACGTGGTCCGGCATCAGCATACCGTCGTAGCCGATTTCCTTGTAGACGCGTGCGGCCTTCAGCATGTCCACGCTGCCGTTGTCGATAAAGCTCTCGCGGAAGTTCAGGTATCCGCCTTCGATGTTGCGGAAGTGGACGTTGAAGATCTTCCCTTTAAGGCTGCGAATCACGTCGAAGATCTGCTCGCCCGGCTTCTCGAGCTGCTCCGACACCGTGCCCTGGCAGAAGTTCAGGCCGTGATACGGGCTCTCCTTGATCGACACGAACCGCTTCAGCCCGGCCGGCGTCGCGAGCGGCACCTCTTCGATGCCCCGGTAGCCGCGCGGCACGCCGGGATCCTGCGGATGGCAGCCCATCTTCACCTTGTATTCCTCGGCGACCGGCACGACCCGTTCGAGGAAGTACGTGATGCGCTCCCAGTACTCGTCAGCGCGGACTTTACCGGCGATCGTCGGCTTGTCCTTGTTCTCGTCTTTCGCCAGCACGAACTCGCTGTAGGTGGAAGGGCCGCGTCCTTTCACCCGGCCGGATCGTGGAATGCCGAGAATCGTGAAGTTGTACTTCACCTGAAAGATGCCGGCCTTCGCGCAGTTGCGGATCTGCGTACAGATGTCGTCGATGTTGCGATCGCGCTCCGGGCTCTGCCCCAGCATGATGGCGGGCATCTGCGCGCGATCGATCGAAGCCGATGTCATCGTGATCGCCGTCATGTCGAGCTTGATGCCGAACGACTCGACGTGCTCGCGGTGCTTCGTCAGCGCCTCGACGGACCATTTCTCGTCGAGCTTCGCCGACGGCATGCTGCCACAGATATTGTTGACGCCGAAGGCGGCCATCGCCTTCAGGGTGGCGTCGTCATCGCCGTGCTGCGTGCCGACCTTGAACTTCACCTTCGCATTCGACGCGCTGCTCGACGGCCTGGCCGGGGAGCTCGCAACCTGTGCGGACACGAGGTTCTCCGCGATGGCACTCGCAGCCATTCCGCTAGCCGCCATCTTGACGAATTCGCGGCGATCCATGGGGCCTCCTTGTTAACTGAAATCTACAATCTAGAATCTAACGAGCACGTAAGCCGCGTCATTCTATCGCACCGATCTCCCGATCGAGATGCGCAATCGCCTGCTCGAGCATCGTCCGATAGCGATGGTCGCTCGCCGACTGGAGATCGGTCTGCATCTTCGCGCGGGCCAGCAGCAGCCCCTCGCGCTTCGCCCGGCGTGCCCGCTCCGGCTCGCTCACCGCGGGCTTCGATCGGTTCAGCTTCTCCGCTTCCGCTGCCGCCTGCTGATCTTCAACAGCCTTGGAATCCCACCCCCGCGCCATTGTGCACGTCTAGTCAGCGAGCGGCCGATCCTTGGTCTCGAGTACCCATGGCATCACGAGCAAGCCGAGCAGTGGAACGAAGCCGACATAGAACAACACCTGCAGCGCGCCGCCCAGCGCACCCGCACCGCGCGACGCAATCGCGCCGACGAGGAACGGACCCGCCGCGGCGATAAGGCGTCCGGCGTTGTAGCAGAATCCCGCACCCGTTCCGCGCAGCCGCGTCGGATAGAGCTCCGGCAGGTAGTAGGTGAACGCGCCGAACACGCCGAACACCGAAAGCCCGATGGGGAAATACATATAGAGACGCGTGCGCGGCTCCATCGGCAAGCCGAAGGCGGCAAGCACCGCCAGACCGGATGCCAGGAAATAGATGGAGAACATCGTCCGACGACCAAGAATCTTCGACGCCGGCACCGTCAGGAGCGTGCCGATGAGCCCGCCGATGTTGAACCAGTTGCCCGCGGTCTGCTTCCAGCTCTCCGTGAGTGCCGTGGCTTGGATGGCCGGCAATCCGGCTGCCGCTTCCGCGGCCAGTCCCGTGGCAACCACCGAAAGGAACGCGTTGCAACTCCACCACGTGATGAGCGCGACGACGGCCATGAGGAGCCCGCTGATCGTGATCGCGCGATACTGCGGCGCGAAGAGCTCCGAGATGCGTGGCGGCGCGGCGTGCGTCGCGACTTTCTGCCACCGCTCGGGCTCCTTCACAAACAGCCGGACGAGGAACGCGACGGCGGCCGGAATAAGGCCGAACAGGAACACATAACGCCAGGACGTTTCCGGACTGCCGGCGAAATACACGCCCTGCACCTGATAGGTGACGACCGTGGCGAGGAACAGACCGAGCGGCGCCGCTGTATACAACAGTGCGCCTGCCTCAACGCGGCGCTTTTCGGGCACGACTTCCGCCACCATCGCCGCGCCTGCGGCCCACTCGCCGCCGATGCCGAGCGAGGCGATAATGCGGAAGAAAACCAAAAACGCCATGTTCGGCGCGAACGCACATGCCGCCGTTCCAATCGCATACATCAGCATCGTCAGGAGCAGCGTTCGCGTGCGGCCGAGCCGATCGGCGACGCGACCGAAGATGATGCCGCCTACCGCCCAGCCAATCAGGAGCAGCGAAGTGAGGATGCCGGTCCACTGAAGAGTGGCGGCGCGCGCCGCCGGCGACCCGAGCGGAAGGCCCAGCAGCACAGGCACCGCATTTGGCGCAACGTAGTTGAAGAGAAGACTATCGAAGATGTCGAAACCCCAGCCCAGCCAGGCGGCGAACAGCACCGTCCACTGGTATCCATTCATGTCGAGCAGCGTGCGTCCCGCCGGAGCCGCCACGGCCTGAGCATCCGGACGCCGCTGAGTGACTTCTGTCTCGAGCACGAGCGTTCCCCTTTCGCGACCGGGTGACCGGGCCGCTTCCTATCTGGTGTGAATGCAAGAATTCTAATACCTTATGCGGCCATGACAAAGGCTCGTCTCGAAGCGTTCAGCGACGGGGTAATTGCCATCCTGATCACGATCATGGTGCTCGAGCTCCATGTGCCGCACGAGGCATCATGGCGCGCGCTGGGGCCATTGATGCCAATCTTCCTCACCTACGTGCTGAGCTACGTATTCATCGGGATTTACTGGAACAACCATCACCACTTGCTGCACGCCGTCGAGCGCATCAACGGCAAGGTCCTGTGGGCCAACCTCCACTTGCTGTTCTGGTTGTCGCTCATTCCGTTCGTCACGGGCTGGATGGGACAAAATCACTTCGCCGCCATTCCGACCGCCGCATACGGCGTCGTTCTGATGCTCGCGGGAACTGCGTACTACATCCTCGCGCACATACTCATCGCCGAGCACGGGCCCGACTCGAGGCTGGCGGTTGCGTTTGGACGCGACCGCAAGGGGAAAGTGTCGGTCCTGCTCTACGCAATCGCGATTGGGCTCGCGTTTGTCCATCCCCATATCGCCGATGCCATCTACATTGGCGTCGCGATGATGTGGCTCGTGCCGGACCGCCGCATCGAACCCCGGAATCACCGGGCGGGTGCTTAACCGCGGCGCTTCTCGGGGATGTGAAGTGCGGTCTTGATGACCCCTCCCTCGACATCCGAGAGGGCATGCGAGACGATGAACGCACTCTTGTCGATATCCCGTGCGATCGCCTTGATCTTGCCTATCTCCAGACGCGTCACCACGCAAAACAGGATGTCCTGCTCGACGTTGGACAGGCCTCCCCGTCCGCGATAGACGGTGACACCCCGGCCCAGGATGCCGGTAATCGCGTCACGGATTTCGGCGCTGTGCATGGAGACAATCGTCATCGCCGTGAACTCCTCGATGCCGTGGATGACGAAGTCGAGTGTGCGCGCCGCCGTCAGATAGGTGAGGATGGAATACAGCGCGGCCTCGGCGCCGAGCACCGCCATGGCGACCATGAACAGCGCGACGTTGAATCCGAGAATGACGTCGCCGACGCGCAATAGCGTGCTGCGCTTGCTGATGAGCAGCGCGGCGATTTCGGTGCCATCGAGCACCGCGCCGCCTCGCACCGCAAGGCCAATACCCGCGCCGAGAAAGAATCCACCGAAGACGGCGTCGAGCAGTCGATCCTGTGTAATCGTCGGATACTGCGCGAGTGCGAGCACGGCCGCGAGCGCACCGATCGCCAGCGCGCTGCGGATGGCAAAGGCCGTGCCGAGATAGCGATAGCCGATGAAGACGAACGGAACGTTAATGACCGGCAGCCAGAACGCCAGGGGCAGGGTCGTGACGGTGGCCAGCAACAGCGACACGCCGGTGACGCCGCCGTCGATGAATCCGCTCGGCAGCAGAAACCCCTTCAAGCCAAGGCCGGCGGATAGAATCCCGAGCGTGATGAGAAGCGCGTTGAGGAGCTCTCGGGTCATACAGTCGCAAGGCGCGAGTCGGAAGTCGTAAGTCTCAAGGCAACAGAGTCTATCCCCAGCACCAGCGCCCGACTTTCGCCTTACGACTTCCCGTATCGCATTTCTCCCGCCTCAATGCGCGTCCTCAACCGGTTCTGCTCGCCCGGGATGGGGCATGTCGTGTACGGGTTATAGGCACAGGGAGGATTCACGGTCTTGTTGAAGTCGAGGATCATCTTCCCGTTGACAGGTGCGGGCGCATAGAGGAACCGGGCGGCCGGATAGGTTTCCTTCTGGCTGGTGAGATCGCGGAAGACGAACCAGAACTGCTCGTCGCCGGGGTCGGCGAACGGCTCGAGGCGGTATTCCTGACCATTCATCATGAACGATACGATGCCTGGAATCGGCGCGCTTTCGAGATCGCCGAGGATGGTCGGCACCTCTGCGACTTTCGGTTTGGGGTACGGCGTATAAGTGGCTTCCACGCGGTAGGCCGCATTGACGGGGAACCAGCTGAGCCCGACGAACTCCTTCCGTAGTGAATTGTTCTGATCGCGCAGGCGAATCGAGAGCCGGCTGCCGCTGCCGTGTACCCAGAACTGCAAGTGCTCTCCCAGGGACAGGCGATCGGCGGGTCCGGGCACGTCTGGTTTGAGCTCGCCCGAGGTAAACGGCTTTCCGTCGAGGAGAAAGGTGACGCCTTCGGCCGCCTTCACACTCACACGTCCGTTGCGCAACTCGAACGTGCCTGCCCGCGGGGGCGCGCTATCGGGAAACACGATGTCGTTCAAGGGATCCGAACCGAACGTGGTCTGCGACTGCGTGAGAAACCACAGGCCGCCGATCGTCAGCCAGCCGGTGTTGCTCTTGAGCGTGTTTTCTCTGTCCTGCCGGAAAGTCGTCACTTCAGCCGTGTATGGATCACTCGGCACGGCCGGTTTGGGCGTCTCGGCAGGAGCGTCGGTGGATGGCTGCTCGGCCTGGTTGCACCCAGCCGCCAGGGCCAGACACGCCACGGTCGCCCACGTCATCATCAATTTCATGCAGACCTTTCAAGGCTATACTGCCCGGAAAGCCCGGGTCTGACAAGGAGGCACAAATATGGATCGAATGGTGTCGCGGCGCGCGTTCCTGACAGGCGTGGCTGGCGCAGTTGCCGTCTCGCGCAGGGCGAGTGCCCAGGAAGTGCCCACCATCACGAAGCGGGTCGAAAAACTCTACAAGGTGACCGGATCGAAGGAACCCAACGACCTGCAGTTTGTGGCCGAGGGTCTCTGGGTCCTCGATCAAGTCGACCAGCCGACCAATAAAGCCTTCCTCGTGAAGCCAGAAGATGGCAGCGTGATTCGCGAAATCCAGACCGAGGCGTTGCACGCCAGCGGCATCACGTTCGGCAACGGCGCGTTGTGGATCGGATCGACCAAAGGCAAGAACGCGCAGGATCCTCCCAAGACCATGAAGGTGGATCCCCGCACGGGGAAGACGCTGAAGTCGTGGGTCACGCCCGGCTCGGGTCTGTACGGGCGCATGAGCCTCGAACGCGGCGACACCCCGTCGGGCGCGCACGGACTGAAATGGATTGACGGCAAATACTGGATGGCTGTGCCGGCCTCGAACAAGGTGTTCCTCATGGAGCCCGAGACCGGTGAGATCGTACGCAGCATCCCTGCTCCCGGCACCACGCCGCGCACGCACGGCATGGCGATCGACAAGGGCATGTTGTGGGTAATCAACTCGGACGACCGTGCGATCTTCAAGCTCGACCCGAAGAACGGCACGGTGGTCTCGAAAATTCAGCTCGGCAAGGAAGACCCCGCCCCCCACGGTCTTGATATCGATCGCAATGGGGTGCTGTGGTACTGCGACGCCGCGACGAGCTGGATCTGCAGGCTCGCGTGAAAATTCAACAGGAGGTTAGGAGATCAGGAGTCCGGACACAGAGGCCACGGAGCGCCGCATCGGCTTCGCGCCGCTAGCGCGCGAGGAGAAGTAAAAAGCCGAATACAAGAGCTGCACGATCCCGGGTCTTGATATTCGGCTTTTTCCTTCTTCTCGCGTGGGCCGCGTCCGCGGCCCACGAAGCCGATGCGTCCAAGGAGTCCGCCGGGGCTCGCGCGCTGAAAAGTAGCCCTCCTAATCTCCTAATCTCCTGTAAAAAGAACTTATTGCGGGAACGGCTTCAGCGCAGGCGCCCCCGGCGGCACGGGCGTGCGCGCCGTGTTCAGCACCATCGACTGAAACGTGTAGTAGGCCACGACGCCGACCATCTCGATCGTCCCCTGTTCGCCGAAACGCGCGACGGCGCGTGCGTAGGTCGGATCGCTCACGCTGTGGTTCCGCAGCAGCTCCGTGCAGAAGTCATAAATCAGCTGTTCATCGGCTGGCAGCTCTGCGGGCCTGCGTCCGTCCGCAATCGCGTCGGCAATGTCGCGACTGAGCCCCTCTTTCACCGCAATCGGGTAGTGCACGTACCACTGGTACTGCTGCGAGAAATGGCGCGCGGTGATGAGGATGATGAACTCGTTCAGCTTCGTCGGAAATACCGTCCGGTAACGAAGGTAATCTCCCAACGCCATCGCGCGCAGCATCACTTCGGGACTGCGATGGAGGGGCACGAACGGTCCGAACGGGTCCTGTTTTCGATTGGCGCGAAACGCCTCCGACGCCTTCCGTTGCTCGGGAGTCTGTTTCTCCGCGGGAATGGGTGGCAAACGATCCTGGGCCATCGCAGGCATCGTAGCAGCAAAGATCAGTAGAACAGCCAGGACGCCACGCACCATCACTCCTCCAGACCTGCGCCTTCCGACTTCAGACGTGCGCCTTTCGACTTGCACCCGCCTTGCGCCGTGCGACTTCCGACTTGCGCCTTGCGACTGTTATCGCAGCCTCAAAAATCCCGCCCACATCAAACTCCGCCCCTGCCCGGACTCGACATCGTACTTCCGCACGAACGTCAGCTTCCCGTCCTTGCCGATGCGGAAGACGCCGAGCGACGCGGGAACAAGCGTGCCATCAGCTTTCGTCACCGCATTCTGATTCGCGGCAATCAGCAGCGATGACGCGGCATCGAGCGTAAACGTGCGCGCGTGCATTCCGCTGCTGTCGATGTTCTGAATGCGGGTCGGCTCGCCCGTCTTCTGATCGATCGCGTAAACGCCGATTGTGTTCTCGCCGCCCTCCCAAACGGGTTTGCCGCCAACGCCCGTCGTCCCGCTGGCACGATTGCTGAGATAGACGAATCGTCCGTTCGGATGCACGTGAATGGCGCCCGTCATTTGCGCCGGCTTGCTCGCGTCGGGATGGTCGAGGGTGTCCTTCGTAAACAGCGCGTTTGGCTCGATCGAGTCTCCGTTCACGCGGTAGACCTGGAGTTGATTCTGCCGTTCGAGATTCAGATAGAAGACCGGAAGCGTGGGATGGAAGTCCAGGTGGCGCGGTTGATAGCCGAAGCCGCCGTTCGGCGCGATCGACTGCCGATTGGTCACGATGCCGTCGTGGTAGCCGTAGATCTTCAGCGCGCCTGGATCTTCAGGCCTGTTCGCCGCCGGTCCGTTGCCGCGCGTCACCAGCACGACCATCCTGTTGGACGGATGCACGCGAATCTGGTGTGCGTAGATGCCGGAATCCAACGGAGCCGGCTGCTGTATTTCGTCGCCAAGTGTGCCGTCACGGTTCAGCGCATGCACGCTCAGGCTGCTCGGGTTGTTGTAGGCGACCAGGACGTGAGTGGCGCCGGCGTCCAGCGTCAGATGCACTGGCCGATGCCGCAGCTCGATCGGCTGGCCGTGGGGCGAGAGCGCGCCAGTTGTCTTGTCGACGCGGTACGCCGTGACGCCGTGACGATCCCCCTGCATGCCGTTGCTCCACGCGGCGTAGAGAAACCCCTTCGACGGATGGTCCCAGACGTATTGCACGGCAAACGGCAACGTGACGCTCGACGTTTTTCTGAGCGACGCATCCGATTCGTTCACCGCGAAGGTCGTGAGATCGGGGCCATTCGCCGCGTAGAGGATGAGCGTGCCATGGTTCGACTGTGCGCGGATGACGGACGCCGCCATGACGGCGAGGGCGGCTAACAAGAGGAGGAGGCGTGATCTCATTTCAATTTGCCAAATCTGCCATCTGCCATGACAAGCTTCACGCCTACTTCAACCCCAGTAACGTCGCGGGGTTTTCCTTCGCAATCCGATCGAGCTCCTGATTGGTGAAGCCCTTCTGACGCAACGCCTCGAGAAGGGTCGCGAACCCCTCGGTCGGCAGCTCTGCGCCTCCCTTGCCGAGGTCGGAAGACACGATGGCGTACTCGACGCCGATGCTTCGTATGTCGGCGACGATCCGATCGACCCTCGCGCGTGCGTTCGGCCCCTGCATCGTATCGCCGGTAAATTCCACAAACGCGCCCAGTGCATTGGCGCGTTTCGCCTGTTCGACGGTCAGCGCGGTCGGCGTGGACATGCCATGCGTGGCGACCATGGCCCGGACACCCACACGGCGCCCCTCTTCGAACATCATCAACGCTTCGGCTGCAGACACGTGCCCGCTCGCGAGCACCAACCGGTGTTTGGCGATGGCCGCAATCACCGCTTTGGTTTCCGGAAGCAGCTCGCCGTTCTGCGACACGCGGACGAACGGCCGGTCGGCTTTCGACGATCGCACCTGATTCTCGGCGTCGAACGTCGACATCCACACCACGCGTCCCCAACCGCCATTGGCCTGCACCATGTGTTCGACGGCGTGGACGTTCATACCGCCGACGGGAAGGTTGAGATCAATGCCTCCGAACACTTCGATACCGGGCACTGCCTTGCGCGCCAGCATTGCAAGACCCGCCGTCGGGTCCCAATGACTCTTCAGCACGATGGCGCGCATGCCTTTTTCGCTGGCGTAGCGGGCCGCCTCGAGTCCATCGAGCACGCGCGGCACCTTGTCGGGATTGGAATGGACGTGAATGTCGACCGCGCCGCGCAGATCGCGCACAGCGTTGGCACCGGTTGCCTGCGGAATGGCCTGGCGCGCGCCGGCCGCCACGACGGTTAGCGCCATCGCAGCGGTGAGCAGAATCGATTTCATGGGAAGCGGCATGCTAACACGCCCACCGTTTCTCCATCATCACGTATGTCGGATTCGGATAACCGTTATGGGTCATATATCTGGCGATGCGATATCCCAGACGTTCGTAGCGCGCGAGCAGGTGCGGAAGTTGCAAACGCACGCCGAGGCGCACGCCGTCGGCTCCCGCGTCCTTCGCGCGCCGCTCGACGTAGTCGAGTAGTGCGCGACCGATTCCCTTGTTGCGGAATCCGGGCACCACCGACAGGCGCCCGAAATAGAAGAGATTACCGTCGTGGAGTTCGTAGAATGCACACCCGGCCGGCTCCCCGTCTACCCTGGCCATCGCCGCGGCGCCCGATTGCAGCTTTCTGCACACGGCATCCAGCGTTTCCGCGTGTGCCCCGGAGGGCGGATCGAGCACACCTTCGTACTCCTCGAATGCCACCACCATCAGCCTCAGCAACGTCGAGGCATCTTGCGCGGTGGCTTCGCCGATGGTCACCTGACCTATTTCGTTCATTCTCTGGCGTCGCGACGTTAGTCCCAGTGAGGGAACCGTCGGCAAACCGTTTTGCGTCTTATACCGTAGGACATGTTATGGGGACTTTGAGACGAATCTTGTGCGCGTTACGGGGACATGACGACTATCTGCACTTCGATAAGAACAAGGTGTGTCTGCAGTGTATCGCGTGCGGATACGAGTCACCGGGCTGGGCAATCGGCGAACCCCGGCATCCTGTGCTGCGCTTTCCATCGCGCCCGGCAGCCAGGTCGCGCGCCGAGCTGATCCGGAAAACCGCCTAGTCTCGGGGGGAGGCGCACCCTACCCTCTTGTACGGAAATTCCGCCCGCCGGGTTTTTCCGTTCTGCGATCCGCTGATCCACGCCAGCAGGGTGTCCCCGTCTACTCGATAGCCAATCTGCTGCGGGAAGTCGTGCGCTGGATTTTCGAACACCAGCTCCGATGTGCTTACGCGGCTTGAGAGAAACGTCGCAGGCCGTTGGCCAGATGGATGCGCGACATACGCAAGCTGGTCGCCCTGCTCTCGCAGCACGACCATTTCATATTCCGCCAACTTCCCGTCTCGAATCGTCCGGCTGAGACCGAGCATGCTCCCGCCTTTCGGCGCGGTCCAGACTTCTTCGACGCTACCGTTCGGCGTTGGCAACTCCCAGCACCCTCGCAGCCAACTCGCACGCTGAATCCCTGCAGGCTGCGCGACAGCGGCCTTACAAACCAGGACGAGGGCGATCGCCACAAGTGTGCGCCTGCCGTTCATCGTGTCTGTTCCAGGTGCACGGACAGGGCTACGGCCTCCTTGAGCGTGTTGGTCACCAGACATCCACGTTCGGCGATGGCGATGAGCTTTCGCATCAGATCCTCGTCCGTGTAACGTGCGCGGACATGCAGCGTCATCGACTCGAATCGCTCGGGTACCCCGCCGATGGTGCCGGCCACAGACACGTGCACGTCCGAGACATCCGCCTCGCGTGTCCGGATGGCTGCCAGCAGCGTGCTCAGGAAACAGCCCCCGAGCGAGACCAGCAGATATTCTCCGCCCAGAGGGCCGCGATCGTTGCCTCCCTTGTCACTCGGCCGATCGACAAATACGGTGTGCGTACGCGCCGTCGCCTGCCCGGTCGATGGCCCCACCTGTTCGATTTCAACGCTGACTGTCCGCGGCATATGTCAGAAGAATCTTAACAACTTTCGACGCAGAGGCGCAGAGACGCAGAGGAGTGTCGTCGTGTTTTGGGTTTGCGAAGCTTTCTCTGCGTCTCTGCGTCGAAACTCGTGCGAACACCTTTAGGGAAATTCAGCCGGTGGTACCCTGCGCCTGGTCGCCTGTTCAAACGCGTAGGCCAGTTCGATCAAGCGCGCTTCGCTGCACGCCGTCCCGGTGAAGCTGACGCCCAGCGGTGACGGCCGCGCTGCGAAGCCCGATGGGAACGGGGGCTCGGGCTCATTCGGCACAAAGCCGAACGGCACTATCACCGTCGGATAACCGGGTTTGGCCGCAACAGCCGCACCAACCGATCCTGGAAAAATCAGTGCGTCGAGCCGCTCACGTTTCAAGACGGCGTCGATGCCTTCGGCTGCGGTCAGACGTACGTCCTTCTCCCGATCGGCAAGATACCGCGCGCGATCGGCCTCGAGATCCACGTTGTCTGAATTGTCGAGCTGCGCCTGGCCATACTTGATGGCACCCTCGTCGCGGTGCGCGCGATTCCACTCGCGCAACTGGGTGAGCGTTTTCACCGGCGCGCCAGGACCGAGCGAAGCCAGCCACGCATTGAAATCGCGCTTCATTCCGTACTTGAAGACGATCGAGCAGTTCTCGTCTCGACCTTTGAGGCCCGTGTCGTCGCGGCAGACGGGCAGCGGCGGCTGGGGCAAATCGACCGGATCGATAACGGTGGCACCGTGCTTCCGCAGAATCGCGATCACTTCACTCAAAGTGCCGCCATGCCGGCTCTCGTCGACGAAGGTCGCACGAGGTACTCCGACTCGCGCGCCCTCGAGTCCGCGCGCGTTGAGGTAGCGTGAGTAGTCTCCGTTCGGCACGCGCGGGCACGCCCGTGTCTTCGCGTCGTTCGGGTCGGGAGCGGCGCCTTCGAGCACGCCGAGCAGAATGGCCGCGTCCGACACCGTTCGCGCCATGGGTCCGGCTGTGTCCTGATCGGCTGTGATGGGAATGATGCCGTACCGGCTGATCCGTCCCACCGTCGGCTTGATTCCCACGATCATCGTCTGATTTGCCGGGGACAGAATAGACCCGGATGTTTCGGTGCCGACGTTCGCCATCCAGAAATTCGCCGCAGTGCCCGCGCCCGAGCTGGACCCGGCTGGCGTGAGCGCTGGACGACCGTCTTTCGTGCTCTCGCGCGGGTCGGTCCGAGGGTCGTAGGGGTTGAACCCATAGCCGACCAGGCCGTTGTAGTTACCCGGCATGCCGGTCGCAATCCAGTTGGCGAGCTCCGTCATGTTAGTTTTCGCGACGATGATGGCCCCTCCGTCGCGGAGCAGCTTTGTCACCGTCGCGTCGTAAGGTGGAACGAACCCCTTGAACGCCAGCGCGCCGCCCGACGTCTGCATGTCGGTCGTGTGGATGTTGTCTTTGAGCGCGATCGGCACGCCATGAAGCGGCCCGCGGATCTTCCCCAGTGCCCTTTCGCGATCGCGCTGGTCGGCTTCGTCGAGCGCGCGTGGATTCAGCGTGATGATCGCGTTGAGGCGGTCTTCGTACTTCGCGATGCGATCGAGGTACTGCTGCACGATGCCGCGCGACGTGATGCGCTTCTGCTGCATTGCCGCCTGGATGTCTGCGATGGTCGCTTCGACGACAGAAAACGGCGGCTGCTGAGCTACCGTAGCAAGCTGCAGGGCTGCGAATGTCAGCACGATCAGAGCGAAGCGAGTCGGCATCACTTTTTACTTTCTACTTTCCCCTTCTCATACCAGTCCAATCCTCGCGCGATGGCCTCGTGCCATTCCGGCGAGTCGTGCAGCCCGGCGATTGGACGCGGATCGGAGGGACGCATCAGCGGCGGTTGAATCGCCGCCTGATACCAGGCGACGTCGTGCCACGCGCCCATCTTGTGGCCGATGCCACGATACACACCAACCAGCGCGAACCCAAACGCTTCGTGCAACCCCACGCTCGCCGCGTTCGGCAAGGTGATGCCCGCGGTCGCCGTGTAGTAGCCGAGGTGGCGCAGCATATCGAACAGCGTCGTATACAACGCGCGCCCGACCCCGCGGCGGTGGTGCGCCCCGCTGACGTAAATCGCCGTGCTCACCGACCAGCGATACGCCGCGCGTTCATGGTGGGGCGAGGCATACGCATACCCGACAGGGACTCCTCGGTCCTCGAGCACGATCCATGGGCGCGCAGCCCCGATGACAACACGGATCCGCTGCGCCATCTGTTCGGCCGTCGGCGCGGTTTCCTCGAACGACACGACACTGCTGCTACAGTACGGCCCGTAGATGGCGGCAATCGCCGAAGCGTCAGCCTCGGTTGCGAGTCGAATCGTCGGCATGAGCGGTTCCCTCGTACATGAACGTCATGGGGCGCGGACCGGGGACGTACTCAGTGCGCAGGTCGGCGATCGCGAATCCAGCGTCGCGAATCATCTCGGCTATAGACCGATTCAGATGGCAGCCGCCTGCAAGCCGGCGCCAGACCGGCGTAAGACGATTCTGCCACGATCTGACATCGGCCTCGGGCGCGAGGCCGTGCTCGACAAAAATGACGGCCCCATCGGTTTTCAGGACCCGCCGCATCTCGGCGAGCACCGCGTGCGGATCCTCAACTGAACAGAGTGACCATGTGACGACGACCGTATCGACCGACGCGGTAGCCAGAGGAATGTGCTCGGCTCCCTGGTTAAACAACTCGACTGGAAATGGAGCCGACATCGCTCGCGTGCGTGCCATCGCGAGAAGCTCAGCCGATGGATCGACGCCATAGAGCTGCGTGACGGCGTCTGTGTAAAACGGCAGGTTCAAACCGGACCCGATGCCGACTTCGAGCACGACGCCTCTCGCTTTGGGCACGTAGGCCGCGCGTAACCGCGTGGCCTCGTCCCGCTTCATCGCAAAATCGACGATTCGCGGAAGCGCGTAGCGGTCGTAAACCTCGCCAATTTTCCGGATTAAATCCAAAATCCCGTCCTAAGTTCTCATCAGGTTTACCGGTAAAGGTTTAATTTGACTTCAAATCTTGACGCGTTAGAATTTCGTCCACAAAACACTTTCCCACAAGCAAGGACTACGGAGGTAAGGAGTATGAAGCAGAGACTCGGTCTGGGGATCCTGCTCGGTCTGGCCATGCTCTTGATGGTCCCGGCAGTGTCTTCGGCTCAGAGCGCGATCGTCGGACTGCTCACAGACGACTCGGGAGGCGTGCTCCCTGGCGTGTCTGTCGAGGTCACCAGCCCCGCGATGATCGAAGGCTCAATGACGACGGTCACCGACAGCCAGGGCCGTTATCGTTTCGTGGAAATGCGTCCCGGCACGTACAAGCTCACGTTCTCGCTCACCGGCTTCGGCACGGTCGTGCGCGAGGGCATCACCCTGCCGTCGAACTTCACCGCGACAGTGAACGGCGAGATGAAAGTCGGCTCGCTCGAAGAGACGATCAACGTCTCGGGCACCGCCGCGCAGGTTGACGTGCAGCAGGCGACTCGCACAACCGTGATTGCGCGCGACGTCATCGACGCGCTGCCGATTTCGCGCAACGTCATGGGCCTGGCCGTTATCGTGCCGGGCGTGCGTCCGGGCACACCCGACATGGGCGGCGTGCAGACGACCGAGCAGGTCGGCTTGCGCGCACGTGGCCTCGGCGGCCTCGACGGCGACCAACTGGTCGAAGGCATGTCGATTCAGAGCTACGAGGGCACGTCGTTGAGCTTCCTCGACGACACGCTTCAGGCGGAAATGACGGTCAGCACAGCCGCGATTCCCGCCGACACCGGCGGCGGTGGCATCCGCTTGAACAGCATCCTCAAGGACGGCGGCAACCAGTTCAGCGGCTCGGCCTTCATGGGCGGCACAAAGGGCACGTGGGTCAAGGACAACATCGACGATCGGCTGCGCTCGCGCAGCCTGAACGTCGCCAACGGCATCGATCACCTCGAGGCATTCACCGGCTCGTTGGGCGGTCCCATCCTGAGAGACAAACTGTGGTGGATCCTCTCGGCCCGCCATCAGTCAACGGAAACGACGGTCGCGAACGTGCCGAAGTTTGTGACGGCGACAGACGGCACGCAGTACAAAGCGACCAACGACCTGTATGTGCGCAGCTTGTCGACGCGACTGACGTGGCAGGCGGCTGAGAAGTACAAGATCGCCGGGTTCCTCGAGCGGTGGTGGCACAAGAAGGGCCATTCGATTGGCGCCGGCGTCGACCCGCGCGCGGGCGAACAACGCGATCCCCGGAATGCGCACCACGCGATCGGCAACATGAAATTGACTGCCCCTGTCACCAGCAGATGGCTGCTCGAGGCGGGTTGGTCTTTTGCGGAGTTCTATTGGAGGGGCGGCAGCCCGTCAGGTACCCCGGCAGGAACGGCGCACGACTTCCCATTCACACCAGAATGGTACGCGACCGCTCCGACAACCGATACGGCGTTGAACCGCGCGTTCCCGGACAAGTGCATTTACGCGCTCCTGCCTGCGCCCAATGGTTGCACGGGCTGGAACGCCACGCGCGAGCAGCGCCAGGAAAGCGTCCACAACGAGGCGAAGTTCATGGCCTCGTACGTGACCGGCTCTCACAACATCAAGTTCGGTCTCGAGAACGACTGGGGTCCCGGCCGGCAGCGCAAGAACACGCGCAACGGCCACCTGCAGCAGCGCTACACCAACAATCAGCCCACCCAGGTCGAGGTCTTCAACAATCCGGTCATCCAGCCCGCCTATGTCGCGTACGACATCGGCATCTTCGTGCAGGACAGCTGGACGATTAAGCGCCTGACCATCAACCCGGGCCTCCGGGTTCAGTGGGTCGAGACCGGCATGTATGAAAGCAGCATGGCGGCAGGGCGGTTCGCACCGGCCCGCTTCATCGAAGAAGAGAAGGGCCTCATCGACTTCGGGGCCGACTACTCTCCACGCTTCAGCGCGGTGTACGACCTCTTCGGCGACGGCCGCACGGCGCTGAAAACGAGTTGGAGCCGGTACTACCGCAACTACGACGGCGACATCGCGGCCAACGCATACGGCAGGGCCGGCGAGCGCAGCGAACTGCGCACGTGGCTCGACCGGAACCTCGTTGCCGGCACCAACAACCCGTCCGGGGCCGCGGGCACCTGCCCTGGCATCCGAGTCCTTCCGACCGATTGCGACGGCGTTGCGCAGGACAGTGAAATCGGAATCAGCCCGAGCGGCGGCGCGTTTTCCAGCCCGAACAGGCCCGATCGCCAGCCGCTGAACCTCCAGCGCCAGTACAACGACGAGTTCACGGCCGGCGTGCAGCACCAGGTATCCCCGCGCCTGGCCGTCGGCGCGATGTTCTACAAGCGCAAGATCGCTGACCTGGCGTTCCAGGATCGGCTGAACATCTCGGAGACCGACTACACCAGGTTCGAAACGCCGATGCCGGACGTGTCGAGAGATCCGGACGTCGCCGCCGTCCTGAAGGCGGGAGAGATGGTTCCGGTCTACAACCTGAACCCGGCCAAGCTGGGCGTCTTCAACGTGGGCGTCGTCGATCGCAGCGACACCACCAACGACACGCTCTACACCGGTTTCGAAACGTCGTTCAACGTGAGACTACCGGGCGGCGCGATGGTGTTCGGCAGCTGGACCATGGAGCACACACTGCATCGGTGGTGCGACAACAACGACAACCCGAACGGTCCAACGACAACCGGACAGTTCAACCCGACGGCCGCCACCACAGGCGTGGACGCACCGCTCGGAGGCCGCTTCTGCGACCAGACGCAGTTCGGCTACCCGTTCATCCAGGAAGTCAAGTTCGCTGGAAACTACACGCTCCCGTACTCGATCGACATTGGTGCGGTCCTGCAGAGTTACGGCGGTGTGGAGCGCATCATTCAGTGGGCGCCGGAAGCTACACGGTTCCCGGGCGGAGTCCGCACGCAGACCGAAACGTTCATCCTGAGCCCTCCGGGATCGATCTTCTACGATCGCTGGAACCAGTTCGACCTGAACGTGAAGAAGAACTTCCGTCACAACAACAAAGTGTTGACGCTCCAGGTCGATATCTTCAACGTGTTGAACGCCAATGCGATCCGCGCGGCGAACAACACCGTTGGAGCCAGCCTCGGCAACGCGACGACGATCATGCTGGGACGTTTCCCCAGGTTGGCGTTGAATTACAAGTTCTAAGCACGAAGGACACGAAGGGCAGGTGGTCACCCACCTGCCCTTTTTTTTATTAGATCGCAACGCCGGGACGCCGAGACGCCGTGGTCAGAATTTGAGTACGACTCGCTTTACGCCCTTCATCAGATAGTCCACGTTGAAGTTGATTAGCAGGCGAGCTGCTGGGTGACGACCTTCAATCCGCGCTCACCGAGCTCATAGATCAGGCACGCGAGATAGACACTCTCGACTTGCGTCATTGTTGACGTGCAACGCATCGGCCACTTGCAACAATGAACAAAGAGACCGTCATTGTTGGTTTCACCCGGCGTCCCGGCCCGGCGTTGAAAAAATCGCAACGTCGAGATCAAAACACTGCGATCCGAGGCCTGGACCTTTCCCTCAGTCCCCGCTCAAGTGGAAGGTAGTCTGACGTCGTAACCCTTCAACTGCTCGATCACGTACCGGTGCACCTCGTCCAGGCTCTTGAAGGGACTGTTCGAATGCATCTCGAGGTCGAAGGCCATGTCGCCTGGACCCCAGGAAACCCAGTCGATGCCAGGCTGCACGATGTTGCGGGCGTTGAGCGCCCCTCGGAGGGTTTCGATCTGGAAGCCCAGGAGCGCGCGGCCGTTCCACCACTGCGAGTACTGAAGACGATCGGCGGGAGGCTTCTCCCCGTATCTGAACTCGCCGCCCCAGCTGCGGCTGCCAAGTGGCGGATAGTAGAAGTTGTTGATGGCCTCACGGACGGTTTCGACCTCTTCAACGAGCGGCACCATGACCGCCAGCACGCCCAGATCGGCGTATCGGCCGGCTAGATACGCGAGCCTGGGATGCTGCAGACGGAGCTGCACACCGGCACCAAGTTCTTCGGCCAGTTTGCAGAACCTGACCAGTTCCCGTTCATCGGGCAGCGGCCGGTGCTGGGCGTCGAGGCTGAACAGGTCGACGCCGCCGTTCTTCTTGATGATCTCCTGCAACTGCGCCCGTGTCGCATCGGCGGTGGCCCCGGCCGATCGCACGGGCTGGCCCGTGTGCATCTTCTCTTTCAGCGAGCCAGGCGCCGGCTTGAACCGTGCCCAGCTCGGGGGTGTCTGCGCAAACGCCGATCGAGCCAGCGCCGCCATTCCGAGTGCGGTCATCCCGAAGGTGCGACGATTCATGGCGCTCTCCTTTCGTTATTTCCCTGGAATGTTTCGACGCAGAGGCGCAGAGACACAGAGAAGAGCATCGACTTGCCCGGCTGAATCTTCTCTGCGGCTCTGCGTCTCTGCGCTCTGCGTCAAAAACTGCGAAGTCTACTTCGGTCTCAGCGTGAGCTTCTGGACACGCCAGCTCGTCAGCTCTCCGACGTACAACTGGTTCTCGACGCGACAATCGATTCCGTGCACTGTGCTGAATTCCTTCAGCATCCTTCCGGCCCGGCCGAATCTGCCGACGATACGTCCGTCGAGCTCCATTTTGTAGATCTCGCCGTCGCGATCGAACTCGCGGGGATCGTTCGAGTTCGAGGTGTAAAGGTACTGGGGCTGACCCGGAGTGATGCACAGCGTCCACGGCGTGCCGACGTTGATGAACTGCGTCTTGAACACGCCATTGTTGTCGAACACCTGGATGCGCCGGTTGTCGCGATCGGCCACGTAGAGGTTGCCCTGGGCGTCGGCGACGATCGAGTGCGGCACATTGAACTGGCCGGGCGCCGTACCCTGGGAGCCCCACGACTTGACGAACCGGCCGTTCGAGTCGAACTTGGCGATACGCGAGTTGACATGGCCATCGCTGACGAAGATGTTGCCTTGCTTGTCCCACGCGACATCGGTCGGGCGATCGAACTCGTCTCCTTCAACGCCGACGCCGACCGGCCCGGTCGGCTTGGCCACCGTGCCCATGCTGTTGACGCGCTCGAAGTTGGGCATCGGCAGGTACTCCGGCGTGCGGCCCAGCACCATTTGGACCTGGCCCTGCGAGCTGAACTTCACGATAGTTCCCGAGCCCTCGTCCACGGTCCAGATGTTGTCCTGCGGATCGACGCGCACGGTGTGCGCGTAGACGAACCCGTAAAGTCCCTGCCCGATCTCGCGCAGATACTTTCCCGATGCGTCGAACTCGAACAGGCGGGCTGCACCGTTGCCTCGATGAAAATGACGCTCGGTCCCGAGCGTGAGCTGCGGTGAACCGGTTCGGGTGTACACGAACAGGTTTCCACGGGAATTGGTGGCGACTCCCGCGGCTTCGCCGATGTACACGTCATCGGGAAGCCCCTTCAGCGGATCCGGGGCCGAATCGTAAGGTATTTCGCTAATCCGAAGCTGTGCGCCGAGCGAACTGCCGATCCCCGCGACGGCCATCAGCACCAGCACACGATGCAGAATATGCTTCATCTGGTCTCCTGCTCGCTCACTTGATGTTTGACGTGCGCGTCGCACCTGTTGCACCTGTCGCACCTGTCGCACCTGTCGCACCTGTCGCACCCGTTGCACCCGTTGCACCCAGTATCAGCTTCTGCGCTCGCCAGGCGACGATCTCGCCGACCAGAATCTCGTTGTCGTTCCTGCAGTCCATGTCGTGCACGGTCGACAATTCTCCAAGCTCTTTTCCGGCCTTCCCGAACTTGCCGACGACGGTCCCGTCCAGCTCCATCTTGAAAATCTCGCCCGTCACCGCGTTGACGGCGGCGAGGTTCTGATCCGGATTCGAATTCGAGCTGTACAGATATTGATGCGGTCCCGGGCTTACGCACACGGCCCATGGCGCGCCCACATGTTCATACATCGTCCGCAGCGTCAGGTCGTTGCTGAAGACCTGGATGCGGCCGTTGTTGCGATCGCCGACGTAGATGTTGCCGGCATTGTCCGCGGTAATCGAATGCGGAAGATGCATCTGGCCGGGTTCGCGGCCGCGCGTGCCGATGCTCGACGCCACGAACCTGCCGTTCTTGTCGTACTTGATCGCGCGGTTGTTGTTGTACCCGTCGGCCACGAAGATGTTGCCCTGCGCATCCACAACGACGTCGCTCGGCCGGTTGAAGGCGTAGGGATGCGGCGGCGGAATCGGCGAGATCGCCGGTCCGAGGCCTTCGAGTGATTCGTATCGGCGGCCGAGGATCATTTCCGGCCTAGCCGTACTCGGATTCCATTTGATGACGGTGTTCGTCCCCTCGTCTATGGTCCAGACGTAGTCCTGCGGGTCGACGTACACGCCATGCGCCATGGCAAACGCGTATGAATTGCGTCCAATCTCGCGCATGAAGTTTCCGTTCTGATCGAACTGCAGCAGTCGCGACGCGTCTCCGAGTCGCGTGAAGACATAGATCTGCCCCTTGGAGTTCCGCGCGATTCCCATGGTCTCGCCGAAGTAGACACCGGGCGGAGGCTTGAGAAAATTCGGCTGCGATTTCCATGGAATCTGCGGCGCCTTAGGCGACGCGAGCGCATGGCGAAAATTGGCGCCTTCGGCAGGGACAGGTTTGAGAACGGCATTGGGTCGAGCGCCTTGAACGGCGACCTGCGAATCGCTCGGCTGCGACTGCTGCGCCTGCATGGTTGCAAGCACGACCAGAGCGCTGACACAACCGATGGAAAAGCCCCGGTTCATAACAACCTCCGAAGGGACCAGACAGATGAGTGGGGCGCGATTGTAACCGCGCGTATGCGACCTCTTCGAACCCGTCTCAGATCGTGGGACGTCTGTGCCATGCCCGCTCCTGGACCATCGAAGACGTTTGACTTGCTCGACCTCGCCGCCTAGAATCCGCGGCGATCATGGCTTTCCATCATGTTCTGAGAACGTTCAGCTTGATGATCATCTGCGCGTCACTGACGCCGGCTGCGTACGGTCAATCAAAGCTCGAAGAACAAACGGCAGAAAAACTGAAGCTCAGCAAAGCTGAGATGACGCAGTACAAGGCGCTCACGGGCCTTGTGGACGCAGTGATTGCCGGCAAAGAACCCCCGCCAGCAGACTTCAAGCTGTCATTCCAGAACCATTTCATTCGATCTGCCACTAACGTCTTCATCCCGTACGTACTAGAGATTGGTTCCGGCAAGCTTACTTCCTTTCCGGTGGCATTGTACGTCCGCGCGTTCAGGAAAGGCGCAACGACGGCTGCATCGGATCCCGCCTTTTCTGACATCTACTTTTTTGCCAATGCAAACAGCTTTGCCAGCACGGGCCAGGACTCGGTCCAGCTCAGCAGGGCGTTGGAGCTGCCGCCGGGCGATTTCGAGGTGACGTTTGCTCTGGCGGAAGCCCCGCCAAAGAATGGGCGAACGCCACCGAAGCGCGTCGTCCACGCTCAAGCCGTGACCGTTCCTGACTTCTCCGGAGGTTTGACAACGAGCTCCATCGTGCTCGCGAGGAATCTCGAAGAGGCGCCTCAGCAGCTCACGCCACGCCAGCAGATGGAACAGCCCTTCACGATCGGTGGCCAGAAAATCACACCGGCATTCACGCCGACCTTCGCGACATCGGCCGAACTCTTGTTCATGTTCCTCATCTACAACGAGGGCGGCACGCCTGCGGGCAAACCCGACATCGAGGTCGGCTACACCCTGTCCCGCGGGACGGAGGCCAAGCCGTTTGCCAAGATGCCAAACACGTCGTTCAATGCAACGACGCTGCCGGCTGAGTTCAATTTGAATGCAGGACACCAGGTCCTGGTCGCCCAGGGCGTGCCTTTGGCCAGTTTTGCACCAGGCGACTACAAGCTGGCGATCGCGATCACTGACAAGACCAACAGCCAGGCCATTACTCGAACGGTCTCTTTTACCGTGACTCCCTAGGAGTCTCTTCTGCGGTACCGGGTTTCGAGGCGCCGTCTTCGAGTGAAGTGAACGCGTGGACGGCTGCTGTCGCGTCCGGCTTGAGCCAGACCGAGTCAGCGTCCCACCAAGGCAATTGGGTTGGCCTTGCTGCAGCGCGAATCCGAAGCTTCCGCCTTCGCGAAGCTACGGCGGACGCGCCGAAGCCTTGGCGGAGGCGGGCCGGGGCCGGACGCGCGCTGCGAGGCCCGACGTGACCGCCCGACGGAGGCGGATCTGTCTGCAAGCGGCCGTGTTCGTGCACCGACAGTTCCGGCCGCGGCGCAGACAGATCCGCCTCCCGCGTTGGCGCCATGATTGCCGGCGACGTCAATTCAACTAGCCACTGGGGACCTCGCGGTCTTACAGTGTGAGACTCCTTGACTTGCCCTACCTCGTACAGAGAAAGATCGAAATCTCCAGTCCGTCCAAGGGAGGCTCTATGTTGAATCGCCGCGAGTTCATTGGTGCCGCTTGTGGTGTCGCGCTGGCTTCGAGGGTCACGGCCCTGCCTGCCGACCGCTTCAAATGGGCGATGAGCAGCCACATGTTCACCCCGTTGAAACCGCATCCTGAAACCGGCATCAAGATGGCAGCCCGGTTCGGGTTTCACGGGATCGAGCCGTGGGGAAACGAACTACAGCTGTATCTCAAACAGCCGCCTCAGGTGTTCAAGAAGATTTTGGACGAAGCAGGGATCGGAATTTCGTCAGTGGCCAGCGGAGGCGAATACTTCGACTCGTCGAAGCTACAGGCAACGCTCGACAGCCACAGCGCGAACGCGAAGTTCGGCGCGTATTTCGGCATCAAGGCGCTCAAAGCCAACCTCAGCCGCCGCCTCGGCCAGGAAGATCTCAGCCCCGCAAACGCCAAAATTCTCGCCAGGAACCTCAATGAGGTCGGCAAACGCACACTCGAGCACGGGGTCAAGTTCGCGTTTCATCCGCACGCCTGGACGATGGCCGAGCGGAAGTCCGAAGTCGACATGATCCTGGAAATGACCGACCCCAAGTTGGTATTTGTCACGCTCGATACCTGTCACGCGTCGGTGGGGGGGTTCGATCCGGTGACGTTCGCCCGGGACCACTACTCGCGGATTGCGCATTTCCACTTCAAGGACACCCTGCCCGTCTGGAGCGCCGGAAAAGGATGGCGCGGTCCGGCGCCGAGCAAGGAAGAGGAGGCGGCGATGGCCAAGAAACTCGGCCTGCCGCCGTCTCCAGATGCCATCTACCAGCGACTCGGAACCGGCGGTGTGGACTTCCCTGCGCTCATCCAGATCCTTCGAGATCGCAACTACGACGGCTGGATCAGTCTCGACTTCAACTACGTCGATATGCCACCTGGTGTGACCATCGAGCAGGACATGGCCGCACACCGCAAGTACCTCGTCGAAACACTGCGCGCATCTCTCACCGCCATGAAGTCATGAAATGACGAAGTGAAGTACCACGGAGGATCAACATGATGCTGCTCATCGTCTTCATTTGCTCTTTCAGCCTGTTGAGCGCGGCTCCGGCATCTGCGCAAGTTGCCGCCGCAAACGCGACGATTCTCGGACAGGTCACCGACGAGAGCGGTGCCGCCCTCCCGGGCGTGACCGTCACGCTCCGAAGTTCCGCACTGCAGGTCCCGCAGATGTCCGTCGTCACCGACGAGCGGGGCGAATACCGCATCACGCCATTGCCGATCGGCATCTACACGGTGGACTACGAGCTGACAGGGTTTCAGTCCCTTCGGCTGAGTGAGATCCGGCTGAGCGCAGGATTCTCGGCAAAGCTGGACCAGTCGATGAAGATTGGCGCGCTGGCCGAGACGGTTACCGTTTCCGGCCAGACGCCGTTGGTGGACGTGACCCAGGCGTCGACGGCCACCACATTGGAAACAGAAGCCCTCGAGCTGATCCCCTCAGGGACGAACGGCATCGTGGGCTTCCTGGCCTTCGTTCCTGGAGCGCAGAGCAACATCGAAGTGGGCGGGTCGGCCATCACCGACACGAATATTTTCACCTCGAACGGACAGGGTGGCGAGCTATGGTCACTGCTCGAAGGTGTTTTTGCGGCCGCGAGTCAGACCAGTGCGAGCGGCACGCACTACAACTTCAACGCGATCGAAGAGGCGCGGGTTCAGACGAGCGCAAACGGCGCCGACACGCCGAAGCGCGGGATGAGCGTCAACCTCATCACCAAATCCGGTGGCAACGCCTTTCATGGCGCGGGCGAGTATGCCTTTACGAACAACGACTTCGAGAGCGACAACATCACTGCCAAGCTGAAGGCGCAAGGCGTCAAGTCGGCGCCGAAGCTCCTCACACGCAAGGATGGCGGCGGGCAGCTTGGCGGCAAGATCATTCAGGACAAGCTGTGGTTTTTCGCCGACCTGCGTTATCGGAAGGTGATCAGGGAAATTCCGTTTGCCTTTCGCTCTGACGGCTCGGTCATCCCCAGACCGCAACATCAGTTTTTCCAGGCGTACAAGCTCTCCGGACAGCTCAATCAAACGAACAAGCTCATCGCGTTCTGGCATCGATACGGCGATCACGAAAAGCGGTCCGCCAGCCAGTTCGTGCCGGAGCGCGCGATGGAGCAGAACAATGCCTGGGGAGAGACATGGAAGGCGGAATGGCAGGCGACGATCGGCCAATCCCTCACCCTGTCGGTGCAGCACGGGCGATTCGAACACGTGAACCAGTTCACCGGGTTCGCCGCTGGGATCCCGAGGAGTCTCGACATCACGACGTTGATGGAGGATGGCGACGCGGTGTCGGATGGTCGATACAGCACCAACGGTCAAATCCACGACCGGGCGTTACTTTCGTGGTACAGGCCGGATCTTCTGGCGGGAAACCACGCATTCACGTTCGGGCTCGACTTCCTGGACGGCGGCAACGGCGCAACCAATCCTCCGCGACGCAGCGGCGACTACCGGCTCCGGTTCCAAAACGGCGCGCCGTTCCAGATCGATATCTATAACGTGCCGAATGCTCCTGAACTGCGGACACGGTATTTCGCCGCGTACGTGCAGGATTCGTGGACGATCAACCGCCGGTTGACCCTGAGCCTCGGCCTCCGCGGGCAACGCGATCGCGGGTGGGTCCCGGCCCAATGTCAGAGGCCCGGCTCGTTCGTCCAGGCGTTTCCCGAGAACTGCAACGCGGAAGTTCAGCCGAACATTTTCAACTCCTTCACGCCGCGGGTACATGCCGCCCTCGACGTGACAGGAGATGGGCGTTCGGTGATCAAAGGTGGCTACGGGAAATTCGTGCATCTTCGCTCGACCGGGGCCGAGATCAACAACTTCAACAAGAACGGTCAGCGGACGATGACCTACGACTGGCGAGACCTCAACGGCGATCGAGACTACGATCCAGGCGAGGTCAACCTGAATCCGAACGGACCCGATTTCAGGTCCGGCGGCGCCCAGCTCAATGCGTTCCTGAACCCGGACGAGAACATCCCGGGCGCGGAAGAATACTCCATCGGGTTTGAGCGTCAGCTGACGCGGACTGTGGCGGTTCGCGTTGGTGGCGTCTATCTCAAGAACTACTACGTCAATCGGAATCTCAACCCCCTGAGACCGTATGAGGTGTACACCATTCCGATCTCGAGACCGGACCCCGGTCCCGACGGCGTCAACAACACCTCGGACGACACTGGTCAGACGCTGACGTATTGGGACTATCCGGCGTCGTACCGCGGCGCAGCGTTCGAGGGGGTCAAGCTCGTCAACGATGATCCGAAGAACGACTCGACCTACAAGACGATCGAGTTTGCCGCGACCAGGCGGCTGTCGGGCGGCTGGCAGCTCATGGGGTCGTACTCGGCGACGAAGAGAAACGTGCCATTCGTTGACGGTTCGGCGCTGACTCCCAACGCAGAAATCAACATTGCCGATCGCACGTGGACCTGGATCGGCAAGGTGTCCGGTTCGTACACGTTCCCCATGGGAATCCTGAGCGGCGCCAGCTATCAGATCCGCAACGGGGCGCGCCTCGCGCGGCAGGTACAGATCATCGCCCCTGCTGGTGCATCCATCGCAAACTTCGTGGTGAATGCCGAGCCGATCGGCAGTCTCAGCCTGGAGAACGTCGGCCTGCTCGACCTGCGCGTCGCCAAACGATTCGCGCTCGGACAAGGACGAAACGTCGAACTCCGCCTCGATTGCTTCAACGTGACGAACGTCAATCCCGTGACGTCCGTTGTGGTGCGAGCGGGATCGACATTCGGGAACGCCACGGCGTCGGCAGACGGCGGTCAGAACGGAACCGGGCTGACACCTCCGCGGATTTTTCAGATAGAGACACGTTTCACGTTCTAGTGCTGTTTTCGTTTCCGTGTAGTACGTAGTGTCCGGCTTCCGCCGGACCTCACGAGGTCCGCCTGAAGGCGGACACTACGTACGTCACTCGGACCGTTCCACAGCTATCCGCCATCGCGGGCCGAAGCTACTGATTTCGATGAAGTACTCGGGCTGTTCGCCCGTGACTCTGAGAATCCCGGCAGAGGCCCCCTGCAGGTTGTACGCAGCAGTGGCCATCCGGTTGTCTTTCGTCCGCACGACAATATCGACGACTCCATTCTTGCCTGGTTCACCCGGTTCAGTCGTGTACGAGAGTCTCCAGTTCCCTGTCGGCCGCTCGAAGCTTTCTCGAATGCGTTCCGTGGTGAACGCACCCGCCCACTCTTTGAGTGTGATCCACTTCACACTCGCTTGTCGTGCCATTCAGGGTGCAGAGGTCACGTCGAAGATGATTTGTCTGGCGGCACTTTGACCAAGGCGTGAGCGTGCCTCGACCGTCAATGTGTAACTGCCGGGGGCCAACTCGCCAACTGGCACACCGATCGTCTGCACGTAAGCACCGTTGGCGCCCTGCAGTTCGGCAGAAGAGCGCCGGTCGTTGCGCTCGAAGACCACCCTTCCCTCCGCGGACTTGATCGTTGTCCTAATGTCGACGGTGTGAGGCGCAGTTCCAGACCTGTCGTAAATCTCCGCCACGACCGCAACTTCGTCATTCTGCGGGAACGAACGCAAAGACACCGGCGGGGCCTTCATGAACTTCTGCAACTCGACATCGCCGCGTGCGGTCACAGTCGCAGTCGCCTCTCTCGAGGTGATGAGCAGACCGCTCATGCTGAACGGCAGCGTTCTGAAGTCGGGTACATCGAGCTCGTAGCTCAAAGTGCCGACCGATCCCGTCGCCGTATCGTGCGCCCCGACTCGGAAGTGATAGCGGCCGGGCGGGAGGTTCAGCCGTTTTAGAAAACGAATCCCCGTCTGCTTGACCCTGGCTTTCGCCTCTGCCGGAAGTTTGAACGTGAAGGAGTCGTTGTCGGCCCGCGTCTCGCCCGCTGCGTCGACAGCGACATACGCCAGCTCGACACGCTGGTTATCAGCCATTGCGAGATCGCCGCCGCGCAGCTCGACTCCCAGGACGACCGAAGCGTTCGCACCCGTGCCAATGAACGGCGCCGCGAACAGCCGCATCTTCAGACCAGTGGTCGGCACGACGCTGTTGAGCGCTCTCATCAGGGGAGGCGAAATATCACTGTTCGCGGTGCGCTGCTCTTTGGTGTTCGTCTTCGGCACGACGTAGCCTCGACGTGCACGGATGACGAGACCCGGCCGGGACGTCCGGACTTCGATGCGGTGAAACCTGCCGTCCCGTCTGTTCGACGGCGGATAGTAGGCCAGGACATAGTAAGCGCTGTTCGTAGTAACAATCCGCTCGAAGGCAGAATTGAAGTCATTGGAGCTCACAGAAGCAAACCCATTGGTCTCCTCCGCGAGGATTCTGAGGCTGTCCTGCGACAACTGCAGCTCCGTGCGCAGCGAGCGCGGGCCGATACCTGGCCGTCCCTGAGCCGGCTGCGTCGCGTCGGGATCGTCCTGAGCCGTCAGGGGCCGCTGATCCGCGAAAATGCCGGCCTCGATGGCTTCGTCGGCCATTCCCGTCAGACCTCGGGGATCGACCGCGTAGATGCTGGCATTCGAACGTGTCGCCGCCGCAATCGCTCCGCGAATGCCGTCCAGAACCGACGAGGCCGCACGATTGTTCATCACGTCGGTGATGTCGTAGTCGAGGCCCTCGCTGATGAACAGAATCGTCTTCCGGCGGCCGCGTATCGCGCTCAGTTTTTCGGAGACCTCGGTCAGCACCCGAGTCGTTGCCAGGGCGTTGAAACCCCGTTCTGCGTCGAACGGATCGGCGACCCCGCCAGTCGCGACCGATGGGCCGTTGAAAAACAGTTCATTGCGCGCCATGGTCGCAGACTCGATCTTCTGTCCCATGAAGCGGTCGACGGCGGCCGAAAGCAGACGCTTGTTGCTCGTGAATTCCTGAGACCCGTTCGAAGGACCTCCAATATGGACGACCGCCATCAAATCGTTCGCTGCCAGATGCCGGTCGATGAACTGTTGTGCCGCCCGCTTCACGCGAGGAGCCCGCAGAGGAGCGGTATGCAGATCGTCCAGAATCAGCACATACACGCGGCCCGCAAACGGGCGTTCGTTGCTTCGAACGTCCGGCTCCGGGTGCGCGCTGGAAGACTGGTCACTTGTCTCGACGGGAATTTCGACAAACGCAAAACCCGCGATCGACTGCGACTTGCCGTCTTCGAAAATCTGAAAGTCTTCCTTCCGAAGATCTCGAACGACCGCGCCGCGCTCGTCGGTGACCAGCGCGTCGACCTCAACATATTCGACTTCCGCCTTGAATGTCGGGAGCTGACCCGACTGCTGGTCGGGTGACTGGGATGCCAGCGGTACGGACAGGCATGTACCGAGGCCAAGAGCGGTGAGAAGGCGAGACGAAACCCTCATACTCAACTAACCTGCAACCGATGCCTCCGCAGTCTGCCGGTCTGCGGCAAGCGAGTCAAGCGCTGCCACGATTCCGCCGGGGCGGTGCGGCACTGCAGCCAGCGACAGTCCCATCTCGACTCCGCTCAAGGTCCCTGCCAGCATCAGATCGTTGAAGCCACCGAGGTGTCCGATTCGAAAGGCCTTTCCAGACAGCCGGCCGAGCCCTGTCCCAAGCGACATGTCGAGGTCCTCGAGGATGGTTCTCCGCAACTCATCCGCGTTGTACCCCTCCGGCATCAAGACGGCGGTCAGCGAATTCGAACATTCTGCCGGGTTTTCACACACGATCTCGAGACCCCAGGCGCGGACGGCCGCGCGGGTCGCCTGCCCGTACTGGGCGTGCCGCCGAAAGACGCTCGGCAATCCTTCTTCCAGAAGCATCCGTAAAGCCTCCTGGAGGCCGCGGACCAGGTTCGTCGCCGGAGTGTATGGAAAAAATCCCGCACCATTGCTCTTGATGATGTCCTGCCAATCCCAGTACGACTTTGGCATGCGCGACGACTTCGACGCGTTCAGCGCCTTTTCGGAGATGGCGTTGAAGCCGAGACCGGGCGGCACCATCAGTCCCTTCTGCGAACCGCACACCGTCACATCGATGCCCCACTCGTCGTGGCGCAGGTCCATGCATCCCAGTGAGGAAATCGCGTCCACAATCAGCAGCGCTGGATGGCCGCAGCGATCGAGCATCCGGCGATGTTCATTGAGGCGGCTGACGGCACCAGTCGACGTTTCATTGTGAACGATGACGACGGCTTTAATCGCGTGCTGCGGGTCCTTCCTCAGTCGCTCTTCCAGGTCTTCGGGGGACGCGCCCCTTCGCCAGGTGCCGGGGACGTACTCCACCACCAGTCCGAGACGCTCGCAGACGCGTTGCCATGGCATGTGCGAGAACCAGCCTGTTTCGAACACCAACACTCGATCACCGGGAGACAAGGTATTGACCAGCGCCGCTTCGCAGGCACCGCTGCCCGATGACGGGTACACCACAACAGGGCCCCGGGTCTGAAAGAGCTGCTGCAACCCATCGAGCACTTCGAGCGCCATCCGGGCGAACTCAGGCCCACGGTGATCGATGACTGACTCCCCAATCGCGTTCATCACCCTCTCGGGAACGTTCGTGGGGCCGGGGATCTGCAAAAAATGTCGGCCAGTGCGATTCATAACAGCTCCATCACTTCACTGCGCCGCTGATGATCGGCTCGGGTTCGACCTCGGTCGACAGGCCAGCGGAAGCCAGCGCTTCGCGAACCGCGTCGGCCGTCGGCGCAGAACCCCTGAAATGCATGCCTCGATGCACCCCGACCGCGATTCGAAGAGGCGCCCATCCTTGTTTGTTCCTGGTGTTCCAAATCGCTGGGTTCGCTCCGTGCGCAGCCAGATACCGCACCACGGATGGAAATTGCTTGTAGGCTGCCCCGTGCATCGCCGTGTCGCCGTCCTTGTTGACGGCATTGATGTCGTTGCCCAGCTCCAAGGCAAGCTTCACTGCTTCAAACGCTTCAGATTCGATACCCGCGTCGGCTCCAGGTTCATGAGTGCCGAGGCCCGCAGCAGCCATCAACGGCGTCGTGTTGTCGTCGTTGGTCAGCAATGGATTGGCGCCAAGCGAAGCCAGCAATCGCATCATGGTCACGTCCCCCGTTCTCGCCGCCATGATGAAGGGCGTCGCTCCGACCATGTTGAAATCCGTCGTCCCCGTAGGAGCACGCCGTCGCATGCGGGCGTTCACGTCCGCACCTCGTGTGACGAGCTGCGTCACTAGTTCGAGACTGGTGAGACTCCCCGATCCGTGCGGGCCTGCACCTGCGGTCTGTGGAGGCCTGCGCATCCACGTAATCAGATGAAGGGCGGCCCACCCCTCATTGGCCGAGTTCGGGTCGGCACCACGCTCCAACAGGTACGACGCAAGCTCGTAGTGGTTGCTGCCCACGGCCATCACCAACGCACTCGCGCCGCGGGTTGCTTCGGCTCCTCCGGCGGCACCGCCACCGCGACCGGATCGCACCGCCCGCTCCAGGCTGTCGTTGACATCGGCACCCGCATCGAGCAGCACGCGAAGGACATCCTTTCGACCGTCGCGCGCGGCAAACAGCAACGCCGACCAACCCTGCGCGGATCGCGCTTTGAGATCAGCGCCTCCAGCGAGTAGAGCGCCGGCCACCTCTGCATGACCTTCACTGGCTGCCCACATCAGCGCGGTCTGTCCACGAGACTGCTCCCTGGCATTCGGATTGGCTCGACGAGCCAAGAGCACCCTGACAGCGGGTGACATTCCCGTACGAGCCGCCGCCATGAGAGGGGTTTCGCCGTCAGGCGTCCCGAGGTTGGGGTCAGCTCCGGCCTTGAGAAGTCTCTCGATGACGACGTCGTTGCCATTGACGGCAGCCATGGCGAGAGGTGTGTATCCGTAACGAGTCGCCGCGTTGGGATTCGCTCCTGCGCGAAGAAGCAGATCGACGATTTCGAGATCGTTCCTCTCGGCAGCCCAATATAGCGGCGTCGAGCCGTCAGGCTCGGCGATGTTCACGTCGACGGGCTTCCGCAGGAGAGTTCGCAGCGTCGCCTTGTCGAGCGCCTTGACCGCATCGACCAACGCACCTTCTCCCCGTACACCGACAGTAACGCTCGCCACCAACAGCAACGCCAGCACGCATCTCGCAAGGCGCCTCATAGAAGCTCTTCGACCTTACCCGTGCTGTCGGCGAATCTCTCGATGTTGACGCCGGCCTTGTCGAGCATCGTCAACAGGACATTCGTCATGGGCGTTAACGGCTTGCAAATAATGTGACGGCCGCCCGTGTGTGTGCCGGATCCACCTCCCGCAACGAGAAGCGGCACGTTAGTGTGATCGTGGACATCGGGGTTGCCCAGGCCACTGCCAAGAAGGAGCAACGAGTTGTCGAGCAACGATCCGTCGCCATCTGGCGTGGACTTCATCCGGTCGAGAAAGTACGCGAACAAGGAAACATGATACGCACTGATCTTGGCCAGCTTCGCCATCTTGACCGGGTCCAACTGGTGATGCGAGACCGGATGGTGCGCGTCCGGCACGCCGATCTGGGGATATGTTCGCGTGCTCACTTCTCGAGCGATCTGGAATGTAATCACACGCGTAATATCCGCCTGATAGGCCAGGACCTGCAGGTCGAACATCAGCTTCACGTGGTCTTCCCATTGCTGCGGCGCGCCCACTGGGCGCTCGAGCGCTTCGGGAAGCGAATCCGTTCCCTGCTGCTCTGCGCGCTGGATTCGACGTTCCACCTCGCGCAGCGAGTCCAGGTAGTTGTTGACTCTCGTGCGATCGCCCGATCCAAGCCTGCGCTGCAGCGATGCCAGGCTGTCGGTGAATCCGTCCAGAATGCTCGCATTTCGACGAAGCTCCGCCTGGCGTTCCGTCAGCGATCCGCCGTCGCCGAACATCCTCTCGAACACCACGCGAGGATTGGCCTCCGTCGGCAGGGGCGTCGTCGGTGTAGACCACGCGAGCGTGTTCATGTAGACGCACGCGTATCCGTTGTCACAGTTGCCGACGACGTAGTTGAAGTCGGTCGCAAGCTCGAGCGATGGAAGAGGTGTCTCGCTGCTGATTTGTTTCGCAGCAATTTGATCGACGGTCGTGCCCAGCTCGTAATCGCTGCCATCGGTCCGCTTCGCGCGAACCCCGCTCAGGAACGTGCAATTGGCGGTCGCATGATTGGCGCCGCCCGAATAGGCGTTCTTGAGCTGAAGGTTCGAAAGCACGCTCACGTGATTCAGGAAAGGGGTCAACGAAGTCAGGATGGGTGAAAACTCGGAAATCCTGCCCTCGCCTGCTGGAGTCCAGAGGGGCTGGTTCGTTCCCATCGGCAAATAGACGAAACCCAGCCGTCGCGCCGGCTTGGCGAGATCTGCGCCTGACAGCGCCGGCACCATCGCATCCAGGAAGGGCAGCGACAACGTCGCACCAATCGTGCGCAGAAACGTCCGGCGTGGAAGCGCCATCCTGGTCACCATCATGATTCGGATTTCCTCATCTGAAATGGAGTGCTCTTCACGATTCCCAGGATGAGCGAGGAAAAGCGGAATTTTTCTGACGCGGCTTCCCGGATTACCTGCCGAATCGCAGGAGCGTCGTAGCTTTCGATTCCTCTGCCCAGCGCATAGGTCAACAGCTTCTCGGAGAGCGTGGTCAGGAACAGCTCCGGGCGCGCCAGCAGCGCATTCTTGAGCCCGTCCACGCCGTCAAAGGAGCTGCCGTCGGTGAAGCCGCCGGACGCATCCACGGGCATCTCGCCCTCCTTCGTCCTCCAGCCTCCCGTGGCGTCGTAGTTCTCGAGTGAGAGACCAATCGGGTCCATCAGCGCATGGCAGGACGCGCAGACAGGATTTGCTCGATGTTCGACCATTCGTTCGCGAACCGAGAGCACCTTTCCGTCATTCGTCTTGTTGTCCTTCAACGGCGGCACGTTCGAGGGCGGGGGCGGCGGTGGCATGCCCAGGAGATTCTCGAGCACCCATTTACCTCGCTGAACGGGCGACGTGCGATTGGCATACGACGTCACGGTCAGGATGCTCGCGTGGCCGAGTAAGCCGCCACGGTGGCTTCCTTCCTGCAACGAGATGCGTCGGAAACGAGTACCGTACACGTTCGGAATACCGTAGTGCTGGGCAAGTCGTTCGTTCACAAACGTGTAGTTGGCGCTCAGCAGATCGAGAGCACTGCGATCGTCGTTCTTGATACTTTCGAAGAACAACGTTGTTTCGCGCCGGAACGCTCGGCGCAGGTTGTCATCGAAATCGGGAAACAGTTTCGGATCGGGCGCGACAGCAGCCAGGTTTCGCAGGTAAAGCCACTGTTCGGCGAAGTTGTTGACGAGCGCGTCGGAGCGCTTGTCGGCCAGCATCCGGCGGACCTGACGCTCGAGCATTCCCGGACTTCTAAGCCGGCCTCGAGAGGCCAGGTCGAGCAACTGATCGTCCGGGATGCTGCTCCACAGGAAGAACGACAGGCGTGACGCCAGATCGATCTCGCTGATCTGATACGGAACCCCGTCGGGTACATCGGTCCGACCGCGATCGATCCGGAAGAGGAAGTCAGGACTTGCCAGGATCGCGCGGAGCGCCATTTCGATACCGCCCTCGAACGTCCCGCTTTCGCCCCTGCCCTGCTGATAGTAGGTGAAGAGCTTTTCGAGATCCGATCCGGCCGGCGGGCGCCGGAATGCGCGCCGCGAGAGTGTTTGTATGATGGTCCTTGCGCAACCCTCCTCTGCGGAAGGTGCCTTGGGCTGGCAGATAAAGATGCGCTCACGACTCGGTGTGCGCCCGGCACCGGTGGAACTGTACGGACCCGCAACGGTCACCGAGAAGATGGCGGCAAGCGCTCGACCGTTGTAGTCGGCTTTAAACGTCTGCCGGGCAGTTTCGGGCAGTCCGGGTTTCTTCAGAAATGCGACCGTGACCTCGTGCGGGCCAGCTCTCACAGGATAGCGGCCCTTCAACCCGGCATCGACCTCGCTATCATCGCCACCGTATTCGTCTTCCAGCGAATCACCTGGCGGAGGCCGCTTTGGCGTCAGCGAGAACAGCTGCAGTCGCTGACCGTCGAGCGACAACTCGATGTCAAGCGGCTGACTGAAGCCTTCCACCTGCTCGTCACGGTTTCGCGACAAACGGATCTGAAACGCATAGTCCCCGTCGACGGGAAAGTTGTGATTGAACCTGGTTCCGCCGCGCGTGCCGTACGGAAGGCCTTCGACGTGGTAGTCCTGTGTAAAGTCCAGCGGCAGCACGACAGTCTGCGCTTCTGCCGACCGGGGAGCCTGGCCTATGGCGAGACGGCTGATTTTTCGAGAGGCTGACAGGTACTGCTCCACGAGCGTCGGTGACAATCCACTCATGTTCACGTTATCGAACCCGTGGCTCGAATCATCTGTGGGCAGCAACCCATTCACATCGACGTCAAGGACGAGCAAGTCGCGAATCGCATTGCGGTACTCGACCCGGTTCAGTCGATGAAAGGTCGCGGTCCTTCCGGGATTCGGATTCGCCAACGCCACGCGATCCAACGAGGTTTCCAGGTACGAGATGAACCTGTCGTAAGCGGGCTCGTCTGGACGCGAGCGTCCCGGTGCAGGCGGCGGCATCGCCCGTGCGCGGAGTTTTCGAGCCGTCTTCTCCCACACAGCGGCCGCTTCGCCGACGTTGTGGATATCGAGTGCGTCGAACGCGATGGATCCTGCGGGACTCTTGAGCTTGCTGTTATGGCAGCTCGTGCAGTGCCGGCTGAGAAACGCGCGTTCCGGCGAGTTCAGGTCTGAGGCGGCAGGAGCCGCGGGCGGAGCCTGACGGCCGCTCACATGAGAAACTGCAGACGCCCAGACGATGACGCCCACGAGGACCGCCATCGAAGGGCGTCTGCCATTGTTCACTTGGCTCTTCCCTGATATCCCTGCGACAACATCTGGACCTTGAACGCGGCCCCGCGCCCGACGATGTAGAGCGTTTTCTTATCGGGGCCGGCAAAGGCGATGTTCTGCGCACCCAGAGAAGTGGGGATCGTGCCGAGATGCTGCCCCTGAGGGCTGAACACCTGCACGCCACCGGTCGAGTTGATCGCCACATAGACGCGACCTTCGCTGTCGACGGCGAGGCCATCGGCACCACTCGCGAAACCTGTGTCGTTTTTCGTGGTCCCTTCATACTTGGCAAAGTTCCGCCGGTTGGTGAGCGTCCCGTTGGCCTGGATGTCGAACGCGATGAGGTATTCGCCCCGCGTGTTGTTGACGTAGAGCGTCTTCTCGTCGCGGCTCAACTGGATGCCGTTCGGATTGTCGATGCCCTCCGCCGCCTTTACCGCGGTGCCGCCGGGCGGCAGGTAATACACGACCGGTGCTTGACCTGGCGCCGTGAAATAGATTCCACCCGCTTTGTTCACGACGAGATCGTTCGGCCGTCCGACGCCCTCAGCCAGCGTGGCTTCGCTGCCCTTGGGATAGACCACCCCGATTCGCTCCTGCCCGGCTGCGGTTTGCGTCGAGATCAGACGTCCCTTCCCATCGAACGCCAGGCCATTGGAACCGTTCGTATTTTCCAGAAACGTCGACACGGTGCCGTCCTTGTCGATTTTCGAGATTCGGTTGGCGGCCGGCTCCGAGAAGATCAGACTGCCATCGGGCAGCGTAATTGGGCCTTCGGTCCCCTGGAATCCTTCCTTAATGACAGTGACCGGTGTCCCGGCGGCAACGACGCCAGGAATGCCCGGCGCGACGGTGTTCGTGGCAGGAGCCTGAGGCGCGCCGCGGCCTCGCTGAGCCAACACCGGCGCCACGGAAAGCGCACACACAACCACAATGGCCAATTTCACGATCGTCACGGCTCGCCTCCTCCCCGAAGACAAATCAATCGCCTGGGCGTTAGAAGTTGTACGTCGCGCCAACCTGAAGAATCCGCGGCAGAATGATGCCAGACGGGACGAGATAGGTCGTGCCCGATCGCAGGTTTCTGCCCGTCACGAAGTTGGCATTGAACACGTTGAAGAAGTCGAACCGCCCCTCCAGCGTGTGTCTGGTACCCAAGCGCATCCGCTTGGCGAAGCGAAAGTCGACCAGATTCGTGCTCGGAAGACGAATCGTTCCCAGTGGATCCACATTCAGGACGATCGATCGGATCGTCGTGCCGCCGGTGAACTGGTGCGTCCGCGACTGCGGGGCTCCCTGCCGGCGTTCGAAGTTCGCCGACGCCACGATGTCGAAGGGCAGAATGTAGCCACCGGACACCTTCGTCGTGTACTCCCAGAGATTTGCGGTTGTGTTGATTTCCGAGTTCGGATTCAGAGCCTGCCGGTCGTCGAACTGAGAGTTGGTCTTGGTGAACGACAGGGAAGCATTCGCCTGCCATCCCCCGGACATTCGCCGCGTGCCGGCGACTTCGAAGGTCTTGTAGGTCTGCTCTCCGGGCCAGCCCACGAGCATCGTGCCAGCGAACTGGCGCGCGCTCAATGCCGAGGGATATTCCCAGTACGTGATGGAGCGGTTCGGGTCGTCGGCTGAGCCGACGCGCCCGTCTGCACCGGGATCCGGGCCCGTAATCGGGATGTTGTAGAGCTCATAGGGTCGGTGGATCTCCTGCAGCCGGCGCAAGTCGAAATTCCTGGCGTAGACGGCCGTCGTTCTGACGCCGAAGTTCCTCATCATCTCCCGCTCGAATGTCAGCGAAAATTCGTCGCTCTTCGGCTGCGGCTCGTTGGGGTTCGGCACCGCATCGGTCACGCCCGCAATCGACCGAAAGTCTGGTCCGTTCGGATCAAGGTTCACTTCGCCGGTATCGTAGTTGCGGTTGTTGTTGAGATCGCGCCAGACCCACGTTGAAGTGGCGCGATTGTTCCGATTGGCCGCAACGACTTCGGGGTTGACCTCGCGAAGATTGACGAAACGACCATACCCGCCCTTGATCACCGATTTGCCGTCGCCGACGAGGTCGTACGCCAGGTGCAGACGCGGCGCCCAGGAGTGCCAGACCTTCATCTGAATCGTGTCCCAGCATTGCGCGGCGCCGAATTGGGATGGGAGGTTGCACTGCTCAGGCGCGAAGGCGTTGTCGTAGGCATAGCGAAGGCCGAGACTGAGCGTCAACCGGCGGTCGATGCTCCACGAATCCTGCGCGTACAACCCGAGATAGTGATTGCTGTTGATCGGCCACACCGGGTAGTTGTACGTCTCGATCTCAAACGGCACACCACCATTGAAACGGAGCTGGTAGTTTCCTCCGCCCTTATTGCCCTGCTTGTGCGGATACCCGCCGAAGAGGTAGTCGAAGCCCGTCTTGAGCTGATGTGTCCCCTTGATGAAATTCGACCCGAAAAAGCTGACAGAGCCTTTCGCGTGGTTCCGGAAGTAGTCTTCAACCCGGTTATCGCTCAGATGCGTTCCCGTCACGAACTGGGTTCCCGTGTCGATGGTCGAGACTTTGGCCGTTCCTGTGCCTTCGTAGACCGGCAGAGAGTAATAGAACGCGTGCTTGTACCAGTTGCCGTACTGCAGCGACGCGACCATCGAGCTGCCTCTGACGTGCTGCCATTCGCCCTTGTACATCGAGACCGGACCGCGATGGATCTCCATCGATTCCACGGGACGAAACTGACTCGCGCCTCTCCGCTGGATGTCGAGGGCGCCGTGATAGAACAGTGTGACCTTGTTCTGCTGCGTGACCTGCCACTGAAGCTTTTCAGCGTGGAACAGCTGGTCGGTTTCGACAAGGATTGGACTGCCGTCTTCGCGGAACGCGTTCAGAATCTCCCGGTTGTATCCCTCGCTTCGGCCAGACATGAAGAACCACAACTTGTTGCGGATGATCTTCCCCCCAACCGCACCGCTGTAGTCCCACATGCCGTGCAGCGTGGGCACATTCCTGACACCGGCGGTTCGCAGTTCGTCGTTCAGATTGGCGCCCTCGAGCGCATCCGACGATCCGTACGCCACAAGCTCGCCGTGCATTTCGTTGCCGCCCGACTTCGCAACCGAGTCGATGAAGGGACCGCGTCTGGGCATTTCGGCGCTGCTCCCGACCGTCTGAAGGCGAGTCGATTCGATCGCATTGAAATCCACGTGGGCGCCCTGCACACCATTGCCGCCAGAAGAGGCGAACATGATCCCCTCGAGCATCTGCCAGGGTGCGCCCTGCTGACCGTAGGCTCGAATCACGATGGTGTCGGTCATGCTGGATGCGCCGACATCGAGGTTCGTGCGCATGCCGGGCACCTGAGCCATAAAGGCTTTCAGGCCGTCACGCGTCGTGGGTAGAACTTCGAGCCCATCTGACGCAAGGTCGACGCTGGTCGAGGGATTTGTCACATCCACCAACGGCGACTGTCCGGATACCGTGATCGTTTCCTGCACCGTTCCCAGGCTCAGGCTCTGGTCGATCGTGGCGGTGAACCCGACCGCCAGCCGCACGCCGTCGCGCTTGACGGACTGAAAGCCGGCCAGCTCAAATGTCACCGTATAGATACCCGTGGGCAGCGGGCTGAGTCGATACTCGCCTCGCTCGTTGGTCACGGTCTCTACCTGGGGTATCTGCAGAGCCGGTCCCGTCGCGATGACCGTGACCCCGGGGAGGACGGCGTTCGAGGTGTCTGTCACGACTCCGAGGATTGTCGCCTGCGTGGCCTGGCCGGCCGCGGGGGCCGCCAGCGGAAACACGCTCAGCGAAGTGAGAAGAAGGAACACGACGATCAACCTGCCTGCAAACGATCGAGCGCCGCAGCCCAACAGCAACATACACGCCTCCTTCATCTCTCATCTCTGACTCAGTGCAATGCACGAAAATGCTGGAACACACAGAAGGTGTCAAGACATCCCACCATACGAGACAGCCCGCGAAGCGTCTCAAGAGGCTTCGGCGTGATGTCCGAGTTCGGACGACAGCGCATTGGCCACAGTGACAACCGTATGCGCCAACTCAGGCACCCGATCCTTCGTCATCCGAAACACCGGTCCCGCAATGCTCAGGGTCGCAATCACACGCGACTTGTGATCGAAGATGGGTGCACCGATGCATCGCACGCCCATTTCAACCTCTTCGTCGTTGGTAGAAAAGCCTCGCCGGCGGATGCGCGCCAATTCGACCTTCAACGCGGCGAGCGTCGTAATGGTGTTGTGAGTGAACTTCGTCAGCGTCAGTCTGGAGAGCAGCAGGTCCTGGGCCTGGCGTGGCAGGAACGCCAGGAATGCCTTTCCCGACGCCGACGAGTGCAATTCACCCCGATGGCCGATCGCACGCACGAGCCACGGCGCATCCGCATTGGCGATCGCCATCATTTGCGTGTTGTTCAACACGCAGATCTGGGCGGTTTCGCCCGTTTCCCTGACGACTTCCTTCAAAAACGGCTCGGCGCGCCGCGGGAGGCTGAATCGCGAGACCGACATGTTTCCCAGCTCGAACAGCTTCAGGCCCAGGTCGTACTTCCCCTGCGAGTTCCTCCTGACGAAGCGATAGCCTTCGAGTACCTTGAGCAGCCGATGAATGGTGCTTTTGTGGAGATGAAGAATGTCCGCGAGCTCGGCGGGCCCTACTTCCCTGTTCGCCGCACCGAGGGCATCGAGCAGCGCCAGAGCACGCTCGAGCACCTGCACTCGATAGCGCACCACCAGCGGATCCGAAGGGACAACCGTGTCTGACTTCCTTCTTGCGCCGGATCCCACGTGCTCTCCGTTCTACCCCTCGACGTCCATCTCGGTTGGTGCGTCGAGGGGCCCATCGGTTTCGTTATTCGTTACCTCCGCCGGCGGCCGAATAGACATGTGAATTCGCGTAGCCCACAATAGCTAGTCTCGTTGCCATGCCGGTCCCAACGTGGCGCGGGCGATGCCAGGTCTGCGCAGGCGCGTAGACGATATCGCCTTGATTGGCCACAAATAGCGGGACATCACCAATCAGAAACTCATTCTGACCTTCGAGAATGAACCATGCCTCAGGCCCTGTGAGGTGATAGTGGCCTCGATCATCGGGCTGTGCCGGTTTCTGTGTGGCTGGATCGCCTCTAATAATGTTGACGATACCCACATTGACGAATCCGCCGGCGCTCGGATCGCCGAGGAACTGGTTCTGGTTGCGCTTCTGCTTCTGTTTCCCGGCAATCGTCAAGTTGTAATCGATGTACGGAACGTTGGCGTCGTCGTAGGAGCCTTTCGCGGAAGCGACCCGCGCGCGCTCGTACTTGATGCCGGGAAGAGGCGTCGGTGTTTCGTCGGCCGGATACATGACGATCGACGCGGGATTGGTCACCTCGAACCGCAATGAGGGCTGATCGCCCACGGTTTCCAGGCTGTAGATCAGACGTTTCGGCACCTGCACAAGGAATCCCTTGGACGCGACAAACGGCTCCTGTCCTTCGATCGTAAAGCGGATCTGGCCTTCCTGAACGACCCACCAGACGCGATGGTCTTGATGAAACCGCCGCGGCGTCTTCGCCCCGGCCGCCATGGAGATGTACTCGCCATGGAAAAGGTGATCGTGCACGACAACCGCAGTCCAGTTCGGCTGACCCTTGTGTTTGGCGAGCAGGTCGGAAACCCGCGTCAGTGCCTTGTTCGGCGCCACGAACGGGTTCGCCTTTACCGGCATTGGAGACCAGATTTCCATCTGACCGCGGCCACCACCGCCGGCACCCCGTCCGCCACCTCCCCCGCGCTGCGGCTCCTGCTGTCCCTGCAGGTCTGCCTGCTGACCCGGCAGCGCCAGGAACAATCCCGCGCCGATGATGAACAACGCAATTCGTTTAACTATTCGCATACGGACTCCTTCGGTCGATGCATCTGGAAGACACAGAGAAGCAAAAGCGCTGAGTGCGCTTTGGACGGCGTGGAAAGACTCGGACCCTGACCATTGCCACCACCTCGGGGGGTTGGGCTCGTACTCGATCTGGGAACCTTGTAGACGTCCCTTATATCAGCACGGGGCCAATGGGCAAACTGTCTCACCTGCTGAAACGTTCTGTCTGGACATCATAAGGTTTGGAGTCAAAACAACAAGAGAAAGACAGACTTTCTGTGTGCAAAGGAGTTGTCCCACTGGATGCAACCCACGGCCTCGGCGAGAACGAGCACCGTAGGATGAGCCGAATCGGCGAAATGGGCAGGGTCGAAAGCAAGCAAGAACCATCCGTGTCGCGGACGGCGAGATTCGCATCAACGAACGAATGTTGAAGTCACGATTCCTGAGAACGAATGGGAACGGTGAGAGCCCGTTTCATACGGTGAGATGAACCGGGGCCATCGACTTGGGGTCAGGACCTCGCTATACTCCATCCCGCCCTGACGACGGTTCGCGTGCCATCGCTCAGCCAGAATAGCGGAGGAAACATGAGTCGACGTGTCCGATTAGTAGCGCTCTTTGTCGTCGTGGTGGCGGCCGGCACATGGCTCGGCGCCCAGGAACAACCGGCCGGCGCCAAGCCCACCACCCAGGAGTTTTGGGTCCAGAGGACCCCGGGCGGCGAGAAGTTGGTGGCCCCCAACAAGTACCATCACAAGATTTCGGACGTGAAAGCCAAGCACAAGGGCCAGGCGAGTTGGAGAGAAACGGCCGTCAAGGACGGTGAGGCCATTGCCGAGTATGTGTCCGTCGCTCCGGGTCAGAAGCTGAGCCCGCGCCTGCATCCTGCCGTTCCGACGCTGTTCGCGGTCTTCGAGGGCGAGCTGCGCTGGCAGATCGAGAATCAGGAACAGTTCACCGCCAAGCGTGGTTCGTTGGTCCACGTCCCGGCATGGACTATCTTCTCGTATGAGAGCGTCGGCTCCGCGCCGGCTGTCTTCATCGAGGTGAACGCCGCCCACTACGAGCCCGTGTTTCCCGCGACCAGTCCCGCGCCTGCCGCCCTGCCGGGAAGGGTGGTCACCAAAATGCATTTCAACGAGCGCACGCCGACCCCGTATGTGGCGCCAAACAGGCCGCACTTCAATCTGCACGACTCGGTCGCGGCTGGCCGCGGAGGCGGTGTTTTTATCAACACACCTCACATGTATGCGAATGCTAACTATGGATTCGCCGATCCCAACGACCCGGCGAATCCGAATCGCGGCCGGGGAAGGGGAGGCCGAGGCCGCGGTGCAGCGACACCGGTCGCCACGATTAACCCGGCTTCTCCGGGCGGTCACCTCCATCCCGACAACGTTGAGTGGTGGATTGTCCTGACCGGACACATCGAGGCCAAGATGGAGGCCGGGCACTTCATCGCGGAAGAGGGTGACATTCTCTACGCTCCGCCTCAAATGCTGCACGCGATGGGCAACTACGGGCCGGGGGGATCCTGCCGCGTCGCGATCGGCTGGTACAACCCGGAGCACTTCGACCCTGTCGTTCCGTAGCATCCGCTCTTGGGACGTATGCGGCGGCGAGGCAACCGTGCCCCCGCCGCCGCATGCAGTTTCGCTGACCGTCCTCCCATTCTTGCTGACCGTCACTCCTTCGCCCAGCTGACGACCGAACGCGGCCATCGCCTTCAGGATGGAACATCGCCTGCTGAGACGCGATTAGAACACCGCAACCGGATTCACCGGCGACCCGCTGCCTCCCTCCACGGGAATCGGCGCGAACGTCATCATGAACTCGTACCGCTTGAGCTTGCGCGCGGTCGCGGCGAGGTTTTCGAGATCGAGATTTTCGACAATCCCCGCGCCGAGCCAGCCGAGCAGCGCGTGATGGATCGGATTGCCGGGAATGCCCTGCTCCGCGCCCCAGCCCGGACGCGGGTTCCAGTCGATGTTCATGTCGTGCGCGGCAAATGAAATGTCGCGCTCTTTGAAGAACGGAATGGCGTCGGCGTAGAAACCGGCGACCTGGCCCGACCACGGGCCCTTCGCCGCACGGCGCTTCCAGCGCCCGACGTACAGCACGATCACGTCGCCGGGGCCAACGCGCACGCCCGATCGCTTCTCCCACGCCTCGAGATCGGCGCGCGTGATGGGCGTACCCGGTTCGATCCATTCAACACCCTTCAACTGCGGCATGTCGTAAATCACGCCTCGCGTGACGATGCCCTCGCGGCGGCTCATGATGCTGCCCTGCTTGCAGCCGGTCTCGGGAGTGATGCTGTCTTTCACCGAGTAGCCGTTGTACATCTGCCCGTCCATGAAGAAGTGGCAGAACGCATCGGTGTGGCCGAGCGAGAGGCCGTGATAGCTGACCTGATAGGTGTCGGTCGTGGTGTTCGGACCGATGCTGTTGGTCGTGCGTTTGAATACCTGATTCGGGCCGACGTCTGCCGCTTCAGCCTGCGGCACCGGGCCCGCCATCGACACGACGATGCCGCTGCGCACAAGACGCGTCGCCTCCAGCACTTTTTTTTCCGTAATCAGGTTGGCCGTGCCTTTCTGATCGTTGGGCCCCCAGCGTCCCCAGTTGCGCAACTCGGTGCGCCAGCGTTTGTAGTCGTCGGGAGTAACCGTGGAGCCGGATTGGCCATGAAGGATTGCGGCACATGTAACGGCAACACCGGCGATGAGAGCCTTCCTGCGCATGAGCTCCTCCAAAAAAACAGGGCGGGTCTGGAAGACCCGCCCTAACACTGCCATCCGCCCTCTGCCATCTGCCCTGACAGCGAAGCCCTGCGCGTTACCGGTCGGCTTATTTACTATCCGGTAACGCGAAGACGTAAAGCGCCTGGCCGCTCTGCGGAATCTTGATGTCGGGCACGATCGCCGCCGGGACGTTGCGCGGGCTTCCGCCACCGAGCCCCGACATCACCGCGATGTACTGCCGGCCGTCGACGCTGAAGCTCACCGGATATCCCTGGGCCGACGTACCCAGCCGTGTCTGCCACAGCACCTGACCGGTCTTTGCGTCGAGCGCACGAACATAGCGATCGAGATCGCCGATGAACACGAGCCCGCCGGCTGTCGAAAGTGCGGCCGTCAGAAACGGCGCACGCTGCTCGAACTTCCACACTTCCTGCATCGTCCGGACGTCGTACGCGGCAAGCTTGCCGGTCTGCTCGTTGCTGCCGGGCGTGTGCTTGAACACGCGATCGGCGCCCGATCCGCCTCCGCCTTCGGTCAGCGCAACTTCCCGCGCGGTAAAGTCCATGCACGACTGGCTGAGCGGCGCGATTAACAGGCCTCCCGGCTGGTAGTACGTCATGGCCTGCCAGTTCTTCCCGCCCGCCGTGCTCGGGCAGATGAAGATGGGCTTGTTCATCTGCATCTCGAGAATGTCAGGGCGATAGCTCGGAACGCCCGTCTTCGCGTCGATGCGATCGTAGACGTTCTGATACACCATTTCCTTATGGGCAAGATATCGGCCCGTGCGCCGGTCGATCTTCCATAGCACGCCGGTCTTGCCCGCGCTCAGGGACACCTTCTGATCGCCGATGTCGACGAGCACGCGCTCGAACACCTCATCGAGGTCGAACGATTCCGCCGGCGCATGCTGGTAATGCCACGCGAGCTTGCCGGTATCCGGATTCAGCGCGACGGTCGAGTTGGCGTAGAGCGTCTTGTCGAGAAGCGTCAGCTTCCGGCTCAGGAAGTTCCAGGGCTTCGCCTGCGAGACACCCCAGTAGGTGAGGTTCAGATCGGGATCGTAGCTTCCGGCAATCCACGTATCGCCGCCGCCGCGGAACGTCATCGGCAGGCTGCCCCACGTCTCGCTGCCGGGCTCGCCCTGCCTTGGCACGGTGTAGAACCGCCAGGCCTGCTTGCCCGTTCTGGTGTCATACGCGCTGATGAAGCAGCCCACGCCATCGAACCGCGTGCATCCGGTCAGCCCCTGCAGCACCTTGTCGCCAATGACGACCGCTCCGCTCGTATTGACGCGCGTCGCCTCGGGGGAGGCATTCGTGTCCCAGAGGATTTCGCCGGTCCGCGCGCTCAGCGCCACCATGTGCGCGTTGCTCGCCGGCAGGAAAATCTTGTCGTCGGCGATGGCGATACTGCGGATGCCGCCGTACCCCGGCGCTTGATCCGGACCCGCACGCGTCTCCCAAATCAAACTGCCGGTCTTTCCGTCGAGCGCCTGGACGATATTGCTGGGCGTCGCCAGATAGATGATGCCGTTATGAACGATCGGCGTCGTCTGATTGGCGCCCGAGTCGTTCATCGCCCACACCCACTGCAACTGAAGGTTCTTCACGTTGGCAGGCGTGATCTGATTCAGCGGTGTGTGACTGTGACCCTGATAGTTGCGGCGGAAGATGAGCCAGTCGCCAGGGGGCGGGTTCCTGAGCATCTCGGGCGTCACCGGCACGTAATTCCTGACTTCGCCCGCGACGGTGACACCGCGGTTTGATTCTCCGCCGCGACCACCCCGCGCGGCGGTGCCCGCACCCATGACGGGGGGAAGTGCTGCTGCACCGCGACCACCTCCGCCACCGCCACCTGCACGCGCGGGCGCCTGTGCGGCACCCTGCGCAGCCAAAAGCGTGCCAATAGGGGTCTCGTTCCGCGGCGTCAGCGCCTGCGGACCCGCAGGTGCGCCGTTGATTCTGAGGAGATACGCCGTGACAGCCAGCGTCCCTTCCTCGCCCAATGCACCAGGATTAGTGGGCGGCATGGTCTGGACGAGATAGGTGAAGAGCTCGTTTGTCGCGCGCGGTCCCCACTTCGTGCGGAAATCTGCACCTCGCAGGGCTGGCGCATCGGCAGATCCGGTGAAATCCTGCCCATGGCATCCAGCGCACTGTTGCGCATAGGCAGCTTCGCCATTCTGCGCCTGCGCTGCTGTGTATACGCCGCCAGTAGCCGGCGGCGCCTGCTGGCCGCTAATGGCAACGATCGTGAGTCCAATGAAGACAGCCGATCCGAGAAGGATAGCCCTGGTACCGTTCATAGTCAGCTCCTGATGGGGCTAATGCTACTGCAAAGACCGGAGCTACGCCCAGCGGCGTATCTTCGCGTGATGTGGCTCCCAGGCTTTCCAGACGCTCGACGCCCAAGCTTTCACGCGGGCGCTATGCTCTGAATGATCCTTGGCGCTGTAAACATCGACAATCGTCATCCTGCCGAGCGAGGGCGGCGGCTCGAGCCAGACGAAATCCTTCTTGTGCTGAACGGCGCGCTGGATGGTTTTGCGCGCCTCCGATGGCGTCCGGCCGAGCTCGAACACAATGTAGAGTCCGACGAGGTGAACGGTCACTGACTGAACGGACTGCGCGGATGGCGTGCCGGGATGCTGAGCGGCATACGCGTCGACCGTCAGCTGATGAACGACGCCATAGCGCGGGTCGGTGTATTCGCGCGCGAGTACCTCGCCGTAGAGCCTCCAGCAGCCGGGGGACGCCCCGATATACCGGTGCGCAGGCCCGTCACCTTCGGTCACGCGCGCGGCACACCCGATGCACGGGATTTTCTTTGCCACAACCTCTTCGGTATGGCACCTGTTTACCTCAAACCGCTGATTGGATCAACGAGCGCAACTGCGAAAGCGACCCGATGATGTGGTTCGGCGAGACGTGGGGAGACTCGGTTAATTCGCGGCCGCGGATATCGATCCATACACCTGAAATGCCCAGCTTCTGCGGCGCGTGGACATCAAACTCGAGGTTGTCGCCGACCATCCATGCGTCAGACGGACGCACCTGCAGCGCGGCCAGCGCGTGGTGGTAGACGCGTGCATCGGGTTTCCCAAACCCCATTTCGCCCTCGATGAGGATGGCGTCGAACAGTTCGGCGAGTCCGAAGCGGACTATCTTTTTTCGTTGCGCCGGCCCGGCGCCGTTGGTCAGCAACGCGAGGCGCCGTCCCGAATCGCGAAGCCAGCGCACTGTGTCGATGGCCTCGGGCAGCGGGGTCATCCCGACATCGCGGCGATGGGTGTAGTTGTCGCCAATCGAGGCGGCGAGGAGTTGGTCGCCGATCCCGAGCTCGACGAGCGCGAGTCTCACGACCTCGCGTCTCGCCGCGTCGAGCACGAGACGGCCCGCGCGATGGCGCTCGGCATCGGCCCAGTACCATCGGGACGTCTTTCGGATGGCGTCGGCGACCATGGCGGCGTCGAGCGGAGCGAGTCGGTCCGCGTGACTGGCGCACGCGGCGCTCCAACACTCGTGCACCTGACCGCTGTCGTCGAGAATCGTATCGTCGAGATCGAGAAGCAGAACGCGTGGATTATTTGACATGAAACGGCACGTCGGCGGTCTGGCCATCGACCACGATGCGAAGAGTGTATTGTCCGGAGGCAAGCGGCGCCTTGTCGATACGCGAGATGGTGTTGCCGATCTGTGTCTGGCTGAAGCCCCCTGGAACGGGCGTGAACACGTTGCAGGCCACGGAGCGCAACGACTGTGGCGTGGCGCCGACGACCTGCGCCGATGCCTTTTTCACCGTTCGCGGTTCGAGCTCGACCGCATAGGACAACTCGGTCGTCCCCCGCTCGAACGCCGCGCCCGGCAGCGGGAACACGATGACGCACATCTCCTTCCCGGGCCCGAAGTATCGATGCGCCGTCCCGAACGAGACCCGCGCGACGCCTCTGGGCAACGTCACGCGCGGCTGCGCATCGACCAAGGTCGTCAGCGCAAACACGAACACCGCACTCGCCCTAATCCCCAATCCCTAATCCCCAATCCCTAGTTTCGTCCATGCACCCGCCGCGCGCCAATCCGAAGACTTCGCGTGGCGACGAAGATTTCTCTCAAAAACCACAGAAGGCCAAGAAAAAACGCGAGCATCGCAGCGATGAAGAGGAGCGCGACGATCACAGTCGCGTCGAAATGCAGGAACGCACCGAGAAAGAGAACGGCAATAAGGGTGCACACGAGAAGCGCGGTCGTCGTGCAGAAGGTAATCGCGGGGCCTATCAATCTCGCCCGCCGAATCAGCGCTTCGAGATCCGCTTCGAGCGGCGGAATGTGATCGGCAGGCGCGTGCTCGAGCCTGGATTCGAGCACGCGCGCGCGATCGATGATGCGGCCGAGCCGGCTGGTCATCACAGCCAGGATGGCGCCGATGCCCGAGAGCAGGAACACTGGCGCGACCGAGAGCTGAATGACGTGAACGATCGGGCTGATCTCCATGTCACCCATGCTCGGCCTCCATCGCCAGCGGCGCCGTCTCGCGGCGCACGCGGCCGGGCGCAAACCGGTCCTGCGTCCCGAGCTGCACGTGCAGAGCGTAGAAGCTCGCCGCGGATATCGCGCACAACAGTGCGCCGAAGTGCCAGAGAAGATTCGGAGCGTAGTGATCGAGCACCAGCCCTGCGGCCAGCGGCCCGGCGGCTGCCGGCACGCTGATGGACAGTCCAAAGACCGCCATGTAGCGTCCCCGCATGTCGGTGCGCGAAAAGCCGGCGGCAATCGCCTGGCTCGTCGGCATCACGATCATTTCCCCCGCCGTAATGATGACAACCGCCAGGACAAACAGCCCGTACGCCGTGACGAAGCCGAACATGCCGAAGCCAATCAGATAGAAGAGCGTCCCGACCGCCATCATGAGAAACTGCGGCCGCGTCTTGATGATCCGCATCGTCCAGAACTGAAAACAGATGACGGTGATGGCGCTCGACGTCAGAAGAAACCCATAGCCCTGTGGCTCGATACCGTGATTGTCGCGGAGATACACCGACAGCGAGTTGTACATCTGGATGTACACCAGGCCCATCAGCACGGCGGCCACCAGAAACGCGACATAGGCCTTGTCGCGCAGCACGATGCGGTAGTCGCGAAACGTCTGAGAGAGCCGCTCCGCGCCGTGACGCTCGTGCGCCTCGGGTTTGGTTTCCGGCATGAACGAATAGAACAGCACCGCGACGATGCAGCTCATGACGGCGTCGATGACGAAGAGCGCGAAGAACGATGTGCCGGCGACAAAACCGGCGACGGTTGGACCGACGAGCCACGCCATGTTGCCCACGACACGGAGAATACCGAAACCTTCCTGGCGCTGCTCCTTCGGCAGGATATCGGCGATCATCGCGGCGTGGGCAGGCCCTCCCACTTCGGAGAACAACCCGACGAGCGAGGCCACCGGAAACAGCCAGGCGAAGCGGTTGACCGAGCCCAGTGTGAGCGAGCTCAGCGCGCTCGCAACCAGACCGAACAGAATCAGTTTGCGACGGCCGAGTCGATCGGTCAGCGCGCCGCCGATGACCGATCCGACCATGCCGGCGAGCGACAACAGCCCCAGCAGGATACCGGCTTCCGTCATCCCGACGCCGAACCTGCGCGTGACGTAGAGCGCGAAGAACGGGAACACGATCGTGCCGCCGATCTTGTCGATGAAATGCACGCCAGCGACAATCCAGAACTTCTTGGGAAACTCGTGGTAGAGCTGTTGAAGATTGATCACACTGGAACGATCATACTTGTACCAATCCGAAGAAAATCAGGACGATGGCGATCGTGTCGGTCAGTCCGTGCGTCAGAATCGGCAGCCACAGGTTTCGGCCCGACCAGACATACAACGCGCCAAACACGAGCGCGGAGATCCCGGTATCGATCATCCCCGTAGGGCCCTGATAATAGTGCCCGATCCCGAAGAGCATCGCGGTTCCGACGACGGCCATCCAGAACGACATGGGCGTGCCGCCGAGTGTCTCGGCCATCCTGTTCAGAACGTACCCCCGGTACACGAACTCTTCGCCAAACGCGGCGAACGTCCACGCGATCGCCAGCCAGATGAGCGTGATCTGAATGTCGCCGGTAATATCGCGGAACTGCGACAGATCGGATGATTCGCCGGTGAACCGCCGAATCAGCGGTTCCGATACGTAGGTGCTGAGCAACTGGAGTCCGATCCCAACCGCCAGCGCGATGAGGAACGTGCGAGTCCAGCTTTCGGGACGCCGGAATCCTATGGAACGGAGCGACTGACGCCGCAGAGCGAGGGACAGAGCGCCGACAACGGCGAGCACGAGGACTTCGTTGGGAACGACATGGTAGATGTTGTGTCCAAGCACAACAGCCACCGCCAGCATGACTTCCGCCAAAGCAATTGCTCGGTGCATCGCGGGACCCGGCCGGTCATGAACGGTCTATTCCATAAACCAGCACATCTATGTCGTTGATCCGGGCGTGACCTTCTCTCTTTTCGCCCAAACGCTCGGCAACCCTCATGGACGGCGTGTTGTCGGGATGAATGAGGCTGATGACATGCGGCTGATCGAGCTCTTCGAACGCGTATCGGAGGGCCTTCTTCGCGCCTTCCGTCGCATAGCCCTTACCCCAGGCATGCCGCGCGAGCGTCCATCCGATCTCGAATCCCGGCCAGCCCTCGGGATTCAGAAAGCCGATGCGGCCGATCATGCGGCCGCTCGCCTTTTCTTCGACAGCCCAGTGGCCGTAGCCCCGCATCTGCCAGTGTCCCATGAAGAACGCGATGCTGCGCCACGCGTCGGCTCGTGAAAACACCTTGCCCGGCGTCAAGTACTGCATGACCAGGGGATCTGCAGACATCTCCGCGTAGTCGTCGAGGTCGCTCTCCCGCCACATTCGCAGCTTCAACCGCTCGGTTTCAAGCTCATCCCAGCTCATAAGAACATCGCAACAACCGGTGCGAGATGATGGCCGAGCTCTTCGTGCTCGCCAGCATCGAGATGAACGCCGTCCACAGGACTGGTCGCGATGACCGTATCAGCGTCGAAAAATTCGCAGTTCAATTCCGCCGCGACCGCCGCATACGCCGGACCCAGACCCGCTGACTTCTGTGGTGCGCCGTCGAATTTTTCCGTCATCGTGCCGGCGGGAATACTGGTTCGAGGAGGTGCGATGATGAGCACAGGCGGCACCGCCATATCCGGCTCGATTGGAGCCCTGCGTATCGCCCGCACAATGGACGCGATACCCTGCGACGAATGAAATGCGTTGTGCTGATGGACCGATTGAAAGTCGTTGGTGCCGAGCATCACCATGACCAGCGCCAGAGGCGAGTTGACTTCGATGCGCTGCTCAATTCCGACGAGACCATTACGGCCGGCCTTGAACGGATCGTCCCAGACCGTCCTGCGGCCGTTCAAGCAATCCTCGATGATACGGACCGCGCGTCCACTGCGAATCAGCTCGGCCTCGAGAATCATCGGCCATCGCTCGGCGGGCGGAAGCCGTCGTCGGGTACCCGGAATAATGCCCCACGTCAACGAATCGCCGTAGACCAGTACCTGCTTCATCGAATGCGTCGCCCGCCGAGAATACCGCCGAGGACACCCCGCAGAATCTGACGGCCAAGCTGTCCGCCCGCCGTTCGAGCGGCCTGCTTCGCCATGGTCTCGACCATACCCTGGCGTCGCTTCGTGCCCCAGAGAAAATCGCTGACCACACTCCCCGCACCTGTTGCACCCCCCGCACCCGTTGCATCCGTTGCACCTGTCGCACCTGTTGCACCTGTCGCACCTGTCGCACCTGTTGCACCCGCCCCTTCGGTGCGATGGGGCGGCGATCCTGCCGCCGCTTTCAACCGCTCGTACGCCGATTCACGATTCACCGGTGTGTCGTACTTCGACCCGATCGGACTGCGCGAACGGACAGCCGCTCGCTCTTCCGCCGTCAACGCACCGATGCGGCTCCTCGGGGGCGCCATCATCGTCCGTTCAACCGGCATCGGCACGCCGCCCTCCTGGAGCGTCGAAACGAGTGCTTCCCCAACGGCAAGCGAAGAGATGACCTCCGCAACGTCGAGCGTTGGATTCGCGACGAACGTTTCCGCCGCGGTCCGCACTGCCTTCTGATCGCGCGGCGTGAACGCCCGCAACGCGTGCTGAACGCGGTTGCCGAGCTGTCCAAGCATCTCTTCGGGCACATCGTCGGGGAACTGCGAACAGAAGTACACGCCGACGCCCTTCGATCGGATGATCCGTACAACCTGCTCGACGCGCTCGCGCAGCGCTTCCGGTGCATCGTCGAACAGCAGATGCGCCTCGTCGAAGATGAACACCAGCTTCGGCTTTTCGAGATCGCCCACTTCGGGGAGGTTCTCGAACAGCTCCGAGAGCAGCCACAGCAGGAACGTCGAGAAGAGACGCGGCTTGAGAATCAGTTGATCGGCGGCGAGCACGTTGATGATGCCGCGGCCGCTGAGATCGGTGCGGAACAGGTCCGAGAGATCGAGAGCGGGCTCGCCAAACAGCGATGCGCCGCCTTCGCGCTCGAGCGGCAGCAACGCACGCTGAATGGCCGCGACCGATTGCGGGCTCACGAGCCCGTACGTTGCAGAAATGTCTTTTTTGTTTTCCGCGACGAACGTCAAGAGCGCGCGCAGGTCGTCGAGGTCGAGCAGCAGCAGCCCGCGGTCGTCCGCCAGTTTGAAGGCAATCTCGAGCGCGCCGTGTTGCGCTTCGCTGAGATTCAGAATCCTGCCGAGCAGCATCGGACCAAGCTCGCTGATGGTCGTCCGAACCGGATGCCCGCTCGTTCCATGCACGTCCCAGAACACGACGGGGTTCGCCTCGGGCGCGTATCCTTCGACGCCCACGCGCGCCGCGCGCTGCAGAATCTTTTCGCCACCACTGCCCGGCACCGCCAGGCCGGCGACGTCTCCCTTCACATCGGCCAGGAACACCGGGACGCCGAGCCGGGAAAACCCCTCAGCCAGCACCATCAGCGACACGGTCTTGCCCGTGCCGGTCGCGCCGGCTACGAGGCCGTGCCGGTTGCCGTATTGCGTGTGGAGATAGACGGGCTGATCGCCTTTGCCGAGCAGGATGCGCGCCATATGCGCGCTAGCTTACGACAGAATGGCGGTAGACAGTCGGTTCCGCGTTCCTGTTCCGCGTTCCAAGGTTCGAGGTGGGCGGTGGATTCAGGACGCTATCATTCTTCGAAAAAGACGCGCGTCTCCATCCAGGCGCCACCGCGAACGGGGAACGTGGAACAGGAACTGTCGAACCCGCGAGCGTTTCACAACGCTCTGGTGCTACAGCGTTGTGAAAAACGCCTTTAGCGGCTCAGATACGCATCGAGCTCCGACCGCTTGACGCGGTAAACGGAACCGATTTTCTTCGCGGGTAACTCCCCCGACTCGATGATGGTGACAACGTCGGGCTCTGTCACCCCGAGGCGGCGGGCCACGTCGGCCGGCGTCAGCAGATCCGGCGAGGCCAGGACCCCTTGCGCCTGAATGATTTGCTGCGCCATCGAGAGGCCAACCGCCAGCTCGGTGGCGGTTCCAGCAGTCCCGCTTCCCTTTTCCATCCCCTCAGCCATCTGGAACTTCACGTACTCGTTCAAATTGCCGACTGCGGCCATGCTCGAGCGCTTGTCGATCGCCTGCTCGACCTCAGCGGGCATCGACACGTTCTCGACGATGAAGCTCGACAATTGCAAACCGTACTTCGCGGTCGTCACGGGATTGATGACGGGCAGCAACGCGTCGCCGATCTCGCGGTAGCGGCTCGCGATCTGCAGCACCGGAATCCTGGCGGCGGCCACCGCGTCACTGAAGGCGCTGACGATGCGCGAGCGCATCGCGTCGATGAACTCATCGACCGTGAAGTCGTGGTCGGAACCGGCAACCTCCCGAAGAAATGTCCTGGCATCGACGATGTTGAAGTCGTAGGTGCCAAATGCCCGCACGCGCACGACGCCGAGATCGTCGTCCGGCATCATGACGGGATTGGTCGTTCCCCATTTGTTGCCGGTGAAGAGCCTGGTGTTGAGAAAATACACGTCAGCCTTGAAGGGCGAGTTGAAGCCGTACTTCCACGAGCGCAGTTTGGTGAGCACCGGAATGTTGTCGGTCGTCAGCGTATGGCGGCCCGGGCCGAAGGTGTCGCCGAACTCTCCCAGATAGACGAACTGCGCGCGCTGGGATTCGCGCACGATGAGTTGCGCGCCGTTCTTGATGGCCTTGTCGGCGTCGGGGAAGCGGTGCGTCAGCGTGTCTCTCGAATCGTCTGTCCATTCCACGATGTCGACGAGCTCGCCTTTGATGAAGTCAATCAGCCCCATGCCTCTGTTATCGGCCACAGGGATAGACGCCGATACACGGGGCGTGCAGACAAACGCCGCCACGCTTCGGTGCCCGAGCTGCGGGGCGCCTGCCTCTCCCGACGCAGGCCGCTGCGCGTACTGCCAGTCGCGTCTGGCGACGATCGGATGTCCCATATGCATGACGTTGCTTTTTCAAGGCGCGGCATTCTGCCCGTCGTGCGGCGCCGCCCGGAGCCGATCGGAAGAAGCGCAACCCCACGCGACCAAATGCCCTGCGTGCCGTGGGGATATGCACTGGATACGCGTCGGCGAAGTCGACCTGCTGGAATGCGCGCTGTGCGACGGAACCTGGCTCGAAGCCGCGACATTCGAACGGCTCTGCGCTCAGCGCGAGCAACAGGCGGTCCTCATTCAAAAGAGCGCCGCATCGAGAAAGACGGCTCCCTCATCACCTGCGGCGCCCGCTCGTGTTCGTTACCGCCCCTGTCCGCAGTGTGGAAAGATGATGAACCGGCAGAACTTCGGCAGACTCTCGGGCGCCATCGTCGATACCTGCAGCAGCCATGGCACGTTTCTCGATCGGGGAGAACTACACCAGGTGGTTCAGTTCATTCTCGACGGGGGATTCGAACGCATGCGCGCGGCCGAACTGGCGCGATTGAAAGAGGAACAGCAACGGCTGAGGGAGCTGGAGCTGCATCTCAGCCGGAGCAGGAGCGGGACGGAGCGGTTCTAGGTGAGACTCTATTTTCGTTTGGGAATGCTCAACGTTTGCCACTTCGTGCCGGCAAAGTGCTTGGCGAGCAGCACGATCTGACCGACATGCGCCGAGTAGTGCGAGAGCTGACGGTTGATGGCCTGCAGCACTGTATGCGGCTCGCCGCGGATCGTGACGGTGTTGCCGAGGTCGCGTGGCTGCAGCGACGCAATCGTGTCCAACAGGAGCTGCCAGCCTTCTTCCCACCGCGACACGATGGCTGCGCGCGTATCTCCCGTCTCAATCTCGAACTCGCTGTCGCGATGACGATTCGGTTTTTCTCCGTCGCTCGTCAGAAAGTCGGTCCAGCGCGAGCGCATGTTGCCGGCCACGTGCTTCATGACGTGAGCCACGCTGTTGGCGTCGGGATCGAGCAGCTCGAAGAACTGCCGATCGTCGATCTGGGCGATTGCCTTCTCAGCCTGCAGCTTCAGCTTGCGGAGCTGAAAAAGGCAATCGTCAAGGAAGTGCTGCTCAATCAATGGGCCTTCTCGATGTGTACGAGGTAGGCCTCGACCATCAGCAGATTCTTCTCACCGGACTGCTTGACGACGGCGAGCATCCGTTCCATCTTGACGACCTCCTCGAGCTGCTCGCCGATGAACCACTGAAGAAAGCCCTGCGCGAGGTAGTCGTTCTCCTTGACCGCCAGATCCATCAGCGACGTCGTCTGGCGCGTCACTTCCGTTTCCCAGTTCAAAGCCGCCTGCACCGCTTCCTCGGCCGTGGCGAATGTCGGCTTCGGCGCCGGAATCGCCGGAATCTGCAGTCCACCGCTGGTGTCCTGCAGGTACTTGACGTACTTCATCGCATGCTGTCTCTCTTCTTCGGCCTGGTCCTGGAACAACTTGGCCATCAGGGTCAGCGAGCGCTGATAGAAGTGCGCTGCGATACTCAGGTACTGCATGCTGGCGCCAAATTCGTGACCTATCTGTTCGTTGAACGCTTTCGCGAGCACTGGGCTGATGAGCACGTCGTTCTCCTTGGGGAGATTATATTGGGTTCGTGGGGTTCGTGCGGCCTGAGGCCCGCCGGCCTTGCGACTAACGACTTTTGACTTGCGCCTTTCGACTAGTAACTCGGCCACGTTCCGGGCGTCGCCAACTCCACCGATCGCCCGTCGGGATCGCGAAAGTAGATGCTGTGCCCGCCTCGCGGCCAGTCGACGCGACTCTCGATAGGGACGTGCAGGGCCTCGAGACGATCGAGCCAGACCGGCACGTCGGTGCGGTCGATCGCAAACGCGATGTGCGCAGGTCCGGTGCTCGTGTGACCGGGTACGACTCCACCCGGCGTCTCGAACGGCTGGTCGGACGCCCCTCGCTGGAACAGCAACAAGACGGTACCTTCGCCGGCATCGAACGCCGCAACCCGCTCGACCATGAGCATCGGTTCGACGGCCAGCAAGTCCTGGTAGAACGCAATCGTGCGGGCCAGGTTGTCGCAGTAGACGGCCGTCTCGAGCACCCGGCGCGGCTTCACCTCAAAACTCTCCCTCCGCGAACAGCGCCTCCGCGTCGGCTTCGAATACGGGCCCGACGACTTCAACCTGACGGCCGGATCTCGACAACACGTCGCGCGCGCTGCTTACGAGTATTTCCGGGGAGAAGCCCGAGAGCTTGTGCAGCCGATCGCCGCTGAGCCCATAGACGAGCCGGCCGACGCCGCTCCAGAAAATGGCGCCCGCACACATGGCGCAGGGCTCGGCGCTGGCGTACAGCGTGGACGTTCGCAGCACATCAGCGCTGAACTCCTTCACCGCGCGATGCAGCAGATTGATCTCCGCATGGGCGAGCACCTGCCCTTCGGTCACCTGACTGTTTTCGGCCGCCGTCAGCACGGCGCCATTGCCGGCCACGAGTAACGCGCCGAACGGGCGGTTCCCGCGGGCGCGTGCGCGCCGCGCAATCGCGAAGACCTCGCGCATGTGTGCGTGGTGGATGTTCACGATGACTAGTCTTTCGGGTTCGTCGCGAACACGGTGAGCTCGGTCGTGAACCCGCGATCGTTCATCTCGAGCACCGCCCTCACGACATGCGCGATGTCGTCGGCCTGCAGCTTGGTCGGGTTGTTGTCGTCCTGCGTGAAGCCGGCATTGGTGGCGAAGCTGGTCAGCACCTCGCTGGGGTTGATGAGGAAGACGCGAACATTGTGTTGACGCAGCTCGGCGCGCCAGCACTCCGTCATGCCGCGGACGGCGAACTTACTGCCGTAGTACGCGGTGCCATTGGCGGCGCCGCGCACCGCGGCAGTCGACGCAAGATTGACGAGGTTGCCGCTCTTCCGCTCGACGAAGTGCTTCGCCGCCTCGCGCGACATCAGCATCGTGCCCGTCACATTGGTCCGGAAAATCGCCTCGAACTTCGCGAGGTCCATGTCGACGAGCTGCCGCCGCACGCCGAAACCGGCGCTGTTGACGAGGATGTCGAGATGACCGAATTGTTCGAAAAACTCGCGATACGTCCGTTTGACGTCGTCTTCGCTGCCGACGTCGGCCTTGATCGCGTGAGCGCCAACGGCCTTCGCCGCGCCGTTCAGCCTGCCCTGATCCCGTCCGGTTATCGCCACGCGAGATCCCGCATCGGTCAGCGCCTTCGCAATCGCGAGCCCGATACCACTCGATCCGCCTGTCACCAACGCCGTCGCGTTCTTGAGGTTCATTTAGCGGTCAGCCCTTCCTTGAGAAACGCGATCAAAGGCGGATAGGTCTTTTCGGGCGCCTCGAAGTGCGGGACGTGCCCGAGCCCGGGAATGAGGTGCAGCTTGCCGTTGCCGTTCGGAATGGTCTCGGCGATGAACTTCATCCGCGCCTGGAACACACTCGCCGGACCGGCAAGGCTGTCTTCGGCACCGCCGAACACCAGCGTTGGCGCCTTGATGTGTGCCCAATCATGGACAACCGGATCGAGATATGTCATCTGTCCGAGCAGCGCCTGCACCATTGCGTAGCGCGGCCAGTCGGCGCTGAGCGTCCACGCATAACGAATGCGCGGGTATTTGTCGAACTCCGGTTTCCACGCAGAGGGATTGTGCGAAAAGTACCGGGCAATTCCGGCATGAATCTGCTGATACGTGGTGGAGTTCAAATTCCGTTTGTAGGCTTCGTCGACGCTGCCCCATGGGCGCTCGTAGCGCGGATCCAGGAGCCCGATCGGATTGTAGATGACGACGCGCTCGGCGACGTCGGGATGCTGTGTGGCGAAGCGCGCCGCCAGCATACCGCCCATCGAATGGCCGACGACGAAGACCTTGTCGATCTTGAGGTGTTGCAGCAGCAGGTGCGTGTTGCGCGCCATGTCGTGGAAGTTGTAGGGAATGATCGGCTTCGACGATCGGCCGAATCCGATCTGGTCCGGCACGACTACGCGAAAGCCTTCCTTCCGCAGCGCATCGATCGGCCCGCCCCAGTAGAAGCCGGCGAAGTTCATGCCGTGGAACAGAATCACCGTGCGGCCGTTCGGTTGCCCCTGCGCGGGTACGTCCATATAGGCCATCCGGATGTCCTGCCCGTACAGCGTTAACGGCATGTACGACACAGAGTAGGGGTAGGGAACGTCCTCGCAGGTGATGCTGCCTGGTTTGATGTCGGTGGGCGTCGGTGGCGGCGCCGGAGCCTGCGCAAAGGCGCCCGCGGGGACGAGCGCGGCCAGAACGATCCCCAGAATGCGTTTCATCGGAAAGCCTCCGGGGAAAATGTAACCTATTTCTACTTCCTACTTTCAATCTTGTACAAGTGCGTCAGGGTTCGGATGAAGAAAGCGCCACCGGCGACCCCTATCGAGGCCAGTGTCGCGCCGTCGAGCTCGCTCGTCGCCAGCTTCTGGTAGGTTTTGCCTGGCGAAATGACGGTCGCCACCCCCTCCTCGCTCAGGAAGTAGATGTGGCCGTCGGCAAAGATGGGCGAGGCCGAGTGGTTGCCGCCAATCCGTTGCTGCCAGTGCAGCTTGCCTGTTTTCGCGTCCACACAGGTGGCAACTCCGATATCGCTGACGATGTAGAGCTCGTCGCCGACCAGGAGCGGCGACGGTGTGTACGGCGCACCCCGCGTCATCGACCATGCGATGTGCGTTTCGGTGACATCACCCTTCCCGTCCGCCCGTACCGCCAGCAACGCGGGCTCCTGAAAGCCGGTGGCGATGTAGAGGAGTCCATGGCCGAACACGGGTCTCGGAACGTTGGAGAACCCGTCCTCGTAGCGGACCATCCAGATTTCTCTGCCGGTCGCAGGATCGTACGCCGCTGCGCGATACGCGCCAACGCTCACAACCTCGTCGCGCCCGCCGACGGAAATCACCAGCGGCGTCGTGTACGCCTGGTCGAACGGCTTGCGCCGTTCTGTTTTCCAGCGCACCTTGCCAGTGTGCTTGTCGAGGGCCATCACCCATGCTTCATAGTGGCCGTCGCCGCTGAAAATCAGGAAGTCCTTGTAGAGCACCGGCGATCCACCGGCGCCGTGTTGCGAGGCATACGGAAACTGCGCCTTCCAAACGATCGCACCCGATGTTGCGTCTATCGCCGCGGTGCCGTCGCCCCCGAAATGCAGGTAGACGCGGTCGCCTTCGACGATAGGTGTGGGCGACGCGTGGCTGTTCTTGGGATTCTTGAGATTCGCGTTCGAGAGGCGGAAGACCTCGACGTTGGTTACTTCTCGCCCGCTCTCAACATCGAACGCCAGCGCGCGCAGCGACACCCCGCGCGCCTCCGGTACCGCCGTCGTCACCCAGACGCGCCCCGCAGCGATGACGGGTGAAGACCATCCGCGGCCGCGGATGGCCGTCTTCCACACGACGTTCGTCGTTTCGCTCCATTCGAGCGGCAGACCTCGTTCGATGGAATGGCCCTGGCCGGTCGGGCCGCGGAACTGAGGCCAGCCTTCCTGCGCGCTCGACACAGACGCGCACAGAAAGTAGAAAGTGGAAAGTAAAAAGTAGAAAGTAAGTCTCTGAGGCATACGTCGTCGTGTTTCACTTCCTACTTTCTACTTCTCACTTTTTACTTAGAGCAAACACATAGTATCCCTGCGACTCAGCCTCGCCGGCTTCCCAGGCGATGTTGCTCTCGGCCGGCTTCTCGAAGCTGCTGCCGTAGAAGGCGACGAATTGGCGCCCGTTCACCTCGTACACCGACGGGATGCCTGCAAAGTTGGGAGCCATCTTTTTCTCCCACAGCGTCTTCCCATTGTCTTTGTCGTAGGCGCGCACGGTGCGATCGCCGAAGTGTGCGATGAAAATCAACCCGCCTGCGGTGACGACCGGCCCGTTGCGATGCGCGCGATAGTTGTTGCCCGTGTTGGTGATGCCTTTCGCAGCGAGCGCAGGGACAACGCCGAAGGGCGCCTGCCATTTGATGTCGCCCGTATTCAGATCATAGGCAGTAATCTGCGCCCATGGCGGACTCATCGCGTTCAGCCCGTTTTCGGCAAAGAACATCGAGCCAAGACGGCCCGTGTACCGAGGCTGGGGTGTCATCTTGCTGATCGCCTCGCCGTCTTCGACGGGCTGCAACGGTGTGTGCAGGGCAGGCTGATCGGACGATCGCACGTAGAGCATGCCGGTTTCGGGATCCGCGGCTGCCCCGCCCCAATTTGCGCCGCCGAGCTCGCCCGGAACGGAAATCTGGTCCTGCGTGATGCTGAGCGGAGTGAAGATCCCTTCGTTGCGCGCCTTTTTCATGATGCCGATGATGCGCTGACGCTCGGCTTCGTCGAGGTAGGGATTCACATCCGCTTCGGTGAACTTCAGCCGTGAGAACGGCGCAGGCCTGGTCGGGAATGGTTGTGTCGGCGACGACTGCTCGCCGGGGACATCGCTCTGCGGAACCGGCCGCTCTTCAATCGGCCAGATGGGCTTGCCCGTGACGCGTTCGAACACATACAGCAGGCCAAACTTCGTCGCCTGCGCGACGATGTCCACGGGCTTGCCGTTGTGCTTGACGGTCAGCAGCTTCGGACCCGTGACGAGATCGTAGTCCCAGAGGTCGTGATGCAGCAGCTGGTAGTGCCACAGACGCTTACCCGTGCGCAAATCGAGCGCGACCAGCGTGTTGCCAAACAGGTTGTCGCCTTTGCGATCGCCGCCCCAGAGATCGAAGGTCGGCGAGCCGAGCGGAAAGTATCCGATGCCGCGCTTTTCGTCGATGCCAAACTCGGCCCACGTGTTGGCGCCGCCGGCCGTCTTCCACGCGTCTGGCGGCCACGTCTCGTAACCGAACTCGCCCGGACGCGGAATCGTGTGGAACGTCCACACCAGCTTGCCGGTCAAGATGTCGAAGGCACGTATGTCGCCAGGAGGCGAGTTGTACCCTTCACCCGGGGCCGACCCCAGGACGAGCAGATTCCCCCACACCTGCCCCGGCGATCCTGATTGCGCTCCACCGTTGGGCGTGGGCGTACGGCCGAGCCCCTCGCGCAGGTTCACGAGGCCCTTCACGCCAAAGCTGGCGATCGGCTTTCCCGTTCGTGCGTCGAGCTGCTGCAGGTAGCTTCGCGACGCGAAGATGATGCGGCGATCGGATCGGTCCTTGCTCTCCCAGTAATTGAAACCACGGTTGGTTGGCGTGCCTTCCGTATCGAATCGCCAGACTTCCTTGCCTGTCACGGCATCCAATGCGAACACCGCGCTGTCTTTGCCCACGACATACATCACGTTGTCGACGACGAGGGGGCTGAACGCGAAACGGCCGATCGGACCTGGCGCGGGAGAGAACCACTGCAGTTCGAGCTGATGAACGTTGCTCTTGTTGATCTGCGCAAGTGCCGAGTACTGCGCGCCGTCGATGCTGCCGCCGGGCTGGCTCCAGGTGGTATACAACCGGGGGCCACTCTGACCGCGCACTGTGGTGAGATAGACAGGCGCCGCACACAACAGCGCAGCTGCCGCACCGAAGACCAGAACGCGTCGAAGACTCATGTCCACCCCTCCGAAATATCGCGTGAACGTCATAGCCGGCAGAATATCTCGACGCTGAGACGCAGAGACGCAGAGGACCGGAATTGAAACGCGATGACGCAAAGTCGACGCGAGTAACGCATTGAATCCGGTCTCTTGTTTGTACTCTTGTTCTCGTCGTGCCGTCGTGCTCTTCGCGTCGTCGTGCTCTGTGACCTTGTCGTGTGCAGACCTTGGTGACCTTCGTGTTCCGACCTTTGTGTTCAGCGGACCGCAATCGGGGCCACCGTTGAACCAGTGGCACCTTGAATCTTCAGCGGCTGCACGATGAACGCGAACTCGTACACCTGTTTGCCCGCCAGCTCGTCCAGCTTCAAATTTTCGAGGAGGTGAATACCATGGACGACGAGCGCGATCTGGTGAACAGGGTTGTTCAAATTCGGATCCGGATCAGGAGTGACGCTGACCGGACCGTTGTCGATCCCGATGAGCATCGGATCCTGCTTGGCGAGCCACTCGGCCGATGCGGTCGTGAGGCCGGGGTTCGTTTTCAGGTAGCGTTCTCCCTCTTTGTCCCACAAACGGCCCCAGCCCGTGTTGACGATCACCGCGTCGCCAGGCTGCAGCGTCAGCTTCTGGCGCTGCAGCGCCGCCTGCAGATCGGCAACGGTGATGGGATAGGTGGCGGGCAGCATCTCGACGCCCTTCAGCGCGGCGACGTCGATGAGCACGCCGCGGGTGATGAGCGACCCGACCTGCTCGATGCCCAGCTTCGTAAACCCGCCTCGCGTCGCCACATCGTCCTGCTTGACGCAGTTGTAGAGGCTGTCGCCGATCGTCTGGTGTGTAAAGCCGTCGAATTGCGTGCCCACCTGGCCGAGCTCGGTGAACATGATCTCTTCATTGCTGCCGCGCCGGTTCGACCCGGTGTTCATATTCGTGCGTTTGACGTGCATCTCGAACCGCCGGCCAACCGAGAACGGCATGTCCGTCCGCAGCACGCGCCCCAGCTCGAGCACTTCACCGGTCCGAATGAGCCTGACCGCGCGGAGCACGCTGTCGGGCTTCATGTGGTTGCCCGATCCCCGCTGGTCGGCCGCACCCCATTTCGAGGGACAACGCTGGGCGTCGGAGGGAGGCTGCCAGGATTGCGCATAGCCCGGCGCCGCAAGGATCAGCGAGAGCAGGAACACGTGCAGATACATCTTCATTTGCCATCACCCTCCAAAGAACGCGCACACCTGAATCCGACGTGGGCACCCGCACCGATCTCAGGGTGACTGTCACGAAAGCGCACACGCAGGTTCACCGCGGCGCCGCCGAAGCTTCCGCCGCGAATCACCCGTCGATCTATCGAGACTTTCGCCGTCTCGAGGTAGCTGTCTTTCCATCGCTCTTCGACGAACTCCCAGACATTGCCGGCCATGTCGTACAGGCCGCGCGCGGCGGGGAAACTGCCCACGCGAACCGGCTTGCCGAGCCCCGCCCCCGACCAGTTCGCCACAGACGCGTCCGGCATCGCATCGCCCCACGGAAATTCCGCCTGGTCTCCGCCACCAGCGGCCAGTTCCCATTCGGGCTCCGTCGGCAACCGTTTGCCGATCGATTTGCAATATGCACTCGCGGCATCCCACGTGATGAAGGTCACAGGGTGATCCGCTTCGCCGGCCGGATACGTGCCACCGACCCAGTGCTTCAGATACTCACCGTTGTGCCGGTCGCTGGAGATCCGTTCGAGTGACCACTCGGGATTGCTCTCGACGAACCGCTTGAACGCGTAGTTCGTCACTTCACTGCGATCGATCAGGAACGGCTTGACGGTCGTCCTACGGGCCGGCAATTCGCCGGCATACAACTCACGGCGTTTCGACTTGAAACGCGCCATCACCGAATCGAGTTGCGCAGCGGCCGTGCCCATCAAGAATGAGCCGCGAGTGACGGTTTCCATGTCCAGCGCCAGCGGCACATCCTGGGCACTCCCGGCAGTGCCCTCCCGAAAGATACGGACGAGCAGGCGTCCGGCGGCGATATCCTGACGATCGGCATGCGAAAGCATGAGCTCGCCACGCACAGGCTGCCCCATGCTGAAGACCCGCTGACGTGCGGCACCAGGCTTGTCCAACGTCCCGCTGTGCAGCCAGATAGCCGAAATTCGATCTCGCGATGTCGAGGCACCTCGCAATACGTAGCGCAGCCGCGACGTCGTCGGCTCATAGGTGAAATCCACGGCGATGCCGGCCGGGTCGCTCACGAGAACCGTAACCGTGCGTTCACGAGGAAGGTTGCCAGCAGCGAGCGCCGGCGCGCTGAAGGGCGTCTGACGCAACCGCAGCGTCCGCTCGATGCTGTAGCCGACCGAAAGGAGTTCCTGTTCGCTGAACGCCGCACCAAGCAAATCCATTCCGATCGGCACGCCATCGGTGCTGAACCCCGCCGGAATCGCGAGAGCAGGCAGGCCGGAGTGTGCACTGAGCTGACAGTTGCCGCCGATCTGCGCATCGCCAATCCGTGCCGGCTTGCGCCGTAACGTCGGGTAGACGAGCGACACGAGACGATGTTCGGCCAGTACGGCTTCCACTGCCTGACGAATGGCGGTGCGTTTCACCCGTGCGCGACGTGCGGGTTCGCCGTCTCGCTCCTTGACGGCATTCCTCGTGCGGAATCGCGGTTCGAGCTCAGCATGAAACAGTCCTCTGTCCAGAATTTCGGCCAGCGATTTGACAGGGGCCTGCTCCCAGGTCGCAAGGTAGTCGGCAAAATCGAACTTGAAGTCGAAATCGACCACCGAGCTGTCGCGTAGAAGATCCTCGAGTCCGGGGATAGTCACCTCAACGACTTCCGCCCCCGCCTTCTTGAGCTCCTCCAGTGTTCTGCCGACGACCGACGAAACTTCCCCATCCTCGGCGGCAGTCCCGAACAAACCACGGACGACGCCGAGCCGCGCACCCTTGAGCGCATTCTCTCTCAGGGCCGACCGATACGACGCCGGGATACGACCGGCACTCGCCGCCGTCGATGCATCCTTCGGATCTGGCCCCACCGTCGCGTCAAGCAGGATGGCGAGGTCGGTGATGGTGCGCGCGATCGGTCCGGCAATGTCCTGTGTGCTCGAGAGAGGCACGACCCCGGTCCGGCTGGCAAGCCCCTGCGTGCCTCGCAGCCCGACGAGATTGTTGTGTGCAGCCGGTTGACGAATCGAGCCGCAGGTATCGCTGCCCATGCCGGCAGCCGCGAAGCTCGCAGCCACGGCAGCTCCCGTTCCGCCACTCGACCCGCCCGGATTGCGATCGAGATCATAGGGATTTTTCGTCAGTCCAAACCGCGAGCCGACGGTGACGATTCCCGATGCCAGCTCGTGCATGTTTGTCTTGCCAAGGACAATGGCACCGGCGTCCTTCAGTCGCTGTACCTGGAACGCATCGCGGGCAGGATGAAACGTCGCAAGGGCGATCGACCCTGCCGAGGTGGGCATCTCGATCGTCTCGTAGTTGTCCTTCACGAGAACGGGAATGCCGTGAAGGGGCCCACGTGGACCACGCGCGACGCGTTCGGCATCGAGCGCCGCCGCTGCCTCCCTCGCCAGTGGATTGAGGATGGTGATTGCATTCAGCGCCGGACCGCGCTTGTCGTACGCGTCGATGCGTGCGAGGTAGAGCTCGACCAATTCCCGCGATGTAATCGTCCCAGCGGTCAACGCGGTCTGCAAGTCTTCGATCGAGCGTTCCGTGACGTCGAACGCGTATGCGCGGGAGCCAGGCGCAGTCCGTTCCTGTCCTGTGACCGTCAGCGTTGCTGTCACAGCCATCACTGCGACAATCCAGCGTGAGACTCTCATAGGGTCCTCCGGCGACGATGGTTGGTCGCTGGGGGTATCAGTTGGTGCGCCGTACCTTTGCCGACGGCGTCTCGTCGGTCGGCAGATCGCCCAGCACATACTGAATCGCCGCCAGCAGGTGGCCGGTCCAGCGCTTGTCGGTATACATGATGGTCGTATGGCCCAGCGGCGTAAAGTAGGTGCGGCCTTTACCGTAGCCCTTCACCCAGGCGACGCCGTAATCCTGATCGGGCCGCGTGCTGAGCTCGCTGAACCGCCCGCCGAAACCGCGATCGGATTTCTCGACGTCGATGCTCATCAGCACACGCTGTTTCTCGCGCGAGTACGGCGAGCTCGGCGGGAAGATGTAGAACTCGTCGGTGTGCGTGAATGGCTGGCTGCCGAACGGCTTCATCAGCGGGCTGCTCGGATCCTCGATCTTGAGCACCTGCTCTTCCACGCGGTGCTGTCCCGCCCAGCCGCCCATCATGTCGGCGAATTCCGGCCAGTTGAGGTTCGCGTATGTCACCGCGTGATTGCCGCCAAGGCCACCGCCCTCGCGGATATAGCGCAGGAGGCTCTCGCGCACGTCCGGATCGTTGTGCACCATGCCGCACACGTTGTTGAAGAAGACGGCATCGAATTCCTTGATTTTCGGGTACTTCAACATCTCCTGATCGTTGCTGAAGGTCGCCTCGAATGCGCCAGTGTACTTCGCCATCAGCTCGATCATGTAGTTGCCGTGCGGGATCGTGCTGTGGCCCGAGTACATCTGGATGTCGGTGACGAGCAGCTTGCGAGGGCGCGCCGGCTTGGCGACGGCCTGCCGGGGAATCGCCGCATCGATTTGCGCGCGCATCTCGGGGTCGAGGCGATCGCCGCCGCGAATCTGGCCTGGAGGCGTCTTCAGCACGTCGTTGACGCGCGCCGACATCGCGGGCCACATCACGCGCTCGAACCCGTTGACGTTCTTCATCATGTCAGCTTCAGTCGCGCCGATCGACTCCACCGTAATAGACAACGGCTTGATGCCCGCCCTGTAGACCGCCAGGAAGAACTCGCCGAGCCCCGCAGCGCCTTCGCCCAGCGACACGACGCGGCCTCGCGCGCCGAGCGCGCTCCGATCGGAGGCGGTCACGTGCAGCAGCTTGTCCTTCACCATCGCCAAGCCGTCCACCGCCTTGGTACCGGCCTGAGCCCAGCCGCCGAGATGCGCGCTGACGCCCAGTCGCTTGCTGCGGCCCTCGAGCGCGGCCATGACGGTCCTGGGAGCACCTTTGCTCTCGAGCGCAATGTCGATCTCGAACTCCTGCGCCAGCTTGTCGAGCTCGGCGAGATTCGCCGCATCCGCGCTCGTGATGATGAGCGGCACGTTGATCGACTTGGCGAACTCAAACACCTGCCGGCGCATGGCGGAGTCGGCGCCGATGTTGTCGACGCGATAGGCCATGATCGACTCGGCAATCTCGCGCAGACGATAGACGACCGCGGCGCGCTCGTTGGCCTGAAGGCGCTGGTCGAGCGGCTTCGGCACTTCGAAGCTGGTGATCTGCGTGCTCGAGGCTTCCACGGACGCGAAGGGGATGACGTCGGCCTTCGCGAGGGCGTCGGAGAAGGTCATCCCTTTCAGCGCCGCGGTGGGCATCGCCACACGCCAGCCGAACCACATGTTGTTATCTGGGGCTCCCATGCGAATCGTGGCGAGACCGCCGCCATTCGGCCGCTTCGAAACCGACGGCACCTGAGGCGCCGCCTGCTGCCCGGCGCCACCGGGGCCGCCTCTGCCGCCGCCCTGGCCCTGCCCACCCGGTGCCGCGGGGGCTTGTTGCGCCGCTCGACCGGCGCTCGCGGCGTTCCGAGCCTCGTCGAGGAACGCCAAGTTGACCGCAACGGCCGCTATCGCGAGGAATAACATCGTCGCGCAAATGCGTGCTCTCATGGCTTTGCCCCTTTGTGCTGGGACACTGAGGACACAGAGGAGGTCGGAGAGCACAGAGAGCTTCCTTCTCATGAAAAGAATTCTCCGTGTCCTTTGTCTCACTCTGTGAGCTCTGTGTCCCGCTTATCGACCGGAAACGCGCCTAGTTTACCGCTAAAGGAGCCAACGGCAGCGCGTAACTCATTTCCATGCGGCGCCTGGGCTGACGTTGCTGCCCCGCGAAGCCGAAGTTCCGGGGCCGGACCGGGCTGCGATGCCCGCGCGGCCCGTTCGACGCGAGGTCCTTGACCTCGCTCGGTTCCCACAGGCTTCTCGCCCGGTCAGGTGTCACGTGTCGGCCGCCTCCACACGGCTTCGCGTTGCAGCAACGTCAGCCCAGGCGCCGCGAGGAGAGTTGCGCGCTACCGGCGATGGAGACGCTTCAAGAGCTGGATCTGGCCGGCGTGGTACAGGTCGTGGGCCGCAATGCCCGAAAGCAGCGAAAAATTGCTGACCTTCGAACCTGCGGGCCTGCGGGTGAGATCTTTCCCCGACAAGCGCATGACGGCCTGCCGCAACGTCGCATGCATGTCATCCAACAGTTCGAGGTCGGCGCGCCACGCTTTTTCACCAGCCTGGGAAGAGCCGATCGGGCGCTGAAACCAGTTCGACCCCTTCAAGCTGAACGAGCCGCGCGCGCTCCCTGTAAATCGACGGGCTGCAGCGTATTTCCAATAAGCGGCGTGAACGACGATCTCCCAGATGTTGTGACGGCGTGGCGCCGGACGCCAGGCGGCCTGAACGGGTGTGACACGCCGAACCGCTCCCCGAAGGTTCGTGCCATGCCACGACGGTTTGTTGTAAGCCTGATCGATGATGGCGAGCAGTTGGGAGACTTCCGGCTTGCCGCGCCATAGCTCGTCTCGCTCCTTCGAGCGAAGGCCGGGCTTGCCGCGCCGTAGCTCGTCTCGCTTCTTCGAGCGAAGGCGGGGCATTACCGCGCAGGCCCGGGACGCTTCGGCATCTCCCCTCGTGGAAATCTCGGCAGCGCCTCGTCCCGGGTGGCCAGGTGATAAACAGTGGCAGCGATGACGATCGCCGACTTGATCACATCCTCTTCGACGACACGCTCGTACGTGTCGAGGTTGCTGTGCCAGGAGTGGCTGTCGTACTCGATTGGATCCTGCAGCACGTTGATGCCTGGCAACCCGGCTTCGTTGAACGCCGAATGGTCGGAATTGCCGCCTTGACGGCTGCGCGTGGTCGTCGCCCCCAGCACACCCAGATCCTTGAATGACGCGATCGCCTCGCGAACCACCGTGCCCGCTGCGGGCGGGCCGAAAACTGTCATCGACCGCGCACGGCCGGTTCCGTTGTCGATATTGACGTAGCCGCTGAATTTCGCGTGCGCCGGCCCGGGCTCCTCGAATGTACCGAACTGCTGCTTGATGTAGGCCCGCGATCCTCGCAGCCCCTGCTCTTCGCCGCTCCACAATGCGACACGAATCGTCCGGCGCGGCTTCACGCCGATCGCTTTGAGAATACGCCCGGCTTCCATCACGACCGCACACCCGATGGCGTTGTCGGTTGCGCCGGTCGCTGCGTGCCACGAGTCGAGATGCCCGCCGAGCATCACGATCTCATCGGTGGCGCCCGGAATCTCAGCGATGGTGTTGTAGCTCGTGCGTCCCTCGGGATAGATCCGGTTGACAATGTCGAACTCGAGCTCGACGGCGTGCCCGTCGGCCAGGAGTCGCGAGATGCGCCCGTAGTCTTCGTTGCGCAGCACGACCGTCGGAATGGCTTTCGCGGGGTCGTAGGTGTTGTTGGCGAATGCCCGGATCTGTCCGTGATCGCGGCCGGCATCGTTCACGCGCACCGGGACGCCATTCTCCTGGAGGAACTGGTAGAGCTGCTGACTGATCTGAGCGTTGCTCAATACCTGATTCGCGGCCGGCTGCGTTGATTGCGCCGGCGGCGTGCCTCGAGCCGGGCCCTGCGGCGCTGCGGTTGGCGCCGCGAGAATCTGCAGCACTTCACGGTCGTCGCGGCGTTCCGGCGGATCGTTGAAAGTCACGGGCACACGCTGGTGCGCGCCCACGAGGACGATCTTCCCCTTCACGGTGCTCTTCAACGCCTCCAGATGTGAAGAGAGCACGTCCTTGGTCGGGCGGACGGGCAACGTGATTTGAACCGCAGCGGCTCTCACGGGTCCATTGGTGCCCGGTGTCCATGCGAGCGCCTCAGCAACGAGATGATCTTTCACGGGCGAGACCATGTGGGCGGAGAGCCGCTCGTTGAGCCATCCTGGATTTCCCCATTCCCACGGCTCGAGGCGGCCGTTCTGCAGTCCCCACGACGCCATTTGCCTGATCGCCCACTCGCCGGCACCCTTGAGATTGGGCGAGCCCGTCGGCCGCGGGCCATACAAGTCGGTCAGTACTTGAACGGTTTTCAGAATCTGAGAGTTGGTCGTCGCCTCTTGTCTGATCTTCCAGTAGGTCTCGTGGTCGATGCGCTCCTGTGCACCGATCGACACCAAACCGCCGACGATGAACACTGCGGCGATCTTCGCATGCATGTCACACCTTGTGTTTCGCTCGCTCTTGAGTCACTAACTCTTGACCGGAGCGTCCTTCCCGATCAGCTTCATGGCAAGCGTGATCATCGATCCTACATCCGCCACGTTGGCCGGCAGCACGATCGTGTTGCTCTTTTTCGCAAGCTCGCCGAACTGGCCGATGTACTGCTCCGCGACGCGCAGCTGAACTGCTTCCTGGCCACCGGGCAGCTTGATCGCCTCAGCGACGCTGCGGATGCCTGCGGCCGTGGCGGTCGCCACCGACGTGATGGCCGCAGCCTCGCCTTCCGCCTCGTTGATCTGCTGCAGCTTGCGGGCCTCGGACTGCTTGATCACTTCCTGCTTCATGCCTTCGGCGGTATTAATCGCCGCGTCGCGCGTGCCTTCGGAGGTAAGAATCACCGCGCGTTTCTCGCGCTCGGCGCGCATCTGCTTCTCCATCGCCGCGAGAATGTCCGCCGGCGGCGTGATGTTCTTGATCTCGTAGCGCAGCACCTTGACGCCCCACGATTCGGAGGCTTTGTCGAGCTCGCTGACGACGGCGGTATTGATGTTGGTCCGCTCCTCGAACGTTCTATCGAGATCGATTTTTCCGACCTCGCTTCGAAGCGTCGTCTGTGCAAGCTGGCTGATCGCAAACATGTAGTCCGAGATGCCGTATGACGCGCGCTCCGGATTCAGCACCTTCAGGTACAGGACCCCGTCGACGCCGACCTGCACGTTGTCGCGCGTGATGCAGACCTGCGCTGGAATGTCGACGGCCGTCTCCTTCAGGGAATGGCGATACCGAATCACATCGACGAACGGCAGCAGCACGTGGAAACCAGCGTTGAGAATCCCATGGAAGCGCCCGAGCCGCTCGACGACAAACGCGCTCTGCTGCGGCACGACGATCGCCGTCTTCGCGACAACGATGAGCACGAGAAACGTGAGGACGAGCAACGCAAGGAGACCGCCGGTCATGGGCGCTCACTTTCTGGTTTGAGGAAAATCATCAGTTGATCCACCTCGACGACCTTACACCGCTGCCCGCGCGCAAGCGTCGAGGCCGCCCGATTGCGTGCCGACCAGACTGTGCCGCGTAGCTCGGCCTTGCCGACAGCGCCCGACGGAATGTCTTCCATCGGCACGGCGATGTCGCCCACCAGCGAATCGACGTCCTTGCCCGGCTGGTCGAGCTTCATCCATCTCAGAAGAGGACCACGGAAGAACAGCAGGGAGACGACTGATATCGCGGAAAACAGGAACAGCTGCACCCAGGCCGGCCCCGCGATGTCGAGAACATGGAGCGCGGAAATCGCGAGGGCCGCAATACCGAAGAAAATGACGTAGAACCCGCCCGACGCCGCCATTTCGAGGGCGACCAGGACGAGGCCGAGGACGAGCCAGTGCCACCAGAGCATGGCGAAGTGGGCTCATTCTAGTCGAAAGGCCTATAAGAGCTTCTCGATGATGATTTCGTCGATGTACCGGCCGTCGATCTTCGCGTGGCGCTCGGCGCTTCCCACCACACGAAACCCCTGCTTCAGGTAGGTTTTGAGGCCGGCATCGTTGTCGGCCCGCACATACGTAAAGATTTTTTCGTACCCCTTCCGCCGCGCGGCGTCGAAGGTCGCGGCGAAGAGCCGCGAGGCGATTCCCTGCCGGCGCAGATTCAGATCGACGTAGGTGCCGATGACGCCGACATGGTCGAACGCACGAGTAAAGTCCGCAAACGGTGAGACGTCCTGCAGGCCGACGACCGCGCGGCTTGCCGCATCGACGGCGACGAGAAACACACCTCGCGAGGGGAAGTTACGGATGAACGAACGCTGATCTTCGACGGAGAACGGCGTATCGAGCGCGGTGTAGATACGCGCGGCGATAATCGGATTGAGGATGCCTACCATACCTTCGGCATCCTCGATGCGGGCATCCCGAATAGTGAACACGTCCCTTTTACAGGAGATTAGGAGTATAGGAGGGCTAGGAGAACTCTTTTTTGAAGAATTCTCCTAGTCTCCTAATCTCCTGTTCAAGGCCTCAGAGTTCGGCGTCTATTTCGCAAGCGGATCCGTCCGCACCTGGAACTGCATCACCTTGCTTGTCGTACCCTTGCCCGTTTCCATATGGAACGGCGCGCGAGTGCTGATCGTCGCCCACAGCCCTCTACCCTTCCAACCCGCTTTGTCGTTGTCGATGCGTCCGTCCATCCATTTTGTATAGAACCCCATCGGATACGGCACGCGCATCACGACCCAGTTGCCGTTGCTGTACGCCAGAAGGGCCTCAGACGCGTTGCCGGTATTGATCGGCGTGTTGGCACCAAGCCCTGATGTATTGAACTGATCGACCCACGTGTAGTAGCTGCCTTCCGTGCTGCCGTCATCGGTCACGCCTCTGAACTGCGGCAGAGGCTCCGGGTAGAACGTCCAACCTTCGCGGCAGTGCTGACCGGTCGCCTTTGGACCGTTCAGCGGTCCTTTGCATTTGCGGCGATCGAAGCTGGCGAGATGCCCGCTCGACAACGCTGACCAGAAGACACCATTGCGGTCGACATCGCCACCGCGAGGCGAGAAGCCGCGCACGTCGGCCTTCGGATCGGTGACGGCCGGCAGTTCGTAGATTTCCGTGAGCGCCGTCTCGGACGGATTCGCTCCAGGAATGACACGCATGATCGCGCCGGGGAAACTGAGGGACGTCCCCCAGATCGACCCGTCTGGCGCCGGGGATGCCGCATAGAACGGCGAGTTGATGCGCCGATCCTTTGTGGGATCGGCGGGCTGGTCCGGCTCGGTCCACGCGTCGCGCTTGCCGTTGCCGTTCGTGTCGACGATGAGCGGCGTCCAGCCCTGCGATGCGACCTCGTCGCCGGTCTCGTCGAACATCTTCGTGTTCAGCCAGCCGATCACCTGGCCACCACCGCTCGTCCAGAGCGTGCGGTTGGCATCTTCGGCAAACATCAGATGATGTGTGGCGTAGCACGTTCTGATGTGCGTGAGCTTCTTGGTCTGCGGGTCGTACATCTGCAGATGCCGGCTCGCGTTATTCACGGGAAATGCCTTCGCCGACGGGTGTGTCGATCCGGCTTTGCAGAACGCCGGGTTGTCGAACGGCGTCACGGCCGAGGTGAGCCACAGCCGGTTCTTCTCGTCGAGCATCGGGTTGTGCACGTTGTTCTTGCTCGTCCAGATGACCTCGTCGCCCCAGTACGGCGAGGGCGCCGGCATCTTCGGGTTGGTTACCGGCGTATTCGGATCGCGCACGCTGAGCGGAATCCGGCTCACGGTGTGTTTCACGGGATCGAGCACCGGCACGTAATCGGAGCTCAGCTCCAGCGCGCCATAGAGCGGTCCGTACGGATTCAGCCGCGGATTGCGGCGGTCGGTCGACACCGAATCGTGCAGGTACGACTTCGGATCGGCCCAGTCCCACTGCGTGATGACGACATTGCGCTCGATGCCGCGCGGGCGCGGCGGCGCGGCCGGCACTTCGCCGGCGGCAATTCGATCGGTCCAGTCGGCAAACATCTCGAGCACTCGGCGGCGTCCGAAGTTATTGAGGCCATTGCTCATACCGAGACCGGCCTGGCCTGACTGCACGCGGCGGTCCCACGCCGCGGCCGTTGAAGCAAATGTACCGAGCTCCTTGGGAATTTCCCGCATCGCCTTGTTGCCGATGGCGTGGCACGCGGTGCAGCCGCCGGACTTCAAGCTGCGCAGCCACATGGCCTGATTCTCCATGTTCGGCGAGATCCCGTTGCCCATATCGCCGGTGCCTGGAAATTCGCTCTTGTCGGGGACCTTCATCAACGACAGCCAGTAGCCCGCTGGATAGTACTGAGCGGCCGCGCGAGGATTCGGCGCGACGACTGCCTTCAGGTCGAGGATCTTGCCCGGCACCGACTGCGTCTTCGGCGAATCGACGAGCCCGTATCCCCGCACCCACACGCTGTAGTTCGCTTTCGGCAGATCGGGAATGAGGTAACGCCCGCGATCGTCGGTGACGACGATCTTCGCGAACTTCGTCGGCAGGTCGGTCGTCTCGGCGATGACCCATACGCCGGCTTCGGGACCTTTGGCACCCGTGACCGTTCCTCCGAGATCGTCGGTGTCAATCGGAATGGCGCCACCGGCCTGCCACGCGCTCATAGGATGGCGCGAGGTCAGGAGCACGACTGCCAGCATGGCGACGAACACACACGCCAGATGGAACCTTCTCATATGCCCTCCTGCTATTTCCGCAGAACTTTTCCCGGCCTTGCCGGCGTCATGGCTTTCCCGTCGAAGACCAGTTGCCCGTTGACGATGACCGACGAAAACCCTTCCGCGTACTGATGCGGCTTTTCAAACGTCGCCATGTCGCGCACGCGAGCAGGATCGAAAACGACGATGTCGGCCTTCATGCCAGGCCGGAGGACACCGCGATCGTTGATCCGGAGTCGCTGCGCGGGAAACGACGACATCTTCCGCACGGCGTCTTCCAGCGTGATGACGTTGCGATCGCGCACATACACGGCGAGCACGCGCGCAAACGTCCCGTAGCTTCTCGGATGCGGCACGCCGCGGTTGAGAATCTGCACCCATCCGTCCGACGCGATCATGGTCGCGGGATGCCGCATGATGCGCTCGAGATCCTGCTCGGCCATCGCGTGGTAAACGCCCTGGCAGTTTCCCTGCTCCACGACCCACAAGGCGGCTTCAGCGCCGTTCTCGATCGTGGGCGCGAGTCCGCGCATCTTCGCGACATCGGCAAGGTTCTTCCCCGCCATCGCGGCGTCAAAGTCGCAATGCGCAAGGAAGACGTTCTTCGGATCGCCTCCGCCCCGCTCCTCGCGGATGATGCGCACGGTCTCGGCGGCAATCTCCTTGCGGGTCGCGGGATTCTTCAGGCGCGCGAGCATCTGGTCGCGCCCGCCTTCCTGAGCCCACTGGGGAACCATCGACGCCACGAACGCATTGCTCGACGCGGTATAGGGATACTGATCGCTTGTCGCGTCCACACCTCGCGCGCGCGCCGCTTCCAGCAGCTTCAACGTCTCGACGCTCTTGCCGTAATTGGCGGGGCCCACGATCTTGTGGTGCGTCACCTGCGTCGGCAGGCCGCCTTCCTCGCCGATGCGAATGGTCTCTTTGACGCTGTCGATCACCCCGAATGCTTCGTCGCGCATGTGAGAGATGTGGATGCCGCCATACCTGGCCGCCACCTTCGCAAGCTCGATGACTTCTTCGATCGGCGTGAACGCACCAGGGACATAGAAGAGGCCCGTGCTCATGCCGAACGCGCCGGCCTTCATGCCCTCCTCGACGATGCTGCGCATCTTGTCGAGCTCGGCGGGCGTCGGCCGCCGGTTCGCCCGGCCAATCACCGCTTCCCGCACCGAGCCTTGTCCGATGAATGACCCGATGTTGATGGATTTCTGCAGTGCGTCCAGCTTCGACAGGAACTCGCCGAGCGGCACTGCGGACCCGCCGTCCGGCCCCTCGATGATCGTCGTCACGCCCTGCCTGATGTAGTTGTCTGCCGTGGGCAGCTCGAAGATGTTCTCGCGGCCGTGATTGTGGATATCGATGAAGCCCGGCGACACGATCTGGCCGCCCGCGTCGATCACCCTCGCCGCCTTTTCCGCAATGGACGGCGCGATGGCGGCGATCGTATCGCCACGCACGCCGATCTCGGCGCGGTACCATGGGCTGCCGGTACCGTCGATGACGCGCGCGTTGCGAATGATGAGATCGTAGGGCGCCGTCTGCGCGTGAACACGCGCGACGTAATTCTCGACGTATGTCTCGTACGTAGTGTCCGGCTTCAGCCGGACGATAACGGCCGCGGCGACCAGCGCCGCGCATCCGAATGCAATGGTCCTCTTCACCTGTGTATCCTCCGACATAGCTGTAGGGCGGGTCTTGCAGTTCAAGACACGGCCTACGTACCGCCCAAACGTTCGCGCATTTCGAGATTCGCTTCAATCTCTTTCTTTTCGCGACGCACAGGCAGCAGCTTCTTCTGCACCATCAGAGGCAGCTGATCCTCCAGGTGTGGAGAGCCGGGCTGGGTCGCATTGCCATAGCCCAGCAGGCACTCTGCCCGCTGCGTTCCCTTCCGTGCGAACTCGATGGCACATACTATCGTTTCGCCGCTCGCCGCGTAGGACTTCTTGCCCTCTCTGCGCGTAAACGCGATGGTCCGGAACAGCCCTGAGCCGCCCGGCCCGCCATTTCCCGGCAGGTCGGCGGTTCCGCTCGCGAAGCGGAACACGTCGCCCCACTTCACGTCGAGCGCACCGTACTGCGCGCGACATGCGTCGGCAGCGGCAGACAAGGCGGCGGCAGCCGATGCCGGGTCCGACAGTCCGTAGGCCGAATCGAGCGGACGGGCCGGATCGTACGGGACGCGAAGCTTTCCGGCCATCCCGCCATTGGCGGCGGCGAAATACGTGTCCACGAACATTTGAAACAGTACGGCGCCGCGACTGTCGACCTCGGTGAGTCGATCCCATTTGGCGAGCACCTGCGCCGCATCCGTGCCTGCCGCGGCCTTCAGGAGATCGGGAAGGATCTTGTCGGCCAGCTCCATCCGAGTGGAATGCTTCTTTTCGACGAGCTGCTGGAATGTGATCTTCGGTCCTTCGGTAATCATCCGCAGCGACCGCAGGGTCCGCATTTGCGGCAGCGCCTGTCCCGTCGGCGCGACGTAGGCCGGATACTTCGATCGATCCACCTGTGGCAGTGTCATCAGCCAGGGAGGCTCGTTGGCATTCTGATGCCAGCCGTTCGCCGGGTCGATCGACTTGGGCAACTCGTCGAACGACAGGTAGTCGGTCCAGAGCGTTTCAGACGAGTCGCCGGGCACGACGCCCGACCAGTACTGGAAGTCGTGCCCGCGCCGTTTCGGCACGAGCCCGTCGAAGACAAACATGATGTGTCCGCGATCGTCCGCGTAGTTCGCGTGCCACATCGGCACCGACATCATGCGGAGCGCCGCCTGGAACTCCTCGAGCGTCCGCGCTTCGCCCATGCGGAACCACTGTTCCAGCATCTTCGGCCGATCCAGACCGGCGACCCGCATCGCAATCGTGACGCCGTTGTCATCATAGACAACCGGGCCATGCACGCTCCGGCGGATCTCAAGCCGCTCTTCGCGCAGAGTGCCATCGGTCTGTTTGACCCGTATCGAGCGTGTTTCCCGCTCGAACGGACGAACGGCGCCGTCGAACAGGTACTGCCCGTCTTTGACCGTCAATCTGTAGAAGTCGACCGTGTCGATGGTGTTGACCGTGCGGCCCCAACCGGTGTGGCGATTGAAACCGACGACCGAAACGGGAAACCCGACTTGCGGGGCGCCGACCTGGTCGTAGTTCGGGCCGACTAGATGCACCTGCATGTACCGGTAGAAGGTGTTGCCCCACGCCAGATGGGGATTGATGATGAGCATGGCGTTCCCGCTTGCCGAGCGCGACGGGCCGATCCCCCAAGTATTCGATCCCGCTGTAGGTTCGTTGTCAGGGCAGAGGGCAGATGGATGATGGCAGAGAGTACCGTCTGCGATCTGCCCTTTGCCATCTTCTTCAGTCGCGGGGGCCCCTCGCCCCGCTCCAACCGCTCGCTCGCGGGGGCCCAACGCCCCGCGCCGCTCGCGGTTTTGACTCTGCAGCATTGCGTTGACCTCGGTGGTCATCCGCGCCCGCGATCCCATATAGCCGTAATGCACGGCACGAAGGGGATGCTGAACGACGTCGAGGCCAGTCACCGGCAGAACGGTCCGGTACTCCTGACTGATGGCAGAAGGATTCTTCGCGGCGAAGTCGTTGATGCCGCGGGCGAATTCGTCGAGATATTTCCGGAACGTCGGATCCTGCGCGTCGTACCAGCTTCGCGCGCGTTCGGGCACGCCGTTCACGTGTATCCAGCGATCGAGCTCCAGGTTCGCATCGCCGCCCCAGTATTCAGCGGCACGCCCGCGCGACTCCCCGTACAGGCGCAGAAGCAGGTCGGCCTGGTTGCGCATCTGCGACCAGCCGTGTGCGTAGAACATCGATTCGCGATCGGCCGCGTAGATGTGCGGAACACCATATCGATCCCACAGGATTTCGGTGTCTTCGGCCGCCTGTGGACGCGTCGCCGACAGGATGCCGACGACGGCCAGAACCGCTGCGGCGCCATAGGTCACTCGCATCACTGCCCTCCCGGTCCGAACGGCCCCACGTCTACGCTCTTGCCCCAGAGTTGACGCACGATCGGCTCGACGTCGGCAACCTTGCCGGTCGTCCAGAACTGTTCCGCCTCCGCGCTTCGCGCTACGGCGGACAGGTCGGCGGCGCTGGTCCCCTCACTCTCATCGCGCAACAGGCCGGCCATCTCGAGACGTCTGCGCAGTTCGCGCGCGACAGCCGAAGCGGGATCGACCACCTCGACACCCGGACCCGCGACCTCCTCAATCAATGGACGAAGAAACGGATAGTGCGTGCAGCCGAGCACCAGAATATCCGCCCCCATGCTGACGAGGGGCTTCACGTAATGCGTCACGAGCGATCGCGTCTCGTCCGAGCTGAGCGCGCCCTTCTCCACCTGATCGGCGAGGCCCGGGCACGGCTGGACGATGAATTCAACATCGGCGCCGTAGTTCGCCAGAAGCTTGCTCATGTTCGGACTCGAAAGCGTGCCCGTGGTCGCCAGCACTCCGACGACCCGAGAGCGTGTCCGTGCAGCCGCCGGTTTGACCGCTGGTTCGATGGCGACAATTGGAATGGCGAAGCAGGCGCGAAGCGCCTCGACGGCAGCGCCGGTGGCCGTGTTGCACGCAACGACGACCGCCTTTGCACGCCGTTGAACCAGGAAGCCGGTAATCGTGATAGCACGCTCGACAACGAACGCGGCCGATCGCTCGCCATACGGCGCACACCCCGAGTCGGCAACGTACAGAAATTGTTCATGCGGCAGCTCCTGTCGCATGGCATGGAGCACTGACAGTCCACCCACCCCCGAATCGAACACGCCCACCGGATTCTGTTTTGCAACCATGCGCGCGTCTGCAGCGTATTGAGATTGAAGTCGCATTCTACGTCACAGGAGCTGATTGGGGTCTGACCCAGATAACCAGCTGTGCAGCGCGGCGTAGTTACCAGCGAGGCATAACGCATGCGGCAACGAAGACGTGCGCAGCAGCGTCTAAGGCCAGAGAGAAGGATCATGAAGCGATCTTCGGCCGTTACATTGGCGTTGTACGCGCTGACAATGCAGCCCCGTCCCACACTCGCACAGTCGAGTCCCGGATTCGAACTCGCGCGCACATCTTTCACGTCCGTACACGAATATGTCGCCGCCGAGGCCATTCCAACACAGATCTCACCTCCGCCCAACCTTGTCATCTCGGACACCTATCGCTCGCTTATCGAGAAGATGCTGCGCGACTCGCCCACCTTCCGCAGGCAGTGCCTGCGGATTGCCGGCGAGCGGATGCTCACTGTCTACATCAAGCCCACCTGGCCATCGCCCCCCGGCGTTCGTGCCACGACACGTGTGACGCGACAGCCGAATGGCCGTGTTTCGGCACATATCGCGATGTCGCCGCGCACCGACACCATCGAGCTCCTCGCGCACGAATTCGAACACATCATCGAGCAGATGGACGGGTTGGATCTGGCGGCGCTCGCAGCCCTGCCGCGCACCGGCGTGTATCGGGACTCGTCCTTGCCTGAGGCCTTCGAGACGGTGCGCGCCAAGCGCGTCGGACAGCGAGTCGCCGGCGAAATGCGGCGCTGACATGAAATCCGTGGCGTGGGCGCTGCTGATGAGCGCCGTGCTGACCGTCGATCAGCACGACGTTTACCGGTCGGGACTCGACAGTCCTTCGGCGTCGATCAGCGGAGATGGCCGCTATATCGCGTTCGTCACGTTCGCGCGGCTGGCGGCCGCAGATATCGACGATGCCAGCGACGTGTACGTGCTGGATAGAGTTCGACAGCAGATCACATTCGAGACCGCGGAGATCTCCGGCACGACCAATTGCTTCCATCCCGGCATCAGCGCCGATGGGCGCTATGTGGTGTTCGAAGCCGATGGCACGATCGTGCGTCGTGACCGGACCGAGGATGTGACGAGCATCGCGGGCAATGGCGCGCAGCCGACCATCACCGAAGATGGACGTGTCATCGTTTTTTCGTCGGGCGGTGACATCTACGCCATCGAATCGACCGGCAGCGTGCCCAGGCGCGTCAACCTCGACTTGACGCCATTCTTTCGAACGGCGGTCGCGAGCGTCACTCCACATGCCAGCGCCGACGGCCGCTACGTATCCTTTACGGCGAGGCCACCATCAACCGGTCGCCATCTGCCGGCCGCGGACGTCTTCGTGCGCGACACACAGACCAACGTGACGAGGCACATCGGAAGCGGATGGACACCGACGATAAGCGGCGATGGCAGATATCTCGCGTTCATCGGCGCAGTGAATCGCCTGAACCACGTGTTCCTCGCCGACCTTCATACCAACACCACACGAATCATCACGAACAGCATGCAGCGTGGGCGCGCAAACGGTTCAAGCGCCAACCCGCAGATTTCCTCAGACGGCCGGTTTGTCGTCTTTCAATCCGAAGCCAGCGATCTGGTGCCGGAGGAAGACATCAATCTGTTGTGGGACGTGTTCGTCTACGACCGTGCGAGCGACACGATCGCACGGGTCAGCGGCGATGCTGATGGTGTGTGGATGGAGCCGAGCGTCGGGCCCTCGATTGACGCCGGCGGTTCAGTCATCGCCTTTTCGTCGCGCCATCCCACCGGCGCGGCAGATACAGGAAACGACTTCGATCTATATGTCGCAACAATCGCAAATACGAACAGGAGATGAGGAGGCGGTCCGGCTGAAGCCGGACTCTACTACGACCACTATTACGACGAAAAAAAGGCGACGGCCCCTTCGACCCGCCTTCGCTGCTTTGCAGCTACGGCGGGCGGGGCCGTCGCCCTAGAACCTACGAACCCGACGAACTTAACGAACCTTACGAACTCTACGAACCCACGAACTCATCGTCAGAAGATGTACCTGATGGACATCTGCATGCGCCGCTCGTTGCGCGCCGCCGTCACCTTGCCGAAGTTCGTGTCGGTCTGCGCGCCCGTGTTCGGGTCGAACACCGGCGTGTTGTCGACGTCCTGGAACGAGACCTGGTTGAACAGGTTGTAGATCTCCAGGCGGTACTGCAGCTGCTGAGCGCCCTTGAGCCTGATGTCCTTGAAGAACGAGAGATCGTGATTGTGCCAGCCCGGCTGCGTGAACTTCCACGAACGGCAGTCGTTGCCCCTCTGACCGGCAGCGGTCTGACCGGCAGCGGTCAGCGCCTTCACGGCGCTGGTGTTGAACCACTTGTCGAGGCTGTGTTCGCCCCTCGGCAGATCGAGCTCGCCGTCGATGTTGTACAGACCGCACTGCTCGCCACCGCCGGTGAAGTCGAAGCTCGGGCTGTAGGTCACGACCCCCTGGGCCCGAGCTGTATTAGTGCCAATGTTGCCGCGGCCACCGGTGCCGAACGTGCTAATCCCAGAGACGCGCCAGTTGTCGAGTGCCCACCGCACGGCCTTGTTTCCGCCGAAGAACCGGCTCACGCCAGGCAACTCGACCTGGTAGGACGAGACGAGCACATGTTCCTGAATATCCCTGCGCTGATCGATATTCGGCAACGTCGACCATATGTCATTGTTGCCGCCCCCACCATATGTGTCTTCGTAACCGCGTGCGAACGTGTAACTGCCGGCCATCTCGAACCGTCCGGTGAACCGGCGGGTCACCTGCAACTGCAGCGAGTCGTACGACTGCCATCCGCTCGGGCTGCCGATCTCGATTTCGTTGAACCCGAGGATCGGCCTCAGGAACACATCGGGCAGCGCGCCCGGGTTTGACGCCGACGCTGCGACCGTCGTATCACGACTTGTCGGCAGGAACCGCACGCCCGCCGCCAGCTCGTTGATGTTCTCCTCGCGCACCAGGTGCTTCGTCCGCGACGCAACCCACGCTGCATCGACGACGATGTTCCGGCCTATCTCTCTCTGGATCGCCGCGGTATAGCGGATGTTGTTCGGACGTGCGTTCTCGGTCCGGATGGGACCGCTGGTATTCGGCACCACGGCGGTTGCCGAGGCGCCGGTCAGATACGAGTCGAGGTCCGTGAAGAGGACTTCCCGGTTGTAACGGTATGCCGCATTGCCTCCACCCTGCTGATAGCTGTTGCCGGCATAGCTGTCGTGAAACGAGCCGACAGCCGCACGGACGACCGTCCGCGGATTCAGCGACCATGCCATACCGATCCGCGGATCGAACTGAACGCCCGGATAGTCGATGAACCCCTCGCTGCCAGTGTCGAGATAGTTGCCGTCATCCTGCGTGACGAATCCGTTTATCTTGCAGGGGTTGGCACCATCCGGGATCACGCCGCAGGTGTAACCGGTTCCCGGCACAATCTGGCCGACGAAGGTTTGCGGCAGGATCTGGCCCGTGCGGGGGTTCTGCGCCCGCCGGCCTTGAGGCGTGGTGATGGGCCGGAAGAACACGGGCGGGTTGCCGCCCCATGCCGGATCGAAGCGCTCCTGACTGAACGCCGACGCCTCGTTGGCCATCGTCAACGGGACGGCCCATTTATACATACGGACGCCGACGTCGAGCGTCACCTTCTGATTCACCTTCCACGTATCCTGGACGAACCACGCCCATGCTCTCTGACGCCGGTCGTCCGGCACACGGCCCATCGATTCGGTGTAGCGGAACACATGGCCGAGCACGGCGTTCGCGTACGCATACTGCGTACTGAGCGGGTCGTTCGCGTCGTGCGCGAAGTTGAACTCCCCGCCGAACACGCCGGAACGCGCCTGCCCGAAGAACTCGTCTTCGCGCATGATGCCCATCTTGTACGTATGCGTGCCGCGCGTGTGCGTCAGGTTGATTGCGACGTTGGCGTTGATGTCATCCCCCGTGATGGGCCACCGGCCGTCGTAGAAGATGTCGGAGCATGGCGTTACCTGGGCGCCGCCGCAATCGGCTGTGCCCGAACCGCTCGGGAGCGCGCCAAACCGCACCACGGGAATCAAACCGAGCGGGTTGTGCTGTCCGGCGAATTGAGGAAGTCTCGCGATTTGCGGATACGTCGATCGCTGGAGGCCGCGCAGCGCTTCATCGCTTCCCGGGGGGCCATCTTCAACCTGATCGGAGAAACCGGCGTTGAACTCCAGCACGGTCGACGTATTGAGCACGCGCGTGTAATCCGCCTTGACCGCGTTGACGAAGAAGTCGTACCGCTGATCAACGAGACCCCACCGCGAGGATGCACCGGCCACGTTATAGCCGACGCTCTTCGTGAACCAGTTTGAGTACTTCACCGAGATCGAATCGCGATCGGTCGGCCGATAGTCGACGCGCACCAACTGCTGCCGCCGCGGATGGTCGATGCTCGGCTCCTGATACTGGAAGTTGGCTCCAGAGTCGCCGGTGACATTCGGCATCGGCAGCAGATTCAGCAGCGCCTGCCCGCGCGGATCGAGCCGGTTCGCAGGAATAATGTTGTTCGGGAATGGCTGCCCCGTGTTCGGATCGATGATCTGGATCAGCGTCCCGTTCGGCCGTCGCGTCTGCGAGAAATCGCCGCTCCGTTCGAGCGCCGTCGGCATCGTATAACGCCGCAGGATGTTCACGTCTTTCAACTGCGTGTCGTCAACGGAGTAGAAGAAGAAGAGCTTGTTCTGGGCGATCTTGGGAACGGGACCGCCCAGGGTGCCGCCCAGCGTCGAATAGCGATAGAACGGCTTCGGAAGACCTGCGCGGTTGTTGAAGAAGTTGGTCGCGTTCCACATCTCGTGGCGCTTGTACCAGTACCCGGTGCCGTGGTATTCCGCGCCGCCACGCTTGGTGATGATGTTGACCTGAGCACCGCCCTTTAACCCGTACTCGGCGGTGTAGTTGCTCATCTGCACGTTGATTTCGGCGATGGAGTCCACGTTGGTCGCATTGCTGAAGCTGCCGCCCCCGCCGCCGTCACCGCCGTTGATGCCATCGACGTAGATCGTCTGCCCGGTGCCGCCCTGAATGTTCGGCACGGGTGTCGAGAAACTGCCGCCGAAGGTCTCCTGGTCGTTGGCCAGCAGGCCGACGCCGGGGAGAATCTTCAAAAACGAGATCGGATCGCGACCGCGAATCGAGAGGTTTTCCACCTGCTTCAAATCAAGGAGCGCCATCTGCGACGTCTGCGACATCGCCACGACTTCGCCGACGGCGCTGACGGTGACCGCCTCGGCGAGAGTGCCCACTTCCAATTTCACAGCAGGCAGCGCCAGACGGCTGTTCGACACCACCATGTTGGTGCGCCGCTCGAATGGCCTGAATCCCGAGAGTTCGACGCGCACGGTGTAGGGACCGGGCTGCAACGCAGCAACCGTGAAGAGTCCAACCTCATTCGTGACGGTGCGCCGGACCTCCTGAGTTTGTTCATTGGTGAGGATCACATCGGCGCCGGGAACGACTTGATCCTGCGCGTCGACGACGGTTCCGGACACGGAACCGGTTGTGGTCTGCGCTGATGCGTTGGCAGCAAACAGCAAGAGGACCAAGACGAATGGCCTGAAATACCTCATACCCTCCCCCTTCTTGGCGGTATGTGTTGGTGGCAAAAGAAGCGTGTAGTTAGTGGGGGTTAAATTACAGAGGTCGGCAAAGAACTGTCAAGGAAAAACACGCCACTTGACCGGTAAAGTTACGTTACTTTACCGCTATAGCTGAACTACTCAGATCCAAAGGAGGGCTCATCGGACAACAAAATTCCGGATTACTTCGTCCACGGTCGGATCGGGGTCCAGGTTTCGGCAGACGTCCACGTAGTCCGGCCGATCGAGAGCACGCCCCGCAAACAGCAGACTGGGCTGACGAATGGGCCGGTTTTCGTGGTACTGGACCTCAGATTTGTGCGGCCAGCGCGATTTATCGGCGATATACGAAAACATGAATTCCATCGACGTCCAAATCCCCCCGCCATCGGCCAGCGCGAATCGCCACAGGTTGTCCGCCGGCACCAACGCGTCCTCCCGCTTGACATTGACATCAAAATGATATCATTATGATGTCGAGGTTACAGCGATGGCTCATGAAAAGGAAGTCGGCGGCCTGTCGGGTTGGCTCATGGCATTCGTGATTCTGCTCGTGGGCGTGGTCACCATCTGGATAATGGCCGCCTCCGAGATATCCGACGGCCTCGACTGGATCAAGGTTGTGGGCGTTTTCGTCCTCGTGCTCGCCGGCCTGTGTATCGCCGGTTTCACCGTCGTCAATCCGAACGAAGCGTCGGTCGTCACGCTCTTCGGCGTCTACAAGGGCAGCATCAAGCACGCGGGGTTCTGGTGGGTGAATCCCCTGACGACACGACGCAAACTCTCTCTGCGCGTCCGCAACTTCGAAAGCTCGAAACTGAAGGTCAACGAGCGCGATGGCAACCCCATCGAGATCGCCGCCGTCGTCGTCTGGCGCATCGTCGAGACATTCGAGGTCGTGTTCAACGTCGACGACTATGAGAACTTCGTCCACGTCCAGAGCGAAGCGGCCGTGCGCAATCTTGCGACGACCTACCCTTACGACTCGCACGAAGACACGAGCGTGTCGCTTCGGCTTTCGGCCGGCGAGGTGGCCGACCGGATGCGCCACGAAATCCAGGACCGCCTATCAAAGGCCGGGATCGAGGTCATCGAAGCCCGAATCAGCCATCTCGCGTACGCGCCAGAGATTGCCGGCGCCATGCTGCGGCGCCAGCAGGCATCGGCGATCATCGCGGCCCGTCAGAAGATCGTCGAAGGCGCTGTCGGCATGGTTGAAATGGCGCTCGCTGAAATCAGCCGCAAGAACGTCGTCACCCTCGATGAGGAGCGCAAGGCCGCGATGGTGAGCAACCTGCTCGTCGTGTTGTGCAGCGAAAAAGGCGTCGAGCCGGTTGTGAACACTGGGACGCTCTATCAATAGGCCCGTGCCCGAGAAAAAAGGCTTTCCCCTTCGGCTGGATCCGGAAGTCTACGACGCGCTGCAGCGCTGGGCGTCGGCGGAATTCCGCAGCGTCAACGGGCAAATCGAGTACTTGCTGAGGGGGGCGCTGCGGGATGCGGGACGGCTGCCGGGTGGCGATCGAACACAGAATTCTGAGACAGCCCTTGAGAAAAGAAAGCGCACGAAATAGTTCGGCGATCCCCGCAGCTCTGCTGCGGCCGACACCGCGCGACGTCCGGTTGAACGTCTCGGGCAGCATGTTAGCGATCGTGTGTCTGGCCCTGGCCATCTGTGGGCTGTGGGCTGGAGTCGAGAGCTACAGGCTTGCGAAACGGTCGGATCGGCATGTGGCACGGTTCGCGTCGGAGGCGGTCACCGTTCAGGCGCGCGTTGTCCGCGCAACGCAGCGCGGCGACAACAATCGGCGTACGACGGTCGACTACGAATATGTGGTTGGCAATACCTCCTACGAGGGCACCGCGACTGTGGGTGGGCCACGGCAGGAACGCTATGTCGCCGGCTCAAACGTAGAAGTGACTTACCTGGCGTCAGAACCGGCCGCCAGTTGGATGGATGGACGCACACCTTCGCGTCGCCCGGTGTGGCCTGCGTTTGCGATTCCGGCAGCGGCTCTCCTCTCCGGCGCGATTCTGCTGTGGGTCATCGGGGAACAGAAACATCTCCTTAGCCATGGAAGATCTACTGGCGCCGTCGTCACGAAGGCGGAAAAGAAACGATCTGACCATGGAACCACCTGGCAGGTGGAGTACAAGTGGACGCTCTTGAGCGGCGCGACGCGCACGGGCAAGTATCAGCACGGCGGAAAGCACCCGCCTCTAGTCGGCTCGATGATTCCGATCGTCTACGACCGTGACCAGCCTTCGCGGAACCGCAGATATCCGCTCTCGCTCGTCAGGGTCGCCTGACCCGCGGCTCTACCGTCACCTTCCCATCGGCCAGTTGCACATCCCGGACGCCCAAGAACCCCGCTGGAATCTCCTGAAGGAAGATCGTGAACGTCGTTGACAGCCGCTGGCGTGCACCAATGAATCGGTAGGCCGGTGCGCCGAGCATTTGCGCGCGCTCGACGCTCTTGCGCAGCCCTTCGTCGAGCGGCGACGTACCAAATTCAATGCCGCGCGCCGTGCCTGTCGCAGCATCCGCGCGCGGCTGATTCTGCCAGTCGATGATCCACGGATGATCGTCGGAGGGAAACACATAGCCGACAAGCAACGGATAGTCTTCGTTGTAGATCGTGAACCAGCTCTGCGGCTTCGCGCGATCGGTCAGGACGGGCGTGTAGGCCTGTCCACCGGGAATCGCGTGAAAATCGCGCAGCGACAGTGCGATGTCATCGTCGCGCGGGGCATCTGGCCACTGGAAGAGCTGGCTCCCCTTCCATTTGCCTCCGGCCGTTCGCACCGAATCGGTCATGCCCCGCGTGCCGGACATATCAAGCATGTTTCGACCGGGCGTCACAAATGGCGCGCCGAACGTCGCATGCTGGTTCCGGTTGTATGGCCGATCGTAGGGCGCGAGATTTTCGATCCACTCTTCGACGTGCACGGTTGTCTCGCCGGTCTTCAGCCTGACTGCACGCTCGATCTTGTACTGCGTCTTCGGCAACTCGGCGCCGTAGAAGAAGGTGACACCGGTCGCATCGATCTGCGGCGGCTGCGTCTGCCGCCACTCGACTGATCCCGCCTCTCCATGCCCGCGTAACCCCTGCTCGCGTTCTTCAGGCGATGCGGGGCCGAAGTATGGAAAGCAGACCAGATGCCCCAGGTAGCCGTTGCCCTCGGGGATGAACATCGGATTGATCGACAGTCGAGGGTTATCGGACACGAGCCGCACCTCGGCGATATGCCCGCCGCCTCGCAACAGAGCGACGCGGATCCTGCCGTTCTCGATCACCCAACCGGGGCGGCCGTAGATTTGGGTTTCTTCGCGGACTGATGGAGGCGAGGACTGCGAAGACAGCCCTGCGGTAATCGTGACGGCAATCAAACACGAGATCAGGAGCTCAGGAGCTTCTTCTGCAAAGGCCATGACGACTCCTGATCTCTTGACCTCCTGTTTTTATTTTGCCTGCGCGAGGTCTCGCACGACCTCGTAATGGAACCGCACGAACTTGTGCAACTCGCGTTCGAGAATCCGTTCCTGATCGCTGTGCGCGCCGAACCCTTTGGGGCCATCTTCCGCGTCGAGCGCCGGCCCGATGCCATAGCACTGAATCCCCTTCTCGCGGAGATAGGCCATGTCGGTCGCTCCTGTGCTCATCGTCGGCAGGACGGTGGTGTCGTACAGCCGTGCGAACGCCGATTCCAGGACCTTGAACACCTCCGAATCGAGACGTGCGCTCGGCGTTCCCGGCCGAACATCTCGCGGAATCCATTCGGCACGTACGGACGGATCGTTGATCACGTTCCGCAGCTCGGCGATGAACGCTTCGGGATCCTGGCCCGACATCAGCCGCACGTCGAGCGTGGCCTTCGCCTCCGACGGAATCACATTGACGCGATATCCACCCTGAATGATGTTGGGCGAAATCGACGCGCGCAGAGTCGAAGCCAGGCGTGGTTCGCTCTTGGCGAAGTAGTCCACCGCGTCCTGCGCCGCCTTCGGATCGTTGCCGATCACGGCGCGATAACGCGCCGCATCGGCAGGCGGCGAAATGGCGGCCAGGCGTGTGAAGTAGGTGCGCGTGGTGTCATTCAGCTGAATGGGCGGGCGCCAGATCGACACAGCGGCGATGGCCTGCGCCAGCTTGAGCACCGAGTTCGTCTGGAGCGGAACCGAACCGTGGCCGGCCACACCTGTCGCCGTCAGCGATATCGCGCGCGGGATCTTTTCCGCCGTCTGCACTGATGCATAGCGGACGCTGCCTTCGCTGCGAAGCACGCTGCCGCCTTCCGCCAGGCAGTACTCCGCCTCGATCTCGGAAAAGTGCTGGCGCACCATGAACTGGATGCCGACGCGGGTCGTGCCTTCTTCCCCGGCCTCGGCAAGAAAGATCACGTCACGCGCGAGCGGCACGTTCGAACGCTTCAAGAGCAGCATTGTCATCAGCGCCGCCGCGACGTTGTCTTTGTCGTCCACCGTGCCGCGTCCGTAGATGTAACCGCCGTCACGCGTCGCGCTGAAGGGCGGGAACGTCCACTTGGCGGGATCGACGTTCACGGTATCGGTGTGCCCCATTATCAGCAGCGGACGCTTCGATCCGTTGCCTTTCAACCGCGCAACGACGTTCAGGCGATTGGGCTCGAGCTCGAAGACTTTGGTGGCGATGCCCTCGGTCTCGAGCACCTGCTTGAGATACTCGGCAGCGGGCCGCTCTCCTCCCGGAGGATCACTCGTATCGAATCTGACGACTGCTTGAAAATGCTGCAGTGTCTCTGCCTCGACCTTGGACCAGTCGATGACTGCCGGCCCCTGCGCGAGCACGCTGGTGGTTGCGGCAATCAGCATTGTGACTGCGAGTGGTTTGTTCATAGGTAATTACTTACTACTTTCTACTTACTGGTACACGCAAAGCTCGCTGCCTCGTCCATGCTGCCGGTGCCCTTGTAACGCGCGATCTGCGGATAGGGGCACAGCGGCCGCGTGCGGTCGACCTTTCCGTCGGTCGCGTGCGACGCGATAATCTGCGCGGGCGCTCGTCCCTTCGACACCCACTCCTCGATCGCATCGACCTTGTTGAAGGTGTCGGTCCCGACACCGCCCTGACAGTGATCCATGCCAGGAACCATGTACAGCTGGATTGACCGGCCCGCGACATCGCGTCCCGCGGCTTTGAGCGCGCCTTCGAAGAACGTGACGCTGCTCATCGCCGGGACCTGACGGTCGTTCCAACCGTGATACATCAGCAGCTTGCCGCCACGTTTAAAGAACGGACGGAGGTCGTGAGTCACCGTGTTCAATACGGCGGCTTCCGATTCCATCAACTCGAAATCCGTCGCCATGTCGAATCGCTCCGGCGTCCACGACGGATCTTTGTGCACCAGCCTGTAGGCATCGACTGCGTTTGCGAAGGGTTGCGGCCCGGCCAGCGTTCCCCAGGCCAACTCCGACCCGGGCTGCAGCAGCGGCGGATAGAGCGTCCGTTCCGTTTTCGGAAACTTCACATCCGAATAGAGGAGTCTGGCGGTCTCGACCTGCGCCGGCGTCAGGCACGACGGTCCATCGGCGCCCGTACACGCGAGCGCTTTGGGATCGAACCTGCAGGCGCGCGGATTCTCGAGCACGCCGTCTTTGGCGCCATCGAGTGTGTCGCAGGCGTTGAGCGCGGCTTGGTGAATCGCGGGGTACTTCTCGGGAGGGATGTAGCTCTCGGGACTCCGGTGCACGAGCCGGTTTATCAGCAGCCGTACGCTCATCAGCCGCGCGCGCGGATCGGGCGGCGCGCCGGCAACGATCGCGTCGAAGTCGGCGGGGTACTTGGATGCGATGGTGAGCCCTTGATTGCCGCCAGTCGAGCACCCGTTCCACAGAGCCACTTTGGGCGCGCTGTCGTAAAACGCATTGACGACCGCTTTCGCACTCACCGCCATTTCATGTAAGGAGCGATGCGCGTAATCGATCAGTTTCTCTGGATGGCCAATGGCAAAGGTACTGCCGGGCGTGGCGTGCCCGGTGTCCGTTGATGTGGCCGCGTACCCGCTGGTGACAGCGGCCGCAAGCGCCGTATACGAAATCGTGCCGGCCCATCCGCCGTTGCCGACCGCCTGAAGTTTGCCATTCCATCCCGCCTTCGGCAGCCAGACCTCGACTTTGATGTCTGAATCGCTCGTCGGCGTCAGCGTTGCGGTCACGCGGCAGAACGCAGGGGTCGCCGCATATGCACGAACCGCGGCCGCACCAAGCGTGCCCGGCGCCGGTGGTTTGAACGCGCCCTGCGCGACTTCGACGGCCGAGGTGACCTTGCCGTTCCGGACCTGCAGCGATACCAGGCTCTCGCATGTGGCCGGAGCGGCGTGCATCAGCGCAGGCCCAGGCGCCAGCGTCCCCAGCAACAAGGCGACACAGAAAGCAAAAAGGCGGCGATGGTTGTTTGTCATCGCCGCCCTTCTTACCACGGTCCGGCTAAAGCCGGACACTACTTTTTGACCCTACCAGCTACCGGCTACGAGCTACCGGCTATTTAAGCGGGTTAGGCGTCGCATTCGCGTCCACATCGCCCAGGATGTACTGCATACCGACCAGGAAGTGGCCGACGATCTCCGGCCGCATGAAGGTTTCCGTCATATGGCCCATCGAGTTGTAGAAGACGCGCCCCTTGCCGTATTCGCGGATCCAGGCCACCGGATACACTTTGTCCGGCCGCCGGTAGCCCTCCCACGGCTTGTCGGTTGAATTCGGGACTTTTTCGTCGAGATCGACAATCAGCAGCACGCGAACCTTGTCCCAGCGCAGCCGGCCGTTGCCCTGATCCTCGAAGCGGTAGTACTCCTCACGGAACGGCAGGTCCTCGTAGTTGAAAGGCCGCACGATCGGATTGTCCTTGTCGTACACCTTCAGGACGCCGTTCTCGATGCGATGCGGCGCGCTCTGCGACCCGATCATTTCGGCGAACTCGTCCCAGTTGCGCGACGCCCAGGGGGTGCCGTGAATGCCGCCGATGCCGCCGCCTTCGTTGACGTAGCGCACGAGATCGGCCCGCATGGCCGGATCCGGCAGGAACTCGCCGACGATGCTGTTCAGAAAAATCGCGTCGTACTCCTTCACCTTCGGATAGCGCAGATTGCTGAGATCGTTGCTGAACACCGTCGTCCAGGCGCCGGTCTTTTCGCCCATCCGCTGAATCATGACGTTGGTAAGCGGGATGGTGTTGTGCGACATCCCCTCGAGGCTCTCGATGACGAGGAGCTTGCGAGCCTTCTTCGGCGCCGCAAACGGCTTGTTCGAGATCGCCGCGTCGATTTTCGCGCGCGTGTCGGCCGCCCGTCGATCGATCTCGGCCGGCGTCAGCGTCTCGCCGCGCGACGGAGTGACGACGTCGAAGCGGATGGGGCGCGTCCGCGAGAACTCGAGGAAGTTTGTCGCGTACGCGGGCTGTACGGCGTCCTCGAATGCCGACACCGCGGCAAAGAGATCGCCGGGCGCTTTGACGACGCCGGTCGTGTCGAGCGTCATCGCGATGGGCACTCTGGTGGTGACGACGGGACTACCATCGCCGCCCAGGCGCATGGAGATCTCGCGGGTGTCCTGACGCCCGAGCTCGGCGAAGAACTCGCGGAGATTGGCCAGCCCCTTACCGAGCGCCACGTTCTGCGCGTTGGCGCCGCGCGCCGATCGGTCGCGAAGCAGCACGTACAGAAGCCGATCCTTCACGCGCGTGACCCCGTCGCGGACGTTCACGCCGTCCTGTGCCCACTGGCCCGTGTCGATGCCCACGCCGAGGCGGCGGCTCCGCCCTTCCATCGCCTTGAGCGTTTCGGGCGAGCTGTTGAGCACCGCGACGTGCACCTTGAACTCTTCTGCGAGCGCATCGAGGCCGTCGAGCGCCGCAGTGCCCGGCACGACCACCGTCGTCGCCTTCAGATCCTGCACAAGCTCGAACACTCGTCGGCGCGTTGCGGTGTCGGCGGGCAGATTGTCCACACGATACGCGCTGATGCGGACGTTCTGGCCCATGTCGGCGACGACCCGCTCGCGCTCGGCATCGGTCAGGTTGTAGTCGAGCGCTTTCTGAACCTGCGGGCTGACCCGCTGCGTACTGGACGCCTCCACGAACGGCAGGAGCGAGGCATCGGCGCGAACGACCGTTTCCTGGAAGGTGAGTCCGAGGCCCGCGACACCCAGGTCCCAGTTGGTGAACCGGTCGTTGGCGACGAGCGTGCGCGTACGCCACGTCACTCGCTCCATGGCATCGGAGGCTCGCGGAAACGCCGGCGCCTGATTCTGCTGCGCGACCAGCGTCGCCATGCACACGGCGAACAGAGCGGCCAGGGTGATTCGTGTTTTCATAAGTGTCCTTTTACTTCCTACTTTTTACTTCTTACTTTCTACTTTTTACTTTCCACCCTCGGGGATCGCGTACACGTGATACCCCTGCGCTTCGACTCTTCCCTGTTTGCGATGCAGCGGATTCTTCCACACAGGATCGCCACCGGTTCCCCACGACGCGCCCACGGCAAACGCGATGTACTGCCGCCCGTTCACCTGATACACCGCTGGAACGCCTTCCGGGTTCGCCTCGAGCTCGTGCTCCCAGGCGAGCTGACCTGTTTCCTTATCAAACGCGCGCAGAAAGCGATCCTGTGAGTTCGCGAGAAACACAAGGCCGCCTGCGGTCACGACGGGGCCATTGCGCGGCCGCACGGTACCCGTGGTCGTCTTCAGACCCTTGTCCGCCAACCCCGGCGCCGTGCCGTCGGCCACGCGCCACTTGATGGTGCCGTTGTTCAGATCGTAAGCGACAAGCTGCGACCACGGCGGTCCCGAAACCGGATAGCCGTTGCTCGTGTACCAGCCCGCCGAGAACGATCCGCCATAGCGCGTGGGAGGTCCCTGATATCGATTCGGATTCTGCGGAAGTCGAATCTCCGACGGGTTGCCCGCCTGCTCGTCGCTCGTGGGCAGCGACACGAGATATCCTTCAAGCGCCTCGAGCGCGTCGTTGGAAACTGACGAAGCCGGGAATGCGGGCATCTGGTTTACACCCTGGCGGACGACAGACCGGAACCCCTGCGAGCTGAGAACCTTGATCGAGCGCATCGGCATCTGGCCGGCGCCGTGACATCCCGCGCAGCGTTGCATGTAGACGTTCTGCCCCTGCTGTTCGCGTGCGCCGAGAGGTGCGGCACCGCGGCCACCTCCGCCGCCATCGCCAGGAGTGGCAAGCGACATCTTGCGATAGCTGATCATCTCGAGACTGCGCACGTAAACCATACCGGTCTCGGGATCGCCGGCCGTGCTGCCCCAGTTCGCTCCGCCCCACGCGCCCGGAAACTGGATGTGGGGACGCAGATGGCTCGACGGCGTGAAGACGCCTTCGTTGGCCGCTTCGCGGACGAGCTGCTTCAGCTTCTCCTGTTCTTCGGGACTGACGAACGGATTCACTTCGTCGGGCGTCATCGACTGCCGCGCGAACGGCGGCGGTTTGGTCGGGATCGGCTGCGTCGGCGACGAAAACTCTCCAGGCACCTCGCTCTTCGGAACCGGCCGTTCTTCAATCGGCCAGAGCGGCGTGCCGGTCTTCCGCTCGAATACATAGAGGAAGCCCGTCTTGCCGGCCTGCGCCACGATCTCGACCGGCTTTCCGTTGTGCTGGACGGTCAGCAACTTCGGCGCCGCCGAGTTGTCGTAATCCCAGAGATCGTGGTGGACGATCTGGAAGTGCCACAGCCGTTTGCCGGTTCTCGCATCGAGCGCGATCAGACAATTGCCGAACAGGTTGTCGCCGCGGCGGTCGCCGCCGTAGAGGTCGTGCGTCGGCGAGCCGGTGGGCAGAAACACGATGCCGTTCTTCTGGTCGAGCGTCAGGTCGCCCCACGTATTGGCACCGCCCGCGTATCTGAACGCATCCTCCGGCCATGTCTCGTATCCGTAGTCGCCAGGACGGGGAATAGTGTGGAACGTCCACATCAGCTTGCCGGTGATGACGTCGTACGCGCGGATGTCTCCCGGGGGCGATCCGTAGCCTTCGCCGACGTTCGATCCCACGATGATGAGGTTTTCGAAGACCCGGCCCGGACTATTGTTGGGCCCGCCATTGCGCCGTGGATATCCGGTGCGCATGTCGACGAACCCGTTCGTACCGAACGTCGTAATCTGCAGGCCGGTCCGCGCATCCACTTCGCGGATGCCGTTGTTGGCGGTCAGGATGAGGCGGCGATCCGATCGATCTCGACTCTCCCAATAGGCCAGGCCGCGCTCGGTCGCGCGCAGCGTCGAGACCCACAACTCCTTCCCGGTCGAGGCATCGAGGGCCACAAGAACGCCCTCAACACCCGAAACGTACATCACGTTGTCAACGATCAGCGGGTTGAAGACCAGCCTGTCGGGCTCACCAGGGACGGGATAGAACCAGGCGCGCGCGAGTTGTTTGACGTTGGTCCTGTTGATTTGCCGGAGCGCGGAGTACTGCATCGAATCCGAGGACCCGCCGTATTGATCCCACTTGGTGTAGGGCTGCGGCTGCTGCGCGTGCGGCGCCTGTTCGATCGAAAAAGCGACCACGGCCATGCCAGCGCCGGCGAGCAGCACCCGCAACGCTCGGGTGATGGAGGTCATTGGAGTCTCCTGGTACCGGTGACTTTACCGGTAAAGGTAGCTATTTGAAAAGACCCCCGCAACCCTAGGGATTAGAGCCTTTTCAACGCCGGGACGCCGGGACGCCGAGACAAGACCTCTGAATCCTTCGCGATCCCCGGCGACTCGGCGTCTCGGCGTCAATAGGCACAAACGAAAAACCCTCTCTAGTGATCGAAATCAGGGATTGGGGACTGGGGATTAGGGTACGCCGGACGAGGCGATGTACCCGGCACGACCGCGGATTCGTAACCGCGAGTTTTTCGTCTTCACGGTTATCGAACTTACCGTCCAAATGCCGCGGTTCGAATGCGAGAACGCATGCCTGGCACTGCTACGGCTTTGGCAATTTGTCCAATGGCAGATCGAGCGATCCGAGCTTGCCCGATGCTCTGTCACGCACGATAACACGCACCGAGGTTGTCTGGGCATTCAATGGGAATGTCGCCGAGAACGGTGCAACGACCGGCATGGCGGCACCGATTGGTATTTGTATGCCGGCTGACTGCACGCGGACGTTTGTGGGCCCTTTTGCCGTTTTCTCCACTAGCGCAATCTCGACGTCTGCGGCCGATCCGCCGTCGGCCGGCCGGAACTGCAGATCATCGACAACGACATCGAGGGAGAGGTTCAGGCGCGCCGCCTCTCTCGTGGGCCGCGCGTCGATGCGCACGGCGGTGGAAATGAGAGGACGATAGGCGAGATCGTTCCACCGATCCTCGGGCCACACAGACGTCTCGTTCACAACGGTCGACGCCGCGAGATAACCCTGACGATATCGGAGTGTGACGTCAGGTCGTGAAGTTTTGACGGTCAGGTTGTGCCATCGATTGTCGGGCCTGTCTACTTCGTAAAATCCAAGCGAGTACGAACTACGCACGTCGTCGGATGCGACTCTAACGCCTCCCAAGAGATCGTTATTGTTCCGCGTCGTGCGTCCGCCGGTTATCGACGCGATGAGCTCGCTGGTTCCTTCGATCCTGCCCAGCATTATCGGATCGTTCCGGTAGACCGGTACCCCTTGCGCATCGACGGGGTAAACCGCCACGTTCCGCGTCGCGAGCTCTTGTGACGTGCTGCGCACCTGGTCCGTGTAGGTGCCGAAATTGTCGGTCAGCGGAAATCCATGTGAGACCCAGACAATGCTCTTGCGACCTGAACTGCCGGCGAGATGATGCCCGACCGCCTCGAGTGCCTGAAGTGTCAAGCGACGGCGCGTCTTCATGATCTGGTTATTGAAGTTGCCGTCGGCGCGCGCTTGGGCCTCTTCCATCGCCGCAAGAGAAGGGCGATGCTCTGGCGCTCCTGTGATCAGCAATCGCTCTATGGCGCGTGCAGACGACGTAAGTGCGGTCTGCGCCGTCGCGGTGCTCTTCTCGAGCCGCGCGCGCAGCGATTCTGCGTCCTGCGTGAAATCGTGAATCGCAACGGCCTCCTCGCTGACGACGTAGCGTCGGAAGGTAAAGAGTCGCATCGCCCACGCCAGTCCGGCTAAAGCCGGACACTACGTCCTTCGTCAGCGCCGAATCTGGGTCAGCGGCATGTCGAGCACGCCGAATCGACCGGTCATGCGGTCGCGCACGATCAGACGAACGTGCGACGTCTCCGGCTCGATCGTCCAGACCTTCGCAAAGCGCACGATCGTCGGTTGGACGGCCGCCTGCGGATTCTCCTTGATCGTGATGCTTGCACCGTCGCGGCGTACACGTGTCCATTCCTTGGTGTTTCGCTCACCGAATCCGATTTCCAGGTCGGCGACCGGCTGTCCATTGACGCGCTTGTAGTAGAGATCGTCTGCCGCAATCTGGATGAGTACGTTCAAACCGTTGGGAGCGCTGTCGGCACGCGCGTCGAGCCGGATGGCGGTCGATCCCAGCGGGTTCTGCATCGCCGCCTGCCAATCGGCCTCGACCCAACTGACTGGCTCCTTTACAGGCGCCAATGCCATGTAGCCTTTACGATGCAGCACGCGCACCCCGGGGCGACTGACGCGCACGTCGAACCCATGCCATCGATTGTCCGTGTTGTCGGGAACGTAGAAGCCCACCGAGTACGAGCCCCGCATGTCGTTGGCCGCCGCACTCACGCCTACCGTCAGATCGTTCGTGTTCCTGAACGAACGGCCGCCGGTCACATCGGCGAGCATGTCCATAGTGCCCCAGATGCGCATCTCGCTTTCTCGCGTCATGGGCCGGAGCTGCGCGCTCTCGGGCGATCCCTTGCTCGAGCCCGGCGCCGTCGTGCTCGTGTCCAGAAACCCGACCTGAAGCCCCGTCGCCCGCACTGGATACACCGTGACGCCCTGCGTGGCGAGTCGCTGCCCGAGTCCCCGCACTTGCGATGCGTAACTGTTGACCCAGCGATCCTGTGCGCCTTGCGTCAACACCGGTATGCCGCCGCTGATCCACACCAGGTTCTTCCGTCCCGGGATACCGGCAATGTGATCGCCGAGCGCTTCGAGTGATGCGACCGTCTGGTTCATGCGCCGCAACTGCATCTGTTCCTGAAAGTATTCCTCGGATCTCGCCATTTGCGCGCGAGCCTTCTCCCATTCGGCCTGTCGCTCCGCGTCGGACTGCGCATCGGGATCGTCACTGGTGCCGCTGTTTTCGACGGTGCCGTTATAGTGCTCGGCTTCCTGCAACTGCCGCCGCACGAGCTCGTCTGCGGGAACTGGTTGAATGTTGTGCTCGATATTCTGCTTCGCAAGCCGGCCGCGAAGGGCTTCCAGATCGCCGGTGAAGTCGTGAAGGATGCGCAAGTTCGAGCCTAGCGCATACACCGCCACGCGCGTGCTGGGCGCAAGCGCGCGGAGGTATTGCATCACCTGGGCCTTCACGGCAACCTGGTCCTCGGGCACCGTGTTCAGCGTGTCGACGACGATCGCGGTGATGTTGCGCGCGGGCCCCGGCGAGTATTCAGCACGGTTGGTGAAAATACCCGGCGCGATCGATTCGCGCCGGGGCTCGGCGGCGCCGGGAGCGAACGCCGAACCCTCGAATCGGAAGAAAGCGACGGGTTGAGGCTTGCCGTTCTGTAGAACGGTGATCTCGGTCTCCTTGAGATCGATGACAGGCCGGCCGTTGTTGTCGGTCGCGACAATCGTGAATTCAACCAGCGTGGTGCCGGCGCGAAAAATCGGCGTGGATCCCTGCTGCGCGTATATATGAGCGGCGGCTGTGCCAAGAATCAGCGCACCGAGAACGATTTTCTTCATCCTGTAACGGTATGGTACGGCTTACAACGATGCAACATCTTGTTCCACGATGGGACACAGACGCCCATTGCAGGACTGTGCAGACGGGAAAAATCGCTCAAAAAGCGGAGGTTACCCGCCCGGATTTCTGGTACCGATGTTGTTTATTCCCAGTCCGAGCGAGCTATGAACAATTTCCTTAAGCCTCGGACGCGCCGCACGGTGCTCATCGTCGAGGATGCCTTGACGACGCGGTGCATTCTCGAGCAGTTCTTCGCCCGCGCGGGCTGCGACACGGTGCAGGCCGCCGATCCGGATACGGCGCTGGCGCGCCTGAAAACGACGGCTATCGATGCGGTGATTCTCGACCTTCGGCTCGCCGACGAGCGCTCCGGCCTCGAGGTGCTCGAACAGATGCGCCTCGACGAGAAGTTCGACGACGTGCCCGTCGTCGTGCTCACCGGCGTCACCGAGGTCGAACCGGCCGAAGCGGAAGTCATCGAACGCCACGGCGCGCACCTGCTCTACAAGCGCTACGGGTACCGCGAGGTCGTGCAGCGGCTCGAGAAGATCCTCAGCGCGAAGGCGGCGTAATTCCTCCATAGGCCTTTGTAAAACCGTTCCGGCTGTTGGTCACCGTGAACGTTCCATCGGTCTGCGCCGACACTTTGATCCAGTGTGCAGGACCATGTTGCGGATCGTCCACGGTATTCGCGACGAACATTCCCGGAATGTCGTACTCCGCCCCGCTCAACTGCGCCACGTGAAGCTGCCACAGGTCTTCCAGTCCCGGGCTCGAATGCAGTACGCGCATCGTCTCGGGCTGCCCGCCCTTGCGGATCCCGTTGTTGATGACGCCGACACGTGGCCGCAACGCATGCACGAGCGCCTCGGAATTCGAGCTGTGCTGGCCGTGGCGTGACACGAGGAGAAACTCCACTGTTCCGAGCCGGTTGGCCGGACACATCACCTCGAACTCTTTGTTCCACGGAAAATCGGCGAGATAGAGCGCGCGGAATTTCCCGAACGTCACATGCGATCCGACCGAATGCTCGTCCTCGGTGTTACCGATCGGTTGCCCCGATACCGGATTCACCGTGTGCGGCGTGAATCCCGCGCAGTGCGGGTTTGGGCTCCCCGCCCCCGGCAGAGGGGTCTTGATGCTCTCCCGTGCGGAGGTGACAAACCGCCAGGTGACGCCTTTCAGCGGCAGCGTATCTCCTGCCTTCACGACTGTGTGCTTGGATTTGGCCGCGAGGCCGGGGTAGGTCTCCTTCAGAAACTCATCGACCGCCGCGGATGGCTGCACGTTTCCGCCGTGATCAAGATAGTGGCGAATCGGGATCCGGCCGGCCAGCTCCGCCATCGCGCCCATGTGATCGCCATGCCAGTGCGACGTGACGAGCGCATCGATCTGCGTGACGCCCGCGGCTTTCACAGCCGCCATGATGCGATCGGCGTCGCGCGTCGCCGCCGCTCCACCGTTGCCCGTGTCGACGAGCACGGCCTCGCGCGCGGGCGTCACAAACAATGTGGCGTTTCCGCCTTCGACGTCGAGGATGTAGATGTCGAGCGTCGTCGACTGCGCGGTCAACACGGCCGCACCGATGACGACGGTGGCGATCGCGGCCAATCCGAGTTTCATAAGTGCCTCCGTCAGAGCCAATACGACAAGATGAAGCCGAACAGAATCAGCCGCGTCAGGTCGAAGCTCGAGTTGATCAGCACCAGCTTCCAGCTTTTCATCTCCCACGCCACGCGGTTCATCTGGACGGGAAGGAAGAACCCGAGCCAGTTGAAAAAGGCGCCGTTGAGCGCGTAAATCCAGGGCGCCGCGTCCGGCGACAATCCCCATGAGGAGGCCTGCCATGCCTTGATGCTGTGCGCGAGCACCCACGCAATGAGGAGGTTGCTCACGAAGAAAATCGCCATCGCCTTGCCCATCGATCCCGAGTCGGCCTGCTGCGCGCCGAAGCCCATCTGCCGCTGCCACGCCTTTCCGAAAAGCGGGCCGAACCAGAGGAACCCGGCGGGCATGGCGACAATGGCGCAAGCGAGAATCGCGAGGTAGTTGATGGTGAACGTCGGCATCATCGGTCACGCTCCCGTGGAACGGGACACAGAGGCCACTGAGAAAACAAGGAAGAGGCCACAAAGAATATTTCTCTTACGTACTTCAGTTGTCTCCGTGTTCTCTGCCTTTCCTCTGTGTTCTCTGTGTCTTAGACACGCGATACCCTAGCACGCTCGAGTTCTTCACCGAAACGCTCGAAGAACTGGCCGACGTCGATCCCATCGACCAGCGCGTGGTGCACCTCGACGGCCACGGGCATCATCATCCGCCGGCCCTCACGCATCACGCGGCCGAACACGATGCGCGGAATCGAATCGGTACCTGGAAGCGCGTTGGTGTATCCCGTAAACCGGAGCCATGGCAGCACCGAATGGTAGACGACATCGTCGGCGGGCGATGGCTTCAGCGCACTGTCTTTCAGGGCTTTGACCATCGCCGCACTGCTGAGCTTGACGAACTCGTTCAGGCTGCCGGCCGGCTCGAACCGCGCGAACCCGAAGGTCTCGTCGGGCCGTCGAATCGTCGGGCCCACGCCGACACGATCGTGTCGCCACACGCCGCGCGGGCGCAGGCGCAGACGGAATGCCTCGACGTCGTTCACCGCTCTCAGCATCAGGAAAAGCGACGTCAGAAAGAATGATGGCGCGCCGGGCTTACGGCAGCCGTTCCAGACGGCCGTCACGTCGACATCGGCGGTCACACTGAAGAATGGCTGCTGGTATCTGCGGAACAGCTGATAGTGACGCTGCCGTTTCCATGTCTTCGAGTCGATCCAGGCGCCCACTACGAATCCCCCACACCTTCGGACGCGTACGCCTCGAGTGCTTCGTCATTGAAGCACGCAAAGATCACACGCGCGATCGACGCGTGCTGGCGGAACGCGTGAACAGTCGCGACGGCAATGTGCGTGGCGGCGCGAAGTGGATAGCCGAAAATCCCCGTGCTGATGGCTGGGAAGGCAATCGACGTCAGCGCGTGATCCCGCGCAAGTTCGAGCGAACACCTGTATGCAGAGGCAAGCAGATCGGGTTCGCCGCGATGTCCGCCATGCCAGACGGGTCCGACGGCATGAATGACGAAGCGCGCCGGCAACTGAAAACCCGGAGTGAGACGCGCATCACCTGTGGCACAGTGGCCCAGCTTCGCGCACGCGCGCGCGAGCTCCGGTCCGGCCGCGCGATGGATGGCGCCGCAAACGCCGCCGCCAGGAGCCAGGCTTGTGTTGGCCGCGTTGACGATGGCGTCGACATCGAGAGTCGTGATGTCGGCCAGCTCCGCTGAGATGCGCATGACGCGAAGTTACTCGGGCAGCCAGACACTGTCGCAAGCCGACTTTCGATCGTCGACTTGCGACTAGAGACTTTCGACTCGCGACTTTCGACTAATACCCCGTATACCCCTCGGTCATCTCGATATATACGCCGGTCGGATCGTAGAGGTACGAGATGTTGAGGCCAATCGCCGGAACTTCACGAAACGCGGTCTCGAGCTTGATGCCCTTCGCCTCGAGCTTCTTCAGGAACTCGGCCAGATTACGAATCTCGAAGCCGATGTGATCGACCGTCGTGCCGCGCGTATTCACCGCGGTCGGCGCCGTTTTGGACGGCGCGAAAATCAGCTTCATCCCGGGCGCGTCGGCGACTTCGAAGTTGCCCGACTTGCTCGGCTTCAAGCCGTACGTGTCGACATACCAGTCGCGCAGCTTGGCGGGCTCGGGCAGCGTAAAGTGCAGGTGGTAGGCGACGGCGGGAACCTTCAGCGTCGTGTCTTCCTGCAGCTCGAACCGCAGGCCGTCCGGGCCGATCAGGAACGCATTCGGAAATCCTTCGCTGCCTTTGAACTCGCGCTCGACGGTGTAGCCCGCATCCTTCCACTTCTTCAGCGCGTTGGCCATGCTCGGCACCTTCAACCCGAAATGGTTGAATGCGGTGTTCTCGGTGCCGCCCGTCGGCTTCGTGCCGCGGAAGGCGATCATCATGTTCGGCAGCTTGACGATCGTGAACGTGCCCTTGGTCGAGACGACGCCGCCGAACTGCTCGACCCACATCTGGTGATGCAGCTTGGGATCGGCAACGCTCAGGTGCACGTGACCAAACGTCACGCCCATCTCATTGTGCGGCGCGAGCTGCGCATAGGCGGGATGCGCGACCAGAAGTGCGAACGCCATCAGGAACGGTCTCATAACTATCCTCCGTGGGCGATACATTACAGGAGGTTAGGAGTTTAGGAGAAATACTTTCATGGCGGGAGGTCTGACGCACCCCGCAGAGCAGTTACACGCTTCCTCTGCGTCTCTGCGTCGAACTAACGGATTCTTACTTTTCCGTCACATCGTACGGCTTCAGCGGCCGAATCCAGATGTTGCGGTACCGGACCGGATTGCCGTGGTCCTGGAGTGCGATCGGACCGCTGGCCATGTCGGGGGTGTACGGCAGCACGCTCTTGTGTCGCGTCGGTCCCCAGTAAGCGGTGCCGTTGTGCACGACGACACCGTTGTGCAGGACGGTAACCGTCGCAGGCTTCTCGACCGTGGAATCAGCCGCGAATCGAGGCGCCGTGAAGATGATGTCGTAGGTCTGCCACTCGCCCGGCGCGCGCGACACATTCACGAGCGGCGGGTACTGGCCGTACATCGCCGCAGTCTGGCCGTCGGGATAGGTAATGTTCTGGTAGCTGTCGAGCACCTGGATTTCGAACTTGCCGAGCAGGAACACACCGCTGTTGCCGCGCCCCTGGCTGTCGCCCTTCACCTCCGAGGGCGTCGCGAACTCCACGTGCAATTGAAAATCGGTGAACTGCTGCCTGGTCTGCAGAATCCCCTTGCCCGTCTGCAAGACACCGCCACGCATGGTCCAGGTCGCGGCCGAGCCGTCGGTCATCTGCCACGCGCTCAGGTCGCCGCCCGCGCCGACGAGCACGATCGCATCAGACGGATGCCCGGCAGGACCGTTGCCGGGGGCGGCCGGCGTCACCACGACCGGATACGGCCGCTTGCCGTCGTGCACGCGCCACGTGTTGTTCGGCTGCATCGGCGTGTCGTCGTATCCGATCGGCGCCTGCTGTGCAGACACGGCGACGTTCACAGCCAACAGAGCGAGGATGACGAATTTATTGTGTGGCATCGCCAAATGTCCTCATGAGATCCAGCCAGAACTGGGTCGCTTTGTAAAACGCTTCGACGCCGACGCGCTCATCCTTCCCGTGCGCACGCACGTCGTCGGGGTTTTCTTCGAGCGCTGAGACACCATAGGTGGGAATGCCCGCGCTTCGCGTATACATCCCGTCGGTGGCGCCGGCCATCATCGTGGGAATCACTGGAATCTTCGGCCAGTGCCGGGCCACGAGCTGATCGAGCATGTTCAACAACGCCGGTGTGACCGGCGATGGCGGGCTCGACACCGGCGGCTCGAGGACTGTCACCTTCACCTTGTCGCCGGCGAGCTGACGCAGAACCCGTTCGACGTCCGCGCCGGGGAGACCGGGAAGAATGCGGCAGTTCACCACCGCGCGCGCGAGCTGCGGCAGAGCGTTGTTGGCATGACCCGCGTCGACGCGTGTCGCGACGCAGGTCGTGCGCAGTTGCGCATTGTAGTGGGGCGCGCGCGACAAGCGCTCCGCTGCCGCCTGGTCTGGCGGCACCAAGGCAACAGCGCGCATATCGATCGCCGTCTGGCCATCCTCGGTGCGCGACGACCGTTCAAGGAACAATCGAGCGGCATCGCCGACGTGAAGCGGGAACTGGTGCTCGCCGATCCGGCTGAGTGCCGCCGACAGGGTATAGATCGGATTGCCGGGCCTCATGAGCGAGCTGTGGCCGCCGGCGTCGGTCACTTCGAGCTGATAGTCGGCGTAGATTTTTTCGCTGGCCTGCACGTCGAAGATGACAGGGACGCCGTTTCTCGTGCGCACACCGCCACCGTCGGTGTTGAACGCCAGATCTGCCTCCACGAGCCCGCGATGCTCGGCGAGCATCCACTTGACGCCATTCTGGCTGGTCTCTTCGTCGCCGGTCAGCAGCGCGATGAGATCGCGAGCGGGCTGCCATCCCTGCCGCCTCAATCGAATCATGTTGGCGACGAGCATCGCCGCACCGGCTTTGTTGTCGCTGGTGCCGCGGCCGTAGAACCATCCGTCGCGCTCGAGGAACACCCAGGGATCGGTCGACCAGTCCTCGCGGAGGGCCGGCACGACGTCGAGATGGGCCATCAGCAGAACGGCAGGCGCGCGCGGGTTGCGGCCCCGGAAGCGAACGACGAGATTCCTGGTCTTCGGATCGGGACCGAGGACCTGGACGTCCTCCTTCGAAAACCCCTCCGAGATCAGCCGGTCTGCCAGCATTTGTGCGGCGCGACCGGTACCTTCTTCCTCTGTCGACCGGATCTCGATGAGCTCCTTGAAAATCTCACGGGCGAGGGAGCGATCCGCGGCACCAAGCGTCGTCTGCGCCGTCACGCCAGCGCACAGCCACAGCATGGCCGCAATGACGCTTGCCGCAGAGCACGCGTGCTTCATGGACCGGGTACCAATCCCAACTGTCGCGCTTGCGCCAGCGTATCCATGTTCACCCAGATCTCTTTGATTTTGCCATCGGCGAACAGAAAAATGTCCATCCCGCTCACGTCCATTTTTCGCGTGCCCTGCGTGCCCCGCATCACCCAGCGTGTGGCAATTTTGTCGCCTTCGCCGAACTCGTCCTCGAGCGTGAAGTGCAGATCCGGAAACGCGGCGCGGAGGCTGGCGACCACCTTGCGGAGTGCCTCGATGCCGCGGATGACCGCAGGTGGATTGCGGAACACGACGTCGGTTGCCACGATTGCGCCCATCGCGTCGAGATCGCCCGTATTGAGAATTTCGAAATAGCGGCGGGCCATTGCCTTGTTGTCGCGAGCGGACGTCTGCGCATGGACCGGCGCAAGCGGGAACATCACGAACACCCACAGCAGGACGATTGTTCTCATCGCGACCGTTTTTTCCTTTCGAGCATCACGGCCGCGTCCGCAAGCAGACTGCGTACAGGATGCTTCTTCAACCGTGCCATCGCTTCGTCGAGGGACGCCCAACTGCGCTCCCGGAAGTGCGACTCATCCCACTCGTCCTCGGCGACGGTGACCTCCATCAGAAAAACCGCAACGGTCAGCTCGAGACTCCACTTTTCGTAGCCGTACGAACCGAGCGCGTCGCCGACGAGCCGGCCGCGAAGCCCGGCTTCCTCCCATGCTTCCTTCAGCGCCGCCTGCTGGGCCGTTTCGCCGGGATCGACGAACCCTTTGGGGATCTTCCACTTCTTCCGCCCCTTGGTGCGGATGAGGCAGATCTCGACGCCGGCCTGCTCACGACGGAACGGAATCACACCGGCCTGATTGCGGGCGCTCATCGCTGCGGTACTCTAACAGGTATGAATGCAGAGCGCCGCCACATGTCGATGCTGCGGTCCTACACGCCGGCCGATGCGCTGACGATCGGCAACGCGGCCTGTGGCACGATTGCTATTTTTCTGTGCCTCGACTACATCGCCGCCGCCAACCGCCGGTTTCTGTGGGCCGCGTTCCTTCTGCTTCCGCTGGCGCTGGTGTTCGACGTGCTCGACGGATACGTGGCGCGGCTCAATCGCCGGCGTCAGTCCACGCTCGGCGCCGACCTGGATTCGCTTGCCGATGTCATCTCGTTCGGCGTCGCGCCGGCCGTCCTGGGCTTCACACTTGGATTGCGCGGCGGGTGGGACATGCTCGTCCTCACCTACTTCGTCATCTGCGGCGTCAGCCGACTGGCGCGCTTCAACGTGACAGCCGCGGCCCTGGCCGACAGCGAAACCGGCAAAGTGAAATATTTCGAGGGCACGCCCATCCCCACCAGCATCTTCATCGTCCTGCTTCTGGGCGTCGCGTCGTACTTCGGACGTATCGATGAAAATCTCTGGCTGGGCGTCGTCCAAATTGGCCCGGCCCAGCTTCATCCGCTTACGCTCATCTACGGCCTCAGCGGCAGCGCGATGATCAGCGCCACGCTTAGAATCCCGAAACCGTGAACACGGGGTGAGTTTCGATTGTCATGGCAGATGGATGAGGGCAGATGGCAGAACGCCCCCGATGTCATCTGCCATCTGACCTGATTACTTATCCGATGATGCTGCCTTCTTGACGAAGATCTCCATAATCGTCACGGTCGCCTTGCCCTGATTCTTGAACCCGTGCCGGGTGCCGCCTTTGACAAACTGCGCCTGCCATGCCGCCATCGCCGCGGGCTTCTCGCCTTCGACCTCGAACTGCATGCCCGTCTCGGTCGGAATGAAGAGGTGATACTGCATGTCGTCGTGTGTGTGCACGTTTCGGATGCCGCCTGGCGCGACGTCCACGCGAAGAACACGGATTTCGTCTCGATTGATGAGCGCGGCATTACTCACGCCGGTCCCCGAGGCCGCCGCAATCGGGTTGAGCACGAGGGGTCCGGTCGTGCCGGGACTCTGCGCGACAGCGGACGATCCAATCCAGAGCAAAGCCAGGACCAACGCCGATGCGAATTGCAGTCTCATGGTGACCTACTTTCTACTTTTAACTTTTTACTTTCCACTTCTTACTTTCCACTTTCTCCAGCGCCCTTGCGAAAGGTTCATGTGCTGCCTTCGCGCGGACCTCTCGTCGACTGATTGATCTGCCGGATAGCTCCGAAATGGTACGCGAGGTGAGCGATGCTGCCGACGACGCCGTTCAACGCGACCTCGTCCGCCTCTCGTGGCTGGCGCACCGCCTCGAGCCACCGCGTGGCCTCGCCGCCGAGATCCGCGCGCAGCTGCCGCCACTCTTCGTCCGACACGTTCGTCCTTCGCCAGCTTGCACTCCAGTCGGCGCCCTGGAACGGGTTTTCGCCCTGGCTCCAGCGATTCATCAGCGACAAGCCGTAGCGAAGGTGATCGACGTGTGCCGCGATGGACGAGCCCGTCACAGTCAACGTCGAGGCCTCGGCGGCTGATATTTTCTCGAGCGAGCGCAACAGCCCCTCGTCTTTGCCGTTGAGCATGTACCCGCCGTCTTTCGATGCGCCGTTCACCAGTTCGCCCAGCAGCGTCGAGAGTGTCTGCGCAATATCGCCTGTATTCATCGGCTCCCCACTCGACTCGCGACTTGCGACTTGCCTTGCGACTGTCGACTTGCCTTGCGACTAACGACTGCCGACTTGCGCCTCGCGACTATTTCTCCGGCGGCACACCCATATGGAACCGCGAATCGGCCGCCAGCGGGTTGTTCTTCGAGAAGCCGGCATTGGCATTGCCCCAGAACTTTCCCGCCAGATACGTGGCATTGCGAACCCTGGTCTGCAGGTCGAGATAGCCCGCGCTCGTCGGCCCGAATCCCGAGAACGACTCGAAATCGGCGTTGCCGATGATCACGACGTCCACGCCGGGCTGCGAGGCAATTTCGAGCGCGTTCTTCACGCCCTCCTGGGTCTCGATCATGACGACGACCAGCATGTTGTCGTTGATGGTCGACCGGAACGTTCTCGGCTTCTGAATGACCGGGCCCCAGATGCTGCCCGCCTGCCCGCCGCCGGTGCTGCGGCGCGCAATCGGCGGAAATCGCGCGAACATCGCCGTCGAACGCGCTTCGATGGCATCGTCCACGGTCGGGACGATGATGCCGAGCACGCCCACGTCGACCGCCCGCTGCACGTTGGTTTCCGTGGCATCCGGGATACGAAGAATCGGCGTCGCGGCGGCCCGTGGGCACGCTGCAATCATCTTTTCGACTTCGTCGAAACGAAGCGTGGCGTGCTGCATCTCAAACCGCGAGAAATCGTACTTCGCGGCGCCTTCGCAATACGCCTTGGTGTCGAACTGGGTGATCGTCTGGCTGAAGACCTGCTTGCCTTCCAGGAGTTTCTGCTTGGTGGTGTTGTAGAGCGGCTGTGCCGGATCGTCCATGAACGCCTTGACGGCCCAACCCCACGGCCGCCCGGGATCGACCGGCGTTGGCGTAGCCTTGCCAGGCGCGCCATTCGGCCCATGACCAGGCCCGGCCTGGCCATTTCCGCCGGCCTGCCCCTGCAATCCATGTGACATCGCAAGCATGAAAGCCGCAAGCAGACAGCCGACCACGATCAGCTTTGCGCGTAGAACGATCACGGCACCTCCTGCGTTGGAAGTATGAAGGCGGGCAGTCTAGCACGCTATGTGTTGCAGAGAGATCAGTCTGATCTGCGGTTCTGGGTTCTGAGGTTCTAGGTTCTGGGTTCGAGGTGGGCGCTGGAACCTTGCGCTATTTTTTTCCTGAGATGCATGAGCCGCACACGCGCGCCGAGTGCCTACTTCGTAGCGTTCGCGCGGGTCTCCGATCGACGCCGGCGTGACCTCGATGCCGAAAAAAGCCTCCTAATCTCTTGTTCTCCTGTTTTGTTTTTCGTCGATTTTCTCAGAGGGTCGAGAGTCCTGATTCGAGAGTTGGATAAATCAGCTCGAGCACCAGCTCCTCGCGGGCGCGTGTCGTGTCGCCCCAATGCGACACGCGTCCGAGGCGGACGAAGTCACGCGTGAGCGGTGAGGCGCTGTTGGTCACCATCGCAAAGCCTTCGCAGAGGCACGCTGCTGCGTAGATGAACGGATACGGGACACGCGTCGGCGTAGGGTAGCCCCATACCCGGCATGCGGCGTCGAGAAATTCCTGCAACGACACCGGACGCTCGTCGCCGACATGATAGATGCCCTTCACGCCCGGTTTGAATATGGCGGATTCTGTCGCACGCAGAAAATCGGCCGTCGCCAGTAGATGGAACAGCGTCGGCTCTTTCCAGACACACAAAAGCCGGCGTCTCGCGAGCCAGCGGGCCGCTTCGATCATCAGGATGCCCCGACCGTAAATCATGCCAAGGCGAAGCACAACCGGTGTGGTGGCCGAGCGTTCTGTCTGTGCGAACAGCAACCGCTCTTCTTCCAGTCGCGTTTGAGCATGAACGGAAATCGGTTGACGATCGAGGCGGCCGGTGGCGGGATGCTCCACAGACGAAGGACCCTCAACATGTGGAAAGGAGGCAAGAATCACCCGGCCGACGTTCGCGTCCACCGCCGCGCTCACGAGGTTGGAAAACCACCTGGTGTTGGTCTCCGGCAGGAACGTGGCCGGGCGCGGGGCAAAGAGCCGGCCGGCGAAATGCACGATCACGTCGACACCCGCGACCGCTGGCTCTAGCGTAGCCGGATCGGCAAGATCGGCCCGAACGGGCCGTACGTTGGGTGCCGCGAGGAGATCGTCGGCCAGAAGTGTGCGGTGATACATCAACCGCAGTTCGTGCCCGCCCGAAGTGAGATGGCGTGCCAGGATGCTGCCAAGGTTGCCGGCCGCGCCAGTGATGAGAATCGTCATGCGGCCCAGCGTCGCACTAGTGGAACCGATCCGATTGCGGCAGGCGGGCTGGATCCGTCTGCGTCGCGGCCGGAACTGACGGTGCACGAACACGGCCGCTTGCAGACAGATCCAGCCCGCCTGCCGCAACTGCATCGGTTTCCACTATCTCCTCATCTCCTTTCGCATTTCAAAACAGCCAAACCTGCACTCCTCGAGATGGTCCAAAATTTGTAGTCGGGCGTGCCCGATCACGTCTGCGGAGCGGGCAATGGAGACTCAGAAACACTACGAGCGGTTTCATAACCTTCGTCGGGCAAAGCCTGTTCGCGTCGGGTGACCGTTGCTGCCTCGCGAATCCGTGCAGAGGCCGCCGAGTCGTGAAGCCTGGCCCGCGCGAGAAGCCTGAGGGAGACGAGCGAGCACGAAGTGCGAAGTCGGTGTGCTCGCGTCTGGCGGCCTGTCGCGGCATCGCAGCGCGGCCCGGCGCCGTAGCTTCGGATTCGCGAGGCAGCAACGGTCACCCGACGCGAGCAAGCCGATCGCGGAGGTTATGAAACCGCTTGTAGTCTAGAGCCATTCGAGCCACCGACCGTGACCGTCCTTGTTTGCCAGCTTTCGTTCTGTCACGCGGCCAGCCGAAAGCATGCGATGAACGACTTCTTCGCCTTCGCAGTACAGCCAGTCAATCGTGCGGCGGCGCGAGAATTCAGTGAGGACGTGCGCGACCGCGTCCTGCTCCATCGTTCCCCCCTGGCAGAGGGCCGCGCTGTTGTACACCACAAGAGACGCATCCGGTGGGACGTCGCACAACTGCGCGTGCAACACATCGACGGCGTCTCCCCGGACAATACGCGGCGGATTGCGGCGGAGCTCGGCAATCGCCGCGGCGGCAAGCTGCCGGCGTCGAGCGTGCTCTGGCCAGATGAGCGACTCGAACCAGCGCTTCTCGACGGGATCGGTGAGATCGACAGGATGAAGATCGATGCCAAGCCTGAAGGCACACTCTGGAAATCGTTCGGGAAGCGGCGGCACGACATCCCCGCGAAGCTCGCACGTGATACGCACCCCCGCATCGGGATCGCCCACGCGTGCGGCGCCGTAATCGTAAAAATACCGATCCCAAAGCAGGTGGAGCCCGGCGCTGCATCCAACATCGACGAGCGCCAGCGGCCGCCTTTTTTGCGCCTGATGCACTGACGCGAACGCGGGCAGCAGAAACGAGCAACGGCCGACTTCGTTTGTCTGCGTGATTCGCGTTTCGAGCAGTGGAATCAGCGTCGCGCGGTTCGAAAGCACGAAGTCGCGGAAATCGGGAAATGCGCCATCCGGCGGCCGCACGTCTTCTGCGAGGCTGCCATAGAAGTGGGCGAGCGGATGGCCTGGTGTGGTGACGAGCAGAAAGTGAACGGCGGCCAGAAAGACGTTGGGCACCGGCGGACGCCGTACGTACCCGGCGATGGCCAGCAGATCGGAGTCGCCTGCGATCCGGCGCGACAAAGCTTCATACAGCGGTCCGGCGTATAGGCGGGCCTCATCGGCGAACCGATTGAAGCGAGCGGCGAGCGGCTCGAGCTCGCTCACGTGTCAGGCAAACCGCTCTTGCGCACGTTCCCGCGCCTTGCGCGCCTCTTCCTCGCGGTTGCGAGGGGGCGCGCTCGTCGTGAGCGATCTAATCAGGCGCTCTGCGGCCTCGGTGACTTCCTCGACGGCTCGCTGAAAGGCGGCTTCGTTGGCGCGCGACGGGCTGTTCGTTCCGCTCAACTTGCGCACGAACTGAAGAGCCGACGCGCGGATCTCGTCTTCAGTGGCAGGCGGTGCAAAATTGGCGAGGGTCTTGATGTTTCTGCACATACCTTACATTTTACCGCGCACCCGTGGCACCCATCGGCGGACATTCTGGCAATAGAGGTCATACGCTGCACCGAACCGGCGGCGCAAGGCGCGCTCTTCATAAAGCCGCACAAAGGCGTGGAACATGAGCCAGGCGGCGGCTGCGTACGCGATCAGGACGGTGCTGCCGAAGAGCAGGGCCTGACCGATGATCATCGACAGAAGTGCGACATACATCGGATTGCGAACGTGCCGGTACAGCCCGGACACCACCAGCTGCCCCGGAGGAACGACAGGCGCGGGTGTGCCTCGTCCTTCGAGTGCAAAGCGCAGGAAGCTGTCAACCAGCACGCACACGCCCGCCAGCACCATGACGGCGCCCAGTGCGCGCAACGGCGGCAGTCCCAGATGCGCGGGCTGAAATCGCCAGTGCGTCAAGACGTACGGGATCCACCCCGCGATGGTTCCTGGCGCGATCACGAAGAAGACGGCCGAGCCGACGAGCGGGCCCACCCTGCCTTGCATCGCTCACGCGCCCATGACAATCCGGTGCTGTCGGAAGTTTTCGGCGACGAGTGCACGCGCCTGTTCGGCGCCGGCCCGCACGATATCGACCAGGTCGGGAATGGGCACATCACGGTCGAACTGGCTTTGCAGATCGTACGCGGCGGCCTCGAGTGGATTGTTGGCGTACCCGTGAAGGAGCGTGCTCACCGCATAGGTCAGCAGAAAGTCGTCGACCCCCAGCGTCTTCCACTGCAAGGCGTGGACGAACTCGTGGAACGCCACGCTCTCCGTTGCCATCGATTCGTGGATGAACACGAGTTTGTCAAATGTGATTCCGGCCTTCGGCATCTCTTCCAGGCTGGCGAGCTGTGTCAATCCATACTGCACGACCGGCGGAAACGGAATGCGATAGGTCGTCACGATGTGGACCTCGTCGAGAAGCGCCGCAGGGAAATAGTCCGCCAGGCGCCTGAAGCCGAGGCCTTCGACCGGCCTCGCCTTCGGATAGTTCTCGAAGACCACCCAGCTAATCCAGCTGCGGCACATCGGAAGGACCTCGTTCAGGCGCGTCAGCAGCGTTCCTGCGTCGTTCAGCATCTACTTGACCTCGACGGGCTGCTTGTCGCCGCTCCTCTTGAAGTCGATCTCGAGCATCGTGTCCTGAACAACCTTGACGAACTCTTTGGCACCGAACCCCTCGACGACCTGCGTGTTCGCGATCCGATCTCCCAGCCGCTGTCCCTGGGGATCCCGACTGCCGGCAACAGCTTCGAGGCACACCGCGACGACATTCAGCCCGGGCACGAGGAAGATGACGTTCCGCTTGGCCGATGCCATGCGCCCGCATGGCCGGCCCGTCTCGAGATGGATGACGACCAGGCCGAGCACAAATTTTCCAATGCTCTGTCCCTGCACGAAGAGCCCATCGCGCAGCAGCATGTACACGCCGCCGGCCAGCAGGAAGAGCATCGAGCCCTGCGTCCCGAACGCCACGAGGCAGATTCCCACGAGACTCGCATCGATCGCGGCCGCACCTGCGCGCTTCCTGATGTCTGCCTTCGCGTACGGCGAGGCCCAACCTCTCGCCATCCGGTTGAAGGCAGGGAAATACAGGAGGCCGAATGCGGCCGAAATTACACCAAACAATACAAAGGTCGCTTCGGGCGTCATGACCCGCCCATTATTGCGGGAGCTGTTTTTTGGGAATCTTCAGCGCAACCGACCCCGCGACCGTCACGATATCGTAGCGGCCCTGGTAGCCGATGAGCAGATGCGCCGCCCACGGCTCCATCTTGTACTCGGACGTCAGCCAGTTGACCATGTCGCTTGTCGCCAGCTGCAGCCCGCGATTCGTCGAGCTGGCAAACTCGGGCTGGCTGCCGATGCTGATGATGTGCTCGCTCGTTTCCGCGCGCGGACCGGTCAGGCTCACCTGCTTGCGTACCTCGACGGTGAAATCGACGTCCAGCGACGTCTCGATACCTGTCCCGGTCGGCTCGCCGTCGCCCTGCAGCGCATGTCCGTCGCCGATGAACAGCAGGGCGCCAGGGTGGAACACCGGAAGAATGACGGTCGTGCCCTCGCCGATTTCGTTGTAGTCGAGATTCCCGCCGTAGTTGCCAGACGGTGACGAGGTCGGCGCAAAGTCGCCGGCCGGCGCCACGCCGACACACCCGAGCATCGGCTTGGCCGCAAACTCCATCTTGTGCACGCTGCTGGCCGGCTCGCGAAGCCGCACGGTCTGGCGCTTGAGATCGAGGTCCCACGGCACGACGTTGACGCGTTCCTTGATGATTTCGTTGGGCTTGTAGCGATTGGGATAGATGCCCTCTATCGACTCGGGCATCAGCGAATACAAGCCGAGCCGGTACGAGCTCCATCCCCAATTGCGATTCATCCGGACTCTGGTGAACCGCACGACGAGCGCGTCGCCTGGCTCGGCGCCCTCCACGTAGAAGGGCCCGGTGAGCGGATTTGACGGGCGCGCGCGCACGGTTCCGGTGTCGTCGCGTCCGCTCGCGTCGATCGTCCTGGTGCTCACGACAACGCCTGCTTTGATGCGCGCGAGGACTGCGTGCGCGCGAGAGAAGGTGTTGTAGTACGTCTCGGCGACGATCGGCTTCGACTGCGCGGACGGAAACTCCTCGTGAGCACACAACAGCGCCATCAACACGAACAGCACGCTTCGCAGCACAGCTCGCGGTTTCATGCGGTACTCCTTCCGGGTGTTCGCGCCGGGTCTCAAGGACAAGACCCGGCCTACTTGAGTGTTGTCGGATCGATCACCACATGTTTGATGCGCTCGCGCTTCCACGTGTAGGTGATGTGCACCAAACCGTCGGACGTCTGAATCACCGCGGGGTACGAGTATTCGCCCGGTTCGGTCTCGAGCACGTGAACGCCCTGCCACGTCGTACCATCGCGCGACATCGCAACATTCAAAGGCGTGCGGCCTTTTGGCGTGTGATTGTAGACGAGGAGGTGACGGCCGTCCTTCAGCGTCATCGCATCGGTGCCCGCGCTCGGATTCGGCAGTGCAATCAATCCGACAGCCGACCACGTCTGCCCTCGATCGCCGGACCACGTTTCGAACACTCGTCCCGAGCGCGTGCGACCGATCGCCTGCAATCTGCCGTCGGCGTGAATCAGGATGCTCGGTTGAATGGCATCGATCGGCGGCGTGCCGGCGGAAGACGAGGGCCGCACGATCTCCCAGGTCGCACCGCCGTCCCGGCTTCGCTCGAAGTGCACGCGCCAGCTGCTCGGGGTCTCGGGCGATTCCGTGCTGCTCGGAGCGAGGATCGTTCCGTCCGACAACCGCACCGGCTTGTTCTTGACCGGTCCGAGAAATCCTTCCGGCAGCCGTCGCGCTTCGCTCCAGGTGCGGCCGTTGTCTTTCGACGTGCGTGCCATCCCCCACCACGCGCGAGGACTCGGACCGACTTTGTAAAAGAGCGTGAGCTCGCCGGGGCGAAGTTCGAAGAGGACGGGATTCCAGGTGGGATATCGCGTACCGTCTGGTTGCACGCCCGTCCCGAGTTCAACAGGCGGAGTCCACTTTCCGTTCAGTTGTCGAGACAGCCAGATACCCACATCGCTGGCGCCTTCGCGTGTGCCGCCGAACCACGCGGCAACCAGTCCGTCCTTCGATTCTGCGATCGTCGAGGCGTGAACACTGGGAAACGGCGCCGATTCGAAGATGAACTCCACAACCGCCGGCGACTGCGCCTGGGTAAGCGCGGATGCGGTTATGAGCACCGCAAACGCCAATGCAAAGACCCGGCTAGTGGCCTGTCCTCGCTGAATCAGTACCGGATGCCGGAGCGCGGCGCCCGGCTGGCAAGGCGCGAGGAGCGCGCAAATCGGGAATTTGTAAGCGACGAGCAACGCCGCCAGCCGGGATGCCCCGCCCGGCAGGCGGTAGTGATTCAGCGAGGACAGGCCACTAGCCAGGGGGTTCATGACGGCTCATTCTAATCCTCTCGAGCGCGCGTTGAGTGAGCGTCTTCCGGCTCGGTGAGAACTGACTGGCCGCCGCGCGAACATAGGGTCGAAAGTGCCTGGCTGCATAGGCAAGATATCCCGTCTGTCGGATTTCGCCGAGTGTCTGGCGATAGTGATCGAGCAGGGCGGCACCGAATATCTGGCCGGTGCGCTCAGCGCCAGCCCGCGTGGAGGCATACAGCCATTGCACGCGATCGGGAAACGTCCGCACGGCGGACAACGCCATCATGGACGAGGTTTCAAACACCGAGCGCTCCTGGCGCGCCGCTTCCGCTTTCAAGTCCGCCCACATCTGTCCGATCGTGTCGCGCGACGGAAGACTGGTGGGGTGCAGGCTCCGCGCTTCGGTTCGGATCGCGTCCCATTCCTTTCGAAGACCGGCAACGTCGAGTGGCGGCGTGTTGACGGTGGCCGCCAGTCTGGACGAGGTCCGTTCGAGGCCGTCGAGCAGCTGATCGACGCTGGTGAATTGCGTTTCCTTCTCGAGCAGGCCCTGCGCCTTGAGCGCATCGGCCATCTCGGGAATCAGATGCCGGCCCATGCCGCAGACGTCGGCCATCGCCGCCAGCACCCACACCGGCGAGGCATGGAACGCGACGATGCCGAGCACCTCGACGGCGTTGCCCGCCGTCCGCCTCGCGAGGAAGTTGTCGGGGAGCGCCGCGTCTCTGGCGTATACCCCGTCGACCTGTCCAACCTGTTCGATGAGAAATCGCAGTGTGGTATCGACGAGGTTCTGATAGAGCTGGCTGCGGCGCAGTGCCGCGGGAAGCGCGACCTCGCCCGCCTCGCGCGCGATTCCCGCGCTGAGGCCGAGGACCGACCGGATCACCCGTTCGGGCAGCGATATCAGATAGCTTCGTATGGCCGGCATGTGGCTGCGCTGCGTCATACAGCGTAAGTCATTTCTGAAAATGCTCAACAGGAGATCAGGAGATTAGGAGGCACGAGCGCGACGTGGCACCCGACATCCTCCATGGGTGCGCTAGCCAGTTCCGTGGATGACATCGACTTCGTGGGCCGCGACGCGGCCCACGCGGGAAGAAGAAGACGGCCGAAATACAAGAGCTGCACAATCCAGGCTCTTGATATTTCGGCCGTCTTCTTCTCCCCGCGCGCCGTCGGCGCGAAGTCGATGGGAAGCTTGCGGCCTCTACCTCCTGAACTCCTAATCTCCTGTTGAACTGAAAGCGCTTCAGAACAACCGCCCGGCGCGTGTCGTGTCGGCTCATTTGGCGAGCGCCTCGCTGTAGATTTTCAACAGACTGCCACCGAGCTGACGATCGACGAGCAGTAAGCCGCGCAGCGCCATCAGGTTCTGTCTGAATCGCTCGAGATCTTCGGGTGGCGCCTTGTGCGGATCGGAGTCATACCCTCCCGCCAGGGCGGAAAGGGCCGCCACCGTTTGCGCCATCAGGCGCCGCTGCTGATCGTCGTACAGACTCTGCGTACCGTAGAGCTTCGCGTATTTCTGCACGTCCGCGTAATCCATGTGCGTGAGAGCCCCGGTCCGCTCCGCTCCCTGCCAGGCAGCGGCGCTCAACGAAGACATGTGAAATCCCAGGCTGAGGCTGCGGATGCTCGATGTCTTCGTCTTCAGCAGCTCGTTGGCCAGCTGCATCGACGTGTCGACATCTTTTTCTCTCTCTTCTGCGCCGGCAAGGTGGCGTTCGATGGCGCCCTTGTTGTCGGCAATTTCCCTTGCGATCGTCTCGTGCGTCTCTTTCACCAATTGCCGATGATTATTCCACTCCCGCAGCCCTTCAATAGACAACGCGATGAGCACGCCTGCCGTAATCGTCAGCAACTCGATGAGAAAATTCTTCACAGAGTGGGCAGCGGTACGCGGAGGGTGAACGTCCACGGGCGCTCCTCGAGCGGGTGTCTCGTGTGACGGAGGAGCGACTTTCGGCTCGCCCCGTTCTTCCGGCCGTTCGTCCATGTGTTCTCGCGCAGTCTAACGCGAAAACAACTGTCCCGTTTCTCCGAGCATGGCTTTCCTGATAAGTGGCAGCGGCAGCGGCCCCAGGCCAATGAACGAATCGTGAAAGTTCTGCAGCGTGTACTTCTCCCCCGTCCTGGCCTTGTAGTCGTCGCGCAGCTTCAGGATCATCAGCTTTCCCATCGTGTAGTAGCCGTAGGTCGCATCAGACGTGCCGCGTTTGCTTTCCGACCTCGCCGACGGCCGCGTCTGATAGCCCTCCTTCACGAAGAACTCCTCGGCCTCGGCGACCGTCATGCCTTTCGTGTGCATCCTGATGCCGACGATGAACCGCGCGTCGCGAAGGAGCGCATCCTGGATCTGGGCCAGCCGATACCTGGGGTCGTCGGCGTGAAAGCCTTCGTCGATGACCATCTGCTCGCAGTAGTGCGCCCATCCCTCGCTGTTGGTCGCCGCGCCGAAGACCTTCCGAATGTCCGACGGAAAGTTACGGGCATACAGGAACTGCAGGTAGTGGCCCGGCCAGACTTCGTGCACCGACACGTTCGAGATGGCAGCGAAGTACCACATCTTCATGAACTCGTTCTTTTCGGCAGCGGTCGCTTTGGGATCCGGCAGCGTCATGTTGTAGTACGCCTCGGTCGCAACCCTTTCGAACGGACCAGGAATGTCCATGGATGCCGTCGTCGTCGCGCGCAGGAACGGCGGGGTCTCCTCGACGCGTGCGGGCGGCGCCTTCGGAATCGTGATGATGCGTTTCTCCGTCATGAAGCGGCCGAGCGCATCGAGCTCCGCCTGCGTCGTCGAAAGGAGCTTCTCCGCCGGCGGATGCCGGGATTCCACGGTCTTCAAGACGTCCGACGGCGTCCGTTTCGGATCGATCAGACGAGCCGTCTCCGCAAACGCCGCCTGGTTCTTCTTGAGATCGCGGTCGGCAATCGCCAGGAGCTCGTCGAGCGGCATGTCGATCATCTCGTCAGCCGCCAGCTTCTTCCGGAATGTCTCGACGCCCAGAGCAAAATCGCCGTTCGATCGCTTCAAGAGATCGTCCTGCAGCCACTTCTTGTAATCGGCCAGGGCCGCGATAACGGCGTCGTTGGCGGCCTTGAATTCCCCGAGCAACGCCTTGTCGGTCACACCTGGAAACGCCGACGCGACTGCCGTCTCGAAGAACCCGCGATTGCCGTCCATCTGCTCGATCGCAATCTCCGTGTAAATGCGCGGCGGATTCTCGAGATTCTTCCTGGCCTCGGCCAGCGCCGCCGGCATCGCTTTCTCGCGCGAGATGAGCTGACGAAGCCGCACTTCGGCCGGCGCGAAATCGCGCTTGATCATGATGTAGGCCGTACGCGTCAGACCGCTGCTGTAGCTGTCGGGATCGCGGGCCCACGGCTGCACGGTCTCGAGCGAGAGCAGGCGCGAGTCGATCGCGCGGAGAAGCTGCTCATGGTCGAGCTGGTTACTGGCTGACAAGGTACTCGCATCGATCGCGGCGACGCGCCCGCGGAACTGTCGAGCCGATCCGATCGCGTCGGTCACTCCCTGGCGCGAATAGTCTTCGATGCGATCGTTGTACGTGTGGATGCCGAGGTATGTCGCGTATGTCGGATTCCGTCTGTACAGATCCTCCAAATACGCTCGAGCCACCTCATTGAATACGGTATCTTCAGACGGCGCCGCAGCTGGAGGCGGCTGAGATGACGAGCCGCAACCAGAGACCATCAGCACCGCGACTAACACAAAGGCAAACTTTTTACTTTTCACTTTCCACTTTTTACTTTCTATTTCCACGCATCCATCGCCTTGCGATGCAACGACCCCGGCCCCATCTCGAGCAGCTCCATGTTGACACCGCCGGGCCCGGTGACTAGCGCGATACGCGTACCGGTCCGGGGACTGACCGACGGCTCCCGCACTTCAACACCGCGCTGCTTCAGCCCGGCGATCGCAGAATCAAGGTTTCGCACCTCCAGGCCGAAATGCGGGCATCCAGCCGGCCGCTCGGGCGTCGCCTGCATCACCTCGAGAAAGGTGTCGCGGCTGATCTGAAAATACGTGAAGTACGGCGCGCCGTTCGCGTCGCGGAACGAAAATGCCTCGCGAAATCCCATCTGCTTCGCGTAGAAGTTGGTGGCTGCGGCATAGTCTGCAACGCTGACAGCGACGTGATTGAGACCGGCGACACCCGCCTGCTGGGCCGCAACGGACTCAATGGCTACGCCGGCAACAAGGCCAGCCAGAAACGTGAATGTGCTGCGGAGCGTCATGAATCACCTCGTCCTCGGATCGATTGTACCCGCGGTAGACTGGCGCAATGACAGATGCCATCGATCTGGTGCGGCGCTGGATTCATTCATCAACGCGCATCGTCGCGCTGACCGGCGCGGGGATCTCGACCGAATCGGGCATTCCCGACTTTCGCGGCCCTCAGGGTATATGGACGAAGAACCCGAAGGCGGAGAGGCTGTCGAACATCCACTACTACATGTCCGACCCCGAGGTGCGCCGGCTCGCATGGCAGCAGCGCCTCGAACATCCCGCCTGGCGCGCCACGCCGAACGCCGGCCATCGCGCGCTTGCGGATCTCGAGCGCGCCGGACGCCTGCACGCGCTCATCACACAGAACATCGACGGCCTGCACCAGCGTGCGGGGAACTCGCCAGACAAGGTCGTCGAAGTGCACGGAACGGTGCACGAGTGTGTGTGTATGACTTGCGGCGACCGCAACCCGATGCAGGCCGTGCTCGATCGCGTGCGAAAGGGCGAGGACGATCCGCCGTGCATCCGCTGTGGCGGGATTCTCAAGAGCGCGACCATCTCGTTCGGCCAACAGCTCGTGCCGGAAGTCATCGACCGCGCCATGGACGCCGCGCGTGAAGCGGACCTGTTTCTGGCAATTGGCTCCACGCTCCAGGTGTTTCCCGTTGCGGGCGCGGTGCCTCTCGCGAAATCCGCTGGCGCCCGGCTCGTCATCGTGAACGCCGAGCCGACAGGGTTCGATGCTGATGCCGATGTCGTCATCCGGGAACGGATCGGCGACGTGCTGCCGGTGCTGTGCGAGTCCGCCGATACGTTGACAAGGCAAACAGGAGACTAGGAGGTAAGGAGAAATGCCTTTCTTGAAATTATCGTGGCATTCTCATCGTTAACATGCAGGCATCACGAATACCGACCGACATCGTTGAATCCACGCTTCTGGCAATTATCACGGAACCTTCGAAGCACCAAGTTGTCATGAGGTTCGGAATCGGTGACCGCGACTTTGGCCTTCGCGCTGATGGTGTGGTCCACATGTTGGTCAATGAATTCCTGCAACAGAACATAGTCGATGAAGTTCACATCTTCCATCGCGGCGGCGATTCATCGACCGTTAGGACCTGTTAGCCAACCTGCTGTTTGATTGTGAGCGTGTCTCGGAAATAGCGGATCCTGACCAGCTCTCACAACTATTCTCTGCTTAAAGGGATTTCAGACGAGTAAAGACGGTTTCAAACCAGGAGTCGGACCGCGTTTTGAAACCGCGCACTGGCGCCGTTTTCGATTCCTTGTAGTACTTAGTGTCCGGACTTTATTGCGGTGTTCTGATCGGCGTAGTCCGACGCAGAGGCGCCGAGACGCCGAGACAAGACCACAAAAGCAGGAACAGGACGACGCGACGAGCTCGACGACATGCCGTGCAGCGTGCTGGCCTCTGTGGGTGCGGAAGTGGGCCCTTGTCGAAGGCATCGATCTCCTTTCCTTTGTGTTACCGATCAGCGTGCCTTCTCTGCGCCTCTGCGCCTCTGCGTCGAAACATAAAGAAAGGCGGCCCCAAGACCGCTTACTGCCCAGCTACGCTCAATCGGAAAATGCTCTAGTACGCGAGAACCACGGCCTTGCGGATGTACGCGGGGTCGTCGAGCTGTCTCAGGACGAAATGCGCAACATCGGCCCTCGAGATCTTTGGTATGCCGCGCATGCTCAAACGCTCGCCGGAGCGATAGCGGCCGGTCAACGGGCCGTCGGTGAGCATCGCCGGCTGCAGGAGCGTCCATTCGAGGCCGCTGGCTCGGATGAGATCCTCACCGCTCACTTTGTCGGCGTAGATATCCTTCAGCATGAAGCGCCCCATCAGCCTCGGCACCAGCGGCACGTGGCGGCTCGCGTCGCCCACGCCAATCGCGGAGGTGAAGATGAGCCGGCGAATGCCGTGCCGCTGCATTGCGGTGAGAATCGGTGGAACGCTCCGTTGGATGAGGCCATCCGACTTGAGCACCATGCCCCGGCCGAGTGCGCTGATGACGACGTCCTGCCCGCGCATCGCGTCGGCGAGCCCGGTGCCATCATCTGTGACGTGGCCAGTCACCGGCCGCAGGCGTTCATGCTTCACCAGAATTTTTTCCGGACTGCGTGCAAACGCCGTGACTTCATGCCCGGCCGTCAGGGCCTGCGCGACTATCTGTTGGCCGGTGCCGCCGGTCGGACCAAGAACGATGAGTCTCACTTCGCGCCCGCGTCCTGCTGCCACATGGCAAAGTGATTCCCCTGCGGGTCGATCAGCATCGTGAACCAGCCCATTCCTGGAACAGCGGTCCGATCCTTCGTCACCTTGGCGCCCAGATCCTGCGCGCGCTTCACGGAAGCGTCGAGCGAGTCGACGTTCACGTAGTTGACCGGCGCGTTGACATCGTAGCCGGCGGGGCGCTTCACGAGGCCGCCGTTGATGCCGGGCTGGGTGGTCATGCCCTTGGCGTCGGTCTCCGCGGTCTTGACCATCCGGTAGTCCATCCCCGGCACCGGCTCGAAGCTCCAGTCGAAAAGGCTCGAATAGAACTGCGCAAGCTTTTCCGGGTTGTCTGCGTAGATTTCAAAGTGCACGACTGGATTCTTCTTCATCGCTTTGCCCCTCCCGCCTTTCTGAAGCAATCAACAGCGTGATCGTCAACCATGCCCACGGCCTGCATGAACGCGTAGCAAATCGTGGAGCCCACGAACTTGAACCCTCGCTTCGACAAATCACGGCTGAGGGCGTCGGACTCTGCCGTGTGCGCGGGGATCTCGCGAAGCGAGCGGCGCAGATTCACACGCGGCGAGCCGCCGACAAATGACCAGACGTAACGGTCGAAGCTGCCGAACTCGCGCTGGACGGCGAGAAACGCTTCTGCGTTCGTAATCGCGCTATTGACCTTCAGCCGGTTTCGCACGATGCCGGGGTTCTCCAGCAGGCGGGCGACGCGATCGGGCTTGAACCGTCTCACCTTTGCCGGATCGAACCCCGCAAACGCCACACGATAGGCGTCGCGTTTCCTGAGGATGGTTTCCCAGCTCAGGCCCGCTTGTGCGCCTTCGAGAACGAGAAACTCAAACAGCGTCCGATCGTCGTGCACGGGCGTGCCCCACTCGATGTCGTGATACGCAATGGACAACGGCGTGCGCGCCCACGCGCATCGGATTACTTCCCCCATCCTTCGTCCATGGGTTTGGCCGGATCTGCGGTGATTTCGAGATCGGCGCAGTGATGGTAGGTGTATCCGCCGGGATTGTTGTAGGCGTGCTCCGCCATCCACTGCACGATCTGGAGCGTGCACTTCTTGCAGCTGATATTGGGCAGCTCGATATCGGCCTCGTAGGTCTGCGGTCCACTCGGCCGCGTGTAATGCGGGAATAGACCGTCGGCCAGCACCGGCTTCTGCGGCGGGCTCTGAATGACCGCCCACACCGATCGCGGCCCTTTCTCCGTCTCTCGCGTGGTCGTGACTGGATCGGGCGGCAGCTCGTCGCGTGAGTTGACGGCGAGCGCGACGCGGTAGTGGCCGGGATGATAAATCGTCTCCTGCACGCGGACGCGCAGCTTCTGGCCGCCGACGGCCTTGCCGACGATATTGCTGGGCGTGCCCTTGTCCTTGTTATCGCCGCCGCATGGCGCCGCCTTCTGCGGGTCTCCACGATCGCTGGCGACGAGCCACGACGCAGGCTCCAGCAGCTTGAAGTGAGCGTCGCCCGCTGCCTGTGCACCAACCAGCATCACGAAGATGACACCAAGCCGAAATCTGCGCATGGCTGCCTCCACCGAATCCAGATCTAATGCTACCTTCTCACGAACGACGCATTCCAGCCCGATCGCCGAATCGATCGTTCGCGACAAACAGTGCCGCACCAACGGCAAGACCTGCCACGCCGCCGAGCAACTGCTGACGGGTGGCGCCGGCGAGAATCAGCAGCGAGACGGCGATCGCCGCGAGCGGCACGATCGGGCCGAGAGGAATGACGAAAGCGGCCGGCTTGACCACCCCCTCGAACCGTGGATGACGAAGCCGGAGCGTTGCCGCGCAGGCGCCGGTGTAAGCCACGAGCCGTGCCACCGCGCTTGCGACGGCGAGGATGACGAACGAGCCGGAGAGTGCAAGCCCGAGAGCGATCAGTGTCGTCAGAACAATGGCGTTCGACGGCGTACGGTAGCGCGGATGGATTTTCGCGAAGAACCGTGGCAGCTCGCCATTCTCGGCGAGCGCGAACAACATGCGCGAGCCCGTGAGCACGGCGCCGAAGTTGTTACCGGTCATCGAGACGACCGAGCCCACACTGATGAGGAGCGCCCCCGCCGCGCCGAGGAACAGCAGCGACGCATCGGCGAGCGGCGTTCTCGACGCCGTCAAGTCAGGCAGCGTGCCCAGCGCCACGATCTGCGCCAGCGTCATGATGGCCGTCACCGACACAATCGTCGCGACGAACGCGAACGGCACGTGCCGGCGCGGATCGGCGGCCTCGCCTGCCGGCACGCCGATCACGTCGTAGCCGCCAAACGCAAAGATCAGCAGGAGCGCGGCCGCCGACACCTGGGACGCCGACACCGTTCCGGCCGGCGCCAGGCGGCTGACGTCGACGAACCACACGCCGACGCCGATGAAAACTGCCAGTGGGACGAGCTTGCCGACGGTAAACAGATTGATTACGACGGCACTCGGCCGGATACCTCGCAGGTTGACCCAGCCGAGCGCCAGCGTAATGCCGCTGATGATTGAAATCCTGCCGACACCGGTCGTCGCGGATGGCCAGTAGAAACCCAGCGCGAGCGCAATCGCGTTGGCAATGCTGGCCTGGCTCGTGACGCGCGTCACCCACTGCATCCAGCCGACCTCGAATGCAACGAATCGTCCGAACGCCGCCCGCGTATACAGGTAGGGTCCGCCGGTGCGATCGAACCGGCTGCCGACCTCGGCGAAGCACAGCGCGACGAGCAGCGACGCGAATCCGATCGCCACAAACGCCAGCGGGCTCCATCCTCCGACCTGCGCAGCGACCTGCGACGGCAGAAAAAAGATGGCGCTGCCGATGACCTGGTTGATGCCGATGGCGGTGAGATCCCATTTGCCCAGCTCGCGACGGAGGGTTGGAGCGGAGGCGGGGTCCTCGACCGCCGGAGCGGGAACTGTTGGTGAACCGATCATGCCGTGTCAGCCGGTCGGGCTGCCTGGAAGCAACGGTTCGATGGGCCGGCTCTCGGCGCCGTTTTCGGTGCAGACCGCGTAAGTGGCGTTCGCCGCCGCGTAGAGCGCGACGCTCGCATGTTCGCCCTTCGCATTCAACGCGTAAAAATTCAGATTGAAGTTGGGCTGGTTGCGATCGTTCAACAGCCGGCGCTCGGATGTCGTCGCCCTGACGCGTTTCAGCGCGTCCATGCCGGCGTCCTTCGGGCTCATTCCACGGCGCATGTTTTCGACGATGAGAAACGAGCAGAGGTTGTAGAGGTTGGCCTCGCCGCGTCCGGTCGATCCTGCCGCGCCGACATCGCCGTCGACATACAAACCGGCGCCGAGAATCGGCGAGTCACCGACTCGTCCTGGTATCTTCCACGCCAGGCCGCTCGTCGTCGTCACACCGGCGATCTCTCCCTTCGGGGAAAGGCCATCGCAATTGATGGTGCCGTAGAGATGTTCAACGTCGAGCAGGCCTTCCGCGGCCATCTGAAGCGCGGCGTCGAGCCCTGCAGCACCTCGTTTGTCCGGATCGAGATAATGCTGCGGATCCGTTCTGCGCTTCCATTCGAGCCAGAGCTCACGTGAACGCGGCGTGTTGAGATCGGCCTCGATGGTGAATCCCATGTTGCGTGCAAACGTCTGCGCGCCGCTTCCGACCAGCAGGTGATGGTCTGTGTGATCCATCACAGCTTTGGCCACCAGTGACGGCGTGCGAACGCCCTCGAGCGCGGCCACACCGCCAGCCCGCCGCTTCGGACCGTGCATGCAGCAGGCGTCGAGTTGCACGACACCGTCGGCATTCGGAAGCCCGCCAAAGCCGACGCTCGTGTCCTCCGGATCGAGCTCGACGATGTTCACACCCGCGACGAGCGCATCGAGCACGTCACGCCCCGCTGTGAGCTGGCGGAAAGCCTCTTCGACACACGTGGTCTTGCCCCCGTTCCTGAATCGGTTGCCATTGCCCGATGCAATGACGACAGGTCTGAGCGATCGTGTGACAACCGCCGGCGCCTGACCGGCAGCAGCCTCTCGCGTCGCGCCCACCGCGACCCCCGCCAGAACGCCTCCGCGAACGAATGCACGCCGGCTGATATCGGTCATCGTTAAACCCTCGGCCGATTGCTAGACGGGATGCGCCCGCACAACGGCATCGTTCAGTTCAATCCCGAAACCAGGACGATCCGGCACACGAATGGTTCCCCGCTCGAACAGCTCGTGCGGCTGCACCACTTCATGTCTCCAGGCCACTTCGCCCCACTGGAGCTCGAGCAGGCGGAAGTTCTTCAGCACCGCACAGACCTGGACGCTCGCCGCAGTGGAGACCGGCCCGCTCGGATTGTGCGGCGACACTTCGACGCCATCCGCGTCGGCCATCGCCGCGATGCGCGTGAGCTCGAGCAGGCCCCCACAGTGTTTGACGTCGGGCATGATGACGTGAACGGCACGCGTGCGGCTGAGCGGCGCGAAACCTGCAACGCCGAACAGCACTTCCCCTCCCGCCATCGGCTGCTGGATCCGCTTTCGTATCTCGAGGGTTTCTTCAACACGTTCGGGTGCGACGGGCTCTTCGTACCACGACAGCTTCTGGGGCTCGAGCCTGCGAGCCACGCGCTCGGCGAGCGGCACGTCGAAGAAGCTGTGGCAGTCGATCATCAACTCGACGTCCGATCCGATGGCGTCGCGCATCGCGGCCACGCACGCGATGCCGTTCTCGACGGCAGCCTCGATCGCAGCCGGAGCGGAGCCGGGCGGGGGAAATCCATCGAAGGGCGCAGCCTTAACCGCTCGGAAGCCGTCTTTTACGGCCGCACGGGCCGCCGTCGCAAATCCCTGCGGCGTGCGTGGTTGCGTGGCGCGATTGACGTTCGCATACACGGGCAGGCTGTCGCGGAGCTTTCCACCGAACAGGGAGTAGGTGGGCACATCGAGGGCCTTTCCCGCCAGATCCCAGAGCGCCTGTTCGATGGCACTGTAAGCCGTCGCGGGAATCAGTCCTCGCCCCTTGACGAGGCGCTCCCCTTCTTGCACGTATGCCGCAATCTCGAGCGGCGACTTTCCCTCGACGAGACGGAACAACGTGCGCAGCTCCGCTTCCATCGTCTTTGCATTCTGCTGGCTCGTATTGGCAAACCCGAATGCGTCGGATGCTTCGCCGACTCCCTTGAGCCCGGCGTCCGTACCCAGTCGAATGAAGAGCCACACCGTTCGAGCCGTCGCCCGCATCGGCAAAAGCTCGAGCGTCGTGACCCGCAATTTCGGTGCAGCTTCGAGGACATGCGGAAACAGCGCGGCGCCGGCGGCCGCCTTGGCGCAGAGCGTCAACCACGATCGACGACCAAGATCGGCTTCTTTGCTCATCAGCATACTCAGGCTGGTATCACGAGGTTTGTCACGCGAAAGGGTTCGAGTGTATCCAGCGCCGCCTCGGGCTGTCCGAGCTTCCAACGGAAGTAGCGCAACGTGATGCGCTCTGGCGTGAAGTCGGCAATGGTATAGCCATTTTCTTCCAGCGCCGGAAGTCCCTCCTCGACTTCGAGCCCTTCGGGCGGCAGAGCGCGAAGGCCGCGCACGAGCGATGGCCAACCCGGGCGTCCGGTGCCGACCGGACCGGGCAGAACCGCGATGACGGGATTCGCTCGCAGATCGATGCCGTACGTCTTGAGGACCCGGCCTTCACCGAGCGAATGCATGTCGCCACTGATGAAAAGGGGAATGCGCCCGCGCATGCTCGAGGACGCCTGCAGCAGGCGATCGTGCTGCAGCCGCCAGCCGGATTGCCAGTATGGCTTGGGGATCTTCGTGGTCAACCCCTGGTTGCCCCCGTCCATGTCGGGATACCACTCGCCCCACTTGCCCGCACTCCAGCCCGGAGGAATCGACGGCATGTTGACGACGTGGATGGCATCAGAGCCCGCCATGCGCGCCTTCAGCCACTCTTCGACAATCGACGGCACGAAGACGGCGCTGGGCCCCGTCAACGTCGAGAACCGGCGGCAGTCGTACATCAGCAACTCGAGGAGTCTGCCATAGCGCAACGTGCCGAAGCTCTCCGATACCCCTGCGGAGCGATCGGCGGCCGATCCCGACGGAAGCCCGGCGCCGCGATGTGCGTCGGGGAGAAACTCCGGGTAGTACAACAACTGCGAGGCGCGGGCCAGATTGAACATGAACGGGTCCGGCGGCATGGTCACCAGCGTGTCATCGGCCTCGTCTGTTTCGAAATAATCATGATCGTCCTGCAGGAAGCACACAGGCGTGGATCGCATCATCGTGCCGTAGAGATCGGCAATCTGCGGCCCGACGGCTTTCTTCAGCACCTGCTCGTTCGGCGTGCCCAGCACTGGTTGAGTGCGATCGAACACGCCCGCATATGCTCTGGCGGCCGGCGACATGCCAAGGAGATCGGCGCGCGCCGAGCGCAGGTCCCAGTAGATGTGATCGCCGTTGGCGACGACCACATCAGGAGCAAAGGACATGGCCCGCTCGAGCATGCGCCGCCTGACCGCCAATGTCAGGAACCGGTGCGTGCTCACATCCGTTGGCATGTGGTCGGGCAGGATGTCGTGCCCGCCCGCGCACGAATAAATCAGCAGCCGCAGGCTCTTGGGGCTGTCGCCTGGCGAGGGGAACGTCTTGAGCGGCCACGGATCGCACAGCGCACGTCCGCGCGCGTCGACAATCTGGAGTGTGTATAGACGATTCGGTTCCAGGCCTGCCGCGTCGAATGACCAGAAGAACCCGAGCGTGTCGCCCGCGCGTCCAGGGATTTTTCGCCCTGCGGCGAGCAGAACCGGCGGCGTGCGGTGAGCAGTCTTGAACGAGGTCTTGACTAGAAAGCGATCATGCGTCGCGGCCGGCAACACGTGCACGAGGTCGCCGCCGTTCCAAGTCTGACCGGGCCGTGGTTGAGCGGCCCTCGCCGGCTCGCCGGAAAATCCGGCCGCCGCCAGTGATGCGGCGCCGATGAGAAAGTCCCGACGGGTCTGCATGTGTGATGAGCGAGGAGCTTACCCTTCAAAGCCTGAACAATCCAACTTTTGCGGTCTCAACACGGAGGCACGGGGCCACGAAGCAACTCGAGAAATAACGCGACGACACGACGAGCGCGACGCCCGAGGGATCACATGAACAGGAAATTAGTAGATTGAACCCGAACGGCACTTGTGTTGACTCAGCGCGGCGGGTCCTGTCCCCGATCGTTCCCGTCCGTGCTCGGTGCCAACAGCACGTGTACGTGAGAGGCACCTGCGGCCGGACGGAAACGATCGGGGCCACCCGCTCGCGGCTGGCTGCGCCGTCAACACAAGTGCCGTTTGGGACTGAACTCCTAACAGCCGGTTTCTTGAAACCGGTTCTAGGAGATCAGGCGGACGTTGGCATCGATGTCGCGCCGTTGGCGCGCCGCGTCCGCGGCCCACGACGTCGATGCTCTGCCAGAGCCCTCCTAATCTCGTAATCTCCTGTTTGTATTTGTCGATTCGGTTTTGTATTTGTCGTTTCGCGAACCCCTCAGACCGCCTGGACCGACTCGTGCTGTTCGCGGTCGGTCGCCGCCTCCACTGCATCGATGGGAACGGTAAATGAGAAGGTCGCCCCGGAGCCCGGGTTCTGTTCTGCCCACAGCTCGCCGCCGTGGGCCTCGACGATCGAGCGGCTCAGCGAGAGGCCGATTCCGGTACCGTCGGTCTTGGTCGTATAGGACAACGAAAACATCCGATGCAGATCGACGCCTGCGAGTCCAACACCGTTGTCGCCAACCGACACCTTCACAAACCGCTTTCGGGAAAGAGACGTGGCAATTTCGATACGTCTCGGGCCTGATTCAATGTGTTCCGTGGCATCGATACCGTTGACGATGAGGTTCAGCAGGACCTGCTGCAGCTCGATGCGATCGCCGACGACGGGCGGCAGGTCGGATGCGAGTGATGTGACCAGCGTGACGTCACTGCTCTGGAGCTGCGAACGTGCGAGAGCCGACACGTCGCCGACGACAGCGTTGATGTCGAGCTGCTCCTTCTGCACCGTGTGTTGTCTGAACAGCTCGCGATTGCGCTGAATGAGTTCGTCTGCCCGCTTGCTCGCGTCCACAACATCAAGGAGTGCGGCTCGGATTTCGACGAGATCGGAATCGGGCCTGCTGAGCCACTCGAGGCACGCCCTTGCGCTCATGATAATCGACGTGAGCGGCTGACGAACCTCGTGAGAGATCGAGGCGGCAAACTCGCCGAGCGCCGTGAGGCGCGACACGCGCATCAGCTCGGTGTGCATATTCTCGAGGGCCTGCTCAGACGTCTTCCGATCCGTGATGTCGGTCAGCGTACCAGTCATGCTGACCATCCGGCCTCCTCGGAAGCTTCCTGTACCTCGCGTCAGGAACCAGCGCGATGTGCCGTCGCGATGCCGCATGCGGAAGTCCGCCTCGAACGACCGGGCTTTCCCGTCGATGTACTCCTGCGCACGCGCCATGGCCATCGCAGCATCGTCGGCGTGCGCGAACCGGAGCCAGTCGTCGAGATGATTCCGAATCTCATCATCCTGGTACCCGAGGTTGGTCTTGAACACCGGGTCCACGTAGACCTCGTTCGTCTCGAGGTTCCACTCCCACACACAGATCCTCGCCGCTGCGCTGGCTAGTGCGTACCGCCGCTGGCTCTGATGCCGCCTCGAGCGCTCGATGAAGAGCGAGACGATCATCAACGCTTGCAGAACACCGAGCGCGATGGCACCAGCGATGTGCCAGTGATACCGCTCCCACAGCGTCGGCACGCTGAAACGGACTTCCGAGCCGGGTGGAAGATCCGACGGGTGGATGCCCCAGCGCCGGAGCTGGCGCGAGTCGAACAGGGGAACCACTGTCGCACTTTCAAACGGAATGTCCTGAGCACGCGCGCCCTCGAGGATCTCCAGCGCGATGTGCGCGATGCGGCGGCTTGTTCCGCTTTCCATCCGCACCATGCCACCCACGACACCCGTGCCGATGTCCGACTCGTTGTCGGCATAGACCGGCGCGGCCGAGGCCTGGGCCACCAGACGAGCGACATCCGACGGGAACAAGACCCTCCCGGGATCTTCCTGCGAATGTCGGACGTAGTAGATCACACTGTTCGCAGGAACAGCCTTTACGGCGGCGATCAGGCGCGGTATCGATGGCTCGGCGATGTACGTGATCGGCACGCGCCGCTCGTAGGCGCGAAGGGCGGCCCGCACCGACTCCACCAATGAATAGTTCGGAGCCTGAGCGATGACGAAAATTTGTTTGGCCGACGGGTGCAGCTTGAGGACGAGCTCCATGTTCTCGAGCCATCCGTTGCCATAGACAATACCCGTGAGAGGGGCCGGCATCCCATCGGTGTTCGCGTCCGGCATTCTCCCGATGGAGGAGACGACCTGCGCCTCCGGAAACAGCTCCCCGCGATTGAGGAGCACGAACTGCAGCGCGACGTCGCTGTTGGCGTACACGACGTCGATTCGCCGGTCCCGGTACTTTTGGCGAATGTAGTCGCGCAGCGCCATCGATGCCTCTTGCGCCGGGAAGCGATCGGATTCCAGGTACTCCGAGCTGTACTCGACAGGCACAGCCGAACGCGAGAAGACATCCCGGAAGGCCGCATCGGCAGCAACATTGGCGGGAAAGTCCTCGGAGCTCCAATGCACCGCAAGCACGTACCGGGGAGCCTGCGGCTGCGCAGACGCTGTGGCGCATACGAACGCCGGTACGACGCATGCGAGGGCGATGAGCGGTAGCAAGCGCAGGACTGAGGCCATCTCAGAACAGGGCCTTGATCGCAAGTTGAATCTGCCGGGACGAACCCGCTTCTCCGGTCGGAAGGCGCGTCCTGGTGATCTTGCCGAACGTCGGGCTCCCCACGATGTTGCCCGGTGGTCCAAGGTTCGGATGGTTGAACAGATCGAAGATGTCGGCACGCAACTGCAGACGGTATTTCCCTGGCCTGAAGTTCTTCATGATCGATAGATCGGTATTGCGAAAGCCCGGACCGATGACGACGTTGCGGCCAAGATTGCCGAAGCGATTGACCGCGACGAACGCCGATGGATCGAACCACTGGTCCGGCGACCCGATGATCCGAATGGGCCCCACGAGATCCGGACGAACGGTGTTTGGCAGGCCGTTGAGGGTGCTGTTGCTCGTGACGATATTGACCGGATTACCACTCTGTGCCTGGACGATCGCGCTCACCTGCCAGCCCCGGACGAGCGGATGGCCGGCGAACGGCAACTCGTAGATGGCGCTGAGCACGAATCTGTGCCGCGCGTCGAAATCCGACAGGCCGTATTCATTGGAGATGTCGTAGGCGTCCTGGACAGCAAACCCGGAAGAATTGAGCGAGTTCGTGTCGAGCGACTTCGACCATGTGTACGAGGCGTCGAACTGCAGGCCTCGCGATGGCCGTTTCATAAGAGACATCCAGAGTGCCTGGTAGCTCGAGAGGCCTGTACTCTCGACCTGAATGACATTCCCCAGCGGTTCGTTCGGAAGGATCGGGCTCAACGGCGACAGTGTGGAAAATGGCCGCACGCCGTTCACCGGCTGGTTGATATTGCGCGCAATTCGCAGATTTCTCCCCCGGGAACCGAAATATCCAACCATGGCAGCCAGACTCTGGGCGAGCTGCCGCTGGACATTGACGTTCCACGACTGTTGCATCGCGTTGCGGAACCCGGGATCGACGGTTGCCGGAGACAGTCCGGCGGGCCTCGTCGTCTCGAGAGCCGTGTCGAAGGCGATCGAACCCGCGGCGATGAGAGGTGTGGCGAACGGCGGGTTGGCTGTGGCGTTCCTGACCGCCGTCGTGCTCGGCTGGTCCGCGGCGCGACCATACGCGGCACGCACAACCGTCCGGCTGTCTCGGGACAGATCCCAGGCAATGCCGAGGCGCGGCTCGAAGTTCCAGTTGTTCTGCCGATGGATCCGATCGAGATCGATGCCGACGCGCAGGAGCGACGCGCTTGCGGCGTCGAACACCACGAATTGATCGTCACGTTCGGTCGGGGTGACGTGCCATTCGTAACGCAGCCCAAGCTCGACGGTGAGATTGGACCGGATGGCTACGCGGTCCTGAAAGAAGAGTCCCAGCGCGCGCTGCTGGATATGATTTCGCTGCTCGCCCAGCGTGACTCTGAACGCGTTCGCCATTCCATCGATGAATGCCTGCACACTCGGAAAGTTGAACGAGCCGGTTCCCTCGACGAAGTTCGCGTTGTGAAAGTGACGGTACTCGCCGCCAAGTCTCACGGAGTGCCGGCCAGTGACGGCGCTGAGCGTGTTCGCGAAGACATACAACACATCGTCACGTCCGCTCGGACTGTTCGCCGGTCCACCGAACACCAGGTCGCCGGCGACGCTTATCTGCGGCAATCCGATCGGACGGAGCACACCATTCCGGATTCCGAAAGCCGTCGGATTGAGCTGCACCAGCGGGGTGGTGGTGCCCGACAGATCGCTGCGACCAAAACGCGCCTCGTTCACCAGGGCGGCTCCGAAGATGTGCGTGCCGTCAATCGTGAGAACGCTTCGATCGCTCTCGAACGCGGTGCCGAATCCGGGGATCGAGGTGTTGCCACCGCGGGGCTCTTTCGTCCTGGTCCGCTGGCTTCCGTAGAGGGCATGGATGCGACTGCGACCACCGAAGTGTTGCCGGAGATCTACTGTCCAGTGGTCGTTGTCCACGACAGCGGCTTCAGAACCCACGAATCGAGGCGTGCCATCCGCGGCGATGAAGTTGGCGCGTGGAATCAGTTCAATCAAACGTCGGGCAACCGGATCGGCAGCCGTGGCGCGCTGCGCATCGCTGAGCACAAGGCTGTTCATGTCCAGTCCCTGCCGCTGTCTGAGGCCCTCATAGGATGCGAAGAGGAATCCCTTTCCAGGAATGAGGGGACCACCGACTGAGCCGCCGGGCTGGTATCGCTCGAACCGACTTGGTTGCGCGGACGCGAACTCGAAGAAGTTGCGCGCATCCAGGGCGTCGTTCCGCACGAACCCGAATGCTTCGCCGTGAAGCTCGTCGGTCCCGGAGCGAGTGACGATATTGACGATCGCCCCGGAGACGTGTCCGTACTCGGCGCTGAATGCCGAGTTGTCCACCCTGAATTCCTGAATGCTCGCAATCGGCGGTTGAAACATGAGCGAGCCGAACGTGAGGTTGTTCGTCGTCACGCCGTTGACAACGAATGCCACGGCTTCCTCGCGATTCCCGGCCGTGTTGATGGCCAGCGAACCTGTCCCTCGAAGGGGCGTGGTGGAGAATCCCGTCTGCGACGGCGCCACCGACCCCGGAACCAGCAGCGCAAGATCGGTCAAGTAGCGACCGTTGAGCGGACTGTCCTGCACGGTCTGCTCCGTCACAACGTGGCCAACGTTGGTGGTCACACGATCGATGAGCGGAGCCTCGGCTGTGACGACAATCGTTTCGCTTCTGTCGCCGACTTCAAGACGGAAGTCGCGCACCAGCGTCCGGCCCACTTCGAAAATCACCTGTCCGATGATTTCGGAACGGAAACCGGTTGAAGCCGCCGTGACTTCGTATGAGCCCGGGGGGATTGCGTCGAGGTGATAGCGGCCCGACCCGTCAGAAGGTGCGGCCCGATCGAAACCCGTCAGCGAATTGCGCACGCGGATCTCGACTCCGGACAGCACCGCTCCCGAGGCATCGAAGACGCGTCCCTGCAGCGCCGCGGTGGTCTGGGCGCCGGCCGTTGACGCGCACAGTAACGTGAGGACGCACGTGCCCAGCAATTTCAGCAGTCTTCGCATGGTGTGTGACCGCCGATGGACTTGACACAACTCCGAGTCGGATAGCTTACAGATCTCCGGCGGCGTCGTGCAGTACGCCTTTCGTCCTATATGGCGGGTCTAGCGGCGATGGAGGGTCTCGAGCGGCCTGCGATTAGGTTGAGGCTGGTCGCTCTGGCGATGGCGGCGAGGAGACTTTCATCGTCGAACGGCTTCGAGAGCAGTTGCCACGGTGTACTTTTCGTCGCGGCCAGGCTGACCGCATCATCGTGAGCCGTGACGAACACGACGGCAACGCCGCCACGGTCGCGTCTCATGCGCTGTTCCAGTTCCAGGCCAGTGAGGCCCGGCAACTGGATGTCCAGGATGGCGCAATCTGCGTGGCCGTGATCGGCCAGGTACGCCTCCGCAGTCGCGAAGACACGGACATCGTGACCCCGCGAGCGGAGAAAACGCTGCACGTTGCGGCGGACGGCCTCGTCGTCGTCCACGACGACCAGAACCAGTTTGTCGTGGGGAGGAGGTGTCTCAGTCAATCCAACCCAACGGTGACAGAGTATCCGATTCGATCGATCCTGCGTATTGGACCAACGTCCGATATGGGTCGCACCGCAGAAATGCCCGCTCTGCGTTAGGGATCGTACAGACCTGGGTAGATCACAGCGCGACGCGTGAGACGTCAGAATGACTCGTCGGACGAAGGCGGTCGAATCTGCAACGCGCCCGATGGACACTTCTCGACCTGCGCAATCACTTCCGCAGCGGATGCCAGCTCCGGACGCACCCAGCGCTTTTCGCGGATATCAAAGACGCTGGGCATTCCTCGAAGACAGATGCCGGTATGACGGCAGATGTTCGGATCGAAGGTCACCGTTACGTCGGGTGCCTCGTAGATCTGGAGACGCCTGGGTCTATCACTCATGATTGATCTCCATCAGATATGAGGTCAGGTGCCTGATCTTCGTGCCTCGCATCAGAAACACATCGCAGAAAACGGCGTTCAGCGTGCCGCCGTCCTTCCGTGCGGAGCGCACGGTGCCTTCGGCCACCACCACGTCGTCTTCTTCGATCATGCGGGTGACGTGAATCGTGGGGCTGCCGACAAACGCCTCGTTCTCGATTTCCCTGTCGAAGGCGTCTTTGCCTTTGACGTGAACCGCGCCAGGAATCAGCCACTCTACGTCTTCGGTCAGACAGGACAAAATCTCCGCATGATCCGTCCTGGTAAACGCGTCCATGTATTGCTGTACAGTCTGCTTATTCGGGCTCATGCCATCCGATTCTATCGAAGCCGCACGACGAGAGGGTTTTCATTTGGCTTGAAGTTGCCTTTCCCGACTTCGACTTCGGCCGGGCGTGGCTCGCCGTCGATCTCCAGCACGAAACGGAGAACCTCTGCGTTCCCTGCGACCTTGAAGTCGAGGCCGTCGACGTCCTCGTCTGTGCGCGTGATGAACCGAATCAGGTGCTCTGTTTCCTGTTCGATCCGGTCTTCGTCACGGGATGCCACAACGGGCGCGCGCCCGCCTGTCCGTCCGACGACACGGCCACGCGGCCCGCGCACAAGGCGGCCAGGCCTGCCGGGCGCAAGGACTTTGCGCTCCGTATCGACGTCGATCCGCTTCAGCGACTGGATGGTGGCGCCTTCGACATGAATCCTTCCGCTGAAGCGGTGCTCGCTGCCGAAGGTCATCCAACGGAGCTTCCAGGTGTCGCCATCCTTCCAGACGAAGTACCCAAGGGCCTTCCCGCCCGAGAACGTTGGCTGGCCCTCCAGCCGCGCGAGGGGCGTGTCGGCGAAGAGCGTCGACGCCGCTAACAGCGCACCGACCACGACATACACCAGGAACGAAAGCCGTCTCTTCAACATCAGACACCTCCAGGTGCGGTTCGCGTATAGGCCACGACGAAGAGCGCACCAAGCACAAGATCGAGCAGTCCGGCGCCGAGCATCTGGGTGTTCAGCCTGCCGGCAAGAAAGAGCGCAATCGCCGCGAACCCGAAGCCGGCTTTCTCGACGATCGCGGGAATCATGATGGCGCGATGCCGCGCCGGATCGCGCGAAATGATGACGAACACGATCTGCCACGCCAGCGCGACCCCGATGAAGCCGTAAAAGTACTCCGGGTGTGTGATGGCCGGCGGGAAGTCGCGCCCTGTCTTGTCCTCCAGAAAGTATTGCGGCAGCAGCACAACAAAGCCGTAAATGGCCGCGACCAGGAACACGCGCCTGGCAAAATTCATGACGAGAAGCCTCCGTGGCGGCTCATGATGGCACTGGTCGGCGACCAGCACAAATAGTCAACGCACTAGCGGTCTCCGCCAGGCCGTGGTGATTCAGATTTTCAACGACATCGACCCAACGCTCGTTCACAGTGTCGGGATACATTGCACCAAGGATTCCACCCGCAATGGATGCAACGGAATCGCTGTCGCCGCCAACGTTTGCCGCGAGCAAAATGGCGTCTGTTGCGGATCGCATCACTGTGGCAAGCCCCAACGCCAGCGGAACAATCGTCAGCGGATGTTTGGGAAAGCAGCACCTCGCGACCTCGGCCGCGTCGAGAGGAGACAGGACGGTGAGTTTGTCGTGAACGGCGCGAACAGCTTTGGCGAACTCCGGTTCCGAAACTCCTGGCGAACGACGCTCAGACAGCATCGCGGCGCATTCCGCAGACTCAAGCACCTGCTCTGGGGAGGCACCATCGATGGCCTTTGATACCGCCGCCGCCGTGGCGGCTGCGGCCGCGATCGCCAGGGATCCACCGTGGGTGGAGATTGATGCCTCGCGAGCGCCGGTCACGAGCTCGTCGAGCGAGTCCGACCCATGGAAGATGCCCACGGGCGCCACGCGAACCGCCGCCCCACAGCCATCATGGAAGCGGGAGATTCGCGCCGGATCGCCTGCGTGGTGAAATTCCCAGAGAGACTTGACACCTGGATGCACGCTTTTCGTGCACTTCAACATCTCGCGACCGATGCTGACGTGCGAGACGCGCCGGTCGGCGATGATGGCACTCGCAACGGCCAGCGTCCGCTCCGTGTCGTCGGTCGTTTCACCGATTCGCCACTCTCGCTTCGCGTTGCCTCTATAGCGTGGGATGATCGCGCCCGGAGCCCCTTCGAAGCCGCGGATACCCTGCGGATACCAACGCAGCACATCCTCGTGCGAGAGCGTCTCGGTCTGCTTACCGACGGCATCACCCACCGCGATGCCCTTGAGACAGCCTGCAACCCGCTCGGCGATCCCAGGGAGCCTCACCTGTCACACCTTTTTCTTTTTGCGAAGCTCGGCCGCCCGCGTTTTGACAAGCCGCTTGACGAGAGCGGCCGAAGGAAGATTGGTGAGCGGAAACCGAATCGTCCCCTTCGATGTCTCGTAGCCCTCCAGGTCGTTGCCGTGAGTGCGTCTGAGCGCAGTTCCCATCGGATACATGCTGACGTGCTGTTTCCATCCGGCGTACCACACGAGCGGTTTCCCATTGAGCCTGAACGCGGGAATCCCGTAGCTGAACGCCTCGACTGCGCCGGGCGCCGCGAAGCGAATCGCCCGCCGGAGATTCTGCAAGGCTCTTCTCGTTTCAGGCGGCAACGACGCGATGTACGCACGCACGCGGACCGTTGCTTCTCGTGCGGCGTCATTCGGAGACGAGGCTTTTGCCATCATTCCCTTTCCGCAAACACTTTTTGCACCAGCATCGGGCCGCCAAGATCCATCCCAAACCATTCCGCCAGCAACGTTCGATATTCTTCCACGTCAGCGATAGGGCGCTCCACGCGCCCCGAGGTGGTTGTGACGATCGCGCGCCTGTCCGACAGCGACACGCGACCTTCCGGTGTGGCCAGTGAGCAGATGCTCTTTCGCGTAAAGTGAGACGCGGGAGAGGTCTGGTGGTACTCACACATGCCGCTGAATTCGGACAGGCTGCGGGGAGTGAGTGAGAAGAGATACTGCCGCAGCCATTCTTCGTCTCCCCGGCGGCTCTCGAGTACCAGCTCGGGATGCAAACCCGTCACACGATACGCGGTTGTCCGGTGCATCGCGATTTCTGCATCGATGAGCCGAAGCGGCTCGAGGAACGAGTCGCCGAACCCTACGTCGGCGATGAACGTGCGCTCTTCGAGCTTCACCAGCAGCGTCATGTGATCGAATTCGGGCCCCGGGCGCGCTCCATCCCACACCCGGGCGGACAACAACGTGACCGCAAAGCCCAACTGCTCGAGCAGCCAGGCGAACAGCCCGTTGAGCTCGTAGCAGAATCCGCCTCGACGCCGGCCGACGATCTTGTCGAAGAATGCCTCAACCGACGGAATAATCCGGCGTCCCAGCGCGATGTCGAGATTCTCGAACGGCACCGCGAGCATGTGCGAACGGTGGAGTCGCGCCAGCGTCTCCGCCGTCGCGTCGCGCGATCCCGAGTACCCAATCCGTTCGAGGTATGCCTCAACGTCCATCCGGTCACTTCTCCATGACCAGGATCACCGCAAAGCCATCGTAACCCTTGACTCCGACAGTCTGGATAGCGGTCGCGCTTACGCGAGGGTCCGAGTCGAGCGCGGCGTAAAAGCGGCGTACACCCAGAACGGCCTGGTCCGTGGATGTCGCATCCACGACCGCTCCTCTCCGTACAACGTTGTCCGCAACGATCACGCTTCCAGCACGCGCCAGATTGATCGACCAGTCCAGATACTCCGCGTAGTTGACCTTGTCTGCGTCGATGAAGACGAAATCGAAGGGTCCCAGCCTCTCTGCCTCAATACGCGGCAGGATCTCGAGGGCCGGTCCGACTCGAAGATCGACCATGCCGGCACAACCCGCGCGCAGGAAATTCCCGCGGGCGACATCGGCGTTGGCGGCATCCAGTTCAATCGTCACGAGCCGGCCGCCGGCAGGCAACGCCCGCGCAAGCCAGATGGCGCTGTATCCACCCAACGTCCCCAGCTCGAGAATCGTTCTCGCGCCCATCGCCTTCGCGAGGAGATACAAGAGTTTTCCCTGTGGCGGTGAGATGTTGATCGGCGGCAGACCAGCGGCCGCGCTGGTCTGCAAAGCGGACTCTAGAGCAGAGTCTGGTAGCAGAAGATGATCGGCAATGTACTCGTCGACTGCAGACCATTGCTCCTCAGGTATCCGCTGAGCAGTCTTACTTCCCGGGGACAATGTCGAACTCGATTTTCAGCTCGTCTTTCACCTTCACCGTGCCACCCACGATGCTGATCGGGCGGATCCCGTAATCGCTCTGCTTCAGCGTCACGCTCCCGCGGTACCGGCCATCCTGTCGCGTGACCTGAAAAGTCGCCGGCCGCGACGCGCCGTGCAACGTCAGCGTGCCGCTGACGGTCCATCGATCGGCGCTCACCAGTTCGATTGTGGTCGAGGCAAACCTGATGTCGGGGTATTGCGCCGTGTCCAGCACCTCCGGACCGACCATGCGCGCCTGTACTTCAGCCCGCTTGGACGCGGACAGCGCCGGATCGAGCACGATGAGATCCGCGGATCGAACGCGGATCTCCACCGCGAGCGGATTCTGGTCGGCGATCGATCCGGCGGCAATCGGCGCCCGGACGATGTGGTCGTCGGCAAAAGCCGAAAACAGCCCGGACTTGTACGCGAACACGGTCAGCGTCGAACGCCCCGGATCGATCGGGCGCGATTGTGCGTCGAGCGCCCCCCGGGCCACGATGAACAGTGCGAGTGCGAGAGCGAACCTTTTCACTATTGGCCAGCAGTGGCTCCCGCGTTGCCCGCGCCTCCTGTACGCGCGGGGGGCACGAAACCATCCTTCGATTGCCCGTTCTGATGGAACCGCGAATCGGGGCTCAGGCGATTGCCCGTCGCGAACTGGAATCCGGCATTGCCCCAGTACTTTCCAGCCTTGTACGTCGCGTCACGCACCTTCGTCAGCAGATCCTGATATCGGTCGTCGGTCTGCGGGAAACCGCTGAAGCTGGTGAGATCGCTGTTGCCGAGAATGACGACATCGATCCCGGGCATCGCCGCAATCTCGTACGCGTTGTCCACGCCCTCGACGGTCTCGATCATGACGACGCTCAACACGTTGTCGTCGATCGAGTTGCGGTAAGTCTCGCCGGGGTTGAGGAACTTGTTCCAGAACTGGCTGCCCCCCTGGCTGCGCCGCCCTATCGGCGGAAACCGCGCATAGCGGGCGGCATCTCTGGCCTCGAACACGTCATCCACTGTGGGCACGATTGTGCCGAGGATACCGAGGTCGTATGCCTTCTGCATGTTGGCTTCCAGCGCATCGGGCATACGAATCATGGGCGTCGCGCCCACGCCCGGGCACGCGTGCATCATCTTCTCGACCTCGTCGAATCTGAGGCGCGAGTGCTGCATCTCGAACCAGGTGAAGTCGTAGTGCGGCGCCATCTGACAGTACTGCTCCGGATTGAACGTGCTCTGCGTGTGACTGAACACCTGCTGTCCAGACAGCAGCTTGGCTTTGGCTGTGTTGTACAGCTTTCGATTCGGATTCTGCATGAATGCCCTGGTCGCCCAGCCCCACGGACGGCCGGCATCCAGTGGCATCGGGGTCACCGTGCCGTTCGGGTGCTTCGTGGCGCCCGCACCGCCAGCCCGCCCGCCTCCTTGCGCGCTCGGCCACGCCATCGCGCAAACCAACGCCAGCAACACAACGCCGCCGATTCGTGCTCGCAGCATATGGCACTCCTTTGAACTAGAAGGCGCGGAGTATGGCACGGAGTGGCGAGCGGGTCCAAGTCGCAGGCGCCAGCTCATCGAAGCTTGCGCTTGGATGCCTCGAACGCCTTTGCGGTGATCTCGGCACGGTAGGCGGCAAGCTTTCGTCCGATTTCGATGGTCTTGTCGATGGGCGCCATCTCGACGCCGTGCAGGGTGAACAGACCCGCCTTGAGTCGCTGTTCCATGCGAATCAGCCTGGGATCCTGTACCGCTATCTGCGCTTCGTAGTAGACGTCATCGTGAATCCCGTTGCGCCAGGCCGTCGGCTGATCCTGCGGCTGGCCGGCGGGCGGCGTCTTGTCGATCTGCGTAATCCCGAGCTTCTTCAGGAACGCGTAGCTCCATTGATCCTCGGTATAGTACTCGGGCAGATAGTGGACGCGCGCCCGTTCGCCCGACCATTTTTGATTCAGCGCCTTTGCCACCCGCTCCATTCCTGTCTGGTTGCCGCCGCTATCGCCGATGAGGACGATATCCGTGAAGCCATGTGTCTTATAGCTGCGGCAGATGTCGGTGAGCAGGGCCTCGAACGTCGCCGGCTCCAGGCTGATCGTTCCCGCATACTCCATGTGTCCTGACGGCTTCGGCTCGATGTTGCCTTCGGGGACGAATTTCACGATCGGGGCGATCAAGGCACGGCCAATCGCCCGCGCGATGTACGGCAAAACGGTCTGCAGGACGTAGTTGTGCTTGCCACCGGCGACAAACGGTCCGTTCTGCTCGACGCCGCCAGTGGCGATGATGATGGTGGTCGTGCCACCGCGGATGGCATCACGGACCTCCATTGATGTGAGCTCTTCCGCCCACAGGCTCTCGGCGGCGGCGATGGGCCGTGGCGCATCCGGCGAAAGCTGATTCTGTCCGAACGCTCGAGAGACGCTGACGGCACATGTGAGTCCCAACACAGCCAGAGCGCAGACGACCGTACGCATTTCACACCTCCAGGCACTGGTTGGATTAGAACAGCTCGGCATCCCCATCGATGACCGGCGCGGCGTTCAGCAAATCGGCAGCCCTGGTCGCAGAAGCCGGCCAGTTTGTCAGCAGGCGCTTCAATGTCGGCACGAGCTTCGACGTATCGCTGCCGAGCAGCTTGTAGAGGTCGTGGATCATCGGATAGTGCCGCGTGTAGGTTCGATCGAACGCCAGCCCGGCGTTGTTCATCGCCGCCGGGCACTTGTTGAACGACACCGGGTCGGGCGCGATCGCGGAACACGACTGCTGCAGCTCGGCGAACAGAACGGCCTTGCGCTCGAGCGCTTGAGCTGGCGCGAGTGCTCCCGATCGCAACCCATCGTACAAAGCGCTCACCTTCTCGTAGTAGCCATTCACGATGAACGACTTGCGCAGGAACAGATCGGCATCGCGATCGAGGGCGCGAAACGTCGCGGATTCCGCGCCGAACTTTTCCCTCGCAAAGTCTCTCGCGGTGAGGAAGCCGACCAGCGTGGCCGCCGCTTCGGCGGCCTCCGTCGGCGCCTTCCGCGCTTCGCGCTGGTTGTGAAAATCCTCGTGGGGCACCACCACCAGCAGACGCTCCGTCGGCGCCTCCGCGAGCGAGACCGTTATCGTCTCCTGGCCGCTGGCCACGGCCTCGACTGGATAGAAAAAGACGTCGTACTCGACGCCGCGGGCCGCACAGCGCTCTCCGTCCTCTCGCACCATTCGGAGGCTGCTGTAGAACTCGGGCAGCTGCAGCTTGCCGGTGAAATAGCAGCGGTTGTCGGCGGTGGCAAGATCGGAGTGCCGCAGGAAGTTTTCTGTTGCGTGTCCTCCCAGCGTCTCGCTGAAATCTTTCAATTCGCCGATGAGCTCGATGCCGATAAAGTGAGCCGGCAAGGGCGCAGGCGTCACATCCGTTCGCGCTCGCGCGGCACAACCTGAGGTGCCGGCCGAGACAAGGACGAGGCCTATGACGAGACCGGCACCGGTGGCACGAGCAGCCGTCAAAGACATGGACTCGTCATCCTAACATTTCACTGCAACCATGGAGCGTGTTTCATCATGGCGTCCTCGCTGGTTCGAGCGTGAACTTCTGCACGCGGCCTCCTGCGGCCGCTTCGCCGGTATACACGTTTCCCTTCGAGTCGACGGTCAGATCGTGCAGTGACGTGGCGAATTGTCCGGCGCCAGGCCCGCGCTCGCCGAACGATCCGACGACGCTCGACTGGCCGCGACGGAGAATCCATACTTTCTGGTTCCCGCCATCGGCCACGTAGATGAACCTCTGATCGGGCGAGAACTCGAGGTCGTACACGGTCCCGGCCGCTCCCGACTCTTTCGCGATGAAGATCTCGTTGTGAAAGCTGCCGTCCTTGCGAAACGTCTGGATGCGGTTGTTGCTGCGATCGCACACATACACGAGGCCGTCGCGATCGAATCGTACGCAGTGGACAGCCGTTCCGAACTGCTTCGAGGACGCACCCGCAGAAGCATCCGGTTTCGCGCCGTAGGCACCCCAGTGGCGTTTGTACGCGCCCGTTTCAGAGTCGAACACAATCACGCGATGGTGTTGATTCATCTCGCCGTCTGAGACGTACACCTCGTTCGCTCGCGTATCCACTCGCATTTGTGTCGCCCGAGCCACGTTCGCGGTGTCGTTGTCGTCGCCGCTCTTGCCGGCGCGACCGATCTGCCGCAGGAATTTCCCTGCGCGCGTGAACACGAGGATGTGGGTGTCCTTCTCGCCGTTGCCGCTGATCCAGATGCGATCCCTCCCATCGACGGTAATGCCGTGCACCTGTTGCGGCCAGTCGTAGCCGGTTCCCGGTCCTCCCCAGGTCTGGACGACGTTCCCTGCCTGATCGAATTCGATGACCGGCGGCGCCGGGACACGGCCCGCCTGCTTGACGGCTTCCGCGCGATGGATGATCCAGATGTGATCGCGCGCGTCGGTCGCAATGCCGCTGACTGGCCCGACCGCCCAGTTGTTCGGGAGCGGCTTCGGCCAGGTGGCATCCACGCGGAAACCCGGGACGTCATTCGCCTGTTGCGCCCCCGCGATTGGCGCAACGAGCATGAGCATGCAGATGAGCGTGCGGCGAGGAGTCATGGAGCCCCCCTTATTGAGCGTGATTCTACCTAAAGTTCTGTGCTAACGGCGGGACGTGCAACGAATCTTAGGGCAGGCGCTTGTCGATCCAGTGCTTGATGTCGGCCATCACGCCCTCTTTACCAAGATCGTTGAGGAGATCGTGATAGTGGCCCTCATAGAGCTTGAGCGTCTTGTCCCGGGACCCGGCAGTGTCGTAGAAAAACTGGCTGCCGCTCGGCATGGTGGCCTTGTCGCCGGTGCCGTGGAGGATGAAGACCGGCAGTGTGATCAACGGAAACGACTGCTTGAGCCGCTCGTCGGCGCGGACCAGCGCGGCAACAGTGATCGCCGGCTGAGCCTCCTTTGCGATGAGCGGATCGTTGTTCAACGCGTTGACCGCCGCGAGATCGCGCGAGAAGTCCTCATTCTTCAGCCTCAACGCCGGGAAGCGCGGCACCAGCCGGCTGAGCCCTTTGATGAGGGCGAGGACGAAATCGGGCGCGGGTACCTTGAAGGCAAAACTCTCGCAGATGAGTCCGGCCAGCTCGGACTGGCGCTCCAGCGCGTACGTGCACGCCACGACACCGCCGGCGCTGTGGCCCAGCAGGAAGACCGGCAGACCAGGCTCCCTCGATTTCGCTAGCGTCACGAGCGCGGCAAGGTCGCCGACATAGTCTGCGACGTTCTCGACGTAGAACCGCTCGCCGTCCGACTTTCCGCGGCCGCGCAAATCCAGGGTGTACGCGGCGAGACCGTCGGCCGCGAACTGCTCGAGCGCCCACAAATACTGGCCACCATGGGAATTGACGCCGTGGCAGATGACGACCACGCCGCGCGGCTTCGACACGGGCCGCAAGGACCGTACGAAGATTTTCAGCCCACCTGGTCTTTCAATGCGTTCTTCTTTCACATCTCTGATCTTCTGCGAAAGACGAGTAAAGACTGCGTACGCAAACGCCTGCCCCACGGGGTCACCTGCCGAGATACGCTTTCGACTGCGCCTCGCTCTTGAGCGGCGTGACTTTGTCGGGATCGATACGAATCATCAGGTAGTTGATGTGATCGTCGATCTTCGTGAACAAGTGACCGGTGCCTGCTGGAATCACGACGACATCGCCCGCCTTGATCTGGTGAGCCACACCGTTGCGAATCTCCGATCCATTGTTTCCCGGCCCATTGAACTCGACGACCGTGCGCAGCGTCGCCGGGCGCCGCTGCCGGTTGACGATGTCGGCGCCAAGTACGAGCGTGGCAGAGCCGGAAATCACGTGATACACCTCGCTGACGAGATCGTGCTCGGCCACCGAGTCTGGTAAGGGTTTGTCCAGCCTCGGACGATAGACCATCCCGATGCCGACATGGGCCTTGCCAATCTCGATGTCTCTCACCTGCTGATCGGTCAGCTTCTCCTGAACGGCCTTTTTCGTGTACGCCTCGAGCTCGGACAGCGGAATGTACGTGCCGGGGCACATGCGGCACGTCGGCTGCGGGTCGGTGGGATTCACTTTCGCCTGAGCACTCAGCACAGCCACGCAACAGACCACCACGCCCCATCCAAGGAAAATATTCTTCATCCCAACCTCCCAGTCGTCATTGCGGGTTTCCAATTGGCTGCCAGTTTTGACGCAGAGCCGCAAGAGGGCAACTTCGAATTCTGTCGGCGCCAGTCCGGCTGAAGCCGGACACTACGTACTGACTTGCGACTAGCGACTTTCGACCTGCGACTTTCGACTGTCGGAGCCACCAAACCGTCGCCACAGGTGATGGACCGGAAAGCCCGCCGCCGCGATCGCCAACCCGTAGATGGGCGAATAATTTCCGGCGGCGATCTCTCCCGACACGATCGCCGTCACACCGACGAGCGTCCCGAGCACGAAGCCCAACGGCACCCAGGGATATCCGGGGGTACGGAACGGCCTCGGCGCATCCGGCATCTTCCTCCGGAGAACGAACACCGCCGCAACAGCAACGATGAGCGCGGCCCACTCAACCACGACGAAGTACGTCGTCAACCTGTCGAAGTCTCGCAGCACGAGCACCATGGCGATGGCTCCGGCGGACTGGATGCACAAGGCGACCCACGGAGTGGCGAAGCGTGGATGGACCTTCCCCAGAAAAGAGAAGGTGAGACCGTCGCGCGCCATCGCAAAGGCGACACGTGGTCGGGCAAGACAGTTGCCGTTGAGGGCACCGAATACGCTGACCATGATCGCCAGAAGGATCATCGTTCCACCAACGGGACCGGCGATCGATGTCATGACGGTCCGCGCCACCGCCTCCTTTTGCTGCGCCATGATTTCGATGGGCATCATGTAGAGATAGGCGAGATTCGCGCCGAGGTACAGCGTGACAATAACCAGCATCCCGAAGATGATGATGCGTTTCATCAATCGGCCGGGGGCCACGACCTCGCCCGCAATCATGCTGACGGCAATCCAGCCGTCGTACGTCCAGATGACGGCAGCGATCGCACGCGCCACTCCTCCAATCTGTACGGGCGCGGCGGCGGCCAGGTTTGCCGCGTCACCGTCGCCGAAGAGAAACACTCCCGCGATAATCGCCGCCAGTGCCGCCACCTTGACGAGCGTCGTCACGCCCGCGACCGACGAGCCGACGTGTGCGCCAAGCAGGTTGGCGACGGTCAGCGTCGCAATAGCCGCGATCGCGATCATCTGAACGGTGAAGGCGGCAACCGGCACGCCAAGCAGGTTGAGCAGAAACTCTCCAAATACGGTGGCGAGCGCCGCCACGGTCGCCGGCGTTGTGACGAGCACATACACCCAGCCGAACACAAAGGCCACGGCATCGCCGTATGCCTCGCGTAGAAATACATAGACTCCCCCCGCGCGCGGGAGCATCGAGCTGAGCTCGGCGACCGTCAGCGCGCCGCAGATACTGATGAGGCCGAACGCCGTCCAGAGCGCCATGATGACGAGCGGGCTCGGGATGAAGCCGGCAATGGTGGGCGGCGTCCGGAAGATACCGCTGCCGATGGTGATGCCGACGATGAGCGCCGTGCCGCCCCAGAAGCCGATGACCCGGCGCAGGTCGTCGGAGGGCGCATCGTGCCGCACCGCGACGCGGCTGTCTACGAGGACCGGGCTCGGCAGCGGGCTCACGGCAGTTCACCCTTGGGAGGGTCGATGTTTCGTTCCCATCGCCATACCGGGCCGTCTTCGGGATCGATGACTGGCCCGATCTTGCGAAAGGCGCACTTCACCAATACCCGCGCCGAAGCGTTCGCTTCTGCGAGTGTGTGCGCGCGAACCACGCGTACACGACCGCTGTCGATCGCGAACGCGACCAATGCGTCGGCCGCTTCGGTCGCGTATCCGTTGTTCTGATGTTCGGGCGCTATGCCATACGCGATCTCGACCATTCCATCCTCATCTGGGGGACCTTTGAAGCCACACGAGCCGATCGGAGCACGCGTGGCGCGATCCACGACAGCAAAACCGAGCAGCCACGGATCGAGGGTCGTGACTAGGCGGACGCGTTCGAGCCATTGCGGCGACACCTGTGCTCGATCTTCATCGCTCATTCCTTCGATCTGCACACGAACATCCTCGGGAGACTGGGGGACCAGTTCGAGGCGCATAGTTTCAATGGCCATGTGCGCTTCACCGAGCCTTGCGGGCGGGTGGGACAGCGAAGTACACGACGTTAGGAGCATCGGACCTGGCAACGGCGATGTCGGGATGACCGTCCCGATCGAGATCGCCAATGGCAAAGCCGTACACCGTGCCTCTGTTGTCGCCGAATGGCACCGCTGTGAAGCGTCGGCCCGAGCCATCGTTGATGTAGACGGTTGACGGCGCCTCGACATGACCCACGACAAGATCGATCCTGCCGTCGAGGTTCACGTCGCCGGCCGTCAGCGCGTACGGCATGGCCGTCTCCTTCGATACGTCCACGGGCGCAGAGAACGTCCCGTCCGCTTGATTGAACGTGATGAAGGCGCCACGGCGCTCGTCGATGGCCGCGATGTCTATCCGGCCGTCTCCGTTGAAATCGGCCGCCTCGGCCACTCGAATCGCGGCATCGGACCGGCCAAACGGAATCCGCTTCGCGAATGTCGTTTTGCCACCGTTGAGATGGACGTGACTCTGGCCACCCTCGCGGTGCGGCACGATGAGATCGACAAGACCGTCGCGATTGACGTCGGCCGGTGTAATCGTCGTGGTTGAGATATCGGAAAACGCGATGCAGTCGCCGTCGAACTGCCCCTTACCTCTATTGAGGCAGATGAAATTGGGGCCCCCGCGGTCGCCGGTTCGATTGGCCACGATGATGTCGGGAAGCCCGTCGCCATTCACATCCGCCACCGTGGCATTTCGCGTCGGCCACTCCGGGCGACCGAAGGTGGACAGCAGACCGAAGTTGCCTTTGCCATCATTGGCATACACCCGCTTTGGATCGGGCGCGTCGTTGCCGACCACAACGTCGAGATCGCCGTCTCGATCGATGTCGGCAAGCGTGACCGAATACGATCGGTCGGCCACGTCGCCAAGGTTGCGTGGCGATGGGAATCGGCCGTGGCCATCGTTCAGAAGAACCCGATCGATCAGCGGCCAATGCCGGCCCTTCGCAAGAACGATGTCGGGAAAGCCGTCGCCATTCAAGTCGCCAATACTCGCGTTGGCCGATGTCTCGGCCGACTCTTCGAGCAAGAGCATGCGAGTGAAGACCTGACTCTCGACCAATTGCGCCAGCAGGACCCAGATGCCGGCAACGATCAGAAGTCTGAGACGCATGCCTGCTCCCTAGCGCGCGGCTTCGGCATTGAACTGTCGGTAGATCTTTCGCGCTTCGTCGAATTGCGCGTACACGTGATCTTTCTCTTTCTGCGATCGCCACCCCGGCCATGCCTCTGCGAGCTTCTGAAGCTTGTCGATCCACCGGAGCGCGTAATCGGCCGACGCACGGTCGCGGATCGGCTGGCTGCCCACCATCACCCACACGGGATTGGTGAAGCCCTGCGGATAGGCTGTATCCAGTGGAAACCGATCGGCGGCTGCGCCCTCCGCGCGAAGGTGATACCACCCGCTCGTGGCAACCGGCAGTGTCTTGTTGAGATCCGCACTTCGGCGATCGGCGCTGAGCGGAATGTCTTCGACCGCCTGGCCGTTGAAGTAGAGCGTCACTTTCTGTAGCGGAGTAATCGATCGTGCGCGGGCCTGCACGCCGACACTGCCGCCGCCGGCCGGCAGCGTGGTGGTGTCGCCCGGCAAGGCACCGTTGACCGACAACTCGACGATCGGTCCGTTGGTCACGAACGCGCGCCCGGCGCGCATCCCCTCGAGCCACGCGTGCATCTCGAGACCACGCCCGCCGGTGAAGACGTAGGTACGATGCGAGCCGACGAGCTTGCTGTTCTGGAGATTGCTGATCGAGTCTTCGCCGCCGACGGCGGTGACCTTGAGGCCGTTGTTCCACAAGGAGTACAGAGGATAGAAGCCTGCACGGCCTGCCGCAGACCATTCGATCGCATCCGTCGTGCCGAGCGCAGCATCCACGATCGCGCCCTTCCCGCCGCCCAGATCGCCTTCGAGCGGATCGCGCTCGCCGGCGTACGCATGCACGTAACCCACGTACGCACCCTGCGCCCGCGCCTTCCGAAACATGTCGGTGTTGCTCGGATAGAGGCTCTCGATTGCAGTGCCTTCATAACCCGTGGTGAATGGCGAAATCAGATGGTCGCGCATACCGAACATGAACACGTGTCCCCAGAACGGCGGCCGGTACTCCTGACCAACGACGAGCACCATGTCTTTGCGCGAAAGCGGGTGAGGTTGGCCGCCGGGAAGAAAAAATTGATAGTCGAGAATGCGGTTGTCCTTGTTCGCGATCTGTTCGAGGACGATGTCCTGGTCTTCGGCGCCCGACATCATCATCAGGTTCTCGAGCGTGTTGTGAAGATTGCCGCCGTAGTTCATGTGCACGTGCGTTGAACCGCCGTGCCATCCTCTTGCCGACATGTCGGTCATCCGCTTCAAGCCGATCTGCGCCGGCGTCACCTCGTTCGCGGCGATGTCGAGCTCGACATCCTGCGGCACCATCTCGAACCCTTTGACGACGGTCAGCTTCGCCTTTCCGACCGGCAGCGCCACCTGGAACTCGCCGGTCGAGTGAAAGATTCTGTCTCCAGCCGCGCTGACGCGGGCGTACGCGTCTGAGGGCGCATAGAACTTCCCGTCGGCGGCCGTCAGATGGATTCGCGCGCCGGTCGTCTGCCCTCTCTCGTCGACGGTCCGCACGGACAGCACGCCCATCGGCCGCTTCCAGCGGCGATCGACGATGCGGACGATTCGATTCGCCCCTCCATACACTTCGAGCAGCGCAAGTTGTGGCAGGCCTTCGCGGTTGTCGATATAGGCAATCCATTCTCCGTCGGGCGACCAGCGGGGATGAAAGGCGTCATGCTCGAAGAACGTCAGCTTGTATGGCTCGCCGCCGGCAACAGGCTGAACGTAGAGATTCGAATATTGATCCGTGGTGCCCCGCGTGGACGAATACACGAAGCGCCTGCCGTCGACCGAGACGTCGGGCTGGGCACGATAGAGCGTCTGCTCCGCCACGACCGACTGCGCATCGTTCATGCCGCCGGCAACGGCCGGCGCCAGCCAGATGTTGCCCGACCCCAGCGGAACCCCACGATTCGAGACGAGCAGCAGCTGCCGGCTGTCGCGCGTCCACGCCGGAGTGATGTGCAGATCCTCCACACCAAAATAGAGGCGGGAATTGCGGTACTTGTTGTCGCTCGACACCGCAACTTCATTCCCCGCCCACTGCCCGCCCTTGATGGCTCTGGTGTAAACGTTGAAAAAACCGTTGGGCTTTGTCGACACGTAAGCGACGCGTGTGCCATCAGGCGAGAACACCGGATCGGTATAGATGAACGTGTCGTTGGTCAGCGCGCGCGATTCGCCAGTGGCGACGTTGACGACAGCCAGCTGCAGCGTCTTGCCACCATCATCCGCCGTGTAGACAATCCAGTTGCCGTCCGGCGACCAGGACGGCATGGAGTGATATTTCGTGTCGTAGGTGAGCTCCTGCGCGACGCCGTTTGCGGGATCGACTTTCCAGATCGATCCGCTCATGGCCACAGCGATCCACTTGCCGTCCGGAGACCAGGCAGGCGTCCACGGCGTCGAGCTCGGCGCCGGCGGGAAGTAGTAGTTGTGCATGTAATTGCCGCCGGTTCGGGCGCTTGGGTATGGGCCTCCCTGCTGGCCCAGCACCGACGACACCACTGCCAGGACACCGGCCGCGCAGGCGGCGGTGCAAAGACCTGTGCACTGCCTCATCACACTCCCTGTTTCATGTACTTCGTTATCGAAGCGATTGCCCGATCGACTTCGGCCATCGTGTTGTAGATATGAGGCGAGAGGCGGATGCCAGGCCGATCGCTTCCGGTACGGGTGGCGCAACCGATCCGATCGTTCCGGTAGAGCGCGGCCGCAAGCTTCTGAATGTCCAGACTTCCGGGCCGGAACGTCACGACCGCGCCAGATCGCGCAGGATCCGAATGCGTCCAGAGGTGAACGCCGTCGATCTGGCGGAGCCCCGCGACGAGCGCCTGCCCGAGCGACCGCGATCGCGCTTCGATGACCTGGCGGCCGATTTTCGTCTGGAACGTCAGCGCCTCGCTGAAGCCGATGATGGCCGGCTCGTCACGCTGTCCGATGGCTTCCAAGGTCCTCGAAATCCCCACAGCGCCGGGATAGGCACTGATGATGCTGGGGTGAACGGACGACTGCGTGCGCGCATTCACGTAAAGAACTCCAACTTCCTTCGGACCGCACGTCCACTTGTGCGAGCTGGCGGTGTAGAAATCGGGCTGCATCTCGCTGAGGTTGACGTCGAGGAAACCGAGCGCCGAGGCGCCATCGACAAGCGTGAGCACACCGCGCTCGCGCGCAAGGCGGCAGAGGTCGTTGGCGGGCAGTACATCGCCGGCTGTACTGGTCTGATGCGTAAAGGCCAGCACCCGCGTGCGCGGCGTGATCGCGCGCGTCGCCGCGTCGACGAAGTACTCGGCACCGGGGTGCGGGTTCGGCTGACTGATCACCGACACCGTGTATCCGAACCGCTTTGACTTCTGTATCCACGCAGCGTTGTTGCTGGGATGGTTGTCGGCAAAAATGACGACCTCGTCACCGGCCTTCAGGTCGAGCCCGCTCGAAACGATGTTGTTCGCCTCGCTCGTGTTGCGCGCAATGACGATCTCTTCGGCCGTGACTCGAAGGAAGGCCGCAAGAGCCCGACGCGCCTCTTCCTTGCCGGCACTCATCTTCTGCCGATTGTCGAACGACGGATCGCCGTCCATGTCTTTCGTGCTTCGATACATCGCCTCGAGCACGGGAGCGGGCGACGGGCAGAGATTGGCGGCGTTCATCACGCTCAGTTCCACGGGCATGAGGAACTGCTGCCTCACCGACATCCAGAAGCGCTCGTCCGGCTGCTTCGGTGTCGGCCCCAATTGCGAGGGCCACGCCGACACCTGCTGCGGCAGCAGCATCGATCCGCTCAGCGCAAGCCAACGTGAGAATTCGCGACGGCTGATCATGTGCATGTCTCCTGCCGGTTATGTTGGACAGTTACATCGGGAACGACAGCTTGTCCCACGCCTGCAGCGCCACGGGAAGCAGACTCGAATAAATGAAGCTGTGCACGGGTGTGGACACGCCCACCTCCCTGCCAAGCCGTACCACTGCCCCGTTCCAGGCCTCGAGCTCCGACGGCTTGCCGTCGGCGACGTCGCGTTGCAGAGACGTGGTGGCACTCGGCGCGAGCGAATCCAGAAAAGTCATGGTCTTCTCGACGGACCCCTCGGCCAGCGCTATCTGCCGGGCGCGCGCCACGGCGAAAATCTCGTGCATCGCCTGCGTCAGTAACTCGCGCGTCTCGGCCACGGTGCGAAGCACACCAACCGGCGCGCGCGTCACTGCACCGACACCGCCCCACGCGACGACGAACAGGAACTTCTCCCACAGCGCGACGTGGATGTCCGTGGGAATGTCCACCTTCACATCGGCGCGCATGAACGCCTGCCGCAACCGATCGGTACGATCGCTCAGTTTCCCATCCAGCTCGCCGAATTTAATGAAGTGCGTGTCGCCGACACTGCGAATCCGCCCTGGTCCGACGACGAAGCTGACCGTCCCGCACAATCCACCAATCACGCGTGGCGCACCCAGTACGCCAGCCAGCTGTGCCGTTGCTTCCACGCCGTTTTGCAGCGGCAGCACCAGGGTGTCCGGGCCGACGAGCGGCTGGATCGCGCGGGCCACCTCGGGAATCTGCCACGCCTTGACTCCAACCATGACGACATCCACGGGCCCGACTTGCGCCGGATCGTCAGTCGCGAGCGCCTGGGTCACCACAAAAGCGCCCTTTGCGCTGTCCACTCGCAGTCCGTGCTCGCGGATGGCCCGCAGGTGCTCTCCGCGGGCGATGAAGATGATCTCTTCTCCCGCCTGTGCCAGGCGTGCACCAAAATAGCCGCCGGCACCGCCTGTTCCGAAGACTGCAATACGCATAAACCCCTCAACTTTTCCTACCGGTCTGCCAATTGATAAACTCCTCGTTCAAAGGCGTCATAGACCGCAAGGGCCCTGCTGTCGGCAAACGGCAGATACTGCATGAGAATGACGCCCGCGACGCCGCGCGCCGGGTCAACCCAAAAGTAGGTGTTGAAGAGGCCGCCCCAGCTCAGACTACCCGCGCTGCGACGTCCTGGCTTGCCGTCGGCGGTGATCATGAACCCGATACCCCACTTGTCGCGCCCGTCGGCCACGAACGTGAAGTCGCTGCTGCGCTCGGGCATGGCCGTCTTCACCGCTCGCACGCCCACGTTGCCGATGTGATTCCGGCCCATCGACGCGACTGTTTCGGCAGAAACAATGCGAGCGCCGTTCAGGCTGCCCTGATTGAGCACCATCTGCAGGAAGCGGATGTAATCTGGCGCGGTCGAGGCGAGCCCTCCGCCGCCGTTGAACTGTTTTACCGTCATCGGCGGCTGGACCCGATCGACCTGAAACGTGCCGTCCGGTTGGTGCAGATGCACACGCGCCATGCGCGGTTGCCGCTCCTCCGGCTGGTTGAATGAGGTGTCGGCCATTCCCAACGGGTTGAAGATGTGATCGCGAAAGTAGGCTTCCAGTGTCTCTCCCGACAGCGCTTCGACGAGACGGCCGGCCCAATCGATGCCCGAACTGTAGAGCCACTGCTCGCCGGGCTCGAAGAGAAGGGGTCCCGCGGAATACGTCTCGCCCGCGCGCGGCTTGAAGTCGCGCACGACCGGACTCGTGAAGTTGTAGCCCAGCCCGGCTGTGTGAGTGAGGAGATGCCTCACCGTCGGCGTTTTTTTGACTGATCGAAGCGTGTAAGAGCCGGTCTTGGCGTCGAACGTGTCGAAGACTTTCAGGTTCGCCAGTTGCGGAAGATACTTCTCAGCCGGATCGTCAAGGCTGAGACGCCCTTGTTCGACCAGTTGCATTACCGCGAGTGAGGTGATCGGCTTGGTCATCGATGCGATGCGGAAGACCGTATCGATGGTCAATGGGCGGCCGCTACCAACCTCGGCCACTCCGAAGGCTCCCTGATACACAGTGCCACGGCGATCGGTGGCCATCGCGACCACGCCTGGAATGTCTCCGCGTGCCACGGCGTCGGCCAGCACCTTGTCGATGGCAGTCGCTGATGCTCTCGCGGGATCAGCGGCCGGTCCGGACTGCCTGGCATACGTGTCGGTCGCAAGAAGTGCCGCAAGCACACAGACGAGGAGTCGTAACGAAGTTTTCATGACGGTCCGCTGACACAACGTTCGGGATTGACCGGCTTGGGCAGCACCAACGGCGCCGCTGTGATCTTGCCTTCCGTCGCGAGCTGGTCGAAGGCCACCTGCTGCAACGCTTTGACTTCCGCACGGGGCAATCCCAATTCGAAGGCGGAGCATTCGTTTTCGCCGAGCGAACGCGGATCGCGGCCGGTGAGCCGGCCGAAGATCACGAGCGCTTCGAGGTAATAGCCGTGCGTACTCGCATGGTAGTGGTCGTAGGTCCAGAGATCCACCTTGCCTGGCTCGATGCCGTCGTAGGGATTCGGATCCGCCACACCGGTTTGCATCGCACGGGTCCAGGCTTCACCAACCGGGATGACAGATGTGATGGCGGGCGCACCCGCCGCGGCCTTGTCGTTACCGAGCCGCACATCACGAGCCATCGCGTCGATGGGCTTGCCATGCCACGCGCCAGTGGACGGGTAGGTCTGGTCGGCGCGCGACCACGTCGCCACCAGGTGAATCTGCGCCTTCGGATTGCGACCATGTAAGAAGTCCGCCAGTTGCTTCGCTGTGACGATGAGTTTGGTGGGGTCACCATGCTTCTGCAGGTCAAGCGTGCTCTGGCCGTTCATCACGACGATATCGAAGGGACGCCGGCCAATGACCTCGCGCTTGTTCTCGAGATGGAACTCGAACCCGCTGCCGCCACGCGTCTCGAGGAACACGTCATAGCGAAGACCGGCTTGATCGGCAAACGACTTGAAGAGCGCTGGCACGCCGCCAATGCCTTCGCTGTTGAGGTCTGTGACGCTCTGAGCGCGATAGAACCGCACAGCCGAGCCGGCGCCGAACAGGAAGCTGTTGCCGATGAACAGCACGCTCGTCGTGGACTGGGCCGCTGCGACGGTCAGGGCAAGTCCCACAATGGTTACCAGAGCCGAGGCGAACTTCATGGCTATCCTCCGATTGCAGAGCCTACCAGTGTCACGGCGCGGCGGGGTAGCCCATGCGGATGACGCCGCTTCGCGCGTCGCCGACGGCGCCCTTAGTGAGCCAGTCGAGCGACGCCTTGAACATCAGCAGCCGGTTCTTTTCCCACATCGCGTTGTGCGACGAGCAGCCCAGATCGATCAGCACCTTCTGGGTCGAGCCGAGGTCGTCGTAGAGCGGGCGCACGCGGTCGGGTGTCACCTGCTTGTCGTGGACGCCTGCAATCATCAGCGCTGGAATTCTGGTCGCCGCCGCCATCGCCATATTCCATCCCCACGTCGTCGTGGAGGGCGCGCGCCGCACGCCGTCGCCCCATGTGGCGCCCACCGGATCGGATGCAATCATGTCGGCCCAGACGGCGTCGCGTACCGCCGGCTCGAGCTGTCCGTGGCATCCCACCTGCCGGTCCCAGTTCGCCACGAACTCGGTTCGCGATTGCGTGTTGAAGGCCACCCCCGCGTTGGGCAGCTCGGGCGCAGATGCGGCAGCATTGCGGTTGTAGGCCGGCGCCAGCAGCACCATGGCGCTGACTTTCTCCGGATGCTGGGCTGCGTAGCCACCTGCGCGCGGTCCGCCGAGCGACCACGCCACGAGGCTGACCTTTTCCGCTTTGCGCAGCGCGCGGATGTAGTCGACGACGCCGTCGATGTCGTTCCAGTCCGACCCGATGTTGGTGAGCTGGTGCGGATACGCCGGTGCGCAGGGCGTCGTCATCAGCGCCGGGACGAACAACTTCTGCTGCTCGGGCGAAAGATTGCAGGGATCGTTCATCGGAGCCGGCCGAGTGGAGCGGCCGTAGCCGGTGGTGTCCATGGAGAACACGTCGAAGCCCGCGTTGGCGAGATACGCCATCCAACTGTAACCAGGCGCGGACGGATCGAAGGCTACCTCGGCCGGCGTGCCGGCGCCATGGACGAACAACACCACGCGATCCCCTGGCGTACCCTTCACGCGCTCGCGCACGTAGATGTTGGCGATCTGCCCGGCGATTGACGGCACGGTGGACTTCACCCGCACATAGTGATTGACCGATTTGAGACCGTCGGCCGGCCGTTGCTGGGCCAGGCCCGACACCACGACGGTCGACGCGATCAGAACAACGAGAGCAGGCAGCTTCATGGATGACCTCGCAGGTCCTAAGTGGTCAACGTGTTGTGTATTCCCGTTGCCAGGCTTGAGGCTGATCTTCTCTGACCATCAAGACTAGTGGTTGTGCCGCAACCGCTCCGCACGCGAGCGCAGCGCCGAGAGCAGTAAGAAACCCGAACGCGAGAAGGAACACATTGGGATGGCCGAACCGAAGTACTCCTTGGAAGACCACCGCCGTTCCGACAAGGCCGACTGCCGACCCTAACCCAATCCGCCGCCCCATACGTCCCTCCCTCCTCGCCCGCGCCGTTGTCAATTTTTTGCGGTTCCCTCGGAGCCTTCGCAATTGATCAACCAGGGTATGCCGAATCGATCGACTAGCATGCCAAAGCGCGCGGCCCAGAACGTCTTCTCGAGTGGCATGACGATTCGGCCGTCTTGACTCAACTCCTGAAAAATCCGCTCAGCCTCAGACGTGTCCTTCATCTGGAGCGAAAGCGAGAAGCCCTTCGGTTCCTCGTAGTTGGCCGGCCCAACGTCACCGCCCATCAGCTCCTGCCCGCCGATAGTCACACTGCCGTGCATGACCTTGTCCTGCCAGTCGCCCGGGACTTGATCAGCCAAGGGTGTCCCGGCATAACGGAACATCGCCCCGACACGGGCGCCCAGACAGTGCTCATAAAATTTGAACGCGGCCTCGCACTGTCCGTTGAAGCTCAAATACGGATTCATCTCCATGGTCTGTTCTCCTGCTGCTAGGCTGGAACCGCTTCCACCACGCTCACGACCGAGTCAGTCGGCACCACGCGATTCAGACGGAAGCCGGCTTTGCCGAGGAGCGTCGTGTATTCAGCTTCGGTGCGTTCCTGGCCGCCGGGGACGACGAGCATGACCATGTCCTGCATCTTCCCCTGATGAGGCGTGTCGCCTGTCGGCAGGACCGTCTCGACGATCAAGAGTCGTCCGTTGGCTTTCATGACCTTACGGCAGTGGCCCAGGATGGTGCGACATTGATCTTCGTTCCAGTCGTGAATGATGTGCGACATCAGATAGACGTCGCCTCCTGAGGGCACTCTCTCGAAGAAATCGCCCGCCTCAATGGTGACGCGCGACTCCACGCCGCGTGCCTTGAGCAAGGCCGGTGCATCGCGTACGACATGCGGCCGATCGAACAGCACGCCTCGCAACGCCGGGTGCGTAGAGAGGATCGCCGCCAGCATGTTGCCTGTCGCGCCGCCGACGTCCACCAACGTTGTGACGCCCGAGAAGTCGTAGGCTCGCGCGACGGTCGGCGGCTCCGAGCCGTGGAAGCCGACCATGGCCTCGCTGAAGCAAGACGCTTCCTCGGGATGCTGAGCCAGATACTCGAAAATAGGCATCCCATTGGCTTTATCAAAGCCCGGCTTGCCAGTCTCGAGCGAATAGATGATCTCTTCCCAGCTGTGCCAGAACGCGGGGTTGCAAAATGCAATTAAGGTCGCTCGCGCCGAGCCTGGCGCGCCGGTCTTGAGCGCCTCGCCCAACGATGTCAGCGCGAAACGCTGCGCGTCGCGCTCGGTGAGGATCCCCAAGCCCGCCAACGTGCGCATGAGGCGATGCAGCGACGGCGCATGCGTGCGCGTCTCGCCCGCTAATTCGACGGCACTCCTGGGTCCGGACGCCAGGTGATCAGCAATGCCGAGTTTGGCTGCCGCATACATAACCGCGGAGACCCACGAGGCAGCACCCATCTGAATGAGTTGGAGATGTGGCGGCACCGTGTGGGAAGTGGTTTCCTGTGTCTCTAGCAAGCTCCCCTCCTCATGATCGGCTTCCCAGAATCAGAAGCGGCCGCGATCATATCGGGTTACCGCGGCTCTGCGCGACACTTCTAATCGCGACGCCGGCCTTCCGCCCACGAAACGGCGTACCAAAGGGTCGCAGCGCGGTCGCGGCCCCATTCGCGCACGTTCGCGATGGCCGCGTCAAAGGCTGCAGCGTCGAGCAGCTTGGCTTCGACGACAGTGGCCCGGGCGCCGTTGACTACGCCAATCAGATTCTCCACGTAATGCGGAAAATGCGGCTCGCCCGCGCAACCGCCAAAAAAGATAAATGTGTTGCGCAACGGCACCGCGCCGGCTTGGGCCAGCAAGGACACAAGCCGACGCCCGATGATCGGATCGTTCCCCAGGTGTTCGTAGCTGCGTTGATACGCGAGCCACAAAGGCGCGAAGCCGGGGGGCTCCGGCCAGAGGCGCAGCAAATCGTGGTCGTCGTCTTCGAGGACGATCCGTCCGCCGGGCCGCACCGACCGCACCATCGCCTTCACGGCCGTCAGCGGGTCGCGCAGATGTTCGAGCAGGAAGCGCGTGTGAGCCACATCGAATGAACCCCACTCTTCGGCTCGCAACGGAAGCTGCAAGGCCTCGCCCTGCCGGAATTCAATCAACGCCGCTTCGCCCGCCTGCGCGGCCTGACGCTCGGCTTCGGCAATCTGTTCGATGCTGCGTTCGACGCCGAGCACGCGCACGCCGGTCACGCGCGCCATCGCCCGCGACAGTTGGCCCGTGCCACTGCCAACATCCAGGATGCGTTCGCCGCCCTGTAGATGCAGTTCGCGCAGCGAACCAACATTAATCAGGTCGTTCAACACAGACAGGCGCGCCTGCTCGGCAGGAGCGGTGCCGTGAATGTATTCGGAAGACATTTTGCTGCTGACGGGATCGGCGCTCATTCGGATAGCTGGCCAACGTTCCGCCGAAGCCAATCGTTTTGCACCGCTGTCTCCGGCACCTGGACGCCCCGCGCGGTGGATACCTCCTGGATGGCCGATTCCAGCGGGACTCCGACCGCAACTGCGATAGCGACTGTAAGTAGTCCGGACCTGCCCACGCTCTGCCGGCAATGTACGGCGACGCTGGTGCCGGATCGAATCGACGCCGCCAACCCCCGAACAGCTTTCACAAACGCGGCTGAGTCGCTCGGCGCACCGAGATCCTCAACCGGGAGTGCAAGGAACTCGACTCCATGAGCCTGGCACGCCGCAGGTTCGTTCTCGAGGCCAAGCTCAATCTGTTCGTCCGCGCGGAGCAATGATACGAGCACTGCGACGCCTTGGGCAGCCATCGCCGCGATGTCATCGTCCAGCCAATCACCACCCCGAGGGCGCGGAGTAATAGCTAACGTGCCTGGAATGCCAATAGGAATTCTGTAAATAATCGCCTCCACTTCGTTTGATTCCTTTTGAGGTTGCCGCAGGATTCTCGCACCGGAGACCACTAGAATACGTCCGTGTCGCGAAAATCCATCGGTATCTGGGACTATGTCATCGTCGGCGCCGGCAGCGCCGGCTGCGTCTTGGCGAACCGGCTGTCCGCGGATCCGTCCAAGCGAGTGCTCCTCCTCGAAGCCGGCGGACAAGACGATTGGTTCTGGATCGACATTCCGGTCGGCTATCTCTATACGATCGCGAATCCACGCACTGACTGGTGCTACAAGACTCAGCCCGACGAGCATCTGGCCGGCCGGTCGATCCACTACGCGCGCGGCCGCGTCCTCGGTGGATGCTCCACCATCAACGCGATGATCTACATGCGCGGCCAGAAGGCGGACTACGACTACTGGGCCTCGCTGGGCAACGCGGGTTGGTCGTGGAACGACGTATTGCCGTTGTTCAAGAAGGTCGAGGACTATCAGCACGGCGCCGACGAGATGCACGGCGTAGGAGGTGAGCTGCGCGTCGAAGACCCCCGCCTTCGATGGGAAATTCTCGAAGCCTGGCGCGATGCGGCCGAAGAATGCGGCATTCCGAAAATCCGCGAATTCAATCGAGGCGACAACTTCGGCAGCGCGTTCTTCCAGATGAACCAGAAGCGCGGCGTGCGCTGGCACGCCACGAAAGCCTTTCTCCGACCGGCACTGTCGCGTCCCAATCTCACGGTCATCACGCACGCGCTTGTCGAGCGCGTCCGCATTGGCGGGAGAGACGGACGCCGCCGGGCCGAAGGCGTCGAGTTCGCTCACCCGCGTGATGGCCAGTGCTTCGCGCAGGCAGACGCCGAAACGATTCTGGCGGCCGGCAGTGTCGGCTCGCCGCAACTGTTGCAACTCTCAGGTGTCGGACCGGCCGCCCTGCTCGCGGCCAGAGGCATCACCCCGATCCACACGCTCGCGGGCGTCGGCGCGAATCTGCACGACCATCTGCAGATCCGCATGCAATACAAGGTAAAGCACACATCAACGCTGAACGAGCGCGCAAACAGTCTTGTCGGGAAGGCGGCGATGGCGCTCGAGTACGTGTTCTTCAAAACCGGGCCGCTGACGATGCCGCCTTCGCAACTCGGCGCGTTCGGCAAGAGTGACCCGGGTCAACCGACGGCGAACATCGAATGGCACGTGCAGCCGCTCTCGCTCGACAAGTTCGGCGATCCACTCCACACCTTTCCGGCGATCACGCCGAGCGTGTGCAATCTGCGCCCGCTCTCGCGGGGTTGGGTCCGCATCGTCTCGCCAGATCCCGCGGCGTATCCGGAGATCAAGCTCAACTATCTCTCCGAACCCGAAGATCGGCACATCGCCATCGATGCCATGCGGTACACGCGGCGCATCATGGCCGCCAACGCGCTGGCGCGATTCGAGCCGGAGGAATTCCGGCCTGGCCCCGCGGCCGTGTCAGACGAGGAACTGACGAAAGCTGCCGGCGAGCTGGGGACGACGATTTTCCACCCTGTTGGAACCTGCAGGATGGGACACGATGACATGGCCGTGGTGGACGAACGACTTCGCGTCCGCGGCGTGCCGGGATTGCGGGTGATCGACGCGTCGATTATGCCGAGAATCACGTCCGGCAACACGAACGCGCCAGCCTACATGATCGCCGAGAAGGGCAGCCTGATGCTGCTCGAGGATGCCGCGAAAAGTACGTAGTGTCCGGGAAATACGTAGTGTCCGGCTTCAGCCGGACCCTACTGCACAAGCTTCAGCCGGACTCTACTGCACGAGCGTCGCGCGTCGCTGCTGCAGAAAGCTGCGCACCGCCGGATCTCGCTCCAGGCCAATGGCTCGCGCGTACGCGATGTCAGCGGCCTCGAGCTCTCCGATTCGTGCCAGCAAGCCGGCGCGCGCGGCCCAGTACGGTTGATACTGGTTCAGCCGCACATCGTCTTTCAAGTCGTCGAGCGCCATCAGTGCCGCGGCAGCGCCGCGCGTTTCGGCGATCGCGACGGCGCGATTGATGGCCACGACGGGCGACGCCGTCAACGCGAGGAGCGCGTCGTACAAGCTCTCGATCGCGTTCCAGTCGGGCCGGCCCGTGTGACGCCGGATGACGTGCGCCGACTGCACGGCAGCCTCCAGTTGAAACCGCCCGATCCGGCCGAACGCGCTCGCGCCGACGAGCAGCGCCTCTGCCTCGTCGATCATGCCCGCGTCCCACGACGCAGGATCCTGCATAGACAACGGCACGTACTCACCACCCTTGCTCCTTCTGGCACCTCGACGTGCGTGCGCGTGCAGCATCAGCGACAACAAGCCGAGGGCTTCGGGTTCGTGCGGCAACAGCGATGCGACGAGGCGTCCGAGCCAGATGGCCTCTTCGGCCAGATTGCGCCGGCGCGCCTCTGTTCCGGCTGGATCGGACCAGCCTTCGGCATATGTGGCATAAATCGCATCCAGCACCGCATCGAGCCGAGGGGCAAGCTCATCGCGATCGGGCACGCGAAAAGGAATGCCGGCTTCCTTGATCTTGTTTTTGGCGCGTACCAGACGTTGCCCCATGGTCGCGGGAGAGATGAGAAACGCCGACGCGATCGACGCGGCGTCGAACCCGAGCACCGCCTGCAACATGAGCGGCGCCCGTATGCCGGCGTCGATCGCCGGATGCGCGCACGCAAACATCAGCGCCAGCCGCTCGTCCGGGAACGCGTCGTGTGACTCGGAGTCTCTTGCCGCCATCTCTGTGAGAAACCGCAAATGATCGACGGCGCCGTCAGCAGTCTGCCGCTGCCTGACCGCATCGATCTGTTTTCGGCGCGCGACGGTGAGCAGCCAGCCTTCCGGATTTCCTGGTATACCGCTCTTCGGCCAATCGACGAGCGCCGCGGCGAAGGCGTCGGAGAGTGCGTCCTCCGCCCCCGCCACATCACGCGTTCTTGCCGCAAGGAAGGCTACGAGCTTGCCGTAGCTTTCGCGAGCCACCCGCTCGAGCGTTACATGCTCGGCCAAATCGGGCGAACCTCGACGATGCCGTGGCTGGCGCCTGGGCACCGCGAGGCCCACGAAATGGCGGCATCCAGGTCTGGCACGTCGATGAGAAAGTACCCGCCGAGCTGTTCTTTGGTTTCGGCGTAGGGCCCGTTGAGCACTTCGGTCTTCCCGCTTTCCACCCGCACCGTCGTCGCCATTTCGGCTGGCCTGAGGCGCTCGCCGCCGTTGTAGACGCCTGCGTTCCTGAGCGCCTCCATGTATGCCCCATAGGGCGCCACAGCTTTCGTGCGCTCGGCTTCGGTCATCGCCTGAAAGCGCTTGTCGTCGCTAAACACCATCAGCATGTACTTCATCGCATCTCCCTCGTCATGAGCACGGCATTATGCCCTGCCTGCAACAGTGACGTTTGAGCGAAGGCGATTTCGACATCGGTTTGGGCGATGGACCCTAGGCAATGGGCGAGGTGAAGTACGTAGTGTCCGGCTTCAGCCGGACGGCTCTCGCGCCATGACTGCGCGGCAGTCTCAATAGCGCAGGAAGCCCAGCAGCCAAACCAGGGCTGCGACGGCAACCACGCTCGGACCAATGCCGGCCAGCTTGGGCAGGAGCGAAATGTCGCGGTAACTGGGCACAAAGCGCGGGACGATGAAGGCGAGTGCGGCGAAAACGCCGCACATCACAGCCAGCCAGTAGATTCTCTTCTCTGCTCCGTTTGCCACGCGCCCTCGTCCGACGACACGTCACTGCGGGCTTTTGGTGCCGTAATCCCAGTGTTCGGCGATCTTCCCGTTCTCGATCCGAAGCATGTCGAACCAGGTTGACGTGTAGCGCTGGCCCGGGTTCTTTGGGTCGGGGAGCTCACGCCGGAACGCCAACACCACCAGGTCGCGCTCGGCGATGATCGTGACGAGATTGTCGATCGTCGGCCGCACAGGCTGGCGTTCGAAGCGTCCGAAAAAATCGACGAACGCCTGACGGCCCGTCGCCACGGTCGGGTTGTGCTGGATGTAGTTCTCGGCCATGTACTTTGGCGCCAGCTCCATATTGCGGGCCTGGAAGACTTCGCGCCAGAAATCGAACACGAGCTTCTTGTTGGCGGCCAGTTGTGGATCGCTGCTTTGCAGCAGCGCCTGCTGATCGGGATGCAGCGCAACCGGCACCTGCGCCAATGCCGGCATCGCTCCGAGGCCGACTGTGAGCAGGACGATGAGTGTTTTCATATTCGAAGTCCGTCACCCTATCATCGGTGAAAGAAACGAGCAACCTGTTGGCTTCACTCGTCCTCAACACGGAGTCACGGAGCTCTGCATCGACGTCGATGTCTCCGACGGAGGCCGCTGACGGACCCCACTGAGGAACCTCAGTGAAGATTCCGAGCGTTCAGCCTCCTAATCTCCTAACCTCCTGTCTTGCATTTGGCAGACTCACTCCAATTTCAACAGCCGAATCGCATTTCCTGCATAGATGGCGGCCCGCTCTTCCTCGGAAATCGGCAGGCGATCGATGACGCCGATCGTCTCGCGGATGTACATCGGTCCTTTCTCAGGATCGAAAGGCGAGTCGGATGCAAACAACACGTGGTCCCGGCCGAAGAATCGCAGGCCGCACACGGTGGCTTCGTAAGCGCCGAAAAGAGCCGTGTCCGCGTAGAACATCTTGAAGTAGTCGAGGGGGCGCTTCTTCAGTCCCTTCAGCACGAGCGAGTAATCCTGGTCCGATGTTCTGGCGCCAAGCTGATCCCACCCCGGCCCGATACGTCCTTCAAAGTACGGCGCCATCGCGCCCATGTGATGGGTGATGACCTTCAGATTCGGATGCCTGTCGAAGAGTCCGGCGAAGACCATTCGAGCCATGGCGACGCTGGTCTCGTAGGGCCATCCGAACGTCCACCAAATTTCGTACAGCGAACGGTCTTCGGCCGCATAGTCCGGCATGTCCGCGCCACGATACGGATGCAACCAGATCGGAAGATCGAAGGCCGCCATCGCATCGAACAGCGGCAGGAACTGCGGTGAGACGAGGGGCGTTCCGCAGACGTTGGTGAACACCTGGATGCCGCGGCCGCCAAGCTCGGTGACGGCGCGATGGGTTTCGCTAACCGCTGCTTCCGGATCGTTGAGCGGGAGTGACGCGACGAAGCCGGGGAACCGATCAGGGTACTTTCGCACGAGCTCGGCCATCCCGTCGTTGGCCCGGCGCGCCAGATCGATCGCATCGGCCGGCCGTGCGTAAGCCTCTATGGGCGGCGTGGCGATCGAGAGCACCTGCTGGTAGCCGTCGAATCGATCCATCACGCGAAATCGCTCGTCCAGATCGACGAGCATGGGAACGCCGCGCACACGTTTGCCGGCGTCCTTATAGCCAGGCGCGACTTCGCTCATGCGAGCGACGTAGGCCGCTGGAAAGATGTGAGTGAAAATGTCGATTTTACGCACGCGCGTCTTGCACCAAGCTATCGCTAACGAGGCAGACCGGCGATATCCGTTCGTATCCTGTAGAGCGTCTTGCCGGCCGTCACGAAGAGCGTCTTCATGTCAGGTCCGCCGAAGGCATTGTTTGTAATGGTGTCTTCAGGGATCGGGATGAACTTGATCAGCTTCCCCTCGGGCGAGATAACGTGCACGCCAGCCTTGGTGTCGAGCGTCTCCGAGGTTCCACGCAGCTGGTTCAAACCCGCCGACGCGTACAGGTTTCCCTGCGTGTCGATGCTCATGCCATCTGCGCTGCGTCCGGGATAAAAATTGTAGTGGACCCGCATGTTGCGGACCGTGCCGTCCGGCTGCAGATCGTAGCTGCGAATCATCCGCGCACCGCCCTGCGCCTGATTGGCTTCGATCAGGTAAAGCTTCCGGTCGTCCGGCGAGATCTGGATGCCGTTGGGGCGCTGGATGTCGGGCGCTCCGAGAATGCGCACAACCGTGCCAGGCGCGTCGATGCGATACACGGCCACGCCAGCCAGGTCGGTGAAGTAGAGTCGGCCTTTCCCATCCATCGAGACATCGTTCGGACCTGTGAAAGGCTTGCCCTGGTAGCTGTCGGCGAGCACCTCGAGCTTGCCTGTCTTCAAATCTGTCCTCGTGACACGCGGCTTGCCGGCCAGCTTGACGCCGGGCCGCTCGAACGCGCCTCCTTCACAGGCAATCAGCCGCCCCTGCGGATCGAGCAACAGCCCATTGGCGAGGTTGCTGTTCTCACGATAGGTCGAGAGCACGCCGGCAGCGCTCAGCTTCATGATCTTCTGCTGAATGATCTCGGTGAAATAGACGTTCCCTTCCTTGTCGACTGTGGGCCCTTCTGTGAACGACACCGTCGCGGCGATCTCCGGCTGCTGGCCCATGACAAGGCACGGAGCCACGGCACATACGAACCACACGAAGCCCATCGTCTTCACACGCATGCTGGTCCTCATTTCAAGTCCGCGTTGTCGTCCCAATGAAATCGATGCATGAGGCGGTGGACGATGGGCGCGAACAGGATCGCCGCGACGATCAAGAACACCAACCCCGCATAGAGGGCATACAGCCCGGCGAACAGTTTGCCGCCCGGGGTCTCCGGCTTCTCGACGGGCCCCATCCCTCCAAGTAACATCGCCGCATTCAGGAACGCGTCACGCCAGTCGAGTGCTTCATAGTACTCATAGCCGGCCATGCCGAAGAGCAACGACCCGAGCACCAGGATCCCGGCCGCCGCGAAATGTGCCGCCAGACGACGGTAGAACTTCTTTCGCGGCAATGGCCGAGACAGTCTGTGTTCGTACGTCATAGCGGCTCAGCGCTTGTAGACCTTCCCGTCCCGCATCACGAACTTCACTCGCGTCAGGGCTGTGATATCGGTCGTGGGGTCGCCATCGACCGCCACGACGTCGGCTTGGTACCCCGGCGCAAGCCTCCCAATCGTCTTCCCCAGATGCAGCGATTCTGCCGCGAGCGACGTCGCCGAGATGATCGCATCCTTCGGCGTTTGTCTACCTTGTCGCACGCGCTCGACGAGCTCGTCGGCGTTGCGCCCATGTGCGCCGGCAACGGCGTCGGATCCCATCACCAGCTTGAGTCCGGGCGTCGCGACGGCTTTCCGGATCATCACCGCGTTGAGCCTCATCGCATGCTCCATCGACGCGAAGCTTTCTTCGGTGTAGTCGGCAACGCCGAGAAATCTGTGCTTATTGCGAAGGTAATTCTGCATCAGCACACCGACGTGCGGGTCGAAAAAGACGCCACGTTCCGCCATCAATCTCAAGGCCGACTCATCGACGCCCGTGCCATGCTCGATCTGCATACAGCCCGCATTGACTGCCGATTTGACCGCCTCGCTCGTTTGCGCATGAACCAGCGTCCGCAATTCCTGGGCTTTCGCTTCGCCGCACACCGCTTCCATTTGTTCGCGCGTCATCACCTGCTCGACGCCGCCTCGGGCCACCGACGAGAAAATCTTGACGAGATCCGCGCCCTGCTTTTTGAGCTCGCGCACTCTCTGACGAAGCGCGGCCGGCGTTCCGGCGTTCGGAGTGATTTGAAGAATCGATGTGAGAATGCGCGGCCCAGGAAGTACGCCGCGCGCAATGGCGTCGCGCAAGTCGACGTCGCCGGGCTGCCCAGGACTCTGGATGGTGGTGAACCCGGCCATCAACGTGAGATGGGCGTTCTCGGCGGCGTAGAGCATCTCCTGCGCCGGAGTCTGTGCGCGAGGCTCAAACCGGCCGTTCGACCCGAAGTGCCAGCCGATGTGCGAGTGCACATCGATCAAGCCGGGTAACAGCGTCGCCTGCGGGAGATCGGCGTCGACGGGCTCGGAGCTGGAGGGTTCGATCGCCGTGATTGTCGTGCCTCTCACGACGACCGTCGCCTTCAACAACACTTTCCCGGTACCGTCGAAGACCCGCGCAGCGCGGATGCGGAATTCCGGCTCCTGCGCAAGAACGACAGCACCCGCGAGCAGGACCACGACGGCCAGAGACGTCAAACGCTGGCTCACATGTTTATCTCGCGGCGGCCGCGCCGCGATGACGCAACACTCGGCCGGGCAGCGCGTCGGTCGGCTCACCGGCGTCGATCACCACGTCTCCATTCACGAGCACCCACTGCATGCCGACCGAGATTTGGTGCGGCTGTTCGAAGGTCGCCTTGTCGGCAATGGTATTGGGATTGAAGACGACAAGATCCGCCTTTCTTGCGACCTGAACGATACCGCGATCCTGAAGGCCGAGACGCTCCGCGGCCATGCCCGTCATCTTCTGAATGGCCTGAGACAACGTCAGGACACGTTGTTCCCGGACGTAGTGACCAAGAACGCGGGTGAATGTTCCATACGATCGTGGATGCGGATGCGATCGCGAGAGGATGCCTGATGGGGCCAGCGCGGCGCCGTCGCTGCCGATCGTGGTCCAGGGCTGCCGAAGCGCCAGCGCCACGTCTTCCTCCCGCATGCCGAAGTAGATGCCGCCGGCCTGCCCTTCGGACTTGTCGATAATCTCGAGCAACGCGTCCGCTGGTTCCTGCTTCATCTGTGCAGCAATCTCCGATAGACGCAAGCCTTGATATTTCCGATGCGGTTCGTATGTCGTGCGCGCCAGCATGACGGTGTCGGCCCGCCTGCCGCTGACAGGCGAAGCCAACACAGGTGCCACCTCCGCGCGAATTTTTGACCGCGTCTTCGCGTCGCGGAGATGTGCCACAAGGCGCTCACGCCCGCCCTCGAGCGACCATTGCGGCAGGAGGTTGACGTTCAATGTCGTCTGCGACGCAGCGTACGGGTAGACGTTCGCCGCCATCTTTACGCCTTGCCGTCGAGCCTCTTCAATCACCTCGATCGCGTCGCCCATGCCAACGGTCTGGGCACGGCCGTCGAGTCTCGCAAGGTTCCTCTTCAGGTGCAGCACCTCGACCGGAAGACCGGCCTCGCGCCCGATGCGAGCAGCTTCGCGCAGCGCGTCGATGACGCCATCTCCTTCGTTTCGAATGTGCGAGACGTAAATGCCGCCGTGCCGGGCAGCGACCTTCGCGAGCGCAATCAATTCTTCGGTCGTCGCGTAACTGTTGGGCGCGTAGATGAGGCCGCTCGACAGCCCTGCCGCACCGTCGCGCATCGCAGCATCCACCAGCGCTTCCATGCGAGAGAGCTCGTCGGCTGTCGGCGCGCGGCGATCGTAGCCAACGACGGCCGCGCGCACCTGTCCGGCCGCGACGAGCGACACGACGTTGACAGCCGTCTTCTGTCTTTCGAGGCGCGCGAAGTATTCGCCGAATGTGTCCCAATCGAGCGCCAGCTCGTAGCTCTTCAGCGCCTTCTCGACCTCGGGCCGAACCGCACCGCTCGCCGGAGCAGCCGAATCGCTCTCTCCAAGCAACTCCGTCGTCACACCCTGGGTCGTTTTGCTGATTGCGCGGCCATCGACGAGGAGCGGAAAGTCAGAATGGCTGTGCATGTCGATGAACCCTGGCGCGACAACGAGCCCGGTTGCGTCGATGACACGTGTCGCCGCCGACTGACTCAAGTCCCCGACCTCGACGATGGTGTCGGCCCGAATCCCGACATCCGCTCGGCGTGCGGGCGTGCCTGTGCCGTCGACGAGGTCGCCGCCGCGAATGATGACATCGAGCGGCGCAGGCGAACTCGACTGGCATGCAGCGGTGATAGACAAGACCACCACTGCGGCCATGACATCAACGACGTGTCTTGCGCGGGTCTTCACTCGGGCGATGCTGCCGTCGTAGTCGCTTCCGCTGGGCACGAAGGGCAGCAGCGAAGAGGCACGCAAGTCGGTCATCGGACTATCTCCCTCTCGCGGACGACCAGAGACATCATCCAGACATACAACGATGCTCGGGCGAGTGAAGCCGCCTGCGTCAGATAGTCGCTTCGAATCAGCGTGTCGATCGCCGTCAACGGCAGGCCCTCCGCGCCGAGCTGCGCCTGCACACGGCCTTGATTGATGGCCGTGGAAACAAAACGCACGAAGTTGAGCACGAGCGCCGCGACGACCGGCCACCTTGGAACAGCAGCGGGGCGGAACCGCAACAAGGCAATGGTCAGCAGGATCTCCACGACTCCTGGTATGACCATGACCCGGACGATTCGCGACGAGAGGCCTCGATAGTACGCCTGGAATTCCGCCGCTCCGATAGTCTTCCACGCCGGGTAGGTGACGAACGATTGCACGAAGGAAGCCCCAACCAGGTAGAACACGAGCCCGAACATCGCAAAAAAGAAAAGCCGCCGATGCCGTTCGGTCATCCCGGCCGAACTCTAGCACGGAGCGTTTGGCGAGGGCGTCAGCTGCGATGCTTCCAGGCAACGGTGCCGATAAGCAGCGCCGCCAGCCCGTAGCTGACCATGTTGGCCCACCCTCTCGAGGTCGAACTCGCAGCCGTATTTACGAAGCCGAACGTATTGACGGCTCCATGAAACACAGTCGCGATGACGACACTCCCCTGCGTGTGCCCGGCCAGAAACGTCAGAATGATCGACAACGCAACGGTGTACCCGACATAGGGCCAGAACGGATTCGCGAACTGAGGCATGCCTTCAAGATAGAAGAGCGGGAGGTGCCACAGTGCCCATAGCATGCCGAGAATTGCACTGGCGGACCAGGGCCCGAAGCGGCTGAGGAGCGTCGGCAGCGCGAACCCGCGCCAGCCAATCTCCTCGCCGACGACCAAGACGAAAACGATGAGGCCCAGGGCCGAGATCGGCTGGAATTGAATAGCTCCGTGGGCGCCCCATAAATACTCGAGGCCACTGGCAAGCGCCGAGATGGGCAACGGCAGCAGGAGGGCCAGAACGTACCAGCGCACAGGTACGCGCCAGAGGCTCACTCTGCTGCGGAGATCATGCAGTTCCTGATGGCCAATCAACGCGCCAACAGCAAAGGCCGCCGCCGCAGGGCCGAACAGCGCGAGGAGGCTGATGACAACCGATGCCTGCGCGAAGGGAAGCAGGGCCCAGGTAAAGCCAAACGCGAACGCGAAGTACGTGGCGAGCGGAAATCTACGAGCCAAGGTCGCGATGAGTGTCAGCCCTCTGCTCAATCGACAAACCACACCATCAGAAAAATGCCGACCATCGCAAAGGCAAGGCTCACTTTTACGACCGTGCCGATGAGAAACCCAATCCAGGCGGCGATGCCGGCGCGACCCGCGCCACGGAGATCGCGGTGGCTCGTCAGTTCGCCGAGGACCGCGCCGGCGAACGGTCCGATGACGAGTCCTGGCAGACCGAAGAACACGCCGGCGAGAGCCCCGATGGCAGCGCCGGCCATGGCGCGTCTTGTCGTACCAAGGCGTTTCATGCCGAGCGCCATCGCGCCAATGTCCACGAAATAGCTGGCGACCGTCATGAGGCCGAGTACGACGATCGTGCCGATGCCGACCCGCGCAAAATCATCCGACCAGGCGGCGAGCAGGAGGCCGGCGAAAATCAGAATGGTGCCCGGGACGGCTGGGAGCACGACGCCGACAAGCCCGACGACGACGAGGAGTACTGCGAGCGCCAGGATCATCGGAGCTGCGGTTCTAGGTTCTGGGTTCTAAGTTCTGGGTTCAGAAACGTAGATAGCCAAAGCGAGTCGGCTGATGAAACCCCTGAAAGCCGATCGGCGACCAGCCAAGTTGTTCTGGTTCGCTGTTGAGATCGCGGTTGAATCGATAGAAATTGCCGCGCCATGTCTCTCCGCGCTGTGGTGTGCCGACCTTGAGATCGGCAAAGGGGATGCGGACCTCGACCGTCCAGCGCTGGTCGCGGTCGCTCGAGTTTTGAACAGAGCCGTCCACCTTCACCGCGTGGGTCATGTTGGCGGCCGTGTAGGACCAGTCCCCTTGAAATTTGACCGAGCGGCCATCTGGGCCGATCTGATTCTGGATGATGGCATCGAAACTCCCGCCCAGTGGATTCCATTGCAGCTCGAAGTAGCGGTCGAGCCCGGCGGGCGTGACAAAGAACTCGACCACTTCCTCCTCCCAGAATCTTTGGTCTCGTCCAGTCAGCGTCGCCTGGATGTCGCCGTCCTCGCAGATCCAGCCCAGGTAAAGTGCCGCCCGGTCGTACCACGCTCGGACCTCGGTCCCAACACGGGCCCGCTCCATCGTGTCGTGCCGGACAAACGGCGAGAGTCGCACCGCCTTCTGCCACTGCGGCTCATCAAGCACCCCGTCGATTTTTATCTCACCTTCGATCAGCGGGACGACGGCCGTTTTGGGATCAGGAATTGGCGCCGCGGTCGTGCCCGCCGTCTGTCGCGCAGCCGTGTGCAACGCAACCGGCATCCCAGCCACCACTGTAAGACCGGCCACGAACGAGAGGATGGTCTTCATTTCGAGAAGCGTGCTCATGGTACACCTCGCATCATCAGAGTCCACGACCGGCGCTGTGCGCCCCAGCTGCGGGCGTCAGGGTGAGAATCGTCACAGCGGGCGGTACGAGAAAGCGAACGGGCAGAATACTCGTGCCCAGACCTGTCGCAACAAAGAGGTGCCGGCCGCCTTCTACGACGTGACCCGCGGCAAAGCGTTGCCCGAATCGTGATGGCACAATCGGCCTCCCGATGAACGGAAGCCACACCTGGCCACCATGCGTATGACCGGCGAGCGTCAGCACCACGCGGTTCGGAACCAGGGGAAACACATCTGGATTATGCGTCAGCAGGATCACGGGCACGGCGTCGCTCTTCACATGCGCGAGTGCCGCAGCGATATCGTGTTTGCCTGTCCATAGGTCGCTGATGCCCGCGAGCCAGAAATGACCCAAGGGCGTTTCGAGCTTCGCCGCCGCATCTTCCAGGACGCGAATATTGTTTCGCTCGAGCGCCGCTTGCACGCGTTCACGGTTCAACCAGGCATCGTGGTTGCCGAGGACCGCGAAGACTCCTTGAGGTGCGCGCAGGCGTTGCAGTTCGGTTGCAATCTCTTCCGGAGCGATGAAATGTCCGCCGACGACACCCTGAATAACCAAGTCGCCCAGGATGCAAATGACGTCAGGATGCGCCGCATTGGTCCGGTCTACGATGTCGCGAAGTTTGGCGATGCCGTGGAACGGCGACCCGACATGGAGATCGGTGAGAATGCCAACACGCAAAGGCTGAGGTGTCCACCCTGGAAGGCTGATTCGTTCTTCTGAAACGGTGAGACTCGCAGGCTCCAACCAGAAGGCCCAAAGACCGCAGACGAGCGTCCCCGCTCCGACCACTGCCGCGATCCCGAGGAGGATTCGGCGCCGTGCGGTCATCAGCGCGCCACGTTCCTGTGAACCTTCCCCTCTTTCATGACAAACACAACGCGGCGAAGAGCAGTGATGTCCGCCAGCGGGTCGCCATCGACGGCGATCAGATCGGCCTCATGCCCGGGCACAATCACACCTTTCCTGTCCTTCATCCCCAACGATTCGGCGGCGAGCGACGTCGCTGAAATAATCGCATCCATCGCCGGCTGACCCGCGGTCTGAACGCGGTAGATGATTTCCTCCGCATTCTGTCCGTGAGCGCCTGCGCCTGCGTCGGTGCCCATCAGCAGCTTGAGTCCTTTTATCTTCAATGCCCGCTTGAACATGTTCAGGTTCAGCGGAATGCCCTTCTCCATGAACGCGAACCCCTCTTCGTTGAAATTCCCGATGCCAAGGTAACGAGCCTTGTTCCGAATGTAGTTCTGCAGGAGGAGCCCGATGTTTGGCTCGAAGAACGTGCCGCGCTCCGCCATGAACGCCAGCGTCTCGTCGGTCACCTGGCTCCCGTGGGTGACGCTCCAGCAACCAGCGGTCGCAGCCGCTCGGACAGCCGAGTCGGCGTGCGCGTGAACCCAGGTGCGTCTGCCCAGCTTCTTCGCCTCGTCGCACGCCGCCTCTATCTGTTCGAGCGTGAGCGTCTGACCACCGCCCTCGCGAATGCTCTTGGACGCAAAGATCTTCACGAGATCCGCACCGTCTGCCACGACCTTGCGGACGAATTGCCGGATCTGCTCCGGCGTGCCCGTCCGGTCGTCGACAGGGGCGATCGATGTCAGCAGTCGTGGTCCTGGCAAAACCCCTCTGGCAATGGCGTTTCGCAGGTCGGGATCCAGGGGCGAGCCGAGGCTTTGCGCAGCCGTGAATCCGTTCATCAACATCGCGTACGCATTTTCCGCGGCGTACAGCATCGACTCCTGCAAGGTTTCCCCTTCCCCGCCAGCCCTGCCAGTCTTCCCAAAGTGCGTCTCGATATGGACGTGGGTGTCGATCAGTCCGGGCAGCAACGTGAGCCGGGGAAAGTCATACGTAACAGGTCCTGGCGACGTGCGTCCGACACTTGTGATTTTCCCGTCCTGCACGACCACGCTCGCCGATTTCAGGACGCCACCCTTGCCGTCAATCAACGTTCCTACTCGGATGACGGTCGATTCCTGCGCCGTCACCGATGCCGTTAGTGAGTACAGGAGAAAGAATCCAAGGATCGCTTTCGCCATTCGTCTCCACCTTTCACGCATTCTGCTGCGATGCAACCGATTCGCGGCTCATGGCTTCGAGTGCCTGCTCCAAATCTTCGACGATATCCTCACATGCCTCGAGCCCGACCGACATACGGATGAGGCCGTCCGTAATGCCGAGACTGAGACGATCCTCCGCCCGCATGCCCGCGTGACTCGTCACGGCCGGCCTGGTCAACAATGTCTCGGGGCCACCCAGACTTGGCGCCAGGATCGGCAGCCTCGTCTGCTTCATGAACCGATCCGCGGCAGCCGCTCCTCCCTGGAGCTCGAAGCTGAGCATCCCGCTGAAGCCGTCAAAAAGATGCTTGGCGCGCGCGTGCTGCGGGTGGGCGAGCAGTCCCGGATAGTTCACCGTGACGACCAACGGATGACGTTCGAGCCGGCGGCCGATCTCGAGTGCGCTGGCCCCCTGGTGGCGCACCCGCAGCACCAGCGTCTTGAGTCCGCGATCGAGAAGAAAACACGCGTGCGGATCCAATGAGCCACCCAGGTGATTGAGCCGATGCGTGATTCGCTCGATCCACGCCTGCGATCCGATGACGGCCCCCGCGACGATGTCGCTGTGACCGTTGAGATACTTCGTGCAGCTGTGAACCACGAGGTCGAAGCCGCGCTCCAGGGGTCGATAGTTGACCGGCGTCGCGAACGTGTTGTCCACGATCGATGCGATCCCATGGGAGGCAGCGAACCGCACGACCTGGTCGAGATCGGGCACGCGCATCAGCGGATTGGAAATCGTCTCGACGTAGATCGCGCGCGTCGTCGGGCGCAGCGCACCTTCCCAGGACGAGGGATCGTCAGCGTTGATGAAGTCGGTCTCGATGCCGAACTGCTTGAGCTCGCACGTCAGCAGATCGTGCGTGCCGCCGTACAGGCAGTCCTGCGCGAGCAGACGATCCCCGGGTGCGAGCACCGTCAGCAGCGTCGTCGTGATGGCCGCCATCCCGCTGGAGGTTGCCACGGCCGCGTCCCCGCTCTCGAGCGCCGCCAATTTCGCGTGCAAAGCCGTCTGTGTGGGGGTGTTGTTGAGTCGGAGGTATTTCAGGTCGTGATAACTGCTTTCGCCGGCGTACTCGAACATCGCCGACTGGAAGATGGGTGTCACCACGGCGCCGGCAATGCGGGGCGAAGGGGCACCGGCACGGACGGCCTTTGTAGCCAGGCTCTTAAATTCCATGATTTTGCCTACCTTTCTCCTTTCCTTCTTCCTTGACACCCCATACCCGGGGTACATACTGAAGGACACTAGACTAGCGGATTAATGTCGTCGCCCGGAGGCTGGATGACGAAGCGGTCCCCGTTTGCCAGAGCGTTGACTTTTGGGGTCGTCGGGCTGGCTGTGACAGTGTCTTTTTGGCTGCAGGTCGAAACGGCTGCACAGCAGCCCGTTGCGCCTGCCGGCGCAGGTGCGTCGGCCTCAACGAATCATCGCCAGGTCCTCGATAAGTACTGCGTCACGTGCCACAACGAACGCGCCAAGACCGGGGGCCTGAACCTGGAGGGAATCGACCCGTCCAGGCCCGCTGCAGATCCTGAAGTCTGGGAGAAGGTGGTGCGCAAGGTGTACACGGGCACCATGCCGCCTCCCAACATGCCGCAGCCTTCCAAAGATCAGCGCGGCGCGCTGCTGACGTGGCTGGGAACCGAGCTCGATGCGGCTTCCGCGGCCAAACCAAACCCGGGTCGCACCGAGACACTCCGCCGTCTGAATCGGACTGAGTATCAGAACTCAATCAGAGACCTGCTGGCCCTTGATATCGATGCCGCAGCGCTGCTGCCACCTGATGAGAGCGGTCATGGCTTCGACAACGTCATCGTCGGCGATCTTCCTCCGACGCTGCTCGACCGCTACATCTCGGCCGCGCAGAAAATCAGCCGCCTCGCGATCGGCAGCACGCAATCGTCTATGCAGGCCGACACCATTCGGCTACCGGCGGATCTGACGCAGGAAAATCATGTGCCGGGCCTGCCGATTGGCACGCGCGGCGGCCTGTCGATTCCCTACACGTTCGCCCGGGACGGTGAATACGACATCCAGATCTGGCTTGCGCGCGATCTGAACGGGAATGTCGGAGGGTTGCGAGAGGCGCGTTCGCACGAGCTGGCTGTGCTGATCGATCGGGAGCCAGTGGCGACCTTCACGATTCAGAAGCCCGCGGGCGACGACACACAACTGGACAAGGATTTGAAAGCGCGCGTCACGGTGACGGCTGGCCCGCACGAGATTGGCGTCACATTCGTCAGGGAGGGTGCGTCGCTCCTCGAAACGGCAAGGCAGCCGCTGCAATCGCGCTTCAACGAGCGGCGCCATCCGCGTTCGGCGCCCGCCGTCGACCAGGTGTCGATCGCCGGCCCGCACACGGCGAAAGGTGCCGAGAACACGCCGAGCCGCCGCCGGTTGTTCGTGTGCCAGCCCACCGGTTCGGACAAGAACCAGCACGCTGATTGCGCGAGGACCATCCTCTCGACAGTGATGCGGCGCGCATATCGCCGCCCGATCTCGAAAGCCGAGGTCGAGGGCCCCCTGGCGTTCTACCGCGAGGCGCGCAGCGAGGGAGATTTCGACGCCGGAATCGGCGCAGCGCTGAGCGCGGTGCTCATCAATCCGGAATTCCTGCTGCGGGTCGAAGGCGATCCGAAGAAGGCGCCGGCCGGCGGTGTCTACCGAATCAGCGATCTCGAACTGGCGTCGCGGCTGTCGTTCTTCCTCTGGAGCAGCATCCCCGATGACGAGCTGCTCGACGCGGCGATTCGGGGCACGCTCAGCCGTCCCGAAGAGCTCGAGAAACAGACGCGCAGAATGCTCGCCGATCGGCGGTCGTTCAACCTCGCGACCAACTTTGCCGGACAGTGGCTGCGGCTGCGCAATCTCGAGGCCGTCGTGCCGAACTCGCGCCTGTTTCCGGACTTCGACGACAACGTGCGTCAGGCGTTCCGGCAGGAAACCGAGCTCTTCCTCGACAGCGTGCTGCGCGAGGACCGCAGCGTGCTGGACTTGATTCGGGCCGACTACACGTTCCTCAACGAACGCCTGGCAAGACACTACGGCATTCCCAACGTCTACGGAAGCCGCTTCCGCCGCGTGACGCTCTCACCCGAGAGCCGGCGCGGCGGTCTGTTGCGACACGGCAGTGTGCTCTCGGTTACGGCATACGCTACGCGGACGTCGCCCGTGATTCGTGGCGTGTATGTCCTCGAGAATATCTTCGGCGCTCCTCCGCCGCCGCCACTGCCCAATGTGCCGGCCCTGGACGAGAGCACCGTTTCCGCCACTCTTCCAATGCGCGAGAGACTGGCGGCACACCGCAACAACGCGGTCTGCGCGAGCTGTCACCGCACGATCGATCCGGTTGGCTTCTCGCTCGAAAGCTTCAACGCCGTCGGACAATGGCGCGACTACGAAGGTGAGGGCGAACCGATCGATGCGTCGGGCGCTCTGCCGGGCGTCGGGGAATTCCGGGGCGTGGCCGGGCTCGAAGATGCGCTGCTGAGCCGGCCCGAGTTGTTCGCCGCAACGCTGACGGAGAAACTGCTCACGTTCGCGCTGGGACGAGGCATCGAGTACTACGACGCCCCCGCAGTCCGCAAGATCGTTCGCGACGCCGGGAAAGACCGATATCGCTTCTCGTCGCTCATCCTTGGCATCGTGAAAAGTACGCCATTTCTCATGAGGAAATCGTCATGATCATCACGAAGAAGGCGCTGCCCAGAAGGACGTTTCTGAAAGGCGCGCAGGCCGCTCTGGCGTTGCCTCTGCTCGATGCGATGATTCCCGCCGCGACCGCGTGGGCGCAGACGCCGGCCAAGCCGGTGCCCCGGCTCGGCTTCGTGTACATGCCCATGGGGTGCGATCACGCGCGTTGGACGCCGCAGGTGCAGGACAGGCTCACCGAGCTCTCGCCGATCCTGCAACCGCTCGAATCGGTCAAGGACCAGGTGACCGTCATCACCAACACGCGGTTGCAGAATTCCTACCCGGGCACGCACGACACGTCGAACTCGGGGTTCCTGAGCGCGGCCTTCTCCAAGCACACGGAGAGCTCGGACTACTACCTTGGCACCACGATGGACCAGATTGCAGCCAGGCAACTCGGCCGCGAGACGCAGCTGGCCTCGCTCGAGCTCGCGATGGATCTGAACCCGCTCGCCGGCGTGTGCAACAACGGGTACGCGTGCGTCTACCAAAACTGCCTTTCATGGTCTTCGCCGACGACCCCGCTCCCCTCCGAAGCGCATCCGCGCATCGTCTTCGAGCGCCTGTTCGGCGAGGGAGGCAATGCAGCCGCGCGCCGCGCGGCGCTGCGCAACCGGGCGAGCCTGCTCGATTCGTTCAGCGAAGACATTGCGCGTCTCAAGCAGCGGGTAGGGATTCCCGATCGCGTTCGCGTCGACCAGTATCTCGAGAGCGTCCGCGAAGTCGAGCGCCAGATTCAGCGTGCCGAGGCAGGGGCGAAGGACAACCTCATGCCCGATCTGGATCGACCCGTCGGAGTGCCGGCGGCGTTTGCCGACCACGCGAAGCTCATGTTCGATCTGCAGATTCTGGCCTTCCAGGCGGATATCACGCGGGTCATCACCTTCCAGCTGACGCGCGAGCTGAGCAATCGTAGCTATCCGGAAATTGGCGTGGCAGATCCGCACCATCCCACGAGCCATCACGGCAACGATCCGGAGAAGCTCGCGAAGATTGCCAAGATCAGCACGTTCCATGTCTCGCTGTTTGCCGAGTTCCTGGCGAAGATGAAGGCGACTCCCGACGGCAATGGTTCGCTCCTCGACAACACCGTGTATCTCTACGGGAGCGGAATGGGCAACCCCAGTCTGCACGATCACGAGAACCTTCCCGTTCTCGTCGCGGGCGGCGCCGCGTGCGGCATGAAGGGCGGCCGGCATATCAAGTACGACAAGGGCACGCCGCTCGCCAACGTCCACCTCACGCTGCTCGATCGCGTCGGCGTGCATCTGGATTCATTTGGCGACAGCAACGGCAAGATCAACGAACTGTTCGAACCTGTTTCGATCTCGTACGTAGTGTCCGGCTTCAGCCGGACTTCAGGAGACGCACATGCCTTGGCGAACTACAACCGGACTCGCTCTTGTGGCGCTTGCCGTATCCGGCACCGCTCTGGCGGCCGAACGCGCGACCCTGGCCGACGCTGTGGAACGACGTGATGTCGCGGTTGTCCGCACGCTCGTCAAGGGAGGCGCCGATGTAAATGGCCCGCAGGTCGATGGCACGACGCCCCTGCACTGGGCCGCGTATAACGAGGATGCAGAGACCGCCGCGTTGCTCGTCAAAGCGGGCGCCAACGTCAACGTCGCCAATCGCTACGGTGTGCCTCCGCTCGCGCTGGCCTGCACCAACGGCAACGCCGCTGTCGTGAGGCTGTTGCTCGAGGCCGGTGCCGACGCGAATGCCACCATGAAGGGCGGCGAGACCGTGCTCATGATGGCCGCGCGTTCAGGCAACGTCGAGGCGGTGAAGGCCCTGCTCGTTCGCGGCGCGAAACACGACGCGCGTGAGCGGCGCGGACAAACGGCGCTCATGTGGGCCGCAGCCGAAGGGCACGCAGCGGCTGTGCGGGCGCTCGTCGAAGCCGGCGCCGATCTCAACGTGAGTCTGGAATCCGGATTCACGCCGTTCTTCTTTGCTGTCCGCGAGGGACGCATCGACGTGGTGCGCGCGTTCCTCGAGGCAGGTGTGGATGTGAACGCCACGCTGCAGCGCCGTGAAAAGGGTGGTGAAGGGGGCGCCAACACGTATCGGCCAGTCGGCAGAGGCACCAGCCCGTTATTGCTGGCGGTACAGAACGCCCACTTCGAGCTTGCCATCGCGCTCGTGGACGCGGGGGCCAATCCGAATGACGTCCGCACAGGATTCTCGCCGCTCCACACGGTCTCGTGGGTGCGAAAGCCGGATTCCAGCGATGTGAGCGACCCTGCCACGCCGGCGGGATCGGGCAGTCTAACGAGCCTTCAGTTCGTGCGTGAGATCGTGAAGCGGGGCGCGAACGTCAACCTGCGTCTCGACAAGGGCACGGCGAAGGTGCCCAGCACCTCTTCGCGTATCGAGTCGGAAGGGGCGTCGCCATTTCTGCTGGCTGCCGATCGTTCGGACCTTCCGCTGATGCGCGTGTTCCTGGAGCTGGGCGCGGATCCATTGCTGCCGAATCTCAGCAAGACCACGCCGCTGATGGCGGCTGCCGGCCTCGGCACGACGGAACCGCTCGAAGAGGCCGGTGAAGAAGTCGAAGCGCTGGAAGCCGTCAAGATGCTGCTCGACCTCGGCGCCAACGTCAACGCGATGGACGACAACGGCGACACCGCGATGCACGGTGCCGCCTATGCGGCGTACCCCACTGTGGTGAAGCTGCTGGCAGAGCGTGGCGCCGATCCGCAGATCTGGAAGGACCGCAACAAAGCCGGCGTTACCCCGCTGTTCGCCGCCGAGGGCTACATCGGGCGGCTCCCGCGACCCGACAAAGCGACGGTCGAAGCGGTGACCAAGCTGATGCTGGCCGCAGGGCTTTCGACCGAGGGTGAACGGCCGGCGATCGTGGATATCTACGAGAAACAGCCGGAACCGCCGAGGCCGGTGGTGAAGTAGCCTTACTTCACTCCGATGACCATCGAGTCGGGCCCGACGAGCGGCTCTACTCGCGTCGTGGAAAAGCCGGCTGTGCGCATCCATCCCGCGCAGTCGGCGCCGGTATAGTCGAAACCGCCGGGCGTTTCGATGAGCATGTTGAGGCTCATCATCAACCCGAACGCGTTCTTCGACCGGTCATCGTCGATGATGGCTTCATAGACAACGAGAGCCCCGCCCATCGGCACCGCGTCGAACGCTTTCTTGATGAGCATCTGCTTGGTGGGCAGGTCCCAATCGTGCAGGATGTGCCCCATCACCACGACGTCGGCTTTGGGCAGATCGCGCTCGAAGAAGCTGCCGGGCGTGAACGTCAAACGGTCGGCCACACCAACCTTTGCGACGTACTCCTCGAAAATCGGCCCCACTTCCGGCAGATCGAATCCCACACCACGCATGTGCGGGTTGGCCAGGGCAATTTGCGCAGCGAGGTCACCTTGCGCCGTGCCGACGTCGACGAACGTGCGGTAGTCCTTCCAGGGAAATGCCCGGGCGATCGTCATATTGGCGCCATGGCTGATGCCGGTCATGGCGGCCAGGAACTGCTTCAGGCGCGCGGGATCGGCGTAGATCGTTTCAAAGAGACCAGGGCCACCACCCTTGACTTCGTTCTGCGGCTGCCCCGTGCGAAGCGCCTCGGTGAGGTGTCCCCAGAAGGGATAAAGGCGATGGTTCGCCATCTCGAGGATGCCGCCGATATACGAAGGCTTCTTGCGATCGAGGAACAGGTCGGTCTCGGGCGTGTTCGCGTAGCGATCCCCCGAACGCGTGAGGAAGCCGAGGGCCACCAGCGTATCGAGAAAGTCGCGCGCCGAGCGCGCATGCAGGCCCAGGCGTCCGCTGAGCGTTTCGAAGCGCTCGGGACCCTGCGCCAGTTCGGTAAACACGCCCAGTTCAATCGCGCTCAACAACGTCTTGGAGGGCCAGAATGCCAGCCCCGTTTGAAGAATTCTTTCAGGTGTCAGCTGTGGCTCGCTCATGCCTGCTCCTCGACTCCAATCGGCCGCCTATCATGTCATCTGTCATCGCCGGCCGCAAACTTCGTTTCTTCGGCTACATTGGCCAGCACACTCGCGATCACAACCAGCCGATCCGTTGCTCCGGGCGGGATTCCCGGATCATAGGCGCCGAAATAATCTACAGGCCAGAAACCTGCCGCGGATAACCACGCCTTCAGCTCGTCGTGGGTCCAGCATTGCATCGTGAACTGATAGTCACTCGACCGTTCGCCTTGATCGTTCTTCAGCGAATGCCGCTCGGAGACTATCAATCGACGCTGCTCTTCATCGAGCCTCGTCACGCTGGTGAACGTGAGCGTGCCTCGGTCACTCTCAACTGACTTTCTGAAGAGCGGTTCGCGAGCCTTTCGTTCGGCCGTGGCTTCCCACTCTCGTACATCGAATATCAGCACGCCTGTGGGCCGAAGCGCCCGTCTGAATTCACTGAAGATCGACCGTCGAGCGTCCTCGTTCACCACATCGTTGAGCACGCCTCTGCAGAGAATGGCGTCGAATGGCGAGGCCGGGGGAGACAGAATATTTCCGACCTCCAGAGAGACCGTGCGGACATCCGCTCCCAGGGATCTCTTCGCTTCTCCAATAAGATCTTCCGACGCGTCGATGCCGTGAACGACGTAGCCACGCCTGCCCAACTCGGCGGCATATCGGCCGGTCCCGCATCCAGCGTCGAGCAGTCTCGAACCGGGCAGCACCCCTCGTTCGACGAGCCACGTCGCGATCGTGCCGCACTCCTTGCGAACCGGCCGATCGACGAGCAGGTCGTAGGCCCACGCGTACTCGGAGTAGAACGGCCTGGCATTCTGCACAGTTCACACGAGGTACTTCCGAACAAGTACCAGCAACGCAGCATGAGTCTCGGAATCGGCTGCCGCAAGAAGGCCGGTGGTGCCGCTGCCCCATGCGCCGCCACGCAAGTCGGTCACGATACAGCCGGCCGCCTCGCAGATGGCAAGACCAGCGGCAAAGTGCACGCTATCGCGCACGTCTCCGTCTGTCATATACGCCGCCCTTTGACCGGTAGCGACCCAGGACAGCGCGACGGATGTCGAGACGACTCGCGGCCTGAACGTCGCAGCGAAATCTGAATCGGCCGCCAGGATCGCGCACTTGAAGGCCGGCGCATTGGGAAACGGAGGGTCGAGATTGAGATCCACAAGCTGGCTGCGTCCACTTGGCGCAAGAAGCGTGTCCCGGCCGTCCGAACGCAGGAACGCGGACGTCGCATTCGCAAAGTAGATCTCGTCATTGAACGGGTCGGCCACAGCCGCGGCAGCGAATCGGTCACCGCTCCTGAGCGCCACATTCACAGCCACGACCCGCATCCTCGCGGCATAGTTGAGAGTGCCGCAGAGCGGATCGATCAGCCAGGTCCGGGAACTATTCTCTGATCCGGTCCGGCCGCTCTCCTCTCCAAGCACGGCATCCTCGGGCCGCTCGCGACGCAGTATGGCCAGCATCGCCTCCTCGGCCTCGATGTCGGCATTGGTGGCAAAATCTCCCGCTCCTTTGTCCAACCGATTCAGCCTCGTCCCGAAACGCAGGCGAACGACTGTTGCGCCTTCATTGGCCACCGCGATCGCCACGTCGATGTCATTCATGCCTTGGAAACCTACCAGATTCGCGGAATCAAGTGATGGCGAACCCTCTTCTGATATTCGGTGTAGCCCGGCAGATTCAACGCGAGAAACCGCTCTTCGTCAAGAAGGCGCCAGACGAGAAATGGCAACATGCCCACGAGCGGGACGAACCCCCAGTACGAACCGAGCGCCAGTGGCGTGCCCGCGAGATAGAGCAACGCGCTGGCGTACATCGGGTGGCGCACAATGGCGTACGGTCCCGTCGAAATGACCTTCTGGCCGGGCGCCACTTCGATCGTGGCGGACGTGAAGGTGTTCTCTTTGTACACGAGGAAAATGAAAAAGAACCCGACGGCGATCAGTGCATCGCCGACGAGCACGCCCGAGAGGGGTACGGTGGACCAGGCAAAGCGGTAATCGACCGCCGGCACGACAAACAGGGCAATGAAACCGAGCGAGGTAAACCACATGATGACCTTCTGCGCCGGCCGTTTCTCCGCAGTCGGCCCGCCGCTCATGCGACGCTCGAGAAGGGCCGGGTCGTGTCGCATGAGGTGGTTCGTGATGAAGACTCCCGCCCCGACGAAGATCGACAGGTACACCCATGCCTGCCAGTAGCGGACAGTTCCTGCAGAGACGAACAGCAGAAGGGCCATCACGACCGCCAGGACGGCGAGTGCGAGCCACGCCCGGGCATTGAGGTTCATTTTCCCGTAAGAAGTGAAAAGTAGGGCGGGTCCTGAACTTTGGACCCGCCCTTCATCCGGCTGCGGTGTTCACGGCCTCATGATGCTTGGTCGTACCTTTGAGTGTCGACTACCTGATAACAGCCTGCATCACAGCGTTTTCGAATTCCGGTCGCATGTCGCGCACAGGGGTCTGGATCATCATGATCGCGATGAGGCCTTCTTTCGGATCCACCCAGAAGTGCGTGCCAAACGCGCCGCTCCAACCAAAGCTGCCGTCCGAAAGGCGCGAGCCGCTGGCAGTGGCGTGATTCACCACGCGAACGCTCAAGCCATAACCCTCGCCTGGAGTTCGACCCGGCAATGTCTCTGGTGCATGAACCGATGACATGTAGCTGATGGTCCGCGGGCTCAGCAGACGCTGGCCGTTCAGCTCACCCCCGTTCGCGAGCATCTGCGCGAACTTCGCATACTCTTCCGCCGTCATGATGAGCCCGCCGGCTCCCATGAAGTACACGCGGCTTTGCATTCTGCCCGGGTTTGGATCTTTCAGCATCCGACCATTGGCGTCGAGCTGGTAAGGCGTAACCATCCGCGGCTCGAGGGCTTCGGTTGGATAGAACGCCACGTCTCTCATCCCGAGCTGATCGAATACCCGCTGCCTCAGGAACTGATCGAACGGCTGCCCCGAAGTGATCTCGACGATGCGTCCCAGGATGTCAAATCCCGCCGCGGCACTGTAGGCCCAGCGCGTGCCTGGCTGAAACTCGAGCGCGGTCATACCCAGGCGTGGCACGTAATCGGCCAGCGTGTCGGTGGGCTTGCGCACAGTTCCGGAACGCCGCATGTCGGCGGCGCTCATCGGACCGCTTCCGATCCCCGAGACATGCGTCAGCAGATCGCGTATGGTCACCTCGCGCGCGGCCGGCACGGTAGAGAACTGCGGCGTGGCTGGGCCGTCTGCCGGCGGACCCTGCAGCCGCTGTTCGACGGCGACCTTGGGATCCTTGAACGACGGGATGTACTTCGACACAGGATCGGTGATGCGGAGCTTCCCTTCCTCCATCATCATCATGATCGCGACACCGGTGACGGGTTTGGTCATCGACGCGATGCGAAATACCGCGTCTTTCGTCATCGGTTTCTTCGAGTCGATATCCATGACGCCGGTCGCCTCGAGGTGCGCCACCTTCCCATGCCGCGCCACCAGAGTGACGCCGCCTGAGATTTCACCCGCGGCGATGTGGCGCTTCATCATCTCGGTGATGCGGGCCAGTCGCGGTGTTGAAAGGCCGACATCCTCGGGCCTGGTAATCGTGGTCTCTGCCCCCACCCGCAGCATGAGCATCGACACCAACACCGTGCCAAGTGCCGCCGTCAGAACACGCAGCCTGGGTTTCATACTTGCTCCTTGAATTGATTCATGCCTGATGGATTGTCGGCCTGTGAGGGTAGCAGATTTCGATGTCGTACGGAGCCGCGCTTGACGTCGACGACTTCTGGCCACGATCCTTCTCTCGGGATCCGCGCCAGGATAAAGATGGTTGTGGCGCACGACTTTCGACTGCCTTAGACGCCGCGTGGGCTAGAATCACCGCCGAATGAAGGAGACCAGCCCCGTCAAGCGCCGGCTCACCGCCATCCTCGCGGCCGATGCCGTCGGCTACTCCGCGCGGATGGCCGAAAACGAGGAGCGCACGCTCGGGACGCTGGCCGGCCACAGGCGCCTCATCGACAGCCTGATCGCCGACCACGGCGGCCGCATCGTCGGAACGGCCGGCGATAGCGTGCTGGCCGAGTTCGGCAGTTCAGTAGAGGCGGTACGGTGCGCGGTGGAAATTCAGGAGGCGCTGGCGACGCGCAACGAATCGCTGCCCGAACCCGAGCGGCTGCACTTCCGCATCGGCATCAACCTGGGCGACGTCATCGTCGACGGTGCCGACATTCTCGGGGACGGGGTGAACGTCGCCTCCCGGCTCGAAGGCATCGCCGAACCGGGCGGTATCTGCATCGCCTCTTCGGTATTCGACCAGATCTCGGGCAAGCTGAATCTCGGCTTCGAAGACATCGGCGAGCGATCGCTGAAAAATATCGGGAGACCCGTGCGAGCGTATCGCGTGGCGCGCGCCGGTACCCCGAAGCGGCCACAGAAGGGTTCGCGCCGGATCGTCATCGCGACGTCCGTCGGGGTCGCCGCGATCGTCGCAGCAATGGCCGTGTTCTATGTGTCTGGAACCGGAACTCCAGACGGCGCTCCCTCGTCTGTGCCGGTCGCGGAACCCGCCGCACAGCCTGTCGCCGAGACGGCGCCCCCTCAGCCGGCCGTCTCGCAACCGGCGATCGCGCCTCCTCCCACTACAGCTCCTCCGACCACGGCTCCTGCGCCGCCAGCACAAGCCCCTTCGCCGGCAGTTCCGCCGCCGGCAAAGTCACCGCCTGGCGTGAGCTACACGACGGGCTTCGTGCAGGGTCGTTGCCAACGACCTGACGGCACCCTTGGGCCCGTTGCGCGCGCACGCGCGCAGGTGGTTGGCGGAGAGGTGATCATCGCGGTCGGCGAGCCGGGCCAATCGGGACACATCAATCTACGTGGACGGCCGGAACCGGACGGCGCGCTCGTCCTCGAGGGGTTCATCATCCCCGGAGCCGGCCGAGGCCGTGGCACCAAAGTCCCCGCGAGATATGAAGGCCGCCTGAATGGTGGTAGAGGGATGCTGAAGGGCAACCAGGGTGTGCAGCGCTGCTCGCTGGGGCTGCAGTTGAAGTAGCGTTTTACTGCCGCATTCCCGCTATTTACTCTCCAGGCGGCGCGTGATCGCCACCAGTTCCTTGCCGCCAATCGCCGTCTTCGCCACGGTCATTCCCAATATCTCGTAACCCGCGGCGCCGGCTTCCAACAGCTCCTTTTGCAACGTCGACGTCTTCGTCGTCGACAGAAGCTTGTAGCGGAATGGCCGGGCCTCGGCGTCACTGTCGCGCTCGAGGATGCAGACCACCTCTTCGCCGCCGAACGTGGACTTGAACACGGTCTGATCGCGATACTGGAACCCTGCCGCCGCTGCCTCCTGCAGCTCCTTCTCCATGGTCGACGTCCTCGATGTCGCCAGCAGCTTGTAAGAGAACCGAGGCTTCGAATCGGCGCTTCGAACCATGACGGCCACAACCTCGCTTCCGCCGATCGCCGTGTCCCCACCCATCGCGGCTTGAAAACGGAATCCGGCATCCCCTGCGTCGTTCAGCTCCTTCTCCATAGTGGACGTCTTGCTGGTCGCCAGGACACGAAATTCAAATGCGGGCTTCGCCTGAGCAAACATCGTCGGGTGATCCAACGCAATTACCGTCACGGCGACAATCATCCCGGTCCATTTGATACAGCGCGGCATCCTCAACGCTCCTTTTTTGGAATCTTGGCGAAGAACAGTCGCGTATTCTCCGCGACGGTCGTCAGCCATTCGAGCTGAAGCTGAGTTCCTGTCCTGAACACGTCCACAAGCGATTCCGGCAGGCCCGAGAAATCGATCGCCAGCATGCCCCAGTCGGGGCGGCGTCCATCGTAGTCGGTAAAGCCGTAGTCGCGGCTGCATTGCCACGAGCTGAGGAGCTGGCCCGATCGGGCAAGGACATTCGGATCCTGCGCGAGGGCAGCGACCGCCCGCCCGACGAAGAGCGGCGATTCCGATTCGAGGAAGTTCTTGTCTGTCTTGCCCCCATCGCGCCAATTCGCCTCAGTCAATCCCATACCCTGTAACATCGACTCGGAGCGGAGAAATCCCGGTGTCATGGCTATCGCAGCCACGCCGTGTGGCTTCAACTCGGTCGCCATGTTCAGCGCCAGACTCTTGAGCGCGAGCTTGACGACTTGCGAGATCGGATTGCCGCCGGCGCCGAGGAGATCGCTCTCGGTGACCTCGACGATCAATCCGCGGCCGCCGCGCATCAACAGTGGCGCAGCGTGTTTCGCGGTAATGATGTGAGAAAGGAGCGCCTGCCTGAAGATCGCGTCGCCATTGGCGACATTCACCTCCCAGAAGGATCCCCATTGACTCATCATCGGGTCTTCGCCCGCAATGCAGTTCACGAGGATGTCGAGCCGACCATGGTCCCGATCGATGCGACCGAAGAGCGCCTCGACTTCTGATTCGACCGTGTGATCGATGCGAACGGCAACGGCATTGCCGCCTGCGGCAGTGATCATCTCCGCGGTTTCGTCGATGGTCTCCGGCCGACCGTACGGTGATGGATTGCCGCGGACACTCCGGCCGGTGCAGTACACAGTGGCGCCAGCCTCACCAAGGGCTCGCGCGATACCCCGGCCGGCACCGCGCGTGGCACCAGCGACGATGGCTATCTGTCCACTGAGAGTCTTCGTGTCCACGTTGTGATCAGTCACCTAATGCCCAACGAACGATTCTGGGGTTGACTGGTTTCGAGAACCGCCACTGACGGTGCCGGACAAGGCGCCTGACCGCGCCTGACAACTCTCGACAGTCGAAGTATCGAATAGCGCCGGCATCAAGCACAGGAATCACCGCAAGCGTGCACTGGACGCAGCAAAAGACTCCCTTGGGATGTCCATGGTGAAAATGCGAGCGCATGATGCCAAACGCCAGATCCCTTTCGACGCGCTCGTAGAATTCCAATCCTCCACATCTTCGGCCGAGCGCTTTCTGCCCCGCGACCAGGAGGGCCGCTTTCAGGAACGTGCCCACGGGCGCGCCGGAAATAGAGAATCCAGCCGGGTGCCGGATCGACGCCGGTAGCTTCAGCTTAGGAAAGGCCTCGAGCTGTGCTGGCGCAACGTCGCGGACGAACGAAACGTCTTCGCGAGCAAGGCGTGGCCTCGCGCGCGCCCGATCCGCCACGATCCACAACGTGTCCAGGTCCATACTCTCTCCCCTCGCGAACGCTTTGTGTTGGAGAAAATATAGCGCGGTTCGTTTGTTGCCTCTAGTTATTCGATCGAATCTGGCCTTATCGACGGTACGATCTGAAGGCATCCTGAAGCCGCTCGACGATCACTTTGGACTTCGCCGGCCACTCCTCGCAATCGCGCACGTCAGACGTCGTTCCGCGTGCGTGCGGATGGAACATCGCCATCTTGACCTGCTCGTTGAGGATGGACGGCGTGCTGAAGTCCGTGAGCGCTTTGGTAATGATCTCCACCGGTGTCGCAAGCGGGAACAACCTGAAGCTGGTCACCACTTCGCACCGGGTTCCGACGTCAACATTGTCGACAATCCATTCGCGATTCGGGTTCCCTGCCTGGGCAGGCCTTAACACAACCCCCTGGCGCTGAAAGTGCTGGACCAGGGAATCAGGAATCTCGGATCTCGCAACGGGACGACGCACCGGTTGCGGAGAGCCCTGAGATTGGCGCGACGCCTCTTCATACTGATCCAGCAGGTTCGCTCCCCCGCGAACGAGATTAGGCCCGAATACCCACACGACGAGACAGGAACCGATCAGAACGACGGTGGAGAACCGGCGATGCGCTTCACCTTTCCATAGTGAAACAGCGGAACAGACTGCGCACGCGGCGCACACAATGGTCGTGAGCACAACGAACACGCCGGCGGCGAGCAGCCAGCCCCATCCTCCGCTGCGGTTGATGTTCTCGATGTTGAACGCGAGCAGCAGACCAATGCCAACAGCGAACAACAACAACACCACCAGCAAGCCGACCGTGATCCGGAAAAATACTGGCTTGCGAGTTGCCGGTGGCGTCATCACGGCTGGGAGTCCATGCTTCTCCCATCAGTGTCGGCGTGAAACGCCTTCGGCTGTAGCCGGCGCGGCGGGAGCGTCCCCCGGTCGAACGATAGATGTACCTCTAGACAGAAGCGGGTCGATGCGCGCGGAGGAAAGAACGTATCTGGCGCACCGCCAGTGGAATCCGTTCCGGGGGCTCCTTCCACGGGAACATGCTCACTTCGGCCCTGGGCGCAAGCATCGCGGCCTCCATCGCAACCGCATACGGATGAGCAGGGATGTCGTCCGGAAGAATCAGTACCGGCGTCTGACACTGGCGCACGAAGTCGCGTGTCACCGTGAAGACGAAGTCGGGGTTGGTGCGGTACATCTTCGTCAGAAACTTGTCGACCATCTCCATCGTGATCTCGGGCCGGCGCTTGACCAACTCCGGACCCCAAGCCTTCATGTTGTTGTCGTAGAACAGATCGCGCATCTCGGGACGCGACCCGCTCGGCTGCGCCAGCACAGCGGCGACGATGCGATTGGGCGCGCGTCGAAGGAGGTTCCAGATGAAGGGGCCGCCAATGCAGAAGCCCATCACCATGAATTTTTCGATACCCAGGTGATCCATCACGCCGAGATGGTCATCGGTATAGGCATCCCACGGCCGATCGATCTCGAGCGGGCCCGAGGACTGGCCGCTGTTGGCGTTGCGCAGGTCCGATGCGATACATCGGTACTCGCCCTTGAACTCCTCGATCGAGTTGAAGGGACCGGTCAGGCCGGCGATCGTCGAGTTCAGTCCGCCGCCGGCGATGAGCAACAACGGGAACCCGGAGCCGACCTCCTGATAGCGGATGCGAACGGGACCCTTTTCGTAAAAGGACATGGCAGCTCCTCGTTGCCCGGTCTGCTTCGCGAATACGCCGCCCGCTGCGGCCATGACCGTCGCCGCTGCGCCGGTTTTCAGTATCTTGCGTCTCGTCGGATCCACCATCGGAGTCCTCCTGACTTTCAGCCTTCTAACGCGCAGGATGAGGGTGCCGCTCGTAGTGCTGGCGCAACAGGTCCTTGCCGTAGTCGTTGCCATTCGGTGTTCTGACGACAGTGTGTATATGCGCGACGTTCGGCACAGCCGGGTTCATCAAGTGGCGAAGCCCGACTGGCTGCTGATGATCGAACTCGATGAGGATGACGGGGCTGTGGATGCGGTAATAGAACACGCTGCCGGGTTTGGTGTCGCCGATCCAGGCCAGCCACGTCCGGTCCAGAAAGGATCGCACATCGTCCATCTTCACCCGTGCATGGCCCTCGTCTATGTTGTCAACGTAAAGCGCGACCAGGTCGAGCAACTGCCGGCGCTGGGGTGCGGTGAGTTCCTTCGCGGGAATGCCAGAGTAGTCCAGGACGACATTGTCTCTCCACGCTTCGGTCAGAATGTCGTTGCCGGTCTTTGTGAACTTGAGCACGGCCTTCTTGCGCTGCTCGTCAGTCAACGCATTGATCAGAGCTAGCCCGCGATTCTGTTCGTCCTGGAGAATGGATGTCCCCTTGTACTTCCCTGAGGTCGCGACGACAGGCTCAGAGCCGGTGAAAAATGGCGACACCACCACCTGATCTCCAAGCACGAAGTAATTGATGATGGCGTGATGGCCGTCGAACTGCCATCCCCACGGCTCGGTAGCGGATGGCCGACCCATGACCGTGATGTGGTACTGCCATTCACCGTATTCTTCGAAGTTGTTGCCCGTCAGTTCGCCGAGGGTCTCGTTGAGGCGCATGATGTCGCGCGTGAGCGCCATGCCCTTGGCGCTGAGCGAGGCCCTGAGTAGACCGAATGCGTGCTCGCGCTGCGCCGGCGACATCTCGAGAAAGCTGACGCCTTGCCGCACGTAAAAGCTCTGATTCATCCACTTGCGCCACTCCGGATCGTCCACCGCGAAGAGGGTCTTGGCGCGCTGCGCGTCGGTGAGTCCAGCCAGGAATGCCTCGGTCGCTTTGCGGACCGGCTCTGTTGAGACCCCAGTCGATCGGATACCGAACAGACCCGGTTCAAGCGTGCCGTTCGTGCTGATGCCTCTGAACGGATCGGCCAGCCCGGGCTTCTCGGCCGCAAACGACAGTCGAAGAAGCTCCGCGGGCGGTCGTTCGGGCGGCGGCGTCTGCGATGACAGGCCCGATTGAAGGCAAACAGCCACCAGGTACACGATGAGCATGAGGGCGAGGAGTGTGGGACGCGTCATCTTGGGAGAATCTTAGTGCAGAACGACTGCAACGATCGCATTCCACGCACCCAGATCGCAATCAGTCGGTCCTCACGAGCACGTGGCCGCCGACACGTCCGATCCAGAGACTCCCCATAAGCGCCATCAGACCGCAGCCGATCATCAGGAGGGCCGGTGCCCTCGCCGTGCCTAGTTCGCGGATCAGTGTCGTGGCCAGAAGCGGCGCAGTGCCGCTGAAGATGGTGAAACTGATGTTGAAGACCAGCGCGACGCCGGTGAAGCGAATCCGTGTCGGAAACAAATCCGTCAACAGGCAGGCGAAGGAGCCGTTGGTGAGGGCCGCGACGATTCCCGCCAGGGCGAGCAGCAGCGTCAGATTGACGGCGCGCGTCTCGAGTGCGGCATAGAACGGGTAGGCCAGCACGACCAGGAGCGTCACACCCAGTCGCAGCAAGTAACGGGGCGGGATGCGATCGCCCAGCCAGCCGGTGGCGACAATCCCGAGGGCTGAGGCGATGACACCGACCGTCTGCGAGTAGACGCCCTGGCGCGCGTCGTATTGGAGCACTCCCGCAAGATATGCCGGCAGATGCGAAAAAAAGAGGCCGTTGAAGCACGCCGTGCCGGCGAGCATGGCGCAGCCGACGAGAACCGGCTTCGCGTGCGTCCGTAGCAGTTCCCGAAACGGGAGGCGCGAGGCAAGAGTGCGCATGCGCGCGAACTCGGGCGACTCTTCGAGCGACCGGCGCAGCACGAAGCTCAGAATACCTCCGAGGCCACCCAGGATGAACGCGATGCGCCACGCAAGAACGGGCACCTGCTCCGAGGGAAGCCACGTGCGAAGCAGAAGGCTGACGCCGGTGGCCGCGGCGACGCCCATCGTGACGCAACCAAACACGACGCCGCACACGAAGGGCGCGATTCGCGGTGCAGTCTCGACGACGTATGTGAGGGCGCCTGGCAGCTCGCCCCCAAGACAAAAGCCTTGCACGAGTCGTAGTACGATCATCAGCACACTGGCCGCGACGCCCCATTGCGCGTGCGACGGCACGAGTCCCATGGCGAGGGTCGCACCTGACATGACAAACACCGACCACAGAAACACTCGCCGTCGTCCATACCGGTCGCCGTAATGGCTGAGGATGATGCCGCCAATCGGCCGCGCGAGATAGCCGGCGGCAAACGCCGCGAATGACGCCATCAACGACACGAGCGGCGAACTCGCGGGAAAGAGTGCGGCGGCGATATCGCGCGCGAAGATGCCGAAGATGACGAAATCGTAGAACTCGAGGGTGCCGCCGAGGCTGGCGAGCAGAACGATGCGCCAGCCAGCGGCGGTGATGCGATCGCCCGCCGTAGGTGGCGGGGCCGTGGCTGTGTCGAGCATGGAGTCGGTGTCCGGCAATTGTGCTTCAGCAACCGCTCAAAGGGAAACTGAAGCGCTGAGGATGTTCCCGCACGGAACGAAACCGGCTTTTTGAAGCGTCAAGCGCGATGCCACGTTCCCTGGGCTGCACCGCGCGGCCGGGATGTTCCCGCCTTCATAGCAGACGCGCTTCAACTCCTGCACGAGGAACGAGCCGAAACCCCTCCGGCGAAGCGACTCCTCCACGTCCATGTAGATGTCGCCATAGGGCCGGTTGTAATGGAAAAGAATGCCACCGGTTGCGGCCACTGTGCTGTCGACTTCCACAACTCCATACCACTTCAGTTGATCGGCGGGAACGTCTGGGACCTCACTCGGCATAGCTCCACGAAACGTTGCACCAGGTGGCGACAGCGCTGTCGTCAGTTTGTCGTGGAACAAGATCGCTTCTGTCGTGACGTCTCGACCGAACGTGTGCAGCATCACCGTAATGAGCGGGTCGTTGCTCTGGACGTTTATCATGACCGCGCCACTGCCCGTCAACAACGTGCGAAACAACTCGAACGCGTGCGATCGATGAGGCGGCTGGACATAGAACTCGAAGAGTGTGGGCTTGCCTTTCCAGGGTCCGGCAACAGCCACTGAGCCGTAGCCGACTGGTGTACTACCTGCGAAAAGGCAATATTCCTCGGACCACCCCACCCGGCTGTGGATCGAATCATGGATGATCTGGCAACCCATCTCGAGTCGATACAGGTCGCGCCATGGCAGGATGTCTCTGAGGCTGACCGCTTTCGACGAGAACTCCGTGCCCACTTCGGCTATGCTGCCTTCTCCGCAAGATAGCAGTACCGCGACAGGCGACGCTCAAGCGAGAGCTTGTGCACGCACGCCAGAAACCGCTGCAGACCCGCGAAATTTACTTCCCCTTCCCGCGCGATCAGGTCGTCCCGATGCTGCTCTCGCGCGGCATGCCACCGCTCGGCAATCAACTCCGCTGCCGCTGTCACATCTTCGCTCGACAGCAACGTGAACCCGGCCCGGCCAATGAGTCGCTCGTTTTCTCCCGGCGGGGCGAAGAGATACCACCCGATCGAACTGCGGACGGCCAGCTCCTCTTGTGTCACCAGACCGGTAACAATCATGGCGTCCGTGAACAGCATGCGCCCGCCCGGCCGGAGCACGCGGTGCCATTCGGCGAGCACCTCCAGGCGATTTGAGACATGGCACATCGCGTCGTTCGAGAGCACGGCATCGAAAGTGGCCGGCGGAAATGGAAGGGGCTTGCTCGCGTCCGCGACTTGAAACGCCACCCGATCGGCGATGCCCTTCGCCGCGGCCAACTGCGCTCCGTTGCGAACGCCATGTTCATTGATGTCGATGCCGGTGACGCGGCAGCTGCGGGCTGCGGCAAGGTAGACGGCCGGACCGCCAGAGCCGCTGCCGACTTCGAGCACGTGGCTGTCGTCGTGCACGCGCGTCTGGTCCGCATATCGAAGCCAGTCGTCAGCGGTCAGCCAACTGCTCTGACCGATGTCCTCGCCAAACGCAAGATGGCGCACTTCTGCTTCAGCTCTGCTGCTGAAGTGTGCGTAGACGTTGTTATAAAGATCCACCGCATCGGACATGGCCGGAATCCTATCGTGATTCGCTAGTGTCGTGTCTCAGAAGTTCGTTGTTGCACCGAGGGCGGCGAGGCGCCCGGGTGGCAAGGCGCGAGAAGGGAGCATATCGGGAATATGCGACCGACGAGCAACGCAGCCAACCGGGATGCATCGCCGGCCGAATGCCAACGAACTTCTGAGACCCGACACTAGGGTCGCCTGCTGCAGTAGCTGCTCCCCTGGCAGCGCGTTTGTACGTACAGTTCAGCCTGGATCAACCACTGCCCCTGGACCTGACGCCACTGGGCCAAGTACGTGCCAGCGATTTCCACGGTTCCGTCCGGCTCGGTCCAGCGTCCGGTCCACTCACCACGCTCCGAGGCCATCGCCCATGGAAGGTACACATCGATCGCGGCAGGCTGGCGGATGTAGATGGTGTCGGGCCTCGTCGCGAATTGTTGTGCCATACGTTGTTGATTGGCTTCGCGACCGGCGACCCGGGCACCCGTCGACCGGACGACGTGCACATCCTCCATCCACAGGCGGGCCATTGCCGCGGGATCATGCGCGGCAATGGCGGCGTTCGAACGTGCACGCGCCTCCCGAATCGTCAACTCGTCGGTGGACTGTTGCCTCGCCGTCACAACATCAGATTCGCAGAATGACGTCGCCACGCAGGCCATCGCCGTAAGTCCGACTGCCACGCGCAAGCGACTAGTCATGTTCACCCTCAGTCCGGACGATCGGGTCTGGCGCGGACCTGAACTTGTTGTACTTACCCGTGAGCAGTCCGAGGGCATAGACGATCGGCATGACCACGTGCCGCATCGCGCCTGGCATCTCGAGCATGGCAAACTCGCGGCGATAACGCGTCAGAAGGAAGGCCGCATCCCAGAGCCCTGGGCGGCCGCCGTGTTCCTTCGTTGAGGCGAACAGCGTGCCGAGAAAGAACTCGACGTTGTGTGGCGGCTTGCACCAGCCGGTCGTGCGCAGCTCGGTGTCGCCCGCGTTCCACCATTTGTGCGCCGTGCCGGCGGGCCAGACGACGACGTCACCCGGACCAGCGAACTGCGGGTCGCGGCCGAGCACCTGATAGCCGAGGCGCCCGCTGACCACCTGAACGGCTTCTTCCTGGAAATGATGCACGTGCATCGGTGCGCCTGCGCCTGGCTGCGCCAACCCTTCGGCCCCGGCATATTCACCATCCGATCTGCGGACGACACCCGTAAAGGTCAGCTGCTCGCCTCGGCCGTTGTCGATTGTGTACGGATAGCGGGAGCTCGTCATCGAGTCTCAATCACAACGATGGCCCAGAGAATCGAGGTGTGCGGCGAACACCTCATTGAACAGGGCTCCGGGCCGACAGCCGCGCAAGCGGTTGACGGCATCAGGACCGGGGAGACCGAGACGAACGAGAATCAGCCCGGCCACCAGGGCCGACCGATTGAAGCCCATGCCGCAGTGAGAGAGAACGCGGTGGCCCGATTGAATCAGACCGGCTGCCAGGTCCGCAATGGCGTTGAGCTTGGCGAGATTGGGCAGTTCTTCATCATAGATGGGAAAGTACACATAGAGGACGTGGTTGGGTACTGTCGGAATGCAGTGATCCAGGCCCCCCTCGAGGTCAATCACGGTGTCGATGCCAAGCGCCTCGAGCGGTGCCCAATCGGTGAGGGCAGGCGAGAAGAAGAGGGCACCGGCTTGGTCGGCTTGAAAGAGCTGCACTCGAGAACCTCCTACATCGGCGACGTCCGGCACCGCGAGGCGAGCAGTCCGGTCGCTGTGTCCAGGTTCAGATCCGCGACAAGCAGACCCGCCTGTCCATAAGGTTGAAAGCACTGCAGCGTACCATCAGGACGCGCAATCGCTGATGTGGTGCCCGAGCCTTCGCTCGCGCAGTTCACAGACGCGAGGTAGCACGTGTTCTCCGCCGCACGACACAGTATCGCTTTCTCGTGAAAGGTGTTGGCCGGATCAGCGAACGTGTGAGGGCGGTAGCTTCCGGGTTCGGCGACATGCGCGTGTGGGTGAAACACGACCTGCGCGCCACGCCGCGCAGCCCACCGCACCGTCTCTGGATAGCGCCATCCTTCGTGGCAAATCACCACACCGAAGGTCAGTGGACCAGCCGTGAACACCCGGCGTTCGGTCCCAAGCGCAGGATACGTGGCTTCCTCCGATGGGTCGAGCTGTCCCTTGTCCTGCCATCCCGCGACCGTGCCGTCCGGGTTGATCACACATGCGGTGATCTGCAAGCCGTGGCTGGTGACGCGTTCGGTGCCCAGGATGACCGTGATGCGGGCGGCCCTGGCGGCGTTCGCCACGTCAGCCCATGCCCGTTCGAGGAACGCGGGATCGGGCGGTGGGGCTGTTGTTCCCGGCCACCGATACCCTGGCACGAAGCATTCCGGAAAGCAGATCACAGTCGCGCCTCGACGGCTTGCGTCGGTCACCGCCGAGGTCGCCAGGAGGACGGACTCATCAGCGGTCGTGGGCACGTGGAGATTGGCGAGAGCGATGCGGATAGTACTCACGGTGATTTGGACGACAAGGAAGTTACTCCATGGTCGTGCTACGGGACCCAGCCCGGACTCTTGGATGCCTGCCTAATCCAACTCGCCACGAGCTCCTGGTCGAGCTGGTCGTCCTCGTGGATGTCGAGGTAGCGCGTGTCCTTGTTCTTGGACTCGCCGGGTGGAAGTGGACGCAGCGACGTGCCACGGAAGAAAGCCACTTTGACGTACTTCGTGAAGCAATGGAAGCTGAGGAACCAGCCTTGGCCCTCCATGCCATAGAAGGGCGAGTTCCACTTCATGGCCTTGCGCACGTTGGGCACGGTGCTCACGATGAGCGCGTCGAGGCGGCGCCCGACGTCGCGTTTCCAGCCCGGCATAGCCGCAATGTAGGCCTGCACGGGAGCGTCGCCGTCGGCCTTCGCGATCTGAGGGTTGCCGCCTGCGAGGAGGGTCGGCTTCGCAGCGACCCGCTTGACGGTGACCTTCTTAAACGTCTTGCCGGCCATTGTCCAGAGACTCTGCAAACTGAAGAACTACCAGACCCTCGCCGGGCCCTTGATCACTCCGGACAGGATGGCGTTCCGAACATCGTCGATTGTCGCCAGGCCGCCTGGCGCGGTGCCGCCCCACTCGAAGCGAGTCTCAGCCGGCGTCCAGTGAAACAGCGCCACATGCCACGTGTGGGGAACGCCGCCGCCGCGCTCATAGTAGACGAGGCAATACTCGATCGTGCACGCTGCGGCGACCAGCCGACGGGTCTTCAGATTCGGATTGAGGATCTCCTCGGTGACCTGAAACTCGGCTCCGGCCTCGGCTATGTCGAGTGTTTTGCTGCCGAACAAGGTCTGCAGCGCGTCGCGGACGCCGAGCGGCATTCCTCTGACGGACGTCACTATCTGGAACCGATCGTTTTTCACGTGGTCCCGCAGCGCCCCGGACAGCGCTCCGGGGGCCAGCGCCTGACTGCCGGCCACCACAGCCAACCAGACGCTCACGCCGATCGCGCAGAGAAGTCGTGTACGACGCATCTACACCCTTTACACCTGTGAAGCACCAGTCGGTTGTACGCCAGAAGCGATGATTATCTCGTGCCAAATCGTCTCTTCCGTCTCTAACGTAGAGGATAACTCTGGAACGAGAATCTCGGTAAACTCAAAGTCCTCTCCGATCTTGATGAACCCGGGAAGACGGGCAGGCTGAGTCAAGGCCGCCGTTCCTATCCAGAACTCGCCTCGCACGATCTCCTCGTACCGATTCAACAGCGCGTTGACGTGAGAAGGCAGATCCGGATGGTTGATCTGTTGTGTGGCGGGGCGCGTGTGAAACATCTCGTGGCGACCCAAGAGCACCAGCGCTTGCCGTTCCGCCTCAGTGCTCGACATCGATCTCAGCGCGGCTAGTGCGGACTCTGCCGTACGACGCTCGCGAGCGCCAAGCCATAGAACGGCAGCGAAAACTCCGAAGCCTATCGCCGGTATCGCCATGACGAGCCACCACATGGCGTTTGGCACATTCTGCCATACGCCTCAGCAGCCCCTACTCGTTGCGGACGCGAAAGAAGGCAAGGACATACCCGTCGGCATCGGTGACCTCGAAGCCCCACAGGCCATCATCGATGAACGACAACTCCTTCACGAACGACGCACCCCGCTGCTTGAACTCGTCGAACAGCGCGTCGGGGTCCACGGTGTAGATGTAGGCATCCCAGCGAGCCCATTCGTGCCGGGTGTGGTTTGGACATGGAAGCACGTCGGGAAGGATAGTCTTGAGCATGATGCCGATCCCGTCCCGGCTCACATGGCCATAGTAGACGTCATCGGGAGGACCCTGGAAATCCAGCTGGAAGCCGAAGCGCTCGATGTAGTGGGAGATCGAGGCCTGCAGGTCCTTCACGATGAAGAACGGACTGATTGAAGCGAGGTTTCTTTTCGCTCCTTCGGGGTTTGCGCATTGAGAGGCGGGCGTGTTCGAGTTCATGCCCGCGCCGTTGGCCATCAAGCGCCTCCCAGGATATTCGTTAAGAAGAAGTGCGCGATCACGGCAGCGAATGCGGTGCCAATGATCATCACGGCAACCCGTCCCTTTGCCCAGAATTCACGCAGGCCGGAGAACTGCACGAACAAGTCCACAACGTAGACTGCGCAGTAGCAGACGTTCGCCAGAACGGCCAGGAAGAACAACCCGAGCAGGACATTCATGGAGAGTCTGTCCCGTGACTCCGGCCATCCCACGACCACATGTCCAAGGACGACGGCCGCAAGTGAGACGTTGTAAATGACACGCCGCGGTTCCCTCCATCGCGGTGTTAGCCGGCTCACTTTTACCAAACCCCAGGGACAAGACGCTTCGTTCGTGCCGTGTAAGTTGCGTATTCATCGCCAAACGTGTCGCTCATCATTTGTTCTTCCGCATGAACACGTAGCGTGAACAGGATCGCGAACGCTACCAAGTTCGCCGGACCTGCCACCCAATTCGGAGTAACCAGCGCATGGCCCAAGGAATACAGCACCAACGCTGAGTACATTGGATGGCGGATCCGGTAGTACACGCCTTGTGTGATGAGTCGATGCTGCTCACGCACCTCCAGGGTGATCGACCAGTTCGTGCCAAGATCAGCGTGCGACCTGTAGAAGAGCCAAAGACCGACTACGAAGCACATCACCCCGGTGATGAGTGGGCCGAGAGTCAGCGGGTACTCGGCGAACGAGAGTACAGGTGACGCGAGCCAGATCAGAGGGACGAAGAAGCCAACCCACACCAGAACCAACAGGCCAGTCTCAAGGGGAGTCTTGTGGCTCTTGGCGACCTTGACGCTTCGACTTCGGCGGCCATGTGGGGCACGAATGGCAATCATCGTCAGGGTGCCCGCTAGTACTACCGCCTTAGCGATCCACGGGTTCATCGCAATGCTTTGTCCTTGACCCAATCGCGAACGATGTTGCGAATTGGCTTGTCCGGCTAACTATTCTTGGAGTAGACCGCTTCAACCTCCACGCAGGCATACCATCTTGTGGGTTCGGCTGACACCGCCCATCTCCAGGATCGGCAGAGGGTAACACGGAGATCTCCCAGCGAATGCGCTGACGTTGCTGCAAACATCCGGTTGGCTGCGACCACTCGGGTCAGGTCCTTCTCATCCCATCGACCTTGGCGTCGAGGGCAACGAGACCTTCGGCAATCAGCCGGATGTCATCGCGCAGGCTCTCGGAAGCCACATCAAAATGGCGGCGCGTGACGATGCCCTCCTCACGAATCTCTTGGCGAAGCGTCGTTTCGACTCTTCGGATTTCTGCGGACAAAAGGCCGTCTACCTCCCGCAAGTCCGCGCGGACCGCAGCGAATTCGTCTTTAATCTCGGCATCCATGACCAGGCTCAGAGAGCAACAATCCTACCATCGTCGATTGTCTGAAAATCGCGCGAACTCGCCGGAATGCTCAAAGGGAATCGCCGTTACTGCAATGCAACGATGCGGAAGATGACTGACCGTGGCCCATCGCCGCACGACCATCGACGATTGCCCAGTACAAAAAGAAAGGCGGGTCTAAAGAACAAGACCCGCCCTACTTTTTACTTTCTACTTTTTACTTTCTACTTTCTACTTTCTACTTGCCCACTACTCTATCGTGCTCCCACCGCCGAGCGCTTCTTCCGGCTCGATGAGGTACTCCATCTCGCGATCGAGCTCCATGTCCTCTTCGGTCGGCTGCGGCGGCGCCGGCGGCGGCGGCGGCTCGTCCGCCGGGATGCGAACGCCACGATAGAACTCGAAGCCGGTGCCCGCCGGAATCAGCCGGCCCATCGTCACGTTTTCCTTGAGCCCGCGCAGGTAGTCCACGCGGCCCGAGATCGACGCTTCGGTGAGCACGCGCGTCGTTTCCTGGAACGACGCAGCCGAGATGAACGAATCGGTCGAAAGCGACGCTTTCGTGATGCCGAGCAGAAGCGGCCGGCCCGTCGCCGGACGTCCGCCGTCCGACAGCACGCGCTCGTTCTCTTCGAGGAAGCGGAACTTGTCGACCTGCTCGTCGATGAGGAACTCGGTGTCGCCGACATCCTCGATCTTCACCCACCGCATCATCTGCCGCGAGATGACTTCGATGTGCTTGTCGTTGATGTTGACGCCCTGCAGCCGGTAGACCTCCTGGATTTCGTTGACGAGGTATTTCTGCAGCTCCTTCTCGCCCAGGACGTTCAGGATGTCGTGCGGATTGCTCGGCCCGTCCATCAGCGGCTCGCCCGCGCGGACGCGCTCGCCTTCCTGGACGTTCACGTGCACGCCACGCGGCAGTGAATACTCGCGCGGCTCGGCGCCCGGCTCGTCCGGGACGATCATGATCTTGCGCTGACCCTTCACGACCGCGCCGTGCTTGACGATGCCGTCGATTTCCGAGATGACGGCCGTCTCGCGCGGCTTGCGCGCCTCGAAGAGCTCGACGACGCGAGGCAGACCACCCGTGATGTCCTTCGTCTTCGTGGTCTCGCGCGGAATCTTCGCGAGCACGTCGCCTGCGAACACCGTCTCGCCATCGCTCACCATCATGTGCGAGTGTGACGGCATGTGGTACTTCCGCGACACCTTCGACGTCGGATGGCCCTGCGCATCGAGCGCGCGGATTTCGATCGCCGGCTGCTTCTTCTCGTCCGGCGAGTCGATGATGATCAACCGCGACAGGCCCGTCACTTCGTCGACCTCCTCGTGCACCGTCATGCCCTCGAGGATGTCCTTGAAGCGCACCTGGCCCGGCTCTTCGGTGAGGATCGAGAACGTGTACGGATCCCACTCCACGAGCGTCTTGCCCGGTTCCACGTGCTCGCCTTCGTGCACCCGCAGCTTCGCGCCGTACACGATCGGATAGCGCTCGCGGTCGCGTCCCTTCGAATCCTGGATGACCAGCGAGCCGTTGCGGTTCATCACGACCAGGCTGCCGTCTTTTGCTTCGACCGCCTGAATGCTCTGGAAGCGGACGGTGCCCGCGTTCTTGGCTTCGAGCGTCGACTGCTCCGAGACGCGCGACGCCGTGCCGCCGATGTGGAACGTTCGCATCGTCAGCTGCGTGCCTGGCTCGCCGATCGACTGCGCGGCGATGACGCCGACCGCCGATCCGAGCTCGACCAGCTTGCCGGTGGCGAGGTCGCGGCCGTAGCACTTCGCGCACACACCCCGGCGCGACGCGCACGTCAGCACCGAGCGCATCTTCACTTTCTCGATGCCCGCATCCTGAATGGCCGATGCCAGATCTTCGTCGATTTCCTGGTTGGACTCGATGATGGTGTCGCCGCTGAACGGATCCACCAACCTCTCGAGCGTCACGCGGCCGATGATGCGATCGCGAAGAGGCTCGATGACTTCGCCGCTCTCGATAATAGCCCGCGCCTCGATGCCGTCGAGCGTGCCGCAATCGGGCTCGGAGATGATGACGTCCTGCGCCACGTCCACGAGACGCCGCGTCAGGTAGCCCGAGTCTGCGGTCTTCAACGCCGTGTCCGCAAGACCCTTGCGGGCGCCGTGCGTCGAGATGAAGTACTGCAGAACGGTCAGCCCTTCACGGAAGTTCGACGTAATCGGCGTCTCGATGATTTCGCCGGATGGCTTGGCCATCAATCCGCGCATGCCCGCAAGCTGGCGAATCTGCTGCTTCGATCCGCGAGCACCCGAGTCGGCCATGATGTAGACCGGATTGAAATTCCTCCCGGCCTGCTCGGTTTCCTGCATCTCGCTGAACATCTCGTCAGCGATTTTCTCGGTGACGTCCGACCAGATGGCGATCACCTTGTTATAGCGTTCGCCGTTCGTGATCGCGCCTTCGAGGTACTGCTGCTCGACCTTGATGACCTCGTCTCGCGCCTTGCCCACGAGCAGCGGCTTCTCCGCAGGGATGATCAGGTCGTCGATGCCGATCGACAGGCCCGACCGCGTCGCGTACGTGAAGCCGAGCTGCTTGAGGCTGTCGAGCATCTCGACGGTCTTCTCGAGACCGTAGCGCAGATAGCACGACTGCACGAGCTGCTGCAGCCCCTTCTTCTTCAGCAGGCCGTTGACGAACGGCATGCCGCCGGGAATCGCGTCGTTCAGGATGACGCGGCCGACGGTCGTGTTGATGATCTTGTTGGTGACCGTCTGTACCTCGGTGTGAATCACCGCCTGGTCGTCGCGAGCCGTCGTCATGTCCTGCAGCTCGCCCGTATAGCGCAGCCGGATGGGCGACAGCGTTTCGAGCTCGCCCGCTTCGAGCGCGATGATGACGTCGTCGGTATTGCCGAACGCGCGCCCTTCGCCCTTTGCGCCGGGCTTGGCCTTGGTCAGATAGTAACAGCCCAGGACGATGTCCTGCGACGGCACCGCGATCGGCGCGCCGTTGGACGGCGAGAGGATGTTGTTCGACGAGAGCATCAGCACCGAAGCCTCGATCTGTGCCTCGGGCGACAGGGGAATGTGCACCGCCATCTGGTCGCCGTCGAAGTCTGCGTTGAACGCGGTGCAGACGAGCGGGTGAATCCGAATGGCCTTGCCTTCGACGAGCACCGGCTCGAACGCCTGGATACCCAGACGATGCAGCGTCGGCGCGCGGTTCAGCAGCACCGGGTGCTCCTTGATGACCTCTTCGAGGATGTCCCACACTTCCGGCTTCTGCTGCTCGACCATCTCTTTGGCCTGCTTGATGGTCGCCACGAGCCCGCGCTCTTCGAGCTTGTTGTAGATGAACGGCTTGAAGAGCTCGAGCGCCATCTTCTTCGGCAGGCCGCACTGGTGGAGCTTCAGCTCCGGCCCGACGACGATGACAGACCGGCCCGAGTAATCGACGCGCTTGCCGAGCAGGTTCTGACGGAACCGGCCCTGCTTGCCCTTCAACGTGTCGGACAGCGACTTGAGCGGACGGTTGTTCGCGCCGCGCAGCACGCGGCCGCGACGGCCGTTGTCGAAGAGCGCATCGACCGCTTCCTGAAGCATGCGCTTCTCGTTGCGGATGATGACGTCGGGCGCCTTCAGCTCGATGAGCTTCTTCAACCGGTTGTTGCGGTTGATGACACGCCGATAGAGATCGTTCAGGTCCGACGTGGCGAACCGTCCGCCGTCCAGCGGCACGAGCGGGCGCAGCTCGGGCGGAATGACCGGAATCACGTCGAGAATCATCCATTCCGGACGGTTCGTCGACTTGCGGAACGAGTCAACCACCTTCAGACGCTTGGCGTACTTCAGCTTCTTCTGCGCCGACGGTTCGGCGCGCATCTTCGTGCGCAGCTCTTCGGCGAGCTTCTCGACGTTGACACGCCGCAGCAGCTCCTTGATGGCCTCGGCGCCCATCTGCGCGCGGAACTTGTGTCCCCACTCTTCGCGCGCCTTGCGGTACTGCTCTTCCGAGAGCAGCTGGTTCTGATTGAGATCGCTGTCGAGCGGATCGACGACGACGTAGGCCTCGAAGTACAGGACGCGCTCGAGCTCGCGCAGCGAGATGTCGAGGAGATGGCCGATGCGGCTCGGCAGCCCCTTGAAGAACCACACGTGGCTCACCGGCGTGGCGAGCGTGATATGGCCGAGGCGTTCGCGGCGCACCTTGGCCTGCGTCACTTCGACGCCGCACTTGTCGCAGATGACTCCGCGGTGCTTCATGCGCTTGTACTTGCCGCAGAGACACTCCCAGTCGGTAATCGGCCCGAAGATCTTCGCGCAGAACAGACCGTCGCGTTCGGGCTTGAACGTGCGGTAATTGATCGTCTCGGGCTTGGTCACCTCGCCGTGCGACCACGACATGATCTTTTCCGGCGACGCCAGCGAAATGCGGATGGCGTCGAAATCGGAAGTGAGCGAACCGCGATCGTGAAAACTTGGTCTCATCGGTTACACCTCTTCCAAGGCCGGGGTGGGTATCGCTGCCACCGGCTCGACAGGTTTCTTCTTCGTCTTCAACAGCTCCACGTCCAGACACAGCGACTGGAGCTCGCGGATGAGCACGTTGAACGATTCAGGCAGCCCCGCGGTAAATGACGCGTCGCCCTTGACGATCGCCTCGTAGATCTTCGCGCGGCCCGTCACGTCGTCCGACTTCGCCGTGAGGAGCTCCTGGAGGATGTGCGCCGATCCGTACGCTTCGAGCGCCCAGACCTCCATTTCTCCGAACCGCTGTCCGCCGAATTGCGCCTTGCCTCCCAGCGGCTGCTGAGTGATGAGCGAGTACGGCCCGATCGAACGCGCGTGGATCTTGTCGTCGACCAGGTGCGAGAGCTTGAGCATGTAGATGTAGCCGACGGTCACGTCCTGCTCGAACGCCATGCCCGTCATGCCGTCGAAGAGGTTCGTCTTGCCGGTCTTCGGCAAGCCCGCCTGGTCGAGCCAGCTCTTGATCTCGGGCTCCGTCGCGCCGTCGAACACCGGCGTGGCGAAGTAGAGACCGAGCGCGTGCGCGGCCCAGCCGAGGTGCGTCTCGAGAATCTGGCCGACGTTCATACGTGACGGAACACCGAGCGGATTCAGCACGATCTCCACCGGCGTGCCGTCCGGCAGATGCGGCATGTCTTCTTCGGGGAGGATGCGCGCGATGACGCCCTTGTTGCCGTGGCGGCCGGCCATCTTGTCGCCGACCGACAGCTTGCGCTTCATCGCCACGTACACTTTCACGAGCTTGATGACCCCCGGAGGCAGCTCGTCGCCGCGGCGAATCTTTTCCTTCTTCTCTTCGAAAAGCTGACGGATGACTTCCACCTGCCGCTCGGTTCTCTCTTCGAGCGCGCGGAGGTCGTCTTCCAGGCGCGGATCGTCCGCCTGGATCTTCAGGCGCACCATCGCGTCGTAGGGCATGTCCTGCAGAATTTCGGGGGTCAGGACCGTGCCCTTCTTGAACATGCGCTCGCGGCCGTACTCGTCGAACAGATCGCTGCGCAGCGTCTGATTGTTCAGCATCAGGACGACGCGCTTCTTCACTTCGTCGTGAAGAATGCGGATTTCGTCCTGCAGGTTCTTCTCCATCATCTCGAGCTCTTCGGCTTCGATGGCCTTGGCTCGATCGTCCTTCTCGATGCCCTTGCGCGAGAAGATCTTCACGCCGACGATGATGCCCTCGATGCCCGGGGGGCAGATGAGCGACGCATCGCGCACGTCGCCGGCCTTCTCGCCGAAGATCGCGCGGAGCAGCTTCTCTTCAGGCGTCAGCTGCGTCTCGCCTTTCGGCGTCACTTTGCCCACGAGAATATCGCCCGGCTTCACGTATGCGCCGATGCGGATGATGCCGCTCTCGTCGAGATCGCGAAGGAACGTCTCCGACACGTTCGGGATGTCCCGTGTGATTTCTTCGGGTCCGAGCTTGGTGTCGCGCGCTTCGATTTCGAACTCCTCGATGTGGATGGAGGTGTAGTAATCGTCTTTCACCATCCGCTCCGAGACGAGGATCGCGTCTTCGAAGTTGTAGCCGCGCCAGGGCATGAACGCGACCAGCACGTTGCGGCCGAGCGCGAGCTCGCCCAGCTCGGTGCAGGGGCCGTCGGCCATCACCTGGCCCTTGTGCACCTTCTGGCCGACCCGGACGATCGGCTTCTGGCTGATGCACGTGTTCTGGTTCGAGCGCTTGAACTTCGTCAGGTTGTAGATGTCGGCGCCCATCTCCTTGCTCAACGTCGGGTGGTCTTCGCTCTGCTCGCCTTCCACCCGGACGACGATGCGGAGCGAGTCGACGTAGTCGATGGTGCCGGCGCGACGGGCCACGACGACCGCGCCCGAGTCGCGCGCGGTGATGTGCTCCATGCCGGTTCCGACAAACGGCGCCCGCGCCCTCAGGAGCGGCACGGCCTGGCGCTGCATGTTCGATCCCATCAGCGCGCGGTTTGCGTCGTCGTTCTCGAGGAAGGGAATCAGCGACGCCGCGACCGACACGAGCTGCTTGGGCGACACGTCGATGAACTGCACGCTGTCGCGGGGAGACAGGATGAAGTTGCCCGCCTGGCGCGCGTTGACGCGATCGCCGACGAACCGCCCGTTCGGATCGATTTCGGCGTTGGCCTGGGCGATGACGTACTGGTCTTCCTCCCACGCCGACAGATAGAAGGAGTGCGGCTCGAACTCGGCCGCCCGCTTCTTCCTGCCCTTGGACGCCGCGTTCTCTTCGAGCACTTCGTTCACTTCGACGATCTCGCCCGTCTTGAACTTCGTGCCGCCGCCGTTGGTGATGAAGACGAAATCGGCCACGTGGCCGTTCTTCACCTTCCGATACGGCGACTCGATGAAGCCGAACTCGTTGATGCGCGCGTAACATGAGAGCGAGGAGATGAGGCCGATGTTCGGGCCTTCCGGCGTCTCAATCGGGCAGATGCGCCCGTAGTGCGTCGGATGGACGTCGCGCACCTCGAACCCGGCGCGCTCGCGTGACAGGCCGCCGGGGCCGAGCGCCGACAGACGCCGCTTGTGCGTGATTTCCGACAGCGGGTTGGTCTGGTCCATGAACTGCGACAGCTGCGACGAGCCGAAGAACTCGCGAATCGCGGCCATCACCGGCTTCGCGTTGATCAGGTCGTGCGGCATGGCGGTCGCCATTTCCTGGTAGACCGACATCTTTTCCTTGATCGCACGCTCCATACGCACGAGCCCGATGCGGAACTGGTTCTCGAGCAGCTCGCCGACCGAGCGCACGCGCCGGTTGCCGAGGTGGTCGATGTCGTCCACGTTGATCGGGTTCTTGCGCAGCTTCAACAGATACTTGATGACCTCGTAGAAGTCCTGCGGGTGCAGGATCTTCTCGTCGAGCGGCGTGTTGAGGCCGAGCTTGGTGTTCAGCTTCAGGCGGCCGACGCGCGAGAAGTCGTACTTCTGCGGGTTGAAGAACATGTTCTCGAAGAGCGACCGCGAGCTGTCGAGCGTCGGGGGATCGCCCGGCCGCAGGCGGCGGTAGATCTCGATGAGCGACTCTTCGTGCGTGTGAATCGGATCTTTCTTCAGCGTCGCCGAGATGATCGGGCCCACGTCGTCCTTCTCGGGGAAGAACACCTCGATGCGATCGATGTTGTTCTCCTGGGTCATCGAGATGACACGCGGCGTGATTTCCTCGTTGGCCTCGAGGATGACCTCGCCCGTCGCCGGGTTGACGATATCGGCCGCCGCGAACGCCCCTTCGAGTTCGGCGTCCGAGATCTCGATGGCTTCGACATTCGCCTTGCGCAGCGCTGCGATCGCCGACGCCGTAATCTTCTTGCCCGAGTGAATCGTGATGTCCGACTTCGGAATGGTGATGTCCTTGGCCGCGCGCAGCCCCACGAGGCTCTCGCTCACCGCCCAGAACTTCGAGTCCTTCCGCATGTAGATCTTCTCGACCGTGTAGAAGCTCCGGATGATCTCGTCGTGTCCGCGCAGGCCGAGTGCGCGGAGGAAGACGCTCGCCAGGAACTTTCTCTTCCGATCGATGCGGACATACAGCAGGTTCTTCGCGTCGTACTCGAACTCGACCCAGGAGCCGCGGTACGGGATGATCTGCGCCACGAACAGGGTCTTGTCTTCCGAGTGGAAGAACGCCCCGGGCGAGCGATGGAGCTGCGACACGATGACGCGCTCCGTGCCGTTGATGATGAAGGTGCCGTTCTCCGTCATCAGCGGGATGTCGCCGAAGTAGACCTCCTGCTCCTTGATGTCGCGAATCGTCTTTGCCCCCGTCTCGGGGTCCTTGTTCCAGACCACGAGCCGGATGGTGACCTTCAGCGGCACGGCGAAGGTCATGCCCCGCTCCTGGCACTCGTCCACGTCGTACTTCAGCTTGAGCGCCACCGTGTTGCCGCAGATGTCGCAGACGTCGCCTTCGACGATGTTTGGGCGTCCGCAGCGAGGGCAGAGCACCTCGCGATCGCCGTACGGGTCGGCGATGAGCACGTTGCCGCACCCGGCGCATGGCTTCCGCAGGTGGTGCAGTCCCTGCAGCTTGCCGCACTTGCACTCCCAGTTGCCGATGGAGTACTCGATGAACTCGAGCGACGAGTTCTCGCGGAAGTCGCTGATGGGAAAGACCGACTTGAACACCGACTGCAACCCGGCGTCTTCGCGTTCAGACGCCAGCCGGTTCATCTGCAGGAAACGTTCGTACGACTTCTTCTGAATCTCGATCAGGTTCGGGATCGGAACCGTCGTCTTGATCTTCGAAAAGTCGATCCGCTCGCGGTAGACGTTTTTAGGAAGGCTGTACATCTATAGGACTCCTGGCTGCGGGCTTCGGGTTCCGACCAGTCAAGGCGAACCACCCCTCCGCGCCGAAAGTACGGAAAAAAAGACGGGCTCCAAGCTTCGGACTTCGGGCTTCCGGCCCGGAGTCTGAAGCCCGGAGTCTGGAGTCTGACCTGCGAACGCGAGCTACTTGATCTCGACCTTCGCGCCGACTTCGTCGAATTTCTTCCGGATCGCTTCGGCCTCGTCCTTGTTCACACCCTCCTTGATCGGCTTGGGCACCGACTCGACGAGGTCTTTCGCTTCTTTGAGGCCAAGGCTGGTCACTTCGCGGACGACCTTGATGATATTGATCTTCTTTTCTGCCGGGAAACTGACGAGGCTGACGTTGAAATCGGTCTTCTCTTCAGCAGGCGCCGCAGCGGCCCCGCCGCCAGCTCCAGCCGGCATCGCCATCGGCATCGCTGCCGCCGCCGAAACACCGAGCTCGGACTCGAGCGCCTTCACGAGCTGCGACAGCTCGAGCACGCTGATGCCCTTGATGTAGTCGATCACCTGCTGCTGATTCAATTCGGCCATTGCTGTTCTTCCTTTTTGAGTATGCCGTGGGGCCCCACCCCCACGGCCTGTGCCTTCGCGGCCTTCAGCCGCTCGGCGATATTTGCGACGACAATCTGCTTAGTGCCGCAACGGAATCAAGCCCCGCTGACTGGCGACTTTCGACCTGCGCCCTGCGACTCACTAATCCCTAATCCCTAATCCCAAATCCCTATGAGGCCTCAGCCTTCTTCTTTTCGTACTGCGACAGCACACTGACGAAATCGCGCGGCGCCGCGTTCAGTACGCTGACCAGTTGAACCATCGGTGCGCTCAGCAGGAACAGCAGCTTCGCGTACAGCTCGGGCTTGCCGGGCAGCGACGCCAGTTCGGTGACCTCGGCCGCTTTGATCGCCCGGCCCTGCACCACCGCCGCCTTGATCTGCAACGACGGCGCGGTCTTCTGGAACGTCGTCAGCGCCTTGGCGAGCGCCACGGGATCAGTCGCCGTGTAGGCGATGGCCGTGGTGCCCGCGAAGTGGTCGGTGAGCCCTTCGAACGCGGTCCCCTTGATGGCGCGCTTCGCAATGGTGTTCTTGACCACCTTGTAGGTGGCCTTCATCTTCCGCAGTTCGCGGCGCAGGGCGGTCACCTGCGGCACGTTCAGGCCGCGGTAGTCGACGACAATCGCGCTCTCGGTGCCTTTGAAGGCGCTCTCGAGCTTCGTCAGCTCTTCCTGTTTTTCCGCTCGTGTCACAGCCATTAGTGTTTCACCGCGACGTCGTGATGCACCGTATCGATGCGGATGCCAGGCCCCATCGTCGATGACAGCGTGACGCTCTTGAGATATTTGCCCTTCGCCGCGGCCGGCTTGGCTTTCACGATGCTGTCCACCAGGGCGTGCGTGTTGGCGACGAGCGATTCGGCCGAAAACGAGGTCTTGCCCACCGGCGCGTGAATGATGCCGGTCTTGTCGACACGGAATTCCACTTTGCCGGCCTTGATTTCCTTCACGGCGGTGGCGATCTCGAAGGTGACCGTGCCCGTCTTCGGATTGGGCATCAGGCCGCGCGGGCCGAGCACCTTACCGAGACGGCCGACCGCTCGCATCATGTCGGGCGTCGCGACGACGGCGTCGAAGTCCATCCACCCGCCATTGATTTTTTCCACGACTTCTTCACCGGCCACGTGGTCGGCGCCCGCATCCTGCGCCTCCTTCTGCTTCTCGCCGCCGGCAATGACGAGCACTTTCTTGCTCTTACCGAGGCCGTGCGGCAGTACCACGGTGCCGCGAACCATCTGATCGGCATGCTTCGGATCGACGCCGAGGCGCGCGGTCAACTCGACGGTCTCGTCGAACTTCGCGAATTTGACTTTCTGGAGCAGGGGGATTGCATCCTCGATGGTGAGCGGATGCTCAGGAACCTGCTTCTTGGCGGCTTCGAATTTCTTGCCCAACTTGCAACCTCCCGTGGTGCGAACGAGTCGCCGGACTCTCCCACTTTTTTTAGTTTGTCGTCCCTCGACTTCGCTCGGGACGCCCTGAGCTTGTCGAAGGGGCGTGGGGCCCCACCCCCACGACCTGTGCCTTCGCGGCCTTCGGCCGCTCGGCAACACTTGCGACGGCGTCCTGCTTAGTGCGGGATTCTGCAGGACTCCGTGTCTTCCTAATCCCTAATCCCCGATCACGAATCCCTACTGAATGACATCCAAGCCCATCGACCTCGCCGTGCCGGCCACCGTCCTGATGGCCGCTTCGAGCGACTCGGCGTTGAGGTCGGGCAGCTTGATCTTGGCGATTTCCTCGACCTGCTTTGCCGTCACCGTGCCGACTTTGGTCTTGTTGGGCTCGGCCGAACCCTTCGCGATGTTCGCCGCGCGCTTGAGCAGAATCGACGCCGGCGGGGTCTTGGTGATGAACGTGTACGAGCGATCGGCGTAAATCGTGACGACGGCCGGGATGATCAAGCCTTCCTGGCCGGCGGTCTTCGCGTTGAAGTTCTTGCAGAAGTCCATGATGTTGACGCCGTGCGGACCGAGCGCGGTGCCCACCGGCGGCGCGGGCGTCGCCTTGCCCGCGGCAATCTGGAGCTTCACCATTGCCTGTATTTTCTTCGCCATAGTCTTTTGAACAGGAGGTGAGGAGATTAGGAGGCCCTGACCTTCCGATCTCCTATTCTCCTAATCTCCTGTTAAATCTTTTCCACTTGCAAGAAGTCGAGCTCCACGGGCGTGGATCGTCCGAAGATCGTCACCATGACTTTCAACGTGTTCTTGTCGAGGTTGACCTCGTCCACGATGCCGTTGAAGCTGGTAAATGGCCCTTCGTTGATCCGCACCTGCTCGCCCTTTTCGAACATGTACTTCGGCTTCGGCTTCTCGGCGGCTTCCTTCACCTGATCGAGAATCTGCTCGACCTCGTCTTTGCTGAGCGGCGTCGGCTTGACGCCGGCACCCACGAAGCCGGTCACCTTCGGCGTGTTCTTCACCACGTGCCACGCGTTGTCGGACATGTTCATCTCGACAAGGATGTAGCCCGGGAAAAACCGCTTCGGCGTCACGACCTTCCGCCCCGCGCGCATCTCGACAACGTCTTCGGTCGGAATGAGAATCTCGCCGATCTCGTCCTGCAGCCCGTACGCCTGCACGCGCTGCGCGAGCGATTCGGCCACCTTCTTCTCAAAGCCCGAATAGGTGTGGACGATGTACCACTGTTTGGTCGAAACGTCTGTCATGCCAAGCATTCTTCCGCAGTGTCCTGTTCGGCCTCGCGGCCTTATTGAAGCCGCTGGAACAGCGTGATCACGGAGCGATCCAGAATCAAATCAACCACCCAGAGAAACGTCCCGAGCACGAACGAGAAGAGGATGACCACCACCGTCGCGGCGTAGACCTCGGTCCTCGTCGGCCAGGTGACACGCTTCAGCTCGTTTCGGACTTCGGTGAGGAACGTGCGGCTGCGGTTCCACCAACCACCGACGTTGTCCCGTGCCCCTTCAAGATTTTCAGTAACCACGTTCGCCATTAGTCAGTCTTCAGTTCCAGTCGTGAATTCGCCAGTGCCCGTTCCATCGTGCCGAGCGAAGGTTGGCAGGCCAGGAGGGTCTCGAACCCCCAGCCCCCGGTTTTGGAGACCGGTGCTCTACCAATTGAGCTACTGGCCTTTAACAGTCGACAGTCTCAAGTCGACAGTCGAGAGTCGCAAGTCCAGTCGTCGACTGACTGTCGACTTTCGACTGTTGACTATCGACTATCGACTGACACGTCACTTAGTTTCCTTATGCCCCGTGTGCTTCCGGCAGTACCCGGCAGTACTTGCTCATCTCGAGGCGCTCGGACGACTTCTTCCGGTTCTTCGTCGTGCTGTAGTTCCGGCGCTTACATTCGGTGCACGCCAGAGAAATGATGTCGCGCATTACGCCAGAATCTCCGTAATCGTTCCGGCACCCACCGTGCGGCCGCCTTCGCGGATGGCGAAACGCGAGCCCTTCTCGATGGCGACCGGGGTAATCAGCTCGCCCATGATGTCCGTGTTATCCCCCGGCATCACCATCTCGACGCCTTCCGGCAGATGCAGCGAGCCGGTGACGTCGGTTGTCCGGATGTAGAACTGCGGACGATACCCGTTGAAAAACGGCGTGTGCCGCCCACCCTCTTCCTTCGACAGCACATAGACCGTCGCCTTGAACTTCGTGTGCGGCGTAATCGACCCGCCTTTGGCGAGCACCTGTCCGCGCTCCACTTCTTCTTTTTCCGTGCTGCGCAGCAGGACGCCGACGTTGTCGCCCGCCACGCCCGAGTCGAGCAGCTTGCGGAACATCTCGACGCCGGTGACAATCTTCTTCTTGGTCGGGCCGAAACCGATGATTTCCACTTCCTCGCCCACCTTCACCGTGCCGCGCTCGATACGGCCCGTGACGACGGTGCCGCGGCCCGAGATCGAGAACACGTCTTCGATCGGCATCAGGAACGGCTTGTCCACTTCGCGCTGCGGCATCGGGATATAGGTGTCGAGCGCGTCCATCAGCGCGAGAACGCCCTCGGCGCCGCCCGGCTCGCCGTTCAGCGCCTTGAGCGCCGAGAGACGAATCACGGGAAGATCGTCGCCGGGGAACTGATACGTCTTCAGGAGCTCGCGCACTTCGAGCTCGACGAGGTCGAGCAGCTCGGGATCGTCCACCGCGTCAACTTTGTTCAGCGCCACGACGAGATAGGGCACATTCACCTGGCGGGCCAGCAGCACATGCTCGCGCGTCTGCGGCATCGGACCGTCCGTCGCCGCTACCACCAGGATGGCGCCGTCCATCTGCGCGGCGCCCGTGATCATGTTCTTGATGTAGTCGGCGTGGCCCGGGCAGTCGACGTGCGCGTAGTGCCGCTTCGTCGTCGAGTACTCGACGTGGCTTGTCGCGATCGTGAGAATCTTCGTCGCGTCGCGGCGCCCCTGCGACTCGGACGCCTTCGCGACCTCGTCGTACGGCACGAACTTCGCCCAGCCCTTGTCGGCCGAGACCTTGGTCAGCGCCGCGGTGAGCGTGGTTTTGCCGTGGTCGATGTGGCCGATGGTGCCGACGTTGACGTGTGGCTTTGAACGATCAAATTTTTCTTTCGACATGCCTGCGTCTCTCCGTTGCTGTTATCTGTGACGTCTTCGTTATTTCCTACCGCAGCGCCTTTCGCCGCGCTTGAGTCAATCAGTCCCGTCAGAAGCTCGCCCACCTTCGCTGCTCCCATCCCACCCCGCTTCGGCCGCGGCGGATGGCTTGCCGAGCTGAAGCTCGCTCTCGATCTGTGGCGAGCGAAAGCTGGAGCCGATGACCAGGATTGAACTGGTGACCTCGTCCTTACCAAGGACGCGCTCTGCCAACTGAGCTACATCGGCCCGACTTCGCTCGCTGGCCACCCGCGAGCTTCGTCGCGGCAGGCCCTTCGCGCTCAGTTCTTCAACCTGCCCGGCCGTCCGCCTCCGCCTTCGGCTACGGCGCGACAGCCTTCGCTGGCTTGCCAGCCGTAGCCCGCGCAAGCGGGCGAAGGCTGGAGCGGGAGACGGGGATCGAACCCGCGACCAACAGCTTGGAAGGCTGTGACTCTACCACTGAGTTACTCCCGCCTACGCGCCTCGCACCTTCCGCTCGCTCGGCGCTGCGGCGGGCAAGCCCGCCAGCGCCATAAACCGTAGTCCGCTCCCGAGCCGCTCGCTCTGAACTTACCCTTCGACTCGCTTCGCTCGCCAAGGGCATTCGCCCTGTCGATGGCCCGCCATGAGCGAACCTTGCGGTTCGCCGAAGCGGGCCGCAAGGTGAGTCGAATGGTGGGGAGGGGAGGGTTCGAACCTCCGTAGCCGCATGGGCGGCAGATTTACAGTCTGCTGCGATTGACCGCTCCGCCACCTCCCCGTAATGACTCGCGGGGGCGTTTTGCCCCGCCCGGGTCGCTCCGCCTGCGTCCCTCGACGTGGTCCGCGACGCCCGCGACCTGCACACGATTCTCTTTTTTAGCTGCTTATCCTGCAGACCGATTGACTGCACCCCGTTCAAGTTCCGTCTGTCGAGAAAGGCCGTGGTCGGCCGCGTCAACGAAAATCCAACCCAACGGATGCCGCGCGTTGGGAGCCCCGGTCATGGAGCTGGCGAAGGGATTTGAACCCCCGACCGGCTGATTACAAATCAGCTGCTCTACCGGGCTGAGCTACGCCAGCCAGACAAAAAGCTGAGTTTAGCACAAGGTATGCCACGGGAAAAGCAAGGCAATACTGTTCAGGCTCGCTGCCGGAGGACCTCGTAAAGCACGACTCCCGCAGCCACCGACACGTTCAGGCTCTCCACGTGTCCGAACATTGGTATTTTTGCGAGGAAATCACAGCGTTCGCGAACGAGACGGCGTAAACCGGTGCCCTCCGCGCCCAGCACGATCGCTGTGGGAAGCTTGAGATCCATTCTATCGTACGGTTGTGGCGCGTCGCCGGCCAGCCCGACTGTCCAGACGCCGGCCTCCTTCAACTCTTCGACCGCACGCGCCACGTTGACGACATCGGCGATCCGCACGTGCGCAAGCGCGCCAGCCGAGGCCTTGCTCGTGGCGCCGCTTAGGGGCGCCGAATGCCGCGTCTGCCGCACGACGCCGTGCGCGCCCACCGCATCGGCGGTGCGAAGGATCGCGCCGAAGTTCTGAGGATCTTCGATACCGTCGAGCACCACGATCAGGGCGGGGGGCTTCGCCAGCGCATCAGCGATCAGATCGTCGAGAGCAAGTGCCTGACGGTCGGCCACGTCGGCCACCACACCCTGATGCGAAGAGCCGCCCGATTCGCGATCGAGATCCTCCTCAGACACACGGCGGACCGGCACGCTTGCCTGCTCGGCCAGAGCCAGCACCTCGTGCAAGCGATGATCCTTGCGCCGCCCGGCGCGCAACGAGACGACGCGTCCGGCTCTTAGCGCCTCGGCGACCGCGTTAATGCCGTAAACAAGCATTTCAGGATCCAAGGAACGATGCGAACTGCTGCGCCCGTTCGCGGGCGCCAACCACGGGCGCGATGCCGGCAGTGGGATCCAGCTCTGCCCCGCGTTCCATTGCCGGCACAAGCAGATCGAGCTCCGGGCCATCACCAGCACCTGTCAGCGCAAGACGGATGGGATGGAACAGCGCGCGCCCCTTCTGACCGGTCTTCTGCTTCACGCGATCGGCGATGGCGCGAAACGTCTGCCGGTCGAGCAGGCGCGGCGAACTCTGCAGCTCTTCGGCCAGCGCCACGATGACCTGACTCGATGCCGCCTCGCTCGCCTCGGCACGGATGGTCTGGTCGGCGAGCGATACCGCCGGTGAGAACTCGAACAACTGCCTCAATCGCTGCGGCACCTGGTCGAGCCTGTCGATCGACGTATTGAAGATCGGAACGAGACTCACGAGAAAAGCGACGCCGTCGTGGCGCACCTGGCCCGTGACGTATCCCGCGCGCTCCAGATAAGGCATCGAGAGCCTGGCGACACGCTCCCGGTCAGCCTCTTTCAAGTAATGACGGTTGACCCAGGCCAGCTTCTCTTCGTCGAACACGCTCGCGCTGTGTCCCACATCGCTCAGGGCAAACCGCTTTGCCATCTCGGCCAGCGGCACCAGCTCCTGGCCTTCGCCGGGCGACCAGCTCAACAGGGCCAGGTAGTTGAGAAGCGCCTCTGGCAGATACCCCTTCTCGCGAAACTCGTCCACCGACACAGCGCCGTGGCGTTTCGACAGCTTCGTGTGGTCGGGCCCCAGCACCATGGCGACGTGGCCGAATTCGGGGGGCGTCGATCCCAGCGCCTCATAAATAAGGATCTGCCGCGGCGTATTCGAGATGTGATCTTCGCCGCGCACCACGTGCGTCACACCCATCAACCCATCGTCGACGACGACGGCGAAGTTGTAGGCCGGGTGACCGTCGGAGCGCAGCAGCACCTGATCGCCGATGATATCGGTGTGGAAGGCGATCTCGCCGCGCACGAGATCCCTGAAGACGACATCCCGATTCTGCGGCGTCCGGAAACGAACGGCGGCGGCGTCGCCGTGTTGAACACGCTCCTTCGCCTCTGCAGGGTCGATCCGCGCGCAACGTCCCGAATACTTCGCCGGAAGGTTGTTCGCGAGCGCCTGCTGACGCTCGGCCTCGAGCTCGTCTGGCGTGCAGAAGCAGAAATAGGCCTTCCCTTCGTCGAGGAGCGCACGCGCCCGTGACTGATAGATGGCAAGCCGCTCCGACGATCGATACGGGCCGACCGGACCGCCGACCTCGGGCCCTTCATCCCAGTCAAGGCCGAGCCAGCGAAGATCTTCGAGAATCGTCGCGTCCGATTCCTGCGTCGAGCGCTCAACGTCGGTGTCTTCGATGCGGAGGATGAACACGCCGTGATGTCTACGCGCCAGCAGCCAGTTGAAGAGCGCCGTACGGACGTTGCCGACGTGCAGGTGGCCAGTCGGGCTCGGGGCGAAACGGACGCGGCAGTCGCTATCCACGCCTCACCATTGCGACCGCGTGCACGGCAATCGCCTCGTTGCGGCCGAGCGCGTCGACCTTCTCGTTGGTCTTCCCCTTCACGCTGACCGCTGATATATCGACGCCCATGGCCTGCGCGAGGTTCGCGCGCATCGACGGAACATGGGCGGCGAGCTTCGGACGCTCTGCGATGATGACCGCATCGACGTTGACGACTGCATAACCGCCCGCACGCGCGATTGCTGCCGCGCCCTTCAGCAATTCGATGCTGTCGGCACCCTTCCATCGTGGATCGGTGTCGGGAAAATGCTGGCCGATGTCGCCGGCGGCAGCGGCGCCCAGAATCGCGTCCGTCACGGCGTGACAAAGCACGTCGGCGTCCGAGTGTCCGGCAAGGCCGGTTTCGTGCGGGATCCGAACGCCGCCGATGATGAGCGGCCTTCCCGCCTCGAGTCTGTGCAGGTCGTACCCGATCCCTACACGCGTGACTGACCTGCCTTCAGAACCTGCCTCTCCGATTCCGAGGAGCGCGTTCGACACGTCCAGATCCCGCTGCGTCGTAATCTTGATGTTCGACGATTCGCCATCGACCAATCTCACCGGATGTCCGGCCTGTTCGGCGAGCGACGCCTCGTCGGTGGCGGTTCCGGTTGACCGGCGGCTCAATTCGATGGCGTCTTCCAGCACCAGCCGGGTGAAGGCCTGGGGTGTCTGGGCAAGATAGATCGACTCGCGCACCAGCGTCCGGGCGGCGATTCTCACTCCTGGCGCCGCGGTCGCTTCCTTCACAGTATCACTCGCCTGGAGCGCGGCGATGGCCGCGCCGCCCTTCGCCGCCGCTTCGATGACGCGCGAAAACAGATCGGCGCTCGCGAACGGCCGTGCCGCGTCGTGAACGACGATGACCGTCGCGGCGTTCGAAATCTGCCGAAACGCGTTGGCCACCGAATCCTGACGGCGACTCCCGCCATCGACGACGCGCACGGGTTTTCTGGCCGAGACGAGGTAGGGCGGCGGCGCCGCGGCCAGATCCGGGGGAAGGGCGATCACGATCTCGTGAATCTGGTCGTGCGCCTCGACGATCTCGAAGCTGCGCTGAAGGATCGTGCGGTCGCCAAGCGCCAGCATCTGCTTTGGTGCAGCCGCGCCGAGCCGCGTCCCGCGGCCCGCGGCGGCGAGAATGGCCGACACGAACATGGCCCGGATTATATAAGGATGGAGTCGGGCTGAGGGATTAGGGACCTCTTCCACGAGCTCATGCTAATTCGCATGGCGCATTGGCGGCGCGCATCAATCCGATTGCCGCGCTGCGAGCCGAGTAGAAGGCAATTGACTACCGGCCGCCGACTGGCGCTCGACTCCTGCCCGCACGATATCCTCGATCCGCACAGCGAGTTGCCGAGCGTCCGCCGTACTGGGCGCCTGGAGTTTGGGCGTCTGCACCGGCTCGTGCACAACGAGCGTCACCTGCCCAGGACACGTCATCAGCCTGTCCTTCTTCATGACGTGAACCGTTCCCGAGACCGAGAGCGGCACAATCGTCAAGCCGGCCTCGAGCGCCAGGAGAAAACTTCCCGCTTTGAAGCGGCCGACTGCTCCGTCCGGGCTTCTCGTCCCCTCTGGAAAGATGATGAGCGACAGATGATCGGCGACCAGCCCTCGCCAGCGATTCAGAATGCCTGAACGATCGGGATTGCTGCGATCGACGAGCAGGTGGCCGGCGCGGACGAGATGCCACCCGAGAAACGGGAAATGGCCGAGCGATTCCTTCGCGATGATGCGAAGCTGGAACGGCAGCGACGCGAAGATGACGGGGATGTCGTAGATGCTCTGGTGATTCGAAATGAAGATATAGGTTTCACCCGGCTTGACGTGATCGAGCCCTTTCACCGTCACGTCCACACCCGTGGTCGCCAGGATCAGCCACGACCACGCGCGCGCGCACCAGTGGGCGGCATGGCCTTTCCTGTCGACAAACGTCGACAGAATGGACAAGGTTCCCAGCACAATCGTGTAGACCGAGATGGCGGGGATGAGAAAGAAGACCGTGCGCCACCAGTGGAAAGGGGGCAGGATCAATTGCTCTGTCTGCGACGTCCTGTGTCGCGATCGATCGGCGTCGGCTGAGGCTGAGCGTTCGCATCAATGAAGCGTCCGAAGATCATCTTGCCCGCGGTGGTCTGAAGCACGCTCGTGACGACCACGTCGATGGTCTTGCCGATCATCGATCGCGCGTTGTCGACGACGACCATCGTGCCGTCGTCCAGATAGGCCACACCCTGGTTGTATTCCTTGCCTTCCTTCAGGATGAACACCTTCATCGTCTCGCCCGGGAGCACGACCGGCTTCAGCGAATTGGCGAGCTCGTTGATGTTGAGCACGTCAACGCCACGAAGCTGGGCAACCTTGTTGAGATTGAAATCGTTGGTGACGATCTTCCCCTGCAGCGAGCGCGCGAGCTCGATGAGCTTGAGGTCCACTTCCTTGAGATCGGGGAAATCGGCATCTGAAATGATGACGTCGAGCCCCGCCATTTTCTGGATGCGCTGCAGGATGTCGAGCCCGCGCCGGCCGCGGTTGCGGCGCAGCGAGTCGGATGAATCCGCAATCTGCTGCAGTTCCTTCAGGACGAACTGCGGTACAACGAGCGTGCCGTCTACGAATCCGGTCTCGCAGATGTCGGCGATACGGCCGTCGATGATGACGCTCGTATCGAGAATTCTGTAGCGGCGCTGCGTCTGAGAGCGCGGCCGGAAGAGACCGATGAGATGCTGGGGCTCGAGCCATTCGCCCGATTTCGCGCCGAGCACGAGACCGAGGTACGGCAGCGCGAGCAGAATCAGCGTGTGAAGGAAGATGACGCCGAGGTTGTCGCCGTTCGCCCAGAAATGCGCGTCGCCGATCAGCCGGGCGAGCAGCAGTCCGATCGCGCCGCCGATGATCGCGCCGACGACGTTCGAGAGGGGTGTCTGGCGAAGGCGATCCTCGAGAAAAATGATAAGACCGGCAATGGCGATCCCGAAGGCCGCATTGGGGACGATGCCGGCATCGAGCGGACGCAGCGCGACGGCGCAATAGGCGACGACGGCGACGAACGCGACCCTCGCGAGGGTCCCCCACTTCATAGGCCCGTCATTGTAGTAGCGCTTGTAAAGCCTCGTCCACTGTCCTTACACCGATAAGCTCGCAATCTCGAGGCCGATCCGACGCCGGCAGGTCGGCGTTCGCGTGGGGAATGATGCAGCGTTCGAATCCCATCCTTGCCGCCTCGCGCACGCGCACGGCCGGTTGCATGATGGCGCGTACTTCTCCGCCGAGCCCGACCTCGCCGAACACGGCCGTACTCGATCCGATTGCACGATTTTTCACACTCGACGCCACGGCTGCCACCACTCCGAGGTCTGCGGCCGGCTCGTCCACACTCATGCCACCCGCGACATTGACATAGACGTCGTCGCCCAGGAGGTTCAGGCCGGCTCGCTTCTCAATCACGGCGAGGAGCAGCGAGAGCCGCTGCTGATCGATCCCGCTCGCCATCCTGCGGGCATTTCCGAAGGTGCTGCTCGTCACGAGCGCCTGCACTTCAACCAGTATCGGACGGGATCCTTCGATGCAACACAGCACCGCCGAGCCGGGCTTGCCGATCGAGCGTTCGGCAAGAAACAGCTGAGATGGATTGGGCACTTCACGAAGCCCCGTGCTCGTCATCTCGAACACGCCGAGCTCGTTCGCCGCACCGAACCGGTTCTTGAACGCACGCACGACGCGATGCGCGTGATGCCGCTCGCCCTCGAAGTACAGGACCGTGTCGACCACGTGCTCGAGGGCCTTCGGGCCGGCCAGATTGCCGTCCTTTGTCACGTGCCCGACGAGCACGATCGGCACATTGCGGCCCTTTGCGGCAAACAGCAGGTGCGTGGCCACCTCGCGGACCTGCCCGATGCTGCCCGGAGCGGATTGAAAGCGTGCGGAGAAGATCGTCTGAATCGAGTCGACGACGACGAGCGACGGTTTCAGACGATCAATTTCCTCGAGAATGCGCTCGAGGCAGGTCTCGCCGAGCAGATACAACGGTGCGCGATCGACCCCGAGCCGCTCGCCACGCAGTTTGATCTGGTGTTCGGATTCTTCGCCAGAGCTGTACAGGACAGGGCCGACGTTTCGCGCGACGTGCGCGGCGACCTGCAGCAGCAGCGTGGACTTGCCGATTCCCGGCTCGCCGCCCAGGAGCACCAGCGCCCCTGGCACGATCCCTCCTCCCAGGACGCGATCGAATTCAACGACCCCGGACGGAATGCGCGGCGCATCGGATGTTTGAATTTCGCTGTACAGCCTGGCCGTAGCGCCTCCGGACACGAGGCTGTACCGATGATTGGTGGCTGCGGGCGCCGATGGCGGTGCGGACTGCTCTTCGACAAGCGAGTTCCAGGCGCCGCAATCGGGACAGCGACCCAGCCATTTCTGCTGCTGACTGCCGCACTCTTGGCAGGCGAAGACGGTTTTCGGGGGCTTCACGGGACGATGTTACATCGTCGTGGTTGGTGGTTGGTGGTTCGTGATACGTAGTGTCCGGCTTTAGCCGGACCCACACGCGCGCCCTAAAGCGCGCGCGGTCCGCCAAGCACTCTCGTGGGCAGCATGAACACCCCGCGCAGCAGGCCGAGCACGCCATCCACGGCGATGCCGACGATCCGAAATGGAATCAGCAGGATCCAGACGAGCGGATACAGCAATAGCGCGAATAGCGCGAGCGGCCAGCAAAGCACCAGAAGGACACACCACAGCAGGAATTTCATCACACTGTGCAATACGTGCGACCCGCCGACTATGTTGCGTCGGTGGTAGCCCGACGTCCGGCTGAAGCCGGACACTACGTACTACCAACTACCCCCTACCAACTACGAACCGCCAGTTTCTTCAGGGGCACCAAGCAGCAGGCGGTTCTTCGGCGTTATACCGGCGGGAATGACCTGCGTCCAGATGCGATAGCCCTGCTGTGTCAGGCGCATCGCACGCACGATATCGATCGCGACGGGGCCATCGACCCAGCCCGATAGCCCGCCGGCATCGCCGGAGTCGAGATCGTGGCAGCACGGCATGACGGCGACTCGCGCGCGCGCGGCGGCGGCACGACCGAGTACTCGATCAGTCAGGGCCCCGCACGCGTGACTCGACACAACGATGTCCGTGTGATGGATATCGACGTCTTCGACCGTGCCGGCGACAAACGCCACGCGCCCCGACAACCTCGGCCACGCACGGACCAGCACGTCGTGCAGTTTTGCGCTCGAGGCCGGTAGCGTTTTGTCGATGACCAGCGCATTCGGCGAAGAATCATCGAGCAACAGCATGACCTGCGCGAGCAGGCCGTGACCCGCACCCAGGTCGAGCACGCGTCCGCCACGGAACAACCGGCGCACCCGGCGGGCCATTTCCCACGCTTCGAACAACTCCTTGCGCGGCAGGCATCCGGCCTGGCAAACCGTCCGCGCCAGACGATCGAAAAGCGTGTCGTCGGGGAAGCGATCGACGTCCCGGTTGGTCAGGCGTCCGCGGGACGCGGGCGAGAACATTTGTGCAGCCACTACTGCAGCCTACGCGTCATACACGCGCTCGATACGCGTGCCGACCCGGCACAGGACTTCATAAGGAGTGGTGCCGATCGCGGCAGAGATTTCACGCACGTCGATGCGATCGTCGCCCTGACGGCCAATGATGACCACTTCGTCGCCTGTGTCCACTTCGACCGCCGACACATCGACGGTAATCATGTCCATGTTGACGGCGCCGACCATGGGCGCACGCCGGCCGCGAATCAGCACAGAGCAGGTGCCGGCCATGCGGCGATCGAGGCCGTCGGCGTAGCCTGCCGGCACGACGGCGATGCGGCCGGGCTTCGGCGCGGTCCAGCGGGCGCCATAACCCACGATCTCGTCAACCCGAACGCCCTTCACGGCGACAACGCGACTCCGAAGCGACATAACCGGCTCGAGAGGAATCGTCGAGGCGAGGGGTGGAGGAATGACTCCGTACAGCATCAATCCCGGGCGCACGAGGTCGTACCACACGCGCGAGTCGCGCAACGTCGCCGCGCTGTTGGCGGCGTGCGTCAGTTGCGGCGCGATGCCGAGCCGCGGCAGTCGTGTCAGCACCTCGTCGAACCGCTCGCGCTGTGTCTGAAATAGCGGGCCGTCGGGATCGTCGGCTGTCGCGAAATGCGTATAGACGGCCACGATCTCGAGATTGCTGCTCGCGACGAGCTCGGGGAGCGTGAACTCGAGATTGTCGTAGCGAAGGCCGAGGCGGTTCATGCCCGTGTCGATCTTCAAATGGCACCGGAGGCGAGTCCGGTGTTTTGCGGCAGCCGTCTGCAGCGATCGGCCTGCGCCGGGCGTGGAGATCGTCGGTGTCAGGTTGTATTCGAAGATTCCCTCGACATCGCTCACGCTGAGCGCGCCGAAGACCAGAATCTCGGCGCTGACGCCCGCCTCGCGCAACACGATGGCTTCTTCGATGTCGGCGCACGCCAGGATCGTCGCTCCAGCGTCCTGCAGCGCCATACCCACCGCCGGCGCGCCGTGGCCGTACGCGTTGGCCTTGACGACCGCAATGATCCCCGGTGTCTTGTGGGGCGGGTCTTGAACTGCAAGACCCGCCCTACGACTACCGTGGGAATCTAGAAATTCGGAAATGGCGCGAAAGTTGGATTGCAGTGCGGCGAGATCGACGTGGGCGAACGTGCTGCGTGCCGACATTAGTTGGCTCGCGAGGGGCCCCACCGCTTGGTCATCGATGCTGTTCGAGATTGCCGAAGCGCGTTTCGGACTTCAGGAACGCCAGGCGGACCATGCCGGTCGGACCGTTGCGCTGCTTGGCGACGTTGATCTCGGCGATGTTCTCGTCTTCGGGCTTCACATCCGGATACTGATCCGGACGGAACAGCAGCATGACGACGTCCGCGTCCTGCTCGAGTGCACCCGATTCACGAAGGTCCGAGAGCATCGGCCGGTGATCGGACCGCGCCTCGGGTGCGCGGCTGAGCTGCGAAAGGATGACGACCGGTACGTTCAGCTCTTTGGCGAGCATCTTCATCGAACGCGAGATGGCAGCCAGCTCGAGGGTGCGGTTCTCGAAGCGTCCGCGTCCCTGCATCAGCTGTATGTAGTCGATGATGAGCAGGTCGAGGCCGTGCTCGGCCATCAACCGCCGAGATTTGGCGCGCATCTCGAGGACGCCGATACCGGGCGTGTCGTCGATGAACACCTTGGCTTCGCTCAGCGTTCCCAGCGCGTGCGACAGCCGGCCCCAGTCGCTTTCAACGAGGAACCCGGTGCGCAGGCGGTGGCTGTCGATACGCGCCTCGGAGGTGAGCATGCGGAGAAACAGCTGCTCCTTCGACATTTCGAGGCTGAAGATCCCGACCGTGCGGTCGGTCCTGGTGCCCACGTGCTGCGCGATGTTCAAGACGAGCGCGGTCTTCCCGACCGACGGCCGCGCCGCGATGATCACCAGGTCGCCGGACTGAAAGCCTGCCGTCAAGCCGTCGAGCTCTGTGAACCCGGACGGGACACCCGTGATGAGCTGCTTGCGCTCGTGCGCCCGCTCGATCGCCGCAAAGCTCGAGTGCGCGAGCTGGCGCATCGACGTGAATCCCGCCCGCACGCGGTCTTCCGCAATCGCGAAGATCGCCTGCTCGGCCTCGTCGAGAATCTGGTTCGGCTCCTGCTCGGCTTCATAGGCGGTCTGCAGGATCTTGTTCGACGCAAAAATCAGATTGCGCAGCGTCGACTTCTCGCGCACGATGCGCGCGTAGTATTCGACGTTGGTCGCGTGGGGAATGCCATCGACGAGCGCCGCGATGTAGGCGGGCCCGCCGATGTCGTCGAGCTCTCCCGCGCGGGAGAGCTCTTCCTTGAGGGTGATGAAGTCGATTGCGTTCCCGCGCTCGCTCAGCTGAATCATCTTGTCGAAGATCCGGCGGTGGGCGTCGCGGTAGAAGTCGCGCGGGGTCAGAACCTCGGCGGCGAGATTGAACGTCTCGTTGTGGATCAGGATGGCACCGAGGACAGATCGCTCCGCCTCGAGGTTGTGCGGCAGCGTTCGGTCGACAGCAACGGCCTCCGCCATCCTGCTAATCCCCAATCCCTAATCCCTGGGTGCCCTAGGACTCCGGCGCCGCTTCCGTCTTGAGCTCCACCGGCGTCACCTCGGGTTTGCCTTCGGCAACGACTTTGACCGTCAGATCGACGGTGACCTCACGGTGCAGCTTTAGCGGAACCGTCTGCACGCCCAGCTTCTTGATCGGCTCCCGCAGGCCGAGCCTGCGCTTGTCGACGTCGAAGCCCCGCTTCCCGAGCGCCTCGGCAATATCGGCCGAGGTGACCGAGCCGTAGAGTGCTTCGGTCTCGCCCACCCTGCGCGAGATGATGACTTCGACGCCGGCCATCTTCGCCGCAATGGCTTCGGCGGCGCCCTTCTCTTCGGCTTCCTTCGCGTCGAGTTTCACGCGCTCGCGCTCGACCTGCTTCAAATTGCCCGGCGTGGCGAGAAGCGCCAGCTTCCGCGGCAGCAGATAGTTCCGCCCGTAGCCGTCGGCGACCTTCACCACTTCGCCGCGCCGGCCGACGTTCTCGATGTGATCTCTAAGGATGACTTCCATTACTGCCTCTCTGACTCGAAGTAATTGGGGTCTGACCCCCGCGTGTGCATGGGGGGTCAGACCCCAAGCGAACTATTCAGTAACGTACGGGATCAACGCCAACTGCCGCGCGCGCTTAATCGCCGTCTGCAGCTTGCGCTGGTGCGTCGCGCAGGTCCCCGAGATGCGGCGCGGCAGAATCTTGCCGCGCTCGGGCACGAACGGGCCCAGCAGCTTTACGTCCTTGTAGTTGATGTCGTCGATCTTGTCCGCGCAGAACTTGCAGACCTTGCGGCGCCGGAACAGCGTGCGCTTCTTGTCGTCCTTCTTGTCGGTGCCGCCGCGGCCCCCACGACCTTCCGATGAGCGTCCTCGTCCTTCTCGCATTTGAGTACCTTTCAGTCGGTTCGACTAGTTCGTCGAACTTCACGAACCTTAAAGTGCTTCGTCCGCTTCCACTCCGAAGCGATCGTCGTCATCATCCTGCCGCTGCGGGCCTTCTCCCGGCTGCCGCTCCGGTGGCAGGCCGCGGGCAACACGCCGGCGCTGCGAATCTTCCTTGCGCACCGTGCGCGTACGCTCGATGATGCGGTTCTCCTCGTCCACACGCACCGTCAGATGGCGAATCACCTGGTCGCTGACGCGAAGGCGGCGATCGATTTCCTTCATCAGTTCGCCCGACCCGGTAATGACTTCGAGGACGTAGGTGCCTTCCTTGTGCGGGCCGATCTCGTAGGCCAGCTTGCGGCGGCCCCAGTTATCGGTCCGGTCGAGCGTGCCCGAAAAGCGGGCGACGATTTCTTCGACCTGCGTGTGGAGATCAGCAATCTGCTGATCGGTCGCGTCGGACGACACGACGTAGATGAGCTCGTACTGTCTGTTCTGACTCACTGTCTTCTCCTTCTGGACTCCCTACCCCTCGACAAGCTCGAGCAGGCGGGAGGTCACGCGCTGCGTGACAAGGTGCACCGGGTCTCAACAACAAGACCCGGTCTACGTAGGCGGGTCCTTCGAACCCGCCGTCTCAGGCGATGCCTGATCTTCTGCGGCTGGTGCCGCGTTGAACTGATTCATCGCGGCCAGAATGTTCTCTTTCACGAACACCTCTGCCGCGTCCGCCGCTCTCTTCACCGCCGCATCGATCTGCGGCCGCTCGTCAGCATCGAAACGGCCAAGGACGTGACTCTTGAGCTCTCCGCCCTGCCGCCCGACGCCGACCCGCAATCTTGGAAACTCGATCGTACCGAGCTCCTGGATGATCGACCTCAATCCATTATGACCGCCGGCCGAACCGCTTGCCCTCAGGCGCAACCGGCCGAGCGGCAGATCGGCGTCATCGTACACAATCAAGAGATCCGGTGGTGCGAGTTTGTGAAACGACGCCAGTTCGCGCACCGCCCATCCACTGAGGTTCATGAACGTCGTCGGCTCGGCCAGCAACATGCCGCCGCCGATCTCGGAAACCTTCGCCACCCGCGCCTTCCACTTCGCGTAATTCTTCAACGACACGCGATAGCGTTCGGCCAGCTCCTCGGCAACCTGAAACCCGACGTTGTGCCGCGTGTGCTCGTAATCGCGGCCCGGATTGCCAAGACCGACGACCAGCTTCACAGGGGTCTGACCCCCGTACTAACGCGGGGGTCAGACCCCATCTACTTCTTCTCTTTCTTCCCGGCCGCAGGCGCAGGCGCCGCCGCCTCGGCACCTTCCTCTTCCTTCTTGCCCTTCTTGATGACCTCGGGTTCGGCAGGCGTGGCAGCCGCACCAGCCGCCGCCGCTTCCGCACCCGGAGCCGGTGTCTCTTCGACCTTCGGAATGATGACGTGAAGGAGCATCATCTCGGGATCGCTCAGCGACTTCCACTTGGCGCTCGCCGCCACGTCCTTGACGCGGATGCTCTGACCGACCATGAGCTCGCTGACGTCGAGCACGATGTTGTTCGGAATATCCGCCGGCAGGCACTCGATCTCGATCTGCCGATGGACGATGTCGAGAACCCCGCCCTGTTGCTTCACGCCTTTTGGCTCGCCCTGCGCGACGACGGTCACCTGGACGCGGATGACCTTGTCCATGGCCACACGGTAGAAGTCGGCGTGCAGGAGCTCGTGCGTGACAGGGTCGAGCTGGTACTCCTTCACCAGCACGCGCGCGTCGCCGCCCCCTGGCAGATTCAAGGCGATCAGCGTATTCGCGCCCTGTTCGGTGCGCAGGATGCGCGCCAGCGCCTTCGGGTCGACGGCGATGGCTTTACCACCGTCTTTGCCGCCGTAGAAGACCGCGGGAATCCGGCCGCCCGCGCGCAGACGCCGCGCCTCGTTCTTGCCCCTCTGATTGCGTTCAACTGCGTCGAGTACTGCTTCCATGGTGCCTGTCTTCTTTCTTTAGTGGTCGTGGGGCCCCACCCCCACGACTCTGTGCCTTCGCGCCTTCGGCGCTCGGCTATGCTCGCGACGACGATCTGCTTAGTGCGGCATTTCGTCGTCTAATCCCTAATCCCTAATCCCTATCCCCAGTCCCTAATCCCTACACGAACAGCGAAGAAACGGACGACTCCTCGTGAATGCTGCGAATCGCCTGGCTCAACAGCTTGGCGACCGACAGCGACACGACCTTGTTGTGCCTGGCGCGATCGCCGTTGAGCGGAATCGTGTTGGTCACGATCAGCTTCTCGAGCGGCGCCTTGACGATGCGGTCGAACGCCGGGCCAGACAGCACACCGTGCACGGCGCAGGCCAACACGCGGGCCGCGCCGTTCTCCGTCAGCGCATTAGCCGCCTTCTCGATCGTGCCAGCCGTATCGATGATGTCGTCCTGGATGATGCACGTGCGTCCGGCAACATCGCCGACCACGTTCATCACTTCCGCGGTGCCGTCATCAGTACGGCGTTTGTCGATCACCGCCAGTTCTCCGCCGAGCCGCTTGGCATACGCCCGTGCACGTTCGGCGCCGCCGGCATCGGGCGACACGATCGTCAGATTCGGAAAGGTCTGACGCGCCAGAAAGTCGATGATGACCGGCGCCGCGAACAGATGGTCAACCGGAATGTCAAAGAACCCCTGAATCTGCGCCTTGTGCAGATCCATCGTCAGCACGCGATCGACGCCCGACGCACTCAGGATATTCGCGACGAGCTTCGCCGAAATCGGCACCCGCGGCTTGTCCTTGCGGTCCTGCCGCGCATATCCGTAGTACGGAATCACCGCCGTAATCCGGGCCGCGGACGATCGACGGAATGCGTCGATCATGATCAGCAGCTCCATGATGTGCTCGTCGACCGGCGCGCACGTCGGCTGCACGATGAACACATCGGTGCCGCGGATGTTTTCGTCGATCTGAAACGAAACTTCCGTATCCGGAAACCGCCTCAACCGGCTCTGCCCCATGGGCAGGCTCAAATGGTGCGCGATCTCGCGCGCCAGATCGGGATGGGCGCTCCCGGAAAACAGTTTCAGTTCGCCGTACCCTGCAGGTCTGTCCATGCGTCAGAGTCCATCCCAACGCGCATACCGCGTCTGGGAACCCGGGGCACTTGCGTCCGCCGCGCTGGCCCTTCGACTACGCTCAGGGCCATTCTCCTGTCGCTGGCCCGCCATGAGCGAACCTTGCGGTTCGCCGGAGGCGGAACGCAAAGTGAGTCGAATGGCTGGGGCGGGTGGATTCGAACCACCGAATACGGGATCCAAAGTCCCGCGCCTTACCGCTTGGCCACGCCCCAATAAATCCAACTACGCGCGCATTTTCGAGGAAGTCCTTACAGGCGTGGCTCGACCACCGCAGCGCAAACGAAGATTTTAGACGATTAGAGCACCGACGGGCAAGCTTCAGGCCCGGCGGGGCCGGAAGCGAACCAAGAGCACGCGCGCGCCATCTGTTCGCAGATTACGGGCGGCGACGGCGGCGGCCCGTGCAGACTCGAAGACGCCGAAGACGGTCGAACCGCTTCCCGACATGGCCGAAAGAAGCGCGCCGCGATTGGCCAGCCACCGTTTAAGGGCGCCAATCAAGGCGTGGCGTTCGATGACCGGCGCTTCGAGCTCGTTGACGAACGGCCAGCCGCCAAGGAGCTGAAAACGGCTCCGGGAGCCTTTTTCGATGGCACCCGCCGAAAAAGGCTCCCGGAGCCGTTTCTCGTCCAGCCAGGCATACGCGTCCTTTGTGGAAACACCGAACGGCGGGAAAACCAGCACCACCCACAGGCGCGGGAGATCTTCGAGCGGATACACCTCTTCGCCACGGCCAAGCGCGAGAGCGGTGCCTCCAACGAGAAAGTACGGCACGTCCGATCCAAGTTGGACAGCAATGTCGTACACCTGCTCGTCCGGCACGCGCAGCTTCCAGACCCGCCGCAAACCCAGCAGCGCGGCGATGGCATTGCTGCTGCCACCGCCCAGTCCCGCCTGCATCGGAATGTTCTTTTGAAGAGTGACCACCGCGTTGCGAGGCTCCCCGTCCAGACCGGCCCCCCGCCACAGGTGGAGGGCTGCTTTCCACACCAGGTTCGTGCGATCGAGCGGCACCCCCGGAGTGTCACAGCGCAGTTCGAACGGCCCGCGCCTCGCCGAAATCTTGACGAGATCGAAGAGATCGATGGCCTGCAGAATCGTCTGCACTTCGTGAAAACCGTCGGGCCGCGTCTCTTTGACACGAAGGGAGAGGTTGATCTTGGCAAACGCCCGCAGCGTGAGCGATCTCATCCTCTCTGGTCCCTCCGTCAGCGGCCGAGCGGTCCGGACGTGCGCAGCTCTTCGAGCGACAACGGCTCGACGCCGTCCGGGATTTTCAGGGCGACGAGCTGATCGCGCGGCAGGTCGCCGTTCACCTCGACCTGGCTGACCTCGAGGCCGAGATTGAGATCCTGCCCCCGCAGCGTGATCTGTGACGGACGAGCGCCGGCGAACGCGGTGTAGTCGATCTCGAGACCGCCATAACGGCCGGCAACGATGCGCCATCCCGCGGCGCCGCGGTTGAGGTAAACCGTCCCTCCCGACGAGAGATCCACGGCCATCCACTCCGATCCATATGCGCGGGCCGACGCAGCCTCGGCTGCCGCTTTCACACAGCCCGTCAACAGCGCGCGCAGGTCGTCCGCGTCGAGCCGAAGGCCGATGAGTGCGTTCAGTATCTCCTGCGGTGGTGCATCGCGTACGACGCGTCGGTCACGCGACAGCAGCAATGTGCCACGCGGCCCATCCGCCACGAGAATGAACACGGGCGTGCCAAAGGGCGCCACGCCCTCCAGGCGCAGTGCGCCGGGTACGAATCCGCCCAGCACCCGGCCCCGCACGCGCTGTCCCGCGGCGCGTCCCGACAGGCCGAGCTCGGCCTGAAAGGTGCGAACCTGCTCGCACGCCGCGCGCGCCGCCGCATAGGCGGGCGCGAAATCGGACGCCGGAGTACCAGAGCCGGCAGGAAGCCCGACACGGCGCGGTCCACAGGCCGTTAGAGCGATCGTGAAAAGGAGAATCGAACAGGCGAGACTATTTTTGCCGGCCAAGCTTCTGGCGCGCCGATTTGATCTTATCCTCGAGCTCCGAGCGCGATACCTCGTCGCCATCGCCATCGAGCGCCCGCTGCCAGGCGTCGATGGCCTCCTGGAACCGGCCGCGCCTGTTGAGCAACTCGCCAAGATGGTCCTGAATCACCGATACGGTCGGCAACTGCTTCGCCGCTTCTTGCAGTGGCGCTTCAGCCTGCTCGAGGCGATTCTGCTTATAAAAAGCCCAGCCCAGGCTGTCGAGATACGCGCCATTGCCGGGCTCGATGACGAGCGCGCGCTCCACCAGCGAGACGGCTTCGTCCAGTTTCTGTCCGCGCTCGGCGAGCATGTAGCCGAGCGAGTTGAGCGCGTCGGGGTTCTTCGCATCGTCGGCGATCACCTGCCGGAACATCGCCTCGGCCTCGGGGTATTTCCGCGCGCGCTGCAGGGTCGAGGCGAGCTGCAGCTTCACCATCGGCTCTTTGGGGAACTTCGTGACGGCGCCCTGCAGCGTTCTGACCGCGTCTTCACCCTTGCCGCCCGCCTCCTGCGACCGTGCGAGCCTGATCTCAACAAGAGGATCGGTTGGCGACAACGTGCGCGCCTGACGGAGCATCGTGATGGCTTTGTCGAACTGCTTGAGAGACTCGTAGGCCGTCGCGAGATCGAAGTACGCGCTGCGGAAGGTCTCGCTCGTCAGGTCGGCGGCGTCCGCCGCGCGGAGACGCGTCGTGACGATAGGCTCGAGCAGCGCGACGATTTTCTGATGTTCGTTCTGATCGCGGAAGATCTGCGCGAGCTGGCGGGGCCCGCCGAGCGCGCGTGCGTCGAGCGCAATCAACCGCCGGGCGGTCACTTCCGCAGCCGCGTAATCGCGCGTGCGGCGCTGCGCCTCCGACAGCAGATACAGCGCGCGGGTGCTCTTCGAGTTGCCGGCCGAACCTTCTTCCAATACCTGGCGCGCACGCTGCGCGTCGCCCGCATTCAACAATGCGGTCGCCCACTGGGTGCGGAGCGCCAGCACCTGCGGCCGTTCCTGGACCGCCCCTTCGTACGCGCGCGCGGCATCGTTCCAGCGGCCCTGATCCTGATAGACCTGACCGAGCGTCGCGTAGAGCTCGGGCGAATCGACGACCGATTTTTCGAGCAGCGCGACCGCATCCGCGTCGCGGTCGGTCGCCTGATACGCTTCGGCCAGGAGCGCGACCGCTTCGACCTGTTCGGGCTCGTCGCTCACGAGCGTCACGAGCAGCGCCACGGCTTTTTCGTACTGCTGGTCGGCGATGTAAAGCCGCGCGAGCATCATCGGCACACTGGGGTGCGCGTTGCGGCTGGCCTTCTCGAGAGTGGCGATCGCGCGCTGCGAGTAAGTGCGACGGTCCACATCGCGCGTATTCGGCATCTCCGACATTCGCGCGTACAGACTGCCCAGTATCCAGTTGGCTTCGGGATTCGACGGGTTCGCCTTGACGGCGCGCTCCCCCGCCGCAATCGCATCGGTAGGCCGGTTCAGCCGCGCGTACAGCTCTGCGAGGGCGGCGGGAATCTCGGCCGACTGCGGGTCGAGACGTTCGGCGCGTTGATAGGCCGCGAGGGCTCCCGTGCTGTCGCCCTGGCTCTCGAAGTGCAGCCCCATCATGAACTCGTAGTACGCGCCGCCGCTCGTATCGGCAGGCGCAGGCTTGGTCTGCGCAGACGCCGACACTGCGACTGCCAGCAGTGCCACCACGAGCCCCGGTCCTTTCCGCATGTGACGTTCGATTGTAACCTTTCTGCTATAGTTTTTGGTCATTCCACATGGAGGAGCGTTTTCATGGCCATCGACGCTGACCTGCTCGAGATTCTGGCGTGCCCGAACTGCAAAACGCCCGTCGTTCTCGTGCACAACGGCACGGGCTTGAAGTGTCAGACCTGTCACCGCGTCTATCCGATCAAGGACGACATTCCCGTCATGCTTATCGACGAGGCCACGATAGAGAAATAGGTCCGATTGAACATCCTGTTAGTCCGGCTCCGACTGATCGGCGACGTCGTCTTTACGACGCCCGCCATCCGGGCCCTCCGCCGCCACTTTCCCGACGCACGCCTCACGTACATCGTCGAAGAAGAAGCCGAGGCGATTGTGCGCGGCAATCCGCATCTCGATGACGTCATCGTCGTCTGCAGCCCGCACGCGCGAGGACGGCTCCGCGCCGATCTCGGCGTGATCCGGCGCCTGCGTCGCGAACACTACGATCTTGCCATCGACTTTCATGGCGGCCCACGCAGCTCGCTTTTCACCTGGCTGAGCGGGGCGTCGCGTCGCATCGGATACGATGTGGCCGGCCGCGGGTGGATGTATACGACGCGAGTCCCGCGGCCGCGCGCGCTTCGGCCACGTCACTCGGTCGTGAGCCAGTGGGATGTGCTGCTGCCGCTCGGCATCGCGCCGCCGAATCTCGAGAGTGACGCGACGGAAATGCCGTTGAATGCCACAGCGGTAGCCGCGGTAGCTCGCCGTCTCGCCGACGCCGGCATCGACGCAGGCTCGCCGATCGTCGTGGTGCATGTCAGCGCGGGCAATCCGTTTCGGCGCTGGCCGTCTGCCTCGTTTGTAGAGTTGGTGTTCCGACTGGCGGCGACCGATCCGACGCGCCGCATCATCCTCACGTCCGGACCCTCGGATGCCGGTGCCGCCTCGGCCATCGCCAGCCGGGCACGCGCACGTCTCTCACTGCACGAGCGTGCCGCGATCGTGGAATGCGGCGAGTTTGATCTGCCACAATTGCGGGCGCTGATCGACCGGGCGGCGCTCTACATCGGCGGCGACAGCGGTCCGTTGCACATTGCGGGCACCACACGCGTGCCGGTTGTGGGATTGTATGGACCGACGTTGCCGGTCCGGTCGCAGCCGTATCGCAGCGCGCAGTACTTCGACGCCGCGGCAGAAGTGCATGACCTGCCGTGCCGGCCCTGCGATCAGCGCCGGTGCGAGCCGGGTGATTTCAGATGCCTGACAGGGATCTCGGCGGAGTCGGTCGTCGCGCTCGCCGAACGTGCCCTCGAAAGAAAACAGGAGACCAGGAGATGAGGAGGCTAATCTCCTACGAGCGGTTTCAAAGCGCAAGCTGTTCGCAGGCGTCTTTGACGCGGCATGTGCCGGTTTCGACGCAAAGGCGCAGAGGCGCGGAGAATGATGACCTCCGTAGAAGGCGTCAGCGGGCTTCGTCGGAGGCATCGACGTCGTGGGCCGCGGACGCGGCCCACGCGAGGAGACGACGACCGCCGAATGCAAGAGTCAGAATCGTGCCACTCTTGTATTCGGCGGTGCGTCGTCTCTTCGCGCGCCAACGGCGCGACGTCGATGCTGAGCTCCGAGCACTCCGTGTCAAAGAATCAGCGAAGTGGGACCGGGGCCTTCTCCTCATCTCCTACTCTCCTGTTAAGGGATGCGAATGAACCGAGACTGGATCGAACGCGTTGGATATTTCGCTTTGCTCGGCTTCGTGTCGGCCCTGCAGTTCTCGATCGCCGCCGCAAATATTTTTCTCGGTCTGGCGCTCCTGATGTGGCTCGCGCATGTGATCGCGGCGCGGCGCGTCGAGGTGCCGCGGTTCTTTTATCCGCTTGCCGCCTACGCGGCGCTCACGCTCGTCTCGGCGGCGTTCTCCGACGATCCGAACGCCAGCTTCGTCGACTCGAAACAGCTCGTGCTGTTCCTCGTGGTGCCGATGGCTTACGAGTTCGCGCGCGGCGCGAAAGCGCCGTTCGTCGTGCAGGTCATCATCACCGTCGGCGCGATCAGCGCGTTGTTCGGGATTTTCCAGTTCGGCATACTGCAGTACGACAACCTCGGGCGGCGGCCGCAGGGCGCGCTCGGCCATTACATGACCTACTCGGGCGTACTGATGCTCGTGACATGCTGCGCCGCCGCGCGGATTCTGTTCACGAAGGATCGGCTCTGGCCCTCGCTGATGATGCCGGCGCTGCTCGTCATTCTGGGCCTGACCTTCACGCGGAGCGCGCTGGTCGGCGCCTGCGCCGGAATAGCGTTTCTGCTGCTGCTGAAGGACCTGCGCCTCATGGCCGTGATGCCGGTGCTCGCCGCGCTGTTCTTCGTGCTCGCGCCGCCACAGGTGACCAGCCGCTTCATGTCGATGTTCGACGCGCGCGATCCAACGCGGATCGATCGCGTGATGATGCTGAAGGTCGGCAGCCGCATGGTCAAGGCGCATCCGCTCACAGGGGTCGGGCCGGCGAGAGTAGGCGAGCGCTATCGCGAGTTTCTCGACTCGAGCGAACCCGCCCAGGTGAACCCGCACCTGCACAATGTTCCGATGCAGATTGCCGCCGAGCGGGGCCTGCCTGCGCTGGCTGCCTGGCTGTGGATGATCGTGGTCATCGGCGTCGATATGGTGAAGCGCCTCAAGATTCCCGCCTCCGCCGAGGCTACGGCGGGTCTCGCCAGAGCTCGAATGTATCAGACGAGCGACGGCGGACCGGACAGGCGCTTCCTCGCAGCGACGACTCTCGGTTGCGTCGTCGCCATGTTGGGCGCGGGCCTGGCGGAGTACAACTTCGGCGACTCCGAGTTCCTGATGCTGTTCCTCGTCCTGATGACACTGCCTTACGCATCGGAAGCCTTAACAGGAGTTCAGGAGACCAGGAGACTGGAGATCTCTTAGTCTCCCAGGTCACAGAAGATCAGAAGGTCAGAAGATCGGGGGACACTGTCGTCCCGCTTCGCTCGTCTTCCAAACGACAACCACAGAGTTCTGCATCGACGTTGCGCCATTGGCGCGCGCCGATGCCTCCGACGGAGGTTCATGACGCATCGGAACGAGGACACCAGTCTCTTGATCTTCTGATCTTCTGTTGATGGTCAGGTATTGAAACAGCCTCCTGACCTCCTAATCTCTTGTTTGTATTTTTGTACAGGCTAATGCCTGAAGTGACGCTTGCCTGTAAACACCATCGCGAGCCCGTGCTCGTCGGCAGCCGCAATCACTTCGCCGTCGCGCACCGAGCCGCCCGGCTGCACGACCGCCGTCGCGCCCGCCCGCGCGATGGCGTCGAGTCCGTCGCGAAACGGAAAGAACGCATCTGACGCGGCGACCGAGCCAGCCAGTGGATTCTGTCGCTCGGTGCCGCCCGCCTTCATCACCGCCACCTGGACGGCGTCGACGCGGCTCATCTGGCCCGCGCCGATCGCGAGCGTCCGCAGGGCATCGGTGAAAATCACGGCGTTCGATTTGACGTGCGCGCAGATCCGCCAGGCGAAGCGTAAGGCTCCCCACTCCAACTCGCTTGGGGCACGTTTGGTGACGACTTTCAGTCCCGCAGATGCAATCGCTTGCGCGCTCCACGGTTCGCGCGCCTCCATCACCTCGTCCCGCTGCTGAAGGAGCATCGCGCCGAGAACCGACCGGATGTCGCGCAAGCTCGCTGGATCGGCTGAGGGTTTCAAATCGGCCACGACCACCCGCATGTTCGCCTTGGCCGCCAGGATGGGCCGCGCGGCATCCTCGACGCCTGGTGCAATGACGGCCTCGATGAACGTCGAGACGAGCGCTCGAGCCGTCTCGGCGTCGATCGCGCGATTCAACCCGATGATGCCGCCGAACGCGGCGAGCGGATCGGCCTCGCGGGCACGCACGTAGGCCTCGTCGAGGGTACGGCCGATGGCCGCGCCACATGGATTCGTGTGCTTGATTACCGCGGCGGCCGGCTCGGTGAACTCGAGAACGATGCGGGCCGCAGAATCGAGATCGAGAAGATTGGTAAACGACAGCTCCTTGCCTTGCAGCACCTGTGCAGCACCCAGACCGAATCCGTGATCAGCGGCATACCACGCAGCCGGCTGATGAGGGTTCTCCCCATAACGCAGCTCCTTGATCTTGTGGAGGGTCAGCGACAGTCGTGAGGGCGTCACAGTAGGCGCGATCGTCCGCTTGAATCCATCTGCGGCGCTGAACTCTCCGAGCGTTGCCGCGATCGCCGCATCGTAGGCCGCTGTATGAGCAAACGCCTTTCGCGCGAGGTCGAACCGGAATTCCAGCGAGGGCCCACCCGGGCGTTCAAGCTCCGCGAGCGCATGCTGGTAGTCAGCCGGATCGACGATCACGAGGACGTCCTGAAAATTCTTGGCCGCAGAGCGCACCATGCTCGGCCCACCGATGTCGATTTCCTCGACGAGCGCCCCGAAGGCGATGTCCGGCCTGGCCGCCGTCTTCACGAACGGATACAGATTCACCACGACGATGTCGATCGGGAAGATCTTGTGCTGGCCCAGCGTCGCCATGTCGTCGGGACGGGCACGACGGGCAAGGATGCCTCCGTGCACGGCGGGATGCAGGGTCTTCACGCGCCCATCCATGATTTCGGGGAACCCCGTCACGTCCGAAATTCCGGTGACGGGTACACGCTCTGTCTCGAGCGCGCGGGCCGTACCGCCGGTGGATACGAGCTCATAACCGCTGGCCGCCAGCGCGCGGGCAAACGGAAGCAAGCCGGTCTTGTCGGAAACGCTCAAAAGGGCTCTGGGCATCGGATTACTCGGTGCGCAACGCAATCAGCGGGTCTACCATCGTCGCCCGTCGTGCCGGGCCGAGGCACGCTATCACGCCGGCGACGAGGAACGCGGCGGTCACAATCACCAGCACGAGTGGATCGCGCGGCGTGGTCTGGTAAAGATATGCCGCCAACACCCGGCTCGTCGCGAGGGCCGCGGCCAGACCGATCGCAATTCCGATGGCGACGAGCGTCAGTCCCTGCCGTACGACCATCGCGTGAACGCTCTCGCGTCCAGCGCCAAGTGCCATGCGCACGCCGAACTCGCGCGTGCGCGCGGTCACCGATGTGGCAATCACGCCTCCGATGCCCGCCAGAGTCATCAGCAGGGCCAGCCCGGCGAACACGGCCAGCAGAGTGGCGGTCAGCCTCGGTGCCGCCAGTGCCTCGAATCGCAGGTCGTCCAGAGTCCTCACCGCTTCCACCGGCTGATTCGGATCGACAGCATGAACAGTCCGCCGCAACACGCTCTCGAACCGCGCGGGATCATCGGCTGTGCGCACCAGCACCTGACCGGCAAAATTGAACGGCGACTGCGCAAGCGGAATGTAGATCTGCGCGACCGTCGGCACGGCAAGGCCAAACTGGCGGACGTCGCCGACCACGCCGACGACCGTGAACCACGTCTTGCGATTGGTCGAGATTCGAGTGCCAATGGGATTCCCGCCTTGCCAGTACCGGGCCATCGCGCTGTTAATCACGGCAACGGGCAGACTCTCCGGCGTATCGAACTGGTTGAACACTCGACCGTTCACCAGTGGAATACCGATCGTTTCGAAGTACCTGTCGCTGGCCACCCGGACATCCGTCGTCGGGCGGAGATTCGGATCGTCGGCGATACGGCCCTCGATGTCGAACCGGGCAGTACCGGGCGCGGTGCCCGCAAGAGGCACGGCATTCGTAATGGCTGCCGAAACGACGCCGGGCTGGCCAGTAAGCCGATCGAGGATCGGCAGATAGAGACGGCGGAGCGCGTTGATGTTCCCGTATCGAGAGAAGTTGCCGTAGATCTGAGCGGAGAGCACCCCGTCGGAGCGATAGCCGGCGTCAACCTGCTGCAGGCGATAGAAGCTCGTCAGCAACAGTCCGGCACCCACGAGCAGCACGACCGACACGGCCACCTGCGCGACGATGAGCATGCTCTGCATCCGCGATCGGCCGGTGCCGGTCCCGGCCTGGTTGCTGCCCTGCTTGAGCGCATTCACGAGATTCACGCGCGTGCCGAGGGCCGGCAGGGTGCCGAACAGGATCCCCGTCAGCACCGACACGAGCAACGTGAACACCAGCACCGGCACATCCATTGACACTTCGCCCGTGCGCACGGTGAATCGGCCCACGAACCTCGTCAGCATGCCGGCGGTACCGAGCGCGAAAAGCACGCCGACCACGCCTCCAGCCACCGCGAGCAAGGTGCTCTCGGTCAGCAACTGACGCACGAGCCGTCCCCGGCCGGCGCCGAGCGCTGACCGCATGGCCAGTTCCCGATTGCGGCCAAGCATGCGCGCCAGCGTGAGACTCGCCACGTTGGCGCACGCGATGAGCAGGACGAGGCTGGTGATGCCGAGCAGGATCAGCAGGAGCTCTCGCGCACCCTCAGTAAGCGCGCGACGCAACTCGAGGGCGGTCGCCTGAAAGCCGGAGTTGGCCGGTCGATACACGCTCGGGTGGTCGGCGGCGAACCTCTGATTGATGGTGGCGACAGCCGACGCGGCCTGCTCGTGGGATACCCCGGGACTGAGCCGCCCGAAGACGCTGAGCCCTCCGAACGCGCGCCGGTTCTGCGCGATGTTGCGTTCCGCTGCCTGCCGGAATGGGCACGCCAATACCGGCATGTAGACATCATTCTCCTGGGGATAGTGCGGCACGTTGGGCAACACCCCGATGACGCGATGGGGCCGGTCGTTCATCTCGAACATCCGCCCGACAATCGCCGGATCGGCGCCGAACTTCTGGCGCCAGTACCTGTGGCTGAGAATGAGCACCGCCTCGGCGCCGTGCTCATCGTCCGACTTGACGAAGCTTCGTCCCAGAATGGGCCTGATGCCCAGGAGGTCGAAGAAGTTGTGCGAGACGACGCCGGCGTCGACGCGGTCGGGCTCGCCGCGGTTGAGCAGATCGAAGTTCATCTGGTGGTACTCGACGAGGCCATCGAATACTTTGGCCTGCTCGCGGTAGTCGTAGTACTCGGCGATGGCGACCCCCATCTGGGGCTGGCCGGAAAGGGGGGCCGACTGACGCACAATCGCCAGGCGATCTCCGTGCTCGTAGGGCAGCGGCTTCAGCAGCACCCCGTTGATGACGCTGAAAATCGCGGTGTTGGCGCCGATGCCGAGACCGAGCGTCATCACAGCCAGCGCGGCATACCCTGGATGCTTCACCAGCGTGCGAGCCGCATATCGCAGGTCCTGTCGCAGTTCGTCGAGCCAGCTCATGGTCATAGGCCGATACTTGGATGTGCCACGGAGTTGACGGAATCGTGACAAGCCATTATCATTTTCGCGGCGCTGGCGAGGATAGCGCCGTCAACGGAAGGCCGCACCGTTGCGGTCTTTTTTTTTGAGTTCGCGGTACTCGCGCCGCACGTAAGTAAGGAAGAGAAACGATGCGTATCACAGGCAAGGTCAAGTGGTTCAACAACGCTAAGGGTTACGGGTTCATCGAACGCGAGGGTGGCAGCGACGTGTTCGTCCACTACTCCGCGATTCAGGGCGCCGGTTTCCGGTCTCTGGAAGAAGGACAGGCCGTCGAGTTCGAAATCGTCGATGGCCCCAAGGGACCGCAGGCCGGTAACGTCACCAAAGCCTGACCCGCAATTCAGCCTGGCCCGGGAAGAGGGGACCCCGACCCCTTTCCCGGCCAGGCGGCCTTGCCTTACTTCGCCCCTTTCAATCCCCTCGCCGTAAAGTTCAGCTTCCCGTCCTTCACCGATACACGAAACGCCACCTCGGGCGCCCCGTCTTTCTTCAACTTCGCCACCTGCGACTTCACCAGCTCGGTGAACTTGTGAAAGGGGATGTTCTGCTCACCCAGCTGTTCGCGCGCATCGCGCAGCGTGTCGTAGAGATCGTGGAGCTTGTCCATCTCCTTCATCGGATCCTTGAACGACGCCACAAACAGGATTTTGTCCTCGGCGCGCGCCGGCGCTTTCGCCGGGGCAGCCGGCTTCCGGGCGAACGGCCCCGGCCTCCCTTCTTCGCGCGCGCGCAGACCGCGATCCCAGAGATCGATAAACGCCGCAAAGCGCGCCTGCAGCGTGCTGAACCGGAAGCGATCGCCGTAGTTCTGGATGTGGGTGCGGTCGAGCTTCTTCACGAGGGTCTCGACGCGCGACCGCGTCTCCCAGGGCGGACGCGGGAGCCGTCCGGCAAAATACATGTTGTATTCCCCTTCCAGCCGGCGCAGTTCGCTCTCCAGAATCTGCAGTTCCCGTTCGAGCTCTGTGGACTCGGGCACCGAGGGCCGCTATCGAGGAATCAGGAACCAGATAAGCGGCAGCCACAGCTCGCGGGCGTATGGCACCGGACGATCGTCGATGAGCACTTCACACGCGTCGAAGCGGCCCACCAGCTCGAACAAATCGCGCAGCTTCGTCGCGTCCGACGGCCAGAACCGCGCGCGATGGCGGAACGTGGAACCGCTGCCGGTTTCCCGGTATTCGGCCGACGCCTTCGCCAGCTCGACCGCGCGCGCGTAGTCGGGCGTGTCGAGAACCGGAAACGCGAGCGTCACCGAAAACGGCCGTTGTGGCGCCCCGAACAGCTCGGCGTGCAGATCGGGATCGAGCTTCGCGATCTCGTCGTCGGTCAGCTGCTCCGGCAGCTCGACATAGGGCCAGAACCGCTCGCGCGGACGATACCGCGGCGGGTCGGCGGGCGATAACAACGGTTCGTGTTTGGGTTCGGTGGACATTGCAGGAAGCGATCAGATGTTATCCTGAAACTGGTCCACATGCGCTATCTGGTGACAGCCCGAGTGAAGCCGGGACGTGAAGCGGCGCTCGCGACAGCTATCGAGGACGGCACGCTTGGCCGGGGGTCGATCGCCGGCGACGAATATGCGCGCAACATGGAGTGCGCGCGGCGTCTCCGGGATGGGTCCGTGAAGTGGGTCGAGGTGTGCTATTGCTCGACACCGCTCCAGGAAGAGCGACCGTACTGGGAAGAATATTTCGACTTGATCAAGGTACAGAACGCGCACGCGCGCTCGCGCTGCAAAGACCTCAACGGCGAGAGCCCCTGGGCCTGCTCCGACTGCGACTGCACGGACAAACTGGAAGCCCGCCTGGTCACGTGGGGACCGCTGTTTCTGGATACGTTATCGCCTCCAAAAACAGCGGATCACTAAGATCACTAAGGGAAGAACCAGACAAGATCACAAAGACACGGTTTCTTCGTGATCTTGTCAGATTCCTACCTTGGTGTTCTTAGTGTTCAGAGGATCGTCGCGATCGAATCTGCCGCGATCTGAAGCAGCTTTGCCGGCAGGATCCCGAGATAGAACGTCGCGACCAGCGGCACGGCCAGCGCAAACATCGACGCGGCCGACGGCTGCGTGACGGGCGACGCCGATGTCTCGTCTGACATGTACATCATCACCACTATGCGCAGATAAAAGAACACCGAGACGACGCTCGTCAGGACGCCGATAATCGCAAGCGCGTAAGAACCCGCATCGACGGCGGCGCTGAACAGATACCACTTCCCGACGAAGCCGGCGGTCGGCGGGAAGCCTCCGAGAGACAGCAGGAAGACGGTCATGAGAAACGCGAGCAGCGGCTGGCGCTTCGCCAGCCCGGCATAGTCGCCGAGGTCGTCGTTCGTGCGGTCGCGCGTGGCGACCAGCGCCGTCACTCCGAACGCACCAACGCTCGTCAGCGCATAGGTCAGCAGATAGAACAGAATCGCGCCCTTGCCCGTATCGTTGCCGGCCGCCATCGCCATCAGCAGATAGCCCGCATGCGCAATGCTCGAGTACGCGAGCATGCGCCGCACGTTGCGTTGAACGACTCCGGCCGTGACCCCGAGAATCATCGACGCCGCCGACAGCATCCAGATGACCGGCTCCCACTGCGGCTGGAGTCCGCCGAAGGCCGACATGAACACGCGCACGAACGCGGCGAACGCGGCCGCCTTCACGCCGGCCGACATGAACGCTGTGACAACGGCCGGGGCGCCCTGGTAGGCGTCCGGCGTCCACATGTGGAACGGCACGGCCGAAACCTTGAAGGCAAAGCCGACCATCAGCAGGCCGAGCGCGACGTAGGTCAGCACGTCGTGACCTCCGGCGAGCGTGGACATGACGACGACCACTTCGGCAAGTCGCGTCGTGCCGGCAATGCCAAAGGTAAATGCAATGCCGTACAGGAAGAATGCGCTCGAGAAACCGCCGAGCAGGAAGTACTTGAACGCGGCCTCCGCGCCCGTCTGCGAATCGCGCCGGATGCCGGTCAGGACGTAGACCGCGAGCGACAGAATCTCGAGCGCGACGAAGATCACGAGAAGATCCGCCGCGGTGGCCATCAGCATCATCCCGCCGATCGCAAAGAGCGTCAGCGCGTAGTACTCGCCGGGATTGATGCCGTCGCGCTCGACCACCTGCGACGACAGCATCACCGTGAGAATACCGACGACCACGAGCACGAGCGTGACGAACAGACCGAAATTGTCGGCGGACACGACGCCGAAGCTGAACGCATTGCGGTCCCACAAGAGCGCCGCCGTTATGCCAGCCGTCAGCAGCGACCCGACGGCAATGCCTTCCAGCGGCATCTGCTCGCCAGGCTCCCTGAACGCTTCGGCCATCATCGCCAGGATGCCGCCGAACCACACACACACCAGCGGAACAATCGCCAGATACTCGCTCATGGCGCGTTTTCCAGGGATTGGGGATTAGGGACTGGGGATTGGTGCAGCGACACGGGTTCACGTCCTACAACTGGCCTAATCCCTGGTCCCCAATCCCTAATCCCTAGTCCAAAATCCCTAATCCCTAGAGGTGCGCGCACGGTTTGACCCTCATTCCGGCGCACGAGGTCGACAAGGCGCGCCACCGCAGGTTCCATGGGCCGCAGGAAGATCATCGGGAACACACCCATCACAATCGTCATCGCGACCGCCGGCCACAAGGTCAAGCGCTCGCGAGTCGTCAGATCGGGGAGCGTCGCGTTCTCGTCCTTTGTCACTGGTCCATAGTTCACACGCTGGAACATCCACAACATGTAGACGGCCGAGAGCAGCACGCCGCTCGCCGCGAAAGCGGCCACTCGCGGGTCCCACCTGAACGCGCCGACGAGTATCAGCAGCTCGCCAACGAACCCATTGAGACCGGGCAGCCCGATCGACGCCAGCGTGACGACGAGGAACGCCGAGGACAGTCTCGGCAGGACTTTCTTGAGGCCACCAAACTCCGAAATCAGCCGCGTGTGACGGCGATCGGACAGCATGCCCACGATGAGGAAGAGGGCGCCGGTGCTGACACCATGGGCCAGCATCTGGTAGACCGCTCCCTGCACGCCCTGAATGTTCATCGCCGAGATACCGAGCGCCACGAAGCCGAGGTGGCTGACGCTCGAGTACGCGACGAGCTTCTTCAGATCGGGCTGCACCATCGCGACCAGCGCGCCGTAGATGATGCCGATGACGGCCGCGACCGCAAGATACGGCGCGAAGAACAGCGCTGCGTCCGGGAACAGCGGAAACGCGAATCGCACCAGGCCATAGGTGCCCATCTTCAGCAGCACGCCGGCCAGAATCACCGATCCGGCGGTGGGCGCCTGCACGTGCGCGTCGGGCAGCCAGGTGTGGAATGGAAACAGCGGCACCTTGATGGCAAACGCAAGGGCAAACGCGAGGAAACCCCAGAACTGCAGCGGGCGCGGAATCTGAAGCTCGTACAACTTGAGCACGTCGAAGCTCGGCACACCCGTCGCAACGCCGTGGTAATAACCAAGGGCGAGAATCGCGACGAGCATCAACACACTGCCGGCCATCGTGTAGAGCATGAACTTGATGGCGGCGTACACGCGATCGTCGTAGCCCCAGATGCCGATGAGGAAATACATCGGGACGAGCATCGCGTCCCAGAACACGTAGAAGAGAAAGAGATCGAGCGCGACGAACACGCCGATCATCGCCGACTCCAGCGCGAGCACCACCATCACAAACGTCTTGACCTGTTTGTGGATCGAGCCCCACGACGACAGCAGCGCCAACGGCGTCAAGAAAGCGGTCAGCACGACCAGGAAGAGACTGATGCCGTCGACACCGACGAAATACTCGACGCCGAACGACGGAATCCAGGCGTGCCGTTCGACGAACTGGAAGTCGGCCGACGCGGCATCGAACTGCACCCAGAGGAGGAGCGTGAGGCCGAAGACCGCGAATGAGACCGCCAGCGCCAGGCGCTGGATGAGCGCTTCGCGCTCTCGCCCCACCAGCGCGATCATCGCAATGCCCGCAAGCGGCACGAGCACGAGCAGGGTGACGAACGGCAATGCTAGCTCCACAGGTAGAAACCGACGATGAAGACCACGCCCAACAGAACCGACAAGGCATAGGCGCGCATCGAGCCGGTTTGAAGCTGCCGGACGAGCCCACCGGTCTCGACCACGATCTGCCCCACGCCGTTGACAGCGCCGTCGATGACCTTCGTATCCGCCTTCCACAGCACGCCTTCAGACAACGCCTTGATGGGCTGCACGAACGCAGCGTCGTACAACTCGTCGATGTATCCCTTATGCAGAAGGAACTGATGGACGCCGGGGAACCTCGCCACCAGCCTGTCCGGAATCTCTGTCCGCGTCACATACATGAGCGCCGCGATCGCGATGCCGGCCACGGCGATGAGCGACGACACAATCATCAGCACGATCTCAACGGTGTGATCGACGTGCTCCGCAGCGGCGTGCGCGCCCTCCATCGCCGGCACATGCAGGCTTGGCTCGAGGAAATGCTCGAGGAACGCAGATCCCCCCAGGCCCGCGGGCACGTTCATGTATCCGGCGAACACCGACCCGATCGCCAGCACGACGAGCGGAATCGCCATCGAGAGTGGCGCATCGTGCAGGTGCGCGGCGTGGTGATGGTCCGTGTGGTGCACGGCGTCAGCCGAGCCGCCCCGGCGCTGGCCATGAAACGCCAGAAACACGAGGCGGAACATGTAGAACGCCGTCATCAACGACGTGATTGCGCCGACGAGCCAGAGCACCGTGTGGCCGCCCGCGAAGGTGCGATACAGAATCTCGTCTTTGCTGAAGAATCCGGCGAGGCCGGGGAAACCCGCGATGGCCAGCGCGCCGACGAGAAACGTCCAGTACGTGACCGGCAGATCCTTCTTGAGCCCGCCCATGTTCCGCAGGTCCTGTTCTCCCGCAAGCGCGTGAATGACCGCGCCCGATCCGAGGAACAGGAGGGCTTTGAAGAACGCGTGCGTGAACAGATGAAAGATGCCCGCCGCGTACGCGCCCACGCCCATCGCGGTAAACATATAGCCGAGCTGCGAGACGGTCGAATACGCGAGCACCCGCTTGATGTCGTTCTGCACCATGCCGATGGCGCCCGCCCATACCGCAGTCGCCGTGCCGACGACAGCGATGATCACCAGCACGTCGGGTGCGTGCGCGAACAACACGGCGTTGCGGCCGATCAGATAGACGCCAGCCGTCACCATGGTCGCGGCGTGGATGAGGGCCGACACCGGCGTCGGGCCCTCCATCGCGTCGGGCAACCAGACATATAACGGTATCTGCGCCGACTTCCCGGCCGCGCCGACGAACAGCAGCAGCGCAATCGCCGACACGACGCCCATGTGGGTGTCCACCGGCAGCCCCGCAATCGCCTCGCTCAGCTCACGAAAATCGATGGTCTCGAACCGCGTGAACGCCAGCAGGATGCCCAGCACGAATGCCACGTCGCCGATGCGATTGACGATGAACGCTTTCTTCCCGGCATCGGCCGCCGGCCGGCCCTTGTACCAAAAGCCGATGAGAAGGTACGAGCACAGGCCCACGCCTTCCCAGCCCACGAACATCACGATGAAGTTGTCGCCGAGCACGAGCAGCAGCATGAACGCCGCGAAGAGGTTCAAGTACGCGAAGTACCGCGCGTACTCGTGCGGCTCTTCCTCGATCATGTAAGCCGTCGAGTAGACGTGAATCAGGAAGCCGATGCCGGTGACGACGAGGATCATCAGCGCCGACAACGGGTCGAGTGTCAGACCGAAGGGCACCTGAAAATCTGCGGATCCGATCCATGTGAAGACCGTCTGCGCGATCTCGCGCGATTCCGGGGGCAGGGACGCCAGCCGGGCGACCGCGATCGCTGAAACGCCAAAGGCCGCCAGCATCGCCGCCGACGCGACAGCGCCAATCAGCTTCGCGGGCAGCTTGCGCGCGCCGAAGGTGTTGACGAGAAACCCGACGAACGGAAGCAGCGGAATCCAGAGAAGCATCGGCGGCTACCCTCTCAACTGCCGGAACGCGTCTGGATTGAGCGTCTCGACGTGCCGGAAAAGGGCGATGACGAGGGCAAGCCCCACGACCGCTTCGGCGGCGGCCACGGTGATGACGAAGAACACGATGATCTGCCCGTCGGGCGATCCCAGAAAGCGGCCGAACGCGATGAACGACAGATTGACGGCGTTGAGCATCACCTCTATCGAGAGGAGAACCGTGATGAGATTCCGGCGAATCAACACGCCGGCGGTGCCGATCGTGAAAAGCACTCCCGAGAGAATCAGATAATGGTTGAGCTCAGCCACGGCGTTGTCTTTCCGCAAGATGCCGGGCCGCCAGCGTCACGGCCCCGAGCATGGCGACGAGAATCAGGATCGACGTCGCCTCGAACACGAACGCGTAGTGCTGAAACAACCGCTGCCCGATATCAGGAACAGAGAACGAGGCGGGCATGTCGTAGGCGTCCGTGGTGGCGAGCGTGCGCGAGTGATTGAGCGCCCATGCCAGCTCGAGCGCAAATGCAATCGCCAAGGCGGCGCCTACGGCACGAGTCACACCCGACTCGAGGATGCCGGGTGGGGCCGGCTCTTCGTGCGGCGCGTTCAGGAGCATGACAACGAAGAGAAAGAGGACCATGATCGCGCCGGCATAGATGATGATCTGAATCACTGCGACAAACGGCGCGTCGAGCAGTACGTACAAGCCTGCAAGGCCGATGAACGATCCAATGAGCAACAGCACGCTGTAGACCGGGTTCGCCTGCACGACGACGAGCAGGCTCGCGCCGACGGCGATGGCGGCAAACGCGTAGAAGAGGATCAGCTCAAAGGCCAAAGGAGAGCACTCCTGCAGCGGTCGCGAGCAGGTTGACGACCGACAGCGGCAGCAGGAACTTCCAGCCGAACGCCATCAACTGGTCGTAGCGGTAGCGCGGCAGCGTCCAGCGCATCCACACGTAGAAAAACAGGAGAAAGCTGACCTTGAGCAGGAACCAGATCCACCCCAGCCATTCCGGCAGCAGCGGACCGTGCCAGCCGCCGAGATACAGGTTGGTCGCGATGGCCGACACGGTGACCATGTTGATGTACTCCGCCAGAAAGAACATGGCGAAGCTCATGCTGCTGTACTCCGTGTGGTAGCCGGCGACGAGCTCCTGCTCCGCCTCCGGGAAGTCGAACGGCGCCCGGTTGGTTTCGGCAACGCCCGCCGTCATGAAGATGAAAAACCCGATCGGCTGCAGAAACACGAACCAGCGCGGAATGACGTAAAACCAGGACCCTTCCTGCGCGTTCACGATCTCACGAATCGACATCGACCCGGCGAGCAGCAGCACCGCCGCGATCGCTATCCCGTATGAAAGCTCGTAGCTGATCATCTGGGCCGACGAGCGCAGCGCCCCGAGCAGTGAATACTTGCTGTTCGAGCTCCAGCCCGCGAGCACGATGCCGTAGACGCCCATCGAGGTGACGGCAAAGACCCACAGGATGGCCACGTTGACGTCGGCGACCTGCAGCGGAATCGGCTGATCGAGCAGCCCGAACAGATCCGTCTCGGCGCCGAAGGGCACGACCGCAAAGGCGGTGAACGCCGCGGCCGCAGAGATGATGGGGGCCAGCGCGAACAGGATCGGATCGGCCGCCTTCGGCCGCGTGTCCTCCTTCATCGCCAGCTTGATGATGTCGGCCAGGGGCTGGAGCAGACCGTACGGGCCCACCAGCGTCGGCCCCATACGCTGCTGAATCCTGGCGGCGACCTTGCGCTCGACGTACACCATGACGGCGGCCGAGATCTGCAACGCGAAGAAGACGCCAATCAGCAGCGCGAGCTGGGCAATGACGACCGGGTTCAATGGGCACTCACCGGCGCGGCATGGCGGCGGCGCCACGGCGCAGGAACCGTGCAGCGTCCCTCGCGCACGTGGGCCTCATACTCGGCCCTGAAATTCTTCAGCGTCGTCAGCGCGGGCGTGGCCGCGGCATCGCCGAACGCGCACAGCGTCTTGCCCGCAATCAACCCTGCGACGTTCTCGAGCAGCGCGAGATCCTTCATTTCGCCTTCACCCCGCTCGATTTTTTCGAGGATGTTGAGCACCCACTGCGTCCCTTCGCGGCACGGCGTGCACTTCCCGCACGACTCGTGGCGGTAGAACCGGAGGAGGTTTTCCGCCAGCCACACCATGCACGTGGTGTCGTCGAGCACGATGATGCCCGCCGATCCCAGCAGCGAGCCGGCTTTCGCAACGCCATCGAAGCTGGCTTCGACATCGAGCTGATGCGGCATCAGAATCGGCACCGACGAGCCACCGGGGATGACGGCCTTCAGTTGACGTCCGTCGGGAATGCCGCCGGCGACATCGTAGATGAGCTCGCGGAGCGAGATCTTCATCGACGCCTCGTACACTCCGGGCTTCTTCACGTGGCCGCTGACGCAGTACAGCTTCGGTCCGCCGTTCTTCTCGGGGCCGAGCGCCGCATACCACTCGGCGCCGTTCAGCAAGATCACTGGCACGTTGCACAACGTCTCGACGTTGTTGACGGCCGTTGGCGATCCGTACAAGCCCGCGCTCGCAGGAAACGGCGGCTTGAGCCTCGGCTGTGCGCGCTTCCCCTCGAGCGATTCGAGAAGAGCCGTCTCCTCTCCCGCCTCGTACGCCCCCGCCCCGCGATGAATGTAGATGTCGCAATCGAAGCCGAGGCCCATCACGTTCTTTCCGGCATAGCCGTGCCGGTAGGACTCTTCGAGCTGCCGCTCCATGACGTCCTGAACGTGGAGAAATTCGCCGCGGATATAGATGTAGGCGACCTTCGCGCCGATGGCATGGCAGGCAATCAGGCAGCCCTCGAACAGTAGATGGGGATTGCGTTCCATCAGGAGGTGATCTTTGAACGTCCCCGGTTCGCTCTCGTCGGCATTGCAGACGATGTATTTCGCCTTCGGTGTGTCCTTGACGACGAACTGCCATTTCATGCCGGTCGGGAACCCGGCGCCACCGCGCCCTTTCAAGCCCGACGCCTTGACGAGGTCGGTCACCTGCTCCGGCTTCATCGCCAGGGCTTTGCGGAGCCCCTCATAGCCCTGGTTCCTGAGATAAGAGTCCAGAGTGTACGAGTGGGGCTGCCGAACGAATTTGGTAAGGATCGGTTCCATGTTCTAGGTTCTGGGTTCTGGGTTCGCGCGGTCCGGTGCCTGGTGATGGCAGCCGGTGAGCGCGTCCTCCCCGCGGGCGCGCAGATCGGCCACCAGCGTCTTCGCGTCTTCGGGCGCGAGACACTCGTGCCAGTTGTCGTTCACCATGACGAGCGGAGCGCGATCGCAGGCGCCAAGGCACTCGACTTCCATGAGCGTGAACGTTCCGGACGGATCAGTGCCGTTGGGCTCCACGCCGATCGCTTCCATCAGCTCCTCGATCACCCGCTCGGCGCCGCGCAGCGCGCACGGCAGCGTGCGGCAGACCTGCACCACGAACTTCCCGACCGGTCGCGTGTAGAACATCGTGTAGAACGACACGACGTCTTCGACATCGGCTGGCGTGCAGCCGATGGCGCCCGCGACATGTTGAATCGCACTGAGGGACACGTAGCCGAGTTGCCGTTGCACCAGATAGAGCGCGGGCAGAATGGCCGAGCGGCGGCCCGCCGGATTGGCCGGATACCTCGCCGCAATCACCTCGAGCCGCTCGCGGTTCTCGGGCGTGTACACAAAGGGCTTCCCGTCATCGACGGGCATCTGCCGCTTCGATCGATGCAGCTCCCGATAGTCAATCCGCGGATGAAATGTCATGTTTAGTCGCGGGGGCCCTCCGCCCCGCGCCGCTCGCGCCTAATCTGTACCTCACGCGCACCTATTGCACCCAATGCACCAATTGCACCTATCTATCCACGTCGCCCATAACCACGTCGATCGAGCCGATGACGGCAATGACGTCGGCAATGAGGCCGCCGATAATCAGCCCCGGCAGCGCCTGGCATGCCAGCAGAGAAGGCGAACGCGCCTTCACGCGCCACGGACGGTTGGAACCATCGGACACGACGTAAAAGCCCTGCTCGCCGCGCGGCCCTTCGACCGCCACGTACGCATCACCGGGCGGCACCGTAAAGCCCTGCGAGTAAATCAGGAAGTGCTGAATCAGCGCCTCCATCTCGGTGTAGACGCGATCTTTTGGCGGCGGCACGACCGTCGGGGCGTCGGCAGCAAACACCCCGGCGGGCGAAATGCGCCCGAGCGCCTGGCGGCAAATCCTGACGCTTTCGCGCATCTCGGCAATGCGCATGCGATAGCGCTCGTACACATCGCCTTCGACACCGACCGGAACATCGAACTCGAAGGTCTCGTAGCCGCCGTACGGGAACATCTTGCGCACGTCGTAGTTCCACCCTGACGCGCGGCCGATGGGTCCGGTCAGGCTCATGTCGATACAGGCCTGCTTCGACAATCTGCCGACGCCCTGCGTACGCTTCTTGTAGATGTCGTTCTTGGTCAGCAGGTCTTCGTACTCGCTGAGCTTGGCGGGAAAGGTGTCGAGGAACTGCGTGACGACCTCGTGAAACCCTCGCGGCAGATCCTCGCGCAGGCCCCCGACGCGGATGTAGCTCGGGAACAAGCGGAACCCCGCAATGCGCTCGTTGATGTCGAGCAGCAACTCGCGCTCGCGGAAACAGTAGAGCATCACCGATATGGCGCCGACTTCCATCGCATGTGTGCCCAGCCACACCAGATGGCTGTTGATGCGCTGGAGCTCGGCGAGCAGCACGCGAATCCACTTCACACGGTCGGGCATCTCGAGCCCGAGCAGCTTCTCGACCGACAGGCAGAACGCATACGCGTTGGACTGCGCGCTGAGGTAGTCCATTCGCTCGACGAGCGGAATCACCTGCTGGAACTTCTTCTGCTCGGCCGTTTTCTCGATCCCGGTGTGCAGATATCCGATCGTGGGAGATGCTGAGACGATGGTCTCGCCATCGAGCTCGAGCACCAGCCGGAGCACGCCGTGCGTGCTGGGGTGCTGCGGCCCCATGTTGACGGTCATCGTTTCTGTCCGAATTTCCGACATCTGCTACCGGCCCGGATGATGACTAGGGATTAGGGATCAGGGATTAGCCGCGAGCTGCTGCTCGATGAGATCGCAGACGGCGTGAATCAACGTACGGTGCAACTCCTGAACGCGTGGAGTGATCGCGTAAGGGACGTTCACATGCACATCCGCCGTCGCGCCGATCGAACCGCCGCCACCTCCAGTAAACGCCACCGTCTTCAAGCCATGCGACTTCGCGCACTTGAGTCCCTCGAGCACGTTCGCGGACGAGCCGCTCGTCGAGATGCCGACGGCCACATCGCCGGGCTTTCCCAGCGCTTCGATTTGTCGCGCGAACACGCGATCGAACCCGAAATCGTTCGCGACCGCCGTCATCGTGCTCGTGTCGGTGGTCAGCGCAATGGCAGCCAGCGCGCGCCGCTCGCGCAGGAAACGGCCGACGAGCTCGCACGCGAAGTGCTGCGCGTCGGCTGCGCTTCCGCCGTTACCGAAAATCAGCACTTTCGCTCCCCCGCCCAGCGCGGCCTGCAACACGTCCACCGCCGCGAGCACTGCTCCAGCCGAATCGCGCGCGGCCTGTTCGTGCAGGCGGGCGGCTTCGCGCAACATTTCTGCCACGGCCTCCGCGCGAACATCGCTCATGACCGCGGGGCGTCCGCGCGCGCGGCCTTGTCTCGGGCGAGATTCGCCCGGAACTCCTCTTCGCTCACCTGCAGCGGCTGTTCAGCGCGCGGCCGCATCCGGATCTGCACGGGGAAATCCTTCCGAAGCGGAAAGCCTTCCCAGTCTTCCGGCATGAGCAGCCGCCGAAGGTCGCCGTGGTTCTCGAAGACGATGCCGAACATGTCCCATGTTTCGCGTTCCAGCCAGCCAGCGGCCGGCCACACGTCCTGCACGGTCGGCAACCGCGCCGCCTGCCCGTTGACCGACACCTTGATGCGCAGCCGCGCGGTCATCGACGACAGGTGATACACGACTTCGTACCGCGGCTCGCGCGGCCACCAGTCGACGGCGCTGATGTCGGCGAGCAGGATGAAGCCGAGCTCGTCGCGATCGCGGAGGGCGCGGCAGACCTCGACCAGGCTGGCCGACGGCACGCGGATGGTCGGCTGGTCAATCGAGTCGACCGCCTCCAGCGTCACGGCCGGGAACAGCGATCGCAGCAGCTCGATCATGCGCGCTGGCTCTCAATCTTCTTCTGCAGCTGGACGATGCCGTAGATGAGCGATTCCGGCCGCGGCGGGCATCCAGGAACATAGACGTCGACCGGGACGATCTGATCGACGCCCTGCACGAGGGCGTAATTGTCGAAGACGCCACCGATTGATGCGCAAGCGCCCATCGAGATGACCCACTTGGGCTCAGGCATCTGGTCGTAGACACGGCGGAGGGCTGGCGCCATCTTCCGCGAGAGCCGTCCCGCCACGATCATCAGATCGGACTGCCGAGGGGACCCGCGGAACACTTCGGCCCCGAACCGAGCAATGTCGTAGCGCGCGCAGCTCATCGCCATCATTTCGATGGCGCAGCAGGCCAGGCCGAACGTCACCGGCCAGATGGAAGATCGCCGCGCCCACTGCACGAGCTTGTCGACCTGCGTCGTCAGGACGGGCAGATGATCGTCGATCGGCGATCGTTCATCGTCCATCGTGTGGATCGGCGAGCGGCCAGCGGCCGTCTCGATCGGTGAGCGGCGGGTGGCGAGAGACTCCATCGACGATGGACGATCGACGAAGGACGATCGACGACCTATATTTGGCTCCAATCCAACGCACCTTTCTTCCACACATACACGTAACCGGCGCAGAGCACGAGCGTGAACACCACCACCTGGAAGTACCCCGCCCAGCCGAGCGATCGCAGGGCCAGCGCCCATGGATAAAGGAAGGCGACCTCGATGTCGAACAGCAGGAAGATCATGGCAATCAGGTAGAACCGAATCGACTGCCGTTCGCGCGCGTCGCCGACGGCGGGCATGCCGCATTCATAGGGCGCTTGTTTTTCGGGCGTGGGGTGTTTTGGACCGAGCAGTCTGCCAAGCAGTACGGAGACGCCGCCGAACGCGACGGCGATCATCATCAGCAGGAGGATCAGGAGCCAGTTGTCTATCATTAGTCGCGGGGGCCCCTCGCCCCGCTCCGGGCTGCTCGCTTGTGGGGCCCCAATGCCCCAGTCGCTTGGGAAAACCTTCACAAGCGATCAGCCAATGCTATCGAATTCGGCGGGTTCGCACAACACGACCCGCCTCCGTACGCTATGTGCTAAGAAGAGGGACTTCGAGGGTTAGTGCGGCCGCACACCAAGCGACTTGAGCTGCCGTTCGAGCTCTGACAACGCGCTTGCGAGCTGTTGACGCCGGGCGGTGTGTGTGGTCGCTTCGAGTTGCCGGCTGAGCTCGGTGTATGCCAGGCGCAGCGATTCGGCGCGCCTCACCTGCTCGGGATCGTAGTTGGCCTGGGGCATCGCGCGCCGGGCGCGCTCTTCTTCGCGTTCATCCATCCGTTCCTGAATGCGGTTCTGTGCGTCGATTAAACCTTCACCTGCGTCTGCCATTCGCACCTGCCTTCGGCGGCAGCCCGCAGCTGCCTGCTACCAGTAATTGGGGGGGCCGCCTCTCGGCCTCCCTGCTAATAGCGACTTCCAGCCTATTATCGGGCCGGAACGCCTCCATGATTATAGTACGAATACGAAAAGAAAGAGAATGGAGATAGCATTCAGGCAATCACCCAAATTTCGAGTCGCTAGCGTTCTGCGTGGCATCGTTTACGCGAGGCAAGCTCTTCCGCGGCGGTGCGGACCAGGAGGCCTTTTGATTGCCGGGCTATCGCCGAAGCTTGTTCAAAGGCACGTCGGCTGCCCATGGCGCGATCAGGTCGTTTGGCGAATTCATAGGCCTCCGCTGTGCAAAGCCAGCGGTGAGCGGCGAGCAGCGCGAGAAATTCACTGAAAGGCCCAGCCGGGTTGTCTGCCCGGTATTCGGTCGCAAAGCTCGCCTCTCTTTCGGGACAATCGGGGAGTCCTTCCGATTCATAACACGGTCGAAGGCTATCCACATACTCCACTGCGAGCGCTGCCGCACGCGGGTCGTCGGTCACTGCCGCCAGCCGACGCTCGTAACGCACTCGGGCGTCGAACACCATTTGGAGCTCTGAGGAATTCGTCGGCGGGCGACGGGCCGACCGGTACTCCTGCGAACGCTGGAGGTGCTTTTGAAGTTCCGCCTGCACCTCGGGCGAGTAGGCGCCTGGATCGATCGTCACGTAGGTCCCCCAAACGAGCAGATCGACGAGCGCATACTGGCTCCTGCTGGATGTCTGAGCAGACAAGGGGAATGCTGCGCACACCAACCCCGCGATGGTAACCGCGACCACCGTCGTGTTTGCCGGGAGTGCCGCCGTCAACATCCGAGCGAAGCTATTGTCAGCCAGACGGGACCTCGTCACCGCGATTCACACAGAGTCGCTGTTTGGTTTCAATTTACGCGCCAACGGCTGGAGCGCAAACACTTCAGATGAACGTGCCAGCCTCCCGGTGACCCGCTGTCGAGAATGTGATCGCCGTTGCATGGCTTGTCGATTGGCGTCGTTATAGTACGATTCAACAATGCCTGCCGTTTCATCGTTCGACGTCACCTCCACGGTCGACCTCCAGGAAGTCGACAACGCCATCAACCAGGCCCGCAAGGAGATTTCACAACGCTACGATTTCAAGGGCTCGACGGCGTCGATCGACTTCAACAAGGCCGAAAACACCCTGACACTGGCGGCCGAAGACAACATGAAAATCAACGCGGTGTGGGACATCCTGCAGACCCGCCTCGTCCGCCGGAACGTGCCGGTGAAGAACCTCAAGCTCGGCGACATCGAGGCGGCAGCCGGCTCTTCGGTACGACGCGTCGTCACCCTGCAACAGGGCATCTCCAGCGACACCGCACGCGACATCATCAAATTTCTGAAAGACCAAAAGCTGAAAAAGGTGCAGGCGAGCATCCAGGCGGACCAGCTGCGTATTTCGTCGGCATCCAAAGACGAGCTGCAAACTGCCATCGGCCTCCTCCGAGGCCACGATTTCGGCATCGCCCTCCAATTCGGTAACTACCGCTAGGCACAGCCACTTCTCACTTTTACTTTTCACTTCTCACTTTTCACTTCTTACTTTTTCCTTTGCGTGCTTCTATTTGTGTGTTCACAAATGGCGCACGCGCGCCATTCGCTTTCAGATCCGGCGGAGTGTGTGCTGTTCCAACACACGGACAGGTGACAAGTTGTCCTCCTGTTAACCAGACAGTCCTATGCCACTCAGCGAGATAGCGGCTCAACGGGTTGCGTGGCACCCATCCTGCTCAGTAGCTGCAGGCTTTCTATACACGCTCCCATTTGAAGGTGAGGACATGAGACGCACGCTACTCCGTTTATTCGTGATGCTCGCGCTGGTGCCCGCAACCCTGTTCGGCCAGGGCGTCCAGACCGGAACGCTGACCGGCACGGTAAAGACGACCGACGGCCTCTCGATTGCCGACGCCGCAGTCGTCGTCACATCACCTGCGCTGCAGGGCGAGCGCGCCGTCGCCACCGACGTCAACGGTGTCTACTCGATCCCCAGCCTGCCGCCGGGGACTTACACGATTCGCGTAGCAAAGGACAGTTTGCCGCCGGCCGAGCTGACGGCGCTGCTTCCCCTGGGCACGACCGCAGCGGTGGACGTGACACTCGACGTCGCCGGGATCTCGGAAACCGTGCTCGTCGAGGGGGTCATCCCCCCGGCGGTCACGTCAACGCAGATGAGCGCCAACATCACGGCGGGCGAGGTCAACGCGCTGCCGATGGGCCGCACACCGTATCTGATTGCCGAGCTGATGCCCGGGCTTACGACCAATACGCCCAACGCGAACCAGTTGACGATTTCCGGCGGGTTTGCCTATGACAACGTGTTCCTGGTCGACGGTGTCGACGTCAACGACAACCTGCTCGGCTCGATGAACGACCTTTACATCGAAGACGCGATCGGCGAAGTACAGGTGCTGACGTCGGGTGTAACGGCCGAGTATGGCCGCTTCTCGGGCGGCGTCGTCAACATCGTCACCAAGGGCGGCGGCAATCGCGTTGCGGGCAGCTACCGCACGACCTTTACGCGTCCCTCGTGGACGAAAGAAACGCCGTTCGAGCGTAGTAACAACGTCGAGCGCGGAAAGCCGACGCCGGCCAATCCGTATCTGAACAACAAGCTGTCGCACTTTTCGGAGTTCACGCTGGGCGGACCGCTCGCGAAGGATCGCGTCTGGTACTTCGGCGCCGGCCGATTCGAGAACACGTCAACGTTCGGCACCATGCCCGCGACGGCCGTGCCCTATACGAAGAGCAACAACAGCAAACGCTACGAAGGCAAACTGACGGGGTCGCTGCGACAGGGCCACACGCTTCAGGGCAGCTTTATCGACAATCGCGTTCATCGCGCCAACGAACCGGTGCTGTCGTTCAGCATCGACCGCGCGGCGCTCATTTCGCCCTCGGTGCCCAACCGCCTCGGGGTCGTCAACTATAACGCCGCGCTGAATCAGAGAATCCTGCTGTCGGCGCAGTACTCGCAGAAGCATTTCGCAACCGAAGGTGTGGGCGGCACCTCGACCAACATTCTCGACTCGCCGTTCCTGACGCGAACCGGGACGCAGTATCAGTACAACGCTCCGTACTTCGACGCGAGCGATCCGGAACAGCGCAACAATCGCCAGTTGACGGCGAGTGTCACGTACTTTGCGTCCGATCGCCGCTTCGGCAGCCACGAATTGAAGGGCGGCATCGAAAACTTCGTTGACACACGCGTCGGCGCGAACGCGCAGAGCTCGACTGGTTACGTCTTCCTGTCCGATGTAAAAATGGCGGGCGGCGTACCTGTGCTGGATTCGGACGGCCACCCCGTTGCGACCTTCGTGCCGGGCGTGTCGCGCGTGCAGCGCTGGATTCCGCACCGCGGCGCCGAGTTCAATCAGACGACGCTGTCGACCTACGTGCAGGACCGCTGGATGGCATCACCGAAGCTGACGCTGAACATCGGTATGCGATTCGAGCACGCGACGAGCGAAGCCACTGCCGGACCGAAATCGCCGGGCGTGTCCCGTGTCGTTCCGCGGCTGGGTGCAGCGTACGACATCCAGGGCGACGGCGACCTCGTCTTGCAGGCTTCGTACTCGCAGTATTCGGGCAAGTACAACGCGGTGCAGTTCTCGCGAAACACCAACGTGGGCAACTCCGATCGCTATACCCTCGTCTACACCGGGCCCGCCGGCGAGGGCCGCGGGTTTGCACCCGGCTTCGACCTGAGCAATTACAACGGCGTCGTCGCCGGCACGTTCCCGGCGCTGAACGTGCAGTTCGCCGACGATTTGTCGTCGCCCGTGACGACGGAATACACCTTCGGGGCGGCGCGCACGTTTGGCGCGCGCAGCTTCGCGAAGTTCCTGTTCGTGCAGCGCAAGACGTCGAACTTCATCGAAGAGTTCATCGCACACGCCAACGGTCGCACGCCGATCGTCGTCAACGGCGCCGCGCTGGGCCAGCTCGACAACATCGTCTACGACAACAGCGACGAGATGAAGCGCGAATATCAGGCGCTGGAGCTCATGGGCCAGCATCGCGTGATGGGCGCGCTGAACCTCAACGCGCACTGGACGGTGCAGTTGAAGAACGACGGCAACTTCGAGGGCGAGACGCCGAACCCGACGGGCTCGGCGTTTGGTGATTATGCCGAGATGCTCTCGCTCGCGCGCAGCGCTCCCGATGGCAGGCTCGACGACTTCCAGCGCAGCAAGGTACGCGTGTGGGCCGACTACCGCGCCGGACTTGGCCGGTACGGCTCGCTCAACATCGCGCCGATCTACCGTTACAACTCGGCCCGGACCTACAGCCTGGTCCTGAACGGGCAGCCGCTCAGCGCCGTGCAGACGGGCCGCAACCCCGGTTACGCGGGCACGCCGACACAGCAGATCTTCTTCGGCGAGCGCGGCTCGCAATCGTTCGAAGGCTTCGCGCTGGTCGACCTCGCGGTGACCTATGCGATTCCGGTGTGGCGCTCGGCGCAGCCGTGGATCAAGTTCGAGTCGTTCAACGTGCTCAACAACCAGAAGTTGATTGCGTGGGACACGACGATCACCGCCGATCCCGCCAGCGCGCGGGATGAGTTCGGCCTGGCTACCGGCTACCTGCAGGGCCCGCGCTTCGGGCAGGGCACCGCGAACTCGCACTACGCGGCGCCTCGCCCCGGTGCGGACGGCGGCCGGATGTTTGATTTCGCGGTCGGATTCAGGTTCTAACGGGCTTCGGGAGCGCAGTACGTAGGGCGGGTCTTGTAGTTCAAGACCCGCCCTACTGGTTCAAGACCCGCCCTCGTTCCCTGGAGTCGGGAGCCTGAAGTCCGCAGTCCCCATACAATCACTCAATCAACGCATCATCGAACCACTCAACGGTAGCGCCGTGGCTCGCACATCTGTATACGGCCGCTGGTGCTGTGCTGGCCCTGCTGGCGACGCTGGATGTCATCGCGGGCGACTATCGAGGTGCGTTCATCTGGCTTGCCGTCCAGGTGTTCGTCGACGCCACCGATGGCCTGCTGGCGCGCCGGCTGCGTATCAAAGAGCGGCTGCCGCATTTCGATGGGGCGCGTCTCGACGACATCGTCGACTTTCTCTGCTACGTCTTCGTTCCGGCCGTATTGATGCTGCAGGCGAACTTGCTTCCGGCGACGTGGGGCGTCGGAGTCGCGTCGGCGGTCCTGTTGTCGAGCGCGTATGGCTTCAGTCAGACGGCGGCCAAGGTAGAGACGGCGGATCACTTCTTTACGGGGTTCCCGTCATACTGGAATATCGTCGCGTTCTACCTGTATGTGCTGGAGTGGCCTCCGGTCGCCAATGCCGGGGTACTGCTGATTCTGTCGGTGCTCGTGTTCGTGCCGCTGCGCTACATCTACCCTTCGCGGACGCGTGCGTTCGCAATGCTCACGACCGTGCTGGGTGGCGTCTGGACGCTTCTCATGCTCTGGATTCTCTGGCGCCTTCCCGAGAAAGACGGTCGCTCGATTGCCGTGTCTTTCATCTTTCCGGTGTATTACGCCGCGCTGTCCATCTGGCTCGATCGCAAAGCACGTAGCGTCCGGCTTTAGCCGGACTTCACGCGGTCCCTGAAAGCGGACCCGCAGTCCTTCCAGTATCATCTGCACAAGTGGATCGTTCATCCGCGCTCGTAGCGCTGGGAATCCTGTGCAGCAGGCTGACCGGCTTCATCCGCCAACGCGTCTTCGCACACTACTTCGGCCTGCAGTCTGACGCGGCCGACGCGTTCATGGCGGCGTTCCGCATTCCGAATTTCCTGCAGAACCTGTTCGGCGAAGGCGCGTTGTCTGCGTCGTTCATCCCGGTCTATGCGGCGCTGGTCGCACGCGGCGAACGCGAGCAGGCGACACGTGTGGCAGGCGCGGTTGCGGCGCTCCTCGCCCTTCTCACTTCGGCTCTGGTGCTCGCCGGCGTGTTCGCCACACCGCTCCTGGTCACCCTCATCGCTCCGGGCTTCCGAGGGGACAAGCGCGAGTTGACGATTGCGGTGGTGCGCATCCTGTTCCCTGGCGCAGGCCTCCTCGTGCTGTCGGCGTGGTGTCTCGGCATCCTCAACAGCCATCGCCGCTTTCTGCTGTCGTACATCGCCCCGGTGATCTGGAATGTCTCGATGATCGTCACGCTCCTGTGGTGGGGCGCGATCACGCCGTTGCCGCGGCTTGCGGTCCTGCTCGCCTGGGGCGCCGTCGCGGGAAGCGCACTGCAGATGCTCGTGCAGCTGCCGACGGTCTTCGCGCTCGTCCCCGATCTCCGGCTCCGCCTCGAGCTATCCGACCATGTGCGCACAACCATTCGCAACTTCGCGCCTGTATTCGTGAGCCGCGGAGTGGTGCAGATTAGCGCCTACATCGACGAAGTCCTCGCGAGCCTGCTGCCTACAGGCGCCGTTACCGGCCTGGCGAACGCGCAGCTGCTCTATACGCTTCCGGCGAGTCTCTTTGGGCTTTCGGTATCTGCGGCCGCGCTGCCCGCGATGGCAGGTGCGGTCGGACTGGACGACATGGAGCGCGTTCGTGAGCGGGTCAACAGCGGGCTTCGCCAGATTGCCTTCTTCGTCGTGCCCTCTGCGGTGGCCTTTCTGACGCTGGGCGATGTGATCGCCGCCGCAGTCTTTCAGACGGGCCGCTTCACCGCGAGCGACGCCGTCTACGTGTGGGCGATTCTCGCCGGCTTCTCATTCGGATTGCTTGCCACGACGCTCGCCCGCCTGTATTCGTCGACCTACTATGCCCTGCGCGACACGCGCACGCCGCTGCGGTACGCGCTCGTTCACGTCGGAGTCGCAACCGCGCTGGGGTATGTGGCAGCCATCATCCTGCCGCCGATGCTTGGCATCGATCGCTTGTGGGGGACCGCTGGTCTCACCGCATCCGCCAGTGTGGCGGGATGGCTGGAACTGATTCTGCTGCGCCGATCGCTGAACGCGCGCATTGGCCACACCGGGCTGCCGCTGGCGCTCGGCATGCGATTGTGGGCGGCCGCGTTCCTGGCCGCGGCAGTCTCGTGGGGTGTGAAGCTGTTCCTGCCCCCATTGCATCCCATTGTGACGGCGTGGCTAATCTTTCTTCCGTTCGTGTGTGTGTATCTCGGGATGACAGTCGTGTTGGGCGTCGATGCCGCGCGGCGTGTCCTGGGGCGGTTACGGGCGAGATTGGGTTAAGCCAGGTCTACTAGTCTTGCTACGCAGAGACGCAGAGTCGATTCTTCTCTGCGCCTCTGCGTCGAAAGTCCTGTCGTCCTACCGGTAGCCGTACTGTATTGCCAGCTGACGGTTGCGCTCGGCCTGCTTGAAGTGGTTGGACGACACGGCATACGACACATAGGACGCAAACGCGATACGCTCCACCCAGCTCAACACCTTAAAGACTTTGCGGTGCTGCGGGTATTTCTCCGTAAGGACACGCTCGAAGATGTTTGCCGCCACGTTGTTGACGACCGACTCCTGAAGGTGCATCAAAGCCATGTGACGGATCTTCCGATTGCCGTCCGCAAAACTGACGGGAATATCGTTGGGCCGGCCGCTCACGGTAAAACGATAATTCTGTTCGACCCAGCCGTGGCGGAACAACGGCTGCGAGCTCTGCCAGTCCATCCTCATCGATGTATACGCGAGCGTCGCGGGCGTGTACGTCGTGGGATCGAACACGACGCCTTTTGTGACCTCCCAAAAGAAGTTCGAGTCACCACCCTCGCTCTGCGCCGACACAACGGCCGGCATGCTCAGAATCACAATCGACAGAAGCAACCAACGTGTTATCGCTCGCATCTCACACTCCCTGGGCTAGGGACTTAGCAAGCGCGATGCCGCTGGATCCTGTAGTCTTCTGCTACAAAACAGTGACCAAGCCGAGAACACATGCGGGCTAACTGCAGTCAGGAGGGATCGAACGGAAAGGACTACGGCCCTCACCATGTAAAAATGCGTAGCGTTCAACGTCAAGATGACTCTCGATGAATTTCGTAAGACGCTTGCCGAGAAGTCTCCCCCACGAGAGCTTTCGCCTTCGCTGCGTGCGATGTGGGAAGACGCGAACGGCAACTGGAACGCTGCGCACGCGATCGCACAGGACATCGACACTCGCGCGGGTTCGTGGATTCACGGTTACCTGCATAGAAAGGAAGGAGATCTCGCGAACGCAGGATATTGGTACCGGCGCGCGGAGCAGGCCCCCGCACACGAGACGCTGGACGAAGAGTGGGCGCGGATCGTCAGCGCGCTTCTAGCCGGAAGCCTGTAGCCTGAAGCCCGAAGCCGGTATCATGCGCCCTTCGCTCCGGGCTGGCCGGCTTCGACGACAAATGACGCTCTGGTTTTGATAGGCGCTCCCGGCCGCGACACGTATTCCACCACGCGAAAATCGGCGCGCAACGTCTTCGGCGTGAGGTCGAATCTCACGTAGCCACGCTGATCGTTCGCAAAACGCACGCACTCGTTCTCCGACACCATCGCCTTCATCGTCGCCGACATATCGGAGCCGTCGCCGGTCGAGCTGATCGACGTGCCCACGAATTCGGTCGCCACGAGCGGCGACTTCGCGTCATCAGGCTCGAGCCGCAGGTCGTTCACCCAGTTGTTGTGCACATCGCCGGCAAGCGCCACGGGATTGGACGGCTTCCTCGAGCCCAGGAACGCCATGAGGCGCGCGCGGCTCTGCTCGTAACCATCCCACTTGTCCATCGAATAGCGGCGCTCGGGTCCGGGGAACCGATCGAGCCGCGCTATGGGAATTTGCTGGGCGAGAAAATTCCAACCGGTCCGCGATCGATCGAGACGTTCCAGGAGCCATTTCTCCTGGGCCGCGCCGAGCAGCGTCGCGCGCGGGTCGCGCGCCTCGGCGCACACCGGCTGCACGTTGTCGCCGCAGGGCTGATCGGTTCGATACTGTCGCGTGTCGAGCATCAAGATGTTCGCAAGCGCGCCATAGCTGAACGGCCGATACAACTGCAGCAGCGCGCCCTTCGGAATCGAGCTGCGCCTCAGCGGCATGTGCTCGTAATACGCCTTGTACCCGGCCGCCCTGCGCAAGGCGAACTGCTCCACCGGCGCCCCGGCTTCCTGGAACAGCCCTGCGTAGTTGTTGTCGACCTCGTGGTCGTCCCAGACGACGAGAAACGGGAACCGCGCATGGGCGTCACGCAGCGCGGGATCGCTCCGATACTGCGCGTACCGGTTGCGATAGTCGTTAACGGTCATCAGCTCGCCGCCGACATGCCTGCGGGGGAGCCCCGGCAACGAGCCAGCATTTCCAGAGATGTCGCGTCCCGGACTTTCGTAGATGTAGTCGCCCAGGTGCATGACGAGATCGAGGTCCTCTTCGGCCATGTGCTGATAAGCCGTGTACAGACCCGCCTCGAAGTGCTGGCACGACGCGATGGCGAACCGCAACCGATCGGTCACAGCTCCTTCAGCCGGAAACGTTCGCGTGCGGCCGATCGGACTCAACTCGTTCCCGGCACGGAATTGATACCAATACCATCGGTGGGGTTGGAGGCCGGACACCTCGACGTGGACAGAGTGGCCCCATTCGGGCGACGCGATCGCCCTTCCGGATTTCACGACCTTCGACATGCGATCGTCAGCGGCGATCTGCCAGTGCACTTCGACGGGCTGCGGCGGCATACCGCCGCCGTTCAGCGGATCAATGGCAAGGCGTGTCCACAAGACCATGCCGTCGGGTCCCGGATCGCCGGAACAGACGCCCAATGTAAACGGTGAAGTGGGAAATTTTGCGTTCTGGAGCGCCGGTGCGGCCGCAAACAACGCACGCGCCGATGCCCCGTAAGCCGCCAATCCGCTGAGCAGAAACGCTCGTCTATCCAGCATCGAAGCCTCCACGGTGAGGATGCCCGACAGAGCTTACGCCTGGACGACGTTGGAGTGAAGAATTTGTGACGCTGTCAGCTCGTAAGAGCGCCGTCGCGCTGCATAATCGTGAATCTGCGACACCAGGATCAGTTCGTCGGCGCGCGTCCGGCCGATAAATTCCTCGAGTGCCGTCCGCACATGATGAACCGAGCCGACCGCAGACACCGACAGCGTCTGCTCGATCTCCCATCGCTCCTGCGACGAAAGCTCGTCCAGGAATCCCGGGCTCGGCGGCGGCAGGGGGCCCGGCTGACCTCGCCTGAGGTTGACGAAAGCCTGCTGGTGCGAGGTGAACAGCCGGCGCGCCTCCTCGTCAGTTTCCGCCGTCACCACGTTGACGCCCAGCATCACGCGAGGACGATCGAGAAACTCGGAGGGCCGGAATCGCTGTCGATAGAGACCGATAGCGTCCATCATCAGCGCAGGCGCAAAGTGCGACGCAAACGCGTACGGCAGGCCGAGCTCGGCCGCTAACTGCGCGCCAAACAGGCTCGACCCGAGAATCCAGACGGGAATGCTGAGGCCCGCGCCGGGAATCGCCCGGACGCGCTGACCCGGCGGCGCTTTGAAGTACATGATGAGCTCGAGCACGTCCTGCGGAAACGTGTCTGCGTCGCCTGGATTGCGCCGAAGCGCCCGGGCCGTAGGCTGATCGGATCCCGGCGCGCGGCCGAGCGCGAGGTCAAGCCGTCCTGGATACAGCGATTCGAGTGTGCCGAACTGCTCCGCGATGACGAGCGGCGAATGATTCGGCAGCATGATGCCGCCGGCGCCCACCCGGATGCTCGACGTATTCGCCGCAACTGCGCCGATGACGACCGATGTTGCGGCGCTCGCAACCGAGGGAATGTTGTGATGCTCGGCAAGCCAGTAACGGTGATAACCCCAGCGTTCGGCGTGCTGCGCAAGATCGATGGTGTTCTTCAACGCCTGCGCAGCGTCGCCGCCCTCAACGATGGGCGACAGGTCGAGGATGGAAAACGGAATCATGGCGTCCCCGGATTCATTATGGCTATGATGTGGGGATGGTACATGCACTGTTTACGACGACAGAAGGCAACTTCAAGGTTCGCTTGTTCGACCAGGACGTTCCGAACACGGTCGCGAACTTTACCGGACTGGCGGAGGGCACGAAGGAGTTCACGGACCCGAAGACCGGTCAGAAAACGAAGCGTCCGTTTTATGACGGACTCATCTTTCATCGAATCATCGCGGACTTCATGATTCAGGGCGGCGATCCGCTCGGGACCGGAACGGGCGGGCCAGGCTACAAGTTTGGCGATGAATTCAGCCCGAAGCTGCGGCACAGCAAACCCGGGCTGCTGTCGATGGCCAATGCCGGGCCGAACACCAACGGCAGCCAGTTCTTCATCACGCTGGCCGCCACGCCGTGGCTCGACAACAAGCACAGCATCTTCGGCGAAGTGGTCGAAGGCATGGATGTCGTGGAGAAGATCGGCGGGACGGCCACCAGCAAGCCTGGTGACCGGCCCTTGAAGCCAATCGCGATTCAGTCGGTGAAGATCGAACGTACGTAGTGTCCGGCTTCAGCCGGACCTATCTATCCGGCCGCGCGTACTCGATCGCCCATTGCTTGAGAGCCACGTTCGTCAAGCCGAGCGCCTCGGCCTCGGCAGTCGCGCGCTCCACCTCCCAGCGATCGACCACGATCCGCTTGATCAGCCACATGGCGGAGGCGCGATTGGCGCTTGCGCAGTGGATGAACGCGGGCGCGGCCTCCTTCGACCCAATCACCTTCACGAACTCGTCGGCCGCTTTCGGATCGGGCTTGGCGCCGTTGAACGGCACGTGGTAGTACCGAAGCCCAGCCGCTTCGGCGGCGGCGCGGTGCTTCTCCACGTCGGCGCCGGGCTCCTGCGCCTCGCGCAGGTTGATCACGGACACGAATCCCATTTTCCTGATTTCCGGCATCGCGTCTGCGGTAATCGCGCCGGCGCACGCCACAGTCGTTTCGACGCGGGCAAAATTCTTGATGCCCTCGCGGGTTTCCTTGGTCACCTGTTGGGCGAAGGCGGCGTGAGCCGGACCCATCAACACCAGCAGGGCGGTGAGAGCGGATGTGCAGTATTTCATCGCTATAGACTATACGAACTGAGCCACGGCGGGATGATTCCGGCTGATGGCCGCCGCCAGTGCCGGCGACTCCTTCAGGAGCGCGAAGTCGGCGAACTGGAAAGCCGGCGCCACCGTGCAGCCCAGCAGCGTGTAGGCGCCGCGCGACCGGGCGGCTTGCCAGTGATTCGCCGGCACGCAATGAACCGGCCGTTGGCGATCTTCGAGGGGACCCAGCGCGATGCGCTCGAGATCCGATCCCGCCGGCGTCAGCTGCAGCAGTTCGAGCGGCGCGCCTTCATAGAAATGCCAGAGTTCCTCCGAGCGCACACGATGCCAGCGGCTCACCTCGCCCCCCGCAAGCAGGAAATAGATCGACGTCACGGCCGCCGAGCGATGCACTTCTGCGAAATGTCCGCCCTCCGGGTGCGGCCGCAGCCCCAGATCGCGAATCAATTGTTCGGCGCGCGGATGCATGCCGAAGCGTACGACGCAGAGTCGCCGAGACGCAAAGATCTTTTCCAAAGTCTTCTTTGCGACTTAGCGCCTTTGCGTTGAGGCCGCATCAGGGAATAAGCACGATCGGAGCGCGCCAGAAGGTCGCTTTGGCGCCCGTCGGATCGAGGACGGAAACCTGGCAGTCGTAGCGGCCGGTCGGAAAGCCTTCAAGTGAAAACGAGAACTGAAGCGGAACGGCTTTGGTCTTCGCGTTCAGTCCCTCCACGACCGCCAGTGGGGCTGTCTCGTACACCTTCACTCCCTCGCGAAAAAACGAGACGCTCGCAACCAGCGGCTGGGTGGTCGCCGCCGCCCGCTGGTAGGCCTGCAGGAAGACGTGGAATTCCCGTCCCTTCGAGAACACACGGGTGACGCTCGGGACGAGTTTTTCACCGTTGATGACGAGCGGGTTCACCGCATCGGCCGGCAGTTTCTGCCGCACGCTGTAAATCGCCTCCGACAACGGCACGCGCTGGCTGCTCAACACGATCGAGCTCGTCGGAATCCGCTTCTCCTCGCGATTGAGATTCGGGATGGTGAAGTTCGTCTGAAACGTGCCCATCCGCCCTGTCTCGGCGTCGCGCGCGAGAATCTTGATGACGTACTTGCCGGGCAGCAGCGTAAACCCCGTCTCGTACTGAATCGGCCGCTTTGCCAGCTGGCTCGCCGTCTCCGCGTTCAACCTGAGGTCGAGCTTGTCACGCACATTCTGAATCGTGATGCCGTAGTCGTCTTTCACTTCGCCGATGAAATCGATCACCGTTCGCGCCGCCCCGCCCCGCTGCGCGAGCACCAGCTCGCTGCCGGGAATCTTCACGGCGACGGGCACGAAATACTCGGCACGGTTGAGCTGGAAGTAGTTCACTTCCATGGCAATCGTGATGTCGGTAATCGGGTTCTCCAACATCAGCGCTTCTTCGAGCTGCCGTTCCCGGTCTGCCGTCGACAACTTCGCCCACGCCTTGTCGGCAAAATAGCCAGACCGAAACTGCACGTCGGCGGTCATGCCGTTGACGAGCGATACGTTTACGCGCCGGAAACGACCGTCAGCGGCCGTATGCGTGCTGTAGTACCCGATGATGTAGTAGCTCGTCATCGACTCGGCCGCGCGCAGTGATGCCCAGCGCGAGATCGTTGTAGTCGAACATCGGGTTACCGCCGGTGTCCCTGGACAAGGCGTAGAGCGTGTCCTGCGACCGCTGGAAGTTGCCGGCCAGCGTCATCGCGCCCTGACCGGTGAACATCTGCAGGCCACCGGGCGACGGCTCTCGACGCGTCGCCGAGCGGCGCCTGCGCGACGAGCCCGCGCGCGTCGATCGCATGAATGGAGACATTGGCCCGCAACGCCGCATTCGTCGTCGCACGCAGCTGGGCGTGGTTGTCGGTGCCGTTCAGCCGCAGGCCGCTCGAGAAATACACCAGCGATTTCCGCTCGGGCAGCGGCCGCAGCATCGACATGGCGGTCTGCAGGGCCGACAGCTGTCGATCCGTGTTGAAAATATTGAACTCCGCATCGTCCTGCCCGAACGCCGTTCCCGTCTCGGGGTTGTCGGGCAAGCCATCGCCGTCGAGATCGTCGCCGTAGATCAGCCGCAGAGATCTGCTCGTCCAGAAGCGCGCGATTGTCGGTGAAGTCGGTCTTCACGCGAACCGCACCGCCCTGGAACGCCATGATGGCCATCAGCACCGACGCATCCATCGTGCCGATGAATTTCTGCGCCGCGGCGAACGCCCGCATCTGGTCGCCGCCGCCCATGGCCGTCATGTCGAAGTACAAAATGACGAGCCGCTTGTCGCGATATCGAATATCGCCGGGAGTTGTCGCGGAAATTTGCGCCTGGGTGGCGGCAGTGAGCCCCGCACCTGTTGCACCCACCGCACCTATTGCACCCGCCGCACCCATTGCACCTGTTGCACCCGTTGCACCTGTCGCACCTGGTTCCGAGGCGCTGAAATTCGACAAACGCGATTTGCTGGGGCTCGCCATCCTCGGTAATCGCGAAGTCCTTCGCTGTGAGTCCTTCGATCGCGCGCCCCTCGTTGTCCTTGACCGTGACGGTTTCGATGATCAGCCGCGTTTCCGATCGGAAGACCGGCTGCTGCGCGGCGAGCCCAGGAGGGATGACAAGAGATCAGAAGATCAGGAGGATGGCACTAAGCAGATAAGGGCCACAACCATCGCCGAGCGACCAACGCATCAGAATCTCACCCGCAGAGCTCGAGAGTAGCTTGCGCATGGCGTTCGCGCGATTCGGCAGACCGAACTGCGGGCTGCCGACGATGGTGTTCAGGCTCGAGTAGGTCACGCGATTCAACACGTTGGTGGCGTCGAGCCGCCAGTCCATCGACCACCGTTCCGATCAGCACGAACGTCCGCGTGACGCCGGCGTTCAGCGAGAACTGCGCGGGACCGGTAATCGAGTTGCGCGCCGGCATTCCCCCACTCACCTGCCGCGGGCGCTGCGAACGCCGCCGGATTGACGTAGAAACCATCCGGCGCTCTCGAGGGATGCACCGGTGTAGCTGGCCCGCAGCGAGCCCGTAAGGCCCGTGCCGGCGATCGACGTCAGATAGACGGGCGTAAGCGGCAAGCCGCTGCCGGAGGTGAGCTGGCTCGTGAACGTCCAGTTCGCGGAGAAACGCCCTGCCCGAATATTCGACCTGCGCGGTCACCAGATGCCGTTGATCGAAGCTGGACAACGCGTGTTCGGCGTCGAGATCGAGCCAGTCCTGCGCGATGACCGCTCCGTTGAGATCCGCGGTCGTGAATGCCGCGGCGTTGTCTGTCGCTTTCGAGAACGTGTACTGGCAACCGCCGTCAATCCATTGCGCAGCCGCCGGCGCACCTGCAGTTGTCGCTGCGTTCTTCAGCGACGTCCCGTCCGAGATCAGAAACACGAAGCCGCTCGGACATGCCGCACACGGATTTATCGCGCGCCATCGGGTAGGTGTTCGGCACGAACTCCTGCATCAGATGACTGCCCTTCGTGCCGAGATAGGTCGCCGTGACGGTGAGCGACGCGGGCAAGATCGCGCTGCACCGACGCCTGCCAGTTGTGCGCGTAGCTGACGCGAAAATCCGGATCGACCGCAAAGGTATTCGACAACGGCTTCGACGGACTGCGTTGAATCCGTCTCGCGAGCGTCAGCGGCTGTGCGACCGTGCTCTCGATGCTGAGTGTTCGGGACAGCGGCGGCTGCTGCGTCAGCATCAACGCGAGCGATTGATAGACGGACGTATTGCGATAGATGCCGTACCCGGCCCGAATGACGAGCGACGACCCCGCGATTGGGCGAAGCGCCAGCCCAACGCGCGGCTGGAGACCACTTTTGTCGGAACGGAGCTCGCCGCCAACAACCGGTGTCGCCGACGTGAAGTCCGGCGAGACGTCGAGATTCACGAGACGGCCGGAGCACTCCGTGAACGGCGACTCGTATTCCCAGCGGAGACCGTAGTTGAGGCTCACCGTCGGGTTGATTCGCCAATCGTCGGTCATGTACGCGTTGAGCGACCGCGCATTCAGCTGTTTGTCGGCGTTGCCGAACGCAATTGCCGCCGAGTGCGGCGCGCCCAGCAGAAAGTCGGCAAGAGCCGACCCGGTGACCGAGCCGTCGAATCCGAATGTGCCGCGCGCGTTCTGCTGCCCGAGCACGTCGACGGTCTGCGGGCGAAACGCGCCGCCAAACGTCAAGTTGTGGCCACCTCGCGTTCTCCACAGCGCCTCCGAGATGAGCCCATGTGAGCGGCTCGCCTGTCGCGCATACTGGCCCGTCGACAAGCCTGCCACTCCGCTCGAGAAGATCAGATTCGGCGGCCCCCAGTTGACGGGCTCCTGATTGTTGCCACCGATACCGGCCTCACCGGAAATGTTCGCGCGACTGGCAAAGTGAGGTGTCGAATCGTTCGTCTGACGAAGAAATTGATAGCCGATCCGCACCGTGAAGAACTGGTTGAACCGATGCGACCAGTTGACGGTGGTATCGAGGGTCGACGTCGTGTTCGAATCGACGAAGCCGAATATACTCGCCGCTTCGGCATTCGTACGCTGATACGTCGCCGTCACGAGCAGCGAGTCCCGGTTGGTCATGCCGTGGCTCAGCCGCGACTGAACGCTATCCAGGTTCGTATTCGAAACGGTCGTCGCCTGATAGTTGTACGAGCCGCTCCGCGTCGACATTCGGCGCGGGATACAGCGCCACGAGCGCCGCCGCCTGCGGGCTGATACGCGAAGCGGATATCACGTTGCCGGGGAAAGCGCGGCCCGTCTCGGGATCGCGAATCTCGCCCGCGCCCGAGAAATCGCCCGAGCGTTGTTTCAGCGTCGGCACGACAGCAGATTGCGTCAGCGCATTGTGATCGCCGCTGTGCTGGTAGCCGGCAAAGAACACGGGCCGGTTCCTGACGCCCGGAATCCTGAACGGCCCGCCGAACGACGCCGCAAACTGCGAGTCGGTGTAATCCGGCTTCGGCACGCGTGCCCCGGCAAACGAAAATGGCCGCGCGTCGAGCGCCGACGCGCCCAGCGAGAAGCCGAATCCGCCGTTGTAGAGCGACCGCTGGCCGGGACGGTTGTTGCCGAACCCGCGTGCCTGCGCAAACGGCGACGCGGCCGCGTTGTTGACGCTCCCATTGACGAGCAAGCCCTCTGCCGCCTGGCGTTCGAGCTCGGGATCGATAGGTACCGGCTCTTCAGACGCGCCGGGCTCCTCGACCGAAAGGGTCTCGATGATGATGGGCCTGGCGATCGTCGCATTCTTCCTGATTTCCTCGAAGGGCAGGAGCGACAGCTCGAGAGTCGGCGCGTTCTCTACTGCGGGCGGCACCTCTCGCGTCAGCGTCGCAAATCCGAGCATCTCGACGCGCAGCGCATAGCTGCCCTCGCCGAGGCCCGAAAGCTCGTAACGCCCGTCCTCGTCCGACGTCGCGACAATCTTCCTGTCGCCCTGAATGGCCGTGATGGTGGCGCCCGGAACAGGGAGGCCGTTGAACGTGACGAAGCCCTGCTCGTCGGCAACGGCCGTGGCGCCTGCGGCAATCAGCACGGCGACGGCCACCAACAGCGCGACTGTCTGCGAATGGTGAGGGGGGCTAGTCCGGCGCTGGACGTTCGACATGATCGATGACGAGCACCTCGACCGGACCGCGTTCGGACTCGAGCTTCAGCCCGAGCTGTTCTTGTATGGCTGTAAAGATCGAAGGACCGTTTGGATCGATTGACGGCAGCTGCACGCCCGGAGGCAGTGGTCCCTGCGGCAATCTATCGGGCGTAAACGTGAGATCGATTTCGAAGTTGCCCGTCAGTCCGGTGCGATCGACCACGATGCGCTGTGTGAACTGCGACAGCATGAGTGCCAGCTGCGCGATCGGTATGCCTCCCGCCACAACCTGTCCCGGTCCGACCATCATTCCGCAGGTCGGCCGTTCACCCGGTGCGAGCATGCCGCGCTGCGGACCTCCGGGCCCACCTGGACCACCAGCACCGATGCGGCCGCGCCCGCGGAACGCTTCACAATCGGCGGTCGACGGCCGGAGCCCCTGCCCCGGCTTCTTGTCCGATCGCGCAAGCATCAGCGCGTAAATCGGCATGTCGCGTGTCTCGCGATGCGCCTTCAGCTTGAAGCGATCCTCAAGGAGATCCTGCATCATGAAATTCAGCGGCCCAGGCGCCGACCCCGGGCCCGCACGTGGAATGTCTCCTTCAGCTTTGGCGACGATATCGAACCGCGCGGTCTGTAGCCAGTCGGGCCCACCGATGAGCTGCGACCGCTGAAGGCTGTAAGCCTGCCGGATGAGATCCCACAACGGGACGTTGACGGCGTTGAAACGTCCTCCCGGCTGAATGCCGATCATGATCTTTCCGTCATCGGCCGTGTTCGGCCTCACCGACGCCACCTCGAACTTCGGCCTGTCGTTCTGAGGCGCCTGCGCCCAGAGGAGATCGTGCCCGTACGGCACGATCAGAACGGCCGCGCACACGAGGAGCCCCAGAGTGCGTTTGTCAGTCATGAAAGTGATTCGATGTCCCATTGTAGAGAGTTCCATAAACTGAAATCTGGAAACTTGAATCTACAATCTAAAATCTAGAATCTGCCAACAATCTCCCGATCTGCCAATCTACCAATCTGCGAATGGTGCATTCACCTCAGTCCGGCGCCGGTCGCTCGACATGATCGATCACGAGCACTTCCACCGGCCCGCGCTGGGCGTCGAGCTTCAGGCCGAGTTGCTCCTGCACTGCCGTGAAGATGGACGGGCCATTCGGATCGATCTCGACGCCGTTCATGCGGAATGGTTGATCGGCAGGCATCCCCGGCCTCGGAGGCAACTGATCAGGAGTCCATTTCAATTCGAAATCATAGGCACCACTCAGGCCCGTGCGATCGACCACACTGCGCTGCACGAATTGCACAATCGAACTGGCCAGGTTGGACAGCGGGAACCCTGTCCCCGTTAACTGGCCAAAACCGATGCGGATGTTACAGAGGGGCGGCGCGCCAGGTTTCGGAGGCTCCGGTGCTGTTCCTGCACGGCGAGCGGCATTGAAGGCTGCACAATCGAGTGTCGATGGCTTCAACTGCGGACCCAGTTTGCCATCGGTTCGTGCCACAAGAAGCGCATACACCGGGAGCTCCCGCGTTTCTCGATGCACTGCGAGCTTGAAACGCTCTTCGAGCAACGACTGAAACATCAACTGAGCCGGGCTGAGCTCGCCACCAGGCATCGGCGGCGGAAATTCACGGTCGGCCTTGGCTGTAATGTCGTAGCGTTCGGTGGAGATCCAATCCGGCGCTCCCACGAGCTGAAATTCCTGAAGCCGATACGCGTTTCTGATAATCATCGCCAGCGGCACATTGACGGCCGTCGCGCGCCCTCCAGGTTGAATATCGATACCGACCTTGTTGTCGCCTGATGTGTTCGGACGGACCGACGCCACTTCGAATTTCGGCCGCTCGGATGATGGCGTCGTCTGAGCAAGAACCGTCACCGTCGCGAGGGCGCCGGCAACCAGCGCAGTGGCCATGGTCCGATCCGATGCATGCAACTGGCTCGAGATCTCCACTCGAAGGATGCGACGCACGCGATTGAGGAGCGATCCGCCGCTGGCCGCCGGTACCAGCCTTATGTCACCGGTTCTCCAGCTCTCGAGCTCGGTCAGCGCCGCGGCATAACTCACCGGGTCGCCGCACACCTCCAGAGCCACATCGTCGCAGCAGTGCTCGCGCTCGTCTCGAATCCGCGCCGACACCCACCACACAGCCGGATGGTAGAACAGCAGCGTTTCCGCCAGCGTCTGCATGAGGTTGACGACATAGTCGTGACGCCGGACGTGCGCGAGCTCGTGGGCGAGAATCGCCTCCACTTGCGCCACGGTGAGCTGCGACATGGCCGAGATCGGCAGCACCACGATCGGGCGCAGACATCCGACCACGAACGGCACGTCTATTTGCGACAACTCGACGATGCGGATGACGCGGGCGAGCCCGAGTCGTGCGGCGACGCGATTACCCGCAGCCTGCCAACTCGAGCACGCCGACTGCAGCGCCTGTTGATGCAGACGGCGCACGCGCAACCAGCCGGCCGTGCCACGCGCGAGCAGAAACGCCACACCCGTCAGCCAGAGCGAAACCACCCACGGAAAGAGCGCCTCGACATCTGCGCGACTGAACGCTCGCGGTTTCGACGGTGGTCGCGTGTCGAGCTGAATAGGCAACGCCGCATCATCGGGACCTTGACGCGCGACCAACATCCGCACGACACGTTTTGGCTGAGCCTTCGGCACGCCGCTCACATCGACGAGAGCGGTGGTGGCTAGAACCCCTGCCAGCATCGCGCCCAGCGTCGCACAGGCGATCTGGTATCTCACCGAGGCGGAGTGCCGTCGGAAGGCATGCAGCGCCAGAGCCGCCACAATCGCCAGCGCCGTGCCCTGCCAGACGAAGTGAACGAGAACCCAGCCGGCGACGTGCATCGATGCGTTCACTGCGATCCTCCCTGCTTCGACTTCAGCAGTTTACGGATTTCCTCCAGCTCCTTGGCGGATGTCTTCTTCGAGGACAACGCGCGCATCAACAGGTTGGCGGCCGACCCGTCGAACGCCCGATCGATTAGATCGGTGACGAGGTGCTGCTGCATCTGCGCCTTGCTATGCGCGGCCTGGTAGACATGGGTCCGAGCCGACTCGTCCCTCCGCACCAGCGCCTTGTCGGTCATGATCTGCAGCAGTTTCAGAACGGTGGTGTACGCGCTTACCCGGCCCATCGCTTCGGCCACATCGCGCACGGTGCTCGGCCCCCGCGACCACAACACACTCAGAATAGCGAGCTCGGCATCGGTCGGTTTTCGGCGTGGTTCGGTCACACGCGTGATGATCTACGAAGATCTTCGTAATGTCAAGTGGGAGTCCACGGAGGAACGTGGCCTCCTGCATCAATCCGGCGTCGGCCGCTCGACGCGGTCGATGACGAGCACCTCGATGGGCGCGCGCTGCGAGTCGAGCTTCAGGCCGAGCTGTTCCTGCATCGCGGTGAACAAGGAAGGGCCCGTGGTGTCTGGCGACTGATCGGGAGTGAACTCCAACTCGAGATCGTACGAGCCGGACAGGCCGGTTTTATCGACGATGTGACGCCCGGCGCCGCCGGACAGATTCCTCGCGAACGTTTCCATCCTGATGCCGGTGCCGGTCACCTTGCCGGCGTTCGCGCGAGTGCCGCAGTTCGGTGTGACGGTGCCGGGCGCCGGAGGTGCACTCCCAGGCGGACGATCGCAGTCGCCGGTGTGCGGCTTCAGCTTCGGTCCGAGCTTGCCAGGCGTGGCCAGTACCAACACGTAGACCGGCAGTTCCCTCGTCTCCCAGCGCGTGACCATCTTGAAACGATCTTCGAGCAGCGACTGAAGCCGCAGCGCGAACTGCGTATACGTCAACATGCCTTTCGCATCGAGATCGGCATCGGCCGCCTTAGCCTGGATATCGAAGCGATCCGAGTCCACCCAATCCGGCCCGCCGATGAGTTGATACGGCTGGACGTTGAAGGCGTTGCGGATCAGATTGCGAACCGTCTGGTTGGTCCCGATCATCCGGCCCCCCGGCCGCGGCCCGAGCGAGGCGCCCGACTCACCCGACTTGTTGGGCCGAACCGTTGCCACCTCAAACTGCGGCTTCGGGCCGTCGCTCTTGATGACCTGTGCAGAAAGGACGGTGACCACGAAAGGAAGAAAGACAAATGAAAAACGAATAGAGCGCATGACCGTATTACGCCGAGCCGTGAAGGCGGTTAACCGTCAATCCGGCGTCGGCCGTTCCGCCGAGTCGACGACCAGCACGTCAACGGGGCCAGTGGATGGCTCCAGCTTGAGGCCGAGCTGTTCCTGCAACGCGGTAAATATGGACGGCGCATCGGTATCGGTCGACCCTTCCGGCGCCCAGGTGAGGGTGAAATCAAATCTGCCGCCAAGGCCGGTGCGATCGACAACCACCCTTCCCGCCCAGTCGTAGAGATCGCGCACGAGCGGACCAATCTCGACCGCATAGCCCGTCATCCTGCCGACACGTGCGCCCTGAATTGAGCCGCATGCGAGGTTGCGAGCATCGGGTGCGCCCTGCGCTTTCCATTCCTCCATGCAGTCCCTCGTGGAACGGCGAAGATCCGGTCCCAAGTCTCCGCTTTTCGCCATCACCAGCACGTAGATTGGCAGCTGCCGCGTTTCGTGGTGCATCCGCAGCTTGAACCGTTCAGCGAGCAGCCGATGCATCATGAGCCGCACGCGCTCCACCGCGTCGCGATCGGCGGGGCTCGCCGTGAACCCCGGCCGGTTCGTATCACCCTGAAAGCCTTCGACTCTGGCGACAATGTCGAATCGCGCTGAGTTGAACCACCCCGGTCCGCCGACAAGCTGGCTCGCGTGCCGGAATCGCCCTCCGTCGGTCGGATACGCAATCGAGACAAGCTCGCGCAGCGTCATGTTGATCGCGTTGAAGCGGGCATTTACCAGCTCGATGCGCCCGCGCGATTCGCCGGACCTGTTCTCGCGCACGGTCGCCACTTCAAACGCAGGGCCATTCGGGTCGGGCGCTTGTGCCAGTGCCGCAAGAGGGCACAGCGCACACAAAAGAACAGAAAAGGCCTTCATATATTCATATATTATGAACATATTTCGCACTGTCAAGTCCCGCGATATGATGCGTTCTCAATGCCCGCATCATTCAGCCAGTTTGCCTTGTCGGTCGGCGTCGAAAGCGCGTTCAGCGTGCTCGCGGTGGCGAAACGTCTCATCGCGGCCGGCAAGGACGTCATCGAGCTCGAAATCGGCGACAGCCCGTTCTCCACTCCGCCCAAGGCGATCGAAGCGGGGATCCAGGCGATTCGCGACGGCCACAGTCGCTACGGTCCGTCGCTCGGCATCATGGAGTTCCGGAAGGCCGCGGCCGAGTACGTCAACGGCGAGTACGGCCTGTCGGTCACCGCCGATCACGTCGTCGCCGGGCCTGGCGCGAAGAACTTCGAACAGCTCTTCTGCGAGGCGTTTCTCAATCCGGGCGACGGCGTGCTCGTCTTCAGCCCCCACTTCCCCACGTATCCGCCGAACATCTTCCGGCGCAACGCGCGCGTGGTGCTGTCGGAGCTGAAGGCGTCGAACGACTTCCGGCCCAACCTCAAAGACGTCCGGACGTTTCTCACCACCGACCCGTCGCCTCGCGCGATCTTCCTGAGCAGCCCGCACAATCCGACGGGCGGCGTCGCCACGCTCGAGGATCTCACCGGGCTCGCCGACCTCATCCGCGGCAAGGACGTCGCCGTGTTCAGCGACGAGCCCTACGACCGCATGGTCTGGCGCGGCCGGCATCATTCGCTGCTCGAGCTGCCCGGCATGCTCGAGCAGGCAGTGGCGGCGTATACGTTCAGCAAGTCGTTCAGCATGAGCGGCTGGCGGCTGGGATTCGCGGTCAGCAGCCCCGAAGTGATCGAGGTGCTCGGCAAGCTGACCAACAGCGCCATTTCGTGTGTGCCGCCCTTCACGCAGATGGCGGGCGTGGTGGCCATGCGCGAGGAGCGGAGCTACCGCGACGCGAAGATGCAGGAGTTCCGGAAGAAGGTCGAGCTGCTTGTGGCGGGCATGAACCAGATCGACGGCGTATCCTGTCTCATGCCGGGCGGAACGTTCTACGTGTTTCCGTCGGTAGCCGTCGTCTGCAACCGGCTCGGCATCACGTCACACGGGCTCGCGATGTTCCTGCTCGAGGGTGCGGACGACACACGCGGAGTCGCGTGCCTGGGCGGCGAGTGCTTCGGTGACGCGGGACGCGGATTCCTGCGGCTCAGCTGCGCACAGCCCGACGAACGCATCGCGGAAGCGTTCGCCTTCATGGATCAGGCGTTCAAGCGGAAGGATCGGCTGAAGGCGTATCTGGCGCAGCATCCAGAGCACGAGCTGAAAGAGCAGTACGAGGAGCCGTCGCTCGAAAGAATCTAGAAACTAAAAACTAAAATCTAGAAACTAAAAGCTATCTCATAAATGCCCGGAGCAAGATCCGGGCACAGGTGAGCTGCACCATGCCCAGGTAGTTCCCGACGTGTCGCTCCCAGCGGGTGACCACGCGGCGGCAGTTGTGCCCCTTTTTTCGCCGAGGCGAAGGTCGCGTCGACGAAGGCTTCACTCAGATCGATCTTGCCGCGGTCCCGGAGGTCCTCGGCGAGGCGTTGCAGCAGCCGATCGAGGCGGCCCGAGCGCTGCCAGCGTTGGAAGCGACGATGGCAAGTCTGGTACGGCGGATAGCGCGATGGCAGGTCGTGCGGCGCGCCCGTGCGCAGGACCCACAGACGCCGTTCATGACGGCCCGCGGATCGGTCCACGGCCGGCCGCGCCCATCCGGGCGACGGCGCGGGCGGAAGGTCGGTTCGAGCACGGCCCATTGGACGTCGGTGAGGTCCATGCCGTCGAGTACGACGGCGATCCTACCGATGTTTCCCGTTGATGCAGCCCGGTTGTCAGGGCAACTGTTCTCTGAGGTGCAGGCGGCAGAACGGCCATGCGCCAAGTACCAGCAATAGGCCACCTACAACAATGAATACGAGGGTCACGGAAAAGCCGGCCAGGAAATGCGGCAGAGTATAAGGTTTGCCCTCGAAGAACAATCCATACACAATTCTCACCGCAAATAGCGCGACAAACGCAAATACAGGGAACAGTGCGGACAAGATGCGCTCGAGGACTGAACCCTTCATTCGGCGGGACCCATATGCGGCGAGGGCGCCGACGAATGGCAGCACCAGATATGGGATGGCCAGGAACTGGAATCTGGTCTTGTCAAAAGGCAACCAGATGAGCACCCAATAGAATCCGAAAAACAACAGACAGGATGCTGCTCCAGGCAACCACACCTTCTTGATATGCAAATCCATGGAAGGTCTCGTCTGACTCTTAGAATCTGAACATCAGATTCTAGATTTTAGATTCTAGTTTTTAGTTTCAGCTTTCACATCCATCCCGGCCCGCTTCACCAGGGCTTCGAAGCCAGCTTTGTCCACCGACTTCGAATACGCCTCGTCTGGCGCCACGAGCTTCTTGGTCACCAGCTCGATCAACGCGTCGTTCAGGCTCACCATGCCGATCGCCTTGTTCACCTGCATGAGCGAGGGAATCTGGAACGTCTTGCCTTCGCGAATCAGATTGCTGACCGCGCCGTTGGCGATGAGCACTTCCAGGGCCGCGACACGCCCGCCGCCGATCTTGCGGCAGAGTGTCTGGGCAATCACGCCGCGCAGCGACTCGGACAACATGATGCGGATCTGCGCCTGCCGATCGGACGGGAACTGATCGATGATGCGATCGACCGTCGACGCGGCCGTCGTCGTGTGGAGCGTGCCGAACACGAGATGGCCGGTCTCGGCCGTCTCGATAGCAATCGCCACGGTCTCGAGATCGCGCAGCTCGCCGACGAGCACGATGTCGGGATCTTCGCGGAGCGCGGCACGCAGCGCGGCCTTGAACGAGTCGGTGTGTGTGCGCACTTCCCGCTGATTGATGAGGCACTTCTGATTGGCGTGCACGAACTCGATCGGGTCTTCGATGGTGATGATGTGCTCATCGCGCGTGCGGTTGATGTAGTCGATCATCGCGCAGAGCGTCGTGCTCTTTCCGGAGCCGGTCGGACCGGTGACCAGTACCAGACCTTTGCTCAGCTTGCACAGATTCAGGATGTGCGGCGACAGCCCGAGCTTTTCAGCCGTCAGGATGTCTGAGGGGATGACGCGAAACACCGCGCCGCGGCCCTTGCGATCGGCAAAGACGTTTGCGCGGAAGCGTGCGAGCTTCGGAATTTCGTAGGCGAAGTCGGTATCGTGCCTCTCGGCGAATTCCTGGCGGTTGGTCGGCGGCATGATGGGTTCGAGCAGCCGCTGGAGGAATTCGTCGGTCAGCGCCGGCATATTCGGGTCGAGCGCCTGAATGCGGCCGTCCTTTCGGACGAGCGCCGGCGAGCCGACGCACAAGTGCAGGTCGGACGCGCCCATCTGGCACATCGCATGGAACAAACGGTCGATCGGCGAGCCGATCTGCTCCGCTGACGGGCTCGCCGCCGGCTCGGCCGAAGCAAGAGTCATGGTGCGGGAATCTCCTCCGCCAGCTCCAGAACGTGGCGGACGTTGATGATGTAGGCGGCGTTCTCGGCCTCGAGGTACCGGAATGTTTCAGGGGCCCGCGCGAAGTCGCTCAACCGATCGCGTCCCTGCGGGCGAAAGACGCGAACGGCGCCCCGAAGCCGCTCGCCGTTGGACAGGAGCATGGTGACAATTCTCTCGGTCGCGACGTCGTATCCCGGATCGCGGCGCGCCTCGGCTCTGTCGGCAAGCTCCAGACACACCACGTGATCGCGGTTCAGAAGAATCGTTGCAGCACCTTCGGCCCGCTCGACCTGGAACGGAAAGAATCCCGTCTCGCCGTTCAGCACATCCTTGATGCTCTCGGGCCCCGCATGCGTCCGGCTGTTGCCCGACACGAAGAACGAGCCGCGGATGCGTGTGCCGTTCGAGAGCGTCAGGGCAGCTCGAGCCTGCGACTTTTCGACGCGGAACTCGGAGAGCGTAACAGGAGCGTGAGAAGAGGCAGCCATGCGCGCGCGGATCGTGCAATCCGACTGCCACGGACGACCGTCAGCGCTGCATGCCGGTGCGCGGATTTTCGATGAAAAAAGGGGAAGTTTGAGACGAGGCGGCGTGCACGATGTGCAAACATCGCACACGCCGCACAGATGTGTACTATGGCCTCGCGGGAGGCGTGTCGGTGAAGTTGATCGTCACCATCATCTTCACTTCGACGGGCGTGCAATTCAGCAACGTCTCCGTGTATCTCCACTCGCGCACCGCGGCAATGGCAGCCTGAGCAAGATCGGGTTGCGCATCGCCGACCGGGTGAACGTTGGCAATGTATCCGTCAACGCCGATGAGGGCCTCGAGCTGCACGACCCCAACGGTATTCGTCCCACGAAGGGCCGTTGGATAGTACGGGCGGGCGTCGCGGATCTTCTTCGGGGGCACAATCCGGCCGCCATCGGTTGACGCGACGCACTCCTTGCGGGCGGGCATCGGGACCTCGGCCGACACTGTCGGCACATCGCGCGCCTCCTGACCAGCGGTGTTGCCTGCAGCGTTCGCATTGATGCGCACGTTAATCGTTTCCTGCAACGTGCCGAGCTTCAGCTCGAAGTCACGCTGGAGATTCTTGCCGGCGGCCGTCACCGCATCCTTGATCAGTTGGAATCCCATGCCTCGTACCTCGACGGTGTAGTCGCCGGCCGGCAGGCCCACGAACTCGAAGCGTCCATCAGCACCGGTCTTCACTTCGTATTTCGCCTGACGCACGTCGTTAGCCAGTACGACCGTCACGCCCGGCACAGTCCGGCGCTGCTCGTCGCTCACCCGGCCCGTAAAGCTCACAAACCCGTTCTGTGCCGCCGCAACGGCGCTGGCCGCTGCGAGCAACAGCACGAAAATCGCCGCGCGGGTGACTCCAGTAATCGGTCCACGATCGCGATGAGTATTGAGCATGGCGCGAACTCTCCTTTCGAGACTCGAAGGACGCGCCATCGCTGGCGCCGGAAACCACGAATGCCGACGGTGATTGAGCGCACGCGCCAGCTCGATGAGGTGCGTCGCGTAGTCGGTCCCCTCGACGCCCTGATTCATCACTTCGTCGTCGCACGCGTGCTCGCTCTCGAGCCGCAGGCGGCGGCACGCCACCCACATCAGCGGGTTGAACCAGTAGATCGCCCGCGACAGTTCGGCCAGAAGCTGCACGATCCAGTCGCCTCGCCGGATATGCGCCAGCTCGTGCGACATCACCACACGCGCCCGCTCGTCGGACCACTGGTCTGCCGCGGCCGGCAGAATGATCTTGGGCTGAGCGAAGCCCCACGTGACGAGCAGCGAAGGATGGAGGCTCTGAAGCAGGACGACCGGCCTTCGCAATCCATAGGCCTGTGACATTTCCCGCGCGAGATCGGCCCAGCGTCCGTGCGTGACACGGCGCGCATGCGCAGCCAGCCATGTGAGCCGGAGCACGCCGACCAGAAGAATCGCCAGGCTCACGACAACCCCGGCGGCCCAGATGAACCAGAGCGCGTCACCAACGTCTCGCACACTCGTGACCGACGGTACTGAACGTAACGATGTCTGGGCGGCTGCCGGCGGCGGCCGGCGAGCCGCAACGGCCGGCGCCACGGCGTTCGAAGCATCCTCGTACGACACAAAGGCAGCAGGCGTCCCGAACGGCAGCGTCCACGCAGGCACGAGCGTCGCCAGAAGAGGACTGACGGCCGCACAGGCAACGCCGGCGGCCAGCACCCAATGCCGTATCGCCGCCGACCGCCTGCGCAGCAGAACGGTCATCGCCAGTGCGCCGAGGACAATCAACGACATCTTCATCGGCTTCCTTCTTTCTTGGCTTTTTCGACCAGCTCCGCGATGCGGTCGAGCTCGTCTTCGGAAAGCTTCGCGCCTTCTCCGCCGAGCACCGCCGCGACAACCTGCTCGGCCGAGCCGTCGAAGAACGTGTCGACCAGATGACGCAGCGCAGACTTGCGCGCGGCGCGGCGTGGCAGGGCGGGCATATAGACGTAGCGCAGGCCCTGCTCTTCGTGCGTGACGTGCCCCTTCTCCTCGAGCACACGCAACTGCGTGCGCACGGTCGAAGAGTGCAGATCACCAGGCAGGTCGTCCATGACCTCGCCGGCCGTGGCGCGGCCGCGCCGGTAAAGGATGTCCATGATCTGGCGCTCGCGGCGTGTGAGCGCTGTGTGGGAGCGTTCCGTTCTGGCGGTCATGTTATTTTTATAACATTACTGCTATAAAAATAACATGTCAAGGCTTTTGTGGGAACCAGGAACCTTTCTAGTCCCTAGTCCCCAATCCCAAATCCCGTAATCAGATCGCTTCTTTGACGCCTTCCGAGATGCTCTGGAGAGTGTCGCCGATACGGCTGTCTTTGCCTTCCTTCACAGCCAGATCGCCTATCGAAACGATTCCGACGAGTCGATTCTCTTCGACCACCGGTAACCGGCGAATCTGATGTTCGGCCATGAGGTCGGCCGCCTCTCGCGTCGACATGTCTGGCGTGGCGCAGATAACACCGCCGGTGGCGATCTCGCTGACCGGGCTGGAAAGCGATCCACCGACGGCAACGACCCGCACGACGATGTCGCGATCGGTCACGACGGCGAGCAGGCGACCATCACCGACAACCGGCAAGGCGCCAGTGTCTTCGTCCTGCATTACTCGTGCAGCGGTTTGGATAGTATCGTTCGGCGACACTGTTCGGGGATTCGGGGTCATGACGTCGCGAATTTTCATTGAGCAGTCTCCTTCGCGTGCCATGTACGCAAAAAGTCGGCCGAGCTTCCCGCCATCGCCGTCATCGCGCGGATGTATGGCTATCGAACGCTCTGGAAGCTCACGTCGTAGGTACGGCCCGGCTCGAGTCGCAGCTCCACCCCATCGGCCTGCTTGCGAAATGCGACGACCAGATCGCCCGAGCGGATCGATTGGATCGTCGTGCCGGCCGGCACACGAAGCTTCTGCATACCGCTCAACGACGGGCGAAGCGTCGCCGACGTCAACCTTCCGCCCGCCCATACGGCATCGACGACGACACCGCCGCGGGCGCGCAGCCCGGTGAATTGTCCATCGACCCACGCGCGAGGCACGGCGGGAAGCAGGTGAATCGCGCCGTCGTGGCTCTGCAGCAGCATCTCGGCCACACCTGCGGTCCCGCCAAAATTTCCGTCGATTTGAAACGGCGGATGCAGGTCCCACAAGTTCGGCAAGGTCGACTTCGCAAGGAGCGCCTGGAAGTTCGCATGCGCCTGGTCGCCGTCCTGCAGACGTGCCCAGAAATTGATAATCCAGGCGCGGCTCCAGCCGGTGTGGCCGCCGCCGTTGGCCAGCCGGCGTTCGATCGTCGCACGGGCGGCCTTCGCCAGTTGCGGCGTGCCGTGAACGGTAATCTGATCGCCCGGGTGCAGCGCAAACAACTGAGAGATGTGGCGGTGTCCGGGATCCGGCTCGTCGTAATCCTCTGACCATTCCTGAATCTGACCGTGTTTGCCAATCACGGGCGCCGGAATTTTTTTCATGGTCGCAGCGATCTTCTGGCGGAACTCGGCATCGATGCCGAGAATCTCGCCGGCGCGTATCACCTGCATGAACAAGCCCGTGATGATCTGGTGATCCATCGACGGTCCCATCGAAAGGATGCCCACCTGGCCATTCGGCAACCGGTAGCGATTCTCGGGCGAGACCGACGGCCCGCTGACGAGCCGCCCCGGCGAGCGCGGATCTTCAACCAGATAGTCCAGGAAAAATTCCGCCGACTCTTTCATGACCGGGTAGGCCCTGGCGAGAAACGCACGGTCGGGGTTGAACAAATAGTGCTCCCACAAATGCTGCGTCAGCCACGCAGCGCCAGTGGGCCACAGGCCCGATCGCGGGCGGTCGCCGGGCGTCGTGAACCCCCAGATGTCGCTGATGTGATGTGCGACGAAACCGCTCGCACCGTAGTGGACGCGCGCAGTTTTCCGTCCCGGTTCGCGCAGCGACTCGAGATAGTCGAACAGCGGCTGGTGCAGCTCCGCGAGATTGGTCACCTCGGCGGGCCAGTAGTTCATCTGCAGGTTGATGTTGAGGTGGTAGTCGCTGTCCCAAGGCGGAAACATGCTGTCGTTCCACAGCCCCTGCAGGTTGGCAGGCAGGCCGCCCGGGCGGCTGCTCGCAATCAGCAGATAGCGGCCGATAGTGGAAATACAGCGCCTCGAGACCGAGATCGGTCTCGCCGCGCTTCACCCGCTCGAGGCGATCGTCTGTCGGCGTCGCAGCAAACGGATCGACGCGATGAGATCCGAGGCGAAGGCTGACACGGCGGAAGAACTTCTGATGGTCGGCGACATGGGCCGCCTTCAGCGTGTCGTACGGCGTCGCCGCCGCAGCAGACAACGCGCGCTCGACGGCGGTGCGAGGGTCGTTCGCGCGGTAGCTGGTGGCCGCCGCCACGAGCAACGTCACCGCGTTGGCGTTTTGCGCGTACAGCCGCTCCGGATAGGCCTCGAGCGTGCCGCCGTCCGCGAGAATCCTGACCGACGCCAGAAACGCCAGGCCCTTTCCGCCGCCAAGCGCACCAACAAGATTCAGGCGATCCTTCCCGGCGACTTCTGTCGTGGCATCCTGCGGGCGATCGATCCACGTCGACACCGTGATCTTGCCGGGCGCGTCCGCGCTCAGCCGCATCACGATCGCCTGAGCGGGATGGCTGGCGAATACTTCTCGGGTGTAGCGCACGCCGCCGAGACGGTAGCTCAGCCGCGCGATGGCGTTGTCGAGATCGAGCTCGAGACGATAGTCGTCGGGCGTGCCGTCGTGCTCGAAGGTCAGGCGCAGATCACCGAGCGACTGGTAGGACTCGAGCCTGAACGGCTGCCCCATCGAGTATCGCTCTGCCACCGCATACGCGTCGGCGGGCATACCCGCGAACAGCAGGCGCCGCACTTCGGCCAGGTGCTTCAAGGCTTCGGGGTTGTTCGTATCGCGTGGGCCGCCCATCCACAGCGAGCTCTCGTTCAGCTGGATGCGTTCGCTGTTGACGTTGCCGAACACCATGGCACCAAGCCGGCCGTTACCGAGCGGCAGCGCCTGGTTCCACTCGCGCGCCGGGTGCGTATAGAAGAGGGCGTTCGAAGACGCCTGTTGTGCCCTGGCACTGGTGGCAAACGCGAACACGAGCACAGGCACACACCACGCCGAAAAGCGTCGCAGCATGGCTGGATGGTAGCCTTGACAGCGGACGCACGCAAGGTAACCTGTGCTGAATACACTCACGAGAAAGAAGGTCCGCAATGACATCACGTGGATGTCTGCAGGTGCTGGTTCTGGCGCTCAGCCTCGTCTTGCCGGGTTGCGGCCGGACCGATACGACTGCCGCGCCAACCGTCGACCAGGCGCACCGGTTCATCGAAGCCGCCGAGAAACGGCTCGACGTGCTGTCAAGGAAAGCGTCGCGCACGGGCTGGGTCCAGAACAATTTCATCACGGTCGACACGCAGCAGATCGCCGCCGACGCCCAGAGCGATCTTGCCGCGGCTGTCACCGAGCTCGCACTCGACGCGCGTCGTTTCGAAGGATTGCCATTGCCCGACGTAGACGCGCGCAAGCTGAAGCTGTTGAAGCTGCAGCTCGCCGCCCCCGCGCCCAATAATCCTGCCGAACGCGACGAGCTGACGAGTCTCGGGAGCTGGCTCGAAAGCGAATACGGCAAAGGCAAGTACTGCCGTGGTGCGGATGGCAAAGAGTGCCTGGATATCAACCAGGCCTCGAACATCCTTGCCATGAGTCGTGACCCGAAGGAACTTCTGGACGTGTGGCAGGGATGGCATCGTATCGGCGTTCCGATGCGGCCTCGATATCAGCGGTTCCTGGAGCTCTCCAACAAAGGCGCGCGCGAGCTGGGCTTTGCCGACACCGGCGTGCTGTGGCGCTCGTTTTACGACATGCCGCCCGATGCCTTCGCCGCCGAGGTCGATCGCCTCTGGACACAGGTACAGCCGTTGTATCTCTCCCTGCACACCTACGTACGATCGAAGCTGGCCGCAAAGTACGGCGCCGGTGTGCTGCCGTCCAACGGCATGATTCCCGCGCACCTTCTCGGCAACATGTGGGCGCAGGACTGGACGAACATTTACCCGCTGGTCGCGGCCCCGGCATCCGGCGAGGGATACGATCTGACCGCCGCGCTCAAGCGTCGCAAGGTCGACGAACAGGGTCTTGTCAGATACGCCGAGCGATTTTTCACGTCTCTCGGATACCAGCCGTTGCCTCCTGCGTTCTGGGAGCGATCGCTTTTCACGAAACCGGCCGACCGCGACGTCGTCTGCCACGCGAGCGCGTGGGGGTGGGATGCTCCTCGAGGATGTCCGCATCAAGATGTGTATCGAGGTGAACGCCGTCGATTTTCAGGTCGTGCACCACGAGCTCGGCCACAACTACTACACGTTGATGTACGCCAAGCAGCCCTACCTCTTTCGCGACGGCGCGATCGACGCCTTTCACGAGGCTGTCGGCGACATCGTCGCCCTCTCGGCCACACCAGGCTACCTGAAGGAGATCGGCCTCATCGAACGCGTGCCGTCCGAGAAAGGGGACCTGGAATATCTGCTCAAGACGGCGCTTCAGAAAGTAGCGTTCCTGCCGTTCGGTTTGCTGATCGATCAGTGGCGGTGGAAGGTGTTCTCGGGCGAAACGACGCCTGCCGGCTACAACACCGCCTGGTGGCAGTTGCGGGAGAAGTATCAGGGCGTCACCGCTCCACTGCCGCGAACCGAAGCCGACTTCGATCCCGGCGCGAAGTACCACATACCGGCAAACACGCCGTACACACGATACTTTCTCGCCTACATCCTGCAATTTCAGTTTCATCGCGCGCTGTGCCGGGAGGCGGGATTTACGGGACCGCTTCATCGATGTTCGATCTACGGCAACAAGCAGGCCGGCGCGAAGCTCGCGAAGATGCTCGAGATGGGGACCAGCCGTCCGTGGCCCGAAGCCGTAGCAGCTCTAAGCGGCGAGTCACGAATGGATGCCACAGCCATCCTGGACTACTTTGCTCCGCTCAAGACATGGCTCGACGCACAGAATGCCAATCGATGACGAGACACCTCGCGCTCGCCGCAGCCGTCGCGCTGCTGTTCAGTGCACAAGCCCCTGTGGCCTGGCAAAGCACCGATCGGCGCACGCTCGTATCGCAGTCTGATCTCGTTTACAACGAACCTGTCGCCCGCAGCGAGGAGGGCCTCCCTATCGGAAACGGCCGGATGGGAACGCTCGTCTGGACCACGCCGGCCGCGCTGAAGCTGCAGATCAACCGCGTCGACATCCAGCCGATCAACAAGGACACGCGATCGTTCTTCGAGCGCAACAGCGACTACATGGGCGGCGCCGGGATCGTCGATCTCGAGCTTGCCGGGGCTGGAGCGGACGCATTCCCGGCCGACGGCACGACGCAACGCCTGTCGGTGTACGAAGGGCTCGTCGACGTGAAGGGGAACGGAGTCGCCGCCCGTCTGCTGGCGTGGCACGAACGCGACGTGATTGCCATTGAGCTCGACGACCGGCGGCCCGTGCCGGAACCCATCCAGATCAACCTGCGCATGTTGCGGTCGGGCTCGCAGTATTTCGGCGGCGCGATGGAGAAGATGATTGCCGATCGCGACGTGACCGTCCGCACGCGCGAGCACACGGCACGATCGCAGATTGCCGCGCGCAATGGCCGCATCGTGCTCACGCAGGAGTTCGAAGAGGGTGCGCACCGTGCGAAGTCGGCCGTCGCAATCGCCCTTCTGGGAAGAAGGACCGTATCGCGGTTCGCCGACGACACCGAGGTCCGCCTGGTCGCCACGGCCGAGCGCGGGCGCAGTGTCATTCTGATCGGGAGCGCCGCCACGCTCGATGCGGAACAGGACGTCGCAGCCGCGGCACTGAGCAACGTGGACGCGGCCGCCGCGAAGAGCTTCGACGATCTTGCCGGAGACAACGCGGAATGGTGGCACGGGTTCTGGCAGCGCGGCACGATCGAGTTGCACAGCGCGGACGGGGTGGCGGAGTACGTCGCAGAGAACTACCACTACTACCTCTACCTGATGGGGGCGACCTCGCGCGGCGCGTTTCCCCCCAAGTTCAACGGCATGTTGTGGAATACCGCCGGCGACCTCCGGCCGTGGGGCACGCAGCACTGGTTCGCAAACCTGAGTGGCTACTACGAAGCGCTCTATGCCGCCAACCGGATCGATCTGCTCGATCCCGTGTTCTCGATGTACTCGGGCATGTACGAGGCGGCGGCCACCGCCGCCCGTCAGCAATGGGGCAGTCAGGGGATCTACATTCCCGAGACGGTGTGGTACGACGGCCTCGCCTCGCTGCCCGACGACATCGCTGCCGAAATGCGCGACCTGTATCTGCTGCGCAAACCGTGGTCACAGCGGAGCGCACGATTCCTCGAGTACGCGCGCGCCGGCCACCCGCATTCGAGCCGCTGGAACTGGTGGGGCGACGGGCGCTGGACCAACGGCGCGTGGATGGCCACCGAACGTCCGACGGCGCCGTTCAGCCCGGTCAATCACATCCTCGGGACGACCGCGAAGGTGGCGTATCTCTACTGGCGGAGGTACGAATTCACGCAGGACGCCGCGTGGCTGCGCGATCGCGCGTATCCGATGATCAAAGGGGCGGCCGAGTTCTACCGGCACTTTCCCAACCTCCGCAAGGAAGGCGACGGCAAGTATCACATCCATCACGTCAACAGCAACGAGAGCGTGCTTGGGCGCGCACGACACCGATGAGGATCTCTCAGCGATGCGCGGCATCTTCGCCGTCGCGGCCCGCGCCAGCGAACTGCTTGGCCTGGACGCGGAGCTGCGCACGGAATGGCAGGAGCGGCTGGCCAATCTCGCTCCGTTGCCGACGAGCGCACACCCGGACGCGCTGCGCGCCGCCGACTATACGGGCCCCCCTGTTTTTGTACGCGGGTTGAAGCCGACCGCCAACAACAACACGGGGTTCACGCCGGATGGCAACAGCCTTCCGATGTGGTTCTTCGATCTGGTGAATCTCGAATCCCCGGACAAGGCCTTGCTGGCAGCCGCGAATGCGACCTTTGATCGGACCTATCGCGCCGGAATCGGTCCGGCCACACCGGTTGGTGTGCTCTCAAAATGGGCGATCGCCGGCACCACCCTCGGCCGTGCCGACGCCACGCGTTTTCTGGTGCCAAACCAGATTCGGGCGCTCACCGCCGAGCGGCAAACGGCGTACCTTGGTGGCCGTCCGCTCGCCAATCGGCTGACCCTGCGGGAGGGCCCTCAGGCACTCGACGCCCAACGGCTCGGGCGGGCGGCCGAAGCGCTGCAACTGGCGTTGCTTCAGAGCGCTCCTGGCGTTCCGGGCGGCGATCCCGTCATCCGGTTGTTTCCTGCATGGCCCGACGAGTGGGATGCGAGGTTCACGCTTCGTGCCCGGGGAGGGTTCATGGTGACCGCTTCACGAATCGGCGGACGCACAGAGTCGGTTGAGCTCCGCTCGGAGGCTGGGTCGATTGCACGCGTGCGCAACCCATGGGGATCCGCCGCTGTCTCACTTTATCGAAATGGAAAGCGTGCGCAGCAATTGAAAGGGCCGCTGCTCGTCTTCGACAGTGAGGTCGGCGAGGTCGTCACCTTGCAAGCCAACTAGAAGCGGCCCACAACCCAGTACAAACAATGAAATACAACAGGAGATAAGGAGATTAGGAGGCAGGAGGCTGAACGCTTCCGCTCTCGTCGTCGCGCTCGTCGCGTCGTCGAGTTCTTGTTTTTGACCGGTTTCCTCTTAGTGTTTTGTAACAGAAGAACAGAAGATCAGAAGGTCCGGCACCAAGTGGTGACGCGCGTGACGTTCGAGGCAGCGTGCGCCATCGCCGTCGCGCCGGTACCTTCGCGCAGAGAAGACCCGAAGATCGGAGATCTGCCGAAAGAAGATCTCCTGAACTCCTAATCTCCTGTGCGTTTTGGTCAGGTGCGGACGCGTTCAGGTTGAACCGGCACTTTTTACTTTCTACTTTTCTACTTTCTACTTCTTACTCGCCGCCTTCGGCAATGCTCTCAACGCGCCCGTTGATATGCCTCCGTCGACCAGCAGCGTCTGCCCGGTGATGTACTCGCTCGCGTCCGATGCGAGAAACACGACGGGCCCTTCGAGGTCGCTCATCTTTCCCGGGCGCCGCATCGGAATGCGATCGACGAGATACGCGACCCACTCAGGATCCTCGTACATCACCTTGTTCTGCTCGGTCTTGAACCATCCCGGGGCGAGGCAGTTCACCGTGATCCCGTGCGGCCCCCAGTCGTCGGCAAGGCTCATCGTGAGCTGGCGAATGCCGCCACGGCTTGCGCCATAGGGACCGAGACCGGCGTAACCCATCACCGACGTCACCGAACCGATATTGATGATGCGTCCGCGCCCGTGCGGAATCATTTCTTTCGCCACGGATTGAGCGACGAAGAAGGCCCCGCGCAGATTCGTATCGAGAATCAGGTTCCAGTCGTCCCAGGTGACGTCCACGGCCGGCTTCCGCACGTTGCAGCCGGCGTTGTTGACGAGGATATCGATGCGCGGATATGCCTTGGCCGCGTCACCGGCCATTTTGCGGATGCTGCCTTCGTCGCGCACGTCGAGTTCCAACGGAACGGCGCGGCGCCCCATCGACTCGACTTCCTGTTGAAATGCTTTCAGCGAATCGAGCGTGCGGCTCGTGATGACGAGGTCGGCGCCGGCGCGAGCGAGCGCGCGCGCGAAGGTCTGTCCGAGTCCGCGGCTCGCACCGGTGACGACGGCGACTTTGCCGGTCAGATCGAAGAGAGGGGGCTGCATTAGGGCTGAATAATCACCTTCATCAGGTTCTTATCGCCGCCGTACAGCCTCGCGAACAATGCCGGGCCTTCGTCGAGAGGCGCCTTCAGGCTGATGAGCGGATCGACGTCGACCGCCCCGCGCGCGAGCAGATCGATGCACTCGGGAATTTCGCCGCTCGACGCGCACGAGCCGAGGACCGAGAGTTCGCGGCTGACTACTTCCTGCAGCGGCAGCTCGACCTTCGGCGAGAGATTGCCGATCAGCACGACCGTACCGCCTTTGCGAACGCTACGAATGGCGGTCAGCACGGTCTCGGTGTGACCAACGACCTCGAACGAGGCGTCCGCGCCCTTGCCGCCGGTCAGGTCGCGCAGAGCCGCCGGTACATCGACCTCTTTCGGATTCAGCACGTGTGCGGCGCCCATCCGCCGGGCCAGCGTCAGCTTCTCGCCATCGAGGTCCACAGCGATGATGTTGCGACAGCCTTTGTCTTTGAGCACCTGAATCACCAGCACGCCAATCATGCCGGAGCCCACAACCACCACAGCATCGTCCGGCTTCGGCACGTGACGGCCGACCGCGTGCACGGCGATCGACACTGCCTCGATCAACGCGGCCCGTTCGAACGGCAGGGCGTCGGGCAGCTTGTACAGAATGCGCCCCGGCACCGACACGTATTCAGCAAACGCCCCGTGTCTGCGGTAGTCGCCGCACGACACCCCAAGTACCGTCCGGTTGTCGCAGAGGTTGATTCGCCCGCTCCGGCAGAACTCGCACTTGCCACACGACACGGTCGAATCGAACGTCACGCGGTCGCCGGCCTTGAAGCCCTGAACGTCGCGCCCGATGCGCTCGATGACGCCGGCCGCCTCGTGTCCCATCACCAGAGGCGGGATGCGGCGGCCGGTGGATCCGTCATACCCGTGAATGTCGCTGCCGCAGATGCCGCACGCCCGCACGCGCACGAGCGCGTCCTCATCACCGATCTCAGGTGTCGGCATATCGACGATGGAGAGTTTCTTGTATTCAGAGAGCAGGAGTGCTTTCATGTTTTTGTGGTTCTAGCGAAGCAAGATTTGCAATTGCGTATAGATCGTCAGCGCCGCGAGCGATCCGAAGAGGAGCGTCGACCAGACGAGAGTCGCAGTCCTGAACGGCGTGATACGGATGGCCACAGGCAGCATCTTCCGGTTCAGCGCAATGAGCATGAACGAATAGAGAAACATGATGAGACCGCCGGTCGACGCAGAAATGACCAGTAGCGTGAGCGGTTGAGACATCCCGGCAAGCAGAATCGTGCATCCCAGGCCGACCATTCCCCAGACAAGCCAGAAATACATCCGGCTTTCCGAGACCCTCGGCACGTAGGTCGTCTTCAGAATGTCGGCGGCGAGACGGCTCGTGTAGTCGATGATGCCCATGGCCGATCCGAAAAGCGAAAAAGCGCCGGTGGCGAGAAACAGCACGCCAAACCAGCGCCCGACGCTTCGATCGAGCTGCTGGGCCTCGATCCTCAGGAACGACACGTTGTTCGGGAGATTCGGCTCGCCGAACAGGGTCGAGTGGGCGAGCATCGACGTGAGGCCAATCGTGACGATCGTGACGAGCACGAAGCTGAACACCTGCTCGACATTGGCGAACCGCCACCAGCTTCTCCAACGCTCCATGTTCGCGGGCGTCGTCGTGAAGATATAGCTCGTCGCTGCCGAGTCTTTCGCTTCGGGTGCGCCGGTAACGGGACTCACGAGCCTTGGGACGTATTGCCCCATGCCGAATCCCTTGTCGCGAATCCAGTTGCTCTGACAGAGATTCTGCGCGCCGCCCGAGCCGGCAAACGCGATGGCCCCGAAGATCAATGCCACGCTCAACCCCTCGGGAAGCGCACCGATACCGGTGAATCCCGCGGGTAGCGCCCGCCACGACTCGGGCTCGATCGCGAACGCCATACCGAGGACGACGAGCACCAGCACCGCAGCAACTTTTACGAAAATGAGCCGCTCGAGCGCAACGTAAATGACCGGCGCAAACGTCAGCGAGAATCCGATGACCAGTAGACTGACGATGGCGATGATCGTCGGGCTCCCTCCGAAGAGATAACTCGCAAGTGTCGCCGAACTGATCGCCCATCCAGGCCAGAGATTCGCAAAGTAGGCGAGTACGGCAAACACCAGCCCCCAGTGCTTCCAGAAACGGTTGAACCCCGTCACGGCTGTCTCGCCGGTCGCGAGCGTGTAACGCTCAACCTCCATGTTCAGGAAAAACTGGGTGATGACACCGATGAACGCGCCCCACAGAAGCACGAGGCCGACTTGCGACGCGATGAACGGCCACAGGACGAACTCTCCCGACGAAAGACCGACGCCTCCCGCCACGATGCCGGGGCCGACCAGCCGCCAGTAGTTGCGCGGCGGATCGGGCATATCGCGGACTTCGCGCACCGGACCATCTTCACGGACACTCGCGACGGGCAGAACCGCTTCGTGCACAACGGGCATCACGAGCCTCCAGGGACTGACTCCGACACCGCGCGCTATCTGTGTCGCGCGCCGACGGACCTGTCGCGCCGAAGCGATAGCTTCGAAAGCGCGAAGGCGGACAAATGGTTGGATAACAGACTGCTCATTCTATACTTGCAGCACCGATTACCACATGGAGGGCCCAGCCTTGCTCGACACTGCCCGGAAGGCAGAGAAAGCTGCCGACCCATCTCAGTTCGTCGAATCGCATGCCGGCAAGTGGATGGCGCTGACGGCCGCGCTGCTGGGGTGGATGTTCGACGGCTTCGAGATGGGCCTCTTTCCATTGATCGGCGGACCCGCACTCGCCGATCTGCTCGGACCCGCAAGCGCGAACCAGGCCACGCAGTGGTTTGGCGCGATCATCGCCGTATTCCTCGTCGGCGCCGCAACCGGAGGGGTGTTTTTTGGCTGGCTCGGCGATCGCATCGGGCGGGTGCGCGCGATGTCGCTCAGTATTTTCACCTACGCGGTGTTTACCGGCCTGTGCGGCTTTGCAACCGAAGCGTGGCACATCGCGGCGCTGCGTTTTGTCGCCTCGCTCGGCATGGGCGGTGAGTGGTCGCTGGGCGTCGCACTGGTCAACGAAATCTGGCCCAACAAATCGCGCGCCCTCATCGCGGGGCTGATTGGCGCCGCCGCGAACCTCGGGTTTCTCATGGTCGGCCTGCTCAGCATCGGCCTGCACAGCTTCATCGGCGGCGTCGAAGCGCTGCTCCTGGGCATCGGGATGCCAACGCCGACAGTGAGCCGGCTGCTGGCGAATTCTGGATGGCGCTTTCTGATGATCAGCGGCGCGCTGCCGGCGCTGATGGTCTTCTTCATCAGACTGTTCGTGCCCGAATCGAAGAAGTGGGAGCATGAGAAAGCGCGCGGTGCGACGTCACACTGGTCGAATGGCGATCTGATTGGCGTGACCGTGGGGTGCCTTGCCTCGATCGCCATCATCTGGAGTTGGTCGCCGTTGGGAACGGGCCCTGCGATGGCAGCGATCATCACGGTGGCAGGCGTCGCGGCCGCGCTGTGGGGCTTTCTCTTTCCGGTGCGACGCTACCTCACTCGAGCGGTCGCCGCGGGATCGCTCGCGCCGCATCGAGAACCGCTCGTCATCCGCCACATGCTGCTTGGCGCGTGCCTCGCTGGCGTTGCGCTGCTCGGTACATGGGGATCGATTCAATGGGCGCCGCGCTGGGCGTTTCAGCTCGAGCCCGACCCGAGCCGGTTCTCGAGAGAGTACACGCAAATCTCCTCGGCGCTGGGAGCGATTGTCTTTCCGATTCTTGCGGGCCTTCTCGCAGGCCGCTTTGGCCGCCGGATCACGTATGCCGCACTTTGCGTCGGCTCGATCCTGTCGTGCCTGCTGCTCTATCAGGGCAACGCACGCTTCGACGGGTTCTTCCTGTTTTCGATTTTCCTCGCTGGCGGCATTACCGCGGCGTTCTACGGGTTCTTTCCCTTGTACCTCCCCGAGCTGTTTCCAACTGTCGTGCGTGCGACGGGCCAGGGATTCTCCTACAACTTCGGGCGGATTCTCGCCGCCGTTGGCGGCCTGCAGACCGCAAACCTCATGGGCTTTTTCGGCGGCAGCTTTCCGATGGCGGGATCAGTGCTGACGGTGTTCTATCTGGTCGGGCTGGCCATCATCTGGCTGGCGCCGGAAACGAAGGGAAAGGCGTTGCCGGAGTGAGGGGACAGGGAAAGTGGCAAGTAGAAAGTAGAAAGTAAGAAGTAAAAAGTGGGTTCTCGGTTCTCTGCCTCTCTCTGTGCATTCGTCGCTGTCGTCGCCTTCGGCTCGGCACCGTCCGCTCAGAAGCAGGACGATGCGGCGGATACGGCGCGGCTGATCGAAGTGCTCGAGATTCGTGAAGGCAGCCGCGTGGCCGACATCGGCGCCGGCAGCGGAGACTTGACGATTCCCATCGCCCGCCACGTGACCCGATCCGGGCACGTGTACAGCACCGACATCAACCCTCAGCGATTGTCCGAAATCCGTAATGCGGTCGAACAGGCGGGCCTTCAGAATGTCAGCATCATCGAGGGAGCATCGGCTCGAACCAATGTTCCTGCCCGCTGCTGTGACGCCATCTTCATGCGGCACGTCTACCATCATCTTGGCGATCCGCCTCTCATGAACGCCAGCCTGATGGAGTCCTTGAAGCCCGGCGGCCGAATTGCCATCGTCGATTTTCAACCTGACAACGGCGTGAGCGCGCCAGCCGGCCGACGTGGGACCGAAGTCAGCCATGGAGTGATGCCGCAAACCGTCATCGACGAACTGCGAGCTGCCGGTTTCATCGGCGTCGAACAGGTGTCCTGGCCTTCTCGCGGCTACTTCCTCATCGTGGCGCGACGCACCGACTGACTTCTTACTTTCTACTTTCTACTTTCTACTTCTCATCTTCAGTCCACCCGCTCGGCATTAATCTCAATCACGTTCCGATCGGGATCGAGAATGTGAATCTGCGGATAGCCGGTGACGCTCGAGGTATTGACGCGCATCGATCGACCGGGCTCGTCAACGGTGGCGCGCAATCCTTTTGACTCGAGATGCGCGAGTGCGGCTGGGAAGCTCCTGACTCGCAGCGCGAAGTGCCCATCCTCCAATGTCACGCCCTTCCCTGTCCTGAACGTCGGGTCCCGGGACACGATCAGGTGCACCTCCTGATGGCCGACACGGTACCACGCTCCGTCGAACGGAAAATCGGGGCGCGCGATCTCTTCGAGGCCGAGTACACCACCGTAAAACGCCTTCGCACGAGCGAGATCGCTGACTGATATGGCGATGTGATGAAGTTGCTCAATCTCCAGCATACTTTCTACTTTTCACTTTCTACTTTCTACGTTCCCCTAACCGCCCCGCTCACCATGTCCCGCAGGTTGCGGCCACAGATGACGCTGCCCTGAAATTTGTCACCGTTCGGCCCTTTCCAGTGGGTCTCGAGGCTGATCGTTCGCGTGTAGCCATCGCCGACGAGCGCCGCAAGCTGCCCACGCCAGTCGATACCCATCTCACCGAGAGGGCCGAACATCGGCGTCTGACTGGCAACCGTGCAGTCTTTCGCGTGTACGTGGACGATGCGCGAGATCGGCAGACGCGAGTAGCCGTCCGGGTAGGGTATTTCGCCGGCGACGAACGCGTTCGCCGGATCCCAGATCACCTGCAGCGCCGGGTGATTCACCGCGGCGAGCAATCGTGCCGTCTCTTCTCCCGTCGCGATGTTGCACGCGTGCTCGTTCTCGATGCCGATAATCAGCCCGCGCGCATCAGCCTGCCCGGCGAGCTCGCGCAAGGCCGACGCGACGCGCTCGAAACAGGCATCGGGATCGACCGTACGCCAGTAGGAGAACACCCGGACGACCTGCGCGCCGCTTCGCTCCGCGATATCGAGCGCGCGGCGGGCGAGCCGCGGCTGATCATCGAAGCTGGCCGATGCGCTGAACATGTCCTGCTGAATGTGGGGAGCGACGGGCGGAGCGTCCGGCAGCGTGCACTTGAGCACGGGCGAGGCGATCGACAGAACGCGCAGGCCGCGTGCTTCGACGCTCGCTCGCGCAGCATCCACCTCGGCATCGCTGTGGTCGATGATGTTCTTGCCGTTGACGACGCGGAGCTCGGCGAACGTCATGCCGAGATCGGCCATCGCGTCGAGTGCACGGTCGAGGCTGTCTGGAGAGAACTCGTCAGTGACCGCGCCAATGGAAATGGTACCGGGATCCGTTTTCGCGGTCTGCTGCGCCGAAAACGGATCCCGGTACCGTTTCACTGAATCCGCGCGGGCTCGAGCCGGGGCGAGAGCAAGTGCACCATCGCCAGCGCCGCGAGATAGGCCGAGGCCGCGATGATGAACACCGGCACGTAACTGCCCGTGTACTGAAGCACCGACGCCGTCACCTTCGCGATCAGCATGCCGCCGATCGCGCCCGCCGTCCCGCCGAAGCCGACCACCGAGCCGATGGCCTGCTTCGGGAACATGTCCGACGTCAGTGTGTAGACGTTCGCCGACCAGCCCTGGTGGGCTGCCGCTGCCAGGCCAATCAGGCCGACGGCGACCCACAGATTCGACGCGTTGGCCGCAAACACAATTGGCGTAACCGCCAACGCGCAGACGAGCATCGCCGTCTTGCGCGACGCGTTCACCGTCCAGCCGCGCTTGATGAGCGCCGACGAGAGCCATCCGCCACCGACGCTGCCGACATCGCCGATCAGATAGATGGCCACGATCGGCGGACCCATCGTCGTCAGGCTCAAGCCATAGTTGCGATAAAGGAAGTCGGGAATCCAGAAGAGATACAGCCACCAGATCGGATCGGTCATGAACTTCGCCACGGCGAACGTCCATGCCTGACGATGCGGAAGAATCTTGCTCCACGACATCTTCGTCGTGGGTTCGGGCGGGTCGCTGCGGATGTACGCCAGCTCGGCTCGGGTGACGTTCGGATGCTCGTCTGGCGCCCGGTACGATGTCCACCACAAGACGAGCCAGATGAACCCAATCGCGCCGGTCGCGATGAAGGCCCACTCCCATCCCCACGTCAGAGTAATGACGGGGACAATCAACGGCGTCAGCAGCGCACCAATGTTGGTGCCGGCGTTGAAGATGCCAGTTGCAAACGCCCGCTCCTTGCGCGGGAACCATTCGGCAACCGTCTTAATCGCGCCGGGAAAGTTGCCGGCCTCTCCAAGGCCTAGCGCAAATCGAGCGCCCATGAAGCCGGCGACCGAGGCACTGTAGGAGAGTCCGACCATCGCGAGTATCGCAGCCACGCCGCCCCCAAAAAACAGGACCCATGCGTGTGCCATCGCCGCGACGCTCCACACAACGATGGCAATCGCAAAGCCCACGCGCGTCCCCAGGCGATCCATGAGCCGCCCGGCGAAGAGGAACCCGATGGCGTAGGCAAGTTGAAACGAGAAGACAATATCGCCGTAATCGAGCTCGCTCCAGCCGAACTGCTGCTGCAGCGTCGGCTTGAGAATGCCGATGACCTGACGATCGATGTAGTTGATGACCGACGCAAAAAAGAGCAGCCCGCACACATACCATCGGTAGCGGCCGACCTTGGCCGCGGTGGCGACTCCGGTTGCGACGGCAGGCTGCGCGGAGGCAGGGGCCTGAACGCTCATGCGGACTCCTTATTCAAACGGGCATTGAAGCCGCGACTCGCGACTGACTTGCGCCTTTCGACCGACTTGCGCCTTACGACTTTCGACTTGCGACTTTCGACCCTTCGGCAAGCTCAGGGTCGTCCCGAGCGAAGTCGAGGGACGACTATTATCGTCCAAGCCAGCCTCCGTCCACGACGAGGACGTGGCCGTTGACATAATCCGAGGCGCGGGAACAAAGAAACACCACAGCGCCCGCCAGATCCTCGGGCTCGCCCCACCGCCCCGCTGGAATCCGCTCGCCAATCTGCCGGCTGCGCACCGGATCGGCCCTCAGTGCGGTCGTGTTGTCGGTTTTCATGTACCCCGGCGCAATCGCGTTCACGTTGACGCGCTGCCCCGCCCATTCGTTGGCCAGCGCCTTGGTCAGTTGCGCGACGCCGCCTTTCGCTGCTGCGTAGCCGGGAACGGTGATGCCTCCCTGAAACGACAGCAGCGACGCCACGTTCACGATCTTGCCGCCGCCGCCCCGCTCGAGCATGTGCGCACCGGCCGCTCGGCTCAGAAAAAAGACACTCGAGAGATTGACGGCGATCACTTCGTCCCAGAGGTCGTCGGGATGTCGTGCCGCCGGCGCGCGCCGAATCGTGCCGGCGTTGTTCACGAGAATGTCCAGCCGCCCGAATGCCTCGATGACAGCCGGCACGAGACGTTCGGTATCGTCGCGCTTCGCGAGATTGGCGATGAAGCTTTTCGCCCGCCTGCCTCTCGCTGCGATCGCCGACTCGGTCGCCGCCGGCGACGTCTCGCCCGCGTGCACGGCGACATCGGCTCCGGCGTCGGCCAGGGCGAGCGCCATGGCGGCGCCCAGCCCGCGCGCAGCACCGGTGACGAGCGCCACTTTTCCTGTGAGGTCGAACAGCCCGGCGTCTCCCATCGTTGCGTGCGTCCTCGCGCGGCGGATCCGCAGGACCCGCCCTACCTCACAATTTCGGCGTCAGGAAGTCCTCGCGCCGCGGCGTGAAGATGTCGACCAGCACCACCTCTTCGTCGAGCATCGTTGCGCCGTGCGGAAGGTGAGGTGGAAAATGCAGGACGTCGCCGGGTGCACACACCCGCTCGACGCCGTCAACGATGTACAAAACCCGGCCGCGCTCTACCAGCGTCATCTGCTCGTGCTCGTGCGCGTGCACCGCTGTGACGACACGCGGCTGGATTGTGAGCCGGCACACCATCAGATTTTCGCCAACGACCATCTGACGCTCGATTCCTTCGCCCACCTGCTCGGACGGGATTGAGTCCCAGTTCATTTCTTCCCCTTGTCGAGGCCGGATCCCGCGGCGGCAAACTCCGGCTGCACGTTGACCACGCCGAACAACCGATCGTCGTCTTCGCGGGTGGCCGCCATCATCCAGAGGAAGTTGATCTGCCCGCCTGGCGCCGCGACGTTGGGATGATACCCAGCCGGCATGAGCACGACATCGCCTTCACGTACGATGGTCGCCACTTCGGGATCCGTCTTGTTCGTGTAGACGAGCTGCACGCCGAACGCCGGCGCGGGCATATCGATGTAGAGGTACGCCTCCTCAGCCAGCACCGCGTGCTCGTGCGGCGGCCAAGACGTCCAGTTTCCCGGCTGACTGAAAGTGATACCAGCCATGAGCCGGCCGGCCTGGACGTTTTTGCCAATCAGGATGTTCAACTCGCGATGCGCGCCGGGCCCACCGGTGGCGAAGTGCAGGCCCGGATCGTTCTGCACGTCCGCATACTTCACAAACTGCACGGGATGTCGCTTCACGACCGGCGACGAGATCTCCGCGATGTCGCAACCGTCGCCACCGGGCGTCACCTCGATCGACGCGTCACGCGGCACATAGATCGCGTCGTAGCGACCGAGCGTATAGGTCGCACCCTCCGTCGTTACCTGCGCCGCTCCCTTCAGTCCAATCAGGCTCGTCTCGCGATCGCCCGTGTCGAACCGGACGGCCGCGTCGTCCGCGCCCAGGATGATGCGGCCATAGCGCAGGTGGCGAGCCGCTGTACGGCCAGGTTCCACGGCAATGGTTCGACCCTTACCCGACGCCGTGCCGCGCACGATGCAACTGTCTGTTGTAATCGCTTGGATATTCATAGATTTGCTACTTTACCGTTGTACGCGTCCCGACGCGTCGCCCATCGCCAGACGGTCGACCTCTGCCACCGATACCCTGTTGAAGTCTCCGGGAATCGCCTGTTTGAGCGCGCTCGCGGCAACCGCAAACCGGAGCGACGCCTCCGGATCGCGCCCTGTGACCAGTCCGTAGATGATACCGGCGGCGAAGCTGTCTCCCCCGCCGATGCGATCGACTAGCCGCACATCGTAGCGCTGACTGTGCACGAACTGCCCGGTCGCCTGGTTCCAGAGCGCCGCGCTCCAGCCGTTGTCGCTCGCCGACACGCTTTCGCGCAACGTGATGGCGACCATCGGGGGCCCAAGTTCTCTCGTCAGCCGCTCGGCCACGCTTCGGTACCCTTCGAGGTTCAAGTGACCCGATGTGACATCGGTGTCAGGCACGTCCAATCCAAGCACCGACTGAATGTCTTCCTCGTTGGCGATGACGAGATCGACCTCCTTCATCAGCGGACGCATCACCTTCTGCGCCTGGGCCGACGACCAGAGCTTTTTCCGGAAGTTGAGATCGACGGAAATCTTCGCGCCCGCCGCTCTCGCGGCGTCGAGGGCCTCCCGGGTGCACGCGGCCGCTTTGTCGCCGAGCGCCGGCGTGATACCGGTTACATGAAACCAGTCGGCGCCCCGAAAGATCGTTCCCCAGTCGAGCGAGCCAGGCTCGAGCTCGCTGATGGCCGAGCGGGCGCGATCGTAGATCACGTTCGACGCGCGCTGGCTCGCCCCGGCTTCGGCGAAATAGATGCCGATTCGGTCGCCGCCCCGCACGATGAAGTCGGTCTTCACGCCTTCTGCGCGCAGCGCGCGCACAGCGGCCTCGCCAATCTCGTGCGCCGGAAGGCGCGTCACGTAGTAGCTGTCGAGGCCGAACTGCGCGAGGCTGACGGCGGCATTCGCCTCACCTCCACCGAAGGTGGCGACGAATGCCGGCGTCTGCAGAAATCGCTCGAATCCTGGCGGACTCAAGCGCAGCATGATCTCCCCGAACGTCACGACTTTTGGCATAGCGGTGTCTATTTGCTTCTCGCAGCGGCGACGTTGGCAACCATGCGGCGCGCATTCGCTTCGATGACGTCGAACTGCTTTGCGGCAATCGCCTTCGCATCGACAAGCGCCGATCCGACGCCGACGGCGACGGCGCCGGCCTTGAGCCAGTCGCCGACATTGTCTATCGACACGCCACCGGTCGGCATCAGCTTCACCTGGGGCAGCGGCCCTCTTACGTCTTTGAGGTAGCTCGGTCCCACTGATGTTGCCGGAAACACTTTCACCACGTCGGCGCCAAGGTCCCATGCCGTCAGAATCTCGGTCGGGGTGAAACAACCGGGCAAGACCGGAATACCGTCTTCGTGCGCCGCTTGAATCACGTCCGGTCGCAGTACCGGGCTGACGATGAACTGGGCACCCGCGCGGGCGGCACGATGCGCGGTGTCGGCGTCGAGCACTGTACCTGCCCCGAACAGAAAATCCGGGGTCAGCGTCGGAGCAATCTCGGCGATCAACTCAATCGCACGAGGGACCGTCATCGTCACCTCGAGAGCCTTCACGCCCCCCCTCGCCAGGGCGTCCACGACACCGCGCACGGCCGATGCATCGTGCAGGCGGATGATCGCCACCACGCCGAGCCGTTCGATCTCGGCGACTGCTTCAGATCTCGATCGTGTTGTCATTTCGTCCTGTCGTCCGGCTGAAGCCCGACACTACGTGCGCCTTCACAAACGCGGAATGGACAACCCGCCGTCCACGTTGACAATGGTTCCCGTTGCGTACGCGACGTCGCCGCGGAGGAGCGCGGCGACCGCGCGTCCGACGTCGTCCGGCTGGCCCCAGCGCCCATCGGGGACAAGTCCATCGGCGATCCGCTTGTCGTACGCGTCCTTGACGCCGGCAGTCATGTCTGTCGCGATAATGCCCGGGCGCACTTCGTACACCGGAATGCCATCGGGCGCCAACCGGACGGCAAACAGTCTGGCCGCCATCGACAGTCCGGCTTTGCTGACACAGTATTCGCCGCGTTGCGGCGACGCCATTTCCGCCGATACCGACGTGACGAAGACAATCGCACGGGCAGCGGTGTCTCCGGCCTGCCGATTGGCGAACTGGCGCGCGACTGCCTGCGTCAGAAAATACGGGCCCTGCAGATTCGTGCGCAGCACTTCCTCGAAACTGTCCTCGGTCGCCGCAAGCAGGTCTGCGCGCACCCGAGGCGCGCGGCCGGCATTGTTCACGAGCGCGTGCAGGACGCCGAAGTGCTTCACCACCGACGCCAGCAAGTCGGCCCGGTCGCTGCTGCTGGCGATGTCGGCGGGCCAGTACTCGGCTTCGCCTCCATCTGCTCTCAACTCCTCGATCACTCCGGCCACTGCCTCGCGCGGGCGCAGACCGCAGAGGGCGAGCGACCAGCCGTCTCGCGCGAGCGCGCGCGCGATGCCGAGGCCGATGCCGCGGGTGCCTCCGGTGACAAGCACGATGCGTGAAGTCATTACTTAGTTTGTCGCGGGGCCCCACCCCCGCGACCTGTGCCTCGCGACCGTTGGTCGCTCGGCGATGATTGCGACGTTTCGCCAAAAAACGTGTAGTACGAGCCGCCTTCGGCGAGCCGTTTGACGTACAACGCCGCCTCGCGCAGATGGTAGTCGCCCCACATGCTCGACTCGCCGCGCGGAACCTTCGCGCCCACAGGCACGCGATCCCAACCATTGGGCCGGTGATAGATCGAGTGCAGCAGCAGACCCTGGTGAGCGGCGTCGCGGCTGAGGTACGGCCCGGTCTCGTCCAGCAATGTGTCGAGCACGCGCAGGCCTGCCTGCTCGTACTTCCCACCGTCTTTACCGCGCCGCGTAACGATGTGCGCGAAACGCAGGAGCCCCTGAGCGGCAATCGCTGCAGCAGAGCTGTCGACCGGTTCGCGATCGTTGAACGGGTCGGCGGGGCGCGATCGCCAGTCGCCGAGCGCGTCCAATCCGGGCGCACCGGTATCCCAGTACGGCACGCCGTCCGCTGCCGCTGCGTGATCGATGTAGAAATCGCACGTCGCGGCAGCCGCATCGTACAAGTACGTAGTGTCCGCCTTTAGGCGGACCTCATCTACCTGCAGTGACTCCAGGAATTCGAGCTGCTCGGCAAATCCCAACATCGCCCACGCGAGTCCGCGCGTCCATGTGGAGAACGGAGAATAGCCCTGCTGCGAGCTCGGACCGCGATATGTGCCGTTCTCGGCGTTGAACAGACTCTCATGCGCCGTTCGACCCCGCACGTCGTAGACGTCGCGCCCGTTGCCGTAATAGACGCTGTAAGCCGCCGTCGAATTCGCGTGTTGAAGCAGGCGCTCGAGCAGATTCACCGGAGCGTCCTGCTCCTCGAACAGCCTGTGCCCCAGCACGTGCGAGAGTGCGAGCGAGCGCAGCGTGCGGATCGTGTCGACAAACAGCGAATGCGCGCCATTGAACGAATAGATGTAGCCTCCATCGCGAATGGGTGTCCAGCGGCGAGCCTGCACGGCGCCGCTCACCTTGAGCGCAAGCGCATAGAACCTCAGCTCCCACTCCTGGGCTTCGAACCTGCGCTCGCGGGCGAGCCGCCACAGCGCCCCGTACGTGCTCACGTTGTTGAACCCGTGATCGTGCACACCGGCGTGCGTCAGGTGCGGCGCCATCCGCTCGAGCGTGCGCGAACGCCCCAGTTCGAGAAATTCGCGGTCGTCTGTCGCGTCGAACTGCAGCAGCGCCGCGCCGAACTGAAAGCCCTGGGTCCACTCGGTCCAGCCGCGCGATTTGTACGTGCCGTCTACCGTGAACACGGGTGCTCCGTCTTCGTGACGCCACGCCGCTTCGATGGATCGGATTTTCCCGGCGGAACGGTCGAACAGGCGGTTGATGGCCGGCAGAAGGCCGGCTGCCGTCCGCGGGCGGTCGATACGAATCATTTGGGCGTCAAATCATATCAAGAGGCCAACGGAGCCGCCCATTCACGGCGGGCCAACAGAGCCACCGCATAGGGGTCTGACCCCGGCGCGGCATACCGGGGTCAGACCCCAATAACAGTCCCGGTCCGACAGGACCGGTAAATCGCGTCGACGAGCTCCAGCGCGCGATAGCCTTCTTCTCCCGCGACGAGCGGCTTTCGACCTGTCTGGATCGCGGTGCCAAAGTCGAGGAACTGGCGCTCAAACGATTCCACGGAAATCGCCATCGGATCCGAGGCGCCTGATGAAACATCCGAGGCCAGCGCCGGCGCCTCGCCCGTATCATCCTGTACATCCCACGCGGTCAATTGATCGCCGGTGATGACGGCGCTGCCCTTCGAGCCGTGGATCTCGATGCGCTCGCTGTAGCCGGGCCACAGGGCCGTCGCCGCCTGGATCACGCCCGTCGCGCCGTTCTCGTACCTCAGCACGGCATTCACCAGATCTTCCGACTCGATCGTGTGGGCAGCGCCGAGCTGCCACACACCGAACACCTCGCGCACGCGACCGGCAAACCACAGGAGCAGATCCACCTGATGGATGGCCTGATTGATGAGCGCTCCGCCGCCTTCCGTCTTCCAGCTGCCCTTGACCGGGCGCGCGTAGTACTTGTCGGAGCGCCACCACTTCACGTACGCGTCGCATTGAAGCAGCTTCCCGAGGCGACCCGCACGGATCGCCGAAGAGAGAAACATGCTGGCATGATCGAAGCGATGCTGGCTCACGACGCCCAGCACGATGCCGCTTTCGCGAGCGACGTCAACCATCTGCCGGGCGATCTCGAGGGTTGTCGCGATGGGCTTTTGAACCTGGACCGGCTTGCGACTCGCCGCGCACGCCTGCACGACCTCGAGCCTGAACGACGGAAACGTGCAAACGTCGACGAAATCCACATCAGGGTGGCGACAGATGTCTTCGTAGCGTTCGACGAACTCGGCGCCGTGCTCCTCGGCAAAACGGCGGCCCTTCTCCTGGGTGACGTTCGTGCACGCACGAATGGTGTAGCCGATGTTCTTGTAGGCGCGCGCGTGCATCCCAGCAATCGCACCCGTACCGATCACGCCGACGCGCATTACTTGATCGCCGCCAGCTCCGCCGGCGTCCATGCTCGCGTGCGACCGGGCGTGGCGGCGCGGATCTGCTGCACCATCGGCGGATCGATTGGCGAGGCCGTCTGTCCCCATGCGCGTCGAACGTAGGTGAGCACAGCGGCGATCTCCGCGTCGCCAAGCGTTTCGCCGTGCGCCGGCATCAACCCCACCGGCCCCTCCTTGCCGTGCAGCAGGACACGAATCGGAATGCCCGGATTGCCGACGACCGTCGGTGCGCCCGCGATGTTGGGGGTCGCCCCGGGCTGCTCGCGTCCGTCGGCACCATGGCAGCCCTCGCAGAGATTCTTGTAGATCTCCTGTCCCGCGTTGAAACGCGCCTGATCACCGGCGCTCAGCGCCGAGGCCGCAGGCGTCATGCCTGGCTTTCCGGGCCATCCCACCCGCGCGAGCACCTTGACGGCGCGATTGCCGAGCTCACCGGGCTGGGCCGCGAGCGCAATCAGCGCGGGCTCGGCGGCGAGCATGACGAAGGGTCCGCCGGCACGCGAAGGCGGGGCTGGCGGATCCGCCCCTGCGAGCGCGCCAGGGAACGCACGCGCGCCGCCCGGTCCACCGCGCCCGCCGGGGCAGGTCTCGCACGGAGTATTTGGATCGCCGGCGCCCCTGCCGGGCGTTCCCGGCATCGTCGTACCGAGCAGCGCGACTTCGGCGCCTCGCAACAGCGCAGAGCGCTGCCATGTTGCTCGCGTGTTCTCCGCGACGCGCAGCATCAACGCCTGCACGGGAGCGTTGCCGCCCGCTCGGACGATGGTGGCGGCCAGCATTGTGATGGCCGCCGAGCGCTGCGGGCTTTCTGCCGTTCCTTGCAGCAGCCGATCCAGCACGGCGAGCTCACTGCCATTCAGACCGCTCAACGCGGCATCGACGGCAATCGGATCGTCACCGCGCCGCTCGAGCATGCTCGCGATCGCCGCTTCTTTTGCCTGCGCCGGCAGCTCTCCAAGCGTTGCGGCGAGCTGACGCCGTACGGCCCAGTCAGCATCGTCGAGCCGCTTCAGCACAACCCCCTGGATAGGATGATTCGCCTGGCCGAGCCACCGCTCGGCGAGCCGCAGCGCCGACACTCGAACGTCTCTGTTCGCATGCCCGAGCGCGGCCGTGACGTCTGCAGGCTCGATGGCGTCGAGCGCATCGAGCGTCCACAACGCGTGCAACCGCGCCCGAACGTCGACGGCACTCGATGCCATCGTTCGCAACGCGGGGACGACCGACGTGTCCGCGCGCTCGACGAGCATCTGCTGCGCCAGATCGCGGCGCCAGCCGTTTGGATGCGACAGCAGAGGAACGAGATCGGTCGCGGGGGCACGCATCGACAGCGGCGTCAAATCGCGCTTCGTGCTGTCGTGCACGATTCGATAGATGCGGCCAAACGAGTTCGCCTGGTCGAGCTTGTGTTTCAGCACATAGTCGCGCAGGTACTCGGTCATGTACCCCTTGTGCTGGATGATGCCGCGATACATGTCCACGACATACAACGTGCCGTCCGGTGCAAGCGACAGATTGACGGGACGGAACCGCTCGTCGGTGGAGGTGAGGAATTCCCCGCGCACCTCGCGGTATGCCTTTCGCGCAACGAGCCCGTCGGGGCTGTCGCCGAGAATGAATCGGCTGACCAGATTGACCGTTGGGTCGACCACGAACACGTTGCCGGAAAGCTCGGCCGGCAGGCGATCGCCGCGATACACCACCGGCGTGCACACGGACGTGTACTTGGCGAGCGTGCCGTCCTCTCGAAGAATTTCGTATTGATACCCCCGATTGACTCCAGGAGTGGGCCGAATCGGCCAGACCTCGTTCAGCTCGCCGTTGGGTCCGTTGAGCGACTCGTAACTGCCGCGCGTGCGAAGAAGATTCGGATGGCGCATGTAGTAGCGCGCCGGAACCACATCGACGTGCAGCGCCGACTCGTTCGAGTTCCTGAAAATCCGCCCCCCATCGTCCTGCGTGATGCCCCATTGCCCGCGCGACAGCGTCTTGCGCACTTCGAACTTGCCGTTCTTCAATCGCAGATCGATGTCGATCTCGGAGGTGTAGATGTTGTTGTCGAGCGCCCAGAGCAGGCTGTTGGCGTTGTGCTCGACGTTGCCTTCCCGCCGACCGTACTGCTCGGTTACCAGTTCCTTGCGATCGGCCCGAAGGTCTCCGTTGGTGTCCTGGAACAGCCAGAGGTTGGGCGGCTCGGCGACAAGCACGCCGCGGGTGAGCACCTTCAACCATCGCGCAAGGACGAGGCCGTCCTGAAACACGGTGCGCTTGTCCATGCGGCCATCGTTGTTCGTATCTTCCAGCACGACGATCTTGCCGATTGGTTCGTGCTCGCCTTTGGCGTTGATGTCGGGCATGTACCCCGGCATCTCGACGGCCCACATGCGACCCTCGCCGTCCCAGTCGATCATCACCGGGTCCTGAATCAGCGGCTCGGCCGCGACGAGCTCGACGCGGTAACCGGGCGGCATGTAGAACCTTTTCAGGGCCTCCTCGGGCGGCAGCGGGGGCGAATCCGCCGAGACCTGTTGCAATCCCGGAGGCCACGATTTATTGACCTGCGCGGCGTAGCCGATCGCCGCGGCGGCTACGACCAGGAGCACAATCACGCGGAGCCGGAGCATCATGAGCGGATTATACTGAGCGGGCGAAGTAGCAAGTAAATCAAAGAAAGAGGCCTTATGAGACTCACGCGTCGCGAGCTTGGACGACTGGCGTTGACCGCGATTCCTGCGTCGGGCCTGGTCGGGGCGGGCCGTCTTGCCGCCCAGTCACCGGGAAAGCCGAACTCGAAGTTCGCCGGCGTGCAGGTGGGGCTCAATGTCCCCTACAACTTCGGCGGCAGGGATATGAACCCCGACGAGCTGCTCGCTCGTTGTCTGAAGCTGAACGTCAACGCGCTCGAGCTGCGGTCGCAGCCTGTCGAAGGCTTCCTGGGATCGCCAACCGCCAACGGTCAGAAAGCGACACCCGAAGAGATGCGCAAGTGGCGCGCCTCGGCGCCGGTGGCACGCGCCGCCGAGTTCCGCAAGAAGTACGAAAGCGCCGGCGTGATGATCGAGATCGTCAAATACGACGGCATCTACACCATGGCAGACGAGGAAGTCGATTACTGCTTCAATCTGGCGAAAGCCCTCGGCGCGCGCGCCATTTCCTGCGAGATTGATCTCAAGCACACGCAGCGGATCGGCCAGTTCGCCGACAAGCACAAGCTGATGGTCGGCTTTCATGGCCATGCGGAGACCACGCCCGCACACTGGGAGACGGCGTTCGCGCAGGCGAAGTTCAGCGGCGCCAACGTGGACCTGGGCCATTTCGTCGCCGGCAACAACATCTCGCCCATACCGTTCATCAAGCAGCATCACGCGCGCATCACGCACGTGCACGTGAAGGATCGGAAGATGAAGGAAGGGCCGGTTGTGCCGTTCGGCCAGGGCGACGCGCCCATCAGGGAAGCGCTTCAGCTCATCCGCGACAACAAATGGCCGATACAGGCGACCATCGAGTTCGAGTACCCCGTGCCGGACGGATCGGATCGCATGATCGAGATCGCCAAGACGATCGAGTACTGCAAGCAGGCCTTGATGTCGTGAACCGGGAGCCTGACGTCTGAAGCCCGAAGCCTGGAGATTCATGAGCTTCATACACGACGATTTTCTGCTGGAGACGAAGGCCGCGCGTCGGCTGTTCCATACATTTGCAGCGCATCAACCCATCATCGACTACCACTGCCACCTGCCGCCGAAGGATGTGGCCGAGAATCGCCGGTTCCGGAACCTGTTCGAGATCTGGCTCGAAGGCGACCACTACAAGTGGCGGGCAATGCGCGCAAGCGGCGTGGCCGAGCGGTTCTGCACAGGCGACGCCGACCCGCACGAGAAGTTTCTGGCATGGGCCAGGACGGTGCCTTCCTGCCTTCGCAATCCGCTCTATCACTGGACTCATCTCGAGCTGAAGCGATACTTCGGCATCGACGATCTGCTGAACGACAAAACTGCCGACAGCGTGTGGGAGCGCGCGAATGAGAAGCTGACGGCGCCTCAACTGAGCGCGAAGGGGATCCTCGGCAAGTTCTGCGTCAAGGCCGTCTGCACAACGGACGACCCGGCCGACCCGCTGACCTACCACGAGCAAATTGCCGCCTCGGGACTCCCCACGAAGATCTATCCAACCTTCCGCGCCGATCGCGTGATGGATCCGCACCAGCCGGACGTATTCAACCCGTGGATCGACAAGCTGGCCAGGACCGCGAACGTGCACATCGCGGAGCTGAAGGACCTGCTCGACGCGCTCGGAAAGCGTCATCAGGCGTTTCACGAGATGGGCGGCCGCCTGTCGGACCACGGCCTCGACCAGGCCTATGCCGCCGAATGCACAGACCATCAGGCCAAGGCGATCTTCGACAAGGCTCGTGCAGGCACGGCCGCGACCGCCGAAGAGCGCGAGATGTTCGCCTCGTACATCATGGTGTTCTCCGGCCATCTCGACGCGGAGAAGGGCTGGACGAAGCAGCTTCACCTCGGTGCGCGCCGCAACGCGAACACCCGCGGGTTGAAGACACTCGGCCGCGACGTCGGATACGACTCGATCGGCGACCTGCCGCAGCTCGATGCGCTGGGCCGGTATCTCGACCGCCTGGAACAGGACAATGCGCTTCCCAAGACCGTGATCTACAACCTGAACCCCGCCGACAACTACGCGTTCGCGACGATGATCGGAAATTTTCAGGACGGCAGCGTCGCCGGCAAGATCCAGTTCGGCAGCGGGTGGTGGTTTCTCGATCAGAAGGAAGCGATGGAGTGGCAGCTCAACGCGTTGTCCAACAACGGCCTGCTGGCCCATTTCGTCGGGATGCTCACCGACTCGCGCTCGTTCATGTCATACCCGCGGCACGAATACTTCCGCCGCGTGCTCTGCAATCTGCTCGGTCGTGAGATGGAAAATGGAGAGTTGCCGAACGACGAGGAGATGGTTGGCGCGCTGGTCGAGAAGGTCTGCTACAAGAATGCCGAGCGGTTTTTTGGGTTGGCACTCTAACGCCGCCCGAAACAGAAGGAAAACTGTAAACACAAAGATCACGAAGATCTGCTCCTGACCTTCAAGATCACGTTAATTGTTTCTGTTGTCGTCTTACGCGGTCATCACGGCGGCATCCAGTTCTTCGACTTCCTCCGCACTCAACCGGAACGTCGCCGCCCCGATGAGCTCGTCAATCTGCTGTGGCTTGCGCGCCCCGACGATGGTCGCCGTGATCGCCGGGTGCCGCAGAGTCCACGCGATCGCGACTTCGCCGGGTTTGCGGCCGTGCCTCGCGCCGATCGCGCGGAGGCGTTCGACCAGAAACTGCGCCTTCGAGAACATCGGCTCCTGGAAGAACTTGCTGCCGCGGCGAAAGTCGCCTTCGGGCAGCGAGGCAAACCGCTCGCGCGTCATCGTGCCCGTCAGCAGGCCGGACTGCATCGGCGAGTACGGGATGACGCCGATGTTGTGTGCGAGGCAATACGGCAGAATCTCCTGCTCGATTTCCGGCCGCAGCATCGAATACGGCGGCTGAAGATTCGTTGGCGTCTCGATGCGCGAGATCGCCTTCAAGTGCGCGACATCGAAGTTCGAGACGCCGATGAACGCCGCCTTGCCCTCATCTCTCAGTTGCGTCAGTGTCGTCCAGGCCTCTTCGATGGTGCCGGGATCGTGTCCCTCGGGACTGGCCGGCCACTTGGGCCAGTGGATCTGATACAGGTCGATGCGCTCCACCTGCAGACGCCGCAGGCTCTGCTCTATTTCTCGCCGAATCGATGGCGCGCGCAGACTGTGCGACGAGTTCTGCTGGTCGTCCCACACGAGGCTGCACTTGGTGAACACGTACGGCCGCTCGTCGCGCGGCACGTCCTGCAGCGCGCGACCCACAACTTCTTCAGAATGGCCAAGGCCGTAAATCGCGGCTGTGTCAATCCAGTTCAACCCGCGCTCGACAGCTCGACGAATCGTTGCAATCGAATCGGCGTCGTCCTGGTGGCCCCAGCCGAATCGCCATTCGCCGCCGATGGCCCATGCGCCGAGTCCGATGGGGGTGAGGTTGAGCGTGGAGTTGCCGAGCAGGCGGGTTGGAAAAATTGTCATACCGTCATGCGATTGTTATCACAAAGCGCAGCACCCGAAAATAAAAAAACAGGAGATTAGGAGCTCAGGAGGATTCTTGTTGAAAAAAATCTCCTGATCTCCTGTTCTCCTGTTTTTTTCTTCGAGCGCCGGGCGAGCTCGTTAGGTCAGCTTTACGAGCTCTGAGATCGGCACCGCGCGCTTCTCTTCGATGCTCCTGCGCGCCGCGATGCCGGTGAGGCACGACATGGCGCCGGCGCGCGAGTCTGGCAGCTTCATGTGATCGGGTGCCGGCGTCCGCTTGAAGATCTGATCGCGCATCACGTCGTCGCCGCCGCCGTGCCCGCCTTCGGCGTTGACAACCGGGATCCTCTTACGAAGGCCGAAGCTCTTGGTCACATAAATTTCGGTTTCATCCCCCGTAGGCACTTCCCACGGCTGCCGCTCGTGGTCGCGCACTTCGAGGCGGCCGAACTCGCCGTTGAAGGCCACCCGGTAGCCTTCGAACGGCATGTGAGCGTCGAGCGAATACGCCATGGTCGCGCCGTTCGAGTACTTCACAATCGCCTGCATCGAATCGTAGATGTCGATGTCGTTTCGAAACACACAGGCGTCGCGATAGTAGCTGTCGACACTTTCGCTGTCGGCGTACAGCTTCATGCGCGTCGGGTTGGTGGTGAGGTCGTAGTAGAACCGGCACTCCTTCTTGTGCGGGCACACGCGGCAGTTGGCGGCGCGCAGCTTGCCGTTCTTGCCGTACACCTGCAACTGGCCGTTCGCCACGACTTCCACCGGGTCGGCGCCCAGCCACCAGTTGACGAGATCGAAGTGATGCGTGGCCTTGTGCACCCACAGGCTGCCGCCGCCGTTCTTGTAGGCGTGCCACCGGCGGAAGTAATCGGAGCCGTGATAGACGTCGAGATACCACGCGAAGTCGACCGATACCACCTTGCCGATCTCGCCCGACATGAGGATTTCCTTCACCGTCCGATGCTTTGGCGCAAACCGGTAGTTGAAGGTCACGATGATCTTTTTCTTGTTGCGCTTCTCGGCGTCGAGGACGGCCTGGCACTGCTTCTCGTCGATGACCATCGGTTTTTCGGTCATCACGTCGAAGCCGCGATCCAGGGCTCGGACGATGTACTGGCTGTGGAAAGAATCTCTCGTCGTCACCATGACGACGTCGGGCTTCGTCTTGTCGAGCATCTCGTCGAAGTTCGTGAACGTGGGACAGTCCACGCCCATGAGGGCTTTCGAGTTTTCCACGCGCTTCGCATTGATGTCGCACAGCCCGACGAACTGAATGACGTCCGAGTACCGCTCGTGAATCTGGCGGCCCCACATGCCGGTCGCACGCTCGCCCGTCCCGATGATGGCGTAGCGCCGGCGGCCGGCGGGTGTCTGGGCGAACGCCTCGGCGCCAAGGAGTGACGTGGCGGCTACGGCACTTCCCGCGGTCTTGACGAAATCGCGACGGTTCACGAGATTGTGATCAGACATTGCTCGCTCCTCTTGAAAGTCACGGTCCGGCTTCCTTCAGTCATGGTCCGGCTGGACACTACGTATATCTATCGGCTATCTCTGGATTCGAGCCGACCCGCCCTTGGCAAAAGCGCGCACGTGCTCGAGCGTCGCCATGGTTGTATCGCCTGGGAATGTGGTGACGAGCGCACCGTGCGCCCATCCGAGCTTCAACGCCTCTTCCGGAGGTTCACCGCTCATCAGCCCGTAAAACAGGCCCGAAGCGAACCCGTCGCCGCCGCCGACGCGATCGAACACATCGAGCTCGCACGTGGGTGCGACATACGCCCTGCCCGACATCCACGCCACCGCGCTCCAGGTGTGGCGGTTGGTGGAATGGACTTCCCGCAGCGTCGTCGCGAGCACTTTGATCTGCGGGTGGCGGGAGACGACCTTGTCGATCATAGCGAGAAAGGCCCCCGAGTCCAGCCCCGACTTCGCCGCAATTTCGGGGCCCGGTATGCCCAGGCCTTTCTGCAGATCCTCTTCGTTTCCCACGAGCACATCGACGTATTTCACGATGCGCGACATCACGTCGAGCGCCCGCTGGTGCCCGCCCGACGCATTCCACAGCTTCTCGCGATAGTTCAAGTCGAAGGACACGACCGCGCCGGTCTTTTTCGCAATTTGCATGGCCTCGATGATGAGCTCGGCTGTCGTCTCCGAGAGGGCTGCAAAGATACCGCCGCTGTGGAACCAACGGACCCCTGTGCTGAAGATCGCGTTCCAATCGAAGTCGCCCGGCTTCAGGAGGGCGGCGGCTTCATGACTGCGGTTGTAGAAGACGACCGGGGCGCGGACACCACTGCCGCGGTCGCTGTACACAGCAGCCATGTTCGGTCCGCGAGCGCCGTCGTGCTTGAACCGCTTGTAATAGGGCCGTACGCCCATGGCACGCACACGCTCGTTGATGAGATCGCCGACTGGATAGTCGACGATCGCACTCGCCACGGCCGTGCGCATCCCAAAACAGTCGGAGAGATTCGCCGACGTGTTGAACTCGCCGCCGCTGACGTGCACCGCCAGCGACGCCGCCTTGTGGAACGGGTACACGCCCGAATCGAGGCGATGCACCAGCGCTCCCAGCGAGAGAAAGTCGAGATCCCCTTTCGCAGAGATGTCGAGCCCGGTGGTCATGCGTGAGTCCAGTCGGTGTGAAAGACGCCGTCGCGATCGATGCGCCGGTACGTATGAGCGCCAAAGAAATCGCGCTGCGCCTGCGTGAGATTCGCCGGCAGCCGCGCGCTGCGATACGAGTCGTAGTAAGCGAGCGATGCGCTCAACGCCGGAACGGGGATGCCGGCCGTCACCGCCGTCCGCACGACCTCGCGCAACGCCTGCTGGCCCGACGCGAGCGCGTTCGCGAAACGCTCGTCGAGCATCAGATTCACGAGCCCCGGATTGCTGGTGAACGCATTCTGGATGTCAGAGAGCAGCGCCGCCCGGATGATGCACCCGGCGCGCCAGATTCTGGCCACTTCGGACAGATCGATGTCGTACTTGTATTCGTGCGATGCGAGCCGCAGCAACGCCATGCCCTGGGCGTACGAGGTGATCTTCGCCGCGTACAACGCCCGCCTGGTGGCATCGACGAGCTCAGGCTTGCCCGGGCTCCCGTGCGGCGGCACCAGAGGGCCTTGAAGGACATCGCTCGCGGCGATGCGCTCGGACTTCAACGCCGAGAGCAGCCGGGCTTCGACGGCGGCGTTCACCGTGGGAATGGGTGCGCCCACATCGAACGCGTTCTGGCTCATCCACTTGCCGGTGCCCTTCTGTTGCGCCTCGTCCAGGATGAGATCGACAAGCGGCCGGCCGGTCTCCGGATCCACGCGTTCGAGCACACGTGCGGTGATTTCGATGAGGTACGACTTCAGCTCGCCCTCGTTCCAGTTCGAGAAGACATCCGCAATCTCACGCGCAGACATGCCGGCCGCACGGCCGAGCACGTCGTACACCTCGGCAATGAGCTGCATGTCGCCGTACTCGATGCCGTTGTGGATCATCTTCACGTAATGACCGGCGCCGCGCGGCCCCATATAGGCGACGCACGGATCGCCGTCTTCGGCCTTCGCGGAGATGGCGCGAAGAACAGGGGCCAGCGCGTCCCATGCCTCGCGCGGGCCTCCCGGCATCATCGACGGTCCATGAAGCGCACCTTCTTCGCCACCCGACACGCCCATGCCGACAAACCGGAATCCCGCAGCGGCCAGATCGTCGGCGCGCCGATCGGTATCGCGAAAAAACGAGTTGCCGCCGTCTATGAGGATGTCTTCGCGATCCATGTGCGGGCGCAGATGCGCAATCACGCTGTCGACCGCGGATCCCGCAGGCACCATCATCAGGACTCGACGCGGCCTCTCGAGCATCGCCATCAGCCGCTCGGGCGCATCGGCGCCGCCTATGCCCTGGTCGTTCGAGTGCCCGGCGGAGAACGCGCGAGTTTTTGCGGCATCAAGGTCGTAGCCCGCGACGGGAAATCCCTTGCCGGCCATGTTGCGCGCGAGGTTCGCGCCCATCACGCCCAGGCCGACGACGCCTACCTTGTAAGTCATCTGTGGTTGGTGGTTGGTGGTTGGTGGTTAGTTGTCCCGCCAATCCGGTACAACATCTCGCCGGCGCGCGGAATGACCAGCGTTTTTGCGTCGCCGTCGTAGTCGCGCGCATCCACTTGTGTATGGTCCCGATACCCAAGATTCACGCGATCGCAGCGATCCTCGGGGATGCCTGTCGCAAGCGTCACCTGAATGCGCGGCGCTTCGACACCGCTCGGCACGTCGTAGGTCCCGAGCCCCTTCACGTGCGTCGAGTGCGCGAGGATGCCGCCCGGATATCCGCGGAATCGATCCCACTGACCGAGGAAATAGTCGCGGCAGTGGTACCCGATCTCGTCGATCAGGCGGCCGTGCACATGGCTCACTTCCTTGACGTGAGGGGCATAAATAATCACTTCGCCCTGGTCGGCAATCACCGGCTCGCTCTTGTACGCACCCTTCGCTGCGGTCCACAAATCGTCGTACATCGTCGGCATGACCGCCAGCACACGATCGTACGGCTCGTCGACCCACACGATATGACGCTGCGACGACAGCGTCGCCGCCTGCCGCCACGCGGTCTGCACGTCGCCGCAGAACATCCCCGCGATCCCGTCATGCGTCACAACGAGCGCCAGCAATGAAATCGGCGCGTCGAGCAACGACGCGGCGCGATCGATCACCGCGCGCACAGGCGTGTCGATCGTGCCGATGGCCTCGTACGAGGTGATGAGGGCGCCCAGCCAGTGAGTGAAGTGAATGATGTCGGGAGCGGCAATCCCCGGGAACAGATACTTCGTGCCACCCGAAAAACCGGCGACTTCGTGCGGAAACACGGGACCGCAGATGAGCACGTGATCGTACTCGGTCGCAAGGCGATTCAGCGCGACCGGCACGGCTTGGCGCAACCTGCCGCCAGTCAGATCGGCAATCTCGTTGGCCGGAATCACGCCGAGGTTGGCGAACGTGGCCGGATCGTCCCAGCGGTGATTGAAGATGCGGCGGGCGCCCGCGCGTCCGTTGACCACCGGCCGGCCGACATGCGAGGTCAACTGCGCATCGCTCATCGGCGCGTGCGTGCCGAGCGCGACGAGATAGTCGAGCGCTGTCACTCGAGGGCCGAGCTCACGTTCGAGTGTCTCGAACATCAACGGCATCGGCATCGTCCGCGTGCCGTCCGGGACGATCACGAGCACCCTCTGGCCGTCTACCGCCAGCGCCGCGAGCCCTTCCCGGGCCTCACGGTCGATTTCTTCGCGCGTCAAATAGTGCGGGGCCATATCGATTGGAATGCCGATTGATTATTGCCGATTCGACGACGAATCCTTCGCATCAAGACATCTCTCCCGCCAGTGGACCGCCGGCAAGCGACAGTGATATAACCTGACTTTACCGTTAAAGTAAACCGCCTGGTCGCTTGAGAGCCGTGAGCGGACGCGCGGGTTTTGGGACCCGCGATCATCGAAAGGACGTGTGCTCTATGAACCGTCGCACCTTCACCAAGACTGTCCTCGCGGGCATCGGAGCCGCGGCTCTTTCGGAGCTGCCGTTCGCCCAGGCGCAGAAGCGTCTGAAAATCGGCATTACGATGCTCATCTTCGGCGCGGTGCCGCGCTCGCCAGAAAATCTCGAACCCGCGATGAGAGACGCGAGCCAGCTCGGTTATCACAGCTTTGAGACCTTCGCCTCGATTCTCGAGGACTACGACAAGAAGGGCACGCTGCAGGCGCTTCTCGACAAATACCCGATTCCGCTGCGATCGGCCTACGTCACCGTCAATGTGACCGATCCCGCGCAGCGGAAAGAGCAGATTGCCATGCTGCAGCGTTATGCAACCGTCCTCAAGAAGCACGGCGGCAGCTACCTGGTGCAGTCGTGTAACGGTCCGCGCAAGGGCTACGTCTTCGCCGAGCACAAAGCCAACATCATTGCGGCGCTCAACGACTACGGGAAAGCCGTGAGCGATATGGGCCTGGGGACCGGCCTGCACCAGCACACGGGCACAGCCGTCGAAACGCGCGAAGAGACCTACGACATCATGAACGCGGTCGACACGCGATACATGCACTTCGCCCCCGACATCGGCCAGGCGCAGAAGGGCGGCACCGATGCCGCTCAGCTCGTCAAGGACTTCGCCAAGATCATCGACCACATGCATCTCAAGGACTTCGTAGGCGGGGAGCATATGGGCGGCTACTGTCCGCTCGGCGAAGGCAAGGTCGATCTGAAATCGGTGCTCGAGACGATGGAGAAGGCCAATCCGAACGCGAACATCATGCACGAGCTCGACGGGTCGGCGAACATGCCCTACACACCGAGGCAGACGGCCGAGATCAGCAAGAAGCATGTGCAGTCGCTCGGCTATACGTTCCGCAGCTAGCTGGTAGCGGTCTTCGTAGGGCGGGTCTTGCAGTTTAAGACCCGCCCTGCGCCAGAGCCCTTAAATCCAACCTATACCGCAGACAGCATTCTCGTTCGTCGCATATGATTTGACCGAACGTTCCCCGATTACAGTCAGGCCGTTCAGAGCGGAGCGACTCAACCATGCGACTACAAGGTAAGAAAGCGCTGATCACCGGAGCAAGCCGAGGCATTGGCCGCGGCATCGCCGAAGTCTTCGCCGACGAGGGCGCAGACGTCGCCGTCAACTACATCGAAAGCTCGAAGCAGGCCGAGGATGTCGCCAGCAACGTCCAGGCGAAAGGCCGCAAGGCGATCACCGTCAAAGGGGACGTCTCCAAGCGCGCCGACGTCGAAGCGATGATCGACAAAGCATGGACCGAGCTCGGCGGCCTCGACATCCTGGTCAACAACGCCGGCATCGAAACGATTGTGCCGTTTCTCGAGCTCACCGACGAACAGTGGACACGGCTGGTCGACGTCAACCTTCGCGGCGCGTGGCTGTGTTCGCAGGTCTTCTGCCGGAAGGCGATTGCCGAGAAGCGCAAAGGCAGCATCGTGCACATCGGATCGATTCAGGCGGCGAAGGTTCTCCCAGGCCGCACGCACTATGCACCGACGAAGGTCGGCCTCGAAGCGCTCACGCGCAACATGTCGGCCGAGATGACGCCGCTGGGCATCCGCGTCAACTGCGTGCATCCTGGACTGATCGACACGGACATGACGGCGTGGGTCATGAAGAGCCCCGACATCCTTCCCATCGTGCTCGCGCAGATTTCGCTGGGCCGCGCGGGCCAGCCGCGCGAAATCGGCACGGTCGTCGCGTTCTTCGCTTCCGACGAGGCGAGCTATCTCACGGGCCAGTCCATCCATGTGGATGGCGGATGGGAAGGCAAATAACTCGATCTCAGTCATGGCAGATGGCAGAGGGCCGATGGCACGGTTGATTGATCTCAGCATGGAAGTGTTTCAGGGGATGATGACCTATCCCAACGTCGCCAAGCCGGTCATCGTCGAGATGGAAACCTACAGTCAGATGGCGCAGAGCGTTGGAACCGACAAGTTCGGGGTGACGGAAATCACCAACCACTGCATGATTGTCACAGGAGACCACATCGGCACGCACATCGACTCGTGGGGTCACGTGAACCCGACGGCGCCAAGGGCCGAAGGTATTCCGATCGAGTACTGCTACGGGGACGGGGTGGTGCTCGACCTCACGCACAAAGGCCCAGGCGAGGAAATCACGGTCCCGGATATCGAATCGGCCGAAGAGAAGCTGAACGGCTACAAGATAAAAGCGCTCGACATCGTGCTCCTCCGCACGGACGCGGCGAAGAAGCGCCTCGAGAAGGCGTATCTGACCGATCATCCGGGGATGACGAAGGAATCGGTTCACTATATCCTCGACCGCGGCGTCAAGGTGATGGGGATCGACGCGATCGGGTTCGATCCACCTGTCGCGAAGATGTTCGAGCGGAAGAAATTCTGGGAGGCGCACCGCGTCATGCGCGAGCGCGAGTATTACCATCTCGAGAACATGTGCAACCTCGACCAGATTCCGGCGCCGTATCACTCGTTTACTGTCAGTGTGTTGCCCGTAAAGTGGCGCGGCGCGTCGGCCGCCCCCGTGCGGGCGGTGGCGATTATTGCGGACTGACCGCCACGGAACGATGATGGGGGTCTGACCCCCGCGCATATCACGGGGGTCAGACCCCCTGAAGGAGCATCATGAGGCAGCCATATAGAACCAGCGCCACGATTTTCGCCGTGGTGGCCGTGCTGGCGGTCGCAGAGTACGCCCTGCAGATGGCGACATCGGCACAGTCGCGCGCGACCGTGCAGGCGCCGATGTATCAGGTCGATCCCATGTGGCCGAAGCCGTTGCCCAATAACTGGGTGATGGGCTCGGTCGTCGGCCTCAGCATCGATTCACGCGATCACATCTGGATTACGCATCGTGGCAACGTGGCGCCGAAGGAAGCGGGCATGCTGCCCGGCACCAACGGCATCCAGCAACCCGGTGGGTCTCCTCCACTGCAGCCCGGCGACAAACGCAAGATCTCGGACTTGTGCTGCGATGTGGCGCCGCCGGTCCTCGAATTCGACCCTGCCGGCAATCTCGTCTCGTCGTGGGGCGGCCCGGGTGCGGGATACGAATGGCCCACCTCGATGCATGGCGTCACGGTCGACGCCAAAGACAACGTGTGGCTGACCACCAACCAGGGGCACCAGATGCTCAAGTTCACGAGGCAGGGCAAGTTCCTGCTGCAGGTTGGCAAAAACGGCCAGAGCAAGGGCAACACCGACACGGCAAACCTCAACCGCGCCGCCGAAGCCGAAATCGACATGGCCGCCAACGAGGTGTATGTCGCCGACGGGTACGGCAATCGCCGCGTCATCGTGTTCGACGCCGACACCGGCGCCTACAAGCGGCACTGGGGCGCGTACGGCAAAAAGCCGGACGACACCGATCCCGGTCCATACGATCCGGCCGCGCCGATACCGCAGGTGTTCCGCACGGTGCACTGCGCGCAGATTGCCAACGACGGCCTTGTCTATGTGTGCGACCGGGCGAACAACCGCATCCAGGTGTTCCGCAAGGACGGCACGTTCGTGAAGGAAGCGCAGATTGCGAAGACCACGCTCGGCGACGGCGTCATCTTCGACATCGCGTTCTCCCGCGACACCCCGCAGCGTCATGCCTTCGTTGCAGACGGCGCGAACCATCGGGTGTGGACGATCCTGCGGGAGCCGTTACAGGTCGTCAGCCACTTCGGCAACGGCGGACGGATGCCCGGCCAGTTTTACGCCGTGCACAACATCTCGCTCGACTCGAAGGGGAACGTTTACACGGTCGAGACCTACGAAGGAAAGCGCCTGCAGAAGTTCAACTACAAAGGGATTGGAGCGGTGCAAGCGACGACGAACTGAGTCGAATCGCGTGTCAGGGCAGATGGATGATGGCGGATGGCAGAAAAGTCATCTGCCATTTGCCATTTGCCATCTGCCATCTGCCATCTGCCCTGACATGCCTCTAGTGCAGTCTTGTGGGCGCCGGATTAGAATTCCGGCGCCTTTCCTTTTTTTGGACGGAGACTCAATGGCGACGATGCCCGACCTCAAAACGCAGCCGACGCCCAATACCGTCGTCGACGAACACCTCGACGCGCTGAACCGTGGCGACTGGAATCGTCTGTTGGCGCAATATCCAGACGACGTCGAGATTTTTCTGCCGAACGGCGTGACGATTCGCGGCCGCCAGGCCGTCGCCGATGCCTTTGCCGGCATGGTGAAGCCGTTCAACGAAGGCGGCCTTTTCGGCGTCACGTTCACTCCCGAGCACGTGTTTACGGTCGGCGACACGGTGAACGTGCAGTGGAAAGTCGAGGCGCCGTTCCTCAGAGAGCCGTATCGCGGCGCCGATGCGTACATCACGCGTGGCGGACTGCTGGCGGCACAGGTGAGTACTTTTGATATGACGGCACTCAACGCAAAGCGAAGAACGTAAAACGAAAAAGGCACGCGTGTCAGGCGTGCGAGGTCGCAGTCGCATATGGCCGATCGAAACAAGATCATCGATCAATTTTTTGGGGATGCCTCCACCCCGATCGAGTGGAAAGACGACGAGGAAAAGAAGCTGCATTTCTGGCTCGACGACCTGCATTGCCCGCAGCCGATTTCGCCGATGTGGTTCGACATCGGCGGCTGGTGGCTCACGTGCGACTACATGTACCGCCGCTTCGGCGTGCCGTTCGGCAAAGACTGGGTCGCGAAGACCATCGACGGCTACCTGATGAGCGCCGTCGTGCCACGCCTCGCCGAGGAGGAGTCGGAACTGTGGTCGTACTACAACATGGTGATGCCGGTCTACGCCGACAAGTTCCTGGAGTGGTGGAAGCGGCGCTACCTGCCTGAAATCCTTCGTAATTTCGAGTATCTCGATACCTTTCCGATGGATGCCGCGTCGCTGCCCGAGCTGATGATCCTGCTCGAGGAAGCGATCGACATCCAGGAGCGGCACTGGAAGCTGCACTGGATGTTGAACCTCGCGCAGTTCCAGGCGTCGATCACCTTCGAGAGCGTGCTCATCCCCATCGTCGGCGAGCAGCACAAGCCGCTGGTTGGTCGCATCCTCATCTCCGACGAGGATCGCAACTGGGACTCCGTGCGCGAGCTCTGGACGCTGAAAGAGAAGGTGAAGAAGAGCCAGAAGCTGAAGAAAGCCTTCGACGACAACGAGACCGCGGCCGGCGTGTTGAAGGCCCTCGAGGGTTCGGGCGAGGGGCGCGCGTTCCTGCGGGATATCGACGCCTACAGGAAGGAGTACGGCAACAAGTCGATGTACGCGCACGAGTACATCTACGTCACGTGGCGCGAGAACCCGACACCGATCGTGGAAGCGCTCCGAGGCTATCTGCTTTCGGACTACGACTACCGGAAAGACGTCCGGCAGCTCCGCGAGAACCGCGACTCGGCCATCAAGGAGATGTGGTCGCTCGTGCCATCCGACACGTCGCAGGCAGACAAGGACAAGCTGAGGGACGCGCTCGACCGCGCACTGAAGATGACGCCGCTTACGCCCGACCATCATTTCTACATGGATCAGGGCACCTACGCGCGCATGCGGCTCGTCCTGATGGGCGTCGGACGCAAGCTGGTCGAGCTCGGCGGGCTGAGTCAGCCCGACGACATCATGTTCCTGAAGTACGACGAGCTTCGAAAGCTGAGCGCCAACCTCTCGGGCTTCGACGCGAAGTCGATCGTCAAGAAACGGCGTAAGGAGCGTGAGGACGCGTTTGCGGTACGGCCGAGACTCTGGGCCGGCACAATCACCGAATGGTCGATGTACGGCGAACCCTACAAACAGGTCCTCTGGGACTGGCCCGGCATCTACGAGCGTTCGAAGGATGCGGGGACTCTGCCCGCGGGCACTGTGAAAGGTCTCGGAGCCTCGGCAGGCGTGTTCGAAGGCCTTGCGCGTGTCGTCGAGTCGCCGGACGAGTTCGATCAGGTGAAGAAAGGCGAAGTGCTCGTGTGCAAGATGACGAGCCCGGCCTGGGTGGTGCTCTTCACGAAGATCGGCGGCCTCGTCACCGACTCGGGCGGCGCGCTCTCTCATCCCGCAGTCGTGTCGCGCGAGTTCGGCATTCCAGCTGTCGTCGGCACGCGAACCGCCACGCAGGCCATCAAGACGGGACAGCGAGTCAGGCTGAATGGAGCGTCGGGGCTCGTTGAAATCCTTGGCTGAACCAGTCATCCGATTCGGCGACCTGCCGCCGGACTCGACCGCGATTGCCGGCGGCAAAGGCGCCAGCCTCAGCCGGATGACCGCAGCCGGCCTTCCGGTGCCGCCTGGCTTCGTGATCTCAGCCGCCGCGTTCCGCGAATTCCTCGAATCGTGCGGCGGCATCGCGATCATCGCGACTCTGACAAACGGCCTCGACATCGAAGACGCCGATGCCGTCGAACGGGCATCGAACGAAATCCGCCGCCTGATCGTCTCGACTCCGCTGTCGGCATCCCTGGTGCATGCGATCCGCACTGCGCACGCAGATCTCGCGCACGGCGAGCTCGTGGCGGTTCGCTCGAGCGCCGTGTCGGAGGACGGCGCGACGGCGAGTTTCGCCGGTCAGCAGGAGTCCTATCTCAACGTGCGCGGCACCGAAGAGGTCCTCCGTCGCGTGCGCGAGTGCTGGGCATCGTTCTTCTCTCCACGCGCGATGTTCTACCGGGCGCAGAAAGCCGTGCTCGACGACACGCGCATGGCCGTCGTCGTCCAGGAGATGATTCAGGCCGACAAGAGCGGCGTGATGTTCACGGTGGATCCGATCCGCGACCGTCGCGAGTGCATGATCATTGAAGGCGCGCCAGGCCTGGGCGAGGCGATCGTCTCGGGCGAGGTCACACCTGAGCACTATGTCGTCCTGAGAGACGATGGCTCTGTTGTCGACGAGTTCATTCCCGACCAGGAGAAGGGCCGCGTATTGGATGAATCCGAGCTGCATCAGCTGCGGAATCTGGGCATACGCCTCGAAGAGTTCTTCGGATCGCCTCAAGATGTCGAATGGTGCATGCGCGGCGGCGAAGTGCTGCTGCTGCAGAGCCGGCCGATTACGACGCTGGGCACTCATGACTGAATCCGAATCTGCATTCATTCAGCTTGGCAGGCTGTGGGTCATCGAAAACTACCCCTACAACAGCACGCATCTGCTCAAGTCGCTCGAGTGGCTCGACCGAGTCGCCCCTGACGCCCGGGAAGCGGTGCGGCTCGCAACGCTTACCCATGATATGGAGCGCGCGTTCGGCGGGCCCGACGCCATTCCGATCGTGATGAACGATCGCGCGTACGAGAAGGCCCACTCAGATCGGAGCGCGAGAATCGTCGGCGAGTGGCTCCGCGCAAATGGCGGCGGCGCGGACCTCGTCAGGGACGTCGAGGACCTCATTCGCGTTCATGAGTGGGGTGGATGGCCCGATGCCAATCTCGTACAGGCTGCCGACAGTTTGAGCTTTCTCGAGACGAACATCGAGCTGATGATGAGCTTCGTGAAGAGCGGCAAGTACACCTTCGCCGTTGTCGCATCGAAGATCGACGCGATGTACGAGCGCATTCAAGTGCCGTCGGCGAGAGAGCTGGCTCGGCCGATGTGGGAGCAGGCCTGTAGGCGCCTGGCCGCCCTTGGGGTCTGAGTATCTGCGGCCGGAGTCGCTCGACGAGCTTTTCACCGTGCTGCGCGCTCGCCCGGACGCCCGGCTGCTCGCTGGGGGAACCGATCTGCTGGTCCGGCTGCGCAAGGCCGGCGACATGCCGGGCACGGTCGTTGATCTCAAGCGCATAGCGGCCTTACGCGCCGACGTCACTCGAGTGGACGGCTTCGTTCGCATCGGCGCACGGGCTGTCATGACCGACGTTGCGACCGATCGATCAGTGCGTGAGCATTTTCCGGCGCTCGTCGAAGCGGCGCTCGTCGTCGGGTCGGTGCAGATTCGCAACCGCGCGACGCTCGCCGGAAACATCTGCAACGCTTCTCCTGCTGCTGATACCGCTCCAGCGCTCGTCGCCTACAACGCGGTTGTGAACCTGATTGGCCCTAACGGATCGCGCGCTTTGCCTCTGGAGCGGTTCTTCACAGGGCCCGGCCAGACCGTGCGTGCCCCGGGTGAAATCGTGCAATCGATTGATCTTCCTTTACCGCAAGAAAAGACCGGAAGTGCGTTTGCCCGGCTGACGCGGCGCCATGGGGTCGATCTGGCGATCGTAAGTGTGTGCTGTGTGGTGCGCGAATCGGGCGACGCGCGCTTCGCATTCGGTGCCGTGGGGCCACGCCCATTCGCCGTGAATACACGTCAGGACGCCCCGCTGGAGGCATTGGTGTCCGACGCCCGTCCCATTTCCGATCTGCGGGCGACCGCGGAATACCGCAGGGCCATGCTGCCGGTGCTTGCCCGCCGTGCACTTGACGCCGCGTTGAATCGGATGCGCACGGCGGCTGAATCCCAATGACGGTTACCTTCACCGTCAACGGCTTGCCTTCCACGGTCGATTGCGAGGTTCATCACTCATTGCTCGAGGTCCTTCGCGATCGGCTGGGCCTTACCGGCACAAAGGAATGCTGTGCCGAAGGAGAGTGCGGCGCCTGCACCGTTCTCGTCAACGGCCGCGCTGTCAATGCCTGCCTGGTGCTCGCCGTCGAATGTGAAGGTGAGACCGTGCAGACCATTGAAGGTCTGGCCGCGGGAGGCCGCCTCGATCCATTGCAGCAAGCCTTTGTCGAGACCGGGGCGGTCCAATGCGGATTCTGTATTCCGGGGATGATCGTCGCAGCCCGCTATCTGCTGTCTGTCAATCCACACCCGAGCAGCGATGACATCAAGGAAGGGCTCGCCGGAAACCTGTGCCGGTGTGCCGGCTACAGCCGCATCATCGGCGCCGTCGCGCTTGCGGCCGAACGGAGCCTCAAATGAGCGCGATCGGGACGTCGCTGCCGCGACGAGGCGCCTTCGAGCGTGTCACGGGCGCGCAGCAGTACGCCGCGGACATCCGGCTGGACAACGCACTGCATGTCAAGCTCGTGTCGCTCGATTGCGCGCGCGCCCGCATCTTCGCCATCAAAACTGACGAAGCCGCCCGCTTGCCGGGCGTGCGCGGCATCTTCACTGCCGACGACTTGCCTCAACCGGTGCCGCGCTTCGGACCAGTGGTCGCCGATCGACCGCTGCTGGCCGTCGGCGAGACCAGGTTCTCCGGAGAGCCGGTGGCAGTCGTCGTGGCAGACACGCACGACGCGGCCGCGGCTGCTGCGCGTGTGGTACATGTCGATTTTGAAGAGCTCCCGGCCGTGCTGACCGTTCTGTCGGCGCTCGACCCCAGTGCCCCGCTCGTGCAGGATCCGTCGCTGAGGCCAGGTGATCCGCTTGCTCGAACGAACATCCTGCAGCAGTGGCAGTTCGGATGGGGACAAGTGGACAGCGCGGACGCCGATTTGCTCGTCGAAAATACCTACAGCTTTCCGATGGTCACGCACTTCGCCATCGAGCCCCATGCCTTTCTCGCCGCGCCCGACGCCAACGGTGTGATCGTCTGGAGTCCCACGCAGCACCCGTATGTACTGCAGCGGGTGGTCGCGGCCGCGCTGAAATTGCCGATCGCGCGCGTGCGCATCATCGCTCCAGACCCAGGCGGCGGATTCGGTGGCAAGGGCTGGCCCAAATTCGAGCCGCTGATGGCATGGCTGGCGCTCGCCCTCAACCGGCCCGTTCGCCTCGTGCTGACCTTGGAAGAAACATTTCAGGCCGCCCGGCGTGCATCGGCTCGCGTGCGCGCGAGGACCGGCTTCTCACGCAGCGGACACATCCTGTTTCAGGACCTCGAGGCGGATTTCCTGCTGGGCGCCTATGCCGACATCGGCGCACGCGTGGTCAGCAAGGCCAGCTACTCTGCCTGTGGTCCGTATCGGGCGGCGCACGCGCGCATTGTCGCGCGAGCATTGCTATCGCACACCACACCGAGCACGGCGTTTCGCGGTTTCGGCACGCCGCAGGCTTCATGGGCCGTCGAGTCTCAATTGAATGAGGCAGCGGCGAAGCTCGGCATCGATCCCGTAGAAATCCGTCGGCGCAATCTGCCCGCAAAGGGCGAGAGCTTCAATCCGCACGACACGCCGGCCGATGGCGAGTGGACGACCGCGCTGGCGTCCGCGGCGGAGGCCGTCAAGTGGGAGGCGCCTCTTGCGCCCAACCGCGGGCGCGGCATTTCGCTCGGGTTGAAGAGCTCCTCGACAGCCTCGCGATCGATGGCCATCGTGCGGCTTCATTTCGACGGCAGCGCTTCAGTGCTGTGCGGAACCTCCGACATGGGACAGGGCGCCCGGACGGTGCTCGTGCAGATAGCGGCTGACGAGCTTGGCATCGAGCCCGATCGCATCGCGATCGTGATGGGTGACACGTCCGTCGTGCCGTTCGACTCGTCCACGTCTGCCAGCCGCTCGACTGTGTTCATGGGCAACGCGGTCATCCAGGCATGTGCAAGCGTCAAAGCGCAGGTGCGGGAGATGAAGGAAGCCATGCCGGGATCAGCGCACGATCTGCCGTATGCCGATCTGCTCGCGGCACACTTCGGGCCGCCGCGCGGTGAAGTTGTCGGCGTCGGCGAGGCGGGCAATGCGTACGAGCCCGGCCACCCGCTTGGAGGACACGCCGCGTTCTGGGAGCTGATGTGTGCTGCGTGCGAAGTGGAAGTCGATCCCGAAACCGGCGAAGTAACGGTCCACACACTTGCGCTCGTCAGCGACGTTGGCAAGGCGCTGAACCCGCAGCAGGTCCAAGCGCAGGACGAGGGCGCGGCAGTGATGGGACTGGGGCACACGCTGATGGAACAACTGCTCCTCGGCGCCGATGGACGCATCCTCAATCTCGGATCGCTCGACTACCGGATTCCGTCCATCAAGGATGTGCCGCTCGAGTTGCACTCCGAGCTGATCGAAAATGCCGACGGTCCCGGACCGTACGGCTCGAAAGGCGCAGGAGAAGGTGGGACGCTCGCGGTGGCCGCCGCGATCGGCGCCGCGATCAATCAGGCCGCTGGTGTCGTGATTCGCGACTTACCGTTGACGCCCGAGAAGATTTGGAGAGCACGAATGGATGTATAGAGGTAATGGCAGATGGCGGATGGATGATGGCAGAATTCACTCTCTGCCCTCTGCCATCTTCCCTCTACCCTGACAGCCATGACACTTCCTAGTGCAGAGTCCACCCTCCATCCACCATCAGGACATGCCCGACCACCATGTCCGACATGTGGCTCGAGAGAAACAACACCGCACCGACGAGGTCTTCAGGCTGATTCCAGCGGCCGATGGGAATTTGGGTCTTCGCCCAGTCCTTGTACCCAGGCCGTTCCAGAATCACCTTTCGCGAATCCGTCTCGGTGATGCACGGCGCGACGACATTGACGGTGACCCCCAACTTCGCCCACTCGAGCGACAGTGCCCGCGACAGATGATGCACGCCCGCCTTCGCACCCGCGTAGACGGCCCTCCCGTTGAACGCGACGGCACCGAAGTTCGACCCGATGTTGATGATTTTTCCGCCTCCCTGCGGAATCATCACCCGCGCGGCGGCCTGGCACGCGAAGAACACGCTCTTCAGCGACGCGTCGAGCGTCTTGTCGTACTCCTCCTCGGTGACGTCGAGCGCCGGCCCTGTTCCGGTCCACGAGGCGTTGTTCACGAGGATGTCGACTCTGCCGAAGAGCTGCGTGGTCTGGTCGATCATCGACCGTACCTGGTCGACATTCGAGACATCCACCAGGACGACAGCCGCTTTCCGGCCCATCGCCTCGATCTCGGCCTTCACGGCGTTGATTTCGTCGTGGCGCCCCTCCGGATGCTTTCCCAGCACCAGGTGCGCGCCGGCCTGCGCCAGCCCCAGCGCGATGGCCTTACCGATTCCTTGCGAGGCTCCCGTGACGATGGCAATTTTGTCTTTCAGCCCGAAACACGCGTAGTCAGTCATCTGTTTTCAGTTTTCAGGAGTAGAGTCCGGCTTTAGCCGGACCTCAGTCTGGAAAGTCCACGTCCTCGTGCATTTGATAATTTTCGAGGCCTGTCGCGGGAGCGAAGAAGCAGACCACCTTCATCTCATCGGCGCCGGTGTTGTGCAGCATGTGGACCGCTCCCTGTGGAAACAGCACCGCCGTACCCTGCGAGACGGGACGGACTTCGCCCGCGACCAGGACGCGGCCCGACCCTTTGATGATGTAGATGACCTCTTCGCCGTTCGGGTGCGAGTGCGCCGGTCTGACGCGCTCACCTGGCGCAACAGTGATCACGCAGACCGAGCAGTTCTTCGCCTGCACGGCGCCTTTCGAAACGAGCCACCGCAAGTGCCGGCCAGGAAGACCAAGATCTTCGGCGTCGTCTTCGTGAATAGCGGGAACGGTCATACGATCCTCATCGCCCGAGTGCCGCGGTAACCTCGCCGGCGATTCGAGATGGAGTCAGCCCGAACGCCTCGATCAATTCCTCGTAAGTGCCCGAATGAATGAATCGCGGCCGGCCATCGGGCCCCAGTGTGTTGATCGCGAGCACGCGCTGAAACAGGTTCTGACCGTTCCGGCGCGTCTGGAACGCAATTTTCTGGAGATTCTGAAGAATGTAGCCGTTGTTCTGCTCTGCCAGACACACGAGCTTTCCGGACGAGCAGAGATCCGCCAGGAGTTCCGCGTCGATTGACGGCATATCGATGACAGCCGCGTTGACGCCCTGCCCGGCGCACACGCGCGCCGCGGCAATGGCCTCGTGCGCCCCGCGCCCGCTCGTCACGATGAACGCGTCGGCGTCCTTCGTTCCATGAACGAAATGACCTCTGCCGTATTCGAACGTGTAGTCGCTTCCATAGAGCACCGCCGACGGCGTCCGCATGACGCGGACATAGAGCAGACCGCGGTTCCCTTCCATGATCCACCGCATCAGTGCCAGCATCTGCTGCGGACAGGAGACGTCGATAATTTTCAAATGCGCCACGGCGTCGAACGTCGTCGCATCGTCGTTCCCCATGTGCGTGGCGCCGTTCGTTCTCGTCTCGAAGTTCGCGGCCGTCGCGAGCAGCGTCAGGTCGAGGCCATGGCCTTCGCTCAGCCATCCGTCGGACGCGTCGATCGCTTCCATCCGCTCCTGATGCCCCACCGCGATGCGACGCAGCACCTTCCAGTCGTAGAACGGGCAGAACGTGCTGATCCAGGTATTGCGGCCCAGAGCGGCGAACGCCTCGCCGATGCACATCATGTTCGCCTCGGCCACGCCCACATTGAGTGCCCGGCGCTGATCCACTGCGGCCACTCCGCCCTCGAGACCGCTCGTCGTCGCGAGATCGGCGTCGACGCTCACGACCCGGGCGTCCCGCGCGAACACCTTCATCGCATGGGTGACGACATCGCTCGCCGCGTATTCCTTCGACCGATCGAGGCGTGGCAGCAACGCCGCGTCATACTGGATGCGCTTGTCGCGCGGAGGAACGCGCGTCGTGAGCACGGGACCGATCACCTGAGAAAGGGACAACGTGTCCGAGGCTGCGCGCCGCAATTCGAGACGCATCTCGGCAGCAAGCTCGGCGAGCATCTCCTGAAGCTGGCTGCCTTCCGGACGGCCGGCGAGCTCTTCGTGAAACGTTGCGAGCTCGTCTACACGGTTCTGCCTCTGCTCTCGCTGCAGCGTCATTTCCTGTTCGAGAAGAGCGTCTGGCACCGTCACCTTGTGCTTGTTGAGGAAGTCCGAAAGCGCCCCGTGTCCCTTCGTGCCGTGGCAGATGATGGCCGTCGGCTTTCCGTTTCGGGGCCCGTAACGGAAGCGCTCGAGCGCGGTGTAGATGCCGTCATACTGCGTCGCGTCGACGCTCGAGACCTCCCAGTTGAACGACGCGAACACGGCCTCGAGATCGGGCATCGGAAAGATCATCCGATTCGCGAGGTCGAGCTGGCCGTTGTTGCGATCGACCATGACGCACAGATTGTCGAGGTGCTTCTGACCCGCAAACATCACGGCTTCCCAGATCGGGCCCTCCTGAAGCTCGCCGTCGCCGCAGAGCGCGTAGCTGTCGAAGCGGGGCGACATGCGCCCGGCAATCGCAAGTCCCTGTGCGACCCCCAAGCCTTGTCCCATTGGACCGGTGGCGATCTGAATGCCCGGCAGCACCGGCCCAGGGTGACCGTTCAAGATGCTGGCGTATGAACGCGAGTTGCGGAGCACCGACCGGTCGAAGTACCCGAGCTCTGCGTAGATCGATGCAAGCGCCGCAACGGCGTGCCCCTTGCTGAGGACGAACAGATCCTGTCCTGGCCGCGTGGGGTCGGCGACATCCACATCGATGAACCCGCCGTAGAACAGCGTGACCAGCGGAATCGTGGCCGAGAAGGCGCCGCCGGCATGCAGGCTCTTGTCGACGGCGTCGCGACACTGCTCCAGCGTCAGGAGACGGATGTCCGAATCTTTGACCGCCAGCAGCTTGTAGATCGCTTGACGCCGCAGGTAGTCCGATGTCGCACCAGGCGATCTGAGGCTCGAGCGCCGCTTGAGCAATGAGGTTTTGGACGTCATGTCAGCGGCTTCCGCCGGGCAATGCGTAAACGTGCAGGCGGCCGCCGATCTGACTCTCGTCGACCTTGCGTGCAACCGGACGCCCGCCGCCCGCCATGATGGCGACAAACTGTTTGCCGCTCTTGCCCTGATAGGTAATCGGCACAGCGCGGCCATTCTCGGTCAGGTCGGCAGACCACAGTACTTTTCCTGTCCGCGCGTCGAAGGCGCGAAACCGTGCGTCCTGAGAAGCCGCAATGAACACCACGCCTCCGGCTGTGGCGATCGGACCACCACGATTCAACGTTCCGGTCGTCGGCACGCCCAGCGCGTCGAGCTCTTCAAACGAGCCCAGTGGCACTCTCCAGGCCACATCGCCCGTATTCACGTTCACCGCCACCAGTTCGCCCCACGGCGGCTGCTGACAGGGCCAGCTTTTTCTACCGTCCCAGAAGTTCGTGCCGAGCATCGGCGGCGCGTTGTCTGGGCCGGAACGAACGTACATGTTCTCGGATCTCTCGCTCTTAATCATCTTGTTGAGCATCCCTACATCCTGCGTGGGTATGTAGAGGTACCCGAGACCCGGATCGAATGCAGAGCCATTCCAGTTCCCACCGCCGGTCCAGCCGGGGAAAATCACGCTCAGCTTCGGACCGTACTGCGCGTACGGCCCACCAGTCTTGACTCCGCCTTCGAGTTCGAGCAAGCCCCGGCAGTATTTCTCGTGTTCGGCCGTCACCTTCGCGACGTCATTCGGCGAGAAGGTCATCCGGGCGATCGGTGCAGGCTTCACCGGAAAAGGCTGAGTAGGCGAGTACTCGTCGCCCGGCAATGGATTGTCGGAGATGACGGGGCGCTCCTCGACACCGAAGATTGGCTTCCCTGTCACCCGGTCGAAGATGAACAGGAGGCCCTGCTTGGTGTACTGCGCGACCGCCGGAATCGTGCGGCCGTTCTGCCTCACGTCAATGAGTGCCGGTGGAGCCGACAGGTCGTAGTCCCAGTTATCGTGATGCGTGGTCTGAAAATACCATTTCAATTTCCCGGTTGACGCATCGAGCGCGAGCAGCGACGAACCGTAAAGGTTCGGGCCGAGCCGATCGCCTCCGTAAAAATCGGTTGCCGGGGTCCCGGTCGGAACGTAGGCGATGCCCCGCGCTTCGTCGATCGTGATGAAACCCCACGCATTCGCGCCGGCGCGATCGGCCCACTGGTCGTTCTTCCATACGTCGTGGTTCGGCTCGCCAGGTCTCGGTATCGTATGGAACGTCCACGCGATCTTCCCTGTTCGCAGATCCCACGCTCGCACATCACCTGATGGGCCGAGGCTCGGCGCCTCCTGCGAATGAGCGCCGGTGATCGCCAGATGCCTGTAAATGGCAGGAGGCGACGACAGCGCCACGCGGAGCTTCGGAAACTTCTCGCCGACGCCCTGGCGCAAGTCGACCTTGCCGCCTTGTCCGAATCCCGGAACGAACTCGCCTGTCTTGGCATAAAGCGAGATGAGCAGCGAAGAGCCATCGCTGGTGCCGAACACCAACTGCGCCGGAATATCTCCGGTACCGGGCCAATACGCGAGGCCGCGGATCGAGGGGGTATTCCCGATGTCTTTGACCCAGATTTCCTTTCCAGTCTCGGCGTCGAGCGCAGCAACGCGGTTGTAGGCCGTAGCGAGGTACATCACCCCATCGACGACGAGCGGAGTCGATGCTGACTGCCGCGGCGCAGGCCGTGACGGCGTCACGGGTGCCGTCGGCGCCCCTTCGCCCTGAGCTTCGGGAGCAGGTCCGCCGCGCGAGGGACCCGGTGGAACCGCGGCTGGCGTGTCGTACGTCCACGCGAGTTGCAGCGTCGATACGTTGCCGGTGTTAATTTGCTTGAGCGGCGAATATCGCCGCGCCCCGACGTCATGACCGTGCGAGGGCCAGTCGATCGCAGGTTTGGGCGCCTGAGCAGAGACGAGGGCCGCACCCGCCAATCCAATCGCTGTGAGTTGTAAAAGTCTCATGGTCCAGGCAGCCGGGATCAACGCGCCGTGCGCGTCGCGGTACCGGCGTTCCATTGATTCCAGAAAATGAACGTGCCCCGTTTCGTTGACGTGATGATCTCCGGGCGCCCGTCCTTGTTGAGATCGACGGTCGCCACGTGGGAACCGACCCCGGAACGGTTGTGGACGAGTTCCGGAACGAACTCCGCACCTCCCGGCGCGCGAGGATTGCGCACCGTCCGGTAGACGTACAACACCGGCGCTCCGTGCGGATCGGGATCGATGAATGTGTCGAGATGCGACCAGAACCGCTTGCCCGTGATGAAGTCGGTGAGGCCATCGCCGTCGATATCGGCATTGGTGGCGCCATGAAGCTGTGAGAACGTCACACCGCCGGCGTTCTTCGTCGAGAAGTCGCCCATGATGAGATGCTCGACGAACGACCGCCCGCCGTCCGCCGCCTTCTTCTGCTCGAACCACGACAAACCCCAACCGTGCGCCTGCAGAGACGTGACGACGTCGTTGAGACCATCGCCGTTGACGTCGTACACGGCGATCTCGGCGCCGCCGGGGCTCGACCTGGTCCACCGGCCGAACGCGGCGGGATGATAACTCCACGGACCCGGTTGTCCCTTGGCGGGCTGCTCCCACCAGCCGAATGCGTTGAGGAAATCGACGCGACCGTCACCATTCACATCGCCAGTGCCCATCCCATGGTTCGCCCAGGGTCCGGGCTCGCTGATGGCGTGCTTGGTCCACATCCCGGTCGGATTGGCCGGATCGGGTTTGGCATAGACGATCGTGTTCTCGCTGTCCTTGAAGATGAACTCGGGCTTGCCGTCAGCGTCGACATCTTTCAGCAGCATGAACTCGCACGTCATCCGGTCGGTCACGGCGTAGGTGTCCCAGCGTCGTGATTCTCCGCGCGGATTCACGTAGAGAATCGCCTGCCGCTGGAAGATCGCGTTCACCACGTCGGGCCAGCCGTCTCCGGTGAAATCGTAGGTGTATTGCAGACCGTTGAAATACTGCGTGCCTGGATCGATCGTCCCAGCCAGGTAGATTTCACGGGCGGTCGTGTAGTCGGGGCCGAGGTAGTAATACTGTCCGGCAACGATGTCCGGGGTGCCGTCGCGGTTGATGTCGGACACCGCGGGTCCCCACCCGTAGTAGAACTCGTTCAGCGTCTGCATACGGAAGCGTGTGGAGACCGCTTCGGGAAGCGCCACGCGCGGCTGCAGGTCCTTCTGGGAGAGGTCCTTGAATCGCACTTCACCGGTACCGCCGACATACAGCGCGAACGGACCGTATGCGCCGTGCTCGCGCTCGGCGACCCCGTCGCTGATGCCGGTCGCGTCGTTCAGAAAGGCTCGGAGGATGTTGGCGTCGAGGACGACTTCGATCGTGTTCCACTCACCAGGCCGGAGACCAGTGACAGGACGGGGGATCGGCGACGCCATGCCCCGCGGCATCGGCGGGGGTCCCGGTGGCGGACCGCCACCCGCAGGTGCGGCGCCTGACGGCGGACTCGCCGGCGGTGGAGGGGCCACGCGCAACTGCCCCCCGCCCGGTGCACGCAGTCGCTCTCTCGACGTTTCGTTGCCCTGCGCGTCGAGCGTCAGGCGATACGACACGAGATCGCCTTCGTTGAGCGACACGAAGACGCCTTTCAGCCCTCCATCCGGGGTCTTTTCGGCGCGAAGCAAGACCCCGGTTCGACAGCCCGCCGCGCAGCGAAACTCCGCCGATACGGCGACGTCCTCATAGGCGCGATCCGCAATAAGCCAGCCACCGGAGGACTTCGGGACGCCGACAATCTCGCCGTTCTGTGCGCGCCATTCCGCCTGTCCCAGCGTGCGCCAGCCCGTAAGCGTCGATCCGGTGAACACGACATCGGGAGCAAAGTTCTTGGACGCGCCTCGGATTGATGGCGTGAGCCACAGCGCAGCCGCGGCGAGCGCGACGGCGTAGCAGCCGAATCGACGAATCATGGAAGTCCTCCCGATCACCATCACTGCGCCGCCGGCCGCTCCGGCAGTGCGAACGCAACATATCCTCTGGGCTGGCGTAGCTCGCCCTGCATCGATCGGGTCCCGCCCTCCGTCGGTGCGGTGGCATTCACGACGAAGAACTGCCGGCCGTTGACCTCGTACATGGCCGGGATCCCTCGCGAGCCCGCCGGCAGATCGACTGTCCGCAACACGCGGCCCGTCTCGGAATCGTAGACACGCAACCTGCCGTCGCCACCGGCCTGGAACAGCAGCCCGGTGGACGTCGTGATGACGCCCGTTCTCTGGCTGATGTAGCCGGTGTCCTTCGCGCCGGCGGCCAGGGCGCGTGCATCATCGCCACCGGACGGAACCTGCCACTTGATCGTCCCGGTATTGAGATCGTAGGCAGTAAGCGTCGAGTACGGCGGCTTGACGATGTTGCCGTTCATCCCGTAGCCGGTGTACATCCGGACTTCCGGCACTTTCACACCGCTCGGATAGTCCGGCCCAACCATACCGCCAGCACGGCCCGGAGGAACGGCACGGCCCCCCGGCGCACCACCCGCGGCGACGACGGGACCACCCGGTGGCGGCGTGCCGCGCGCGGGTCCTGCGCCGCGCGCACCGCCGGCCGAACCAGTCGGGGTTCCGAGAAATGCGACCAGCGCCGTGACGTCGGGCTGGGCTAAATCGTTGTTCGACGGCATGCCGGGACGTCCACCCGTAATCACTTCGCGGAGCGATTCAGGGCCCAGGCGAACCGTGATATCGACCAGCGAGGGAAAATTGCCGTCCCCGTTCAAGTCGCTGCCGTGGCACGTTTGGCACTTCGCCTCGTACAGACTGCGGCCACGAGCGATCGCCTCCGGCCCGGCCGCGGCGCCGCGGCCGCCCGGGCCCGGCGCTTCGGTGCTCAACTTGTAAATCGAGGGCACGTTGATGCTCAGCACGTACACGATGCCTCGAGTGGGGTCAGCCGAGGTCGTGCCCCAATTGGCTCCGCCCTGGGCGCCCGGGATCGAGATCGTGTCCTGCAAGGTCGGCGGCGTGAACAGCCCCAGGCTGCGTGCGTTCGCGATCCGCTTCTTCCATGTCTCGCGCTCTTCGTCGGTCAGGATGTACGGATTCACATCGTCTGCGGTGAGCGTCTGACGCGCGAACGGAGGCGGCGCGGTCGGAAACGGCTGAGTCGGCCACGCCTGCTCTCCTGGAATGTCGCTCGGGGGCACGCGGCGCTCCTCGATGGGAAAGAGCGACTCGCCGGTGACACGATCGAATACGTACAGAAAACCGGTCTTGCCCGCCTGCGCCACGACATCGATCGTCTTGCCGTCGCGCCGAACGGTCGTCAGTTGCGGCGCGGCGACGTTGTCGTAGTCCCACAGATCGTGGTGCACCATCTGGTAATGCCACAGGCGCTTTCCCGTCCGCGCGTTCAGCGCCAGCAACGAGGTCCCAAACAGGTTCGCGCCATGCCGATCGGCTCCGTAGAAATCGTAGGTGGGTGATCCGAGAGGAAAGTACGCGATGCCTCTTACCGGATCGACCGTGATCTCCCCCCAGGTGTTGACGCCGCCGATGTACTTCCAGGCATCCGGAGGCCACGTGTCGTAACCATACTCGCCGGGATGCGGAATCGTATGGAACTGCCAGACGAGCTTGCCGGTGACGACGTCGAACGCACGAAGATCGCCTGCAGGCGCCATGTAGTTCTCGCCGGCGGCCGATCCGAGAAGGATCAGGTTCTCGAAGACCCTCCCCGGCGTCGAGGATTGCGTCTTCACGACCTTCGCCGGATCTCTTCCGAGACCCTCGCGAAGATTGACGGCGCCGTTGTTGCCGAAGGTCGTGATCGACTTGCCCGTACGCGCATCGATCGCCTGCAGATAGCTGTTCAATTGAAACAGCAGCCGCCGATCGGAGCGGTCTCTGCTCTCCCAGTAGTTGATACCGCGCGGGGCGATGCCCTGCAGCCCTTCGTGAATCCAGATTTCCTTGCCGGTCGTCGCGTCGAGGGCGACAAGCGAATTGTTTCGCGCCAGTACGAACATCATGTTGTCGACGACAATCGGGTTGAAGACGTACGAGATATTGTCGGACGTGGGATAGGTCCAGGCCATGCGGAGTTGATCGAGGTTCGAGCGATTGATCTGAGTCAGCGTGAGGTGCCGGGCGTTGTCCGGCCCACCACCGTAGTCGGTCCACGTCGTCCGGCCTGTCTGTGCGCGACCAAACTGGGTGGCTATCGCCAACACACCGATAACAAGCAGCGCCGCCTTGAATGTCCGCATGTGAGAACTGCTCCTGGTCAGCAGGGTCTAGACAGCAAGACCCGGCCTACGTGGTGAACTCGTCGTCTGAGTGCCGGTTCCGACGCCGCGCTCGTTCCAGTGAATCATCGGCAGCCCCGGCGCCGGAGCCGTGAAAAACGGGATCCGGGTCCCCTTGAGCGACCCGATGTATGCCGTGCGCAAATCCGGTCCGCCAAACGTGACGCTCGCCATCCACGGGGCGACACCTCGGCCGGTCGCGAAGAGCACCTCTTCGGTCACCTCGCCTCGCAGAAACGCGCACTCGAGCGGCTCGACGCGCGCGGGGTCGCCTTCGTCGAGAAGAATGCGCAGATCGCCCTGCGGAGTCAGCGCGAACAACTTGTCCGAGTACACCATCGTGCCCCAGAGGTTGCCGTAGCTGTCGAACGCGATGCCGTCGGGCCACGCGCCTCGTCCGAGGCTGGCAGGACCGAACACCTCGCGCTCACGCACATCACCACATTCGTCGATCCGCAGGCGCGTGATGCGGCCGCCTGTGGTTTCGGCGACATACAGCCATTCTTCCCTGGCGTCGAAGCGTATTTCGTTCGTAAAGTGGAAGCCGTCGGCCACAATCCTGAACGCACCGCGATCGTAGCGGGCCAGAAAGCCATCGGCGAGATCCGTGCGCAGGGCGTGCATCCAGTTCCGGATTCGAGTCGACACCGTGATCCAGATCCGATCCTTCGAATCACGAAGCACGAAGTTCACCTTGCCGATTGCGGCGCCGTCGATGGTGTCGACCATCACCCGGGTCGCCCCGTCGCGACGCATGGTCTCGAGGCAATCGGTGCCGAAGTTCGCAATCAGGAAATCTCCGTTGCGGTCGAACGCGAGCCCATTGGGCAGCGTGCCGTGCAGGTAGCGTCGGGCGTCGGAGCCGGCGCCCTGGAAATGATCCGATGATGGTCTGCGTGACGATTTGCTGGCTCCCGTCGGGCGCAAGGCGCACGACGCCGCCTCGCGCATCGGCCACCCACAGGAGACCGTCTGGCTCGGCCAGAATGCACTCCGGGCGCTGTAACTCCTGGCCCACATAGCGGAGCCGGTCTTTGTCGATGCCGAAGTCGAGGAGCGGGTTGGGGCCCATTATTTGCTCGATTATCGATAATTTCAGGCGCGGCCAATATAGCAGTCATCGAGGGGCGAACTCAACGAGCATCACATGCCCACCCGGGCCGGTCATGTTAGGATGCCGGACGGAGCCAGTGTGAATCGTAAGGGAAAACAGCCATCGAAGCGCGCCTCCAGGCCCGTCCGGCAGTTCCGCCGGCACTCGCTGGATCGTCGCGTGCTCCGGGAGGATATTCGCGACCACCTGATGCGCGACATCCTCGAGGGACGGCTCGCGCCGGGCGAACGCATCATCGAAACCCGTGTGGCGCAGCAATTCGACGTCAGCCAGGCGCCCGTGCGCGAAGCGCTGCGCGACCTCGAAATGTTCGGATTCATCGACAGCTCCCCGTTCCGCGGTGCCGTTGTCAGGAAGATGTCGCCCGAAGACCTCGTGCAGGTCTACCCCATCCGCGCAGTCCTGGAAGGCCTGGCTGCCCGGGACGCCGCCGTGCGTCTCGACCAGCGCGGGCTCACGCGACTACAGAGTCTCATCGAAACGATGCGCAAGGCCGCCGCCCGGGGAGACGACAACGCGCAGATCGACGCGGATTTCAAGTTTCATCTGGCCATCGTCGAGGCGTCCGGCAACTGGCTGTTGAGGCAGTTTTGGGAACGCATGCGCCTGGCCAACACCACGCTTCTCACGGTTGCGCGGTCGCGGCATTCCATGATGGAGATCGCCGATCGTCACATGCCCGTGCTCGAGGCGTTGCGCGCGCGCGATCCCGATGCCGCCGAGCGCGCCATGCGTCAGCACATCGACGAGCCGGGGCGCTGGCTGCGCACGTCTCTCGAAGAGGACCAGACAAAACAGCAAGTTCCAACCGCTGCCGCCGCCCCACGGCGGAAGGCACGCACGACCTGAGCGCAAATCGTAGGGCGGGTCTTGAACTGCAAGGCCCACCCTACACTTGAGGTGGTTATGAAAAGACTGGCGTTCACTCTCATGCTCGGCGCGACCCTCTCTGCGCAGACGGCCGATACTCCGGATTCCCACGTCGCCGCCGCGAAGGCCCTGGCCGCCAGCGATCCAACGCCGCTGATCGATTTATGCACTCCCGAACAGGCCGCGCGTGCGACGCCACAGCCACGGCGGGGAGGCCAGCCGGCTGCCGGTACCACCGCGGCGCCTGCACGCGGACCGCAGGCGGCACCCGATCGATCGACCTGGGCGCGCGAGCCGATGAAGGTGTTCGACAACCTCTACTACGTCGGCGAACGCGCGTATTCCTCGTGGGCTGTCACTACATCGGCCGGCATCATCATCATCGATCCGATTTACGACTACTCCGTCGAAGAGCAGGTGGTCGGTGGGCTGAAGAAGCTGGGGCTCGATCCCGCGCAGATCAAATATGTCGTCGTCAGCCATGCGCACCGCGATCACGCCGGCGGCGCCTGGTACCTGCAGGAGCGGTTCGGAGCCCGCGTGCTGCTGACTGCAGCTGACTGGGATCTCCTCGGGCGCAACACGCAAAGCTGGCCGAAGCCGAAGCGCGACATGGTCGTCACCGATCGCCAGCAACTGACGCTGGGCGACACGACGTTGACCTTCGTCCATACGTTCGGCCACACACCAGGCACGATGTCCACGATCGTGCCGGTGAAAGACAACGGGAAGCCGCACGTCGCAGCGCTCTGGGGCGGAACGGGCTTCAACTTCACGATTACTCCCGATGGGCCTGCGACCCGCTGGTTCGACGCGTACATCACGTCGGCGCAGCGTTTCCGTGAGGCGGCGGCGAAAGCGGGGGCCGACGTGTTTCTTTCAAACCACCCGAGCTGGGATGGATCGGACGACAAGATGGCCCGCCTCGCGAAACGTGCGCCGGGCGCGCCGCACCCGTATGTGTTGGGCGCGAAAACCGTGCAGAACTATTTCACGATCGCCGAACACTGCGCGCGAGCCGGAAAGCTGCGGCTCAAGTAGTTGGTAGTGGTGGTTCGTGGTTGGTAGATGAAAAGAGGAGACCCGCGGATCATCCTTCGCGCTGCGCAGAGTTGTCTGCCCTATCGAGCCATTCGATTGATCCTCCCAACAACAACACTGATGCACCATAGACGGGCTCTATTTCGAGCAGGACCTTACGCCCGCCGAGCACCGCCGTCGCGCATTCCTCCAGCTTTGTTTGAAAAGTCGCCTCAGTGACATCCGACGCTTCTTCTTTGTCAAATAGAAGACTTGCCAGGACATCGCGGACTCGCTGTGAATCGCTTGAAGGTCCCAGTATGTGGACATCATGCACGATGTTTTGGTGACTGAATTCATTCATCAGGAGTTGCTCAACGTCATAAGCACAGGAAATGATTGGATGTCTGGATCGAGTAGATCGAATACACCTACCGATGTCGTGGAATCGTGCCTCTTGGGAGTGGTAGCGGATCCACGTCGTCGGCCGGGTTTTACACTTTCCCCTTTCTACTTTCCACTTTCTACTTACACAAGCCAGTTGAGAATCGCTAAGTCTCGTTCTCACGCACGTGCAGGGTCCCCTGCAAATCTTCTGAAGGACATCGGCCCATCTGCCAATCTACGAATCTGCCAAACTGCCAATGGTGCGTCACTTATTGCCCGAACCACCGCATCACGCTCAGCGGGTTCGAGAAGTCGTCTGTCCACGCAATCGATTCGCCGTGCGGAGCAACTGCCTTCCAGTGGGCATCACTCATCAAAGGGGCAAGCGTATCTGGCGACCTGGCCATCACCGCCCACTGACTGGGCTTCCTTCCCTCCGCCGCCCATGCGGGGCCGCTTTGCTGGTCCTCGCGCAGCAGGCACACGAGACCCGCGTCGCGGGCCAGCTCGCCGATGAGCGGAGCGAGCCTCAGGTAGCGGTTCGAGATGTGAAGCGCGAGCACGCCGCGGTTGTCGAGCTTCTGCAGATAGAGCCGCAGCGCCTCACGTGTGAGGAGGTGGACGGGAATCGCATCCGAGCTGAAGGCGTCGACGATGAGCAGATCGTAGGCCTGCTCCGGTTCTTTCGTGAGCGCAATGCGCGCATCGCCGAGCACGATGCGCACCTCTGCGGGGCTGTCGGCCAGGAAGGTGAATTGTCGCTCATCCCTCGCGAGATCGGCGATGGCTGGATCGATCTCGAAAAATGTCCACCGCTCGCCCGGTTCGCTGTATGCAGCCAGACCGCCAATGCCCAACCCGATGACCGCAATCCTGTTCATGCCCGGCTGGCGCAACGCGTCGAACACCTGCCCGATTGGACCGCCCTTGTGGTAATACGCCGCCGGCTCGCGGCGCCGCTTCGGATCGAGATGCTGAACGCCGTGTACGATGCCGCCATGAACGAGATAGCGCTGCTTTCGTTCGGCCATGTCGAACACGCGGTGTACGCCGAAGAAGCTGCGGCCGCGGTGCGTGACGCCTTCCTGGGCGGCGACATAGCCGCCGCCGGCGAGCATCAAGGCGCCGATGCCCAGGGCAAACCGTAGCGGCCGGGGCGAAAAACTGAAGCAGAGCACGGAAGGCACCAGCAACGCGAGCATGAGTATGGCCGGCGGCCTCGATTCGGATACGCCGATGAGAAACATCATGCCGAGGGTGATCGCCCCGACGCTGGCGGGAAGCGCGAGGTCGAGTCGGCGGGCGTACGGCGTTTCCGCCTTCGGTCGTCCCGGATAGAGCGCGCACGCGAGCACCAGCGCGAGCGGATATTCGAGCACCGACGTGAAAATCAGTGGAGCGACGAGCGCGTTGAACAACCCTCCAAGGACACCTCCGAGCGACATGCTCAGATAAAACTCCGTCAGGTACCGACCTTCGGGCCGGCGGCGCGCCAACTCTCCGTGGCAGACCATTGCGGCGACGAAAAACGCAACCAGATGGATCGGACCCAGGATGGCAACCGGAAGACGGGTGCTGAACACGATGAGCCAGGCGAGCGGCAATACCCACAGTGGCAACACGCGCGCCACAATCCCATGAGGCACAATCGTCCGTCGTGAGAAGACGAGCACGAACGTCAGCAGGTAGACAACGAGCGGCACGATCCACAAGAGCGGCACTGCCGCAACGTCGGTTGTGAGAAACGTCGTGACTCCAAGCAGCAGGCTCGACGGCACGAACGCCAGCACGATCCAGTGAAGGCGGCGGCGCCAGGTCGGCGAGTCCTGCGGCACATCCGAGCGCAGGACAGACTCCGTGTCCTCGACGCTGGCACTGTGAGCCTGCGATCGCCTGTAGGCGAGGAGGAAGCACAGCGCGGTCAGCACGATGAGCCCGACATACCCAGCTGTCCACGCGGAGCTCTGCTCCGTCAACCTCAACGTTGGTTCGAAAAGGGCCGGATACGCGAGCAGTGCGGCGATCGATCCGATGTTGCCGGCTACCGACAGAAAATACGGATCGCGCGCGAGCGGATGATCGGTCCGTGAAAACCAGCGCTGCAGCAGCGGCCCGCTCGCCGACACGAGAAAGAAGGGAATCCCCACGGTCACCAGAAGCATGCGCAGTAGCCACATGATGGGCATATCCGTCGGTGGCGGCTCGGCGTTGTGGTTAGCGACGACAATCGGGAGCGCCAGAAACGACGCGGCGAGCATCACGATGTGGAGGGCGGCCTGATGCTGGAAACGAAGCCAGCGTGTAGAGGCGTGCGCGTAGAGGTAGCCGGCGAGCAATACCGCCTGAAAAAAGACCATGCACGTGTTCCAGACCGCCGGCGTTCCGCCGAGCAGCGGAAGCATCATCTTGGCGATCATTGGTTGCACGACAAACAGCAGCGAGGAACTGAGAAACAGCGTGAAGGCGAACAGAAGGACCATGCGCCGTGCGGCGCAAACGGCATGCCGCTGGGTCGGCCGCGGCGGCTCGAAAAACCAGCCTAAACGAAGCCGCTCGTCAGGCTTCGCCAGGCCGAGTCGTCAATTTTGAGATGACGATTACCGTTCTGAATATACCAATCTACGAATCCGCAAATACCTATTTCACCAGCTGCCTGATGACGCGACTTACACCAGCCCCCGTATCGTCCCGCCGATATCGAGGCTCGCACCGGTGATGAACTTCGCCAGCGGCGACGCAAGAAAGACGACGGCGTGCGCGACGTCTTCGGGATGGCCGATCCCCATCGGCATCTGGCGATCTTCGAGAAACTTCTTCACCGACGCATCGCGATCGAGCCCATAGTGCTGCATCAACTGGTCGACGATGCCCCCGTCGCGCGTCCACATCCGCGACCAGATGGGCCCTGGAAGCACGGAGTTGACGCGCACCGTCGGCGCGTATTGCTTCGCCAGCGCCTTCGTGATGTAGAGCAGGCCGGCCTTGCATGCGCCGTAATCCATGAAGCCGGGCTCGGGCTGCTTGGCCAGATCGGATCCGGTGTTCACCACCGCGCCGGAACCACGCGCGGCCATCTGGGGCACGATCGCACGGCACATGCGCACGGTGCCCATCAGATTGATCTGGAACGACCGCGCCCACAGTTCGTCCGAGATGTCCGTGAACGGAACGGCATTGCCCACGCCGAGGTTGTTGATGAGGATGTCGGGCGGACCATTGAATGTGTCGACGGCGTGCGCTACTGCCCGATCGACACCGGCCGGCGTCGCAAGGTCTGCGGCGACCGTACTCTTCCATTTCCCGGACTTCGTGTGCAGCGCGGCTTCGTCCTGGTCTGCCACGACAACGATGGCGCCTTCCTGCGACAGCAAATCGGCGATCGCTTCGCCGATGCCATGCGCGCCGGCAGAGACGAGCGCGGATTTACCGTGAAGGTGATAGTCCATATCACGTCGTAGATTCTAGTTTGTAGATTCTAGTTTCTAGTTTCCAGGTACGATTTCCCGAATCACCCCGTCCCACTTGTTGAGGATAAAGATGCGTCCGTCCGGTCCTTCGCCGAATCGGAGATCGGCGCGCGTCGCGGGCTTCCGGTTCTGCGACATGTTTTTTTCTTTCACGAGGTCGAGCAGCGTCTTCGTTTGTCCTTGGTCGCTGAAAACGATGCGCCGGATTGCATCCTGACCGCCACCGGGCGGCAGCTTGTCGGCGTGCACGTAGAACATTTCTCCTGACGGGTTATCGCCAAACAGCAGCAGGTTGGCAAGCACCTTCACACGATTGTGGCGATACACATGCCCCATCGTCACCGCGGAGCTGTTCTGAAGGAGCGGATCGAGCTGAGCGAACTCGACGACCGGATAGGTCACCTTTGGATCGCCGCGCGGCGTCTCCATGCTGACTTCCGCGCCGTTGACGAATCTGAAGCTCCCTTCCCATACCCGCCACCCGAGGTTCGCGCCCTTGGTCACCGTCGTGACCTCCTCGGAGATGCCCTGGCCGATGTCGGCCATGTACATCGTTCCCGTCTTCGAATCCCACGCAAAACGCTGCGGGTTGCGCGCACCGTATGCGTAGATTTCACCGAGCGTGCCGGGGTCGTTGTCGTTGACGAACGGATTGTCCTTAGGGATGCCGTACTTGCCGTTCGCGCTGTTGGTGCCAAGCGGATCGATCCGCAGGATCTTGCCAAACGTCGAGCCAAGGTTCTGCGCGAGGTTCATCGGATCGCCGCCGGCGCCGCCGTCTGCGTTGCCGGCATACAGAAGACCGTAGTCGTCGCCGCCGCGCCGAGCGAGCGGGTTGAAGCCAAGCTGTCCGCCGTTGTGGTTCACGAACGGGCGGTGCCATCGCATCAGTTCGCGCGGGGCACCGCCGTCGTAGGTGGCTGAAGCCGGATTCTTCGCAGTCCACTCGAGAAGAACGGCATGATGCGACACTTTCGCGCCGGCAGGCGGGGTCCAGTCCGGAGTCGGCGTGACGTTGCTCGTGTCGGTATAGGTGTAGATCTTCCCGTAGCCGCGAGCGCCGCGCCGATTGAAGTCCGGATGAAAGGCGAAACTCTGGAAGCCGCGCTCGAAATTCTCGAACTGTACCAGCAGATTCCACCGCGGATCGCGATGGTCGAGAAACGGCGTCACCCTCTTTCCGTCCTTGCTCAGCGAATACAGCGCGCCATGCATGTCGTTGACAAACAGACGGCCTGTGCCCGGTTCGTAGCTCATCAGCATCGGCCGCGCAGTATTCCCCTCGACGTCGGGCAGCGACGCGAACTCGACGAAGTTCACTCTGATGGCTCCCTCCTCGGCTGGAATGGGATTCGGAAAGGGATCCCTCGTGCCGTTCGGCCCGAGCGGCGGCGGACCTTGCCGCCCGCGCGCCGGCGCGGCCGGCGCCACGGGCGCTGGAGGCGTTTGAGCGAACCCGGAAGACACCGTGACGAAGAGGACCGCCACTGCGGGGAAAAGTCTCATCACGGCTCAACCACCTCATAGAAGTTGCGGACGCGACTCTCGAGCATCGGGACCACCTTGCCGAGGATGTTCTCCTTGAACGCATCGGTCGCCTGATGGGCCTTGTAGCCGTCTTCGTTGACGTACACCTCGTACAGCAGCAGCTTGCCTCTGTCTTCGGGCGACTGGTTCACCATATAGACTTTGCAGCCCGGTTCAGCGCGTGAAAGGGGGATCATCTTCTTCAGGATATCGATAACGTCTTTCTCCTTGCCCTCTTTTACGTTGTACTCCGCAGCGACGACGTACATTGCTTATCTCCTCTCTATGCGGTTCCGTAACACACCGATGCCTTCGATTTCGAATTCCACGACGTCGCCCGGCTTCAGCCACCGATCGAGCTCGAGGCCGCTGCCGCCCGTCGTCGTTCCCGATCCCCACAACTCGCCGGGGTAGATCGTCTCGTTCTGCGAGACGTGCACGATGAGATCTTCGAACGAAAACTGACGGCCGCCGCTCGTCGAATCGGTCCAGATCTCCCCGTTGATCTTCGCCGTCATCCGCAAGTGGCTCACGTCGAGCTCGTCGGCGGTCACCAGATACGGGCCGATCGTGTTGCCCGTATCGAAGTCTTTGCCTTTGCTCGGCCCCATGCCGAGCGGCCCTTCCTTCATCTGCTGATCGCGCGCACTCCAGTCGTTCCAGATCGTGTAGCCGGCAATGTGGCGGCTTGCTTCGGACTTCCTGATGTTCTTGCCGCGCCGGCCGATGACGACCGCCAGCTCGAGCTCGAAATCGAATTTCTCGCAGTACTTCGGCCACTCGATGACGTCATCCGGCCCCGAGACCGTGTCGGGATCGCCTTTGTAGTAGGCCGGAACTTCGTACCATACGGGCGGAATCGAGGCCCGGCCGAGCGCCCTGCCAGCCGTCAGCATGTGGCCTTCGAAGGTGAGGAAGTCTCGAATGACGCGCGGGCGGGTGACTGGCGCCAGCAGCTTCACTTCGCCGGCCGTGTAGCTCGTACGGGCGCCAAAGGCTTCCTGGGTTCGGGCGGCCGCGTCGATGGCGCGTTCGGCGGCTTGCCGGCCCAGATCGCCGGCGCCGAGAAAGGCGACCATGTCGGGCGGAAAGAGCATCGCCGCGAGCCGCTGCGCGTCGCAGCCTGGATCTGTGTGCTCGAGATGCGCGGCGTAGGCCGCGGCGAAATCTATCAACCGGCCATCCACTGCCGCGCCGATGCGTCTGACAGGGCCCACTGCGGTAGATATCTCGAACGTCGCCAGTTTCATGAGCCCTACATCTTACTGCGGGCCGGCTTCTGGCTACAGGCTTCGGGCTCCGGGCTCCGGGCCGGAAGCCAGAAGTCCGAAGTCTGAAGCCGAGAACTCCGGCCTCATATCAGCGCGCTGAGCGAGAGCAACATAAAAAAGCCGTAGAACACCGACATCGCGACGAGCACGACACGGCGCCACATCGGCGGGCGCAGCGCCTCAGGAAGCAGTCGAGTGTTGACGTACAGAAGGTGGATCGACGCGATCGTAAACACGAAGCTCGCGATGTTGGCTGCCGCGAGTATCAGGACGATGGGCTGCGCGAGGCGCAGCGCGAAAATACCCCAGAGACAGACAACCGCGAGCGCCCCGTAGTAGACAAAGCGCACGTCGCCACCGCTCCATGTGCGAACGCGAAGGCTGCCGGTCCATAAGATGTCCGTAATCGAGCGCACCATGCTCTCGATGATGTCGAGCTGAGTCTTGAACAGAATCCATGTGGCAAGCACCGCAACCACGATTCCTGCGGCGGCTCCAGCTCTGGTTCCCACGGCCGATGCGAGCGCTGCAGCGATACCGATGCCCTGCATGTTCGTGCCGCCCGGCACAACCGTGACGTAGAGCACCGCCGGCAGCACCATTCCCAGCATCGCCCCGATAAAGAACACGCCCCACTGATCGGCGCGCACAATCCGCCACCAACCGTGCCACCGGCGCATGTTCTCGGCGTCGGGAGTGAAGATGTATCCCGTGTGCGCCAGTTTCACCTTGTGCCCGCCGACAGCGGCCGGAATGTATCCAACACGCTGCCCCATCCCGTACCCTTTGTCGCGCGCCCAGCTGGACAGCGCGATATTCACCATGCCGCCGGCACCCGAGTAACCAGCGAGCGCAGCCAGCAGGAGAAAGTCGGCGTTGGCCGGCACGAAACTGAATGTTCCGCGGGGAAGATCGAACCCCACGAGTCCCGTCAGGGCGGCCGTCCAGGTCGCGCCCGGCACCAGGAACAGTCCCAGCAGAAAGAAACCGCCAAGGATCGCGACGACCATCACCCAGTTGAGAAGCTCGAGCGTGCGTTCGATTCGACGTCCGAGCGTCAGCAAAAAGATGCACAGGAGAAACGTGCCGACGCCCATCATGTAAATCGTCGATGCATCGGCGGGCGTGGCGACCTGCCGCGTCGCCAGGAAGAACATCGCGCCTGCGGAAAGCCCCGCAGAATAGGGCCATCCCACCTGCAGCAGGTACATCACGACGTAGAACCACGCCCAGAATACGCGTGCGGGGCGCGTGCGCATGAAGCCCGTAAAGGCCGGCTCGCCGGTCGCGAGCGTGTAGCGCATCAGTTCGGTGTTGAAGATGGTCTGGAAAAATACGGAGACGAGCGTGATCCAGAGGAGTGAAAGTCCGTACCGGACGAAGGCGGTCGGCCCGAGAAGAAACTCTCCGCCGCCGAGCGATAGCCCGAGCACGATGACGCCGGGACCGACGACTTTGATCCACTGGGCACCTCGCGGCGCCGGCGGCTCGGGCAGCTCGGCGTGCACCCACGGGTCGAGCCCTGTGCGCGCCTCTGAACTTATCATGTGGGCTTAGGACCGCGTGGCCAGATAAACGCCACCCACCATCACAAGGGCGCCGATGATGTTGGTGACCGTCAACGGCTGCACCGGCGATCCAAGCCAGCCGAAATGCGACAGCGCCATTGCGCTGAGTATCTGCCCCGCCAGCAGCATCAGCGTCATGGGTCCCGCGCCGATTTGAGGAATCAGCCACGCGATGGCGAAGACGAGCGTCGCACCCATCGCGCCTGCTGTTAGCAGCAACGGGTTGACCTGCCGAAGTCCGCTGAGAGCGCCTGCCTGCCAGCCGCTGAGCCCGATGGCGACCGCGGTTACGGCGCCGATACACCAGAAGAGCGCATTGCCGACCCGTGGGTTCCCAATGACAGCGCCGACTTTCCCGTTCATCGCCAGGTGCACCGTCAGGACGACGCCGAGTATCACCGTCATGCCGTAGAGGTAGGATCTCATCGAAGCTCCTTTGTGTAGCCGCGATTCTAGTCGATTCCGTACCATACTCTTCACACAATCCCCGTCCTCATCCGTTCGAGCGCAAAACGAATGACGTCGTCGATGGGCTGCTTGAGCTGGCCGTCGATCGCGAGCATCGCGATGCCGTGCACGGTCGCCCAGATGTACTGCGCGAGCTCGAGAGGGCGATCCTGGTGGAAGACCCCTTCCCGCTGTAGCGCGCCAATCGCATCGACGAGCGTTTGAAAGGCGCCGGCCCCCTCGCGCACGAGCTCGGATTCGGGGGACGCGAACTTGACGAAACTCCCGAACATCACGCGATAGTGCGAAGGATGGGCCACCGCGAAATGAATGTAGGCGGCGCCTTGGGCTTCGAATCCGGCCCGCCCGCCCCCCAGTTTGTCCCAGGCCTCCTGCAACCGTATCCGCAGCATGCGGAAACCTTCGCTCGCGACGGCCTCCAGGAGAGCCGACTTGTCGGCGAAATGACGATAAAGAGCCGTGCGGGAGACGCCCAGCCGCTCCCCGACCGCCCGCAACGTCAGCGCCTCCACCCCATCCTTCTGAATGGTTCGCACCGCCTCCTGCAGCAGCGCGCGGGACAGATCGCCGTGATGATAGCGATCCTGACGTTTTCTGGCCATGAACAGCATGGTACGCGGTAGATGTTGACAATGTCAACATTAAGGACTATATTGATGTTGACAGTGGCAACATCGTGCAGGCAATTGGAAGGAAGGCTGATATGTCGAACGTGTTGAAGACGCTATGGCAGACCGACAAGAAACTGACGGCCGTCGGGCTCCTCATGTCGGGGCTGTTGGTGCTGAATGTGGCCTGCCTTCTGATAGACCCCCGGTACATCACGGCGCACCTGCCTGGCTGAAACCAGCCAAGTTCGCCGCGTCAATCGCCATCTTCACCCTGACGCTCGCGTGGATATTCACCTACCTGCCCGAGTGGGCCAGAACGCGGCGAGCGGTGAGCTGGATCACCACCGTGACGCTGGTCCTGGAAATCATCATCATCGATGCTCAGGCGTGGCGCGGCACGACCAGTCACTTCAACGTGGGGACACTACTCGATGGCGTCCTCTTCTCGATCATGGGCACGGCGATCCTGGTACAGACGGTCTCGACTATTGCGATCGCGGTCGCGTTATGGCGTCAGCGATTTGCCGACCGCGCGATGGGCTGGGCGCTCCGGCTCGGCATCGTCATCAGTCTCGTGGGTGCGATGACGGGCGGGCTGATGGTACGGCCGACCGACCGGCAACTCGAGGATGCCCGAGCTGGTAACCGCATGACGGTTGCCGGTGCACACACTGTCGGCGCCCCCGACGGAGGCCCGGGATTGCCGGGAACCGGCTGGAGCCTCGAGCACGGTGATATTCGGGTCGCGCACTTCGTCGGCCTGCATGCGCTGCAGTTCCTGCCCCTGCTTGCTCTTGCGTTCTTACGCCGCGGCTGGGACGAAGCTGGCCGGGTCCGTATCGTGTGGACGCTCGCAGCGAGTTATGTTGCGCTCTTCGGGCTGCTGTTGTGGCAGGCGTTGCGCGGACAATCGGTGACGAGCCCCGACATGACGACGCTCGTCGCAATGACATCGTGGGCGGTTCTGACGGCCGCGGCGATCTGGCTGTCGGCGTCGCGTTCCGTGCCCTCGCGTGTGCACGCAGTTGTGTATTGAAGGAGATTGCCGTGACACCAGAGCAGATTTTTTCGATGGCAAATCTCGTCGCGCTCTCCTGCTGGATCCTGCTCGTGATCATCCCGCGCAAGAAGTGGGTCTCTCACATCGTCGCTGGTGTGGCCGTTCCGGCCATACTGGCGGCGCTGTACAGCATTCTCGTTGCCGTCAACATCGGAGGCAGTGAGGGCGGGTTTTCGTCGCTGTCTGACGTCGCGCTGCTCTTCAGCAATCCGTGGCTGCTGCTCGCGGGCTGGATTCACTACCTCGTCTTCGACCTGCTCATCGGCGCCTGGGAGTCGCGCGACGCGAGCGACCGGGGTATCTCTCACCTGCTTCTGGTGCCTTGTCTGGTTCTGACGTTTCTCTTCGGCCCGGCGGGATGGCTGCTGTATCTCGGGGTGCGATCCCTTTCCACACGCGCGGCGCAATCTCAGGTGCGAGTGGCTGTGATGTGAGCCAGTTTCGACGCAGAGACGCAAAGGCGCAGAGAAACACGCAGAGCGAAGGAACTCGATGACGCGACGAGCGCGCCGGATATCAAGAGCCAGGAATCGCGTAGCTCTTGTATCCGGCTGTCTTCTCCTCCGCGCGCGCCAACGGCGCGAAGTCGATGCGAGCTCCGTGTCTCCGTGTCCAAGACCCGCGAGCCCGCTTTGTTCAAGGACCAGCAAGATCGGAAACTGAGGCCAGCCTCCTCATCTCCTGAACTCCTGTTGAATTTTTGAAACGTCGAGGTTAGGGCCGGGTGATATTCCTGCTGGGATCTTTTTTGAAGCGTCAGAGATCGGGAGCTACCTCGCGGCGACCGAATCCCATTCTTCGATCTTGATCCGCTGGCCGACTTTCATCTGCGCGCTCAGGAGCGTTCCTGCTGGAAGCTCGAGCACACTGAAGGCCCCAGGCTTGGGCAGCCGCATCCGCCACGGCTTCAACGTCGAGACGACATCAACGACGACGCCGTGTTCATCCATCGCGAGCACGTCAATCGAGAAGCGCATGAACCACGTGTGGACTCCGTGGCAGGGCGTGATCCATAGCCCCTCCCCCGCGTCGAGGTGGTTGCGGCCAAGCAGGCCAACCGCCCGTTCGAGGCGGCGCGATGCTACCTTCACGCGGTTCGCGACGATGACGCCCGTTTCCACTTCACGCGCGACGAAATTCTTTTCGTGTGTCATGGCTACTCGAACCGCAAGGTCACTTCCGTCATGCCGCCGTGCTTCACATCAACCGGCATGCGGCGCTCGCCCAATGCGGGGTGGGTCGCGCTTATTTCGTGCGAACCGATGGCGACCGACAGCCCTTCGCTCGGCGTGCCGGCGGCCGGCTGACCATCCACCAGCACGGCGGCGCCCGCCGGAGCGGTCACGCGGATCCGGCCCATCGGCAACTCCAAGGTATGGGGAGTCGTCTCTCCCGGGCGCACATCGAGCCTTTCGCTGGATCGATAGTTGAACTGATCGGCGATGAACTGGACGACGTGGCTCCCGGGCGTCACCATGGCCCGTCCATCTTCCGAGAGGTTCACCGGCCGGCCGTCGATGACGACCTTCACGGGAATCGGAGAGAAGATCGCCAGCCAGCCCGAGTAGATGGCTTCGCTGAGCAGGGTCGTCTGGTTCGCCTTGATCGTCACCTTGCGCGTAATCGTTCCCGAATCGCTCTTCAACTGCAGTGTGTGCAGTCCGGCGTCGAGATCGGGAATCGTCAGCGGCGTGCGTCCGAAGCTTTTGCCGTCGAGGATCGCTTCGGCGCCCGACGGGGTCGAATCGAGCTGGAGCTTGCCAACTCGTTTCTCGACCATTTCGATGAACGGCATCTCTTCCTTCACTGGCACGACGGTGAGCGGCGGCCGCTCTTCCGTCTTCACCATCTGCGACACGGTGCTGATCGCCGTGCCCGTATTGGTCACCAGGAGCAGGCAGGCCGCCACCGGCAGCGCCCACTTGGCATGCCTCCGCACGTCCACGGCAGACACGGCAGACAGGAAGCTCTCTTCCGGCTCATCGGACTCGGAGATCTCCTCCACCTCGTCCGGCTGGGCCGCCTTCGGCTGCCAGAGACTCAGGTAGTCGCGCCCCACGCGCTCGTGCACCGCCGGCTCCAATGCCTGCAGTTCGATTTTCGTGCTCTCTCGAGGCGGGAACTGCGCGATCACCGCTGAGGGCCTGGGCGCTGCTGCGGCCACCGCCGCTGCGACCGCTTCGGCGGCCGCGTTGCGCGCGTGTTGTGCGGCCGCTTCGCGCATCTCTGCCATCTGCGTGCGCAGCTCTTCGAGCTCGTTGCCCTTGTGCGCTTCTGCCTTGGCGCGCATGCTCGCCAGCTCGGCCTCGAGGTGCTTGATCTGCTGCGAGGCCTTCTTCGTCTCCGACTCGTCAGCCTTCCGAGCCTGGGCGGTGATGAACTTGAGGCGATCGAGCTCGGCCTTGAGCTGCGTCTCGACCGCGGCCCGCTCGCGAACCGCTTCGGCTTCGGCAGCGCGTATCCGCTCGGCCTCGCCGCGTGCCGCGTCGAGCTGAGCCGCCAGCGATTGTTCGACTTCCCTGCGAACCCTCAACAGTTCGCGTGCAAACGCCTGCTGCGACTCGGCGTTGACGCGCTCGGCTTCGGCGCGGCGTCGATCGGCCTCTTCGGCCTCCACCTTCACCTTTTTGAGCGCGTCGGTAAACGTGGACTGGGCCTCCGATCGCACCCGCGCGACCTCGACCTCGAGCGTTTGACGCGCCTCTTGTTCGGCAGCCGCCCGCGCCTCGGCGATCGCTCTCTGCCGCATCTGCTCGGCTTCAACCTGCACGCGCGCAAGATCGGCCGCGAGCGCCTCACGGGCTTCTCGCTCGGCCGCTTCTCGCGCCTCGGCGATGGCCGCTTCACGTTTCTGTTCGGCCTCGGACTGTGCGCGCGCGACCTCTGCCGCCAGCGCCTCACGCGCCGCGCGCTCCGCGGCCGCGCGAGCTTCGGCCATCTCCGTCTGCCGCTTCTGCTCGGCTTCGGCCTGCCGTCGCGCAGCTTCGGCGGCCCGCGCCTCTCGGGCGGCGCGTTCCGCCGCCGCGCGGGCCTCGGCAATCTCCGCCTGCCGCTTCTGCTCGACTTCGGCCTGCGCACGAGCGGCCTCAGCCGCCAGCGCCTCCCGGGCCGCGCGCTCCGCGGCCGCGCGAGCTTCGGCGATCTCCGCCTGCCGCTTCTGCTCGGCTTCGGCCTGCCGACGCGCAGCCTCGGCGGCCCGCGCTTCTCTGGCCGCGCGTTCCGCAGCCGCGCGGGCCTCGGCCACTTCCGCCTGCCGCTTCTGTTCGGCTTCGGCTTGCGCGCGTGCGACTTCAACCGCCAGCGCTTCCCGGGCCGCGCGTTCTGCCGCTGCACGGGCTTCGGCGATCTCCGCCTGCCGCTTCTTCTCGGCTTCGGCCTGCGCACGGGCGAGATCGGCCGCGAGGGCCTCTCGTGCCGCACGTTCGGCGGCGACTCGTGCTTCCGCAACCGCGGCTTCGCGCATCTGCTCGGCTTCGGTGTGTGCGCGCGCGAGATCGGCCGCCAGCGCTTCGCGGGCCTGCCGCTCTTCGGCGGCGCGCGCCTCTGCCGCCTCGCGAAACGCTTCCGCCTGCGCCTGCACGCGCGCGATCTCGGCCGCGCTCGCCTCGCGTGCCTCGCGCGCCTCACGTTCGGCTACCGCACGCGCCTCGGCAAGCGCCGACTCGCGGATGGCTTCGGCATCCGGGAAGGCCGGCGCGGCATCTTCGGATCGCGTGAGCGCTCTATTGCGCGCGCGATCGAGAGAGGCTCCGAAGTCGAAGATGTCGTCGTCGTCCCTGGTCGCCGGCGCCGGCACTTCGACAAACGCGACCGGCGCTTCGTCAGGCTCCGGCTCCGCGATCTTTGCGCCCAGACCGAGCCGGCGAACGAGCTGGTCGATCTCGTCGGCAATCGACTTCGACGAGGCCACCGGGGATTCTGCGACGACTGGCTGCTCGGGTTCGGACCAATCGCCCACCAGCGCATTGACGAACATCGGCTCGTCGGCCGGTATCAGCGGCTCATCGATCCCCGAGGCTTCGTCCACGAGTGCCACCGGGTCCGCAGGGCCCGGCTCGTCAGAACCCGGCCAACGCTGCTCCGCAAAAACAAGCGGCTCGTGGAAAACGGCGGGCTCATCATCTATTAGTGTCGGTATCGGCGATGGAGGCGCGGCCTCTGGCGCGATCACCGTTCTGACGGGTTCGAACGGGGCCGGCCGATTACGGATTTCGCGGGCCCGGCTGAGCAGGGTGGTGACCTCTTCGGCGAACTCGGCCGGATCGGCGCCCACGGCCACCGTCGCCTTCTGCTTCTTGCGAAATCCGAATCCGGATTTCTTGGCCTTCCGGTCTTCACCGGTCTGGAACTGCGGGATCGTCATCGTCTGCAGGTGCGACGCACCTTCGAGCGATCGCAGACGTCCCATCAGCGTGTCCTCGTCGCGCGGAGAAAGGAACGCGCTCAGCAGGATCAGATCCGGCACCTGGCGGCCAATCGCCTCTACGGCTTTTTTGGTGGACTCCACGACGACGAGATCCGCGCCGATACGGCGGGACATATCGTTCAGCACGCGCCCCTGTGCGGCGTCCGGGTGGATAACGAGGATGACGCTCACCGAATGACCTTCAGCATGAACACGACGAAAACGCAGGCCGCAACGAGGAACGTTACCATGTAGGTATTGCGGTCTGTGTAGCCGTGCAGCGTCGCCGTGTTGGTCACAATCGTGTGCACGACCATGCCGCGCAACGACTCCCATTGCGGCTCGGCGGCCACCTGCTGCGTGCGCTCGCGAAGGCGTGGATTGATCGTGACGAGCACCCCAAAAAGCACCAGCAGGGTGGCGGCGGTCAACACGAAGTCCCTGAACCGTCTGGGCACCCTGCGACGCTCGCAATCACCGTACCTCTTCCCGTAGCGGCCGTAACTCCACACATTCCTTGATCTTTCCCATCGCGTGTTCCGTTTTGGCCGTCCGGTGCCGGCCGCACGCCCACAATTCCGCAGCTGCAGTTACGAAAACGGGAGCAGCGATATTCGTGCCGCACAAATCACGAAGTCGGTCGTTTCGTACACGAAGTTTGTCGAGTTGGGCGTGTGCCGCGACGGTGCACCGCGCCCTGGCTCTTTCCACGGCGCGTGGCGCTAACCCGCTTGCCGCAAAACGACTTGCGATGATCGCGAGCCGTGACTTTCTGGTGTGGTACGGCGGTTGCGTTTACACCCGCCGGTCGCGTCGCCATCGCGGCGCGCAAAAGGGAGGAAAGACATGCTGCTCAAGGTGATCACGTTCGTGGATTCGCTCCGTCGCAAGGAAGACGGACAGGACCTTTTGGAGTACGCGCTGCTCGTGGCGCTGATCGCGATCGTCGCGGTCACGGCAGTCACCGCGGCCGGTGTGAAGGTCGACGCCATCTTCGACAAGATCGTTGCCGATCTCCCGTAAGCGCTCCGAACGCGTTCGTTCAGTGGGGGTCCGCCGTCATGGCGGACCCTCGCGAATCTCTCAAAAGTTTTGAGGAGGGCCCCAATGATCTGGTTGCAAACCATGGGCAAGCGCGACGAAGGCCAGGACCTGCTCGAGTACGCGATGCTGGCGTCGCTGATCGCGCTCATCGCGCTCGCGGGCATGAGCGTGCTGGCCAATGAGATCACCACCACGTTCTGGGGGGCCATTGCTGCAATCAAGTTCTGACGCCGTGCTGCTGACCGCGCTTTGCGCGGGGCTCGGCAGCGCAGCGATCGTGGATACGGCGCACAGAAAGATTCCCAACAGCATCTCGCTGGGAATCACGGCGTCGGGTGTGGTACTCGCGGCGACTGGAGCCAGCGGCATTTCGGTCGGCTCGTCGCTCGTCGGATTCTTCCTCGGCTTCCTGCTGATGCTGCCCGGCCACGTGCTGGGCTCCACGGGAGCCGGCGACGTCAAGTTATTCGCCGCAGCCGGTGCGGTGGTGGGCGCGCAACACATCGTTCCGGCTTTTCTGATGACCGCCATCGCTGGAGGCCTGCTGGCAGTGTTCATCGCGTGGCGCCGCGGTCGGCTGCTGCGCACCTTTCGCCTGACCGCCCGGTTGTTCGGCCTGCGCCAGGAAGCGAAGACCGACATCGAAGCGCCCGGCGAACACAATCGTTTCCCGTATGGTCCGGCGATCGCGGCCGGTTGCGTTCTGGCAGTGCTGATACGTAGTGTCCGGTTTTAACCGGACCGGAGGGCTCCTATGACTCGCGTCCGAATCTTTGCCGTATTTCTGATGGCCATTCTCGCCGGCGGCGGTCTGGCGTATGGCACGTATGACTACCTGCAGAACGTGCCCGTCAAGACCGTGACGGTCCCGACCAAGAAGGTCGTCGTGGCGAACGCGAACCTGTCGCTCGGGCGGCAACTGCGACGCGAAGATCTCGCGACGCTCGATTGGCCGGCCGCTGCCATACCGGAGGGATCGTTCGACGATCCGGCGGCGATCGTTGATCGCGGCCTGATTGTCTCGGTCGTGAAGAACGAGCCGATCCTGCCGCCGAAGCTCGCATCGAAGGAAGCCGGCGCCGGTCTTCCGCCAATCATCCCGCCCGGCAAACGCGCGCTGTCGGTCCGTGTGAACGAAGTGATCGGCGTGGCGGGCTACGTGCTGCCCGGCACGCGCGTCGACGTCGTCGCCACCGCCAATCCGAGCAGCCGCTCGGAGGACATCACGACGAAGGTCGTGCTGGCGAATGTGGAAGTACTCGCGGCCGGCACGCGCCTCGAGCAGGACACGCCCGACGGCAAGCCCATGCAAGTCACGGTCGTCACCCTGCTCGTCACGCCGGAAGAATCAGAACGTCTCACGCTGGCGAGCACGGAAGGCAAGATTCAGCTCGCGTTGCGCAATCCCCTCGATACCGAAACGCCTGTCACCTCTGGCATCAAGCCCGGAACGCTGCTCGGCAACGCGCGGCCCAGGCAGTTCGTGGTCAGGCCAGCCGTTCCAGGCCAGCCGGCGCCGATTGCCCCCCCACCCGCCGTCGAAATCATCCGTGGCGATAAACGCACATCAGTGGTCGTTGGATAGGAGCGCATAACAATGAAACGTGCTGTTGCGATCTTTCTGCTGGTCATCATGGTCCTCCCGTCGACCGCTCGGGCCGGTCAGGTGGCCGCGCGCGCGGCGGACGCAGTCGGCACCAACCCGACGCTGCAGCTCGACCTGCTGGTGGGCCGATCGGCGATCCTCAAGATGGACCGGCCGATCACGCGTGTCTCGCTGTCGACGCCCGATATCGCCGACGCGATGGTCACGACGCCCTACGAGATCCTGGTGCACGGCAAGACGCCGGGGACGATCTCGCTCCTCGTGTGGGGCGACAACGGCCGCATCACGACGTATGACGTCGCCGTCAAGCGCGACCTGAGCAATCTCGAAACGCAGATCCGCAAGCTGTTTCCGGGTGAGGAGATCACCGCGACGAGCAATGGCAAAGACGTCGTGCTCGCCGGCATGGTCTCCAGCAAGTACATCGTCGACCGGGCCTCGGCGCTTGCCGTCGGCTACGTCGAAAAGCCCGAAAACGTGGTCAACCTGCTTCGTCAGCAGGATGGACCCGCGACCAACCAGGTGATGCTGCGCGTGCGGTTCGCAGAAGTGAGCCGGAGCGCGATGCAGGAGCTCGGCGCGTCGTTCTTCACCGGCATCAATGGTAAAGGCGACTGGGTCGGCCGATCGACGACGCAGCAGTATCCGGCGCCGGTGTTCGACAACGACAAGGGTCTCGTCTTCAGCGATTTTCTCAATCTCTTCCTCTTCAACACGCAGGAGAACCTGGGCACGGTGATCAGGGCGCTCAAGGGCAAGGGCCTGTTTCAGAGCCTGGCCGAGCCGAACCTGATAACCCGTGACGGCCAGGAAGCGTCCTTCCTTGCGGGCGGCGAATATCCATATCCCGTCGTGCAGGGTGGCGCCCAGAACTCGGCGGTCACGATCGTATTCAAGGAGTTCGGCGTACGGCTCAAGTTCACGCCCACGGTCACTGCCGACGGCATGATTCAGTTGAAAGTGGCGCCAGAGGTCAGCTCGCTCGACTTCGGCAACGCGGTCGTGCTCGAAGGCTTCCGCGTGCCGGCGCTTTCGACGCGCCGCACGGAGACCTCGGTCGAGCTGCGCGACGGCCAGACGTTCGCGATTGCGGGCATGCTCGATCAGAACCTCAACGAAACGCTGCGCCGCGTGCCCGGCATCGGCGACATTCCGATTCTGGGGTATCTCTTCCGCAGCCAGGCGTACCAGAAGAATGCGACGGAGCTCGTCGTGATGATCACGCCGCACATCATGCGCCGCGATTCACCCGGTGTGACGCCGAATCTGCCCGGACTGGTGGAGCCGTTTCTGTCCCAGCCGCCGCGCCGGATCGCGCCGCCGCCGCCCGCGTTCACGAGCCCGATGACGTTCGCCCCCGAGTCTGCTGCGCCGGTCGCGACCAATCCAGGGTCGCCCGCGGCGCAGAGCGTGTCGTCGAGCGCCCCCGCGGCGTTTGCGACGCCAGCGGCTCCGGTTCCGGTTGCACCGCTCGCGCAGCCGGCCAGCGATCGTGGATCCGCTCAAGAGGCTGAGCGAAACGCCAGAAGGGCCGCGGAGCTCGCTGCCCAGATCGAGCGGAAGCGCGCGGAACAGGAAGCCATCCAGTCCCGGAAGGACGCGGAACAGGCGAAGCGCGACGAGAGGAAGCGGCTCGAAGAGGAAAAGAAACAGGCCGAGATCAAGCGTCGTCAGGATGCGATCGCCGCACGCGAGGCGCAGCTGCAGGCGGAACGTGACGGTGTGCGCGCGCGTGAGGCCGCGAAGCTCGAGGCCGAGCGCGCCGAGCGCGAGAGACGAGAGCAGGAACGCCTCCAGAAGGCCGAGTCCGAGCGCCAGTCGATCGAGCGCAAGGCAGCCGAGAAGCTGGCGGCGGAGCAGGCCGTCGAGGCAGCGCGCATCAAGGAGGCCGCCGACAGGCTCGCGAAGGAGAAGGCCGACCGCGACGCCGAGCTCGAGCGGCTCGTCACGCAGTACCAGAAGCTGACGCAAGGACAACAGCCATCGGCACGGTGACCCATGGCACAACTATCAGCAGTCATCACAACGAGTGATTCCGACTTTCGCTCGACGATCACGACGCTGCTCCGCTCGAGCGGGCTGTCGATCGGGATCATCGACGAGAAGAATGCCAGCAGCACGTGGCCCGATCTGGCGGTGGTCGACATCCGCAACGGCAGCCTGGCGTCGGTCGAGGCCATCGAACGTCTTCGGGCATCGTGGCCGGCGGCCGCGATCTTCGCGGTCGCCGCTTCGTCCGAGCCCGACCAGATCCTGAGGGCGATGCGGGCCGGCGCCAATGAATACCTGGCCTGGTCGTACCAGGAATCGGGTACAACGCTGACCGCCAGCCTGCAGACGGCGTTGAAGCGCACGGTCGATCGCCACCGTCCGGCAAAGGACAGCGCGCGATCGGGCATGACGCTTTCGTTCTTCGGAGCCAAAGGCGGCGCCGGCACGACGACGGTTGCCGTGAATACCGCCGTCGACATCGCGCGCATATCCAAGCGCCCGACGTTGATCGTGGATCTGCATTCCTTCGTGGGCGAGGTCTCGCTGTTTCTCGGCGTGCGTCCGCGCTTCACGCTGATCGACGCCATCGACAACCTCCACCGCATGGACCAGGAGTTCATGAAAGAGCTCGTGGTGCGACACAAGTCCGGTCTGGACATTCTCGCGGGAGGCGATCAGATCGACCGGCCTGGGCCGCACGATGCGCCGGCCGTCGAGCAGCTGCTGCAGCAGCTCGGCCGCTCGTACGACTTCGTCATCATCGACGCCGGTACGGTGACGAGCGCGGTCGCGGACGTCGCGGTCTTCGCCGCCGACGCGATTTATCTGGTGGCCAACCCCGACATCGCATCGGTGCGCAACGCGCATCGCATCGTCGATCGGATCGAGCAGCTCGGCGCGGGCAAAGATCGTCTGCGGGTGCTGCTCAATCGGATGTCCGAGCAGAACCAGATCGGGCCGAAGCAAATCGAGGCGACGCTCGGGCACAGCCTTCACATGATGTTCCCGAGCGACTACAGCGTCGTCTCGGCAGCGATGAACTCGGGCGTACCGCTGACCATGACGAACCATTCCGATCTCGCCGCGCGATTCGAGCGGTTCACCAAACAGATCCTCAACCCGCATGCCCCCGCGTCCGAGGAAGAACCGGCACGCGAGAAGGCATCGTTTCTCGGACTCTTCTAAGACATGGCTACCCCAGTTTCCACCAAGCCGCCGGCACGTCCCGCACTGGGGTCCGACCCCGGTGCGAAGGCCGTTCCGGCGTCAGATCCCGTGAACAACGCGCGCCGCGCGCAGTATCTGGAAGTGCGGGGCAGCGTTCACCGCAAGCTGCTGACCAAGCTCAACCTCGAGAAGCTCGCGACGGCCGAGCGCAGCCGAGTGGAAGCGGAAATCCGTTCGCTGGTGTCCACGCTCATCGCCGAGGCCGGCGTACCCCTCTCGGTGAGCGAACGCGACGCGATTCTCGGCGACGTCATCGACGAAGTATTCGGATTCGGACCGCTCGAACCGCTGTTGCGCGACAAGACGGTCAGCGACATCCTGGTCAATACGTACAAGCAGGTGTTCGTCGAACGTGCCGGCAAGCTCGAGCAGGTGCCGGCCGCGTTTCAGGACGATCAGCATCTGCTGCGCGTCATCGATCGCATCGTCAGCGGCGTCGGACGCCGCATCGACGACAGTTCGCCGATGGTGGACGCGCGCCTGCCGGACGGCTCGCGCGTCAACGCCATCATCGCGCCACTCGCGGTCGATGGCCCGCTGCTTTCCATCCGCCGGTTTCCAGCCGAGCGCCTGCAGGCCGACGACCTCGTGTCGTTCAAGGCGCTCGCACCGAACATGCTCGAGTTCCTGCGCCACTGCGTGGCGGCGAAGCTCAACATCCTCGTCAGCGGCGGTACCGGCGCCGGAAAGACCACGCTGCTGAACGTGCTCTCGTCGTTCATTTCCGACCGCGACCGTATCGTCACCATCGAAGACGCGGCCGAGCTTCAGCTCCGGCAGGCGCACGTGGTGCGCCTCGAAACGCGGCCGCCGAACGTGGAAGGCAAGGGCGCGATCCGGCAGCGGCAGCTGCTGGTCAACTCGCTGCGTATGCGCCCCGACCGCATCATCGTCGGCGAGGTCCGCGGCGAAGAAGCGCTCGATATGCTGCAGGCCATGAACACCGGTCACGACGGCTCGCTCACGACCGTGCACGCGAACACACCTCGTGACGCGCTGTCACGTCTCGAAACGATGGTCGCCATGGCCAACGTCAATCTGCCCGACAAAGCCATGCGCCAGCAGATTGCTTCGGCGATTCAGATTGTGATTCAGCAGGCGCGCATGAGCGACGGCACCAGAAAGGTGACGAGCGTCTCGGAGATCACCGGCATGGAGGGCGACATCATCACCATGCAGGAAATCTACCGCTTTGACAAAGTCGGGCTCGGCCCCGAAGGCAAGGTCGTCGGACGTTTCCTCGCAACCGGCGTGCGCCCGAAGGTGTGCGAACGCCTGCGCGCGTCCGGCATTCTGCTGGCACCTGACATGTTCGACGGCAGTCTGGAGGTGCGGTGATGCAGCTGCTCGTGATTGTCACGCTCGTCTTCATCGCCTCGACCGCCACCCTCATGGGGCTCTTCCTGCTGATTTCGCGGCGATCCGGGTCGGCGATCGACAGAACGATGGAGAAGCGCCTCAGCGAAGCGACCGGCATGGGGCCCGCCCCTGTCGACGCCGGTGAGGCGTCGATGCTGCGGACCGAATCGCACGGACCGCTCCCGAACATCGACCGAGTGGCGCGCCAGGCGTTAAAAGGCTCCTCGTTCGAGCGCTGGCTCGAGCAATCGGGTACGGGCCTCAGCGTCGGCGGGTGCATTCTCGCCTCACTCGCGCTGGCCGCGATGGTCGCGTTCCTGGCGATGACGTTCGTCGGAAAGGCCTGGGCGGTCGCGCTTGGCTTCGTGCTCGGGCTCATCATCGTCCCGATGATCCTCCGTCAGAAGCGTTCGAAGAGGCTTTACAAGTTCGAAGAAACCTTTCCGGAAGCCCTCGACCTGCTGTCGCGCGGCATCCGTGCCGGTCATGCGTTCAGCGCGGGCATGAAGATGGTGGCCGACGAGCTGGGCGAACCCGTGGGCCCGGAGTTCCGCAAGGCGTTCGACGAGCAGAACTTCGGCCTGCCCCTCAAGGAATCGCTGAACAACCTGTGCTTGCGGGTGCCCATTCTGGACGTGCGCTTCTTCTCGACGGCCGTGCTGATTCAGCGCGAGACGGGCGGCAACCTGTCTGAGATTCTCGACAACCTTGCGGCTGTCGTTCGCGAGCGGTTCAAGATTCGCCGCCAGGTGCGCGTGCACACCGCACACGGACGATTCACGGGCTACGTATTGATGGCGCTGCCGGCGTTCCTGGCTCTCGCGCTGTCCTTCATCAACCCCGAGCACATGAACCAATTGTTCGAAAAGCCGCTGGGCCAGCTGATGATCGTCGCGTCGATCATCATGCAGGCCATCGGGTTCGTCTGGATCAGGCAAGTCATCAAAATCGAGGTGTAGCCGTGTCACTCTGGCTTCCATTGCTTGCGTTCGCGTTCGGTTCGCTTCTGGTCACGGCGGTGACCTACGCCCTGACAGCCAAACCGGCCAACATCGACGACCGCCTGCGGGACGTGCTGGGCAACCAGCCGATGCCCGAACAGGACGCCTCGGCAGACCAGATCGTCGCGTTCCTGAAACGCGTCGGCGAGCGCCTGCCGAAGTCGCCGAAGGATCTGGGCAAGATTCAGCTCAGGCTCGTGCAGGCCGGACACCGCAACCCTGAAGCCGTTCCGGTGTTCCTCGCGATTCGCGTCGGCTTCGCGGTCGCGGTGTTTGCATTCTGCATGACGCCGATTCTCATGAAGCCGAACATGATGACGGCGCTCGCCGGCGCGGGATTCGGCTACGTGCTTCCGGGCATGCTGCTCGCGCGCAAGGCTCGCCGCCGCCAGCATCGCATTCGCCTTTCGCTCGCCGACGCGCTGGACCTGCTGGTCGTCAGCGTCGAAGCGGGCCTCGGCCTCGATCAGGCGCTCGCACGCGTGGGCCAGGAGCTCGCGTTCGCGTATCCCGACCTGTCCGGCGAACTGCGGCTCGTCAATCTCGAGCTGCTCGCGGGCAAGGGCCGATCGGAAGCCCTTCGCAATCTGGCCGATCGGACGGGCGTAGACGACTTGAGCTCGCTCGTCGCCATGCTCGTGCAGACGGACAAATTCGGCACGAGCGTCGCGCACTCTTTGAGGGTCTTCTCGGAGACGCTCCGAACCAAGCGCCGGCAGCGCGCGGAAGAAGCCGCCGCGAAGACCGGCGTGAAGATGGTATTTCCGCTGGTCGTCTGTATCTTCCCCGCCATCTGGATCGTCACGATCGGTCCGGCGGCGATCAAGTTCATGGAAGTGCTCGGCCCGATGGGCAAGTGACAGATATGACAACAGCGATTGAAGATTACAGGCAGACGGCTCAGTTGCTCGCGCCGACGAAGCCGGCCAGTATCGAAGCGACCGGCGTCGCGTCCGATACGCTCGCCTCGATCCTGGTCAAGATGCTTCATAGCGGCGAGGCCAGCGGCATGGGCCTCGCCGATCGCGCGTGCCTGCCGTACGGCATCCTCGAGCCGCTCCTCGAAAAACTTCGCGTCGAGATGCTGATCGAGGTCAAGAGCGCGCTCGGCACCGGCACCGCTGGCTACCGGTATGCGCTGACCGATGCCGGCCGCGCCCGCGCGCTTCGGTATTTCGACGCGTGCGGCTATGTCGGGCCCGCTCCCGTTCCCCTTGTCCAGTACACGCTTCACATGAACCGCCTGCGCGCGCAGACACACGACATTTATCGCGAACGCGTTTCCGACGGCTTTTCTCACTTGATTGTCGAGCCCGAGATGCTCGACCAGCTCGGCCCCGCCATCGCCTCCCGCAAAGCGCTCTTCCTCTATGGACCGCCCGGAAACGGCAAGAGCGTGATGGGTGAGGGGATCGGCCGTGTGCTCGGCGGCGACATCTACGTTCCTTACGCGATCGACGTGGACGGCCAGATCATCACGATGTTCGACCCGGTGACGCACGAGTCGCGCGCCGACGACGACGAGAGCTCCGTCATTCGCGGAGACGCGGCCATCGATCGCCGCTGGGTGAGGGTGAGCCGGCCGGTCATCACCGTCGGCGGTGAGCTGACGCTCGAGATGCTCGACCTGCGCTACGGGGAGCTTTCGAAATTCTACGAGGCGCCCGTTCACCTGAAAGCCAACGGCGGCGTGCTGGTGGTGGACGACTTCGGCCGCCAGCGCGTGCCCGCGCGCGATCTCCTGAACCGCTGGATCGTGCCCCTCGAATCGCGCGTCGATTATCTGAACCTGCACACCGGCCGCAAGTTTCAGGTGCCGTTCGACGTGCTGGTCGTGTTCGCGACCAACCTCGAACCGAAATCGCTCGCGGACGAGGCGTTCCTGCGCCGCATCCCGTACAAGATTTTCGCGAAGAATCCGACACTGGACCAATTCGGCCGGATCTGGGAGCTGAACTGCCAGCGCCACGGCGTCCGGTACGACCCGGCGATCGTGCAGTACCTGCAGGACAAGTACTACACCGGACGGAAACTGGCGATGCGCGCCTGCCACCCCCGCGATCTGACGGATCAGGTCGTCAGCCTGTGCCGTTATCACCACCGGCCGCCGGAAATCACGGCAGACCTGCTCGACGCGGTCTGCCAGACGTATTTCCTCGAGGACACGCAGACCGGCATGACGGCTGCGCGGTGATGCCCATGATCAAAAAATTCATCCGCGACTGCGGCGGCAACAATCTAATCGAGGCGGCAATCGTGACGCCTCTGCTGCTGGTGCTCACGTTCGGCATCGTCGATTTCGCGTCGCTGTTCTGGGTGTACGTCTCGATGGAGAGCGGCATCAGTCAGGCGACGCGGCTCGCGGTGACCGGCGCAACGAAAGACGACCCGGACAATCCCGGCACGCCCCTGGGCCGCGAAGGCACCATCAAAGCGGCGATGCAGGAAGCGACGTCCACGCTCGACGTCAACGCCATGACGTTCTCGTTCTCGCATATGGCACCGGGATCGTCGTCGTGGGCGAGCGGCGCGGGCAGCCCTGGTGACATCGGTCGAGTGACGGTCGAGTATTCCTGGCAACCGCTGACGCCCATACTCGCTCCGTTTCTGACCGGCGGCAAGATGACGATGCACGTGGAATCGGCGATGAAGATTGAGCCGAAGTGGGAGTAAAAACATGAGACGCCAATCGAATCGTGGCCAATCGCTCGTCGAATTCACGATGGTCCTGCCGCTGCTGATGCTGACGCTGCTGGGCGTCGTCGAAGTGAGCTATGTGTTGCTGGATCAGCACGTCGTCACGAAGCTGACGCGCGAGGGATCGAACCTCATCTCGCGCAGCACCGCACTCGGTGATGCCGCCAATGCCTTGAAGGCGATGAGCTCGCGCCCGGTGGACCTGGACGACGGGTCGAAACTGATTTTTTCAGTTGTCCGGAACATTCCGACGATCGGCGCCGCGAACTACAACAAGCCGGTGCTTGCGCAGCGGTACGCATACGGCACCCTCGCGCAGAACAGCACGATTCAGACCGCCGGCACGCCCTCGTTCGGACCCGGCCCGGAGTATGCGGCCACAAACCAGGACGGCAACACGAGCCTGCAGGTAACGAACCTGCCTATCACGCTGACGCTCGGCGGATCGCTCTACATCACGGAGCTCTACACGACGCATCCGACGATAACCCCGCTCGCCGGATTCGGCATCACGGTACCGGACACGCTCTACTCAATCGCGTATTTTTAAGGGGGACAGTATCATGCTGAGATCACGCTCTCGTACAACGAACAAGCAGGCCGGCTTCGTGCTCGTCTACATGGCGGCCGGGTTGACCACGCTGCTGCTCTTCTCGGGGCTCGCTGTCGATTCGGGCCGCGCGTATCTGGTGAAGGCGCAGCTCACCAAGGCGGTCGACGGCGCCGCGCTCGCGGCTGCGCGCAATCTGAACAGCGGCAGTCCGAAGAACGAGGCGGCGAAAGTGTTCAAGGCCAACTTCCCGTCGGGATACCTGGGAACCGCAGCCGGCGATCCCACAGTAGCGGGCGACTTCTTCAGCTCGAGTGTGGACGCGGCGACCGGCGTCAACACGGTGAAGGTGAAAGCGACGGCCACACTGCCGACGACGTTCATGAATCTCGGCAGCACATCCTCGTTGGTGATCGGCAGCGAAGGCGAGGCAACCCGCCGAATGGTGGACCTGTCGCTCGTGCTCGACGTCTCGAGCTCGATTGGGTCGAAGTGGGGCGCCGTCCGCGATGCGGCGCGAACCTTTGTCAGCTCTTTCGATCAGAACAACGACCGCGTCTCGCTGATTCTTTTCGGCAACGGCGCCAGGGTGCTCGACGCCATGCCGTCGTCGCGCGGATTCAACAAGACCAAGGTGATGAGCGACATTCCGACCACATTGCCCGGCGGCAGCACGAACATGGTCGAGGGGATCTACCGCGGTTGGGATGAAGTGAAATCGGTTCCGACGGGCTCACAGTCGGGTATTCGCGTCATCGTGCTCTTCACTGACGGCGCATCGAACAGCGTTCCTGCCGACTACCCGGCGGCCGCGGGCCAGCCGAGAGCACTGAGAACCTGGGACTTCCCGGACAACGGCGCCGACCCCGACAACCAGACGCACGCCAATCCGCACATCGACGGGCTGTATCATGCCGAGACGGGCGTGGCGAGTCCGTCATACACGCTCACGACCGCTTGGAATTCGACGCAGACGATTCCACAGGTGCCGTTCCTGCCGGTGAAGAGCAAGCACTTCTTCCACCGGAGTCCTGGCATTCCCGACAACTTCGATCTGCAAACCAATGCGATCAAGGTAGACGGCCAGCCGCAGAATACCCGCCGTGCGCTCAGGAACTTCAACGCGGGGCAGGGCAAATATCCGGCGGAAGTGTGGAACATCAACAACGCCGCGCGCAACCTCATCGAGATCATCGCGAACGAAGCGCGCAACGACGCCGCCGGCGACTATCAGATCCGCATTTACACCATCGGCATGGGCGAGCTCGTCCGATACGATCTGGGAACCAGGCCCGAGAAATCCGAGGACATTCTGAAGCGCGTCGCGAACGATGCGACATCGCCGGACTTCAACGAGGATCAGCTCGAAGGCAAGTACTACTTCGCGCAGACCGAGTCCGACGTCATGCCCGCGTTCCAGGCGCTGCAGAACCAGATCATCCGCCTCAGCAAGTAGTCTCAGACGACGCTTCCTTCGTGGGGTGAGGTGTAATAGCCTTACCCCACGGAGGACGCATGACTCTCCTCGCGCGTCTCATCTTCGCCCTCGCCGCTCTTCTCTTTGTCAGACCCGCCCCGCTACATGCTCAAGCGGAAGAATGGACGGTGTACGCGAGCGTGCTCGATCGCGCTGGCACTCCGGTTCTGGGGCTGAGCGCCGAGGACTTCGTCGTGCGCGAGAACGGCGTGGTGCGCGAGATCCTGCGCGCATCACCCGCGACCGACTCATTGCGCGTCGCCGTGCTCATCGACACCAGCCAGGAAATGCGGAACGAGCTGATCGATTTGCGCCAGAGCCTTCGCGCGTTCGTCAACGAGATGAACAGGCGCCACGAGGTCTCGCTCATCGCATTCGGCGGCCCTCCCACGGTGCTCATCGACTACACGACGGACATCAAACGCCTGGAAACCGGCATCAGCCGGCTGTTTACGCGTCCGGGCACCGGGTCGTACCTGTTGTCGGCCATCATCGACACCTCGCGGGCGCTGCGAAAGCGGCGCGACCTGCGGCGCGTCATCGTGGTCGTCACGACGCAGGGGCCCGAGTTCAGCGAAATCAGCTATCAGACCGTGCTCGAGTACGTACGGGAAAGCGGCGCGCCGATGCATTCGTACGTGCTCAGGAAAGAGGGCGTGTCGCCGACCGATCCGGCGGCACAGGAAGTCGAGCTGACTCTCGCCGTCGGCACGCGGATGACCGGCGGCCGGCGGGAAGATCTGCTCTCGGCGATGGCGATGACGCCCAGGCTGCAGTCGCTCGCCGTCGAGCTGAACAACCAGTATCAGGTTGTCTACGCGCGGCCGAAGATGCTGATTCCACCCAACACGATCGAAGTCGGCGTCCGCAGGCCCGACGTCGTCGTTCGCGCCCCGCGTGTGTTCTGAGCTCTTGACCTTCTATGTCTCAACGCAAAGGCGCAAAGACGCAATCATTAGCTCCGGTGGCCGGTTGAATTGACCTATCGCAATCAGGCGCCAACGCGGGAGGCGGATCTGTCTGCGCCGCGGCCGGAACTGACGGTGCACGAACACGGCCGCTTGCAGACAGATCCGCCTCCCGCGTTAGCGCCTGACTTCCGGGAACGTCACCTCAGCTGGCCACCGGCTCAAGTCGATGTACCGAAGCACTCACGGAATTCGATGGCAATCGATTGGGTGACTTTCTGCCACATTGCCTCGGTCCTCACCGCCGATGGCGGCGCGGTCGTACTCGAAGACTTCTGCGTCGGCGCCTGGGACCTGGGTGTCCGGTTGAATTGACTGACTCGCAGATGAGGCGCCAATGTGTGAGGCGGATCTGTCTGCAAGCGGCCGTGTTCGTACACCGTCAGTTCCGGCCGCGGCGCAGACAGAGCCGCCTCACACGTTGGCGTCTGATTTCCGGGTACGTCAATTCAGCTGATCATCAGTTTGCGTTGAGAGGAAGCCTGTGAGCGACGGCACCCGCCGCCGCTCGGGGCAGGGACTTCGCGATCGGATCGAGCCGGGCGTGCGCGTGCTGTTTGTCGGCATCAACCCGGGCATCCGCTCCGCGCAGACGGGCCACCACTTCGCAGGCTATTCAAACCGCTTCTGGAAGCTCCTGTTCGATTCGAAGCTCGTTCCAGAGCGCATTGACTGGCATGATGATGACCGGCTGCCCGAATGGGGATTCGGCATCACGAACCTCGTGGCTCGCGAGACACGCGGCATCGATACGCTGACCCGCGACGAATGCCTGGCAGGCATCGACGGGCTCCGCAGCAAGATTCGCCGATTCGAGCCGGAAATCGTCGCGTTCGTCGGAGTTTCGCTGTACCGTTGGATCTTCAACGCCAAGGGCGCCGTGCGGCTCGGGCCGCAGCGCACGACATTCGAAGGAGCCCAGGTGTTCGTGCTGCCGAATCCGAGCGGAAGAAATGCGAATTTCTCATATGGGGAAATGCTGGTCGCATTTCGAAAGCTCAGACGTAAACTAGGAAGAACCCGACGAACCCGACGAACCCGACGAACTTGACGAACTTGACGAACTAGAGAGGCATTTCATGCGTTGGATATGTTTGCTGATTCTTGCGGTGCTGATGCCTGCGAGCCCGGCGTGGGCACAGAGCGAAGAACGCACCGTGTATGCGAGCGTGCTGGACAGGAAAGACGCCCCGGTATCGGGCCTCGAAGCCAATGCGTTCGTCGTGCGCGAGAACGACATGGCGCGCGAGGTGCTTCGGGCATCGCGGGCGACGGGGCCCCTGCAAATCGCGCTGCTCATCGATACGAGCCAGGCCATCGAGGACCATCTCCTCGAAATCCGCAACGCCTTGCAGGCATTTTTCAAACAGATGGGCGGGCGTCACGAGATCGCGCTCATCGGCTACGGGGAGCGTCCGACCACACTCGTCGAGCTCACTAAAGACACCGCGCGTCTGCAGAAAGGCATCGGCTCCGTCTTTGCCCGCCAGGGCAGCGGCACCTACCTGCTCGATGCGATTGTCGAGACGGCCGACGCGTTTCGGCGCCGCGAGGCCTCTCGCCCGCACATCATCGTCTTTACGGCACGCGGTCCTGAGTTCAGCGAGAGGCATCACCAGACGGTGATCCAGGCGCTGCAGGAATCGGGCGCGACGCTGCATACGCTCATGCTCAATCGGCCCGGCATCGGCGCAAACAGTCGCGAGGAGCAGGAGCTCCAGATGGCCGTCGCCAACGGAACGAAAATGACCGGAGGGCGGCGGGAGGATCTGCTGACGGCGATGGCCCTCGACGATCGGCTGCGGTCGGTCGGCACCGAGCTCGAGAATGAATACATGGTGACCTACGCCCGCCCTCGCACGCTCATCCCGCCCAAGACGATGGAAGTGAGCGTGAAAGAGATGGACGTCAAGGTCCGTGCGCGGCGGTGGCCAGAGCAATCGCCAAAACCGCGACCGCCGCTCCAAAAATAGCATCGGCCACATAGTGATACCGGCCGACGACGCTCCCGATGGCGATGCTGACCGCGATCACGCCGAGCACCGCCCCTCCTGACGGAACGCTGGCCCCGAGGGCCAGCGCGGTTGCAATCGACGCCGCTGTGTGCCCGCTTGGAAACGTGTTCCATTGCACGCTCGCGCGATCGAGTACCGCAAGATTCAGGCGTCGCACAATCGATCGTCGAGGTACGAAATCGCCTTCCACTGCGCGCGGAGCCCGTGTGGGTATCCACGGAAGCAGCCCGTAACAGAGAAACGACGCCAGCAGGACAATCGACCAGAAGCGATCGACCTCGCCCGAAAACCCGGCGAGAACCAGCCAGGCATACCCGATGGGCACGACGGCGTAGCACAATAGATATGCCAGCTCGAGGTACTCGACCAGAAGCCGAGGCGCGCGCTGTTCGAACTTGAGGAGGCCGTTGACCCCCAGGAGGCGATGGTCGAAGTCGAGCAACCGCCGTTCCAGATGCGCATTCGGCGCGGTGACGAGCAGCGCCGGCAGCCAGTACCCTGCGAGCAGATACACGAGCGGCATGACGTGCGGCATGCCGACAACCGCAATCGCGGTCAGCGCCGCGAGCGAGACCACCAACACCCGAGCCCTGCGCCTGGACGTCACGGGCGCGATCACCGCCAGTCCCGCCAGATACACGAAATAGGCTGCCGCTACGAGCACCACGGTAGGATATGCGTTGAATGACGCGAAACCGGTTCACCAGGCTCGTGGAAGAGGCGCTGAGCGGTATCCCGAGACGGTTTCGAGACGCCATGAAGAACGTCGCCGTCGTCGTCGAGGACGAGCCCTCGCCAGAGCTTCTCGAAGACCTGGAGATGGAGCCGGGCGACACGCTGTTCGGGCTCTATCACGGCACTCCCCTCACCGAGCGCGATTCTCACTATGGCAACACGCTGCCAGACCGCATCTCCATCTATCAGCGGCCAATCGAAGAAGCCTGTGAGGAGGACGAGGACATCAGGACGTGCGTGGCCGAAACCGTCATTCACGAGTTCGGACACTATTTCGGATTGAGCGAAGAAGAGATTGAGGAAATCGAAGAGAAGTACTGGCGGGGGTCTGAATCGTAAGGCGTGAACACCGTTCTGGCATGAACAGTGCTCCTCGGTCGCGCGACCATTCGAAAGGAGCTCTCATGCGCAATCGTTTGTCCTCGTTGTTGGCCGGAATCGTCCTCATTCTTGGCTGTGCCGGCACGACCGCAGCCCAGGAAATGGCCGCACAGCACTCGGTCACAGTAATGGCCGGTCCTACGAACTTTGATTTGTCCGGCACTGGCACGACGCTGGGTCTTGCCGTTCGCGGCACGCGGGCGCTTACGCCGCATCTCGCGGTCGAGACCGGCCTGCTGTTCGCGCGCCCGGATCTTCAGGGCGGCCGGGCAACGCTCGTCCTGCCGGAAGCGCATCTTCAGTATCACTGGCGGTTCGGGAACGTCGCGCCGTACGCGGGAGGAGGCCTCGGGTTCGCGCATCAAAGCCGCGAGGGATCTGTCAGCGCGACGAACCTCGCGCTTGCTGCGGCCGGCGGCGCCCGTGCTTATCTCAACGATCGCGTCGCGGTGCTCGGAGAGTTCCGGCTTCGCGGAATCACGCGCAACTTTTCGGGTTCCATCGCCGAATTCATGGGCGGGATGTCATTGGCGATCGGGCGATAGACGCCGCCCTGGCCATCGCCTATCGCCTCTTGACCATGGCCTATCGCCCACAGAGACGGAGATCATCACGCGAGATGCCGGCCAGACCGATCGCGCGATCGATCACCGCCTCTGCCCTCCATCCCCGCGCGCGAAGGTCGCGAACGCCGGTGTCTCCGTCCGACTTGCTGAGTTTCTGAGACGGCGTTTTCATCAGCAGCGCGTGATGCAGAAAGGCCGGCGGCGTCTCGCGGCCAAGCAGCCTCGCGAGTTGAATCTGCCTTCCGGTTGAATCAAGCAGATCCTTACCACGAACGACGTGCGTGATGTCCTGCAGCCAGTCGTCGACGACAACGGCAAACTGATACGTCCAGTTCCCATGCCGATCGCGCACAAGGACATCACCGCACTGTTCCGACGGTTGCTGCTGTTGCGGTCCAAGGCGCAGATCGGTGAAGCGTTCGACCACGGGCTCGAGTCGAACCCGGAGTCCAACACCGGGCGATTCTGGCAGTTCTTTGCTCGAGCAGGTCCCCGGATAGCGGCCGGACGTGATCTCTGACCGCGAGCACTCGCAAGCGTAGATCAAGCCCCGGCTGCGCAGGTCGTCGAGGGCTCGCTCGTAAATGACGCGCCGCTCGCTCTGACGCACCATCTCGCCGTCTGCGACAAACCCGAGCCACTGAAGATCCTCGAGCAGCGCGGCTTCGAACTCGGGCCGGCATCGTGTCCGATCGTGATCCTCAATCCGGAGAAGCACTCCGCTGTCCGGGCCATTGTCTCGCGCGATTCCCCAGACGAACAGTGCGTTGAGCACGTGACCAAGGTGCAGGTATCCGGTAGGCGCTGGCGCAAAGCGCGTGACAATCACACTCACACATTCTTTCACAGGAGACTGGAAGCACTGGTCTTCTGTTGAATGGATTGCAACGCTGAACGCGCCCGCAGCAGACAAAGCTCACAGGAGATTAGGAGTTCAGGAGGAGGGCCGCGACATTCTTCGCTTGGGCGTCGGTGAGTCCGTCGGCGGCATCGACGTCGTGGGCCGCGGATGCGGCCCACGCGCTGAGACGAAAATCAGCCGAATACAAGAGCGGCACGAATCCGGGCTCTTGATATTCGGCTGTTTTCGTCTCCGCGCGCGCCAAGGGCGCGACGTCGATTCAGGACTCTGTGGTTGTCGTGGGGACGTGGCGTTTTCGCGTCGTCGCGCTCGTCGCGTCGTCGTGTTTCCGCTTTTTGCCGAATTCCTCCTAATCTCTCAACCTCCTGTTAGGATTTGTTCACATAGACGTTCAGGCGTCTAATGGTTGTGAGGTCTCCCGCTATGCGATGGCCGATTCTGGTGGCAGCGCTTGCGCTCGTGCTTACGGCCGATGTTCGTCAGGCAAAAGCTTGCCAGTGCGATCAGGTGGGCCCGCCCTGTCAGGATTATTTTCAGTCGGAGGTCGTCTTCGTCGGTACCGTGCGCAGCGTGACGCCGAATCCCGGCGCCGCGCTCGACGCGCGTGTACGCGTCGAGTTCCAGGATGCGGTTCCGTCGCGTGGAATGGAAGGCACCTCGATAACGGTTTTTACCTCAGACAACGACGCGTCATGCGGATATGCGTTCAAGCCTGGCGAACGCTACGTTGTGTATGCCAGACGATCGAAAGACGGTACCCGCATTCATGTGTCAATCTGTTCGCGAACGCGGCCGTTCGCAGAGGGTGCGGAAGACATCAGGTTCTTCGACACGCTCTCGACTCCGTCGAACGGCGCTCGCGTCTTCGGCACGATCAACCATTGGGACAGCGACCTGGCGACAGGTGAATTTCGCGATCGAGGACCCGTAGGCGGAATCGAACTGACGCTGCGCGGATCTGGCCGGTCCTTCCAGGCGCGCAGCGGCGGAGATGGACGCTACGAGATCACGGGTGTTCCGACGGGCCGATATGAGCTGACAGCCCTGCCGCCCCCGCCGTTTTCGACGGCCTTCCTGGCCAGGAGGCTCGAGTTGAGCGACACGAGAGCCTGTCACGCCACAAACTTCGGCATCCGATACGACACCCGCATCACCGGATCGATCACCGACTCCCAGGGCCGCCCTGTGATGAATGCCATCGTCGAGGCAACCCCGGCTGCGCTTGTGGGCAAGGGGCTATTCCGCGAGCCTCACTCCACGAGAACGGACGCTACCGGCCAGTTCGAGTTCACGGAGGTCCCGGCCGGCCGCTACGTTCTTGGCGTCAATCTCGCGCAAGGGCCGGATTCCGGCATCGTGTCTCCAACCAGATTTCATCCTGACGCAGCCGATCCGGCAAATGCGATTCCCTTCGAAGTTCGCGTTGGCGAGCGCCTTCAACTCGCTCGCATGACCATCCCACCAATGCCACCGTCCTATCGCATCACGGGCACCGTCACATTCCAGGATGGGAAGCCGGCAGCCGGTGCGTCAGTCTCGTTGTCCGACGGCCACGAGAGATGGAAGCACGTATCGGCCATCATTCAAACGGGCAGGGACTCAGTTACATCGCACACAGCTCGTACACCGATCCACGCGTGCCGGGTCGCGCACGGGCACTGGCGTCGGTCCCCTTCATTGCGCATGAAGAGAACATCAAAACGTTGGAACTGATTTTGTCGGTGGTGAGGCGCTGAATAGAACAGGAGACCAGAAGGTGTTTACCTCCTGATCTCCTGTTTGCCGTTTGCCTGAGAAGCGCTACGTCTTGAGGATGCCCGTCTTCGCAGCTTTGATAAGGTGCTCGGCCGCGCGGAAGGCCAGCGCCTGAATCGTCATCGTCGGGTGATTGCGGCCGCCGGTGACGAGATTGCTGCCATCCACGACCCACAGATTCTGGACGTCGTGCGCCTTGTGGAACTTGTCGACGACCGACGTCTTCGGATCGTTCCCCATCCGGCAGCTGCCGCGATTGTGCGCGCCGCCCCGGCTGTCTCCGGGCGGACTGGACCACACCTGGGTTGCGCCCGCGGCCTTCAGAATCTCGATCGACTTCTGATGGAAGAAATTCGCGCACTTCATGTCGTCGGGATGACTAGTCGACGTGATGCGCATGGCCGGCAGACCCCACTCGTCCTTCACGTCCGGATCGAGATCGACACGGTTGGTCTCCAGCGGCATCTGCGTCGTGAAGCACGTGATCGTCATCTTGTGGTTGGCTTGTTCCCTGAGCGCTTTCTTGTAGCCGGCGCCCCAGCGCGGCGCATCCGGAGACAATCCGTTGAGACCCATGCCGAGCGGGGTCTCGTAACCGCGCGCCGTCAGACGGCCGCCGCCGTAGAAGCCGCGCTTCGGATCCGACGGTACGTAGTCGACGATGCCGACGCCTGAAATGACGCCCTTGTACTCGTTCATTGGATGCTCAAACAGCCCGCTCGCGCCCGCGCCGTTTCCAAGCATCAGGTACTTCCCGACGACGCCGTTCGTGTTCGCCAGACCGTCGGGGTATTTCGCCGATTTCGAGAGCAGCAGCAACCGGGCCGACTCGGTGCCGTTCGCCGAAAGGACAACGGCCTTGGCGCGCTGCTGGATCTCGCGCTTCTGGGCATCAAAGTAGACGACGCCGGTCACGCGTCCCGCGTTGTTGACCGAGATCTCACGAACGTAGCTGTTCACGCGAATCTCGCAGCGGCCGGTTTTCTGCGCGAGCGGCAGCATCGTCACCGCAGAGCTCGATCGCGCGCGCACGTGGCATCCGTAGCCGGAGCAGATGCCGCAGTTCACGCACGCGGCACGGCCCATGTACGGCCGGGTGATGATCGCCAGCGGGCCGGGCACGACGGTGAGCCCCAGCTTCTTCGCGGCAATGTTGAACAGGGCACCCGAGCTTTTCAGCGGAACCGCGGGAACCGGATAGTCTTTCGACATGGGCGCGACAAACGGTGAGTTCACGCGCTGACCCGAAATACCCATCTCCCATTCGGCCTGCACGTAGTACGGCTCGATCTCCGCATAAGTGATCGGCCAGTCGGCCATGCCGGTGCCCGACGGGATGGTGGGATCGCTCGAGAGCTCGTTGAACTCGTACGGCAGATGGCGCCAGCTGCTGCCGCCGTAGGTGACGGTGCCGCCGCCGACAACGCAGCCGTAGCTGTGCGTGCCGGACGTCGCCTTTTCCGTGTCGTTGCGCCGGAATGTGTTGCGCTGGCGGGTCGGATCGCTCATCAGGCGATCTTCCTGGGCGAGGTTACGATTGAGCCACTCGTCCTTGTTGTATTCGCTGTCGCGCCCGTACTTTCCCCAGCCGCCCTGTTCGAGCACAACAACGGAAAACCCGGCCTGCGAAAGCTGCTTGGCCATGATGCCGCCCGCTGCTCCCGACCCGATGACGACGAAATCGACTTCAGTATTTGGCGTGTACTGTCTCATGGTCGTCTCCTTCAGCGCTTGCCAGCGGGATCCTGAGCATCGTAATAGCCGAACGGCGGCCTGAAGTTCAGCGAGTCATCGTAGCCGATGAGCTTCCAGCCAGCCTTGTCCTGGTTGCCGCCATGCACCGGGCTCGCGAAGAACCCGATGATGGTGTGCGTGCGGACCGTATTGAAGAACGGTGTCTTCTCCATGGCGGTCAGCACCTTGATCTGCTGGTCAGACGGCAGCGCCGAGAACTTGGTCGCCGTCGGGAACATCTGCGTCGTCTGCGCCTGCAGCTCGGCGATGCCCTTCGTGTATTGCGACTGATTGTTCTTGGCAAATGTGGAGAGCGCTCTGTCGATGAAGTTGATGACACGCGCCTCGCGCGCGCCGGGCGTTTCGTCGGTCGGGATGATCTGCGCGGCCACCGCCTCGACCTCCATCGCCTGATCCGGCGTGAAGAACTGGAAGCTGACCGGCTTGCCCGACTGCGCTGCCCTGAGCACGTATTTCTCGGCGGCAAGAATGCCCGAGTAGTTCGCCGCGACCCAGGCGCCGCTCAGGCCTGCCGCGGATTCGATGAGAAAGGTTCGTCGAGATTTACCTCGGGTGCTCATGATGTCTCCTTCAGCGTTTAGCGTACTTCGTCACACCGCGGAGCGTGTTTTCCGCCGCGTATAAATTCCCAGCCGGGTCCGAGACAATGCCTTCGCCCGCAGCGCCGTCCGGGTTCTCGGTCTGGTGGCCGGCGACGAACGCCACGACCTTGCCATCACGTGCGTTCCCGATGCGAATGCCCTTCTTCCAGCCGGGATTGTTGGCAGAGGTCGAATCGGCGTCGATCACATACAGCTTATCGGCTTTGTCGATGTAAAGGCCACTCGGACGCCCGAACTGTTTCCACTCGGCGACAAACGTGCCCTCGGCGTCGAAAATCTGCAGGCGCGCGTTTCCGCGATCGCCCACGAAGACGCGGCCGCGCGAGTCGAGCGCCAGGGCATGGGCATTCCTGAACTCGCCGGGACCAGTGCCCAGTTTGCCCCATTCTTTGATGAATTTCCCGTCTTTTGAAAATTTCGCCACGCGGGTCACGTAGTCGGGGGGCACCTTTGGATTCTGCCCCGAGTGGCCGTCGGCCACGAAGATGTCGCCGTTGGGCGCCGTCACCACGTCGGACGGCTCGTTGAAGTGGGTAGGGCCACCTCCCGCCACGCCCGCGGTGCCGAGCCGCATCAGCACCTTGCCATCGGGTGAAAGCTTGATGACCTGGTGCCCTTTCGTGCCGTCTTTGCTCGCAAGCGCGTCGGTCACCCAGATATTGCCGTCGCGGTCGACGTGCAGGCCGTGCGGAAAGACGAAGAGGCCTTCGCCGATGCTCTTCGTCGGACGGCCCGTCGCGAGATCCATGAGGTGCACCGATGGCAGGGTCGAGCCGTCGCAGCTGTTGACACCGCAGCGATCGATGGCCCAGATCTCGTTGCGCGGCCCGATCTCGACGCCGGCGGTGGAGCCCCATGTGCGGCTGTCAGGAAGGACGCCCCAGTTTCGAACCGCGTCCTGATAAGGATTGGGAAGATCGTGACTGGGCGCCGCCGGTGCCTGAGCAGGCACACGTACTCCCGACAAACCGACCGCAACGAGGACGGCGAAGGTGCTGTATCTCATTATTTGGAGGCGTTTTCCTTCGCTCGTTCTACTCCGCGGGTGGGCCGATGTCAAGGCGCAAAAACGGTTCCGGGATCCGTTTCGGAACCGTTTTCGGAAACGGATCCCGGAACCGTTTTGCAGCGCTACGCGGCGGTCGCGGTCGTCTGCTGCGGAGCGACCTCGATCTCGCCCAGCGGCGTCACGGCGGTCTTCTCGTACATCGACCTGAGCTCGTCCATCAACTGGTCCCGACGAAACCGCGCTTCCTGCAGATCGAGCGCGCCTTCGCGAAGATCGGAGAGCAATGAACCGTACCGTTCGCGAATCGACCACAGATGCGTGCTGCAGGCCGCGTGCGCGTGCGCAGAGGTCTCGAACTCGAACGTCAGGTTCACGAGCAGCACAATCAGCGCGGCGCCGGCGAGCGACGCCGCGACGGTGGCGAGAACCTGCCCGTGACCAAACGCGGCTCCGGCGGCGGAGATGGTCACACCACCGATCAGAAGCGCCTCGAGGCCTCTCAGCCGGCGATTCCACTTCCTGTAGGACTCTGCAGCGTTCGTGTGCGCTTTGTGACGATCCGCGACCTGGCTGAAAGTGAGGTTCAGGTGATCGAGCAGCGTGAGACTGAACATAGAGTCCCCAATCTCCGAACGCGTGACGCGTACGGGCATGTGGCGGAGCTGGGGGCTCCAAGTACTTGCGAGGAATCTACCATATTTCCAAGGGATTTCGGCCAAAAGCCTTAACTGCTATGGGCCCCTTTTGCAGCCGTGTAAAGCGTGTAGACCGACTGGCTCGCCGTCATGAACAACCGGTTGCGGTGAGCCCCGACGAAACAGAGGTTCGCGGTCCCTTCGGGCATCAGCACCTGACCGATTTTCGTGCCGTCGGGTGCATAAATGTGCACCCCGTCCACACCTTCGCCGCCGAACCCCGTCGCGCACCACAGATTCCCATCGGCGTCGGCCCGGATGCCGTCATGGAACCCGACATCCAGCGTCGCGAACACCCGCCGGTTGGCGAGCCGCGCGCCGTTGTTCTGAACATCCCACGCAATGATCTTGGCCTTCTCCTTTGGATGGTGCGTTGGCGCGGTGTCGGCCACATAAAGGATGCGGTAGTCGGGGGAGAAGCACAGCCCGTTCGGTTTCAGGATCTCGTCGGTCAGCTTCGTCAGCCGGGCAGTCTGACCGTCGATGTAGTAGACGCTCGTCGGCAACTCGAGCTCGCGCAAAGTGCCTTCGTAGTAGAAGTGGCTGCCATAACCAGGATCGCTGAAAAGAATTCCGCCGCCTGTCGGATGCACGATCGCATCGTTCGGCGCATTGAGGCGCTTGCCCTCGAACGTCGAGGCGAGAACCGTCGGCTCGCCTTGAAATTCGTAGCGGACGACGCGCGCCGTCTGGTGCTCGCACGAAATCTGCCGGCCCTGCCAGTCGAACGTGTTGCCGTTCGAAAAGTTGGACGGCGTGCGCAGCGGCGTGACCTGTCCGGTCACCTCGTCCCAACGCAGCTGTACGTTGTTGGGAATATCGCTGAACACGACATAGCGCCCGACGCCATTCCACGCTGGTCCTTCCGCCCACAGCGAACCGGTCCACTCCCGCACGAGCGGCGTGTTGCCGATCATGTACTTCCTGAAGCGTTCGTCCAGCACCTTCCAGACGCTGGATGGATAGCGGATCGGCTCGGGCCCGATGGGCAGGCGCTGAGACTGCGCCAACATGGACGGCGCCATAAGCGACGCAGCGGCCGCGGCGGTACTGGAGGAGAGGAACGAGCGCCGATTGATGCCTGGTTTCTCACGCATAGGGCGTGATTATGCCTCAGCCCAGGGTTGACGTGCAGAACGCGCACCGACGCGCCGCGGCCGGCACCTCGCTGAGGCACTCCGGGCATTTCTTCTTGGTGGGATCGGGCGCCTCACCGCGCCGGCTCCGAGCCATGATCGCGTTCACCGGTGCGACGATGAAGAAATAGACTGCGGCCGCGACCAACAGGAACGAGATGACGGCGTTCAACAGGTCGCCGATAAGAAACTGGGAGCCGTTGATCGTGACGACCAGGGCCGAGAAATCGGGCTGCCCCACAATCGCGCCGATGAGCGGCGTAATGAGCCCCTTCACCATCGAATTGACCACGGTCCCGAACGCTGCGCCGATGACCACGGCAACAGCGAGATCGAGAACGTTTCCGCGCAGCACGAACTCTTTGAATCCTCGCAACATGGAATGCCTCGCGTGTGGGTGTTATTTCGTGATTCTGCCCTCGCGCTCCCAATCGGCCAGCAGCTCGGTCACCGACTGGGTAATCGCGGCATCGGGTTTGGTGGCCAGGAAATCGCGGAATCGGGCAGCGGCTGATTCGAAGTCGCCCCGCTGCGCCTTGATGCCGCCCAGAATGTAATGCGTCAGCGGATATCTCTCGACCTCGCGTGTCTTCCATAACACGAGCGCCGATCGCTCGGCTGCGTCGAGGTTGCCGAGCTGGAAATGAGCGGACGCGGCCAGATAGTTCGCGTAAGGAATCTGCGGATTCAATTTCAGCGCTGGATCGATCCACTTGGCGGCCTCCGCCCAACGCTGCTGCAAGAGTTCCTGCGACGCCAGCTCCACGTATGGCTCGATATAGGTGGCATCGGCGTCGATCGCTTTTCTGAATGCCTCTTGCGCACCGGCCGTGTCTTTCCGCGCCAGCCGCGTAATACCCAGCAGATGCCATGCTGCCGCGAACGTCGGGTATCCGTCGATCGCCTTCTTCAATTCGCCGAGCGCGATTGCGTAGTCGGGTTTCTCCTTCTGAACCTCGCGGCGCGCATTGTCGAAGGCCAGCCGGGCCTGCGGCGGCGCTGCAAGCGTGTTGGCACTGACCATGATGGGATCGACGCCCGACAGGTTGCGCAGCACCAGCTGACCGATCTCGGAATTGTCGAGACGCCGCCGCGGTCCGAGTGCGATGCGATTGGAATGGAAGCCGGCCAGCGTCGCGCGCAGCTCGCAGCCGCTGAAGTCGAACCGACCCGCATCTTCGCCGCCGAGCTTCTGTCCGGTCGTGCTGAACGGAAGGGCGCCGGCCGATGCCGCGCTGCGAGGCATGGTCAGATCGCTGTCATCCGAACTGTCGTTGCCGAGCGCGAGAATGAAGTCGCCGTTCGCGTAGGGTTTGACACGCTTGCGGACTTGACCGTTGCAGACCAGCTCGACCATCGCCGGATTGGGCAGAGGCGAGCCATCCTCCATGACGGCCCTTCCGGTCACGCGGTACGCCCCGGGATCTGATTGCCACGCCAGCGCTGGAGACGCCAACGAGAGGGACAGAACGACGGCGGCCGCGGCGCTCCTGTTCATGGCTGACCTCGCTTGTGGTGCCCGCCATTCTACGCTGGCTTCCGGCTCCTGGCTTCGGGCTTCCTAGGAAGGGCTTCGGGCCTGGGAGTCGTCAACGGTCAAGGCCCAACGAGGTCGCTGCCTGACCGAGGGATCCGCAGCAGCCGGCATGTCCCATCGTCGAAGAGCGCCCAAGCACGGCGACACCAACCAGCAAGACTCTTAGAATGATCCTGACTCGGTTCGTCATGGCCTTAAGACTTCGACGAGCTCGATGCGGTTCCCGAACGGGTCGATGACGAAGACGCGCCGGTTCCCGTCGACGAGCTCGTCGGCGCTAACATCGTATCCGGCTGCCGTGATTCTTGCGATGAGCGCCGGCAAGTCTTCGACGAGAAAAGCAGGATGGGCCTTGCGGGCAGGGCGAAAATCGGCGTCCACGCCCAGATGGACCTTGAGGGCTCCATACGCAAACCAGCAGCCGCCGCGTTCCTCGAGGTTGGCAGGCTTCGGTACTTCGGGAATGCCGAGCACGCCGTCATAGAATTCGCGCGCCTCCGCCTCTCTGCCGGCGGGCATTGCAAGTTGCACATGATCAAGCGCGGTGACTCGCATTCGGCCACCTATGTTAGTTCCAGAAAGGCTCCGGGCCCGAAGCCTGAAGCCTGAAGCCCGAGCATGCTACAGTGAACGTAGGGCGGGTCTTGAACTACAAGACCCGCCCTACAACTTATGGCCGTTTCCCCCACGACCCTCCGGGTGCTGACCGCCGACGATGTGCTCGCGCGATTCACATCGCTCCGCTCGAGACAGCCGGTCAACTACTTCGCCTTCTACTCGAGCCAGCTCGGTGGCGTCGTCACCGATCCCGCGCTCATGGTGCTTCCCTTCGACGATCACATCGTGCATCGGGGCCACGGCATCTTCGACACCGCGGGACTCGTCAACGGAAGGATTTACGACCTCGAGGCGCACCTCGATCGTTTTCTGCTGTCTGCCGAACGGTCCAGGCTCCGGCTCGCGTGCCCGCGCGAGGAGATGCGCGACATCATCATCAAGACAACCGCGATCAGCGGCCAGCGAGATGGCTCGATCCGCTATTGGCTCTCGGCCGGGCCCGGCAGCCTCGAGCTGACGCCGGCGGCTGGGTCCGAGCCGGGCTTCTTCGTGATGATTTTTGGCGGCCTCGCCTATCCACAACGGTGGCTCACCGAAGGCGCACGGGTCATGACGACGACCTATCCGATCAAGGCGCCCATCTACGCGATTACGAAGGCCACCAACTATCTGCCGAATGTCCTCATGCAGATGGAGGCGAAAGAGGCCGGTTTCGACAACGGCGTGTTCCTCGATGCCGAGGGGTATGTTGGCGAGAGCTCCAACATGAACGTCGCATTCGTCACCACAGATGGTGTGCTCGCCCATCCGAAGTTCGATCACATTCTCGCCGGCTGCACATCACTTCGCATCCTTGAGCTCGCCACGACGCTGCAGGAACAGGGGCTGCTGAAAGCGATCGAAGTTCGAGACGTCACAGTCGCCGAGGCGCGTGCGTCTCGCGAGATGTTGCTCGTCGGCAGCTCCGTGAAAGTGGCGCCAATCGTCCAGTGGGACGAACAGACCATTGGCGACGGCAAGCCGGGGCCGGTCTCGAAAGCGCTCTTGCGGCTCCTCGACGAAGATATGCGCAACAGCGATCGGCTGATCGACGTGCCTTACTGAGTTCCGGCCTGAAGCTGCACGTTGACGTCGGTCTTCTTTCCGTCTCGCAGGACGGTCAGGCGAACGGTGTCGCCGACCTGACGGTCGTCGAGACGGTTCACCAGCCGGGCCACGCTGTCCACAACCGTGCCATCGACGGCGGTGATGATGTCGCCGGCGACGATGTCGCCGGCCTCGCGGCGCACACCGCGGAGGCCGGCGCTTTCGGCAGATGATCCAGCGGTGACTTGAAGCACCACGACGCCCTTCACATTGAGCTCGGTGGTCATGAGTTGGTTTATCCGTTCGTCCAGCTCAACACCGAGCACCGGACGCACGTACCTGCCGCTTGCGATCAGTTGTGGAACGACACGATTGACGGTATCGACCGGCACGGCGAAGCCCACTCCCGCGGACGCCCCCGAAGGACTGAAGATCATAGTGTTGACGCCGATGAGCCGGCCTGCGCTGTCGAGCAGCGGTCCGCCGGAGTTTCCCGGATTGATCGCGGCATCCGTCTGGATAAGGTGATCGATCAGGCTGCGGCCGTCTTCCGCCGGCAGAGCACGATCGAGCGACGACACGATTCCAGTCGTCAGCGTCCAGTCGAGACCGAACGGATTGCCGATGGCATACGTCGACTGGCCGACGAGCAAGTCGGCGCTGGTACCGATCGGCAGGGGCACCGGCAGATTCGAGACGTCGATCTTCAAGACGGCGAGATCGTGCGCGGGACTGGTCCCGATGAGCGAGGCGCGAACATCCCGTCCGTCACTGAGTCGAACCTGGGCGCCCGAGGAACCGGATACGACGTGGTTGTTCGTCACCAGATGCCCCTGCTCGTCCCACACGAAGCCCGATCCGGTCCCACGCGGGATGTTGAAGACGTTCCGCGTCCACATGTCGACCACCTGATCCTGCGTGGTGATAAAGACGACCGACCCGCGGGTCTTCTCGAAGAGCTCAATGGTGGCCATCTCTGCAGCAGGTAACGGGCCTCTGGCGCTCACTGGACGGGGTTCGGCCCGCGCGGCGGTCCGCCGCAGCAGGCCAGGCATCAGCCACACCCCCAGCATCACCACCAACCCTGTCGCAAGGATCCACGCGATATGGCGAAATACGCGACGGCCCGTCATACCCTGCCTCCCTGTCACAGTGTAGTTCCGCAGGTGTCTACTGAGCAGAGCGATCGCGGTATTGCTTCGGCGTCATGCCGAACCGCTGCTTGAACTGATGGTAGAAGTTCTTCTTGCTCCGATAACCCACGTCGAGCGACACCGCTTCGATTTTGAAACCGCGTTCGATGAGCTCGGCGGCGCGCTGGAGCCGCACGCGCCTGAGATAGGCCCGCGAGGTCAGGCCCATTTCTTTTCGGAAGATGGCTCCGAGATAGCCGGGATGCCTGCCGACCTCGGACGCGACCGATCGCAGCGAAATGGCATTCGCGTAATCGCGCTCGAAGGCGTCGACGATGCGCTGAACGAGCAGGCCCTTGTGCGGGGGGATCGCCATGAATGTCGGGTCTCGCCCACGATCGTAGCAGCCGCGCGCACGCGAATATGTCCCGACAGGTACGGTGTGAAGGGAATGATCAGTTGGCGGGCGGCAGCAGCGGCGCGATGCGGCTGCGCATCGCCTGATAACATTCGCACGCGAACCGCTCCAGGCGCGATCGATCGACGATAGTCACTCTGTTGCGGCGATACGCAATCGAACCTGTCTGTTTCAGATCGAGCGCGATCATGGTGACCGACGGTCTCGTGCTGCCGAGCATCGTGGCCATTTCGGTGTGCGTCAGCTTGAGTGTGTCCGCACCCAGCCGGTCGGCGAGCCCCAACAGGCGCCTGCAGTACCGTTGACGCGCCGAATGCAGGCGATTGCACGCCACCGACTGCATCAGCTCGCCGGTAAAACATCGGTAGAATTCGCGTACAACCGTTCGCAGCGTCGCATGCCGGTCCATCTCGGCTTCGAAATCGGCGATCGGAATCTGCAGCACCGTTGCCGGTTGGAGCTGTACGGACAGCTCTGTCTCCTGGTTGGCTGCAAACGTCGTGTAGACGCTCGTCACGCCTTCGCATCCAATCGTCGCGACGTCGATGCGCTCGCCGGTATGGTCGGCGACCACGACGCCACAGACGCCGCTCATCGGAAAGTACACATGGCCCGTCGGCCTGGAGTGATCGTGAAGCACGTCTCCGGCACGGAGCGTCATGGGGCGCGAGTGAGCCGTCAGCCGTCGGTATTCAGCCGACGGTAGCGCTCGCAGCAGTCTGTTCTGGACTCTGCGCCGGCGATCCACCCCTTCCTCTCGCACTGGCCGCGAAGTTAACAAACTGGCACACGTTGAAGTGTTCATTTTGTTACCTTCGTTGCAGTTGTACAAGGAAAATCTGGCAACTGGCGGATTCCGCACATGCCGGTCGCCCGGGTTCATGTCGAACTGCAGTAGCGATACCCGTTTCATGTTGTCGCGCGCGAGAGGCGGGCCTACGCTGAATCATCGCGACTTTCCGTGAGCACGACAGGCAACCCGCAGGGGTGTCGATGCTCGTCGGCGAATGGCGACGCCAGGAGACATCATGGACCCACATTTCAAAGAACCGGATCGGGCTCTTCACGCACCCAACCACCGTGCCGATAACGACGACAGCCACATCGACCGCAGCGGCGCCAGGGTGCTCGCCGAGGTCGCCCATGAAATGCGTCAGCCGCTCTCAGCGGCCCTGGCCGCCTTGCACACTATCCGGATCAGCCGCAACGATCGGTTCCGCGAGCACGCCTATGTGGTGCTCGATCGTCAGTTCCAGCGGCTCTCGCATCTCCTCGACGACCTGACCGAAGTGAGCCGCGTGAATGTTCATGGCAAGCGTCTGCACACGCTCCGCCTCGATCTGCGGACAGTCGTCACCGAAGCGTGCGACGCCATAGAGCCGCTGCTCTCCGAAAAGCGTCTGCGCCTCGAGACGGATCTTCCTTCAGAGCCGGTGTGGATCGAAGCCGACTGGGCGCGGCTGCAGCAGATCCTCTCGAACCTGCTCCACAATGCCGCCAAGTTCACCGACAGCGACGGGCTGCTGCGTGTTCATTTGAAGCGGGACCAGCGAGAGGCTGTGCTGACGGTCACCGACACGGGCAGTGGGATTTCTCCCGATCTGCTGGACACGGTGTTCAAGCCGTTCACGACCGGCAGTGGCGGATCGGCCTGCGGGCTGGGAATCGGCCTCGCCGTGGTCCGCCGACTGGTCGAGCTACACCACGGCACCGTTCGCGCAATCAGCCCGGGCGCCGACGGCGGGACAGATTTCGAAATCAGGCTGCCACTGATGTTCGATCGCCGGCGGGGCGGCGGCAGCCACTGACTTCTCGCGCTGTCAGGGCAGATGGATGATGGCAGATGGCAATATCACGGAAGCGGACGAATCTTGATATTGCGAAACGCGATTGGAAACTGCTGGTATTGGAAGCGAATGTGGCCTTCCGGGAATCTGGTATCTCGAATGTCGAGCGTCGTCTCACCGTTCAGGACGACCACGAGGTGGTCGCCATCGGCAGTGATCTGAAAGTGATTCCACTGGTCCGGCTTGATTCCATAATCCCGCGCGGTCTTCGCCGTCCCGACGATGCCGCCCGTGTTGTAGCCGGCCGGCTGCTGTCTCCAGATCTGAACCTCGTAGCCGCCGTTTTCCATCGGTGAACGCACGTACACGCCGCTGTTGGTGTCATCACTGCATCTGAACTCGACCGACAGCACGAAATTCCGGTAGCTTCGATCGGACGTCAAATATCCAGTAGGCTCGCCGCAGGCCGTCAGCAATCCATCGACCACTTCCCAATGCGACCCTCCTGGCGGTACGGTAACAGCAGCCTGTCCGCTCGACCCGACACACGCCTTCGGAGTTCCGACCTGCCCGGGTGTGGGTGGTTGCGGCGCCCCGCCACCGCGCCTGCCACCGCCCCCCCTGCCCTGCGGCGGCGGCTGCGAATGCCATCCGGTCACCGTCTTGCCGTCGAACAGGAGCTGCCATCCCTGGGCCTTCTCCTGGGCCGAGAGGGTGTTGATGCTCTGGCCGAACGCGGATACCGACCACAAGAGGATTGTGAACACGGCGAACGATATGTGTCTTCCAGTCATCGGATGGACTCTAGCAGATATCGCCCGCGGCGGGAATGTCGCGCCGATGCGCTTTCAGCCTTTCGTGCTGCTGTCAGCGCATCAGCGCGTTCAGCGGGCTGCCGGGACACGTGCTTCTCGAGTGGTCACGCCGCAACGCGACGGACCGCAAGAGAGAGCATCAGCCGGCTCATGCCGCTGAAGAACATACTGATTCCGACGATCGTGCCGACCACCCAGAGCGCGCTCGACGGCCACGTGCTGGCAATCATCGCCGCGAGCACGAGGCTGATGATGCCATGGGCCATCACCCACCCGTTTCCCGAGGCGCCGCGCAGGCGGTACGCCAGAACGAGCTCCAGCACACCCTCAATCGCCAGATAGATGGCGATCGCCAGCGACAACGAGGCCAGGCCGACAACCGGCTGGGAGAGTAGATAGAAGCCGACCGCGCCGTAGAGAATGCCAACAAGAACTTCCCAAATGACGCTGCTGGCCCCTTGTGCCCGCCACGCGAAGGCAATGTGAAACAGGCCGCTGAAGACCAACAACCAGCCCACAACCGCCGTTATCGCGATGCCGGCCACTGCCGGCGACAAGATCGCCAGCACGCCTGCAACCATCATCAGGATACTCAGCACGATCGACCAGGTCGTCGACGTGCGCACTTCAGATCGTATCGAGTTCGCCATGACCAGCTCCTTTCGCAACCCGCAGGTGGAGGCGTACTTCTACCCTTCTAACCTGCAAACGCGGAGCCGGAGCACTGGACTCGGATGGCCGGTATCGTACGGATGATGCGGCCAGAGTCTTCGATGCGACACTCGTGCAATGTGGCACGATCGATGCGTGATGGTGAGTGCGCGGGAGGTGGGAGAAATGAGCACGTACAACGTCGGATATCTCGTCGGCAGCCTTGCACGAGCGTCCATCAATCGGAAGCTCGCGCACGCGCTCGCACGCCTGGCGCCCAGCGAACTTAGGCTGAAGGAGATTCCGTTTGCCGAGTTGCCGATCTACAGCTACGACTACGATGCTGACTTTCCGCCAGTGGCGCGGGCGTTCAAGGACGCCATCGCGGCCGTTGACGCCGTCCTGTTCGTCACGCCGGAGTACAACCGGTCGATTCCAGGCGGTCTGAAAAACGCGATCGACTGGGCCAGCCGGCCGTACGGCACGAACGCGTTTTCCCGCAAACCGTCGGCCGTCATCGGCGCATCGCCGGGCAAGATCGGCACGGCCGTCGCCCAGCAGCACCTGCGCAGCATCCTCGGCTATTGCAACTCGCCGCAGATGAACTCTCCCGAAGCCTACATCCAGTTCACGCCGGGGCTCATTACCGACGAAGGCGACGTCACCAACGAGTCCACGGCCAGGTTCCTGCGCAATTATTTGGTCGAGCTTCACGCGTTCATCGCGTGCATCTATAGCGCGTTGGTGCCTCAAAAGGCATAAGGTGGTGATGCCAACCACTCCTGTCAAGGTCGTCTACTGGCACCGTGATTTGCCGCCGCTGAAAGCGGACCTGTTGGGGGAACACACGGTCGAAGCCACGAGCAGTCGCGTCCCGGGCACACTGGCCCATCGTGATGAGCTATGGGATCGCTGCTACCGTGAACTCATGGCCAACGCCGAGAGCCGTTTGATCCAGGAAGTCGCGCGCCTCGGCGGCGACTACGCGCACGTACACGACGAGCAGCTCACGCCCAAACACGACGACGCCGCTGGCGAGTCGTGGCTGCACGGCCGCTTTACTTATATGTTGTACGGCCCAGGGTAGCCGGCGCGCTCAATGTTCGACGCAACGCCGCACGATCCACCTCTGTCCCCCGTTGGTACACCTTGTTAATCCGTCGCGAGTTGGTGATGGTCTCGAGCGGATTGGCGTCGAGCACGATGAAGTCGGCGTCCTTGCCGGCGGCAACTGTACCGAGCTGGCCAAGCTCGAGGATTTCTGCCGATGTGCGCGTTGCCGCGACGATGGCTTCGGCCGGAGTGAGCCCGCAGAAGACCATGTCGGCCAGTTCGAGATGCGCGCCCCATCCGATGTCCACGTTGCCGTCAGTGCCAAGGCCGATAACCTGCCCCGCGTCGTGAACGCTCTTCAGATTGCGGCATTGAGTGGCGAACAGGTCGGTCTGCACCACAGCCGCCGGCCGTGCTGCCAGCTCGTCGCGCATGCGCGCGATCTGGCTGGGGGGCAGCGTTTCGGTGAGCCACGCAATCTGCGCTGCCGCGTCTTCCTTTGAAATCATCCTCGGCGGCAGGTTCGGTCCCACCCACACCTTTGGGTGCTGCTTGAGGAGACTCAAGTACTCCTCGTCGACATTCCGGTCGCGAACGCCATGCCCGAAGCCGTCGACACCGGATCTCAGGAGCTGCTTGCCGTCTTCGAGATGGAAGATATGAGCGACGACGCGCATGCTGTTCTTGTGCGCTTCGTCGATGATCGCCTCGTACACATTGACCTGCAGTTTGGGCACCGTCCCGAGCCGATCGTCGACCCAGATCTTGATCATCTCGACGTTCCTGGCCTTCAGATCGCGCACGCGGGCTCTGCCGTCGGCTTCGGTCCCGGCACCATATGGGATGCCCAGCCGATACTCGAGCGGCGGACCTGCCATCGGCGTCGCCGCGATCCCTCGACCGACGGTGAGAAAGCGCGCCGCATTGGGGATGATTTCGCTGCGCAACTGGTAAGGCAACTCGACATTCACGTCCCATCGGTCGAGGCCCATGCTCAGCGTTGCGGCAACGCCGTAGTACGCGTAACGCTGCAAATGATCGATGACAAGGTCGCGGTTGTAGCTCTGTTTGGTAGCAACGTTGGTTCTCTGATCGGTCCAACCAAGATGGTTGTGAATATCGATCAGCGCGGGTATGACCGTCTTGCCGGTGAGATCGACGCGCGCCGCACCCGCGGGCAGCGGAATCTCGCCTTTTCTGCCGACCCTTGTGAACCTGGAGTCCTCGACGAGAAAAGCGGAGTTTTCTATTGGAGGAAGGCCATCACCGGCGATAAGCCGTGCACCTTCGAACAGAACCGCACGGCGGGTCGGGCGCATCTGGCCCGATGAGAAGCTCGCGAAGCTTGTAGCGGCGAGCGAAAGGCAAATCAGCCAACTGACCGGGCGCATGTGGTCTTGTCGCACAAGACGGGACAGAAATGCAACGTGGGTGGGCGATGGTCAATGGTCTGTGGGCGATCGTCAATGGTCTGTCATGGTCTACGAGCCGGGGACAATCGATCATGACAGACCATTGCTCACTGTCGGTCAATCTGCGGGTTTAGTTATGGTCTCTGTGTTCGTCGCGTTCGCCGTCGCGTTCCCCGCGTTCCCCGTCCCAGTCGTTGTCATTCGCAACGACCCTGACCCACGCGATCATCCCATCTGTGAAATGCGGATTGACATTGCAGATGACAAGGTACAGGCCTGGCTCAGTGAACCCTACTTGCTCGATCCGATTCATGACGCCACTCAGGGTCGGCGACACGGCCGGACCGATCGGGTTCGCTCCGCCGGGGTTAATGCCCTCATAGAGCAAAGCGTCGGGCATGTAGTTGAGGAACAGGTTCGGTGGGAACGGACGGCCTTAGCGAAGGCCTGAACCTCCTGTAATTTGATGCCAAAAGTGTGACACGCAGAATGACGGTGGTACCAATACAGATCGTCCGATATCAATACCTACCCCGGGTAGCTGGCTGACAAGCCCCAGCGTGGACGATGAAGTTGCCCATCTTTTCAAGATCGATGAGCGCCGTCCAGGCCGGATCGTCCGACACATCCTCGTTCCTCAATGACCGCAACTGAGTTCTGGCCCGGTCGATGCACCGTCGCTTCATAAAGCAGAGACCCGAAGAAAGCCACTCGTAACAAAACGGCAGCCAACTGCGCTGGGTGTTTCAACGTGGTTAGTGGATCTCGGGATGGCGCTAAAGCTAGCTTCAGGGAGTTCCACGCGCTATCGCGGCGCTGACGGCGGGCCGTGTCATCGCCATTCCACGGGTCGGCGGATTCCATAACCGCTACGCGCGCGCAGCGTACTGTCGCCACAACCCCTGCCATTCTTCGCCATTGCTTACAGCGCACACGTCTGTCCATTCTCGGACTCGCGAGTAACAGTCGAGACCGCTTGGCGATTCAAACGCGATTGATGCTGGAGCGCGGACTGGATCGCACAAGTGGTTTTTACAACTCGGAAGGAGTTATTATTAGGGACAGGTTACGACGCTGCTGTGAGACCAGTCCCGCAGAGTATCGACCTATACGCTGAACTCGAAATCCCGCGCCATGGCGCGAGCCACCACCCACTTAGGGACCGCGCGCAGTGCGCGATCGCGAAGCCACCGCAGATGGGCTGGACGCAAGTTAGCTATTTGCCCGATACAGTACGACCGCCTGACAAACCGATTTGCGCGCGGAATCCGAAGTGCTTGATATCGCGCGAGGGCGGCGTCGAACCCGTGCTCATGCGCCAGGGCGTGCGCTAACACGACAGCGTCTTCAATGGCCTGCGCCCCCCCCATGCCACCGTCTGGTGTCATTGGATGCGCGGCATCGCCCAAGAGCACGGTTCGCTCCTTAACCCAGCAATCTATTGGGGCGCGGTCTAGGATGTCGGTCCGCAGAATGCGGTCACGCGGAGTGTTGGCCAAGATGTGATCAATGGGTGCATGCCAACGGGCAAATCGGGAGCGCAGACCAGGACGAGGATCGCCTTCATCTGATTGGCCGCGAGGCGCCTCGGCCACGGCAAACCAATACGCCCGACCGTCTCTTAGCGGTACAATGCCGAACCGCTGTTTGGCACCCCAAGTCTCGGTAAAGCGACCTGGGTAAAGAAGTGCGACGTTGTCTACAATCGCGCGCCAGCTCGTTTGACCAGTGTAGCGTAACGGTTCATCACCGCGCATCACTCGTCGAACCGTCGAATGCAGGCCGTCCGCACCCACCAGCAGCTCCGCGTCGATTGTCATTCCGTTCGCTAGGCGCACACACACACCATTGGAACCGGACTCATAACTAGTAACCGCGTGATACATTTCGACTGAACCGCCGAGTGCCTCGAGTAAAACCTTCTGCAAGTCTGCGCGAGCCAAAGCGACACTGCCGCCGGCCACCTCGCGCACGCCCGCTCCAATCAGGACCTTGCCGGATGGATCACAAATCGCCGCGAAGTCCAGTTCGCGACCGACGCCGCGGACCTGATCCTCAAGACCTATATGTGCCAAGGCGCGAAACGCGTTTGCCGACAGAGCAATGCCCGCCCCGATTGGCCGCAGTTCCGCCGCCCGCTCAACCAGACGAAACGAGCGATGGGCGCGCATTAAGGCACATCCCAGCGTGAGGCCGCCGATACCTGCCCCTGCAATGACGATCATGCTGGCCGATTATCACATGGGCGGCCAAGCCGGTTACCTCCATTCAAGTCCGCAGAAGCGCACTTCATTTTGGTTTGCGCGCCGCCGGGCTCAGCGCGTAGATCTTCAGGCGATTCCCCGGCCGTTCTGCAAGATCGACGGCGCTGGGGGAGTCACAATGGAGTTGCATTTGGAGCAATTCTATACACAGCGGCGCTGCCACTAGGTCGTCAGCCATCTCAATCCGGCCACCCGGTTACTAAGATGGCCACCGTGCGCCTCGAACGGCATCGGTGACTGGAATTACAAGCCGTCCGTCACAGCGACCCCGCTCGGATAGTGGCCGCGGTCCAGCTCTGATCGGACGCGTAGCCCCGATCGGCTGTGAGTCGCGCCAATCAGGCTCACGATGTTGGCGAGGTTCACGAGCGGCGTCCCTCGCCAGTTCATGGCGATGTGTGAGAACAGGCGATGCTCGATCTTGTTCCACTTGCTCGTGCCCGGCGGAAAGTGGTACACCGTGATGGTGAGCCCGGTGCGATTCGCCAGCCGGTGAAGTTCCCATTTCCAGAGCCGGAGGCGAGCGCCGTTACTCCCCATGGCACGCCACCAGCGGCGGATCGCCTGGACCGCGAAGCTCGCCGTGTCGTGATCGATGCCCACGCTCACCCGGCCTTCATCGCGCTGCAGATCGTAGACGCCGTACGGAATCGCTTTCCCTCACTGCGTCGCGGTGGCGGGGATCACGAAATCGTGGACTCGGACTCGATGGGGCGTCTTTGCCGGGACGAATGAATCGAAGCGTGACACCGCGGGCGTACGCCACACGTCGAGCGTGCGGCCCGCAAACTCCGGCCCGTTGTCGACCACGATCGTCTGCGGCAAACCGAGTACGGCGTGGAGCCGATCGAGCACGCACGTCACGCGGAGACCCGGCAGCGAGCGGTCGACCTCGATCGCGATAACACTCGCGAGTGAAGTCGTCCACGATATTCAGCGTCCGAAAGTTGCGGCCGTCGGCCAACGTATCCGCAGTAAAGTCCATCGACCAGCGCTCGAGCCGGTGGCTCGGCGACGGCAGCGGCACCCGCTCAGCTCGTGTCAGTCGCTTGCGTCGGCGCCGCCGCACCTGTAGGCCGCCGCCTGATAGATCCGATGCACGCGCTTGTGATTCACGGCGAATCCTTCGCCCTCGAGCAGGATGTGCAGCCGCCGATACCAAAACCGCGCCCGCACCGCGGCATGTGCGTGGAGCCGCTCGAGGACCGCGACGTTCCTCGCTCTGGTCCGTCGCTGATAGCGCCACTTGGGTGCTGGGCCGATCACGCGACACGCCCGCCGCAGACTCGTGCCGCGCGTCTGCAACCATCCGACCGCCTCGCGCCGAGCGATGGGGCCTACCACTTTTTTGCGACGACCGCCTTAAGCGCCTGAATGTCGAGCGTTTGCTCGGCGACGATCTGCTTCAATCGGCGGTTTGCATCCTCGACCTGCTTCAATCGCTGCATTTCACTGAGCTCCATGCCGCCGTACTTCGCCTTCCAGCGGTAGTACGTCTGCTCGGTGATCCCGTACGCGCGACTGAGGTGGGCGACCTTCCGACCGGCTTCGCCTTCCTTCACGATCGCCAAGATCTGCTCGTCGGTAAATTTGCTCCGTTTCATCGGTCCTCCTTGAACGGAGAACCTCATTCCATGGCGTGGCGGACTACTGGGGGCACGTCAGATCGAGCACGCGCTCGAACGGGGCCGCAATGCGATGGCCATCTGGCAAGACCTGGTCGACGATCACGGCTTCGCCGCCCGGTATGCCAGTGTCCCCCGCTTTGTGCGCATGCTGCGCGGCGCCGCGCCGATCGACGCGCGTGTCGTCATCACTACGGCGCTTGGCGAAGAAAGCCAAGTCGATTATGGCGAGAGGCCGATGGTGCGGCACCCGGCGACGGGCAAGTACCGCAGCACGCGGCTCTTTGTCTTGACGCTCGGCTACTCGCGCAAATCGGTGCGCCTGCTCGTGTGGATGTCCAGCGCGCAAATCTGGGCCGAGCTGCACCAGCGTGGCTTTCGCCGACTCGGGGCACGACACGCGTCGTCGTGCTCGACCGAGCCCCTGCGCCGACAAGGAGAGATTCTCCGAATGAGTGAGAACGTCGAGACGGAGGACGGGCTCGACCAGGGCCCCGATCGATCGTTTTGGGCCACTCCCACTCGAAAATCGGCCATCGGTTTGAAGCGCCCCAGGCGCGCGCACTTGAAGCGGCGCTCGAGACTGCGGGGACGACGATGATCGCCAAAAACACCGTGCACCAGGCGATTCCGCACGGCCACTCGGCGCTCTTTACCACGGTCGCGGATCTCCTGCTCGAGCTCAACGGCCAGGAAACCGCCCGCGGCCTCGACCGGCGCCTCCGGTACTATACGCGGCCGCAGCTCTTGTGCATTGATGAGATCGGCTACCTGGCGTACGACGCCGACACCGCCGACCTGCTCTTTCAGATCGTCACGCGCCGCTACGAGCAGAAGTCGATCGTCCTCACCACCAATCTCGCCTTCCGCGACTGGCACACCATCTTCCCGAATGCATCCTGCGCCGTGGGCCTGCTCGACCGGCTCACGCATCACGCGGCCATTGTCAAGATCACCGGCGACAGCTATCGTCTGCGCGAGGCCGAACGCGACCAGAAAGCCCGCCGCGCCTCGTAACCACCACCACGCCGCCCTGCACGGTCGCCGACTTCTATCCAGATTTGGGTGGTTCTTAACGACCCCCAAACAGCAATTCAGTAAGATTGGTCAATGGCTTGCGCTGTCCCTCAAGGACGCCGCCAAGGCGGCTACCGGAACAATCATGAACATCAGGAGAGTGCCGACGCCAGTTCTCGCTTGGATGACCTCTGGAAAGCAGATCGGTTCTTCAGAGTTTGTCCCATTGTCAAACGCCAGCCCATACGTGAGAGATCCGCGAGCAGCGCTACTAAGAAGACGGGGATCTTGCGTTACTTGTAATAGGGCTCGCTGGCTCATTCTCCTCGGTCGTGATATTCGCAGTGCCGTTGTGAGCGCCGTAAAAATCTCAGCCCTCTTAGCAGCGACCAAAGGCTCTGCTGCCTTCTATCTCCATTTCGACCGTGTCTCAAGGTGTCTAGGACGATCGACTTGCCAAGAAACCACCCTGCTTTCTTGATGCTCTGCGAGAACGTTGCACCCTCCGCGTATCCCTGAACAAGGGGCCTCCACACGAGCGTATTCTCAAGAAGGTCAAGGGCTTTGTCGATGTTTTTATAAAATTTGCTCGACAGCTTGTAGGTTATGAATGTATCTGCCAGGACGGATCGCCGGAGCCGCCGGTAATAGGCGTCGTGCCCGACCTTGCCCGCCAGGCAATCACCAATCGTCTCGCCGGCGATCCTCCCACTTTCGAGAGCGTGGTAGATTCCCTCTCCGGTGATGGCGTCCCCGAACCCTCCGGCATCTCCCACGACATAGACTGGAGCTGCAGGGACTGTGACGCAATAGCCACCAATCGGAAAAAGGTGCGATTCGAAAGTTTCAAGCGGATCGGCCGCGACGCGGAAGCCCTTAGCCGCAATGTAGGTTCTGAGCTGCTCTCGGAGATTCCCTTTCCCGATCAATGTGTAGAGACCAACCGACCAGTGGTCGTCTTTCGGGAAAACCCATCCGTAGCCATGGTCAATCGCGCCAAAATCGAAGCAAGGCAACGTCTCAACCGATAGCTTCGTACAGATCTCTGTTCAGGATCACCTCAACAGCCACAGCGTAGCCTTTTGGTTGGGTCACTTTGAACAACCTGTTCACTAGGCTGTAGGCACCGTCTGCGCCCACCAGTTGCTTTCCATGTAGAAGTTGATGCGGGGTACGAACGTGGAATGCTCCATCATATGAAATGTCGAGCGCTCTCTCGTTATCGAAGAAACAAAATCCGCGCGCCTTCAAGTTCTCCGATACCAACCAGTTATCAAACTTGGGCCTCAGAACCATTCGTAACAGCGGAGAGAGCCGGTGAGTGAATCTATTAACGCGACTATTCCAGGCGTTGAACTCGAATTCACTGGATTGTCCTCGTAGCGCTGGCGACACGTCAAACTCTAGCGCGTTGCATGCTTTGATCGTGACAGTGCCCGCGCAGGGCTTTACTCTCGGAAACTTGAATCTGTCGATTTGCACAACCGTCAAACCACGTCTTAGCGCCGCAGCTGCTGCGTTTGATCCGCCCGGCCCTGCTCCGACCACAATGACATCGAACATTGTCGTCATCGGCGCATGGCTTGACTACACATAGTGGGTAACCTGGATCTGCCGGTCCTCGAACGAGGGGATGCTTAGAAGAGATGGCGGTCAAGACGCGGATAGTCGGCTCACTTGGGATCGCAACCCTAGTCGTGGAGTCGAAAACTGAACAGTGCGGTTCCAGCCGCGACGCTCACGTATTGTTGACCTTTGACTGCGTAAGTCACCGGTCCTGAGCGGATGCTACCGCCGACCATGGTCCTCCAGAGGAGATTGCCGGTCCGCGCATCCAGTGCGTAGAAGTATCCCTCATTACCTCCGCTGAACAGTAGATCCGATGCAGTTGTCAAAATCCCCGCCCAAGTCAGGTCGCTCATCTTGAATTCCCATTTGAGCTTGCCGGAGTTCGGTTCGATCGCACGCACGGCGCCGTACGGTTCAGTCTCTCTCGCGTAGTTGTGACCACCTATTCTGATGCCTGCGGCTTCAGGACGTGTACATGCCTCCGCCGAATCGGCGCCCTTCTGAATACTCAACATTACCCCTCGTATAGAACGAACGATAGTTAGCCCATACCGGAACGTAGAACAAACCGGTTCGTGGGCTGAATGAGGGCGAGTACCAATTTGTCCCTCCTTGAACGCCGGGCGCAATTAGCGTTCCTGGCGAAGGGGTGGGCGTCTTGCCTGCGATCCGCATGGGCCGGCCCGACTCGCTAAGGCCGGTCGCCCAGTTCACCTCAACAAACGGACTACCCGCCAGAAACTGTCCATTGGCGCGATCAAGGACGTAGAAGAATCCGTTGCGATTCGCAAAGTACATCAGCTTGCGCGGCGTTCTTTGCCAGTCGGCATCCGCGAGGACCGGGATCTGCACCGAGTCATGATCGAACTCATCATGCGGCGAGAACTGGAAATGCCATTTCAGCTTTCCGGAATCGGCGTCGAGCGCCACGACGCTGTTACTAAAAAGATTGTCTCCCTCGCGATCATCACCATTCCACGTAGGTCCAGGGTTGCCGACGCCCCAGTAAGTTAGGTTCAGTTCGGGATCGTACGAGCCTGTCAGCCAAATCGGCCCACCACCCGTACTCCAGCTGTTGCCCGTCCACGATTCAAATCCCGCCTGCCCGGGCCCTGGGATCGTGTAGAATCGCCATAATTCTTTGCCTGTTGTTGCTTCAAACGCAGCGAGAAAGCCCCGGATACCGAACTCACCGCCCGCCGGTCCGATAATCACCTTGTTCTTTACCACCAGCGGGGCCGCCACAAGCGCATAACCCGCTTCGGGCCTAGCCACGCTTCGCTTCCAGACAAGGCTACCGTTCTTTGCATCGATCGCAATTAGGTTTCCGTCAATCGTTCCCATAAATAGCGTGTCGTTGAGTATCGCCAATCCGCGGTTCACCCGGCCGCAACATGGGCGCGCCTGGACCGACGGAACATAGGCGTACGTCCAATAGACTCGCCCGTTTGTAGCATCAAGAGCGATGACATCGTTCGGCGGCTGCACGATATACATGATTCCGTCCACGACGAGCGGTGTCACCTCGAACCACGTATTGGTCGGTTCACGCGAATTTTGCTGGTAAATCCAGGCGGTCTCGAGCCTCTTGACGTTCTCTGGTGTGATCTGTCTCAGCTCGCTGTAACGCTGGCTCATGAATGTGCCGGAGTACGTTAGCCAATGCTGCGCTTCTTCCTTTGCGCGCAGAAGGCGTTCGAATGGGACCTGGGCATTGACGGACGACATGACAAATAGTGCTGGCAACATCCAACCGGAAATCGTTCGCGCTTTCATGGTGCTTCACCTCTTAATGAAACGAGATAACTGACGAGATCAGCTATCTCCTGCGTGCTGAGCTTGTCCCGGTAGGAAGGCATAGCTGACTTCTCTATGAATGTCATCTCACGCAGATTCACACGATCGATCGATCGCAATTGCTCCTTTGAATCGATCAGCTGCACGCTGTAGGTGTCCTGGTTTAGCAGCCTGCCGGTAGTCACTGTGCCATCGTGAGTGACCAAACGGATGAAACGGCTGCGTGGGGCGATCACCAAGTCGGGATCAAGGATCGCGCTTTCGAGGTTCGCAGGAAGCTGAAATCGGCCGATCTCAGTCAAATCTGGAGCCAGGCGCGAACCCACGCCGTTCACCCGGTGGCAGTTCGCGCAGTTCCCCTTGCCGATGAAGACCGTCGCACCCGCCGCTGCGCTGCCGGCTGTCACAGTTGCGACGCTCGCTGTCGCACGAAGAAATTGAATGACCGCGAAGGCTTGTGCTGGGCCGAGTGTGCTGGGCGGCATCTCGGTACCGGGAATACCCCGCACTACGATGGCTACAAGTTCGGGAATTGTTTTTGCTCGGTTATGTCCCTGCCCAAGAACAGCACCGAAAATACTCCTCCCGTCCAAGCCATGACAGTAGGCACAGTGTGCCGTATAGAGCTCTTCACCGTTGAGTGAGGAGACTGCCACTGTGCCGAGCGGACCTCCACCCTGGCCGAAGACCGACGGCACTGCGGGCCCAATGAAGAGGACGAGCATGACAATACGAACACGCCTTTGCATGGGCACCTTCCTTGGGGGACGAATCGCGTTGAGGTCTACTGGCCTAGATGTACGATGAAGCTCTTACCGATCGCGTTGAAGGTCTGAAAATCGATCAAGCTCACGTGGGGATTCTCCCGCAACCAATGTCGACACGCCAATTGTTCACCCCGATCCGGGCGCCCCTTGTAGGAAAACCAGTCATCGAAGACGAGGACGGTTCCGTCGACCAGAATATCCGTTATGTATTGCAGTACCGGGACTGTGGAGGCGAAGAGATCACAGTCCACCCAAACGATCGCCGCTTTGGTCAAACCGATCTGGTTCCGGCCTTTAAAGTGCAAGGTCTCCTCGAACGGGCCCTGAGTGACGGTGATCCGCGCCGGATCCACGCCATGGAGAGCCACATTTCGATCGAACGTCTCGCGCGGCGCCCAACACCCCTTTGCCACGTGAGGACCGTCCGCATCCGGTCCCACCGGAATTGGCAAGCCGGCGAAGCTGTCGAAGGCATGGAGGCGGACCTGTCCCAGTTCGAGGCTACGCGCTGCGTACCACGCCTCAATGAAGGTGAGTCCTTCGAACACGCCGAACTCCAAAAAGTCTCCGTCGATCTTGTTCATTCGCACGTTCCAAAATGCGGCCTGAATCATCCGCGCTTTCTCCTGTCGAAACCATTCGTAGCCATCCTTGATCCACGGCACCCGGGCGCTGCGGCTGATCGCGAACTCTCTGGCAAAGCTATGATGCGGAATGCTGATCATCTTCTGAACTACAGACGGAAGTGAATTCAAGGCAAGAGACCGTATCGCCAGGTAAAGTCGCGACGCTTCGGTGCCATCAATTCCAGGGTTGCATGCTTTTGCGCCACTCTTCTGTATCCAGCAACGGAATCCTCCCAATGGGCCCGTCACTGTTGGCATCTACTGCTCCGAGTAGCTGAACATAGTGTTGTACCATCCGTTCGATTCGAGCCTGGTCAAATAGGTCGCGGTTGTAGATCCAGGAGAGCCCGATTCGGCCATTCCGCTCCCAGGTGTATACTTCCAGTTCGAAGCGAACCGACATCGCTCCGCCAAACGTCAGTTGAGGCTCGTTCGATCCATCGGTGAGATAATCCTGCCTCCTCGAACCGGGATGAGGGGACAGCACGTTGCGCGATCCGAACATCACTTGGAAGATCGGAGTTGTGTCCAACCGTCGCAGCGGCGCAAACTCCTGGACGAGTCGTTCAAAAGGAACGTTCTGATAACGGTAGGCATCTATGGCGGTCCGACGCACGTGAGCGAGAAACTCTCGAAACCCTACGGTCGGCGTCACCCGAAGCCTCATCACCACGGAGTTAATGAAGAACCCGATCACCTTTTCTAGTTCAGGGTCGGGCCGATTTGTGCTCGGGCAGCCGAGGACGATGTCTTCGCTGCCACTGTATCTGGATAACAGCACTCCGAACAGCGCCAGAAGGGTCATATAGGGCGTCGTGTGATTGGCGCGGCCAAGCCGCTTCACCACGGAACCCTGTGAAGTCGAAAGCACGAGGTGGAGAATTTCGCCGTCGAATCTCTGGCTCGCCGGACGCACCCCAACCATTGGCAGGTTTAGCATTGTTGGAATCCCTGCCAGCTGCCGTGACCAGTATGTCATCGCCTCAGACGCAGCCGGGGTTTCAAGCCACTTTCGCTGCCAAATCGTAAAGTCCGCGTATTGCAGACGTAATGGCACCAGTGGATTGCTCCGCCGTTCCCGGTACGCTCGGTATAGCAGCTGAAGCTCCCGATCAAAGATCTGCTCTGACCACACGTCGCATGCAATGTGATGGATGGTCCTGATTAGGACTTGTTCCTCTTCTCGTGTCGACAATAGCCTCACGCGAACCATTGGGCTGCACGCAAGGTCGAATGACTCTGCCCGTTCGAGTCGGATGGCCTCTAATACTGTGCGATGCTGTTCATGAGACTCCACCTCGCGAAGATCTACCGACGCCATCGGGATCGCTCCAACATCCTCCACAATCTGAAGTGTCTCTCGATCCATTTCAATGAACCGTGTCCGCAGTGCCTCATGCCTCCCCACGAGCGTCTCTATTGCACGCCGCAGAGCGGCCCGGTCAAGCGGCCCGCCTAGAGTTATTCCACGGGTCATGTTGTACTGTCGACTGTGGCCGTAATATCTGTCGAGAAACCACAATCTCTGCTGGCCGTCCGACAAGGGTATCTTCTCCGGGCGAGGCCAGGTTCTCCAGCACGTGTTGCGACGACGTCCGATGTCCTCGCCAGCAAGTCGCTTCGTCAAGAGCAATCGTTTCGCCGGCGAGAGGCTGTTCCTTCGGTTTTCCACGAGCGTGATATCTCAACTATCCAGCCATATCAGAGGGTGCGGCACGCCGAGAGCGGTTCACTTATCTAACGAAGGCGACCAACGATTGGCGAAATCTCGCGGATTGTCACGAGACGGTAACAGCATCTGATTTCGAGCAATCTGACACAGTTTTGGAAGATCTCCTTCATTCGCGATGACCTGCTCCAGGTGCCGCATCCGTGGCGCCGTGGCCTCTGAACGCAGGGGATCGCCGTGAACGCGTTCGCACCAGAACCTTGCGAGCCCGCCGATGTGTCGTCGCAACAGCGGAAGGTGCTCAGCCGAATACTTGCGATGGCCAACCATGCTAAACATCCGTCTCCGTGCGCCTCCGCCCCATGCAGAGTGGACCAAGTTCTGATCGAAGACAATCAGATCTCCCGGTTTCACCGCGATCGTCACGCTCGGCACCTCATAACCTTCCAGGCTCCACTCCTCAGCTGTTCGAGAGATGCCTCGGAGCACGCTTCGCGTAAAGTCATTTACGAAATGCGTGCCTGGCACCACTCGAAGAGCACCGGAATCGGCACTCAGCGAATCGAGATAAACGATTACTTTCGCGCGCTGATGGCGGTAAGAATCTTCTATGCTGTAAAAATCGGCGTCGGTGTGCCAACCTGTATCGCCGGCATAGAGATTGCCGCTACCACCGAGATACTGGAAGTCGTCGCCAAGAAGCGAGATCAGGGGCGCTTCGATTCTGGGATCATCCAGAAGCTTCGAGAGCATCGGACTGCGATCGATAAACTGCCACATCAGCGTGCGAGTCAGCCCATCGTGCGGATACTCGGCTTCGTGCTGAGCGATTAATCTGTCGAACTCGTCGGCGATCTCTTCGATATTTGACTCGAGCGCTCCCACAATCTTGATGAAACCAAACGTGCGAAACAACTCAACTTGTTGATTGTTTAGCTTCATTTTTTGCCTCGCGCTATTGAGCGTGTCGCGAGACCCTCTGTAATAGCAGTCTTAATTATCACAACCGCATCTTAATTATTGGTAGTCGAGCCAGAGGTGTGGCACAGAGATTGCCGGTCGTAGAGCTGCCTGTAGCGTCCACACCTCGCCATCAGCTCATCGTGCGTGCCTCGCTGAACGATCTCTCCGGATTCGAGCACTAGGATCTGATCTGCGCGCTGAATCGTGGACAGTCGATGAGCGATGACAAACGTCGTCCGTCCCTTTCGAAGAGTTCGCAGTGCATCCAATATCATCGCCTCACTTTCGCTATCCAGACTCGACGTCGCCTCATCGAGAATGAGAATTCGTGGATCGGCCAGCATGGCCCTAGCAACCGCGATGCGCTGGCGCTGGCCGCCAGAGAGTCGGACTCCACGCTCGCCCACAACCGTCTCGTACTTCATTGGAAGGGTATCTATGAACCTATCGCAGTGCGACAGCACGGCGGCCGCCTTGATATCGTCAAACGAAGCGCCTGGACGAGACAAGCTGATGTTGTCTGTTATGGTACCGTCGAAAACAAAGTCATCCTGCAGCACTACGCCAAGCTGTGTGCGGTAGTCATTTAGCCTTGTGGTCTCCAGATCGTGACCGTCAACGAGGATCCGGCCCCCGGTCGGGCGCCTGAGCGACATGATCAAGGTGATTAATGTACTCTTGCCCGATCCGCTCGATCCAACTACAGCCGTCGTCGTTCCAGGCGCTGCTCTGAACGACAGGTGCTTCAGCACAGTTGTGCCTTTTTTGTATTCAAATGTCACGTCCTCAAAAATAACCTCGCCCACAAGAATACCGCACGGCTTTCGCCCATCATCGCTCTCTGGGTCTGTCGCCATGCGCGTGATCTCATGGATACGATCGAACCCTGCGATGGCCTCAGTGAATTGGACTCCAACCGAGGACATTCTCGTGATGGGGAACACCAACAGTGCGAGACAAAACACGCACATAACAAACTCTCCCAGAGTCATCACTCCGGACGCCACACCTCGGCCGCCAACCAAAATCGTAATGATCCCGACTGATCCCGTCACAAGGGTCGTCGTGGTGGTCATCGTCGCCGCGGTGGTCACCAGCCTGACGATCGTGTGAAGTTGCTTTTGAATGCCTCGTTTAAACACCCTGTCCTCATGTGGCTCGGCCGCATAAGCCTTAACGATGCGAATTCCTGCGAACGACTCGAAGAGCCGGCCGGCTATCTCCGCGGTGATTGCTGCGCGTTCACGAAACAGCGGCCTTAGACGCTTTAGTGACAACGACATCCCGAAGGCAAAAGCCGCGAGCACGACCAAGCCGATTGTCGTCAGCTTCCAATTGATGGAGAAGAGGACCGCGAGTGCGATTATGGCCATCACCGCTTCGCTCAAGAGACGCACGAAAGTTCCTCCGGCAAACGTTTGAATGGCTTCGGTGTCGCGCATCACCTGAGAAACCAACTCCCCTGACCTGGCTGAATCGAAATAGCTCAAAGGAAGCCGAACGATGTGTGCCTGCACGGCCTTGCGCATTTCGGCCGTCGACCGTTGTGCGGCAACACCCAGCAACTGGGAGAGCGCGAAGGTCGTGGATGCATTGACACAAGCGGCCACACCTACAATAACGCCAAGCGGCACAAGCAATTCAGCGCGCCGTCCACCAATTGCGTCGTCGATTAGATACTTAAACGCGGCTGGATGGACGAAGCTGACGAGCCTGTTGAGTAAGGTCAGGATCAAGCCAACCGCCAGACGGCCGCGGTTGGCCCAAACGAAGTCACCAGCCTCCACCCAAGCGCTTCTGGGCTGTAACCGCTGCTTTGAGTCGGGCATCGGCACAATGTCCCGAGGCTGACACCAACCGCTTTTATTTGCTCGTATCGAAGGCTGCGCTACTCTGTGGCTGATCAGTTAGGACACGGCAACTAGAATCGGGGTCGTTCTGAATTGCGAGAGAATAGCTCCATCGCAATCAATCCTCTTCTGAATCATGTCGATCAAGTCCTCTACGAAGAGGGCGTCGGCAAGTCCTGCGAGCTTCGTGGATGTCAAGGTGCCAGAAAATACACCTATGCTTTCCCGAACGAAGTCATAGACTTTGTATATTTGGTCCAGTGCCGGATCAAAATCATGGTTACTCACCGCGGTGCTCCAGACCCGATGCCTTTCGTTTGCCTCGAACTCGCACCGAACGACATCTATGGTGTCGCAGTCCCATCGCGGGGTATCGAAATCCATCGTAACTCGGTAGGTTACTCCAGCGATATCATTGAGAAACGCCGTAATATTGCGTCGCCGGCCCGGCCACGCGAACGAGGAATGACCGAAAATTGGATAAGTATCTGTTTTCAGAGCTATGTCCAGAGACTCGAGAGTTCTGCCGCTTCTGAACGCAAAATCGCTCTGAACCGCGTTCACCTTCAACAGATCACAGGACTCGTACCCAAACACGAATCGAATAAGGTCGAGCGGGTGTAGAATCTCCGAAAGCACACCGATTGTAGGGCGTGGATCAGCGACTCGATCCTTGCCCCAGAAGAACTCGACGCGCGCAGGCTTCATTAGCGGCTGTTCGGCCAACCAGGCGCGAAATCTTGTCAATGCAAGACTGTGCCGCTCAACGAGGCTCATACTGAAGACGTGGCGAGCCAAATACGGCCTCAGTTCGCTCGCCTCCTCGATTGATCCAGTTAGTGGTTTCTCACACATAACACAGAGGCCCGGCCTGTCGAGCTGCCTCAGAACGTCGAAATGACTCCTCTCGTTGACCGCCACAGCGATCACATTCGGCTCGCTCTGCCGAAGAGCGGTCTGCACGCTCTCATAGCGCGCGACCGAAGATGGCAAATCGGCTAATTTCGCCGAATCGGCGTCCACCACAGCGATGTCAATCCGCCGGTGCAATTCCGTCTGCTTGAGACACGTAAGGGCGCGAACCAAACGGCGACCCGAGTATCCATACCCGATCACGACGGCGTTGATGCGTCTGACTGGCTGCCTCAAGGTGGAATCGATCTGCTCCACTGCTCCCCCGCCTTCCCTTCGCAATTGATGCTACCGTCATGACACGCTACACGCCGGTGACTATTCGAGGAGTGCTTCCTCTCGGCCAATGAGTTGAAGGGTTTCTTTCTCCGTCAATCGATCGATTTCATCGACCAACCGCTCTTCGATCAGGCAAGCCACGTTCGCAATCGTGGGTCCGTTGAAGAACTCATTTACGGAGATATGCACGTCAAAGGTCTCACTAATTTTGGTGATCATCTGCGCCGCAAGCAATGAATGGCCACCCAGATCGAAGAAGTCGTCCCGCGTTCCGATCTCGGGACCGTTCCAAGCCAACAACTCCTTCCAAAGCCGCGCGAGGATTTGCTCTGTTTCGCTGAGCGGCGCTTCACTATCTGGTGTCTGAAGAGATGCTGTTGTAGGGTATGGCAACCTCCGCCGATCAACGGCACCCGTCGGTGTGAGCGGAAGTCCAGGAAGCAGGTGGATAATCTTTGGAACCAGACTAGGCGGTAGTACCTGCGACAATTCCCGGCGAACCGATGTGGCGTCGGGGCACAAGAGCGGATCGCCGATAACGTACGCGCCCGGGTGGTACTTGCCATTCTCATCGGAGCATGACACCGCCAAGGCTTCTCGAACTCCAGCGCAAGAATACAGCGCCGTTTCGATCGCGAACAAATGAGGACCACCGCGACACAACGCTGCGTCCCTTTTCAGGCCGAGGAATTCCAACTCTCCATCCGATGTCCAGCGGACGAGATCACCAGTCCGCACCATTCTGCTCCCAGCCGATCCGTAAAGATCGGGTACAAATCGTTCGGACGTTTGCCGAGGGCCGCGGAAGTAGCCGCGAGCTAGACTCGGGCCTGCTATGTACAGCTCCCCCGTAACACCAATCGGAACCGGTCGAAGGCACCGATCGAGGACATATGCACGGACACCTGTGCACGGCTTGCCTATAGTAGTATTCGGATCGCTCTGAGTGGTTGCGACGTAAGTATTCCACGGCATCGTCTCCGCAGTTCCATACGTCGTCACGACGCGCGCCCCCAAGTCCTGCAAACGGTGACGTGTTTTCGCCGACAAAGATCCGCCGCCGATCACAAACGTCATGTCGTTGAGTGGCTGCGTCACGGTATCTACAAGCGTGAGTGCCTGCCGAGCTGTTAGGTACACTAGCGTCGCGCCGTCAGCCTCACCGTTACCGGCCGGATACAATCCGTCATGCGAGGACTGGAGGTAAATCGTCGTACCCGAGACAAGCGAGCGCAGGATTTCTATCGACGCTGAAGCTGCATGCAAGGAGCTCAGAACCACTGTTTTTGACGGTTGATTTAGTGGAGGAACCTTTTCAGTCGCCAGCAAGGCGCTCCTCAATGAATCATGGGTCACAGCTACTGCTCTGGGCGTTTCAGACACACCAGCCGTAAAGGTGATGCAAGCCAGATGGTTGGGAAGCAGACGCACACTACGAGCGGCGTCAGCCGGATTCGCTCCGGAACTCTTCTCGAGTTCGGACATCATTTCGGCACTGTCGACAGTGAACGATGTCAAATCTGGCACAAGCGCGCGGGCCAGGCCACTTACTGCCAGGATACAGGTCGCGTTTACAGCCGTCAGGATGAAGGTCAGATGCTCACGCGAGGACTCTTCGCAATCCAGTAGCACATAGGCGGCGCCAGCTTTCAGAATCGCGAGGACACTTACCAACGTTTCGGGCGTTCGGCCTGTCGCGATTGCCACGACATCCTCTGGTCCGAGACCTCGACACATCAGCCAATGTGCTAAGCGATTGGCTCTTTCATTCAACGCAGAGTATGTAAGGACCTGCCCGTCGTACACCAACGCTGTGGCTGTTGGTGTCCGGATGACTTGCTCTTCGAACAGGTCCGTCACGATGCTAGAGGCCATGGCCCCAGCCATCTCGTTCCATTGGCCTATGATCTTCTGCTGTTCATCGTGCCGAACGAAAGGAACCTCTCCGACGCATCCTGAAGGATTTGCAGTGGCCGCTTCGACAATGCAGATGAAATGGCGGATCATTTGGCGTACGCGCCATTCGTCGAACAAGTCGGTGCTGAACTCCACAAATCCTCGCACTCGTTTCCCGCTATTTGTTAGTTGCAATGTTAGATCGAACTTCGACGAGCTCTTTTTCACAGTCAGCGGTCGAGCGTCCTGAATTCCCGCATTACCTGTTGCATCCTGCTGGAAAGCAAACATCACTTGAAACAGTGGCTGCATGCTCGCATCGCGATCGAGATGTAGTGCCTCCACGACATGCTCAAAAGGCACTTCCTGATTCGAATACGCCTGAAGGCAAATCTCCCGGATGTCCTTCAATAACTCTTGGAAGCTCCGATGCATTCGAACGCTTGTTCTAATAGCAACGATATTCAAACACGGTCCAATTAGTCCTTCGAACTCAGTTCTGTTGCGGTTAGCGATAGGCGTGCCGACTGTGATTTCGTCCTGGCCCGAGTACGACGCAAGTAGCACGGCGAAGGCGGCCAAGAGTATCATCGACAAGGTCACCGCGTGATTTTGTTCGAGCTGCCGAAGAGCATCGGCGATCCCATCGTTCAATTCAAAAGGGACAACACTCCCATGAAACATCTGGAGACGCTGCCGTGGTCGATCCGTCGGCAAGATTAACGGTTCGGCACCTGTGAGCTGCGCCACCCAGTATGAAAGCTGACGCCCGTACTCGCCGCCTTTCATAGATTCGCGCTGGAAGATGGCATAGTCGGCATACTGAACCGCCAAAGTCGGCAATTCCACTCTTTTCCCCGCGCGTTCGCCTTCATAAAGCGACGTCAGCTCGCGACGCAGAATGCCAATTGACCACGCATCGACAATCATGTGGTGTGCGATGAGAACCAGTACGCAATCCTCCTCCGTCAGCTTCAGCACGCTCGCTCGAATCAAAGGCAACCGAGACAGATCGAACGGGCGCGCTAGCTCTGAAGCCAGCCACGTGCCTGCTCGCTTTTTTCCATCCAGCGGACTACGGCAATCCATCTCTTGCGGTACGAACCACGCGTCGACTTCGATCTCTTGAACCGGTTCTCCGTCCTTAACTGCAATTCTGGTACGGAGGATCTCGTGACGCCTGAAAAGACGGCACATGCTTCGTTGAAGCGCGCCGGAATCGAAGGGGCCTGCAAGCCTTATCAAAATTGGGATGCCGTGGACATGTGCTCCGTCGACCAACTGCTCAAGAAACCAAAACCGCTGCTGAGCAAACGACAGTGGCGCAGTTTTTGCCACGCTCCTTGATAGCTCTTTCGCAGCGCCCGATGCGCCAGGGGAACCGGCTTGGTCTGAGTCCATAGTCAGTTGGTCGTCAGTCGATACACGTTCTTCCGACACACGCAGTCTTTACAATCCGAGCGCTCTACGGCATGCCGCCCGCGCATCTCTGATAAATGAATTCACGGCGGCCTTGGTGTTGGGAATTGTAGGCGGCATCAGACGCGCGCGCATTCTGTAGTCTTCGAAATCAAGATCGCGATATCGCGCTAGGCATGCCTCATACGAGCGTTCCAGTACGGTTGAAGCTGGATTGAGGCCGCTAATAATGCACAATCCCGTTGGCGCCGCAGGGACGATCGCAATATGAAGATCTGGTCGCAGTTCGCGCAGACAGAGCGCCACCTTCCAAACATCACCGCTATAGAAATCTGTGGTTCGCGTTCTGCTCGACGTGATTTCATCGAGGGGCAAACAGTCGTGAACGACGATGATCGAACTCGGCATCGAGTAACGCTCAAGCCGACTAAAATCAAGAAGCGCCTGTTCGAAGAGATGAAGACCATCGACAAACGCCATCGCAACGTGATTGCCGAGAAGCGTCTCGCGGAGGTCATACTGCTCGAAGAACTCGTTGCTAGTCATTGCAAAGACCCGAGCGTTTGGCGACAATGTGGTTCTGAGTGTTGGGCTGGGATCAATCCCCACGCTGAGGGTTCCGGCCCTGGCTAACATCAGGGAGTCGCCGTTCTGCACTCCGATCTCTACGTATGTGGCGGGCTCCACAATTTGATGCAGCCAATGCAGCACGACGTAGTAGGCAACTCCCGGCAACGCACGCTTTGCCTGCTCTAGGTGAAACGCGCGCGGGACGACACCGTACGTTACTTGCTCTGACACGCCGGTCAAACCTCTTTGAAGAGTACGTTTCCTAGGTTTCCTAGCAAGCCAATCACCAGTGACCAACCGGTTCGCAAGTGAGGAAGTAATATGTGGCCGGAAGGTGTGGAAACTCGGCCGAGCCGTCGTGCAGGTGTGTTAGGTGACACACATCTCCCCCATAGCAAGGAACGAGAGCTAATAGCGGCGCACGATCGTTAGGAGGCTGAGGATCGATTCCGCTAACGACAATTCGAATGCACCGTTCCACACTGTCAGCCCACACGCATACTGGGACCTCGCCCAACATGGTCCCAACCCATCTAGCGGAACTGAGCTCCCCCGTGGCATTCTCAAACTGTGGGTCCTCCGTCCACTTCCTGGACAGTTCTGGTGTAACGATAATGACAGCGTCCTTTTTTATCGCGACGACGATCCCGCTACTGCCTTCAGAATCCAGACTGCCCAACCAGCGATCGATTCGTTCCTGACCGTACTGCGCAACGAGAGGTGAAGGCAGGGTGGCGATGCCTTTCTTCAGAAGGGCGGCAATTTCCCATTTCTTGGTTCGCAGAAGAAACGATTCGGCTACCTCGCGCGGGAGCTTTGGTGCCGATCCGTAGATGCGCGTCCAATTAAAGTTCATCGCCGGATTTAGTGCCGTCTGTCCATCGTCGAAATGCAGATCCTCACCCTTCACATCAAGAGAAGATGCGACCTCCTTCATGTGCTCATAGTGAAAGTTCACTGGCCCACGCTGAATACCCGCTCGATCAAAGGAGAGTCGGCGCTTCATTTGTGCCGGCGATCTCATTGGGTAATGCCGAAGGTTGAAAAGTGCAGGGTATCTGCTGCCTAACGCCATGTTGTGGTTGAACCATCGGATGTTTGTGGCAGAGGCGCGCCAGGATCGAATCTTCGGCGGGCCGTGCTTCGCCAACGAATAGTGCCTTACCCTCTCGCAAGGCGATTCAATCTTTGCGTCGTCCCTGTCTGTAAACCAATACACGAAGTCATTGAATTCAATCCAGTTGTGACGGGACTCGACCACGGCTGCGAGATTCTCTCGGTATGACTTGTCCCGAGTTGGACCTTCAAGAATCTCGTCCTGGTCTGGCCATGAAATCCAGTCGTACTTCTGCACGTAATTGGTCAGAAGGTGCTTGGACATGAGGGGGTAAAGATCGTAAAAATCAACGTTTCGGCTGATGTCTGTGGCCTCCAGCAACTCATGGCGAAACATTTTTAATACAGAAGCCGTTTCGTCGGTCGATCCGTGATTCCACACAATCACATGGTGACCGTTATCAAGAAGGTGCCGGATGGCGTCTGCTAGGATATCTCCATCGTTGTAACAAAGCAGAACACCTAGAAGTCTTGGCGCTGACATTTGCGTTGGCTCTCTTCCTCGATTAGGTCATACTCGGCGATTGATCGCTCTCGCAGCTTGAATCGCTGGATCTTTCCAGTCACAGTCAATGGCAGCTGATCCGTAAATTTCACCCGGCGCGGAACTTTATACGCCGCAGCTCTCTTACCGCAGAATCGGCGCATTTCATCTGCCGTTGATGTCTCGTGCTCGTGAAGCTGAATCCAGGCGCACGCCGCTTCCCCGTACAGGTCATCGGGAATGCCGATGACGACCGCCTCACAAACCTTGGGGTGTGTTCGGAGGAGATCCTCGATTTCGCGCGGATAGATGTTTTGACCTGCCGAGATGATCACGTCTTTACTGCGTCCAATGATACTCACGCGGCCGTTTTCATCCATGACGGCAAGATCTCCCGTGGCCAGCCAGCCGCCTTGCTTCCGTACGGCTTGCGTCGAAACGGGGTCGCCCCAGTAACCCGACATCAGCGAATAGCCACGGGCACACAGCTCGCCTGTAACACCTCGCTCAACGATGGAACCGCTCACAGGATCGACTATCTTACATTCCACATGTGGGTGAACGACGCCCACGGTCTGCGCGCGTTCATCGACTGGGTCATCCGATAATGATTGACAGATCGTTCCAGTCTCGGTTGTGCCGTAACAGATTGTTAGCTGAGGAATATGCATTTGGTGGACTGTTCGCCTGACCAATGATGGGGGACACGATGCGCCGGCCATAATTCCAGTGCGAAGCGTTTGGAGCCGCTCTGCCGAAAACATTGGGTGAGCCAATACCGCTGCGAACATCGACGGCACCCCGTAAAAGGCAGTACATCCTTCTTCCTCGATGCTATTCAGGCAGGCTCCTGCGTCAAACAGAGGAGCCGGCAAAACGACCGTACCGCCGTGGGTGAGCGTCGCCAAGGCTCCGATAATCGAACCGAATGAATGGCAGAGAGGGACCGGCAGACAAACACGATCCGCGGCCGAGTAATGCATGCGCTCACCCACGAAAAACCCGCTGTTCAATGAGCTATGATGTGAGAGCGTGACGCCTTTGGGCACACCAGTGGTGCCGGATGTGTAAAGAATGTTGGCGGCGTCATCACAGTCAACTGAGAGGGCGCGTGCACGCAAAACGCTGTCGGGAATGTCGTCTCCTCTGGAGCAAAGCTCTGACCAACCGACACAGCTGTCTATTCGACAGCCGCCGACGCTAATCACGCACCGCAGTGGACCCCCGCTTGCCGACTGTGCCGATTTTGAAGATATCCATCTAGCCGACGCTAGACACGCGTCCAAGCCACTGACGCGAATGCCCTCGCCTGTAATTAAGACGCTAACACCCGACTGTGTGACGGCGTGTTCCAGTTCGCCGGCTTTATAAGCTGGGTTTAAATGAACCAGGATCGCTCCCACCTTCGCAACGGCCAATTGGATGATCAACCACTCTGAACAATTTCGGCTCCAGAGCCCCACTCGATCCCCTCGCGCTACTTCCAGCGAGATCAGCCCACTCGCTGCGCGGTCTACGCAAGCCATGAGGTCTGCATAGGTCAAACGCACGCCCTGATGTCGAGACACTACGGCACACAAATTGCCGTTCGCCGCAGCGATGCGGTCCATACAGCCCCCAATTGTGTCGATTCTCAGGGCATTCGCAGGACTGCCGTGGCTATACGAAGCACTCATCTACTCTCACTCCGCTCTGTGCCGAAGGCTGATTCAGAGAACGAGACCGTGATACCCGGTGGGCATCGTCGATGGTGCAAAAAACCAAGATTCGATTGCGCAGCGGGTCTTCGTCATCTGGGGTCCTACACCGGTTCTGTGGAGGAACAGTTGGTCAAAAATGATCGCATCGCCAGGCCTAAAGACCGGTCTGACGATCGGGGTGCCCCTCGCCACTGTCCGGACTGTATCCGCACCGACGGACCAATCGAAGAACGCGCCACGCGTGCCCTTCTCGACGATGTATGGAACACGTCGCGGCAGCAGATCAAGGCCAGGTGCGTCCTCGCCGCAGTCCGACAATGAAAGCCATACGTTCACCGCTCGAATGTTTGCTCCCAGAAATGCACCGTCTTGGTGCCAATCCGTACCGGTGGTCGGTGGAACCATCCGAAGTGTCGTCTTCTGAACGGAAAGAACGGGCCGCTCGCCTAGACACTCCGCCACGACGTCGATAATCCGCCAATGTTCGAATGCTTCAACCAGATTGAAGAAGATGCGCGGTGAGTCAGCGGCCCAAACAGCCGCACCGCCCTTCTGGACTGCAGCCCGTCTCGACGCGAGGTTCACATCGGACGATTCGAATGGCGAAAAGAACGACGATACGTAAGGGGAAGGCTCGGCCTTCCTCGCAGCCTCAATTGCCGAAAACACCGATGCAACTCCATCCGCAAGAGCGGCCACTGCAGACTCAGAAACCAAACCGCGGACGATCAAGCAGCCGTGGTGCAAAATCCCGGAAGCGACGATCTGAGCAGTAAATTGGCCGGCGGCGATTTCGGGCACGAGACCCACTGCATCCGCAAAGAGATCAGTTGACGCTGAAGGCCAAACGGCGACAGGCCGACGAACATCACGCAGCGCGAAGGCACTATGGCGCCATCTTAAGAGCTCTCGTTCAAGCTCAGGCATCCTAAGTGTCAGATTCTCTTTTGTCGCGTAAGCGATCGCGTCGCGAAAACGCCCATCCGCAGCCATAGTCGACGCCTTCCGGAACACGGCTGAGGCCCGCGAGCCATCTTCAATGCGCGAAGATGGCTCACATGGAGAGCTGGAGATTTGCGATATGGTCTCTTTCATCATAATTACTCACCTGGAGAGATCGGCGGTCGGGACCGCGCCGATAGTCTCTCCGGCGGCTCTACGGACTGGTCTGACAGATGACGTGCTAACCCAGCGACAGTCGGTGCATCGAAAAGTAGCCGAAGGTCCATTTCGATGCCTAGCCTCGTCCGAACTCTGTTCACGAATTTGGTGACCAGTAAGGAATGTCCACCAAGCTTAAAAAAGTTGTCCTCCGGTGTCACGGACGCGACCTCGAGAATCTCGGCAAACAATGAACACAGGTTCGCTTCGCACGCATTCTTCGGCAAGCGTGTGCCGGGCGCAGTTGAAACCGCGCCCCGCACGAGTCTCTTACGGTCGATAGTTCCATGAGGGGTTCGTGGAAGGCTGTCCGCCTTTACAACTGCGGCCGGAACAAAGCTCGATGGCAGTGTTTGGGACAGAGTGTGTTGAACATTTTGACTGTCGAGGACATCGCCTGCACCGGTCACCACGTGAGCTATGAGAGCGTCCGCACCGACTACATTCGGGCACACGGTGGTGACTGCTTCGTCAATTCCCGGGCAAGCGCACAGAGCCATCTCAACGGCGTGCGTGTCAACACTCCGACCGCCAACGATCACATGCTCCTGCCTCCGGCCAAAGAACTGTAAATTTCCGCTGTGGCTGAACCGCCCACGATCGCCCGTCTGACACATGCGCGATCCAGGCGGCCCGTGCGGATTCGCGACAAGCGTAGCTGCCGTGAGACCAGCCGCTTGGAAATAACCGCGTGCTAGACCAGTCCCGGCAACGTATAAATCACCCATGACGCCAGGAGGAACCGGTCGTAGCCGGCGATCAAGAACGTACGCTCGGGCATTCGCAATTGCCTTACCGACGGACATTTCATCGCCGGTCGCAGTGTCGAGAGCGCATGTAGTCCAGCCCGTACACTCAGTGACCCCGTAACAGTTCGTTACTCGATGCGCCGAGCGATGTAAGACGCGCAGAGCTGCTGGAGTGAGGATCTGTCGTCCAACCGTAAATGCGAGATCGGAACCGTCCTGCCGCCGATGCGCTGCGATCATACGAACCAGACCAGGATTGCCGTGCACTACAGTGATCCCGGTTTGCTCGATGAGCCCACTCAGCAAACGAGAAGATGAGAGTTCGTCTGATGAAGCGACGACCAGGACAGCACCGGTCATAAGTGGACGCAATATTTCTATCATCCCAACATCCGAGCCAACCGCGTTCGTCGCCAACAAACGCTCGTTAGGTGTGATCGGCACTGCGTCTTCCATCGCGGACATTACGGAAGCGAGCGCACGATGACTGATAATGACTCCGCGTTCCGAGCGAGTAGTGCCGGCTGTGTGAACCAATAACGCCGCATTGTCAAAGAGAAGAGGCTGCCGCCGGTCGGTCTCCGTTGGGTTGCTCGTCGGAGCCTGCGCGAGTGACGCGCTGACTTCAGTGCAGTCGAGAATAATTACCGCCATGCCGTCAGGAATGGCGCCGGCTGCATCCCGAGACGTCACTATCCACCGAGGCCTAGCGGAGGACATAACGGAAGCCAGGTATTGGGCAGGATAGTCGGAATCCAACGGGAGACACGTCGCTCCAGTTTTCAATATGGCCAGTAGTGACACCACCATTTCCAAGGAGCGCCCAAGAACAAAGGCAACGACGTCTTCTGGACCAACTCCTAGAGACAGCAGATGGTGCGCGAGTCGATTGGCGCGCAGATTCAGCTGCTGGTAACAGAGTTGCTGGCCTTGAGAGATTGCGGCGGGAGCCTTGTTCCTACGTATGACCTGGTCTTCAAAGCGAGCAATCAACAAAGGCTCGAGGTTCGCACGCGCAGAATCCTCGCCTACCTGTAGCAGTCGTTGCTTTACCGAAGGCGCGGACAGATCTATCTCATCAATCGTCTGTGCTGGGTTGCTGACGGCGGCTCGAAGAATATGTACGAACGCCGCGGCCAACTCCTTTGCGGTAGCGGGATCAAATAGGTCACCACTAAAGACTAGGCTTCCCCGTATGCCCTGAACCGCTCCAGGCCCGGCCCGCAGCTCTACGAACTTGAACATCAGATCGAAAAGAGCGCGATTCGCACGCACGGGTACTGCGCCGCGCGTGATCCTGTGATCCGTCAGCTCCGAGATGCTCACACGGCTGTGCGGTTGAAAGGCCAACATGACTTGAAACAACGGGTTTCTCGAAAGAGAACGCACTGGATTCAACGCTTCGACCAGCCGTTCGAAGGGCAGGTCATCATGTGCGCAGGCATCCAGAACCCTCCGCCGCACACGCGCAAGCAACTCGCAAAATGCTGGATTCCCAGATGTGTCCGTTCGCACCACGATCGTGTTGGCAAACAGACCCACAAGGTCATCGAGCGCCGTCGTGCTTCGTCCGGAGACCGGACTGCCAATGGGGATGTCTGTGCCAGCACCCAATCGGGTCAACAGAGCGGCAAGACCCGCGTGAAGCACCATGAACATCGTCGAGCGGTTCCTTCGGGCCAGCTCGGCAAGGTCAGCGTGCAGCTTCTTATCGATTTCGAGCTCAACAATACCGCCGAGAAAGGTCGGCGCCATCGAACGACGCCGATCACCGGCGATCATTAACTGGTCTGGCAACCCATGGAGAGCGGCCTTCCAGAATTTAAGTTGGCGTGACATCCTACTATCCGGATCGTCCTCAGCACCCAACACCCGTCTCTGCCACAAGACGTAGTCCGCGTACTGAACTGTCAACGCTGGTAGCTTTGCCGCACGACCGAGACGACATGCCTCATACATAGCGACCAGATCGCGAATGAGCACGCGTCGAACGGACCATCCGTCGATAACGATGTGATGGATTACCAAAGCGAGCACGTGATGCTCGGGATGTAGGTTGAATAGATAGGCACGCAGCGGTCTTTCACGGGTCAAGTCAAATCGCGGTTGCGCAGCCTCAGCAACCTGTGTCGGCAAGTGGTCGTCGTCCGTCTCGATACACGTCAGCGGCACGCGTGCCGTTTTGGCGGCCATGATGTGCTGACGCGGATTGCCCTGACTCTCAGGAAAGACTGTACGTAAGATCTCGTGGCGCCTCACTAGACACGTTAGCGCGGCAATGAGGGCGCCACGATCGAACACTCCGTTGAAGCGAAGCGTCACCGTCTCGTTATAGTTCGGCGCCGATTCTTCGAGTCTATTGAGAAACCACAAATTCTGCTGCGCAAACGACAGCGGCATTATGTGTGGACGAGCACCCTTAACCAGTAGCGGTGCGGACAGGATTTTCATTTTTGACTGAATATTCAATTGTCTTCTTACAGCAGCCCGAGGAGGTCCGTGGCGAGATTGCAAAGGACTGCGGACTCAGATGTACGAAGAAAAAAATGATCACCGGGATACATTCTTGTCACGCAGCCATCATCTGTTTCCAAAGCCCATGCGCCTAACTCTTCTGGAAGCGTCTCGGTGTCGCTCGAACCGCCGTATGTAAACAGCCTGCACAACGAGGGCGCCGCCGCACGATATGCATACGTGTCGGCGAGCTCCATATCGGCTCGCAGAACAGGCAGGACAAGTTGCATCATCTCTGGATTTCTCAAAATCTCGTCTGGCGTTCCACGAAGCGCCTTGATCTCCGAGATGAATTCGTCATCCGGTAACGCGTAGATTGGACGCCTCCGCGGCGGAAGACTCGGCCCGCGGCAACCAGCTACAAATAGGCCCACTGGCGCCGAACACCTGTTGCGCTCCACAAGTCGAAGGAGCTCGAACGCGATAAGAGCTCCCATACTGTGTCCAAACATCGCGTAGGGTTTTTCAGTCGCTCGGAGCAAATCCGTAGTGATTGCCGATACCAAGGGGAGCACGCGAACGAACGGTCGCTCTGATCGTCGGCTTCCTCGCCCCGGGTACTCAATCGGACAGACTTCTATCTCGACAGGTAGCTTCGTCTGCCATTGCGCAAAGGCGGCTGCAGAACTTCCGGCATGTGGGAAGCACAACACTCGCACTTTTGCTTCGGGCCTCGGCCGATAACCTGCGAACCATAGGTTGTCCCTCAGCGTCGGTACCATCTGCGTTTGATTTCTGGAGAGAATTACGGCCGGTCCACCACAGAGTGGCGCAAGACAACGATGATCGCAGGATCGTCAGCCTTGCGATTTCTCGGAATCGCCAAAGAATTGGTCGACGATCTCGGCTACGGTCGATCGCTCGAACATCGCAGCCAACGGGATTTCCGTTCCAAGACGCTCCCAGATACGAGCAATGATCTGAGTTGCAAGTAGAGAGTCCCCACCAAGTTCGAGAAAGTCGTCGTGTATACCAACTCGCTCTACAAGCAGCACTTCTGCCCAGATCGCAGCGATCGCAGCCTCGAACGCGTTGCGAGGTGCTGTGTAGCTGGTTTCGGCCGCAGACCAGACAGGATCGGCGGGCGGAAGCGCGCTTCGGTCAATTGACCCTGTGCTCGTCAAAGGCAAACTGTCCAACGACACGAATACCGATGGAACCGAGTGGGTTGGAATACAAATACTCTCCAGATAACTTCGCAGCTGGCTGACCGTAGGGCCGTCCTCCGTAGGCACGACGTAGGCCACCACACGTTCTTCATCGCCGTGGTGCTGCACAACGACAGCAGCTTCTTTTACCTGCTGATGTTGCCTCAACGCCCTTTCGACTTGGTCTAGGACGAATGGATCTTCTGGTATTGCCGCCTGGTCTCTATTTCGCTCCATTGGCCTTCCGTCGCAGAATTCGCACTGATTTCGGATGAACTAATTCGGATGAACTACTGCATGCATTCATGATACGAATCTGACAGTGGCGCGTCAGCCCCACCCGACCCAGTCTGCCTCTGGCATGGCCGATTTACTCGCCAACCGGTCCTGATCGATTGCGTCGCTGTCATAACCTAACACTACATGCCATGCGGCCATCTTCGCCAACCGATCTGACGACATCTGACTACGAGGAATGGCCATACCCTTCCCAACCCGGCCGCGCAGAATGCTGGACGTGAATCGGATTTTGAAGTCGGCAGGGCCCGCGTCGTGTGGTATTGAGAACACGCTGTCTAGCATTGCTGAATCGAAGCCGAGATTCAGAAACAGAAATATGCTTTTTGACACGGAGAGCGGATCCCTAACGAGGTCTTCATAGCGAACGCGCAGACACCGTTCCGAATGGGTCGTTTCGAATTTGAGAATCTTCTCTGTTGCTTCGAGCCATGTGTCGATCATCGCATCGACAATATTCTCCGGCGATCTGGCGACCGCCTGCGCATACCGACCAGGAAATCCAAAACGGAACAGTTCCACGAGCGAATGAACCACATCCAGGCAATTGCGGTGCAGGCATATGTATTGGGCGGTTGGAAACGTTTTATCGAGAACGTCCACATGATCGACGTTATTAGTTGACTTATCGCACCAGCGCCTCTTCCCCTTACGTGCGCACTGCCCGTCCATAATCTGATTCACAATCGCTTGCACCAGTGGATAAGTCGACGCCTGCTCGGCAACGGGATTTGTGGACAGCCGATCGAGCCGGGTGAAGCTCACTGTGTGTCTCAGGGCCGAGCAGAGTCTCCCTAGCGTAATCTCAGCCGGACACCAGACATCTGGGTGAGCATCGATAATGTAGCGCAGCAGTGTGGAGCCAGTTCGTGCATGAGAGAGAACGAATATTGGATCGTTTGACATTCTGCCACATTGCATCGCTATGGTTAGTCTCTACTCGGCTGAGAGTAAATCGACGCCTGAATGTCGCCAGCGAATTTCAGAATCTCCTCTACCTCCGCGTCGGTGAACGCTTCGCGCCAACGGCCGACTGACTGACTATCAATCGGTCTCGTCGGATCGGTGTCTCCGATCGCTAGGCCATTACACAGCTCACCATGTGAGACGCTTTGATGCCGCAGCAGCGCGGGCTCCAAAGGTACCTGGAGACACTCGCACACTCTTCGCAATTCCTTTGGCGCATCAGTCACTAAATCCTCATAACGTACAGGTAACACGGGAAATCCGGCCTTGTAGTAGTCCCAGAGCGCTTCAGTCTTGCACCGCCAATAGAGAGCCGCGCACGCCAGCCTAAAACGACGTGTCGTCTCTAGAAGCTGAATCTGCGCAGCATACCGTGTGTTGAAAACTGGATCGCTGACGATCTTGGACCACAGCGCGGGAATAAGATGTGTGTCTAGCCATATCCCATCGATTGTGCGTAAATTACGCATCGAGAGAACGGTATCGCGCACGTCCCGTAACATGAAAATGATGGGTTGGCCGCGATAGACATTGGCCACTTCGGGCAAGAGGTTGCGGTAGCATAGCGACGGATTGCCGAGTTGCTCAGTGAGACACGGGACTTTCAGACCAATCCGGCGGCCCTCAGCAGCTAGCCGCCGTTTTCCACTGATTAGCGGATATGCAATAGATTCGTCACAACACTGAATTTTCGTGTGACACTCAAGGATAAGACGCATGAGCGTCGTACCTGTTCGCTGGCATCCGACAATGAAAAACCAGCTCCGTAGCTCACATTCAGGCTCACAATGTGGTAATGCCACTGGCTAACAGATCCCCGATGCTTAAACCGTGACTCTTATAGCTCTGACGACGATACGCCCCTGCCTCGCGCACCGGCAAGATGGCATGTGGTCCCCGGCCCACGCATAAGCTGCCGCCATTTCCGATAAGCGCGACTCGCGAGCCTCTGGCTCGCGCTGCGATCTCAGACTTGGAGCGGCCACCGACCGCATTTCGCTCAGCGGTTCACAATTCGATGACCCGACTAACTGAAAGACCGGCGATATATGGCAACTTGCATATTCCTTTGATCGCAAACGATTCAGGGTAGTAATGACGGAACGGGGCGGCCTCTCTGGGGCGTAGTCACACCGTTCTGTGGACAATCCGCCCCACCGCATCTCGTAGCAACAGATACGAGCCGCTGGCCGGAGCGCCTTCTAGCATCACGCGGATTTTTCGCAGCGCCTGCGTAATCGCGCGGCTAACCGTCGACAAGTGGAGCCCATAGGCTGAGGAGATCTCAACGAGGCTGCGCTCCTGACCGAATCTGAGAAACAACATCTGCCGTTCACGATCACTCAAACGAGCGAAGGCGGCTGTCAAATCCGCCTCTAGATTTGCAAGCCACTCCCTCTCATCCAACGCCGCCTCCGGCGTCGCCGAGCGATCTATCAACTTAATCGCACAACTTTCGTCGCAACGGAAGCGGTGGTAGTGGCGAGCGCTCTCATTGATACAACGGTTCTCAATGAGCCTTCGTAGCCACGCTCGCAGAGGACAACGCCCGTCGTAGGAGCCGATACGGCTCACTCCACTTCGATCCGCAAGAAACAGATCACTAACGACACTGCCCGACACTTCGTCGACGATGGCCTGGTTGCGACACGCCGCTCGAACACAATTGACAATATATTGGTTGTAGATGTCCAGAAAGCGGCTCCAAGCACATGAGCTGCCTCGGGCGCAGGCCGTCGTCAAATAGAGATCGGCCGAGAATAGCCGTCGCACACATGACACCTTCTGCGACAGTTCAGCCGTCACCGATAGCTCCGAGACCATCGATTGCATCAGTCTTCGATAGTAAATGGCTGCTGGAATCTCCAGCTGGCCGTGAAATGCCTGAGCAGCAGTTAGCAGCTCAAGCAGTTCTCTTTCGAGAGCCTGGTCGTAACATTCCTCACTATCACCCATGGTTATCACCGTACCAATGGTAGATTGACTAGTTTCCATTTCTAATCGGGCGCTGCGACATCGCACGCAGCAAACTATTGGGCCGCATGTCGGTCCAGTGTTCATCAACCCAGTTGAGACATTCCTGCCGCGTGGCCTTGGTATGAACTGATGTCCAACCGGCTGGAATCTCGAGACCATGTGGCCACAGGGAGTACTGCCCCTCATCATTAATCAGCACCACATAGTCGGCATCGTCATCTTCGAACGGATTAGTCATGGATAGTTGCCTCCTGTCGTTGATCAATCGAGGGCGATCTCCACGGAACTGGCCGAAGCATGGTGAAAACAACAATCGCGAAGAACAAATCTGTTCGTACCTCTGCAGATGAGGTCTGACTCGTGGGGAGGAATATCGAGAGAGAGAAAGCGCGGATTCCTGTGCGCCCAACAGGCTACCGCCAACGAGCGCAGGGGCTCTGGCGATGCGGAGAGAGTGAGCTTAGATCAACTCGACTTGGTGCACAAGATGGAAAGATGCGAAATCGGGCTTTCACGTAACACGAATTCTGCGCGGACTCGCAACTCACACGAATCACATCGAATCGATGTCGGCGTTCCGCTGACAGAGATTGGTCGACAACGATCGCAGCGACGCATTTCCATCACACCTGTCAAGTAACGAATTTACACTCCATAGATCGCAAATGAGGTTACGCCGTCTGTCTCCTCTTGTACCAAGGCAAGTCGAACGTTCAAGACGCACGATCCAAGCGTTCGCGACCGCGCGTTGACACTAGGCGTTCTCTGCGACACCAAGGGCGGCAGCCTATTCGGGGGGCATTCAATGTTTACCGATGGCAGCTGGTACGCACTCCAGGTGCGGACGAATCGTGAATTCAGCATTGCCGCGTCTCTTCTGCACAAGGGCTACGAGACTTTTGTGCCTCACTATCGCATGAGACGGCACTTTGCTCCGCGAGCTACGAGAAGGGATGTCGACAGGCCTCTGTTTCCGGGGTACGTATTCTGCAACATTCACCGCGATGTGTGCGGTAAGGTCCTCACTACACCGGGAGTCATATCATTCGTATGTAGCGGTCGGGTCCCGATCGAAATCGACGATGAAGACATTCGCGCATTGCAAGTGACTGTTGCTCACGCTGCGGCTCAGCCGTGGCCGTTCACGGTAGTCGGCCAACGAATTCGAGTTCAGAGCGGTGCCTTACGCGGAGTCGAAGGAATAGTTGTCCGAATTAAGAACCAGTTCCGTCTCGTGATTTCAATCAGCATCCTGCAGCGTTCAGCGGCGGTCGAAATTGATGCGGAAATGGCCGAACCTGTCTATTAATGCTGCACGACCACCCATACGCAATTCAAGTAGACGACAGTTTTTGCCAGCTACTAGAGTCACCATTGTAGCTGCCTTGATGATTTGGCAATAACCTTCAGTCGCGGCGCCTTGCTGCTACTCCGCTGCGGGAGCTGCCGTTTCGCCGCCCTCTACTTTGCCCCCTTCGCCGTTGCGCTACTCGCGACGGGTGTACGTTTCTCCGGTCGTGCTTGCCGCTGGCTGGGTTCACTGCGCCCTCACGTCCCTTGTGACAGAACTCATGAATCGACTCGCAGACCAAGCTGAAGACAGGCTCAATCGGCCGGAGCGGACCGCGATGTGTGAAGAGTTTGGTTACGACAGGATCAGATGCACCGTCACTCGCATCTGGATCGCAGTCATTGCAATCGATGTGATCGGGCTCTCATATCGCCCGGATCCAATCGTCATGCTCTCTATGGGAACCTCAATTGTCGTCCCGATAGCCTACTCATACGGAATGCGACTTAAGGCGCGCCGCTATCTCGCCCTGTTGGCTCTCACGTGCGTGTTTACCATTCCGTTCTTGACCGGATGGTCAGCGGGCCGTGCATTGGGCGGAGATCAACTACACGGCAGTGACATAGCGCCAGTCATCATCATGATGGTGTTGTTCATCGCGGGACTCGGAGGAATCAAGGATATTACCGACGTCATAGGCGATGAGCGTGTCGGCTATAGAAGCCTGTGGGTCGCGCTAGTCATCGCACGCCGGACAACTCTCCTAATAGCGGTCGCCGCCGCGCCATACGTGGCAATCATTATCGCAGTCGCTGGCGGTTGGCTCCCGTCGCGATTCTTGTTTGTCGTGCCGTGGGTATTGATAGGAGTCCCCTTGGCGTTATTATCGGCCGTCAGTGACCATGGGCAGCGCCTTATGGTGCGAGAACTGTTTTACCATTTCTGGTTCGCGCTTTCCAGCACGACGCTCTTCCTCTTCTACCCGCGAGGGGTGACATTGGCGTGCCTCGTTGCAATCGCCATGTACTGGACATACGCCTCCCAGATGCTCCATTGGTCGGATGGGCTCAAATTGAGCACGCTTTCTACCGCGGGCCGGTTATTGGAGGCAACTGTGAAAGGACGTCACGGATGAGCTCTGATATTAGGTCAGCTGTACGAGAAGTCGTGGAAGCAGTCCTTGAGCTCGAATCGGGAGAGCTGGATGACACTCGAAACTTTTTTGATGAATACGGATGCACGTCGTTGAGGTTCATGGACATGGTATTTGCACTTGAGCGGCGCTTCGGCGTGCGGTACCAAGTAGTTGAAACAGAACACCTCGCGTGCGTCGATGAGGTCGTCCAGCTTACCGAGCAGCACCTTAAGACAAAGGCGATTTTGTGAAGCGTGTCATGGTCACTGGTTTGGGCGTCGTTTCACCGATAGGCACCGGCACCGAAGCGTTCTGGCGTGCGGTGCTTAGCGGGAGTGTGGGTACGTGTGAAATCCAACGCCTTGATACGTCTGGATGTGCTTGCAAGTGTGGAGGCGAGATCAAAGATTTCCACGCTGCGTCCCAGATGCCTCCGAGGGGCAGCGAAGCGCTGTCACGCGCTGACCATTTCGCAATCGTCGCTACTCGCATGGCTCTCGCGGACGCGAACCTAGTCGACAACGTTCACCGCCGTCGCACGGGCGTTTGCTTCGGATCCGTCCTTGCGAATCGCCCCGCGCTGGAGGCGACAATGAGGCACTTCTCTAGACAAGAGGTAGCCATGCAGCGGCAGCGGGAATTGCCGGAGTTATCTATGAGCCGTGTGGCTGCCTCCGAGTTCGGACTTGACGGGCCTGCGGTGATGGTCGCTACAGCCTGCGCCGCCGGTAATAGCGCGATCGGCTTTGCGATGGACATGATCCGTGCCGGGCGTTGCAGAGCAATGGTTGCGGGAGGAGCAGACGAGTTGTCGCTTGCCATGCTCCGAATGTTCAACGGATTTCGTGCTCTTTCGCCGGATATCGTGCGACCCTTCGATCGCAATCGTAAAGGCCTACTGTTGGCGGAGGGCGCTGGAGCGCTTTTGCTTGAGGATCTCGAGCACGCTCTAGAACGCGGAGCCAGGATCTACGCGGAAGTCACAGGGCACGGCAATTCTGCCGACGCGCACGACATGACGGCTCCGCATCCAGATGGCGATGGCGCTGTCCGATCGATGCAAGCAGCGGTTGCTATGAGTGGTCGGTCCGTCGACGAGATCGACTACATCAGCGCACACGGGACGGGGACTCTGCTCAACGATCTGGCGGAGGCACGTGCCATTCGACGTGTATTTGGTGCGGTGACCACACCGGTGGCGGTCTCATCCATAAAGGCGATGGTGGGTCATGCACAGGGTGCCGCGAGCGCGATCGAAGCGATCAGCTGCGTACTCGCGATTCGCGATCAAGTCCTGCCGCCACAGGTCAATGTGGACGATCCAGATCCTGAATGCTCGTTGAACCTTGTGCTGGGTGCCTCAAAGCCACACGCGGTCCGGGCAGTTCTCAGCAACGCATTTGGCTTCGGCGGCAATATCTCATGTGTCGTCATCGAACGCTGCCGGGAGTCAGCTGCATGAGCCTGCGGGCCGTCATTACAGGGCTCGGGGTGGTCTCTGCATTCGGACCAGGAAGCGAGCCGTTGCGTCGTGCTCTTCTTCGCGGTTTGAAGGCATTTTCGCTGCGGAATTTCGACTGTGAAGATAGGTGGTCCACGAGTCCTTGCCTCTATGGCGCCCACCTTCCGGAGTTTTCGTTGGCCGACTATCTCGGCAAAAAGGGACGTCGCGGCATCAGTCGCGATGCGCAGATCCTCATGACTGCTGCGGTTATGGCCAGGCTCGATGCACATCTGGAGCTCGCCCAATACGACAGCGGGACGGTGGGTATATGTGTCGGGACTACGAACGCCGGAATCCACGAGTACCTGTCGGCTTGTACGCGACACCGAAGTTCAAGGGCCGGATCGATTCGACTTTCTCCTAGCCCCCCAAACTGGTTTCAATGCGCCCGCCGCACAATTGAGCCTGATGTTCCGCGCCCGGGGCCCCAACGTGACAATGAGCAGTGAATCCGCAACCGGTATCGATGCCGTTGCGTATGCTGCTGACTTTATCCGGAATGGACGAGCCGCGGTCATGTTCGCGGGAGGCATCGACCTTTTGTCGCTCACCGTTGCAACACTAGGAGAGGGACACGGCATGGAGTGTTTAAGCCCAAAGCCCTTTGATCGCCATCGCGTAGGGCCGCTGCCGGGTGAAGCGGCGTGTGTGCTCGTCCTCGAGGAGGCTCGTCGAGCGAAAGAACGCGGTGCTCATGTGCTCGCTGAAGTCGCGGGATCTGGTTCTGCCTTCGCTGGAATGTGTTCACATGCGGACGCCGCAATTCATGCCATACACAATGCTCTCGGTGACGCATCCACCAACCCGCGTGACATTTCGGCCGTTTTCGCGTCCGCAAGCGGTGATCGCGCGTGTGACGGAGCTGCAGCCGCAGCGATTAGCAGTGTGTTAGGAGGTACAACGCCAGTCAACAGCGTGAAGGGAGTAACGGGCGAATGTCGGGCAGCATCCGGGGCACTGCAAATCGCGGCTGCCCTTTTCACCTTCGCTGACGGTGTCCTACCTCCGACCACAGGGTTCGAAACGCCAGACCCTGATCTGCCCTTGCTCTCGATTGCTACACGGCCAGTTCCGTGGGATGGGCGACAATCCCTGATTCACTGTCTCGATCCAAAGGGACACTCATCGGCTCTCGTATTGAACGCCGTGACTCACTCTGGGCCACTCCATGCTTGACAACAAGGCGCTTCGGCTGGCGAATGCCGTGGATGCTCTTCTCGATTGGCATTTGCGCAAAGGCTGCGGTCACCGCGTTCTGTACCGGCACCAACAGACGACCATCACCTACGATGAGTTCGCGGTACTCACGCGTAAGGCCGCCAACTTGTTCGCGCTGGCCGGTATCGAGCCCGACAACCGCGTGGTCCTTATCCTTCCAGATAGTCCGGTTCTGGCGGCAGCCGTGCTTGGGCTTATGCGGATGGGAGCAGTGCCGGTGCCACTCAGCGGTCGGCTGACAGTCGAAGAGTACGCCGCTATCCTTGCGGACTGCCGGCCCAAGGGCCTCGTGCTTGCCGAACATCTGATAGCGCCTTTCGAGCACGTGCGCGATTCTTGCGTCTCCGCGCACCTTCCGTGGCCGAAAGCGGTTTGGGTTGCTGACACTGAGCGGCAGGAGCAGTATCCACAATTCAGTAGCGAGCTTGTGAAAGCAGACAACGAGTGTGCCACCTATTCAACCAGCGGTGATTCGATTGCGCTCATACAGTACACGTCGGGTAGCACGGGACAGCCGAAAGGTGTTGTTCACTTACACAGAGCGGTCATTGCCGCTTCTGGTCCTATTACCGAGCGACTAGGACTGGCCGAATCCGACCTGATCTGGTCGGCGCCAAAGATGTCATTCGGATATGGCTTCGGAAACTCCATTCTCTTTCCGCTCAGCTTAGGCGCGAGTGCTGTGTTGTATGGAGGACTCGTCGATCCGCTCACAGCCGCCAACATCCTCAAAGAGTACAAGCCCAGTGTGTTTTTCGCGGTGCCGAGCTTGTATGCCGGTCTTATGAACTTGCCGGAGAGTCGCGCGGATGTCGACGTTTCCAGTGTTCGGCGGTGTGTGTCGGCAGGTGAGCATTTGAGCGTCGAGTTGGCCGGTCGATGGGAACGACGTTTCGGCATACCAATCGTTGATGCAATCGGCGCCACAGAGTGCCTGCACATCTTCATGGCTGGTGAGAGCGGCCGGCTCAAAGGAGGTAGCGTTGGCACCCCACTCACCGGGTGCCAAGCGCGACTGACAAACGAGTCGGGAAACCCGGTTGCCCCCCTCGAGATCGGGGAGCTTCAGGTTAGAGGCCCCTTCATCGCATCCTGTTACTGGAGAAACCACGACAAAACAGCCGAAACTATGGTTGGGCCCTGGGTCCGCACCCACGATTTGTTCTATCAGGATGAGCAAGGTGATTACTTCCACGTTGGTCGAACAGATGACGTCATAAAAGTGGGTGGGTTGAAGGTGGCGCCTCGGGAGATTGAAGACTGTCTGCTGCGCCACCCTAGTGTTGCTGAATGCTGTGCTGTCGCGGTGCCAGTACCGCAAGAGGAGCGAACCCAGATAATCGTCTACGTCAGACTGTCAGCAGATGTCAGCGCGACGCAGTCAACTCAACGACAGCTTAGGCGTCATGCCAGTTTACATTTGGCGCCGCACAAGCGACCGGAACACATCGAGTTCGTGTTGGAGCTTCCAATGACCTCAACGGGCAAGGTAGCGCGCTATCGTTTACGTGAAGTCACAACCCTCAGCTTGAAGCCGGTACCTGTCGAGTAAAGTCCAGACCAGTTGTCAGATATCTTGGAACGCCAGCCGCGCAAACGATCGAGCCTGCAGTCAACATGCAGTCCTGCCCGAGGGGGGACGAATGCAAACTCTAGCGATACCTCCCATGTCCTTTTTTCGCCACACGCTCGTGCTTGAAACCCGGGAGCCGATTCAGTTCCTGGACATCACAAACGCTGTAGCACAAGTCGTTGACGAACACGGCTGCCGCGACGGCCTAGTGACTGTGTTCTCCCGACACACCACCGCTGCCGTTCGGGTTCAAGAGGCCGAGCCATTGTTGCTCAAGGATTTTCGCGATTTTCTCGAGCGCACGGCGCCGAGGAATGCGACTTATCGGCACAATGACTTCTGCGTGAGGCAGGAGAACATGGTGCCGGAAGAGAGCCCTAACGGCCACTCGCACTGCCTCCACATCATGTTGGGCAGTAGTGAAAGCGTGCCGATTGCAGCTGGCCGCATGCTTTTGGGGAAATGGCAGCGTCTCTTCTTGATCGAACTCGACGGCCCACGTCCCCGCCGCGAGGTTCTGGTGCAAACAATCGGGTTTCGAGCGGAAACACACTTCGAAACACCAGAACGATGAGGTGCCCGTGAGTATTACGAGTGGATCCAATCGAGTGGCGAGCGATTCGGCGGTTTCTGTCGCCGCGTCCGTGATTCCAGGGTTTTCAGCCATCCAGGAGAAGATGGCGCGCTTCGATAAGCAACTCCCCGCGAGCGTCCGATGCGGTGTCGATAGTATCGATCGTGTCGCAGAGTACGCATTGCAAGCAGGAGGCAAGCGATTGCGTCCGGCGGTCTTGCTTCTAGTGTCGCAGATGCTAGGTGAGGACGTCGACGATCGCGACATCCGTTACGCCGTCATTCTCGAAATGCTACATATGGCGACATTGGTGCACGACGACGTCATCGATGGCTCCCCAATGCGGCACAATCGCCCATCAATCAACGCTCGTTGGGGGAATACGCTCAGCGTGCTGTTTGGCGATCTCATGTTCACCGAATCGATCGATCACGCGATCGACGAAGGGAATCTTGAGATACTGAAACTCCTCTCCGTTTCGACACAGTCGCTTGTGATCGGGCAGATTCTCGAGCTCGAGCATGCCGGGACGCTATCTCTGAGCAAAGAGATGGCGATCGAGATTATTCGCCGGAAGACGGCGGCACTCTTCACGGCGGCTTGCGTTTTGCCGGCCTACCTGAATCCCCTGCGCACGATCCAATTCGTCCAGCCACTCATGACGTTCGGCCGTGAAATTGGAACTGCTTTCCAGCTGATGGATGACCTGCTCGACTATACGGCGCGCGAAGCTTGCCTTGGAAAGCCGGTTTTGAGTGATCTTCGCGAAGGAAAATTAACCATGCCACTGGTCATCGCCCTCGCGCACGCATCTGTCGGAGAACGCGCCCTGATCGCCACAGTCCTGCGGCAGCGTGGCTTTGACGAGATTCGACCGGAAGATATCTTAGATATTGCTATTACCCGCGGCGGTCTGAGCGCCACTCGCACGCTCGCCAAGGAGTCGACAGCTCGCGCTCGCGAGGCGCTTACACCACTGCCGCAGTGTGCGGCAAAGAGCGCGCTGCTAATGGCCACAGACTATCTGGCTTCCCGAACATTGTGAGATTGGACGACCCGACGACCTCAGCGTCGAATGACTCTCTGCGGGTTGAACACATAGGAGAGCGATGGACTCCGTGAAGACACCCAGTGCTCACAACGCGCGTCGCACGTATTGCGACGAGACCGGCGCATCGCGGCAGCTTCTGGGCGAAGAGCTCCATCAAACGGCCGGAGACCTGCAGATTGCGACAGGCGGTCTTAGCGAAGCCATGCTGCCCGGGCTCATCGAAGCACAGGTGATGCGAACCCCGGCGGCGCCGGCGGTAACATTCGGCTCTCAGCAGCTGAGCTATGAAAGGCTGAACGAACGGGCGAACAGGCTTGCTCGTTATCTTATTGCCGCTGGTATCGGGCCCGAGAAGTTGGTCGGAATCGCCCTGCCTCGGGGTATCGATATGGTAGTGGCCCTTCTCGCCATTCTCAAGAGTGGCGCTTGTTACCTTCCGCTCGACCTGGAGTACCCCACCGCACGACTGGCATTCATGCAAGAAGACGCGGCGCCGGAGCTTCTAATTGCGACGGCCGCGTCAAGGCCTCGCCTCGGGCCGACGGCGCGGCTAGTCGTAATGGATGATGTCGAAACGCAAACGGCGGTAGCCCGGCACAGGTCTGACAATCCTGATAACGAGGACCGTGTTTCGCCGCTACATTCCCGCTTAATCGCATACGTGATCTACACGTCAGGGTCCACAGGGACACCTAAAGGGGTCATGGTGGAGTACGGCGCCTTGACGGCGTTTTGTAGCGCGATCAGCCGAGTGCTGCCGTTTGGACCGAACGATCGACATCTTGCTATTTCCAGCACCGCGTTCGATATATCCATCCTTGAGCTCTTTGTGCCTCTCTGCGGCGGTGCGGAGGTGATCATCGCCGGCGAACATCAAGTGCAAGACAGTGCTGTGCTGGCGCAATTGATCAAATCCACGCGCGCGACTTCCATCCAGGCAACGCCGAGTCACTGGCGACCGCTGATGGAACAACGTTTGTCGCCTTGGCCCAACGCACGGTTACTGACTGGGGGCGAACCGTTGCTCCGCGATCTCGCGGGCCGACTGGTAGGGACGGGGTTGTCCGTTTGGAATCTGTACGGTCCGACAGAAGCAACGGTTTGGGCCACGGCTCATCAAGTAAAGGCAGATGCAGTTGCATTGGATCCTACGCCCATCGTCAGCCTTGGGCGCGCGCTTGCTAGTCATTCGCTGTACGTTCTCGATCGCCAACTGATGCTGGTGCCACCCGGTGTCCACGGGGAGTTGTACATCGGCGGGTCAGCACTGTCGAGGGGATATCTGAAACGCGGAGGCTTGACAGCAGGGCGGTTTGTGGCGAACCCGTATGGAAACGCTGGCGAGCGGATGTACCGAACAGGGGATCTTGTGCGTTGGTCCGCTACTGGCACTCTCGAGTTTATCGGTCGTGCCGATCGGCAAGTAAAGAGTCGGGGCTACCGAATCGAACTAGATGAAATCGAACACTCATTGAGAAGCCAGACGGGAGTGCTCGATGCGATCGTAATCACGCACGGCGAGGGCGATCAGCTGAGACTCGCAGGCTACGTTCTCGTCCGTGACCATGATGCTGAGTCAGTCACGAGCAAGCACGTTAAGCACCCCGATCGCTACGATTTTGGGCTCGCGCTACGCGACAATCTCGAGGCTGTCCTGCCGTCATACATGGTGCCGTCCGCGATCACGGTCATGTCGAAGTGGCCTCTAACGCCGAACGGCAAGATCGATCGCGCCGCCCTACCAGCGCCGCTTTTCGGTCAGTCGATGGGTATTCGAGAACCAAGAACGCCAACAGAGGAACGCATCAGTGCAATTTTTTCCGATGTCCTCGGAGTGGATCGAATCGGTATCGACGACGATTTCTTCAACATGGGCGGTCATTCCTTGTTAGCTATGCGGGTCGTAGCGCGCATTCAGGCCGAATTCGGGTTATCCATCTCAATTCGGCATTTTTTTGAGCAGCCGACAATTGCTGCCATAACTGAACGCGTCGTTCAAGGAAGCGGCGCCACAGAAGTCGAAGCCTTCCTACCCATCGAACACGCTCCAGCTCAATATCCACCTTCGTTGTCAATTGCTCAGGAGGGCTATCTGGTTCGCCGATTCTTTAGGATCAGCCCAGGCGAGGCGCTACTCTCGTCCACCATAAGCATGACAGTAAATTTGTCGGGACAGCTCAATGTTATGGCACTTGAGCGCGCGTTGAACGAGATTGTGCACCGTCATGAGGTGCTAAGAACGCGGGTCGCTCCGACGAGAGCGGCGCGCGTGCTGCAGATGATTATTGCCGTGGGTATCGATCTTCGGGAATCCAAGGTTGCGCGCGGTTTGTTTCTCTTGGGCTTCGGTTTTCGCTTGAACTGCAGAATATTCCGCCAGGAGCTCGCGCGCGATGCGCCGCTCACTTTGAGAATTGCTGATTTGTCGGGCTTCCATGCAGCTCGACAGGCCTTAGTGTCGTCGGAACTGGCGGAGCTCGGCGTGCCTTTCGATCTAAAGAAGCCTCCCCTTCTGAGAGCTGCTTTGTTAAAACTCGACGAAGACGAGCATATGCTTTGCGTTTCGGCGGCCAGGACTGCGTTTGACGAATCATCCGAAACCATTCTACGGAGCGAGCTAGCAGCGTTGTATGAGGGGTTTGCGCACAAGAAGCAGTCATCGCTCGGCGAGCTCCCGATTCAATACAGTGATTTTGCGGCCTGGGAGCGTAACCAGAGTGTCAAGCAGCGCACGGCGCACTTAGCCGATGCGCTGATTTCCTCACCACGCATATCTCCCCTGCGCGCCGCCCAGCTGTCGTTTCATCGTCGAGCGACAGAACCTACATATCTCGCCTCCACTGCGGCACTGACGGTAGACACGGCGCTCTATCAGGAAATCAAGCAAGTATGCGCACAAAACAAGACGACGATCTTTGACTTCTTTCTGGCAACGCTTGACGTCCTCTTGTCTCGGGCGTCTGGTAACGCACACGTCGACGTCTGGACCGGTCTGACCAACCGCACCCGGCCAGAGGTTCAAGACCTCATAGGCTTGTTCACACGCTGGCACCTCATGAGTGTAGACCTGTCTGGCGACCCGGCGTTCTCGGACGTGCTCCGACGCGTCGCGGCGTTCACACGCTTAGCTCTCGCCGATCGGCAGGCATCAGGATCATATGTTGCGAGCGTAGAAGGCATAAAAACATCAGACGCAACGCGTGAATGCTCCCAGTACGTCGCGTTCCATTTCAAAACGGAAATGGAGCAAGTGCCTAATCTCGGAAAAACATCGATCCTCATGAGTGAGAGATGGGGAGACCGTAGTGACCTATCGGACTACGCACTAAAGGTTATGGCGACGGAGCGACGTGCCGGCGTTACACTGCTCGTCCGCTACTCAGTTGATTGGTTCACGGATCAGAGCATTCTCGAGATGCTTCACGCGTTTCGATTGCTCATAGCCGACATTGTGGCTGGACCTTCACGGCCAATCTCAGCGCTATGTGTGCGCAGTCAGTGACCGCGCGATCGACTGCCAGCGGAGACGCGGCGCTCGCCACAACCCGCGCCGTGTCGACGGTTATTCCGACGCGCCTTGCATCGCAACCAATCCTTGAGGTTGACGGCGTCAGCAAGACGTATCGCACGTTCGGGTGGACAGCTTGGCGCCGGCGCTGCGTGCTAAAAGATGTCTCCTTCGCAATATACCCTGGCGAAATCGTGGGCTTGACGGGCGAGAACGGAGCCGGAAAGTCAACGCTCCTCCGCATTCTTGCTGGATTGACTCGTGCTGATGTCGGCACTGTGCGATGTAATGACCGCGTAGGTTACTGCCCACAGGATTACGCTTTGTTCGACGAACTCACACCCGATGAGCTGTTCGATTATTTTGGAGTCGGATACGGACTGAGCCGATGCGAAGTGGAGCTCGCAAAGTCTGCCTTTCTGAGCGCATTCCAATTCCACAAGTTCCGGGACACGCGCGTTATTAACCTAAGCGAGGGAACAAAGCAGAAGCTCAACGTCAGCTTAGCTGCTATGCACCGCCCCTCGTTGATGATTCTCGATGAGCCCTACGCCGGATTCGATCACGAGACATACTTGGCATTCTGGGCGCTAATAGCCGATTGGGCCTCATTGGGTCGCAGTTGTCTGATGAGTACTCATCTCGCGCAAGATCGCGACCGCTTCCACCGTGTCCTCCGACTGACCGATGGACGTTGCATTCGAGAAACATGAATGTCCAAGAACCTAGCCCGATGTCTCATGGCAGTTCGAATGAACCACCGACAATACGTGCGACGTCGCTTGAATCTCGTGCTGCTGATTCTCGTACCGGGGTGTTTTGTCACTGTTGCCTTCTACGTACTGCGCCAGCATTTGACACCTCTGCAGATCTACGAGAACGGCATTCAACTCAACTTTGTAACCACCCGTCGGAACTACGGAGGTCTCTTTCAGGCGCTCGAGGCCTCATGCACACTCGCGGGACTCACCGGTGTCTTCATGATTTTAAGCGCAATGAAAGCGGACCGGCGGCTCACGCTCTGTGGTTACCGTCCTTTGGAGATTGTCGCCGCCCGATTGACGCAGATGTTTTGCGTTTCAATATTCATAAGCATCGTTGCGGTCATGGTGACGGCTCTGCATTTCTGGGCGGGCCGTGCCGAGTACGTTCGCACCGCCACAGTGGCGGACGGTCGCTTGGGTCGACTGCCAACGGAGTCGATTCTCTCCAGGCTCAACGAGTCGGCACAGGACGTGTCGCACGTAAGGCTCACCGCGCACCGCGTTCTCAAGATTCTGATCGCCGTCTACCTGGGCGCCGGTATTTACGCGGCTTTGGGAGTATTCATGGGCGGGCTTATCCGCAGTCAGATGGAAGGGTCGTACGTGATGTTCGCGCTGCCGTTCACCGATATCGTGATCATCAACACCCCGATTGTGTCAACGGCACTTGAGTCGCCATGGGCGGCGTTCACTCCAGCCTATCACCCGTCACGTCTCCTCGAAGCAGCGGCCTTCGCGGAGAGCTTTCCATCGGAGCACGTTACGGGAGGCCTGTGCTATCTGCTACTAGTGTCATCCCTCGCTGTCGTGGCTTTTCGTAAAATGGTTCGCGTATAAAGGACGTTGGCTATTGCGTGAAAGGATGACATGCGGATTCTACTTGCTAATCCCCGCGGCTTCTGCGCCGGCGTGGATCGCGCCGTCCTAATGGTCAAGCGGTTGCTGAAAGTCTTTGGCCCACCTGTTTTCGTCAGACACGAGATCGTTCACAACCGGCATGTGGTGGAATCGCTAAGGAGGGACGGTGCCGTTTTCGTCAATCATCTCTCAGAGGTCCCCGACGGTGCTCCCATTATTCTAAGCGCTCACGGCGTGCCGCCCTCTGTTTATCACGACGCAAAAATGCGACGTCTCCAGGTGTTTGACGCGACCTGCCCTTTGGTGTCGAAAGTTCACCTTGAAATCGCCGCCCGCTCTAGAGTCGGTTACGCCGTCATCGTAATCGGCGACATAAACCATGCAGAGATCGTCGGGACAGTGGGCTATTACGACACATCATCAGGGGGAGGCCTGTACCTCGTAAACTCGGAGGCAGATGCTGAGGTGCTCGAGGTTCCAAACGCGGCACGATTGGCGTACGTTACACAGACCACATTGTCGGTGACCGCCACGGCGCGCATCGTGTCCGTGCTCACGCGTCGGTTCCCATCAATTGTGGGTCCGCCGGAGAGTGATGTGTGCTATGCGACGGAAAGCCGTCAGAAGGCGGTAGAACAGCTAACCCTTCTCTGTAGCTTCATCTTGGTTGTCGGCTCGCCCGACAGCTCAAATTCTCGACACCTCATCGAAGTCGCCGAACAAGCCGGAGCGACGGCTCGTCTGATCCAAAGCTGCAAAGACATCGAAGCGCGATGGTTTCAGAACCGGCCCGCCATTGGTATCACTTCGGCGGCTTCTACTCCGGATTGCGCCGTCCAGGAGGTTCTTGAGCGAATTCACGCGTTCTGTCCTGGTAGCACGGTGGAGACGTTCGGCGAACCGGAGAATATTGTGTTTCGCCTGCCACGCGAGATGATGTCGCTGAGTCGGGCGCCGCAGTGATCGACGTACAGCCCGCAGCGCTGTGCGATCTACCGGAACGAACGCGTTCTGCACCTTGGAGATTTCTCCAGCGCCCTTTCCGAGCATCGATCGCAATAGCGACGATTACTATGGCTGCGTGTGTTCAAAGCCCTCACGCTGGAGCGACTCGGGTAGATCACGCGATCACGAGCGCCGCGGAATTAATCATCTCTCGGCAAGAGCCCGATGGCCGATGGCACGGAATCGGGACGTTCACGACACCACAGAAGCCTGATGCATACGGTCTTACTGCCTTGTATGTCCTCTTTTTGAATCGACTCGGTGTTGACGACGAGAGCAAGCAAAAAGCCATTCGGTACCTCCTTACTGCGCAGTTGCCTAACGGCGGCTGGGGTGATGCGTCAGCTGATTTTGGTGCGGTACTCGCGCTGCGGCAGGTGGGAGTGGCGGAAGATTCAGATCCGGTGCGACGGGCGCGCGCCAATATTCAGAAACAAGGCGCATCGCTTGACGGCGCCAACTTGCTCGTGAAGTTGTTCTACGCTTTGGACGGTCAGTACTCGTGGGATCGAATAACCGCCGCAGGGGCATTGTCATCTCCTGATGAAGCGCGCAGGCAACTAGATAAGACGATTGTCTACGCCCGAGACGCAGGCGCCGCTATTGCCATCCTGAGGACTCTGGGTCCGAAGACTACAGTGTCGCGCCAGCAGTTAGAAGCGATCAAAAATGCCGAGTCTCTCCTTCTGGCGCGGCAATTACCGACTGGGAGCTGGTTGGATTACGAAGGGTTCACAATCATAGCCGCTTTGGCGCTTCACGAATTAGGGTATCAGCCTTCGTCTCTGCCGATCCGCAGAGCACTCGAGTACCCTAAAAACTCTGCAACGCCCGGCGGGTCTTATCGCCGCGTTTGCTGTAACCACCAGCGACACCGTCCTCGCATTGCTGGCGCTGGAAGCGACAGGCTATCCCATTAATCACTCTTCTGTCCGGCGTGGCACACAGTTCCTAGTAGATAGTAGATTGCCGGGAGGGGGCTGGGGCTTCACTCCCGCTTTGCGCGTAATACCGGACTGGGATGATGTCGCTCTCGCGTATGCCGTTGTCGGCCCACCGCTGCCGACTCTGGTCGCAAGCGTCGACCCGTACGTCTTCTCTCTCCAGAATTCCGACGGGGGTTGGGCGACATTCACACGCGATGCAGACGTAACGAAGTCTGACGTTCGAACGATCCCGATGACCGACGATGCGATGATGTATTGGGATCCGAGCCTACCAGATGTGACAGGTCACATGCTGCTCGCACTCGGCCGCGTCGGCCATCGCGTCTCAGAACCTCGGGTGGGAAAGGCGATCGACTACTTGAGGCGCGTCCAGTTCGACAACGGTATGTGGTACGGGTACTTCGGCATCACTTATCTGTACGGCACGACGCAGGTGCTGCTCGGCCTGCGAGCCGTAGAGGAAGACATGAATGCTTCGCATGTTCGTCGCGCGGTGAATTGGTTGCTGCTGCAGCAGCAACCTGCCGGATGTTGGGGGGAGACAGTGGAGGCGATGACCGATCCGACGTATGCGGGCCGTGGTCCCTGCACGCCGGTTCAGACGGCTTGGTGCTTGCTTGGACTGCTTGCGGCTAAAGAGCCCGTCACCTCGCCAGCGGTTAAGCGCGCCGCCGACTGGTTGCTTGATCGCCAGCGTACGGACGGCAGTTGGCAAGCCGATCGCGTGTTTTTCGCATACCGGGTCGAGTACCACCAACCACACGATGGTATTACGTGGCCTTTGTGGGCACTCGCCGCATACAGGAACGCCGGCGGTACGCGGCTGCATTGATGGGGGATACAGCGTGGCCCTAGTTCGTGATCTGCGTCAACTGGGACGTGAACACGTCGCACTCGTAGGCACGAAGGCGGCAATGCTTGGCGAACTGTCCCGTAAGGATATGCCTGTACCTCCAGGGTTCTGCCTGACTATAGACGCGTACAAGAACCACATGCGCGAGTGGAATCTTGCGGAGGAACTGCATCCTCTATTAGTGCGGAAGGAGTGGACAAGTGCGTCCGCTCGAGCAGCAGCCGTATTCGGAGAGAGCATCGCCGCAGGTACCCTAGAGGCGTTGCTTTCGGCGTATCACTGCGCGCCATTCCGCAGTGTGGCAGTGAGATCATCCGCAACGCTTGAGGATCTACCGGACATCTCATTCGCGGGGCAGCAAGAAACAACGTTGCACGTCTCCGGCGACGACACCTTGATCCAGGCGCTGCGGCGGTGCTGGGGATCGTACTGGAGCGTCCAGGCCCTTCAATATAGGCATCAGCATGGTGTCTCGCACTTCAGCGGAGCAATGGGGGTCCTCGTCCAGGAAATGGTGAACGCCGATTTCGCGGGAGTGCTCTTTACCATCGATCCGACCACCCATGATCATGAGCATATCGTTATCCAGGTAGCGCGCGGGCTCGGCCACGCCGTGGTATCGGGCAACACGACAGGTGACGTTTACCGCGTGGATCGGCGGTCGTCGCTGAAGACGGACCACGGAGACCTTAGCGAAACCAAGCCATTACTTGCTGATGATCTCGTCAGTACGTTGGCTCGGATGGCCCTACGTATCGAGAGTCATCTAGGTCTCCCCCAAGATATTGAGTTCGCCGTAGCGAATGGGCTCGTCCACGTGCTGCAAGCGAGACCAGTAACTCTTCCGCAGGTAGAGCCAGAATCGATGGCCAGAGCCCTCAAGCTGACAGCATTGCAGCGGGTGACATCGGACGAAGCCGATGAGCGGTATCCGTTTGCGCCCCGCCCTCTCGACCAGTTGTTCTTCGCCGCGCAGATCGAAGCGACTGTTTACACACTCCGATTGATGGGATTCGCTGTATCCGAGCAGAGTGAGCGAGTGGCAAAGGAAACTATTTGGCGGGATCAGTACATCGCACCACAAGCGTTGCCAACATGGCGCCTATTTCACGCAGCGAAGCTGCCTATGTGGGCTCTGCGAAGGGATTGGGAGGAGTGGTGGGACACCAAACACCGGGCCGCCCTTTTGAAAATGACAGCACCGGTGGACCTTCAGCATCTCACAGATCGCGAACTCCTGACCAGAATCGACGCATTTGCTACTGCATGGCGAATCGCCCTGCGCGAGCGATTCCCATGCCTTTTAGGTCAGGTTGGCGAGGTGCTCCTGGCTATGTTAGTCACCATCACGGTAGGACCCCGACGGTCCAAGCGTATGATGGCCGACTTGAAAGCGGGCAATCAGACGGAAACGCTCAAGGCGAATGCCGCGCTGTGGCGCGTTGTTGAAAGTATCCGGCAGAGTCCCGACGTCGCGGCCGCGGTTCGGGAGGGAGACCTCGTTCGCTTGTCGCGCGATACGAGCGGAGCGGCGGTCATGAAAGAAGTCGAGAAGTTCCTTGAAGAGTTCGGCCACCGAGAGGGGGAGACATGGTATCTCTCCTCGCCGACGTGGGGACAGGATCCCACGCAACTTCTTCTGGTTGCGTCCGCGCTTGCCAAAGGGGCTTCCCCGCCCGGCGACGGGCGCGATCGATATGAGCGCGCCTGCGATGAGCTCGACCATCGGCTGCGCCATGTATCCTGGATTGCTTCACGTTTGCACGTTCTAATCGAGCGTGTGCGAGCCCTCGAACGTTTCCGAGAAAACAGTCATTGGGATCTGCTGCGTCCACTTGCAGCGCTTCAGGCGGTCGCAATGGAGTGTGGGCGTCGGCTCACAGACCGAGGAATCATTCTGCGCGAGACGGATGTGTTCTACCTGACGTATCCAGAGCTCGTCGACTGGCTGAATGGAAGTCCACCGGCGCGCGATATCACTCTTGCGCATCTGCGGCGGAGGCGTGTGACATACGAGTCCGTAAACGCTCGATGGCAGAAGCGAAAGTCAACTCAACTGTTATCTCACGGGCAACTCAAGGGACAAGCGACCAGCCCAGGCCGAACCAGAGGGGTGGCACGTGTGATCCTCGGCAAGCACGAGTTTCATCGCCTTTGCCCAGGAGAAATCCTAGTGTGCCACTCGACCAGCCCGAGCTGGACCCCATTGTTCGCCATTGCCGCCGGCGTCGTAACCGAAATAGGTGGCCCCCTGTCGCACGCAGCAATTGTCGCACGCGAATACAGCATTCCGGCGGTGATGGGTGTTCGTGGAGCAACTCAGCTAATCGCTGATGGTACTCTCCTAGTCGTCGACGGCGACACGGGCCGCGTGTGGTCCCACACCATCGTGGAAGCAACTGAGCGTAGTTTATCGGCCGAAACAGCCACGTGAGCAGTCGCCCGATGCGATATCGGTGGATCTCACTCCTGTTCGTTGTTTCCGGCCTAGGCATTTTCCTTCGAACGGCATCCGGTGTCGACATGGCCGGCATGAGGGAAGCAATCTTCGGGGTTAGCGCAGTACTGCCAATGATCGTCGTCCTGGGAGCATTGTGGCACGTTTTTCGGACACTGGCCTGGTCTCAGTCACCGGAGTTGGGATCGGTGGTTTCTTTCGGGAAGCTGTTTCGTATACGCCTAATCGGGGAAGCGGTCGGTTTCCTGACTGTTCGAGGCGTCTGCGGGGATCCACTCAAGATCTGGCTTCTAAGTGGCATGGTGCGAGCCCGAGACGCCACCGCGTCAATAATCCGCGAACGCATCGCGTACTTTGTAGTAACCATTGGCGCCATGGCCGGAGGCGCAGCGATTGTGTCATGGACGCTAACGCTGCCGGCCGTTTGGGAAACCTTGTATCACGCAATGGCAAGCGCGATGCTGCCGCTTGTGTTGGTTATTCTGGGTTTACTGGGTCGACCCAATTGGCTGATAGACGTCATGGCACGTCTTGATTGCCGGTTAGTTCGATTTCCGAGAAGTCATACTCTTTGGCGCGCATGCATGGATTTCGTCCAACAGATCGTTGCGCCGGCATGTTGGCGAAGATCAATCATAAAGCTGGGTCTTAGCGAAACGGTCTGCTTTGGTTGTGGGCTTGCCGAAACATGGATGGTGATATGGGCATCAGGCGCGGGCAACTCGGTGACGCGCGCCCTTGCGATCGAGATCTGCACGCGAATGAGCAATCTCGTATTTGCGTTCGTGCCAGGGAACGTCGGAACACTCGAGGCGTCAGCGGTGATGGTCGCTGCTGGACTTGGTCTGCCGGCAAGTACGGGCGCTACGTTGGCGTTGATGCAACGATTTCGTGCACTTCTCTGGACGGGTATCGGACTGATGCTGTATCCCTCTTGGGCAAAGGATTTCGATCGCAATCACGCCACCGTGGAGAGTTCATGACTCCTCCAACCCGCGCCACGCCTCCGAAGCCAGACGGCTTCTTGTGGACCGGCGTGAGACTACTCCTCGACCCGGTGGGAACACTGAGCCATGCTTGGCGAACAGGCGGTGACATTGTTCGCATTCCCCTGTTCCCGCTGCCGATCGATCTGTATCTGGTCGTCGACCCGGAGAGTGTTCGGCGTGTCATGCAGGAGGGGAATTTCGAAAAGATTCCCGTCCAAAATCGGAAGCTGAAGAATATTCTGGGCAACGGTCTCTTCACCTCGGAGGGTAGAGTCTGGGATGCGCAGCGTCGAGTTATGCAGCCACTTTTTCATCCGAGCGAAGCCGGTAGGCTCGTTCGCGGCACGGCTGCTGCCACTGAAACAATGCTCGAACAGTGGAAGCGTTCAGAGCAACGTGGACAACCGATCGACGTCCATCGAGACATTTCATCCCTCACACTCACAGTCATGCTCGGGCTGGTGTTCCCTGAACACACAGACATGAGTGTCAACAGCCTGATGAAGGCCCTCTCTATCAGCGATCGCCACCTCGACAAAGTGGAACGCGTGTCGTTTATCGCTCCTAATTGGATTTCGTATCCATCAGGTCCACGAGTAACCGCGGCGCGGCACCTGATCGATGACTTCATTTTCAGCCGAATTGCGAAGCGCAGACAATCCGGACGTCTGGGCGACGACATGCTCTCGGCACTGACCCGTGCCGTGCATCCTGATACCGGTGCGTTGATCAGTGACCGCCAAATTCGTGACGAGATTGTGACAATGCTCATGGGCGACCGCATCACCGCTCCGCTACTGGTGTGGACCTTGTGGCTGCTCTCTCAACATCCAGACGTTGTACTCGCGCTCCGGCGTGACATTTCCGGGCTACTCGGCAGTCGGACAGTAACGGCTGATGATCTCCCGAAACTATCGGTACGGGTCACGCGTCCTGTCTGAAGTATTGCGATTGTACCCGCCGGCGTGGCTCATTGCTCGCGCAGCAATTCATGATGAGACACTGGGCGGTTATCACGTTCCCGCAGGCACGCGGGTATTGGTGTCGCCATACCTTACACAACGACATCCGCAATTTTGGGACAACCCTGAGCAATTCGACCCGGATCGCTTTACTCGTGAACGCTATGTTAAACGGCCGCGATTCACTTACTTTCCGTTTGGCGGCGGCCTCCGGACGTGCATCGCCGACTCGTTTGTGACGATTCAGGCGAACGTCATTCTAACGACCGTACTCCAACACTGCCGACTTCGTGCATGCACGACTACGGTTAGGCCCGGCGCGTCACCGCTCCTAATGCCGCTGCCGACACCATTCCTAAGTGTGGAGTGGGACCCCATCGCTCGCTCAAGTAGAGCTTCGTAGCATGCCCGTTCCTCCCATCCCTCAATGGCCGCGTTAGCGCGCCCAGTCCGCACGGGCCGGTAATTGGAATGATGCCTATGAATCTGAAATGTCTGGCGACGGTTTCAGTGCGCGGAACACTTCTAGAAAAATTGGAAGCTATCGCCGTAGGTCGCTTTGGTGGTGTAGAGCTACTCGAGAGCGACTTGATGGATTCTAGACTGAAGGCACGATCTGTTTACCGGATGGCGCAGGACCTCGGTTTAAGTATTGCGATCTATCAACCACTAAGAGATGTTGAAGGGGTCGCAGATGGTGTTTACGTTCGCAGTTTGGATCGCTTGGAGCGATCGCTGGACTTGGCGGCTGAGCTAGGTGCTCGAACTGTTATCGTTTGCTCGAATGCTTCGTCAGCAGCGATCAATGACGGTGAACGCTCGGCGGCGCAACTCGCCGGCATCGCAGACCGCGCCTCGCAGCGCGGTCTGCGCATTGGATTCGAAGCGCTGTCCTGGGGAACTCATATCAACACGTACTCGGGGGCGTGGCGTATCGTTCGAAAGAGCGCACATCCCAATCTAGGTCTTGTCTTAGACAGCTTTCACATCTGCGCCCTCAGCGACGATCCGGCTCGCATCGAAGCGATTCCTGGTGATCAGATTTTCGCTCTGCACCTCGCCGATGCGCCTCTCGCTCAATGTGATCTTCTTTTTTGGAGTCGCAATTTCAGATGCCTGCCGGGCGAAGGGGAGTTTCGCGTCGCGGAGGTATTTAGACGTGTCTTGAACGCTCATTACACCGGTCCGGTATCGCTTGAAATTTACGGCTTTCGTGCACAGAGAACGGACGCGCGACGCTTGGCGGCCGAAGCACAGCGCTCTCTTCTCGCCCTTGAGGAGCAATATCGGCGGACGACAAACGCTCTCGGGCCAGGTTCTATATTTTCACTACCGCAAATCCTATCAGGTTGACACGCGTGTTGTCCTGCGACTGTCGCAGGACAACACGAGAAGGAGGCGACCGTGCTGAAAGTCAGTAACGGGACCGGCGTTTGCCTGTGGTTCACGGGTCTAAGCGGCGCAGGCAAAACGACTACGGCTCGAAGGGCGGTGGAACGGCTGACCAACGAAATGCGTCGTGTAACGCTCTTGGACGGCGATGAGGTTCGAGCACAGACACTCGTCCCCCTTGGCTTTTCTAAAGCCGACCGAGATACCAACGTCATGCGCGTAGCGGCAATGGCCAAGGAGATTGTCGAGCGCGGCGAAATTGCGATCTGTGCACTGATTAGTCCCTATCGTAGTTCGCGGGATCGTGCGCGTGAGATCGTTGGCAGTGACCGATTCGTGGAGATTTTTGTTGATGCCTCTCTGTCGCTTTGTGAGCGCAGGGATCCCAAAGGCCTTTACGCCCGTGCACGGCGAGGAGAGCTAGCCGGCCTGACTGGCCTCGATGCTCCATATGAGCCGCCAGCCTCTCCGGACCTGGTTTTGGCGATGGCAGACAGCTCCTTAGAACAGAACGTCGATCGGGTCATGGATGTTTTGGCTCGTCGGTGCTCATATCGATAACGTAGTCACCAATTTGATTCGGACTGCTATCAATCGCGCACAGTCCGACTCGTCAGGACATCGATGTGGCCCCAAATCGAAAGCGGATCCTTTTCGTCACTTTGCCAGGCCTCGGACACCTCTTCCCCCTCATTCCACTCGCGTGGGCGCTCCGAAGCGCCGGTCACAAAGTGCTCATTGCCACGTGCGGGATATCGATAAACGCCTCGGTGCGGGCTGGACTGCCCGTGGTCAATGTCGCGCCGGGCGTTGATCTGACCGCGGTGCAGGAGCGCCATCGAGAGACATTTAAATACGCCTATCCGCCCAACGGCCCAGATGGCTCCGCGAGCGAGACAACGCTTGTCTTTAACGAGTTGTGCGAGGTGATGGCCGATGGTGTCATCGACGCCGCTGAACGATTTCGATCGGATCTGATTGTGTACGTACCTGAGGCAGTTACCGCTCTGATCGCAGCATCGAAGCTTCAGATTCCCTCAGTGTTTTTCAGCATCGGTCTAGGCCACACGCCGAGCCTCATGAACGAGCGCTACTCGACGATGCGCCCAATCTACGAGCGGCGGAACGTGCCGAAGCTGCCGCAGCCGTACGCATGGATTGATCTGACACCGAGGAGCTTGCGACCGACGTCTTCTGAGGGGTGGCCGATGAGATACATCGAGTACAACGGCGGTGGCCTCGTGCCTCTGGAGCGGGGCAGCAGCAAGCCGTGTCGTGTTGCCGTCACTCTCGGCACGCTCGTCCCGAGCGTATGTGGATTGTCCCCGTTTCGGGCGATTATTGAAGCGGCCAAGGAAGTCGACGCTGAGTTCGTAATTGCCTACGGTGCCGGGAGTGAACGCGATCTAGGCCCGCTTCCGGCGAATGTGCGTGCTGGTGCTTGGATTGGATTGGACGAATTGAGTCAGTCTTCCACGGTCGCCATTCATCACGGGGGATTCGGAACAACCCTCACAATGCTTGGCGCTGGTCTGCCCCAGCTGATTCTTCCCCATGGTGCCGATCAGTTTTTCAATGCGCAGCTCCTGCAACGGCGCGGTGCGGCCTTCGTGCCGGATCAGAACACAGTCAATGCCGCCGCCATTCTCTCGTTGTTAAGCGATGAAAGTCTTCGAGCGGCCGCAGAGGATGTTGCAGCGGAGATTGGGACCATGCCGACCCCCGCGGACGTGGCACCGCAGATTCTCCGGTTAATTGCCTGATGTCATCTCGGCCCGTAACAACCTGAAACGAACAACTAGCGAGATCGCGAGAGGGCTCCAACAGTGTGGCCGCAAATGCCAGCATCACGCTTTTTCTTTTGTCATCTCCAGAAAACGGCAGGGACTAGCCTGGTTCGGCGCCTGCGTCGTCACTTTGGTGAAGAGCACATTTACCCGAATCGCAGCGACGCGATCAACGGCAACGTTCTGACGTGCATCATTTCACTCCCACATCTACTCTCTCGATGGCAGGAACGTGGTAATCAGATCGAGCTCGTCAGTGGGCACTTCCCGCTCTGCACACAGGAACTTCTCGGTGGTCCCTTCAAGACGTTTACCGTTCTGAGAGAGCCAGTCGCGCGGACCCTCTCATATCTCCGACATCGTCGTGGACGAATGCCGGCCGACGCGAACAAAACGCTCGAGGAAATCTATAGTGATCCATTTCAGTTTCATGGCCTCATCAACAACCACATGGTGAAAATGCTCTCGCTCACCGTCGATGAGATGGTAGCAGGCGCATTGACTCGTGTAATGTTTAGCCGCGAGCGCCTCGAGCGAGCCAAGGCCGCTCTTGCGACCGTAGACGTGGTCGGACTCCAAGACCATTTTTCAGATTGTTGCGAAGAGTTGCATGAGCGCTTTGGTTTCAGAATGGGTGCCCCGGTCAGCGTGAACCGCACAGAGACATCACCCGTCGCCAGTGCTTTCCAGGAGCGCATCGCCCATGACAACGCATTGGACGTCGAGCTTTACAAATTTGCGTGCGAGCTCGTTGAAGCGCGGCGCAGGGAGCGACACTAGATTTCCTCGTCAACCCGCTCGGAGATCCGTTTAGTTATGTCAGTGGTCCGTTCTGGCGGCCTAATGGGAAGCATCCTCTTTGTGCTGTACATCGTCGCTCCCGGGCTACAAGTGGTTTGCTTGGTACTGATTGAGCTGGCGATCTGGCGTGAAGCCCACCGCCTAGTGGGTGTCAGCGGGAGATCCACTCTGTGGCTGGGCGCCACCACTGGGACGGCACTATTTCTCGCCACGGCCACTCACTGGTGGTCACCTAGGTTAACAGTGTCAATATGGGTTGTCGCCCTGCTAGCGGCCTTGAGCGACGCGGTCAGAAACAAGCGGCTCGCGCTCAACATTGAGCAGCATCACCGATGGACGTTCGGTCTCGCGGTCGGGCTTTTCTCGACCGGACCACTCAGCGCGATCTGGTATTTCCAATTGCCACAGGGCCACGCACTGCTCGCATTGATCATATTGTCCACTTGGGGAGGCGATTTCGGCGCCGGTGTCTCGGGCCCCCTCACTGCGCGGCTGTGTCGGACATCACACCCCGTGTGGAGTTGGGCTAATCCTCGAAAGACCTGGGAAGGACATGTGGTGGGGAGTCTGGTCCTGGTGGTTCTCGCGCTGTCATTCGGATGGCTGTTTCGCGTGCCCATTGCCGTTCCTGGGCTCCTCATACTATCGATGGTCGCCGCACTCACGAGGCCGATCGGTGACGCGCTCGAAAGCGCCTTGAAACGCATCGCTGATACCAAGCATTCCGGGTCGATTACGGCACTTCCGGGTCGTGGAGGCGTCCTCGATCTCGTTGATTCTCTGGCTTTAACTTTACCAATCGTCGTCACCGTGTACGAGTTCCTGCAATCATACACTCACGTAACCAACACATGTCTTTGTTGAACGATGCATCCTTCGCCGACAGGTTGGGCGAGACCGAGCCGATCGATACCAGCGACGAAGTGCATCGGCCGCGCCTACCAGCGATTACACCCGTCTCGGGGAAACAGGCTACGCCGGTGTCGTTCAACCAGGAGCAGTACCTGATTCGCAAGTGGCTTTCGAAACAACAGTGTCCAGATGTGCATCGATTTCGAACCCTGAGCGAGTCTCGATTGAGTGTCATCGTGCGGCTGTCAGGGAACGTCCGCGTTGATGCCCTCGAGCGCGCACTCAACGAAATCCTTCGGCGACATGAAGTGCTGCGCACAGCTTTCTCGGTGAAGAGACAGACTCGTCTCCTGAGTTTCGCACTCCCGTTCCTTCTCAAACTTCGACGACTAAAAACGGTGCGGCAGATAGGCGGCGCCGTCATCGGTTACGGTGGAGCTCGCTCGAGGCTGTTTCGTCAGCGCCTCCTTTCCTGCAAACTGAGCCTGCGCGTTGTCGATTTGCGTCAGCATTCGGAAGCAGAACAACAGACGGCTCTGCAGACATTGCCTGAGCTGATAGCGCCGTTCGATCTATCCCGACCTCCCTTTCTCAGAGCGGCTTTGGCGATGTTGAGCGACCGTGAATCCGTTTTGTCGGTCGGCGTAAGTCACATGGTTTTCGATCCATGGTCCGAAGGCATCTTACGACGTGAATTATCGGCCCTCTACGACGCTTTCTCTCGAGACGACGCTTCACCACTAAGTGAGCTTCCTATCCAGTACGGCGATTTCTCGGCTTGGGAACGGAACACGTTGAAAGGATCGACGCTAGCGCGATATCTCGATTACTGGCAGAATCAGCTGCCGAATTTTTCTTATACGACGTCGCCATTGCACGTCGGCGAACTGTCACACCATCGCCGAGCGAACACGTTTACCTTTCGCGCGCTCAATTCTTTTCGCACAGTCGATAACGGGATCTATCACGGACTTCAACGGATGTGCGCGAATTATGGCGTCACGATGTACATCCTTCTATTGACGGCCATCGACGTGCTCCTGCACCGCTTATCTGGCAAGCGACAGATTGCAACATTCGTTGGTTTGGCCAACAGGACGCGACCGGAGGTACAGGATTTGATCGGCTGGTTCGCCCAGTGGCACCTTCTGTGCATTCCGATAGTTGGGGATCCTACGTTTTCGGGGCTGTTACATCGAGTGCGGAGTATTGCCCTGGGAGCGATAGACCATCAAGAAATGCCGCTCGCTCTTTTGGCAGCGCGTAACAGGGCGAATGCGACTGGTCACGAGTTCGGGCTGCCGCCGCACATCGCCGTCGAGATTCGATCGAATACGGACACGGAACGGCGTCAAGGCTCCAACGAGCTGAGAATGGTAAGTGCTCAGCTAAACGTTGAAGCGTATGCTGACTACGCGCTCAGAATCATCGCTATACAGCAGCCCAAGGGCATGGGAATCGGCATAGTGTATTCCGTCGATTGGTTCACCGCCGAGCTCATTCGAGACATGCACGATAAGCTGCACACCCTTTTCGCCGCGATCGTTCGCGATCCCAACTCGCCGATTTCTGCACTCTGACCGTCGGCTGCCGAGCGGCGCGTCTCGTTCAGCGTGTTCACACTAATACAGTTGCGTGTCTTACGACCTCATGAGCACACGACCCAGACTCATCACCAAAGCTAACTACGTTGGCGCCAGTCGGATCCTCATTTGGACTCCTTTAGCTACGGTCTTTGTACTCATGCGGCAATGGGAGCTCGCTTTCATAGCAGTCTGTTTATCGGGCATCAGCGATGTGCTTGATGGTTTCATAGCGCGACGAGAGAGAACAACTTCGACCTTCGGCACTTTTCTAGACCTCACTGCTGATAAAGTGTTCGTATCCTCAATGTTTGTTTGCTTCGCCTACCAGGAACTGGCACCGCTTTGGGCGGTCTGGACGATTCTCGTCCGCGAGTTCTTGGTAATGGGCCTTCGATGTTTTGCTGCGGCCGAAAATGTGGTCATCCAGGCAGATACAATCGGAGGATTAAAAATCATTGCGACGTTTCTGTGCATTCTCGCCATCCTTGTGAATGCAGGCGTGGCTCAGTTCATGCTCATACTCACCGTCGTATTGACCGTCGTCTCCGGAGTGTCATATTTTTATACAGCTCGACAACTCCTGACGAAACATCTCTACTACTCGTCGATTGAGACCGAATGACACCGCACAACTCGCTACCTTCGCACTTCGGCGTCCGGCCTTCATCTCGTCCGGGCATTCAGCTCTCGGCGCGACCGAGGGGAGCGATGGTGTTCGTTCGGCCAGCCTCCGAGCAACTATTTTTTGTGTACACCGGCATTCTTCGTGGGATGATGGGCGTCAATTCGCTGGAGTTTTTCGGCCGCACCCGGCTGCTGGAACGCAATGTGGTGATCTTCCAGGACCCCTATCGAGCTTTCTATCAAAGGGGAATTTCGTCTAGGATTAGCTCATTCGATGCTCTTTTGCAGTACCAACGAGAAGTTCGTGAGAGTCTCCCACACGTTCGACGCGTATATTGTCTGGGGACGTCGTTGGGGGGGTATGCGGCTCTCCTTGCGGGCCACCTACTGGGCGTCGAACATGTGTGGGCCTTTGGCCCGATGACGCTACTACCCGATGTTTTTCCCTTGCGTGGTATCACCGTTGCTCCAGAGCGGCGGGACCTGAAGATCGGGCTGAGCATGGACAATGGCAAAACGACGTTTGCCGTGTACTACAACCAGCGATATGAACAGGACAAGATAGCAGCCCTTCGAGTAGCCGACAAGCCGCGAGTGGTCCTGTGGCCGCAGCCGGGAGAAGGCCATAATGTGGTGGAGACGTTGATGACCCTTGGAAAGCTCGAGGCCGTTCTTCCGCCAGTCTCATAAGTCGTAGTTAAGCTCGCCGGTCTTGATTCACTCCAAGGAATCGCCTCAGCTCGGATTTCAGGATCTTGTTTAACGTCGATCGTGGGAGGGTGTCGAGCATCACGATACTCCGTGGCCGCTTGAAGTCCGCCAGTTGTTCCTTGCACGCGGTTACAATCTCCTGCCGCAGGCCGAGTGTTCGCGACGCAACAATGAACGCTACAGGCACTTCGCCAAGCAGCTCGTCGGGTTTCCCGACAACGGCCGCCTCAATAACTCCGGGAATGGAACTAATTACCCGCTCAATCTCCGCGGCTGCGACGTTCTCGCCACCGACTCTCAAGAGGTCCTTTTCACGTCCTTCGAAGCGCATCCAACCATACTTGAGCGGCGTCACGAGGTCGCCTGTATCGAACCAACCGTCAGCGGTGACTGGAGATCCAACGCCACCTGCCTCTTCAAGATAACCAGCAAACAGTGATATTCCAGGAACCCCGCGAACCAGCAGTTTGCCGGTGGTGCCCAGTCGAACGTTCACACCAAGGGAGTCAACCACCGCCATTACGTACGCCGCTGATGGTCTACCTACGGTCAACGGCCGATTGCGCCTTCTGGTATCACCACTGATCGCACATGCCACCACCTCGGTCATACCCCAATAACCTACGCTTTTGACTCGATACCGTTCGCCGCAGAGCGGAAGGCTGCAGCTGCTCGTTCCCCAAAAACGAAATACATGTTCCTTGGGAACAGGAAAACTCTGAAGATGGCGGAGAACGAAATCTATCGCGTTGGTCCAAGTACACGCATACCGAATCGATACGTCCCAGAACCTCTCTGGGCTGAATTCACGAACCAGAACCATCGTACCGCCCGCCCACAAAGTACTCAGATGCGAATAGACAAGCGCATTCGTGTGGTAGAGGGGTAGATACGTGAGTCCAATGTCTTCATGCGTGAGTGCGAACTGTAGTGCTGTTATTTCCGCCCCCCAAAGGGCGTTGGCATGCGTCCAAATGACCCCTTTGGGTCGTGACGTCGTGCCGGATGTGAACTGGATGCTAATGGGCAACAAAGGATCGGGCGTACGGGACACCACGTGGGTGCCCCCTCGACCTAGCGATTCGAACATTACGACCTTCGGATCGAGTGCGAGGCTCTCTTTACCAGCGATCGCAATCCACTCGAACCGGTGCTCCGTCTTGATAACAGTCTCAAACCATCGGGCTTCCGTGACGGCGCCTTTCGCACGAGTCAGCGTGACGCAGTACCGCAGTTCCTCGGTTGTCCACCGGACGTTTCCAAGGACCGCCGCTGCTCCAATGGTTGCGCACGCATGCCATGCAACCAGAAACTGCGGGCAGTTTGAGAGATGCAGGAGAACCCGATCGCCCTGACGGACGCCGAGGTCGGCCAACGCGGCAGCCACGGCCTCTACATCTTCGAGGAACCTAGCGTAGGTCCAGCTCTCAGCTTGGGCGGATGACGGTTCCCAGACCAGGAACGTCCTGCTTGCGTGCGCCGTCACTCGATCGCGGAGAAGCGATGGAAGGTCTCTGCCAGTGAACCGCGCACGTATCGCGTCGGCATCGAAGCGCTGCCCTGAGCGAGCTCTGAAGGTTCCTGACATCTGTTGTCTCTTTGAGGCTTCATCTCATGGCAAAATTGGGTCGGTACTCAAAGTCCTATCCGGTTGAACTTTTCGAGCGGTTCCCGTCTTGGAAGCCTCTCGTGCCGCCTCTCAAATCCAAGCCCCATCCAGACACACAGTTGAGTGCCCGATCTGACTTTGGAGACACCTCTTCAGGGTCAGGGTCACACTACTATGTTCTCCAGGAGGACTACACAGTCACTGCTGGCCTATTTCTCGACGAGGATATTGCCTTCAATGAAGTGACCGATGAATGGAAAGAATTTTGCCGGGACGTTCTTGGATTCACGGAGAGTGGCGAGAAAACGAGCCGGCGGCAACTGTTGGAGGAAGAGCCTGCGCAGCGTCAGAACCTAGTGCTCGCGTACATCAACGACGCGCTAAGGGATATGGGTCTCGAGTCGAGCGCAGGCGACGCTCGCATCTCTTTGGCATCTCTCGATCTCGATTCGTTTTCTTCCCTTGAGTTAATATACCGGATCAACATCGATCTCGGAATCGCACTGCCTGCCGTCAGTCTTCTTAGAGTTGAAACGCTCGGTGGGCTTGTTCGGGAGATCTGCCTGTTATTAGCGGAAGACTCAGCCTAGGCGATAGCCAACAGTGTGCGCCAAAGGGACAGATGTAACAGTCGCCGCGTGGAAGCATACGATTCCAAGCTGATGTCACCTTCGGGTTCGTCCAAGCAAACGTTTTCCCAGTCACCCGTTTCCTCCTGAACGCGCACAGTGAGAGCTTGGAAGCCGAGGATCGCTTCACGACTCATAACGCGCCCGATGCTACGGTCAACGCCTACGGGGTACCGTCGCACATCAGATGACCGTGCGGGGCCGCTCGTACCACGGAAACGTCATGGAGCACGGTCGCAGTGGACCACCGCCCATGTGCATTCAGCATTATCCAGGCTGCGATCAAGGCATCATTGACTCCGTCGGAGACCACTCCGGATTGATCTGCAACTTGGCTGACCTGCCCCGCTAGAAGTTAAAACTTATTCCCACATCGGTCTTCCGCATCCCGGCAACGGCTGTGGGTTGGCGGAAATGCGGAGAGGTCATCGTGCCACTATAGCCCACGTAATTGCGGCGATTGGTCAGGTTCAGAACGGACGCACTAATTACAAGCCGATATCGCGCATTAGCCTGCTCGAACGTGCGAACCGCCGCGGTTCCTCCACCGCCAATGACTGCAACTCCTGGCGGCCGCTCGCTGGTTCTTCGTCCAAAGGCGAACGTGTATCCGGCATACATATTGACCGCCCACTGCCCGATGGCATGCAGCGTGTTACGTCCGACATCCGTCGGTCGATCATTAAAGACCAGGTCGCCGTTCTCATCCCTTCCGGTTCGAATGCCGTACGCCGGCCCACTGCTGGCGTTCAGAGTGGTGGAGACAACAAGGTTTCTGATGATCTGGTTGTTATAGGTGAAGTTGAACCGGTGGCGGATGTCGCCGCTAGCCAAACCCCATTCGTCCGCAAGGCTGCCCGTGGCCGGAAGACTGAATGCGCCGTCGGTATTGTTCCGCTGTTCCGCGAGTATGTAGCTAACAAAGGCCGTGGAGCGCTTGAGCTTCATCCGGGGTGCGTTCACCGCCGGGAGTAGGGCGCCTGGATTGATGGTGACGTTGAACTGAAGAGAATGTTGGCGTGAGCTACCGTCGGACACCGCGTCGACGATATTGCCGAATTCGGGATCCGGCCGCACGCCGTCCACTGGGGCGTTGAGGTTGAGGCCACGCAGTAGTCCAGACCCGCGCGTGTAGCTGTACACCGTGCTGGTTCGAAATCCGCCACCCACCTGCTGATCGATGCCGGCACTAATCCTTGTCAGCCGACTAGATTCTATGCGATCGCCCAGCAGATAGCGGTTCGTCGGCGGCACGATGCCGGCGTCAAGGAGTTCGGGATATGTGGGATTCAGAATATTCAGCTCCCGCTGACGGAAGCCATCGACACGAAGGGTCTGCTCGTAGATGCTGGTCGACAGCCAGTCATTGAACACGCCCACGCTCGACCTGAGCGTAGTGCGGCCGCTTGCAAACGGAGCCCACGTAATGCCGAACCGCGGCAGGACATTGTTGTAGTTGCGGAGGTGGGTTTGCGCTTCGTACCGCAGGCCGGGACTGAGCGTCAGGTTCCGGCGCACGCGAATGTCGTCCTGAAAGAATAAGGCGCCCTGCAGATTCCTATAACGGACGTTTGGATCGCCGATCCGCTGGATAAAGCTCCGCGGGCGGCCGGCCACAAACGCATCGAGGCTCTCGAACGTGTAGGTGCCGAGATAGTTCGACGTGTCGTCCGACCGCGCGCTGCTGACGTCCAACGCGATGCCGGTCCGGAACGTATGGACGCCGCGGACGTAATCGACATCAGCGCCAAAGTTGACGCTTCGCGTGTGTTCCCCGCCCGCCACTTGAGCGCCGCCGCTGGTAAACGCATCGTTCACCCGAATGGTGGGTGCCTCAATGGCAGACTGCGACTCCGAGTCGGACCACGCGGCCTGCAGCCTCGCTCTGATAAATGGTACGGCGTCCGAGCGGCCCCAGATGCTGCACGCGCAAATTGTGGGACTGGTTCTTCCGCGAATACCCGCGCTGCTCCTCATCGGTACGCGCCTATGCCAAGATTGTGATTGTCCCGCGCATCCATACCGTAGGCAAACCGCAGTGTTTGATCGAGGGTAAGGGCATAGTCGACCTGACCGCTAACGTTGAGGTTCTCTCGAGGTGACCTCAGACGCAGCGCCTCTGATCGGTTGCCACTCGGACCGACGACGTTGATATTAGGTGTCTCGTAGGAGTCCTGGCCGTACACGAACAGATTGAATGAGCTCCTTTGATTTATCAGCGTACCGCCAAGGCCCATGTTGTACGTGCGAAGCTGCTCGGCGCCTTTGGTTGGGGTGAACGGACTCCGCGCGCTCATCGATCCATCGCGGTAACCTCGTACCGGAAGACACCCGAAGCGGCCCGATCCCTGGCTGCGTGATGATCTCTACGGACACGCCGCCGGCACTGTGATGCTCAGCAGCGAACTGATCACGCGAGATACGGATCGAGCGGATCTGGGCCTTGAGCGGGAGCGCGCCGCCCTGGAAGCTATCGACGGTTATTAGCGCGCCGGGACCCGCCATTTCCTGAAGCTGGCGCCTCAGCTCCGTCGGATCGTCGGAGAGGGGTTCCAGTTGCTCGCGCGTTAGGGTGGATCCAAATGACGGCCCGCGAGGGTCCACGGCGGCGTCCTGTGCGTTCTGCTGCACAGTGACGACCGTCTCCAACGTCTTGATTCGCAGCACGACGACTGCCTTGTTATCGCCGGGGCGGACGCGCACCTCCTTCAGAACGCCCATCTCGAATCCTTCAAACTTGGCCTGAACGGAATAGCGGCCCGGCACAAGTCCTTCCACAGCTGCAACGCCTTGCTCCGACGTCTCGACCGGCGCGACCACCGCCATGGTCGCATCGTCTATTCCGGTGACCGTGACCGTCACCGCCGGAATGATGGCACTGCTCTGGTCCGCAACGGTGATCAGCAATCGCCCGGTCCGCAATGGCTGCGCGGGCGCCGGGCCTGCGACGCAGAGCGTGAGGACGAGAGGGAGAATCGCTGATCGCATCTGCGCACCTCGAATGCGTTTTTCTGCCTCTATGGAAGACCGGCATGTCGGATTGAAGTGGTTGACAGCCAGAATAGCTACTCCACCTGAAACGTGGCACGGATATCGCCGAGGGGCACGGTCGATGCTTGACGTTACTCAATCAACATCAGCAGACCAAGAGTCTGTTTTGTCGGAGATTGTCTCACCTGTGGCTCGAGGCGCTCGATCAACGCGACAAGTAGTCAAGAATTGGACCAACACCCACATCCCAAGCCAGAGATCCTTCATTTGTAGACTCTCATGATGACTGTGGGCTTCACTCAGGCATCCGGATCCGAATATTGCCGTAGGCACGCCTAACAACCGGGAGTGCAACCGTCCGTCACAACTCACGTCCCATGCGCGAATTACTTTTTGAGGAATGCCGGCATTCCTAATCGCGTCATGCAAGTCCTGAAAAACAGCCTCGCCACGCGGCGACATATATGACTCGCTCCTTAGACCTCCCAGCTTGACAGTACAGCGCACCCCATCGTCCCCAGCCTGGAGCGCGTTGACGATACGTGCGAGTACCGATTCAACTGTCTCCGGAGAAACGAACCCAAAATTCCCCTGAATTACACAGCGTTCCGGTACCGAGCCGGTCCACTCCCCCCCCATGATTAGTCCGACATTTCCCTTCACAGGAGGCGGGTCAGGAAGGAAATCGGGGTGCCCGACGGCCTCCCGAATCATCTGGCGTTCAAGCTTCTTTATCCGCTTGATAGCCCAAAATGCACCATCGATCGCGCTCACGCCGGAGGCCGATCCACCCATGTGAACCGGCCTTCCCAATATCTCGGCTTCAAAGGACAGACACCCGCGATGCCCGCAGAATACATTGAGTCCCGTCGGCTCCATCACAACAACCTCATCGGGTTGCCGACCATTCAAAACTGTACCTAGGGTTCCATTACCTCCCAGTTCTTCCTCTACTACGATATCGATTTCGACGTCACGCGTGAACGAGCCACCGTGCTCGCATACGAATCGCACGGCTTCCGCCAGCATGATTAAGTTGTTTTTCGTGTCGCACGATCCACGCCCAGTAACGCAATCTCGATGCAGCACGGGAGTAACTGCCGGTCCGCCGGCCGTCCGCGGCACAACGTCGATGTGACAATTGAAGAGAGTCCTCGGGTTCGTTCGCCGAGCAGGCATAACCGCGCGAAGATTCCATCGACCTGCAACGACGGAAGATGGATGCGGGCTGTAGTCCTGGTGCCTGACAATGTCTGTAGGAATTCGCTCAGGCCGGACGTGGAAACCGACATCCCGAAGGTACTCAGTAAGATAAGGATATGCGCGCTCCTCGAATGGCGTTGTCGTGTCGATAGCGAGGAGCGCCATGAAAGCGTCCAAGATCCGCTTTTCATTCCTGGACACCCACTCATCAAACGTCGATCGTGATGAAATCTTTAACACTTTCGCACCTGCCCGCACAACTCCATGTCAGTCTGGCTGCTCGAAGGAACTCATGCAGATCTCCGTCACCTCAGCGTCTCCAGTTAGCACCCACTCGACGGCTCGAACCACATCACTGACCGAGAGAGGCTTGAACCGGTCGTACAGAGGTTGTGATTTCGTCGGCGCGCTCTCGAAATATCGTTTCTCGAAATTCGTGCCGCCGACGAAGCCCGGCGAGATCATGCTTACCTTCATTCGACTGCGCGATTGGCGAATCGATTTCCGCATCTGCAGGAGGATCGATGCACAAGCGGTTTTCGAAGCGGCATAGACGATACTGCCCGGAGTCGATGAGGGTCTGTGGGCGGCGAGTGACGAAATGTGAATAAAATGATCGCACACATTCCGGCGTTCGAGGTTCGCGACGATATTGAGCATACCGACAACATTGGTCTGAAACATCTCGGCCCAATACCGCGAGTAGTCGTCATTCACTGGGGCGTACCAGCCGACGCCAGCACAGTTCACCACCGCTCTAAGGGGACACCCTTCTAGTGAGTCGAAGATGCCACTCACCGAGCTATACTCTCGAACGTCTGCTCTTACGCAGACCACACCCTGCCGCTGCCCTGCTAATTCTCCGCTGCGCGAGACTGCGAGGACCGGATATCGGGAGCTCAGGCTTCGTGCGAGTTCCCTTCCTATTCCGGCCGATGCTCCGAATATGACGACCTTACGGCGCGATTTTCTCATCTTCGCGCTAGGGTCGTCTCTTGGGAAGATGCATCAAATCCGTCGCCAGAATGGAATATAGATATTGGTCTTTACACTGACCGTTTTTGATAAACGCTTGCCGTAACCGGCCTTCACGAACCGCTCCAAGTTTCTCAAAGGCCTTCCACGAACGCACATTTTCGACCGTTATTCTCGCTTCGACGCGATGTAACTGTAATTGGTCAAATGCGAAATGGAAGAGTAGTCTCTTGGCCTCGGCGTTGATTCCCCGGCCCCAACAGTCCGGCGTAATCCAAGTCACTATTTGCGCGCTCTTGCATTGCACAATATGAAGAAGCCATATCAGGCCCAGAGGCTGTCCATCGGTCACGTTCGCGATGACAAAAACATACTTGATATTAAGACGCCGATAGTTCGCCGATCTTTTCAGAAAACTGCGAACATCATCAATCGAATCCGGAGGTTTAAATGAGAAGTTCCGTGTGATTCGCGAGTCCTGCAAATATCGAAACAGGGGAGGGGCGTCATGCAAGCGTGGGGAGCGAATGAGGACGCTCGCGCCGCGAATCGTGGGCAGGGACGTCATCTTATCGCTACTTCTCGAGGCATACCCTAAAAGGCCAACAGGTTGCCATCCTCATCGAATCGCAGGTGTTGAAACGCCTCCACTTTCTGCATGTCAGGGTCACGCTCGACCTCCTGAGCAAGCGATTCTGAGACATCGAATGCGGTCAACGATCGCGTGTCTGCTACTCTGACGAGTTTCGCGTCGCGCTTGTCGTCGAGACCGAGTGAGTCGAGAAGCAGGTCAATAGCGTCGAGGTCGCAATCGCAGTAAAACGGAATCCGTGCCTCATGGAGTCCCAGCGAGGTGCGTGCATTGAGATGTGTCGACTCGTAGTCAATGGATCGAATGAGTCGAGTGGTCGTGATGTCCGCGTATCCAATACCGATAGCATTCCCACAGGTCTCGCTCGACAACTCGCGGACGAACACACGCCTAGGGCTCTGTTCGTCGACGACACTCGCGGGTGATCGCCCGATAAGTCGTGGGTCGAGGCCGGAACCGGAGATGTTTTTTCCGATCCTATCGATTACCAGAACGTCGATGGGAACGGTCGGAAGCGTCGGGGCAAAAGTATTTGCCACGACTATGAAGGCTTCTTCGCGGCCTTCCAGTTCGTGAGGTTCCACAACCTCAAGCATTGCCGTTTTGCCGCGCTCATCCTCGACGACGCAGACACAACACACTACAAGGCCAGTCCGCAGAACGACTCGCGCGGCGGACCGTATTGCAGCTTCGTACCCGACTCGTGAAGCGATCCTGTGAAACGACCGAGCTCCCTGTTCGTGGCCCAAGCCTACGGCCAGCATCTTCAACACCCCGCTGCCGATCTTGCCCAGGAAGTCAGTATGTGGTTTCACGCGATTGATAGGAACAACCGCATCGGCTCGGAGTGCCGCTGCAGAACACCAGACGTCCATTCCCTCGCTTGTTCGTCCAATGGGCTGAGCTTCGACACAGGCTTCGATGCGCGCCCCCAGGGCGCCTTCGGTGAGCCCATACGAAGCCAGAATCTCAAGTTGTCCCTTACAGGTTCCGCCTCCATGTGAACCCATCGCCGGAGTAACGACGGGACTAAAGCCGCACTTGCTGACCGCACGCACTGCACCTCGTGCAATCGTTGATAAATTTGCCAAGCCCCGACTTCCGATAAGTATCGCAACCGTTGCACGCGGCGGCAGCGCGGATCGTGACAATGCGGCAGTTAGCTGTTCATCAACCCTGCTTTCGATGTCGAGTGTGGCTCGTTGGGGATACCGACGCAGATACCGTGCCATCCTTGGTAGGGCAGGGTGGAATCCGTCTGAGCGAACCAGTCGATCGCTTCGAGCGTTCATGACCTTTCGCGCAGTGCTTGACTATTTCGACTGACAACTGACTGCAGTCAAGAGAAATCGAATGCGGTTTCGCACTGACAACAACGAAGCAAGCGACAGCTGGGGACTAACCTGGGGCATCGCAATGAAGGAGTGGTTCTGTAACCCACTGGTGAGGTCAACCAAACCATCCGGTCCGGTCTGGTTTTTGAGCCGCTCAACAATTTTATCAACGCAGACCGGCCCGCCGCCCATCGCCACTACCGACGCTACGCCACGAGCGAAGCGGACATCGTTGAAGCGTTCTTCCAAAACGAAGTGGGCGAACAAATAGCCTGGAAACAGAGCCTTGCCTGAGTAGCGGCGCGTACCGCCGACGCGGAGTCGCGGGAGGAAGGTATCGATCCCTCCGGCAATCAAATTCGCCTCCGCCTTCGCTTCTTCACCTGCTTTCGTGTGAACTAAGTACCACCTTCGCGTCGGCGCGGACACCAGGAGCATTAGTAGCCCTCGTTGGAACCGGGATGTATATGACAGTCCTGGCGCGATATGTCTGAAGCTACGATTGAGAGTAGTGTCGAATCTTAAGGATTTTCGGCAAGAAAACAGGCTGCCGCCATAGACGCGTAGCGCGCAGGTCAAACTAAGTGATGTAGAACGTAACTGAAGTGGGGCGTGCCGGAATAGATTACCTTGGCGAATACGTGGAATCAATCCAAAACATTGAATGCTTCTTGTCAAAAACTCATCAATTATTGCTCGCGCGCGTATGTGATCGGACGATCTGCGCCCGGGTCTGAAGAGGGCGTACGGGCTGGACAGTCAACGCCGGTCAATTCGTTTGTAGCGGATAGCGCGGCCCACTACGCCTCGATCGTTGGACCCACGATGGCGGCCTTCTGACCTGTCGGCGTGCAGCCAATTCCCGTTAGTTCGAGGTGCGAGTCGAAGGCAGGCCACCAGACGGTCCCAACTCGTAGCGCAGCAGGTCCTGTCATTGAGGCCTCTCGCTGCGTTGGAATGCGCAAGCATTTGCAGATTGGCCGCGTCGATAAGGGACTGATTCAGCGCTCCTCTATTTGCGCCTCTCATCGTGAGTTACTGTAATTGCTGGAGGCGACGGTTGCGAGTAGCGCGCACGATTAACGCGCACCCACAGTTGATTCAGCTGATGGAGGTCACGCACAGACTATCAAGCTCTGCATCTGTGTTGCCAACGAAATCGATCAGGCTGGCCGCTTGATCAACGCCAACGGGCAATCGATTCAAAATGGCCGACGTCCTTCACAGTGCGAATCGAAGTATCGGCAACGAGTGTTCAACCAAGTAGTCGGTGTCTACTTGTGAAAGATTCTGGGGATTGACCGCAGCACGCAGCAGCCTCCGCGGCTCGCGTACATTCTCTCGAACGACATCTTGATTCCAGCAAAAGTATCTATCACTGCAAGATGCCTCTGACCCGGCGGGCCTTGGGGCCCTTAACGGATGAAATTGCCGCTCGAGGGTGAGCAAGGAAGAATCTTATTGGACATCAGCCTCGTCTGTTTCGCCAACGATTCTGAAGCGGACACGTAAGATTACCCTTGGAGCTGATCTTGACAGTTCTGTTTGCCCCTGCCACTCTTTCTTCTTCACAGATGGTCGAGAAAGGTCTGTCCGAGGAAGGTCGGGTGTGGATTCGCCGGCTGGCGGATCGCTGTCAAGTCGTCGCTGGGCGGCTAGATGGACTGACGGTTGAAGGACTGCGCGGATCGTTGAGTGATCTTCTTAATGCGCCCCCAATCCTGTCGATGCCGGAGCGCTTCATTGTCGAGGGGATACTCGGCGAGTTGCTTAGTGCTGCTGCCGGCGTAGGGATTGGCGGTTCACTCGATTGGAGACCTATCGGCAAAGAGGTGGGGGCTCGAATACTGTGGGAAGGGGTCGCTGATGCACAATATGCTGACGGCGCCGCGTCTGCGTGTAGTACTGCGCGGTACGCGGCTTGCCGAGTTGAGACTCGCGTGCAGCAGGCTTTGTGCCTTATCCGCCAGAGGCATACAAGTCACCGTCTCAATCTGCGGATAATCGCTGAAGAGATCGGAGTTTCGCACTGGCATCTTACACGACTCCTTAAGCGTCATACAGGTCGTGGATTTGAGAGTCATCTTCACAGCGCTCGGATCCTACACGCCCAAATGTTGCTGTATTCTGACGCGTGTCTCAGCATTAAAGAAATCGCCGAGTTAGTAGGTTACTCCAGTGCAACATTGCTAAATCGACATTTCAAACAGCTGTGCGGTGTATCACCGAAAGCATATAGGCGGCGCGTCTACAGTGAGATTGTTCATCGAAGTTCGGCACCTGGCAGTCTGAGGAGCAATGGTTAGACTTAGATTTACTGTCTAGCCGATGCGAGGTTAGTTCCCGTAACTGTAGAAATAGAACCAATCGTAGCCAGTCGGTATTTCTCTGCAATGAAGGGAAGTATCGCCGTGTTGGCAATGGGTCACGACTGTACGACATGATGCCCCCGCAGCGATTCCGAGGCCTGAGCAGCGCGGATGCGAATCGTACTCGGCTTGGCCATAGGCTTAAGAGAATGCGGCGGCATGGATCGTTGTGGCGCTGTCGATCTCAATGAATCCATCACTCGTAAATGGGTACAGGTCAATCTGAAAGATCGCACGCCGCATGAGGACGACGTGTCGCTGAGATGATCGCCGCATCAGAATTAACACCTCTCGACAATCTGGTCCAACCACTACGGTTCGCGGGGCGAAGGCAGCATAGTCACTCGCAAAGGTGTCAGGGCTTGCAAGCTCGGATCGTTGGCTGCGCGCACAATCAGTCGAGGCATCTTCGAAGAAGCCACTCGCAGGGCGACGGCCAAGCGCGTGTCGGGCGTTGGTTCGAACAATCCAAAGTGCCACGCCGTGGAGGGTACAGCCGCCGGTGGCTTGAAGTTGATGGTGCTGGGGCACTCAAATTCGAATGCGAACGAGCCGAGCCGCTCTGATAGTCCATCGCCAGTTGCCTTGATAAAGGCCTCTTTTAATGTCCACAACTCAATCAGCCGACATGCCTGCTGACGCGTGTTGGTCTCAGTGCGTAGTGGCGCAACCTCTGCGTGCGACAAATACCGCTCCGCAAACTCGTCGAGGTGTTGAATCCTGTCGACGCGTTCGACGTCGACGCCAACTGCAACGAGGGCGACCGCGCATGCAACTAGCCCATGACAATGAGAGAGATTAAACATCAGGGGAGGAGTGACCGGATGTGAAAGATCCTGATCTGGTGTCTTGAGATACGGTTTCCCGCGCACGTCAGTCATAAATTGCCAGGTAGTGGGCAAAAAGGGACGGTACCTCGATAGCGATTTGCGCAGGAGGTCGTGCGCAATGGCATAGTCACGACGATCTCGAAAATAGCGGAAGCGATCGCGGCACACTCGTTCTTCATATGAAAGAATGGCGTCGGTTTGGCCGACAATTTCTTCGCCAATCCCTTGGGTTTCTAGATACCAGACATGAACCTCATCAAAGTCAATCGCAAGAGGCATCTTAGCTTCCCTGCAAAACATTCAAATACAAGATCCGAACGCACCCGTTGGGCCTCAAGGCGCGGCAACGGGTTCGATCCGCGCGTGAAGCGCAGGGTCGCCATCGACGCAAGACACGCTAATAATCGCTCCCGGCACCGCGGCGAGCCACAACCCAAATAAGGTCCTAACCCTGGCCCGCGCTCGCTTCGAACCACGCGAAACACCATTGATCGAGGTTATCCACCTTCGCTCCGAGTGCAGCCTACGAACTCATTGATCGTTGACGCGCCGGAACCGGCGGCGAGGCGTGAGCTTAATCCCACGATTGTTCTGAATCAATGCCGAAGTGTCTTTCGACTACGACCGATAACTTGATTCTCACGGGAGTTCGCCTAGGCCGAATGTCCTGACTGTGCTCATTGTGCGTGTCAGCAATGAATACAGGCATTGTGAGCGGACCAACTTCATGTAGGGCAACACCGATCGGGCAGAATCGTCAGGCCCACAAAGTCAATTCGGAATCTCTATATCCATCCAAGCTGTCGGTGGTCGTCCTACCAAATTGGCGCCATGAATTGCACTTTTTGAACGAATCCGCTCGTTTTGGAGGCAACGATGACGGGTGTCGGACAGGGACTTAATATCAATCAACTAAAGGAACTTGCAAGAGAAGCGGCCGCTCAAACTCTCAAATTGTTAAAGGCAGAAGTTATCGCAATTGAAAGGACGTTCCCAGAACTAGTGTCCTGTAACCGTAGAAACTGAAACAAATGGCGCGGCCCGCTCGTACTGCCCTACAAGGAGGCGAGCATGCGAAAGGGACGCCCAAAGGTTGCGTTGATCTTGACGACGGACGAACGGCAGCGACTGGACTCGCTGGCGCATCGATCGCGATCGGCGGCGGCGCTGGCGCGTCGCGCGCGGATCATCTTGGCGTGCGCCGAGGGCACCGACAGCAAGGTCGTCGCGCGGCGGCTGCACGTCACGCCCGGGCACGGTCTGCAAATGGCGCGGTCGGTTCGTCACGCATCGACTGGACGGGCTCTACGATGAGCCGCGGCCCGGGGCCAAACGCACGATCACGGACGAGCAGGTGGAGCAGGTGATCATTCGCACGCTGGAAACGACGCCGCGCGGCGCGACGCACTGGAGTACGCGCGAGATGGCGAAAGCCGTCGGCCTCAGTCACACGGCGATCAGCCGCATTTGGCACACGTTCGGGCTGCAGCCGCATCGGAGCGAGACGTTCAAGCTGTCGAACGATCCGCTGCTCGTCGAGAAGGTCCGCGACATCGTCGGCCTGTATCTGGATCCCCCGGCGCATGCGGCGGTGTTCTGCGTCGATGAGAAGCCGCAGATCCAGGCGCTCGACCGCACGCAGCCGCTGCTGCCGCTGCAACCCGGGCCAAGTGGAACGCCGGACGCATGACTACAAGCGCCACGGCACGACGACGTTGTTCGCCGCGCTCAACGCGAAGACGAGCGAGGTGATCACGCAGTTTCATCAACGGCATCGCTCGGCGCAGTTCCGCGAATTCCTCGATCTGATCGACGCGCGCGTGCCCGCGTCGACTCGACGTGCACATCATCATGGACAACTACAGCACCCACAAAACGGCGCTGATCCGCAACTGGTTCGCCAAACGCCCGCGCTTTCACGTGCACTTCACCCCGACGTACGGCTCGTGGCTCAGCCTCGTCGAACGCTGGTTTGCCGAGCTCACGATGAAGCAGATTCGGCGCGGCACGTTCCGCAGCGTGCCGCAACTCAAAGCCGCCATCCAGGAATTCATCGACGCCCATCAGGCCGATCCGAAGCCGTTCGTCTGGACCAAGAGCGCCGACGAGATCCTGGCGAGCATCGCCCGATTCGCCCAGCGGACCGTCGACGCGCGGGCCGCGCAACCAATGTCACGAACCACGGTTACAGGACACTAGACTAACGTGCCGCCTCTGCGCTCAATGTTCTGCGTAACGCCGCACGATCTACTTCGCCGCCCTTCTGATACACCCTATTGATTCTTCGCGAGTTCATCATGTTTTCGAGCGGGTTCGCGTCGAGCACGATGAAGTCGGCGTCCTTGCCGGCGGCAACTGTACCGAGCTGGCCAAGCCCGAGGATTTCTGCCGATGTGCGCGTTGCCGCGACGATGGCTTCGGCCGGAGTGAGCCCGCAGAAGACCATGTCGGCCAATTCGAGATGCGCGCCCCATCCGATGTCCACGTTGCCGTCAGTGCCAAGGCCGATAACCTGCCCCGCGTCGTGAACGCTCTTCAGATTGCGGCATTGAGTGGCGAACAGGTCGGTCTGCACCACAGCCGCCGGCCGTGCTGCCAGCTCGTCGCGCATGCGCGCGATCTGGCTGGGGGGCAGCGTTTCGGTGAGCCACGCAATCTGCGCTGCCGCGTCTTCCTTTGAAATCATCCTCGGCGGCAGGTTCGGTCCCACCCACACCTTTGGGTGCTGCTTGAGGAGACTCAAGTACTCCTCGTCGACATTCCGGTCGCGAACGCCATGCCCGAAGCCGTCGACACCGGATCTCAGGAGCTGCTTGCCGTCTTCGAGATGGAAGATATGAGCGACGACGCGCATGCTGTTCTTGTGCGCTTCGTCGATGATCGCCTCGTACACATTGACCTGCAGTTTGGGCACCGTCCCGAGCCGATCGTCGACCCAGATCTTGATCATCTCGACGTTCCTGGCCTTCAGATCGCGCACGCGGGCTCTGCCGTCGGCTTCGGTCCCGGCACCATATGGGATGCCCAGCCGATACTCGAGCGGCGGACCTGCCATCGGCGTCGCCGCGATCCCTCGACCGACGGTGAGAAAGCGCGCCGCATTGGGGATGATTTCGCTGCGCAACTGGTAAGGCAACTCGACATTCACGTCCCATCGGTCGAGGCCCATGCTCAGCGTTGCGGCAACGCCGTAGTACGCGTAACGCTGCAAATGATCGATGACAAGGTCGCGGTTGTAGCTCTGTTTGGTAGCAACGTTGGTTCTCTGATCGGTCCAACCAAGATGGTTGTGAATATCGATCAGCGCGGGTATGACCGTCTTGCCGGTGAGATCGACGCGCGTTGCACTCGCGGGCAGCGGAATCTCGCCTTTTCTGCCGACCCTTGTGAACCTGGAGTCCTCGACGAGAAAAGCGGAGTTTTCTATTGGAGGAAGGCCATCACCGGCAATGAGCCGTGCACCTTCGAACAGAACCGCACGGCGGGTCGGGCGCATCCTGGCCCGATGAAAAGCTCGCGAAGCCTGTGGCGGCGAGCGAAAGGCAAATCAGCCAGCTGACCGGGCGCATGTGGTCTTGTCGCACAAGACGGGACAGAAATGCAACGTGGGTGGGCGATGGTCTATGGGCAATGGTCGATGGTCTGTCATGGTCTACGAGCCGGGGACAATCGATCATGACAGACCATCGCTCAGTGACGATCAACTGGCGGGTCTAGTTATGGCCTCCGTGTTCATCTCGTTCCCCGTCCCGTTCCCCGCGTTCGCCGTCCCAGTCGTTGTCATTCGCCACAACCCTGACCCACGCGATCATCCCATCTGTGAAGTGCGGATTGACATTGCAGATGACAAGGTACAGGCCTGGCTCTGTGAATCCTACTTGCTCGATCCGATTCATGACGCCACTCAGGGTCGGCGACACGGCCGGACCGATCGGGTTCGCTCCGCCGGGGTTAATGCCCTCATAGAGCAAAGCGTCGGGCATGTAGTTGAGGAACAGGTTCGTCGTCGGAGGTATAAATGGAACAGTTTTCGCGAAGGCCTGAACGTCCTGTAATTTGACGCCACGGTTGTACACGTAGATTTGGTGGAAGCCGCCGACGATGAAATTCACAACACCGGGCACAGCCTCCCTGTTTTCTGTCGCAAGCCTGGTCCTCACCGTAATGACACGCGGCAGGATGTGATGATTCAACGAATTTCCCGGCTGGGCCGTGTTGAGACCAGCACCAAACGCAACGGTGACGCTCTGCGGCACACGGTCACGCTCGTCGGCGCTCACCGAGGGACTCAAGAACACAACGCCGAGCATCGCAGCGCCGAACAACGCCGATCTGCAGACTCTCATCGCTACCTCCTTCAATTGCCGAAAAGCAACAATCCCCCCTGCTTTGGTCGGGTACCGGATGCGAACGGAGTTGTCGAGGGGATTGGGCTTCCGAGAAGTCGCGGACTATAGCACACGGCGTCAACGTCAACGTGACTTGGTCCACAACGTGGGTTTTGTTGTCCTATGAGCGTAAACGTGCGTCAGAGGGCAATCGTAGGGATAAGGATAAGAGTAGGGAGTTCACGTATGCGGAATTTGATTCGGATCGCGTGCGCTCTGACGCTCCTTACAACTGATGCGATCGGCACAGCGCGGGCGCAGGACCGCTTCGCCGAACTCGACAAGAAGGTTCAGGCCTTCCTCGAGCGCCACCGCGGAACGTGGCAGGATCTGAACGTCCCGGAAAGCGACGGCCGGGTGCTTCATAACTTGATCATTAAAGGCAAATACACTCGTGCGCTAGAGATCGGAACGTCCACCGGGCACTCGGGTGTGTGGATGGCCTGGGCGCTCGCGAAAACGGGCGGGAGGTTGACGACCGTCGAGATCGACCCTGGGCGCCATCAGACCGCAGTTGCGAATTTCAAGGAAGCCGGCCTGGCAGGCTATATCGACGCAAGGCTCGGAGACGCACATGAGATTGTCCCGGCACTTCCCGGTCCGTTCGATTTCGTCTTCTCGGACGCGGACAAGGGGTGGTACCGGAACTACCTGATCGCGGTGTGGCCAAAGCTCGTGGTCGGAGGCTGCTTCACGGCGCACAACGTATCGGGATTGAACTGGATAGCCGGGAGCACCCGCGAATTTCTCGCGCATTTGAAGACCCTGCCCGGCGCCGAAACGATGATCGACAGGTCCAGCCGTGAAGGAATCTCCGTTACCTACAAGCGACGCTAGTGGCGTAGACTGGTCCCTTCCCGTCCCGTATCAAGTCAAGGAGTTTGTCTCATGCGCACCAGCCTGAAACTCGCCGTCGTTCTTGCGGTCGTCCTTGCATCGGCCTCGCAGCCCACAACGGCACGGCAGGCCTCACCGGGTGTGGGACCCAGCTTCTCGTCGATTGGCGCGCTCAGCTTCGGCCCGGGCGGTGTGCTCTTCGCCGCCGACAACCAGGCCGCCACCATCTTCGCGATTGATCTTGGCGCGCTGGCGTCCGGCACCACGCCGGGAACCAAAGACGTGCCGGCACTCGATCAGAAGATTGCCGCCATGGTTGGCACCGCGCCCGCAAACGTCTCCATCACCGACCTCGCCGTGCACCCGACGTCGAAGAACTCGTTTGTCGCAATCAGGCGCGGCGAAGGCGCAGACGCGCAGCCGGCCCTGCTGCGCATCGATGGGGCCGGTAAGATCGATCTCCTGTCGCTCAGCAGCGCGAAATTCACGAGCGTGACCCTGCCGAATCCAGCCGACGTCGGTACGAACGCCCGCAGGGGACGGACGCAGTCGGTGACCGATCTCGCGTTTACCAACGGCCGGCTCTTCGTTGCCGGCTTGTCGAACGAAGAGTTCGCATCGAAGTTGTGGTCGGTGGCGTATCCATTTGCAGGCGTCGATCGCGGCGCGAGCGTGGAGATCTACCACGGCAATCATGGGCAGCTCGAGACGCGATCGCCCGTCATGACGTTCCTGCCGTACACGATTGATAATCAGCCGATGATCATCGCCGGATACACCTGCACGCCGCTCGTCAAGTTCCCGGTCGGTTCCCTGCGGCAAGGGGAGAAGCTGCTGGGCACGACGATGATGGAGCTGGGTGCGGGAAATCAGCCGATCGACATGGTCCTCTATCAGAAGGAAGGCCGTGACTATCTGCTGATGGCCAATACGCGACACGGTGTGCTGAAGATTCCGACCGCGCAATTTGGGTCCGCCCCGGCAATAAGGGCGCGCATCGGAGGCACGCAGGGAACCTTCGAGCCGGTCGCGGCAATGTCGGGGATCGAGCAGCTCGATCTTCTCGATGCGCAGCGCTCGATCGTGCTTGCGCGTGCTGCCGACGGCAGCCGCAATCTTTCCGCGGTCGCCCTTCCCTAGGTCGTGCCGGGTGAGGCAATGGGCCGAGTTTTCTGGATCGTTGCCTCACTCATTCTTTTCGCGCACGGCTGCAGGGTGGCCGATCAGCCGGCTGGAGATATCGCTGTCCACCTGGCCGGCGGACAGAACCCCGCTGACACCACCATTCGAGTAACAGGACTTTCGAACGCCGAGTTGCGCGCGTTGACGAACGCGCGGCTCAGCGACGAAGCCTGGCAGGCGCTGCTGCGCGTCGGCGTCATCGGAAACGATGTGGCGCCTGTGACAGGTGACTACTTCGTTCAGGACGGGGCGCTTGCATTCCGGCCCCGCTTTCCCTTCGATCGCGGGCAGACCTATTCGGTCCGCTTCGATCCGGGGAAACTGCCAACGCCGCGCACTGCCACCATCGTCGAGCACACAGTCTCGATTCCCGCACCAGAGCTGAAGCCGTCGACGGTCGTGACGGCGATCACTCCTTCGTCCGACACGTGGCCCGAAAATCTGCTGCGCTTCTACATTCATTTTTCCGCACCGATGTCGCGCCGGGACGCCATCGGATTCGTGAGTCTTCTTGATGAATATGGCCAGAAGCTCTCGGATGTGTTTCTGGAAGTGAACGCGAACCTCTGGAACAGCAACGATACGCGCTTCACCGTGCTGTTCGACCCGGGTCGCGTGAAGCGCGGGATTCTGCCGAACGTCAAGCTGGGCAGAGCCATTCGCGATCGGGGACGCTACACGATCGCGATCGATCCGGCCTGGCGCGACGCTGCAGGTCAGCCGCTGAAAGAGGGATACCGCCGCGTCGTGAAGGTCGGATTGCCCATCGAGTTGCCACTGACGCCGGCCGACTGGCGTGTTGCCGCGCCGAACGCACACACGCGCGATCCTCTCAGCGTCACGTTTCCCTGGGCACTCGATCATGGGCTGCTGCAGAACGCCATCAGCGTGTACTCGTTCGGCGATCAGGTTGTTCGAGGCGAGGTCTCGACCGACGCCGACGAAACACGCTGGGTGTTCACCCCGGAGGCGCCGTGGCAGCGTGGCGCGTATAAACTGCGGGTGCTGACGCTGCTCGAGGATCCGTCGGGCAACCAGGTGGGCCGCGCGTTCGAAATGAAGCCAGGCACGGCAGCCGATCCGCGTCCCGTCCCGGAGAGCGTCGTAATTCCGTTCACCGTTGGCACTGCGCGCTGACGTGCGTCGAAGGAGGCTGAGTGTGAAGCACCGCCTGATGGCACTCTTTACCATCTTCGCTTTCGGACTCGCCGGCACTGCACTCGTCCGCTCGCAAGGAGCGACCACGCCCAGATCCACTCGGCCATTGGTAACCGCCGTCGAATACGAGCGGTGGCAGACTGATCTCTCCAACTGGGGCCGATGGGGAAAAGACGATGAGATGGGTGCGCTCAATCTCATCACGGCGGCAAAACGCAGGCAGGCGGCAGCGCTCGTCAAGGACGGTGTCTCCGTCTCGCTGGCGTCGGACGTACCGCTCGAGAAGCTCGTCGATGCGCCTTGCCCCGCCCAATGGGCGATGTTGAATGCGTCGCGGACCGGCGCCACCGATCAGATCGCGTTTCCTTGTATTCATGGCGCCGGCAACACGCATTTCGATTCGTTCGGCCACATCTTTTTCAACGGGAAGATGTGGAACGGGTACGACGCCACCGAGGTCGTCACGAAAGAATCTGGAGTTGCCAGGGGATCGATTCGGAACTTCAGAAACGGCATTGCGACCCGGGCGGTCCTCTACGACATGCCGAGGCTGACGGGCGTTCCCTATCTCGAGCCTGGTACGCGTATTTACGTGGAAGACCTCGAGGCATGGGAAAAGAAAGCCGGCGTCAGAGTCGGTCCAGGTGATGCACTGCTCCTTCGATGGGGAAGATGGACCCGCCGGGCCAAACTGGGTCCCTGGCCCATCAACGACGGAGCAGTCGGGCTCGACAATTCCGTCATCCCGTGGCTGAAGAAGCGCGACGTCGCCATCATCGGGTGGGAAACACCCACCTACGCCCCGCTGCCCGAAGGTGACCTGCCGCGCGACGCGCTGCATAATTTCGCCCTGACGATTCTCGGAGTCCCGTTGCTCGATCGCGCGGACTTCGACGCCGCCAGCGAAGCCGCCGCCGCCCGCAATCGCTGGGAGTTCATGATGGTGATTGCGCCGCTCCGGATTCCCCACGGCACTGGCTCTCCTGTGAATCCGATCGCCGTGTTCTAACTGAAAGAAATATGATGACCGTCATGAGATGTGCACTCCTGTGTTTCATCATCGCGGCTGCCAGCCAGACCGCGCACGCTGGTGGTCAGGACTACAAGACGTGGAAAGACTACGGCGGAGGAGCTGACAACTCGCACTTCGTCGATCTGAAGCAGATTGACAAGTCCAACGTGAATCAGCTCCAAGTCGCCTGGATCTATCCCACCGGCGACCAGCGCTCCTACGTCTTCAATCCGATTGTCGTCGACAGCGTGATGTACGTGATGGCGCGCAACAGCTCGCTTGTCGCACTCGACGCCACCACCGGCAAGGAAATCTGGGTTCACGAGAACCTCCCGGGGCTGGCGACGCGCGGCATTGCCTATTGGGAGAGCAAAGACCGCAGAGATCGGCGGCTGATTTTCGCGATCAACAACCACCTGCAGGAAATCGATGCGCGAACAGGGAAATCGATTCTGACGTTCGGCAACAAGGGGCTGGTCGATCTCAGAGAGGGCCTCGGCCGCGATCCAAAGACGATTGTCCGGGTTCAGCCGGAGTCACCTGGACGCGTTTTCGAAAATCTGATCATGCTGGGATCGTCGACCGGCGAAGCCTATATGTCGGCTCCCGGCGATATTCGCGCCTACGACGTGATCACGGGCAGGATGGTGTGGAGCTTTCACACCATTCCGCACCCCGGCGAAGAAGGCTACGAAACATGGCCGAAGGACGCGTGGAAGTACGCCGGCGGCACCAACACATGGGGCGAGATTACGGTGGACGAGAAGCGCGGCATTGCCTACTTCCCTACCGGCTCGCCCACCTATGACTACTACGGCGCCGACCGTATCGGCAGCAATCTGTTCGGCAACTGCCTGATCGCACTGGATGCCCGCACTGGAAAGCGGCTCTGGCACTTCCAGATGGTTCACCACGATTTGTGGGACTACGACAACAATTCAGCGCCGCAGCTCGTAACCGTGCGTCACAACGGCCAGCTCGTCGACGCGGTCTCGCAGGCAACCAAGCAGGGGTTTCTATTTGTGTTCGATCGCGTCACGGGAAAGCCTTTGTGGCCCATCGAAGAGCGTCCGGTGCCGAAGAGCCAGATGCCAGGCGAGCAGGCGTGGCCGACCCAGCCATTTCCGACCGCTCCGCCTCCATACGCGCGGCAGAAGATGACGGCGGACGATGTCAACCCCTACATCCTGACCGCCGAAGAACGCGTCGCCTGGAAGGAACGCATAGCGAAGATGCGCAACGAGGGACTCTTCACGCCGCCCGGGTTTGAAGAGACCATCTCGCTGCCAGGTGCTCGCGGTGGATCGAACTGGGGTACAAGTGCGGCAAATCCCACCAAGGGGACGGTGTATCTCACCACGCAGGACTGGCCGACCATCTACAGGCTCAGCCTCGACGATCCGCTTGCGGCGCGACGCGCGGCGGCGAGCGTAGCCGGAGCGGACCAGGGGCGCACGATCTACGAGAGGCGATGTGCGAATTGCCATGGTCCAAATGGCGAGGGCTCCGCAGGTGGACCGCCCGCGGTGGCCGGCGCCAGTCGTCTCGCGTCAGAACCCTTCCGTCAGGTCGTTGTCAGCGGAAGAGCCGAGATGCCGGCGTTCGCAGATCTGGATGCGCAGGCCATCACCGCACTTCACGCGTTTCTCGAAAACCCGGTGGGAACCGGTGGGCCGATAGCTGCGCGCGCTGGTGCCGCGCAACCAAACGGCCCTGTGGTGGCGTCGGGAGGAGCACCTGGGGGCCTCGAGGTGCCGGTATTCGAAAATCGATACACGCCACTCGGCGGACCTCCCTATCCGGATGGCATCGATGCTCCGCCGAATCGCTACTACACCGACTGGGGGCTCTATCCCAACCAGCCATACATCATCGGCCCACCCTGGTCGGCCATCGTCGCGTACGACTTGAACAGCGGAACGATCAAATGGAGAGTGCCGCTCGGAGAAGATGCGCGCGCAGTTCAGGAAGGCGCGAAGAACGCCGGTGTCTTCATGGCCGAGCGCCACGGCATCATCGTGACGTCAACCGGACTGCTCTTCGTCGCGACCACCGACGGCAAAGTACGGGCGCACGACGAGGAAACCGGCAAGGTCCTGTGGACCGCCACGCTGCCTGCAGGCTCGGAAGGCGTGCCGGCGATGTATGAGGTGAACGGTCGGCAGTATCTCGTGGTGCCGGCGTCCTCGAGAATCAACACCGGCGGCGGTCACCGACGACCGGGTGACGCGGCCGAGCCCGAAGTGGGAACGCGGAGTTACGTGGCGTTCGCGTTACCGGAAACACCAAGATCACAAAGGTAGGAGCCGGACAAGATCACAAAGAACTTTTGGACTCTTCGTGATCTTGTGTTGTTCCCATCTTAGTGACCTTCGTGATCGTGTTTCTTCAACTGACCAGAAAATCCCACCCGAACCCGGGCGCGTTTGAGGGTCGCACGTAAATGCCTTCGGGGCCGCGCGTGATCATGTTCTCTTCTTCGTAGCGGTCGTACACCTCTTTGGGACCGCCCGGGGCGGGCATGAACAGCTCGGCCCACGGACTGTTTGGCGTCGCCATGATGAAGTGGACGCCATCTCTCCCGCCGCCGCTATGCGGAATCACGGGGATGTCGTAGGCCGCTGCCAGCGCCGCGATGCGACGCATCTCCGTCAGCCCCCCGCACCAGTGGATGTCGGGCTGCCAGATGGTTCTCAGTCCGTTCTCGAGAAGCTGCCGGAATCCATACCGCGTGTATTCGTGCTCGCCGGTCACGATGCGGGTGCTCGTAATTTGCGCCGCAAGCCGTCCGAATCCTTCGTAGTCGTGGGGCTGCAGGCACTCTTCCATCCAGTACACGCGATACGGCGCCATCATCTCGGCGATTTCGAGCGTGTAGCGCTCCGTCCACGCCATCCAGCAATCCAGCATGATGTCGCCGTCTGGTCCGAGCGCCTTCCGCGCGCGTTGCACGAGCTCGACGTTCTTGCGCATGCCGTCGAGGCCATCGGCGGGACCGTACGGAATAGCCAGCTTCAGGCGTTTGTAACCGAACTCGACGTGCTGCTCGATGTCGTTTCCCGTGCAATAGGCCGGCAGCCGCGGTTTGGTTTCGCCGCCGAGCAGTTTGTACACCGGCATGTTCAGAGCCTTGCCGGCGATGTCCCACAACGCGAGATCCACGGCGCTGATGGCGTTGACGACCACGCCCATGCGGCCGTAGGACATGGTCGACCGCCACATGATGTCCCACAGACGTTCGATGTTGAACGGGTCCTCGTTCAGGAGCAGCTTCGTCAGGTGCTCTTCGATGACGTAGCCGGCGCCGGGCCCGCCGCTGCCATAGCCTTTGATGCCCTTGTCTGTGCTGATTTCGACCGTCGCACTGGGCACCTTGCCCGGGTCGGGCTGGAACAACGAACGCGTGGCCTTATATTCGGGATAGATCGACATCGGGTTGGCGACTTCCACCTTGTTCGTCGACCAGGACCCCGGCGCCGGCGTGTAGGCCGGGACCGGTCTGCGCGGTCGCGGTTCGACCAGGCGTACGCCCGTGATCTTCAGCTTGCTCTTTTCATCGGCGAAGGGCGCCTGAGCAGAGGCAGGAGATCCCGCGTTGAAGTCGGCGTCGAAGCCGCTCGCGACCAGGCCTGCCGCGAGTGGCGCCACATTCAGAAAGTCCCGGCGCTTCATACGACTCCTCCAGGCGCCCACTCTAACATGGCGCTCAACAGGTTCACGGCCGCGGTGGTTCAGGATGAGGGCCGATTTTTCCCCATGCTCTCGTGCGCACGGACGAATTCATTGGCACATTGAGCGGCGCCACAGCCTATCTCCCCTGCGAGCACGACTGCGGCCATGATCTCCGCCAACTTCTTCACCTTCCCCGCTCCATAGCACTCCACCATCGACAGCGTGGCTCGGAACGCCGGAAGGCCGGTGCCGCCGCCGACCGTGGCGATGATGAGCGTTGGCAGCGTCACCGACACTTCGAGCGTGTCCGGACCAACGAACCGGCAATCCACGATCGCCTGCGAGCACTCGCCGATGTAGGCCACGTCCTGTCCGAACGCCTGGAACATCGCGGTCAGCCCGTTAGCGGCATGAATGTTCAACGCGTACGAGCCGTGCAACGCCAGCAGGTTCTTATAGGCTGTGATGAAGGCGGCGAGCTTCTCGAGTGTGGTGCGGGTGTTATCGAGGAGTACATCCCGCTTCACGAGGGTTCGCGCGATGACTTTTTTTCCCTTCTGGCGCAGCGGAATGTATTTCTTGTCTTCGGGGTATGGAACGACGGCGTCTTCGGCCAGGCACGAATGCGCCACGACGTGGTCAGACAACGCGGCCGCGGCCTTGCTCGCCATGTTACTGCCCATCGCATCGCCGGTACGCGCGCGGAACGATACGAGGACGGTCGTGCCGACACAGTCGTACGACATGTCGATGACGTCGATGTGCGCGCTGCTGTCTTCGACCACCTGGCGCAGCTCCGCTTCATTGGCCCGGCACCACTCAAGGAGCGCGGCCGACTGCGAGAGCGATCTGGTCGTAAACAGCGCACCTCGCAGAAAGCCGTCGGCGAGCACCATGGCTTCGCAACCGCCCGATTCGTTCATCACACGCGCGCCGCGAGAGTAGGATGCGACCAGCGTGCCTTCCAGCGTGGCCATCGGCACGATGAATGTGCCCCTGGCATGCTGGCCGGCGATGTCGATCGGCCCGCACAATCCGAGGGGGATGGGCACGGCGCCCACAAAGTTCTCGATCTTCCCGCACACCTCCGCCTCCGTCAGATCGGTCTGGAGCGCTTCGTAACGCTCCGGGGTGTTGGCGAGCAGCCTTCGCACGAGCTCGACGCGCCGGTCGAGGTCGTTGCGTGGAATGGAGATGCTCATCGGCTGATCCTTTCGGCGGCCAAGGCCCGCCGGTCGATCACGCGCACAGCCTTGCCCTCGCTGCGCGCCACCTGGCCAGGCTCCACCAGCTTCACGTTGCACGTAATGCCGAGGCTGCTCTGCACTTCGAACTTGAGGCGCTGCTCGATCTGCACCAGCCGTTCAGTGACACCCAGCGTCTCGGCCGTCATTTCCACCAGGACGTCCATCTCGTCCATCTCATCCTGGCGGCGATCCACGACAATCTGATAGTGCGGCGCGGTTTCACCGACCTTCAGCAGCACCGCCTCGATCTGCGAGGGAAAGACATTCACACCGCGCACGATGATCATGTCATCGGTGCGCCCCACAATGCGATCCATCCGCACGGTCGTTCGCCCGCACGCACACGTGTCGCGCATCAATCGCGTGCGGTCCCGCGTGCGATACCGAACGAGCGGCAGCGCCTCTTTGGTGACGCAGGTCAACACGAGCTCCCCCATCTCGCCGTCGGCTAGCGGCTCGCCGGTATCGGGATCGATGATCTCGGGGATGAAATGATCTTCGAAGATGTGCATGCCCTGTTTGTACGTGCACTCGCACGCCACGCCGGGACCGATCACTTCGGAAAGGCCGTAAAGATTGAGGGCCGTGATGCCCAGCCGCGACTCGATCTCCAGGCGCATCGGTTCCGACCAGGGTTCGGCGCCGAAGAGGCCCACTTTGAGCGACAGCGACGTGACGTCGACATGTTCCTGCGCAATCGCCTCGGCGAGCAGCAGCGAATACGACGGCGTGCAGCACAGGACCGTGCTGCCGAAGTCGCGCATGATCATCACCTGCCGGCTGGTATTGCCGCCCGACACCGGTATTACCGCCGCCCCGAGCCGTTCTGCGCCATAGTGAAGCCCGAGGCCGCCGGTGAAGAGCCCGTACCCATAGGCGTTGTGCACGACGTCGTGTCTGGTCACGCCCGCGGCGGCGTAACAGCGGGCGACGAGATCGGCCCAGAGATCGATATCGTTGCGCGTATAGGCCACAACGGTGGGCTTGCCGGTGGTCCCGCTGGATGCGTGAATGCGAACGACATCTTCCATTTGCACCGCGAGCAGATCGAGCGGATAGTTATCGCGGAGGTCCGCCTTGGTCGTGAACGGCAGACGGGCGAGGTCCTCGAGAGATCTGACGCCGTCCGGGGACACTCCGGCCCGGCTCAGGCGGTCTCGATAGAACGGTACAGTGGCGGACACTCGCCGAACGCCGGCCTGCAGGCGCTGCAACTGCAGCGTGCGCATGTCCGAGCGCGGCAGCGTCTCGACCTCGTCGCGGATATACGAATTCACGGAGAAATATACTTTCGCGCCGTCGAAGACATTTACAGCATCAGTAATTTGTTGTAGCACAAACGGTAATCGTTCAGGAGCGCCACACATGAAGGAAGACAGACCTGGCCGTCCCAGGAGCATTTCGCGCCGGCGGATGCTCCAGACCTGTTCCGTCGCGGGTGCTGGTGTGGCGCTGGCGGGCCCCGCCTTCGCGCAGCTGACAGATCGCTTCGGCGCGGCAAGCCCCGCCTACGCGATGCAGGCGGCACGCGCCATCGAGCCGCCGGCACTCGCCCGGCTCAACCGTTTTCCGCGCATGGTGCAGGAGTTCTTCGTCGCGCGTGAGAACGCGATACACGAGGAACGGCTCAGGAGGCTGGCGCAATTGAGCACGAGGGCCGACGCCGAAGCCTATATCGCAACGGTCCGCGGAAAGATTCGCGACTGTTTCGGACCGTATCCAGAAAAGACACCGCTCAATCCGCGGGTGACAAAGGTCGTCGAACGGGACGCGTACAAGATCGAGAACGTGCTCTTCGAAAGCCGTCCAGGGTTCATCGTGTCGGCGAATCTCTACATTCCGAAAGGCCGAAGTGTTCCGCTCCCTGGTGTGGTGGCCTCGTGCGGACATTCAGACAACGGCAAGGGGATTGAGACGTATCAGTCCTTCTGCCAGGGACTGGCGAGACTCGGCTATGTGGTACTGATCCTCGATCCGATCGGACAGGGCGAACGGATGCAGTACGTGGACGCGAGCTGGAAACCCATGCGTGGGACGGGGACCGCAGAGCACAACTACGCCGGCATCCAGCAGATCCTGGTCGACGAGCGCTTCTGGATGTGGCGGGCGTGGGACGGCATTCGCGCGCTCGACTACCTGATGTCGCGCAAGGAAGTGGACGTCCGGCACCTGGGCATCACCGGGAACTCCGGCGGTGGCACGATGACGACCTGGCTCTGCGGTGTCGAAGATCGCTGGACCATGGCGGCACCGAGTTGTTTCGTCACCGAGTTCCGGCGAAACATGGAGAACGAGCTCGGGGCCGACATGGAGCAGTGCCCGCCGAGGGTGCTCGCACTGGGCCTCGATCACGAAGATTTTCTGGCAGCGCTCGCACCGAAACCAGTCATCATCCTGGCCAAGGAGAAAGACTACTTCGACGCTCGCGGTAACGAGGCGGCGTACCACCGCCTGAAGCGTCTCTATCGCCTGCTTGGCGCCGAAGACAACATTGCGTACTTCGTGGGACCGACCTATCACGGCTACTCCCAGGAGAACCGCGAAGCGATGTACCGCTGGTTCAATCGCTGCACCGGAATCTCAGACGCCAGGACAGAGCCGAAACTTGCTTTGGAAAAAGACGAGATTCTGTGGGCCACCCCGCACGGACAGGTGGCGGAATTGAAATCGAAGACGATCTACGGCTTCACGCAGGAGAAGTCTCGCTCGCTCGCGTCAAAACGTCTCGACCTCGACGGCGCCGCGCTGCCACAAACAGTGGCCGCAACGCTTCGGCTGCCGGCGCGGATTGGGGCTCCCGAATTCCGGATTCTTAGGCCGCTACCAGACCGGAAATATCCGATGAAGCATGCGCTTCCCTACATGGTGGAAACGGATCCCGGCGTGCATGCGATTGTCTACCGGCTCACGCAGGAACCGCTCCTCTCGCGTCCGCCCCGAGACGGCAACAAGGCGATCCTGTACATTTCCCATGAATCTGCCGACGAAGAGCTTCGCAGCGAGCGGCTCGTTCGCGATCTCATCGAGTCCGATCCCACGGCGGCTTTCCATACGTGCGACGTGCGCGGCGTCGGCGATTCCGAGCCACAGACGACCAGCGTGAACGACCGCGGCGAATACAGCACCGACTATTTCTATTCGTCGCACGCGCTCATGCTGGACTATCCGTACATCGGCCAGCGGACGTTTGACGTGCTCCGGGTGCTCGACTGGCTAAACGCCTGGGGCTACGGACAAATCCATCTGGCGGCGAACGGCTACGGTGCATTGCCCGCGACGTTCGCCGCGCTGCTCTCGCCGCACGTGATTCAGGTGACGCTCAAGCACGCCTTGAGCTCGTACAGCGAGGTCGCGGAAGCCAGGGACTATCGCTGGCCGCTGTCGGCGTTACCGCCAGGCGTGCTCACCAGCTTCGACCTGCCGGACTGCTATCGAGAATTGAAAAAGAAGAATCTGACGCTCATTCAAGCGTGGAGTGCTAATCCAACATGAGAAACATTGCGATCATCCTCACTCTGCTCGCGACGCCGGGAATGTCAGCGCAAGCGCCCGTGGATGAAGCGGCGATCAAAGCGCTCATCCAGAGCTACATGGACGCGCGCAACGCACGAGACTCAAATACCATCGCAGACCTGTTCACCGCCGATGCCGATCAGTACACAACAGGTGGCGAGTGGCGGCGTGGGCGAACGGACGTGGTCGCGGGTACGGCTCGATCGACGAACCAGAATCCAGGGGCGCGCAGTACCGACATCGCATCGATCCGCTTCATCACACCAGAGGTGGCGATCGCTGACGGCAGTTACGACATCACCGGCGGCGACGTCCAACGCTGGACCACGATGGTGCTCAAGCGCGAAGCGGGCAAATGGCGCATCGCGGCCATCAGGAACATGGCGCCCCAACGGCGTTAGTCTATTGTCCTCCCCTCCCCCGACCCGTTCCAGTCGGCGCGGCTGTTCCCCGGCCGCGGTTCGGGTTCAACGGATTGTTGCCGATGGGATTGCCTTTCTCGTCAACCTCGGTCTGAACGGAATTGACCGGGCCGTAGCCCATCAGCTGCACGATGACTTCGTTGTCGTCCATCGAGCCGTCGTAATGATGCAGGCCGGCCGGGTGGAACATGAAGCCCCCTGCTTTGATCGGCACCATCTTCTCCGGCCTGAAGACGTCGCCTTCGCCGGTGTACCACGTACCTTTGACGACCATCGCCCATCGATCCTTGTCGTGATAGTGAGGCCGGCTCGTCTGATGCGGACCGAATCGGTTGCGATAGATGTAAAAGCCTTCCTTTGACGAATCACCGAAGATTTTCAGAGGAGGGTTCATTTCTTCGGGTTGCAACCTCAGTCTCTTTGCATTGAGCAGCGGAGGGGCGTCCCCGCCTCCGCCCTGGCTGAGCACGCGATTGCCGAAGCCGCCGACGAGCACAGCCGCGAGCGCACAGCACGTCAATTTGGCGGAACGCGACACGTTCATGACGTCCTCCTAGTGTAAGTGGGCAGAATTTCCCGGATTATATGCTTTGTCGCTGCAGCCGGAGTTGCTCTGGAGAAACATGACTCGGCTAAGATATGGCTCGCATGTCAGGGCGCGTACTTGGCGCAGCGCTGCTACTGGAGATCGTCGCGATTGGCGCACAACCCGCCGCCCTGCGTCAGCCCGGTCCTTCCCCGCTCTACTCTGCGCGTCAGGTCGGCACGGTCGTCGAGTTGACGGACAGCCGAAACCAGACGACCGTTTCGATCATTCCATCCCTCGGCAACCTGGCCGTCGAAATGAAAGTGAAGGGACACAACGTCCTTCGTTTCCCTTTCACATCGGCCGCAGACTACAAAGGCGGGACCGGATCGATCGGCATCCCGTTCCTCGCGCCGTGGGCCGACAGGCTCGATGAGCAGGCGTTTTACGCCAACGGCAAGCGCTACGCCTTCGACATGAGCCTGGGGAACGTTCGCGGGACGAACCCTATTCATGGATTTCTCTCATCGGTTCCAGACTGGAAAGTTCTCGACGCTCGTGCAGACGGCCAATTGGCCTGGGTGACGAGCAAACTGGAATTCTTCACGCATCCCGATTGGATGGCGCAGTTTCCGTTTGCGCACACCATCGAGATGACGCACCGCCTGCGCGACGGGGTGCTGGAAGTCGCGACGCGGATCGACAACCTGAGCGTCGAGCCGATGCCCGTCGCCGTCGGCTTCCACCCGTTCTTTCAGCTCACCGATTCTCCGCGCGACGAATGGACGCTTTCGGTCGCGGCCAGAACGCACTGGCCCGTGTCAGAAGCCAAGATGCCGACAGGCGTCACCCAGCCAATCGAAAAGTTCTTTGCCAGGCCAGAGTCGGTTCAACTGGCGCCGCTCGAGCTCGACGACGTCTTCAGCGATCTTGTACACGATGCACGCGGACAGGCCACGATGTCGCTAAGAGGTAAAGCCCAGCGGCTCGACGTCGTGCTCGGGACGAACTATCGCGCCGTGGTGATCTATGCGCCGAAACCCGCGCCTGGCCAGGACGCCGCCGCGCGCAACTTCATCTGTATTGAGCCGGTCACAGCGATCATCAACGCGCTGAACCTCGCTCACAAAGGCGTCTACAAAGAGCTGCAGAGCATTGCTCCCGGTGGTGTCTGGCAGGAAAGCTTCTGGATCCGGCCCAGCGGTTTCTAGGGGTGGTTCCGACTGCAAACCAAACACGAGATCAGGAGTTCAGGAGATCGATCGAATTCACTCTCCTAATCTCCTAATCTCCTGTTCGTATTCGTTTTTTGAACGATTGGCTTACTTTCGCTGCACCTTCACGATGAGCACGAAAAAGTTCTTTCCGGGCTCGACGATGGTTTGATGGGCGACGCCGGGAGGCATCACCAGCACGTCGCCCGCGGCAACTTTCTGCGATTTTCCACCCACATGTCTCGGCCCGCGGATCTCGCCGTTCCCCGTGTCCTTGGCATCCTCGATAGTGCCCCCATAAAGGATGGTGGCTTCGCCCCCCTGGACGACGAAGACGTCCGTCCAGTTCTGGTGAAGCTCGCCGGCGCCGCTGCCATCGCGCCGCAGGATCTCGAACTTGTGATTCCCCAGGTCGGAGAGAATCTCCGACGCGCTCATCGTCTGCTTTTCGGTTTGCCGGCCTTTCAAGGTGGCCGAATAGCCGCTCAGCTTGGACGCTGGCCAGTACACAATAGTGTCGGGATTGGACTGGGCCCAAGCTGCCGTGGCTGCGCAGAAGGTCGCTAACACAAGGAACAATCGCTGCACGGTACCTCCTCAGAATGCCTGTATCTTTATCACGGATGCGAGCAGTTATGTCACGAATCGCCGCGACAATTCTCTCCGTTGGACTGCTCACAAGTATCTCCCACGCGCAGTTGCCGCGCGAGATCACATTCGACGACATCGTACGTCCCAGGCCGGGCGAGTGGCCCAGTTACAACGGTCATCTGAGCGCGAATCGCCATAGCCCGCTCGATCACATCAACACCCGGAACGTCTCGACCCTGGTTCCGAGATGGACCCACGACATCGGAGGCAAGCGCGCGCTGCAGATGACACCGGTTGTCGTGGACGGAGTCATGTACGTGACGGCGGTGAACGAAGCGCGCGCGCTGGATGCGCGCACGGGCCGGCAAATCTGGCAGTTCAGCCGCCCGCAGACGCCGGGGCTCGTGCCGACTGGTGACCCGGCGGCGGGCATCAACCGCGGTGTCGCCGTACTCGGGAATCGTGTGTTTCTTCAGACCGATCACGCTCATCTCGTCGCGCTCGATCGACGCACGGGAGAGCTGATCTGGGATGTCGAGATGGCCGATCATCATCTGAACTACGGATCGACCGGCGCGCCGCTCATCGTCAACGATCTCGTGATCGCAGGCATCTCAGCGGGCGATGAGGGCGTGCGCGGCTTTCTCGATGCATACCGGGCTTCGACGGGTGAGCGTGTGTGGCGGTTCTGGACGGTTCCCGCGCGTGGCGAGCCTGGATCGGAAACGTGGATTGGGAAGGCGCTCGAGCACGGATGCGCGACGACGTGGCTGACCGGTTCGTACGACCCTGACGCGAAGCTCCTCTACTGGCCGACGGGCAACCCGTGTCCCGACTACAACGGCGACGAGCGCAAGGGCGACAACCTGTACTCATCCTCTGTGGTGGCTCTCGATCCCGCCACAGGACAGCTGCGATGGCATTTTCAATTCACCCCGCACGATCTCCACGACTGGGACGCGAATCAGCCGCCGCTGCTCATCGACGCCGAGTTCCGCGGACGGGCGCGAAAACTGCTCGTAGTGGCGAATCGAAACGGGTTCTTCTACGTCCTCGATCGGCTCACCGGCGAGATGTTGATGGCGGAGCCCTTCGTGAAAAACCTGACGTGGGCGTCCGGCATCGGTGCGGACGGCCGTCCGAAACTGTCTGCGGGCTACGAGAACTCGGTCGATGGCACGCAAACATGTCCGGCGGTTTCTGGCGCCGCCAACTGGCCGTCCAGCGCGTTCAATCCGGCAACGGGCTTGTTTTACGTGATGGCTTCGGAGGGCTGCGCGATCTACCGTAAGAATTCCGACTGGTTCGAGTTTGGCAAATCGTTCTACGGCGGGACGACGAAGACGGTGACGATCGAAGGCGGGGGAAAATTCCTGCGGGCTCTCAACCTCCAGTCCGGCAAGGTGGTATGGGAGGTCGAGAAGATAGGCGGGAGTATTACCGGATCGGGCCTCATCAGCACGGCGGGCGGACTCGTCTTCTACGGCGACAACACTGGCGGCGCCTTTGTCGCGGTCGATGCACGGACCGGACAACGGCTATGGCAGTTCGAGACGCAGCAAGTCTGGAAGTCGAGCCCGATGACGTATGCGATCGATGGAACGCAGTACGTCGCCGCGGTTGCCGGCTCCACTGTAAGAGTGTTCGCTATTCCAGCTTCTTGAGCCAGACGTTACGGAGCTCCAGTTTCATCGGGGGGCCGGTGTGCATCTGGAATCCGATCAACCCGCTCAGCGCCCGATTTTTCACATCATCGTCCACGAGCACGCTCGTCACGGCGCCGTTGAGAATTTGAATGATCGTATTGCCGCGCGCGATCAAGTGGACCTGGTTCCAGTCGTTGACCTTGATCGTCGCCTTCAGCTCGTCGCCGTTCTGCAGCTGACCGATGACTCTCGGACGCCCGCCGTCGGGGACATACGCCGCCTGACCTCGCATGGCAAGAAACCCGCGTCCGCGCTCTTCGTAGATCTGACCCGTATATTGATTGGCGAAGTCGATGTCCGCCTGATACCCCTTCAACACCCAGTTGTTCTCGATCTTCGTATCACCGGCCTGCGTGCCGGCAGGCAAATGCGCACTCCGGATCTGAATGCCGCTGTTGGTCGAATCCATCCGGAACTGCACCTTCAACTCGAAGTTACGTGGCTCGCCGCCGCGCCAGATGAGAAACGTATTCTGGCCGACGACGTTGTCCGGAGAACTCTGGCCGACAATCATGCCGTTCTCGACGCGCCAGAATCGACGGTCGCCATCCCAGCCGTTCAACGTCGATCCATCAAAAATCGGTTCGAAGCCGGTGCGGTCGTCGACCACCAGCGGTTCGGGCAAGCGCGGTCCCTGGCCGCCACGGCCACGGCCCTGCCCGCGGTCTGGGGACGGAGCCGGCGGCTGCTGCGACGACAGCGTGGCGCCAGCCGCGGCCAACACTGCAATCAAAATCAGGTTCTTCATCATCATCTCCATCATGCTCCAGCCTTGCGACTCCCGACTGCCTTGCGACTGCCGACTTCCGACTTGCGCCTAGCGACTTTGCTAATGCCTATTGTGCACAGTTGGCCTCACATCTCACCGTGTTTTTGATCGATAATCCGTCATCGGGAGGCAGCGGTGCGATGTGAATGGATGGTGCTCTGCGAGGAAATCGACATGTCGCGTGTACCGGGCACGCCCTCAATCATCGGCATGATCAGTGCGCTAGTTACCGATGCTGTGCCTGTGCGGATCGACGCGCTGCTTGCCGCCTTCCGGCTGGTCGGCGACCCCGATGAGCACGCGGCCATTTCCCTGATGGTGCAAGACGAGACCGGCGCCGATGTGAAAGGCCAGCCTCTATCGCTGCGCCTGCCGAAGCATGGCGTCTGCGACGGGCACATTTCGCTCGCCCCTGTCGAGATTGCGGCTTTCGGAAAGTATTCGGTTCTCTTGCGACTCGATGGCATCGAGGCGTTCCGCACAACCTTCTGGGTGATGCCGCAGGTCCACTAGGTCTCTCAGAATGACCGCAAAGGGATCGACACGCCCTTCGCCATTCCCGGCGAAGTAGTGCAACTGCGTGCTCGGCGTCGTGTTGATCTCATTGATGACGTGAGGCGACCTGGAAATATCCCGCGCGATGATGTCGATGCCCGCCAGCACAACACCCGCCGCACTCGCCGCGGCTTCGGCCGACCGGCAAATCGCCGGATCCGCGGTTTCGAAGCACTCACGATACGAAGCACCGATACCGTAGTTGGCCAGCGGCGACAGCTCGACTCGACGGCCCGGCTCTGGAACGCTCCGCAGCGACAGGCCGCGCGTCGCTAGGAAAGAACGGGTCCGCACGTCGGTTCTGAGCGGCATCAGCTCGGAATCGCCGACCGCCCATTCTGAAGATGAGATGCGTTGAGCGTTCTGGCGACCGATCAGCGTCGCGATGGAATCGCGGCCATTGCCGACCACCGCCGGCCGCTCGCGCTTGAGCACCGACAGACAACGGCCCTTGTAGACGAGCAGGCGATAATCGTCACCCGCGACATGCTCTTCAATCAGCACTTCGTCACAGTACAGCGCACTGCGACGAAATGCCCGGCGGATCTCGTCACGTGCCGCGAGCCCGACGCTGACGCCCGCCGATGAACTCGTGTAACGTGCGGGCTTCGTGACGCATGGCGTCCCGAGGGCAAGCGCGAACTCCAGCGCCCCGCCGACGTCGTTCGCATGAAACGCCTGGCCACGCGGAATCGGCAGCCCGGCCTCCATCATTATCCGGCGCGAGATCAGTTTGTCGCCGCAGACGACGCCGGCGGCGAACCCATCGAGATCGTTGTAGACACCGGACATCCTCAACACAACGCCGTGTGATCCCTCGATGGAAAGAAACTCGGGAGTGACGAACCTGCAGTCCAACCCGAGCATTCGGGCCGACCGGGCGAACAACTGATTGACCATCTGGCGTTCCAGCCGCGACGTGTCCGGTCCCGGCGCGAGCGCTCCCTGATCGAGCGCGCGGCCCACATGACGGCTGACTTTGTTCCGGACTTTCGCCGCGTGACTGCCCCAGGTCGTCCACGCCCCCCGGACAGACCTGATCGTTGCCCGAATGTCTGCGCGCGCAGGCAGCCGGCGCATGGCGCGTCGCAACGGAGCGGCGGCGAAATCGGCCAGCGCGGCAAGAAACGGACGGGGGTCGTCGGCCGACATCAACGCAAAGTCGCGAACGCCGGAAAGCGACCGTGTCCATTCCCACAATGTAAGACGACCGGCGCGCATGTGATCCCACGCGCTTCGCACGTCCCGGAACTCATCGATCCAGCGGACACCCAGACGCCAGCCGGCTGCCGGTTCGGTGTCTCCAGTGAGGTCGCGATATTGAACCAGCGGAAAATTGACGCCGCAGGCCGCGGCAAGGCCATGCTGCTGCCACAGCCTGGGGTTCAGCTCGATGAGCTTCCATGCCCCATCGCGGTCGTCGCGCTTGAACTCGATCGACCCCGGACCTCGCCATTCCAGCGCGCGAAAGAATCGCAGACCCAGTTCGGCGAGCTCGGCGTCGTGCACGCTCTCCATCATCGTGCCGACGCCAAAGTCCACCGGATACTGCCGAATCTTCCGCATACAGACGCACACGAGCGGTGCACCTTGCGCATCGAAGTAGGCGCACACCTTGTAGTGATTGGTGTTGGGCCCAACGACCAGCGGCTGAACGACCGCCGTCTCCCCAACGGCGAAAATGAATTCGAACAAGTGGATCAAGTCTTCCGCCGTCTGCACGCGCAACGCCTTGGACGAGGAGAACTGCCGACGCCATCGGTGACCAATGGCCGGCTTCACGACGACCGGATACGACAACGACTCCGAAAGCTCCGTTACCTCTTCGAGAGTCAACGGCGACGAGCTGCGAATCGTCGGCACGCCAGCCTCTTTCGCTCGCACGTACTGTCGCCGTTTGTCGAGCGCAGTTGCCACTGCCTCTTTCGACGGCAACGCGTGCACCATGTAGGGCTCGAGCAGCTCGCGATGGGTCGAAACGAATTCGACAAAGACGTCTGAGGTCGGATAGAGGATTGGACGTTCCGCGAGGGTCCTGGCCCGGTCCACGAGAAGCTGAACGAGCGCGGTGGACTCCAGGACCGGGTCTGGACTTCTCTCGTGGGTTCCATATCGCGAACGGAAGCCGTACTGTCGCTCGTGGTCGAATCCGTACACCGGGATTCCCGCGCGGCCCAATGCGCGCACGGCCGCGACACCGGTGTCGAACAAACCCAGCACGAACCCACTGCGGCAGGTTGACATCTTGCCGACCACGGCTTGCAAGATGCAGTCCCGAGCGCTTACTTTCTCTTACGATCCAACAACTCTCGATACAGACTCTCGGTGGCGCCCGTCATGCGTTCCACCGAAAAGGATGCGGCGATCTTCGCTCGAGCCGAGCGCCCGAGCCGCAAGGCGAGGTCCCGATCGTCCAGCAGCGTCAATATTCCCTCCGCAAGCGCGCGCACGTCGCCGGCTGGAACCAGCAGGCCGTGCTCGCGATCGCTGAGCGCCTCTGGCGTGCCTCCAATGCGTGTCGCGACAATGGGAGCCCCGGCCGCCATCGATTCGAGCAGGGTATTTGAAAGCGCTTCATTCAATGACGGGATGACCGATACGGTCACGCTCGAAAGAATTGCGGGAATATCGGCCCGCCTGCCCGCGAAGATCACGCGGTCGCGGATGTTCACGCGCGCTGCGCGCTCGGCAAGCTCGCCGAGAAGCTCCTCCTGCGACGGATTGGGCTCGCCGACGATCAGGAATCTCGCGTCGGGACATCGCTGCGCGACGACGGCCGCCGCATCGACGAACTGCTCCAACCCCTTCAGGCGGACTATCCTCGACACGACGGCGATAACTGGCGACCCAGGCGGCAGGTGGAACTCGCGATGCAGCCAGGTCGGATCGAGTGGCTGCTGAAACCGGCCCAGATCGATTCCGTTCGGGATCACGGCAATGTTCGCCGGGTCGTATCCGTCGCCGACGAGCCAGTCCTTCACGGCCGCGGCATTCACGAGCACCTGGTCGGCCAGCCGGCATACCGCACGTTGCGCTCTCTTCTGCAGCGGCGTCAGGTACAGCCCTCGATCGCGAATCGACGCAACGATAACCGCCACGCGGGCCAGCCGTGCCGGCAGCACCGCGAACGCATTGCCGTAGAAATTGTACGAGTGGACGATGTCGACACGCCGCCGGGAGAGGTCGCGCGCGAAATTCATTTGCTGGATCGCGGCGCGGGCGCTGGCCAGGCTCGGGATTGCGTATTCGGTAATCGGAACGCCGCGCTCGTCGAGCTCGTCGACAAACGGGCCTGTGCGGCGCAGACACGCGAGGTCGATGTCGAACGCGGCGCGATCGATCGACCGCGTGAGAAGCATCACCTGTGTTTCCGTGCCGCCGCACTGGAGCGTGGGAAGCACGGTCGTCACCCGAACCGGCATCTCTGCCAAGTTTAGGTCCTAGTGGGTCAGCGAGTAGATCACGTAGTTCACGCCAATCCTGTACGCTTCGTTCGTCGGGTCGATGCCGAAAAATCCCCGGTCGGACCATTCCCAGTATTCAGCGAGATCGTTGTTGTGATTCGCCAGGGCGATCATCCGGCCGTTCGGATCGTTGTTCTCGAAAAGCGCCTTGTAAACCGGGATCATGCCGGGAAACATCGGATGGTGGTAATCAATCTTCTTCAGGTCGAAAAACGTGTGGAACACGGGATGCGTGACGTCGATCTCGATCCAGTGATTTTCGGGCAGGACACGCCGCATCTGCGCGGCCATGTTGTTCCACTGCGTGGTCTCGAAGTCGTCGAAGAGAATCAGCCCGCCTTTCAGCAGGTACTGGCGCAGATTCTGGGCCTCGGCGTCCGTCATGTCCCAGAACCCCGGCTCTGACATATAGACGAGCGGATGCCGGAAGATCTCGGGATCGCCGAGATCGAGCACGTTGCTTCCGTCGGTATGCGCGCGCACAGTCGAGACTTCCGCCACGATGTACGCAAGGTGACGATCCGCGCGCGGGTAGTCGTGGTTCCAGCTCGAGCTCGGGTGATACCGCAGGCGGGTGAACGTCCACCGATCGTCGTACTTCACATTGGGGGCGGCCGACGACCAGTAGGACCCGAACTGCGCCGCCGCGCAGATGGGGATAACCAGCGCCAGCAACGTGGCGAAGAGCGACATCCTGCCCACCACCCCATCATCATAACCCCGCCCCGGGAGACGGTTCATCGATCTCGACGTGGATAGCCCCGCTGTCGGCCTTGACGATGAAGGTTTTGATGTCGCACACGTTCGTGTGCTGCATGAGCACCCCGAAGTGGCTCAAGTACTGAGCCCATCGACCGGGAAGCGGCTCGTCGATGTGTTCAGGGATCGGGAGGTTCAACGCCTCGCCGGTGGTGACGTCGAACTGAACGTGATGCATCGGGCAGGTCAGGATGGTTCCGTCGAGGGCCCCCATCTCCAGCGGGCCGTTCATGTGGCCACAGCGCCGGCCGACCGCGTAATAGTGGCCATCACAATTGCACACCACGATTTCTCTTCCGCCGACGTTGACGAACTTCATCCCGCCCGGATCAATCTCACCTGCCTTCGCCACTTCCACCAGCATCTTTGGCCTTTCTGAAGTCCGCATAGGGTATCTGGGGAAGGCTGTCCGGGTCGGTCACATCCTTGTGGACGAACAACCCGCACCAGCAGCGTTTCATGTAGTCGAAGTGCTCGCGATGGAACGGAATGCAGGGGCACACGATCTTCATGTTCTCGTCGTGGTTCTGCGTGAGCCCCTGACACGGGCAAAATGGGCTTCCGTGCTTCTGTTCGAGGCCGGTCTCCTGCTCCAGAAGAAAATCGGCAAGCTCCTCGTCGGGCGTGAACTTGTAGCCGAGGGGCTCCACAACCTTCGTAAAGAAGTATCGAAGGGCTCGCTTTCTCGACTCGACCTTCATCGCTAACTCGTCTTGCTCAAAGCCAGCAACTCGTCGTACTTCGCAGGGTTCCAGCCGACGACCAGATCGTCGCCGATGAGCACCCACGGAAACGACAGCTGACCGCCTCTTTTCGTCATCTCCTGTTCGATTTTCTGCTGCTCCTGCGGCGTCGCGAGATCGTAGTCGACGTATTTGAACGGGATGTTGTGGTCCGTGAAGTATTTCTTGGTCTTGCGGCACCACGGGCAGGTACTGAGCGTGTACATAAAAACACTTTTCATGATTCCTCCAGCTTCACATGGATCGTTCCATCCAGGGCCTTGCACAGATATGTCTGCACCTTGATCTCTCTCGCTGCGATGAACTCACCGTTGGTGATGTCGAACTTCCATTCGTGGCAGGGACACTGGAGCGTGTAGCCGTCGAGCCGCCCACCGGTCAGCGTGCACGACATGTGTGCGCATCGATTGCGGAGCGCGTAGATCTGCCCGTTCTTTTTTATGAGGACGATCGACACGCCCTTGGGGAAGGCGAGACCGATGGTCTCTTCGGCGAGACTCGATTCGTCCAGTGCAGGCACCCAGGCATCGTCTTCCACGGCAGCCGGCTCCTTCCGCGCCAAAGCTCAATCTTGTGCGATGATCGCGAAACGATTCGTACGGTGACGAACCATGTGGGCCAGACGCAGCTACTGCTCAACGGAATACAGAAGTGAGCTCTTTTGAGCGAGGTGACGCCGAACGCGCGGGACGACCTCTGTACCGTAGAGCCGGATGCTCGTCATGAGGGCGTCGTGCGGCAGTGTGCCGTTGCTGTACTTGAGATCGAAGCGCGAGAGGCCAAGGACTTTTACCGTCTCGACAATCTTCCGTGCGACCGTTTCCGGTGAACCGACATACAGAGCACCGTCCGGTCCTGCTTCGCGCTCGAAGTCTTCCCGCCCGCGCTCAGGCCATCCCCGTTCGCGACCAATCCGATTCATCATCGCAAGATAGTGCGGCCAGAGGTCCTCTTTCGCCTGTTCGTCTGTCTTTGCGATGTGCCCGGGAGAATGAACTCCGACGGGTTGCACGGGCTTCCCGAATTCGCTGAGAGCGCGATGATAGAGCTCGACGAACGGAATGAATCGCTTCGCGCCTCCACCGATGATCGCCAGCGTAAGAGGAAGGCCATGTTTTGCCGCACGCACCACCGACTCGGGGCTGCCGCCAACACCGATCCACGTTCGCAATCGGCCTGACTCCACGGGTGGATAGACGACCTGATTCGCCAGCGCGCTGCGGGTGCGCCCAGACCAGGTGACGGGCTTCTGGTCGAGGAGCTTCACGAACAGGTCGAGTTTCTCCTCGAAGAGCGCGTTGTACTGGGAAAGATCGTACCCGAACAGTGGAAACGACTCGGTGAACGAGCCCCGGCCGAGAATCACTTCCGCCCGTCCGTTGGAAAGGGCATTGAGCGTCGAGAATCGCTGAAACACGCGAACGGGATCGTCCGTGCTGAGGACCGTCACGGCCGAACCCAGGTAAATCCGTTCTGTCTTCCCGGCAATCGCCGCTAACACGACCTCCGGAGCGGAGATCGCGAAGTCCGGCCGGTGGTGCTCTCCTACCCCGAACGAGTCGAGTCCGACCTGCTCGGCCAGGACGCCCTCGGCCACAACGTTCCGTATTGCCTGGGCTTCGGTCGCCGAACGCCCGTCGCGGTCAACCGTGACATCACCGAAGGTATCAAGGCCCATTTCGAGCATACTTTTTACTTTCTACTTTTCACTTTCTACTTTTTACGTTCCACTTTCTAATATCACACATGAAGACGCTGCTTGCGTTCGCTCTCTTCCTGCAGATAGCCAGACCTGCATCCACACTAAACCCGGCCGACTATCCGCAACAAAGGAAGCTGGCGGACAACGTCTACGTATGGAGCGACGTCCACCCGTCAGGTCTCTATACGACGAACAACCTCGTCGTAATCACGACCGACGGAGTGCTCGTCGCGGACGGACAGCGGGATGCGGCAACGACGAAGAAGATGATTGACGGCATCTCGGCCATCACACGTCAGGCGATCAGCGTGGTCGTGATTGGATCGGAGCACGGCGATCACACGGGCGGCAATGCCTCGTTCCCCGCCAATGTCACCATCGTCAAAAGCCCACTGCCGGAGGGGAAACAGAAGACGCTGAAGCTCGGAGGCACCGAGGTTCAGGTGCTCGATCGCGGCCGCGCGCACACCGGAACCGATCTCGAAGTGTACCTGCCCAAGGAGAAGATTCTGTTTGCAAGCGAGGCCTACTCTCACCACATTTTTCCAAACATGCGTGCCGCCGTGCCCGCGGAATGGATTCAGACGGTGAAGAATCTGCGCCAGCTCGATGCCACCACCGTCATTCCCGGCCACGGTTTCATCGAAGACGGCCCCACGATGAAGGCCTCACTCGCAGAATTCGAAAAAGCGCTCGAGCACATCGTCGCCGAAGCCACACGCCTCTACAAAGCCGGCATCAGCGTCGATGCTGCCACCAAGCAAGCCAATTGGGGTCCGTATGCAGCGTGGACCGCAAGCGATCGGAACGCTCAGGTCGCTGTTCAGCGTGTCTACGACGCGCTCGCCGGCAAATTGCCATAAGCGCCGAGCCACGTCAGGGTGTCTTCGGTTGTTGTCGACGGCACGTATTCGCACCCAATCCAACCGCGGTAATTCGCGATCGCAAGCGCCTGGAACACCGATGCATAGTCGATGTTGCCCGTGCCCGGTTCGTGACGTCCCGGGTCGTCGGCGATCTGCACATGTGCAATGAATCCCATGTGTCGCCGTAGAGACGAGACGACGTCGCCCTCCATGATGTGCGCGTGGTAGACGTCGAACTGAAGAGACAGATTGTCGGAACCCGTCTCCTGGATGATCTCCACAGCCTGCCGCGGTGTCCGAAGGAAGAACCCGGGTGTATCGCGCGTGTTGAGCGGCTCGACGAGCAGCCTGATGCCGGCGGCTTTCAACTCGCGAGCCGCAAACCGCAGATTGTCGACGAACGTGCCGTGCAGCTTCTCGTGAGCCACTCCGGGCGGTGCGAGGCCAGCCAGGCAGTTCACGCGCGGGCAACCCAACGCGGTTGCATATTCAATCGCGCGGCCAACGCTGTCCTGAAATTCGCCGATGCGATCGGGCAGGCACGCGATGCCTCGTTCGCCGCTGACCCAATCACCCGCCGGCAGGTTGTGGAGCACCAGAGCGAGCCGGTACTGCTCGAGTTGCCCGGCGATCTCGTCGGCTTTGTATGGATAGGGAAACTGGCATTCGACCGCGCGAAATCCGGCCTTCGCTGCTCTGGCGAAGCGTTCAAGGAAATCGACTTCCGTGAACAGCATGGAGAGGTTGGCGGAAAACGACAGCATCGGCGCGCGATTTTTTATCCTATCAGAGCGTGGCCAATGCCGCGTATGCTGCCTCGAACGCGCCGGTGCCGGAGGTCCATGGAGTTACCTGAAAACGAAGACATCGAGCCCACGATTGCCGTCGGCCCCGAGCGGAGGGCGCAGATGGCGCCCGTACCTGCCGTTCTCGCGCACTACCTCGTGGCCATCACGGGAGGCGAAGCGGGAAAGCGGGTCGAGATCGGTTCGGTGCCCGTCACTATAGGACGCGACGCGCGGCAGACGCTCGTGTTCGACGACACCGAGCTCTCGCGGGTGCACGCCCGCGTGTCGCTCGTGAATGGCGAGGTGGTGGCCGAAGATCTGAAATCGACGAACGGAACCTTTGTCGATGGAACCCGTATCACGGAGCCCGTGACGTTGCGGGAGGGTCAGGTGGTGCGAATGGGCGGGCAGCTCATCACCTACGAGCGCCGCAGCCGGCGCGAGATCGATCGCGCCGAGGAACTGCACCGCGATCTCCGCAGGGCAAGCAACTATGTGCTCGCCCTGCTCCCAGAGCCGCTCACCTCCGGCCTTGTACGAACCGAGTGGCGCTTCGTGCCGTCCACTCAACTTGGTGGGGATGCGTTCGGCTACTACTGGCTGGATCCCAGTACATTCGTTTTTTATCTCGTTGACGTGTCAGGCCATGGTGCCGGTTCCGCGATGCACTCGGTGACAGTCCTGAACGTGCTTCGCCAACGTGCGCTGCCCGACGTCGATTTCCGGAACCCCGCGGAAGTGCTGAGCAGTCTGAATACCCGGTTTCAGATGGCCAGTCACAACGGGATGTACTTCACGATGTGGTACGGCGTCTATCAGGCCGGCAATCGGATGCTGAGCTATTGCTCCGCAGGACACCATCCGGCGTTTCTCGTTCCGCCAAACCGGCAAACGGCGCATCCGCTCGGCATGTCCTCTCTGATGATTGGCGCCTTTCCGCAATATGGATATGAGGTTCAGGAGGCGATCGTCCCGCCCGGGAGCACGCTGTACCTCTTCAGCGACGGCGTGTTCGAAGTCGTGACCAAGGACCAGGAGCGCTCGGATCTGTCGCAATTCCTGCCTCGGCTCACCGCGCCGTCAGAACCGGGCATTGCCGAGGCCGAGCGGCTGTATCGGGATGTCACGCAGGCGGCACAACCAGGCCCGCTCGATGACGACTTCTCACTGATGGTGCTGACTTTCCCGTAACACGGCCGTCGCATCACCGCACTAACCTTGCGTTGGCCATCTCGACACGTTGACGCGTCCAGGAGCGTCATCCTGGAATACACTTGAAACCTACCGGTTCTGGTGGTCATGTTCTGTCCCAAATGCGGAGCCCGCGTAACAGGAGGCATGTGCCAGAGCTGCCGGAATCCGCTCGCTGACGATGCCACGCTGGTCAGCGCAACGGTCCTGACCCCGCCACCAACCATCGACGATGCGACAACTCAGATACCCGGATCCGGTCCGCCACCAGGACTGGCGACCACACCCCCTGGGGGCAACACCGGCCCGCTGAGCGTAGGCCAGGCATTCGGCGCGCGTTATCACATCATCAAAGTGCTCGGCGTCGGCGGCATGGGGGCCGTGTATCAGGTGTGGGACGCCGAGTTGAGCCAGGGTGTCGCGCTCAAAGTCGTTCGTCCCGAGACGACGGGCGACCCGCTCGCCGCGCGAGAAATGGAGCGCCGGTTCAAGCAGGAGCTGGTCCTGGCGCGCCAGGTCACGCACAAGAACGTCGTCAGGATTCACGACCTTGGCGAGATCAACGGCATCAAGTACATCACGATGCCGTACCTCAATGGCTCGGATCTGGCGACAGTGCTCAAGAAAGAGGGAAAGCTACCGGTTCCGGCGGCGCTGCGCATTGTGCGCGACGTCGTGGCCGGACTGGTGGCCGCGCACGAAGCCGGCATCGTCCACAGGGATCTCAAGCCGGCCAACATCATGCTCGTCGGCGATCAGGCCATCATCATGGACTTCGGGATCGCGCGGTCTGCCGGCGCGCCGGCGACCGAACGGCCGGCAGACGGCGCTGCGCCGCGCGCGCTCTCGGCCACCCACGTGGCCGCAGACGCCACCATGGCAGGCACCATCCTTGGGACCGTCGAGTACATGGCGCCCGAACAGGCGAAGGGCGAACCGGTGGATCAGCGCGCCGACCTCTACGCGCTCGGACTGATCTTCTCGGACATGTTGCTCGGCCGGCGCAAGCGGTCCGGTGGGAGCGCGCTCGAAGAACTGCAGAAACGCATCGAGCAGACGCCGCCACCCGTGCGAACAATCGACGCGACGATTCCCGAGGCGGTGGAGCAGGTGATCTCGCGCTGCCTCCAGCCCGATCCGGCGGCGCGCTTTCAGACTTCCGCCGAGCTGGTTACCGCACTGGATCGACTGGACGAGAACGGTCGTCCGTTACCGATCCATCGCGTTATCGGAATGAAAGGCATGGCCGCGGCGGTGGCACTGTTCGCGGTGTTGATCGCCGGCACGTGGTGGTTTGCGCGCGGACCGGCCGTGCCTGTCCAGCACGACCCTGTCTCTGTGCTGATCGCAGACTTCGCGAACGGCACAGGCGACCAGGCGTTCGACCGCACGCTCGAGCCGATGGTGAAGCTGGCGCTCGAAGGCGCAGGGTTCATCAGCGCGCACAGCCGCAGCGATGTCAGGCGCAGTCTCGGTGTGCGTCCGCCCGATCGACTCAATGATGAAGACGCCAGAAAACTCGCCATCCAGCAGGGACTGGGTGTCGTGCTCTCAGGGTCGATTGACCGCCAAGGCAATCGTTACACGCTCAGCGTGAAAGCGGCTCAGGCAGTCACCGGTGAAGTGATCACCGAGGTTCAGGAGCGAGCGTCCAGCAAAGAAGACGTTCTACCGGCCGCCACGGCGCTGGCCAACAGAGTGCGCGAAGCGCTCGGCGACGAAGAATCCGATTCGGCCAAGCGCTTTGCCATGGAATCGCTCTCGGCGACGTCGCTCGACGTCGTTCGCGAGTACGCCGGCGCGATGGATGCGTTGTCTCGCGGGCAGTTCGAGGATGCACGGGAGCGCTTCTCACGGACGCTGACGCTGGACCCGAAATTCGGCCTCGGCTATCTGGGTCTCGCCACGACGTCGTTGAACCTCCGCCGGCAGCAGGAAGCCGAAGTGCACGCCAAGCAGGCCGTCAGTCACGTGGAAAGCATGACAGAGCGCGAGCGATACCGCACGCGCGGGATGTATTACTTGATCACGAGCGACTATCAGTCGTGCGTCAAAGAATATGGAGACCTGATCGTTCGATATGCGGCCGACGCCGCGGCACGCAACAATCTGGCGTTGTGCGCCACATATCTCCGCGACATGCCCAAGGCGATGAATGAGATGAGGCAAGTCGTCAAGATCCTGCCCAATCGCGCGCTCTACAGAACGAATCTGGCGCTGTACAGCAACTACAGCGGCGATTTCCAGGGCGGAGAGCAGGAAGCGCGGGCGATGAAAGAGCCGGGAATGTATGGCCTGCTGGCGCTGGCATTTGCCCAGATGGGTCAAGGACTGATACCGCAGGCGACGGAGACCTATCAGGCGCTTGGGAAAATTGACGCGCAGGGGCGATCGTTGATGGGGTCGGGGTTGAGCGATCTGGCGATTTACGAGGGTCGCTTCTCCGAAGCCGAACGGGTGCTCACGCAAGGCGCGGCCGCCGACCTCGCTGCGAAAGATCCAGACAAGGCTGCGGCGAAGTTCGCCGCGCTGGGCTACGCGCTCATCCAGCAGGGAAAAAGTGGTCCGGCGTCGGCCGCCGCAGCGCAGGCGTTGAAGAACAGTCAGACGGTGAAGACCCGGTTTCTGGCGGGCCGCACGTTCGCCGCGGCTGGCGACGTCAAGCAGGCGCAGACGCTGGCCGCCGGCCTGGCGAAAGAGCTGCAGGCCGAATCTCAGGCATACGCCAAGATTATCGAAGGGATGATCTTTCTGGAGCGAAAAGATCCCCGGCAGGCCATCAAGAGTCTGACAGAAGCGAACACGCTCCTCGACACATGGATCGGCCACTTCGATCTCGGCCGGGCGTACCTGGACGCGGGCGCTCCGCTTCAGGCCGACTCGGAGTTCGACCGGTGTCTCAAACGACGTGGCGAGACGCTCTCACTGTTCCTCGATGAGGAACCGACCTTCGCGTATTTCCCGGCCGTCTACTACTATCAGGGTCGCGTCCGCGAAGCCCTGAAAGCCGACGGATTCGCCAGCTCGTACCGCGCCTACCTCGCTATCCGAGGCAACTCGAAAGAAGACCCGCTGCTTCCGGACGTGCGCCGCCGCGCCGGCTAGGTAAGACGAGGCATCATCCATCAGCCCTGACTTACTTCACCAGGATCGCCACCGTCCCCAGATTAGACGTTCTCGTCGGGTCCACGTCTTTCGCAACGTAGTTGAACGAATCGAGACCGGTGAAGGTGGTTGTCTTCTGGTACGTGAACGACCCGTCCGGGAAGATCTTCACCTTCCCGCCATTCGCGGTCATGAAGAACCCATAGGCGTCGAGCGGAACGGTCGCCGCGGCCGTAAGCGTCGGGCTGTCGATGTCTGTGTCGTTCCCGAGAAGGCCGGGAGCGGGCACGGCAAGCGACGGGCCGACGACCAGGTAGGAATTGCGCGGCACCGGATCGTTTAGAGCAACGGACGGCGTGTTCTTGGCCGTGACGGTCACGTCGGACGCGCTGAAGGCGTAAGTTAGGGGTACGGTGGGAAGGACAAACCGCGCCGCCACGATATACGTGAAGTTGCCGTTCGGTAATTCGGTGGAATCGACCCTGGTAAAAGTCTCCTGCCCGGCAAGTGCCGGAACAGTGGCCACGAACGTCTGCGCGCCTGTGGTACTGGAGCCGGCGACACGGAAGATTTGATACTCGGATTCGCTTCCCAGGTTGGTGCGCTTCCAATCGAGTTGAATCCGATGGCACTCTGCCGGCACGATAGTGCCACAGCTATCCGTGATACCGCCCACAGAGATAGCGACCAGGTCGTTCGGTGGCGCGAATCCGCTGGCTTCGACAATGTCGGTGGTCAACTCGCCATCGGCGCTGTCTCCAAGCCCAGAATCACCCAGACCGATGTCGCCGCTCCCCATGTCGGCCAGACCCATATCGGCGAGGCCCATGTCGGCGAGACCCATATCCGCGAGACCCAGGCCAGCCCGGCCGAGGTCGCCCCTGTTCAGGTCGCCTCTGCCCAGGTCGCCTTGCGTGAGATCGCCACTCCCCATGTCGGCCAGACCCATGTCGGCCAGACCCATGTCGGCAAGACCGGTATCAAGCGACAGCGGACCCATGAACGCGCCGAATTCTTCCGTAACCGGATCCTGAACCCAGAACCATGCGCCGACATTCCGCCGGCTTCCGAGCTGATTTAAACGGATGTTGTTCCAGTCGTGGAACCCCGGCTTGAGCGATTCGATGGCGCCGCTGAAGTTCAGGTCCTGTCCCGCGGGTGCGACTTGTGTCGTGGACGACTTGGTCCAGTCAATCTGAGCGACCGTCTCTTCGACACTGCCGCTGTCGACGCGAACCATTCGTGGCTCGATCTCGACGCCTGATGCGTTTTTCCGCAGCGGCGTACCGTCACAATGTTTCGTCGATGGAGTGCCGATGACGCCTGCCCCCGGCAGCGTATACCAACCGGTGCGATACGCGGGAGGACCCGTCAGTGGGTCCATGCCCAGACCATCGGGCTCAGTCAATAATCCTTCGTTCAGCGCAGGTAGTTGTTGTCCTGAGAAGTCCACAATCGAAGGTCCGGTGTTTCGCTTCAATCCGCGCAACTGGAACAGGTAATTCATCACGCTCAGGTAGTTCGATTTGCAGTTGGGCTCCGTCGCGGCGCCGCCGTGTCTCAGCTGAAACGTGTGACCCAACTCGTGAGCGAGCGTGGCGGCCTGCATATAGTCGGTCCCGACAGGCCTCCCGGAACTGTCGTTGAACCCGCCGAGCGCGACCATCGCATCACCGCCCGGAAAATCCGCGACTCCTGTATTCGTGACCGGCACATGGAACAACGGGTTTGTTGCCTGACATTGCGTGTCCGGGAAACCAAAATTGGGACTCAACGGATCGTCCACCAGACAATCCTCCTTCGGCAGGCCGAGGGCATGCGCGAAGAGGACGTAGCGGAAAATGTCTTTGCGATTGCGATCGAAGATTCGCTCGCATGTGGTCAGCGGGCTCTCATCCGTGTCAGCCGCGGCGCAATCCTCGTCTGAAAGCTGGAGCGGGTGGTCGCGCAGGAATCGAAACCCGCTCTTCCAGCCGACGGTGCCCGGATACGCTGAGAACTGGCAGATCCACGGCGGAGCGTTGGCGGGACGCGTACACTGGGTCACCGATTCATCGATCGCTTCTCCACCGCGGGCATCCGTGCCGCGAATGAGATACGGATCGCCCACGCCGGAAGGGAAGCGGGACACGTCGCCGAGATCGATGTGGACGTCGATTCCCATCGGTCCAATGGGATTGCTGACCGGGGCAAGTCTGAACATGTCGCCAATTTTCTTGATGGCTTCATGCGTGGGAGCGTGCGTATGGGCGAGTTTCTGCACACCTCCATATGTTGTCGCACCGGTCTCCATGAAGCCGATTTCGATGAAGAGATCCTTCCGATCCTTGTTCGCGTACGCCGCCAGGTTCGGCAACGGATTACCGCGGGGATCGTAGAGCGTCGCTGTCGACGTTTCCCATTTGTCGAGCAGTCCGTCGCGATCGGTATCGTTGACTCGCGTGCGGTAGATGATCGCGCTCCAGGTCAAACAGTCGTGCGCACCGCCGCGTGGAGGGTTGACTGATGTCGTCAACGCGTCACCCGTGATCGCGCTCGTGTTTCGAGTGACGTTGTCCCAGGCCGCTCCCTGCAAACCTCGAAACGCGTTGCTCTCATTGATCCCGGGTGCCACCAGCACCTCGATCTTGTTGGCCTGTGCGCCGCCGACGATGTGCGTGATCTTCCCAGACACGCTTGCCGGGTCGTAGAATCCCTTGATGGTCTGGGACATGCCGCGTGTGGCGTTGTTCAGTGTGTAGCTGCCGTCATAAATGACGACCGCGTTCAGGTTCTCTGTCGGCGACGGGCTGCGATAAATCACCACCAGACTTGCGCCAAAGGCCTTGGGCGTCTTGTTCGAGTTTCCGGTATCGGGAAGCGTCACCGTGTGAGCGCGGTTGATCTGATGCCGGCCGTCACGCCCGAGCGGCAGGAACCGTTTGACGTCGGCCCGGTAGGAGTACGTCTTTTTCACGCCGCCGGCTGAACCCGTTCCGCCTCCGCCGCTCCAGCATGGCGACGTCCCGAAGGGGTCGCTCACGAACGCAATTGGTCCACCAGGTGTCGGGATGGCAGGAGCGCCGGGTACGCTGAGAAGCTGGCCGTTGAACGTCGCTCCCTGGGCGCCGGAATTCGGCCCATCCGATGTGACGACCTGCCAATAGAGGAACGCCGCGAGTATTTCAGCTTCCGCCGGCACGCCGCTCATAGTGATCGACCCAGTGGCGATCCCTTTGACTCCACGCCCCCAGAGGCCGACGCCAGCCACCGCGTAGTCGCCGGTGACGAAATAGTTTTTGAAGAAGGTGAGGGTCTGCGTCTCAGCCGGTTGCGCGGCGAACATGATGGCGCACCACGCGAACAACGCTGCTGATGTCTTTCGTAGGGCGGATGCGAACGGCCGACGGTCCCTGGGTACCATGAGTCCTCTTTGGTCTGTCTTCAATCTATGGAAGGCGAGCTCGTGAGGTGTACTAGGTCACGACATATTTAACAGGGATACAGCATCAATGCACAAGATGTCATATCGTTACCGACTGTATATGACAGAAACGCGACGGAATTGCGACATTTGTGTATCAGATTCCAACGGTCCGGCGTACTAAGATGCCCCCGACCTTTTGAGACCTCCAATGGAAACCAACGCGATCGGTTACCGTGTCGCCGACTTCCTGAAGAAGCATCCGCCCTTTCACGCCATCGATGAGAGCGACCTCGTGGGCCTTGCCGCCCGCGGCCGGGTGCGGTTTTACGAATCGAACGACTTCGTGCTGTGGCAGGGAGAGCCCCATCGGACCCATATCTTCGTGATTCAGCAGGGGACCGTCTCCCTCTGGGACGAAGCGAACGGCCGCAGCGACCTGCGCGACATTCTCGGCGGCGGAGACATGCTGGGCATCGAACGCTTCAACGGCGCCCCGAATTGCGAGCACACGGCCAGGGCCGGAAGCGACGTGGTGCTCTACACATTTCCCGCCGAGGACTTTGCCGAGCTGCTCGAGAAATATCCGCATGCGCGGCAGTACGTGGCGGCACACGGCGGCGTGGCGGCCGATTACGAGCCGGCCGGGGCGATGCACAAACCTCATGAGCTCTTTCTTCACGACTTCGTGAAACGCAAGAAGCTCTATACGTGCCCGGAACATCAAAGCGTTCGCGACACCGCCCTTCAGATCATTGAAGGCGCCGATGCGATCGCGGTGGTGGACGAACACCTGCGGCCGCGCGCAATCGTCACGTCGCATGATGTGCTGGAGTGGGTCGCGAGAGACGCTGAGGGCGACCGCGACCAGCCGATCGCCTCGCTCGTACAGGCGTCACCGAGCACCATCCGGCCGGATGCGGCAGTCACCGACGGCGTGCTCATGATGGCCGAATCGGGGAGCGGAGCGCTGGCCATCACGGCGGATGGCTCCGCCGGCGGACGTATACATGCTGTCGTAACGGCTCGCGATGTTGCGCAGGTCTTCGGCGATCAGCCCGTGTCGATTCTGCGCGAGCTCGATCTCGCTCAGACTATCGATGAGCTCCGCGCGCTCAACGCGCGCGCCCGCTCGTTCGTCCTTCAGCAACTGGTCGGAACCACATCGCTCGACTGGCTCACCCGATTCGCTCACGCGGCGGACGTGAAGATCGTGAGACGCATCATTGCGCTGTCGCCCGAACATCGTGCGCTGCACGCGTGCTGGTGTTTCAGCGGGGCCGCGGGACGAACCGAATCGCTGACGCTGACGTCGCCTCGGCCGGTCGTGATCGTAGAGGACGATCGGGATCGAGCCGGCGCCATCGCCGCTTACAGTCACGTTCTCGGTGCGCTCGTCGATTGCGGATATCTTCCGCCTCCAGAGGCGCCATTCGATCCGTCGTTTTATGTCGGCAGCCTTGCGGAATGGACCTCGCGCTACATCGGATGGGTCCGCGAGCCCGTCCTTCAAGAAATGTACAAGGCCCGGCCACTGTTCGACCTGTGCATCATCGAGGGCCCTCCATCTCTCTGGCAGGCATTACGGGCCACCGTCCACGAGACCGTCGATCACGGCTTTCTGCACGTACTCTCGAACGACTGCCTCGCCAACCTTCCGCCGCTCACCTTCTTTCAGGACGCCGTCGTGGAAGACACCGGCGAGTTTGCGGCCGTGTTTCGCCTCGACGAAAGTGTGTTGTCGCCGCTCGTAGACGTTGGGCGGGTCTTTGGGCTGGGCTGCGGCGCGGGAATCGGCTGCTCGACACTCGACCGCTTCGCCACGGCACGAAGCCGGTTGGCCACCCATGAATCGATCTTCAGGGACGCCGAAGAGACGTTGCGCATCGTGCTCTGGCAGCAAGGTCGTGTGGGAATCAGCCAGGGCACCGACGGGTCCGACCTGCCGCCGGCCCTCCTGAGCCGTCAGGACCGGCACCTGCTCAAGAGCAGCTTCCGAACGATTCTTCGGCTCGTGCAATTCGCAGCCGATCCTGCATGGATCCGGGCACTGTGACGCAGCCGTCGTTTCTCGCCCGGTACCGGGAGTGCTTCGACACGACATGGACCGATGAGACGCCAACGGATGCCGTCCGCTTCGTCGTCGTCGATACGGAAACGACCGGGCTCAACCCACGCGTCGACCGCATCGTGACGATTGGCGCCGTGGCCGTCCGGAACGGAGAGATCATGCTCGACGACGTCTTCTCCGCGATGCTCGAGCTCGAGCGCAACACCGAGGCGGTGACCGTCCATGGCATCACGCGAGACGAGAGCCGCGGCGGGCTCGCCGAGCCGGACGCGCTGGCGGCCTTCCTCGACTATCTTCGCGACGGCGTCATCGTCGGCCACCACATCGGCCACGACATTGCCACCTTCGATGCCGGTTGCGAGCGCCACTGGAACATGTCGATGGCCAATCGCAGTCTCGACACGATGGATTTGACGCTTCATCTCGAACGGGACGGCGCGTTCGCCGGGCGCCCGCCCATCAGGCGTTTTACGCTCGACGCGTTATGCGGGATGTTCGATGTCGTTCCTCACGATCGGCACACGGCAACCGGCGACGCGTTCATCACCGCTCAAGTGTTCCTGCGCCTCTTGCGCCTTGCGTCGAAGCACGGACGCACCACACTGGGCCGGCTCAGCGAAGTCTTTGCCGAGACGCCACCCTAGGTGAGCAGCCCGCCGAGAAAGCTCGACCCGACGTTCAGGCAGTCGAAGACGTGAAGGCCGAGGCGCGAGGCCAGCTCCGTGCAGACCTCGATGCCGCGCCGGCTGTTGCCGTGTGAATCGAGCCTCGGTGAGTAGACGGCGATGCCGACCTGGCGATTGACGACCGCGATGACGCCGCCACCAACGCCGCTCTTGGCGGGAATCCCCACACGGTACGTCCACTGCCCCGAATAGTCATACATACCGCACGTGAGCATGATCGAGAGCATGTGCTTGACGCAGTGGATATCGAAGACGCCCTCATCGGTCACGGGATTGCGTCCCATGTTGGCGAGCGTGGCTCCCATCACAGCCAGGTCTCTCGAGGTGACCAGGATCGAGCACTGCCTGAAGTAAACATCCAGGGCTGCCTCGGCATCCGCAGGCATCAAGCCGAAATTCAGCAGCAGATGGGCAATGGCGCGGTTGCGATGACCCGTTCGACGTTCCGATTCGTACACCGCCGGATCAAGTGAGAGCGACCGACCTGCGGCGGCGCTGAAGCGCGCCAGAATCGTGTCGAAGGTCTTCGGACCGAAGCGTTCATGAAGCAGCGCCGTCACCGTGATCGCGCCCGAATTGACCATCGGGTTGTGCGGACGGTTGGTGCCGCCCTGAAGCTCGATCGAATTGAACGCATCTCCGCTCGGCTCGACATCGACGTGCTGCCACACCTTGTCGGGCCCGCATTCTTCGAGCGCCATGCCAAACGTGAACGGCTTTGAAATCGATTGAATGGTGAACGGCTCGTCGCAATCGCCCGCTTCGAACACACGTCCGTCTGCCGTGACCAGACAGATGCCGAAACGATCGGGGTTGGCCTTTCCGAGTTCTGGAATGTAGGTGGCAACCTCCCCGTCGACCATCGACCGGTATTCCTCATGCAGGTCTTCCAGGAGAAGCTGAAGCCGGTGCGGCTGCTCGACCTGTGCACCGTAGAGCTGTGGGGGCATGTCGCCTGCGGCAGCAAGAAACATTCCGCAGAGAGGCGGGTCCGAAGAACAGGACCCGCCCTACGTACGTAGGCCGGGTCTTGCACTCGAGACCCGGCGCGACAAGACGAAGATGTTGTGACGAGCCCGGTATCGGTACAAAAATGTTCAGATCCGACAAGTGCTGCCTCGCTGGCTTTTTTCGTCCCGGATCACTAGAATCCGGCGCGGATGCAACTCGAAGAGCGCACGGCGGGCGATGTGGTCATCGTCAAGGTCAGCGGCGAGATCACTCTGAAAAAGAATCGCAGCACGATGCTGCACGACAAGGTGCGCGGTCTTGTCCAGCAGGGGCACACCAGGGTTCTCATCGACCTCGCCGGCGTGTCCTACGTCGACAGCGCCGGATTGGGTGAGCTCGTTCAAGCGAGCTCGACAGCCAAAAATCACGGCGGCTCTGTAAAGCTTTTCAGCCCAACCGGTCGCCTTCGCGAACTACTGGTGATCACCCGGCTGACAACCATCCTCGGTATTTACGACGACGAGGCTCAGGCGCTGGCGAGTTACGGCCCGCAGCAGGCTTAGGCCTTCCGCCATTAGTACAAAATTGTCTGGCATTGCGGGCGGCCGGACATCTCTGTTCCCTGACGTGACCGAGCGACACGAGCCGTGCCGCTCGCGTACTGGCGATCAGGACGTGACTGTCGCCACCGCGTTTCTGGCTTGAACGAGCTTCGCGAGCGCTAACGGAATCAGTACCCGGCGCTGAAGCGCGTTGGTCGTGCGTTGTGCCTGTACGACGAGCGCGCGCGCAGCAACGAGGTGCGTCACGGCCGCCGGCAGGATATTGCCCTGCCTGAGGACGTCAATCGAATCGCCAACCTCTTCTTGCGCCGTTCTCAAACGAGTGTTCTGCTCCGCGATTGGGTCGCGTGTGTTCGCCATGATTTCCCTCAGCTCGCGCCGGGCGATGTCGATATCCTGGACCACATTCACGGCGCGCATGAAGTCGGCGATCTGCTCGACCTGTGTCTGAGTGAAATCGAATCTTGCGAAAGCTGGCACAGCCGGACCATTGAACGCCGGTCCTGAATAGAACTCTACGACCTCTTCGAGCGTGTTGACGACGTTGTTGTGAAAGAACGGCGCCGTATCTGCGGCTTCGACGACTGATGCGATGTTGAAGGTGCGGTTGCCGAACGTGCCGTCCGGATTGGCGCTCTGTCCGAATCCTCCGTCCTTTGGAAAATCCTGGACACTGCGTGCCGGATGCGCAACGCCCTCGACATTGGTGTCGAAGTTGAGATTCTGGCCGCCGGAAAGAGCGCCGCCGTTGGTGTGGCAGAACCCACACGTACCGCCGGCGTTCGGGTTGCCGGTGCCGTTGATGAACAGCGTGCGCCCGGTCTGGACATTCGCATCGAGGAACGTCATCTGCGAGAGATTGAAATCCGTGGACCGGCCGAGCGAGAGTTGGAAGGCTTCCATCGAATCGAGCTGATGCTCGGTCGGCAGCCTGAAGTCGCGGCCGGCCACGCGCGCCAGGCTCCTCGTGAAGTGCTGAGTCACAGCGCCGATCGCGAACTCGCGCAACGAGCCGGTGCCGGGTGATCCGTCTCCGGACCAGCCGGTCATCTGGACCGGCCCTTCCCCGAGGCTCGTGTCCCTTTCCATCGTCGCCTGCAGGCCGAGCGTCGGCGGCACGCCCCGCATGACGAACTTCCTCGCCGGATCGTCGAGCCCGTCCAGGTTTTCGAGGATGAGGCCGAATCGTCGCATCAACTGCGGCCGCTCGAGCTGAGCGAGCGCCGGGTTGAACTCGGCAACGAAGAGCGGATCGCTGGCCGGCAGCGTCCTGATGAAGGCGGGGTCGATCGTGAAGTTGTTCGACGCCGGATGACACGTTCCGCATGTGCGCCCATTGCCGGCAAACGTGTTCTCGAAGAACAGCGTGGCCCCTCGTGAAATAAGTGCGTCGACCCGGAGCGATCGAGACGCCGCCGCGGTCCTCGCTGCCGTGCCGCTTCCGGCATCGGTCTCGGCTGCCACATCGGGAACCAGATTGAAAAGACTTGGAACCGGCGTCGTCTCATTGAGGAGTACCGCCGCAGTGCTCTCGTCCAGGAGATTCAGCCGGCGAAAGAATATCTTCTGAAACACATTCACGGATCCGCTCGCCAGCGGACTGGCCGGCGACTCCGTACCGGGCGCAAGGACGACGCGGTCGAGTGTGAAGCCGGCAGGTGCTTTCAGATTCGCCAGGCTCAGAGTCCCCGACACGACAGCGGTGCTCCCGGTGGCCTGAACCGTGGCAAGTCTAACAGCGCTGTCCTGGGTGCCGCTGGTCTCTGCCGCGTCAACGAGCCACACGCCGTACGTCTGCTGAGGCGTGAGCCTGCTGAGGTTGACTCTGAAGGCAGCAGAGTCGAGATTGAGGGTGAACTCTCCGGCGATGGCCGTGAAACTTCGCGACAGTCCTTTCACGTAGCCGAGACGAACGCGCAAGACCTGGCGGTCGCCGCTGGCAAGCGTTCTCGCACGGAATGCCGCATATTTTTGCAGAAAGCCCTCAGGGATCCCCACACCAAAGCCGCCCTCGCGTGCCTGTGCCTGGCTGCGGACTGTGCTTCCGGCGATGAGTGCGGAGAGAAATAGCGCCGCGGCTCCCGCGACGAGTCTGAATTGAAACTGCTTCACGATTGACCTCCATTTCGCGCATTTCGTGTTCGTGGGCACACCTCGACCGAGAGATCGTTTCCGCCGATCCGAAGGTGTGTCGCTCAGACGTACAAGTCGTGTCGCGTCGTGGGGGAGCGGACGAAGCGGGCGAGGCTCAGCTCACGCTGGTGCGAGACGTTCTTGGGGAACGGCGAGCCGACGTGCAAGCAGAGTTCCAAATGGGCATGTCGAGTCTCGCAGGAGGAAACAAAGAGGTTTCCTCGGAATGACATGATGCGCGTCTATGTAATTTTTTCGCGCGGAGAAAAAAGTTCTGATCAACTGACCAGTTGCCGCACCATCCATCCGAGCAGGAGCACTCCTCCGAGGAGCACACTCCACAGCAACCACGTTCTCCAGGGGAGTGGTGGTGGCGGAGGCTGAAGCTTCGACTCGCCACCGAGTGTCGAGATCATGGACACGCGGGCCGAAGAGATAAGGTTCGACCGCTGGTCCCCTTCGATGTCGCGCAGTACTCCTTCCGTCGTGCGATCGGCCGCCTCTACGGTGGCGCTGCCGAACGCCACGGTGAAAGGCGCGTCGCCTTGCGCGACGACGGTGAGCAGATCTGGAACCCAGCCAATCTCGAGGCTCGGCGGCCGAGCCGTCTTCATCTGTCCACTCTCGAGCTCGAGCCGCCAGTAGCGATCGGTCGTCTGCGCCACTGCAACGGCCTCGTTCTGGACGCGCGTGCCCGATCGTTCCAGACTGTAGAACCTCCCGGTAAAATGCTGACGCCATTCGCTCTTGAGGCCGGGCCTCGAGAACAGCGCCGCCTCGGCCACACCGTTCCGCTCTTCCAGGACGACGCGGACCCGATCGACCGGGCGCATGCCGCCGGTATCGAACAGGAATTCAGCCGGCCGTGCATCAGCAGGCGTGCCTGGCACCACCAATGTCTCGCGCGTGGGTGAGAGTGTCTTCGCCGGGAAGAACCCCAACACGTCGGTAAGATGAACCGCGCGCAGCGCTTCCGGCCACGCAATCCGGAGATATCTCGACTCGAACTCGGGCAGCGCGATCGTGTTGTGGACAAGCGACGACCCGCCAGAGCGCAGCTCGGCCAGTGTCACAGCCTTGGCAAGAGTCTGCCATCGTGAAAGATCTTCGCTCGACTCGACGTCCACAGTCACGGCGAAGCCCTCGTCTGCGGTGCTCTTCCAGTTGACGTGGAGCGAATCGGGCATGTCTGGAAGGCCGTTGAGATCGATGATGTAAGCGATCAGGCGTTCGCCTTCCGTTGCTGCCGTTGCGCTGGACGCCATCCCGACGGTCAGCCCGCGTTTATCTGTGATGATCCGCAGGCTCGTGCCGACCCCGGTGTCTTCCATCTTCCCGCGCAATGGAAAAAACGAAAGCGGCAGAGGCGGTGACCCGCTCCCGATGCGCGAGCCGGGACGTCGCACAACGTGGGGCACGATCCTCCCATCGCGACTGAAGACGCGCAGGTCGCCGAGGTCTGGACGCGCGATCGTCCGGTACACCTCCTCGGGCATCACCAACTCGAACAGAGGGCGAGCCTCGTTTGGCTGCACCGTAAATCCTTTGGCAAAGTCCCCCCGCTCCTGGTCTGCGGACAGCGTGGCGGCCACCGAGGACGCCAGCGCCAGTGCAAGTGCGGCACATCTTCGTGTCATGACGCCGTCTCCTCCTGCGAACGGGGAGGAATTGGCGACAGATAGCCCACAAGCAGGATCAGCAGCCCGACGACAACAAAGGAAATCATCCGTGCGACGGTGCCAACGTCGTCCAGATCGACAAGAAACAATTTCAGGACGACTGCCAGGAGCAGTGCAACGCCGGTGAACCAGACGGTGCGCTGCGTCAACCGTCGGGCCGCGAGCATGACCGCCATCGCCGCTGCGGTCCACGTGATCGAGATGGCGCTTTGATAACGGCCCGACGACCACAGGGCAGCCGGGTCGAACGCGACACCGCCATAGAAGTGGGTCGCGCGCGCGATGATGCCGTTCAGAACAGCGAATGCCAGCACCGTCCCCGCGAGCCAGCGATCCTGCGTCAAGAGCCATGGCGCCACGCGCGGAGGTATCGTCAGCAACATCAGCAGGAGCAGACACTGCGCAAGCTCGAGTGGATTGAGGAGCAGCACGTATGGCAGCGGCGCAGGATCGCCACGGTTCACACTGACCGCCGCCACCCATCCTGCGGCGAAGACCAGCAGAGGCGTGAGCGCCGCAAGGTATGCGCTGGCGAATCGCCCAAACGGCCACATGGACATCCGTGCGAGGCGCGGGATGCCCAGGATGGCGGCTCCGGGGACCAGTACCCACGCGACGTTACGCCACACAGAGACCGTGCCTGCCAGTCGATCCACAATCCAAACCGACTCCCACGAAAGCAGGAATACGACGACCCACATCATGCCCATGTGCCAATAGCGCGCGATCTCGTCCGGCCATTCGGATTCGAGACGCCACTGGATCCAGTAGTGCGCCGCTAGAGCCGCGACCCAGGCTGGAGCACCCCACCGGACAAAGGGATGCGTCTGCCCGGAGAAGCCCACAGCGGCAACGAGCATCATCACAGGCAACTGCAGGAGGACTGGTATCTTCAACTGAGGCCACTCGAGCGGCCCGCGAAGCGAGGTCAGCACAACGGAGCTCGCGGCGGTGAACGCCAGCATCGCGGCGATCCAGTCGGCAGCTGCGAGGTGAATCTCAATCTCGCGGATGCCCGCGCCAAACCACCAGAGCAGGCCCCATGCGAGCAATACCTCAGATACGACCGAGAGCCTCTCGTCCAAATTGGTTCGATGCCGATGCAGATACCAGCCGCAGAACAATCCCGCCAGACTGATAAGGAGTGCGCCGATATAAACGCTGTTGAGAACCGGCAGGTTGCCGGCCGGGAGCAAGACGGCCTTCATGAACGAGATGCCCGCGAGGAATTGAAGAATCACACCTGCGGCGCCGGCGAGGAGCCGGCGCTGCCGCACGCCGATCCACACGAGCCCTGCACCCTCGAGCGCCCAGGTCGACCCTGTCCATCGCCCGTCGAATGTCAGCGGAATGGCGAGCGTCCCGAATGCGACGCCGAACGCCAGAAACGTCTCGGGCACAAGTCGCACCGCCTCGGGCACTCGCCGCCACAGGACAGAAGCCAGCGACACATAGAACAGGCCGGCGCCCAGCGCGCTGAACGCCAGGCCGTACTCGAAATCGCGCACGAGTCCGGACTGCAACCCAAACGCCGCGAGTGGTACGCCAAAGAGAAGAGACCCGTCCAGGTGACGTTCCCCGGCTGAAACCTTCCTCGTCGAAAACAACACAGGCACGGCGACGTAAAGAAGAAAGAACCCCACCAGAAACGGCTCTGTGCTCGCAAAATAGTCGGGCTGGTAGTACTGCCGGCCCCAGATTGCGCTGATGACGAACGTGAACGCGAATCCCAGGATATTGAGCAGCCGCCATTCCTTGAACCACGCAATCATCACGATGCCCACATTGAGGGCCGCGTAGTACGAGAAGAGCCCGACGTGACTCCCCTCGCTCGAAACAATCAGGGGTGCGGCGAAACCTGCACACGTCGCCAGAATGGCGAGGCTCCTCGCATCCTGCAATATGGCCAGCACGCTCGACAACGCGACGAGAACCACCATCAGCGCAAGTCCAGGGCCTGGCGCAATCAGCGCATAGAGATTCACTGCGGCGAACACCGTCAGGTAGACGATCCCGATGCCGCCGCCCTGCAGCACAAGTGCGTAATCCCTTCGACGTTCGCGAAGGCGCCAGCCCACCGCCGTGAGAGCCATGCCCCCGAGAGCCGCGAACGTGAGGCGGACCTCGACGGGCAGCCAGCCCCGATCGGCCACGAAGTTCAGGAAGAACGCGACACCAAACAGCAGGACGACAATGCCAATCCGCACAACCGCGTTGCCGCCAACGAGCCATGCAGTGATGTGCTTCAGTGCGTCGCCCATCAGTGGATCGCCCAGTGGCTCGTACTTTCGGGGCACGTTGCTTTCAGATAGCGGGGAATATTCGCGTTCGACGACTGCGGGACTGGGCGGGGCCGGTCTTGCCACAGGTGGAGGCGAGCGCCGCTCAGGGGCCGGGGCCGCTATAGGCGCAGGCGGCGTGAGAGATACGGCCGTTGTCTCCAGCTTCCGTACGCGCAGATCGAGGCTGTCGATTTGGCGCAGCGCGTCCGTCAGCCTCTTTCGCATCTGGGCCATCACGACCACAAGGACGATGACGAGAACCATCAGCATGCGCGCGTCCTCCATGAGCGCGACGATACGCCTGCAGGATGGACGCAGTCCTGAGCGTTTCCTGAGAAAGTCTGAGAAAGGCTGACTGCCTGCGGCCCCGCGATTTCCACGTAGAATCGCGCAGTCCATGCCTGGTGTTTCGTATCAGTTCGGGCCGTTCCTGGTCGATCGGGGACGCTATCAGGTGACGCGCGAGGGCCAGGCCCTCGTCCTTACGCCGCAACTCCTGGACCTGCTGCTGTATTTGCTGGACCGTCCCGGCGTGCTCGTCACCAAGGACGAGCTCCTCGACGCCCTGTGGCCCGGCGCCAACGTCACGGAAAATGCCTTGACGCAAGCGGTCTCGGAACTGCGGCAGGCACTGGGCGACCGTGCAGGCGCGCCGCGCTATATCAAGACCATTACCAGGCGCGGATACCGGTTTATCGGTGACGTGTCGCAGACCACCAATGAACTGCCGGAGGCGGGCTCGTCGGCTCCTTCGCTCGCCCGTGCGCCCGTCACAGCCGATCTACAAACCATCGTTGTCTACGATTTTCAGAACGTGGCCGCCGACGCCGAATATGGGTGGCTCTCGGCGGGTATTGCCGAAACAGTCACGGGCGACCTGCGGGCGCTCGGCCATTTCCGGGTGGTCGATCGCTGGCGCGTGACCGAGGCCATTCGCCGCACCGACGGCTCGCTCGAGCAAGTCGCGGGCGCCGTCCACGCGCAGTTGGCCGTCCTCGGCAGCTTCCAGCGAAGCGCCGACCGCATCCGAATCACGGCACGTCTGGTTGACGTTGTCGGCGGCGAGGCACTCGCCGATGCGAAGGCCGATGGGCCGCTCACGGACATCTTCGACCTGCAGGATCAGATCGTCGCCGCATTCGCCCGGGATCTTCATGTGCCGCAGACTCCGAAGCGGGTTCTCTCTGTCGCCCCCAGAGAAACTCAGCGGCTCGACGCCTACCGCGCGTTCACGGAAGGCTGGATGCGCCTCGAGAGCTTTGACGTCCGCGAGCTCGCACACGCCATTGCGGACTTCGAGCGTGCGGTCTCGCTGGATCATCGATACGCCGCCGCCTACGCAGGGCTCGCAAACGCCGAAGTGGCTTCGTACGAAACGACGCGATTCGAAATCGAGCCGGCGACGCACGTGCTCGAGCGCGCGATCGCGCATGCACGCCAGGCGACAGCGCTCGATGAAGGGCTTGCCGAAGCGCATGGAGCGCTGGCGCTGGCGCTCGGCAGCGCGTGGAGGATGCACGAAGCCGTTGTGGCCGCGCATCGGGCCGTCGATCTCGAACCCGTGAGCTGGCGTCACCTCTTCCGGCTGTGCCGTGCGTCGTGGGGAGACAGCCGGCTGGTCGCGGGCACGCGGACGCTGTCGCTCTTTCCGGAGTTCGCGCTGAGCTACTTTCAAATGGCGATGCTGCACATCGCACGCGGGCATCTGGCCGACGCGGAGGCGCTCCTGCGAATGGGCGCCGCGGTTCAGGATCAGCAGATCGCGCGGGGCGAGAGGCTGCCCGGAAGAGGATTGCACTGGCTGCTGGGCATGACCCGGTTCGCGCAGGGCGACGTCGCCGACGCGCTGTGCGAGTTCGACCGGGAGCTGTCAACAGCCGACCTGCACCATCTGCACGGGCGTGAGTTCGCCGTCCGCTCGCACATGAGTCGCGGACTGGCACTTCGTGCGGCGGGTGCTGCCGACCAGGCGGCCGCGGCATGCCGCCGGGCGCTCGATCTGTATCCGGTGCACCCTGAGTCGCACCTGGGACTTGCGCTGGCGCTCGCGGACCTCGGATCGGCGGAGGCTGCCGACGCTGAAATCACCAAAGCCGAGGAAGCGATTCCGGTGCTCTCGCGCACACGCCCGTTCGAGGCGTCAACCCTCCTTGCTTCCATTCGCGTCGTGCGAGGACAGAACGACGAAGCCGTGACGTCCCTCTCGGCACTTCTGGATACGGCGCACGCGGCTTCGGCGTGGTCGCTTCCTATCGATCCCCTTTTACGGCCGCTGCGGGATCGCGCCGGCTTCAGAGCCGTTCTCGATCGCGTCGCCGCACTGGCGCGGTAGGAGTCGAAAGGCGCAAGTCGGATCGCGTTCGTCGCCCACGAAGTCGTGCCTCCGACAGGGCCCGCTTCCGCACCCACAGAGGCCATCGCCCGGTTCTCGCGCGTCTCGGCGCCTCTGCGTCGGACTACGGGCGCTAGCTGATGAGGGGAGCCCTATTTCACCGGAGCGCCAATCCACCACGTTACGCCGTTCCGATCGATGACTCCCGCGTTTCGATGTCCGTACGGCTTGTCTTCTGGTTCGCTTTCAGAGGTCGCTCCAGCTTCGAGCGCTCTCGCGTACGTCCGGTCGACGTCGTCGACCCAGACATACAGCGCCGCCGGCCGAGGCTTGCAGGACCCGCCTGCCTGACCGAGCATGACCAGCGAATCGCCAATCTTGATCTCGGCGTGCATGATGGTGTTGTCGGAATTCCGCTGACAACCGGTTTCGGTTCCGCCGAAGGCTGCTTTCAGGAACGCCAGTTCGGCATCTGCATCGGGCACGACGAGATAGGGCGTCAGCGTGTGATACGTATCTTTTGAATCAGCCATGACCTCATCGTTTCAGATCCGGTCTGCGCCGGATTGTAGAAATTTGACGTGGTTCTGAAACGGCGTCCGGTCTTCCTGATAACCCGACGGCGTGATGCCCGCGAACGACCGGAAGTCGTGAATAAAATGCGCTTGATCGAAGTACCCGCAGTCGAGCGCCACCCGCGCCCAGTCGATTTCACGTCCCCGGTTCACCAGGGCAACGGCCCGTTGGAATCGACGAATCCGACAATAGCGCTTCGGCGTCACGCCCACTTCGCTCTTGAATCGCTCGATGAATCGCTTCGCGCTCAGCCCGATATCGTTAACAACACCCGCAACGGTCGTCGTCGCCGGCCTTCGGTCGAACGTGGCCAGCGCAAAGCTGACGGCCGGATGCGGCTTCCTCCGAGTCCACATCTCCCGGAGCGACGTCTCGAGGACATCGAGCTTCGCATCGAGACCTGGTGTCTCGAGCAGTCGTTCGCGCAGCAGCGTGGTACAAGAGCGGCCCCAAAGCGTTTCGAGCGGGACGTCCGCATCGCGCGCTTCGTGCATCGGCATGCGCATGAACGGCATGACACCGCCCGGCCGGAAGGCGACCCCCGCCACGTACTCCTGTTCGGAGGTATCAATGACCTGGAAGCGCGACTGCACCCCGGATAGTACTGAACCCGACGTCGCGACATACCGATGCGGACGTTCCGGATCGTAGAGCCGTGTCTGATCTTCTTTCAGGTTGACGATCAACTGTGCAGCGCCGGTTGGAAGGATACGCTCGAGCGCAGCCGGCCGAGATTCGTCTCGGTACACCCAGATCGACTCGACGAACGAATCGAGCGGCGGAACCGGAGCACGATGACGGTAGTGCGCGCTGGCGCGACCTTCGGGCGGATCGGCTGTCACCGGGAGATCGCCTCGCCGTTCGCAACGACTTGGTTCCACTGGCTGTCGGCCCGTTTCGCAAGGGTCGCGACGTCCTCTTCCAGCAAGTAACCCTGCTTCACGAGTTCCTTCGCAGCCACGGTGACCTGCTCAACGTAGTGTTCGCGGCTTCGGTAGCGTTCCTCTATCGACGGCCGGGGATCTTTCATCCGCTCGCGATCGGCGCGTGTCTTCGGCAGAGGAATATAGGAACCCTGCATGCTGGAGAGCAGATGCGTCGGTCCCGATTCGGCGTTGAAGAGGTTCCAGCCGGTGTAAGTCGCCAGCGGCACCGCGACCTCCGGCATCTTTACTCCTGCGAGCTCGTTGCCGTCGGCGTCAACCTGAGGCACGAGGATCGGATACGCGCTGTTCACCTCGGGCGGATCCACAGAGATGATGCCCTTGGTCGCGAAGTCCAGTCCGTAGAACACGCGATAGGCCTTGTGCGCCTCGGACGGCTTCTGCACGCCGGTCAGCGCTGGAAATCGCAGAGCATCGAGCTGCACGAGCGTCTTGTCGTCGATCCGCGGATAGCGGCTCGGCGGCGGCGCCGACCCGCCTGCAATCCAGCGATTCATCGAAACGAGGAGCGCCCGCATCGACCAGCGGTAGTCGTTCGGGTTGTTCAGCTGCTGTCCGATGCTCCGGCGCGCGGGAAAAGCGGCGGGCCCGTGTTGCCCACCGGTGAACATGTAAATGCGGGTGTTCTCGGCGAGCGGCGCATCGGTTCGCCCGTCCACGGTGGTGTGTATCAACGATGCGGCACGACCCCAGTACTCATACGATGAGTTCGTATAGAAAATTCTGGGTGTGAACTCCGGCTTCACCCGCAGCAGCAATCCGTCCTTCTCGCCCGTTTGCGTGTCGGTCTGGACCGTATCCGTGAAAGGGAAAATGTCGGTCGGGTAGAACTTATTGAGGAACGGATGACCATCGCGCGAGGCCTGAGCGAAGCGCAGGTTGAAGCTGCCGCGACCGGCTCCGGCCACATGAGCCATCACACCGTCGAACGCCTTGCGATGGCGCTCGTCTTCGTTGAATCCGTAGTAGAGATATGTTCGAAGAAAGCGCCCGCTCTGTGACACACCGAACGCAATCGCGCGTCGAATCGAACCCGCGGGAATCGACACGGCGTCGGCAGACGCGTACTTCAGGTGCGAGATGACATCGCGGACCGCCGCCGGACCGACGCCGACGACCGGCGGATTCTGCGACTTGTAGACCACTTCGTAAATCTTCGAGGGCTGGAAACCTCCGGCCAGATAGACGCGCGTCCGATCCGGCAAAGGCTTTCCATCGGACAGGCGCGCAAATCTCCATTCACTTCTCGGGATGAACCGGCGCGGCCCCTCGATCGTGTCGCGCACTGAAAGCGTGTTGGCGGGATCGTCCGGGTCGCCTACCGGGTACGCAATGTGATCGCGGTCGGCCAACGACGCATCAAAGGCAGCACGCGCGACAATCACTTCGCTGCGGACGATGCCCACGATCGGCTTGCCGTTGTCTGTGGCAACGGGCGGATAAACTCGAACCAGGCCATCGCGCTCGGGCGGATCGAACTGCCACCCGACCCAGAGCAGCGTGAAGCCCTGCTTCATCAGGAAGCCGTCGCCCATTTCCGCTTCTGACGCCGGATTGAGGCTGCCCGTCGCGTGGTTGTAGAAGCCGAGCATGCTCTTACCGCCGCGGTTCGAGACCTCGTACAGCACCGTGCCGTTGCCGCGTTCGATCTGCTTTGGTTTGATCAGAAAAAAGTCGGAAGAGAACTCCACACGGCCACGCGCGTTTCTCGGCGCCTTGTCGATGTCGGTGATGATCGTATTGGCGGAGTTCGTGGGATCGACCTCGAAGTAGATTCGTCCGCTCAGTTTTTCGTATGGGCCAGTGGCACCGAACGGCTTTCCGTCGATCAGATCGGCCCGGGACCGGACTTCGATTCGCACGACCTCGGCCGCGGAGGGCAGCCAGGTGACACAGACGAGCAGAATGGCCGCGAGGGTTCGTGACAGCATCATTCCCTCCTGATTCACCGATCTTCAGTAGATACGCACAGCATACCCTACGGCTGCTCCAGCGATTCCATCGCCTTCTGAAACGCCGCCAGTTCAGCCTTGTGCGCTTGAATGAATTTGATGTTCTCGAGGTTGACCGTGGTCGCCAGCTCTTTCGGCACCTCTTTGATGACGCCCTGTTCCATCATGCCCGCCACCATGCCCGACGTCATATAAGCCAGCAGGAATTTCGCATATTCGCGCGGCGCCAGCCCCGCACCGGCGAGCGCCTGGGCAAACAGCGGCTCCTTCTGCATCGCCGCAGCCATCTCGGACAGCGTCTGCGCGTCGGCCTTCGGAAACACGCTCTCCATCTTCTCGAGATCGGCCTGCAACCGCTCCAACCGTGCCTCGTCGGCCTCGGTCGGGGCTTCTTTTTCTTCGAGTTTCTTGATTTCGGCTTTGAGAGCCGCCCGTTTCTTGAACCGGGGATCATTCTTCGCCGCGTCGGCGAGGTTGTTCGTGGCTTGAAGCACCTTACTGAGCACCGGGACTGTCAATCGATACGCAGCCAGCTCTTTCGCATCAGGATCGTTGGCACCGGGCAGTTGCGCGAACGCCGGTACCGTCATGAACAATGCTGTGGACACGCCGACTGCGATTCTTAAGGTGCGGAACATTTTGACCATGCCTCATCCTATCAAGCATGGGATATATTTCGGCCGAATCTTCTGAGGGAGGTCAGCATGACGACTGCAGGTCGCGTCGGCTCTCGGTTCTTGATCAGGGCTGTCGTTGTCGTCTTGCTTGCGGTCGTGCTGCACGCACAATCTCCCAGGGAAGCGCCCGCCTTGAAGCCCACTCTGCCGAATCCGTATCGTCTCGTGCCCGACTGGCCGACGCTCCCCCCGAGCATGAAGGGTCCGAATGGACGGAAGTGGGGCGAGGTCATCCGGGTGCATGTCGCTCCAAGCGGCAACATCTGGGTCTTTCACCGTTGTTTCTACGACCAGCCCAACGGCGACGCCACGTGCGTGAATCGCGGTGAGGCCAATCCACCCATCCTGGAATTCGATCCAGCGGGCAGGCTTCTGAAGAGCATCGGCGTGGGACTCTTCGCGCATCCGCACGGGTTCACCGTCGACAGGGACGGAAATATCTGGACCACCGATACCAATGACGAAGAAACAGTCCTGGGGATGCCCGCGAAGAATGCGCAGGGCGGCACGATGGGTCAGCAGGTTCTCAAAATCAGTCCAACGGGCAAAGTGTTGATGACGATCGGTACGCCGGGCGTCCGCGGAAATGGGCCATATACATTCGACCAACCGACAGGAGTCTCGATAGCTGCCAATGGCGACATCTTCGTGGCAGATGGCCATTCCGGGAACAAGTCAAACAACGGCCGCGTCGTGAAGTATTCGTCCGACGGCACGTTCATCAAGACGTGGGGACGCATGGGACCGGAGCCGGGGAACTTCAGAGATCCGCACGACCTGTACGTCGGAGGGTCGAAAGGCTATGTGTATGTCGCGGATCGACAGAACAGTCGCATCCAGATTTTCGATCAGGACGGCAATTTCATCGCCGCATGGAAGCAGTTCGGCCAGCCGAGCTCGGTCTACGTCGACAAACACGACAACATCTTCGTCGGCGCCACCTACCAGGATCCATCCCGGGGTTCCGTCACCGGGCCGACGAAGGGACCAAACGACAGAGCCATCGTGATAGGGAACGCGCTGACGGGAGAGCTCAAGTACCTGATTCCCGATCCGGGCGATCTGAGCAAGATGACGGATACCGGAACCTCAGCGTCGGGCATCGCCGTAGACGACCAGGGGAACATCTATGCCGCCGATGTCGGCTTCAACAACTTGAGGAAATACATCAGGGTCCAGTAGTAGCACTCGTCTTTGTGTACCGCCACCGCTCTACTTCCTGCGCCCCCAACGCGTCGAAACAGCGTCTCGGGTTTGTGTCGTCGAGGCACCAGCTCCGAAGCTGCGTCGCCTCGCTGGTCACTTTCCTGAGGAAGTGTTTTCCAATCAGACGCTGAAAACACTCGGTTCGAGCTTCGACGCCCCGTATGCGATTCCAGCATCGGTCGGCGCCCTGGGGATGCTCCGCGGTCACCATTTCGATGAGTCCCTTGGCGTCCGTCTGCCAGACCCGACGCACGGCGCTCGACAGGCTGAATCGCTGAGAACCGGCATCCGGGCCTTCCCAGCTCTGACCGAAACACGGGGACACCGACAGCGCGACGAACGTCCACGCGGCAGCGAGTTTCAATGTCATGGCTCATACCCCTCGCGCGTACGTGATAGCACAAACAATGCCTGGCTCCGGATTCGCGCGTGTGGCGTGAATTGTTTCTTCAGCGATGATGCACGCCTGTAAAATTTTCCGCGCGCGAAAACTTTACCGACGAGTCAAGCAACGCACGCAGGATCCACGCGCAGCGTAGTCCGCACGCAGGAAGATTTTCCCGAACAACAACCGTCTTCGAAAGTCATTCGTCAGGCAGACTTCGTCGACGCTCGCGACTTCGCGGCCCATTAGAAGCGGAACCGGCCACGCGGGCCTCTCGGGCCGTTTGGACGGAAATGGCTGGAGCAATAAATCAGGATCACGATGAACAACACGACGAACAAGTCCACCATTGGTATTGGCTGCATGGGTCAATCCTGAACGGTCACGAGGAAACGTGGATGACGACCTTGCCGAAGTGTTTGCCGCTCGCGAGGTGCTCGTAGGCCGCCCGAGTCTCTTCGAACGGGAAGATCTGGTCGATGACAGGGTCGACGTTCGATCGGTCCAGCACGCGAACCAGCCGCTCGAACATCGCCACGGACCCAACGTAGACCCCGCGAATGCGGATGTTCTTGTGGAAGATCGCGTACGTGTTGATGGGCCCCTGCGTGCCGGCGAGAATGCCGAGCAGGCTCATCCGCCCACCGTAGCGCAGCGACGCGATGCTCTGATCGAACGTGCCCGCTCCGCCCACCTCAACGATGAGATCGGCGCCGCCGTTGCCGGCGGCCGCTCGTGCCGTGTCTCCCCATTTGGTGTCCGCCGTGTAGTCGATGACGGCGGACGCGCCCATCTGCTGGAAGCGCGCGCGCTTCTCCGGTGAGCTCGACGTGGCGATGACATGCGCGCCTGCAGCACGCGCGAGCTGCAGCGCGAACGTGGACACGCCGCCACCACCTTGAACGAGTATCGTCTCGCCGGGTCTCACGGTTGCCGCCTCGAACAAGGCGTGCCACGCCGTGACGCCTGCGCAGGGCAGCGTCGAGGCCTGCTCGAACGAGTAGCGGGCGGGGATCTTCACCCATGCCCGCTCGGGAAGCACGACTTCCTCGGCGAGCATGCCGTCGAGCGAGCCGCCAAGGGCGTTCGCATGATGCTCTTCTTGAAGGGAGCCGTCGAGCCAGGTTGGAAAAAACGCCGCCGCGACCCGGTCGCCGATCGAGAGACGCTTCACCTCGCTGCCGATCTCGACGACCTCACCGGCCCCGTCGGACGCGGGAACGATAGGCTTTGCCCGCTTCTTCGCTCCGCGCGCCACCATCAGATCGCGATAGTTGAGCGAAACCGCACGCACGCGGACGCGCACGTCGCCGGGACCGACCTTCGGCCGCTCGCGCTCGACCGGCTTCAGCGCGGCAAAGCCCTCTTCGGGATGCAACTCGAATGCTTTCACGGGCTGATTGTATCCGCACACGCGGCCCCTACTGCGGCGGCACGGTCAGCGCCTCAACATTCACGAAAAACTGGAAGCTGCCGGGCGTCTGAACACCGAGGTTGATCTCGACGACGGTACTGGCACTATTGGCCAGTGGTGTTGTTGTCGTGATGATGCCTTCCGGCACGGCGGTGTCAGTGAGAAAGCGGTTCGCAACCCGATAGATGGGGGATCAGATGACAGTCCGGACATTCCGTGTTCATGGCCTTCGCTACCAGACGCGAGACGTCACTCGCGCTGTGGCGTTCTACACCCAGGAGCTTGGCTTCACGCTGAAGCATCAGCAGGGGCAAGCTTTCGCAAACGTCACATGCAGCGGCGTCGACGTTCTTCTCAGCGGTCCCGGGAGTTCGGGTGCCCGCCCGCTGCCTGACGGACGACTTCAGGAACCTGGCGGCTGGAACCGGCTCGTTCTGGCGGTGGACGATCTACGAGCGGCGGTCGCCGCGATGTCGGCTCGCGGCCTTCGGTTCCGCAACGACATCGTAGAAGGTCCGGGTGGCAAACAAATTCAGCTGCTGGATCCTGACGAGAATCCGATCGAACTGTTTGAGCCTGCGCCTCAAGCGTGACGAGAACTGCTCGCGCGACGAACGGCTACCCGACGAATGCCTGCTTGGCCGAAGCTGTGGGCCGAAGCCGCTACTTTGTGCTCCCCGTCGCAGCCTGTCTTTCCAACGCAATCTGTGCCGCCCGCGCGCAGCCCTGCGTGACCTTGAAAAAGTTCTGCACGCGTTCGGCGCCTACCTCGTACGGGTGTGGGCCATTCGCACGTCCGGCGATCATCCGATTCCTGTCCACGGCATCGTCGAATTCCGAATGGTTGGAGATGAGAACCGTGGCTTTCGTCTCGGCCGCCTTTGCCGCGATCTTCTTCTGCGAATCGATGTAGATCTGGAAATTCTTGATTCCCGGATCGGGAATGCTGTTGATGAAACTGGTGGCAACCCCCGCCGAGGAGACGATATTCACGGGCTTGCCACGATCCTGAACGGTCGTCGTAAATGAGATGGTGCCTCGCGTATGACCTGGCGTCAGCCAGAGGGTGACGGTCTTTCCGCCGAGCGTGAGTTTCATCCCGTCGGTGGCGACGATTTCGCGTTTGGGAGCCATGGTCTTGAATCTGTTCGGATACTTCGCGACGTCGTCCCAATCGGGTCCGCCCATCACCACTTTCGCGCCGAACTCCTTCTGCAGCATCTCGGCGCCGCCGATGTGGTCGCCGTGCCCGTGCGTGATGATGACGTACTTGATCGTCGTGGGGTCGAGCCCGAGTTTCTTCAAACCGCCGACAATCAACTCCTCCGAGTTGTACGGAAAAATCGTATCGAACAGAATGATCCCTTCACTCGTCGTGAGGGCCCATGCCGAATGGATCTCGCCTCCGACAAAATAGAAGTCGTCGAAGACCCTGGCAGGCTCGGCGTACCACGTGCTGCGTGCCGGAGCGCTCGCGGGTTTGGAGATGTAGCCTGGAACGTTGTCGCTGGTATTCTCCGCGCCGATTTGCGGCGGCTGCAGACACGTTCGAACCAGGGCGCCCTGCCACTCGAACCCGGCGGCTTGCTTCGCCGATGCCACCGCCGTTCGAATTTCTGCGTCGAAGTCCCTCGCCTGATTGGCGCTCTGAGCCCCGATGGCCGCCACCGCGAGTGCTCCGGCGATGGCGAACGACCCCACGGTGCGCGCTGATATCGACCTCATAAGATCCTCCCATCGGAACTCACGGCATGCTCCAAATCAAAAACGCGGAAGCTTAGCACGATCGTTCTCGTTCCCGGGGAATGCGAACAGGAGATCAGGAGATTAGGACCAGGAGCAGCTGGCTCATCTGTGCGGCACGACGGGCACGATTCGCTGGTCTGATCCGCCCGCCGCCTTGAATTCGGCGGGGCGGCCCCCGGGGGTAAAGACGGTAAACACCGCTCCACATCTTTGGCGAGACGCTTGTCGACAAACGCGTTGAGTCGATCGAACAGCCAGCGTTGAAGAGGCGTGCCGGCTGAAATCTGACGCTGTTCTTCCAGCAATGTCGCGCGTTCGTCCGGCCGGTAATCGAGCAACCGGTGATGGTAGAGGGCACCATGCAGAGCGATCCTCTCGCTCATCAGGCTGCGATGCAGCGACCTTACATGATTCCCCATCTCTGTTGACGACATCGTCCGGTGGCGCCAATAGGGCGCGCCGGTCCGGAGGTGGTTCGTCGTCTCGAGTTGGAACCGCTCGCGGTTCGAGGCCGACAGCAGCGGAACCCCCGTGGCGCGCGTGCTGAAGGGAGCGAGAAAAAAGAAATCAGGCGGATGGTTCCGCATGAAATCGAGTGTGCGTTCCAGGGTCTCGTGGGTCTCTCCGGGAAAGCCCACAATCAACGATACGACCGTGGTAAGTCCGTGCTTGCGGCAGAGATCGATCGCCCGGGCATTCGATTCCACGGTACAGGCTTTGTCCATGTTGTCGAGCTGACCCTGGTCTCCGGATTCGATGCCGATCTGCACCTGGTGCGCTCCGGCGGCCTTCATGAGCGCCGTGGTGTGCTCATCGGCAAGATCGTCGGCGCGCGCATAACAGATCCATTTCACGGTGTTCAGCCGCTGCTCGATGAGCGTGCGACAGAACTCCCGCAGCCGCGCCGGTGGGACGGTGAACAGCGAATCGAGACACGTGATGTACTCAGGATCGAGCGTGGTGATGTAGTGCTCCCACTCCTCCACCATGCGGCGGGCGCTCTTGTAGCGAAAGCGATTGTCGCTGAACAGGTAGGGATAGTTGCAGAAGTTGCAGCGATACGGGCACCCGCGAACGCTTTCGTAGTAGATCATGCGGTACGGCTTCCCTCGATCCGCCTGAGACTGCATCCAGTCCGGCGTCGGAAGGAAATCGAGATCAGTCGTCTGGGGAACGCCGCTGTACACAATCTGCGTCGGCCCGCGCTCGACGATTCGACCGCCGGGCGGCGGCTGAAGCGCGGTGAAGCCCGATCGCATCCAGTCGACCAGCGACGGCACCAGGAATTCGCCATAGCCGGCGGCCAGAATGTCAACAACGACGTCGACGTCGGGGCCGCCTTCCCAACGATCGGCCAGCAGGCTCGCCAGCGGTCCGCCGACGATGATCCGGTTGTGAGGCCTCTTCAGCTTTCGCAGCAGCGGCGTCAGTTCGCTCAGGTCGCGGAGAAACGTGGTTGACGCAAACACGCAGTCGGCTTCACCGAGGAGTCGTTCCATGCGGCGAGACCCGTCGAACAGCTCGCCGTAGGTCGCCAGCATGTATGGCATCCCCTGCTGCTTGAGCAAAGTCGCCAGCAGGACCTCGGTCAGATCGGGCGCCCACAGAGCTTCACTCGACGCGCGGGGCTTGCGGATCAGAAACTCGCCGAACACCAGCTTGATCTTCACATCGAGCCACGCGTGCTCGGATGCGCGCCACTGCTCGAACAACTTGCGCAGAGAACTGAGGATGGACGGCTCGACGCCCGACACCAGGCCCCCCGTGACGATCAGCACGCTCATGACGGCCCCGCCGGTGCGGTCCCAGTCGCTGCAAAGGAGCCTTCGAACTTCGGCGTCCAGCCATCGCGAGGATCGAGCGCAACGGACTTGACGTCCCCGGCTCGCTGGCCACGGGCCATGCACGCCGCCAGATACGACGCCTCGGCATGGCGGGCGGCGAATACGCGCAACGGCCCCAATTGACCCAGGCGGCGCGCATATCGGTAGTGGAAGTTTTCTTCGAGCGCGCGCTCGATGGACGCGCCGATTCCGCCAAGCTCGTCTTCCGAAGCGTCAGCTTCGACATAGAGCACGTAGCTCGAGACCTCGCCGCTCGTATCGCAGGCGAGCATCGCGAACGACGGCGTGAGGCGCCGCGCCGTGAAGGCAGACTCGAGAATCCGCGCCGCCTCCACTTCGTGGATCTTTTCGCCGCACCAATCAGCCACGTGCTGCCGGCCGGCGAATCGCACCAGCGGACAATCGTGTTTGTGCCCGACGACCGTGACGAGATCGCCGAGGCGGTAGCGGTACAAGCCTCCGCCCGTCGTGAGGACGACAGAGTACGCTTGCCCCACCTCCAGTTCGTGCGCGAGGTGGGGGCGTGTCGCCTCCGGACGGCCGGCCGAATCTGCCGGCAGAAACTCCAGAAAGTGCGAGCGCACCGCGAGGACCGCCCCGTCGCACCCCTCCCACGGCAGCGACACGAATCCCTCGGTCGCGATCAGGCCCTTGGCGCAAATGCGCGCCTGCGGAAAGAGGGCCGCCAGTCTACGGGCCGCTGGTCCGCTGTTGCCGTCGGCCCAGCAACTGATCATGCGGAGGCGGGGCCAAAGAAGCGCGTGTCGTTCCGCAGCCGTACGCGCGCGGAGCGCCCGCTTCAGTGTCGGCACCTCCTGTAGCAAGCGGTCGCCGTGCTCGGACAGCTGATCAGCTAGCAGCGTGAGAAACGAAGGGTTCCACACAGAGATCAATCGCAGATCCGGACGACGGACCAGATGACGCAGCGTCGTGTACCAGAACGCGTCCATGCTGCGCGAATGACGGACCGACGAAGGTACGGCCATCACCGACCGAACGAGCCGTTGCTGAAGACCGCCGACGTACTCGGTGTCGTCGGCGAACCCCACCGGAATGCCGGAGGGCGTCACCTCCCCGCACGCCTGCGCGGGGCTGACGGACCAATACCCCGGGCCGTTGAGCAAATCGGCGTCGTGCAGGAACAGATCCGCGACCCAGGCGCGAATGCCGCGTTGAAACTCGTGCTGGAGGGAGGCGGTACACGGAATCCACTTGGCCGGGCTCGACGAACCGCTGGTGGGCTCGAACAGGCGCACACGTTCGCAGGTGAGCACCTGCGTCTCTCCTTCAGCGATGCTGGCGACACGAGCGCGATAGTCGTCGTAGTCGCTCAAAGCGACGCGCTGCTGATAGTCGCGCACGGTATGGATGGCGGAAAACCCGTGACGGCGTCCGAACGCGCTGGCCTGATTCCGTCGGAGAATTCCGCGTAATACGCGCTCCTGTTCCGTGCGAACGTGGCCCAGGGCCCTTCGAAATCGGAGATATTCGGAAATGCAGCTCGCCAGCCATGCCGAATTGGCGAGGGTGGCGATCACGATGCTCGCTCCTCGGGCGACACCCGCCCGATCGGTGTTTCATCCATCCGCGGCGTGGCTCTGAGGAACGCTGCCAGAAACGCTAGATAGCTCCGGCCGGAGACGGCGCGTGGCAACTTTGGCCAGATCAACTCGTGAAGTGCCGGCAGGTGGTAACTGGGAACTTCGGGAAAAAGATGATGCTCGAGGTGGTAATTCTCGTGCAACAGGAAGAACGAGACCATCGGACCGGGAAGCATGGTCCGGCTGGCTAGGTAGGGATCGGAGGCTTCCGTGATTCCGTGTTGTGTGAATCCGCGGATGGCGGTGAGCGCTCCCATCAGAAGCAGCGGCACGATCCAGACCACGAAAATGTCGCGAGGCGAAAACGCCCTGAGGAGCACGCTGTAGATTGAGGCGAGAAGTGTGTACTCGATAAGAATGAGTTTTCGCTGGGCGGGCGACCCGTGCTTCAGCGCCAGCACGGGAATGAGGCCCAGGTACAACAACGGCCCGAGGGTGAGGCGCACGAAATGCAGACACCACACCACGGGCCGGCTTCGTGAGTAGTTGTGGTAGTCGTCGGGATCGCGCGGGTCGCCGAGGTATCGATGGTGGCGGAGATGCATCACGCGATACGCCGAAAACGACATCAGGAACGTCGACCCCAGCAGAACCGATGCCATCCAGTTCCAGCGCCGATTCGCGAACAGCACGCCGTGCATCCCTTCGTGCATCAGCAATGGAAACGTGTTGAGCGCGACCGCGGTGACGATAATGCCGGCGGCCAGCATCGGCGCCGATGCAACGGAGCGGGCGTAAATGCTCACCCAGAATCCGGCGCCGGCCAGGGCAAGAAACACGACCAGCTCGGCCGCCCGCTTGCGCCCGTCGGAGCGCGTGAAGGCCGCAAACGCGTCGGACGCTTCGCGCGCAAGGCGCCTCCGGATTCGGAGCGTTTCGACCACGGGCTCGCTGTCGGGCGCCTCTGCCTGATGCGAACGGAAGAGCGCCGCGTGCATCGCCCATCCGAGCAACGCGCCACCGGCAATGTCGACGGCCAGATGGCGCTTGATGAGGAGGGCCGACACGACGACGAGGCTCGTCCACAGAAACAGGCCGTATCGCGCGAGCGCCGTCTGCAGCGTCCGCCACGCGCACAGCGCGCAATAGAGCGCCAGCGATGCATGTAAGGATGGGAAGGCGTTCCGATCCACATCCATGGCGATGACCCCACGCGTCAGCGGGTGAACATCAGAATACGGAATCGTGGTCGGCCAGAAGAGAAACATCACGCTCGACAGAACCACGATCATTCCAAAACCGAACGCGACGTCCCGCATTTCCTCCCGGTCCGAAATCACCAACAGCGGAAGCAGGAGGAGCAGAAAGAACGACAGATAGGGGACGACAAACAGCGGCACGAACGGAATCAGCGTATCGACGGTAGCAGGCGCCAGAACGAGGGCGTCGAACAGCCGGACGTGCGGTGTGCCGAAGTAGAGGGCCGCCGTGATCGTGCCCAGACTCGCGAACACGACCGCCTTATCTCTCGCCAGATTCATTCCTGCGATCCCGCTTTCAGCATCCGCTGCCCGGCTGGCGTCAGATTCGAACGGGAGATCGGAACCAGGCACGCCAACTCATCGCCTTGCGCGTGACCGGGATTCATCCGGACGAAGAAGTCGACTTGAGGATCACGAAGTCTCCTTTCGGTCACCTCCGCGACACCCGGCCGCAGCGGGTTGGCGCGGCGGAACCGCACGATGCCCGCGGCGGCGTCGTAGTCGTCGCCGAACTTCTTCGCCGCCAGTGTCTGCACCACCTGACGGTCGAACGGTGACAGCGGCAGGTCAGGGTGCGGCGAGTACGCAGACAAAGAACGTCGGCAGATAACGGAATGTCTTGTACCCGGAAGAGATGAGAAGCCAGTAGAACAGCGTGTCCGGTGAGTGTTGCCGGATGCGATCGGCCTCGCGAACCACCGTCGTGATCCACTGCCGTGCCAGCAGCGACGAGCCCCAATGCTCGCGCGCGATGATCGTGTCGCCGGAAAAGAACCCGATCACGTTCCGGTTCTCGATCGTGATCTCGATCGTCATCAGGGTGGAAAATCCGACGACCCGCGCGTCTTCGGGATCGCGCAGCAGAATGACCGTGTCCTTCTCGGCCAGGTCGTCTGCGAACTGCTGGGCCGACGTGTTCTGAAAGTAGGCCTCGAGCAGTTGATACATCTCCTCGCGGTCGGAGAGCGTCACCTGGTCGCGCTGGACGACGTCAGCCGACAGGCGTGGCGACTCAGAGCGTGGCGATTTCCACGTAGGTTGGGCGGTGATCAAGTTGGGCATGCAGGTGACCTCCCTCCGGCCATTCGGCTAGAAACAGCCCGCTTCGATAGGGAATGTGCGGGCGTTCATGGGCGATGCGAAACAGCGGATCGCGTTGGTCGAGTCCCATCAGCACATAGTCCAGGCCGCGGCCGGCAGCGCGGTGGATCGTCGCAGAGAGCAGTTCGCCGAATATCGACGGCGAGTCCTGTTCGATGCACATGAACACAGCGAAGCCGCTGCGAATCCTCTCGCCGGTCTTCGGCAGTCGAGGCCGCCCGAGCCACGGCGCGCCGGCGTTGTACAGCGGAGCGGCCAGCCGAATCCAACCCGAATAGGCGCGCACGACGTCCTGCTTGTATGCCGACTGGTCCCAGAGACCGATCAGCCCGGCGATGCGCCCGTTCCGCCATGCGATCTGAACGTCCTCGATGCGCAGGCCGAGGCGTGTCGTCAGTGAGATCAGTTTCGCTTCGCTCCACAACGGGAAGAACTGGCGGCGCGGGCCGCTGGTCTGGAGAAAGCGGACAATCTCGGGGATGTCGTTGGCCGTGGCCGACACCACACTGGACAACCGCGAAGCCACACCGCGCGAAGCCGCACCGGACGCGGCGCGGCTCACGGGAAGGGCGAGCGTGCAGTAGCGTGCGACCGGGTGAAACATCGGAAACCGCTTGCGACCCGATCGCACGAGGATCCCCTCGGCTTCCCGATTGCCATCCGTGACGGCGGCCAGATAGCCAGGCAACGGATCACGATCGTGGAGCTGTTTGAACATGGAAAAACCGCGCGACACCAGCCATCGGCCGCGGTAACGGCGATCGATCCGCAACTGGCCGAGATACCCGAGTCGCGCCGGCGCGCCGTTCACGTACACCTCGCGCTCCGACCGGCAGGCGACTCCCGCAATGACGCCGGTGTTGAGATCGCGAGCCACGAGAACCGTGGCGTTCTCGCCGGTGGCGTCGCAGCCTCTCGAAAACTCGGGCTCGCGCTCGTGGGAAATGGCGATCCGCCCCGGCACCGGCTCGCGGCGCAGCAGTCCACGGATGTGCTCATCGTCGGCCGGAGTCGCGAGCCCGATGTGAATGCCCATGGTCAGGACACGGCCACCAGTTGGCTCGCGTCGAATGGCTGGTTGTGTTCCGCTTTCATCAGCGGCGCGGAATAGGCCTCGTCACCCAGGGGGAAATTTCGTCTCTGCATGACTTCGGCGCGAAACAGCAGATTGATCGAGTAGAAGTGGCTCCACATGAACCATCCGCGACCGTTGGCCTCGTAGTCCAGGCTGCGGCGGAAAATCGAAGGCAGGCTGTAGAACCGCCGCCGTGCGTCGATGCAGCGCTGCTCCACTTCTTCGGCCGTCATGCCGCGCGGCGCGAACGGCACCATCCCGTAGCGATACTCTGGATGCAGCCACCAGCGGTCGTAGAGCAGCCTCTCTTCCGCCTTCAAGCGCTCGTACAGCGGCGTCCCGGGGAAGGGCGTCAGATGATTGAACGCCACGATGTAGAAGTTATGGCGCTTGGCGAAGGCCAGCGTCTCGTCTGTCGTGTCTGTGTTGTCTTCGTCGTACCCGAGGATGAACGTCACATACAGGCGGATGCCGTACCGCCGCAGGTTCGCCAGCGCCTTTTCATAGCCGCCGTTCATCAGGTTGAAACTCTTGCGCATCTTTTTCAGGTTTGTTTCGTTGAGCGACTCGAAGCCGATGAGCAGTCCCTGGCACCCGCTGGCCTTGATCAGTTGCAGGAATTCCTCGTCGTGGGCCGCGTTGATGCTGGCCTGACTCACCCACCGCACCTTCAACGGAATCAGCGCGCGAAAGAATTCCTTGGCCTGATCCATGTTCGACGTGATGTTGTCGTCAACGAAAAAAATCAAGGGCTTTTTCACGCGCCGGACTTCCTCCAGAATTTCCTCGACCGGTCTGCGCGTCTGGGTGTTGCCAAAGTAGGCCTGGATGGCGCAGAACTCGCAGCGGAAATGGCAGCCCCTTCCCGCTTCCACGAGTCCCACGGGAAGGTACCGCTTGCCGGTGAAGATCGAACGATCGGGCCGCAGGCCGGAGAGCAGCGGACGCTGCGCCTGGCGGTAGACCCGCTGCAGGCGGCCCGCAGCAAAATCGTTCAACACGCCGGGCCACACCCCTTCCGCCTCGCCAAGCACGATGGCTTCGGCGTAGTCGCTCGTTTCTTCGGGCATCAGCGTCGGGTGAAATCCCCCCATGACGACCGGAATTCCGCGGCGCCGGAACTCCGAGGCGATCTGGTACGAGCGTTTGGCTGTGTAGGTTTCCACGCTCATGGCCACAAGGTCCGTGGGCTCGTCGTAGGGAATGCTTTCCGTGCGATCGTCGTAGAAGCGAACCTCGATGCCCGAGTCCTTGGGGACGAACCCGGCAAGCGTGGCCGGCGCGAGTGGCTCCATTTGCCACGTGCGAATGTAGGGCTGCCCGCGCCTCCTGCCGATGCACGGATGAACCAGCGTGAGTCTCATCGCTGGTCGCGGCGCCTCACGCCCCGGGAGCGATCTGCCAGTCGCATGTATAGAACTTGTCGAGGTTGTTGGCGTAAAAGCGATAACCGAGATTGGCTGCGACCGAAATCGTCATCCGGGTGCCCGAGCCCAGCACACGCCGGGCGATCGATTTGTACTGATAGGTCTTCTTCCACGCCCGCCCGGTGTGGCGCAGCAGCTCGTCGGGCGACATGTTCCTGGGTTCGAAGACGACGTGCTGGCCGTCGTAGAGCGACCAGTCCTCGGTCAGAATGCGGTTCTCCGCTTTGAGGCGCCGGAACAGGGCCGTCGCCGGAAAGGGCACCGCGATGGCGTACCGAGGCAGGTCCATGCGCGATTCCATGACGAAATCGACCGTGCGCTCGAACGTCTCCTTCGTGTCGGAGTCGAAGCCGAACACGAAACAGCCCATGATGGCGATGCCGCGATCGTGGATGCGGTCGACCACCAGGTGATAGTCTTTCCGCATGTTGAAGCTCTTCCGGGTTTCGTCGAGCGCTTTCTGATCGAGCGATTCGAAGCCGATCAGCAGGCCGCGGCAACCGCTGCGCGCCGCCAGATCGAGGAGCTCCTCGTCCCAGGCGATCGTCGTCGTGACCAGCCCGGCCCAGCGCAGCTTTAGCGGGATGAGCGCGGTAAACAACTCGCGCGCGTACGGCACGTCGGCGATCAGATTGAGATCGAGGAAGATCGCCCGCCTGGCACCCATCTGGCGCAGGTCCGCGATGACGTCTCCCACCGGCTTCTGGAGCGGCCGCGTGCCCCACGCCGCCGGCACGACGCAGAACTCGCACTGAAAGATGCATCCGCGGGTTGCCTCGATCGTGTCGCTGATGTTCACCATTCCTTGCGTGTACAGATCGCGGCGGGGAAACGGCAGGCCGTCGAGTTTCAGCCCGGGGCTTTGATCGTACCGGCGCTGCATGCGGCCCGCCACGAAGTCCCTCAGCAGCTGCGGCCACGATTCCTCGGCATATCCGACGACTACGCTGTCGGCATGGCGGACCGCTTCCTCGGGGACCAGCGTCGGGTGCACGCCGCCCAAGACCACCGGAAGATTCCGCAGCCGGAACTCGCGTGCCAACTCGTACGCTCGGGGTGCGGTACCCGTGATGACCGTGATGCCGACAAGATCTGCGTCAATTGCGGAGGGATCGATCTCGTCGACGCCCTCATCGAGCAGCGCAACCTCGGCCGGAATTTCTTGAGGAATCAAGGACGCCAGCGTCGTCAACGTCAACGGCGCGTAGCGCATTGTCTTCTTCCAGATCCCGCCGCGATGACGGTAAAGGGGGCCGCGTGGGCAGAGAAGCGCAATCCGTAGTGCCCGGCCGCCCGGTGGCGTCAGCGGCCCAGGATCCGCAGTCGGAAGCGATCGAGGTGCCAGACGATGGAACTCCATCGCAGTTTCTTGGTGGGGCAAACACGATGAAGCGCACGCGGCACCTTCGGTCGGAGCCCGCCTGCGCGCTTGCCCACTTGGCGTGACACCGTACCTGATTCCGTTGAATTTGTACAGAGCGTTCTGGCGGCCGGCTGCCGGCGCTGCTCGTCACCAGGCCGAATACGCATCTGGAACGGCGGTTGCTCGCCGGCCCGGACAAGGCCTTTCCGCTACCGTTCCGGCGGGACTGCTTGACGATCGCCTCGACTCGGTTGCAGGAGGTCGTCAGCCGCGGGTTGTCACGGAAACAACTGGCCGGGCGACCATTCGGGCTTTTCGCCGCGCATCAAATCTGTCGCGCGCGCTCCGGATAGCGGGCCAGTTCGACTGGAGCCAGGAGACAAGACCGAGCACAGGCTCCGTCAGCCCTCTGCCGAGCGGTGTGAGCTCGTACTCAACACGTGGCGGCACCTCTGCGTAGACGTGACGGGTGAGTATGCCATCACGCTCCAGGTTCCGCACGGTGGCGGTCAGCATCCGCTGGGAAATCCCGGGAATGCTGCGTTTTAGATCCGAGAACCGCCCTCGAAACGCAGGCCTGCCTTTGAGAATGAAAATCACCAACAGGCTCCACTTGTCTCCGACGCGGCTCAGCATGTCTCGAAAGTCGCAGTCGTGGTGGCTGTTCTCCTCGGCAATCCTCTTCGCTCGCTGCGCCATCGCTTGGTCCTTCCGTCGTGCCTGGGGCGGGCCACCGAGTTGTCTTGTCGGTTATCCGATGCGAACAAAGTATACATTCGTAACTAATAGTGGCACCGTTAAATTTCTGACGACGGTTCCCTCCATGTGACCGAGGCAGGTAAAAGTGCCGTCTTGCGCGCCCGCCGTTGGTATCGGATCCTATCTCAGTATCCTATCGTAACCATACAACTGGAAGGAGCCGAATCATGACGACCCTCACCTCGACCGCCATGACCGCCAACCAGACACCCGCAATCCCGCGCGGGCAGGTCGCTCTCGTGGCGCTCTGGCTCACCCAAATTGCCCTTGCCGGTATGTTCTTGTTCACCGGCGGACTGAAGCTGACCGGCGCGCCCGAACTGGTCGCGTTGTTCGATGCGATCGGCATCGGGCAGTGGTTCCGCTACGTGACCGGCTCGATTGAGGTCGTCTCGGGTGTGGCGCTCCTCGTGCCTGCCTGGGCGGCATTCGGAGCACTCCTGCTCATTCCCACGATGGTCGGCGCGGTGATCACCCATCTGTTCATCGTCGGCGGGTCTGCGGTGCCCGCAACGGTGCTGCTTATCGGATCCCTCGCGATCGCATGGGTACGTCGTGACCAGCTGGCGAGCGTGTTGTCGAGGCGCTGGATTGTCCTTCTTCAGAGGTACACCGATGCAAGTAGGTATTGACAGTTTTGCGGCGGCGTTCGACGAGAACAGTCGCGCGCTGAATCCAGCAGATCGTCTGCGACAACTGGTCGAGCAGATCGAACATGCCGACGAGGTCGGCCTGGACGCGTTTGGCATTGGCGAACACCACCGTCGCGAATTCCTGGATTCGGCGCCGGCCGTCATTCTCGGCGCGGCTGCGGCACGGACGCAACGTATTCGTCTGACCAGCGCGGTCACCGTGCTGAGCGCCGAGGACCCGGTGCGCGCCTTTCAGAACTTCGCCACCCTCGATCTGCTCTCGCGCGGACGCGCGGAGATGATCGTCGGTCGCGGGTCGTCCATCGAGGCGTTTCCCCTCTTCGGGTTCCGGTTGGAGGACTACGACGCCCTGTTCGAGGAGAAGCTCGAGCTGCTGCTGACGATCCGCAAGCACGAGCATGTGCATTGGACCGGAAAATACCGCGCTCCATTGACGGGGCAAGGGGTCTACCCGCGGCCGATGCAGGAGTCTCTACCGATCTGGCTCGGCGTCGGCGGCACGCCGAAATCGTTCGCGCGCGCCGGCGCGCTCGGACTCCCGTTGATGGTGGCCATCATTGGCGGCGAGCCGCGTCGATTTCGGCCGCTGATTGATCTGTATCGAGAAACCGGCCGGCGGCACGGGCACTCCCCGGAGCAACTGAAGGTCGGCGTCCATATGCTTGGCTATGTCGGCCAAACCACGCAGGAGGCGGCTGATACGTTCTACCCCGGTTATGCGAAAGCGATGACGGATGTCGGCAAGGAGCGCGGGTGGCCGCCCATGACTCGTGCGAGCTTCGACGCGCAGCGGGGTCCTGACGGCGCGCTGCTGATTGGCAGCCCGGACGAAGTGGTCGACAAGATCCTTCGACACGCCGAGGCATTGGGCGGGATCTCTCGGATCTCCTTTCAGATGAACGTCGCATCGCTGCCGCAGGCAAAAATGATGCGCGCGATCGACGCGATCGGGGCGGGCGTGGCGCCCACGTTACATCAAGCGGACCCGACTAGAACGGCGCGAGAGCAGCAGTCGAGCGGCGTGGGATAGCGGACAATGGGCGCTGTGCACCGGCCGATGGTTTAATTAGAAGGAGACCACGATGCCTTCAAACGAAGACATTATCCGCAATCTGTACGTGGTCGCAGAGAAGGAACCCAAGAGGTTTCGGTCACTGTTGCTCGTCAGGCTCAATTTGGTCCGCGCGTCGGCTATCGCGCCGTCGGCCTCGCCTTAACCAAACTTCCTACGTCGGTCACGAATCTGGAGAGCAGCGGGGACAGGTTGTCCCTTCTCCAGACAAGCGCCAAGGGCAATGGCAGCTTGAGGTCAGCGACCTTCAATATCACCACGCCGTCCGGACATCGCCAGCGGGCGGTTTCCAGGACGAAACCTACGCCCATGCCTTGAGCGACGAGTGTCAGGATCGTCGCTTCATTCGACGCTTCCTGAATGATCCGAGGCGATTTCAGGCCGCCACGGAAACATTCGTGCATCAATCGGTCGTAGAATGCCGCGCTCTCGCGCCTCGGAAACCAGATGAAACGCGCGTCCGTCATGTCGCGCAGCCGGACGCTCTTGGACTTACTGAGCGGATGCGCGGCAGGAGCAGCCAATGCCAGGCTGTTCACGGCGACCGGCAATTGATCCAGCTCCCGATCTGGCTTCGGCGGGTTGTACATGAACGCGGCATCCAGTCGGCCAGCTCGAACGGCCTCAAGCTGTTGCAGACTCGGCAGCGGATTCAGCTGCAGTTCTGCGTCGGGGCAGCGCTCCCGGAAGAGATGAAGCGAGTCGGGTACCACGCCCCGCCATGAGGCATTCTCCGTGAATCCGACGCGCAGCGTTCCTGATTGGCCGCGCGCCACACGTTGCGCGCGCTCCGTCGCCTCGTTCAGCTGTTGAAGAATCCCGCGCGTATCTTCGAGAAACAGCTTGCCCGCTGAACTGATCTTCACGCCGCGACTGAGGCGATCGAACAACTTGAAACCGATCTCGCGTTCGAGATCCTGAATCTGTCGCGAGAGCGCTGGTTGAGCCACGCGCAGGCGTCGTGCGGCGCGGCCGAAGTGTTCTTCTTCTCCCACCGCCACGAAATATCGAAGATGCCGGAGCTCCACACCGATACCTTACCGCGATTGGTCCGATACGAACAATATCTTGGACGCATCTATCGACGTTTGGCACAGTGGAGTCGGAAAGGGTGGTGAGCGATGACTCAGACCGATCAATTCACGACGAAACTGAACCTGCCCGAGCCGGTCGCCAAATACGTGAGGGCGGTCAATGTCGGCGACACGGAAGCATTTCGGGCGAGTTTCGCAGACGATTCGGTGGTCGTCGATGTGAACCGCGAACTGTCAGGTCTCGACGCGATCTGGGATTGGGCCAGCGCCGACATTTTCGGGGCTCACGTGCACTTCGACGTCCTGAACGTCACAGAGCGGCAGGGACGAACCGTCGTGACACTCAAGGTTGAGGGAACGTTCGATCGCACGGGATTGCCCGATCCACTCGTGATGAACCATGAATTCAAGCTGGCAGAGGGGAAGATCGCCGAGCTGCGAATCGGGTTCGAAGGGACGCGCTGATGGCCCATGCCTTGACTGGCAGGGTTGCGCTCGTCATCGGCGCTGCCAAGGGCATTGGAGCCGGCATCGCGAAGCGATGTCGACTTCAGGCGGTCGAGCGATAAATAGTGCGAGCCATCCTACGCAATGATGTCGCGGACGACGGTGCCACCTTGCGCGCCGGTGAGCCGGACGTCCAAGCCCTGATACTTCACCGCGAGCTTTGCGGCGTCGATACCAAGCAGATACAGCATCGTCGCGTGGCAATCATGCACGCTGACGGGGTTCTCGACGGCCGCGTACCCCAGATCGTCGGTGGCGCCGTAGGACAAACCCTTCTTGATGCCACCGCCGGCGAGCATGAATGAAAACCCTTTGATGTGATGGTCGCGGCCGCCGCGGCCCTGCGACATCGGCGTGCGGCCGAACTCGCCGCCCCAGATGACCAGCGTATCGTCCAACATGCCCCGTTGCTTCAGATCGGTAATCAGCGCCGCCGTCGGCTTATCGACTTCCTGAGCCTTCAAGACGACGTTGTTCCTCACGTCGCTGTGATGATCCCAGTCGCGGTGATAGAGCTGGATGAACCGTACGCCTCGCTCCGCCAGCCGCCGCGCCAGAAGACAGTTCGACGCAAATGAGCCGTCGCCCGGCTTCGCTCCATACTGCTCCAGGACATGCGGCGGCTCTTGACGCATGTCGAGCAGTCCCGGAACGCTCATCTGCATTTTGAACGCCATCTCGTACTGTGCGATGCGCGTTTGCAATTCCGGATCGTGCAGCGATCGATTCGCGACCTCGTTCAGCGCATTGATGGCCTGAATCGAGTCCCCCTGCATGTCGCGGCTGATGCCGGGCGGATTTGTGATGAACAGAACCGGATCGCCGACGGAATTGAAGCGCACGCCCTGAAATTTGCTCGGCAGCATGCCGGCTGACCATTGCCGCGCTGCGATCGGCTGCATCTGACCGCCGTTCCCCTGCGACACGAGCACGACGAAACCGGGGAGGTTGGCGGCTTCTGCGCCCAACCCGTACAGCACCCACGATCCCATACTCGGGCGGCCCGTGATGATCGATCCGCTGTTCATGAACGTGTGGGCCGGGTCGTGGTTGATCTGCTCGGTCCACATCGATCGCACGATGCACGTCTCGTCGATGATGCTGCCGATGTGAGGAAACAACTCGCAGACGACCTGCCCGGACTTACCGAACGGCTTGAAGCCGTGCGTCGGTCCGAAGCACGTCAGCCGTTGTCCCTGGAGCTGCGCAATCTGCTGCCCTCGCGTGAACGACTCCGGCATCGGTGTACCCGTCATGCCGGCGAGCTTCGGTTTGTAGTCGAAGGTCTCGAGATGTGACGGCCCACCGGCCTGATAGAGAAAGATGACGCGTTTGGCTTTTGGAGCGAAGTCGAGCGGGTTCACGATGCCGTGCGATTGCATGGCCGGCGCCTGAGCGTCGGCGAATACGCGAGGGCCGACGAGCGCGTTCAGCGCGACGACACCCAGACCCGCGGCTCCACGCCCGAGGAACGCCCGCCGGCTCATCTCGCGGACGAATGTTTCATACATGGCGGTCAGTTCCTCGTAATCAATTCGTGCAGGTTCAACACGGCCCGCGTGATCGTCGCCATCGCCGCGAGGCGGACAGCCTGCCCTGAGCCTGTCGAACGGGCGTTGCCGTTGGCCGGCAGCGGCGTCTCACCTTCGGCGAGGAACGCGCGCGCGCTCGCGGGATCGGCGCTAAATCGTTTCAGGTTGCGTTCGTACAACCGGCGCAGAATGGACCGTTCTTCCGCAGTCGGCGCACGGTTCAGCGCGCGATCGAATACAAACGCGAGCTGGGCGTCAAAGCCCGGCGGACTCGCCTGGCGCGTCCCGCCATGCGCAGCAGCATTCTGCGCGAACACGCGCGCCGCTTCGACATAGATGGGATCGTTCAACAGGTCGAGCGCCTGGAGCGGCGTGTTCGAGATGCTACGGCTCACCGTGCACTCCTCGCGCGTCGGTGCATCGAAGTTCAGGAGACTCGGGTGCAAGTACGTGCGCTGCCACGTCGTGTACAGACCGCGGCGGTACAGGTCCTCGCCGCGACTGGCCGAGTACTCGCGCTTCGGAAAGTTCAGCGCGCCGAGATACCCTGGCGGTTCGACCGGGCTCACGCTGGGCCCTCCGACTTTGTCGCTGAGCAGCCCGGACACCTGCAAGATGACATCACGCACGTTCTCGGCGTCAACGCGAAAGCGATTCTGGTAAGCGAGCAGGCGGTTCTCCGGATCCGCCTCCGCCCGCTCAGAGCCGGCTGACGGGCTACGGCGAGACGACTGCCGATACGTGTGGCTCGTCACGATCAACCGGACGACGTGCTTGACGTCCCAATTCCGCATGAACTCGGACGCGAGCCAATCGAGCAGCTCGGGATGCGTCGGCCACTCGCCCTGCGAGCCAAGGTCGTCGATCACCTTCGAGAGCCCGGTCCCGAAGAACTCGCGCCACGTGCGGTTGACGAACGTGCGCGCCGTCAGCGGGTTGTCTCGCGACACGAGCCAGTTCGCCAGATCGAGGCGCGTCGCCCGCTCGCCTCTCGTGTCGAGCGCGCCAAGGAAACGCGGGATCGCAGGCTCGACGATGGGGGCGGAATCGTCCATCCAGTTACCGCGCGGCAGGATGCGCGTGGGGATCGGATCGGTCGACACCGTCGTCACCACGGATGGAATCGACGAGTCGACGAGGCCTCGCTCGGTCTCCAGGAGCTGCACGTCTCGATGAAGATGCGCGAGATCCGGATTCGAGAAGATCAAGTAGTCGCGCACCGCCGTGCGTTCCACTTCATCACGATCGTCGGCGGGCCTCCGCAGCGCTCTCATCACGTCCTCGGAAAGGCCGCTCGCCCAGGTCGTCCGGCCGCTCGCGTCACGGCTGCGGGCGCGAGTGCCTGACGTGCCAGTCGGGGGCCACGCGAACGGGTCGGCCGCAAGCGCCAGACGGAACCGTCCGATGACGGCGCGTCGCAGTTCCGAATCATGACGCAGTGTCACGAGGATCGTCGTATCTGCGGTGGTCTGCAGCGCCTCGGCGAAGCGCAGCGCAAGGAACGGATTCCTCGCTTCGCCGAAACGAATGCCCCACGCGGTGTCGGGCTTCCCGTCGATGGCGGCGAGCGGCGGCATGCTCGGATCGTTGATCGCCGAAACCGCCGGCGGCGCGTCGTTGACCGTTGCCATCACGAACGACAGCCGCCGCGCTGGCTGACCCCGTTCGACGACCTCCGCTTCCACCTCGCTCAGCAGAAATCGATCGGCGCCGCGCGCATACCGGGCTCCCGGCAAGCTCTCATCCTGCACGACCTCGAGACCGACCTGACGCCACGCTCCAGCACCCGGCTTCACCGTGATCACGTACGTCTCACGATCCGCATTTGTGCCGCTCGCGACGACGAGACCGTCGCCCGGTTTGGTGTCGGTTGTCAAACTCCCGTCGAGATAGAAATTACTTTCGATCGGTTCCTGGTTGTAGATGGTGAGCGTCGCGCCGTTCTGCGCACGCGCGCCGAGCGGGCGCTGCCACGTCCAGGCCAGCTGGCCGGCCTGCCAACGCGCCTTCAGAGCGCCTTCTCGCGCCTCTTCGTCTATTGGCGGGATTGGCGGTGCCGCTTTCGTCGCGGCCGCTTCCTCGAGACGCACCCGGGCGGCCGCAAGCTTCGTGTCGAGGGCCGCGAGAGCCGCCTTTTGCGCCTCGGTCGGCAGCGCGAGCTTCGCGCCCCACGCGCGCGCGCCGCGATCGGGCACGAGCCCCGTCTCCTGGATGTCGGCGAAGAATGCCTTCATCGCGTAAAAGTCCTTCGCGAGGAACGGATCGAACCGGTGGTCGTGGCATTCGGCACAGCCGAGCGTGCTGCCCAGCCAGACGGCGCTGAGCGTGCGCACGCGGTCGGCGCCGTACTTCGCGAGGTACTCCTTGGGCTGAAGCCCGCCTTCGGCCGACGTGCGATTCATGCGGTTGTAGGCCGAGGCGACGCGCTCGTCGACGGTCGCGTTCGGCAGCAGGTCTCCGGCGATCTGTTCGCGCGTCATCTCGTCGAACGGGCGGTTTTTCAAGAATGCCTGCAGCACGTAATCGCGGTACGGCCAGGCAGGAATCGGATTGTCGCCATGGAACCCCGCCGTGTCCCCGTAACGCACCGCGTCGAGCCAGCGCATCGTGCGCTGCTCGGCATACCGCGGCGAGGACAGCAACCGATCCACGACTCTTTCGTACGCATCTGGCGCCGTGTCTGCAAGGAACGCGCGCGTGTCTTCTGTCGTGGGCAACAGACCTGTCAAATCGAGTGTCACTCGCCGAAGCAGCGTGCGTTTGTCGGCCTCGCTCGCCGGCGCCAGCTCTTCGCGACGCAACCGGGCCTGGATGAACTGATCGATCGGGTTCCTGATTCGCGATGCGTCCACGACCGCCGGAACGGCCGGACGCTTCACCGGTTGATACGCCCAGTGACCCTCGTAGTTCGCGCCTTCCGCGACCCAGCGGCGAATGGTGTCCTTCTGTGCCTGGGTCAGCTCCTTGTGCGCGGATCTGGGCGGCATGACGCGCGCACCGTCTGCGAAAATGCGCGCCACGATCTCGCTTTTGTCGGGATCGCCGGGCACAACCGGAATGCGGCCAGAGCGCGTCGGCTTGATCGCTTCGTCGCGAATGTCGAGCCGCATGTCGGCCTTGCGTGCGATCCTGTCGGGACCGTGGCAGCGGAAACACGTATCCGACATGATCGGCCGAATGTCGCGATTGAAAGTGGGTCGATCGGGTTGAGCCGCCACTTCCCCCACGGCCGCGATGGAGACCGCGATGAGGCACACAAGCTGACGCATCATGCCGACACTTATACACCTATGGCCGCAGGGGGCGAAAAGGAGTTCGTTAGCGGCCTGGCAGGCGGTTGGCGTCTCGGCGCGCTTCGAAAGCCTTGAGGTGGGTGAACGCGAGCGAGAGCAGCGTGTCGTCCACACCGTGCCGCCGGGCACGGTCTAGCATCCAACCGACGATGTGATCAGCCTCGACGCGTCCGCCGCTCTCGAGGTCGCGCAGCATAGAGGCGCTCCACAGGCCCGCCGGATCGGTCAATCGGGTTCTGGCGAAATCCAGCCCGGCAGCGCTCGGCGGATGCCCTTCGCGCGCCGCAATCTCGGCGTTGGCGGCAAGCGCCCGCTCCATGGCCTCGCGGCCGCCAGGCGCGCTGATGATTTCGCGCACGTTGGCGCGGAACAGGCATGTCAACGAGGCCAGCGCTGCGAGAAACACCAGCTTCTCCCACAGGACCTGCTCGATGTCATCGGATAGTGACCACTCGACAGTCGTGCCAGCTAGAACCTCCGCGACGGCCTCAGCCCGCGGCGAGCGCCTACCGTCGCGCTCGCCGAACACAAGACGCTGCAAGGTGCCACCGTGATGGATGACTCCGTCGCGTCCCAGGATCGAATCGATCATGCAGGTGCCTCCCATAACCCGGGAGGCGCCGAAGTGGGCATCAAGGACCGCGAAGTGCGCGAGCCCGTTGAGCAGGGGGATGACCGCGGTCTGTGGTCCCGCGGCTGGTGCTATCGCCTCGATGGATGACTGCAGGTCGTAGGCCTTACAGGTGAGCAGTACGACGTCGTAGTCTGGCGCAACCGAATCGGCCAGCGCGGTCCGTACCGGCCGCGACACGTTTCCGAGCGCGCTCTCGATGCGGAGACCGTCGCGTTCGAGCTGGGCGCGACGTTCCGGACGGACAAGAAACGTGACGTCGGCGCCACTCTCGGCGAGCCGTCCACCGAAGTAGCCACCAATCGCCCCGGCCCCTAAGACAAGAATCCTCATCGGACGAGCTTCAGCCGCCCGAACTTCAACGGCCGGTGAGGCTGGTATTCGCCCGTCGGCAGCCATGCCACGAAGTCGCGCCGCGCCGGAGCCGGAGGGTTGGGGCCCTGCAGGCGGTAGAGATTGATACGGAATTCGTTGCCCGCCTTCACCGGACGTGGGTCGAACGATGCAATCGGCAACTGAATCTCCGCGTACCAGACCTTCTTCCCGCGGTCGAGCCGCGCGTTCGTCTTCCAACCCGATTCCCAGACCCACTCATTACCGATTCCTACGCGGGGAACCGTGGCGTCGATCGTTCCATCGAGATGTTCTCCCTGCGGCGAGACCTGCAGCTCGAGATACTTCGTGATGTCGTCGAAGTTCGAACCGATATAGACCTCGAGCACGTCGGTTTCCCACAGCCGATTGGTATCGGACACGGTCTGAGGATCGGGCCGGAGGTTCAACTGCTCGTACGGGCAGACGCAGAGGAAATAGAGATGGCTGGCGGTCCACCGCGATCGAACCTCAGACCTGAGGTGTGGCGCGGGTTCGCTTGTGTCGATCCGCCGCTCGATCCACACGCCCTTGATGTCCTTCCAGAACGGCGAGTCCGGATCGGCGGTCAACTCCGCCGGACCAGACGCGGCGTAGACGCTCGGGAATGTGGCCGAGGGCTGCGCGGCCGATCGATCAGCTGATGGCGTTTGCGCGACGAGGTTCGGCTTCGTCGTGGGCTGAGATGGCGGTTGCTGTCCCGAGGCGACGGCGACACAGAGCAACATGAGCACGAGCAGAGGCATCCGCATGGCGGTCAATCTTATGTGAAACGACATGGTCGGGGGGCGTAGAATGCCCATCGGCGACGTGCACTCTGTAATGACCTCCACATTGGCGCCCCCTGGCGGAGAGACGTCCGTTCACTCGTATAGCGTTCGCATCTGTCACTGGGTCAACGTGATCGCCTGCGCGTACCTCCTTGTGAGCGGCGTTCACATCCTGCTCGACTTCCCCGAGCTGTACTGGGGGCACACCGGCTATCGCGGCTACCCGGCAATCTTCAGGCTCTCGGACTGGGGCCTTTCATGGGAAGAGGCGGGCAAGCTCGGAGATCGCCGCTGGGGACGCAACTATCACGTCACGTTCGCCTGGGTCTTTCTCATCAACGGCCTCGTGTACGTCGGGTGGAATCTTTACACGACCCATTTTCGCAAGCGGATGCTCCCGGCCCGTGACGAGCTGACGGTGTCGCACCTGCGGACGGAGCTGCGCGATCATTTCCGCTGGCGATCGCGGCCCGCCTTCGCCGCTACGCAGCCACGGCGCGGCTACGGCACGCTGCAGAAGACCTCGTATCTGCTCCTGATCTTCGTGTTCGTGCCGTTCATGATTCTGACGGGTGTCGCACAATCGCCCGGCTATACCGCGGCGATGCCCGTGTTGCTCGATATATTCGGCGGCCGTCAGTCGGCGCGCACGCTGCACACCATCGGCACGGTCCTGCTCGTCGTCTTCGTCGTCGTCCATCTGCTGGAGATCGCCGCCGCGGGATTCATCCAGCGGGTCCGATCGATGATCACCGGGAAGGAGTCGATCCCGGTGGAGAGAGGGATAGCACCATGACCAGGCGAATCTCACGGCGCACGTGGCTGGCGAGCGTCCCGGCGCTCGGTGGCCTGTTCACGACCGGATGTTCGCGCGAGACGTTCATTCCGCCGCGAGTGCGCGGGGGCCTGATCGGCGCCGCGGACGTACTGACAATGAGTACCAATCGGCTGCTGCTGACGGGTCAGCAGCTGGCGCGCGATACTCCGCGAGCGACGTTGCCGACCCATTCCCGACCTGGAACCAGACCAATCCGAAGAACGCGGAGTATCAACGGCACTTGTCGGAAGGGTTCAGGAACTGGCGACTCCCGATCAGCGGTCTCGTCGCGCGACCCGTCGAGTTGTCGCTCGACGAGATCAAGAACCTGGGCGCCCGCACGCAAATCACCGCGCACGTGTGCGAACAGGGCTGGTCGGCGATTGGCGAATGGACGGGCGCGCCGCTCCAGCGGGTGCTCGAAGCCGCAGGCGGCGTCACGCCGGCGGCGCGCTATGTCGTGATCGACACCTACGATCGTTGGTACGAGGGATACGATCTGTTCGAGGTCGAGCATCCACAGACGATCCTTGCCTACGGCCTCAACGGTCGCGCCCTTCCGACGGGCAACGGCGCGCCGCTCCGCCTGCGCGTCGAACGACAGTGCGGCTACAAGAATCTCAAATTCCTGAAATCGATTCGGGTCGTCGACTCGATGGCCGGCATCGGCAAAGGCACGGGCGGCATCAACTCAGACATCGGGTTCCACTGGTTCGCTGGCGTCTAGCGCGCTTTTCTTCTAAGGAGTGCGCACCTCGGGCAGCAGCGTCACTTCCACATACCGGCGCGTGTCGAGATAGGTCCGCGCGGCCTCGCGAATAAGCAACGCGTTCCTCCGCGACTGAGCCCCTTGACTCCCACTGAACAGATGCGGGCGGCCCGATCCGGTGTGCCAAACGGGACAGACGTTTGTCCGGGTGCGCCGTTACGCTTCTGGATGCAATCCGTCGAATTGTCGAACAGCGCTCTCGCCGACATGACGCCACGGAACCAGCCTGGCGAGTCGTCTCCGTCGGACGCTCCCCTTCAGATGCACGGCCTGGTGTATCGCGGTCCCGGTCGGCGTGCGTGGGAGACGCGACCGCGTCCCGTGCTTCGAGAGCCGACCGACGCCATTGTCCGCCTCACGACCTCCACGATCTGCGGGACCGACCTTCACATCCTGAAGGGCGATGTGCCGTCGGTGGCCGAGGGCCGGATCCTCGGGCATGAGGGTGTCGGGGTGGTCACCGATGTCGGAGCAGGCGTCACCACCTTTCGCGCGGGCGATCGCGTGCTGATCTCTTGCATCACCTCGTGCGGTCGCTGCGACTTCTGCCGGAAACAGATGTACTCGCACTGCCGGTATGGGGGCTGGATCCTGGGGAACACCATCGACGGCACCCAGGCCGGCTACGTGCGCATCCCGTATGCTGATACGAGTCTGTACGCCATCCCGGCAGACGGCGATGAAGAAGCGCTGGTGATGCTGAGCGACATTCTGCCCACTGGCTTCGAGTGCGGCGTACTCAATGGCCAGGTCCAACCGGGCGACGTTGTGGCTATCGTCGGCGCAGGCCCGGTCGGACTCGCCGCGCTGCTGACGGCCCAGTTCTATTCGCCAGCTAGCATCGTGATGATCGACCTCGACGACAAGCGATTGGACGTGGCCAGGGCGTTTGGCGCCACCGCACTGATCAACAGCACTGACGGCGGTGCGGTTCAGCGCGTTCTGGACCTGACCGCAGGTCAGGGCGTCGATGTGGCGATTGAAGCCGTCGGCGTACCGGCCACCTTCGACATCTGCCAGGCGATTCTGGCTCCGGGCGGGCGCCTCGCGAACGTCGGCGTACATGGCGTGGCGGTGACACTGCATCTCGAGAAGCTGTGGGACCGGAACATCACCATCACCACCCGCCTGGTCGACACGACGACGACGCCGATGCTGCTCAAAGGCGTGGGATCGGGGCGGCTACAGTCGCGAAAAATGGTGACCCACCGCTTCGCGCTCGACGAAATCATGCAGGCATACGAGACCTTCGAACACGCCGCGAGAGAGGGCGCGCTGAAGGTCATTCTCACGAACGACACCCGTGGATGACCACGGCGCGGCGACCACCGCCCACCGCCTGCCGTACCAGCAGGCGATTGATGCGGTCATTGCAGCGCTCGGCACCGAGCAGAACCGTGGCCTGGATCTCAGTGACGCGCGCGCGCGACTTGCCCGGGACGGCCCCAACGAACTGACGGCCGAGTCCCGAGCACCAGCCTGGCGGAAGTTGCTCGCCCAGTTCCAGAACGTCCTAGTTCTACTCCTTCTCGTGGCTACGGCGATCTCGGCCGGTCTGTGGTTGTACGAGGGCGATACGGCGCTGCCGTACGAAGCCCTCGCCATCGGGGTCATCGTCCTGCTCAACGCCGGCATCGGATTCATCCAGGAAGCGCGAGCGGAATCGGCCGTCGCCGCACTCCAACAGATGGCCGCGGCACACGCGCACGTGATACGCGACGGGGAGCCACAACGCTTGCTGGCGACCGAGGTCGTCGCCGGAGACATCCTGGTCATCGAGGAAGGCGACACCGTCGCCGCCGATGCGCGCGTCATTCAGTCGACGGGACTCCAGATCGCCGAAGCCACGCTCACCGGAGAGAGCGTGCCCGTCTCGAAGGAGCCTGCGGTCCTTTCTGGTGACATCGCCCTTGGCGACCGCGCCAACATGATCTTCGGCGGCACCACCGCGACATATGGTCGCGGTCGTGCGGTAGTGGTGGCGACGGGGATGCGGACCGAGATCGGGCGCATCGCCGGCCTACTGCGCGACGTTCCGGACGAGACGACGCCCTTGCAGAAGGAACTCAATCACATCGGGCGGGTGTTAGGCATCGCTGTCGTCTGCATCGCGGTCGTCATGATCGCGACGATTCTCCTGATGGAGGACGTGACCGGTCTCGCTGCGGTCTTCAGCGTGCTCATTCTGGGCGTGGCCCTCGCGGTCGCCGCAGTCCCGGAAGGTATGCCCACCGTGGTCACGGCCGTTCTGGCCATCGGGGTGCAGCGGATGGCGCGGAAGCACGCGATCGTGCGTCACCTCCACGCCGTGGAGACCCTCGGATCGGCGGGGGTGATCGCCTCGGACAAGACCGGAACGCTCACGAAGAACGAGATGACGGTGCTGGCCGTCGTGACGGCGAGCGGCCACGTGCAGATCGGGGGCACGGGCTATGCGCCAGACGGCGATGTCGCACTGGAAGGGGGCGGGGCGCTCGCCGGGCCGCTGCGTCTTGAACTGGAGCGCGTGCTCACGGTGGCTGACCGCGCCAACAACGCGGTGCTGCATGAGCGGAACGGTCGCTGGACGGTCCAGGGTGATCCGACCGAGGGTGCGCTCCTCGTGGCGGCGCGCAAGGCGGGCTTGAATGGCGACGCGTTGGGCCGACGATTCGCACGGGTTGGCGAGATTCCGTTCTCGTCGGCACGCAGACTGATGAGCACGGTGCACACCGATGCTGAGCGCTCCGGCGAACGCGTTCTCTTCACCAAGGGCGCACCTGATGTGCTGCTCCAACACTGTTCTCACGAGCTGGTCGGTGAGGCGCCCCAGCCCTTAAGCGACACAAGGCGGGCGGACCTGCTCAAGACGAATGAGAACCTTGCCGGTCGCGCCTTGCGAACGCTGGGCATCGCGTTCCGTGCGCTGCCGGCCCGCAACGGCACCCACCAGGACATCGACGAGCGAGCCGAGCACGAACTCGTCTTCGCGGGCGTGATCGGCATGATCGACCCACCGCGCGATGAGGCCAGAGAGGCCGTCGCGCGCGCGATACGGGCCGGTATCCGCCCCATGATGATTACCGGCGATCATCCCGCCACCGCGCGTGTGATCGCCGTCGATCTCGGGATGTCGATCGATGGTCGAGCCGTGACGGGCACCGAACTGGATCGGACGACAGATGCCGCACTCGCGCCGCTGGTCCGAGAGGTGTCGGTCTACGCTCGTGTCAACCCGGAGCACAAACTGCGGCTTGTCACGGCGTTGCAGCGGCAGGGCGCCATCGTCGCGATGACCGGCGACGGCGTGAACGACGCGCCCGCGTTGAAGAGAGCCGATATCGGCGTGGCGATGGGCATCACCGGTACTGATGTGTCGAAGCAGGCGGCCGACCTGGTCCTCGCAGACGACAACTTCGCGTCAATCGTCGAGGCGGTCGAAGAAGGTCGGGCCATCTTCGCGAACATTCGCAAGTTCCTGCGCTACCTTCTGTCGTCGAACATCGGCGAGGTGATAACGATGTTCGTCGGCGTGCTGATGGCAAAGGCCATCGGCTTACGAACGGACGAGGAGAGCCTCGTGCTGCCGCTGCTGGCTACGCAGCTCCTGTGGATCAATCTGGTCACGGACGGCGCGCCCGCTCTTGCGCTCGGCCTCGATCCGGCCGATCCCGGACTGATGGACCGTCCTCCTCGCGCCACGGACGAGGCCGTCATCACACGCCGCACGTGGGGCGGCATCGCCGCCGTCGGCGTCATCATGGCTGCTGGCACGCTCTTCGTGCTCGACGGGTCGCTGCCAGGAGGATTTGTCGACGGCACCGGTGAGCGCCGGTACGCGCAGACGATGGCCTTTACGACGTTGATGTTGTTTCAGGTGTTCAACGTCTTCAACGCGCGCTCCGAAGAGAGAAGCGCCTTCAGCGGTCTGTTCACGAATCGCTGGCTGTGGATCAGTGTCGGGGTGTCACTGGCGTTGCAGGGCGCCGTCATCTACACGCCGTTCCTTCAACAGGCATTCTCGACGACCGCTCTTGATGCGCGCGACTGGGTGACCTGCGTGACGGTGGCCAGCTCGGTACTCTGGCTTGGCGAGATCGGCAAGGCGGTCCTGCGATGGATGGGCACCACTCCAGCCGCGCAGCCTCTAGCCGTCGCGCAGAGCCAGGCTTAAGTACGCAGCATCACGAGCAGCAGACGTGTCGTCTCAATCGCCTCGAGCGCGTGAGGGACGTCGGCCGGCATCCGCACCACAGTCCCCGGCGTCGCGCGGACCGGAGTCCCGCCGATCGTGAGCGTGCAAGCGCCTTCAAGCACCATGACCAGCGCTTCAAAGGGCGACGTGTGTTCCGTGAGGCCCTGTCCTGCGTCAAACGCAAAGAGCGTGAGGTTGCCACCGGACGTCTTGGAGAGTACGCGACTCGCAATGCCGCCTTCGGTCGGCGTGATCAGCGCGTTCAAGGACAGCGCCTCGCCCGCCGCAATCATCTGGCTCACAGCAGGACCTGCATGGCTACGATTGACCTGTTACCGATGCCGGTTCACCAACGTGGAGTCGTTGGCGCCCCGTCGATCCCCCAGTACGCAAGCCAATGACGAAGATGGCCAGCGCCACCGCACCGGCCGCAAAGATCGTGTCGCCGACGACACGCAGCCAACGGAACGTCTCAATCGCGCCCGTCTGGAGAAACTCAGGACTGCGTGCATACCAATAGCCGTGTTCGACAGACGCCCACGTCTGCATCAAGCCCACCGGTAACAGGCTGAACGTCACCATGGCGAAGAGACCAACGTTCGTCGCCCAAAACCCGAACGCTGACCAGGCCGTCCTTCCACTCCGGCAGTGGGTCGAGCGCGCGCAACGAAAAGAGCATCAGCCCGATTCCGAGCATCCCATAGACGCCGAACAAGGCGGCATGCGCATGCACGGGCGTGGTGTTGAGACCCTGCATGTAGTACAGCGCGATCGGAGGATTGATCATGAATCCGAACAATCCGGCTCCGAGCAGGTTCCAGAAGGCGACGGAGACAAAGAAGTAGATCGGCCAGCGGTACTTCTGCACCCACGGCCGGCTTCGCGACATTCGAAGGTTCTCCCACGCTTCGAAGCCCACAAACAACAGCGGCACCACCTCGAGCGCGCTGAAGACAGAGCCGAGCGCGATCACGACGATCGGTGTGCCACTGAAGTACAGGTGGTGCAAGGTGCCGACGATGCCGCCGGACAGAAAGATCGTTGCGGAGAGCACGCTGGCCTGTGCCGCCGTGCGCATCGCCACGAGCTTCAGCCGTGCGAAGAGGAACGCAATGACGACCGTCGCGAAGACCTCAAAGAAGCCTTCCACCCATAAATGCACCACCCACCAGCGCCAGTACTCGGCGATGGCGAGATTCGTGCGCCGCCCGTAGCCAAGCGCGGCCATGTAGAACATGGCAATGGCGGCGGACGATATCAGGAACATGACGAGGAGCGGACGCTGATCGCCAGGCTGGCGGAGCGCGGGCAGAATGGCGCGCACCATCAGCGCCAGCCAGAGGAAGAGGCCGGCGAGCAACGCGATTTGCCAGAGTCGACCGAGGTCGATGTATTCGTAGCCGCTGTGACCGAGATAGAACCAGGCGGCGCCGGTGCCGAGCATCTGCTTCACGCTCAGCCACTCACCAATCATGGAACCGACGACGACGAGGAGGAGCGCGGCGAACAGGACGTTCACGCCCAGACGCTGCCACTTCGGTTCAACCCCGCTCACCGCCGGACCGATGAAGAGACCGGCGGCCAGCCAGGCCGTGGCGATCCAGAAGATGCCTAACTGGACGTGCCACGTCCGCGCGATCGAGTACGGCAGGAACTGCGCGAGGGGAATCCCATAGAACGCATTCCCTTCGACGCCGTAGTGGGCGACGACGATACCCAGCAGAATCTGTACGAGGATCAACGCCGAGACGACCCAGAAGTACTTGACGACGGCGCGCTGCGACGGCGTCGCCACGGACCCGAGCACGGGATCGTTCGCGGGCGCTTCGGCCGGCAGGCCATGTTCGCGAATCGACGCATAGTACGACGCCATCACGCCAATCCCCGCCAGCAGGACGATGATGCTGACGCCGGTCCAGACGATCGTGTCTGCGGTGGGACGGTTTCCGACGAGCGGCTCATGCGGCCAGTTGCTCGTGTACGTGATGGTGTCGTTCGGACGGTTGGTCGACGCGGCCCACGCGGTCCAGAAGAAAAAGGCCGACAACTTCCGCAGGTTGTCCGTGTCGGTGAGCGCGCCCGGCGGAATGGCGTACTCGTCACGTCCCCGCGTGAACACGTCGCTGTAGTGCGCGACATTGGCATCGAACGCCGCGGCTCGCACGGCGTCGACGCGTCAGGGTCCCTGAACTCGGGTCGTAGGTGTTCGTCCGCATGAGCTGTTGGAGCCGACTCTGAAGGGCTGCCCGGCGCTCCGTCGGCAACGCCGCATACCCGTCTGCCGAACCGCTCCAGCGGTCGAGGATGAACATGGCCTCGCGATGGAGCCAATCCGCCGTCCAGTCCGGCGCGACGTAGCTGCCATGGCCCCAGACAGACCCGACCTCCATGCCGCCGATGGACTGCCAGACATTCTGGCCACCGTAGATCTCATCTGGGCCAATGACTTGTCGGCCGTCTGCCGTGACGACGCGGGTCGGCACGGGCGGCGCCTGCTGATAGATGCGGAAGCCGGTCCACCCGAGCACAGCAAACGAGAGCACGACGACCGCGGTGAACGCGAACCACAACTTCCTCATGTAGGCAAGGTTCAGGACGAAATCATCGCAGCAAGGGTGCGAGCAACTTGCGACATGGCAGACAACCTAACACCCAGCGGTGTCTCCGGGCTGTGCGTTTTTGAACGTGCCGACGCGCGAGCGCAACCTTCGTGCGCGTCAAGGCGGACCGACCGGCGGCCTTCAACTCCAGCTAGACTCCAGGCGAGCTCTAAGGAGTGCGCACCTCGGGCAGCAGCGTCACTTCCACATACCGGCGCGTGTCGAGATAGGTCCGCGCGGCCTCGCGAATCAGCGAAGCGTTCAGACGGTCGACCGACGGCCGGACGTTGAACACCGCCTCTACGGGCTCGCCATACTGATAGCTGTACACAAGCCGGCTCAGCAAGTATCGGTTCTGCTGGCTGCTCGTTTCGAATTCGCGCATCAGCGCCGCGCGTGTGTCGGCCACCTGTGCCTCGCTCGGGCCGTCCCTCCTGAACTCATCGATCACCTCGAGCGCCGTCTTGGTGAGGCTCTCGGTGCGCGCGGGATCGCAGCCGAACGAGATGGCGATGCGGTACGCCTCGGTGGGACGCTCGGAGAAGCGCGGCTGGACGCTGACGCCGTAGGTGCCGCCCAGCTCTTCGCGCAGCGTCCTATGGAGGCTGCCGCTCAGCATCTCCCCCATCGCACGCAGCGTCAGTCGGTTCATCTCGTCGTTCTGAAAGGTCCCGGTGAACACGATGCTCACCTGGCTCTTCGGCTCGATGCCCTTTCTCACTTCGCGCTCGACGATGCCCGCAGGAGGACGAATCCCGACATCCTTCGCCGATTCGTTCCGATGAAGAGCCGGAAGGCTGGCCAGGTAGCGCTCCACGAGCGGCTGTATGGCCGGCAAGTCGAAGCTTCCTACGAACACGAAGGTGAAGTCGCTCGCATCGGCAAAGCGCTCCTTGTAGAACGCAAGCGATCGGTCGAGGTTCATCTCGTCGACGTTGGCGGCCTTCATCGGCCGCGCTCGCAGATGATTCTGCGTCAGCGCCGAGCTGAGCGCGTCATCGAATGCCGTGTCGGGCAGCGCATCCTGATTCGCCAGCGCCGTCTTCAACTGTTCCTTGAAGACGCCAAACGCCACCGGGTCGGGGCGCGGCGCCGTGAACGTGAGATAGATGAGCTGGAACATCGTCTCGAGGTCTCTGCGCGACGAGCCGCCGCCGAGCCCTTCTTCGGTCTCGCCGATCTCGGCCCTCACCGACACGGTCTTGCCCGCGAGCGCCTTGCCGAGGTCGAGGCTGCGGAGCTGGCCGAGCCCGCCTTGCGCAATCACCGCGTCGGCTGTGTCCGCCGCGATGAAGTCACGATCCGGTGCCAGCGACGTGCCGCCGGGACTGACGGCTCGAAACAGGATCTCGTCTTCCTTGAACGCCGTCGGCTTCAGCACGACGCGGACGCCGTTGGAGAGACGCCACTCGGTGATGCCAAGCGGAGCATTGTTGGAAGTGGTGGCGATGCGCCCCGGCGACGGGAGCGGTTCCAGCAGCGGCTGCTTGCTGACGGTATCGATGTAGGCCTCCAGCGGTCTGCCGCTGGCTGCGGCGATGACTGTCGTCATGCTCGCAACGTCCGGCACGGTCGCTTTATCTTTTTCCGGCGCAATCACCGCCACGACGCGGTTGCGATCGGGCGCCCATTCCTTCGCCAGCGCATTGATTTCGGCGAGGGTGATCTCGGGCAGGAAACGCTCGTTCAACGCGTACTCGGTACACGATGCCCGGAATCGGTTCCCCATCGAGAAAGTTCCTGATGAACTCGTCGGCCAGCGGGCCGGACGGACTCTTGTTCTTCTCGACTCTTGCGTTCTCCAGCACCCGCTGCAGACCCCGCGCCTGCCGATCGAGCTCGGTCGCGGTGAAACCGAAGCGCGCCACGCGGTCGATCTCGGTGAAGAGCGCCGTGAGCCCGCGCTCGATGCCGCCCGGCGCGACCAGCGCATTCAGCGACGTCACCTCCGCGGTTCGCACGAAAATACCGCGGCCGGTCTGGGCCGCAAGAAACGGCGCGTTCGGCTGTTGCGCGATCTCGTCGAGACGGGCGGACAGCATGCCGCTGAACAGCCGCTCGGCGATCAGCCGTCGGTAGTCGCCTACCGTCGACTGATTTCGAGCGCGCATCTTGGTGAACACACTGATCGCCGTTTGCGTCACTTCGGGGTCGGTAATGATCGAATAGGCCGTTCCGGGTTGGTCCGGCACGGTGTACGCGGGCCTCGGCTTCGGAGACGCGGCGGCCGGAATCGCGCCGAAGCGGGATCGTATTTGCGCTTCGACGGCGGCTTTGTCGAAATCGCCGACGGCGACGACCGCCATCATGTCGGGGCGGTACCAGTCGGCGTAGAACTGCTTCAGCCGATCGTAGTTCGCGTTGCGGATGATCTCCGGCCTCCCGATGGGAGACCGCTCGGCATAGCGCGAGCCCTTCAGCAGCACGGGCATCTGCGCGTCCCGGATCCGTTCGCCGGCGCCCAGCCCCAACCGCCACTCCTCGAGAATGACGCCTCGCTCTTTGTCGATCTCGTCCGCGTCGAACGAGACGTTGTGCGCGAAGTCTTCGAGGATGGTGAGCGACCGATCGATGACCGCCGGATTGCCGGTCGGGATCTGCAGGTCGTACTCCGTCTCGTCGAAGCCGGTGTGGGCGTTCACGTGCGCGCCGAACCGCATGCCGAGTGCCTGCATGAAGCTCGTGATCTCCTGCTTCGGAAAATGCTCGGTGCCGTTGAACGCCATGTGCTCGACGAAATGCGCGAGCCCCCGCTGGTCTTCGTCTTCGAGCACCGAACCTGCCTTCACCACGAGCCGAAGCTCGGCCCGCGCCTGCGGCAGTCGATTCTCGCGAATGTAGTAGCGCAGGCCGTTCGGCAGCGTGCCAACCGTGATCAGCGGATCGACCGGAATCGTCTGGTCGAGCGGCGCGTTCTTAAGGTCGATGGTGGCGGCCGGCTGCTGGGCGCCTGCAAAGCTGACGACCGACGTCAATGCAAAGATCGGCAACAGCAGACGAAAACGGGTGCGCAGCGTCATATGGGTATTGTGCCTCTCAATTGGCGGGGCCTGTGAGGTTTTGACGCTCGAACGGGGAAAGAAGTCGGCCTGTGCATTGTCGGTCGTCGCGGTACGGAACTTGCCGCTACGCAGATCGACGCCAGCCACGCCGTTGCCATCCGCGCCATGGCAACGGTTGCAATGCTCCGGACCCAAGCAGAACCGCAATCGTGCACAAGATCGATAGGTTCATGTTCGCCTGGTTGGAAGTGTCCCCCTTTTCCAACCAGGCGATACAGCTCACCGTCAGGTTTAGAAATCCAGGTTCAAGCCAAACTTGATGAGTCGCCCACGCTGAATCGCATTCACCGTGCCGTAGGCCGATCCGAGCACCGTGGTCCGACTCGACGCCGTCGCCGAGTTGGCCAGATTGTAGAGATCGATGCGCGGTTGGAGGACTTTCGTGCCCGAGCGGAACGCCTTTCTGAAGCTGACGTCGAGCTGATTGAGGTGCGGCAGTCGAGCCGTGCCCCTGGGCTCGACAGCAACGCTCGTGCTGCCTTGCGTCAACGCAATGGTGTTGTTTCCCACCGACACGGTCGTGATTTCCGGAAACCCGGTCTGGCGCTGGAACGTTCCGCTCGCCGAAATCCCGTATGGCAATTCGTACACACTGGACAACCGCAGCGAGAACGGCACGTCATTGCCGCTGATGCCACGACGGTAGGTGAAGTTCGGGTTGTTCAGATCGTTGGCGATCGACGAGTCCGTGGGGCTTGGATAGATATCGCCGATATTCTTCCCGATACTGACACCACCGGTGAGCATCCAACCATTGCTGAGTCGCTTGTCGAAGGTAATGTCGCCGCCATCGTAGGTGCTGTCCAAGGCTTCTTCGTTGTCCCACACGATGTCGATCCTGCCTCTGGTAGCCGGGTCCTGATTGTAGACGGTGACCGAACGGCCGCTATTGGCTTCCGTGACCGTGATGGGTGTATACGCAGAGGCCGGTACCGCCGCGTTCCGGTATCCGATATTTCCCCGCTTCTCACGATGGGTATAACCAATCGTGGCAACGACGTTGCCGGGCAGCTGTCGCTGCACTTCGACCGAGTATTCCCTCGCTGTTGGCCAATCGTATCCAGGGGTATAACGGTTGGCGGCTCCCGCCGGGTATCCCGTCGACGGACCCAGCTCGTTGACCTGCGGCTTCAGATCGCGGTTGAGGTCGCATCCGCTGGTCTGCCCGGCCGCACAGACGGTCCAAGGGCGGGTATCGCTGACGACCGAGATCGGGTTCACGCGCGTGGAGATGCTGATGCCCACGGGTGTGACATAGCGATTGACTGCAAACTTCACCGCGGTCCGGCCATCTCCGGCCAAGTCGTAGACGGCAGAGAACCGCGGGTTCACGGCCTTCCAGTCCGGTAACCCCTTCGCCGGCTCGTAGCATCGTGCGGCCACGAACTGGTTGGCGGCCTGGCACGAAGCGGTTTGCCAACCATAGTCCATATCGAAGCGCACGCCCAGGTTCAGCGTAAGCTTCCGCGACGGTTTCCACCTATCCTGGATGTAAAACGCTTCCTCCCGATTCTTCATATTGGCGTACGTGGGCGTGTTGAAGGTGTTGACCGAATCGGGCACGCCATTACGATAGACGGCCCGCATCTCCGAAGTCGACCGGTTGGTCGGGGCCCACGACATGTAGTTGATCTGATAGCCCGCCTTGATATCGTGGGACGAGGTGAAGTAACTCAGGCTGGCCTGACCGACCAGACGCCGATTCTGCTGGTCTCGGTAGGTGGGCAGGACGGTCAGCAGCGTGTTGGTGACCGCATCGAAACCTGCGATATCGCCGTCCTGGGCTTCTTTCGGCCACGTGAACCAGTCGCGGTTGCGATTGAGGCTGCCGGACACGTCGACTACCATGTTCGACTTCAGCGACGACGTCCACTTCACCTGGTTCAGCTGAGGCGTCTTGTCATTGCGCGTCGTCGCGCCGGATTGGACGAACATCGTCGTGCTGGCGCGATGGCCGTTGACCTTCCGCTGGATTGTGTAGAAGTAGCTGAGCTGACTGGTCGGCGTCGCCTGCCATGCCAGTTTAGTGCTGCTGTTCCAGAGGAAATTGTCGTCGGGCACTGGCGTGCCGTCCTCGTTGTAACTGCCGAGGAGATACTGCAGGATCTGCTGATGATGGAAGGAAGTAGAAAACCAGAGTTTGTCCTTGGTGACGGGGCCGGCCAGCCAGACGCCTGAATCGTACAAGTAGCGAATGTCAGAACCCGGCTTGAGATCGGGCCTTAGAGTGCGGATTCGCGCAGGAATATTGCGCAAAATCTGCGTTCTCACATCTTCCGAGACGTTGTCGGACCCCAGGCTGCTATTCGTGCCATTGAACTGCATGCCGCCGCGAAGCTGATTGGTGCCTGTCCTGGTAATCACGTTGACGACGAGGCCACCCCTGGGCGACTCGGCTAGAGCGTTGCCCGTCTGAAAGTTCGATTCCTGGTAGGCGAACGGATCGAGATAGAACGTCACGCCGGTGCCGGCGCTATCGGTCTGGGAGATGTCCATGCCATCGACCAGGTAGCCGCCTTCGTTGCCGGTACCACGCACCGTGACGCCCGATTGCTGAAACGATTCCGAACCACCCACATCGACTTTGCTCACCACGATGCTCGGAATCGCGCGGGTGATCGACCACATGTCGACGCGATTGGGCAAAGCCTGTAGTGTTTCCTGCGTCATCACGGTCTGTCTCAACGCCGACGTCGTATCGAGCAGGGGCGCCTGGCCCGAGACGACGATGCCCTCTTCCAGGTTGCCAAGCGACAGCGTCAGATCGGCCCGTGCCGTTATGTCGGCATTCACGACGATATTCCGCTGTTCGACGGTCCGGAAGCCTTGCATCTGTGCGCGGACACTGTAGGTGCCCGGAACCAACCGCAGAAATTGATACGCGCCGCGGGCATCGCTGATGGTCTCCTGACTACCACCTACTGTGCCTTGCGCGCTGATGAGAGTCACAGCCGCGCCGGGCAGCACCGCTCCCGAGGCATCCAAAACGGAGCCCCCGATTGCCCCGACACCCTGCGCCGAGGCGGGCAACGTCTGATAGAGTGAAATCAACAAGAGCAGCGCGCCGCCAGAGAGCATTCGTCTGCCAGTCATCTGAACCTCACTTCCATCGAAGCGCAATTTCCCGGGCTCGCCTGTTGTCGAGCTCGCAGAAAAAGAGTTCCGCACCGGTAGCCAATCGAGGCCGCCGTTCCGACTGCTCGATGTCTTCGAACTGAGAACAGGTACTTCGCACTAACTGCCTCTGCCCGCGGGTACAAACCCAGACTAACTAACGTGGTGATGTATTGGGCATGTTATGGGAACTGCAGCGAAAAACAAGGTCAGAACACTGGTTGAGACATCTTTTGTGACATTCGCGCGGCGGAGATCCATATTATTGTTGTGGCAACAATCCGAGCCGCGGTAGAGAGCCGTCGGCGCCAAAATGCTCGCGCTCGAAGCCTTTTTCGCTGCACGGCCAGGTGCCGTGCCAGCGTGAATTGTCACGATGAAAGTTGAGCCCTCATTTATGAGAAGTCCATCGTGCTTTCTCGCCTGTGTCGTCATGGTCTCACTCCTCACGCCGTCTTCTGCGCGGGCGGACCTCGCACCCTTCAATGGTGTGGGCATCACGTTCGCCCACATTCATCTGTTCGTCAAAGACATCGAGGTTCACAAGAAGTTTTGGACCAATGTGATGGGCGGAACGTTTGTCACAAACGGGCCGCTGCAGATGATCGAGTTTCCCGGCGCCTACATCATTCTGACCGAACGCGAATATTCGGGGCCACCGGACGGATCGGTGCTGAATCATTTCGGGTTCGTTTACAAAGACCTTCCCGCGACGCTTGCCAAGTGGAAAGCGATGGGGGCCGATGCGAGACAGGGCGGCAACCCGAACCAGGGATACGTGTGGGGACCGGATGGCATCAATATCGAGTACTACGGCGACCCGGCCATCCGCGCGCCTGTGAGGATGGACCACACGCATTCGTTCGTCCCCGACATCAATGCGTGCAAGGACTGGTACCAGAAAGTTCTTGGTGGTGTGCCAGGTCAGCGTCCGCGCGTATCAAGTCCCGGATGGAACGAAGTCGTCCACTTTCCGGGAATGACAGCGACGTTCGCAGGCTCGCAAGGAGGCGCCACTCTTGCACCCACGAACGGACGCTCGCTCGATCACATGGGCTTCGAGGTAAAGGACCTCGATGCATACATCAAGAGGCTCGACGCTCTCGGCATCAAGCTCGATACAGGCCCGAGCCAGATCCCTAACACTCGAATCAAGAGCGCCTATCTAACTGATCCATGGGGCACACGCGTCGAGCTCACGCAGAACCTCGCGCCTGCCTCCAAGAAGTAAGAGCCAGTAAGGGGAGGGGATGTGATGAGTCGGCGACCGTTTCGTGCACGGTTTGTGGTTGTCGTGATGTGCACGGCCTGCATCGTGCCGGTGGTGTTTGGCCAGGAGAATGATGCCGGCCGCGCCGCGGGCGGCCGTGGAGGTCGTGGCGGAAGGGGCGGAAGGGGCGGTGACGTGCTCGTCCCGACTGCACTGTTGTCCGAGCGAAATCTGAAACCCAACGATTTTCCAACCATGAGGAGCACGACGGGGGACGTCTACGTGTGGCAGGACGTGCACACGCTTGGCTTTCTCACCAACAACCTTATCGTCATCACGCCTGATGGCGTGCTGGTGGCCGACGGCCAGAACAGCCCGGAAGCGACAAAGAAAATGGTGGACGCGATCGGACTACTGACGCCCCAGCCCATCAAGTACGTCGTCGTCTGTTCCGAGCACGGCGATCACACAGGGGGAAACGAAGCCTTCCCCTCGACGGCCACCTTCATCTCGAGTCCAGTCTCCCAAGCCAACCTCGCCCGGCAGGCCAAGGCCCCGAGCACCAACGGCCGGAAAACGATTGTCCCCACGGTCACCGTGGCAGATCGTCGCGTGCTGAAAATGGGTAACACGGAAATACAGATTCTGAACAGCGGGCGTTCCCACACGGGCGGAGATCTCGAGGTGTACTTGCCGCAGGAAAAGATTCTCTTCACCAGCGAGTCGTTCTCGAGCCACATCTTCCCGTCGATGGCCAACGCCTATCCTGCAGAGTGGATTCAGACCGTGAAGAAGCTGCAACAAATCAACGCCACCTTCGTGGTACCCGGCCACGGCTTCCTCGATCCGGTCCCCAACATGACGCGCGAGATGGCTGAATTTGAGCAGGCGTTGGAATATGTCGTCGGCGAAGTCACCCGCATTCACAAGACCGGCGTCGGCGTTGAGGATGGGTTGAAGCAGGTCAATTGGGGCCTGTATGCGAAGTGGTCCGTGTTCGAACGGAACGCACCCGTCGCCTTCCGCCGCATTTACGACGAGCTGGATGGCAAGCTTAGATAGCCACGGGCCAACTCAGATGGAACGCCGGCGCCACCAGACGCGGACACCAGACAACACAATGAGGGCGGGTACCACCACTACGGAGAACCACTGGAGGCCGCGGAACTGAACCGCTGTGAGTGTAATCCGTTGATCGCCTTCACCGCGCGCACGGACGGAGATCAAGTCTTCCTGCTCCGTCAGCCAGTTGGTCATGTTCACGAACATGTCGACATTCCCCTGGATGCCCACCATCGCGTTCGCCGCAAAATCTGAATCGCCGACGACGATCAGTCGAGTCTCACGACCTTCTTCCGGAACCTTCTGGGCAACGCTGACGGCAAGCGCCAGCGGTCCCCTGCGATCGATCCGCTCATCGAAAACAGGCTCTCGTCCTTCGGCCAGCCGATCCAGGCTTGATGTGGACCAGCTCCGATCGCTCGTCCGCACCAACTCACCCGTGCGGCGTGCTGTCGTCGTCGAACCCGCCACGATCCGCACGGACTGGGCCAGCGGATATGCGGTCAGCAGGGAAAAATCTCGGGTGGCCTCGTGGGGTGGATACGTCACAATTACCGGCACCGACGCGTCGGCGCCTGGCAGGCGCGCGGAGTCGATGGTGTCGACGACCACATCGTGCCCGAGAGTGATGCCCCACTCAGCGAGCGCAGACTCGAGGACGGGCAGGCGGCGCATGTCACTGCCCACGACGGGATCCAGTAGAAACAGCGCCTTGCCTCCGCGCCGGAGATATTCCTGCAGCAGCTCAGTCTCGAACGCCAGAAAATCCGCCGATGGACCCGCGACGATGAGGAGCGATGCATCCGCTGGTACCCTCGTCGCTTGCGCCAGCATCAGCGATTCGATCTTGTAGTTGTCGCGCTCGAGAACGCTGAGGGCGCTCGTGAAACTGGCACGTGTCTCACGAATCAGGCCTCGTTCGCCATGTCCCTGAGTGAAGTAGGCCTTCATGTCGCGCCCCTTGGTCAGTCTGATCAGGGCGTTGGTCAGCTCCTGTTCGCGATTGAGCATGACCCGGAGCCGGCGGCCATTCTGCTCGAAGACAACCGTCCCGTAATTAATGACTCCCCACTCTTTGACTCGCGCTGGATGCCGATCCGCATCGACGTATTCGACCCGGATATTGGGGCTGGCTTGCTCGTAGGCAGTCAGGATCTCGCGGAACCGGCCGAATCCGTCCGGCTTGGCAACGACATATGCCTTGATCGGCGACGTCAGACTGTCGAGTACCTTCCGAGTCTGTTCCGAGAGCCTGAATTCCTGTTGAGTAGTCAGGTCCCAGGTCGTATCCCACCTGATGGCGAGGAAGTTGACCGCAAGAAAAATGAACGAGGCGGCCGCAATGCTGAGGCCAGCCGCCGCACTGAACATCGTCGCACGCCGGCGCAGTGAGCTCACGATCGTCGCGCGTTCGATCGCGACGTAGAGCAGGACCCAAGCCATCGCCGCCGCTGCCGCCCAGTACGCCAGCGAGCTCCACATGGGAAAGAACAGCCGAATGACGACGGCGGCGCACACGAGAACGGTTGCGAGGTTGCCGCCGATGGTGGTGCGGGTATTTGTCAACTCGTTATCCGCGCCAGCGCTCAGTATCCAGTGATTTCCAGGTCAGAAAGAGGCCAAACGCCGCGAGGCTGAGGTAATAGATCACATGCCGGAGGCGGATGATGCCGAGGGTAAAGTCATCGAAGTGTTCCGTGAGCGATATGGCCAACACAATCCCCTGAATGATCGGGCTTGCCGCGCGCGCGAACCAGCTGACCGTCCAGAGCAACAGCAGCACGCCGAGCGTCGCCATCGCGGCGACAATCTGGTTCCGCGTCAGGCTTGAAATGAGCAGACCGATTGGAATGAAAGACACGCCCAGGAGCAGGAGGCCCAGATATCCGGCCACGATCGGCCTCCATTCGGGGTTCCCGACGATGAAGAGGATCGCGATGTGCGGCAGAGTGACGCTGAGCATAAGGGCGTAGAGTGCCGCCGCCCCGAGAAACTTGCCAGCGATGATCTGCAAGTCAGTGAGAGGCGATGTGTGCAGCAATTCAATTGTGCCGAACCGCTTTTCCTCGGCGTAGGTTCTCATGGTCAGCAGGGGAAGCACGAACAGCAGGACCACGCTGACGTTTCCCAGCACCGGACGAATGACCATGGTCTGGATATTGATTTGACCGCGGCCGGGGAGGCCGATCTGGAGACTCTGCTGGATGAACGAGTCGATGAAGCGAACGAAGAACCATCCGAAGACCAGCGCGAACAGACCGATGACGGTGTAAGCGATCGGGGAGGAAAAGTACGACTTTAACTCTCTCCGAGCGATAGCGATCGTTGCGCCCATGCGGGATCGGATGTCACGACGACGTGGGACCCCGCCGGGCACCAGGTGCACGGCGGGGAGACCTTCAGATCATTTGTCGGTCGCGATGCCGGTCGGACCCATCAGGCCAGTCTTGACCGGGGCGCGGCCGGGTATGACGAACTCCAGTTGTCCTTCAGGCCACTGGCGGTTCTGGTTGAAGTAAGAATCGGGCGCCAGTCGATTCCCGACACCGACCGGACCCGAGGCATTGCCCCAGAATTTGCCCGCCAGATACGCCGCGTCGCGCACACGCGTCAAAAGATCCTGGAACTCGTTGCTAAAGGGGTTGTGTCCTGAAAATCTCTGTAAGTCCCCGTTACCTAATATGACGACATCGATGCCCGGCACAGCCGCGATTTCCATCGCGTTGCCGACACCGATGACCGTTTCTATCATCGGGATGACGAGCACTTCGTCAACCATCATGATCGGGGCCGTCTCGCCTTGCGGCACGAACTTGCCCCAGAACCTGTTCAACGTGCTGCCACAGCAGCTTCGATAGCCGTAAGGCGGAACGCGGGAATATCGGGCCGCGGCCCTGGCCATGATGGCGTCCTCGACAGTCGGAATGACTACTCCGAGAGCGCCCATGTCAAACGTCTTCTGGAAATTACCCTCGATCGCGTCCGGTATTCGAATCAGCGGCGCCGCACCAGCATTGGGACAGGCCGCCATGAGGGCCTGCACCTGATCGAACCGCTGCGTCGAGTGCTGCATTTCAAACCATACGTGGTCAACGTTCTCCTGCTTCGCCAAATAGCAATAGACCTCGGGATCCAGGTGACCCGCTTCGGGTCCGGCCATGGTGAGCCCGAACTCCCGCTGACCGGCCAGCATCTTTGCCTTCGACTTGTTGAGGAGCTTGCGGTCGGGCTTGATCATGAGCTCCCTGACCATCCACCCCCAGGGCCGGGCGGGGTTGACTTTCCTGGGCGTCAGGGTCCCAGTCGGCGCGGCTCTTTTTGCGTCCGGAATCGGTGCCGTTCCCTGGGCATTGACCGGCTGGTCCCAACCTGGCATCTCTGGTATCAGCCACGTTGAAAAACGGCCAACCATCACGCCGAACGCGAGCACGAATATCAGGTACTGCTTGTCTCATGTGTCCCTCCCGCTCCGCGCGATGTTGTAGGGCGGGTCTTGAACTGCAAGACCCGCCCTACTTTTGTAAGGACGATTGGTCCCGGAATCTTAGAGGAACGGCTGAGGAAAACAAAGCACAACCCGATCTGACGACCCCCTTAGAGGGTCGTCAGATCGATCGCGGAGTTGCTGTCGCCGAATTTCTGCAATTTGACGCCGTACCGGTCCGTCAGCCCCAGCATCAGGTTCGACAGCGGCGTGCGATCGGGATACCGCGTGTGACGGTTGCCCCGGATGCCCAGCGTCTTTCCGCCGACGACCATGACGGGCACCTTCAAATTATTGTGCACGTTGCCGTCGCTCATGCCGCTGCCGTAGAGCACCGCCGTGCGATCGAGGAGCGTGGCATCCCCGTCCTGAATCGAATCGAGCTTCTTCAGGAAGTAGTTCAGCATCTGGACGTGATACGTGTTGATCTTCGCGTAGCTCGCGAGCTTCTCCTGGTTATTGCCGTGGTGGGAGATCGAGTGATGCGCATCGGGCACGTCAAGCTCCGGATATGCACGACTCGTGTTCTCGCGCGCCATCATGGTTGTGCCGACGCGCGTGATGTCGGCCTGGAAGGCCAGCACCTTCAGGTCGAACAGCAGCTCCATGTACTCCTTGAACGTGCCGGGGATGCCCACTGGCTGGTCCGGCACGGAGAAGTCGCTGTTAGTCGACTCGGCCTTGACGATACGCTGCTCGACGTCGCGGACGGCATCGAAGTACTCGCCCACCTTGAGGCGATCCGCCGCGCCCAGCCTTCGACTGAAGGCCGCGATCTGCTGCGTCAGCCCGTCAAGGAGGCTCCGATCTTCCTTCGCACGCGCCAACCGCTCTTCAGCCGTGCTTCCCACGCCGAACATCCGCTCGAAGACGAACCGCGGGTTCGTCTCAGAGGGCAGTGGCGTGGTCGGAGTTCTCCACGACATGCAGTTCATGTATGAGCACGCGTAGCCGTGGTCGCAGGCGCCGACGACGTCGATGCGGTCGACCGTCAGTTCCAGCGACGGAAGCTTCGTGTCGGTGCAAATCTTCGCGGCGATCATCTGGTCGATCGTCGTGCCTGCCTGGAGGTCGGCGCCTTCGGTCGCTTTCGCGTGGGTGCCGCTCATGAAGGCCGGCGCGGCGCGCGGGTGCTGACCGCCAACGTCCCCTTGGTCGGTCCCCGGGAAGTTGTCGAGGTTGGTGAACACCGCCATGCGGTCGCGGTATTCCTCGATACCCTTCAGGATCGGCGACATCTCGAAGTTGACGCCGTCGGTCGTCGGGGTCCACAGGGGCATGTTGGCGCCATTGCCAATGTAGACTGCCGCGAAGCGAAGGGCACCGCTCGAGCTCGACTGAGCTTTCATCGCGGGTACCATCGCATCCAGAAACGGCAGAGCGACAGCGGCCCCCACACCCCGGAGGAACGTCCGCCGTGGCAATACTAGCTTCGAAATGACCATCTCACAGCCTCCATAAAAAGCCTTGTCGGCCCAACCGTTGAGCCTAATTAGTAATCGAGACCGACATCCTCTGGGTAAACGGCGTGCTCACCACGATCTGCTGGATCAGGGAAGCGAACCGATAACTATCGGCCGCCGCGCCTCGTTTGATGGCGCGCACAGCCGGCAAATCGCTCGCTTCGAGACCCCTACCCAAAGCATAGGTTAGGAGCTTTTCCGTCGCAGTGGTCAAGAACTGATCCGAGTTCGCCCGCAGCAGCTTGTTGAGCTCTGCCGGCCCGTTGAACTTGGCCCCGTCGGGAAGCTGTCCCGAGGCGTCCACCTTGGCACCCGACGCGTACAGGTCGCGCCACTCGCCAATCGCGTCGAAGTTCTCGAGAGCAAACCCCAGCTGATCCATCTGGGCGTGGCAGCTCGCACAGGCGGGATTCTTCCGGTGCGCCGCCAGCAACTCGCGCATCGGCAGCACCTTCTTGGGGTCTCTTTCCTCTTTTAGCTCGGGCACGTTGGGTGGCGGCGGCGGCGGCGGCGAGCCGAACACGTTCTCGAGAATCCACTTGCCGCGGATCACCGGCGAGGTCCGGTTGGGATAGGAGGTGGACATCAGGAGGGCCCCCTTTCCCAGCAGCCCGGCTCGAGGGCTGTCGGCCGGCAGCGTCACGCGCTGGAAGCGCTCGCCCTGCACACCGCGTATGCCATAGTGCCTCGCGAGGCGCTCGTTCAGGAACGTGTAGTTGGCGTCGAGCAGATCGGTGAGCGGGCGGTTCTCCCGCATGATGCTTGCGACGAACAGGTTCATTTCCTGATCGAGCGCCTTGCGCAGGTTGTCATCGAAGTGGAACAACGTCTCGGGACTCGGCTGGTGCGTCCGAACGTTGCGGATGTGGAGCCACTGACCAGCGAAGTTCTCGACGAGCGCCTGCGATTTCGGGTCGGCGAGCATCCGCCTCACCTGCTGCTGGATCACGTCGGGGCGGCGCAGCGCTCCCTTCGCCGCGAGATCGATGAGCGTGTCGTCTGGAATGCTGCTCCAGATGAAGAAGGAAAGCCGCGACGCCAGGTCGATGTCGCTGATCCGATACGCCGCGTTCGGCGCCACCGTTGACGGCTGGCTTTCGGCACGGAAGAGGAAGTCCGGGCTCAGCAGGATGCTCCGGAGCGCCATCTCGACGCCCGATTCGAAGCCGCCCTCCTTGGCGCCGGTGCGATACTGCGCCAGCGGTACCTCGATTTCGGCCTCGGTGACGGAACGCCGATAGGCGCGGCGCGCGAGCGTCGAGATGATGCGCTTCGCGCACGCTTCGTCGGTGGCCGATGACGGAGTGCAGAGAAGCACGCGGCGGCGGCTCTCCGTGTCGCCCGTGGCCGCCGTCCCGCTCAACGGCCCGGTGATCCGCACGAAATTCAGCTTGGGCAGGCCGCCGGTCTGGCGATACGGCTCTCGTCGCAGAGAAGGTTCGAAGAGATCCTCGACGGTCGTCATCGTTCTCTGGACGAAGTACGCCTGAACGAGATGCTCACCGGCTTTCACGTGCACGGTGACCTTCATCTTGTCGAGCGTCTTCCTTTCGAGCTCGGCCCGCTGCGGACCGAGCCGGTTGGTGCCCGTCCACTCCGGTCCGCCGATGCCGCCCGACGAAACCCTGACGCCATCGACAGCGATGTCGAATTGATGAATCTCGGCCGAGAAGTTCTCGAACCCGTCGTTGGCGCCGTTTTCTTTCGGCTTCGCCTCAATCAGATACTCACCGTCGGCCGGGAAGAGATACTTGATCTCCATGCCGCCGCGGGTGCCGAACGGCATGTTGTCGCTCCATCGCACCGCGCCGCTCCGATCGGTCGGCTCGAAGAACGTCTCCGGCGTCGGCATGCCGCGCGGACGCGTCAGCGCGATCTGGCTGATCTTGGCAGCGGCGCTCAAATAGCGCTCCGTCAGCGCTGAGGAAAGGGTGAGCGCGTCGGCGTTGTTATCGAACCCGAAGCCGACCGAGTCGGCGGGCAACATCGACGCGACGTCGACGTCGAGCGCCAGCAGATCGCGGATCGCATTCTTGTATTCCGCGCGATTCAGGCGCTGCAGCCGGGAACGTCCCGGGTCGGGATGGGCCAGCGCGGCGCGATCGAGCTCTGTTTCCAGGTACTGCACCAGGCTGTCAGCGGTCGCCTTGTCCGGCCGGGCGCGCCCGACAGGCGGCATGGCGCCGGTGCCTACCTTGCGGATGACCTTCTCCCAAGCTTCAATGTTCTTTCCCGGAGCCGAGATGTCGAGCGCGGTGAGCGCGAGGTTGCCCGACTTGACCTTCTCGTTGTGGCAGGTGCCGCAATACTTGCTGAGCACTGCCTGATGGTCCGCGGTAGCCGAGGCGGGGTTCGCCGCGGCGGACGCCGGCGCCTGCTGCGCGCTGCCGCGCAGACCGTATCCAAGAACGGAGATCGCGCACGTGGCGACGATCAACATCAACCGGCGTTTCATCGGACGGCCTCCTCGGGCGGCAGGGCTTCTTCAGGAATCATGTTCTCGCACAGCCCGGGACAAGGAATTTCCTTGGCGCCGAGCTTCCTCAACAACTCCTCCGTATGTGGATGCGTGGCGAACGAGTTGCCGTACTCGACGCCCATGGCAATTTTGAGCGGCGTCCGGCCGCTCAAGTCGGGGACATCGAGCTTCGCGCCGCGATCGAACAGGTACTGCACCACGCTGTTCGCGCCTCGGTACGCGGCCGCGTGCATGGCCGTCTCGCCGGTGTCGGCCACGAAATTCACATCGAGCCCCTGCTGTTCCACCAGCAGCTTGACCGCGTCGAGCACGTCGGCCTCGCTCGCCGTGTCCTGATTCGCTGCCCAGGCGATGCCGGCCGCCGCCATGAGCGGCGTGATGTTGAGGCCCGTATTGATTTTTGGGTCGGCCCCATTGGCCAGCAGCAGCTTCATCGCCTCGACGTCAGCCGACTTGGCCGCTTGAAGCAACGCGGTGGCGCCAACCAGACGGCGACGATGGCGCGCGCCGCTCCAACGCGGTTCCATGTCGGTGTTGCGGCCGTTCACATCTGCGCCATGCGCCAGCAGCGACTTGATGACCCTGAGCCGGTCGATGTTGACGATGATGAGCTCGTCGCTTACGTACCAGTTGGCGACGTGCACGGCGGCGAAGAGCGGTCTTCCCCAGTTGTTGTTCCGCCCGTTGTCCCCTTCGGTGCCGACATCGCGCAGCTGATCGCGGAACGAGGGGGTCTTCAGCGTGAGCTTGACCTCGCTCGCCTTCGAGCCGCTGTTGGTCAGCGCGGTCGTGCCCCCCTCGGCATTCGGATCGGCGCCCTTGTCGAGGAGCAGGTCCACCAGATCTTCGTAGCCGTTGACGATGGCAATGAGCAGCGGCGTCGCAAAATCGCCAGAACGCTTGTCGTTGACATCGGCGCCGCCCGCGAGCATCGCCTGGACCGTTCGCATGTCGCCCTTGCGCACCGCGAACAGGAACGCCGTCGTCCCGCCGTTGGAGCGCGCGCGGAGGTCGGCACCCAGCTCGAGCAGCGCCGACGTCATCGCGCTGTCGCCTTCCGCCGCCGCCCACATCAGCGCCGTCTGCCCGCTCCAGGCTTCCTTCGCGTTCACGTCGGCGCCGGCGCGAGCCAGCGCCTTGACCGCGTCGACGTTGGCGGAGCGCGCCGCCGACATCAGGGGCGTCTCTCCGGCATTCACGAAGTTCACAGGGTCATTCGGTTTCGCGCCGGCCTTGAGCAGCAGGTCGAGCACGGCCGGGTTGCCCTGCTGCGCGGCGAGCGCGAGCGGCGTGACGCGATAGTTGCTCGTGATATTGATGTTGGCGCCCGCGCGGATGAGCGCGGCCGTTGATTCGGCATCGCTCCGGTAGGCGGCCCAGTGCAGCGCGGTGGCTCCGTCGGCCTGCGGAGCGTTCACGTCGATTTTCTTCTTCAGCAACGCCTGAATCGTTGACGCGTCTCCGCGCTGAACGGCGTCGGCCAGCGGCGACGGTTTGGGGGCCGTGGCCACAACGTCTGCGCCTTGCGCCGCGCCCAGCCGTGCCACCAGAAGCACCATTGCCACAGCTGCTCCTGGCCGCCCTCGTCTCAACATCATAGAAATGCGGCCTCTCTTCAGTCCTGTCCCTAGCTCACTTATTATCCAGCGAACAGCACCAAAAAGGTGTCGCAAGTTGTCACGCGGAACGGCGACCCTTTTGACCTGGTCAGGGCTCAATCCAGAGGCGGGGGCACGCACATGGATCTGCAAGGTGTGATGAAACAGCTCGAGGCCTGGGAGCATCCGAAGATGCGCGCCGTGAACGCAAAGCATGGCGCTGGCGACAATCAGTTCGGCGTGAATCTCGGCAAGCTTCGTGGCCTTGCCGGAAAAATCAAGCGCGACCACAAGCTGGCGCTGGAGCTTTGGAACGCCGGAAACATCGACGCGATGAATCTGGCAACACTGATCATGGATCCGAAGCAGCTTACGCAACCCGAAGTCGAGAAACTCGCGAAGGATTTGAGCTACTACACCACGACTGACTGGTTCGTGAAGAACGTAGTGAAGGCGCTGCCATTCAAGGGCGAGCTTTGCAGGAAGTGGGCAGCCTCGAAGGATGAGTACATAGGCCGGGCCGGCTGGACACTGATGGCCGGGCAGCTCGAGGACAACGACCCGGAAGAGTTGCTCGACACAATCGAGAAGAGGATGAAGGCCGCACCGTTCCGAACGCAGGAACCGATGAACTACTGCCTGGTCAAGATCGCTGTCGACTACCCAAAGTTGCGCAAGCGCGCGATTGCCATCGGCAACAAGCTGGAGGTTCTCAAGGACTACCCCGTGCCGAAGGGGTGCACGTCACCCTTCGCGCCGATCTGGATTGCTTACATCCTGGAGCACCGGGAGTAACGCGGCCGGCCAGCGTTGTTCAATACCTGAACAAGTACTGCAGCTTGCTGAAGATGGCGCGGTTCGTGCGCTCGTACCGCGTTCCGGGAAACACGTTCGAGTCGATTCGGTCTCCCTGGCGGTAGCGGTCGTCGTAGCCGATGAAAAATACGGTCCCTGCGTTCACTCGATACGTGACGAGCAGGTTGGCGCCTAATTTCCTGTCGAAGGAATCGCTTTCAAGGATGTTTCGCACGAGCAGCCGGTCCGTAAACTGATAGGTCGTCGTCGCGCGCAGAATCTGGATGTCGAAGACCTCTGTACCGCTTCTCAGATCGGTAAAACGACTCGTGTCGGCGGTAATCAGGGACTGGAGGCGCGAAATCGGCCGCAGCGTGACGGACGCCTCCCAGCCGGTCCCGGAACCGAGGTAGGGAATGTCGACGTAACGGATCTCGTCGCCATAGTTGATGCTTCCCGAGAACGAGATCCGCCGGCTCGTGCGGACTCCACCATTCAGCGAGACGCGCGTCTTTCGAAAATCGACGTCCCGAAACCGTTCGAGATTGCGGCTCACATTCCCGCTCACGTCAATGTTCTTCGCGAAGGTGAAGCTGAGACCCGCGCTGTTGTTCTGCTCCTGCAGGTTGCCGCGATAGTTGTAATTCCAGTCGAAGCTGTATTCGGGGCCCCAGCTCACAATCGCGTGCTCCGGCCACCAGCTGTATGAGACAGTGCCTCGGGTATTGCGCACGTCGACCCGCCGGATAAATCCCAGGTCCGTCCTCACGTCGGGTTCGATCTCGTCATGATGGAGCGTGTAGCTGAAATTTCGCCCCCGTCTGCGCAGGTTGAGCTCGTTCCAGTGGCCGACCCTGCGGACGCCATGCTCATCGACATGATCGGTGAACGCGCCCTTGACCTGTCCCGTGTGGATCGACCCCATCCGGAGCTGGAGATCGTAGCCGTAGGCTCGACTGTATCCATTCATGAACTCGCGGCTGGTGTACATCCCGGCGAACGTATTCCCGGGCAACAGCTCGTACATCGCTCGCCCGGCCACGACTTGTGCGGTCTGTCCGAAGGCTGGATCGCTCCGATCGTCCACTCTTCCGGGGGCCTGGTCGCGGGCCATCAGGAACCCCATCGTCACGCGACCGACCTTCCCCGTCAGCTTTGCGCCGTATTGCGGATCGACGATCGTCCGCGTGTGAACCATCTGGCCGACAGGCCCCCCCAGCCGGAAGTTGTCGGCTCCCTCCACAAAGAACGGACGCTGCTCGGGGTAGTTGACCGGGAACCGCTGGTTCACTTCGATCTGCTGGCGGTCGGATTCAATCTGGGAGAAGTCGGGATTGTAGGTAAAGTCCAACGTCAGGTTCGATGTGACCCCGTACTTCAGATAGATGCCGGCCTCTGCTGAATCGCCCAGGTTGAACGCGCCCGTCGTGGAATCGAGCTTACCGGCCTGAATGGCGGTGACACTTGGCAGCAGCTCGAGGTTCCGGCTCGTCGACAGATTGGTTATCCCCTCCAGCAAACCCATCTGCCGCAGGAACCCCGAGATATCGCGTGAGATCGGCGACCAGACGACCGTCTCACTCTTGCTCTGGATCTCACGCTGGATTTGAAAGCCCCAGCGATGAGCCTCGCCACTTCCGCGCGCGGGGTACCGCAGGCTCTTGAACGGAATGACCATCTCGGCGGTCCAGCCGTCCTCAACAAGCTGACCGGCCGACTGGAACAGCGCGTTCCATGATGTGTCGCCTTGCACGCCTTGGACGCCCTGCCCGCCGAATCCTCCCGTTGCCCTCACCAAGGCATCGCTCTGAACGCCGTATCCATTCACCGACAGGGAATACCCCGACTGCTGATCGAGGAACGGGTCGAAGAAGACCGTCACCGTGTCGTCGTTCTCGGTTCGGTCGCGATCGACGCGGTTGGCACGAACGAGACTCGGATTCGAGTAGTGGGCGTAAATGCCGAAGTACAGGCTCTGGCTGTCGTAGGCAACGTAGACCTCGGTTTGTTCAGTCGCGGGCACACCGTCGAGCGGCCGGGTCTGCGAGAACTGTCCGATGCGCGCCGCAGAGCGCCACGCGGAGTCATCCAGCCGTCCGTCGATGGTTGGGAGTTCCTTGATCCGAACGGCGGTGACCACTGGACGGCCCGCCAGCACACCGGCGGCAGAGGGCCCGCCTCCGGCTGGATCGACCTCGCCCATATTCAGCACGCCTCCGGCGACCGCCGGCGGAGAGTCTGCGGGAATCTCGGCGGGAGTTTGAGCTGGCGCAGCGGACGGGAAACACCACAACGCCGCAAAGAGCGCGAGCCGTCTGATCATCGGTCCGACGAACGTTGAAGCGTTCCCATGGGGGGAAGAATTTGAGGCTTGGCCGTGTGGTTGACGAAGAGGCTGGAATCGTAACATGCCACCCCGATCGGGCAACAAATGGCGGCTCCGGTCAAGCGTCTGGCGTGTCGCATCATTCATTGAAATCGCGGCATCGGCGATTCTCACCTCGCACCGTTCATCCACGGCATGACGCCGCGGGAACTGGTGGCGAGTGGATGGCACTGGCGCTCCAGGAAGCCGAGAAAATCAATCACGAGCGACGTCACAAGCGTCGCCTCACGCAACATCGACTGGAGTGCACTGTGAGTACCGTTTCCGCAAGAACTCGATGCGGAGCGTTGCTTCCCTAGGCTTAGCCGCCTGCGAAGAAGTCGAGATAGGCCTGGGCCAGGGCGGCTGGGTTCTCCAGCGCGATGTTGTGACCGGACGCGGGGATGACGGCGCCGCGGACGTCGCGGGCTACTTGCGCGATCTGTTTGGATACTTCGTCCCCGAGATAGGCCTGCGCGCCGACGGCCAGGACCGGGCAGCTGATCGGGTCGGCGTAATGCGGGCGGTTCTGTTCGGCGTCGGTCTGGCGAGCGCGGGACCATCTCCAAGATGGCCCTGGTGCCGCCCGGCTGCTCGGCCGAGTGCACCATTTCGTCGATGTCCTCCTCGGCCAGCGCGCTGGGGTCCCACATCTGGCGTCTGGCGTAGTATGTCCAGAACGGCCGTTCCCGTCCGGCCAGCAGCAGCTCGGGCAGATTCGGCAGGCTGAAGAAGCTGAAGTGCCAGCCGGTGCGCATGTCGTCGGCTGCGAGCGAGGGGTCGTGTTCGCCGCCTGGCAATCCTGGGCCGGCTGGCAATCCTGGTAGGAGTGTTTCCTGGAACACCAGTTGCTGCACCCGGGGCCGGTGGAAGGCGGCGACGGCGTAGGCGATGGCCGCGCCCCAGTCCTCGCCGGCGACGCGGAACTGGTCGAAGCCCAGGTGGGTGGCCAGTTCGGCAACGTCACCGGCCATCGTGGCGGTGTCGTAGCCGGTCATCGGGCGCTGGGAGCCGCCGAAGCCTCGATTGTCGACCGCGATGACGGTGTAGTGCGGAGTCAGCAGCGGCACGACGTGGCGCGAGTACGACATGGTCTTCGGTACGCCGTGCAGCAAAAACACCGGCTCGCCGGCGCCGCCAATCGCGTAGTCGATCTCCACGCCGTTGACCTTGGGCTTGCCGTGTGTGAGCCGGACTCCGGCGTGGTCAGTGAGCTTCATCTCGCCGAACTCCTTCTTCTCTTCGGCCCAGCGCGTGGTCGCGCGCGTCGCGAGGTGGTTAGCACAGGTCCCAGTCTACGCCTCGGCTTCGACGCGGGGCGCTGGCCCTCTCAGCCACCCACGCTTCATCCACCCCGGCAGCTGCTCCATCGCCGGACTCTCGTCCGCGTAGAAGATGTCCTTCGTGTGAGGTGTCAGTAGACCGCCGATTCTGACGTGATCGAAAGGAACGCGGCTACGTGACGCGCGAACGAGTCGTGATACTGGAACAGCGATCCGTGTCCAGCGTCCGGGTAGAGTCAGGGTCCAGGCGTTGGGCAGGTTCTCGACGAGACGGTACGAGTTGACGACCGGGATCATCTCGTCATGGACGCCGTTAACGACGAGCGTCGGATGTCGGATGGTTCGGGCTTCCGCGAAGCGCTCTCCGGTGACGCGTTCCCAATCACGAAACGCTGCCATCTGCGCATTGGCGACCGCAGGTCCCGAGTCCCCGTCGAGATCTCCTTCCGCTCGGCTAACCGCTCGACGAACGAGGCTCCAGCCGCCTGGCCGCTCGGAGTCAGCGTGAAGAAGATCTTCTGGAGGACGCTGTAACCCTTGTTCGATGGATCCTGGAGATGTGTCGCGAGCCTCGGCTTTTCGAGGTGCATGATGTCTTCACCGCCGCGCGGGGCAGTGCCGGGCCAGGATCAGGGCGCCGAAAAATCGTCGGACGCTCCAGCACCATCTGCTGGGCGACCATGCCGCCAAGCGAGAATCCGAGGACGTCGCACGTTCCCACGCCGAAACCATCGAGGAAAGCGGCGGCATTGCTTCGCCATGCCCGCAACGGTCGGCGGCACGGAGCCCGACGAGCGCCCGATGCCGGCGTTGTCGAACAGAATCAGCTCTCGGTCTCCGGCGAGGGCGTCGGTCAGCGCGGGATCCCAGTTGTCGAGTGTGCCCGTGAAGTGTTGGAGGAGAAGCAGCGGGAGCCCTGAGCCGCTGCCGAAGCGACGATAGGCGTAGCGTTCGCCGCCCTTCACCTCGAGAAACTGTGTACCGGCACTGCTCAGACGTGCGTACGCAATGACACGACAATACCTCCGCGGAATTCTGTCCTATGCGCTGCGCTTGCGCAATCTACGGCTTAGCTGCGTGCGCAGAACTCCACAGCGCCCATCCGGGATTGACCCGGTTTGGATAGAGCTCCAGCATCTTCTTGTCCAGTTCTCTGCGCGGACGACGTCGTGGCTGCGAGCCGGTCGAAGTCTCGGATGTCCTGCCGCGTCTCGCCGATAACCTCAGGGCTGTCGTCGTTTTCGGGCCGTTTATGTGATGCGACGACTGCGCGTGGGTGGAGTGCCTCGATCTTTCTCGAGGGCGGCAAGCCACTCCTGCCGCGTCTCCGCAGTCAACTCGACAAGATAGAGGTGGACGTCGTTGTACCGCGGCGTCACCGGCAACCACGAGCCCGATTGAAGGCACATGCAAGCATGTCGTGTGATCCGTGTCCGTATGACCGAGCTCCACGACGATCAATTCGTGCCCTTCCAGATCAATCACATTTCCTTCGAGCTCCTCGGCCATCACCAGTTTCTCGGGAATCTGACCCGGGAATCCTGCCCCCCACGCAGCGAGGCCCTGCGGCGACGCATTCCCTTGCATCACTTTGACGGTATTCGGCGTCGCCACGACTCTGGCATTTGGAAATCGCTCGAGAATGGTACCAACGCCAAACCAGTGGTCTCCGTGACCATGTGTGATGTAGATGGTCGTCAGATTCTTGTGCTTCAACGCGACCCAATCTGCGAGAGCAGTGGCCTGTTTGACGGTCATGAACGCATCCACGAGGACGGCGTCGCGCCTCCCATAGATGAGAGTGGACGCCATCGCCTGGAAATACGTCTCGTGTACACCTTCAGGGCGCTGGGCTTGAGCGATGGGTATGCCGGGAGTCACGAACACTGCCCAATTCAAGGGCTGCGCCTGCGAGCTTGTCGACTCGTCCTTTTTGTTCATAGAACCTAACGCTAGAAAACTCGCGCATCCGGCTCAAGGACGAAAATGCCGCGAATCCGGCCTTCGCACTAGACGCGCTCTTGGCGGAATACAATGCCGACCATGCATCGCGTGGGCTTTCTGGTCGTTGGCGATTTTCAAATCATGAGCTGCGCGGCGGTGGCGGCGTTCGACGTCGCCAACATCTTCGCCGGGAGAAGGTTCTACCAGGTCCGAACCATCTCGGAGCGGGGCGGCATCGCGCGTAGCTCCGTCGGCGTCGCAATCGAAACAGCGCGACTATCAGGGATCGTCCCGATACCTTGCTCGTCGCCGGCCCGACGGCGATTGCACCCTCCAGCAAGCGGGTGCTGGCGTACCTGCGAGCAAAGCTGACGAGGTCGCGGCGCGTCGCGTCAATCTGCCACAGGTGCGTTCGTTCTGGCGGAGGCAGGAATCCTTGATGGCCGCCGAGCGACGACACATTGGCTCTATACCCGAGAGTTGCAGGCCAGATATCCGAACGTGCGCGTGGAGGAGGACCGCATTTTCACCCACGATGGTCGAGTCTGGACGTCGGCCGGGATGACAGCGGGAATAGATCTCGCGCTTGCGTTGGTTGAGTCTGACCTGGGCGTCGATATCGCGAGGCAGGTGGCGAAAGGGCTGGTCGTGTATTTCCGACGGGGCGGAGCGCAGGGGCAGGAGTCAGCACTGCTTTCTATGGCGGCGCAGTCCGATCGAATCCAAACAGCGCTCTCCTACGCGCGGCAAGATCTTCGTTCCGACCTTTCAGTGGAGGAACTCGCTGCAGCCGCGCATCTCAGCGTCCGTCAGTTTTCGCGCGCGTTCCGGCAGGAGACGGGCCAGTCTCCCGCAAAGGCGGTCGAAGCGCTGCGCGTGGAAGTCGCTCGCGTGATGCTCGAAGAA
>CAWAKJ010000006.1:0-41503 GCA_963782595.1 Vicinamibacterales bacterium | reverse complement strand
GTAATCAGCAGGTCATCGGTTCAAGTCCGATCGCCGGCTCCAGATAAACTGCATTAATGCAAGAGGTTATAGGGTTGCGGCAGGGTCGGTCGGTCGTCGACCGGTCGAGGCAGGCACACCCTAGGCACCGCGAGCCGGGGGCAGGGCGGGCCAAGGTCTTCGCGCCATCAAAGCACTTATTTGAACCCGATGGCGGAAATGGTCCTCGAGCACAAGTTCGCCATCGACACGTCCGCGCGAACGGATCAAGAACACGCAACGCTCATTCCACAACAAGAGTGCCGTTCAGCATTCCCATTCCGCACGCGAAGGCCACCTCTCCCGCCTTCTCCTGCGTGAACTCGATGTCAACGGGCTGATTGAGCGGCAACGATCGTTTGATCTTGAGAGCAGGAATGACGACTTCTGTCGCGCACGTCGCGTCGGTCGTCCTGAAAAAGGTCAGACGTACCGGCGCGCCGGCACGTAACGTGACGCGGGCAGGCTCGAACCCTTTCTCTGAAACGATCACCCGGCCGGTTTGCGCGTCGCGCGGTTGTCCAGCGGCGACCGCAGGACGTAAGCCGAGTCGTTCACGCTCCGCCCGCAGTGCAAAACTGCCTTTGATAACGACGGCATCTCCGGGCTGTACACCGCTGATGATCTCCACTTCTTTGTCAGTCGTTGCACCCAAATGAACTTCGCGCTCGATGAAGCGGCCGATTGTTGTTGAATCCGACAGATAGATCACTGATCGATCACCTATGACTTGCACAGCCGCGCGCGGGAGCATCACGCGCTCGGCTGACGCCTCACCAACCTGCATCTCCGCGTACATACCAAGACGGAGCTGCGAACCCCGATTCGGGATCTCGACACGCAGCTGCGCCGTTCGAGTGTCAGGGTTTAGCTGCGGATCGAGATAACTCACTTTCCCTTCGAGCATCATTGTGGGATAGGCCGGTGTGGTAATCCTGACCGGACTGCCCACGCGCACTCGTGCGAAATCCCGTTCATACAAGTTGCCCACGAGCCATACCGTCGAGAGGTCAACGACTGTAAACAGCCGTGTCGCCGCGTCCACGTTGAGTCCGACGTTCGCCGCACGCTCAGTGATCACGCCGTCGATCGGTGCCGGAATCGCGACGGTCGCGGTTAATCCAGATGCCGACGTCAGCTTCTCGACCTGCCCCGACGTCATGCCGATCAGGGTCAGCTGCGAAGTCAGGCTTTGCACCATCGTCACGGCAGCGATGTGCTCCGCGTGGATTTTCTCGAGTTCCTGCCGGCTCGCCGACCCGATCTCAACGAGCTTCTCTGTTCGACGAAGCTCACGTTCGTGCGCGTCCAACTCCGCTCGGGCTGCCAGGTAGCGGCTCTGCGTTTCGGCCAGCTCAGGGCTATACACCTGCGCGAGCGGTTGGCCACGCCGCACGTGCTGCCCAAGTTGTGCTGACACGCTCGTCACGCGGCCAGCAGCAATCGGCGTCACGACGACTGAGCGATACGCGTTCGGCTCCACAACCGCAGGCACGCGAATGCGACCTCCGGCTGTCGATGCGCTAACACGACTGACGACGATGCCCGCGCGGTCGACGGCTTCTTTCGATAACGTCAGGCTGAGATCGGGAAGCGGTTCGGCGGGCAACGTTCCAGAGATGACGGATGCCGGAGGTGTCGGCGGTGGGGCTTTGGCTGTGTCACTGGCCGGGGTCGTCTCACGAACCTGGCTCCTCATGACCAGATACGTCGCGAGAGAGCCGAGACCGATAAGACCGATGGCGACGAACACGACCGCCGGCGAGCGCAATGTGTTCTCTGTGCGTTCGTTCATTTGAGCTCTCCCCGCGCAAACTCCAGCGACGTCCGTGCTTCAAAGGCCTCACGCAACGCCGATGTGTATTCGTTTTCGAACTCCAGATATCGCCGCTGCTCCGCCAACACATCTGACAGCGTGCCTCTGCCGAGCTCGTAGGTTTGCCGCACGACATCAAGATTGTGCCGTGCAAGGACAACACCGTCGGCCATGACACCCAGGGCTTGTGTGGTCTGTGCCACTTGTGCGGCCGCTGCGGCCACTTCCGCCTGAGCCGCCAGCTGAGCGGCTTCGAGGCGGGCCGTCGCAGCCGTGTGTTCCGCACCCGCAGCCGCCATGGCACCCTGATTACGATTCCAGAGGGGCACCATCACCATCGCTCCGGCTGAGGCGTAGTGAAAAAGACCGCGGACACGCTCCAGATCTCCGTCCGCGCCGAATCCCCGTTGAGAGAAGCCCGCATCCATCCGCATATAAGACCCGAACAACGTGAGGTCGAATCGCCCTTCTGCCCGTTTCTGATTGATGCGCGCCTGAGCAAGCCGCACTCGCGCTTCGGCTTCGCGCACATCTGCACGCGCCTGTAGATCCCGCATTTCGCCGGATGGCGGTACCCGTGCCAATACCTCGAGCGTCTCTCTCAGTTTCACTGGGCTATTCGGGCTCAAACCAACCGAACGCTTCAGCGCCACCATCGCCGTCTCGGCGCGTCCGGCTGCCTGCAGACGGGCCGCATCGAGACGGTGCACTTCAACGGCCAATCGATCGCGGTCGAGCGGCGGCGATCCGCCTTCGTCGACCCGGCGCCGCAGTAGTTCGAGATCCCGGCGCGCCGAGAATGCGAGGTTCTCTGTGACGGCCACCTCACGAGCCGCGGCTGCTGCTAGCCCGTAGCGCATCTTGATGTCATTGATGAGCAAGCGGATGCGATCGGAGACAAAGCGATCGGCAACCTCGACTTCGCGCTCGGCAACATCGATGCGCGCCGAGCGGCGGAACAATTCCAGTGGCATTAAGACCTGCACCGCCGTCTGGTTGTCGGTGCCGGCAGGTTCTTCTCGACGCTCGAACATCAGCGACGGATTTGCCCGTAGAGCGGCCTGCTGTCGCATCCCGCGAGCCACCTCCACCTCCGCGCGCGATGCACGCAGCGAAGGCTCGCGCTCAAGTGCGCCCGCGATGGCGTCTGCGAGCGTCAGTCCTGAGGTGGTGTCGATATATTGATCAGCAAGAGGCCGGCGCTCCGTTACCGGCGCTTGTGCCCAGGCAGGCGCGCCTGCGAGCAGCATCGCCGCACCCAGCGCACCAAACGTACCCCTCGCACCCAACGCACCTATTGCACCTGTCCTCATTGGACCTTCCCTTCGAAAGACGTCGAGCCACGGCCCGCTGGTCCATCCCATTCGATCGCGAACTGCCACGCGCCGGCCATGCCGAAGTCCGCTGTGCCCAAGTACCGACCGGTCGTCCCGGACGGCTGCAACTGCATGCCACTCGACGTCACCATGCCCGGCATCGGCATGTTGGCGCTTGCGCGCACGATCCCCGCATCAACCAGGGAGCCCGACTGTGCCGATCGAAAGTCCACCGTGAAGCTGTTGCGCCCCTGCCGGAGGACACTCGCCGGTGCCCGAAGGACAATCTCGATGTCACCCGATCTCACGGTCTGCACCACATCGCCGGTTTGTGCCGACTCGGTCGAACCAGCGCCACGCCTCACGCTGTTCCATACAACCGACCCGATACCGGCGATGAGCACAGCCGCCACTATCACCGCGATCAGGGGCCGGCGACTCCGCGGCGTCCCTTCGATGTCGATCTGAACCGCCTCATGACGAAGTCCGAGCTGACGCTGACGAATCCAGAAGAAGATGACAGGAGTCACGATTAGCACGTGCACAAGGGACGACACCATCCCGCCCAGCACCGGGGTCGCCAGCGGTTTCATGACTTCTGCGCCAACCTGAGTGCTCCACATGATCGGCAGGAGGCCAGCCACGACCGTGGACACAGTCATGACCTTCGGGCGCAACCGCAGCAGCGCACCTTCGGTCACCGCTTCCCGCAGCGCCGAGAGCGTGAGGGCGCCGCCGAGCTCCTTCTGTTTTCGCTCGACCGCCTCTTCGAGATAGATGACCATGACAACGCCCGTCTGGACGGCCGTCCCGAACAACGCGATAAAGCCGACCCAGACCGCAACGGAAAAGTTGTAACCAAGCAGCCACAGTAGATAGATGCCGCCGGTCAGCGCGAATGGCACCGCAAGGAGTACGTGCGCAGCTTCGAGCGCGGAATGGTAGGTGAAGTACAACAGCACGAAGATCACGACGAGCACGAGCGGCAGTACGATTTGAAGGCGCTGGCGCGCATGCTCCTGGTTTTCCCACCGCCCGCTCCACGCGATGTAGTAGCCGGCCGGCAGACGAACCTCGCGTGCAATGGTTTCTCGCGCCTCCTCAACAAACCCACCAACGTCCCTCCCCTGAACGTTCAGGAGGACGGTGGCGAGAAGCAGTCCGTTTTCCGACGAAATCATCGCCGGACCGCGCGCGTGCTCGAGGCGCGCGACCTGGGCGAGTGGAATCTGTGCGCCATCGGGAGAAGTGATCAGCACTTGACCCAACGCCTGGGGATCGGCCCGAAACTCGGGCGCGTATCGCACACGAACGGGGAAACGCTGGCGCCCTTCGATTGTCGTCGCCAGCACCGTCTCGCCTATCGCGTGCTCGACGACCTGCTGCACGTCCATGACGCTTAACCCATGCCGCGCAGCGGCATCACGATCCACCGTGATGTTCAGGTACTGACCGCTCGTGACCTGCTCTGGATACACATTGCTCGCCCCCGGCACCGTCCTTAGCCGTTCGGCGATCGTCCTGCCAAGTGCCTCGACCGTGCCAAGATCCGCCCCGTAGATCTTCACGCCGACTTCCGATCGGATACCTGTCGTCAACATGTCGATGCGGTTGATAATCGGCATCGTCCAGATGTTCGACACACCCGGCATCTGAACCGCATCGCCCATTTCTGCGCGAAGGCGATCGAGCGTCATGCCGGAGCGCCACTGTTCTCTAGGTTTCAGGTGCACAACCGTCTCGGTCATGTTCAGCGGTGCTGGATCGGTTGAAGTCTCCGCACGCGCGACCTTCGCGACGACGTATTCGACCTCCGGAAATTTCATGAGGGCGGCGTTCTGCCGTTTGGCGATCTCTGTGTTCTCGTCGAGCGAGATACTGGGATCCGCGATCGGCATGAACATCAGATCGCCTTCGTTCAGCTGCGGCATGAACTCGCTGCCGATGCCGCGCGCCACGAACAGCGCACCGGCAAACAGACTTGCGGCCAGCAGAATCGTGACGGCTCGATGCGACAACGCTGCTGCAAGCGCGGGCTCGTACACACGTCGCAGGACTCGCATCACCGGGTTGTCTTCCTCTGCGTGAAACTTACCGCCGAGGAGGAGTGTGCAGAGGACGGGCACGAGCGTGACCGCGATGAACGTGGCTGCAAGGACCGCGAGTGTCTTCGTGAACGCCATGGGATGGAACAGCTTGCCTTCCTGACCCGTCAGCGCAAAGACAGGTACGAACGCAAGCAGAATGATCGCCATGGAGAAGAACACCGGCCGTCCAACCAGGCGCGTCGATTCCAACACCGTCCGCCGCACCAGCGGCCGATCTTTCGGATCGACATGACGCTGCTCGAGAAATCTGAACGCGTTCTCCGTCACGACGATGCCCGCATCCACCAGGACACCGATGGCAATCGCGATACCCGCCAGGCTCATGATGTTGGACGAGATGCCCGCGTAGTACATCCCGAGAAACGACAGAAGCACGGCAAGGGGCAGCGGCGCCGTCACGATGAGAATCGACCGGAAGTGCATCAGAAAGACGACGTGCGCGAGCGTGACCAGCGCGATTTCCTCCAGCAACGCGCGCCGGAGCGTGCCGACAGCCCGCTCGATGAGATCGGAGCGGTCGTAGAACGGCACGATCTTCACATCGGGCGGCAGGCCGGGCTGAATCTGCGCGATGCGCGCTTTGACGGCGTCAATGAGAGCCTTTGTGTTCACACCTGTCCGCGCGACTACGACGCCGCCAACCGCTTCGCTCGTGCCCTTCACCAGCGAAGCGACCCTGAAGGCATCGCCGACATGCACATTCGCAACCTGTTCCACGTAAACGGCAACACCGCCAGCCGCCTTGATTGGGATGCGGCGAACGTCTTCGATTGATTTGATCAGGCCGACGCCGCGGACGATAAGCCAGGCTCCGCTGGATTCGACGACGTTGCCGCCGACGTTCAGATTGCTATCGCGCACAGCAGCCACGACCGTGCTGAGGGGAATGTTGTAGCTGCGAAGGCGATTGGGATCGACGTCGATTTGATACTGCTGGACGAACCCTCCGACTGAGGCGACTTCCGCGACACCCGGCACCGCGTTCAGCTGATAGCGGATGAACCAGTCCTGCAGCGAGCGCAGATCGCGCAAGGAGCGAGTCGGACTTTCAACGGTGTACCAGAAGACGTGTCCCACGCCGGTTGCGTCGGGTCCAAGCGTGGGAACGACGCCAGGGGGAAGTGCCTTGCTGACCAGGCTCATCCGCTCCAGAACGCGACTACGGGCGAAGTACAGATCGACGTTGTCTTCGAAGACCACGTAAATCATCGAGAAGCCGAACGCCGATTGCGACCGCACGACCCGGACCCCGGCGAGCCCCTGCAGGTTTGTGGTGAGCGGATAAGTGACCTGGTCTTCAACCTCCTGTGGGCTATGCCCGGCCCAGTCGGTGAAGACAATCACCTGGTTGTCGGAGAGATCTGGGATGGCGTCAATCGGCGTCGCCGTGAGCGCCCACCACCCCCACGCGCCGAGGCCGATGTACGCCGCAACCACCAGGAATCGGTTCTTGAGCGACAGTTCGATAAGCTTTTTGATCATGCTTGCACGACACTCGTCATGGGCGCGCAGGCGTACGTGCGCGCACAACAACCAGCTCGGGTAAGAACCCGAGCGTACACACGACGATTGTCAGTGGCTAAACGAGAAAGACGGAGAGCAGTACGTGCTTCGGGACTGGCGCGATCGGAATCGGTGCAACCGTTCGCCATGAATCGCTCAGCACGAGTGCCGGAGCCGTCACGGGGACGATGATGCCAGGCCCAAGGACCGCGTTGGAAACAGCTACGACGAAGGTCGGGCTTGATTGACTGGAGTGTTCTCGTTCAGAGGACGCGCAGCAGTTGTCGGCCTGCGCCTGAGTCATGGTCCGGCCGGAATGGGAGCCGTGCGACTCTCCCTCGTGCATAGGGCACGCGTTGCCGTCAGCACAACACGCCATGCGTGATTCAGCGGTCGGCGCCCATCCCGCGCAGATCGCCGCGTTCCCCATCGAAATCAGAACGGTGAGGGCCAGCGCGGACAGCCGCCTGGTGAACGTGAGCACGTCTCTAGGATGGTGTACGCAGGCGCAAGTGTCAACTTGGGCGTCGGTCGAGAAGATTCACGCCTTCTCAATCAACCGAACGCAAGAGAGAGACGAAGAGCATTGGCGATGACGACAAGTGACACACCCATGTCCGCAGCAATAGCGGCCCACAGCGTCGCCGCGCCAGCGAACGTCAGTACCACGAACACGGCCTTCACGCTGAGAAAGAGCACGACGTTCTGCCGGATGATGCGCAGGGTACGGCGAGAGTGCCGGATGAGCCACGGCAAGCTTTGACAGGTCATCGGACATGAGCGCCACGTCCGCCGCTTCAATGGCCGCGTCGCTGCCGACCGCGCCCATCGCAATTCCCAGGCTTGCGCGTCCCATGGCTGGCGCGTCATTGACGCCGTCGCCAATCATCGCCACTGTTCCGAACCGCGTGACCAGTTCCTCGACAGCCTTCACTTTGTCGGCCGGAAGCAGTTCGGCGCGCACTTCTTCGATGCCGGTCGCGGCAGCGATGCGGTCTGCTGTCGGTTTGTTGTCTCCGGTCAACATGACCACGTGCTCGACGCCCGCCTCGTGCAGGGCGCGGATAATATCGGCGGACTCGGGCCGCAGCGCATCTGCGAGAGTCACCAGGCCGCAGACATGATCCTGCTTTCCTATGATGACCACGGTCCGGCCTGCTCATACCGCTCAAACTGGTTCCCGGACTGAGTGGTTCCTCAACGTTGGGCAACCAAGTTATTTGAGATAGATCGAAATGAAATGAGACTTGCTCTCCTGAACACCGGTGGGGCTGTCCGCGTCTACATCCTCCTCTGCAGCGACAACTCCTTCTATGTTGGCCATACCAATAACCCCCGCGCGCGCGAACAGGCGCACAACGCAGCGACAGCCGCGCAGTACACGGCTCGACGCCGTCCTGTTAGGCCCGTTTATTCGGAGAATTGTGATTCTTTGTCGGCCGCACTCAGCCGCGAAAGGCAACTGAAGCGCCAATCGCGGTATTCCGCAAGTCCCGCGGCATTCTCATCAGCGCAGAACGCTGGAACTGACACTCACCGCGAACGGATTGCGCAAACGTCAGACAGGTCCCGGGCGACGCGAATCGCAGGACTTGGAACGATTGGGAATATTTCCCAACGTGGGAAATTCTCTGCGCCAGGATCTCGTCACCGGCGATATTTCCTAGCATTCCAGGCCCTCTTGGTACGGCATGTCGCTTGCCATGGTGGAGGGCCGGAGGACATGAACCCATGCGACGAACACTTTCAATCTGCTTACTCGCCTTCCTTACCTTGTCGGGCCGCCCCCTCGCTGCGCCCGATGGTAATGACGCAGAGCAGGGTTCACACGTCTCAGTGACTACAGCGGTACTGTCGATCAGCGGCACGTCGACAATGCATCCCTACACGGTGTCGACAAAAGCGCTGAAGGCCACCGCAGGCTTCGCGACCGCTGCGGATGTTAAGGGCCTGTTGCAGTCCGGCGCGCTCCAGAACTTCGAGCTTCAGATTCCCGTCAACACGTTCACATCGGATAAGGACGGGCTGACGAAGCAGATGTTTAGGGCAATGAAGGCTGACAAGCACCCGACGATTGTGTTCAAGCTCGGCAGCTACACAGCCGAGGCCACCGCGAACGGCATGACCGTCAAACCTGCCGGCACGCTAACCGTCGCCGGCGTGGAGAAACCGATCGACATGGTGCTTGAGGTGAAAGAGCAGGCCGGTGCGCTGCACGTGCGCGGTACCCGAGACCTGCTGATGACCGACTTCGGCATCAAGCCCCCGACGATGTTCATGGGCATGCTCAAGACCCACGACAAAATCACGATCACGTTCGATCTTCAACTCGCGCTTGCCGCCAAGGCGAGCAATTGAAAGGACCCGATATGAGAACCCTACTTCGCGCAACTCTTACGCTCGGCGCGGCGCTCGCGCTCACCACACCGGCGCTCGCACAGGAAATGCCGGCGCCGGCACCCGAGGCAAATCCGGCGCCGGCCGAAAACGTCATTACCACCGGGCGTCCGATTACGATTCAGCACGTCCGCCCGCAGGATCAGCGCGGCATCAACATGTTCGAGACGTCGAAGGATCCTGGCGTCGAATACAAGGGGTTCCGCGTCGACTTCGCTGCCGCATTCACGGCGCAGTTCCAGGGGCTTCGGCATGAGAACGCGGCCGAGGCGAACATGGTAAACGGCGTCAACGCGAATCAGTTGATCGAAATCGGCAACGGCTTCAACAACTCGACGGCAAATCTCTATCTGCATGCACAGCTCGCCGAAGGCATCCGCGTGCAGCTCACGTCGTATCTCTCGTCCCGTCATCATAACGAGACGTGGGTCAAGGACGGCTTCATTCAGATGGACAAGTCGCCGATTCCGCTGCCGCCGCTCGAAACGCTGATGAAATATGCGACGGTAAAGGTCGGGCACTTCGAGATCAACTACGGCGACGCGCACTTCCGTCGAACCGACAACGGGAACGCGATGTACAACCCGTTCGTAGGCAACTACATCATGGACGCTTTCACCACCGAAGTGGGCGCCGAAGTGATTCTCCGCAACAAGGGCGTCATCGCGGTCGGCTCTGTGACGGGCGGCGAGGTGCGCGGAACAGTGCTCAGTCCGAAGCAGCGATCCGCGTCCTACATCGGCAAGCTGGGCTTCGACCGCCAGGTGCAGCCCGACCTGCGCGTGCGCCTGACCGGGTCGATGTACAAGACGAACAACTCGGCGAGCAACACGCTGTATGGCGGCGACCGCGCCGGTTCCCGCTACTATTACGTTGTCGAGAATACTGCGGCAACCGAATCGGCGCAGTTCACATCCGGCGCGATCAACCCCGCGTTCCGGAACAAGGTGACGGCGTTCCAGATCAACCCGTTCGTGAAGTTCGGCCCACTCGAACTGTTCGGAGTCTTCGAGCGTGCCGAGGGCCGGGCCACTGCGGAGGCGGAAAATCGCGAAATCAGGCAGTACGCAATCGACGTTATCCATCGTGCCGGCCCGAGCGACGAGCTCTTCATGGCAGTCAGGTACAACAAGGTCGAAGGACAGCTCGCCGGAATCGCTGGCGACGTTGGCGCGAACCGCTGGCAGTTCGGCGCCGGCATGTTCCTGACGCCGATGATTATGGCAAAGCTGGAATACGTGAAGCAGGAGTTCACGGGATATCCGCTGAACCACGTGCGTCACGGCGGAAAGTTCAACGGCATCATGCTCGAAGGAGTCGTCGGATTCTAGGCTTGCTCATCGCCACGCTCGGTGGAACTGCCGTCGGGCTCGAGCGCCAATGGTCCGGTCACGCTGACGGACCAAGCGCTCGGTTCGGCGGCATTCGCACGTTTACGATGCTCGGGGCGGTGTCAGGCCTCAGCGGATGGTTGCTGACGCTCGGCGAGGAAGCAGCCGCCATCGTCCTGCTGGCGGGCGCAACGGCCATCATCGTCGCCGCGTATGCAGCGGCCAGCCGCCAGGATATCGACGCAACGACGGAAGTGGCCGCACTCGTAGTCGTGGCAGCTGGAGTGTTCGCAGGACTCGGCTCGTTTCGGCTCGCCAGCGGCATCATCGCTCTCCTCAGCCTTGTGCTCGTCGAAAAGTCTCGACTGCACTCGATGGTCGCGCGAATCGACGATGTGTCGCTCAGGGCGGCCGTGCGGTTCGGCGTCATGGCGCTCGTCGTGCTTCCACTGCTGCCGTCGGGACCTTACGGCCCACTGGGCGGCGTCCGCCCGCGTGAGCTCTGGGCGCTCGTCCTGTTCTTTTCGGGACTGAGTTTTCTTGGATACGTCGCCCGCCGCGCGTTGGGACCGGGCCACGGCTATTTCGCGACAGGTCTCATCGGCGGACTGATTTCGTCGACGAACGTCACCTTTACATTTGCGCGCGCGAGCAGCCGGCATCCGTCAATCGGCCGCGAGCTCGGCTTCGGCGCTGTGGCCGCCAACGCGATGCTATTCCCTCGCGTGCTCGTCGCAACAGCGGTGCTCAATGCCCCGCTGGTTCTACTGGTGCTGCCGTTCTTGCTTGGTCCTGCGATTCTCGCAACCAGCGTGGCCGTTCTGGGTGCCAGCAGACGTTCGCTCGTCGAATCTGTAGAGGACATGGGAGGCAATCCACTCCAGCTCCTTGAAGCGCTGCGCATGGCGGCGTTATTCCAGCTTGTGCTGATGGCGGTGCATCTCGCCCACCGGGCATGGGGCGATGCGGGAGTCCTGACAACGGGCGCGCTCCTCGGATTGACCGATGTCGATGCACTCACGATGTCGATGGCACGCGTCATCTCAGGGGATCGCTCACTCGAGGTCGCTGCCCGGGCGATTGCGGTCGGCGTCGCCGCGAACACCGCACTGAAATTGGCCTTGGCCGTCGTCCTGGGCGCGGGCTCGTTCCGCTTCATCGCTGGCGGAACGCTCGCCGCGATGCTTGCGGCCAGTGCCGCGTGGCTGTCCCTCTAGCGCAGCGGCGGGAATATTTCCCACCCTGCGGAATTCTCAGCGGCAGACTCGCGCAGATTCGAGTGATTCGCGCTAATTTACTGGTATTTCCGTCGGCATGCCGCTTGCCTTCTCGACAGGCATGAGACATGGCCGGCTCCTTTATCACTTCGCTTTCGCCGTAGTCCTCAGCATCCTCAGCGCCCCTATGGTGGGCGCGAACACCCACGTGAGCGTTGACGTCGAGAACGGCGCCGGCAAGACCTACGTGGTCGACGCGGCGTTCGACGTCAACGTCCCCTCCTCACTCGCGTGGGAGGTGCTGACCGATTACGAGGGCATCGGCCGATTCGTTTCTTCCATTCGCCAAAGCACGATCAAAAGACGCGAGCCCGGACGCGTGCTGCTCGAACAGCACGGTGTCGGCCGGGCTTGGATCGTCTCGCTGCCGATGCACGTGGTGCTCGACGTACGCGAACAGGACCAGCGCATGCTGGTGTTTCGCGACGTGTGCGGCAAGAGCTTCACCACCTATGAAGGAACGTGGGAGCTCACCACGATCGGCAGCGGGACGAGGGTGAGATATCGCCTGACGGCAGATCCGACTGGCCGGCAGCCCGCGATGCTCGCGCGGTCTGCCCTCAAGGGCAGCGTAAAAAAGCTGCTCGATGAAGTGCGGGACGAGATTCTCGTGCGAGCCGCGCGATAACGGAGCGACCCATGTTCGATCTCACCGCAGGAACGATCGACAGGCCCTTCTTGGATAAGCATGCGTCGGCTACCGTGCTGTCGGTCGCAACGCACGTGACGATCATCGGCAGCATCGCGTGGGTGCTCCTGTTTTCCGTCAGCGACAAACTCCCCGAGGTGCCCTCGATGATGGCGTTCGTCGCCTCGGCGCCTGTCCCTTCGCCTCCGCCACCACCACCGCCGCCCGCCCCTAAAGGGGTCAAAGCCGCTCAGCCGTCGAAGCCAGCGCCAACAACCGGGCCGTCATTTACCGTGCCCGCTGAGATCCCTGTCGGGATCCAACCGGAAAGCGACATCGACATGAGCGGCGAGGGCGGCGTGGTGGGAGGAGTCGAAGGCGGGATCCCCGGGGGCGTGCTCGGCGGGATTCTTGGCGGCATGGTCGACGAAGCGCCACCGCCGCCCCCGCCGCCCGCAAAGCCGCGGCGCGTCGGCGGCGATCTTCAAGCGCCGGCCTTGATCAGGCGGGTAGAGCCCGACTATCCCGGCGTCGCGGTGGCGGCCAAAGTCAGCGGCACCGTCATTCTCGAAGCCACTGTGAACGAGGCACGGTACCCGCCGCGTCAGATCGACACCACCGGGTAGCAGGACGTCTACGACAGTGAGGCCTGCGCCCTTCAGCGCTTCGCGCACCTGGACTCTGACCGCGGTCATCAGCATTCCGTTCGTCCAGCGCGAGGCGGAGTCGAGCGCGCGTCCGATGACGATGACGTCGGACTGCGTCGTGAGCTCCTGATTGGACAGCTTGATCGAGATTTCCGCGGCGGCGCGTTCGGTCACGAGCAGACACGCCAGGCAACAGACGACTTGCACGCACCTCTTCATAAGTGACCTCCGATGGCAATGGAATATCGGGGCTTTCGTTCTCGAGGTGATCTTGATCGAACAACAGCGCATCGGGCCGCTCCGATAAACAGCGTCTGCGTGTGGAATGACTACTGCGTGGAGGGCGAATTCTGGCTCGCGAATGAGGGCGAGTCAAGCCGATCTGCAGTGAAAATTGCGAAGTGTGGTGCGGACGCGACATTCATCGCAGTCGGAGAGCGAGGCGGAATGAAGGATCTCCCGCCTCGCCCCGGAGAGTCTTACTTGATCGCTACGATCACCATGTCCACCGGCTTGCCACCGGTGTTCTTGGCCTCGTGCGCGACGCCGCGGCCGATGAACTGCACATCGCCGCGAGCCCATGTCGTCTTGGCGGGCTTCCCGTCGATCGAAAGAGACATCGAGGCTGGGCCGAGCGCGATGACCACCTGATCGAAGTCGTGTTTGCTTCCGGCCGGCTCCGCAAAGGTCCCCGAGGCCGTCGAGCGGTACGCCGCGGCGCGCGGGCTTTCCGCCAGTACCTTTACCGTCATGCCTTCGCGCGACGTCGGGAGCGCTGCCTTGCCTGGCGCCGCGGTTTTGAATTCGACCAGCAGCGCATCGACCGCGCCCGTCCCCATGTTCGCCGGGTTATGCGTGCCGGCCGGTGTGTACATCGCCGACTCGCTGGCCAGGTCGCTGTCTTGCGACTTGCCGTCCGGTAACGTGAACCGGACTTTGGAGGCCACCAGCGGAATCACGATCGAGTCCGGGTGCGAATGCATGATGCTCTTTGCGCCGGGAGCGTAGTTGATCCTCAAAATGCGCACGCTCGCGTTTTCGAGCACCACCTTGTAGTGCGCCGGGTCCGTCTTCAATGCGTCCTGAGCGAGCGCGATGCCCGGCCATAGAACCACGAGCGAAACGATCGACAATGCCTTCCACGTTTTCATGGGACACTCCTCCGCAGGATAAATAATCTGGTAATCGCAGGTGAGCTGATCAGGAGAGCGCTGATGATGTATCGATTGGATACATACGTCAAGCGTGACCATCGCTGATGTCGTTGTGGCTCCCGGGAAGCGCTCTCCTTACTGTCGCCGCCGCACTGGCGCTCGTCGGACTCGCGTGCGTCCTCGCACATCGGCAACGATGGAGGTATGCGATTCTGGCAGTGGCGGTCGCGGCCCTCGGGATCCGCGGTTACGCCTCGGCAGACCTCGCCTTGCATCCGTGGGACGAGCGGTATCACGCGCTCGTCGCAAAAAACCTGATCGACACACCGCTGACACCCAGGCTCTACCCTGCGCCCCTGCTTTCCTACGACCACCGGGCATGGACGACCAATTACATCTGGATGCACAAGCCTCCGATGGCCCAATGGCTTCAAGCCGTTTCCATGAAGACATTCGGCGTGCACGAGTTCGCGCTGCGGCTGCCCAGCGTCCTGGTCTCCACCGCGGCGATCGTCCTCACGTTCTACATCGGGACGATGCTCGTCGGCCCGGGCGTCGGGCTGCTGGCGGCGATGTTTCAGACGTTCAATGGATTCCTTGTGGATCTGACATCTGGACGCCGCGTGAGCGACCACGTCGACACACTGCTGATTTTTCTCTTCGAGCTCGGCATCCTGCTGGCGCTCCAGGTGTCCCGGCGCAGTTCCACGGCGACCGGTGTAGTCCTCGGTGCGGTATGCGGCTTTGCATACCTGACGAAATCATTTCCCGCGTTGCTGATGCTGCCTGTCTGGGCATCCATGCGGCTGCACACGGCACCGCTCAGGTCGCTCGCACGCGAGCTCGGGATTGCCGGTGTTGTTGCGGCGGCGATTGCGATGCCGTGGACGATCTACACGGCGTTCGCCTTTCCGATCGAATCGAGTTACGAACGCGCGGAAGCGTTGCGCCGCATCACGGACGTGCTCGAGGGCCACGGCGGTCCGCCGTGGCGATATGTTGCGGAGATGCCCCGTTATTTCGGCGAACTCATCTGGCTGCCGCTTGTGATTGCGATCTGGGCGGTTGTTCGAACCGGAAGCAGTGGCGAACGGCGGGCACTCCTTCTCTGGGTGACGATTCCCTACGTGGTCTTCTCCTTGTGCGCGACCAAAGCGCCCGGATATGTCATGGTCGCAGCGCCTGCACTATTCCTTTTACAGGCAGACGTGTGGCTGTGGCTGTGGCAAAAGCGGCAGGCCGACAATCAGTTCGCAAAGCGCCTCCTGTTTGGAGGGGTCTTGTTGTTGCTGGCCGTTCTGCCGGCGCGACATCTCCTGGAACCAACCGGACCGCTCGAGCAGCGCGAGCGCAACCCCAAATGGGTTCGCGATCTGCGCGGATTGCCCGCACGCATCGGTGCCGAACACGCAGTCGTGTTCAATGTCGAGAAGAGCATCGAGGCGATGTTCTATACGCCCTATGTCGTGTACCCTCACTTCCCGAGCGCGGCGCAGGCGCAATCGCTCCAGCAGCGCGGGTACCGGGTCTATGTGTTCAGTAACGGGTCCGCTCCGCTCTCTGAACTGCCGCCCAATGTGTTGGTGATCCGGCCCGAGTAGGTCCCACGAAAGATGGCGTTTCAATAATCTTCAAGTTGACTTTCATTTTATTCAACTGTATCGTCGCCTCGAATGGCGGACGTGCCTGGATGGCTCCAGCATCTCGAAGAAGAGGACTACCAGTTCATCAAGCGGTTTGTTACAGCATCGGGATCGTTGAAGGAGCTGGCCGACCAGTACGGTGTGTCTTACCCGACAATCCGTCTCCGTCTCGACCGGCTGATTGAGAAGATCCGCACGCTCGACGAGTTCCAGCCCGCGGATGCCTTTCAGGCGCGGATCCGCCTGCTCGTCACCGACGGAGCGTTGTCCGCAAGGTTGGGGAAAGAGTTACTCCAGCTCCACAAGACTGTCGCAAAAGGAGGCCGAAAATGAGCGCCCAATGGTTCTCGGAAGTCCCTCGCTGGCTTGCACTGCTGTCCCTGATGTCGCTGCTCGCCATCCCGGCCGAGCAGGGGCGGTTCAAAGCCGCCATCACGGTCATCTGGATTGTCATGATGGTTGGAGCCGGCTTGCTCCTTACTGCTGCGGGGGTTGGCTTGTTGTGGGGCCAACCTGCTTCCGTGGTCAGAGCACTGACCATCCTGGGCGCCGTGTTTGCCGTGGCATTTGGTAGCTCATTCCCGGCACTTCGACGTGCGTATCGAGAAGCCGAGTTGCGCAAGACGATTGCGGCGGATCTCTAGTGTCGTGTCTCAGAAGTTCGTTGTGCACCGAGGGCGGCGAGGCGCCCGGGTGGCAAGGCGCGAGAAGGGAGCATATCGGGAATATGCGACCGACGAGCAACGCAGCCAACCGGGATGCATCGCCGGCCGAATGCCAACGAACTTCTGAGACCCGACACTAGGGCAACAGCTAGAGGTCCGCTCGCAGTGCGATGCTGGGATCCACACGTGAGGCGCGATGCGCTGGAAGATACGTCGCCACAAACGCCACCGCGACCAGCGTGCCCGACACCGCCGCATACGTCATTGGATCCATCGGGCCGACGCCGAACAGGAACGTCGACATGACGCGCGTCAGCACGACCGCGATCCCGATGCCGAGCACGATGCCGGCGGCCGTCAGTGACAGCCCCTGCCGGAGAAACATCTTTCGCACATCGCCGATTTCGGCGCCGAGTGCCATCCTGAGTCCGATCTCACGCGTCCGCTGCGTTGCGGCGTAGGCAACCACGCCGTAAATCCCGACGACGCCGATGAGCAGCGCGACGCTCGCGGCAATGCCGAGCATCACAAGCGCAAAGGACGTCTGCGCCATCGAGAGCGCCTGAATCTCCTCGAGCGTCTGTACAGTAGCCAGCGGCAGGCTCGGATTGATCGACCAGACGGCCTGCTCGAGCTCGCGTAGAAAACCTGGCGTGCCTACCCGACTCGATCGCACGGCGTAGGCCATCGAGCGCCACTCGTAGCTATCACTCAGCATCGGCCAGTACACAATCGCCGTCGGCGGCTGATTCAGCCCATCGTCTCGCTCGTCGCCGGCCACGCCTACGATCTCGCGCCATGGATTCTGCGAACTCGCCCGTACTCGCTTGCCGAGCGCTCTCGCGGGCTCTCCCCAGTACTCGCGAGCGAGCGGCGCGGAAATGACGATGACCGGCCGCTCGGCGTAGATCTCGCTCCACGTGATCGAGCGTCCTGCAACCAGCCGGTTACCCATCGTCTCGAAATAGCCCGGCGCGACGCTCTTGAATCGCCGGAGCCGCGCCATCGTGCCCTCCGGGTCGGGGAACTCCTCAACCGCCAGATAGTTGCCGTTGTCTTCGCCGTCCATCGTGATGGAAGACGAGAGCCCGACGGAGGCAACGCCGGGCACTTGCGCCAGCCGTTCTGCGACGCTCTCAAACGTGCGCCCCGCCTGTTGCGGATCGCTGATCAGACCCTCTGGTATCTCGATGACAAACGTCTGGACCTCCTCCGGACGGGTGAACCCTGGAGCGACCTGTCGCAGCGCGATGAATGTCCGAATCATCAGCCCCGAGACGACGAGCAACGTCAGAGCCAACGCGACTTGCCCAACGACGAGCGCACTCCGCGTCCGGTGTCGCCCGGGAGCGTCGATTGCAGATCGGCCTCCTTCTCTGAGCGCCGACATGCTCGGACTCGCGAATCTCAGGACGGCAACCACGCCGAATAGCACACCGCTTGCCACCGACACGGACAGCGTGAAGAGCAAGACCCTCACGTCGATACCGATCTCGTCGACGCGCGGCAGGTCCGCAGGCGCAATGGTCCGCAGCAGCCCAATCGCGGCATGAGCGAGCGCGACGCCGAGCGCACCACCCGCGAGTGCCAGCACCACGCTCTCCGACAGCAGCGCGCGAGCGATGCGGCCGCGACCAGCACCAAGCGCCGCACGCATCGCGAATTCCTGATGGCGGCCCTCCGCCCGCACCAGGAATAGGTTCGCCACGTTACCGCATGCGATGAGCAGCACGACGGCGACGGCCGCAAGCAGAATCCAGAGGATCTCCCCGACGTTGCCGATCACGTCATCGGCCAGCGGGCGCACGTTCGGCTGCAGCTCCAATCTCGCGAAGACGGGCGGTAGAAGCGAGATCAGGCGTGCCACATCGGCGTTGGCCTGTGCCAGCGAAACGCCCGGCTTCAGCCGGGCCAGCGCCTGAAAACCGAAGCTGATTCCGTCGCGAGGCGCGCTCGCGTCCAATGGCATCGGCAGCACGATGTCGGGACGTGTGCGGAGGAACTTGAACGACGAGGGCAGGACACCAATCACCTCACCCGGACTGCCATCGATCTGAAGCCGTTGACCGATGACGTTCCCGGCGCCACCGAACCGGCGCTGCCAGTACCCGTAGGTCAGGACGACCCGCAGCGGATGACCCGGTGCGTCGTCTTCGGCGCTGAAGAACCGTCCGATGAGTGGCTGCACTCTCAACAGAGGCAAGGTGGCAGCGCCGACCCGCAGGGCTTGCAAACGTTCGGGATGGCTTCCTCCGGTGACCGAAACCTGGGCTGGATCCCAGGCACCGATCGCCTCGAACGCCTTCTGGTTCTCGCGATAAGTGAGATAGGTGGTTCGACCGTGATTGGTTCCTGCACCGTGCGGCGCGTACTGACGCACGGTCACGAGGCCACCGGGCTCCTGGAAAGGAAGGGGTTTCAACAGCACGCCGTAAACGACGCTGAAGATGGCCGTGGTGGCGCCGATCCCCAGCGCGAGCGTCAGGACCGCCCCGGCCGCAAAGCCAGGCTGTTTGAAGAAGACGCGTGCGGCGTATCGCAGGTCTTGCCAGAGATCGGCTAGCACGTGTCCAGTTGACGCTCCAGGCGTGATTGGCAACGGCGCATGAGCCAGGCGCAGCGGCGCGAGATGCTGGGCCAGAACGTTGCCGCTCCGGAAATCGCCGAGCGCCAGGCGCGTCGCCTCTTCGGCTGACACACCGCCGGCTATCAACTCCCGGTAACGCTCATCCAGATGCAGGGAGAGCTCGTCTACGATTTCAGCCTCGCGAGTGGGCGGGAGCCGCAGCGGCGACAACCGTGAGCGCACTTCGTGTGCCCAACGCGCCCTGAGCGACGCATCGTTTGCCGGAGTCGAAGGGTCAGGCATGCTCGTATCCAGTGACGCGGCGCACGGCCTCTACGAATGCCGCCCACGTCTTGCGCTGCTCCGCCAGTACCCGGCGGCCCTCCGCCGTCACCTTGTAGAACCGCCGGCGCCGCTCGCCGGCCTTTTCGATCCAGGTGCCCTTGATCCATCCGCGCTCCTCGAGGCGATAGAGCAACGGATAGAGCGAATCGATGTGGAACGTCAGGCTGCCGCCGGATCGTGCGTGGATCAATTTGCTGAGCTCGTAGCCGTGCCGGGGCCGGGCGTCGAGCAGCGAGAGGATGAGCAGCTCCGCGGAGCCTCGCTTCAGCTCGCGATCGAGCGCACGGGTGTTGATACCTGTCATGGACAGATATTATATGGACAGTTATTACACGTCAACGAACTGGCAACGGGAGCCTCAATGCGCCGCAGGTCTGAGGGCGCCAGGCGACGGCGACCGATTCACGCCTTGCGCAGCCGTGGCAATCAGCTTGGCGACTGCATCGGGTTGGGAGACGTAGATCGCGTGACTGCCGGGTACCTCCACGACCGTTGCTCCTGCGCGCTTGGCCATGAGACGCTGGGCTGGCGGCGGAATCATGCGGTCACCTGTGGCGACCAGGTACCAGCTTGGCTTGGTCTTCCAGGCCGGCTCGCTGATTGTGCCGCTCAGCGCATCCAGTCCCCACGGCACCTGAGCGTCCGCCATGAACTGCGCCTTTTCGACATCGACATCATGGGCGAAGGAGGCCGAGAACTTGTCTCTATCGAGGAACAGATAACCGTCCTGTGATGGAAGAATCGGAGGAACCGGCGCGCCCGGCGGCGGGTCTTTAATCAGGCTGGACACCGACTCCCCTTTGTCTGGAGCAAACGCGGCGATATACACGAGCCCGACCACGTGGGGATCGTTGCCGGCTTCTGTAATCACCGCCCCACCGTACGAGTGGCCGACGAGTATGACGGGACCATCCTGGGCGGCGATGACGCGCTCGGTCACTCGAACGTCATCGGCGAGAGAGACGGTCGGATTCTGAACAATCCTGACGGTATAGCCGTCTTTGCGCAGCGAACGATAGACGGCTTCCCATCCGGATCCATCCACAAAGCCGCCATGGACCAAAACGACGTTCCGCACCGAGGGTGTTTCAGGCATTGAGACCTCTGACTTGATGATAGCCGCCTCAAATTCGCGCCGCCGTACCCAAACGACATCGCCGATTGAATGGAGAAATCAAAACAGGAGCTATGTACGTCGCTGATCAATGCATGGCGCGCCTGAACCACTCGAGGCTGGGCAATCAGCGGTATGATGCCGTTCGTGCGGCTGGCTTGGGGCTGTATTTTCTTTCTTGGCCTGTTATGCGCGACCAGCGCACAGGAACTGCCGTTTACGCTGAAACAGGTCGGTCCGAATGTCTGGGCCGCAATCTCCAATCCCAAGTCCAGCGCCGCTGCCTGGGCGAACACGGGTTTCGTCATCGGCGATGATGGCGTGGCCGTCATCGATACAACCGCAAGCGTCGATGCCGACGGCAATTTCAGCACTGAGCCAGCGAAGCAGCTCCTGGCAGCCATTCGCAAACTGACCGTGCTGCCGGTGAAGTTTGTGATCAATACGCACTACCATTTCGACCATCTCGGCGCCAATGGGGTGTTTGCCGATGGGGGTGCAACCGTTCTCGCGCACCGCAACGTGAGCGGCTGGATTCACAGCGAAAATCTCATCATGCTGGGCAAGGATATCAAGCCCCAGCACAGAGCCTTCATCGGCGCACTCGTGACGCCTGTCTTCACCTATGACCAGCCGGTGGACCTGTACCTGGGCACTCGACAGATCCGCATCCACCCGCTTCCGGGACACACCGGCGGAGACTCGGTCGTCCTGATCCCGGATGCGAAGGTCGTTTTCGCGGGCGACCTCTTCTGGTCCAACATGTTGCCCAACCTGATCGATGCGTCCACCGGGCCCTGGATCGACACTCTCGACACGCTCACAACGAGCTACGCCGGCGCCACGTTCGTGCCGGGCCATGGCGAAGTGGGAAGTGGGAAGGACGTCGCCGCATTTCGCGAGTATCTGGCGACGCTGCGGAAGCTCGTCGCCGATGCCAGGGTTCAGAAAAAGTCGGGCGATGCGCTCACGGATTCGGTGATGCAAGTGTTGAGTGAGAAGTACAAGCGCTGGGACGGGTTTGAGTACCTCGCAAAACCAAACATCCTGCAGACCGACGCGGAGTTGAGCGGCAACAAGAGGACTCCACAACAATGATCACAAGACAGCGCCTCTACCGCGCGGCAATCGTGTGCCTGGGATTCGTCGGACTCTCGACGATCGCGCATACACAGAATGCCGAAACGTCCAGCGGTCCGGATCCTCGTGAGATTCCTGTGCCGCGTATCGCCACGCCCCTGGGGACGTTGCCCGGTGTCGGCGAATTACCGGTGCGAACGGCCATGCCAGATGTCATGGTGATGAACGACGGGACACGGGTCACGTCGCAGCGTCAATGGGAAGCGCGGCGACAGGAGATGAGGCGCATCTTGACGTATTACGCCGTCGGGCAGATGCCACCGCCGCCGGGAAATGTGAAAGGCCGCGAGATTCAATCGGAGCTCGTACTCGATGGAACCGTGCGGTACCGGCTTGTTCGCCTGACGTTTGGCCCTGCAGAACAACTCACCCTGGATATCGGGATCTTTACTCCGGTCAAAGGGGGTCCCCTTCCTGCTGTGATTCTTCAGGGCGGTACGCCACCGGGTGGAACTGTGCTGCCGCGCCTGCCGCAAGGTCCCAATCAGGGACGGGGCGAAAATGTTCTCCTGCTCGTAGGTCCTCTGCCCTCTGTGGCAGCCACCGCTCCGGCGGCGTCTGCCGCGCCGGCCCGCGGAGGCCGCGGTTTGGCCGCACCGCCAACGGCCGCCTCCGTGGCGACGCAGCGTGCTGATGTGCTCACGCGCGGCTATGCGCTGGTCCTGTTCAACCCCAATGATTGCGCCGAGGATACGACGCTGCGGAACCTCGACGGCAGCTGGGCGTTCCGCAACACCCGTTTCTTCCCCGCCTATCCCGGCTACGACTGGGGCATTCTCGCCGGCTGGGCATGGGGCGCCTCGCGCGTCGCCGATTATCTCGAACACGACTCGTCCATCGACGCGACCAAGCTCGTCATCACGGGAGCCTCACGCAACGGAAAGTCTTCGATGATTGCGGCGGCGTTCGACGATCGCCTGATGGGCGCGCCGGTGGTGACGGGCGGGGGCGGCGTTGGGGCGTACCGTTTCGCGGGACCTCGCGGGAGCGAGACCCTCGACATCATGCAGAAGAAGTATCCGAATTGGTTTTCTCCCAACCTGCACCAGTTCTGGGGACAGCGGGAGAAACTACCGTTCGACCAGCACTGGTTTCTCGCACTGGCGGCGCCGCGGCCGTTTATTACTCTCGAAGGCGACACGGACGCGATTTCACTGCCCGAGGCCGTCCGGCAGTCGATCGTTGGCGCCCGGCCTGCCTATGCGCTCTTCGACGCCGAGGATCGGCTTGGCGTGAACTTCGCCCGCCACGGCCACGCATTTACGGCCGACGATTGGACCGCGATGCTGGATTTCTTCGACAAGCACGTGAGGAAAAGGGCCACGTCTCGCCTGTTCGACCGATTCCCCACAGAACAGGAACTCGACGCGGCCGCCGCTGCTGCGAACAAGCGGTTCTAAGTTCTGCGTTCTAGGTTCTGGGTTCTGGTTCTGGGGTTCACGTTCGAACCTAGAACCTAGAACCCAGAACACAGAACCGCCCTCGCTTAGTCCCTTGCTACTCGCGGCGCCTGCGTGGCCGAGGACATCTGGCGGAACGTCGCCGCGACGACTCGATAGCATTCACACGATTTCGCTTCGAGCGCCGGGCGATCGACGATGGTCACGCGTCCGCGCACGTGACGAATGATGCCAGTGCGATAGAGCCCCGCCATGATCAGCGTCACGGTCGGGCGTCTTACGCCCAATGCCGTGGCCAGCATTTCATGCGTCATGGGGAACTCGTCGGAGCGAATCCGATCGTGCGTCATCAGCAGCCACCGGCAGCAGCGTTCCTCCGCCGAATGCATCGCATTGCACGCAGCGGTCTGCATCAGCTGAATTGTGAAGGCCGCCTGGTACCGACTCACGGTGTCCGCGAGAGTGCCGCAGCGCTCGAGCTCGGCCTTGAACGCATCGATGGGCAACGACTGCGCCGTGTCGGTGGCCACGTGCACGATGACGTCGCCCGCCGACTCGGCTTGCCCCAATGCCACGTTCATCCCGATGATGCCCTCGGCGCCGAGCCCGACGATTTCGATCGAGCTGCCGTTCTCCATGGCTTTGATCAACGAGCACACGCCGCCGTTGAGAAAGACGACGTGCTGGATCGGCTCGCCTTGCCGGAGCAGCACCTGTTTGCTTCTCAGTGAAATCGATCGCAGATGGGGCGAGAGACGGCGGTGCTCCTCCTCGGTGAGACCGGCGAGCACTCGATTGGCGCCCTGAACGGGAGTAGTACTGGCTTGAGATTCGTTTCCTGCGAAATCAGAACACATAGCCCCTCCTTACACGCGAACGTACGGTGAACTTGGTCTGGTTGGGGCATGGCGCGCGAAACAGCGCGGCAGCCGGGCTCGAACACGTCAGCCTCGACTGTATGTGCAGTTGATTCCGAAACTCAAGCTCAAGAACAACACTACGTTCAGTACGTGTGAAATATTTTTCGCGTCGCGTACGCCATTCACCACACTAGTACGAAACGCAACTCACACCGATCATCACGATCAGACTAAAGCACTACGTTCCGGCTAGCGCAATTCAGTCCGGCTGAAGCCGGACACTACTTCCGACTAGCGACTCGTCACACTTCCACTCCCAGGCACCGTCACCGCGCCGGCCTGATAGAGCGCATTGAACAGCACCTTGAACGTTCCATACGCCTGCGCGCGATTCTGTGCACGGAAACCCACCATGGCGATGCGTCCTTTTCCGTAGGTCACATCAAGAAGCGCCGGCATCCCCACCAGATGCTTTTCGCCGTCGAGCCAGCCGCCACGGAGAAGATCGCGATCGTGATAGCGAGCGACGACGGCGACCTGATTGTTCGCAACCGAGTTGTTGATATCGAACGCGGTGCTCTCGAAGAACAACACCGTGGCTTCCTTCGGCATGCCGTACGCGAGCGGCTGCGTCGGATCGACGTGAACCCGCAGGCTCGAGCCCGGTGCAAAGAATTCCTTCTCCGACAGACCGGCGATCGGACTTCTCACGGGGACACCGAACCGCTCGCTGGCCAAAGCCGAAGAATTATCGAGCAGCACCAGCGAGCCACCCGCGCGCACGAACTCCTTCAATGCATCGACGCCGGCGTTTCCCAGCGTCTTGGCATATTCAGGAGGAAGCGCGCCCTGCACAAATGGGTTGGCCGCGGCTTCTTGTCCGGTTCCGCCCACGATGGCGCGCACCGTGTCGTCGGCAATCAGCACCGCATCGTACTTCGCATTCAGGCCACCCTTCCTGATCTCGTCTGCATCGACACGGTTGTACGGGAATTCCCACTGGTCGAAGAGGAAGCGCGTCCATCCTTCATCCATGTTTCCGCCCGCGTAGCGCCGATACAGCGCCACACGCAAGGGCTTCAACTGCGACATCACCCCGGTCGGCGCCGCCGGGACACCGGTAAACGGCAGGCCGAATTCTGTCGCAAGTGCCTGGACCGCCGCGCTGTTCGTCGGACCGGTCGCCGGGATCCAGAACGTACCAGGAGCCCAGGGTTGTGGCGGATTCGGCAGACGGTACACAGCGCCACCGTTTTTGAGCAGTCGATTGACGGCGCGGAAGCTGTGGTTCCACGTCGGCGTCAACAGCCATCCCGCAGATCCCGTTCCGGTGATCTTCCCGGACAGTTTGGGCGCAGCCGACAGCTTCTCCAGCTTCGCGGTGATCTTCTCCCCCAACCCGAACGACTCCACACCCATGTGATCGGCGAGCGTGAACGACGCCATGTCGTAGGGCGGCAGCGGCGAGCCGTCGCGGGCGCGCGTCCATTCGTTGTCGGGATACACCATCGGTTCCACGAGCGTCTTGATGAGCGCTCGTGACGGCTGATCCAACCTGACGATCAGGTCGCCCGGCTCCACGACGCGAGAGCCCGATGTGAACCGCTCGGTCGCCCGATGCACTTCGACGCCGTTCATCATCAGTGTCGAGACGAACTTCACGGCCGTTCCCGGATCGTGCTGGTTCATCGGGATGACATGCCCGAACGGCGCTTCGGCGGCACCTCTCTCAACCTGCCGCGAAGCGGCAATCGCCCTGTTCTTCAGGAAGCTCTGGCGATACCGGCCCATCGTTTCGACGAGCGCAAGCGTCTCGATTTCCTGCTGGCGGGCGATATCCGACATGCGCCACCACCCACCCGGCCACGGATGCGGAAAGGTCATCTGCGCTTTATTTTCGGGACGGCCCCGCGAGCCCGGCCCAATCTGCTGCGGATGGATATAGAGCGGCCAGATCAGCCGCGCACTGGCGCTTTCGGTGTGGAAGCTCGTCATGTTCGACAGATTCGCGACGCCATGGAACGACGCCATGAACCACGCGTCGTAGTGGACCTGCGATTCCACTCCCGTCACGCCTTCCGCTTCGAGCTTGGTACCCATCGCGCCGCCGAGGAGTTGCGATGTGCGCCACATCAGCGGATCCACGTGGGGGTTGATGGGGTCGTACTTGGGCGGAATCGCGAGACGCGAGCCGTAGCTGCCCATCTGGTGCGTGTCTTTGTAAACCTGCGGGAACCAATCCTGGTACACCACCTTTGCCCAGTGCTGCGACTCGACCTGCGACAGCATGTATCCATCACGGTTGTTGTCGTGCCCGATGTACGCCCCGTACAGCTCGGGGGGACCCGCTCCTTCGTAAGGCGTGCCGGCCGATTTCTTGACCCATTCACCCACGATGTCGTGGCCATCGGGATTGAAGCCGGGAATGAGCAGGAAGATCGTGTTGTCGAGAATCGTCCGGACCTGGTCTTCGTTGCTCGTCGCCAACCGGTACGCCAGCCGCGGCCCCATTTGTGACGAGGACACTTCGGTGGAGTGTTGACCAAGCGTCACCAGCACGACCGCCCGGCCTTCGGCCGAGAGCGCGTCGATCTGCTGAGGCGTCAGGCCGCGCGGATCGGCCATCTGCCTGGAGATCTCACGGTATCGATCGACTTTCGCCAGATTCTGCGGCGACGAGATCGTGAGCAGAAGAAACGGCCGTCCCAGGGTGCTCTTGCCGAGCACCTGCAGGTCGATGCGATCGGATTCCTTGGCCAGCTTCTCGTAGTAGGCAACCTCCTGATCCCACATCGCGAAGGTGCCGTCGGCTGTCAATTCGAACCCGAAATGCGCCGCCGGCGTCGTGATTGGGCTCTGCGCCCGCACGAACACGCCGAGCGCCAGCGCCACCGAGACGACACAACCGGTCATTTTTCTGCCCACAACCCCTCCTCTCGCCGGCCCACAATTGCGGCGGCGGCGATACCGCCAGTGACGTTGGCCAGCGTCCTGAACATGTCGGGAATCACATCCGCGCCCAGCAGCACGCCGACCGCGTCGGCAGGCACGCCGGCCGCCAGAAGAATCGGTACCATCACCACGATGCTGCCGCCCGGAATGCCGGGCACTGTAAACGTCGTCAGGACGGTGACGCCAAGGATCGCGGCCAGGTGCAGCGGCTCAATGTTGACGTTGAACAGCCGCGCCGCGAACAGCACTGCCACCGTCTGCCCGACCGCCGAGCCGACGCGCAACATCGAAGCGGCGAGCGGAATCACAAACACCGTGACACGCTCCGCCACACCAAGGGTCCTCGCGGCGTCAATCATAGCGGGCAGCGAGGCCATCGTCGATCGGGAAGACAGCGCCACTGCCTGCGCCGGCGCACATGCCCGAACGAGGCGTCCCAGGGGAATTCCGCCAGCGATGACTGTCGCCGGATAGACCAGCAACGCGAGCATGGCAACCGTCAGGACCGCGGCGAGAAGGATATAAGAGAGAAGGGCACCGGCCGCGCTGACGCCCATCCGGGCCGCGAGAGGCACCGCCAGCGCAAACACACCGATGGGCGCAAGCCTGATCACCCATCCCACCAGCACCATCATGGCGTCAGCGAGCCCCCTGAAGAAGCCCACGACCGGCGCCCGACGGTCGTCTGCGACCTTCGTGAGCGCCACACCGAAGCAAAGCGTGAAGATGATGAGCGGCAGCATCGCGCCATCGACCGCTGCCCGCAGGGGATTCGCCGGTACGAGGTCGATGAACCACTGGGCGAGGCTTGGCGCCGTCGCCGGCGCGGCACCACGCGCCGTGGCTGCCTGTCTTAGTCCTTCGGCCACCGACGGATCGATGTCGAAGCGCGCGAGAACGGGCGCAGCGATGACGGTTGCGAATACGGCCGCAGAGACCGCGAGCGCGGCAAATACGATCAAGCTGCGGACGCCAAGCCGCGTCAGCGAACGTTCGTCGCCGATCGAGACGATGCCACCGATCAGGCTCGCGACCACCAGCGGGACAACCGCCATGCGAATGGCATTGACGAAAATCGCGCCGACCGGCTCGACCAGTCGCACCAGCGCCAGGAGTGCCGGCGAACCGGAGGCCGATGCGAGCGTGCCGACGAGAACGCCGGCGACCAGACCGGCAATCACCCACAGGGCCGATGCGTACGACGAGCGCGCCACTATGCTGTTCCTCTCACGGCAACAGGAACTTCACGCCCACGCGGGCGGAACGTGGCAGACCGGTCGTCAGAATCGGTGTCCGACCTGCGTCGTACTCGTTGTTCAACACATTCTCGACTGCCACGAACGCGCTGACTCGCCCGATGTTCCGGCTCCCGAACACGTCCAGCACCGTTGCACGACGAAGCAGGAATGCGTTCAGGTCGTCCTCGAATTGCGGCCCCGTCACGCGAATCTGCGCGGAGGCCATCCACGAATTCACGGTGTAGCGAGTGCTCAGAGCGAGGTTGTACGCAGGTACCTGCGGCACGCGATTGTCGCGCAGGCTCGTCTCGCCCTTGAATCGCGCCTGTCCGATGCCACTCGAGAACGCCGCCGACCATGCCGGCAACAGGCGAACATCGGCTTCGAGCTCGATACCGGCTGTCTGCATCTTGTCTGCATTCGCACGCTGTTTGGTAATGAGCTGCGGCGTGGTCGAGAGCGTGATATTGGTAATCACCTCGTCGAGCACGTTCCAGTAGCCGGTCGCGCGAGCCGACAACCGGCCGCGCGTGACGAGCAGACCCGCGTCGATACCTGTCAGCCTTTCGGGCCGAAGCGCTTCATTCGGATTCGTCTGTGTGTTGCCGGCTCTGAATCCTCGATACATTTCATTCAGCGTTGGCGCTCGGAACCCTTTGTAGACGGAGCCGCGAAGCGAAACGCTGCCGCCGAGACGGTACGCGAGCGACGCCCGCGGATTGAACGATCCCAGGGTCTTGTCGTAGCTGGTGTTGTCCGACTCGGTGTGCCATCGATCGGCGTGAGCGCCCATTACGACCGTCAGTCGATCGCCGGCGAGAAACGTGTCCTGGATGAACGTCGACCAGACGTGCTGCGTGCCACCGTTGGCGAGCCGCGTCGTCACGCGACCCGCTGAAAGTGTCGTGTCCTGCGTTTCTCCGTCGATGAACCTGCCTTCGACTCCGACGAGCACGCTGTGGCGTCCGAGTGCCCGGCTCCACGTCGCCGCTGTCCCCGCTGCCCTGGTCGGGACACGCTGAAGCCGGTTGAGATCTTCACTCGTACGATCGGCCGAGACCGCCGAGAACGTTTGATCGTAGCCCTGCGTGCCGGCGTATACGCGCGCAGACACGAGGCCGCCAGCAAGACCTCCAGCCGCTTCACCCGTTCCGTGGCGCGCCGCCGTGTTGTTGATGACGGCGGGCGTGCCATTCGTGCGATTGTCGGTAAAGACGCCGCCACGCGTATGGAAGCGCCAACCGTTTCCAGCTTGGTACTCGATCGAGGCAACGCCCGATCGGTGTTTAGAGCCGAGCTTCGAATCGATGGGGCCTCGTGGGGTAATTCCAGGGTCCTGCTCCCGCGCCACGGGAATGTAGCCGTCTATGGAGAACCATTCACCGCCGGCCGTATAGCTCCAGCCGCCGCGGCGGTCCCCACCAAAGATCGACAGTCGCCCCGTCGCCAGGCTGCCGCCTTCCGCCAGCGCACGCGCCGAGATGCCGCTCGGGTGCCACGTCAAAATCTGCACGACACCGCCAACCGCATCGGCGCCATACAAGTCGCTACTGCCGCCGCGCAGCACTTCCACGCGATCGATGGCGGCCTGCGGGAGTTTGTCCCAATAGACCCACCCTCCGAATGCGTCGTTGAGCGGCACACCATCGGCCAGCACCAGTGAGCGGCTCGCGCCAGTGCCACCGAGACCTCGCAGCGTGACGCCCTGGGCCGTCGGGTTCGAGACGCGCGACGATGTCCGGCGGAACAAGGTAAAGCCTGGAACCATCTTCAGTGCGTCATCCAGCGTGAGCGCCGCGCTCGTCAGAAGCTCCGACGCGGGGAGAACCGTTATCGTCGCCGAAGGGTCGGCCCTTGGCAGGCCGGCGCGCGAAGACGTTACGTTGACGGCTTCGAAGAACGGAGCGGGTTGCAGCATCACGCGAAGATTGTCGGCTTCGGCTGTCACTGGAATCGCAACTTCGTCGAAGCCGGCAGCTGAGACAACAACGCTGAGCGGGCCGGAGACCGTCACATGGAATTCGAAACGCCCGTCAATTCCCGTCAGGAATTGATCGAGTGTGCGGCGCGGCATCTCCAGGCGGACCGTCGCATTAGGCACGGCAGCGCCGGAGGAGTCGAGCACGACTCCCGCAACGACACCTGCAGACTGGGCGAGGGCCGTGACATACAAGGCGAACGCGAAAAGCCACGGATGCATGCAGGGAGTCTATCGCGTGGCGCATTGTCAGGGCGCTTGCAAATCGGCTAGACTGCGCCCATGCAATTCGCGACACGAACGCTGCTGGTTCTCCTGGCGGTTGTGCTCATCGGGTTCGAAAAGCCTTCCGTGGCGGCGTTTCAAGCCCCGGAAACACGCCCGGGCAGGCTGATTGTGTACGGCGATGTGACCCTGTTTGTGGGCAAACCCGGAGCACCGGGCAATTGCGCGTTGCAAAGCCGGTTCAAGCGCGGCGATCCGGTTGGATTCAGGATGACGGCCTTCGATTCCGAGACCGGCAAGATGGAGCCATCCGCGCAATTCGTCGTCCATCTCACCTATGGCGGCGTGACGGAGGATCTGAAGATGCGGTACCGCGCGACGGTGAAGCAGCCCGAACGCGAATTCTGGGTCGCCAAATGGATGGTGCCGGCCACCGCACCGACGGGGATCGTCCGCTACACGGTGACCGCCACGGATAAGTACGGGCGCACCGGCGAGTTCAAGCCATTCGTCGTCGAAGATTCCCAAGTCACGATCGTGGAGTAAGGCCACGCGATACAGTCTCATCGCCGTGCTCGCGCTCGTGGGCGCGGTTGGGTGCGGCCCGGGCCAGTCATCTCAAGCCGCAAGTACTCCCGCGGCGACGAGCACCGCGGTAGCGCCACCGAAGAAGCTCACTCTCTCCTATCCTGCCAACACGAAGCTCGTTGCGGACGTTGAGGTCGTCGCGAGCGCCGAAGGATTGCCGGCGAATAAGACCGTCGATCTGGTCTGGGGAACGGTGAACGGAGGCTGGGTCGTCGAAGACTACTATCGCTTTCGCGGCAAGAAGTTCACGAACACAAACAAATCGCTGACGAAGACGACCGTTGATGCCAATGGCCGCGTGTCGGTCCGGTTCAAGGTGCCTGAAGACTACGGTGGCGTGCACGAAGTGTTTCTCACGGACAACGGCGTGACGCTCGCGCAAGGTGGCGTCGATGTCGGTCAAGTGTTCGAGATGCACCCAAGCGAAGGGCCTGTCGGTACACCGATCGAAATTCGAGTCAAAGGACTTGGGTGGCGCACCATGGAAAGCACCTGGGTCGTGAACTGGGACAATCAGGAAGTCGGATGGGTTTCTGCGACAGACACGCGTGGCTCCGCGACGGCCCGATTCCGCGCCACCGGTGCAGTCGGCGAGCATCAGGTGAAGCTCTACACAGGCTACATGGGTCAGGGCTATCTGAATCACGAACAGGCGCCGAACTCGTACCTGCCGCGACCCGATTTCGTGTTCCGCATCACGCCCGGCAGCGTCGCCGTGCCGGCATTCGCGGAGCCCTATCAGAAGCAGCCCGTGCCACCAGCCAGCGCGGGCAACGGCGCTGGCAGCCTCAGCATCATCCCTACTCAGGGTCCAGTGCTGACACGCGCGAAGCTTTCAGGCAGTGGTCTTCCAGCAAACGCACAGGTGTCCCTCGTGTGGGAGACGCAGGCGGGAAATCGGGTGTCGGGAGGCGGATTTGCTGCCAAAGACGACGAGATCACGAAGCTGACCGTCGGTGGCGATGGGCGCATCGACGTTCCGCTTGTGGTGCCGGACGATCTTGGCGGCCTTCACGGTGTGTCGATCCGCAGCGGCGACACCATCCTCGCGCGGACGCACTTCGTCATCGAGACCAGCGTCGTTTCCATGTCGCCCACATCGGGTCCACCAGGAACGCCGGTGACGATTCACCTCAAGGGCGTTGGATGGACCGACTACGACAATATCTACGTCGTCACCTACGACAACTGCGTACATGGGGTATGCGTGCGGGTTCAACAGCCAGGGAGATGTCGTCGTCAATTTCAAGGCGGCGGGATCACCGGGCGTGCACCTGATCGACTTCTATCCGGGCATCTACCAGGGGCCCGAGGGCGGTCAGCAGCTCTATCGCCTGCCGCAGCTCACGTATGCCGACGATCATCCGGGAAATCGTATTCCTGCCTTGCGGTTCGCGTTCAAGGTGACGGCCGGGCGCTCGGAGTGACCGTGACCTTGACGTGGGCATTCGTCCAGCAGCACTGGAAGCCACGTCCACCCTCACCGGTTGTGTCGTTGACCTGCGCGCGCAGAATGTAGTCTCCCGGTTCGGTAAAGGTGGCGGTCGTCAACGCCTTCCCGTCGGCCTCGTCCACCGATGGCTTGTCCTTCTCGAAGGTGACGACACCCGCGCCGCGAAACTTGCTCCATGAAATGGTGACCGGCGGAGGTGGTGCGGCACCGCGACCGCCTGCGCCCCCTAGGCGGGCCAACGCCTCCGGCGGACGGATACGATCGTCGGTCACAGACACATGTAACGGCAGCGGAACGGACACCGGCGTGGTAAACGAACGGCTGATGCCGCTCGGCGGTCCCTGATAGCCAACGCCTCCGGGCTCGAACTTCAGGATGGGAGGCGTGTTTCCCAGAGCAACGTCCTTGAAAGGCTCAACCACCCAGAGCGGATCGAGGTGCATCGGGATTGACGTCGTCTGGCCGTTGGCGACGAGGGTCCATGTGAGCCGCTTGTTTCCGAAGTCCTTCGGAACGGTAATCGTGAAGACACCCCACTGCCGTCGTGGGAGGAAGTGCGTCGGCTGCCCCTGATCGGGCCCGCCGGGCTCGATCCGATTGTTCGGGCCAACGGGAATATCGAGTGTCTGCTTGGTATTGCGATTGAAATAGCCGACGAGCAGCTTGAGCGTACCGTCGTGGCTTCGGTACCACCCCTCGAACGCGCCCGTTACGCTCTGCCCCGATTCTCTCGGAGGCTCGAGCGGCAGTTGACCTGGGGCCTGTCCGGCTCCGGCAAGGACGACATATGCAACCGCAACCAGCACGGCTCCGATCGTGGCTGTTGACGAATGTGCTCCCATGCCCGACTACTGAGACGCCCGCACATGAGTGTTCTTCTTCGCAAGCTCCGCCTGGTATTCCTCGTCACTCATGTACGTGATGTTGACCCAGGCGTGCCCCATCTCGTCGACTGTTCGATCGCCGAAGCCGACCCACTGGTCTGGATCGGGATTGTTCTTATTGGTCTTCGTGTTGTCGTACCACGACGTAATCCGCAGGATCGTTCCCCTGGGCAGCAGCGGCGCCACTTCATCGGCGTAGACGTAGTTGTTGTGCCAGTTGAAATTGAAATTATTCACGTGACTCAACATCTGCGTGGTGCCGTTCGGCAGAATCGCTTCCATTGACATCGCCTTGCCACGCAGATGCATATGAGGCTGGAAGTTCTCGATCCGGCCGGCCTGCCTCATCACATGGAAGTTCTGGCTGACGAACGTCCCGTGCGGCGGAATGTCGATGTTCTGGGCGCCGCCGGCGACGCTCGTCAAGGCGGCCAGCACCTGCCGGTACTTCGGCTCCTGCCCTTTCGGATAGAAGTAGATGCCGAGCTCGACCGAGTCGGTAATCTCTTCGCCGATGGCGTGATAGTGAACCTCGAAGATGATCTTCGACCCGGGCAGCATCAACTTGCCGCTGTTCGGCCTCATGATCTCACCCTGTTTACCGACCGCCCATTCCATGAAGAGGCCGGCTCCGACACCATCGGCAGACGGCTGCGCATCAGGATCGTCCTGGTGGAGGCGCGCGAGCGCGTGGTGAGTGACCTTTCGACCTAGAACAGTCGAGGGCCGTATCTCGACAGCCCGTACCCAGCGTGGTTCAGTGAGGCCCGTCTCGACAACCGGCTTGTACCACGCGTCGAGCGCCACGGCAGGTGTGGAGTACGGCGGAGACTTGATGATCAGGTCTGGCGGGCCTCCGAACATCTCGGCGAATCCCCACACGGCCTCATTGGCAAACTGCCTGGGCGGCGGCATGTCCTTCGGGTCGCCCTTCGGCGCTCCGGCGTCAACCCAGCGCACGATCGTGTCAATCTGCTGGTCGGTGAGCGAGCGGTCGTTCTTGAAATGCTGAATCCCGACGGTTTTATCGATGTGCCACGGTGGCATCTGTCGGGCCGCCACGCGCGACTTGATGGACCTCGCCCACGGGCGTGCGTCCTCGTAGCTGACGAGCGACATCGGCGCCATGTATCCGGGCCGGTGACACGCCTGGCACTTGTCCTGGAGGATCGGGGCCACGTCCCTGGTGAATACCGGGGGCACTGAATCTTGTGCACTGGCCTGGAGAGGGGACGTCAGGAAAGCGCCGAGCGTCAAAGCGCCAATACCCGCGATGTGGCGCCACGTCGAAGTGTGGAACGTCGCGTCGGTCATTGCGTGGGTCCTTCCTTGTTTTTTACATTCTGCCCGTTCACTGTGCGGCGGTCAACGAGCCTTTACCGCCCGCGCGGTGATACTTTATGCAGGTTGGCGAAATATCTAATCCTGCTGCTGGCGTTCGCGGGGTGCACCGCCCGACACCCACCCGCTATCGTCGATCCAGCGGTAACTCTAAGCCCCTCAAAACTCGACGCCATTGCGCCATTGGTCCGAAGCGCCATCGACGAAAAGAAGTTGCCAGGGGCGGTCGTGCTCATCGGCCATGGCGATCGCACGCTCTATCACGAGGCCATCGGCCAGCGTTCGGTGGGGCCTCCACCAGAGCCAATGACGCTCGACACGATCTTCGACCTCGCGTCGCTGACCAAAGTCGTCGCGACGACCACGAGCGTGATGATCCTGATCGAAGAAGGCAAGATCGCGCTGAACGATCGCGTGTCGGTCTTCATTCCGGGTTTCGAGCGCTACGGCAAGGGCGACATCGCGATCCGTGATCTGCTGACGCACATGTCGGGGCTGCGACCGGATGTCGACCTGGCGGAGTTCTGGACGGGATCGGATGCCGCCATCGCCCTGGCGGTCGAGGAGGTACCGATATCGGCACCCGGCGCGCGGTTCATCTACAGCGACATCAACTTCTTTCTCCTTGGCGACATCGTCCGTCGCGTCAGCGGTGTGCCGCTCGATCGTTTTGCGCACGAGAGGATTTTTGCGCCCCTCGGCATGACGAACACGGCATTCACGCCTCCGCCATCGTGGCAGAGCCGGATCGCTCCAACTGAGAGGTGCACGCCGTTCGGGTGGCCCTGTCAGGGCCCCGGCATGACACTTCTGCGTGGCACGGTTCACGATCCCACGGCGAGACGCATGGGAGGAGTCGCCGGTCACGCCGGGCTGTTCAGCACGGCGGCGGATCTGGCGACCTTCTGCAGGATGCTGCTCGGTGGCGGTACCTATCGCGGTGTCCGCATTCTTTCGCCGCTGGCGGTGACCAGAATGACGTCGCGTGCGACGCCCGCCGACGAGCGAAACGTACGAGGGCTGGGATGGGACATTGATTCGTCGTTCTCGTCGAATCGCGGCGAGCTCTTGCCTGTTGGATCGTTCGGCCATACCGGATTTACAGGCACGTCGCTGTGGCTCGATCCGGCCAGTGGCATGTTCGTGGTGTTCCTCTCCAATCGCGTGCATCCAGACGGGAAGGGAGACGTCACACCGCTGCGCGCGCGCGTGGCCACCATCGCGGCGTCGTCCCTCATTCCTCAGCCTTCGATGGCGCGCGAATCGCTTTTCGCCGGCTCGGACTTCGGGCCATCGGCATCGGTCCCCCCCAGCACGCCAGTCGTCCGGCCGGCGCTTACCGGGATTGACGTGCTGCGTGCCGACGGATTTGCGCTGCTGAAGGTCAGGCGCGTCGGCCTGGTGACCAACCATACGGGACGCGCCCGCGACGGATCGACCACCATCGATCTCCTCAACTCGATCTCGACACCGCAGGGGCACACGCTTGTGGCGTTGTTCAGCCCCGAGCACGGCATTCGCGGTGTGGTCGACGCCAATGTGCCTTCGACAAAGGACGAGAGGACCGGGCTGCCGATCTATTCACTCTACGGCGACACGCGCCGGCCAACCGACGCGATGCTCAAAGGCATCGACACGCTCGTGATCGACCTGCAGGACATCGGCGCGCGCTTCTACACCTACATGACGACGATGGCGTACGTGATGGAGGAAGCCGCAAAAAGGAAGATCTCGGTGATCGTACTCGATCGCCCGAATCCCATTGGCGGCTTCCAGATCGAGGGGCCGGCACTGGACGAAACGGAGCTGGGGTTTACTGGGTACTTTCGCTCGATGCCGGTGCGGCACGGCATGACGTTGGGAGAACTCGCCACGCTCTTCAACACTGAAAATGGCATACAGGCAGACCTGACGGTCGTCCGGATGACGAACTGGAGGCGCGATGAGTGGTTCGACGAGACCGGCGTGCCTTGGATTAATCCGTCACCGAACATGCGCAATCTTCTCCAGGCGATGTTGTATCCGGGCATCGGCGCCATCGAGGGCACGAACCTCTCTGTCGGTCGTGGCACCGACAGCCCCTTCGAACAGCTCGGTGCTCCGTGGATTCACGGCGTGCAGCTCGCCGAGGCGCTGAACGGGCGTCGTATTCCCGGTGTCGGGTTCTACCCGGTCCGGTTCACGCCTGGCAGCGCGAAGTACGCAGGTGAAGAATGCCAGGGCATCTTCATCGTCGTGACAGATCGACGGGCGCTCCGGCCGGTCCGCCTGGGCGTGGAAATCGCGGCGATGCTGCACAAGTTGTACGGCACCAGGTTCGACCTCGAAGCGGCCCGGCGTCTGTTCGGATCGCAAGACGGTCTCGCGCGCATTCGTGCAGGCGATGATCCCGAGGCCATTGCCGCGTCGTGGGCGGCAGGCGAGGCGCGGTGGAGACGGCAGAGGGCGAAGTATCTGCTCTATCCGTAGGGCGGGTCTTGAACTGCAAGATCCGTTCACGCGTCGCGCTCGTCGCGTCGTCGTGTTAAGAATCCGTGGGCTCCGTGCCCTCAAACAAATTCAACACATACGCCACGGCCACCGTCGTCGCGGCGCCGATGAAGACGTACCACGTAAACGCGACCGGTAGCGACCATCCCCAGATGATCGCCATCACGACGAGACCCGCAAGCATGCCGGCCAATGCCTGCCCGCCGGTCGTGGCCGGTGCCAGTGTCCCAAGCAGAAACGCACCAAGGACCGGCCCGGACGCCCACGACAGCACGGCAAGGCCGGCGTCGAGCACAGAGCGCTGCATCCATTGCGCGCCGATTGCCACGGCGATCTGAACGACGCCCCAGATAATCGTCCACTGCCGTGACACGCGCATCAACGTCGCCTCGTCGGCATTCGGCCGGACGTACCTCGCATAAAAGTCATTCACCGTGGTCGCGGCCATCGCGTTTGTCGAAGGCGAGAGCGCTGCGGCCACGATCGCCGCGACGATGAAGCCGGCGGCGCCGTGCGGCAGCGCGGTTACGATGAAGCCTGGGAGCAATTCGTCGCCGCGCGTCAGCGCCCGGGGCATGGGCGTGTGCTGGTAGTAGGTGAACAGCATCACGCCGATGATGAGAAAGAGCGCGAACTGTGCAAGAACGAGGAATCCGCTGAGGACGAGCCCGCGTGCGGCCTCGCGCGCCGACCGTGCGGAAAGCAGGCGCTGGACGAGAAACTGATCGGTGCCGTGTGTCGCCAGTGTCAGCGCCACACCGCCGACGATCCCCGCCCATAGTGTGTAGGGCCGCGCCATCGTGAACGACAGATCGAACACCCGGAACTTGCCCGCCGCCGATCCGGCCCGGACGACTTCAGCCCATCCTCCAGGGATCAGGTGCAGGAGCGAGACAAACACCACCGCCGCGCCGGCGAGATACACGAACAACTGGACAACGTCGGTCCAGATCACGGCTGCCGATCCGCCCCGTACGGTATAGACGATCATCGCGGTGCCAATAATGATGACCGTGGCGGTCACCGGCACCTGCGTCACAACCGAGACGACCAGGGCGGTTGCAAACAGCCGAATGCCGTCTGCGAGCGAGCGCGTGACCAGGAAAATCACCGCGGCCACATTCTTGACGCGATCGCCGAAGCGTTGCTGGAGCAGTTCGTACGAGGTGACGAGATCCCGGCGAAAGTACGCGGGAATGAAGAGTGCACTGACGATCAGCCGGCCGATCACATACCCGAACACGAGCTGCAGAAACGTCATGTCGCCGGTGTAGGCCGTCGCGGGCACGCTGATGAAGGTCAGGGTGCTCGTCTCTGTCGCCACAACCGTGAAACAGATTGCCCACCACGGCACAGACCTGCCCGTCAAAAAGTAATCGCGCGTCGTCTTCTGAAAACGGGCAAAGTACGACCCGAACTGAGTAATCGCGAGCAAGTAACCCGCGATGACCGCGTAGTCGAGCCATGTGAGAACGGAATCGTCCAATTCGAGGAAGGCACTATACTCGAAGGATGCATCTCGGGGTGGCTCGTCTCTGTCTCGACTGTCACGAGGTACACGAATATGAACGGTGCCCGGCATGCACGTCCGAGGCATTTGCGTTCATCACGCGGTGGATCAAGCTCGAAAGCGGCCCGACGCGCACACCTCCCCGCAGTAACGAGACACCGTACGAGGCAGAAAAACTCGACACCTTCCGTCAGATCTTGCACACGAAGCCGGATGGCTCACGCACGCGCCGGTGGCTGCGCAACGGCGGCCTGCTTGTGGTCGTCGGATACATGGCCCGGCTGGGCTGGAACGTGGCCAAACGCCAGCCGCAAGGCCCGGACGATCGCCCGGGTACGTAGTGTCCGGCTTGGCCGGATTGCCGAATTTTCGATTGACGATTGCCGAATTGATTGTCACGACAATCGTCAATCAATCGCCAATCGTCAATTGAGAATATGGCAATGCGTATTACCGCATGCTGACGGCCAGCATATAGGGAAGGGCGGACTCGCCCGCACTCGTACGCTGCACCTCGATGCGATAGTCCGCGCTCGCCGGAGCACGGCCCGTCACCACGAGCGCTCCCTGAGCCGTGCGTGGGTTCAGCGGCGCTCCTGTCGCGGCATCCGCAACGCGCACAATCGCCTCGCCACGCACCCGCTCCAGCCTGACGTCGAGCAACTGCCCTTTCGGCACGAACACGATGTACGCATCGGCGGCGCCTGGCGGCAGGGAACCAGCGAACCTCGTCGGACGCGGACCCGCACGCAGACCGATCCGGCGCGGTTCCCCTGGACTGACGACGCGGTCCGTGGGAGGCAACGATGACGACCCAAGGTTGGGGTCAACAGGCGGGACGACAATGGCCGCGATCTTCAACTCACTGCCGACACGCGCGACCGCAAGCGTGTTGTTCGTAGCCTCGGCACCCCGAGAGATCAGGTCGCGGAGTTCAGGTGTGAAGATCTCTTCGTAACGATCGAGCAGCGCCTGAGCATCCTGAAACGGCACCCTGATGCCGCCGATGGAGACGATCACGGGATATCGAATGCTCGCAGCCACTGCTGCCCGATCGCCGCGGTGCAATGCGCGATCGAGCTCGACGAGAAAGAGCTGGAGTGCCGGCTGGGCGTGCGCGAGGGTTGCGAACAGTACCCATGCCACCGCGAGACGCATGGACCGACCATCTGCCAATCTGCGACTCCCCCTCTCACCATCCACGAAAAATCCGCGAATGCTCGTGACTCGCTATCTCGGCAGCGAACGCTCCAGCGTATCCAGGCGATCACTAAACTCCGACCAGCGCCCCTGCTCCACCGCCAACTGGTGCAGGAGATCCGCCTCCTGCGTGCCCAGGTCTCGAATCAACTGCTGCAACCGCGCCGCATCCGGGCCTTGGGCTTGTTCCCGCGCTCCTGCTATCTGACTCTGAACGTCCGTGACTTGCCGCATCACTCCGTAAATCCGCTGCTCCTGCAGCTGCATCCTGGCGAGGAGTAGCTGCGATCGGACCGACGCGCTCGACGTCTCCGCAAGGTCGGCACGGATGCCCCGCAGTTCGGCCACCACATCGTCCAGCGATGCGGGACCTTGACGGATCTGACCGTACGTCAACGTTGTCAGCACAACTGCCACGAGGACGACCGCGAAAAGGAAATTCTTCCGGAGCATTCTTTGCATCTCTCTTTCTGGCGCACATGAAGGAGTTGTCTCAGGGCCCGACCGTCCGTGGCGTCGGACGTCTGCACCGTGGTCATCGAAACCTGGGGTGTGTGGGTTACACCGTGCAGAACATCAGCGGCCCGACGGCAGTCGTGCAGTTCGATCCGATGCCGGACGCAGCACAAGGCGACGTCTTTCACCTCACGCTCGAGGATGGCCGAATTCTCGAGTGTCAAGTTCTGAACGAACACCGGACGGTGTGCGCCGTCATCGACGGACCGAGAGTCGAGCGGCGCCATCACCGCCGCCCGGCCCCTGCCGCGCGCGCGTTTCTCTGAGGGTCACACAGGGAAGAAATATCGGCGCTGAGGGCAGAGATGTTTACTCTCTGCCCTCAGCCATCTGCCATGCCATCCGCCATCTGCCATGACGGGCGTAAGTGAGTCTTGCTAACTGCGCAGGTGAGTGTTGAACCAGCTGAGCGTGCGCTGCCAGGCGAGCTTGGCGGCCGCTTCGTCGTATCGCGGTGTCGTGTCGTTGTGGAACCCGTGATTCGCCTTCGGGTACACGTATCCCTCGTGCCGGATCTTGTTCGCCTTCAGCGCGGCCTCATACGCCGGCCATGCCTCAACCAGGCGGGTATCAAGCTCGCCATGATGAACCAGCACGGCGGCTTTGATTTTCGCCACATCTTCTGCGGCAGGCGCCCCGCCGTAGAACGGAACGGCGGCGCCCAGGTCCGGCATCCGCACGGCAAGCGTATTTGAAATGGCCCCGCCAAAGCAGAATCCGACGACACCGAAGCGGCCGGTGCTCTCCGGTCGCGCTTTCAGCCATGTGATGGCGGCAATGAAATCTTCAGTCATCTTGGGGCGATCGACTTTCTGGAACAACTGCCCGCCGCGCTCGTCGTCGCCGGGATACCCACCCACCGACGTCAACCCGTCTGGCGCGAAGGCGATGAAATTTGATGTGGCGAGCCGGCGGGCCACATCCTCGACGTACGGGTTCAAACCACGATTCTCGTGGACGACCAGCACTGCGGGGTACTTGCCTGCGGCGGCCGGACGCGCGAGATACCCGCGAATGGATCCATTCCCCTGCGGCGACGGTACCGTCGCGTACTCAGTGCGAATCCGCGCGTCGTCTTTCGCAACCTGCTGCGCCCACGCGTAGTTCGGTTTCAGTGCTTCGAAGAGCCCTGCGACGGTGACGCCGCCGACCGCGAACTTGCTGGCGCGATCGAAGAACGCGCGCCGATCGATTTCGCCG
>CAWAKJ010000005.1:0-897327 GCA_963782595.1 Vicinamibacterales bacterium | reverse complement strand
GGGAGTGGCGGCAGGCGCTCGAATCGATTACCCGGCATGCCCGGAGGGATCTCAAGGATTTTCCGACATCCGATCGCGCCAGCACCTGTCTGTACACACCGGACGATAGGGGAGGCGTGATCAACGCTGCGGTGTACCGGGCATCCATGTTGACCAGTGCTTTTCAAGTACTGTCCGATCGGGAGCATTGGCTGACCGCGAGCGGAACCTGAACTTCGTGCTCGAAACCCAGAACCCGGACGGGTCGTGGTTGTACGCGGTGGACGGCGTCCGGAATTTCGTCGATCACTTTCACACGTGCTTCGTGATGAAGGCGCTGGCGAAGATACACCCGCTGACCGGCCATGCCGGCGCCCGTCAGCACTGACGCGGGTGTCGAGACCATCTCACGGACCTCTTCGATTCGGATGGGATGCCGCGCCCGTTCGCTCGAGCCCCGCGCCTGACGGTCTACAAGCGCGAAGCTCTACCGACTGCGCCGAATGTATCAACCTCTGCGTCCTGCTCCGGGACCGTTTCCCGCAGTTGGGGGCGGACGCTCGACCGCGTCGTCCGGTCTTCGTCACGAACTGGATGAAGCCGACGGCTCGTTCCGTTCTCGGCGGCTGTGTCCGGGTGGGACAACGTGCCGATGCACCGATGGGCGCAATCCCAGATGTTCCGGAGCCTCGCGTTCTATCGTCGGGAACCCGAGCGGCCGCCGGAAAGCCTAAACGTGCGAGATCTGCGGCGCCATCACAGAGACCACGCAGCCATGTGCGGCATCGCGGGAAAGTTCAACTACCAGCAGCAGCCCGTCGATCCCGAGAGCATCCGGCGGATGGCCGCGTCGATCGCGCACCGTGGGCCGGACGACGACGGCTACTTCATTCGGGCCCGCTCGGGCTCGGCTTCCGCCGTCTGTCGATCATCGACCTCTCCGGCGGGCATCAGCCGATGTCGGACGCGGAGGAGACGGTCTGGGTCATCTTCAACGGGGAGATCTACAACTTCCAGGAGCTGCGCGCGGAGCTCGAGGGCATGGGCCATCGCTTTCGCCCCACTCCGACACCGAGGTGATCGTCCACGGCTACAAGCAGTGGGGCAACCGGCGTGTCCTGAGCGTCTCAACGGCATGTTCGGCCTGGCCATCTGGGACGCGTCCGGCGTCGCCTCGTCGTCGCCCGCGACGCGATGGGCATCAAGCTCGTGTACTACCAGCGTGGCGACGGCACGTCTGACCTTCGGCTCGGAGATGCGCGCGGTCCTCGCAGCGGATCGAGACGACCGGTCGTGGATCCGATGGCGCTCAACCTGTTCCTCCGGTATCGCTACACGCCATCGCCGCTCACCATCTACGAGGGCATCCGCAAGCTGGCGCCCGGCACCATGGTGGTCGTCGAGAACGGCGGGTGCCGCGAGCGAGCGCTGGTAGCGACGACACACCGGGCCATTCTGCCAGCGACAGGACGACGAGGAGGTCACCGAGGAGCTGCTCGACTCTACCAGCGCGGCGGTCAAGCGGCACCTGATGAGCGACGTGCCGGTCGGCATCCTGCTTAGCGGCGGCGTGGACTCGGGCCTGCTGCTTGCGCTGATGAACGAACGGCGCGGACTGGCCCGCCTACACCGTGGGCTACGGCGAGGCTTCACGGACGACGAGCTCACCGATGCCGCCGAGACCGCCGGCTGATGCTTCCGCGCCACCACACCGGTGCAGATCGACCGGAGGAGTTCGAGCAGGCGCTGCCGAGGATCGTCTCGATCGTCGAGGAGCCCGTCGCCACCTCCTCCATCATGCCCATGTACTTCGTCTGCGAGCGCGCCCGTCAGGATGTCAAGGTCGCACTCGTCGGGCAGGGGCCGGACGAGCTGTTCGGCGGCTATCGCGCGCACCTCGGCGTGCACTACGGGGGACCTGGCGAGTCTTCCGCCGGCCTGCGGCAGGTGATGGCGCGGCTGTCAACCGGCTGCCGCGCCGCGAGGCGCAAGCGAGGCGTCTACTCGCTCGGGGTCGAGGACCGGCTGCGCCGTTACCAGAACGTGTTCTCGCTGCTGCCGGGCAAGGATGTGGACCGCCCTGTTCCGGCCGGGCCTGCTGCCCGAGGGTCCGGCGGGCGACGACGTGCTGAACCTGTGGGCCGACCTGCGCCGAGATCGCGCACCACGACGAACTCGCCGGATTCCAGGTGCTGGAGCTCGCCTCGTCGCTGCCCGACGAACTGCTGATGTACGCCGACAAGCTCTCCATGATCCACGGCCTCGAGGTGCGCGTACCGTACCTCGACAGGAACGTCGTCGAGTTCGGCGCAGCGCCTCGCCGGCCGGATTAAAGTCCGCAACGGCCAGCGCAAGTGGGCCCATCGGAGGGTGGCACGGCGATTCCTACCCCGACGATCCTCGCCCGCAAGAAACGCGGCTTCGCGGTGAACGTCGTGGACGTAATGGTTCCACTCGGCGCTTGACAGCGTATTGTCGGGGCTGTTGCTCGATAGCGACTCCCTCATGTTCAACGTGCTCCGCATGGAGCCCGTGCGGCAACTGCTCGAGGCGCACCGCTCGGGCAGGGAGGACAATCACAAGCTGCTTTTCAGCCTGGCGATGTTCGAGCAGTGGCTTCGTGGTCAGGCCGTGGCCTGGCCTCGCCTCCCGCAGCCGCAGGCCGTGTCGGCAACATGCCCGGATTAGCGGGGATTTGAATTTGAACATACAGGTGGAAGATGTCGAGAAGCTCCTGCGGAAAATCAGACGCTTTCTGTCGCTCCATCGCTGTGCTCCTTCTTTACTCGCGGGTGCCCCTCGCCCCGCGCGGGTCGCTTTGCCTACCAACTACCAACCACCAACCACCAACCAGCTATGAAAGGGAGTGAGGGAGCATACCACGTGGGCGGGGCGTAGAAAATCGGTCAGCGAGCGCGACCGTGGTCGTCGTCGTGGTCGCTCTCGTCGGCGGATTTCGGCAGGCAGTCCTGACAGCTCAGCGCGTACTTGATCTCGTCGATGATGATGTTCGCGCGCACATCACGAAGGATGATATGACGGCCAACGAACCGATACTCGATATCGCGAGGCAGATCGGGTAGCAGCAGAAGAATGTTGGGCGGCATGGTCGCCAGCGGCCGATCTTTCGAATAGGTCTCGTTAATGTCCACGTCGAACTCCGGCGGACCGTCTTCCATGATAGCCGCAATGGTCGGGGCATCGGCCCGGCGCTCCAGCATCTGTTTCAATTGCACCGCCATCGCTGGAATGAACAGTTGTCCCCGGCGTGAGTTGCGCGTCTGACGAATCCGTCGCGCGAGGCTGTGCTCGAACCGCTCGATCTCATCGGCGTTGACCGTCACGGCCAGCGGCTGAAGCCCCGCTTCGAGGCGACTGCGCATCGCGGCGTAATCCTGAACACGCGTCTTGAATTCGGCCAGCGTTTCCGGATCGAACAACCCTTGGACGACCAGCGTAAAGTCGGGCTGATTTGGATCGGGATTTGCCTCTATCTGGGCAAGGGTTATGCTCGGACATAGAAAAACAAGGCCGAGGAGGAGCAGCAGACGTCTCAACTCCATGTCCTTTTATGGTGCAGATTACGTACCAGTGCGGTCATGGATCGGGCTTATCGTAGCGGCTGCCCTTCTGGCGTGCAATAGTGAGGCAGCGCCGGCTGCTCCTGATGGCGGCAGGCCCGTCATCGTGGCCTTTGGCGACAGCCTCACATCGGGTCCAGGATTGAAGCCGGAGCAGACGTATACCTCCCTGCTTCAAGAGCGGGTGGCGGCTGACGGCTACAACTATCGGGTCGTGAACGCCGGTGTAGATGGAGACACATCGGCCGAAGCCCTAAGCCGTTTCGATGCGGCGCTCGTGCCCGAGACGAAGATTCTGCTGCTGGCCATCGGCGCCAATGACGGCCTGCGCGGCGTACCTGTGGCGACCGTGGAACGCAACCTCGCCACGATGATCGAGCGCGCACAGGCACGCGGCATTCGCGTGATTCTCTGTGGCATGGAAGCACCGCCGATCCGGGGGTTCGGCTACACCCTGGAATTCCACCGCCTGTACAACAAGCTGGCCGAACGCTACAGCCTGACGCTGGTCCCCTTCTTCCTCATCGGCCTGGTCGGTAATGACGAGCTGAACCTCAACGACACCCTCCATCCAAATGCGGCCGGCCACCGCATCATCGCCGATACGATCTGGCCCTACTTGCGTCCGGTGCTCTAGGGGCGTTACTCTCTTCTCCCACAGGAGGAGATCTATGAGGCTTTCCCGTCTTTCGCTGTCCGCGTGCGCGTTTGCCGCGTTCGTGCTGGCCGGTGTCGCTGTCGGCAGCGGACAGGCACCCGCCCCTCAAACTCAGAAACCGGCGCAGCCGCCGCGACCGCCACTGCTGCACGCGGGGAATCTCATCATGCCCCCCGACGACACGATCGCGGCCAACGGCGGTCCCGTGTTCGGATCGGCGAACTCGACCGGCTTTTACATCACGCGGAACGTTTTCCGGAACAACAACACGAGCCGCCCGCACTATCACACGATGGACCGCTGGGTCACAGTGATCAAGGGCACATGGTGGGGCGGAGAGGGCAAAGTCTTCCGGGCAAAATCAATGAAACCGATGCCGGCGGGCAGCGTGATGTTCCACCCGGCCTACTTCATCCATTACGACGGCAATCAGGATGGCGGCGAAACCATCGTCCAAATCCAGGGATACGGCCCAGTGACGACGGTGCAGGTCGAGGAAGACGAATCCGGCAAGCCGGTGAATCGTGGCGGCGAAGGCGCTGGGTACGCGACCACGCCACCGGCCAAGTAGCGACACTCGTCAGGGCAGATGGCAAAGGGCAGATGGCAGAAGCATCTCTGCCCTCTGCCATCACCTGCAAATTGCCAATTGAGAATGTGGCAATTACACCAGTATGTCTTTTACAACATTCCCGAAAACGTCGGTCAATCGAAAGTCCCTGCCCGCATATCGATACGTCAGTTTTTCGTGATCGATGCCGAGCTGATGAAGAATCGTCGCGTGGAGATCGTGGACCGACACGCGATTCTCGACGGCGCGGAAGCCGAACTCGTCTGACGCGCCGTAGGTCGTTCCGCCCTTTACGCCGCCGCCAGCCATGAACATCGAGAATCCGTAGGGATTGTGATCGCGGCCGTCGCCGCTTTCCGACACCGGGGTCCGGCCGAACTCTCCACCCCAGACCACGAGCGTTTCGTCGAGGAGCCCGCGGCGTTTCAAGTCGCGGATGAGCGCGGCCGACGCCTTGTCCATGTTCGGGCACCGCTCGCGAAGGTTCTTGTCGATCTCCTTGTGATCGTCCCACGGCTGTCCAGGACCATAGTGAACGACGACAAAGCGCACGCCGCTTTCCACCAGGCGGCGAGCCATCAGGCAACCCTGCGCGTATGGTGTCGAGCCGTATTCCTCTCGAACCGACTCGGACTCCTTCATGACGTCGAGCGTGTCCATTGCGGCGAACTGCATTTTGAACGCCGCTTCCATCGACGCGATGCGTCCTTCGAGGAATGTGTCCTGACCAAACGTGTCCTGGTGCCGGCGATTGAGCGCCTGCGTAAGATCCAGCTGCGCCCGCTGCTCGCCGGTGGCGAGCTCGGTGTTGCGGAGGAACCGGATCATCTTGTCGGGCGCGGTCTCAAAGGTGTTGAACGACGAGCCTTGGTACTCGGCCGGCAGAAACCCGGCGGTCGTAAACCCGCCGCCATCGGGCGCCAGCACCATGAAGGCCGGCAGATTCTTGTTCTCGGTGCCGAGCCCATACGAAATCCACGATCCCATGGACGGCCGCGACAGAATCATGCTCCCCTGATGGAACATGCTGCGCGCCTGCTCGTGGTTCGGGTTGGTCGTGAACATCGAGCGAATGACGCACAACTCGTCGGCCACGGTTGCGAGGTTCGGCAGAAGCTCGCTCATCTCGATGCCGCCCTTGCCGTGCTTCGCGAACGCAAACTTGGTCGGCATCAGTCCGGCGGTCGTGCGCTCGGTGCGCAGATCCGCCGTGGCCGGCCGCTGCCCGGCGTATTTCATCAAAGCCGGCTTGGGATCCCAGAGATCCACTTGTGACGGCCCGCCTGTCATGAACAGCAGGATGACGTGCTTGGCCTTCGGCGTGAAGTGCGGCCCGACGGTATGCACCGCCGCCGCGAACGCGTCATCGGCGAGCAAATCGGCAAGGCCCAGCATGCCGATACCGCCGCACAGACACTTCAGCGCCTCGCGGCGCGAAAACCGTTCTATGGCCAAAAGATCACCTCGTTGGTGGAGAGCAGCGCCTGTGCGTAGCGCGCCGTGTCGGCGGTGGCGAGATACCGTACACCCAGTGCCATTTCCTCAGATGTCGCATCTCTGGAAAACACTTTGCGGTACAGCGTCTGAATCTTCGCCTCGGACGTGGGTTCGTTGGCGACCTGCTCCGCAAGGCTCTTCGCCAGCTCCTGCACGAACGCGCTGTTCATCACAAACAGCGCCTGCAGCGGATTGACGGTGGGCTGCCTCATCGGGATGTGTGCCATCGGCGCAGGCACGTCGTACAGCTTCATGACATCGGCCGTGCTCCGCCCCCGGCTAATCGACGAATACACCGTGCGGCGCGAAACCTCGTCGATATTCTCCGACGGACCGTACAGCGTCAGATCGAGTTTGCCCGAGGCCTGCAGGAGCGAATCTCGATAGGCCTCGATATCCATGCGCCGCGGGTTCATGCGCCAGAGATACGCATTCGTGGGATCGACCTCCATCGCGCTCGACCGCGGATGACTCGACTGCCGATAGGTCGCCGACAGCATGATTTCGCGGTGCAGCCACTTCAGCGACCAGCCACTCGCGATGAACCGCGCCGACAAATCCTCGAGCAGTTCCGGATGCGACGGTGCGAGCCCCTGGATGCCGAAGTCGCTGGGCGTCGCGACGAGTGGCTTGTCGAAGTGCCAGCCCCACACGCGGTTCACCATCACTCGCGCGCTGAGCGGCGCCGCGTCGGTGAAGATCTTTTCTCCCAGCTCGAGCCGACCCGAACCGTGCTTGAAATCGGCGTCTGTTTTGGCCAGCACGATCGGGAACCCGCGAGGCGCGGGCTCGCCCGGCGTGCCGAGATTGCCGCCGCGATACAGGGGAAGATCGCGCGGCGTGCCCGGTGTCGCATCGAAGAATGTCAGGTCGGGCTCCGACGAATTGAACACGACACCCGCGTCGTACACGGAGTTGAGGAACGGCGCCATCGGATCGATGCGTTTTCTCGGTCCGCCACCACCGCCCTGCCCTTGCGCGGCACGTTCCGGATTTGGAATCTGATCGGCGGGCCGCACCCGCTGTTCGTCGGGCACCGGCGCGCGCTTCTTGAGCGTGCCGTCAGGGTTGCGGTCTTCCGGCGGACGCTCGCCTGGATACGGAACCGTCTTGATGTACTCCGCAATCTGCGGGTACTCCTTCGACATCGCGTCGATTTCGGCCTGCAGCGCCGCGAGCTCCGCGCGGAACTTCGTCACCTGACGCGCGGCCTGCTCGGGCTTCGATCCCGGATCGCCTTCGAGCAGATTCGCCGTGTAGTGCAGGTCGAACATGCGCTGGTAGGCCCACATGAAACGGGTCTCGGTCCTCGGATCGATCTCGAAAAACGGCCGCAGCGCGCGCGACGTCGACGCAAACACGCTCGACAGGCGGGCGTAGTCCATCTGTCTGATCGGGTCGAATTTGTGATCGTGGCAGCGCGCACACGCCACCGACAATCCAAGCAGGCCGCGGGTGACGGTGTCGAGACGCTCGTCCCAGTCGTTGAGCTGCAAGGTGCCCACGACGTCTACCGACAATCGAACATCCTTGTGGTCCTGCGGTCCCAACGCGACGATGCCCAGCGCGCGCATGTCGGGCCGCGAGGTGCCGGGCATGAGATCGGCCGCGAGCTGCATCTTCACGAAGCGGTCGTACGGCACATCCTTGTTCAGCGCTTCGATGACCCAGTCGCGGTACCGCCACGCGTGGGGGTATGGCGGGTTCGTGATGTTGCCCGGGTTGTCTTCGCCGTAGCGCACGACATCGAGCCAATGGCGCGTCCACCGTTCGCCGTATTGCGGCATCGCCAGCAGCGTGTCGATCAGCTTCTCGTACTTGTTGGGTGATGCGTCATTCGCGTACGCCTCGACCTCTTCATAGGTGGGTTTCAGACCGATGAGATCGATGTAGGCGCGGCGAATCTGGGTGCGGTCGTCGGCCTGCGGCGACGGCGCGATGCCCTTCTCGGCCAGCTTCCCGTACACGAAATGATCCAGCTTGGTGCGCGCCGACGCGGCGTGCGACGAGACCGGCTGCGGCAACACCTTCACGGCCTGGAACGCCCACCACTGCCGGCCTTTGGCGAGCTCGGCTTCGTCTACGATGCGGCGCTTCGCGGCGGCAGTACCTGCCGTCTCGACGCGCGGGTCGGGCGCGCCACCGGCAATCCACGCTTCGAAATCCGCGATCGTGTCGTCGGCGAGCTTACCGCTCGGCGGCATCTGCAAATGCGGATCTGAATATTTGAGCGCGTGAATCAGCTTGCTGCCGGCAGGATCGCCGGGCACGAGGGCCGGGCCCAACGTGCCGCCCTTCATGACGCCCGCTCGTGTGTCGAGCGCGAGGTAGCCCTTGGGCTCCTTCATCTTGCTGTTGTGGCACGCGTAGCATTTCGCCGCGAGCACGGGGCGGATTCTGGCTTCGAAGAACTCGTTGGAGACTTGCTGCTGCGCGCCCGCTGGACTTCCAGCGAGGACGACCAGGACTGCGCCTGCGAGGACGTGCCGCGACACGCTCATGCGACCTCTTTTGGCAAAAACACTCAGGATCTGTTGGATTTCAATATAACAAACTGAAGCCTAGGTCGGAATCCTGGTCACTTTGACGACCTGGTTGAACAGATACTCCACTTCGATGCGGTCGCCGTTCTCCAGCGACTCCGCCGTAAGCGCCTCGGGGCCGACCCGGGCCGCGTTGAGCTGTTCGGTCGGATCGTCCACATGGGTAAAAACTATCTCCCACGAGGCCTGGCCGTGAATGCTGATGCGTTGGATGCGCTTGAGGATGGCCTGCCGGGAGCCCTTGAGCATGCGTTGATTTTACGCGATGCTATGGATATGAAAGCACCCGACTGCATCCTCTTCAGTGGCGGCGCACCAGGGGCCGAGGCGGAGTTTGGCGCCTGCGCCGAACGCCATGGCGTGGAAGAGGTTAACTTTACGTTTGAGGGGCACAAGATCGTCCGCCACCGCGGCGTGCGGGTGCTCAACCATGAAGAACTGCAGAACGGCGACGTGAGCCTCGAATACGTCAGCCGTCTGATGCACCGTCGCTACGCCGACGCCCCGACCATCCGGAAGGTCCTGCAGACGATGTGGTATCAGGTCAACAGTGGCCAGGAAATCTGGGTCGTGGGGACGATTCTCGAAGACAAGACCGTCCGCGGCGGCACCGGGTGGGGCGCGGAGTTCGCCAAGCTGTGCAACAAAAAGTTACATGTGTACGATCAGGAGCGGCAGGGCTGGTTCTGGTGGAACGGCGAAGACTGGCAGACGCCCACCAGCAAGGCCGGGCCGCGCATCATGCACCCGCATTTCACCGGCACCGGCACGCGCACGCTGCAGGAACCGGCGAAGAAAGCGATTGAAGAGCTCTTTACGCGATCATTCCGCTAATACGCTGTAGGGATCCGCTACAGTTCGACGCCGCTCCCGCCTGCGGTACGGAAACTGCTTTCTCCCACGCGTTATGAAGAGTTCGCTGATTGCGTACATGGTGACAGGGTCAATTCTTGCGATCGCAGGCTCGGCCGCGCGGGCGCAAGACATGCCCAAAGGCAGCAACGTCAATCCGGACGCCGGGGTCGCCGCCGATTTCAGGAAGCGGGTCGACGCTTATGTCAAATTGCGTGGCTCTGCCGAAAACGCGGCGCCGGATCTCAAGAGGACCGACAAGCCCGGAGAGATCGTGACGGCCGAGCAGGTCATGGCGCAGAACGTCCGTCAGGCGCGCGCCTCGGCGAAGCGCGGCGACATCCTGACACCCGCGACCGAAGCCATGTTCCGGCGCGCGCTCAAACCGCCGCTGGCCAAGGGGAAGGAGGCAGCGGACAACAAAGCCAGCATCAAGGCCGACGCGCCGGAACCGAAGGAGATCCCGTTCAAGGTGAACTCCACCTACCCGAAGGACGCGCCGCTCTCGACGGTGCCGCCTGATGTACTGCTGTCACTTCCACCGTTGCCGGAAGACGTGCAGTACCGGTTTGTCGGCAAGCATCTGATTTTGTACGACGCGAAGGCGAATCTGATCATCGACTTCATGCTCAACGCGATTCCGTAGTTGCTTCGAGGAACAGCCATGCGGACACACAAATCATTCCTGGCCGTCTTCGCACTGACGGCGACCCTTGCGGCGGCCGTAGCGGCGCAGGAACTCACCCTTGCGAACAAGCCAAGTGGCACGGTGAAGTTTGCCGTCATCGGGGATAGCGGCACCGGCGACGCCAATCAATACCGCCTGGCGAAGGTCTTCACCGACATGCACCAGCGGTTCCCGTACGAGTTCGTCCTCATGATGGGCGACAACATGTACGGCGGCGAGAACGCCCGTGACTTCCAGCGGAAGTTCGAAATTCCCTATAAGCCAGTGCTCGACAAAGGCGTCAAGTTCTACGCCTCGCTCGGCAACCACGACAGCACCAACCAGCGCATGTACAAGCTGTTCAACATGAACGGCGAGCGCTTCTATACCTTCAAGCCGAAAGACGGTGTGCGGTTCTTCGCCCTCGACAGCAACTACATGGATCGCACGCAACTGCAGTGGATCGAGAAAGAGCTGGCGGCGAGCGGATCGGACTGGAAGATCATGTACTTCCACCATCCTCTTTACTCGTCCGGCGGCCGTCACGGCTCTGATACGGCGCTTCGCGATCAACTCGAGCCGCTCTTCCTGAAATACGGCGTCGACGTGGTGATGGCGGGTCACGAACATTTCTACGAACGCCTGAAGCCGCAGAAGGGCATCCACTACTTCATCTCGGGCGGTGCGGGCAAGCTGCGAAAAGGCGATGTGGGCGGCGAATACACCGCCAAGGCCTTCGATCAGGGTTTTCACTTCATGGTGTTTGAAATCGACGGCGACCAGATGCATTTCCAGGTCGTGACCGATCTAGGAAAGACAGTCGATTCGGGGATCGTCACGCGGCGTCGCGTCGACGATAAGGCCGCACCCTCGCAGCCGGCCGCGCCCTCTGTGAAACCGGTTCCACCGCAGGACAAGCCCACGCCATCGACGGCGAAGCCCGCGGCGCCGGCGCCCACGCCGGCAACCAAGTAATCAGGGGAGAGTCGCCCGCGCGCTGGCAAGCGCCTCCGATGATGAGGACGCCATCGATTCGTAGTAGCTGACGAATCGCCTGGTTTCCTCACTGTCGTACGGCCGAAGATTTTCCGCCCACCTGAAGCCAATCACCTGGAAGCGAAGCTCGGCGTCGATCTGGAACGGCGGCGCCGCGTTACCGACTTCGATGATGTAGCGGACGCGATCGCCCGCACTTGCGAAGTCGGCATCCTGCGAAGCAGTGCCGATTACGGCGATCGACGCCTCCGCCGTGGACTTGTCGAATCCTCTTGGCAGCAACCGGTTGTCTTTCACATAGCCGACCGCACTCAACAGGCCCGTCGTCGGCGCGCCCGCCAAATCCCGCATGACCGACTCGTAGATCTGCACCTGATCGGACTCCCGAATCTCGGTGTAGTGCGGCTCGACCCTGCGCGGGTCCACGTCGTTGTCATTGCCGGCGATCGAGCCTCGAGGGTCGATGGCACCCGATTCGAACAGAACGCGGCCGCTCCGATCGCGAACGGTGACGTGCAGCCAGGTGCGGCGGGACGGGTAGCCTGTCGGCAGCTTGTGCCCGGTCAGATTCTCGACGCGGACGTCAGCCATGAGGCGGCCGTTCGAAATCTCGCCGAGGTCCACGGAAATTCTCGCGGTCGCCGTTTGAAGATTGTTCAGCGTCGCGCGAACCGCGGCGTCCATCTCACCGATGGGCGCCAACACTCCCAGATCGTCTCGGTACCGGCTCAGCATGCGCTGCATGAAAAAATTCCCGCCGACGAAGGTATGGCGCGCAAAGCCCTTGCGCGGCGCGCCAAGAACCGAAGAAATCGGCGTCTCTTCTTCGACGACCGGCATATGACAGGTCTGACAGCTGCGCTCTTCGCCAGCGTACGCGCTGTGCTGCCATTCGTGAAACGGCACCTGCTCGGGCAGTTCGCCGATGACCTCTCCTTTGGGCCCGAGCGCTTTCGTAATGAGCGTGTGGCACGTCGCGCACAGCTCGGACTGCCGGATATGGAGCGCCTCGGTCGGTTGAAAGCCGGTCGCCGACCGCATGATTGCCGTCAACCCCCGCTCGATCTGAAACGGCCCGAATATCGGCCGCGGAGGCGTCGCGCCGGGCGGCGTGACGACGTAGCCGCCGGTGAAACTCGCAGGCGCTCCGAGATTCTGGTTGGTGATCTGATGGCAGAGCGAACATGCGACGCCGTCGTGGGCAAGCCGATCGACGCGTCCGTCTGCGCGCGCCACGGGCAGGTGCGCAAACACCTCCCCCTCGCCTCCATTCAGATGGGCTTCGGTCCGCGCCATCGGCATGTGACACTTCGAGCATTCGTCCTGGATTTCCGCCGACGCTGCCGGATGATCCAGCACTTCCCGTCTGACGCCTGCATGCCAGTAAGGATCGCGCGCCGCATTGGCCATCATCGATGTCCGCCAGCTGGTGCCAATCGATACATCCTCACCCGAGGGTGTCTTCATCCCGTTGTGACAGGCCAGGCACTGATCTGATGTCGTAAACAGGTCCCCGCCGTGACCCGGGACGGGACGGGAGGATGCACGTTGCGCGGCCGGGTTCGTCGTGATGAGGGCTGCGGCAAGCGCGGCGAGGGCGATGGCCATGGCAGCCGAGGGCACGCGCATCATGTCACCATCCTGAAAGCAATCCACCGTCGAACCAGTCCCACAAGACGTAGACGAGCAGGCTCGTGCGCCGCTCGTCTCGCTGCGTGAGCGGCATGCGCACGCCGGCGTTCAGGAGCACGTGCTGCCGGGTGCTGAGGCTCACCTGCAGCTGTGGCAGCACGTCCCACTCGACGTCGCTCCCGTCTTCGAGCTCGCGCGCACCAAGGATCTCGACCATCGGCGACCACGCGCGGCCCCAACGTCCCTCCATGAAGCTTTTGCCTAACGCCAGCCGCCAGAATGTCTCCTTAGCGGCCTGCTCCGCATCAGCGGGCACCTCGATGCCGGTCTGCGCGTGAAGGAAGGCGTCGCGCGGCAGTACCTGGCTGACGATCCCGAACGCCTCGAACATCGTCACGCCGCTGCCGAGCCCATTCGACTCGCTGCCGGTGGGCAGCTTGAGTTCGCCGCCAGCCGACACGATGGATCCGCGCGAGAGGCTGTCGAAGAGCACGTGTTTGTACGCAACGCCGATGTCGCCAACACCGACCTTCCACTGGCTGCCGGGCTGCTGACGCCAGTCCAACGGTACGAACATTTCGTACTGACCTCGGCGACCGACGCGATGCTCGTACAGAAACTGATTGCCGACAAACCGGTCGTGGCTCGGGACGATGGTCGTCGTGAGGACCGCTTCGTTCTCGGGGAATGCCTTCTCGGTGACGAGCGGGCGGGGCAGGTTCAGATCGCCACGCGGCCACCCCGATTCGGTGCAGAACGTGCGGACGTACTCGAGCACCCGCCCGATCTGCTCTTCGGTCAGCTCTTCGCCGAACGCGGGCATCATTCGATCGAACGCACGTGCGGGACCGCCTTGATGGATGACCGACAGCCAGTCGAGATCGGCTTCAGGCGTGGTCAGTTTGCAGTCGGTGAAATCGAACGGATCGATCTCGAAGCCACGGACCGCGATCGGTTGCCCCCGCCCGTCGCTTCCGTGACAGGCCGCGCACGCCGCCTCATACAGCCGCCGGCCGTCAAGCCCTGAACGATCGACCGACTGAGCCTCGGCGTTTATCGGACCCACGCCGAAAATCAGGAAGATGATGACGAGTACGCCCGCCGCCGGCATCGCAGCGCGACGGTAGCATGGTGAGATAAAAAATCTGAAACCTGAGATTGAGATTAGTTCTCAGGTTGCGAAGGACGCGAGCCACGCGCGCGCATTCGCGACGTCATCGGGTACGAGCTGATGTCCGGCCTGATGCCATCGGAGCGTCACGTCGGCCCCTGCCGATCGCAGCAGCGCGGTAAGCCGTTCGGTTTCGGCGATCGGCACCAGCGGATCGACACGGCCGTTGGAGATCAACACGGGAGTACCCGGAATCGCGGGAAGCGGATCGGGAACGATGGGAACCATGGCGCGCAAGAGGACGGCGCCGGCAAGCACTCCAGGCGCCAGCAGGAGCAGCGAGCCCGCAATGTTGGCGCCGTTCGAAAATCCGACAGCCACCACACGCGATGGATCAAACCTGTAGTGTTCGCTTGCTTCCCCGACAAACTCCGCAAGCTCCAGCGTGCGCTGACGCAGATCGTCAAGGTCGAACACGCCTTCGGCAAGCCGCCGGAAAAAGCGCGGCATGCTGCCTTCGAGGACTTTGCCGCGGGGGCTCAAGACACCGGCTCCCGGCAGCATCTCCGCTGCGAGCGGCACCAGATCGTGCTCGTTGCCGCCCGTGCCATGCAGCATCAACAGTGTCGGGGCGCCCGGCGCGGAGGCTGCTTGATAGTGATGGGTGAAGGACAATGGGGACGGCACGGTTCTAGGTTCTGGGTTCTAGGTTCTGGGTTCCAGGTTCCGCTCGTGCGCCTCGCCCTCATACGAGAGCGGCGGCAGCGCCTGCTCTATAGCCTGACGGTGGGCTTCGAGCCATGGCGGCAGCACGAGCTTCTCGCCGAGATGTGCGGCGTCTTCGTCCACTGCGAAGCCAGGACCGTCGGTTGCCAGCTCGAAGAGCACGCCACCCGGCTCCTTGAAGTACACCGACTTGAACCAGAACCGATCGATGACCGTGGTGGGATGCGCCGCTGCACCCTCGACGCGTGTTCTCACGTCGAGCTGATGCTCGTCATCGTCCACACGCCAGGCGAGGTGATGCACCGCACCCACGCCCCAGGCTCCCCGTCGCGCCTCGGGCGCGTCGCGCAGGTCGATAACGCCAGGTCCGCCCGCGCATCCGTAGCGCGTCCATCCGTTCTCGGCGCCCATCTGGTGAAAGCCGAGCACTGTTGTCAGAAAATGCTGGGTCGTTGCCGACTCGCGCTCCCATATCTGTGCACCGAACAGGCCGCGGACCTGATGTCCGACCGGAACCGGACTCTCGGCCCACGGTGTTGACCGCCGTTTGCCGGGGACTTCCACCAGCGCGACGTTCAAGCCGTGGGGATCGGTGAATGAAAGGACGTGCTGCCCGAAGCGCGTTTCGGGCGGTCCGATCGTGGTGCCGTACTTCTTCAGCCGATCGGCCCAATACGGGAGGCTGCCGTCCGGCACTTCGAGATCGACTTCCATGGCAAGACCGTGTCCCGCCCGCGGCGGCGCCATGTGCGCCCAGGGAAAGAAGGTGAGATCGGATCCGGGACTTCCCTCCGCATCGGCGTAGAACAAGTGATAGGTCCCGGGATCGTCCTGATTGACGCTGCGCTTGACGAGCCGCATACCGAGGACGCCGGCATAGAAGTCCAGGTTCTCTTGAGCGGGTCCGGCAATCGCGGTGATGTGGTGCAGTCCGTTCACGCCGCGCATATCCAATTATCCTCCCAAACCTGCAGCAACAACTTTGTCGATGTTTTGTGTAGACAAACAACGTTGTAGGCCCGTCCCATGTTTTCGGCGATCGCCGCCCCGACCATCGCCACGGTTGGCTATAAGAACCCACATTTCTGTCTGAATTTCACGCCCAAGCCACATGGACGTCGGTTCGGCTGGACCTGACGGCTTACCCGCGCACCATCGCATTTCAACGATTTTCCGAGCAAATACGCGCATTTTCCACACGGCGAATGGTGCGCGGCGATTGGCGTCGATCTTGATTACACTCGCGTCATCAACGTCCTGTTTCCATCACTTTCAAAAAAATAAGGTGTGAGATGAATCAAGCCGACACTGCGTGGATGCTGGTTTCAACGGCATTGGTGCTCCTCATGACGCCCGCGCTGGCCTTCTTCTATGGCGGGCTGGTGCGCTCGAAGAACGCGCTCAACACGATGATGATGAGCTTCATCTCGCTCGGATTCGTCGGGGTTCTGTGGGCGGTCATCGGGTACTCGCTGGCCTTTACCACCGGCAGCAACTTCCTGGGTGACTTCTCGCGGCTCTTCCTGCGGGGCGTCGGCCTCGAGGCACAGGGCACCATTCCGCAATACCTCTTCATGGCGTATCAAGGCACTTTCTGCATCATCACGGCAGCCCTTATCTCGGGCGCGATCGTGGAGCGGATGCGCTTCTCCGCGTATCTGGTGTTTATCATCCTGTGGGCGCTCGTCGTCTACTCGCCTGTGGCGCACTGGGTGTGGGGGGGCGGCTTTCTGGCCGACATGGGCGCGCTCGACTTCGCCGGCGGAACCGTCGTGCACGTGAACGCGGGAATTGCCGCGCTGGTCGCCGCGCTGGTCGTCGGCAAGCGCAGCGATTACCCCGGCTCGTCGCTGCTGCCGCACAACGTCCCGTTCACGCTGCTCGGCGCGGGTTTGCTCTGGTTCGGGTGGTTCGGCTTCAACGCCGGCAGCGCGCTCGCGGCCAGCCCCATTGCCGCCCTCGCATTCACGACGACCTTCCTCGCGCCGATGGGCACGCTCTGCGTCTGGACGCTTCTCGATTACGCCCGGTACGGGCCGGCCCACCGCGGTGGGCGCCGCAACAGCGATTGTCGTCGGGCTGGTCGCGGTGACGCCCGCCGCCGGGTTCATAGGACCGATGAGCGCCATCGCGCTCGGCGCGATCGCCGCGTTTCCTAGCTACTTCGGTCTGATCTGGCGTGCGAAGACCTCGATGGACGATACGCTCGATGTCGTGGCCGCCCACGGCGTCGGAGGCACCGTCGGCGCATTGCTGACCGGCGTGTTCGCCCAGAAGGCGCTGAACGGGGTCGCTGACGGCGCGCTCTTCGGCAACCCGGCGCAGATCGGCATTCAAGCGACGGCCGTCGCCGTCACGATCGTCTACAGCGGTGTGATGAGCTTCGTGCTCCTGAAACTGATCGGCCTTGTCATTCCGCTCCGTGCGACGGCCGACGACGAATCGGTGGGCCTGGATCTCAGCAACCACGGCGAAGAGGCCTACGTGCACGGCGAGCCCAGCGCCACGTTCGGTTCACATTCCGGCGCGAAGAAGCCCGCACCGGCCCTGCGATCGGAGCTCGCATGAAACTCATCAAAGCCATCATTCGCCCGAACAAAGTTGACGACCTCAAGGACGCGCTGGCAAAGCTTCAAATCGCCGGCATGACGGTCACCGAAGTCAGGGGACACGGCCGGCAGAAGGGCCACACGGCGGTGTATCGGGGGAGGGAATACGAAGTGACGCTGCTCCCGAAGATGCAGGTGGAAACCGTCGTACCCGACAATCTCGTGGAACCAGCGCTGCAAGCGATTCGCGAAGCGGCGCACACGGGAGAGATCGGCGACGGGCGCGTTTTCATCTTCCCGGTGGAACAGGCGTTCAATATTCGGACGGGTGAACGGGAGTTGGCGTAGAGGAAAGTAGGAAGTAGGAAGTAGGAAGTAGGAAGTGAAAAGTAAGAGACTTCTTACTTTTTACTTCTTACTTCTTACTTTCCACAGGCTCCCCACGCCCACAAGGCGACAGACCACTGCCGCTTCTGATTACGGTGGACGACGGCGCGGGCGGTGTCGGTTCGGCCGCGGCGATCGAGGGAGAGGCACAGACGGAAGTTATCTCCCTTGGACGCCTGGTGCTCGGCGGACAGGACGCTGAGGAGCGTGAGAGCGCTGTCGCTGCGGTTTTTCTTCTTCTGATCCGCGAGCGCGAAGTTGAGCGCCGTCTTCACATCGCGGTCGGTCGTCGACATGACGCGATAGGCGTTCGGGCGCACCGCCGCCGGTCGCGGCGACGACTGTCCTGCTGCCTCGAACAGAATCGTGGCGGCCGCCACGAACGCGGCGCCGCCGACAATCCATCGGCCGCTGCGGAGCGTGCTGGCTCTCATCGGGGCGCGATCATACCATCCCCTCGCCACCCTGCCGAAGGCCCCCGCCCCGCCGCGACTTTCGCCGTATTACCGCCAGGCGACCTCCGCCGTGTGTTCCTGGCCTTTCACATCTTTGCCCTTCACTTCCACTGACCGCGGCTTGATGACGCGAAGACTGAAGGGCGTGCCGTCGCGCCCGACGAAATCGCCAAGCATAATGCTTCGCGATTCGGCGTTCTCAATCCGGCCCACGAACTTGGTGAACAGGGTGGTCCGTCCGATCGGCACGATGGCGATCGAGACGTCGTTCAACGCGAGACCCAATTCGTTTTTGATGGTGACATCCATCTGGGAGATCAGGATCTTCACCGGCGCATTCGCATCCTGGTTGGCTACTCCCTGGCCGGAGCAGCTGCCCATCAGCAACGTGAGCGCGACGAGTAAGCAGAACCGCATGGCGTCCTCCTGGATGAAAACGAGGTCCGCACGGACGGGATATGGTGTGGGTGTGCGCCGACTCTACTGCCGCGACGTTTCCAAGTCAAGGAGAGGACGTCGAATGTTATACTGTCGCTGATTTTTCGCCCGACTCTCCTGACTTATCAAACAATTCGTCGAGGAACGCCGATGCGGTTTCCCATCAGGCCGGGTAAGGTTACGTGCGCAGGGCTTGTCGCAATCTTTCTGGTGCTGCCCAACAGCATCTGGAAGGGGGCCGACGCGAAGATTGAGCCGGTGCGCAGAGCAAAGGTCGGGAAAGTGCGGACGACAGCCGATTCACCCCGTGTGGGCGTGAAATTCCGGGAAGTGGCGCGCTGAACACTGCGGACACAGAGCGTGGCTCAGTTGCAGCTCTGGCGTCTCCGCCAGGTAGGTCTCCACGGTCTTCCACACGGGATTGGTGTCTCCCACCCGCACGCGCCGGCAATCAGGACATACCGGCAGCATGTCGCTAAGCGTTCTGATGCGCGCGTTCGCCGTGCGCAACTCCTCGACGAGGCGCCGCTGTGCCGCGTCGGTGCGATTCCTCTCGGCCGCAATCGAGTTGGTCAGCAGCGCCACCGCCGCAAACACCACCAGCCGGAAGATGTCGGCCGAATCGATCGCCAGGGACAGCTGCGGCGACATGAAGAAGTAGGCGATCGCCGCAGACGAGAGCAGCGTCGCGAGCTGGCCCGCTACGATCCCGCCATAGAGCGACGAAATCATCACGGCGACAAAGAACAGCGGCGACGCTGTCGGCGCGACGTATGGCCACAGCCGCCATGTCACCAGTGTGGCGGCGGCGCAACTTCCGAGCGGAAGCGCAACGATACGCACCCAGCGCGGCTGTCTGTGCATTACTCGATCGGCCGCACAACCACGTATCCGTCTACGTAGGTGTACGACGTGACGCCGGCAATCTTGCTGAGGCCTTCGGTCAGCCGGATGGTCACACCCCATGGATCGGTCAACGTCGCCGACATCAATCCGAGTTCAGGGTCGCGTCCGTACGGGATGTCGAACGTCACGCCATTGGCTTTGATCTTTCCGATATACGCCTGCAGGTTCGGCACGTCGAACCCGATGCCGTCCATCAGTCTCCCCTTGGTCGGCACGCCGGGAACTTTCTGACTGCCCAGCGGTGCCATGGTCAGGTTCATCCCGGGCACATCGCCCGAATCGTACGGCCCGCGCATGGTCGGCTGCAGCAGAAGCTTCTGGACGTACCACTTTTTGACGTCCGCCGGATGTTCGAGCCAGTAGTGCAGGTGATGGCTGACAGCCGGTGCTGGGAGGGTGGAATCTTCGACCAGCTCCATGCGGAACGTATCGGGCCCGGTGACATAGGTCTGCGGTGTTTTCTCGCGGCCGACGCGAGGCGGGTCGTACTTCAGGCCGGCTTTATCGAAGCGAGCCGTGAAATCCGACAATTTGTTCACCTTCAGACCGAGATGATTGATCGTCGTGCCTTCGCTGGGTCCGGTGCGCGGCTGCACGCGGAAAAGAATCACCGTTCCCGGAATCGTGACGCCCTCGAGCGTTCCCACTTTCAGCGGCTTGGCGTCGAACTGCCGCGTCCAGAACTCGCGATGGGCCGAGACGTCGCTGACGTTCAGCAATACGTGCCCCATCGTCATCACGGCATTGCCCGATGGAAACAGCTGGGCGCTGACGGGCGCAAGAAGACCGAGAACGAAGACACCGACGCCGAGCGAGATGAATGCGTGCTTCATGATGCAAACCCACCTTCGCGTTGGTTTACCGATCGGTTGTGGCGGGTAGTATATAGCGGCGTGATTTATGAGATACTTATATACCGAATTGCCGCCGGGTCAGGCCGACAGCTTCTGCGCGATCATGCGCTTGAGGTGGGCGCCCGACACGACCGTCGTCACATCGAGGCGGCTTTCGTCCAATGCGTCAAGCAGGGCCCGAATCACCTCTGCGCGGGTCAGATTCGCGCCAGTCTTGGTTCGAATCGCGGTCGTCAGTCGATCGAGCTCGAGCACCTGTCGCTCGAACATGACGACCGAGACCTTGGTCCAGGCTTCGCGGTGCGTACGGGGGCGGCCTCGCCGAGCGCGGGGACGATTAGGCGTGCGTCGTGTGGCGCGCGTCGCCATGTGATCATTCTAGCGAATGTTGTTGCTAGCACAAACCTTAAATGCCAGCCGCTAACCCGTCGAAGCGCAATTCCACGACCGGCAGAGTCGGCCGGCCCCCGGCCGGCGATGGCGGTGAGCGTGTCAAAGACTACCCACAGGTAAGCTTCCGCCTGCCCAAAACCGCGCGCGACAAGCTCGTGGCACTCAGTAAGGTCACGAAGCAACCGCAATGGCGGTTGATCGTCGAGTCGGTGGACTGTTATCTGAAGGATCTCCCGCGCGACGAACAAACCCAGATCGCCCGCCTGCTGTCTCGCTCGAGACGGATCCGGCTCTGACACACGGCGCGCCGGTGGTGCGACGGCAGGATCGTCGTATCATCGGCCATGCGCCCACCGCTCGCGCGGTCCGTCTTCGTCACCCTAAGTAGTGTTGCGGTCTACCTGACACTGGCGGCGGGCCAGACCACAGTCGATACTGTCGCTGTCCAACTGCTCGCCTTCAACGACTTCCACGGCAACCTGGAGCCTCCGACAGGATCGAACGGCCGGCTGGCCGATGTCGATGCCGGCGGCGCCGAGTACCTCTCGACCCATCTTGCGACGCTGGCCGCGCGCAACCCGAATACCCTCATCGTGGCGGCCGGCGATCTGATCGGCGCGTCGCCCCTGCTCTCGGGAATGTTTCACGATGAGCCGACGGTCGAAGCGCTCAACGCCATGGGTGTCGATGTCTCGAGCGTGGGCAACCACGAATTCGACGATGGATGGCGCGAGCTCCTCAGGATACAGAACGGCGGGTGTCACCCGGAACGGGGATGCCTGGATCGCGCGTTGTTCAGCGGCGCAGCCTTTCAATATCTCGCCGCGAACGTGGCCTTCGACCCGCCCACTGCCGAACGGCCGGGGCCATTGTTGCCCGCGTATGTGGTGAAAGAGGTCGGCGGCGTTCGCGTTGGCTTCATTGGACTGACCCTCCAGGGCACACCACACCTCGTGCTCGCAGCTGGCGTCGAGGGGCTCCAGTTCGAGTCGGAAGTCAAGGCCGCCAATCGCTGGGCTCGTGTACCTGAAGAATCAGAATGTGCGCGCGATCGTCGTGCTGATCCACGAAGGCGGGCTTCCATCGCGCGACGACTACAACGGCTGCGCCGGCGTCTCCGGGCCCATCGTCAGAATCGCGCAGCGCATCTCGGATGATGTCGACATCGTCGTCTCCGGCCATACACACCGGGCGTACAACTGCACTATCGACAGGAAGCTGGTCACGTCTGCCGCCGCCTTCGGCCGTGCGATCACGGCGATCGATCTCGCCATCGACAGGCGAACCGCTGAAGTGGTTTCGAAAGCCGCACGGAATGTCATCGTCACCCGCGACGTCCCCAAAGATCCCGCTCAGACGGCCATCATCGAACGATACCGGCCGTTGTACTCAAAATTCGCGGAACAGGTTGTGGGAACGGCCGCAGCTGATTTGACGCGCACCGCGAATCTCGCCGGTGAATCGGTCCTGGGAAATATCATCGCCGACGGCACCCTCGAGGCGACGGGGTCCCCGTCCCGGGGAGGCGCCGATGTGGCGTTCATGAATCCCGGCGGCATTCGAGCCGACCTGACCCGCGGGTCCGCCGACGGCGGCACGCTGCGACCGGTCACCTACGCAGAGGCCTTCAACGTACTGCCCTTTCGAAACAGAATCGTCATTCAGACGATGACGGGAAGGACGATCAAGGACGTTCTGGAGCAGCAGTTCGACAACATCGCGCCCGGTCAAGACAGAATCCTGCAGGTCTCGCGCGGATTCACGTATGCGTACGACCGGACGGCCTCCAAATCGCGCCGCGTCGATCCCGCGTCGATCATGATCGATGGCCGTCGGCTCGTCCCTGAACAACAATATCGGGTCGCTATTAACGAGTTCATCGCCACCGGCGGCGACAACTTCAGCACTTTGACGCGCGGCAGCGGCGTCACGACCATCGGCCTCGATCTCGATATCTTTCTCGCCTATCTCGCTAAACACTCGCCGCTCGAAGCGCCTCCGCTGAATCGCATCAGACGCATTAAATAGTTCGTCGCGTCTGGCTTCTGCGAACAGTCGTTCACACGGAAACAGGAGATCAGGAGATTAGGAGGCTGAACGCGGCCCACGCGCCGTTACCGGCACGACGTCGATGCACTAATGCCCAATTGATGTTTCATCTTCTGAACTTCTGATCTTCTGTAAGAGATCGATCGTCGGCGCGTTTGTCAGCAACGGCCGCGTCCAGTGTTGAACCGCGGTATTCCTGCCCGGATAGAAGGCTTGCGCATCCATCACAAGCCTCCTGAACTCCTAATCTCCCTGTTTTGCATTTCTTGTCAGGTGCGGACGCGTTCAGAGGCAGCCGCCACGCACCGACGTACGAATCAAAAACTGACAATCGCCGCAAGATGCAGGCGCCTCGGCGGTGCGAAGCCGTTGCCCATCCCGAAGAACGGGTTTCGCTGCTGGTAGGGCGCGAAGAACGGCGCGACCGGCACCGTCTGAAGATCAAGGAACTGCAGCGAATCGGTGGCCAGCCGCGTCTGGCTGTTGAACACGTTCAGCAGCCGCGCCTCGAGCGACACGCTGTCGGCGAAATCGAGAGGAAGGCGGTAGGACGCCATCACATCAACATTGGTCCAGGTCGGGTTGCGGTGACTGCCAGCCGGTTCGAGGTAGTTCAGCGATGGCCCGACCCAATCGCGGCCTCGTGCGGCCCATGGCGTTCCGCTCTGCACGCGCAGATATGCCGCCGCACTCAACCTGCTCGTCACGTCGTACGAGGTGAAGAGCTTGAGCACGTGGGGGCGATCTTCGAAGAGCGGACCAAAACGATTCGGGTCTTCGACGTTGGTGCCAGGGGCGTCCTGAATGAACGACGAGGTATTGAAGACAGAGACCGTTGAGTAGTCGAGATCGAAATTGCCCTCGAAACGGCTCCACGTGTAATTGATGTTACTCATCCAGCCGTTGGCAAGGCGCCGCCTCAGATCGACCGTGAAGGCACGATACGTGCGGCGCGCATCGGCCAACTGGCACGACGCAAACCTCGCACATGGCAGATTGGCGGCGACGTAGGGTCCGCTGTCGGGCGACGTACCATTCATCCGGGACGGCACGTCCTCGATGAAGTTGTTCATCTTCCTGGACATGAAAAACAGATCCAGGCTGTAGCCTCCTGCCAGCGGCGTGGCATAACCGACGAGCACTTCGTCGGTATAAATTGGTTCGATATCAGGGTCGATCATCTTGCCCGTCGTCGAGGCCAGCGGGCCGCTCGACAACACGTTGCCGGCCAGGTCGAACACCGTCTGCGTCTGGAAGATCCTGCGGGGCGCGAGACTGCGTGCGCTCGATTTCTGATCCAGGTTGTAGTACCGGCCCCAGTGCGCGTATGCCTTGTCGCTGCGGCCGTCGCGAAGCTGGTACGTGAACCCGACGCGAGGCTGAATTTCCTGCTTGAAGCCAAATCGCAGGAACGCGCACGTGTCGCCTCGCGATTGGTAGACTGCCGAGCCTCCCTGCAGGATGACGGCGGGACATCCACCGCTGCCTTCGACGTGCTGCGACATCTCATCTCGATTCAGCAGGAGCCCGACATTCAGGGAGGCGCGCGTCGCCAGCGCCACATCGTCCTGGACGAAAAGCGCGTAGGTGCGCGTCAACCCGCGCTGCGGCGATTGAGGCGTGTAGTAGCGCGTGCGCAAGGCCGGCACGCCGCTCTGCGTGATGTTGACGATCTGGCCCCACCCATTGGCAGTGCGGTTGAAGAGCTCCTCCGCGAATTCGTAGCCGACACCGGCCTTCAGCGTGTGGCTCGTTCTGCCCATGTCGAACATCTGGCTGAAGGTGCCGCGCAGCTCGTGCCGCTGGTAATTCTGAAGATTCGTGAACTGGTTCCCACCCACGGTGAGGTTCGCCTGCAACGGATCGACGTACTGGCCCATCGCCGGCAGATTGCGCGGATCGAACGTGGGCAGGTATCCCAGATTCGTGATCGGCACGTCCTCGTTGATCTCTTTCATGTGCAGGTATCGCACATTCAGTGATCGTCGTCCGGCCGCCAGGAAATTCGCCCATTCGGCCGTGGCAATCCTGCTACCGTTGTCGGTGAGAGTCGCGACACTCGGGGCAAAGTCGGCGTTGGTCCCGGCGTTGTCGACGTGATTCGGCCGGTGACGGTAGCTGCCGGTCAGTTGGTGCTGCGCGGTCGGCACGAGCGTGAGCTTGCCGAACAGCTCCGGTCCCGTTCGGATTTCGTCGGGCAGCGGGACGGCAACCTTGTTGAACCGATCCCATTTCGTTTCGCGCGAGTAGCGGGCTGACAAATAAAAGAAGAGCCGGTTTCGCACGACGGGGCCACCGAGGCCACCGGCGGGCATCATCTCGGTGGTCAGCAGCGCATCGCGAAAAGCGCCTGGCCGCACACCGGCCCCCTGGAGGTCGGCGGGCAGGGTGAACCCTCCGACCATCTGCTTCGACAGCCAATCCACCCGTCCTATCCCTAAAAAGCGATTCGAACCGCTGCGACTGACCGCATTGACGACGCTGCCGCTGGTGCGGCCAAACTCGGCGCTGACTCCCCCGCGCTTGATGTTGACCTCCGCGATATCGAGCTCGTTGATCTCCGTGCTCAGATAACCGAACGCCGGGCTGGTGATGTTGGCACCGTCAATGAGATACAGGTTGTCCTGCCGGCTGCCCCCGCAGCCGGGCCGACGGGGCTGCGGTTGTCGGCCACGCCGGGAATCAATTGAAACAAGCCGCGGTAGGTACGCTCGAGGGGAAGGCTATTGAGGATGTCGTCTTTGAAGTTGAACCCGATTTCCGCCGATCGCACGTCGACGATAGGCTGTGCCGCGCTGACCGTCAGCTCTTCCTGAATCGACAAACCAAGAACGAAATCGACCTGCGTATCCTTCCCGACCTCAACCAGCGCCGTTCGTTTCGAGCTGCCGACGGCCGCTTTGTCGATCTCGACGAGATACTGACCCGGCGGTAGATATTGAAACTGAAACAAACCGTTGGCACCCGTCTGAACGGTTCTCCCGATCGGAAGCAGGTCGCCTGAAATTTTCACTGTTGCGTCGGCAACGGGCTCTCCATTTTGATCGAAGGCAGCGCCTGAAACGGTTCCGGTGTCCGCCGCAAGGGCCGGCACTGGAACCGCAATCGCAATCGCTATCGCAAAGACGAACCGTCGTACCCCCGCGCCCATCGAATTCCCCCTCCAGCCTGAAGCTGTCGGCAGGATCGTAGCACGCGTTTTCGATCCTTTTAGTTCTCAAGAGTCCGCTCGAAGCCCACGAGTTTCCAGCCGCCCTGCCCAAGCCGGAAGAAGGCGTCGGCCGGTCTCGCCCATGCGCCGTAAGAACCGCCAACGGCGCTCAATTCCACCTTCACAATCGCGCCGTCAACTCGAGGAAGTCTGGCCGGCGCCTCGAGGTGCGGAATTGCCGCAGACGAGGCTCCAAGCAACTCCGTTTTGCCGGTGGCATTGTCGAAAGTCGACCAGACCGCACGGTACCCTTGCGGCGCTCTCGCGAAGTCGGCATCGACGGCAGCATTCCTGAAGGTCAGGATGCCGTCGGCCAGCACCGGCTCGGCGATTGGGTTCACGGCCGTCAAGTACGCCCGACCGATCGCATCGCGCCGGTCGGCAAGCGCCCGCACCAGGAACTCTTCCGCTGCCGGGTCGCCAAACTCCCCGGCTCGAACGGCTGCGCGGATCATGTCGGTGGTCAGCGCCACCAGGCGCTGCGCCGCCCAGAACTTGTCGTCCGACTGCGCGTGAAGGAACGCTTGATTCGGCACGCGCGGCTTCCAGAGGTCGGGATTGAAATCGGAGTTGTGACGCGGCAGGCGTCCGATCGCTCGCGCCTCGTAGAACGGCATCGTGCGCCACTTCGGAACGCTGAAGCCGAAGCTCACCATCTGTCTCGCGACGTCGCGCGGCTGAACCAGGTACTCCGAGCCCGCCCAGTAGTCGGCTGGTGCCACGCCGCCGCTGCCGAGCGCCGAACCGAAGTCGATGAGATAGTGGCGAACGTAGGACCGGCCGTTTTCAGAAATCAGGACGTCCAGCGAATTGATGGCCTTCGCGTCCACGTGATTCAGCCACGCCGCGAACACCCCGTAAGCGCGCAGCTCGCGACGATCCTGATGCGGCACGAGGTCGTTCGGATCGTCCGGTCGGGTGTCGAGAAACCGTACCCGCCCGACAGGCTTTCCGGGCAGCGCTTTGCTCGCGACGACGCGATAGGACCCGTTCTCTTCGCGATTGGCGCGGCGCAGCAGGTTATCGATGTCATTGGTCCGCATCGCGCGCGCATCGCGTCCGGGCGGCGTAAACTTCGCGCCCTCGCCGATGACGAGTTGCTCGCGGCGAAGGTACGCGATGTGATTTTCCGGGACGTGGTATCCGAGCGCCCACATCAGCTTGGTCACCGCCACTTCGGTTCCGGTGGCCATCCCACGGTATCCGGGCGGATCGAACTTGAGGAACCATCGCTGGCCGGTGCTGTCCTTTACGGTAAAGCCAGGCGTCACCCCATCGCTCTTGGACGAGGTAATCGTCCAGGCGCCAGCGGCGGGTCCACTGGTGGTGTTCGGCCCTTTCGCGATCTCCTGCGGGGTCATCGCACGATGGCCGAGTCGATTGGTGAACCAGCTCGAATCCGGTACTTCGTCAACCGTGTTGATGTTCGCGGCCCGGCGCACCGCTGGTGCTTTGGTTCCCGCGACGAGGTTTGACGCCAGGTCGACGAAGAGGTCGACCTCGAGCGACTCGATGCTCGACGCGTCCTGCGTCTCCCGCTCGATCCAGACCGGATCGTCTGGATAGAACTTCGGCGATGCGGCGGATGTGAGCATCGAGCCGGTTACTGCAACGGCAACCGCACCGACGAGCGCGGCAAGCAATTTGATGGTTCGTGTGGTTCTCATGTTCGATTCTCCTTAGAAGCTCGGGCTGAACGAGAACAGCAGGCTCGTCGCTTCGCTCGAACGCGCAACTTCAATGCGCGTCACAGTGCTGATGGGCGTGTGAAAGGACATGCCGACGCCGTAGGTTTTTTTGAAGTTCTTGAAATCAACGTTGCTGAACCGGGGAGCCACCTGGCCGGCGTCCATGAAGAGCGCCATGTCAAGGAAATGCCCCGCTCTCCAGCGATACTCACCAGTCAGGTGCACGCGGTTGCGATCGCGGAAGCGCCAGGTGGAGTACCCGCGCAGCGTGTGGCTGCCTCCCAGGTCGGGCAGCAGCACATAGGGCACGCTCTCTCCTGCCGCGGTGTTCGTGGACGACGCGAGGGCGCGGAGCGCGATCACCGAGCTCTCGCGGAGAATCGGAATGAACTGCTGCACTTCGGCATCGACTCGGTTGAAGCTGAGCGTTCCCGCGTTCGTCTGACGATAGTCGGACCAGTCCACGCGATAGAGGCCGCCGCGGGTCGTATAGCCGGGAGAGGTGCGCCAGTCGACCTCCGCAAACACGTGTCCGCGACGGTAAGACGGGTTCGCCGCCACGAGCGACAGGTCGGTGGCAGCCGTCGTCGTGGTCGCCGCCGTCTCCATTTCGATCGCATCGAGTCCTCCGCCCACCGCGAAGAACGGCGCGGCCTGGACTCGCGTCGAGACCCCAACTGTCGTCGTCCGGTAGGAGAGGTCGCCACGCTCGCTCTTCAGCGAATCGTTCCCATTCCGGTAGAACGCCATCTTCGGCGCATCCAGCCAGCTCGCCCGCATCTCGACACCGACGCGGTTGTTGGCGAATTTCGGCAGCTTGAACGTGGTTTCGGCCGTCTTGTAGTTTCTCAGCGACCAGGCCGCGTGTGCGTCGAACTCGCCCGTGTCGCCGAAGCGCGCGACATAGCCGGGACCGAGTGCCATTCCGCCGCCGGAAAACACACTGCCGATGAAGGGATACATCGGGCCCTTCTTCGAGTTGAGAAGATTGCCGATCTTCTCGATGCGGCGCTCGAGCACCGTGGGTTCATAGGGGCGCAGCTCGGTCGCTTTTTGCGCCTGCTGGGCGGCTCTCTCCGCTTCGCGCGTCTCCTGCGCGAAGGCGGTCGTGGCGAGGGCAACCATCGCCACAACCAGGACCGCCGCGGCAGCGGGCCGCAGGGACAGCCGCGGAAATGACCGGCGTGGTTCGAGAATCATGAAGGCAACTCCAATCCAGATGACAGTAAGGACAATGTTGGCGATGGCGAACTGCTCCACCGTCAGATGCAGCATGCGGGAACCTGTGTAGACCACCACCGCGGAGAGAAGATCGCCTCCGCGCATGAAGAACGCGTCGATGGCCTGCTTCGCCTTGTACTTCTCCTCGCGACTCGTCGGCAGCCACAGCAGCTGACGGGCGGTGTTCATAATCGAGTAGTCGGTCGCGTTCTCTGCCGTCTTGATCCAGCGAACGACCGACAGGCCGACGCCTGCGGCGATGATCGCGTAGCCGCCGAGAGCGACGAGCGGCAGTGCAAGGAGCGCCGCACTGAGGCCGCGATACTTGATGAGGCGAGAGCTGACGAATGCCTGCAGCAGGAACGCCAGCACGTTGACCCAGAACTGATAGTCGCCGGTGAACGACCCGATATACGCCTGCTTGTTGAAGGCCGCATCGGCTGCCGCGAGCTCGTTCACCTGAGCGGTAAGGAGCCGCGCGACGACATACTCGCCAGTGGTATTCACGACGTTCAGCAACACGATCAGCGCCGCAATCAGCCGGAGGTACGGGCTTGCGAGCACGAGCTTGAATCCCCCCGCGGCGGTCATCGTCGACTCCGGAACGCCGGCGCGCTCTTCGTGTCTGGCATTGATCCAGAGATAAATGAGCACGCTCACCGACAGCAGCGCCGCCGAGATGTGGAGGATGAGATTCGGCGTGATCCCCGATCGGAACAGATGGCCGGCAATAAATGAGCCCAGCGGCGCCCCCGCGGTCATGCCGATCACGATGATCGGAAACACGCGCTCGCCGGCTTCCTTGCTGTAGATGTCGTTGGCAAAGGACCAGAACTGCGCCACCAGCGACACATTGAAGATCCCCACCCAGATGAAGAAGGCGACGCCGACATACGGCATGCGCGCCGACACGGCCATCGCGAACAGTTCGACGCAGGCGATGAAAAACACCGTCACGCCCACGAGCAGCTTCGCCCGATCGACGCGGCTGGCGAACCAGCTGTAGACCGGCACGAATCCCATCAGGAGCAGCGCCTGTCCGGCTGCCGCATAGGACCGGACTTCTGCACCCCCGCCGAGCAGAATCAGCGGCTCGCGGACCGTCTTGATGACCGAGTAGCAGACGAGCAGCAGAAAGATGTTCGCCAGCATGAGCGCCGCCGTAGCGCCTTCACCGGCTCGCACCTCCGCAAAGATCGAAAACGTGCGGTCCAGCCAGGACTTTTCGGACGCTTGGTTTACGGCACTTCGGGTCATTGATGTCGCTCCTATTCCAGGTTCTGGCTGTTAACGCGACAACGGGCGGGAAACCCCGCAATGGGGGGCGGTGGGTGGTTGGTGGTTAGTGGTGGGTGGTAGTCAGAAGGCGCGAGTTGAGGCCGCAGGTCACGGCACTAACCACGAACCACCAACTACCAACCACCTACCGGGCGGCGGCTATCCCTTGCAGCGTGACCGAGGAGCTGGAGCGAAGCAGATTGGCGATGATTTCGTCGTGCGGCTGGGGGGAGCGCGGCGTGCTCCCGTGAACGAGGAAGGGCCAGACCTGCTGCCGTATTTCGGCGGGGAGCACGCCTTCGAGGTACTCGAGCGCTGTCCCTCGAAGGCGGCCGTCTGTGCTTTGCAGGCTCTGGAAGGCGATTTGGAGCGGTTGACTGGGCAGGATGAGTGACAACAATGTGAAGACGTGTGAAAGGCTGTCTCCGGCGCGATCGCGCACAAATTCGTCCAGGCGCGACTCGTTGAAGGCCCCTTCGAGCTGACGGCGGCTTTCCCACACGGGACGCTCGGCCGCGACTTCTCGAACAACGACCTCGAGAATCCGATCGCGATCGATGCGAACTCGCGGATTCCTCGCAAGAATCATCGCAAGCGACCTCGCGGACTGATACCGTACGCCGAAACGCTTGTCGTCGAGGGCCAGCAGCAGGCCGTCCACCGCGCGCTGAGAGACGCCAATCGAGAGGACGCGGGCCAGTTCCCGTCGGATCACGTGGTTCTGATTCGGATCGAGCAGCGCGTCTGTGAGCTGCCCTACCCGCTCCTCCGCCACTTTACGGAGCGCGAAGTGTGCGTAATCGCCCAGCGGACCGGCCAGCATGGGAATGGCAGTCGAGACGAGCACGGGGCTCAGCCCCTCTTCTCTGGACAGCACCTCGATTGCGCGCGAACGGCTGAACGAGCGCAACGCGTGCGCGTCATCTGTGTCGTCGGGAGCCTTATGGGCCATGGCCCGATTCGAGCTCCGCACCTTGAGCAGCATGCTCCGGGTCAACTGGCCTTCCGTTTCCGATCGACCAAGGCGGGGCGCCTGCGAAACCAGGCTCGACCCGAGGGTGCGCACGTACCAGTGGTTCAGACGGCTTGCCGCGAGGATCGCGACGGCCGAGCTGGCAATCGCCATCCACAAGATTGTGGAAGACTGAATCGCCGGCGCCAACAGTGCGGCCAGGCGAATGAGCCCGCCACCGAAGGCGTCGCCCGCGCGATCGACGCCCACATCGACAATCGACTTGACGGCGCGTTTCTCGGCGGCCGGAATCGGCGTGTAGAAGAGCTCGTACCCGGCGCGAAACCACGACCCGCGGAAAATCGCCTCGCCCGCCCGGGCCGCCATCAGACTGCCGAAGCCGGGAGTAATCAGCCCGCCGACGCTGCCTGCCAGGAGCGCGATGGAGGGCGTGCTCGTGGTCAGCCCCAGCCCGAATCGCTCGAGCGCGACACGGCTCGAAACCATCTGCAGCGTGAACGTTATGAGACCGGTTGCAGCATAATAGAGGGCGAAGAAGCGCAGGAGCTCGTCGCCAGTTCCGATCGCTTCTACCGCCTTCGCCTTGAACAGATAGTCGAGCAACGCGGTGCTCGTGGAGCCCAGCAGGACCAGGGCCACGAGATGCCGCAGATGCGGTGCCTGCGCAATCGTGCGGAGGCCCGATCGCGCCGTCGAAGTGCCAGGCGCGAGGCCCGCTCCGTGCGGCATCGCAGAGGCGTGTTCGGGTTCGGCGGTCTCGGCGGCAGCAGCAAAACGCGAAAACAGCCAGACCGTCAGAAGCTGAAGGCCGCCGAGCACGAGCAACATGACAGGGGCACCCAGGGTCGCGGCGACTCGCTCGGAGACCAGCGCCCCAAGGAGACCGCCCAGGGTGCCGGCTCCGGTGATCTGGCCGAACCGCCGTTTCGCCGTGCGCGGATCGAAGCGCTCGGTGGCGATCAGCCAGAAGCCCGACGTGAGCAGCGGCCCCATGGCCGACGTATGCAGAAAGAGCAACACGGCAGTTGCCGCCGGCGCGCTGACCCGGACGACCCATTCGCCGAAGAACAGCAAACCGCTGACGGCAAAGAGGATTTGAATCAACGTTGAGGGGGATGTTCTGGCGGCCCACCGCGCGTGCGCCGCGACCAGCAGGATCGAACAGACCGACGCTGCGACGAGCATCGTGGGCAGCGCGTGAAAGCTTAGAGAGGTAAGAAACAGCGCGTCCCGGGTCGCCTTGGCAGCGACGAACTGGCCGGTCACAGCGGCCGCGCATAGCATCGCGGTCAGGATTGGGCGGGACGTCGGTTTCATCTCTGTGGACTAACGCGACAAATGAATCGGAACCCCGCAATCACTCCCCCTTCGAGCGAATTGAAGGCGTCGCCCGACGCCGCTCGCTTCGCGCCCGGGTATGTCCTGGCGGGCCGGTATCGAATGATCACCCGCCTCGGACAAGGTGGCATGGGCGAGGTATGGCGGGCCGACGATCTCGTGCTCGAAACGCCGGTGGCGTTGAAGCTGATCTATGCGACCGATCCTGAAGGGCGGCAGCGCATCCTCAACGAGGCACGCCTCGCACGCCAGATTACCCACCCCGCGGTATGCCGGGTCTTCGACATCAGCGAGGGCGAAGGAGAGGTCTTCTACTCCATGGAGCTCGTCCATGGCGAGGACCTGGCCACGCTCGTTCGCCGCCTGGGCCGGGTGCCTTCGGAGAAGGTCGTCGATATCGGACAACAGTTGTGCGACGGATTGGCGGCAGCCCACGCCAAGGGCGTGCTTCACCGCGATCTGAAGCCCGCCAATGTGCTCATCGACGAAGACGGGTTCGTGCGGATTACAGACTTCGGTATCGCGGTCAGCCGCGAGACTGCCGGACAGTCCTCGATGATGGGCACGCCAGGCTATATGGCGCCTGAGCAGCTCGATCCGGCCGCACCGCTATCGGAACGAACCGACATTTACGCGCTGGGTCTGATTCTGTATGAGCTTCTCGTCGGACGGCCCGCATTTGGCCCGGGTACGGATGCACGGCGCCAGCCACCGAAGCCGTCAGCGTCGATCGCCGATGTCGATCCACAACTCGAGCAGGCCATCCTGAAGGCGATCGCGCACGATCCGCGAGATCGGCCCGCGTCGGTCCGTGAGCTCTCAGAACTGTTGAGGGTGCCCGCAAGCCGTCAGTCGCGAATCCGGATATGGATCGCGGGCGCCGTTGCGGCGGCGGCCGTTCTCGCCTTGGCGCTGCTGTTCACCTCGCCGCCCGGCGACACTCTGACCGGGCAGGACACGATTATCCTCGCCGATTTTCTGAACACGACCGGCGAGCCGGTATTCGACGGCGCCCTCAAGGTCGCGCTCGCGGTCGCCCTGGAGCAATCGCCATTCCTGAAGGTGTATCCCGATAGCCGGGTACGAGAAACGCTGGGTCTCATGCAACGGTCGGCCGATGAGCGCATCACGCCGGCAATCGCACGTGATGTGGCCAGGCGCGAGCAGCTGAAAGCGCTCGTCGCCGGTTCGATCGCCAGCCTCGGAAGCCACTACGTGCTCGCGCTCGAGGCGATCAATGCGGAGACCGGCGAAGTATTGGCCCGCGAGCAGGCCGAAGTCGCCACGAAGGAACAAGTGCTCGAATCGCTCGGATCCATCACATCGAGACTGCGGGAACGGCTCGGCGAATCTCTGGCCCTCATCGAGCGATTCGACGCTCCGTTGGCACAGGCGACAACGGGATCGCTGGAAGCCTTACATGCGTATTCTCTGGCCCTCGATCACGGGAGGATGGTGCCCCGTCTCGAGGCGGTTCCGCACCTTCAACGGGCCATCGAGCTCGACCCGAACTTCGCGATGGCGCAGGCGCTCCTGTCGGGTGTCTACGCCAATAACGGCCGCTCGGCGGAAGCGCCGACTTTCTCGCGACGGGCCTTCGAACTACGCGACAGGGTCAGCGAGCGAGAGCGCTTCTTCATCTCATGGCGCTACTACATCGACGCCGAGCAGGCATGGGACAAGGCGCTCGACCTCAGCCAGTCGTGGACCAGAACCTACTCCCGCGAAGCGTTCGCATTCAACAGCCTCGGAATGGCATCCGCCGCGTTCGGGCAGCACGAACAGGCGGTCGCGGCATTTCGAGAGGCCATGCGCCTGGATCCGCGGTTTGTTCCGCCTCACCGAAATCTCACAGGGTCGCTCATCGCACTCAATCGCTTCGAGGAGGCGAACGCGCTCGTCGAGGAGGCGACGGTCGCTGGAGGCGAGCTCGCGAGTGTTCGACGCACCGCCTACTTGCTGGCGTTTCTGAGGAACGATTCCAAGGCGCTGGCGCACGAACTGGATCTGGCACGCCGCGCGTCGCCGCCGATGTCGACGGCCAATCAGGAAGCGCGAACATCGGCCTTTGCGGGACGCGTGCAGGCAGCCCACGATCTGCACCAGCGAGCCGTCAAGGCCGCGCTTGCCGAGCGATCTCAAGAGCTCGCGGCTCAATGGGCCGTGGAAGATGCCGAGTTACATGCCATTGCGGATCAGTGCGCCGAAGCCCGGCGCGAGATCGCGGCGGGGCTCGAGCTCAATCGCGACAACTTCACCCTGGAGCGCGCGGGCCGGGCCTACGCGCTGTGTAATGGCGCCGAGGCATCGCGATTGTCCGATGAGCTCCGTGCGCGATTCCCGACCGCGACCTTGACGGTGCGGGTTCATCTGCCGTTGATCGCCGCTGCGCTCGCGGTCAAGCAGCGCGACTTTGCACGGGCCATCAAACTGCTCGAACCCGTCAAGCCGTACGATCACGCCCCAGCCGCGGAGTTCTGGCCACTCTACCTTCGAGGCGAGGCATACCTCGGCCTGAAGGACGGCACAGCGGCGGCGGCACAGTTTCAGAGCATCATCGACCACCGGGGCGAAGCGCCGACGTCACCGTTGTTCGCATTGGCCCATCTCGGCGCCGCTCGCGCCGCGGCGCTCGCCGGTGACGAAGGCAGGGCGCGCGGGTCGTACGAAGCATTTTTCGGGCTGTGGCGCGACGCCGACAATATTCGAGTGCTCGACGAAAGCCGGCGCGAATACACCCGCCTCCAGTAGTACACTCGGAACCCGATTCAATGCCAGGATCACCTCAACAGGCGAAGGACCTGTTTCTCGCGGCGCTCGATCGGCCTCTGGACGAGCGCGCCGCCTTCCTGACGGACGTGTGCGGCGATGATGCCGCTTTGCGGGAAGAGATCGAGTCGCTGCTGCAGTTCCACGATGCCGCGAACGCCGGCGAACCGGAGCGAAATACGGAGACTCATCATCATGCCGTATTCGCGGCAGGTCAGGTGTTCGCCGGCCGCTATCGGATGGTCGAGCGAATCGGCAGTGGCGGCATGGGAGATGTCTGGCGCGCCGACGATCTCGTGCTCGAAACCGCGGTCGCGCTGAAAGTCATCGAAACCGCAAGTTCCGCCGCACGCGAGCGAATCTTCACCGAGGTGCGGCTCGCGCGCCAGATCACTCATCCCGCCGTGTGCCGCGTGTTCGACGTCGGCGAGTCTGAAGGTGTCATCTTTTTTTCCATGGAGCTTGTCCGGGGCGAAGACCTCGCGGCGCTGCTTCGACGCGTGGGCCGGGTTCCGCCGGAGAAAGTCGTCGACATCGGACGGCAGCTCTGCGCGGGTCTGGCTGCGGCGCATGCGCAAGGCGTTCTTCACCGCGATCTCAAGCCGGCCAACATCCTCATGGACGACGACGGGTTCGTGCGCATCAGCGATTTCGGAATCGCGATTCCGAGAGCCGAGGCCGGCCGTCACTCGTTCACGGGAACGCCCGCCTACATGGCGCCCGAGCAGCGGACGCCAGGGATGGCGGTCTCGGAGCGGACCGACGTCTATGCGCTGGGCCTCGTGCTGTACGACCTGCTCGTCGGCGGACACGTTCGACATCAGGCCAAAGACGGCTCGCCGCCACCACGGCCATCGACGCTGCTGACCAGCATCGATCCGCAGCTCGATCGGCTCATCATGGCCGCACTCTCGTCCAATCCGGATGATCGTCCCTCGTCGGTGATCGAGATGGCGTCGATGCTCGGCCTCGTCGGAACTCCGGTCCGGCCCGGCGCCCAACACGCCGCGAATTCGCGGGCTCGTTGGAGAACGTCACCATGGACCGCGGGAGTGGCCCTCGCCGCCGCGATCGTGGGGCTGGTCATCGGCTCGTCCTTCCTCGTCGCTCCAAGCGCCGGTACTTTGAACGAACGGGACACCATCGTGCTGGCCGATTTCGAAAACGGCACCGGCGAGCCGGTATTCGATGGCACGTTGAAGGTGGCCCTCGCGGTGGCGCTCGAGCAATCGCCGTTCCTGAAGGTCTTTCCCGACGAGCGCGCGCGCGAGACGCTTCGGCTCATGCAGCGCTCACCTGGAGAGGCCATCACACGATCGGTGGCGCGCGAGATTGCGCAGCGCGAGCAGATCAAGGCTTTGCTGGCGGGTTCGATCGTCCGTCTCGGGCAGGACTACGTGATCGGCCTCGAAGCCATCAACGCGCAGACGGGCGACGTGATGGCGCGCGAACAAGCTCAGGCGACGACCAAGGAGGAGGTGCTCAGCGCGTTCGGCGCCGCCATCTCGAGGCTCCGCCAGCAGCTCGGCGAATCGCTCGCATCGGTCCAGAAGTTCGACGTCCCCCTGCCCCGAGCGACGACCGCTCGCCTCGATGCGCTCCACGCCTACTCGCTCGCTCTGTACCAAGGGCGCGAAGTGCCGCGGCTCGAAGCGATTCCTCACTTGAAGCGCGCCATCGAACTGGATCCGACCTTTGCCATGGCCCACGCTCTCCTGTCGTCGGTATACGCAAACACAGGGCAATCGGCGCTGGCACCGGAGTTCTCGAAGAAGGCCTTCGACCTGCGCGACCGGGTCAGCGATCGCGAACGGTTCTTTATCTCATGGCGGTACTACCGCGATGCCATACAGGCGTGGGACAAAGGACTCGAGCTCGCGCGATCGTGGACGGCGACCTATCCAAGGGAATCGTTCGCCTTCAACGCGCTCGGAGTCGTGCTGATTCGCCTCGGGCAGTTCGAGCAATCAGTGGAACCTTTGCGCCAGGCGATTCGTCTAGATCCGCAATTTGTCCCTCCGTACGGCAACCTCGCGGCGTCGCTGCTGGCGGTCACGCGGCTGGACGAGGCACGGGCGACGCTGCGGGAGGCCGCCGATCGAAAGCTCGATTTCATCGGCGCCAGCCGGTTGTCGTATCTCCTGGCGTTCGTGCAGGGAGATACCGAAATAATGGCGAAGGAGCTGAAGGCGTGGACGGGCCTGAATCAGACGAACTCGGCATTCGGCTGGCTGGCACACGCATCTGCCGCTGGGGGGCGGCTGAAGGCAGCCCACGACCAGTTCCATCAAGGCATCCAGTTGTCTCTTAATGGCGGCTTCACCGAAGTCGCGGCACACTTGATGGCCGAAGATGCCGAGATGCACGCAACGGTCGGGCAGTGTCCCAACGCGCTCGCCGAGATTTCCGCGGCCGTTCGGCATGCACGGGACAACACGACACTCGAACGCGCCGGCTTGATTTTCGCGCTGTGCGGCATCGGCAGCGACGTGTCGAAGCTGTCGAGCGAATTGGCGAAGCGGTTTCCAGAGGCTACACTGACGACTAATCTGTCGATTCCCGTGATCGCCGCGGCGGCTGCCCTTCAGCAGGGAGATGCCGCGCGTGCCGTCGAACTGCTCGAACCGGTCAAGCCCTACGATCACGCGCCGTCCGGAGAATTCTGGCCTGTCTACCTCCGAGGTCAGGCGTATCTGCGCCTGAAAAACGGACAGGCTGCAGCCGGCGAGTTTCTGTCGATCGTGGACCATCAGGGAGTGGTGCCAACGTCGATGTTGTACCCGCTCGCGCATCTCGGCCTGGCGCGATCGAAAGTGCTGACGAATGACACGAAAGCGGCGCGCGAGGCGTACGAACGCATGCTGAGCTTCTGGAATGAATCGGACTCGGCGCTGCAGCCGATCGAAGAGGCGCGCGCTGAATACGCGCGCCTTCAGTAGCTCATGTCCGACAAAAATCCCGCACCGCCGGATGCGCTCTTCCCCGTGATTTACGGCGAACTGCGTCACGTCGCTCGCCGCTACCTTGGCCGCGAGAGGCGAAACCACACGTTACAGCCGACCGCGCTCGTCCATGAAGCGTGGCTGCGGCTTCAGAACGAAAGAGGCAGCGAATGGGAGGGGCGCACGCACGGGCTTGCGCTCGGCGCGCAGGCGATGCGACGGCTGCTGATCGATCACGGCCGGCACCAGAAGCGTGACAAGCGCGGAGGCGGAGTGCAGCCGGTGGCGCTGGATGATCTCCTGAAGGCGTCGGAGACGGGCGCCGTGCCGGTCGAGGATCTCCTCACGCTCGAGGCGGCGCTCTCGCGGCTCGAAGCGGTCGACGCGCGCGCCGCTCAGGTGGTGACCTTGCGGTTCTACTCCGGCATGTCCAACCCTGAAATCGCGGAACACCTCGGCATGTCGCTGAGAACCGTCGAAGGCGACTGGACATTTGCACGGGCATGGCTCAAACGCGAATTGGCCGGCGAGCCGCAGAAAGCAGACGAATGAAAATCACAGTATTGGCCTGCATGGCCACCGCCACGTGCCTGACAGCATCTCCCGTGGCAGCCCAGATCGCGACTGATACGCCGATGATCGCGCTTCCGGCCGTCGAAACGACGCCAGCGAGCCCTTCGTTCAAAGGCCTGCTGAAAGACACCGCCAAAGATTTCAGGAGGCTCGCATCGCGAGACTCAGCGCACTGGCTGGCGATCGGGACGGCGGCGGCGCTCGTGGCGCGCAGGGAAGACTCAACGGTCAGCAGCATGCTTGCCAGGCCGCAACTGCGAAATGAGTTCGGACACGGCCAACTGATCGGAAGTGCACCGTTCCAGTTGGGCGGGGCGCTGGCCACCTTCACCATCGGACGGATGACCGGAAACCAGCGCGCGATGCAGGTGGGCGGAGAATTGTTCCGCGCTCAAACCGTCGCGCAATTGACGACCTATGCCATGAAGTATTCGATCCGCCGTACCCGGCCCGACGGGACGCGCTTCTCGTTTCCGTCAGGGCACACGTCTGTCACGTTCGCATCCGCAACCGTGCTCCAGAGGAATTTTGGATGGAAGGTCGGCGTTCCGGCCTACGGCGTGGCTGCGTACGTCGCGGGATCGCGCCTGCAGACCAAACGTCATCACCTGAGTGATGTCGCATTCGGCGCAGCGCTCGGTATTCTTGCTGGAAGAGCCGTCACCATCGGTCGCGGCCCCAGACAGCTGGCCCTGGCGCCCAGCGCCGTTCCCGGCGGTGCGGCTGTCACTCTCACCCTGGTGAATCGCAAATAGTTCGTTCAGTTCGTCAAGTTCGTGGGTTCGCTCCGTTCGACGGCGCCTGATAGCCCAGCAGCAGGAACATCGTGGCGGCAAACGCGAGGGCCGCTGTCGCGTAGGCACTCCCCTCCCCAAAACGTTGGAGCGTGCCGTGTCCCCACACCGGCCCAATCGCCCGTCCGAGGCTTTCCAGTGCGCCCGCGGCGCCCTGCACGGTTCCCTGCTCATCCCTGGATCCGCTGTGACTTATCAAGGTCACGATCGTGGCATTGCACAGGCCGACGCCCACACCTGCGGGGATGAGCGCCAGTAGAAACATCGTCAGGGTCGTCGAGGCCGCAACGAGCGCCCACCCGACCGCCGCGATGGCGAGCCCAGTCATCAGCGTCGGCAGAACTCCGAGAGTCCCTGCGACCCTGCCCACGAGTCCACCCTGAACGAGCGCGCCCAGCAGACCGAACGCGGCGAGCACATATCCGGTGTGCGCGACGTCGAACCCGAACCGGCGCGAGGCAAAAAGTGCAAACGTCGTTGTACACAGGGCGAATGACGACCAGTACACAAAGTCGGCAAGCAGCAGGGGCCTCAGATGTCGCCGGCTCAGCACCTCCGGCAGCGCGCGCCAGGGCGACACTGTCACGGCGCTGCCTCGATGCACGGTTTCGGGCAGCCAGAGCCATGCCATTGCGGTCGCGATGAGGGTGACCGCCGCAGCCGCCCAGATTGGCGCGGTGTAGCTGATATGCGCGAACAGCCCGGCGAGTCCGGGCCCCACGATGAATCCGAGGCCGAACGCCGCTCCCAGATACCCGAACGCTTTCGCGCGCTCCCCAGGTTCGGTGACGTCTGCGATATACGCTCGCGCGATCGTGATGTTTCCGCCCGACAAGCCGTCGATGACGCGGGCCGCAAACAGCATGGCCAGGCTCTGCGCCACCGCCAGCATCACAAAGCTGATGACGGTGCCAATGAGGCTGAAAATGAGCACAGGGCGCCTGCCGAATCGGTCGGACAGCACCCCGAGCACAGGCGCGGCCAGGAGTTGCGCGAGGGAAAACGCGGCAAAGAGCAGGCCGATGACGACAGGAGAGGCGCCAAAGGTCTCCGCGTAGAACGGTAACAGCGGGATGATGATGCCGAAACCGACGAGATTGACGAAGACCGTGAGGAAGATGACGAGCAGAGGACGCGGCACGCGTCCAAGATTATCTAGTGGCCGGTCCTCGTTGAACAAGGACCAGATCGCGGAGCGCGGCGCCCGGATGGCAAGGCGCGACGACCGAGAATACCGGGAGTATTTGAGGGAGGAGCAACGTAGCCAGGCGGGATGCCCCGCCCGCGAGGTGGTCCTTTGTTCAGCGAGGACCGGCCACTAGCTCGCCTTTGCTCCCCAAACCGCCTTCGATCGATACCAGTCTTCCTGGACAATCGCCCACAGCGCCTGATCCAGGTACTTTCCACCGCGAAGAAACGACTTCCTCAAGATGCCCTCCTGAACTGCGCCGAGTTTTCGAAGCGCCCCGCTGCCGCGGCTGTTCTGCACGGCTGCCCGTGCTTCAAGACGATGTACGCCCAGGATGTTGAAGGAAAACTCGATCACCAGTTCGGCGCTGGCCACGAACAACCCTGAGCCCCAGAATTCCGACCCAATCGCGAATCCCCATTCGGCCGTGCCGAACATGTGATCGAGCTGGCGGACTTGAAACAACCCCACCGCGGTGTCGTACCCATCGGGCACGACGGCGAAGCATGCGTACCGGCCGGCCTCGCGCTGGCACTGCGCCCACAGAATGAAACGCTCGAACCCTTCGATCGTCGTAGGCGGCGGCGAGATGAGGCGCGTGACTTCGTCGCTGGTCAGCAGGGTCAGCAGCGACGCAGCGTCGCCGACGCGGAGTTCGCGCAGGATGACGCCTTTGCCACGAAGCATCGGCAGCCCGTCTCTCCAATCGGAGAAGACTGTCTCCCTGGGTGTGATGACCACTGTCGCGAGGCGGCTCGTCACTGGCTCACCCCGTTTTTTACCATTCGACGCGCCCGAGCGTGTGACGCGTGGCCGCCAATAACGCCACCACGCCACTTCAGGATGGTGCCAAGGTGCGCGGAGTTTCCCCAGACGATGTTGTCGTCGTCGTCGCTGTTACCCCACACGATGTTGTCGTCGTCGTCGTTGTTGCCCCAGACGATGTTGTCGTCGTAGAGATTGCCCCACACGATATTGTCGTCGTCGAGATTGCCCCAGACGATGTTGTCGTCATCCAGGTTGCCCCACACGATGTTGTCGTCATCCAGGCTGAACCCGATCAGGTTGTTGCCCCACACGATGTTATTGCCCCAGACGATGTTGTCGTCGTCATCGAAGAGGTTGCCCCACACGATGTTGTCATCGTCGTCGGCAAGATTGCCCCACACGATGTTGTCGTCGTCGTTGCCCCAGACGATGTTGTTACCCCAGACGATGTTGTCGTCGTCGTCGAAGGTATTGCCCCACACGATGTTGTCATCGTCGTCGAACCGATTGCCCCAGACAATGTTGTCGTCTTCGTCGCCCAGTCCTTCGCCCCAGACGATGTTGGTGGCCCATGCCGGCCGCTGTTCGCTGAGAAGTGTCTTCCCAGCCACGCGGCGCGCACCCCAGATAATCGACTGTGACCAGACGTACACCTGCTGCCCGATCAACGTAGACGGCTTGAACGTCGAGGTCAGCCATCCCTGACCCACTGCCACCGCCGGGTTGATGGCGCGGGCGAGCGTCACAGCGCCTTCGGTTTGAATCTGACCTGCACCCTGCGTCAGCACGTCGTAGCGCGTCCCGTCTGCCTGAGTGACTGGAATCGCGGTGTACTCGAGCACCGCTTTCAAGACATTTGGCGTCAGCCGATGATTGGCCTGAAGCACGAGCGCCACCATGCCGCTCGTGACGCCGGCCGCCATGCTGGTGCCGGACAACTTCATGTAGTTGCCCTTGTTGCCGCGTTTCTCCTGCACCTTACGGAGCGTGGAGCCGGCGGCTGCAACGGAAAGCAGGTCGTGCCCGGCTGCAACGACGTCCGGCTTGGCAAAACCGTCGTACCAGGACGGGCCCCGCGAACTGTAGGGAGCGACGCGATCGTCATCTCGCGTGACCGTGTCGAAGGTGTTGACGGCACCGGCTGTGACCGCCGAGGGCGCATTGGCGGGCGACACGATTCCGGCATAGCCCACTTCGTGTGTCTTCGGATTCATGCCGAAGTTCCCGGCCGCGACCACCACCGTCAGTCCCGAGCGCACGGCGTGTTCGACGGCTTGCACGAGCGGATCGGTTGCCGCCGGCTCGAAAATGGGATGGCCGAGCGAGAGGTTCAGCACGTTGATGCCGAGCAGATGGCGGTTTGTGATTGCGAACTCGATCGCTCGAACGACGTTGTCGGTCGTGCCCTGACCTTTCGCGTCGAGGACCTTGAGCCCGATCAATCGCGCATACGGTGCGACGCCGACATATTCACTACCAATCAAACCTGCGACGTGCGTGCCGTGTCCATAGTCATCGTGCGGGCTGACCGCTTTGATTCCGCCCGTCGTGAAGTCGTAGAACGCGGTGATGCGTCCCTGGAAGTCGACGCCCGGCTCGATACCCGAATCGATGACGGCGACGCCGATGCCGTTGCCGGCAAGCGTCTTCTGGCGAAAAGTGGTCTGAAACGCACCCGTCACATCACTGGTGAGCGCCTCTTCTGACGGCACGAGCATGAGCGATGTCGGCTTGATCTCCCTGATCGCGGATGCACCGAGCGTCTGAAACGCGTTCTTCTTGAGCGTCTTCGCGGCAAGTCCCTCCCGCTCGCGAGCGGCCTTCGCCGTCTCATTCGGGGCTTTTGCTTTCGCAACCGTCGCGGCGCTCACGCCAACGGCGGCGTTGGCCGAAACGGCACGAATCGACCCGAAGCTCGCGAGCGTCACCATATCGTCGCAGTGCACCTCGGCGGCGATCGCGTTGATCGAGGGGAACTCGCCCGTCACGTGATCGCCGTGAGCCGCGAGCGCGAGACGCAGCCCTTCGCGATAGCCAGGCTCGACCGTGATGATCACCGACTGCCTGCCGTAGCAGCCGCGGTCGATCGACTCCCTGAGCGACTCGTCGAGTTTCGCGGAGGTCGTTTGCGCGCGTGCGGTACCTGAAAGCAACGCCGTGGCAATCAGCGCTGCACCTGTGACACGGGAGAAGGGGTGGATCATCGCGAGAGAGAAGAGCAATTTGGCGGCCAGAACATGCCGACCTCCACTAACCGACGTTTGTGCTAGCACTTAGCGCAAATGTGCTGCGCGAGTTCGAGCTCTGATCGAGGCGGGTGTGTGCAAATCTGCAACCGAATCGGCTCTCGCACATGGCAGAAACTGCAATATCGCCAAATTACTTAACAAAAACGACGAACTCGTGACGTGTGCCAAACAGGAGCACGGATGTTCCCTTTGCACACGTTTGCCTGCGGAATTAACCCAAGAGGACTTCCGAAACCAGGGGGGAGGGAGGGAGAGATCGGGTCGGTGGTGCCAGGGCCGACCCGATCCTTGCTGCAAATTCCGAAAGGGCTCCGGGAGCCCTTTCTCCTAGTTGGCTTTCGCGCCCCAAACCGCCTTCGACCTGTAGCGGTCTTCCGGCAGAATCGCCCAGAGCGATTGATCGAGATAGCGCCCGTTGCGAAGAAATGATTTTCTCAAGATGCCCTCCTGAACTGCGCCGAGCTTCCGCAGCGCGCCATTGCCTCGGCCGTTTTCCACTGCTGCACGTGCCTCCAGCCGATTCGCGCCAATCACATCGAATGCAAAATCGATCACGAGTGCCGCGCCGGAGACGAACAGGCCGGAGCCCCAGAACGCTTCGCCCAACGCGAAACCCCATTCGGCCGTGCCGAACGTCGGGTCGAGCTGACGAACCTGGAACAATCCCACCGCCGTGTCGTAACCGTCCGGGACGATCGCGAAGCAGATGTAGCGGCCGGCTGCCCGTTCGCGGTGCGCCCACTGGATGAACCGCTCGAACCCTTCGAGCGTCGTCGGAGGCGGCGAGATGAAGCGCGTGACTTCTTCCGTGGTCAGCAGTGCCAGCAGCGACGCCGCATCGCTGACGCGCAGTTCGCGCAGCGTGATGCCTTTCGCTTTCAGAACCGGAAGCGCCTCTTTCCAGTCCGAGCTGACAACCTGCGGCGCGCTCGCAATGGCGGCCTGCAGTGTCTCGTGTGCGACGTGGGTCGGGATGTGCGTTGCCATTACAGCACCCGTCCCCCGCGACCAAGTGTCCGCCGTGCGCGGGCGTTCGACGCCTTGCCCGACACGAACCCGCCGCTCCAGCGGAACACGCTGCCAAGCTGCGAGCCGTTGCCCCACACGATGTTGTCGTCATCGCCCAGGTCGTTACCCCAGACGATGTTGTCGTCGTCGTTGTTGTTGCCCCAGACGATGTTGTCGTCGTAGAGGTTGCCCCAGACGATGTTGTCGTCGTCCAGGTTGCCCCAGACGATGTTGTCGTCGTCGAGATTGCCCCACACGATGTTGTCGTCGTCGAGGCTCATGCCGATGAGGCCACTGCCCCACACGATGTTGTTGCCCCAGACAATGTTGTCGTCGTCACCGAAGAGGTTGCCCCAGACGATGTTGTCGTCGTCGAAGAGATTGCCCCACACGATGTTGTCATCGTCGTCGAGGCTGTTGCCCCAGACAATGTTGTTGCCCCAGACGATGTTGTCATCGTCGTCGAAGCTGTTGCCCCAGACGATGTTGTCGTCGTCGCCGAAATTGTTTCCCCAGACGATGTTGTCGTCTTCGTCGCCGAGGCCTTCGCCCCAGACGATATTGAGGCCCCACGCCGGCCGCTGCTCGCTCAGCAGCGTCTCGCCGGCCACACGACGGTGGCCATAAATGATCGACTTCGACCACGCATACACCTTGTTGCCAATCACCGTAGACGGCGTCACCGTCGTCGAGAGCCAGGGAGATCCGATGGGCGTGTTCGGATTGATCGCGCGCGCCAGCGCCAGAGATCCGGCGACTTCGATTTGGCCCGCTCCCTGCGACAACGCATCGAACGGTTTGCCGGCATCGTCAAGAACCGGAATCGAGGAGTACTCGAGCACGGCTTTCACGGCGTTCGGCGTCAGGCCGGCGTTGGCATGCAGCACGAGCGCGACCACACCACTGGTGACGCCCGCCGCCATACTGGTGCCCGACAGGCGCATGTAGTTGCCGGTATTCCCGCGCTTCTCCTGCGCGAGCCTCAACACGCTGCCCGCCGCGGCCACCGAAAGCAGGTTGTCGCCAGGAGCGACGACGTCCGGCTTAGCGAAGCCGTCGTACCACGACGGACCGCGCGAGCTGTACGGCGCAATGCGATCGTCGATTCTCGTCACGGTGTTGAACGTGCGCACCGCGCCGGCGGTCAAGGCAGACGGCGCATTTCCTGGCGACGCAATACCTGCATAGCCCGGCTGTCCCGTCTTCTTGTTCAGCCCGAAGTTACCCGCCGAGGTCACAACGACGAGTCCCTGACGCACCGCGTGCTCGACTGCCTGCACGAGCGGGTCAGTCGCCGCAGGCTCATAAATGGGATGGCCGAGCGACAGGTTCAGAACATTGATGCCGAGGAGATTCTTGTTCGCAACCGCGAACTCAATCGCGCGGACGACGTTTGCCGTCACGCCCTGTCCCTGGCCGTCGAGCACCCGCAGGCCAATCAACCGCGCGTTGGGCGCCACGCCGACAAACTCGCTGGCGATCAGGCCCGCGACGTGCGTGCCATGACCGTACGGATCGATCGGCGCGATTGCGCGAATATCGCCTTGAGTAAAGTCGTAGAAGGCCGTAATGCGCTCGTCGAAGTCGGTGCCTGCCTCGATACCGGAATCGATGATCGCGACGCCGACACCAGCGCCGCCGCCGGTATTCGCGGAAGCCTCGAGAGCGGCATAGTCAACGGTTTCGTTGTCGAACTCTTCGTCGGTGTTCAGGTGGGAGGCGCGAACCGGCATGGTGGCGAAGAACTTCTTCTTCAGCCCTCGTGCCGCGCGGCCCTCGCGTTCGCGGGCTGCGACCGCGGCGTTTGCTGCCAACATCGCCTGCTGGGCTTCAACCAGCGCATTCTGCTTGTTGAGCGCTGTTGCCTGAGCATGAGTGGCAGTGGTACGGGCCGCGTCGCGAGCGGCTTGCGCCGCATCGGCCGAGGCTTCAGCCTGGGCCAGTGCAGCCTGCGCCGCCGCAACGGCATTGATTTTCGCGACTCCGGTCAGCCTGTTTGCGAGGATGAGGGCGCGTTTTGCCGCCGTCACCTGCGCATTCGCAACCGCCGCCGCTTTTTCCGCCGCTCGCACTTTCGCCTGTGCGTCGAGCGCGGCAGCCTTGGCCGACACGAGCGCCGCGCGCGCAGCGCCGACAGCCGCCTGCGCGTCGCTGATCACTCCCGTCTCTACAAGGGACTGAACCGCCACCGGCCCGTTCAACGAGATCGAGTCGGTCGAGTCAAATGCGGCCAGCGCCGCAAGGTCGTCGCAGTGGACGTCGACGGCTACGGCATCGAGGGCCGGAAACTCGCCCTTCACCAGATCGCCGTGCGCGGCCAGCGAATTCCGCAGCGCCTCGCGGTAGCCGGGCTTCGTCCTGACGATGACCGGCTGCGTCCCCACGCAACCCCGTTCGACCGATTCCCGGAGCGATTCGTCGAGCTTTGCATCCGGAGCCGTTTGCGCCGCGGCCGTAACAGGGAGAAGCAAGGCAGTCACAACTGCCATTGCGGTGTCTTTGAGTCTTACTGCTGATTTGACCATCGACGGCAATAAGAGCAAGGCAACTGCCAATATGACCATCAGCAGTACACATGACCACCTATCTGATTGATACGATTGGAGATAGGTCTAGCACTAATCGGCAACTAGCGGTGGGACTCTTTGGACTTCGAGACGACATCAACGCAGTTTTGAACACAGGAATGAGACACGACGGCGGGAAATAGCCCCAAAATGCCGTTTTTGCTAGCAAATTGGCCGATCCATCTGCGTGTGCTATTTCTGCGCACACCCGTCCCGTTTTGCACGACGTGACTTAACCTCAATAGATAGGGCGTTTCTTGCGATATAGGGCGGGTCTTGCGGTTCCAGACCCGCCCTACATAAGGGAACTCAGAGAAGCCGATCGACGATCGCCGCAATGTCCGCGATCGGATCGGCCGACTGGACCTGGGGAACTTCCACGATGCGAATGTCGCGGATCATCCGTGCGAGCGCTGCCGGATTGGTGGCTTCGGCGAGATCGGGCGATGCGGCACGCCGGTTCAGAACGACGCCCCGGATGGGGATTTCGCGCGAGCGCAGGATCATCACTGTCATCGCCACGTGATTGAGCGTGCCCAGGCCCGCGCGCGCCACGATGACGGCGTCGAGATCGCAGGCCGCCGCGAGATCGAGCGCGGTGTAGTCCCAGGCTAGAGGCACCATCACACCGCCGGCACCTTCGACGACGACCGTATATCCCGCTCGCCGAAGCTCGCCGACGCGCGATTCGACGTCGTCGGGGTTTAGAGCGATGCCGGCACGCTCCGCGGCCACCGCCGGCGCGAGCGCCTCGTCAAGTTGCAGCAGTGGCACGGCACGCGACTCGCGCTCGCCGGATGCGCGCGCCAGCAATTCAGAGTCTCTTGCCTGCCCTGCTTCCACACCGGTCTCCGCGGGCTTGAAGCCGATGGCGCGCACGCCTCGCGCGCGCAAGGCCATGATTAGCGCAGAGGCTATCAGTGTCTTGCCCACTCCGGTGTCCGTACCGGTCACGAGCAGATCACGCACCGACTCGCTCCACGATGGCGGCGTGTACGGATGCCGCCAGATGCCGCAGCTCGGCATCGGTCGAGGACAACGGCGGCATCAGCACGATCACGTCGCCCAGCGGCCGGAGGAAGATGCCGCGTTCGCGCAGAGACACACAGATGTGATATCCGATGCGCTCGCCTGGCGCGAACGGCGCCTTCGTGGCGCGATCGGCCACGAGCTCTATGCCGCACATCAAGCCGGCCTGCCGGATGTCGCCGACATGCGGATGCGCCGCGAGCGGCTCGAGCGCGTCGTGCAGCACCCGCGCCTTTCGTTCGACATCGCCCACAATCGTTCCGTCGGACAACAAGCCGATCGTGGCGAGCGCGGCGGCACAGCCGAGCGCGTTGCCGGTGTACGTGTGCCCGTGGAAGAAATGGCGGTACTCCTCGTAGCGACCCAGAAACATCTCGTAGATTCGATCGGTCGCGAGCGTCGCCGCTACGGGCAGGTAGCCGCCGGTCAGTCCCTTCGCGACGCACAACAAGTCCGGCGTCACGCCCTCGCGCTGGCACGCGAACATGGTGCCTGTGCGACCGAAGCCGGTCGCGACCTCGTCGAGGATGAGCAGCGCGCCGTGCTTGCGGCATGCGTCTGCGGCGCGTGAAAGAAACCCCTGCGGCAGCGTCACCATGCCGGCAGCGGCCTGTACACCAGGCTCGATGATGACCGCGCATACGCGACCGCCAGCCCGCTCGATCGAGCGCTCCAAATCGTCCGCGCAATCGATCGAGCAGTCGTCCGGCGTCTTGCCGATTGGACAGCGATAGCAATAGGGCGAGGGCGTCTTCAATGAGGGGAGCAGGATCGGCTTGAAGACATCGTGAAACAGCTCGACGCCGCCGACGGCTGCGGCGCCCAGCGTGTCGCCGTGATACGCATTGCCAAGGCTGAGATACACGGCATCAGCAGCCGCCGTCTTCCCCTGGGTAAGCAATCGGTATTGGAACGCAATTTTCAGCGCCGCCTCGACCGCCGTCGCGCCGTTGTCCGAAAAGAACACGCGGGTGAGGCCCGTGGGCGCTATCTCCACGAGGCGTCTCGCCAGCGCCGCCACTCCGGGATGCGTCGTGCCGAGCAGCGTGGTGTGCGCAAAGCGCGCCAACTGTTCGGCCACCGCTGCATCGATTTCGGGCACGCGGTGTCCGAGCAGGTTGCACCAGAGTGCGGAGGTGCCGTCGAAAAGCCGGCGCCCCTTGTCGTCGATGAGGTAGTTCCCGTCGCCCCGTACCACGACGAGCGGCTCACTCGCGAGGTACTCCTGCATCTGGGTGAACGGATGCCACACATGCTCCGCATCCCAGCGTCGAATGTCGTCAGGGCTCGGGGTCTGACCCCGTCGTGTCGGCACGTTCGATTTCATCAGCGAGATCGCGCAATCGCTTTCGCGGGGTCTGACCCCCGTACCGTACCCGTACCGTACCGGGGTCAGACCCCAAGAGGCTGGCCACCTCGCGCGCGAAGCGCAGAAGGTCCTCATCGGCAACGGGATAGCGCACCGCCACACGCAGCCGCGCGGTGCCAGGGGGAACGGAAGGGGGCCGGATAGCGCGGACGTCGAAGCCGGCAGCCATCAGGCCCGACTGCAATGCCAACGCGGCTTCGTTCGACCCGGCGAGAATCGGCACAATCGGCGACTCGCCCGCTGCGTGAACACCGGCCGCCGCGAGCGCGCTCCGTAGCAGCGTGACCTTGCGATGCACCTCGATGCGTCGGCCGGGTTCACTTGCGAGCACCTGAAGACCGGCATCGAGCGCGGCGCCCAGCACCGGAAGCGGCGCCGTTGAAAAAATGAACGAGCGCGCCCGATTCACGACAACGTCGCACAACGCGCGCGATCCCGCCACCCACGCCCCGCCAGACCCCAGCGCCTTGCCTCCTGTGTGAATGGTCGCGAGCACGCGATCGCGCAATCCCAGCTCTTCGACACGACCCGATCCAGCACTGCCGTAGAGTCCCGTCGCGTGCGCTTCGTCCACGACGACGGCCGCGTCGCGGCGTTCGGCGATGTCGCAGACGGCCTGAATCGGCGTGAGGTCGCCATCCATGCTGAAGACGCTTTCGGTGACGATAATCGCGCGACCTTTACGCGGCTTCTGCAGCAGCGCGTCCAGCGCGTTCAGATCCTGATGGGGGTAGATGCCGGTGTGTGCCTTCGTCAATCTGATGCCGTCGATGAGGCTGGCATGATTGCGCTCGTCCGACACGATGAGATCGTCCGCTGCGACGATCGCCTGCAGCAGGCCGATGTTGGCGGCATACCCGGAGCCGAACAACAACGCAGACTCCGTTCCGCTGAATCGTGCAAGCCGCTCTTCGATCCACTCGAAGACTTCGTGATGCCCCCGCAGCAGGCGGGAACCGCCCGATCCGGACGGAAGATGCTCGAGGGCGGCGCGCATGGCTTCCGACAGTTGCGGGTGCGTCGCGAGGCCGAGATAGTCGTTCGAGACGAGATCGAGCCCCTGCGGCAGCCGCATCTGCCGCCGAAGACCCGCGCCCCGCAGCTCGGTCAGGATGGCCGCGAAACGATCTTCGAATTCCTGCCGCACGCTCATGCCTGGAAGCGGAGACCCAGCCGATCCATCAACTGTCTGTCGTCGTCCACCGTCGGATTCGGCGAAGTCAGCAGTTTTTCGCCGGAAAAAAAGGAGTTGGCGCCGGCGACGAAGCACAGCGCCTGCGCTTCGTCCGACAGGGCGAGCCGGCCCGCCGACAGTCGCACGCGCGCTTTCGGCGCCACGAGACGGGCGCACGCGATCGTCCGGACGAGCTCGATCGGATCGATCTCATCGGCATCGGCGAGCGGCGTTCCCATTGTGCGGACAAGCACGTTCACGGGCAGGCTCTCGGGGTGAGGGTTCAGACGACCGAGCTGGGCCAGCAACGCACAGCGATCGCGAGGCGACTCGCCCATCCCCACAATGCCGCCGCAGCACACGCTGAGCCCGGCGTCCTGCACATGCCGCAGCGTATCGAGCCGTTCCTGATATGTGCGCGTCGTGATGATCCTGGGATAGAACTCCGGCGACGTATCCAGATTGTGATTGTAGGCCGTCAGACCGGCAGTCTTCAGCCGGTCCGCCTGGTCTGCCGTCAACATGCCCAGCGTGGTACAGACTTCCATCCCGAGCCTGGCGACGTCGCCCACCATGCGCAACACCGCCTCGAAGGCCTCGCCGTCGTGCACTTCGCGCCAGGCCGCACCCATACAGAATCGTGTGGATCCGTTGTCTTTGGCGATATGCGCGGCGGCCAGCACCGCGTCGGGATTCATCAACCCATCCCGGCCAACTCCGGTCTCGTAGTGCGCGCTCTGCGGACAGTACGCGCAATCTTCGGGACAGCCCCCGGTCTTGATGCTGAGCAGCGTGCAGCGTTGAACGGACTCGGGATCGTGATACTGGCGGTGTACGGTCTGTGCGCGGAACAGGAGCTCGGTGAGCGGAAGGTGATAGAGCGCTTCGACGCTTTCAGTCGTCCAGTCGTGACGGATGGTCATAGAGTCCTGCGGTTCTCAGTTCTTCCGGAACCAAGAACCGTATGATAGTTCAGACCACTAGCTCGTACGCCTCCGGAACGCGGTTCACGATGCGCACGATTTCGTTGAGCCCTTCTTCCAGTGCCGACCGGGTCGCCGGCGGGCCGAGCGTAATGCGCACCGCCTGTACCTCCGTCTCATGCCCCACGGCGAACGATTCCGCGCTGTTCAGCAGAATGCCGCGATGCCGGGCACGCGCGACGAACGCGTCGGTGCGCCAGGGGTCCGGCAAACGCACCCACAAATGCGGGCTGCTCGGCTGTGTCTGCACATCGAGCCCGGCGAGTACGCGCGTCGCGATGTCCTGCCGGGCCGCGATCTCCTTGCGCTTCCACTCGACGATGCGACCGGCGACCCCGTCGGTGATGAGGCTGGTGGAGAGCTCTGCCATCGCCGGCGGCGCGTTGACGATCGTCCTGAGGACTGCCACCGAAAGGCGCTCGATCATCGCGGACGGCGCGAGGAGGTAGCCGATGCGGATACCCGGCGCAATGCTCTTTGCGGTGCTGGTGATGTAGAAAAACTGATCTTCCGGCAGGAAGCTCGAGAGCGGCCTGACATTGGGCGCAAGGAAGCCGAACACGTCGTCTTCGATGACCGTCAGGTGATGCTCCAACGCCACCATGGCGATGTCCTCACGGCGCTTCTCCGACATCATGGCCGCCGTCGGATTCTGAAACGACGAAATGCAATAGAGCGCGGTCGGCTGTCCTGTACGACAAGCGTCGGCGAGCGATTCGGGAACAATGCCCTCGCGATCGACGGCAACCGTGCGCAGACGCAGGTGCAAATGACCTGCAAGATCGGTGATGCCGGGGTAGGTAAACTCCTCGACCAGAATCTCGTCGCCCGGTTTCGCCAGTGCCATCAGCGACAGAAGAATGGCGTGTTGTCCGCCGCCGGTGACCACGATGCGATCGGTCGGCGCTTCGAGGCCGGTCCAGCCAATCCAGGCGGAACCGGCGGCGCGATTGTGCCGCGCGCCGGCGTGATGCTGATAGCCGAAGATACGCGCACCGGCCGATCTCGGAATCGCGGCCGCCAGCCGATCGGCGAGTTCCTCCATATAAGGTAGCGGCATCAGCGCGTTGACGGCGAGATCGAGCACGCCATTTTCGGCGCCTTCGATCTCGAGCGCACTCGGGCGCACGAACGTGCCGCGCCCGACCTCGCCGCTCAGCAGACCGCGCCGTTGTGCCTCCACGTACGCTCGCGTCACCGTCGTCAGCGTCACGCCCAGTTGCCGGGCGAGCACCCGTTGCGTCGGCAGACGGCCGCCAGGCTTCAACCGGCCGGCTTCGATCTCGCGGCCGATCGCATCGGCAATGGCCTGATAGATCGGTCCGCTGCGTTGTCCCCTCGGCGGGAGCTTGATTGTCATGCGTGCAATATGTCACTTGACTGCTTACAATGTCAAGATACAATCCATTCAATTAGGAAAGCATGGAGACAATACCTGCCCCCGCGGCGGACATCATCAGGTTTGGTGTCTTCGAAGTGAACCTTCGAACCGGGGAGCTCCGTAAGCGGGGCATCCGCATCGCGCTGCAGGAGCAGCCGCTTCGCATTCTCTCTGCCCTGCTCGACAGACCCGGCGACGTGATTGGCCGTGAAGCGCTCTGCAAACGTCTCTGGCCGGAAGGGACCTTCGTCGACTTCGAGCACAGCCTGAACGCCGCCGTGCGGCGGCTGCGGACAACGCTCGGCGACGAAGCCGAGGTGCCGCGCTTCATCGAGACGGTTCATAAGCGCGGGTATCGCTTCATTGCCCTGAACGAGGTGTTTCCCCGGGCAGCGCACGCGAGCGATCGCCCGCCGTCACCGGCAACCATCGCGCACATTGTTCGCAAACGAGCGCGGCTGGCGGTCGTGCCGTTCGGCCCCTCAGACGGGTTCACCGACGGCCTGACAGAGGAAGCCATTACCCAGCTGGCACAGACGTGCCCGCGCACGATTGGCGTGATTGCACGCACGTCGGTCGAGCGCGCGCAACGCGATGGGGGCGGCGCCGCGGAAATTGGCCGCGCGCTGAGCGCCGATTACCTGGTGGAAGGCAATGTTCGCCGCGACGGCGACCGCTTGCGGATTACGGCGCAGCTCATCGAATCGCAGGAAGAGACGCATCTGTGGGCGAAGACGTTCGATCGGGTCATGACCGACACGTTGACGCTGCAGACGGAGGTCGCCGGCGAAATCGCACGCGCGGTTACCGCCGCACTCTCGCCCGCCCGACGGTCCGCAGTCTAGATGGAATGGCGTTCAGCCCTGAACGCGTCCGCACCTGAACAAAAAACGTAACAGGAGATTAGGAGGCTAGGAGGCTGGTATGCGTCCGGGCAGGATACAAGGCGCCCAGTTCCTATCACCCGTCAAGAGCTAACTGCGCATCGACATCGCGGTGTTCGTCTCCGCGCGTGGGCCGCATTCGCGGCCCACGATGTCGATGCCGGGACGCACTGATACCACCCTGCCGGAACGTTTCGGCCTCCTAATCTCCTGATCTCCTGTTTTGTATTGGTTTTGACGAGTGGTGCCGCACTTCAGACAGCCGTCAACCTTTTGCGGTGTTCTCTGCGACTCCGCGGCTCTGCGTCGAAAACAGAGAGCCTTCTTCAGTGCCCCAGTTCGAAAGCGCTCTGTTCGCCCGTGTCGAGCGGTTCGCGCGTGTCGGATGCGGCCGTGAAGTGCAGCTCGACGCCATGCCGGAGGCCCGTCAAGGCGGAGTCGAGCAGATCATGCGCAAGCGCATCGCTGTCTTCGCCCGGCGCCAACCGATGGCTCAGTCGGAAAACGGCTGCGCCGTAGGCGGCCGTCCACAAAATTCTGAAGATGGCGCCAGGCGAATCCACCCCCGGAAACACTTTTTCGTCGATGCACTGCTGGATGTCGTGCTCGACCTCCGAGCGGAGCTCGCGCATCGAGCTGAAGCGTTCCCAGTCGCGGCTGATGCGCGGCACAGCGCTGTCGACGAAAATCAGCGAAAAGTACTCAGGCTGCTCCTTACTGAATGTATAGAAGCGCCAGAAGGCCTCGCGAACGCGCTCGCGTGGTGCGCTCGCGCGCGGATGGGCGGCGCAGTGTGCGCGGACAAACTGCAATCCCTCTTCGGCCAGTGCGAAAAAGATCTCTTCCTTGCTGGTGAAGTAGCTGTAGATCGCGCCCGGGCTGTATTCGATCTGCTCGGCGATCTTGCGCATCGACACGTTGGCATAGCCCTCGTTCAAGAAGAGCGTACGCGCGGCGGTGAGGATCTTTCGCCGGACGGTGTCGCGCTCACGAACCTGACGTTCCCTGATACCCATTTCACCTCTGACCAGTAATCGAACACCCCGGAATCATGCTAGGATTCCGCCGCTTTCTGATGACCATCTCTAACAAGAATGACGCCAACAAGGGCGCTGTGCTGGCGGCGCTCAATACCGTGCGGTCGACGCTGAAAAATGAGGCGCTTACCCCGGATATTGCACGTGCATTGGACCAATGCGGGCGCCTGGAGCTCGCGATCCACCAGTTCCACGCAGAAGGCCTTCGATTTGCGGCCTTCACCTTGCTCCACATGGTGTTAAACCACGGTACGGCTTTTACCGAGCCTGTCCACCGGGCGACACGTGAGCTGAAGGGCGCGCTCGAATCGGCCGGTTATCCGCACTGATGGACCGGCCCGTTCCCGGCGCGGGCAAGGCGCCTGCCCAGCCGGACCGATCGACGCAGACGGGGCGAAGTCGGGATGATCTAGTCGGGACACCCGTCTTCTGGCTCACCGTCGCGGTGACGATGTGTGCCGCGGTACCGTTCGCCTTCCTTCCAATCATGCGGGCATGGCTTGGCTGTGCCGTGCTGCTCATGTGGTGCGCGTTTTTCTCGGCCAACGCCCTGCGCTCGCGCCGTACTCACTCGGCGATTTCGGCGCCGATCTACCTGCTGGCGGCCGCGTTGCTCGCCGGTAACGCGCTCGGCCTGATCGAGGTGCAGATCTGGATGGTGTGGGTGCTCGCCGCCGGCATCATCACGGCCAATTTGTCAGAACGCTTCATCGGCAAGTACTTTTAACCCTGCAGGACGTGTCACCATTCACCGATAGGTGGGCGGATGATCTGGTTCTTCGAGCGCCCGGGCGAGCGGCTGCAGTGTGAAATCCGGCAAACGGCCTCAGGTGCCGGATTTGAGCTGGTCTGGACGTCCAGCGACGGACGGATTCATGTCGAAACGTCGGACGACTCCTCAGAGCTGATCCGGCGGCGGCGCGCGCTGGAGCATTGGCTCAAGCTGGACGGCTGGGTTCGCCCGGGCCGCATCACTCCCCCACGCCCGCTTCGTCATCATCGGACGCGCAAGACCGATCTGCCCCCGCAGTAGCCGCCGGCCTACTGACGTCCGCTTGGCTTCTGCTTGTCCGCTTCCGCGCGCTCGGCCGCGCGCTGCTCGCGGAAATACCGCACTTGATATTGCCTGACGTTGTCGTTGTGCTCGGCGAGCGTGCGCGCGAAGACGTGGGACCCATCATTGCGGCTGACGAAGTACAGATAGTCCACCTTGGCCGGCGCGACGGTCGCCTGCAGCGACGCCAGCCCGGGCGAGGCGATCGGACCGGGGGGCAGTCCCGGGTACCGGTACGTGTTGTACGGCGAATCGAACTGCAGATCGTCGCGACGCAGGTTGCCGTCGTAGCGACCCGCTTTCTGAAGCGCGTAAATCACCGTCGGATCGGCCTGCATGCCCATTCCGATCTTCCGCCGGTTCAAATACACCGCCGCGACCATCGGGCGTTCTGACGGCGTTGCGGTTTCCTTCTCGACGAGCGACGCCAGCGTCACGGCCTGCCGAGGCGTCAGCTCGAGCGCCTGCGCCGCCTGCTGCATCTCGCTGGTGAAGAGCTGCCTGAAGCGGGCCACCATCAGCGCGGTCAGCTTCGCCGCGGTCGTGTCGCGCGGCAGCGCATAGGTTTCGGGGAACAAATACCCCTCGAGATCGCCAGCCGCCGGATCGATGTCGCGAATCGCGCTGGTGTCGCGCGCCGCCTCGACAAAGGCCGTCCTCTTTCCGAAACCCTGCTCCTCGAAAATGCGCGCCATCTCGTGCATGGTGAGTCCTTCGGGGAACGTAATGCGGCGCTGATACACGTCGCCGCGCGCGATCTTCTCGATGACCTCGGCCGGTGTCATCGGCCGATCGAAACGGAACTCGCCCGCTTGCAGACTGCGCGCGCGACCGGTTCGCCACAAGGCCGCGCGGAATGTCGCGCTGTCTTTCACCACGCCTGCGTCGACGAGCCGCTGACCGATCGCCCGCGTGCTGCTACCCGGCTCAATCGCGACAAACTGTTCTGTGCCTTCGTAGCCCTGATAAACCTGGCTCGTGCGTGTGTAGAGCACGCCGGCCATCACGGCGCCAGCGGCCACGACAAGCGCAATCAGAAACAGAAACGCGCGCTTCGCTCTCTTTCGCTTCACTCTCTGTCCCCCTTTTGGCCATCGAGATAGTCCTGCAAGATCACCGCCGCGGCCGCGGCATCCAGCTTCGCTTTTCGACGCCGCCAGTCCTTCTCCCCGAACGCCAGCCGTTGGTCTGCTTCGTGGCTCGACAACCGCTCGTCCTGCATCACGACGGGGATCGCGAGTCGCGCGGTCAGCAGCGCCACGATTTTTTCGACGCGCGGCGTCTGCAGATTCGGTGATCCGTCGAGGCGCTTCGGCAGTCCCACCACGACCGCGCCCACTTCTTCTTCATGCGCGAGCTCCGCGATCGCGGCTCGAAGCTGTTCGACGGCCTTGGCGTCGGACGACTCGCGTTCGATCGTTTTCAACGGCCGCGCGAGCGTCGCCGTCGCATCGCTGACGGCCAACCCGATTCGCCGCTCGCCGAGATCGATGCCGACGATGCGCACGCTACGAGAGTAACATCGAGGGCTTGCCACGCCGGAGCGCCGTGCGCGAAGGCGGGTCGATGGGCAATGGTCTGTCATGGTCTATCGGCCGTGGTCAGGATGCGCGTGGTAAAATTCTGATCTGCTTTGATCAATTCACAGTTTGGCACTCATCGCCGATCTCCCGTTGACCATCGCCTATTGACCATCGCGTCGCTCCTGCTCGCGTGCGCGGCCGCGATGGCCGCGCAGGGGACCGACCGCTCGCGTGTCGAAGGGCAGATGCGGCGCGCCAACGAACGGCTCATCGCGCTGCAACGCGAGGCCGACGAACTGGCCAGCCAGCAGCGATCGCTCCTTGTCGATCTGCGGCGTCTCGAAGTGGAGCGCGATCTCAAGACCGAACAGCTCAAGCAAATCGACGCGGACGCGCGGAAAGTGGCGCTCGAGCTCGGCGGCATCGGCAATCAGATCGGCGCGCTCGAAGAAGAGACCGCCGCGTCGGGACCCATCCTCGAAGCGCGCATGGTCGAGCTGTACAAGCTGGGCGGCGCGGGGTACGTTCGGCTCCTCTTCAATGCATCCGACCTCAGAGAGTTCGGCCGTACCTATCGGATGGTTGCGGCCGTGGCCGCCATCGATCGCCATCGGGCGGAGCAGCACCAGCAGAACCTGCAGCGGCTCCGCGCCGGGCACGGCGCGCTCGAAAAACGACAGGCCGAGATGACGAAGCTCGAGCGCGGCGCAACGGCCGCGCGCGCAGCGGCCGAGCGGGCCGCGCGGTCGCGCTCGCAGCTCATCGCGCAAATCGACGAACGTCGCGATCTGACCGCGGCGCTCGCTGCCGAACTGCAGAGTGCGCAGTCGAAGCTGCAGCAGACGCTCAACGCGCTCAATTCCGGTGCTCCGCGTCCCGCGATTGAGGGCGCCCCCTTGCCGATTCGACCGTTTCGCGGCGATCTCGAATGGCCCGTGACTGGCCGCATGCTGACGCCGTTCGGGCGCCGCGGCACGAGTGTGGCTGCAGCGCCGGCCCAAACCGGCGGCGTGCAGTTCACGGCGCAGGAGGGCTCGCCGGTCCGTGCGGTTCACGACGGAACGATTGTCTTTGCTGGTCCGTTCACGGGTTACGGCACGCTGGTGATTGCCGATCACGGCTCGCAGACCTATTCGCTGTACGGGCAGCTTGGCGCCGTCGAAGTGGAGCGCGGCGCCAAAGTGGAGCGCGGCCAGGCCATCGGCACGACCGGGCGCGTGCTCGTCGGAGTCCCCGGCGTGTACTTCGAGTTGCGCGTCGACGGCAAGCCGGTCGATCCGTTAGAATGGTTAAGGAAACGACAATGACATCACGCACTCGCCTCCTGACTGTGCTCATTTCGGCGCCAGTCATCGCATTTACGGTCATCGGCGGCGTGCTCGGTCATGCGATGGCGCGGGCCGACGAGACATTCGCCACGCTCCGGGTCTTCCACGACGTCGTGTCGCTCATCATGAGCAACTACGTCCAGCAACCGAACATGGAAAGCGTGATGCGCGGCGCGATGCGCGGCCTGGCGGAAGGGCTCGACTCCGACAGCGCGTATCTGACACCGCCACAGGTGCGGCAGGTGGAGGGCGGCGACCAGCCCGGCCCGGCCGACGTGGGGATCACGCTGACGCATCAATACTATCTACGAGTCGTCGCGACGCGCGACGACTCCCCCGCCGCCAAAGCGGGCATCCGTCCGGGCGATTTCGTGCGACTGCTCGACTCGCGCCCGACGCGCGATATGTCGGCGTTCGAAGGCCAGCGCCTGCTGTCGGGAGCGCCTGGTTCCAAGGTGAAATTGACGGTTATCCGCGGTGGAAGCACGGCAGAGCCGCACCCGATTGAGTTGACCCGCGAGGCTCCGCCGACAGTCGAGGTCAAGAGCCGCCCGCAGGGCGACGGTATCGGCTACGTACGCGTCGCCTCGTTCGGGCGGCGCGCCGCCGAGCAGCTGCGGTCGCAGGTGGCTGCGTTGACCAAAGGCGGCGCCACACGATTGATTGTCGACGTCCGTAACACGGCAGCCGGCGATCTGGCGGAAGGCCTCAATGCGGCCCGGCTGTTTGTCGGCACCGGCACCCTCGGCGTTCGCGAGTCGCGAACCGGCGGTCAGGTGAAGATTGCGACCCAGAAGGGCGACGGTTCGGTGGCGCTTCCGATCACGCTCCTCGTCGACTCGGGCACATCGGGTCCCGCCGAGGTGTTCGTCGCGGCGCTCGCCGGCAACAAACGCGCGGAGATCGTCGGCGAACGTACGGTGGGGCGAACGGGCGTGCAGGAAATCGTCAAGCTGCCCGACGGCAGTGCCCTGTGGATCACCTCGACACGCTATCTCACTCCTGGCGGAGCCCAGATTCAAGCCAAAGGCATCGAGCCCGACGTGGCCGTCGAACAGGCCGACGGCGAGTTCGGCGCGCCGGCGCCCCCCGACGCAATCCTGCAGCGGGCTATCGAGCGGCTCACCACAAAGAAGGCGGCGTAAGGTGACCAAGCAGGAGCTGATCGCGAGAATCGCGCAGGAGACTGGTGCGACCAAGACGAGCGCCGCGGCGACTGTCGACGCGATGCTCCAGAGCATCACGCGCGCGCTCAAAAAGGGCGATGCGATCACCTTTGTCGGATTCGGTACCTTCAAAACGACGCAGCGGCGGGCCCGTCTGGCGAAGAACCCGCGGACGGGTGATGCGATCAAGATCCCCAAGCGTCGCGTCGTCCGCTTTACCGCGGGGAAAGCCCTCAAAAGCGCGGTCCGCTAGGCCTGCCGCCAGCCGAAGGCGTAGGCGGGTGAATCTGTTATAATTTTCCGTTCTGTTGTTGCCTATGTAGGGATATATAGGCGCGTAGCTCAGCGGTTAGAGCGCCTGCTTGACACGCAGGAGGTCAGTGGTTCGATTCCACCCGCGCCTACCATTCGACTCAGCCGCTTCGCGGCTTCGCTCATGGCAAGCCACATGAAGCGGCGGAGTCGAATGTCCTGAGCCCCTCGATACGGGCTCGGGGCTCCCTGAGCAGCGTCGAAGGGAGTGAGCGAAGCGAGTCGAAGGACACGCCAGTATTTTCTGAATGTCCCAAATCACAGTCACCCTTCCAGACAGCTCCACGAAGTCTGTGCCGCGAGCTACCACGGTCGGCGACATCGCCGCGTCGATATCCCCGCGCCTGGCGCAAGCCGCGTATGCGGGCGTGGTGAACGACCGGGTCGTGGATCTCACCTATCAGCTGCAGGAAGATGCCAGGGTCCGAGTCCTCACGTCGAAAGACCCTGAGGCGCTGACGGTGTACCGCCATAGCACGGCGCACCTCCTCGCGGCCGCGGTGACGCAGCTGTTTCCGCGCGTACAGTGCGGGATTGGTCCCCCAACGGACGAGGGCTTTTTCTACGACTTCGTCGTCGAACGGCCGTTCGTCCCGGAAGACCTCGCCGCGATCGAACAGCGCATGAAGGAGATCGCGACTGGCGACTACGTGTACGAGCGTCAGATGTGGCCGCGCGACGAAGCGCTCCGTTTCTTTACCGAACGAGGCGAGCCGCTGAAGGTGCAGCTCATCGAGGAAAAGACAGCGGGCCAGAAAGACGTCTCGGTCTATACGATCAGAGACCGCGACCTCTTCGTCGACTTCTGCGTCGGGCCCCACGTGCCGTCGAGCAGCAAGCTGAAAGCCTTCAAGCTGCTGAGCACATCGAACGTGTACTGGAAGGGTGATGCGCGCAATCAGCCGATGCAGCGCATCTACGGAACGGCGTTCTTCAGCGACAAGGAACTGCAGGCGTACCTCACGCAGATTGAGGAAGCGAAGAAGCGCGATCATCGCAAGCTCGGGCGCGAGCTGGGGCTGTTCACGTTCCATCAGTGGGCACCCGGCGCGGCGTTCTGGCTCGACAAAGGCACGACGCTGTACAACCTGCTCGCGAATTACATGCGCGAGATCCTGTTCCCTGCCGGCTACGTCGAGGTGAAGACGCCGCTCGTGTACAACAAGGCCCTGTGGGAACGCTCGGGCCATTGGAAGCACTACCAGGTGAACATGTTCCTCATCGAATCGGAAGGCGAGACGATGAGTGTCAAGCCGATGAACTGCCCGGGCCATTTCCTGACATACGCAAGCCAGGTGCACAGTTATCGCGATCTCCCGCTGCGCTTCCACGAGCAGACGCCGCTGCACCGCAACGAAGCCTCGGGCGTCCTGTCCGGTCTGACGCGCGTGCGCCAGTTCTCGCAGGACGACGCGCACTGTTTTGTGACGCCGGAGCAGATTGGCGAAGAGGTGGAACGGCTCATCCGCCTCGTGCAGCGGGTGTACGACGATTTTGGCCTGCCGTTCGCCGCCAAGCTGTCGACGATGCCCGACGATCACATGGGCGAAGAGGCCACGTGGCGCCACGCCGAGGCCCAGCTGAAAGCTGCGCTCGAGCGTGCCGGCATGAGCTACACGATCAATGAGAAAGATGGCGCCTTTTACGGCCCGAAAATCGATTTCGACGTCACCGACGCGATCGGCCGGAAATGGCAGTGCGCCACGATCCAGCTCGACTACATGCAGCCCGAGAACTTCGATTTGAAGTACACCGGCGCCGACAACACCGAACATCGGCCGGTCGTTATCCATCGAGCGATTTTCGGCAGCTTTGAGCGGTTCATCGCCATTCTCATCGAGCACTACGCAGGTGCGTTCCCGCTGTGGCTCGCACCCGTGCAGGCCATCGTGCTGCCGATTGCCGACCGGCATGTAACGTACGCGGCGGGCGTCCGGCAGCGGCTCGTGGAGGCAGGATTCCGGGTGCAGGTCGACGAGCGCCAGGAGAAGATTGGATATAAGATCCGTGAGGCGCAGCTTCAGAAGATCCCCTACATGCTAGTCGTGGGCGATCGCGAAGTCGCTGAAGGCGCAATCGCCGTGCGGAGCCGCTCGGGGGGTGATCTCGGATCGCAGCCGCTCGAGGCGTTCATCGCCGCGGCGCACAAGGAAGTTCACGAGAAAGGCAAGGCGCAACCGTCGTTGCGTCATCAGGAGGTTTTATAGCTTTCGATCGATCAGGACCGCGGCGTGACGACCGTGTTCGGGTTAACGAACGCATCCGCGTAAGGGAAATTCGGGTCATCGACGATGACGGCAAGCAGCTCGGCATCATGCCGCCGCCGCAGGCCCTCGTCATCGCGAAGCAGAAAGGACTGGACCTGGTGGAGATCTCTCCCACCGCCGTTCCACCTGTCTGCCGGATCATGGATTTCGGCAAGTATCAGTACCAGGAACAGAAGCGGGCGCGCGAGGCGAAAAAGCACCAGAAGGTCATCGACGTCAAGGAAATCAAGTTTCGGCCCAAGGTCGACGAACACGACTATCAGTTCAAGAAGAAGCACATCGAGCGCTTCCTCGCTGAGGGCGACAAGGTGAAGGCCACAATTTTCTTCCGTGGCCGCGAGATGGCGCACCCCGAAATCGGGCGGCGCATTCTCGAGCGCCTGTGCGACGAGCTGGCCGATGTGGCCATCGCCGAGACGACGCCGCGTCAGGAAGGCAATCAGATGCACACGATCCTGGCGAAGAAGCCGACGACCGGCGGACGCGCGCCGGCGCGCCAGACAGCGGCGGCGAAGAACGAGGAATGACTAAATGCCCAAACTGAAAACACACAGAGGCGCTGCCAAGCGGTTCAAGAAGACCGCCGGGGGCAAGTTCCTGCGAAGCAAGGCCTTCAAGCAGCACATTTTGACGAGCAAGTCGGCCAAGCGGAAGCGCCGGATGCGCGGCACGACGGTGGTGAACCCGGCCGACGCGTCAAAGCTCGCGAGGATGCTGCCGTATAAATAGATAGCTGATAGCTGGTAGGCGGTAGCTCGTAGCTACCAGCTTGCTACCAGCCACAGGCTACAAGCTACCAGCTGAATTCGAGGGAGCGAAAGTATGCCGAGGGTGAAAAGAGGAACCGTCCGCCGGGCGAAGCGCAAAAAGCTGCTCGCACGTGCGAAAGGGTATTACGCGAACAAGAGCAAGTTGTATCGCGCGGCGAAAGAGTCGGTCGACACGGCGCTGAAGTACGCGTTCGTCGGCCGCCGCCGCAAGAAGCGCGATTTCAGAACGTTGTGGATCGTGCGCATCAATGCCGCGGCGCGCCAGCACGGCCTGACGTACGGCCAGCTCATGGGCGGCTTGAAGGCGGCCGGCGTGACGCTCGATCGCAAGATGCTGGCGGACCTCGCCGTCAACGAGCCTGCCTCGTTCGCCACATTTGCCGCGCAGGCCAAAGCGGCCAAACCCCTGCCAACGCCCCGGCCAGTGCGCGCCGAAAAGGCCCCGCGGCCGCCGAAGACTGTGAAGGTCCGCGAAGCCCGCGCCTAGTGTGACGACCGACGCCGACATTGCCCGACTGCGCGCCGAGTTCCAGCAGGAGCTCGGCCGCGTGTCGTCGGAGTCGGATCTTCAGATTCTCCGCGACAAGTACGTCGGACGAAAGAGCGGCGCCGTGACGGCGCTGATGAAGTCTGTGGCCACGGCTCCCCCCGAGCTGAAGCCCGCCCTGGGCCGGCAGGCCAACGAACTGAAGCAGGAAATCGAACAGCAGCTCACCGAGCGCAAGACGGCGCTCGACGCCACCAAAGCGCCGGTCGGCGCCGTCGACATCTCCCTGCCCGGCCGTACACAGACGCTCGGCCACCGTCATCCCTTGACGATCGTCCGCGAACAAATCGAGGCCATCTTCACCCGTCTCGGTTACCAGGTGCTCGAGGGACCCGAAGTCGAAGACGACTATCACAACTTCGAAGCGCTCAACATGCCGGCCGAGCATCCTGCGCGCGATATGCAGGACACGCTCTACCTGTCGGGCGAAATGCAGGGACAAGGCCGTCCGGCGACACTGCTGCGCACGCACACGTCTCCGATGCAGATTCGCTACATGGAGACGCACGAGCCGCCGGTGCGGATTATCGTGCCCGGCAAGGTGTATCGCCGCGACGATCTCGATCTGACGCACACGCCGATGTTTCAGCAGGTCGAGGGGCTGGTCGTGGGCGAGCGCATCACCATGGCCGACCTCAAGGGGACGCTCAGCGCGTTTGCGCGCGAGCTGTTCGAGCCCGACACGAACGTCCAGATTCGGCCGAGTTTCTTTCCGTACACGGAGCCGAGCGCCGAAGTGTTCATCGGCTGCGTGTTCTGTCATGGCGGTGGATGCCCGATCTGCAAACGCACGGGCTGGCTCGAAATCGGGGGCAGCGGCATGGTGCATCCGGCCGTGTTCGAATCGGTCGGCTACGACTCCGAGCGCTATACCGGGTTCGCGTTCGGCATGGGCATCGAGCGCATCGCAATTCTGAAATACGGCGTCGACGATATCCGTTTGTTCTACGAGAACGACTTGCGCTTCCTGGAGCAGTTCCCGCTTTGAAGATTCTCGTCTCGTGGCTCCGTGACTTCGTCGATGTCACGGCATCGCCCGAAGAACTCGGGCAGACGCTGACCATGCGCGGCTTCGAGCTGTCGTCAATCGAGCCCGCGAATATCGTGCCATTGGGGTCTGACCCCCGTACTGTACGGGGGTCAGACCCCGGTACGGACCCCGGTACGGACGCCGTCCTCGATTTCGAGGTGACCGCCAACCGGCCCGACGCGCTGAGCATCATCGGCTTCGCGCGCGAAGTGGGCACAGCCTACTCGCTGCCGGTGAAGCCGCTCGTCCCGAAACCGCTTCCGCAGACGCCCACACGAGATGTCACCGTCCGGCTAGAGGCGCCGGACCTGTGCCCGAGGTACGCCGCCGCAGTTGCCGACGTCACCATCGGCTCCTCCCCTGCGTGGCTCGCGGCGCGGCTTCAGGCCGCCGGCGTGCGCCCCATCAACAACGTCGTCGACGTCACCAACTACGTGCTGCTCGAGCTGGGCCAACCGATGCACGCGTTTGATCTCGACAAGCTGGCGGGGCGGCAGATTCGCATCCGGCGCGCGGCGCCGGGCGAGCGCATCAAGACGCTCGACAACACCGACCGCGCGCTCGATCCTGAGATGCTGGTGATTGCCGATGCCGATCGCGCTCAGGCCATTGCCGGCGTGATGGGCGGGGGCCTGTCGGAAGTCAGCGACACCACACGGACCATCGTGCTCGAGAGCGCATTCTTCAATCCGAAGAGCGTGCGCCTGACGAGCCGCAAGCTCGGGTTGAAAACGGAAGCCTCGACACGTTTCGAGCGCGGCGCCGACATCAATGCCGCAGTCAAGGCCCTCGAGCGGGCCGTGAGCCTGCTGGAGGAAATCGGCGCCGGACAGGGACGCGGCGGCGCCATCGATGAGTATCCTTCGCCCGTCTCTCCGCGGAAGATCGAACTGCGCCGCGCGCGCACGTACGGCCTGCTCGGGCTGGAGATTGACGACCCCGACATCGAGCGCATCCTCAAGGGGCTCGGTTTTCAGCCTCGCAGCCAGACTGCAGGCTGGGACGTGTCGATTCCGACCTTCCGAGTCGATGTGATACGCGAAGTCGATCTCATCGAGGAGGTGGGCCGGCACTACGGCTACGATCGGCTTCCCGCAACGTTCCCGGCACTGACTGTGCCGGCCCCTCCCTCCGATCCACGCATCGAGCGTGACCGGCTCGTCCGCAGGGTGCTGCGTGCCACCGGCTGTTCAGAGGCACTGACATTTTCCTTTATCGACGCCGCGCTGGCCACGCACTTCGCCGGCCAGGACGCGATCGTGCCGATCAGCAATCCGCTGTCGGCGCAATTTTCGGTACTGCGGCCGTCGCTGTTGCCGGGGCTCTTGACCTCGGTCGCGCACAATCGGCATCGCGAGCGCTCCGACGTACGGTTGTTCGAGCTCGGCGCGACCATGACGCGCGACGGCGAGTCGCGGCGTGTCGCAGCGGCACTGACCGGCCATGCGGGCGAGCTGCACTGGAGCGGAACACGACGCCCGATTGATTTCTTCGACGTCAAAGGGATCGCGGAAGGGCTGGCCGGCGCGCTTCAGCTGGAAATGCTCTTCGATGCCGCGCCCCTGCCCGCGTATCTGGTCCGCGGGCGGGCCGCGACGGTCTCTGCAGGTGGACGCGTCATCGGCAGTGTCGGAATGCTGACTCCCTCGGTCGTCACGGCAGCCGGCCTGGCGTCGAACGAAGACGTGTACGTCGTCGAGCTCGAACTCGACGCGCTTGCCGCGGCGCGGCCGGGCGCGCCGCTGACCGTCAAACCGCTCCCGCGCTATCCATCGATCGCGCGCGACATCTCGATTGTTGTCGATCACATCTTGCCCGCCGCGACAGTTCGTGGCACGATCCGTTCGGTTGCGCCCGAAACGCTCGTATCCGTTCGCGAGTTCGATCGATATCAAGGGAAGGGCGTGCCCGATGGGCGCATCAGCCTCTCGCTTCGCCTGACGTTCCGATCTCCCGAGCGAACGCTGACCGACGCCGAAGTGGAGGCCGCAATGAAAAGGATTCTGGACGCGCTGAAAAGCGCGCATGACGCAGTTCAACGGTAGGAGGTCCCCCATGTCGCGTGCCGCCGCTGCCCGCTCTGTCGAGTTTGAACCGATCGATCGTCTGGAAGAAAAAGTGAAAATGCTGGTGGCCATGATTGGCCGGCTGAAAGCCGACCAGGCCAGGGTCGCCGAGGAAAACGCCCGCCTTGCGCGCGAGCTCGAAGCCGCGCGAGCCAGGATTGCGGACTCGGAAGCCGGCCTCGCCGAGGTCGACGCGCTGCGCATGGAGCGCGAGTCGATCCGCGTGCGCGTGTCCGACATGCTCGAACAGCTGGAAGGCATTAGCCTGTGACGGTTCGGGAAGGTCGTAAAGTTCGTAAAGTTCGTCGAGTTCGTTAAGTTCGTCCGGCGAACCGACGAACTCCGAACCCGACGAACCTTACGAACCCAACGAACTTAACGAACTCTACGAACCCAGAAAGGTGCGTAGTCATGCCTGACCCCCACATCGTGTCGGTCGAAATCCGCGGGCAGCGCTATCCCATCCGCAGCAGCCTGGATCCGCAGTACGTCACGGGGCTGGCGGTCTACGTCGACGAGAAGATGCGCGCGGCGTCCGAATCGACACCGTCGGGCGATTCGCTGCGGCTGGCGGTGCTGGCGGCGCTGAACATCGCCGACGAGCTCTTCCGGTGCCAGGATGCGCAGCAGGCCCGGCGCGGGGCTCTCTCGGAGCGTTACGAAGCCCTTGAACGTCTTGTAGATGCGGCCCTCAACGCATAGCGTCGCCACTTACGGCGATTTCTGCTCTCCTGTTGCGATCCCCCGTACACAGGACTAAGATCTCTTTCGGAAACTGAGTTCCCTGCTTTGCGCGTGATGGTTTCGGAGGCTCGTTTGGGCCAACGTTTAACCTAAGAGAATCGCAACGCCGCGTGGTGCGCATGCCTCGGTACGAGGAAGCCTAAAGCGCGGCTCCCGAGCGGTTCCACCTGCTTACGCAGGTCCATTCGACCTCCCCACACGGCAAAGCGGGGCCTTTCTATACCTCACTTCACGATTCACGGTTCCGGGTTCTTCGTTCCTGGTTCTAGGTTCTGGTTCTAGGTTCTGGGTTGCTGTTCCCGGTCTATTTCCACCTATCGGGAAATCCGACCCCAGAACCGAGAACCTAGAACCAGAACCCAGCACCTAGAACCAAGAACCCCAGAACCGTTTAAGGACCCGTTATGGGCCTGTATCTCGTCTATGTCATAACGTTCGCCGTCAGCGCGGTGGCTGCGGGGGCGGTCTTCGCCTACTGGGTCGCCAACCGCAAGCGCATCGCGGCGGAGACGGTCGGACGGGCCGAAGAGCAGGCCCTGCGCATCGTCAAGGACGCCGAGCGCGACGCCGAGACCCGCAAGAAAGAAGCCCTGCTCGAGGCCAAGGAACGCGCGCACGAGCTCCGTACCGAAGCCGAGAAGACAGCGCGAGAGAGGTCGCAGCAGCTGGCCGATTCAGAGCAGCAGATCCGGCGGCGAGAGAACTCTGTGAGCGACCGACTCACGAACCTCGAGCGCAAGGAGAAGGAAGTGCAGGCGCTGACGCAGGGGATCGCGGAGCGCGAAAAGAGCACGGCGGCGGCGGCGGCCAAATACACGCAGATGGTGGCCGCACAGCAGCACGAGCTCGAGCGTCTGTCGGGCCTGACCACCGACGAGGCGAAAGACCTGCTGCTGAAGCACATCGAGGCCGACGCGCGGCGCGATGCCGCCAACCTCGTCAAACGCCTCGATGCCGAGGCGCGCGAGCAGGCCGCCGCGAAATCGCGCCAGTACATCACCGAAGCCATTCAGCGCAGCGCCGCCGAGCACACCATCGAGACGACCGTCTCGGTCGTCGACCTGCCGAGCGACGATCTGAAAGGCCGCATCATCGGCCGCGAAGGGCGCAACATCCGCGCGCTCGAGCAGGCCACCGGCGTCGATCTCATCGTCGATGACACGCCCGGCGCAATCATCTTGTCCGGTTTCGATCCGTACCGCCGGGAGATCGCCAAGCAGGCCATCGAGCGTTTGATTGCGGACGGCCGCATCCATCCCGCTCGCATCGAAGAGGTCGTCGAGAAGGTGAAGACGGAAATGGAAGAGTCCGTCCGAAAAGATGGTGAGGCGGCCGCGTTCGAGCTCGGCATGCACGATCTGCACCCCGAGCTGCAGAAGTTGATGGGACGGCTCAAATATCGGACGAGCTATGGTCAGAACGTGCTGAACCACTCCAAAGAGGTGGCGTACCTGGCCGGCATCATGGCGAGGGAAATTGGCATCGACGCGCACGTGTGCGTGCGCGCCGCGTTCCTGCACGACTGCGGAAAGGCGATCGACCGGGAATTGCAGGGCACGCACTTGCAGATTGGCATCGACCTGCTCCGCAAGTACGGCGAAAGCGAACCGGTCGTGATGGCCATGGCCGCACATCACATGGACATCGACTGGCCTTCGCTCGAGGCGATGATCGTCCAGGCGGCCGATGCCATTTCGGCGGCACGGCCAGGCGCGCGGCGCGATATCCTCGAGTCGTACGTCAAGCGGCTCGAAAAGCTCGAAGAGATTGCCGACTCGTTCAAGGGCGTGTCCAAGGCGTTTGCATTGCAGGCCGGCCGCGAGATTCGCATCATGGTCGAAAGCGAGCGGATCTCGGACGAGGAAGCGGTGTGGCTGTCGAAAGACATCGCCAAGCGTATCGAGAACGAGCTCGAGTACCCGGGGCACATCAAGGTGACCGTGATTCGGGAAACCCGCGCCGTCGAGTACGCGAAATGATACTTCTCTAGGGATTAGGGACTGGGGATTAGGGATTAGTGATTGGCACAGACGGTTCAGGACATCGGAGAACGTGCGCTAATCGAACGGATTCGGGCACGCATTCCGCCTGCGCCCAAATTTGTAATTGTCGGTATTGGTGACGATGCGGCGGTTGTGGCGCCCGAGCGGAACCTGCTCGAAGTTCTCACTACCGATTGTCAGGTCGAGGACGTACACTTTGATCGGACGTTCGTCGGTGCGGCAGACATCGGCCACAAGGCGCTCGCGGTCAATCTGAGCGATCTGGCGGCCATGGGCGCCGCGCCACGCGTCGCACTTTTGTCGCTCGTGCTGCCGGCGGCACTCCCCGTTTCGAGCGTCGATGCGCTCGTCGAGGGGATGACTGCGCTGGCCGCGCGCGCCCGCGTGTTTATCGTCGGCGGCAACATCGCCCGCTCCCCCGGGCCGCTCATCGTCGACGTTACAGTGACTGGATCGGTTCATCGCCGGCGTGTCCTCACGCGAGGAGGCGCGCGCGCGGGCGATGATCTTTACGTGACGGGCACGCTCGGAGCCGCCGCACTGGGATTGCGCCTGCTGCGGGAGAATCCGGCCAGCAGCGGCGGCGCGGTCGAGCGGTACCGCAGGCCTGAACCGCGAACGCGGTTCGGTTTGATGCTCGGCCGCAACAGCGCGGCCCGGGCGTGTATCGATCTCAGCGATGGCCTTGCCGACGGAGTACGGCAAATCGGAGAGGCCAGCAGCCTCGGCGCGATCATCGACGCCGGCGCGCTACCCATCGAGGGAGGCGCGACGTTGCGCGATGCGCTCGCTGGAGGCGAAGACTACGAACTCCTGTTTGCGGTGTCGCCCAGAATGCGTTCGCGGCTGAAACACGCGCAGCGCCTGGTGAACGATCTCGCCGTCACGCGCATCGGGCGCTTGACCGGCGATCGCGCGATGCTTTTGAGCCGCAACGGCAGACAAGAAGAGCTGCCGGCAGGGTTCGCCCATTTCGCATGAGGAAATTTTTCTGGCGGCGCGCCTTCCCCAGCATGATGCTGGTTGCGGCCTTCGTGTTGCTGTACGAGGCAACTGTGTCGGACTCCCGATACGGGTCGCGCCAGGCGGAGCTGCTCAAGGGCACACTCCGGCCGATTCCCGGCACCCGTCTGCGATTCAAGGCCACGGCGTACTGCAAAGGTCACACGACAGCGTCGGGCGTAGCAGCCCGAAGCGGAGTCGCCGCGGCCGATCCTGGCATTCTCCCTGTCGGCTCCGTCATCCAGGCTGATTTCGAGTCGAACCAGTACGACGGTGTCTACACGATCATGGACACGGGTCCCGAAGTGCAGGGCAACGAGCTCGACGTGTACATGTGGAGCTGTTTCGACGCGCTGCGTTTCGGCAGGCAGGATGTGCACCTGGTGGTTCTGCGTCTCGGATGGAATCCGAAGAATACGACACCCCTGATGGAAACGCTTTTCCACCGTCGCATCCCGTATGTCAGGCCCGACGACGACGAGGAAAAGCAGCCGCCGCCGCCACCGCGCATGCCTCGACCGGAGCGCATCCCGGATGGCAGCGTCGCGCCTATTCCGAATCCGACGTTCGAGGCACCCGAGCCCGAGCCCGCCGCCGCCCCTTCAGAGCGCGCGCCCGAGCAGTAAGAAGGGGGGCGGAGGTGCTCCGCACCTGTCAGGGCAAATGGCAGATGGCAAATGGCAGAACCATTCTCTGCCCTCCGCCATCATCCCTCTGCCATGACACGTGCGGAAAAACCTGCCATCCCCTTTTACTCTGCCGCGTCCGTGCCCACGAGCGAAGGCACGGCGCCCTTGTACTGCAGCTGAAACAGCTTGTAGTAGATCCCCCGCATGGCCAGCAGGCGCTGGTGACTTCCCGCCTCGCGCAGCTTGCCTTTGTGGAACACGAGGATGTTGTCCATGTCCTGGATCGTCGACAGGCGATGCGCAATGGCGAGCGTGGTGCGCCCGGACATCAGCACCCGCAACGCGTCGCGAATCAGCAGCTCCGTTTCAGTGTCGACGCTCGACGTCGCTTCATCCAGAATCAGTACCGCCGGATCGTAGGCGAGCGCGCGCGCGAACGACAGCAGTTGCTTCTGGCCGACCGAGAGCGTGGCTCCCCGCTCGGCAACGCGCGCGTCGTAGCCGCCCGGAAGGGCGTCGATGAAGCGATCGGCATGCACCGCCCGCGCTGCCTCGCGCACGCGCGCTTGGTCTATTGAGGTATCGCCGAGACGGATGTTGCCCGCAATGGTTCCAGAAAACAGGTGCACGTCCTGCAGCACCAGCCCGAACATCTTTCGCAGTTCACCAAGATCCATCTGCCGGATATCGACGCCGTCAATCAGAACGCGCCCGGCCGTCACATCGTAGAACCGCAGCAGCAGACTAATCAGCGTCGATTTCCCGGCGCCTGTCGCGCCGACAATCCCAACCCGCTCGCCGGGCTTCACTTCGAACGACACGTCGCGAAGCACGTACTCGTCGGCGCTGTACGCGAACGACACTCGATCGAAGACGATGTGTCCTCTGGCTTCGGGCTTCCGGCTTCGGGCTTCCGGCCCGACAGCGCTGCGGACATGAACAGGCGTATCCAGCAGTTGAAAAATCCGCTCCGACGAGGCCATTGCGGCCTGCAGCGTGTTGAACTTCTCGGACATATCGCTGATCGGGCGGAAGAACCGTCCCGCGTACAGGACGAACGCCACGAGCGATCCCAGCGTCAGCGTCCCGCCGATCACGAACCCGCCGCCGAACCAGAGGATCAGCCCCGTCGCAATAGCCGCCACGAACTCGACCGCCGGCAGAAACACCGCGTAGTAGAAGACCTGCTCGACGTTCGCATCGCGGTGCTCGCGGTTGATGTGCTCGAATCGCCCGTAGCTCACCTCCTCGCGGCCGAAGAGCTGGACAGTCGACATGCCGTTGATATGCTCGTTCAGGAACGCATTGATGCGGGCGATGCGGAGCCGCACTTTTCGGTACGACTCGCGCACGTTGTGCCTGAACCACTGAGCCAGCACGAAGATAAGCGGGAGCACCGAGAAGGCAATCGCGGCCAGCCGCCAGTCCATCCATAGCAGCGTGATCATGATGCCGACGAGCATGAACAGGTCGCCGAAGGCCGCGACGACGCCAGAGGTGAAGAGATCGTTGATGACGTCCACGTCCGTGGTCACGCGCGTCATCAGGCGCCCGACGGGGTTCCGATCGTAGAAGGCGAGATCGAGTCGCTGCAGGTGCGCGTAGATCTGCATGCGCATGTCGAACATGATGCGCTGCCCGATCATCTGCATCAAGTAGGTCTGCGCGTATTCCAGCGAGAACGACGCCACGAGCACGCCGAGGTACGCCATCGCAATCTGGTTGATGCCGACCAGATCGCCCTGCGCGATGTACTGGTCGATCGCGATCTTGACGAGATACGGCGGCACGAGCTGGGCAACCGCGTCGCCGACGAGCGCCAGGAGCGCGCCGCAGACGTACCATTTATGCGGGCGCAGGTAGGACAGCAACCGGCGCATGAGCCGCGCGTCGTACGCTTTGCCGAGGACTTCTTCTTCGTGGAAAGACATGTGAATCGCCGGGTCTGACAGGCAAGACCCGGCCTACGTAGGGCGGGTCCTGTTCTTTGGACCCGCCTACGAGGCCGCGAGCTCCTCCTCCAGCAGTTGTTTCTTGTGGAGCTCGGCATACACACCGCCGAGCCGTATCAGCTCCTCGTGTCTCCCCTTCTCCACCAGCCGTCCTTCGCTGAGCACCACAATCTGGTCGGCCTCGCGCACCGTCGAAATGCGGTGCGAGATGATGATCGCCGTGCGCGCCTTCATCACGTCGCGCAACCGGGAGAGAATCTCGTCTTCCGTGTAGGTGTCAACGGCAGAGAGGGCATCGTCCAGGATCAGGATGCGCGGGTCGATCACGACCGCGCGGGCGATGGCGGCCCGTTGCTTCTGACCGCCAGACAGGGTGATACCGCGCTCGCCCACGATGGTGTCGTAGCCGCGTGGAAACTCGCGCACATCTTTGTCCAGCTGGGCAACGGCTGCAGCCGCTTCGATGCGCTCGAAGTGCTGGTCCTTGAGCCCGGGCGCCCCGAACGCGACGTTGTCGGCGAGCGTGTCGGAAAACAGAAACGGTTCCTGCGGCACGAAGCCGATCGCGCTGCGCAGCTCGGCAAGCGGGATGTCCCGCACATCCCTTCCGTCGATGAACACGGTCCCACGCGGGGGGTTCGCCAGCCGCGGAAGCATGTTCACGAGGGTAGACTTGCCGGCGCCCGTCGCGCCCACGATCGCCAGCGTCTCACCGGCCTTCACGGAGAAGGACACGTCCGAGAGGACTGCGCTGTCGCCGTAGCGAAAGGTCAGGTTCCTGAACTCGATTGCCCCTGTCAGCGGCGGGTCTTGAAGAACAAGACCCGCCCTACCGACGCGTGATCCCCGTGACTGTCCTAATCCCAAATCCCTAAGCCCTAATCCCTCGTCGTCGTCCTCATCCCGGATCGCGGGCACCGTGTCCATCACCACCAGCATCCGCTTCCACGAAGCCATCCCCCGCTCGAGCAGATTGGTCACCCACCCGAACGCGATCATCGGCCACGCGAGCTGCGCGAGGTACGCGTTGAAGGCGACGAGCTCGCCGACGGTGATGCGGCCGTCCATCACGTCTTTGCTGCCCAGCCACAACGCAAGCATGGCGCTGATGCCGAGAAACAGCGACATCGTCGGAAAGAACGCCCCTTGCAGGCGGCTGAGCCGCCGGTTGTGCCGCAGGTAGTCGAGGTTCGAGTCGCGGAATCGCGCAATCTCCGCCTGCTCCTGACGGTAGGCGCGCACGACCCGCACACCCGTGAGCGACTCCTGGACGACCGCGCTCATGTCCGAGAGCTTTTCCTGCACTTCCTCGAACGTCTTGTGAATCGCGGTGCCGAACATCCTGACCGTGATCGACACAATCGGCAGCGGCAACAGCACGATGAGCGTCAGCCTGACGTCGAGCGAGAACATCAGAAACAGGCTGACGACGGCGGTAATCAGCGTGTTCGCGAGATACATCACCGCAGGGCCGACCATCATGCGAACCGAGCTGAGGTCGTTGGTCGCGCGCGACATCAAATCGCCCGTGCGGTTCTCGTGAAAGAACGACATCGGCAGACGCTCGAGGTGCGCGAAAAAATCGTTGCGGAGGTCGTACTCGAATCCGCGCGAGGCGCTGATGATGATGCGCCGCATCTGATAGCGGAAGTATCCGGCGAGTCCGGCAATCAACAGCAGGAGCGCGGCATAGAACGCCAGCTTGCTCCTCGTGACACCCGTCGCCAGGTCGTCTACGGCATACTGGAGAACCCTTGGCGACACCGCGAAGAGCGTCGAGCAGAGCACCAGAGAGGCGAACCCGAGGACGTATTGGCGGCGGTAGCGCCGAATATAGGGAAAAAGGCGGCGAACCGGAGTCACTAGTACTTTTCAGTATAGCGTGCTATTCTGAGGCACCTCCCACCAGCTGACGCGTGCGGCCGATGCCATCGCCCGGCGGCCGTGTGAATTGTTAGTCGTCTGCTAAAGCTGGACACCGGTTCTCTCGAAAAGAAGGTAGATGATGAATGCATTGAGATACCTTACGGCTGGCGTATGTACGACCTACGTGGCGCTGCTCCTGCCCGCCGGCGCGGCGGCGCAGTTCGGCGCGACGCCGTTTTCCGATCCGGCGACGGGCGAGCGCTATCACATCGAGGCAGCGGCCGCGCTGTGGAATCCTCCCCCGGTCTTCTCGATCCAGAGCGAATCGCTCGGCGTGCTCGGGACGAGAATCGACGCGGTGACCGACCTCGGCATCCAGCAGAAACGCATCGGCGAGCTGCGCTTCGTCGTGCGGCCTGGCCAGAAGCACAAGTTCCGCATCAACTATCTCCCGATGACGTACAACGCGGTTTCGACCGCGCACCGTCAGTTGGTGTTCAACGGCCAGCGCTACAACGTCAATCTCCCGATCACCACCGACTTTTCGTGGAAAACGTGGCTGCTCGGGTATGAGTACGACTTCATCTCGAAAGATCGCTGGTACGTCGGCTTCGTCACGCAGTTGAAGGCGACCGACATTTCGGTCAACCTGCAGGCGCCCATCGGCACGGAGTTCGCGCACGCGCAGGCGCCCATTCCGAACTTCGGCGGCATTGCGCGCGTCTATGTCGCGCCGAATATCTCGGTCACCGGCGAGATGGTCGGCATCAAGATTCCCAAAATCTCGGATCGGTACCAGGCGCACTACTTCGACTTCGACCTTTACGGCACGGTGAACTTCAACGACTTCGTCGGAGCGCAGGTGGGCTTTCGCAGAGTCGATATGGGGTACATCTTCGAGGACGATCACGGCGACTTCGAAGTGAAGGGGCTTTATTTCGGGGGCGTGGTCAGATACTGATTGAAGACAGTGTCATGGCAGAGGGATGATGGCAGAGGGCAGAGCGTGCATCTGCCATTTGCCATCTGCTATCTGCCCTGACAGATGACCTTACCGCGACAGATACCCACCTACCGTGTAACGCGGGCGCGGAGCTTCACGAGTCGCTTATCGGCTTCCTGCAGCGTCTCGTCCTTCTTGCTGTAGACAAACCGCACCTTCGTCCGGCCTGCCTTCCGATCGTTGAAGAAGCTGCTTCCCGGCACCACCGCGACGCCGACTTCAGTGACGAGATACCGCGAGAACTCGATGTCGTTATCGAATCCGAAGTGCGCGATGTCGGTCATCACGTAGTAGGCGCCCTGCGGCGGCTTCACCTTGAACCCGTGGCGCTCGAGGATGTCGCACATCACCTTCCGCCGGCGCGCGTAGCCGGCCGCCATCTCGGTGTAATAGCTTTCCGGCATCGAGAGCGCCGCCACGCCCGCCTCCTGCAGCGGTGCGGGCGCACCCACCGTGAGAAAGTCGTGCATCTTGCGAATCGGGCCGGCGAGATCGGCCGGCGCGATCGCCCAGCCGACGCGCCATCCCGTCACGCTGAACGTCTTCGACAGGCCATTGATGGTAACCGTACGGTCGGCCATGCCGTCGATGGTGGCAATCGGGACGTGCTTGTGGCCATCGTAAATGATGTGCTCGTAGATTTCGTCGGTAATGGCCAGGACATCCCACTTCTGGCAGAGCGTCGCAATGTATTGCAGCTCTGGGCGGGTAAAGACCTTCCCGGTCGGGTTGTTCGGGGTGTTGATGATGATCGCACGCGTGCGGTCGTTGAACGCCGCCGCGAGCTCCTCTTCGTCGAACGTCCAGTCCGGCTCGCGCAGCCGCACGAATCGGGGCACAGCACCGGAAATGATGCTGTCGGGCCCGTAATTTTCGTAATACGGCTCGAAGATGACGACCTCGTCCCCCGGGTCGAGCACCGCGAGCAGGGTCGAGAGCATCGCTTCGGTCGAGCCGCAACAGACGGTCACCTGGGACGGGCCGACGGCAGCTCCATAGCGGCGCGAAAAATCGGCGGCAATCGCCTCGCGCAGGTTCTCGGCACCCCACGTGATGGGGTACTGGTTGATGTCGCCCTGGATGGCCGCGCACGCCGCATCCTTGATGATCTGGTGCGCCGCAAAGTCCGGGAACCCCTGGGAGAGGTTCACGGCGTCGTGCTCCTGGGCCAGCCGCGTCATCTCTCTGATGACCGACTCGGTAAACTGCGTCGCCTTTCGGGAACCACGTGGCTTCATCGCCCGGATTATACTTTGTCTCCGCAGTCAAGACAGATGGCAGACGGCGGATGGCAGATGGTACTCTCTGCCAGCATCCATTTGCCCTCTGCCACGACGGCCCTCCTCTATTTCGAGGCGTATAACCGGCGATAGTCCTCCGCCGTCCCCAGCAGCCGCTTCACGTACTGCTGCGTCTCCGGGTATGGGATGCTGTCGATAAACTCATCCTGCGAAAGGCCGGCGAACTCACTCATCCAACGGCGCACCGGCGTCTCGCCCGCGTTGTAGCTCGCCAGCGCCAGGTGCAGGCTGCCGAACTCGCGAATTTTGTCCGCGAGATACATCGTGCCCATGCGGATATTCGGGTCCGGCGTCGTCAACAGGCTCAGCGAGTACCGGAGCTTCATCCGTCGGGCGTACTGACGTGCCGTTTGCGGCACCATCTGCATCAGCCCGTACGCGCCAGCATGTGACTTGATGTCGCGCACGAACGTCGATTCCTGCGCCATCAGGGCAGCCACAAGATAGGGGTCGAGCTGGTGCTGCGCCGAATACTTTCTGATGAGGTCCCAATAGCTGAGCGGGAAAATCGTCGTCAGGATCTCGCGCGGCAACTGCTCGCCACCTCCCGCCATGAACTGAGGATAGGCCCGCCGCATCAACGTAATCGAGCCACGCGCGAGCGCGAACTGCTCGGTGCCCGACTCGGATGCCGCCATCTGCTTGTTGGCCCACGCGATCGTGGCCGTAATGGCTGGCGAGTCTCCCCAGGTGGCGCGCGCAAACTCCAGCTCCTTGATAGCCGGTTCGTACATGCCAATCGCAAGCAACATGCGGATCGTCTCTGCGGTGGGCGGGAAATATGCGTCCTCTCCATCGAGCTGTCGAGCACGCTGCGCAAACACGAGGTTGCTGGGGCCGGGCGCCGTTCCCAGTTTCTGGAGAAGAGTCTCGGCGAGTCTGCCGTAGTACGTGTTGTGATAGTCGGCGATCGTCAGCTGATGCCTGGCAATGGCGCCGGACGCATCGCCCATGGCGGCACGAGCGCGTCCAGACCAGTACAGCCAGGCCGGCCGGTAGTCGGAGCGAGGAAAGGTGGCGGCGGCCGATTCGAAATACCGGACGGCCTCGCCGAACTGGCCCTTGCGATACGCGCTCCACCCCGATTTCCAGGCCGCGCGCTCGGCGTACCGGCCACGCGGGAACCGCGCGTATATCGCGCGAAGCACCACATCGGCGTCATCGTCGCGATCGCGCTGAATGTAGAACGTGGCGAGGTTGTTCAGCGCGTCTTCCGTCCAGGTGCTGTCTGGAAAATCGCTCTCGAGTGCGCGCACGAGCTGCTCGAACTCATCCTCGTTGCGCAAGCCGCGCTGCGACATGAGAAAGAAGAAGCGGGCCTCGGCCTGCCGAGCGCCGCTCGAAAGAAAGGGTCGAAGCTCGTCGCGCGCGTTGCCGTGGCGGCCCAGAAAGTACTCAATCTCGGCAAGGCGAAGGCTCACAACCTCGGCGTCATCGCCGGTCGCGTGCGGCTTCAGCTGCAGAAAACTGTTCTGCGCATCCGCGTACCGTCTTGATGCGAACAGCCGTTCTCCCCGGCCCATCTCGAGCTTGTACCGAACGTTTCCCGCCGCGATCGGTTGCATCTCGGAAAAGGTTTGGATCGGTCCCTCGGCTTGGACAGCGTGCTCGCTGAGTGGAAACTCGTAATACAGATGAAGAAAGGCTTCGGCCGCACGCTTCCGGTCGCCGTCAGCGAGCGCTGCGTTCGCCAGGCTCAGCCAGATCGCGGGCGCATCGACCACCTGGTGTTTCAGAATCTCTTCGTAAATCTTGGCGGCATCATCAAAATCGCCCATCCCCTGGGCGGCCTCGGCTTCTCCGAGCGCAGCGGCCTGCCCGATGAACCCCTGGGTGCTCTTCAGGCCGGTGAATCGTCGGCGAGCCACCTCGAATCGGTTCAGGCGCAGTTCCGAAACGGCGGCGTAATAGGCCGCATGCGCACGAAGCGGGGACGCGGCCAACGCCGCCGCGGAAAACCGGGCAAGCGCCTGGTCATATTTCTCGTCGGCGTACATGCGCAAAGCTGCACGCAGGTGCACGAGCGGCGGGCTCGCGTTCGCTGTCGTCTGCAGCGACGCCGGTGGCGCCATCCACAATTGCGACGCATCACGCGCCACGGGCGCATGAACCGTCGGTGATGGTACGGCGATGGCGATGTCCGGAGGTCGATCGGCACGGGGCGACGCTGACTCGGCCAGGATGACTGCGCCGACAATACCCAGCGCGACGAGCGTATCCCGATAGGGAGAAACCACTACGTCCTCGATTATCGGGACACGATCGACCTAAGTCAAGGTGTAACGGGCAGTTAGCCCGGTCCGCCGACGACCAGAATACGACCGCGATCCATCGACTCGGTGCGGTCGTTGCGCTTGATGGTCACGCGTACTTCGAACTCACCCGCCGGCAGGTCGCGCACGGTGAAGAAGTAACTTCGTGGTGCGGACGCGCCGGAGAGCTCGATGGAACTGCTGCGATAGTAATTCGGACCGTCGACTTCCCATGTGAGCGCGCGGTTCTTTTCGTCACGAGTGACGAGCACCGTCAAACGCGCACTGCCATGAACGGTTGCGACCGAAGGTCTCACTGTTATCGAAATCGCCTTTTCGGCGTTCGCGCTCAACGAGCCGGCCAGAATTCCCGCCGTGATCATCAATCCGAGGTAACGCTTCATTGCTCCGTTTCTCCTGCCCGCCGTTGTGCAACCTGACTGCCACGCGGCACGCCGGCATCAGAAAAAACGAGGAACAGCCATCAAATGAACGCTTCCTGGAGAACGGTGTCTAATTCGGGAAGAAGGAGAACACATGCGGCCACAGCCTCTGCGCGAAAGCGCCGACATGAATATCACTCCGCTCATCGACGTGCTGCTGGTGCTGCTCGTCATCTTTCTTGCGGCGCTACCGCTCGCGCAGAAAGGGATCGACACGAACCTTCCAGCACACACAGAACCCGGCGATGCGCCACCGAGATCGGACACGATCATGGTCGAGCTCCTGGCCGACCGGCAGCTCTCGATCAATCACCAGCCGGTACTGATGACCGATCTCGAAACCACGCTGCGAGGTGTCTTCGAGGCGCGCGTGGACAAGACACTCTTCATCACCGCAGCAGGCGCGCTGAGATATGGTGATGTCGTCGAGGTGATCGACGCGGCCAAGGGCGCTGGCGTTCAGCGTGTGGGGATTGTCACCGAGGGGATGCGGCGAGCGGCCGGAGTGCAGTGAGCTTCGAGATGAGCAAAGGGAGAGACGAGCAGCGCCAGGACTTCAGTGTCCGGCGCTGCTCCGAACTTACTGCCTGTCGTAAACCAGCACATTGCTCGCCGCGCGGCCCTGCGCGTCGGTGCCTTTGGAAGTCACGGTCAGCAACTTGTTATCGGCCGACACGACAACGGTGTTGACGAACGACACTTTGCCGGCCCTCTTGAAGGTGGTCTCAGTGGTCGTCGCATTGATGCGCTTCCGAGAGGCCATGTCTCCATACTGGTTAGCGCCGGTGACCGGCACGTCGGTGCCATCGTAGCCGCCGGTGTAGGTCCAATGCTGCGTCGCGCCGTCCGCCGCAACCGCGTCCACTGTCGTCGTCGCGGCCATCCCGGCGGTCTCAATCTTCAGCGAGACACTTTTCGGGGCCGGATCGGGACTGAATTTCGACTTCGCGACGTTCAATTTCCAGCTGCCAACAGACGAGTTGCCCTGGGCCAGCGTCGACACGCCAAGTGCCGACACGAGGAGACCGACGACGAGAGTGCTGCAGACGACAAACGGGAATTGTTTCATGTGAGCTTCCTAGCAAATGGTCATCCACTGACCCTGCGGCGCGAGACCAGGATAGATCCCGCGAAGCGTCTCCTTCGTTGTGGAGGTTTTTCGGGAGTAACGGATGAGGGACTGAACGAACCTAGAGCCTAGCGAATTTCCATTGGAGCTGGCTGTCCCGTATTGCACACATGAGTTCTCACGGGATTTGCTCCCCGTCAGCAATGGGAAAGGCCCACCTTCGCCAAAGGCTACGGCGGGCAACCTTCGCAGTGGCTTGCCAACCGTAGCTCACGCGGGTCGTTGGCAAGCGTGAGCGAAGGTTGGTGGAGGCGGCGGGAGTCGAACCCGCGTCCGAAAGCACGTCGTCAAAGAAATCTACATGCGTAGCCGCTTCCGGGTTCTCGTATCCAGCGTGAGGAAGCGGCCAAAACCGCCAGATACCAGACTCGGTATGTCTCGCCTCTGAACGCCGAGCCGCCGTTCAGAAGCCAGCCTGTTTAATGTCGTTCGACCCCCGACCACCAGGCGAGGCCGGGGCGAACGTCGTTGCTTAGTTTAATTAAGCAGCGAGAGCGTACTGATTGTCCGCAGTTAACGGATGTTCCATCAGATTAACGAGTTAATGGTGCTCGGCATGCATTCCTTGAGTCCATACCTCCGTCGAAACCGGAGCGCCCCCAAAGGCGTGTTTACCCTTTTATTATCGCACGTACTAGAATCGGACCCGATGCATTACGTCTACATGGTCCGGTGCGCCGACGGGACGTTCTACACAGGATATGCGCGCGATCCGGAACGCCGCACTGAGGTGCACAACAGCGGCCGAGGCGCGAAATACACCGCAACGCGGCGTCCTGTCGCGCTTGTCTATTCCGAAGCCTGCAACTCGCGCAGCGCTGCGTTGAAGCGCGAGCACGAGGTAAAGAGCCTGGCGCGCATCGAGAAAGAGCGCCTGGCGGCGCGCCGAGGTACCGCAAACTGAGCGTACGCCGGCTCACACAGATCGAGGGGACATGGGTCGCGCGCGTTCAGCGCGTGCAGACCCAATCCCCAATCACCAGTCCCTAATCCCTGGTGTCAGTCCCTGCAACCGTATCTGGCATCGCCTGTGCGGACCGACTACTGCAGGACCTGCACGCCATCCACGAGTAGGGGGACACAACCTTTCGGTTCTTGGTTCTCAGTTCTGGGGTTCTGGGTTCGTGGTGGGCGCTGAACGCCGTACGCCGACGTTCTCTTGGATGCGCTCCCGAGTCCAGGCGCCACCGCGAACCTCGGAACCCAAGAACCTAGGAACCGAAAACCCTGCCGCAAGGCTACGCGGGACGTGACTTCGCCGCCGGCACGTTCACCGGCACTCTCGCGGCGGGCAACTTCACTGTAAAGGTCGCGCCCTTTCCTTCTCCATCACTCTCCGCGTCAATCGTTCCACCATGCATCTCGACGATGTGCCGCGCGATCGACAGGCCGAGCCCGAGACCGCCGTACAGCCGCGACGTTCCGCTTTCGGCCTGCCGGAACCGCTCGAAGACGTGCGGCTTGAACGTTTTCGAAAAGCCAACGCCCGTGTCACTCACGACGATGTGGACCTGCGAGTCGACGCCGAGGACGCGCACGTCGATGCGTCCGCCGGCCGGCGTGAACTTGACGGCATTCGAGAGGAGATTCCACACGACCTGCTGCAGCCGGTGGGGATCGCCGGGCACGTCTGGCATATCCGGCGGGATCGCACACCTCAGGTGCAGCCCCTTTGCATCCACCGCCGGCCGGACCGTCGCGACCGCATCCTCCACGACGCTCGGAATGTCAGTGGGCTGGACCCTCAGCCGTGCCTTGCCGAGCGTGATGCGCGAAACATCCAGCACATCCTCGACCATCTGCGCCAGCGCCGCGGCGTTGCGATCGATCACCTCTAGCGCCTGCGGGATCTTCTCCTGGGGCACGGCGCCCGTCTGCAGCATGCGCGCGTACCCGAGCACCGCGTTCAGCGGTGTTCGCAGCTCGTGCGACAGCGTCGCCAGAAACTCATCTTTCAGCTGGTTGGCCGTCTGCAGTTGACGGTACGAGTGCGCGTTCTCGATGGCCAGCGCCGCGCGAGACGCCACATCCTCGGCAAGTCGCAAATCGTCTTTGGTGAAGCGCCGGCGCGATTCGGCGTTGGCCAGTGTGAGCACCCCGACCGATCGCTCGTGAGCCACCATCGGTACCGCCATATACGAGACGAGACCGAGGGAACGCAGCAGTCCAACGCGTTCCTGGTCGCCCTTCGCGGCAGCCACCAACATGTCGTCGGTGACATCAGGAATGAACTTGGACACGCCAGTCCGGGCCACAGAGTGGGCGGTCGAGGATGCCTCGGACGTCTCGAATTTCGCCCTCACTTTCTGGGCGAGCTCCACCTTCGCGGGGTTCACATGAATCACCGCCAGCCGCCGCAGTTCTCCGTCTTCCTCTACGACGTCCACCGCACAGTAATCCGCGAGTGCGGGCGTCGCCGCGGCCGCGAGCGTTCGCAAGGTCTGTTCGTAATCGAGAGATCGGGTGAGCGTCAGGGTGACCTCCGCGAGAAAGACGTCACGCTGGGAGGTCCGGGAGGCGTGATCTTCGGCGCGAATCCGGTCCGAGATGTCGCGCGCAATCTTCGACGCGCCAATCACCTTCCCGCTTTCATCGAACATGGGCGAGACGGTCAGCGAGATGGGAATCAGCCTGCCGTCGCGGGTTTTGCGCACCGTTTGGAAGTGATCGATACGCCGGCCGGCTCGAATCGCTTCGAGCACCGCGTCTTCCTCTGACTGGCGGTCGTCGGGAATGATTCGACGGATCGAACTGCCGATCATCTCGTCGGCCGTGAACCCGAACATGCGCTCAGCGCCGGCATTCCACGACAGGACCGTGCCGGTCAGATCCTTGCTGACAATGGCATCGTCGGAGGACGCGACAATCGCAGCGAGCCGCCTCGCGAGCTCGTCGTTCTGCTCAGACACTTCCTCTTCAGACTAGTTGATGCGATCAACGGCTGCAAGACGAGGACCGGACTGAATCAAAACAAGTCAACCCTGGGTGTTCTGCTGGAGACCGGTGAATGCGGCCTTGACGCGTTCCACGCGCCGCTGCACTTTCACAGCAATGGGCTCGTGCGTCCCAGCCCCGGCCGTGCGCTCAGCGAACGGTTTCGAATATGGCACCACGAACGTCAGCGCCACATAGAGGCCACCAATCAATACCGGCGGCCGGTCGAAGTACGCCATCTCCATGACAGCAAGAGCGATGAACGCGATTCTGACAAACGTCGTGTCGACATGGAGGTACGCCGCGATGCCATTGCAGAGGCCACTGATCATGGCCCCTTGCTGAATCAGGTAAAGGCGCTTGACCGGGGCAGACGCGCCCGTGTTGCTCGATGCCGTTGTGCCACCCGCGGGAGCAGCGCCGGCATCGGCTGCATCAACGGGGCCGATCTCCTGGAGAATCTGGCCGACTTCGCCAGCCGCGACGACGCTCTTCTCGGGACCGAGATATCTCAGGAACTTCTCGCCGATCGACTGCTCGAGGTCGCGGATAATCTCGGCCCTGTCGGGATCGGCACCGAGCCGAGCCTCCGCGTGATCGAGATATGCGCGCAATCCGTCGTATCCTTCCTCGTCGAGCTGATAGTGCTGGCCATTCAAATCGATCGTGATGACTTTTCGCATGATTCGCCTCGCCCCAGACTATCGAGCGTCTGGTTGATGTAGATCCAGTAGTCACCGAGCTCTTCGAGCTGCGACTTCCCCTTCGAGGTCAGCTTGTAATATTTGCGCGGAGGTCCAACCTCCGACTCCTGCCAGTCGTAGTCAACCGTGCCTTCGCGCCGCATCTTGCTCAAGAGCGGATACAGCGTGCCTTCCTGAGTGGCGAACTCGGTCGTGCTGAGCCGCTGCAGCATTTCCGCCACGTACATCTTGTCGCTGGCGACAATCTTCAAAATCAGAAATTCAAGCAGTCCCTTGCGGATGGACGCGAATTTATCCTGGATATGGGGCGTTGCCATCAGCTACCTTTTTATGACAAGGTAGCATGACCTCACAAGGGCAGTCAAGACCCGCTAGGAATTCGAGCTAAAATATGAGACTTTAGGTGAATTCATGGCCAATAGATCACGACCATCCCAGCAGAAACGGCATAAGGAACGCGCTCGACAGGAAAAGCAGAAGATGAAGTTCGAGCGCCGGCAGGAAGCCAAGGTCAACCGCGGCAGTTCGCCGCGTCAGCCTGGTGACATAGATCCCGACATCGCCGGTATCGTCCCAGGCCCCCAACCGCCCCGGGAAGACCAGATCGTGGACGAGGACGAGGTCAAAACCAGCTAGGTATCGTTCGCCTTCCGATTTCGCTTACGGCTTTCGAAGACTTCCAGGACCGTCTGGACGGCTTCGTTCTCTTTGTGGCGGAGTTCCCGTTGAATGCCAGGGATCATGTACCAGGCCCGAAGTGCCTTGTACACCTCATTTTCCTGGTTCTGCAGCTCTGATGGGCTTTTTTTGACGGGAGCGGGCATGCGCTAACTCTAACAAAATCAACGGCCAAGAGCAAAGTGGGGTCCGCGGGTTCGTCGATTCGTCGGATTTGCGACATCACTTGGAGGCCGCGAACCTTCGAACCTACGAACCCTACGAACTTTACGAACTTACGAACTCTCGACTACCAGCGCGGCTCGGACCGACGCTGGCCACCACGGCCGCCGCGGTCTCCTCCGCGATCGCCGCCGCCACCACCGTAGCCGCCGCCACCACCGCTGGTTTTCGGGCGAGCTTCGTTGACGACAAGCGCACGGCCGCCGAGATCGGCGCCGTTGAACTTATCAATTGCCGCCTGCGCCTCTTCGTCCGACTGCATCTCGACGAAGGCGAACCCTCGCGCGCGGCCGGTCGCCATGTCGCGCATGACGCGCACCGACTCGATCGTTCCCGCCTGGCCGAACATATCCTGGAGCTCATTTTCCCCAGTGGTGAACGGCAGATTTCCGACGAACAGCTTTCGACTCATGTGTAACTCGTTTCCTCTGAACTGGAACCTAGCCTGAATGGACCATCCACTCTGCTTGCAGCGAAGTGTGAGGGAATCGAGTTGATATGCTCGGTCGGCTCAAACTAGCGGGGCAATAATTGGCGGCTAAATTCACTAACTCGAATAGTATATCACGGATTTTGGCAAGCCATTAGCGAGTAGCCCGTAGGCCGGCAGACAACCCGGTCCCCGGGATGACATGAGGACCGGGCCGACTTGATTCTATTTCTTGATCGTGACCGGCGGCGCATGTGAAGACACCGGCCGCACACCAACTGGTGCACTCTTCGGTGCGACGGGCTCGGCCGGCTTGTCCGCTGGCGGCGTTGATCCCTTGAGCGGCCAGTTCTTGGCGAGGTATTCGACGAGCACTTTCGCTTCTTCCTCGTTCAGTTCAGCGCCGAGGTCGATCATATTGACGACAACCTCGTGCCATTCTTCAGCGCTCCGGCCGAACGTGGTGACCTGTTCAGGCGCGTGACAGGTGCTGCACTTCTTTTCAAGGATTTCCTTGCCCGGGCCATCCGGAAACGCCTGAGCAGCAGCCGGAGTCGCACAGGCAAATAACGCTGCGGCGGCCAGCGGCAGAAATGACGGCTTCAACATGAGTCCTCCCGGCAATATTGTACTACTCACCCCGCGCGAAAAAATACCCATCACTCGACTCCACGTTCATCCGGCCGTCGAAGGCCTCGCTCAACCGCATCTCGGTCAGCATGTCCTGTTTCGCGCCATCGCCGGCGATCCGGCCGTTCCGCAGCAGGATGACACGGCCTATCTCGGGAATGATCTCTTCGACGTGGTGCGTGATGAGGATCAATGTCGTGCCATCTTGCGCGATGCGCCTGACGCGCTCCATAAAGCGGTGGCGGCCGACGACATCGAGTCCCGTCGTCGGCTCGTCGAGGACGAGCGCACGGGGATTGGTCACGAGGGCCCGCGCCAGCAGCACGCGCCGGGCTTCGCCGCTCGACATCTCGTTCATCAGGCGGCGCGACAGGTGCCCTGCCGCCATCCGCTCGAGCGCCTCGACGGCCCTGCGTCGCATCTCGTCGGACACCGCGCTGTAGCGCAGGATACCCTGCGAGGCGACGAACCCCGACAGCACCGCCGCAAGGCCGGTGATGCGCCCTTCGCTGTTGCCGGCGACGAAACGCTGATGGAGATCGGCTGACACGATGCCGAGTTGAGGGCGCAGCTCGAATACGTTCCAATTGTCGTCGCCGAACACACGCACGGATGGCGCGTCGTCCTGGAGAGGCAACGCACGCTCTTCGTGAGTCAGCAGCCGGACCAGGATCGACTTGCCGGCGCCATTCGGGCCCAGGATAGCCGTGTGCTCGCCTGCGCCGATTTTCAGTGTCAGGCCATGGAGGACAGTGGCATCACCTTTCTTGACGGTGGCATTGATCAATTCGAGGACGGGTTCGCTCATCTCGCGGACAATTCTATGATCTGCAGTCTCTGACAATGGAATTGGCTGGTTTCGACGCAGAGGCGCAGAGCCGCAGAGGAAAGCACGAGTCCCGCTTCGCTCGTCCTCAACACGGAGGACACAGAGTTGCTGCATCGACTTCGCGCCGTTGGCGCGTGGGCCGCGGATGCGGCCCACGCCAAGGGCGCGACGTCGATGCAGAGCTCTGTGGTTGTCGCGGTATTCGAGTATCGGGGGGTGACGTTTTCGCGTCGTCGCGCTCGTCGCGTCGTCGTGTTCGCTTTTGCCGAATTCCTCCTGATCTCCTGATCTCCTGTTGGTATTGGGTCTTGAAACCGCTTCGAATCATCGCAGCGTAAACCCCGCGCGGAAGACAGCGCCGCCCGACAGCTGCTCACCCGGCACGAATCCTTGCGTCTTGTAGCCGGCGGCGACAAGTAACCCATCCGACCATGGCGAGCGCAGAAATGACGGCAGGGGCAACACGACGGTGGCCACCGCGCCCGCCCCGGTACCCAGAGGATCGGACGTCTGATCCGCCAGCAAATCGGGCTGACGCCACACGTCGACGCCCGCGCCGACACGAATTCCCCTGACGCGCACGATATCAGCGAGCCGCGCGCTCACGCCCCACGTCGTCGTTCGTCCGGTGTTTCCCACGCGCAACGTGGTGTTGGTCAGGCGGAGTTGTCGATTCACCGCCCTCTGCTCTGCCTGAAATGCCGTACGCACGCTCCACTCTTCCCCGTACGGCGCGAGCGCATAACCAACGGACGGCATGACACGCAGCCTTTGGCCAATCGGAATCAGCGGCATCGGGCCCGTCAACGCACCATCGCCGATATAAGAACCCGCGACACCGTAGAGCGCGTAGTACAGCAGCGGATCGCCGAGCGCGAGCAGGGCCCGGCGCTGTACGTGGCGTCGCGTGAGCGGCGAACACGGCGCCGTGCAGGCGGTCTCGAAGCGTTTGAGGAAGTCCGACGGATCGTGTCCCTCGGACGACGTCGGGGACGCGCTGAGGATGTAGGTCATGCCCGTCAGGCGCGATTCGAAGTACAGCCACGCCTCGCGATAGTGAATGCGGCCGCGCGCCACGGCGTGCTCGGTGATGGCGTCGGCGAGCGCATGCTGCGACTCGATGCCCGCGGCCGAAACGTTCAGATGTGCCAGCGGAGAAGTCGGAAAGCGGCCATTGAAGCTGGTGGACGCGTCACCCGACCCGTACGGAATGGGCGCGTCGAACCCGTATCGAATGCGGCCCTTCCCAAGCTCTCGAAACCGCGCGCCGTGACCGAACATTTCGTGCGCGACGACGAGCAGCATGTGATCCTGCGGGACGTCGAGCGCGAGAAATTTGCCGGCTCTATAGAGGATGCCGAGCGCGAGAACGGGACGACTGCGCTCTGTGCCGAATTTGGCCGGCAGCCAGCGATCTTCGGTCGCTGCAAGAAGGCCTTGCAGTGTGGCGAGGTTTTGCGCGCCCGCCGCCGGCGTCATGTATGAATCGAACACAACCGCATACGGCACGGGCGTCTGCGCCGACGCTGCGCGGGTAAACGCAACCGCAATTACAACTAGAACGAAGGCACGCATGTCTCGACTATAGACCATCTGGGATGGCCATCGCCCCATCGTCCGGTACTCCTCTTGCAGCCTCAGAACGAAGGAGACCTTCAATGAAAAGAGATGAACCCACGCCGACCAGGAAGCCGAACGAACGGTCGCGTGAGAAGCCGAACGTCGAACGCCCGGACGAACACAAACGGAAGGCGGGGTTCGACGATTTCAAATCGAAGGTAGATCTGCCCGGCAGAGTCGACTCGGGCCCCGAACCGGACGTGTTTGGTATGGAGATTCCGCCGCAAGATTAGTCGCGAGGCGCAAGTCGGAAGTCGTTAGTCGCAAGGCGAGGCGCAAGCCGGCCTATGACTTGCGCCTTACGACTTGCGCCTTACGACTTCCGACTTGCGCCTTTCGACTGTCACATCGCGACTGTTTTCCAGTTCTTGATCAAGTATTCCGCCGTCCTCCACGCAAGCGCCTGCGCTGTGAGGGTGGGATTGTGCGCGCCGCTGGTGCCCATCACCGATGCGCCGAGAATACCGAGGTTCGGCGTCTCGTGCGCCAGGCCCCAGCGATTCACGACGTTCGTCCCGGGGTTGTCGCCCATGCGGGTGCCGCCATATGCGTGCGTCGACGGTCCCATCGTGCCGAGCGGATTTCGAACCACGTCGGTGGCACCGGCCGCCCGATACCACTCTTCCATCCGGTCGCCCACGAACATCGTGGCCTTGCGTTCGTTCTCCTTGAAATCCGCAGTGATGCGACACACCGGCAACCCGAGCGGATCCTTCACGGTGGGATCGAGGTCGAGATAGTTGTCCTCATACGGAAGTGTGGTCTTCTGGATGTACGCGCCGTGCCAGCGATCGGCGTTCTGCTTGACGAACGCCTTCCACTTCGATCCCCAGGCCGGCACCTTGCCGAAGGTGTTCATGCTGGCGGCGCCAATGGGCCGGCGATCTGAATACACGAACAGGTTTCCGCCGCCGATGAAATCGAGTTTCGCGTGATCGAAGTTGTCGTCCGCGAAGTCGTCGATGGCGACGCCCTGCGCCGGAAGCCCGTACCAGTTGTTCAAGTTCATCGGGAACAACGCCTGGACGCTGCCACCGGTCGCGTGCGTCATGTAGTGCTTGCCGACCTGGCCGTGGTTATTGGCCAGCCCGTTCGGAAAGGCCTTCGATTTCGAGAGCAGCAGCGTCCGCACGTTCTCGTAGGTGTACATCGCCAGCAGCACGACCTCCGCGGGCTGGAAATATTCCTCCTTGGCCTTCACGTAGGTGACGCCGGTGACACGCCCATTCCCATCCACATTTACTTCGGTGACGTGCGCCTCGGTGACGACATCCAGCGTGCCGGTCTTCTGCGCCTTGGGAATCGTGGTGACCGCCGTCGATCCTTTCGCGTTGACGTGACACCCACCGCGTGCGCAGAAGCCGTGATACGCGCACCCGGGACGGCCTTCATAAGTGACGGTATTGACAGCTGCGGGCCCTGGAAACGGATTCCACCCGAGGCCGCGAGCTGCTGATGCCATCTTCTCGTGCCAGTCGGTCCATCGCAGTGGCGGCATCGGATACTCGCGTCGCCGCGGTGCTTCAAAGATATTCCCGCGGCGATCGATGCGGCCGTTGATGTTGCCGGCCTTGCCCGACACGCCGAGCTCGCGCTCGACGATATCGTAGTAGCGCTCCAGTTCGTCGACGCCGAACGGCCAGTCTTCGACCGTTGACCCTGCGGGAATCCTCGACGCGCCGTAGCGCCGCGTCGTCTCGCTCACTACCTTGAAATCCCACGGACTGAGCCGCCAGCTCTGGGCCCAGTAATGGAGCGACGTACCGCCGACGCCGTTCATCATCGGGTGAAACGTCGGACGCGGCGAATACGGTGCCGATGCGTTCGGCCGGTGCGTCGGCACCTCACGATTGGCCTTCTGCACCGAGTGCGGCCAGGCACGGTAGTTATTACGCAGCTCGTCGGGTGAAAAATCCTTCGCCGTCAGCCACGAGCCCGCTTCAAGGCCGATCACGCTCAAGCCTGCCTGTGCCAGCGGAAGGGCGGCGACACCACCGGCTGCGCCCATGCCCACAATCACGACGTCGGTCGGCTTCAGGTTAATGGGCATCGCCAGCCTCATGTGTCGTTGCCGCAAACATCGCGTAGTCGTACGCCGACCGCCGAACCGGCTTGGCGTACCCGCTCATGCGTTGATCGGCGGCGGTCACGTTCAGGCGGACACCCGGGTACCCCAGCAGATCCCATCCGACGAAGTTTGCGTTTCCGCCGTACGCGGGATCGCAGAACGTCCCCTGGATTGTGTGCGCGCGTACCAGCGCGAAGAACGGGGTCCCGTCCATCGCGGCGAGCACGGCATCCTGCTGGGCAGCCGTAAGGTCGACGAATAACCGTCCGGTGCCCGCCGCCCGCGCCGTCGTATCGATCGCTGCGAGACCGGCGGTGTAGTCGGCACGTGACGTGGCGAGCCATCCGCCGAGCGCGCGATCGATGTACGAGGCCGCGCGTGCTTCTGTAGCGCCGGGCCCGTTCTCGTCGCTGGGAATGATTCGGGCGCAGACGGCGGCCAATGTCGCCGATTCGGCAGGGCTCAACGCTGGCGTCTGTGCGAACACGCGCTGCCTGAACGACAGGACGCGACTGAACTCGGGCAGGGCGAGCATCGCCGCGCCAGCCATCCCCAGCCGCTTCAGGACCTCCCGACGGGAAACCGCAGTTTCGCGATTCATGTGGGCATTATAGGGTGCACTGGTCTCTAGATCTCTAGATCTCAGGATCTCTAGATGGTAGAGTGACCACTCTCGAAAACCTCCAGAAGGAGCGTGTATGAAAGTAGTGGTCTGTCTGATGTTTGCGTGCGTTCTGACGGCGGCAACGGCTCAGGCGCAGGCGCCGGCTGCGCAAGGTGGGCAAAAGATTCCGCTCAGCGAACAGCTGCGGCGGTCGTACGCCACCTTGAAGATGAATCTCACCGAAACCGCGCAGAAATTCGGTGAGGCCGACTACGGCTATACGCCGTCAAAGGACATCCGCGTCTTTGGCGCCCAGCTGGCGCACGTCGCCAACTCGCAGTTCAACGCGTGTTCGGCGGCCAAGGGCGAGCCCAATCCCCATCAGGGTCAGAACCTCGAGCAGACGATGAAGACGCGAGACGAGATCATCAAGGCGCTCGCCGATTCGTTCGCGTTCTGCGATCCGGCGTTTGCGAACCTGACCGACCAGAGCGCGCTCGAGCTCGTGCGCCAGGGCCAGAACGAGGCCTCGCGCGGCGGTGTGCTCGCGAACCTGATCGTCCATGGCAACGAGGAATACGGGATTCTGACGGTCTACATGCGGACCAAAGGGATGGTCCCGCCATCGACCGAACGCGGTATGCGCGGCCGGGGGGCGGCAAAGTAACCCAGAACCCCAGAACCTAGAACCTAGAACCTAGAACCGCGGTATCCGGTACCAGAGTTGCTGCTGGTACCGGATATGAAACTCCACCTCAAGCCCCTCTCTGACCAGGTCATGGTCATTACGGGCGCCTCCAGCGGCATCGGTCTGACGACAGCCGAAATGGCCGCCGCGCGCCATCTGCGCTCCGGTGGAGGCGCCATCATCAACGTCGGAGCCGTCGCGTGCGATCGAGCCACGCCGCTGATGGGCATCTACTCGGCTGCCAAACATGCCGTCAAGGGTTACACCGACGCGCTCCGCATGGAGCTCGAGCACGACGGTATTCCTATCTCCGTTTCGCTCGTAAAGCCAGGGTCCATCAATACGCCGTTCATCGAGCATGCGCGCTCGCATATGGACGCCGAGCCGGAGCTGATGCCACCGGTCTACCCACCCGAAGAAGTCGCGCGCGCGATTTTGAAATGCGCCGAGCATCCGATGCGGGAAGTGCTCGTGGGTGGCGCGGCGAGGCTCCTCAGCGGGATGGGGACAGTCGCACCGTGGGCGATCAAGACCTACCTCGAGGCGACGGCGTTCACGCAGCAGAAGCGCGCGGAGCCGAACGACGAAATCGACTCGTTGTATACCGCTCAGAGCGACGGCCACCGGCGAGGCCCGACGTCGCGCTACACGATGAGCAGCAGCGCCTACACGCGTGCGTCGACCTCAGCGGTCGGCCGTGCGCTTCCCTTGCTCGCGGCCGGTGCAGTGGCCGCGGGGGTCGCATTCAGATGGAGCAAAAGCAATGGCCGTGCGTAAAGAGACTGGCGCCAAACGGCAGGAACGCATTCAACGCGAGCAGCACACGCCCGAACAGAACGCAGGGTACGACGAGGCTGTAAGGCAGGGCGGCCCTGTATTGCCGAACGACTCCGACAAGGTCAGCTACCTGCCACCCGAACCGCCCGATTTTCGGGACGCTCGCGAGCAGAACGACATCGACGAGCGCGAGACCGAGAAGGCGATCGCCCAGGTGCGGCGCCACGAGCACTCTGCGGATTAGTGACGCCCGTCAGGGCAGATGGATGAGGGCAGATGGCAGATCGTACTCTCTGCCATCATCCCTCTGCCCTCTGCCATGATATGAATCTTCTCTGCCATCTGCCCTCATCCATCTGCCCTGACAGACCTCACGGGTGAATCACCATCCCGCTCCTCTTCCCGCTGCCATCATCCCTCTGCCCTCTGCCATGACAAGCATCACCAACCCGCTCCCCTGCCCGCCGACGTCCTCTTGATGTGCGCCGCCGGTTCCGCAAACGTCAGGATCAGGTCGCGCATGCGGCGGTTGTAATCCCACGGGCCGAGCCCGATGCCGCGGACGTTTTTGAACGCCTCGCTTTCGTCATCCCACCCTGGATCGAAATCCGGGTTCCGTTCGGCAAGGATCTTCACGACGCCGGTTTCACCGTGCAGGTTCACTTTGATCTCGCGCAGTGTCTTTCGATTGCCTCGATCGGACGTCACGGCTACAGGCTGCGCAAGCTTGAACCAGAGCACCCAGTTGCCCGAGCGCAGCTCTTTCACCTGGCTCCAGGGGATGGTCGCCACTGGCGCGACGGACGCATTCGGGCAGCCCGCGGTCGCTTCGTAAAACGCGCTCTCTGAGGGTTGGGGAAACTTTGCAAATCCGAGGCGACGCTCAATCGCTCCGGTGAACTGGCCCATTCTGTAGATTCGTACGGCATCACGGCCGAAGGACATCAGGAAAATGCTCTTGGAGTCGACGTCGTAAAGCGTCGCCGTCCACACCACGACGCCACCGCTCCCAATCACCCGAGCCCATGCGTCGACGGCCTCGCGCTCCCAACCGAGAATGGCGTATTGGCGGGCAAGGATGCTCTGCGCCATCATGTTGCGCCGATCGCGCTCGAGCGCGCGCGCGGCGAGCTCCTGCGCGTCGAGGTTCAGGTCGGCGAGCGCGCTGACGTGCTTGTTGATCTTGAAGGCGTCCCAGAAATCCGTACGGTCGCTCAGCAGAGTACGCGCCTGACCAATGGTCGCCATCGCGTAACTGTCAGGATTAATCACGCTGCGATCGCAGGTGAGTGCAATGCGGGGAACGGTGGCGGTGACGTTGACGTTGACGGTCCGGCTAAAGCCGGACACTACGTTCTTAATCTCGCCGGCGCCGCATCCGGATGTTTGGCGATCGCCGGTGTGAAAAGATACGAAATCACGCTCAGGCAGAGCGCGGTTGTGGATCGGCCTCGTACCAGCATGAGCGCCTCCAGGGACCGGCCCGCGGCCGGCGATATGGACTGGAGAGCAACCCGCGTGCCGCATCCCGCGCGTGAAATTCTCAGCAAAATGTCCCGATTCTGACGCTTCGCTGTTGCCAGTTTGGGACGGTCGAGTACGATCGCCGCAGTGCCCAAAGACCATGCGGCGGCGCGACCGCCACGGCCCGACCCGGCGATTCCGTTGCGCGCGCGCACACGTCAGATGCTCGCCGACCTGCGGGCAACGGCAGGACTGGTGTGGTCTGCGAGCGCGGGTCTCTTTTCGCTGATTCTCGTTCTCAGTGTTGTACTCGCGCTCGTACCGGCGGCAACCCTCTGGGTCGGTAAGCTGCTCATCGATGAGGTTGCGCGCGCCATCGCTGGAGGGGTGCAAAGCGCAGACGCGGCCTATCGCCGGCTCGCGATGCTGCTCGCCCTGCAGGTCGGCATCACGATCGCGTCTTCACTCGTGCAGACGATCTACAACACGTCGCGCGAGCTGCTGGGCGACACACTGCAGAATCGCATCAGCCTGCGAATCCTCGGCAAGGCCGCGGCGCTCGATGTGGAAAGCTTCGAGAACGCCGAAACGTACGACGCTCTCCGCAACGCCTACAACGAAGTCGGCTCCCGCCCGCTTGGCGTGATGTTCCAGGTCATCGGCATCGGCCAGGCGATCATCACCCTGACGTCGATCGGCGGTCTGATGGCGCGGCTCGGATGGCAGGTGTTGCCATTGGTACTCCTCGCCAGCATCCCGGGTGTCATCGTCTCGAGCCGCTTTGGCGCCGAGGGATACCGCGTGATGCGCCGCCGCGCGACCGACGCACGGCACCAGAACTATCTCGGATCGATCCTCACCTCGGACTCGCTCGTCAAGGAAGTGCGGCTGTTCGGGTTCGAGCAATATCTGCTCGACGGCTGGCAGGAGTACTACAAGAAATTCCGCGCGCAGTTCGTCAGCCTGCTGGCCAGACGCAGTGCGTGGGGCCTCGCCGCCACGCTCGGCTCTGCGCTGCTCATCGCCTTCGCCACGCTCACCGTACTGAGACGCGCCGCGGAGGGCACGATTACGGTCGGCGATTTCTCACTGTTTGTCGGCGGCATCCTGCAAATCCAGACTCAGTTCGCGTCGCTGCTCAACGGCATCACCGGCATCTACGAGAGCCTGCTCTACATGCGCAACCTGTTCGAGTTTCTCGAGCTGCCGTCGCGCGATCTCGACGAAGGTGAGGAATGGCAGGGCCCAATCGACGCCATAGAATTCGACGGCGTCAGCTTCCGGTACCCGCTGACCGAACGCGATGTGCTCTCCGACGTCTCGTTCCGCATCAGCAAGGGGCAGGCACTCGCGCTCGTCGGCGAAAACGGCGCCGGCAAGACGACGGTGGTCAAGCTCGTGACTCGCCTGTTCGAGCCGACCGCCGGCCGGATCCTTCTGAATGGCATCGACGCGTCGCGCTTCAACCCGCGCAGCGTGCAGCGAGAGATGAGCATCATCTTTCAGGACTACGGCCAGTATCAGATGACCGCGCGCGAAAACATCGGGCTCAGTCGGTACTGACAAGCTGCACGAGGATGCCGCCATACAACTTGCGGGCGACAAATCCGGCGCCGTCGAAGTCGTGAACGATCTGCCCGAGCGCTACGAGACGATGCTTGGGCGGCTGTTTCCGGGTGGCCGGCAGCTGTCGGGCGGGCAGTGGCAGCGGCTGGCGCTCGGGCGTTTGTATTTCCGCCCGGCCTCAGTGCAGATCTTCGACGAGCCGACGGCCGCGCTCGACGCCATCGCCGAAGCGGCAATGATCGACCGCCTCCGCGAGCACGGCGCCAATCGCATCTCGCTCCTCATTTCCCATCGCTTCTCGACAGTCCGGCTGGCCGACACCATCATCGTGCTGCACGACGGCAAAGTCGTCGAGTCCGGCACGCATCAGGCGCTCCTCGGCCACGGCGGAATGTACGCGACCCTCTTCAACCTGCAAGCCCGCGGCTATACGGCCGTAAATACCTGATTCTCAAGGCAATTAGGTCGCTTACAGAAGTCTTACAATCGTCGTCCCTGCGCCTTGGTATCGTCATGGGGCATTTCTTCCGACAAACAACAGGAGCACACACTTGTCATCAGTCGCAGTCCAGCCTGGGCGCTACAGTAAGTTGTCGTGGTCGACAGCCTTTTTCATGACGCTGTTCCACATCGGCGCGGTCTGGGCGCTCTTTGAATTCACCTGGGCGGGATTGGCGGTCTTTCTCGTGACGTATTACATCTCGCTCTCGCTGGGCATCGGGATGGCGTATCACCGGCTGCTCACGCACCGGTCATACAAGACTCCCAAGCCCATTGAATATTTCCTGACCCTCTGCGCCACGCTGGCGCTCGAAGGCGGCCCGCTCTTCTGGGTAGCGACGCATCGCAAGCATCATCAGCATTCGGACACCGAGCACGATCCGCACACGCCGCAGCACGGCGGGTTCTGGGCGCACATGGGGTGGATTCTGTTCGGCGATGCGATGCACAACGACAACACCATCACAGCGAAATACGCGCCCGACCTCGGCAAAGATCCCTTCCATGTCTGGATCAGCAAGTATCACTGGATTCCCCTGACCGCTCTCGGCCTGGTGCTGCTCGCGCTGGGTGGGTGGAACTGGGTGCTGTGGGGAGTATTCCTTCGCACGACCGTCGGCCTTCACGCAACCTGGCTCGTGAACTCGGCCACGCACATGTGGGGGTCTCGCCGGTTCGCGACGCGCGACGATTCGCGTAACAGCTGGTGGGTGGCGGCGCTGAGCTTCGGGGAAGGCTGGCACAACAACCACCACGCGCATCCCACATCCGCCGCGCACGGGCTGGCATGGTACGAAGTGGACATCACCTACTGGCATATTCGAGCGCTCGAACTGCTCGGATTCGCCACCCATGTGCGACGAGCCTCGGTAGATTCAGACCTCGAAGCCGCGGCGTAGCTGGATCTATAGTTACAGGCGACATGCTCGTCGCCCCTGGGCGCCAAGGCGTCATCGCCTTCTTCGTCACCTTCTGCGTCTGCCTGGTCGCGCTGGCCGTCGCGCTGAATGTCGGGTGGGTCGTCCTCACCCTGCGCGAAATCGTGCCGCTGCTGGTCGGCAGCCTGGTCTTTGCGGCCATCATCACGGGGCTCATCCTCAACACAACGTTCCTCGTCCGCGAGATCCGGCGAAACGAGCAGCATGATGCGTTCGTCAATGCCGTCACACACGAGTTGAAGACGCCGGTCACATCCATCCGCCTCCATCTCGAGACACTCAAGTCTCGCAGCACGATCGTTGACGAGAGCAAGCGGCACGAGTTCTACGATGTCATGCTGCAGGACAGCGATCGCCTGCTGCATCTCATCGAGCAGGTCCTTGCCGCCGGCCGGAAAGGCGGCGTGCCGTTCCAGCAGGTCCGTGTCGATTTGAAGGCGCTCGTCGAGGAATGCATCGCCGTGACGAAGTCGCAGCGGCATCTCGCCGATCAGGCGCTCCGTATGGTCGCGGCGCCCAACGAACCAGTCGATGTGCTGGGCGATCCCGATCATCTGCGCGGCGCCGTCCTCAACCTTCTGGATAACGCCGTGAAGTATTCGCGCGAAGACGTACGCGTGCAGGTCGAGGTGGGCAAGGGAGAGCAGGACCTCGCGGTCGTCCGCGTGCGCGATCAGGGCATCGGCATTCCACCAAACGAGACCAAGCGGATCTTCGGCCGCTTTTACCGCACGCCGTGGGCGCTGACGCAACGGGTCAAGGGAACCGGTCTCGGCCTGTTCATCGTGGCGCAGACCGCCAAGCGGCACGGCGGCCGTGCATTCGCGCAGAGTGACGGCGTAGGACGCGGCGCCACGTTCACCCTCGAACTGCCCTCTGCTCCCAGCGGGCGCTCGCTGCTCTAAACATGTCCAGGCTCCTCATCGTCGAAGACGAAGCGCACATCGCCTCGGGGCTCTGCTTCAATCTCGAGGCCGACGGCCACGAGGTGACGTTGAAAGAGACCGGAGAAGGGGCGCTCGAAGAGCTGGCATCAGACCCGTCGGCTATCGACCTGGTCGTCCTCGATGTCATGCTGCCCGGACTCGACGGATTTGCGGTGGCGTCACGCATGCGCGCGAAAGGCTGGCTGACCCCGATTCTCATGCTGACCGCGCGCGGCCGGGCCGAAGATGTGCTGCGCGGATTCGAAGCGGGCGCGGACGACTACCTGCCGAAACCGTTCGAGCTGTCGATTCTCATCGCGCGCATCAACGCGCTGCTCCGGCGGCACGCATGGCACACGGCCGCGCGCGGCGCGAATCGGACGGCGCCCACACCACGGGCCGGCCCGGAGGTCTTTCGCTTCGCGGGCAAGATCGTGGACTTCGACGCGCAGGAACTGCAGGCCGCCGGGCGGAAGTACCCGCTGACGTTGATGGAAACGAACCTGCTGCGCTATCTCGTGCAACACGAAGGCAAAGCCGTGTCGCGCAAGAACATGCTCGAGGATGTGTGGAACCTGCGCGAAGACACCGACACCCGGGCCATCGACCACTTCGTCGCCCGGCTGCGGAAGTACATCGAAAAAGAGCCCGCCCGGCCCCGGCACCTGCTGACCATCAGAGGTGTGGGCTATAAATTCGTCGCCACGCCGAAGTAAAAGCAAACAAGGAGATTAGGAGATCAGGAGGATGTCTCAACGCAGAGACACAGAGCGCTGCATCGACGTCGCGCCGTTGGCGCGCGAGGCGTGGGCCGCGTTCGCGGCCCACGACGTCGATGCCTCCCGGCAGAGACCGCTGACGCACCTCGCAGAGGTCACACTGATGCAAGCCATTGCGCTCGTCGCGACGCCGCGTTTGGCGTTTTACCTCCTAATCTCCTGATCTCCTGTTTCGCATTTTGCATTTCGTCGTGCGGCGAGATCTATCGAATCTCGAAAGCCGCCATTTCCTGGAGGTTTCTCACGAGCAGCTTGCCGTCAGCAATCACTGGATGATTCCACGTCTTTCCTTCTATCGCCGGGAAGCGCGCCAATTCCTGATGACGGGCCGGCGTCGCCGCCACGAGCACGACGTCGCCATCCTCGGTGAGCACGATCAGATGATCGCCCGCGAGCATGATCTGGCCGTAGCCGTAACGTCCGCCCTTCCAGTTCTGCTCGCCGGTTTCGATGTTGATGCTCGCCAGGATGGATTCGTCGAGCCCGTACACATGCCCATTGTGCAGCACGGAGCTCGTGAACTTGTTCTTCATCCGCTGGTTCTCCCAGATCGTTTTCGTCTGGAAGCGATTGCCGTTTGGCACGAGCTCGAACACGGCGGCGCCGTGCCCGTATCCTGCTGAAAGGAAAATTCGATCGCGCCCGTTGTGGCTGAACGGGATCGGCTGCGAGACGTTGATGCCCATGTTCGTGCTCCACGGGTACTCCCACAGGAGCGCGCCGTCTTGCACAGCGAGTCCCATCGCACGCTCGGCTGAGACGACCAGGATCTGTCGAACGCCGCCGATGGTCGCCAGCATCGGAGACGTGTACGCGGCCTCGTCGCTCAGCGCTTTCCAGATCGGTGCGCCGGACATCTTGTTATAAGCCACGACCGAATTCCCCTGCCTGCCGCCGGGCAGCACGATCACTTTGTCGTCAACGATGAGGGGCGACGCAGACATCCCCCAACTCAGGTTGGAGGCGTTGTTCTCGCTGAGGATGTTGCGGCGCCAGACAAGCGTCCCTAGATCCGCATCGACCACGCGCAGCTCCCCTTCTGCGCCGAGCGCGTAGATGCGTCCGTCGTGATACGTCGGAGTGGCGCGCGGGCCATCGCCACCCATCGATTCCTCGAAACTCGCGCTCCAGGAGTTCGTCCAGAGCTCGCGTCCCGTCTGCACGTCGTAGGCCGCCACGACTTCCTGATTTCGCCGCTGCTCGATTGTGAAGGCGCGTCCGCCGGCGACCACAAACGACGCATAGCCACCGCCAACGGGCTGTTTCCACACGCGTCGCAGTCCCTCGCGCGGCCAGCTCGTGCTAATGGGTGTCGCGGTGTAACGTCCATCGCGGTCCGGGCCGCGAAAATCAGACCAGGTGCTACCGGGTGCGTTGGGTGCTATAGGTGCAACAGGTGCGGGTGCGTTGGGTGCGTCGGGGCCTGCCACGCCGGAGCGATCTGTTCCCTGCGCGAAGGCGGGCGCGGTAGACACCACATCCGTCACAGGTGGAACTGCAGCCTGACTCGGCGCAGGTGTCATCTCTCGCTGCCGGGCTCGGTCTGCCTCGAGAACATCATCGTTCGATCGAGCAACGAACGTCGGCCAGCCGTTTCCAGCGCGTTGCAGGCGGAACCCAGCGGCGGCCAGGCCGGCAACGACAACGACGAGACCGACTGCGAGAACGGCGAACTTGCGCATTGCATGAGTATATCGCTGGTAGTCGATGGGCACTTGTCAGGAGTCCATCGCCTAAAGACCATCGACTATCGACTCGAAAAGATCGGTAGCCGGCCTTTTCGACAATGGCGGTCCAAATCCCTGTCGGAAAGCCTCCACGCTGAGAAGTTGATCGACGTTCGGCAAATTGAAGAAGTGCCGGTCGATCGACACGTGCTGCGTTCGATGCGCGTGCAGCGCCGCGGCCTTCACGTCGCGGTACTTCGACGTATCGATCAGGAAATCGATACCAGGCTCGTTGACGAGGTGTGCGACGCCCAACATGTCCCAAGGCATGACAGGCGGCACCCAGAGCACACGCGGCACACGGTGCGCCGGCCCAACGTCAGAGTACCAGCGGGGATCGTCGGCCGCGGCAATCGCATCGACAGCGAATCGCGAAATCGCGATGTGGTCGGGATGCTGGTTCGCACCGTTCGGATCGAATGTCATCACCACGTGCGGACGATGTCGTCGAATTTCGGTGACGAGCTCTCGACGAATCTTCTCCGCCGGCGCCTCGGCAAGGTGCTTGTCCAGATAATCGAGCACGGTCACGTGTCGAATCCCGAGTATCCGCGCGGCGTCTCGCAGCTCTCGCTCACGCACCGCCGGCAGGTCTTCACGACGGCAGAGTGGCGGCTCACCGGCACGTCCCGCATCACCGCGCGTAGCCGTGACGAGCGCGATTTCCACGCCCTGGTCCGCGTACATGCGAGAAACGCCGGCAACGGCGAAGCTCTCGTCGTCGGGGTGGGCGTAGATCAACAAGAGGCGTCGCCGTTTATCCAATGTCACAATCTGCGAATCTGCCATTCAGCGAATCTACTTCGCTCGCCCGGCGCCGAACTGTTTTCGACTTACAATGGCTGGGCGTGGCCAAGCCTAAAACCAGACCCCGACACAGCACGCGATCCCGGCTGGTCAGACGTGTCAAGAGCGCGGCCATCTGGATCGGCGTGCTTGGCGCTATCGGCGGCATTTTTTACGGCCTCGCCAACACCTCCGGTATCACGTATGGCGAAAGGCAGCTCACGGCGATCGACTTCACATCGCTCAACGACGACCAGAAACGGACGGCGCTCGTCGAGGCAAATGCCGATCGCTGCACCTGCGGCTGCGGCATGACGCTGGCGCAATGCGTCTCCACCGACATGACGTGCCCGGTCCGAGAGAGCAACATCACCAAGATTCGCGGCATGGTGCAACGGGCACTGAGCTCTGGAGGCGGTTCGTGAAACAGTTTTTCATATGTTTGGCCGTGGCCCTTTTGGCAGTCGGTTGCAACAGCAACAATGGCGGAGGAACCCCAACCGATCCGTCGCAGGTCAATATTGAGTTCACAACAACCGATATTGTGACGGGCACAGGGGCCCAGGCGGTAGCCGGAAACTCTGTCACGGTGCATTACACCGGATGGCTTTACAACCCGGCCGGAGTCGAAAGCAAAGGCACACAGTTCGATTCATCGGTCGGTGGCGCGACGCTTCCGGTTATTCTCGGAGTCTCGAATATCATCCCTGGCTTTCAGCAGGGAATTCTGGGTATGAGGGTGGGTGGCAAGCGCCGCGTGTACATCCCGCCAAATCTGGCCTATGGCTCCGCAGGTGCGGGCCAAGGCAGAATCCCTCCGAACGCTTCGCTGGTATTCGAGATAGAGCTGATCACGCTGGTTCAGTAACGGTGCAAGCGTGACGAAGAAAACACTTATTGCGTTTGCACTGACCCTGCCCCTCGTCGCCGCCTGCGGCGGCAGCCGGCCCGCCGAGCCGCCTCCGGCTAGCACCAGTCAGGCCACAGCGCCGGCTCCGGCGCCAGCCGCTCCGAAGCCTGAGCCAAAGCCCGAGCGTCCCGCCTTCACCAGAACCGATTTGCAGCCCGGCACCGGGCGCGAGGCGAAGAAAGGGGCGCGGCTGCAGGTGCACTACTCGGGCTGGATCTATGACCCGACCAAAGCCGATTTGAAGGGCCGCCATTTCGATACCTCGAGAGACCGCGGGCCATTCGATCTCGTCCTCGGAAAAGGCCAGGTCATCCCCGGATGGGATCAGGGGATCGAGGGCATGAAGGTCGGCGGCCGGAGGCGATTGATCATCCCACCCGATCTCGCATACGGCGTTGACGGACAAGGCGACGGCATCATCCCGCCGAATGCGACGCTGCTGTTCGAGGTCGAACTGCTCGACGTGCGATGAAATGCAGGAAATGCAAAACAGGAGATCAGGAGTTAGTCTCCTGTTAGCATTTTTTGAATCAGCATCAGGGCACAAACGTAAACTTCGCAAGATTCGTCACGCCGTTGGCCCAGCCGAGCAGCGTGGCGCCAGGCGGGCGGACGTGCGCGCTGATGCGCACGTAGTACTCGCGGTGCGGATCGAGCTTCGACGTGCGGCAGAGCACCAGGGGATCCAGCGACGTCAGCCACTTCTTCGCCACCGCTTCATCGGTGGTGCGGAGCGCATCGACGACGCGGCCGTCCACGGTGCGCGAGAGATTGTGATTGCGCGTGATCGTATCGTAGTGATCGATGGTCGTGACGACGACCGACGTAATCGTCCGATCGACCCACGCGGGCACGATCATCTTCAAATCGACGTTGTAGGTGAACGTGGTCCTGACACCGCCGCTGATGACCTGCCGGACTTCGTCGGAGTAGCCATTGTTCAAATCCACCGACACGATGACCTGGTCATCGCGCACGAGCGGCACGATTCGCAGCGTGCCATCCGCGTACGCGACCGCTCCAAACATCAGCGTCACCAGTACGAAGGTCAGCACCGAGCGCCTGGCTTCCAGATTCCAGATTCCAGATTTTAATTTCCAGATTCTCTGTATCACTTAGTACCTCAACGCAACCGCCATCGTCGCGCGCCAAAGTGAAAGCTGCTCTTCACCCAGACTGTTGCCGAGGGTCTCGCCCTCGCCCCGAAACGTGCTCAACCGCCGCACATCCCAGTTCAGGCCGACGCGGTTGCTGATGAATCCCGTCACCCCTCCGCCGAGGCTGAGGACCGGCACCGTGCGGTTCGTGCGGACGGCGCCGCTCCTTCCAAAGAGATCCACGTGCATCAGCCCTGCACCGCCTGCAATATACGGACGCAATCCGTACCCGGCCATCCGCCGCGGGACGGCCACAATGACATTGCCCGTCAGTGTCGTCACGGCGCTTTCAACGACCAGCGGCTCGGGTGCTTCCTCGGTCTGAAAAAAGCCACTGGCACGACCCAGATCTCCCTCGAAACCGAAAATCTCGCCTAGCCACCCGCCCGACACGCCGATGACCGCGTTCTCGTTGTCTATGGCGTTCTCGGGATCCACGAAAGTCGTCGCGCTGCCGAACGTGAGCCCGATGAATGGCCGCACCTGCCATTCCCCTCGTGCCGTCGCCGGCACGAGCAGCAACAGACAGATGAGAATCCACCCCGCCCGCATTTACCGGACAAACAAGTTCAGAAACAACCTCGCAAACGGCGATAGTGACACGTCGCCGTTGGTCGGCGAATACAACCGCACCAGGCCGTCGCTGTTCGCCATCAGAATCAACGTGAGCCCGCGGGCGGGTAGCGTGATCATCAGCGAAGACGAAGCGTTGTCGGCAAGGCCAAACTGCCACACCACCTTCTCGCCGTTGTAGTTCTGCACAAACCAGCCCATGCCGTGCGGCAACGCCACGCCCGTTGAATTGGCAGGCGCGCTCCATGCGGCGTCGAGCGTGGACTGCGTCACCAGAATGCCCTGCCGCAGCGCGAGATCGAACTTCGCGAGGTCGTGCACGGTGGTGACCAGGCCGGTCGAGGTCGTAAGCGTTGCGGCGGCCTCCGGATAGGCAGATTGCGTGGCACGGCCCCGATCGTCGACGACGTACGGCGTGGCCCGACGCTGCAGCAACGCGATGTAGCGCTCGACATCGACGGGGTCCGGCACGCCCTCGTCCCCTCGCACGACCGAAATGATGTTCGGACCCGGCACCGATTCGAACATCCCGAGCTGCCTGAGCAGGTTCGCGAAGGTCTCGCGATAGGAGTCCAAGGTGCACGAGCGAAGTATCGGCCACAGCGGCGCCAACCGTTCGGGCCGGTAAGCAAATGTGAGACTTTCTGGCGCTCCGGACGTGTGAGTGAGCAACTGCCGAATCGTGGCGTCCGGTTCGGGCGCGTCGTCACGAATCGACCCGATTCGTACGTCGAGATCGATGCGACGTTCCTCGGAACAGCGGAGTGCCATCACCGCCGTCATCGTCTGGGTCAGTCCGTCGGCGTGAAACGTCGTGTCGGTCCTGGTCGCGATTGAGCGGCCGATATCCTGCCGACCGTACGCACGCTCCCAGACGATGCCATTGGCGTCGACGATGGCGGCAGCAAGGCCGGGTATGCCGGCCTGGTCGCGAAGAGATTCAAGGTAGGCGCCGAAGACCTCGTAGACAAAGTCCTGCCCGCGCACTGGTGCGCTGGCAAGCAGCAACAAGGCTGCCGTGGCGGCAGCAATTTGGCGCATCACGGGACTCCGAGCGTTAGAGATTGTACCGGAACTTGCGCTGGTTGGAGAGCGCAATCTGGACAGCAAGTTGAACGGCGGCATCAACATCCGGCCGTCCTGGATGCACGCGATGCTCGGGCGAGAGTGCCGCGGAGAGCAATGCCCAGGCGGGCACGCCCCGGGTGGGCCGAGTGCGCCGGGCTCCGCCCCAGCGCGCCCGGCCTACGGGGCGTTTCGATCTAGTTCCCGACATAGGTCGCCGTCTTGGCCTTGCGCTGCCTCCGGGTCTTCACCCAGACGCCGCCCACAACGCCCATACACACAATGAGAACCCACATCAACATCTGACCTCCTAGGGGGTAGCCGTGACGGGGGTTCAGCAAGGGTGAGGCCGAAACGCGTCCAATTGGTCATTGGACATAACTGTCTGCGACGCTGACACTTATCGCCTGCCCCAGGATAGCGGTATCTGCTACTATCAGCCCATCCAGTCGTCAGGGCGGCAATTTGCGTCGTCGCGTTACGAATTCGTCTGACGGTCCGGTGTTACCTTTAGGTGTGCGACGCCGTGCAATCAGATTCGAATCCAGGCTCTGAGTCCCCAACTGTTCTCGTTCTCGATGACGAACCGTTTGTCCGGCACGCCGCGCGCCGGTTTCTCAAGGGTTCCGGGTACGGGTGTGTCGAGGCTGAGACCGTGGACGGCGCCATCGAGTTGTTGCGCACGACGCCCGTCATCGCGGCGATGCTCGATATGCGCCTCCCGGACGGCCGGACCGGCCTTGACGTGCTGACGGACCTGCGCCGCATACCTGAATTCCAGGACATTCCGGTGCTCATCGTGACGGGCAGCCTTCTGACCGAGGCCGAAAAAGTGGCGATCGCCAAGCAGCGCGGGTTCGTCTTCTTCAAACCCGAAGGGTTCTCGACGATCGTGAACTTCCTCGATCGCCTCACCGGGCGCGATCACAGCAGCTGACGCTACATCAGCGCCTCGGGCCTTTCGATAGCGGTCTTCATACGCGCCAGATCCTCATTCATCGTCGCTTCCGGATTGTTGCCGAGCAGTGAGGTAAGCGCGCGACCGATGGCGCCTCCAGGCGGATTGCAGGAGAACTGGATGTGGACGCGTGTACCGCCGGCGTCGTCGGGCTCGAAATAGATGACACCCGTGTGCGCAACGGCTGAACCCTCGAGGGTTTTCCAGGCGAACACGCGGTTGGGCTCGAACCGCGTGATAACGGTATCGAACTCCACAGGCACGCGTCCCGATCCGGCAATACGCCAGTGGTACTGCCCTTCGCTGTTTGCAGGCCTCAGTTCGAGCACGTTCCTCATGAAATGCGGAAAAGTTGCCAGGTGGGTCCAGAAATCGAACACCCTCGAGACCGGCGCCGCGATGCGGATCGTCTGCTCGATGTCGATTGTGCGCCGGCCCGCGCTTACGCCCAGCAGTCGCCTGGTTTCGAGGTTCGTGGCCGCCCGCAGGATGAGACCCGCCCCCGTGAGACAGGCGAGCTTGCCCGCCCTGTCGTGCCGTGACGCACCATAGGCGGCGAGCGCGCTGCCGATGCTGCCGAGTAGCGTGCGTGTCGCAGGCGACCAGTTCGTCTGAAGCACATCGTAGTGCTCGCCGCGGCGCGGCCGGCCTCCCTGCAGCGACGGAATGTTTTCGCCGGTTTCGTACGGCTCGAGCAGGTTGTCAATGTCGCTGACACCGGGGATGCGCGCGACAGCCCGCAAGAGCGGCTTCAGCTCGCGTTTCAGAATCTCCCCGCGCAACGTCACGCAGCCACTATCGGCGGCCACCTTGATGGCGTGCGGGTGCGACACGTGACGGCCGAGCCTGGCCCGCACACGTTCCACCAGAACATGATCGGGCGCCTCACCGGGGTTGAGGCGCGCTCGAGCGCTCGCCCATGTACCCTGGGCGCGCTGCGCGAGGTCGCGGCGGACGATGCCGATCCCGCCCGCAGTTGTCTGCGCGACATGAGCCGCCTTGTCGCGAAGCAATCCACGACGCCGGGCGCCGCTGTTTGGATCGATCAAGTACATGAAGGCCGCGCCGACGCCTGCACCCGCGAGAAATCCTGCCAACGACGTTGCGGTCTTGCGTTCGAAATTCAAGGATGGCATCGGAGAAACCTCCTGATTGCGTGACTGAACACCTGAGTCGCCCTGCAAATGGAGATCCAGCCCGGCGCACTTAACGCAAATACGAACAGGAGGTCAGGAGGTCAGGAGGTTGTAAATATTGCGCTGAACGCTCCTGCCTAACGTCTGCGAGGTGGACGGGATGAATTGATTCCACTGACTTCAATTCGACGATCACCATATCCTCAACTAACATGTCGATTCAGGCATCAGACGACTTTGTCATCCCGACCGTTACCGCAGGTCATCGTTACGTCAGAGTCCCTCCTGAACTCCTGATCTCGTGTGGCGTATTCCGTTTCCGTGAGCGCACCGGCGCGCACGGGATAGAATCGCTGCGTGGAGCCGCGAGCTGCGTCCGTTGATCTGGAGAACGGACGAACCACCGCGCTGATCTATTCCGCCCGTACACCACCTGCCCGGCCCGTGACGCTGATCCTGGCGCACGGCGCCGGTGCTCCGCAGAGGCATCCTTTCATGGTCGGCGTCGCGCGCGCGCTGAGCGAGCGCGGGCTCGATGTGCTGACGTTCGACTTTCTCTACATGGAGCAGCGGCGCAAGGTGCCCGATCGCATGCCTCAGCTCGTTCAGTGCTATCGAGCGGCGATCGATCTTGCTCGCGCGGAAATCGAGAGCGCGCGTGAACGGCTCTTCATCGGCGGTAAATCGATGGGCGGCCGCGCGGCCACGCATGTGGCAGCCGACGATCCTGCGACCACGATCGGCGGCATCGTGCTGCTCGGCTATCCCCTGCACCCGCCCGGGCGGCCGGATCAACTGCGTGATGCGCATCTTCCAGGCGTGCGGCGTCCGATGCTGTTCGTGCAAGGCAGCCGCGACACGTTCGGCACACCCGTAGAGCTGAAACCCGTTCTCGCCGGCCTCTCTCCCCCGCCGACGCTGCACACGGTGCAGGGGAGCGATCATTCGTTCAAGATTGGCGGACGCGACGCGAAGGCCCGGCAGGCCGAAGTGAATACGGAGATCTACGACACCGTCGCGGAATGGATCAGTCGTGCGTGAGCCACCCCCCTTCGTCGCCTTCGTCCTCGACGGGCTCAGCGGCATCGAAGATGTACGCGCGCGATCGATGTTCGGCGGAACAGGCTTGTACTGCGGGTCGGTGTTTTTCGGCATCATCTACCAGGATGTTCTGTATTTGAAAGTGAACGACGTCACCCGCGCGGCATACGTGCGGGCGGGTATGAATGCCTTCAAACCGTACGCGGACCGGCCGATGACGTTTCGGTACTACCAGGTGCCGGTGGCGATCCTGGAAAGTTCGCAGGAGCTCGTGGAGTGGGCGCGCCGCGCAATCGATGTCGCAGCCACGCGCGAACCGAAGTCGACCGGTCGCAGAAAGCGGTAAGGAGGTATCCATGTCCATGCTCGAGGTATTAGATCGCATCCGAGAGCTCGAAGCAGACCTCGAGCGCGAAATGTCCGCTGCGCAGGAACGATGGCACTACCGGATCGAATCCGGAAGAGTCCGGTTCGAAGCCGAAGTGCACCGGCAGCACCGGCGCATGAAAACGTCCATTCGCCGTTTTCTCCGCGAGAGCTATCTGCCGAGTGTGCTCTCGGCCCCGGTCATCTACTCGCTGGCGGTTCCGCTGCTGCTGCTCGACGCGTGGCTGTCGCTCTACCAGCGCATCTGCTTTCCCATTTACGGGATCGCGCCCGTGCGCCGCCGCGACTACATCGCGCTCGATCGCCGGAAGCTGGCCTATTTGAACGGCATCGAGAAGGTCAACTGCGACTATTGCGGCTACGCGAACGGACTGTTCGGCTATGCGCGCGAGATCGCCGCGCGAACGGAGCAGGTACTGGTGTCCGATCAGGCACGCGCACCGTGTCCGTGGGCCGCACTTGAGGTACCGTGATTTCGTAGACTACGGCGACGCCGACGGATACAAACGCGAACTGCCTGTGTTGCGGCAGGAGCTCCACGACGAGCGGCGACGCTGAGAGCTGCGCCTGTCAGGGCAGATGGCGGATGGCAGAGGGCAGTGATGTAGGGCGGGTCTTGGAGTTCAAGACCCGCCCTACGTGTCAGGGCAGATGGCAGAGGGCAGATGGCAGTGAACCGCCACAGCAGTCCGCCGCGTCATAAGGCGTGATGTGAGTACGTAGTGTCCGGCTTTAGCCGGACCCGCACAGGAGGCCCCATGTCGCTTCGCCCCGTCAAAGACGTCCGTCAGTCGGTCGCAACCATGGAAGGCGCCGGTGTGTCGCTGCGGCGCGCCTTCGGCTTCGGCAACACGAGCGACTTCGATCCATTTCTGCTCCTCGACGACTTCCGCAACGACAACCCGGAAGCATATCTCGCAGGGTTCCCCTGGCATCCGCATCGCGGCATCGAGACCATCACCTATGTGCTCGCCGGCACCGTCGAACATGGCGACAGCCTCGGCAACCGCGGCCGGATGGGCGCGGGGGACGTGCAGTGGATGACGGCCGGCAGCGGCATCCTTCACCAGGAGATGCCGAAGGGCGACGCACAGGGCCGCATGCACGGTTTCCAGCTCTGGTCGAACCTGCCCTCATCGCTGAAAATGACGCGGCCGCGGTATCAGGATATTTCGTCGAGCGATATTCCCGAAGAGACCGACGATGACGGTACACGCGTGCGGGTCATCATCGGAAATTTCTGGGGAAAGACAGGGCCCGTCGAGGGTGTGGCCGCAGACCCGCGCTATCTCGACGTCTCCATCCCGCCGGGCCGAACGAAGCGGCTCGCGGTCGATCGCGCGAACAACGCGTTTGCGTATGTATTCGCAGGGTCGGGCAGGTTCCGGGATGCGTCAGATGCGCAGGCGGTTGCGACAGAATTTGTTGGCGAGGCGAGCCGGGGGGCAGGGGCCCCCGGATCAATAGAAGCCGGTCAGTTTGATCTCGTCAACAATCGGTCGCTCGTGTTGTTCGATCGCGGCGACGAGATCGTCGTCCAGGCCGGCGACGAAGGCATCCGCTTCCTGCTCGTCTCGGGCAAGCCGCTCGAGGAACCTGTCGCGTGGCGCGGACCGATCGTCATGAATACGAACTGGGAGCTGCAGCAGGCGTACGCGGAGCTGCGAGCTGGCACCTTCATCAAGTAAATACGAACAGGAGTTCAGGAGGGAACCACCGAGCACCTCCTGACCTCCTGTTTGTATTTGGTTGTTGGTATTGATTGTTGGTGAGCTTCTTGATTTATTCGACGTTGAGGCCGCGCGCTTCCATCATCTTGCGTAGCAACGCCGCCGTCTGGGGCTGCGCGAGCACCGCGTCTTCGAAGACCGCGCCCTCGGCGATGCGCCAGGGCGTCTGGCCTTTTTTGTTTTTCACGTCGAGGCGCGCGCCGGCGGTGACCAGCATTTCCACCGCGTCGGTCGAGCCCCACACGGCGACACCGTGAAGGGCCGTGTTGCCGTCCTGGTCGACCGTCGTCGCATCGGCACCCCTGTCCAGGCAGAACTTGACCGCCTGCGCCACCTCTTCAGGTGATCCGGGGCTTTCCCCCGGCTTCTCGATGACGAGGCCGGATGCCGCAAGCAGCGGCGTGTCGCCAGTCGCATTGGCGCGGAGCACGTCTGCGCCGTGCTCCGCGAGCAGACGCATGTATGGCAGGTCGAGCGTTTGCGCCGCCACCCAGAACGCCGTCGCGTCGACTTCGGTCAAACGCTTGCGTCCGACGCTCGTCACATCGGGATTCTTCGTCGCGACCTTGTTCGGATCGGCACCACGCGCGATCAATCGCCGCGCAAGCGTCAGGCTGTCGAGCGGGTCTCTCGGCACAAGCCCCGGATTGTTGACGCCGGTGTTGGGCCGCCGCGTGTACGCGATTTGATGAAGGGGCGTCCAGCCCTGGCCGGCCGCGTTCGGATCGGCACCCTGCCCGAGCAGCCAATCCGCGAGCTCGAAGTGCGTGCTCGCGATGGCGAGCACGAGCACGCCCGTCCCATCCGAGGTCGGATCGCTCAGACGTGCGCCCGCTTTCAACAGCGCCTTGATCGCATCGACCGCACCAGCGCGGACCGCGAAGTGCAGCGCCATGAATCCCGACTGCCTGGTGACGTCGGAATTGCGCTCGGCCCGTCGCCCGAATCCGCCCGTCTGGTAGAGCGGGACGGTGCGATACTTCGTGCGCGCGCCGACATCCGCTCCCGCTTCGACGAGCGCCTCGATGGCCGCCGCGTTGTTCCCAGCTGCGGCCCACATGAGCGCGGTCTGTCCTTTCCAGTGTTCCGCCGCATTGACGCGCGCGCCGCGCGTCAGCAGCGCGCGCACCGCCGCGACATTGCCGGTCCGCGCGGCCGTCATCAACGCGGTGTCACCTTCGGCCATGGTGGTGTTCGGATCCGCTCCCGCGATCAACAGCCGCTCGATCATCGGCGCACTGCCATTGATGCAGGCGAGCCACAACGGAGTCACGCCATACCGATTGACGGCCGTCGCGTTCGCGCCGGATTTGATCAAAAGATCGGCCGCGGCCAGATTGTCGAAGTGAGCGGCCCAGTGCAGCGCCGTCGTGCCGTCGGCTTCTGCGGCATTCGGATCGGCACGCTTCGAGAGCAGTGTTCGAATGACCTCGATCTTTCCGTCCTTCACCGCTTCGACGACCGGAGGCGCAGCGGCGTCCAGGCTGACGGCCGCTGCGATCAAGGCGGCCGCCGCAAGGCTCCAGACTGCAGTCTTCCGGCTACTGGCTACCGGCTTCGGGCTCCCGGCCATCACTAGATCCCCGCCAGTCCATCCAGATCGATCGATCCGGTGCTGTCGCCAAGCTTGTCGACCTTGACGCCGGCCTTGTCGAGCAGGCTCACCAGCAAGTTCGTCATCGGCACGTTGTCGGCCGGATTGAACGCGAGATGACGCCCGCCCTTCAGCCGTCCGGCTCCTCCACCCGCGACGACCAGCGGCAGATTGACGTGCAGATGCACGTTCGGATTGCTCATCGCGCCGCCGTAGAGAAGGATCGTGTGGTCGAGCAGATTGCCATCGCCATCGGGCGTCGCTCGGAGTTTGCCAAGGAAGTAGCCGAACAGATCGACCTGATAGGTATTCAAGCGCGAGAACTTCTCGATCTGTTCAGGCCGATCGCCGTGATGCGACAACCCATGGTGCGGTTCCGAGATGCCGATCTCCGGATAGCTGCGGCTGTTGAGCTCGCGGCCGTACATGAGCGAGAAGACCCGCGTCAGATCTCCCTGGTAAGCCAGCCACTGCAAGTCGTACAGCAGCTTCAAATGCTCGCCGTAGTCGGCGGGAACGCCGATGGGCCGATCGGGCACCGGCAGTGCGGCACTGCTGTTCTGCTCTTCCGCCATCTGGATCCGCCGCTCGACTTCGCGCACCGCATCGAAGTACTCCGAGATCCTCTGGCGATCGCCCGCGCCGAGCGAGCGCTGAAGCCTCGAGAGGTCCGCGTTGACGCGGTCGAGCAGGCTGCGCTTCCGCTTCATCCGATCGAGACGCTCCTGGGGTGTGCCACCCTCGCCGAACAACCGATCGAACACCACGCTCGGGTTGTTCTCGACGGGCAAGGGCGTCGTGGGCGACTGCCACGACACGGTGTTCATGTAGGCGCAGCTGTACCCCGCCTCGCACTGGCCGCCGAGCACGAGATCGATGTCGGACGAGATCATCTCCATCGACGGCAGCACGGTCTCTCTGCCGAGCTGCGTCGCGGCGATCTGATCGGCCGTGGTCGTCAATCTGATGTCGGCACCTTCGGTCTTTTTCGGGTGCACGCCGGCGAGCCACGTCGCGCACGCGCGCGTGTGCTCGCCGTTGCCGTCTCCGAAAGACTCTCCTTGCTTCTGCGCCAGCCCGCTGACGACGGTCAGCCGGTCGCGGTATGGAGAGAGCGGCGCGAGAATCGGCGAAAACTCGAAGCCGGTGCCCGAGCCCTTCGGCGTCCAGTAGTTCAGGCTGTCGTTCATCGCAACGCCGTTCGGGACGTAGATGAAGCCAATCCGGCAAACTGGATTCGCGGCGCTTCTGAGCGTCGCCGAAAACGCCGGCACCATCGCGTCGATGAGCGGCAGCGCAAACGCGGCGCCGGCCCCTCGAAGGAACGTCCGGCGTGGTAGTGCCCTCTTGGTGATGATCATGACTGCCGCCTCCGCATCTGAAATGGACGACTCATGACGATGCCCGCGATGAGAGACGAAGCACGGTAGTTCTGCTTCGCCGCCTCGCGCGTGATTTTCCGTACTGCGGGCATGTCGTACGACTCCAGGCCACGGCCGAGCGCATAGGTCAGCATCTTCTCGGTGAAGGTACTGACGAACCTGTCGGGATTCTTCAGCAGGACGGCGCGCAGTCCTGCCGGTCCCTCGAACTTTGTGCCGTCGGGCAGCGCACCTGACGCGTCGATCGCCAAAAGCCCTTCGTCTACCTCGCGCCAGCGACCCACCATGTCGAAATTTTCGAGCGACAACCCGAGCGGATCCATCATGGCATGGCAGCTCGCGCAGGCTGGATTCGCACGATGCTGCGCGATGCGCGCGCGCATCGACAGGCTCTCGTCGGCCGGGTTCGGCTTTTCCACGAGCGCCGGCGTGTCCGGGGGTGGCGGCGACAAAGGCGTGCCGAGCAGATTCTCCAGAATCCACTTGCCGCGGAGCACCGGCGACGTGCGATGCGGGTACGACGTCACCGCCAGCACACTGCCATGACCCAAAATCCCGCGGCGGCGATCATCGGTACGCTCGACGCGGCGAAAGTGCGTGCCGCGGATATGCGGAATGCCGTAATGCTTCGCCAGCCGCTCGTTGACGAACGTGTAGTTCGCGGTCAGCAGCTCCAGCAGGTTGCGGTCTTCCTTCAGAATGCTGGCGGCAAAGAGCTCGGTTTCGCGCCTGAAGCCCTGCCGCAGGGCTTCATCGAAGTCGAGATCGCGTTTGGGATCGGGCAGCAGGGTCGGAAGATTTCTCAGGAACAGCCACTGCCCCACGAAATTCGTGACGAGCGCCTCGGCACGAGGGTCGGCGAGCATGCGTCGCACCTGGTCGTCGAGCACGGCCGGGTTACGCAGCTTTCCAGAAGCGGCAGCGTCGAGCAACGCAGCGTCGGGGATGCTGCTCCACAGGAAAAACGACAGCCGCGAGGCCAGCTCGAGATCGCTGATCCGATAGTAGGCCGGGTCTTGCCCTTTGGAAGTGACGTAGGCCGGGTCTTGTTTTGTAGACCCGGCAAATCCTGGCTCGCGCTCAACGCGATAGAGGAACTCGGGGCTGACGAGCAGTCCCTCCACGGCCCGCTCGATGCCGAGCTCGAAATCGCGCGCGGCGCGTCCTTCTTCGTAGAGCGAGAACGCCGTCGCGATGTCGGCCTCACCCACCGGCCGCCTGAACGCGCGGCGCGCCAGCGTCAGCAGAATCTTCTTCGCGCAGCCACTTTGCTGTTGCGCATCGACGCTTCTGGGACGGCACACGAATATCCGCTGGCGGCTCGGTGTCTCGCCCACCCCGCGTGCTTCGTACGGCCCGCTGATCGCGATGCTGCGAAGATAGGCGCCTTTCTGAGTCGTGTAGTAGCCGTTTGGCCCGCCTGGCGCCGGCTTCTCGAACGGCTCGAGCAGATTCTCCAGCAGCGCCGGGGTCCGGTTGAGGAACGTGAGCGCGACGTTCTGCGGGCCAGACCTGGCCGGGAACCGAATCTGCCAATCGGCATCGAGCGCGCGGCGGTTTGGGCCTGAATAGCCACCACCTTCCTTCAGCGTCGCCGGATTCAGCTCGAAAACATGCACCGGGACGCCGTCGAGGCTCAGCTCGAGCCGCTGCGGCTCGTCGAACGCAGGAATCTCGTCGAAGCTGGCGCCGAGGTATCTGGTCAACTGGACCCGAACGCTGTAGATGCCATCCCGCGGAAAGTGGTGACGAATCAACGTCCCACCGCGCGTGCCGAACGGCAAGCCCTCCAGCCGGTCGTCCTGTCGCAGGTCCGGCGAAACGAGAAACGTCTCGGTGGTGGCCGCGCGCGACGACGCCCCGACGGCAACCGAGCTGATCTTCTGAGCCGCCGCCAGATATCGCTCCATCAGGGTTGGCGACATCCGCTGCACGCCCGCGATGTTGTCGAACCCGTAGCTCACATCATCGGCCGGCAGCATCGATCCGACGTCGATGTCGAGCGCCAGCAGATCGCGAACCGCATTGCGATATTCCGCACGATTCAGCCGATGGAGCGCCTCGGTGCGTCCCGGATTTGGACTCGCATCCGCGGCGCGATCGAGCGAGGTCTCGAGATACGTAATCAGTCCCTTGAACGCTGCTTCGTCAGGTCGCGGACGGCCAGGCGGCGGCATCAGATTGCCGTGCAGCTTCTGGACGACTTTCTCCCAGAGATCTGGATCGCCCCCGATGTTTGCGATGTCGATTTTTTCGAGCGATAACCCGCCGGTCTTCACTCGCTCGTTGTGACAGGCGACGCAATAGCGTGTGACCACGGCTCGGTGCGAGGCCGCGTCACCAGGCGGGTTTGTCGATGGTTGGGGATAGACGGATACCGGGAGGAAGGCGGCCGCTGCGCCAACGAGCAAGGGGAACAGCGCTGTTCGAATAATGCTAGAGATTTTAATACTTAAACTCGACCACGGCTCTTAAATCACACGTCGCGGGCAACTTCACATCCCTTGGATGGATATTCCCCATATAGCAACCGGGTATCAGGTAGAAGATGGTGGGCTTGCCTGGCTGCTCGTCCTGCCGTTTCGGAAGCGGCATCAACGTGCCTTCATAGGTCAGCGTCTGACTGGGAGCAATGTTCACGTCGAGACTGACGGCTTCAAAACCGGGCGCACTGATATCGATGCGGTGCTGTCCAGCCTGCAGCACGCCGCCGCCACTCACACTGCTGAAATCCTCGGGAATGCCCGCGTAGTAGCCGTCCACGAACACCTGTGCGCCTTCAGGTTGCGGATCGAGGATGAGCCGCCCGGTTGCCGCGGGCGCCACGACCGTTGCCTCAACCGGAGCCGGTTCGACAGGAGTCTCGTAATATTGCGGATCGAAATACTGTGAGTCGTAATACTGCGGGTAGTAGAACCGCATGTCGAAATTCGGCGAGGCGTAGTAGGGCGGAGGCAAATAGACGACCCCCGGCCACCTCATCACTCTGCGCCTTTGCCAGTCGTCATGCCGGCGTTGATCGAGTGGCCCCTGCAATCCGATCGGAGGGAGCGGGAGGCCGATTTCCGGTAACCCGACGGTTCCGCGTGGCGGAATCGTAAATCGGGGTGGTGGATCGCGTGGCCAGGCGTCTTCCACCGGTCCGGTCCGCGGACTAATCCTCGATCGCGGAGTCCTCTGCGCAGACGTCGTCTCTGGCAGCATCAACGCGAAGGCGACGGCAAGTATCAGGAGCCGTATCATCCTGATCTGATCATACGCCTCGGGTAGTCGAAGGTCGATGTCTTCGGGCACCATCGCTGGTCTGTCATGGTTCGAGGACCGTTCGGTAAACGCACGGTGTCATCCGCTTCTCGTACGCTCACCGCCGACGAGGATCGAGCCATCGCCTACGAACGAAGCCGAGCGACCGCGCGGCGCGCTTCATCTAACTCCGGCAGCTCCGGATCGGCGCGCTTCCACAGGCTCAGGAACCGTTCGTACTCCCCCAGGGCATTTCGCTTGTCGCCTGTTTGCTCCAGCAGCCGCGCAAGCTCCAGGACGTATCTCGGCTCGAGCACACTCATCCACTTCGCATCGGGGCCAGTGCTCAGCAGGCGTCGATATGCAGCAATGGCGCCCGCCAGATCGCCGCGTGCTCGGGCGACTCGTGCGAGACCGTCGCGCGACGTCACGTGGTTGGCGATGAGCGTGCCACCGACGAGGTCGAAGTGAAAGCGTTTTTGCCTGAGTTCTCCCTGTGAGAACGCAGCCGCAGCGAGTCGCGAATCGCCGGCTGCCAGCGCAATCTCTCCCTCCAGGGCTTTGTGCAGCCAGACGTCGAGATCGAAGCTGGGCCGGTAGAACTGCTTCTGCCGTTCCAATCGTGAACGCGCATCAGCGATGTTCCCTTTTTGGATGGCGGCCACTCCGGCGACGAGATGCGTCAGCACCATGTAGGTCGATTTTCGTGGATGATCCGAGGCCGCAAAGACGCGTTCCGCAGACGCAGCTTCGAGCGCGCCTCGCGCAGCGTCGTGGCGCTCCAGCGACAGAATCGCCGCCAGCAGATGCAGCGTCCCTTCCCCGAACGAGTCGAGCCCAAGGTCAGCTGAGCGCGGTCCGGCCGCGGCCATCGCCTGCGCCGCTTCCCGGTAGCGTCCGACGCGAGAGAGCAGGATCGGCTTTTCAGCCGGTAGCCCTGGGTCGACCGCAATCGCTTCATCGAACCGGCCGGCCATCGCCAACCCGAGCGCGTGCCCGTTTCGTGCCGTGTCGAATGTCGGGTCGATGGCGCGTGCGCGCGCATAACTCTCGACAGCCTTGCCGGGCATTCCCAGGAACAGGTATGCCTCGCCCATGCTGTCGTGAGGATTCGGCTCGCGCGGAGCGAGACGCGCGTACGTTTCGAACTCGCGTAGCGCGTCTTCATACCGCCCGGCACCTATCAGCGCATAGCCATAGGTATTGCGGGTCGGACCAGACGTGGGAAGCGCCTTCACGCCTCTCTCGGCAATCGACACCATCTTTTCGGGATCGAAGACGCCGCCGAGCATCGGATTGTAGAGGCTGTTTGCCACGCTATAGGCCTCTTCCACCATTGGATAATCCGTCAGGAACGCTTCGAGCATGCGAGCGACCTTGGCCGGTTCGCCGGTCCCGCGCGCCAACTGCAGGTCCAGGAACCGACGCTGTTGAGTGCTCAGGCGGTCGGCATACTGTGCCGCTTTCCGCAGATACTCTCGTCGCGAGACCTGCGATCCGCGAGAGATGGCGACGACAGCCAGTTGCAAATACGCATCGGCGAAACCTGGATCAGTGGCGACCGCCGCCTCGAGCAGCTTGTGCGCGTCGGCCCATCGCACATTGAGGCACGCGTCGACGCCTTCCGAATACAACCGGTACGCTTCGAGCGACGCAGACGAGACGTCGGCGACGCGCCGGATGCCCGTGGCGTCGGAAAATCCGGCGGCCATTCGGATGCGACTCGTCAGATGATCGGCGATCGCAAACACATCGGTACCGCGGCCGGTCTCGGCGACCAGCACACGACCGGTCGACAAATCGTGAAGCTGAACGTCGACGCGCACTTCCTCTCCCGCTTTCATGATGGTGCCGCTGACGACCGCGGCGGCGCCGGACCGGCGTGCCACGTCGGCAAACTCCGCGCTACTGAGCACGTCGATCGTCGGGCCACCCAGTTTCCTCGCCGCCTCCTCCAGATGCTGCGCGCTCACGATATGAAGGCCGCTGGTCTGGGCCAGGCCGGTGACGAGCATCCGCGGCACACCTTTCGACAACCAGGCAGTGTCCTGAGTGCCGGCGACATTCTCGAAATTCATCACGGCGATCGCGCGAGGACTTTCAGCGGCTGACACAGCCGGCGCCGGTGCAGAATCGCCTCCGCGCCGCGTGAGTGCAAACGTCGTGAGCGCCGCAACCAAGAGCACGACGGCAGCAGCCCCAACGGCCCGCCAGGGCCACGACGGCTTGTCGTGCAACACGATCGACTCAAGAGCCGCACGAGCCTGCTCTGACTGCTGGTACCGCTTGCGCGGATCCTTGTTCAGACAACACAGGACGACATCTTTCAAAGAAGACGGCAGATGTGCTGGCAGCGGCGCCGGCGGTTGGTGAAGAATCGCACCGCTCAACTCGAAACCGGTCGTGCCGGCAAACGGGCGCTTTCCCGATGCCATTTCGTACAGGAGCACGCCGAACGCCCAGATGTCGCTGCGCGCATCTGCCGGACCGCCGCGCAGCAGTTCGGGCGCCATGCACGAGAGTGTGCCGGCAACCGGCTCATCACCGCTCAACGATTCGCGCGACAGCGACAGATCCTTGACATGCTCTGCCGAATGACGCCGCGCAAGCCCGAAGTCGAGCACCTTGATGCGCCCATCCGAGGTGACCATGACGTTGGCGCTTTTCAGATCCCGATGGACGACGCCAGCCTCGTGCGCATGTGTCAGCGCGCCCGCGATCTGCGTCCCGAATCGGATGACCTGGTCGATCGGCAGACCGGTTGACGGAATGCGATCGTGCAGACGGTCGCCGTCAACGAACTCCATCGCAATGAACGGCTGATCGCCGAACGAGCCGATCTCGTGGATGGTGCAGATATTCGGATGGTTCAACTGCGAGGCGTGCTGCGCTTCACGCTTGAGTCGCGCCTGCGCCTGGGCATCGGTGCCGAGGGCAATCTTGACGGCGACGGTCCTGCCAAGCTCGAGGTCGTGAGCGACGTACACCTCGCCCATGCCACCGGCCCCAGCCGACCGCTCGATTCTGTAATGTCCGATGATCCGGCCCGCCATCGCGACCGGCGACTGCTCGATGAACGCTCCGCTCTCCGCGTGCGCGGCAAGCAGGCGTTCCACCTCCGCTCGAACGGCCGGTTCGTCACCGCACGACGCGCTCAGAAAGGCCGCGCGCTCCGCCGGCTCGCGCTCGAGCGCGCCGTGGAAGAGCTCTTTGACGCGTGGCCAGTAGTCCATATCGTAGTCGGACGTAGTGTCCGGCTTTAGCCGGACCCTGACGGCCGCAGTTCGGCGTACAACCACGCTTTCGCCAACGTCCATTCCCGGCCGACCGTCGCCGGTGAAATGTTCATCACCTCTGCCGTCTCCTCCATGGTCAGTCCACCGAAGAAGCGCAACTCGACAACCCGGCTTTGCTGAGGATCGAGGGCAGCCAGCCGGGTCAACACCTCGTCGAGCGCGAGCAAATCGATATCGGGCGCGCCGACGAGGACCACCGCTTCGTCGAACGAGACAGCGCGCTCGCCGGCGCCACGTTTGTCGGCCGCGTGCGCCCTCGCGTGATCGACAAGAATCCGGCGCATCGCCTGGGCCGCAATCCCGAAAAAATGGGCGCGGTTCTGCCAGCGGACCGCGCGCTGATCCACGAGCTTGATGAAGGCTTCGTGGACGAGCGCGGTCGGCTGCAGGGTGTGATCGGGGCGCTCGCGGCGCAGATAGCTGGAGGCCAGTTTGCGCAGTTCGGCGTAAATCTGAGGCAGCAGGCTGTCGAGCGCGTCGTGGCGCCCGTTGCCCCACTCCTTGAGCAACCGTGTGACTTCCGACCTCGATGAGTCCACTCTTTCCCGAAAGAATACGCCCATCCTTAATTTAACGCGTAATCCGTCCGGGTTTTCACTCACTCGAAAAACGGAAAACCGCTCCGGGAGCCATTTTCTGAGATCCACCCGGGAAAATGGCTCCCGGAGCGGTTTTCCCCTGTTCCCGCTGAGTGAATCCGCCACCTGTTCCCGCGTGAGGAAACAGGAGGCGGAACATGGGCTGGAAAGCTATTGGCGCACTGGTTGCGATTCTTTGCACGGCACCCGCAGCGTCGATGGCGCAGACGGTTACCGTTCGAACCTACAACAGCTACGGCGTCTCAGGCGACGACCTGACCGCCGCCCGCCCCTTCGTCGATGCGGTCTTCGCCCGCGCCGGCATCGAGCTATCGTGGATCGACTGCTGGAATCGCGACCAGGAAGTGCCCGAGGCAGCGCCACGCTGCCGACAGGCGCTGAAGGCCAGCGAGGTGATCCTCCGTCTGCAAGCGGCGAATCCCCTGCCGGGAAAGCGGTACGTCTCCATGGGATTCGCGCTCGTGAATATCACCGAAGGCGTCCCGTTTCTGGCGACCGTGTTCGCCGACCTCGTCCGTGCGGTGTCGCGCGACGCGCATCTGGACTTCCCTCTGCTGCTCGGCCGCGCCATTGCTCACGAGATCGGCCACCTTCTGCTCGACACCAATCGCCACGCCGATCACGGGCTGATGCGCGCGGGCTGGTCACACGTCGAATTGCGCGAGAACGCCGACACGGATTGGGCGTTCAGAGCTGATGAGATCGCGATCATCCGCGCCGCGGCGGCCATGCGGAGCAACCCCTAGATAAGGTTTCACATAGTTCGGGAATTGTTTACAGGAGATCAAGAGATCAAGAGAAATACAACAACACGACGACACGACGACGCGACGATGTCCAAGCCCTCGTGAGAGAGCATCGACTTCGTGGGCCGCGAACGCGGCCCACGCGCGGAGAAGAAGACAAGCCGAATACAAGAGCTGCACGAACCTTTGCTCTTGATATTCGGCTTGTCTTCTTCTTCGCGCGCGCCAACGGCGCGAAGTCGAGGCTGAGCTCCTTGCCTCCGCGTTGAGCTCCTCCTGAGCTCCTGAGCTCCTGTTTTCGTATCGTCTGTCAAGCGCCAGACCGTGCAACCTGCCGGGCGACGATCGCGGGCAGGGCATCAACATCTTCCTCGGACGTGTTGAAGTTGACGATGCAGGCGCGCAACACGAATTTGCCGTCCACGACCGCGTTCGAGAGGAACGCCTCGCCGCTCTTCTCCACACGAGAGAGCAAATCCTGATTCAAACGGTTCAGCTGCTCCAGGACCGCGGCGTCGCCGGCTTGCCCGCGCAGTTCGCGCGGCACGTAGCGGAACGTCGTGATGCTCAGGTTCTGCGTCAGCACCTCGAAGTCGCCATGCGCCCGCAAGGCATCGGCGAGCCGGCGCGATAGCCGCATGTCTTCCGCAATCGACGCCTCGTAACCGGCGCGGCCGATGTGTTGCAGCGCCAGCCATACCTTCAGCGCGCGAAAACCGCGTGAATTCTGCAATCCATAGTCGACGAAGTTCACCACGTCGTCTTTGAACTTGTAATACGGGGGATGATACGAAAAGGCATTGCGAAGATGGTCAGGCTGCCGCACCAGCGCGCAGCCCGCCTCGAGCGGTGCGTAGAGCCACTTGTGCGGATCGACGGCAACCGAGTCGGCCTCGGCGAGACCTCGAAGATCATCGGGCGCGTCTCGAACTGGCGCGGCCAGCCCGCCATACGCACCGTCAACGTGAAACCACAAATCACACTCGCGACAGATCGCAGCGATCTCGGGCAAGGGATCGATGGCTCCGGTGCTGACCGATCCTCCTGTGCCCACGACGAGAAACGGAAAGTGGCCCCTCGCACGATCGTCCTCAATCTGGCGTCGGAGCTCCTTGGTCTGCATCCGCTGATGCGCATCGACCGGAATCCATCGAATGGCGTCGGTGCCCAAACCGAAGAGATCGGCGGCCTTCTGAATCCACGTATGCGTCTCGGCCGAGGCATACACGATGAGCGTGGGTGCTCCGCCGCTCGCGCCACCGCCAAGACCCGCTTTGCGAACATCCCAGCCGGCCTTGGCGGTCCTCGCGGCGAGAAAGCACACGAAGTTGGCCATGTTGCCACCGCTCACGAGCAGGCCGCCGGCCCCAACGGGATACCCGATGAACTCTGCAATCCACCTGACGGTCTGCAGTTCGATTTCACTGGCCGCCGGCGCCAGCGCCCACCCGCCGATATTGGCGTTGACGGCCGCGGCGAGCAAATCGCCGAACATGCCAATCGGCGCCGGGCTCGACGTGATGTAGCCGAAGAACCGGGGATGCCCGTTGAGATTCGAATGCTCGAACAGCAGGTCGACCGCTTCGCTGACGAGCGCCTGCGGGTCGCGTCCCTCCAACGGCAGTCCGCGCTCGGCCTTCACCGCCCGGCGAACAACCTCGGCCGACTCGTCGCGCTTTACTGGCCCTTCCGAAACCCTTGCGAGACGGTCGGCAATCTGATCAACAAGACGATGGCCCACAGCACGAAACTGTTCGGGAGTCATCTGCAATGGAGAACGACGCATGGAGCTCCTTACTTTTTACTTTCTACTTTTTACTTTCTACTTTCTGCTTCCCGAATCCCCTCAAACAGATCCGTCTCTGTCTTCCTGCCGCCGTTCACGAGGCTGAAGACGCGATACAGCTCGCCTGTGCCCCAGATCGCTATCTGATCGTCCTCGGTCAGGCCGCCGATGTTCTTGTAGATGCTCATCTGCGTCGTGTGACACTGCACGGCTTTCCAGACCGTCTGCCAGACGTCGCGTGCGTCTACCTTCGCCGTAATCGACCAGTCAGGCCACGCGGTGGCCACGCGAACGGTACCATCAACGTTGGAGGTCAGCGTCTTAAAGGCCGCCTGGAATGCGGCCCATTTTCGTTCGCCGTTGACGAAATAGTAGAACTTCGACACCCGATGTGTATCGGCGGCCCGCACGATGGCGGCAGCCGTGAATTGAGCGATTGCGATGTGGTCGGGATGACCGTACGCGCCAAACGCATCGAAGGTGACGACAACCTGCGGCCGGATTCGGCGGATGTGAACGGCAATCTTCTCCGATGCGTCGATCGGGTCGGCGCGGTCGACGTCGCCGTCCACGTAGTCGAGCAGCGCGACCTCGCGCACGCCCAGCACGCGCGCGGCCGCCCTCAGTTCCGCCTCCCGCGTGCGGCCGACGACATCCAGCCCAGGTTTGGTGCCCTTGTCGTCGAAACGGCCACGCTCGCCGCGTGTTGCGGTCACGACGTACGTGCCGACGCCGTCCCGCGCATACTTCGCCAGCACGCCACCCGTGCCCAGCGACTCGTCGTCGGGATGGGCCAGCACGCACATCAGACGTAACGCCTGCGACATGGGCTCATTTTAACGACCTGGTGGCCTGTCCCGTCCAAATGGTCCCTATCGAGCGTCTTTTGCGCGTAAGAGAAGTAGGGCCAGTACAGGTAGAATCAATGCCTCCACCCGCCACCTTCTCTCCGAGGTGCAAAATGCGTCGAAATGCGACCGTTGTTGTCGTTGCCGTTCTGTTCTCCTCGACGCTCGCGTTTGGGCAGGCCGGACGCAAACCTGCGCCTCCCACGCGAAAGCCGGCGCCGGCCGCGCCGGCAACAAAACCGGCGGCCGCGAAACCGGAACCGCCTCCTCCACCGTCGGACATTCGATTCACGTCGAAGTACACGACCGGCGAGGAGCTGACCGAGAGCACCACATACATCCGCGGTAACCGCGAACGCTACGAGCTGGGAGACATGATCCTGCTGCGCCAGCACGATCTGAAGCGTTCGGTGCAGATCAGTCGAGCGGCGAACACGTATCTCATCATCCCGCTGGCTGCCGCGGCCGAGAGCAATCCTGCTGCCGCGGGTTCAGGTGTCGTGGTCGTCGAGAGCTCGATAGCCGACGTTGGCGAGCGCAAGACGATGTTCGGATTTGAAGCGCGGCGCGTGATGACCGTACTCGACCGCCAGCCGCAGGCGGGCGCGTGCGATCAGTCGAAACAGCGCATCGAAACCGACGCCTGGTATATCGACTCGCCGAAAGCGATCGCCGCGCAGCCGCCACCGCCGCAGTCGAGTGCTGCCGCCTGCCGCGACGAGATCAAGGTGAATCAGACCGGCGATACAAACCTGGTCGGCTTCCCGCTGAGCTACTCGACCTCGACGCCCGGCGCCGACGGCAAGCCCTCCATCATGAAGATGGAAGTGACGGAGTTCGAGGTGACAAGACTCGACGAGTCGCTCTTCGAGATTCCCTCGGGCATGACCGAGGCCACCAACGGACGCGTTCTCGCCAAAGCCGTCAGCGATGCCAACGAAGTCAAGCTGGCGGCTGCACCGACTGCCGCATCTGCTCCGCCCAAAAAGGCCGGCATGGTTCGCGTGGCGGTGCCCGAGCTTGTGAACAAGACGACACAGCAGGTGGACACCCGCGCGCTGCGCACGCAGCTCATCAACGAGCTGACGGAACAGAAAATGGAAGCCGTGCCGCTCGCCACTGCGGATCCATCAGCGTTGAATGCCCACGCCAAAGAGCTCGGCTGCGACTACCTGTTGATCGCGCAGATCACCGAGCTGAAGGCCTCGAAACCCGGCCGGCTCGGCCGGCTGGTCAAAAAGACCGCTGGCGAATCCACCGACAAGGACGTGACCGAGGCGAAACTCAACGTGCAGCTCCTGCCCATCGGCGGAGGAAAACCGCGCCTTACGACAACGACCGAAGGGAACGATGGCGGCATCGGTTTCAAGACCGGTCTTCGTCTGGCCCGCGTTGCGGCGATGCTGTATCTCCGCTATGCGAGCCCGCTGGCCGCGATGAACTCGATGTCGATGATGAACATGGGCGGCATGGGAGGCTTCTTGACCAATCCGGCCTTGATGCAGATGCAGGGCGCAGGGATGATGGGAACCGGTCGCGGCCTCGACCGTACGGCCGGTGCGGCGATGTTCATGATGGACGCGATGACGACCGGTGCGTCGGGCGTGTCTGAAGGGCCGTCGTTCGACGCGTCGCTGGCCGAAGCGCTGGAAGGCGCCGCGAAGAAAGCGAAGGACAGCCTGCCGCGGTAGAATCGGTTTCAAAGCTGAGCGAGCGGCCTGCTCACGCCGACGTTCTGCTCGCGGGCAACGTGTTTCTGAGTATCTATTGCCCGCTCCGCAGAACATCGGCGTAAGCAGGCGTCGTCCGACGCGAGTTTTTGAAACCGTTCCTCCTGGTCTCCTAACCTCCTGTTCCCAAGGACTGGTTCAGGCGCGTTCAGAAAGAGCCCATTCAAGCAAGAAGAAGTGTGCACCAGCGAGATCAGGATCAATTCCCGCAAACGAGACCTTTCATTCTTGCGATAGAATGCGCGGGCATGCGGCCGATTCTGCTCATCGAAGACGACTCGAACGACGCCACGCTGGTGCGCGAGACGCTCGCGCAGCTCAACCTGGTGAACGACGTCGTCACCGTGACGAACGCTGACTCGGCAAAGCTCTTTCTCAAGCGCGATCTGCCGGCGCTTGTCATCTCCGACATCTACCTGGCTGGCAACGAAACGGGAATCGATTTCCTGAACTGGCTCCGCGAGCAGGTGTCGCCCCTCGGCAGCGTGCCGGTGATCATGATGAGCGTGTCCACCGACGAGATGCACCACATGCGCGCCTCGTCTTTGCGCGCGTTGCTGTTTCTGACCAAACCCATCCATCAGGATGTGCTGCTCGATCAGCTTCGCGGCCTGGGCTTGTTCGTCACCCACCTCCCACAAGGCGAGCAGCCCGCACTCATGATCGAGTACCGCACCCACTGAGCTGATCTGTCCGTCCAATTGTTTGGTCATCCCGGCCGTCACGTGCAGGAATATGGCGGACATTCTTCACATTCCGACTGGCACATACCCTGCACTTGCGCCGGACGACAACTGACAATCGCCCACTGACAGACCATCGACCACTGACCATGGCCTATCGCCCATCGACCACCGTGGCGGCGGCGCTCTTACTCGCGTTGGCGCTGTCCATCCCGGCAACGGGACAAACGCCGGCAACCGGAACGCTGCGCGGCGTTGTGGTCGATGCGCGCGACGGTACACCGCTCGAAAAAGTCGCCGTCCGTATTCCTGACAGCAAGTTGAGCACGATCACAGGCAGCGACGGCCGCTTTCAGCTCGACAATGTCCCGTCAGGCCGTCGTGAGCTCTCAGTGTCGGCCGTTGATTTCGTTCTCGTCCGGCGCAGCATCGAGGTTCCCGCCGGTGACGTGCTGGACATCACGATTCCGATCGCCGCCGGCACCGGTACCTACGCGGAGACGATCAACGTGAGCTCCGCCGGCACCGACAATCGCACCGAAGGCGGCGAGCAAGTGCTCCGCAGCAACGAACTTCAGCAACTGCGTGGCGTCATTACGAATGATCCGATGCGAGCCATTCACGTCCTGCCGGGCGTCGCGACAGGCGACGACCTTCGGAGCGAGTTCACCGTGCGCGGCCTTCCAGTTCGCAACATGAACTTCACCTTTGAAGGCATCTCGACCCCGCTGCTCGTGCACACCGTGCAAGCCGAGCAGGACACGGGCTCGATCGCCATGGTCAATGGAGATGTGCTCGAGGAAATCACGCTCGCGGCCGGATCGTACCCGCAGCGCTACGGCAACCATACGGGTGCCGAGCTCAACTTCCTCGTGCGCGAAGGCTCGCGCGATCGGGTGAGAACCCTCGTCCGTACGAGCATGACCGACTCGTCCCTGGTGCTGGACGGTCCGCTTGGATCGTCGAAACGCGGCTCGTGGCTCCTCTCGGCAAGAAAGAGCTATCTCGGAGCGGTCATCCGGCGCATCGATCCTGAAAACACCTTTGGTTTCGGGTTCCACGACATGCAGGCCAAGCTGGTGCGCGACGTGGGCGCCAGGCATCAGATCCAGGTTGCGATTACGGCCGGCCGATCGCGTCTGGAGCAGGACGCGAGCCGCATCGACACCAATGACGTTCAGCAAGGGGTCAACGATGTGGGCGTCGCAGTCGTCACGTGGCGCGTGTTCATGTCGCCGCGTTTCGTGGTGACGCAGAAAGTCGCCGCCGCCGCCAACCGCTTCCGCAACGAGAGCCGCGACAATGTTCAACTCGACCGGGGACGTCGCACCGACCTCATGTACCGCGCCGATTGGACCTATCAGCATTCCTCGCGCCTCACGCTGGATGGCGGAGGCGAGCTTCGGCGATCGCGGGCATCGCAGTTCGAACAGGATTTCGAAATTGGGCGTCCGCAGTTCGTCGTGCGCGAAGACTTCAGTGCCTCGACGACGGCCGCATCTTCATACGTGCTCGCGCGGATCTCAAAAGGTCGCGCATCGCTGGTGCCGGGTGTGCGAATCGATCATTCCACGCTCACCGGCCACACGTCGGCGTCTCCATGGATGGAAACACGCTGGCCCCTCTTCGCGTCCGTGTTCGGGCGCGTCGCGGGCGGCATTTACCGACAGGAGCCAGAGCCTGTCGAGGTGAAGGGTCTCCGTGGTGCGGACGTGAAGCAATTCCGCTCGTATCACTTCGATGCAGGCGTCGAAGGGCCACTCAGCCGAACGGCAACGTGGCAGCTCTCGGCCTACAATCGCGAGGACCACGATTACCCGTGGCTTCCCAACGCCGAGTTCCGTGTCGTTGACGGACGCCTGGTTCTGCCGTCGTTCACATCGCGGTACGAGAACTCCCTCGAGGGCCACTCTCGCGGGGTCGAGCTGGTCGTCCAGCGGCGCACGCCGAACGGCCTGTCCGGCTGGGTCGCCTACAACCTGGCGTTTACGGAGTATCGGAATACGCTCACCGGCGAGCACTTCTCTGGCGATCACGACCAGCGCCACACGCTGAACGCCTACGGAGTGTACCGCTTGAGCGATCGCATGAGCTTCAGCACGCGCTTTCGCGCCGGCAGCAACTTCCCTGCACCTGGGTACTACGAGTCGCGTGAGAATCAGGGCTACTTCCTCAGCACCATTCGCAACGGTGTTCGCGTGCCCGTCTATACCCGACTCGATGTCCGGGCCAACCGCACGTTCACGTGGCGGAACACACGGCTCACGCTCTTCGCCGAAGGTCTGAACATCTACAACCGCGACAACGTGCGCGCCGCATCACCTGGCATCAACGGCAACACGCGTCAGGTCTTTGGACTGTTCGACTCGATGTTCCCGATCATTCCATCCGCCGGGCTCCAGCTGGAGTTTTAGGCGCCCGCCTCCGAAATACTTGCTAAATACCGTACAATCCGTCGTATACTTAATTAATTAGTTGATAAACATGCGCATCCACCTCGTCAATCCGAGCCATGTGTCTTTTGGCCTTGCGGTCATAACCCCCCGTTGGCTCTATGTTTTAGCAGCAGCCACCCCTTCACGCTACGGCGACCCCATCATCACGGACGAGACGCTCGAGCGGCTCGATCCCGCCACCATCGCTCCTGGTGATGTGGTCGGAATCGGCATTCACACGGGCAACGCTCTCCGGGGATACGAGGTCGGCCAGCTTGCCCGCGCGCGGGGCGCATGGGTCGTGTATGGCGGGATTCACGCCACGCTCTACCCTGAAGAGGCCATCGATCTCGGCGGGGCCCACGCGGTCGTCAAAGGAGACGGCGACATTGCCTGGGGCGACGCGATCGACGGCTGCCTCAACGGCAGCAGCACCAAAGTGTATGAAGGCGGAAAGATAGACGCCGATCGTTTTCTGAAGGCACGCTGGGATCTCCTTCCACCCGATCGCTATATGTGGGCGTCGGTGCAGACCGTGCGCGGCTGTCCGAAACACTGCTCGTTCTGCTCGGTGTGGAAAACCGACGGGCAGGAACCGCGTCAGCGCGGCGTTGACGCCGTGCTGGAAGAGATCGTTCAGTTGCGGCGCCTCGGATTCCGCTTCATCGCGCTCGCCGACGACAACTTCTATCCAGTCACCCTTGAGGATCTCGAACAGGCCTCTCGGCGTGCCGATCCTCAGCGCCTGAACGAGCTGAAAGCGTTGCGCGCCGAGCGCTTCGAGCTGATGACGCGGCTCGCGAAGTTGCCGAGCGACATGAACTTCTTCACGCAGATCACGATGGAGGCGGCCGAAGATCCCGAATTCCTCGATGCGATGTGCAAAGCGCGCATCAAGGGTGCGCTCGTGGGCGTCGAATCGGTGACCGAGGAAGGTCTAAAGGACGTCTACAAGGGCTTCAACCTCCACGGGCAGGCGCTCGTCGCGCGACTGCAGCAGTTCAAACACCACGGCATTCATGTCCTCGGGTCGTTCATCTTCGGACTGCCCAGCGATCGCGCCGAGACGTTCAACGCCACCGTCACGCTTGCTCTCGAAGCAGACGTCACATTCGCGCAGTTCGTGATGCTGACGCCGTTTCCCGGCACGGTTGATTTTGCGAAGTGGGAACTCGGGCAGACGAAGAAAAAGGATGCCGAGGCGGTGGATGGGATTCCGATCACCAGGCATTGGCTGATCCCTCAGGCGCGCCGTCCCAAGGTCTACACGCCGCATCCGGTGCTGACACCCGACGAGATTCGCGAACGTACGCAAGGTGTGTGGGACCAGTTCTACAGCCTGCCGCACATCTGGCGGCGATCGCGTGCGGTGAAGTCGTTGAAGAACCGCATCGGCTTCGTGTTGTGCTCGAAGCTCTATCGCCAGATGTATGCCAACACCGGCATCGCCACCGATAGCGCGCGTCATGCCAAGTCCGAACGCATGGCCCGATGGCTTGCGAAGCCGTGCCGAAGGCTGTTCACCGCCAAACCAATGCCCGACCTTCAGGTGCCGGCGTAGATTCGTCGGACTGATTGCGGTACTATGGGAACAGCCGGTTCGTCCCGGCTTTCTTCCCCCGGCTCCCTGGCCCCAGAGGAGTCCCTCCCATGAACGTCCGTCGATACGCTCGAACTGCGGGTGTCGCAGCACTCGTCATCGCCGGCTCGGCGTCAACTGCGGCGGCACAAGGCGTCAAGTTCGGGACAACATTCACCGAGTTCAGCAGCGACGCGCTCGACTACAAAAACCGCACTGGCGTATTCGCCGGCCTCTTCTTCGGCGGCAATCGCGACGGCGTCATGGGCCTGCAGTCGGAGCTCAACTGGATTCGAAAAACAAGCGAACCGGAATCGGGAGGGCCGAAAATCAGAATAGATTATCTGCAGGTGCCCATCCTGCTGCGCCTGAACATCGGCAGCAGTTCGTCGAGCGGCCCCTCCATCTACGGCATCGCCGGCCCCGCACTCGACCTCAAGATTGGCGATGACATCGAAGGTGTCACGCTGGACAACGGATTCGAAAGCGTTGACGTGACCCTGGTATTCGGAGGAGGCATCGAAGTCGCTCGCATCATTATCGAAGGTCGCTACGACAAAGGGTTGCGGCGCATCAACAACACCTTCAGCAACCTGGTGGACATCAAGAAGCAGACGTTCACAGGTACTCGTCGGCTTCCGATTTAACTAAGACGTAGTGTCCGGCTTCAGCCGGATCATGCGAGGCCTGCTCACGCCGACGTTCTGCCGGCGAGCAACGTTGGATCTGTCTCAGCTTGAGGTTGCTGCAGCGCGAATCCGGGGCTTTGGCGCCGGACCGCGCTGCGAGGCCCACTGCGGGCCGTTTGACGCGAGGTTCGTAACCTCGCTCGGTGCCCACAGGCTTCTCGCGCGGTCAGGTTTCGTGTGTCGGCACCTCCGCACGGCTTCGCGCTGCAGCAACCTCAACCTGAGACAGATACGCATTTGCCCGCTCCGCAGAACATTGGTATGAGCAGGCCTCGCCTTGAGGAGATCTTCAAACCGCAGCCTTGCCGAACGTGGTCTGCCGGAATATCTGCCACGTTTGAAACCAAGGCGAGACAAGAGCGCGCGGCAGAGATGGCTGAACAGGGCGGGCGTTCTGCGTAGCGGCAATAGATACTCGAAAACACGTTGCCGCGAGCAGAATGCCCGCCCTGTCCGGCCATACGTCCGCGCGGTGCGTCTGGCTATTGCTACCGGCTAGCTCCTCGATAAACCACGTCCGGCACCGGCTCGCCCCATTTGGTCGGACCGCCGCCGAATCCGATGCTCACCTGCGTGAGGGCCGCCTCCGGCGCCGCGCCATGCCAGTGCACCACACCTGGTCCGACATACGCGCTGTCGCCAGGCGCGAGCCTCACGATCGGCTTGCCTTGTATCTGGTGCAAGCCGGGCCCCGATTCGGCGAGGATGAGCTGTCCGTTCGGATGCGAGTGCCAGTTCGAGCGGGCTCCGGCTTCGAAGAGCCGTCGGCTTCCGGAGATGTTCGACGCGTCACGCGTCGCGGTCTTACCCGTAAAGTTCGGCGCTTCGGCCGGAGCGGCATCCGGCGCCGCACCGCGCCCGGGTGCGGCTCCACCCTGTTGGGCAGACGCCAGCCACGACACCGACACATTCAAGACGAGCACCAGCCAGGCGAACACGCCGATAGCGGTGCGAACATGTTTCGATCGCCTCATTGTCATGCCTCCTCATGCAGCGTGGCCGTCACGTCCGTCGCTGCGTAGAACATAGTAAGCCGTCAGACATGGTCGGTGGGCCATGATCAACGGTCGACCCTTGACCATGACAGACCATCGACCATGGACTCTCGACCATCGCCCAACGCCCTTCGCATAGCAGAAAGCGCCACCGGGACCACCCGTCCGAAGAGCAGAAAATGCGCGGCCGGTACGGAAGCGGTTGCATTCGGCTGATTTTTGCTGGGCCGAGGTGGCATGTCGCGTGCTGTTTCCACATTCCATGGAAGACCATGAAGTGAAGGAACAACTCGCCAAGATCGATGCGCGGATCGCCGAATTGCAGCAGCTCATCCTCAGCGAGGCCGAGCGGACGCGCAAACACTCCGATATCGTCGAAAAGGTGCAGAAGATCGTGCTCACCGAGGTGCGAGGGCTTGCGACGAAAATCGACCGCCTCACGCGCCTACGCCGCGGCCTAATCCCTAGTCCCTAATCCCCAATCCCTAGTCCCCAATCCCTAGTCGCTAGTCCCTGTCCCGCAGCGCCTCCTTCCCCGCCGCGAGCGTGCGAAGGATCGAGTCGGCATCGTACACAGCGCCGCCCCACGTTCCGCCGCTCACATCCTGTAGTGCGGCCCAGATGCGTGTGTCGTCCGGCAGCGCCGCATCAGCGACGAGATCGGATCGGGATTCACGCGCCTCGAGCAAGCGCGAGCCTTCCGCTGCGCTCAGCTCGACGAAGTTTTCGCCGACCAGATTCAGCGTGCCTTCAAGCGTGCTGCGGTTGACCACGATCTCGAGGACGTCGCCGTCTTTCAGCTTCCCGATCGGTCCGCCTGCGAGCGCCTCGGGCGAGATATGGCCGATACACGCGCCGGTCGAGACACCACTGAAGCGCGCGTCTGTGATGACCGCCACGTGTTTGCCGAATGGCAGATGGCGAAGCGCGCTCGTTATCTGGTACGTCTCTTCCATGCCGGCCCCCATCGGACCCCGGCAGATGAGGACGAGCACATCTCCGGACTTGATGCGCTTCGCCTTAATCGCATCCATGGCCGCGGGCTCCGACAAAAATACTTTTGCCGGGCCGGTCATGCGATACACCCCGTCGGCATCGACGACAGACGAATCGATGGCGGTGCTCTTGATGACGGCGCCATCCGGTGCGATGTTCCCGTGTGGAAAACACACGGTGGACGTCAAGCCTCGGCCACGCGCGTCCTCCGGCGACACAATCACATCGTCGGGATCGACGCCTTCACCCTCGAGTCGAGCGCGCAGCCTCGACCGTCGCTCGGACGACTCCCATGCGTCGAGCTGACTGTCGAGCGACGTGCCGGCAACGGTCATCACCTTCGTATCGAGCAACCCGGCTCGCCGCAGGTGCAGCATCACTTCCGGCACACCACCTGCCATAAACACCTGCACCGTCGGATGATTGCGTGGGCCGTTCGGTAACGCATCGACAATGCGTGGCACCTGCCGATTCACTTCCGCCCAGTCAGCGGCGACAGGCCGGCGTAGTCCTGCGGCGTGGGCAATCGCCGGCAGATGCAGAATCAGATTGGTCGACCCTCCGAACGCGGCAAAGACGACCATGGCATTACGAATGGCGGCGTCCGTGACGATGTCGGACATCGTCGTGCGTTCCGCTTCGAGCGCCATCAGCGCTGTGGCCGAGCGGCGCGCCATGTCGATCCAGATTGGCTGGCCCGACGGTGCGAGAGCCGAGTGACCAAGCGACATGCCAAGGGCTTCTCCGACAACCTGCGAGGTCGCGGCAGTGCCGAGAAACTGACAGCCGCCCCCGGGTGAGGCACACGCCCGGCATCCGAGATCTGCCGCTTCCTCGAGCGTGATGCTGCCATGCACGAAGCGAACGCCAAGCGTTTGAATCTTGCCGGCATCTTCCCCCTGCTCCGGCAACAGCGTCACGCCGCCTGGCACGAGCACCGCAGGCAGGTTGTGAGTGGCCGCAAGCGCCATCATCATTGCCGGCAGCCCTTTGTCGCAGGTGGCGACGCCGAGCACACCGCGCCTTGTGGGAAGCGATCGGATGAGCCGTCGAAACACCGTGGCGGCATCGTTGCGAAACGGCAGACTGTCGAACATGGCGGTCGTGCCCTGCGAGCGCCCGTCGCACGGATCGGTGCAGGCAGCCGCAAACGGAATCGCACCCGCGCTCTTGAAGACGCCCGCCGCCGCCTCGAGGAGCAAGCCAACTTCCCAATGGCCCGTGTGATAGCCGAGCGCAATTGGCGTTCCGTCCGCGGCTCGGATACCGCCATGGGTCGAGAGCATCAGAAACTCGTTGCCGCCGAGTGCCGCCGGATTCCAACCCATGCCCGCGTTCTGTGTCCACCCGAAGAGATCGCCGGACGGCCGCTCGCGCAGCATCTCGGGCGTCAAGGGCAGCACTCCCGCAGGTCCGCGCGCGCGGGTCGAGATATCGAAAAGGGATGAATCGTTCGAGTCGAATGGATTGGATGACATGGCTAGCCGCGATTCTATCGAGAAATCGCTCCGGGAGCGGTTTCTCGCTAGCGGGCTCGCAGTCGCGCGACCGCGCGCCGGGCTTCGGCGAGCTCAGGCAGATGGCTGTCGGCGTTGTTCCAGAGCTCCAGAAAGCGCTGATATTCCACGAGGGCGGCTTTCCCGTCACCCGCCTGCTCGAGCAGCCGCGCGATCTCGAGCACGAACCGCGGATCGAAGAGCGCTGGCCACTTCTGCCCGGGACCCGCGACAAGCAAACTCCGATAGATCCGGGTCGCTCCGGCGATATCGCCGCGTGCCTTGGCGACACGAGCCATGCCATCGCGCGCCGAGATGTCGTTCATCAGCGCCCAGGGATAATCGAGATACAAGGATGTCCACACGCGTGTCGCCGGCTCACCGGACGAGAACGCCGTTGCCGCATCCGCCAGACGTTTTTCAGCGAGCGCAATCTCACCCACGAGCGCGGCATGCCAGCCCTTTTCGAATGGGTTGGCCGCCCGGTAGAGAAGCGTCTGAGAATCGAGACGCTCGCGGGCTTGGTCCAGTTGTCCCGCGCGCACGTAAGCCAGACCTGACATCAGATCGGCGAGCACCAGATACACGCGCTGCCGCTCTCGTGGCCACGGCGCCAGAATGCGGCGCACCTCGTCGATGTCGCGTAACGCCCGGACATATTCGCGCTGGTCGAGCGCCCGCAGCGACGACATGAAGGCGCCGGTCGATTGGCCGACGATGCTGCCCTTCTCGACGGACCGCTTGATGCTCGTCTCGATCACGTCCGATGTCTCCCTGTAGCGGCCAATCCGCATCAGGAGAAACGCTTTGAACCCAAGGTCGGGCGTTTCTTCGGCGATCGCGGCATCGAACTGTCCGAGCATCGCCAGTCCCGCCGCCCGGCCCGTATGTGACTGATAGAAACCGGATTCGATCGCGAGCGAGCGCGAGTAGTACTCGATGGCCTTCTCCGGCAGCCCCATCGCGAGATGCACCTCGCCAAGGCTGTCGTAAGGATTCGGCTGGTGAGGACTTAACTGCGCGTATGTCTCAAACTGGTCGAGTGCCTGTTTGAAGCGGCTGGCTTCGAGCAGCGCATAACCGTACGCATTACGCGGCAGCGCGGCACCGGGCTGCGCCTCGACGACGCGACGGAGTATGGTCAATCGCTTGTCCGGATTGTGGACCAGCCCCGGAATCAACGCATACAGCTCGAGCGCGGTCGCATAGCCGTCGTACCAGTCCGGAAACTCAGCGAACAGCTGGTCGAGCAGGCGATCGGCTCCGGCGCCATTGCCCGCATCGCGTGCCATTTCAGCCCGCAGCAGAAGCCGCTGGCGTTCGCTCAGCCGCTCCGCTTGTTCCGACGCCTTGGCGAAGTGCCGCTGTCGTGCAACGTCGTTGCCGCTGAAGTAGTTGACGAATCCGAGATAGAGATGGGCGCTCGAGAATTCCGGATCGACGCGAACGGCGTCTTCAAGCAACCGCGTCGCCTCCGCACTGTGCAGGTTCTGAAACGCCTCGGTGCCCTGGGCAAACAGACGATAGGCCTCGAGCGATGGCGACGACACGTCGGCAACGCCGCGCACGCCCGCGGCGTTCTGCAATCCAACGCCGTCACGGATTCGGGACGCGAGCTGATCCACCAGCGTGAACACGTCGGCGCCGCGCACGCTTTCGGCAACGAGCACCCTGCCGGTCGCGAGGTCCTCCATTTGCGCGTCGATGCGAATCTCGGCGCCCGATCGGAAAATCGTTCCCAACACGAGTGCGCCGGCGCCCGCGCGGCGCGCGACGTCGGCTGCACGGCTGCGATCGAGCGAGTCGAGCCCGGGGGCGCCAATCTGCCTGGCCGCGTCTGCCAACCGTCTCGAGCTCACCAAATCGAGGCCACGCGTCTGAGCCAGACCTGTCAGCAGCATGCTGGGTACGCCGCGGGAGAGCCATGCCGTGTCGGTGGGCGTCGCGCCTGAGACGTCGAAGGACATCACCGCGATGGCAGGGTGGCCCGATGGCCCCACTGCCACAGGAGCATTTGCGGTGTCGGTGGATGCCGCCGGCGGTGGCCGCCACCACAGGCCCGCCGCGGTCAGCACGCCCACGAGCCCGACGAGCGCCGCACCAGCCGCGACACGCGTTTTCGTAGACGCCGCACCGCGGCCTCCCCCGGCGTGTTCCACCTTGTCGAGCGATGCACGCACATCGCCCGCACTCTGATACCGCAGCCTCGGATCTTTTTCGAGGCAGCGCATGACGATGGCGCTAAGCGATTCGGGGATACGCAGCGGCAACGGCGCGGGCGTCCCGTGCAGGATGGCGCCCGTGAGCTCAAATCCGGTCGCACCTGAAAATGGCCGCGCCCCTGAGGCCATCTCGTACAACAGGACGCCAAGCGACCAGATGTCGCTGCGTTCGTCGGACGGCTCGCCGCGCAGCACTTCGGGCGACATGCACGACAGCGTTCCCACGATGAGACCTTCGGCCGTAATCGACGAGCTCGATTCGGACAGGTCTTTGAGGCGGTGTGCGGGCAATCGCCGCGCAACGCCGAAGTCGAGCACCTTTGCGCGTCCGTCCGGCGTGACGACGATATTGCCGCTCTTCAGATCGCGGTGGGTCACGCCGTTGGCGTGCGCATGCGCAAGCGCATCGGCGATCTGGGTGCCGCAACGCACGACGAGGTGCAGCGGCAGTCCTGCCGCCGGGATGACTTCGAACAGGCGCTGGCCCTCGACATACTCCATCGCGATGAAGGGTTGACCCTCGTGCATGCCGGTTTCGTAAATCGTGCAGATGTGGGGATGGTTCAGCTGCGACGCGTGTTGGGCCTCTCGACGCAGCCTGGCGTGAGCATCGCGATCGCTGTCAGTCGGAACCTTGAGCGCAACATCGCGGCCGAGCTCGGTGTCCCGGGCAAGATACACCTCGCCCATGCCACCAGCCCCCAGCAACCGCACGACTTCATACCGGCCGATACAACGCTTATGGGCGTTCAATGATTCCAACGGTGGTGTCTCGATAAAGCCGCCGGCCTGCGCGTGAGCGGCGAGGAGGCGATCGACATCCGCTCGCAACCCGGCAGGGTCAGCGTCGCCGGCGCACGCCTGATGGAGAAACGCATCGCGCTCGGGCGCATCCCGCTCGAGTGCCTGATGAAACACTTCCTTGATGCGCGCCCATCGCGTGGAGTCCATTGAAGTGAAAGGCAGGTCGGCCGTCGGCCGCCCTAAGCATAAACGACTGGTGTTTCGGAGAGTTCACTTGACTCCAACCGTTATAGAGCGTATATAGTCTCATTCTGAAACAATCAATCGAACAAGCAGGCTTCGTAGGGCGAGTCCCTAGGCAGTAGCGTGGGTCTTCTAGTTCAAGACCCGCCCTACGTTATGCGAACCGCAGGCGACATGCGTATTTAGTCTCTTAATGGTTCAATGAAGACCTCGTCCCACTTCCGCGTCGCCACCCGCGGCACGTCCCGCGAGATCAACCGCAGCATCGTGCTGAACCTCGTTCGCGCGCACCAGCCGATTTCTCGCGCCGACCTCGCCCGGATGATGAGCGTGCGCCGCGGCGCCATCTCGCGCATCGTCAACGACCTGATTGGCGACAGCGTGATTTTCGAAGGGGCCACCGGCCAGGCCGTGCGCGGCCGGAAGCCCACGTTCCTGTACATCGACTCGCGACGCCGTGCTGTTGCGGCTGCCGACATCCGCGCGAGCGAAACGTTCATGATGCTGGCCGACCTGCGGGGCAATCCGACGACCGGCGTCATCCGCATGCCCACGTTGCGCGATCCGCGCGAGCTGGCGCCCGCAATGGCCGAGCAGATCAAGCGCCTGCTCATCGAAAATCGCGAAGTGGATGGGTGTGTGGGCCTCGGCGTTGTCGTGCCCGGCATGGTCGAACACTCGACCATGCGCGTGCTGCATGCGCCGACGCTCGGCTGGAAAGATGTCGACTTGTGCGAACCTCTCGCCGCCGCGACAGGGCTTCCCGTGCAAATCGAGAACTCCGGTCGGGCGTGTGCGCTGGCGCAGTCCTGGGCGGTGCGCGAGCCCCAGAGCGCGCTGCGCGACGTCGTGTTCGTGTCGGTCTCGGAAGGCGTGGGCGTCGGCGTCATGATTCACGGCGAGTTGCTGCGCGGTCGCAACAACGTCGCCGGCGAGTTCGGCCACGTGCCGCTTTCGCTCGACGGCCCGCTGTGCTCCTGCGGGGCGCATGGCTGCTGGGAAGCCTACATTTCCAACCGCGCGACGCTAGCGCGCTACTTCGGCCAGCCGCTGAACCACGACGCTCCGGTGTCGAGCAACGGCCCCCAGTTCACCATCGACGATTTGATTACGCGTGCACGCGGCCGCGACACGAAAGCGGCGGCCGCCATTGAGTCGACAGCCCGCTACCTGGGCATTGGACTCGCCTCGGTAGTCAATACCTTCGATCCTGCATGCGTGTATGTAAGCGGAGAAATCACGCGGGCGTGGGATCTGATTGAGCCGACGATACGGGCGGCCCTTGCTGAACGCGCATTGACGGCGGCGGCGGCCGCTACCGAAGTACGCCCGGTGACGGCAACAGAGTATCCGCGTCTGCGCGGCGCGGCGGCTCTGGTCGTTGCACCGTCGTACGCCGTGCGTGGCGTCGCGTAGAGGAAACCATGATCCACAGACATGCTCGATCGATCCTGTGCGGCGCGGTCCTGGCGGCGTTCTGTGTCCTCGCGGCCGGCGGCGCCGTCGCACAGGCACCCCGCGACGCGACGCGCGACGACGTGCTCGGGGCCATGAAACGCGCGACGGCGTTCATGACCGACAAGATCGCTTACAAGGGCGGATACGTGTGGAACTATCTGCCCGATCTCTCGCGCCGCTGGGGAGAGATGGAAGCGCGCGAGACGATGATCTGGATTCAGCCGCCCGGCACGGCGACGATGGGACACCTCTATCTCGACGCGTATCACGCAACAGGCGACAGCTTCTACTATCAGGCGGCGGAACAGGTCGCCGGAGCGCTCATCTGGGCCCAGCATCCGTCCGGCGGATGGAATTACGTGGCCGATTTCGCCGGCGAACGATCGCTGCGGGAGTGGTATGACACCGTCGGAAAGAACGGGTGGCGTCTCGAAGAGTTTCAGCACTACTGGGGCAACGCCACGTTCGACGACGCCGGAACAGCCGAATCGGCGAAGTTTCTCCTTCGCTTGTACCTCGAGAAACGCGACCCGAAATACAAGCCAGCACTGGACAAGGCGATCCAGTTCGTGCTCGACAGCCAATATCCGATCGGCGCATGGCCGCAGCGCTATCCCCGGGTTGCGGAGCACTCGACGCGCGGCCTGCCCGACTACACCTCGTATCCGACATTCAACGACGATGTGGCCGGCGAGAACATCGATTTCCTGACGATGTGTTATCAGACGCTCGGCGAGACGCGACTCCTCGATGCCATCACACGGGGCATGAACGCGTTCATCGTCACACAACAGGGACCGCCGCAACCGGGCTGGTCACTGCAATACACGACGGATCTCAAGCCGGTGCAGGCGCGGACGTACGAGCCGCGATCGCTGGCCACACACACCACCGCGCGCAACCTCGAACTGCTCGTCCAGTTCTACCGGCTGACCGGCGACACGAAGTTCCTTGCCCGGATTCCGGAAGCCATCGACTGGCTCGAGTCGATCAAGCTGCCGCCCGGTGTAGCGCCTTCAGGCCGCACCCATGCGACCTTCATCGAAATCGGCACGAACAAACCGCTCTACATCCATCGCGACGGATCGAACGTCGTCAACGGCCGCTACTATTGGGACAGCGATCCGAAAGACACGCTCGGCCACTACAGCTCGTTCAGGAACGTCAATATTCCCGCTCTCAGAAAGCTCGACGCCGAGGCCCGGGCGATGACGCCCGAGCAGGCGACCAAAGGGTCGCCTCTCGTCTCTGGCCACGGTCTCCTGCCGCTCCCGAAATATTTCGCTCTTGCGCCGGTATCCAGCGGCACCCCGACGGCCGCGATCGCGTCGCTCAACAAAGAGGGCTACTGGCTCGCACCTCTCGGGTACGCCAGCCATCCCTACAAGGGAGACGGACCCAAGGCTGCCGCACCCAGCAACTATCGGACAACGCACGTCGGTGACGATTCCGACACATCGCCCTACCCGGAAAAGTCGCTGAACGGCATCTCGATCGATGCATTCATCCGCAATATGAGCGTTCTGATTCGCGCGATTGATCCACCGCGATAGCAACGTATGGCTTCCAACAGTGTTCTGAGGACATGATGCGAGGTACCAACATGAGAGGAACAATCCGACGTCGGCTGGAAATTGTAGGCGTCATCTGTGCAGTGGTTCTCTTCTGCTCGACGGCGATGGCACAGGACTCGCGCGGATCGATCGCGGGTCTCATCGTCGACTCATCAGGAGGCGCGTTGCCTGGCGTCACCGTGACCGTGGTCAACAACGGCACGAACAGCACCACGGCGCTCGTGACAAACGAAACAGGTCAGTATGCGGCGTTGTTCCTGCTGCCTGGCACTTACCGCGTGACGGCAGAGCTCAGCGGTTTTCAGACACGGGACCATACTGCCGTGCAGGTGCGCGTCGGCGAACGCCTGCAGCTCGACATCACACTGCAGCCGGCGGGAGTCACCGAGCAGGTGCAGGTCGTTGGGGAAGCTCCGCAGCTCGAGACCAGCACCGCATCGCTCGGGCAGGTCATCACCAGCAAGCTCATCAGCGAGATTCCGCTCGGCGACGGCACTGCCTACGGCCTGACGCGCCTGGTGGCCGGCGCCACATTCGAGCGTTCGTACGCGCTGCAGCGCCCCATGGACAACGACAACCTGCGCGGCGCGGCGGTAACCGGCACGCTGAACAGCGAGTTCACGATCGACGGCTCGAGCAACATCGTCTCGCAGGCACGCGTCGGCATTCAACCTCCCGCCGATGCCATCGAGGAATTCAAGGTCGAGACCGCCGCCTATGACGCCCAGATCGGGCACACAGGGGCCGGCGGCGTGAATCTGGCGCTCAAGACCGGCACGAATGCTCTGCATGGTGCGCTGTCGTTCTACAACCGGGACGACTCGCGATCGGCCAGTCTCTTTGCGTCCAATCGCCTTGGTACCAGCAAGCAGCCGCGCGATTACAACCGCTTCAGCGGCACCGTCTCGGGTCCGATCTGGCGAAACAAGACCTTCTTCATGTTCTCGTACGAGAAGCTCCAGGACGATACGGTCGAAGCGCTGACGACCTCGGTGCCGACCGCGCGCATGCGCAGCGGGGACTTCTCGGAACTGCTTCCGCTCGGCGTGCAGATCTACGATCCGGCCACGGCGCGCCTGGTCAACAACGTCGTCGTGCGCGATCCCTTCCCGGGCAATATCATCCCTGCGGGTCGCATCAACCCGATCGCGCGAAACGTGCTCGGCTACTTCCCTGCGCCAAACATCGCGGGAGCCGCCGACCTGTCTCAGAATTTTTTCATCGAACAACCGTGGACGTACGCGTACAACTTCGCGATGACGAGGATCGATCACGAGTGGACGTCGTCTCAGAAAACGTACGGCCGATTCCTTCGTAACTTCCGCCGCGAAGAGCGCTTCAACTTCGCGGGCGAAGTGAACGGCGTGGAAATCACACGCGGCTCCACCGACCGGTTCAACTTCAACTGGGCGGGCGGTCACACGGCCGTGTTGTCGCCGAGCATGGTGCTCGACCTCAAGGCCAGCTGGCTGCGATTCAACGACGACCTCTTCCCGCTCTACACAATCGATCCCGCCAGCCTCGGGTATTCGCCATCGACGGTGTCGCTGATGGGCGGCTTCGAGCAGCTCCCGCGTTACAGCATCGAGTCCGGAGCCCCGACGACCGCCGGTCGCGTGGCCACGCTCGGCGCGCAGCAGAGCGGCTTCAACAACGGCCGCACGCAGCCGTTCTACAACGTGCAGTTCGCTGCGACCCTCACAAAAATGACTGGCGGCCACACGATGAAGTTCGGGTACGACTGGCGCAGCCTGCGGCAGAAGGAAACCAATCTGGGCTCGCGGGGCGGCGCATACGCGTTCGACAGTTCGTACACGAAGGCGACCAGCGCTGCCGCCGGCGCACCGTACGGCCAGGGCATCGCCGCATTTATGCTCGGATTGCCCACCAATTCGTCATTCATCGAGCTCCGTCCCGAGTACGACACGGAGGTGATCAGCCACGGATTCTTTGCGCACGACGACTGGCGCGTGTCCGATCGACTGACCCTGAACCTCGGCCTCCGCTACGACCTCGAGCTCGGCATGACCGAAGCCGATAGTCGCAATGTCGGGCCGTTCGATCTCACCACGCCGAATCCGATCCAGGCGGCGGCGCAGGCGCGCTTCGCGCTTAACCCGCCCGCCGGCGTTCCGCTGTCGTCGAGCCAGTTCAGCGTCCTGGGGGGCTACACATATCTCTCGGGCGACCAGACTCAGGCATGGAACGCCGACCTCAACAACTTCCAACCGCGGCTCGGCGTCACGTTCAAGATCGATGACCGGACGGTACTGCGAGGCGGCGGCGGCAAATTCGTTGCGCCGTTCCAGCTGCAGGGTGTCCCCGGGCTCATCAGCGCGATCAATCAGATTGGATACTCGCGCAACACGCCGGTCCCCGTCAGCGCCGACAACGGGCTGACGTTCCAGGCCAACTTGAGCAACCCTGTACCCAGCAATCAGCTCGTGCAGCCTGTCGGATCGGCTCAAGGACTCCTCACCAACCTCGGTAACGCGCCCGGCAACATCTGGAACGCCGATCGCGTGAACCCGGAGTTCTGGCGTTTCAGTATCGGCGTCGAGCGCCAGCTCGCCTGGGGAATGCTGGCCGAGATTTCCTACATTGGACAGAAGGGGACGAATCAGGCGATTCTCGAACCCCTGAATTACGTGCCGCAGCAGTTCCGCACCCGGAGCCTTATCCGCGACACCGCCGCGGAGGAATTCCTGAGCCAGGTTGTCTCGAATCCATTCCAAGGGCTCACGCCTGACTCGCCTGGTGCCAACGGCGCAACAATCGCACGGCGCCGTCTGTTGTACGCGTATCCGCAATTTGATTCATCGGGCAACCCGTGCGCCACAGGCACGACCAACACGTTCTGCATCGAAACCGCGCGCGGCTCGAACATGTATCACGGCGCGATCTTCCGCCTCGACAAGCGATTCACCGGCGGCTTGATGTTGATGACGTCGTACACGTGGTCTCACCTCAGGGAGAAAGTGGCGCCCCTCAACCCATGGGACGAGCTCGAGGAGCGCACCGGCGCCACCGATCGGCCGCATCGCATCACGCTCGCCAGCGTGGCTGAGCTGCCCTTCGGCCGCGAACGTCGGTTCGGCAGTAACTGGAATCCGGTTCTCGACAGTATTCTGGGCGGCTGGCAGTTCAGCACGAAGTACGAATGGCAGAGCGGCGCCCCGCTCGTGTTCAACCAGAACACCTACTTCGATCCCTCCTGTGGCGATCCGCGCGATCTGAAGTCCAATTGGGGCGGCTCCGGTACCCAGCTTGCCGGCGCAGATGTACCGATCATCGACATCGGTTGCTTCTACACCAACAACGGTCAGCCGTTCCGCAACGCCGCGGGGCAGGCGGTGACATTCAACGCACCCGAAATCTCCCTCGGCCAGGCGAACACCCGGCAGTTCCCGACGACGCTTCCGAACGTGCGCTTCATGCAGCACCACCTGCTCGATCTTGGCGTGACGAAGAACTTCCAGGTCGGCAACCGTGTCCGCGTGCAGCTGCGCATCGAAGCGCTGAACGCGACCAACTACACCCTCTTCGGCGTCGGCAACATGGTATTGACACCGACTAACGCGACGTTCATGAAGCTGAACAACATCGACTCGAGCACGGTGATGAAGCCGCGCGACATCCAGATCGGAGCGCGGGTAACGTTCTAACGATTGTCATGGCAGAGGGCAGATGGCTGATGGCTGAGAGCTGTCTGCCATCTGCCATTTGCCATTTGCCATTTGCCCTGACATCACTCACGTTTCGACCGCAAGAAAGGGGGCAGAAAAGGGGTCGGGAGGATTTTTCGCGTAACACACCCGAAAAATCCTCCCGACCCCTTTTCTGTTTCGTACTCACAGTTCCAGGGCCCTCGCGCTATGATCCGAGGTTCTGCGGCTCGTCTCCCCCGCCCACCTAACGGAAAGGAGCCCTGTATGAGTCGGTTCCCATGGCTGATCGTTGGACTCGTCGGTACTAGCCGCCACTGCGTGTGCTCCCTCCGTCAATATCGAGCAGGAGCGCGCGGCTCTGATGGCGGCAGACCGTGACTGGTCTGAGACGACGAAGGACCCCGAGAAGTTCGTCTCGTTCTTTGGCGACGGCGCTGCCATTTACGCTCCCGGGATGCCGATCGTCACCGGCGCTGAGGCCATCCGCAAGTCGTACACCGAGATGAGCAAGGCACCGGGGTTTGCGCTCTCGTGGACTCCGACCAGAGGCGAGGTCGGCGCGGGCGGCAATATCGGCTACACCGTCGGCACCTACCAAATGAGCATGGGTGGTACGACCGAACAAGGCAAGTACGTGACCGTCTGGAAGAAGCAAGGAGACGCCTGGAAGGTCGCCGAAGACATCTTCAACGCCGACGCCACGCCGAAACCGCCCCCCGGCGCGCACACGATGCTCGCCCCCGGCGAGCTCAAGTGGGGCGACCCGCCTCCCGGACTGCCGCCGGGTGCGCGCGTAGCGGTCGTCTCGGGAGATCCAAGCCAGGCGCAGCCGTACGTGCTTCGCGCACAGCTTCCGGCCAACTACCGCATCGCGCCTCACTGGCATCCGGTGATGGAAAACATCACAGTCCTGTCGGGAACCGTCGCACTCGGCATGGGCGATACGTTCGACGAAAAGGCAATGAAGGACGTGCCGGTTGGAGGATTCGCGTCACTACCAGCCGAGATGCGTCACTCTTTCATGGCCAAATCGGCGGCGACGATTCAGGTGCACGGGACGGGGCCGTTCGCGATCACCTATCTGAATCCGGCTGACGACCCGAGGACGAAAAAGACGAATTGACGTCCGGTGGCCAGTTGAATTTGGCGACCCCGCAATCATGCCAACCATGCTGCCTGCGTCAATTCAACTGGCCGCCGGGGTTAAACCCGAACAACGATCGACGCGCCGGCGGCGCGGGGGTATGATCTGCCGCGATGTTTTCCCAGGCAGACTTTCCCAAGCCCCGGCGCCGCATCCGATGTTTCTGCCGTGTGCTCCTCTTCAGTGTTCCCATCCTGCTGGCCGGCAGCTGCACGAGCCGGGACGATCGCCAGCCGCAACCGCAGTTCAGGCCCACGGCGACGGTCAAAGACATCATGGTCTCGATCATCGATCCGCAGGCCGATGTGCTCTGGAACGCCGTCGCGACGATCGTGAGCGCGGAAGGCACCGAAGAGCGAGAACCGCGAACCGATGAAGAATGGACGGCAGTTCGACAGGGCGCCGTCCAGCTCGTCGAAGCGACGAATCTGCTTCGAGTCCCGGGCCGTCTCGTTGCCAAGCATGGCGAAAAGTCGGAGAACCCCCGTATCGAGCTCGAGCCCGAAACCATCCAAAAACTGATCGCGGACGACCCCGCGACCTGGACTGCGCTGGTCGATCGGCTGCACGACGCCGCCGTACCGGCACTGAACGCCGCCAACGCCAAGAATCCCAAGGGCCTCTTCGACGCCGGAGAGCACATCGAGCACGCCTGCGAAGCCTGCCACCAGCACTATTGGTATCCACCGAAGGACGCGACGGCGTGGAAGATTGAAGCGGCATCCACGAGCACAAACGCAGCGGCAGCGGTCCCGAGCGCGCCCATCTCAAAGGGCGGCACTATCAAGGGTCACGTTCGCGTGAAGGGCCCCCTGCCTGGCAATCCCGTTATCAGGATGGGGATGGATCCGATGTGCGCGACGCTCAATGCCGGGAAACGCCCCGTGCAGGAAGTCGTCGCGGCAACCGCCGACGGCAGTCTGGCCAACGTATTCGTCAGCCTGCAGGGATCATTTCCTGCGTCGCCGGTTCCCACCGAGCCTGTGACGATCGACCAGCGTGCGTGCGTTTACGTTCCTCGAGTCGTCGGCGCGCGTGTCGGGCAGACGCTTCAAGTACGAAACAGCGACAATCTTCTCCACAACGTTCACGGCGTCTCGGCGCACGACAACACCTTCAACGTCAGCCAGCCCAAGGCCGGCATCGTCTCGCAGCTGCCACTCAAGAAACCCGAGATGATGCTGCGCGTCACATGCGACGTGCACAGGTGGATGACGGCCTTCGTCGGGGTGGTCGACCACCCGTATTTCGCAACCAGCAACGTTGCCGGTACCTACACCATCGACAACGTGCCCGAAGGCACTTACACGATTCAGGCGTGGCACGAGCGTTATGGCGTAACTACCCAGAACATTCGCGTGACGGCAGGGGCAACGAGTACTGCGGACTTCGCGTACTAACTATTTCGGTTGACGCGCCGCTTCTTCCGCAGCGTGCTCATCGGCGCGAGCCGCACCGAGGATGCCTTCCATGGTGACGTAGTTGCCTTCGTGACAGGCGTACTCATAGAGCTTGTCCTGACTCCGCTTCATGCGAATCATGACCGTCCACGGCCTGGTCCACGTCGTCAAGTCGTCTACAGTCACTTCGTATTGAAGCGTGTCGGCGGCCACGCGCGTGAACCGCTCGACGATGTGAAGATTCTCCGCCGATCCCATGAAGTTACTTCGCGGTGAGAAGTTGGTCGTGTCCACGACGAGGACATTGCCTTCCCATCGGCCTCGTGAGTCTCCGCTCCACTGCCTCATGCCGTTCGGGAGATGTGGACGTCCGTCCAGTGGAATGACACGGGTTTCATGGATGGCTTCGAGCGTGATGACGACGTAGCCCGGGGTTTGCAGAATCTGGTAGTAGCCCAACGGGCCCGCAGAGTTGATGTTCTGCATGCCGATCCGTGGCATGCCGTAGGTGATGCACCGCATCGCGTTGCTGAGGTCCTCCGGTCCGGATGCAGGCCGCCCTCCGGCTGCAGTCGGCGGCGGGGTTCTTGCGAATCTCGCCTGTCCATCCGGCGTCATCGGGGGAATTCTTCCCGTCAGGCGGATCGACGATGAGCGACGTGCGATTGTCGATGGTCCTTTCGATCATCACAGTGGCGCTGCCGGTCGCGGTCGGGCTCTCGTATCGATCGGGGTTGGCGAGCAGGGCGTGAAAGAAATTGTCTCCGCCGGGGAAGTCACTGTTGGTATTGACGTCGAAGAGCCGTTCGGCGCGCTTCTTGAGCTCAGCGACTTCCTCGTCCGTCAAGAACTGCCGCCCGGCGAATTCCTTCGGCCGTTCCAGCGGCGTTGCGCTCTGGTTCAGCCACACGCCCTGCAGATCCGGCCTGCCCTCCGATGTGAGCGGCGGAAGCCAGTCTTTCGCCTGACCTGCAACGAAAATCGGCGCGAACACAATCACCAGCGCACCCATCGCAGCGACGAACTTTTTGCTTTCCACTTTCCCCTTCACTTTCTCTTTTTACTTTTTTTTTACTTCTCATGGGTCCAAACACGTCCGCATTGATCGGCACGTTCACCCGCACCTCTTTCAGCTCGAACGTATCCCGGCCGTTGAGCCAGCCGAAGGTCCAGCGGAAAGGCATCTTGATACCGGCTCCGGTAACCTCGCGATAATCTTCAAAGTCGACCTGAGTCGGAGCACGGCCGATCGGCGAGTTGCCGAAGCGGACCATTCGCACCAGCAGACCCGATTCCTTGTCGATGTACATCGTCACAACAAGCCCGCGAGATCCGTTTCCCTGCAGCACGTGCACGTCGCGGCCATTGATGTTCTCGGGCTGACCGACTCGAAGCTGGCTGAGCGTTTTCCTTATCTGAACCGGAAACGCCATCTGCGCGTCGAAACGGGCACCATCTAATTCGCTGCCACCTAGGACGTACTCGGGTACGACCGCCAGCGGCGCCGACACCCATCCATTGCGGCCGTCGAATACACGTATGGCATCCTGCCGTCCGATGTTCGCGGCAAACTTGATAATCGTCGCACGCTGATCCGGCGCTTTCGCAAAGACCTGCACCTGGCCCCCACCGCCAAAGCCGCGGAAGCCCTCGCTCGTGCCCGTCGCAATGAAGCTGGTGACTTTGGCCAGTCGTTCCGCACCACCAAGCGCTTGCAGATATTTGTCGAGAATCGCGTCGGCAGACGGCTCTCCCGGAGCCGACTCCGTGACGATGAGATCGGGCTCCAGAAATGGCTCGCCGTACACGGTATCGATCCCCGGCATCGTCACCGGAATGTCGCGACCTCGATGACATGTCCAGCAGGTGACGACCTGCCGGCCGCCGAAGTTGGTGCGGTTGATCGCGGCCACCATCAGCGTCATCCGCCGCGCGCTTCGCTTCTTGTCTGTGTCGGCCTCCCACTTTACGGTGTCGGTCCCGGCACCTACGTGGCATTCCACGCAGTCAAAGCCCAGCGCCGCCGACATGATGCCCATGGTGTCCATGAAATCGTCCACAGGTATGCCCTTAAGCACCTGAATGTTCTTGAAGACCTGTTCGGCCGGTGGTGGGTTCTGGCTGCTTTGCTGAGCAACCAGCGCCACGCTCATCAGCACTGCGAACGGTATTGCCGCGATACCCGTCAGCTTCATGTTATGGGTCCTTCCCAGGCGAAGTCTAAACCCTGCCGAATCAATTGACACGCTGATTTGAAGGGTCTATCTTCGGCTCGTAAGGTCTGATGGCAGAGGGCAGATGGATGATGGCATAGAGTACCGTCTGCCATTTGCCATCTGACATCTGCCCTGACGGAAGACAGTCACAAATGCGTAACCGGTTTGGACACCTCACGATGACCGTCGCCGGTGCGGCGCTGACCATCGCAACGGTCTTCGGTCAGTCGCCGGCAGGTCCCCGTACGGCCCGCACACCCTGGGGCGACCCGGACTTGCAGGGCCTGTGGACCAACGCCACCATTACGCCGTTCGAACGGCCGGCGAACTTGAGCGACAAGCCGGTGCTGACGGAACAGGAAGCTGTGGAATTTGAAAAGGAGACACTCACCGCGCGCGACGCAGACAATCGCACCGGCGGGACCGACGCCGATCTCGGGCGCGCGTACAACCAGTTCTGGTACGAACGCGGAACGAGGGTTGTCGGTACGAGGCGCACGTCGCTGGTCGTGGATCCGCCCGATGGACGGGTGCCGTCGCTGACGCCCGACGCACAGCAGCAAGCCGACGCTCGCGCCGCGGCGCGGCGGCGCAGTCCCGCCGACGGCCCCGAGGATCGCAGTCTCGCGGAGCGGTGCATCCTGTGGCCGACCGCAGGTCCGCCGATGATTCCCGGCGGCTACAACAACAACTACCAGATTCTGCAGGCTCCGGGCTACGTGGTGATCCTCACCGAGATGATCCACGATGTGCGCATCATTCCGCTCGACGGCCGTCCCCATGCGTCGCCAGCGATCCGCCAATGGATGGGCGATTCGCGTGGCCGCTGGGACGGGAGCACGCTTGTCGTCACGACGTCAAATTTCACGGACAAGACCAATTTCCGGGGATCGAGCCCGAATATGAAGCTCGTCGAGCGTTTCAGGCGCATCGACGCTGATACGATCGACTACCAGTTTACGGTTGACGATCCGAGATCCTTTACGAGACCGTGGACGGCGGCCATTCCGATGACGAGGACGGAAGGCCCGATATTCGAGTATGCGTGCCACGAAGGCAATTACGGCATGACGAATCTGCTGAGTGGTGCGCGAGCCGAAGAAACAAAGTAGAGTCCGGCTTTAGCCGGACCTTTCGGAGGATTCATGCGAATACTGATGTCTGCCCTTGCTGCCTTGGCCCTCCTGTGTGCCACGGTTCCGCTGCGGGCGCACCACGCCTTTGCTGCAGAGTTCGACGCAAAGAAACCGATCAAGCTCCAGGGCACCGTGACGAAGGTCGAGTGGATCAATCCTCACGCGTGGATACACATCGACGTGAAGGCGGCCAACGGCACAGTCGAAAAGTGGATGATCGAAGGGGGCACGCCGAATACGCTATTCAGAAGGGGCGTCAACAAGAATTCCCTCCCCTTCGGAACCGTGATCATCGTCGATGGCTATCAGGCCAAAGACGGCACGCTCAAGGGAAACGGCAGAGACATTACGTTTCCGGATGGACGAAAGCTATTCATCGGTTCGACCGGCACGGGTGCCCCGGGCGATCCGCAGCCGCCGCCTAAATAGTGAAACATGTCAGGGCAGATGGCGGATGGCAGATGGCAGATGGCAGATGGCAGGTGGTAATACGTAGTGTCCGGCTTTAGCCGGACCGTTGGAGATTTCGAGATGCAAACCCGGCTCAGACTCACCATCGTTGCCGTCGGCGCAGCCGCCGGGCTTACGGTTCTGTCGCTCGCCGTCATGCCGACTGCAGGACAGGCGCCCGCGACGTATAAAGCGCCGCGTTCGCCGTTCAAGGACGGCAAGCCGGATCTCAACGGGATTTGGCAGGCCAACAACACCGCCAACTGGGACGTTCAAGGTCACGCCGCTCGACAGGGGCCGGTTCTCGAGCTCGGTGCCTCCTTCAGCGTGCCTGCCGGCATCGGCGTCGTCGAGGGCGATGACATTCCCTACCAGCCATGGGCGGCGGCGAAAAAGAAAGAGAATGCCGCGAACTGGGTGAAGCTCGATCCCGAGATCAAATGCTACATGCCGGGTGTGCCACGAGCCACCTACATGCCCTACCCGTTTCAGGTCGTGCAGACGCCCACACACATCCTGATGGCGTATGAATTCGCGAGCGCGAGCCGCACGATCTACATGAACAGCAAAGACGAGAGCCCCGCCGACACCTGGATGGGCTGGTCGCGCGGGCGCTGGGAAGGCGACACACTGGTCGTGGATGTCAACGCCTTCAACGGCGAGACGTGGTTCGATCGTGCCGGCAATTTTCACAGCGATGCGCTGCACGTCGTCGAGCGCTTTACGCCCGTCAGTCGCGATGTGCTTCAGTACGACGTCACGATCGAAGATTCCAAGGTGTTCACGCGTCCCTGGAAGATGAGCATGCCGCTCTATCGCCGCGTCGAGAAGAACGCGCAGCTCCTCGAATACAAATGCGTCGAATTCGTGGAAGAGTTGATGTATGGCCATCTTCGCAAGAAGACCAATTAGGGCGCTCGCGTTAGCGGCCGCCGCAGCCTCGCTGGCAACGATCACGATCGCCGGTCAGTCCAGGACGGAGACCCGAACCCTGCCCCGCATGCCGTGGGGCGATCCGGATCTTCAGGGCGTCTGGTCGATTGCGACGATTACACCTTTCGAACGGCCCGGCGCCCTTGCCGGCAAACAGGTGCTCACCGAGGAAGAAGCGGCGGAACTCGAGAGAACAAACCTGACGACAAACAACCAGGATCGACGCGATGGCGCCGGGACCGACACCGACCTCGCCCGAGCCTACAACGACTTCTGGTGGGATCGGGGAACGAAGGTCGTCTCAACGAGGCAGACGTCGCTCGTGGTCGATCCGCCCGATGGACGCGTACCGGTGTTGACGCCGGAGGGACAAAAGCGTGCGACCGCGCGCGCCGCGCGCGGCTATGATTCCTGGGAGGATCGGAGCCTGTGGGAGCGCTGCATCACGCGCGGGCTGCCCCTGGTGCCAGGTCCTTACAACAACAACTACCAGATTCTGCAGACCCCGACGCATGTCGTGATTCTCCACGAGATGATTCACGATGCCCGGATCATTCCTCTCGACGGCCGTCCACACATCGGCCAGAACGTTCGCCAGTGGTTCGGCGATTCGCGCGGGCGCTGGGAAGGCGACACGCTCGTCGTCGAGACCACGAACTTCACCGACAAATGGAGCTTCAGAGGGTCAACGGAAAAGCTTCGGCTCATCGAGCGCTTTACGCGCATAGACAACGGCACCGTCAAGTACGAATTTACGATCGACGACCCGGCAACCTTCACGAGCAAGTGGACGGCGGCGATTCCGATGGCCGGCACCGATGAGCTGATTTACGAGTACGCCTGCCACGAGGGCAACTACGGGATGGTGAACCTCCTCAGTGGCGCACGTGTGCAGGAGAAGGCCGCGGGGGAAGGTAAATAGCGCAACACGCGATGGGCCAATCCCAGATCAGCCGGCATGATTCCTCAGGGAGGTCACGCGCGCCAACGCGGGAGGCGGATCTGTCTGCCTGCCGGCCGGAACTGACCCGCCTTCGCGCTAGCGCGCTTTTCAGTTGTACGTAGTGTCCGGCTTTAGCCGGACCGAGTAAGCGTCCCAGCCCGAAGGCGCTTGGGTTGGCCTTGCTGCATCGCGAATCCGAAGCTTCGGGGCCGGACGCGCGCTCCGAGGCCCGACGGTGACCGCCCGACGCGAGGTCCCTGCCTTCGCTCGGTCAACCTCGCTTGATTCCCGGAGGCTTCTCGCGCGGTCAGGCGTGGCGGGTCGGCCGCCTGCGCACGGCTTCGCGATGCAGCAAGGCCAACCCAACCGCCCCTGGGACGCTACACGGTTGTGCTCTACCTCATACGGCCGGATGGCACCGGCCTGCGTAAGCTGACCGATTCGCCAGGCGATGCGCACTCAATCTGGTCGCCTGACGGCCAATGGGTTGTCTTCAGCAGCGCCCTCATGGGATTCAAGGACGAGCGCGCACTGTCTGAAACGATTCCCCAGCCCTACGGCGAGCTCTTCATGATCCGGCCCGATGGGACAGGACTGCGGCAGCTCACCGACAACCAGTGGGAGGATGCGACGCCTGCGTGGATGCCGCAGGTCCCAGTGAGCAGAGTGACTGCAGTGCGGTAAGAAAGCCCCGCACTCGCAGATTTTTGGACCCCTTGCGAGACCCGATACCGCCTAGGCGATGGCGGGAAGCTGGATACCATCGGAGAGTCAGCGCCTCGCCATGCGGGAGGCGGATCTGTCTGCAAGCGGCCGTGTTCGTGCACCGTCAGTTCCGGCCGCGTGGCAGACAGATCCGCCTTCCGCGTTGGCGGGCGTGCGGACTATGTCCGAGTGGATCGACGCTGAAACTGCTATGCGTTAGAACGGCCTGCGCTATTTCGGCCGGACCGCAATCACTTCGATTTCCACGAGCGCACCGGGCGCGACGAGCGACGCCACCTGCACCGTGCTGCGGGCAGGCTTGTTCGGCTGCGCCGCAGAACCGAAGTGCTGCGTATAGGCGGCCATCATGCCCGCAAAGTCCATCTTGCCGCCCGTCGCGGGATCGCCAACAAGGTAGACGTGCATCATGACGACGTCCCCCATGCCGAGGCCCTGCTCTTTCAGAATGCTTTCGATCTTTCTGAAGACGTTCTCCGACTGTGTGCGCGTACCGCTTGCGTAGACCGCCGGCGTTCCCTGGACAGCCGGTTTCACCGGATCGGGCACCTGACCGCTGACGTACAACGTATCGCCATGCCAGACCGCCGTGGCAATGGCGGCCTTCTCGGGCTGAATGCGTCGAACCATCTGCCCAGCACTGTCTGACGGGAAACCAACGAGAACGACGGCAAGCACTCCAATGACGGGAACCAAGCTGATTTTCATGCAGTAATCTCCAAGAACATCACTCGTAGCGCATTCACAACCTAATACAACAGAAGATCAGGAGTTCAGGAGGCTGAACGCTCCCGCTCCGTGGAGTGCATCAGCTCAATCCGTGGAGCCATCGACGTCGATGCAGGAGACGGCTCCACCCATCGCGCTCTCGACCTCCCAATCTCAGCTAATGCCTTTCAGATTCAATGTCGCTTCACGTCGTGTCATCGCGTTCGTCGCGTCGTCGCGTTTGCTGTCGCAGTTTTTCCTCGGCGTCTCTGCGACTCTGCGTCAATCGACGGATCAAGCAAACACTCCCAGCGTTTCGAATCTGTCTTTGAGCACGGCTTGCGTGTCGTCGTAGCCGAGCCACTCCTTGATGACGGTTGCATAAACGCGCCTGAAGTCGGTGGTCATCTTCAGGTTCCCATCGTCCAGATCGGTGAGGCTCGGGTGCTGCCCGTACATGCCGCCTTTGATTCCCTTGCCGAAGATGAACATCGGCGTGGCGGTGCCGTGGTCGGTGCCAAGGCTGCCGTTCTCTTCCACGCGGCGTCCGAACTCGGTGAACACCATGATTGCCACATCGTCTGCGCGTCCGATTCGCTTCATGTCCTCCATGAAGCCTCGGATGCCGTCTGCCGTGTACATCAGCAGGCGGCTGTGCAGATCGGCCTGCAGCACATGCGTGTCGAACGAGTTGCCCGCATAGGTAACATAGTAAAGGCGTGTCCGTATTCCCGCTGCGATGAGCGCTGCGACCCTTTGAAGATTGCCGCCCAGTCCCCCGCCAATGCCGTAGTCCACAGGCGTGCGATAGGACGCCGAGGCCTGACGCACGAAGTCAGAGCTTTCGGTCGCGTTCTGGGCGGTCGACGCAAGAAACTCGAGCGTCGCATTGTGCGTGGTGCGGCTCTTGCTTAGCGCCACCAGGGCCTGCTTTTCGGCGTCCGTGCCATCGCGGCGGAACCGTGCCGGATCGTCGAACACCAGCGGCGAATGTCTCCGGCTTCGCACGGCGAGCGACTGCGAGCTCCCCAGATTGACGATCGTGTTCTGGGTTGCCGGGTCGTAGCCCGCATCGGCGAGCCGGCCCAGCCACCCCAGCGCCTCGCCGCCGTTCGGGACGCCCGTGTGCCAGAACCCCATCGACGAGAAGTGCGACAGGCTGGGATGGTCGTAGCCACAACCGTGCACCACCGCCATCAGGCCGTCTTTGAAAAGACGCTCGAAACCCACCATCGAAGGATGGAACCCGAATCCGCCGGCGATCTGAATGGCCTGCTTCTCCGCAATCGCCAGGTTCGGCCTCGCGCGATAGTATGCCGCGTCGCCGAACGGGATGACGGTGTTCAAGCCATCATTGCCACCCGAGAGCTCGACGACCACCAGAATTCGATTGCGATGTTTCTCGACGCTTGTCCCCTCGAGGGCTTGCGCGGCCAGCGCTGCTGACGTCCTGTTGAGGACGAACGGCATCGAGGCACCAACGCCGATGCCGTAGAGGCCCCGAAGGAGGAAATCGCGTCGCGAACACGGACATGCACCGGCCATCCTGCACCTCGTTCGTCGTAGGCGGGTCAGTCTCGTAGGGCGGGTCTTGTAGTTCAAGACCCGCCCTACTGCAGGACCCGCTATCCCAGTTGATATTCCGGAGTACTCAAACCAGATACAGCAGTTCTCTGAGCGCACTCTCGAGTGTGGCGCCTGGCCGCACATCGTCTGACGCTAACTTGCCGCGAAGAAATGCGACCAGCACGGCGCGATCCTTGTCTGCAAGCGAAACGCGAAGGAACCGCCGCTCGAAATGATCGACCACTTTGCCGACCGTGTCGGCGCGTGCCGCTGTGACCATCGACGTCAGGTCGATCGCGGCCGGACGGCGCGGAATCAATTTCGTTCGGGCGAACGCGTCAACGGCTCCCTTGTACCCACCGTAGCGCGTGTTGTAGTCCTCTTCGCGGTCGACCATCATGTTCGACTCGGCATCGCCTTCCTTGGTGGCTTCCGTGATGTTCATGCCTTTGGCGAGGCGTTCTCCGACCCGCGCATCGGTGGCCGACATCGAGCGATCGGGCGGTCTGAAGGCGTTGACGTCCGCAAACATCACATCGCGGAACAGATTTCCGCGCTGCAGGAGCGTGGCCGGCGTAATCCACGTGCGTCCGGCGGCCCAGCCGGCGACGTTCGGCGGCTCGAACAGCGACTGGCCGAGACTGACCGTCATCCGCCCGAAGTCGGGGATGGTCGGCACTTCGCGGAGACCCATCTTCTTGTAGGTCGACACCACCAGATGCACGGGGCTCTTGATCTGGGTGGCCACGGACGGCGGACTGTAGAAGTCCTTCGAAAGAAAGATCCGTCTCAACAGGGGCTTCAGCTGGTATCCGCTCTCGCGGAATGAGCGCCCGAGCTCCTTCTTCACGGCATCGGACACGTCCTCGCGCACGAAGTACCTGTAGAGCTTCGCCGCGACGAATTCAGCAGTCACAGGCTGCGCGAGGATGATATCGATGATGTCCTCGCCGTTGAACGCTCCCGTCCGGCCGAGGAACGTCTTCTCACCGTCATCATGAAGCTCGGCGTTGAACTTGAACACGAGCACGTCGTTCGACCAGCCCGTAAACGCGCGCGCGGCCTCGCGCACGTCGCGCTCGGTGTAGTTCCCGACGCCCATCGTAAACAGTTCGAGCAACTCGCGGCCGAAGTTCTCGTTCGGGTGCTTCCTGACATTCTCGCCGTTGTCCAGATACACGAGCATCGCCGGATCCTTCAGGATCGCGACCAGCAGATCGCGAAGCGTGCCCGAGGCGCGCACACGGAACGTCTCGTTCTGCCGGAGCATCATCCGGTAGTCGCGAACCTTGTTCGCACCAGTCGCAAAGTGACCGTGCCAGAACAAGGTGAGCTTCTCTTCGAGCGGACGTCTGGTCGTCAGCATGCGATTCGCCCACCAGAGTCCGAGGCGCTGCGTTTCGATGCCATTGGCGATGAGCGAGTAGAAGAACTTGTCGACAATCGGCTGGATTCGTCTCTGCGTTCCAGGCGGCAGCACTTTGATGCCCAGCGCTTCGCCGCGCTCGTACGCGATCCGCACGGTCTCGGCTCTGCTCGCCGGAAACGGATCCATGCCTGGATCCCAGATGCCCGATTCCTCGAACGGCCTGAGGTCGCGATTGTCGACGGCTTCGTACGACACAAGCCACTCGACCACCTCGTTTGGTCTCATCGCCGCAAGCCGCGCGATCTGCTCAGGGCTCTCCCCAAAACCTGCGCGCTCGACGAGATGTGCGGCGCGATCGCGCGTCCAGTCGGCAGCCGCAATCGGAGTGAGATCGTCAACCCACGACGAGGGTCCAGGTCCAGTTGTCTCGGGTGAAACCGTTTGTGCCCTGCCGACCGAGAGACTTCCCAGGATGAATATCAGAAGGAGAGCGCGGCCATGCATAGACAAGCGACTCCCTTGCTTGAGGGTAATCTGAGCAGTGAAATCGTAGCACCAAAAGCCGTAAAGGACGCTATCCCTGCGGACCGCTCAGCCGGCGTCCGATGACGCCCCACGCCAGCACCAGCGAGGTCATGCTCAATGCCGCGCCACCGACCATGAATGCGATGACCACAATGTCCCAAAGCGGCCGGTAGTTGTACAGCCATGGGAAATTGAGCGAATGCAGTCCGTGGTAAGCCCATCGCGCCATCCAGTCTTGAGAGTTGTAGCTTCCTACCACTCGAGCGGTTTTGGGATCGATGTAATAGCGCGTGTGCTCACCATCATTCAGGCGCACCCGAAGCACGGGCAATGGCAATTCGCGGTGTCTGTCGAGGTAGTACCGATCGTACTGATCGAGTGTGTCGATAACCGGAGGTTCAGCCGACCGGATCGCCACTCTCACCGCCTCCTCAAGATGCTGTTGCTCGAATTCGGATCTCGGCGGTCCGTCGATCGGAACAATGCGCGAGTTGCCAGCTCCGAGTGACGCGACGTAGAACGGCCTTCCGGCCAGGGCGACCAACTCGAGCTCTCGCACCTTCGACCCGGCCAACTGCAAAAGGGCCTCTCGGGGCGACCTTGCGTCGAAGCTCGCGAGCCGCACGTTCCCTCGAAGCGCGCGCGAGAGTCCCTCGGCGTACGCGAGCCCGGCCCCGCTGGTGCGCTGCGAGGGAAAGGGATCCATCGAGAGCATGCCGCTGAAGGCCCATGTGGCCGCGCCAAGCCCGAAAATCAGGCCGAAGACCATGTGCCACCGCTTTGCACCCCGATACGGGATGCGTGACGGCACGCCAGCCTCGCGATATCGCTTTCCGGGCGAATACATCCAGACGCCGACAGTGACGCCGAGCATGGCAGTCACCGTTCCAAGAGCAGAGAGCCAGATGACCAGCATGCTCCATTGCCGCGCATGTTTTCGCAACGGCGTGAAGTACAGCCAATGCGGAATCGGACCGAGGTACGCTCCGAGGCGGGAGCCGGGTGTCGTGTACTGCACGACCTCGCCAGAGGACTGAGACACGTACACCTCCTCCCCGCCGGCCCACCTGAATTTCCACAGCGGCATGGACCCGCGCAACTGAAGGGTCCATTGGTCAACATCGGCAATCGGTTCGATGGCCACCGGCGCATCAGCGTCTCCCCTCCAGGCCGTTGCGATGCGCTGCATCATCTCTCGCGTGACTTCGCCTCGTCGTTCCCCGCTGTCTGCGTACACGAGGTTCTCCTGGCGGCCCGATCCGAATCGATAGACTGGGCGACCTTCGAACACACCGAGACGCACGTTTGTTACGGGTTGCAACAGACCAGATTTCTCGAATGCCTCTGCCGGAGTCAGGCGCACAGAGTCAGGACTTAGTGCAGAGGAACGGTCGAGGCGGTCGGCGGCGCTGACATTGGGAAACTCCCAGTACATCATGCCGATGCCGGAGAGGAACCATAAGAGAAAGAACAGGCACAGCCCGACACCGAGCCACCGATGACTGACAATCAACGCCCGCTTCAGCCACGAGCGTGTCTGCAATGGTCTCTATCTCAGGCGAACCCGAACGGTGGCGAGCACGTTGATCGGCTCACCGGGATACAACTGACTGTCGTACAGGACCGACGCGAAGTATTGGGTATCTGTAACGTTGTTGATGTTCACCGCGTATTCGACTCGATCGCGGCGATAGCGTGCACCCAGGTTGAGCAGTCCGTATCCTTTGATGGTGAAGTCGTTGTTGCGATCGATGAACATCCGGCTCTGCGACCGGAGACCGACGTTCAGGCCAAAACCGTTCGGCCAGTCATAGGCGGTCCACACGTTGACCATGTGACGCGGCGCCATGATGGACGCATTACCCTTCAGGTTCGTCTCGGCGTCGACGAAGTAGTTGCCGAACTCGGCGTTCGTGAACGCATACCCGCCGTTGATGCGCCAGTTCGACACGGGCGCAGTCGTCACATCAGCTTCAAAGCCGCGCGACCGCACGTCGCTCGCCTGATCGAAGAAGCCGCCAGGGCGTGAAAACGCCACATTCCGGCGCACGATATGAAAGAGCGCCGTATTGATCTGCACTCGATCGCGAAACACGTGAATCCGCTGCCCGAACTCCACCTGCTTGCCCGATTCGGGCTCGAGCGTGGTGCCATCCGGCTGTGCCTGCGTCAGCGGTCGAAACGAACTGGCAAAGGAGCCATAGAGGTCGAGCGTCGCTGCAGGTTGATACACGAGACCAAGCCGGCCGGTCAGCGAATCGGCTTCGCGCCGCAGCAGGGGGCCTTCTGTTTCCCTGCCGTCCGTGACGGGGTTGTTGTGGCTTGTGCGCCGGAACACATCGAAGCGGCCACCAACCATGGCCTTGACCTTCGCTCCGAGCGTCAGATGATCCTGGGCGTAGAACGCGTTCGTCTTGTGCGTGAAGTGCGCAACACGCGCGAGCGGTTTTGAAATGTCCTGTTGCGTCTCGATGGGGTTGAACAGATCAATGTATTCAGCTTCGGCGACGCCACCGTCTGGAATCGTGTTCGAACGGCTCCTGTAATGCTGGCCTTCCCAGCCCAGGACGATGTTGTGCTCGATGCGACCGGCAATGCGCGCGGTCGCTTCGGCAAGGTTGGTCATGGGGCGCCGGTGGTGTTTGAACTGCAGATATTCGCGGTACACCGCGGTCGGCGGTTCCACGAAGAGGTATTCGGCGAGAAAGTAGTCGTCGTTCACGGGGCGATAGGAAAACGTGTTGCGGAATCCCCACGAACCGCTCAATTGGCGGGCGTAACTAATCTGCAGGTTGTGATCGTAGGCCCCGGCGAAATCGAACGGCGTCCGGTAGTTTCGATCGCGCGGCACGTCTGGAAAGACGCTTTCCGGCAGCGGCGAGCCCGAGTCGGTGTTCAGAAGCGGGATACCGGCATCGCCAGCGAAACGATCGCGGTTGAACGTGTAGTACACGTTGATCTGATCGTTGGTCCCGATGCGCCAGGCTACCGATGGCGACACCTGAACTCGGCTCGGCGAGTTGTGCCGGTAACCATCCGCATTCTCGATACCGACGTCCACGCGATAGAGGATCGTGTCCGACGCCAGCCGTCCCGTGGCACCGAGTGTGCCGCGCATCAGATTCCAGCTCCCGGCTGCAACCGAGAAATCGTAAGCCGGCTGAGCCGATGGTTTCTTCCGGATCAGATTGACGGTCGCGCCAATCGCCCCACCACCGTAAAGCGCCGACGAGGGTCCCTTCAGTACTTCGACCCGCTCAACGTTGGTCAGTTGAGCATTGATGCGATTGCCTTCGTGCCGCACCCCGTCGACGAGCTGATTCGCCATGGAAGGAAACAGATCCAGAAACCCGCGGAACGCATAGCCCTCGTACACACCATAGTTTGTGAACGCATACACGCCCGGCACGTTCTGCAGTGCGGCCACGAGATCGTTCGCACCCTGCTCGCGGAGGACATGGCTGGGGACGCTCTGCACCGTCATCGGCAGCTCGCGCACGGGCAGGTTCGTCTTTCCCGTTGCGGCCGTGCCCATCATGGCGCCCTGTACGGTGACATCCTCGACAACACCCGCGAGGTCGAGCGTCACCGTCACGACAACCGTGTCGCCGCCGACTCTCACCGGTTGAGTCCGTTCGGCAAAGCCTGGAGCACTGACCTGCAGGATGTACTCGCCGGGAGCGACGGCATCGAACGCGAACCCTCCATCCGCTCTCGATCGCGTGGCGTTCACGCGCTGCGATGTACCTGTCAGCAGCACAATCTCGGCACTCGCAACGCGGCCACCGAGAGGATCGACGACACGGCCCGTGAGCGGCGATGTCTGCGCCAATAGAGGGCCGGCAACTGCCAACAGCGCAAGAACGACGGCAGGTATGAGGCGACCGGTACTCATGATGGCTAAGGGTACAAGAAAAAGGACGTTGTGGCGCCTGAGCCGCCACAACGTCCTAGGTAGTGCTAGTCCCTAATCCCCAGTCCCTAATCCCTGGGTTTGGTTTTCACACGGTCAACAGGTCGATCGCCGCCGTGCTGTCGCCGAACTTGTCCACCTTCACGCCGTACCTGTCCGACAGGCCCAGCATGAGATTCGCGAGCGGCGTCCCCTTTGGATACCGGAGGTGCCGATCGCCCTTGATTTGCTGCGATTTCCCGCCCACGACAATCACAGGAACGTTGTAATTGTTGTGCGTATTGCCTTCGCTCATCCCGCTGCCAAAGAGCACGGCCGTGTGATCCAGCAGAGAGCCGTCGCCGTCCTTGATGGCATCCAGCTTCTGCAGGTAGTAGCCGAGCGTTTCGACGTGGTACGCGTTCAGCTTGGCGTAGTTCTTCATCTTCTCCGGATTGAAGCCGTGGTGCGATATCGAGTGATGCGCTTCCGGCAACCCAATCTCGGGATACGAGCGATTGACGTTTTCCCGCGCCATCATCAGCGAACTGACGCGAGTGATGTCGGCCTGGAACGCGAGCACCTGCAGGTCGAACATCAGCTCGATGTATTCCTTGAACGTCTCGGGCACGCCGACCGGCTGATCGGGCACCTCGAAGGTGCTGTTGGTCGACTCGGCCCGGACGATGCGCTGCTCCACGTCGCGAACCGCATCGAAATACTGACCCAGCTTGGTCCGATCGCTTGCGCCAAGCCTTCGACGAAGATTGGAGATTTCCTGCGTCAGACCGTCGAGGATGCTCCGATCTTCCTGGACTCGAGCCAGGCGCTCTTCGGCGGTCGAGCCGACGCCAAACATCCGCTCGAATACGAACCGTGGATTCGTTTCCGACGGCAGCGGGGTCGTCGGCGTCCTCCACGACATCGAGTTCATGTAGGCGCACGCATAGCCGTGATCGCACGCACCGACGACGTCGTTGCGGTCGACCGAGACTTCGAGTGAGGGCAGCTTGGTGTCGCGGCAGATCTTCTCGGCAATCAACTGATCGATGGTGATGCCTGCCACAACGTCGGCACCTTCGGTCTGCTTCGGGTGCGCGCAGCTCATAAAGGCCGGTGCGGCGCGAGGATGCTGCCCGCCAACGTCGCCCTGGTCCGTGGCCTGGTAGTTGTCCAGGCCGGTCACGACCATGAGGCGATCGCGATAGGCCTCGATCGGCTTCAAGCTCGACGACATCTGGAAGCCCACGCCATCTGTGGCAGGCGTCCACTCGCCCATGTTGGCGCCGTTTCCGCAATAGATCGCGGTGAATCTGGGCGCCGCTTTCGCCTGCGCTCTCATCGCCGGGACCATCGCATCGAGGAACGGCAGCGCGACGGCTGCGCCGATGCCGCGGATGAACATCCGCCGTGGCAACGCTAACTTTGTGATCACCATTCGACAGCCTCCTGAATCGTCCGGCTGCAGCCGGACACTACTTTGGTCCGGCTAAAGCCGGACACTACGCATTCGTCGTCAGTTTGCGTCCTCGATCGCCATCCTCATCGTAAACGGTGTACTCGTGACGATTCCCTGAACCAGCGCGGCAAAAGTGTGGTTCTCGCGTGTCGCGTCCCGCTTGATTTTGCGGACGACCGGCGCGTCGCTCGCCTCGAGCCCTCTGCCGAGTGCATACGTCAACAGCTTCTCGGCCACCGTGGTCAGGAACTCGTCGGAATGCGCGCGCAGCACCTTCCGCAGGTCCGCCGGACCGTTGAACTTCGTTCCGTCGGGAAGCTGGGCCGATGCATCCACCCTGGCGCCCGAGGCGTACAGGTCTCGCCACTCGCCAATGCCGTCGAAGTTTTCGAGGGCAAACCCGAGTTGATCCATCTGTGCGTGACAGCCGGCGCACGCAGGGTTGGCGCGGTGCGCCGCGAGCTGTTCGCGCATCGGCAGAATCTTCCGCGGGTCTCTGCTGTCCTTGAGCTCGGGCACGTTCGGCGGCGGCGGTGGAGGCGGTGCACCGAACACATTCTCCAGAATCCATTTGCCGCGGATGACAGGCGATGTCCGGTTCGGATACGAGGTGGACATCAGAATCGAGCCTTGTCCCAACAACCCGCCGCGCGGACTGTCGGCCGGCAGCGACACGCGTCTGAACCGCTCGCCGAGCACGCCGGGAATGCCGTAGTGCCGAGCGAGGCGTTCGTTCAGGAATGTGTAGTTGGCGTCCAGCAGGTCGACGACGCTCCGGTTTTCGCGGAGGATGCTGTCGAAGAACATCTGCGTCTCTTGCTCGAAGGCCCTCCGCAGGTTGTCGTCGAAGTGGAAGAGCAACTCCGGACTCGGCTGATGCACGGCCACGTTGCGAAGGTGCAGCCACTGACCCGCGAAGTTCTCCACCAGCGCCTGCGACCGCGGGTCGTCGAGCATCCGCTTCACCTGCTGCTGCAGAACCTCTGGCTTGCGCAGATTGTTTTTCACTGCCACGTCCAGGAGCGCCTCGTCCGGGATGCTGCTCCAGAGGAAGAACGACAGTCGCGTCGCCAACTCGAGATCGCTGATGCGATACGGCGTGTTGGGCGCCAGGGCCTGCGGCTGAGCTTCGAACCTGAACAGGAAGTTCGGGCTCACCAGGATGCTGCGAAGCGCCAGCTCGACGCCCGCCTCGAAGCCGCCTTTCTTCACGCCGTCGCGATACGAGGCGAGCGGCACCTGAAGATCGGCGTCGGTCACGGGACGCCGATACGCACGACGCGCGAGCGTCGAGATGATCTTTTTCGCGCAGCCTTCATCGGTCGCCGAGTTGGGAGCACACGTCAGGACGCGCGTGCGGCTGGCCGAGTCGGTTGGCACCGCCGTCTCCGGCAATGGCCCCGTGATCGTAAGACTCGCAATCTTCGGCTCGCCGCCGCCCGCACGATAGGGATCGCGACGCAGCGACTGGTCGAAGAGGTCTTCGAGATAGGCAGAGGTCTTGGCGGCGAAGTACGCCTGAACCACGTGCGAGCCCGCCTTGACCGGCACGCGGAACTTCAGCATTTCGAGGATCTTCTTGTTCCGATCCTCGCGAGCATAGTCGCCACCGGCATCAGGATCGCCGCCACGCCCACGGGCCATCGCCGGCCCACCCAGCGTCACCGTGCCGGCCTTGACGTCGTCGATGGCGATGTCGAGCTGGTGAGGCTCGGCCGTAATACCCTGGAATCCACCGCCCGCCCCGCTTTCCTGGGGCCGCATCTCGAATAAGTACTCCCCGTCGGAGGGGAAGTAATACTTGATCGCGAGTCCGCCGCGAGATCCGAAGGGCAGGTCGTCGCTGACGCGCGTGCCCTGATTGCGATCGGTCGGCACGAAGAACGTCTCGGGCAGTGGAAGCCCTCGCGGCCGTGCGAGCGCCATCTGGCTGATTTTGGCCGCGGCGCCGAGATATCGTTCCGTCAACGCGGGCGACAGCGTCAGCGCGTCGGCATTGTTGTCGAACCCGTGGCCGGCGACATCGGCCGGCAGCATCGACGCGGCGTCGATTTCGATCGCCAGCAGATCGCGGATCGCGTTGCGATACTCCGAGCGGTTCAGGCGCTGCAGCGAGATGCGGCCCGGGTTCGGATTGGCGGCTGCGAACTTGTCGAGCTCGGTCTCCAGATACGTGACGAGGTTCTCGGCAGCCGCCTTGTCGGGTCGCGGCCGGCCGGCCGGCGGCATGGCTCCCGTTCGAACCTTGCGGATGACGTGTTCCCACGCCTCGAGGTCCTTCGGCGCGCGCGTCATATCCAGCGAGGTGAGCGCGAGCCCGCCCGATTTCACCTTCTCGTTGTGGCAGCTCACGCAGTACTTCTGGACGACGGCCTGATTGGCCGGGAGGGCCGCCGCAGGGGCCTGCCGCGCCGAAGCGTTCTGCGTAGCCTGCGCGGAGGCGGGCGCCGCGGGCGCGGTGTTTTGCGCGTTAAGGGCCACAGCCACGGTGAAACACGTCGCGGCCGCCAACAGGATCTTCATCGCACAACCTCCTCAGGCGGCAACGCTTCGTCGGGAATCACATTCGGGCACAGACCCGGGCACGGTATTTCCTTGGCGCCCAACTTACGCAGCAAGACCGCGGTGTGTGGATTGGCCGCAAATGAATTTCCGTATTCGACACCATCGGCGACCTGCAGCGGCGTTCGTCCAGCCTTGTCCGGCACGTCGAGCTTCGCGCCCTTGTCGAACAGATACTGCACAACGCTGTTGGCGCCGCGATACGCGGCCGCGTGCAGCGCCGTCTCGCCGGTATCGGCGACGAAATTGACGTCGAAGCCCAGTTCTTCGACCAGCATTTTCACCGCTTCCAGCACCTGTTCTTCGCTGGCCCGATCCTGATTCGAGGCCCACGAAATGCCGGCAGCCAGCATGACCGCGTTGATGTTCACGCCCGTGTTCATCTTGGGATCGGCGCCAAGCTCGAGGAGCAGACGCATCACCTCGACGTCGGCGGATTTCGCGGCAAACAAGAACGCGGTTGAGCCGACTTGTCGCCGACGATACCGCGCGCCCGACCATCGAGGCTCCATATCGGTATTCCGCCCGTTGACGTCCGCGCCGTGCTTGATGAGCGCTTTGATGATGCGCATCCGGTCGATGTTGACCGAAATGAATTCGTCGCTGATGTGCCAGTTGGCGACGTGCACGGCCGCCTGCAGCGGCTTGCCCCAGCTGTTGTTGGCGCCATTCCCACCCTCGGTGCCGACGTCGCGAAGCTGATCGCGATAGGAGGGCGTCTTGAACTGGATCCGCTGGGCCCGGGCCTTCATCCCCTGAACCGACAGCGCGGTGGACCCGCCCTCGACGTTCGGATTCGCGCCCTTCTCGAGCAAGAGATCCACGAGATCCTCGTGTCCGTTGATAATCGCGACGAGCAGCGGCGTCGCGGAATCCACTCTCTTCTCGTTCACATCGGCGCCAGCGGCCAGGAACGTTTTGACTGTCGCCATGTGTCCCTTGCGCACGGCAAACAGGAAGGGCGTGGTGCCCCCATTGGAACGCGCGTAAATGTCGGCCCCGCCCTCGATGAGGGCCTGCACGACAGGCGCGTGCCCTTCGGCCGCCGCCCACATGAGCGCTGATTGTCTGTTCCAGGTTTCGCGCGCGTTGATCTGGGCACCGGCGAGGATGAGCGTGTTCACCGCCTCGACGCTGCCGGCACGCGCGGCGTGCATCAGCGGAGTTTCTGCGGCGTTCACGAAATTGGCGGAATCGTTCGGATCGGCTCCAGCCTTGAGGAACTGGTCGATGATGGCGGCATTCCCCTGCTCGGCGGCGAGCGCGAGCGGTGTGACGCCGTAGTTGTTCTTGACGTTCACGTGTGCGCCGGCGCGGAGGAGCAGCGCGCTCGTCTCGGCGTCGTTCAGGTAAGCCGCCCAGTGCAACGCAGTGGCGCCATCGCTGTGCGCCGCGTTGACGTCGGCCTTCTTTTTCAGCAGCGCCTGCACGGCCTGTTTGTCGCGGCGCTTGACGGCGTCGGCAAGCGGCGCGTCGTACTTCGTCGCGGGAGCCCCCAGCCCGGCTCCGGGCGCTGCCGTTGCCGCGCTCCCCGCGTTGGGCGTCCCTCTACGGCCTGCCGTGCTGTCCTGCGCAAACGCACCCGCACTCACCAGGGTAAACATCGCCGCGAGGGACAGAAGGGGGAGGCCTCTGACGCACATAGTTGTGTCCTCTTTTGTAAACAAATATTACTATGCCGGGCCCATTTTTCGGGCCCGTTTTCTTGTCGCGGTTTGTCGCGCAGTGTCCCGGAAATGGCTGATGTAGAGGGGGTTTTCCGAAGTGGTGGGAGGCACCTGGCCCTGCCGACCTAGCGTGCGCGAACCACACCGCCAAAGGGCCCAGGGACGAACCCGTCTGGCCCGGGACAGGAGGGCACGGTGCGACCGCCTCCTTGTCCCGGGCCGCGCGGACTAGCGCGTGGTGGGCTGCGCCATCTGCTTGAAGAATTCCGCCGCGCGCCGCTCCATCTCGGCCGGCGGGACGTCTTCCTTCCGCGAGGCGATCCACCAGGTGTAGCCCGCCGGATCGGCGAACGCGCCGCCTCTGTCGCCCCAGAATTGATCGGCCATCGGCATCTGCACCTTCGCGCCCGCGCCGACGGCGCGGTCGAACAACGCGTCGCAGTTCTCCACGAACACCCACAGTGACGCGGGCGATCCGCCGAAAGCCTGCGGTCCTTTCATGCCGTGCATCACGTCGCTCACCATGATGCGCGAATCGCCGATCTTGATCTCGGCGTGCATGATCTTGCCGTCCGGACCGACATGGCGGCTCAGTTCCTCGGCGCCGAGCGCCTTCTTGTACCAATCAATCGTCTGCGCCGCGTTGTCTAACGTGAGTTGCGGCGTCACGGTGTGAAAGCCAGCAGGCACGGGACTCGTTGCTTTCGCCATAGGGACCTCCTTCGATCACTATGAGTTGATCGGAAAGCAGATGCAAGACGAACAAACAGAGATCAGAAGAACGAAAAAATCGATGTAGCGTTTGAAGTCACTTCCACGAATTCGGAAACGCTGTGTTTGGGCAGCACACTGGTATGATCGCATCGCTGCAATGTCGAGCAACCCGTGGCTGCGGGTGAAAGAGGTACTCGCCGCCGTCCTGGAAGAACATCCTGACGGGCGGGCGGCGTTGCTCGATCAACTGTGCGCGGGCGACCCCGCACTGCGCCTCGAGGTCGAATCACTCCTGAGGGCCGACGCCGGTGCGGCCCTGTTGTTCGCCACGCCACTCATCGATCCGATCGACGCCGACGCGCCCGAGCCGAATCTCGGACGCACGCTGGGGCCGTACTTCATCGAAGCCTGCATCGGGCGTGGCGGCATGGGTGCGGTGTATCTGGCTCGCCGCGTCGACGAAGTCTTCGAGCGACGCGTCGCCATCAAGATGATCCGTCGCGGGATGGACTCCGAGCTGGTCATCCGCAGATTCCGCCACGAGCGTCAGATTCTGGCCTCACTCGCACACCCCAACATCGCGTCGCTCTTCGATGGCGGCACGACGCCCGAAGGACTGCCGTACTTCGTGATGGAGTACGTCGGAGGCACGCGCATCGATCACTATGCCGACGAAAACGGCCTCGCGACTCTCGATCGCATTCATCTGTGCCTTCCCGTTTTTGATGCCGTCCAACACGCGCACGATCGTCACATCGTCCATCGCGATATCAAACCGACCAATGTGATGGTGTCGGCCGATGGTCACCCGAAGCTGCTCGACTTCGGGATCGCCACGATTCTCAATCCCATCGCCGAGGGCCCTTCCACCGTCACGTCGCTCGGACGCCCGATGACGCCGGACTACGCAAGCCCGGAGCAGATTCGCGGCGAACCCGTGTCGGCCGCAACCGACGTGTACGCCTTGGGAGTGCTGCTATACGAACTGCTGACGGGCCATCGTCCATACAAGCTCGTCAGGCGGACACCGGACGAAATCGCACGCGTCGTGTGCGACCAGGATCCCGAGCGTCCGAGCACGGTGATTGCGCAGGTGGAGGAATCGTCGCTCGAGGACGGCACGATCGCGACGATCACACCCGAGACGATCAGCCGCACGCGCGACGGCACGCTCGACCGGCTTCGGCAACGCCTGAGCGGACCGCTCGACGACATTCTGCTGAAGGCCCTTCGCAAGGAGCCGAACGAACGTTATGCGTCGGTCGCCGCCTTCGCTGACGACTTGCGCCGGTATGTCGCTGAACAGCCTGTTGCGGTGGCATGGGACGGCCGTCGATATCGAGCCAGGCGGATGCTGCGCCGTCATCGCACCACGATGGCTGTGGCAGCGCTGCTGATTCTGGCGATCGCCATCACGATAGTGCTGACCCGGCTGCGTGCGGGCGACGAGTCGAGCCCTGCGCCGTCGCCCAGTGCGTTATCCACAACACAAATCGCGGCGCGTCCGTCTGTAGCCGTCCTTCAGTTTCGCAATCTCTCCGAACGGCCTTCGGACGAATGGCTTTCGACGGCAATGGCAGAAATGCTGACGACAGAGCTCGCCGGCGACGGCCAACTGCGTGTGCTGCCGGCCGAGCGCGTGGCTCGCGCGCGCGTCGATCTCGGGGAAGGTGCGGCCGCCACGCAGTCTCAGGACGCTGCCGAGCGGCTTCGCAACACGCTCGCGTCCGATCTCATCGTCTCCGGCACCTTCATCGTGAACGATGCGGCTCCGCGCACGGTGCGGATCGACGTGCGCATCCAGAGTGCGCGATCGGATCCCTTCTCGGTATCGAGCACGGGCGATCCAGCGGAACTGTTTGCGGTCGTCGCCACCGTCGGCCGGGCGCTGCGCGCTCATCTCGGGCTCCGCGAGAACTCTGATGCCGCCGCTCGCACTGCGCGCGCCGCGTTCCCGCAAACCACGGAAGCGACAAAGCTCTACGCCGAAGGCGCCTCGCGGTTGCGCGTGCTCGATGCGGTTGGCGCCAAGGATCTGCTCGAGCGCGCGGCCGGGCACGAGCCCGCCAATCCAATGATCCAGACGGCATTGGCCGCGGCCTGGACATCGCTGGGTTACGACGCGCGCGCCGCGGATGCCGCGAAGAGGGCGTTCGATGCCTCGGGCGACCTCGGCCGGGAGCAGCGTCTCAACGTCGAAGGACAGTTGTACGGCGCTCAACGGAAGTGGCCCGATGCCGTCGGCGTGTATCGCACGCTCTGGGGGTTTTTCTCCGACAACATAGACTACGGGCTGCAGCTCGCTGCTGCGCAAACCGCTGCAGGACGGCCGGCGGAGGCACTCGAGACCGTCGCGGCGTTGCGCGGGCTGCGACCGCCGCAAAACGAGGATCCGCGCATCGATCTCGAGCAGGCGCAGGCGTCGAACTGGCTCGGGAAGTTCCCCGGCGAGCTCGCCGCTGCCCAACAGGCGCTGCGCCGCGCCGAGCGCGGCGGCTCGCGGCATCTCGTCGCACGCGCGCGATTGATCGAAGGGCGCTCCTATTTCAGTCAGGGACAACTGAGGCCGGCCGAAGACTCACTCCAGGCCGCGCGGCAGTTGTTCGTGGATATCGGCGATCGCGCGGGACTTGCATCGGTGCTGAATCTTCTGGGAAGCGTCGTCTCCGACAGGCACGATCTTCAACGTGCGGTAAGCATGTACAAGGAAGCGCTCGCGGCGAGCGAGCAGATAGGCGACCGCCGGGGCATGTCGTCGGCGCTCAACAATCTCGGCGTCGTGCTGAAGGACCAGAGGCGTTTCGACGAAGCGCGCCAGGCGCACGAGCGCGCGTTGACCCTTCGCCGCGAGATCGCCGATCGCAACTGGATCGCCATTTCGCTCGGCAACATCGGCGTCGTGCTGTTCGAGCAGGATCGACTCGGCGAGGCGGCCAGGCACTACAAAGAGTCTCTCGCGTTGAGCCGCGAACTGGGTAACAGGCGAAGCGAGGTCCGCGCGCTGCACAATCTTGCCGTCATCAATCGGGAGATGGGACATCTGGCAGAGGCCCGTTCGGAATACGAGGCCTCGCTGCCCGTTCGCGCCGAGCTCGGCGACCAGCGCGGCGGCGTCATGGGACGCGTCGAGCTCGGCATGGTGCTGCTCGCGCAGGGCGATCTCGCGCTGGCGCGCAAAATGGAGGAAGAGGCGGTACCAGTTGCGCGGGAGATCGAACTGAAACCGGGAGAAGCGCAAGCCCTCTTCCAGCTCGGTGAAATCGCGGCAGCTTCGAACGATCTCCCACTCGCCCGTAAATACCACGAACAGGCGCTGGATATTCGGCGCACGGTGCAGGAGACCCGCACCGTCCTCGAAAGCCGCCTGGCGCTCGCCCGGATCAGGCTCCGTGAGGGGGCCGCCGGGGACGCGGAACGGCAAGCCCGGGACCTGTTCAACGAGATCCGTGAAGAACCGGAAGGGCCGCTGCAGGTCGAGCTCCACGTGCTGACCGCACGGGCGCGCCTCGGGTTGGGCGATCTCGCCGGCGCCGAAGTCTCTCTCTCCACCGCGCGCCGCATCGCGAAATCCACGGAACGGATCGAGCTGCGGCGATCGTTGACGATGGCGGAAGCCGAGCTCGACGCGGCTCAGCGGCGTCCAGACAGAGCGCGGCAGCGACTCACTGAGCTTCGCGTCACGCTCGAACGCGCAGGCATGACGCTGGCCGAGCGGGAATGTCGAACGTTACTGGCGCGGCTCGACACCGCCGAAACACGCGCCGCCTCTTTACCGGTCAAGCCGTGAATCCCTCCGATCCCCAACTCACTCGGCTTCTCGAGGCATGGCGTAGCGGCGACTCCGCTGCGGCCGAAGAGCTCGTCCCGCTCGTGTACGCCGAGTTGCACCGCATGGCCGCGGCCAAGATGCGAAGCGAGCGCGGCGGCCACACGCTTCAGCCCACCGCGCTCGTTCACGAGGCCTGGCTCCGGCTGATGAAACAGCACGGGTCGGGCTGGCAGAACCGCGAACAATTTTTCGCGATCGCCGCCCAGGCGATGCGCCGGATTCTCGTCGATCACGCTCGCAAGCGGCACGCCGCCAAACGGGGGGACGGCGAAGTCGTGCTCGATGTGGACGAAGTCGCACGCCTTCTCACTGTGACAATGCCCGACGAACGCCTGCTGGCCCTGGACGAAGCGCTCAAGGGGCTGGCCTTGCTCGACGCGCGCCAGGCCAGAATTGTCGAGCTCCGGTTTTTTGGCGGGCTGTCGGTCGAAGAGACCGCCAGCGTCCTGGAGATCTCGCCCACGACGGTGAAGCGCGAGTGGGCAACCGGCCGCGCCTGGCTGTTTCGCGCGATGCAGGAAGGGTAGGCGAACGAGGCGCGTCTCACCACGCGGGAGGCGGATCTGTCTGCGCCGCGGCCGGAACTGACCCGCCTTCGCGCTTACGCGCTACGGCGTGCGGGCGCGGCACGAACACGGCCGCTTGCAGACAGATCCGCCTCCCGCATGGTGACGGGTCGCCTCGTCCGATTTCCCGCCGCATCCACCCACCACTAACCACGCACCACCAACCGCCCACCGCCCACCGCCAACGGTCCCCTTCGCCCCGACTTTGCGCGTACAGAAGCAGAGTCCGGAAATCCCCGTAATTCACAAGGAGACCGCTATGACGATGGTTCGAACCGTTTCCGTCGCGCTCATCGCGTCGTTTTTGATCGCGGCGCTACCGAAGACCGCATTTGCCGGCGACGGCACCACCTCCCCGGCCACGGTTGACCTTCGGGCGGCAATCGACCGGGCGGCGGCGCAATCGGTGGCGGAATCGCGCGATGTGTCATCCTCACGCGCCAATGCCAATTCCCGGGCGCGCGCGCAGATGGGCGGAGGCGGCGGCAGCATGATGATGGTGTGGACGATCGTCGGCACGGTCACGGGTCTCGCGACCACCTATTTCGTCATGAAGGAAATGCGGAAGCAGACGGAAAAGGCTTCACAACAGCAATAGGGTTCCGGTTCCAATTCCGGGGTTCGAAAGTCGGCGAGCGCCCGTAGGTCGTCTGCCGCTCGTGCGGGCGGCTCGCCGAATCCTCCTCTATGCGCGAATGAACGCGAGCAAATCGGCGTTGAGCTGATCCTTGTGTGTGTCTGTCAGCCCATGCGGGGCGCCCGGATACACCTTCAGGGTGGCGTTCTTCACGATCCTGGCTGATGCGCGTCCCGCCGCATCGATCGGCACGATTTGATCATCGTCGCCGTGAACGACGAGCGTTGGCACGTTGAACTTCTTCAGGTCCTCCGTGAAGTCGGTTTCTGAGAACGCCTTGATGCAGTCGTACGTGTTCTTGTGACCCGCCTGCATCCCCTGCTGCCAGAAAGAATCGATCATCCCCTGCGAGACCTTGGCGCCGGGTCTGTTGAAACCGAAGAACGGGCCGCTGGCAATATCCCGATACAGCTTCGAGCGGTCAGCGATGGACGCGGCACGCAAACCGTCGAACACATCGATGGGTAGACCACCAGGATTCGACGCCGTCTTCAACATGAGCGGAGGCACGGCCGAAACGAGCGCGGCCTTTGCCACTCGTTCGGTGCCGTATCGACCGATATAGCGCGCCACTTCTCCACCACCCGTGGAAAACCCGACGAGCACGGCATTCCTCAAGTCCAGGGTTTCGATGAGCGTCGCAAGGTCGCGGCCATAGGTGTCCATCTCGTTGCCGTTCCACGGCTGGGTCGACCGGCCATGCCCTCGACGATCGTGTGCAATGCAGCGGTACCCGTTCGAGGCCAGGAAGAACATCTGCGCCTCCCAACTGTCCGCCTGCAACGGCCACCCGTGGCTGAATACGACAGGCTGTCCGCTCCCCCAGTCCTTGTAGTAGAGACGCGTGCCGTCGCTCGTCGTAAGAGTGGAAGTGGAATGTTCAGCAGACGTTAGCGTGGCCATCGTGTTACTCCTTTTGTGTGAAAATCGCCTTTCATTGAACCTGTGAAACGACGAACTCTCTGGACGTTCTTCGCTGTTCTCTCGAGCGCCTCTTTCGTTGGCTGCTCCGTGGAGACCCCGCATCTGGTCGAAGCCTCTCGCCTGTCGATGGGCTCGACGCTGCGACTGAGCGCCTGGAGCAGCGACGAAGCCGGCGCGAAAGCGGCCTTCGACGAGGTCTTCGCCGAATTCGCCCGGCTCGAGAACCTGATGAGCACGTGGGTTCCCGAAAGCGATGTCTCGCGCGTGAACCGGGCGGCCGGCATTTCCCCGGCACAGGTGTGCACGGAGGTGCGCGAGGTGCTCGAAACCGCGCGACAGGTGAGCGAGTGGACGAACGGCAAGTTCGACGTCACATTCGGCGCGTTGTCTGGACTCTGGAAATTCGACCACGACCAGGACAACGTCGTTCCTGATATGCACGAGGTACGCCGCCGGCTGGCGATGATCGACTATCGCGCGATCCAGCTCGACAACACGGCAGGCACGGTGTTCGTCGCGCGCAAAGGCATGTCGATCCACCTTGGCGGTGTCGGAAAGGGATACGCCATCGATCGAGGTGCCGCTATTTTGAGACAGCGGGGCGTTCGCGACTTCATGATTCAGAGCGGCGGCGACATCTACGTTGGCGGGCTGAAGGACCGGCGCCCGTGGCGCCTCGGCATCCAGGATCCAAGAGGCCCGGCGAATCGCAGCTTCGCCGAGCTCGATCTGACTGATGGGACCTTCAGTACATCAGGGGACTACGAGAGAGCCTTCGTCAAAGACGGCCGCCGCTATCACCACATCCTCGATCCCGCCACGGGCCTGCCGGCCCGCGGCACACGCAGCGCCACCATCGTGACCAATCGAGCTGTCATCGCCGACGGCCTCTCGACCGGTGTCTTCGTCATGGGCCCTGACGCAGGAATGGCGCTCATTGAACGGCTGCCGGATGTCGAAGGGGTGATCGTGTCGGATCGCAACGAGGTTCTGATCTCGTCCGGGTTAAAGGATAAAGTCCGGATCGTGACGGCCCCGACTGATGCGCCGTAGATTTCATCGGGAGGTCGCCATGGCTCTGAGCGGGACACCCAGTCCTTGCCAGCGCGGGAGCCGGATCTGTCCGCCTCCCGCGTTGGCGCACGAGGAGGACCTCCGGCTTCCTTACGACTCCTGCGTCTCGGCTATGAATGCGTGCAGATCGGCCGCCACCTGCTCGGGGCACTCCCAATTGGGGCAATGTCCGATGTCCGGATAGATCTTGAGTGTCGCGTGTGGAATCGCCGCCACGAGGCGATCCTGATCTTCACGCGCGAAGAGCGCATCTCGATCGCCCCACAAGAGCAGCGTCGGTATCTTCATGCCGGCAAGGTCTCTGGCGTCTTCGTATCTGATGACGGCGCCGAGCACCTCGCGCCAGAGCGGGGCTGGCAGCTTCAGGCTCTCGGCGACGATCCGATCGAAAAACGGCGGAGGAAGCGGCGCATAGGCCGTGCTGGCCTGAAACTCGCGGGCAAACTCGTGCGGAACGGGATCGGCAAGATCGGACAACGATGCGTACACCTCGCGTGTCACCGCGTTCGAGCCCACCCACCCGCTGCCGATGAGCACCAGTCGTTCGACTCGTTCCGGGTACGCGACAGCGACGCGTCGCGCCACGAAGGTTCCAAACGAGTGCCCGACGATCGTGACGCGTTTTAGAGAAAGCGCATCCAGGAATGCCGGCACGTCTGCAGCGAAATCGGCGATCGTGTACCCGTGGTCGGGTCGACCTGAGTCGCCAAACCCACGCTGGTCCAGCAAGAGCGACCGATGCTGCCCGGGCAACGACTCTACGACCCTGCTAAACGAGAACCACGAGTCGGGCCAGCCATGCAGAAAGACGATGGCTTCTCCACTGTCGTCGCCCTGCTCCGCATAGTGAAGCTGCAGGCCATTCCCAAGAGAACGCTTCGCGAATCGCATTACTAACGCGCTTCTCGCGATTGCGGATTCGCCCCGCGGCCGCGTCCGCCGCGTCCGCTCGATGGCGGCGTCCACCCGTCGATGGACGGTCCATTCCAGTTCATGCGGTAGTCGGCCCAGTCGGTTCGTCCTGAGATGCCGCCTTTCTGCGCGTAGGCGGCCGTCACCGCACCCACGAATTTCCCGGCCGCGAGTGCCGAGTCGTGAGTCTCTGTTACCAGTGCTTCGTACCGTGGAGAGCCGGGCTCGAAGCCCGAGAAGCTGCCGAGATCACCATTGGCGACGAGCAGCGCATCGACGCCCGGAATTCGCGCGATGTCGTAGGCATTGGCGACGCCGGTTGGCGTTTCAATCATCATGACAATCAGCATGTTCGCGTTGACCGACTGCCGATAGTCGATGCCGCCGGCGCCCCAGATGGTCGCCGCCTGATTCCTGCCCTGACTGCGCCGGCCGAGCGGCGGAAACTGCGCGTAGCGGACGACCGACTGGGCCTTCTCGACCGTGTCGACGGTGGGCGCCAGAAGTCCGACGGCGCCGATGTCGGTGGCCTTCTGCACGGTGTCTTCCGCTTCGTTGGGCAGCCGGATCATCGGCACGCCCGCGCGCGGACACGCGGCGATCATCTTCTCGATGTCGGCCCACGTCATCGTGCTGTGCTGCATCTCGAAAAAGATGTAGTCGAAATGCGGCGCCGCCGCGCAGTAGCCCTCGACGTCGAGGCTGTTGATGGTAAAGCTGAAGATCTGTTTGCCATCGATGAGCTTCTGTTTCGCCGAGTTCCACAACGGCAACTTCGCGTTGATGGACGTCAGATACTCGCGCACGGCCCAACCCTGCGGCCGCGCGGTCTCGTACGTGAGATATCCCCTCACGGGCGTCTGCGTCTGCGCGGATGCCGGTGGCCACGTCGCAGCAACTGCAATCACCACAGCACCAGCGAGAACCGCCACGCGTTTCATGTCAGCCTCCGATTGGATCTTATTCAAATGGTTGAATTCGCATAGACCCCAGATTGGATGGGCACAGATTTCTGTTTGACTTCCATGCGACGGAGCCATAATACCGGGTTATCTGGAACTCCCCTTTCTGGAGGTGCGTGTATGTTTCGTCGATTCATGCTGGTCATCGTGCTGCTCAGTTGCGCGTCGCTGACCTGGGCTCAAACCCCGTCTGGTGAAATCAGCGGCCTCGTCACCGATTCGACCGGATCCGTGATGCCCGGCGTGCGCGTCACGCTGACGAACGTGGCAACCCAAGCCATCCGTCTAACGCAGAGCAACGAATCGGGTCAGTATGTCTTTCCCGCCGTCCCTCCGGGCACCTACACGTTGAAGGGCGAGCTCGACGGCTTCACGGCCATCGAGCGCACCGGCATCCAGGTGCAGGTCGGTGGCGCGTACCGGTTCCCGTTCACGCTGGAGATCGGCCAGCTCACCGACGTGGTTTCGGTCGTGGCCGACACGCCGGTGATTCAGACGGAGAACGCCTCGATCGGCACCGTCATCGAGAACAGGAGCATCGTCGAGCTGCCGCTGAACGGCCGCAACTATCTGCAGCTCGCCTCGCTCATTCCCGGCGCCACGACCAACGGGCCGGCGTCTGCGCAGGGGCAGCAGCGCATGGGCGGTCAACGGAACAGCTTTTCGCTGAACGTCGCGGGCCAGCGCATCCATTACAACCATTACTCGCTCGACGGCGTCGAGAACACCGACCTCAACTTCAACAGCTACATGCTGCTGCCCTCGGTCGATGCGCTCGAGGAGTTCAAGGTCGAGTCGGGCATCTTCGGCGCCGAGTTCGGCCGTGCGGTCGCGCAGATTAACGCGAGCACCAAGTCGGGCACGAACGCCTTCCATGGGACCGTCTTCGAGTTCGTGCGCAACGCCAAGATGGACTCGAAGAACTTCTTCGACCCGAAAGACAAGCCCATTGCGCCGTTCTCGCGGAACCAGTACGGGGCGACCATCGGAGGTCCCGTCCTCAGCAACAAGCTGTTCTTCATGTTCAACTGGGAAGGACTGCGCGAAAACAAATCGCTCACGTCGAACGCGTCACTGCCGCTGACCGCCTGGAAGGCCGGCGATTTCTCGAACCTGCGCGACGCAAGCGGAAACCTGATCGTCATTTACGATCCGGCGACAGCCCTGTTCGATGCTGCCGGAAACGTCGTCCGGGCGCCGACCGCGTTCCCCGACAACAAGATTCCTGCGAACCGCATTCACCCGGCCTCGCAGAAGCTGCTCAGGTACTACCCGACTCCTGATGCGGAGCGAACCGGCGCCAACTTCGTGAACAGCGAGGCGCGCGAAGTCAACATGGACCAGTACACCTATCGCGTCGATTACACTCAGAGCGCGACGATGAACTGGTTCTTCCGCCACAGCATCTCTCACGAGCTCGGGTACGATCCCTTCGCCATTCCGAACATGGGGAGCAACACCGATACCGACGTGCAGCAGATGGTGCTGGGCAACACGCAGACAATCGGCACGAACAAGCTGAACGACCTGCGGATCGGATTCGGGCAGTTGAAGAACGGACACATCTCGCCCCGCGCGAACGTGGAGAACGTCGTCAAGGAGCTCGGCATCAACATCGTGAGCGACAACCCGCTCTACTGGGGCGTGCCGAACATCGGCGTGACCGGCCTTTCCGGGCTCGGCGAGGAGAGCGACGCGCCCTTCATCAACGACGACAAGACGATTCAGTTCGTCGACAACTTCTCGTGGATTCTCGGCAACCATTCGATGAAGTTCGGCGGCGAGATTCGGCGCGTCCTGTACGATCAGATCGGCGGCGTCGTCACGCGCGGACGGTTCAATTTCGACGGCCGCTACACGCGGCAGCCGCTGCTGCCGGCGGCGCAGCGGGGCGGAGCGGCATTCGCGGACTTCCTGCTGGGAAGCATGAACAACTCAGAGTCGCAGGTCGGCGCCCCCATCGCGGACTTCCGGTCGAATTACTACGCCCTCTATATCCAGGACAACTGGAAGGTGACACCGAACTTGACGATCGACTTCGGGCTGCGGTGGGAATACGACCAGCCGTTCACCGACGTCGACGACAAGATCGTCAATATCGACTACGTCTGGGACAACAGCCGCGCGCCCGTCTTCGTGCGGACGGGCACCGGCGATCCCTATGAAGGGAACCCGCCGTTCAGTCTCGGGAGCATTCCCTATGTGCGTGACGGCCGTTTCGGCCGCGGCGCCTACAAGCCCGACTACAACGATTTCGCCCCACGGCTCGGACTGGCGTGGTCGGTTGACGAGCGGACGGTTGTTCGCGCGGGTGGCGGCATCTACTACGTGCGCGACATCGGCAACGCGGTGTTCGACACCGTGCGCAACGCGCCGTTCACCATCCGCCGCAACGAACCGGCCGAGACCTTCCGGCCGAATCTCAGCTTCGAGCAGCCCTTCGCGCGCACGGGATCGCCGACGTTCATCCTTGCGGCAGAGTATGACGTGCCATCGTCGTATATCGGGCAATGGTCGCTCGGATTCCAGCGAGAACTGCCGGGTTCGATCACGGGCGAAGTCACCTACTTCGGATCGGCAGGCGTGCACCTGCGCCGTCTGCAGACGTACAACAACACCGAGCCGAGTGCACTGGCGAACACCAACCTCTCCAGACCGTTCCCCGATCTGGGCGGCATGCAGGTCATGAACGCGCCGAGTCATTCGAACTACCACGCGCTCTACCTCAAGGCGCAGAAGCGGTTCTCGCACGGCCTCAGTTTCCTGAGCTCGTTCTCCTACGCGAAATCGGTCGACAACGGCAGCGGCGTTCGCACGAGCGTCGGCGACCCGCTGACGCCCTCGAACAACTACGATCTCGAGCTCGAGACGGGTCCCTCGGCGTTCGATTTCCGCAAGCGCTGGACGTCGTCGTGGATTTATGAGCTGCCGTTCGGCCGCGACCGGAAGTACATGAATCAAAATACGGCCCTCGACTACGTGCTCGGCGGCTGGCAGATCGGCGGCATCCTGACGTTCCAGGATGGGTTCCCGTTCACGCTGGGGTGCAGCACCGGCACCGTGCAGAACGGCGGCGGCGGATGTTACCCGGACCCCGCACCCGGCGCCCCGGATTGGCAGCTGGACAATCCAACCCGTGAACGCTGGTTCAATACGGCCGCATTCGTCGACCGCAATCCGGAGTACGGCACAGGGTTCCGCTATGGCACCGTGAGGCGCAACGCCGTTGTTGGCCCCGGCATCAAGAGCTTCGACATGTCGATCAACAAGAACTTCCGGATCTCCGACGACAACCTCGAATTCCGCGTCGAGATCTTCAATCTGCCCAATACGGCAATCTGGGGTCAGCCCGGATCGCAGCTCGGCACGCCGACCTATGGCGTCATCACCAGCACGAGAATGGACTCGCGCCAGATTCAGATTGGTCTGAAGTACGTGTTCTAGAACATCCGAAGGGGTACGTAGTGTCCGGCTTTAGCCGGACCTTACGTACCCCTCACCTGTTCGGTCCGGCAGAACGCTGGACGCTGACGCTTACCCACCCCACCCCCTCGCACCCGATTGATGCTCATAACACGCACGTCTGCTCCGCGGCCTGCGATAATCGACCCGAGGTGCGCAGTGGCCGAGCATGACGACGATCTTGAACCGGAAGTCGACGAAGACGCCGAATTCGAGAGCGAGACATACGCGATTCTCGAAGACGATGAAGGAACCGGCGTGATCGACGACGTGGACGACGACCTGGACATCGATCCGGACGAGTCGGAAATCTAGAACAGGAGATAAGGAGGTTAGGAGGGTGAACACCGGTCTTCCTAAACTCCTAGCTAGGCTAGAAGCGGTTTCAATACCCCACTGCCAACAGAAGATCAGAAGATCAAGAGACTGACCGTCCCCGTTCTGTGGGATACGTCAGGGGCCTCCGTCGGAGCATCGACGTCGTGGGCCGCGGATGCGGCCCACGCTCCAAGACGAAAATCAGCCGAATACAAGAGCGGCACGACCCAGGCTCTTGATATTCGGCTGTTTTCGTCTCGGCGCGCGCCAATGGCGCGACGTCGATACAGAACTCTGTGGATGTCGTGGAGGACAGCGAAGCAGGACGACAGTGTTCCCCGATCTTCTGACCTTCTGATCTTCTGTAACGAGGAGACGAGGCGCTCAGAGCCCTCCATCCACTTCGAGCCGTTGCGCGCCGCGGCCATCGCGCTCGTCGCGTCGTCGTGTTCGCTTTGCCGAATTCCTCCTGAACTCCTAGTCTCCTGTGTGTTTTTTGTCAGGTGCGGACGCGTTCAGGGTTCAAATTTCCAGCTGAAGTGGACTTCACCGAGCGAGATAACCGGAGTCCACCGGCAGGACGATCCCGGTCACGCAGCGCGCGGCATCACTGCAGAGGTAGAGAATGGCAGCCGCCACATCGTCAACATCGGGAAGGCGGCCGAGCGGCGTGTGCTGCATCACAGTGCTCAGCACCACTGGATCGGAGAAAACGGCCGATGTCATGTCGGTGCGGACGAATGTGGGGGCGACGGCGTTGACGCGGATGTTATCCGCCGCCCACTCGAGCGCGAGCGCGCGGGTCAGATTCACAACGCCGCCTTTCGACGCCTGATAGGATGCGTTCGGGAACAGCCCGCCGGAGAGGCCCATGATCGACGCGACATTGACGATGGAGCCGCCGCCGCGCGCCTTCATGTAAGGCTGCGCGATTCGTGAACAGACGAACGTGCCCGTCAGGTTCACATTCAACACCTCTTGCCACTCGTCCACGTTGAGTTCCACGGCCGGCTTGCGCGCCACCCGGCCCGCGTTGTTCACGAGGATGTCAACGCCGCCCCATCGTTCCGCCACGCGCGCAAATCCTCCCGTCAATTCGGATTCGCTGGTGACGTCGATGCGGAACCCGGCGGTGTCGTCCACGTCGAAGACAGCCACGCGCGCGCCCGCTCGCTCGAGCATACGTGCCGTGGCCGCGCCGATACCCTTTGCGCCACCGGTCACGACCGCGACCTTTCCGTCCAGGTTAAGCAGATTCATGACATCACGGCGCTGTTAACGGGCTCACGCCGACGTTCTGCTCGCGGGCAGCGTGTTTTCGAGTATCTACTGCCCGCTCCGCAGAACATCGGCGCGAGCCCGTTGCAAACACCGTGATGCACTGAATTGAGACGTAGTTGTGTTCCCCGCATCTTGCGCACGATACCATGCCGGATCATTTGGTCGTCTGATTCAGACTGACGCCGGAGGGCGGATCGGTCTCCCGCCAAGCACGGCAGCACGATCCGTCTGCAAGCCAGCCGTGTTCGTGCACCGTTAGTTCCGGCTGGCGGGCAGACGGGTCGTGCTGCCGTGATTGGCTGCGACAGATCCGGCGCCGGCGTGGGAGGATGCGTTCGATGAATTCGTCAGGCTCTCGGCAACGCCGATTGGCGTGCCAGGACGTCGCTTTTCCGCCTGATGATGATCCAGTGCGGGCACTTCTGCTGGTCCATGTATAGACGCTCGCAGTCGTCGCAGCGCACGCATTCGGTCATGATGATCTTCGGTCCGTCGATGGCGCCCCACTGACAGGTCTTCTCGCAGATCTTGCAGCTGTTGCACTCGGACCAGCGCTTGATGCCGAAGATCGTCACCTTCGAGAGCAGCCCCAGCGCCGCACCGAGCGGGCACAGGAATCGGCAGTAGAGATTTCTGACGAAGACCGTCGCGACGAGCATCACCCCGAGCGCAATCCACAAGGCCGCCGATGCCTGGCCGCCGAACAGCCAGAACGGCTCGACGTAACGGTAGATCGACATATCGCGCGTCGCGAGGAAATACAGCACCACGCCACCGAGAATCGCGTATTTGATCTTGCTCGCGTGGCGTTCGATACGAAGCGGCATGTCGTATCGGTACTTCGCGGGCACGATCGGATCGAGCAACTGCGTGAGCGCGCCGTATGCGCAGATGCGCCCGCAGTAGAGCCGTCCCCAGAGCACCGTGGACACAATGGAAAACACCGCGAACAGATACCAGCCGAGGTTGTACTTGAACAGCGGCAGGTTGCCACCCATCATGCCGAACACGTTGACGATCGACAGCAGCTGGCTTTTGTAAATCCCGAGATACGCCACGGCGGCGACGAGCGTGACGTATTTCAACCCGACGCTCTTGCGAAAGAAACTGGTGAGCGCCAGCCCCGCGAACGCGGCAAACAGGCCGAGATCGAGCGCCTGATCCGTGACGAGCTGCTGCCACGTTTCGACCGGCTCGTCATCCTCTTCGAACTCCCAGGGGTCGTCGGGCTCTGTCGAGGGTTGCGCCGACGCAAGGCTGCTGAAGCGAACCATGCGAGCGCCGTAGACAGTCCGATTAGTGCCGGACAACCCCTTGAGCTCCTTGGGCAAATCACGAGGGCCGAGCAGATGTGTGTCAGGCTGCGTTGCCATGCGGGAGCCGGATCTGTCTGCAAGCGGCCGTGTTCGTGCGGCGTCAGTTCCGGCCGCGACGCAGACAGATCCGGCTCCCGCGTTGGCCGCTGCGACAAACACCGTCACGACGAGGCCCGCAAGGAGCGCCAGGAGCCGCATCATTTGGGCGGCGCCAGCAACCGCGTCGCGATCCGACGCGCGCTAATCCTGATGGCGCGCGCGGCGCTGGTGACGGTGATGGTGGCCCTCGATACGGCGTCCACGTCCTGTCCCACACGAAACGGATCGCGAATGCTCTTCCCTTTGAACTGCGCCGCAAACTCGGGGGTATCGACGGAAAAGTCGCCGTACGGTTCGTTGTGCCCGGCCACGATGACCCCGGTCAGGATGCCCTTTGTGTCCATGCCGACAAAGATCTTGATCGGGCCGTCATATCCCCGTTCGAGGGGCTCGAGCTCGGTCGTCCAGAACGCCAGACCGACGGCGGGCTGCTCGCCGCCTGCCGGGCTCGCCGCGAACGCCTTGTAGTGCGGCGGATCGATCACTTTCGGTGAGAAGGCCGCCGCAGACGGAAACAGTCTTTTCAGCTGCGCTTGAAGCGCCGGATCGGCTGGCGACTGGGTCTGGACGGTGGCCATGATGCCGACAACGAGCGCCACGACCGCGAGAGGGCTCCGCATGTGAACGTGGGTGCGATTATCACGCATCCACTGCCGTTCGAACAACGGGAGCCGAGCGTGATCCCGGCTAACCGAGCGGCACGGCGACACGCCGTGGCTGCCCGTTCTGGTGCGCGGGATTGGCAATCACTAGTTTGAAATCCTGCGGGCGGGTACCGATTCTCGCAAAGTCGCGCACGCCCTCTGACGAGCGGCTGAATCGAAACAGGCACGTGTAGTATTCGGAGCGGGATCGGCCGGCCCTCTGAACCGGGGAATCGGGTGCCGGCGTCGTGCCTATCGAATTTCCGGCGGCGTCCGCGATGGTGAGGCCGTCGATGAACGAGGATGAGAAATTTTCCGTGAACGGTGCAGTGTCGTCGCGGTGCACGCGAACACGAACGACGATCTCGCGGTACGTCCCCTCGGCAGATTCCCACTGCTTACCCTGCGATGCTGAGATGACTGAGAATGTGTAGGGGCCCATCTCGATCGGGTCGCCGATAGCCGCCTGCGTGGTTCCCTCGCACGCGGAAAGAGCGAACGCGGTGATCAGGACAACTGCAAAGGCACGCATTGCGCTACTGCAGGCGGCGATAGTAACTGATGGCCTCGGTCGTCCTGCGGGTGGCTCCGCGAAGCTCCGTCTCAGCAGCCTGGCGTGTCTGGGCAGCGAACTGCTCGGGCTCGTCCAGGATGCGCACCATGTAAAAGGCTTCGAAGTGGCTGACGGCGTTGCTGATTCGGATGTTCAGGTCGGTCAGCGCGCGGTCCTCCCAGCGCTCGAGTAGATTGCGTCCGCCGGCGGCGGAAATCAACGCATGCGCGCGGCGCAGCATCGCCCGTCCGTCAGATCGCGCCTGCTGGTCGCCGCGCAACGCCAGGTCGCTGAGCCGCGCCAGTTCGTCGAGCGCATGGACGATTTCTCCCGCGCACGGCAGGTACTCGGAGCGCGACAACCCCGCTTCCTTGTAGACAAGATTCCGGCAGCCGCTGTCGCCCGGCACGTCGGACCTGCATGCCGTAAGTACGAGGGCCATCAAACAAAGAGAAAGTGTGCAGCACCGTTTTGGCGTAAGGATGTGCATGAGAATAGTGCGTGCCGAAGAGGCAAACCTGATACCAACGCACATCGAGGATTTTTCGCGGATACCGTTCGACGAGGCGATCGCAACGCGACGAAATCTGTCGGCGGATTACCGATTATCATCCTCTTGCTGGGAGGCAATGCGGTGATGAACAACGATCGGAAGTGGCTGGCTGCACTCTTTTTCATCCTGGGCATGCAGTCGTCTTATGCTCAGGCGCCTCGCCCCGTCGTGCTGGCAGATCTTCAGCGCCTGCAGTGCAACTTCACGCTGATGGCTGTTGGCACATGGGACAAGAGCGCGCCGAGCGCGGAAGTGACGAAGACGACCCTCTCCATGCAGTTCGAGGCGATCGACACCCAGGACGGCACCGCCAACGTCGTCGATGTGTCGTCGGCCTCGGCCGGCGCGCCGCACATTACGGTGCGGCTGCTTGGCGACAACCTGCACTTCCTGGCGATGAACGTTTCAGGGGCGGTGTATCTGACGTCGGTGTTCGCCGACAAGGAAAGCCGGAGCGGTGGCAGCTTCAAGGCCGTGCACACCAGGCATGAATTCACGCCGGTCCGGCTGTCGGGATGGACGTCGCGGCCAGAGCAGTACTACGGGTACTGCCTGCCAGGGAAATAAACGGTCGCTAGTGGATCACTTCCCCATCGACGAATTCGTCTGGGGGATCGAAATGCGGAATCTCGAGCGTCCGCACCGTCTCGATAGCGAATGCGAGGATTCTTTCCGCCTCGCGAGCCCCTTCGCCGCGGCCGAGTCGCTTGCGCGCGGCGCGCAGGGCGCGCAGCACCTGCGCCCGGTCGAATCGCTGGCCCTGACAATGATCACAGAAACTCACGATGGCCTCACCATCGTGACAGATTACCACCTCAATAGAACACTTTGACCAGGAGGTAGCCGAGAGGCTCCGGGATTTCGGGAAACCAGTGCGGCATGCCGGCAGGCACCCACATGACATCGCCTTTGCCCAACTGATATGTCTGCCCGCCGTCGATTTTCGAGCCACGAATCTGTCCAGGCGCCGTCTCCCGCCCGCCGACCACGCTGCCACCCAGCACCTGGGTCGCACGTCCCTCGACGACGTAGAAGAGGTCGGCTTCGTTTGTGTGCACCTCCACGTCGGGCCGGTAATCAGCGGGCGCGTAAGGACCGGTTCGATAACCACCCGATACGCGGAGATTCGGTCCGTCCGCAAGCGGCCCTGCCTTCTTCATCGACGCCGCAACCTTGTCGCGGCCGACATACACCACTTCGGATTTCGCGCCGGCGGCGAGCACCGGAACTGTGACCAGGTAGTAGCTGATCGACGGCGAGACGCTCTTGAACGACTGCACTGCACCGGCGGGCACGACGATCAGGTCGCCTTTGGTCAGACGCTGCGTTTGGGCGCCCGCGACAAACATTCCGTCACCATCAGTGACGAAGATGATGCTCGTCGCCTTTTGTGTCTGGAGCGCGCCAGGTTTGTCTCGGTGGCCGCCCGCAACATGGACCTGCGGCGCAGCCACCAGGTCGCCACCCTTCGCGAGGGCCGCGTCGACCTTGTCGTGATTCACATAGACCGCGCCAGACTGTGCAGCCACGATCGCGGCACATCCCAGTAGGAACAAAGATGTAACTTGTTGGATGCGTTTCATGGGTGGCATAGCTTAATACGGCGAGGCTTTATACTTAGCTGGATGATGGACGTAGAAATCGAACTGCGGATCCCCACCCTCACCGTCAAGGTAGACGAAGACACCACGAAAAGAATCGACAACTCGCTGGTGAGGTTCCGCAAAGTCATTCAAGTGCCGGCCTTTCCGCCGCCAGGCTCCAAGATCGAGCTCAGCGCCGGCTCGGAGTTGGCGTTCGAGTGCGCAATCACCAGGGCGGACTGGCACGAGGAAAAACAGCGATTCGTACTGGCCTGCAAATACCCCAAGCAGAGAATTTTTCCGCACGAGTACGAAGCGTTCGTCAACGATCCGCAATGGGAGCGCACGGAGTTCCCCGCGTAGACGCCTAGGGTAGCCGGGCGAGAATAAGCGTCACTGCCTCTTTAAGGCCAGCGAAATCGCTTCGGATCGGCCTGAGTTTCTCTTCCAGTTTCGTTTCGAGCTTCGCCTCCAGCTTGGTTTCGAACTTCTCTTCCCACTTCTTGTCGAACTCGTCGAAGCGATAGACAAACAGCTGGTCTATCAGTTCGGCCTGCTCGCGGAATTGTTCCTCGATTGTTTTGCTGCCCACTTTAGCCTCGAGCGAGACGACGGTAGCATCGTCCCAAGAGAAAGACAACGGAGCGTTGCGGGCGAGACGCCCCCATTGCTTCGCCGCAAGAAATATAATTCGAAGGTGCGCACTCTGCTCGCGCTCGCGACAATCACGTCAGTCATCTGCTGCGGCGCACCGAACGCCACGGCGCAGACTGGGCAACTACCCGCAATTCTGATCACCCGGCAACTGGCTGCGGCGGAAGGACTGCGCGTCGGGGATACCGTCACGCTCGCCAACAAACCTGACGGGGCCTCTGCCCGACAGTTTCGCGTGACTGGAATCTACGAGCCGATCCCCGACCCGATGCGGCTCGCCACCAAGCGGTTGGAGGCGCGCCTCCATCTTCCGGACCTGCTCGCGCTCACGTCCGACCCATCCGATCCCGTGTCCGCAGAATCGGTGACGGCCATCAATGTCGCGCTGAAGGATCCGGCCGACACCGACGCGTTCGTGCGCGATGTCTCGGCAAAAATCCCGATTGCCCAGCTGACCGCGCGCGCCGCTCAGGGCGGCGAAAACACCGCCTCGCTCTTCGTCGTCCTCGATCGATTTCATTTCGCGATTGCCGTCGTCACAGTCGTCGCGAGCACGATGTTCCTGCTCGCGCTCATGGTGATGCTGGTCGAAGAGCGCCGCGAGTCGGTCGGAATCCTGCGGCTTATCGGTTTGCGCAAGAGCCGGATCCTGTTGCAGGTCTTTGCTGAAGGTCTGCTGATCGCGGTAGCGGGCGCGATCTTCGGCATCCTGTTCGCCGCCGCGCTTCAGGGCGCAGTGAATGCCTTTTTTCAGTGGAGGTACGACACGGCCCTCATCTTTGTCCGCGTCACTCCGCAGATTGCCTTGCGATGTGTGCTTCTCGCGGTCCCGCTGGGCGTGCTGGCCAGTGTCGTCTCGTCCTGGACACTGCTTCGCAGCAACGTTCTGGACCTCGCCCGAAGATGAGCCCGCTCGCCTTTGCCCTGCGCGGCCTCGTGCGCCAGCCCGGACGGGCGATTCTCGGCATTGCGGGCATTGCCGCGACTGGTGCGCTGCTGTTCGACATGCTGATGCTTTCGCAGGGCCTCGTCTTGTCGATGGAGCAACTGCTCGCCGGTGTCGGGTTCGACATTCGAGTGACGGCGACGCAGGCCACGCCGCTGGCTGGCCCACCCATCGCCGACATGGCCGAAACGGTGGCCACTCTTGCCGCGCTTCCCGCGATCGAGGAGATCGTTCCACTGCGTATTGGGGAGGCGCAAGTCGATATTGGCGGCCGGCCGCGCGACGTCACCTTCATGGGTGCCGATGCCGCACAGAAACGCCCGTGGACGCTCCTCCGTGGCCGCGATCTCGACGCGACTCCTTTGGACCCGGCAACCATCCCCTTCTTGCTGATCAATCAGAATCTTGCGAGCCGGCTCGACATCGCTCCCGGAGCGATGATCACGTTGCGCGGCGCATGCACGGCCAACTCCAGCGTTCCGCCAACGGTCTTTCGAGTGGGAGGCATTGCAGAGTTTCCGTTCGATCAGGCGTCTCAGCTCACCGCGATCACAAGTCTTGACGACTTCGCGCGCACGTGCGGCGACGCAAGCGACAACGAAGCCGACATGCTGATGATTGCCTCACGACCCGGAAACGGACCCGAAGCCGCCGTGCAGGCCATCAGGCGTGTTCGCCCGGATCTGGCGGCCATCACCAACGATGAGCTCGTCGCACGGTTTCAGCAGGTCGAATTCTCCTACTTCCGGCAAATCTCGTTCGTGCTTGCCACAATCACGATGTTCTTCGGGCTCCTCCTTATTGCTGTGCTCCTCTCGGTCTCGACCAACCAGCGGCTCGGCGAAATCGCGGCACTGCGCGCACTCGGTTTCTCCCGGAAACGCATGGCCAGCGACGTGCTCTGGCGATCGGCTCTCCTCGTGGGCGCCGGCGGACTCGCCGCGCTGCCGCTCGGCTTTGCGCTCGCGACCTGGCTTGATGCCCTTCTGCAGACGATGCCGGGTATTCCGGCGAATTTACGGTTCTTCGTCTTCGCGCCGCGCGCGTTGATTGTGTACGTGGCGCTCCTGGCTGTGACCACTGCGGTAGCGGCCATCTATCCCATGCGGGCGGTCGCTCGGCTGCCAATCGCGTCGACGTTGCGGACCGAGGTGACCGGGTGATCGACGCGCGCGACATCACCAGAGTGTTTCCGATGCCCGCCGGTCCCGTCACCGCCGTGGACGGCGTCTCGCTTCGAATCGATCCCGCGGAGTATGTCGCTATCTGGGGCCCTTCTGGCTGCGGGAAATCGACACTGCTGCACATCCTTGGGTGCGTGGACACGCCGTCGAGTGGATCGTTGCTCTTTGAAAATCGCGATGTCAGCGCGCTCCCCGATGCCGATCGCAGCAATATGCGGTTGAGAAAAATCGGATTTGTCTTTCAGCGATTTTTTCTCCTTCCCATGCTGACGGCTTGGGAAAACGTCGAGCTTCCGCAGGCCGAGGCCCGCGCGACTCGCGAAGCTCGGCGTCTTCGGACGGCCGAGCTTCTGGAGTATGTCGGGCTCGCGCATCGCGCGCACCACCGCCCCTCGCAGCTCTCGGGTGGAGAGATGCAGCGGGTCGCCATTGCACGGGCACTCGCCAATCGCCCGGTGCTCCTTCTCGCCGACGAGCCCACCGGCGAGCTCGATCGCGCAACCGGCGGCCAGATCGCTGAGCTCTTCGATCGCGTGCAACGCGACGGCACCGCCGTCGTCATCGTCACGCACGACCAGGCCATTGCGTCGCGTGCGGGCCGGACGCTCGTCATGCGCGACGGCCGGATCGAGCGCGAGGGCATCGCGGGATGATCTTCAGGCTCGCGCTGCGGTCGCTCTCCACTCATCCCGTTCGCAGCCTCGTGCTTGCGTGCGGATTCGGTCTGGGCGTTGGTGTGATGGCGATGCTGCTCGGCGTCGGCGAAGTGATCCTCGATCAGGCCCGCTCGCCAGCTCTCAGCGGCTCCGGCGATGTCGTGCTTGCGAGCTCGACCGGCCAGCTTCCGTCCGCGCGCTGGATTCTGTCGAGTGGACTTCGGACCGGCGAACTCGAAGGGCGCGTCTCGGCGGCGTCGCCCTCCCGCCGCGCTACGTTGTATCTCGTGAAGAACGGCTCGACGCTGCCGATTCGCGCACAAGGCGGGATCCCCAGTCTCGAGCGCGCCGTGGGCGATCACGAAACAGCTGCCGTCGACATGTGGACCGATGCAGAGTCGGACGCAGTATGGTCCTCGCCCGATCCTGCTGCGGCGCTGAGAGCGATCGATCGGTTTCATCCGATTCCCGATGTGCCTCTGCGCGCCGAATCATGGGCCGAGTGGCTGTATTTCAACGGACGCGCGGGAGACACCCGCTTTTATCTGACGTTCATGGTTGGATCCGCGAGAGAGCATGGGAAGCGCGACGCGGGCGTTCGCCTCCAGCTCGACCATGCCGGCAAGCGCTCGTCGTATTCCCAGCGGCAAGAGGTGAACGAGGCAGAAATCCTGAGTGGCGCTCCCAATCTGGCAATCGGCTCGAGCCGTGTTCGATTGGAGGGCTTGCGATACCACATCACCCTCGATCTTCCCGCCGAACGCCCCGACGCGGGGTCCAACGTAGTGTCCGGCTTTAGCCGGACCAGCAGGGTAACGGGCGACATCTTCATCGATGCATCGCCCGGGCGTGCCTTGCCGCCGTTCAGCATTCAAGGCGCCGGTGGCTGGGTGTCGGGGTACGTCGTGCCTGTCATGTCGGGTCGGCTCAGCGGCAACCTCCTGGTTAATGGCACATCGATCTCGTTGGATGATGGCGCCGGCTATCACGACCACAACTGGGGATTCTGGAAAGACGTGTCGTGGCGATGGGGACAGGTTCAACACGGCGATCTGTCGTTCGTTTACGGACGCATCCGCCCTCCGGCCGATGCTGCGGACGCAGACCGCATTCCTGGATTTCTCGCGGCGATCGGCCCGGATGGACCGGTGGGATACGCGACGAATGTCTCAATCGAAGAGAAGAACGATCCTGTTACCGGCCGCCCGCGCACGATCGTCGTGACCGGCCGCAGTGAATCGATAGACATTGTGATGGAACTGACGGTTGACAGCACGCTCGTCACAGAGACTCGCAGCGGCTTTCTCGGCGGCGGGCTGGATTTTCTTCAGCTTCGCGCCAGCTACCGCGTTCGCGGCCGCGCCGGCGGCCGTTCGATCGACTTCACTGCCCCCGGATCGGCTGAGACCTTCCGCGGACAATAGGAAAGGGGGTTGGTTACACAGACTTCATGAACAGTCGATACACTGCGCGCATGAAAGGCTTTATTGCTTGTTTGCTGATCGTCGTGGGGACAACTGCGATGTACGGCACGCGTCAGATCGTGCGTGGCGGAGACAACGTCATTCTCATCACACTCGATGGAGTGCGGACCGAAGAGGTATTCGGGGGGCTCGATGTCGGCATTCTGAGCAGCACACTCAAAGGTGTGCAGTCGCGCGTCGAGGACTCTCCCGCCTATCGACGTTTTTGGGCGTCCGATCGCGACGAGCGTCGACGCCGGCTGATGCCGTTTTTCTGGTCGCTCGTCACCGAGCACGGGTCTATTGCAGGGGATGCCCATGCCGGAAGTTCCGTGCGTCTGGGCAACCGGCACTGGTTCTCGTATCCGGGATACTCGGAAATCCTCGTCGGCGAGCCTCACGACCAAACGATCAAGAGCAACGATCCGATTCGCAATCCGTACGTGACGGTGCTCGAGACGATCCAGCAAGAGTTGAAGCTGCCACGAAATAAGGTGGCCACGTTTGCCAGCTGGGGGGTCTTCAATGAAATCGCCGAGCACTCTCAGGGCGCAACCGTCGTCAATGCCGGCGTCGAAGCGCTCGAGATCGCCGGTGCAGACGTCGCCGTGCTCAACGAACTTCAGCGCCAGACGACCACACCCTGGGATAACATGCGATTCGATTCGTTCACGTTCCAGCTCGCGATGAAATATCTCGAGGCCGAGCGGCCGCGCGTGTTCTACCTGGCGCTCGGCGAAACCGACGACTGGGCGCACGACGGGCGTTACGATCGAACGCTCGAGGCCTTGTCGCGCACCGATGGATATTTAAAGGAGCTCTGGACGTGGCTGCAGTCACAGCCCGACTACCGCGGGCGAACACACTTGCTGATCACGACTGACCATGGCCGGGGAAACTCCGCCGACGACTGGCGCAACCATGGCGAGAAGATTGCGGGCGCCGAGCACGTCTGGATGGCGTTCGTCTCTCCGGCGATGAAACAGCGTGGTGCATGGCGGAATCATCCTCCGCTCTCGACGAGCCAGGTCGCCGCGACGCTAGCCGCGTGGATGGGCGTCGACTGGAATGCGTCTCACCCTGTCGCAGGCTGGCCGATTCGCTGAGAGATATTTCTGCGCTCGAGCGCTACTGCTCGATGTTCACGGCGTAGTATCCAACCGAACCCGTCGCCGAGGTGTCTTTCCACCAATGCGGCGTGTTCGCCGGAATCGCAATCACATCGCCCTTGGTGAGGCGATGAGACTGCCCGCCTTCGATACCGTCTGCGCGCGTCTGGCCTGGCGCCGTCACTTTGGCGTTTATGAGCTTCCCGCCCGTGACGAAGGTCCCCTCACCATCGACGATGATGAAGATGTGGTTGGTCTTGTCGTGCAATTCGGCTCCGCGCTGGACGGCACGGTTCGCAAGCACGACGAGGCCGTTGTCGCCGATGATCTGCCCGCCCTTGACCATCGTCGACGCGACCTGTTCGTGGCCGACGTAGTGGACTTTCATCGGAACGCCCGCGGCGGTGACGAGCACGCCGAGGGCAAAAGACGCCACCATCGCGATCAGATACTTCATGTATGCTCCTCCGCGGTCAGCTTAGCCCATTGCGCTCTGCATCGATAGGCAGTCGGGTTGACGTGTCACACGCGCCAACGCGGGAGCCGGATCTGTCTGCATCGCGGCCGGAACTGACCCGCCTTCGCGCTTACGCGCTACGGCGTGCAGGCGCTGTACGAACACGGCCGCTTGCAGACAGATCCGCCTCCCGCATGGCGAGTGTGACACCTAATCCCTAATCCCTTATCGCCAATCCCTAGTCCCCAGTCCACCAACCACCAACCGCGAACCACCAACCACCGCATTGCTGTCAGAATTGACCCGTGGGCGTTGTTCTCACGTCAATCATCACGAAAGATACGATTTCTCTGGCAGATCTGCGAGGGCGGACACTCGCCGTGGACGGCAATGGCGAGCTGTATCAATTCCTGGCTCTCATCCGGCTTCGGGACGGAACGCCCCTGCAGGATTCGAAGGGCAGGACGACATCACATCTCTCGGGGCTCTTCTATCGCACGACGCGGCTCATGGCCGAGCATGATCTGAAGCTTGTGTTCGTGTTCGACGGCGCGCCTCCGCCGCGCAAGGCGCAGGAAATCGCGAAGCGCCGCAGTGTCAAAGCCAAGTATGAAATCGAGCGCGCAGATGCTTTAGCGCGCGGTGATCTGGCTGAGGCCTACTCGAAAGCCACGATGACATCGCGGCTGACAAGGGAAATGGTCGGCGAGGCCCGCGAACTGCTGCGACTGATGGGCGTGCCAACCGTTCAGGCTCCCTCCGAAGGCGAAGCGCAGGCCGCGCATATGGCCGCAACGACGCCGGACATCTGGGCTGCCGCGAGCAAAGACTACGACGCGCTGCTTTTCGGCGCGCCCCGGCTCGTGCGCTTCCTGACGATTTCGGGCAAGGAGTTTCTGCCGAGTCAGGGAACGTTCCGTCCGATCGTGCCCGAGACGATAGAGCTCGACCGTCTGCTCGAAGGCTGGCGCATCACGCGCGAAGGACTCGTGGATCTGGGATTGCTCGTAGGCACCGATTTCAACGACGGTATCAAGGGTATCGGGCCGAAGAAGGCGTTGAAGCTGGTGCAGCAGCACGGGCGCATCGAGAACATGCCGGACGACATCCAGACGGCCATCGGCGATCCCGGCGCCGTCGATGAGATTCGCCGCATCTTCCTCAGTCCCGACGTCACCGATACGTTCGAGGTCCAGCCTGCTGAGCCGGACCTCGCCGGCATCGTCGAGTTTCTCTGCGATGAACGTGAATTTTCGCGAGAGCGCGTGAATGCCGCGCTCGACCGCACGTTTCGTGAACGGACACTATGGTAGGGCCCTCTCTAGATCGAATGGCAGTTGGCACCACGCGCCAACGCGGGAGGCGGATCTGTCTGCATCGCGGCCGGAACTGACCCGCCTTCGCGCTTACGCGCTACGGCGTGCAGGCGCTGCACGAACACGGCCGCTTGCAGACAGATCCGCCTCCCGCATGGCGAGTATTGCCCAACTGCCCTCCGAACTGCGCCGCCACCAACCACGAACCACCAACTACTAACCACCCACGACCACGAACCACCATCACGAACCACCAACCACCAACTACCAACTAGTCCACAGACTGATACTCCGGCACGTGATTCACGATCGGTTTGATCGTGCGCAGATACGCGTAGACCGCCTTGAGATCCTCATCCGAGGCATTTCGATACGCGGGCCACGGCATTGGTGGATTGATTGGGCGTGAGACACCCATGTGCCGGCCCGTGCGAATCGTCTTGACGAACATCTCTTCGGTCCAGATGCCGAGACCCGTGTTCTGTTCCGGCGTGAGATTGAACGCGTAGCTCACACCCCAGGGTCCGCTGAAGGCGGTATTGGTCCCGAAGCCTGACCAGACGAACGGCTCGGGAGCTTTGGCATTCGGCAGGGGACCAATCTGCTCGGGATGGCCCGAGAGAAACCGCGTCATATCCGGCTCAGGGCCCTGCGGGCCCATCTTCCAGGGCGTATGGCAATCGTTGCAGCCCATGATCTTCACCAGATATTCGCCCCGCTGGACGATGGCCGGATCCGGCTGGGCGGGGTGTTTTGTGGCCTTCGCTTCCCCGCTGGTCAGCGCCACAAATCCAAGGGATGCAGTGAGAAGAACGACGCCGGATGCGATGAGAAATGTTCGATGCACTGTTGCCTCCTGATCAGTCGCCCATTAACGCGACATAGGAGGCTCAACCCCGCAATCGCCTTCGAGACAGGACCAACTGGGCACGGCACTGCGCCAACGCGGAGGCTGGAACTGTCTGCGCCGCGGCCGGAACTTACGGTGCACGAACACGGCCGCCAGCGTCGCAGACAGATCCGGCTACCACGTTGGTGTGTAGGATGGACTTCGGACCAAGCCGGGCGGGCGATATCCCTGCTTCACAACCAACCACGAACCACCAACCACCAACTACGACTAACTCCCGTCGAACATACCGCTTTACGAGGCACCGTTTCGCAGTGCAGGATCGAATAGAGACTATGACTACCGAACCGACTGAGCCGGAAATTGTTCACGCCGCCATCGAAGCGCTCTTACTCGTCGTCGGCCGGTCTGCCGACGATCTTCGAGCATTCCACAACACCGTCTCGAAGGTGCACCTGTCCGACCATCCGCCCTTCCCGCGTGTCGCCGTTGCGACCACGCAGAGCATCATCGAGCATTTGAAGAAGGTGGAAGAGAAACTGCAGGAAGTCACCGTCGCGCTGGGGCTGACGCATTCGCCGCGTCACGACGAGTAATCCCCCCTTCAATCACAGAAGGCGATTGGAGAGCGATGGGCCAATTCTTACGATACCTGTGGGCCAGTCCGACGACGCTCGTCGGCCTCGTGCTGGCGATCTCACTGCTCAAGCGCGGACGGATGGCGCTGGTTGATGGGGTCATCGAGGCGCACAGCCCGCTCCTGGGTCTGACGCTTCACCGGCTGACCCCGCTCGCGGGCGGCGCGGCGGCGATCACGCTGGGGCACGTGGTTATCGGGAGAAATGCCCAAGTGCTGGAAGCAACCCGCGCGCACGAGCGCGTCCATGTGCGTCAGTACGAAATGTGGGGTCCGCTGTTCGTGCCCGCGTACTGCCTCGCCGGTCTTTGGGCTCTCACGCGCGGGCGCCATCCGTACTTCGACAATCGATTCGAACGCCACGCCCGGTTTACGTGTTAGTTCGGGCGCAACGCGATCCCCGACGGCGCAAGCGTCGTGCGCTGTCCACTCGCGCAGCACTTGTGTTGACGGCGCAGCCAGCCGCGAGCGGGTGTCCCCGATCGTTTCCGTCCGGCCGCAGGCGTCTCTCTACGTACACGTGCTCTTGACGCCGAGCACGGACGGGAACGATCGGGGACAGAACCCGCCGCGCTGCGTCAACACAAGTGCTATGCGACGCGGTCACGGACCTCACTCGACCTCGATCTCGTCCTTGTCCTCATCTTCATCCTTCCACGCTTTCCTCTTCGCCGCCCGCTGCTGACGCCGCCGGATAATCGCGACCAGCGCGACCAGCGTCACAATCATCCACAGCGCGGTCTGCGTCGTCAGGAACGGGCCAATGCTCGTCCAGAAGCGATGGCGATCCCAGAACGCGACCTCGGCCGCCGACACCGACTCACCGGTCGTCACTGCGAACGCCCGCTCGAACGACTCCCCCGCGCCGACGCGACGAAGGATGTTGCCCGGCGCATCAGCACCGTGACGCCGGATCAAATCACGGACAAAAGCAGCAGCCAGGTTGTAGGCGCGCGCCTTCGAGCCCTCGTCCGATGCAAACATCGCATTCACTTGATCAAGCGGCGTGCGCGACACGAGGACCAGCTCGCGCATCAGGCGAGCCTGATCTTCCAGACCCCACGTGCGCTCCGCGATCACCGCCAGCCCTTCGTGGAACCACAGCGGCAGTTCCGACCCGCGCGCGGCTCGCGCCATCAGCACATGCGCCACTTCGTGGTGCAGGACGTCTTCGAGTGAATCGTCTGGATACCGCGGCGAGCGCGACGGAAACAGCACGATGAGGTTTTGCTCGGGCAGCGCGTAGCCGGCCGTGGATGATGGGGCCTTCTTTGCCAGCGGCGAACGCTCGGGCACGAGCGCGACGCGGATGGGATCACCTGGCTCGTCGAGCCCCACGAGCCGCGTCACACCCTGAAGCCGGCCTGTGTCGAACGCCTTTAGTCGAGCGCGCGAGGCGGCTAACTCTTCCGGTGCGTCAATCTCGAGTTGTGGAATACTGCCAAGCTGCAAGACGCCCCCACGTACGGGAGTTTAATCAAAAGGAGAGGTTGGCATGACTTCATTCTGCTCGCGCCTCGCTGGCGCAATGCTGATGGCGGCTCTCGCGTCTCCGTTCGTCGCACTCGCGGGAGGTCAAGGCTCATCGCCCATGAACGGCGTCAGTGCGGCCGAGAAAGCTGCGGGCTGGCGGTCTCTCTTCGACGGAAAGACGCTGAACGGATGGACGAATCTCGGCGAGCTCAAGTGGACTGTCGTCGATGGCGCAATGGTGGGAGACGCCGTGTCGCAGCCCGCCGCCAAGCCCTTACCGCCGCCTGCGAATAACCCTAACGGGAAACCTATCACCTGGGCCACCGGCTTTCTCCGCTCGAAGGAGACGTTCGCCGATTTCGAGTTGACCGCGGAATTTTGGAGTGAAGAAGACAGCAACAGCGGTCTCTTCATCCGCTGCCAGACGCCGACGAATCCAAACAGCCTCGGTGGGTGCTACGAGATCAACGTCAGCGATCCGCACGCGACTTCTCCAACCGGCAGCATCGTCGGTGTGCACTCCACGCTGCCCTATCACATCAAAGCCGCAGGCAAGTGGAGCCGCTTCGACGTGCTGGCCGACGGCGCGCATCTCGTGGTGAAGGTGAATGGAGAGACGTTGACGGACGTGCAGGATGAAAAGCTGAAGGACGGCGCGCTCGGCCTTCAAGCCGGCGGTCCGACCGGGTCCGGTGTCATCAAGTTCCGGAACATCAAGATTCGACCGCTCAAGAAGTAGTGTCCGGCTTCAGCCGGACCCTGCACCATGCTGCACTGGCAAGCGCCTGTGTTGCCGTTGCTGCATCGCGAATCCGGGGCTCCGGGGCCGGACCGCGCTGCGATGCCCGCCCTTGGCCGCTAGACGCGAGGTCCGTGACCTCGCTCGACTCCCTCAGGCTTCTCGCGCGGTCAGGCGTTACGTGTCGGCCGCCTTCACACGGCTTCGCGCTGCAGCAACGCCAACCCAGGCGCCTGCCGATACAGCATCGTGCGATGTTGCGACGATTTCCTAACACCACACAGAACTGGCGACGCCTCGCCATGCGGAAGGCGGATCTCTCTGCAAGCGGCCGTGTTCGTGCAGCGCCTGCACGCCGTAGCGCGTAAGCGCGAAGGCGGAACAGTTCTGGCCGCGATGCGGACAGATCCGCCTTCCGCATGGCGAAGCTGTTGTTGGATTCCTTAGCTGGATGTTGGGTCAGCAGCCACTTGGGTTGACGTTACTTCAGCGAGAAGCCGTGTGAGTGCCCGCCATGCGGGGAGAGGATCTCTCGTCCAGCCGGACGTGTTCGTACAACGTCAGTTCCGGCCGGCAGGACGAGAGATCCTCTCCCCGCGTTGGCGGCACTGCCACCCCGGTTTCACAATGCAGCAACGGCAACCTAAGTGCTTGCGGGCAACTATTTCTTCTCGACGACGCGCACTTCGAACATCTGCCGCGTCCCGTCTTTCGCCAATGCGGGGAATGCAAACCGGTCTCCCGCGCGGTTCCAGCACGGCGCCGGATCGATGCGCAGGTCGCCGCCTTCATACCCGGTGCGGTTGAAATTTTCCGTCTTGATGAACGTACGATCCGCGCGACGCACGATCGTGTAGTGCATCGTCGCACCTGTCGTCGCGCCGTTCACGAGCAACCGGCCGTCGCGCGAAAGCGCCGTGTCCCCCTCGGGATCACGAAACATCTCTGGACCGCCGATGGTCTCGACGATCTCCTGTTTCAGAGTGTCGTAGAGCACCAGCTTGTCTTCAACCCTTCCCAGCATGCGCGACTTGAAGTCCCATTCGGGGTGCCCGCCGATGAAGATGCGCTGCTCGACCAGTTCCGATCCGTCCGGCTTCACCGTCATCGGCACGTTGACCCGCCGCTTGGGATCGTTGAAATCCGCCCGCACGAAAAAGAAGATGCGGTCGCCCTCGCGACTCCAGAGCGTGTGGTTCAGGAACAGCGCCCGGTCGTCTATCTCCGGATGCTTCGCGATGAGCGCATCCCGCATCTGCCGGAACGAGACGATCAGCTTCCGCGCTCCGGTCTTCACATCGACGACAAACAACCCGTCGTCCTGCGGATGATTGACGCCTTGGGTCCAGTCCCATGTCCCCGGATAGCCCGTCACAGGCCGCAGACGTGCCATGCGGGCGTAGTTGATGGCCGCGAATGCCCCACCGTCCTGCTTCACGCCGCCGTTGGCCGCCGGCGCCTGGTCGAAGCGGAACTCCTTCACGCGTTTTCGATCGACGATGTCGAAGAGAGCGGTGAAGACTTTGCCGGTTTTCGGATCACGGTCGTTGAAGAAGAACTGCCTCGACGGCTGTTCGGGATTCCAATACATCATCGCGCCCTGCTGGGGATTCCAGCCGCGCGTCTCGTCAACTTTCACCTCGGCGTAGTTCTTCTGCGCGTCCAGCAGGACGATGTCGGCGGCGTCCTGCGGCCCCGGCATGCGGTCTTGAAACGTCGTCCGCAGCGCGATCAGGTAGCGTCCGTCGGCACTGTAAGGGCTGTTCCCCACGTGCCCGATGTACCCGTAGAAATGATGGGTGGGGCCAGAGGTCAGCTGGCGGACTTCGTAGCCAAGTTGCGACTGTGAGAATCCAGCCGACCCGCTGATAAGCCACAGCACTGCCGCAACCCATACCATCCGCGTTTTCATGTCAGTGAGCATTGTGGAGGTGATTATGTCATCTTCGAATGCGCTTAGTCCGCGATGGCTCGTTCGACCACGATCGAAATTTCAGCTGCACCGAACCAAGCTTGATGACGTCTCCGTCGGCAAGGGCGGTCTGCGCCGTGACTTGCTTGCGCCCAATGAACGTGCCATTCGTGCTCTTCAGGTCATCCAGGACTGCGCGCTGCATTTCGTCGGCAATTCGGATCCGGGCATGACGCCGGGAGACGTCGGAGTGATCGAGCCACACGTGGCATGCAGGGTCGCGACCAATGACGTTGTCGCCGGCTGCAAGGAGAAAGGTGCGATTTTTCCACACAAGCCAGCAACGTGTCTTTGGCTCCTCACGGGCGTGTCCAGCGCTGTTGAGGTCTATGGCCTCTCCGCAAAACGCATAACCAACCCCGTGGGCCGTTCGGATGAACTGCGGAGACTGCGCGTCCTCGGAGATCGCCCGTCGAATTTCGCCGACGAGCACGTGCAGATTGCCGTCGACGACGAAGGTGTCGGGCCAGATCTGGCCGATGAGGTCGGCCTTCGGAACCATGTTCGGCCGCCTGGCCACGAGCGTACACAACAGGTCGAACGCCTTTGGTGAAAGGTGAATCTCCTCACCACCACGCAAAAGCTGCCTCGTCTCCGAATCCAGGACGAATTGACCAAAACCCGTTCTCACGGTCGCTCGAAAACTTTCGAACATCCTAAGCCATTCCCTAGGACTTCCCGGTACGACTATGCAATCCTGTCAGTCGTGGAGACGTGGTAATCGCCAGCACGCCCGTCGAACCGAACCGCCGACCGGCTCGCGATCTGATCGTCGCGGTGCTCGAAAACATGCGGCGAAATCTCGAACCGCTCAAGTACTCGACCATCGCGCCCAGCAGGTACCTCGTCTACCTTCATCCGGTCGAATACAGTCGCCTCGAAGGACTCATTCCGATTTTGCAGGAGCAGACGACTCGAGCGTTGGCCGAAGAGCTCGACCGGCTGAACAGACCGTCGTTTGTTCGGAAGTACACCGAACGTATCCTCGGCCAGCCGGATATCCCTGTCCAGAGCGCGGCTGGAGGATGGCATGTCGAGTTCCTTCCCGACCCTGATGGCGACGTCGCCGAAGGCGACATCTTAATCGTTTCAGAGCTCGCGCTGCCCACAAGCCCTGAACTCGGTGCGGGCGAACGTACGCGACGAATTGCGACCGTCCACTCCAGCCGGCGCACGACGACGAGAGAGCAGACGGTCACCGACGAGGACCCGCGATCGCTGTCTCATGTCTTCGCCCGCATTGAATACAACGATAACGCAGGACATCACTCTTTCGACGCCGTGAAGGATTCAATCACCATTGGACGCGGCGGCATCACGTACCCCGTAGATATCAGGGTTGTGTCATCGGTGGACGTCTCGCGCGAGCACGCGAGGATTCGCCGCGACGCAAAGACCGGCCGATTCTTTCTCATCGATCTCAGTTCCCTGGGAACCACTCTCAACGGCCGCCACGTCCCTCGGGGCTACGACGAAGTGGACGGCACCAAACGGGAGAACGGCGCCGAAACCCCGCTTCCCGACGAGGCTCGTATCGGTCTTGCGGATACTGTGTATCTCCAGTTTGTTGTGGTGCATTGAATGACGCTGCTGCTCATCGCTCGCTACATGTTCCTCGCAGGATTGCTGACGCTGGTCGCGTGCTACGTGTGGCTGACGGTGACGGGGCGTGGCTAGAGAGCACTATCACATGCGGACATTGAACGCGGTGACCGCCGCTGGCGGAACAGATGCCGGCCTCCATCGTGAAGTAAACGAGGATCGGTACCACGTCGATGAGGCGCGTGGTCTTTTTATCGTGATCGACGGCATTGGTGGCCAGGCCGCCGGCGGTAAGGCCGCCGATGTGGCCCTCGCAATGATTCGCGAACGTCTTGAACGCGAAACCGGCCCGGTCCGAGAGCGCGTGCGAGAGGCCATTGCGATCGCCAACAACGAGATTTACCGGCTCAGCTCCATTCGCCCGGAGTGGGACGGCATGGCCTGTGTCCTCACCGCCGCAGTTGTCAAAGACGGGACGGCGACGATCGGGCATGTCGGAGACACTCGTCTGTACAAAGTCCGTGCCGGCCGCATCGACAAGATCACCAGGGATCATTCTCCAATTGGCGAACGGGAGGACGCGAAAGAGCTTTCCGAGCTCGAGGCGATGCGTCACCCTCGGCGCAATGAGGTGTATCGGGACGTCGGGTCCGAGCCTCACTCACCAGGCGATGCCGAGTTCGTCGATGTGCAGGAGATTCCGTTCGAGCCCGATGCCGCGCTGCTGTTGTGCAGCGACGGCCTGAGCGACCTGGTTGATTCCACCTCGATACTACGCACTGTCAGGCAGCTGGCCGGCGATCCGGAAGGTGTGGTTCGTGCGCTGCTCGAGTCGGCAATTGCCGCAGGCGGCAAAGACAACGTGACGTCGGTGTATCTCGAAGGGGAACGATTCGCGACGTCTGAAGGGCTGGTCAACGTAAGTGAAGCGGAGGACGTTCGCAATATTCCTCGGTCCGAGACCGTGCCCGCACTGGCCTACGTCGTGCGCGGGGCGATCCTCGTGTTGCTGGTCATCATCATTGCCTTCAGTCTGTATCGCGCCGGCGTGCGCGTGCCGTCCTTCGATCCTCGTACGATTGTTGAGCCGGCTCTGAGGCCACACACCCAGATCGTTCAAGAGACGGAATCCATCAGCGCAGCGCTCGCCCGCGCAGAGCCTGGCTCCGAGATCGTCGTGGAACCGGGTGAATACCGTGAACGTCTCACTCTCAGGGAAAACGTTCGCCTTGTCAGCCGCGTGCCTCGCGGTGCGACCATTCGACTGCCAGCGACGGCGTCCGATGCGCAGCCCGAACCAGCGGTTATCGCATTGGGGTTAGCAAGCGGCGAATTCGCCGGATTCAGGATCGTTGGCGATGCGAAGACCCCCCTCGGAGTCGGAATTCTCGTCACCGATTCGGGCGTATCGCTCGTCGATCTGGAGGTGTCTGGGGCGACAACCGCCGCCATATCGTTCGTGGGCCCAACGGCACCCCGCCTGGCCGGCAGTGAAATCCACGACAATCCCGGCACAGCACTCGCGATTGGTGCCGGTGCGGCGCCTGTCATCACGCAGAATGTGTTCCGCCGCAACGGTATGTCCCAACACACCTCCGGAACATTCACCATCGAGACGGGCGCCTCGCCGATCTTCCAAAGAAATGTCTTTCTCGGCGTTGGTCCAGATGTCTTCACTGCTTTCGACGAGCTCGCTCGCGTGAAATTGAAGAGTGAGAATTGGTTCCTGAAGCAATGACGACCATCTTCAACCGGCTCGGCCCCTACGAGATCGTCCGCGAGATCGGCCGCGGCGGCATGGCGATGGTGTTCCTGGCCAGGGACACGAGAACCGGCCGGGAGGTGGCGCTCAAGCTGGTTCCTCACGGTAACGACCGCGAGGCCCGCGAAATTCTCGAGGCCGAGCAATGGGGCGCTGAGCTTCAAAGACAATTCAGCGAAGTCAGCAAGCACGTGCCGGCGGTTCATGAACATCGACTCGATGAATCCGGTTACTTCTTCGTCGCGATGGAATACCTCGACGGAGAAAACCTGTCCGAGGTGATCACGCGCGGTGCGCTGCGGCCGGAGCAAGCCGTGAATGTCGCGATGGAGCTGTGCGTGTTTCTGGAATGTGCACACCGCTTCGAGGCCACCATCAGCGATCGGAAGATGCGGTCTCTTGTCCATGGCGATCTGAAGCCGCGAAACGTGCGAATCACGTCGGCCGGCCAGGTCAAGGTGCTCGACTTTGGCATCGCCAAGGCCCTATCGCTCAGCCGCAAAGTCACCCGGAATGATTTCGGCACGATGCCGTACCTTTCGCCAGAGCGTCTCGACACTGGTGAAGTGAATGAGCTGACGGACCTTTGGGCTGTCGGCGTCATGCTCTACGAAATGGTCCGTGGTACTGCTCCGTTCTGCGCTCAAGACACGCGCCGGTTGGAGCAGCTCATTCTGGCGCGCCGTCCTCCACCGCCGTTAGGAGATGGATGTCCCGTCGGTCTTCGGGCGATTGTTGCGAAGCTTCTTGGTCCCACTCCCGCTGGACGCTACGACAGCGCCCAGATGGTTCGCGAAGATTTCGAGCGCTTCAAGTCCGGCAACAAGACACAAGCCGAACAGGAAGGCTGGCCGGCGAACCCTGCCGACGAGGCAACCCGTCGGACACACTCCCCTGTACACAGAGACGAGGAAAAGACCCGGCGCACACGAATCCCCCCTGACGGAATAAAGACTGCATCAACCGATCCGGCGCCAGGACCGAACGCCGCCGAAAAAAACACGGTCGTAACGCGGCCACGGCGGGCCGCCTCGAAATCACGTCGCCTCATTCGCGCAGCACTGATCCTCATCGTCCTCGGCATTCTCATGAACGAGATAAAGGTGGCAAGCCTTGCGGCTCGAGTCGCCGAGGATGTGTCGACGCGAGAACTCGAACAGATCGGAGATGCATGGACAAGCTACGACAACCTGTCTCGTCGCAGCTATCTCCGAATCGGCACATTCGCACTTGAACGCTCGCTGACACGGCGAACCTCCACGCTCGCCGACAGGGTCATCACAAACTATCGGTCACCCTTGCCGGCGGTGAGAGAGAAGCAGTGGCAAATGGCGCGCGACTCGCTGGCGCGCGCGCTCGCGGTCGGCGGATACGACCAGCAGCTTCAAGCCGCGCTCCGTTATTGCGAGGGCCACCTGCACAGGATCAACGGTGAGGCAAGAATGCGGCGGCGCGAGGCTGATGTGGCGCAGCGCGAGCTGACTGACGCCATTGCAGCATTCCGCGAAGCGGCAGAGCTCCGCCCCGGTTGGCCCGATCCGTTTCTTGGCCTGGCTCGCACCTTTATTTACGGCCTCGAGGATCTCGACCGCGGCGCCGACGCGCTCAATCAGGCGCAGCGTCACGGATACACACCAACCGATCGCGAAACGGTTCAGCTCGCCGACGGGTATCGTGCGCGTGGCAACAGCCTTGTGCGCAGCGCCCGGCAACTTTCCGGAATGCCGCAGGAGACCGACTATCTGACGAGGGCGGCAGAGGCCTATCGCGAATCGCTGACGCTCTATTCAAAGGCGAGCAGCTTCGCCAACGTGCCGATGAATATTCGCCTGGCGCAGCGTGGCCTCAGCGACGTTCAAGCAAGGCTCGACGGACTGTCCCACCCCTACACCGAACCCGCGGTGCCTCAAGGTTCGGCCGTCGAGTTCGGCGCTGTCGGAGGACGCTAGTCGATGGGCGTAACTTACGTCTCTGCCACTGTCCGCGACGTCCGGCGCAACGCAGACAACGGCCGGCGCCTCGGCGAACGCCACCTCGTGCTGGTCATCACGTCCATTTTGGCTGCGCTTGCCATCGGGTTGTCGTACAGCGGTCGTCTCGCGGCACAGCGTCATGCTGAATCGTCCGGAAAAGTCGTACGCCTGACCAACCTGAACGCTGTCACCGATCCGCAGGAATTGGAGCCGCTGCTCGATCCCATATTCACGAATGCGGCCGATCGTCGATTCGCCGCAGAACGTCTGCTCGAATTCATCCTCTCATCTCGTGACGCAGGTGCAAGCCTGCCGAATGTTGGCGCCATTCTCAGAGCGACGACTTCACCGGAGGCAATACAACGCGCACCAGTCGTAGAGTACAAAGAGCGGTTGCGACAGGCGCTCGAGAAGGCAAAGGCAACTGGCAGTCCGCCTCCGGTTTCTCTCCCTGTCCTCACTTCAGCTGACCTGGCGCTTCTCAAGCCATCGGTTGTGGTCAGGACCGACGCGACGCTCGCTCGTCTCACGCTGTTATGGGGAGTTGTCTATCTGGCATGCATCTGGGCCGTCCCACTATTTTGGTGGGCGCGCGGCTTTCGAGGAGATTACCTGCTCCTCTCTGCGACACACATTCTGACAGCCGTTGGGTTTGCGGCACTACTAAGCCGGCAGGATCCACTGCGAGACACCCTGTTGTTCATTCGCTACACGCAAAGCGTCAGCATCGGTCTTATCGCATTTGCCGGTCTGTCGGTCCTGGATTTCCGCAAGGCCGCCTTCCTGACTCTTAGTTATGCGCCATTGGTCGCGGCGCTCTTCCTGTCTGCCATGTTGATCGTCTTCGGCGACGGCCCTGGAGGCAGCAACGCCAAGGTCAACTTCGGCCCGGTGCAGCCCATCGAGGCGATTCGGCTGCTTCTCGCGCTGTTCCTGGCCGGCTACTTTGCGAAGCGTTGGGAGCTGCTGAGACAAGTCCGCGCTCGAAACATTCGTGACGTGCGAGTGCCTGGCTGGCTCGATCTCCCTAAGCTGGACTACGTCCTGCCGGTACTGGCGGGTGTGGCCGCCGCACTCGTCTTCTTTTTTCTTCAGAAGGATCTCGGCCCGGCGCTCTTTATTTCCTGTGTGTTTCTGGCGATGTACGCCATTGCCAGAAACCGGGTGGGCATGGCGATTCTCGGATTGAGTGTCTTAGTCGCCGGCTTTTACCTCGGATACAAACTGAACATCTCCCCGACACTTGCCGCGCGCGTTGAAATCTGGCAGTCACCTTGGGATAACAGCGCCAGGGGTGGAGATCAGATCGCTCAGGCGATTTGGGCCGTCTCGACAGGAGGACTGTTCGGAACGGGGCTTGGTCTCGGAGATGCCCGCTATCTGCCCGCAGGCCACACCGACCTGGTGCTCGCGGCGATCGGTGAGGAGCTGGGGTTTGTCGGACTGCTATGTGTAGCGTGCGTCTTCATTATCATCGCCGCGCGTGGCTTCGCGGCCGGCCTTCGCGCAGACGCTGACTACGGATTCTTTCTCGCAACGGCTGTCACGTTGTTTCTCGCCCTTCCGGTCCTGATTATGACTGGTGGCATGCTCGGCGTTGTGCCGCTGACGGGCGTTGTGACGCCGTTCTTGAGCTACGGCGGCTCGGCAATGGTGGCCAACTTTGCGGCACTCGGTGTGCTGACGGCTATCGGATCGAATTCACAGGTCAGTGCGACCGCCAATCCATTTCGAACGGCAACGAAGTCCCTTATCGCGTTGCTGGGTATCGCGACGTTCGGTGTGGTTGTGGCGCTGTTCAATATCCAGGTTCTGCGCGCCGACGGTTATGTTGTCAAACCTCACCTCGGTGTACAGGCTGACGGCGGTCGCCGCTTTCAATATAACCAGCGTGTGCTTGATGTCGTTGCCCTCATCCCTCGGGGCACCGTGTACGATCGAAGGGGTCTGCCGCTCGCAACCGGCGATCGGAACGTGGCACGCCGCGCGCGCGACGAATATCGAAAGCACGGCATCGACGTTCCCGCATGTAGTGACGCACGGTGCTACCCTCTCGCCGGCGCGACATTCCATCTCTTAGGCGATGCCTCGAGCCGCCAAAACTGGACTGCAACCAACACGTCGTACATCGAGCGAGACGCGCAAGACCGCCTTCGTGGATTTGCTGACCACGCAACTGCGGTAAAAACAACGGACCAGTCCGGCCGATCTCTGGTCACGATTCGTCGGGATTATCGAGAACTGATTCCGCTCCTGCGGCACCGGTATACGGCTGACCATCCAGACGTGAAGGCATTTCTGGATCGCAGACGCGACATTACCGTCACCATTGACGCGCCGCTTCAAGCGCGAGTTGCCGGCATCCTGTCGAAGTATGCGGCTCGATCGGCGACTGGACACGCAGCAGCGATCGTGCTCAATCCAGACAACGGTCAACTGCTGGCAATCGGCAGCTACCCGTTCCCAGGCTCAGATGACGATCAGAATGGCGGCAGCGACCCGGAGATGCTGCTCGATCGCGCGCGATACGGCCTGTATCCGCCCGGCTCGACATTCAAGTTAGTCACGGCCGTGGCGGCGCTTCGTCGCGATGTCGCGTCGAGTCGCGCCACGTTCACGTGCACGGAGCAGCCGAATGGACGCGTGGGGGTGAAAATACCGGGCTGGGGTGTCGTAAGAGACGATGTGCTGGATACGCATGCGCACGGAACGATCGGCATGCACGACGGCATTGTGCGGTCATGTAACGCCTATTTTGCGCAACTTGCGGTGCGCCTCGGCCCGCAGCAGATTCTCGACACCGCCACAAGGCTGGGCATATCCGTCGCGCGGGACAACTCCGCATCTCGCCTGAAAAGTACGCTGCCGCAAGCCGGATACGGTCAGGGCGATGTAGTCGCCACACCGCTTCGGATGGCGCGGGTTGCCGGCGCGATCGCCAGTCAAGGTGTCCTCCGCGAGTCGCAGCTGGAGAGTGGCTTACCTGAACTGGCGGAGAATCAACGCTTGTTGACACCTGACGCAGCGGCACTCCTAGGACAATACCTCCGCGATGCGGTGCTTACCGGGACCGGTCGGAGCCTTCGGGGGCACGACTGGAGGATTGCCGGGAAGACCGGAACCGCAGAGATCAGCGGATCCAAGTCGCACGCCTGGTTCACCGGCTTTGCGCCGTACGGCCCTGCTGAGAAGAGAATCGCCTTTGCGGTAATCATTGAAAACGCTGGATATGGAGGTCTTGCGGCGGCTCCCGCCGCAGGCGAGATCGTCAGCGCAGCGGCGGCCAGCGGGCTGATTCGGTGAACGAGACGCTATGGACATTCTGAGCAAAGCACGGAAGGTCGAATCAACGCTCGCACGAACCTTGGACCGCGCCGTCCAACAGTGGACAAAATCAGCTCCGCTCGAACCGTTGGAAACGCTTCACGCCATCGTCGAGGCCGTGGAAGAGCGGCTGGAACCGGCGGGACGCGGAAGACACGTATTTCCTTTCAACAAGATCAAGGTATCGATCGCAGCCGCCTCGCGCGATGTTCGTGCACGTTACGCAGCCGTGCTCGAAAGCGATCGGCAACTGCAGGAAAGGATCACCAACCGGCTCCGTGATGCGCGATGTGAGCCGGCGGGTCTACAGGTCAGCGTTTCGTATGTGGCGCGCTCTGGGACAGACTGGATGAGACCCGAGTTCCACATTGCGTTCGATCGTGTAACCGCTGCGGAACGGGCGGCTGCGCAAGACACATCGGCGCTGGACCTGCGAATAACCGTCACCCACGGATCGGCCGAAAGGCCGGCTTACACGTTCTCCATTCCCCGAATCAATCTCGGCAGGTGCACCGAGGTTCGTGATAGCCGTAATCGTCTCATCCGAACGAACCATGTCGCCTTCACCGATGTGGATCGGACGACGAACGACACGGTGTCTCGCCGCCACGCTCACATCGATTACACAGCCGGCTCGGCCGAGTACCGCATTTCCGACGATCACAGCGCCCATGGGACGAGCATTTTGCGGAACGGTAGGACGATCGAAGTGCCGTCAGGATCGCGCGGGATACGTCTGCAGTCGGGCGACGAAATTGTCCTGGGCGAGGCGCGCGTTCGCGTGAAGATCTCCGGTACGTAGTGTCCGGCTTCCCGCCTTCGCCAAGGCTATGGCGGGTCACGCCATAGCTCGCGGGACAACAGCGAGCGATGGCGGACAGCCGGACCGTGATCAGATGTACTTGTCCGGGTTTAGCCGGACGCTGTCTTAACTGCCGCCAACGCGAAAGCCGGATCTGTCTGCGCCGCGGCCGGAACTAACGCTGCACGAACACGGCCGCTTGCAGACAGATCCGCCTTCCGCATGGCGAGGCTGTCTTGACGTAGTGTCCGGCTTTAGCCGGACCGTGGTGAGTACGTAGCGGCCGGCTTCCCGTCTTCATTTTCAGAAGGGCGAGCGGGAATTCTGCGGATGCCTGGATCGAACTTCCTATCCAGTACCCGACGTTAGCCGGACGACCGAAAGCCGTAGCGATTGGCGACATCGACCTCGACGGCAAACGCGACCTCGTCCTCTCCGCCGAGCAGGCGACGAATGGCCGGCGCGGAATCGTGTGGCTCCGCTATCGCGGTTCCCCGTTCCAGTCCGACTGGGAAGTCTTCGACGTGAGCGGCCCCGAGGGTATCAAGTTCGACCTGAATCTTCTTCTCGACGTCGACGCCGACGGCGATCTCGACGTCGTCAACAGCGAAGAGAACGACAACGCGCGCGATGGCAAGGCCGGCCTGGGCGTCGTCTGGTACGAGAACCCGACCAGGAACCACTAACCACCAACTACGAACCACCAACCACTAACTATTTTTTCAGTGCCGGATGTACGTATCCCCCGGTCAAGACTCCCGGCGATGGCCGGAAACTCAGGTAATCCACATGATCCGGGATGTTCACCCAGCCATGCACCGTGTTGGGAGGAATGATGATGATGTCGCCAACCTTCACGTCGCGAATCACCATGTCCTGACCGACCACTGGCCCACTGCATGACGGTCCGTTCAGCTCTCGCGTCACCGCCGAATCAGGCGCCGAGCGCCGGCCATTGACGATGCGCCCACCGGTCACCATCGTCCCGCCGCCAGACACGATGTAGTAGCCCTCGGTCTGACTGTCGTGCGTCAGACCGCTGGGTGCGTTCGCTGGAGGGGGCGTCGCGCTCTTCTCGCCGCAGGGTTCCGCCGGCGGCGTATTCGCCCGTGCGGCTCCACCACCACCGCCCGCGCCTCTCGCCGCACCGGTCGCGCCGCGATGAACGATGCCCACCGCGAAATTCTCGTGGCCGATGTCGACGACCCTGATCTGACGGTCGCCGCCGGGCTGCTTGTTGACGAGGTCGATCTCTTCTTTGGTGATGTAAGTCGCCGGCTTCGGGGCTCCCGATTGGCCGAGCACCGCAAATGGAACCGCACACAGACCGAGAGATGCCGCGACAAACACCAGGGTGCGCGTGTTGATTCGCATGAGCTGCCTCCTTCGAAGGCTGTGATTCTACAGTCGATGGTAGAATTTTTTACTTATGAAGGTAACGAACGCGCTCGGTCTGACGGCGGGATGTTTCTTGAGCATCTGGGCTCTCTGGAATGTAGGCGCCGCCGCGCAGACACCACAGACATTTCCCGGGCTGACGCTCGAGCTCGAGGATTTCATCACGATGCCGATCCTCGGCAAGCTCGAGGGGGCGCAGACGCCCAACGAGTCGGCCATTGCAAGAGTCAACGGCATCCGCGAAGAAACAGGCGGTTCCCATCGTTTGTTTCTCCCCGTCGTCTCCGGCCCAATCGTCATCTACGACAAGAAGACCAAAGCGTTCACGACGTATCTCGACTTCAATGGCCACGGCGACAATCGCGGGCTGTTCAAGAAGTTCTATACGCTGTCCGGTTTTGGCAACGGGCTGAACGGCTTCAACCTGGATCCCGATTATGCGACCAACGGCAAGTTCTACACGACGCATATGGAGGATCCGAGCATAGAGGCACCTGGCGGTCCGCAGAACACGATGTTCCCGGGCCTGCAGGTTTCCGGTTACACGACGACACAGCCCCTTGTCACGCCGGGTTCAGTGATGCATCAAGGCGTGCTGATTGAATGGACCGACACGAACCCGTCGAACAACACGTTCGAAGGCACGTCGCGCGAGATTTTCCGTGTGTGGCTCAACACGCGGAACCATCAGCTCGGCGAGATCGTGTTCAACCCGACGGCGCGCCGCGGCGATCCCGATTGGCGCGTGATGTATATCGACGTCGGCGATGGCGGCTCCGGCGAATCGAGAATCGTGGAGATACGCTCGAACCCGCAGCGGCTCGACACCATGGTCGGCAAAGTCGTGCGCATCATTCCCGATCTCAATGAGCACACGGGCACGAGCACCGTCAGCGAAAACGGCCGCTATCGCATTCCGAACGACAATCCGTTCGTCAAGACGCCGGGAGCGCGGAAGGAGATCTGGGCCTACGGCCTGCGCAACCCGCATCGCCTGGCGTTTACCATCGATCCCTCCAATCCGAAGAACAATCGGATTGTCGCCAGCATCTGTGGTCTCAACACGTGGGAGATGATTTCGATCATCCACAAGGGTGCGAATTACGGCTTCCCGCTGCGCGAGGGCAACGAAGCGGTGACGCTCGATAACGGCACGACCGCGCTGCCCGCCGACGACAGAATTCCGGTGATGGTCAACGACACGCAGAAAGCCGGCATGGTCGCGCCGATTTACCCCGTCATCATCTGGGGCCACGACATGCGAGGTGGCGACTGCGCGGGCAGCGGTTACCTCTACAACGGCAAGTCCGTTCCCGCCCTGCGCGGCAAGTTCGTCTACAACGACATCACGACAGGCCGCATCTGGTACTCCGAGTACTCCGACATGCTCGCTGCCGACGATGGGAATCCGAAGACGATGGCAAAGATGTACGAGGTGAAGCTGCTGTGGAACGACCCGCACGACACGCCGGATGCGGGCAAGCAGCTCTTCGACACGATGTTCCCGATCGTCCACAAAACGTTCCAGGATCGCGGTTCGAAGGCTGAGAGCATGAACGGTAAAGGTCGCGTGTCGGGCCACCGCGCCGACGTACGGCTGACCGTCGATCAGGCTGGCGAGATGTATGTCTACAGCAAGAGCGACGGCATGATCCGGCGCATCGTCGCGGCGATGCCGACCAAAACGAATTAGATTTTCACGTCGACGTCGTCATGTTTTCGGCTCGGCGTGGCCAACGCGCCAAGACGATCTGTCGGCTTGCCGGCCGGAACTTACGGTGCACGAACACGTCCGGCTAGCCGACAGATCGTCTCGGCGCATGGCACCGCCGACCTGACCCAGACGGCGCGGTCGCCGCTCTACCCTGCTTATCTCTTCCTTTGACGGAAATCCGAGCTGCGATCGCTCTACGACGCGGGATTTTAGTGTAACGTCACCTCTACTGGAGGGTTGATGGCGATCAGGCTCAATCGAAATGCTGGTATGACCGTCCTCGGTTTGTACTTAGTTCTCGCCGGTCTCTCGGGCCTCATTGCGCTCGGCCTGCCGTCCGTTGTGATGTCAGCCCTGGCGTTGGTCGCGGGCATCCTTATTCTCGCCGGCCGTTAGTCGCGGGAGTGCCAGGCTGACCCGCGGTGGTTGTCTTCAGGGCACCACCGGCTTGACCGCCTGACCTTCCGTCGCTCGGTATCCATTGAGCAAGTTCGGCAAGGCGTAGTTGCCTTCATGGCAGGCGTATTCGTAGATGGGGCCAGTTGACCGCGTCATGGTCAGTTCGCCCTTCCAGGGTTGCGTAAACGCGGTTGGGTTGTCGATCTCGAAGCGGTACAGCACCGTATCGGCGTCGAGAAGACTGAACCGCTCGATGATGTGAAGATTCCGGTCCCACCCGAAGTTGCCACCCGCGTCCCCGTAGAAGCCGGCGCCGTCGTTGAAGTTCGTCGTGTCTACCACGAGCGTGGCGCCTTCCCAGCGCCCGACCGAATGCCCCATCCACAGCCTGATACTCGGCGGAAGATGCGGACGGCCATCCATGTAAATGAATCGCGTGTCGTGGATCATCTCCGCGTGCACCGTGATGACATCCCTGGACTGCACGATCCAGTAGTTGCTGTTGTAGGAATACGGAAGCATGGGCGGCCCGGCGGTGACGAAGGCCAGACACCGATCCTGGAGGCCTGTCTCCTGAGCGCTCGCGGGATTTTTTATCCCCGCAAGACGGCGGAGCTTGACCTCGGCAGCTGCCGGAGTGAGCGCCGGAATTCGGCCGTCGGGAGGGTCTGTAATGATCGAAGTGCGTAGTGTCTTCACCGTGCGGGTGCCGAACTCGCGGAAGAACGTGTTGTAGGTGCCGGTGCTCGTGCTCTTCGCGGCGGCCTCCGGCGAAGGGTCCTGATTGCGATTCGCGATCTGGCGTTCCCACGCCTCGGCTTCCTCGGGCGTAAAGAACGCTTTATCCTTCAACTGCACAGGGCGCTCGAGTGGCGTGGCGGTGCCGGAGTTCCAGATACCGTTAAAGTCAGGACGGGCCGCGGGGCTGGTGCCTTGACCCTCGACAAACGGGCTAACCAGGCTCAGCGCTGCCAGAAGCACGAAGAGCGATCGTCGAGTCACGGCGGCACTATACGACGAAACCCGGTTATGAGTGTACTCACTGGATTGCAGCCGTCCCCACTGAACGCCATTCAGCCGAACGCGGCATGAATCCCGCGCCAGGAACCGGCACAAAACCTCGATCGCTTGTTGGCGTTCCTTTTGCCTCAGCCGACGTGCGACCACCGCGCGCACGCTTGCCACCACAGTAGGGCTCGACTTCAGTCGCGCTCTGAGATCCGTAGGTGACCCGTGATTCCCAGAATTGCGTGTGCGGTACCCGTGTGCCTTCTTCTTGCAAGTTCTCACGCGCTTGCGGAAGATGTCGTCGACTTCGCCGCCCGCTTCATCGGGCGTCCGTACGTGTGGGGTGCGGAAGGTCCCAACTCATTCGATTGCTCCGGACTCACTCAGTACGTCTTTCAGGAATTCGGCATCGAGCTGCCCCGGCGGGCCGTTGATCAATCGAGAGTCGGCGATCCGGCGGGTAGACGACTGCAGAGGGGCGATCTTCTTTTCTTCTCGACCGACCTGCGCCAGTCCCTGGTGACGCATGTCGGTGTATACGAAGGCAACAACATGATGATCGATGCCAGCAAACGCCACGGTCGCGTTCGGCGAGATAGTCTGCGTGAGGACTTCTGGGTGGATCGATTCCTCTTTGCCCGTCGTGTTAGCGCCTCGGCCGACGGCGACGAGCCTCCAGATGGGCGGGATGACCGCACTGGCGATACCCCCCGCCGGTCGAGCGACAGGCGGAGAGCCGCTGTCCGGATTGTCGAACGCATCGCCGGCGAGCTATTCAAGATTCCGGCACGTTCGCGATAGGATTACTGCTGAAACGGAGGAAGAATGGTTCTAACCAAACAAGAGCTCGGTACCGCACTGCAAAAAGAGGTTCGGATTCTGGTTCATCTCGCCGGGAAGCTCCAGGGTGAGCAGGGTGACTATCGGCCGACGCCAAAACAGCGGAGCGCGCTCGAACTGCTGCGCTATCTCAGCTTCATGGGTCCGGTGCTCGTGTCGGCGGCGAAGGCCGGCGCGTTCGACGGGCCGTCGTGGAAATCAGAGGTCGAGGCTGCGGAGAAGCGCAATCTGCCTGAGACGATCGCGACCATCGAAAAGCTGCCAGCGAGGTACGAGCAGCTGCTGGCCGGGATGTCGGACGCCGACTTTCGCGGCGAGATGACGGGATTCGACGGCAGCAAGCTCTCCAAGGGCGAGTTCATCGTCAGCCTGGTGCTCGGCGGACACACTGCCTATCGCACGCAGTTGTTCTGTTACCTCAAATCGTGCGGACACGAGCAACTGGGGACGACGAACCTGTGGCGGGGTGTCGACGCGATGGCGACCGTGTAGCACTCAGAATTCGCGGATTGGGAGATTCGCAGATTGAATCTCCCAATCTTCCAATCTCACAATTCTGGACACAGACCACTGTCGCTTCCCTTCCATCTGCTTCTACCGCTCGTCAGCGCCATGGCCTATGTCGTTGGCGCGCTGCTGCTCAAACGCGCGTCCGATCTCGGCGCTGACGTGTGGCGCACCGCGCGAATCACCAACTACCTCTCAGCAGCAGCGGCGATGCTACTGCTGCCGCTCGGCGGAACGATTCCATCATCTGCACTTTGGTGGCACCCGCCAATGACCGCCCTGCTCTTCTTCGCTGGCCAGATCTTCACGCTGCTGGCCCTGAACATCGGCGACGTTTCCATCGCCACGCCTGTGCTCGGACTGAAGATTCTGCTGGTTGCTGTGCTGGCCGCCGTGCTTATTGGCGATCCGATTAGTGCGCGACTTTGGACGGCAGCGGCGTTGAGCACCGTCGCGATCGCGCTTCTGAATATCAGTCGCGGCCATTCACACCGACGCATGGGCACTACGATTGCGCTCGCAGCGTTGGGCGCGACGTCGTATGCATGCTTCGATGTCCTGGTCCAAAAATGGTCGCTGGCATGGGGTACCGGCCGGTTTCTGCCGATCACGATGGCCTGTGCGGCTGTGTTTTCACTGCCACTCCGTCGCTTCGAGGCACCAGGGACCACACCGGCTGCGGGAACCCCACGTAGGCATTCGAACCCCGCTTACACGCCGTGGCTTGCCGCCGGCGCCGTCTGTTTCGCGATCCAGGGATTGATGTTCGTTTCGACGGTCTCTATCTACAGGCAGGTGACGAGCGCGAATGTTCTCTACAGTTCTCGCGGCCTCTGGAGCGTCGTCGGCGTGTGGGCGATCGGCCACTGGTTTGCCAATCGCGAGCAGCAGCTCGGACCGCGAGTGCTTGTGTGGCGACTCGTAGGGGCCATCCTGTTGATGGCTGCGATACTGATGGTGCTGTTTGATTGACCGTTGACCGGCTATCTGTTTGTGAATGTCGCTCCGGGCCAGCGGACAAACGGCAGCCACGCTTCCGGGAAGCGCAAGCCGACCGATGTGGCGCTCCTGTTCATCACAGCCTTCGGGACCATCGGCGCGAATGTCAATATTTTGCTACCCAAAGGTCCTGCTTCTTGTCTGCGAGCCGACGCCTCCGGTCTGAAGTGAACTATCTTCGCCATTCTTTGGCCTATGCTACGAGGTCGAACGCGGCCAGATGGACGACGCGCTCGTCCACGAGCAGCGCGGCAGCCGTCATCCGGCCTTGCTCGATGCGCAGCGTTTCGCCAAGCCCGGCGGTTGGAAAGGCGTGGGCACCTGTCGCCGCAGCATGGGCCACGCGGCTTACGAATGCCCGTGCGGTGTCTCGCGGCCCGAGCAGCCCGGGATGTCGAGGCGCTGAGACATCCTGGGTGTCGAGTGCATCGAGGCCATAACTTCGGAGCAGCTTCGGGAAGAGCGCGCTGAAGATTGCGTCGCTCTCGAACAGATCGAGACCGACCGGAATTCCCTCCTGCAGAAATACCGCGCCACATTGTCCTTCGATGCGCGGAAAGGCTGCCACATAGGCGCCTACCAGGCGGTGATACGCCTCGAAGATGGTCGACATCGCCGACGTGTCGGAGTTGGCGGACAGCCTGTTCGCTTTCGCCGAAATGTCGTCCCAGATCCAGTGCTGATCGCTTTGCGCTTCACCCACTGTAACGAGAGATTCCGTCACTTGTGACACCTTCCAAGCACGGGCACGCGAATACTGAGCGTTGCCGGAAGACGAGAACCCGCGGCTGTGTCTTTGCCAGCGGCCCGCCTCGACGCAGGTCACGGGAATCGAGACGTTGGCAGACGCGGGCACCAGCATGCTGAGATTTACGATGCGGTTTTGCTTCGCGCCGACCAGTTCTTCGCCGTCGAGGAGAAGCACGGGCAAGCATCCGGCGTTGATGACCTTCAGCTCAGGAACCTGTCCGGCCTCCGATACCTCCGTCACTTCGAAGTCGCCGCGAGCCAGCGCTTCGTCCAGCGTGATGCAGCTCGTGGCCGGCGCCGGATACCGTCTCAAGAGCGGCACAACCGACAGCCGCTCGAACGACGTTTCCAGGCCGACGATGACGTCCGCCAATGCCGTGACGATCGGATTCGACACTCAGCACTCTCCTTTCTGACAGTGTATGGACGAGCCGTGACAGGTCAGGTCACACTCTTAACTCACTGACGCACTAGGGATTAGGGATTAGGGATTAGGGATTAGGGATTGGGGATTGGGGATTGGGGATTGGGGATTGGAAGGCAAGCGCGTCCGCTCCACTGTGGAGCGGACGTCGGCGGGCTTTCTTGTTGGTGGGGAGCTGTTCACCTTGGTGAACAGGGTGGGAGGAATCAGGGAGGGTTTGAGTCGTTAATTCATGTCACTAGTTAAACGCGACAAAGCCGGCTCAACCCCGCAATCAAGACTGGCGCGCTACGGGCAGGACTGAGGATGGGGAGCGGGGTTTCGATGGGAATCAGGCAAGCCGGGGCCCCCAACACGGCAGCCGCGTTGGGGGCATGGAGGGTCCGGCTAAAGCCGGACACTACGTACTGTTCAGGCGATCAGTCCCTCGTGACGTTATCTCCGGCCCGTGTTTGCGACATTCACAACGAAGTCGCCCGTGTTGTCCGCCAGATGATCGTCGTTGACGCCGAAATACAGACGGCCCGACACCGGAGCGACGAACGAACGACGGCCGCCCACGAAGATCGGTCCATAGTTGTCAACCCGCGCGATCAGTGCGCCCGCGGGCTGGTTCAGGATCGGCGCATCCTGCGCCCGGCGGCCGCTCACTGATCCGGCGGGATTCGCAGTGTCCTGTGCGTTGTCGCTCATCTGGATATTGCCGGTCGCATCGATGGTGATACTGTCCCCCGCGCGCACGTCGATGCCCGAGTCAACCCAGCGTTCCTGAGAGTTGACGCGCACAGTTCGCGCTCCACCGCTGGTGCCGACTGCAGCCGGCGCTCCACCTGCGACATCGAATTCGCTGCGAGAAAGCCTACCGTCGCGATTCGAATCGCGCTGATTGAAGCTCGCGGCCGACCAGTGCCATTCATCCCGGGTGATCGTGCCGTTACGATTGTAGTCGAGCGTGGCGAATTGGTCCCACGTATCGTTCGCCCATTCGGTACCGCCGGCGACTTCGAACCGGGTGAGGACGCCGTCGCGGTTGCGATCAAGGTCGTTGAACGCGATGGTGCTGCCGTGCCATTCCGATCGCTCGACGCGGCCATTGTTGTTAAAGTCGAGATCGTCGAAGCTATCGACGCGATCATCGTCGTAATTCGCGCCGAGAAACTCCGTCCGGTCCAATCCGCCATCGCGATTGCGATCCACGCGGCTGAAGGTTTCGCGGTCGAAGTGCCACTCGTTCTCTGTGATTCTGCCATTGCGATCGTGGTCGAGATTAGTGAAGCCAGCAGCGGTCCAGCTGACATAACGCTCGAGCCGGTTGGGCGCGTGATCGGCCGTCTCCCAGTTCGAGTTGCGCTGCGCACCGATGCGGACTTCGTCGCCCGAAAGCTGCCCGTCACCATTCCAATCGTGGTTTTGGAACGATCGGACCGATCCGCGCCACTCTGCCCGCGAGACAGCACCGTCACCGTTCGTGTCCATCAATTCGAACCGCATGCGCTCGGCCTGCTGAGCATCGAGTGTCGCCGGAGTGGTCAAGCTTGCGACGATGCACGCAGTGGCGAGGGTCGTAAGCGTAAGGATTTTGTACGTCATAACTCCTCCGTCTCCTCCGTTCGCTGTCTGGTGCATACAGCGTACCGACCTGACGGGGACTACGGACTACGGATTAGGGATTGGGGATCGGGGATTGGGGATTAGCCGCGTGCCGTCGGCCGCATTATCATCCGGCTTGCACCTGAAGACCGGCCAAAAGCGATAGCGGCCCGCCTCACGGAGCGTTCAGCTTTGCCAGAGTCAATCCGATGTCGCCCAGCCTTGCGAGAATCAATCCCACGTCGCGTCGGATCACGCCGAGCTCGTGGTCAACGCGGTTGAACCGCTCGTCCATCGCCTCGAACCGGCTGTGGACCGCCGTAAACTGCTGGTCGATGGAGGTAAATCGAGCATCGATCGAGGTGAATCGAGCATCAAAGTAGGTGAATCGAGCGTGGATGGCGGTGAACTGGGCATCTATGGAGTCGAACCGCGCATCTATGGAGTCGAACCGCGCATCGATGGCATCCAAACGGGTGTCGATGGCTTCGAAGCGCTTATCTTGAGCGTTGAATCGGGCGTGCACTTCTGCAAAGCGCGCGTGGACCTCTGCGAACCGCCGGTCCATGAGCTCGCCTTGCTCGCGAAAGTGTTCTTCCAGGGTTTTGCCGGCCATCACCTTTTCGATAACTCCGCGTTCATCGAGAGACCTGTCTCGCCGTAGCTCGTGGGATTTGCGAGCGAAGGCGGACGGTAGCATCGTCATCAAACAAAAACAACGGGTCGCGTGAAGGGATAGCAAATTCTGCTCACAACATCTCATCTCGCTGCAATTTGGACTACAAGCGGTTTCAAAACCTCCGCCGGTCGACGCCTGCTCACGCCGATGTTCTGCGGAGCGGGCAATAGATACTCGAAAACACGTTGCCCGCGAGCAGAACGTCGGCGTGGGCAGGCCGCTCGCACACCTTTTGAAGCCGCTTGTAGTTTCGACGTTGGCATGGGGTTTCCGTGACCTTACAAGCTGACGATTGTTACTCCTTCATTTCGCGGATCCAGCCGGAACTTGCGCACGCTGGGATTTTCGCGCAGCATGCGGTGGAGGGCAGCACGAATGCGTCCTCCGCCGCGACCATGAATGAGCCGCAACTCACTGAAGTCCGCCAGTAGCGTCTCGTTCAATGCTTCATGCGCCCGATGCAGCGCCTCTGCCACCGTTAGACCGTGAAGATCGATTTCGGCCGAGCTGGTATGCGCCTCGCGCTTTGGTGGCGTGCGGTCGGCTCCACGCACCTTCTCAGCGACACGTGGCCGCTTGCGTTCCGAACCTAGCGGGGAAATCTCACTTACTGTTACGACAAGCAAACGCCCCTGCACGTCGACCAAGAGAAGATCTCTGTTCCGAACCTCACGCACCACGCCCTTTCCAAAGCGCGTCTGCACCGTGTCACCTGGTGTGAAACGTGAAGTCATGGCTTGAACTGACTATGGCTAATACGAGGAGGGAACGTGCTGGCGGCTGCGCATCCGCGATTGCACCTCGCGCAGGCCGGAGCAAGGCTGATTTGGCGGACCATGCGGGAGGTGGATCTGTCTGCAAGCGGCCGTGTTCGTGCACCGTAAGTTCCGGCCGCGTCGCAGACAGATCCACCTTCCGCGTTGGCCGACTCAAGCAGACTTGGTCCAGCTTGAGCCGCCGAGGGAGTCAGGCGTCGATCGCTATTCGAATCGTTCCATCCCCCGCGGCTTCCACACCTTGCTCGACTCGGGCCGCAGCATGTAACGAATGAACGCGCGCGCGTCCTCTGCATGCGTGGCTCTCGACGACACGGCGACGGTCGTGTCGATCCACAGTCCGAACTCTTTCGGCACAGGACCGACCAGTTCGATTTCCTTGTACGGAAGAATCTGACTGATCGTCTGAATCGCCATGTCGCCCTGACCGGCCGCGAGCGCCTGACCGCCTTCGCCCTTCGTGCTGGGCGGCGCGTTGACGCCGGCGAACTCGGGCCGCTTGAACATGTCGTCGATGATCGTCGCCACCATCGTCCGCGACGCGGGGTTCGAGCGCATCACCGCCTTCGCGCCCTTGAGCGCAGCCACAAACTTCTCGGGTGTCGAGATGTCCGGCTTCGGAGCCCCAGCCTTCACCGCGAGGCCCATCCGATTGCGGCCAAGCGGTGTGAACTGCCCCATCACCCCACCCTCGAGCGCCAGCGACGTCATCAACTGGAACGGCAGCACGATAACGTCGGGCGGCGGGGTGCGCGTCGTCATCTCCTGGACGATGGTGCCCATGCCGACGGTGTTGATGCCCACCTTCTTTCCGGTTTCTTTGGCGAATGCAGCCCCGATATCGGGGAGCCCGGAACTGAAAACGACACCTGGGGTGAGAACGCGAATGTCGGCGGTCGCGTAATCGCCAGTTGTCGGCGAAAAGACGGGTGCCGCTGGTGCCTGACCGCGAACGATAGAAGTGATACCCCAGGACGCGACCAGCGCGATGACGAGAGCCGGCACATAAATGCGGCGCATATGAGTGTCCTTTCTTGATGGAGGAACTGTCGGAACTGGCTGAGCCTAACGGATTTGGGCCACCCCGTGCAAGATTTCCGGCCTCCCCCGTTCTAAGGGTAGGAGGATTCATGAGTCACAGTTTCGTCAGTCTGATGGTTGCCGGTCTCGCCTTGTCGGCCGTCCCGTACGCAGTGACGTCAGCTCAATCGATGCGTCATCAAACCGCAGAAGTAGAGATTCTCGTCAACGGTGCCCCCCAACGGCGTTACGCCCATGATGGGCGCTGGTACGTGGAGGCGGTCAAGGGACGGGAGTATGCGATTCGGCTGCGCAACCCCTTCCCCGTTCGCGCAGCTGTGGCACTCTCGGTCGATGGTCTCAACACGATCGATGCGCGTCATACGCCCGTGGCCACTGCGCGTAAATGGGTCCTCGACCCGTATCAGACCATCACGATCAGCGGGTGGCAGACAAGCCGCACGGAAGCACGCCGCTTCGAATTTACGACCGAAGCGAACTCGTACGGGCAGGCACTCGGCAGGACCGCCAACCTGGGCGTCATCTCGGCTGTCTTCTTCAAAGAACGCGTGTCGACGACGATCACGCGCGACTCGTCGAACGAGGGGAGCGCTCGCCAAGCAACGGCATCTCCGTCCGCGGCCCCGGCTGAGGAAAAGGCTGTCGGCGCCGCGAGTTCAGCGAAGCGGGCCGATCAAGAGTACGCCGCCACCGGTATGGGCCAGCGGACCGGTCACGAAGTCACGCAAGTGTGGCTGGATCTCGAGGAGACGGCCGCGCAGACTGTGAACATCCGCTACGAGTTCCGCGCGCAACTTGTCAGGCTTGGAATCCTGCCGGCGAATCCGACAGCCGATCCGATGCGCCGTCGAGAGCGTGCTCGCGGATTCGAACCGGGCTTCAGTCCTGAACCGCCGCAACGCTAGGGACTAGGGACTAGGGATTGGGGATTAGGGATTAGCAGTCGCAAAGACGCAAAGTCGCAAATGTTTCGTCACACCTTCGCGGCTTCGCGTCTTTGCGTTGAGACGTCATCACCGGCCCAGGTTCAGCCTCATGCTGAGCATCGCCCGGCGCGGATCAATGAACACGGAGGACTGGCCGAAGTTCGGGCTGAAGAGATTGTCGGTTGCGAGCCCCTCCTCCGCTCTGTTGTTCAGCACATTGAGGACGTCCACGAGCAGCTCGATACGTCCAATGCCACCAGCGGCAATCGTCCTCGACAGGCGCACATCGAGCAGAGACTGCGCCGACAGCCGACGCGAGCCGCGTGGCTCGAGCATGATGCGCTGATCGCCCTGCGGCAGCACAATCTGCGCCGTTGCCGCCCACGGCTTGCCGCTGAAGTGCTGAAGATTGGCCGCGATCACGAAGCCTGTCCGAGGCACATCAACGCTGCCCATCACGCGAAACATGTGTGGACGGTCGTTCGGCAGCCTGCCGTACGCGTTCGTGAGCGTGTTGGGATCCTGTCCGAACGTTCCGAACGGCGTGCCGGCGATTGTGCTGATCTGCGATCCTGCGGCGACCGCCCCGCTCGCGGCCTGCAGTCCCGTGGCCCGCGACAACGTGTACGAACCAAATGCCTGCCAGCCCTGCGAGCGACGCTTCTCTGCGGCCAGCACGAGGCCGTTGTACGTCATCGAGTACCCCTCGGGGTTCGTCAAGAGGAAACGCCGGGCGGCTGTTTCATTGACCAGCACGCGCACCGGCACGCTCTGGCCGTCTGGCAGCGTCCGCGCTTCGTCGCGATACTGACCGCCGACATCGGTCCACCCGATGAAGTTGCTGCCATCCTTTCGGACGTAGGCGATCGCCACCGACATGCGACGACCGACCTCGCGATCGACGCCAATCGAGTACTCATCCGTGCGCGGCGCACGCACGTCGCCATCGAGCTGCAGGTTCCTTCGCGGATCAACCACCGAGACGACACTCGTGTAGCCGCCCGTGGCCGGAACGAAGGCGGCCGTCGTGGTGGGCTTCGCCCCGGGATGGAAGGGACTCAGCTCTCCACTCAAGACGCCCTGGCTGAATCTGCCATAGCTGCCTCGCAACATCGTGCGGCCATCGGCACTCAGCTTCATCGTGATGCCTAGCCGCGGTGACCATATGTTCCAGGTGTACAGCCTGCCCAGGCCATCGACGATGTCGCCGGTTTCGTGTCCCTCCCGATCGAGCGCGTGCAGATCCTGGCTAATTGCGCGGCTGTGGTCGAATCGCAGACCCGCATTGATCGTCAGCGAACTCCCCACGGTGATGGCATCACTCATGAACCCGGCGGCCGTGATGAATACGCCGCCGGCGTTGGAAGGCTCGCTCGAAATGGATTGAAACGGCTGGCCGCCATTGTCCACGAATCTGACGCCGCTCGGGATGATCGAGGGCTGGAAGTGCTCCCCCTTTTCGACCTGCGTGCCGATCCTCAATTGATGATCGGCGCCCAACATCGCCGGCCGGTAGTGATTGAGAGTGGCCTTGGTGGTCGTGCGCTTGAGCGTCAATCCGCCGAATGTTTGCGGCGCACCGCTGGTTATGCCGCTCACCCGGTCGAATCGGCTCGGCGTCGTCAAACTGCCCGTGCTCGGAAGATTTTTCTGTTCCCACACGAACCGGCCGACGCGCACGTCCCAGACGGTATTCGTGGATAACGTATGCGTCAGGTGCCCGAAGGTCATCGCGGGAACCGATGCCGTGCGTCGCAACGTCGCGTCGAATGGCGTCGCCACCGTTGGCCGGTCGGGATTCACCCAGTGCTCCTGGTGAAGGCTGTGCATGAGCTGCATGCCGGGAGCCGGCCGCCACGTGAGCTTCGCGAAGACTTTGTCCTGCTCGTAAGCTCTTGGGAATTTCGGATCGGTGCCAGGCTGGCTGTCGTAGTCGCGCAGGTGCTGGTATCCCGCGAAGAACCACACCCGCTCGCGAAGAACAGGGCCGCCGAGGTTCGACGTGAAGTCACGGTACCGGACGCGCTCGTACCCGCTCTGCCCGCCCGCCAGTGGACGTATAACTGGCTGGCTCGTGAGACCGGCGGATTGCCCGTAATACGAGGTGTCAAACAAGAAGCGATCGCTTCCCTGCCTGGTAACGACGTTGACGACGGCGCCCTGCATGTTGCCGAACTCAGCCGATGCTCCGACAGACTGCACTTGTACTTCTTGAATGAAGTCGACACCGGGCTCGGCCCGTGCCTCGCCGCTGCACGGACAGGTAAAGTTCGTGCCGTCGATGAGAAACGTGTTCTCGTTTGTGCCCGACCCGAAGGCGGACACGCTGTTGGTCGTACCGTTTCCGGGCGATGTGGGAGACACGCCAGGCGCGGCCCTGATGAAGTCGAACATGCTGAATCGCCGCACCGGGATGGCTTTGAGGTCCTCAGGGCCGAAGCGCGTCTCGAATCCGCTGCCTCGTGCTTCGATTCGCGAGCCTGCTCCCTCGACGACCAACGATTCTTCGATGCCCCCCACTCTGAGCACTGCCGTTCTCTCGATCGTTGCGCCTGTCCCGATTCGGATGTCCGTTTCGTGATAGGCCTTGAATCCCTGGAGCTCGATATCGAGCGCGTAGAGTCCCGGCGCAAGAACTGGAAAGCGCAAACGCCCTCGCTCGTCCGTCGTCACAGTCACCGAGCCGCCAATCAGCGCAGGCGAGCTGACGCGGACCGATGCGCCCGCGAGGACGCCGCCATGTTCGTCCTTCACGGTTCCGATAAGTGTTCCGCTCAAGCCCTGCGCGACAGTCATGTCAGGCAACAGGGCATACCCGAAGATGAGAAGCAGCATGGTCAATCTATGCATGGTCAAACTCCTTCGAAATCTGCGCGTTGAACGGACTTCCGCATTGGTTAAACGGCCCGAAATCTCAGAACGGACACGCGGGGTTGCCTTGGGCGTCAATTCGCCTCGTGGCGCCCGCCGGAATCAGTTGCACGGCGACTGTCCGTGCTTCGACGAAACCTTCGTTGCGCACCATGTGGCCATGGTCTCCCCCGTGATCAACGAACGTCATGCCGACGGTGAACACCTTGGGGGTGCAGGTCGGATCATCTTCGTCGTAATTTGTTACGGTTCCGGCGGTTACGGTGACGAGACTGTGTCCTGGATGGGTATGCCAGCCGGTCGTCCCTCCAGGCTGCCAGACGTTGCTCTGCACATACAGGTCTGAGAGCCCCTTGGTCTTCTGCAACGACAGCCACACGTTCCTTTTGGAGCCTTCGTCTGGTTTTTCTGACACCAGATGGTGGGTAACATCGAACTCTGGCACGCGGCCAACGGCGATAGTGGCGGAGGCGAATCCCGACGCCGGCGTTGCCTGGATGTTCCCGACGTAGGCTGCCCCGCCCAGGATCACGGTACCAAGAGCCAGCAACCAGGTCAGCGTTCGTTGCATGTTCATCCTCCTTCGGCACTGACTCCAGAATTGGAGTCGCTCAGGCACGATAGGGAGTCGGAATGGGCGCGGGCAAGCTGCAGTCAGCGGCAGCACCCGCGATTCATAGGGCTGCCGTGAAATGCCGTCGATTGCCGCGACCCCCGGGGAGGGCTACAATCCGCGTCTCCCCATGAACGACCTTCCTCCGACAGGCCCGCCGCCCCCCTCCGAGCGCCCGGCCGACGACCGGCTCGACTCGTGGAAGGAAATCGCCGCGTACATGAAGCGCGACGTGACGACGGTGCAGCGCTGGGAGAAGCGGGAGGGGATGCCCGTGCACCGTCACGTGCACGACAAGATGGGATCGGTCTACGCCTTCCGCACCGAGCTCGAAGCCTGGTCGCGAAGCCGCAACCTCGGTCTCATCGCCGATCCCGTCCAGGAACGCGAGGACTTGGAGAGCGCCCCGGCCATCCACGCCGCGCCGCGCTGGTGGCTCGGTCTGTGGCTGATGGCGGCAACAGGAGCCCTGCTGGCTATTGGGCTACTGGTCTGGCAGATTCGACGCCCCCCCGACGCGTTGGAGAATCCGCTGGCGGAAGCGCGCTTTCAACAGCTGACTGACTTCCCCGGAATCGAACAGGCGGCCGCGCTGTCGCGCGATGGGAGATTTGTGGCCTTTCTCTCGGATCGCGACGGTCGAATGGACGTGTGGGTCACTCAGGTTGGCACCGGTCAGTTCTACAACCTCACTCGGGACGCTGCGCGAGAGCTCTCCAATCCGTCGCTTCGCACGCTCGGCTTCTCACCTGATAGCACCCTCGTCACCTTCTGGGCACGCAGCCCAGCGGGTGCCAGTCAATCGAATATCAGCGTTTGGGGGGCGCCGGTTCTCGGGGGACAGGCACGACCCTACCTGGATGGCATCGCCGAATACGACTGGTCCAGCGAAGGCGCTCGTCTCGTCTACCACACGCCCGGACCGGGTGATCCGATGTTCGTGCGCGATTCCAGCCAGACGCCAGAAGCGCGCGCGATCCTTACGGCACCAGCGGGCCTTCATAGTCATTTCCCGATCTGGTCGCCGGATGACGCGTTCATCTACTTTGTCCAGGGCTCTTTGCCCGATCGCATGGACGTCTGGCGCATCAGCGCGACCGGGGGAACTCCCGAACGGATCACGAATCACGACTCGGTCGTGACCCATCCTGTTTTCCTCAACGCGCGGACGCTGCTGTATCTCGCCAGCGACTCGGACGGCTTTGGGCCGTGGATCTACAGCCTCGATGTGGAGCGCCGTATTTCTCACCGCGTGAGCTCCGGAATCGACAGGTACACCTCCCTCGCAGCGAGCGTCAACGGCAGCCGTCTCGTGGCGACACTGGCACGTCCGGAGAGCACGCTCTGGCGTTTGCCCATCACCGGCTCGCACGCCGAGTCATCCAGCGCGCGTCGAATCCCCCTGACGACTGGCAGTGGGTCTTCCCCGCGGCTGGGCGCCGATTACCTGCTCTACGTCTCTTCCAAGGGTGCGAGCGACAGTATCTGGAAGCTGCAAGGCGAGGTCGCCACTGAGGTGTGGAGCGCGCCAGAGACACAGATCATCGGCGGGCCCACCATCGCACGGGACGGGCGTCGCATTGCATTCTCGATCAGGCAAAACGGTCAGACCCTGTTGTACTCCGCGAATGTGGACGGAACCGACGCTCGAATCGTCACACGGTCGCTCGAGCTTCACGGCACTCCGGCGTGGGCGCCGGATGGGCAATCGATTACGGTGGCCGCCGTCAGCGGCGGCGTCCCACGTCTCTTCACTGTTCCCCTCGACGGCCGTTCACCGGCGCGCTTCGTGGAGGAACATTCTGCTGATCCAGTGTGGTCGCCTGACGGCGATATCGTCGTGTTCTCAGGTCCTGACATCGGAACGACGTTTCCAATCAAGGCCGTAAGAGCCGACGCCAGCGAGCACGCGCTGCCCAAGCTGACGCTGACTCGCGGGGCCCGACACGTGTCATTCATGCCGGGCCGCCGAGCGCTCGTGGTGGCGCGAGGAGATCTTCAGCACAAGAATCTGTGGCTGATCGATCTGGAAACCGGCGCCGAGCATCAACTGACGAATCTGCCTCCCGACTTCGAGATGCGCGACTTTGACATCTCTCCAGACGGGCGCGAACTTGTCCTGGAGCAGGTACAAGAACATTCCGACATCGTGTTGCTCGAGTTACCTCAAAACTAGGGATTACGGACTAGGGATTAGGGATTAGCCGTCCCAACGCAAAGACGCAAAGACGCCAAGAAATACGCCCGCAATAGGGATTAGGGATTAGGGATTGGTCGCACCGAGGCGACCATACCGCGATCGGCCTTGCCATGCGGCGAGACGATCTGTCGGCCAGCCGGACGTGTTCGTGCACCGGCCTGCCGCGCCGTAGCGCGTAAGCGCGAAGGCGGGTCAGTTCCGGCCGGCAGGCCGACAGATCGTCTTGCCGCGTTGGCAGCTGAGCGTCGGACGTCTTTGCGTCCGAGGCGCTACCACATGAGCTTGGCCGCAACCTGGACAACGCGGCCGGGTCCGGCTCCCGTGATCTGCCCGAAGGTGGTCGACGAGATGTTGGTAACCGGGTTGTTGAAGTTCACCTGATCGAATGCGTTGAAGAACTCACCGCGCAGCTGCAGGCGCATATCGGGCCCAAGACTCACGTATCGCAGGATGGCCAGATCGGTCGTGGAGTCTCCCGGTCCGTACATGAGTCCTCGCATGGCGTTGCCGTAGGCCCCGCGCGTCTGGCTGTTCAGCGGCACGAACGCAGCCGTGTTGAAGTACGCAGCAATCATGTCGCCGGTGCCGGAATAATCCCGTCTCAGATCATCCGCAGTCGCGCTAGAGACCAGCGCTGGGTACTGTCCCCCTGAATTCAGCACGCCATTCTGCGCGACGTCGACGCCCGTCGTGAAGACCAACGGCGAGCCCGACTGGATGCGATGGAATCCTGTCACCGTCCATCCGTTCAGCAACATATTCGAGACCGGATTCGAGAAGCTGCGCTGCGGCGTCCACACCCACGATGCCGCGACCACGTGCCGGCGGTCGAGGAACGAAGGCCCCCACAGCGAATCGAGGTCGAATGGATTGGGAATGTTGCTGATCAGGCCGGTGGTGTTTTCCGGCTGGTTCGTCAGATTCTTCGACAAGGCATACGACGCCGAGAGCGAGAAGCTGCGAGCCATGCGGCGCTCGGCTCTCATCTGGAAGCTGTGATACTCGCTTCGGAAGAAATTGCCGAGCACTCTCGAAGCCGCGCTGATGATGCCCGGGCTGAACGGCACGCGCTCTTCAACGTTCTGCAGCGACGGCGCCTGGCCGGTGACGGGCGAATTGATGAACGGAGCGGCGTTGAAATAGTTGTGGCCGACAATCTTGCGGCCAACCTTGCCGATATACGAACCTTCGACGACAAAATTTGGTGTGAGCTGGCGCTGCAGCGACGCGCTCACATGATGCGTGTAGGTTGTCTTCAGATCCTGATCTGTATAGACGATTCGAATCGGTGTCGGATACAGCGAGCACTGCAGGCCCGGAAATCCCGGCGCAGCGGAGCATCCGAACCGGCCGGGCGATGCCGGAGGCGGTTCGGTTTGCCTGAGCGAGCCGAACGGGTCTTCAATCCGCCCCTGACGCAACTGCGTCGTCCCTCGCCACGGCCCCTCTGCCGCGTGCGTGGTCTCGCCGTTAATCTGCTGGTAGAAGATCCCGTAGCCACCGCGGACGACGGTCTTCGCGTTGCCGTGCACGTCCCATGCAACGCCGAGCCGCGGCGCAAAGTTGTTGAGATCGTTCTTCGTGAGCGCCGACGGAATTCCCGGATCGCCGGGGAACAGAATGCCTTTCGGCGCGTCCGGCACCACGGTGGATTGAACGCCCGGCACCCACGTGGTGTGACGGCCGCCCTTCTGATCGAACGGAATGAACGGCTCATACCGCACGCCGTAGTTCACCGTGAGCCTCGGATGGACCTTGTACGAATCTTCGATGAACGCCTGGTGCTTCATTGTCGAAGGGCTGTGGTCGGCAATCCCGAACTCGATCGTCGAGAGCTCGAATGCCCCGACCATGAAGTCGGCGATGGCATTTCCTGTCCGCGTGCCCTGGAAGTTCGCGTTGCGGTTGAGCGCGAGGTTGAACTCGAAGACCGGCCTGATGAACTCATACCCCCACTTCAATGTGTGGTTGCCCGCGGTGAACGTCATCGTGTCTTTCAGCTGGTAGCTGTAATAGTCCTGGCTGTTGATGCCGGGATACGCAAGGTTGATCGAGCCGGAAATTGAATAGCTCATCCCCCGCCCGTCGTTGCCGATATCGACGTTCACCCCCTGCTCACGCGGCGCGATCTGCGTGACGGCGCCGCCGCCGGATTTTGACGTCAGATACGAGAACGTGACTTCGTTGACGAGCCTCGGACTGAAGATGTGCACATCGCTGACGCCGAATTGATTCACGTCGCTGAAGACCGATTGCTGCACATAGTTCAGGTTTCCCGGCCACGACGAACTGTCGCTGCGGTCGACGAAGATGTGTGAGTTCAGCTGATTGCTGGCTGAAAAGTAGTAGTCCCCGCGACCCATATAGACCGCATGGTTTCGCGGCGCCGGCGTCAACGCGATGATGGTGCCGCTGTCGGACGCCGGCACGTACGTATCCAGCAATCCTCTCGCAACCGGACTGATACAGCCGGGCCGGATGATGTTGTTCGCCACGCAGGGTGCGCCCGAGGTGTCGGTGAACGGCGCATTCGTGAGTGGGTTTACCGGATTCCTCAACTGCGTGCTCAGCGCGGTGAAGTTGCCTGCCCGCTGCAGATTAGTCGGCACGACGGTCGTACTCGACCCGGCCTCGGCCCGATCCCAGAGCCGCTGGTACGAGCCGAACCAGTACAGCTTGTTGCGGATGATGGCGCCCCCGGCGCTGGCGCCCGCCTGGTTCTGCTTCTGCTCCGGCTTGCGAGACCCGGCGAGCTTCAAGAAGTAGCTTTTCGTGTTCAGCGCCGAATTGCGGTGGAACTCCCAGACCGAGCCGTGGAAGGTGTTTGAACCAGCTTTCGTGACGATGCTCACCTGTCCACCCGCGGTGTGCCCGTACTCGGCTGAGAAGTTGTGCGTCTGGATGCGAATCTCCTCAATCGCGTCAGGCGGCGGCGGATTGAAGCCCGTCGTCTGGTTGAAATGGGTGAATATCGAGCCGTTCAGCGTGAACAGGTTGTGGTTGGTATTTCCCCCATTCACCGACATGATCGGCCCCTGCCGGCCGTCCGACGTATCCTGATTCGCGCGAATGGACGTGACGCCGGCGTACGTACCGGCCAGCGCCACGACATTGCGGCCATTCATCGGCAGGTCCTGCACTCGCTGGTCGTCGATCAGATTTGACTGCGTCGCGCTGCGCGACTCGACCATCGTCGCCTGACCCGACACGACGACCTCTTCTGTAACCCCGCCGACGGCGAGCGAAAAATCCAACCGCACGTTCGCACCGGCCGTCACCTCGACGTTCCGTTGAATCTGCGTCTGGAAGCCGGCAATCTCGACCTTGACCAGGTAAATGCCCCGCGGCAGGGCCTGCAAGTCGAAGAACCCGGTTTCGTTGGACTGTGTCGAGCGAACGAGTTGCTGTCCGGCCAGCTCGGCCGTGACCGTCGCGCCGGGCACCATGCCGGCACCCTGGTCCTGCACGTACCCGCTGATGGTGCCGGTGACTTGCCCGTGCAGTGAGACAGGATGGAAGAACAACACGAGTGCGGTCGCGAGAGCGGACACATAAACGCGGGGCATGTTTGTCTCCTTCTAGAATTCCACCCGCAATCCTAACTGCATCTGGCGCGGGGCGTTACTCAATGTCGTCACGCGGCCGAAGTTGGCGCTCGTGATATTCGATTCCGGATTGCCCCAGATCGTGCGATTGAACAGGTTGAACACCTCGAACCTGAATTCGAGGCGCGTCCTCCGTAACGCGAATGTGCGCGCGATCGAGATGTTCTCGTTGAGGAACCACGGACTACGTTCGTTGGGATTGCGCACCTTGGCGTTGCCGAACTCCGCTGTCAGGACACCGGCTTTGTATCCCTGCAGCTGCGCAATGGTGTCGACCGGGCTCGGCCTGAACAGTGTGGGATCCCACCAGAGATCCACGAGCGGGTCGAAGTTGTCGCCGCGCGTCGCCGCACGCCAACCGGTTTCGTCGAGCACGGTGAGTCGATTGTCGCCGCCGAAGAGCGGCAGACTGTATCCGGGAGAAACAGATAACGGGAAGCCCGAAGCATACGAGTGGACCCCGGACACGCGCCAGCCACCCACAATTTTCGACGCCAATCCATCGCTCAGAAACGGCTTGCCGGGACCGAACGGCAGCTCGTAGCTGTAGTTCAGTTTGATCGTGTGGGTCTGATCGAATGCCGACAAGCTCTCTTCCAATTCTCGATTGTAGTGATTCATCGCGCGGCCATCGCCGGCGTTGGCGCGATCGGACCGCAAGGTCACCGACTTCGACAACAGGTACGACGTGAGGAAGGTCAGACCCGACTCGTAACGTTTTTCGGCTTTGAGGACGAACGCGTGATAGCTCGATCGACCGCTGCGGTCGCCGCCATCAGCGCCGGTATTGATGTCGAGGTACTGCGGGTAGGGACGGAGCGCCTGCCGCACGGCCAGCGCGCCCGAGAATTGGGGATACGGGTACGGGATTCCGGCCTGGCGCGCCAATGTCGAATCCATGCGCGAGTTCATCAGGTTGATCGCGCCCGCTGCTCCGTACTGCCGCACGAAGCCGTTAAAGATCTCGGGATCGACCTGATTCAGGCTGAGCAGGTTCGTCGTGAGGTGACGCCCGATCTGTGCGTTGTACCCGGCCTCGACCATGAATCGGCCGGGCAACTGCCGCTGCACGTTCAGCGTCCATGAGTGGTATTCCGGAAGGCGGCCCGCATCTTCCGGCTGCCAATACGGAATGTTGCTGCCGTTCAGCGTTTCAGGAACGAGAAATGGCGGTTGTGGCCACGCGGGCCAGCCGCTGTCCCAGTTGAAGGCGGAGCTGGCCGGAAATGCGGGCGCCGTGACGTTGTACCCGCCAATAAAGCCGTTCCAATGCGAGCTGCCGCCGGTGTTCTTGACCGATCCGAACGTGCGTGCCGCACTCAGACGAGCGACGGTGTTTTCATTCACGCTGTACACGACGCCAACGCGCGGACTCAAACCCCACGGCCACGCTTCGTACATCGTTTTCTTGCCGGTCCTGCCAGGCCCTTCGCCCGCAAATTCCGACGCGCCGAGCCGCCCGCCCGCGGCTGGATTCGGCAGGTTCGGATTGAAGTTCGAGTACCCGTCGGGGTAATACCCTTCCCATGTGGGGGGCGTGTATTCGTACCGAACCCCGTAATTGACGGTCAGCCTGTCGCTCACGCGCCAGTCATCCTGCGCATAGGCGGAGTAATACCGCCAGCGATCGGACACGTAGCGATTCGTCGTGATCTCGGATGATTGCACTTCCCCGAGGAGGAACGATGCGAACGCGTTTCCGGTGGCGCCGGTGGCGTCGAGCGTACCGTTGGGCAGGAAGCCGGCGGTCGCTCCGCGATTGAAGTTGTATGTTCCCGCCGCTGTATGCCATCCGTATCCGTCGTAGTGATCCTGCTGAACACTGAAGCCGAACTTCCATGTGTGTTGCGCTTTCACCCAGGTGAGATCGTCGGTCAGCGCCCAGAGATAGTTGCCCGAACCTCCCCACTCGGATCGGCCCCAGTTCAGATAGTCGTTCGAAAAATTCACCTGCGGAAACAGCAGCTCTGAGCTCGGCACGTTTCGAAGGCCTATCTGCGTGCCCCAGCCCTGGTCGCGGTTGTACGAGGCACGGAGCTGCCACCAGTTGTTGTGTCCGAACGTCACGCGATTGAGCAGCGTCGGACCGATGACGCGATCCCAGCTCGCCCGATACACGTAGGTGTGCGAGTCCTCGTCGCGGAAGTTATTGAGAGGGACGGGCAGCCCTCCTGCAGGCCCGCCGCTCGGCGGAATGACGAGCACTTCGCCCCAGTGGAACAGGAACCCGAGCCGATCGTTGGTCGAGAGGTTGTGATCGAGCTTGATGCTGAATTTATTCCACGGGTTCGTGCTGATCGCATCTCCAGGCGTATAGACGAAGTTGTTCCGCACGCCTGGCAAATCGGGCCGCATGGTCGCCAGCTTCTGGACTTCGCGCGAGATTTGGCTGAACCTGCCGGCCGGAATGATATTTCCCGGAAACGGATCGCGGACAAATCCCGTCCCGCTCGCATTCACGCGTGTGGTCGCCGGATCGTAAATAGGAATGAGACTGCCATTCGCGTCGCGCCACTCGGAGAAGTCTCCGGCGTGCATGGCCGCCGTCGGGATAGTGACCGTCCTCGGCGCTGCGGATGTTTTGTTCCGGTAGGCTTCGTAAGACGCGAAGAAGAACGTCTTGTTGCGTCCGTTGTACAACCCCGGCACCATGAGCGGGCCGCCAAAGACACCGCCGAAGTCATGTTGCTCGAGCGGCGGCTTCGGCCGGTTGAGCGCCTTGCTGAAGTAGTCGATCGAATCGAGCGCATCGTGCCGGAAGAACTCGAACAACTTGCCCTGCCAGCTGTTCGTGCCGGATCTCGACACGAAGCTCACCGCACCGCCGCCGGCGTGCCCGAATTCTGCCTTGAAACCGTTGGTGTCGACCGCAAACTCGGTGATGGCTTCGACAGAGGGAGAGTTCAGCGTGGTCCACAGCCGCTGCTCGAACGGTGCGGCCGGTGTCGCCGACACGCCATCGACGGTCAGGTCCCAGCCGCCTTCCTGCCCGCCCCCGATGACGATATTGCCGCGGCTCGCGTCTCCGCTCGTCCCCGATTTGACTTCCGGGGCGATGAGACCCAGGTCCAGCGGCGACCGGAGCTGCCCGCCGACCACGAGCGGCAGATCCTGAATGAACTTGCTGCTGATCGCTGAGGCCACCTTCACGCTGTCGGTCTGTATCTGCCGGGCTTCGGACGTCACGGTGACCGTATCGAGCAACGCGCCCACGCGAAGCTGGGCGTTCACGCGCACCGTACTGCCCGCCGTGACCTCGATATTGTCGATGGTCGTCGTTTGAAAACTCTGGACGGTCACGATCACGACGTAACCGCCGACCGGCAATTGGGTGATCGTGTATGACCCTTCGTTGGAGGTCGTCACCTGACGCTCGAAGTTGGTGGCGACGTGGACAGCCTTGACGGAAGCGTTCGGGATAATCGAGTCCGACTGATCGGTCACCTGCCCGGTGATCGTGCCGCGGTCGGTCTGCGCATGAGCGGCAGTGACAAGCGGGAACAGCGAGATGACGAGAAGGAGGCACGCATGGCGAAAACGAAATGCGAGCATAACCGCTCCTTTCGATGCCGACGTGGCCGAATCACCGTGATGCGGTGATCAAATCTCTCTTGTGCCGTTATCCTGTTCCTCGAAAAAGACGCTGTCAAGTGAATGCGTACGGCGCGAGAAGATTTCGTGCCGCCTGGATTTCGCGATCGGGTAGATTAGGCGGACCGATATCACGCGGAGAGGACCCATGAGAAAACTGACGTTGCTCGCTTTGCTGCTGTTGACCGTCGGAGTCGTTGCGCAGGCGCCTCTTGGTCAGGGCGTCCCCGGCCCGAACATTCCCAAAGGCAAGGCGCCCGAACAGGGCTACGTGCCCGACGGCTGGTATCCACACCCCGGCGGATTCCTGAAATACAGCGTCGAGATTCGCTTCGGCGAAGAACCGGAAACGATGCCCGAGGGGATGAAGTTCGGGCGGGTGTCGGCAGTCACGACAGACAACGCCGGCAACGTCTACGTGTTCAAGCGCGACGCGAAGACCGATCAACTCGTGGTGTTCGACGCGCAAGGCAAATATCTGCGCTCGTGGGGCAAGGGCATGTTCACTCGCCCGCACGGCCTGCGCATCGATCGCGACGAGAACGTGTGGGCATTGGACGATGCCGGCCACCAGGTCTTCAAGTTCACGCGCGACGGAAAACTGCTGCAGACCTGGGGCGTGAAAGACAAACCGGGCAACGACGCGAAGACCTTCAACAGGCCGACCGACATCGCCTGGGACTCGCAGGGCAACGCCTACATCTCCGACGGCTACGGAAACCGACGCGTCGTCAAACTCGACAAGGCGGGCAACTTCGTCGCAACGTGGGGCACAGAGGGCGACGGTCCAGGTCAGTTCCGTTTGCCGCATTCCATCGCGGTCGACGCGAAGGATCGCGTGTATGTGAGCGACCGCGAGAACAACCGCATTCAGATCTTCGACGTGAGCGGCAAGCTGTTAAAAACATGGACGCATCTCGGCTGCACGCAGGGCATGTTCATCAGCCCCAAGAACGAGATGTGGATCATCACGCACCGCAACAACAGCGAGAACATCACCTACGACACGCTCGCGGGACACGTGATGAAAATCGACGTCGAGAGCGGCAAGATTCTCGGCTCGATGGAATCGCCCGGTCACATGCTGACGGCTACGCCGAACGGCGTCGTCTATGTGGCGAGCCTCACCGGCAACGTGTTCAAGTGGCAGCCGGATCCGTGGTGGCCGGCGAGGGCGCACGAGGCGATGCGAGCCGGAACGCCCCCTCCCAAATAGCAGAGTGCCGAGCTCAGCTTGCTAACGCGGCGGGACGATCTGTCGTCCTGCCGGCCGGAACTAACGGTGCACGAACACGTCCGGCTGGACGACAGATCGTCCCGTCGCATGGCAATGGCTGAGCTCGCCTCTCGAACAATTGGGATGACGCTTCTGCCTCATTAGAGATTAGGGATTAGGGATTGGGTCGCGCCAAACGGCGCTTGCGTTGACGACGCCAGCCAGCCGCGAGCGGCGGGAACGATCGGGGACAGGCCCCGCCGCGCTGCGTCAACGCAAGTGCCGTTTTGTCCGGCTCAAGCCGGACACTACACGTTTCCGCAAGACGCAAAGTGTGCCTCTGGGGCCGTGTCAGGGCTTCGTTGTAAGCTGACGCTGTCATGCACCCGAGACCAGCCACAGGCGTAAGCGACCGATCAGCGGCCGACCTCAAGCTCGAAGGAAGCTTCAACGCGTGGGACGAACGATCGAATAACTTTCAAAAGCGTCGTCTCTCCTTCGTCAAATGGGCTATCGTCGTCGGCCCGATCGCGGTGCTGCTGCTCGCTATACAAGTCATTGCCGTTCCGCACGGAGGGTGGGCAGCAGTTCTCATTGCTATTGAGGCGCTCCTACTCGGCATCGCCGTCTGTATTCCCTTTCTCAAGCTTGGACGTTCGCACAACCTGTGGATCAGCGCCCGTGTTCGAGCGGAGGTGCTTCGTCGCGAACGGAGCCTCTTGTTCGCGCAAGTCGGCCCGTACCTCGACCGGACGCCGACCGACAGGGAAGAAGAGGTTCTCAAGCGTCTCGTCGAGCTCAGCAAGGATTTGACCGAGGGCAATGAATTGCTGTCGTCAACGCAAGCGCCGACGAGCTGGCGGAATGACCTGGAAAACGCCGCTGCAAGTCAACATTCCAATCACGCTCGGGATCTCCCTGACGTTCGCCAACTCGCCTCCGCATATCTGCAGAATCGTGTTAGTGAGCAGCAGGACTGGTTCATCAAAACGAGCAAGGACCACGAGCACCGGAGCGAGCGTCTGGAAAATCGGGCAAGGCTGGTTCTGACCGTTGCGCTCGTTCTCGCGGCTATCCATCTGGGAACTCTACTGTGGCAATGGTTAACCCATGCGCCGAAGCCCGATTGCAACGATCATCGCGCGTGGGAGCAAGTGCTCGCCATTGCAGCGTTGTCGCTGCCCGCTGTCGGCGCCGCGCTGATCGCCTACAGGTCCGCGCTCGGGAGCCAGCGGCAGGCACTCTCGTACAAGTACTATGCGAAAGTCATGGTGCCGCTCCATTCACAATTGCAGACGCTCGCTGGTGGAAGTCAGCTGCATCCGGACGATTCGTTGAAGTTCAAGCGGCTGGTGCTCGACGTGGAAGAGGTGCTGAGCGACGAGCTGAGGCAGTGGTGGATGAACATGGTGATCAAGGAACCGCACACCACCGCGTGACGCGGCTCATTTCTCGATGCGATAGCCGAGCGCAAGAATAGCCTTGAGCGTGCCGAGCACCGCGTTCCGATCGAACTGCTTCTCCGACTCGGAGAGTTCGTCGTACGGCACGAGACTCGGATGCTCGCGCCTCTCGTCATTTCTGGACGGACCGTACGTCCAGCCGAGACGAAGTCGCTCTGCGGCCCACACGTCGTGGGCATGTCTGGAGAGCTCCTCGGTGAGGCGCAGGACGTCTGCATCCAGGGCGACGGACGAGGTATCGATCGGTTTGGGTTGATAAGTCATGGCGCACGACATTTTTATCAGCTATTCGTCAAAGGACAAACCGGTCGCTGATGCCGTGTGCGCCCGCCTCGAATCGCGAGGCATCCGTTGCTGGATCGCGCCGCGCGACGTGGCTCCCGGGGCCAATTACGGCGGCGTCATTATCGATGCCATTCAGGGCAGCCGCGTCATGGTACTCGTGCTCTCGTCGAACGCCAACGCCTCGCTGCACATCCCAAACGAGATCGAGCGGGCCGTCAGCTACGGCGTGGCAATTTTGCCGTTTCGCATCGAGGATGTGAAGCCGGCGAAGTCGCTCGACCTGTTCATCGGATCGGTGCACTGGCTCGACGCGCTGACTCCCCCGCTCGATCGCCATCTCGATCGCCTCGCCGATTCGGTATCGAAATTACTGCCCGGTCGGCCACATCCTCCGTTGCCACCCGTACCTTCTCCGCCGTCACCCTCGCCAAGCTGGTATAAACCTGCTGCGATTGGCGCTGCACTCATCGCGGCGGTGATACTCGGGTGGGGCCTCCTATCACGCAACGGCGGTTCCAGCGGCGGATCGCGTGACACGGCTGCAAGTGAGAGGCCGGCGGTGGATCAGCCTGCATCGAACGCGGCGCAGGCCATTGCCGGCTGCTGGCGCTGGAGCAACAACGCGACGATCGTCATTCGTCCGAACGGCACGATGACGGCCACGCCGTTCAACGGCGAGTGGCGCCATAACGGCGGGCGATCGTACGCGTTCACGTGGCCCGAGCCGGTCGACACGTTGACGATGTCGTCGAATCGTCAGATTCTGCGCGGATCGAATCAGTATGGCGTGGCCGTTACTGCCATGCGCGTATCCGGCGGCCCCGATCTTCCGGGATCGTGGAAATGGGGTGGCGTGCTGCCAGTCGCGATCTCGTCCAACGGAAGCGTGAGCATGGGCGCTCTGTCAGGATCGTGGGAGCTGGCCGATGCGGGTCAGCGTCTGTATCGCGTCACCTGGCCGAAGATTCAGGATGATGCGACGCTGTCCGATGACCTTGGCACCATCAAAGGTACGAACCAGTATGGCGTCACCTTTTCCGGTTCGCGGATAAGCTGTCCCTGACATGATCACGAGACTGAAATGGGCGGCGCTCGTCGTCGGTTGTGCAGCACCTGTGGCCGCGGCGATGTGGAGCAACCTGGACACCCAGGGTCACATCGGCATGACAGCCGGTGTCGTGGGCTGGATTATCGCCATGGCGCCAATCGAAAGAGCCATTCAACGTCGCGAATCGGCTGAAACGTCTCGAGACCTCATGCTCGGTGCGGCGGCGTTGCTCGCCATCGAAGCGATTGGATGGCTGGCATGGCCGCAGGCATTTCTTTTCGCCTTCTTCTCGCCGGCTGTAATAGCTGGCGCGAAGTTGAGCCTCATCCCTGACAGCGGATCGGATTTGATTCCAGCATTCGTGCTGACGGTACTCTGCGGCGCGCAGGCATTGGTGTGCGCGTACTTGCTGGGTAAAGCTGGGAGAACGGTGAGGCACCGATTCAGGCCGAGCGTCCGGGCTGAAGCTTTGCGTTGAGACGTCAAATCAGAACATACATGAGGCTGAGCTCAGCCTGCCAACGCGGCGAGACGATCTGTCGGCCTGCCGGCCGGAACTAACCCGCCTTCGCGCTTCGCGCTACGGCGTGGCAGGCCGCTGCACGAACACGTCCGGCTGGCCGACAGATCGTCCCGCCGCATGGCGAAGCTGAACTCAGCACTTAAGCAGTTGGGTTGACGCTGGCGCAATCCACGTGAAGCGTCATGGTCCGGCCTAAGCCGGACAGGCATCGTGCTGCTCGAATTGCCTCAGCCGTAATCCGGCCCTCTTTTGCATGTTTCGACGCAGAGACGCGGAGGCGCAGAGAAGGCACGCTGATCGTTAGCAGCGTGATGCCCTCTGTGGGTGCGGAAGCGGCCTCTGTCGGAGGCATCGACTTCGTGGGCCGCGAATGCGGCCCACGCACGAAGAGGGAGACCGCTGAATACAAGAGCGGCATGATTCGGGCTCTTGATATTCGGCGGTCTTCCTCTTCGTGCGCGCCAACGGCGCGAAGTCGATGTAGATCTCCTTTTCTCTGTGTTGTGGGTTCGCCTCGGCGTCTCGGCGCCTCTGCGTCGGACTACGCCGATCAGAAACCGCAAGATGGTGAGGCGTCGCTTTGCGTTGAGACGACCAGAACTGGCGGCGGGTCCATAGTGCAGGACCCGCCCCAGCAATCCGTACTAGAACACGAACTTCAACCCAAATTGCAGCTGTCGCATCGGCACCGTGCCTCGTATTGAGTTGATCGTCCCGAACGCGCCGCTCCCGGGCCTCGGTATGTTGTTCGGCGCGGACTGCCAGTCGCTTTGAGAAAGGGTGGTGTTGGGATCTGCGAAATTCGGAGTGTTCAACAAGTTGAACGCTTCGATCCGAAGCTGAAGGTAATTGCTGCCAAAGTGGAAGTTCTTCAGCGCCGAGAAATCGATCGTAAACACCCCAGGCCCGGTGAGCGTGGCGCGCCCGACGTCGCCAAAGGTTCCGAGCGCCGGCATTTGAAACGCGGAGACGTTGAACCATGCGGCCGGGGTGGGATTGTCGAGTTCCACGCTGACTCCGGAGACTGCGTTGGGACGATCGTAGCCGTGCGCCGTATTCGATCGATCGACACCGCTTAGCACGGTGAGCGGGAACCCCGACGACGCCCTCATCATGCCACCAAGCTGCCACCCACCCGCGAGGACGTCGAGCACGCCGCCCCGCGACAAATATTTGCGCCCGGAACCGACCGGCACCTCATAGATGAACGACGTGGTCACTCGATGCCGAACGTCGAAGACGGACCGCCCGTTCTCGCACTCCCAGCAGTCACCCTGCTGTGGCTTCAGCGGTTCGCCCGGGCTGCGAAGCCCGCTGCCGTTGTCCTCTGACTTCGCAAACGTATAGGACGCCAGACCGGAGAACCCGTTCGACATCCGACGGGTGACTTTCATCGCCAGCCCGTTGTACGTCGAATGGCCCACGCCCGCTATCATCTGCCAGTTTCCAAGCTCGGGTGCGGGAGCGCGGGCAAGGATGGGAAGGCTCGTGCCGGGCACCGGCTGATTCAGCGTGACGAACCGCTGCAGGTTGTGCCCGCGGCTGCCGAAGTACCCGATCTCCACGGCCGTGCTGGCACCGACTTCGCGCTGAAAGTTGAGGAGGTACTGTTCGACGTAAGGCGTGTGGCGATCGTATTCGTTGCCCAGAACTTGAGGTGCCGTCACACACACTTGCGGCGGCATCTGGATCCCGCACGGGTTCGTTGCACCGCCGTCGTAGGGCTGCCTCAGCGTCAGCGTGGGGCTCTGCGCGGTGATGCGCCCCTGGATGTTGCGGCTCATATCAAAGACCGGATTGGTCGAATCCTGCGCGTAGAAAATGCCGTAACCGGTTCGGACCGTCATCTTCGGCGATGGGCTCCATACCACGCCGATGCGCGGCGCAACATCGTTCGTGTCCGGTTTGATCAGCCGATCTCCCAGGCGGCCGTCGCGCGCCACGCAAATCGCCGGATCGAACCGGGTCGCGACGCCTTCGTACGGGTCGCCGCTGCCGACCCGAATGAAGCAGGGTTTGCCCTGCTGGGAAGGCGTTCCGAAACCGGGCGGAACCCAGATATTCATCATCTCGCCCTTCACGTCGGTCCATGGCGGTGTGTATTCGTACCGCAGTCCAAGATCGAGCGTGAGAGTCGGCTTGATCCGCCATGTATCCTGCAAGAAGTACGATTGGCTGATCGTGCGGTACCACCCTTCACCGAGCGCGCCGGCGCTCCGTGTTCCTGAGATGATGCCGAGCATGTAGTCGGCAAAGCCGTAACCGGTGACTGGCCGGTCGATGTTCAGCGAACCGCGGATTTCCTGCGTGCCGATCATGTTGTAGTGATCGTTGCGGACCTCCGCACCCATCCTGATGGAATGATTGCCCTTGATCCATGAGACGTTGTCGATGAACTGAAACACGTAATTGTTGCCGGTGAATGGCAGCGAGGGATTGTCGCCGAAGCCGCTGAACCCGCCACCGACGGACATATTGGGAAGGCCCCAGCTAATCGGCGGAGGAATGAACAAACCGAGCCCGACTTCCTCGTGGACGTTGCGCTTGTTCTGCAGCTCCTGCGCCAGATTGTTGTAGAACTTGGTCGCGCCGAAGCGGAATTCGTTGACCAGACTGGGCGACAACGTTCGCGTGTTCGACACCATCATCTGCTTGACATTCGTCTCGACGACCTGGCCGTTGTCCTTGAGGTTTGGCGCAAGCACGTACTCATCAGTCCAGCTGTAGCGGCCGAACCAGAACGACTTCGAGCTTTCGACGAAATCGACGCGCTGCGTGAACTGATCCTTGTCACTCACGTGGTGCTGCAGCGCGAGGTAGTTTCGGGACAATCCCGCACCGGGAATATTGGGCTCGGGATACCACTCCAGCAACTTGATGGCGATGGGATCCAACCGGTTCGTCGGAATCTGATTGCCGGGGAAGGGCTGCCCCGTCTGAGGATCGCGAATCGTCACGCCGGCCCCAGAGAAGTCTCCCCTGCGCATCGCCACACTCGGCGTGCTGAACACGACCTCCTGCTGGTTGCGGAGCCTGAACCCTTCAAAGTTCGACATGAAGAACAACTTGTTCGCGCCGTTGAACAGCCCCGGGATCTGGATCGGCCCTCCCAGCGTGAAGCCGTACTGATTCCACTTGAACGGCGACGTCTGCGGCTTTACAGCAGTGAACTGATACGGCGCGGCGTCGAACGCGTCGTTGCGGATGAACTCGAAGATCGTCCCGTGATACGCGTTCGTGCCGCTCTTGGTGGAGACGTTGACCTGTGCCACCTCGCGCCCGAATTCGGCCGAGTAGACGCCGGTCTGCACCTTGAATTCCTCGACGCTGTCGATCGAGGGCAGGAAGGCGTACGTGTTGAAGTTGACGTCCTGATTGACGATCCCGTCGAGCGTGTACTGGTTGTACTCGCGGCGCTGACCCGCGACAGCGAAATTCTGTGAGGATCGGTCGCCACCCTGCCGTCCGGATGCGCCGCCGCCGCCGCCGCCGGCCCAGTCCGAGCTCACGTTCGGACTCAGCGACACGAGGTTGATGAAGTTGCGACCGTTGAGCGGCAACTCGAGGATCTGCTTATTCTCGATGACGGTCCCGACCGTGGCGTCCGTGACGTTGATCATCGGCGCGCTGCCGGTGACCTCGACGGCCACCTCGACGGAACCCAGCTCCATCGAAAAATCCAGCCTGGCCGTCTGCTGGACCTGCAGTTCAACTGCGTTGCGGACCTTGCTCTGAAAACCCTGCAAGTCCACCTTGACGTTGTAGACACCCGGGAGCAGGTTCGGAAACACGTAGCTACCTGACGTGTTCGTCTGGGCCTCGCGCACCTGGTTGGTTTGGGTATTCGTGACGGTGACGCTGGCCCCCACGAGAATGGCTCCGCTCGCATCAGTCACCTGCCCGGCGATCTGCCCGAAGGTCTGGGCAAACGATGGGGCTGCCGGTACCAGAAGCAGTGTGAGAAACACGATCAGGTTCGATATCTTTCGCATAGGCCCTCCAGCTGGTCCGGCTAAGGCCGGACACGACGTACCTATTTCCGATCGGGATGTGGGCGCCGAACAGCAGGTTTATACACCTTCCGGTTTAGTCAGGACAGGTTTTGTTACGAATGGTCGATTTTGGACGCAGGGCCAGTGCACTCACAAACGTCGGTACGCCGCCAAAATTGGAACGCAGCCGTGTTCAGCCGCCAACGCGGCGAGACGATCTGTCGTCCTGCCGGCCGGAACTAACGGTGCACGAACACGTCCGGCTGGACGACAGATCGTCCCGCCGCATGGCAGGGCCGAGCGCGGTGTTGTCACCTCCTCGGCGGCATCCTCGCGCGAACACGTAACCTCCCCGAGGCCGCTGGCGGCCGACCGATTGCTGGCCGGACACTCGGCCGGATAACCATGCGGGAGGCGGATCTGTCTGCAAGCGGCCGTGTTCGTGCACTAGTTAGTTCCGGCCGCGATGCAGACAGATCCGGCTCCCGCGTTTAGACGGGCCAGGTCCGGCTGATGCCTGACTACGTAAGCGCAGCGTCGGTCACTTTGCTCAACATCACCGTTTCTGCTATACCCACAGCACAAGATGCCACGCAATGCCGAGGTCATCAGGCAGTGGAAGATTCTGCGTACTCTCGAAGCCAGCCGTCATGGCGAGACGGTCGCCGGCCTGGCTCGACAGTGCGGCGTGACACCGCGGACGGTCTGGCGCGATATGGTTGCCCTCCAGGAGGTTGGGTTTCCCCTCGTCGATGAGAAGCCGAACGGCCGTACCAGATGGAAGCTGCTGCCACAGGGACTAAAGGGGCTTCAGGACTCGAGCCTCACCATCGGTGAGCTGGCATCGCTCTACTTCAGCCGGGCGCTGGTCGAATGCCTGGTCGGCACACCGTTTCACGAGCACGCGAAAAGCGCGATGGACAAGGTTGCCGCCGCGCTGCCCCCTCGAATGCGCGGGTTTCTCGATCGACTACCGGCTGTCCTGAACGTAAAAGCGACGCCAGTCAAAAAGCGCGAGGACGCTCGCTATCGAAAGCACATCGCCGAACTTCTGAGTGCGGTCCTCGAGCATCGGCAGGTGAAGATGCAGTACCACTCGGCGTCGAGCCGCCAGACGAAGGAGTATCTGGTCGAGCCGTACCGCCTCGCCTATGCACAGGGCGGGATGTATCTGCTGGCCCAGGTTCCGAAGTACCGGCAACTGCGGACGTTTGCAGTCGAGCGAATCAAGTCGCTGGCGGTGACATCGGGGACTTTCGATCCGCCTGAAAGCACCGCACCCGATCCGTTTCCGAATTCGCTGGGCGTCCACACGGGCACGCCCGAGCGCGTAGAGATTGAGTTTCTGCCGGATGCGGCCGTTCATGTGCGCGAACGCACGTGGCATGCGTCGCAGCAGATTCGCGAGAAGTCAGACGGCTCGATCCGACTGACGTTGAACGTCTGCCACGACTGGTCGCTTCGAAGCTGGATTCTGAGCTTTGGCCCGCTTGCGCGCGTCGTCTCGCCGACGTCGCTGGCCGAGGCGATTCTCGAGCAACTGGAGGATGCACGCGACGGCTATGCGCCGCATCTGGATTTCGAGTTTTCCGGCAGTCTGTTCGACCTGAGCGATCATCCCCGGCTGCCGTTCGTAAAAACCTAGAAGTCCTCGCCACCGAAGCGGCGTTCATGCCACCGGTGAAGCTTTCGTCTCAACGCCAAGACGCAAAGGCGCAAGTGGAGAACGCAGTACTGACCGGAGGCTAGACCACCGTCCGGCTCCAGCCGGAGTCCCGTCACGCTCGCCATGCGGGAGGCGGATCTGTCTGCAAGCGGCCGTGTTCGTGCACCGTCAGTTCCGGCCGCATCGCAGACAGAGCCGCCTCCCGCGTTGGCGCGTGCGACGACATCCGGTTAAGCCGGAACTCCGCAACGCCCAGTCACTTGCGGCGTTCGGCAGTGAACTCCACGCATCTGGGTTTCTGCGCGTTGGCGGCCCAGAATCCTTTGCCGCTCGTTCGGGCCTCGAGTTGTGCCTTAGCCAGCGCCGCATCATTCTCGAAACGGGTGAAATGACACGCGAGCCCTGCCTGAAGGAGCTCGAGGCTGGCATCTTTGCCGCCAACGAAGACCCTCGCAACAAGGCGATCGTAGTTGTCGACATCAGTGCCCTTCACCTGCACACTCTTGTCGAACATCAGCACACGTGCCGCACTTCTCGCCTGAGCGCTGAAAGGCTCGCCGGTTTCCGGAGCGTCGATACCCTCGAGACGAACGCGGATGATTTGCCTGGTGCCATCCAGACGAATACGCACAGTATCTCCATCGGAGACTGCGATCACGGTTCCAGGGATTGACTGGCCGATCAGCCGGGTCAAGTCGGCTCGCCGCTGCCCGTTGAGCGGGGATGTGAGGCCGAGGAAGACGGCGACAACGGCCGCTGCGGCTCGCACATGCCGGAGGCTGATATTCATACCCGCTACACCCGCATCAACACGGCCGACACCGATCGACCGGTGCACTCGCGAACGGCGGCTGCGTAGATACCAATCTGCCGTTGATATTTTGCCGCTCCGGACCGAATCTCTTCATCACTCTTGAAGTCGACAATCACCGACTGGTTGCCGTCTTCGAACACGAGATCGATCACACCCTCGATAAGAGCGCCGGACGAATCCTTCCAGCCGACGGGCACTTCGCGCCGGCAAAGGTTTTTCCTCGACGCTTTGAGAGCTCGCTGAAGAAGCGAATGTGCAAGCACAGATCGCACAACTTCAGTAGCCCCTGCGAGCTCTTCGTCGGAAGAGCCCAGAATGCGGCCATGTGTGCTGGTGAGTCGATGAATGACGTCGGCGCTCGCATCGAGCGGAACGCTGGCAAGCACCGCGTGAACAAGCGAGCCGAAGCGCCGGCCTGTAGGACGCTCCTCGGCCCTGGGAAGCTGGACGATCTCAACCTCGGGCAGCTCCTGTGTGTCGGTCAGCGTGGCCGCGTATTGCGCAGCGGTGAACGGCTTGATGGACGGGACACTCCCGGTTGTCGCCGCAGCATCCCGCTGCTGCCTCCAACCTTTATAGTTCTTGAGTCCGAAATCGACGATCGCGGTCGGGACATCCTTGACGATGAGATCGGGCTTCCGAATCCCGATGGAAAGCTCGACGCCGAGGGTGAGCACGTGCGGGTCCCACCAGACAATTTCGGCCGGTTCGTCCGCGGCGGATCCAAGAGCGGCGGGTCCAACAGGACCCGCCCTACGTACGACGTGCAGCCCTGGACATACGGTGGCCGCATTCGCAGGATCGCCGTCAGGGCGAGACAGAACTGAATCCTTGGACTTGAACTCGATGCATCCGGGTGCCTGAACCTGCTCGCGGCGCGATTCCATCGGCGGATAGATCGCCGAGTTCAGCGACTGGATCCAGCCCTCACGCTCCCCATCGCCAACAGCAGGAATCACGAGGAGGTCGCGCGCGCGCGTCGCCGCGACATACGCAAGGCGCGCACCCTCGGCGGCATCGCGTCGCAGCTCGTCCTGCTCGTGGTCGATCAAATCTCTTGGTGAGCAGCCCGCCAACTGGATCGCGCACACGCCTTGCCCGGCATCGAGATAGCGGCTGGCTGTCGCACGATGCAGCTTCGCCGTCATGTCAACGAGGATGACGACCGGGAACTCGAGGCCCTTCGCCTTGTGGACGGTCATCAGGCGCACGCCGTCGCTGCCCTCCTCGAGAATGGGAGCTTCGGTGGCTTCCCCGCTTTCGGCCTGCGCGCGCAGCTCGTCGAGAAATCCGCGGAACGAGATGCCGCCTTCGGCCTCGTAGCGGCGCGCGAGCTCGGCGACCTGTGACACGTTCGCAAGCACCTGCTCGCCGCCATGCTCGAGGGCGAACCCGACATGGGCACGCGTGGCTTCGAGCAGTTGGGAGATCGTCGAAGCCACGGGCACGTGATTTCGTCCACGATGCAGCGACTGCAGCAGGTTCAAGGCGAACGCGATTGGCGATGAAGCATCGAGATCCTGCGGGATTCTGAATGGATGGAGTCCGCCGAAGCGGTGACGATACTCGAGCAGGTCTTCGTCCCCGATTGCGAAGAGCGACCCTCTCAACGTCGCAAACACCGACAGCTCATCGTCCGGCCATTCGATCGCCGCCAGGGCCGCGCGCAGCGTTTCGATTTCGGCGCGGTTATGGAACGAGCGGCCGCCGACCAGAAGATGCGGGACGCCGCGCGCTTCGAGGGCCTGGACGTACGGGCGTGTGGCGTCTTCGTCGTAGCTGACAAAGCGACGGAACAGGAGACAGATGTGCCGCGCCTGGACGGAAACGAGGTGTTCCTTTTCGGCAGGTTGGAAGCCGATAGCGGAGGTCCGACCCGCGCTGGGCCGTTCAGCAACTTTCCAGCCACTTTCGTTGATCAGCCAGTGGATGTACGCACCAACGGCATCAGGCAACGATTTCTCGATCTCGACGTTTGACAGGCGCCTTACGCCATAGGGCTTCGGAACCGGCAACACCACCACTGATGGCTGTCCAGCGACGTCAGAGCGCGAGGGCTGAAGCGGCACGTAGTTGGCCTGCAGGGCGTCGGGGTCGCCATTCATGACTGGCGCGAAGGCGGCGTTGATGACGCCCTGGATGTTGGGCCTCGAGCGGAAACTGGTTTGCAGCGTCACCTGCCTGGCGCCGGCCGCTTTCAACATTTCATAGACGCTGCGATACACGCCGACGTCGGCTCGCCGAAAGCGATAGATCGACTGCTTGGGATCGCCGACGATGAAAAGCTTTCCAGGTACAGGGTTGACCTTGCGCCAGTCGGTAACAGCCGGGTCGTCTGCCGCCAGCAGCATGAGGATTTCGGCCTGCAGCGGATCGGTGTCTTGAAACTCGTCAACGAAGATCCGCTGAAATCGACTCTGAAAACTCTGCCTCACGCCCTCATCGCGCCGGATCAGATTTCTGGCCTTCAGCAGCAGGTCGAGAAAATCGAGCGCTCCTGCCCTGCTCTTTGCCGCCTCGTATTCAGCGACGCAGTCCTGGAGCTCGTGACGAAGGAGTACAGCCAGGTCGGCATTTGCATCGCGCTCGAAGGCCGCAAGTGCGCGCATCAGATCTTCGCGCGCCTGCCAGACGTCTTCTCGCAGAACGCCCGTACGATAGACCTTCCCGGTTCCTTTGCGGGCGTTCTTGAAATCACGATTGCGGCCGAGCTCGATGAGTGCCGCTTCGAGACGATCGTAATCGCGCCCCACGACAGACTCGGTCCGGTGCAAGTCGTCTCCAAGTTGACGGGCCGGCCGGCTGTCATAGAAGAGGTTGTCGTACGGATTTTCGGGATTCGCGAGGAGTTGAACGAAATCGATCAGCTGCGAAGTCAGCGCGTCGATCCGCGAGCGGCGATCGAACTGTTGACGAGTCCAGCCACCTTCGAAATCGCGCCACTGAATAAGGTCCCAGCCGGCGCGGCTGATCCTGCCAATCGGACCATCGTCGAATTCAGCCTGATTTCCGAAGCCACTGAACCCGGGCCGCCGCAGCGATCGTCTGACACCTTCCGGCGGATCGGCGAGCTGGTCTTCCATCCAGCGGCGGAACGCTTCGTCGTAGAGGCGCTGTCCCTGTCCTTCGGTCAGCACGGTAAACAACGGATCGACGAGGGCTTCGACGGGCCGCTCGCGAAGAAGATCGGAGCAGAAGCCGTGAATCGTGCTGATTTGGGCTTCTTCGAGTCGGCCGAGCGCGTTATCCAGAAGCGTTCGTTCGGATGAATTCGCCGCGGCCTTTCTCCGCGCTTCTTCCAACGCTTCGCGCAGGCGCAGCTTCAACTCGCCGGCGGCCTTTTCAGTAAAGGTCACGGCGACGATGCCGGCCACCTCGGCACGGCCGGTTTCGATGATGCGGATGATCCGGCGGACGAGCTCGGTCGTCTTACCTGTTCCCGCAGCCGCTTCGACGATCAACGTGTCGTCGAGGGCTGAGGCGATGGCCTCTCTGGCTTGGTGATCGGCAAGAACGCTCATGGGCGGTTCCTCAGCTCGATCAGATCGGCGATCTGCTGCTTCGATTTGCGATGCGAACGACGTTCCTGCTCCGGACCACAGACCGTCAGGAAGTCGCAATAGCGGCACGCCTTCTCTGCCGGCGCGGGCGGCATCATGCCGAGCTCGATCGCCCGGTCGATGATCTCCATCGCTTCGAGGCCAAGCCGGCGATTCTTCTCGTTGATCTCCACAACGTGTTCGGTGAAACCACCGGCGGTCGTGCAGTAGGAGAAGCGGGCCTTCTCGACGGTGCCCCCCGTCGCCGCCTCGGCGGCCAGGCTGTAGATCACAGGCTGAAGCTGCTGCCCGCCGCCGATGATTGAGCGGCGTTCGGATCGGTTCTTGGATGTTTTGTGATCGGTGACGCGGAGCACGGCGGGTCCGGCCGCCCCAGGCGGCCGAGCAGGACCCGCCCTACGCTCGATGAGATCGATCGAGCCGCGCAGAAGAAAGCGGCCGTCGATCTTTACGGGATCGGGAAGACTGTTTGGGTCTCGCGGCGCGTGCGCACCCGCCTGCGCGCCCGCTTCGCTCATCGCTACAGCGGGCAAGCCAAACGCGTACTCGAAGAGCCATGGTTCCCACTCCTTCGAGTCTGCCAGGTTGCGCGCCCACACGTGCAAGTCGGTGCGCATGCTCGCGATTTCGTCCTGCCACACGCGATCGACGGCGGGTGCCACCTCTTCGGCGTACTCGGCGGCAATGCGCGTCAACGTGGCGTCCAGAACAGCCAGGACGGTCTCAACGGGGGTTGTGTCGATTGGCTGCTTCCCCCGCTGGAGCGCGCGAAAGAACTCCGCCTGCACTTCGTGGAACAGACTGCCCTTCGTGAGCGGGTCGAGACGCTGCAGCGGCTCCGGCTCTTCGAACGGCTCGAGGCGATAGATCGCGGAAAGGAGAAATCGATACGGACAGTACGCGTAGTTCTGCAGCGCCGACACGGAGTACGGCCGTGCTCCAAGCCGCTGCGTCTCGAGATAGGGCCGCGTCGCATCGGTCGTCCGTACGATGCCGTCGAACTGCGACCACTGCGACTTGGAACGCGCCCAGCGCTCGGTCGCCGACCTGCGGAGGCAATCATTAAGCCGCAACATGTAGTGCGCATGCCCCTTGACGTCGTCGGTACTGCGCATGAGCGCGCGAAGGACAGACAGGTCGTGCTCGAAGTCGTCAATGGCATCTTCCGCTTTGGCGGGCGCGGGCCACGCCAGGCTCGCGTTCGCTTCCGCCGCTGCCTGTGTTTCCAGGGCCTGGTGGTCTGGAATCTTCCCTGTGACCGCGCGCATCACTTCGAGCGCATAGAAAGACGGCACGCGCTGTCGCGCCTCTGCCGTCTCGATCCGGGGAAAGGAGACGTACAGGCGCTCGGTCGGTGCGCCAACGGCAAGTCGCAGGAGCAGACGTTCGAGGTCCGCGCGATCTTCCTGCACCGCCAGGCCCGCGTCTGCTGACTTGCGCAGGTCGTCGAGCAGCAGCGGGTCTTCGCGCAGCTTCTGTGGAAACAGGCGCTCGGCGAGGCCAGGCACAAAGACGACGCGGAAGGCGCGGCCGCGGGCCTGGTGGGGACTGCCGATGAAGACGCGGCCGTAGCGGTGTGCGGGCGGATCAACCTCGAGCGACATGAGGCGATCGGCGAGCACATCGCGAACTTCGGTCAACGCAACAGGCCCGACCGCGCCCATTGGCCGGAGATCGGCCAGCACGCGCAGCACATCAGCCGGATTCCGCAGGACTCTGGGAACGAAACCCTGCAGACGCTGCAGCCAGTCACCCCAACTAGCGGAATCGGACCAGCCAGCCATCGATTCGACAAGCGGCAGCGCAAACGCCCGAAGATGCTCGAGATTCTGACGCTCGCGCTCGAGTCGCGCAATTTTCGGCGAGTCGGCCTGCTCAGACGCAAGCGCGCGGATCTTCAGCTCGTATTCGCGGGCTAGGCCGTTCAGGCGCCGCGCCCAGCGGTCCGCGCCGCCAATGACCGCGGATTCGACCAGGAGACTCTCCCACCGCCACGGCGTCCTGAGGGTGCCCGCAACAACCGATGACGCCGGATCGGTTGACTCAGGGGATTTGGGATTCGGGATTGGGGATTGGTGCTGAACGCGCTCCTCCGGCGTCTCCACTGTCTCTTCAGATATGACCCCGAAGACTTCGTCGCCGGATGCAACCCAATCGGAGGCATTGCCATCGGGCCGACCGGAAGCGTCGAGATTGGGGACCTGTGCGAGCGAGAGATACTCGGCGAATCGTTTCGCGGAAAGCTTCTCGACGGCACAGTTGAGCAACGCCAGAAAGGCGCGACCGGCGGGATGAGGCCGGCGTGTGCCGCGATCGAAGTAGCCAGGGATACCGGCTCGAGACAGCGCATGCTCGAGGACGCCGAGATACTGCTGCGGCGATCGGACGAGAATCGCCATCTCGTCGAAGCGCACGCCACGGGCCGCTTCTTTATGCAGGCGACGAGCGATCTCCACGCACTCGCGGCCCTCACCTGGCGCGGAGAACCACACGAGCTCGCCGGTGCGATCGCGCGCCGGTGGCGGCTCTGGCGAAAAGAGATAGCGCGTGAGATAGCCGAGATCGGTCTGTTGAGCGTCGTGGATGAGCTCGGCGGCCAGACCGCGCCCGGCAAGCCGCGCGATCGTGCGCGAGTCGCCCGATGGAATCGTGAGCAGCGCGTTCGGAGACTGAGAGACCAGCGCCCAGAGAAACCTGGCCTCCGCTTCTGAATCGAACGGCACATCGAGCAGCAGCACCGGCATAGGCGGCCAGGCCGTAACGGACGAGCCCAGGGCTTTCGCGGCGGTCTCGAACAGCGCCGCTCTGTCGCTCGCACCGGCCTCGCCCATCAGCAATTCCACACGATTGAGCAGCTCGGCCAGGTCGGGGCCACTTCGCGAGAGGCCGCTCAGCCGCTCGCCGGAGGTGCCCGCGAGCCGCAACTCGGCCAGCGTGCGAGCAAGTGCTTTCGGAAATCCGGGCGTTCGCGCAACGGGTGAGAAATACTCGAGGGCATCCTCTCTATGGGATTCGAACGTTGCCCGTGTGGCGACCGCCTCGTGACCAAGCGTCGTCGCCGGCGCGCGATCTGATGAGGCCAGTTGCAGCGCTGCCAGCCTCGCGGCAAGTTGCGTAAACGACAACCGGTGCAGCCCGAACGTGGCTCCCTTCGCGAGCGCGATCCCGCGCGCAAAGTCGTCGACCGCTCCCCGCGACGCCCCGAGCAAAAGTACCTCGTCACCCGGTGCGAACTGATCGACAAACGTGCGCGCTTCGCGCAGCCGAATCGCAGCAGCCGGTGCCTGCACAGCTCGAATGGATTTGCTCAACCCACCCTCGGCAGTCAGAAATGCAATGGGTTGTTCGAGGGGAAGTCGCAGGTTTGCGAATGCAGCGTCATCATCAATCATCTTCGTTCGGCTCCATGCCGAAGTATCAGGTGCGGTGGCGCCTCGCCACCGGAATGCGCCCAGTGTAGCATGCCCCGACTAGGAACTAGGGATAGGGATTGGGGACTAGGGACTAGGGATTAGGATTCGAACAGGAGATCAAGAGTTCAGAAGGCAAACCCTCCTGATCTCCTAATCTCCTGTAAACGTTTTTGCGGATGCTTACGGCAGACGAAGAACCTGCCCCGGCCTGATCTTGTCGGGATCCGACAACTGGTCCTTGTTCAGCTCGAAGATCTTCATGTACGCGCCGGCACTGCCAAGGGTTTCCTTCGCAATGTGGCTGAGCGTATCGCCGGCTTTCACGGTGTAGGTCTTGCTGGCACCGGCTGGCGCACGTCCCGCTGTGGATGTCGCACCTGCACCCGCACCCATGCTCGGACCGCCGGTCACCTGAATATCGGCGACGACGTCTTTCTGCCACGTGGGAATGGTCTTGATCGCGTTCCAGATCTCGTTCTTCTCGGCGTCAGTCGCTACTGTTCCCTTGAAGTACAACTTCCCGTCGCGCTCTTCAGCATTGCCATGGAACTTGCCCTTGGAAGCCTGAATCGCATACGCGTACGTCTCTCTCAATCCCATGAGTCACCTCCATGTGCGGATCACAATCGACATGTCAGTCATCGAGCACGAACGTCACCATCATGTTCACTTGATATTCGGTGATGCGGCTGCCCTCACAGCGCACGGTCTGCTCTTTGATCCAGGCGCTGCGAATCTGCCGAAGGGTTTTGTTTGCTCGATTGAGACCTTGCTGAATGGCGTCCTCGAAGCTCTTGGACGACGTCGCGCTGATCTCGCTCACCTTAGCCACTGACATGCCGCACTCTCCAATCTTCGACTCTACGCCTCTCGACTCGCGAGATCTATCCCTTTATTGACGCGCGGAGAGAGACACGATTGATGTTCTGTTTGGATTCGTACCGGCGCCGCTGCAGGTCTGCATGGAATTACGACACTGCGGGCCGGACTCGATGTTTGCTGGCTCGCTAGGAGTTCGCCTTGCCACGCCGCTGGTGAAAGTCTTCGACGCTGATGTAGCCGAGCGCTTCGACAGACTGGCGAGCCGAGGGCAGGTCGGGAAAAACGCCGATGAGATCTGGCGCAACGCCTTCCATTGCGCTGCCCTTCAGCACGCAAGCGACATAGGCGCGGCCGCCAGACGAGCTTTGCACTTTCGTGATCTCCCAGCTCTCGCCTTCTGGCGATTCCAGCCGCTCTTCGGCGATAGCGGCGTTGAGAAGTCTTCGTTCCACACCAGTCAGCGGAGCGCCCTGGAGAAGCTCGTCGAATCGCGTTGACGAGCAGTGGCGCTCGAGCAGATCGATTTCTCCCTTTCGCTCATCACACAGGTGTGCGTAATCAGCAAAGCGCAGCAGCATGCCCGAGTCCACTTCGGCCGCGGGATCGCTCTTCACGCTCGTGCCCAGATAGAAATCCCCGGCCGCCCAACCTGCCGCAAGGCGTCGGCCGAGTGTCTGGATGCCGGCCTCGTCGTTGTTCCCAAGCGCCGTCAACAGATGATCAATGACTTGCTGCTGCGTGTCTCGGACATTCATGGCCACGTCTCCATGGCAAAGGATTCCTCAACGTGATCGGTTCCCCAGAATCTCATCGATATTCGCCAGCAGATCTGCCGTGGTAAACGGTTTCGGCAGCAACCGCACGCTGGCGTCCGGCTGACCGCCCTGCATCACCATGCTCGCTGGATAGCCCGACATGTACAAGACGGGCAGCTCCGGATGCATCTTCTTGAGCCGCTCCGCCAGCTCGGGGCCGCTCAACTGCGGCATGACGACGTCTGTCAGCAGCAGCGCGATGTGTTCGTCGCTCGAGGTCGCGATCGAGAGCGCCTCTTCGGGCAGCGCGGCCTCGAGCACGCGAAACCCGTGGCGCTCGAGCGCGTGCCGCGCGAAGCGTCGCACCCCATCTTCGTCTTCGACCAGGAGAATCGTCTCACGGCCAACCGTAACCGGTCCGGGTTTCGCGCAGGTCTGAACAATGTCGGGCCCGCGGCTGGACGCGGGCAGGAACATTCGAAAGGTGGTGCCCTTTCCAAGCTCGCTTTCAACCGAAATGAATCCGCCGAGCTGCTTGACGATGGCATACACGGTGGAGAGACCGAGGCCCGTCCCCTTGCCGACAGGCTTGGTCGTGAAGAACGGCTCGAAGAGGCGCTCCTTTGTCCCGGCGTCCATGCCCGTGCCGGTGTCGCGTATCGTCATCAGCACGTGCGGCCCTGGAGCGGCGAGCGGCAACCGATCGTCCTCTTTCGCGTTCCGCGTCACGATCGTGAGCGTCCCGCCCGACGGCATGGCATCGCGCGCATTGAGCGACAGGTTCATGACGACCTGCTCGACCTGACCGGCATCTCCCACGATCGAACGCACATCGGGGGCGAGCGCGACCGCAACCTGAATCGACTCGCCGATGAGGCGTTCGAGCATCGGCTTCAACCCGTCGATCACGCTGTTGAGATTCAGCTCGCGTGGTTGAATCACCTGCCGGCGCCCGAACGCGAGAAGCCGGCGGACAAGGCCGGCCGAGCGCTCGGCCGCGCGCTGCACTTCCTTGAGATCGGCCGAGATCGGTTTGTCGTGGCCGATCTGGCCGAGGATCATGTCCACGTATCCGATGATGGCCGTCAGGTTGTTGTTGAAGTCGTGGGCAATGCCGCCGGCCAGCCGGCCGATGGCTTCCATCTTCTGCGCGTTGGTCAGCTCGACCTCGAGCCTGCGACGCTCGGTGATATCGACGATCACCCCGGTAGCCCCTGTGATGTTCTGCTTGTCGTCGCGCAGCGGGACCGACCAGGCTTCGAATGTGAGATCGTGAACGTCGATCTGGCTCTTGCACGATTCTCCCGCAAGCGCTCGCTGCACGTGGTCGCCAAGCCCGATGAACGGCTCGACGCCGATGTTTTCGAACGGCCGGCCAACCACCTCCTGATGATCGATCCCCAGTGCCTGCAGCGCCTGTCCCGCGCAGAACGTCGCGATGCCTTCGCGATTGCTTGCCCAGAGTACGAGCGGCAGATTCGACAGCACGACGCGAAGCCGCTGCTCGGTGGCGCGCAACTCGTCTTCGGTGCGCTTACGCGCGGTCATGTCGCGCGAGAGTCCGAGCACCGCCGTCACCTTGCCGTTCTCGTCCGGAATCGGCGCCAGCCACGTGCTGAGCCACACCTCGCGATCGAGGTACATCGTCCGTCCCTCGGCATAGAGCGGCTTTCCTTCCGTGAGCACGGCTCGAAGGTTGGTGGCCTGCCGCTCGGCGACGGCCGGAGGGAAGATCTCGGACCGGCGCTTGCCGATCACCTTATCTGGCGTTGTCCGCAATTGCTCTGCCGCCGCCTGATTGACGTACTCGACGCGATCGTCGTCGTTGATCACGAAGATGTGGTCCTGCGCTGCCGTGGTGAGGACTCGATAGTAGGCCTCGCTGCGGCGAAGCGCGTCCTCGATTTGCCTGCGGCTGGTGATGTCGAGGACGAAACACAGAAAGCCGGCGTCTCGTTCACCCTCGGCGGGCAAGGGGGTGGCCGAGACGATCGTGGCAAGTGAGGAACCATCCCCACGAAGGAACGGAATCTCTGTTTGCCCCTCGGTGCCGGTGCGGAATCCTTCGAAGCGCTCTCGGACTCGGACCTGTTCGACGGCGGGGACAAACGACAGCAGACCCGCGCCCTGCATTTCGGCGATCGAGCGGCCGACGAGCGCCGCCATGTGCGCATTGACGTACTGCGTGTTGAGAGCGGCGTCGGTCATCCAGACGCCCGTGTTCAAGACATCGAAGAGCTGCCGCTCGTCTGGGCCGCGGCCGAGCATCCAGTTTCGCAGGGCATCGAACGACATGGGCGCTGCGGCATGCTATCACTTCGCAAGTCGCTAGGCGCAAGTCGGAAGTCGTTGGTCGAAAGTCAGAGTGGCAAGTCGGAAGTCGAAAGTCGGGAGCCGGAAGTCCTCTCAGGCGGACGTCAGCTTGTTGAGAATGAGGGCGATGTCCCGGCGCATGAGGCTGAACTCGTGGTCGAGGCGGTTGAACCGTTCGTCCATCGCGTCGAGGCGACTGTGCACGGCGGCAAATTGCAGATCGATGGCAACAAATCTGGCGTCGATCGCGTCAAACCGCTTGTTCTGAGCGGCGAACTGCGCCTGAACTTCTGCAAAGCGGCGGTCGATGAGCTCTGCATGCTCGCGAAAGTGTTCCTGCAGTGTTTTGCCGCCCATAGCTGCTTCGATAACCGCGATACGTTCTTCGAGGGAACTGTCGGCCATGCCCGTCGGCTCTGCGGAAAGCATGCCACTTGAGGCAGGGACGACGGTAGCATCGTCGTCGAGCGAAAACAACAAATGCGAACCAGCGGATGGCAGTTTTTGATCGCGCCTGAAGTCCGGAGTACGCAAATGCTGCCTCACTCGGCGCACGCTTCAGCTAATATGCTGCCTTCCAGAAGGAGGAACGCCATGAAGACCGCACGACGCCCGTTCGTTGCACTTTGCCTGTCGATCGCGTTCGCAGCCGCCGCTTCTGCGCAGCAGGACTTCACCAAGGTCGAGATCAAGACGACGAAGCTGGCCGGCAATCTCTTCATGCTCGAGGGACAGGGTGGCGCCATCGGTGTGCTCGCCGGCCCCGACGGTGTGCTGATGGTGGACAGCCAGTTCGCACCGCTCACCGAGAAAATCGTGGCCGCCATCAAGGCCATCAATCCTGGACCCATCCGGTTCCTCATTAACACGCACTTGCACGGCGACCACACTGGCGGCAACGCGAATCTGGGAGCCATGGGCGTCACGATTATCGCGCGCCCGCAGTTGCGCGCGCGGCTCGAAAAGCCGGGCCCCACTGCGACCGGAGCGCCCGGCACGCCGGCACCACCGGCAGCACTGCCGCGGCTGACCTACGACGCGCCGATGACCTTTCACATGAACGGCGAGCAAGTGCAGCTTGTGCCGATTCCATCCGCCCACACCGACGGCGACACGCTGGTCAAGTTCGTCAACGCCGACGTCATCATGACCGGCGACTTCTATCGATCGATGGGCTACCCGAACATCGACCGGGCGAACGGCGGAACGTTGAGCGGCATGCTGGCAGGACTGAACAAGATCATCGAGCTCTCCGGGCCGGCCACCCGGATCCTCCCAGGACACGGCGCCGTCGTCGATAGGACCGCGGTTGCGGCGCATCGCGACCTGGCCATGAGCCTTCGCGACAAGATTGCGCCGATGGTAAAGAAGGGCATGACGATCGACCAGGTGACGGCGGCAAAGCCGACAGCGGATTACGATCCGAAAGTGATCGCCGTCGGCACGACCGGCGATCGCTTCGTCGGTCAGCTTTATGGGGAGTTGAGCGCGACTAAGTAGGCGTTTCTTACTCAGCGCGGCTCGGGCAGGGCGAAGGCGAACAACGTGCTGCCACCGCCAAACAGGATGTACTGCCGCCCGTCGAGCTCGTAGGTGATCGGACCGTTTCCAACGCGGCCGATTGTGGAATGCCACAACGTTGAGCCGTCGCTCGTGCGAAGCGCCAGCGCGTTGTTGTTGTTATCGCCCGAGAAAGTCAGGCCGGTTGCCGTGGTCAACACACCCGCGGCGCCGGCGCCTTCCCCGATGTCGTGGCTCCACTTGATCTCGCCGGTCTTGTAGTCAATCGCGCGGAGCGCAGCTCTCGAGTACACGCTCGAGTTCGCGCCGGCCCACCCGTACGCGCCATGCTCTTTCTTGAAGAAGTAAATCCCCCAGGCGTCCACAGCGCTGACGATGAGCTGACCCGTCGCCGGATCAAAGCTCGGCGACCGGTAGTTGGTCGCGCCCGCCTCATTCGGCGCCACCAGACGCCCATCGCGCTTCGGCTCTTTATCGGGGTTCGGAATCGGACGTCCATCCTTATCGATCTCTTTGGCCCAGTTGACGGTCGCGAACGGCTTGGTGACGAGGGCCTTGCCATTGGTGCGATCGAGCGTGAAGTAATACCCGTTGCGCGAGGCCTGCAGCAGCAGCTTGCGCGGCGCACCGTTGAAGTCGGCGTCCACGAGAACGGGCACCTCGGCCGCATCCCAGTCGTGCGTGTCGTGCGGCGACGCCTGGAAGCCCCACACCAGTTTGCCGGTGTCGGGATTGATCGCCAGGATCGAGCCGGTCCACTTGTTGTCTCCCGGGCGGGCTTCGCCGTTCAGCACCGGCGTGGGATTGCCAGTGCCTACATATAAAAGGTTCAGCTCGGGATCGTAGGTCCCCGTCATCCACATCTGACCACCGGTCGCGCCGCCGGCGATCGAGTCGGGCGTGCCGGGAGGCGGCGTGCTATAGAACGTCCACTGCAACTTGCCCGTGTCGGGATCGAACGACTTCAGAGTGCCAGGCAGATTGTCGAAGTCTCCCGCCACGCCGACGATCATGTGATTGCGGATGACGAGCGGCGCGTTGGTCGACCAGAACCCACGCTTCGCATCGGCAATCACGATGTCGTGCCTCACCTTGCCGTCACGTGCGTCCAGGCCGACGAGATGCGCGTCGGGCGTTGTGAAGTACACGAGATCCTTGTATACCGCCACACCGCGCTGCCCGATGTGGAACGCGTCGTTCTGCGGATGCGTGTAGCGCCAGAGCTGACGCGCCGATCGCGCGTCGATCGCCCAGACATTGTCCGGCGTCGTCAGATAGATGACGCCGTTCGCGAGCACCGGGCTCATCTTGAGCGACTGCGTCTGTCCCGTTTGAAAGGCCCACGCGAGCGTCAGTTGATGGACGTTCTCGGGCGTAATCTTCGAGAGCTTCGTGTGCCGTTGCCCCGTATAGTCGCCGTGATAGGTGAGCCAGCTATCGACCGGCGGCTTCAGGAGCATTGCCGGATCGACACTTTGAGCCGCCGCTGCGGCAACGAGGCCGATGGCCATGAGAACGGGTGCGGCCCAGAAACGAAGGCGATCGTCGCGTGTGGTCATGTTGGGCAACCTGGCCTATTTCAGCGACTGCAGGTACGCAAAGACGTCGTGCATGTCTTTGTCGGTGTACTTGTTGAGTTGATCAACGTGCGCCTGAAGCGGGTCGTCAACAGAGATGCGCACCTGCTTGACGGGCCACGAGCGCGACCAGCCGTTGGCGTCGGTCACGAGAACCGTGAACTCATCGAGGGCCATCAGCTTGCCGCTGACGACCTGACCATCACGCGTCGTGATGGTCGCCATCGGTCTCGCTGGAGCCGGTCCAGAGCCACGAGCGCCCGACCCGGGATAGAGCAGGCGATGCAGCAGCACAAGCCCTTCGTACCGCGCGCCGATCTTTGCGAAGTCGCCGCTCGCTAGCGAGTGGCACTTCGCGCACCCGCCGGCGCCGTTGAAATAGCGCTTCCCCGCCTCGGCATTGCCCGTCTGGAGGTCTGCGACGTCGACCGCACGCCGGCCTCCGCCTTCAGACTCGGCCTTCGTCTTTGCATCATGGATGAACGCCACGATCGCGGCGATATCGGCAGCGCTCAGATTCGATCCAGGCATGCCCTTGTCGGGGCGCCCTTCGCGGATGACGGGTCCGATCTTGTCGCCGCGCACGTCCTGGGCCACGAGTGCCGATCGGATCAGATCAGGCCCCGATTCTCCACCTCCGGCGTCGCGCCCGTGACAAAAGCCGCATTGACCAACGAAACGGGTCTCGCCGGCCTGAATTTGTTCAGGAGGATAGGACTGCGGGGTGACGGTTGCAGGCGGCGGCTTCGACGCAGGACTTGCCGCACCACGACCCTGCCCCTCTAGAACGGCAGACGCATACGCGCACGCGGCCGCAACCGCAGCCGCAAGAATGAGAGTCGAGGTTCGGACGTGACGCATAATTTCGCTCGATTATCGATTAAACTTTGCGCCGAGCGTAGCAGAACTCCACGCACACTGGCAATGGATCTCGTCATCGGCATCGACGTCGGCACCGGCGGTTCGCGCATCGTCATCGTCGGCGAAGACGGACACGTCTCAGCATCCGCAACGGTGGCTCATGCGCCGTTCGCATCGCCGCGTACAGCCTGGGCCGAGCAGGAGCCCGAAGACTGGTGGCGCGCCAGCCGCGAGGCCATACGCGAGGCGCTCGTGAAAGGCGGCGCGGAACCCTCGTCTGTTCGCGCGATCGGCCTGTCGGGTCAGATGCATGGCGCCGTGCTTCTGGACGAAGCGGGCGCGGTCGTTCGACCGGCCATCATCTGGTGCGATCAACGCACGGAAGTCGAATGCCGATGGCTGACCGAAACGATTGGGGCCGCACGCCTCCTCGAGCTCGCATCGAATCCGGCGCTCACCAATTTCACTCTGCCAAAGCTTCTCTGGGTGCGCACACACGAACCCGATGCCTGGCGGCGCGTCCGCCGCGTGCTGCTACCGAAGGACTTCGTGCGATTGCGGCTCAGCGGCGAGTATGCGACCGACGTCGCCGACGCGTCCGGCACGCTGATGCTCGACGTCGCCAACAGACGCTGGTCGCAGGAGATTGTCGATGCGGCGGGACTTGACGCCTCTCTCCTTCCCCGGCTGTTCGAATCACCAGAAGTCAGCGCGCGTATCTCGTCGAAAGCGGCGGCAGAAACGGGCATTCCGGAAGGCACGCCGATTGTGGCCGGCGCCGGCGACCAGGCGGCCGGGGCGGTCGGGATGGGAATCACCCGGCCGGGCGCGGTCAGCGTCACGATTGGTACCTCGGGGGTTGTCTTTGCCGCGACAGATCGGCCGGCGCTCGATCCGGGGGGACGCCTTCACACGTTCTGTCACGCGATTCCCGGCCGCTGGCACGTGATGGGTGTGACGCAGGCTGCGGGTCTCTCGCTGCGCTGGCTGCGCGAGCAGTTTGGATTGGCAGATCGTCATGACGCCGCGTACGAGGTGATGACGCGCGAAGCGGCGGCCATCGAACCCGGCGCAGACGGCGTCCTGTGGGCGCCGTTCCTGATGGGCGAGCGAACCCCACATCTCGATCCCAGCGTTCGCGGCGCCCTCGTCGGTCTCGCGGCCAATCACACGCGCGGTCACATTACCCGCGCCGTGCTCGAAGGCGTGGCGTTCAGCCTTCGCGACTCGTTCACCATTTTCAATGAGCTCCGAGTACCCGTTCAGCGCGTGCGGCTGGGCGGCGGCGGAGCGCGCTCGCCGCTGTGGCGCGAGATCCAGGCGAACGTGTTCGGACAGCCGGTCGAGACCGTGCACGCGGACGAAGGCGCGGCATACGGCGCCGCGCTCGTCGCCGGCGTCGGCGTCGGACTCTGGCCAGGCGTGGACGAAGCGTGCGATCGTCTGGTACGCAGTTCGATCGCCGCGTCACCAAGCGCCGTCACGGTCGCGAAGATGAACGAGTGCTACGACGTGTACCGGCGCGTATACCCGGCGCTGCGCGCAATAGCCGGCAGAGACCACCATGCCCTACACTCCACGCCCTGAACACAAGTTCTCATTCGGACTCTGGACCGTCGGCAATCGCGGACGCGACCCGTTTGGCGATGTCGTACGGCCGCCGCTTGCGCCACCCGATGCGGTCGCCCTTCTCGCCGAGGTCGGCGCCTGGGGCGTCAATCTCCACGACAACGATCTCGTCCCCATCGATGCCTCGGCCTCCGAGCGCGATCGCATCGTGAAGGACTTCAAGACCGCGTGCGAGCGGCATGGGATCGTCGTGCCGATGGCGACGGTGAATCTGTTCTACGACCCGGTCTTTCGCGACGGGGCGTTCACCTCGAACGATCCGCGCGTGCGGGCGTATGCGGTGCAGAAGACGCTACGGGCGATGGATCTCGGCGCCGAGCTGGGTGCGGAGATCTTCGTGCTGTGGGGCGGGCGTGAGGGCACCGAAACGGATGCGTGCCGGCGCCCGGATGAGGCCGTAAAGCGTTTGCGCGAGGCGGTGAACTATCTGTGCCAGTATTCCATCGATCGCGGCTACGGTTTCCGGTTCGCGCTCGAGGCCAAGCCCAACGAGCCGCGTGGCGATATCTACATGGCGACGACCGGCAACTACCTGGGATTCATTCCCACGCTCGATCACCCCGACATGGTCGGCGTCAACCCGGAAGTCGCGCACGAGCAGATGGCGGGGCTCAACTTCCTGCACGCTGTCGCCCAGGCCTGGGAGGCCGGGAAGCTCTTTCACATCGATCTGAACGACCAGGTCTCGGGCCGATACGATCAGGACTTTCGCTTCGGTTCCGCGAATCCGAAAAGCGCCTTCTGGCTGGTAAAGTTTCTGGAAGACGTCCAGTACGATGGTCCGCGTCATTTCGACGCGCACGCATACCGGACAGAGGATTACGATGGCGTCCGCGAGTTCGCGAGCGGGTGCATGCGAACCTATCTCATTCTGAAAGAACGGGGTGAGCGGTGGAACACTGACGTCGAGATCCAGGCATTGCTGCGCGAGGCCGGCTCGAATCAACCACTCCCCTCGCGCGATACGCTACTGGGTCAGAGCTTCGATCGGGCGGCAATGGCGGCCAAGGGGCTGGCCTACGAGCGACTCGACCAACTGACGATGGAGGTGCTGCTTGGCGCCCGGTGATACAACTGTTATGAGCGAACCCACAACTGCTATGAGCAAACCGTTCGAACCGAAGTTGATGAAGGTCGGCATGCTGACCGCGGCACTACAGGAGCTGACTCCCCGCGACAAGCGTGATGGCGATCCCGATCTCGCCATCGAAGATTGGCTGGCGTTCGCCCGCGAGCTCGGCCTTGATTCCATCCAGCTCTCTGCGGCGCTCCATCCGAGCGAAGCGGACGTCCCGCCCGAAGCGATGCTCGATCCGGTTGCCAACACGCTCGATCTGCGAAAGCCCTTCGACAAGGTGCGCGCGCGCCGCGTACAGGCAGCCATGGCCGCGACCGGCATCGGCATCTCCGACATCGGCTATTTCGACGACATGTTGCACTTCGACCCTGCCGTGCGGGCGAAGAAACACGCCTTCATGCAGCGCGTCTTCGATACGGCCGCCCTGCTGGGCGTCGACGCCGTGTGCGGGTTCGTCGGCCGCAACCAGAAACACAGCATGGACGAGAACCTCCTCGATTTCGAGGAGCAGTTCATCCCGCTCCTTCGTGCCGCGAAGGAGCGGGGTCTCTCGTATCGCGTCGAGCAGTGCCCGATGCCGGGCTGGACGGTTTCCGACAACTGGCACAACAACATCGCCTACACGCCCGCGGTGTGGATCGCGCTTCACCGCATCTGCGAAAAACATGGGGTGGGCGATCAATTCCGGATTCATTACGACCCCTCACACGCAATCCTCATGGGGCAGGACACGCGGTCGATCTTCCAGTATCTGAAGGAAGAGGGGTATGCGTTCCTCATCGGCGGCTTCCACGTGAAAGGACAGGTCGTCGATACCAGAGGGGTCACTGCATGGGGTTCCGGCGGTCAGACGCTGGGGCGCGGCGACTGGATCAACGGCAAGCCGTCGCCGTCGCCGGCAGATCACCTCAACGCCTGGAAAAAGCAGATTGTGCTCGCCGAACACGAGCTGCCGGGTACGGCGCGCCACGATCCGCTGGCGTATCTGCAAAACCGCACGGTGGACTGGTTCGACCATCAGCTGGCCGCTCGCGAACTGCTGCCGCTCGACATCGCCAGGACGAATCTGGTGGTCGAGCACGAGTACCCGAAGGCGCGCATTCAGGAGCGCGAGAAATTGAAACCGATTCTCGCGGGCTCGGTTGCGTTCGTCAGGCACATCGATGCGGCGGCGGCGGCGATGTATGCGCTGCAGCACGAGGTGCTCAAGTCGCAGGGGATTCCGGTTCAGGGTGTTGGGCGGCAGGCGTATCGGACATGACGCGAGCGACTTAGGGCGCGAAAGTCGCATCGCAACCCTACGGAGCTTCGCCAACGAGGAGGCTGGACCTGTCTGCGCCGCGGCCGGAACTTACGGTGCACGAACACGGCCGCTTGCAGACAGATCCAGCCTCCTCATTGGCGAGGTTCCCGCAGCGTTGCGATGCCGACCCGCAAAAAAAGGACGTTGTGGTCCGCATGCCGGCCACAACGTCCCTCAGTGCTAATCCTAATCCCTAGTCCCTAATCCCTAGATAGTTTCCTACACCGTCAGAAGGTCGATCTCTGCCGTGCTGTCACCGAACTTCTCCTCGTTCACGCCGAATCGATCCATCACGCCCAGCATGAGGTTCGCGAGCGGCGTGCCCTTCGGGTACTTCACGTGGCGGTTCCCCTTGAGCTGCAGATCTCGCCCGCCCGCCAGCAACACCGGCACACTGTAGTTGTTGTGCACGTTGCCGTCGCTCATGCCGCCGCCGTACATCACGATCGTGTGATCCAGCAGGGTGCCATCGCCGTCCTGAATCGAGTCCAGCTTCTTCAGGAAATACGTCAGCGTCTCGACGTGATACGTGTTCAGCTTCGCGAAGTTCTTCATCTTCTCCGGATTGTTGCCATGATGCGACATCGAGTGATGCGCCTCGGGCAGACCGATCTCCGGATACGAGCGATTGATATTTTCCCGGCACATCATGAACGTGCTGACGCGGGTGATATCGGCCTGGAACGCCAGCACCTGAAGATCGAACATCAGCTCGACGTATTCCTTGAAGGTCGGCGGCACACCAACCGGCTGATCGGGCACCGCGAAATCGCTGTTGTACGATTCGACCTTGGCGATGCGCTGCTCGAGATCGCGCACCGCGTCGAAGTATTCACCCAGTTTGGTGCGGTCGCGCGGTCCGAGCCGGCCATTGATTTTCGAGATCTGTTGCGTGAGGCCGTCCAGGATGCTGCGATCCTCGTTGACGCGAGCCAGCCGCTCTTCAGGAGTGGCGCCGATGCCGAACAGCCGCTCGAAGACGAAGCGCGGGTTCGTTTCCATGGGCAGCGGGGTCGTCGGCGTCTTCCACGACAACGAGTTCATGTACGCGCAGGCATAGCCGTGATCGCACGCACCAACGACGTCGTTGCGGTCGACCGAGACTTCGAGCGACGGCAGCTTCGTGGTGCGGCAGATCTTTTCGGCAATGATCTGATCGATGGTCGTTCCCGCCTCCACATCGGAGCCTTCGGTCTGCTTTGGATGCATGCAGCTCATGAAGGCCGGTGCCGCGCGGGGATGCTGGCCTCCGACATCGCCCTGGTCGGTGGCGGGATAGTTGTCGAGTCCCGTGAAGACCGTTGTCCGGTTACGGAAGGGCTCGAGGGGCATCAGGGTCGGCGAGAGCTCGAATCCCACGCCGTCGGCGGCAGGCGTCCACTCGAACATGTTCGCGCCGTTGCCGAAATAGATCGGCGCGAATCGGTGTGCCGCCGGTGCCGCGGCCCGCATGGCCGGTACCATCGCATCGAGCAACGGCAGCGCCATCGTTGCGCCCACGCCACGAAGGAACGTTCGGCGGGGCAACTTTAGCTTCGTAATCACCATCGGCCAGCCTCCATGCTAGTTGGTGTCGCTGAGAGCCGTTTTCATCTGAAACGGAACGCTCGTCACAATCCCCTGAATGAGAGCCCCAAATCGCAGGTTCTCTCGCGCAGCGTCGCGCTTGATCCTTCGAACCGCAGGCGCATCGCTCGCCTCGAGCCCGCGCCCGAGCGCATAGGTCAGCAGCTTTTCGGTCATGGTCGTCAGGAACTCGTCAGAGTGCTTCATCAGCACCTGCCTGAGCTCCGAGGGGCCATTGAACTTCGTCCCGTCGGGCAGCACGCCCGACGCGTCGACGGCCGCACCAGACACATAGACGTCGCGCCACTCGCCGATGCCGTCGAAGTTCTCGAGCGAGAACCCCAGCTGATCCATCTGCGCGTGACAACCCGCGCACACAGGATTGGCGCGGTGCGCCGCAAGCTGCTCGCGCATCGGCAGGATCTTCCGCGGGTCTCGCTCGTCCTTCAGTTCGGGCACGTTCGGCGGTGGCGGTGGCGGCGGCGCACCAAAGATGTTCTCCAGAATCCACTTCCCACGAATCACCGGAGAGGTGCGATTGGGATAGGACGTCGACATGAGAATCGAGCCCTTTCCAAGCAGCCCGCGGCGTGGACTGCTGGCCGGCAGCGAGACTCGCCTGAATCGCTCGCCGAACACGCCAGGAATGCCGTAATGCTTCGCGAGGCGCTCATCCAGATAGGTGTAGTCGGCATCCAGCAGGTCGAGGACGCTGCGATTCTCCCGGATGATGCTTTCGAAGAAGAGCTTCGTCTCCTTTTCGAACGCCCCGCGGAGATTGTCGTCGTAGTGGAATAGGACTTCCGGGCTCGGCTGATGGCCAGCCACATTGCGGATGTGCAGCCACTGGCCCGCGAAATTGTCGACGAGCGCCTGCGAGCGCGGATCCGCAAGCATCCGGCGCACCTGTTGCTGGAGCACGTCGGGCCTTTGCAGCGTCTTCTTCTCGGCCTCCTTCAACAATTCCTCGTCTGGAAGGCTGCTCCAGAGGAAAAACGACAGCCGCGACGCCAGGTCCAGATCGCTGACACGGTACGCCGCGTTTGGCGCAACCCCGGCCGGCTGGGTCTCGAGCCGGAACAGGAAGTCCGGGCTCACGAGGATGCTGCGAAGCGCCATCTCGAGGCCCGACTCGAATCCTCCCCGCTTCGCGCCGTCAGCATACGAGGCCATCAACACCTGCAGATCATCGGCATTGACAGGGCGACGGTAGGCACGCCGAGCCAACGTCGAGATGATTTTTCTCGCGCACACCGGTTCGTCATTCGCCGATGTCGGGGTACACATCAGCACCCGGCGACGGCTCGCCGACTCGCTCGGTACCGCCGTTCCCTGTTGAGGCCCGGTGATGATTAGCGTGGACAGGTTGGGCTGACCGTTCCCTTTTCGGTAGGGTTCTCGATGCAGGGACCGGTCGAACAGGTCTTCAATGTACGCGGAGGTCTTTGCGATGAAGTACACCTGTACCAGATGCAAGCCGGCCTTGACCGGCGCGGTGAACCGCAGCGACTCGATCACCTTCTTGTCGCGATCGTCACTCACATACGTGCCGGCACCACCAGCGACACGACCAGCCGCGAATTCCGGTCCGCCGATCGTTCCGGTCCAGGCTTTGACGTTGTCCAGGCTCACTTCGATTTGATGCGGCTCGGCCGTCACTCCCTCGAATCCGCCCGACACTCCGGTCTCTCTCGGCCGCATCTCGAACAGGTACTCGCCATCGGCTGGAAAGTAATAGCGCACCGCGAGCCCGCCGCGCGATCCAAAGGGCAAATCGTCGCTGATGCGGAGGCCTTGATTGCTATCGCTGGGCACGAAGAAGGTTTCCGGCGTCGGAAGCCCTCGCCGCCGCCCGAGAGCCATCTGACTGATTTTCGCTGCGGCTCCGAGATATCGCTCCGTCAGCGCCGCAGACAGCGTCAATGCGTCGGCGTTGTTGTCGAACCCGTGGCCGGCGACGTCCGCCGGCAGCACTGAAGCCGCGTTGATCTCGACCGCAAGCAGGTCGCGAACCGCGTTGGTATATTCGCTGCGGTTCAGTCGCTGCAGCGAGGGGCGGCCCGGATTCACGTGTTCGACCGCGGCGCGATCGAGCTCGGTTTCGAGCCACGTGACGAGGTTGTCCGCCGAGGCCTTGTCGGGCCGCGCCCGTCCAACGGGCGGCATCGCTCCCGTGCGAACTTTACGGACGACTTTCTCCCACTCTTCGGCGTGATTGCCGACCTCAGCGAGATTGAGCGTATCGAGCGCGAGTCCGCCGGTTTTGGCTCGCTGGTTATGACAGGTGATGCAGTACTTGGAGAGAACAGCCTGCTGATCTCGACTCGTGTCGCTCGCCGCTCGGCGATCGTTGCCCGATGGCGATGGCCGCTGCTGGGCAGACGGCGCGTTGTACGCCAGGGCGACGACGAAAGAGGTTGCGGCGACCAGCAGGGCTGAACGGCGTTTCATCTAGTCCTTTTAGGTTACCGAAGAGTCACGTCCGGCGCTATTCCCAACCTTGGGGTACGAGCGATCCCCCTGGTTTTACGGGCGCCCCCGGTGGGCGCCCGCAAACGGGGCCGTGACAACACTTTAGAACGTATAGCGGAAGCCGACTCGAGCGATGCGCGGCGGCACAACCGCCGTGGCATACGCGAAGGTCGTCCCCGACAGGAAGTTCGCCGTGATGGGCGCGCTCGAGTTGAATACGTTGAACAGGTCGAAATCGAACTGCACGCGCTGTGCGCCGCCGAACGGGAACCACTTGCTGGCGCGCAGATTCACCACGTGAATCGCATCCGTCTTCTGCGCGCCTTTCGCCTCCGTCTTCAGCGTGACGGTACTGAGCTGCCTCAGCGACGGGCCGCCATCCGGATCGGCTGCGCGGAAAATCGCCGTGCGCTGATCGAGGATGCCCACCTTGGCCTGGTAGAACGCGCCAAGTTGAATCCCCAACGGGGCCAAGTAGGTTCCGCTGAAATTGCCCGCCCATTTCCAAGTGTCATCCACTGCATTCAAATCCACGTTCGGATCGTCGTCGAAGAGAGCCGCGTTCGGCCACACGTGATTCTTGACGGCCCAGACAGACGCCATCGCGCCCCACCTGCTGGACGTTCGCTTCGTCACGGTGAACTCAATCGTGTGGTACGAATCGTCGCGATCGGTGTTCTGCTGCTCGTTCTGCACGAACGCCGCTCCTGCAAAACGCGCATCGTAGTCGTAGATCGTCACCGAGCCGCCATCGTCCGACGTATTCAGCAGGCCGTCGGGCCCGGGATCGCGACGGGTGAGCGGGATGTTGTAGGCGCTGCGCGGACGCGCGACGTTACGCGTCGTGTAACGATCGGTCACGCGTTTGTAGACATACAGCCCGCGAACACCGAGGTTCTGTATGAGCTCACGTTCGACGCCCATCGTGGCCTCGTCCGTCATGGGCGACCGCAGTTCGGGATTGAGGCGCGCGCTGCTCTGCCCCGTCACACTGACGAAATCGCCGCCCTGGCTCAGACCCAGGTTCGGATTCAAATTCACCTCGCCCGAGTCGTAATCGCCGTTGGTGTTCAGATCGCGCCACCGGAACTTCATTGTCACGTTGGCCATCGAGTTGTAGGCATTCGCGAATCCGTCGTCCATGCCGTTGACGAATCGCCCGAACGTCGCCTTTACGATGGTCCTGTTGGCCACGTCCCACGCGAGCCCGAATCGCGGAACCACCTTGTTCCACGTCAAGACGTCGAGCCCGTCGAACGACGTGGCGGGAAACAGCGTCGGGAACTGCGGGCTCACGTCCTTCGACTGCTTCGGCAGAAACGACTTCTGCTGCTCGATGCGCAGCCCCAGGTTCAACGTCAGCCGATCGGTCACACGCCATGTGTCCTTGATATAGCCGGCATAGTAGTTGGCGCGCGAATCGGGCTGCGTCGGCGAATTGCGAATGTCAATCTCGGCGGCTGCGGGCCCATCGAAAATCAGCGTGTAGTCACCAGACGGATGGATACGCCAGCCGACGCTGTTGCGGCGCCAGTAGAGCGTGGTGCCGACCTTGAACTCGTGCTGTCCGCCGAACGATCGTTGGGGGAACAGGCTGAGGCCGCTGTCCAACTGCCACTTGTCGCGATACTCGAGGTTCGTCTTCGGATTGGCGCCGAGGTTGAGGCCCGTGGCGCGATCCATGCGTGGCGGGTTGCCCTTCACAACCGGCCCCGCGAAGTTCGAACGCCATGGCGCGTAGTCGGCCAGGTAGCCGCCATAGCCGCCCACGACATTGAAGACCATGCGGTTCGAGAGCGTGCTTTGCCACTCACCTTTGAACATCGAGCTCGGGTTCTTATAGTCGAGCGTCGATTCGAGCGGACGCAACCGGTTCGGCTCGGGCGGAAGCCCCTGCGGCTGATATTTCATCGTGGGCTGCCACGCAGCGATCAACCGATTGGTACTCGTCGGCTGATACGACAATTTCACAGAACCATGTGTCAGGCGTGTCCTGACGTAGCCCGGTGGCTCATCGCCGGTCAGGTATCTGCCATCCGGTCCCGGGTTTTCCGCAAAACCTACGACGCCAGAAACCTTGTCCTGTTGAACGAACGCGCCGTAGAACCACAGCTTGTCGCGGACGAGGCGACCGCCAAGGTCGGCGCTCAGATCGTAAAGATGTTTCAGCGGCTCCGTGTCGCTCAGATTCTGAGCTCTCAACTTGTCGTTCAGATTGCTGCCCTGCAGCGAGGGATGCTCGAACGATCCCATATATGAACCGTGGAACAGATTCGATCCGGACTTGATCACGGCCACCATCGAAACGCCCGGCACCGACACTTCCGCGTCGTTGCCCGATGTTCTGATCTGCGCCTCTTCGAGCGTCAAGCTCGTCATGTAGACACCGGAGCTCGTCCCGTCGGCGATGTCGATGCCGTCGATCTGAACCTTTACGTTGGCGGACTGGCCGTAGTTCTCTGCAGCCGCGCGCACACCCATCCAGCTGTCGCCGACGTCGACGCGGTTGGTCGTGACGCCAGGCGTCATGGCGAACAACTGTTGCAACCCGCGCCCCACCGGAATCGATTCGATTGTGTCGGATGTCAGGTTCACGCTGGTGGTCGTGGAGGTCATATCAACGACCGGACTCGCGCCGGTGACGGTGATGGTCTCCTCCAGTCCGCCGACGGCCATCGCTGCATCGACGCGAGCGACGAATCCGATGGTCAAACGGAATTCACTGAGCACATATCCTTTGAAGCCGGAGAGCTCGAAGGCGATGCGATAGAGTCCGGCCGGCAGCTCGCCGGCCCGATACGTTCCATCGGCCTCCGACACAACGACGATTTGACCCACCTGGAGTGAGGGGCTCGTCAGTGTGACCGTGACGCCGGGCATCGCCGCGCCGGACTCGTCCCTCACGGTCCCATGAATCGTGGACAGGGCGCTCTGCGCCCACAGCGGTCCTGCCGTCAGTATTAGCGCAAAGACTACAGTTGCTGAGAAGAGCGTCGCGTACCGCGATTCGCGATTGCGTAGATGCCCAACCATTTTCGCCTCCTGTCGATGCGCCGATGCCGTTGTGAGGGCCGCGCACGTGCGACACTCGTGCCCGAGAGCCTGCCTACACCATACGGATGAGCCTGAAGACGGTGATACACGGTAACCCAATCGTCATACACCCTTTCGCAAAATCTGTATCAAGTTGTCGCAGGTTTTCGCGCGGACCTCGCGCGCCCAGGAGCGAATGGCACCTGTCGTACGCGATCCAATGGAATGAATTGGCTTAGTTTGTTGAAACGGCGGCCTTGACCCGCTCCGGCGTGAACGGCACCTGCCGAAGCCGCCTGCCGGTTGCATCAAAAATGGCGTTGCCGATCGCCGCGGCGGTGACCGTGATCGACGTCTCGCCTGCGCCGCAGGCTTCCGCGTCCATGGTGTTGATGAGCACCGTCTCCAGTTTCGGCACCTTGAAGCCGACAGGAAACGTACGGTAAGTGCGCCAGTCGAGCGACGTCACCTTCTCGTTGTCCCACGTCACTTCTTCGAAGAGTGCGCGGCTGACACCGTGAAGCGCGCCACCTTCGGCCTGGTTGCGCAAGCCGTCGGGGTTGGAAATGGGGCCGGAATCGAGCGCCATCACGATGCGCGTCACGTTGACGACACCGGTACCGAGGTGAACGTCAACGTCGACCACCATGGCGCAGTAGCCGTTGTCGCCTTCGTACAAGACGCAAGCAATCCCGCGACCTTGCGCAATCTGGTTGGTGGTTGGTGGTTGGCGGGGCGACGGGCGTGGCTGCCAGTTCGCAGCCTTTGCCGCGGCCTGCACGACAGCTCGCAATCGCGGATCGCGCAGGTGCTTCAAGCGATACGCAACAGGATCCGCCTTGGCGGCGGCGGCGACCTCGTCCATCATCGATTCGTGCGCGAATGTGTTCTGCAGTCGATTCGGCGAGCGGAGCGGGCCCGTCCAGAACGGCGACTCCACGACACGCGAGAGCATACGCTCGCACTTGACTGTGCCCGTGCCACCTGACGCACTGCCAACAGTTCCGGTGACATACGACGGCACGACGTTCGACCCGTTCTCGAGCGGCCCCGTGGGCGGCGGCGCCGGCGATCGTGGAACGAAGGCCGCCGGCTGCATGCCGGCGAGAAATCCCGTCACCTGGTTGCCGGGTTGCGTATGGCCGGGACGGCCGCCGCGAAGCGTCGACCACGCCTCGTAATCCCACGCGATGATGTTGCCGTCGGGATCGAGGCCGACGCGCTGATCGACGACAAAGGCGAGCCCGAAATTTTCGTGCACCATCTCGTCTTTGCGCGAAAGCTGCACGCGCACGGGACGGCCCACGGCTTGCGACATCAACGCCGCATCGTAGGACACGGTGTCGGCGCCGTTGATGCCGTAGCACCCTGATCCGCGTGAGTAGATCACCTTCACTTGCTCGGGCTTCATACCGAGCAGCATCGCGCAGCTGTCGCGCTGCGGATAGACGCCCTGCGTCGGCGACCACACGGTTGCGTTGTCTGCCTTCACATCGGCGACGGCGCACGAAGCGCCGACCGATCCGTGCATGTGGTAAGGATGCAGATATGTCGAGCGGACGACCTGCGCGGCCGACGCCAGCGTGGCATCCACATCCCTGGAATCGACCAGCATCGTGTCGCGGGTCGGCTGCTTGCGCATGTGATCGTAGAAGCTTGCCTGAGCCGGAAGCGCAGGACCGGGCTTCCACGTCACTTTCAACCGGTTCGCCGCCTGCACGGCCTGCCACTGTTTCTCACAGACGACGCCGATGAAGTTGTTCTTGACCACGACCTTGATGAACCCGGGCAGTCCGTTGACAGAGCTGTCGTCTACGCTGACAACTGTTGCGCCGACGGTTGGCGGGCGGACGACTCGACCGTGCACCATGCCGGCGACGCGCACGTTGTGCACATACTCGAGCGTGCCGGTGACCATGGCAGGCATATCGAGCCGCTTGACGGGGTTGCCGAGCACAGTCCACTCGCGTGCCGGTTTGCGCTTCGCGTTCGTATTCAGGGTGAGATTGAATTTCCTGTTGCCGATGAGCTCGCCGTAGGTAATCGTCCTCGCTCCCTGGCTGACGACGCCATTGCCGGCGCTGAGCCGTTCGACCGGAACACCCCATTGCTTCGACACCATCTGCAGCAGCGCCTCTCGCGCCGTGGCGGCGGCAAGTGCGAGATTCGCGTGATTGAAATTCTGGGGATGTGATTGCGCGCCAGACGTGACGCCCTGATCGGGAGTCGTCCCGGTAACGCACTGAATGAGCTGGACGCGCTCGACGGGCACACACAGCTCTTCGGCCACGAGCTGCGTCTGCGCAGTAAACAGCCCCTGCCCCATCTCGCATTTGCCGGTGTAGGCCGTCACAGTGCCATCGGCGGCAATAGCCAGCCAGCCATCGACCTCTTTCGGCGGATTGCCAACGAGCGTTGCGACCGCCTGGCTAAATACATCAGAGGGCGTCAAAGCAAAGCTGACGATGAGGGCGCCACTGCCCTTCAACATGGCGCGCCGGGACAAGCCCGAATCCCTAATCCCTGATCCCAAATCCCTGGGGCTCATGCCGTCCTCCCCTTCGCGTACCGTTTGACGGCGGCAATCATACGCACGTGCGCGAAGCAGCGGCACAGCACACCGGACAGCGCTTGCTCTATCTGTTCGTCGCTCGGCGCCGGCGTGCGATCGACCAGCGCTTTCGCGCTGAGGATGACGCCACTCAGGCAGAAGCCGCACTGAGCGGCTTGCTCGTCAATAAAGGCCTGCTGAATAGGGTGCGGATTCTGCGGTGTGCCCAGACCGTCGAGTGTCGTAATCTCCGCTCCGGCCACCTGCTTCACCGGTGTCATGCACGATCGGATGGCTTGGCCTTTGACGATGACGGTGCACGCGCCGCACTGACCGAGGCCACAGCCGAACTTGGGACCGCTGAGCGCAAGCTCGTCGCTCAAGACGTAGAGCAGCGGCGTGGATTCATCCACATCCACAGTCTGCGGCCGACCATTCACACGAAGGTTGATAGGCATAGGAGACTACAGGCTACCGGCTACGGGCTACCGGCTACTTTCTGACCAGTTTCCTCACGTTCGTCCCGTTCACTTCGCCGATGTAGATCGCGTCCTTCGAGTCGACGGTCACCGCCGTGGCATTGCGCAGACCCTTCGACCTTGTCGACGATCTTGCCGTCCTTCGTGCTGATGATGTACAGGCAGTTGGCTTCTGTGCCGTCCACGACGTACAGCAGATCGCCCTTGACGAACACGCCCCACGGCGTGCCGAGATGGTTCCACTGCTTGATGAATTTGCCGCTCTGCTCGAACACCTGCACGCGCTTGTTGCGGCGATCTCCCACATAAAGCAAGCCAGCCGCGTCGATCGCGATGCTGTGCGGCTCGTCGAATTTTCCGGGCTCAGTGCCCAGGCCGCCCCACCATGACACGAACTTCCCGTCCTTCGAGTACTTCACCACGCGCGTGTTGGTGCTTTCGCCATCGGCGATGAAGATGTCGCCGTTCTTCGCGATGACGAGATCGGCCACGCCGTTGAACGCGTCCTGCGACTCGTTTTCGCCGACCACGCCCTTCCTGCCCAGCGTCATCAGCAACTTGCCTTCGGGACTGAACTTGAACACCTGATGGTCGCCGCGGTCAGTGACCCACACGTTCCCCTCATGATCGGTCCGCAAAAAGTGCGTCGTCTTGAACATTCCCTGGCCCCAGGCCCGCAGGAACTTGCCGTTCCGATCGAACGCCATGATCGGCATCGCCTCGTTGCGATGAAAGACGTAGATGTTGCCCTTCGGATCGATGTCGACGCCGGTCGCCCCGGCCCAGGCGGTGACACCTTCGGGAAACTGTGCCCAGTTCTCGACGACCTGGTACTTGCTTTCTGGGTTTTGTGCACGCGCAGGGCGAGCGGTTGCAACAAACAGAAGCGCCACTACGAGCAGAAATCGGGTGAGAGGGCTGATACGCATGAGGGGAAGGTAACCCTGAAAGTCGCAAGTCGCAAGTCGAAAGTCGTAAGGCGAAAGGCACGCGTGGCAAGTCGCAAGCCGGACGCAGTCGACAGCGCGAGCCATTCGGGCTACATTGACGGTTTTTCAAGGAGGACGCGTGGCTACCACGAGCATCTTCGGCAACGTTCGGAGTCTCCTCCCTACGATTCGAGCGCGGCGCGAAGACATCGAGCAGGCACGCCGCATACCGGCAGATCTGGCGACAGCACTGCGGCAGACAAGAATCTTCAGCCTTGCCTTACCACGCGCTATCGGCGGCGAGGAGGCCAGTCCGATCGAGTTGATGCAGGCGATTGAAATGGTCGCGACCGCTGATGGATCGGCTGGCTGGTGCACCATGATCGGCACGAGCGGCAATATGTCGGCCGGCTACATGAACGAGCGTGGCGCAAAAGAAGTGTTTGGCGATCCGGCAGCGCCGACGGCTGGCATTGCCGCCCCGGCGGGCGCGGCGGTTCGCGTCGACGGCGGCGTGCGCGTGGGCGGCCGATGGTCGTTTGCGAGCGGCATCACGCACTGCGACTGGCTGTGGGCCGGCTGCATGGTCATGGACAACGGGAAACCGCGCATGACGCCCATGGGACCCGAAATCGTGCATGTCGCGATGCCCGTCAGCGAGGTGCAGATTCACGACACCTGGCACGTCAGCGGTCTGTGTGGCACCGGCAGCAATGACTTCAGCGCCACCGACGTCTTCATCCCCACCCATCGGATTTTCGCGTTGCTCGATCCCTCGGGTCACAGAACGGAGCCGCTCTATCGGATGCCACCGCTGTCGCTCTTCGTGTTTCAGGTGGCGTCTGTCAGCCTCGGCATCGCGCGCAGCGCCCTCGACGATCTGACACAACTGGCGCAATCAAAAACGCCAACGATGTACATGTCGCCGCTCGCTGACCGGCCCATGGCGCAAGTACAGCTCGCACGCGCCGAAGCCGCGCTCGGCGGCGCGCGGGCATTCCTGTACGACACCGCCGAGGATATGTGGAACACCGTTTCGGCCGGCAAGCCGGTGACAACCCGACAGCTGGCACTCGCGCGAGTTGCCACAAGCCAGGTGGTGGAAATGGGCGCAGACGTCACGAGAACGGCCAACACACTCGCCGGTGGAAGCGCGATCTACACAAAGTCGTCCATGCAGCGCCTCGCGCGCGACGCCGAAGCCATCACCCACCACTTCACGGTGTCGCCGCACGTGTGGGAAGAGGCAGGACGGGTGCTGCTGGGACGCCAGCCCAACGTGCCGGCGTTCTAGGGTGCGGTGAGCGCAAAGGCGGGATCAGTCTATCCGGCTGACTAACGTCGCTCCTTTCTTGTACAGCTCTCGGCGCTGTTTGCCGGCGGCTTCGTCACTTGCTGGAATCCCGCTGATTCCCGTCGTGTCGGCCCGCCCGGTTCTGGCATAGGCCTTTATCACGGGGTCTTCAGGCTCATCGGGAATCAGTTCGTCAAGCAGGACATCCAGATCCGTTGCCGAAGTGGCCTCTGGCTCCGACTCCCGCTGTTTGCGATCTCGCTCGTTGGCCATGGAACCCTCCAACGATAAAGAAGATGCAAAAGCTTCGCCTTGACGACGACCCCTACGAGCCCCCGTATATCCCGACCATCTCCGCTTCCGCCAGGATGTGGCCCTTCATCGCGCGCGACAGTGTCGCCTTGTCGACACCGCTGTCGAGTGGCAACGTGTTGTCGAGCGCAAAAATGCGGAAATGATAATGATGCGGCGGATGCGTTTTTGGCGGGCGCGGACCGAAGTAGCCGATCGAGCGGGTAGAGTTCCGCCCCTGCAGGGCGCCGCCAACGTCGGACAGATTCGCCGACGTGGGAAGGCTTTCGGGCAAGGCCGCACGCGTCGGAGGAATGTTGTAGAGGAGCCAGTGCACAAACGGTTCAGAACCGGGGGCGTCCGGGTCGTCAACGACGACCGCGAACGACTTTGTGCCCTCGGGTGCTCCACTCCAACGCAGTTCAGGCGAGCGATTGTCTCCGTAGCCACTGTGGTGTTCAGGGATTTTCGCGCCGTTGGAAAACGACGGCGATTCGAGCTTCATACGACTCCTACGAGTGCTAGGGTACGATGGATCCTGGACCGAATGGGGCAATCTGGTCGCCGCGCCCGTAGAACGTTAACGCGCCCGAAGCCTGGAGCCTGGAGCCCGTATGGTTTTCCAACAGTTCTACCTGAACTGTCTTGCGCATGCGTCTTACCTGATCGGCGACGAGGGCACACACACCGCCGTCGTCGTTGATCCGAAGCGCGACGTGCAGGAATATCTGGACGCGGCGAATCGTCATGGCCTGACGATTCGCCACGTGTTCCTTACGCACTTTCACGCGGACTTTGTCGCCGGGCATCTCGAGCTTCGTGACAAGACCGGCGCGATCATCCATCTCGGCGCGAAGGCGCAGGCCGAGTATGCCTTCGAGCCGATGGCAGATGGCGACACACTCGACATCGGCAACGTTCGCCTCGAGGTGCTCGAAACACCCGGCCACACCGCCGAATCAATCTCGATTCTCGTGTACGACTCCGCCCGCGATAAGGCCAACCCGTACGCTGTGTTGACCGGCGACACGCTGTTTATCGGCGACGTGGGACGGCCGGACTTGCGGGCGTCGCTCGGCTGGTCGGCCACCGATCTGGGACGGCTGCTCTATCGATCGACTCGCGACAAGCTGCTGCCGCTGCCCGACAGCACGCTGATCTATCCGGCTCACGGCGCCGGATCGCTTTGCGGCAAGAAGATCAGCAAAGAGACCGTTTCGACGATCGGCGAGCAGCGCCAGACGAACTACGCGCTCCAACCGATGAGCGAGGCAGACTTCATTACGCTCGTCACGGCCGATCAGCCGGACGCGCCATCCTATTTCACGTACGACGCGGTGCTGAACGCGAAAGAGCATCCGACCCTCGACCACGTGTTGCAGCAGGAACTGCAGCCGCTCGCTCTCGATGCAGTCCTCGACGCGATGGCAAGGGGCGCCCAGGTGCTCGACGTGCGAGAACCCGGAGAGTTTGCGCATGGGCATCTCAGGAGCAGCATCAATATCGGGCTGAACGGTCAGTACGCGACATGGGCGGGCACGCTGCTCGATCGCGACCGGCCCATCGTGCTCGTTGCGCCGCCCGGCCGCCAGGAAGAGGCGGCATTACGCCTCGCACGCATCGGCTTCCACAATGTGTCGGGATATCTCGAACGGGGGCTCCAGGCGCTGGAGAATCGGGACGACCTGTTGGCGTATATGCCGCAGACCTCTCCAGCATCGTTGATGAGCGCTCTGGGCGAACCGGATGCGCCGCAGGTGCTCGACGTGAGGACACCGCAGGAATGGCAGCACCGGCATATCGCCGGCAGCGTGAACATCCCGCTCAGCCGGCTCGCCAGTCGCCTGAATGAGCTGCCGCGCAACCGGCCCGTGGTGGTGCACTGCGCGGCGGGATATCGATCGTCGATTGCGGGGAGCCTTCTTCAAGGCGCCGGCTTCACGCGTGTGGCGGAGCTGGCGGGCGGAATGGCCGCGTGGCCGGGGTAACACATTGCCACATTCTCAATTGACAATTGCCGAATTGATTGACGATTGGCGATTGCCGGATTGAACGGGTAAGTTCAATTGGCAATCGCCAATCGCGAATGTGGCAATACTACCTGAGCGTTCGGATCTGCACGTTGCGGATCTTGATATCGCCCGCCGCGTACTGAAGGGCGATGGGTCCGCTCTTGAGGGTTTCGTCCTTCGTATCAATCGTCTTCGTCCCGTTCAGCACGACGACGATGTGCGGACCGCGCATCGTGATCTCATACGTGTTCCACTTGCCTTCTGCATCGACGATGGCAATCGGCGCGGCGTAGTTCGGGATGCCGCCAGTGCGGCCCGACTGGTCTTTGCGCTTGTCGAAGACGTTGGCTTCGTAGCAGGTCTTATCGGTAATCTTCGCGCCGTCCATGCAGCGCATATAGACCCCGCTATTGCCGCCATTGGCCGACCAGAACTCCACCCTAATCTCGAAGTCGGTGTAGTTCTCCTTGGTCACGAGGTAGCCCGTGCCCATATTGGCCTGGACCGCGCCGTCGACGATTTGCCAGTTGGCGGTGCCGACCTGATTGAAATGGTTGAGGTCCTTGCCGTTGAACAACGTCACCCAGCCGGTGCCGGTCTGGCCCGAGAGGGCGAAGAGCGCGAGCGCAATAACTGACAAGCGTTTCATGGATCCTCCTGTGCACGTCCGGCTGAAGCCGGACACTACGTACTAAGGCCGGACACTACGTACTGACTACCGACGACGCGATGATTTCCTCGACTTTACAACTTTCGCTTTCTTCTTCGTAACTTTCTTGGTGACCTTGACCTTCGTGACCTTGACAGCGTCAGCTTTCTTGGTGTCCTTAGTGATTACGGGCGCGCGCTTCTTCGAGTGCGCGGCGAACATCGCGCCCTGACGATCGAGGCCGGTGAACACCAGGTCGCCGCCCGGCACCTCGTGGGGCTCCTGAACGACCGTACCCCCGAGCGGCGCGGTGGTTTCAGCAGTCTTACGCGCATCGCGCACCAGAATATACGGCAGCCACAGAGGACTACCCGCGGGCAGCGGCCCGGGGTTGAAGATGCCGCCTAGTTGATGCCCTCCGGTGCCGAAGATCTGATACGTCCCCTGAGGCCCCATGTCCGTCGCCTGCATCTTTTCCCAGCCGAACAGCTTCGAATAGAAGTCGAACGCGGTCTGCCAGTTGCTCGTCATCAGCTCGTGCCACGAAAAGTCGCCGATCTGGGGCTCCTTCCATCGCGCACGCTCGAGACGTGCCGAGACGGCGAACATCGCACCCTGCGGATCCTGCAGCACGGCCATACGGCCGACGCGAGGCACGTCGGCGGCTGACGCCACCACTTTTCCACCGAGCTCGACCGCTTGACGCACTGTCGCATCCACGTCGGGTGTACCGATGTAATTGAGCCAGTGCGGCGGCGGTGCGACGACATTCGGCAGCTCGTGTATCTGATACAAGCCGGCTCGGCCCTCGCGTCCCAGCGTCCAGATTGTGTAGGACGGATTCGGTTCCCACGGCTTGCTGTTCCAGCCGATCAACCGTGAGTAGAAGACATCGGCGACACTCACGTCGGTGGTGTTCAGCTCGTGCCAGACAAACAGGCCCCTGTCGGAAGTCGAAGGCATCCGCGCATTATAATGAGCAACTTCGGCGTGTGATCTGCGTCAAACAGAGGGGTCGTCCCGCACAGTTGTCCTACATACATATGAACAAGCTACGAAATCGTACCTTTCTCGTTACATTGCTGTTGTTTAGCGCCGCTGCCTGTGGCGGCGGAGAGGGCTCCGCAGCCGGAGGGGGGGCCGGTGGCGGCCAGGCGGCGGCGATGCCCGCGATGGCCGTTGAAATCGTGACGCTCGAGGCCAAGCCGATCGAACAGACGACCGAGTTCGTCGGAACCGTGAAATCGCGCCGATCGACCGATATTCAGCCTCAGGTCGAGGGATTCATTACCGGGATTACGGCCAAACCCGGCCAGCGGGTCGCCAGCGGGGCGCTCTTGATGGAGATCGACTCGCGGGTACAGCAGGGGCAACTCGCCGGCCTCGAATCGGTGCTGGCCCAGCGGCAGATCGACGTGACCTATGCGCGGCAGGAGGCCGATCGCGCAGCGAAGCTGCTCAGTGTGGGCGCCGGGAGCCAGATGGAGTCCGATCGCGCCGCGAATGATCTGAAAGCCGCCGAGGCGCAGTTGCGGACGGTCCAGGAACAGATTCGCACCGCCCGAACCGACCTCGGTTACTACCGCGTCACCGCCCCTACCGCCGGTATCGTCGGCGACATCCCGGTACGCGTGGGCGATCGCGTGACCAAGACGACGTCGCTGACGTCGATCGACGCTAACGCCGGACTCGAGGTGTACATCAACGTTCCCGTGCAGCAGGCGTCGAAGCTTCGAGTCGGACTGCCCGTGCGAGTTGTCGACGAATCCGGGACGATCGTCGCCGAAGAGAAAATCAACTTCGTGTCGCCCTCGGTGGACGAGCAAACGCAGACCGTGCTCGTCAAAACCCCGGTGTCGGTGCCCGGCACGCTGCGAACGGACCAGTACGTGCGCACGTACCTGATCTGGAGTACCGAGCCAGGACTGACGATTCCCGTCACGTCGGTGACCCGCATCAACGGCCAGTGGTTTGCCTTCGTCGCCGAGCCTGGCGAAGGCGGCAAAGGCCTGGTCGCGAAGCAGCGCTCGGTCGAGCTGGGCCCGGTGGTCGGAAACTTCTACACGGTCGAGAAAGGCTTGAAACAGGGCGAGAAGCTGATCGCCTCGGGCATACAGAAGATACGCGACGGCGCGCCGGTCGCCGCCTCCGCAACGGCCAAGCCGGCTGCTTCGGCGCGCCAGGCGGGAGGCGCCTGATGTTTACCGATGTCTTCATCAAGCGGCCCATCCTCGCGACGGTCTGCTCCATCCTGATTACGCTCGCGGGTGCGATTGCCATTCCGACACTGCCCATCGGCCGCTATCCCGAGCTGGCGCCGCCGACCGTCGCCGTCAGCGCCTTCTATACGGGCGCAAACGCGCAGGCGGTCGAAACCGCGGTCACGACGCCTCTGGAGTCGGTGATCAACGGCGTCGAGGGCATGGTCTACATGACGTCGTCGTCCACGAACAACGGTTTGTCGACGATTACGGTGACGTTCGAAATCGGCCGCGATCCCGACCTGGCGGCAGTGGACGTGCAGAACCGTGTCAACTCGGCGCTCGGGCGCATGCCGGGCGACGTGCGCACCAACGGCATCAACGTGACAAAGGGTACGTCGGGTTTTCTCGCCGGCATCGGTTTTTACTCCGACAACAATCAGTACAGCTCGCTCTTCATCAGCAACTACCTCGACCGCTACGTTCGCGATGGATTGAAGCGCGTTCCAGGGGTGGCAAACGTCATCATCTTCGGCGAGCGCCGCTTCGCGATGCGTCTGTGGCTCGATCCGAATCGGCTGGCGGGTCGTGGACTGACCGCCAGCGACGTGACCAACGCGCTCAGGGAGCAGAACGTCCAGGTGGCCGCTGGATCGGTCGGCGCTCAACCTTCTTCCGAGGATCAAATGTTCCAGCTCAGCGTCCGCGCCGCTGGACGGCTGACCGAGGTGAACGAGTTCGAAGACATCGTCGTCAAGGCGGGGGCGGACGGCGCGCTCGTGCGCGTGCGCGATATCGGGCGCGTGGAGCTTGGCGCAGAGGATTACTCGTCGCGCCTGCGATTCGCGGGTGTGGAAGCATCCGGCATGGGCATCATGCTCCTGCCGTCGGCGAACGCGCTCGAAGTGTTTCGAGGCGTGAGCGCCGAAATGGATCGGCTCGACGATCAGTTCCCGCCTGGACTCAAATGGCAGCTGGCGTTCGATAACGTGGTGGTCGTGCGCGAGTCAATCATCGAAGTGTTGAAGACACTCGGCGAAGCGATCGTGCTCGTCATCCTCGTGATGTTCCTGTTCCTGCAGAACTGGCGCAGCACGCTGATTCCGGCGATCACGATCCCGGTGTCGCTCATCGGCACGTTCGCGTTCGTCAAGCTTCTGGGCTACTCGATCAACACGCTGACGCTCTTCGGCATCGTGCTCGCGACCGGCATTGTCGTCGACGATGCCATCGTGGTGATCGAGAACATCGAGCGCCACATGCGCGAGTTCGGCAGAAGCGCGCACGATGCCGCCGTCGAGGCCATGCGCGAAGTGTTCTCGGCCGTCGTCGTCATCGGCATCGTGCTCGTCGCGGTCTTCCTGCCTGTGGCGTTCTTCCCTGGCACGACGGGCCGCATGTATCAGCAGTTCGCGATGACGATCACCTTCGCGGTGATTTTGTCGGTGTTCAACGCCATCACGTTCACGCCGGCGTTGTCGGCGCTGCTGCTCGAGAAGCAAAGCCACTCGCACGGAAGATTTTTCACAGGCGTCAATCGGGTGATCGATGCGGGCACCAACCTGTATGTGCGCATGGTTTCCGGCGCCCTGCGCTGGAAGTGGGCGATGGCGGTCGTGTTCGTGCTGTCGCTCGGGGCCACATGGTGGGTCTATCGTGCCGTGCCTGGCGCGTTCGTGCCGGCCGAAGATGAAGGGTACTTCATCACCATCGTGCAGGCGCCCTCGGGCGCGTCGATTGAATACACCACGAACATGATGAAGGAGGTCGAACAGATCTACTTCAAGCAGCCCGAAATCGCGGGCGTGTTCTCCGTTGCGGGCTTCAGCTTCAGCGGCGCGGCATCGAACAGCGGGCTGATGTTCACACGCCTCAAAGGCTTCGAAGAGCGCGAGGGCGCCGAGCATTCGCTGGAATCTGTCCTGAACCGGCTGCGTGGACAGGTGTTCGGTATTCCCGGCGCGATGGTCATTCCCGTCGCTCCCCCGTCGATTCAAGGCGTCTCGGCCTTCGGCGGATTCCAGATGGAGATCCTCGATCTGGCAGGTGCGGACATCACCGCGCTCGCGGATGTCACGCAGCAGGTTGCGGCGGCCGGCAATCAGTCTGGACGCGTCGCGGGCCTGTTCTCGGCCTTCACTGCAAACGACCCGCAGCTGGTCGTCACGATCGATCGCGACAAGGCACGGTCGCTCGGCCTGCCGATTCGCGAAGTAACCGACGCATTGTCGGTGCTGCTGGGATCGCAGTATGTGAACGACTTCGATTTCAACAACCGCGCCTATCGCGTGTACGTGCAGGGCGATCAGCAGTTTCGCGCCCAACCGACCGACCTGAGCCAGTATTATGCGCGCGCCTCGAACGGCGACATGGTGCCGTTGTCCGCGGTCGTCCGCACAAGCGAGACGACCGCGCCGGCCGTCATCAATCACTTCAACCTGTTCCGCTCGACGGAGCTCACTGGCGCTGCGCTGCCTGGCGTGAGCTCGGGCCAGGCCCTGCAGGAAATGGAGCGCATCGCGCGCGCGACGCTGCCGCAGGGCTACGACTTCGCGTGGGCGGGTCTGTCGCTGGAAGAAGTGAAGTCGGGCAGCCAGGCCGCGTATCTTTTTGGGCTCTCCATCTTGCTCGTCTATCTCGTGCTCGCCGCGCAATACGAGAGCTGGGTCTTGCCCTTCATCATTCTGCTCGGTGTCCCGCTCGCGGTGTTCGGCGCATTAAGCGCCCAGTTACTCCGCGGCTTTTCGAACGACGTGTTCTGTCAGGTCGGTCTGGTCATGCTGATTGGACTGGCCGCGAAAAACTCCATTCTGATCGTTGAATTCGCCGAACAGCTTCGCTCGCAGGGCCGGTCGATCGTCGAGTCTGCGGTCGAGGCGGCGCGCATCCGGCTGCGACCCATTCTTATGACCTCATTCGCATTCATCCTCGGCGTGCTTCCGCTCGCATACGCCACCGGCGCAGGCTCGGGCGCACGCAACTCGGTCGGGACGGCCGTCGCGGGCGGCATGCTCGCGTCCACGTTCCTGTCGATCATTTTCATTCCCGTGCTCTACGTCATCATCAGAACCGTGGCGCCGGGCAAGGTGAGGCACGCCGTCGCAACCGGAGGCCAGGTCCATGCGTAACGGCCTCCCCGCCCTACTTCTGGTCCTGTCGTTCGCGACACCGGCGTTCGCGCAAGTCACGCCCATCGAATCCGTCACACTCGATCAGGCCGTCGAACGGGCGCTGAAAGCCAACCCAACGGTCGGGCAGGCCGCGCAGGGCATCCTGCGTGCTGAAGCCTTGCTGCAGCAGGCGCGCTCGGCGACACTGCCGAAGGCGTTTGCGAGCTTCACTGGCGTGCTGAACAGCAGCGAGCGTCGGTTCGACGACGTGATCACCAGTCCGCTGTCGCAAGGGACGCTCTCGGGCAATCTCGCCATGCCCTTTCTGGCGGCGACGAGATGGGCCGAGAGAACGCAGGCGCGCGACCAGGTCGAAGTCGCGAACCTGTCGGCGGCGGACGTCCGGACCGACATCGCCGTGTCAACGGGACAGGCCTATCTCGCGATTATCGGGTTCAAGCAGCAGGTTGAGGTGAGCCTTCGCGCGCTGGAGACATCGCGCTCTGTTTTTGACTACGCACACCGGCGTCTGGAAGCGGGTGCCGGCTCCCGCCTCAACGAGCTGCGCGCCGGGCAGGAAATGGCCAGCAATGAAGCGCGTCTCGTCATAACCGAGCTGGCTGTACGCCGCGGGCAGGAGGCGCTCGGTGTGCTGATGGCGGCCAGTGGGCCGGTTGATGCGGCCGAGGATCCGGTCTTCGCCATCCCGGCGACGATCGAGGAGTCCGGGTGGATGGCGCTGCGGCCCGATGTGCGGCTGTTCGCCGCGGAGGAACGCGCGGCCGACCGCGTCTGGCGCGACAGCCGCAAGGACTGGTTTCCGACAGGCGACGCGTTGTTCGAGCCGCAGGCGCTCGTGCCCGCGAGCATCTTCAGCTCGTCGAAGAACTGGCGCACGGTGGCGCTGTTCACACAACCGCTGTGGGACTCGGGCGAGCGACGCGCACTCAAGCGTCAGCGCGAAGCCAATCTCAACGTGTCACGGCTGGCGCTAACGGGGCTGCAAATCCAGGCGCGATCCGAAGTGCGGGTTGCGCAGGACAACGTCCGCACGACCGAGCGCGCGCTCGTCTTCCTGCGCTCGGCCGCCCAGCAGGCGCAGGAAGTGGTGAGGATCACCATCTTCGCCTTCGAAGCCGGCGCGACGACCAATCTGGATGTGATCGTTGCCCAGCGCACGGCGCTCGACGCAGATTCGGAGGCCGCCATTGGCGAAAATGCCGTCAAGCGTGCCCAGCTGGAATTGCTCACGGCGATCGGTCTGTTTCCGCGGTAGAGATGAAGCGTTTTGGGAGCCAACACGAAATGCAAACAGGAGACTAGGAGGTCAGGAGGCAACTAAGTCTCCGACGGTCACACAAGATCAGAATGTCAGAATATCGGGTGACACTGTAGTCCCACTTCGTTCGCTCGTAAACCACAGAGCTCTGCATCGACGTCGCGCCATTGGCGCGCGCAGAAACGAAAACAGCCGAATATCAAGAGCCCAGGATCGTGTCGCTCTTGTATTCGGCTGATTTCGTTTCTGCGCGTGGGCCGCGTCCGCGGCCCACGGCGTCGATGCCTCCGCCGGAGGCCTATGACGCATCCCACAGAGCGGGGACGTTCCGCTCATGATCTTCTGACCTTCTGATCTTCTGTTGAACGGAAATTGGCACGACGTAGCCACAGAACTGCTCACTTGGGTCAAAGGCATCGACGTCGCGCGCGATGGCTTCACCGGAAAGCTGATACATCCAAAGGGAACGGGAGCGTTCAGCCTCTTAATCTGCTGATCTCCTGTTTGTATTTGTTTGAAAGCATTGCTAGGAGCCCGCGGTCAGTCGGAAATACGCCGCCCGTCAATCCACACCGAATCGATCGCGCGCGTATTCCTGATGTCGGCGAGCGGATCGGCGTTCAGCACGACGAAATCAGCCCGCTTGCCTGGCTGAAGCGTGCCGATCTCGTTGTCGATTTTCATCACTCTGGCAGCGTTGCCCGTCGCGGCCACGAGCGCCTGCATCGGCATCAGGCCCGCTTGCACCATCAGTTCCATTTCGACGTGCTCGAAATAGCCCTGCCAGCGGCCGTTGCCTGTGCCGCTGTCGGTGCCCATCGCGATCATCACCCCGCCGTCCGAGAGCAGCTTGAGATTGCGCAGCCCCTGTTCGAGTTGCTGCTTCGACACCTGCGTACCTGGGCTGGCTTTGACCTTGGCGTGCAGGCCGGGATCCTTGACGCGCTCGATCTGTGACGCGTACAGCGGCAGGCCGCGCAGGAAGAAGGGGTCGGTCAGGTATGGCGGCGTCGACTCGTACTGAAAAACCGACAGATCGCGCGTGAGCGTCGGGATGTAGCCCACGTCCCTGCGCTTCAGCTCGGCGATGAAGGCCGCGTCGGCATCCCGATCGCGAATGCTGTGCGCGATGACGTCGAGCCCCGCGTTCACGAAGCCCTTGGCCTGCGCCAGCGTGACCAGGTGCGCCGCGACACGCAGCTTCCGTTTGTGCGCTTCGTCAATCAGCGCCCCATAAACCTCGGGCGACATGTCGGGGCCGTTGTTGCCCTCGCCGATGCCCGTCTTGATGATGTTGACCCGAAGTGCATGTCGATCGGCAATCGCTTTCCGCGCGTCTTCGACCGTAGCAGCGGTTGCACGCGCCCCGGACACGAACAGACGCGCGCGAGTCAATGGGCCGTTGCCGTTCGCCTCGCTGACTCTCACGCTCTGCACTCCATCATCCCCAAGTGCATAGACCGTGGTGACGCCGAATCGTCGATACAGCTCGAGTTGCTGGATGATCTGGTCGTACACCGGCAGTGCCCGATCGCCGGCGCCGAGGTGCCCATGCGCGTTGACGAGGCCGGGGATGATGGTCTTGCCCGCCACGTCCACGCGCATCGCGCCGGCGGGAATCTTCAACGATGCCGCAAAACCGACGCGCTCGATTCGGCCGTTGCTGACGAGCACGGTCGCATTCGAAATGGGCGCCGCGCCCGTCCCATCGATCACTCGCGCGCCAACAAGGGCGACCGTCGCGCTTGGAGTTTGGCCTGACGTGATGGCCGCGAACAGAACTGCCGAGAACAGAACGCTGATGGTGCGACGCATGGGTGGCTCCTGGCTTCAGACTTCGGACTTCAGGCTTCAGCCAGATTATCCCGGCGACGCCCCCTGCGTATTCGTGTAGACCGCGTAGAGGGACTGGCCGGCGGCCATGAACAGCCGGTTGCGCTTCGGACCGCCGAATGCGACGTTCGCGCAGACTTCCGGCAGGCGGATGCGGCCAAGCAGCTTCCCTTCGGGGTTCCACACCGTCACGCCGCTGTAGCCCACATTCGACCCCGCATTGCTGCTCGCCCAGAGGTTCCCGAACACGTCCGTGCGGATTCCGTCGGTGCGGCACGCAATGCCATCGACCATGAAGTCCGCGAACTGCCTTGGCTTGCCCACTTGATGACCCGTCGCGACGTCGAGAACGGAGACCAGGCCGCGGTTCACGACATAGGCGCGCTTGTAGTCCGGCGAAAATGTGATGCCGTTGGGGATGCCGCCCAGGGCTTCTTCGCTGATCACCATATCGATGCGGCCGCTCGGATCGGCGCGGTACACATTGCAGCTCAACTCGCGCTTCAGCACACCCGAGCCGGCCGGCTGCCCGATCTTCGCGTTCAGTATTCCCTGTTGATTGCTCGGCCCACCTGGGGCATCGGGCATCCCTTCGTAGATCTGCCCGCCGTAGGGCGGGTCGGTAAACCAGTAGCTTCCATCCGAGTGGCACGCGATGTCGTTCGGCGAATTCAACCGCTTGCCCTGAAACGCATCGGCAATCACCGTGATCGAGCCATCGTGCTCGTAGCGCACCACGCGGCGGCCCGAATGCTCGCACGACAGCTGGCGGCCCTGATGATCGAAGGTATTGCCGTTGCTGTTGCCCGACGGCTGACGGAAGACCGTGACACGCCCGTCTTCTTCGATCCACCGCATCTGACGGTTGTTCGGGATGTCGCTCCAGATGAGATACCGGCCCTGTCCGTTCCACGCCGGCCCCTCGCACCACATCGCGCCGGTCCACAACCGCTGAATCGGCGTGTTGCCGACGCGCAATGCGTTGAACGACGGATCGACGGTGATGATGTCGGGATCGGGATAGGTGACCGGCTGCGAAAAATCGCGCGGTGGATTCGAGACGACGCTTGGCGGGTCGATCTTCTGGGCGTTCTGGGCACGGGCAACGTGCGGCACGAATGCCGCTACACCTGCGGCGCCGCCCAGTCGGGTGAGAACCTCTCGACGCGAAATCATGTCACGCTCCAGATTTTAGATTCTAGTTTTTAGATTCTAGCTTCTAGCTTCTAGCTCTAGCTTCTATTTACTCGTCCTTGTGCTTGGCCTGAATGGCCAGAATTTCTTCGAGGCATTCGAAGAACACGTCGACGACGCGGGGGTCGAAGTGCTTGCCGCGGCCCTCGCGCAGTAACTCTAACGCTTCTTCGTTCGGAAAGGCAGGTTTGTAGGGTCGCTCGCTCGTGACGGCGTCGAACACGTCGGCGACCGCGCAGATGCGGCCCCAGAGTGGAATATCGCTGCCGGCGAGCCCATTGGGATAGCCGGCGCCATCCCACCGCTCGTGATGGTGCTGGGCGATGACGCGGCCGGCCTGCAGAATCTGCGACGACGAATTGTCCAGGATGCGGCTGCCAATCGCGGAGTGCTGCCGCATGACGGTCCATTCGTGTGGCTCCAAAGACGAGGGCTTTCGCAGGATCGCCTCGGGCACGGCAATCTTGCCGACGTCGTGCATGCGGCTCGCGTGCAGAATCAGCTCGACCTCTGCCGGCGGCAGCTTGAGGCCCCGCGCGATGACGGCGCTGTACTCACTCATACGCTGGATATGACGTCCGGTGACCTTGTCTTTGTATTCAGCGAGGACCGCCAGACGCTCGACGGTTTCCAGCTGGGCCTGATACGCCACGCGTTGCGCTTCGGCCATCTGCTCGAGCGCTCTTCTCAGGGTTGCGGTGCGCTCTTCGCACATCCCCTCGAGGTCTGCCTGGTACCGCCTGACCTGGTCTTGCGCGTCCTTCATCTGCAACAGCGAGGCGGCGCGCACCCGAAGCTCTGTTTCGTCCACCGGCTTCGCGATGAAGTCGTTGGCACCCGCTTCGACCGCGTGCAGTCGATGCTCCTTCGTTTCGAGCGTCGTGACCATGATGACGGGCACGTCGCGGCCGGCGGGATCCTGACGGATGCGGCGGCAGACGTCGAAGCCGTCGAGCCCGGGCATCACCACGTCGAGGAGCACGAGGTCGACGCCGAGTTGCAGCTTGGCGAGCCCTTCGATGCCATCACGGGCCGGCTCGACTTCGTAGCCAAGGCCTTTTACGAGCATTTCCGTGATCTTGCGGATGCCGGGGTCGTCGTCAATGACCAGCACGCGCTTGCTGGAGAAAAGGCTCCGGGAGCCTTTTTCGAGCGGTAGTGCGGAAAAAGGCTCCCGGAGCCGTTCTTCCGGCGCCTGGTCCCAGCCGACAAGGGCCTTCCGGATGGTTTCGAAGCCCGATTTCACCTGCGCGACGAGCGCGTTGATCTGCTCGAACGATCCATCCCTGGCACTCTTCACCAGTTCGGCGCACACCCGCGCCACCGATTCGCCGCCGACAATCGCGACGCTGCCCTGCAGCGAATGTGCGGCGCGGAAGATCACTTCGCGATCGCCACTGGCCGCCGCCTTGCGCAGCACCTCCATCTGCCCCGAACTGTCGCTCATGAGCGAGTCGATGAGCTGGGCCACAAGGCGTCGCGAACCGCGCGCTTCGAGGCTGCGAAGATACTGCGTTACCTCGGAGGCAGAATCCGTTGTGTTGACGTCAACCATTGGTCGTTTGCCGTTTACTGTTCACCGTTTTCCATGCACCGTTTGCAGCCGCTCGAGGCTGTCGCTGCAGAAGCCGACGATCTGCTCGGCAGTCAGATCGGATGCAAACTCCTCGGTCAACTCGAGCGTGTGGTGCTCCCAGTCGCGGACCACGTTTTCGTACTCCTGGCAGGCGCGCGTCATGTCGCCGCGATCGCGGTACAGATTCCCCAGCCAGAAGTGCGCCAGCGCCAGCGACTCGTCCAGATACAGCGCCCGGCGCAGAGACTGCAGCGCCTCCTCGGTGCGCTGCTGGCGCGACGCAATCATGCCAATCAAGAGATGGGCGCGCGGCTCGAGGTCGCTGAGCCTCAGCACATCTTCGGCCTGGCGCATCGCAGCGTCGAAGCGCCCGCGATGCGCGTACAGCCCGCCGAGCAGGAGCAGGGCAGGCACAAAGGTCGGACAGGAGGCGACGAGCGCGGAAAGCGCCGCCTCAGCGCCGTCCCAGTCGCCGTCGCGAAACGCAGCGAGGCACGAGTCGTATTTGGCTGTGGCGTCACCGATGCTGGTCGCCGCCGGGCGGCTCGTTCGCGGTGGCGCGATCAGCGTATTCACAGCCGGAGCTGCATGCGTCCGCTTTCTGTAGCAGAAGGCCCTCTCGTGTTCGACGATCGAGAAGCCTTCAGACATCTGCCATAGCGACTCTGCGTGACCCAGCAGCAGATATCCGTCGGGTGCGAGCGTGTCGCGAAGGCCATTGATGAGCTTCCGCGTGACGTCACTGCGAAAGTAAATCGTGACGTTCTTGCAGAAGATGATGTCCTGCGGGCCGGTCGAGGGCATGGGCGTCTGCGTCAAATTGCCGAATTCGAACTTGACGCGACGCTTAATCGCGTCGGTGAGAGCAAAATTCCTTCCCTGAGGCGCGAAATACAGATCGAGCAGCCGGCCCTCGACGTTGCGCACCGCGCGCGGTGAATAGACACCCCGTCGCGCCTTGTCGAGTACCCTCGTATTCAGATCGGTCCCGATGATCTCGATCGTCCAGTCGGGATACCTCTTGTGAGCGCCCATCTCATCGAGCGCAAGCGCAATCGAATACGCCTCTTCCCCGCTCGAACAGCCGGCGCTCCAGATGCGGATCGTGCGCGTGCGGTCCCCGCTCGCGGTTCGTTCTGAAATCAACGTCGGAATGATGTGCTCTTGAAGCAGCCGGAACTGCGAGGCGTCTCGAAAGAAACAGGTCTCGGTGACCGTGACGAGATTCAGCAGATGGCGGAGCTCGGCCTCGACGATGTGCGGCACCGCGCCGCGCAGGCGATCGAGATACTCCTCTTCACTCTCGAGGCCCAGTTGCTGCATGCGCGCACAGACGGATGCAGACAACGACGTTCGCTGGCTGTCGTCGAAACGAAGCCCGCAGCGCTCTTCGATGAGGTCGCGGACGGCGATGAACGAGATCAGATGAGCGATCGCACACGCTCCACGTGGAGGGCGTTCAAAGAACGGATAATCTTTTCCGGCGGCAGCACCTGCTGCGCTGCTTTCAATTCGATCGCCGCGCGCGGCATTCCGAAGATCGGACTGCTCGCTTCGTCCTGCGCGATCGTCACGCCACCCGCCTGGCGGATGGCCAGCAGACCCTGAGCCCCGTCGGAACCCATGCCGGTCAGCAGCACGCCCGCACACCGCGCGCCGTAGACCTTCGCCACCGACTGAAACGTGACATCGATCGACGGCCGATGACCATTCACCGGCTCGGAGTCGGTCAGATGGACCCGCCCCCCGATCACCGCCACGAGGTGTGAGCTTTCGGGTGTGAATAGCACGCGCCTCGGAATGATCGCGTCGCCTTCTTCGGCCACTTTGATCTGCATCGCGCAACGTTCCTGCAGCCAGCGCAACATGCTCGTGGTAAACCCGTCCGTCATGTGCTGGATCACGACGATGCCGAGCGCGTAGGTCGAGGGCAGGCTCGAGAGCAGCATTTCGATCACGCGCGGGCCGCCTGACGAGGCGCCAATCGCGACGACGTCGGCGGCAGGCCCGGCGAACGACGACTCGAACTGCGAGTGTTCCTGCGCGAGCAGTTTGCGCGCGCCATGAATGTGCGCGATGACGGGCACCTTCGAGAGCGACTTCACCTTCTGGACGAGCTTGCCCGCCGCGTTGTGCCAGCGCCAGTCGGGCATCAGCGCCGGCTTCTCGACGACGTCGAGCGCTCCGGCGGCGATGGCGTCGGCGCGCGAGTACGTGCCTTCCTTGTCAAAGAACGAGCTGAGGAAGAGCACCGGAGTAGGATGACGCGCCATGATGCGCCGGGTCGCTTCCATGCCGTCCATGCCGGGCATCATCAGGTCCATCGTGACGAGATCCGGACGAAGCGTCGCCGTCAACTCGACCGCCTCCGCGCCGGTGGATGCCTGACCGATGACACGAATCTCCGGATCGGAGTTGAGCAGCGCCGTCAGGATCTCGCGCGTAACGGCCGAGTCATCGGCGATGAGCACACGCACGGCCGGCGTCTGTCCCGGTCCCTTCTGCCGATCTGCGTCAGACACTGGCATCCTGCCTGGCGGCACGCCCGATGAGCCGCCGGATGGTGTCGAGAAGCTGGGTCTGATCGAACTCCCGCTTGAGTACATAAGCATCGGCTCCCACTTCGAAGCCACGTCGCCGATCGTCCACCGTATCGCGCGACGTGACGATGATGACCGGAATGTCACGGAACTGGTCGTCGGCCCGGATGCGCTCGGTCAGCTCGAATCCCGTCATGCGGGGCATATCCACGTCGGCGACCACGAGGTCCCATTCCTTGTGACGGAGCACCTCGAGCGCCTCGACGCCATCGCTCGCGATTTCGGATTCGTAGCCGGCGGCGAGGAGGATGTTCTTCTGCAGTTCGCCGGCCACGAGCGAGTCGTCCACGACGAGGACGCGGCACACACGCGGCGCGACGCGCCGCGGCATCGTGAGTGGCGCGGCGGGCGAAGGCGTCGCGGACGCAAGGTCGAACAACGCGTTGACGTCGAGAATCGGCACGATGTCGCCGTTGCCGAGCAGAGCGGCGCCTGTGAACGTCTTCTGATGGCGCAGCGGTCCTCGCAGCTCCTTGAACACGAGCTCCTGCTCCTCGTGTACCGCCTCGACGAGGATGCCGAAGCGTCCTTCGCCGCCCTCGGCCACGAGAACGGTCTGCCGGAGTGTCGGCGACGCCGCAGCGGGTACTCCAAGCATTGTGGACAGAGGCGTCAGCGGGATGGTCTCGCCATCGACGTCCGCCACCAGGCCCTGCTGCAGGTGTCCGATGTCGGCGGAGTCGACCTGCAGGATGCGGCGGATGGCCGCGGTCGGCATGGCGAACAGCTCTTCACCGGCCTCGAGCAGCACGACCCGCAGCAGTGCGAGCGAGAGGGGCAGGTTCAGCGTGACGGTCGTGCCCTTGTCGAGCTCCGATTGCACACGGACGGCGCCGCCGAGTCGCTCGACCACGCTCTTTACGACGTCCATGCCGACGCCGCGACCCGACACATCGGTCGCCGACGCGCGCGTGCTGAACCCGGGGTGGAAGATCAGATCGAGCACCTGGTCCTGCGACCATCGATCGATCTCACCGGCCGGCGCGACACGCTTCTGGATCGCGACTGCGCGGAGCATCTGCAAATCGATGCCACAGCCGTCGTCTTTCAACGTGATCAGGATGCGGTTGCCCTGCTGCTCCGCCGAGAGTACGAGCTGACCTGCCGGCGGCTTGCCGATGCGCTCGCGGTCGGCGGTTGTCTCGATCCCGTGATCGACCGCGTTTCGGATGAGATGAATCAGCGGCTCGGCAATCTGTTCGATGATTTTCTTGTCCAGCTCCGTCTCGCGTCCACGAATCGTCAGCTCGATTTCCTTGTTGAACGTGCGGGCGAGATCGCGCGCCGCGCGCGGGAAACCATCGAACACCGACGCGACCGGCAGCATGGTCAGCTCGATCACGTTCTGCCGCAGCTCTTCGGTGATCAGATTGAGGCGCACGCGGTCGTCGCTGAAGTTCACGAGGAATTCGCGCATGCGGCGCGTGACCGCATCGAGCGCGTCGGCGTACTCGGCGAGTTGTGCACCGCGATCGACCACGGCCGTCTCTGGCGTCAGCCTTGCCTCGCGAACACGATCGCGCAGCCGGCTGAGCACCCGCTCGAGCCGGCGCAGTTCCGTGTGCCGCTCGAAGGCCTTGAGACTCTGCACTACCATCTCGGGCGCCAGGTGCGCGAGCCGATCGAGCTTCTCGACGGGCACCCGCAGCGATTGCCGCAGCTCGGGCGTACGGGGGTCAGACCCCCGTACTGTACGGGGGTCAGACGTCGTTTCAGAAAATGTGCGGCCGGTATTGGTATTCGTTTGGTCGCCCCCTGTACGGGGGTCAGACCCCACATCCAGCAGCGCGGCCACCTTGGCGCAGACGTCGCCTACTTCGACGGCGTCCAACTGACCGCGCGCGAGGGCCTCGACACGCAAACCCACGAGATCGACGGCACCAAAAACCACGTCGAAGGCGTCGCCATCGAGCAGGGCCGGGGTCTTCTTCGCCGCAACGAACAGATCTTCCAAGCTGTGCGCGATTTGCGAAATGTCCGTGAAGCCCATCATCAACGCAGAACCCTTGATGCTGTGGGCCTCGCGCATCGCTTCGGCCGCGGCGTCGTTGGCATCAGGCGCCTGCTCGAGACGCAGGAGTGCCGTGCCCAGCGCTTTGATGCGATCGCGGGCCTCCTCCACGAACTTGCCGATGAAAGCAGAGGTATCGAACGGCTGCATCAGTTGACCAGTCGCGCCGGATCCAGCAGCAGAAACACTTCCTCACCGCGGATGCCGGCCGCCAGAAACGCCTGAGTGCGTTTCTGCGCACGCAGCAGCGCCGGCATCGGCGTCAGGCCCCCTAGAGAAACAGGCACGACATCCACGACGCGACATACCCGAAGCCGCGCGTGTCGCGTGCCGCGCGCCCATGTGAGCCACGGCCCATCCGACTCGGAACCGGCGAAGTACTCGCCGAGATCGAAACGGTTCCGGGATCCGTTCTCCGTAGAGACCTCGGAAAACGGATCCCGGAACCCTTTCTCCAAATGCCCTACCTCTGACGCCACGACCGCCATCAGACAGTCTGCGGCTTCGAACACCAACAGCGGCACGACCTTTTCGTCTGTACTCATATCCGCGTCACCCGCGCGAGATCGAGCAGCCCCATCAGCCCGGCCGGTACCCGCGCGGTGCCGATGAAGCACGCCGCCCGCTCGGCAGGCCAGGTAGCGGGAGTCGCTTCGACGTCGTTGGACGCCACCGAGTAGATGTCGGCAATCGAATCGACGATGAGGCCGAGCGGATCGGCGAATCCTCGAAGGGCGACGATGAACGGCGACTCGATCGACGCCTGCGCCGGCAGCCCGAGGATGGCCCGCACATCGAGCGCGCACACGATTTCACCTCGAAGATTGACGAGTCCGGCCACTCCCACCGGCGCGCCGGGGACGCGGCGCAGATGGCCGACGTGCGCCACCTCGCGCAGCTGCTCGAGCGGCAATCCGTAGACCTCGTTCCCGAGATAGAACCCGAGGTACGACGCGCGCTCCTGTTCGGGCTGGGGTATCGCAGCGCTCTGACGCTGCTCGTCGATGGCCGCGAGAATCGTTTCCGGATCCATGGTTCGCCCTACAGCTTGAATTCCCTGACTCGCGTATTGAATTGATCCGCGAGCAGGTTGAGCTCGCCGACCGAGTTCGCGGACTGCTTCATGCCGGAGGCGGCGTTGCGCGTCACTTCGGCCACCTCGCGCATCGTCTGCACGATCTGCTCGCTCGCACTCTGCTGCTGCTGCGTCGCGAACGTAATCTGCCGGATGGCTTGTGTCGTCCGGTCGACCATCTGGATGATCTGTTCCAGGCTGCCGCGCGCGCGCGTCGCCAGCGACACGCCGTTCTCGACTTCCTTCACGCCCTGTTCGGTGGCAAGCACCGACGTGTTGGTCGCCGACTGAATCTCGCCGACGATGCCTTTGATCTCTTCGGCCGACTCGCGCGTGCGCTCGGCGAGCCGCCGCACCTCGCTGGCGACAACGGCGAAGCGCTTTCCGTGCTCGCCCGCGGCCGCCGACTCGATGGCCGCATTCACCGCGAGCAGGTGGATTTCGCCGGCGATGTCCTTGATGAGGTTGAGCACCTCAGAGATGCGCTGCGAGCGCTCGCCGAGCAACAGCGTCTTGCCGGAGATGTCCGCCACCCGCCGGCGAATCTTCTCCATCGCCTCGAGCGCCTCACCGACCGAGTCGTATCCGGTATGCGCCGCGTGGGCGCTGTCGTCCGCGATTTTTTCGACTGAGGTTGCGCTCATCGCGATCTGCTTCGCGGTGTTCGTGAGCTCTTCCATCGTCGCGGTCACCTCGGCGATGGACGCGGCCTGCTGCACCGATCCCGACGCGTGCTCTTCTGCGGCAGTCAACACCTGGGTGGACGCACCAGTAATCTGAACGGAGGCCTGCTGCAGATCCTGAAGCAGCTTGCGCAGCTGGCCGGCCATTTCGTTCGCGGCGTCGGCGAGCATGCCGAGCTCATCCTGACGGCGCACGGTAATGCCGTTCGAGAGATCGCCGGCCGCGACCGACTTGAGAAACGGCACGAGCGACATGATGGGACGCGAGAACTGCGTCGCCCAGTACAACGAGCCGGCTGCAGCGAGCGCCCCGAGAACGATCGACAGCAGGATGATCGCCCAGAGCAGGCGCCCCAGCGGCGCAAACGCCACGTCGGTTCGCATCAACAGGATCGTGCGCCAGGTGTCGGGCAGGTACGGGCGGGCCTGGGTCGTCGCATAGCCGACAAGATAGTTGGCGTCGCGAACTCTCAGTTGGGCGCTTCCGGCCGTCTCGGTCGCGACTGAACTGAACCCGTCGAGGCCCAGTGCGTTCAGGCGCGTTCGGCCAGGTTCCCAGGCTGCCAGGAATGGCGGCGCCGCCAGAATCGCGCCCTGCGCGTTGGTCAGTACCAGATATCCGCGCTCGTCCTGCCCCTCAGGGAGGACCCGCACGTCGTGCAAAATGGCCACAATCTTGGGCCAGTCGAGCACGGCGACGATGACGCCGACGGGTTTGGATCGGTCGAAGCTTGCGTGCAGCGGAAACGCGAGCGGCATGCCGGTGCGGCCAGTCAGGTCCTGCATCGCCGGCGAGCCGACCCACGGCTCGCCGCGGCGGGCAGCCCGCAGAAACTCGCGATCGCCGACTTCGCGTCCGCGCAGCGACGGCAGGGTCGACGCGATCACGGTGCCGGCCGCGTTCGCCACCCAGAACTCTTGCGCGAGGTCGGTGTTGCGTTTGGCTTCCTGCAGAAACTGCTGGATGCGTCCGTCGGTGTCGCCCGTGACCGTGTCGTCGCGGACGAACCCGAGTTGAGACCATACGGCGAGATTCTGATGCTGGTCGAGGAGCAGCCGCTCGAGCTTTTCATCGCTCTGGAATGCGAGGGTCTCCAGGTTGAAGCGGATGCGCTCTTCGAGCGCGCCCCGGGCAATCTGATACGCAAAGATGCCCACCACGGCGATGGGCAGCAGAGAGAGCGCCACCGAGACGATCGCCAGCTGCCATCGGATGTTCAGTTTCAACGGCATCAACTCTGTCCAGTTATCTTGATCACGGCCACCGTGTCGTCGACGTCAGCCGGCGACACGTACGAAATCGCGCCGGGCACGCTCGCCACGAAGCGCAGCACGGCACGCGCCGATCGCTGCGTCGACGGCGGGCCGAGCCCCTGCGTCATCGACTGCTGCATCCAGTACTCCGCCACCTCGCGGACCGATCGGTTCAGCACCTGCTTGGAGAACACCTGACGGATGGCGCTGGTGCTCTCCCAGTCGACTGGCACCATCGGTTCGGCGTGTGGCCACATGCGCGACTGCTTCAGGAAGACGCGCCGCAGTTCCGAAGCCGGTATGGTCTTCACGGGGTTCGCCTTGTTGACGATGATCACGAATTCGGGACCACCCTGGGCAGACGGACACTCCGCCCAGAGGAACACCAGCAGCCCCGCCAGCCACACACGCCGCGTCACGTCACCCCTGTCAGAAGAAAAACACCGCTGCCGTCGCGAACCCGTTGAATGGCCTGGCTGTTTCGCCTTCCTCGGCATGCAGAAAATCCCGCTCCAGCGGCTGCGATCGATACAACTCGCCCTTGAGCGCGATCTGCGGATAGGGTCTGAAATTCAGCCCTCCGATGTGACGCCGCTCTGCGCGGCCAATACGCGGGCTCTCGAGTTGCTCGATGCGATAAAACGAGATCCAGTCCTCGTCCAGCCGCCACGCGGGCTGCACGTAGTAGCCGGTGCGCGTGCGGCCGAGCGACGTGCCGCGCGCCCACTCGGTCTGCAGCATGAAATCCGAGACTTGCAGCTGCGTCTCCCACCCGAACACGTTGTCTTCAGTAAGCTCATTGTTGGTGAGCCCAACATGACCGCGGTACACGTCGGCGGCCATGTCGAGCCGGCGGAGCGCGCCCTTGCTCGGAAAACGTATTTGGCCTCGGGCGCCCCACGACTTGCCGTCGCGAAGATCAGTGCGGCTGTTGCCCTCGAAGTTGTTGTTCGCGAGGTAGAACTTGTAGCCGACGCCGAACTCTGACGTGCCCACCGGTCGCGCCACCGATCCCTGCACCATCAGGCCGACCAGCTCGGCCGGAAACAGCTCGCGGAGAAAGATCGGCGTCGCCGTCGAAAGAGTCAGGTTCGGGTAGTGGTTCTGCCACCAGTACTGGGGCGACAACTGTTTGCCGACGCGCACACTCAACAGGGGATTGTGGTTGTACTCCATCCAGGCATTCTCAACGGCCACCTGCCCTTCGCCGCTGAGATCAGTCGTGTGCCCAACCTCGGCCGCCGTTTCCGCGTGCCCTTCCTCACTGCCTGCCGGCGCAATTTCCGGATGGTGCGGCACGTTCTGCAGTTCGAGCTCCATCAGAAAGTTGAACTTCCCGAGCTGCTTCGACGTGATCACGCCAAGGTGATGCTGCTGGAACGCCGACTGCTCTTCGGAACCATCGGCCGAGAATCTGAAGTTGTAGTAGCCGTTCAGGTTCACCCGGGTATTCACGGCCTCGCGCAGTGAATTGATGGAGTCCTCCTGCGTCCTGATGTCGACCTCCAGCGTCTCGGCAAAGCCGTTTCCGTTCGTTGGCGGCTTGTGCGTCTCGAGTGCCTCGATGCGCTTGAGCAACTGCGCGATCACGACCTGCTGCGCCGCAAGTTCCGCGCGCAGCGCCGCAACCTCGTTCGTCTGCGCCCAGACGGAGCCGGCGCCGGCCATGAGCACGACCGCCGGCGTCAACAACGTCAGAATAAAGATGCGTCTCATCCCTGCTCCTTCACAGATCTGCACACGGGTGCACCGGCGCCACGCGCACACACACTACTGCTCCAACCGGTTATCGGAACTTCGCGATCGCGGGGTGAGGGCTGGGAGATTGCCGAATTGATAATTGCCGAATTGGCAATTGGAGGTCCGGGAGCTCGCGCCCTCGAACCTCCAATCCCGGCGGAGGAGCCGGCGTCTTAATCGCTGTTCCTGTCTCTGACGCAGCCTTCGAAGGTCGCCACGGGCATCTTACTCGGCACGAACTTCGGCACGAGCTTGCACAGGTTTTCCTTCGTGGCGCGGCGATCGAGCAGTCCGGTCTTCACGAACTGCACGACATCGCGAATTTCAGACTCCGATAACTTGATTCCGCCATTCCTGAACAGCGGATGGAGCTTCGAAGACGGCACACGCGGACCAAGGCCTGCGTAGAGGTCCGCGTCGATACCCGCTTTCGCAGGGTTGTACGCCTGCGAAGGGTTCAAGTGGAACCGAATCGCATCGTCCAGCCGCGCGAATGCGCCGTTGTGGAAAAACGCCGGCGCAAGGGCGATGTTTCTCAGCGGCGCCGAGCGAAACTTGTACTGGTCCGACGCCTCTCCCGAAATCTGCATGGCGCCGAAATCCTCGTTCGCCCCGGGGCCGTCATAGATCATGTTGCTCGTGCCGACGCCGAAGACTGGCGCGAGTTGGGGGATGCCGGCGACGTAATTCTGGAAGTCGCTGAACATCTCGTTCGACTTGCCCTTCACCGCATGACACGTCACGCACTTGCCTTCACCGAAGAACACCAATGCGCCGCGCTTCTCGGCGTCGGTCATCGCGTGCTCGCGACCGCGGGCAAACTGGTCGATCGGCGCGTCGGCAAACACGAGCGTGAACTCGAACTCGGCGATCGCACGGGCGAAGTGATCGTAGGTAATCGGCGCACCCCTTCGAACGTGCGGAAACACTTTCCCGAACGCCAGCCGATATCCTGGCGTCGCATTCAGAATCTCGATGACCTTCTGCCTGATCGGCTCGTTCCGGAATCCGGAGCCATCTGGAACTGGAATGGGCAAACCATGACCATCGTCAAAAATGTCGAAGGGGCTCTCCCCCGGCTCGGAAGCGATGCCCGTAAAGCCCGCGACCTCGACCGTCTCGGTCGGCGGGATGAACGCCTGTGCCTGCAGGAGGTGATCGTGATAGCCCAGCGTGCCTTCCTCGGGCATCGGGAACGTGAAACCGAAATTGTTCCGGAACGGATCGCCCAGACCATTCGGATCGAGTGCGTTGGCGAAGAACCGGCCGTTCCACATCAACTTGGGATAGAAGGCGGTATTGATGACGCTTGGCGTTCGACGCTGATTCCGCGGCCCCTTCCGGTTGGGACCAACCAGCCCGTTGCTATCGATGCCGATGGCGATTGATTGCGTGTCGCCGAACCCGTTGGTCGGCGAGTGACAGCCGGCGCACGTGTTGTCGCGATGCAGCGAGTGCGAGTTGTCGAACCAGAGCAGGCGTCCGAGATTTGCGAGATCCTGATCGACGCGCCGGCCGAGCCGCTCTTCAAGCTCCGACTCGATGCGCCCGCCGAAGCGATGCTCGCGCAGCACGCGCGACAGCTTCGCGTCGAGGTTGCGCCCGCGGTCGTCACCACGCCATTCGTGGTCGTCGTTATCGGCCCGCACGACAAGATTCAGTGACGAGGCCCAGATCAACCCCGCCGCGATGATGAGCTTTCCGACTCTCATAACCTCGATCTCCCTCTCCCAAGCTCGACGAACGTGCCGGGCGATGTCGCCTGAATAGGCAAATCCGACACCACCTTCGAGCGACGGAGGAGCGAACGATCTATGTGCTGATGAATCAGCGACTTATCGATTCACGTGCGAGACGGGCGATTTCTGTCACAGTGCGGTCCTGGCACACTCCGCGGGGAGGATTCGAAGAAGCGTCGTATTCGCAAGTACTTACAGCTCGCCTCGATCTGGAACACGACGTGACCTCTGACCCCGTGTGTCACCGCGCGCGAACTTGTTTGTTTATCGGCGGTTCCGGGCATCTCGAGGAGGCATGTTGTGAGGCGTGGGAACCGGATGTGCCTAAACAGCACATCCGAAGACGAAAGCGAGATTCAGTGCAGGCGCTCGAGCGCGTCGTGAATTTCGGCCAGCAGCGGACCGAAATCGGCGGACTTCTTGACGAACGCATCGGGTCTGGGCTCGCGTGCGATGTGATCGGGATCATCGGGCGCGCCCGACGTGAGCATGATGACCGGCACTGCTTCGGTTGCGGGATCGCCGCGCAGCGCGCGGAGCAATCCGAAGCCGTCAATGCCTGGCATGATGCTGTCGGTGACGATCAGATCGGGCAGCGAGCGATGCACCTTCGCGAGCGCGTCCGTGCCGTCGCTCGCCGTCTCGACCTCGTAATGCTGGCTTTCCAGGATCGCGCGAAGGAAGTGGAGGACGGTTTCGCTGTCGTCGACGACGAGGATTCGACTCATTCGCGTCGCGAATTATATCGCGCGATGGTCTATGGGCGATGGTCTGTGGGCGATGGGCAATCGTCTGTCGTGGTCGTTGGTCTAAGTTGGCATGCCTGTGCCGTAGCACGGGCATGAAAGCGAAGAATATTGATGAAGTTGTGGTCTATCGCGAGGCGTTCGAAGCGGAGGATGAAGTTTCTGCGATCCTGGAGCGGCCGATTTTTGGCAACAATCTCAACTTGAAGGGCCAGCTCGATCGATCATCGAGTCACTACCTGGAGCAATCGGGCTGGAACAACCGAGGCTGAGTTCGACCATCCCCCATGACAGGCCATCGCCCATCGCCCCATGACCATGGCCCAGCGACCAACCGTCAGTGCGTCATCGCGTACAGCAGAATATTGATGCCGATCGCGTAGCCTTCGACGGAAAACTTGTAGAAGAACTCCGGATCGTCACCTTCGCGCTCGTAGGCGTCGCCGAAATCCGTATTGTGCGTCGTCAGCACGACGATGCGGCCGCTATGATCGACGAGCGCATATGCATGCGGTGTCCGGCTGTCTTCCCATTGCTCCGAGGTCTGACCGGTTCCGCGGTAGAAGCCGATGTTCGGAATCTGCGGGATGCGCTGAGCGCTGAACAATGTGTGGAAGATCGAATGATTGATCGGCAGATCGACGAGCGGATACTCCGACGCCGGTAACACTTTGCGCAGCTCGGTCAGCCAGTGGTCCCACGCATAGCTTCCCCAGGCGTCGTCGGCCCAGAGGAACCCGCCCTTTTTCAGATACGCCCGCAGCGCCACGACCTCGTCGGGACCGAAAGACGCCCGGCCGTGATTAGTGAGCGCGACAAACGGGCACTTGAAAAGCTCGGGCTCGGTCGCTTGAATGACGACGTAGTTGGGAGTGCCGTGCATGTCGAGGTCTACGGCGGCGTTCGACAGCTCAGACAGGCGAATCGACAAATTTTCGTCCGCCCGTGGATAGTCGACGCCCCACCCGCCGCCATATCCCCCATAGCTCGAACCGAACGCGATACGGCAGAACGTGAAGTCGCCCTTGAACGTGTGGGTAGTCGGACGTCTGATGCTGTACCAGCCACCTATGCCGCGCTGCGCGGAGAGCGCACCGGTGGCCAGCACTAACGCCAGAAGCGACACCACGACCGGTCTAAAATGCATCTGGAACTGATAAATTGTAGCGCGTTATGAGACGACTGATCACAATTGCCGTCGTTCTATCTGCAGCCTGCAACTCGCCGAGTCCCCAACCGGCTCCCGCGACGGCCACAGCACCCGCGGCGCCGGCGCCAGCACCCGAGCCCTTGACGTTCGGCCAGCACCACCATCCGATCCGCACATCCAACCCGGAAGCACAGAAGGTGTTCAATCAGGGATTGGCGCAGGCCTTTGGCTTCAACCACGAAGCCGCCATCCGCTCGTTCGAACGGGCCGCCGAACTGGATCCCAATGCGGCAATGCCGCACTGGGGCAAGGCGTGGGCGCTTGGCCAGAACTACAACCTCGACATCGACGATGCACGCGCCAAGGCCGCAACCGAGGCGGTCGGCAGGGCCCAGTCTCTTGCGGCAGGCGGCCCCGACCACGAACGCGCCTACGTTGATGCGCTCGCCGTGCGCTACTCCGCCGACCCCAAAGCCGATCGTCCGGCAATGGCGCGCGCATTCAGCCAGAGAATGGGAGAGCTCTCTCAAAGGTATCCGGACGATCTCGATGCCGCGGTTATCTACGCCGAAAGCCTGATGAACCTGATGCCGTGGAAGCTCTGGACGCCCGACGGCAAACCCGCAGCCGACACCGAGCGCATCGTCGGCGTGCTCGAATCGGTGCTGCTGAGGAACCCGAATCATCTTGGCGCAAATCACTACTACATCCACGCCGTGGAGGCGTCGCGCACGCCGGCACGCGCGCTGACCAGCGCACAGCGACTGGACACGCTTGCCGAGTCGTCCGGCCACCTCCGCCACATGCCGGCGCACATCTATGCACGCACCGGGGATCATGCCGCCGCGGCGGCCGCCAACGCCGCCGGGGCCGCAGCCGATCGACGCTATCTCGCGGCCGCCCCGCCGAACGGGATGTACGGGATGATGTACTACCCGCACAACCTGCATTTCCTGGCCGACTCGCACATGATGCAGGGTCGATTCGCCGACGCGCAGCAGGCAGCCGCGCGTGTGGCCGAACAGCTCGAACCGCACGCGGCGATGATGCCGATGGTCGAATCCATGGTCGTCATGCCGGTGTCGGTTCTGGTCCGCTTCGGGAGATACACCGACATCCTCGCGCTTCAGCCGCCACCGGCAGAACGTCCGGTGCAACGCGCGTGGCATCATTTCGCGCGAGGCACGGCGCTGGCGAAGACCGGCAAAATCGACGAAGCGGCCGCCGAACGGAAACTGCTTACGACGGCGATCGCCGCCGTACCCGAAACGGCCATGTTCGGCGGCGGCGGCTGGGCTTCGGCCAGCGCCGCGCTGAACGTTGCAGCACTTTCGCTCGATGCGCGCGTCGCCCAGGCGCGCGGCGAGCACGACCGCGCGGTCAAGTTCTGGCAGCAGGCCGTCGCGGCCGCCGACAAGCTTCCTTACGACGAGCCGCCAGTGTGGTTCTATCCAGTTCGCGAATCGCTGGGCGCCACGCTCGTCGCCATCGGGCGCGCGCCCGACGCCGAACGTGTGTTCCGCGAGGATCTCGAAAAACATCCGCGCAATGCGCGATCGCTCTTCGGCCTGCAGATCGCACTGGCCAAACAGGGACGCGAGTCCGAAGCCGTGCTCGGTACGGAGCGAATTCGACGCGGCCTGGAAGAACGCCGACACCAAGCTGACGCTAGAGGATTACTAGCAGGGATTTCAAAACCTCAACGTAGCAGCCAATACGAAACAGGAGATTAGGAGACTAGGAGTTCAGGACGAGCGCGATGGCCGCGGCGCGCAAACGGCTCGAAGTCGATGGAGGGCTCTGACGTTCAGTCTCTTGATCTTCTGGTCTTCTGTGCGAGGTTTCATCCCAAAAGTCGAATTCAGATCCTCCTGAACTCCTGATCTTCTGTTTGTTTTTTGTCAGGTAATGGAACCCGCGCCGAATACCTTCTCGAGCTCGTAAGGCGTCGTCACGTCCAGCTGATCGTACCGGCAGTCGCTGGGCGCCTTGTCGGGGCGCCATCGCAGGAAGACGGCGGCATGGCGAAACCGGTCTCCTTGCATGTGGTCGTACTTCACCTCGCACACGCGCTCGATGCGCAGAGGCTCCCAGGACAAGTCCTTGCCGGCGCTCCAGCGGCTCTGGCCGCCAGGCATCCTGTTCATGTCGCCCGCACTGGCCCAATCACGCCACGGGTGGTGCTCGAGAGCCCGTTCGCGTAAAGGCGCCAGCTCGATCGCCAATTGCTCCCGCATCGCCATCGTGAACGACGAGGTCACGCCCACGTGCTGCAGAGATCCCCGCGCGTCATAGAGGCCGAGGAGCAGTGATCCCACGAGCCGGTTTTTCCCGTTCTTGTGCCATCGAAAGCCCGCCACGACGCAATCGGCCGTCCGCGCATGTTTCACCTTGATCATCGCGCGCTTGCCCGGTTCGTACGTGCCGGTCCCCGGCTTTATGATCACGCCATCCAGTCCCGCGCCCTCGAAACGCTCGAGCCAATCCGACGCGACGGCTCGATCGGTGGTCACCGGCGTCAGGTATAACGGAGGCTTCGCGTCGGCAAGAAGCCGCTCGAGCTTGGCGCGTCGCTCCTGCTGCGGCAGGGCCCGCAGGTCGCACCCATCAACGGCAATGAGATCGAACGCCACGAACGATGCCGGCGTCTCCTTCGCGAGCTTCGCGACCCGCGAGGCCGCCGGGTGCAGACGCAGTTGCAGTGTGTCGAAATCGAGACCGCGAGGTGTCGCGATCACGATCTCACCATCGACGATGCAATCGTCAGGCAGGGCGGCGAGTAAGGCATCGTGCAGGTCTGGAAAATAGCGATCAAGAGGCCGAGAGTCGCGACTCTGAATGTACACCTCGGAGCCGCCGCGAAAGACGATCGCGCGAAACCCATCCCACTTGGGTTCATAGAGCAATCCCTCGCCCGCCGGAAGCTCGTCTGCGAGCTTGGCGAGCATGGGTTCGATGGGCGGAGAGATAGGAAACACCGCTTTACCTGGGCCGATCAGGTTCGCGCGAACGGATTCTCGTCGGCGCTCGGACCATAGATCGACGGCACGGCCACGTTCAACTCGCGCAGATACACCGTCAACTGGCCGCGATGGTGATACCAGTGGTTCAGCATCACGGAGCGCAGCATCGCAACCCTCGGAATTGTGAACAACTCGCGCTCACCGGCCATCAACGTCCAAGGCGCGGTGAGCTCGGCGTCGCTGAGGCCGCCGAGCACTTCTCTCGCCTTCGCGATGGACCAGTCGAGCGCCGGGATGAACTCCGCGGCGCTCCTGGGACTGGCGTCGACGAAGTTGGGCGCTTGGGCCGGCGATGGCGACGCGACGAGCATCGCCACGCCACCGGGCACCTGCGCCACGTGCAACGCCAGATCGCCCAGCGTCCTCGACTTCTCGTGCGGCCGCCACGTCAGTCGATCGGCCGGAACCCGCTCGAGCACACGGCGCGTCGTTTGTGCTTCCTGTTCGAGCTCCTGCAAGAGTGCGTCGATAAGGGGCATGAGTCTCCAGGGGCCAGTCTACCGCGCCCCAACTATTCCTGGAACGTCCCGCTCCTTTTCCGCGTCAAAGAGGGTTATGCAGAACACCCTGCCACTTCTGCTGGAGGTCTCCGAGGCGATTGCCTCGCACCGCGATCTCAATGCCTTGTTTCAAGACCTTGCACATCGCATTCCACGGATCGTACCGTTTGACTACATCAACCTCGTCCTGCACGACCCCTCGCGCAACGTCATGCGCCTGCACCTGCTCGTTGTACCTGAGGAGACGACGACCATCAAGGCCGGCGAGGAGTTTCCAGTAGATGAGTCGCCGGGAGGGTCCGTCTGGAAAACCCAGGAGCCTTTAATCGTCAACGACATCGGGCTCGAGAGCCGCTTTCCGGCTCTCATCGACCGGCTGCGAGAAAACGGCGTGCAATCGTTTTGTGTGGTGCCTGTCACAACCGCCCTTGGGCGTCTGGGCGCGATGGGCTTTGGCAGCATCCAGAAGCGTGTGTACCAGCAGGAAGAAATCGCGTTCATGCAGGAAGTGGCCAAACAGGTGGCGGTGGCCGTCGACAACGTCCTGCATGCGGACAGCGCGCGCGCCGCTCAGACTGCGCTCGCGCGCGAGCGCGATCGGTTTCGGTTGTTGCTCGAAGTCAACAACGCGGTGGTCTCGCATCTGGACATGGATGCCGTGTTTGCATCGGTCAGCACGTCGCTTCAACGTGTCATCCAGCACGACGGGTGCAGCCTGCTGCTCTTCGAGCCCGACACAGGGCACTATCGATGCCATGTGTTGAAGGTCACTAAGAACGAAAGCTTTGTAGAGGAAGGCCGCGCAGATCGCAGCGTCGTCTCTCCTGGATGTGTCGCCATTTCGACACGCGCTCCCGTCGTCTTCGACGAGGCGGGCCTGAGAGATCTCTCGCCTCAGTCGAAAGTCGCGCAATATCTGCTCGCGGAGGGCGTGAAGTCGTTCTGCAGCATTCCTCTGCAGTCGCACGATCGAATTCTTGGCACCCTGAACATCGGCCGCCTGGCGGAGCGCACGTTCACTGCAGACGAGGTGGAGCTGCTCGCGCAGGTGGCGCAGCAAATCGCCATCGCCGTCGAGAACGGACTCGCGTATCGCGAAATCGCGGAGCTGAAGGAAAAGCTGAACGAAGAGAAGCTTTACCTCGAAGGCGAAATCCGGACCGAGCACAACTTCGAAGAAATCGTCGGCGCCAGCGTCCCGCTTACTCACGTGCTGCAGCAGGTGGAGATTGTCGCGCCGACCGATTCCACCGTCCTCATCCAGGGAGAGACGGGCACCGGAAAGGAGCTCGTCGCGCGAGCCATTCACAACTTGAGCGGCCGCCGCTCTCGCACGTTCGTCAAGATTAACTGCGCGGCCATTCCGACCGGCCTGCTCGAAAGCGAGCTGTTCGGGCACGAGAAGGGTGCCTTTACGGGCGCCATCGCTCAGAAGATTGGCAGGTTCGAGCTCGCCAACGGCGGGACGCTGTTTCTCGACGAGGTCGGCGACATCCCGCTCGAACTGCAGTCCAAGTTTCTTCGCGTTCTGCAGGAGCAGGAGTTCGAACGCCTCGGGTCTACGAGGACGATCCGCGTCGACATCCGGCTCGTTGCGGCTACCAATCGCGACCTGGCTGCAATGGTGACCGACAAGGAGTTCAGAAGCGACCTCTACTACCGGCTGAACGTCTTCCCGATTGTCAACCCGCCTCTCCGCGATCGCGCCGAGGACATCCCTGCGCTCGTGCAGTACTTCACCACCAAGTTCGCGCGCCGGATGAACAAACGGATCGAAACGATTTCCACGGAAACGATGAACGCGCTGTCGCGGTATCACTGGCCAGGGAACATCCGCGAGCTCGAAAATCTCATCGAACGGGCGGTCATCCTGACGCGCGGTTCGAGCCTGGCCGCCCCCCTGGCAGAATTGCGGCCGGCGCGGAATGGCAATGGAAACAGCACCCGGCACATGTCGACGCTCGAAGACGCAGAGCGCGAACACATTCGTCAGGCGCTTCAGCAGGCCAACTGGCTCGTCGGTGGTCCGGCTGGCGCCGCCGCGAGGCTTGGCATGAAACGGACGACGCTGCAGTCGAAGATGGTGAAGCTCGGCATCGAACGGCCTGCCGCGAGGTAAATACCAAGTACAACAGGAGACTAGTGGAACCGATCCGGTTGCGGCAGGCGGGCCGGATCTGTCTGCGTCGCGGCCGGAACTGACGGTGCACGAACACGGCCGCTTGCAGACAGATCCGGCCCGCCTGCCGCAACTCCGTCGGTTCCCACTATCTCCTCATCTCCTGGCTTTCACATTTCACAACCGCCAACCGTCCTGAACTCCCGAGAGGTGGTTTCAAAACCTGTGGTCGGGCGTGTCTGGTCTGCTACTGCTCACATGTGGCGCTTGCCATGCGGGAGGCGGATCTGTCTGCAAGCGGCCGTGTTCGTACAGCGTCAGTTCCGGCCGCGACGCAGACAGATCCGGCTTCCGCGTTGGCGTGCGCCATTTGTGAGCTGCGAGCAGACCCATGTAAAAATCCTGAAAACTCTCGTGTCATCGGTGAGCCACACCGGCAGATCCGTGCGACACTGCGCCTGGAGCGTATCCATGCGACGTTGTGCTGCTGCTCTGCTCGTTTTGCCGCTTGCGATCCTCATGGTCTCGTCAACGCCGGATGGGGCACACTCGGCCGAGCCCAATCATCATCTTCTTCTCGTGCTCGACGGCTTGCGGCCGGACTATGTCACACCAGACGTGATGCCAAATCTCCATGCGCTCGGCCGCAGCGGCGTGGTGTTCACCAATCATCATTCGGTGTATCCCACGGTCACTCGCGTGAATTCATCGTCCATTTCAACCGGCGCCTACCCGGAGCGGCACGGCATTCTGGGCAACTCGGTATTTTTTCCGCGCGTCAATGCGGCCGGATTCCTCGATACCGGCCAGCGCGCCAACCTAGAGAAGATCCAGGTCGATCAGGACGGTGTGCTGTTGACGGCCACCACGCTCGGCGAAGTGCTGCAGGCGCACGGGCGAACGATGCTTGCAATTGGCGCAGGCACAAGCGGCTCGGCCTTTCTTCTCAATCACAAAGTTGCGGGCGGTGCGGTCCTGCATACCGACTTCGCGTTGCCTGAAGCGATGTACGCACGTGCGAATGACGAGCTCGGGGCTCCGCCGGCCGAAGGGCATCCGAACGACGCGCGAAATCGGCGAGCAGTCGAAACGTTCCTGAAGATCGGGATGCCGGCCACAAAGCCGTCCGTCACGGCCATGTGGCTGAGCGATCCCGACACGACGGCTCACGCCCTGGGCATGGGGCATCCCACAACCGTCGAAGCACTCAGGCGGCTCGATCGGGAAATCAGAAATATTCAGGACGGCTTGAAGGCGCGAGGGGTCCTCGACACATACAACATCTGGGTGACGTCCGATCACGGCTTCGCAACCTACACGGGCGCCCCCGATGTGCGCGCGCTGCTGAAGCCGTTTGCCGGCACGCTCGCCGATGGATCGCCCAGAATCGTCAACGGCGAGACGGCCGTCTACGTCCGCGACGGCAATCGTCAAGTCGTCGGACAGATCGTGCGCGCGCTGCAGAACACCGCCGGCATCGGCGCCATCTTCACACGCCCCGTCACAACAGGTTCGCTCGACGGCTGGGCCGAGGGCACGCTCTCGTTCGAGGCCGCGCGCTGGAGCCACGCGCGCTCGGGCGACATTCTGTATTCTCCGGACTGGACCGACGCGAAGAACGCTCACGGATTTGCCGGCACGAGCGCATCGAACGGCGTTGCCGGCCACGGCAGCTCGAGTCCGTTCGAAATTCACAACACGCTAGTTGCCGCGGGGCCCGATATCAAACAGGGCGCAACTGTCAGCGTGCCGAGCGGAAATGTTGATTTTGCTCCGACATTCCTCCACATGCTCGGGATTGCGGTGCCATCGACCATGCAGGGGCGCCCGCTCGTCGAGGCGATGCGTGCCGCCTCCGCGCCGCCCGCACAGGTGATGAAGAGGGAGCACGCGGCGCGAACCAAGGACGGCGCGTATAGTCAAACGGCATACTTCTCGATCGTCCGGGCTGCCGGCAAAGAGTACCGTTATCTCGACTACACGAAAGTCGCGCGCGTGCTCACAGGTACAGCCACGCGAGGCCAAGGAACACAAAAAACCCCATCGAGTCGGTGACGAACGTCAGCAGCACGCTCGCGCCCTGTGCCGGGTCGCGCCCAATCCGTTGAAGTTTGAGCGGTACCAGGACGCCGACGGCTGCGGCGATCAGGAGATTCAGCACGATGGCGGCCATCATCACGACGCCCAGGGCTGCGCGCCGGTAGAACAGGCCGGCGGTAATGCCGGCCATGCCGCCGCAGATCACGCCATTCACCAGGCTCACCGCTAACTCCTTGCGCAGCAGGTGGCGGCGGGTGTCATCGGTCAGCTGGTCGAACGCGAGTCCCCGAATCACCAGAGCAATCGTCTGGTTTCCGGTGTTTCCGCCAATGCTGGCCACGATGGGCATCAGCGTCGCGAGCGACACCAACGCCTGAATCGTGGGCTCGAAGAGTCCGATGAACCGCGTTGCCGCGAACGCGGTGATCAGGTTCACGAAAAGCCAGGGCGAACGATTGCGGGCCGAGTCCCAGATCGACGCAAACAAATCCTCACCGCCGCGCAGGCCCGCCATGGCGAGTGTGTCTTTGTCGGCGCTGACACGGATGAAATCGACAACGGCATCGACCGTCAGGCGCCCTACCAGCTTGCCGCGATCGTTCACGACGGGCAGCGACACAAGATCGTACCGCTCGAAGGCCCGCGCGGCCTGAGAGGCCGGGTCGCCGGGCCCGAACGCGAGCGGCTCGCGTTCCATGATGTCGGCGACTGCCGCGTCGGACGGCGCGACGACGAGTGACTGCAGGCTCAGCGCGCCCCGAAGCAGATTGCGGCCATCCACGACGAACAGGCGATCCAGATGATCCGGCAGCTCAGCGCGCGCCTGAAGGTCGCGCAGCACCTCGGCGATCGTCTGTGTGTCGCGGACGGTCACGAGCTCGACGCTCATGAGATGCCCGACCGACTCCGGGTCGTACTCGTCGGCCTGCTGCAGGAGCGTCCGGTCGACTTCTCCCAGCGACGCTCGCACCTCCTGCATCACGTCGTCTGGCAGGTCATCGGCCACCCAGGCCAGGTCATCCGGATCGAGTGTCTCAGCGATCTTCACGAGCCGGTTGCGATTGGTCTCGCCGATCAACGATGCGCGTACTGAAGCGTCGAGTTCGACCAGGGCCTCGCCCGCCTGCGCCGGCTCGACAGCGGTCCAGATCTGCAGCCGATCGTCGATCTCCAGGCCTTCCAGCACGAACGCCAGATCGGCAGGATGCAACCCTCGCAGGGCGCGCTGGAGTTCGACGACATTCTGGCGCTGCTGGAGTTGCTCCGCGACTCCGCGTTGGGACCGATCCTGGCCGCGCGCCAGCGTCACGAGGGTGCGATGATGCTCGAGAAGCGTCGCCACGCCGTTGAAGGTCGATTGCAAGTCAGTCGCAGGTCGTCGTGGTGGCATGTAACACCGAATTTACATGAACGTTGTAACGCTGATGCGTGGATATGACAATAATGCGCGGCGGATGACAGACGACCCCGACCTGTCCGACCCTTCGCTCTACATCAACCGCGAGATCAGCTGGCTGGCGTTCAACGAGCGCGTCCTGGTTCAGGCGAAGTTCGAGGCACATCCACTGCTCGAGCGGGTGAAGTTCCTGGCGATCGCCGCGAACAACCTCGATGAGTTCTTCATGGTGCGGGTCGCGACGCTGGCGCGACAACGCCGCAGCGGTCTCGAGCACATAGCGCCCGACGGGCTGACCGCCGGCCAGTGCCTGGCCATGGTCCGCGCCAGAGCGGAGCAGATGCTGCACGACATTGCCGATTGCTGGGAAGGCACGCTGCGGCCGATGCTGCATGAAGAAGAAATCACGATCGTCGAACCGTCGGACTACACGCACACAGTCCGGGAATTTCTGCAGGGCTATTTCACGCAATGCGTCTTTCCTGTGCTGACGCCGCTGGCGTTCGATCCAGGCCACCCGTTTCCCTATATTTCCAACCGCAGCAACAACTTTGCCGTCGTCGTCGAAGGTGATGGGCGTACGCGGTTCGCGCGCGTGAAAGTACCGGACGTACTCCCGCGCTTCGTCGAAATTCCGCCGCTGCTCTCGGGCAAGCGCGGCATCACCTTCGCGCTGCTCGAAGATATCATCCGCCTCAACCTCGACCAGCTCTTCCCCGGCATGGAGATCGTCGATGCCCACCTCTTTCGCGTCATCCGCGAAACGGACATCGTCCTTCAGGAAGATGATTCGGTCGACCTGCTCGAATCGGTCGATCAGGGACTTCGTGAGACCCGTCACGGTCAGCTGTCGCTTCTTCATGTCGACGCCGGGATGCCGCCGCGCGTGCTGGACATTCTGATCGAGAACTTCGAGATCGAACGCGATGTGGTCATACGGTCGTCGACGCGGCTGGGGTTCGCCGACTGGATGTCGTTGACGAGAGTCGAGCGGCCGAAGCTGAAGGACGCTCCACTGGTGCCGCGCACCGTCTGGAACCGTCTGGGCGCCGAAGGGATCTTCGAGCAGATCAGATACCGGGACAAGCTTCTCCACCATCCGTTCGACTCGTTTACGACATTCGAGGCCTTTCTCGACGCTGCCGTAGACGATGACCAGGTCGTCGCCATCAAAATGACGCTCTATCGTGTCGGCAACAAGTCGCCGCTCGTCGAGCGCCTGATGGCCGCGGCCGAGGCCGGCAAGCAGATTGCCGTGCTGCTCGAGCTGAAGGCCCGTTTCGACGAACGCAGCAACATCGGATGGGCCTCGCGGCTCGAGGAAGCGGGCGTGCACGTCGTCTACGGTCTCGTGAATCTGAAGACGCATTGCAAGATGTGCCTCGTCATTCGCAAGGAAGGCGAGACGATTCAACGCTACGTCCACATCGGAACCGGTAACTACAATCGCGCCACCGCTCAGGTGTATACCGATTTCGGTCTGTTCACTTCCAACACCCGCATCGCGGGCGACGTGTCCGACCTGTTCAACTACCTGACCGGCTACTCGAAGCAGACCAGCTACCGCGAGCTCATCGTCGCACCGGTGGCGCTGCGCGATCGCCTGACGGCGCTCATCGAGGGCGAGATCGAACATCACCGCGCCGGCCGGCCGGCCGGCATCATCATCAAGAACAACGCCATCTCCGACCCCGGCATCATAAAGGTGCTCTACGCCGCCTCGCGGGCAGGTGTCCCCATCCGCGCGATCGTGCGCGGCATCTGTTGCCTGCGGCCGGGTATAGCGGGCGTCAGCGAGACCATACAGGTCCGCTCGATTGTGGGCCGCTACCTCGAGCACTCGCGCGTGTACTATTTCGAAAACGGCGGCAACCCGTTGATCTATCTCGGCAGCGCGGATCTCATGGAACGGAATCTCGATCGCCGTGTCGAAGCTCTCTGTCCTGTGCTCGATCCTGACATCGCACGTTTCATCCGCCGCACGATTCTCGATGCGTACATGAGAGACACCGAACGGGCCAGCCTTCTTCAATCCGACGGAACCTACCGCGCCCCGGCGGCGGGCCTGGTGCCGGTTGACGCGCAGCAGCTCCAGGTTGTGACGAGCCGTTAGCTACCGCTTCTTCCAGTTCACGAATTCCCGCGTCCACATCAGGAAATCGGTGACGTTGATGGCGCCATCGCCATTCATGTCCATGCGCCTGTCGGCCTCGGGCAACTGCTGGTGATGCCCCAGGCGCCTTGCCTTCAATGGATGACGGGCCTGATGAATAGCCAGCAGGAGCGCGGCACTGTCTCTGGCGTCAAGCTCACCATCATCATCAAAATCTCCCGCCAGCGGGTTGAACCCGACGACGAGCGGATCGTGGTCGGATGCGGCGAACTCGTTCGGAGCGAAGTACGCGGCCTGGGCGGCAGCGCTCTTGGCATTCGTGTCGAGCGCCTGCAGCGCCGCCGGCTCGTCGGCGTTGATGTGCAGGTGCGCGATGTCCTTTATGAGGGGCAGCGCCGCCGCATTCGCCATAGCGTGATCGAGCGTGCCCAGCTGCGACGCAAAGTTATAGGAGTAGGCGTCGTCGCCAAGAATCTCGTTGCTCAGCTCGGTGTAGCCAACGCCGGGACCGAGCAGCAACTGAATCGGATCTTCTCCGAAGTACGCGTTGAAGTCGCCGACAAGGATGCATTTTCGGTTCGCACCTGCGGGATCGCCCGTCGGATTCAGGCCAAGCCACGTCGCAACATTGCCGGCCATTGACGTCCGCATGCCGTTGCAGTTGCCCTGGAACGGATCGTCATTGCCAGGGCCGCATGCCGACCCTTTCGATCGGAAGTGATTGACGACGACGGTGAAGGTTTGTTGGTCTGCCTTCAATCCTGCTGCCGGCTTGAACGTGCGCGCGAGCGATGGACGGTTCTGATCATTCTGGTAATACAGTGCGGTGGGGCCGACAGGCGTCAGCCTGCCTGCGTCGTAGATGATCGCGTTGCGAATCGCATCGGTGCCGTTGTCGGCGACAACGTCGCCGGGTGCCAACGTCGCCGCATCGAGTGAATCCACATACTGATAGTTCCTGCCCGTGGCGATGGCCAGCGCTGCTGTCAGGTCCGCGAGAGCGGCATTCGTGTAGATGCCGCCGTTGGTCTGACCGTTCTCGAAGTTCTGCATCTCGCCGATGCCGATGACGTCGCCACCCGTCTTCGCAAGCTGCGCAACGATCTTCGTCCGCTGGTTGTTCAGCTCGGTGGCGGTGGCAGCGCCACGGCTGCCCAGCGTGGTAAAGAAGTTGAGCACGTTCGCGCTCACAATGGTGAAGCGGGCCGACGCCTCGTCTGCCACGGCAGCCGTGTCTGGGCGCGGGTTTGGCACGTTCGAGAACGTAACCGCCGAGGTCGGGTGAATGCGATAGGCTCCAAATCGATCGTCGAGCACTCCGACGAGCGGAAGCGGCGTGTTCCCGTTAGGATTCACCAGGGCCCCGACGCGAAGCGTATTCGCATCGCTCAACCCTGGCGCCGGATACGGCGCGACCGTGCCTCCGTTGATGTTTGCGTTCGACGAGGTGCTGCCATCGTCGAGAGCGATTCGGCTCCGGGCAACGAGATCGGCCGCCGCACCCCAGCTCGCCGCGTTGCCGATGACGTGCGTCGGCTGATACAGCACGCTCGGCGCCAGATCTATCTGGCCGAAGTTTCCCAGGTTCACGTTGCCGGCCACAACAAGCTGTTGGGTGAAGCGCACCAGCATGCCTTCGTAGCGTTCCCAGTTCTCGAGATCATCGATTGGAACTGACACGTCGGACGGCGTGGGCAGCGTGTGGCCCGAGCTGCAGATCTCCACGCTGGTGACGCTGGCCAGCTCCGTCAGCCGTGACGTCGCACCTGCTGTACTTGACGCGAACTCGGCGACGTTTCCCCGAACTCGAACGCGATCACCGGTGGTCACCGGGGTCGGGTTGAAGATGAAGAGTCCCTCCGACGTTGCATTGTCGGCGTCACGCTCCTCTGCCGGCTCCTCGATATAGAACCCTGACAAACCAGTGGACCCCTGGAAATCACCAGTCACGATGGCTTCGACATCCACAATCTCGCCGGTGATTGGGCTGGTTACCCCGCTGCCCTGGATAGCGCTGATGTTGGTCGCCTGTGCGTTGCAGGTGTTGTCGAGCGGAAGCAGGATCTTGACGGGAATGTTGAAGGCGGTCGAGCGATTCTGATCATCTGCAATCGAGCACGACAACAAAGAACCGCCAAGTGGCGCATCGAGAGGAACGGTGAAGTCGTACGAAAATGCGACACCGTCATTCGTCAGAACCTGAGCGCCGGGGCCGCCAATCGGCGTGAGATCACATGTGACTGTAAATGTTTGCGAGAGCGGATTGAAGCCGGGGATGATGTTGCCGCTCAATGTCAGCACGGCGCCCGGACTTGCCGGATTCGGCGAGGCAGAGACGCTCGTGGTATTCGGCGGCGTCGGATCCGAGCTGAACGTCGCGGCAACCGTGACGTTGTCTATGGCAACGGCATCATCAGATCCGCCGTTATCGATGTCGGTCCAACGAATCCAGATTGTTGCCCCAGGATTGACGGCAAGACCGGAAATCGTCGCTGTGACCTGCGCTCTGCAGACCGCAGTGTTCCCATTCGTCGCTCCGGCCAGAGTGGTACCCGACACGTTGAGGCAAGTGCTGGCTGGGGCAGCAAACGCCAGCGCGGCGACAGGCACGAACGTGCTGTCGATCAAGCTCGTGGCATTGGTGCTGTAGGCGAATGCCAAACCATCACCGTTCGGCGGGTTTGACGCACCACGCCGCCACATCTCTCCGTCGAACGAAATGGACAGCGCGGTGATGGGGCCGGAACCCGTGTTCATGAGCTGCGCACCGAAATGAATCGGCGTGACAGTACCACTACCAAGGCTGCCTAGCGCCCGCTCAGTGTCGCCTGCAGCCACGCCAAAACTGTACGCGCCTCCCGCATTGCTTGATCCAGTTCCGACCACGTACCGGCCATCGGCGGCGCCACCCGAGTTCAACTCCGTCAGGTACCACCCTGCCGGGAGCACATCGAATGTGCCAGCGCCCGTGTTGACCAGCGAATCGAAATTCTGAACGATGGGACTGTCGTTTGACACCGAGATTGCTCCGCCGCCGGACGATCCCGCTCCGCGCAGCGACGAGCTCCAGACGACCAGCAAAGTGAACAGCAAAATACAGGCGGCGAGTTTTTTATGCATAGGCCTCATCGGCCACAGGATACGCGTTCGCGTGCGACTCGCAACGCGGATCCGGCATGCAGCAGAAATGTTTGCACTGTCGTTGCGCGCAGTTCGCACGAACGTCGATTGAAAAGAATTCACCGAAGGGAGTCGGATCTGTCACCAATCTGTTACGATGCTTGCCTACATTCGATCTTTTACGAGCATGCATCGCGCGCTTTTGTTGTTCCTTGGTGTTTCATGCACAGCCCTGCTCGGTGCGCAGGCACCTCCCGGCTTTGCACCCGGACGTCGCGTGCTGCTCGATGCGCACAACGCCTATCCCTATCAGGGCCGGTGGCCTGACCGGGTGGATCGGGCGCTGGCTACCGGTACACCACTCGCAATCGAACAGGATTTGATCTGGCGCCCCGCGAGCGGCGACACGCCAGCCCATTCGATCGTCTCGCATGGCGAACCGTTCACCGGGCAGGAGCCGACGCTGCGCGCGTTCTTCGAGCAGATCCGCCCGGTGGTCACGCGGGCGCTGGCTGCCGGTTCGCGCGACGATTGGCCGATCATCACGCTCAATCTCGATTTCAAAGATCGCGAGCCCCACCACTTCGCGGAGATCTGGCGCGTGCTCGGTGAATACGAAGCATGGCTGACAACCGCATCGCGGATGGCTGACGACACAGGCGTGCAAGCGCTACAGGTCGGTCCAGTACCTCGTCCTCACCGGCGCCGATCCGTCACAGCGCGCCGTCTTTCACGACGCCGTCCCGATTGGATCCCGCCTTCGCCTGTTCGGCGCCGTGCAACCTGGGCAATTCCGGGCAACCAACTACCTGCGGTGGTCCAACAACCCGTGGAGTGTGATCGAGCCAGAGGGTCAGAACAAGGCAGCCGCGTGGATCGACGCCGACGAGAACCGCCTGCGCAGTACCGTGAATACCGCGCACGGTGCGGGGCTCTGGATTCGCTTCTACACCTTGAACGGCCACCCGACGGGCGATAGCGAGACGCTGGGCCTGACACCCAGCTACAACTTCGGAACGATCGAGGCCGCCCGTATTCGCTGGCGGGCCGCAATCGATGCGGGTGTCGACTTCATCGCGACCGACCAGTACGAAGAGTTCGTAAAGATTTCATCTCCCTGAGATCCAGCCGTTACGCCTCTGTTGCGCGTGCTGCCTACCATGGCTCGAACGCGTTTCTCTCCTCTATACGGAGGCCCGAACATGCACTTCAGATCAGCCGCCCTGGTTCTTCTGTTCATCGTGTGTACCGCGAGCATCGGGCTCGCACAAGTCGATCGCGCAGCGCTGACTGGCGTCGTCCGTGACGCATCCGGGGCGGTAGTGCCCGGAGCAACGATTACGTTGACTCCCGTTGCGGGCGGCGTTGCACGCGAAGCGAAGGCAACCGATGCCGGCACGTATCAGGCGACGGGTCTCGTCTCGGGAGAATGGCTGGTCGAGATTGCTGCGACGGGATTCCAGACGGTCGCCCAGACCGTCCGCCTCGAAGTCGGCCAGCGCGCGCAGCTCGACGCAACGCTACCGGTCGGCGGCGTCAGCGAGCGTGTGATGGTCGAGGGCGTGACGCCCCTGCTCGACACGCAGTCTGCAGTGCTGGGAACAGTCGTCAGCGAAAAGGAAATCGCCACGCTGCCGCTCGCCCTGCGCAACTGGGACGACATGTTGTTTCTCGTACCCGGTGTGCAGGGATATCGATACACCGAAGAGTCCGGCGGCACTTCGGCGGGACGCACCGGAGGCGTCAGCGTGCACGGACATCGCTCGCTCCAGAACAACTTCCTGCTGGACGGTGTCGACAACAACAGCATCTCGACCAACGTTCAGGAGTTGTCGACGCAGGTGTCGCGGCCGTCGATTGATGCGATTGGCGAGTTCAAGGTCGTCACCACGCCGTTTACCGCCGAATACGGGCGGGCGCCGGGGGCGACGATCTCGGTGACGACCAAGTCGGGCAGCAACTCGCTGCGGGGGACTGGTTACTACTACTTCCGCGACGAGCGTTTCGACGCAAACACCTTCTTTGCCAATCGCTCGGCGCTGCCCAAACCGACCAACAACCAGAACCAGTTCGGGGGCAGCCTCGGCGGCCCGCTGCGAACCGGGCGGGCATTCTTCTTCGCCGACTACGAAGGCACGCGGATCACGCGCGGTGTGCTGCGCACGGGCGTCGTGCCGACCGCCGATCAGCGCCAGGGGATCTTCACCTCCGCCATTCGAGATCCGCTGACGGGGCAGCCGTTCACCAACAACACGATTCCGGCTGCGCGCATCGATCCCGTCGCGGCAAAGATTCTCGCGATGGTGCCGATGCCGAACGCGTCCGGCAGCAACAACTTCATCCGGCAGCCGGACATCACCGACGCCAACGACCGCTTCTCGGGCCGGATTGACATGCGCGCCTCCTCCAACGATAACTTCTTCGCGCGGTACAGCTACAACAAGCGGTTCCGTTTCGTACCTGGCTGGTTCGGGGGTCTGCTCGACGGCACGTCCACCTCGGCCTGGGGCCGCAACGATCTGAACTCGCAAAGCGCTGTCTTCGGCTGGACGAAGATTTTCGGGCCCGCGGTTGTCAACGAGTTCCGGCTGGCATGGGCACAGGGCCGATCCGACGGCTATCAGGATCCCAAGGGCGAAGACGGCATGTCGGCGATCGGCTTCACCGGCGTTCCCGACGAGAACCGCACCGGAGGCATTCTCGGCGTCGACATTCAGGGCTTCATCCGCATCGGGTCGCCGAACTTCATGCCGAAGTATCAGCACACAGACCAGATGCAGTTCATCGACACGATGTCGTGGCTGAAAGGGACGCACCAGTTCAAATTCGGCACCGAGATCATGGCGCCAATGCAGAACAACTACGTCGACGTGCCTGCCACCCGCGGCGACACGACTTTCCGCAACAACATGTTCACGAACAACGCGCTCGCCGATTTCCTGCTGGGTTACGCCACATCCGTTCAGTTGTCGAACTTTCACGAGGTGCATCAGCGCCAGCATGCCTACTCGTTCTTCCTGCAGGACGACTGGCGAGCGTCCGATCGACTCACGCTGAATCTCGGCCTCCGCTACGATTTCGTCACGCCGCAGATGGACGCCGAGAACAGGGTCGCGAACTTCGATCCCGCGACCGGCCAGCTTTACTACGCGGCCGACGGCAGCATCGAGGACCGCGCGCTCGTCAAGCCAGACCGGAACAACTTCGGCCCGCGCCTCGGGGTCGTCTACAAGGCGAACCCGGCAACCGTCATTCGCGGCGGCTATGGCATCTACTACAACCTCGTCGAACGGATGGGCTCGGAAGACCAGCTGTCGTTGAACCCGCCCGGACTCCGCAACATCAGCATTACCGCACCATCGGGAGCGACGACACCCGCGTTCATTCTGAGAAACGGATTTCCTCCCAACTACCTCGACGTGGCCAACATCAACTACCGCTCGCTGCTGCTGCGGACTGCGCAGCGCGACGGCAAGAGCTCGCAGTTCCACCAGGTTGCGATCGGACTGGAACGCCAGCTCTCGACTACCCTGGTCGCCTCGGCTGACGTCATCGGGTCGCTGGGACGCAACATCACCCTCCTCCGTAACCTGAATCAGCCGGCCAACGGCAACGGCGCGCGGCCCTACCCGAATTTCGGCGCGATTCAGTACAGGGATCATGCCGGCCAGTCGCGGTACCGCGGCGTGGATCTCGCGGTCGAAAAGCGGTTCAGCCTGGGCCATAGCTACCGCGTGTCGTACACGATTGGCGATCAACGCGATAACACGCCGGAGCATCTCTCGGCGGCCTCACCGCGTCCCCAGAACACCAACGATCTCGACGCATGGAGAGGGCCCGGCGACAACGACATCCGGCATCGATTCGTCGGCAGCTTCATCGCCAACCTGCCGCTCGGGCAGAACCCGGTGGCCCGCGACTGGCTTGTCGCGGGAATCTTCACGGCTCATTCGGGTCGGCCGTTTACCGTAACCCAGGGCAGTCTCGAGGGTGCGGGTTGGGTTCCGAATCGCATCGCCGAAACCGAAGGTCAGCAGACCGTCGACAGCTGGTTCAATGTGTCGGATTTCCAGGTCGTGCCGGGGGGAACATTCGGCAACGCCGGCAGAAATATCCTGAGAGGGCCCGGCTGGATGACGTTCGATCTGAGCCTTCAGCGTCGAATCGTGATGACCAACGCGCTCGCGGCGACTCTGCGCTACGATGTGTTCAACCTGACGAACCGGACAAACTTCGGCAACCCGAACGCGGACATCACGTCCGCCGCCAACCGCGCGACCATCAGCTCGCTCGCTGGCGATCCGCGTTCGATGCAGTTCTCAGTGAGACTGGAGTTCTGACGTGAGACGCGTCCATCTGCAGCTTCTCATCATCGTGCTGGCCGCAACGGGCTGGGCCGTTCTGACGGCTTTCCAGGCCGAGCGCGAGTGGCTCGCCGGCGACTCTCACATCCACAGCCACTGGAGTGCAGACTACGACGAGACCAAGAGTCCACCCGAGCCCATCACCGGCGTTGACGGCCGCTATGCCACGCCGGTCAACGCCTACCGGGCGCGAATGTATGGCCTCTCCTGGATGGTCACGACCGATCACGGAGGCCCGAATCACTCGAAGCTGAATCTCACGCGGGCGTACGAAGAGCTGAAAGCCTCTCGGGAGATGGTGCCCGAGGTGCTTCAGTTCTACGGCATGGAGCTGAACATGCCGGCCATGGATCACCATACGCTCATCATTCCCCACAGCGCGCAGGAAGCGTCGATGCTCTATGACATCGAGAGCCGCTTCGATTCTCAGGATGCCTGGCCGCGCGATCCAGCACGCAGCCAGGAGGCGCACGCGCAGCGCGCGCTCGAACACATGAAGAGCCTGCCGCTGCTGCCGGTGATGTTTGCGAATCATCCGGCACGCTCGGCCACCGGCGTGCGCGTGTACGGGGCGGACGAGCCGCGAGAGTTCCGCAACAACCACAATCTTGCACCCGATGTGTACAAAGGCATGGAAGGCGCGCCAGGACATCAAGCGGGAACGCTCGCGCGTGATGGCACGCAGAAGAAGGATAAGAACGGCAAGCCTGCGGGCTTTCGGGGCGGTTACGGCCGCGAGGGCGCCCACACGTTCGGTGGTTTTGACCAAATGACGGCCATCGTCGGCGGTTTGTGGGATTCCATGCTCGGAGAGGGCCGACGGTTCTGGATCGTGGCGACGTCCGATTCCCACTCCCACTATACCGACTCGTCCGATCCCGGATCGGATTTCTGGCCGGGTCAGTACCAGAAGACATACGTGCATGCACCGCGGAGCTACCAGGGCATCCTCGACGGGCTTCGCAGCGGGCGCATGTTCGGCGTGGCAGGCGATCTGATTACGGGGCTCGACCTCAGCGCGAAGTCCGGGGGCCGTACGGCCCGCATCGGCGAAACGTTATCCGCCGAACGGGGACAACCCGTGGCCATCACGATCCAGTTCCGCGACCCCGACACCAAGAACGCGCACGGCGACAACCCGCGCGTGTCGCGCGTGGACGTCATCGTGGGCGACGTACGCGGCCCGTCTGCGGACCTGACGGTCGACCAGAACCCGACGACCCGCGTCATCGCACGCTTCAGCGAGAAGGAGTGGGTGCCGAACGGCGACTCGAACACCATCACGACCATGCTGCCCAATCTCGATCGCAACATGTACGTGCGTGTGCGAGGCACCAACACGCAGGACCTCGAGCCGCCGATGGACACACAGGGCGAGAGTCCGTGGAACGACCTGTGGTTCTACTCCAACCCGATTTTCATAGAGACCAGCCGATAGCGACCGGCGACGATCTGCGACCACGATCTGACCTCGGCGGCCGCAAGCACCGGTTCCGCCCGCCGACGTCAGATCGATGTCGTAGATGTCAGCGTAGGCAAACACCTGGCCCCAAATCGCGCCGATGTTCTGCGCGAGTCGACCATCGACCATGACAGACCATCGCCCATGGCCCCTTGACCATCGCCCATCGACCATTAGAGATTGATAAGGCCGCGCCGTAGTCCAAGGCGAACGGCATCAGTACGGTTCGACGCGCCCAGCTTCGACGAGATTGATGCGACGTGAAATTTGGCGGTCTGGTCGCTTATGCCGAGCCGGACTGCAATGGACTTGTTCGACAGGCCTTCGGCCAGCAGCTGCAGGACCTCAATCTCCCGCCGAGTGAGGGGCTGTTCGATCCACTCGTCACCAGCCGACTCGTGAGCGCGCTCGGCCAGCAGCATCGCATCTGCGGCGATCATCGACAACTGCGCGTCTCTCAGCGTGCGGAACTCGGCAGCGATCTCAAAGCCCGCCTCATCCAGCTCGGGTCTGAGCCGCGCACGACTGCGGGGGTCTCCAACAAGAATGATTCTCATTCACGGCGCCAACCGTTCGCCCACCTCAACATTCAACTCTGTGGGTGTGCCGCCTCGCAATACCTGAAGGCGAGCAGAGCGCCCTGCACCGACGGTCATGAGCAGATCCAGCAGTTCCTCAGGCGACTCGACAGGCGTGCCTTCGAGGGTCAGCAACACATCGCCGACCAGCACTCCGGCGCTTGCTGCCGGGCCCCCAGTCGTCACCGCGAGCACCAGCATCCCTCGTTCGCGGCCGGTGCCACTTCGCTGGTGCTCCGGCAGGCTGACCGATTGACCGGCGATACCGAGGTAGCCTCGTCTCGCGCGGCCATGCTCGAGAACGCTCGCCGCCGCATACCAGGCAATCGCCGCTGGAATGATGACGCCAAGGCCGCGAATTGAGCGGGATGTCGCGACGCCGATCAGACCGCCAGCAGCATCGAGAAACGCGCCTCCAGCAAATCCGTCGTGCATCGGCGCGGTCGTTCGAAAGATCTGGTCGATCGTGCGTCGAGGACCTGTTCGCAGCGGCCCGCCGATGACCGCCACGATGCCGGCGCTGGCCGTGACGGCATTGCTCCAGGAACGGCCGAGGGCGATTCCGATATGGCCCACGCGCACGGGTGCAGTGGATGCCTTCAGCGGGGTTGAGGCGAGACCCGTTGCCCGCAGCACAGCCAGCCCGGTCGCGGGATCCCAACCGAGGAGCTCAGCCGGGATGGCATCGGCGTCTGCGCGACGCACGTGCAAACCATCTTCGCGCCCCACGGCGCTCATCAGCGTCAGCACGACATCAGTGTCATAGACGAGGCCGCTCGCAGGACGCCGGTGGCCGAGAACCTGGACAACTGATGGGGCTGCCGTCTCGACCGCATCGGCAATATCCTTCGACAGTTCAGTAAGCATGCCCGATCATCGCAGGAGGATCGTCGGCTTGCACGACCCGAATGGGCAGGATCGCGACCATGATCATCGACCCGCGACCATGACAGACTATCGCCTAGTGCCCACAGACCATCGCCCATCGGCCAGTACGCCCCACATCTTGAGCATCGGCGGCCGCGAGATCGCCATTTCGAATCCCCAGAAGGTCCTCTTCCCGAAGCCGGGTTACACGAAGCTCGATCTCGTCCAGTACTACATCGCCGTTGCGGAGGGCGCGCTTCGCGCAGCCGGCGGGCGCCCGAATGTGCTCGTCCGCTACCCTAACGGCATCGGCGGCGAATTCTTCTATCAGAAGCGGGCGCCGCAATCGCGGCCGGATTGGATCGACGTCGTTCCTTTGCACTTTCCTTCCGGGCGCGTGGCAGAAGAGGTTGTCCCGCGCGATGTCGCCGCGCTCGTCTGGATGGCGAATCTTGCCTGTCTCGAGCTGCATCCGCATCCCGTGCGTGCCGACGACCTGGATCATCCCGACGAGCTGCGGATCGATCTCGATCCGGTTCCCGGAGTCGCGTGGACGCAGCTACGACAGGTGTCACAGGTGCTGCAGCCAACCCTGCAGGACTTCAAGCTGATTGGCTGGCCCAAGACGTCCGGCTCGCGCGGCATTCACGTCAACGTTCGAATCGAGCGGCGATGGACCTTCGACCAGGTGCGGCGAGCCGCGCTTGCGCTGGCGCGCGAAGTCGAGCGCCGCGCGCCGGATCTCGCGACGAGCAAGTGGTGGAAGGAAGAACGGCACGGCGTGTTCCTCGACTACAACCAGAACGCCAAGGACAGAACGGTCGCCGCGGCGTACTCGGTGCGCCCCACAGCGGACGCCCGCGTGTCGGCACCGCTCACGTGGAGCGAAGTCGAATCGGCCGAGCCGGGCGATTTCACGCTGCAATCGATGCCGGTGCGTTTCGGTCAGGTCGGCGATGTGCACGCCGCCATCAACGAGCACGTATGCTCGCTCGACGCACTCCTCGAGCTCTCTGCGAAGCAGGAACGCGACGGCATCGGCGATGCCCCATGGCCGCCGCACTATCGAAAGCAGCCCGGCGAGCCCGAGCGTGTGCAACCGTCACGACGCCGGCAGCCAAGCCGGCCCCTTGTGGAAATCGCGCGCGCGAAGCACGAGGCCGATGCACTCGCGGGCCTTGAGCGCTGGAAATCGCGGCATCCTGAGGCCGCCGGGTTCCTTCAGCCGGCTGATGTGCTTGTCGATCGCATGCGCGGGCGATTCAGGACGTGGACGAGAATCCGCCTGAATCTCGAGCACGTCCCTGAAGATCTGCGACCCTCACAGGAGCCGCTGGATCCAGACGACAAGCTCGATGACTGGAGCGGCCCGCGCCGCTCGACAAATACAACAGGAGATTAGACTCTGCCCTCTTCCATGACGGGCCAACTGCCTGCCCGTCGCGGCCCACGAAGTCGATATCGTACGATGACTGCCGCGTCGCGCTCGTCGCGTCGTCGTGTCTTGTCGTGCTTCGATTCCTCTCCTGAACTCCAAATTTCCTGTGAAAAGATCAGCAGAGATCGACAAACACATCAATGGGATTTCCTACTAAACTGATCCGTTCATCATTTGGATCCCGTTCACGCGGACTTATCTGGAGGTGCGAAACATGACACGCTCCCCCCGCCGGAAGCCTCTCGTCGTTGCCACCGTCGCCCTATTTCTTGTCGCCGTTTCATCGATCGCCCAGGAACCGCAGGATACCCAAGACACCCAAGACACCCAGAACACTCAGGACACCCAGGAGGACACCCTGAATGTGCTGGACACTCTGGAAATGGTGAACAGCCTTGATGCTCAGGTCTCATTTACGGACGCGGATGTTTTTTTCGAGCTCAACGATACCGACGAAGATCTCGGCATCCACGCGTTGACCAACTCGACGGCACCCTGGACACTGATGAAAATCATCGGACCGACCGGACTCTTGATGGAGTTCACCACACGCCCGGAACTGAGCGTGCAGGGAATGTCGGAGGTGAACTTCGAAAGTGCCGAACCGCCGTTCGATGAGCTCCCGCCGAGCCGATTCTTCCGGCGGTATCCGGAGGGACGGTACGCGATTGTGGCGCATGGGCTGCAAGGTGAGAGGATCAAGAGCTACGCAAACCTCTCACACGTCCTCGCCGCGGTGCCCGGGAACGTTCTGTTAAACGGCGTGCCGGCCGCACGCAGTTGCGATGACCCACTGCCGACGCTCGTCGCGCCGGTGACGATCACCTGGAGTCCAGTCACGACATCACATCCCAGGATTGGAAAGCGTGGTGCCGTCAGAATCGCTCGCTACCAGATTTTCATCGAAGGAGGCCGCATCAAGCTGTCGGCCGATCTGGATCCGACGATCACACAGTTCGACGTCCCGACAGCGGCGACCGACGGCGCGAACGAGTTCAAATTCGAGATCATTGCGCAAACGACCACGGGCAACAACACCGCGCTCGAGACGTGCTTCCGCGTTCTATAGGCGTGTTGTCTGCGAGTCCTGCTGCTCGACAAATGAACAGGAGATTAAGAGATTAGGAGGCAGCCAACCTATCACGCGACTCCGCATCGACTTCGCGCCGTTGGCGCGCGAGGGAGAAGAGAACAGCCGAATACAAGAGCGGCACGATCCCGGGCTCTTGATATTCGGCTGTTCTCTTCTCCCTCGCGTGGGCCGCATCCGCGGCCCACGAAGTCGTTGTTCTCAGAGCGTGGCGTTATTGCAGCGTCGCGCTCGTCGTGTCGTCGTGTTTTGTCATGCTGCGATTTCCTCCTAAACTCCTAATCTCATGTTAGAGATCAGAATTTCACGATCAGAATCCATTACCTGAACCAGGCCGGAACAGTCCCTGCGGTGCCGGTGCCGGTAACGGAACCACGTTCGAACCTCTCGGCTCGGTCCCGGCGGCATTCAGCGCCGGCGCCTGGTGGAGCGCTTCGTAACTGACCAGCGCCGACTGATGATCCAGCGTCGCCTGCAGCAGGTTCACCTCGGTCTGCAGGAGATCGCGCTGAGCCTGCGTGACGAGAAAACTCGTCGAGAGCCCGACCTCGAATCGACGCTGCTCGACATCGAGACGCTGGCGCGCCACCGTTTCTCCGACTCGCGCGGCCTCAATGCGTTGCGCGGTGCTGTGAATTTGCCGCACAGCCTGGCGCAGCGTCTCGCCAATCTGAAGTTGAAGACTCGCGATGCGCTGGATTGCCTGACGCCGCTCAACCTGCGTCCGAGCCAACCCCGCATCTTCGAAGCTGCGGCCGAGCGGGTAGTTCACCGTCAGGCCAATGCTCCAAGTTGGATACGTGCTGCCAAAGACGTCGCCGAGCACGCTGCCGTAGCCTCGATTCGCCGTTCCCGTGATGGTGCCGGGGAACCCTCCCGAACGAAGAAATCGCGTGCCGCCGAGCCCTGTGCTCCGGAACGATGTTTCCAGACGAACATCTGGAAGCCTCTGGTTGTTGAAGAAGTCGATGTTCGTCTCCAGGTTGTCCAGATCCTTTCGCGCACGCGCAAGATCGTAGCGTCCGCCAAAACCCTCGGCCGCGATGTCGTCGGCATCCGGCAACACACCGCCGACGACAGGCTCGTCGCTCGGATCGAGGCGCGTTCGCCAGAACGAGATGTCTGCCGGATCCATGATGAGCCTGCGCAGGCGATCTTCCGCATCCCCTGCCGCTGTATTGGCACGGATCAGATTTTCGCGGCGCTGCGCTACCTCGGCTTCTGCCTGCAGCAAGTCGATCGGCGGTGTCTGACCGATGTCCACCCGTGCCTTGTTCTGACGCACCAGCTCCTGCGCAAGCTCGAGCGAGCGTTGCTGGACGGTCACATTGGCCAGCGTCGCCTTCAGCGTCCAATACGCCTGTTTGACGGCAGCCGTCGTCTGCACGACCGACTCGCGCACGTGCAGCTCGGCACTCTCCAGAGTGCGCCGCGAGACGATGGTCTGCTGGCGCGCGAGATCCATCTTGCGGTCCTTGAGCAACGGTTGTGAGAACGAGAGCTGAAAACCGGAGTGCAGGCTGGGATCGAAGCTCGTCAACGGGCTGTCGGTCGTCGTCCGGGCAGTATCCCACGACAGATTCCAGGTGCCCGCGCCCCACGCCAGTCGCTGCCGCACACCTGTGGAGGAAAACAGGTCGTTGGTATCCACACCGCGCTCGCCCAGAAGGAAGTTTGAGGGTGGCGCGACGTTGCTCGACGCCCCCACGACCGTCGAGAACACCGGTGTGTAGGCGCTCTCGCTCTCGGACACCCGGGCGGCTTCTATCTGCGCGCCGAAGCGGACGCCGGCCAGGTCGGGGTTGTTCTCGATGGCCCGGCGCACGGCCTCGTCGAGCGTGAGCTGAAGCGTGCCAGACCTGCCCGATTGCGCTGAGGCCACCGACGCAGACAAAAGCACGCTGAGGGCGACGACTGATATGCGTTTCATGATGCAGACTCCGTAACGGGATGGGCCATCGAAGCGAACACAGGCTCCGGCGCTTCTGCGCGATGCGTCCGCGCCAGCAGCATGTAGATCGACGGCACCACGAATAATGTGAAGAACGAGCCAATGACCATGCCCGTCACGAGCATGATGCCGATGCTGTTTCGCGCACCTGCGCCCGGGCCAGTCGCAAGCACCAGCGGGAAGTGCCCCACAACAGTCGCCGCCGTCGTCATCAGAATCGGGCGAAGACGCGTGCCCGCCGCTTCGATGATGGCCGCCAGCTTGTCCCTGCCGGTTTCCTGAAGGTGGTTCGCAAATTCAACGATCAGAATGCCATTCTTCGAAACGAGGCCGACGAGGGTGATGAGGCCTACCTGGCTGTAAATGTTCAGACTGGTGAAGCCGAGGAACGAAAACAACAGGGCGCCCGAGATGGCCAGCGGCACCGATCCCGCGAGGATGATGAACGGATCGCGAAAGCTCTCGAACTGCGCCGCCAGCACGAGATAGATCAAGATGGCCGAAAGCAGGAACGTCCCGAGAAATCTGCCGCCCTCCGTGCGCAACTGGCGCGATTCTCCGGCGTAATCGATCGTGAACCCTTGTGGAAGGGAGGCGCGCGCTTCGTCTTCGAGGAAGCGCAGCGCCTGATCGAGCGGAACCGGAGGCGGGATAACACCCTGTATGCGCACCGCGTTGAGCTGCTGGAATTTCTTCAGCTCCCGCGGCTGTGTGGTGGTGTGCAGCGTGGCGAATGTCGATAGCGGGACGAGTTGATCCTGCGACCCGGTGACGTAGATCTGCGAGAGCTGTTCGGGGGCGAGCCGATCCGCGCGCTTGATCTGCGGGATCACCTTGTAGCTGCGTCCCTGAATGCTGAAGCGATTCACGTAGTTCCCGCCAAGCAGCGTCGAAAGGTCCTGTCCGGCCTGGCTCAGTTCAACGCCCTGCGATCGCAGCTTGTCCCGATCGAAGACCACCTCGACCTGCGGCTGGTCGAACTTCAGGTCGGCATCGGCAAAGATGAACAGGCCGCTGGCGAACGCCTTCTGCACGAGCTGCCCGGCGATTTCGTTGAGCTGCTGCGGCTCGGCCGGCGACGCGATGACGAGATCGACGGGAAAGTCTCCGCCGCCCGGCAGAGCCGGAGGCGTGAGCGGGATGACCCGGATCCCGGGCACCTGCGAGAGTGGCCCCATCGATTCCATCAGCAGCTGCTGCGCTGTCTTGCTGCGCTCGCTCCACGGTTTGGTCACCATGCCGCCGAAACCGCCGGTCGGGAACGTCAGCTGAAAGATGCTTTCGCTCTCGGGAAACGACCGATACACATCGTGCACCTGCCGGGTGAACAGCGTCGTCTGGTCGATCGTCGAGTTGGCCGCCGCCTGGATGATGCCGAACACGACTCCCTGGTCTTCGGCCGGCGCCAGTTCGCGCTGCGAGAACATGTAGAACGGCACGGTCAACAGGCCGACGATGATCCACAGCGCAAGGACGACGGGACGATACCGGAGCGTCCCGGTGAGCGTTCGCGTGTACGCCTGCCGCACGCTGTCGAATCTCCGGTTGATCCATCCGGCAAAGCCCCTTTCGGTGTCTCCAGCGCGCAAGAGCTTCGCGCCCATCATCGGCGAGAGTGTCAGCGCGACGATGCCTGACACGATGACGGCGCCGGCGAGCGTGAAGGCAAACTCCCTGAACAGCGATCCTGTCAGTCCGCCCTGAATGCCGACGGGCGCGTACACGGCCGCCAGCGTGATCGTCATCGCGATGATGGGACCCACCAGCTCGCGAGCCGCCTCGACCGCCGCCCGGTACGCGCTCTTCCCTTCGTGGAGATGTCTCTCGATGTTCTCCACCATGACGATCGCATCGTCTACAACGAGGCCGACCGAAAGGACGATGGCGAGCAGCGTGAGCAGGTTGATCGTGAACCCGGCGACCATCATGAGAAAGACGGCGCCCACGAGCGAGATCGGAATCGCCACGACCGGGATGATGACCGCCCGGAACGACCCCAGAAACAGGAAGATGACGAGAATGACGATCAGCAGCGTCTCGCTGAGCGTGCGCAGCACCTCGTTGATGGCGTCCTGGATGTATTCGGTCGAGTCGTACGGCACGCCGAGCTTCATGCCGACCGGCAGCTGCGACTCGATTTGCGGCAACGCGTCGCGCACACTGGCGATGACGTCGAGCGAATTCGCCGTTGGCAACACCCACACGCCCATGAACGTCGCCGTCTCGCCGTTGAACCGCACTTCTTCGTCGTAGTTCTCCGCCCCGAGCACGACATCGGCGATGTCGCCAAGGCGGACAACCACCCCGCCCTCTTCTTTGACGACGAGCTGCCGGAATTCCTCGGGCGTGCTCAGATCGGTGTTGGCGACGAGGTTCACCGACACCATCGACCCTTTCGTTCTGCCGAGCGCCGACAGGTAGTTGTTGCGCGCCAGCGCCTCGCGCACCGCAGACGGGGCAATGCCGTGTGCGGCCATGCGATCGGGCTTGAGCCAGATACGCATCGCGAACGTGCGATCGCCGAGAATGTCGGCGCGCTGAACGCCGCTGATCGCGCTCAGCTTGGGCTGCACGACGCGGGTCAGATAGTCGGTAATCTGGCTCTGGTCGAGCTCTGCCGACGAGAACCCGATGTACATCGCCGCGAACTGGTTGTCGGCCGTTTCGAGCTCGATGATGGGCGCCTCGGCCTCGGGTGGCAGATCGTTGCGAACCTGAGCCACCTTCGCTTGAATCTGCGTGAGCGCCGCATTCGTGTCGTAGTTCAGCTTCAGGTGCACGGTAATCGTGCTGAGCGCCTGTGCACTGGATGAGTCCATGTAGTCGATGCCGTCGGCGCTCGCAATGACTCGCTCGAGTGGCGTCGTGATGAACCCGCGCACGAGGTCGGCGTTCGCACCGACATAGACCGTCGATACTCTGACGACCGCGATGTCGCTGCGCGGATACTGGCGAACGCTGAGCGCGCGAATCGACTGCAACCCGGCGATGAGGATGACCAGGCTGACGACTATGGCGAGAACCGGGCGTTTGATAAACAGATCGGTAAAGCGCATGGTGAGAAGTCCTTCTCGTTGGCTACTGGCTACTGGCTACCGGCTACTAGCTACCGGCTACCGACTAGTTATCCGCCGGCGTCGGCGACGGGTCATTCGCCGGCTGCACCTTGTTGTTCACGAGCACCGCTGCACCGTTGCGCAGCTTGAAGACGCCGGAGGTGACGATCTCGTCGCCCGCCTTCACTCCCGAGATCACGCCGACCTGGTCGCCGCGAGCGCCTTCGACCTTGACGAACTGCTGGCGGACGCCTTTGTAAGTGCCGCCGTCCGGCCCCTTCATCTCGCTGACGATGAAAACGGAGTCGCCGTAGGGCGCGTAGCTGATGGCCGTGGCCGGCAGCGGGACAATCGAGCGGCCTCCGCCCAGAACGATTTCGGCCTGAACGAACATTCCCGGCCGCAACGTACCTCGAGGGTTCGCCAGCGTGGCCTGCACCTGCATGTTCCGCGTTTCTTCGCTGACGACGGAATCAACAGCGGTAATCCGACCTGGGAATTCCGCGCCTGCCAGATCGTCGCTCGTAATCCGCACCTCGCGGCCCATACGGATCTGTCCGGCCGCCTGTTGCGGTACGCCGAAGTTGACGTAGATTGGATCGAGCGATTGCAGCTGCACGATAGGGTCACCACTCGACAAGTACTGACCGAGGTTGACCTGTCTGATACCCAGAATTCCGGAGAACGGAGCGCGAATCGTCTTGCGCGCAACGGCCGCACGCACTTCCCCGACGCGCGCCTCGCTCTGTTTGCTGTCGGCGGTGGCTCTGTCGAATTCGGCGCGCGAAATCACGGAGTCTTTCAACAGCCCCTGCATGCGATCGAAGTTGAGGCCGGCCAGATCGCGCTGCGCCTCCACCGCTGCCAGCTGCGCGCGCTCCTGTCGAGTATCGAGCTCGACCAGCACCTCGCCCTGCCGGACGGCCTTGCCCGAATCGAACGCGACACGGTCCACGGTTCCCGAGAGGTCGGCGCTGATCGTGACGCCCTGCACAGCCGCGGCTGATCCGATGGCGTTCAAGGTGTCGGGCCATTCGGCCTGCACCGCCACGATCGTCGTCACCGCCTCCGGGGGCGGTTGAAACGACGCGCCCTGCGCGATCGCCGTCTGAATCTGCTGGAACTTCACAAAGCCGAGGCCGCCGATGATCGCCGTCATCACGGCCAGCATGAGGAGCATTCGTTTCATCATGGCCGCCGACAAGGCAATTTCCTCTCCATCTGCTCCGATGGTGGTAATCGCCGCAAACGTGAGGAAAACGCGAAGCCGTGACGTCGAAGTGCCGAGGTCTGCCTGCCGAATCTTCGGCAGTGTGCCGAATTACCGGCAGCGATGTGCGGCTTTTGCGCCAACGCCCATTAAGGATGAGTTGGGCTGGGAAAGGACGAGCGACGCGCGGCATGTCTCCTGCAACTCCAGGCAGCCGGAGGTCATATGAAACGCTTACTGATACTTGGGTTTGTGCTCGCATCATTCATCTCTGCCGTCCCTGCTCACGCGCAGGAGGGACCGGCAGGCGCTGGCGTCGCGGAGGTCACGTTCATCCCCGCTGGAGCGCTGCTGTTCACCGAAAACAGCGACACCGCGGCGCCAAGCTTCGGCAACTACCAGCTCGGTGGAGCCGTGGCGTACAACGTGAACCGGTTTTTCGCCGTCGAGGGCGAAGTCAGCAGCTCGATCGGAATCTCACAGAGCCTCGATTTCGGCTATCCGAGCACGGTGAGAACGCCAGACGTACTTAGCTACATGGGCAACGTCGTCTTTTCGATCCCGAGCGGCTCCTCGGTCGTCCCGTACGTGACGGGAGGGGCTGGCGGGCTCAGCCTGTTCAGCCGAGAGGCGTTTGGCATCGACCAGACCGAGACATTGTTCGCAACGAATGTGGGCGGCGGCATCAAGTGGTACGCGGGACGATGGGGGCTTCGCGGCGACTATCGGTTCCTGGCTGTCCCGTCCAAAGACGAAACCTCGGCTTTCTTCGGCACGGATGCGCGCTACGGGCATCGCGTCTACGGCGCCGTCATGCTCAACGTCGGGCGATGATCCAGGCGGCCCTGAACGGCACACGCCAGCGGTCGGAGCATGCGGGTATTCCCACCCGGCCGGCGCAGCTCGCCACGGAGGCACGTGCCTCCGTGGCAGCCGGGGCGGAAGCGCTCCATGTGCATGTTCGCGACCACGATGGGAATGAATCACTGGACCCGGGAGACATCGCCGCGACCCTCACGGCGATACGACGCGCGACTCCGGACGTTCCGGTCGGCATCAGCACCGGCGACTGGATTGTTCCGGACCTGCGCAGGCGGCTCGCTCTCATCGATTCGTGGAAGGTGCTGCCCGATTTCGTGTCGGTCAACCTTCACGAAGCAGGCGCGCTGGATGTCATCCGTCTTCTGCTCGACAGACACATCGATGTCGAGGCCGGCGTCTGGAATGCGCCCGCAGCCCGTGCGCTTGTCGAGAGCGGACTCACTGATAAATGTCTGAGGATTCTGCTCGAGCCTGCCGAGGCATCGTGCAGTGCGCGCATCAATCTGCGGCAGATCGAGGCAATGCTCGCCGGCGTCGAACGTCCACGGCTGCTGCACGGGCTCGGGCGCTGCGCCTGGGATCTCGTCGCGCTGGCTGCGGAACGCGGCTACGATACACGCATCGGCTTCGAGGACACCTTGAGGCTTCCCGACGGCACACGAGCGACGAGCAACGCCGACCTCGTGTCGGCGGCGTGTCGGATCGTGCGGTTTCACTCGGATCACGCCTGACAGGCTGCGTCCGAGTATTCTCTCACCAGCACTTTTGATGGCGTCTCGCGATCTCGTCGATCTCGTCGTGCTTGGTGCCATCTGGGGCGCGTCCTTCCTCTTCATGCGGGTAGCCGTCCCCCAGTTCGGACCGGTGCCGTTGATCGCGGCGCGCGTCGGCATTGCCGCCATGTTCCTGCTCGTGGTGCTCGCCAGGCGCGGTGGCGTGAAGGATCTCAAAGCCAACGCCGCACCGCTCACGGTTCTCGGCGCATTGAACTCGGCCATCCCATTCACGCTGTTTGCGTACGCCCTCGTCTCGGTCACGGCCGGCTTCGCTGCTGTACTGAACTCAACCGCTCCGCTGTTCGGCGCGCTCGTCGCGTTCGCCTGGCTGCGCGAGACGCCCGCCCGTACGCGAGTGATCGGTCTAGCGATCGGCTTCACAGGTGTCCTGATTCTGGTGTGGGACAGACTGTCGTTTTCGAACGGCGGAGGCGCGTGGGCCGTTCTCGCAGGATTGTGCGCCGCTGTGCTGTACGGCATCGCCGCGAATTACACGAAGAAGCGTTTGAGCGGAGTGGATCCGCTTGTGATTGCCACTGGCAGCCTTGTCGCGGCGACGGCGTTTCTCGTGGTGCCGGCTATCGCGTACTGGCCCTCGACAATGCCAACACGTGTCGGCTGGACAAGCACATTTCTGCTCGGGGTGATTCTGTACCGGCGTCGCCTACGTCCTGTATTTCCGCCTGCTCGCTCGGGTCGGACCATCGAGGACGCTGACGGTGACGTATCTGATTCCGGTATTCGGCCTGCTGTGGGGCTATCTCCTGCTGGACGAGGCGATCACCGCCCGCATGGCTGTCGCGTGTGCGGTGATTCTCGTGGGAATCGCGCTGGCGACTGGCGCGGTCGGACGCGGTTTCACTTTGTACGTAGTGTCCGCCTTCAGGCGGACCTCCTGAAGTCCGGCTAACCGCCTACGCCAAGGCTACGGCGTGTCACGCCGAAGCGCCTGCGGCGCGAAGGCGGAAGCCGGACGCTACTAGGCCGGCGAAAACGCCAGTGGCGTCCGGCTCTGGCCCTCGGCCATCGACATCGCGGCGTCGTAAGCGTGGCACACGTCGATGAACATTCGATCGGACGAAAGCACCTGGGTTATGCGCGCGCGGGCGGCAGCGCCCATGGCCTCGCGCCTCACGCGACTCTTGATGAGCGTGCGGATGCCCTGATTGAACGCCTGCTGGTCGCGTGCCACGACTGCCGTCAGCCCGGCATCGACGATGAATCGCTGACCACCGGTCGCCATGACGACCGGCGGGACGCCCGACGCCATCGCTTCCTGGACGGCACTCCCCACCGTGTCGGTTTCCGACGGGAAAGCGAAGACATCCATCTGCGCGTAGGCATCAGCCAGGGCTTCTCCGCGCAGAACGCCCGTGAACGCCGCTCGCAGCATGTGACGGCTCAGCCATTCGCGCTCGCTGCCCTCCCCGACGATGGTGAAGCGCACGTCGAGTCCCTCTGCGTCGAACTCGGCCTCGAGCTGCTGAAGCCATCGCACGTTTTTCTCCACAGACAGCCGGCCGACATATCCGATATTGACGATGGAGTTGGGCCCACGACGTCGTGACGGTGTGAACAGGCTGGTGTCGACGCTGCGCGACATCAGAAACGTCGGCTTGCCGGTGCCGCGTTCGATGAGTTCTGCGATATCGCGGTTGGGCACGAGGACCACTTGGGGAATCCGGTAGAACATCAGCATGAGGTCGAGCACGCGGCGTTCGACCCACGCCTTGACGCGCTCGCGTCCCGCGGCGGTCGCCCATTTGAGTTGAAGCCGGCGCGATGCGTACTCGTGCAGGTTCGTGTGCCAGGAGGCCACCATCGGAATGCCCAGGCGATGGCCGAGATAGGCCCCGAGCTGGCCGACGTCTCCCGGGCCGGTGAAGTGAAGCACGTCGGGTGCAAACCACCGGAGCGCTTCTTCTACCCGTGACCCGTAGCGCCACAACGCCGGATCAAACCGCAGATCGTGCGCAAGGGAGACCGAACATGGACGCGCCCGTTTGACATCGAGACGCACGATCGAGCCGTCATGCACCACACGCGTTTCCGGCCCCGCATGCACCGACAGCAACGGGATATTGCGGTGCTTCGCGCACGCCTCGATCGCCATGACGGTGCGGGCAACGCCGTTCGCCTCGTGATACGACTCAGAGAAGAGCGCGATTCTGGGTACTTTCATGTGCCCAGAATAGGCGCCGGGGGTCACGCCCTGGCGACACCCACGAGTGCGGAGTGTAAAGAATGAGGGTACAGCAGGTTAACGGCGTAGTGTCCGGACGCCGTAGTGTCCGGCTTTAGCCGGACACTACGGCGTGGTGAAAAACTAGAAGCTCAGCTTGAAACCCAATTGCAGCTGGCGCGGGTCGTAGGTCGAGGTGATCGTGCCAAACGCTCCTGCGCTGCGGCTGCCGTTTGGCGGCCGGAAGTTCGTTCGATTGAGCAGGTTGAACGCCTCCAACCGGAACTCGAGATCGGCTGAACCTGTCAGGGCAAAGTGCTTGCTCATCGCGAAGTCGACTTGCCAGAACACCGGACCTCGCACGTTGTTGCGCGGCGCGTTGCCGAACGGCTGCGAGATGTCGGTCGGGATGACGACCGCATCCCTGTTGAACCAGTTGTTGATGGTCTGCTCCCCCTTCGCGGGATAAGGGTCGCCGACCAGGTTCGGCCGGTGTATGTTCTGCCCCCGGAAGTCCTGGGTGATGCCCGACACCAGCGCCGCCGCCGGCGGCGTGTAGGTAAAGGTCACCGGCTCTCCGGAGTAGATGGAGCTGATTCCCGAGAACTGCCATCCGCCGACGAGCAGGTCGAGTGCGCGGGACGCGCCGCCCAACCAGCGCTCGCCTCGACCAGCCGGCAACGCCCACACAAAGCTCGTGGTGTTGTTGTACGGCTGGTGATAGTTCGACAGGCCGAAGTCCGCGTCAATATTTCGAAAGTCCTGCGGAGACGGCGCGTTGCCGTTCTGATTCTCAAGTGTGCCCGCTCCGTTGTCTTTGGCCTCGGAGAACGTGGTCGAGCTCAGCACGGAGACGCCGCCGCGAAGCCGCCACTCATATTTCACCATCAGCGCCTTGTATCGCGACTTGCCACCGTTGAAGGCGTAGGTGATGTCGGCCCAATCCTGAATGGGGCGCCGCTGCTGCAGTGTCAGCGTACCGGCCGCGTTGTTCGGCGCGGCCTGGTTGTAGTTGGCAAAGAGGAGCATGTCTTCGGCGCGATTGCCGACGTAGGCCACGTCGAGCATCATGTTCGGGCCGATCTCGCGCTGCACAGACAGATGCCAGCTTTGCACCGATGCCGAATGGTAGTCCTTGGGCATGAACGTGATATTGGCGACGAGAGGATCGAATTTCGACGAGTCGGTAAACCCTGCCGGATACCCCTCCTGCGTCGTTCTGAAGGTCGGGGCCAGCGCGTTTCCCTGCACGGCGACAGCATTGATGACCTGCGGGCTGTTGATCGAGAGGATGTTGCCACCGCCGGCGCGGTTGAAGTGCACGTAGCTGACACCCCAGCCGCCACGAACGACCGTTCGAGGCGTCAGCGTGTAGGCAAAACCGAGCCGCGGTCCCCAGTTGTTGCGGTCTGGCTCGACCAGCGCGCGATCGTAAATCGATCCATCGGTCGCCTGAAGCATCTTGCGCGCATCGGGATCCCAGTTCGACAGGATGTTGTCCTTTTCCCAGTGCGGGGTTGCGTATTCGTACCGGAGCCCGACGTTCAGTGTCAGCCGGTCGCTCATGCGCACGTCATCCTGGAAATACAGGAAGTGCATGTTCTGCCGGAGATTCGCCACGAGCACGTTGCTCAGGGCATATTGCGAGCGCAGCCCGAGCATGAAGTCGGCCAGGTTGTAGAGGTTGTTCGCCGTCGCGGTGGCGGGTCTCGTAAACGAGCTGGCGTAGACGTCGAGACCGTAGAGGGGGTTGACGTCCTGCACTTGCGTGTCGATGCGCTGAAACTCGTATCCCGCCTTGATGGATTGACGGCCCATCAGCGTCGTGTAGTTCACCTTCGGGTTGAACACGGTCGGATATTGCCATTGAGGATTGGTGGCCTGTCGTCCAAGCGCCGTGTATCCAGTGATGCTCTGCGAGGGCAGTCCACCCGCGATGCGCGAGTCGGTCGGCAGCCCTGTGATGCCGTATTCGTCGAATGCGCTCGTCGACCCCAGAGCAGGTGGGTTTTTCCCGGCGCGTGTCACGGACCAGCCGAAACGCGCTTCGAGGAGCGACGCGTTGCCGGTGACGTAGGTCGCGCCAAGTGCGAGTTGTCTGTTCCTGGCGTAGATAGTGCCGTTCCCGCCACCGCCTGCCGGCAATGGCACTCCGGGTTGATCCACGGTGTTGAGATCGCGCCAGCCAAACCGCCCGAACATCGTCGTGCGGTCGTTCAGCCGCATGTCGACCTTGCCCCCAGCCTTGTCGGTGTGATTGGTGAATTGCTGAAGGATCGTGTAGTTGTTGGTGTTGCCAGCCGACGTCGTATCCGGGAGCTGCGAGAGCACCTTGGCGGCAAACGCCGTCATCGGAATTCGCGTGCCCGCGGGGTAGACCGCACCAGTCCGCGGATCGCGCACATCGACGCTGAGGACTCCCTGCCGCTGCTGGGGCGTGGGAATGCTCGAGATCGACGTCACCTTTCTGTCCTGTCTGAAGCCTTCGAAGTCGCCGAAGAAGAACGCCTTGTTCCTGACGAGCGGGCCACCCAGCGTTCCACCATACTGATTGCGACTCAGCGTGGGCTTTCCTGTGACGGGCTTGAAGAAGCCCACCGCGTTCATGCTGGTGTCGCGCAGAAACTCCCACGCGTTGCCGTGAAACTGATTGCCGCCGCTGCGGTACGCAACGTTGATTGTGGCGCCGGCGGCGCGGCCGTATTCCGCGCTCATGTTGTTCGTGACGACCCTGAACTCGGAGATCGCGTCGGGCGCCGGCTGCATCACCTGGTTGGAGAACCCCTGATTGCTCGTGCCGTATGCATTGTTGTCGACGCCGTCGATGAGAAAGTTGTTGAACGTGCTTCGAAGGCCGTTGACGTTGAACGCCCCCTCACGTGGAGTGCCGGCCTGGTTGTTGTTCAAGGCCGACAGCCGCACACCGGTCGTGAGGAGCGCGAGCGACGAGTACTCGCGGCCGTTCAGGGGAAGCGCCCGCGTCTGATCGCCCGTAATGATCTGTCCTCGCGCGCTGGTGTCCGTTTCGATGAGGGGCGCAGTCCCGGTCACCTGAATCCGCTCGGTCACCTGCCCCACGTTCATCTGCGCATCCACACGAAGCCGCGCACCCACCTGCACAGCCACGTTCTCGATCATCGCTATCGCGAAGCCGCTTTTCTCGACCGTCAGCAGGTACACGCCCGCGCTGACCGTGAAGAATTCGTAGTTCCCTTCAGCATTGGTGCTCTTCGTCGTCGACACAGCCGTCGCCAGGTTCGTCAGCGTCACCGTGGCTTCGGGCACGACGGCATTGGTCGTGTCGCGAACGGTGCCGAGCACCGTGGCGGTTTCGAACTGTCCATGCGCAGTGGACGCCGTCATCATCAGCACGACCAGCGTGGCACCGAGTGCTTTCATGTGCGTCATGCTTTTCTCCTCGACAGAACTTGTATCACCGCACGGTGACCACATCGTGACTGCGGCGCAATCGCGGCGTAACGCACACCGGCTTCACACCGAGGTCGTCATATCGTCGCAACGCGGCGCTAGAGTCGCCCCATGAAAAGACTTTCTCTCGGCCTGGTGATCGGTGTCACGATCGTGGCCACGTTGACCGGCGATGCCCCCCGAAAACAGTCGATCGCCCATCGCGGCGCCTCCGGCTCGGCGCCCGAACACACACGGGCCGCGTATCGGCTCGCCATCGAGCAGGGAGCCGATTTCGTGGAACAGGATCTGGTCATCACCAAAGACGGTGTGCTCGTCTGTCTCCACGACGTCACGCTCGAACGCACGACGAACGTTGAGGACGTGTTTCCGACGCGTTACGTCCAGATCTCAGGCGCGAACGGCCCGGTGAAGTATTGGATGGCTCATGACTTCACACTTGCGGAAATCAAGCAGCTCGACGCAGGAAGCTGGTTCGACGAGCGATTCGCCGGTGAGCGGGTGTTGACCTTCCAGGAAGCCATCGACATCGTCAAAGGACGGGCGGGGCTGTATCCGGAACTGAAGTCAGCCGACCAGTACCGTGCACGCGGCGTGGACATGACCTCGCTCGTCGTCGCCGCACTCCGACAGAACGGCCTCGACCAAAGCGACCGGCTGATTCTTCAGTCGTTCGACGAGCCGTCGCTGCGCGCGCTCGCCCGCGAACTGCCGCTGATACGCCGCGTCTTTCTGATGGAACGGAGGATTGCCGAGCAGTGGCTCTTCCCGGAGAGGCTCAGGGAGGCGTCGGGCTTCGTCACCGGCATCGGGCCGGCGAAGCAGATTGTCGAGGCCCGTCCCGAGGTCGTACGCTGGGCCCACGACGCGAAGCTGACCGTCACGCCCTATACGTTCCGCGAGGGCAGCACCGGACGGTTTTCGAGCGTTCGCGACGAGATGCGCTACTTCCTGTTCGACCTAGGAGTTGATGCCGTGTTCACGGATAACCCCGACCAGTTTCCGTCGCACTGAGCTCGACAGAGCGGCCAAGCTGCGATACTGCGCGTAGAGTGGCGCCAGCCCGGATTCCCACTGCTGGCGCACTGCGTACTCCCGTGCCGCGTGCCGCATCGCGGTTCTGCGCGCGGCATTCCTGATGAGCGCAGCGGTGTTGACGATGAAATCGGCATCCGAGCAACAGACCACGACCGCCGCATCAGCGGCCCGCTCGCGCGCCGCACTACCAGCCATCACCACCACAGGCAGGCCACACGCCTGCGCCTCGAGCACGGCGTGATAGGTCGACTGCCGTTCACTCGGTGATACCAGGAGATCGGCTGATGCGAGCACCTCTGGCATCTCGCCCGCGGGCACGTGACCGAGGAAGACCGCGTCGGCACAGCGATAGTGAAGCTCGGACAACGCGGGACCGTCGCCGGCCACAATGAGCCGGTGCATCGGATGGCTTCGGCGCAACTCGAGCTCCAGCGACAGAAGGCGACCGACGCCGTGCGCTTCCGATAATGTGCCCGCATAGACAACCGCTGTGCGGTTCTCCGATACCTGCCATCGCTCGCGCAGCTTCTCTGATCGTTTCGACGGCGTGAATGTCTCGACATCGACGCCGGGACGCCACATGACGACGTTCTCTCGCGCTGTGAAACCGTGCATCGTGTCGCGTGCGCAGACAGACGGCACGAACACCTTGTGGCAGAGCCCCAGGAGTGTCCGCAGGTATCGGCGCCTGATCGGTGTCGCGGTCAGAAAGTCGATGTCGAACGAGCCGACAACCGGCAACTGCAGCCTCGCGGCCACGCACAGTGCCGTCAGCGCCAACGGACCGGCCGTCGCCAGATGCACCAGCTCGATATGATGCTCGGTCAGGCCTCTGACAACTTCGTTGACGCGGAGTAGCGAGGAGAGGGCGGATGGGTTGAGAAATGGAACGACATGGATGTCGTGGGGCAGATGATCGAGAAGCCCGGCGATCGTCGTCGCGAGGCCGCCAGGCACATCAGGATCGCGTTCGGCGAAGAGGGCAATCTGCACAGGTGACTGTGGAGTATCTGTACCCCACGACGTAACGGACCGGGATAGGTGATGCGACGGTCATGTAAACATTCGGCTATAGTCCCTAACATGAGGCTGCTCTATTCGTATCTGCGCAACTACTGGAGCCTGGTCGCCGTGGCGCTCGTCCTTGCGACCACAAACCAGGTGTTTTCCCTGCTCGACCCGCTGATTTTCCGGTATGTCATCGACAACTACGCCACCCGGTTTTCCGACTACACCACCCAGGAGTTCTTCCGCGGCGTCACGCTCCTGCTCGCTGCGGCCGTGGGCGTGGCGTTCGTCTCGCGCGTCGCGAAGAACTTTCAGGACTACTACATCAATCTGATAACGCAGCGTCTCGGGGCGCAACTCTATTCCGACGGCATCCGCCATTCTCTCGAACTGCCGTATTCGGTGTTCGAAGACCAGCGCAGCGGAGAGACGCTCGGCAAGCTCCAAAAGGTCCGAACCGACGTCGAAAAGCTCATCTCGGCGTCGATCAACGTCGTCTTCACGTCGCTCGTCGGCATCATCTTCGTCATGGTGTACGCCTTCACGGTGCACTGGGTGATCGCCCCCGTCTTCCTGCTGACGGTTCCAGTGCTCGGCATCATCAGCTCGGTGCTGAGCAAGCGGATCAAGACGATTCAGAAGCAGATCGTCGGAGAAACGACGGCGCTCGCGGGCGCGACCACGGAATCGTTGCGCAACATCGAGCTGGTCAAGAGTCTGGGACTGGGTCAGCAGGAGATCGCCCGGCTGAACACCACGACCGGCAAGATCCTGAAGCTCGAGCTGAAGAAGGTGAAATATCTGCGCAGCCTCAGCTTCATCCAGGGGACGGCCGTGAACTTCCTGCGCACGAGCATCCTGTTCCTGATGCTGTACCTCATCTTCACGCGCGACATTACGGTCGGCCAGTTCTTCTCGCTGTGGATCTACTCCTTCTTCATTTTCGGGCCGCTGCAGGAGCTCGGCAACATCATCAACATCTACCGCGAGACGGAAGTGTCGCTCAACATCTTCGAAGGCATCCTCCAGATGCCGAAAGAGCCCAGGCCGACCAACCCGCGTCCCCTGGATGAGGTGAGAACACTCGAGTTCGCCGGCGTGACGTTTCAGCATCAGTCGGCGACCTCGCCTGCGGTCAACGACATCTCGTTCGGCGCGCGACGCGGCCAGACCATCGCCTTCGTCGGTCCATCCGGCGCAGGTAAGACAACACTGGTGAAGCTGCTCGTCGGGCTCTACCCGCCCGGATCGGGCCACATTCGCTACAACGGGATCCCGAACGACGAAATCGATCTGGACGTCCTGCGCGAGCGCATCGGCCTCGTCACCCAGGACACGCAGCTCTTCTCCGGGACCATTCGCGAGAACCTGCTGTTCGTCAATCCGAAGGCCACAGACCAGGATTGCCTCGACGTGCTGCGGCGCGCGGCGTGCGACAACCTGCTGGCCCGCGCACCGAAAGGGCTCGATACCGTGATCGGCGAAGGCGGCGTGAAGGTCTCCGGAGGGGAAAAGCAGCGGCTGTCGATCGCCCGCGCGCTGCTGCGACGGCCTCAATTGCTGGTGTTCGACGAGGCGACGTCTTCGCTCGACTCGCTCACGGAAGAAGGCATCGTCGAGACGATTCGCGCCGTAGCGGGCACCGGCGAATCGATCACGATTCTCATTGCGCACCGCCTGTCGACGATTCTTCACGCCGACTGCATCTACGTCCTCGAGCGGGGCCGGATTGTCGAAACAGGCCGGCACGACGAGCTCGTCGCCCAGAAAGGGTTGTACTACGCGATGTGGCGACAACAGATTGGTGAACGGCGCTGGACCGAAACACCGACTCCGCTCGCAGGGATTAGGGATCAGGGACTAGGGATTAGAACCGGTCACGCCGTGCCCGCGACATAGGGACCAACCGCTGGCGCAGATTCTCGTTTCGACGCAGAGACGCAAAGCCGCAGAGGTTCAACTCGCCCATCTCAACACGGAGACACGGGGCCACGGAGGGAGATACAACAGGAAGTCACGCGACGGCGAGGAGGGCGGCACTGCATGCAGCGTGACAGCTCTCCTGATCTCGTGTTGGCAAGTCCCGTATGGTCCCACCTGGCCTTGGTCATCGGCAGCGCCTGCAGGCCAACTTCAGCCAAAACGAGTCTGATGGTGGTATTTGGAACTTCCGGGCGGCCGGAACCAAATCACTCATGAGCGTGACGACCGAACCCTCGGATTCCGAACTTCTCGAGCGCATGGCTTCTGGCGACCGCGACGCCCTGGCCGTCATCTTTCGCCGCCACCAGGGCACGGTGTATCGGTTCAGCCGGCAGATGCTCGGATCGAGGGAAGCCGCCGAGGATGTCACCCAGGACGTGTTCGTGGCGCTGACGCGGAATGCAGGCCGCTTCAACCCATCGGTTGCGTCGCTCTCGACCTATTTGTACGGCATCGCGCGCAACCTCGTTTTGCAGCGCTACAAGCACAGCCGGGCCCGCAACGAGATCAACATCGACACGATCGGCCGCGAAGACGATGCCGCGCTCGCGATCGCAACCGACCCCGCTGACGCGATCTCGCGCGCTCAGATGACGCGGCAACTGCGCCTCGCGATTTTGCGGCTGCCGCTTCACTATCGTGAGGTGGTCGTGTTGTGCGAGTTGAACGGACTCTCGTACGAGCAGGCCGCGGCTGTCGTCGGCAGCCCGGTCGGCACCGTTCGCTCGCGGCTGAGCCGCGCGCGACAGATACTGATCGATCGGTGCAGGCTGCTGTGGAACACTGAGGGGAAAGAAGACACTCGTCGTGACGTGCAACCAGAGGTTGGCAAGAGATGGCTGATACTCACGAAGAACGACTGCTGAGCGGTCTGCTTGGCGACGTGGCGCGCGAAGACGCGCAGCAGCACGAAGACGCGGCGCATCTTGAGGCGCGTGTGCTGGAATCGGCTTCGATGCAATCGACGCCCGCGCCAGGCCGCCGGCGTCTGTGGATGGCGCTGCCGGTTGCGGCCGCCATGGTGCTCGCGGTCGCAACAGCCGTCCAGCTTAGGCCCGACGCCGCGCCAGGGCACAATCGTGTCGGTGCGACGACCGAAGCTCCGAAAATCGTGGAGACGCCAGAGCCAGAACCGGCCCAGCGCCAGCAACACTCTCCCGGCCTTGCCGTCACGCGTCAGGCGCCACCCACACGGGCGACGGATCGTGCCGTCGAGCCGGTTGCACAACTACCCGTCGCCGATTCGGCGGCAGGCCAACCGTCAGTACCCGAAGTCGCCATTGAATTCGTCCCGCTCATGCCGATGACCGAACACGAACTGTCCGGATCGTTCCAGATTGTCCGCGTGCAGATGCCCAGCGCCTCGCTCGGCCCGCTGCGGTCGCCCCTTGCCCAGGCCAACGACATCGTTGAAGCCGACGTGCTTCTTGGAGAAGATGGAAGAGCCCGGGCGATTCGCGTCAACAACTCAAACACCAGCGGATCGATTTATCCGTGGAGGCCCAAATGACTCGGAAGACCTTCGTCCTTGCGTCGTTGCTCCTGTCGTGTGCGTTGAGCGCGCGCGCGCAGGGTGGAGCGAACATCATCTCGTTCAGCAGCCCGATGAACATCGATTTCATGTCGGAGCCGATTGCGCTCGACGGCGAGCCCGTGGCCGCCGCTCCATACTCCGCCGAAGCGGTGACTGAGGTGGTCCAGACACTGGCCGACGGCAATCGCATCGTCAAGCGGAACAAGGCCCAGGTTGCGCGCGACGGACAGGGGCGGACGCGCCGCGAACAGGGCTTTGCGATGTTTGGCCCACTGGTGAACGGCGCCGGCGACGAGCCGCGCCATGTGCAGATCTCCGATCCGACCAACGGAACAATGATCATGCTCGACCTGCAGAACCGCATCGCTCACAAGATGCCCGCACCGCACGTCATGCTGAAAAACAGGATGACCGCTGCCGGGGTGGGTGCCGGTGCCATCGGCTGGACGGCAGCGACGCGAGTCCACGTCGAGAAGTCAGAAATGACCGCGCCACCGCCATCGCCACCACCGCCGCCGCCACCGGGAGCCGGCGCCTCGGTGTTCTTTCAGAGCTCAGCGGCTGTGACAACCGCCAGCCATGCCGGCCAGAATGTGCCCGAACCAGTCGTTGAACAGCTTGGAACGACGTTCATGGAGGGTGTGGCGGTCGAGGGCACGCGTGCGACTGTGACGATTCCAGCCGGTCAGATCGGCAACGAGCAGCCGATCAACATCGTGTCCGAGCGCTGGATGTCACCCGACTTGAAGGTGCTCGTCATGAGCAAGCAATCCGATCCGCGCTTCGGCGAGACCACGTATCGCCTGACCAACCTGACGCGCACGGAGCCGGCCCCTCAACTGTTCGAGATTCCAGCCGACTTCAAGGTGATGGATCCAAATCGCGATATGGTGATCGAACGGAAAATCGTGCAGTGAGATCGGCTCAATGCCACGGCCTTCGCGGCCGGAATTTCTTTCTACGCGCCGCAGGGGCTCCGGGATGCTGCGGCGCGCGGGCCTGGCCGTGACCGGCGCCCTGCTTCGCCGGCCCCTGTGGCTGTGCATGCCGAGCGCGCCGCTCGGCGTTGGCCTTCGCCCGCTGACGCTCTTCGGCCTTGCGCGTCCGGATCTCGGCGATGCGCTGGGCGTGCGGCACCTCTAATCGCTCCGATCGCGCGTTGTAGTCGAAGTCGGGCACCGTCACGCGCGGCAGTCTCTTGCTGATGGCGCGCTCGATGTCGCGAATGCTCGGTTCATCCTCGGGCGCGACGAGTGTGAACGCCGAACCGGTCAATTCCGCCCGTGCCGTTCGGCCAACCCGATGGATGTAATCCTCTGGCACGGCGGGCACATCGAAATTGATGACATGCCCGAGCGCGGTCACGTCGATGCCTCGCGCGGCGATATCGGTCGCGACGAGCACCTTGTACTTGCCGCTCTTGAACCCGGCGAGCGCATCGGTCCTCTGCGCCTGCGACCGGTTCCCATGGATGCGCTGTACGTTTACCCGCTGCTGCTCGAGGTATTTCGCCAGCCGATCGGCGCGATGCTTGGTGCGCGTGAACACCAGCGCCTCGTTGACATCGCCGCTGTTCAACAACGTCAGCAACAGCTTCTGCTTCAAATGAGAAGGAACGGGATACACCGCCTGTGTGATGCCGGTCGCCGGCGCCGGCTTGCGCTCGAGGTTGATCATCACCGGGTTGTGCAGCATCTCGTGCGACAGCTTCACAATCGGGTCCGGCATGGTCGCGCTGAAAAAGAGCGTCTGGCGCTTCGACGGAATATGCCGGAGGATCCGGCGAATGTCGGGGAGGAACCCCATGTCGAGCATGCGATCCGCTTCGTCCAGCACGAGATACTCGAGACCGCTCAACTTCGCGTACGGCTGGCGAAAGTGATCGAGCAGCCGCCCCGGCGTGCCGACGATGAAGTCGACGCCGCTGCGGAATGCGTGCTCCTGCGGTCCCATGCCCACGCCACCGTACACGGCGAAGCCGTTGACCGGCGTGTGCACGGTGAGATCTTTCAGGTCTTCGAGAATCTGCGCCGCGAGCTCGCGGGTCGGGGTCAGGATGAGCGCGCGCGTGGTACCCGGACGGCTGCGCGGCCGGCCCATCAATCCGTTGACGATCGGAAGGAGAAAGGCCGCCGTTTTCCCGCTGCCGGTCTGCGCGCAGGCCAGAAGATCGCGGCCCTCGAGCGCAGGAGGTATGGCGTCGGCCTGAATCGGCGTCGGACGCTGAAAGCCCAGGTCTTTGACGCCGCGAAGCAAATCAGGGTGAAGCTGAAACTGAGTAAATGGCATGGGCGCGGTGAATTCGCAGGTTGGCAGATTGGGAGATTGACAGAGTAAGGATCCCACCAATTATCTACCAATCTGCGAATCCGAGCGTCACTTAGCTTGCACTGACAGGCTGACCTTCACCTCGTCGCCCACCAGAAATCCGCCCGCTTCGAGGGCGGCGTTCCAGGACAGCCCGAAGTCCTTTCGGTTGAGCGTGAGCCCGCCTTCGAACCCGAATTTCTCGTTGCCCCACGGGTCCTGCATGCTGCCGAGGAAGCTCGCGGGCAGCGTGACCTCGCGCGTCACACCGTGAATGGTCAGATCGCCCACGATGTCGTACCGATTGCCTCCGCGTGGCGTCACCGACGTGCTCGTGAAGGTCAAGGTCGGGAACGTCGCGACATCGAAGAAGTCCGTGCTGCGGAGGTGCTTATCGCGATCCGGCTCGGCGGTATCGATGCTGGCGGCCTGAATGACGACCTCGATGCGCGAGCTCTCCGGCCGCGCGCTGTCGAAGTACAGGGTTCCTGCGAAATCGCTGAAGCGGCCGCGCACTTTGCTCAACAGGTGGCGTATCTCAAAGGCGACGTCCGAGTGGCTGCGATCAATCTCGAGGGTTCGGGTGGCGACGGCAGTTTGCGTGGTCATCATGGTCTCCTTCTTAGTTGAGTGGGTCACGCGGGTTGTGAGTGTTGTCACGATATATGTTTAAACACTTTATTGACCTGAAAAATTCCCTAGGGCGTGCTTCGGACCTCCTCCAGCAGGTCGATGAGCTCCCGAAGCCGCTTCTGGCTCACATGCCCCAGTTGCCTCTGATGGATGGCAGGCAGCTCGCGATCGATTTTCTCGAGCAGCTTCAATGCCTTGTCCGTGATGTGCGTTGTCACGAAGCGCCGATCGTCGCCGCTGCGGTGGCGCCTGATGAGCCCGGCGGTCTCCATCCTGTCGAGCAACCTGGTCACGTCGGGCACTCTGGTGACGAGCCGTTCCCCGACCGCATTGCGGCACAGACCCTCGTCGCCGGCGCCGCGCAGGATGCGGAGCACGTTGTACTGAGTGATGGTCAAATCGAACCGTTTCAGCTCTTCGGAGCCGGCGTGCTCGAGCACCGCCGCAGTGCGCGCAATGCTCAGAATGGCCTCTTCTTCGACGCTCTTGAAGGGCCTGGTCATCTTGAGCTCGTCACGGAGCGTCTTCGGCATGTCTCAAAACGAATATACGTGTTATAACATCTATTGTCAAGAGGCGAGCAATTCCGTCCAACAGGACGGTCGTCTTCGGCCGGGTACGATGCTATTCTTTGCAAATCCAATGAATCCGGGCCTCTTCCGTTGGTGCCGTCCTTGCACTATTACGGCAAGCACCCCCAAGGAGGTCGCTTGATGCGCAATCTTCCCCCGGCCATCGCTCTGGCTCTTGCGCTGTTCGTGCTCTCCCCCAACCTGGCCAACGCCCAGGGCAATCCGGATTTTTTCTTCGGCAGCCCCAGCGGCATGGTCGGTTTTCGCAGCGGATGGGTGTTTGCCAGCGCCAATAGCGACCTCTTCAGGTTCGTCCAGGATCAGCTGACCATCGAGCGAAAGGACTTCAACGCGCCAGCCGTCGGCGTCGACGTCGACATCGCCCTCACACCGCGCGCGAGCGTCGTGGGAGGGTTCGACTTCTCGCAGGCCAGCAAGAACTCCGAGTACCGTGATTTCGTGGACAACCAGCGATTGCCAATCACGCAGACGACGAGGTTGCGCGAGCTCAATCTGAGCGGCAGCTTCAAGTTCGCCGTCACGCCGCGCGGGCGCGAAATCAGCAGCCGCGCCTGGATTCCCGCGGCGGCCACACCCTATGTCGGCGCCGGCGCGGGCCTGATGCGGTATCAGTTCCTGCAGTTCGGGGATTTCATCGACGTCAACACGGCCAATCTGGAGATCTTTCCCGAGACTCTGCGTTCAGAAGGCTGGACGCCCACCGCTCACATATTTGGCGGCCTGGACGTCAGAGTGTGGCGCAGAATGTATCTGAGTGGCGAGGCGCGCTATCTCTGGTCGAACGCGACGCCCAGCCGCGATTTCGATTTCGACTCGATCGATCTGGCCGGCTTGAAGGCAACCATCGGCATCCACTACATGTTCTGAGGAACATTTATGACGAACACATTCAAACTGGCCTTTGCGCTCGTCCTCGTCGCGTCGGCATCGGTGATGGCGCAGGATGCGCCGGCCGGGTTCGACTCTCGATGGACGCCGTATCTGGGTTGCTGGACCGTCGCGCGGGAACAGGTGGGCGAGCAACCCATCTCCGTTCCGGCTGGCACGATGGTGTGCGTCACGCCGTCGGGGCAAGCTGGCGTCGCCATTGCGACCACGGTCGACGGCAAGAATGTCCTCCAGCAGACGGTCGTCGCCGATGGATCGGCACAGCCGCTCTCGCAAGCCGACTGTCGGGGAACACAGACGAGCGATTGGTCGCGCGACGGCGAGCGACTGTTCACGCGTGTGTCGCTCGAGTGCACCGGACGCCCCGCCCGTACGGTCACCGGCATCACGATGATGGCGAAAGGACACTGGGTCGACGTGCAGGCCACGATCGCCGACGGCGATCACGACCTGCGAGTGCGCCGGTATCGACGCACGAGCGATCAGTACGCGGGTGCGCCGGTTCTCTCGACCGCTCCGATGAACGTTGAAGACATCATCGAAGCCAGCGCGAAAGTGCAGTCGCCCGCGCTCGAGGTGGCCCTCGACGAGCTCGGTGGGCGTTTCACGCTCAACAGCCGCGTGCTCAGACAGCTCGCCGACGCCGGCGTGTCTGCGAACGTGATCGACCTGATGGTGGCACAGGCGTATCCGAATCGTTTCGAGGTCGACCGCGGCGTGTATCCGACGGGTCCGTACGCTTCTGGCGGCGCGACGACTGGTGGCTACACGACAGGCATCATGGGTTCGACGGCGTATCCATACCCGATGTACGATCCGTTCTACAGCAGCTACTACTACTATTCGCCGTTCGCGTATCCGGACTACTGGGGCTCGAGCTACCGCTATCGCTACAGCTATCCGTTCTATCCGGGTTACTCCAACTACAACTATTACGGATATCCCGGAAGTATCTACACGGGCAGTTCGATCAATCCAGGTTCAGGGAACAACGCGCAGCCGGGTTCGGCAGACTCGCGAGGCGGCGACGGCGTCGCCACCAGCCGCGGTTACACACGTGTCAGGCCGTCGGGATCGAGCGACAGCGGCCAGAGCGCGACACCGTCGAACCGTAGCGGCAGCGTCGGTCGCAGCAGCGGCGTCGACGCGGGTTCAGCGACGTCTAGCTCGTCGGGTTCGTCTAGTTCGTCGGGTTCGTCTAGTTCGTCGGGTTCGTCTAGTTCGTCAGGTTCGTCCAGTTCGTCAGGTTCGTCGAGTTCGTCAGGTTCGAGCGGTGGGAGTTCAGGCGGGGGACGGACGGCTCAGCCCAGGTAGCTGATGCTCAGATCTAGAATCTAAAATCTAGAATCTTGATGTTCAGTTCTTAGATTCTAGTTTTTAGATTTTAGTTTTTAGATTTAGTTTCTGGATTCACCCTACTCGGTTGCGCCGAGAGATTTCAGCAGCGCGACGGTTTCCGGAAAGTTCGGGGTTCGTGCGGCCGGCCGGTCGGCATCATCATCGTCATTCGCAATCGCCGCGGCCGTGATGGCGGCGCCGCGCCTTCTCGGGCCTGCGTTGGCCGGCATCAGGGCGGCAAGCGGCGTCAATCCCCGCTTGTTCTTCACATTCAGCTGCGCTCCGCGGTCGGCCAGCAACTGAACGATCGTGTTGTACCCGCGTCCCGCCGCGACGTGCAGCGCGGTATCGCCGGCCTGGTTTGTCGTGTTCACGTCAGCACCCAGATCGATGGCCGCCGCAACCGCGGCCAGCACTTCGACCTCGGGCTCAACGACTCCGCCATCGATCACCGCAATTCCACGTCGTGTGGAATTACCTCCCGAGCCCGCACCGGTTGCGACCATCACCGCGGTGGCGCCATCTCTCACGGTCAGCGTCGTATCGGCTCCGCCGGCGGCCAGCGCCTTCATGATGTCGGGTTCGAGGAACCGCGCAGCGAGCAGATATGGCGTCGAGCCAATCAGCGTGGCCGGAAGATTGAAGTCGGTCGTGTCACGGCGAATTGGCGTGCCCTTGGTGGTACGAAGATTGGGATTCGCGCCGCGTATCAACAGCGCCTTCACCATCGCGAGGTCGCTCCTGAGCACCGCGGCATGCAGCGCGGTATAGCCGGCATCGGCTGAGTTGGGATCCGCACCTTTCTCGAGCAACAGCGTGGCGACCTCGGCATGCCCGCTGTGCGCGGCTACCACGAGCGCACTCATGCCCTCTGGCAGCGCGTCGTTGGCGCTCGCCCCGGCCGCGAGCAGCACCCGCGCTGAAGCGGCGTCACCCGACCGCGCGGCGAACAACAGCGGCGTGCTGCCCCCGCGCAGCACGGTGTAATTCAGCTCTTCGCGGCCAAACCGTTGCGTCTGCTCGCCGACGACCGTTTGGGGATACGTGCGCGATCGCGCGTTGACTTCGGCACCTGACTCGATGAGAAGGGCGGTGACCTCGGAGTGCCGCTGGGACGCGGCCCACATCAGCGCGGTCTGATCGTGTGATTGTTCCTTCACGTTGACGCGTGCGCCCTTCAACAGCAGGGCTTTCACGCCGCGGGCGTCTCCAGACCGGGAGCACGTCATCAGCACGGACTCGCCGTTGGCCGACGCGGCGTTGGCGTCGGCACGAGCCGCGAGGAGCCGCTCTACCATCGCGCCGTTGCGATTGGTGCACGCGAGGTGCACCGGCGTGAAGCCGCTGTCGTTCGATACGGCGCCGCGCGCCCCCGCACGAATCAGCAGATCCGCGATCGCGAGGTCGTTGACGTGCGCCGCCCAGTGCAGTGCCGTCGTGCCGTCGCCCTGCGGCGCATTCACGTCGACGCGCTGCTTCAGCAGCACGCGGACGGCCGTCACGTCTTTGGCGCGAATCGCGCTGATAAGGAGGGCATCTGCCGCCGCAAACATGCCGGCCTGCGAAAGTAGAAACACGCCGAGTGCGCCGATGGCTGTTCTGCGCATGGCTACAACGAGAGAATCTTCACGTCGACGCGGCCCGTGCTGTCGCCGAACTTCTCCATCGAGATCCCGAACTGATCCATCAGCGTCAGATGCAGGTTGGCAAGCGGCACGTCCTTGAACCGGATGTGGCGTCCGCCCCTCAGGAACCCGGCGCCCTTGCCCGCCAGGACGATCGGAATGTCGTACGGATCGTGGCTGTTGCTGTCCGCAATGCCGGCGCCGTACATCATCGTCATGTGATCGAGCAGCGTGCCGTCGCCGTCCGGCGTCGCGCGCAGCCGATCGAGGTAGTAGGCGAACATCTTCACGTGATAGGCGTTGATCTTCGCGACCTTCTCGATCTTGTCGACCTCGCCCGCGTAGTGCGAGATCGGATGATGCGAGTCGTTGACGCCAATCTGCGGATAGGTCGTGCCGCTGTGCTCGCGGCCGACCATGAAGGTGATGACCCGCGTGAGATCGCACTGATATGCCAGCACCTGAAGGTCGAGCATCAGCTTCATGTGCGCTTCCCAGTCGTCGGGAATGCCCGCGGGATGGTCGACGAGCGGCAGTTGCTCACCAGCTTGCGACTCGGCGAGCTGAATGCGCTGCTCGACGTCGCGGATCGCCGACAGGTACTCGATGAGCTTCGCGCGATCGGACGCCGGCAACGCGCCCTGCAGGTGCGCCACTTCCTCGGTGACCGAATCCAGCACGCTCTTCTGCTGCCGCATGCGCGCGATGCGCACCTTCGGGTCGGTGGTGCCCGCGTCGCCGAACAGTCGCTCGAAAACGACCCTCGGGTTGTTCTGAGTCGGGAGCGGCGTGTTGGCACTCTTCCACACGATGGTGCTCGTGTAGGGGCAGGCATAGCCGGTATCGCACGCGCCCGACGTTTCGCCCGACTCCATGGCGAGCTCGAGCGACGGAAGCTGCGTATGCTTGCCGGTTTCGCCGGCCAGAATCTGGTCCATCGAAATGCCGACGTCGAGCCAGGTCTCGCTGGTCGGCGGCGACACATTGGTCAGGAACCGCGTGCTGGCTTTCGCATGCGCGCCGCCAGGGCGTTCGCGCGTCGGCAGACTGTTGAGACCGCTGACGACGAGAAGATCGTCGCGAAACGGCGCCAGCGCGCTCAGCGTGGGCGTCAGTTCGTAGTTCGCACCCACCGCCGTCGGCAGATAGTTCTTCATGATCATCCCGTTCGGCACGTAGTACACGCCGAATCGGTTGACCGGCCTGGCTGCCGTCTTCTGCAGCGCCGACAGCGCCGGGACCATGCTGTCGAGCAGCGGCAACGCCAACATCGCGCCCATCCCGCGCAGCATCGTGCGTCGCGGTATCGCTTTTTTCGAAATGATCATCGCTCGCTCCTCATGCCAACTCTCGACTCGGGATCAGCAGGTCTCGATGTCTCCAGACGGGCGCCATTGAACGGGATGCTGTTGACGATGCCCAGGATCACCGACGACCAGCGGTAGTTATCGGCCGCCGCGTCGCGCGCGATCTTCCGGATGGCCGGCTGGTCGTAGTACTCGATACCGCGCCCCATCGCATACGCGAGCAGTTTCCCGCTGAGCGTCCTGACGAAATCTTCCTTGTTGTCCGCCAGATATTTGCGCAGGCCGTCGATGCCGGAGAACTGAGTGCCATCGGGCATGGCCGCCGCGGGATCCACCGCGACGTCGTCGGCTTCGGTGCGCCACTTGCCCACGGCGTCGAAATTCTCCAGCGTGAAGCCGAGCGGATCCATCCGTTGATGGCACGAGGCGCAGACCGGGTTCTTCCGGTGAATCTCCATCCGCTCGCGCAGCGACTTGGGCTGCCCATCGGCGCCAGGCTCTTTGAGCGCGGGCACATCGAGCGGGGGCGGAGGCGGAGGGGCGCCGAGCATGTTCGCCAGCAGCCAGCGCCCGCGCATCACGACGGACGTGCGGTTGGGATACGACGTGACGGCCAGCACGCTTCCGTGGCCGAGCAGGCCGCCCCGGTTTCGATCGGCAAATTTCACCGGCCGGTAGTGACTGCCGTACACATTCGGAATGCCGTAATGTTTCGCCAGACGATCGTTGGCAAACGTGTAGTCGGCGAGCAGGAGATCAAGAACGCTGCGATCCTGCTTGATCTGATCGGCGACGAACAGCTTCGTCTCGGTGCCCATCGCTTCGCGGAGGTTCTCGTCGAACTCAGGATACAGCTGCGTATCCGGCACGAAGCCCGCCAACTTGCTCAACTCGAGCCAGCGCGTCGCGAATCCTTCGACGAGGGCGTTTGCGCGCGGATCGCGCAACATCCGCCTCACCTGCTGCTCGAGCACGGCGCGATCGCTCAGCTTGCCGCGGAGCGCGGCATTCAGCAGCTCGTCGTCGGGAATGCTGCTCCAGAGGAAAAACGAAAGCTTCGACGCGAGATTGACGCCATCTTCGCGGGGTGACGCGATGCGGAAAATGAAGCTCGGCGCCGCGAGCACGCGCTCGAGCCCGCGCTGAATGCCGGCATCGAACGTCTTCTCCTCGTCGCGCCCCGCGCGGTAGAAGTCGAGCAGAACCTGCGTTTCGGAGTCGGCGACGGGACGGCGATACGCGCGCGCGGCGACCGTCGAGAGAATCTTCCGCGCACAGGCCGTCTCGTCGGCCTCGCTCGCACTCTTCGGCGGCGTGCAGACGAACAGCCCGCGGCGCGTCGGCGACTGGCCGGGCCCGGTCACGTTGAACGGTCCGCCGATCGAGACCGTCTTCAACGCCGGGTACCCGAAGTACAGCTCGTTGGTGGTACGGCCGAATCCTGTTTGTGGCGGCTGCAGAATGCCTTCCGGCTCCCACAGTCGCCTGACGAACGACACGCCCACGTCGTGCGGACCCGCCTTTACCGGCACTCGCACTTCGAGTCCGCGATCGGCCGTGAGCATGTAGTGTTCCCACTCCGGATCGCCAGGCGTGTTGCCGGCGAAATTCTCCGGCGTGGACATCCCCTTGGCTTCGCCGCCGACCGTGAACCGCTTCAGCAGCACTCCATCCAGCCTGATATCGACCTGATGGGGCTCGCCCATGCCGACAAGGTAGTCGTACAGCTGACGCTTCAACTCCAGCTTGATCAGATATTCCCCGTCGACCGGGAACTGATAATTGACGGCGATGCCGCCTCGCGAACCGAACGGGAGGTCGTCGCTCATCCGCTCGTCCTGCACCATGTCGCGCTCGACCTTGAAGACGTCGACCATCGGCTTGCGGCTGGTATCGCCGACGGCGAGACGGCTGATCATGCGGGCTGCGGACAGATAGTTCTCGAGGAGCGCAGGCGACACCGTGAGCACGCTTGCCACGTTGTCGAAGCCCTCCTGATCGGCGTCGTCTGTGGAAAGCACGGCACGGCCGTCGATGTCGAGGCCGAGGAGGTCGCGGATCGCGTTGGTGTACTCAGTGCGGTTCAGCCGGTGCACCGGCACGCGGCCCGGTTGCGGATTGGCCGCCGCTGCCGCATCGAGCGCACTTTCGAGATGGGCGGTCACCGCGGCATACGTCGCGTTATCCGGACGCGGCAGGCCGGGGGGCGGCATCTCGTGTGTGCGGAATTTCCGCGCGATCTTCTCCCACGCCTCGGCGTTGGGCCCGACATTCTGCAGATCGAGCTTGTCGATCATCAGACCGGCGACCTTGCGTTTTTCGTTATGGCAGGTGGCGCAGTACTTCGAAAGCGTGCTGGCAGCCGGGACGACCGATCCGCCCAGCGCTGCCGGTGCCTGTACCTGCCGGGGCGCTGGCGCGGAAGGCGCCTGTGCCGCAAAAACCGCGGCAAACATCGCGCTACCGGCCACGAGGACGAGGGTCGTTCCCAGCGGTTTTGTCAGCACGCGCACACCACTCCGGTCAGTTTAAAGAGCGTAACTAGGATACCGCGCGGCGGGACGGCAGGCTACTCCCAAAACGTCGCAAATTGTCACGATTCCTGGGGTTATTCAGGTTAGTGCTGGTGGTCGCGTTCGTACTCCGCCGCAGCATGGGCCTTGTCGCGCTGCACCCGCGACGCCCGCTTGCGGCCGTCCGACAGGGCCTGCTGCCGCGTCCCGTCCGAGCTGACGGCAAACAGCGAGATCGTGCGAGCCAGGTCGTTCCCGTTGCACGAGGGGCACGCGGGGACGGTAGACGGGAGGAGGAGAAACTCGAACTGATGGCCACAGCCGCGGCATTCGTATTCGTAGATGGGCATGGTTCCTTTATAACCCTTCGGCCTTCATCATCAACCGCATTTCCTGTTGAGCCCGATCGAGTCCGGTGCTGATCTCAGTCGTCAGCGCCGGCAACTCGCGGGCGAGCGCGGCGGCGTCGGCCGGCGACGTCGCGGCGCGGATCTTCTGCGCCGCCGCGATGGCGCGGTCGATGGCGGCATTGGTATCAGTCAATCCGGCAGACACCACGGCGGCGCGGCTTTTCACCTCGGCGGAGGCAGTGTCGATGGCGGCGGCGAAGCCGACATGCTGCAGCGCTCCAACCGCCGCCTTCTTCGCGCCGTATCCCGATGCCGGACCTTTCGGCTCGACCTCCGGGTCGAGCGCGTGCAGCACATGGCCGGCGTGCAGCTTCAGATCGTCGAGACTGCTGGACTTCGATGTCAGCAGGGCGTGGGCCGCGGCAACGCGCGTGTCGCTCAACGCGACTGTCAGCAACCCCACTGTACCCGGCGTATCGCGCCACGCAATCATCACGTGACCGATGTGGGAATGCACGACCGGCAGTTCAATGCGCGAGATGACGATGCCTCTGTCGGTGAGGGCGCCGGTGATGCGCACCGGCCGCGCGAGCCGCAACGGTATACCGGCGAAATCCTGGTTCGCGATCGGAATGATCTTCTGCTGATCGTCGACGACCACGTACTTCGCGAGGCCCTTCAGACAGTGAAAGGCGCACGCGCGTTCGGTCATCCCGGCGGCAGCGGCCATGCCCTGATGCGACGCGCCGCATTTGCTTTCGCTGATGACGCCCGACCAGGTCTGCGGCGCGGAGGGCGTCTGACCGGACGCACTCGCGCCGAGACAGGCCGCGACAGCAATGACGCGCAGGATCTTCATGGTGTTCTCGTCAGGGCGCAAGCGACGCCGTGTACGCCGAAATGCTGATCAAATCCTCTTCCGTCAACTTCGCAACAACCGGCTTCATCAGATCGGCCCAGACGCCAGCGCGCGCGCCGGTCTGCATGTCGAACATCTGCCGCGCGCTGTAACTCGGCGACCGCCCCGCCAGCCCGGGCACCGGACCCAGTCCCTTCAGGTCGGCGCCATGACAGATCGCACAGGCGGTGGTCTTGCCGCCCCCGGCCTTCACGAGCGCCTCGCCCTTCTTAATGCTACCAACAGGCACGTATGCCACAAAGCCCGAACGCGGATCGCGAAGCGCCTCGCGATCGTTATCGGCCGGCATCTCGATGATGCGCTGGCCGAGCGGTTCGGTTTCGCTGCCGGGCAGGCTGACGAACAACCCTCCCGCAATTCGCGTCTTCGGCACCGTGCGGCTTTCGACAACCTTGATCCACGGCGTCCACTTCATCGCGCCGAAGTATTCGGCCGAGGCTTTGATTTCCTCCTCGGTCATTCCTTTCGCGATCGCGATCATCGCGTTAGTGTTGCCCTTTTTCGGGTCGGCGCTCTTGCGGGTGCCGTTTCGATAATCGTGCATCTGCTGGATGAAATAGGCGACCGGCAGCCCGGAGACCGGCGCGTTTTCGGCCCGGCCCTTCCCGTTCGGATAGTGGCACAACGCACACGCCCGGACGTTGGCGTCCTTCCGCCCGCGCGCCACGATTTCGGGCATCGTCGGGTGATCGCTGGGATGCCAGTCTGCGGGTCCGAAGCCATCCCGGATTTGTGTCAGCGTGAACTTGCCTGTGCTCCCCTCCAGTGTTTTCGGCGACCCGTCGTCTTTCGCGGGCTGCACAGGGGGCGGAGGTGTGGTGCCCGGCTCGGGATACCCGTACGCCCATCGCGGCAGGTTCGCCGGCGCGTCCGCCGTCTGTGGAGCGGGCTGCGCCTGTTGCTGCGCGATGATGGATCCGGTTGCTGCCAACACCCCGACGGCCAGAATTACGGAGAGTCCTCGCATCGCGTCTCCTCTTCTATTCCCTAATCCCTATTCCCTAATCCCTAGTTAGTCCCTAGTCCCTAATCCCTGTTCTTAGAGTACGTCCACCCGGCAGACCCAGCCAGTATGCGGACTCTTGTCTCTGTCCCATCCCGGATGAATGCCCGCGTCGCAGAAGTACAGTTTGCCGTCCAACATCGCCAGCCCGTGGGGATCGGGATCGCCGAGCGCCAGTTGAATGCTCTCGCGCGTCGCGCCGGTCTTCGCGTCGATCTTCACGAGCCGCGCTTCGTCCGAGCCGTCCACAACCCACATCGCGCCATTGTCCCATGCCAGCCCGTGTGGCCGCTGCATCTGGAACGGATGCGCGACGAGCGGCTGAAACGTTTCGGTGTTCACCTGCATCAGCGCGCGCAGGCGCGAGGCGACCATCCACAGCGTGCCGTCCACATACTCGATGCCAGTTGAACCCCCTCCGCCGAGCGGCACTCGGTGCCGCTTCACCACAGTGCCGTCCATCTGACACTGCAGAATCTCCTGGCTGGTGTCGTCTATCTTTATCGGACGATCGAACTGCGCCGCTCCGTTGGCCGAGAGCCACAGATATCCGCCGCCGACCGCGAGGCCGCTGCAGTTATGGCACTCGGTCTGGAACGCCTTGAGCACTTTCCCGTTGATATCCATCAGGATGACGCGATCGGTCACCTGCTCGCCGATCCAGAACCCTTCCGGCGACACGTCGAGCGCATTTGGATGACCATCGGGCGTCCTGAAGAGTTTTGTGATGGTGGCCTTGCGGACGGGAGGCGGAGGCGCTGCCGGCTTGTCGCCACGGACTTCGCCCGGCGCGAGCGGCCGGCCGCGCTGGCCGAACGACGCGAGGGGAGCACTGATAAGACCCGCTCCAAGCGCAGAGAGAAACCGCCGGCGTCTGATTGCTTCGGCATCCATAGCGTGTGCTGTGCAAATTGCCGTAACGCGAGGAAAATGTCAACGGACGACGTTGCTGTCTGGCGTACGGCTTGCTTCCAGCAGCGGGCATGAGGCACACGCTCGTCATCGCGACGCTTGCAGCCGGCGTAGTGGCGTTTGGCAACTTCGAAAGCGGCGACGGTATTCCCGCCCCGACCGGACAGGAGCGGACAGCACGCAACAATGCACTGGCGCGGGCTCGCGTGTTTCGTCAGGCGACATTCGACGCGGCCACGGTCGATTTTGCATTCGATCCGAACAGTGGTGTCGTGCACCCTACCCTCACGACGTGCCGATACAAGCCAGACGAGGTGACGGGTACGACGCCCAAGTTCGAGTGCGAGCTGCCCGGCGGCGAGCGCATCAAGGTGAAGTACGGATGGACGAAAGAGATTCCGTCGGAAATCGCGGCCTCTCGGCTGCTTCATGCGTTGGGGTTTGGCGCCGACCGCGTCTCGCGTGTCGAGACCGTCCGCTGCTATGGCTGCCCTTTTCAGCCATTCCATACGCGCTCGCTCGCGCAGATGTTCGGGTTCGCCGACTCCCTCGACACGCGAATCGACTATGCCACCTATCGCGACTTCCACCACGTCAGCGTGGAGAGGAATCTCGATGGCGAAGCGATTGAAGCCGGCCATGAACGTGGGTGGGCATTTTATGAGCTGGAACGCATCGACCCCTCACGCGGTGGCGCGACGCGCGAAGAGGTGGATGCGTTGAGACTGATGGCAGTCTTCCTCCATCATTGGGACAACAAGGCGGCCAACCAGCGGCTCATCTGCGCCGACCACGCCGACACCGACTGCGAACACCCGCTCGTGATGATTCAGGATGTGGGATCGGCGTTCGGTCCCGGCAAAGTCCATCTCCGCAGCTGGCGGGCAGAGCCTGTGTGGTTCGGCGATCGGTCCAACTGCCTGCTATCGATGAGAGAAATGCCGTACAACGGCGGCACGTTCAACGACACGGCACTTTCCGAAGGAGGGCGCCGGCTGCTCGGCGAGCGCCTTCGGCAGCTCTCGCCCGGACAAATCGAAACGCTGTTCGCGAGCGCCGGTCTGGACGATGTGAAGAACTGGGCTGCGGTGTTTCAGGACAAAGTCCGGCAGATCGTCGAGCGGCCGGCCTGTCCTGGGGCTACGAAGGCGTCCGCATCTTGACGATCTTCCCCTGATCGATCGTCTCGCCGCGCCGGTTGACCGTATGAAAGTACAACGCGTCGCCGGCAATCTCGATCACCATGAAACTCAGATCGCGATCGTAACCCGTCGCCTGGTGCGGCGCCGCGTGCAGGTCGCCTTCGCGCACCGAGCCTGACGCACCCGCCACGAAATACATCACACCTTTCTGGGGCTTGATACGTTCGTAGAGATGCTCGTGGCCGGAAAACACGACGTCGACCGCGTGCTCGACAAAGACCTGCTCGAGGCTATGGCGCAGCACGGCCGACGACCACGCATAGCGCCCTGACGTATAGATCGGGTGGTGAAAGAAGACGATCTTCCACTCGGCCGTCGATCGCGACAACTCCCGGTCGAGCCAGCTCACCTGGGCGTTGTCGAGGTTCACCGTGTCGGCCGCGAAAAACTGCACGCGTTCGCCGACAAGCGGTGGCAGGCCCGCTCTCCGCTCGAATGTGTAGTAACGCTTCCCACCCATGTTGAAGAGGGGGTAGTGCCATTGCTGGTCCGGATCGTGATTGCCGAGCGCGGCGTAAAACGTCACGCCCGCATCGAGCAGAAGCCTGTACGGATCTTCAAACCTGACACGGTAGGACTCCGGCGACCCGTCGCCGTAGTTGTTGTCGCCCAGCATCAGCACAAAGTCGAACGGCACCTTTTTGCGTTGTGCCGAGAGCTGTGCCGCTGTTTCTCGCTGTGCGTCGCTCCAGCGGCCGGAATCGCCGATCACAGCAAACTTCAGCGAAACCGCCTGCGCGACGAGCGGCGGCTCAACATCGCCGACAACGACCTGCGGTCCGAGAGGAGCCGCATTTCGAGCGCGATCGCTGCACGCGACGCTGCAGGCGAGGCAGACAGCAAAGAGAAGCCGGCGCACCAACGCAAGGGAGGGCCGGCCAGCGGCCGGCCCGACGCCGTCCCTAGAGGACTGGCCCTCTCCGTCCTGTGGCGAGATGGATCACCAGCAGGATGATGCCGATGATGAACAGGATCCACGCAATCTGAGAAGCAATGGCCGCGATGCCCGTGGCACCGAGAACACCGGCTATCAGACCCACGATCAAGAAAACAAGCGCGTAATACAGCACTGAGACACCTCCTTCTTAAAACTGACATCTAGCAGAAGGTGTGCCGTCTGTATTTCCGCAGAAAAAATACGGTTCACCAGTTGCCCGCACCGCCAACGTGTCGCGAATCGCTGCAATTCAGTGTGGCACGAATCTCGTAGTGTTCGGTTGTACAAGAAGAGGCATCATGAAGAAGCATCCCGACGTCGCGCGAAACGCAATGGAAGACATCAAGGAGCTCACAGGCAGCCCTCACGCCTTTTCCAACGACGTCAGATACGTCGGGGCGAATCGCGATCGCGCGTTGGGCGAAGCCGATCGAACTGGCCGCCAGGACTACGAAGACGTCGCGGCCGGGGCGCCCGACGAGGGCTCGGACGCGTCGAGGGTGCCCGGAGCCGACTGAGATAAACTGCCGCCGTGCGGTTCCTGACATTCATGTCGTTGATGGCATTGATGGCCTGTGGCGGTGCTGAGGCGCCGGTCACCTCGCCGCCACCTGCGGCCCTTTCCCAAGTCGATCTCGTCGCCGGCACTGGCTCGGCCGCGCGACGGGGCGCGCGTCTCACAGTCCACTACACGGGCTGGCTCTACGATGCGAGCCGATCCGACCACAAGGGGAAGCAATTCGATTCTTCGAGCGGCGGCGAACCGTTCACGTTCAGGCTGGGCGCCCGCGAAGTAATACCTGGATGGGATCAGGGATTCGAGGGGATGCGCGTGGGCGGCAGGCGGCGGCTGATCATTCCGCCGGATCTCGGGTATGGAACCGTGGGAATGCCGGCCGCCGGCATTCCCGGCAATGCCGGCCTTGTGTTCGAAATGGAACTCGTGGACGTACAGTAGAAAACGGTTTTTTTCAACCCGCAGCGACCGTCTGCGTGCTCGAAACGATCATCTTCTCAGCACCATGGCCGCCCTTCGCGCGATGTACCGCAGCGCCGACGGTTCCCCGTACCCATGTGCGCCAAAGCGTTCGTTCCACCTCCGCGAGCGGTCGCCGCGGGCCTGAGCCGGCGGGCAAATGCCCTCGATCGCATTCGCGCCTTCGGCTCACAGCTACCGTAACGATCCGAACTCTCCCGACAACTCCGAGGCATCGAGTTCGCGACGGTTCCGGCTCGATGCGGTTCGGCGATCAGAGCTGGCGGCGGCAATCTCGCCCGTCTCCAGCAACTGTTTGAAGCGTTGCAGATCTTCAGCGATTTGCTGCTGCGGATCGTTCCCCAACAGCCAGGCCAGCGTTGCACCAACCTTACCGGCCGGTGGATCGTACTGAAGCTTCACACGCACCTCGGTCGCGCGATCGCCGGACGGTTTGAAACGGACCGATCCCGCACTGATGACGTCCGACTGGCCTACCGATTTCCACGACAGCAGCGACGGCGGGATGTCGTTGATGATCTCCGCATCCCAACCCACGGTCACACCCAGCGGTCCCCTCGCCACCCAGTGCGAGTGAGAGCGGTCGTTGACGTGGACGGCCTCGAGATGGGCCATGAAGCGCGGCAGGTTCTCGAGGTTGCGCCAGTACGAATAGACCTCGCTGACGGGACGATGAATGGTAATCGTGTCCTCCACGATGATGCCGCCCGACCCGCCGAGGTGCCGTTTCGTCGGTTCGTCGACGTTGCGCGTATCCCGGCCCACGGCCGCGGACACCGGACACCATCCGCTCGCGCCGCGGGCGAGCAGCCCCAACCCCAGGAGTCCGAGCGCCCGGTTCGAGCGTCGGAAACCGAACACCGACAAAGCCGCCCCGGCAATCGTCGACGTCCACTGTTCAACCGGCGAGATATTGGGTTTGTACACTGACGTCATCAATGGCTCCCGTTTCAGACGCTCCGACACCACATTCGAGGCTCACTGAGGATCTCGTGCAGAAGACGTGCCGCGGAGGCGAGTCAGCAGCTTCTTGAAATCGGCAGGAAGTGGCGCCTCGAACGACATGCGCGTCCGTTCGACCGGGTGATGAAAGCCGAGACGCCAGGCATGAAGGGCCTGTCGCTTGAACGGGATCGGGCGCAGGTGCTCCGGACCGTAGACATACCGCGCTTCGCCGACCAGCGTGTGGCCGCGCAACCGCGCCTGGATGCGAATCTGGTTCCGTTTCCCTGTCGTCAGGCGGACCTCGATGAGGGAGGTCGACCCGAATGTCTCGATCACTTTGTACTGGCTGATCGCTTCGGCCGCACGCGGATCGGCCGGATGCGTCTCCTTCTGAATGAGCGCCCGCTCGTCCCAGACGAGGTGATCGCGCCACGTACCGGATTCAGGATTCGGGCAGCCGTACACAACGGCCAGATACACCCGCTCGGGGGTGCGCTCGCGGAACTGCTGCTTCAACTGGGCCTGCACGCGTGCGTCCTTCGCAAACAGCACGATACCGGACGTATCGCGATCGATCCGGTGCACCACCAAGGGCTTGCGCTTACCATGCGAGCGCATGTGATCTTCTATTTGATCGAAGATCGACGTCGCCTCGCTTCGCCGCTCGAGCGGCACCGCAAGCAGTCCAGCCGGCTTGTCGAGCACAATAAGGACGCGATCTTCGTACAGAATTCGCAGCGGTCCCGCCGTATGCGGTGCAGCCCGCTTCCGTGCGCTCCCCGGCCGGTCCTCCCAGACGCGAATCTCATCGCCCGGCTTCAATCGCAGCCGAATTTCGGCCCGCCCCGCTTCTGCGCCATTGACGAACACCTTGCCGCGCTCACGAGCCGCCACGGCCCGGGATCTCGACCCGAGCCGATCTGGCGCCGCCAGGAACTTATCGAGCACAAGCCCGACATCCTCGTCCGACACTGTCCACGTCCGCTCACTCACGTCTGCTGTCGCCTTTCGCCTTCTGCCTTTCGCCTTCCGACTTTCGCCTTTCGCCTTCCGACTATCTATTCCTGCTCCGGCGGCGTCATCAAATTCGCGGCCGTCTGCAGCCCTTGTGCAACCTCGGGCAGTATGCCCATGCGCACGTAAATCGGGCGTACCAAGACGCGGATCGCGGGTAACTCCGCTGCAAACCACACCGAGGTCGCAAGACAGAGCACGCCGCTCATCAACACCGTCTGCGGCGCGCCTACACGTGTGGAGAGCCACCCTGCCAGGAGACTGCCGAAGGGTGCCGTGCCGAGAAAGGCCATCGTGTAGAAGCTCATCACCCGTCCGCGCTTCTCCTCGTCAACGATCGTCTGAATGACGGTGTTGGTCGAGGCCATCAGCACCATCATGCCGAAGCCAATGACGACCATGAACACGAGCGACAGCCACAGCCACCGCGAGAGTGCAAATCCGATGAGCCCGGAACCGAAGACGACCGTGTTGATCAGAATGACGCGGCCAAGCCCCACAACCGACCTGCGGCCGGCCAGCCACAACGCGCCACTTAACGCGCCGACGCCGGATGCCGTCATCAGGAACCCGAGCGTGTGCGGGCCGCCGCCGAGAATCCGATCGGCGAAGACCGGCATCAACACCGTGAAGGGCATCGCCACGAGGCACAACCATCCCAGCTGCAGCATCAGCGAGCGGATGGGCCTGAACCCGAAGACGTAGCGCCAGCCTTCCAGCACGTGCTCGAGGATCCCGACGTGAGCCGCAGGACGCTGCAGCCGTCTCACGTTCTTCATCGCCAGCAACGCGATGATCACGGCGAAGTAGCTGACACCGTCAACCAGGAAACACCAGGCTTCGCCAGATGTCGCAATCATGACACCCGCGATGGAGGGCCCGACCAGCCGCGCCGCATTGAACATCGACGAGTTCAGCGCGATCGCGTTCGCCAGATCGTCCCTGTCGGTGATCATCGTGCTCAGGAACGCCTGCCGCGCCGGCATATCAAAGGCATTCACGAGGCCTTGAACGCCGTTCAGGACAATCACTGCCGACACGGTGATGTGACCGCTGAAGGTCAGATAGGCCAGCGTAAACGATTGGAGCATCGAGACAACTTGCGTCACTACCAGCACGCGGTGACGGTCCCATCGATCCAGACACGCGCCAGCGAATGGCCCGAGCACGAATCCCGGAAATTGCCCGGCAAACCCGACAACGCCGAGCAGCATCGCCGAACCAGTGAGGCGGTAGACGAGCCAACTGGTGGCCGTCATCGAGATCCAGCTGCCGATGAGCGACACGATCTGACCACCAAAGAACAGCCGGTAGTTGGGATAGGCGAGCGCGCGGAGCATGAACGAAAAACGGGAGGCCATGAAGGTACTCGTCTTGCAAATAGTACACGCCGATGTCACTTATGCGGATTGCGGTAGAGGCGCAGGAGGAGCGCGAACAGGGTCACGTGCCCCACCACGTGCACTGGTTCCTGCTGATGCTGGTTCTATGGCTGCTGTTGTTGACGAAGAGCGTCGCGACGATCAGTGCGTCATCGCGTATAGCAGGATGTTGATGCCGATCGCGTAGCCTTCCACCGAAAAATTATAGAAATAGGTCGGGTCGTCCGACTCGCGCTCGTACGAGTCGCCGAAATCGGTGTTGTGCGAGATGAAGACGATAATCCGCCCCTTCGAATCGACGGCGGCGCGCGCGTGTGGCGTGGCGCTGTCCTGTCCACGTTCGGACGTCGTGCCGCTGTAGATCCACCCGATCGAGGGAATCTGCGGGAATCGTTTCGAATCGAACAAGGTGTGGAAGATCGAGTGGTTCATCGGCACGTCGATGATCGGGTACTCGCTTGCCGGCAGCACCTTTCGCAGTTCGCGCTCCCAGTGGGCCCACGCATATTCGCCCCAGAAATCGTCGGCCCAGATGAAGCCGCCCTTCTGCAGATACTGTCGAAGCGCCAGCGCTTCCTGATCGTCGAAGAAGACCGCGCCCACTTCGGTAATCATGACAAACGGACACTTGAAGAGCTCGGGCTCGGTCGCCTGTATCACGACGTGATTGGGCTCGTGATCTGAATCGAAATTGACCGTGGCCCGTGTCAGCTCCGACAGCCGGATCGGCAGGTTCATGTCGGCGCGAGGATAGTCGACGCCCCACCCGCCACCGTCGCCGTCATAGGCCTCACGGAAGGCCAGTCTGCAGAAGGTGAAATCGCTATTCCAGGTGATGTGTTCCGGGCGCTTGACGTAGGAAAGGCCGCCGCGCCGGCCGCGGCGCTGCGCTTCGGCGAGGGCGGTCATCCCCAGGACGAGGATGACACCAAGGGCGACCAGCTTTTTGACCCGCATAGGGTTCCTGAAAGTCTACACGATGGCCGGTGGCCCGTCCTCTAGTGAACTTCGCCTTCGCATTCAGGGCACTGAATCTCCACAAAATGCAGCCAGGCCGCAATCTCGCGAGGCGAAGGCAGCTCCGCGACGTGTTCAGCCGACCGAATCCACTGCATTTCTCCCCACCGATCTGCGACCGCGCAACCAGGCAGCGGCATACCCTCGATGGGGTTGGTGGTGACGACAACGACTGCGTCGTGCATGGCAAGCGCCTTCTGCGCGTCGCGCAGCTCCTGGATGTAGGTCTGCGCGTCGGGCGACGCGTCTTCCGACAGGCACACGAGAGCCAGGTTCTTCTTCTGCCACAGATCGGCGTAGTTCACCTGGACATCGTCGATGGTCGTGCATTCGAACCGCGGAACGTGATCACCCTTGTTAAGCATCGGTCTCTAAAGAGTAAAGGGGTCGGCTGCGTTTTTCAACGTTCAAACGACTCGCGGCGGCTCGACTCGGATAATCTAATAATGTAATCCTCTGGGCGATCCCAGAACATGGTCTTCAACTCGCCCAGGCCCGCCGCGCCGCCGTAGCTGATTGACGACGAGAGGTGCTTCAGCATCCCGGCCATGACGGGTCGTGCAGAACCGCGCAGGGGTACGCTCACCTCGAGCCCTTCGGCGCCAAGTGTTTCGACATCGACCGAGTCGGCGTCCTCGACGTCGAGCCGATCGACCATGGCGCCGATCGACGCCATCCCTCGAAAGACCTTGAAGGGCACACGCACCACTTTCTGCGACTCGGGAAGCACGACCGATTTGTGCACGGTTTCGCCCGGCGTCTCGGCCGTGCCTGCAAACGCATTGCCCAGCATGACCGTGTCACCTCCAAACAGCAGCGCTTCGATGATGGCGCCGTCACGTTTGATGCCGCCATCGGCGATGAGCGGAATCCTGCCGCCGGCTGCCGTTCGGCATTCCACGAGCGCCTGCAATTGCGGCACGCCGAAGTTGGTGTTGAGCCGTGTGGTGCACCCGCCGCCCGGACCGATGCCCACCTTGATGCCGTTGACGCCCCGCTCGGCCAGGTATCTGGCGCCTTCGGCCGTCGCCACATTCCCGGCGACGAGTTCGACGTCGCCGAACCGCGCGCGAAAGGCTTCGAGCGCCTTCGCCATCACGATCGAATGACCGTGAGCGATGTCGATCACCAGAACATCGACGCCGGCCTTGATGAGCTCGGCGGCTCGCTCGAGGTAGTCGCCCTTGGCGCCAATGGCCGCGCCCACACGCAGGCGTCCCTGTGCGTCGCGGGTAGCCAGCGGCAACCGCTTCTGCTCGATGATATCTTTGGCTGTAATAAGGCCCGTCAACACGCCGTCCTCGTCGACGAGCGGCAGCTTTTTGACCTTGCGGTCGATCATCACCTGCTCGGCCTCGTCGAGCGAGATCGCGCCGGCATGCACGACCAGCCGGTCGAGCGGCGTCATCCGCTCGCTCACGCGCTTCTCCCCCGCGACGAACCTGACGTCGCGCGCCGTCAGAAGCCCCTTCAACTTGCGCGCGCCGTCCACGACAACCAGCGTGCCCACCCCCGACTTCTGCATCGTCCGGCTCGCGGTGGTCAGACTATCGCCGGGCGCAACGGTGTACGGATCGGGTATCACGCCATGCTGCGTGCGCTTGACGATCTCGACCTCGCGCACCTGCGCGGCAATGTCGCCACCGCGAAACCCGCGATCGATCACGCCGAGGCCCCCTTCTTCGGCCAGGACGACGGCCATTGCGGACCGCGTGATGGTGTCCATGTTGGCGGAAACTATCGGGACTTTCAGCGTGAGATGCTCGGAAAAACGCGCCGAGAGATCCACAGTCCGGGGATCGCGGCGCTCGAGGATGCTGAATCGGGGCGCAAAGAGGAAGTCGTCGAACGTGCAGCCTCGGACCGCCGCAGCGAGGTCGAACATGCGGTCATGATAGCCCGACTGCTATCATGTACACCTTTTGAGACGTCGCCGTATTCGATACGTCACCTACGCACTCGGCCTGTTGACGCTGGCGACAGTGGCACACGGCCCGGTTGTGCAATGGGGTCCGGCTAAAGCCGGACGCTACGTACTTCTTGCGCAGGGCGGTCCCATTACCGTTCTGTCGCGTGACGGGCGACGCACACTGCCCACCGCCGAAGTGCAGAACCATCAGATGGTCGGGCTCGACGATCTCGCCAATTTATTCCAGTTGCAGATTCGAGACGACCCGGCCGCAAACGCGGTGACGGCGAGCTACAAGAATCAGACGATCGTGCTCACGCCCGATCAGTCGCTCGTGTCGGCATCCGGGCGGCTCGTCTCGATGCCGGTTCCGCTGACACGACGCGGCAACCGATGGCTCGTGCCCGTCGAGTTCATCAACCGCGCGCTCGCGCCGGTCTACGACGTGAAGCTCGACTTCCGGCCTGGTTCGCGTCTGCTGGTCGTGGGCGATCTCCGCGTTCCGCACGTCACGGCGCAATACGACGACAGCCCTTCGTCGCTGCGCGTGACATTTCAGATTGCCCCGCGCGCGACCGCCACTGTGACGCAGGAGCAGAATCGGCTGCTGCTGCGCGTCGATGCCGACGCGCTCGATGCCTCGCTTCCGTCTGCCCCATCGCCGCAGGGACTGCTGACGGCCATCCGCGCGACTGACCCGACCACGATTCAGATGGACCTGGGCCAGCGGTTCAGCTCGTTCCGCACCTCGCCGGCGACCTCGAGCGGTACGGCGGCGATCGTCACGGTCGAGCTTCTCGCCGCGCCAACCGAATCGTCTGCCCCGGCTCTTCCGGCCGGGCCGGCCGGGCCGGCCGCGCCTGGCGCGCCGGGACCCGCGGTCGCAACCGGCCCTCTGCCGGTGTTCGGCGGCGGTGCCCGACCGACGCTCGGCACCATCGTCATCGATCCGGGGCATGGCGGCGACGACAGCGGCGTCAAAGGCCCGGGCGGCGCGGTCGAGAAAGACGTCGCGCTCGCGATTGCACGCCGCGTCAAGACCGTCATCGAAGGACGCCTCGGCATGCGCGTGCTGCTGACGCACGAGGACAACAACAATCGGATCGGCGCAGACAGCCGCGCCTCGATCGCCAACAACAACAAGGCCGACTTGTTCATCAGTCTGCACGCAAACGGATCGCCGAGACCTTCGGCCCGCGGCGCCACGATTTTCACGCTCAGCCTCGATCGGTTCGGCGAAGACGCGCGGCGCCAGTCGCAGGCCGATCGCGCCGTGCTGCCGGTCTTCGGTGGCAACACGCGCGAAATTGCGCTCGTCGAGTGGGAGCTCGCGCAGGCAGCGCATCTGGACGGATCGAATGCCTTCGCCGGCATCGTCGACGAGCGGCTGCGCGCGACCGCAGGGCTGCCGACCGTGACATTGCAGCGCGCGCCGATGCGCAATCTCGCCGGCGCCAATATGCCGGCCGTGCTGATCGAGCTCGGCTACCTCTCGAATCCCGAGGAGGAGAAGCTGCTGACGTCGACAGACTTCCAGAACCGCGTCGCGCTGGCGCTTACCGAAGCGGTCGCCGCCTACCGCGACCATCTCGAATTGAGCCCGCAGGTGATCGCAACACCATGAAGCGCGTGCCCCGTACCGTTGGACTCTATATCGCGCTGGCCGCAGTCCTCGGCCTCGGCCTCGTTCTGCTCCTGGTGCTCGGACCGCGATGGCTGACAACCGTGCCGGAGGAGACGGCGCCCCCGCCGACAGCCGCGGCCGAGGCGAGAAAGATCCGTGCGCGGCTGTTTTATGTCGACGAACAGGGCACCGGCCTGACGGCTGTCGAACGCGAGGTGCTGTACGGTGAAGGCACGGTCGAACAGGCGAAGCGCATCATCGAGGCGCAGCTCGCCGCAGCGCCCGAGACGCATGCATCAGCGATTCCGGACGGCACGAAACTGCGGACGGTATTTTTCACGAAAGGCGGCGAGACGTACGTCGATCTCAGCCCCGAGCTGCGGCAGAATCACCCCGGCGGCACGACGAACGAGATTCTGACGGTGTACGCGATCGTGAGCGCGCTTACCGCAAATCTGCCGGCGATCACCAGCGTGCAGATTCTCATCGACGGCAAAGAAGTCGATACACTGGCCGGCCATCTCGACCTGCGACGACCGATCGAGCAGGATCTCAAATGGATAACCAACTGATGCGCGTTGACAGCAGAGCACCAGATCAGCTTCGCCCGACCTTCATTCATCCTCAATACCTGCTGCACCCTGAGGGTTCCGTCCTCATCGAGTCCGGACGCACGAAGGTGATCTGCACTGCGTCGATCGAGGATCGGGTGCCTCCGTTTCTGCGCAACACCGGCAAAGGTTGGGTGACCGCCGAATACGGCATGCTGCCACGCGCCACGACGACGCGAACCACACGAGAGGCCTCGGCTGGCAAGGTGGGCGGCCGGACGCAGGAGATTCAGCGGCTCATCGGCCGATCGCTGCGCTCGGTCATCAAGCTTGATCAGCTCGGCGAGCGGACGATCTGGATGGATTGCGACGTGATCCAGGCCGACGGCGGCACCCGCACGGCCGCGATTACCGGTGCGTTCGTGGCGCTCGTGCTCGCGCTCGAGAACGCTCGCGAAAAGGGGATGCTGAACGAGATTCCCGTCCAGGATTATGTCGCCGCGACGAGCGTCGGCATCATCGACAGCACCCGGATGCTCGATCTGGCCTACGAAGAAGACTCGCGCGCCGAAGTGGACATGAACGTCGTCATGACCGGCAGCGGCAAGTTCATCGAGGTCCAGGGCACAGCCGAAGCGCTGCCGTTCGGGCGCGACGCTCTCGACGAACTGCTCGATCTCGCGCAGCGCGGCATCACAGGTCTCGTCGCCCTTCAGAAGCAGGCGGTGGGGCACATTTTGAAATAGTCGGTAGGTCGATAGTCGGAAGTCGGTCGGCGAAAGTCGGTGACGTGGAGAAGAAACTTCTGATTGCGACAACCAATCCGGGGAAGGTGCGGGAGATTCTTCGAATTCTTGACGGCCTGCCAATTAACTGCTCACGCTCGCGGATTTTCCGGACGTTCCCGTGGCGGAAGAGACGGGCGCATCGTTTGCCGACAATGCCCGGCAGAAGGCATTGCACTATGCCGGTCTCACGGGCATGGTGACGCTGGCGGAAGATTCAGGATTCGAGATCGACGCGCTCAACGGCGAGCCGGGCATTCATTCCGCGCGATACCTGGGCGAAGACGCCACCTACGCACAGCGCTTTGCCGACATCTATCGGCGCGTACGCGACAGCGGTGAGGTCGATCGAGGCGCACGGTTTGTGTGCGCGCTCGCAGTCGCCGACGGCGCCAACGTGGTCTTCGAGACCACGGCAAAGGTCGAGGGCCGTCTCGCCGATGCGCCAGCCGGACCGAACGGTTTCGGATACGACCCCGTCTTCTTCTACCCTCCCTACGCGCGAACGTTCGGCGAAGTGTCAGACGAAGAAAAGACCGCCGTCAGCCATCGCGGACAGGCCGTCCGCGTATTCCGGGACTTCCTTACTCGTTAGCACGGTTCTGGGGTTCTGGGGGCCTGGATCCCTTAGCGCATTAATGAAAAGACGGCGTACTGATTCCAACGCCCCTCCTTCGGCTTTCGGATTGCATTCGACGCCTGTATGGCCGATGTCGCTACCCATTCGTACTGGATAGATAACACTGCTGTCCCCAGATACTCCGCATTAAAAGAAGACATCGCGGTCGATGTGCTCGTCGTCGGGGGGGGCATTACGGGTATCACGGCCGCCTATCTGCTCAAGCGGGCCGGGCACAACGTTGCGCTGGTGGAGAAGGGCCGGTGTCTCAACGGCGAGACGTCCTACACGACGGCGCATCTCACCTGTGTCACCGACAAACCCTTGTCGGAGCTCGTCAACGCGTTCGGTCGCGATCACGCCCAGGCGGTCTGGGACGCACAACTCGCCGCTATAGAGACCATTGACCGCATTGTCTGGCGCGAGCAGATCAAGTGCCAGTTCGATTGGGTGGAGGGCTACCTGTTCAACCAGGACGGCCTGGAAAAGGAGCCGCTCGACTTGCGAGAGGAAGTCGCGCTCGCGAACGCGCTCGGGTTCGATGCCGAGTTCGTCGATGCGATTCCCCTCTTCAACAAGCCCGGCATCCTGTTCGAGAACCAGGCGAAGTTCCATCCGCGCAAGTACCTGCTCGGCCTCTTGCGGCTGCTCTCGAGCGGCCGAGGCTGCCAGGTGTTCGAGCAGACAGAGATCGAGACAATCGAGGATACGCCAATCACCGCGACGACAAGAGACGGTCACCGTATCCACTGCGAGCACCTGCTCGTCGCGACGCACGTGCCGCTTCAGGGTAAGACCGGCCTCGTCCCTGCGATGGTTCTTCAGTCGAAGCTCGCCCCCTACACGTCGTATGTGGTCGGCGGATGGGTTCCGCGCGGTACAGTGCACGAAGCGCTTTACTGGGATACCGGCGATCCGTACGACTACCTGCGCGTCGATCGCCGCCACGATCATGACTTTGTCATCTTCGGCGGCGAAGATCACAAGACCGGCCAGGTCGAGTCGACAACCGCGTGCTTCAATCGCCTCGAGCAGCGCCTCAAGCAGTTGCTGCCCGAGATCGCGGTCACCCACCATTGGTCGGGACAGGTCATTGAGACCAACGACGGGCTGCCCTATATCGGAGAAACGTCCGAGGGGCAGTATGTGGCGACGGGCTTCGGGGGAAACGGCATGACCTTCGGCACCCTCTCGGCGATGATGTTTGTCGATCACCTCTCGGGCGAAAAAAATCCATGGGCCGAGCTGTTCGATCCGGGGCGCACGAAGATCAAGGGTGGGCTTTGGGACTACATCAAGGAAAACCGGGACTACCCCTACTACCTCATCCGCGATCGCTTCGCGGGCGCGGGCGCCCATTCATTGCGATCGATTCGACGCGGCGCCGGAGAAATCGTGGAGGTCGAGGGACAACCAGCTGCGGTTTACCGTGGACTGGACGGGCAGATCCATGTGCGCTCTGCGGTATGTACGCACATGGGATGCTACGTGCACTGGAACGACGCCGAGCGGACGTGGGACTGCCCGTGCCACGGCTCGCGTTTCAAGGTCAATGGCGACGTACTGGCGGGGCCTGCGGAGGATCCGCTCGCGCACGTCGAAAAGAAGCACAAGGAGACGCGCAGTAAATAGGGATTGGGGATTGGGGATTAGCTCAGCGACGCGTATCACGCTAATCCCTAAGTCCTAATCCCTAGTCCCTATTCCCTAATCCCTAGTTCGCCCTAGTTCGACTTCGTCTTGGCGACGTTCAACTCGCCCAATTTTGCGACCATATCTTCGGCCGACGTGTCGGGACGAACGGCCTTGTCGATGGCGAGGATGCGGCCATCGGTGCCGATGTAGAACGTCCAGCGCGTTGCCGTCCCACGCGGGTTCAGCACGCCGTACGCGGTCGCGACTTCTTTGGTCGGGTCGCTCAGCAGCGGAAAGTCGGCTTCCTGCGCTTTGGCAAAGTCGGTGTTCTTCTCGATCGGGTCGGTGCTCGCCATGAAATACGCGACGTTGAACTGACGGATCTTGTCCCCGTTCATCGCCAGCGACTTGCACTCGACGGTGCAGCCCTTGGTAAACGCGGCCGGGAACCAGGCGACGACGACCGCCCTCTTGCCGGCGAAATCGGCCAGGCTGTAGGTCTTGCCGTCGCTGCCCTGCAGCTTGAAGTTCGGTGCCTTGTCGCCGACTTTCAGCTCGACCGACGGCGCGGGTGCCGCCTGGGCAAACGCCATCGTGGCCAGCCCGAGCACGAGTCCCGCGATTCCAAGAAGGTTTACGCTCTTCATTGACTGCCTCCCGTTACTTGTAGGTCAAAATAAATCCCGCAACACGCAGAACCGTCAGATTATTACACTATTTGGTTGACCGGGCGACGAACAACAGCGTACGATCATTACCTCGCCCGTCCAACGGCTGAATCACAACAATCTGCGTTAAAGGAACAGAGGATACGCGCTGTGCGTGTATTTTCTGGCGGTCCGCACGTAAGGTCCCGGCGTTCTTCGCCGGTGCCGACGCCTGCGGCAGACAGCGAGACTCAACCCGAGCGAGCCTCGGCTAACGTCTGCACCCGCTGACGCAGCCAGCCTGGCGGCGAGTTACGAACCACTCCCACTCGTTGTTTTCCGTCCCCACGGGGGGCGGGTGTGGCTGTTTCGCCGCGGTCGTGCAATAGGGTTTCCTCAGCAATCCTTTCGCCGCGCCATCGCGGATCGGTCCATAGGAGGATTGCTGTGTTTTCGCGCCATCATGCCCCACGTGTCTTTCTCGGCCTGTCTCTGGCCGTGTTGCTTCATAGCTTCAGTACCGCCGTTTTCGCGCAGGGCCTCGTCGAATCCGCGACGGGCAACGGGCTTCGAGCGCCGGTTTCGGGCAGCAGCGTGCCGGGCGCACGCGGGCGGTTCACATTCCCGGCTCCGTATAACACCCAGGCCGTGCGTCTCACAACGGCCGCCGATTGCGGCGGCGGCGATTGCGTCAATCCGGTCGGCTATTCGTACTGGTCGAACATCAACAACCACGTCGGCAGCGACACCATGCTCATCTTCCTCGGCCTCAAAGGACAGGGAGCGACGCTTTTCAGCTACAACAAGAACACCGGCGAGACGAGCAACCGTGGAGCTTTGTTCGCAGGCGACAACACGTTCGGCTGGGCGCCGCTCTCAACCGGCGAAGGGTGGTACTTCAGCGCCACACGGCCGCATGCGCTCTACGTGAACGAGCCGACCGGCTCGCGTCTCTTCCGCTATGACGTCATGGCGCACTCGTGGGAGACCGTGTTCGACATGAGCAGCCGGTTTCCAAACAAATACCTGTGGCAGGTGCACTCGAGTAACGACGATCGCGTGCATTCGTTCACCGTGCGTGACAAGGGCTCGTATGCCATGGAAGGGTGCGCCGTCTATCGCGAGGATCGGCAGGCCTTCACCTATTACCCGCGGAAGGGCAACGATTTCGACGAGTGCCAGATCGACAAGAGCGGGCGGTGGCTCGTCATCAAGGAGCAGCTCGACGGACAGAACGGTGAAGACAACCGTGTCATCGACGTCGACAACAACACCGAGCGCGTGCTGAACGATCCGGACGGCGCGGCCGGCCACTCCGACATCGGCTACGGCTATATGGTGGCCGAAGACAACTTCAACAGCCAGCCCGGCGCGGTGCGTGTTTGGGATTTCAACAAGGAACTCCGCGGCGGCCAGCCGAGTTCGCCAATTCACGGGCAGGGTACGCTCGTGTATCAGCTGACCTCGTGGAACTCCGGCCTCGGCCACGTCGCACATGGCAACTCGAAGCCCGGCATCCCGCTGGATCAGCAGATGGCGTGCGCGAGCAACGCAAACCGCGAGAATTTGCCGCGCGTCAACGAGATCGTCTGCTTCCGGCTCAACGACTCGCTCAACGCCCTCGTGGTCGCGCCGAACCTGACCGACCTCAATGCGTCGGGCGGCGACAACTACTGGAAGCTTCCCAAAGGCAATCTCGATGTAACTGGTGAGTACTTCATCTGGACATCGAATGCCGGCACCGGCCGCACCGACGCGTTCATGGTGAAGATTCCGCTCGATCGCCTCGGCGCGAGCTCATCGGGCACACCACCGCCATCGAATTCGGGCGGCGGCTCGTCTACCCCGTCTCCCGAACCCTCGCCGGCGCCCGCGCCTCCGCCGTCGAATCCGGGCTCGTCGCCTTCACCCACCCTGCCCACCTTCAGTGGCGGAAGCGCTTCGCCCGTCACCTGGATAGACGTGGTGAACGCGTCGACTGTCGGCAACAGCCTGATGAAATCGGGCGGGTGCGCTGGATGCCCGGATGCCGGCGCAACGTCGGCGCAGTCGATTTCGTCGGGTGACGGGTATGTCGAGTTCACCGTTCCTGACAGCAGCGCGCTTCGATTTGTTGGTTTGACGACACGCAATGGCAGCACGAATCCAGCCGAGATTCGATTTGCGTTGAGGCTGCAGGGGGGCAACGCGGAAGTTCGCGAGTCTGGCCAGTATCGGGCGGAGACGCCGTTTGGCGCCAACGACATCCTGCGCGTCGCATATGTCGGCGGCAAGGTGCAGTATTCCAAGAACGGCAACGTGTTTTACACGAGTGGCACAGGACCCGCGTACCCCGCCGTCGTCGATACGACACTCTTCGACACCAACGCAACGGTGTGGAACGTGATGATCGGCAATGGTGGCGGTGCGCTCGCGTCGCCGGGAAGTGTCAATCCCCCGCCCGCACAGAGCCCGAGCTCGGGCTCGGGCCCCGTTCCGGTCACTTGGACGAACGTGTCGAACGTCGCCGCCAGAGGCACCATCCTGGCGAAAACCGGAGGCTGCGGCGGATGCTCCGACGCAGGCGCCACGTCGGCTCAGCAGATCTCGTCAGGTGACGGATACGTGGAGTTCTCGGGTTCGTCGGGAAGGGGCCTGCGCTTTGTCGGGCTGAGTTCCGGGAGTGGTGGAACCGATCCGAACGAGATCAAATTCGCTCTGCGGCTGCAGGGCAGCACGGCCGAGGTGCGCGAGTCGGGAGGGTATCAAACCGAAGTGCGCTTTACGAGAGGCGACAAGCTGCGTATCGCCATCGTAGGTGGGGAGGTCGTGTACTCGAAAAACGGCAACGTGTTCTACAAGAGCGGCACGACCGCGTCATATCCGATGCAGGTTCAGGCATCGCTGTTAGAACGAAACGCGTTCGTGAGCAAAGTCGTCATTGCAGGGGCGCAGTAGAGGACACAGAGGGCACAGAGAAAAGCTGATGTCCTCCGTCTTGCTCTGTGCCCTCTGTGTCCTGATCAGACAGGCCGCGAGACAACGCGCGGCCCGGGTTCTCCTGGCATCCTTTCCCAGGTGACCCGCTGCCGGCGGGCCACGAATCGTCCTAATCCCACGATCGTGGCCCAGCCGAGCAGACACATCGTGAAGGGAATCGTCAGGGCGATGTTACGCGGCCGGCCGGGGCGCGTCTGAACGTAGCCCACAATCGCCGCTGTGTAGAACATCATTTGCCCTGCCAGCAGTATTTGGTACACACCAACATCTGCCAGCGCAAGATTGGTCAGCAACATCACGGCGTGCAGCACGGGTATCGTCAGGCGCAGCGCCTTGTGTGAGAAGGCTTGAAACCAGACGCGGCTGTGGAATGGACTCAGGATCCATGGCTCACGCGCAAACAACTGGAACGTGCCGGCAATCGTTCTCGTTTTTCTGGTGAAGTCTTCCTGTGGTGTCGTCGAGATCAGATCGTGCGCGCGCGCGCCGGCTTCCAGGATGACGCGATAGCCTCTCCGCACGATTCTCATTGGAATCAACACGTCGTCGAGAATCGTGTCCGTTGGAATCGTTTCGAAGAGCTGGCGGCGGATGGCATAGATCGCTCCTGTGACACCAACCGTTGACCCCGATCGGCTCTCACTGGCGCGGATGAATTTTTCGTACTTCCAGTAGAAGCCCGCACCTTCTTCGCCGGGCGTTGAACCTTCCCGCTTGGTCAGGTGAAGCTCGCCGCTGACGGCCCCCACACCCGGGTCGGCGAAGTTGGCGACGAGCGCGCGAATCGCACCAGGTTCGAATCGCTGTCGCGCATCGGCGAACACGATGATGTCGCTTTCGGCTGACGCGACCAGATCGTTGATCACAGCCGCTTTCCCGCGCCGCTGCCCGAACTCGCGAACGATGACGCCCTGATTTCGATATCGCGCGGCGCCCTCGACGGTGTCATCCGTGGATCCGTCGCTGCCGACGACGATGGTCAGGCGTTCGCGAGGGTAGTCGGACGCGAGCAGATTCGCAATCCGCCTGCCGATACGACGACCTTCGTTGTGGGCGACGACCACGACCGTCACATCTGGCTCGATGCGCGCGCACGCGACCTGGCGCGGAACCAGTCGACGCAGGAACCACGCGATCGCGGGATAGCCGACATAGACGTAGGCGACCAGCGCAAGCGCCGCCCAGAAGAGCACTGCCGCAGTCGTCGCTAGTTCTGCCACTGGACCACCTCGGCGATGGCGTTGGAAAGAGTGCGGGAGTCGGCACCTGCACGCGGTGCCTCTTCGCGCCTGAAGTAATTCCCTGGCGGATACTGGGCGGGCTTTCCTCCGATGAACACATTGCCGTCGATGACCGCGCCAGGAAAGAACCGGTCGAGCGATGCCTTGCCCGGCGCCGTTCCCGAACCAATGAAGCCGGAGCCGTTGTCCGGCATAACGTTGTTCCGGAAGACGAACCCCGTGTGGGGATCGTGATCGCCGCCGAACGCAATCCCGCCCGTCGTCTGCTCGGCGGTGTTGCCGATGATGGACACCCCGGCCGTGCCGTTGAGCAACTGAAACAGCCGGCCGTTGCCGCCCCATTTGCCGCCGACATCGGACAGCAGGTTGTCGTGAATCGCGATGCGCCGCGTCTGGCCGCTCTTCTGAATGTCGTCGCGCCCGAGGATGTTGAACCCCGCAGCCACTCCACGAACGACGTTGCCGCGGAACGTGACGTCCTCAACCACCGACCACGGCGCGCCACCATCCTGATTGCGCGGCGTGAACAGGACGGCAAATCCATTCTGCGCGTGCGGCCAGTTGTGCTCGAGCAGATTCCCTTCGACCAGAACGCGACGGGCATTCTTCAATTCGAACAGGTTCTTCACCGTCCACGGCGTTCCCGCATAGAGCGGATCGCCGAGCTTCCAACTGAGCGGCTTGCTGAAATGATTGCGGATGATGGCAATGTCAGACGGTACGAGCCCGTTGACCGCAGGATCGGCCCCTCCGAACATGACGTTCTCGCCGGCGGCTTCGAGGTAGTTGTTCTCGATTTTGAACGGTCCCGGACCGTTCCAGCCGGAGATGGCCTGCGAGTCCGCACCGATCTCCTTGAAATCGGAAAGGTGCGAGTTGACGACGGCGATGTCGCGGCCGTTCATCGCCACGCCCCGGCGTCCGCCCTTCCTGGGATCGCCGTGAATGTAACTGCGGTCGAAGACGATGTGATGCGGAACCTCCGTGAGATTCGCGCCGTCGCTGCCGAGCTCAATGAGGTTGTAGAGGAACTCACCCTGAGCCGGCGCGACTTCCACAGCCGCAAAGCGATAGTGATGTGCGCCCGGGTCGGCGATGATCACCGATTGCGAGGCCGCGAGCAGCCTCGCCATGTGGTGCGCATCGGACGGTCGGACACGCCGGTCTGGTGGAAGCTCGTCGACGTGGTTCGAAGCGATGACGATCCACTCGTCACCGCTCTTGCTGGGGAGGCGAAATGGTCCTTCGTAGGTGGCGCCAGCCTCGAGCGTGATGCGATCGCCCGGCTGTGCGGTGTCGAGCGCCGCCTGCAGAGACTCGCCTCCCGGCACGTGTATCGTGCGACCGCTCGTCGAAGGCGGGCCGGTGTCGACCGATGAACGCGGAAGTGCCGGCGTGGACGTGTCCGACGTATCCGCCGTCGCGGTAGCCTGAGCGCTGTCGGGCCTGGCCTTCGCCGCTCCGTCGGGAGCGAAGGCGGGCTGGACGACCGACGCCGCACCCACCAGCAACGCGATGAGAAATGTCGCCGGCTTCACGAAAGCACGCACGTCCTGGCCTCTGGACCACGCGAGGTGAGCTCGTAGACCGCGCCGCGAGTGAGATCGATGATCACTTGATCAGGCCGCGCCGATGACACCACTCTTGTGGCCTCAGGCCCGGCGGCGCCCACCACCAGGACGTCCGCGTGCTCGACCAAGCACTCCGGCGTGTCGCAGAGCAGCGACGACACGTGCGGAATCTCCTCCTCGATGTACCTGCGGTTGGCGCCCTTGAGCCGGGCCATCACCACGTTGGGATCGAAAATCTTCACATCGCAGCCCTTGCCGATCAGCGCTTCGACGAGCGTCACCATCGGGCTTTCACGCAGGTCGTCGGTGTTCGACTTGAACGCGAGGCCGACGACGCCGACTTTCTTCTTGCGCGTCTGCAGCACGGCGTCGATACCGCGAACGATTTGCGCTGTGTTCGACTGCACGACCGCGCTGAGCACCGGCGTCGAGACGTCATAGATGCGGGCCGAGCACAGCAGCGCGCGGACGTCTTTCGGTAGACACGAGCCGCCAAACGCAAAGCCTGGCTTCAGATAGGCGGGGGCAATGTTGAGCTTCTTGTCCTGCCGGAATACCCGCATGACGTCCTGCGCATCAGCGCCCAGCGCATCGCAGAGGTCCGCGATTTCGTTCGTGAAGGTGATCTTCAGGGCATGGAAGGCGTTGCAGACGTACTTGACCATTTCGGCAGTGCGAACGGATGTCTGCAGAAACGGCGCGCTGACACCTGCATAGAGCTGTCGCAGCTGCGTCGCAGCACCGAGATCGTCGGTGCCAATCAGCAGAAACGGCGGATGATCGAAATCCTCGATCGACGATCCTTCTCGCATGAATTCCGGATTTACGGCAATCCTCAGCGGCTCGACCATCCGGCTGCCGCCGGTACATTCCGAGAGCACGCGCGCGAGCACCCGCTCTGTCGTCCCCGGAAGCACGGTGCTCCGCAGCACGACCGTCAGCGAACGCGTGCGCGACTCGCAGGCACTCCCGATGGCGGACGCGACTCGCGCCAATCCGTCGTAATCCGGCTGGCCGTGTCCGAGGTCCGGTGTGCCGACACAGATGAGCGCAACGTCGGCGTCGGCAATGCCCTCTTCGGCCGACTCGGTGGCCGACAGTCTGCCTTGCCGGACGACGCGTGCAACCAGATCGGCGAGCCCCGGCTCGATGATCGGCGACGATCCGGCGTTGATCATGGCGACTTTCTCGGCGTTGACGTCGACGCCGGCGACGTGATGCCCATCGCGAGCGAGACAGGCCGCCGTTACACAGCCGACGTATCCGAGGCCAAAGACACTGACGTTCATCGCACTCCTCCGTGAATCCAGTCCGCGACGCGCGGATAAGACGACCCAAGCAGCGGCTTTACCAGGCCTTTCGCGTTCCACCACGCCCACTCGCGCGTGCGCGTCCAGGGCGCAGGACAGACGAACCGGCGAGACAAATCGGCAGGTGCGCCAGCGCGGATCGTGAAACGGCCGGCAACCGTACAGGTCTCGAGCCGCTGCTCTGTCCGAACGGGTTCCGAGGTGAACAGCAGTAGAAGGCCCGACTCGGTTGCGCTCTGGGCGACTTCTGTCGAGAAGTACCCGCCGGGGACAGACCCTGTAGTGACGGCCCGCCCCAGGACGTCCTCGAGCTCCCTTCGACTGTTGGTCCACTCGCGCCTCATCTCGTCGGCTGTCAATGCGCTGAACCGAAACGGGTGCGACACCGAATGCGTGCCGATGGCGTGGCCTCGCGCGTCGAGCTCGCGAATCTGCGCCGGGGCAAGAAATCCCGGCTGGCCTATGAAGCCGGTCGTGATAAAGCAGTAGCCGCGCAGTCCGCGCGCCTCGAGTTTGTCCGCAACGATCGTGTAGAACGACCGACCGCCGTCGTCGAAGGTGAACCGCACCTCCGCCTTCGCGGCTTCGCCGCTTCGGCGCGACAGGCCCGCGAGCTGGGCATCGAACTCGCGCACCGACAGCTTGTAGCGATCTGCGGCAGGCGACGCGAACCCGCTCTCGCGCGGATCGGTCATGAACACGTCATGAAACAGCAGAGATACTGGTGGCATTGGCTCTGGCTCGCGCGGCGCGCTTCCAGCGCAGATAGTCGGTAAGCCGCGGCTGCCCCCAGGTGCGGGACGCGCGGCCGGTGGTTGAAATGGGCTCGACGTGAACACCGTTGAAGAGATCGGTCAGCACTGCCGCGATGCGATCGAGATTCTCCAGGACCACGCGGTACTGGATGACGGTGTGCGAGTCTGCTACCTCGTCGATACTGCACCCGGCTTGTAGGTACATCGGGCCTGTGTCGATGCCCTTGTCGATTTTCAGCAGCGTCATGCCCACGCGGTCGAAATCGCGATTCACCAGGGCCCAGAAACACCCGTGAGCATTTCGATACTCAGGACAGACGCCGGGATGCAGGGCAAAGGCACCGACGCGCGCCAGACCGAAGATGTCCGGCTTCAGAATGAACTTGCATCGCGCGATGATAATGTCGGGCCTGATGCTGTTCAGGAACGCGCGCGCGGCGTCGTTGTTCGGATTCGTGACCGCGACGCGTGGCACGTTCTCGATCGCCGCCGGATAGGTTGATTTCAGGATCTCGAGCTGCCGGGCTTTCCATCTCTGGTCTTTCGCGTGACACAGGACACGCGCATACCCGCGGTACGCCACGACATCGAAAAAGCCGAGCCATCCGGATCGGCGAATCTCGCGCGTCGCGGCGGTCCATAGACGCCGCCCGTCATCAGTAATACCGATGAGACCGGCGAGGTTCATCGTGCCTGCGAGCCACGACGCGAGTCCCTCGCTGTCGAGGCGATCGGCTTCGTGGCAGATGAGCACGACTCTCGGCAGTTGCGTCATTGATTTGTCGCAGCGGGCCCCTACGCCGCCTTTTGCCGCTGTGTCCTTGCCTGTTCGCAGAGAGCTTCGAACGCACGCGCGACCCGGTCCCACGAGTAGCGCTCGACAACGAGCGCACGGCCGGCATCTCCGAGTGCTTGTCGCCGCGCTTTGTCGTGCAAGAGGTGAACCACTGCGTCTGCGAAATCGTGCGGCGCGTCGGCGGCGATGAATTCTTCCTGGTCAGTGAGTGCGAGACCTTCCGCACCGACGGTCGTCGACACGACAGCCTTGCCCATCCCCAGCGCTTCGAAGATCTTCATGCGCGTCCCGCTACCGGCGCGCAGAGGGACGACGTACACCGCCGCTTCGTCCAGATGCGGACGCACATCGTCGACGGTTCCGGTGAGAATCATGCCGAGACGGGCCGCCGCGTCGCGTAACGTCCGGGCCGGATTCCGACCCACGATCACAAACGACGCGTCGGCAACCTGTTCACGGATCCTGGGAAGAATCGCCTCGCCGAAGTAGATGACCGCGTCCTCGTTCGGATGCCAGTCCATCGAACCGCTGAATACGAGACGTCCGGGTACCTGCGGACGACCTGCAGGCCGGAAGTACGACGTATCGACGCCTGTTGGAACGGCACCGATCGCCGCGTCAGGCGCCATCGCGGCCAGCCGCAGGCGATCCTCTTCAGAGACGGCAATCGTGAGATCGGCGGCGCGACAGAGCTCGGCTTCGTTGTCCCGCAGTTTCCGCCACTCGAATTCGAGCAACAGCTTCTTGACCGGGTTGCTCTCGAGCGCGCTCAACCGCTTCCAGATGAGATATTCCACGTTGTGCTCGAAGAGCACGACCGGCACCTTCCCGCCGAATGGCACATTCGCGGCGGCAAACAGAAAATCAGAGACGACGAGGTCGATCTGATCTTTGGCGACGATCTCCTGCACCTGGTGGCGCACCTGTGCGACGCGCCACTTCCACAGGTCGACCGGATACGACGACAGCCAGGAACGCGCGACTGTCAGTGGAAACGCAGACGACCCGCGTTTCGGTACGTCGTACGGGATCGACACCACCTGGTGGCAGTCGGGCAACTGACGAGCAAGGCCTTCGGGATCGTCTCCAGGCCCGTGCGTCGTCACCAGCGTGACGTCATGATGCCGGCAGAGTGCCGACACGATCTGCAGGCTGCGCACCCGCCCGCCAGTCGTCGAAGGCCACAGCCCGCCCATCTTGACCCAGAGGATTCGCATAAGAGAGTGCCGGCATCACGGACGACGGGGTTTCGCCGTCGCAGAAGATGCGTTGCCAGATTTCGAGATTCACGAGCAGCCACAGCCGGTCGCCATGCCTGGCATGGCCGGTGCGATGGTCGTCGGCCAGTTGGTGCAATGCACGGGGATCGAAGAGCCCGCGATCGATGGCACGCGGGCTGAGTACGAACTCTTGAACGAGCGGCCAGAAGGCGTCCCGGAGCCATCGACCCACCGGCACGGGAAATCCCATCTTCCGGCGCGTGAGAATCTCTCGAGGAATGAGGTCGCGAACGGCCCCGCGGAAAATGGCCTTGGTCTGCCACATGCGCACCTTGAGCGCGCTCGGCAGCGCTGCGACGTGTTCGACGAGCTGGTCGTCGAGAAACGGCACGCGGCTCTCGATCGAGGCCGCCATGCTCATCTGATCCTGCTTCATCAACAGTTCGTGAAGATAGGTTTGAAGGTCAGTACGGCTCATCCGATCGAGGATGCCACCCTCGGCATCCTGATAGCACCGCATCTGCACGGCGTACGGATCTCGCTCGTCGATCATGCCGGGGCGAGAGAGCAGCTGGCGCTGAAACCCTTCGGTGTGCACTGCGAAGTTCTCGAGAAACAAACTCCGAATGCCGGGATCGAGCGCGAGAAAGGTACGTTGGCCGACACGGCCGAGCCGCGACGGAAGCGCCTGAACCAGCCGGCGGACCCGGCCCCGAAGCCGCTCGGGCATCGCCGCCCAGTACGGCCTTCCCAACCGTTCGTTCCACATCGTCACCCGATAGCGGTTGTAGCCGAGAAACAGCTCATCCGCCCCTTCGCCGGTGAGCACGACTTTGACGTGATCACGCGCGAGACGCGCGACAAAGTACAGGGGGACGCTCGAGGGAAACGCAAGGGGTTCGTCCTCGTGCCACACGAGGTGCGGCAGCGCCTGGAAGAATTCCGACGGCGCGACGGTAATGTCGCGGTGACAAGCGCCAATCGCCTTCGCCACTGCCCTCGCATACGGAAGCTCGTTCGCTTCCTCTTCGGCAAAGCCGACCGAAAACGTCTGCAGAGGGTCGGGACGACAGTTCTGGGTCATCGCCGCCAACGCACTTGAATCGAGACCTCCTGAGAGGAACACGCCAAGTGGCACGTCGCTCATCAGATGGCGTTCCACGGCCGACTCGAGGCGCACCCTCAAGTCCTTGGCCTGCGTCTCGAACGGCACGTCGCTTTCTCGTGTGGAGGGCGCGGGCAGTTGCCAATACCGTTCCGTGCGAAGGCCTTTCTCCAGAGACCACGTCAGGACATGCCCAGGCAGCAGTTTCCGAACACCCTGGAAGAAGGTCTCCTCGCCCGAGACGAAACGCGTCGACAGAAACTCCGGCAGGGCCCGTTCGTTGAACTTCGGCGTAACAGCACCCGCGGCGAGGATCGACTTGATCTCGGACGCGAACACCAGCTCGCTTCCATTGCAGGCGTAGTACAGCGGTTTGATGCCGAGCCGATCCCGCCCAAGCAGCAGCTCCCGCTTTCGTTTGTCCCAGATGGCAAACGCAAACATGCCATGAAGCCGGCCGACGACCCGTGCGCCCTCCTCCTCGTACAGATGGATGATGGTCTCGGTGTCGCAGCGTGACCGGTACCGATGTCCTCTGGCTTCGAGGCCTGGGCGGATTGACGCGTGGTTGTAAATCTCGCCGTTGAACGCAATCCAGACACTGCCATCCTCGTTGGTCATCGGCTGCTCGCCGGCCGCACTCACGTCGACAATCGCAAGGCGCCGATGCGCAAGCCCGACAGGCCCGTCGGTGAACAACCCGAGGCCATCCGGTCCGCGGTGACTCAGCACGTCACGCATGCGGCGCAGACGGTCGAGGTCCACGTGCTGACGAGGATCGAAGTGAACGATGCCGGAGAGGCCGCACATGGATTTGGAGACCTAAGGGACTAGTGATCGACTGATCTGAAAATATCCGTGTCGTCGACGAGAATCGCCTCGCGGCGATCTTCGAGCTCCAGGCCGATCGGCAGATTGCCATCGTCGAGGAGTGGCGACACGACGGGAACGGATGTCGCCCGTCCACGCTTGGGCATCAACAGCGTGATGCTGCGCCAGGGCAGCGTCGCCGCTTTGACCGTATAGACGAGCAATGGCGCGGGCGAGCGCTGCCCGTAGCCCTTGGAGATCCATCCCCGAATCGGCGCCAGTTCACCGGTCTTGACGGCCGGCCGAACGGTCGCAGGCGCCACCAACCCTATCCAGAATGTGTTGCCTCGGGGCGTCTCGGCTTTCGCCCACCGGTCGCGGACGATCGACACATTCATCGGCGCAAACTGAAAGCCGACCTCGAGAAAAGGCTCCGGGAGCCTTTTCGGATGCCGTGCGCGAAAAGGCTCCCGGAGCCAATTCACCTCGTCGACAATCACCCAGTAATCCGGTTTGACGAACAGGACGCGGCGGCGATGGGTCAGGCCCGCATACGCCGAATGACTGGCGTCGACCAAGTCGACATGCGGGCTGGTGCGCCATTCGCGCACGTGCACACGCGCGCGTCCCCGCCAGCTGAACGGTCCATCGGTGTTCACCTGGTCTCGCCCGCCGACCATCAAAGTGCTGTGTGCCCCCGTGCCGCGGAAAAAATTGCGCCACTCCATTTCGGCCGTGTAGCAATACGTCCCCGCATCGACCAGCACAGGTTCGCCAAACGCCGAGCACTGCACGCTCAACAGATCGGCATGCCCGTGCCCGGAACTGAACGAGCACCCGAGTGGGCCCACATCGACGACCATCTGGTGGGCGTCGCGTTCCCACGCCGACGTCATGACCACATAGCCGCCGGAGGGAAACATTCGCGATGCCGGGGCAAAGGGCGCCACTGCCTTCAACGAGGCGAATTCCGCCGCACCTGCCTCGCCCCTCAGCCAGAGAACGTCCGCGGCCAACCCTTCCGCTGCCCATGCGAAGTCGGAGCGGCCGAACATGGCGGCGCCGAGCGCAAACACACCACGCGGGTCGCATTGATCGCGTTCGACGAGCGGCATCAACCGTCCGCCATCGGCATCACCAATTTCGGGAAGCGATGCGTCAGGGCGGCGGATGGCGAGCAGAAACTCGATGGCCCGGCATACCCGATCGCGAACCTTCGGGGACACCTTCAGGCCGTTGCGTTCCGCGAGCATCAGAAACTGCAGATACGTCTCAACTGTGTAGCGGTGATAACACGTCGAGCGTTCGAAATGAACGCCGTCGGGACAGATCTGGGAGCGGCTCTCCGTGACGAGGATGCGCTCGCCCAGGTCGCGCCAGCGTCCCGCCTGTCTGAATTCCGGAAACAGCGTGCCGGCATAGAACAGGCCGAGCGCCTCGCCGGTGAGGTGCGTGTTCGGCGAGAAGTAGGTCGAGAGGTAGCGCGCCACGTAGTTCGCGTGCAGCCAGAAGTACGCGAGGACGAGGGTGATCCGCTCCGCAGTCAGCGCCGGCGAGTCTCGCAGTAGCATCAGCGTCCACGCCCACGACATGAGGCGGTAAGACACTTCAAGGCTGCTCGACCAGTTCACGCCCAGCCCGTAAGGGTTGGCCTCGATCCACGATTCGATCGCCGCCAACGCGCGTTCGGCGTAGACCTCCTGGCCGGTCAACGCGTAGGCCTGCGCGAGCCCGGCAATCCACTGATGGCGATTCAGCTCCCATACCACCTTGCTGTCGCCCACCGTGGCTGTATCGAGGGGGTTCAATTGCGTCCAGTGAAGCAGCGGCGACCGCCTCGACCACACCGGATCCAGATGCCAGTCGATCGGCTCTCCGAACCACAGCGTGCGATACCCGAGAAGATCGAATCGGCTCCGCAACGTTGCCGCCGCGCCGTTCAGGACCGCCGCGCGATGCTCGGGCAGAAGCTGGCCGACGCGATTGGGATGCTCGACGCCGGCGAAAAATCGGCGTGGGGCGGCACCACGAAGAATCCCGAGCGGAGCGCCGGACCTCGCCAGGGCGGGCGCGTGCTCGCGCACGATCGCGGAAGGATCAATCGGACGGCGACCGGTCGTCACCCGATCGATAAACTTCGCGGCTTCCTGTCTGCTTCGACCCGCGAGCTCGGAGAGCGGCATTCGCTGCGCCCGGGAGACGCGGTCCAAGATCGATCGCAATGTGCGCGACGACCTGGACGCCGGTAGCGCGTACGAAAAGTGCGTAAAGGCGTCGCTCATCTCTAAAACCGTGAGCCCTGCACCTCAGGGCCCAGCGCGCCGACCCCGGACCCGCCGTATACCGACTGCCATTGGTCGCGCACCGCCGCCCATGTGAAGCGATCGAGATTGTCGTGTGCCAGCTCAGCCATCTGAAGGGCGCGCTCCGGACGATCGAACGTCTCGGCAATCGCCCGCGCCATCGCCACCGGTGCTTCCGGCGGAACGAGAAGGCCCGTCTCTCCGTGACGGACCATCGAGGGGATGTCGCCGGCCGGCGTCGAGATGACGGGCGTGCCCGATGCGAACGCTTCGAGAATCGACACGGGTTGATTGTCGACTTCGGATGCATTCACATAGACATCGGAGTCGGCATAGAGCTTCGGCATCCACGCCGGCTCGATCTTGCCAAGGAACCGAACGCCCCCGTGAGTCAATCGCGCCGCCATCGCGCGCAACCTCGGTTCTTCGCTCCCATACCCGGCGATCGTCAGCATCGCCTCGCGGTTCGCTTCCTGATAGCGTGCGAATGCCTCGATGATGACGTCCACGCGGTAGTGGCGCTCGAGGTTGCGCGTCGACAAGAGCCGCGGGCGCAACGGCCTGCGCTCGCGATAGTCGAACTCATTCAGATCGATGACATTGGGAATGACGCGGGCGTGATAGCCGAACCTGCCGAACACGTCGCGAAGATAGGCGGACGGCACCACGATTTCGTCGGCCAGCGTCAGCCACGGGTGCACGAGTGCACCCCAGTTGGCGAGGTGGTCTTCGGCCTCGCCGCTGTGGTAGTGCAGTACGACTCGCTTGTTGAGCATCCGCGCGGCCAGCATCGCCGGAACCGGCGCCAGCAGAAACGACGCGTACGATGCGGAGAACACGTGCACGACGTCGAAGGCCGCCAGTCGAAACAGGCCAGGGACATACAGGACCTCGTTCATCACCGTCCGCGCGTACGGGACACGCCGCAGCCAGCGCAACCCGACCGGAAATCTCGGATTGACGGCCACCAGCCATGCGTCGAGACCGTCCTCGCGGAGCGAACGCACGAGGGTGTGCGCCTGCACGCCCTGCCCGCCGAGAATGTCGAGGCTCGCCGCGACCATTGCAACGCGCATCATGCCGCCACCTTCGGAATTTCCAGCGGGCCGTCCAGGAACCGCCGGCACCACATTTCGAATGAGAGAATCGTCCAGAGGTGCAGGTCGAGATCGCGGCCGCGCTGATTGAGCCTGAGCAGACGCTCGATGTACCCGATGTCGAAGAACCCCCGCTGACGGCACGTTCCGGACAGCAGAATGTCGCGCGCAAATCCGGACAGCTCGCCGCGGAACCAGCGGGCGAGCGGCACCGCGAAGCCCTGCTTGGGCCGATCGATGATTTGGTCGGGCAGGATGCCGCGCATCGCCTGCTTGAGCAGATATTTGGTCGTGTTGTCGCGCATGCGCAGGTGCGCGGGGATGCGCGCGGCGAACTCGACGAAGCGATGGTCGAGCAGCGGCGGCCTGGCCTCGATCGAGTGCGCCATCGTCATGCGATCGACCTTGGTGAGGATGTCGAGTGGCAGATACGTATGCAGGTCGCAGTATTGCGCGGCCGACATCCAGTCCCGTCCGTCCTGTAGATACCCCAGCCGATCGGACCACGGATCGAAGCGCGACACGTGCTCGAACGCGCAGCTCTGGAACAGACGCGCCATCTCGTCGCCGTGGAACAGCGTGCACGCGTCGAGATATCGCCTGGGCCCATCCAGCGCGAGGTGTTGCAGAAATCGGCGGCCCTTCATGCCCTCTGGCATCGCATCGCCAATCGCGCCGGCAAATCCACGCAGAGCCGCCGGCACGCGGTCGTACTCGCGCTCCCGCCGCTCGACCACGTACTTGTCGTAGCCGGCGAACAGCTCGTCTCCGCCATCTCCTGTCAGCACGACTTTGACGTGTTCGGCCGCCAGCTTCGACACCATGTAGGTGGGTATGGCCGACGTGTCGCCGAATGGCTCGTCGAGGTACCACGCCAGGTCTTCGACAATCGACACGACGTCTGGCCGAAGCACCAGCTCGTGGTGATCGGTCCCGAATGCCTCGGCGACCCGTCGCGCGTGCACGAGCTCGTCGTACCCCTGCTCGACGAACCCGATCGAAAATGTCTTGATCGTCTTCCCCGGCCTCTTTGCCGCCATCGTCGCCACGACGGCGCTCGAGTCGATGCCACCGCTGAGGAATGCTCCCACCGGCACATCGCTGATCTCGTGTGCAGCGACCGAATCGGCAAGCACCTCTCGGAGCTGCTCGATGAGATCCCCTTCGCTCGACGTCTCGTCCGGCTCGAACTCGACGTCCCAATAGCGCTCCACGCGCAGCGACGATCCGCGCTCGGCCACAGCCAGGCGACCGGGTTCGAGCTTTCTGACGCCGTTGACGATGCTCTGCGAGGCGGGCGTCGCGAGAAATGTAAACAGGTGGCTCAGCGCACGCCAACTGACGGTGCGATCGACGTTGGGCAGGGCCAGAATCGGCTTCAGCTCCGACGCGAACGCGATGCCTCCCTCAAACTCTGCGTAGTACAAGGGCTTGATGCCAAGCCGGTCGCGGGCAAGAAGCAGACGCTTGTGGCGGATGTCCCAGACTGCGAACGCGAACATGCCCCGGAGGTGATCGACGCAGCGCACGCCGTACTCTTCGTACAGATGCACGATGGTTTCGGTATCGCTGGCCGTCCGGAACCTGTGTCCGGCGCGAGTCATCTGCCGGTGAAGTTCCCGGTAGTTGTAAATCTCGCCGTTGAATACCACGCAGACGGTGCCGTCTTCGTTGAACACGGGCTGCTGCCCGCCCTCGAGATCGATGATGCTGAGCCGCCGCATGCCAAGCCCGACGCCGTCTTTGACGTAGATGCCCTCTTCGTCCGGGCCTCTATGTACCATGAGCGCGCACATCGCACGGATCTCCTGCTCGACGACAGGGGCGTTGTTCCAGCGAATGATTCCGGCGATGCCGCACATTTCTTGTTGGTGGTTGGTAGTTGGTAGTTGGTGGTGAGTGATCGATCGCGGTTCCTAATTGCCAGTTCCGAGTTCGACGTTCGGAGTGCCAACCTTCGGCGCCACCCTGAAGCTGCGGCGAATGACCTTCGGGTTGCGCTGTTCCCAGCGGAATGCCGCATACGTCATCGCCGCATACACGATCCAATACGCGGTGCCGGCCGCCACGAACACCACGAGCCTCGGCAAGGTCAACGTGCGGCTGAGCCAGTAGGCCGGGACAGCCGCCACGATCGAAAACAGGGCAATACCCGTCAGATTCCTCCATGGAAGGATTTGTGTGGCCGGCTCCTTCAGCAGATGCGCGATGCGGAGAATGCTGAGGATACGAACAACGACGGTGGCGAGCAGAGTCACGACCACGGCGCCGACCAGCCCGAACGTCGAGAGGCACCATGAAATCAACACGACGACCAGACCGAGCCGCAAGACATTCATGGCGAACAGGAAACGCGTCTGTGCATAGGCGCGTAACACGGCATCCACACAAAACACGGAAGGCACCATGGTCAGCGTCCAGGCCATGAAGATCGGTACGCTGGCGACGTAGGCCTGCGTGAACAGGATGACGATGACGTCACGGGCCAGCAGAAGGTGCACGACCGCCAGTGGAAAGATCAGAAGGGCCAGCCGGGACATGGTGTGGTGCCAGAGCTCGAGCGTCATATCGCGATGCTCGTGCAGCCCCTCTTCGGCCATCTTCACCATCATGACGTTCGCCGCCGACGTGATGATGAGATCGACGAGCGGAATCTGCAGGCATCCCACGGCGTAGATCGCGAAGGTCGCCGCATCGAATTTCGCCGCAACCACATACGAATGAAGATTGGCCTGCATCACTTCGAGCCCGACGGCCAGGGCAAATGGCAGCGCGTAGGCCAGCTGGTATTTCCAGAGCGCGCGGTTCGGTCGAAGGTCGCCGCCGTACTCCCGGTGCAGCCAGTAGAGCATCACGAGCGTGCGTACGGCCGCAAACGCGATCCCGCCCCACAGCACGCCGCGGAGACCGCCGTGCACGAATGCCGGAACGATGAGCAAGATCGTCCGGACGATGTCGGATGCGCCGTATGTCCAGGCCGCGGTCAGATGCCGGCTGCGCGCGACCATCACGATCTCGAACGCGGCCGACACAAGCATCAGGACCAGAAACCCGCCGAGCAGCACGACATGGTCGGCCAGTTGCGGATTGCTGAGCCATCGGACGATGTGATCCTCCGCGAACCACAGGAGGCCGATGCTCGCGGCACCCGCGACGGCGAGCGTGATGAGCGCGTTGGCGACGTACGGTCCGGCCTCGTGCGGTTTGCGCGGGACGAAGTAGTAGAGGCTCTCGGCCATCCCGAGCTGCGCGAGACCGTACAGCGTGCCGTAGATGAGGAAGAGCTGCTTGTACGTGCCGAATTCCGCCTGGTTGAACAAGCGCACCAGGAGCACAGGAATGATGAACGAGGCCGCGAACCCGATCGTTCTGCCCGCCACCAGCAGAAACGCGGGTTTCGAAATGGCCTCGCGAGTGAATTGGCTCATACGTGGTGGGTCCGCTCACAACGCCGCGCGGGCGGCCAGAGATCGTGGATCTGACAGTTGAACACCGCCGAAGAGAACTGCCCGTCGGCGTCGCTGGACGACCCCTCCCAGAGGAGCAGCCGCTCGACGGTAAGCTCGGGATATCGCGTATCGCCGTGCCGGCACGCGGTGTACGCGTATCGATACCCCGCATCGCGCGACGCGCAGACGATTTCCGGTGTGAACTGCCCTCCCGGATATGCGAAGTGATCGATACGCTCGCCAAGGTGAGCCTCGAGCAGCCGCTTCGACCCCTCGAGCTCTTCCCGTACCGCCTCGTGCGTCTCCATCGGAAGCCACGCATGCGTCCTCGTGTGCGATCCGATCGTGAATCCGCCACGCCGCATCTCGTGAACCATCGGCCAGGTCAGCGTGGCCGCTTCGGTGGGGGCCGGGCCGTTCTGTGTCTCGAGACAATCCATCAACCGAATCACATGAGCCTGCGGCAGAACAGAAAGCAAAGCAGATACCGCCGTCATCGCCGATGACAGCTCACCGCGGACCGGGAAGATCTGCGACGTCGGAATATTCAACTCCGTTAACACATCGAACAATCCTCGCCGGGGATCGTTCCATGTCGTGAACGCCCGGTCGACGAGGTAGTAGAGCTTGTCGTGTGTCTGACACAGGGCGCGGCTGACGAGATCGGTGACGAGAAAAATGGCTGCGGGAATCCCCTTGCGACGGAGTGACGGAAAGGCATTTTCGTACACGTCGGAGTACCCGTCGTCGAAGGTAATCGCGGCGACAGGATGGGAGAAGGGCCGGCCGCTCGCCAACCGCTGGCCGATGTCGTCGAGGCTGACGAAACGGAAGCTCTTGCCCAGCCACTCGACATGGCGGTCGAACATGGCGCGGCTGATGAGCATGCTCGGCATCTCGGTCTGCGACGCGACCGCGTAGTCCTCGACCACACGGTGATAGCCCACGATCAGCGGCCGCCGCTGCTCGCGGGCCGTGTCCGCCTGCTGTTCGAGGCGACACGCACCTGCGATGGCAGACGCCAGCGCCACTTTGAGATGCCATCGCCAGCGGTCCGTTTGTCTATGGGACATGGGAAACGCCAATTGCCGTTGAAGGTCGCCGCAGCTTGCGCGCGAGAAGGTCCAGATAGAGCTGCTCGGTCGCGCGTACCATTTTTTCGACGGAGTAGCTGTCCTCGATGTGCCGACGAGCCGCCCGGCCCAGCCGTCGGGCAAGTGCCGGATCCTTCAGCAGCCGCGCAATGGACTCGGCGAGCGCTGAGGCATTGCCAGGCTCGACCAGCAGCCCCGTCAGGCCATCCACGATCGCCTCCGGCGTGCCGCCCACGCGCGTCGCTACGATGGGCACACCGGCCGCCATCGACTCGAGCAGTACGTTCGAGAGGGCTTCGTTGAGCGACGGCATCACAGAGACGGTCGCGGCGGCCAACAGCGCCGGCACATCCTGCCGAAGGCCGGTGAAGATGACGCGATCGCTCAGTGCCAGCCGGCCGGCCAGCGCCTTCAGAGCGCGCTCGTACTCCTGTTCGGCGGAATTGGCGTACCCGACGACCACGAAACGGGCATGGGGAAACTGCGGAGTCAGGATTTTCGCGGCCGCGAGAAACTGCTCGAGACCTTTCTGACGAGTCAGCCTCGACACGACCATCACGAGCGGCACATCATCGCGGATGCCGAGCTCCGATCGGATTCGGGCCGGCTCGGGCAGTGCGTCGAATCGGTTCAGCTCGACGCCGTTTGGAATCACGATGATCTTCGAGGGGCTGTACCCCTCACTAATCAGCCACTCCTTCACAGCCTCTGCGTTCACCAGCACGCAATCGGCGAACCGGCACACGAACCGCTGCACCCTCTTCTGCATGGGCGTCAGATAGGCGCCGCGGTCGCGAATCGACGCGATGACAACCGGCGTTGCCGCCAGTTTTGCCGGCAGGATGCCAAACACGTTGCCGTAAAAGCTGTACGAGTGCATCACGTCGATGCGGTGTCTCACCATGTGGCGCAGGAACCTGGCTTTCTGCACCAGCGCCGAAACACTGTAGAACCCCGGGATGTGGTACTCGGAGAGGGGAATGCCGCTGTCGCTGATTTCCTTGACGAACGGCCCCAGACGCCGCAGGCAGGCGACTTCGACAGCAAAACCCTGCTCATGAAGCGCGCGCGCCAGGGCAATCGCCTGATTTTCGGTGCCGCCGCACAACAGCGTCGGCACGATCTTCAAGAGCCGGATCGGCGCGCCCGCTCCGTTCATGCCGCCTCCGCCGCCCTCTTGTCCGACACCCGTCTCAATTCGATCTCGGTTCGGTAGGTGTTCTGGAGGGCAATCGACAGGCCGCCGACGCAGAAGAAATAGAACTGATAGGCGACGGGGTGAAAGAACGACTCTACGGCAAAGGCGACGAGCGCAATCTGAACGCCGCCCGCGAGCAGCACGAGCTCGCGCAACGACGGCTCGCGCGCGGCGCGAATCCGCACACGTTTTGCGCCGCGGAACGTCGTCGTCAGAAGCCAGACGAACAGCGCGGCGCCAGGCAGGCCGAGATCCACGGCGTACTGCAGATAGACGTTGTGGACCGAGCGCCACGTCGCGCCGCGTTCCTCGTTCAACGCCAGAATGTCCTGTCCCAGCCCCACGCCGGTGACCGGGTGCTCGGTGATGACATCGAGGGCCGCGCGGAAATCTCGCCAACGGCCCTGCGCAGATCCGGTGGTGTCCTTCTCGATGTTGGTAATCGTGTTCAGCCGATCGAGATAGCCGGGCGGCAGCATCGGTGGGACCACGAGCGACGCCACCACGATAGCGATCGCGGCACCGGGAAGGCGCCGGCGGACGAGCGCCACCAGCGACAGAAGCACCACAACAATCAAGGCGATGAAGCCGGCTCGCGAAAACGTGAGGATGACGGTTGTCACCGACAACACCAGCGTGAGCACGGCGACGCTCTTGAGCGTGACCCTCCTGGTCATCAGTATCAACGCACCGGTCATCGGAATAATCAGGTTCAACATCAGCGCGAGATCGTTGGGATTGCCTGCGATGCCAGACCCTTCATAGCCGGCGATGCGTTGCACCACAGCGCGACGGCTCGTGACGAACTCGCCCGAGAGGAAGTTCAACAGGCCCGTGGTTGCCAGCGGAATCGAGCACAACACGAGCGTCCACGTGAACACCACCAGGCGCCTTCGGGTAATGACGAGCGTGCCGATGAGCCAGAAGAACACGACGGCCTTCAGAAAGTGCTCGGTCAGCTCGGTCACGCTGCCACCGGGCCAGTACGACAGAGGGATCGTCAGGATCGACCAGACGACGAGTGCCACACAGATGCCCATCTCGGTCGTAAACGTCGAGACGGGCCGGCGCTTGACGGCGGTGTCGAACATGTACGCAACCAGCGACACGGTGGCCGCCACCAGCGCGATGCGCAAGCTCTTGAGGGCGGGGAACCACGCCTGTGGAGCCAGCAGCAGGATGGCCGTGAACGCCACGAGTGCCTTGAAGGCGACGTCCGAGTCCGGCACGCGCACGGACACGGCGGCCGCCGTCGGCTTAGGACGCCACCAGTCTTGGGAAACGTCGGACATCGGCACCGGCATCCGTCACCTTCTTTCCGCACATCCGGATCGGGCCGTCGAAGATCTCGACGTCGCGGAAACCGTTTTCGCGGAACCACCGGAAAATCTCGGGATAGAGATATTTGAACTGGTACTTCGGCGTGTACCAGTCGAACGTATCGAGCCATCGCCAACGCGCGATAGGCTCCATGGAAATGGGCGCGGCGAGGCGGAGCGCCTTGCCGATGACCGGGACCCGATACAGGTAGTAGAGCGGAATCGCGACAGCCGACAAACCCCACATCACCTTCAGGGGCAGGCGGGTCGTGACCGTTCGGATGGCGTCTGACGCCTTGTGCGTCGGCCCGTAGCGCGCATATAGATACACGGCAAACTTGCCGCCGGGCCGCACGGTCGATGCGACGCGCGCGAAGGCCTCTCTGGGCGCTGGTGTGTGGTGCAACACGCCAATGGAGTAGGCCAGATCGAACGTGCTGTCGCGGAACGGCATAGCGAAGATGTCGGCCTGAAACAGGTGCACGTTTGGGCGCGTGCCGATATTGCGGTACGCGGCATCGACCGCCTGCGTCACATCGACGCCGAATACTTCCGCGCCCTTGTCCGCAGCTCGATCGGCAAAGCGGCCGGCACCCACGCCGGCATCGAGCAGCCGGCGGCCCGCAAATTCGGCGTTGCTCCAGCCGGTTGCGCCGGCAAGCGCCTGTTCCGATTCGGATGTCTTGTTGAGCGAGTCGAGCTGAACGGTACGGAACCAGTTCCACTGATACCCGAAGCTTTGCGCGTAGGTCTCCCGTGGGACGAAGCGAGGGACACCTTTCGTGATCGGAAACACCGTGCCGCACGTGCCGCAGTCGAGATCGCCTTCCACAACCTCCGCGCCCTCCTTGATACCCGTGCGCAGCGTGAGCTCGCCTTTGCACTGAGGGCACACAATGACATCGAGGGCGGAGAGCTTCATCGCTCCACCGCCTGTGCCGTCACGAGCGCCGCCCGCAGGCGAGTGGCCTCCTCACGCCGCACGCGGCGCAGCACCTCTGTGGCGCCGTAGCCCGTCGCCATGATGAAGACGGTCTCGAACAGGATCTGCATGTCGAGCCACAACGTGTGGTTCTTGATGTAGTAGAGGTCGTAGCGCATTTTTTCGGTTTCCTGCTCCAGGTTGTTCGCGTAGCCGTAGCGCACCTGGGCCCAGCCGGTGACGCCCGGCCGCACGCTCGAGCGCAGGCTGTAGTACGCGATGCTCTCCACGAAGATCTTCTGGTTGCTGGTCGGATGCGGCCGCGGCCCGATTAGATTCATCTCGCCCCGAAGCACGTTGATCAACTGGGGCACTTCGTCGATGCGGAACCGTCGCAGCCACTTCCCCACTCGTGTAATGCGCCCGATGTTGTCCTGCACCCACTCTGACGGCCGCGACTCGGCCGGATGCATCGTCCGGAATTTGAGCAGCTCGAACGACCCGCCCTTCCAGCCTGCGCGTTCCTGGATGAAAAACACGGGGCCGCGCGAGTCGAGCTTGATGGCGATGGTGACCAGGAGCAGCAGGGGCGCCAGCAGAATCAACCCTGCAAACGCGAGGCTGAGACTGATCAGGCGCGTGACCGCCTGACCGAATCCTTCGTGATGAAACCCTTTCGCGAGAATCAACGTGCCCGGTGTCAGCGCCTCGATGGCAATCTTGCCGGTCAGGTGCTCGTAAAACTCGAGCACGTCTTCGACGACGACACCCCGGATGCGCGACTCGAGCAGAGACTTCAATGGCAAATGCCCCCGGCGGTCTGCCAGCGCGACGATGATGCGCGACGGCCGCACCCTCTCCACGATCTCGGTGAGACGATCGAACGATCCCAGGAAGGGGATCGCTGACGGTGGACCGGTGGTGGGCCGCTCGTGATCGACCAGCCCTGCCAGTTGGCAGCTGCCGTTCGACGCATCGACTGCTTCGATGAGCTTCGAGGTCATCGGTCCGGTGCCGAGAATCACGATCGGCCTGGTGCGGAACCGCTGTTCCCTGACGGCCAGAACGATCGTGCACACAATTGCGATGGAGATTGCAGCCAGGAGAGCCATCACGAACCTCTATTCGACGGTTACGCTCTTTGCGAGATTGCGCGGCCGATCGACATCGGCGCCGCGGAGGGTCGCCACGTGGTACGCAAGAAGCTGCAGAGGCAGGACGGCCAGAAACGGCTGCAGCCAGTATGGAGCGCGTGGAATCGGAATCTGCACGTCGGCAACGCCGCGCATCGCCTCGTCACCTTCGGTCACCACCGCGATGACGAAACCATCCCGCGCCTTCACTTCCTGAATATTGTTCGCCATGCTCGCGAGCGTCGGGCCGTGTGGCGCCAGCGCCACGACGGGCATGCCGGGCTCGATGAGGGCAATCGGACCGTGCTTCATCTCGCCGGAGGGATACCCCTCGGCGTGCTGATAGGAAATTTCCTTCAGCTTCAGCGCGCCTTCGAGAGCCACGGGATAGTGCAGGCCCCGTCCGAGGAACAGCACGTCCCTTTTGTCGGCAAGCGCATCCGCAATCTGGCGAATTTCGTCGCTGCGTTCCAGCACACGGCGCATGAGAAGGGGCACCGATACCAGGTTCGCGATGACCTCTTTGGCGAAATGCGCGTCTATGGCGCCGCGGGCCAGTGCGATTTTGAGCGCGAGGAGCGTCACGGCGGCAATCTGGGTCGTGAATGTCTTGGTGGCCGCCACGCCAATCTCGAGGCCCGCTCGCGTGTAGATCACGCCGTCGGCTTCGCGCGCCAGCGAGCTGCCGACGATGTTGCAGATGGCAAGCGTCCGTGTGCCGTGCGTCTGCATGAGGCGGCTCGCCGCAAGCGTGTCGGCCGTCTCGCCCGATTGGGAGATCGGCACCACGAGCAGGCCGGGTTCCACCACCGGCCGGCGGTGACGCAGCTCGGACGCCACCTCGGCGTCGGTCGACAGCCGTGCCCAGTCTTCGATGAGGTACTTCCCCAGAAGCGCCGCATGCCACGACGTTCCGCATGCCACGAACACCACACGCGAGAGCGACGCGAACTCGCGGTCGTGCAGGCTGCAGGTCTCGAGATGCACGTCTGCGCCCGGCGGCGAGATGCGCTCGGCCAGGGTGCGCCGGACCGCATCGGGCTGCTCGAAAATCTCCTTGAGCATGAAGTGCGGGAAGCCGTTTCGCTCGACCGCTTCGACGTTCTCCGGAATCGGGCACGACGGCCGTCGGACGGTGCCGCCGTCCAACCGGCGAACCGAGGTGTGCTCACGCGTGAGCACCGCCACGTCGCCCTCTTCGAGGACAACCACATCCCGGCTGTGTCCGACGAGGGCGGGAATATCGGACGCCACAAACGCCTCGTCCGGCCCGGATCCAATCACCAGCGACGCCCCTTGTCCCCGAACAGCCACGAGCATGTCGGGACGGTTGCCGGCGATGCACACGATCGCGAACGAGCCTTTCAGTTCCCTCGCCGATCGCGAGACCGCCTCCACCAAATCGCCCCCGCACTGCGCGCCATGCGATTCGATGAGATGGGCAATCACTTCAGTGTCGGTCTGCGACTGGAACTGATGTCCCCGTGCGCCGAGCGACGCGCGGAGTTCCAGATGGTTTTCGATGATGCCGTTATGAACGACCGCCAGCTGCTGCCCGCAATCGACATGTGGATGCGCGTTGGCCTCGCAGGGCCGTCCGTGTGTGGCCCAGCGCGTGTGCGCGATGCCCAGCGAGCCGCCCGGCCGTCCGAACCTGGAGAGCTGCGCCTCGAGACTCGAGATCTTCCCGAGCGCCTTGCAGATCTCCAGACCGCGGCCGTTGACGGTCGCAACGCCCGCCGAGTCGTACCCGCGGTACTCGAGACGCTTCAGCGCCGGCACGAGCACGTCAACGGCGTCACGCGCGCCGATGTAGCCGACTATGCCGCACATGATGGTGGCTATTTGGCCGACAGGGTGATGATGGGCGTCTGCAGAGTGACGGCGTTGCCGTTCGAGTCGGTGCCGCTGAAGGTGTGCTGCGCCGTGTGCCTCGTGTCGGTGGCGCTGCACCACCGTGGGTTCAGCTTCACTTCGCCGTTGGGCGGTACCTGGAGATTGATCCCCTTCAGGTCGTTCACGACGAAGCCATCGAACGCATCGACCTGGGCGTTGAACGTGATCGTCGTGCCGCCCGTTTCCCTGAGTGTCAGCTCGTAGTACCAGGTGTTAGGACGTTGGGCACATCCGGCCACATCGTTCACCGGCTTGCCGTCGAAGGGCACCGGATTCGGATTGACGAAGACGCTGATGTTGCCGGCGCTCGCCGAGTCGGCCCCCGACGGTCCGGCCGGATTGGACGAACCGCACGCCGAGATCGCGAGCAACCCGGCACAAAGAAACACCACGCAAGAGGATGTCGACTTCGCGTACATAGCTTTCTCCCTGAGGGTAGGACCTGCCGGACCTAGTTGTGGCGCGAAAAATACCGTTTGTATTTGTTGTCGTAGCCGTAGAGCGGACGAGCGTCGTTGTTGAAGACGAGGCCGAGCACCTTGGAAGAGTCGAGCGCGTTCAGCCCCTCTTCGAGCAGCCTGCGAGGCGTCTTGTTCGCGGCGACGACGATGAGGACGCCGTCGACCACCCGCGAAAGCAGGGCCGAATCGACGACGGGCAGGAGCGGTGGCGTGTCGAGAATGACGTAGTCATAGCGGGCACGAGCGTCGCTCAGCAGCTGGGGAAGCCGTGCCGAACGGAACGTGTCGTGAATGGGGCCGGCAACGGCCCCGGCCGGTAGCACGTCGACATTGAACCCGTCGAGCGGCCGCGCCGCCTCGACGAGCGAAACCCTGGGCGAGCGAACAAGATCGGCAAATCCGGCGGCATCCGGCGGGATGTGCAGATGTTCGGCCACTTGAGGACGCCGCAGGTCGGCATCCACCAGCAGCACGCGCGCGGTGGCGCCGCGCGCAAGCGCGCCGGCCAGATTGATCGAGGTCACCGTTTTCCCGTCGCTGGCGCCCGGGCTCGTGACGGCAATGACCCGGAGGTCGCGCGTCTGGCGAAGACGCTCGATCTTGAGCCGCAGATTCTGGTACTGCTCGGCGGCGAACGACGCCGGGTTCGTGAGACTGACGAGTTGAGTCGCAAACGTGTTCATGACGTGTAAGCCTTATCCTCGGACCAGCAGCCGAACGAGCTGCTCGTTGTTTTGCGCCATGCGGATGGAAAGGGTCACGACGACCAAGAGCAGGGCGGCCAGGAAGCCCGTGGCGGCAGCCGTGCGCAGGATGCGCTTCGCCGGCTTCGGGTACATGCGTGGAATTGCCGCCAGGACCGGAACCGTGGTGAACTCGCGCAGCTCGTCCATGCTGTGAAACGTCGTGTCGAACTGCTCGACGGTCAGGATCGCGATGAACGCCAGCACGAGAGAGAGGATGAGGCCCATCATGAGCAGCCGAATCCGGTTTGGCGCGCTCGGATCGGACGGCGCCAGCGCCGCCTCCATGATGCGGAACCGCTCGCCCGAGCGATCGGTCTCCATGCTCTCGGCCACCTGCGCTTCGCTGTAGCGCGTCCGCAACGAGTTGTAGATCTGCTGCGCCGCCTCGTGGTCGCGCACGATGAGCGCATAGTCCTGCTGACGCGCCGGCATGCTCTCGAGCTTGCGCTCCGTTGCCGTGACCAAGGCCCGCAACGCCACTTCCTCGCGCTTCTGTTTTTCGAGCTCCGCGTCGAGGTTGGCGAGCACGGCCGCGCGGCCGCGCGCCTGTCCCGCGGCCATCGCCTCCTCCGGCGTCGCCACAGGCTTCCTGGCCGGAGCGGCCTCGAGCGCAGCAATCTCCTGCCTCAAGCGCACCACGTCGGGGTGCTTGCTCGTGAAGCGGGCCTCCATCTGTCCGAGATCGTTCATTTTCTGCTCGATGAGATCGGCCGTCGGCGAATCGGATGCCGACATGCGCGCGCTCGTCCACCCCGACGGGATGCTCTCGGTCAGCCGCTGACGCTGCTCGAGTGTGCGTATCTGCTGTTCGCTGATGAGACGGAGCTGCGTGTTGAGCCGCTCGAGCGCGGCCAGGTTCATGTCGACCTGCTGCGGCAGCTCGCCGTTGTGTGCGGATGTGTACGCGCGGATCCGCCCCTCGTGGACATCGAGCTGACGTTTGGCTTCGTCGAGCTGAGACTTCAGGAATTGTGTCGTCTTCTCCGCCTCGCCAGAGCGGATGGCATCGTTGCGGGCGACGTAGAACGCGGCAATCTCGTTGGCCACCAGGGCGACGGTCTCTTGTGTCTCGCCCGTGTAGCTCAGGTTGAAGGCGACGGTCTTGATCTTGCCGCTCAACATCTCGGGACCGGTCGGCTGGACGACCACGTCGCGCCGCATCTGCTCGAGCGCGCCGTCGAGCTGCCCGTTCTGACGGAGCTCCGGATACAAGTGGTAGCGTGTGATGAGGTCGGTCAGCCGCGCTCGGCTCAGGACCTCCTGCTTGATGACGTGGAGACGGCTCTCGAGCTCGTCGGTTACCGCCGCCCTTACGAACGTCTCGGACACCGGCCGTTCGACGAGCACAACCGATTTCGCCTGATACAGGTTCGGCAGATACAACGCGAACGTCACCGCCGACGCGAACAGGGTGGCGAAGACCACGAGGGCGACCGTCTTGCGACGCCGGAGGATCTCCAGCGATCGAAGCATGGCGGATTCTTCAAACGTATTCGAAAGGATGTCGCGGGGCATGGGAACCTCACTCAAGGAACGACGATGATGTCGCCGGCCTGGACGACCAGGTTGGCCTGCACGTCTCCGGCCGCCACTTTGCGGTAGTTGAACGGGATTCTCTTCGTCTCGCCGTTCTCTTCGCGAAGGATCATGATGCGATCGCGGGAGGCGAAATCGGTGAAGCCCTGTGCAAGCGCGATCATCTCGAGCACCGTCGCCGTGCTCTTCAACTCGTAACGGCCGGGAGTCTTCACCGAGCCGACGACCGCCACCTTCATGCTGTGCACTTCGCGCACGATGACCGCCACCTCGGGCGCCGGAATGAATTCCGACAGCCGATCGATCAACTGCTGCCGCAGGGCCGTGGGCGTGAGTCCGGCGGCCTGGACGTCGTTGACCAGAGGCAGCGACACTTTGCCGTCGGGCCGGACGGGAACGGTACGGCTGAGCTCAGGGTTCCTCCACACCGAGATATCCAGAAGATCCTCGGGACCGATCTTGTAGCCGTGTTCGTTTGGGAGAACCGCGGGGAGAACCGCCGGGAGAACCGCGGTGTCGACATTGGCCGGTGGCGGCGGCGTGACGGGGGCCACCGAGGCCGTCAGTTCCTGAGCGAACGCCGCGGGTGCGGCGAGCAAGGCCACGGCAGTGGCAACGCATAAACTCCGGATCATCGTATGACTCCTTGAGAACGCGGATCGTCCCGATCCGCAGGTCTGGTTCGGCTGAGTCGTGGCGCGACTGTGACGCGTAGCAGCAGCACGTGACGCACGATTTCCTTGTCGGCGAGAAGCGCACTGCGCACGTCGCCTTTCTGAAAGTCGACGCCGTAGGACGCCGCAATGATGTAGCGGCTGTCCCGGAGATAGGACGCAACCAGCTCGGGGTGAAACACACGCGCCCGGCCCTGGAATAGCGTGTCGCTCGTGAAGAAGCCCCCGAACGCGCCGATCTCGAACCGGCGCCGGATCGGCCAGGACGACTTGAACGCCACGCTGTGAATCTCGACCGGCCCGCGAATGCCCAGGATGATGCTCTCGCCCTGCCAGTAGTCGAGGCCATATTCGCCGGTCCGAATCTGTCGGTCGAAGCTCGCCAGGATCTCCGGCTCCTGGTTGCCATACGACGAGACGCGCGGTCCGGCCTGCACGCTGAAGTTCGTGACGGCGCTGACATCGCGGTCATAGCCGAAGAGCAGTGCATGCGAACGCTCGCGCGTCTCGGGATTGAACATGTCCGCGTCGTTCGCAAACGTCCTGCCGAGGTAGTTCACCGACCACCCGTCGCGTGGAGACCGCATGTACGCGATGCCGAAGCGGGCGATCCCCATGTTGCCGCGCATATCGCCGCCGAGCGCTTCCCTGGTCGCGTCGTACTGTGCGGTCAGCATTGTTCTCGGACGAATCTGCACCGCGACCGACGGCGTCACCTGATAGCGGCGGGCGCGCATCCGGCCGAGCAGCACGCTGGTGTCGAACACCAGATCGCCCGGACGATCGGACTCGTCGTACCGGCCGATGAGCGACAGATTGAACTGACGCGTCAGTTGGAAGCCGGTGTCGACCGCCGCGTGCCGCCTCGCATCGAGGGAGTTCAGCGTCGAGAATCCGACCGCGCGCTGCATGTCGAACGTGTAGACGCCGCGCAGCACGGTCGTCGGCGATTCGTAAAGTCCCTCGATAGCGGGCGTGGCGAACAGCATCGTGTCGCCGGCGCCGCCCCGCGTCGTGAAGATGTTGTCGTCGTACGCGCTGCTGAACGACACCGACGGCACGAGCTCCATGCGTGATTGCGCGCGCGCCTCCACCGCTGCGACGAGCCATACAGCCGTCACGCACAGTACGACATAGACTCTCAGCATCGCTGCGCTCCGGCTTCGACTGGACGCTTCACCGATCGAACCGCCGTACAATCCACCTCGACCGCCACGCTCCGCCCCAGAAGATCGATATTCAGGACCAGGCGTCCCTTCGTGAGCTTGTCCTGTACGAACAAGCCTTCGATGCCAGCCAGCGGACCCTCGACGACCTCGACTCGATCCCCTTCGGAGAGATGCTCGTGAGCGAACACCGGCACCTCGGCCTGGACGACGTGCTGAATGGCGTCGATCTCCGAGTCGGGCACAGGCGTCAGACGTGTCCACCCGTCTTCCAGAATCCGGACGACACCGCGACTCTTCAGAATTTCGATATAGCTCGTCTTGTCCATGGCGTCGCGCACGAAGAGGTACCCGGGGAACATCGGAACACGAATGAGGCGCTTTTCGCCGCCACGCTTCGACCACTGGCTCATCTCGGGAAGGAACGCGGCGAATCCCTTGGAAGAGAGTTGATGGGAGACCGACTGCTCGCAGTGGCTGTGCGTCCAGACTGCGTACCATGAAACTGCCAAGGCTTCGCCCCCTTCGGTTTGCGATCCGTTGTTGTGGACTCGCTGCCGCCGCCGATGTTCGATGTCGCGTTCCGCCTGCTACCGTCGCTCCCGGACCTGCGAGGAGCTTCGGCGAGACGTGACCGCGACAGACTTGCTCGCGGACGTGAGCGACACTGCATTTTGTGTTCCCGGTTCTTCGGAGTGATCAGAAAACAACGCGATTCGCGCGGGGAGTGTTCGTGGACCGATACAAACGCGTGCCTCGCCGACCACTGAAACGCGAACGCAGAACGGCGAGGGATTTTTTTCGAACCGGCGCGATCGATCAGCGTGAAAACGCTTGCAAGTGACGTACAGCGTTCAGCTTGTATGATTTTTGAGGCATTCGTGATGGTGCCGTATGAATATCTTTCAAAGACGTCTGAGTGCGATCACACACGTGCGCGATTTCGCTCAGTGCTCGATACGGAACTGAGGCCGATTCCTGCGGCATGTCATCCTCGAAGCCGTAATCAACCGGCAGACATCGTGGCCATCAAGCTCCCTCCTGCGAAGGTCGTGTTCGCCTGCGTCGAAAATGCCGGGCGATCGCAGATGGCCGCGGCCATCTTCAACAGGCTCGCAAATCCCCGGCGCGCGCAGGCCGTTTCGGCCGGCACACATCCGAAAGGCGCCGTTCACCCGGAAGTGGTCGCCGTCATGCTCGAGCTCGACATCGATCTGTCCAACGCGCGCCCACAGTATCTGACGACCGATCTCGCGAACGACGCGCACATCCTCATAACGATGGGCTGTCGCGATCAGTGTCCGCTCGTTCCCGGCGTGGAGCGCGACGAGTGGCCGCTCGACGACCCATGCGAGAAGCCGATTGAAACGGTCCGTCAGATTCGCGATGACATCAGAAAGCGGGTCGCCGCGCTGATCAGGGAGAGACGCTGGGCTTGACGGGCTGTGGCCGGTCGCCGGCCCACAGGCCCGCCTTCGATCGACGCGCCACCGCCTCGAGCGCGATGAACTCGTCGCGACGCGGATGCGAGCCCTGGCGATCGGCGTAGCCATAACCGAGTCGGATCATCTGCCCATTCAGGAGGGTCTTGTCCGGCAGGTACACGTAGGCGTATTGGCGCTCCGAACGATCGCCGATGCGATAGCCGTCGTTCACGAGCGTCACGCTCCGTCCGACCAATTGGGAGAGGAACGCGACCGCCTCGGGCCCGATGTTCCGGTCCCCGAGGACTTCACCCGAAACGGGTCCGCCTAGTTTTGGAGGAAATCCTTCGGCGCTGCGAAGAGGGGGTTCAACTCCCCGAAGGCCTACGACACCTACATCACAGATCGTGAGCGTGTAGTCTCGACCATGCTCGACGCCGAGCACGACGCCAGGCTTGCACTTCGCGCCCTGCCACGTCGCGACAGACACGACAAGGGCGAGCGCAAGGGCGCCAGACATCATCGCTCCTTTCAGGCAACGTCAGGTGCGTCGGGCGTGTCGGACGCCAGCGAAACCGCCCACCGTTTGTAGCAGCTCACGCACACGATGACGACGTACTCCCCTTCGCGCGGCGCGACGTGGACGTTCGAGGACTGGCAGGCGGGACACCGCAGAGGCTTCGAGCCGAGGGGAAGCTTCTTCTTCTGCACTCGGGCTCCATGGTACGCCGTTTTCGATTGGCGGCAAAGCTGCCGGCACGGAACTTTTGAACAGGAGACTAGGAGATCAGGAGGAATTCTCTTTCTTTCTGGTTGTCCCCTTCGCTTGTCCTCACACCACAGAGTCTCTCCACCGACGTGACGCCACTGGCGCGCGTCCGCCGGTCCGCGGCGTCGATGCCTCCAGGACGCATCGGGCTCCGTTCCTCTGTGTTGAGGACCGGAAATCCTGAACACCTCCTAATCTCCTAATCTCCTGCTGAAGGGGTACACTGATCCCGTGTCAATCGAGTCGCCTGCAGATCTCGACGGGATCACGCGCGCCGGGCGCGTCGTCGCCAGCGTGTTGAAGGCGATGGAACTGGCGGTGGAATCTGGAATCACGACCCGGGATCTCGACCAGATCGGAGCGTCGGTGTTGCGGCAGAACGGCGCGCGGTCGGCGCCGCGCGTGTTCTACGGCTGCCCCTCGTTCAACCTGATCAGCGTCAACGACGAGATCGTTCATGGGCTCCCCGGCTCTCGCAGGCTGCGTCAGGGCGATGTCGTCAAGCTCGACGTGACGGCGGAGGTCGACGGCTATATCGCCGATGCGGCCACGACCGTGGTCTTGCCGGGTGGACATGAGAACGGCGAACGGTTGCGCCGGTGCGCGATCGACGCGTTCGAAGCCGGCTGCCACGCGGCCATCGCGGGACGCCGCGTGTCGGAGATCGGCCGGGCCGTCGAGCGTGAAGTGACGTCTCATGGTTTCTCAGTGCTCCGCGAACTGAGCGGGCACGGCGTCGGCCGCCACATTCACGAAGAGCCGACCGTGGCCAACTATTTCAATCCGTTTCAGCGCGACGTGCTGACCGACGGTCTCGTGCTGACGATCGAGCCGCTCGTGTCCGAGCGTCGAACCGGCGCCGTCCAGGATGCCGACGGATGGACGCTGCGCACGCGCAACGGCTGCCTTGCGGCCCACTTCGAACACACGATGATCATTACAAACGGAGCGCCCGTGATCGTGACGCTCTGAGGATGCGAGGCGTAATGTGGATCACGACGAGCTGATTGTCGTCCGGACGTTTCTGAATCGCATGGAAGCGGAACTGGCGAGGAGCGCGCTGGAGGCGTCTGACATCGATGCGACTGTGGCTGTCGATGACGCTGGAGGCACGGAGCCCGCCCTGTGGGTGGCCACAGGTGCCAGGCTGCTCGTGCGCGCCGAAGATGTCGCACGCGCGGAAGACGTGCTCTGCTCAGGATCCAACTGACCGGCGGGCGCGCTCGGTCACACTCCGAATGAATTCACCCTTCCCCTCTGTGTAAGCAGACCGGTCGTGCGGAAACTCGTCCGCCAGTTGTTGCTTCAACTCCAGGTACTCGCGTGCCACGTCCTGGTGAGCGATTGGGAACAGCTCCTTCAGCCGGTCGCGTTCTTCGACAAACAGCCGGGGCCATCGCGGATCGTAGGGAACGATCTCGACGGCCTCGCGCCGAAAGCGCTCAATCCGCTCGCGCAGCGCCTCCGGGATCATGGAATGGGCTGCAGCGTCGGGGGTTCCCGCAGCACGTGCACCACGACCGGATCCCACCGGCCAAGGCGCTGAATCGACCCGACGGTCACACCGACGATATTCTGAACGTTAACCGGAATCGCTTCGTTCCCAAAGTTGACGGGGAGTCCGCCGGACATGTTAATCGGCACCCCCCGGTCGTTGACGAGAACGACGGGCATTGGTTGTTGCGCGCGACCGGCCTGCGCCAACGCAACCGGAGTGGCGCCGTTCACGCACATCCAGACCAGACACAACGCAATAACGGTGAGCACGGCTTTGGTGTAGATGTCGGTTTTCATAACGTCCAGTTGCCTCCGCTGATCACGACGACCACGGTCTCTCCCGCGGCAGGTTCATAGGCGCGCGACACGAGGGCGGCGAAGGCCGCCGCGCCTCCCGGCTCCGCTGCAATTCTCATTGTGTCCCAGAGCAGTTGCCGGCTGCGGTCGATATCGGCGTCACTGACGAGCGTCACCCGGTCCACGTACTTACGTGCGATTGAGAACATCAACTGCCCGACACGCCTGGGCGCCAGCGAATCGGCGGCGATGCCGCCGGCCGGCGCGTCAACGGGCTGTCCTGCTTCGAACGCACGGGTCAGCGTTGGCGCCAGTTCCGGTTCGACACCGACCACGCGGGTCGATCCGCGGTACCAGGCAGCGATGCCGCCGACGAGCCCGCCGCCTCCTACGGAGACCAGCACAACGTCGGCCGCCGGGGCCTGCGCTTCCAGTTCGAGCGCGAGGGTACCCTGCCCGACAAGAGTCTCCGGATCGTCAAAGGCATGAATGGCCATCGCGCCGGTTTTCGCCTGCCACTCTTCGCTCGCCCGCAGCGCAGCGTCGTAGCGGTCGCCGACGATCTCGAGCCTCGCCCCGCTTGCGCGGATCCGCTCGATCTTGGCGGGCGAGGCGACGCTGGGGACGAAAATCGTGGCAGGGACGTTCAACCTGTCCGCGGCATACGCGACGGCAGCTCCATGGTTGCCACCGGAGGCGGCCACGACACCGGCCGGGGGCACCTTTCTGGTCAGCAAGTGAACGAAGGCTCCACGCGCCTTGAACGATCCGGAACACTGCAAGCACTCGAGCTTGAAGATCAGGTGGCAGTCTGCCAGTCCGACGTCACGGCCCGGCACTTCGATGACAGGCGTCCTGCGAATCCAGGGAGCGATCACCTGGTAGGCCGCGGCAATATCCGCTCTCGCGATGGCCGGCGTCATTCGGCTTAAAGCTTGTGGGCCCGGGTTTCGTCGATGAGCTGCTTGAGCCAGCTCATATAGGGTGTCCCGCCCGTGCCGCGCGGATCGTCCGTCCAGCGATTGATGTATTCGTGCGCCCACTTGTAGTGGATGTCGCGAAACTCCGCCATCTGTTCCAGCACCTCGTTGAAGAGGCCGGGGTCCGCGATCTGGCGAATCGACGGCATCGCTTCGACCTCGTTGAGAAACTCGCGATGCCCAGACGGCATGAAGCGCCGCATGTCGGCCAGATGATTGGTGAGGACTGACGGCTTGTGGGGAATCTTCATGAACGAGACGAGCGCGGGCATGATGCTGCTCTGCGCACCGGTCTCGCCGCGGAAGTTCATCGGCCCTTCCGCCACACCCTCGTAGACCACGTTTTCGAAAAAGCGGATGTACGGTCTGAACGTCCTGTGATACAGCGCCGGGTCCATCTTCTCGGGCAGCCGGCGAAGCACGGCCGCCTGTTCTTGCACCGCCGACGCAATCGTGACCAGCGCGCGGTTTACGTCATCGACACGCGTGGCCTCGGACGCCGCCGCGACGCTCGCAATGGCGGCGAGAATGCGCGCCGCGATCGCCTCGATTTCGACGTGAACCAGGATGAACCAGTGTTCGTCGTACAGATGAACGAAATTCTGCAGCGTATCGATATTGCCGAGCGCGATCGGCTTGTCCGGATCGAATCGCTTCCAGTTGTACAGCGCATACCCGTCGTAGCTGAGGATCGGCGGGCGACCAAGCAGCGCGCACACATTGCAGAGTGGAACGGCCAGGTTCTCAGGTAACACCGACACCGGTGGCTCCGACGTCTGATTGATGTATGCGGACGCAAGGAAACCGACGCGAACATAGTAGAGGTGAACCTGCCGCACATCTTCGGTGTCGCCGGGATTCTGCGGACATGGCGGCAACGAAAGCGCGCGTGCGTAAGAACGGAAGTGTCCGTCCTCGAGCAGGCTCGGCAAATCACGGCCAATGTCGTCGAGCACAGACAACGGCGATCCGCAGGGAAACGTCGTCAGCGGGTCGCGTTCTGGCAGAAATCCGTGTTCGGTAAGGAGTCGATCCATCGCGATTTCAGATTATAGAACCTGTGTATACTGCAGGTTTGCTTTCACAAGGAGGATCTATGCCGAAGTACCTCGTGGTCGCGTCGTACACTGCGGAAGGCCTGAAGGGCGTGCTGAAGGACGGAGGAACGAAGCGCCGCCAGGCTGCGGAGGCCGCGATGAAAAGCGTCGGTGGCAAACTCGAAGCGTTCTACTTCGCCTTCGGCGACCACGATGCGTACATCATCCTCGACGCGCCGGACAATGCGTCGGTCGCCGCCGCACAGCTCGCGATCGGCGCAACGGGCGCCGTCAAAACGACGACGGTCGTCCTGCTCACGCCGGAAGAGATCGACCAGGCCACGAAGAAGAACATCATCTATCAACCGCCCGGGCGCTGAGCGATCATTCACGGACGACATCGCGGGCACGCTTGTCCTTCCGCAGTCCGGCGAACGCCGAGTGACGGAGATGTCCGTCGCGGGTCCATTCGGTGAACGCGATGTCGGCCACCAGCGTGGGCTTCACCCACTTGAGCAGGGTCATATCTTCCTCGGTGACACCTTCTCCCCAATGACCCGCCTTGCCCGTCGGCAGGTCGGCAAAAGGGCACTTCGTTATGGTCAGCGGGCGCAGCACATCGAAGAGCGCCGCGCGCTGCGTTGCGGTAAAACCGGCGCGTACGCGGGCCGCGAAGCGGAGTGCGCGGTCCTGGTAGTAGCCGACCACAATCGATTGAAAACTTCTGTTCTCGGGCTTGTACCCGCCGATGACGAATTCCTGACGCTGCTGCAGCTTGAACTTCTGCCACGTACCGCTGCGCTTTCCTGGTTCGTAGCGCGAATCGCGGCGCTTCGCGATGACCCCCTCGAGCCCGACCTGGGCGACGGCCTGAACCACCTCATCGGACGAGCCTGAGAGCTCGTCGGAAAACTCCACATCGGATCTGGCGATCAGATTCTGAAGCGCCGCCCGCCGCACCATCAGCGGCTCAGAGAGCAGATCGATGCCATTCAGATGAAGCAAGTCGAACGCAAAGTACCGGATGGCCGTACCTTTGCCGGCGCGATGCTGCAATTGTTGGAATGACGGCCGCCCCGATTCGTCGAAGGCGACGATCTCGCCATCGACGAGGGCGTTGGTCGCCTTCAGTGCGGCCACGGCGTCGCGCACCGACGGGTAGTCGGCCGTCAGATCGTGGCCCTTGCGCGAGAGGATGCGCACCTTCGCGCCCTGTTTCATCGCCAGCGCGCGATAGCCATCGAACTTGGCTTCGTACAGCCACTCGTCGCCCGATGGCAAATGTTCGACAAGCATCGCGGCCATCGGCTGGACAAAACGCACGTCGGCCACGTCAGTTGAACGTCGCGATGAATTCCGACATGGCAATGACGGCGAAATTGCGGCGGAGCTCGATACGCACCGACTGTCTGCCCGGTCTCAGCATCGCCAGCCTGTCCTCGACGACGTTGTAGCCAGGATCCAGGCGGAGCATCCCTGAGACGGTACCCCCAGAGCCCAACGAGAGATCGAGTTTCGTAATCACAAAGTCGAGTACCTCTCGCGTCAGCCCCTCGCCCACCGGCCCTTCCAGACCGGCCGGGCAGAAGACCCACACGCGCATCCGGTATCCGCCGATGGGCGTATTCACCTTCAGCGCATCTGGCTGCACTCGAGCGCCAAACCCATCAGAGATCTCGATCGCCGTAATCGTAATCCGCCTCGTGGTGGCCGGCGCCGCCGCATCGGCGGGGGCGCCTGGCGGCAGGGGAAACGGTGCGGGCGTCGCCGTCGTCGGCGTGCCGCCGCTGCTGCAGGCGGTCGAGAGCAACAGAGAAAGAACCAGAAAGCGATTCATGGCAGGCAGCAATCGGCGCTCAGAACATACGTCAGCGGCCATCGCTGCGATTTCCGGATCAGGGGCGTTCCGCCGAATCGACCGCTGAACGGCGTCGACATGGTCAGCACGAGGGCGTCTGAAGCCGTAAAGCACCCGGATAGGCGAGCCCCTGCGAACCGCGTGCACGGCGTCCAATTGGGAATCGCGATCTCGAACTCGTCTGCCGACAGTGGTTGGCCAGTCGTCGCACCTCCCTCATGCCCGACGCCGTCGATCCCGGGCGTCACCGATGGAATCGAGACGCTGAATCCGTTCGCCGCCGGCGCCGGCGAGCGCGGCGATTGATACCGGCCGCGAAGGCGCAGTGTCACTCCTCGCGGAGGAATCGAGATCATCCCACCCATGGGCACCGCAAGTCCGTCCACAGAAACCTGTTCCACACCAAGATCGTCAATCGGCGCCAGCGGCAACGTCAACGACGTGGCGTCCTTCACGCCGACCGTCAGCAGATCCAGTTGGAGGTAGCCAAACAGTGACGTGGTGGTCAGGCGATATTCATCCGGGACGACATCGGTGAATTCGGCTCTGCCGTCGACGACCGGTTGGGTGTAGGTGCGAGCCGGCGCCGTCAGGTGAAGCTCGAGCCGGTGGGCCGGATTGACAATCGCCGCGTTGGTCGCTTCGTTGATGACCAGCACGCGCAGTGAAGCGTCGCCCGACGGCGATGATGGCGAGTTGTCGCACGCCGCGGCGACCAGGAGGATGGCGGCCAAGGGAAGCACCCAGCGACGCATACCTCGATCGTAAACTGATTGCAGCCTTAGTGGAGATCGCTTTCAGTGGCTGCGCAATATGCCGGAACCTGCGTCGGTGACATCTCCGGTCGAACGCCAGATTCATAAAGCACTTGACGATAGGCTGACCAGATGTCGAGCGGAGCAATCTTCATGGAGACCTCTGGAATGACCCGAGGCATCCCCGCTTGCCGTTCCTTCTGGTTGGTCAGCCAGGATGATTCACCTGCGGCACGTACGGTGCGGTAGATCGTTGTGCGCGTCTTGTACGGCACATCGGATTCGATCATCGCCAGCAACAAGATTCGATCCGCCTGCTCACGCGAACACGACTGTGTCCAATAGAGAAAGTCGTGAATGACCGCAGCCCGGCTGTACTGGCCTGTTGGCAGGAAGAAAGCGGTGAATCCTTGTGGCACACTTGCGAAATCTGTGACAAATCCTTTCGGCACTTCGACGTACAGTTTCGAGCTGCCGATCTGGTAGATGAAGGGTTCAGTCACAATCCAGTGAGTTCCATCATTGAATTGCTTGACAGCAAAGGGTGGTGGCGGAGCCTGGGCAACGGTCAATACGGACGAGATCAACACGAGCAGAGCCGCCGCCAGTATCTTCATCTAATTTCTTATCGGCTTGAGCGAGCGGGGCAACTATAGAGTCGGCGTGACTGAGAGCTCGCGGGCTTTCCCGCTGCGCACGATGGTGATCTTGACCGTCCATCCCGGTGGTGTTTCACCAACAAGCCGGGAGAAGTGAGCGACGTTGCGCACTCGATAGCCGGCGAAGATGGTGACGACATCACCCTTCATGAGACCGGCCCGCGACGCAGGGCTCCATGAACCAACCTGGTCGATGACAACACCGGCCTGGCTCGTGAACCAATCGTCGCTCCCCGGCAGCGCTTCCGAGGACGTCAGGTCGCGAGCCGACACGCCAATCTGGGAACCTGGTCCCTGCAGTGCCAGAAACGACGGCTCCTGACGAACAACGACACCCGGCGGTCGAACGACTGGAGCTGGATTCGACGACTGAGCGTGCACAAGTGAGGCGGCGAAGACCGCAAAGCCAGTCGCAACAACCCGCAGCATTGTGAACACAGTATACCGCCCCTCAGCGCTCGTCCTCATCGTGCGCAGAGGTGAAACCTACTGGTCCAACGGGATCGCGATGTCCACGACGGCCTCGTCGAACCGGCCCAGCGAGAACGCCTGGCCCGTCGTGAGATTGACAGCGTAAAAGCGGTACCTGCCATTTTCCGAGAGCGTCGCGAACGCGTAATTGGCTACCGTCACGCCGTTCCTGAGAAGGCTGTAGATATCGAAGCCGGACGCCGCAGCGGCATCAACCCCGAGCTTCCCGGTTGCCACGAGGATTCCGTTGGCCGGAGGCGATTGAATGACGACCTGATCGAGCGTGGTATCCAGGTCGAACAACGTCGTGCCGGTATTCGGCTGATTCAGATCGTTGTTCGTGTAAGCGGCCGCTGCGACCCCTGGCGCAGGCACGGGCGCGGCTGGCGGAGCCGTATATGTCAGTGTGCCATTGGCGAGGGTCACGCCTCCGAGGTTCACGTTGTGCGCCAGGTTCTGTCCAGTGTCGCTGATGATCCGCAGGCGATCGGCAGCCGGATTGAAGTCCACGCCAAAAACCGTTCCCGCCAGGGGCACCGTGAGTGCGCTGCTGAGTGTCGCCTCGGCGGTTTTCGGATCGATTGTGTACACGCCGCCGCCATTGCCGACGCCGTACAACTTCCCGTCCTGCACACGGAAGTCGATGCCGACGAGCGCCGTGTCTGCCCCTGTGAGACCGGTGACGAATCCCCTGTCTCTCGTCAGTTCCGGTGACCGCGCTCTAAACGAGACCAGCCGGCCGCTGTCGGTCAAGCCGATGACTCTCAGGCCATTGTGTGAGTCGTCATCGTCATCGTCGCGCTCGGCGTATGCAACTTGCCACGCGGCTGCGGCCATCAGAACGGCCAGGCAGATGCTAAGGACCGTCTGTTTCCTGGTGTGGGTGATCGTGCGCATGTGAATCTCCTCCTCCTGTTTCTGAACTGAACAAAACGCGCCCTGCCAAGGCTCTCGCTGCGCCTCCATGGTGGAAGCCGTCAGCTATTGGCCACGTGCTCAGACTGATTACGATTCGGAACTGGAATTGGATTGCAAGTGAAGGCGAGCGCATCTGGCTCGTCGCCTTCATGCAGTGCGATTTGGGCTATTTCGACGATGAGACGTCAGGTGCGCTGAGCCTATCGGTACTGAACCGACACAGCGCGGGTGAGGTCGCACGTCGCCGGTAAGTTCGCGTCTTTCGGCGGCACGTTGCCCATATAACAACCGGGGATCAGGTAAAACGTCATCGGCTGCTTCTTCTCGGGCGGCGCAACATCCGGCGCAAGCTGCGGCGCGGACATGATCGGCCTCAGGATGTGCCGGAACGTCGCCGACTGTCCGCGCGTGAGGTTGACGTCGAAGCTCACCGGCTCGTGGTCGCGCGCAACGATGTCGATCCGGTGGGGACCTGGCTCGAGCACGGCACCGCCATCCTCGAATCGAAAGTCTTCCGGAATGCCGATGTAATAGCCGTCCGCGAAGACCTGCGCCGTTGGCGGGTGAACATCAAGAATGAGCCTCGCGACCGACGGCTGTTCGACCATTACAGGGACCGCTGGCTCCTCGACCACTTCACGCTGAATCACGACCTCGCGTTCGACCACTGGCACTCCGTATGGAACGAACACGACGTTCGCGCCCTCCCTTGGCCCCGGTCGCCGCCGATTGCGATCGGGAAAGGGCGCAACACCGTGACCAGGCAGAAGGACTAACCATGGGTTGCCCTGTGGTTGGACATCTCCGTCCCTTGGTCCCGGTCGCCGACGATCGCGATCGGGAAAGGGCGCAACACCGTGACCGGGCAGAAGGACTAACCATGGGTTTCCCTGTGGATGCTCATTCGGCGTGTTGCGGCGCCGCTCGCGGGCCGCGCGCGACGACGAGGTGTCGCCAGACTCCTCCTCCACGCGCGTCGACGGTGTGACTCTCTCTCGGCGCGGCTCAGGACGACCGTCGGTTTGCCTGGCTGGAGCCGCCTGAACAGCTTCCTCCCGCGGTACCGCGGTTCGCCCCGTCGCGGATCGCTCCGAACGGTCGCGCTGCTGCCCCACGGCGTACGCAGGCACTGCCATCAGAAACATGATGCCGAGAATGCAACTGCGCATGGGTACCCTCAGTGGAGGCAGGCAGGCCTTCTCCAAGCATACTCCTCCTTCCGTCGCCAGTCCTACGCGTCCGATCGAGCCATCCTTCGGCGGGTTACCCGTCGATGACTTTTTTTCAGTGTTTTGGCGCGGAAATACCGGGAACAGTGTGGAACTGCTCCCTGCGTTGAGGGCGTGCTAGACTCTTATTTTCTAACGGGTTTCCACGATTTCCGCAGGAATGTCGGGGCGTAGCGCAGCCTGGTAGCGCACCTGCCTTGGGCGCAGGGGGTCGCTGGTTCGAATCCAGTCGCCCCGACCATTTTCAGCATTTTCCTAACGCTTTCGCTGATTCCGTCATTCACCCGATGACGGATTGTGCCCTCCAATACCCACAAAAACCCATAAAAGTGATCACAAAAGTGATCACATCTAGGTTGACTAATGAAGCCCCAGCTTCAACCATCTCCGCCCTCGTTTAAGATGGGGAGGAACGCCATGAAAACTCCATGCCCCGAGTGCGGTGCCAGCTCCGTCTGGGTCAGTGTCGCCAAAGTCACCCGCGAGCGCGGAGCCCTCGTGATGCAATGGCGTTGCACCCTGTGCGGACATATGAGTGGGGAGTTGACACCGCTCGCCCGAAACCGCCCCGAGCCTCCTTGCGCCCACGGCGAATCCGTCGTCGCGCATAGCCTAATTACCTGCAGGGTTCGTTCTCCGTGCGATTTCTGAGTATGCTCTGCCGAAATGATTGCCCCCCACACGCCGCCGTCGGTGAACGCTGCCAAGTTTCATTGTCCATACTGTGCTGCCTATTCGGTCCAGTTTTGGTCGGACCTTTTGTCCAGAGCACGACGAGGCGGCACGCCGCGCATCTAGCTGGCTCAGTTGAACGCTGGCGGCACCAGATAGAGCGAATCAGGCACAGTGAATTTGGTATTGAACCAAAAGTTTAGCCCATTCGGACGATTGACCGGCATCCTCCACGCTTCAATACTGCACGTTGTGGGCACGAGTCTCGGTCGGGGGAGCCGAGGCTGAAGGAGTGCCCTCGCCACTTACGTTTGGCCGCAGGCGTATGTCTTACGACTCCCGCTTCGAACGGAAATAAGGTGTGCGAGGTTTGACAGATTTCGGTATCCCGTAAATACTCGGATCACTCCCGTGCCCAACAAAGCGCAATGCCCCAAGTGCGGTTATCAGCCCGTGCGCTTCGGCCAGGTCATCATCGGCCACGAGACACGCACCACCTTCTTTTGCCCTGCCTGTGAGTATTATTGGACTTCAACCGCGCATCCGGTCGTCGCGCCCGACTCACCCGACAAGAGGCTTGATCAGGATCAATAGTTCACTCCGCGCAAAGTGCCTACAACGACAAGAGCCTGCTAAGGACGAATCCCTGACGTTTTATCCTCGGCTCTATTTGGAGATGTGATGCGGCATGCGGCGACTACCGCTGACAGGTGTGCTCAGATTCGGTTCGCGGCTGCTGGGGAGTGGCTGACCAGTCACGACTACCTACCGTCGGACGCCTACAGCAGAAATCGTGTCAAGCGGAAAATTGTTGACTGAGTGTAAGCATACGGCAGCACCCAAGAGCATAGGAGTGCATAGGAGTTGGAGCGCACGATCTTCGATCTCGTCGTGTTCATCCTCTTCCTCATTGCCGTGGGAAAGCTGCTCTACTACGAGCTGTGGCACTAGCCATCAGCGCTCATAAATTAGGGCAAGCCCTTAGACGCACCCCTTTCCTCCATCGACGCGGCAAAGGGAAGGGCTGAGTCTATTTTTGGCCACCTAACTAGCTGTGGCTCTAGAAGTTAAATTCGGCTGATCCACAAGAAAGCGCAGCGAGCGTTACGGGTTCGTTGGCTGTGCCCAGTTCACAAATGGGGATATCGATCGTTCGAACGGTGTCCGAAAGGAACTCGATCTGGACAGGGATCAGACGATCCGATCAGCGTCGAGTTCCGGCCTGAATCGACAAGCGATCAGGCGACCCTTCTTGACAGTCGCCAGTCGTGAGGCATTTCCCGATCAGTGATCGCAGTGATCCTCTCAAATTTACACATGTGACGTTCTGATTCGCAGTGCTTCGTATCACACTATAAGCAAACATGCTGAGCAGAGGTGAATTTATGGATTCTGAAAAACTTGACGAGCTGTCGATCGGTCTCGATGACCTCACCGAAACTGTTGACGAACTCAAAGAAGAGCCGGGCAATATGGACCGCAAGAAACTTGACGTGATTCACGAAGCGATAGAGACAGCTAGCGATGCCGTGGACGAGTTAGAAGACGCAGGGGAAGGTGACAGCGACCGAATTGAGCCCGAGCCCAGGGATGGCTAAGGCCTAGCCGATCAAAAACACCCTCTGAATTCATCACTAAATTCGGTCTAGAGGGTCAGCCGTCACCTTTGGGCTCTCAGACGGTCGATTCTGAGCCGGCTCAACAGGGTTCTATGCCGGTATTGATCTGAAGAGTCTTATGGATTCGAGCTAGAACTGCTTTGACGCCCGGGACGGCCAGACAGATGCCCGCTATCGACCCGACTGCTCCTGGGCGTGCCGCACGACATACGTGATCGCGTCCACAACCAGTGCTGGCTCTTCGTTGAACAGGAAGTGACGGGCCTTGCTCGGCACAATGAGCAACCCTTTGGGCGAGGCCTGCGTCCACTCACTTTGATGCTTGATTTGCAGATCCAGCAACGCCGTGCGCGCCACTTCAGAAATCCCCGGCCAAGTTTTTGCTCCAGCGATGATGACCGCGACAGGCACGTTGGCCGGCGGGCGCAACGCTCGGACTTCACTGAACTCGCCGTGAACGGCACTGACGATCGACTCGATCTCTGCACGAAGTCCGGGAGGCATTTTCATATCCTTCGGTGCAGGCTGAAGATCGAACACAGCTTCCAAGGCACCGGCCGGGAGTTGAGCCAATTCGGCGCGGGTTGCAAAATCGGTCGCGTCGAGGTACACGAACCCCGCGACCTCAGACGGAAAGAGCGTGGCGAACTTCCGAATCCATGCCCCACCCCACGATGCGCCGGTGAGCACATACGGTGGGGGCACCCGCGCTTCCTTCAACAACGCACGAAGCGTCCGTGCGACCCGATCAAGCGTCTGCGGGACGGTGTCCGGCTCAGACTGCCCCAACCCACGGCGGTCGTACGCTATCACTGGGGTTCGCTCAGCGATTTGGGCAAGGATCGGTTTGAAATGCTCCAGACCTCCACCCGCTCCCGATTCAAGGATCACGACGGGTTGTCCGGCCTTTCGACCGTCCAGTCCTGCAGTCCAGATGCGCATGGCCTTTCCGTCAACGTTGACCATCCGTGTCGGAGGCAGCGTAGTCTGCGCGTCACATCCAGTAAGGAGTGTCAGGACGAAAATCGCAGTGAATGCCCACGAGCGTCTCCGGCGCATCTCTCCTCCATTGAGCTGTTAGACACCACGAACGGAGTTCCGCTCCAGCCCATTATTGAGAACACCCCGATCGCGATGCTCTCGTGAGCCGCTTCGGCGGCACTTACGCTCTGGCATCGACACTTGCGGTATGCTGCGAGCACGATGCTCGACCAAATACTGGTGATCGTCTCAGTGACCAGCCTCGCGATGATCACCCCTGGTCCAGACATGGTCCTCGTGCTGCGCAACACACTCGTAACGGGCCGACGTGCCGGTCTACAAACTTCGATCGGTATCCTGACGGGGAACCTGGTCCACATCACCTACTCCGTGCTCGGGATTGGGTTGCTCATCTCGCAAAGCATCATTGCTTTCTCTGCGCTGAAGTATGCGGCGGCGGCGTATCTCTTGTACTTGGGGATCGTGAGCTTCCGATCTGCGGGCACGAAACTCGAGCCGAGCCGAATCGAGGGCCGGCCGAACGAGAGCACGTGGTTCGTTCAAGGATTCGTAAACAATCTGCTCAACCCGAAAGGCGCACTGTTCTATCTTGGCGTGTTTACGATGGTCATCAGGCCCGACACCTCGGCGAGTGCCATGCTGCTGTTCATCTGCATCATGATGCTAGTGAGCGCATCTTTTTGGCTCCTTTTCGTGTACACGCTTGATCGGCCGTCGATTCGCGAACATATCGAACGCTCTCAGCAGACCGTGAATCGGGTCTTTGGAGGTCTGCTGCTCCTCCTCGGTATTCGGTTGGCGTCCGCAGAGCATTAGCTGAGTGTCACGGCAGCTTGGCCACCCCTGAAAGGGTGACATGAGCGGAGTGCTCATTCGTTCGTACGAAGATCGGGATGAGGCAGATGTTGTCGGCGTCTGGTACCGTTCAGGCCGTGAGGTGTATACGTTTCTCCCGGAGTGGCACACGCTTACACATGAGCGCTACGGAGGAAGACATGGCCAATAACGGCGTGGGCGGTGTAAGCCGCATCGCGATGTTCTGCATTTGGATGCCATGTCTCTTCGCGGTTCTGGCGGCAAGTCCTGTCGCCGCACAAGTGCGAGTGCGTCTGGTAGTCGAAGTCGACACATGGCTCGCGCCAACGCCATTTGAAGCGCGCAAGGAATTCGCGGCCACACTCAATGAGGCCGACCTCGAAGTGACGGACGACCTCGACGCACCTGTTGTCCACATTCTCTATGAAGAGACGGCTGGTCCTGGAATCTGGCCGAAACTGGTGCCGGCTACCAACATCGTCGTAAGCATGCGCGTGGAACATTCGACCGGAACCTTGTACGAATCAACGTGTACCGTCCGACCATCATTGAACCCCAAGAATTTTCCGAGTGCGACCGAACTTCGAGTTCGTGCGATTGATGATTTTCGACAACACGAGAGCTTTCGCCTGATGGGTCATCGGGTGGGTGCAATCCTCGGGATGGAATCGTCATTTCGGCCCCTTCTTTCGGACAAGGAGCCGGACACGCTCTTTGCATCAATGCTGCTCCAGTCGACGTTATGGTCTGCGTCGAATGACGACCTCTTTGTACGTGCGTTTAGAGCGATCCGTTTCAACGATAAATCACTTGTAACACTCGCAAAAGATTTCTTGCAGAAGAATCTAGCAGCCATACAGGCGGCAGCTTCGCAGGCTCCAATCGCGACCCCACTCTTGGCGATTCTCGTGCTCGAGGATTACGGCGACACCTCAGCCACACATGTGCTCACAGACCTCACCTCGCATCCACTCTACGGTGAATCGGCACGTAAGGCACTGGGAGCAATCAAAGCAAGGAATCCGTAAAGGACGGAGTCAGAGCAACGCGTATCCTGTCCTTCTCCGCTGCTGCCACTGCTACCACTCTTAGGTGACGGCGCAGGTGCGCGAGTCTCGGGTCACGTACCTTCCCTTTGACGAGCGGAGGAACTGGAGGGTAGCCTGCCCGTTCAAGGTGCCAGGTAGATCGTTTTTTCGGGTTTGTGACGGCATTTGCGGTACACGTGGATCGCGCCAAGTGACCAGCCAACCATCATCCCGCGAAGCGCGGGTCCAGTGTCTCCGCCCACCGCGTGGCCGATAAGCACTCCGGGCAGTCCGCCGACGAAAGCCCCTCCAAAGTAGCCGGCAAAGGCGCATCCCACCGGGTTGGCGCTCGTCCTCGCGGTCCTCACTTCAGCGAGGTCGTCTCGCCCGTATTGCTCGACGATGTTCGCAAGATTCAACACTCTTAGGCTGGAGTCGTCTCCCACGACGAAGTACCGCTTGACTGGTGGCGAATCCCTCGGAGTCACGATGATCTTGGTGCCCGCCGCGAGCTTGCGGATACGCGACCAATCAGCGTCCTGCGCGGCCAGCGGCACCGATGCCACAATGCACACAATACAGACGATTAGCAGAAGGGAAACTGTAGATGATCTCACGGCTCCGTCTCCTTGCCCGCTAATGCGAAGACGGTGAGATTAGCGGCTCAGACTGAGTTGAGACATTACGCTTTCGGTGACCAGAGCATGATCACCAGTCCAACCAGCAAGGTCAGCGCCCCAAGCACGAGCACCGCCTCGTCTATGACGAGCCACCTGAACTTGCCGCTGATGCCGGCAAAAAACAGCACCGACGCAAAGATGATCGTGAACATCATGTAGCGGCTCGAGGTGGCGCTGGCCCGCTCGGCGGCGGCGAACTCGTCGATCGCCGTCGCATCCCAGCGATCGGCATCTCGACTCTCCATGATCACGTATTCCGGCATGTCGAACGGCGAGGCCGGTGCGTGAGGATTCGTGAACGGGTTGGTCGACTGCCAGGATATCGCCGCCGCCTTCAATGGTTCAGGGAAGCGATTGAGCAGGAAGTCGGCCCTCGGCGTGTCACCGTCTTTCAGGGCCGTGACCCACTGAACGAAGAGATTGACGTGCAGGGATGTCCGCTGCAGAGCAATATTGCTCAGCTTTCCCACCCTGACGATGGCCGTGGTGGCCGCTGTGCTGTGGCTACTGAACTCGCCATTCCATTCCGACGACTGATACGCGCTCCAGGCGGTGGCGATGGTCGCGGCGGCCATCAGCATCGCAGAGAGCAGCTCCATCCATTGGCGTATCCGGTCGGCACGACGCTGCTCGATGAACGCAGCGTCCGTGGTGTTCTCCATCACGGACGCTGCACGGCAGTCAGCACGTTGCGGTAACACCGGCGTCGATACCTATGGCCCCCACGGAAGCCCCATGATGAGCCAGAGGCCGACGAGCAGCGGCCACACGACGAAGAGCGCGGCCACATAGGGCAGCATGAGCGCGATGATCGTGCCCACGCCCGCGTCCTTCTGGTACTTCATCGCAAACGAGACAATCAGCGCGAAGTACGCATTCAACGGGCTGATAGCATTCATCGGGCTGTCGCCCACGCGATACGCGGCCAGCACGGCCGCGGGTTCCACACCGAGACGCATCAGCAGCGGGACGAACACCGGCGCGAAGATGGCCCATTTGGGAATCGCGCCCGTCATGATCAGGTCGAGAATGGCGACGACGAAGACGAACCCGATGAGCAATGGAAGCGCACCGAGCCCAGCGGTCTCCAGCCAATCACCCACCTTCACGGCGGCGATCGTCGCCATATTGCTGTAATTGAAGAAGGCGATGAACTGGCTGATGATGAACAGCAGAAAGATCAATCCGGCCAGTCCGGCCACGGCCTTCTCCATGGCTTTGATGACATCCACACTGCTCTTGATGGTGCCGGCGCCGCGTCCATACGCCCATCCAGCCGCAAGAAAGACCAGCGTAATGAACACGATGAGCCCGTTCATGAACGGCGAGTCGCCGATGAGCGCGCCGGTCTCCGGATTGCGCAGAGGCGCCCACGAGGGAAGCGTCAGCAAGGCGAAGACCGCGAGCACGGCCAGAACGGCCCAGTTGGCGTACTTCAACCCTCGCGCTTCGTCCGGCGTGATCCCTTCGTGCTGTTCCGGCCGCTCTCCGGTGTAGGCGCCCAGCCGGGGCTCGACGATCTTGTCGCTGATGAGCGACACCACGACGGTCAGCAGAAGGACGGACGCGATGGAGAACCAGAGATTCGCCGCCAGATCGATCGAGATACTGGGATTGATCAGATGGATGGCGTCGTTGGTAATCTCGGTCAGGATGCCATCGAGCGGCTTGATAAGAATGTTCACGCTGAACACGGCGGCGACTCCGGCGAACGACGCTGCCAGCCCGGCCAATGGATGCCGGCCGAGGCTGAGGAATGCGGCGGCACCCAGCGGAACGAGAACGAGATAGCCGGCATCAGCGGCGATGCTCGACAGGATTCCCACGAACACCAGGATGTAGGTCATCGCCTTGGCTGGTGCCACGAGGACCAGCTTGCGAATCAAGGCGCCCACCAGGCCGGCGGACTCGGCCACGCCCACACCGAGCATGGCGACGATGATGACGCCCACCGCCGTGAAGTTCATGAAGTTCTGTACCACACCGGTGAACATGAAGCGGAACCCGTCGGCCGTCAGCAGACTGCGGGCACTGGCCGTGACGTCCTCGACTGCGTCGGTTTCCGGATTGATCGTCTGAAAGGTGACCGTGGAGCCCATCAAATAGAAGATGTGGGACAGCACCATGATCAGACCGATGAGAAGGACGAAGATCACTGCCGGGTGCGGCACCTTGTTGCCAACCCGCTCGACAACATCCAGCATCTTCTCCATGACGGACTTTTCGCCGGTATCGACGTCAGGGATGTGGTCGTGCTTGTCGAGGGCGTGTGAATGAGACCGGGCCATGATTGGACTCCCTGAATAAACAAATGTCAGGAGAACCGCGTACTACACCCACTGCAGCTTCAAGAGACGTTCCAGAACGAGTTCGGTGTGGCAGCGCACACGTGCGCCGAGCCGCTTTTGCCGCACCGCTTGCTCATTAAGAACAGGACGAGGCCTGTTGCGATCCTCCTGTCGGCGGAGAAGTACGGACCTGAGGGATTACGCTTCCTGCGCGCTCTCTAAAGAGACGACCTTGCACACTTCAGCGCCATAGAACAGCAGCTGGGCGATGAAGTTCATCCAGAGCATGATCATCAGCAGCCCCCCGACTGCGACCGATGCGCTTGGACTGCTTCCGATAAACGCTCCCGCCAGAATCAGCAGCTCCGAGCCGACGATCCAGGCAGCCGTGCAGAACGCCGCCGCGAACCAGACGTGGGACCAGCGGGGTCGAGCGGGCGGCAACAGCTTGAACAGAAACGCAAACGTCAGGAACACGATGATGACGGGGCTCGGCAACGCATAGAGCCAGGCGCCACCGATCCACTGCATCGCGGCAATCAGCAGGAGTGTGGTCAGCAGCAGGACGCCTCCCGCCACCACCATCGCGAAGGCGGCGATCTGCTCGAGAAAGGATGTCCGAACAATGACTCCGACCGTCCCCGACACCAGCGGCGGCGTGTATTTCCAGATCGCGCGAAAGCTCAATCGAAGGTGTTTGAACAGCACCGATGCGGTCCACAGCAGGCCCGCCAGGCTGATGACGGTCGCGACGATCGATTCCTCCTCGAGGTGTTCGAGCAACTGTTCGATGCCCGTCCGGATCTCCGATCCAAAGCTCGTTTCAACGGTCGCGAGTACCTGCCGCTCTACCGTCGCTGCGAAGTCCGAGTAGCGGAGCAGCAATCCGAGCACCGCGAGAAGGAGCAGGAGCATCGGCACCAGCGAGACGAGCGCGTAATAGACCATCGCGCCCGCGAGGTACCGCGCGTGGTCGCGCTCGTACTCTTGCCAGGCAATGCGCAGCAGTTCGACGAGTGCACGTCCTCGATGCACGGCTCGCGATAATGCAGGTTGCGTGCCTCTCCAACGTGCCGGCAGTGTGTGGAACCGATCCGATTGCAGGGCTCGTGGCAGCGCTACCGTCCACTAACCACCAACCACTAACCACTAACCACTAACCACTGACAAGTTTGAAGTACTTCAAGGCTCTACCTTCAGCACGTGGCACAGCTCTGCGTTGTCTCCAATTTTCAACGTCACCGTGTTCTGCAGCGTGCTGCGCTCCTCCAGTTCTTTGAGCAGCGGCGTCCGCGGCACTTCCGTGCGGTTGCGCGGGTTGCCGTGTTTGCCAGGCATCGTGGACAAGAGCGTCTGGAGACCGTTGTCGCGCTTGCGGAACCGTTCCCAGAGCCCCTGTTTCGGCGTCGCGTTCAGACTCCCGTGATGCCCCACCTTGTACACGTCCACCTCTTCGAGTAGCGTTCTGGTCTTCTCCGCATCCGGCGCATCCTCGAAGGCATAGCTCCAGTTTTCAATCTGCGCATCTCCCGGAAAGAGCAGCTTCTTCCCGAATACTTCGAAGAGCAGGATCAGGCTCGTGTTGTTCATCTGCTGATCGAGAGTCCGGACAATTTCGAGCAACTGTTGTCCGTTCAGCTTTTCCAGACGATCGCGGAACCACCGGGCACCGGGCGGAACGCTGCGGCGTTTGCCTCTGTCACCCCAGGCAATGCCAGTCGCGAGCAGGTTCTTCCCGTTCAGCGACGCGCCTCCAGAAACCAGCTGCCAGAACTGATCCGGATCCCGGCTCTTCATCTTTCGGATCTTTTCCGACTGCTTCAGATCCGGCGGGCCGAGCACGTGCACCTTCACGCCGGGCAGGAGCCGCTCGAACCCGGACCTGGAACCGTGATGCGCCCAGGCGGCTTTTGCTCCCTTTCTGTGCCCCATGGCGATCAGATTCTCGACCGCCGATCGGTTCTTGATGTTGTCCTGGCCGAGGAACATCAACTCTTTCTGAAGTGCCGCCGACATCCACGACGGCGGGTTCATCGCAATCCTGGCGACCATCCCCGCCACATCGTTCATCGCGGCGAGCCCCGCGACGACGCTCTTCCGCGATCGCGACGAGTCGCGCGTCGCCGCCCGGGCATCCCGTGCCGCATCCGGATCCTCCGTCCACGGCTGTAGAACCAGCCGCGGATTCAGCCCGGCGATGATCGAACCTGACTTCCCGGTCTTCGTGTCTGTCCCAAACCCATTGATGTGATCGGCGTGCCGGTGAGTCGCCACGAGGGCCGTCAGACCCTGCGGCCCGCACACCGTCTTGATGTCGTTTGCGACTTTCGGCATATGCACGCTCGGCTTGGCCGTCTTTCCCGGCAAGCCGGTCGTGCCGAAATCAATGAGGACGTGCCGCTTGTCTTTCTCGGTGTACACGAACGACAAGAGAAAGCAGTCGCCGAACCCGACCTGGTACGTGCGGATTTCTACGAACTTCGGTCGCTTGGCCATTCGTCACCATCCTTCCAACGGCCACTTGCGCGCGTCGATGGCCCGCAGGCGGTGCAACGTCGAGAGGCGGGCGGCACGATAGCCCGCGCTGTCGACTTTCACTTCGAGGAGGCCGGCCTCCCACAGATACTTGAGCCTCGCCGCTTGCTGGCTCCCGAAGACCTTGTTGTGGACGTGATACTTCAGACGCCCGTACTCATCGAAGATCAGCACGCCACCGCCATAGAGCGCCGTCACGAGATCGTCTTCTTCGCTTCCCGCATCGGACGCGGAGGCACCGTTCCCTTCGGCGTCCGAATCCAATTCGGCTCTTTCGAGGGCCCCGGCTCTCGCCCTGGCTCGGGCCGCGGCCTTTGCCGCACGTTCGGCTTTGAGACGATTCAAGTGCAGAAGGAATTCTCGCGGAGCCTTGATTTTCTTGAGCTCGAGCTCGGAGGGTGTCAAACGTGCAACCTGATAGTACTCAGCGACCGTCTCCCTCAACACGAAGCCATCGATGCCCGTGCGCAGGCAGGGACGGACCGACAGGACTTTGGCGTAGGCATCGGTTTGCAGCTCGAGGTCCTTGCGGTTCTCCCAGAGAAATCGGAAGACCTCGTCTTTGTCGCTGCGCATAGACTCGAACCGCACGCGATCGTAACGGAGGGTTGCGGGCGCAGGTTCCCAGCAGTCCTGCTGGGCTCCCCGGCTGGCCCGCACCGGCGCGATGCCGTACGCGGCGAACTGCTTTTTCAAGCAGTGGCGCAACTTGTACCGGGAGTCGTCCGGCCGGACCTGCGTGTCGGAGGTCAACGCCGCCGTCAGCGCATCGGCGAACGTGAGATGGACAGGAGGCATGTAGTCGAGTGCCCTGATCCACAACGTGGCGAGCGTGTCGGCAATGTCGGCGCCCTCTTCGGCCACACTGGCCAGCGGAAACGCCTTCTGGCCCGTGACGCCTGAGCTGAGAATTCGTTCCGACCACGCGTCGATGAAGGCTCTCATCACCGCGGCGACGAACACTTCACCACGTCTGTGAGGCTCGAGGAAGTCGGGGTCGTCGAGGATCGTCGGGCTCGCCTCGAGCTCGGCGCTTCGCCGGAGCGCACTCCCGCGCAAGTTATCGAGCTCCTGCCCCATCTCGTCGGCGAGGCCGAACAGGGCGCTTTTCTGCAGCGCTTCAGGCAGCACCTTCTCCCGTCCGATGGTCCTGGCCGTGCTTGGCTTCCCGTTGGAAGGACCGAGAAGATGCGCCACGACTTCCGGCAACGCAAATACCGACAGCAGTGCAATCACATCGGCAAAACCCTCATGAAACGCCGCCTGATCCGGATTCGAGGGCATCAGATAGCGTTCGCGCAGCGCATCGAGTAAGGCGTGCGTCGTCTCGTGGACGACGACGTCATGAGAGAGGCCGGTGAAGACTGGGCGTCCTGAGGTCCCCTTGAAGTAACCGAAGACCAACCCTTCTTCCACCGGACTGTAAAACGCATTGGCGTCGAACATGCCGTGGGGCGCAATCTTGATCTGGTGGTTGTCGAACGACCAGCCGAGGCGCCGGCCGAGCGCGAACTCGAAGCGCGCCAGCGTCTTCATCACGAGCGCGTACACGTTCTGCGCGTGAAACCGGAAGTCATTGACGATATGAGGATCGCCCCGCTGCCAGCCGGCGGGTTCCTCTTCATAGGCGGTTGGCAGCACGTGGCTGCCGTGAAAGTACTGACGCGTGGAGTCGTAGTCGACGATCTGGATCCGGTAGCCCATCGGTCCGGCGATGAGATCCTCGGCGGGAACGGCGACCTTTGCCGTCAGGATCCGGCCCTGTTGCATGACGCTCGGATCCTGAGCGATGACCGTCATGTGCCGGACAGGTGGCCGCGCTTCGGTGTTAGCCGCGCGGGACTGGCGGACCGCCGTCCGCCGACGTGTGGACTTCGCCATGTCGTCTCCCCTTTTGAAGAACAGCGCAGGTACCAGGAGAACGTCGGAACGTCTCGAAGCGAACAGGGGCGTGGCGAGTATAGCTGGGGATTAGGGACTAGGGATTGGGGATTAGGGGATTGGTGGTGTAGGACTTCGACTGTCAGAGAACACGACGCTCAAACACGAAGGAGATCAGAAGGCATTCAACCTCCTGATCTCCTGAACTCCTGTTTGATTTTTTTCGGTGTTACGAGCGGAAGGTGTACTTCAGCGACTGAAGGTACTTCTTGCCGATCTCCGCGGTCTGGCGCGGCGTCAACGGCATCTTGTCCGATCCATCGAGCTCATGCATGATGCTCGCGCTCGGATTGACCTTCTCCATCGTCTCGAGCACCGATTTCAGATCGACCTTGCCTTGACCGAGCGGACAGTAGCCGAGCATGTGCTCGCCGCCGTTCCAGTCTTTCAAGTGCATATGCACGATGATGCTGGCGAAGTCTTTGACGACCTGCGCGGCGTCGGCGCCACCCTTCTGCGCCTGACCGATGTCGGGCGCGAACTTCATGTAGCGTGTGTCCACCGCCTCCATGACTGCATAGGTTTCGTCGCGCGTTTCCACCGCCGTGCCCGTATGTTGATGAAGCCCGGTACCGAGGCCCGCATCGTTGACCGCCTTCCCGTAGTCGTTCAGAGCGGCAACGATATTGGTCTTGTGCTCGGCGAAGTTGAAATTGGTCCGCGGACCGTTGGGTGATTGCACGATGAAAGTTCCGCCGTACTTCTTCATCACCGCCGCGTAGCGCTGCAGCATCTCGATCTGCTGTTTGCGCGCCGCCGGATCGGTGACGTTCACCGTGACGAACGCCGACCGCAGCGGGATCGGGTACTTCTCCAGCAACGGCTGAAGCGTGCCCTTCTGGTCCCAGGCTTCGAGGACCGATGCGAAGGTCTCGAAGCTCCGATAACCGAGCTCTGTGCTGTCCTTCAGCGCCGGCTCCAGCTGTTCCGGCGTCTTGGGCAACGCGCCCCAAATCAGCATCGTGATGCCGATGTTGAGCTTTCTCGACTGGGCGGCGGCCCAGTCGGGCACGGCGGCAGCGGTCAGTCCCGCTGCCACCGTTTTTGTGAATGTCCGGCGATTCATCATGGTCCGACGATTTTACTCCGCTTAGAACGTCAACTTGAACGCCAGCTGAATCAGCCGGGGCTGGTTCAACTGGCTGGTTACACGCGCCAGAGTGGATTGCGCCGCCGTGGTGACTTGCGTGTTGGGCATGCCGAGCTGGGTTCGGTTGAACAGGTTGAACGCCTCCGCGCGAAGCATCAGATTCACGCGGCCGTGGAGCGGCGTTGTTTTGGTCACGGCGAAGTTCCAGTTGTGCAGATGGTGTCCCCGCAGATCGGGGTCCACCCGCGGCGCATTGCCAAGCTGCCATCGCGACTGTGGATTTGTGGACACCGCGGCATTTGGCACGCTGAAGCAGGCGGTGTTGAACCATCCGTCCAGGCGGTCTTGCGCAGAGCCGGCGACGCTCTTGTCGCAGTTCGGATCCACATTCGGCCGCAAGCCATAGCCCGACGCGATCAGGTTCGGCGTGGCGGTGAAGGCGAGCGGTAATCCACTCTGAATGGTTGTCACGCCATTCAGGGTCCAGCCACTGATCAGCTTGCCAGCAATCCCCGTCGCACCGGTAGCGAACCTGCGGCCCTCGCCGAACGGGAGGTCGTAAACGAAGTTGACCACCACCCGGTGCCGTATATCGAAGCTGCTCAGTGCCCACTCCCCGTTGAGGTCGTTGGTCTGGTAGCCGGCGGCCGGCGTACCCGCCCCTCCCTCGAGCCACGTGGTTAGGGTCTCAACGTTGGTCATGTTCTTCGAGTACGTGTAATGGCCGCCCACGAGACCGCCGGCGCCGAAGCGCTTTTCGGCCCGGAGCGTCAGCCCGTGATAGCGGCTCGAGCCCAAATACCCGTCCCGATTTGACTGCCCGTATTGCGGGGTCGGCACGAGCAGGAGCTGTCGCTGGACGGTCGGCGTCGAGAGAGCTCCTTCGCGGACCACTCCCACGAACGGATTCGTTACCAGCTGCCGGAGATAGGCGCCGTAGCAGGTATCCTGCTGGCCGGCGACGAAACCCGCCTGCCCCTGCGGGATGATCGCGTTGTTCGTCAAGCTGCAGATGGTCGTATCATTTGCGGCCCGATCGATATGCTCTCTCCCCAACTGGTTGTCGGCGATCGAGTTGGGCAGATGATTCCCGTCCAGACCGCTATAGGTGACCTCCACCGACAGGTTGTTCCGGAACTGATGCTGCAGCGCGAGGTTCCACTGGTGGGAGTAACCCGGGTATCCCTCTTCGTCAAAGTAGAACCGCCGGGCCGTGCCGCCCAGAAGAACCCGCTGGAAGCTCTCATCGCGGCCGGGGAAATTCTCGACGCCCGTCGGGAACGGGTTGCTCATATCCGTGAAGAACGTGCGGTTGTTGTCAACACTGGTCACGATGGTATTCGTGCGCTGGATGACGGGCCCGTTGACGCCGTCCTGGAATCTCACCGTCGACGGAGTCACGAAGGTGCCGGCACCGCCGCGCAGGACCGTGTTCTCGCCAAGCTGATACGCGAAGCCGGCTCGCGGTACCGCGCGCCACACCTGTTTCCTGAGGCCGCGATCCTGCTGCTCGGCGCCGTTGACCAGTTGAAAGGCGCCCAGGAATGGCTGCCCCGTCACCGGGTTGGTCCGGCCGGCAAGGGCCGGGTTGACGACATCCGGGTCGTAGATGACGATGCGATCGTCCTTTTCGGTGAAAGCACCCGGCCTTTCCAACCGGAAGCCGAGGTTGAGCGTCAACTTCGGGTTCATCTGCCACGAATCATCGAGGAAATACGCCTGATAGCTCGTCGCGGCGTAGGTCCATCCCGACGACTGATACGTGCCGCCGGTCGGAATACCGAGCAGGAACGACGCGAACGGATCTCCCGTGGCACCGGGGTTGGTGCCGTCGAGCGCCGTCGGGTTGTTCGCAAACGTGAACGTGCCGCCGGTCGAGTTGTTCTGGAAGTAGTCTTCGGTGGCCCACATGATGTTGGCGCCCATCTTGAGCGTGTGGCCGCCGGCGATCTTCGTCAGCGTGGGGGTCACTGAATACGAATTGTTGACGGAGTACAGGAGACCAGTGCTGATGAAGTTGTTCGACCCGGTGGCGATGGTCGGGATCGATTCCATGTTCGGGATGCCGCTGCGCTCCGAGATCTGCCCGTAGGGCACCGTCGGGAGCCCGAAACTCGACGTCAGATTGATGCCGATGTTGCCGGGAACCCGGTCGTAATCCCAGCGCAGGAACCCGAAGCGGACGTCGAACACCGTGCTCGAGTTGAACGTGTGCGTGTCGGCGACCATCGCCTGCGTCGTGACGAAGTGCTCCGGCGAGTAGGGATCGCCTTGCCTCTGCCCGTTGCCGTAGAGGTCGACCGGCAGGTTGGTGGACTCGAATCGTGTGTAGCGTCCGATGAGACGCTGGTTCTGGCTCACGTTGTAGTCGCCGCGGAAGCTCATCTGATCGTTGTCGCCGCCGACTGAGGCATTTTTTTCCCAGTTCTCGGTTCGCCACCGGCCGGGGACGGTCGGCTCATCGTACACAGGAAAGTTCAGATATCGTCGCGCGATGGGGCTGATTCGATTGTCTGGAATGATGTTGCTGGGGAACTGCAGACGATTCGGCACCGTGCCGCAGTCGCCATTGTAACGACCGGTGCCGGGATGGTTGATGCCGCACTGCGTCCACGGATCGTAGATAGGCACCACGGCGCCAGTCCCCACGTTACGGTAGTCGGAGAAATCTCCCGCTTTCATGGCCCCGGTCGGCACCGTGCGCCGGAACAGCACGCCTTCGCGGTTTCGATACCCCTCGTAACTCGAAAAGAAGAACAGCTTGTTCTTCAGCACCGGACCACCCAGCACACCGCCGAAGTTGTTCTGCACGAACGGCGGCTTGTCCAGGCCGGCGCGCTCGCCGAAGAACGTGTTCGAGTTCAGCGCTTTGTTGCGGTGATATTCGAACACGCTGCCGCGAAACGTGTTGCTGCCCGAGCGCGACGCGATGTTCACGACGCCACCTGTGAAGCGGCCGAACTCGGCGCTGCTGTTGTTGGTCTGCACGCGAAATTCTTCGACGGCCTCAGGGCTGGGCGTCAGCACCACGATGTTGCCGTACGCCATGTCCTGCAGAGGCACGCCGTCATACAACGACGCGCTCTGGTTGGCGACGCCGCCGCCGATCTGGTAGTTGCCGGCGGCAAACACGTTCTTGCCCGTCAAGCTGCCCTCGCTGCCTCCCTGCGGAACGACCGTGGGCGCGACTGCGATGAGATTGAGCACGTTCCGTCCGTTGAGCGGCAATTCCTGCACCGCTCGAGATCCGACGACAGTGCCGACCGACGCGTTTTCGGTCTGCAGCAGCGGAGACTCGCCGGTGACCGATATCGTTTCCTGCAGGCTGCCGAGCTGCAGCGTCGCCTCGATGCGCGGCGTCGTCTGGATGTTGACAGCGATGCCGTCACGGACGAAACGCTGGAAGCCGGACAACTCCACCTCGAGGCGATAGACGCCAGGGACGAGGTTCACGAAGCGCGCCGTGCCGTCGTCCGAGCTCACTCCTTCACGACGCTCGGAGGTGGCGGAGTTGGTGAGGACGACGGTGGCACCCGGGATGACGCCTCCCTGTCCGTCCTGGACGACGGTAATGAGCGATCCGTAGAAGCTCTGACTACGGGCCGGGACGGCGACGAGCACCAGCAACACGCAACATACAGCGGACCAAAGCCACAGCGAGCGGCAGTTCAACATGCCCCCTCCTCAATGCAGACACAATTGAAAGAAGCCAGTGTCATCGATTATCGATAATATCGTGCGTGGATAATCGATTAACGGTGGGGGGTTGTCAAGGGACAAATTGTCCACTTGCTACCGCTCGAGCGACCGCAACGACTCGAGCGCCATTCTCCGGATTTCTGGATCGCCGCTCTGCGCGGCGCGCTCGTACGCGCGCCTCGCCTCGGTGGTGCGCTTCATCGCCGCGTACACATCTCCGAGATCCATCTGCGCCTGCAGGAGCGAGGGCGACAGGCGGAGCACCGCCTCCAACTCCGCCGCGGCCCCGGAATAGACGCCCGTCAACGCCAGCACCATCGCGTAGCTGTGGCGCGCTTCCACATAGTCCGGATTGGCGCGAATCGCCTTCTCGAAGTGATAGCCGGCCTCCGCATAGGCGCGGCGTCCGGCCAGCAGATTGCCGAGGTTGTTCTGCGCCTCGGCGAGGTCGGGCTGATCGCGGATGGCCGCGCGGAAGTACGTTTCAGCCGCGGTGCTCTCCCCTTTCTTCAGCAGCGTGAGGGCCATCGTGTTGTTCGCGCGGGGCAACCCGGCGTCGATCGCCAACGCACGCTGTAGCGTTCGTTGGGCATCGTCCAGCCGATCGAGTTGCAGATACACATTCCCGAGATCGGCCAGCGCATCGCCATCATTCGGACGCAATGCCACCGCCTTCTCGAGCGTCTGCGCCGCCAGCGACAACCGCCCCATCGCTGTCGCAGCCCCCGCAAGCTCCTTGAGCGCCGGCGCAAAACCGGCATCGCGCCGCAGCGCCTCTTCCGACCAGCGGATCGCGGCATCGTAGTTCGACGTTTTCACGTACGCGCGCGCAAGCTCGTAGTAGAAGTCGGCGCGCGCCGGCTGATGTTGTCCGAGCGCCCGCTCGAGACGCGGAATGCCCGTGGTCAGGTTCGAGCCCTGCTGCACCTGGGCCAGCGCCACATACAGGTCGTTCTCCGGCGTGGGCGGCAGCTTCGCGGGATAGTAAGGGACGACTTCGCCCCGATAGTCGCCGTGTTCGAAGTTGTCTGCCTCTTTGCGCGGCGCCAGCAGATCAACCGCCGGTCTCCGCCGCTGAATGTAATGGTCGGTCATGACGACATGCACGGCATCTTCCGTGCGGCGCTTCGGCATGTGGCAGTCGAGGCAGGTCGCGCGCGCGCCGGCGGCCCGCAGTTGAGGCATCCCGCCGCTGTGCACGTCCTTGTGACAGCTCTGACACACCGACACGTAGTGCTGCACCGCTTTGGGGCCCCGGGGGATGTCGTGCGGATTGTGACAGGTGACGCACGTCATTTCGCTCTGTTGAAAGCATGCCGACTTGCGCAGCCTGTACGCACCGCCCGCAATCTCGAACTTGTCGTCGCGACCCGTGCCCGGCGCGTGATCGAAGTGAGCGAAGTAGTCGCCAAGCGCGTTACCGGGCGTGTAGGAAAACGCGGGATGTTCGTAGCGACGAATCTGAAACGGCAACGGGCTGCTCGTCGTCTCGAGATGGCATTGCAGGCAGGTCTCGAGCTGGCGTTCGCGATCGAACTTCGCGGGATTTGCCACCGCCCGGCGCGCCTTCTCGATATCGCCCGACTTGATCGCATCGATGTGCGCCTGCGCCGGCCCATGACATCGCTGGCAATCGATGCCTTCGGGCAGCGGCTCCGCGAACTTCGGGCCATTGCCATCATCCTGCACGGCGGCCCGCGGGTAGCCGTTGTGGCACGACATGCAGTCTTCCATGATGAGGCGCCGGAAATCGAGATGTGCAGGGCGGTCGTAGCCGGGACTCATGGCCCAGTAGCCGCCGCGCTCGGCATACCAGCTCACCGGTAACTCCCGCAGGCGGCCGTCGGCGCCGCGGTGAAGGAGCGTTCGCGCGTGACTGCCGGACCCGACGACGTGAGTGGCTTCGAGCTCGACCATGTTGGCTTCCTTTCCGTCGAAGCCAATGTCATGGCGCCGCTGGTAGAACCGCCCGTCGCGTGCCACCATCGTGTAGTGACGGTCGGATGCGGCGTGATGAAGGCGGTCACTACCTAAGGATTCGGCAAGCCCGGGCCGCAGCTTCGCAAAAGACCGCGCCATGCCCGTCAGGCTGTAGGTCCGTGCGATTTCGTCGTGGCACACCGCGCAGCTGGCGGGATCGGCATACGCGCCGGGACCGGCCTCTCGCCCGGCCTCGACAACGCGCGGCTGCTGTACTTGCGGCGGCGTCCATCGCGTGTACACCGTTCCAATGACTGCCACCGCAGCCAGCAACACCACGATCACGTAAGTGCGTCTCAAGCGCAAGAAGGTCAAAGTTGCCGCTCAGTTTACGACGAAGGGAGGGCCGACAACCGCCACCCAACCGTCGAGCCGGGCCCTACGTCTAAAGAACTGTCCGCGCGCGAAAAACGCGCTCAACACCGACAATCTGTATTTCCACGTTTCGAGGGTCCAGTATGCGTTTGAACAATAGATTTCTGTCCACTCGCACCGCCACGTTCGTTCTGGCGGTCTCGTTCGTCGGTTCCGTCGCAGCACAGACCAATCCCGCAACCAGCGCCGATGTTTCGCGCGTGGGGATCGACAACTTCGGGCGCATCGACGCGAACTACTATAGAGGTGCGCAGCCGGAAGGCGGCGACTACACGGCCCTGGCGAACCTCGGCGTTAAAACGGTGATTGATCTGCAAGCCGACTATGACATCGGCGGAAACGAAGAGCAGTTGGTTCGGGCGGCAGGAATGGAGTTCGTTCGCATCCCGATGACGACCCGCGTGGAGCCCACTTCGGATCAGGTCCAGCAATTCCTCAAGCTCGTGAACGACCCCGCGGCACAGCCCGTCTACGTGCATTGCAAGGGCGGCCGGCATCGAACAGGCGTCATGACAGCCGTGCACCGCATGACCAACCATGGATGGACGCCCGACCAGGCCTTCGACGAAATGAAAGCCTTCGACTTCGGAATGGCCTTTCTGCATCCGGAGTTCAAGAGGTACGTGTACGCCTATCCGCAGATTCAGAGACTGGCCGCGAACCGCGCTCCGGCGACTCTGAACTAACACCGTAGCCAGCGCTATTTGCTCTGCTCGCGTGTCGTGCCTTCAAACCAGGCACACGAGCAGAGCGCCGCTCCCTCCCTGCTTGTTCTGCCGCTACGATCTTGCTACTCTCGTGCAATCGATTACATGCGTCCGCTTCAACGGGCGGACTGATGAAGAAGGGACGTCGCGATGTACACGAGACGTGATTTCGCGAAGCTGACGCTCGCGGGGATTCCCACGGCGGCCCTGCTCGGCCGCCCCGCATTCGCCCAGGCAAAGCCGAATTCGGTCATCAACGGCGTGCATGTCGGCGTCATTACCTATAGCTATCGCAGCATGCCCGACCAGGGTGGCGAAGCCACGCTGCGATACATCGTCGAATCCGGCATCAGTGAGATCGAAATGATGAATGGACCCGCCGAGGCGTTCGCCGGCGCACCTCGGGCGGCGGGCCGCGGAGGTGGGGGCGGCCGGGGACGAGGCCAACTCTCACCCGAGCAACAGGCGGCTCAGCACGAGGCGGCCGAACGCCTGAAACAGTGGCGGCTGTCCGTGTCGATGGACCGATTCAAGGCGCTGCGCAAGATGTACAACGACGCCGGCGTCACGATCTACGCGTGGAAGGCGCTGAATCCGAACATGTCCGACGAGGAGTACCAGTACGTGTTCAACGTGGCCGAGGCTCTAGGCTGCACGCACACGACACTCGAGTTGCCGACCGAGGTGGCGCTGCTGAAACGGGTCGGTGCGTTCGCGGAAAAGAGAAAAATCTACGCCGCCTATCACACGCACACCCAGGGCAACATGACGGTGTTCGATGAGGCGTTCGCCGCGTCGAAGGCGAACATGGCGAACATCGATTTCGGCCACTACGTCGCAGGCGGAGGCGGGAATCCTATTCCGTTTCTGGAGAAGTTCCACAGCCGGATCGCAAGCTTCCACATGAAAGACCGCCAGACGCCCGCCAATGGCGCGGGAAACCTTCCTTGGGGTAAGGGCGACACACCGCTGGTGGAAATTCTGCGGACCGTCAGGAAAAACCGGTGGACGATACCCGCGTCGATCGAGCTGGAGTACGAGGTGCCCGAAGGATCGGACGCCGTGAGGGAAGTGGTCAAGTGCGTCCAGTACCTGCAGGAATGCGCTCGACTGACGTGCGGTTCTGGGTTCTAGGTTCTGCGGTTCTAGGTTCAGGGCACCCACACAGAACCCAGAACGTAGAACCCAGAACCTAGAACCGTCGTGCGCGGCAGAGCGGCTAGCGCGACTTCAGCCACCCGCGCCAGTCGAGCAGATGGGCGCTCCGTCCGGCCACTCGCGACCATGCCCCGTCCGGACGGTCCTTCCAATCTCTGTCCCGACGACCGCCTCTCCATAAGGCACGCCGATCGGGTGTGTGACGCCGCTCCATGAGCACGACAACGGGAGGGTCTCCGGCAACGTCGGCTGGGAGAGTTTTGTGTGTCATGCCCTCCTTATCGGTACGACTCAAAAAGACTTCACACATCGACACCTGGGGGCTTTGGGCTAGACTCTTGGCCGGGCCTGCCCCTGATGAGCCGACTCTCGGCTCCGTGTCGCATTCCTGTGTGAGGAAACGTATGCCCTATCACTCGCCTGTCGCGTGCCTTGCGCGCGGGGCCGTCCTGGTCGCCTTTGTCACCGCCATGTCGGGCTGTGCCATGGTCAATCGCATGGCCGTCAAAGGGGTGGCCGATACGTTGTCCCAGGGTGGCGATACAGTGACTTCGCATGACGATCCCGATCTCATCGCCGGCGCCCTGCCGTTTACCTTGATGCTGCACGAATCGCTGCTGGCATCGGTGCCGAACTATGAGCCCCTTCTGACGACCACCTGCAGCCTGTACACACAATATGCATTCGGGTTCGTCGCCGCCGAGGCAGAGACCCTGCAGCGCGATGACTACGACCGATCCAAACGGTTGAGCGACAGGTCTTTTACTCTCGCCCAGCGCGGAAAAAACTTCTGCTGGCGGGGCCTTGAAGCGACGTTTCGTGGAATCGGCCCTGCCCTGAAAGCCGACCCCAACCAGGCGCTGGCGCGGACTCGAAGGCAGCACGTCGAACTCCTCTACTGGTCCGCGGCCTCGCTGGGCGCGGCGATCTCGGCGGGTGGCCTCGACCATCCCGAGCTGCTCATCGACTGGCCTGTCGTTCGGGCCCTCGCCGAGCGCGCGATGGCGCTCGACGAGACATGGGGCAATGGCGCCATCCCGGAGCTGATGATTACCGTGGAAAGCCAGGGCGAGGCCCTCGGCGGATCGGAAGAGCGTGCGCGCAAGTATTTCGCGCGCGCCGTCGAGATTCAGCGAGGGTTGTCGCCCAGCCCGTATGTGGCTCTGGCGACCGGTGTGGTCAAGAGCAAGCAGGATCGTGAAGAATTTTCGAAGCTCATGGACCAGGCGCTCGCGATCGATCCCGAGAAGGATCCGAGCCATCGCCTCGTCACCCTGATCACGCAACGGCGCGCGCGCGTGCTGCTCGATCGCATCGACGATCTATTTCTGGAACCTGGACCACCACGTCTCGACTAATCGGGAGGCATGTTTATGTTCGGCAGGATTTCCCTTCGATTCGCTCTCGCACTCGCGCTCGTCGCATCGGTGTCGGTTGGCGCTCAGGCACCGGTCAACATCCGCCTCGCGACGCTCGCGCCCGACAACTCGCCGTGGACGGGTGCGCTCCGCTCGATGGGCACGACATGGGAGAAATCGACCGACAGGCGGGTGCGGCTCACCGTTTACGCCGGCACCATTCCGAGCGAGTCGTCTGCGATCGCGCGCATGGCGGTGGACGGACTTCAAGCCGCAACGCTGATGGTGGCGGGCCTGTCCGAGATCGACGAATCGTTCAACATCTTCGGCGTCCCGTTTTTCTTCGAATCAGACGCGGAACTGCTGCACGTACAGCAGAAGCTGACGCCGCTCATCCGCGAGCGCCTGCAGGCGCGCCGCTATCACCTCATCAACTGGGGCAACGCCGGGTGGGTGCAGCTCTTCTCGAAGCAGCCGGTTCGCACGCTGGCGGACGTGAAGAACGCCAAGCTTTACACGACTGAAGGCAACCCGAAAATGGTGCAGTGGTACACCTCGAATGGATTTCACGCGGTGCCTCTGGCCGCCGGCGAAATTCCAAAGCAGTTGAAACTGCCGACCGGCGCGATTAACGCAGCGCCGATGCCACCGGTCTATGCCGTCGCACTGCAGATTTTCAAGGACGCGCCGCACATGCTCGACATCAGGCTGGCTCCGCTCGTTGGAGCGACGGTGATGACCGACGCGGCCTACAACAAGATTTCGCCGGACGACCGGACGAAGATTCTCGCCGCGGCAGCGACGATGGAACAGCAGATCAATGCGCAGGCGCCGGCGCTCGACAGCAAATCGATTGCGGCAATGACGGCGGCGGGACTCCAGGTCGTCACGCTCGATCCAAAGGCCACGGCCGAATTTCGCGGCGCCGCGGAAAAACTGGGCGCGACGCTGCGAGGCGGGATGATCCCGGCAGATGTCTACGACCTCGCGGTCCGCGAGCGCGACGCGTTCAGAAAAGCGAAGCCCGCGAAATGAAGGTGGGTGAGACAGAAGATCTCATCGCCTTTCTCGCGGCGCTGGGCATCATGATCCTGCCCCTGAGCGAGGTCGTGCTGCGGCGCTTCTTCAACACTGGCGTTCCCGGGGCCGCTCCGTTCACCGCGCATCTCACGCTCATCGTTGGACTGGTCGGGGCCTCAATCGCCGCGCGCGAGGGCAAGCTGCTCTCGCTCGCCACCGGCACGATGCTGCCCGAAGGACGGGCGAGGCACATCGCCGGCATCGTGTCCGCGTTCGTCGGTGCGCTCGTGACGACGATCCTCGCGCTTGGTGGCCTGCGTCTCCTTCAGGTGCATCGTGAGGCGGGAAGGGAAATCGCACTGGGCGTGCCCATCTGGATTGCCGATCTCGCGTTCCCGATCGCGCTGGGCTTGATCGCGCTGCGCCTGGTCTGGAAGGCGTCGCCCACCATGGCCGGGCGAGCGATCGCGGGACTCGGCATCGCCGCCGGCGCGTGGATGTCGACCCATCCGGAGCTCCTGCTCGACCAATCCGGCTGGCCGTGGATTGCGGTGCTCCTTGGCGCCGCCGTTCTCGGGATGCCGATCTACGCACTCATCGGCGGCGCCGCCGTCATCCTGTTTCTCGTGCAGGGCGACCAACCGGCCAACGCCATCATCGGCAGTTACGATCAACTCACCTCGAACGATCTTCCGGCGATCCCGCTCTTCACACTCGCCGGCTTTCTCCTGGCCGAAGGCAAGGCGTCCGATCGCCTTCTTCGCTTCTTCCGCGCATTCTTCGGCTGGGCCCCAGGCGGCACCGCCGTCGTCACGGCAGTGTTGTGCGCGTTTTTCACGCTCCTGACTGGCGGCTCCGGCGTCACGATCCTCGCGCTCGGGGGACTGCTGCTGCCGGCGCTTCTCGCTGACGGCTATAGCGAGCGCTTCTCGCTCGGCCTCTTGACCGCAGCCGGCTCGCTCGGTCTGCTCTTCCCACCGTCACTACCGCTGATTCTCTACGGCATCGTCGCGGAAGTCCCGATAGGTGATCTATTCATCGGCGGTCTGTTGCCGGGCACCTTGATGCTTGGCGCGCTCGCCGCGCTCGGCGTTCGCGAAGGGCTCGTCACCGGCAGCTCGCGCACGCCGTTCACGATTCGCGAAGCCGGTGCGGCCACGTGGTGCGCAAAGTGGGAACTGCTGCTGCCCATCGTAATCATCGTCTCGCTTGTCGCAGGGGCGACGACGGTGCAGTCGGCGGCGCTGGCGGCGCTCTACACGCTCATCGTGCAGCGGTTCATTCAGCGCGATCTTGCGGGTTTCGGCGATCTCCGGCGCGCGATGAGCCACTCGATTGCGCTCGTCGGCGGCATCCTCATCATTCTGGCGGTCGCGGTCGGATTCACGACGTACTTGATAGACGCGCAGGTGCCGGCTCGTCTCGCCGACTGGGCGAGAGAGAACATCCATTCGAAATGGGTGTTCCTGCTTGGATTGAATGCGTTCCTGATTGTCGTTGGCGGGATGATGGACATCTTCTCGGCCATCATCGTGGTCGTGCCGCTTGTGGTGCCGATCGCCACGCACTTCGCAATCGACCCGATCCACCTCGGCGTCGTGTTCGTCGCGAACTCCGAGCTCGGCTACCTGACGCCGCCGGTCGGCGAAAATCTGTTCGTCGCGTCCTATCGGTTCAACAAGCCGATCCTTCAGCTCGCGCGCGCGATGCTGCCGATGTACGTCATCCTGCTCATCGGCGTCCTGCTCATCACCTATCTGCCGTGGCTGACGACCGGCTTGCTGCAGAGGTAGCTACTTCGCCACGCCGACGTTCTTCATCGACTCGAGCTTCGCCAGGTTGATGCTCGTCACCGCGGCTTGCAGAGCGTTGATGTCGATGCCATTGCCTTTCGCCGTCACGATGAAGCGATCGCCGAGGACGATGGCGAATTCGTTGGTGCCGCCGGTCTTCGACACGCTGCGATGCACGAGCCGGCCGCCCACGCGCTCGGTTCGCTCCGATACCCGCTCGTTCTCCCGTTCTCCCATCACGCCCGTCCACGACGCCAGGCCCATCAGGCCGCTCGCGCCGCCGGTGTCGGTAATGTCCAGCGTCGCCGATTTGCCTGCGCCGTCGCCGTAGGTCGCCTCCGCCTTGGCGACCATGATACCGGCCATACCGGTACGTTCGGCGTCACTCGACTGCTTCGAGAGGCCGGCAAAGGTATCGGGAACCAGCGGCGTGAGCTGATCGAGGCTGAGCGGCTCGACGCGTTTGCCGCCGCCGAGCAGGGTGCCGAGCGCCTCGAACGCGGCTGTGGTTTGCGCGGCCGTATCACCACTCTTTTCCGCCGATTCCATCTTTGCGGTGCTCTTCTCGAGGCTTTTGCCGAGCGCCTCGAGCTTGCCCATCGGGCTATTCGGATCGAACGTCGTTTCACTGGACTGCGACTGCGTGGTGCTGCCCAGGCCGGCCAGCGCAGCCGGAGCCATCACCACACCGCCAACCATCGCCGCGACGAACGACAGCACGATGGCGCATACGACGACAACCGCGGTGTAACCGACGGCTTTGTCCTGCGGCGCCTTCATCAGCGCCGGCAGACCCAGATAAAGAAGGTAGATCCCGTACAACCCGGCGAGGATGCCAAGAACGCCGAGCGCCGGCAGAATCTGAAGGGCACCCGCAATCCAGGCGGGCGTGTACGAATAGACCGCCACTTTGATGGCCTGAGCGCTGTTTTTCTGCGCGCCAAAGGTCGGCGCCAGCGCATCGATGATGAAGGCCAGTATCAGGACGCCCACAATCGCCATGACGAACACGAACACCGCGGTCGTCAGGCCGGCGAGAACCGGCGCCCGATAGGTGCCAACAAACGGAATGGTGGTTCCAACCAGCGACCCCCCGATGAAGCCCGCGATGGCGCCAATCGCAGCCAGGGGCATCACGTAACCCGTGATGAGGGAGCCGGTGGAAGTCGACTCTCCGGCAATGACGGGCCATTCGGTGTTCGGCGTCAGCAGAATGTTTCGGGCGCGTGTTTTTAAATCCATGGCGCGTATTTAGCCTCAATGCCACGCACAGGTCAATGAAATACCGGGAAGGGGCGTGAATCTGTACGGTTGCACACGGGTGGGCAGGGCGGCCGGCCGCGCAAGACCGCGCGATCGCGTGACGCCCGTGCAACAGAAGAAATAGACGTTACAGGGATCGCGAAAGAAACGACCGGGTGTACTCGGCGACGCGAAACAGCGCGATCAGCGTCATGCGCGAGAGAAACACACCCAGGGTCATCGACCCGGCAATCAAGGCAATCGCCACCATTGCGCCTCGTATCGGCACGACGCGGCGCTCCCAGCAGAGATTTCTCCCTGAATCTGACGAAAGCTGCAATCAAGTTATCAAAATTGCAATCTCGCAGATAGCGGCTTGCCGCGCCTGCGAGCGGCATCGCAGAAAACTCGCGCATTTCCGGGAGTGAGCGCATAGGCATCCGGATGACGTCTCCGGTATGCCGGTTGCAGTACCGTAATCTTCACAACCAATGCGAAGACGGTTTTCATATGCGTTAACGGCCGGAGTCCTGTCTTCAGGAGCGCCGGCCGGGCTGCTGGGAGTCCGCCTGGCGAGAAATCCGCGCGAAGACCGCGCCGCGTATCTATATATAGGTGCGGCGACGGCGGTCATCTTCGCCGTATTCGGGTACTTCCTGGGAAGGCAGGCCGACCACCTGGCCCAGTTATCGGAAACCGACCCGCTGACCGACCTGCTGAACGCCCGTGGGTTTTCCTCGCGGCTTCAGACGGAGACCAAGCGCGCCCGGCGCTATCGCCAGCCGCTGAGCCTGCTGTTTCTCGACATCGACGGGCTGAAAAACATCAACGACCGGTACGGCCACCGCGCCGGCAGCGACGCCATTCGGCTGGTCGCAGCCGTCATTCAAGCTGAATTGCGCGAAACCGATACCGCGGCGCGCTGGGGCGGCGACGAGCTCACGATACTCGCGACCAACGCCCGGTCCGCGGCGGCCCTCACGTTTGCCGAACGCATTCGTGCGCGCATCGCCGAGCTGCGCGCCGACTGGCCGCTGACCGTCTCGATCGGCGTCGCCACGCTCGAAACGGATGGCAGCTTCACGCCCGAAGACGGCCCCGCGCTGCTTCGAGCCGCCGACACGGCGATGTATCACGCGAAGCGCTGCGGGAAAAATGCCGTGGCGGCGGCGGATATGCGATGGGCGGCGGGATTTGGGCTGCAGGACTGAGGCGCTGAAGTCGGAAGGCGCAAGTCGAAAGTCATAAGGCGAAAGTCATCAGGCGAATGGCGATGCGACCATGCCTTGCGCCTGACGACTTCTGACTTGCGCCTTCCGACTTCCGACTTGCGCCTTCCGACTATCTACTACCAGTACAACTTCAATCCGAACTGCATCTGACGCGGTGCATTGAAAGTCGAGTTGATCAGACCGAAGTTCGTGTTGTTGAAATCCGTGCTAACCGGCGCGTTCCAGACTACGCGATTGAGCAGATTGAACGCCTCCATCCGCACATCCAGGCGCACCTGATTGGTCACCGAAATCGTCTTCGCGACGCTGATGTTCTCCGTCAAGTTCCATGGTCTCCGCACCTCGCCGTTAATGCGGGGCGCATTCCCCAACTGGGCGACCGGCGCCGAAAACGCGGCGCGATTGAGGTAAAACCTGTCGACCAGCGGGTCGAACTTGTCGCCCGCGATCGGCGCGCGCCAATCCTCGCCTGTCACGTTCGGACGATTCGTGCCGTTGAAGATGGCGAGCGGCGCGGCGCCCGTCGTGACGCCGATCGGCAGTCCGCTGCTATAGCTCTGCACGGCGGCAACCCGCCATCCGCCGATGATGTGGCTGGCGATGCCCTCTTGCAGCCAGCGCCGCCCCGGACCGAACGGAAGCTCGACGACCGTGTTCAGCTTGATCGCGTGCGTCTGATCGAGCCGGCCAATCGTGTATTCGAGGTCCGGCTGTGCCGTGTCCATCGAGCCGGTGCTGCCGCTGAACACGTCGGCGTTGGTCATCAGCTTCGAGATTGTGTAGCTGCCCTGGAAGACGAAGCCATTCGACAACCTCTGCGTCAGCTTGAACACGCCGGCGTGGTACATCGACTTGCCTGTCTTGTCGCCGCCGCTGTTGGTCGTGTTGATCGTCCCGTATTGCGGGAACGGCCGCAGCGCCTGCGCAACGCTTCGCGTGGTCTGCACCGCCGGATTCGTAAAGTTCGCGTAGGGAATCTTGATGCCGGCCGCAACCGCCTGAGCCGAATTGGCCTGCATGCTCAGCAGCGCCGTCGCCGCTGTGGGACCGAGCCGTGCGATCAGATCATTCACCACAGACAACGGCACCTGATTGAGGTTGAGCAGATTGGCCTGCAGATTCGAACCCTTCGATCCGTTGTAGTCGACTTCGACAGTCATGCCTCGCCGCACCTCTCGCTGCACCGAGAGTGTCCACGAGTCGTAGGTGGCAGGCGTGAGCGCCGCGTCGCCGTTCCAGTAGTCGATCCCGAGGTTGTTCGAGAACGACGGGTTGATTTGCGGCGGAAGCGGATAGGACGGTATGCCGTTGTCCAGCAGGAACGTCGGCGTCACACCGTTATCGCCGTTGGTGAATTCGTACTGCCCGATGTACCCGGCGAAGTGGCTCGTCCCTGAGATGACCGTGACGCGGCCATAGGATCGGCCCACACCGCCGCGGACCGTCGTTCTGCTGTTGATGCTGTAAGCGCCGCTCACCCGTGGGGCCCATGCACCGTAGTAGCCGTCGATGAGGCTCCGCTTCCCTTCGCGCCCTTCACCCTCGCCGGCAAAAATCAGCGCACCGGGATAGCCGTTGACGCCCGGGTTCGGCTTGGTGGGATCGAGCTCGGAGTACTGATCGCCTCCGGCCACCGGCGGCCGCGTGAACTCGTAGCGCACGCCGTAATTCAGCACGAACTTGTCGTTCATGCGCCAGTCGTCCTGCGCGTAGAACCCGTAGTACGGATAGATCTGCTGCAGGTAACGGATGGTTTCGGTTCGCCCCGTGTTCGCCCATCCGAGGAGAAAGGAGGCGAACGAGCTGCCGCCCGCCGTGGCGAAGGTGGTGACACCGGGCACGCCGGTCATCTTGAAGTCGAATCCGGCCCGGCCGCCGTAGTCCTGCTGACCGAAACCATTCGCCTGCTGGCGGTCGTACGTGAACCCGGTCTTGACCGTATGCGACCCCTTGATGAAAGTCACATCGTCCTTCACGGTGAACCGCGGCTGCTTGGTGCCGTTGTAGGAGGTCTGTCCCCACGTGCTGAACAGGTTGTCGTTGAAGACGATGGCACCCATGTTCTGGTTGCAGTCGACCGCGTTCTTGATGCAGACCTTGTCTTTCCAGTTCTGATCGACGTTGGGCGAAAACGCATTCTTGTTGAAGGTATTCGCACCGACCGTCAGGTGGTTCACCACGCTCGCGCCGACCCAGTCCCAGCTCGCGCGGTGGAGATCGCCGTCGAAGGTGTTTTCGGAAAATTCACTGAACGGCGCCGGCAATCCCACGGCCCCGTCCGGGCCGGCTTTGACGCCGTTGCGCGTCCGGTTGAAGACGTATGCCACGCGGTTGGTGTTGCTGAGCGTGTGATCGATCTTCAAGCTGTACTTGTTGGTCGTTTCGATCGTGCTCTTCCCCTCGGACACAAAGTTGTTGTTCACGTACCCGAAGGTGCCGGGAACCGCTCCCCGATTAGGCACGAGCACCGATTTCGCGAGCGCAATGTACTGCTTCGCCGTCTCGCTGAAACGATTGGCCGGAATTCTGTTGTTCGGAAACGGATCGCGTATGAGGGCGCCTGTCGGACCGACCCGCGTGGTGGCCGGATCGTAAATCGTGATCCGCTGGCCGCTAGCATTCACCCAGTTGGAGAAATCGCCGTCCCACATTTCCGGAGTCGGCACGGTGCGGAACGCGGAGTTGCTGCCCTGCTTGTTGTAGAACCCTTCATACGACACGAAGAAAAACGTGCGGTTCCGCCCGCTGTAGACGTTCGGAATCGAGATCGGCCCGCCGAGCGACCCGCCGACGTCGCTCTGTTTGTAGATGCCTTTGGTCGCCTCGAAAAATCCCTTCTTGTCCAACGCATCGTGACGGAAGAACCCATAGGCCGAACCCGACAGATTGTTCGTGCCCGACTTCGACGCAAACGTAATCGTGCCGCCGCCGGCCTGGCCGAACTCGGGCTTGAAGCCGTTAGTCTCGACCGCGAACTCGGTGATGGCCTCGAGTGACGGCGTCAGAAACGCAGTCTCGACGGTGTCGCCCTGGCGATTGGTGTTCACCGAAATTCCATCGAGCGTCGCGCCAAACGAGCCGCCCTGGCCTCCACCGAGCGACGTGGTACTGCCGGTGCCTCTCGCTTCGGGCACGGTCGAGAGCAAATCGAACGGGCTGCGCATCGCGCCGCCGACGACGAGCGGCAGCTCGTCGATGAGGCGATTGGACACCGTCGTGGCCACCTTGGCGTCTTCGGTTTGCACGACGGCGTTCTCGGCGACGACGAGCACCGACTCGCTGACCGATCCGAGGCTCATGTTGACGTCAACGCGCGCAGTGGTTCCTGCGTTCAGAATGATGCCTTCGACGTTCGACGTCTGGAACCCTTGCAGGGTGGCTTCGATCTTATAGGTCCCCGGCGGCAGGTTTGCCGCGCTATAGGCGCCCGACTCGGACGAGACGACGTTGGTCGCCGAATTGGTCCCCGTATGGATGACCCGCACCGACACACCAGGGAGTGCCGCCTTGGTCGAATCCATCACGACACCGGTGATCGTGCCTCGTTCAGTTTGCGCGCTGGCTGAAAATGGAATGGCAAGAATCGCGATCGCGAAGTACATCACCGTGAATCGCCTCAAGTTCATGTTCCCCTCCAACATGGACAAGGTTGGCAGACAACGAGCAGGAATCGGACGCAGCATGCCTGCGGAAGCGCACATGTTTGCATAGGGTCCCAGCGGCGTCAACGAAAGACGCTGGGACTTCATACTGATTTTTGGATCTTTTGTACAGTTACAAGCTGGAACGCCGCGCTTGCACCTGAACGCGCCAGCACCTGACAAGAAAACGCAAACAGGAGATTAAGAGTTCAGGAGGGTTTGCGGAAACGAAAACGGCTGTTAGGAGTTCAGTCCCAAACGGCACTTGGGTTGACGGCGCAGCCAGCCGAACACGTGCTATTGGCGCCGAGCACGGACGGGAACGATCGGGGACAGGACCCGCCGCGCTGCGTCAACACAAGTGCCGTTCGGATTCAATCTACTAATCTCCTGTTCGCATATTTAGCGCAAGAACCCGCTTGCCCTCATCCAGTTGGCCAGCACTGTGGGCCACTCTGACAGGGCCGTGTCATTCATCGGCATGCCGACACCATGCGGGCCATCCTTGAAGATGTGCATCTCGGCGGGAACGCCGGCCTTACGCAGCGCGAGGAAGTAATACACGCTGTTTTCCACCGGTACGGCTGTGTCGGCGTTGGTGTGAAACAGAAACGTCGGTGGCGTCTCGGAGGTGACCTGCGTATCAGTCGAGAGACGCCGCACCAATCCAGCATCTGCCGACTCACCCAGGAGATTGGTCCTGGATCCCTGATGCGTCCAGGCCTCCGACAGCGTAATGACCGGATACCCGAGGATGGCAAAATCCGGCCGGCTGCTCACGCGATCGATCGCATCCGCTGCCGCCGGATTTCCGCGGTCGAATTGCGTGGATGCGGTCGACGCCAGGTGTCCTCCAGCGGAAAAGCCCATGACGCCGATGCGATCGGGCGCGATATGCCATTCGCCGGCGCGCGACCGCACCGTGCGTATCGCGCGCTGCATGTCGCCAAGCTCGATCGGATGGTGATATTTCGGTCCGAGCCGGTACTTCAGCACAAACGCAGCGATGCCGAGCGAGTTGAGATAGGTCGCCGGTATCCTGCCCTCTTTGTTCATCGACAACGTACGATAGCCGCCACCCGGCGCGACGATGACCGCCGTCAGAGGCCCGGCCGTGTTCGGCGGCATATAGATCGTCAGCGTCGGCACGTCTTCGGCCGCATCGCCGACCGCCCCCGGAGCCCTGCCCTGCCAGAGCGGCAGCGTTTGCGGCTCCTGGAGAATCGGTGGCGGGTTCTGCGCGAGCGCACTGACTCCCGAAATCCCGAGCAGCATCAACGCAGTGGCGAAGCGACGAGATACGCGCATCCGGGCCTCCGACGCGGCTATTTCAACCGCTTGATCTTGAGGTTCCTGAACTCGACAAACGCCCCGGCCGGATCTTCCGGGTGTGCCGATTGCAGGCCGATAGCGCCAGTGGTTCTTCGCGTGTCGTGCACGTCGATCACTTTCTTGCCGTTGTAGAGCACGACAATGTGGTCGCCGTTCAACGTGGCTTCGAATGTGTTCCACTGGTTCGGAACAATCGTCGTCCCGTCCGGCGCATTCTGCACATTCACGATGCTGCCCGTCAGATAGCCACCGCCGGTGCGATCGGTCAACACCTTGTCGCGAATCTGAAGCTCGTAGCCCGCAGGCTGCGGACGGCCCTGGCGGAGCATGAGGGCCGAGTTGACATTGGGGTGCGCACGGAACTCGGCCTTCAGGACGAAGTTGGCGAAGTCTTCGCGGGTCAGAATCGTCGCACCGGGCATCGCCTGCTCGTTGCGGATGACGCTGTTCACCACGCGCCATACTTTCGTCTGATCGGCCGGCACGACGAACTTGTCGAGGCTCTTCCCGTCGAACAACAGCTCGTAACCCTCTTTCTGTTCCGCAGCGGTCAGCGTGTTCTGCGTACCGCTCGATTGAGCAACGAGCAAAGGCGTGGCCACGAGAGTGATTCCAAGAAGCACGGCAGGAATGGCTCGAATCATGTGGTGTCCTTTCGTAGAAACTGGCCGCCACATCATACGCGGACCCGCCACACTGATGGCAGGTTTCCTGACCCTGAACTAGATTGCCGTGTCTTGACGCAGAGGCGCGGAGGCGCAGAGGAAGCGTGCGTTCTGTGACATAATCCCGCCCCTCATAAGGAGAGGCCGCCTCATGCGCAGGTTCTTTGTGTGTCTCACCGCCGCTCTTGCCCTCCTCAACACCGCAACCACGCCAACAGCACAGCAGCCGGCGAAACGGATCAAGCTCTTCGACGGCGTTTCCCTGCGAGGATGGAACGGCAACCCTGCGTTCTGGTCGGTCAAGGACGGCGCAATTCACGGCGTTACGAACGAGACCCGCGGCGAGTTGCTGTCGACCGACGGCGAGTACGGCGATTTCCGTCTGATCCTGAAATCGCGCCTGGTGAGCGAGTCGAATCATCTCGGCGTGTGCTTCTGGGGCGAGCGGCGCGCTGACTGGCGCTATGGCGATTGCATTCTCGTCATACCACCTCACGGCGGCATGTGGGACTACCATGCGGGCAAGGGCAGCCCGAAGCGCGAGAACATCCCGCACACGAAAGCCGACCCGCATCAATGGCACGAGACCGAGGTCCTGGCCAACCTGAAAAATGGCACCGTTCGCATGGCCGTGAACGGCATCGAGATCGTCCGCTATCAGGACGAAGAGCCAGGCCGCCTCAAACGCGGTCCGATTGGAATGCAGATTCATTCCGGCGCATCGATCGTTGAGTACAAAGACATCGAAGTGGAAGTGGATCCGAGGGAGGACCGGCTGGTCACGGTTAAGTGATTCGTGTCAGGGCAGAAGGCGGATGGATGATGGCAGAGAGCACCGTCTGCCATCTGCCCTCTTCCATCTGCCATGACGGAACATCCAGCTAATGCCGCTGCAGTTCTCCTCCTCAGGATCTATCGGCCTCGACTTCGGCACCACCAACAGCGCCGCCGCAACCCTGGCCGGATCCCTGCCGGTGTTGGCAGCCTTCCCGTCGGGCGACGAGATCACCCACACGTTCCCGTCCATCCTGTACTTCGAGCGCCGCCGCGAGGACGCCGTCACACGCCTGACGTCGGCTGCGGGGCCGAACGCGCTGCAGCTCTACCTGCAAGCCGAAGAAAAAGGACGCCTCATCCAGTCGTTGAAGGCCTATCTCGCCGATCGCCGGTTCGACGGCACCGCGGTGTTCTCGCAGCGTTACAGCCTCGAAAACATGATCGCGCTCATCGCGCGGCATCTGCTGACGGATGCAGGGGGTCTGACCCCCGAGATATCACGGGGGTCAGACCCCTTCATCCCCTCGCGCGTCGTGGTTGGCAGGCCCGTGCACTTCTCCAACGCGCAGGATCACGCCGACGACGAGTTCGCGCTGGCGCGGTTGCGGGCCGCGATCGCGCAATGCGGGTTCACCGAGATCGTGTTCGAATTCGAACCGGTCGCCGCCGCCTACAGCTACGAGCAGCAGCTCGATCGCGACGAACTGATTCTCATCGGCGACTTCGGCGGCGGAACGAGCGACTTCTCCATCCTGCGCGTCGGCCCCACCGCACGGGGGCGCGGACATACGCCCGACGACATCATCGGCACCGATGGTGTGGCCGTCGCCGGCGATGCGTTCGACAAGCAGATCATCCGCAAGCTGGTCGCGCCGCGGCTGGGGTTGAACTCTGAATACTTCTCGCCGCCGGACAAGTTCCTGCCGATTCCGGCCTGGCCGTACGAACGGCTCGAGCGATGGCATCATCTGTCGTTTCTCAACACGGCCAAGAACCTCGACATGCTCGAGCGCCTGCAGCGCACCGCGCTCATCCCCGAGCGCCTGGAGGCGTTCGTACACCTTATTAAGCACGAAATGGGATTTCGGCTGCACGAGGCGGTGCGCCGGACGAAATTCGCGCTCTCCACCGAAGCCGAGGCGCTCTTCGAGTTCCATTGCGAACCGGTGTCGATCGCGAAAACAGTCGCTCGTGCCGACTTCGAGAAATGGATCGAGCCCGAAGTGCAACAGATGGCGGACTGCGTGGACCGCCTGCTGAATACGACGGGTGTATCAGTCCACGACATCGATCATGTTTTTCTCACGGGCGGATCGTCGTTCGTGCCTGCGGTTCGTCAGATCTTCGTTGAGCGTTTCGGATCGCCGAAGATCACAGGCGGCGCAGAGCTGACGTCCGTTGCGACAGGATTGTCGCTGTGCGCCGCCAGACAATGGCCGCGCTGACTACGAGAGTTCGCTCTCGATCAATTCGATCGAACGACGTCGCCGGAATGGCTTCGCAGCACGTGGTATGCTGCCCGGGAACAGTTCGTCCGGGATATGCCGCAGATTTTTCATCGCAGCGCGAACACGATTGCGCGGGTCAGCATTTTCGGCGCGCTCTTCTTCATTGCCGGCCTTCTCTATCTCGCCTATCAAATCGATCGATCGCCGTGGGTGACGCAGGTCAACGTCGCGCGCGAACAGCCGATTCAGTTCAGCCACGAACGGCACGTCGCCGGCAACGGCATCGATTGCCGCTACTGCCACACGACGGTTGAGACGTCCGGATTCGCGGGCATTCCGCCGACGAAGACCTGCATGAACTGCCACTCGCAGATCTTCGCGGACGCGCCGTTCCTCGAGCCGGTGCGCGAAAGCTTCCGCACCGGCCAGCCGATTGCCTGGACTCGCGTGCACGATCTGCCGGATTTCGCGTACTTCGATCACAGCATTCACGTCGCCAAGGGTGTCGGGTGTTCCACCTGCCACGGTCCTGTCAACGAGATGCCGCTCATGCGCAAGCAGCACTCACTGCAGATGGAGTGGTGCCTCGACTGCCACCGGCACCCGGAGCGCTACGTGCGGCCGCGCGAGGAAGTGTTCAACATGAATTACGAGGCCCCGGCCAACCAGCTCGAGCTCGGCCGCAGGCTCGTGGCCGAGAACCGCATCCGGAGGATGACGGACTGTAACGCATGTCACCGATGAAACCCCTCGACTCCGCTCAGGGCAAGCCCGGCAGTGCTCCTCAGTTCTGGCGGACCCTCGCGGAAAAAGACGGTGCCAACCTCGACGAGCTCGTCGGCGACGAGTTCGCGTCGCGTCTGCGCGAGCCGCTCGACGCAATCGAACGACGATCGTTTCTGAAGTTGATGGGCGCGTCGCTGGCGCTCGCCGGTATGGCCGGCTGCACGCGGCAGCCAGCCGAACAGATCCATCCGTACGCGCGACAGCCCGAAGACATCGTGCCGGGCCGGCCGCTCTTCTACGCTACGGCGATGACGCTCGGGGGCCGGGCCGCCGGTCTCGTCGTCGAGAGCCACGAAGGACGTCCGACGAAGATCGACGGCAATCCCCTGCATCCGGCCAGCCTCGGCGCGACCGATGTGTTCGGGCAGGCCGCCCTTCTGGATCTGTACGACCCCGATCGCATGCTCACGCTGACCCACCTCGGAGAGATTCTCCCCTGGCCGGCATTCATCGGCGCGATGCGCACCGCAGCCACGGCGCAGCAGGCGACCAAAGGCGCGGGCCTGCGCATCCTGACCGAAACCGTTTCGTCGCCCTCGCTCGCCGCGCAGATCGAAGACATCCTCGCGCGCTTCCCTGGCGCCCGGTGGCATCAATGGGATTCGGGCAGTGAGATGAACGCCGATGCGGGCCTGCGAATGTTCGCCGGTGGCGCGGCGTCGGTCCACTACCGCGTGGAGCGCGCGGCGGTCATCGTCGCCCTCGACGCCGACTTTTTCGGATGCGGTGGCGGCCATCTCCGTTATGCGCGCGAGTTCGCGCGACGGCGCGGGCCCGAAGGTCCGGGCTGCCGGCTCTATGCGGTAGAAGGGATGCCGAGCACGACGGGCGCGAAAGCCGACCATCGCCTGCCGATGAAGCCGAGCCACATCGAATCGCTTGCACGCGCATTGGCGTCCGATCTTGGTGTTGCAGGCGTCGCCCGCGGCGCGGCTCTTTCCGCCGAAGCGCAGGCATGGTCCGCCGCCGTGCGAAGGGATCTCGGTGCGCGCCGAGGATCGAGCCTCGTCGTCGCGGGCGAGGGTCAGCCTCCGGTCGTGCACGCGCTCGCCCACGCGATGAATGCCGCGCTCGGGAACGCCGGACAAACGGTTATCTATACCGATGCTATCGAGGCGCATCAGGTCGATCAGGTGCAATCGATTCGCGAGCTCACGGCCGCAATGGCGGCTGAACAGGTCGACACGCTGCTCATCATTGGCGGCAATCCGGTGTATACCGCTCCCGTCGATCTCCAGTTTGCCGACCAGATGAACAAGGTTCGTCTGCGCGTGCACCTGAGCCTGCATTCCAACGAGACATCCGCGATCTCGCACTGGCAGATTCCGGAAGCACATTTCCTGGAGGCGTGGAGCGACGCGCGCGCATTCGACGGAACGATCTCGATTGTCCAGCCGCTCATCGCGCCTCTCTATGGAGGGCGTTCGGCGCACGAAGTGCTGGCCACGCTGAGCGATCGTCCAGAGCGGACGGGGTATCAGATTGTCCGCGACTACTGGGCAGGTGCAACAGGTGCAACGAGTGCAACGGGTGCAATAGGTGCAATGGGTGCGAAGGGTGCAACGGGTGCAACGGGTGCAACGGGTGCGACGGGTGCGAAGAATGCGACCGCACCTATTGCACCCAATGCACCTATCGCACCTGTTGCACCTAGTGAAGATTTTGAGGCGTTCTGGCGCCGCACCGTCCACGATGGCGTGATGGCCGGCACGGCACTGCCAGCCCGCACCATCACTCCGGGAGCGATTCCGGCATTCGCGACGGCTCCGGCGGCCGCGGCCACTGGAATCGAGATCGCATTCCGCACGGACCCGACGATTTACGACGGGCGCTTCAACAACAACGGATGGCTGCAGGAGCTTCCGAAGCCCCTCACCCGCCTGACGTGGGACAACGCGGTGCTCGTGAGCCCCGCCACGATGGAGCGCCTCGGAGGAACGGCCCGGCCCGCCTTTACCGCCGGCGAGCGCGGGCAAATCCATGCCTCGGTGGTCGAAGTGCGCCAGGGTGGCAGAACCGTGCGCGGGACGCTGTTCCCCGTTGCCGGACATCCAGACGACGTGGCGACGCTGCACCTGGGGTATGGACAAACGCGCACGGGACGCGTGGGCGCCGGGCGCGGATTCAACGCCGGCGCGTTGCGAGCATCGGATGCGTTGAACTTCGCCACGGGCGCCCAGCTCACGCTGACGGGCGACATGTTCCCGCTTGCCTGCGTGCAGTACCACCACCTCATGGAAGGACGCGATCTCGTGCGCGCCGTGCCGCGTGCCGGGCTTGCGACGCTCGAGAAAGACCAGCATGAACTGCCCTCGTTGTGGCCCGTACTGACCGCCGAGCAGGCGAAGGCGGGCGGCTACAAGTGGGGCATGTCGATCGACATCAACGCGTGCAACGGCTGCAACGCGTGTGTCGTGGCGTGTCAGGCCGAAAACAACATCCCGGTGATCGGCAAGACCGAGGTGCTGCGCGGACGCGCGATGCACTGGATCCGCATCGATACCTATCACAGGGGCGACGTCGACAACCCGGAGACCTACTTCCAGCCGCTGCCGTGCATGCAGTGCGAAACCGCGCCGTGCGAACCGGTGTGCCCGGTCGGCGCCACGGTCCACAGCAGCGAAGGGCTGAACGACATGGTCTACAACCGCTGCGTCGGCACGCGCTACTGCTCGAACAACTGTCCGTACAAGGTCCGCCGCTTCAATTTCCTTCAATACCAGGACTGGGACACCCCAAGCTTGATGTTGGGCCGCAACCCGGACGTCACGGTTCGCAGCCGCGGCGTGATGGAAAAGTGCACCTACTGCGTGCAGCGCATCAGCGCCGGACGCATCACATCGGAGAAGGAGGGACGCCGGATTCAGGACGGCGAGGTCAAGACCGCGTGCCAGTCGGTCTGCCCGACCGAGGCGATTGTGTTCGGCGACCTGAACGATCCGAACAGCCGTGTCTCGAAGCTGAAGGCCGAGGCGCGCGAGTATGCGCTGCTCCACGAGCTGAACACACGGCCCAGAACCACCTATCTTGCGGCGATCACCGAATCGAACCCCGAACTGACACCGGCGAGACCAGCCTCGTCCGAGGCGGCGATCACTAAATGACGCAGGTTCCGGACACTCGAGCCGGCACGCCCGGGCCTCAGGTACCCGTCATCGCACCAGGCCATAGCTTTTCGTCGGTCACCGACAAGATCAGCGCGATTGTTCTCACGCGCAAGACCGGTCTCGGCTGGTGGTTCGGTTTTGGTATCGCCTTCCTGCTCGTGAACGTCCTGATGGTCTCGATCGTGTACCTGCTGGCGATCGGCACGGGCATATGGGGCGTGAATGTTCCGGTGGGCTGGGGCTTCGCGATCATCAATTTCGTGTGGTGGATCGGCATTGGCCACGCCGGCACGCTCATCTCGGCGATTCTTCTGTTGTTCAAGCAGTCGTGGCGCACGTCGATCAACCGGTTCGCCGAAGCGATGACGCTGTTCGCGGTCGCGTGCGCCGGGATATTCCCGCTGCTGCACGTCGGCCGGCCATGGCTGGCTTACTGGATGTTCCCGTATCCCAACACGATGTACGTGTGGCCGCAGTTCCGCAGCCCGCTCATCTGGGACGTGTTCGCGGTGTCCACCTACGCGACCGTGTCGGCACTCTTCTGGTTCGTCGGCCTTATCCCCGACCTTGCGACGCTGCGCGATCGCTCTGAGTCGAGGGTCGGCCGGGTGATCTACGGCGCGCTCGCCATGGGATGGCGCGGATCGGCGCACCACTGGCACCGATACGAGACCGCGTACCTGCTGCTGGCCGGCCTCGCGACGCCGCTTGTCGTCTCCGTGCACACGATCGTGAGCTTCGACTTCGCGGTCTCGGTGATTCCGGGATGGCACGCGACGATCTTCCCGCCCTACTTCGTGGCGGGTGCCATCTACTCGGGCTTCGCCATGGTGCTGACGCTCGCCATTCCCATCCGCAAGATCTACGGTCTCGAAGACTTCATCACCGAGCGCCACCTGAACAACATGGCGAAAATCCTGCTCGTGACCGGCCTGATCGTGGCCTACGGCTACATGATCGAGGCGTTCATGGCCTGGTACAGCGCAAACACGTTCGAGATCTACATGATGCGAAACCGGATGACGGGACCGTACGGTCCGTTCTACTGGGCGCTCATCCTGTGCAACGGCCTGACGCCGCAGCTTCTGTGGATCAAGAAGGTGCGCACAAACGTGCTGTTCCTCTTCATCATCTCGCTCATCGTCAATGTGGGCATGTGGCTGGAGCGCTTCGTCATCGTCGTCACGTCGCTGCATCGCGATTTTCTGCCCTCGTCCTGGGGCAGATACGCGCCGACGGTGTGGGACTGGGGTCTCTACATCGGCACGATCGGCTTGTTCCTGGCGCTGCTGTTCCTGTTCCTGCGCTTCCTCCCAATGATTTCGATCTTCGAGATGCGCACCCTGGTGCCCGACGCTGAACGTAGTGTCCGCCTTCCGCCTTCGCATGAAGCTACGGCGGACCGCCGTAGCCTTGGCGTAGGCGGTCAGGCGGACGATGAAGGCGCCCGATGAAATCATCGGGCCGGTCATCCGTCTACGGCCTCATGGCCGAGTTCGAGACCGCGCAGGCGCTCGTCGAGGCCGCGCGACGCACGCACGCGGAAGGGTATCGCAAGATGGACGCGTACTCGCCGGTGCCCATCGAAGAGCTGCACGACGCGATGCACATGCACGACGAGCGGCTGCCGAAGATGGTGATGATTGGCGGCATCCTCGGCGGCCTCGGCGGGTACGGCCTGCAGTACTGGGTGGCCACGATGGCGTACCCGTTGAATATCGGCGGACGTCCGCTGAACAGCTGGCCGATGTTCATTCCCGTCACCTTCGAGACGACGATTCTCGCGGCGTCGCTGACGGCCGTGCTCGGCATGCTGGCGCTCAACGGCCTGCCGCAGCCGTTTCATCCGGTGTTCAACGTGCCGCGCTTCGCGCTGGCGAGCCGAAACCGCTTCTTTCTCTGCATCGAAGCGCAGGACCCGAAGTTCAACATCGAGAGCACGCGGACGTTTCTCGAATCGCTCGGTGCCCGTGAGGTCACGACCGTTGCGAACTGACGCTCTAGGGACTAGGGAATGGGGATTGGGGATTAGAAGGGCGCGCGCGGCCGCGCTTCTGGTTCTGGTACTCACAGGTACTGGCTGCCGGCAGGACATGCACGACCAGCCGAAGTACACCGCGCTCCGGCCGTCGGATTTCTTTGCCGACAGGCGTTCGGCGCGGCCGGTTGTCGAGGGGACGATTGCGCAGGGCCAATTGCACGCCGACGCGCTGCTCTATACGGGCCGGGTCGGCGGAGAACCGGCGACGGTGTTTCCGTTCGCCGTCGATGCGGCCGTCATGCAGCGGGGCCGGCAGCGCTACGACATCTTCTGTTCGCCCTGCCACGGACTGACGGGCGAAGGCGACGGCATGGTGGTTCGCCGCGGATACCGGCGCCCTTCTCCATTCAGCATCGATCGCCTGCGGCAGGCGCCTCCCGGACACGTCTTCGACGTCATCACGAATGGCTTCGGCGCGATGCCCGACTACGCGGCACAGATTCCCGTGCGCGACCGCTGGGCAGTCGCGGCATACATACGGGCGTTGCAGTTGAGTCAGAACGCGACGATCGCTGACGTATCGCCGGAAGCCCGGGGGCGACTGCCATGACGCCGCGAGCGCCGGTGAAGGCGCAAGAGATCGGCAGCGAGATCGTTCCCGAGCTCGGGAATCTGCAATCGAAGCTGATGATGGCGGGCGCCGCGGGCGCCGTTGTATGCGCCATTGGACTGGTGATGAACCCGGCGCAATTCGTGCGTTCGTTCCTGCCCGCCTACCTGTGGATGCTGGCCATCGCGCTCGGCTCGCTGGCGCTCGCGATGGTGCACCAGGTGTCGGGGGGCGCGTGGGGTGTCGTCATTCGCCGCATTCTGGGCGCCGCCAGCCGCACGCTGCCCCTCTTGACGATTCTGTTCCTCCCGATCGCGTTCGGATTGCACGCGCTCTATCCCTGGGCCGATGCCGCGCATGTCGCCGCCGATCCGATCCTGCAGTGGAAACAACCGTACCTGAATGTGCCGTTCTTCCTGGCACGCGCAGCGCTGTACTTCATCGTGTGGAATGCGATCGCGTTCTTCCTGAGCAAGTGGTCGGTCGAGCAGGACGCAACTGGCGATCCGACGATTCCGAAGAAAATGCAGCTGCTCAGCGCGGCCGGATTGCTCGGCTATGGCCTGACGATCACCTTCGCGGCCTTCGACTGGCTGATGTCGCTCGAGCCACACTGGTTCTCGACGATCTACGGCGTGCTCATCATGGGCGGGCAGGCGCTCTCGGCGATCGCGTTCTCGATCGTCGTGCTGGCCTGGCTCGTGCGCCGCGCGCCGTTCAACGAGCTCATCACCGCGAACCACTTTCACGATCTCGGCAACCTGATGATGGGCTTCACCATGCTGTGGGCCTACTTTGCGTTTTCGCAGTACCTCATCATCTGGGCTGCCAACATCCCGGAAGAAACCGAGTGGTATCTCCACCGCGTCGGACACGGCTGGCAGTACATGGCGATCGTGCTGCTGCTCTTCCACTTCGCCGTGCCCTTCCTCGTGCTCCTGCACCGGGCCATCAAGCGCAACCCGGCCAGGGTGTCGAAAGTCGCGGCGGTGATTGTGGTGATGCGGTTCGTCGATTTGTTCTGGCTGAGCGCGCCGGCATTCGCGCACGGCGGCAAAGTCCACATCCACTGGCTCGACGTGGCGCTGCCTATCTCGCTCGCGCTCATCTGGCTTGGGTATTTCGTTTACCAGCTGCGCGGCCGCGCACTGCTGCCGCTCTACGACCCCGAGTTCCGCGAGGCCCTGAAGCATGTCCGAACTGCATAGCCCGGACTACGACGACAACCCGGAAGTCGTTCACGAAGAGAGCGACGTCAACGTCGGGGCGATCCTCGGCTTCGGAGGCGGTCTGGCCGCTGTGGTTGTCGCCGTCGGTCTGTTTCTGTTCTGGCTGCAAGGCTTCTATGCGACACGAACGGCGCGCGAACAGACGATCGTCTATCCCCTGGCCGTGGGCCAGCAGGATCAGCTGCCGCCAGAGCCTCGCCTTCAAGCCGAGCCGCAGCGCGAACTGCGGGAACTGCAGGCGATGCAACGGTCGCTCCTGACGAGCTATGGATGGGTGAACAAGGAAGCGGGTGTCGTCCGGATCCCGATCGAAGAAGCGATGCGGATTGTGGTCGAGCGCGGCCTGCCCGCAAGAGAGACAGCGAAATGAGGCTGGATATTCGGTCCGCCGTACGGCGGACATTGCCGATGCTGCTCCTCGCATCAACGGCGGCCGCGCAGCCGAGGCCGACGGCGCAGAGTGTGCCCGCGGCAGACGTACCGGCGGCGATCCGCGAGGTCGGGTTCGATCAGCACCTCAACCAGATGTTGCCGCTGGATGTCGAGCTCAGGGACGAGCACGGCCGCACGGTAAAGATAGGCGACTACTTCGGCCAACGCCCGGTCGTGCTTTCGTTCGTGTATTACGGCTGCCCGATGCTGTGCCTGCAGAGTCTCGGCAGTCTCGCCAGCACGCTCGGCGTGCTGGCGGAGAATCCAGGAGATGACTTCGAAGTCGTCAGCGTCAGCATCGATCCGCGCGAGACGCCGGCCATGGCCCTCGAAAAGAAGGCGCACTACGTCGAGCGCTCGGGCAAGCCATCGATCGCGCAAGGCTGGCATTACCTGACCGGTACGGAAGCAAACATCCAGCGCCTTACCGGGGCCGCCGGTTTCCGCTATGCGTGGGATGAATCCACGCAGCAATACGCACACCCGGCGGGCATCATCGTGGCCACTCCCCAGGGCAGGGTGTCGCGCTATCTCTTCGGCATCGACTACGGCCCGCGCGATCTGCGCCTGGCGCTCATCGACGCCTCGGAGGAAAAAATCGGTTCTCCGCTCAAGAGAGCGTTGCTCTACTGCTACCACTACGACCTGGCGACAGGGCGCTACAGCCTCGCGATTATGCGAATCGTGCAGGTGGCCAGCGCCGCCACGGTCTTGTTGCTGGGTACGCTGATCTTCGTCTGGACGAGGCGCGAGCGAAGGCAGGTCGGATAAGGCACATGTTCGATTTTCCGTTGTTCCCCGAGCGGGCGTCGACGATCGCGCACGAAGTCGATGCGCTGTATTTCTTCCTGGTTGGCCTCTCGGGGTTTTTCGCGGTGCTCATCGCCGGACTCATCGTCGGCTTCGCGATTCGGTTCCGCCGGCGCGACGCCGACGAGGTCGGCGCCGAGGTGCACGGAGGTCTGCTGCTCGAGATTGGCTGGACGGTGATTCCCTTTCTGATCACGATGGTGATCTTCTTCTGGGGCGCAAAGGTGTTCTTTGCGATGGCGAACCCTCCTGCCGAGACGCTGACGATCTATGTCGTCGGCAAGCAATGGATGTGGAAGGTGCAGCACGTCACCGGCCAGCGCGAAATCAACCAGCTGCACGTTCCCGTCGGGCGTCCGGTCAGGCTCATCATGGCGTCGGAGGACGTCATCCACGACTTCTCCATTCCGGCGATGCGCGTGAAGGCCGATGTCATTCCCGGACGGCTCGTGCAGATCTGGTTCGAGCCGACCACTCCCGGCACGTATCAGATTTTCTGCGCCGAATACTGCGGCACGCAGCACTCGGCCATGATCGGCCAGGTGGTTGTGCTCGAGCCCTCCGCGTACCAGACATGGCTCAGCGGCGGCGCCACTGGAGACTCGCTCGCCTCCGCCGGCGAGAGGCTGTTCGCCGATCTCGCGTGCAACACCTGCCATCGACCCGGCTCGCGCGGCCGTGGCCCCATCCTGACAGGCGTGTTCGGCCACTCCGTCCAGTTGATGGACGGCAGCGTCGTGACTGCGGACGAAAACTACATCCGGGAATCCATCATGCAGCCGGCAGCAAAGGTAACGGCCGGGTTTCAGCCGGTCATGCCGGCATTTCAGGGGCTGGTCAGCGAAGAGCAACTGCTCGCGCTGATTGAGTACGTCAAGTCGCTCTCGCCGCCGCAGGCGACGCCTGCGCAGACACAACCATAATGGCACCAGCATTCCCGGCTCATCACTATCTGAACGACGGCTACGGCATCAAGTCGTGGCTGCTGACACGCGACCACAAACGCATTGCGCTGCTCTATCTGGCCGCCGTGACGTTCTTTTTCTTTGTCGGCGGCGCATTTGCGGTGCTCATCAGGCTCGACCTCGCGACGCCGCCAGGCGATTTGGTCAGCGACGATACCTATAACCAGCTGTTCACCATGCACGGCGTCGTCATGGTGTTCTTTTTCCTCATTCCGGCGATTCCCGCGATTCTGGGAAATTTTCTGGTGCCGTTGATGATCGGCGCCAAGGATCTGGCGTTTCCGAAACTGAACCTGCTCAGCTGGTACATCTACATGGCGGGAGGCCTGATGGGCGTGTACGTGCTGCTCACCGGCGGTCTCGACACCGGATGGACGATGTACGCGCCATTCAGCACGCGATTTGCGACCACGAGAGTCGTGCCCGCCGCCCTGGCAATCTTCGTGACTGGATTCTCCTCGATTCTGACGGGACTGAACTTCATCGTCACGATTCACCGGATGCGCGCGCCGGGCATGACGTGGTTCAAGATGCCGCTCTTCCTCTGGTCCACCTATGCGACCAGCGTCATCAACATCCTCGGCACACCCGTGATCGCAATTACGGCACTCCTCGTCGCCGTGGAACGGCTCTTCCGTTTTGGATTCTTCGATCCGACGCTCGGTGGAGATCCCGTCCTGTTCCAGCATCTCTTCTGGTTCTACTCGCATCCCGCGGTATACATCATGATTCTGCCGGCGATGGGCGTGATCAGCGAGCTCGTCGCGGCGTTCTGCCGGAAGCCGGTCTTCGGCTACAGCTTCGTGGCATTTTCGAGTCTCGGCATCGCGGTCCTCGGGTTCCTCGTCTGGGGCCACCACATGTTCGTGGCCGGCCAATCGGTATACGCGTCGCTGGTCTTCTCGATGTTGAGCTTCCTCGTCGCCATCCCTTCGGCCATCAAGGTCTTCAACTGGACTGCAACGATGTACAAAGGCTCGGTCTCGTGGCAGACACCGATGTTGTATGCGATCGGGTTCATCGGACTGTTCACCATCGGCGGTCTGACGGGCTTGTTCCTTGCGGCGATCGGTGTGGACGTACATGTGACCGATACCTACTTCATCATCGCGCACTTCCACTACATCATGGTCGGCGGCACGATTATGGGATACCTCGGCGGGCTTCATTACTGGTGGCCGAAGATCAGCGGCCGTCTCTATCCGGAAGGATTGTCGAAGCTCTCGGCGGGCATCATCTTCATCGGTTTCAACCTGACGTTCTTCCCGCAGTTCATCCTCGGCTATCTCGGCATGCCGCGGCGGTATCATGCGTATCCGCCCGAGTTCCAGGTACTGAACGTGCTGTCGTCGGCTGGTGCATCGATTCTCGGTGTCGGATATCTGCTCCCGATGTTCTACCTCGGGTGGTCGCTTCGGTACGGACAGCCGGCGGGCGCGAACCCGTGGGGCGCATCGGGACTGGAGTGGGAAACCACGTCGCCGCCGCCGACCGAAAACTTCGGTGTTACGCCGACGGTAACTGAGGGTCCCTACAGCTACCCATCACCAGTGGTGAAACACGTTGCATAACGACGCCACGGCACACGCGGCACCTCACCCGGGTTCGCCACATCATCCCGCGCTGGCGCACCATTTCGACAATCTGGCGCAGCAGCAGGAGGCGGCGTCGCTGGGCATGTGGGTGTTCCTGCTGACGGAAATCCTCTTCTTCGGCGGGCTCTTTCTCGTCTACACGATTTACCGCACGTGGTATTACCAGGCGTTTGCGTCGGCCAGCCACCACCTCGACATCCCGCTCGGCAGCATCAACACGGCGGTGCTCATCGGCAGCAGCCTGACAATGGCGATGGCCGTGCACGCCGCCCAGTTGAACTCGCGCCGCGGCATCATGTTGTTCATCGTGCTGACGATGATTCTGGGATGCGTGTTCCTCGGCATCAAGGGCGTCGAATACTCGCACAAGTTTCATGAGCACCTGATTCCGGGCCCGCACTTCGCGTACGCGGAGCCGCAATTCTTCAGGCCGGCACAGATTTTCTTTTCGCTCTACTTCGTGATGACGGGACTGCACGCCCTCCACATGATCGTCGGCCTGGGCCTGATGATCTGGATGCTCGTCTGGACGTACAAGGGCGTCATCGGCGACGGGTATTACTCTCCCGTCGAGGTCGTCGGCCTCTACTGGCACTTCGTCGACATCGTGTGGATTTTCCTCTTTCCGCTGCTCTATCTGATTGGGCGGCACGCAACCGGACACTGATATGACCGCGCACGCAGAACCCTCGCCTCATCACGTCGTCCCGGTCAGGGTGTACTACATCATCTTCGCCACGCTGATGGCGCTGACCGCTATCACGGTGGCCGTCGCGTACGTCGATCTCGGCGCGATGAACGCCGTCGTTGCGCTCGTCATCGCCTGCTTCAAGGCGACGATCGTCGTGCTCTATTTCATGCACGTGAAGTACAGCACGCGCCTCATCAAGCTGACGGTCGTTGCGGGCCTCTACTGGATGGGGATTCTCCTGGCCCTGACGTTAGGGGACTACCTGACCCGCGGTTGGGGGACGTTCGGCCAACAAATAAGTCTGAAATGAGCGGTTCTGGGTTCTAGGTTCTGGGGTTCTGGGTTCCGGTTCCGCGAATTACCTCCGAACGTATGCGAACTTCTGATCGCTGCCGGAGCGCAGCCAGGCGGCGGCATCGCGGTCGAGCGAGAACGAGCCTTCGCGCAGATCGGTAAACTCGACCGCGTCGAACTGCGGGCGCATCAAGCCGTTGCGGGCGTGCGTGGCGGTGTCGAGCAGGTAGTGGCCGATCTCGTGCGCCAGCGCGCGGCCGAGGACGACACCCAGTCGCTGCTGGTCGAGAGCCGTCAGCTCGGATCCCCCGCTGCTGCGTGCACTCGCCACGAGCCACTCGGCCCGCTCGATGGAGATCAGCGCAATCGGGTGACTGTTCAACGACCGCACGAGCTCGCCAACCGCAAACGGCCCCTCAACTTTGGCGGGGGTCGCGCGTTCGATGACGATCGCCCGAAGGCGATTGGGCGCAGGCGGGCAGGGGTCGGTCGACGACATCCAATCGATGCTCACGTGCTGCTGCCGCCAGATGGCCGTGGCTTCTTCCATCAGGGTGGTGCGGACTGAAGATGGCAGAGTCGGCGCAATGGTGAGAAGGACTTCAACCCGTGCAACAGGCGGTGTTACGGTGACCTGTGCGGACAGGACCGCAGGATTTGCGGCGAGCGCCGCAACCAGCATCCAGCCTGCGGGGGCATTGCAGCGCATGATCTGTTAACACAGATTTAACATGCTGCAACGGGAATGTAAACTGTTTTCCACAGCCTGTGGAAAACTCACTAGATCGTAGTAACCAAGGAGTTTAGATGAGCGGACGGCTGGTCGCCATTTTCGTCAAACGGGCGCATGGCGGCCCCATGGATGCTCGCACCAGCGGCGAACTCGAAGCTGGACGCGGCCTGGCAGGCAATGCCGATCGGGGAGGCCGGAGGCAGGTCACTTTGGTGTCTTCCGAGAGATGGGCCGAATTGATGGAGGCAATCGGCGCCTCGCTCGATCCACACGCGCGGCGTGCGAATCTCATCGTGTCGGGCATTGATCTCGAGAATTCACGCGGTCGGGTCCTGCGGATCGGATCGTGTCGATTGCAGATCGGCGGCGAGACCAGGCCGTGCCAGCTGATGGAAGAAACCGCCGCCGGACTGCAGGAAGCGATGCGTCACCGCTGGGGTGGCGGCGCGTTTGCGGAAGTGCTCGAAGGCGGGCCTATCGGTGTCGACGATACGGTGACGTGGGAAGAGACTGGAAAGTGAGAAGTAGAAAGTCGAAAGTAAAAAAGGGAGTAAGAGAGCAGTTGCCTGCCTTACCCCTTCCTACTTTTTACTTCCTACTTTTTACTTCTTACTTTCTACTTTCTACTTTCTAGAACGTGTACCTGAGCGACACCTGCGTCTGGCGCGCGGTGCCGAGCCCGACCGTGCGATTCAGCGGGCCGAGCATGTAGCCGAAGGTGCCTGCCTGCGCGTCTGTGAACGGCACGCCCGGCGTGCCGGTGCCCGGCAGGGTTGACGCCGGATTCTCGTAGTTCAGCTTGTTGGTGATATTGAAGATTTCCACGCGAATCTGGAACGACTGCGATTGCGCAAACTGGAGATCCTTGCTGAACATCAGATCCATCTGCGCGAATCCCGGCCCGCGCATCGCATTGCGAGGCAGATTGCCGAAGGTGCCCGGACGCGGGGTCGTGAACGCTGCCGGATTGAGCCAGCGCACGCCGTCCTTCAGGTACGGATCCACGCCCGGAACGACGTCCGGCCGCTGCGTGCCGCGGCTGTTCCCGCCAGGAACGTTCGTGACCGTCGCACCGCTCACCGTTGCGTTGTCCGCACGGGTGATGAGCACGTTGACCGGCACTCCACTGCGAGCGTTGACAATGCCACCCACGCGCCATCCGCCTCGCCACATGCCCTCGCCGGGGATGAGATAGACCAGCGACCCGTTGAACGTCTGCGGGATGTCCTGCGGGTTGGTACCGTACTCAGTCGAGTAGTCGAACGTGTTCTGCGAGGTCGCGGCTTCGTTCGAACCCTGGGTCGTGCCCTTGTTCTTCGAGTACCTGATAGTTGATGCCGCCGCTGAGCCCCGAACGGAACCGGCGGGAGAGGCCGAGCTGGAACGCGTCGTAGGAGGCCTCGCCGCAGCCCGTCAGCGGCTGATTGTTGATAACCAGACCATCCACACAGCCCGACGTTTTGTAGTCGATCTGTCCGAAGCTCGCCTGCTGACGCGCGCGGGTGTTGAAGTCGAGCGTGTTCGCGACACCGCGCAGGAACATGTCCTTGCCGCGACTGCCGGTGTAGCCGACCGTCAGGTTCACAGCACCCGGCAGCTCGCGCGAGACGCTCGCGCCGTACTGCATGTTGTACTCGTCCGGCCGCTCGTGCGTGTACCCACGAATCGACAGCGTGCTCTGAAGCACCGAAGGCGCGAAGGGATATGCCAGACCGAAGTTCGCGACATCAGCTGCGCCAACACGGCGCCGCTCGATGGCGTTTTCGATCGGCTGGATGCGATCTTCGAACTGGCCCGGGCCGTAGAACAACCCGAAGCCCGTGCGAAACACCGTGCGGTCGTCGATGCGATAGACGGCCGACAGCCGTGGCGAGAAGTTGTTCTTGTCGGGATTATAGAAGTTGTCGGGGTCGGTCGAGAAGTTGTTCTCTTCGATGAAGAACGGCTTCGCGTTGCCGTTCTTTTCCTTCACCACCGAGTAGAAGTCGTAGCGCAGGCCGAGCTCGAACGTGAGGCGATCGTGCGCGCGCCACGAATCCTGCATGTACCCGATCAGGTAGTACTGCTGCGGCTTGAACACCGGCGAGTCGAGCGCGACCGCAACCGCATTCGGTTTGTTGTCGATGAAGTCGTTGATGCTGTTGTAGGTGATCTCCGTGCTCCCCAGGAACGTGAAGTCCGACTGCAGCTGACGGTACTCGCCGCCGAACTTGAACGTGTGCGTGCCCCTGGTCCAGGTCAGCGCGTCGCTGAACGAGAGCGAGTGCGGTTCGAAGATGGAGCCCGTCGTGGACGAAGCGCTGGTCGCGCGAATCAGCAGCCCGCTGCGGGCGATGCCGGTGGTGCCGCGTGCATCGATGGACGAGGATGTGACCGTGCCCGATAGCGAGACGCCGACGGGATCGTATCCCGCAACGTCGCCGAACGCCTGCGCGCTCGTTGTCGGCTTGTTGTAGCCGACCTTGAACTCGTTGACCAGGTTGCGGCCGAGCAGCGACTGGTAGTTGAACGCCACGTTCTGTGGACGCTGTTTCGCGCGGACGCGGCGCGGGGTGACCGTGCGGTCCGGCGTATCAAGGTCGCCATCGCTGAACAGATATCGCAGGTAGAAGGATTGGGAATCGGTCAGCCGGTGATCCACCCGCAGCGAGAGGCTGTTCTCTTCCTGTCTCGCCGTCGTGGTCAGTGTGGCGAGGGCGATGAGCGGGCTGCCCGCAACGGTGTTCTCGCTCGTCGGGAAGCCGGCCAGCAATGGCGCCACCGACTGGGTGCGCGACGCACTCTGGCCTGCTCCGGAACCGATCGGCTCGCCGGCGAGAATCCGCCGCCGCGCTTCATTACTCGGCACGGCCTCGGTAAAGCTCAGTCCGGTCTTCTGGCGAAGCGCCTCGAAGCTGCCGAAGAAGAACGTCCGGTTCGAGACGACAGGGCCACCGATCGATCCCCCGAACTGGTCGAGCTCGAGCGGCTGCTTCTTGTCGTCGTATTTGCTCGCCGCATCGAGGGCGTCGTCGCGCTTGAATTCGAAGAGCGAACCGCGAAACGCGTTCGTGCCGCTCTTGCTGACGACGGTAATGTTGCCGCCTGCGCCGAGGCCGCTCTCCGCCGGTGCAAGGCCGGAATTCACGCGGAACTCCGCGACCGATTCCATCGACGTCTGCAGACGGAACTGCGAGCCGGTCGAGTTCAGATAGCCGGGGCTCGCATCCCACACGTAGGTGCCATCGACGCCGTCGTAGTTGAGGTAGTTCTGCTGGTTCGACTTTCCATTGAAGCGCACGCTCGCCCATCCGCCGTTCCCGTCGCTCGTCGCGCCGGTCGCCAGCGTCATGAGGTTCGCGAAGTTGCGGCCGTTGACCGGCAGCGTCTCGATTTCTTCGGGCGAGACGTTGACGCCAATCTTGGCCGATGACATGTCGAGGACGGCGGAATCGGCGGTCACCGTCACGGCTTCCTGCACCGCCGCCACGCCCATCGTCATGTCCACGCTCTCGATCTGGCCGACACCGAGCACAACGTCGCGCGACTGCGTGGCAAATCCCGAGAGTTCGAAGAGCACCGTGTAGGTACCGGGGCCCAGATTGGTCACGGCGAAAGAACCGTCTCCTTCGGAGATCGTATTTCTGACCGCACCCGTTTGCTTTGATGTGATGGTGATGGTGACGCCAGGCATCGCGGCCTTGGAATCATCAAGCACGCGACCCGTGATCCGTGACTCGGTTTGTTGCGCCACGACCAGCGCCGGCATCAACGCTGCCAGCGCAACGAAGGCCGCCACGAGCCTGAGATAACGCTTCATGGAATGTCTCCCTCTCTCAAAGTTATTCACCAATGGGTTTCATGAGAGAGCTTAGAGAAGCGCCGTAATGCGGCTGTGACAGGCTCGTAAATAGGACGTTAACTCCCGAACACCGGGCGGGCCACGAGTTAAGTGCAACGACCTAAAGGGCTTGCTGGGTGACGTGGACGTCAACGCCGATTGACGTTCGTGTAACGAACACGTGTCGCTGGAAAACGTCGTGAGACGCTACACCACAGGTGGTAGATATCTTGCTCTCTAGAACCTGTAGTGAAGGATATCTTCGGGCTGCGGCGTGATGACGAGCGTCGTCACGGAGACGACCGCCGGCTCTCGGAGCGCGGATTTGCCGACCGCCGGAGAGCCAACAGACGACGGCGGACGCTTCGCGGGGTGCTCTTCGGCATGTTTGCCATGTCGTTTCCCACGACAACGTCGAAGACCCCGCCAAAGATCAGAGTCGCCGACGGCGTCGTTTCGACGAGCACAGATTACCAGGTGGAAATCCGGACGGAAGACTACCGTGCGCTCGACTACCGCGTGCTTCCCGCGACGATTGCCTACAACGACGCCATTGTCGAGGCCGCCAAGCTTTACAAGCTCGATCCGAATTTGATTCGTGCCATCATTCGTGCAGAGTCCCAGTTCGATCCGCTCGCTGTCTCGCGCGCCGGGGCGAAGGGGTTGATGCAGTTGATGCCGGCCCTCGCCAAGGAGCTCGACGTGCTTGATCCCTTCGATCCGCGTCAAAACATCTTCGGCGGGGCGCGGTACCTTCGGCAACTCCTGGATCTCAACAACGGGAATATCGATCTTGCGGTGGCGAGCTACAACGCGGGACCAGGCGCGGTCGATCGATACAACGGCATTCCACCATACCGCGAGACGCGTGCCTACGTGAAGAAGGTCAATCGGTTCCTGAAGAACGCCAGGCGAAGCTCCGCCGACTGAAGACGTCCTATGGCATGCCGACGCTGATCAGCCAGTACGTGACTGCGCCAATCCCGGCAGCCGCTGGTATCGTCATCACCCATGCCCAGACGATCTGGCGCGCGACGCCCCACCGCACGGCCGAGAGGCGACGCGTTGCGCCGACACCGACAATCGCGCCCGTGATCGTGTGAGTCGTGCTGATGCCGATGCCGAGCATCGTCGCGATGTAGATGGCCACGGCGGCGCCGGTTTCGGCCGCAAATCCGCCTTCGGGCCGCAGCTTCGTAATCTTCGATCCCATCGTGTGAATGATGCGCCATCCACCTGAGAGCGTGCCGAGTCCAATTGCCGTGTGTGCGGCGATGATCACCCAGAACGGGATCTCCAGCCGGCCGTTCTGCAACTGCAGGTAGCCACCCGTCACGAGAGCTCCTGCGATGATGCCCATGGTCTTCTGGGCGTCGTTCGCGCCGTGCATCAGGCTGAAGCCGGCGGCAGACACGAGCTGAAGACGGCGGAACCAGCGATCGACGCGGCTGGGCGGCGTCTGCGCGAAGAAAAAATAGATGGAGTTCATCACGAGCAGGCCGACGCCGAGGCCTATCAGCGGTGCAAGGACGATGAAGACGAGCGTCTTCGTCCATCCAGATACGATGACGGCGCTAAAGCCCGCCTTCGCGACCGCGGCGCCGGCGTACCCGCCGAAGAGCGCGTGCGACGAGCTCGTCGGCAGGCCCCAGTACCAGGTAATGAGGTCCCACACGATCGCGCCCGTCAGTCCGGCAAAGATCACCCCGAAGGTGACGATGCTCAGATCCACCATACCCGCGCCAACGGTCTGGGCGACGGCCGTGCCGAAGCCGAATGCGGCGATGAAGTTGAAGAACGCCGCCCAGATGACGGCCTTGCCCGGCGAGAGGACCCGGGTCGACACGACGGTGGCGATCGAGTTGGCGGCGTCGTGGAATCCGTTGATGTAGTCGAAGACGAGCGCCGTCAGAATAATGGCGACGACGGTGTAAAGTTCGGGCATCGGAACGGTCGTCTCTCCCTAGGCGTTTTTCACTACGACGCCTTCGAGAAGATTGGCGACGTCCTCGCACCGATCGGTGGCTTCCTCGAGCACGTCGAGGATTTCCTTCCATTTGATAATCTGTACGGGATCGCTTTCCTCATCGAACAGTCGCCGGAGCGCGCCTTCATGGATGCGATCCGCTTCGTTCTCCAGCCGGTTGATCTCGACCGCGCGCTCGGCGACGCCCGTTCGCTTCTCGAGCGCCTCGAGCGCCAGGCGGATCTGATCGACGCCGAGCGAAATGACACGCGCCAGCTCGCGGGCGCCGAATCGCATCGTCGAAATCTTGTAGAGCCGCACGAAGCGGGCCGACGCGTCGATGGCGTCCATGACGTCATCGAGCGATTTCGCGAGGGCGTGAATATCTTCCCTGTCGATCGGCGTCACGAACGTCGAGTTGAGTCGCTGGATGATCTGGTGGGTCAGGTGGTCGCACTTGTGCTCGACCTCCTTGATTTCGTCCACCTTGTCCCAGATGATGGGTTCGTGCGCGAGCATCCGTTCGAGCAGCTCGGCTCCAATGCGCAGTTGCTCGGCCAGGGCAATGAACTGGACGTAGAAGTCCTCGTTTCTTGGAATCAGCCGGAATCGCAGTGCCAAGCAGTCTCCTTGGAAGGGCTCAGGGATCTTATAGGAGGGATGACTGCAGTGTAAACGCTCGTTAACATCCGTGTAACGAGAATTTACACCCCCGAAACACGAAAGACTCTCCGTGGAAACGTTGCGTTTATACGCTCTTTGCATGCGACTACTACTCTCGATCCTATCGATGCTGTCGCTCCCCGCCCTGGCCATCGCCCAGACCGAGGCTGCGAAGAAGCCCCCGTCGGCCTATGACAGAATCTGGGGCGATTTCACCGAATGGTACGGCGACGACTCGAATCCCGTCGTGCAGCGTGTCCTCTTGAGCGGCCGTTTTCATTACGACTTCGTGCGAGGGGATGCCGACCAGGGTTCCTACAACGAATCGAACGTCAGGCGGCTGCGTGTCGGGCCCCGAATCACGCTCTTCCGCCGGCTGACGCTGCACAGCGAGGTCGAGCTGGATCCGCAGCGGCACAATCCAGCCTATGTGCGGTTCACGGATTTCTATGTTCAGTGGGCGAAGAACCCCAGAATGGTGCTGACCGTCGGCAAGCAGAGTGCGCCATTCACGCTCGACGGCGCCACGTCCTCGAGAGACCTCCTCACAATCGATCGCAGCAACCTCGCCAACAACATGTGGTTTCCGCAGGAATATCTGCCTGGTGTCAGCCTGTCGGGCAGACGGGCGCCGTGGGTCTATCGTCTCGGGATTTACTCCTCGGGAGCGATGAACCGTGAGTTCGGCGAATTCAGCGGCGGCACCGCCACGCTCGGGGTCATCGGCTACGACTTTGCCCCGCGTCTCGGTGTTCGCGAGGCGCTGCTCACGGGCAACTATGTGCATCAGAGCGCCGATCGCGACAACACCTTTACACGCCAGCTCGACCACATCGGGTCGATCAACTTCAGGTTCGAGACCATCAGATGGGGCGCGCGAACCGACTTCTCGACCGCGTCTGGATATCTCGGCCAAAGCGGCATGCGCGCGTTTCAGGCGATGCCATTTCTCAATGTGACAAACAAGTTGCAGGCCGTGGGGCGATATACGTTCATCACGAGCGGCGACCCGAACGGTGTGCGGCTGGCCACCTACGAGAGCCGGGTGGTTTCCGGACGCGGAGACGAATACAACGAGCTCTATCTCGGAGCGAACTACTACTTTTACGGCCACCGGCTGAAGCTGCAGACCGGCGTTCAGTTTGCGGACATGAACGATCGCGCGAACGATGGCGGCGCCTTCTCGGGGGTGTCGTGGACGACCGGGCTTCGAGTCGGCTGGTAACGAACTCTCGATCATCTGGAGGCAGACGATGAAGAAGTTGAGTGCGATACTCGTGGCGGTCGCCCTGACCGCGGCATGCGGCGGCGGCGGGGGCGGCGGCCCGGTGAGGCCACCGGAAGAGGCGGCACCGACCGGGATCGCTCAGATCAATGGCGCGGGAGCCACGTTCCCGAACCCCATCTACTCGAAGTGGTTCTCCGACTACAACAAGCTGCACCCGAACGTACAAATCAATTACCAGTCGATCGGCTCGGGCGGCGGCATCCGGCAGCTCATCGAGCGCACCGTCTTCTTCGGCGCAACCGATCAGCCGATGACTGACGAGACGCTCGCCAAGGCTCAGGGACCGGTTCTGCACTTCCCGACGGTCCTCGGTGCTGTCGTCCCCGTCTACAACATCGAGGGCGTGAACACACAGATCAAGTTCACGGGACCCATTCTCGCGGATATCTTCCTCGGGAAGATCACGAAGTGGAACGATCCGGCACTTGCGAAGATCAATGCCGGCGTGGCGCTGCCCTCCAGTCCGATCACCGTCGTGCACCGCTCGGACGGGTCGGGCACGACGTTCGTGTGGGTTGACTATCTCTCGAAGATCTCGCCAGAGTGGAAAGACAAGGTCGGCGCCAACTCATCGGTCAACTGGCCGGTGGGCGTCGGTGGCAAGGGCAACGAAGGCGTCGCCGGGCTCGTCAAGCAGACCCCAGCTGCGATCGGGTACATCGAGCTCGTTTATGCACTGCAGAACAAGATCAGTTACGGCGCCGTCCAGAACCAGGCCGGCGAGTTCGTCAACCCCGAAGTGAAGTCGGTCACCGCCGCCGCGGCGGGCGCCATGGCGACCATGCCCAAAGACTTCCGCGTCTCGATCACGAACTCACCGGGTCAGGGTGCGTATCCCATTTCATCGTTCACGTGGATTCTTCTTTACGAATCGCCCGACGACAAGGCCAAGGCGCAGGCGATGAACGACTTCATGAAATGGGCGCTCGGCGACGGGCAGAAAGCAGCGGCCGTTCTCGGTTACGCTCCGTTACCCGAAGCACTCGTCCCGTTGGAGCTCGAGCAATTGAACCGGATCAAGGTACAGTAAATGCCATTCATGAAGGTTCGCACCGGAAGCGACCTCGGATTCCGTCTCGGCACGGGCGCCTTCGCGGCGCTCGTGCTGGCCCTCGTGGCCGCAATCGGAATCGTGTTGTTCCGCGAATCGATCCTGTCCATCCGCGAATTCGGCTTCCAATTCTGGGTGACGGACGTCTGGGATCCGGTCGCGCACCAGTTCGGTGCGCGGCCGTTCATCTGGGGCACCCTCTATTCGTCGGTATTGGCGCTGCTCATCGCGACACCGATCTCGCTCGGCATCGCGACCTACCTGTCCGAGTTGTGTCCACCTGCTCTCAGACAGCCGCTGATTTTTCTCACCGAGTTGCTCGCCGCAATTCCGTCGATCGTGTACGGCTTGTGGGGAGCCTTCGTGCTGGTGCCGCTCGTGCGCGAGCTCGAAAACGCCCTGCCGGAGTGGCTGCGCGCCACACCCTTGTTCAGCGGTCCGCCGATCGGGCTCGGCATGCTGTCGGCGGCGCTGATCCTGGCGGTCATGGTGACACCGTTCATCTCGTCGCTCGCACGCGAAGTGCTGAAAGCGGTACCACGCACGCAACGCGAGGGTGCGTATGCGCTCGGGGCCACGCAGTGGGAAGCCATTCGCGTCGCGCTGTCGTACGGCCGCACCGGCATCGTCGGCGCGATCATGCTGGGTTTCGGCCGGGCGCTCGGCGAGACGATGGCTGTCACGATGGTCATCGGGAATAACCCGACCGTGTCGTTGTCTCTCTTCGCGCCGCAGTACACGATGTCGGCGGTCATCGCCAACGAGTTCACCGAGGCGGTCGACGACCTGCACCTGCACGCGCTCATCGAGATCGGGCTGGTGCTCTTCGTCATCACTCTTGCGGTCAACGCGGTCTCGCGCATGCTGATCTGGAACATGACCCGCCAGACGCTCGCCAAACCTAAGGCGAAGCTCGAGCCGGCAGCCCTGGGTGGTGCCGCATGACGCGCACCAGCCGCCGCCGCCTCGTCTCGCAGATTGCCGTGACGCTCTGCGCGTTGTCTGTTGTCGTCGCGCTCATCCCGCTCGCGCTCATCCTGTTCTTCGTGGCCTCGCGAGGCGCGCAGGCGCTCAACTGGGACTTCTTTACCCAGCTGCCACGACCGGTTGGCGAGACAGGCGGCGGAATGGCCAATGCCATCGTGGGCACGCTGATGCTCACGGGCCTGGCAGGGCTTGGTGCCGTGCCGGTCGGCATCATCTGCGGCGTTTACATGTCGGAATACGCGGGCTCACGCCTCGCCTCGGCTGCGCGCTTCGCCGCCGACACGCTCAACGGCGTGCCGTCGATCGTGATTGGCGTGTTCGTCTACGGGATGGTCGTGGTGACGATGCGGCAGTTCTCGATGTTCGCCGGCAGCGTGGCTCTCGGCGTGATGATGATCCCGATCATCGCGCGCACCACTGAGGAACTGCTACGGCTGGTCCCTCACACTTTGCGCGAAGGCGCCCTGGCGCTTGGCGCGACGCGCGCGCGTGCCACGTTCACCGTCGTGCTACCGGCCGCGCTACCGGGGATCATCACGGGCGTCATTCTGGCGCTCGCGCGCATCGCCGGAGAGACGGCACCGCTGCTCTTCACGGCGTTCAACAACGGATTCTGGAATACGAACCCCCTGCAGCCCACCGCATCGTTGACGGTGCAGATCTTCACCTACGCGAACTCGCCGTATGAGGACTGGCACCGGCAGGCATGGGCGGGTGCGCTCGTGCTCGTCAGCATCGTGCTCATCTGCTCGATTCTCGCCCGCACGGCGACGCGCAGTCTCGAGCGGATGAATACCGGAGGGTGACGGAATTCGCAGATTCGCGGATTCGCAGAATGGAAGATTGAACGCCTACCAGATTACTTCGTACGCGCTGCTATCGAAGACGATGACGGTCGCATCGCGGCCGGCGATGCGGGCGCGTGTAATGCCTTCCGGCTTCAGCTTGCGGCGATAGCTGCGGACTTCTTGAAGAGCGGCGCCCTCGGTCCCATCCCATTCGAACAACCGGAAGTCTCTGCTCTCGGCATTGTGTGCCGCTCCCGTGATGAGCAGGAAACGATTCCGCGACGGATCGAACTCGAGGCTGCGCAGGCCCGCCCCGCCAGTCGGCACTCGTATCGCACGCGTCCCTTCGACTGCCAGGTTCTCTATAGCAAATGGCCGCCCTGGATCGCGCAGCGTCAGCGGCACCACGAGTGCGTCGCCGCCGGCGACCGGCGCACGCAATCCGAGCAAGAGGCGGTTATGCGCCGAGTCCCAGGCCAGCCCTTCGATGTTGAGGGCGGTATCGCCGACCTGGTGTTCGACGCCCTTCAGTTCGGCGACATTTTGCGAAAGGAATCGCTTGAGCGCCCGGACCGACTCGATGTGGCCGGCCGTTCGCGTGGCGGGATCAAACGTGAATCGGACGAGACCATCGCCGTCGAACCCAACATTCTTTGATTGGGAGCCGACCGCATAAAAATATTCGCCGTCGGTCGTCATCCCTTCGAAATCGACAACGTCGGCGCCGGGAAGCGCGACGCCGACGGCTGGATCCTTCTGCGCACCGGTGCCCGAGAACTCCATCCAGAAAATCTTCTGGGTCTGCGCATCGTCCACGAACAGCACGCCATCGCTGCCCGGAACGGACACCACGCCAGAGGCCTCGAAATTGCCGCCGGCGATTCGCCGGGGCGCGGCGGGTTGTCCGATCAGCTCGGACACCGCACCCAGCACGATCAGCGCACTGAACGCGACGAGCGCGAGCACCCATCGATTCCGAACGGCCTGCGTCATTGTTGTTTCGTGGACGCGTCAAGTCCGGGTAGCGGTGACGCCCACCGGGCATATCACGCCGGTGCCACCATGCCCGCAGTAGCCACGCGGATTCTTGGCGAGATACTGCTGGTGATAGTCCTCCGCAAAGTAGTACTCGGGCGCAGGAAGAATCTCTGTCGTGATCGGGCCGTATCCGGCGGCAGTCAGGCGCTTCTGATATTCGTCCCGGGACTGCTCCGCCGCCCGGCGCTGTCCGTCTGAGTCGTAATAGATTGCCGACCGGTACTGCGTGCCGACATCGGCGCCCTGACGCATGCCTTGTGTGGGATCGTGCCCCTCCCAGAACTGCTTGAGCATCGCCTCGTACGACGTTTGCTTCGGATCGAAGATGACGCGCACGACTTCGGTATGGCCGGTCTGCCCCGAGCAGACTTCTTCATAACTCGCATTGGGCGTATAGCCACCGGCGTATCCGACGGAGGTCGAATGCACGCCAGGCAACAGCCAGAATCCTTTTTCGGCGCCCCAGAAGCAGCCCATACCGAAAAGAGCGCTCTCCATGCCGGGGAATTCGGCATCCATCGGTGTCCCGTGAACGGCGTGCCGATCGGCGACCGTTATCTTCGCCGCACGCCCGCGCAACGCTTTCTCACGTTCAACCATCGTCGTCTTGCGCGAAGCAAACATAAATCCTCTCGTGCTACCACCAACTACCAACCACCAACCACCAACTAGTAATATACCCGAATGGCGACGATGATCCTGGGGAGCACAACGGTTACTGGCGAGAGCGGATACGCACAAAAGATTACGGCGGCGGGGCACGAATTCACCGCCGACGAACCCGTACGGCGCGGTGGCACCAATACGGGACCAGCCCCGTTCGATTTGATGCTCAGCAGCCTTGGCGCGTGTACGGCCATCACCCTGCGCATGTACAGCGATCGCAAGCAATGGAAGCTGGGGTCGATCGAAGTCGGTGCGCGACTCGTGCGAGAGGGCGATGGGCCGATGCGGATCGAGCGAAAGATTTCCGTGAGCGAGGCGATCGATGCCGAGCAGCACGCGAAGCTGCTGGAAATAGCGGACAAAACGCCTGTGTCCCGGGTGATCGCTGCCGGCGTCCCGATTCAGACGGTCATTGAAAAGTAGCTACATACGCGCGGGAACCTGGACCCAGCCGTCCTGTTGAAGTTGCATCGCTTCGAGCCCAAAGCGCATCATGGCGTTTTCGACGCGGTGCCAGTCGTGGACCCATGTACGCCGGATCACCTGGTTATCTTCCTCTTCACGGACCTCCCATCCCCGTGCGTCCGCCTCAGCCACAACGAATTCCCTGACGTGTTGGTCGCTACGCAGACGCATCGTGAAGATCATTCCAACCTCCGGTCACTAACCTGACCATTGTGCGAAAAGTGGGCCAGGTCCCGAAACCCCTCAAAAGCATCTGTCAGGTCGTAAACATCGTTCGAAACTGTCGCAATTTCATACGCCGAGGGGTGAAGAGTGGTCGTTACTTAGAATTAACAGATAGGCAATCGGGAGGTAACAAGCCCCACTTAATGTCCTAGTCGTGACCAATCCAGATACGACTCGGGTGCTGATTGTCGAGGACGAACCAGATATTGCGGGTCTGATGAAGCACGCGCTCGAGCGGGGCGGTGAGCTGAATGTCGAAATCGTCAACACCGGTGCGGCGGCACTGAAGAGCGTTATGGAAGAACCGCCGAGTCTCGTCCTGCTCGATCTGAACCTTCCCTTCATCGACGGACTGGAAGTGTGCCGTCTCCTCCGGGGGCGGGAAGCGAGCGCGGCTATTCCAATCATCATGGTCACCGCGCGCGTCAGCGAGACGGATCGTGTGGCCGGGCTCGAACTTGGCGCCGACGACTACATTACAAAGCCCTTCAGTCTGCGCGAGCTGGTCGCTCGCGTGCGCGCCGTGCTGCGCCGGCCCCCGCAGGTCACCGCAACGGAAAGGCGCCTGGGATATCAAAGCGGCCATATCGCCATCGACTTCGACGCGGTATCGGTGCGGGTTTCCGGCTCGCCGGTCAGGCTGACCAAGCGCGAGTTCGAGCTGCTGCGCTTCCTTGTGGAGAATCGGAATCGCGTCCTGTCGCGCGACAGGCTGCTGGAGCGAGTCTGGGGCCTCGACAGGCAGGTCGAAACGCGATCGGTCGATGTGCACGTCGGAAGACTCCGCGGCAAGCTCGGACGGGCCGGCCGCCAGATCGAGACGGTGATCGGCATGGGATACCGCTTTGTCGAAGAACCGGAGTCTGCCCCGCCTGTAGATTGATATCCTCTGGCCATGGAGACCCTTCATGGCCAAATCTTCGCGCTCTATCTCTTCGACGTTGCAGAGGCCATCAACCTTCAAACCGCGGCCGCGGACATCGGCGGTGCCGTCCGCGCGAAGTTCGCGGCCAAGCCCGCCACGCCTGCATATGTTCAGTATCAGCAGCCGCCTCTCGTGTTCGAAGGGGCGGCCGTCGACGTCCCCGCCCTCGATGGGTTCCGCGTCGGATTCAAGCTGTTCGACTACGGCGTCATCTCCCTCCGTCTGACCCGCGACTTCGACGGCACCTGGCCTGAACTGGCCAACCTTTCGAACACCCTGGTCGAGAACGAGGCGCTGGAGCGGCACGCCGAGCAGGCCTGCCGGTCGGTTGCCCTGCGTCTGCAAAACGCGATGACCGCCCCGCGCACGACCGCGCTGACCGAGGACTACCTCGTGATCGCGCTGAATGAGCTGAGCCAGCCGCATACAGCCGACGGCCTCGTCGAACATCACGGCGATGTGATTGCGTCGCTGCTCCGGGGCGAGCGGTTGCCGCTGAGCCGGCAGGAGCGCGACGAGGTTCTTCGGCACCGAATCTCGTATCTGGCCGACGACCTGGTGATTCCGACATGGAATGCGGCGTTCGTGTACGATACTCCCGCCGGCACTCAGGCCGCGCTCGAGATTTTCGAATTCGCCAACTCGCAGTTGCTGGAGTTCCGCTATTACGACGAGCTGCTCGACAACGCGCTGGCAAACATCTATGCCAACATCCAGAGGAAAGCGCGCTGGTACGACATGTTCCTGGGACGGCACTACGCGCGGGCGGCGCGGCAGGTACACGCGCTGTTCATCGACGTGAACGAGCTGACCGATCGCACTGAAAACGCGTTGAAGATCGTCGGCGACGTCTATGCAGCGCGCGTGTTCGCGCTCGTGGGCGCACGGCTCGATTTGAACCGGTGGAAGACGAGCGTGAACGAGAAGCTGAAGACGCTCGACGACATTTACCGGTTTTCGGTCGAGCATCTCGGCATGCTGCGCGGCGAGTTCCTCGAGGCGACGATCGTGGCAATCCTCATTTTCGAGCTGGTGCTCTTTTTCATGGGGATCATGAATTGACGTGAACGATGTGCTTGCGATCATCCTGGGCGGCGGCCAGGGATCCCGTCTCTTCCCTCTCACGCAGCTGCGCTCGAAGCCGGCGGTGCCGATCGGCGGCAAGTACCGTCTCATCGATGTGCCGATCAGCAACTGCCTGCACGCCGATCTGCGGCGGATTTTCGTCCTCACGCAGTTCAATTCGGCCTCGCTGAATCATCACGTCGCGGGAACCTATCGCATGGATCCGTTCTCGCACGGGTTTGTCGACATCATCGCCGCCGAACAAACGCCCGACAACTCGAACTGGTTCCAGGGCACGGCCGATGCGGTGCGTCAGGCCACGCGCCATTTCCTGCGATACGACGCCCGCTACTATCTGATTCTCGCCGGCGATCATCTTTACCGGATGGACTACCGACGGCTGCTCGACGCACACGTGAAGGAGGATGCCGACATCACCGTTGCCGCGCTCCCGGCCACGCCATACGACGCACCCGGGATGGGGATCTTCCGGTTCGATCGCGAAGGGCGCATCGTCGGTTTCGAAGAGAAGCCGACGCGCGAGCGCCTTGCGGAGATCGACAGCAGTATTCCGCCGGGAAATCCGTTTCACGGCCTGTACTTCGACCAGGCGAAGCCGTTCATCGCCTCGATGGGCATCTACGTGTTTTCGCGCGCTGTACTGCTCGAACTGCTGCAGAACACCAACGTCACCGATTTCGGGCGCGAAATCATCCCTGGCGCGCTGCAGACGCATCGAGTGCGTGCGTACCTGCACGACGGATACTGGGCCGATGTCGGCACCGTCGAGTCGTTCTACGACGCCAACATCATGCTGACGGAGCCGAACGCGCCGTTCAACTTCTACGATCCACAGCGGCCTGTCTATACGCACGAGCGGTTTCTTCCGCCGTCGCACATGCGCTCGTGTTCGGTACGCGAGTCGATCGTGGCCGAAGGGTGCTTTCTCGATGAATGCTCCATCGAGCAGTCGGTCATCGGCATCCGCACGCGTGTCTCCAAGGGGACGCGCATCACGCGATCAGTACTGCTCGGCGCGGATATGTACGAAACCGAAGCCACGGCTCCGCTCGGCATCGGCCGCGACGTCACCCTCGATCGCGTCATCATGGACAAGAACGCCACGATCGGCGACGGCGCGCGGCTGCTCAACACGGCCGGTGTACAAAATGCCGACGGCGACGGCTACTTCATCCGCAGCGGCATCATCATCGTGCCCAAGGGTGGTCGCATACCGCCGGGTACGATCGTCTAGCGCCGCTTTCGATTCCCTGTGGTACGTAGTGTCCGTCTATTGCCGTTTTCTGATCGCCGTAGTCCGACGCAGAGGCGCCGAGACGCCGAGACAAGACCACAAAAGCAGGAACACGACGACGCGACGAGCTCGACGACATACCGTGCGGCGTGATGGCCTCTATGGGTGCGGAAGCGGGCTTGTCGGAGGCATCGACTTCGTGGGCCGCGAACGCGGCCCACGCGCGAAGAGGGAGACCGCCGAATACAAGAGCGGCATGATTCGGGCTCTTGATGTTCGGCGGTCTTCCTCTTCGTGCGCGCCAACGGCGCGAAGTCGATGTAGATCTCCTTTTTCTCTGTGTTACCGATCAGCGTGCCTTCTCTGCGCCTCCGCGCCTCTGCGTCGAAACGTACCAAAAAAGGCGGCTCAAAGAGACTCGGAAGAGCGCTTTAGCTGGCGGGAGCGAAGTTCGGGTGAAGTGCTGGGAGTATCGCGGTCAAAAATGTAAGTCCAAAGTTCTAAAGTCTTCAGTGACGTGATTAACGACCAATCCGCCTATACCTAGGTGCGATACGTTACACAAAGTTTACATTCATCGCGTTTGAAGTAGTGCAACATCTCTACCTCCGGGCAGACTTCCTCGAAAAAGGGACCCAATATGATTTTCACCAAACGACTGGCCGCACAGGGCCAGACGCGACAGTTCACGATCGAACATAGCGATGGCTTTGGCTGGATCGCGCGCGAGCAGGACGGGCGCGAAACGATGCAGACGAGCCATATCCGGGACTGGCGTCGGGTTGAATCGCAGATGGCACTGTTCGAGATGAAAGCCCTGGCGTTGCTGAGCGAAGGATGGCTGGAGACCTAAATCATTTTCCAATCCGACGCAGGACGCGAGGCGTAAGGAACCACTTCAGCTGACCCGGGCCCGTTGGCGGCAGCGCCGCAACATCGATTCGACAGATCGCGCCTTTCTTGAACTCGAGCGGCCGCCGAAGCCCAATCAATCGGCCCGCCAGCTCGCCTATCCCCGGTTCGTGCCCGACGAGCGCAATGTAGTGTTTGCGATGCTGCTTGGTCAGCTCTTCGACGATGGCGTTGTGCGCGCCGCCGGGCGCGAGTGACAGCATGTTGACGATTGGCGGCGCGTTCCGGAACGCGGCTGCGATAATTTCGGCGGTCTGACGCGTGCGCACCAACGGGCTGGTCAGGATCACGTCAAACGTGACATCGAGTGCCAGCAGCGCTTTCGCTTCTTTGCGCAGCTTCTGCATACCCTCGCTCGTCAGCGGCCGCTTCGTGTCGTCCGGATAGCTCTCTCCCCTCTCGGCCGCAAGACCATGCCGGATCAGGTAGAGCTCGAACCCTTCCGTTTCCATCAGCTACTTTGCGCGGACGCGGGCGTGATCGGACACTCGCGGGACGACATGGGCCTGACGGCGCGGCAGCGTCGTGAGGGCGGGTACGATGTGCTGGCGGATCTGCTTCACGACGCTCATCAGCTCGCCGCGGCGCTCGACGAACACCGCATGCAGCCGGCGGCACTCGCGCTCGAGCGTGTCGGCGTACGGATTGAGATCGTGCACGATCGCCCCTGCGCCGGGTGACGTCTCGGTTTCGCGCACGTGCTTCAACAGCGTCTGGAGATCGTGCAGATGTCCGAGCCGGTCCTGATGCCACTTGAAAATTTTCAGCAACGGTGTCACACCGGCCACGCCGGCGTCGCGCGCAATCTCGACCGCGTACCGCAGCTTCTTCGTCGAGATGCGAATGTGATGCAGCCGGTCGGGCGCGTACAGCGGACCAGCCTCTTCGAGCGCGAGGCTCAGCCTCTTCGCGCGGCGCATCAAGCGCGCCGCGAGCACGCCGCGCCACTCTTCCTCGAGCCTGCGCGTCGCCTTGTGCCCCCTGGCCTTCGCACCTTTGCCATTCGCCACGCGCTCGAGCTTCTTGATCAGCTTCTTGAGGTCGCTGACCGGCGAATCCTCCTTGAGCTCTTCGCGCAAGACCTGGCGACGCGACGCGATCTCGCGGCGCACGATTTCGAGCGCCCGGGCCGATACACCATCAGAAGCCGTGCGGTCCTCGAGAAGTGCGAGCTCGACGTCGAGCTCGCGAATCGGACCAAGCGAACGCGTCAAGCTCCGCATTTTCTTGCCGAGTTTTTTCACTTTCTCCGAAGGGGCGGTGACACCGACGATGGGCAGCGCCTCGCGAATCCGGCGCGACGCCACGCGGGTCTTGTGCAGGCCGGTCGTGCGCCCGCTGACGAAATCGGGCCACACGGCGCTCAGTTCGTTCAGCCGTTTCCGCCAGAGTCTGTCACGGGAGCTTGTTGCGTTCATGCTAGGATGCGGGCCAATGGGGCAGAATTGTCCGTTTTCTGCATTCTATTATAAGAAGTCCGTGTAACAGTGACAAATCTTTTAAAATCAGATAGATGCGAATAGCGGCGATCGACTGCGGTACAAATTCGATGCACATGATCGTGGTACAGATCCGTCCCGATCTGTCCTTCGAAGTCATCGACCGCGAAAAGGAGATGGTGCGGCTCGGCTCGGGTGGGCTCGACGGCAAGGCGTTGACGACCGAGGCCATGACCGCCGCGCTGCAGGCGTTTTCGCGCTTCCGCCGGCTGGCCGAATCCCATCAGGTTGAAGAAATTCTCGCCGCGGCCACCAGCGCCGTTCGCGAGGCCGCCAACGGCGGCGAATTTCTGGCGGCCGTGGAACGCGAGACGGGCATCAAGCCGCAGGTGATCTCCGGCACCGAAGAGGCGCGGCTCATCCATCTTGCCGCTGTCTACGGCGTCGATGTTGCAGGCGCGTCAGCGGTTGTGGTGGATATCGGCGGTGGCAGCGTCGAGATCACGCACGGATCGGGCACGTCGCTCCGTGACGCAAAAAGCTTCAAGCTCGGGGTCATCCGGCTGACAGAGCGCTTCGTGCATAGCGACCCGCTTTCGGGACGCGACGAACGCAAGCTCGTCCGCCACATCGGGGACGAGCTGTCCAGCTATCTTCGCAGTATCCGCAACGCCGGCTTCGACCGCGTGATTGGCACCTCGGGGACGATCCTGAGTCTCGGGACGGTCGCATCGATCGAGCGCAGGCGCGCCAGCGACGAGATTCGCAATCTGCGCGTGTCGGCCAAACAGATTCACCGACTGCGGAAGGAGATGGTCAACCGCAGCATCACCGAGCGCATGAAACTACCCGGGCTCGATCCGCGGCGCGCCGACCTCATCGTCTCGGGGGCGGTGCTGCTCGACTCGGTGTTGCAGCACCTCGAGGCCCCCGAGATCACGCTGTGCGATCTTGCGTTGCGCGAGGGCCTCGTCCTCGATTACATCCAGCGCAACCGCAAGCACATCGCGCAGGCCGGCCAGTACCCCGACGTCCGGCGGCGCAGCGTCATCGAGCTCGCCGAGCGCTGCAGCTACTGGCCGGAGCACGCGAATCAGGTGGCGCGGCTGTCGTTGTCTCTGTTCGATCAGTTACGCGGCGTCCACGGACTGACCGATCGCGAGCGCGAATGGCTCGAGTTCGCCGCGCTGCTGCACGACATCGGCACGCACATCAGCTATCCACGGCATCACAAACATTCCTATTACCTGATCAAGAATGGCGATCTGCGGGGGCTCGAGCCGGCCGAGGCCGAGATGATCGCGCTCATCGCGCGGTATCATCGCAAGTCGGCGCCGAAGAAATCGCACGCTGACTTCGGCGAGCTCGGCGGGAAGAACCGCAGAATCGTGCGCATGCTATCGGCCATCCTCCGCTTCGCGGAAACGCTCGACCGCAGCCACGCGCAGGCCGTGACCGGCGTCGAGATCCACGACCGCGGCGAGGAGTATCTCGTCAAGCTCCGCACCACGGGCGACGCCGAGCTCGAGCTCTGGGCCGCCCAGCGCCAGACGGCGCCCCTCGAACGCGCATTAGGGAAACCTATTCGACTGGGCGCCGGCAGAGTCTCTTATGCTGAACAACCTGAGCACACCTCACGAGTACCCGGGCAAGCTGTTCGTGGTCGAAGGCATCGACGGGTCGGGAAAGACCACACAGCTCGCGCTGCTGGCCAAGTGGCTGAACGCCGCCGGTCTACGGGTGTTCGTCACGGAATGGAACTCGTCGGCGCTCGTGAAAGCGGCGACGAAAATGGGAAAGAAAAAGAATTCTCTGACGCCGACGACCTTCAGTTTGCTACACGCCACTGACTTCGCGGACCGGCTGCTCTATCACATCGTGCCGCCCCTGAAGGCGGGGATGATCGTGCTGGCCGATCGCTATGCGTACACGGCATTCGCGCGCGACGTGGCGCGCGGCGTCGATCGCGCCTGGGTGCGCGACCTCTACAGCTTCGCGGTAAGGCCGGACCTCGCCCTGTATTTCCGCGTGCCGATTGACGTCTCGCTCGATCGTCTGATGGCGCGTCGCGTGAAGCTGAAATTCTACGAAGCCGGCCTGGACATGGGGTGGAGCGTCAACGCCCAGGAGAGCTTCCGGATGTTTCAAGGCAAGGTGCTCGACGAGTACGATCGGCTCGTCGAAGAATTTGGTCTGCGCGTCGTCGACGCATCGCTGTCCATTACGGATCAGCAGCAGATGGTGAGGAACCTGGTCTCGAGGCAGTTGGAAAAGCCGACACTCGAGGCTGTGAATCAGTAGGTCGGAAAAATGACAGAGCAGAAAGCGGAAGGAAAAGATCAGCCACCCGTGTTTGGCGCCAACGGGCACATTCAGCCCGGACGCTACTACGGCCACGGTCTGCCCTATGCTCCGATCGAGCACTATCCGGGAAAGATTATCGCCGTCGAAGGCACCGACGGGGTTGGACGGAGCACCCAGATTCGCCTCTTGCGCGAATGGCTCGAAGTGCAGGGCTACGGCGTTGTCGAAACCGGATGGACACGCTCGGCGCTGATGCAGCCGACGATTGAACTGGCCAAATCGAGCAACACGCTGAACAAGCTGACGTTCGTGCTGCTCTATGCCACCGACTTTGCCGACCGGCTCGAAAAGGAAGTCATCCCCGCGCTCAAGGCCGGCTTCGTTGTGCTGTCGGACCGCTACATTTTCTCCGCGCTCGCGCGCGCGGGGGTGCGCGGTGTCGATCGCGCATGGCTGCGGAGCCTTTACGGATTTGCCATCGCCCCGCACCTGGTGTTCTACCTGAAAATCGACGTCGACACGCTGATTCGACGGGTACTGTCGGCCCGCGGGATGGACTTCTGGGAGTCCGGGATGGACCTCAAAGGCGGCGACGACATCTACGACAGTTTTCGTTCGTATCAGAACAAGCTGCTGCGCGAGTATGGCTCGATGGCCGACGAATTCGGGTTCCGGGTACTGGATGCCAGACGCCCCGTCGACGTGCTGCAGGAGGACTTGCGGCGTCAGGTCCAGGCATTTCTCTCGAGCTCGGAGATGATGCAGGCTCCCGATCGGGAGTTCACGGAAATGGCCTGAAACGCGCGTCTTGGGGCCTGTAACAACTGTTAACACGGTATTAACACCCGCAGGCTACAGTAGGGTGTGGCTGAATCTCTGACTGCCGCCCCCCAGTTGGCGACACCGCCTGCGCGGCGCGCCGAAGCCGTGGAAACACCGATCAAGATCCGCGTTGACCGCCTGAATTTCTATTACGGCGAAACCCGAGTGCTCCACGATATCTCGGTCGGGTTGCACGAGAACCAGGTCTCGGCCTTCATCGGCCCTTCGGGCTGCGGCAAGAGCACCTTCCTCCGCACACTGAACCGGATGAACGACATCATTCCCGGCACCCGTGTCGAAGGCGACGTCCTCATCGACCACCGCCAGATCTACGCGGCCGGCACCGATGTCGTCGACCTGCGCCGCCGGGTCGGGATGGTGTTCCAGAAGTCCAATCCGTTTCCGAAGTCGATTTTCGAGAACGTCGCGTACGGGATTCGCATCAACGGCATGGCGCGGGATCGCTCCGACCTGCACGATCGCGTCGAGCAGAGCCTGCAGCACGCTGCGTTGTGGGACGAGGTGAAAGACAGGCTGCACGCGTCTGCTCTGGCGCTGTCGGGCGGACAGCAGCAGCGGCTCTGCATTGCGCGCGCACTGGCCGTCCGGCCCGAGATTCTGCTGATGGACGAGCCGGCGTCGGCGCTCGATCCCATTGCCACCCAGCGCATCGAAGAGCTCATCTACGATCTGAAGAAGGACTACACGATCGTCATCGTCACGCACAACATGCAGCAGGCGGCGCGGGTATCCGACCGCACGGCATTCTTCTGGCTCGGCAAACTCGTCGAGTATGGACGGACTGATCAGATTTTCACAACGCCGAAGGAAAAATTGACCGAAGACTACATCACGGGACGGTTCGGCTGATGGAACGTCATCATTTTCAGCAGGAGCTCGGGGCACTGCGAGAACGGCTGCTCGCCATGGGCGGCCTGGCGGAAGACCGCGTGCGCACGGCCATGCAGGGGCTGGTCGAGCGCGACGGCATGCTCATCGACGAGGTGCTGACCGGCGACATGCCGCTCAATGAGCTGCACATCGAGATCGACGACCTGTGCCTGAAGCTGCTGGCGCTGCACTCCCCGATGGCCGCGGACCTGCGGGCCGTGATGGCGGCTATCAAGATCAACAGCGATCTCGAGCGGGTCGGCGACATGGCGGTCAACATCGCCGAGGCGGCCCGCCGCTATGCGTCGCATCCGCCGGTCAAGAAGCTCATCGACATTCCGAGGATGGCTTCGGCCGCCCAGCGCATGCTGCGCGACGCCCTCGATTCGTATGTACGGGGCGATATCCAGCTGGCGCAGCACGTGCTCGACGAAGACGACGACCTGGACTCGCTGAAAACACAGGTATTTCGCGAGCTTCTCACCTATATGCTGGCCGATCCGTCCACAATCGAGCCGGCGCTCGACCTGATTCTGATATCGCGCCACCTGGAACGCGTCGGCGACCATGCCACGAACATCGCGGAAGACGTCATCTTCATGGTGTCTGGCCGCGACGTCCGTCATCACGCGGCCGATTCCAGCCGCTAGCTGGTAGCATTCTTCAGTACGTAGTGTCCGGCTTTAGCCGGACGTCCTGAGGTCCGCCTGAAGGCGGACACTACAGTAGAATGATGCCGGTGCCTGCCCGCGTCTGTGTCTTCTGCCGTCGCGAGCCTGCGCAAACACCCTGGATTCCCTTCTGCAGCGAGCGCTGTAAGCTTCAAGATCTTGCCCAATGGGTTGACGGCCGCTATCGCGTGCCGGCCGAGCCTGTCACGCAAGACTCTGAGACGAGCGACGACGAAACAGACCGCTAACGGCTATGGCTGACACTCTGACGATTACCGACAACCGCACCGGCCGGCAGTACGAGATTCCCATCAAGGACGGGGCAATTCGCGCCACGGATCTCAAGCAGATCAAGGCTGGAGACGACCCCGGCCTGATGACCTACGATCCGGCGTTCCTCAACACCGCGGCGTGTCGCAGCGCCATCACGTACATCGATGGCGACAAAGGTGTCCTTTGGTACCGCGGCTATCCAATCGAGCAGCTTGCCGAGCATTGCACGTACCTGGAAACGGCGTATCTCATCCTGTTTGGCGAGCTCCCCACCGAGAAGCAGATGACGGAGTGGAATGCCGCCATCACACAGCACACCCTGCTTCACGAGAACGTCAAGAAGCTGATGGAAGGGTTCCAGTATGACGCCCATCCGATGGGCATCTTCATCAGCACGGTCGGCGCGCTCTCGACGCTGTATCGCGACGCCAAGCTAATCTTCGACCAGGCCGCGCGCAACCGGCAGTCGCTGCGATTGATTGCGAAGGTCGCGAGCATCGCGGGGTACGCCTACCGGCACAGCATCGGCCGTAACTACGTGTATCCCGACAATGACCTCAGCTTCACCGGCAATTTCCTGAACATGTTGTTCAAGATGACCGAGCTGAAGTACCGGCCCAACCCCGTACTCGAACGGGCGCTCGACGTGCTCTTCATCCTGCACGCCGACCACGAGCAGAATTGCAGTACGACAGCCATGCGCGTCGTCGGCAGCTCGCACGTGGATCCGTATTCGTCTATTGCGGGCGCCGCGGCTGCGCTCTGGGGCCCGCTGCATGGCGGCGCGAACGAAGCCGTGCTGCGCATGCTGGAAGAGATCGGCACGATCAAGAACGTCCCGGCTTTCATTTCCCGCGTGAAAGGCGGCGACGGCCGCCTGATGGGCTTCGGACACCGCATTTACAAGTCCTACGATCCACGCGCCAAAATCATCAAGCGGATTGCCGACGAGGTCTTCGAGGTGACGGGCAGGAACCCGCTGCTCGACATCGCGCTCGAGCTGGAACGCATCGCGCTGCAGGATGAGTACTTCGTGACGCGCAAGCTCTATCCGAACGTCGACTTCTACTCGGGCCTCATCTACCAGGCGATGAAATTCCCGAAGGATTTCTTTCCGGTGCTGTTTGCCATTCCTCGCACGGCGGGATGGTTTGCGCAGTGGGAAGAGATGCTTCGCGATCCCGAACAGAAGATCGCACGGCCGCGCCAGATTTACGTCGGCCCGCAGAAGCGGGAATTTGTCCCCAGGGACAAGAGATAGCGATGGTTCGGGGTTTCTTCGTGCTCGCCGCTGCTGTTGTCCTTGCGGCAGCCGCCTGTTCATCCGGGCCGGCAGCCCAGAGCCCGAAGCCTGCCCTTCGACAAGCTCAGGGCACCCCGAGCGAGCAACGCGAGTCGAGGGGTGAAGCCAGATTCGATTCTTCCCGCGCATACGAGCACCTGCGACAGGTGGTCGCGTTCGGTCCGCGGCCAGCCGGCTCGCCGGCCATCGAGCGCACGCGGGAATACATCACCGAGCAGCTCAAGTCGCTGGGCGTTCCCGTCGTCCGGCAATCATTCGTGGCCAAGACACCCATCGGCGACGTTCCGATGGTCAACCTCATCGCCACGATTCCGGGAACGCGCAAAGAGCGCATCGCCATCACGGGTCACTACGACACGAAGCTGTTTCGAGAGTTTGGCTTCGTCGGCGCGAACGATGGGGGCTCGAGTACTGCGTTCCTCATCGAGCTGGCACGAGTCCTCAAGGCACGGCAGAACACCTTCACGATCGAGCTGATTTTCTTCGACGGCGAAGAAGCGACGCAGAGGGACTGGGGCGGCACCGATCACACCTACGGCAGCCAGTACTACGTTGACAGCGGACGGAAGACCGGTACGCTATCGAGCCTCAAGGCGCTCGTGCTCGTCGACATGATCGCGGACCGCTCGCAGCGGTTCATGCGCGAAACGAACTCGACGGAATGGCTCACCGGCATCATCTGGTCGACGGCCCGGAAGCTGGGACACGGCGCCGTGTTCGTCGACGCGAGCACACCGATCGAAGACGACCACATTCCGTTCCTCAGGGCGGGCGTGCCGGCCGCCGATATCATCGACCTCGACTACCCCGCCTGGCACACGCCTGCGGACACGCTGGACCAGACGTCGGCCCGCAGCCTGCAGGTCGTCGGGGATGTGGTGCTCGCCTCGCTGCCGCTCATCGAAGCCCGGCTCGCCAAGTAGACTGCGGGCTTCAGGCCCCGGGTTCCAGGCTCCGGGCCGGAAGTCCGAAGCCGGAAGTCGGAAGACAGGGAGCCATTGTCATGGCCTTCATTAAGAGTTTTCTTGCCGGATTGCTTGGGCTGGTGGTCTACGTCGTCTGCGTGACGCTCTGGACTTTTCGTGAGCTCTTTTCTCCCAGCACTGGGTTGCTTTCTTCGAACACGGGGTCCGGCGGAATAGGCTTCGTCAGTGTCGGAGTAACCGAGCTCATCGTGCCCGGCGGACTCATCGCGTTCGCGCTGGCGTTCTGGTGGCAGTGGAGACGCACACACCGGCGGAAGCCGGCCCGCCCAATCTCTTAGAAGTGGCTTCAAAAGACTGAAAATACAAACAGGAGTTCAGGAGATTAGGAGAAAGATCTTCGCCATGGGGTTTTCGTTCGATGACCATGCCACGCCCGAGAAAACACTTCGTCTACTAGACGTTTGTTCAGCTTCGCTGAATCCACTCGGCGATATCTGAAATCACCTGAGGATCGACGTGACCTGGACGGAGATATTCCTCCGGCATCGAGCGCCCCTCACCGGGAATGAACAAGTGATTCATTGCGGGATATAGCTTCAGCGTTGCATGCGCTTGGCCGTCCAGGGCGCGCTTCCATCCCTCGAAATCGGCGAGTGTGACCTGATAGTCGCGCCCGCCCTGCAACACGAGCATGGGCCTTCTCAGCATTGCCGCGACTTCCTCGGGCCGGTACCCTCTCAAATCGAGCCAGTAGCTGGCGGGCATCGGACTGCCCATGAAATCGATGGTCGCATCCGGGCTCAACAGAGGGTCTCTGACTCGTCGCACAAACTCCTGAGCGGCCGCCGTCTCCGGTGACTCCGGTCCTCTCAAGTACCGAAACTGATCGACGATGACGTCTTCGAGCGGCCGGGTTGTACCCGCCATCACGATGATGCCGGCAACATCTGGACGGAGGGCCGCAATACGCGGTACGAGCATGCCGCCGAGGCTGTGGCCGAGCACGAACACCCTCTTACGATTGACGGAGCCTTGAGCCGTCAGCACATCGACACCAGCGCTCACGTCGTCGATCACCTCGTCTTTGACTGTTCCGCCCTTCATGGGCGCGACGAGCGAGCGCTTGTCGTAGCGCAGGACGGCAATGCCCCGACTCGCCAGGCCCCACGCGAGGTCCTTGAAGACCTTGTTTGGTCCGATCATCTCGTCGCGATCCTGCGGACCAGAACCATGCACCAGCACAATGGCTGGCACTGGCGCCTCTGCTGTCGGCATCGACACGGTGCCTGGCAGTTTGAATGCGCCCACAACAACGGCCGTTTCGGAAAATCTTGACGGATCAGCGTACGGCGGGGCCGTCCACTCCGCCTGCGGCTTTGACGGGAGAAAGAACAGCCCTGCGATCTTCCCTTCGTCGTTGAACGCCAGGCGGATGACGAAAGGCGTCTTTTCAAACGCCGTCGTCAGGTCGACAGCATGGACGCTTTGGGCAGGAACGGCGAACACACGCGCGGATGTCACACTCTTGTACGAGCCGACCTGTTTGATGAGTGTGTCCCACGTCGCGGCGAGTTTCTCTCTCGGAAGGCCCGCAGACATCTTCTGATCGAATCGCGCCACGACCTTGTCGAACGCGCCGGAGGACAGCTCTGTCACTACATCCCGGCCGATGGCTTCAAAGTCGGGCGCCGCCGCGACGCTGCACACGGCAGCCACAAGCAGGACACACAAATAGGAGATTGACAGAGCGGGAGAGAGTCTTCTCTGAGGCAAATTGTCCAGCCCTCCTAATCTCCTAAACTCCTGTTCCGTATCCCAGAAGCGCGAGCAAGATCGCGATGAGCACCAGCACCGCAAAGATCACGTACACAATGATCGGCCGCTTCTTCTTCGTGGCGATGTAGGGCTTGTGGACGGCCTCCTGCACGGATGCGCCGCACCTGAAACAAATGAGCGCCTTCTCGGCGATTTCGGTTCCGCACTCGCGGCATTTCATGGACGTTGAGGGTCCAAATTATATGTCACAATCGACCGCATGATTCCGCTGCGCGATGTGATTCCGTCGCGGACGTTCCCCGTTTTTACGGTCACCTTCATCGTCCTCAACAGCGTCGCGTTCCTGTACGAGTTGTCGCTGCCCGAGGAGGCGATGCCGTCGTTTCTCGTCACCTATGGCGTCGTGCCCGCGCAGCTCGACTGGCGCACAATCGTCACCTCGATGTTCCTGCACGGTGGGTGGCTGCACTTTCTGGGGAACATGCTCTTCCTGTGGATCTTCGGCGACAACGTCGAAGATCGGCTCGGCCACGCGCGATTCGTCCTGTTCTATCTCGTCTGCGGCGCGGCCGCGGCGCTCGCTCACGTCTGGGTGAATCCCGGTTCGACCGTCCCCACGATCGGCGCCAGCGGCGCCATCGCCGGCGTGCTGGGCGCGTACTTCGTGCTCTATCCGCACTCGCGCGTGCTGGCCCTCGTGCCGCTGTTCATCATCTGGGAAATGATAGAGGTGCCCGCCATCATCTTTCTGGGCATCTGGTTCCTGATGCAGCTCTTCAGCGGGGTCGGATCGCTCGCGTCCGAGGCGGGCGCCGGAACAGGCGGCGTTGCGTTCTGGGCGCACATCGCGGGCTTTGTGGCGGGTATTGCGGGTGTGCTCGTGCTGAAGAAGCCCTCCCGCACGCGCTGGGCTACCTGACAAAACATCACCACAGAGGCTGAAGTCCGAACAGAGGAAAAGCGAAGAGGAACTGACTGCCTCTGTGGTTAAACGACAGCCTACTTGGCGGATCGGATCTGGGCCGAGATCTTCGCGAGCTCGATGGCGAGGCGTTCGAATTCTTCCTCGTACTGCCCCGCGGGCATGTCTCCCTTGCGGGCTTTCAACTGCTCAATCTCCACTTCAATCGCGATGCGGCGTTTGTCGAGAGCCGCGATGGCCGGGTTGGCCGCCGCCGCCCCGGACGGAGCGTCGAGAAACGTGGTTCTGGCAAGAACGCCGTCGCCGCCCGTGGACGCCGCGGCGGCCGCTTCCTTGCCGACTCCGTCGCCGTTGTCATCGATGATCGATCGCTCGGTGACGAGCGTGCCCTTCTGCTCGAACGCCTGCTTCACCGCCTGGCTGGCATAGGCAAACGCTTCCCACACCGACAGGCGCCCGTTCTTGTCGTTGTCGGCCTTCGCGCCCTCTTCGAGCGCCTCGATGAAATACTGAGGAAACATCGTCGCGTACTTCTGGGCCGCGGAGTCGGTCGCCGCAATCACGATGCGGTTCTTGCCCGACAACGCCTGCACGAACTGTGAGCTCGCGCTCGTCGTGTTGACGAACACGAGTCGCGCGGCTGTGCCCTCGAGCGAGGCCTTCCACTCGCTCGAGTCCATATCGGGGCCCACGAGATTGAACTTCGCCGTCGTGCCATCGAAGGTCCCGTGCCCGACGAGCACAATGAGCAGTGTGTCGTCGGCAGTCAACTTCGACTTGAGCGAGGCGAGCGTACGGGTGACGTTGTCGCGGTTGGCCAGAGTCGTTGCGGCGCCGCCCTCGGAAAGCACGATGACGCGGTCGGCCGCAAACCCGAGCCGCTTCTGCAGCGTGGATTGGAGCGACGATACCCACGTCTTCTGGCTTTCCGCAAACTTCTCGGTACCCGACACTCCGGAAATGACCAGCGCATATCGCTCGTCGGCAGCGGCCGGCGACGGCGTCGCCGCCGCGGCAAGCAGCACGAGCACGCAGATCCGCAACTTCGACATTATTGGCCCACCACCTTCAGCAGCAACTCCTGGGCTCGGGGATAGCCTGGCGCCACCTCGATGGCCGAGAGCACCGCTCGACGGGCCTGCACTTTGTCGCCGATGGCCAGGTAGCTCTCGGCAAGATCGGAGTACGCAGCAGCAGGATCGAGCGACCTCGCAGCGACCGCGGCTTTGAACTCGCGCAGGGCCGTGCGGGCGTCGCCGGCCTCCATCTTCAGACGGCCGAACACAGAATGGTTCGCCGCGTCGAACGGATCGAGCTGAGCGATGCGCTCGTAGGCGGACATGAGCTTTGCTGGCGGCGCCTTGGTCTCCTGGTAGAGCCTGGCCAGCAGCCTTACCGCGTCGAGATCCGTATTTTCATGCTGCAACAGCTTCTCCAGCTCGCTGATGGCGCGCGCCGAATCCTTCCGCTCGACAGCCATCTGCGCCATCATCGCGCGCGGACTGCGCGGGCCGGTCGCCATCGGCACCATCTCGGCCGCGCGCTCGAGCACCTTGAACGCTTCGTCGCTGCGCCCGGCCTTGCGTAGATGCTCCCCGAGCGCCACCTGGGCCTGGAAGCTGTCGGGAAATGCGCCCGCAATCGCCTCGGGATCGCCTTTACCGGGCTCGAGCTCTTTCGGCGGTTTCAGCGCCTTGACGATCGTTCCGTACTTGGCGTTGAGCAGCTTGTCGAACTCGGCCTGCAGCGTGTCGATATCGACTCCGAGCCCCGCCTTCAAGGCCGCTTCGCCTTCGAGCCCGTCGCCGTACGAGACGAGGAGTTTTCGAAGCGCGCTCATGCCGTACTTGTCGACGATGTGCTCGGTGAGAATCGAGGCCTCGTAGTACGCCAGCGAGATTTTTTCAGGATCCTGGAATGCGGCGTTGAGCTCGCGCAAGGTCATGTGTTCGCCCATGCCGTAGGCGGCCACAAACGACAGCTCGCCTTCGCGTCCCCATGCGGGCGAGCCCAGCTTCTCTTCGTAGGTCGAGATGCCTTCGGTGAGCCAGCGGGGCACGCGCTGCTTCGAGAGCTGCAGCGTCATGACGTGCGCCAGCTCGTGCCACAGTGTGGGCGCCCAGTTGAAATCGCCAGGCGGGCGGGCTTTCGGCGAGTCGAGTGTCACCACCCGGCCGAAACAGGCGCCAAGCGCGCCGATCATGCCGGGCAACCCCACCGTTCGAACGGCGAAGTCGTCGTGTTTGGGGAACATCTCGATCAGAATCGGTCCCTTGGGCGTGAACTGATACTTCTTCGAGAAGATGTCGAGCGCCTGTTGCGCGAGCGGGCCGACGTATTCACGCATCACCGGTGTTTCGCTCGGATGACTCTTGAAGACAATGTTGCCTTCGGTCGTCACGTCGAACTTCTCCAGCGAGTCGAGCATCGTCAGCAGGTTGGACGTGGTCACGTCGAACTTGTCTATTGCAAAGGACTTCTCCAGCACCTGCCGCGCTTCGGCTTCATCACCCGTGCGCAATAGCTGGACGCCGAGGGCCGAAAGCGTGCGGACATCGTTCGGATCGATCTCGAGCGCTTTGCGGCTGAGCGCGACCGCTTCTTCGAAGCGGTAGTTTGCCGCGGCCAGCTCGGCCGGGATGCGATACGCACCGCCGAAACGGGGATTGATCTTGAGCGCCGCCGCCGCCTGCTGCTGGAGGTCGGCCTGACGGTCTTCGATATACGCGACGGCGCCGCTCCACGCGAAAGCGTCCAGACTGACGGGATTGATCGACTTCGCCTTCGCGATCGACGCCTTCGCCGCCTCGCGATCGCTCTTGTCCAGCTCGAGCTGCGCCTTCAGCAGATGAGCGTCGATGACATCCGGATCCAGCGACAGCGCCTGCTCGATCGCTTTCTCGGCGCCGGGCGGATTGACGTCGAGGAGCGCCTTCGCCATTCCAACCAGTGCGGGAACCCATTTGCCGTCAGCGGTAAGCGCATCCTGAAATGATTTAGCGGCCTCAGCGTTGTCGTGGGCGTGCAGGAACAGCTCGCCCCATCCGGTGTGCAGCGAGGGATCGTTGGGCGCCTTTTCCGTCGCGAGACGATACGCATCGTTCGCGAGCTGGAATTCACCGAGCGCTCGGGCCGCACGGCCGAGACGGGCATATTCGGCGGGCGACGTGCGCGGGCCCACCTGGAGATCGGCGATGCGCCGAAGCAGCGCTCGCGATTCATCGTCGCGGCCCATCAAATCGTAGAACAGGCCGAGCTCCAACGCCGCCTCGCCGTCCGGCGTTTTTGCCGCCAGCGGCTTGAGCAGCGCCTCGGCCTCGGCGTACTGGCCGCTGTTGATCGCGGCGCGTGCCTTCACGACAATCGGATCGCTCACACCCTGCGCGTACGCAATGCGGCTGGTCCGGCCGTCCGAGACGGTCCCAACGGCCAATGCCACGGCCAGAAGGCGGAAGAGCGCGCCGCGCCAGAACCCGGGTTTCATGGAAGACATCATTATGCGCGGTTTCCGCGATTGTCGTCGTCCGGATCGAAATTCTCCGGCCCGCCCCGGCCCTGCTCGTCGAGGAACACCATCGACTGGTGCGACGGAATCTCGAACCGCTTTCCGCACGTCTTGCAGGTCACGTCATCGTCCATCCGGATGAGATAATCGCGGAGCTTCGCGTAGAGCGCGCGGTCGCGGGCGTCAGCGCCTGGCGGCAGGCTCTTCTTCTTCGTCCGGCGCATCCACCGCACCATGTATTCGTTGCGGCGCTTGCAGCGGGGACAGGAATATTGAACCGGCCTCTGCTCCGGGCGCTCGGTAAAGAAGTCCCGTTCATCCATGAACCCATCATATCGCATCGTCTTTTATGTCTCCGGGCACGGATTCGGACACACATCGCGCGCCGTCGAGGTGATGCACGCGCTGCTGGACCGAAACCCGGACACCGCAATCACCGTAAAAACGTCGGCACCGCGGCGATTTTTCGAGCGTACGCTCCAGGGACGCGCCGAGATCGCCCCACTGCAGTGCGATTCGGGCATGGTTCAAATCGACAGCCTCAACGTCGATACCGATGAAAGCATCCGACAGGCGCGACATTTCCAGGCTTGTCTGCCCCAGCTCGCGGCCGCAGAAGCCGCATACCTTGGCACGCACCGCGCGAGTGTCGTCGTCGGAGACATCCCCCCACTCGCTTTCGCCGCGGCTGCCGCGGCGGGCGTACCCTCGGTTGCTGTCGGGAACTTCACGTGGGACTGGATTTACGCGGGGTATGCCGACGCGTCGACCACCGAGCTCGCGCGCGACATCCGCGGTGCCTACCAACAGGCCACCAGCGTCCTGCGACTGCCGATGTCCGGAGGATTCGAGGGGTTGGAATCCATCACACGCGACATCCCCTTTATCGCCCGCCAATCGCAGCGCGAGCCAGACGAAGTGCGGCGGGCGCTGGGTCTGCCGCCACGAGACCGCGGGAAACCGCTCGTCCTCATCTCCTTCGGCGGCTACGGCGTCGCAGGCCTCGATACCGCCGCCCTGACGCGATTGTCGAATTACACATTCGCGACGACCGATACACCGGGGCAAGAACAGATCAAGCCGGCGCCCGGAGTGCTCTACATCTCAGAACGTGAGCTTTACGGTGGCGGACTGCGATATGAAGACCTCGTGCGGGCCGCCGATGTTGTCGCGACAAAGCCCGGTTACGGCATCATCAGCGAGGCCATCGCCAACGACACTGCCTTGCTCTACACCTCGCGCGGCCGTTTTATCGAATACGACGTGCTCGTCGAGGCCATGCCCAGGTATGTGCGGACGCAGTTCATCGACAGGGAGGATCTGCTGAAAGGAAGATGGAGCGCGGCGCTCGAGCGGCTGCTGAACCGGCCGGCGCCACCGGAGCGTCCATTGCTGAATGGAGCCGAAGTCGCCGCCGCAGAGATTCTGACGCAGGCGACGTGATGCCCTCTGCCATACTCAGCGTCAGAATCTGATGTGATGCACCCACGCAGGCGGGACGTTCACCCACACCCACTCGCGCGCAAATTCCCTGTCGCCCAGGACACCTTCGATCACTTCTCCTACACCGTGCAGCCGATTGCGCTCGGAGCCAAGGCTGACAAACATTTTTGCCGGCCGGATGAGGATGTACTGAAAAAACGAAAGGACCCCGCCTGGTTTCAGCAGCGTCGCATAGGCCTGCAGAATCGCTCGCACGTCCTCTGCTGCGAAGTTGTTGAGCGGCAGCCCCGAGATGATGAGGTCGAATTGCCCGTCCTGGCCGAGCTGCTGCACCGGCCCCTCGACGATATGACAGCGGCTCGCGGCTTCGCGGAATGACGGGCGGGTCCTGAAGGCGTTGCGCAGATGCGCCGCAAACGTCGAATTCACCTCGACCATCCACAACTGGTCGTCCTGACGCATGCGATCGATGATGCATCCCGTCACGGCTCCGGTGCCGGGCCCGGCCTCCAGAATCTTCTGCGGCCCGTCGCCAAACGCGACATAACGGCACAAGGCGCGGCCAAGGGGGCGTCCGCTCGGGATGACTGAACCGGTCGTGCTGTAGTTGCGAAGAAACTGGGTGAGGAACGTCTGATAGTCAGACAGCCGGTTCATTCAGCGTTTTGACAGATCACCAGCGACCAGATGCGTGGAACGTTCACCTTCTCGATCGATGCCGCGCGCAGCCCCGTCTGCGCGAGGAACGCTGGAAGGTCGAAGTCGGACTTGAAGCCCAGGTGCACGGTGAGCGGCGCGATGGCCCGCTCGATCTTCGACGTGATCGGACGGTCGCTGAGAAAGTGATTGAGGAACACCAGCCGCCCTCCCCGCTTGCACACACGGCGCATCTCGCGCGTCACACCGAGCGGGTCGGGCACGCAGCTGATGAAGTAGGGCGCAAACACGATGTCGAAGGAGTTGTCCTTGAACTTCAGCTTCGTCGCGTCCATCTGGATGAGACGGACGTTGCGAAGGTTGTATTGGATGACACGGGTCCGCGCCCGCTCCAACATGCCTTCGGACAGGTCGATGGCTGTCAGCGAGCAGCGACGCGGATACAGCGGAAGGCTGATACCGGTTCCCACGCCCACTTCGAGGATCTGATCGTCGGGCTTAATCGCCATGCGGCGAATCGCCGTGGCGCGGCCGTGATGCAGGGGGAGGCCGAAGAACAAATCGTAGACAGAAGCCATCTTCTCGTAGACGCCTTCGACAAACGAGGTCTCGAGGGAGATAGCCGATAAAGAACGTGTCGCCGCGTCGGTAGAGCCCGCGAAGTCTTTATCCTCTTCTCGCGGAAAGAGCAACGCCATTACACCTCCGTCGGGGACTATATATCAGATCGTCACACGTTGGTGAGCAAGGGTCTTGCCATCGATGAGCAGGTATGAGTCCGAGACCTTTTCCAGCCCTATCGAGGTCACGTGCTGGCGCTCAGCCACCGAGTAGCGGTGATGGTGGCCGAAGAGATGAAGCCGCGGCTGCATCGCCGATAGCACCTCATTGATCGGAGTCTTGCCGGCGTCCTTCACGCGCGGCAACGGAAAGGGCCGCGCGGCTTCATGTGAGAGGAAGACATCGACGTCCGGCAGACTCTTACACGCGTCCACTTCTTCGCGCACGAAGTGCCGTCTACGGTCGCTCTTGCTCGAGGAAGAACCTTTCGGAAGCTGCGCGGCAGTTGTTTCATACATGGTCGGCGCGAATGTCCCTCCAAGGCCGGCAAGCACAAATCCCTGCGCCGTTACTGACACGCCATTGGGGATGTAATGAAGGTTCGGCAACGTACCACCGCCCGCAGGTTGTTCAGCGACAAAGTCGAAGTCTTCGTTGTTGCCCTTAATCCAGTACAGCGGCGCGCGCGGCTGCGGGTAGGCGCCGTTCTCTCCGGCAAGATCGCCGGGACAGAGCCAGAAAGCGACCTCGGGGTGCCGCGCCATCGCCCGATCAAGCGCGTCGAAATCTCCGTGCAGATCGCCGACGGCACCAAATAGCATCCGCGGTTCTAGGTTCTAGGTTCTAGGTTCTGGGTTCTGGGTTCTGCCATCTGCGATCTGCCATCTGCCCTGTCTTTGATTGGGCGCTACTGCCCTATCTCTGATTGGGCGCTACGGCGTCAGCCGGCGCCGGAACGAGCAGATCTTTCTTGTCCCAGATGAAATCGTTCTTGCTGTAGACGGCAAGCTCGTAGTCTTTGCCCATGAAGATGGCCGAGACAGGGCAGGCTTCTTCGCAGTAGCCGCAGAAAATGCAGCGCGTCTTGTGAATCTGGTAGGTCGTCGCGTATCGCGGCCCCGCCAACACGGTTCCGTCGTTCTCCGCCGCCTCGAGATAGATCGCATCGGCCGGGCAGGCCACCGCACACAGCCCGCATGCCACGCACTTTTCCAGGCCCGCTTCGTCGCGCATCAGCACCTGCTTCCCTCGCCACTTGGGAAACATCGGCACCTTTTGATCGGGATAGTTCACCGTCACCGGCGGCTTGAACATGTACTTGAAGGTCGTCGCAAAGCCGGTGATAAATGCGCCGGTACTCTCCAGAATGCGCTTGATCATGCTCCCCACATTGTAAGCCACAATTTGTTAAGCTTTCCCTACCGAGGATGTCCAGCTGAGATTCCTGACGGCCGCACAGTTCCTGCTGACGACCCTGGTCGTCAAGATTACGATAGTCGCGGCTCTTGCCACGATCCTCGTCCGCTACCATCGCTTCCGTCACATCCTGATTTCAGAGCGGCGAGCCTGGCCCGAGCGTCTGCTGTTTGCCTTCAGCCTCGGTGTGCCCCTGGCAGCGGGCGTCTCGTCCCGCCTGCTGCTCAGCTACGACGCGGCGGATCTCACGCTCGAAGGTGCATTCCTCGCCGGCCTGATTGCGGGGCCGTACGCCGGCGCGATCGTGGGATTGATGGTGGCGGGGCCGGCGCTGCTGGCCGGGGAGTTCATCGCGTTGTTCTTCGCCGTCGGATGCGGGTTTGCAGGCGGCGGTCTGCGCGAGGCGTGCCCCAACAAAGAAGACATCTGGCACTTCTCGCCGTTCGTGTTCACGAAGCTCCACCGTCATCTCTGGCGGATGCTCAGGAACGTCAGTGTCGACTGGGCGGTCATCCTCCTGCTCGCCCCTGTCGCGCTCGAGCTGCTGCGCCAGACCCTGGGGTGGCGTTTCAACGAACCCAATACCACCCGGCTCTTCTTCCTCCACATCGAAAACATGTCTCCGGGAATGTTGGTCCTCGTCGTGCTCAGCACGGTGCTGTGCGTTGCGACGCCGATCAAGATCTGGAACAACGCCCGCATCGAGCATCGCCTCGAGGAACAGGACAAGCTGCTGCTGACGGCCCGGGTCGAAGCGCTGGCCAGTCAGATCAACCCGCACTTCCTGTTCAACACCCTCACGTCGATTCAATCGCTCATCCGGACCAACCCGGAGACGGCCCGTACCGTCGTCGTCAAGCTGTCCGGGCTGCTGAGGCGGCTGCTGCGCAGCCGCGACCATTTCGTGACGCTGCGCGAAGAGCTGGAATCAATCGACGAGTACCTCGACATCGAGGTCATCCGCTTCGGCCCGCAGCTGAAGATCGACAAGCAGATCAGCCCCGACACGCTCGACATCATCGTGCCGAGCATGATTCTTCAACCGCTCATCGAGAACTCCATCAAGCACGGCTTTTCGCGCAAGGTGGGCGGCGGCCGCATCGTCGTTCGCAGCGTGCGCCAGAACGGCCACGCGATCATCGAAGTGGAAGACGATGGGATGGGCATGACCGAAGAGCGGATGAATTCGGCGCTGACCGACGGAATCGGACTGAGCAATGTCAACGAGCGCCTCAGCGTCATTTACGGCGCGGCGTACCGGGTACGAATCACCAGTGTGCCCAATCTCGGCACCATCATCCGCCTGGAGATTCCCGATATGATCTCAGCGGAGCGAATTACGGCCTAAGCCTGTAGTCTGAAGCCCGTAAGCCGATAAACCGTAAACGTCAGCAATATGTCCCTAAAAGCCGTGGTCGTCGATGATGAACAGCTCGCGAGAGAAGAGCTGTGTTACATGCTCGAGCAGACGGGTAGTGTCGAGGTAATCGCCCAGGCCGGCAACGGACTGGAGGCCGTGGGTCTGGTCGAACGGCTGACGCCCGATGTGCTGTTTCTGGACGTGCAGATGCCCGGCTTGAACGGCTTCGAGGTGGCCCACCAGCTCATCCAGAACGGGACGACGCCCAATATCGTATTTGTCACTGCGTTCGACAGACATGCCATCGCGGCTTTTGAGATCAACGCGGTGGACTACCTTCTGAAGCCCGTGGAAGCGGCCCGGCTCGAAAAGGCGGTCGAACGGGCCCGCCAGCGGGTCGCCCCGACCAAAGAAGCCCCCCTGAACGACCAGGTCGAGCGAATCGTCCAATTGATGTCGGAGCGTCAGAGCAAAAGAGAGAGGGTCGCTGTCAAGGTGGGGGAGCGATTTTTGCTAGTTCAGGCCGAAGAGATTATCTATGCCTCTCTAACCGACGACTCGATTAACATAGTAACTAGCCAATTGGCCGGCACGTCCAATTTTAGGACGCTCGACGAGCTGCAGTCGCGGCTCGACCCGAGCGTGTTCTGGCGCGTGCACCGGTCGCATCTGGTTAACATTAACAAGGTTAAGGAGATAGTCCCCTGGTTCAGCAGGAATTACATCCTCAGGATGAAGGACACGAAGGCCACGGAGATTCCGGTCAGCCGCGCACAGACCAAGCGTCTGCGGGAGTATCTGAGGCTTTAGAGTCGCGCAGGCAGGTCGAGCTGGGCGACGCCGACTCGATGCGCATGGGTATGGAGCCGGCCATGGCGGGCGACGGCGCAGGGGCGACGGTCATCGTCACCGTTCCGGCGACGGCCGACCCGGCAGCACGCTCGAAGACTGCCGAGCGCCTGAAGATGGTGCGCGACGAGCTGGTCGCGTGGTTCAAGACGCTCGCCTCGGCGGCGGTCTATGCCACCCTCATCGTCACGTTCGGCTTCCAGGTCGCGCGGGTCGAGGGCATGAGCATGGCCCCCACGCTCGAGGATCAGGACCGTCTGATCGTGAACAAGCTGGCCTATCGCATCGGAGAACCGCATCACGGCGACATCGTGATGCTCTACTACCCGATCGACCCGAATAAGTCTTTCGTGAAGCGCGTCGTCGCCGAGGAAGGCGATACCGTGCGCATCGTGGACGGCAACGTGTTCGTCAACGAGACCGCCATGAAGGACGAGTTCGTGCCAGAAGACTACCGGGCGCACGACGACTGGGGTCCCCAAGTGATCCCGGAGGGCTACTATTTCGTGCTCGGCGACCACCGGAACAACAGCTCCGACAGCCGCCACTGGGGCTTCGTGCCCAAGCGCTACATCATCGGAAAAGTGCAGGTTCGATGGTGGCCAATTCCATCTGCCCGGCTGTTCTAGCCGCACCATTCGCAGATACGCGGAATCGATCAGCGGGGTCTGACCCCCGTTAGCGTCGTGGGGGTCAGACCCCTGTCGACGTCTCACATGCGAACCGAGTCGAGATTCACCGAGGTTCGCAGCGTCCTCCTCAGAATCCTTTTCCTCAATCTCGTAGTCGCGCTTGCGAAGGTGGTCTACGGGCAGGCCAGCGGATCCATCAGTATCCTGTCGGACGGACTCCATTCGCTCACCGACGCCGCATCGAATGTCGTGGCGCTCGTCGGCTTGCGGCTGGCCGGGAAGCCTCCCGACGCGAATCACCCCTACGGTCACCGCAAGTTCGAAACGCTCGCCGCCGCCGCCATCGCGCTCTTTCTCCTCATCGTCGTCGTCGAGGTTGCACAGGCGGCCTTCGTCCGATTCCGCTCCGGAGGCGCGCCGTCTGTGACGGCGACCAGCTTTGCGGTCATGCTCGTCACGCTCGCGATCAACATCGCGGTGGTGCGCGCCGAACGCATCGCGGCCGCGCGCCTCTCGAGCGAGCTGCTGCTGGCCGATGCCAGGCATACCCAGAGCGATGTGCTGACCTCGCTCGCGGTGATCGCCGCCCTCATCGGATCGGCGATGGGCTATCCACTCCTCGATCCGCTGGCGGCGCTCGTAATCGTCGGGTTCATCGGCTTTGCGGGCTTCGCAATCGCGCGCGACACCGCGAAAATCCTTTCCGATGAAATGGTCATTTCGGAAGAAGACATTCGCCGCGTCGTCGAGCGGGTGCCGCGCGTGCTCGGGTGCCACCACATTCGATCGCGCGGCTCCGTTGACCACGTCTTTCTCGACATGCACATCTGGATGGACGGCGCCACCCCGCTGACCGAGGCGCATGCGATCTCGCACGACGTGAAGGACCTGCTGATGGAGCGCTATCCACAGATTGCCGACGCAATCATTCACATCGAACCACCACCGCGAACGAGCTAGGTGCGTTGGGTGCAATAGGTGCAATAGGTGCGAGGTGCGGCAGGTGCGATCGGTGCGGCGTTCGCACCCATTGCACCCGTCGCACCCATTGCACCTACCGCACCCGTTTGTACTCTCCCGATCTTCCGCCGCGCTTCTCCAAGACGCAGATTTCGCCAATCACCATCGTCTTGTCGAGCGCTTTCAGCATGTCGTAGATCGTCAGCGCTGCGACGGCGACTGCGGTGAGCGCCTCCATTTCCACGCCGGTGCGCGCCGTCGTACGAACGCGCGACTCGATGGTGTACCCGTCTTTGCGGCGCGTAATCTCGACGTCGACGTGCGATAGCGGAAGCGGGTGGCACAGTGGAATCAGATCCGATGTCCGTTTGGCCGCGACGATGCCGGCGAGGCGCGCGGTCTGGAGCGGATCGCCTTTCTTGACCTTCCCGGCGCGAATCGCCCTCAACGCGACGGCACCGACGGCGATGCGACCGCGGGCCACAGCTTCGCGGGCGGTTTCTGCCTTCTCGCCGACGTCCACCATTCGGATTCGGCCGCGCTCATCCACATGGGAAAGTTTTCTCGCCATCCTCATCCCTTCTGCCATCTGCCATCTGCCATCTGCCATGACAAGCTTCACTCATTCTCCTGCGCCAGGTAGAACGACAGGCTCTCGAGCGAGACCGTCAGATCCACGCTTTTCAGCTTCACATCGTCTGGCGCACGCAGCGTGCCTGGCGAGAAATTCAGTATCGCCTTGATGCCGGCGGCGACGACCTGGTTCACAACTTGCTGCGCCGCCTCAGCCGGTACGGCAATGACCGCAATCGTGATTTTGTCGCGTGCGGCGATCTTGCGCAGTTCGGCAATGTCGAAAATCGGCACGCCCGCGCGCGAACGCTGCCCGACTTTGGACGGCAGCGTGTCGAACAGAGCGGCGATCTGAAACCCTTCCTGCTGAAAGCCGGGATAATCGGCGAGCGCCAGCCCCAGGTTTCCGGCGCCGAGGATGGCGATCTTGAGGCGCCGATCGAGCCCGAGAATCTGGCGGAGGTGCTGCTTGAGGTCCTTCACGTAGTAGCCCACCCCACGCACACCGAATTCCCCGAAGTACGCCAGGTCTTTCCGGATCTGCGCGGCGTTGAGATGAAACTGCTTCTCGAGCGTCTGCGATGAAACAGTCTTCACGCCATCGGCATCGAGTGTATTGAGACACCTCAAATAGACCGACAACCTGTTGGTAGTGAGCTCGGAAACCTGATCGCTGAGTTGCCTACGCTTGATCGCCAATTTCACAAGGATTCTATAGCGGTTCCAGCTGGAACAGGTACAATCGAAAGCAGCGTGTTTCGCGTCTCAATCCACGCGGTTCTGGTCGCGTTCATCGTGTCGAGCGGAGCGTCGTCGCACGCGCAAGTTGCGCCGCGCCGCGCCGCGTCTCCGGCGGCGCTCCTCGCCTACCCGGGCTTTTACCAGGGCCAGCTGGTGGTCGTGCGAGGGAATCTGGTCACGCGCGATCGGCCCGTACTGCTCTCGCCGACGATCGAACGATCGATTCCCCTGATCTTCAGTGGGCTGTCGCCAGCCGACGGCCCTGTCGAACTGCGCGCGAGCTTCTGGGATGTGGGACGCCTTCAGCGCGAAGATCCGCGCATCGTCACATTCGGTCTCGATCGCCTCTTGCCTGGAGGTCTCGAAGCAGACTGGCCGAGACCGGGTGAGATCGTCGTGTTGACGGTGACCGATGCCATGGCCGTGCCGCCTGCTGAAGGCGCAGTCACAGTGCGCCAGATCGCCCTGGATCCTTCCAGTCATGTCGGGCAGACCGTCAAAGTCACCGGACAATTTCGCGGGCGGAACCTCTACGGAGACGCGCCCCAGGGACCAGGCCTCAGCCAGTGGGACTTCGTGCTGCGTGCCGCAGACGCCGCAGTGTGGGTGACGGGGCTTCGGCCGCGAGGCAGAGGCTTCAATCTCGACACCGGCGCGAGGGTCGACACAGGCACCTGGCTCGAAATCGCCGGTGTACTCCGCGAAAGAAAGGGCCTCGTCTGGATCGAAGGGCAGCAAATCCTGCTGACCAAGCCGGCGGTGGAAACGCGAAACGACGAGGCCGCTCCGATCCCGCAGATGGGCCCCCCTCCCGAAGTGATCTTCAGCGATCCCGAACAAGGTGAAAGCGACGTATCGCTGAAATCGCCGATTCGGGTCCAGTTTTCGCGCGATATGATCCCGGGGAGCTTCAAAGGCCATATCCGGTTTGCGTTCATCACAGCCGACGCAGCTGCCGGATCGAAACCGGTTCGCGAAGGCGAGCGTTTTCCGGAATTCAAGTACGACGGTGCCAGGCGCGCACTGGAGATTCGACTCGACCAGCCCGACTCGGCAGCCTATCGCAATGCCATCATCGAACTGCTCGACGGCATCTCCTCCACCGACGGCGCAAAACTTCAGCCCTGGCAGCTGACGTTTTCGTTCGGAGCTCCATAAGAATCACACATTGAAGACATTTGACGCCGTCACGTGCGGGCGGTGGCGAAGCTGGCTCGCCCAACACCACGATTCCGAAACAGAAATCTGGCTGATCTTCCACAAGCAGCACACCGGCAAGCCGACCGTCTCCTACAAGGACGCGCTCGATGAAGCACTCTGCTACGGATGGATCGACAGCCTCATCAAACGCATAGACGCCGATCGGTATGCGCGCAAGTTCACGCCACGCAAGCCCGACAGCAACTGGTCGAGCATCAACGTCAGGCGCTATCACGAGCTGAAAGCGGCAAAGCGCCTCGCGGCGCCGGGTCGCGCACGCGGGCCAGAAGGACGGCCGATCGTCGACTCTCCCCGGCCAGCCTCGTTGCCCGGCTACATCGAGCAGGCGTTGCGAGCCAACAGGAAGGCGTGGGCGTTCTACGAGCGTCTCGCGCCCTCGCACCGCCGTATGTACATCGCATGGATCGACACGGCAAAACGCGAAGAAACCAGACAAGGCCGGCTTCGGAAGGCAATCGAGATGCTGAGGGCGGGAAAAAAGCCGAGTATCTAGCGCTCCCCTACTGGTCCCCTGGCCAACAACTCTTCAACCCGCGCACGAACCTCGTCAGCGAGCTTTTCGCGATCGGATACGTCCATGCCTCGTGTTTCGATAGGCGTACCGATGCGGACGCTGACCGTCGCCGGCCGGACAATGGGGCTCCCCTTTCGCATCGCGTCGGTCCCACCCTGAATGGCAACCGGCACGATTGGCGTCTGCGCTTTGAGCGCCATCAGAAACGGGCCCCGTTTGAACGGCAGCAACGCTCCCGTCCGGCTGCGAGTCCCCTCGGGAAATGTGAGGAACGAATTGCCCCGTCTCAGCGATTCGGCCGCTTGCTCGATCGCCGCCATCGAGTGTTCGCGGCTGGCGCGGTCGATGGGCACGAATCCGCCAATCTGGAACGCCCGGCCCAGGAGCGGCAGTTTCGTCAGTTCCCGCTTGAAGAGGATGTGCAAACGGGGATGAAGCGCCTGAAAGAGGATGGGCGGATCGATATTGCTCTGATGGTTAGAGCAGAACACGACCGGGCGATGGGGCTGCAGGTGTTCGCGCCCGGCCACGCGCGTGCGGATCCCGGCGAGCGAGGTGCCTAAGGCGACGCCCCCATGTCCCAGCACATACAGCAGGCTTTTCCAGCGGAACGTGAGCGCGAGGGCCATGCCGACCGGGGCGGCGATGGCAACGTAAGTTGAAACGGCCACGTACGCCGCTGCCGAGCGAACGGCTGCGATAGCGGTTTGCAATGTCCTTGAGCGTACAGCAGAAAGGGGACGGGAAGGTTTTTCGCAGTCGAAAAACCTTCCCGTCCCCCTCTTCTGGTAGAGTCTTGCCCTACGAAGCGCGGACAGCCCGGCGCGGTGCGACGGGACGCGCTGCCGGTGCCGGTGCGGCCTTCGCGGCCTTCGCGCGCGCGATGGCGCGAGTGCGGGTCGCAAAGCTGCGCTCGAGCGCCTTTTCGACGCGGCCCTCGATTGATTCGGCCGTTTCGCGCATCACCTCGGAAATTTCGGACACGATCAGGAACTTCGCCCGATCGAGCATGCGCTTCTCCCGGAACGACAGGCTCTTGGAGCGGCTCAGCAGTGTCAGACTCTTCAGCACGTCCGCTACGTCATAAATCGAGCCGGTCCGCATCTTGTCCGAGTTGTCCTTGAAGCGACCCTTCCAGTTCTGGTGATTGTCGATCTTGCCGTTACCGAGCGCGTTGAACAGGCGTTCGACTTCTTCGTCTCCGATGGCGCGACGAAGACCGACACCGTCGACGTTGTCGATCGGTACGAGGACGGTCGTTTCGTTGGCAACAATGCGAAGATGGTAGAAGCCGCAGGTAGTACCGAGAATGGTTTTCTCTTCGATACGGGTAACGACGCCGAGCCCCTGGTTGGGGTAGATGACCTTGTCTCCGACCTGGAATGTCACAGTGATTCCCCCGTCATGCGGTGCGTGATGAAGGCGCGAAACGGACTATGAACGTCCATCCAGTATACTGCGGAAAAAGCCCGATGAACAGCCGAATGCGGCAAAAAAACCCCCGTTTTCGCCACATGTTCGCCCTTGCACAGAATTGCACTCGCCGGCTGATTTTAGCCGTAACACTTTGATGTACAAGCAAGTAGCTCGGGTCCTGGCCGCGGTGATTCTCTGGTGGTCGCCGGCATTCGGCCAAGTGACCTTTTCTAAAGATGTTGCGCCGATAGCCTTCCGGAAGTGCGTCCAGTGCCATCACCCTGGCGGTTCGGCGCCGTTCAGTCTGCTCACCTTCAGCACCGCACGAGCGCACGCAACGCAGATGGCGATCGTGACGAAGAACCGTACGATGCCGCCGTGGAAAGCGGATCCGACCGAACACGCGTTCATCGGATTAGATCCGTTGACCGACGCAGAGATCGAAATTTTTCAACGGTGGGTCGCGGACGGGGCGCGCGAGGGCAATCAGGGTGACTTGCCCAAACCGCCGGTATCGAACGCGGGGTGGCAACTCGGCACGCCCGATTTCGTCGTCACGCTGCCGGAACCGTACATCCTTGCTTCCGACGGCCCGGACATCTCGCGCGTTTTCGTGCTGCCGTTGCCCGTCGATCGACTGCGATATGTCCGTGGCATCGAGTTTCGCGCCGGCAACCCTCGGGTCCATCATGCCAATATCCGCGTCGACGTCACACCGGCGTCACGCCTGCTCGACCAACAGGATCCCGCGCCAGGCTACGACGGCATCATCGTGCGATCCGCGGAATACCCTGACGGACATTTCCTTGGATGGACGCCCGGCCAGGCCGCTCCGCTCCTACCTAAGGGGCTCGCGTGGAATCTGGCGCCGATGAGCGACCTCGTACTCCAGCTGCACCTGGTGCCGAGCGGGAAACCCGAATCGATCCAGCCGTCGATCGGCTTCTACTTTACAGACGATGTGCCTCAGGAGCGGCCGGTCATGATGCGGCTGTCGAATCAGCGTATCGACATTCCCGCCGGCGACGCGAACTACATCGTGGAGGATACGTTCGTCCTCCCGGTCGATGCCGATGTGCTGGCCGTGCAGCCGCACGCGCACTATCTGGCCCGTGCTGTTACCGGAATTGCCACACTGCCAGACGGGAGCCGCCGCACGCTGATTGCGATCTCTGATTGGGACCTGCGCTGGCAGCACGTCTATCGATACAGGACCCCCGTGCCGTTGCCGAAGGGTACGTCTGTAACGATGAGGTATCGCTACGACAACTCCTCCGGCAATCCACGAAATCCGGCCGCTCCGCCCGTGCGGGTGCGGTGGGGCCAGGAGTCGCGCGAAGAGATGGGGGACTTGTGGCTTCAGGTGATGCCGAAGAACGGGGGCGAGCGGCAGTTCCTGGACCAGACATTTCGCGCGAAGTGGATGGCGACCGACGTCGTGGGACTTGAATCGCTGATTCAGCGCGAACCCGACCGCGCCGCGCTCCGAGACGACATCGCAGTGCTGTACATGGAACTGAACCGGCCGGCCGAAGCCGTTCCCCACTTCGCGGAGGCGCTGAGGCTGAAACCCGGATCCGCATCCGCTCACTTCAACTACGGCACCGCACTTGCGGCTTCGGGGCGCCAGGAGGACGCGGTCGCGCAGTATCAGCGTGCGCTCGAACTGCGGCCAGATTACGCCATCGCGCACAACAACCTGGGAACGGCATTGCTACAGCTCGGCCGTGCTCGCGCCGCGCTCGAGTCGTTCCGGGAAGCCGCCCGGATCGATCCTCGCCTGGGTGAGGCTCATCTCAATGTGGGTCTGGTTTCGCGCGCCCTGGGGGATGCTCCCGAAGCTGCGACGCGATTCCGTCGGGCACTCGAGCTGAATCCGGATTGGGTGACGGCCATCGGCAGCCTCGCATCCCTGCTGGCAGCCTCCCCCGATGCCTCTGTTCGAGATGCAGCGGAGGCTGTACGGCTGGCCGAGCGTGCAGCGCAGCTCACCGCGCGGCGCGATGCAAACACGTTAGATGTGCTCGCCGTTGCTCACGCCGCGGCCGGCGACTTCGATCGCGCAGTGGCAGTGGCCGACGAGGCCCTTGCGCTGAACCCACCGTCCGCACTCGCCGAGATGATCCGTACGCACCGCGAGTCGTTCACACGGCGCGAACCGTACATCGCAGGGCGATGAGTCGTAAGGCGCAAGTCGGTAGTTGAAGTCTGCATGGCAGAGGGCACATGGCAGATGGCAGAAAGTACCTTCAGCCATCAGCCATCCGCCATCTGCCCTGAAGCGAAGCTAGTGCCGGAGGACGGAATCGAACCGTCACGGGGGGTAAGCCCCACCGGATTTTGAGTCCGGCGCGTCTGCCAGTTTCACCACTCCGGCCAAGGGTGGGAAGAACGGATAATTATACTCGTTCGATCCGGTGGCACTGCTTCTTCTTCGCCTGTCGTTGTTCCTTCCTGCGATGCTCGTTTCGGCCTGCGCCCGCTGGAACCCTGCGACGATTGCACCGATTGCCTCCAGCGGCTGCCGATCGGCTGCCGTCAAGTGGCTTGCGCCGGAAGATACACGCGAACGCCGCCGGCTCGACACCTGGTGCGCAGGTGTTGGAGACGCCGTGGTGATGCCGGCGCCCGCCGCGAACACTCTTCGGACTCTCGGCATCGAAGACATCACGTTCGTCAGTTGGAACGTGCACGTAGGAAACGGCGACGTCAGAGCCTTCGTGGCCGACCTTCGCGCGGGCGTTCACACCAACGGCCGTAAGGTCGATCACTTCGTGCTGATGCTGCAGGAAGCCGTCAGGACGAACGGCGTACCGGCCTTCGCGACCGACATATCTGGAGCCGATCGCATTCCGGCGCGTGGCGCTGCCGATTCCATCGATATCGTCCGCATCGCGCAGGATCTGGGGCTCTCACTGCTCTATGTACCGTCGATGCGCAACGGCAGGTCCGCGGACGACCCGGCGGAAGATCGCGGAAGCGCAATCCTTTCGACCATGCCGCTCTCAGATCCGATGGCGATCGAGTTGCCCGGCGAGGGTCAGCGGCGCGTCGCCATCCTCACCCGGGTCGATTCCGTGTCGGTCGGAGCGATCCATCTCGATGCGCTCGGCAGTTGGAGCCTGCGATTGCGGCTGTTGTGGAGTCCGTGGCTGCGTGATGTGCAGATTCGATCGATGGTGCCCTTCCTGCCCGATGGTCCCCTGGTCGTTGGCGCCGATCTGAATACCTGGCACGGCCGCGACGAGCTCGCCGTCAGAGTGCTCGACCACATTGGCAGCGAAACTCCGGTGTCGGTCGATCGCCAGGGATTGGGACTGCGCGTACTCGACTACCTGTTCTTCCGTGTGGGCGTGAACAGGCGGGCGCACTACCGCCATCTTCAGAACAGATACGGCTCAGACCATCGACCACTGGTCGGCTGGGTCGAGTGAGCCATCACACTACATGTGATCGTCGAGCAGATGCCGGTTTTCTCGCAGCCACTGCCGCGCGTGTTGATAATCCGGGCATGCATGGGCCACCAGCCGCCAGAAATGACGGGAGTGGTCGAGGCGGCGCAGGTGCATGAGCTCGTGAATCAGGACATAATCACGCACGTGGTCTGGCATCAGCATGAGCCGCCAGTTCAGACAGATATGTCCGGACGGCGAGCACGATCCCCATCTCGATCGCTGATTGCGTACACTGACGCGTGAAACAACGAGGCCGTGATGCGTCGCGAGCCGGCGCAAGTGCGGCGGCAGTTCGACTGCGGCCTGTCGCTTCAGCTCGTTGATCGCTTCGGGCGTGTACGCGAGACGTCGGTCGGCTCGCTGGCCGATGCGGGTGCGCTGTTGCTCAATCCAGAGGCGGTGCTGTTCGGCGAAGATCTCGGCATCGCGCCGCGAACCCCCTCGGGGAACCGTGATTCGGACACTTCCGTCGCCCCTGACGCGGATAACATAACGACGGGCACGGGGATGGCGGACGATTTCCATGTTGGAATCACTATAGTAGGTCGGCACGGATTCTGAATAGGTCAAGTCAGAGATTTATGCGGGCTGCCGCCTTTCTACTTGCTGCGGTTCTACTGGCGGCCACTGCCGCGGCTCAGTACGGCTTGCCGCAGCTTTCGCGACGGGCGCCTCACGCCTCCGACCCCCAGGGCAGTTTGCCTGAGTACGATGGCGGCTTCCGCTTCTGCCGCGTCTGGTTCCGCAACGGCGCCGCGGGCGACGGCGATGGATGGTACGTCGACTACCCGCGCGCAGACGAGAATCTCACGATCCGTCTGATGGAGCTCACCAAGGCGCCGGTTACCCAGGACGGCGAAGGCAATCCATATCCCGTGCTTGTCAAGCTGACCGATTCGTCACTGTTCCGCTGCCCGTTCCTGATGATGAGCGAGCCGGGAGGGTCCTACTTCAGTCACGAAGAGGCCGCCAACCTTCGCGCGTATCTTTTGAAGGGCGGATTCCTCTGGGTCGACGATTTCTGGGGTAGCCGCGCATGGCGCAACTGGGAAAACCAGATTGGCAAAGCGCTCTCACCCGCCGAATATCCGATTATCGATCTGACCGTCGATCACACGATGTTCCGCATGCTCTTCCCGGTCAATACGCTGCCGCAGATTCCAAACGTCGGACTGTGGCGATTCGAGCGCCGCACGTCGGAGCGGGGGAAGGACAGCGACGAGCTGCACGTGCGAGGCATCCAGGACAAACACGAGCGCGTCATGGTGCTGATGACACACAACACCGATTTTGGCGATGCGTACGAGCGCGAGTCCGAGGATCCCAGCTACTTCCACATGTTCTCGGTCAACGGCTACGCCATCGGGATCGATGTGCTCCTGTACGCGATGACGCACTAAGGCGCGCCGACGCACGCTCGAAGCAGTTTCAAAAAACGGTCGGCCTACTTCAATACTGCGGTCGTTGTGAGGCGCGGCGTACTGGAAGGCTCCTATCGCAAGACCCACCTCATGGCGGGTGAACGCTTGTTTCAAGCTGGGAACGCCTATCCGACTTTCAACCTGAACGGTGTCACCTGCGGTATCAACATCTGCTACGACACGAACTTTTCCGACGCAGCGAAAGCAGTGGCTTCGCAGGGCGCCCAAGTCCTGCTCGTGCCATCACAGAACATGATGAAGCGTCAGGCTGCCGAGACGTGGAAGTGCCGCCACAATGCCGTGCGGGCCCAATGTGTTAGGGAAACCAGGATGTGGCGGGTGTCAGCCGACGTCACAGGCGCACGGGACGAAACCCGGATTGGCTACGGGCCGACCTGCGTCATGAACCCGCATGCCGAAGTGGTCGCTATTCCACCTCGTGAGCTCCTGATCTCTTGTTAAGCGACATGGAACAGTCGCGCTCAGGAAGAACAGGTTGCTCCTACTTCAGAATCGTCGCCTTCACTTCAATAGACATCTTGCGCTTTGTCACCGCGTCGGATGTTTCCAGTACAACCATCGGCTTTCCGGACTGCAGCAGCAATGTGAACGAATTCGACCAGTTCAGGAGCGGGTCGGGCTGCTTGACCTGGGCACCGGGGGTCATCAAATTCGGTGGTTCCTGGCTGTTGACCGTCACGTAGACGCGGATCAACCCATCGACAATTGCCGGCCTTGCATCGACCGATACCGAGCGATCCTCATAGGCGGCGCGTGCCCGGGCCATTGCCTTGTCGGCGAGGATCACCATCAACGTCTTTGGCTGGCCGACGTTACTCTCCTTCTGGTCGATCACGGAAACATCGAGCCGGATATTGACCAGCTGACCTCCCTCGGATGGCTCTGGGACGGGAGCTGGGGGTTTCGGAGCTGCCGGGGCTTGAGGGGCGGCCGGAGCTTTCGGCGGCGCTACGGGTTTTGGTGCGGCAGGCTGCTGGGCGAGCGCCGAGAGCGTGGAAAGGGCGACAAACAAGGCAACGTAGCGCTTCATGAGTGATACTCCTCAGTCATTGGACGCCGCCAGGGGCTCGATTGTGATGTCACTAATCTCGATGTCGTCGATGGTCGTTGGCTGATTCTCGAGCGGCGGCACGTCGAGCCCAGACAACATGATCGGTTCGATCGCGAGAGGTTCGACCGACGGCGTCAACGGCGCCTCGACATCGCGCGCCGGAGCGGGAGGTACGTCGGTGCCGAGCGCCACTCGACGCGTTTCCAGGCGGGGGACCAACCGTTCGCCTGGCTGACGCGAAACGGTCGGGGCACCAGGTGGTGCGACGGGTTGCTCCCCGGTGCGCGTTTGGGAGGTCTCAGATGCCGGAAGGAGACTGACCGGCGCATGCACTTGATTCCGGCTCACGACGAGGGTTGCAACCACTGCACAGAGCACGACAGCGCCAGCGGTTCGAAACACCCACACCCATCCTCGCGGTGCCGGCTCGATGCGCCCGCGCACCTCGGACATCACCCTGTGACTCAACGCACGCGATGGATCGCCAGCGACCATCTCCCGCGCAGCCGCGTCGATGAGCGTGTCGAGATCCTGTGGACTCATTGTTCCCTGCCGAGCGCTTTCTTCAGTCGCAATCGCGCGTCCCGAACGCGGCCACGAAACGTGGCGGGCGGAATGTTCATGGCCTTGGCGAGCTCATCCTGCGTGAGATCGGCGGCCGCCGCCAGCAACAACGCATCACGAAGCTTTGGTGGCAACTGACGGATATGACGCCGCACGGCCTGCACCATCTCGGCTGAGTACAGTCGCGCTTCCGGCGATTGTGCCGGCGAGCGCACTCCTTCGAGATCCGACTCCGGCGCAAACATCCTTCTGACCTTCCAGCTCAAACGACGCCGGCGGCTCATCGAAAGCCGCCACGCAATCGAGATCATCCACGTCCGTACGCTGGCGTCGCCCCGGAATTGGTCGAAGTGCCTGTAGGCCAGCACCAGCGCTTCCTGCGCGACGTCTTCGGCATCGGCTTCGTTGCCGAGCGCCGCCAGCGCTGCCCTGTAGACGGCGCCGCGATGGCGCTCGACGAGCTCGCCAAAGGCGGTCGTTTCGCCCGCGCGAACCCGTTCGATGAGCTCGCCATCATCCATCCTTTGACTATGCTCAGGATGACCCTGAGCCTGTCGAAGGGCCACCCACGCAATAGACGCCGCCAGGTTCACCATTGTTGGGTTTTTTTTTACCCGGCCCGAAGCCTGAAGCCGAAGTCTAGAGCCTGAAGCCCACCAGGCGAAGCCTGTTAGAATCCGCGCCACAGGAGGCATTCATGCGCATTCTTCTCGCCGCCGCCATTGTTGCCGTGCTGGCAGCAGGTGGGGCGGGTCCTGCAGGACCCGCCCTCCGAATCTCGCCGGCGTTTGCCCAGCAGCCGGCCAATCCGCAGGCTCCGTCCGATCGGGCAAGCTACATGTCCGCGGCCGACGTAGCCGCTGCCCTCGCGAAGGGGAAGCCCGACAGCCGCAGCACGAACGTACGCGTGTTCAGTCTCGGCCCGTACAACGTGAACGTCGAGAAACGCAATCCGGTCGCGCAAGGTGCCTCCTCGCACGAAGCCGTGGCCGAGCTCTTCCACGTCATCGACGGCGCCGGAACTATTGTCACGGGCGGCACGATTCCGAACGCAACGAAGAATGGGACCAACCTCTCCGGCAAGACGATTACGGGGGGCACCCGACAGACGTTGAGCAAAGGCGACTGGGTTGTCGTTCCGTCCGGCGTGCCCCACGAATTTGTCGACATCAAGGGAAACCTGACGCTGATGTCGTTGTATCTGCCTAACCAGAAATAAGTAGTTCGACGGACGTGAAGCGGACTCCCGTGAATCGGCGCCGTCCGAGGGCCGAACCGAGAACCGGAACCCAGAACGCAGAACGCAGAACCCGGAACCGCGACAAGGGGCCCTGGCGCGCGGCGGTCCTCGGTACTGGCCGCGATGCTCGTATACGCCAACAGCCTGTCCGCGCCGTTTATTTTCGACGACCAGATTTCGATCGTCGAGAACCAGGCGATACGGTCGGTGGCGAGCGCACGATCGCAGCCGGAGAACACACCGCTTGCCGGCCGTCCCGTCGCCGGCCTGACGTTTGCGTTGAACTATGCGGCAAGCGAGCTGGACGCCCCTGCGTATCGCGCCACGAATCTTGTCATTCACGCCGCATGCGCGCTGCTGCTGTTCGGCCTCATCCGGCGAACACTGGCGCTTCCACGACTCAGCGCGACGTTCGGGCGACACTCTTCCGATCTCGCACTCGCCGTCGCGCTTCTCTGGACCGTCCATCCGCTTACGACCGATGCGGTGACCTACATCACGCAGCGGACCGAATCGCTGATGGCGCTGTTCTATCTGCTCACCCTCTATGCGAGTCTTCGGGCGCACGTGTCGTCGCATCCCGCAGGGTGGCAGGCCGCGGCGGTTGGCGCCTGCGCGCTTGGCATGGGCTGCAAGGAATCGATGGTGACCGCGCCGCTCGTGGTCGTGTTGTTCGATCGCGTCTTCCTATTCGAAACGCTACGCGACGCTTTCCGTTCGCGCTGGCGGCTGTACTTGGGCCTCGCGCTCACCTGGGTGTTCCTCGCGCTTCAGCTGGCAGCGGCTCCCCGATCGAATTCTGCAGGTTTCGAGACCGGCGTCGGCGTCTGGACGTACCTCCTGAACCAGTCAGTGATGATTACGAGATATCTCCGTCTGGTTTTCTGGCCGGTCGATCTCGTGATCAACTACGGCCCACCCGTCGCCTATGGCCTCGGCGACGTGCTGCCGCACGCCGCCGCCATCGCCTCGCTGGCGATTGTCGGGGTGGCGGCGTTCCGGTGGAGTCCGCCGGCGGCGTTTCTGGCTGCGTGGTTCTTCATCACGCTTGCGCCATCCTCCAGCTTCATTCCGATTGCCACAGAAGTGGGCGCCGAGCGCCGGATGTACTTGCCGCTCATGTCGGTTCTGACCGGTATCGTGGTTGCCCTCTACAGATGGACCTCGGTGCGGCAGTATGGCTCGCGCAGGCTTGCGCTGACGTCGATGACGGTCGCCGCGGTACTCTTGGGGGCCGGCACCATCCGACGGAATGCCGAGCATCAATCGTGGCTGACGCTGGCCGAGACCACGCTCGAACGCTGGCCGACCGACGTGGCGTATGCAAGCGTCGGCAGCGAACTGGTGCGGCGCCAGCGCGACGACGAAGCGCTGCCGCTGCTGCGCATCGCCGCACGCACTGATCCTCGCGGGCGATACAACCTGGGCGTCGCGCTGTTCAACCTGAAGCGGTACACCGAGGCCATCCGCGAGCTCGACGTGCTTGTCGGCGAGCACCCCATGCGCGAGGAAGTGCCCTGGGCGCATAGAACCATGGGGAGCGCGTATCTGCGGCTATCGAGCTGGCCCGAAGCGATTAGCCAGCTCCGGATGACGCTTGTCATGACGCCTCACGATGCCGAGGCGCGGCAGATGCTCGTCACTGCCTACAACAGCTACGGCGTAACCCTGGCTCAAGATCGCAGATTCACCGAGGCGATCGACCAGTTCCGGCACGCGCTCGACCTGCACGAGCAGAACGCGAGCGCGCGCTATTACCTGGCGGCCGCGCTGTACGACACTGAGCAGTTTCGGGAGTCGTTCGCCGAAGCCCAGCGCGCGCTGGCTCTCCGCCCCACGGACCCGGATGCGCTCCACCTGATGGGCAAACTGCTCGCCCAGCAGGGGCGGCTGCAGGAGGGACTCGCGCATCTCGAGACGGCGGTAAAATTCCGCCCGGAGGACGAGGTCCTTCAGCAGGATCTTGCGCGCCTTCAGCAGGTCATACGCTCACAACCTAAGTAGAACCTCTGGTGCACTCATCTATGACAACTCTGTCCGACATTCCCACGCCCGCTCTCATCGTCGATCTTCCCGCCATGGAGCGAAACATCCGGCTCATGAGCGACTACTTCGCCGCACGCCGCTGCAAGCTGCGGCCGCACTTCAAGGCGCACAAGACACCGGAAATCGCCAGGCGCCAGATCGCTGCCGGCTCGTGCAACGGGCTGACATGCGCAACCGTCGGCGAGGCAGAAGTCGCCGCGACGGTGTCGAACGACATTCTGATCGCCAACGAAATCGTGGACAGCGGAAAATGCCGTCGCGCCGCAGCCCTCGCGAAATCGGTGACGGTGACCGTTGCGATCGACTCTGCGGCCGGTCTCGAGCAGCTAAGCCGCGCCGCCACCGATGCCGGCGTCATGATCGGCGTGCTCGTCGACGTGAACGTCGGCCAGAACCGCTGCGGTGTGGCGCCCGGCGAAGAAGCCGTTGCTCTTGCGAAACGCGCGCTCGGCATGCCTGGACTTAAGCTGCGGGGCGTGATGGGATACGAGGGCCATGCGGTCGGCATTCACGATCGCGCCGATCGCGAAGCCGCTGTGCGACGCTCGATGAACCAGCTGGCGGCAACCGCGAAGATGTTCGCCGACCAGGGACTGCCGATCGAGCTAGTCTCTGGAGGTGGAACCGGGAGCTTCGACATCAGCAGCGAGGTCGAGCGCATCAACGAAATCCAGGCGGGCTCGTATGCGCTGATGGACACCGACTATGGATGCCTGGGCATGCCGTTCGAACAGGCGCTGTTCGTGCTCGGCACCGTCGTCAGCCGTTCGGTGCCCGAGCGCTGCGTCATCGATGCCGGCCACAAAGCATGCACCAAAGATCACGGCCACCCGTCGGTGAGGGGGATGAAGGACGCAACGGTGCTCGGCCTCAACGACGAACATACGATTATCGCAATCCCACCGGACAGCACGGTCCAGATCGGCGACCGTCTGGCGCTGATTCCGTCACATATCGACCCGACGATGAACCTGCACGATGTCGTTTACGCAGTAGACGGCGACAAGGTTGTCGGGGTGTGGCCGGTCGCCGCCCGCGGCTATCGCTAGGTGCGTTGGGTGCGCTCGGTCCGGTACCGGCGCGAGCGGCGCGGGGCGATGGGGCCCCGCGAGCGAGCGCCGAGGAGCGGGGGGGGGCCCCCGCGACTAAAAAAAGACGAAACAGAAGACGGCGCCGACGATGGTCATCGACAGGCCCCAGATGAGCAGCTTGTTGAAGACGCTGCGGATGCTTTCGCCTGAGGTGATCGCGGCGATGCAGAGGGCGCCGGTCGTGGAGAGCGGAGACAAGTCGACGAGATGCGCGCCGATGTTCATCGACGCCGCAATCGCCAGAGGATCTCCGCCGCCAAGCCGCTCGATCAGGCCCGGAATGGTGGGCAGAAACGCGGGCAGCACGACGCCGGAGGTGCTGCTGTAGACAGAAATCAGTCCAGTCACGAACGCGATGACGCCGGTAATCGTGCCCGGGGTCGCCAGCCTCGCGAGCGCATCGGTAAACAGGTCGAGGCCGCCCGTCTTCTCCATCAACGAAATGAGCACGGTCACGCCGCTCACCATCATGATGACCGACCAGGGCATTTTTTTGATCGATTCCTTATGATCGGCGGCGCCGACAGCGGCGAGCAGCGCGGCGCCTGCGAATGCGCCCATCCCCACGTTGACACCAAAGAACAGCACGCCGATCAAGAGCGTTCCGATCACCGCCATCGTGATGATGTTGCTCTGGTCGAAATCGATCTCTTCAGGCTTCTGCTCGAGTTCTGTCACCTCTCCCGACTTGAACAGCTTGAGCCCGCCGAAGGCAAAATATCCCCCGAACGCCACTGCCGCGTGCGCAACCAGATTCGTCCAGTATGTGAACCATTCGTTGCCCGCCAGACCGATCTTTGCCATGAGACCGTTCACGATCACCCCGGTCGGTGCAAATGGCGAAAGTGCGCCGGCCTGGGCGCCATTGCCCACCATGATGATCATCAGGAAGGCCGGAATGGCTGCGCGCCCGGCAATGGCCATCGCCATGGGCCCGAGCAACGCGGCCGTCGAAATGTTCCCCGGCCCCAGCGATGCGAGGGCGCAGCCGAGGGCAAAGAACATGATGGGAATCAATCCGGCGTTGCCGCGGCACAGGCGCACCGCGCGGTGGGCGATACGATCGAGCGTGCGGTTCATCTGCGCCTGGGCGAAGAGCAGCGTCACCCCGGAGAGCGTCAGGAACAGTGAAACCGGGAAACCGGCGATCACCTCGTTCAGCGACATGCCGCCGAGATACACCCCGACGACCCACGCCAGTGCCAGCGCGAGGATGCCGACGTTCAGCTCCGTGAAACAACTGACGAGGATGGCGACAACGAGCGCGGCAAGCGAGACGTAGGCGATATTCATTCGACGGACGAATCAGCTCGTAATCGCGGCCACGACGCGCCGAAACCCTTCGCCCTGCTGCGCGCTCCAGCGCCAGACCACGACGAGGTCGTGACTCGGTGAAATCAGAATGATGTTGCCGCCCTGCCCGACGGCGCGATAGGCGTCGGCCGGCGAGCCGGGCCACAACCCTTGCTTGGCGTTCAGCCACCACAGAAATCCGTAGTCGGGCCCATGCTGGCTCGGCGTCGTCGCCATCTTCACATACGCGGGCGAGACGATCTGACGGTCTCCCCATTTACCGTTCCTCAGCCACAGCAGACCGAATCGCGCCATGTCGTAGCTGTTAATCCACATCCCGCCGCCCCAGCGTGTTCCACCCGCAACCGACGCCATGCGCTTGCCGTCGATGCTCACATACGCGTTGGTGTACGGCACCCACTTCCAGGTCGACGACGCACCGATCGGATTCATCACCTCGTCGCGAAATACGTCGGGAATCGGTTTCCTGAACACGCGCAGCAGCGACAGCGCGAAGCGGTTCATCCGCACGTCGTTGTATTCGTAAAATGCCCCGGGAGCCTGAATCGCGCGCGGCTTCCGCTCTGCACGACCGAACGCCTCGTTCCCGATGAAGTTGGCGTTTTTGCCCCACATCTCACCCTCCCACTCCGATTCCTGCTGCAGGTGGTGGCGCCAGGTCACGCGGCTGTTCTGGGGCGTGTCATATCCGCCATCCTTGACGACCTTCCCAACCGGTTCGTCGAGTCCGGGAATCAATCCGCGATCGAGCGCAATTCCGGCAACAGTCGCCAGCATGCTCTTGGCTACGCTGTAGGTCGGATCCGGACGCTCGGTGTCGCCCCATTCCGCGACGATATAGCCCCTGCGGATGACGAGGCCGTTGCTGCCGGCCCGTTCGGTGGGCATCGAGGCGAGCAATTTGCCGTTGACGATTTCCTGGTCCGAAAAATCGGGGCGCGGTGACTCCGTCTGGTGAGTCTTCATGAACTCCACGGCTTCGCTCAACCGGGCAGCGTCCATACCGGCCTCTGCCGGAGTCTTGCGGGCCCACTGCCCTGCCGGCGGGTAGTACGCGCCCTGGGCCGCTGGGAACGCGACGCCGACGAAAAATACGGCAAGACTGATAAGAACTCTGCGCATTGCGACCTCCCCGCATCACGGGTTTGTGGATGCCGAAGTCTACCGCAAAGGGCTGATTTCAGGTGCAGTTCAGGCCGATAAGTGAACCATGCGGTTTATCAGGGTCCTCCCCGCCGCAATCGTCCTGGCGGCGGCGCCGGCGCTTGCTGCCGAGCTCACGGGCACCGCGCTCGTCTCGGGCAAGCCGACTCAGAATGCGGTGGTCTGGCTCGAGGCGGCGAATGAACCCGTTGCGGCGTCGCAAACGTCGCGGGTCGTCCTTGATCAGCGCAACCTGAAGTTCTTCCCGCACGTCCTCGCAGTGCGCGTCGGCACGACGGTGGAGTTTCCCAACAACGACAAGGTCTTCCACAATGTGTTCTCGTTTCGCGACGGGAAGAAGTTCGATCTCGGGATGTATCCGAAAGGCACTTCGAAGCCCATCGTCTTCGATAAGCCCGGCCTGGCGAGACTGTTCTGCAACATTCATCCAAACATGGCGGCGTATGTGATGGCGGTCGATACGCCGTATTTCGCCGTCTCGAACGAGCATGGCACGTTCAACATCGCCGGCGTGCCGGCTGGCACCTACACCTATCACGCGTGGCGTCCGGGCGGGCAGCCGCTGACCGGCTCGATTACCGTCGACGGCAGCCATCCTCTCGAAATCCGTTGGTAACACGAACTGTCGTTTTTATCTGCCTGTTCTGGGTCGCTGTTGCGGTACCTGTGCGCGCGCAAACGACGACTGTTGCCGCCGAGTTGGACGTGACGGCCGGATACTCGGGCGAAGAAATCCGCGCCGCAGCGTCGCAATTAAGGCTGTTCGGTCAGGCGCCGGCAGGAGTTGAATTCTTCGTGGAAACCGCCTGGGGCGATCGCTGGTCGGGCGATGCCCCCGTTGTTGGCGAGCTCATCTCCGGTGTCGATCCCATCGGCACCGACGTCTTCGGAGCCGCCTATCCGTACAAAGGACGCGCTCAACTGATGGAAGCCTTTGCGGAGCGGCAGTTCCGCCCGGGCGGAGCGCTGCTCGCGGTGCGAGCCGGCCGGTTCCGCCTGCCCTTCGGCATCTACAACCGCAGCGACTACGGCTATTCCGGCCTTGCGCGTCCACCGCTGATTCGCTACGACGGCTATTACGGCGTTTCGAACAACTGGCTGGAAGACGGCGCGATGTTCACCGCCGGCGTGCCGCAGTTGTATGTCGAAGCCAGCGTCAGCCGTCCGCACGACGTGGGCTTTGCTGTTCGACGAAAGGGCACGGACGCCTCGGTGCGCGTGCAGGGATATCGCGGTCAGTTCATTCTCGGCGCGAGCTACGCGCGCAGCAATCCGTATATGCCGCCACGGTTCGCCGTCGGCCGCCAGGCCTTCGCCGGTATCGACGCGCGGTGGGCACACCCATCGGGCATTCAGGCTCGCGGCGAGTTTCTGAAGGGCCATTCCTACGAGGGTGTCACCACGCACGGGTTCTACGTCGACGGTAGTATCCATCGCCCCGGTATGGGCCCGTTCACCGCGCTCGTGCGAGGGGAATGGCTCGATTACATCGCCCGTCCACCCCGAGCCCGCGAAGCACGGCGCCTCACGCTCGGCACGCGCGTTCGCTTGCCCGGCCCCGTCACGCTGCAGCTCAACTATCTGCGCCAGCACGGCGACCTGCCGCGCATCAAGGGCCACACGATCGACTTCAGCGCCACCTACTCGCTCCGGCTGGATCATGTCCTCCATTAGGAACGAGATCCGCTGGCACGACAGGATGGAAGCCCGTGTGGCTGTCGCCATCCTCATACTGGTGGCGCTGTCGGTGGTCGCCGTCGTCTTTACCGCGACGCGCATCGCCACACGCAGCGCCGTTGGACGCGCGACAGACACGCTCGAAGGCGCGCGGTCGGCCTTTTATCAGCTGGTCGAGGATCGTGCGGCGTTCGCGGCGCAGCAGACCCGGCTCATCACCGAGCTGCCGATCTTTCGCTCGATGATGATCAGCCCGGCTATCGCCAGCGACGTCGCCACGCTCACGCAGATGGCCGACAGTTATCGGCAGACCTTAAACGCAACATTTGCGATTGTGTCGGCGCCAGACGGCAGTCCAACCGCAATGCCTGGCTGGCCGGCAGGCGTCGCGTTGCCTGCCGCATTGAAAACGGCCATTCGGGCAGCGGCCTCCGGACAAGCGAGTCACGACATCATCCCGATTGAGGGCAAGCTCCTGTTGATCACATCGGAACCCGCCAGGTTCACCGAAGCCGAGGTGATTGGTGCCGTCACATTCGGTTTCGCGCTCGACGACCAGGTCGCGCAGGATCTGGCACTCATCACGCGCGCCGAGATCAATCTGGTGTCGGGAAACCGGCTCGTGGGCAGCAGCATGGTGCCCGAAGAGCAGAAACAGATTTCGGCGGCGCTCGCGGCGGGCAGCCTGACCAGCGCCGACGCTGTTTCTTCAGATGTCAGGACCATCGGCGGGCACCGCTTCATCGGAGGCGCGTTCCCTCTGTTCCGCGACCGTTCAACCGACAGCGGCCATCTCGTGCTGCTGCAGGACTGGACGCCAACGCAGACGTTCCTCGACGAGCTGCGCATGTCGCTGGTGCTGGCCAGCGTAGGAGGATTCATCATCGCGCTGGCAGGAGGATTGATCTTCAGCCGGCGCGCGACGCAGCCTCTCATGGACCTGGCAGAAGCGGCGCGCGAAATCGCCAATGGCGACTGGAGCCGCGTCGTCCCTGCGCGAGGCAGCGCCGAAGCAACGACGATGGCCATGGCGTTCAACGACATGACACGCAGCCTGCGCCATCAGGCTGAGCGGTTGAACGCCTCTTATCGCCGTTTCGCCACGGTCACGCAGTCGGCACGCGACGCCATCATCTCGACAGACGAGCTGGGCAACATCACGTTCTGGAACCGCAGCGCCGAAGCGACGTTTGGCTACTCCGAAACGGAGGTGCTCGGACGGCCGATCGCCAACCTCGTCATCGAATCCGATCGCTCGGCGTACAAGGCCGCGCTTCCTCAGCCGACTGCCGACGACCTTACCTTCGGGCACATCATCGAGGTGACCGGCATGCGCAAAGACGGCAGCCGGTTCCCGTGTGAGTTCTCGCTGGCGGCGCTGCACAGCTCGGAAGGCACCGCGTTTACCGCCGTGGTCCGCGATGTGATGGAACGGAAGCAGTCGCAGGATCAGCTGAAGCAGCGGGACGAGCAGCTTCGCCAGGCGCAAAAGATGGAAGCCATCGGACGGCTGGCAGGCGGCGTCGCGCACGACTTCAACAACCTGCTCATGGCCATCCGCGGCTACGCCGAGATGATTGCCCAGAACCTGCCCGAAGGCGACGAGCGGCGGAACGATGCGGAAGAGATTCTCAAAGCCTCCGACCGCGCAGCGGGTCTCACGCGCCAGCTCCTGGCGTTCAGCCGGCGCGAGGTCATCACGCAGCAGGCCGTCGCGCTCGACGGCCTCGTCCAGACGATGCAGGCCATGCTGCAGCGCTTGATCGGGCCGGAGATCCAGATCTCCACCGAGATCTGGCCAGACCTCACGCCAGTGCTCGCCGACAGCACGCAGCTCGAGCAGATTCTGGTGAACCTGGTCATCAACGCGCGCGACGCGATGCCCAAGGGCGGAAAGATCACGATCGAGCTGCGCAACATGGAGCTCGACAAAATCGGCGTGGCGGCGCACCCCGGGCTGCAGCCCGGCGACTATGTCGAGATGTCGGTCAGCGACACGGGCAGCGGCATGGATGCCGAGACGATGTCGAGAATCTTCGAGCCGTTTTTCACGACGAAGGAAGCCGGCAAGGGCACGGGGCTGGGGCTCGCAACGGTCTACGGCATCGTGCAGCAGAACAACGGCGCCATCGAAGTGCAGAGCCGTGTCGGCCACGGCACGACGTTCTATATCTACCTGCCGCGCGCCACCGACCTGGGCAAGATCGCGCCGATGAGGTCGGCGCTGCCGGCGTCTGGGAACGAAACGATTCTGCTCGTCGAAGACGACGACCGCGTGCGCGCGCTGGTGTCGAACATGCTCCGGAAGAACGGGTACACCGTGCTGCTGGCATCGGCCGGCGATCAGGCGCTGGAAATTGCGGCGCGCCATCGGGGCCGCATCCACCTGCTGCTGACCGACGTCGTGATGCCTGGCCTGAACGGGCGCATTCTCTCCGAGCGGCTCATGGTGACGCGCCCCGACACGCGTGTCCTCTACATGTCGGGCTATTCAGACGACGCCATCCTTCGCCACGGCGTCCGGAGAGCCGCAGCCCACTTTATTCAGAAACCTTTTTCGATAGACGCGCTCGCCCACAAGATCAAAGAAACGCTCAGCACGCCAGGGAATGTGGGGGCGGGGAAATAGAGACCTCCTTGTTGCAACGGCTGTGGAAGCCCTGGTTCGTGTATCGTCCCGCACAAGCGGTGCGCCGAGTATCTGCAAGATTCCGGCGGCCTCCCTCTCATGCGTTCGCTTCACTGCGGACGAGCTGGGGCGCGAGTGTCATTGCCGATCCCACACGGATGATCGGCCGTAGCATCCTTACAACCGGACTCTACGATCTCGCGGTATCGGAGGCGCTCTTCCGTCTGATCTCCCTTCGTGACACGGTGGTAGACGCGGGTGCCAACGTCGGCTACATGACCGTGCTGGCGGGCGTCGCCGCAGGGCCCGGCGGCAAGGTGTTGTCGTTCGAGCCTCACCCGGAGTTGTTCGCAGTCCTTGAACGAAACGTCGCAGAGGCCCGAGTGCACTGGGGGACTGCCGGGGTCGAAACCCATCAAGCCGCGCTCGGCGAACGGCCCGGCACCGCCGACCTGCATTTGCCACCGGACTTCGAGACCAACGACGGCGTTGCCAGGATCGGATCGGGATCTGCGGCAGGCAACCGATCTCTGACGGTCAAGGTTGTGACTCTCGACGAGGTACTGGAAGATAGACCAGCGGGTGTGCTCAAACTCGACGTGGAGGGTTTCGAACCGCAGGTGCTCAAGGGAGCGGAGCGGGCAATCACGGGTCGTCGCATCAAGCACATCGTGTTCGAGGACCATTCCGTTGCTGACAGTGAAGTGGTCCGCATCTTGGGCGACGCTGGCTACCAGCTCTTTTCGCTTGGATGGTCCATGCGGGGGCTTCGCGTCGAACCCATCAAGGTGGGCAACCTGGCGCCCCGATATGAGGCGCCGAGCTTCATCGCGACTTTAGAGCCGGACGAGGTGCTGGACCGCTGCAGGCCGAGCGGTTGGCTGGCACTACGACGCCGAACCAGGCGCGAAGCGTGAGGGCTTAAAAACGGGTCCGGCTAAAGCCGGACACTACGACTGAGAATGGCGTGCGCAAGCCCGAAGCCCGCAACCCGCCGGGGTTTATTGTCGGTGCGCGGTCACCAGGGTGGGAATCGGGAGGCCTTCCTCGGGATCGAGGGCTGGTAACGACAGGCGGAAACACGCCCCCTTTTCAGTCGGCACGAGCGTTAGTGCGCCGCCGTGCGCTTCGGCGATACCCATTGCGATGGACAGGCCAAGCCCGGTGCCTTCGCCCACTTCCTTCGTCGAGAAAAACGGCTCGAAGACGCGGCCCGCCAACGCCGCCGGCACGCCCGGGCCATCGTCCTGAATCTCGACGGTAACCATCGCATCGACGCACTTCGTGGTCACGGTCAGCGTCCCGCCGCGATGGGCCGTGCGCATGGCCTGCTCGGCGTTCAGAATGAGATTCAGAATCACCTGCTGGATCTCTTCCGGGTTGATCACGACCGAGGGAAGCCCCTCGCCGTAGCTTTCGAAGAGGCGGATGTTTGCCGATCCGAACTCGTACGAACGCAGCGAGATCGTCGTCTTGACGATGTCGTTGATGCCGGCCATCGTGCGCTCCGACGAGGAACGCCGCACGAACGCCAGCAGGTTGCGCACGATCTTGCCTGCACGAATCGCTTCGGATCGTACCTGCTCGAGATCGCGGCGCAGTTCCGGCCGCTCTTCGGCGTCGATCAGAAGCTCGGTGAAGCCGAGAATCGACTGCAGCGGGTTGTTCAGCTCGTGCGCCACGCCCGAGACGAGCTGGCCCACGGCCGAGAGGCGCTCACTGTGGATCAACTGGCTGCGAAGCCGGAGCTCTTCGGTGATGTCCCGCTCCATCTGCACGTAGTGCGTCACCTGCCCCTGTTCGTTCGTCAGCGGAACGATCGCGCAGGCGGCCTGGAAGGTGGATCCATCGGCGCGCCGGTGCACGAGTGTGCCGTTCCACGCCTGCCCTTTCGTGACTTTCTTGACTTCCTCGAGTTTGTGGAGCGATTCGTCGGCCACGACAGAGGCGCGCGACTGGTCCAGAAGATCCGGCAGCTCGTACCCGACCGCCTGACAGAACGCACGGTTCGCGTGCCGAATCTGCCCGTCGCGCGAGACGATCACGATGAGCTCGTTCGCTTCCTCGACAGCCGCTCCCATCAGCCGCAGCTTCGCATCGACCTGACGCAATTCGGCACGTTCGACCGCCAGCCGGGCCATCAGCAGCGGCAGCACCGACACGATGGCCACTGCCATGGAGAGATCCTGAAATGCGTCGAACGGCCCGGCAGGCGCGGCGCGGCGCAATCCGTAGTCGATGAGCGGCAGCAGCGCGAGACCGCCGAAGATGACCCACGGGCGCGATGTCGCCGCATTCGCTTCGTCTGCCTCGATCGGCGAGATCGCCGATCGCGGCGCTCCGGACGCCGCCCAGGGATAGAACGCAAATGGCAGAATCCACATCGCGTCGCCAATCGACGCGGCCTGGTAGAAGCCCTGCCAGATCTCGGCGTTGCCGAGCGTGAGCGTGATGAACGAGATCGACAGGCCAAGAGCGAGCCGCCGATATACCTGTTTCCATCCCGGGTCGGGCGTAAAGATGGCCGCGATGCTCATGCCCAGGCAGACGAGGAATTGCTGGAGTTCCGAGAGCAGCAGCAGCGCCCCGGACGCACCGGTCATGGCGACAGGCTCAGACGCAACGACGAAGTGTGAATAGAGAAATCCGGTGAGCACGGCGATGCCGGCGATGTCGACGGCGATCGTCGCCGTGACTTTTTCGCGCGGACCGCGGTGCGGCTGCGCGAGCAATGCAAGCAGCGGCGCGACTCCGCCAAACAGTGCAAATACGGCGTGCCATCCAAGCCACGACGTACTCACGCCGATAAGCATTTCATCGACCGACCAGCCGACCACGCTGATGCCCGACATCAAAAGGCCAAGCGCCAGCGTCGCCCAGAACAGCCAGTGGCAGCCTGCCCACGTGTGCCGGCGCCGCACGATGAGGGCTACGCCGGCCAGCGGAGGCAGCAGCAATACAATGATGCGGAACCAGGGAAGGATGCCTGGGAACGGCCTGAGGTAGGCACCGACGATGGCATAAAAAATCGAGTACGCGACTCCGAGCGCAAGCCAACCCATCACGTTAATTTTCGGCCGAACCGCCCGTGCGCCGTAGGCTTCGGTCGCGCTTTTGTGCAACGATGGACACGCAAATTTCCGGCCGGCGGACACGAACTGACACTATGTCTCGAATTCTCATCGTCGAGGACGATCACGACATCGCAGCGCTGATTGCGCTCTACCTGCAGAAAGCGGCGTACACGTGCGAAACCGTCGCCGACGGTGGGCGCGCGCTCGCCGTGGCCTACGATACGCTGCCCGATCTCGTCATTCTGGACCTCATGTTGCCGGGCCTGAACGGCCTGGAAGTCTGCCGAGCGCTGCGTGCCGACAACCGCACGGCGGCGCTGCCCATTGTGATGCTCACGGCTCGCGGCGAAGAGTCGGAGCGGATTCTCGGGCTCGATTCGGGCGCCGACGATTACGTCGTGAAGCCGTTCAGTCCGAACGAGCTGATGGCGCGCGTGCGCGCGCTGCTTCGCCGCTCGGCGCCGCCCGAGAGCAAGGAGCGCCTCCTGCGGTGCGGTCCGATCATTGTCGACGTGGAACGGCACACCGTGTCGAACGATGGCGAACCGGTGCGGCTGACCGCCAAAGAGTTTCTGCTCCTGCAATATCTGCTCGAACATCGCGGCCGCGTGCTCTCGCGCGACCGGCTGCTCTCGGATGTGTGGGACTACCAGTATCCGGGCGCGACCCGCACGGTCGACGTCCACGTCAGGCGTCTCCGGGAAAAACTGCCGTTCCTGGAGACGGCGCTCGAGACCGTGCAGCAGTTCGGGTACAAGCTGACCGAACCCTAGTCGATGCTGGATCTTCTTGGTTTTCTGATAGTCGCCATCGGGTCGTGTCTGGCAGGGGCGTGGGCCGCGTGGAACGTCTCGGGGCGCCGCCCGGTCCGCTCGTCCTCTCGAGCCAGTTCAGAAGCGGCACAGTTGTCGCGACGGCTGAACGAGCTCGAGACGGATCAGGCGCGCGTCGCCGCGATGCTGTCGGGCATGGTCGAGGGTGTCCTGATCGTTGACGTGGACGGCCGCCTGCGTCTGGTCAACGATGCGGCGCGACGCATGCTGAGCCTCGACAGCAGCCTGGCCGGACACCACTATGTCGAAGCCGTACGACACCCCGGTGTCGTCGGACAACTCGGCGCAGCGCTCAAAGGCGAACAACGGCCGCCCATCGAGGTGTCCCTCGACGTGGCCGGTGGGTCGGGCAGCCCGCGCATCTTCCGCGCGCAGGCGACACCCGCGAGCACGGCTGGCGGCGGCGCCGTCCTTGTGCTTCACGACATCAGCGACTTACGTCGCATCGATCGCATGCGCCGCGATTTCGTCGCGAACGTGTCGCACGAGCTGCGCACACCCCTCACGGCCGTTCGAGGATACGTTGAAGCGCTCAAGGATGAGCCTGTCGAGGCCGAGCAGCGGAAGCAGTTCCTCGACGTCATCGACCGTCACACCCGGCGCATGGAACGCCTGGTGCGCGATCTGCTGCGTCTCGCCAGACTGGATGCCCTGCAGGAGGCGGCCGACCTGCGGACCGTGCAGGTGGAGCCATTGTTTCGCTCGGTATCGTCCGACTTGTCCGAGCGCATCGAACGACGGCATCTCAGCGTGGACATCAGCGTCGATCCCGACGCCACGTCCATCGACGCAGATCCCACGAAGATGCACGATGCCCTCTGCAACCTCGTTGAAAACGCGGTGAACTATTCGGCCGAAGGGAGCCGCGTCGAGCTCGGCGCGCGCGTGGATGGCGATCGCGTGCTGCTGACGGTTGCCGATTACGGACCGGGCGTGCCCGACGCCGATCTCGAGCGCGTCTTCGAGCGTTTCTACCGCGTCGACAAGTCGCGCACGACCGATCCGGGCGGCACCGGCCTCGGCCTCTCCATCGTCCGCCATCTCGTGGAACTGCACGGAGGGCGGATCCGGGCGAACAATCGTAAGGAAGGTGGAGCGGTGTTTACGATTTCGTTGCCCAGGGAACGAAGTCGCTGAATTGCCAGATTCGCAGATTGGCAGATTCGCAGATTGGAAATACCAGTTTACGGTGCGGCGATAAATTCATCGATCATCGCTAGACGCGCGACATCGTCCGAGAGCCTGCCCAGGATATTTTCCGGATCGCCCTGAATCGCCACAATCTTCGTCTTCAGCTCGTGCGAGTTATTGACCAGGTCTTGCTGCATGCGCCACCGAATGACCGGCCCGCTCGGCATCTGCAGCGTATATGGCATCTCGAAGGGAGGTCCGGCCTTGCCGTCACCAGGCGCGGCCGTCCGGTCGAGGGTGACGATATGTTGCGCGATCGTCCTGATATTCGACATTTCGGCAAACGCTGAGTCCGCGAGGTCTTTTCGGCCGTGCGCGCCTTGACCTGTCACGAGATAGTGTCCGATATACGCAAGCAGCATCCGATAATGGCTGTTCAAGAGCTGAGCCCAGAGGCGAGTCACCTTGTTGGTGATGGCGCCCTGGTACTCGTCGGCGGGCGGATTGGCGCGCGTGTTCGGATGCGTTGGAACCGCGAGGCTGATGGAGCCCGGGGCCAAAACCGCCGACTCGTAAACTCGGAGGAACCGCTCGAAATGGGAATCGGGTCCGCAAGCGCCCGCCGCCCCCTCGCCTTGCAGGGCGATAATCTTCAACGCATCGATTGCTTCGGCTCTGGTCCTGACTCTCGCGACAAAGATGCCAGGGCCGACCTGCGTCGGGTCGCCGTTGTGATCTCGGGTAACAGATGGCGAGCCCGCTCCCCAATCAGCTGGATCTCCCTGGAATTCCATCGACGATGCGTCAAAGAGGGCGTCGCCCCGTTGGTGTGACTTTATGGACTCAATGATCGCTTGGTAGAGATGACCTACCTGGTTGACCGGGAATGAACCGCTACAGCCCGCGTCGGCTCTCACCTGCGAAAGCTTGCGCGCAGAAAGGCCACCGTCCGGCATTTCTGCCAGCACGTATTTGGCCAATGATGACTTTGACACAGGCTCCAGGATGAGTGGAAAGGGGTAGAACGAAGTATCCGCCGGCATATCCTCGCGGTAGAGGCTGGGCGCTTCTCCAAGTGCGAGGAGCACGTTCTGAACAGTCATGAGATGGCCCATTTCCTCGTGGGCCGTGCTGAAAATATCCTTGAAGGCTGTGGCGGGCACGCCTGGAGCGGATGGGTCCAGCGAGAAAGCCGCGTAAAGATATTGCACAAGCAACGCATGCTCAATCTCGGCCGCAAGCTGTAGCAGGAAGACGGCGCAGTCTCGTGGCATCAGCCGGGGATCCGGCTGGGGCAGCTCGGTGAATGCGGTTGTCGCGAGGGCGACAGCGTCACGGGCCAAAGCGTGGTGTTCGGCGACCGGAACGAAGCGTAGATAGCGGCCTTTCATTTCGTCCTCCCAAACCAAGATAAGCCTGATCCTGATCCGGTTTGGTAGGCAGTTAACTGCGCGGGGCTCGGCGCTGTGGGAATGTCCGTTGTGTGGTCTCGGTGGACAGTTGCAATCGCACCGACTTGCGAGGCCCGCGACCCTTAATCTGACAATCCGCCAATCTGCGAATCTGCCAATTCAGAGATCTTCAATTCCCGCGCCCGCTCATAGAGCGAATCGCGGTCGGGATAGAGCTCGCGGAGGATGATGTCCTCATCACCATGGGCCGCGCGGACGATCTGCAACTCGGCTCCGCTGCAGCAGCTCACCATGACGCATGTGGTGGTTGCGTCGCCGTTCGAAACCTCCCAGAGCACATGATGATCACGTGAGGACACGGGTCAATCTCCCAATCTGCGAATCTGCGAATCTACGAATCTACGAATTCAGTGCGAGTACCTTGCCATGGCCATGGTGAGGATTTCCTCGATCAGCTGCGCGTAGGTGCGGCCGGCCTTGCGGCCGGCCTGCGCGAGCTCGGCGCGTGACGCGAGCCACGGGTTGGGGTTCACTTCGATCACCGAGACCGTCCCGTCGGGCTTGAGCCGCATGTCCACACGGCCGTAGTCCCGAAGCTCGAGCGCCTGATAGGCCGATACCGCCGTCGATTGCAGCAGCGCGGTCGTTGCTTCCGACAAGTCGGTGGCGACGATCGACTTCGTGTCGCGGTAGGCCTTGGTGCCTTTTCCCCACTTCACTTCGGCCGCCGCAATCCTCGGCGTGCCTTCGGGCAGCTTGGACAGATCGAGCTCGATGACGGGAAGCGCTTCGGGATTTTCGTTGCCGAGCACGCCGACATACATCTCGCGGCCGTCGACGTACTCCTCGATCAGAATGGGCGAGTCAAACTGCCCGTGCAGCCAGTCGATCCGTTCCATCAGCTCCTTGATGGACGAGACGACCGCGTCGAACTCGATTCCGATCGAGCCGTCTTCGCGCATCGGTTTGACGATGACCGGGAAATGCAGCTCGTCCGAGAACGCCAGCCGGCCTCGGAACGATCGGGCAAACACCGGAGTCGCAATGCCGTGGAAGGCGAAGATCTTCTTCGCGACACTCTTGTCCTGCGCGAGCATCAGGCCGTGACTGCCCGTGCCCGTGAACCGCTTGCTAACGAGCTCGAGATAGGCCGCGATGTTGTAGTCGGCCGTGTCGTTGCCGCCGAACGACTCGCTGAGGTTGAAGATGAGGTCGGTGTCGAGCTTCGCCAGGGCGTGCAGGCTCTTGAGCGAGCCGTCGAGCTGATGCAGCGCCGGCTCATGCCCGAGCTTGGCGAGGGCCTCCATCACTTCTTCCTCGACTTCTTTCTTGTCGAGGGTGCGGACGAGCGGCGCCTTGCCGTTGGCGCTCCCGTTCTCTTCTTCGGGCTCCCACCGATCGTACAGGACTGTGACTTTGAGTTTACCTGCCATTAGTTGGCTTCGGACTTCGGGCTCTGCGGCCGTGGACGCTTCCCGTTCGGGCTCTGCTCTTTGGTCTTGGCGCGTCCACGATCGCCAGTGAAGGTACCACGAGTCAGGAAATTCATCGCCAACGTTGTTCCGAATGCGGTGAGCTCGACCAGATATGCCGGCTCGCGGCCGACCTCGCCCCACAGCTTCAACCGCTCGCAGGTCTTGCAGATCGCTTCGACCAGCGCGCGCACCACGGCCCGCCGCACGCCGGTCCAGTAGGTAATCTTGTCGATGAGCTCGCGGCGGTACTTCGTGACCATCGCGGCGGCAGGCCGGCCTTCTCGCGGCTTGCGCGTGAGAAAGATCTCCGACAGGTGCCCGTCCATCGCCAGGTCCACGCGCAGGTTGCGTTCCTTCTCGGCCCGCCGGTAGAACTCCTCGACCGTCAGGCGCATGTCGTCGACGGTGATGTCGACCTCACCGGTCCTCACGATCGGATCCTCGCTGCCGAACGTGCGCGCCATTCGATCGACGTACCGCAGCTTGCGCAACGCCGGCCAGCCCTTGTACCGCCGCCTCCACGCGCTTCCGGGAGTCAGCCACACGGCAAACGTTTCGGCAAAATCCTCGTCCGGATGCTTCTGCGCGTACCACCCTTCCATGTGGCGGACGTAGTTGCGGCTGAACGGCACCGGACGGTACTTGTCGCGATACGGCCGATCGAACGGGCCGAACAGTGTGACCCAGTCGGGGCGCGCATACAGACGATAGGCGTAGTTGAAGACATGCCCCGCCTCGTGCCGCATGTAGCGCATAATCTCGCGGCTGTCCTCGAGATCGTCGATCGCACGCTCGAGCTTGCCCAGATTCGGATCGGCGAGATAGAAGGGGATGCCCAGCACGGGCTGCATGTCGGGACAGCCCCACTCGTCGGTGAGATAACACACCGGCCGGAACTTGTGCAGGCCGCGGCGCTCGAGCTCTTTGTACAGCTGTCGCACGTACGGTTCGACCGGCGATCCCTCGAGCTTCAATCCGAGCTCGCGGATGCGCTTGCCGAGGACGTCCCTCAGCTCCGGATCGATCGTTTCGAAGGCAGGCATCCTCTGGATTATATGGTTCCCGGTTCTCGGTTCTGGGTTCTAGGGTAGCGGTTCCAGGTTCGAGGTTCTGGTTCAGGACCCAGAACCTCGAACCCAGAACCTAGAACCGCACATAGACGCTTCTTGACGCAACCGTCCGTACCAAGCGACAATCATGTGGTTCCAGTACTTTCACCTTACATTCTTGTCTGAAAATTGTATTCCATGAGCACGACCCGAACCGCCGTCAAGCCGGCCGACTCCTCCACCAGCGAGGTCCGCAGGCTGGCCACGCTCCTCGATACCAGTCAGGCTCTCACGGGCACGCTCGACCTCAAAGCCGGGCTTCACCGGGTGCTTGAAATTCTCGGACGCCATCACGGCGCCGTCCGCAGCACCGTCGTCATGCTCGACGAAGACACCGGCCAGCTCCAGGTCGAAGCCTCCGACGGCCTCGATCGGCCCGGGTATCGCGTCAGCTACCAGCTCGGCGAAGGCATCACCGGACGCGTCGTCGAAAGCGGCAAGCCCATCGTGGTGCCCCAGATCAGCCGCGAGCCGATGTTTCTCAACCGCGCGTCGAAGCGCACCGAACTGCTCCAGCAGGAGCTCAGCTTCATCTGCGTGCCCATCATGCTCAACCGCAAGGCCGTCGGCGCGCTCGGCGTCGACCTCAAGTTCAAGCCTGACCGCGATTACGACCGTACGCAGAAATTTCTCGGGGTCGTCGCCTCGATGATCTCGCAGGCCGTCAAGGTGCAGCGCCTGATCGACAACGAGCGCAAGAAGCTGCTCGACGAGAACACGCATCTCCGTCAGGAACTGCGGGAGCGATACGACTTTTCGAATCTTCTCGGCACGAGCGGCCCGATGCGACAGATCTGCGAGCAGGTGGCGCAGGTGGCGCGCACGATGACGACCGCGCTCATCCGGGGCGAATCCGGAACCGGGAAAGAGCTCATCGCGCACGCGATTCACTACAACTCGCTCCGCGCGAACAAGCCATTCGTGAAAGTAAGCTGCGCCGCGCTCCCCGACAGCTTGATCGAATCGGAGCTGTTCGGCTACGAGAAGGGGGCGTTTACCGGCGCACAGCAGCGCAAGAAAGGGCGCTTCGAGCTCGCCGAGGGCGGCACGCTGTTCCTCGACGAAATCGGCGACATCCCCCTCGGAACCCAGATCAAGCTGCTGCGCGTGCTGCAGGAGCGCGAATACGAACGGCTCGGCGGCACCGAGACGCTGAAGTCGAACGTGCGCCTCGTCACCGCGACCAACAAGGACCTCGAAAAGGCGATTCAGGACGGCACGTTTCGCGAGGACCTGTACTACCGGTTGAACGTCTTCACGATTTTCGTGCCGGCGCTGCGCGAGCGGAAGACCGACCTGCTGCTCCTGGCCGACCACTTCCTCGAGACGTTCTCGCGCACGCACAGCAAGAACATCAAGCGCATCTCGACACCGGCCATCGACATGCTGATGAGTTACCACTGGCCGGGCAACGTGCGCGAGCTCGAGAACACCCTCGAGCGCGCGATTCTCGTGTGTGACGGCCACGTGATCCATGCCCATCACCTGCCGCCGACGCTGCAGACCGCCGAAGCATCCGGGACGGTCACCCGTGTGTCGCTGCGGGACGCGGTGGCGGCGTACGAGAAAGATCTGATTTCGGATGCGCTCAAGACCACGCGGGGCAACCGCGCCAAGGCTGCGCGGCTGCTCAACACGACCGAGCGCATCATCAACTACCAGGTGAGGAAGTATTCGATCGACTATCGGAGGTTCAAGAACTAGTTGGTGGTTGGTGGTTAGTGGTTGGTGGTAGAAAGCAACGACTAACCACGAACTACCAGCCACCAACCATCTATCTGCTGAGAAACCCCTTGTAGTTCTCCCGCGTCACCAGCTCGAACGGAATCCAGACGAAGCTGTCGATCGCTTCCCCGCGCAAGAGCTTGACGGCCGCATCGACGGCTCCCCTGCCCTGCGCGCGTGCGTCCTGAAACACGGTCACGGCGAGCGCACCCTTGGCCACCTCCGCCAGCGCATCGGGTGTCGCGTCCACGCCACCGACGAGAATCTTTCCCGGCGGAATGCCCGCCTGCAGAATCGCCATGATGGCGCCGATGGCCATCTCGTCGTTGTTGGCGGCCACCGCATCGATCTGGGCGCCCGCCGTCAGCCAGTTGTTCATCAAATCGAGTCCGCGCCCGCGCTGGAAGTTCGCGACCTGTTTCTCGACGACCTTCATGCCGGGGTATTTCGCCACGACGTCTTCGACGGCCTTCGTGCGCAGCTGGGCCCCGTTCGAGGCCAGCTCGCCGACCATGATGGCGACATTCCCGCGATGGTTCATCAGCCGCGCCAGTTCCTCCATCTCGAGCGTGCCGGCTTCGGAATCCTCGGATCCCACGAACACGACCCCCTTGGGCAGCGTCGTCTCGGTTGGGCGCCGGTTGACATAGACAAGGGGCACTCCCGCCGCCTGCGCGATCTTCGTCATGCTCGGCGTGGCGGCGGTGTCGGCGGCGTTGACGATGACCGCCGCGGCGTCCTGCGCGATGAAGGTCTGGATCTGACTGAGCTGCCGTGCGACATCGCCCTGCGCATCCGCAAACTGCAGCGCGACGCCGGGCTGCGTCGAGGCGTGCTCGGCCATGGCCGTGCGCAGGATGGTGAGCCAGTTGTCGTCGAAGTGCGCCATCGCGACGCCGATGACCGGACGCGGAGGGGATGTGGCGCCACAACCTGCACCGGCCATGAGGACGGCGACGACCAAAATGATTCCCGTCCCCTTTTTGACGAGCGTGCGCACGTGTCCTCCCCTCAGGCGTGAACCTCGCGATGACGGTACCGATCGATGACGACCGCCAGCACGATGACCGCGCCCTTCACGATGTCCTGAATATAGGCGTCGAAGCCGATGAACGTGAACCCGCTGGTGATGACGCCGAGGATCACCGTTCCGATGACGGTGCCCGCAATCCGCCCGATGCCACCGGACAGACTCGTTCCGCCGATGACGGCGGCCGCGATGGCGTCGAGCTCGTAGGACATGCCCATCCCGGCCTGCCCGCTCGCCGCCCGTGCCGCGGTCACCACGCCACCGATGCCCGACAGGAGGCCGGCGACGGTGTAGACGAGCACGAGATGCCTCGTGACGCGGATGCCGGATATCCGGGCCGCTTGTGCATTGGCGCCGATCGCGTACGTGTATTTTCCATATCGCGTGTAGCGTAGCAGCACGTGAAAAATGACGGCGGCGACGACGAAAATCACGACGGGCAGCGCACCTTCGCCGATACGCGTGAAGCTGTCAGACAACATGCTGACGGGCTGCCCTCGCGTGTAATAGCGTGCCGCCCCCCGCGCGCTCACCATCATCCCCAGCGTGGCGATGAACGGCGGTATCCGCGTCACGGCGATCAGGCTGCCGTTGACCACGCCAGCCAGAGCACCGGTCGCCAGGCCGGCAGCCACCGGTATCACGACCGGAAGATCCACGAGCGACGGAAACACGGCGCGCGCGTTTGCCGTCTGCGCGAGACTGGCCGCAATCATCGCCGACAGTGCCACGACCGATCCGGACGACAAATCGATGCCGCCCGTAAGAATCACCTGCGTCACGCCGATCGCCAGCAGGCCGATGATGGAAACCTGCAGCACCATCACAAGCAGCCGCTGCCCGTTGAAGAGAAAGCTCGCGCCTCGAACGCTCCAGCCGACCAGCTCGAAGATCGCCACGATGCCCACGAGCACCAGGAAGATCCCTGCGTCATGAGACAGTCGCCGCCGGCTCAATTGGCTGCTAGCCTCATCAGTGCGACCTGGTTCGCGTCGCGGCCATCGAGAAAGCCGGCGACGCGGCCCTCGCGCATGACCATCACGCGATCGCTCATGCCGAGAATCTCCGTCATCTCCGAAGAGATCATGATGACCGCGGCGCCCGCGGCGGCGAGATTGGAGATCAGGCGGTGAATCTCCGCCTTCGCTCCCACGTCCACGCCGCGCGTGGGCTCGTCGAGAATCAGGATGCGTGGCGAGGTCAGCAGCCAGCGGCCGACCAGCACTTTCTGCTGATTGCCACCGCTCAGAGTCTGCACCGGCTCGAGCAGGTTCGGCGCCTTCACGCGCAGCGCGCCGGCCATGTCGCGGCAGGTCGCGCCAAGTGTACGCTCGTTCACGAAGCCGAAGCTGACGAAGCGGCCGTCCAGCGACGCCAGTTCCATATTCTCCTGAACGCTGAGTGGCAAGAGCAGCCCGCTCAATTTTCGATCCTCTGTCAGGAACGCCATCCCCAGCTCAATAGCGTTGACGGGGGACGTCACGTCGACCGGATTCCCTTCGATCAGAATCCTGCCCGCGGTCGCCCGCCTGAGTCCGAACAATGTCTCGGCCACCTCGGTGCGCTTCGAGCCGACGAGCCCCGCAATGCCCAGGATCTCGCCAGCCCTGACGTCGAACGACACATCTGCGAACGTCCCGCTCACGGTCAAATCCCGCACCGAAAGCGCCACGCGATCGGTTGGCGTGTGGTGTTTGGGAAACAACTGGGTGAGCTCGCGGCCCACCATCATCGCGATCAGACGGTCGCGATCGAACTCGCGCGACGGCCCCGAGCCCACGACTTTCCCGTCGCGAAGCACTGTTATCTCGTCAGCGACTTTGAAGACTTCGGCGATTCTGTGGGTGATGTAGATAACCGCCTTCCCGCGCGATTTCAGATCGGCGACCAGCCGGAACAGGTGAGCGACTTCGCGCTCGGACAACGTTGACGTGGGCTCGTCCATGATGAGCACGTCGGCGTCGTACGACACGGCACGCGCAATCTCGATCATCTGCCTGCCGGCGATGGTGAGATCGCCCACGCGGTCTTCGGGATCGATGTCGATGTCGAGCTCCGCGAGCAGCGCTGCCGTGCGGTTCGCGAGCGCGCGATGATTGACGAGCCCGAGACGCGTGAGCGGTTCACGCCCGATCCAGATGTTCTCGGCCACGGTCATGGGCGGGAGAAGATGCAACTCCTGGTGAATCATCGCGGCACGGCCGCGGAGAGCCACCTGGCCCGAATCGGGCCGGTAGAGACCCGCGATGATTTTCATGAGCGTGGACTTGCCCGCCCCGTTCTCGCCCATGACGGCGTGCACGCTGCCCGCGCGCACCTTCATCGACACCTCGTCCAGCGCGAGAACGCCGGGAAAGGCCTTGCTCAGCCGCTCCACGTCCAGCAGACAGTCCATCGGGCTGAGATACACTAGCACCCGAAAAAACGGTTCCGGGATCCTTTTTCGCCCGAACCTGCTGAAAAAGGATCCCGGAACCCTTTTTTACACATATGACCAAGCGCGCGAGACTAAACGTCGGAATAATCGGCCTGGGACGGCTAGGCAAGGTGTACCTGCGCGATCTTGCGGCACGCATCCCCGAGACCGCGGTCGTCGCCGTCGCAGACGTCGACCGCCCACTCGCCGCCGGACTGGCGGACGAGTTCGGCATCCCGAAGTCGTACGGCTCGGCTGAAGAGCTGATTCGCGACCCTCGCGTGGATGCGGTCGTCATCGTCACTCCGACGCATGCCCATCGCAACAACGTCATCGCGGCCGTCGAGGCGAAGAAGCCGACCTTCTGCGAAAAGCCGCCGGCGCTCACCCTCGCCGAATGTGCGGCCATGTCGGGCGCGGTTCGGAAGACGGGCACCTTCTTTCAGATGGGCTTCATGCGCCGCTTCGATCCCGGATATGCGTCGGCCCGGGAGAAAATTGCGCAGGGGGCCATCGGCCGGCCCGTCGTGTTCAAGTCGAGCTCTCGCGATCCGTTCCGCCCCAGCCTCGAATACGCCGATCCCGCAAGCAGCGGGGGCATCATGGTGGACATGGGCATCCACGATTTCGATCTGGCCCGGTGGTTCATGGGCGACGTCGACACGATCTCGGCGTCGGGCGCCGTGCTGGCCTATCCGGAAATGGCGTCGATCGGCGACATCGACAACGCAATCGCGACGCTCGAGTTTGCCGATGGGCGATTAGGCGTCATCGACCTCACCCGTAACGGCGTGTATGGATACGACATCTGCACAGAGCTGCTTGGCGATGCCGGCACGCTGCGAATCGGGTACTTCCGCGAAACGCCGATTCTGACCATGACCAAGAACAACGTGGCCCACGATACGGTTCCGTACTTCATGGAACGGTTCGAGCGCGCGTACACGATCCAGCTCCAGAATTTTGCGCAGAACGTGCTGCACGGACGTGCGCCGGCAGTGACGCTGGACGATGGCGTAGAGGCGCTGAGGACAGCACTCGCCGCCACCGAGGCGCATCGCACTCGGCAGCGTGTGAAAGTCAGCGCGATTCAGTAACGCCGGAGGTCAGCGCGCGGACTTCATCCAGCGTCGGGACCGAGGGGATCGCGCCGAGGCGTGTGCAACTGACCGCCGCTGTGGCGTTGGCAAAGCGGAGAATCTCGGGCACGGTCCACTTCTGGAACAACCCGTAAATGAACCCTGCGCGGAAGACGTCGCCGGCGCCTGTCGCATCGACGACGTTGACCTTGAACGCAGGCGAGGCATAGAACGTATCGCCATCCAGCGCGACGGCGCCCTGGTCGGCCAGAGTAATCACCATGGTGCCGCGGTTCAGCCGCCGCAGCTTCCTGAGCGCTCGCTCTGGATCGCGCTCGCCCGTCAGCTGCCCGGGGAGGTTCTGCTCGAAAATCGGATATGTCACGGTGGTGATGATCTCTTCAACCAGTGCGGCGGCATGTTCGATGTCGCTCGTCACGACAGCGTTGACCGAACGCGCCGCGCGAGCGGCATTCAACGCCAACTGTGGATCATCGTCATCGACATGAACGAGGCGCGCCGCGACCGCTGAGGGGGTGAGCACGTCGGGCCGCACGATCAGCCGGTCGCTGCGGTGCCACAGCACGGTGCGGCGACCTGCCGCGTCCACGAGAATCAGCGCGCCGCGATTGGGCGCGTCCGCGAACACCGCATGCGTCAGATCGACGTCGCGCGACATCAGTGCGTTTCTGGCAAGCTCGCCATTGGTGTCGGACCCGAAAGCCCCGATGTAGCCGGTTCGCAAGCCGAGCATCGCGCATGCCGCGGTGACGGTCGCGGTTTGCCCGCCCATGATGAGATGCCTGCCGCTCACCCGCGCCTTGCTCGATGCCAGCACGGCCGACAGGTCGCCGGCAAGCTGGATGACGTCATCGACGGAATTTGTGCCAACACCTATGACATCAAGCATGGGCAATGGAGCGACAGATTTCCCTGACGCGTTCGCGCGATGCCTCCACCTGTTTCTCCAAGTCGTCGTGCAGCCCCAGCTGGCGGCGATGCTCCGTGGACTGAAGAAACACGTAGGCGTGGTCGAGCTCGCGGCAGAGATCTTCAGCGATGAGCCCGGTCTTGCGCATGACGTCGAGCGTGCCCAGCGTGCCGGCCTGGCGCAAAGACGCGTGTCGGGCGCCGTGCCTGAGCTGAAAGGTCTGGGTGAGAAACTCGACCGTCCATGCGTCCACGTCGATTCCGGCCTTCACGTCACGTTCTTCGTATACGAAGGACTGGCAAGCCGTCATGAAGCGGGCGCCGAGATCGCGGTCTCCCGCAATCGGCCGAGCCCTGGTCAACACCAGCCGTTCGGCAGCGGCACCAGCGGTGTAGTGTTCGGCGTATTCGGGGAGCGAACAGGCTTTCAGCCAGTCGCCCGTCTTCGGCCAGGGCGGCAATCCGACTCGATAGAGCACGCCTTCGTTGGTGTCGTCCCGCAGCGCGGCCGTCAAGTCGCAACCGACCCTTACGAAAAAATCTTCTGCACCGGCCGCACCCGCACCACCGGCGTCAGGCGTGTCATAGATATAGAGGAGATCAATCTCCGGGCTATAGCTCATCTCGCGGCTGCCCAGCGTACCGGTACCAATCACGGCAAAGGTTCCCGGCGGTGCGTCGAGCCCCGCGCCGTCGAGCCGCTGACGCATCACGATGGCCAACACAAAGTCGATGGCCACAGACGCGACGTCCGAGAGTTGAGCCGAGGCAGATTGCACCGTCTCGTGCCGCAGCAGATAGCGTGTGCCGATGCGCAGCGTCTCGCGCCGCTTCCAGCGTCTGAGCAGATTCAATCCCTCGACAGGATCGTCGAGTGCCGACAGCGTCGAGAGGAGCTCCTCCTCATGGTCCTGCCGGTCTGGGGAGCTGCGTTCGATTTGCGCAACGAGCCAGTGGAAGTACTCGGGTGTGCGTACGAGGATCTCGCTGAGCTGCGGGGACGCCCCCATCACGTAGGTCAGCACGTGCAGCGCACGGGGATCCTCCCGGAGGTAGTCGAGAAACATCGCGCGCCCGCTTCGCGCGGTGACATAGTGCGCCATGGCGGCAACCGCCGCGTCCGGATCGGGCGATTCCAGCAGCGCAGGAATCAGCTCGGGCGCGAGGCGGCCAAGCGCCTCGCGCACCACCAGATCCTCGGCCATCCGTTGAAGATGGTCGTCTACCGCGGCCGCATCGCGAAAGCCGAGCGACTGAAGGTACGCGCGCGCCTGGGTTTCGGTGAGCTCCGGCGAAAGAAAGAGATCTGATGGAGTTGGCACGGCCAGTCTACAGTCGACGGTCTACAGTCGTAAGTCGACAGTCGAGTCGACAGTCCTCGTCGACCTGCGACTTGCGACTGACTGTCGACTTGCGACTGTCGACTGTAGACTGTCGACTAACATGCTCTATACGTCCTTCTCGCCCGTCCTGATGTTGTAGCCCTGTTCGACCGGCATGACGAACACGCGACCATCTCCGATCTCTCCCGTCCGCGCCGCCCCGATGATGGCTTTGATGGCCTCGTCCACCGCGGAGTCGGGCACGACCACTTCGATCTCCATTTTCGGCAGCAGGCTCACTTCGTACTCGCGCCCGCGATACACGGCGGTGTGCCCCTTCTGACGGCCGTGGCCACGCACTTCGGTGACGGTCATCCCGGCGATGTTCAGCTTGCCAAGCGCCTCTTTGATGTTGTCCACCATGTTCGGTCGAACGATCGACTTGATCAGCTTCATGCGGTCTCCCTCGTCATTAGTCGGGCGGCCCCTGCAGCATACCTTCAAGGTCCGCTTTCAGCGATGCTTCATCCTCTTCCGTCAGCTTGGCCCCGCCCCGGGTGATGTGAAACACGTCGATCGCCTTCTGCCCTTCGGTCGAAATCAGGACCAGATCGACGTCGATGCCGTGATCGGAGATGACCCGGCTCACCCGATACAGCAGTCCGGGCGCGTCGTCTGCGACCAGTTCGAGCACGGTATAGCGCTGCGAGTGTGCGGTGTCGAAATAGACAACCGGCGTACGCCGAACGATCGATCGGCGAGTCAGCACACTGTCTTCCCTGCTCTTGAGGAGCGCCGTCAAGTTGGTCCTACCGCTCACCACCTCGTCCAGGCGTCGATCGAACTCCTTGCGCCCCTCCGAATTGCGATCGAAAAACCCGTCCCTGTCGGCAAACTGAAACACATCGACCGCAATCCCCGCCAGGCTCGTCAGCGCGTGGCCCCGGAGAATATCCATGCCGAACGAGGACAACACCCCGCAGATGTTCGAGAAGAGGAACGGCTTGTCGAGCGACACGACCGTCAGTTCCCAGACGTCGGCGCTCTTCTCGAGAATGAAGTGCGCCTCGTTGGGCCGGATGTCGCGCGAAAGCCTGACATGACGATAGATCGCGTCATGTGAAAAGAGGATCAGATACCGGCGCGGCAACCCTTCGAGGAACACCGCCATTTCCTGCTCGGGAATGTCCTGCGGCCGGTTGGCCTGCAGCGCAGCCACCAGCGCCTGCTCGCGATCGATGATGTCGTCGCCGTAGCCCAGCGTCATCTGGTTGTAGGCGTCGACATACAGACGCCACAAGAGTTCTTCCTTCCAGGTCGTCAGCGTGTCCGGGCTCACGGCCCCGACATCGCACAACGTCAGGAGCAGAAGCAGCTTCAGATGCTCTTCCGTGCCGAACAGCGATGCGAACTGCCGCACCACCTCGGGCTCTTCGGTATCGCGCCGGAACGCGATGCGCGACATCTTCAAATGGTGGCGGATGAGAAAGTCGATCGTCTGCCGCGCCCCTTCGTCGAGCCGCAGGCGCGCGGTCATGGCCTCCGCCATCCCGGCACCGACAATGGAGTGATCGCCCTCGCGGGCTTTCCCGACATCGTGATACAGAAGCGCCAGCACCAGCAGCTCCGGGTTGCGGATCTCGCGCAGAATCGGGCCGAATCGGGGGCTGTTCAGCTGGCGCTCGGCATTCCGCACGGCCAGCAGCGTGTGCTCGTCCACGGTGTACTTGTGATAGAAATCGCGCGTCACCCGGCACGAGATCTCATTGAGCTCCGGAAAGATCGCGCCGAGCAGGCCACAGTCGCGCATCTCGCTCAAGCGCGCCGAGAGGCCGGGCCGCGGGCGCATGAACTGCAAGATACGCTGTCGATAATCAGCGGTCGGGAGAAACACGTCCGGTTGGTAGCTGTGCTTCTGCAGCTCGCGCTCGATGAGGGCCAGCGCGTCATCCGCGACCCGCACATTCCGCGACAGAGCCGCCTCGAAGACGCGCATCCAGTCGGCGGGCGCCGCCACGGCTTTCGCGGAATCGGCAAACGTGATGCCCTCCACCACCCACATCAGGTTCTCGCCGATCAGGCGAATCGGCGTCGGCGCCGGCGGCATCGCGGCGCGGCGCACACGCCCGAGCGCCCGCGTCACGCAGCGCGCATCCCTGAAGTAGTCGGTCATCAGCGCTTCGACGCGGCGGCGCATGTCCGGCCCGGCATAGCGCAATCGATCTACAGCTTTCTCCTGGAGTTCGTAGCTCAGCACGTTCGCGTTGCGGCCCGTGTCGAGGTGCAATCCCGATCGGATGCGCATCAGAAATTCCTCGGCATCCCTCAGGCGATCGGGCGAGGCGCCGCGGACACCCCCGCGGCGATCGCCACCGAGCCGCAGTAGAAGGCGCGCGGCCCAGACATCCCGCAGGGCGCCGGGGCCATCCTTCACGTCCGGCTCGAGCTGATAGAGCGTGTCGTAGAACTCGCTGTGACGCTGGTCGGTCAGCGCGATCAGCGCGTCGAGAATCTGCGGCCGCCAGGCCGGCGCCGACGCCTTCATCGAGGCATCAAAGCGATCCACGAGCTCCCGATCACCAGCGAGCGCCCGGAGATCCATCAGCGCCAGCAGATATTCGGGGTTCGTCGTGTCCGGTCCGTCGAAGTCGCCGCGCTCGCGCACGTGATGGCCCACCTGGAAGCGCAAATCCCACAGAGGATGGAGGAGGGCCTTGACGAAGCGCTCTTCGGGCCGCCGAATGGCTCCGTCGAACACCACCAGGAGATCGATGTCGGAGTAGAGGAATTGCGACTTGCGACCGTATCCGCCTACGGCAAAGACGGCGAGTGGTGTGGGGGTGTGCACGCGGGCAAGGTCCACCAACTCGCGGATGATGCCGTCGATGCACTCCGCATGGCTCGCCAGCGCGGCACGTCCGCCTTCTCCGCGCTCGGTGGCGTCGACCAGCTGCTGACGGGCGAGGTCCAGCGACGCAGAAAGCCGGAGCCGCAGCTCCGCCGCATCGACGTCCCTGCCCTTAGCGGGCTGCATCGCCACCCATGACGCCATAAGGATACTTCGCCCGAGGGATTGGGGATTAGGGATTAGGGATTCACGTTACGCGTCAGAACGTCATCCCTATTCCCACCGAACCGATCACCTGGCCCGCGTCGCCGTTGTTGAAGAACTTGGTGGCGTCACCGAGGCCGTAGACGTCCACGCCACCGTGCACATTCCATTTGCCGCCACCGAACGGCACGGTGAACAGGACGCCGCCAACGATGTAGCCGAACGTCGTGTCTTCTCCGGTCGCCGGATTCTCGTAGTAATTGTTCAGGCTGAGACCGAGCTTGACGGGAACCGCGACGGTCGCGTTACCGCCACCGATCGGCCAGCTTGGACCGATGCCGAGCTCGAGGTACGTGCCCTGCTGATCTCCGGCGTCCGCCTGACCGCTGTCGTCGCCGCCGAGTTCGAATGCGACGAGGGCATACGGCGCCACCCTGCTCGCCTGCGCCACCTTGAAGCTGATCTCCTTCACCGTCTTGAAAGCGTCGTTCGGGCTCGTATAAGCCGTGAACAACGGTGTCAGGCTGATATTGCCCCCGAGCCCCAGCGTCAGACCGGCGTAGAGGTCTGACTCGTAGAAGGGGTTGTCCAACGGGCCACCGGATCCTGATGACCCCGTCAGCAGGGCGTTCCAGGTGCCCACATTGATGCCGGCGGATTTCACGCTGCCGCTGCCGTTCGACAGCAGCGAGATTCCAAGGTCGCCGGCGAGAAACGTGGTGAACTTTGGATCGGCCTCCTGTCTGATGCCGCGAAAAAAGTAGACCGTTGGAAAGTCGACCGCGCCGATGAAGGTGACCGGCTTGGACTGCGCGGTGGCCGCGCCGCCTGTCGCGCCCAGGATGAGCGCGACGAAGCGCCGCGACACGGGTGCACCGTGACAGGCACATCGAAGTCGAATGCACGAGTCCTCCGAACAAGTTAGTAACTCAGTCCAATGCCACCACTGACCACGACCTGTCCGGCGTCGCCGTTATTGATGAACTTGGTTGTATCGCCGAAGCCGAGCACATTCACGCCTCCGTGAACGTTCCACGTACCGTACTGACTCGGAATGCTGGTAAACGGCACCGTCAGGAGCAGACCGGCGTCAACGTACCCGAACTTGTTATCGACGCCATTCAACTCGTAGTAGTCCTTCAAGCTCAGGCCCACCTTCACCGGAATGGCGAACGTCACGGAACTGGTCCCAATCGGCCAACTCGGCGCTACCCCGAACTCCGCGTAGGTGCCTTTGTTCGATCCCGCATCCGCCTGCCCCTTCAACTCGGCGGCGACGAGCATGTAGGGCGCGAACTTGCTCGCGTGCCCGACCTTGAAGCTGAGCTCCTGCACGGTGCCGAAGAGGCCGTTCGGGCTCGTGTATGCGGTAAAGGTTGGCGTCACGGTGATCCCACCGCCGAACCCAAGCGCGAGTGACACATAGAAATCTTCCTCGTAGTGGCTCCGATTGTCCGGCGTGCCGCTGCCCGACGTACCGGTGTGCAGGCTGTTCCAGACGCCGACGTTCAAACCCGCGCTCTTCAAACCTCCATCACCCGAAAACAGCGAGATGCCGACATCGCCTGCGGCGAACGTGGTGAGTTTGGGATCGGACTCCTGACGAATCCCGCGGAAGAAATAGACCGACGGGAAATCGACGGCGCTCGTCACCGTCAGTGCGCCCGTATTGGGGTCCGTGGACTGAGCGGGCGAGTCCTGCGCAGCCGCGGGACCCGCAGCCAGCGACAGCAGCATCGCGGCCAAGAGACCAGAACGCCACACTCGAGACAAATGAGAAAGTGTTTTCACGAGAGTCCTCCATGGGATAGCCGGCGACCGCAGCACCTGCGGCCGCCGGAAGGTTGATAACAACGATGGCTCAGGCCACTTCTGCCGTCGGACGCGCCGATAGTCTCGGGGTGAATCCGACGTAGGCCTCCTGGCCGTGCTCGCCAAGATCGAGCCCTTCGATTTCCTCTTCCTTGCTGACGCGCAAACCGATGCTGAACTTGATCGCGAGCCAGAAAATCGCCGACACGACCAGTGTGTAAGCAGCGACCGCGACGATGCCCTTGAGCTGCGCCATGAGCAGGGTCATCCCGCCGCCGTAAAACAGCCCGTTGCCGGTCGCCGCACCAGTGATCCTGTCAACGGCGAACAAGCCGACGCAGATGGTGCCGAAGACACCGTTAAACAGGTGGACCGGCACCGCGCCGACCGGATCGTCAATCTTCAGCGAATCGAGCAGCTTCACGGCAAACACGACAAGGACACCGGCCATCGCACCGATGAGAAGCGAGGCCTGCACTGTGACGAACGCACAAGGGGCCGTAATCGCGACGAGGCCGGCCAGCACACCGTTCACCGACATGCTGAGGTCGGGCTTGCCGTCCCAGGTCCAGTTCAGGGCCGTCGCGGTCAACATGCCCATAAATGCCGCGGTATTGGTCGTCATGAAGATGTGCGCGATCGCGTTGGCGTCGACCGCCATCGTCGATCCCGGATTGAACCCGAACCAGCCGAGCCACAGCACGAAGCAGCCGATGACGCCCGAAGTAAAGCTGTGCGGCGGAATCGCATTCACCCGGCCGTCGGGACCGTACTTGCCGAGCCGCGGTCCGAGAATCAGGATGCCGGCCAGCGCGGCCCAGCCGCCGACGCTGTGGACCACCGTCGAGCCAGCGAAGTCCCAGAACCCTGCCGAAGCCAGAAACCCTCCGCCCCAGATCCAGTGGCCGGTGATCGGATACACGAAGGCCACGAGCAGGAACGAAAAGACGATGAACGAGAGGTATTTGATGCGCTCGGCGACGGCGCCCGAGACGATCGTCGCGGCCGTGCCGGCGAAGACGAGCTGGAAGAAGAACTTCGCATTCAGCGGCACGCCTGTCCACGCGATCGACTTGTAGGCGCCGACATAGGCGTCTCCCGTCGCCGGGCTGTTGTCGGCCCCGCCGATCATGAACAAACCTTCGAGCCCCATAAAGCCGGTGCCGTTGCCGAACATCAGGCCCCACCCGAAGACGTAGAACGCCAGGCAGGAAATCGAGAAGACGATGAAGTTCTTCGACAGAATGTTGACGGTGTTCTTGGCGCGGCAGAACCCGGACTCGACCAGCGCGAACCCGAGATTCATGAAGAACACGAGGGACGCGGTGATCAACACCCAGACCGTGTCCATCCCCACCTTCAGATCGGCCGGCGTCTGCGCCAGCGCGGGCGTCGCTCCTAGGACGGACAGCAGCATCCCAATCGCTACAATCCCCGGTAATTTCCTTCTCATCGTTCCTCCTTGAACAGAAATGAATGCGGAGCGCCCACGTGCATGTCGTCCGTGCATGCACAGCTGTGCACGAGGGATGCCAGTACACGAACGTGCTGATTTGCAGATTTCCTAAGAATTTTTGCGATTTCGGCTGTTTGGCGATCCCACAAACGCGTCAGAGAGCACGTGTACACCTACAATCGTGTACCTTTCTGATTTCGACGCCGAGACGCAGAGGCGCGGAGACGACGGGGATGAGGCACGGACTAACAGGAGCTCAGGAGTTCAGGAGGTTTGGCGTTCTGAAGATCTGAAGATTCAGTGGCCGTCACTCGCCGGGGCTTGAATTTCTCTGCGTCTCTGCGTCTCTGCCTCGAGACAGGTCTGGCCAGACACGACACAATTGTAGGTCGTAGTCCCCAGGCCAGCGTTTTTGTTACTTCTTGAACCGGCGCCAGTCGATGCCGAGGTAGCGGACCTTGTAGTTCATGATGCGGCCGGTGGTGCTGAGCAGGCGGGCGGCCTTGGCGCGGTTACCCCGCGCGGTCTTCAGCGCGTCCTGGATGAGATCTTTCTCATAGGCATTGATCGCGTCCTCCAGCGACAGGCTCATCGCCGTGCCCGACGAGGCGGCCGTCTGCAGCGTCGGCGGCAGATGATGCGCGTGCACCACCTGCCCGTCGCACACCACGACCGCGCGCTCGATGGCGTTCTCCAGCTCGCGCACGTTGCCGGGCCAGTGATACGCCATCAGCATGTCGATGGCCGGCGTCGAGATGCGCTTGATGTGTTTGCCGTGCGCCAGGGACGCCTTCTCGAGAAAGTGATCGGCGAGCAACAGCAGATCCGGCTTCCGCTCGCGCAGAGGCGGCAGAAAGATCGCGAAGACGTTCAGCCGGTAGTACAGATCCTCGCGGAAGCTCCCGTCACCAATCGCCTTTTCAATGTCCTTGTTGGTGGCTGTAATCAGGCGGACATTGACGCGAATCGTCTTCGTCCCGCCGAGCCGCTCGAATTCGCGGGCCTGAATCACGCGCAGCAGCTTGATCTGGGTGGACTGATTGAGCTCGCCGATCTCGTCCAGGAACAGCGTGCCCCCGTCCGCCAGCTCGAAGCGCCCCTTCTTCGGCGCGTGCGCGCCCGTGAATGCGCCTTTCTCGTACCCGAACAACTCCGATTCGATGAGGCTTTCGGGCAAAGCTGCGCAGCTTACCTTGATGAACGGGCGCTTCGAGCGCATCGAGTTATAGTGAACAGCCTGGGCGATGAGCTCCTTGCCGGTGCCCGATTCGCCGCGCACCAGCACCGTCGTGTCGGTGCGGGCGACCTGCGAGACCTGCTCATAGACCAGGCGCATCGGACCGCTCGTGCCGAGGATGTTGGAGAAATCGTAGCGCTCGCGCAGCTCGCTCTTGAGGTGCGTGTTTTCCTCCCGAAGGCGATCGCGCTCGGCGTCGATGACGCGCTGGATGCGGATCCACTGCGCCGTGAGCGACGCCACCACTCCCAGAAATTTGACCGTGCGATCGAAGTCGCGCTCGGCCTTGAACCTGAAATCCGCGCCCAGCGCACCGACGGCCTTGCGGTTGAGCAGAATCGGCACGCATACGTAGCTGATCTCTTCGCGCGCCAGCTCGGGGCGATCCGAGGTCCGTCGCAGGAACATCGGTTCCCGCGAGATCCGCGGCACGACGATCGGCTTGCCGCTTTGCACGACGCGACCCGTGATGCCCTCGCCCAACCGGAATTTCGCGTCGGCCTTGCCGCCTGGTGGCCCTTCTGTCGCGACGACCTCGATGTCGCCCGCAGGTGTCAACAGCGCGACACTGCTGCGCATCACAGCATGATGGCGCTCGAGAATGGCGAGCACTTGCTGCAGTGCGCCTTTCTGATTCGTACCTGCGGCGAGCGTCTGGCTAATCTCCAGCAACGACGACAAACGGCGAAGCTCGCTGGTGTTGCTGGTCGTCGTCGTCGCTTCGGCAAGTTTCAATCCGGCAGAGTTCGAGGCCATGTGAGTGCGACAGCAAAGCCGGTTCCACATGTGCCGCGGCGATCACTCCGGGCGAAAACCGAAGGAATTTCGAAGATTTCGCAGGTTTGGCCGGTTTTGTCAAACTCACAAACTTGGAGACAAATCAAAAGAGTCAGACAATCGTGTAGGAATCAGGGGAGGCTGAACTCGACACGTTCGCCCGCGACGTCGACAGTCTTCTCGACACGTCTGCCGTCTTCGAACCCGAAGAGCGTGTAGGCGCCGGGCACGACGTGTTCGAAGACGAATCGGCCCTGTGCGTCCGCGGCTGCGAGATGCGGCGTCGACGAGACGTAGATCGTCGCCCGCATGGCGGTGTGGATGTCGCAGGAGACATCGTAGAAGCCTGGCTCGTCGAAGATATGCCGGTGTCCGCCAAACGGCGTTGTGGCCACGTTGAAGATGGGCGTCTTGTCGCTGCGGACGACGCGCACGTTGTGCAGCACATCGTCGGTGCTGCGGAAGTACACCGGCTGTCCCGTCCGGGCGAGGAGCGTGTCGGGCATGAACATCTGTCCCTGCTGGTCCATGTAGACCGCGCCTTCCGCTGGGGGAAATTCGTGCGCGAAGATGGGCTCGAGCCAGACGAACGTACCCGGCTGGGTCTTCACCGACACGACAGTTTCGGAGACATGCGAGCCGGCTCCGCCCGGCACCGACAGATCAACGGGCTTGTCGGCTTCCGAGGTTCCACAGGCTCCCAGCGCGAACGCCGCCGCAAGGAGCATCCACGCGTGTCCGTTCATTTCTCGCTGGGCACCGCCGGCTTCGGGCGCGTCAGGTAAGCGGTCATCCGCTCTTTTTTCTGTCCAATCGGCTTGCCGTTGCGGGTCGCGGTGACCGTCACGTCCCAGACTCCAGCCATGGTCACCATCACGATCCCATCGTATCGACCCTTCCCGAGGTTGTTCAGTTTCCCTTCGGTCTTCATCTCGGGATGCTTCGTTCTGGGATCGGCAGGCATCAGCAGCACGATGGCGATCTCCGAATCTGCTATCGGCCGGTCTCTGGCATCTTTCAGCGACACCTCGAACACGTTCTGACCGAGCCCGAGCGGTGAAGGTTTCGTGCTCAACGTCATGGTCGCGCCGCCCGTCTGCGCGGCCACCGAAACAACGGAGACCAGCACAGCCGCAGCGATGAAGGGGCCTCTCATGTGATCCATCATCATCTTACACATGGATTCGCCGCAATCGGAGGGCGTTGGCAATCACCGAGACCGAACTGAACGTCATCGCCGCGCTCGCGATCATCGGACTCAGCAGCAGGCCGGCAAACGGATACAACGCGCCGGCGGCAATCGGCACGCCCAACACGTTGTAGACGAACGCGAAAAACAGATTCTGCCGGATGTTCTTCATCGTCCCGCGGCTCAGACGGCGCGCGCGCACGATACCGCGCAAATCGCCTTTCACCAGCGTCACGTCCGCGCTTTCGATGGCGATGTCTGTGCCCGTCCCCATGGCGATGCCAACGTCCGCCTGTGCGAGCGCCGGGGCATCGTTGATGCCGTCTCCCGCCATGGCCACGCGCTGACCCTCTTGTTGAAAGCGGCGGACCACGTTGGCTTTCTGGTCCGGAAGCACCTCGGCTTCGACCTGGTCGATGCCAACGGCGGCGGCAACGGCCTGTGCCGTGATCCTGTTGTCGCCGGTCAGCATCACCACTCTGATGCCCTCGGCGTGCAAATCGTTGATGGCTTCTCGTGATGTTGCCTTGACCGGATCGGCGACGCCGACGATGCCCGACAGAGCCCCGTCCACGGCGACGAACATGACCGTTTGTCCCGATCGGCGCAGCTCTTCGACATGCTCGCGCAGTCTGCCGGCATCGACTCCGAGCGATTCCATGAATCGGGTATTGCCGATCGACACCTTGCGTCCGTCTACGGTGCCCGCGACACCCTGTCCGGTGACCGACTGAAATTCGGTGACGTGCGACAGAGCGATGTTGCGCTCTCGTGCACCAGCGACGATGGCGGCGCCGAGCGGGTGCTCGCTCACGTTCTCGACGCTGGCGACCAGACGCAGCAACGTCGTCGCATCGACACGACCCTGCGCCTCGACGGTCGCCAGCGCTGGCTTCCCTTCGGTGAGCGTGCCGGTCTTGTCCACGACCAGAGTGGTTACCTGTTCGAGCAATTCCAGTGCTTCGGCATTCCGGAAGAGCACGCCGGCCTCAGCGGCGCGGCCGGTCCCCACCATTATCGACATCGGGGTGGCCAGGCCGAGCGCGCATGGACACGCGATGATGAGGACCGCAATCGCATTGACGAGCGCATACGCGAACTGTGGCTCCGGCCCCACGAGTGCCCATGCGGCGAACGTCACCATCGCCACGGCAATAACGACAGGCACGAACCACGCAGAAACCGTATCGGCCAGCCGCTGAATCGGCGCGCGCGATCGCTGCGCCTCGCTCACCATGCGCACGATCTGCGCGAGAAGCGTGTCGGCGCCCACGCGCTCCGCCTTCATCAGGAAGGCGCCCGTTGTGTTGACCGTGCCGCCGGTCACGCTGGCGCCGGTCTCCTTGCCGACGGGAATGGGTTCGCCCGTCACCATCGATTCGTCCACCACGCCGGTGCCTTCGAGTACGACACCGTCCACCGGAATACGCTCGCCCGGCCGCACGCGAAGACGATCGCCGGCGTGCACATCGCCGAGCGGAACGTCGTACTCGGTGCCGTCTGTCTCCACACGCCGCGCTGTTTTGGGCGCGAGACCGAGCAGGCTTCGAATCGCCGCACCCGTCCGGCTACGCGCGCGCAGCTCGAGGACCTGCCCGAGCAGCACGAGCACCACGATGACCGCGGCCGGCTCGAAATACACGGCGACGGCGCCGCCCATCTGGAACGAATGCGGAAAGAGCCCCGGCACGATCGTGGCGACCACGCTGAACCCGTACGCCGCACCCACGCCGAGCGCGATGAGCGTAAACATGTTGAGATGGCGGCTGACGAGCGAGGCCCATCCGCGCACGAAGAAGGGCCAGCCTCCCCAGAGCACAACCGGTGTGGCGAGGGCGAGCTCGACGACGTTCAGCGTGCGCGGGGAAACTGCGCGCTGAATTGGCTGCCCGGGCAACATCTCAGAAACCATTGCCGCCAGAATCGGCAGGGTCAATGCGAGAGACCACCAGAACCGCCGCGCCATGTCCTCGAGCTCGTCGTTGGGTGTTTCTTCGAGCGACACCGTCACCGGTTCGAGCGCCATGCCGCAGATCGGGCACGAGCCTGGTCCCTTCTGGCGCACTTCGGGATGCATCGGGCACGTGTACTCGGCCTCCAGATCGACCGGAGCCGCCGGACGATCGGCCGGCTTCGTTTCAAGGAACTGAGATGGATTCTTCTGGAACTGCTCGACGCACCACTCGCTGCAGAAGTGGTAGGTGCGCCCTTGGTAGTCCGCGTGGCCGGCTGCTTCACTCGGCAGAATGGTCATCCCGCAGACCGGATCGAGCACTTCGTGACTCGGGGGCGATGGGCGATGGTCAGTCATCGGCTGAAAACGGTTCCGGGATCCTTATTTTGGATGGCTGATCGGCAAGAAAGGATCCCGGAACCTTTTACTTGGCGTATTTGGCCGGATCAGCGTCGAACTTCACCTTGCACGCCATCGAGCAAAAATAGTACGTCTTCCCGTTGTACTCGCTCTTGCCGGCGGCTTTTGCAGGATCGACCTGCATTCCACATATGACATCGCGTTCCATAACATCCTCCTCGAGAAGGGACGCCTAGCGGTGCCGGCGACTACGCCGTAAAGCCGGATGCCGCGAGGCCATCACAATTATTGCAACGCCAATGCCTGTTACACCGAGCGCAATCAGTTGGGCGAGCGTAAGGGGGCCGGCGATTCGCTTGTTGATGCGTACGAATTCGATGAAAAACCGCAGCAAGCCGGCAAGGACGAGATATCTGCCGAAGACCGCCGCATCGGCAACGTCACGACGCCTCCATCGAATCACCGCCCAGGCAATCACGGCCAATCCGGCTGACTCGTACAACTGAGTCGGGTGAACAGGAATGTCGATGGGAGGCAGCCCTCTGGGAAATGCCACGCCCCAAGGCAGATCGGTCGGTCTTCCATAATCGTCGCCGACCAGAAAACACCCGACACGTCCGATGGCATGGCCGATCGCCAGCGCTGGCGCGGCCGCCGAGAGTGCCGGCATCAGCGGGATGTGCTGGCGCCGGAGCATCCAGACACCGGTACCGACACCGCCGAGAAATCCGCCGAACCAGCTGAGACCCCCGCGGCTGAAAAAGAGAGAGAAGAATGGTCCGTCGTTGCGGAACTCGATCGCCCAAAAGAGCTTCGCACCGACCAGGCCGCCCACGACGCCGGCCAGTGCGGCATCGACGCCACTGGAAGGAAGCCCGCTGCGCTCGAGCTCCCTTGCGAACACCCAGAGTCCAATCAGGGCGCCGAACGCGACGAGCGCGCCAAAGGTGGTGATCTCGAAATTCCCGACGCGCAGCAGTGTGGGATACATCGCGGCTGGCTCAACGCGAGACGGTCAGGCGCTGCAGTCGAATGACGGGCTCGTCCCGGCTTGCCCACGCGACGACGAGATCCGCGCCCGATCGGACGATGACCGGGTGCGACACCGACTCGCGGCCGCTCAATACCTGCGCCGGTCCAATCGTGCGGTCAGGCGAAACGCGGCTCAACGACACGCGCCGAAGTCCGCCCACGGTTTCATCCCAGACTATGGCAGCTCCTCCGTCTGATGTCAGAGTCAACTGCGGATGCCCGGGCGTGATGCCGGCGGTTGGCACGCGAGCCCGCGGCGAGAATGCTTTGCCGTCGCGCGAGGTTGCGTAGAAAACAGCTTTCTGAGGTTCTCCTTCGTCGATGAGCGTTGCCCATGCGATATGAATGGTTCCAGTCCGGTCGACCGCGATCGTCGGGCCGTCTTCGGGACAACCATTCAGTTCCCAGTTGTCTTCGCTGACTCTGACGAGCGGATCGAAGTGGCGGCCGCCGTCGGCGGACTTGGCAAAGGCAATGTCCCGCATGCTGCCCGGAAAGATGTGCCGCCACGCCGCGTAGACGCCGCCGCGCGCGTCAACAGCCACGGCGGTCTTGCAGCAGAAGCAGACGCCGGTCGCGATGACCGTTTCAACACGGCGGCCGTCCGGCGTGAGGATACCGTGGTACACATCCTGCGGCGGCTGACCCTTGTGCGCCGCCCCGGAATGTGTGGTCGCCTCGGCCATCTTCCGTTCGGCATCCCGGCCATCGAGCCACACGGCGTGGACCCCGCCCGCTCGTCCTGTGGCCAACGACTCCCAGCCGCGAGCGCCGCTCAACGCGGCTTCGTGAATGTCGCGCGCGGAAGAGAACGTGCGGCCGCCGTCGTTCGAGCGTGCGACTCGCACCACGTCGCGTCGCGTTCGCGCGGGCCCTTCATTTCTCTTCGACCACATGACGGTGATCGTGCGCGCGCCGGCGGACCCGGAGATCACCGCGCGCGGGGGCTGTTCGCTGTTGACGCTCGCATCGCCTTCCAGGTCGTTCACGCGCCGCGGCCCAGAAAATGTGGCGCCGCCGTCGGTGCTGGTCGCCGCATACACGTTGACGCTCCCGCCCTCGAGCGCCGCGGGCCAGACCGCAACCACCGTGCGGTCGAGCACCGCAAGAGACGGCGCGGCATTGCTGGCGCCCGGGACTCCCAGCGTCGTCTGCCGGATGTTTTGAACGGCTGCGGCCGAGTGACCGCCGGCGACGAAAGCCGAAATCACGCTCGCGCCGAATGCTGCAGCAGTCAGAATTCGCCGAATCGTCATACGTCTTTCTTGTGGCCACTGAGAAACGCTTCGAGCGCGATCGGATCGGCGCTCATGAACGCCACACCCGCCCGGTACAGAAGCTGACCGGCTTTGGGCTCGAGGCGCGACCACGCGACTTTCGCTTTGCACGCGATCAGGCTGTCGCCCATCGGCAGCGTCACTTTCACGAGCCTGTTCGGCTTCATCGAGAACGACGTCAGCACCTGCGCCCCGGAAATCGAAAGGTCGATAAGTTTGCCCGGCGCCGCATCAATCTGAATGTCCAAGTCGGTCGTCATGACGACGCGCTTGGCCCCGCGCGCAGGGCCGCGAAACTCTTTCCCCGGCTCCGGTGAAGACGGTTCCGCGGGTGTTTCGACCGCGGGACGGTCCGATGGTGAACCCGCGGTCTGCCGCTGCAGCTCCAATTCGAGCTCGGCAGACTCGGCACGGGTTTCTGCATCTCTCAACGCAACCTCGAGACCGCGGATCCGCATCACGGCACGCTGCATGTTTTCGTCTATCGTTTCCGTCGTCAGATCGACGATGGTCTCTTCATGTTCTCCGGGTTCGAGGCTGGCTGACAGCGGAGACGCCGCCTCCATGACCCTCGCGGCATCGCGCTCTTCGTGCGCGATCTCGAGCTCTCTCCTCAGTGCCTCCCGCTCCCGAATCTCCTCCTGAGCCAAGGCCAACTCGTTCCTCAGCGCGTCGCGCTCGCTCCTTAAGCCGTCCCGCTCGCGAAGCACTTCGTCGATGAGCGCTTCAGCCGCATGTGCGGAATCGTGCGCCGCCTTCAATGCCACGTCGTGCTCCGTGTGCGATTGCGACAGCGTCTCTGCGCGAGCGTCGAGCTCGCGACGCACATGGTCGAGCTCGCGACGCACGCCGTCGAGCTCGCGACGGTCGTCTTCGAGCGCGCGTCGGGCTGCTTCCAGTTCTCGCTCGAGCTGGGCGTTTGCCTCGAGCAGCCGGTCGGCCGACGCATGCTCCCCGGCACGCGCATCGACATCGTGGCGCACCTCGTCGAGCTGGCGCCGGAGGTCGGTCGATTCGCTGCGGGCTGCTTCCAGATCTCGCTCGAGTTGGATGGTTGTCTCGAGCAGGCGGTCGGCCGACTTACGCTCGGCCTCGGCTTCGGCACGCGCGTGCTCCGCAGTGGTCCGCGCTGAGGCATGCGCCGCCTGTTCGTCTCTGAACTTCTCCTCGAGCGACTGATGCCGCGAGGCGAACTCCTGCAACCGCGTGGCGATTTCGCGCTGCTGGGTCTCGATGGCCGTTCGCCCGGCCTGCAGCTCTCCTCGGACCTCTTCGACGGCCTTTTCCAGGTTAGCCGCCCGGCGGCGCTCGGCTTCGGCGGACGCCAACGCGTCTTCCAGCTCGAGGCGAACTCCGGCGACCTCGGCCTCCAACGCCGATGCCGCTTCTCCGGCGGCGCTTTGCCCGTCGCGGTGCGCATTCACCACGGCCTGGCGGACGCTGGCGTCGGCCTCTTCGGTCGCGGCGCGCGCAAGGTCGAGAATGAGCGATTCGAGCGACGCATGCTTGGCGGGGTTACCCAGTGCATCCTCGAGAGCGGCCAGCCGCGAGTCCAGGGAAGCGCGGAGCGTCTGCACATCGTGCGGCGGGGCCTGTTTGGAGTTCCTCTTCACCGGCGTCATCTTCTCACGTCTATTCCGACTACGCTCGATCAGGCCGCGCACCGGCCCGCTCGAGCTGCACAAATTTTCGCATCCGAGCCCGCACCAGTCCTTACGTAACGAGACCAACCTATGTTTGCTTCGGAAAGTATGAGATAAGTTTTCCACATTCGTGGCGCTGATACTTGCGATTAACCCTGGAAACAGTCACAGCCCGACGCTGGCCCGTCTCGCGCGCGAGCTGCACGGGCACGAACTGATCGGCGCCGATTCCTGCGCGGTCGCCATCACCGCCATCAGAAATCGGATTCCAGATCTCGTGCTTCTGCCCGACAAATCGCCACGCGGCGAAACCGAGCTTCTGGCGCAACTCAGAACGGTTCGTGGTGGCATCCCGACGCGAAAGCTTCCTCCTGTCTCGTCCGCCGATCCCGTGGCGCTCGCGAAGGAAATCCGCGCGGTTCTGACACGGGAGCCGAAGGCCGCGCCAGTGCCTGTGGCACCGGCCGTGCCGTCGCCGCACGTCACAGCCGCCGCGAAAGCCGCGATCGCCTGGATTCACGCGCGCCGCGCTCAATGGGCGGCTGAAGCCGCCGGCAGCGTGTCGTACGCCGAACCCAACGAACCTCGCGAACCCAACGAACCTCACGAACCTCACGAACCCTACGAACCCTACGAACCCGCCGAACCGGACGCACTCGCCGAGCCTGCCGAGCCCACGGTCCGCTGGCTGCCTCGCGTGGCCATTGCGGCAGGAGTGATTGGAGCGGCGGCGGCTGTGGGCATTTCATTCTGGCCGCCGAGTCGTGAAGCCGCACCGCCGCCGGCTGCGACAGTCACCACACCGCCCGAGACCACGGCACCACCTGCTGAACCGAGCGCGAGTGTGCCGCCGGATCAGTCGCCGCCGAATCCGGCGCCTGCTGCCGCGCGACCCGTGCCGGCGTTGCCAGATCCGGCAGCGGCCACGACGCCCGTACCTGCCGCGGCGGTAGTCGGGTGGGTCGCGGTGTCGGCGCCTTTCGAGCTCGTCATCACCAGCGACAACGTCGTCGCCTCGGTCGACCAGATGGGTCGCGTGGTGCTCGCTCCAGGTATTTATCGCCTGCGCTTCCAGAACCGGGAGCTCGGCTACGACGAAACCCGTACGGTGGAAGTAAAGCTGAAAGCCACGACAGCCGTCACTCTGCTTCCGGAGACCAACATCGGCGTGACGGCGAATGAACCGGCTGAAGTGTCAATCGATGGCAGACCCGCCGGCTCAACGCCGTTCGAGGGCCGAATACTGCTCGGCTCTCGCACCATTACGGTCAGAAGCGCCGGCGGCGAGCGCCAGTTCACTATCGACGCCACCACGAAGCCCGTGAGGCTCGAGGTCGATTTTGCCAGGCCCCAGTGATAAGGTGGGAAAGGGGTGATATATGACCAGACGCATTTCAACCGGCCTCTTCTGCCTCGCGCTGTCTCTTGCAGTCGTCGAAGCCCATGTCATCGTGACGCCACGCGAGTCGGCACCTGGCGCTGAGCAGGTTTACACGATTAGCGTACCAGTCGAGGGAACGGTTGCGTCGATGTCGGTCGAGCTCGAGATTCCAGCGGGCTTACACGTGATGCAGGTCGCCTCTGGCGAGGGCTTCACGTCCGACGTCAAGAAAGAGAATGACCGCATCGTCACGATTACCTGGAAGAAAGAGATCAAGCCGAAGGAGCCAGCCGCAAAGTTCACCTTTACCGCCCACAACCCACAGTCGGGGACGCTCCAGTGGAAGGCGCATCAAACGTTCGCGGACGGCTCGGTCAGGCACTGGGTTGCCGAGCGCGGGGCAAAAACCGCTGACGGAAAGCCGGCGGACCCGGCGTCGGTGACGACCATCACGCCAAAGGGCAGCAAGCCTGCGGCTCCGGCGGACCAGGGTCATCAGGATCACAAGTAGTTAAGATCATCGGGAGTCGGTGATTGGTCTACCGATGGCTGCGCGATCTCCATCTGTACTTCGGTCTGGCCATCAGTCCGTTCGTGTTGCTGTTCGCGGCGAGCGTGTTCTACCTCAACCACGGAAAGCTGAGATCAAGCACGCCGCCGGCGGTTGAAACTTATCGGAACCTGCAGCTTCCCGACGGATTCGACCGCGTCAAAGGACGCGAGGCGGTCGAGCGCGCGAAGCCCATCCTGCCGCAGGTGCGCACCTCGGGGGAGATCGGTTTTCTCCGTTACGTCGCCAGTAACCGTCATTTGATATTTCCCGTCTCGAAAGCCGGGATGGAATCGACGATCGACGTCGATCTCGATGCGCGCTCCGCCACGGTGACCCGGCGCCGCATGGATCTGTGGGAGTCGCTCTCGCATCTGCACAAGATGCCGGGACCGCACAATGTCGCCATCCGCGGCAACTGGATAGGCATCCAGGTGTGGCGCTGGTTTGCCGACACCACCATCTATCTGCTCCTCTTCATTTCCATCAGCGGTATCTATCTGTGGTGGGCGATCAAGGCGGAGCGCAGCACCGGCCTTCTGCTGCTGACTGCCGGCGCCGCGACGTTCCTGGGCCTCGCCTATGTCATCGTTCGGTAGGACCTTCGAGGCGTGGAACCGCCGGCTCCACTACTATCTCGGCCTCTACTTCCTCTTCTTTCTCTGGCTGTTTGCCCTCACAGGACTGATGCTGAACCACCAGCAGTGGTTCACCGACCTGTATCAGCGCGCCCAGCGCTCGTATCAGCTGCCCATCGCGACGCCGACGGGCGGCACGCTGCTCGCACAGACGCGAGAGCTGATGGGCCAGCTCAATCTGAAAGGTGAAATCGACTGGCCCGCGTCACAGCCGGTGTGGCACATCGACTTCACGGTCAGCCGGCCGAACGGTTCGGCGCAGGTACGGGTGGACTTGAATGCCAGGCAGGCCTATGTTCGAGAGTTCGAGAACGGACGTCTGCACGCCTTTCAGATTTTTCACACCTTCAGCGGATCGCGATTCAATCAGCCGGCGAGTCAGCGCGACTGGATCGTGACGAGCCTGTGGGTATGGGCGATGGATGCACTCGCGGCCGGCCTCGTCGTCATGGTCCTCGGCAGCTACTACATGTGGTGGCGGTTGAAGAAGAGGCACACGCTCGGACTTGTGATGCTCGCAGCAGGTGTGGCGAGCTGTGGCGTCTTTGTCGCCGGACTCCTGTGATCCATCGCGGCTTGACAAGGCCGAGCCGACGAATGTAGTCTATGCTACATTCTGAAGTCAATGTTGCACAAAATTGCCGCTGCTCCAGTCAGAAATGCCGCGTTCTGCGCGTTGATGCTTTTGGCTGCTCCGGCACGCGGCCAGGCTCCCGACGCCACGCCGCCACCCGAGGGGCCGACCAGCATCTCGGGCTACATGGACTTTCATTTCAACAAGCTGGAGTTCGAGGACGGTCGCCTCGACTTCCACAGGTTCGTGCTGCTCATCACGCACAAATTCAGCGACCGCATCCGTTTTGTCAGCGAGCTGGAGCTCGAACACGCCTTGGTCGAAGGCCTGGAGGAGGCCGGAGAGCTCGAGCTGGAACAGGCCTACCTCGACTTTCTGCTGTCGCGCCGCTTCAACGTGCGGGCGGGCATGATCCTGGTCCCGATCGGCATCATCAATGAGCGCCACGAGCCGCCAACCTTCTACGGCGTCGAGCGCCCATTCGTCGATACCTTCATCATCCCCACGACATGGTTCGAAACCGGCGTCGGCGTGCACGGCGAAGTCGGGCGCGGCTGGCGCTATCGCGCCTTCGTCATGTCACCGCTGAACGCGCGCAATTTCAGCGCGGAAGCCGGCCTTCGCGATGGACGCCAGAAAGGTTCGGACACGAACATCGGGCGCCCGGCGTTGACCGGGCGTCTCGAGTACGTCGGCGTGCCCGGCCTGACCGCGGCCGCAAGCTTCTGGACCGGACGCTCTGGGTTCGAATTCCGTCCGCGATTCGACGTGCCGGTCACTATCGGCGAGACCGATGTCCGCTACGGGCGCGATCGTCTGGAGTTGCGCGCCGTTTTTGCGTACGTCTCGATCTCGAACGCCGCCGAGCTGAACGACGCCCTCGGCCGCGCAGTCGGCGTCAATCCCAACGTGGCCAGCGCGCTGCTCGGCTACTACGGCGAAGCGGGGTATCGCATCATCTCCGGCACCCGCGCCGGCGATGTCGGCATCTTCGGCCGCTACGAACGATTCGACACACAGTACCGCATGCCCGAAGGCTTCCAACCTCTCAACGAGTTCAACCGCAACGCATTGACGATCGGTGCAACGTACTGGCCCGACCCGGACATCGCCATCAAGGTGGACTATTCCATCATCCGGAGCCGGAGCTCGGTCATCGTCGCACCCAATTCGTTCAACGTCGGTCTGGGATGGTGGTTCTGATGACGCACTTGCTCACACGTTTCAACCTCTTAGTAACCATCGCCGGCCTCATCGCCGCATGCGGCGGCGCAGCCATTGCGGCGCGGCAACAGCCGGCGGAAATCGTCGACATTTCGGTCGAACGGTTCAGCTTCACGCCCTCCGAATTCAAGGTGAAGGCGGGTCAGCGCGTGGAGATTCGGCTGCGCAGTGACGATACGGATCACGGGTTCCGGATTCTCGGCACCGACGTCAACGTCATCGTGCCAAAGCGGGGAAAGGGCACTGTGACCGTGGTGTTCGAGCCGCCGAAACCGGGGAGGTATACCTTCGAGTGTTCGAAGCTCTGCGGAGCCGGCCACTCGTTCATGCGCGGCACACTGATCGCCGAATAGGGAACCAGCCATGTTCATCCGGTATGTCCTCGGTGCTGCGCTCGCGCTCTTCGCCACGGCGCTGACGTTCGCCCAAACACGCGCGGCGCAGCCCGGCGGCCCGTTGCCCGGCATTACCCCCGTGGAATTCGAGGAGTTCCGGCTTGGGCTGGACGACTTTCTCGAGGTCGAATTCTCCGAAGAGGGGCTTGGCCCCGCATTCAACGGCACGAGCTGCGCCGTGTGTCACAACGTTCCTGTCGTCGGCGGCGCCGGCATCATCGCGGAGCTGCGCGCGGGGCGTGTGAACGAGCAGGGCGAGTTCGAAACCCTCGATGACACTGGCGAAACGCTGTTTCATCTGTTCTCGGTGCCCGGCCATGCGTGCCAGCCGATCTTGCCCGCCGGCGCGAATGTGTTCGCTCGGCGCGTGCCGATTCCCCTCTTCGGCGCCGGTCTGGTCGAAGCCATTCCCGACGACACGCTGCGTGCGCTGGAAGATCCGATCGACCGCAACGGCGACGGCGTGAGCGGCCGTGCGGCGATCGTCGTCGATGTCGCCACCGGCGAACGGCGCGTCGGACGCTTCGGGTGGAAGGCGCAGCATGCGACACTGCTCACCTTCGGCGCCGACGCCTACAGAAACGAGATGGGCATTACGAACGACCTGTTTCCGAACGAAATGGCGAACGGCGTCACTGCCGATCGCATGCGCCTCTGCGATCCGATTCCGGATCCCGAGGACATCGCCGATCCACGGACCCGGCGGCGCGGCATCGACAACTTCGCCAGCTTCATGAGATTTCTCGCCCCCGTCGCGCGGCAGGATCAGACGCCTCAGACATCCGCCGGGGAGAAGGTCTTTCAGGCGTTGGGGTGCTCCACGTGTCATGTGCCGGTCTTGATGACGGGACCAAGCGCGAATCCGCTGTTCAATCGAAAGCCAGTAGAGCTGTTCTCGGACCTGCTGCTGCACGACGTCGGGACCGGCGACGGCATTAAGCAGGGAGCAGCCGAGACGATCGAAATCCGCACGCCGGCACTGTGGGGGCTTCGACTCCGGCGCCCCTTGCTGCATGACGGTTCAGCCGGGACGATCGAGCAGGCCATTCTGCAGCATCGGCAGGAAGCCGATCTCGCGCGGCGTGGTTTCGAGCGGCTGAGCGACGTGGACAGGGCGGCCTTGCTGGCCTTCCTGAAAGCGCTTTAACCTGATAGGCGCGATGAAACGCGCACGGTCCTCCCCCGCCTCTGCCTCCCGCCGCGCCCCGGTCCGCCGCGGCCACTCCGAACGTCGGCGCAACGACCATTCACAGGAACTGGCGCAGGACTACGTCGAGATGATCGCGGAGCTCATCGCCAGGAACGGCGAGGCCCGTCTCGTCGATCTCGCGCGCGGGCTGGGCGTGACACACGTGACGGCGGGCCAGACACTGCGGCGCCTCCAAAGCCGGGGCCTCGTCACGACGCAGCCGTACCGATCGATTTTCCTGACCTCTGTCGGACGAAGCCTCGCCAAGGAATCGCGCGAGCGCCACGACCTGGTAGTACGTTTTTTGATGGCCCTCGGCGTACCTTCAGCCGTGGCCGAATCTGACGCCGAAGGCATCGAGCACCACGTCAGCCCAGAGACCCTCGCGGCGTTCGAAAAATACCTTCGTCGAACGTGATGTCACACCAGCACGCGCACGGCCATGCGCACGGGCGCCAATCGCGTACGAGTGCTCTCGCCTGGACGCTGGCGCTGGTGCTGGCCTACACCGTCGCAGAGGTCGTCGGCGGCTTGCTGTCGGGATCCCTCGCACTCCTGGCCGATGCCGGCCACATGGTGTCTGATGCCGCCGCGCTTGCGCTGACACTGGTTGCTATACGGTTCGCCCGGAAGGCCCCGACCCCCGAACGCACCTACGGTCATCACCGCGCCGAGATCCTTGCCGCGCTCGTCAACGGCGCGACCATGATGGCAATCGCCGTGTTCATTTTCATCGAGGCGTACCATCGCCTCCGGCAACCTGCCGAGATCGCCGGAGGTCTGATGCTGGTGGTCGCAGCCGGCGGTCTCGTCGTGAATCTCTCGGGGCTCTGGCTCCTGCGCGGCAGTCATGCCGATGATCTCAACGTCCGCGGTGCGTGGCTGCATGTGCTCGGCGACGCGCTGGGCAGTTTTCAGGCACTCGTCGCCGGCGCGTTGGTATGGGCGTACGGCTGGACCTGGGCCGACCCGATCGCGTCGGTGCTGATCGCCGTGCTCGTGATCGGGTCGTCGTGGGCGCTCGTCCGGCAGTCGGTGGGCGTCTTGATGGAGGGCACCCCAGAGCACATCCAACTCGGCGAGCTGCGGGCGGCGCTCGAAGAGATTCCCGATGTTCGCGAGATACACGATCTGCATGTCTGGTCGATCACGAGCGGCTTCGTGTCTCTCTCGGCGCACGCGATCGTGACCGAGACCGCCGACGCGGTGGCCGTCCTCAAGGCATCCGAGCGGGTCCTCGTCGAACGGTTCCAGATCCGCCACACCACCATACAAATCGATCGCGCGACCAACTGCGATCAGGTCCACCACGACCCGCATTGAGGCCCTCTCCTGTATGTCATACTGAGAGCCGGAGGAGTAATGTATCGAGCAACTTTGGGTGCGATCGCACTGGCCGCGATCGCGTTAGCAGGCCTCGCGTCCTTTTCCATCGCCGCCCAGCAGAAACCGGCCGGGCCCATGGTTGAGGTGTTCAAAACGCCGACCTGCGGGTGCTGCTCGCAATGGGTCGAGCACATGCGCGCGAACGGGTTCACCGTGCGCACGAACGACCTCGCCGATCTCACCGACATCAAGAAATCCCGCGGTGTGCCCGACCAGGTGCAGTCGTGTCACACGGCCGTCGTCAACGGGTATGTGGTCGAGGGGCACGTGCCCGCGGCCGACGTGCACCGCTTGCTGAAGGAAAAACCGGCGATTGCCGGCATCGCGGTCGGCGGCATGCCGGTCGGCTCGCCTGGAATGGAATATCCGGGCACCAAGCCCCAGCCATACAACGTGATGTCGTTCGACAAGAGCGGCGCAACACGGGTGTTCGCCAAACACTAGGCAGCAGGCTGTTTCGAAGGCTCGAGCTTCTTTCAGAACAGCCAACTCTCGATTGCAATGACCACAGTAATCAATGCGAACATCTCGAGGATGATCGGCGTCATCTGCCTGATCCACTGTATTGGCGTGTAGCCGGGGTCCACGTCGCGCTGGATGAAGGAGTACGCCACAACCGACTGTGCAGATCCGATATGCGTCCAGCATCCCCCCAGCGCGTACCCGGCGATCTGCGCCATCGCGAACAGGTGCAGAAGTTGCACGTCGAAGTCCGAGAGCGCACGCGAGGCGAAGTCGGCAACGATGTTGTTGTCGAGTATGGCGGACAGAAGCGTCGCACCCGTGAACTGTGTCCAGGCGACGGGGCCATGGCCCATCGTCTCCACGCCGTTCCGGATGAGCGCCGCCATCTCTCCGAAGAACCCCGCCTGGGTCAGCAGCGTGATCGACAGAAACAGCGGAAACAGGAAGTAGTACTCCGCGTATTCGTGACGCCCTTCCCGAAGGGCGAGCCCGCGCATCTTGGGAATCGTCGCGATGCCGGCGAGCGCCACGGCAAAACCGGCGAACGACGCAAGGAACAGCGGCACATTGTGGTTGACGCCGTGCAGGATGAGCAGCGCCATAAACGGCACGAGCGCGATCGCTCCCACGAGCTGGGCCCGGCGCCTGGCCTGCGCCGATGCGGCGAGCGTATCGTCGACCCACTGCTCCGCGAGCATTGCACCTTCATCGTCGCCCATGGAGTCGAGGACGTAGTGGCGGTCGAGCGACGTGGCAAGCTCCTCGGTGACGTAATGGCCCAGCAGCAGTTCCCGAGTTTCCCACGGCAGGTCCGCGTCAACGAGCGCGCGTCCGAGCGACTTGCCCTGCTGCAGCTCCTGGATGATGCGGGGCGCCTTCCCCTGCAGATCCGAGGCATGAGCCTCGACCAGTTCGACCGGCGTCAGCACTTCGCCGTGGCGTGAGGCCTGAAGAAATCTGACGTCCTCGGCGTTGGCGTCGAGCACGTCCATCGTGTCGAGGTCGATGCGCCGCGCGCCGAGTGACCTGCGCAGATGCCTCGCCACGACCAGGTAGGTGACGATGGCAACCGGCCCGCAGTAGCGGATGAAGAACGTGCCGCCCAGATGCGGATCGAGGTTCGCTTTCATAATGAGGTTGGGCGGCTCGCCATAGGCCAGCCACACCCCGCACACCGTCGTCACGGTCGTGCAGATCATCACCGCTTGCAGCACCGCCTCCTTCGGCGCCGCCGACAGCATCAGGATGATCACCAGCGTGCGGATGGTGAGTCCGATCATCGACACGCCGTCGAGTATCCCCGACGCGAACGCCACGACCGCTGTTACCGCAATAACCGTCGGCAGAATCGCTCCGCCGTTTCGCCGGAGCAGGATGAACGTGACACCTTCGAGCATCCGCGTTTGCGCGATGACCGCCACGAAGAACGTCAGGCCGAGGATGAAGAGCATCGTGTCGGCATGGATCAGCTCATCCAATCCATGGAACGACAACAGGTGCTGTCGGGTCCAGACCCACCATCCGTCAGACGCCACCTGGCGGTGCCATGCCGACGACTCCAGGCCGACAAACGTGGCGACAATCACCAGGGCCATGCCGTAGGTGAGCGCGTTCTTGTGGATCTGATATTTGAACGAACCGAACACGAACAGACCGATGATGGTGGCGAAGACTTCCGCAGCGAGCAGCGAAGCGGGAAGATCGGTTGCACGACCCAACGCCAGCAGTGCGCATGCGACAATACCGCAACCGATGACAAACCTGCGGCCGGAAAGCATGATTACCGAAGACTCGTCCGAACTCATTCGCACGCGATCATAGAAGCACTCAGCGATGCCGCCGCCGCCCCCGACAAATTTGCGGCCAGCGACAAAAACGTTCATCGAGGGTCCATGTCTGCTCGTCCTGGGCGCTGCGAATCTCGCTCTGGGTAACTGGTTGTGGTCTCCTGTTCGAGAAACGGTGGTCGATGAGTCTGCTTGACGTCCTCATCTTCGTCGCCGGTATTTTCGGCGGCGCGGTTGCGTCGATCGCGGGATTCGGCATCGGCAGCCTGTTGACTCCTGCGATGGCCGCCGCAACCGGTACGAAGCTGGCCGTCGCCGCCGTTTCCATTCCCCACGCCATCGGCACGTCCATCCGGTTCTGGCGGTTCCGCCGTGAAGTCGACTGGATGATCGTCCGATCGTTCGGGCTCACCAGCGCTGCCGGAGGAATCACCGGCGCCCTGTTGAACACGTGGGCGACCAGCCGCACGCTCGAAGTCGTATTCGGTTCACTCCTCCTCCTGGCAGGCGCGTCACAAGTGACGGGATTCGCCAAACGCTGGCGGTTGCGCGGTGCGCTCGCGTGGCTCGGCGGCGCATTGTCTGGATTTTTTGGCGGCCTTGTGGGCAATCAGGGCGGCATCCGCACGGCTGCCATGCTCGGCTTCGAAGTGGATAAACGTCAGTTTGTCGCAACAACGACTGCCGTTGCTCTTGTGATTGACGCGGCTCGAGTGCCAATCTTCATCGCCTTCGAGGCGCGCGCGCTCATGACGATCCTGCCGGTCATCACGATCGCCACGCTCGGCGTCATCATCGGCACGCTGTTCGGCGAACGACTGCTGGCGCGCGTACCGGAACCGCGCTTTCGGGTGGTCGTGGGAGCATTGCTGTTGCTGCTTGGCGTTTCGTTTCTTATATAGTTTTCGTTTCTCCTGATCTCCTAATCTCCTGTTCGTATTTTCCGTGGACGTGATTCACGCGCGGGCGCGGATGGCCCGTCTGGAATCAGCCCTTCGCCTTGAGCCCCCGCCCGAACAATGGCCTCCCTGGGCGTGCTCCCGTGTGTTTCCCGCCGTCAATCACGACGACCCCGTTCACAATCGTGTACGGGATCCCTTCCGGATATGACTTCGTTTTCTCGAACGTCGTCGTTTCGCGGACGGTCGCGGGGTTGAAGATGACGATGTCTGCAGCAAAGCCCTCGCGGATCTGGCCGCGATCGCGCAGCCCGAGAATCTGCGCGGGCAGCGACGTCATCTTGCGCACGGCGTCTTCGAGTGTCAGCACCTTCTCGTCGCGTACGTAGTGCCCGAGCACGCGCGGATTGGTCGAGAACGCGCGCGGATGCGGCACACCGTCTTCGTTGAGGTTGATGGCCGCGCCGTCGCTCGCGATCGCCACCCACGGCTTGCGCATCACTTCGCGCACGTCGGCCTCCGACATTGTGTGGAACATGCCCGAGATGGTGCCGCCTTCTTCCGCCATCAACTCGAGGCACGTATCGGCGAAGTCCTTGTCGCCACGCAGCTTCGAGATCTGAGGGATGCGCATCCCTTCGTACTTCTTGTTCTGCGGCTGCCGCGCGCGTCCCATGACGACGCCTTCCCAGCCGCCGTGCTCGCTGACCCAGGTCTGAAAATTCCTGTCCTGCTTGATCTTCGCGCGGATGGCAGGGTCCTTCAACATCGCCGCGAATTTCTCCGGGCCGTGTTCGCGTGCCCAGACGGGAAAGAACGCGCTCCACCCGTGCTGCATCGCCGTATACGGATACTGGTTCGCCGTCACGTCGATACCCCGCGCCCGGGCGGCCTCGATTTTCGCCAGGTACTTGTTTATCGTGCCCCAGTTCTCCTCACCGCGAATCTTCAGATGGAAGATGTGAACAGGAATCTTCGCTTCCTGCCCGACGCGGATGGCGAAGTCGAGCTCGCGGTCCTGTTCCGCCCCTTCACTGCCGATGTGCGTCACGTAGATGCCGTTGTATCTGGCCACGACCTTGGCAACCTCGATGACCTCTTCGGGCTGCTCGGGCCCACCGCTCTCGAAACGCGCGACCAGTCCCCAGGCGCCTTCCTCCATCGACCGGGCGGCCAGGGTCTTCATGCGATCCAGTTGCGCGACGGTCGCCGGCGCCGGGTTGTAGCCGACGGCGACCAGACGAAGTTGTTGAAACGAGACCTCCGAAATGACATTCATGGAGATACCCTTTTCGGCGAGCGCCCTCCAGTACCCGGGGAAATCGGTCCACGTGCCCCTGGCTTCGGCCAGTCCGTCTCTCGGCGCCACCGACGTGCTTTCGCCGATGACGTCGATCGTGACACCCTGACGCACCTTGCTTTCGGCGTTGCCATCGTTGAGCAGCGTGAGATCCGAATGCGTATGCAGATCGATGAAGCCGGGCGCCACAACGAGGCCGCGTGCATCGATCTCGCGCTTCGCCGCCGCGCCCTCCAGCCGGCCCACGGCGACAATGCGATCGCCGCGCACGCCGACATCGCCGGCAAACCACGCGTTGCCGGTACCGTCCACAATCTGTCCATTTCGGATGAGCAGATCGAACGCAACCTGCTGTCCACCGAGCGATGCCTGTCCCGCAAGCACGGTCGCCAGCATCGCCGTCAACGCGACTCGAATCGTCGTCTTCATGTCCCAGTTATAAGTCCCTTGTCAATGGCATCGCCTTCTCGCGCCTCTGCGTCGAAGAGCGTCAATCAGTGGCTGGAGCGCGCAACTGGCGGAACTCTGCGTTGACCACGCGTCCCGCCGCCTGCGCGCGATCGGTCTCGAATATCTCCCGCTCGATTTCGTGCACGCCGGATCCCCGCACCCGCGCCAGGCGGCGCAGATTCAGTCCCTCGATCTGTTCCAGCAGATGTTCAAACTCGTGGGCGACCAGCTCCGCATGATTGCTGCTCGGCGGAAGGTGTACATCCGCCTGTATCTCGAACCCCTGTCTCCGCACGATCGTGAAGGCGCGGCACCGGCTCGGAATCGACGGATCGATTCGGATGCGCACACGCAACTTCTGCGCGCCCGCAATGCGTTCGCACTGCGCACGAAACGTCGGCGAGCGATCGTAGATCCGCTGGAGGGCCCGGCCGATATCGGCGAGGAGCTCGACGTTCGCCGGCAGCGTCGAGGACCGGCACTGCTGCCATGCGACGGCCGTCGCACTGCTACCAGACACCATCGCACACAGCACCACGACACCCGCCCACGACTCGATCCGCATCGTTTCTCCTCACGTTGCGCGCCGCTGCGCACTGAGCGCACGCATGCGTTGCACAACATGAGGAGAATCGCAGAGCAAGGTAAACGCCAACAGACGACTGTGCGAAATTCCTGAGAATTCGCCGCAACTTTCGATCACGAATAATCCGGAATGAACAGGAATGTGGGACGTGCCTGGCGAGATGAACGCGAATGTCCTAACGCGTCGCCACGAGTCGCAGATCGGCGGCAGCGTTCGCAGCCCGGCTGGCACTTGCTGCGGGAGCGACGCTGTCGCTGCGCCCGGCCGTCCAGAGCGCCTGCGCGAGATGCGGTGCGATGACCTGCACGAGCCGGCTCTGATTGTCCGAGAACGCAGATGACGAATACAGCGTCACCGTACCGACGAGCGATTCGCGCGTGATGAGCGGCGCGCTGAGGGTGTACTCGAGCGAGGCGCCCACGCGCGCGCGTGTGCCAAGATCGAGCGACGCCTCCGAGTTGACGATCACCTGCCGCTGCGCCGCGACCCAGCCGCTAACACCCTCGCCCATACGAAGCGTCGTGCCGGAGATCTGGCTCGCTGCGGGACCGGCGGCATGGCGCAGCACAAGGCCGCCGCTGCTCTCGTCTACGGTGTACCACCCGATCGTGGCACCGGGGGCGAGCCCGCTCATCAGATTCGACGCAAGCGCAAGCACGTCGTTCATCGACGCATCGCCCGAGGCCAGGCGGGCGAGGCTGACGAACGCGAGCACATCGTCGGAGACTCCGCCCGACGTCACCACCGCCGGAGTCGGCGCCGGCACCGATACGGCCACCGATCGGGTGATCTGCTTCAGGGCGTCGTGCGTTTCGAACGTCGAAATCTGCTCGGCCAGCTCGCGGTGCACCCGCATGAACGTGTCCACCACCTGCGGCTCGTACATCGTCCCGCGGCGCGCGCGTAACACGTCGAACGCCTGCTCGACGCTCAAGGCCGAGCGATATGGCCGGTCCGACGTGAGCGCGTCGAAGCAGTCGACGACCGAGAGAATCCGTGCGCCAACGGGAATATCGGTGCCCACCACGCCGCGCGGATAGCCGGTGCCATCCCAGTTCTCGTGATGGCAGCGCACAATTGGCACAACGGGGTACGGAAACTCAACAAGCGACAGGATGTCGGCGCCGACATCGACGTGGCGCTTCATCTGTTCGAACTCGACTTCGTTCAGTTTGCCCGGCTTGTTGAGAATGTGTTCCGGAACCGCGAGCTTCCCGGTGTCGTGCAGCAGCGCCGCGGCCTCGATGGCTTTCAGCGTCGCCTCGTCGTTGACGCCCAGCGCGCGCGCCAGTCCAAGCGCGTACGCCTGCACGCGCCTGACATGACTGTGCGTCACGTCGTCTTTGGCGTCGATGGCCATCGCCAGCGTCTCGACCGTCGACAGGTACAGACGATCGAGGTGCGCCAGGTGGCGGCTCGCATCGTCGAGCCGTCCGATCGATGAGCGCAGCGTCAGGTGCAACACCAGCAGCAGCGGCACCAGCACCAGGATCGTGGCCGTCAGACCCGCCTCGTACATCACCAGGACGAGACAGAACGACACCGATGCAGCCGCAAAGTAGGTGGCCATCAGCCACAGGAAATGTTCGCGCCAGACCACAAACACAGGCCGGCGGGCGTCGAGCGCGACGGCGATCGCGATAAGGCCGGTGTTCACGATGAAGTACACGGCCGTCAGCGCGAGCAGCGGTACGGCAAGCTGCACGACAGGCGACTGTTGCTGTGTGAGCGGCGGAACCGCGGCCACCCAGAAGAACACCTGACTGCCTGCCCAGATTGCAAACGCACAGGTCGATGTGTTGAAAGAAACACGCTGGCGGGCAACCCCGCCGCGGCGCCACGAAGACACGAACGTGCCGAGCGCAACGGCGAGGGTCGCCGGCGCCGGGCCGAACATTAGCGCAGTCGTGATGAAGAACGTATCCGAGATGGATACCCACGCGTTGATGGAGCCGATCTTCAGCGAGAACGACCCGGCCAGCGCCGTCAGGGCGGCGAAGAATAGCCACTCATACCTGTGCGGGGTCGTCTGCAGCGAGACGAGCGACTGGACGATGACCAGCGCGCCGATGGCGTTGACCGTCAGCACCCATGCGCGCAAGGGGGTCCAGGGTCGTCGCGTCATTCCCTATTCGTCCACGTGAATCGAATCGCCCCAGATGACCTCTTCGCCTTCCATCTTCCTGGAGTCGCCCCAGATCACTTCCTGTCCTTCGGGGTTTTCGAGCGTGTCGCCCCAGATCACTTCCTGGTCGGTTGTCCACCTTGACACATCGCCCCAGATGACTTCATTGGGATGCATCTGCGACAGCGGGTTCGTGAGGCCGATGAGGTTCAACTCGTCCCACTGCAGATAGCCGCCGGTCAGCCAGGCGAGTGGCGCTTCCAGCAGTGACAGCACGCGGAGGCCGTGCCCGCGGAACAGCCGCGTGGTCATCGTGCCTTCGTCCCAGAAAATCACGCCGCTGGCCGGCGTCAGCACGCCGCCCACCAGGCTCGAGACGATGTTGGTGAGGCCGCTCGACGCGATCTTGCGGCTGGCCCAGAAATTCACGCTGCCCGCACCACCGCCCATCAGCCCGCCATCCACCATGTAGGTCGATCCGCCTTGCAGCGCAATCTTCAGCTGCGTGGCGGAGATGTTCGGATGCGCCTGCATCAAGAGCGCAGCACCCGCCGTCACCACGGCCGCAGACATGCTGGTGCCACTGAGCTGCATGTAGCCGTTACCGGCATTCCCCGCCAGGTGAAACTGCGGGTAGTTGCGCTGCAAGTACGAACCGTAGATCTCGAGCGAGGTGATCTTGTTGCCGGGCGCGACGATGTCTGGCTTCACCGCGTGCTCGAACTTCGTGGGACCCCGCGAGCTGTAGGTCGCCATCACGTCGTCGGAGCGGTTGACCGTGCCCTTCGTATTGATCGCCCCGACCGTGATCGCGTATGGCGAGTTCCCTGGAGATGAAATGCCGCCGAGGATCGGCGACCCGTCATCGGTCTTTCCGGCGTTGCCGGCAGACACGATGACGTTGATGCCGGCCAGCGACGCCTTCATCACGGCCTGGCAGAGGGGGTCTGTGGTCGAAGGCTCGGTCACGGGATGCCCGAGCGATAAATTGATCGCGCGAATGTTGTACTTGCCGCGATTCGCGATGACCCATTCAATGCCGGCGATGACGTCGCTCGTCCAACCTGTCCCGTCTTTCCCGAGCACGCGCACGTTCACGAGCTTCACTCCGGGTGCGATGCCGCCCTTATAGAGCGTCGTCGTGCCGGACGAAGCTGAGCTGTTGCCGGCGATGATGCCGGCGATGTGCGTCCCGTGGCCATGGGCGTCGGCCGTCGATGGATCGCCGGTCACCATGCTGACGTTGGCAATCACTTTCTGGGCGAGCGCCGGATGATACGCAATGCCCGTGTCGACCACGGCGACCGTGACTCCCGATCCGTTCAAGCCCGAAATCGCGCCGATACCAAGCAGCAGGCCGCCCTGCCCCGCTCGCACCTGATCGGCTGCCGTCGATCTGGTCGACACGTCCATGAAGGTGGCCACCGGCGCGTCACCCGACAGGACACTATTTGAGGCATCAGCGGCGAGGTCCGATACCTGTCCGCTATTGGCCATCAGCACCGCCGAGTCGTCCATCCAGCGCGCCACCGCCAGGCCGTGACGCGCGGCCATCGACTCTATCTGCGCTCGTGAACCGCGCACGATGACGCGCGTGCGCGCTGTTGTGCGCCGTCCTTCGAACGTGAGCAGATCGCTCGAAAGGCCGGCCCGATGACGCTGGCCGCCAATGCCAAACGTGGAGCCGGCGATGAGCACGACAATCGCGACGAGCGTGGGTAGGCGTGAGCTGGGGAGCCGCAATATGTTCATGGATAGACCTCGCACAACACGCGTGGTCCGTCAGAGCAATCCTGACGCCATAGAGTCAGCTCGATGCCGTCTAGTTGGTAACCATTGCTCGAGAAAGGGCTTACGACGCCTTCGCGGCTGCAGAATCGAAACCGTGGTGAGGGTGCGCGTGTGCCGTTACTGCACAGCATGGCGCAGAAAGGTTGATGATCTGGTGAAATTTCCTAGGAATAGAGGCTCAAAGCCGCGTGTGTTCCATTTCGGCGCAACTGTTCAGGGGTGGCGCATGTCGCGCGAATATACTTAAACGCCGAATGCGGCCGTTGCAGCTTGCGAAAATCCGGCAGCGATTCGATGGCAGCCGGCTCGATGACCCGCTGGCGGCGTTGCGGCTACAGCTGTCGCGGCTTGACGATCTGGTCCGGCCGCACGGGCGCATCGCGATCGCCACAGGCAGTCGCGGCATCGACAATCTGGCTGCGATCATCGCCGACCTCATCGCCTACGTAAAAGCGCGCGGCGCGCATCCGTTCATCGTCCCGGCCATGGGAAGTCACGGCGGCGCTACGGCGGAGGGACAAGCCGAAATTCTCAGGCTCTACGGTATCGACGAAAACCACACCGGTGCGCCGATACGGTCTTCGATGGAGGTCGTCGAGTTGCCGCAGGGCGATCTGCCCATCCGGCTATTCATGGATCGCCACGCCTACGAATCGGATGGCGTGATTCTGGTCAACCGCATCAAGCCGCACACCGATTATCACGGGCAGTACGAGAGCGGCCTGATGAAAATGGCCCTCATCGGACTTGGAAAACGTGAGGGCGCCCAGGCGGTTCATCAGTTCGGTGTGTACGGGTTACGTGAGCTGATCGCACCCGGCGCCCGTGGGGTGCTGGCTTCCGGCAAAATCCTCGCAGGCGTGGGCCTCGTCGAAAACGCGCGCCATGAGACGCTGGCCGTGCGAGTGCTGAGGGCGGACGAGATCGCTGCCGAGGAGCCTGCCCTTCTGAGTCTGGCAGGACGCAACATGCCTCGTCTGCCGACCAACACGGTCGATGTTCTGATCGTCGATCGCATGGGGAAAGACATCAGCGGCGTGGGCATCGACCCGAACATCACCGGGCGCATCGGCGTCAACGGCGTGCGGGATGACGGCGGGCCGCGGGTGACGGCGATGCTCGTGTGCGATCTCACCGACGCATCGAACGGCAATGCCATCGGCGTCGGACTGGCCGACGTCATCACGCGCCGGCTGTACACGAAGATCGACTGGGACGCGACCTACGCGAATGTCATCACCAGCAGCTTTCTGGAAAGAGGAAAGGTGCCGATTGTCGCGGGCAGCAGCCGGGAAGCCGTCGAGATTGCGCTGCGAAGCTGCGGACATATTCCGGACGGACGCGCGAGGACCCTTCGCATCCGCGACACGCTGCACCTCGAAGATCTCTACGCCTCGCCGGCCGTCGTAGAGGAACTGACCGGCGATCCGCGCGTCGAGATCATCGGCAACGCCACAGATCAGTTCGACGAGAACGGCGAGCTTACGCCCTTCTGAGTGAGTACGCAGAATCACGAAATTCAAACAGGAGATTAGGAGATCAGGAGGAATTCGGCAAAAGCGAACACGACGACGCGACGAGCACGACGCTGTGTCTCCTCTAGCTCCAAAAGCGGTTTCAGTCAGGGGCCTCCGTCGGAGGTATCGACGTCGTGGGCCGCGCATGCGGCCCCACGCGCCGGGATGAAAATCAGCCGAATACAAGAGCGGCACGATCCGGGCTCTTGATATTCGGCTGTTTTCATCCCGGCGCGCGCCAAGGGCGCGACGTCGATGCAGAGCTCTGTGGTTGTCGTTTGGAGGACGAGCGAAGCGGGACGACAGTGTCCCCCGAGCTTCTGACCTTCTGGTCTTTGTGACCTGGGAAACTAGGAGTTCAGGAGAGTTCGAATCGAAAATTCGGCCTCCTGATCTCCTAAACTCCTGTTTGGCATTTATTGCGTACTGATGTCTGGCCCAGCACCTGACCTGCGGACGCAGATTAGGCGAGCGGCGCCGGCAGATCCGACTTGCCCATCAGGAAGAGATCCACTCCACGCGCGGCACTGCGCCCTTCGGCAATGGCCCAGACGATCAGCGACTGGCCGCGTTGCATGTCGCCGGCGGCGAAGACACCGGGCACGCTCGTCATCCAGTTCGCGTCACGCCACACGTTTCCCCGCTCGGTCAGTTTCACCCCGAAATTGTCGAGCAGCCCCTTGCGCTCGGGGCCGAGGAAGCCCATCGCGAGCAGCACCAGATCGACGTCCATCTCGAACTCGCTGCCGGGCACATTTTCGAACGACATTTTCCCGTCCCGGCGAACGAGATCGACCTTGGAGCCGTGAAGCTTCTTGACCCGGCCCGTCTCGTCGCCGGTGAACCGCTGTGTCGCTACCGAGTACACGCGCTCGCCGCCCTCTTCGTGCGCGGTCGACACACGGAAGATGTTTGGCCAGAGCGGCCAGGGATTGTCGGCCGCGCGCGTGTCGGGAGGCCTCGGCAGCAGCTCGAACTGATGCACAGACAGCGCCCCCTGCCGGTGAACGGTACCGAGACAGTCGGCGCCCGTGTCGCCGCCGCCGATAATCACCACACGCTTGTCCTTGGCGCTGATGAAGTCGGCGTCTGAAATCCGATCGCCTTCGACCCGCTTGTTCGAGAGCGTCAGGTACTCCATGGCGAAATGGACGCCCTGGAGCTCGCGGCCCGGCACCTGTAGATCGCGGGGCCATCCTGCACCGCCGGCAAGCACCACGGCATCGAATTCGCTCTTCAACTGTTCGCGTGTGACGTCGACGCCGACGTTGACTTTCGTACGGAACGTCACGCCTTCGTGCTCGAGCAGCGACAACCGGCGGTTCAAGATCTTTTTTTCCATCTTGAACTCGGGGATGCCATAACGGAGCAGCCCGCCGATGCGATCGGATTTTTCGAAGACGGTGACGAAATGACCGGCGCGGTTCAATTGCTCGGCGGCGGCAAGTCCGGCAGGTCCCGATCCGATGACGGCAACCTTCTTGCCCGTGCGCACGAGTGGCGGCTTGGGTGCGACCCAGCCCTGCTCGAATCCCTTCTCCACGATCGACACTTCGATCGACTTGATCGTGACCGCGTCGTCGTTGATGCCGAGCACGCACGAACCCTCGCACGGGGCCGGGCACAGCCGGCCAGTGAACTCCGGAAAGTTGTTGGTCGCGTGCAGACGCTCGAGGGCCGGTTCCCAACGGTTGCGATACACGAGATCGTTCCAGTCGGGAATGAGGTTGCCGAGCGGGCAACCCTGATGGCAGAACGGAATGCCGCAATCCATACAGCGCGCGCCCTGCTTCTGCAGCTCGCCCTGCGGATAAGGAAGATACACCTCGTTCCAGTCTTTGAGGCGCTCCGCCACAGGACGGGTAAGCTGCTTCTTCCGATGGATTTCGATAAAGCCTGTTGGTTTGCCCATTTCAGCCTAGCCCGCCCCGACGAGCTCGGCAAACTCGGGCTCGCGATTCTCGGCCCGTGCCTTCGCCTCGGCCAGGAGCACGCGCTTGTAGTCCCTCGGCATCACCTTGACGAACCGCTGATCGGCCAGGGTCGCCAGGATTCTCTTCGCGTAGGCGCTGTTGGTGAACAGCACATGCCGGGTGACCATCTCGCGCACGGTCTGCCAGTCGTCGTCCTCGAGCGGTTCGAGATCGACCATGCCTTTGTTCAGACGCTGCGCGAAGTTGCCCTCGCGATCGAGGACGTACGCGATGCCGCCGCTCATGCCCGCTGCGAAATTGCGTCCGGTCCTGCCAAGGATGACGACACGGCCGCCGGTCATGTACTCGCACCCGTGGTCGCCGACACCTTCGACGACCGCACGCGCGCCGCTGTTGCGTACCGCGAACCGCTCGCCCGCCACGCCGCGCAGATACGCTTCGCCGCTGGTGGCGCCGTAGAGCGTGACGTTGCCGACGATGATGTTCTCTTCAGGGACGAACGAGGCCCTGGCCGACGGGAACACCGCAAGCGTTCCGCCGGACAGCCCTTTGCCGACATAGTCGTTGGCGTCGCCTTCGAGTGTCAGGGTGATACCCCGCGGCACGAACGCGCCGAAGCTCTGCCCCGCCGACCCGGTGAAATGAATCGTGATCGTGCCGTCAGGCAGCCCTGCGGCGCCGTAGGCGCGCGTGACCTCAGACCCCAGGATGGTTCCGACCGTTCGATTCACGTTGCGAATCGGCATGCGGAACTCGACCGGGTTGCGGCGCAGCAAGGCGTCTTCGCACCGGCGCACGAGCTCGTTGTCCAGGGCCTTCTCGAGGCCGTGGTCCTGCCCGCGAACGCAGCGCTGCGCGACCGCCGGCGCGACAACCGGCTTGTAGAGCACTTGTGAGAGATCGACGCCCGCCGCCTTCCAGTGATCCACGGCCTTGGTCACATCGATCTTGTCCACTCGCCCGATCATCTCGTCCATCTTCCGGAAGCCCAGCTGGGCCATCAGCTCGCGCACATCTTCGGCGATAAACCGGAAGAAATTCTCGACGAACTCGGGCTGGCCGGCAAAGCGCTTGCGGAGCTCGGGGTCCTGTGTCGCCACGCCGACCGGACAGGTATTGAGGTGGCACACGCGCATCATCACGCAACCCATGACGACGAGCGGCGCGGTCGCAAACCCGAACTCTTCCGCGCCGAGCAGCGCGCCGATGATGACGTCGCGACCTGTCTTCATCTGGCCGTCGACCTGGACAACGATGCGATCGCGCAGGTTGTTGAGGACGAGCACCTGTTGCGTCTCGGCCAGGCCGAGCTCCCATGGCACACCGGCGTGCTTGAGGCTCGTCAGCGGCGAGGCGCCCGTGCCACCGTCGTGGCCGGAGATGAGCACGACGTCGGAATGCGCCTTGGCAACCCCCGCCGCGACGGTGCCGACGCCCACCTCGGCCACCAGCTTCACGTGAATCCGCGCCTGCGAGTTCGCGTTCTTCAGGTCGTAGATGAGCTGGGCGAGATCCTCGATCGAATAGATGTCATGGTGCGGCGGCGGAGAGATCAACCCGACGCCCGGCGTGGCATAACGCACTTTCGCGATCCACGGATACACCTTGTGCCCTGGAAGCTGGCCGCCTTCCCCGGGCTTGGCCCCCTGCGCCATCTTGATCTGCAGATCGTCGGCGTTCACCAGGTACTCGCTCGTGACGCCGAAACGCGCCGAGGCCACCTGCTTGATGGCGCTCCTGCGCGAATCGCCGTTCGGCTCGGGAATGTACCGAGCCGGGTCTTCGCCGCCCTCGCCCGTGTTCGACTTGCCGCCGAGCCGGTTCATCGCGATTGCCAGCGTCTCGTGCGCTTCGCTGCTGATCGATCCGTACGACATCGCGCCGGTGGCGAATCGTTTGATGATGTTCTCGGCCGGCTCGACCTCTTCGAGCGGAATCGGATTCGCCGCAGGTTTCAACTCGAAGAGACCGCGCAGCGTGGCACGCTTGCGCGTCTGGTCGTTGACGGCCCTCGTGTATTCCTTGTAGATCGCATACTGCCCCGACCGCGTGGCGTGCTGCAGCTTGTAGACCGTGTCGGGATTGAAGAGATGGTATTCCCCGTCCCGGCGCCACTGGTACTCGCCGCCCTCGTCGAGGTCGCGATCGGCCACCGGGCGCAACGGAAACGCCAGTTCGTGGCGCGCGCGCACTTCCTCGGCGATCGCGTCGATGCCCACGCCGCCGATCCGCGACGCGGTCCATGTGAAGTACTGATCGACGAAGTCCTTTTCCAGTCCGACGGCTTCGAAAATCTGGGCGCCGCGATAGCTCTGCAGCGTCGAGATGCCCATCTTCGACATGACCTTCAGCACGCCCTTGTTCAGCGCCTTGATGTAGTTCTTGACCGCCTTCTCGTGGTCGAGACCGGGCAACATCTCCGTGCGTATCATGTCGTCGAGGGTCTCGAACGCGAGATACGGGTTCACCGCGCCGGCACCGTAGCCGATGAGCAGCGCCAGATGATGCACCTCGCGCGCGTCGCCCGACTCGATGACGAGCGCCGCGCGATTGCGCGTGCCTTCGCGCACGAGATGGTGGTGCACGCCTGCGGTCGCGAGCAGGCTGGGAATCGGCGCCAGCTTCATGTTCACGCCGCGATCCGAGAGGATGATGATCGTGTGCCCCTGTTCGACCGCCTCGCTCGTCCGCCGCTGCAGATCCTCGAGCGCACGCGCCAGCCCGGTGCCTCCCGAGTCGGCGTCGAAGAGCATCGACAACGTAGTGGACTTGAAGCCGTGCTCGTCGATGTGCCGCAGCCTGGCGAGCTCTTCGTTGTTGACGATGGCCGACTTCACCCTGATCTGACGGCAGGCTTCGGGGCCGGGCTTCAAGAGGTTGGCCTCGGGGCCGATGGTCGAGCCCATCGACGTCACGAGCTCTTCGCGAATCGCGTCGAGCGGCGGATTGGTCACCTGGGCGAACAACTGCGTGAAATAGTCGTACAGCAGGCGGGGCTTGTCCGACAACACTGCAAGCGCCGTATCGGTGCCCATCGATCCGATGGCCTCTTCGCCGTTCTGCGCCATCGGTGCGAGCAGGATCTTCAGGTCCTCCTGGGTATAGCCGAACGTGCGCTGCCGGTTCAGCATCGTGTAGTGGTCGGGCAATGGCAGCAGCGGCGCGGGCTTGAGCTCTTCGAGCGAGATCATGTTGTCGGCGAGCCACTGCGCATAAGGCTGCGCCGACGCCAGATCCCGCTTGATCTCCTCGTCCGCGATGATGCGGCCCTGCTCGGTGTCGACCAGGAAGATGCGGCCCGGGTGCAGCCGCTCCTTCAGCAGGATGTTCTCCTCGGGCACGTCCAGCACGCCGACTTCCGACGCCATGATGACGAGGTCGTCCTTGGTGACGTAGTAGCGCGACGGTCGAAGGCCGTTGCGATCGAGCACGGCGCCGATGACCTTGCCATCGGTGAACGCGATCGACGCCGGACCGTCCCAGGGCTCCATCATCGTCGCGTGGTATTCGTAAAACGCCTTGCGCTCCGCCGACATCGACTCGTGCCCGGCCCACGGCTCGGGAATCATCATGAGCACTGCGTGCGGCAGCGAGCGCCCGGTCATCACCAGGAACTCGAGCACGTTGTCGAAGGTCGCGGTGTCGCTGCCGCCCTCGCGGATCACCGGCAGGATCTTCTGCAGATCGTCGCCGAGGAGATCCGACTCGCACATCGCCTCGCGCGCGTGCATCCAGTTGATGTTGCCGCGCAGGGTGTTGATTTCGCCGTTGTGCGCGATATAGCGGTAGGGATGCGCCAGCGGCCACGACGGAAACGTGTTCGTGCTGAATCGCTGATGTACCAGCGCGAGCGCTGACTCGACGTCCGCATCCATCAGATCGGGGAACATCGCCTCGATCTGATCGGCGATGAGCATGCCCTTGTAGATCAGCGTCTTCGACGACAGGCTGGGGATGTAGAAGTACTTCTTGTCGGTGCTCGAGATCGGCAGCTTGTCGACGGCGTGCTCGATCCGCTTGCGAATGACGTAGAGCTTGCGCTCGAAGGCATCGGGCGAAAAAGGCTCCCGGAGCCATTTCTCACCTGCGCCAACGAACAGCTGCCTGAAGTAGGGCTCCACCGCCGCCGCCGACGCGCCCACCAGCCGATCGTCGGTCGGCAGATCGCGCCAGCCGACGAGCGTTTGCCCTTCCTCGTGGATGATGCGCTCGATCAGCGCTTCGATGGTGGCGCGCGCTTCCGGATCGCGCGGCAGGAACACGCCGCCCGCGCCATATTCGCCGGCGGGCGGCAGATCGATGCCGAGATGACGCGTCTCCTTGCGGAAAAACCTGTCCGGCATCTGGATGAGGATGCCGGCTCCGTCGCCGGTGTTGACCTCGCAGCCACACGCGCCGCGATGGAGAAGATTGACGAGCAGCTGCAACGCCTGCCGTACGATGCCGTGCGAGCGCACGCCCTTGACGTTGACGACGAACCCGACACCACAGGCGTCCCGCTCCTGGGCCGGATCGTAGAGTCCTTGCGGGGCGGGATAACCGGGTTCGCGATCCATATTAAGAAGGACTAGTTATCGGGTACACCAAGCCATAAGTAAAATACAATTTTGAAATCGGAATTATCTAAAAATGAGATAGGAGAGCGGGGAAAGGGTTCGGGATCCGTTTTCGTCGGCGTCAGCAGCGAAAACGGATCCCGGAACCGTTTACGCCGAGCACTCGCCTTCTTGAATTTCGGGGTTGAACTCGCCGGTTTCGGCAAGATCGACGTAGTCGTCGGCCATGGCGGTCGCGGGCGTCATCGCTTCCAGGTCCGACAGCACATCTTTGACGCGTGCGACGTCAACGCGCATGAAGAACGACGTCGCCGACTCCCCCGCGTCTTTGTCGGAGACATAGAGATCGATGAGCCGTTCGAGGACCGCCGTCAAGCGGCGGGCCGGCACCTTGGCGGCCAGCCGGCCGAAACGCACGGCGTCGCCATCGGGTCCGCCACCCACCATGACGAAGTATTGCGGGATCGCCTTCCCCGCCACTTTGCGCACGCTGCCCTGGAAGCCAAGCCCGGCGATGTGATGGCGTCCACAGCCGTTCGGGCAACCACTGATCTTGATCTGCAGATCGGGGGCCTGTGCCACGAGCTCGGGATGCTCGCGCAGGTGATCGCCCAGGAACTTACCGAGACCGCGCGACTGTGTGACCGCGAGTTTGCACGACTCCGCGCCCGGGCAGCTCGTCACGTCGGCGATGGTTCCGGCGTCGGGCAGTCCGAGGCCCGCGGCAGCCAGCTGACGGTACAGCTCCGGCACGGCGTCGGCCGGCACCCAGCGGAACACCAGATTCTGTTCGGCGGTAATCCGGATCGTGCCATCCCCGAAGGCCATAGCCAGATCGCCGAGGATGCGCATCTGCTGGCTCGTGAAGTCGCCGAGCGGAATCGTCGCATTCACGAAGAAGTATCCGCTCTGTTTCTGCCTGCTCACGTTGGTCGACAGCCAGTGCGTATAGTCGCCGTTCATGACCGGCAGCATCGGCCGGACCTGCGGCACGATCCCCGGACCGCTCACCTGAGAGCCCGTTGCCCGCGCCACTGTCTGCAGAATGGGCGGCGAATCGATGCGGCGCCAGGCAGGCGCCTGCTCCAGCGGCGGATTGTCGGGATCGAACGGCAACGACGCGCCGCCCTGCGCCCTGAACTCTGACAATTTCTTGTGGTACTCCGCCAGAAACCGGTCCCAGCCGAGCTTCTTGATCGTGAACTTCAGGCGATTGGCCTGCTTGTGTTTATAGTCGCCGAACTCGTGAAACACGCGGAGGACGGCTTCGGCGACGTTGAACATCTCGGATGCCGGCAGGAACTCGTGCACGAGCTCGGCAGACTTCACCATGATCGACGTGCCGCCGCCAATGAAGACACGGAAGCCGCGCCTGCCGTCCTTGATGGCGGCGCGATACCCGAGGTCGTGCATGCCCAGCAACGCGTGATCCTCGTCGGTGCAGCCCTCGAACGCGATCTTGAACTTGCGCGGCAGTATTGAGCTGAGCGGGTGGCGGAGACAGTAGCGCGTCATCGCCTCCGAGTACGGTGTCACGTCGAAGAGCTCTGTCGGCGAGACCCCGGCCTGAGGGCAGCACGTGATGTTGCGGACCGAGTTGCCACAGGCCTCGCGCGTGGTGACGCCCGCATCGGCCAGGATGCGCATCGCGTCCTCGACATCATGCAGTTTCACGAAGTGAAACTGGATGTTCTGCCGTGTCGTGATGTGGCCGAAGCCGCGCGAGTACCGCTCACCAACCTCTGCCAGCGCGTCGAGCTGTGGTGCCGTGAGCACGCCCTGGGGAATCTTGCAGCGCAGCATCTGCACATCGCCGGTCTGGCGTTGGCCGTATGTGCCGCGCACGAGGCGGAACATGCGCCACTGATCCGGTGTCAGTTCGCCGCGCTCGAACTTGTCGAGTGTCGAGACAAACTCGTCGATATCGGCCTCGCTCGCAAAGGAGAGCCGCGTGCGGCCAAGCGTCCTAGGGTCGTCTACGGTTGCCATGAAAAGCGCATTATCTCACTTTTTGCCAGCCAGGACCTTCCATGCGCCGCGCACGTTGCGATGCACGTAGAGCGCTGGTAACATCAGCGGGGCCAACGGGTTATCGCGTAATCCATATGCGCCGAGCATGTAGGCCGGGCTCGGCAGAAGTACCTGTTGAATGAGCCGCATCCGATCGCCGAAACGCGGCAATCCCCGCACGCTCGAGATCACCTCATCCTGCCACCTCCGCTTGGACGCAAGGTACGCCGCCGAAGGTTCAGCGCCACTGACGTTCCCGAGATCGTCAATCACTGTCGATACGATTGGCGTGTTGAAGGTGTCCTGCATCAGGCCTAACTGGTGCGCGCAAACCGCAGCGACTTTTCGCTCTCTGGCAAGCTGCGCAAAACGACGACCGGCGTCTGGCATGAGCCGCGAGGCGAGCAGAAAGATGTCGTAGAGCCACAACAATCTCCTGGCGTTCTGGTGATGCATCACCGGATGAATGCACGCCAGCAGCAGAGCGTGTACGACGTGCGGTGCGAGGGCCGACCGACCGAGCGCAGGCAGCGGAATCGCTCGAGCGACGACTTCTTCGTAGCCGAGCACATCCGCAAACACCGGCTGGGTGCTGATTCTCCAGTGCACGTCGTAGGCATGCTTGACACCGAACCGGTCGATTTTCTGGACTTCGAATTGCGAGAAGAGCCGATCGCAGTAGACGGTCGGGGTGAAGCCGAGTGACGCCAGCACGTCGCGGGCCGTGTCGACGTCGATGGCCGCGATGAGGAGATCGGTGTCCTCGCGCGGCCGTGATGCGGGCGTGGGATACACGGTATACGCGAGCGGCGTGCCTTTGATGAGCACCGCTCGAACCCCGGCCGCCGCGAGCGCGTCGAGTGTCGAGCGCGTTTCTGCGCCACGCAGCAGTTCCTCTCCCGCCGCCTCACTCGCGCGCTTTCCGAGCGCCGCTTTGACCGAAGCAGGCCAGTCGTTTCCGGCAACGTGTTCGTGCAATCGCTGATAGACGAGCGGCGCCAGATCTTCGGTCTCGCAGACCTCTATCAGTTCGTCGGCCGCCATTCGGAGGTGCTGCCATCCGGACGAGCGGCCCGCAATCAGCGCCGCCAGCGCCAGGCGGCGAGTCAGGTTCGTGGTGGACACAGGCTCACTGAGAAAGGCCGGATCGTCGCAGTATACTGCCGCTTTCCATGAGCGGCATCGCAGGATTCTGGAATCTCGATGGGCGACCAGCCTCGAATGAAGTGCTCGCCGCGATGAGCGCGACGCTGCGCCATCGAGGGCGGGACGCCGATGCAAGCCGGACCGACGGAGCCATCGGCTTTGCCTGCCAGCAGCGGTGGGTCACGCGCGAAGAGCACGGCGAGCATCAGCCGCTCGTTGCGCAGCACGGCGGGCCCGGCGCCATGCTGATCTTCGACGGACGCATCGACAATCGCGAAGAGCTGGTCAAGGCGCTCCCCGAGCCGACCGACGTCAGCGATGCGCGCCTGGTGCTCGCCGCCTATCAAACGTGGGGCGTTGGATTCGCAGAGCGGCTCAACGGCGATTTCGCCGCCGCGATCTTCGATCCGCACGAGAGGCGACTGCTGCTCGCACGTGACGTCATCGGCGTACGGCCGCTGTATTACGTTCATGCCCCGCGTCTGTTCGCGTTCGCTTCAGAAATCAAAGCGCTGCTTGCGCATCCCGACATCGCCGCACGCCCCAACGATGAAGGCGTCGCCGACTTCATGCTCATCGGGTCGCGTCCTCTCGACCGCCAGGACCTCACCTGCTTCGACGGCATCTGCTCACTCATACCGGCCCATCTCGTGACGGTCACCTCGCAGGGACTGGTCCGGCAACGGTACTGGGACTTCGACACGAGCAAGCCGCTGCGGTGTCGATCGTTCGACGATTACCGGGACGCCTTTCGGGAGCGCTTCACCGAGGCCGTCAGACGCCGCACACGCTCGGCCTATCCGGTCGCCATCTCGGTCAGTGGCGGCCTGGACTCCTCCTCGGTCTTCTGCACGGCTGAGACGCTCTCGCGCAACGGATCGATCGAAGCGCCCGCGATTGCCGGGGTGTCGTACGTGTCCGGCCGAAGCGAGACCGACGAACAGCACTTCCTCCGCGACATCGAAGCGCGATACGACTTGAAGTTCGACCGATTTCCGATCGAACCGCGCACCGGCCTCGTGAAGGGCGCCGCACGACAGATCACGGCAATCGAAGCGCCGTTCGTCGATTACATGTGGGGAGTAACAGAAGAGCTTTACGCGCGGGCGGGCGGTGCAGGGGCGCGTACGCTGCTTTCAGGACATTGGGGCGATCAAATGCTCTTCTCGAGCGCGTACCTCGTCGATCTGCTCCGCAGCGGCGCGTGGAGATCGATCTGGCATCACACGCGCGAGTACGCACGGTACTTCGGCGAAGCTGAAACGCAGACGCGGCGGCGGCTCCTCTTTATCGATGCGGTGAAGCACGCGGTTCCGCGAACGATCGCGTCCCCGTTGAAGTGGATGCGCCTCCGGCTGTTCGAACGGCGAGAGCCGAAAGAGTGGTTTTCGCCTGCCTTCCTCGCATCTGCCTTGAAGCACAGGTACCGCCTCGCGACGTTTGAACGGCGCTTTCATTCGGCTCACGCCCGTGCCGTCTACATCGAAGCCCGCTCGAAGTATCACGTACAGTGCATGGAATGGAACAACAAGGCCGGTGCGCTGCATGGCCTCGACGCGGCGTTTCCGTTCCTCGATCGCGATCTCATTGCGTATCTGATGGCGATACCTGGAGAGATCCACGCACGCGGCGGAGTCCCGCGTGCGCTGCTGCGCGAGGCGATGCGCGGTATCCTGCCCGAGTCCATCCGCGGACGCACGTGGAAGTCCGACTTCAGCGCCTTCGTCAACACCGGGCTGGCCGATGACGCGCGGACGATCTTGCGCACGTTGCACGCGGAATGTCTGGGCGTGCGATTCGGCTATCTCGATCGGGCGCGTCTGGAACCATCGCTCGCCCGACTCGCGCAAACACTGAACGGACCCGACTGCGCGGCGAGCTGGGAACTCGCCGATACCTATAGCCTCGAAATGTGGCTTCAGGTATTCTTGGGCCCAGAGCGCGGTATCTCCCCTCAGCCGCTGCGATAAAAGGAGCGCACACATCACATGCGAAAGCCGGCGCGCAAGCACCGCGACCCGCGGACGGCCAGGCGGCCGTATCGTGCGCCGGAACTGAAGGTGCATGGCGATTTCAAGAAGCTGACCACGGCGAAGGGCGGCAACATGGGCGACGGCGGGGGCAAGCCTTCCACCAGAAGCGGCGGCACCAACGCCTGACGGAGGTCGCCACGCTCTACCAACTCTACGGACTCGTCGTCGAAACGCCTCTTCCAATGGCGTGCGATCGCCCCGGCCGCCGAGCCCGCGAAAGAAGTTCGCCGGATGTTCGGCTGCGTCCGGGTCGGCGCACACGCTTCGAACGCGCCCGGAGCGTCCTCGAGCTCACATCCAAAGGGCAGGAATGGTTCGAGTGCCGGCGACTCGAAAATGGCGCCACGTATCTTCGGTGGGATGGCCTGTTCGAATTTCTCATTGCCCCGGACGGCCGCACGATCGAATATCGCCGTCTGCAAAAGGCCACCACCGAGTCGCTCACCACCTATCTCCTCGGCCAGGTTCTCTCGTTCTCGCTGCTGTCGTTCGGATACGACCCTCTGCACGCGACCGCGGTCGTCATCAACGGCGAGGCGGTAGCCTTCCTCGGCGACTGTGGATACGGCAAGTCCACGCTTGGCGCCGCGTTCGTCGCGCGCGGATTTCCGATTCTTACTGACGACGTCCTTGCGCTGCGGGTGCAGGACGGACGCTGGATCGCCTATCCGGGTCCGCGGCGGCTGAAACTCTTTCCGTCGGTCGCGCACAAAGTGCTCGCGCGCGACAGCGGACGACTGTTGAACCCGGGCACCTCAAAGCTCGTGCTGCCGCTTGCCGCAGGCGAGGCCTGTAGCCGGGCCGTGCCCGTCAGGGCGCTCTACGTTCTTCGCGATCCAACGAGGGGGCGCCGCAGCCAGCCGGCGCACGTCAAGATCGCTCCGCTGCGCGGACCAAAAGCGTTCCTCGAAGTGACCCGTTCGGCGTTCAATCTGGTTCAGGTTGACCGCGCGCGACTGGAGAATCACTTCACAATGGCGGCTCGGCTCGCGAGCGACGTGCCACTGCGGCGGCTGACCTACCCGCGGACGCTCGATTCGCTCGGCGCTGTCTGCGATGCCGTGCTGAAAGATCGCTAAGTCAGCACTACGTACTCGGTCAGCGCCGCCGTCGTCCCGATGACAGGCGTGCCGTCGCACTCGACCCAGGCGTGCGCGTCGAGCGACATGAGCCTTCCTTGCCGAACGCCGATTTTCAGCGATGGCGAGTACCCGTTACGGTGCAGCATGGTGTCGGCGACAAGGGCTTCGACGAGGCACGTGGTCGCGGCCATTCGCGAACCAGCGGCGCGCACCGCCCAGATGATGCGATCGGTCTGAACCGTTCGGCTGTGGGCAGAGTTCAAGAGACGCCCGTCTCGACCGGCGGCGCGATCGAGATACTGGCGAACCGTCGTGAACGGCAGCAGCCGCAGGCCGACACGCAGCGCGACCATCAGGGCCAAGGCTTGAAGCACCAGCCGTCGATCGGCCGGCTCCAGGGCACGCCACTTTGCCCAACTCGACATCATGGAGAAATCCGGAGCTCGATGAGCCCGCGATCCACCAGATCGCTCAGCAGACGAACGACATCGCGGTGGCAGCGTTCGGCATCCACTTCGAACGCCCCGACGATCGCGTCGCAAATCTCGGAGACCGTGACGGGTTTCTGCAGGAGCTTCCAAATCTCGCTCCCAACCTCGTCCAGGCCGTAATAGGTCCCATCACGCAGATTCAACATGACCTGCTCGGATCCGAGCTGCGTCGACAATACGTCGCTGGCGACGACGACGGTGCAGCCGCGGTCGAAGCTCGACGAGCTCGTCATGCGCGGACAGCTGCGACGGCGCATCGCCACGGCGCAACAGCCTCATCCTTGATCAGGTGAAAGCCCGCCTGCGTCAGCTCGCGGCGAACGGCGTCAGCCGACATGCGCCGTTCGTAGAATGGAAGCCGCTGCCGCGAGGGGCCTGGGGCAAATGTATCTTCGGGGTCGGCACGCCAGTCGCTGCGGGCCAGCCAACCTGTGGCGCGCATGAGCCACAGGCCGAAAGGCGAAGCTGCATGTCCGTCCATGTAGCTGGCGACGAGACGGCCATCGGGCGCCATGTGAGCCTTCAAACGTGCAAGGGTCGCAAGCCGCGACACCGAGCCGGGCAGATAGCCATAGACACAAGCGGAAAAAATCACGACATCGTAGGTATCTGGAAGGGCAGCCGTTTCGATGGGGCCGGCAATCAGCGTCGCCGTCAATCCCCGGGCGACGAGGTGGCGTCGTGCCGCTTCAATGAGCGCTGGGACCTGATCGATTCCCGTAACTCGATAGCCGCGCGCCCCAAGTGCCAGCAGTTCGCGCCCGCCGCCGCATCCCACGAGCAGCACGCGATCCCCATCCCGCATCACGCTGAGATAGATCCGCTCCTCCCACGGTTCGAGGCCCGCTTGCATGTGCTCGTCTGGCGCGCTGAACAGTGCCGCCCGTTGATGGTTGATATCGCGGAGCTCATCCTGCCGAAGCAGGCCAATCGAGAGATACAGACAAGCGCGTGATGTTTTCTCGAAAACGGAAATGCCTGCCCATAACAGGCGGTAGATCGCCGACCGGAGCACGCCACGCGGGCTGAACCGACCCTCAGACAACGCGGGCACCGCTGGTGCTCACCTTTCCTGCAAACAGGTCGCTGTCCAGGCCGGTCGCCGATCGAAACGCCGCCTGCATGGCGCCGCCGATCTTCGTGGCGGCGTTCAGGCTGTCGGCAAACGCAAATACCGACGGCCCGGAGCCGGCAATCGAACACCCAAGACCGCCGGCCTCGAGGGCAGCCTTCTTGACGGCGTCGAACCCCGGGATGAGCCGGGCGCGGAGCGGCTCCACGAGACGATCTTCGATGCTGCGCCCGAGGAGCTCGAGATCGCCGCGGCCGAGCGCCGCGACGAGCGCGGCGATGTTGCCGAGGTTCGGGACGATCTCGTCGAGCGAGTACGTGCGACCCTTGACAAGACGCCGCGCCTCGGCCGTCGAAACTTCGCAGTGCGGGTGCACGACACTGATGTGAAGCGCGTCGGGCAGCGGCAGGGCGATGACGTCGAAGGGGTCATAGCTTCGAACCAGCACGATACCGCCCATCACGCTGGGCGCGACGTTGTCTGCATGCGGCGTTCCCGACGCGGCCCGCTCTCCCTCCATCGCGCTGGCCACGACGTCGCGCTGAGACAACGGCCGGCCAAGCAGCTCGTTCGCAGCAACCGCGCCTGCCGCGCTGCTCGCGCCAGAGCTGCCCAGACCGCTTGCGAGCGGCATCTGTTTATGCAGCCACAAGCGGATGCCCTTTTCGGCGCCTGCGCGGCGGAGCACATCGGCCGCGGCACGCCCGACGACATTTTCTTCGGCCTTGCGGCTGAGCACTCCGCCATCGCCAGTGACATCCACGATCTCGACGCCGGGACGGTCGGAAAGCTCCGCTTCGAGCTCATCACCAGGGCGGCTGAGTGCGAGGCCCAGTACGTCGAATCCTGGCCCCAGATTGGCAACGGTTGCGGGTGCAAAAACGCGAATTCGTCGATTCATTCGAAGTTTCGAGAGATTATCACGGCGCCTCGATTACAAAATCGCAACGCCGTGGCCCGATGCGGTACATCTGCACGTAGGGCGGGTCTTACAAGACCCGCCCTACATGAGGAGTTGGTGATGAGCGCGCGCCTGTCACTCACAGTCAGCCTGCTTGCGGTAATGAGTGTGGGAGTGTCGTCTCAGGTCAAATCCACTGAACCGTTGGCCCCTTCGTCCGCGGCTGAGGTCAGCCTGAAGAAGGTCCAGGCGCTCATTCGCGGGACGGCCGTTGACGGAAGCTCGGCGCCGTTGCCGAACGTGACTGTGCGCCTTCGGAATCTTGCCGCAAACAAGATCGAGCAAGTCGTCAAGTCAGATCAGCGCGGCCAGTTCACATTTGTCGTCGAGCCCGACATCCCGTATGTCGTCGAGATCGCCGATCGGTTCGGCAACATTGTCGCGGTGGGCGATGTCATCACGACCCTGCCTGGCGACGTCGCGGCGGCAGTCGTGGCCATTCCGGCCCGTTTGCCGGCAATGACAGGACTCTTCGGCGAGACGGCTTCCTCGATTCTCACGGCAGTAACGGTGATGGGGATATCCGTCATCGATCCTGATCCACCGCTAAGCCCGGAGAAATAAAGACTTAGCCCTTCTCCTCTAGATTGGCAGGTTGTCTTTATAGCCCTAATGTGTCCTATAAAGTACGTTAAAAGCTCTGTCGAAATCTGTTTCCGCAGCCGATAAGTTCCCAGAAGAATGGATCCGAGCCAACGACCCCCAGCGTCACCGCGGCCATCTGCCGCAAAACACGGGCTCTTCCCGGCCGACTCGGACACGCATCTCCTCGACCGCGTCAATGCGATCTACAAGTACAGATACGTCGCTATCACAGTCTTTCTGCTCGTCTTGCTGGGGATCACGATTCGAACCTACACCACGACACCCTTGTACCGGGCGACAACGAGCGTGCTCATCGAGGAAGATCGCACCGCGAACGTGGCAGGATTCAACACGCAGGCGCCGACCGACTACAGCCAGGACCCTGAGCCGTATTACCAGACTCAGCTGCGCATTCTGACGGGCCGCGAGCTCGCGACAAGAGTCGCGACGAAGCTTCATCTCGAAAATGTCCCCGAGTTCAACGGGCAGGGACCGAGACGAACCGGACTCGCCGAGGTGTTCGACACGCTCAAGAATCAGGTGAAGAATCTGGCTCGCCGGGCTACTGGCAACACGACGCCAGCCCGCACGCCAGCCGGTCTCGCCTCGCCCACTGATCTGGCCAACGCCTTTCTTGGCGCGGTGCACGTCGAGCAGGTGCGCGGCAGCCTCCTGTTCAACGTGTCGATAATCTCATCCGATCCACAATTCGCAGCGCGCGCGGCCGATGCACTCGCCGCGGAGTACGTGCAGTTCAATCTGGAATATCGCACGGACGCCACGCGCAAGAGCCTCGATTTTCTCGCCGGCGAGATCGCCAAGCAACAACACAAAGTCGAAGACAGCGAGCGCGCGATGGCCGAGTACCGCGAGTCGAACAACGCGCTGTCGCTCGAAGATCGGCAGAACACGGTCGTCTCCAGCCTGAATCAGGTGAACGACGAGTACACGCGTGTCCGAACGGCGCGGATTCAGAAGGAAGCCCTTTACAACCAGATTAAGTCCCTGCCGGCGGCGTCGATCGGTGACACGCCGGCCGTTGCGGCCAACCCGGCTGTCCAGAGCCTCCGCACGCGGTTCGCCGACCTCCAGCGCCAGAAGGTGCAGCTCAACGAACGGTACGGTCCCAAAAATCCCCAGGTGATCGAAAACGACAACGCGATCGCCGACACGACTCGACTGCTCCAGGCGGCCATGACGGCCGCCGTCGCGGCCATCCGCAGCGAATACGAGACGGCGCGCGCGACCGAGTCGCGTCTCGGCGACGCGCTCAAACAGTCGCAGGGCGCCGCCATGGAGTTGAACCGCAAGAGCGTGGGCTACACGGTGCTCGAACGGGAAGCACAGAGCAACCGCGGCATCTACGAAGCGCTGCTTCAACGGCAGAACGAGCTGCAGATTGTCAGCAACAGCGGCGGAAACAACGTGCGCCTGATGGACCGCGCGGTCGTACCGGGCGGCCCGTTCACACCCGACGTGCGCAGAAATTACATGCTCGGCTCCCTGGCGGGCCTCATGCTCTCACTGGGTCTGGTCCTTGCCATCGATTATCTGGACGACACGGTGAAGACGCCGGAAGACATTACGCGCCGGCTCAAAATGCCGTTCCTCGGTCTTGTGCCTGCCGTAAAGGGCAACAATCACCCGCTGCTCTCGCTGGAGGTGCCTCACGAATTCGGCGAGGCCTTCCGGGCGTTACGGACATCGCTCGTGTTCAGCAGCGGCACGGAGGGCACGCGCGTCATCGGCCTGACGAGCGCGCAGCCACTCGAAGGCAAGACGACCACGGCGTGCAACATGGCGATTGCGCTGGCCTACGGCGGCTCGCGCGTGCTGCTCATCGACGCCGACATGCGCCGCCCGAGCGTGTCTCGCACACTCGGCATCGAGAACAACGTCGGGCTCTCGCACCTGCTGACTGGCCAGGCCACGGCACGGCAGGCGATCCGGCGAACGAACGTTCAGAACCTGTGGGTGATGACGGCGGGCATGACGCCGCCGAACCCGTCGGAACTGCTGGCATCGGACCGCATGAAGACGCTCGTCTCGAACGTTCAGACGGGACCGTTCGACTGGGTGCTCATCGACACGCCACCCGTTCTCGCCGTGACTGACGCGGTCATCATCGCGCCGTGGTTATCAGGCGTGGTCTTCGTCATCGGATCGGAAATGACTCAGCGCCGCCTGGCCGAACGTGCCGTCGAAACGCTGCTGACAAGCCGTCCGCACGTGCTCGGCGCGGTGCTCAATCGCGTTGACATCATCCGCAACAAGTACTATTACTCGCGCTACTACGGCTACAAGTACAAGAACTACTACGTCAAGTCGAACGCGGCATAACGCATCCTCCCCGCGGGCCACAATCGGCGCCGCGTGCGTGCTGGCCTGGGTGACGTTTCTCGCGGGCGGCGTGTACCCATGGGTATGGGTGCCTGCGGCGTGCGCTGTCGCCGTACTGGCGGGATTCGTAAAACCGCGGGTCGCCACCGACAGGTCCGTGCGAACCACAGACCTCCTCCTCGCAGGCACTGCTCTCGCGATCGCGCTTCAGCTCGTCCCGCTCCCGCAATCGATTCTGCGCGCCGTCGATGCGCAGGCGCTCACCGTACGCGCGTCACTGTGGTTACCCCCGGGACCAACCGGTTCCGGAACCATTCCGCTTCCGCTGACGATCGTCCCGGGCGATACCGTCGCCGCATTCGGCATCTTCGCCAGCGCGGTGCTGCTCTTCTGGACCTGCCGGCAGGTCTGCGACCAGGGAGGCGCCGGCCGGATGGTGCGCGCCGTTGCGATGATCGGGATGATCGCCTCGATCGCGGCCATCGTGCAGCGCGCGCAGAGCCACGACCTGCTCTATGGATTCTGGCGTCCGCTCGATGCGGGCGCCAGACCGTACGGCCCGTTCGTGAATCGCAACCACTTCGCGACATGGGCGGTCATGGCATGTCCGCTCGTGTTCGGCTATCTCCTCGCGCGCGTGCCGCACCGCCGGCCGTCACACCTTTTTTCACAGCGTGTGGTGGCGATGATGAAGCAGCTCGGATCGATCCGGATCTGGCTCGTGTCGTCGGTGTGCGTGATGACGCTTGCCGTGCTCCTCTCTGCATCCCGATCCGGGCTCATCGCGCTGATGGGTGCCACGATCGTCAGCGTGCTGCTTCGAAAGCGCGGCGCCGGCCCGGAGATTCGCCGCTGGACGATACTTCAACTCGCCGTGCTGGTGCTCGTCGCATCGACGTTCGCGAACTTCGATGCGCTGATGGATCGATTCGATCAGACGATGCGTCCGTCGGAATCGGGACGAGGCCGATCGGCGATCTGGGCCGATGCCTGGCGCGTGATTCGCGATTTTCCGGTGACCGGCACCGGCGCGGGCACCTTCGGCACGGCGATCGCGGTTTACCAGACAGCCGAACCGGGGTACTCTATCGGCAACGCCCACAATCACTACTTGCAGCTGGCGGCCGAAGGCGGCCTGCTCGTGGGCGCGCCCGCCGCACTCAGCATCGGTGCGTTCTTTGCGCTGTGCCTGCGCAGGTTCCGGGAAGACGGGAGCCCTGACTATCTGATGCGGGCCGGTGCGATGGCCGGCATCACGGCGGCGCTGCTGCAAAGCGTGTGGGAGACAGGGCTGAGAATGCCCGCAAACGCCATGCTGCTGGCCGTGCTCGCCGCCATCGCGACACATTGCCCCCGCGACCCTTCGGCGGGCTCAGGGTCGTCCCGAGCCGTGTCGAGGGACGACTAATCAATGCTGAGAGTAGGCTTCGATCTCGACGGCGTCGTCGCCGACTTCCGGACGGCGTTCCTGGACGTGGCGGCCTCGGTCCTGGGGCGCGACGCGATTCAACGGCCGTCCTCGCCCATGCCCGACTTCGACGCGGTGTCGCCAGCCGACGCCAAGCGGGTTTGGAAAGTGATTACCGAGACGCCGAATTGGTGGCTCGGCCTCGCGCCCTATGAGTCGGCGCAGATTGCGCGCCTCTATCAGCTCGCACGCCGGCATCGCTGGGAAGTGTCGTTCCTCACCTCGCGCTTTCCCACGGCTGGAGATTCCGTCCAGTTTCAGAGCCAGGCATGGCTCGAAACATACGGCTTCTATCTGCCTGCGGTCGTCACGGTTCCAGGGTCGCGCGGGGAGATTGCCAATGCCATGCGGCTCGATGTTGTGATTGACGACCAGTTCCTGAACTGCCTCGAGGTCATCAGCTCGTCGCAAGCGAAGGCGATGCTCATTCTGCACGTGGGCGATGACGCCCTTGAACAGCAGGCCACCGAGCGCGGGGTGGGGGTCGTGCATCGCCTCGAAGAGACCATCGAAGTGCTGCTCCAGCTTCAGGACGTGCTGCCGCAGAGACGCGGCGTCGTCATGCGTCTGGCCGACTGGTTCACACGCAAAGAGCCAGACAGCCACATGCTGCCCATGAACCCACGCTCCGCTCGACCAATCCCGCCAATAGATAAATAGATCGATTCGGTTCTAGGTTCTGCGTTCTAGGTTCTAGGTTCCGGTTCGGAGCTTCGCCCTGAGAACCCGGAACCAGGAACCCTGAACCGGAACCCAGAACCAAGAACCTAGAACCAAGAACCGCTGGTTTTTAGAATGCGAGCCGACGCAGGACCAATTGCCGCACGGGAGGGTGTTTCAGCAGCGCGAGGATGAGCGGGCGGTGGCGGTTGAAGATGGCGGTACGGCGCACGATCGGCATGACGCCGTCGGTGCGGGCGAGCTCGAACAACGCTTCGATGTCGGCGTCGTTCATGCGGTGCGCAACCAGTCGCAGCTTGAGCTGCGCCTGAAACTCGGCCGACAGCCGCTCGCGCCACTGACGCTCGTACGGGGCTAGCCTTTCTGCCGTGAGATCGTCATGAGATAGTGCGTCGGCCAGCACGTCAGCCGCCAGCGCAGCGCTGACGAGGCTGTAGTAGATGCCGCCGCCGGTCGTTGGCTTCACCAGACCTGCCGCGTCGCCAATCGCCAGCAGGCGATTGCCGTAGGTGCGTGGCAGCGGCGCCAGCGGAAGGATTTTCTGTCTGGGCCGGGTGACGGCCGCGACATCGATCCCCCAGCGCTCGCTGATGCGCGCAACCAGGCGATCGAAGTGGTGCGGCGCGTCGGTTTCGCACATCACACCCACTCGAGCGCAATGGGCCTCGCCGCGCACCACTGGAACAACCCACCCGAACCCCCGAGGCGCAATCTCGCTGCCGAAGTGAAGCTCGACATCGCCGAGATGCTGCGCTGCCACCTCGATCTGCGCCGTGTGCAGGAACATCCGCGGCATGCCGAGCCCGACCTGCCGGTGGAGCGAATAGTTGGCGCCGCAGGCCAGAATCACCACGCGCGCACGGATGTCGCCGGCGGCCGTCGAGATGGTGACGCCCTGGCGATCGATCCGCACGGCGGTGGCTCGTGCGCCCTTCTCGATGGCGAGCCCGGCCTGCTTCGCGTTGGCGCACAACTCCTGGTCGAATGCGCGCCGATCGACGACGACCGCTTCGACGCGGCCGCTCGAGTAGCTGACCTGCTGTCCGGCCGGAGACCAGAAGCGCGCGGTCGTCAGGTTGTTGAGCAGCGACCGCCGGGAAAGAGGAAATTCGTCGAAGGCTTCCACTGCAAGAACGCCCGTGCAGTGAACAGGTTCGCCGACCGCGGGATGTTCTTCGAGGAGTGTGGTGTCGAATCCTGCGGCCGCCAGCCGCGCACCGGCGTGCAGCCCCGCGGGCCCTCCGCCAATAATCGCCACATCGATCATCGCGGGCATTCTATCGCTAAAATTTGCGGTCGCGCGCTTCCCATGTTCCGCGAAACGTGATCCAGAACGACAGCACGATCAGCCGGAGGTCGAGCCAGAACGACTGGCGGCGGATGTAGACCCGGTCGTAGCGGAACTTATGACGCCTCGTCACGTCGCGCGGCGCGTAAATCTGCGCCACGCCCGTCAAACCCGGGACGACGGCGGAGCGCGCACCGAATCCCGGCACGTCTTCGAGGCGTTCGACGCTGCCGCGGCCGTTCACCTCGATCTCCCCGGGCCGGAGCGCTCTGGGTCCGACAAAGCTCATGTCGCCACAGAAGATGTTCCAGAGCTGCGGAAGCTCGTCCATCGCCGTGGCACGCATCAACCGGCCGATGCGCGTCACGCGCCAATCGCCGGCCACCGCCTGCATCGGCCCGACACGCGCCTCGGCGTCGGGAACCATCGAGCGGAACTTCAGCGCGCGAAAGGGCCGGCCCTGCTTCCCCACCCGCTCCTGGGCGAAGAAGATGGGACCTCCGTCTTCGACCTTGATCAATGCGGCCAGGACGAGCCACACCGGTGCGGAGGCGAGCAGCCCGGCCCCGGCAAGAGCGACGTCGAGCGCCCTCTTGGCCTTATGCGACATGTCTGGCAGGCTCGCGCATGATCTCTGAATACAACTGCAGCGTGGAATCGATCATGCGATCGACGTGGAACATCGCCCTCGCGCGCCGCGCGCCGGCGGCGCCGAGCGCCGCCCGCTTTCCGGGATCGGCCAGCAGTTCCTGGATCGCGGCGTGGAGGGCAGAGGCATTCCCTGGTGCGACGACCAGACCCGTTTCCCCGTGCTGATTCACCCACGAAACGCCTGTCCCGAGATCGGTGCTGATCACCGGCTTTCCGCGCGCCATCGCCTCGATCTGCACGAGGCCAAACGCCTCCTGACGCGTGATCGAGGGAAGCACGAACACGTCGCATCTGCTGTACAGGCCGCATAGCAGTTCGTTACTGACGTTCCCCAGGAACCTCACGCGATCGACAATCCCGAGATCTCGGGCCTGGCGCTCCAGAGTCTCGCGCTCAGGGCCATCGCCGACCAGGATCGCCTCCGCATCGATTCCCTGCAGCGCCTCGAGCAGCACGCCGGCGCCCTTGTAAGGAACGAGCCGCCCCACGAAGAGCACGACGGGACGCTCCCGGCTTCCGGCTGCCAGCATTTGGGGAACAGTCGCCACCACATCTGCGTCGAGATCGAGGCCGTAGGGAATGACGACGCACTTGGCGTGCCACTCGCGCAGCTGCGGTGTCGAAGCCGCAAGCGTTGGCGACGCCACGATGATCTTCGATGCGCGCGACAGGGCGAAGTCGAGAAATGGCCGATAGAAAAGCCGATAGCGCCAGCTCGGGCGAACGACCTCGCTGTGAAACCACACGATGAGCCTGCCTTCGGGGCGTGCGAGGAAGTACGACAGCAGACCCATCGGGTTGGGCTCGTGAATGATGACCAGATCGGCTTCCTCCTGGGCAAGCCGCACGGGCATTGTCGGACAAGCAGCCACCGCGCCGATCTTCGCCCACGCGCCCAGGCGCACAACCTCGACATCGCCGTGCCGCTCGGCGACGGTCATGCGTGTGTCATTCGCGACAATCGCGCGATTCTGCACCTGCCCTGAGGTCTTTTCGCAGATGAGCGCAAGAATCGTTTCCATGCCGCCTCTGGCCGGCGGATAGAACTTGCCCAGGTGCAGAACCTTCACGATTGCGCCACCTGAAGGTAAAGGGCCGACATCTCGCCGGCGTACGTCTTCCAGTCGAAGCGCGCCGCCCGACGAACGCAGGCGTCGCGGCGGGCCTTCCATTCCTTCGTGTCGCTTTCTTTTTCACGCAGGAGCGCCGCAATGGCGTCGACCCAGGCTGTGACATCCCCTGGCGGGCAGTAGATAGCGGCATCGCCGCCAATCTCGCGAAGCGCCGGTATTCCGCTCGCCACAACCGGAGTGCCACAAGCCATCGCTTCGATAACGGGAAGCCCGAAGCCTTCGCGATCGGACGTCAGCAACACGAGCGCTGCATGCCTGTACAGATCGGCCAGCTGTTCCCGTTCGAGCGTCGGCATCTGGACGATGTGTTCCAACACGCCCAGATGGCCGGCGAGATCCTCCTGCTCTGGCGTGAATGCTCCACCGGCACGAATGAGCCGCAGATACGGCACGTGCTTGCGCGCTCCCGCAAACACCCGAAGCAGCAGATCGATCCGTTTGCGTGGAATGGTGCTGCCGACGTGTAACAGGTCGGCTGTGGCTGATGTGCCGTTCGCCGCGGGGGTGCAGCTCGGATGAACGCCGAAATAGCTGACGCTTGTGCGCGCGGGCGCGACACGGCCACTTGCCAGCAAATCGGACCGGGTCGCTTCGCTGTTGCAGGCGACATGCGCCGCCCGCGAGATACCATCGAGCACCGACCTGGCCAGCAGCCCCTCCACAGCGGTCGCCGATGCCGGAGGCAGCGCGGCGGTCATGGCATCGAGGTCGTGGCATGTCACAACGGTCCGTTCGGCCGGGAGCACTCGCATCACGTGCGCATAGCTGTGATCGACGACATGGAACACATCGAAATCGCGCACCCGGGGTGCGAGCCAGTGCGGATAGTCCCAGAGCCGCGCGGTCAGCCGATCGACGAGCTGCATGCGCGTGGTGTGCCCAATCAGGGGCAGCCTGCTCAACCGGCGATTCATCTGCGGCCGCAACTGCACAGCCTCGACCTTGCCGACCGACACTGCAGGGAGGGTTTGCACCAGCATGTCGCCGATGAGATCCATGCTGGGCCATCGCTCTTCGAGATAGTCGCAGACGATCCCGACACGAAGGGCCCTCATGGCCGGTCCACTCGGCAGATGAACCACACCTGTGTGGCAAACAGCGGACCGAGCCACGGAAAAGGGCTGGCGAGAACGCGATCGAGAGCGAACTGCCGTCTCAGTCGATCGCGGAGCACCATCCAGTTGAACCCTTTGTGATCGTGAAAGGGACCGGCGCCGACGTCGAAGACCGGACGCACGAGATGCTGTCGCTGCCCGGCAAAAACGGTCGACGCGAGCTCCGACCAGCTGTATGGCGACGTTCCCGGGTAGTGGCCGATTTTCCGCCATCCCGCGACCTGGCGAACGGTCTGCTTCACAAGCACGGGCACTCCGGTTTCGACAGGCACACTGACGATCAGTTTCCCTCCAGACGCGAGGAGACGCGACATCCGGGCGAGCTCCGGATCCCAGTCGACAACGTGCTCGAGTACCTCCATGCAGAACACGGCGTCGTACCGGCCCGTGTGTCCCGCCCCGTCGAGATCGTTCACCTGCACGAACTCGAGGCCTGGCTCGTCACGGTAGCGAAGCCGGCACTCGCGAGTCGCATCGAGCGACAACTCCGCACCGACTCCCAGCGCCGGCGCACGGTCGGTCATCATGGCGAGCGCGAGAAACGTTCCATCGCCGCAGCCGTAATCGAGTACCCGCCGGCCGGCGAACTCGCGCGCAATCGCGACGGCAGTGTCAAAGCGGCGGCGATGACTCCATGCCACGAGCCGGTCGCGAGAGAAGAGCTGCTTCCGCGCGTAATGTCCACCCCCGATGGCGTTATGCAGATCGGCCACGAAGCCTTTCGCCACGTGCCGGCACCGACCGCCGCGTCGCATCGGTCAGCACGCGCATCAATTCGGCAAACGCACGCTCGCGGCGCCACGTGGCGAGGACGAATTCGCGACCGCGCCGCGCCTGCTCTCGCGCGGCGTCGACATTGGCGGCCGTCCAGAGGATGGCATCGACCATGGCCTCGACGTCGCCGCGCGGCGTCAGCCTGGCCACTCCGCGGAGTTGCGTAAGGCCGCCGACGTCTGTGGCGACCACCGGCGTTCCGCAGGCCAGCGCCTCGAGGGGCGACAGTCCGAGACCCTCTTCGAGGGACGACTGCACCACGAGATCGGCTGTCTGGAAATATTCGCAAAGATCCTTCATCGGATGAACGGCGGGACGGCCGAGGACCCAGTCGCGAGCGTCGTCGAGGCCGAGCTTTCCGGCGAGCGCCACGAAGTCGCGATGACCGCCGCCGAGATTCAGCAGCTTTGCGTCGAGGCCGCGTGCGCGCGCACGGGCCACGGCTCTCAATGCAGTCTCGGGATCTTTTTCGTGGCTGATTCTGCTCGAGAACAGGATCAGGAACGTGCGTTCAGGCAGCCCATGGAGCCGGCGCAAGGCAAGCCGTCGCGCCTCGTCGACCGGTGTAAACAGCTCGGTGTCGACGCCATAGTAGTACCCCATCTCGACGTTCGACGAGAGCCGGCCGAGCAGATCCGTCAGGTACGGGCCGAGCCCAATCGAGGTCGTCGCCAGGCGACCCGAGATCGTCTGGCACGCACGGATGAATGCCTCTCCCGCAGCGGCCGTCAGCGGGCCGATCGTCCGCCGCTCGCGGCGGCTGCGCCAGTATGGAACGGCCGCAATGCTTTCGTAGGTCACGACCGGTACACCCAGAAGCTTGCCCGCAATGGTTGCATTCACCGCACCACGACCCATTCCCTGCGCGAGCACCACGTCGAACCCTCGGACACGGCGCATGAGATAGACGAACGACTTGAGTTGAAAGACAGGGCGTCGTCCGAAGATCTCGTCAACCCGCAGCCTGGCACCGCTGTGGCGAATGCGGTCGGCCAGACCGCTCGAACGAAATTCCCTCGCGGGCGTTGCCAACGTCAGGTCGCAAGCGTCTGCAAGGCCGACGACGAAGCGAATGTCGGTGAAGCCTTCGCAGAAGTAGAGGACCTTCACGACTCCGATACTCCGATCGCTTTTCGAATCTGCAGTGGAAGGATCGTCAACAGGTATGACGCCCACGGTTTCAATCCAGGGTCCATCCGGAGTGCTTCGCGGAACAGGGTGCGCGCTTCGCTGAGCTGATTGAAGTACAACCGATCGCGCCCTGCTCCCGCTATTGACTCGGCCAGACGCGAACGGACATGTCCGGCAAGGTCGGGAAACATTCCGCTTTCCGCCAGGGCACGCCAGATATATACGAAGCACTCACTCTTCTCTGGGCTTCGCCTCGCGGTCTCCATCAACGAGTGAAGCCGGTAACGCGTTAACCGCTCGGGCACATAGAAGAAGCCGCCGCCCGAACCCGCGAGAAGACATGAAATCCAGAAGTCGTAGGCACCGGCCACGTCGGCAACCAACTTCGAGTGATCGAAGGCCCCGGCCCGGAAGACCGAACCCATCGCCAGCGGCACAGCATTGTCTTTGAGCACGAGCGCGTGCGAATCGCCAATGTCACCTGGGGGCAGGTCCTGCCTTCCATATATCTTCGTGTTACCGTCCGTCGCGCGGCGATCAATACCGCCATCTTCTCTGATGATCCAGTGGTCGCAGAACGCCAGCACTCTGCGGGAGTTAGCGTCGAGCGGCGGCACAACCCGCGCCAGAAACTCGCGCTCCCAGATATCATCGTCATTCAGAATCGCGACGTAGCGACCACGGGCTTCCTCGAGCGCTGATTTGAGACTCAGGGCGATTCCCAGTGTTCTGGTATTGGCGTGGTATCGTGTTCGGCCGTCTGCCATGAAGGTGCTGACAATGTCACGGGCAGCGGCCGTGCCTGAGTCATCCGCGACAATCACTTCGTAGTCGTCGAACGTCTGCATGAAGACGCTTTCGAGCGCATCCGTCAAATAGTTCAAACGATTGTAAACAGTCACGATGACGGTAACTGACGGAGGCATTAGCCACCCGTCCCCGGCAGATCGGGGCGACGCATCGCATCGGACTCCACGAGGACAGCCGCAACCGCCACATGACTCGGCTGAAACATCGCGCGACCAAACGTGTCGAAGAACTTGTGGACGGCACGACCGAACAGCAACTTCCAACGTCGGGAAGATGGAGGCGGAAATGAAGGCTGTCCTCCCCCATCGCAGAACGACTCTACGTCTCCAAACCCGACATACTCAAAGTGCGCCGCGTGCAGCCGCATCCCGCGCCGCCGAGCATATTCCGTGTAGAAATCAGGGAGAATCCGCCACGCGTCGAAGGGGTAATTGTGGAGCGGCCACACGGCTGGCGTTAACACTACCAGCACACCACCTGGCTTCAGGAGCGTGCGTGCGTTGTCAAGCACCTGCAACGGATTGAACGTGTGCTCAAGCACATTCAGAATGAGGATCGTCCCAAACGGTGCAGTACGGTCGAAAACCGCCATGTCCTCGGCGCGTTCGAAGTCGGCGACAAAATCCACGTCTGGCCCTTTCGCCACGTCTGTACCGAAGTAGTCAAGTCCGGTGGCACTGAAAAGATGCCGGCACGTCTGTCCGTCGTAGCCGGTACCAAGCTCAAGTACCGGTCCACTCAAGATCTTGGCGCGAATAAGGGCCGACACGTACTCGAGGTCAGCGCCAACCATCTAGTTGACCGATCGCCTCTCCGCCCGATCCAGTACCGGCAGCAATTCGGCCAGGTGCCGCTCCATCGTGAAGTTGTCCGACATCGCGCGGGCACCCAGGCTGAGTGATTCATAGTGCACGGGATCTTCGAGACATCTGATGACTGCCCTTGCCAGTCCATCCACAGAGGGAGGGTCGGCCGACGCCAGATGTCCCGTCACACCGTCGCGCAGCCATTGCGACACACCACCCACGTCAAATGCCGCGGCGGGAACGCCGTGACCAGCTGCTTCCGGACCTATCGATCCGAATGGCTCGGGCCACACGCTGGGTAACACCAGCAGATCGGTTTCCACCAGGAGCGCTCTGATCCGCTCGGCAGGGACCCAACCGGTAAAGTCAATCACGAGACCTTGCGTTTCTGCCGTCAGCGCCCTGGCACGAGTCTCCCAGGAGGAACGCTCGACTCCGTCGCCAGCAAGTGTCAGATGCACAGGGCGTCCCGAGGCAAGAACAATCTGCGGTAGCGCGTCAAGGAGGAACATCCCACCCTTCAATGCTTCCATGCGTCCAGCGAACAAGAGACGGACGCCCGGCCTCTCTCGCAGCGCTCTTTCTGCACCAGGCGCAGCGACAGGGAAGGGCACAACTGCCGAAGCGACACCGTGGCGAGCGAGCTCATGCTGCATGTGTGGGCTGTGCGTAAGAACCTTGTGACATTCACGCAACAGCTCGAGCCGGCGCGACTGCTCGCGATACAACTGAAACATGGTCGTGGGATTGCGCCCGCCACAACCTCTTGGAAAGTAGCAGGCAAGACAGCCCGCACCGAACACTCGATCGCAAGGAATCATGCGAGGACGCGTGAATGTTTTTGTTCCACTAATACAGGTGCCCGTATATGTATGGACGAAACGCACCGCCGGCGCGATGCGAAGCAGGCTCCGTTCGATAGTCGTATCGTGAAGACCTTGCGAGTACAGGACATCGGGCTTCCACTCTCGCAATCTCTCGATAGCTCCGTCGGTATCCGGAGGCGCCGCCGCGAATACCGGGACGCCGGAAGGAACGATCGTCGGGAGCCGTCTGGCGACCTCGTCCTCGCTCCAGAACGCCACCTCAAGCCCGGCCCGAGTCATGGCCGGCAGCAAGAGCGAGACATACGCTTCGATGCCGCCAATCAATTGAGCCGTCCACGTCGCAACAACCACGCGCACTATCGGCTCACCAGCACGTTCACGTCCGAGAGGTCATCTGCCATGCGACCCGTATCAACCCCACTTCTGAGCGGGCACAGCCGTCGCGGTATGCTGCAGCATCGCCTTCAGACGATGCTGGTATGTGTGCTCGGCAAGCACCCGCGCCCGTCCCGCGGCTGCCACACGCGCCCGTGCCGCGGTATCGGTGAGATAGCGATCGACGAGCTCGCGCAGTTCGCGCGGCGTTCGAAAGGTCTCGAGCTCGACACCTGGCGTGAGCCATCGGTCGAGGCCATCTTTCCAATCGGCAATCTGGAATGCACCCGAGCAGCACAAGGCGAAAGTACGAAGGCTCGTGCCACGGCGAAACTGCGGATGGTGCAGATTCAGCGCGATGGCACCGCTCGCATAAATCAGGTTCGCGCGTTCCGACGAGACGGGCCCGCCGCGGTACGCCCGTGCCACCCCTCCGCCGTAACGGCGCCATCCCTCGTCACCGAAGATCGCCAGAGGCACGTCCGAGAGCGATTCGAGTAACGCGCGGCGATACTCACCGGTCGGGTGATCCGCACAGCTCGATCCGACGTACACGACATGATCCGCGAGCGAGCGATCGAGGTCACCCGGTCGAACAGCGCAATGCGATTGTGGATCGGCGCCACAGGGCAGCCACGCCGGACGGCGGCCGGTCATCCGTTCGATCGTGTCCGACCATCCTTCGTCCGGGCTGTAAAGGCAATCGAAGACCCCGAGCAACTTCTCGAGACGGCTGTTCTCGTAGCCGAACGGGTCGTCCATCAGCCATCCGATTCGCGTCGCGCGTGTGGCCGTCGCGAGCGTCTCACTCGTCAGCGGCTCGCCCCAACAGAGGATCGACAGCACGATATCCGGCTGGAATCGCTCGCATTCACGCTGGAATTCCAGATTCACGCGCTGCGCCTGTTCGCGCGCCAACGTCGATCGCCATCGTCCGGCCAGTGACGGGCCGATCGCCGGAAGACGATCGATTCTGCGGATACTGCCAGCTCGAGCGCGGATCGACGCGTCGCGGTTGGTGGCGAGCACCGACACCTCGCTCGCAACGCCCTCCAGTCCGCGCACCACGAACGGCACCAGATCGCCAAACCACTCGAACCCTGTCACGAGAACTCGCATGTCACCAACTATCAGGATGTCGCCGAGCACCAGTCGTAGCCGGTCAGAACGGGCCCCTGATTCCGCTCGGGCAGCCGGCCGGTGCCGAAGACGTCGGCAACCGCCACGTCAAACGGCATCGCGCGCTCGACAAAGTCGTGGATGGTGTTGTGGCCGCCGACGAACACGTTCAACGAGTACGTGTCAGGACGCAGCGGAAGACCGTCGACATGGCAGCAGAAGCGGCCGGTACCCTCGGGCACCGAGAATGTCTGATTGCGGAACCCGCTGAACAGCGTGGCAATGCGGGTTCCATCAATCTGCTCGATGTCGATGCTGACGGCCACTTCCCGCAGCGCGGTCTGCGCCTCGTACTCGACGACGATATCGAATGGCATCAACGGTTGCACCGCCCTGACGATCTCACCGCTTTCATTCCGGACGGCAAGCGTCGTGACCCGGATCGCCCCGCCTCCGTGACGGTCGCGACGCGAGCGTAGATCGCCAACCATCTCCGTTCGTTGAGCAGAGTATCGCCCTACGGCGTCTGCCGGGGCGCCAGCGAACACGAGACGGCCGCCGTGCAGTACGACCGCGCGCGAACAGAGGCTCGAAATCGCCGTCATGTTGTGGCTCACGAGCAGCACGGTTCGGCCGCTCGTGGCGACATCGCGCATCTTTCCCAGACACTTCCGCTGGAATTCCTGGTCTCCGACAGCAAGTACTTCGTCGATGATGAGAATCTCACTGCGAAGATGCGCGGCGACGGCAAACGCGAGCCGGACGTACATGCCGCTGCTGTAATGCTTGACCGGCGTATCGAGAAACCGCTCGACGCCGGAGAAATCGACGATCGCGTCAAACTGCTCGCTGATCTCGGCGCGAGTCATACCGAGAATCGCGCCGTTCAGGAAAATGTTCTCCCGCCCGGTCAATTCCTGATTGAAACCTGTGCCCACTTCCAGAAGACTGCCGACGCGGCCCTCGAGCACCACTTCGCCTTCGGTCATCTCCGTCACGCGCGACAGGATCTTCAGCAGCGTGCTCTTGCCCGCGCCGTTGGGCCCGATGACGCCGACGACTTCGCCCTGTCCGACGTCGAAGCTCACGTCGCGCAGCGCCCAGAACTGCTCCTTCTCCTGACGCTCGAACGGCTTGCGGAGCCGGCGTGCCACCGCTTCGCCCAGCGTCGTCGGAGCGCGGCGGTTGTGAACGATTGTGTACTGCTTGCCGATGCCCCGAATCGAAGCGGCCGGTCGATCAGATGACATCGGCAAACCTGCGTTCCGTCCGGCGGAAGGCCGCGGCCCCGAATACCAACAGCCCCGCGGCGAGGGCTGCGGACCAGAGCATGAAAATCGGTGGCGGCAGCGGCGTCCCGAAAATGCACCAGCGGAAGCCCGCCAGCAGTGATGCGAGCGGATTGAGAAGGTAGAACGCGTTTCGATATGACGGCGCAATCTGCGTCACGTCATACGCGACCGGACTGGCATACAAGAGGAACGGCACGACCACGGGAAGCATGTGCTGAACGTCGCGATAGTCGACCGTCAGCGCGGCAGCGATGAGTCCAAGACCGAGTGCCAGACTGATGGCCAGAGCGATCCATATCGGCAGCGTCAGGATCTGGATTCCGGGTGCGACGCCGTAAGCGGCCAGCAATACGACGAGCAGGCCGAACGAGACCGAGAAATCGATGAGCGTCGCGACCGTCCCGGACAGCGGCAGGATGAGTCGTGGAAAGTAGACTTTGCTCACCAGATAGGCGTTGCCAACCATCGACGCGCTCGTTCTGGTGAGCGTGGCGCTGAACAGGTTCCACAGCAGCAGTCCTGCGAACGTGAACAGAAAGAACGGCGCGCCCTGCGGCGGCTCGAGCCCGGCGACAACGCGAAACGCAAAGTACAGCAGCCCCGCCGCAAAGAGCGGCTGCAGCACTACCCAGACGATGCCGAGCAGCGTTTGCCGGTATCGAAGCTTGACGTCGCGGTTCGCAAACTCCCGCAACAGGTCCTTGAACCGGAAGAGCTCCGCGAGATCAATTCCAACCCAGCCGCGTGTCGGACGAAGGACGGTTGCCATCAGGCAGCCTTCCCCGGTTTGGGCTGCGTCAACGCGGCAACCGTCAGCTTCACATCGAACATGCGGGCATAGAGATCGCGCCCCGCCGATGCCAACCCGGCGCGCGCGCCGCCGTCGCGCAGCAGATCCCGAACGTCGTCGGCCATCTCGTCGAGCTCGTGCACATCGCGCAGGCGCACGGCGCGGGTTTCATTCCAGAACGCTTCGGTCAGATGGCCGCGTGTCGCAATCAGGGGTACGCCGAGGCGCAACGCCGCCATTGCCGTGGTTCGCCGCGAGCTGATGCCGTCTGGATACGGCTGCACCAGAACGTCACATGCCGCGACGTGAACGGCAAGCGCCGACTCCTCGAGTACACCAGCAGCCAGCAGGCGGCCCTCCAGCGCCGGATCACTCTGCACGAGCGCTCGGCGGTACTCGCTGCTGCCTGCGCCGACAAAAAGCATGTCCGCACCCGGGCTCGACCGCAGAATCCCGGGAACGAGCACGTCGAGCATAGGGGTGACATTCCGTCCGTATGTACCGAAATGGCCGACGAGCGCGCGGCGGCCCGAGGTCAGGCTTGCGCGCAGCGCGCTGACGTTCTGTTCGGCGGGACGCACGAGACCGCTGGCAATCGGCAGCCATGCAAATGGCACGTTGCGTCCGAGTGCATACGGCTTCAGACTGCGCTCCCAGGCAGGAATCGAGATCCAGACCTGCGATGCCGCCCGCAACAACACGGCCATCATCACCCGATGGACAACTGCCGCCAGCGTCTGCCGCCACGTCCCTTCCCAGAACGCGAGGAACGGTTCGTGAACCATCAGCTCAACGGTGTCGCCCATTCGTGCGCGGCGCCACAGCCACATACAGAACGGCAGGTTCATCGAGCGTCGTCGGTAGCCATGGGGCACCCACTGCACGAACAACCGGCGCGGAGCCTGGAAACGGTCGAGCTCCCTGTCCGTGCGCGCGAAGTCCGCGCGATCGAAGCTCTCGAACGTGCCGTGCACGTGAACCCCGCCGCCTGCGGAAGGCCGGGCTCCCGCCGGACACCAGATATGCACCTCTTCGCCCGCCGTTGCAAGCGCGTGCGCAATGTGCCGCGCATAGTCGGCCACACCGCCGAGCGCCGGCTGGTACTCGGGTGTGATGATGTGGATCATGCCCATTCGATTGTGTCGACCCCCAGGTCGTCCACCGCTCGTCTGACGACGAAGAACGCAGCGACGGGCGCAAGCGGAACGAGCAGACGCGATAAGGAGAAGCCGACGTGCTCGCTCACGTCAGGCCAGGCGCTGAACACATACATGCACGCATACACGTTCAGCGGAATCAGCACGGCGGCCACAAGAAACCAGTCGGCCCGCGTCGATCGCCTGGCCGCAACCATGAGCAGGGCGGATGCGAAAAAGCATGGCCAGACGAGCCCCCAATGCCCCGGCCGAATCAATTCCTTCACGACCAGCGGCCAGACGAGGATGAGCGTGTCAACCACGCTACCCATCCCGGAGAAGGTCAGCGCCCGAAAGTCTCCTGCCGGCTGCGCGCCGTTGAGCTCGAGTGCCACCTGCCATGGGACAAGCGCCACTGCCGGCACCCACAGCAGCGCACACAAGCGCCTGCGGCCAATCGTCCCTGCGGCGCACAGCGCTGACAGGCCGATCGCACCCGCAAGAATGACACCCTCCCCTTTCGTCCACACAGCAACGGCCAGCAACCCTGCCGCAATGTTCACAGATCGGAGATCACGCGTCCGCAGTGCCAAGTACGTGAAGCAAGCTGCGCCCGCGACCGACGCCGCGAGTGGAACGTCTGCGTAACCTGACGCCGCACCTGGAAGCAGCGTGAGCGCCGGCATGCACCCGAGCGCGATCGCCGTGACGAGCGCCGACCGAAGATTCGCGATGCGCCGCACCGCGCCGCAGACCAGGGCGGCGAGACTGACATAGAAGAGAGGAAACACAATCTTGACTGCAGATTGATCGATGCGTCCCAGCCAGCTGTAAATCCAGAACTCCGTGAATGGCACGAGCAGCGGATATCGTGGATGCGACCAGCTGCGGCTTGCGTCGGCGAAATAGGCGCCCGGCAACTGCCCAGCCGGTGCGTGCTCGAACGCCAGCCGGGCCTTCAGCTCGAAGTTGAAGAGACCATCCCATCCCAGTGTCGTCCACATGGCTGCCAGGCCGAGCACCGCGAATTGCAGGAGAAGAACGAGCGTCAGGGCGATTTCTCCCGAGCTGAAAGTGAACCCGACAGCGCCGGCGCCAATCCTGCCGCTCCGGCGCGACGCGATGAACACCAGCGCCACGGCGATGCCCGTGACGATCCAAATCGGAGAGATCCACTGATAGAGTGGCGTCAGAAGAAACCAGGCGACGGTTGAGGCGCCTGTTCCCAGCAGCCACGCCAGCGCGCATCGTTCGTACCACAGCAGTCGCAATCCGCGGCCTGCCATCTTCGCGACGGCATCGCCGAGCATGAACAGGACAGCCAGCGAAAAAAGGACTGCGAGCCACGCCGGCATCACTTCAGATCTACCAGCGTCATGGTGTCCGACACGCGATCGATCGTCGTGTGGGGCGCACTGACGGAAGGCCCAATCACAATCCCGTACCGCGTGGCAGGGGGTGGAGGCGCCAGCCAGATCCGTGTCGGATAGAGCAAATAGCTAAGTGCATAGTGAAGCTGAGTGCCGTTCAATGCACTGCCCGTATCTCGCGACTCGATCGTCAACGACACGTCGGCATCGGCCGGCCACCCCGCACGGCGCACGGCGGCTCTGATTTGCTCCGGCGACACCTGCAACGGTGCAATCTGCTCGTCGATGCTTGCCAATGGTCCGTGGGCCGCCGGTCTGACGAACAACCTGGCATACAACCTCGCGGATGCAATGCCGGAGTACACGAATCCCGCCGCGAACGCGGCAAGGAGGCATCGTGCGGCGGCTCTCCTGCTCTCACTCGTCACTGTCGAACCATATCAGCGTGCCCTGCCGGTTCTCGTACTTTTTCGTGGCGTGTCCGGCATGTCTGCGGACGCACGCCTCATCGGCTGGCTGGCCCGCGTAGAGCCAGACGACCTGCGAGGTGACCGCCAACCCTGTGACGCGATGATATTTTTCCTCGTCAATCATCCCGCCCGAAGACATGTAGCAGCCCCCAGGCATCGAGACGACAAACCGTCCGGGATCGACATCGCGCTTGTACGAGAACGGAAAATATCCAAGCGAAGGTTCGTAGTCGAGCAGCACGTTGCGGCGATCGGCGGCGACGTACCCCCAAACACCGGCGGACAAATATGGGGTGCCGTGGCCGTCCAGATCTACCGTCGTCCCTGGTCCGGCAACGTAGAACATCTCGACGCGCCGCGCAGCACGGCTGACTGCCGCATCGAAAAACGCATTGAGCCGCGTCTCGTAACGTTCATAGGCCGGCCAGCGGCTGACGTGTCCGATAACGGTCAGCACGACGGCGACGCCGATGACGATATTCGCCGCGCGCGCGGGCCACTGCATCGACACGAACCAGAGGAGCACGAACAGAAGCGGGAAGTACACCAGACGCGGTGTGATCATTGTGCCGCCAGCTCCTTGCGATGGCGCAACGAAGACAAGACCGGCGAACAAGACAGCCGTCGCAGCATAGGTCAGCCTCGACTTGCGGCTCGTGCGGCTCCAATATGCCCACAACGCGGTCGAAAGAATGCAGCACGACAGCGCGAGAGCCGCGAAGCGCTCGGCGGCGGTATAGGTCGCGAGCGGATACAGCCGCAGGAGGACCGATGCCGCAAATCGCGGCGTGGACCATTCCCACGACACGGAAGGGGCGGGTGGTTTGGTGAGGAGGTAGTGCAGGTACAGCGCCACGCTTGGCGCCGCCGCGACGACCGCAAGTTGAAGTTCGGCGGCTCGGAGGGTTCGGGCACGAACCGCATCGACGGCAAACAGAAAGGCCAACGTCAGCCAGAACGCCACGAGCGGAACGGGATGGCAGAAATAAATGACCGCCACGAGCGCGGCCATCGCCCCTGCCGATCGCGTCGAGAAGTCCTGCTCACGCACGCGCAACCAGACGCCGAGGGCCACGACAAACGCGACCAGACCCGCCAGAAAATTGTAAAACCCCCAGTGCAGATGCTGGTTGAAGACGAGGAACAGTCCGAGGAACTCGAGGCCGTAGGTCTCGCGGGCGACGCCACGCAGCGCAAACCGCAGCGCGAGCGGCAACATCACCGCGTAGCCCGCAACGAGCAACCGTTCGGCGACGATCGGGCTCGTCAGCCACGTCAGTAGCGCCAGCAACAGATGCGTGAGCAGGTTCGGCGGAAGGGAACGATTGAACTCGACGAACTGCCACGCCGGATCGGCCGCGTCCCCCAGTCTCAAGAAAAGAGATGAGTTGTACACATGCGCGGGGCCGTCGGCCGAAGGCAGCCTCGAGAACCAGAAGATCGGAACGAGGTTCGCAGCGATCAGCCACAGGAAGAGTGCGTCTCTTCGGGAACGGTTAAACCGCAGCGTATGCATCGAGACAGCGTCGAACGACCTGACTCCATTGGAAACGCGTGACGACCATCTCGCGGCCGGCGGCACCCATCGCCGCGGCCTCGACCGGATGCGCCGCGAGCCACTGCAGGCGTTCGTTCATCGCGCGGTGATCGCCCGGCTCGACGACGAAGCCGGTCCGGCCGTCTTCGACGATCTCCGGCATGCTGGCGACGTGAGTGCAAATCACAGGGGTTCCACACGCCATGGACTCGAGGAGCGTCTGTCCCAGCAGTTCGGGCACCCGCGTTTCGGCGCCGTCGGGCGTACGGTAGACACTTGGCAGGACGGTACACAGCGCTCTCCGATACGCATCGATCAGCTCCTTGTCATTGGAGCCGTGGCGGAAGAAGACGCTCTTCCCCGTGGCGCGCTGTTTCAGATACTCGAGGTGCGCGCCGTTCGCGGCCGGCCCGAGCAGATCGAGGCGCATGCCGCACGGAAGTGCGGCGATGAGATCCGCCACGCCTTTGTGCGGCAGCAGCCGTCCCACGAACAACGCGCCCCCATCGCGTGATACCGTCGGATCCGGCGTGAACGTGTCCGTGTCAACGCCTCCCAGGATGACGCGCGCACGTCGGTTGCCATCGTGGCCGAACACCGTTCTGCTGTATTCACTGATGTGAAGGTGGCCATCGAACCACCCATCGGTGCTTGTGTACGCCGAAATGTCCCAGCCGCCTCCGCCCAGATCTGTGGCAAACACCGACCGTCCGGTCATACGGCAGAACGCCGCCGCGGTACTGCTCATCAACACATGCTGCTGATGACAGTGCACGACGTCGGCCCGCACGATCTCGCTGAAGATCGCCGACGACCAGGGGTTCATCCTCTGCCCCCGCACATGCCAGGCGCGCGAGATGATCCGCACGTCGAGATCGCCGATCGCGCGCTCTTCGGCCTGCTCGCCGAAAGTGGCCAGCCGCGTGGGCACCACGCCGGCCATGTGCCGGGCGAGCTCGAACGAGTACCGCTCGGCGCCGCCGACCACGCCATCGGGACCGAACAGCGCGGGGACCAGGTGCAGTACTCGCGGTCGGCTGGCGGCGGTCATTTCTGCGCCTCCAGATCGATAGACAGAAACCACGCGGGAAACATCCACGCCCACCGGCGCTCGTACGCCTCGGGCCGGCGGTTGGCCAGCCGGTGCACGAGCTTGTTCGCCAACGTCGGATAGAAGACGATCTGCGCGCGCGAGCGCTTGAACCGCGCGCGGCTGTAGAACGACAGCTCGTGATCGGCGCCGAAGTAATCGAAGCTGAAGCAACTGAAATGATGGCGATGGGTCGGGTCGGTGAAGGCGTTCGCCGACGAAAAATGGGGCACCGTGATGTGCACGCGAGCGCCGCCCCGGCACACGCGGTAAATCTCTTCCATCACGGGCACGACGTCGGGCAGATGCTCGATCACGTCGTAGGCGAAGACCTGACGGAACTGGTCGGAGGGCAGCGGCCAGGGAAAGCGATTGAGATCGTGCACCACATCGGCGCCGACGCCCTCGCTGATGTCGAGGTTGACCGCGCCGTCAATCCGCTTCCGCCCGCAGCCGATGTTCAGGATGTCGTTCATGTCCGCCCTCGCTGGACAAGGAGCGCCGGGGCTTGCACGGTCAGCCAGACCCATGCCTTGAGCCACGGCACCAGCACCGTGCGGTCTCCAAGAAGCTGGCGGATGCCGGACGTGCCGCCGTAGCGCAGTACCCACATCGGCAGGACGGTCAACGGCGCGTGCAGCAGATAGAGGGCGCCGAGATTCTTGAATTTGTGATACGCCACCACTGGCGAATCCGTCTGAGCGGGCGGCTCATGGTGAAACACCTTCGCCGCCGGTACGATGGCGAGGTGCCACCCACGCTTCAACACCCGGGCACACAGCTCGACGTCTTCGCCATACATGAAGAAGTCGTCACGAAACCCACCCAGCTCGCGCAGTTGGGCCGTGCGCGCCGCGATGGCCGCACCCGGCAGATACATGGTCTCGAACGGCGTCGTCTGCGGCGCTTCTGCAGATCCGGCGCCTACGATTCGCATCTGATAGACCGGCCCGAGGTCGAATTCGCCTCCGGCACAGCGAACAGTTCCCGCGTTTCGATTCCACATGACGGGCCCGGCCAGGGCGGTTTCCTCATGCGTGTCGAGATAATCGATCAGATGAACGAGGCAGTCGGCCGCCAGCTCGACGTCGTCCTCAGTCAGGTAGACATACTTGCCCCGCGCCGCGCCCAGCCCCCCATTCATTCCTCCCGTGAAACCCAGATTGCCCGGGTTGGCGACGAGACGAACGTTCCGGAATGTGCCGACGAGGGCGCGGATCTCGCCACTCGACGGGCTGCGATTGTCCACGACAATCACCTCCGTGTCGGCAATCGTCTGGGCAAGGATCGACCGCAGCGCCTTCTCGAGCAGACGCGGGCGGTTGTAGCTGAGCACAACGACAGTCACGCGCGGGGCGGGAGGGCCGTTCATCCCGCGCGTATCTCATCGGACGCGTTCTCGTCCTCGGACGCTTCATGCATCGCGTACCACTCTTCGAGGAGGAGGGTCCGTTCGCATCCCGCAACGAGCGCCGGCATCAGCCAGAAGATGATACCGAACTGCGTATTGAACACCGGACCTGTAAAGCACAACCCGACAATCAGCAGCTGAATCGCCAGCGCCATCGCCGCACAATCGCTGATGACGCCCGAATGCTTCACGGCGGTGCGATAGCTGTAAAACATGGCGACCATGATGGCGCCGCCGTAAAACACCCACATCAGAACACCGCCGTCGAAGAGCCATCCCGTGGGCTGGATTTCGACATGCAAGCCCGGAAAGCGCCAGTTCGAGGGCTCGCCGAAATAGACGGCCATCATCCCCCATCTTCCGAGACCACCGCCAAACGGGTACTCCCAGAAGACTTCCTCGAGCGTGTAGTCGAGGAAGAACCCGCGATTGTCGCGGAACGTCTGCACGACCCCCGTTTCAGCAATTCCAAAGAACCGGTCGTAGACGACATCGCCACCGACGCTGACGGCCCACGTGAATGCGCCGAGGATCAGCGCGCCGGCGAACGCGGCAATCCAGCCGCTCTGCACGATGCGCCCCTGGCGAAAACGCAACGCGGCAATCGCGAGCATGCAGCCCAGAATCATCAGCAGCATCGAGCGTACCTGCGTGAGGTACACGACCGTGATGCCCACAAACGCGCACGCAAGGTAGAACACACGCCATCGGTATAGCTGGTTCGGCCGGACGGCAAAGCCAAATGCCAGCAGGGCTCCCGTCGTGCCAGCGATGGCGGCACCACCCGGCAGGTCGCTCAGTCCGGGGGGGCGAATGATGATGCGGTCGTCGGCGCCCACATAGGTGAGGCCGCTGAGAAAGTCGGGATTCATCTCGAAGCCAAGGGAGCTGAATTCGGGCGGAAGAAACGTCTCGGGAAAATAGACCTGCAGCAGCCCTAAGGCCGCACTCGCCATATTCGCACCAAACACCAGCCACATGAGACGCAACAGCCGTTCTTCATTCAGCCACACGCGCGCGACCCAGAAAACCGGGGCGGCGATGCTCAACTGAAAGAACACCTGCGCCGCACCGGCCGTCAGCCAGGTCTCGGGGCGCATGAGATTACAGAGGAGCAGTGCAAACACCGCGATCAACCAGCGCGCGCCCGGCACGGTCGCATCGGCGCCGGTCGATCGCATGCAGGCCGCCAGAGCGGCAAGGCTCATCGCATACGGAAATGCGCGGATGAAGATGCGGTACGGCTGGGAGCCGGGCACGAACAGCAGCACGCCCCAAAGCACCTGCGCGAGTACGAACCACTCAATCCATCCCCACGACTGGTGTGCATCGGGGAGCGGCGCAACCTCAATCTCCGCCGGTTGCAGCGCAACCGGAAAGATGATCGGGCTAGGCTGAGACGCTCGTTCCGGCATGGACTCCGCACAATTGGGCAAGCAGCATTTCGTAGCGATCGATCATGACGTCGAGCGAGTGCTCCTGCGCGCACAGAAGCCCCTTCGCTTCGTACGCCCGGCGGCTCGCCTCGCTATTCAACAACTTCAGAATGGCCGGGCCGAACGCCTCGTCTTCTGCAAGGCATCCATGTTCTCCGTTGGCCAGCACCTCGTTGCTGCCTGCGTTCGGCGTGGCAACGACCACTGTGCCACACGCCATCGCCTCGAGATATGGAAGGCCAAAGCCTTCGTAGGTACTCGGCGATGCATAGACCCAGGCGCGCCGGTACAACGCGGCCAACTCTTCGTCACCGATGCCTGTGTAATACGTCACGCCCGCCACCTTCGGGCCCTCAGGACCGACAAACATGAGCGTGGCGTCGGGAAGCGCCTGCCGGACCGTCCAGTGGAATGTTTCCAGGAGGAACGATCCGCGCTTGCGTCCCTCATGCGTGCCGACAAACACAATTGACGGCTCGGGGCTCCTGCCGCGGGGCATCGGGTTGAACAGCCGTGTGTCGACACCATGTGGAATGGTGTGGCGGATGAACGGATTGTCGCGTCGCGCGTTGTGGCTGACGGCCACCGTGCCGGCTGTCGTCAATGACGTCAGCAATTCCTGTACAAAGACGCCGCACTGCAGGACGAAGCGTCCCGGTGTCGCTGCATGCATCGCCTCGCCGATTGCGCTTCCGTGCATGACTCGAAGCACGGGCTTGCCGAGGAGCGGCAGCAACAGACTGTCGCCGTGGGCGATGAGCGCATCGAGTCCCTGGTAGTCGGGCAGCAGCGCCAGGATATTCCCGAGATAGCCCATCGTCGCCCGCCGGCCGAACCATGTGTCGACAAACGCCTGCCACGGCAGCGTCCGCACTTCGTACCGGCTGCCTTCGGGCGCCGGATCGTGGGAAAAGACGATGATCGAATGGCCTCGCTCGGCCAGTCCCTGCGCCAGTACATGCGCCGAGCGTTCGATGCCACCCCGCTTCTGACCACGGACCGGCAGTCGGTAGCTGAAGACCCCAATTCGCATCAGTGCGCCACCGCTCGTGTACGGACCACACTTTCGAGCACGGCTGAGATGCGGTTCATCTGGGCCTCGGGATCGCAGAGCATGCGCGCGCGAGCCGGCCCGCCGCGGCCGAGCGTCTCTCGCCGGCTCTGATCCTTCAGAAGTCCCGACAGTTCAACCGCGAGCGCCTGCGGATCGCCACAGTCGACCAGCACGCCGCAAGTCTCGTCGACTATCTCCAGCGCGCCACCCATCGCCGAGGTCACAACGGGAAGCCCGGCCACAAGTGCTTCGACAAAGCTGATACCGAAAGCTTCAGGTTCGAGGTTAGGCTGGCAGAACAGATCGGCTGCGGCAAGCAGCGCAGGAACATCAGAACGGTGCCCCATGAACGTGACGCGATCGCCGATACCAAGTCGCGCGGCATCTGCACGTAACGACTCGAAGTACCGCGCCTCGGCCGGCCGTTGCGGCCCGCCAACCATCCAACACGTCCAGTCGGGCGCATCACGAAGCTTTGCGAGCGCCTCAATGAGAACCGCCTGCCCTTTCCACGGCTCCATTCGAGACACCTGCAGGATCACACAGGGAGTGCTCGAAACATCCTCAAGGACAGCACGTGGTGTTCTGTCCCGGCTGGATATGCCCTGCGAGACCGGGTAGTAGACAACTTCTACCCGTGTGCGGGTTTTCGGCAGAACGGTTGCCGTGAACTTGCTGTTGCAGATAAAACAGTCGGGCTCGATCCGTCCGGCGAGCCGCTCGAGCCAGTGACGACCCGTCTGCGGCATGTGGACCCACGACACGAGCGGAATGCCGGCGCTCTTCACGACGGGCCCGAAGATCGCGCTCGGCCACGGTTGATGGCACACCACCACGTCGTACGCATGCGCGGCGACGAGCGATCGGAGCACCTGGCGCGCCCGCATCACCTGATCTGGTCTGCGCAGCCGCACCGAGCCCAGGAGAAACGGCACGACGCCTTCCGCGCGCAGTTCCTGCGCGATGCGCTCGTCGAAGCACAACGCCACCGACATCTCCATGCCGGGCGCGAACCGCCGCGCCCGTGCCAGCGTGAGCAGAAATGTCTCCACTCCGCCGAAGAGGTTACCGCTGTGCACGTGCAGGACCTTCATTTGGTTGGTGGTTGGTGGTTCGTAGTTGGTGGTTTGTGGTGATCAGCGGGAATACTACCAACTACCAACTACCAACCACCAACTACCGGCCACCAGCGACAGACTCATACACCGGGATGAGCGTATCGACAAGGCGCTTGCGACTGAAGAGATCTTCTGCCGCGGCGCGGCCCGCTTTCGACAAGGCGCCGCGCAGCGTGGGCTCGTTGACGAGCTGCGTCATGCGCGCCGTAAGCTCGGCCGGGTTGCCCGGCGTGTGAAACACCGCACCGGCCTGGGCGATCTCGGCGGCGCCGCCGGCACGGCTCACGATCACCGGACGTCCGCACGCCATCGCTTCGGCGATCACGAGTCCGAACGGCTCGGGCTCGGTGCTGGCGTGCACGACGATGTCGAGCGAGCGCAGCGCCGCCGGCACATCGGCGAGGTGGCCGGTAAAACCGATGGTGCCGTCGAGCCGGCACCGCGAGGCCATCTCGCGTAGCGTGGAAACCGAGTACTGGCTGGCGTCGGTTTGATAAATCGAATCGCCAATCACGTAGCCGCGCACGGGACAGGCCGCACGCACCTGCGAAAGCGCCTGCAGGAAGACGTCGTGTCCCTTCCATTTGGCGAACGTGCCGACGAGTCCGATGCGGATGCCATTCCGCGGGAGAGGTGCCATTCCGCACAAGGCGTCGAGATCGAGCGAGGGGCCGTCGGGATGAAACCGATCGAGATCGACGGCGTTGTGAACCGTGTGCACCGCCGGCGCGGCAAACATGCGCCGCGCGCGACCGGCGACGCTCTCGGAATTCGCAACGATCGCCGACGAGCGGCGCGCGCTCATGCGCAGCAAGCGAGCACTCGCCGGACGCAGATCCGGGTAGTCGTGCAGGTGCCACACAACCTTCGACCCGACGGGCGCGCACCACGCCCCGAGCACGTGCATCTTCAGGCCGTTGGTGTGAACGATGTCAGGATCGGCGAGCGCGAGTTCGCGCCGAAGCCGGGATACGTAGGACAGCAAGGGAACCGTCGCGCCCGCGGCAGCCGCGACGAGCGCGGCCTGGTTGGTCAGCGAACCGCGGCGGCCCCACTCGCCAAGCCGGGCGAGCGAAGCGGGAAACGGCAGCGATCTGGCGCCAATGCCGAGGCCGGCTGCACGATCGATGAAAGGCCCGGTTGCCGCAGCTATGAGATTCAGTACCCACGACGGACGGGCATCGCGAAGCGCGGCAATCAGCTCGAGCAGCGCAGTCTCCGCTCCCCCGAGCTCTCCGCTCGGGTCGAGGAAGACGATTCTCACAGGCGGCGCGGCTTTACCGTTATCTGATCACCCGGCTTGAGCGTGTCTTCCTGCTTGGCGTCAATCTCCACCCGACGCCCGCTGACCAGCCGGGTGATCGTAATGCGCGTGTTCGACCCTTTGGCGGTGATTCCACCCGCGAGCGAAATCGCCGTGAAGATCGTCATGTCATCGTCATAGGCGTACGCGCCAGGCGTTCGGACTTCGCCGGTGACGTAGATGCGCTCGGCCTTGGGCACGAAGATGGTGTCGCCGTCCTTGATGCGCATCGTCTGTGCCTTGCCGCTCTGGACATCAGTCAATCGCACACGGATATCCGCCGCTCTAATGCCGACGCGCGAGGTCGCCGGACCTGTCGCGGTCCCGCCGTGATAAATCTCGACCCAGTTCCCGGCTTCGGGCAGCGTCGAGCCCGCGAGGAAGATCGCGTCCATCAGGCTCGCGTTGCCGGGAACCGGATATTTGCCTGGCGAGCGCACCATGCCCTGCACGTACACGTTTTGGCTGCGATACTCGGCAACTTCGACCGACACCTGCGGATTTCTCAAATAGCCGTCGCCAAGCGCCTTCTCCAGGGCTTCTTCGATCTGGGCCGCCGTGAGACCCTCGGCCTTCACCCGATCGAGATACTGATACGGAAACGTGCCGTCGTTGTCGATTCGGAAGCGGCCGGTCAGCGGCGCTGGCTCGCCGTAGACGATGATGTTGAGCAGATCCTGCGGCCCGATGAGATATTCGCTGTTCGCCGGTGGCGTCTGCGCCGGTGCCTGAGTCGCCGGCGCCGGCGGAGAGGCCGAGGGAGCGGCTGCCTGCGCAAACGCGCTCGACGCGTTGAGTATGAGAAGGCACGCGAACAAGAAAGGCGCCATAAAAATCCTCATAGACCGATGGACACGTTGCTGAGCAGCCGCGTTCGATTGAAGTTCTGTCGCGGTTCGGCGACCGAGTGGCGCCGCGCTTGTTCTGCGCCGACGAGCACCGTGAACCCTCGGCCGAAATCGATGAGCACGCCGCCGCCGTAGACGTCGGATATGTCTTCTCGGTGTTCGGCTCCGGGCGTGGGGGAAACGCCGCGCCGCCAGCGGTAGGACAAGAACTGCCGCTCGGCAGAGCCCTGGATGCCGACAGGTCCGAACAGGCGCTGCGTCACGGCGAGACGCGCACCCGTTTGCAGATACATCGGCTCCGTATCTTGGTACGAGTAATTTACATTCCGCCTGACGCCAAGGTCAAACGTGGTGCGCTCCTTGATCGACCAGTTGAGCGCGCCTTCCATGATGAAACCGTGGTTGTCGGCCAGTTCGGGATCTTCGGGAGAAAACAACTGGTAGCCAGCGGAGAGACTTCCTCTGATTGAGGCCTCTGGTGCAAATTCCACAGTCGGCGTCACGCTGTAGGATCTCGAGTTGCGCAGCGGCGAGATTTGGAACCTCTCGTCCTCGAAGTTGCCTGTGACCGCCAGCGTGGTCAGCGGTGTCACCGCGTAGCGGACGCCGGCTGAATACATCTGCGAGCGGCGATTCAACGCGTCGGCCAGTTGCACGCCGCGAAACCGCTCACCTTCCTCAAAGCGCGAGTCGGTGTATTGCGCTGTCGCAGACAGGGCCGTGCGCTCCGTCACGTTGACGTTCATGCCGGCCACTACCATGTGATCGAGCCGCTCTGCTCGCGTGTCGATCTCGAGGCTGGGCCGCGTCCGTGTGCGGATACGCTCGGCGCCGATGAACGGCTTGAAGCGGCTTGCCGACAGATTGAAGCGAACGGCATAGGCGGCGTTGGCCGACCGCTGCGAGGCCTGCTCCTTGAACCACACGTAGTCGCCGCCACCCGAAAATATCAGCTCGTTCAGGCCGAATCTCAGCACGCCCAGCGCTTTCGACGCGAGTGTCAACGTCAAGTCCTGCTTCGGATCGACCGCGTCGTTGAAGACGTTCTCGTCGACGCCCAGGTCGATAAGCCGAACGCTCGGATAGACCGACAGCGGGCCAAATTCAATCCGGGCGGCCTCGCGAGGCGCGACGATCTGTGCCTGCGCTGCGCGCGCCTGCCACGTTACGCCCAGGCCAACGGCCAGCACGAAAACCCGAAGAATGGTTCTGCCTCTGTTCATGGTTGTCTCGTTCTTGGAACCCCGATGCCGAGCTGACGTACCTTCCTGTAGAGATTGGTTCTCTGCATGCCCAGGGAGCGCGCGGCATCTTCCATGCTCCCGCGATGGCGTCTCAGCACTCGCGCGATGTAGTGGCGTTCGAAGCTGAGGCGCGCTTCACGCAGATTTGTCGGACTGCCCTGGCTCCACACCACCGGTTCGAGCGGAACGTGATCGAGGACGTCTTCCAGCGACACAGCGCCGCCCACGACAGCTCGCACGAGCACCTGGAGCACCTCGCGCAGTTCATCGAAATTGCGGCGCCACGGCAGCGCGGCGAGCAGCATCAGTGCTTCGCGCGAGAACCCGGGAACCGGAAGGCGGGCAGAAGCAGCGGCGTCGCCGACAAGACACCCGACGAGCATCGGGATGTCCGCCGAGCGCTGGCGCAGGGGCGGCAGGTCGAGCCGCAGACTGAAACGCGTCCACAAGTCGCGGCGGAGCACACCTTCCTGGATGGCATCATCCGGCTCGCCGCCCACGGCGGCGAGCACACGCACGTCGAACACCACCCCCGCACCGGTTGCATCGACATCGAGCTGCCCGTCGCGAAGCACGCGCGCGAGACGGGCCTGCATCGGCGCCGGCAGCTCGTCGACGTTGACGAGCGTCAACGTGCCCCGGAACGCAGCCGAGGCGAAAATCTGCCGCTCCAGCGCCGCAGCGTCTGGAAGCGAACAGTCGACGACGACAAACGGCTCGTCGCGTCGCGCACTTGTCTCGTGAATCGCCCGGGCGACAGCGGCGACGTCCAGACCAGGCTCGGCGACGATCGCCACGGGCTCGACGGTCGCCGACGCGCGTCGGAAGGTCTCCCGGGCTCGTTCGGTGGGCGCCGATCCGCCGATCAACTCGACCAGCGTCGAAGAAGAGGAAAGAATCAGAGACAGCTCCGCCCCGTCACTTACAAAGCCCTTTTTCGAGAATCCACGAACAAAAAGATACTAATTAACTGACTTTGAACGACTTTATATGACTTTAATTACGCTTCTGTGTCCTGGTTGATACGGAAGCGGACAAGCGTCGGCCTTCTTATCGACCGGTGGCGACCCACAGCGCAGACCACAGGCTCACACATCGGCGCCAGCAGCAAGAGTCGTAACCAGTAGTAGAATAAGGACCTTGTTGCGAGAGTGGCGGAACTGGCAGACGCGCCGGACTTAGGATCCGGTAGCCGAAAGGCTATGGGGGTTCAACTCCCCCCTTTCGCACCACTCGACTCGGCCGCCGTGCGGCCTCGCTCGTGACGAGCCAGCTTGCGGCACACCGAGTGGTGCCCTGAGCGAGCGAGGCGAGTCGAAGGGCTCCCCGCGCCGAAGTACTGAAAGTGCGAAGGCGGACCTCATGAGGACACGAATCGCGCGTCGGCGAACTTCACGATCGCTGTCAGAGACCACTGCCGTCATCAAATTCCCTCAGATCCAGCAGGTATACTTCAAGAGTGAAAACAGAATTCGCTGATCTCAGTGAAACCAGGAAAAGTGTCGCGGTTGAGATTCCGAGCGATGTCGTCGACGCGCAGATCGATCGGGTGGCCCGCAGCTACAGCCGGCAGGCACGGATTCCGGGATTCCGGCAGGGAAAGGTTCCCGCGACGCTCATCAAAAAGCGCTTTCGCGAGCAGATTCTTCACGACGTCGCGCACGATCTGATTCCCCGCGCCATCGACGAAGTGCTGCGCGAGCGCGGCCTCGAGCCGGTGGACACGCCCGACGTGAAAGACGTGACGCTCGACGAAGGTCAGGCGCTCACGTTTACCGCCACGTTCGACACGCTCCCGGCCATCGACCCCGGCCCCCTGAATGCGATCGTGCTCCGCCGGCCGGCCGTCACGCTCGAAGACAACGCCGTCGAGCAGACCCTGTCGCAGCTGCAGAATCGCGCCGCGCGGTACGAGCCTGTCGAGGGGCGCGGGGTCGACGAGGGCGACAGTGTGACGCTCGATGTCGATCGCAAGCCGACGGCCTTAGGGGAGAAAGACGAGCACCACCACGACGTGGTCGTCGAGATTGGCGCGAAAGCGAATCCCCCTGGATTCGACGACCAGTTGAAAGGGCTGGAACAGGGCGCGGAAAAGAGCTTCACGATCCACTACCCCGACGACTACGCGATCAAGGAGATGGCCGGCACCAGCCTCGACTACGCGGTCACCGTAAAGGACATCCGCAAGCGTGTGCTGCCGGCGCTCGACGACGAGTTCGCGAAGGACGTCGGCGCGTTCGACACGCTTCAGGCGCTGCGCGAGCGCATCGAGCAGGACCTGCAGCGCGAGGCGGAACAGGAAGGCGACCGGAATCTCCGCGCCGATCTCCTCAAGGAGCTGGCCGCGCGGGTCAGCGTCGACATTCCCGAGTCGCTCGTGGAGCGCGAGCTCGACCGGCGCACCGAGGAGTTCGCGCGCAGGCTGATGGACCAGAACATCGATCCGCGGCGTGCGAACATCGACTGGGATCAGTTCCGCGACAGTCAGCGCGACGCAAGCCGTGAATCGGTGAAGAGCGCGCTGGTGCTCGACGAGATCTCGCGCCGCGAGAACATCGCGGTGTCCGATGAAGAGATCGACCGGGACGTCGCACAGTACGCCGAGCGCAGCGGCCTGACACCGGCGGCGCTGCGGGCACGGCTCGAGAAAGAAGGCGCGTTGTCGCGTCTGGCGGCCGGCATCCGGCGTGAAAAAACGATCGATTACGTACTGTCCCAGGCACAGGTTGAACGCGAGTAGGCCGATTTGCATCCCGAGCGAAGTCGAGGGATGTAGACCCGGTATGGCCAAGCCGATATCTTCTTACAGGCGGAGTACCCCTCATGTCAGAGTCGCGCATGCAGCTCGTTCCCATGGTCGTGGAACAAACCAACCGCGGGGAGCGGGCGTACGATATTTTCTCCCGCCTTCTCAAGGACAGCATCGTCTTCATTGGCACGCCGATTGATGACACCATCGCGAACCTCGTGATCGCGCAGATGCTGTTTCTCGAGGCCGAAGACCCGGACAAGGACATCCTGCTCTACATCAACAGCCCCGGTGGGTCCATTACAGCGGGCCTCGCGATTTACGACACCATGCAGTTTGTCAAGCCCGACGTGCAGACGCTGTGCATCGGCCAGGCGGCCTCGATGGCGGCCGTGCTGCTCGCGTCGGGCGCGAAAGGCAAGCGCTTCTCGCTGCCCAATTCGCGAATTGTGATCCACCAGCCCCTCATGTCGGGCCTCGGGGGTCAGGCGACCGATATCGACATCGCCGCCCGCGAGATTCTCCGGATGCGCGAGCGCCTGAACGAGATCCTTGTTCAGCATACAGGTCAGCCAGTTAAGCGGATCCAGGACGACACCGAGCGGGATTACATCATGAATGCCGACCAGGGCAAGGAATACGGTATTATTGATGATGTCATCAGAAAGAGAGCCTAGGGGTTAGTGTCGCTAATCCCCTGAAACTATGGTCAAAGCAAAAGGCGAAAACGAGGTCTTGCGGTGTTCGTTCTGTAACAAGGATCAGAACGACGTCCGGAAGCTCATTGCGGGCCCCACGGTCTTCATCTGCGACGAATGTGTCGAGGTCTGCAACGACATCATCGCCGACGACAACCGGTTCGACAACCGAAGCGCCCGGACGTCGCTCCCCGTTCCGCAGGAGATCAAGAAGTTCCTCGACGAGTACGTGGTGGGTCAGGAGACGACGAAAAAGAAGCTCGCCGTCGCCGTCTACAACCACTACAAGCGCATCGAGATTCAGAAACAGCCCCGCAGCCGCAACGACGTCGAGCTGACCAAGTCGAACATCATGCTCATCGGCCCGACCGGCACGGGCAAGACGCTGCTGGCGCAGACCCTCGCCAAGCTGCTGTCGGTGCCGTTCACGATCGTCGACGCGACGACGCTGACCGAAGCGGGCTATGTCGGCGAAGACGTCGAGAACATCATCCTCAAGCTGCTGCAGGCGGCCGGCGGCGATATCGAGAAGTGCCAGCAGGGCATCATCTATATCGACGAGGTCGACAAGATCTGCCGAAAAGACGAGAACCCGTCGATCACCCGCGATGTGTCGGGCGAAGGCGTGCAGCAGGCGCTGCTGAAGATTCTGGAAGGCACAGTCGCCAACGTCCCGCCGCAGGGCGGACGCAAGCACCCGCACCAGGAGTTCTTCCAGATCGACACCACCAACATCCTCTTCATCTGCGGCGGCGCGTTCGTGGGTCTTGAAAAGATCATCGACCGGCGCGCCGGCAAGAAAACACTGGGCTTCAAGGCCGATGTCAAGTCGCACCGGAACCGCGACCTGGGATCGACGCTCGAAAAAGTCGAGCCGCAGGACCTCATCAAGTACGGGCTCATCCCCGAGTTCGTCGGGCGCCTGCCGGTCGTCGGCACGCTGCACGAGCTCGACAAGGCGGCCCTGGTGCAGATCCTGACGCAACCTCGCAATGCGATTACGCGTCAATACCAGAGGCTGTTCGAGTACGAAAACGTGAAGCTGCGCTTCGCGGACGACGCCCTCGAAGCCATCGCGGAATCGGCGCTCGAGCGCAAGATCGGCGCGCGTGGCCTTCGGATGATCATCGAAGATCTCATGCTCGACCTGATGTACTCGCTGCCCAACCAGAAGAAGATCCGCGAGTGCGTCATCACGCGAGAAGTCGTCGAGGCGAAGGACAAGCCGATCACTCTGGTAGAAAAAGCTGGATAGTCGCAGGGATTAGGGACTGGGGACTAGGGATTAGGACGTAATCCCAAATCCCTAATCACCAATCCCTCCAGGTTCCCTGAGGTCCAATGGAAGTATACGAGACACTCCCTATCGTTCCGCTGCGCGACGTCGTCGTCTTCCCCCACATGATGATGCCGTTCGTCATTGGGCGTCCCTCGTCTACCCGGGCGCTGGAACACGCGCTCGGCAAGGACAAGCGCATTTTCCTCGCCGCGCAGCACGACGCGTCGACCGACGACCCGAGACCCGACGACATCTACACGATGGGCTGCGTCGCCAACGTGGTGCAGAGCCTGAAGCTGCCCGACGGCAACATCAAGGTGCTCGTGGAAGGCGTCGAGCGTGCCCGCGCCGTCGAGTGGAAGGAAGACAAGGGATTCTTCCGTGTCGTCGTCAAGGTGCTGCCGCGCCAGAAGGAGATGCCGGCCGATATCGAAGAAACCATGACGCGCGTCGTCTCGCTGTTCGAGCAGTACGTGAAGCTCTCGAACAACCTGCACTACGACGCCATGATTGCCGCGGTCCGGGTCGACGATCCGGGCCGACTGGCCGACACGATTGCCGCGCACCTGCTCGTGGGTGTCGACGAGAAACAGAACCTCCTCGAGATCGTCTCGCCGATCGAACGCCTCAACCGCATCGCCGGCATTCTCGAAATCGAGGTAGACAAGCTCCAGGTCGATCGCCGCATCCAGTCTCGCGTGAAGAAGCAGATGGAGAAGGCGCAGAAGGAGTACTACCTCAACGAAAAGATGAAGGCGATCCAGAAGGAACTGGGCCGCAAGGACGACAAGGGCAACGAGGTCGACGACCTGAAGAAGAAGATCGAACAGTCGAAGATGCCCAAGGACGTCGAGGAAAAGGCCGTCCAGGAGCTCAAGCGTCTGGAAGCCATGCCCCCGATGTCGGCCGAGGCCACGGTCTCGCGCAACTATCTCGACTGGCTGATTGCCGTGCCCTGGCACAAGAAGTCGCGCGAGAGCCGCGACTTGAAGCGCGCGGAAGAAATCCTGCACGCCGACCATTACGGCCTCGAAAAGATCAAGGACCGCATCCTCGAGTTCCTCGCCGTCCGCGCGCTCGTGAAGAAGCCGAAGGCGACGATTCTCACGCTGTCGGGTCCTCCCGGAGTGGGCAAGACGTCGCTCGCCAAGTCGATTGCCAAGGCGATGAACCGCCGGTTCGTCCGGCTGTCGCTCGGCGGCGTGCGCGATGAGGCTGAGATTCGCGGCCACCGGCGCACCTACATCGGCGCGTTCCCGGGCCAGGTCATTCAGATGATGAAGAAGGCCGGCACGATGAACCCGGTCTTCCTGCTCGACGAAGTGGACAAGATGTCGATGGACTTCCGCGGTGACCCGTCGGCGGCACTGCTGGAAGTGCTCGATCCCGAGCAGAACCACACGTTCCTTGACCACTATCTCGACGTCGAATACGACCTCTCGTCGGTCATGTTCATCTGCACCGCGAACGTGCTGCACACGATTCCGCAGGCGCTGCGCGATCGTATGGAAGTGCTCCAGCTCGCCGGCTACACCGAGCAGGAGAAGCTGGAGATCGCCAAGCGCTTCCTGGCGCCGAAGGCCATTGAAGGCAGCGGCCTCGAGACCAAGAACATCTCCTTCACAGACGAGGCCATCCAGACCGTCATTCAGCGCTACACGCGCGAGGCGGGGGTCCGGAACCTCGAGCGCGAGCTGAGCTCGATTACGCGCAAGGTGGCGCGGAAGGTCGTTGTTGAAGGCAAGACGTTCGAGGAAAACGTGACGTCCGAAAAGGTCACGGAGTACCTGGGAGTGCCGCGCTTCCGCCCGAGCATGGCGGAGGAGAAGGAAGAAATCGGCGTCGCCACGGGTCTCGCCTGGACCGAGGTCGGCGGCGAGATTCTCGTGACCGAAGCGACGCTCATGCCCGGCCGCGGCCATTTGACGCTCACCGGCAAGCTCGGCGACGTGATGCAGGAGTCGGCGCAGGCGGCAATGAGCTGGGTGCGTTCGAAGGCCGATGAGTTCGGCATCCCGAAGGACTTCAACAAGAAGACCGACGTGCACATCCATGTGCCCGAAGGCGCGATTCCGAAGGACGGCCCCTCGGCCGGCATCACGCTGGCGACCGCCCTCGTGTCGGCGCTTGCGCGCGTGCCGACCCGCACGGATGTGGCGATGACCGGGGAAATTACGCTGCGCGGGAAGGTGCTGCCCATCGGCGGAGTGAAGGAGAAAGTGCTCGCCGCCCACCGCGCCGGCATCAAGAACATCATCGTGCCGAAGGACAACGAGAAGGACCTGGCGGACATTCCGAAAAACGTCCTCGATTCGCTGAACATGTATCTCGTGAGCACGATGGACGAGGTGCTCAAGATCGCCGTCTCCGGCCCGATGCCGGCGGCGCTGTCGGCCGAGGTCGCAACGCCGGAAGTGGAAGTCGACGCCGACGATACCATCACTCACTGACGCACACGGGCTCTGGACCACGGGCTTCAGGCTGCAGGCCTGAAGTCCGAAGTCCGAAGCCTGAAGTCCACGTGCACGCTCAGTTCATCCTCTCCGCAGCGTCAGCCTCTGATTTTCCAGCCACAGGCGTACCCGAAATAGCTCTGGTCGGCCGCTCGAACGTCGGCAAGTCGACCCTTATCAACTCGCTCGTCAAACAGAAGGTCGCCCGGACCAGCGCGGCGCCCGGCAAGACCCGCCTCGCGAACTACTACCTGATCGACTCAGGGCTTCGGGCTTCAATCCCGCAACTCTATCTCGTCGATCTTCCCGGCTATGGGTACGCGCGGGGCGGCCACGAATCGGTTGAAGGCTTCGAGCATCTCACCCGGGCATACTTCGATCCCTCCACGCGGGCTCAACGCCGCCTCGCGGGCGCACTGCAACTGGTCGATTCGCGGCACCCCGGCCTCCCGCAAGACGCGGCAGGCTACGAGTGGCTCCTCGCCGCGCAAGTCCCGGTGGCGATCGTCGCGACGAAAATCGACAAGCTCACGCAGTCGGAGCGGACCAAGATGCTCCGGGCGCTGAAGCAGACCTATGACTCCCCCGTCGTGCCGGTCTCGGCCGTCGAGGGGCACGGCCTGAGTGAAGTCTGGAAACTTCTGCATCAGTGGACGGAGCTCTAATCCCCAATCCCTAGCCCCTAATCCCCAGTCCTAGTCCCTAGTCCCGACAGCGTAAGATCCCACCATGCAGTATCGACGCTTCGGCAGGACCAACTGGCAGGTTTCGGAAATCGGCTACGGCATGTGGGGCATGGGCGGCTGGACCGGCTCGGACGACGAGGAGTCGCGTCGTTCGCTCGATCGATCCATCGAGCTGGGCTGTAACTTCTTCGACACTGCGTTCGCGTACGGCATGGGGCGCAGCGAGAAGCTGCTCGGGGAGGCCCTCAAGCGGCACAGCGGCAGAAAGCTGTTTGTCGCGACGAAGGTTCCACCGATGAACCTGAAATGGCCTGGTCGCGCCGAGACGCCCGTCGCCGAGGTCTTCCCCGCCGATCACATCGTCGCAATGACCGAAAAGAGCCTGGCGAATCTGGAGCGCGACCGGCTCGACCTTCAGCAACTTCACGTGTGGAGCGACGCGTGGGCCGAGGACGGAGGCTGGCAGCGCGCGGCTGAGGAGTTGAAGCGGCGGAACCTCGTCGACGCGTTCGGGATCAGCGTCAACCGATGGGAGCCGGCGAACGTGCTCAAAGCGCTGCGGACGGGGCTCGTGGATTCGGTGCAGGTCGTCTACAACATCTTCGATCAGAGCCCGGAAGACGTCCTGTTCCCTGCATGCCACGAGCTCGACGTGGCCGTCATCGCCCGTGTGCCGTTCGACGAAGGCAGCCTGACCGGCACATTGACCAGGAACAGCACCTGGCCGGAAGGTGATTGGCGGAACATCTACTTCACGCCTGCGAACCTGGCCGAGACGCTCGAGCGAGTCGAGCGGCTCGACATGCTGGTGCCGAGCGGCATGGACCTGCCCGAAATGGCGCTGCGGTTCATCCTGGCCAGTCCGGACGTCGCCACGGTGATACCAGGCATGCGCCGAACCCGGCACGTGGAGCGCAATCTGACAGCAAGTAACGGCGAGCCGCTGCCAGCCCGGCTGCTCGAGGCGCTGCGCGCCCACCGCTGGGACCGAACGCATGTGGTCCCCTAGTTGGTGGTTGGTGGTTCGTGGTTGGTTCGCCAGGCTCCCCTGGAGCCAGAAGCCGGTAGCCCGAAGCCTGATATAATCAAGGTTTCTCCAAAGGAGCTTTGTCGTGAAAGAAGGCATTCATCCGAAATATCACGAGGTAGAGGCCCGGTGCGCGTGTGGCGCGACCTGGAAGACACGGTCGACCAAGAAGGAGCTGCACCTGGAAATCTGCTCGAGCTGCCATCCGTTCTTCACGGGCCGGCAGAAGCTAATCGACACGGAAGGCCGCGTGGAGCGGTTCACCAAGAAATTCGGCGCCCAGACGGTCGCCAGCCGCAAGAAGGCACCCGCGAAGGCTGCGCCGGGCAAAGGGTCGAAGTCCGCTAGCGCCTGATTCCCGATTCACGTCATGGCAGATGGCAGACGTTGGGTCTCTGCCATCATCCATCTGCCCTCTGCCCTGACAAGCGCTCTCCCCTGGCAAGCATCCAGCGCCAGGCGGATTCCACCATCATCTCGACACGCTCGCGCCTGGGTTGCCAGCCAAGCTCGCGGCGCGCCTTGTCTGACGCCGCGACGAGCACAGGCGGGTCGCCGGGCCGTCGCGGGCCGATAACCGTCGGAATGCGCCGGCCTGTCACCCTGGCAGCGCAATCGATCACCTCGCGAATCGTGTGTCCGTCGCCGCCGCACCCCAGATTGTAGATGCCCATCCGAGGGTCCTGGCGCTGCAACGCAAGAAGATGGGCATCGGCGAGATCGAGCACGTGGATGTAGTCGCGCACGCAGGTGCCGTCGCGAGTCGGATAGTCGTCGCCGAAAATCGTGACGTGTTCGCGCGTGCCGGCCGCGGCCCCGAGCACGAGCGGAATCAAGTGGGTTTCCGGATCGTGTCGCTCGCCAGACCGTTCGCTCGCACCGGCCGCATTGAAGTAGCGCAGCGATGTCACCCGGAACTCGTGCGCGCTGGCAAACCACGCAAGCGCGCGCTCGAACGCCAGCTTGGATTCGCCATACGGGTTGATCGGCCGTGTGGGCATCCCTTCGTCGAGCGGCGTCTTCTCGGGAACGCCGTACACGGCGCACGTCGACGAGAACACAATCGACTTCACGCCTGCGCCGACCATCGCTTCGAGCAGACTGAGCCCTGCCACGACGTTCGTACGGTAGTACGCGCCCGGATCCTCCATCGATTCGCCGACCAGCGCCACGCCCGCCATGTGGATGACGGCATCGACCCTTTGCTGCTTCAAGGCGTCAATGACCAGCCGCGTGTCGTTCAGATCGCCTTCAACAAACACCGCGCGCGGCGACACGGCATCGCGATGGCCGCGCGAAAGATTGTCCAGAACGGTGACATCGTGTCCGCCGTCGATGACGACATCGGTCATCACGCTGCCGATGTAGCCTGCTCCACCCGTAATCAGGATCTTCACGGGCAGAAGTGTAAAACGAATCGTGTTACGATTTTCGCTGGTCTGCTTTCGACGTCGATCGCGTCGAAGGAGGAATGTGATGGATGCAGGCGATCGTTACACGCGACGAAGAGGAATGTTCTTTCACGTCGAGACGTCCGAACTCGACGACAACGAAACTGAGTCTGCTGAGGGCATGCCGGTAAGGATCGCACGGCGGAAACCGGTCCAGACGGTTCGACCGGCAGCAGAGGCCACGCTGGAGTGGGCGCACAGGCCATGGCCACCAGACACAGACCCTGAATACGGCGGCGTTTCAGATTTGCGACCGCGACTGGCAGCCGTCAACCGTCACAGATGAGCCGCTAATCCAGCTCGCGCGGGGCGACGCGAGAAATGCCACCACGTCGCCAACTTCTTCTGCGCGGCCGAAGCGGCCAAACGGGAGCTCCCGGCGCACGAACTCGGCCATAGCCTCGGGTTCTGCCTTGACTCGCTTGTCCCACGAGCCCCCGGGGAAGAGGATCGATCCTGGCGCCACGCTGTTCACGCGAATGCCGTCCTTGGCGAGCTGCTGCGCCATCGCCTTGGCCAGGCTGATTTCGGCGGCCTTCACGGCGTTGTAGACCATGCGCCCGCCCGATTCGCGCCCCCAAATCGACGCGATCATCACGATCGAGCCACTGCCGCCGCTCCGCATATGCGGGACGACGAGGCGCGACATCCGGATCGCCGGGTAGAGCGTCTGATCGAACGCCTCGTGCCACTCGACGTCTGCCGTGTTGACGATGTCGGTCCCCTTGGCTGTGCCGACGTTGTTGACGAGGATATCGATGCCGCCGAACGCCTCGAGCGTCGCGTTGACGACTTTCTCGGCGCCCTCGGGCGTGGACAAGTCGGCTGCGACCGTGATGATGTGGGACCCCGGTACCGGTACGCAATTGCACCGCAGCGCTTTCGAGCGCCTCGGCGCCCCTGGCGCACAGGCACACCCGGCACCCCTCCCCCGTCAGCGCCTTTGCGCTCGCCAGGCCCAACCCTCGACTCGAGCCTGTGACAATTGCGGCTTTACCGTTCAGCTGGAGATCCATGTGGTTGGTTGGTGGTTGGTAGTTGGTGGGTTCGCGGTTCGTAGCAGTTCTTCACCGCCAACCACTAACCACTAACCACCAACCCGCTAGTCCGGCCTGCCGCCTGTGAGGTCGTTGAGCCTCCAGTCGAAGGGCTCGTAGGTAAGCTGGAAGGTGTTCTTCCTGATGAAGTCCTCCTCAGACGAAAGCAGGTGCGGCCGCAGGAATCCTATCACCGCCAGCTCGATGGTCTCGCGCTGGGGCAGTTCGATCGAAGCGCCGGCGTACTCCTTGATGAATGCCGCCGATCGCCAGCTCAAAATCGGGCTCACGCTGACTTTGCCGCTGAGCGCATCGACCTTCGCCCAGCGCGGCGTGGTAATAAACTGCTTTCTGACCTCGTCGAGCTGACGATCCACCGCCTTGCCGCTGAACGCTTCGCTCCGAAGCCGCCCGCTGCCGACAGCGCCACGTCCGAGCGCCAGGTAGACGCGCGAATCACCGAACTCGGGCAAGATGGTGGTTTCGATCTGATCGAGCGTCACGCTCTTGCCCGCAACCGTGTGCGTCGTCTTCTCGAAGGCGCCGGGAATCTGCCTGATGCTGTTGGCCGGATACGACGAGGACTGCCCCCGGATCGGATAGTGGTTCACGACCGTCTGCAGTACCAGCGCGTTGTAGGCGTTGAGCCACAACGCTTTCTTCTGATCGTCGGACCATCCGGCGTACGCAGACACGACCGCCGGCGAGTTCAGCGAGCTGACATAGCGGCTCAATCGCGCCCGGTCTCCCTGGAGCGCGCGATAGTACACGAGACCGTCCCTCACGTGAAGGTCGAGCAGCATATCGAACGGCACATGCAGCGCCTCGAGATCGGGCGATGGTTGATAGTCCTGCGCGCTCAGATTCACCATCGCCGTCATAACAGCGACGGCCGCAGTCAGCCTTAATGTGTTCGTCATAACCTGTTTAGAAACTGCCAGAGTATCCCATCGAATGGCCCAGACTGCTCGAGATTGGGCAGATGTCCCGAGAAGGGCATCAACTCGAGCTGTGCGTGCCTTATCGCCTTGTGCATCCCCTCGGCTTCGCTCGGCGGAATCAACGTGTCTTCCATCCCGTGAACGATGAGCGTTGGCACGTCGATCTTGCCCAGCCGGGTCGTCGAGTCCGTGCGTTCCATCATCGCGTGCACGGCTGTCTTGACGCCTTCGCGCGTGTTCTCGATGATGAGGTTGCGGACGTGCTTCGTCAAATCCGGCCGTTCGTGACGGCTCGCCGCGCCCAGCAGTTTCGGAACCATCTGCTCCGCGACAGCCTCGACCCCTTCGCGAATCACGAGATCGATCATCTTCTCACGGCCGCGGCGTCCTTCTTCACTATCGGCACCGGGCCGCGTCGACACAAGGCCGGCCGCAGAGACGTACCGTGGCGCGCTCTTAAGGATCTCGAAGAGCACGTACCCGCCCATCGAGCATCCGATGACGGCAGCCTGCGTGATCTCGAGCCGGTCGAGCAAATCGATCACATCGCCGGCAAAGTCACTTAACGTCGGCCGATTTGAATCGGGAAGGGGCGTGTGGCCGAACCCACGATAATCCGGCGCGATCGCCCGCCAGCCGTCGGGAATCGCGCCGAGCGTCGGCTCCCACATCGCCGCCTGCAGCGGAAACGCATGGAGGAACACGACGTTTCTTACGGGTTGCTGTCGAGTCGCGGGGACAGAAGGCTCGGCGACGAGATAACTGATCGCCTTGTGGCCGACCTCCACTGTTTCGCGGCGCATGGCTCCAGCCTCGGGATCGTCTACCGTTTCAACATCTCGTCAAGCACTCGCGAATCGTGCTCCCGTTGGAACGACAGCCCAAGCAGATGGGCAATCGTGGGCGCGATGTCCTCTGGACCGCTTGCGTCCGGATACCGCCCGGCCTTGATGCCCGGGCCCATGAACACGATGGGCACGTGGCGATCGAACTCGTACACGCTGCCGTGTCCCGTGCCCCCGACGGTCGAGGTGACGTAGACCTCGCGTTTGAAGAGCACCTGCAGGTGCGGGCTTCGCGGCTCGAAAAAGGCGTTCCTGAACAACTCCAGATATGGATCCGATGACGGAGCTGTACTCCGCAGGTCGGCGTGCGTGTAGACACGCTCGACAGCGCCGGTCGCCAGCAGCGCATCGATGGCGGTTTTCTCGACGTCCTTCCGATCGAGCTTGTGCCGGCGCAGAGCGTCTTCGTCGAGGTAGATATCGGTCGCAAAGTAGCTCATCAGATCGTTGACACCTGGATACTTGCGGGCGAACGCGGCCGTCACGGCGTCCTCGACGGCTTTCGGGGGGAAGCGGCGCGCCGCCACACCCCGCGCCTGCAGAATCTCGACGATGGGACGCGACCCGTGATCCGCCGCCAGCACAATCACCGTGTTCGCGAGGCCCACCGTTGAATCCACCTGCGCGAACAGGCGGCCGAGGACGTTGTCGAGCCGCAGCATTTGATCCATCTGTTCGTGGCTGTCGGGGCCCCATTGGTGACCGATGCCATCGGTGGACGCAAATCCAATTGCCAGGACATCGGTATCGGCGTCTTTTCCGAGCTCGTGCTGCTTCATCACTTCGAGCGCAAAGTCGAGCACGACCTCGTCGGCGAACGGGCTGCGCCTCAACTCGACATAGTGATCAGCCGCGGGCGGCATCGCGACGAACGGATGCGGAAACGTGATGTCCTTCCGATCGCGCTCTCCTTCGACGGCGTCCTTGCCGGCATATTTCTCGTACAACGCCACATCGTCGATCAGGCGGTTCCAGGTCTGCTTCGCGAAACGGTCGGCGCGGCGGCTCTGGTTCCATTCGTTCAACCATGCGGGCGCGGCGTTCATGTAGTAGGTGCTCGTCACGAAATTGCCGCCGTCGTTCTCGAACCAGTAGGCCGCATCGGCCCGGCGCCCGCCCATCAGGATCGCCGACCGGTCTTTCAGTCCAACGCCGACAACGCGAGACGCGGGCGAGACGGCTTTCAACGCGTCACCGACGGTAAACGTCAGCATGTTGGCCGGCGACGAAGAGCGGCCACGCCCGCCCAGAGTGGTCTGCGTCGGATCGTCGATGACGTTGATGGCTTTCTTGAGAAACGGATCCCACCACTCGTTCGCGACGATGCCCGAATGGCTCGGATGGCTGCCACTCAAGAGCACCGAGTGTCCGGGTCCCGTCTCGGTAGATGCGTGACGGTAATTCGCGTTCGTAAAAACTCCGCCACGGTCAACAAGCTGGCGGAATCCTGCCTTGAAAAGCGGTTCGAAGCGCTCGAGCAAATCGAACCGCATCTGATCGATGGAGACGACGAGCACGAGCTTCGGGCGCTCGGAACCCCCCGTCGGTGCTTGCGTGTACCCAACAGAGGACGCGAAATAGGCCCAAACGCAGATGAGAAGGTACTTGCGCATCGATTCTCAGATCGTAACAGAACGGTAAGACCTTTGCATGGCGAACTAACGACGGCCCGTCGTGCGGCCGATACGGAGGGTCAATGGGGTTGTTCCAGGAACTGCTCGGGAGCAATCACTTGGCAACACTGGAGTTTTTCGTCGTGGGTCTCCGCGACGTATCCGAGGGCGCGACCGACGAACAAGAGCTCCTGTACAACGCCAGCGTGCTTGCCCACTACGCGCAGGTGTCGATCGATACCGACGACGATTTGTCGACGCCAGCCGACCTGAGCGCGATATACGACCGTTTCGTCGCGCATGCCGATGCGCTGCGCGATAGCGCCATCATGGAAGCGGCGGGTGCCCAATGCCTTCTGCTGGCAGGCTTTTTCGAAGAGCAGATGAGGCATCGGCACAACATCCGCTGGTACGCGCACATGGGCGCGGGCTTCTACAGGCGCGCGGCCGCGCGCGAAGAGGCGGCTGGCAAGGCGCAACTGCTCGACTGCATCGCCAGCCGTTTCGAGCTCTGGCGTCAGCGTCACGCACGCCTCAACCGCGAGCTCCGGGACCTGCGCTATAAGCTCTCGCCGCCGCCGCAGTGAGGGACTAAAGTCAGCTAGTCACGCACCACAAATCTGATCTGCCACTTACAAAAACCCGAGGCGGTTTCGGGGCCGACGGTGGCAGATCCGTGCATGCGCCACGATGACCCGCCGCAAAGCCATTGCCCATCAGCATGTTAGGCAGACCTGCCCTACATCGTGACACGCGATGGCGCCTGGCACCCTCGTTGCTCCCTTGCTGGACCGGGAGAACAGACGAATGATCATTCAAATGAATCGCCTTCGCGCTCGTCTCGTGGCCTTGGCGGTATCCATCGCGCCATTCGTGATGGTGACAACCGCTCGCGCCGAGTCCCTTCTGTAAGTCGCTTCAGCTCGACCGCCCGAACGAGGCCGCGGCACTCTGGCGCCAGTTCTTCAGCTGCCACCAGAACGCCAGGGTGAACGGCGCAACGGCCACGAGCGCCGAAATCAGACCCAGCGTGCCGTAACCGACCGCAGCAAACAGGTGCCCGCTGAGGAAGCTGCCAGACGCCGCCACCAATCCCATCAGGAGATCGTTGAACCCCTGCGTGCGCGCACGTTCGTCGGGCGACAACTGATCGGCGAGCAGCGACGAGCCCCCCACGAAACACAGGTTCCAGCCGAGGCCGAGCAGGAATAGTCCGAACGTGATCGGCACAGCCGCCGGCGAAAGCGGCGCAACCACGCAGGCGACGACCAGGAGAATCGCCCCCGCCATGATGACGGGCGCCCGGCCGATGCTGTCGGCCAGACGTCCCGACAGAATCGAGAATGCGAACATCCCGAGAACGTGAAGGGACGTCGTGATGGAAATGGCCGCCACGTCATGGTTGTGATTGCGCATGTGCAGCGACGTCATGACCATCACCATCACCATGATGGCGTGACCACACACCATCGACGCAATCGCAACGCTGGCGCCCGGGCGCCGCAGAATCTCTCCAAGCGAGGCGGCTCGCCGGCTCGCCCTGTCGGTGTCATGGGCCTCCTGTTCGCCGAGGGATCGGGCGATCGCGCCGGGATCAGGACGAAGCAACGCGAAGACGACCAGCGCGGCCAGCGCAAGCAACATCGTGCTGACGCCAAAGGGCCAGACCAGATCGCTGATGCCCAGGTGCGCAAGCCACGGTCCGAGCAGGACAGACAGCAGGGGCCAGATGAGTGTACCGGCTGTTCCGCCAACGACGACGATGGCGATGGCCCTGCCCCGTTCCCGTGCCGGATGCACCTCGGCTGCGACGAACCGTGAAAGGCCTGCCGCTGCGCTTCCAGGCCCCATCAACGCGAGCGCACCCAGAAAACCAACCCACGTGCGCGTCACGACTGCCCACGCCGCGAGCGCAGCGCCCAACGCGCCGATCGCGAAGCCCATCGACAGCGCTCGCCGTCGACCCAGACGATCCATGGTGTATCCGATGACCAGCGCCGCGGCCGCCACGCCAAGCTGATACACCGCGGACGGCGCGCCGGCCCAGGCTTGGCGACCACTCAGATCCGCGCCGACGATGGAGGTGATCGTCGAGGCCGCGAGGAATCCGGTCGAGCTCAGCGCGTGGGCAACCGACAACGTCCACGTAATCTTTTGCGCGTCCTTCAACTCTTCTCCTGATGGATCACTAAGGACACTAAGGAAGGATCCGGTTCGTTCCTTGGTGATCTTAGTGTTTATTCCAGCGTATTCAGGTGGCGCGCCAGCGACTCCAGGCTCGACATATCGCGGACCGACAGGAAATCGTCGACGAATGGCAGGGCGGCGCGAATACCCCGCGTGAGGGGTTCGTACCCGGGCGATCCAATCAGCGGGTTGAGCCAGATGAGCCGGTGCGCGCTGCGTTGGAGCCTGGCGACTTCGCTCGCGAGCAACTCGGGATCTCCCAGGTCCCATCCGTCCGAAATGAGCACCACCACCGGTCCTCGTCGCATCACGCGCCGCGCCCAGTGCGTGTTGAAGTGATGCAGAGCCGCACCGATGCGCGTGCCTCCGGACCAGTCGCGAACGGCGTCGCGAACACGCAGCAACGCGGCATCCGCCCGGGCACCGGCAAACTGCCGCGTCACTCTCGTGAGCTGCGTGGAAAACACGAACACTTCCAGGCGGCGCTGCCCTCCCGCGAGGGCCTGCGCAAACAACAGGAGCATGCGCGTGTACGGTTCCATCGATCCGCTGACATCACAGATGAGAATCAACGGCCGCGGCGCCACGCGGCGGACGCGATGCGGCACGGCGAGAAGTTCTCCCCCGTGCTTGACGTTGGCGCGCACCAGGCGGCGCAGATCGACCGTGCGCCGCCCGCCCGCGATCCATCGCCTCGTCACGCGCGAGCCGGGATTCCAGACAAGCGTCGCGATCGCGTCCTGAGCGCGCGCGAAGTCGGCTGGCGTGAACGCGGCAAAGTCTTTGCGCCGCCATACCTGTTCGGCGCTGTAGGTCTGCAACGTCACGGGCACATCGCTCTTCGCCGTGTCGATCTGCTCGGGTTCCGTTGGCGCCGCGCCAGGGGCGAGCAAGCTGAACGTCGTCCGCGCACGTTTGGGAATACCCATCGGGCGGGGCATGTCGGTGCCGGCCGGCTCCCGCCAGACACGCCAGAACCGCTCGAACAGCCGGTCGAACAGCGCCAGATCTTCGTGGCGGGAGACGAGCACAGCGCGAAGGACGTCGTGCACATCGCGCCGGGTCGAGATTCCCACGTCGGCGAGGGCCCGGATGGCATCGGTCACACCGCCCGCACGCACGGCCACACCCGCTGCACGCAGTGTGCGCGCGAAGATCAGCAGGTTGGCGAGCAGGCTTTCGGCCACTTACCGAGGCTGCGCCATGGCTCGGGTTCGGGCGTCCCTCACCAGCGCCGCGAGGCGCTCGCCGCGCAGCGACTCGATGTCGTCGTGGTCCTTCAACAGAACGCCCAGCGTGTGCTCGACGGTCGCCTCGTCGAGCTGATCTTTTTCCAGCGCGACGAGCGCCGCAACCCAGTCGAGCGTTTCCGACACCCCGGCGACCTTGTGAAGATCGGCGCCGCGGAGCTCCTGCACGAATGCCGTGACCTGCTCCGCCAGCTGGCGCGGGGCGTCGGGCATCCGGCTGATGATGATACGCAGCTCCTTGTCGAAGTCCGGATACTCAATCCAGAAGTACAGACACCGGCGCTTCAGCGCGTCGTGGATTTCCCGCGTGCGATTCGAGGTCAACACGACAATCGGAGGCTCGGTCGCGCGCACCGTACCGAGCTCGGGAATCGTCACCTGGTAGTCCGACAGCAGCTCCAGGAGGAATCCCTCGAACTCTTCGTCGGCACGATCGAGCTCGTCGATGAGCAGCACCGGCACACGGTCGCGATCGTGCTGGAGGGCCCGCAGCAGCGGGCGCTTGATGAGGAAGGGTTCGGTGAACAGCTGCTCGGTGGCGCGAACGCGATCGAGCTCGTGGCTGGCTTCGAGCAGCCGTATTTCCAGAAGCTGGCGGGGATAGTTCCACTCGTATAACGCGTGGCTGACATCGAGCCCCTCGTAACACTGGAGCCGAATCAACTCGGTCCCCAGGGCTGCCGCCAACGCCTTCGCGATTTCGGTTTTGCCGACACCCGCTTCGCCTTCGAGAAACAGCGGACGGCCCAGCTTCAGGGCGAGGTACACCGACATCACAAGGCTGCGATCGGCGACATACTGCTGGCCGGCCAACAGCCGCTCGAGCTGGTCGACCGACGCCGGAAGAGCCACGTTACGATGCCCGCTGGACGGCTGCGGTGAGCGCCCGTTTTACGTAGATCGGCGCCATCGCCTTGCGATACTCAGCCGACGCGAAGATGTCTCCCAGGATGTCCCCCTTGAGATGCCGGGCGACGGCGGTTGCCGCCTTGGCCATCATCTCGTCAGATGGCGGGGCGCCCATGACGGCATGTTCCACGTCGTGCAGGCGCACAGGCGCGGGCACCAGCCCGCCGATCGCAATCTGCGCCGCGCCGCACGTGCCGTTCTTCATCGTCACGACGGCAGCCGCGCCAATCACGGCGTAGCGAGAGGCCGGATGCGCGAACTTGACGTACGCCATCCCCTGCCCCGGCTTCTTCATCGGAAGTTCAACGGCGGTGAGAATCTCGCCGGCGTCAATGGCCGTCGTCATCATTCCCTGAAAGAAGTCGGCCGCCGGCACCTTCCGCTCGCCCTTCGGACCGGCAATGACGAAGCGCGCGTCGAGCGCGACGAGCACGGTCGGCAAATCGGAGGCGGGATCGGCATGCGCAACGTTGCCGCCGATCGTGCCGTGGTTGCGGACCTGCGCGTCTCCGATCTGGCTCGCCGCCTCGGGCATCATCGGGCATTCGGCCCGCAGCGCAGGCGACGCGGCCAGCTCGGCGTGCGTCGTCAGCGCGCCGATCCGGATCGTGCCGCTCGACGACGTGATGCCTTTGAGCTCTGGAATGCGCCCGATGTCAATCAAGGCGGTGGGTGCCGTCAAACGCAGCTTCAGCAGCGGAATCAGCGTGTGTCCACCGGCAAGCAGCTTCGCGCGCGGGTGCTCCTGCATCAGCGCGAGCGCTTCCCGAACAGCCGAGGCGCGGTAGTAGTCGAATGAGGGTGCAAACATATTGGGCTCCAGGCTTCGGGCTTCGGGCTTCCGCTACAGGCTACCGGCTACCGGTCCTTGTTTATGGCTCTCCAAACACGCTCGGGCGTCAGCGGCATGGTCAGGTTATCGACGCCAAACGGCTCGAGTGCGTCGATGACGGCGTTGTACACAGCAGCCGTTGAGGCGATCGTACCGGCTTCGCCGATACCCTTGACGCCGAGCGGATGGTGCGGCGACCTGGTCACGGTCGAGAGCACGTCGATGTCCGGCAACACGTCGGCCCGGGGAATGGCGTAGTCGAGCAGGGATCCGGTGACGAGCTGTCCGCTGTCGTCGTAGACCGCGCCTTCCCACAGGGCCTGTCCGATACCCTGGACGACTCCTCCGTGCACCTGCCCTTCGACGATGACCGGGTTGATCTGCGGGCCGCAGTCGTCAACCGCGACGTATCGCTTCATGTCGACCTTGCCGGTTTCGCGGTCGACTTCCACCACCGCCACGTGGGCCCCGAACGGATACACGAAGTTCGGTGGGTCGTAGAAGCTCGTCGCCTCGAGCCCGGCCTCCATGCCTGCCGGAAGATTCCACGCGACGTTGGCCATCAGCGCGATGTCCTGGATGGTCTTCGACCGGCTCGGCGCACCTTTGACGAAGAATTTGCCGTCCTCGTATTCGATGTCTTCGGGCGCGGCTTCGATGAGGTGCGCGGCGAGCAGCTTGGCCTTCTCCTTGATCTTGCGCACGGCGTTCGCGAGCGCGGCACCACCAACAGCTGTGGTGCGGCTCCCGTAGGTGCCCCATCCCATCGGCGTGCTGTCGGTGTCGCCGTGCACGACCTTGACGTCATTCACGTCGACGCCGATCTCGCTCGCCACGATCTGCGCGAAGGTCGTCTCCTCGCCCTGGCCGTGCGGGGATGCGCCGATGAAGACGTTCACCTTGCCGCTCGGATGGAAGCGGACGATCGCGCTTTCCCAGAGGCCACCCTGGAATCCGATGGCGCCGGCAACCTGCGACGGACCGAGGCCGCAGATCTCCACATACGTGCACACACCAATGCCGAGATACTTCCCGTTCGGCTGCTCGCGCTGCTTCGCCTGCTCGGCGCGCAGATTGTCGTATCCGATGTGCTTCAGCGCCTTGTCGAGCGCCGCCTGATAGTTGCCGCTATCGTAGGTAAGCCCGGTGATCACGTTGCAACCGTCTGCGAACGGTGGCAGCAGATTGCGCCTCCGGATTTCCACGGGATCGATCTTCAGCTCGTCCGAGAGCTTGTCCATCATGCGCTCGAGCATGAAGGTCGCTTCGGGGCGCCCCGCTCCGCGATAGGCCTCGACCGGCGTCGTCGTGGTGTAGACGCCGTACACGTCTTCCCTCAAAGCGGGCACGGCGTATGGGCCCGACAACATCAACCCGTGCAGAATGGTGGGGATTCCCGGCGCAGCCGTCGACAGATACGCGCCCATTCCGGCCCACACCGTGCAACGCAGTCCGAGAATCCTGCCGTCGCGTGTCGCGGCAAGCTCGACCTCCTGAATGTGATCGCGCCCGTGCGTCGTCCCCTGGTAGTTCTCGCTGCGGGTCTCGCTCCATTTGACCGGACGTCCAAGCTTCATCGAGCAGAACGCCGCGAGGAAGTCTCCGGGGAGCACGGGAATCTTGCTGCCGAAGCCCCCTCCGACTTCCGGAGCGACGACGCGAAGCTTGTCCTCGGGCACACCGGTCACGAGCGACGAGAGGAACCGCACGATGTGCGGGTTCTGCGTCGTGTTCCACAGCGTCAGCTCGCCGGTGGCAGCGCTCCACTTCGCAACGGCGCCCCGCGTTTCCATCGCCGTCGGGATGAGACGCTGCTGCACGATGCGATCCTTCACGACGACGTCGGCCTTGGCGAACGCGGCGTCGAGATCGCCGCCGGCGACGGTCCAATGGAACGCCTGATTGCCTTCGATCTCCGCATGGAGTTGTGGCGCTCCTTTTGCGGCCCCTTTCTGCGGATCGACCACCGCGGGCAGCGGCTCGTAGTCCACATCAATCAACTCCACCGCGTCCTGTGCCTGATAGCGATCGTCGGCCACGACGACCGCCACGCAGTCGCCGACGTAGCGGACTGTGTCTTTGGCCAGCTGCGGGTAGGTGGCGATCTTGAGCTCGGCGTTCGGCAGCAGCCACGCACACGGCATCGGCTTCAACGCCGGCTCCGTATCGGCGGCGGTGAATACTGCGACCACTCCCGGCGCGCTCCTGGCACGCGAGGTGTCGATCGATCGAATGCGCGCATGCGCGTGGGGGCTCCGCAGAATCGCGGCGTGGGCCATGTTCGGCAGCACCATGTCTTCGGTGTAGGTGGCGGTGCCGGTAATAAGTCTGGGATCTTCACGCCGGCGGATGCCTGAGCCGAATACCTTGGTGCTCATGATCGCGCCCTCTCCGCCGCCGCGTCGCACACCGCGCGCACGATGTTCTGATACCCCGTGCAACGGCACAGGTTGCCTTCCAGACCGTGCCGCACCTGCTCCGGCGTCGGCTTCGGATTTTTGTTGAGCAGATCGACGGTCGCCATAATCATCCCCGGCGTGCAGAAACCGCATTGCAGGCCGTGCTTGTTCCAGAAGGACTCCTGCACCTGATCGAGCTTGCCGTCGGACGCAAGTCCTTCGATCGTCGTGACGGTCGATCCATCGGCCTGCACCGCAAGCCGTGTGCACGACTTGGTCGAGTTGCCATTCTCGATCACCGTGCAGGCACCGCACTGGCTCGTATCGCACCCGACTTTTGTTCCAGTGAGGCCGAGCGTCTCGCGCAAGAAGTGTGTGAGCAGCAGCCGAGGCTCGACGTCGCGCTGGTAGGCTCGGCCGTTGACGGTAATCCTGATCGGGATTGTCACGAGTTGTCCCTCCTGTGACGAAGCGGGAATTCTAGACGTAAAACGCGCAGTGAAGGCGAGGAAAATATCGCGGTGCACGCGACACTGGGGGATCGCGAATGTGGATATACTCGTCAACGATGAACGACCGACCGTGGTGGCTGCTGCCCCCCGGGCGCATCCATGCGGGCTGGTGGATAGCGCTCGGTGCGCTGCTGCTCTGGGCGGACCGCATCGCCGGCTCGACCGCGGCCTTCCCGGTGTTGTATACCTTGCCGGTCATCCTGGCCGCGTGGTACTCGGGCAAACGGGCCGCCATCGCACTGGCAATCGCCGTCCCGCTCTTTCGCATCCTTCTTCTCGCGTGGCCGGAGAGCCGGCCGGTTGATCTCGTGCCGGCCGTTCTGGCGACGATCTTCCGTGGCACCGTGGTCCTGGCTCTCGGACTCTGGTTCGCGCGCCTGGCGGACTTCGAGCGCGACCTGAGCCGCCACGTCAAAGTGCTCGAGGGAATGCTTCCCATCTGCTCGTTCTGCAAAAGCATCAGGAACGAGAGCGGTAAGTGGGAGCGTCTCGAGTCGTTCATCTCACGGCGGTCGGAAGCCGAGTTCAGCCACGGCGTCTGCCCGTCGTGTGGAAAAGCGCACTACCCCGACCTGCTCGACGCCGAAGGGTCCCTCACGACGCACTGACGTCAGCCCCAAATGGAAGACCTCACAACCGGATCCATCGCCCGCCATCTGCTCAAGACCACCGGCTTCATGCTGGTGACGATGGTCTTTCAGACGCTCTACTTCCTGGTCGATCTGTACTTCGTCGGGCGACTCGGCAAAGAGGCCATCGCCGGCGTCGGCATCGCCGGAAATCTGACGTTCATCGTGCTCGCCATCACCCAGATGCTTGCCGTGGGCACGACGACGCTCATCTCTCATGCGGCCGGGCGGAAAGAGCGCGAGCAAGCCCAGTTGGTGCTGACGCAGTCGCTGCTGCTCGCGGCCCTCATCGGCGTGCTGTTCCTGATTGCCGTAACCTCACTGCGCGACGCGTACGTCAAGACGCTGAGTCCTGACGCACTGAGCGCTTCGGCCGCAATCGCCTATCTCTCGTGGTTCGTTCCCGCGATGGCGCTTCAATTCCCGATGGTGGTGATGGGCGCCGCCCTCCGCGGAACCGGTAACTTCAAACCGGGAATGGTCGTGCAAACCGCGACCGTGATTCTGAACATCGTGCTGGCTCCCTCGCTGATGTTCGGCTGGATTACCGGCCGCGCGATGGGCGTGGCCGGCGCCGGCCTGGCGTCGTTTATCGCCATCATCATCGGCACGATCTGGCTCGCGGTCTACTTCTTCGACGTGAAGTCGTACCTGAAGCTGCGTGCGGAGTTCAAACCGCATGGCGGGATGTGGGGGCAGATCCTCAAGATCGGGCTGCCGGCGGGGGTCGAGTTCGCATTTATCGCCGTGTATCTCTTCATCGTGTACACGGTCAGCCGGCCGTTCGGCGCGTCGGCCCAGGCCGGCTTCGGAATCGGCCAGCGCCTGATTCAGGCCGGCTTCATGCCGGTCGTCGCGCTTGGCTTTGCCGTGGCGCCAGTGGCCGGCCAGAATTTTGGCGCGCGAAAGGCCGGGCGAGTGTTCGAAACGTTCCAGCGCGCCGCGATGATGGTGGCCGGGATGACGCTCGCCTTTACGATCGCCTGCCATTTCGCCGACGAGGCGATGATCCGGTTTTTCTCGTCCGACCCGGCGGTCATCACGATCGGAGCGGAGTATCTGCGGATTGTGGCGTGGAGCCTTGTGTGTTCGGGCATCATCTTCGTGAACGGCAGCATGTTCCAGGCCATGGGCAACACCATTCCCCCCCTCATCGCCTCGTTTGCCCGCATCGTCATCGTGGCGATTCCCGCCATTCTGCTCTCGCGGATGCCCGGCTTCGAGCTGCGTTGGATCTGGTGGCTGTCGGTCGGTGCCACGATTCTCCAGCTCGGCATGAACCTGCTGCTGCTGAGACGCGAGTTCAGCTCGAAACTGCGGTTCGAAGCGATGCCGGCGAATTGAACCGTTGCATCAGATCCGCCGTGGGCTTAGTATCCCGCGATCCCGTCACATTCCAAGGAGAGGGCCATGCAATCAGGCGTACTGAGAGGCTCGAAGGTCGGTGCCGCGTCGATGGGCGTCATCGTGGTCGCGGCGGTCACGGCAGCCACGCTCGTGGCCCAGTACTCGATGACGGTCAACCGGGACCGGCTGGTCAACGCGCAGAACGAGCCTCAGAACTGGCTCATGATGAACGGCGATTACGCCTCGACGCGCTATTCGAAGCTGTCGCAGGTCAACCGCGAGAACGTGAAGGATCTGCGGATGGTCTGGGCCCTGGCGCTCGGCGGCATGCAGGATGTGGGACAGAACGGTCCGGAGAGCGAGCTGAATCCGCTCATCGACAACGGATTCATGTACACGAGCGACGGATGGGGCACGCTGTACAAGATTGACGCGCGCGCGCCGAACAAGGGCGAGCTCGTCTGGGTGACCGACCCCGGTGTGGCGCACGAGGGCAACGTCTCGCGCTCGCGCGGCATCGCGCTCTGGGAAGACCTCGTCATTGCGAATCTTCCCGACGGCCGCGTCATCGGCGTCAACCGCGCAAACGGCGAGATCGTCTGGGACAAGAAAGTCGCCGTCGCGAACGAGTTCGGCAGCAAGGAAAGATTTTTCACCGCACCCATCACCGCCGAAGGCAAAGTGATTATCGTCAACAGCGCCGGCGATGGAAAAACGCGCGGCTGGATTGCCGCGCTCGATGCGCGCACCGGCAACGAAGTGTGGCGCTGGTATGTCGTGCCGAAACCGGGCGATCCCGGCAGCGAGACGTGGAAGGACAAGAACAACGCCTGGAAGACCGGCGGCGGCGGCATCTGGCAAACCGGCTCGTACGACCCGGCGACGCGGCTCACCATCTGGGGCACAGGCAACCCGGTACCCGCCTACGATCCGCAGGCGCGTCCCGGTGACAACCTCTATACCAATGCCGTCGTCGCGCTGAACATCGACACGGGCAAGCTCGCCTGGTATTTCCAGTACACGCCGAACGATTCATGGGACTACGACGAGGTGGGCGTGCACATGCTGTACGACACCACCATCGACAAGCTCACGCGCAAGGTGGTCGGACACTTCGGCCGGAACGGCTTCTACTATTCCCTCGATCGCACAAACGGACGGTTCATCAAGGGCTCGCAGTACGTGAACGACGTGAACTGGACCAAAGGCCTCGATCCCGAAACAGGCAAGCCGGTTGAATACAATCCGAAGCTCGACGTGCAGATCTATAACCCCGAGGCGCGCGCGCTTCGCGGCGATCCGATGAAGCGGACGTGCCCGACGTGGCACGGCGGCATCGCGCATCAACCGACGTCGTACAACCCGGTCAAACGCATCGCGTACGGCGTGGGCACCGAAGGCTGCTACTCGCAGAATGGCCACACGGTTGCGTTCCTCTCACCGGAGGGCGGCATCGACGACAAGAACACCACGAAGCGCACCTACACGAGCGATCTGTACTACGGATCGATCACGGCGTTCGACGCGGTGAATCACAAAATCATCGCCAAGGCGGTGACCGACATCGAAATCCGTTCGGGCACGCTCGCCACCGCTGGCGGGCTCGTGTTTACCGCGCTGCAGGACGGCTGGATCGTCGCCTACAACGACGAAACGCTCGAGGAGTTGTGGCGGTTCAACGTCGGCACGCCATTGAAGGGCGCACCGGTCACCTACTCGATAGGGCCGAAGCAGTATCTGGCGGTGCAGGCCGGCGGACGACACCTGCACCCGGTCAAGTACGACAAGCTGGAGAACTCCAGCTATCTGTTTGTGTTTGCGCTGAACTAACTTCTCACCACAGAGGTAACTGAGGCACCTTTCGCTCGAAAAAAAAGAGGACACAGAGAAATTCAACCCTCTGTGTCCTCTTTGCATTTCCTCCGTATCGTGCCGGCCGGTCCTCTGTGGTTAAGGTCTGAGGCCGCTCTGGTTAGTTCGTTGTGCCGCCCTTGAGCCGCCGCACCTTCAGGTTGCGGAACTCGATGTTGGCGTGCCGGACGTCTTCCGGGTGCGCCAACTGGAGACCGATGGTGCCCGACGCGCGCTTCGCGTCCCGGCCGTCAACGACCTTCTTGCCGTTGAAAACCACCGTGAAGTGATCGCCGTTCACGGTCGCTTCGACCGTGTTCCACTGATTCGGAATAATCTTGACGTCGTGCGGCGCTTTTCCGACATTGACGACGCTGCCGGTCAGGAAGTCGCCGCTGCTGTAGTTGCCGGGATTCCGATCGCGGATCTGCAGCTCGTAGCCAGGCACCGGCTTTTCACCTGCGGCCGGCTTCTCGCCCCGCTTCGGGTTCCGCAGCATGATGCCGGAGTTGATGTCTGCATGGGCGCGGAACTCGACCCTCAGCACAAAGTTATCGAATTCCTCCTTCGTCAGCATAGTGCCGCCGGCGTCTGACAGATCCGCCTTGATTGTCCCATCGACGACTTTCCACACCTTGGCCAGCTCAGGGGTGACATCGAACTTGTCGAGCGTCTTCCCGTCGAACAGCAATATCCAGCCTTGCTGTTGTTCCTGGGCCGTCAGCGTATTCGGCTGTCCGGCAGTCGTGCTGCCGCCCTGGCCGAACATGGGCACCGACATGCACACGAGCGCCGCGAGTACGGGCATGAGGATTCGTGGCTTCATTGACAGACCTCCTGCTGATGAGATGGCTAAGCGGCCATCTTTGCGTGACGCTCAGAGGTTGTCAAGGCGGGCTTTACGTCGGGGCGAGGCGGCCCATGAACTCCTGGATTTTGTATCGGAGAGTACCCTTCTTCAGCTGGTCCTGCCAGAGCGCGATACCGTGCCTGTGGAACACGACACAGACATAGCTGCGCCCCAGCCGCGGACCGACGATTCTCCACTCGACGCGTTGACCGTTGTCGGCAATCGTCGGGCCTTCTCCGCCAGCCTCGAGCTGTTTCAGCGCGTACTTGATGAGGTTCCTTTCGGACTTCATGTGAGACCTGCCGGGCCGCGGAAAGGCGACCGCCGCCTCGAATTCCTGAGGCGTGATCATCTCGAACACAAAGGTGCCAGTCCTCTTCTCGCACCGGAACTCGGAGCAGAGCGCCGGTTCCGAATGCGACCCTGGCGGGAACCAGCTGTGACTGGTGATCGTACAACGCATAGGGCACGATGGCGTCTTTGGGCTTCCAGTCGATGAGGATAGTGTCGCGGCTGCGGCGCCGGCGGCCCGTCTCGATCGCGTCCGGCGACTGGCGGATGAACCCATCGAGCGTAATCTCTTTGTCGAGCGTGCAGACGTCGTACAGATCGCCCGGCCGTGGTGCGTTCAGAAACACCATCGTCTCTCGGACATCCACACGCGCCCGTCCGTCCGCGCCGATGGAAAGCGTTTTCACATGCTCGGGACAAATCACCGAAGCCGGTGAGATGTTGATCCCGAGGCCACGCAGCGTCTGGCGAACTCGTCCCATCATGACGAGCTGAGGGGAGCAAGAGTCAGACCACGAATTTTCCGAAGGATTTTGACCCGGCTCGGACCAATCACAGATTCGTCAGACGAATCTGAGATACCGATCACAATTTACTGCTTGAGAGCCTTGCAGACGTCCACGTCGCCGCCCCAGAACTCCACGCATTTGGCGTGATCCATCGGGCCCTGGCCGACGACTTTCGCCAGCAGGAAATCGGCGAGCAGCTCGATCTCGCGCGGCTGGAGCGTGGCGGGCGGATCCGGCATGCGCGTGGGATTCTTCGCCAGGTCTGCCGCCGTCATCATGTAGCAGCGACCATCGCTGTAAGCGAACTTATCGAATGCGGGCATCTGCGTGTTGGGGCGGCCGCACTTGATGGTGAGAATCAGCAACTGACGTGTGTACTTCTTATCGCGCAGGCTCGGGCCGTCCGGCATCTGGTTATCGCCCTTGACGCCATCGGCCGCCCATCCATGGCACGCGCGGCAATCACCCTTCTGCTGGTAGAGTCGCATGCCTTCGGCGAGATCTGCGGGATCGGGCGCCTGCCGCGCCGCCGCGGCGCCAGACGGATAGGCGCTCGTGACAATCGCGATCGCGACGATGCCCGCGAGCAGCCACGCGGTTCGTGTCATATTTTCGGCGGAGTATAACAGACAAGCCCGTCTGAACCCGAGCCAACCCTTCAATGGTGGAACGGGTTCAGACGAGTGGCGTGCGCGGTTGATGATGCGCTTACGGGCAGGTGGCAGAGACCATCTTCACCGATTCGACGTTCAGGTTCTGGCGGGGAGCGCCTGCCGCTGCCGCGCCGGCCGAGGCGGCCGGACTCACAGTACCGGTCACTTCGACTTTGTGATTCGCGTGTGGTTTCAGATTCTCCGTCGGCTTGACGGTGAGTCCAATCGCCATCTTGGAGGCAGCACCCGCAGTGGCCGTTGCGCCCGGTGCTCTCGTCGTGCCAGCGGCCGACGCCATCTCGGCATTTTCGAGCTGCCAGGTATCGGCGGCCGTTCCCGCCTTCAGGCACCCGGTGTAAGTCACTTTGTTTGCGCTAGCCGCTTGCGCCGCGGGAGCCGCGGGCGCCGTCGGGGCAGGGGCCGCGGGTTTCTGCTGCTCCTGTTGAGCCGCGACGACCGAAATCGAACAGAGCGCGGACAGCAGTAGCACGGACGGAATTCGCATGTTGAGGTCCTCCTTTTTGACCAAGTGTGTGTGTTCGCTCTCGGTGGTAGCAGGAAGTACGCCAACAAGAATCACTAGGTTTTTAGCGGATAAACGGGACGAACGTGTACCAAACTGCGCGATCGCTCAGTAGGTTTTTCACTGTGTGTTCAGAAGTTGGACGATGAAAGCAAGGAGAGTGCTGACCCTAGGTAGTTTTAACGGAGAGCCGGAGAGACGCGGAGATTTGCGCTCCTCTTCGCCGCCCAGAGTCCAAAATACGACGGCCGAAACCGCGCCAAACGTAAGAGGCGAGGGGCACCCACTTCAGCCTCGGCTCCCCCGACCGCGACTCGTGCCCCACAACCTGAAGTATTGAAGCGTGCAGGACGCCGGTCAATCGTCCGAATGGGCTAAACTATTTCGTTCCATACCAAATTCACTGTGCCTGATTCACTCTATCTGGTGCCTGCCAGCGTCGAACTGAGCCAACTCGATGCGCGGCGCTTCCGCCTCGTCGTGCTCTGGACAAATGGCCTTCGCGGAAAGTGGGATGGTCCGCAGGCTCCGCTCAGCGCGTGCCACAGCGAACTTCTCAGCGCGATGGCGGAGCAACGCCCAATTGATGTGACTCAATGGCCGAGCCTGCGAGTCGGTTCAGGATTCGAGTTCGACTGGTAGCGAGACAAGTCAGCGAAAATACGACTCAGCGTGGCCTCCCGCGTGTTTATGCCGTATGGAATGCCGGTGCGAAACGGGGAGCTACTAGCTGGCGTTTCCCTTAAACGGTTGGCGTCCCCAAGGGAATGTCTTTGCGGGGACCGCACAATATCACCGCGCATCGGCGGGCCGCTCACTCGGGCGGCGTAGTGGTGACGTCCCCAACCCCGACCGACAGCCTCCCGACCTCGATGAGTTGGGTGGATTTGGATTAGCGGCCCTTCAGTCGTCTGAGAAGATTGATGCCACCGATGACTCCGTAAATCCCCGTGAACAAATAAATGTGCGACAACATCTCCGGCCCCGGTGGCCACGATGGCCACGCAAATTTGGGCGACCCAGAAGCCAACAGCAGGCATAGACCCATCACAATAGCGAACACGGCACCCATTCGTTGCAGCCGCGGATCTCTAGTCCCTCTCATTGATTGGATACACGAAGTTATCGGCGCTTCACAGGTTCGACTTCGCAACGGGATTCGAACCGGCCAGAGCGACATGAATCAAAAAAGGGCCGACGCTTTTGCGCCGGCCCTCGTTTTCTTGCCTGGCTCAGTTCTCCGCGCCTTTGCGTCTTTGCGTTGAGATAAATAAGCTAGTCGAACTGGCCAACAACACGAGCCGCCTAAAACAACGACCCAGAAGAAAGTCGCTTTTGCCATTCCTCACGCTTCATCTCGAAGTGTTCGACTTCTTGGTCATAGTAGGCGCGCGTCTGTCCCACGCGGCGCATCCCGATCTTCTCGGCAACCCGTTGAGACGCCGGATTTGATGAGTCCACGACCGCGTGGAGCAGTTCGAGATCGAGAACCTCAAATCCGCGCTGCAGCAGTGCCCGGCCCATTTCCGTGGCGATCCCACGGCCCCAGTGGCGTTTCACCACATGCCAGCCGATTTCGATGTCAGCGCTGAGCGTAGTCAGATTCCCACCTGAAAGCGGTAGCGGTTTGAGCAGGGCGGTGCCCACGAGTTCGCCCGTTGCCCTTTCGAAGAGCGGCCACGAGCCGTAGCGGCCTCCGAATGGTGCCCAGCGGTCATGCAAGGCGCGAAGCCGCTCGCGCTGGTCGTCGATGTCCGCGACGAGACGATTGCCGATGTAGCGGACGACGTCGGGATCGCTGTACATCGCGAATGCGCCCTCCGCATCGTTATCTGGATCCCACGGCCGAGCCGAGAATCGCTCAGTGGAAAAGACGACTGGTTCGTTCACTTCTCGCACGGTTTCTTGCCACTTTAATACTTCTGAGGATTCGCCACTAGAACCCCACTTGAAGACCCCCTCCAGGCGTGAGACTGAGCCAGCCGTACAGGAATTCGTTTTCGCGCATCGTGATGCGTGCGCGGATGCGGGCAAGGAGGCGGGTCCTCTGATTGAGGGCGGTCGACCAGTTGATTCCGCCGAGGAAACTACCCCGAATGGTCGTCTCAGTGCTTCGTTCGGTGCGCGTGACAAAGGTGAACTCCGTGCATCCGGAGCACTTCGGTTCCCAACGACTCGATGTAGACTCGCGGGCGTCGCGCGAAAAAACGAGCCCGAAACCGCCCATCACGACGAATCGATTTCGTTCCGATCGCATAGGCTGAAACCCGATCGTCTGCGCCAGCACGTAATCACGATGGTCGATCAGCGCGTCGAATCCAGCGGATCCCGGATGTCTCCAGCGCGTCTGGTACGATCTGGCCATCTCGAAAGCCGTGTGGAGTGTAACTGGTGAGCCGTTCGACAACTCGAGCTCGGTCCACAGCGCGGGGGCGATGAGGGCTCCGCTCATGAACTCGCCGCCCTCAGAGTCCGGCCGTCCTGGGTTCACGTCGAACGGCATCGCAAAGCCCGCGCTGACACGAACGGGCTCCTCCGCCGATTGACCAAAGGCAGAAGACGCGCTCAGAGCGGCAACCGCCACGATGAGCGTTGTCCTCAAGCTTTTGCGGTCCAGTACTCGACGTGCTTCGCTCGAACGTCTGGGTTGCGGTACTTCACGAGGTACCACACTCCCAATGCAATCCAAAAAACGCCAGGGATAGCAATGAGACCATTCCCGTGGTTCTGCGTGAGGGTCAGTACTATTGCGAGAATACCGGTTGCGATGAACAGACCACCTGCCGTTCGAGGCCGTCTCGGATAACACAGCCCTGCCCCGCAAAGAAGCACGATCCAAAGGAAGAATGTCCACATGCGGCGGATTATAGCGGGCCTATTACCTGGAACACTCGGTTTGTCCTGAACGGAGGGAATACCGGAGTGGTAGATTGAGAAACACACTCTCAACCGAGGCCCTTATGAGAAATCACCAGGCGGTTGGGCTTACAGCGAGGAAGGTCCTTTTAGCGACCGCCGGCGTACTGACGATTGTCACACCTGTGGTAATCGCCCAATCCTTCCCGACTGTCGTCAACGGTCCCACGTTCGACGTCGCGTCGGTCAAGCCAACCAAATCCGGTGTTCCGTTGCCGTTTGTCCGATCGCCGGGCCGGTTCACGATGAGGGCGCCGTTGCGGGTGCTCATTCAGAATGCCCTATCAGCTACTTCAGGACGCCCAGTTGGTCGGTGGGCCCACCTGGTTGACCTCCGACAGATTCGACATCGTCGCGACTGTGGCCGGCAACCCGCCGCCGGAGCAGATTCCGTTGATGTTGCGTGCGTTGCTGGCGGACCGCTTCAAGCTGGTAATCCACACAGAGAGGCGAGAACTTCCGATTTATGCGCTCGTCCTCGCCAGGAGAGATGGCAAGCTGGGCGCGAGGATTAGTCCAGCGACATTCGATTGCCTCGCGGCGCGCGGACGCGCCACCGGGGCACCGCCGACGCCACCGGCGCCTAGCGGAAGGGTGCCCTGCGGACTCAGGTTTAGGCCTGGCAATGTTGTAGGGGAAGGAATTTCGTTGGCGCAGCTGGCAGACCGCCTCGCTCCTTTTGTGAACCGCGTTGTCATTGACCAAACCGGCCTCGCGGGAAACTTCGATCTCGACCTCGAATGGACACCAGATCAATGGAAACCGCAGCTGGCCGAGGTCCCGCAACAACCCCAGAGCATTCCGAACGGCCCTTCGCTCTTCACGGCACTGCAGGAGCAGCTCGGGCTCAAATTGGAGCCGACGCGAGGCCCTGTCGACGTTCTCGTGATCGACAGCGTGTCGCAACCAACGCCTGATTAGACCGTCCGCAAGGTGGCTTGGAACCCGGCCAGAGCGACGTGAGTCGAAAAAAGGGCCGACGCTTTGCGCCGGCCCTTGTCTTCTTACCTAACTCAGTTCTCTGCGACTTTGCGTCTTTGCGTTGAGATAGTAAAGACCGATTAAGGCGCCTTCGGACTGGCAGGGCACGCGCCGGGGACTTCCTTGAACGACACGACTTCGAACTCAGCGAGATCGACGCGATCTCGTCCGACCGCTTTGTCAGCCTGACTTGGAGCCGGTGTTTCTGCCGGACGAGCGGCCGAATCCCCGGATTCCCTGTCGATATTCCCGGTCACCTCGACGCGTTTTCCAACGATCGCCTTCAGTTTCGAGTCGTCAACGAGCTCGAGTTTGTACATCGATCCGAACTGTGCGGCGCCCGAGGTACCAGCTGCACCTGGTGTGGCGGCGGGCGGCGCTTGCTTGATCTCGACGAGGATGTAGTCCTCGAGAATGCCCGCCTTTTCCGCGAGGTTTGGTGACCGTCCAGGAACATCCTTTTCTTGGAACACGCAGCCGACAATCGTCGTGGCTGTCTGAGCCGCCTGCGCGCTCGGCGGATTCGGTGGGCGTGGCTGCGGCGTTGACGGCGCCTGGGCCGAGATCAACAAGCCCGAGCCCATAATGGCTGCAAGTGACAAAGCGATGGAGTTCTTGACCATGAGTTTCTCCCTTAGTGAATGTGATCCAAAGTGTCCGAGTCGAACCCATCACTGCAACCGTTGCGCCAATCGTGAGGGTTGGCCTACACGTCATTCACTTCAGAGATTTGCCACTTTCCTGATTGCTCCAGAACACGGCCGGTAATTCTTACCGGGATCCGGTAACTAGAGCCCTCGAGCGATGTCCGTATTCTTGACAAGTATTCGTGAGTTCTCCGCGTCTTTGCGCCTTTGCGTTGAGACAGCAAATGCCGTTGGACCGCTATAGCGCCGCCCGTGGTACCAGCTGGCAGTCGGGATGATTGGGTCCGTCAGGGGCGTTGAGCGGGCTCATTGGCGCAGGTGATGCCCCGTTCGGCTCGATCTCGCCGACCCGTTTGTTCACCCACAGCACCTGGAACACCGACCCGGGCAACGGCGCCGCGTCGGGCCCGCACGAAAAATTGTTGAAATGCAGGTTGACGAGGTAGAACTGGCGCTTCAGGCGACGGACGACCTCGAGGAACTTGCGTTCGTCCGTGCCGTGGAGCTCCATCGGCATCTGCGAAATCCTCTCGAGCACTGCATCAGAGGTCGCCATCAACGAGTCCCACTCGGCCCCTTCAATGTCGATTTTGACCAGCAGGTTTCTGTCCGCATCGCCATTTCGCGCGATCTGCGAGGAGACGGTGTCGAACGGCTGCCCGTCGACCGTCTCCCGTCTTGCGCCGACACATTCATCGTGAAAGACGAATCGCCCGCCCTCGCATGCCGGACGATACGGAGTGAAACAGTCGTACTGATGAACAGGAACGCCGAGCTGCTTCGACACATCGCATCCCCAGTTGTCCTCGGTACTGATCCCGTACGAGTAGGCCGTCTGCACACCGCCGGTCAGATCCTCACACATCAGATACCCGCCGTCGTTTGCGCTACCGTAGCGTTTCAACGTGCAATTCTTCAGCGTGACCGTTCGAAGCTCGTCGAGAAGCATTTCCCGAGTCAGCCGTGGCAAAGCCGAACGAACACCATAGATAGCGGCAACACCGGCAGCGATCGCCAGCAGTGTCACGATCGCGCGCCTCATCAACCAGCACCCCCCAAAAAAAGGGCCGACGCGTTTGCGTCGGCCCTGTTCTTACCTAACCGAGGTTCTTTGCGCCTTGGCGTCTCTGCGTTGAGACACCAAAGACCGCCCGGCTAAATCACGCGCATCCGCTCGTGGAACCGCAGTTCGCGCACTTGTAGCAACTCCCGCTCCTCACCATGATCGACCCGCACATGCTGCACGGCGGCGCGTCCTCCTGGTTCTGAATCGCGGCAGCCGCGTAGGTCGTCGCGGTCGTGCTCGGTGCCTTCGGCGTGGACTTCGGCGCCTCGGCAGGAGGAGCCGCTTTCGAGGATGGGGCCGCGGCAGGACGCTCTTCGCCACGCCGCTCTTCCCTGTTGTTCACGCCCGCGTGATACTGAGCCTCATTAGAGAGAAATTTCGTCGCCAGCCACCGGAAAATGTAGTCCACGATCGACTTCGCGAAACGGATGTCCGGATTGCGGGTCATGCCGGACGGTTCGAAACGCGCGTGACTGAACTTATCGACGAGCACCTGTAGCGGCACACCGTACTGCAGCGCGTAGGAGATGGCCTGCGCGAATGCGTCGGCAAAGCCCGAGATGGTCGAGCCTTCCTTCGCCATCACGAGGAACAGCTCGCCGGGCTGGCCATCCTCGAAAAGACCGACGGTGATGTACCCCTCGTGGCCGGCGATGTCGAACTTGTGCGTAATCGACTGCCGCTCGTCGGGCAGCCTGCGCCGCACCGGCTGCGCCATGCTCGCCACGACCTTCTCGACCTCGGCCTGCACCTTGTCTTTGTCTTTCGAGGTGTTCAGCGGTTGCGTGCGCTTGCTGCCGTCGCGATAGATCGAGATGGCCTTCGCGCCGAGCCTCCACGACTCGATGTAGGCCTCCATGATCTCCTCGACGTTCGCTTCCTTCGGCACGTTCACGGTCTTGGAGATGGCGCCCGAAATGAACGGCTGCGTGGCGCCCATCATCTTGATGTGCCCGAGATAGTGAATCGACCGCTCACCTTTTCGCGCCTTGAACGCGCAGTCGAACACCGGCAGGTGTTCTTCCATGAGTGCCGGCGCACCTTCGATCGTCTCGTTCTGATCGATGTACTCGACGATGGCCTTGATCTCCTGCTCGTCGTAGCCGAGCTTGGCCAGTGCCATCGGCACGGTCTGGTTGACGATTTTCATCAACCCGCCGCCCACGAGCTTCTTGTATTTCACGAGCGCGATGTCGGGCTCGACCCCGGTCGTATCGCAATCCATCATGAAGCCGATCGTGCCGGTCGGCGCCAGCACGGTCGCCTGGCCGTTGCGATAGCCGTAGAGCTCGCCGAGACGAACGGCCTCGTCCCACGCCTGCTTCGCCGCGCCAAGCAGCTCGGCCGGGACGTTCTTGTAGTTGATTCCTTTCACCGCGTCGCGATGCTTGCGCATCACGCGCAGGAACGGCTCGCGGTTCATCTCGTACCCGGTGAACGGACCACCGTGATCGCGCGAGACGCGTGCCGATTGCGCGTACGCCTCGCCCGTCATGATCGCCGTCAGCGCCGCGGCGTAATCGCGGCCGCCGTCGCTGTCGTACGGCAGGCCGCGCGACATCAAGAGCGCGCCCAGATTCGCGTACCCCAGGCCAAGCGGCCGATACGCATGGCTGTTCTTCGCAATCGCGGGCGTGGGATAGCTGGCGTTGTCGACCAGAATCTCCTGCGCCGTGATGAGCGTGCGGCACGCCGCCTTATAAGCCATCACGTCGAACTCGCCGTCGGGACGCACGAACTTCATCAGGTTGATCGACGCCAGGTTGCACGCCGAGTCGTCCAGGAACATGTACTCCGAGCACGGATTCGACGCGTTGATGCGGGCCGTGTTCGGACACGGATGCCATTCGTTGACCGTCGTGTCGAACTGCATGCCCGGATCGCCGCACACATACGTGCCCTCGGCGATGAGCTTCATCAAGTCCCGGGCTTTGTAGGTCTCCATCACCTCGCCCGACGTCACCGCCTTCGTGGACCAGTTGCCGTCGTCGAGCACCGCACGCATGAACTCGTCGGTCACACGCACGCTGTTGTTGGAGTTCTGAAAGAAGACAGACGCATACGCCGGGCCGGTGAACGAGCCGTCGTAGCCGGCGTCGATGAGCGCCCACGCCTTCTTCTCTTCCTCGACCTTGCAGTTGATGAACTCGACGATGTCGGGGTGATCGACGTTCAGGATCACCATCTTCGCCGCACGGCGCGTTTTGCCGCCCGACTTGATGACACCCGCAAAGGCATCGTAGCCCTTCATGAACGACACCGGCCCGGACGCCGTGCCACCGCCTGCCAGCACTTCCTTTGAAGACCGGATCGACGACAGGTTCGAGCCCGTGCCCGATCCGAACTTGAACAGCATGCCTTCGGTGCGCGCCAGGGTCAGGATGGAATCCATCGTGTCCTGAACGGAGTTAATGAAACACGCCGAGCACTGAGGGCTCTTCTCGAAGCCGCAGTTGAACCACACCGGGCTGTTGAAGGCGGCTTTCTGATAGACCAGGATGTGCTTCAGCTCCGCGCTGAAGCTGTCGAGATCGGCCTCGGTCGCAAAGTAGCCGTCATGGCGGCCCCACTCGGTAATCGTGTCCACGACACGGCCGATGAGCTGTTTGACGCTGTGCTCGCGCTGCGGCGTGCCGATCTGCCCGCGGAAATACTTCGAGACGACGATGTTGGTCGCCTGCTGCGACCAGAACGAGGGGATCTCGACCTCACGCTGCTCGAACACCACCTCGCCGCGCTCGTTGCCGATGACGGCCGACCGCTGCTCCCATGTGACCTCGTCGAACGGGTCCACACCCGGCAGCGTGAAACAGCGCGGAAATTCCAAGCCCGGCGAAGGAGACGTCTGCCGGTCTCCGTTCGGTGCCGTGTCCTGCGCCTGGCTTTCTGTGCCTTGCGCGGTTGGCTGCTCGCCAGTGATGTCATGAGCGCCTCGGTCCATTCTCACCCTCCGCTTTCCTGACGGTCCCCAAGGACGCCAGAAGACAAAAAATAACAATGCGCGGCCAGAGCGAACGTTCGCCTTGCTGAGTGGGATTCGCCAGCTGGCGGGCCAACCTTTTGCGGTTCGACCCTGCGTTCTAACCGGAACCTTGGGGGAAGGTCCAGCTCCTATCTCTTCGCGCTCAGGCGGACAAATATGCGCTCGACTTAGTAGGTTGTCAAGCGGGAAACTACCATATATTGTGTCTGAATTTTAGGTCGAACGCAATATATCCCGCCTTCGCGCCTTTGGCGCTACGGCGGGCAAGCCCCGTCGCGCGGGGGCGAGTCGGGCTGCTTACAGTAAAATCAACGGTTTGGACGCCACCGACCATCCGCTGCCAGGCCCCACGTCGAACGAGGTGGTCACCGCCCGTGCGTCCGCGCTTTTTGAAATTCTGCTCTGCTCGGGCATTCCTTCGCAGTTCGCTCTCGCGTACATGTTCGCGCTCGCGGGATTCACGCCGCTCGAGGGCGACAGGTTGTCGTTTCCCTACATCACCACCCTGCTGCTGATCGATGCCACGCTTCTCATCGCCCTCATCTTCTGGCTGCTGCGCCGCCATGGCGAGCGGCCGCGCGACGTATTTCTCGGACGGCTGCCGATTGGCCCCGAAATCAGGCTCGGCATCGGGCTGACGGCGCTCGTGTTCGCGCTCGCCGTCCTGGTGCTGTCTGCCGCGCGACTGATCTTTCCGGCCCTGCACAACGTCAAAGAAAATCCGCTGCAACAACTCATTCAAACCCCGACGCAGGCACTTATCCTGGCCATCGTCGCCACTATCAGCGGAGGCCTGCGCGAAGAAATCCAGCGAGCGTTCATCCTGCATCGCTTCGAGCAGTACCTCGGCGGCGGCCGCCTGGGCCTGATTCTCTACAGCCTGGTGTTCGGCTTCGGGCACTACCTGCAGGGATGGGATGCGGTGCTGGCCACGACCATGCTCGGCGCGTTCTGGGGATCCATCTATCTCATTCGACGCAGCATCGTCGCGCCGGTGGTCAGCCACTCCGGATTCAACGCAGCAGAGATATTTGTGTTTCTCGCAAGCAGACCTTAGAGGACGGCCTTTATCACAGGGTCGGCACCACAACTGAGGAAATACCAAGAGGCACGCCTCGACGCACACTAGGGAGCCCTCAGTCCTCTTCTTTTTCCTCTGTTCAGGGATTTCCTCTGTGGTTGGAAATTTGATCAGCAACCGACTCTAGGGCAGGACCGTGACGTCCGCACGCCTGCGCAAGTCTGCAATCCATGCGCTGACAAGCGTCTGCCGCCGATCGGCGGTCAGCTTCGCCCGCGCGGCTTCTCCGGCCTGCCGGATCTCCTCGTCGGTCGGCTGCGATGCCGACGAGAACCGCTCGTCGAGATAGGCCGCGAGCCGAAGGTCATCCGCGGCGTAGATTCTGAGGATCGTTTCGTCCACGCCTCGGGCGGCGAGCATGAACTTCAGTTCGTCCGGCGAGCTGAATCGCTCTCGCATGCGGGCGACGCGTGCGTCGATGGCGGCAGCAGTCGGCTCGGGCGGCACGACTCGACGGATCTCGTTCAGCATCAGGAGACGATCAACGAGCGCGACAAGTCCGCCAGCGATGCGATCGCCAGCCGCTGGCGGCTCGACGAGACCGAGATCGAGCGCCGCTTCGAGGTCTGAAAGCGTGATGATTTGGCCGGGCAGGACGGCCAGAACGCGATCGATGATTTCCGCTCTGGCACTGACGCTGAAAGGGCAGATGGCAGATGGTAGAGGGAAGGTGAGCAAGACGCAGAGGCAGACGGCCATCCGCCACGCTCTGCCATCTGCCATCCGCCATCTGCCCTGACGTGAATCCATCAAAACGCCTGTCCCAGCGATATGTGCAGCGCCGTTGGCCGCTCCAGTTGTCCGTTGGCCAGCGGCCGGCGATCGAGCTTGAATCCCAGGTCCACGCGAATGGGCCCGACCGGCGAGCGGTAACGCAGGCCGAAGCCGACCGCGCCGCGCAATTTGGAAAAATCCATCTCGTCCACTTTGCTGAACACATTGCCGCCGTCGATGAACGTCACGGCGCCTAGACCGCCGCGGACCGGAATGCGCAGCTCGGCGTTCAGCACGATCAGGCCATGACCACCTCTGGGGAACTCGTCCTGGTCGATCGTGTCGGGCGTGCCCAACCGATCGAGCGTGAAACCACGGACCGTCGAGTCGCCGCCCGCGTAGAACCGTTCGCTCGCAGGAATGTCCTCGACGACGATGGTCTGCCCATCGCGTGTGACCGTTCTTGGAAATCCGCCAGCGAGGCCAACACGCGCACCCAGGACGAGCACCGTAGCGGCAGGACGCGGCAACCGATGGTAGGTGAATCCCTGAAGGAACGTTTTGAAGAAACCGACCTGCGATCCGATGCTCCGGGCCGCCAGCTCCGCGTCGGCGCCCACCAGGCTTCCCGAGCTCGGTTCCAGCGAGTCGGGCGACCGGGTGTCGCGAAACACCGAGGACGATACACTCGACAGACGCACCTGGGGAAACAGCCGATCGATCGCCGGCTGCGCGGCAAAGTTTGCCTTGATGTTCACGAGTTGCGTGTGGTCGAGCGCATAAAGCCCGCTGACCACCATCGTCCGGTTGATCCGGCGGCTCACGATGGCGCTCGCGCCGCGGCGGTTGAAGTCGAAGCTCGATCGGACGCCCTGTTCGACCACGGCGGTAAACGTGGCATCTGTCTCGGTGCCGAAGATGCGGCGCTCGCCGAACGTCAGCCGCGTGAGATATTCGTTGAATCCATACCCGCCCCCGTCTGACGGCTGTCCCGCCACACCCTGCGACACGCCCACGCTTTTCGGACGGAAGCTGACGCTCGTGAAGAGGCTCAACGAGCGGTCCTTGCCGAACAGGTTTCTCCTGTTCACCTGGAAGAACCCGCGCGGCGCGACCTGAAACTCTTCCACCGCATCGCCGTCTTCGGACGACCTCACCAGCCGCTTTCCGCCTTCGAGCCCGCCGCCATACGCAATCGTCGTCACGGGCGCTTCGTCCACCGTAATGACGACGTCCCGCTGATTCTGCTCGCCGGGAAGCTGGAGGTACGAAATGTCTACCCGGCGGAACAATCCGAGCTCGGTCAGACGCGAGCGTGTCAGGTCCTCCTGTTGCTGCGAAAGCGGCTGCCCGCTCTTCAGCTGCACCTCGCGGAGAATCGTCTCGCGGCTCGTCCGCCGATTGCCAACGACCAGGACATGATCGATGAGGATCTGCGGTCCTTCGTGAATGGTGAAGCTCAACTCCACTTTCGATCCGTCGCCGATGCCCTTTGGCGCAGGAAGCACCGTCACCTCGGGATAGCCACGATTGAGGTACAGCAACGCGATGCTCTCGGCGTCGGAGGAAATCTGCGGTTCGAAATACGGCTGCCCCGGCCCCGAGCTCACTGTTTTACGAAGCGTTTCGCTGCTGATGGCGGTGTTGCCTTGAAAGGAGACGGACTCAATGACCGAGCGCACCCCCTCCGCGATGGCAAGGCGCACGCTTACGAACTCGCTGCCGGCTTTCGGTTCGCGACGTTCGACCTGCGAAGTCACCTTGACGCCGGCGAATCCTCGCTGCCGGTAGTAGCCCTGAATTCGCGTGGCGTCGGAACCCACAGTCGAGTCGCTGAAGGCCAGTCCGGTCTTGGTCATCACGAGGGGCCCGAGGTCGGCCGACGGTATCGACGCGTTGCCGGTCACCTCCGTCTGTTCGACGAGGCACTGCGGACCGCGAGTGACAGTGAAGGTGATGCGCAACACGCCTTCCGACTCGGCGCGCTGATAATCCGCGCGGGGATTGCAAAACCCGCGCTCGCGGAAGTGCCGCTCGATGCCGAACTTCGAGTCCTCGAGCAAATCCTCGTCAACCGAGTGTTCGCGTGCAAGTGGCACGAGCAGATTGCGTTCGCTTGCGCTCAACGGATCGCCCTGGAAATCGATTTCCACCCGGGGCCCCGGCTCGACGCTCAACATCACGATGACGGCAGCGTCGCCGTCGAACCGCGCGAACTGCGCTGCCGTCGCCTCGTAGTAGCCCTCTGACCGCAGGGCTTCGGCGTAGCGGACGAGGCGCTGGTCGAGCTCGACGCCGTCGTAATCGTCGCCCACCCGCAGGTCGAGCGCGCTCAACAAGGCGGGCACCGATTCGCGCGGCGACCCCTGCACGTCCACCTGGGCAATGCGGGCACGCGCACCTGGACGGATGGAAATCACCATCGTCGCATTGGACGGATCACCACCAGGGGCGGCGCCCACCGTGATATCGGCTTTCGGATACCCACGATCGCGGTAAAGCGTCTGCAGCGTCGCCGTCACCTGGCTTGCGCGCGAGAGCGACAACGCCGAGCCATGCCGCTCGACGACGGTGCGGCGCAGCTCGCTTTCGGGAACACCCAGCGGCCCATCGAAGACAATGCGGCGGAACCGCTGTGCCGGGACGAGATGGTAGGTCAGCACTACGCCTCGTTCGACCATCGCGGCATCGACCTGCACGTCCTGATACAAGCCCAAGCCGAACAGATGGGCCATGCTCTCTCGCACGTCGACCATCACGAGCGGTTCTCCAGCTCGCGTCTCGATGATCTCGAGCAGTGAGGCATCCCGCACATCGACACCGTTCGACTGTATCCGGATTTCGACGACGGGCCTGCCGATGAAATCGGTAACAGCGGCTTCCCCGGGCAGTGCGGCAAACAGAAGGATCAGGAGTACGTAGAGTCCGGCCTTCAAAATTCCTTCCTTACACGAATATCCAGCGCATAGCTCTCGTCTTCGTTTCGCGTGAGGATCCAGGAGATGCGATCGCTCTGATCGTATTCGAGCAGGATGATCTGGTCGCTCGTCGAGCTGATACTGCGCGAGAAGGTCAGGTACGCGCGGTTCGAGATGCGCTTGCCGATCGTGAGCCGCGCCGACGGGTTGAACCGCGAAGACTGCTGGGTGGGGTCGAGGTCGGACACGATGGGAGTCACCTGGAACGTGTCGACGCCAAAGGTCTGTTCCACGACTTCGCCGATCTGCCCCGAGATCGGGCTCACCAGCATGCGCGCCACTCGCGCCTGCACCAGTTGCTGCTCGGTCAGGTCGGGGCTCTTCAGCGCCCGGAGATCGGCATCCTGTCCGGTTGCGACGTCGCCCAGCAGCAACGAGGCCACTTCGATCGGCGGCAGCGGCGGATCCGACATGAACACCGGCCGCAGGCGCTGCATCGTGCCGGTGGCGCTCAACGTGACGCGATACGTCTGTCCCGGCACGCGCACCTGCGTCTCGGCGGCGATGTCGAACATCGGCTCCATGCGGACGGGGTTGGCGAAGTCGATCGTGCCGCGAGTCACGAGGTACCGCCGGCCCTCGAAGATGAACTCGCCACGTGAAATCTCCGCGCGTCCGAAGACCACTGGGCGGTCATAGGTCCCGCGGAACTGGAAATCGGCGCTCGAGACGATCGTCGCGTCGCTGTTTTCAATACGGAGCGTTCCCGGGGCGATGACGCGCACGTCCAGCCGAACGGGGGGGACATTGCTCGCCGCGGGCGCGCCCACCGCGACCGGCGTACCTCCCACCGAGGCGCCGCCGCTGAAATCGAACAGGTTCCCGCTCGTGTCGAACCTCGTGGTCCAGAGAGCGCTTTGCACCATGACCGTGCCGGCGAGCACGGGTGCCGTCACCCGTCCGTTGAGCGAAAGATCGGCGTCGATTTGGGATCGCACACCTTCGGGATAGCGCAGCCGCATGTTGCGACCGGTCGCAGTCAGGGCCAGATCAGCGGGTGCATAGCCCTCGAGACCGATGCGTCCGTCGATGTTGACCTGGCCATCGGCCAGGCGCGCGGTCAGACCGTCGATTCTGATGTTGCGCGAGTCGAACAGGATGGTGCCGTTCACCTGTTCCAGCGAGTGCGGCAGCGACACGTACCGCAGGCGGCCGTTGTCGACGGTCGCGCGACCGAGGATGACCGGCTTGTCGAGCGAGCCGCTGACTTGCGCGGTCAGCTCGGCGTTGCCCGAGCTGCGGATGTCGCGATAGAAGCCCTGCAGGATGCCCAGGTTCGCGCGGCCGCGCGCGAGACCGGCGACGCGACGGGCATTCATGTCCATCGTGCCGGCCACATCGAGCTCGGTGCCGTCGCCGATGAATCGCATGTCGTCGATGCGCGCGACGTTGTTGTTCAACAGCACGCGAATCGGCTTCGCATTTCTCAGCGAATAGTCGAACGCCCGCACCTGGAGCTGATCGAACATCATGTCCACGATGAGCCGCTCGCGGTTGGCGAGCTGGCCGATGATGCGCAGCGTGCCGCTGCCGACAGCGGTGGTGAACGGGGAAATCCGGGGCTCGAATGCGCGCGCGTACGGATCGAGCGAGGTGTCCGTGAAACGCAGGGTGATCTCGGCGTCCCGTGCTTCCGTCAAATCGATGCGGCCGGTGCCCGACACCGCAAGGCGCGGCGACGCCGCCTCGATCTCGACGGTCATCGATTCGCCTCGTACGTCGAGGCGTCCGGTGACCTCGCCGATGCCTTCGTCCGAGACGAAGAGGTCGCGGATGCGCCCGCGGAACTGGTATCGCGGTACCTCAAACGTGCCGGTGCCATCGGCGTTGAATTCGAGAAGGCCGCTCAGCGCCGCCTGCGGATACGCCGTCGCCTGTACGCTTTCCATGGGAATGCGGCGTCCGGTCGCGTTGAACGAATAGGTGCCGTTCCAGCCGACGAACGCGGCGCCTTCTGCGGTGCCGCCGCTCTTGCGCATCTGGATGCTGTCGATGCGCACGCCGTTGCCTTCGAATCGCAGCGATCCCGACACGGTCTCGAACGGCTCTCCGTACGCGATGCCATTGTCGATAGTCAGCGTACCGAAACCGAACGGCCCCTGATAGGGACCGTAGAGGTGGTAGTCCCCCGACACGATGCCTTCGACGTCGTAGTCGTCGATGTTGAAGGCATGTTTGAAATCGGCAGCCGTCCACTTCGTTACGTGGATGCGGCCGTTAATCTCTTCGCCCTTGTCGCGCCTGGGGAATCCGAGCGAGAAGCGCCCGTTGACGACGATCTCACCCCCGGCTTTGCGCATGCGTCCGCCGGTGACGTCCGTGTACGAATTCTGGATGACCAGGTCAGCTTCGCCGCTTCCCCAGTCAACATCGAACGCGCGCATATTCTCCGCGACGAAGTTGCCTTCGACGCGCGGGCGGCCGATCGCCTCGGTCATCACACCCGAGAACTCGGCGGATCCTCCCACCGTAATGGCGTTGGTCGGCGCGCCGAACGCGGTCATCATGCCCGCCAGCACGCGATCGCTTTCCTGCAAATCGGCGCTCGTGACGTGAAACGGGATGCGCGAGTTGTCGCCCCAGGCCGTGCGGCCACTGAACGTGACGTCGGTCGCGGGCGTCGAAAACCGGCCGTCTTCGAGCGCGATCCAGTCGCGGTCGTAGCGATACGTCACGTGACCGGCGATCGGCAGGTGGCCCAGACCGGGATGAAAACCGCCGGCGTCCGGGCCGCTCGAGAACTCGCTGCCATGCGTGCGCGCAAGAACCTCGGCGCCGGCGGGAGGGATCACTTCGGAATATCCGTCGCCGGCATGCTCGCGGAACCGGCCGAGCGGCCATGTCAACCGGTTGTCTCCACTCCATCGCCCCGCCAGTCGAAGGCCCGTCATCTGCAGGAAGTCGCTGTACTCCGCCAGATCGACGTTTTCCCACTCGGCATCAAAATTGGCCGTCGACGGATGGCCGGGGTTGCCCGATGAGACGATCGAGTACTTCAGATTCGCGGCGCCGCCGTAGAAGCCGGTCGTCGTGTCGGTCACCTCGAACCGGTTCGGGTACCATCCAAGCCTGCCCTTCAAACCGGGGAACCGGTAGTCGAGCCCGCCGATCTGCAGGCCCGCGATCTCGCTCTCGAAGCCGCCGGTCAACGCTCGACCGCCTTTGAAGAGATGGAAGGTCCCGTCGAAGCGCCCTTCGCCGGACAAGGTGTACTTCTCGTTGGCGAAGAACAACTCGCGCATCCGCTTGAAGTCGACGGTTGATTTCACCGCGTACTTCATCTCGGGCCAGTTGGGGATGTCGGCGTCGCCAGTGATGAGGGACTGCGCTCCATCGGTCTTCAGGACCATCTGCTCGAAGTGCACCTTGCCGGCGTCTACGCTGAAGACGGCTTTCATCGCCATGTCCATCGGCACGTAGTTCTGAATCCACACGGTGCCGCCGTGGAACGTGGCTTCGCCGCGGTAGCCTGCTACCTTCGAGACCGTGATGTCGAGATTGCGAGCGACGGCACCCCACGGAGCGCCGTGATCGTCGAACGTCACCGTACCCTCTTTCGTCCGCACGTACTGCATCGTCGTGACGAATCTCTTCGGCCCGCCACCACCCATATTGAACTTCGGGAAGCTGTGAATGCCGCCAGCCCACTGCTCGATGACCATGTGCCACCCGGTCATCTCGATCGAGTCGAGCAGCACCTCACGCCGGAACATGGCTTCCCACGCGAGCGAGATGTCGATGCGCCTGGCCGTCAGGAAGGGACGGTCCTGTGGCGAAAGCCCCCCGATGACGAAATCTTCAAGGACGAACTTGCCGGTGAGGAGACGCACACCAAGCCTGCCGATGCGCATCGTCCGCCCGACGCGCTTCGAGCCTTCGCGCTCGGCGAGCGCGCGCAGCCCGGGACCAAGATCGATCGTGAGCGTCGCGACAATCGCCACTGCAAGGGTCACCGCCAACACGGCGACGCCGATCTTCGTGAAGCGAAACGCGAAGTGCGATCGAATGCGCTCGAAACGCTTGAATCTCAGCGGCACAACTAATCCCTAATCCCTAATTCCCTAATCCCCGATGATGACGAGCACGGCACCGCTCTCGACTGTCGCACCCGCGGCAGCGACGATGTCTTTGACGGTTCCCTCTCTGGGCGCGCGAAGCTCGTTCTCCATTTTCATCGCTTCGATCACCATCACACCCTGGCGTGCGGCGACGCGATCGCCGACGGCCACGAGCACACGGACAATGCGGCCGGGCATGGGGGCCTTGATGGACACGGCAGAAACGGATCCGGGATCCGTTTTCGCTGAGCTCGACACCGAAAAAGGCTCCCGGAGCAGTTTCTCGGGCGATACCACCGCCTCGTACACCCTGCCGTCGATCTCGACGCCAACCGCCCCGTGGTCCCGGCGGTGCATGCGAATCTCGCACGCCACACCGCCTTCAATCACTGACAGCGTATCGGCATCGATCCACGAGAGGTCGAACACACGCCGCCGGCCCTCAATCGTGACGGCCACCTGCCCGGGATGCTCCAACGGCGGCTCGACGAGCACCGTCCGCGGGCGGCCGTTCACGGTGACATCGACGTTCATCGCAGCGATTCCAGCCGCGCGCGCTGCGCCCAGAGCGAAAAAGGAGTCGGGTCACCCGACACCTTTTTCGTAGCCACCTTCCATAAGGCGGCCGCTATTGCCGCCATCTCTTCCATCCGCTCATCGCCTGCCGCCGTTCCACCGTTCTGCTCGAGCAGCCGATCCACATACGTCGTGTCGAATTCGGCAGCCGCAAATGCCGGCGACGCCATCAGGTTGCGACAGAATTCGATCGTCGTCCTGATGCCACGGATGTCATATTCCTTCAATGCGCAAACCATCCGCCGAATGGCTCCGGGCCGATCTGGCGCCCATGCAATCAGCTTCGACACCAGCGGGTCGTACGCCGTCGGCACCATCCAGCCCTCGTACGCACCGCTGTCGTCGCGGATTCCCGGACCGGATGGCGCGCGCAGGTGCGTAATCAACCCCGGCGACGGCAGAAATCCCTCGGCGGGGTTTTCGGCATAGACGCGTACCTCAATCGCGTGTCCGTTCGCAGAGGTGTCGCGGGACTTCAGTGCTGCCGCGATCGTCGCGCCCTGCGCAATCTCGATTTGTGCTCGCACGAAATCGAGCCCCGTCACCGCTTCGGTGATCGGGTGTTCCACCTGCAGGCGCGTGTTCATCTCGAGAAAATAGAACTCGCCGGCCGAATCGACGAGAAACTCGATCGTGCCGGCGCTGGCGTAGCCCGCCGCCCGCCCTATCGCCGCGGCGGCCGCCATCAGGCGTCCACGGAGATCCGGCGAGACAGAGGGCGAGGGCGTTTCCTCGATCAGCTTCTGATGCCTTCGCTGAATCGAACACTCGCGCTCGACAAACGGCACGATCGTGCCGTACCCGTCGCCAAGCAGCTGCACCTCGATGTGACGCGGCTTCTCGAGCAGCCGCTCGAAATACACCCGATCGTCGCCGAAGGACGACTGCGCTTCCGAGCGCGCCATCTGCACCGCGCCCGCAAGCTCAGCGGGCGAACGCACCGCCCGCATTCCTTTCCCGCCTCCGCCGGCCACCGCCTTCACCAGGAGCGGAAAGCCCACCGCACCCGGGTCCTCTCCTCCAGGCACGACAGGCACGCCGGCTGCCAGCGCGATCGCGCGGGCGGCCGTCTTGCTGCCCATCGCCCGCATCGCGTTCGGGCCGGGGCCGATGAACGTAAGGCCCGCGTCGGCACAGGCCTCGGCAAACGCCGGGTTCTCGGCGAGAAACCCGTAGCCGGGGTGCACTGCGTCCGCCCCGGAGTGGCGCGCAACGTCGAGCAGCCGATCGATCCGGAGATAGCTTTCCGATGCTCGAGCGGGGCCGATTGCGTGCGCCTCGTCCGCGAGCCGTACGTGAAGCGCGTTGCGATCGCAGTCCGAATAGACTGCAACGGTGCCGAGCCCCATCTCCCGGCACGTCCGAATGACCCGCACGGCAATCTCGCCGCGGTTGGCGATAAGCAGCTTTTTCAACTGGTCAGAACGGGTGGCAGCGCGTCTGTAATTCTATCATCTACGCGAACTTACGCGGATGGGCATTGCCGGTTTACGTAGGGCGGGTCTGGAAGTTCGTAGGGCGGGTCTTGAAGTGCAAGACCCGCTCTATGCGAGTGCAAGGCCGGGCGCCCGAAGCCCGGAGCCGGCGGTCACAGAGGCATGTTTCCGTGCTTCTTCGGCGGATTCTTCTCACGCTTGGTCGTCAGCGTCGCAAGCGCAAGGATCAGCCTCCGCCGCGTCGTCCGTGGCTGGATGACTTCGTCCACGAAACCATGCGCGGCGACTACGAACGGATTGGCGAATTTCTCGCGGAACTCGGCCACCCGTCTGGCGCGCTCGGCGGCAGGATCCGGCGCGGTTTCGAGCTCCTTCTTGTAGAGCACATTCACGGCGCCCTCGGGGCCCATCACCGCCACCTCGGCTGTGGGCCAGGCGTAGTTGACGTCGGTGCGCAGATGTTTGCTCGACATCACGCAGTAAGCGCCGCCGTAGGCCTTGCGCGTGATGACAGTGACCTTTGGCACAGTCGCTTCGGCAAACGCATAGAGAAGCTTCGCGCCGTGTCTGATGATTCCGCCAAACTCCTGCGCCGTCCCCGGGAGAAATCCCGGCACGTCTTCAAACGTCACGAGCGGGATGTTGAACGCGTCGCAGAAGCGGACGAATCGCGCGCCTTTGACCGACGCATCGATGTCGAGTACGCCCGCCAGATGCGCAGGCTGATTGGCGACAATACCAACCGGCCGGCCACCGAGCCGCGCAAATCCGACGACGAGATTGCGGGCGAAGTGCTGGTGCACTTCGAGAAACTGACCGGCATCTGCCACGGCGTGGATCACGTCGAGCATGTCGTAGGGCTGGCTCGGCGAGGCAGGGACCAGCGAATCGAGCGCCAGATCCTCGCGCTCGGACGGATCGGACGTGTCGATCACCGGCGCCTGGTCGAGGTTATTGCTCGGGAGAAACTGCAGCAGATCGCGAATCAGCGCCAGGCACGCCCGATCATCGTCTGCGGCGAAATGCGCCACACCGCTTTTTTCGTTGTGGGTCATCGCGCCGCCGAGATCCTCTTTCGACACCGTCTCGTGCGTCACGGTCCTGATGACGTCGGGGCCGGTCACGAACATGTAGCTCGTATTGCGCACCATGATCGTGAAGTCGGTGATCGCCGGCGAGTACACAGCGCCGCCGGCGCACGGCCCCATGACCGCGGAAATCTGGGGCACCACGCCCGAGGCGAGTGTATTGCGCAGAAAGATGTCGGCGTAGCCGCCGAGCGACAGGACGCCTTCCTGAATGCGCGCGCCCCCCGAATCGTTGAGCCCGACGATCGGCGCGCCCACTTTCATCGCGAGATCCATGACCTTGACGATCTTCGCGGCGTTGGTTTCCGAGAGGGAGCCGCCGAAGACCGTAAAGTCCTGCGCGAACGCATAGACGACACGGCCCTCCACGCGGCCATATCCGGCGATGACGCCGTCGCCCGGGACGATCTGATCGGCCATCCCGAAGTCGAGACACCGGTGGGTGACGAGCTTGTCGAGCTCCTGGAAGGTGCCGGAATCGAACAGCAGATCGATGCGCTCGCGCGCCGTCAGTTTGCCGGCCGCGCGTTGCCGCTGGAGACGCTCTTCGCCGCCTCCACGCTCCGCGCGGCGCTCGAGCTCATCGAGCCTGCGTTTCGGATCCACTACACGCGAGCGGCTTGCGACTTTTCCCAGTCTTTCAAGAAGTTCGCGAGTCCGATATCGGTCAGCGGATGCTTGAAGAGCTGATCGATCACCTTCGCCGGGCACGTGCAGATGTCGGCACCCATCTTTGCCGCTTCCACGATGTGGATGGGATGCCGCGTGCTGGCGACCAGCACTTCGGTCTTGAACGGGTAGTTGCGGTACATCGTCACGATTTCCTCGATGAGCGCCATCCCGGTCTGGCCGATGTCATCCAGCCGCCCGACGAACGGGCTCACCATGCTCGCGCCGACTTTTGCCGCAAGCAGCGCCTGGGCCGCGGAGAAGACGAGCGTCACGTTCACTCTGAGCCCTTCGCGCGTCAGCGTCTTGCAGGCGTGCACGCCGTCTCTCGTGAACGGCACTTTGACGACGATGTGCTCGTCGATGGTCGCAAGGTCGCGGCCCTCGCGGATCATGCCCTCGTAGTCGGTCGCCAGCACTTCTGCGCTGACAGGCCCCTGCACGATACGGCAGATTTCCTTCATCGACTTGCGGTAGTCGCCGCTTTCCTTCGCCATCAACGACGGGTTCGTCGTCACGCCGTCGATGACGCCAATGGCAGCCAGCGCCTCGATCTCCTTGACGTTGCCGGTATCCACAAACAGCTTCATGAGGTCCTCCTACCCGTTGACCGGATTGGTCAGCTCGCCGATGCCTTCAATCTTCACCGTAAACGTGTCGCCGCTCTTGAGCGACCCCACACCTGACGGGGTGCCGGTCGCGATCACATCGCCGGGCAGCAGCGTCATGACGTTCGAGACGAACGCGACGATCTGCGGCACGGTGAAGATCAGCTGCCGCGTATTCGACGCCTGCTTCCGTTCGCCGTTCAACCACCCCTCGACGTCGAGCGCCGCCGGGTCGAGGCCCACCGCGATACACGGACCGATCGGCGCAAACGTGTCGAAGCCCTTCGCCCGCGTGTACTGAATCTCCTTACGCTGCAGCTCTCGCGCCGTGACGTCGATGAGGCACGTCAGCCCGAGTACGTGCGCCATCGCCGTATCCACCGGCACACGCGAAGCCCGCTTTCCGATGACGACACCCAGCTCGGCCTCGTAGTGCACGTCGCCGACATTCGGCGGAATGCGAATCGGATCGCCTGGCCCAATCACCGCAGTCGACGGCTTCAGGAACATCAGCGGCTCGGCCGGCAGCGGCTTGTTCATTTCTGCCGCGTGATCCTTGTAGTTCAGGCCGATGGCGACGACCTTCGACGGAGACACCGGCGCCAGAAACCTTGCTGGCTGGACCTCGCGCCCGGTCTTGGCCGCCGCTTCCGCGCGCTCCTTCAGCCCCGCCACTCCGTTATCGCCTTCCACGAGGCGGTACGCCCCGTTGGACTTCACAGCATAACGAGGTGTTCCTTCGTGCTCGAATCGAAACAGGGTCAACATCGACTATCGTATCGTTTCTTCAACCCGGTTCGAGGGCGGGCTCTGATTGGGCGGCGCCTGCCCGTCGACCGCGACGACTTCGTACACGTATGTTCGGCCCCTCCGCACCGTCGTGTCGCTGAACGAGGTATCGGAGATTGGGGCCGGAGTCAGCGGAGAAAGTTTGTCACCAGGCGCTTCGCCGCGCAAGACCAGGTAGCCTCCGAGATCGGCCTCCGTGTTCGCCTCCCAGAGCAGGCTTACGTTCCCGCCGCTCGAAATCGCCTGAACGTTTCTCGGCGCCGCAGGTGCGAACGTGTCGGCCGGCGTCACGCACGTGGGCGCGCTTGGCGCGCTCTCGATGGGCACGCCGCTCGCCAGTTCAACCCGGCGGATCACATAGCAGCGCTCGACACCGAACTCGACGCGGGGGTCGCTGAAGGTCGGCACCATCAGCAGGGTCGCATTCAAGGGAAGGACCACCGGTGCCAGAGCTTCAGCCGGTCGGTCGGGGGCGACAGGCGTACTGGCCGCCGCAGGTGCATCGGGCGCGGCGGCGGCAGTAGAAGCGTCATAGACGTTATAGCCAAATCGCGGCGCGGGTGGTGCCGCCGCCTTGCCCGCCGCCGCAGCCGCTCTTGCGGCCGCAGCCGTCTTTGCGGAGACCGCCGTCGGGGCCGGCGCTGGAGGAGCGATGTCCAGTGTGTCGTCCGTTTCCAGATCTGCGTAAAGCTCCTGCGTTCCCTCGGTTTCCTGCGAAAGCGGCGTGACGGGCGTTGCAGGACTGACTGCAGGCGACGGAGCCGCGACGGCAGGAGAAGGGGCTTCGCTTGCCACTGCATCTTCCGGCTGCGCGGGCCACGTCAGCGAAATCGCCGTTGCCGTATAGCTCACGTCCACCTGCTCGGGCGGCCTTAGCGGCTCGGCCAGCGGAACACGAAGCGGTCCCGAGTGTGGCCCGCGACGGCCGCGGCTTCGGCTGACGCCGAAAACCGTGTAGAACCGCATCGGCGGCAGTTCGAAATTCACCGTCTCGGGCGTTTCGAGCCTCTCGACCACCGGTGCATTGGGTAGCGGAGGGGGCGCCGGTTTCGCCGGAGGCATGGGACCAATCTCCCGGTGCTTGTCCGTCAACGGCTCCCGCACGCTGATGAGCTTTCCTTGCTCGGTCAGCCCCTTCAGGCCACTCTTCGCCGGGACCGCCTGCGCAACCTGCTGCGCGGGGTCCTCAGCACCTGGCTCCGTGACGCGAACCGTTTCGGCCTCCTGCTCCCCTGCCGGTTTCGGTTCTGGCGGCTCCTCGATGTCGATCGACGACACCAGCGTTCCGTATTTCAGGAAATCGGCGGGCGCCGGCAGCGGTCCGGTATGGGCGTACACCTCCATGCGGCGGAGATCTGCGGGACCCGATCCATCTGTGTTCACCGTCGGAACGGTGAATTGAAGGACGACTTCGTTCTCGACTCGCTTCGCCGCGAGATCGGCGACCGGCCGTGGCAGATACACGATCGGCGCAAGCGGCGGCCCTTTCCGCCCGCACGCGATCGTGCTCAGGACACAGAGGACACAGAGAAAAACGGAGGGCACGGAGTATTTCATGTCAAAAGAAAAAAGAGTTCTCTGTGCTCTCGGGGGTGCGAAGCCGACCTCTGTGGCCTCTGTGTCCTACGTCCGCCCGTTCGTGTCACAGGATGTAACGTGAAAGATCTTCGTTCTTGACGATGGCCGCGAGCATCAGGTCAACGTAGGCGGCGTCAATCGTAATGACCTTGTCCCGCAGATCGGGACCTTCGAAAGAAATTTCGTCGAGCAGGCGCTCCATCACGGTGTGCAGACGGCGGGCGCCGATATTCTCGGTGCGCTCGTTCACCCTCGTCGCGAAATCGGCGATGCGATCGATGGCGTCGTCGAGGAAACGCAGCGTAATGCCTTCGGTTTCCATCAGGGCGATGTACTGCTTCACGAGCGCGTTTTTCGGCTCGGTGAGAATGCGCACGAAATCGTCCTTGCCGAGCGGCTCGAGCTCGACGCGAATCGGAAAGCGTCCCTGCAGCTCCGGGATCAGATCCGACGGCTTCGATACGTGGAACGCGCCGGCCGCGATGAAGAGGATGTGATCGGTGCGCACCATCCCGTACTTCGAGTTGACCGTGGTGCCCTCGATGATGGGCAGGATGTCGCGCTGCACGCCCTCGCGGCTCACGTCGGGACCACCCTGTCCTCCGCCTTCGCGCCCCGCGATCTTGTCGATCTCGTCCACGAAAATGATGCCGCTTTGTTCGACACGCTCGACGGCCACGCGCGCGACGCTGTCCATGTCGACCAGCTTGCCTTCCTCTTCCTGTACCAGAAAGTCGAACGCCTCTGGAACCTTCAAGCGGCGCTTGCGCGTCCGCCCTTGAATCAGGCCCGGCAGCATGTCCTTGATGTTGATGTCGATCTCTTCGATGGACGATCCGGTAATCACTTCGAACGACGGGAACGCGCGCTCGCGCACGTCGATTTCTACCGAGCGCTGATCGAGGCGGCCGTCGCGCAGCTGCTCGCGGAACTTCTCGCGTGTCTGATGCCACGAATCCTGCGGCGTCACGTTGGGCATGTACTCGCTCGTGCGGCCGGCCGCGGCATCATCCGGCTCGAGCGCCGCGCGAGGCGGCGGCAGCAGCAGATCCAGCAGCCGCTCTTCGGCATTCTGCTCTGCCTTGCCATGGACTTCCTCGAGGCGCTCTTCGCGCACCATGTCGACGGCCAGCTCGACGAGATCGCGCACCATCGACTCCACGTCGCGGCCGACATACCCGACCTCGGTGAACTTCGACGCCTCGACCTTGATGAACGGCGATTGCGCCAGCCGCGCGAGACGCCGCGCGATCTCGGTTTTGCCCACTCCGGTCGGGCCGATCATGAGGATGTTCTTCGGCACCACGTCTTCGGCCATCTCGGGCGCGAGCTTCTGGCGACGCATGCGGTTGCGCAGCGCAATGGCGACGGCGCGCTTGGCCTCCTTCTGACCGATGACGTACTTGTCGAGCTCCACGACGATCTGGCGCGGCGTCAGCGTGTCGAGTGCCGGAGCGAATGTCTCAGGAAGCGAAATAGCCATCACAGTTCTTCAATCGCCAGATTGCTGTTGGTGTAGATGCAAATCGACGCAGCCACGTTCATGGCGTGCTCTGCGATGGCGCGCGCGTCGAGGTCTGTGTGTCGGACGAGCGCCTTGGCCGCCGCCAGCGCGTAGGCGCCGCCCGAGCCGATGCCGATGACGCCTTCGTCGGGCTCAATCAGGTCGCCGGTGCCCGACAGCAGAAACATCGAGGACTTGTCGAGGACCACGAGCATCGCCTCGAGGCGCCGCAGCGCGCGATCGGTGCGCCAGTCCTTCGCCAGCTCCACCGACGATCGCTCGAGGTTGCCACGGTATTGCTCCAGCTTCGACTCGAAGCGCGAAAACAGCGCAAAGGAGTCGGCGGCAGAGCCCGCGAACCCTGCGAGGATTTTGTCGTTGTAGAGGCGCCGGACCTTTTTTGCGTGCTGTTTCACGATGGTGTCGCCGAGCGTCACCTGCCCGTCTCCGGCGAGTACGGCGCGGTCTTTATGACGAACAGCAAGAATGGTGGTGGCGTGGATCACTAAGTCGCAGTCTATCTACGCATGAAATGAGGGTCAACCGCCATGCAGATCGATTGGGCGATGGTCGCGTAGCGCGTACCTCAACGTCGTCGCTTCAGCCAGATATATAACGGAATACCCGCTCCCATCACGAGCAGGCCGGCGCCGGTCGGACCAGGCCGGCTGTAGATGCCGTTCACCACGATGAGCGCACACGCGAGAACGAAGATCGCCGGCGCCACGGGGTACCCAATGGCCTTGAACGGCCGCGGCGCAACCGGCTCGCGACTGCGCAGTACGAAAACTGCCGTCACCGCAACGCCCGCAAACAGGACGATGGCAAAGCCGGTGTAGTTGGTCAGCGCATCGGCGCTCCCTGAGAGCACGAGCAGGCTCGCCCAAACCGACTGCGCCGCGATAGCCACCGCCGGGGTCTTGTAGGTTGGATGCACCTGCGCCGCCGCGTGGAAGAACAGACCGTCGCGTGCCATCGCGTAGTACACGCGCGGTCCGGCGAAGGTCATCGCGCTGATGCTGGCCGCAAGGCTGATGATCGAGACGATGCCCATGATGTCGCCCGCACGCGCGCCGAGCAGACGATCGGCAATCACGTCGAGCACGCTGCCCTGCACTTTCGCGAGCTCGCCGACAGGCAGAACGTACAGATACAGCGTATTCAATGCCAGATAGATGACAATGACTGCGGCAGTGCCGAGCGCGAACGCGCGCGGCACGTTGCGACCGGGATTGTGTATCTCCTCGGCGATATAGCCGGCCGCGTTCCAGCCAGAGTAGGTGAACATCACCGGGATGAGGGCGAGCAGCCATGCGCTCCCCACCACCGGTCCGCTGCTCCCGCTGGTGATGTTCGCGGTCGATCCGGCGCCGACGGAAAACCCGATCGCGATGAACATCAGGAGCGCCGACACCTTCAGCGCCGCCAGCACGTTGCCCATGATGCGGCCAGGCCCGACTCCGCGGATGTGCACCCACCCCATCAGCGCGATCAGCGCAATCGCCACGAGCGTCTGTGTCGAAAACGTCAGCGGTACCAGAGGCAGCGGCACGACGAACCACGGTGTGCTGCTCGACGAGCCTGGGATGAACCGCTCGAGGTAGAAGGTGGTCACGATGGCGCTGGCCGCGATCGCCCCGGTGAAGCCGGCGACAAACGAGGTCCAGCCCGTCAGAAAGGCGGCCAGCCTGCCGTATGCGTCGCGCAGATAGACGTACTCACCGCCCGCATGCGGCCGCAGTGCGGCCAGTTCGGCGTACGCCATGGCGCCGGCAAACGCGAGCGCGCCGCCCGCGAGCCATGCGCTGAGAAACCAGATGGGGCGCGGAACGGATGCCGCAACCTGCGGCGGCGTAAAAAGGATGCCGCCGCCGATGACATTGGCCACGATGATGGCGGCTGCGTCGAGGGGACCCAGCCGCCGTTCGAGAGAAATTGGGGTCGGAGAAGGCACGCAGCGCTATTGAGTGAGCAACTCTCGCGCGATCTGCCACTCGCCCAGCTTCGTCCACTGGTTGCCGCCATGTTTGGCGAACAACTGGACCTGAGCGTCGACGAACTGACTGTTCTTCAGCATCTGCACGCGCGGTTCGATGCCAGTGTATCCGAGGTTCGACCGGAGGACGATGGGTTTGGTGCTGGCGCCCGGGGCGATGCCCTCGGTGCCGATGACCTTCTGGTACGCGCCGCCCCACTCGTCGGACTCGCCCACGCGCCGGATGACGGCGTTCAACTGCACGTTGGCCACATGATCGCCGCTCATGTTCTTGAGGGTGAGCATGACTGCGGGCACCAGCTTGTTCTTGCCGTCCTCGACACCGGCGTCAAACCACCCGGTCTTCACCTCGACTGGCGCGATGAGCTTGTTGATGGGCTCGCGCGCGCTTCCCGAGCAGGACATACCAGCGACGCAGAACAGGCCAATCAGCAGAGCCTTCGATGTTCGACGGATGTGCATATGGTATTTGACACCGGCTCCGGGCTTCAGGCTCCCGCCTTCGCGAAGCGCTACGGCGGGCAAGCCGGAGCCAGAAGCCCGAAGTCTGAAGTCAGTAGTGTTTCACGTCCACGCGCTGCCGCGCCTCTTCGCGCGACAATTTGCCTTCGCGCAGAGCCTGAAGGTCGCCGCCCTTCATCCGGATGATCACCGTCATCGGCGCCTCGCTCACGCCCCCGTTGACGAATCGTCTGTCGACGACGCTCTCGCGCGCCGCGACCGTCAGCCATTCGGCTGGCGCAATCCCGATCGCCCCGGTGTAGTTGAGGACGACGCTGAGGAGCGCGCTGGTGATTTCGTTCTGATAGATTTCGCGCGGCTGGACGGCGTTGGTCGATTCGGCCGTGCGCACGGCGGCCCCGAGATTCGCACGCTCCAGTTCCTGCAGGCTCCACACCATGCTCTTGCGCATCGACGGGAACTCCACGTCGAACATGACGCCGTAATCGTCGAGACGGAAACCGCGGGCACGCGGCATCCCGGCGAGCATCACCATGTTCGCCGCGCTCGACGCCTGCAGGCGCTGATCGAGCATCTGAGCCCCATACCGGACGGCGTTCTCGAGCGCCGCTTCGAAGGCGGCAATCTGCTGGCGGGCCTGCATCTGCGCGGCCGTCGTCTGCGCAGGCCGCTGAGTATTCTGAGCGGCGACCGAACCGGCCACCGTCAACATGGCACCCGCGGCGAGCGCCCTGACAACTACGTTCACTTCGTACTCCCAGTTCTTACAAGGTAGTTCATGAAATCGTCCTGCTGCTGTCCCATGTTCTGCTGGATGCTCAACAGATCGGCCTGGTGCTGCGTGTCGACTTCGGACGCCACCTGCGACAGGCGCAGCGCCAGCTCGCGCTGCTGCCGCTGCTCGCTCTGATCGATCATCGCGCGCACACGCTGCAGGAGCTGTTCGGTGTCGGTTGACGAAGCAGTCGACGATGCGACTCTGTCGCGAAGTTCGCGGTACATCGCATCGGCGCCAATGGGACCGGCGGTTTCCGCGGGCAGCAGAATCGACGAGGTTCTCGCGCGCGCGCTCACCGGCTGCAGGCTTGCGTCCGATGCGCCCGGCCTCATCTGCACTCTCACCGCGCCATCACTGTAATCCACACTCAGCTGGGATACGGCCATGCCGGCTGCGAACAATACCACTGCTGCGGCCGCTTGAGACCAGCCCGCGAACCGTGACGTCCAGACGGCGGGCGGCGCCACAGGTGCGGCCTGTCCATCCTGCACGAGGCGGAACCCGAGCTCCGAGGCCGGCGGCGTCCAGTCGCGCAACATGCCGCGGACATTTTGAAACTCGAGCACCGCGACCGAGCATGCGGCGCACTCCTGCAAGTGTTTGGCGATCTTCAGCCGATCGGCCGGACTGCCTTCCTCGTAGAGGTAATCCAGCAAGGCATCGTGGTTGTCAGCTATGTGCGACATGCTCACCGTCTCTTCAACTCTCGCGCCGGGGCGTCATCTGCGCCCCGAGCTGTTTTCTCAACGTCGCCAGGCCCTGGTAGACGCGCGTCTTCACCGTGCTGAGCGGACACTTCATCAAATTCGCGATTTCCTGAAACGTCAGCCCGTGGTACTCCTTCAGGATAATCGCCTGACGCTGTTCGGCAGGCAAATGCTCCATGGCCCGGGCCACCTCGCGGCTCAACTCGGCCCGCGCCGCCAGATCTTCGACCGTTTCCATCGGTCCCCGGTCGGCCGCGAGCTGCTCGACTTCGACCCCTTCCGGCACGGCGACGATCGGCGCCCGGCGCTCCCGGCGCATCCAGTCCCGACAGAGGTTCAGTGCAATCCGGTAAAGCCATGACGAAAATTTTGCGTCCCCCTTGAAGCCCGCCAGCGCCCGGAAGGCGCGCAGGAATGTTTCCTGGGTGATGTCGCGCGCGTCTTCCTCGCGGCCGAGCGTGCGATACGCCAGGGCGAAAATCGGGCGCTCCCACCGCTTTACCAGCTGATTGAAACTATCGATGTCGCCGGTCTTCGATCGCGCGACCAGCTCCTCGTCGGTCCACGGCGTCATGGGGAGTGCTGCTGCCAGCGTGTTCATGCTCTTGTGGCCACCCAGATCGTCATTCTCCTTAGACGGTCAGGGACCCGTTTCGGCCGCTTTTCTACGCTCCAGGCGGCTTTTCTGATCATACCGCCAACCAATTAGACTATCTGTCGTGTCACGTGAGGCCGGCCTGTTCCAGGCGCTGACGGCCACCGAACGGCTGAGCGACCTGCTTCCGGCGCTCCACAATCACGCCGTATCCGCCGTAAGCGGCCGGAGCTCAATCCTCTTTCAATTCAACCGCCAGGGCGACTTCCTGCACGCCACCTCGGCGTTTGGTCTCGATCACCTGCCGCACGAAGGGTGGCCGGGGCGAATGGTTCCCGAAGGGCTGTTCCGAAACGGAACGCCGCAGGTGGTCAACGACATCTCGCGTGTCGTCCCGGCCCTGTCCGAGGTGCTCGGCCACACACCGGCCGTGCTGGTGCCTCTCGCACAAGGGCAGCAGTCGATTGGCCTGCTGGTGATTGGCTGCGACACGCTTCCCTCTCCCCACCGGCTGACTGACGCGGCCTCGGTCGGACACGCCTTCGTCATGGCACTCGAGCGGGCGCGCGCGGCAGGCGAAATCGACCTCCAACGGCAGCTGCGGGAGCTGCTGCAGACGTTTGCGCGTGACATGTCGAGCACGACACTTTCGGCCGGGCTCGAGGCCTTGTGCGGCGGCGCAAATCGCCTCTTCGGCGCAGACCGCACATCGGTGTGGCTCCACGATCGACACGCCCGCGCCCTCGTCCTTGCGGCCTCGTCTGATGTCGTGTTCCTCGCTCAGGAACGGCGCATTCCGGCATCGGACCAGCTCGAGCCGGCTGCGCTCGGGCTGCGCCGCGAGCGCGCCGACATCGCGGCAAACGGCATAGCGGCGATTCCTCTGAAGGGCAAGCGCCGCGCACTCGGCACGCTGGTGATGGAGGGCGTGCGCATCGAGCCTGGCGCGCAGATGGAGCTCGTGGACCGTGCGGACGAGTTGGGGCGGCAGCTGTCGAGCGCGATCGAAAACGTCCTGTTGTTCGATGCGGTCCTGCGCTCGCGCCGCGAGCTCGAGAATACGTTCAACTCGCTCGCCGATCTCGTGGCGGTTTCCGACGAAGAGGGCCGGCTCGTCTACATGAACCTCGCGTTCCTCGAGCGTATTGGACGGCCGCGCGACGAATTGATCGATCGCCCAATGGCGGAAATCGTGGGGCAGGCCACCAAACAGTTGATCGCTCGCACAATGGGGCTCGGCCAATTGGGGTCTGACCCCCTCGCGCTTCACGGGGGTCAGACCCCGGGCATCGTCTCGGCCGAAGTCGACGACACGATCCTTCGAGGCACGTTTCACGTCACGCTGACACCGCTCGTGGGCGATGGCCGCGAGCCGATGGGCGTCGTGCTCGTGGCGCGCGACACAACGGCGCAGGCGCAGCTCGAGGCGGAGCATGCCGAACTGCGCAACCGGCTCGGACAGTCAGAAAAACTTGCCGCACTCGGTCAGTTCGTCGCCGGCATCGCACACGAGCTGAACAACCCGCTTCAGGGCGTCCTCGGCCATCTGGAGCTGTTGCGCGCAACCGGCGCCTTTCCGAAGGGGCTGCGGCGCGACATGCAGCGAATCTACCGCGAGGCCGATCGTGCCGCGAAGATCGTCCGCAATCTGCTCGTCTTTGCCGGGTCGCGGCGGCTCGTGCGACGCCGCACGAGCATCAACGCGACGTTGTCGCGCGTGCTCGCGCTCCGGGCGCCCGCGTTCCGCGCGGCCGGCATCGACGTCATCCGGCGGCATGAAGAGGGGCTGCCGCGGGTGAAAGCCGACCCGTTGCTGATTCAACAGGCCCTGTTGAACATCGTGCTCAACGCCGAACAGGCCATAGCCGACGGCGGCGGACGTATCGAATCGCGGACGTCGGTTCGCGATCAGAGCGGCGCACGGCAGATCGCCGTGGAAATCCGCGATACGGGCCCGGGCATTTCGGCGGCGGCGATGCCGCGCCTGTTCGAACCGTTTTACACAACAAAAGAAGTCGGGAAGGGCACCGGCCTCGGCCTGGCGATAACCTATGGCATCATTCAGGAGCACGGTGGACAAATCGTCGCATCGAATCACCCTGACGGTGGCGCCGTGTTCACGGTACACCTGCCTGTTGAAAACGAGTAGCATGGTGCCGCGAGCAGCGTGTCATTTGCGGCGCCAAAGCGGAGCGACGGCGGGCGGAGCGGGGTGAGGGGCCAAGGTGTTGGCCTTGCCGCGAAGCGGGGCGGGGCGCAAGGGCCCCCGCAAGCGGAGCGGCGGAGCGGGGCGAGGGGCCCCCGCCCTTCGGCAAGCTCAGGGCGCCCCGAGCCCGTCGAGGGGCGCGACTAATAAATGGAAGAGACGTTTCTCACGACTGAAGAGGTGCTCGAGTACCTCCAGGTCAATCTGCGCACGGTGTACCGGCTGATCAAAGCCGGCAAGATTCCAGCCGTGCGCGTGGGACGCCAGTGGCGTTTCCGCAAGCGCGACATCGACGCATGGCTCGACAGCCAGCGGCCGCGCGGCGGGGCGCGCGACGGCGCCGCTTCAGCCGCGACCCCGGCGCCGGCGCCCCGCCAGGCCACCGAACGGCCGCGCATTCTCGTCGTCGATGACGAATCGAGCATCCGTGATTTGCTGTCGAAGACGCTCGCGCTGGCCGAGTACGATGTGGATACCGCTGCCGACGGTCGATCGGCGCTCGAGCGTTTACGCCTGTATCCGTACGATCTGCTGATTGCCGACCTGAGGATGCCGGGAATCGACGGGTTGAGCGTGATTCGAGAGGCCAAGAGGCTGAAAACCGACCTCCCCGTGATCATCATCACGGGCTATTCCACCGAAGTAGCCGCCATTGAGGCGGTGAATCTCGGTGTCTCCGGCTATCTGACCAAGCCGTTCAGAGTGCCGCAAGTGCTGGCGGCGGCGGCGAAAGCCATCGGTGAACCTGGCTAATCCCCAATCCCCCTAGTTTCAGTGTTACAGCTCTCAAGCATCACCAAGTCATTCGGCGAGCGCGTACTACTCGAAGACGTCACCTGGCAGATCAGCGCGGGCGAGCGCGTCGGCTTGTGCGGACCGAATGGCGCCGGCAAGACCACGCTGCTGAAAATGCTCGCGGGGTTCGACGAACCTGATACGGGCAGCATCATCAAGCCGGGTTCGTTGACCGTCGGGTATTTGCCGCAGGACGGACTGTCGCACACGGGCCGCTCGATTCTGGACGAAGCGTGCTCGGCTTTCGCCGATCTGCTCAACGTGAAGCACGAGATGCACGTCATCGAAAATCGTCTCGGCGATGCATCGCTGCCGCAGGAAGAGCACGATGCGATGCTCGAGCGCTACAGCGCGCTGCAGGATCGCTTCCGCATCGAAGAGGGTTACGGCATCGATCTCAAGGTGGCCACGGTGCTTCGCGGGCTCGGCTTCACTGACGAGACGTTCGGGCAGCCCACCGATTCGCTGTCTGGCGGATGGCAGATGCGGCTTGCCCTCGCCAAGCTGCTGCTCGGCCGCCCGACGCTGCTGCTGCTCGACGAACCGACGAACCATCTGGACCTCGAAGCGCGGAACTGGCTCGAGACGTACCTCGTCGAGTACCCGTACGCGGTGATTCTGGTCTCGCACGACCGCTTCTTCCTGGACGCCGTGGTGACCCGCATCACCGATCTGACCCTTCGCCAGCTGACCGACTATCCGGGCACCTACACGCATTACATCGCCGAGCGTGATGCGCGGATGGAACAGCTGCGCAAGGCGAAGCGCGAGCAGGACGAAGAGGTCGCGCGCGTGAAGATGTTCATCGATCGGTTCCGCTACCAGGCCACCAAAGCGTCGCAGGTGCAGAGCCGAATCAAGATGCTCGAAAAGGTGGTGCCGATCGAAGCGCCGCCCGAGCGGAAGCGCATTCATTTCACCTTTCCTGTCTGTGCGAAAAGCGGCCGATCGGTGCTCGAGCTCCACCACGCCCACAAGGCGTACGGCAGCCACGTGATTTTCTCGAAGCTCAATCTGCTGATCGAACGGGGCGATCGCATCGCGCTCGTCGGTCCGAACGGCGCGGGCAAGAGCACGATGATGCGCATGCTGTCGGGCGTGGAAGCGCCCGACACGGGCACCCGGCGCGAAGGCCATCAGGTCGTGATGCAGTACTTCGCGCAGGATGAAGCGGTCAAGCTCGACCCGAAACTGACCGTCTACGAGACGCTCTCGTCCGGATCGCCGATGGACATGGTGCCGGCCATCCGCAATATTCTCGGCGGCTTCCTGTTCTCGGGAGACGACATCTACAAGAAAGCCGGCGTGCTCTCTGGCGGCGAACGCACGCGGCTCGCCGTTGCACGCATGCTGCTCCGGCCCTCCAACACATTGCTGCTCGACGAGCCAACGAACCATCTCGACCTCGATTCGAAAGACATCCTGCTGGATGCGCTCGAAGACTACGGCGGCACGCTGGTCTTCGTCTCGCACGATCGGTACTTCGTCGAGAAGCTGGCCACCAGGATCATTGAAATCGGACATGGCGAGGCTGTGGTGTTTCCTGGGAGCTACACGGAGTTCTTGTGGAGTAAGGAACACAGGGTTGGTTCGACGGGTTCGTTGGGTTCGTCAAGTTCGTCGAGTTCGTCGGGTTCGTCGGGTTCACCCGCCGGAGCGCCTGGCGCGAAGGCGGGTCCGGTCAAAAAAACTCCAGCTGCCGATCATGAGGCGCGCAAACAGCAAGCCGCCGTGCAACGCAAGCGCGATCAGGCGGCGAAGAAACTGGAGTCGAGGATTTCCGATCTCGAGGTGCGGATTGCCGATCGCGAGCAGGCGATGAAGGAGATCGAGGCGGCGATGTCGGCCCCCGGCTTTTACGACAACCGCGACCAGGTCCGGCTCCTTGGCGAGCGCCATCAGGCGCTCATGTGGGAGCTCGGCGACCTGATGCACCAGTGGGAAGAGCTGCAGAAATAATCTGGCGTCTGGACCCGGATTCCAGATTTCAGATTTCCGATTCCAGATTTAAGATTCCGGTTACAGTAACGCCCCCCTACTGACGATAATGTAATCAGCACGTGACAAAGTTGCACGCGAATCCTTACGGTTCAAGGGTTTAGCCGCGTTTTTGGCGGTTAGCGCCGGGTACGGCGTTTGCCCCTCAGGCGCTTGATAAACCCATGGAGAACCCGCAGTACGCCCGATTGCCGTTCGTGATTGAGCCCCAGATGCCACCTAAGACCCGTCGGCGGCCCCGCCAGCGGAGCGCCCCCGCTCGGCAGCGTCGCGAGTCTGATCGCTTCTTCCGCCGTCTCGTCGCCGGTATGCGCAACGGCGTGCTCGCGATTACCCGCGACGGGAATGTCGCGGAAATCAACGCCGAAGCGCTGCGCATCTTCCAGCTCAAACGCTCGCTGAACGCCATCGGCCGTCACTTCTCCGTCGTGCTCGCAAAACATCCGGACATCGTGCGCGTGCTCCACAGCGCGTTTGAGTTGAGCCACCTTCCCAACCGCGCCGAACTGCGCCTGAAGACCACGGGCAAGGTCATCGGCTACACGCTTTCGCATGTGCGCGACGAGCGCGGCCGATCGACCGGCGTCGCGCTGTTTTTCAAGGACCTCACGAAAGTCGAGCAGCTCGAGGAACGCGAGCGCCTGCGCGATCGTCTGGTGGCGCTCGGCGAGATGGCCGCGGCCATTGCGCACGAAGTCAAGAACCCGCTCGCCGGCATCGAAGTGATGGCCGGCCTGCTCAAGCGCCAGCCTTCGGTGTCCGACTCGCGCGACGCGCAGTCGCTGCTGAACGACATCATCAGCGAGGCGAAGATGGCCAACCAGATCGTTCACGAGGCGCTGGAGTTCGTGCGGCCCATCCGGCTCCAGGTCGAGCATACGGCGGTCGCCGACGTGTTGCAGAGCGCCATAGCGCTGGCCGAGACGAAAGTGCCGCGCCGCGACATCACGCTCGAGATGAAGGTGGAGGAGGGTCTGCCGCCCATTCAGGGCGATCACCATCAACTCTGCCAGCTGTTCACGAACCTGCTGATCAACGCCTTCGAGGCGCTCGAAGGCAAGGGCACGGTCCGGGTTTCGGTGCGCGAAGGCGTGCTCGAGGAAGACGTCCATGCGGCCCTCGGCGAGGCGCACGCGACGCGCTCGGTCGTCGTGAACGTGGCCGACGACGGGCCGGGCGTCCCGCGCGAGCTGCGCGACCGGATTTTCAATGCGTTCTTCACGACCAAGCCCCAGGGTTCGGGCCTCGGCCTTGCCATCGTCCGCAAGGTCGTGGACGCGCACGACGGACGCATCGACATTCAGACTGGTGCGCATGGCACGTGCTTTCAGGTGACGTTGCCAGTGTCGGGTGCAAACGACTGGTTCGTGCCGCGGCCGGCGGGGCCGGCACGAACCTCAACGGACGATTAGGAGAGATATGGGTCGCATTCTCATCGCTGACGATCACGACGCCCTCCGGCGTGGGCTTGCACGGGCGCTCACGGCCGCCAATCACGAGGTGGAAGAGGCGCCGAACGGGAACCAGGCGATCGAGCGCCTGCACGACGGCCACTTCGACGTCGTGCTGAGCGACCTGAAGATGGGTGGCAGCGACGGCCTCGATGTCCTTCGTACGACCAAGACGCTGCATCCGTCGACGGCGGTCATCCTCATGACCGCATTCGGATCGGTGCACACGGCCGTCGAAGCAATGAAGAGCGGCGCGTTCGACTACGTGCAGAAGCCCTTCGAGATCGAAGAAATGGAAGTGAAGATCGAGAAGGCGCTCGAGATGCGCCGTATGCGGCACGAGCTCGACTACCTCCGGCATACCCAGAACGACATCTACGACTTCGACCGCATCGTCGGCCAGAGCGAGCCGCTGAAACGCGTGCTCAGCGTGGTGCGCAAGGTGGCCAAGAGCAACACGACCGTGCTCATCCGGGGCGAAACGGGCACGGGCAAGGAGCTCATCGCCGGCGCGATTCACCACAATTCGCACCGGGCAGGACGGAACTTCGTGAAGGTGAACTGCGCGGCGCTGCCCGAGACCCTGCTCGAGTCGGAACTGTTCGGGCACGAGAAGGGGGCGTTTACGGGCGCCGACCGCCAGCGCATCGGCCGTTTCGAGCAGGCCGACGGCGGCAGCCTGTTCCTCGACGAAGTCGGCGACATGAGCGCGGCGATTCAGGCGAAGATTCTCCGCGTGCTGCAGGAGCACGAGTTCGAACGCCTGGGCGGGACGCGTACGCAGAAGGTGGATGTGCGGCTCATCGCGGCCACCAACCGCGACCTGGCCTCGATGGTGGCGACCGGGGCATTCCGCGAAGACCTGTACTACCGTCTCAACGTCGTCTCTGTCGAAATGCCGCCGCTGCGCGAGCGCAAGGAAGACATCACGCCGCTTGCGATGTTCTTCGTGAAGAAGTTCGCCGGCGAGCTCAAGAAGAAGATCGACGGCATCGATCAGGAAGCGCAGAAGATGCTGCTGCGCTACAACTGGCCGGGCAACATCCGCGAGCTCGAAAACTCGGTCGAACGGGCGATTCTGATGACCGAGGGGCAGTTCATCGCCTCCGACGATCTGCGCCTCGGCGAAGCGGCGACCGCGGGCTCGACCGGCCCGCGCGAGGCGTCGGCGCTCGTGAAGATTCCGCCGTCAGGCGTACCGCTCGAAGAGATCGAGCGGAGCGCGCTGATGGAAGCGCTGAAGATGTCCAACTGGGTGCAGAAGGACGCGGCCGAGCTGCTTGGCATCAGCCCGAGGGTGATGAACTACAAGATCAAGACGCTGGGCATCGAGTTTCCACGGGGACGACGGCCGATGGTGGCGGCAGCCAGCTAGTCTTAAGGCGCAAGTCGACAGTCGCAAGTCGAAAGTCGACAGTCAGTTGACAGTCTGGTCGGGCGACCGCGCATTCCGCCTGCCGCGCCGTAGCGCGCAGCGCGAAGGCGGGTCGCCCTTTTTTTGTTACTGTCCCGCCCTGAGAATCTCCAGGAACACTCGTTCGGTCTCCTGAGAGGGATCTGCGCCGAGCTCGTCGCGGAAGAGCTCGCGGCATTTCCCGAACACGCGCAGGGCTTCGCCTCGGTTGCCCATCTGGGAGTGCATCTGCATCAGGTGGCGGTACCCCGTCTCCTGAAACGGCTCGAGCTCGATGATTTCAGCGGCATATTGCACGGCGAGAGCGGGTTCGCCGTTGGTCGCCGTGATACGCGAGAGAATGTGCAGGCCGCGAACGAGCAGCGCGCGCAGCCTGGTGCGTCGGGCTTCGATCCACGCCGCGTCCTCGCCTGGCAGAAAAGGACGCCTGGCGATCACGGCGAGCGCCATCGCGTGGCTCCAGGCGGATCGGGTATCGCCCGAGCGAAGTGCGCCCTCGGCCTCGTCTATCGCGTTTGCGGCGTACTCGAGATCGATCCAGACATCCCGGGGCAGCCGCATCTGCACAGTGCCCGATCGGACATCGACGGCACCCGCTACCGATGGGGCGACCTGTTTCACGGCAGCGCGCAGCTTGCTGAGAATCGCGCCAAGAGCGGTCTCGATTTCGTTTGGGGGTTTGTCCGCCCACACGACGGAAATCAATTCCTCCTTCGCCACCGGTCGTTGACGTTCGCTTGAGAGAAATGCGAACGCGAGGCGTCCCTGTCGGCCGGACAGATCCCGCTCCTCGACCAGCTTCTCGCCATACTCGATCGAGACCCGCCCGGTGAGGTAGATACGCAGCGTGGCCAAGCTTTTTCCAATCTCCGCGCAATGTTTCGGAAATAGAGTGCGCCTATATTACGGACTACACAAAGGAGTTGCCATGCAGAAAGTCATTAATTGTCCGTGCGGCTACATCGTGAAGGCAGAAAACGACGAGCAGCTGGTGGCGAAGGCGCAGGAGCACGCAAAGCAGGTGCACCAGATGGATCTGACCCGCGAGCAGGCGCTCGCGATGGCCAGGCCAGAGTAGACCCATGGCCCATCGCCTAACGCGAAGCGGCTACGCGCGGGGGTGCGACTTCTTGTAGACGTCGATCAGCTGTTTCGCGTTGACGTGCGTGTAGCGCTGGGTCGTGCTGAGGCGGGCGTGCCCGAGCAGCTCCTGAATGGCTCGAAGGTCTGCCCCATTGGCAAGCAGGTGTGTGGCGAATGAATGCCGCAATGCGTGCGGGCTGATGCCGAACTTCGCGCCGCACTCGGCGACGTAGCGACGCACCAGACGATCGACGCTGCGCGCGGACAGTCGCCCGCCGCGGTAGTTGAGAAACAGCGGCGCCTGCACGCCACCACGTCCTCGCTTGGTCTGCCCTCTGCCATCTGCCATCTGCCCTGACAGGCTTCGATCCTTCATGCACGCGCGAAGAGCGTCAGCTGTCGCGCTGTTGAAGGGCACGAGCCGCTCTCTCCGACCCTTCCCCATCACGCGCACCATCCGTCCCGACAGGTTCACATCCTCCATGTCAAGACCGACGAGCTCGCTGAGGCGAAGACCCGACGCGTAGAACAGCTCCAGGATGGCGCGATCGCGGCGACCCAGGGGACTCGAACAGTCCGGCATCTCGAGCAGTCGGCTCATTTCGTCCACTGTCAGATGAGCCGGGATCGTCTCGGGCTTCTTCGGCGCCGCGACGAGCGCGGCGGGATCGTTTTCGATCAAATCCTCGCGCCGCAGAAACTTCACGAAGGTATGAATCGCCGAGAGCTTTCGCGCAGACGAGGACGCGGACAGGCGCTGCTTGTGCAGCTCGCCGAGAAACGCGCGGATCGCAAACGCGTCGACGTCCGATGGGGTCAGCGCGTCGACCTGCCGTTGCCTGAGGTGCGCCGTGTGCCGGAGAAACGTGGACACGTCGTTTTCATACGCCGCGAGCGTATGCGGTGAAACGTCGCGCCGCCGGAGATGTTGAAGGAAGTCTCTGAGCGTCTCCCTCATGCCGTCTGCGCTCCGTCCTTTGCCTTCTGCCATCTGCCATCTGCCCTATCCCGTCCGCTTTCCGCCTCCTTCCAAGCATCCAGGTCCGCGAGGGCACGCTCGGAAATCGACAGCTTCCTCTTTTGCTTGTCGCGGATGCCGGCCGGGGGCGGCTCCATAATGCCGAAGGTGATGTTCGTCGGCTGGTAGCCGTGCGGATTGGCGTGCGACACGTAGAAGGCGAGCGCGCCGATGGCGGTCGTACGTGGTGGTACGCAAAGTGCCTCGCCCCGCGCCAGTGCCGCCGCGTTTCTTCCGGCGATCAGGCCGGATGCCGCAGATTCCACATAGCCCTCAACACCGGAGATCTGGCCCGCGAAGAACAACGACGGGTTCGCACGCGTCTGCCACGTCTCGTGCAGCACCGTCGGCCCGTTGATGTACGTGTTGCGATGGACCATGCCGAACCGCACGAACTCGGCCTGCTCGAGACCCGGAATCATGCGCAGCACGCGCGCCTGCTCTCCCCACTTCAGCTGCGTCTGAAATCCCACCAGGCTGTAGTGATCGCCGGCCAGGTTGTCCTGACGCAGCTGAACGGCGGCGTATGGCTGGCGGCCCGTTCTCGGATCGGTCAACCCCACCGGCTTCATGGGCCCGAATCGCAGCGTGTCTTCGCCGCGATGCGCCATCACTTCGATCGGCAGGCAGCCCTCGAAGAACTTCTCTTTGTCGAAATCATGGACGGTCGCCGATTCGGCCGTCGAGAGGGCCGCGTAAAACGCCCGATATTCGTCCGCCGTCATCGGGCAGTTCAGATAGTCCCCTTCACCATCGTCTATTCCGCACGTCTTGGGCGCGTTCAGCGGCTCAGAACCAATCCCGGGCTTGGGACGAACGTTCCGATTCCAACGCGAGGCGCGGAAGACCACCTTCATGTCGATGGTCTCTGCGAGCACGATCGGACTAATCGCATCGTAGAAATACAGATGGTCGTTGCCGACCAGGTGCACCACAGCGGCGGAGAGGGCGGGCGACGTCAGTGGCCCGGTCGCGATGATCACTGGCGACTCGCGCGAAGCGACTGGAATCGCGGTGACCTCTTCGCGCGCGAGCGTGATGAGCGGATGCTCGTGGATCGCCCGCGTGACGGATCGGGCGAACAGGTCGCGATCGACGGCCAGCGCGGCGCCCGCCGGCACGCGCGCGGTTTCGGCGGCGCGCATCACGAGCGAGTCGAGCCGGCGCATTTCCTCTTTCAGAAGGCCGACGGCGTTGTCCAGCTTGTCGCCGCGGAACGAATTGCTGCAGACGAGCTCGGCGAGCCGATCGGTCTTGTGCACCTCGGTCGGACGCACGGGCCGCATTTCGTGGATGGTGACGGGAACACCGCGCGATGCCGCTTGCCACGCAGCCTCACAACCGGCTAGACCGCCGCCAATTACATGAATCATGTCAGGGCAGAGGGCAAATGGCAGATGGCAATGACGTGGATCTCCAGACGATGGACGATGGACGATCGCCGATCTTTATGCCGGGACGGGCTCTTCTTCGAGCGGCGCATCCTTGACGAATGAGCAATCGTCTTTGCTGCACACGAGCTGGCGCCCGGCCTTCTTGGTGATCTTCTCGAGCAGGAACGGCGTGCCGCAATCGGGGCACGCTTCCGTGACGGGCCTCTTCCAGAGCGTGAAGTCACAGTCCGGGTAGTTCGCGCATCCGTAGAAGACTTTGCCGCGCCGCGACTTGCGCTCGACGATGTCGCCGGCGTCCTTTGGACACGCGACGCCCGTGGACTTCATCTTCACGTACTTGCAGTTCGGATAGTTCGTGCACGCCGTGAACTCGCCGAAGCGCCCCTGCTTGATGACGAGATTCGACGTGCACTTCGGGCACTTCTCGTCGAGGATCTGATCCGGCTTGGCGGCTTTCATCGCGCCGCCCGCCGAAATGATCTTTCTCGTCGTCTTGCAATCGGGATAGCCCGTGCAGGCGAGGAACTGACCGAATCGGCCGCGCTTGACGACCATCGACTTGCCGCAGTTCTCGCACGTCTCGTCCTGCGTCTCGTCGACGTCCGCATTGGGCTCGCTCTTTTCGAGCTCGCGCGTGTTCGTGCAGTCGGGATAGCCGCTGCACGCCACGAACGGACCGAACTTGCCGACCTTGATGACCATCCCTTTGCCGCAGCGATCGCAGACTTCCTCGGTCTTGATGCCTTCCTTGAGGTTCTGCATTTCCTTGCCGGCTTTGGCGAGGTCTTTCTTGAACTTCTTGTAGAAGCTCGTGAGCGTCCCTTTGTAATCGGCCTTGCCCTGCTCGATGCGGTCGAGATCCTCCTCGAGGCTGCGCGTGTACTCGACGTCGAGGATATCGTCGAAGCTCTTGACGAGGAGGTCGGTGATGATCAGGCCCAGCGCGGTCGGCTTGAACTTGCCTTCCACCTTGTTGGCATATTCGCGATCCTGCAGCACGCCGATGATCGACGCGTAGGTGCTCGGGCGGCCGATACCGTTCTCTTCGAGCTCTTTCACGAGCGTCGCTTCGGTGAACCGCGGCGGGGGCTGCGTGAACTTCTGCTCGGGACGAAGCGCCTTCAGCTCGAGCCTGTCGCCTTCGGCGAGCGGCGGCAGGACGCCCGCCGGGCTGACGCCATCTTCCTCGTCTTTGTCTTTCTCGGTCTCGGGCTTGTCCTCGGCCGACGTCTGCATGCCGTAGGCGGCCTGCCAGCCTGGGAACTTCGGCACCGTCCCCTTGACCCGGAACAGGTAGCTGCCGGCCCCCGAGGAACTCGGCGCGGTGATGTCGACCGTCGTCTCGTCAAACGTCGCGGGCGGCATCTGCGAGGCCACGAACCGGTTCCAGATGAGCCGGTAGATCGAGTACTGCTCCGCCGTCAGAAACGGCCGAACCTTCTCCGGGTCGTACTCCATGGAGGTGGGCCGGATGGCTTCGTGCGCGTCCTGCGCATCGGCCTTGGCTTTGAACGCGTTCGGCTTCTCGGGCACGTACTCCTGCCCGAATGTCTCGCCGATGTGGACCCGTACGGCCGTCAACGCGTCGTCCGAGACGCGGGTCGAGTCGGTGCGCATATAAGTAATGAGGCCGACCGGCCCTTCGACTCCCAACCCCGGCAGCTCGATGCCCTCGTAGAGCTGCTGCGCGATCTGCATCGTACGTTTTACCGGGTAGCGCGCCGTCTGTTGCAACTTGCTGGTAATGAACGGCGGCGCGGCATTGCGCTTGCGCTCTTTGGTGGCCACCGAGGAGACCACATACGAAGCGCCGTCGAGGTCGCGCAACACGTCCTTCGACTGCTGCTCGTTGGTGATTTTGAGGTTCTCGTCCAGGTGCTTGACGAGTTTGGCTTCGAACTCCGGCGGCAGCGGGCCGGCGAGCGACGCGAAAAGGTGCCAGTACTCATCCGGCACGAACTTCGCGATCGCCTGCTCGCGCTCGCAGATCAATTTCAGCGCGACCGACTGGACACGTCCGGCGCTCAAGCCGCGTCGCACCTTGTCCCACAGGATGGGACTGATCTTGTAGCCAACCAGCCGATCGAGGACGCGGCGCGCCTGCTGCGCGTCCACCATCTTCATGTCGATCGCGCCGGGATGATTCAGCGCTTCCTGCACCGCCTTCTTCGTGATCTCGTTGAACATCAGGCGGTGAATCTTCTTTTTCTTCGTGCCCAGCTCTTCGGCGAGATGCCAGCCGATCGCTTCGCCTTCGCGATCGGGGTCGGTGGCGATGTAGATGTCGGTCGCGTCCTTGGCCGCGCTCTTCAGCTCGGCTATCACTTTCTTGCGAGCGGCGATCGGTTCGTAAACAGGCGCAAAGCCTTCATCGACGTCGACACCGAGCTTGCTCTTGGGCAGATCGCGCACGTGTCCCATCGACGCGAGCACCTTGTAATCGCGTCCGAGATACTTGTTGATTGTCTTTGCCTTCGCCGGCGACTCGACCACGACGAGCGCTTTTGCCATGAAACCTTTCAAATACCTTAGCACGGTCCGCACTTCGACCCTGCGCACGGCGTCGCGGCCGTCCACGAAGCTCTGGAGCTCGTCCCGAATGCGGTCACGGAACGAACGGCGCCGAAGGACCGCGAAACCGCACGAATCGGCCGCCTTCGACACGGCGCAGCGCACCCGCAAGCTCCAGCTCGAGCAACCGCGGCAGCAACTTCACGCGATCGACTCCCGAGCGCTCGGAGATCTCGTCGAGATCGTACGAATCGCCCTCGACCATCGACAGCAGCACTGCATCCTGAGACGCGTTTGTGCGGCTCGCGGGTTCATCGCCATCGCCCTGCGGCTGCCGGCTTCCGGCTCCCGGCCGTGTCAATCCTGGAGAGATCTCCTCCAAGATATCGTCCGCACACTCGACCAGCTTTGCACCATCGCGCAGAAGCGCGTGCGCCCCGAAGTTGCGGCCTCCGAGGACGTTGCCCGGCACCGCCAGTACGGCGCGCCCCTGCTCGAGCGCACAGTCCGCCGTGATGAGCGAACCGCTCTTTTCGGCCGCCTCGACGATGACGACCGCCAGCGAGAGCCCGGAGATGATGCGATTTCTGCGCGGAAAGTTGGACTTCAAAGGAGGCATGCCGGGATCGCACTCGCTGACAAGGGCGCCGCGCTCGCAGATGCGATCGGCGAGCGCGCGGTGTTCGGGCGGGTAGATGACGTCGACGCCGCAGCCGAACACGGCGACCGTGACGCCGTCGGCTTCCAGGGCGCCGCGATGCGCGGCCGAATCGATGCCGCGCGCCATGCCGCTGACAATCGTCACGTGCCGGCGCGCGAGATCGGCGCCGAGCCGTCTCGCCACTTCCAGACCGTACGGCGAGGCCCGGCGCGACCCGACAATGGCCACGGCCGGCGCGCGCAGCCCGTCGAGATGGCCTCTTACCCAGAGGACGGCTGGAGGATCGTAGATGGCGGCAAGCGCAGTGGGATACCGAACGTCGCCCGCCGATATTGCAATAATGTTGGTACTCACGACTGCTCCTGTCGCGCAGCGTGAGCCAAGTGCCTGACCTTGTCTCGATTGTAATCCCCAACCCCCAGTCCCCAATCCCTAATCCCCAATCCCCAACCGCTGGAGTGTCCGCTTTCCGCTTACCCCTTGGGGCCGGCCCTGCTATAGTTGGGATTGTCTCTATGCCAATGCGTGTCTTCTCCGTTGTGGTGCTTTTGACGGCCTTCGCCGGCGTTGCATACGCCGATGCGCGGTCGGACGCAAAAGCGCAGGTGGAATTCGGGATCTCTGTGGCGCAGCGCGGCCTGTGGAAGGAAGCCATCTACCGATGGGAGCGGGCCACCCAGATCGATCCGACCTATGCGGCCGGGTTCAACAATCTGGCGGTCGCCTACGAACACGAGGGCATGCTCGACAAGGCGGCAGAAGCCTATGAGCGGGCGCTCAAGCTGGAGCCCGATAACGCTCTGGTGCGGCAGAATTTCGAGCTGTTCAAGGAAATCCATGACCGGACGAATCAGTCTCAAACTCCTTAGCTGCGTGCTCGCCGTGGGCGTGGTTGGTTGCGCCAGCTTTTACGAGATTCCGATCGAGACGCCGATCGCGGCCAAGCTCGACGTGTCGGCATTCCAGCGCGTCTTCATTGCCGGGTTCATCTCCGGTGGGACAGACGATGTGGACGGCAATCTCGAGACGGTCCGGCTGCTGCGCAGCCAGCTCCGGATGAAATCGAGCCTTCGTGTCATCGACGCCGACGTGCTGCCGCTGATGGAGGTCGCCGCGGGCCGCGGGCCCGAAGGACAGGCCGCGGGGCCCGCCGCAGAGCCGGCGGCGCAGACCGACGAGCAGACCGCGATCAAGAACGAAAAGGATCTCCAGCCGTACGAGCACATCTTCGCCGACGCCGATTACTGGAAGCGGATCGGCGAGGAATATCAGAACCCTCTCATCGTGACCGGCACGGTCCTCTTCACGCCACATTCGCAGTCGGGGATGGTGCAACGCGAGCGCGAGGTCTTCGATCGGCTCGGGCGCCGCTACATTGAGCCGGTACGTGAATACATGGAGCGCAAAGGCTTCATCCTGCAGGAGAAGTTCATCTTTATCGACGGCCGTTCGGGCGCACAGATCTACTCCGAGGCACTGCGCGAGGAGCGGCTGTACAACCAGAACGACAACACCCCGGCGCTGTCGTCCTATTTCGAGCTGATGGACGAGATCATTCCGCGCTTCCTCAGCACGTTGAGCACACAGCGTGTCCGCGGATCGAGGGTGCTCATCAAATAGGTTCGTTGAGGCTCACCCCCTCATCCCTGCCCAGTAAACGGCTCTGTGCTATACTTTTAAGTTCTTTCTGCAGGAGGACTGTCCGTGTACGCCATCATTCAAGCCGGGGGTCGTCAGGTCAAGGTTACGCCGGGTGCCACCGTCGAGCTCGACGGAAAGGCTGCCGAGGCTGGTAAAGAGGTGACCTTCGAGGAGGTTCTGTTTCTCGCGCGGGACGGCGGCGAAATCACCGCCGGCGCCCCCTTCGTGAGCGGCGTCAAGGTGCTCGGCGTCGTCGACGGCGAGGCCCGAGGCCCGAAGGTGCGCGTGTTCAAGAAGAAGCGCCGCAAGGGCTTCCGCAAACAGGCCGGCCACCGCGCGTTCTTCACGCGTGTCCGGATTACGGACATCGTGGGCTGACCTCTTACTTTTTACTTCTACGTTTCACTTTTTACTTTTTACTTTCACCACCACCCATGGCTCATAAAAAAGGACAAGGCAGCTCACGCAACGGCCGCGACAGCAATTCGCAGCGGCTGGGCGTCAAGCGGCACGACGGCAACATCGTCTCGGGCGGATCCATCCTGGTCCGTCAGCGTGGACGCCGGTTCCAGCCCGGCATCAACGTCGGACTCGGGAAAGACGACACGCTGTTTGCCAAAGTCGCCGGCCGTGTACGGTTTGAAGACCACGGCGCCCGTGGCCGCAAAATCAGCGTGCTGCCAGTCGAGTGAAGCTGGAACTAGAATCTAAAATCTATAATCTAGAATCTGGGAGATTCCAGATTCTAGTTTTCAGATTTTAGTTTCAGATTCAGCCAACTCCCATGTTCGTCGACGAAGTCGACATCCTCGTAGAGTCCGGTGCCGGCGGCGCCGGCAGCCTCAGCTTCCGGCGCGAGAAGTTCGTTCCTCGGGGCGGCCCCGACGGCGGCGACGGAGGCAAGGGCGGATCGGTCTACGCCGTTGCCAGTCCCCATCTCAATACGCTCATTTCCTATCGCTTCAATCGCGAGTTCCACGCCAGACGCGGCGGGCACGGCGAAGGCTCGAACCGCACGGGCCGTAACGCGGACGACCTCGAACTGGAAGTACCGGTCGGCACGCTGATCTACGAGAAGCCGGCGGAGCCCGGCGACGACCCGATTCTCATGGGCGATCTCGTCGAATCCGGACAGCGCGTGCTGCTCGCGAAGGGCGGCATCGGCGGACGGGGTAACGCGCGCTTCGTCAGCTCGACCAACCGGGCACCGCGGCGGTTCGAGGAAGGCACACCAGGGGAAACCAAGCAGCTGCAGCTGCAGCTCAAGCTTCTGGCCGACGTGGGCCTCGTGGGGTTTCCGAACGCAGGGAAATCGACGCTGATTTCGCGGATTTCCGCCGCAAGACCCAAGATCGCCGACTACCCGTTCACGACGCTGATACCGAATCTTGGTGTCGTCTCCCTCACCGGAAATCGCAGCTTCGTCGTCGCCGACGTGCCTGGGCTCATCGCGGGCGCCCACGAAGGCCGAGGACTGGGCGATCGCTTTCTGAAGCATCTCGATCGCACGAAGGTGCTGATCCACCTCGTGGACGTGTCGGGCGCCTCGGGCAGGGATCCGGTGGAAGATTTCGACACGATCCAGCGCGAGCTTTCGCACTTCAACGACGAGCTTGCGTCGAAGCCGCAGATCGTGGCGGCAACAAAGATGGACACGGTGACCGAGCCGTCGGCCGTCGATGCCCTCGAGGCGCACGTGAGGTCGCACGACCTTCCCTTCGTCCGGATTTCCGCGGTCACGGGCCAGGGGCTCGACACGCTGCAGGAGGCTGTCTGGAAGTATCTCAGCCAGCCTGAAGGCGCCGAAGACCAGCCTCGCGCAGACGCACCGGCGGTGGTTGCTCGGCGCGGGGGAGCGCGCCGAGATCAGAAAAAATGAGCCCTCACCTGCGCGTCGGGATTCTCGGCGGCACGTTCGATCCTATCCATCTCGGCCATCTCGAAGCCGCATCTGCGGCTCGGCGCGTGCTGTCGCTCGATCGTGTTCTGCTTCTGCCTGCGCGCACGCCGCCGCATCGCAGCACCGAGCCTCGCGCATCTGCGTTTCATCGGTTCGCGATGGCCGCCCTGGCCGGTGCGGACTACGACATGGCTGTTTCCGATCTCGAGCTGCGACGCGAGGGGCCCTCGTACACCGCGTTGACGCTCGAAGCGCTGCACCGCGAAGGGTTTTCGTCGTCGGAGCTCTATTTCGTCACGGGCAGCGATGCCTTCGCCGAGGTGGCCACGTGGTACGACTATCCGCGAATCATGAGCCTCGCGAACTTCGTGGTCGTCTCGCGCCCAGGCGCGCCGCGCGTGTCTGAACTCATCCCTCATCCCCAATCCCTAATCCCTGCAGTCAATCCGACTGCGCCGACGGTGTTTTCGGTGGAGGCGATCACACCCGACGTCTCGGCCACGGAGATCCGTCGCCGCGTCGGCGCCGGCGAGTCGATCGACGGTCTCGTGCCGCCAAGCGTCGCCGGCCATATCCGCCGACATCACCTGTACGTGCCGGCGCCCATAGCGGCGGTGTTGTGACTCCTCCACGCAAACGGCCATCGACGAAGTTCCCCGCACAGGTCCAGCGCGCCATCGACGCGGCGCACGATCGCAAGGCCGCCGACGTTGTCGTGCTCGATCTCCGCCCGGCTGAAGGCTTCACGGACTACTTCGTCATCATGACCGGCCAGAACACGCGGCAGATCCAGGCCATTTCCGACGCCATTCAGGAGTCACTGAGTTCGAAAGGCGTCAAGCCCGCACATATCGAAGGGGGCGACCGCGCCGGTTGGATTCTGCTCGACTACTTCGACTTCATCGTGCACATCTTCAGCCCGGACACACGAGCCTTTTATTCGCTCGAACGACTATGGGGCTCGGCGGACCGGATAGAGGTGCCTGAACCTGCGCCGCCTCACACCCACTCCAGGGACTAGGGTTTGGGGATAAGGGATTCGTTCAGCCGAGGCGCGCGTTTTTCGTTTTCTGCGATCCGTCGCACCCCGCAGCGCGGCAGTTTCTGCACTACTCACCAATCCTTAATCACAATCCCTGATTTTTCGACGGCACGCAGCTTGCCCCTCAAGCTGCATGACGCAAATTAACTCCTTCAAAGATCTCGTCGTTTGGCAAACCAGCATGGATCTGGCCGAGGTGTGTTTCGACATCGTCGAGGCCATTCCGCATCCTTACCGATTCACCTTTGCCGACCAACTGATACCGGCCGGCATTTCAATCCCTTCCAACATCGCGGAAGGAAGTCGCCGCCCGACGAAGGCGTATCTAAATCATCTCTCCTACTCGCTGGGTTCCCATCGAGAGGTTGAAACGCTCTTCGAATTGATCCGGCGGCGAAAGCTCGTCCCTGGACCGCTCCTCATGAAGGGAATGCAATACATCGATCCAATCGGAAACATGTTGCACGGCCTTGTCGAATCACTAGAGGCGCGGGATCACCACGGGCGCGCAGGGGCATGACACGCGTGACAGTTCTAATCCCTAGTCCCCAATCCCTAATCCCTGGACTGCGGTTCGCTGCCAACGCGCTGGCCACAGCCGTCCTTGCGCCAGGCTGCGCCGTGTGCGGAAGCATCCTTGCAGAGCCGCTGTCCGGCTGCGTGTGCGGCGCCTGCTGGGCCTCGATCCGGCCGATCACACCGCCGGTCTGCGACGTCTGCGGCGACCCGCTCGCACGACAGCCCCAATCCCCACTCCCTAATCCTCAATCCCTGTGCGCGCTCTGTCTCCAGCATCGGGCCACAGTCGATCGGGCGCGCGCCATCGGCGAGTACGACGGCACGCTGAGAGAGATTATTCACGCGCTGAAGTACAGCGGCCGCCGCTCGCTGGCAAAACCACTCGCCGCGCTGATGCGTGTGCGTGGTGCGGAGTTGTTGACCGCGGCGGATTGCGTCGTGCCTGTCCCTCTTCACCGGCGCCGGGAATACTCTCGAGGATTCAATCAGGCCCGCGAGCTCGCCCGGCATCTCGGTCTTCCTGTCGTCCACGCACTGGCTCGTCGGCGCCATACACGAGCGCAAGTGGAATTGGCGGCAGACCGACGTCAGGCCAACGTCGCTGATGCGTTTGGTCTCCGGCGGGATTGGTTGGGCAAGGCGAGCGTACGGGGCATGAAGGTGCTGCTGATAGACGATGTCAGCACAACGGGTGCGACGCTGGAATCGTGCGCTCGCGTGCTGAAAGAATCCGGCGCGTCAGACGTCTTCGCGCTCACCGCCGCACGGGTCATCACAAAGCGGCGTTCCCAATCCCTAGTCCCTAGTCGCTAATCCCTGAGCGGCCTCATCCCCGAGCAGGCCTAACCCCTGGTGGGGCTGCTGGCCAGCCGCTCGACCACAGCGGCGAGCACCTGTTCCGCGATCGCGTCTTTCGTCTGCTCTCCGTCTATCAGCACCCAGTCCGGCTGTGCCGCCTGATGGCGGTAGCTTTCTCGCACGCGCCCGAGCAGCGCGAGGTCGCGCTCGTAACGGTCCCGATCGGTGGCTTTGCGCTTCGCTGCCGTTTCAGGTGCAATGTCGACATAGATGGTCAGGTCGGCCGCCGGCAGGAACCGCTGGATGTCTTCCAGCCATAGGGGATCCAGCCCCTGTGCCTCGCCATACGCGATGCTCGAGGCGCGATAGCGATCGCACAGCAGAATCAACCCGCCGGCAATCCATTCGACAATCGCCTCGCGACGCTCGTGGCGGTTGGCCACAAACAGCAACTGCATCACGTCGGCGCCGTACTCGCGCTCGCCCTGCAATGCGCGCGCGATCTCCTCGCCGATCGACGTCCCGTAGTCCGGAAACGAGAGAAGGCGCACCTTGTGTCCCGACTCGCGGAGCCGCTCGCGCAGTTGCTGCGCCTGTGTTTCCTTGCCGCTCTGGTCGAGCCCCTCGAACGCAATCAGCATCCCCGGCATTCGCCCAATCCCCAATCCCCAATCCCTAGTTTTCCAGCGCCAGCTGATCCTCGATAGTCTGCCGGCGTCGAATCAACGTCGCTGTTCCGGCATCGATCAGGACCTCGACTGGCAACGGCCGCCGGTTGTAGTTCGAGGACATCGCCGATCCATACGCGCCTGCATCGAGAATGGCGAGGAGGTCGCCGACGTCAAGCGGGGGCAGACGCCGGTCGTGGCCGAGCATGTCGGTGCTCTCGCATACGGGCCCGACGATGTCGTAGCAAAGCTCGCGCCCGGGGCGCGGCGTCACCGGTTCGATGCGGTGGAACGAACCGTACAGGGCGGGGCGCATCAGCTCGGTCATACCGGCGTCGAGCACCGCAAAATGGTGCCCGGCGGCCGCCGGCTTCAGATCAACCACGCGCGCAAGCAGCACAGCGGCGGCACCCACGATAGCCCTGCCCGGCTCCAGCGCAACGGCGAGCCCCGATGGCTTCACGATGGCAAGAACGGCGGCGGCGTATTCGGCCGCGGTCGGCACACGGGAACCGTCGTAGGAGATGCCAAGTCCGCCGCCGACATCGATGTGCTCCAGCTCGATGCCCCCGTCACGCAGCTCCCGCGCGAGCCTCACCACTTCGAGCGCCGCGCGCTGAATCGGCTCTGTGCTGATGATCTGCGAGCCAAGATGAACGTGAATGCCGACCGGCTGCAGTCCGGGCTGCTCGGACATTCTGCGGTACAGCGCGCCGGCGTGTTCGAGCGGGACACCGAACTTATTGATGTGAAGGCCAGTGGAGATGTGGGGATGGGTGCCCGCGTCTATGTCGGGATTGACCCGTATCGCGACCCGGGCGCGCACACCCCGCGCTCGAGCCGCACGGTCGATTCGCTCGAGCTCGCCCGCGGATTCCGCGTTGATGGCCTTGAGGCCGAGCGGAACGGCCCGCTCAATCTCATCCGGCGACTTGCCGACTCCGCTGAACACGATGTCGGACGGAGCAACGCCCGCCCGCATCGCGAGATAGACCTCGCCAATCGAATTGGCGTCCACGGCGCTGCCGGCGTCCCGCAGCAGCCGGACGATCGCCAACGACGAGTTCGCCTTCAGCGCATAGTGGATGCGGTGTGGATGAGAGCCGAAGGCCTCGTCCAGATCGCGGTACGACTTCCGAATCGCCCCGGCGCTGTACACGTAGAGGGGTGTGCCGTAGTCGCGGGCGACGTTCTCGAGTGACACACCATCGCAGACCAGGGTATTTCCTTCGCGAAAGAAGCCGAACACGGCGACGATCTTACATCACGCGGCAGGGCCGCCGCCCTCCGCCCAGCCAGAATCAGCTATCATCAGGGTCGCCGGTGTCCATCGAAGCGACCATCCAGCGCGCGGCTGAGGGAGACCAAGCCGCGTGGGAAACGATCGTGAGGACCTACCGGCGGAAGGTGTTCAACGTCGCATACCGGTTCGTCGGCACCTACGAAGAAGCGGAAGATCTGACGCAGGAGATCTTCCTCAAGGTCTTCCGCTCGCTCAATACGTTCGACCGTCGCGCGAATTTTCAGACCTGGCTCATCAGCGTGAGCCGGAACTTCTGCATCGATCGCTACCGCAGCGGCAGGCGCGATCGTGAGGTGTTCGCGCGCGACGTCGACGCGTCGACGGTGCCGGCCGAAGCGCCTGGGCCGAACGCGCACGCGCGCGTCGAGCTGCAGGATCGTGTCGCGTTGCTGCGCGAGGCGCTGCGGGCCCTCTCGCCGCCTCTCCGCGCAGCGGTGCTCCTGCGCGACATCCACGAGCTGTCATACCAGGAAATCGCAGACGAGCTCGGCGTGGCGGAAGGGACCGTGAAATCGCGCATCAATCGGGGACGCGCCGAGCTGGCGAGACAAATCGAAGCGCTGCGGAGAGAAAAGGGATACACGTAGGGCGGGTTTTATAAGACCCGCCCTACCCATACGCGGGAGCACTCATGAGCGTGACCAGCGAGCAATCCGGAGACGTCGTCGTCGTGCACGCAGGGCCTGCGCGGCTCGTGCATCCGTCCCTGTCCCAGTTTTCGACGACGGTGACGGGCGAAATCGCCAAAGGCTCGCGCAAGATCGTCATCAACCTCGGGGGGGTCGAGTATCTCGACAGTGCGGCGATTGGCTGCCTGATGGACCTGTACCGGCAGGCCACGGCCGCCGGCGCCACGCTGAAGCTCGCCGGCGTGCAGCGCCGGGTCGAGACGATGCTGACGCTGACGGGCGCGAACCAGTTCATGGAGATCCACCCAGACGCCGCCGCAGCCGTGAGCAGCTTCTGAGAGGCCGATCATGCGCAGCATAAAGACCACCACCGGCGCGAGCATCCCCCTGGACGGCGATCTGCTGGCCGTCCTCGAAACGCTGTACCGGGAGATTACCGTCAAGCGGAACTTCGAGCGATCGTTCGAGGATATGATTCAGGAGATCAAACTGCTCATCGAGCAGATGACCGACGACGAGCGCCGTGCCTACCTGGCCGAAAGCCTGTTCCTGAACTCGGTCAAGTACGAAAACGACCGGGCTGAGGCGCTTATGAGGAAATTAACGAAAAAATGATGCTTGTCATTCACCACAGAGGCCGCCATTTCAGACCTGAGGAAAAAGAAGAGGCACATTCCTCTTTGTATTTCCTCCGTTCGAGGATCTCCTCTGTGGTAAAGGATACGGTTCTGTGTCGCTGAATTACCTGGCAACCCGATTCCAGTGCACGTGGCCGTGGAGCACGCTCGTCATGCTCTGCGACGGCCGTATCGTCTGCGGCTGCGCCGACCCGTACGGCAAGCGTGTGCTCGGCGATGCCCGGACCGCGAGTATCTCCGAAATCTGGAATGACACGCGCCTCAGCACCCTGCGCCGCGACCTGAACGCCGGCGGATCGGCCTTCTGCGGCGATTGCCCGCTGAAACTGCCGCTCCGGGGCGAGACGCCGAAGGAGCGGTCGCTCGACGTCGGCCGGCTGCCAAACCGCCTGTATATCGAGTGCACGGCGGCGTGCAACATTTCGTGCGCCGAAGCGTGCTGCGCGCCGGAAACGGGCATCACCAAGACGCGCAATGCCGGCATGCTCGACTTCGATCTCTTCCGCAACGTCGTGGACGAAGCCGGCCCGGGGCTCGTGCGCATCGATTTCTTCAATTACGGCGAAGCGTTCCTGCACAAGCGCGCGATCGAAATGTGCGAGTACATCAAGGGACGTTTTCCGCACATCTACCTTTACACCAGCACGAACGGCCTGATGTTCACCGAAGAATCGGCCCGCCGGCTCGTGCACTCGGGCATCGACGAAGTGACGTTTTCGATCGACGGCGCGTCGCAGGATACCTACGTGCAGTACCGGCAGCGTGGCAAGTTCGATCTCGCCATCCGGAACCTGCGCGCGATGGCGGAAGAAAAGCGGAAGGCGCGGCGCGACGTGCCGCATCTGAACTGGCGCTACATTCTGTTCAAATGGAACGACAGCGACGAAGAGATGAATCGTGCGCGCGAAGTGGCCACGGATATCGGCGTCGACCGCCTCTCATGGGAAATTACCGACCATCCCGAAGGCGCATTCTCACGGCGCTTCGTACCGGGTACACCCGATTTCGACACGATCCGCAACGAGATCTGGGACATGACCGGCCTCGGCAACGCCATCCCGGGCGCCACGCCGAAGGCGACGATCGAGGTCAGAAAGCGGTTCTTCCCCACACGCCCGCTGAAGACGCGCGCGGCGAAGAAGCTGAAGATCAGGACGCGGGTGCAGAACCTCTGCGGCCGCCCGTTTCCCGCCAAAGCCTCGTACGGCCGGCGTCTGGTCAGGCTGGGTGCGCAGCTCTGCGACGAGCACGGCACCCTGCTCGAGCGGGACTACGCGCGCGCCTGGCTACCCGAAACGCTCAAGCCCGGCGCCACCGTCGACGTCCCCATCGAGATTGTCGCGCCGAAAACGCCCGGCAACTACATGCTGAAGTTCGATCTGGTCAGCGAAGGGATTGACTGGTTCGAGAACAACGGATCGCCGACGACGCTGAAGCCCTTGGTGGTCAGATAAAGACCGGACACAGAGAGCACAGAGTAGAACGGAGAGCACAGAGAATTTTGATCTAATTCCTCTGCGGCCTCCGTTTGTCTCTGTGGCCTCTGTGTCCTAGAACGTCAGGTTCGTGCTCACCTGAATCCGTCGCGCACCGTCGGCTCTGGTCGGCCGTCGGTAAAACTCCGACGTTTCCACGCCGCTATAACCCGTCAGATTCGCGCGGTTGGTCAGGTTGTTGATGAACACGTTCACCGCCATCCGATAACGGCCCTGATCGGGGCGCGTCACCGTCGTCACGGTGAGCGTCCCGCCTGCCCCGGGCCCGAACTGAATCCCCGGCGGCAGCTGAATCGAGGGACCGAAGGTAAACGCATAGCCGACGAACATGTTCAGCATCCAGTTCGGATCGGTCACCAGCGTGTTCCTGGACACGCTGGCAGGTCTGTCGTTGAAGATCAGGTCTCCGTTACTGTCGAAACCCGTCTGAATACCGTAGGCTGTGCCGAGATTGCCGTTGACGTTCACCTGCACCGACAGATCTCTGTATGCCTGGGTAAGGAACCCGCCGTTGAAGCGATGCCTGGCGTGTTGGGCCGCATTCCCCCACTCCAGGTCGAGATCGCCCGTGGCCGGCACGCTGAACGGGCCGTCGGTGTTGTTTTCGCTCGACGCCAGAAAGTAGTTGCCGAAGAAATTGAAGCGTCTGAAGTCCCACTTGCGCGCCGCCCTCCCCAATTCCTGTGGGAAATTGGTCTGACCGCCAAAGTTCCACACGTGCTGTCGCAGCGCGCCGTCGCTAACGACCTGGACGACGTTGCCGAATTTCGAGTTCGGCCGAATCCCGTTCTCCGGCGCGTTCAGGTTGAGGCCGCGGAACAATCCCGCGCCGCGCACATAGCGATATGTCGCGTTCACCCGATACCGCGGAGAGAACACGTAGTCGACGCCCCCACTGACGCGGGAGTTTTTCGGGTGCTCGAGATTTGAACCGAGCAGGTAGCGATCTGCGGGTGCCGTGCCATCCAGGTCGATCGGTGGCACCGGGTAGGTCGGGTTCGCGATATTGATCTCGCGCTGCTGGGAGCCGTCGATGCGAATCGTCTGCTCGTAGGTGTTGGTCTGCAGCCAGTCGTAGAAAATCCCCCAGCTCGCCCGCAGTGTCGTCTTGCCGTTCGCGAACGGCGCCCACGTGGCACCGAGCCGCGGCCCGACGGTCAGCCCGTGCATGTGCGCCTGCTTTTCGAGGCGCACGCCTGGCGTCACCGACAGACTCTTCCTGATTCGAATGTCGTCCTGCACATACAGCGCGGTCTGTACGTTGGAATAATCGACCTGGGGCACACCAACGCGGCGGGTGTAGCTACGCGGGCGTTCCGCGTCAAACGCGGCGACGTTCTCGAACGTGTAGGTTCCCAGGTAGTTGTCGGATTCGTCCGACCTGAACCAGTTGACGTCGATGGCCGCTCCTACCCGCAGTGAATGCATGCCGCGGACGTAGTCGAGGTCGCTCGCGAAATTGACGTCGCGCGAATGCCGCCCGCCGGCCTTCTGGGCACCGCCGAAGGTCTGGGCGTCGATGATGCGCACGGTCGGCGCCTCTACGCTGGACGTGCGCTCCGAATCGCTCCACCCCACATTCAACCGTGTATTGATGAAGAAGCGGCGGCCCAGCGGCCCCACTTCCTGGGCGCGGAATGTGTTCGTGTAGTTCTTCAACAGGAACGCGCGCTCTGGCTCGTCGTATCCACCGATACCCTGGTTCTTGTTCACGAACGCGTTGCGGTTGTAGCTGAACCTGAGCGTCTGGTCGCGCGTCACGGCCCAGTCGAAGTTGCCGTTGACGAACATGTTCTCGCGGGGCACCCGCTGCTTGAGCGTTTCGATGCGCGTACCTGTCGAGCGCGCGATGCTCGAGTTCGGCGTGTCGTACGCCGAGTTGCCGAACACCCGGAGGAAGAACGACGCCTTGTTCTGGATGAGGCCGCCGCCGATGTTCAAACCGTAGTACTGGTCCTGTTCCTCGCCTTTGGTCGTGTGAAACGCGTTGCGCGCGCTCATCGCGCTGTTGCGCAGACCGTAGTTGAAGCCGGTTCGAATCGGCCCGATGCCGGGCTGCGTAATGACCTCGACGAAAAATGAGTCGGCGCTGTGGTTCTCGGCGGCGAACTGGTCGCGCGTCACGCGAATCGACTTGATCTGTGACTTCGGCGGCAGGCGTCCTCCCTCGAAGCTGTCGATCCGCATCACCGCGCCGGGGCCGGCCATATCCATCAACTGCCGCTGCATCTCATCCGGGTCGTCAGACAACGCATCCATCTGCTCTCGTGTGAGCACCGAGCCGAAGGCATCGCTGCGGCGATCGGCGGCGCCCGCTTGGGCGTCCTGCTTGACCTCCACGGTCTCCTGGAAATTTTCGACGAGCAGCACGATGATGTGCCGGTTGTCGCCCGGCCGGAGCCGAACCTCTTTCAACACACCCGGATAGAACCCCTGGAACTCCGCACGCGCCGTATAGCGCCCCGGAGTCAGGCCGCCGATGGCCGCCTGGCCGTTCGGCGCTGTCTTGACGGGCGCCGGCTCGAGTTTCTGCGTGGCCGGCTCCGTCCCCGTCACCGTGACCGTCGCGTCAGGAATGATCGCGTTCGTCTGATCGATCACCGTGATGAGCATGCGCGTCTCGCGTGGCTGCTGCGCTGACGCGGGACTCACCACGACGAGCGCCGCGGCAACGGCAAGCGCCTGCGAGACCCACTTCACTTGCGAACCTCGAACTTCCTGGAATCCACTCGCGCGTTGATGCGATACCGATCGAAGACGGTCTCCTCCACCGTCGTGGCGCCGACTGCTCGACGGAGTCGGAACGGCAGCTGCAAGCCGTCGACCTCGCGGTAATCGGCATAGTAGATGCGGTTCTCCGTCGGCCGCGTCGAGGCCATCGCCTTCTTCCGCAAGGCGAGCGCTTCGTCTTCGAACTTTTTCTTCTCTTCCGCGCTGGCCGACTCGGACGGCGGCATCGGCGTCTCGAAGACGACCGAACCGGGAGGCAGGGTTGCCGGCGGCTTCTGTCCCGCCACCACCGGCACGAGATTCGGCGGGGTCGTCCAGCTCAGCATTAGGGGTAAATGCGTTTTGCTGTCGATGAAGAGTCGCGCCGCAAAATTGCCGGCGCCTTTCACGTCGAGCACATCGGCCTTGCCTTCGGGTGCTTCAGCCTGTCCCGCGTGACCGAACGAAAGCGGGTATCCGCTGAACGACGTCGCGAACATGCCGAGCGTCAGTCGGGCAAAATCCTGCTTGACGGCCAAGGAGGGATTTGGCGGACCGGAAGGCGCGCCCTTGTCACCAGCGGCAGCCCCCCGATCTGGTCCGCGCGATGGGGCTGCAGCCGGGCCGGGTGGCGGTCCACCCCTTCTCGGTCCGCCCATCGGTACGTCACCAGACTGAATGAGGCCGTCGCCGTTGAACCCGCGGCTGCTCGGGCCACTTTCGCGCGCCGGGATTTCGTCGGTGCGGACGTACTTATCGGGAAGCTCGATGTTGATTTCGAAGAGGATGGGAACGAGGTTGTCCCCTTGTAATTGTCGGGTTTGGCCGCTCGCCACGATGGTCTTGATCGACGCGAGGCGCTTCTCGCCGCCAAGGGTCTGCCGGGTGGCATTCAGGACCGCCGCGGCCTCGCCGCTCGTGGAGTCCGGCACCTGCTTGCCCGCCGCGGCGCGCAGCCCGAAGGTGGGCGCGGCTGCTGCTACGCCCGTGAGCACTGACAGACAAAAGATGACAGCCCGCCTTCCTGAGATCATGCGACTCCAGATAGTAAAGACGGAGATCTGGCCTGGGGGTTATCGTTTCGTAGCCTTAGACGCCACGAGATGCGGAAAAGTTCGCGCGCTCACGAGGTTATTGGCGACGCGCACGTCGCCGTTCGAGCGCGGAATGGACGCCGGACGAAAGGGAAGGGCGTTCGTGTACGTTATACAGACACGTCAGTCGAGCCCGAAGGTCACCAGGAGGTCGCCGGCCGGGATCGAGACAAACTGCTTCCCGTCGGCAAGGTAGCTAATCGCGGAACCATAGACCGCGCCGTTGCTGGCGAACGTCCACAGACGTTCGCCCGTGGTCGCGTCCAGCGCGAAAATGACACCTTCCATCGTGCCGCCGAACACGACGTTGCCGGCGGTGCTCATCAACCCTCCCCAGGGAGGGGACACCACGCGATGCTCCCACTTGATATTGCCGGTGGGCGGATCGATGGCAATCGCTTTCCCCCAGCTTTCTTCGGGCGCGAATCTGGGACCGCGCCCGCGGTTGAACGCCTGCATCCGATTCGGCGGCTCGGCGTTCGGTTCCGTCGTGGGGTGGCGCACTTCGTTCTTCGTGTACACACGGCGTTCTTCCCGTGCGAAGACATAGAGCAGCTTCGTGAGCGGACTGTAGCTGTGCGCCATCCAGTTCGACCCGCCGTCGATGCCGGGCCACACCTTGTCGTTGCCTTCCGGCGTCGGCTCGTTGCCCGGCCTGACGATCGGCCGCCCGTTCTGCTCGAAGTCGAACCCGTCGTTCCACGTCTGCTTCACGAACGCCTTGGCCGAGAGAAATTTTCCGTTGGTGCGATCGATCAGATAGAAGAACCCGTTCCGGTTTGGCCAGGCCAGCACCTTGCGCGTTTGTCCCAGATATTCCGCGTCGACGAGCACCGGATTCTGCGTCGCGTCCCAGTCGTGCACATCGTGAGGCGTGAACTGGTAGTACCACTTCAGCTTTCCGGTGTCCGGATCGAGGGCGAGCACAGAGGCCGAATACAAATTGTCGCCCGCGCGCATGTCGTCGTAATAGTCGGGCCACGGGTTGCTGGTGCCCCAGAAGAGCGTGTTCGTGTCCGGATCGTATGACCCCGTATTCCACGTAGACGCACCGCCGGTCTTCCACGAATCGCCGGCCCAGGTGCCGAAGTTCGGCTCGCCGGGCTGCGGAATCGTGTTGAAGCGCCACAGCCGCTGCCCGGTCTTCGGGTCGTACGCGTCGAGGAATCCGCTCACGCCGCGCTCGCCGCCCGCCATGCCGACAATCAGCTTGTCTTTCACGATCAAGGGCGCCCCCGGGGCGGCGTAGCCACCCGCGGCGGTGTGATCGAACATCACCGTCTTCCAGATCTCGCGTCCCGACTTCGCGTCGATGGCAATCACATGCATGTCGAGCGTGTTCATGAACAGCGTCGTGCCGAGCATGGCCAGGCCGCGATTCACGCGGCCACAGCAGTTGAACGTCCGCTCGGGATTGCGATGTTCGTACATCCACAGCTGCCGCCCGGTGACCGCATCGAGCGCATAAATCGCATTCTCGGGGCGCGTCAGGTACATGATCCCATCGACGACGAGCGGCGTCGTTTCGAACTTCTCGAGGTGGCGTCCCTGGAAGAGCCATTTCACGCGCAGGTTTTTCACATTCTGCGACGTGATCTGGTTCAGCCTGCTGAAACGCCATCCGTTGTACGTACCGGAATACATGAGCCAGTTTCCTGGCTCCTGATCCGCCCGCAACAGCCGCTCGGATGTCAGTGGCCCGCTCTGGCCGCTGAGCGTCCAGGACACCGTAGTGACCAGAATGGCCGCAACCGTCCATGCACCGGCTCGCTTCGAGATCATTGCTCCCCCTTCAAGGAGTTCAGGTACGCCACCAGATCTTGCAGGTCCTTGCGCTCCATCGTGCTGTAGGACGGCATCAACGAGGGCTTGTCGTACCGGACTTCCTTAACGTTGTCCATCAGAAAGGATCGCAGGTTGTCGCGTGCATCACGCAGTTGAATGGAGAGGTCGTCGCGATTCAGGCGAACACCTGTGACCGTCTGACCCGACTTCAGCACGACCTGCAGGCCGCGATATCTGATCGGCACATCCGATTCGGGAGTGACCAGCGATTCGGTCAGGAACGTCAGACCGCGACGTCGTCCGATGTCGGAGAGGTCCGGTCCAAGGCTGCCCCCGTCGCGCCCGATGCTATGGCACGTCGCGCATCCCCGCTTCTGATACAGAAGTCGCCCGGCCGTCGCATCGCCCGGCGCCTTTTCCAGCAGCCCCTGCGATCCGAGCCGTTTCACGAACGCCACCATCTTCCACACTTCGTCGTCTGTCACGCGAACCGGCGCCATCTCGCTGCCGGGAATGCCGTTGCGAATCGACGCGTACAGCTCCGGATCGCGGCCGCCGCGCCGATAGATGCCGGCTGTAAGATCCGCGCCTCGTCCGCCCTCGCCGAACGAGCCGTGGCAGTACGAGCAGTGCGTTTGAAACAGCGCTTCACCGGCCTGAATGTCGGCCGCGGATGAAAACGGGTTGGTCTCGGGAATTGGCGCCGTGGGTTCGGCCGCCGCCCCCGTCCCCGCCAGGGCGGGATTTTGCGGCGCTTGCGCCGCTGGGGCGACCGTCACCACGCCCAGGCAGAAGCAAAGCAATAGAATCCGGCGCATCCGGCATTCCTCCAGCTAATAATGGGTTGCGAGGCCTAGTATCGCTCAGTTACACCTCAGAAAGCGCCACATCTTCAATTTCTGTGATCTCGACCGCATCCGGCGTCGTGCCCGCGATACGAAAGCGATAGAGACCTCGCGGCGCTTCGCCGGAGATTCGAACGCCGTCTGCGGTTGCGTCGAACATGCTCAAGTGGCAGCCGCACTCGAACAGGGGACCAGTGGCTGTCCCCCCTGTCATGCGACTGAGCCGATCCGGCTCGGTCACGAGATCGACCTGACACTGCTCGTGCGGACAGGTCACGCAGAGCGCGCTCAGATTCGTTGCGGTTCTGAAGAGCACGCCATTGATGAGGACCCGCCTCGGCTGGGCAGTCGCCGTTGCCGGAGCCATCGCCTCGGCAACGAACGCCACCGGCTGCCATGGTGTCGCCACATCCCGCAGCGGAATCCTGACCGGCCGCGTGAGCCCGGCGTACCGGATCGGAGCGCCCGCGAACTGGGCCCACACGCGCCGGCCGAAGCCAGCGAGCGCGAGCCCGGTCGCGAGGAAGAGACGTCGGTTCATATCACCGGGACGTTCTCAGCGGAGCGGCCGGTGCCGCCACCGTGAGCATGCGCGTCGGATGCGATCCCTTGGGGAACTGAATACGCCCCTTCTCTTTCTTCGAATCGACGTCGAACGCGATCAGTTCGTCGCTGCTGGGGCACGTGACGTAGACGGTCTTGCTGTCTTTGGACGGCATAATCCAGTACGGCTGGCGGCCAACCGGGAAGCGCGCAATCTGCTTCGGCGTATCGCCAGTGACGTCGAATACAAACGTCAGGTTGTGCACGACGTCGTTGCTCCAGACCTCCCTGCCGTTGTTCGCCACAGCAATGCCATGCGATCGGCTTCTGACGGCTTGTTCATCGGGCGTCAGCGTGTACTGCGCTTTCGCGATGACCTTGCGGGCGGCCGTGTCGATGATGAGAAAGCCCATCAAGTCGTCGACGTTCATGTACAGCCGCCGGCCATCGGGGCTGATGGTTCCCGGCCGCGGTCCCGTGCCGACCGGGATCGTGCCGGCCACCTTGTGTGTCCGGGCGTCGACGACCGTCACTTCCTTCGGTTGGGTTCTGGGCAGCCCCAGCGACTCGCGCGCAAAGTGTCCCGGCCCGCCGGCGATCGGTAACAGATACACGAATCGTCCGTCTGGCGCCATCACCGTGTTGTGCCCGATGCCGAGCGTGTGGATGTACTCGATGATCGCCTCTTTCTGCGTGTCGAACACCTGGTAGTAGCCGGCATACGACGGTTGATAGAGGAAGCGGCCGTCCGGCGTAATGGCGCCGTTCTGCGGCTCGACGCCAAAGCCTACGTCGAAGGTCTTGATGACTTCGTCCTTGATCGTATCGATGAGCGTCACGGTTCCGCCGATTTCCGCGGCGACATACAGTTTGTCCTGCGAGGCCGGCGACGCCTGCCCGTGCGGATGGTTGCCCACTTTGAGCGTCTTGAGTTGCTTGAACGCCTTCAGATCGACGACAGCGACCGTATCGGTGGTCTCCAGTGAGATATAGAGCTTCTCCACGGTTGTTCCGGGCGCCGGCGCAGGAGTCTGCGCGTTCGACGAAAACGTTGATACGAGCCAGACGAGGCCGAGCGCGAACGTGAAGTATCGTCGCTTCATGAGTCCTCCTCGATGAGAAAGCCCAGGGTGTGCCGGTCAGTATCTAACGGGCCGTCGTCCAGATCGAGGGTCTTTTTTGCCCTTGTCGGCAGGGTACCCTTCGAGAATACTCATGCAGCCAATGACCCAGCTGTTTGCCGGCGTCATCCCCATTCTAGCCACCCCCTTTCACGACGACGAGAGTCTCGACCTGCGCTCGTGGCAGCGCATTCTCGAGTTCAATCTGGCGATCGGGGCCAACGGCGTCACGATCCTGGGCGTGCTCGGCGAATCGAACCGCCTGAGCGACGAAGAGCGTCACACGCTCATCGAAACCGCCGTCACGGTGGTCGGCGGCCGCATGCCGATCGTCGTCGGGACGAGTGCCGCGGGCACGCGCACCGCGCAACATCTTTCGCGGATGGCGGAAGACCTCGGCGCCGATGCCGTGATGGTGACGCCGGCCAAAGAGCCCGTTCCCAGCGAGGACCGCATCAACGAGCTCTACAGGAGAATCGCCGAAAGCATCTCGATTCCGATTGTGTTGCAGGACCATCCGGCATCGACCGACGTGCACATGCCCGCCGGCCTCATCGCGCGGCTGGTTCGCTCGCTTCCATCGATTGGGTGCGTAAAGGAAGAGGCTGTGCCCACTGCCCCGAAGATTCGGCAGCTGCGCGAGGCCTTCGCCGACCGGCCGGTTCCGATTCTGTCCGGGCTTGGCGCCCTGTACGCCCCGTTCGATCTGGAGGCCGGATGCGACGGGTTCAACACCGGCTTCGCGTTTCCGGAGGTGCTGCAGGGAATCATCGCCGCCGGTCGCGATGCCGACTGGCTGCGCGTCCACCAGATCTACTCGCGCTTCGCCGCGTTGATCGTGTTCGAGCAGCAGCCAGGCGTGGCGATTCGCAAGGAGATTCTGCGCCGGCGCGGACTTCTCTCGTCGGCTCACGTGCGTCATCCGGGCGCAACGATTTCCCCAGCCCAAAGCGCACAACTCGACGTGCTTCTTGCCCGCGTGCTGCCGGACGTGGACATCACGCGACCGATTGTCGCAGCACAGTTGCTTCCGACCTGATCACGATCAGTACGTCAGTGTCCCGCAGTACGTAGTGTCCGGTAGTACGTCAGTGTCCGGCTTCAGCCGGACCCACACGGCGAAACGAGAGGCCCATGAACACAGCCATCGACAGCGAGCTGTCTCGAGCAGAGTCGAGGGATATCGGCGAACGGGCGCGCCGGCGCATCATCTGGCGACTCATGCCGTTCCTCTTCGTTTTGTACGTGTTCAACTACATGAACCGGGTCAATGTCGGCTATGCCGCCCTGCAGATGAGGGAGGACCTCGGGTTCTCGAACACCGTCTTCGGGTTCGGCGCAGGAATTTTCTTCATCGGCTATTTTCTCCTGCAGATTCCTTCGACGCTCTTGACCGAATTGTGGAGCGCAAGAAATTTCATCACGCTCAGCCTGATTGTGTGGGGCGCACTTGCTGCGCTGTGCGGCCTCGTCGACACCGCCGGCGAGTTCTACTGGGTCCGCTTTTTCCTGGGTATCGCCCAGGCCGGCTTCTTCCCCGGCGTCCTCGTTTATCTGACGCACTGGTTTCGATATGAGGATCGAGCCAAAGCCGTCGCCATGTTCATGATGGCGATTCCCACGTCGAACATGGTGGGGGCCGCGATCGCCGCCGCCTTGATCCGCATCGACTGGCTCGGATGGAACGGCTGGCGATGGCTGCTCATCCTCGAAGGTCTTCCAACGGTCGTCTTCGGAGTGGTCGCGTTTTTCTACCTGACCGATCGGCCGAGCGACGCGCGCTGGCTGCCCGAAGCCGAGCGCCAGTGGATCACCGGCGAGCTCGAGCGCGAAAAGGAGAGAAAGAAATCGGCGAAAAAGCTGAGCACGCTCGAGGCGCTGCGGCATCCTCAGGTGATCATCCTGGCCCTCGCGTGCTTCTGCTACATCACTAATAGCGTCGGCCTGAGCTCGTGGTTACCGACGATCGTGCGGCGCATTTCGGGGCTCAGCACCACGCAGGTGATTCTGATTTCGGGCATTCCCTGGCTTGCCGCTATCCCGATGATGCTCATCACGGCGTGGCACTCTGATAAGACGCGCGAGCGAAGGTGGCATGCCGCGATCCCGTTGTTCGCGGTCGGCGTTGCCCTGTCGTTGAGCATCGTCTCCGGCAATCACCTCGTGCTCGCCATCACCGCGTTCTCGGCCGCCACCATGGCGTTGTACTCGTTTCCGTCGCCCTTCTGGACACTCCCGACTATTTTTCTCAGTGGGCCCGCCGCAGCCGCCAGCATCGCGCTCATCAACGCGACGGGAAATCTCGGCGGCTTCGCAGGACCCTACTTGATCGGCTATCTCGCCGATCTCACGGGCGGCTACACGGCCGGTCTCATGTACCTCGTGACGTGCGGGCTGATCGGGAGCGCTCTGGTGCTCTCGCTGCGGATTACGCGCCCGGCGGGAGAAATGCCAGCGAAGGGTCAGGAGCCACAGCCGGTGGCTGTTGGCTCTATGGGCGTGTCAAGGCAGAGGGCAGATGGATGATCGCAGAGAGTACCGTCTGCCATCTGCCATCTGCTCTGACGGAAAGCCCACCCTTTCTATCGGGCGGGCGCAGCGCCGCGCGCCCGCTGGTAGGGGTTGCGTCCGACAATCTGGAAACGCCTGGCGGCATCCTTGACCACGCCGATCGCCATCAGTTCGAGGGGCACGGCGCCCGTCGCTTCAAATGAGATGGCCTGGTTGAAATTCAAGGGCACGCCGTCATGCGCCTTGATCGAAGCCGTCTCCGAGCCAACCTTGACGGTACCCTCGCCGGCCAGCACGTAATAGAACCCGCCGATTTCCGCATCGGTGCTCGGTCCGGTGGACGACCCGGCCGGAATCAGCAGGTGATCGACATATCCCCACGGCCCGAGAAACACCTGCGCATCCAACGCGCGCCGTACCTGCACCTCGCCCTTACCGCCGTGCAGGGCGTTGACCGGCCGCAGCAGCGTGCGGTCGAGCCGCAGCGTCATGAACGGCGGTACTGGATCGAGCGGCGCATTGGCACGCGAGTCGCCGAGATCGAACGCGTCGTACCATCCCTTGATGGCCGTCACGTTGATGTTCATCCACTCCACCGTTCTATCCGTGTGGTTGTAGATCGCGTGCGAGTGGCCCATTCTCACGGGTGCGCCAGCGGGCCCCTTCAGGACGCTGGTGCGGCCGTCAATCGTGAACTGGGCTTCCCCGTCGAGGATGATGAACATCTCCTCGCAGTTGTTGTGAAAGTGGGCGCCGATACCGGCTTTGGGCGGAATATTTCCGCGATGCAGGAACCACAGGTTCGTATCGGTGTGCTCGTTCTCGAACATCGATCCGATGAACATGGGGCCGGCTCCGGCGTGCACCGACGGCGACGTTCCGGTTTTTCGCCGGATCGTAGTGCGAGATCCGCTGCGCGAGCGGTAGCGTGTGCGGGGCCGGTGCGGCAGGCGTGCCTCTCTGAGCGAGGGCCGCTCCGCCAACGAGCGAGATGATGGTGGCACATGCCAGCGGCAGTTTCGTCATGATCATTTCACCAGCCCAAATGCGATGATGTTCGACCCGGATGCAATAGCGACATGCTGCTGCCCATCGAACTCGTAGGTCATCGGAGAGGCGCGCCAGACGCTGTTGGTGCCGAACTGCCACAGCAGCTTGCCCGTTGACGCGTCGGCGGCCACGAATCGATCCTGATCGTCACAGAAGAAAAGCAGTCCGCTCGCAGTCACGAGCGTGCCGCCGCGCGCAGCCCCGGGGCCGACCTGTGGCAGTTCCCACGCCACTTTGCCGGTCTTCACGTCGATGGCGCGAAGAATCTTCTGGTTGGGCGCATCTTGTGCCTGACGCGTGGAGCCGCCCCAGTAGGACTTTCCGGCAACCCACTCGCTGACGCTCTTGACGAAGACGTTGCAGTTCTCGAGAGTCTGCACGTAATAGAGCCCGGTTTGCGGACTGAACGACGTGGAGTACCAATTTGCGGCGCCATGGGCCGAAGGGCAGATCCGCGTTCCTTCCGGTGTCGGCACTTGCCCCGGAACCAGCACCGGACGTCCATCGGCGCCGATCTCGCTCGCCCAAGTCAGGTTTTTCACGAACGGCTTTCCGAGCAGGAATTTGCCGTCCGTCCGATCGATCACGTAGAAAAATCCATTGCGGCTCGCCTGAACGAGGAGCTTGCGCGGCCGCCCTTCCCACGTCGTGTCGACGAGCACGGTTGGCTGCTGCGCATCCCAGTCCCACACGTTGTGCGGTGTGAACTGGAAGTGCCATTTGAGCCGACCTGTGCGGGCTTCTAGCGCAACGACGGAGCTCGCGTACAGGTTGTCGCCAATCCGATCGTCACCGTTGTAGTCGGGGCTCGGGTTGCCGGTTGTCCAGTACACCAGCTGCAGCTCCGGGTCGTACACGCCGGTCATCCATGTAACACCGCCCGGATGTTCGATGCCCGTGCCAACCCATGTTTCCGATCCTGGCTCGCCCGGCTTCGGCACGGTCCAGAACCGCCACTCCTCGCTGCCGGTTGCTTGATTGTAAGCGGCCAGAAATCCGCGCACGCCCTGCTCTCCGCCGGCTGTCCCGGCGATCACGAGATCGCCCACAATCAACGGCGCCGCCGTTGCGTTGTAGTTCAGGCGCCAGTCCGCCATCTCGGTATCCCAGAGGAGATCACCGGTGAATCGATTCAGCGCAATGAGGTGCGCGTGGTCGGTCACCATGAACAGGCGATCGCCCGACACCGCAACGCCGCGATTGATGCCGCCGGCGGCGTTGCCGACGAGCCCTTTCGTGCGCGGACGCTGAAACCGCCAGATCTCGCGGCCATTGCCCGCATCGAGTGCGTAGCATTCGTTGGCGCTCGTCACGTACATGATGCCGCCGGCCACCACCGGCGTGGTTTGCAGACGCACCGATGTGGGGATTGTGTAGATCCACCTGGGCGCGAGGCGCTCGACGTTCGACTTGTTCAGCTGCGTCAGCGTCGTGTACCGATTGCCGCTTTGCCCACCGTCGTAGCTCGGCCAGTCAACAGTCGAGGTGACGACGCGGTAGCGCGCACCCGTTTTCCTGAGGAGCAGGATTTTGCCCTCGTTCGTGCGCAACTGAACATCGTCGGCACCCTCTTGATTGAGGGCCGTGCCGCTGATGGTGCGGCCGTCGGTCAACTCGTAGGTTGCCGCTCGCATCGGCGACGGCGGGGACGCCCCCCGCTGCGTGAGAGCCGTCGAACCCAGAACGAGGAACCAGAACCCCAGCACCGCAGAACCGAGAACCAAGAACCGTTTAGACATTTAGAAATCCAGCTGCAATCCGATCTTCATCCAGCGTCCCTTCTGGATGAGCGTTGGCCTCAACCAATTCGAACCGAACGTGGTGACGGCTCCCGTGGCCGTGCTCGAGTTCATCAGATTCGACACATCGAGATTCGCAGCGAAGCGCAACGCGTCGAACCGGAATCGCTTCGATAGCCGGAAATCAAACTGTCGCTGGCGCGGCCCGAACATGGTGCCGGGCTCGATTAATGGCACGTTCACCGTCCCGTTCGCGCCGCTCGAGAACGGACGGCCAAGCGATGGAACAATCTGCGCTGCCGTGTACTGCTGCGTGGCCGTGATCCCGAACCCGGGATAGTCGCGATAGGTGAAGGCCGTCGAGATTCCATACCAGGGCAGCGGGAGCACGCCCACAAACGCCATGTTCGGCTGGAAGGGCGGCCTGGTGTCGCAGAAGCGCAACGCTTGCGGCGAGTCGACGACAAAGCACGTATTGGTGCGGGTTCGTCCCATGTTCATGCCGCCCGAAATGTTGACGCCGCGTGGCAACCGCGCCTGACCGGTGAGATCGAACCCGTCGTACGACGATTTGCGCTCGCCGAACATCGACTCGAGCTGAATCGCCTGCGTGCCTCGGCCGAAGAGCGTCGGGTCGAGGTCGTAGAGGCCGCACATCTGATATCCGCCCCCGTTGGGCAGACGCGAATCCACGGGAGCGGTCACGCAGTACTCCTTGTAGTCGGAAGGCTGGAACAGGACGTTCTCGGTCACCGTGAAGTTCTGGAAGATCTTCCGGTAATAGCCTCCCGACACCGACACACCGGTCATGAGCTGTCGCTGCAGCACGACGGACATGTCCCAGTTGTTTTGACGATTGCCATTGAGGATGTCGGGCGAGATCGTGAGCGCGTTCGGGTTGTTCTGACCGAAATTCAGGTTGCTGATCTGTTGGCACTCGCCGTTTATCAGAGGATTCCTCAGATCGCAATCAGGAATGTAGTTGCTGTTCGAGTCGGTCCAGTTGCGAGTGACAGACAACACCGAGCGAACCACCGGATTCGGGCTGTCTCCGCCAAACGGCGCACCGAAGCCGCCCGAGCTCGATGTCGTGGTGATGAAACGGCCGGCGCTCGCCTTCAATGCCGTCTTCGAATCGCCAAACACGTCCCATGCGACGCCGATGCGAGGCGACAAGTCCTTCCAGCGCGGGTAGTGTTCCGTGCCGGCGAAGCTGCGGGCGCCCACGTACGGACCTGCTCCCAGATCCGTGGCTTCGGCACCGCCATCCCAATAGTCATAGCGGAGGCCGCCGGTCACGGTCACTCTCTTCATCGTCCACTGATCCTGGACGAACAGTCCAAAATCCGCGTTCACGTTGTTCTGCCAGCGGATCGGCGTCGCCCATTGCGTAATCGACTGCGGTACTCCGCTGCGCAACGTGTAGCCGCGTGCACCGTTGATGTCCCATCCGAACCACTCGCGGCCTCGCATCAACCTGAACCCGATTTTCGCCGCGTGGTTGCCGGTGACGTACGAGAGGCTGGAGATGTATCGAATCGCCCGGCTGTTGCTGTTGCCATAGGGCTCGACGTTCAGCAGGCCCGAGTTGGCCCGGAACATGATGCCAGTCTGGCTGTCGAGGGCCGAGATCACGTCTGGCGTCACGGCCGGCGAGTCACAATCGCAGGTCTCCGGTGTGTGCGGGTACTGTGGAATATCCGTCGAGTTGTATGTCAGGCTGGAGTCCACCAGCAGCCGGCTGCTGACTGTCGATTTCCAGTTGAGTGCGTAGAAGAAATTCGGAAACGGCGCGTACGCCGTCGCCTCTGGCGAGATCTGATTCTGATAACCGCGCTGATAGACGATGTGCGGCTGATTGTCGACAAACGCGCTGAACTTGTTCTTCTGCGTCGCCTGCCAGGTGAGCCGCAGGTTCTGGCTCTTGTCCACGAGCCTGATGACGGCCGGCTTGGTTCTGTCTGGTGTGTAGACCCATCCGAGCGGCGTTGCGTTTTCGAAGAGTCCCGCACGCGTCTGCACGCTGCCGGCATGACGGAATGAGGTAAAGAACCAGAGTTTGTTCGATGCAATCGGGCCGCCGACCGACGGACTGACGTCCCACAGTTTGCGAAGATTGCTGAGGCTGTCCTTTGTGAAGCCCTGAGCTTCGAGCTCCGGCGTCAGATTGCTCGCGGAGAAACTCTTGCCGGCATAGTCAAAGTACACCGTGCCCGCGATGCGATTGCCCCCTTCCTTGGGGATCACATTGGTGACGGTCCCGCTGTAGGCGAGTTCGGCCGTGCCTCCACCAAGGGTGACGGTGATCTCGCCGACGTAGGCCTGAGAGATACGAAAGAAGGCTGCCGCTCCTCCTTCACCGCGCACGCCGCCAACGCTCGCGCCGTCGATGAGGTAGAGCGAATCGCGCGCCTGCGCGCCGTGGCTGCCGGTGTTCATCTCTTCGCGGCCGCCGGGTGTACCGGCGATGCCCTGACCAATGACACCCGGCATCAACGCAGCGAAGCCTTGCGGAGATCGCGAGGTCACCGGGATGGCATCGAGCAGCTCTCTGGACATCACCTGATTGGACGTGACGTTCTGCACGTCCACGAGAGGCGCGGCGCCGCTCACGGTAATCGTCTCGGCGATGGCCCCAACCTCCAGATCGGCATTGATCGTCGCCGTAAAGGCTGCAGGAAGCTCGACGCCTTCGCGGCGAATTGTCCGGAAGCCGCTGAGCGCAAACGTCACGGTATAGACGCCCGGACGCAGGTCGAGAATTCTGTAGCTGCCATCGGCGCCCGTCACGGTCGTGCGGACCTTCTCGATCAACGCATCGCTCGATGCCTCCACCGTGACGCCGGGCATGACCCCGCCGTTCGTGTCGCGAACCACGCCGGCCATGCCGCTCGCGCCCTGCGCCTCAACCCGCGCCGGCGTGGCGACGATGACCAACCCGATCAGAACTGCCAGGCCAATAGTCGGTCTCATTGCTCCCCTCCCTCTTCCCTATTGAGGAAGCCGCGTGGCATGCCAGGAAACCATCTGCCACGATCCGTTGCGACGAAGTTGTGTGTTCGAGTAGACGATGCGAATCTTGGCCGGGGCGCCTTTGTTGACGACGCTCATCCCGGCAGCGCCGGCGACGATCGCCGTATCGCCGATGACGCGCACTTTCGGATCGGCTGCGTCGATGCTGACGTACTTGAAGTCGCCGGTTTTGAGGTCGGCGATGAAGCCGGCCTTGTCGACGACGCGGCCGTCGCCGTGGGTGTAAATCAGCTCAGGGGCGAGCAGCTTGTCGAGAGCGGCCACATCGTTCTTCACCATGGCGGCGAACCGATCGCGCTCGGCCTTGCGCACGTCCGCGTCCGCGCTCTGCGCGGACGGCACCCCGGTGACAATCAATAGAAGCAAAAACGCGAGAACTATCAGGAAACCGGAGCGCTTCACGGCTACACCTCCTGAACGACGAAACCTCCCGGATGGATTTGGTAAACCCTACCATAGTCTCGCAATGCGAAATCAGGTTTCGTTGGACAATCCAAAAGGGCGGATCTGACCGGGGTGGGTAAAAAAGGCGTGCCGCACGTAGCGTCCGGCTTTAGCCGGACTTCACGAGGTCCGCCTGAAGGCGGACACTACGCACATTGGAAACCGCCTAGCGCGGCGGCGCCGCGCCGCGCGCCGGCGGCGTTCCGCGAGCCGGCACGAAGGGGTTGCGGCCGACGATCTCGAACCGGCGGGCAGCGTCCTTGACGACACCGATCGCCATCAACTCCAGAGGCGCATTAGCCGACGCGGCAAACGATTTGGTCTCGTTGAACCTCAACGGCACCGCGTCGTGCGCTTTGATCGCCGCCGTTTCGGAGCCGATCGTCACGGTTCCCTCGCCGGCCAGCACGTAGTAGAACCCGCCGATCTCGGCATTGGTGCTCGGCCCGATGGACGACCCGGCCGGAATCAACAGGTGATCGACATATCCCCACGGCCCGAGGAACACCGGCACATCCAGGGCGCGCCGTGCCTGCACTTCGCCTTTACCGCCTTGAACGGCGTTGAACGGCCGCAGCAACGTGCGGTCTAGCCGCATGGTCATGAACGGCGGAACCGGATCGAGCGGCGCGTTCACACGCGAGTCGGAGAGATCGAATGCGTCGTACCATCCCTTGATGGCCGTCACGTTGATGTTCATCCACTCGACAGGCTTGTCGGTCGGGTTGTAGATCGCGTGCCAGTGACCCATGCGCACCGGTGCGCCGGCGGGCCCCTTCAGCAGCGAGGTACGGCCATCGATCGTGAACTGCGCTTCTCCGTCGAGAATGACGAACATCTCTTCGCAGTTATTGTGGAAATGACCGCCGATGCCGCCTTTGGGATGAATGAAGCCGCGGTGCAGGAACCAGAGGTTGGTGTCGGTATCGTCTTCGCCGAGCATCGAACCGTAACTCAGCGGACCGGCGCCCGCGTGCACTGACGGCGAGAGCCGGTTTTTCGCCGGATCGTAATGAGCGATGCGCTGGGCGAGTGGCCGCTGCGTGGCAATCGGTCCGGCGGACGCGCGCGGTGCCGTCTCTCGACTCTGCTCGAGACGGCCCTGAGCCTGCCGTCCCTCGACGCTGCTCGGGACGACCCTGAGGCTCTCGAAGGGCCGAAGGGCCGAGGGGCCTTGCGCGAAGGTGATGCCGCCGATCACAGAGATGATTGCCGCGCCTGCGAGACAAGCGTTCCTCATCGCGATCTGCTCCTCACGTCCGGCTAAAGCCGGACACTACTAACGCTCGGTCCGGCTAAAGCCGGACACTACTAACCCGTGCTACTCGGGGACCGGTGCGACCGGTCGGCGGCCTGCGCCTCCGCCGAACGTCCGGGCCGGATTCGTCTTGGCGTCGATCAGAATTCCGACAAACGTCACGTGCATCTCGTCCCAGCTCTGCGCCCCGTATGTCACGTTTTTCGTCGGGTCGGGATTGAACTTGTTCGCGGGCGAGTTGTCGTAGTGCGCAACGGTCTTGAACTTCGTGCCCTTGGGAAGATCGATCGGCTCGGCGAGTTCGTACCCGATCTGCCAGTCGAACCGGTAATTCGGCACACGAAGGATCGTCTGCTCCTCGCCCGACGGATACACGACCGTCAGCACATAGTCCTTGGCGCGATAGTGCATGTGCGGCTGTATCCAGACCAGCTTTGCAGGCTCGTTGACGACGGTCTCGCCGGTCACGACGTGGTTCGTTGCGCCTGCGGGGATCTCGAAATCGCGCGAGCTAATCGCCGTCGTCGTGAGATGACGCTGCCGCGGTGGACCATCAGCAAGGACGATTCCGACCGATGACCGATCGGTTTCCGGCTTGCCCGTCGCGGTGTAATGCACCTCGAACACGATGTCTGAACCGGCGGCGATGAACTTCGCCGCATTGCCGGTGGCGAACTCCTGGCCTTCGACGCCGGGATTGTATTTCGCCAGAATGTCCTGCACGGGAAGGTAGCCGGTCGCCGACAACGGTGGCGCCTGGGGCGCGACACCATCGAATCCCTGCGCGCCGCGCGGCGGGTTGTACATCACGCCTTCAGGCGCGTCCTTCATCCATGTCGAATTCGGCGGGCGGATCCACGCCTTCATATGGTGAACGACCCGCGCATTGCCCGGGCGCACTTCGGCGGCCTTCACCCACACATCCTTGTCAAAATGGGCGGTCACCAGCACGTTCGCCTGATCGAAGATTCCAGTGGCCGGGATCTCGATGTCTTTCGGCATCGTCACGGTGATGTCCGGCTTGCCGATCGTCCATCCATCGTCGAACACCACCGGCGCAGGCTTGTCTTTGGCGTCCCCCTCGACTGCGCCTTTGTCGGCCCACGCAGTGAGGGTCTCGATCTCCTCGCGGTTGAGGAATCTGGCGTTCTCGAAGTGCCCGACCGCCGGATCGGCGAACCATGGCGGCATCGTCCTGTTGAGGACGGACTTCGCGATCGCTCTCGCGTAGGGACGAGTGTCCGTGAACGTGAGGAACGACATCGGCGCGATCGCGCCGGGCCGGTGGCACTCCTGACAATTCTTCTGAAGAATCGGCAGAACGTCTTTGTTGAATGTGGGATTGGCGGGAACCGCCGCCGAAACGGACGTGGTCGACAGCGGCAGGGTCACTACCATCGCCGCCACGAACAGGAAGAGGGCCCCGACGATCAATCGCCGCATAGCGAACTCCTCTGAATGCTGTTGAAACGCGCCCGAATATTATAATCCACCGGTTTCACCGCCACGACAGGAATATCACATTGTGAAATCCTGCCAGGCCGGCTAAGACCGGCGGCCTTTCGCGCGGCCTGCCGCCAGTCGTGCAGCGGTTTCGCGCTTGGAAGCCGTTGGATCCTGATAACCCAGGTCCTCGGACAGGCCCTGTGCCGCGGCGATGACCAGGCGGGCGACGTGTGGCAGTTGATCCTTTCTGAGGCGGAACACCGGGGCGGCCGTGCTGATCGAGGCCACGACGTGCCCCCGATGGTCGAAAACCGGAGCGCCGACACAGCGGAGTCCTTCTTCGAACTCCTCATCGTCAACCGCATACCCGGCTTCGCGAACGCGCATCAGCTCCATCTTGTACGCCGATGGCTTGACGATGGTCCGGCGGGTCCGCCGCGCGAACTGCAGCCTTGCAATCGCCTCGTCGCACGCCTCAGGGGAGAGATACGCGAGCACGGCCTTGCCCGCCGCGGTGCAATGGATCAGGGTACGCTGCCCTGTCCTCGTCAACGACTGCAGGCTCCAGCGGCCCTCGACGTGGGCAATCGACAACATCTCGGCGCCGCTCAAAATCGTCACGTGCGCACCTTCGCCGGTCTGATTCGCAAGCTCGCGCAGGAATGGCTTGGCGTGTTCGCTCAGCTTGAGCCTCGCGATCGCCGACTCGCCTAACTCGATGAGACGCGTACCGAGCCGGTAGGTCCCTTCCGGGCCCCTTTTGATAAGGCGATAGTGCTCGAGCACGACGAGCAGGCGGTGAACAGTGCTCTTATGCAGTCGGAGCTGCCGGGCGATTTCGGCCGCAGCCAAATCCGTCTCCGAATCGGCGATCGCCTGGAGCACCGCAATCGTGCGGTCCAGGACCTGCACCCGGTAACGCGAGATCGGTGCCTCAACGGGTTTTGTGCGGAGGACAGCAGTCTTATTCACTGGCAGATGATAACAGGGATTGGTACACCCATCGGCGACAGGCTCCGGACTCCGGGCCCGAAGCCAGCAGCCAGTCAGTAGGGCGGGTCTTGGACTGCAAGACCCGCCCTACATGTGATTCTTAGAAGAGGTACTTCAACCCGAACTGGAGTGTTCTCGCCGCATTCGACGTGGCGGTTATGCGGCCGGCGGTCGCCGTATCGATCGCGGTGCTTGGCAGATCGAAATACACAGAGTTGAGCAGATTGAACGCCTCTGCCCGGAATTCCAGCGTCTGCGAGCTGGTGACACTGAACCTCTTGAACAGCGAGAAGTCCACGTTCCACTGGTGGTCGCCGCGCAGAATGCCGCGCGCCGTGTTTCCGTACGTGAAGTCGGCCGGCACGACGAACGCCGCCGTATCGAACCACTTCTCGATCGTCGGGTCGGCGAGCTCGCCCGAGCCGATTTGATTGGGCCGCTGCCCGCCCGATCCCGTGTTCGCCACGTCGCGCGACACGCTCGGCGTAAACGGAAGACCGCTGCGGTAGTTCACGATGCTCTGCGCCTGCCATCCGCCGAGCAACCCGTTGGCGAGCGTGCCCGCGTTGCTGAGGAACCGCTTGCCGCTGCCGAACGGCAGCTCGGCACCGAAGCTCATCGCCAACAGATGTGGAATATCGAAGCCCGCCGGCCCTGTGTCGTACGTGAAGTTGCCGCCGATGCCCGGCGCCGGCAGCGTTGTCTGGGTGCTGGTGTACGAATACGAGACGAGGTACCACAGCCCGCCCGACGTCCGCTTCTGGAGCTTGGTCTGCAGCGCGTGATACTCGGTCGACCGTGCCTGGCTGTGAATGTTCATGTTGCCGAAGCGCGGATACGGCCGGCGCAGCTGTATGTTTCCTGCGGCCGCGGGAGGAAGGTTGATCGGCTCCGCCTCCTGCTGGTTGTTGCCCTTCGTCCCCACGTAATTCACTTCGAGGCTCATCCGGCTGGCGATTTCCCGCTGAACACCGAAGTTCCAGCGCTGATCGAATCCGAACTCCGCATCGAGCGTGAGCGGGTTCCAGCCAACGCTTCCAACCGACGCGCCAAACGGCACGCCGAGGAAGAAGTCCGCCGTCGTGCGGTTGGGCACGACGTTGGTCGTGGCGTTCACCGCTTCGCTCAGACTGAACGGCAGGAAGTGGAAATTCAGCCGGCCGCTCGTGCCCTCGGCTTCGTAGAACATCCCGTAACCACCACGAACGACCGTGCGATCGCCGAGGCGGTACGCAAAACCAATCCTGGGCGCCAACTGCTTGTTGTCGTTCGCGGTCAGCTGAAGCGGAACGCCCGCTTCACTGCTGGTCTGGATCAAGTCTCCAAACAACTGGTACCCGATATCCGCCAACGCCTGCGAACCGAGATCGATCTGGTTGTTCTCGCTCGAGACGATGATCGACTTGGCACGTGTCGGATCGAAGACGGCGCCCTGGTTGCGGTACGGCGTCAACCACGGCGTGTATTCGTAGCGGAATCCCAGATTGACGGTCAGGTTGTTCGTCAGCCGGAAGTCATCCTGGATGAAGCCATGCCAGTACGTGCCGGATCCACCCCACCACGTCGCGGGGTTCGATCGGGTCACGCTGGCGGGGTATCCGAGCAGGAAGTCGGCAAACGAGACCCCCGTGCCCGCGGTATTCCCCGGACGCTGTGTCATGACACCGGTATAGTTGAACACCCCGTTGTGGCTTCTCGCATCGGTAAACAGAATGTTCCGGTGGTACATCCTGCCTCCGAACTTCAGGATGTGCCTTCCTTTGATCCAGGTGAGGTTATCGGTGAGCTCGTATTCCCCTCGGTCCTGCCATTTTGGACGGCCGTCCCCCGCATTGCCCGAAAAACCTGTGTAGCCGGAAAAACTGAAGGCCGGCAGGCTGGCGATGTTGGGATCCTGAATACCCGCGAGGCCTCTGACCCCGGCCTGCTGTTGGACGAGGCTGACGCCCTGGCCCTGGAAATAGGCCGTCGAACGGTACTCGCCGTACATCCGGCTGAAGCGAACTTCGTGGACCAGTGACGACCCGAAGTTCGACGTCAGCGACATGGCCAGGTTGTACGCCGGGCCCTCGAGCCGAGTCGCACCGAGCGTGTCCCACCGATCCTGTCTGTCTTCCGCGTTCACGTGCCGGCTGTAGCGCGTGAAGAAGCGATGCTGAGAGTTGATTTCCTGATCCAGGCGCAACGTCACCTGGTTCTGATTGAACGACGTAATCGGGTTCGAGACGTACGTATTGCCGGCTGCGTTCGGCAACGGGATGTACTGCATGAAGAACTGGGCTTGCGGCGAAATACGATTCGTGGGAATCCTGTTGTCGGCAAACTGTGTGCGCGTGACGGTCCCGGTCGTCGTCGTCAACGGGTCGAAAATCGCCGCAAGGCCGCTGAAATCTCCCGACCGTTGCGCCGCCGACGGCACGTTACTGACGTCAACCACGCCTTGCTGGCGGCGGTGTCCCTCGTAGCTCGCGAAGAAGAAGGTCTTGTTCCGGCCGTCGTACATGCCGGGGATCATCACCGGGCCGCCGAGCGTGCCGCCGAACTGATTGCGCTCGAGCTTCTCCTTATTTACTGCGAAGAAGTTCTTCGAATCGAACTTGTCATTGCGTGCGAACTCGAACAGGCTGCCGTGAAATGCGTTGCCGCCCGACTTGGTCGTCACGTTGAACGTGGCGCCTGCGCCATGGAACTCGGCCGAATACGCGTTCTGCGAAACGCTGAACTCCTGAAGCGCGTCCACCGAGGTCTGAATCCAGGTGCCCCCCTGATGCTCTTCCGTGATGTCCACACCGTCGAGGAGGAACCGGGTTTGCGATCCGGCGACACCGCCGATGACGTTGCCGTTGACGACCTCGGGCCGGACGGGCTGCGTGTTGCCGGTTGGCGGCAGCAGCGCCACGCCCGATGTCAGTCGCGCCAGCTCGTGAAAGCCGCGGCCGTTGAGGGGCAGATCGACGATCTGCTCGTTCGTGATGACCTCGCTCAACGTGGCCGACTCGGTGTTGAGCAGCGGCGTTTCGGCCGTCACCTGCACTTCCGTTGACAGCGTGCCGAGATTGAGCGTCAGCTCCACTCGGGCCGCCTGCCCGACGGTCATGATGAGGCCCTCTCGCCGTGTGGTCTGGAAACCCGACATCTCGGCGCTCACGTTGTATGTACCCGGATCGATCGGCGTGACAACGTAGTTGCCTTCCGCATCGGTGACCGCCGTCCTGGAGACATTAGTGGCCATGTTGGTGACCGTAATGGTTGCCCCAGGGATACCGGCCTTCTGCGTGTCGAATACCGTCCCGACGATGCGGCCCGATTGGAGCTGTGCGAAAACCGGTGAGCCGAATGTGACGAGAGCCGTCACAACGACAACGAGCATGCGTACCGTCATTTCCCCTCCTTAAAGACCGAAAAGTAGGGCGGGTCTTGCAGTTCAAGACCCGCCCTACAAGAGTGTCAGAATCCGAATCTCGCGCCAAACCGCCACTCGCGCTCGTCGTACTGACGGCCCGTGCGATCGGTCGACGTAATGCTTCCCACTCCGCCCAGATTGGTGATGGAGCCGTTGGCGGCGAACACGACGTTGGAGATATTCGCGGCCGGGTTGCTGAAGTGCGGCGTGTTCGAGACGTTGAAGACCTCGGCGCGAATCTGAAGCGTCCTGGTCTGGCCGATGCGGAAGACACGGAACACGCTCATATCGACGTTCGGCGCACTCGGGCCTCTCCACGAACCATGGCCGGAATTGCCGAATCGAAGCTCTCCGGCCGGTACCGGGCGATACGCGCTCACGTCGAAGTACTGCGCTGTGGGGCCGACATCGCCGAAGATCTCGACCGCTCCGTCTTTCACCTTGTCGGCGAACTGCGTGCCGACGTTCGGCGCGTTCAACGGATTGGTGCTGCCGCTCACGGTCACCAGCGACCCCGACGCATAGCTGAAGAAGGTATTCAACTGCCAGCCGCCTACGACTTTGCCGAACACGCCTTCGTTGTTCAGCCAGCGCTGTCCCGAACCGAACGGCAGTTCGTAAATCAGCGATGCGTTCAGCCTGTGCGGCGCCCCGGTCTCACCCTTGTTCAGGTACCAGTACTCGGGCTGCGGGATGGCCGTCCTCCACCAGTCGATCGTCTTGGCATAGGTGTACGCGACGGTGAACTGCATGCCGTCGCTCATCCGGCGGTTCATGCTCAACTGCAGCGAGTCGTACTTCACCTTGCCTTCTGGCGAGAACACGTTCATCGCCGACGTAATGCCCAGCGGGTTGAACGGCAAGCTCGCCGAACCGCCGCCGAGCACGCCGTAGTTCAGGTTCAGGTTCCGCGTCATGCCATTCTGGCGATTCGCAACGTAGGCGAACGTTGCACTCATCCTCGTACCAAGCGCCTTCTGGACGCTCAGGTTCCACGACGAGATCTTGCCGCGCACGTACTCGTCTCGATAGGTATTGACGCCCGCGCCGCGTGGCAGCACCAACACGCCGCTCGTCTGATCCGCCGGCACCACTCTCGTCGATCCGTCATTCAGGCTGCCGATGGCCGTGACGTTGTTCGGCGCCTCTTCAGTAATGACGATCGTCTGTGGGAACGACTGTGACGGCACCATCTGCTGCCGGCCCGGGTTGTTGCTTTGCGGGTTGCGGGAATAGCCGACGCGAACGACAAGGTCCTCCGTCGGCCGGTAAGCCAGGCCGAGCCTCGGCGTGAACAGATTCTTCTCGACCTCGATGTCGCAGTTTTCCGAATTCGGACCGACATCACAGATGAGCAGCCGGTTGGCGGCGAAGTCGTACACCTCGATGCCGTGGTCTGAGCGGCGCGGCAGCGAGTAGTACTCCCACCGCACGCCCACCGAGGCCGTGATCTTCGGCGTGATGTTCCACTGATCCCGGATGTAGGTGCCGACGTTGTTGTTCCGCAGCGTATTCGGGCGGAACTCGTTCGCCGTTCCTGTACTCGGGTGCGACGCGCCGGAGGCATCCCCGCCAAGCAGCGGCGTCATCACCTGCGCGGTTCTCGACGAGGGCATGCCGAGCAGAAACGACGCGAATCTATTGAAGTTGTTGGCGGCCCCGTTCAGCGTCGTCACACCGCCGTTGAAGGCAAACGCCTGCGCCTGGGTCTCGTAGTGATCCTGGAAGAGGATGATGTAGTCGAGCCCGAACTTGACGTTGTGCGACCCCTTCGTCCATCCGGCATTGGCAACGAACTGCCACTGGGGATCGACGTAGTCGCGAATCGGGCTCTGCCCGTTCATCGTCCAGCCCTGCACGTTCATGTCCGGAACGTTCGTGTCGAGCGAGTACGGCGCCTGGCACGCGTTTCTTAGACCGAACACATCGCCGTAGCACGTGTCCACAGGCGGGAACACGTGCACGTTGTGCTTGGTGTAGCCAAATGATCCGTCAACAACGAAGCTCTGCGACAGAATCGACGTCGCACCGATCGAGTGGCTGTCCACGAACGAATCCCATACGCGACCCTGCGACAACGGGTTGGTCGGCGATCCATCCACCGATGGCAGAATGCCCAACGACCGCTCCCAGCTCGGCAGGAACCCGAGACGGCCGTTCAGGTTCAGCCTGGGGCCGGGGTTATAGGTGATCTTCGCGTCGATCTTGTGGTAGGTCGTGTCGTACCCGTTCACCACGAAATAGTTGTTCGTGTAACCCGGCTGCGAGGGGAGCACCAGCTTGGACAACATCGCCGCGGCAATCGGGTTGATGCGGCTCTGCGGGATGAAGTTGCACGAGGCGAAGCGCGGATCGGTCAGGGTCGTCACGCCCGGGCAGTTGGCATAGGCAAACGGCACACGCCCCGCGGCCGTCGTCGGATTGCCCGTCAGCGGGTCGTAAATGGGCGTGCCCGACTGTGAGAAATCTCCCCGGCGCAGATCTGCTGGCGCAATCGACACGAATCCGCTCGTGCCTGTCTGGCCCTGGGCGTTGCCGTTGAACGTACGCTGAACCGTCGTCTCGTCGCTGAAGAAGAAGAACAGCTTATTCCTGACGATCGGGCCACCGATCGTGCCGCCGAACACGTTGACGCTCGAGGTGCCCTTGTCGCGGTCGGCCGGCAGGAAATAGTTTCGCGAGCGCATCCGCGCGTCGACTGCGTATTCGAACGCAGAGCCGCGGAAGTTGTTCGTACCCGTTTTGACCTGCACGTTCACGGCCGCCGCACCTGCCATGCCCTGGTCGGCATCGAAGCTGCTCGTGACGACGTTGACGGTCTCGATGGCCTCGAGGCTGGGCCCGTAGCTCTGGATGCTTTCGAAGAACTGGTTGGTCGCCGTGATCCCGTCGAGCCGCACGACGGTGTTCGTGGCCGGCTGACCGTTGATGGTCAGCGACATGGTGCGGCCTGGATTGTTGATGCCGCCCGACTGCTGATAGTTGGGATCGGCCACACCGGGCATCAGCGTCATGAAACTCTGAAACGCGCGGCCGCTGGTCGGCAGCGTCTGCAACTGTTCGCTGTTGGCGATGTGCTGGACCGCGGCATTTTCCGTCTGGAGAATCGCCGCCGTCGCCGTAACGGTGACCGCTTCTTCGAGCGTCCCGAGACTCAATCGGGCGTCCACGCGAACGTCACGATTGGTGACGGCGATGTCGCGTACGGTGAAATTCTGGAAACCCGGAACGGCCACGACCACCTGGTAGGTGCCGGAGGGGATGTTCGGAATCGTATACGCGCCGGTCTCGTTCGTCACGACCTCGCGGGTCAGGTTCGTGCCTGTATGCGTCGCCGTCACGGTTGCACCCGGAATCGATGCGCCGCTGGAATCCGTAACGTTGCCGACGAGCGATCCGTAGATGTTCTGCGCCATCGCCGTTTGCGTAACAGCCAACGCACACACCACGCCCACGATCGCGACACGCGCGAACAAACTCCTCCTCATGACACCCTCCTGATGAGACCGCTGCGATCGATAAAGGTCTGAGCCGTCGAGATTAGGTTAGGACCGCCACACTGTCAATGCTTTGTCTCAGAATGTCTCACCATGCGCGGCCCGATCTCTCCAGGTGAAACTCTCATCCGCATTTTTGGACAGGATCCAAAAATGCGAAGCCATGATCAGCGGTTGTAGATGCGCACACGGAACGGTGGCTTCGATTGCTCCTCGGCGCTCTGCTCGTAGGTCTGTGCAGTCTTGGCTGGATCGTAGTCACGCCACAGCCAGGTAAGGCATTCCGGTAGTTCTGAAGCGGCAAGCGCCGCATGATGAGAGCCGCCGCCGAAGCTGAAGTGGAAGTCGTAGCCTTTCAGCTTCAACGAATTCGCGAGCTGAATGTTCTGCAGCGGCCAGCTTCCCGAGTTGGCTTCCTGATCTTCCGAGCCATCGTTCATCCACACGCGCAGGTTGCGCTTGGGCTCGCGCCGCACTTTGAACGGATAAATATTGCCGCCGTCGAGCTCGCCGGGTTTCCACTGCAGCGCAGTGAAACTGCCGACGACCGTGTAGACGCGGCTGAAACTCTCCGGACGATTGAAGGCTACGGTGAACGCGGCGATGCCACCGGACGACTGTCCCTGAATCGCCCGGCTGTAGGCATCGTTGCGGATGTTGTATTTCGCGGACACCTCTGGCAGCAGCTCCTCGAGGAGAAATTGTCCGTACTTGTCAGACACCGTGTCGTAGAGGATCGAGCGCAGCGGCTTGCCGTTCAGCGTGCCCGGCGAGACGAACACGTGGATCATCACCGGAATTTTCTTGTCGTGGATCAGGTTGTCGGTGACTTCCTGCAGGCGGTACAGGCTCGGGCACAGGCGGCATAGCTCTTCAACGTTGCGTGTGATGTAGCGCTCTCCGTCCTGCCACACCATCAACGCGGCCGGAACCGTCGCATCGTACTGCGCCGGCACGTAGATCCAGTAGTTGGTCTCCATGCCGCCGTACAGCTTGCTCGTGTGGACCAGCTTCTCCGACAGGCGGCCCTGAGGAACGCCCGGCCGCGAGTAGGAGTTGGGCGTGTACGCCGGCACATCGTACGATCCGCCGAACTTTGCGCCGTTGACGATGTAGTGAAAGCGATGTGAGGTGCCGACGCGAAGCTGCGCAACGTAGAACCAGAGGTTGCTGCCGGCAATCCGCCGCATGGGGCCGGCTGGCTGATCGTCGAGGATCATCGATGGTTGCGTGGCCGATTCAACGGCCCAGATGAAATCCGGGCCGTTCGAGTTGTACGCTTCGCCGCTCTTGATCGGCGCGTCGCCCAGGTGTTTCACGAGTGCCTCGCGGAACTCGGGCGAGTCGGGACGCGACTTGGAAAGGGCGAGGATCTGGTCCATTGCAGCGCGCTCCATCCCCATTCCAACCGAGGGATAGAACACGCCGAAGAGGGTCAAGCCAATCGCGAGAACGTGTCTGCGAAACATGCGCTATAAGTTACATCCAAGAAGACTAGTTCGGTAGGGCGAATGTATACAGCGTCAGCCCAGCCATGGCGGAGACGTACTGCCTGCCGTTCACTGCATAGGTAATCGGGTTGTTCAGCATCTGCGCTCCGAGATTCGTCCTCCAGAGCTGTGTCCCCGTCCGCGCATCGAGGGCCTGCAGGTAGCCTTCGCGTCCGCCGGTGAACAGCAAATCGGTCGCCGTCGTCACGATCCCTGTGTCGGTGACGTCGGTCATCAGGAACTTCCATTTCGGCTCGCCCGTGCTCGGATCGAAGGCGATCACGGACCCATGGCCAGCCGCATCGGTCCAGTTGTTGATGGGACCGCGACGCAGGTTCGGCACACCTGGCGCACCGGGAATACCGCGCGACGGCGCGCCCGGGGTGGGCACAAACGGCGACAGGTTTCCACCGCCGAAGCCACGGCCTTCCTGGTAGACGATCGGCACGCCACCAAAGAGCATGCCTTGATCTTCCCACGAGGACACATACATCAGCTTCGTCCGCGGGCTGTATGAGGGCGAATACCAGTTGGAGCCGCCCTGCACGGCTGGATAGGTCGGCATGCCAGGCGGCTGCGGCGTCTGAATCGGTTTACCGTTGGCGTCGAAGCCACTCATCCAATTCACTTTCACGAACGGCTTGCCGAGGAGGAACTTTCCGGTTGCCCGATCGAGCACGTAGAAGTTGCCGTTGCGATTGGCCCACAGCATCGCTTTGACGGGCGCGCCCTGAAACGTGATGTCCGCCAGAACCGGCACCTGCACGGAGTCGTAGTCGTAGCGGTCGTGCGGCGTGAACTGGTAGTGCCATTTCAGCTTGCCGGTCGCCGTATCCAGCGCCACGACCGATGCCGTGTACAGGTTGTCGCCGGGGCGCTGTTCGTGATTGTAGTCAGGGCCCACGTTGCCGATGCCCCAGTAGTTCAGGTCGAGTACCGGATCGTAGGACCCAGTGACCCAGACCGATCCGCCGCCGTGTTTCCACCCTTCCGGATCGCAGTAGGTGGCTGGGCTGGGGGGACACGGTTCCCAGGTTTCGTGACCCGGCTCGCCCGGGCCCGGGATGGTATAGAACTTCCAGAGTTCCTTGCCGTTCTGCGCGTCGTAGGCGGACACAAACCCGCGAATGCCCCACTCCCCTCCACCGACGCCGACGATCACTCTGTCCTTGACGGCCATCGGGGCGACCGTCAGCGAATAGCCCGCCTTGCTCTCCGCAACCTTCGTCTTCCAGACCGGCATGCCGCTCCTGGTGTCGATGGCCACCAGATGGGCGTCGAGCGTGCCCATGAAGAGCGTGTCGCCGAGAATCGCGAGACCGCGATTGTTGGAGCCGCAGCAAACCGCCAGATCGGCGGAATTGTTGTAGCGATAGATCCAGAAGACCCGACCGGTGACCGCGTCGAGCGCAACCACGTCGTTCGGCCGCTGCGTCAAGTACATGATGCCGTCGACGACGAGCGGTGTTGACTGCCAGCTCCCCGCGTTCGGCGACTGATACGCCCAGGCCAGCGTGAGGTTCTTCACATTGGCGGGAGTAATCTGCGTGAGACCGCTGTACCGTTGGCTGAAATAGTCGGCGCCGTACATCAGCCAGTTCTGTGGCTCCTTGGTCGCATTGAGCAATCGCTCGGCCGTCGGCGGCGTCTGAGCCTGCAGACGGAACGACACGACGGCGATCACCGCGAGCATCAGCACGGCAAACGACTTGTATCTCGTCATGGCGTTATTGGCCCTTCAGCGACAGGAGGAACGTCACGACATCCGCGAGCTCGTCAGCGGTGAGCTCATCTTTATAGGAGGGCATGGTCGATTTGGTGGAGACGGTAAATTCGCGCAGGTCGGCTTTGTTCAGCGAGATCAGCCGCCCTTCCTGATCGGCGAGCTGCACCGTGTGAGTGTCTTCGTTCAGCCGCCGGCCGTTGATCACTCTGCCGTCCCTGGTGACGATGCGGACCGGCCGGTTGATGGGCCACATCTGGCTCGTCGGATCGAGCAGCGAGCGCTCGAGTGAGCCCGCGCTTCGACCCGCCCCGATCTCGCTGAGATTCGGACCGCTGCGGCTCCCCTTGTCGTTGATCCGGTGGCATGAGAGACAGGCGCCCTTGGTCTCCACGATCAGCCGCCCGTTGACCGCGCTGCCCACTTTCAGCGAGCCCGCATCGATGCTATTCATGTTTCGGATATAGGCCACGAGTCCCGCGAGGTCGGCGGGATCGAACTTGAACGGCGGCATGCCGGAGGTCGGAAAGCCGTTGGTGATGACGGTTCTCAGCTGGTTGTCGGTCGTCGCCGTGCGGAACTTGCCGCTGCGGAGATCGACGCCGGCCACGCCATTGCCATCCGCCCCGTGGCACCGGTCGCAATGCTCCGCGTACAGCCGCGAGCCATGAGCGACTTCAACTCTTGGATAGTCTTCTGGGTGCCCCAACATCGTGGGGTTCTGGCCAGCCGCCAGCGCAACAGACCCGAGCAGGACCGCCGCCGCACACAGGATTGATTGGTTCAACGTTGTCACCGAAGAAGACGGACGCCACAGAGACAGAAGGTCGGACGGCGACCGTTCACGGCCACCTGTCCGACCTCGTTCTTATCTCTCCGAACCCTTAGAACAGGTACTTCACGCCAAACTGCATCTGACGAGGGATCGAATTGCCCGTGCTCGAGATGCTGCCGAATCCCGTGCTGCCGAACTGCGCATCGGGAAGCCCGAAGCTCGGCGTATTGGTCAGATTGTAGATCTCGGCGCGGAGCTGCAGCCTCTGGCTCGTGCCCAGATTCAGATCCTTGAAAAGGGAGAAATCCATCCGCCGCTGTGCCGGGCCGTGCAGGGTCGACAACCCGAGGTTCCCCGCCTGAAACTGCGGAGCGGCCGAGAACATCGACGTATCGAACCAGCGCTGAATCGTGCGTTCGCTGCCCGGCAGATTCGGATCGCCGTTCAGGATAGGCCGATCGGTGCCACCCGTATTGGTCCGGGAAGCCGCGTTGGTGATGGCGTAGGCCACGCCCGACTGCATGTAAATGGTGGCATTCACCTGCCACGCCGAAAGGAACCCGTGAGCCACGCCGGTGAGGCTGCTGCCCCAGGGCAGTTGATAGTTCGTGGTCAGCACCCAACGGTGACGGACGTCGAAGTTCGGCGTATCGCCCGTCTCTTCAATACTGAAGTCCCACAGAGTCCGGCGCACCTCCGTCGCATGTGCCAATGTGTAATGCGTGGTCAGCGTGAGGCCTCCGCGCGAACGGCGTGTGAAGACGAACTGGGCCGCATCGTACTTCGATCGGGCGACGTTACTCAGGACCGTCGCGTTTGCCATCTGCGGATACTGGGCCGCGTACGGGCGACGGGCGTTGACGTTGCCGGCCGCGGCGGGCGCCAGGTTGTAGTTGACGCCCTGCTGCAGGCGATCGCCGATCGCCCCGATGTAACCTGCCGTCACGACGTTGCCGGCGAACTGCTTCTCGAGCATGATGTTGAATTGCTTTGCCCGGTCGGACTTGTAGTTGATGTCAGTACCGATGACATTGCCCGCCGGAGACGATGGACTGCTGAAGTTCACGACGGGTAACCCGTTCCTGAGAATCAGGTCCGGTATGCCGTTTGACGCGCCGTTGCTCGTGACCGGCCCGTAGTTCGCGGTGTAGGGCGGGTTCTTCATGAACGCACCGGCGTTCTTGTTGTTCGGGTAATAGGCGAGCCCGAAGCCGCCGCGAAGCACCATCTCACGCGGCAGCGTTGCCGAGAACCCGAGTCGCGGCGCGATGTTCGTAAAATCGGTATTGACGCCGGCCGTTCGGCCCACGCCATCCACGCCGGCGACGAGCAACTTCCGTTCAGACGGCACCCAGTTCGAGAGGTGATCGTCCTCCTCGGTGAGCGGCGTGAAGACGTCGTATCGAATCCCCAGGTTCACGGTGAGCCACGAGGTCGCGCGCCAGTCATCCTGCACGAAGACGCTCGGCTCGTTCGAATGGTAGTGCGGCATCCCCGGCGTATACAGCCGGCGCACGTCAACCGGATACCCGAGGAGGAACGACGCGAAGGCGTGGCCACCGCTTGCTGAACCGGCGACTCCGCTGTTGGTCGTCGTCGAGTCGAACCCCCACAGGCCCTGCGCAGAGTTCGACTGAAGGACGCCGAAGCTCCGCAACACGATGCCGGCACCAAACTTCAGGTTGTGCGCGTTTTTGGCAATCGTAATCGAGCCTGCGATCTGGTTCGTGCGGTTGTAGATCTGAAGCGGCACCCATTGCGTCTCGCCGACCGCGGCGAACGTCGTCGGGCGCATTTCCATGAGCGGCAGGCCGCTCGTTTCGTCGGTCCCGGTGTTCGCGTTCGGAATACCGAGAAAATCGCCGAGGTTGGATTTGTGATTCGGCCCGAGCGAGAGGATGTCGGGTCTCGAGTAGTTGGCTTTGATCTCGGAAATCATCGTCGAGCTGAAGACGCGAACCCAGCTGCCCACGACGTTGTGCGCGGTGGTGTAGTTGGGGCCCGCGTAATTGCCGGTGGCCGCGCCGCCAACGATGCACGTCGGATCGATCGATCGTCCACCGATGTCGACTGGTGGACAGAGGCTCGGGGTCAACGTGTCGGTCTTGTTGTACCAGTACCGCGCGAAGATGCTGTCCTGATTGCTGAAGCGGTGATCGACGCGCACGTCAGTCGCGTGATTGTTCTGCGTCCGCCCATTTGTGTACGCGAAGTTGTTCGAGAGCCCGGGGCTCGTCGGCAACGGATACAGCTGCAACATCTTGACGGCAATCGGGTCGAATCGACCAGTTGGGATCACGTTGCCGGGAAACGCCGCGCGCACGGCGGTACTCGGGTCGTAGATCGGAGTCGAGAGCTCAGAAAAATCTCCGGACCGCATCTTTGTCGTCGGCACGGTGATGACGGTCGGCACGCCTTGTTTCAGCCGATAGCCTTCATAGTCCACGAAGAAGAACGTCCGGTTTGCCGACAGCGGTCCGCCAAGGCTGCCGCCAAACTGGTTCAGACGCGTTTCCGGTTTGTCGGTCGCAAAGAACAACCGCGAATCGAACCTCTCGTGGCGGCCGAACTCAAATCCCGAACCGTGAAAGGAATTTCCACCCGACTTCGTGATGATGTTGATGACACCGCCGAGCGTCCGCCCGGTTTCGGCTGTGTACATATTGGTCTGGACACGCACTTCGGCGATCGCGTCGATCGACGGCTTGATGGCGACCGTACCGATTGTGCGCTCGTTGTTGTCCATGCCGTCGACCAACTGATTGTTGAGGACGTCATTGACGCCGTTGATCGACACCGAGGAGGTCTGCCGGCGCTCATCTGGGCGCGTGCCATTGGCCAGCGAGCTCAGCGCACCCTCGCTCGCCCCGGGAATCATCTGCACCATTCGGATGATGTTGCGGCCGGGAATCGGTGCATCCTGCACCGTCTTCTCATTGATGAGCGAGCTGACCGTCGATGAGTCTGTCTGCAGCAGCGGGGATTCGCCGGTGACGACGAGGCTCTCCTGCACGGTTCCAAGCTGCAGCCGCGCGTCAACGCGCGAGCGGTCGCCCGTGGTGAGCTCCACCTTCGACGTGATCGTCTGGAACCCCTGCAGCTCGATTTTCACGGTGTAGACACCAATGGGCAGCAGCGTGAAGAGATAGTCGCCAGTGTCGCTGGTCACCGTCGTGCGCACGTTCTTCGTGGAGACGTTTTCTGCAGTAACCGTCACGGCGGGCAACACACCTCCGCTCGTATCCGTCACGCGGCCGACGATATCAGCCGTGCCCTGTGCGAATGCGAATGTGTTCAGTGCTAGAAGGATCGGGGCCACACTGCCAAGTACACGGAAAAAGGTCATGCCTGCCTCCTTGGATGCCAAACAGCAAACAGCTGAAGTCGCGGTGCCAACTAGGAGACGCGAGACGATCGGATGGAGATTTGCGTGATAGTAGAACAACGCCCGGGAAAAGCAAGGAATTCCTAGGGTATCGAGGAGCGTTTCTTTCAAGCTTTTAGGGGATCCAAGAATCCGAACAGAAAGTGTGTTGGGCTGGATCAGGCGTACGTAGTTAGGGCGGGTCCTGTTTGGACCCGCCCTGGATGTCATCTGCGGTCCGGCTGAAGCCGGACACTACGTACTACACCGGACGCTGCGTACTAAATGTCCGCCAGATATCCGAGCTTGCCCTTGCTGTCGGCAAAGGTCTCGGCAGGAATCCCCATCTTGTTCATCATCGCCACGTGCAGGTTCGCAAGCGGCGTCTCGTTCGGATACGTCACATGCCGGCCGAGGTGGAACAGCCCGTTGCCGCGGCCGGTGATGACCGTCGGCAGGTCGTCGTGATCGTGATCCTTGCTGAGGCCGCTGCCGTAGTTGACCATGATGTGGTCGAACAGCGTGCCGTCACCATCCTTGGTCGCCTTCAGCTTCTCGATGAAGTACCCAAACTGCTCGATCTGGTACTGATTGATGAGGATGCACTTCTCGATCTTTTCCTTGTCGCCGCCATGGTGCGTCAGCCCGTGATGCGAATCGGCAATCCCGATCTCGCGGTACGCGCGGTTGCTCTGCTCGATCGCCATCAGGAAGGTGATGATGCGCGTCGAGTCGGTCTGGAAGGCGGTCGCCATCAGGTCGAACATGATGCGCGTGTGCTCGTTGTAGTTCTCCGGCACGCTCGGCGACGGCCGATCCATGCTGGGGTCAAGCGCGCTCTCGGTCTCGGTCTTCTGAATGCGCGTTTCGATGTCGCGCACCGCATACAGATATTCATCGAGCTTGCGGCGATCGGACACACTCACCGCCCGTTCGAGCCGCTTCGCGTCCTGCAGCACCGAATCGAGCACGCTCTTCTGGTACTTCTCTTTCCTCGCGCGCTTCACCGGATCACGCTCGATCTCTCCGGCGCCGAACAGGCGCTCGAAGACGGCGCGCGGGCGAATCTCGGGAGGATTCGGCGTCGACGGCGTGCGCCACGAGATGCTGTTGCTGTACGCGCAGCTGTAACCGTTGTCGCAATTGCCGCCCTGAATGCCCTCTTCGCATCCGAGCTCGAGCGACGCGAACCGCGTCTGGTTGCCGATGACGCTCGCCGCATACTGATCCATCGAGATGCCGGCCTGCAGATCCTTGCCGAACGTCTTTTTCGGATGCGCGCCCGTCAGGTAGCTCGCGCCCGCCCGGCCATGGTCGCCGGGACCGTCGCCATGCGCGCGGCCGCCATCGACGGTCAGACCGTTCAGCACGGTGATGTCGCCGCGATACTTGTTCAGGGGCGCCAGTGTGCGCGGCAGCACCTCCGGGAGCGCGGCGATCTGTGAGTCGCTCTTGATAGCCCAGGTGTCCATCTGGACGCCGTTCGGGAAGTACAGGATCGCCAGGCGCGTCGGCGACGCGCCGGCGGCTTTCACGAACGCCGGCACCATGGCGTCGAGCAGCGGCAGGGCCACAACACTTCCCATGCCCCTCAGGAACGTGCGCCTCGGAAGCTGCTTCTTGAAGATGAGATTCATGGTCTCGCGCCCTCCACAGTCTGCATCTGAAACGGTTTGCTCTTCACGACTTCCATGACGAGCGCCGAGAACCTGTACTCGCTCGCCTTCACCTGACGGCTGATCGCTTCCAGCGTGGGTCGATCGAAGCGCTCCAGCCCGCGGCCAAGGCTATAGGTCAACAGCTTCTCACTCACGTTATTCACGAACGCGTCGGATTTGGCCCTGAGGATTTCTTTCAAGCCTTTCGACCCGGTAAAAGACTGTCCTCCGGGCAGCGTGCCCGCTGTCTCGATGGGGAATTTACCGTCGTGCGTGCGCCACGCACCGACGGCGTCGTAGTTTTCGAGGCCGAAGCCGAGCGGATCCATCAGCATGTGACAGGGCGAACAGCTCGGATCGCGCCGATGCTGCTCGAGACGCTCGCGAAGCGACACTTCGGTGCCAATGTTGGAATCGTTGAGCGATGGCACATTGTCTGGCGGCGGCGGAGGCGGCGTACCGAGCAGGTTCTCCATCACCCACTTGCCGCGAACCGGCGGCGACGTGCGAGTGGGATACGAGGAAACCGTCAGGATCGCCCCCTGCGTGAGGATGCCGCTGCGCTGCTCACCGTCGAGCGTCACACGCTGGAACGCTTCGCCATCGATGCCTTTGATTCCATAGTGACGGGCCAGCGGGCCGTTGACCCACGTAAACGGCGCGTCGATGAAGTCGAGGAGGCTCCTATCCTCTTTAATGATCGTCTCGACGAACTTCATCGTCTCGGTGCGCATGGCGTCGAGGAGCTCGTCGTCTACCGTGGGGAATCGCTTGGGATCGGGCTTCGTGCGGCCGAGGTTCCGCAGCTGAAGCCACTGCGCCGCCCAGTTTTCGACCAGGTTGAACCCTTTCGGGTCGGCCATCATCCGGCGCACTTGCGCCTCGAGCACGGCAGGCTTCCGCAGTGTGCCTGCCTTGGCCACCCGCATCAGCTCTGCATCGGGCATGCTCGCCCAGAGAAAGTACGAGAGCCGTGAGGCGAGCTCGATGTCGCTGACGGGATACTCGGATATCGTCGATCGTCGATCGGCCATCGTCGATTGGCGATTGCTCATCGACGAGTTCAAGACGATGGACGATGGACGATCGACGATGGACGCGCGTACGCGCCCGTAGGCCGGGTCTTGCCTGGCCGCCGGAGCCTCCGGCGAAGGCTGGCCAGACCCGGCAGCTCGTGGCCTCGTCGGATTCGTTTCGATGCGGAACAGGAAATTCGGCGATGACAGAATCGCCTGAAGCGCCAGGCGGATCCCCTCGTCGAACGAATCGCCTTCGCGCTGCGCCAGCGTGACGAGATCGACCTTCGACTTGAGCTCTTCGTCGCTCACGGGCCGCCGATAGGCGCGCTCCATCAGGCTGCTCAGGATCGTCCGCGCACACTGCGCAGTCTTCTGGCTGCAGATGAATATCTTTGTGTAGCTCTCCGGCCGCGCCGTGCTCGGACTGAACGGCCCGACGATGTCGAGATAATCGACGAAGAGGCCGCGACGCATGTCGGGATTGATGTTCTCCCGCGGGTCCGCGAGGTTCGCCAGCTCCGGATACGACGCGCGCAGGAACCGCTCCCCGGCCTTCACCTTCGCACGCGTCGTGAATTCGCCTTGCGAGTACCCGAACGAGCCGTTTCCTTCGATGACGGTTGTGATGATTGGCGCGCCATCCACGCTGAGAATCAGCTGACGAGGCGGGGCAGCTTTGCGCGCTGCTTCGTCGCGCGCTTTCAGTTCTTCGGGCGTCGGCTCACGACGCGGAGGTCCGCCTGCGCGTCCGCCTCGCCCCGGTGCCCCCGTTCCTCCCGCTGCGGCGGCTTTCTCACGCTCGAGCCGGAACTGCTCGAATCGCTTTCGGCGCTCTTCGGCTTGCTTGGCGCGCTCCTCGTCGGTGAGATCGGACTGATTGTCGCCGCGGAAGTTCGCGATTCTCAGGCGGAACTCGTACTCGCCGTCGACCGGGAAGGTGAAGTTGCCGTACATCGCGCCGCGAAGTGAATAGGGCAGATACATGCCCGAGTTCCCTTCCGAGAGCACGTCGTACGCGTCCTGCGACCGCCGGTTCATGAGCCGGACGAGGCGCGTGGGTTTCGCCGGTACTGCCTCACCGTACACGGCGAGCCGCGAGATCTTCTCCGCGGCCTGCATGTACTTTTCCATCAACATCGGCGAGACCGACAGCACGTCACCGTTGTTGTCGAACCCGTATCCCGAGTCGTCTACCGGGAATTCGTCGGCGGGCCGCGCCGCGACCCCGAGCAGGTCTCGAATCGTGTTGTTGTATTCCACGCGATTCAGGCGGCGCGCTGTCACGCGCCCTGCCATCGCTTCGACGGTCGTGGTCCCTGCGGTGAGACCGGGAAGCTTTTTGATCCATCCGACAACTGCGGCCCGCTCGGCGTCGGTCAGCGGTTTCGCTGTTGGAGGCGGCATCGCCCCGGCCGACACTTTTTCGAGCACGCTCTGCCAGACGGCAGTGTGGGTCGCCGTGGTCGCGGGATCGCGCAGCGGCTCGAGGCTCAGCTTGCCGGCCTGCGCCTTCTCGTTGTGGCATCCCAGGCAGCTTTTCGCAAGCACCGGAAGTACATCCTGCTGAAACTCCGCCGCGTGCGCCTGCGTAGCCTGCGCCTGGCCGTTCAATGTGCGCGTAGCGAAACCGATACTTATCGCCGCGCACACAATCAATACGGCGCCGAACTTCTGCGTCATGAACACTCCTCAGTAGGAATCTATTTTCGCATGCCCTACCATCGCCGGTGCAACGAAGTTGCACCTTGTGCCGCGCCCCCTGAACACCATAGCCCCGGCGCGACAATTTAAGACAAAACGGGCAACGTCGTTAGAAACCCAGCCGCAGTCCCAGCCGCCACTCCCGCTCATCGTACTGACGGCCCAGGCGGTTGGTGGACGTGATCACGCCGAAGCCGTTGAGGTTTCTCACCGTGCCGTCCGCATTCAACTGGAGGTTCGATACGTTGGTGCCCGGATTCGAGAAATGCGGCGTATTCGTGGCGTTGAGCGCTTCGACCCGCAGCTGTAGGCTCATATTCCTCTTCAGAGCGAAGGTCCGGAACAAGCTCACGTCGAGGTTCTTGTAGTTAGGTCCGCGGAACGCGAGCAACGGCGAGTTTCCAAAGCGGACGTCACTGACCGCCCTGAAGGCCAGCACGTCGAAGAACGCGGTCTGCGGGCCCGGCGTGCCGGCGCCAAAGATCTCCACTTCGTCCATGACTTGATCGGCTCTCTGCGGGGTCCCGTTACCTGCATTCAACGGTGTGGCGCTCGAGCTGACACCCAATCCACTCCCGGAGCGCGCCGTGATGAATGTGTTCACTTGCCACCCGCCGACAACTTTGCCCAGGGCTCCGTCGGCCAGAAACTTGCGTCCCGAACCGAACGGCAGCTCGTAGACCGTCGAGATGTTGAGCGTGTGCGGCAGCCCCGACTCCCCCTTGTTCAGGTCCCAGTACCTGTGGCTGCGGGATCGTGCCGGCCCACCAGTCGATGGTCTTGGCGTAGGTATATGCGACGCTGTACTGCAGGCCGTTGGACATACGCTTGTTCACGCTGGCCTGCGCCGAGTCGTACTTCACTTTGCCCTCAGGGGCTTGGATGTTGATCGAGCTGGTCGTGATGGAGGCGTACGGTTGGCTCGCCGTTCCCCCGCCCAGCTGTCCGTAGTTCTGATTCACGCTGCGGGTCATCCCATCCTGGCGATTTGCCACATAGCCCAGCGTGAGGCTGTGGCCGTACGGGAGCAGCTGCTGCATGCTGACGTTCCAGGAGGAGATCTTCCCGCGCACGAACTCAGCGTTCAGCGGATACGTGGTGAGCCCGGCGTTGACCGGGTTCAGACGCCCCACCGTCAGATCAAGGATCGGCACCATCGGAAACCCATCGGCGAGTGTACCGATGGCGTTATACGTATTGGCCGCCGTCTCCGTGTAGATGATCGTGGCCGGGTACGCGTTAAAGGGCGGCATCTGTTCTCTGCCCGACGTGTCATTCTCCGGATTGCGCGAGTAACCCACGCGAATAACGGTGGACTCGGTGGGGCGATATGCCCAGCCGAGCCGAGGCGTGAAGAGATTCTTTTCCACCGTGACGCCGCAGGTTTGCGGAATTCCGGCTTGGCCGCAGATGAGGAGCTGCCTCGCGGCGAAATCGAACACCTCGAGACCGCGGTCCCGCCGCTGCGACAGCGGGTAGTACTCCCACCGCACGCCGACGGACACCGTCATCTTCCGGTTGAGTTCGAACTGGTCGCGGATGAACGTCCCGAACTGCCATGTCCGCAACGTGCCGGGCCGGAAATCCTCACCCGTCTGCTCGATGCCGATCATCGGAGTCATGATCTCCGAGCGGCGCGAGTTCGCCTCGCCCAGCAGGAAGTCCGCAAACGCGTTGAAGTTGTTTGGTGAACCCGTCGGCCCCAACGCGGTGCGGCCGCCCGTGAACGTGAACTGGGGCGACTGTGTTTCGTAATGGTTCTGATGGAGGCGCTTGAGCTCTCCGCCGAACTTCACGTTATGGCCGCCCTTGGTCCAGCCTGCGTTGACGTTCCCGCCCCATTGCGGGTCGCGATACGCGCGCGGCTCGCCGCCGCCGGAGATCGACCAGTTGTTGTTTCCCACATTCATCGCCGGGAACGCCGTGCTGCGGCCCAGCGGTGGCTGACACGTGTTCGGGATATTGAAATCCTCTCCCCAGCAGTCATCCGTATGCGGCCGAGCCAGCATGTCCGTGCGCGTAAACCCGAACACGCCGTCTACCACCAAGTTAGAGGACACGATGTTGGTGATCGCCAACGAGTGACTATGGACCGTGGAATCCCAGATGCGCCCCTGCCAGATGGGGTTGTTCGGGCCATTCGTGACGACCCCATTCTCCATATACGGCAGTGCGGGTGCGCTGTCCTCGTAGCTTGTCGCGTAGCCGAGTCGTCCGTTGACCGTAACCCGGTTGTTCGGCACCCACGTGATCTTCCCGTCGTACTTCCGGTAGTCCGTGTCGTATTTGTTCGTCGCGTAGTAATTGGACTGAAATCCCGGCAGCGTGGGCGGAATCAACTTGGCCAGGACCGCCTTCGCGACCGGACTGATGCGGTTCGCCGGGATGAAGTTGCAGGCATCGAATCGCGGATCGTTCGTCGACGTGATGCCGCAATTCGCGAACGCGAACGGGACGCGCCCCGCGCCGGTCGACGTGCCGGTGCGCGGATCGTAAATCACCGTGTTGGTGCCGGCGAAATTACCGGTGCGCATATCCATCGTCGGAAGATTCCGCAGCCCGTTGGCGCCGGAATTAGATAACGCGGTTCCGGCCGTCGTTCTCTGGCGCGTGCTCTCCACGCTGCCGAAGTAGAACAACTTATTGCGGACGATCGGGCCGCCCGCAGTGCCGCCGAAGACGTGCACGCTGCCGCTGCCGGCGGGGTCTCCCGGCGGGAGGAAGTAATTGTGCGCCTTCATCTTGTAGTCCTGCGCGAATTCGAACGCAGAACCCCTGAGGTTATTCGTGCCGCTCTTCACCTGAACGTTCACCGACGCGCCGCCCGCCATCCCCTGATCGGCGTCAAAGCTGTTGGTGACGACGCTCACGGTCTCAATTGATTCAAGGCTGGGGCTGTAGGCCTGAATCTGCTGGAAGAACTGGTTGATCTGCGTGACGCCGTCCAGCCGTACCACGGTGTTGTTCGCCGGCTGGCCGTTGATGCTGATGGCCATCGCGCGCGTGGGATTGTTGCTGCCGCCGGACTGCGAGTAGTCGGGTTGCGCCACACCGGGCATGAGCGCGATGGTGGTCTGCCACGCGCGGCCGCTGGTGGGAATGGTTACCAACTGATCGGCGGTGGTCAGCGATTGCACAGCGGCGCTTTCCGTTTGAAGGACAACCGAGGTGCCAGAGACGACGATCGACTCCTCCAGTGTTCCGACTTTCAGCCGCGCGTCGACGCGCAGCACAAGGTCCGGACGCACGGCGATATCGCGCGCGGTATAGCTCTGGAATCCCTGCAGCACGACGGCCACCTCGTAGGTGCCGGGCAGCACGTTGGGCACGTTGAAGCTGCCGGTCTCGTTGGTGGTCACTTCGCGCGAGAGGTTCGTCTCCCGCTGTGTGACGGTCACCACGGCGCCGGGAATTCCGGCTCCCGATTCGTCAGTGACGTTGCCGACGAGCGTGCCATAGAGCGACTGTGCGCTGCTCGTCGCCGCCGCCGCCGACACGAGCACCGCCAAGAGCACACCTCTCCACACCATCCTCATAATTCCTCCAGAACAAACCGTGCTGAAGCCCGGTACTATGAATCGATAATCGATGCGGCCAATTTTAGCGATGCACTTCCAGCTGAATTGTGACAAGTTGCGACATGGATGGCGGGTCCCTTGACAGCGGCACCCGCGAATGGCACACAAGAGCCTCCGATTCTGATGACAATCTTACGCCTCCTGGCAACCGTAGCCGTCCCGCCGTTGCTCGCCGTTGCCGTCTCGTGCGGCCGGGTCGAGACAGCCGGCAACAGGGACCCCGTGACGATCAGGGTGTCCACCGGCTCCGCGACCGGCAACTTCCGGCCGTTCAGCGAAGCCCTCGCAAAGGGCTACGCTGAACTGATGCCGGACCTGCGGATTCAGAGCATCGACACGCCGGGGTCGGTGCACAACATCGAGACGCTGGAGAACGGCACGATGGACATCGGCCTCGCGCAGGCCGGCATCGCCTACATGGCCTACAACGGGCAGCACGAATCGGGGCGGCCGCTGCGGAACATCCGCGGCATCGCGGTACTCAATTCCTCCGAAGTACACCTCATGGTGAGCCCCGCGTCGGCGATCCGCTCGGTAGACGAGCTGCGGGGCAGGCGCGTGGGTATCGGCCCCAAGGGCGGCGGCCTCAACGTCACCTCTCAGATGGTGCTCCGCGGCTACTTCTCGCCGGGCGAAGTGCAGGAGATCAGCACAACCGTGCCGCGGACGATGGCGATGCTCCTGGAGAACTCCCTCGACGCCGCCTTTACGATTGCGAGCGTACCGAACGACGAGGCGACCATCCTCACGCGATCAGGCGCGAGGCTGCTGCCGCTCCAGGGACCAGCGGTGGACCGGCTCCGCACGACGTATCCGTTTTTCCGCTCCATGATCATCCCGGCCGGCGAATATCTCGGACAGGATCAGCCGATTCGAACGCTCTCGGTTGACGTTGTCCTGCTCGCCCGCGCTGGTCTCGACGACGCCATCGCTCGCCGGCTGACCGAAGGGCTCTTCCGGATGTTGCCGGCGCTCAGTGCTGAGCTGCCGTTTCTGAAGGGCATGGTGCCCGAGCGCGCGCCGGCCACGCCGGTGCCGCTGCACCCGGGCGCGGCGCTGTACTACCGCGAGCGGGAGCTCAGACGATGATCTTGCGGCCGCGCGCGCTCGTGGCCGAACCCTCCACCTGGCTGGCCGTGCTGATCTGCTGCGGCTTGTGCGCACTTGCGTGGTTCGGCTACCGCGTCACCGACGAGTGGCAGCGGAGCGCCGCGTTGCTTGCCGATCACCGAGGGAATGAGGCCGCCGATCTGCTCACTCGTGCGCTCACGCGCGACATGTCCGGTGTCCAGACCTCGATTCTGAGCAGCCCGGAACAGAATCGTCACGCGTTCGCGCCTCCCTATGAGGCGAACGACCTCGTCGCCCTTGCCTTCGCGCGCTATCCCTATCCGGAGTTCTTCTTCGGCTGGACGCCGTCCAGTGGCGGAACGGTCATGTTCGCGCGGACTGATCGGCGGCCCGCCTGGCTGTCCCCCCAGGAACGCGCCGACGTGTATCCCGTCGAAGTCCGGCTCGATCCGCCGGAGCTCGCGGCGCTGCGCCGGCGGGTCGAATCGGACGCGGCGGCGCGCCGCCGCTACTCGGTCTTCAACCTCTCGATCAATGGGGTTCAGTATCAGATCGTCTCGCTGCTCGCCTACGAGAGCATCACGCGGGAACGGATCGACCGGATTTTCGGTGTCGCCGTCAACCTCGACTGGGCGCGCGCGCACTATTTCAACGACATTCTGCGGCAGGTCGCGCAGATCGCCGGAAGCGCCAGCGCGACGTCCTTTGCGGTAATTGATGAACAGGGCCATCGCGTCGCCGGCACGCTGGAACCGAACTCGACGCAGACCGCCGCCACGCGCGCCTTTCCCGTGCTGTTCTTCGATCCGACGCTCATCGCGGTCGATCCACCTGCGGATCTCACGCAGCGATCGTGGAGGGTCATGGCCAGCGCAGCCGGTGATCCGACGTTCGTGCTGGCCGCGCGCGGGGCACAGCGGAGCCTCGTCGTCGTCGGCGCCGGTGTGGCCCTTCTCGCGTTCAGCCTCATCGCGACCGCCCGTGCAGCGCGGGCGAGCGCAGCCGTCGCCACGATCCGCGCCGACTTCGTCTCGACGGTCACCCACGAGCTGAAGACGCCCCTCTCGACGATCCGGGCCGTCGGAGAGACCCTGGTGCGAGGACGGGTCAAGACCGACCAGGACCTGAACCGGTACGCACATCTCCTCGTACGCGAGGAGAGGCGTTTGACGCGGCTGGTGAACAACCTGCTCGCCTATTCTCGCGTCACGGACGTGACCGAGGTCTATTCATTCGAAACCCTCGAACCCGCCGCGCTCATCTCCGAGGCGACGCAGGGATTCCGCCGGCAGCTGACCGACGGCGACGTCCGGCTCGAGGTCGATGTGCCGCCGGACGTTCCGGCGGTCTGGGCCGATCGTACGGCGATCGTTCTCGCCCTCGACAACCTGATTGACAACGCCATTCGCCATTCCGGCAAGGCAAAGACGGTTTCCGTCCGCGCGTCGGGCGAAGCGGGCCGCGTGCGCTTCGACGTCATCGATCAGGGTGTGGGCATACCGGCCGACGATCTGCCGCAGGTCAGGCGGCGGTTCGTCCGCGGAAGGACTGCGAAGGGCCCAGGCAACGGATTGGGCCTCGCGATCGTAAGTCGCATTGCATCCGATCACCAGGGCGCGCTCGAGATTGTGAGCGAGGTCGGCGTCGGCACGACCGCAACCCTGGTGATTCCCGTGGCAAAGATTGAATGAAATCGAAGATTCTGATCGTCGAAGACGACTCGTCGCTCGCGCAGATCCTGCACGATAACCTGCTCGTGGACGGGTTCGATGTCGAGTGGGCGCCGAATCATCATCGAGCGCTCTCGCTGTACCGGTCGTTCGTGCCCGATCTCGTGCTGCTGGACCTGATGCTGCCCGATTTGAGCGGGTTCGAGCTCGGCCGGGTGCTGAGTCATGGAGGAAAGACTCCCATCATTATTCTCTCCGCTCGTGGGGAGAAGGCCGACAAGCTGCAGGGGCTGCGGCTCGGGGCGGACGACTACGTCACCAAACCATTCGACATGGAAGAACTGGTCGCGCGCATCCATACTGTGCTGCGCCGCGTCAAGCCGGCCGTCGGGACCATTCAGCTCGGAGGGGTGACGATCGATTTCCGGCGCGGGATCGCAACGGGCGCAACCGGCGATTTGCATCTGACGCACCGCGAGTTCGAGATCCTGCGCATCCTCGCCGAACATCATTCGCGCGTGGTCTTTCGAGACGAGCTGTTCAAGGAGATCTGGGGGTTCGTGGATGTGTCGACCACGAGATCGGTCGATCGCGCGGTTTCCCGGCTGCGGCAGAAGATCGAGGCCGACCCGCGGAATCCGCGCTTTCTTCGCACCGTCCATGGCGACGGCTATATATTGACGGTGGAGGCGATGACGTCGGCGTGAATCGCCAAACAAGAAGGAAAAAGGAAAAAGGAAAAACAATGATGCGCACTTCCGTCGTGATTTCCTCACTGGGGGCGTTGCTTCTCGGCACCGCCGCCCTGGCGCAGGCGCCGTCCAGCGAGATTGACGCGCATATCCTGACGGCCAAGACCGCAGCGGGACAGGACTACCGCGGCACCTTCGTCAATCTCTGTTTGCCGAGTGCCCCGCGTGGCGGCGGTGCCGGTCGAGGCGCCGGCGCTGGTGGCGCGGCCGCCCGCGGCGCCGGCGCTGCGCCCCAGACGCCGGACCGGGCCAACTGGTATGCGCCGCCTTTCAAGGTGTTCGACAACTTCTATTGGTTGGGGACGCGCCAGCATTCCTCCTGGGCGCTCCAGACCAGCGCGGGCATCATCATCATCGACACCAACTTCGCCTGGGCCACCAGGCCGGAGATCATCGAGGGCATGACCAAGCTCGGCCTGAATCCAGCCGACATCAAATACGTGATCATCAGCCATGCGCACGGCGACCACGATCAGGGCGCCGCGGAGTTGCAGGAGCGCTACTCAGCCCAGGTGGTCATGGGGACGCCCGACTGGGAAGCCACTCTGAAGCGTCCCGCTACCGCTCCGGGCGGCGTACCGAAGCGCGACATCGCGGTCGGACCGGAGGGCCGGAAACTGACGCTGGGCGATACCACCGTGGACATCGTGTTCACGCCCGGCCATTCGCCGGGCACGCTGTCGTATGTGTTCCCGGTCAAGGACCAGGGGCGGACCGTGACGGTCGCCTATTCCGGCGGCACGCTGACCGGCGCCTTCGGCACCGACGGCGCACGCTGGGACGAATACATCGCCTCGCAGCGCAAGATCGCGAAGGTGGCGGCCGACGCAAAAGCCAGCGTCCTCATCTCCAACCACAGCGAGTACGACGGCGCGTACACGAAGGCGCGTTTGCTCGCCGCGCCGCGTCAGCCAGGCGAAAACCATCCGTTCATCGTCGGGGCCGACGGTGTGCAGCGGTACTTTACGGTGATGGCTGAGTGCGCGATGGCGTCCAAGCTGCGGGTCGGCGCGAAATAGCCGATCCCCGGGCCCGTGGCGTTTCGCTATGAGCTCTTGGATCGTCGCGCTACGGGCGCCCTCCCGGACACACTCGCGCCGGAACGTGTCCGCGTAACAACTTGGCCATCAGAAATCAAATCGCGGGACTCGGTCCGGACCGAGTCCCGACCTTTCAAGCAGCGTAGGAGCAGACCCACACGTGTCTCTGCGACGCCCGCCACTTCCGGAACCGCTCGAATCCCACACTATAATGAGGGTCCCCTGTTAGTGATGAGCTTGACGCCCGCCGGGCCAGCGTTGGCGCGCGGCATTGGAAATACATGCCCCTCGGTCACGGGGCCGGGAGCGCGGGTCGCGCTATGGATATGAGGAGACAAACACAGTTTCGCGTCACATCGCTGTTGACGGCAGTGGTCTGCCTCCTCGCCCCGGCACTCGTCGGGCCGCCTTTCGGGCCGGCCCTCGCCCAGCAACCCACCTTCAAAGTCAGCGTCAACGTCGTCGACGTCGACGTCACGGTCAAAGACGCCCAGGGCAATTTCGTCACCGGCCTCGCGGCCGAAGATTTCGAAGTCTTCGAGGACGGTAAGCCCCAAGCGATCCAGACCTTCTCCTATATCGAGCTTCCTGCTCAGCGGCGCACCGCGTTCGCCTTCGCCGGCCGCCCCGTCGCGGCCGACGTCCGATCGAATCGCGACGTGGAGTCGGGCCGCGTCTACATCATCGTGCTCGACGACCTGAACGTGGCGCCCATCCGCACCGCGATCGTCCGGCGTCACGCGCGCAATTTCATCGAACAGCACTTCGGCCCCCGCGACCTCGCCTCCGTCGTCGTGACGAGCGGCCGTAAGGACGCCGCGCAGGAGTTCACCAACGATCCCGCGCTCCTCCTGCGCGCCGTCGACAACTTCTTCGGACACCGGCTGCAATCCGCCGAAGTGCAGCGCATCGACGACTACTATTCGAACCAGCTGCTCGCGGGCGCTAACGATACGGTGGCGAAGGACAACGACCCGCAGCAGACGACGACCGTCCTCAACCCCATCACGCGAAACCAGTCATTTGATCCGAGCAATCTCGAACGGGGGCAGCGAGCTGTTGGTGTCCTCAACACGATCGAAAGCCTGTCTGAGTATCTCGAGGGCGTGCGCGGGCGCCGCAAGGCGCTGTTGTGGTTCAGCGAGGGCATCGATTACCCGATGGCCGAAACGTTCAGCTCGCAGAGCGGCAGCGAGATCATCCGGGCGACGCGCGACGCCGTCAACGCGGCGGCACGCGCCAACGTCAACGTCTATGCCCTCGACCCGCGCGGGCTCATCGGCATGACGACCGACCTCATCGAATCGGGCCGAGCCGGCGGGCCAGACTATGCCGGAACCGACCCGACCAAGCCCGTAGGCACGCCCTTCAGTGGGACGCAGGCATTGCTCGGCGAGATCCGCCTCACCCAGGACAGCCTGCGCACGCTCGCCGACGGCACGGGCGGTTTTGCCGCCGTCGATACGAACTCGTTCGCCGAGGTCTTCAGTCGCATCATCGAAGCCAACAGCCGCTACTACCTGCTCGGCTACACGCCACCGGCGCATCCGCGCGACGGTCGTTTCCACCGGATCGAGGTCAGGGTCAAACGTCCCGGCCTCACAGCGGTGGCCCGGCGCGGGTATCCCTCGTCCAGCGGCACGACCCGCGAAGAACGCCGCATGGAGGCGCTCAACCGGTGGGCGCGCGACCGGCGTGCCGGCGGGGAAAACGACATGTCAACCGAGCTGCGCGCGGCAATCAACGGCGCCGTGCAGCAGTCGGGATTGCCGCTCGCGGTGCAGGCTGTCGCGTTCCGAGGGCCCGCGAAGCAGGCAGATGTGGCGATCACCGTTGAGATCGACGGCAGCCAGCTCGAATTTGCACAGCAGCCGAACGGGCTTTTCGCCGACAACCTCGAAGTGTCGTACTTCGCGTTGAACGACGACGGACGGCCTCAGCGCGGCACACGCGCGGCACTGAATCTCGCGGTCAGACCCGATACGTATCAAAAGATGAAAGCGCTCGGCGTCAGGCTCAACTCGCGAACGCCGCTGGCGCCCGGCCGGTATCAGCTTCGCGTCGGCGCGCGAGACCCGCTGACAGGAAAGGCCGGAACGGTCTTCACCGATCTCACCGTGCCCGAATTCAGCGCGAAGTCCTTGATGATGAGCGGCGTGCTCATCTCGTCTGCCGAATCGCAGGCGGTGTTTACGCCCCAGCGCGACGCCGTCGGCGAAAAGCTGCTCGGGGCGCCCGCAACGACACGGCGCGAGTTCGCCCAGACCGACACGCTGACATGGCTGTCGGAGATTTACGACAACGCGACCGCACGGCAGCCGCGGCGCATCGATGTCGCGGCCCGGCTGATATCGGAAGACGGCCGGGACGCCTTTGTCTCCCGCGACGTGCTGACAAACGGCGAGGGTGGCTCTCGGTGGACAAGTTTCGGGTACACTGGCCGCATTCCGCTCAAGGACATCGCGCCGGGCCGGTATTTGCTGCGGGTCGAGGCACAGGATCGATCGAACAAGGACCAGGACAGCGTTCAGACAGCTCAAACGGTTGTGACGGTGAAATCGTCTGACAGGTGAGGACGCCATGACGCAAGGCAGGGTCCGGCTGAAGCCGGACACTACGTACTTTCTCGGCACAGTCTTCGTTGCTCTTCTGATCGTTCTGGCGAGCGTCACGACGACCGCCCAGCGCGGTCGGGGCGACGGTCCACCGCGCCCGAACATGCTCGACGACAGCGACGTCACGTTGCGGCCGCCCTTCTCGAACTCACCCGAACTCATCCCGAACCCGGCCGCGCCGCGAGGCACGATTCACCGGTTCACCATGAAGTCCGAGGACAGCAAGATCTACAAAGGGATTTCCCGCGACAAGCCCGGCGCGGTCGTCCCTTATGAGCGGCCCGTTGCCGTGTACATTCCGGCGCAGTATGTTGCCGGCACACCAGCCCCGTTCATCGTCGTGCAGGACGGGTACAACCCGAAATATCACTACTCGGTGCCGACGGCGCTCGACAACCTGATCCATCAAAAAAAGCTTCCGGTCATGCTCGCCGTGCTCGTCCAGCACGGCGGCGGCGACGGTCCGGGCAGCCAGCGCGGGCTCGAGTACGACACGGTCTCGGACACGTACTCGACCTTCATCGAGACCGAAGTGCTGCCGCGGATCGAGCGCGACTACAAAGTGCGGTTCACCAAGGATCCCGAAGGCCGCGCGACGATGGGCGGCAGCTCGGGCGCTGCCTGCGCACTGACGATGGCCTGGTTTCATCCCGAGCTGTATCGCAGAGTGCTCAGCTACTCGGGCACATTCGTCGATCAGGCGCGCGGGTCGAATCCGGCGTATCCCTTTGGCGCCTGGGAGTATCACTCGACGCTGATTCCGAACTCCGAACGAAAGCCCCTTCGCATCTGGTTCCACGTCAGCGAGCTGGACAACGGCGCGACACGCGAGGAGGAAACCCATGGCAACTGGGTGCTGGCCAATCAGCGCATGTCAAAGGTCCTGAAGGCGAAGGGCTACCCGCATAAATATGTGTACGCGGAAGGCGCACGGCACACCGATGCAAACGTCGTCAACCAGACGCTGCCGGATGCGCTCGTGTGGCTGTGGCAAGGCTACAAATAGGGGTTAGGGTCAACTAGATACAGGAGTCTTCATGCGCATGCGATCTCTGGCGTTGTCCCTCGTGGTGCTCTGCGTGGCCGTATCTGCCCTGCTGTCCGGGCAGCGCGGCGTCACCAACGGCGAATGGCCGCATTGGGGTGGCGACCTCGGCAACACCAAGTACTCCCCTCTCGATCAAATCAATCGCGACAACGTGAAGAATCTGCGCATCGCGTGGCGATGGAAATCCGAGAACTATGGGCCGCGGCCGCAGAACAACATGGAAGGCACGCCGTTGATGGTGGGCGGCGTCCTCTATGCCACCGCCGGCTTCCGCCCCAACGTCGTCGCGATTGACGCGGCCACCGGAGAGACGTTGTGGAGCTACCGATACGACGAAGGACAGCGTGGCGATCGTGCGCCGCGCAGCGTCTCGCGCGGTGTCGAGTACTGGACGGACGGAAAGCAGTCGCGAATCATTTTGCTCACGCGCGGATATCAGATGGTTTCGCTCGACGCGAAGACGGGCGTGCCTGATCCTGCGTTCGGCAAGAACGGTGTCATCGATCTCTATCAGGATTTCGATCAGCCTCCACCGCAGGACGGCGTCATCAGCTCCACCTCGCCCGCAGTGGTCGTGCGCAATGTCATCGTGATCGGTGCGGCGATGGTCGGCGGCACCGCGCCGCGATCGAAGGAAAATACCAAGGGATACATTCGCGGCTTCGACGTACGAACCGGAAAGCGGCTGTGGACTTTTCACACGATTCCACAACCCGGCGAATTCGGCAACGACACCTGGTTGAACGACTCGTGGGCGTATACCGGCAACACGTCCGTCTGGTCGCCGTTCTCGGCCGATGAAGAGCTCGGTTATGTGTACCTGCCTGTCGAGTCAGCCACCGGCGATTACTACGGCGGCCATCGTCCCGGAAACAACCTCTTCGCCGGCAGCCTCGTCTGTGTCGATGCGCGAACCGGCAAGCGGGTGTGGCACCAGCAGCTCGTGCATCACGACATCTGGGATTACGACCTGGCGTCGCCGCCCACATTGATCAACATCACCGTGAACGGCAAGCCCATCAGGGCCGTCGCGCAGAGCACGAAATGGGCGTATATGTTTGTGTTCGATCGCGTTACCGGCGCACCGGTATGGCCCATCGAAGCGCGCAAGGTTGAAGCCGGCACCGTGCCTGGTGAATGGTATTCGCCCACGCAGCCTCACCCGACCAAGCCTGCGCCGTACGATCGGCAAGGCGTGTCGGAAGCCGATCTGATCGACTTCACGCCAGAGTTGAACGCCGAAGCGCGCGCGATGCTGAAGGAGTACAAGATCGGCCCGCTCTACACGCCTCCGATCGTGGCGGGCACCGATGGCCTGCGCGGCACACTGCAGATCCCCGCGGCTCAGGGAGCGGCGTTGTGGCAGGGTGCGGCCTGGGATCCCGAAACCAACATGTTGTATGTCCCGTCGGTCACCAACATCTCCAACAACGCACTCCAGCCAGGTGGCGATCGGTCCGACATGAGCTTCATCGGTGGTGGTGGCGGTGGCGGCGGCCGCGGCGCGCCGCCTGCGGGTGGACGCGGTGCAGCACCTGCGGCTGCAGGTGGAACCGGAGCCGGCCCTCGAGGAGGTGGCGCGCCAGTCGATCCCGAAGCCGGCGGTGGTGGTGGTCGCGGTCGTGGCGGCCCGGTAGTTGTCGGACCAGGCGTGAGCCGCGGTCCGTGGGGGATGGGTCCGCAAGGCCTCCCGTTGGTCAAACCGCCCTACGGGCGGATCACCGCGTACAACATGAACACCGGCGACATCGCGTGGCAGGTTGCCAACGGCGACACGTACGAGTGGATCAAGACTCACCCCGCGCTCAAAGGCGTGACGATTCCGAAGACCGGCCGCGCTGATGAAGGCGGCATCGTCGTGACGAAGACTCTTGCCTTCGCCGGACAAGGCTGCGGGTTGTTCCGCGGCGGCGGCGGCGGTGGACCAATGTTCTATGCCTATGACAAGGCGACGGGTGCGGTCGTGCACGAGATGCAGTTGCCGGCCAGCACGTGCGGCAATCCGATGACCTATATGGTCAACGGCAAGCAGTACATCGTCGTCGCCGTCGGCGCGGCGAACTTCCCCGCCGAGCTCGTGGCGCTCTCGCTGCCGTAGAGAATCTGGCCGGCTTCAGACTTCAGGCTTCGGGCTCCGGGCCTGCAGTCCAGAGTCTGAAGCCGGCAGTCGGTCTTCCCTCCAAAAATCGCTTCACGCGAAATCAGGCGCACCAAACGATCGCGAGTGCCACATTGCGAGACTTGGATGCGAGGCGCGAGACGCATCGATTATCGATTATTGACAATCGAAGATCAGGTTGCTACGCTCCCGTCTCACAACCGTGTGCTCTACCGTTCACCGGACTCCGAAACCCATGGAGCAAGAGCTATGACACCCCTTCTCTTCCCCTCGGTGCGATTTCGTACATTTCGAGCGTTTGCCTGCTTCCTGATGGCGGGATTGCTGATGGCGTCCCCGGCCCTGGCGCAAGTCGATACCGGCACCATCCAGGGAACGGTGCGCGACGCCACTGGCGCGGTCGTGCCCGGCGCGGGTGTCACGCTGATCAACGTGGATATGGGAGTCTCGTTCCAGACCAAGACCAACGAGGTCGGGGTTTATCAATTCCCTTCTGTCCGGATCGGCAGCTATACCATGGTGGCAGAGGCGACCGGCTTTGCGCCGGCCACCCGCGAGGGCATCTCGCTCAGCATTCAGCAGCGCTATGTCGCCGACTTTTCGCTCAAGCCGAGCAACATTTCCGAGACGGTGAATGTCACCAGCGAGGCGGCGCCGCTCCAAACCCAGGAGGCGTCACTGGGCGGCATCGTGCAATCGAAGGCTATCAACGAACTTCCGCTGAACGGCCGCAACTACACCTTCCTCGCCCAGCTGAACGCCGGCGTCGTCCAGGCGCAGCAGGACACGCGCGGCATGGGCGGCAATGGCAGCTTCTCGGCCAACGGCCAGAACAGCTTCGCCAACAACTACCTGCTCGACGGCGTCGACAACAACTCGAACCTGGTCGACTTCGTCAACGGCGCGGGTTATGTGTACCGGCCCTCGGTCGACGCACTGCAGGAGTTCAGGGTTCAGACCAGCAGCTACAGCGCCGAGCTGGGACGCTCGGCAGGCGCCGTGCTGAATGCCAGCCTCAAATCGGGCGGTGACCGATACAGCGGCAATCTGTTCGAGTTCCATCGCAACTCGGCGATGGACGCCATCAACTTCTTCGACGAGTTCCAGCGTCTGAAGAAAGGGAAGTTCCTCCGCAATCAATTCGGGTTCACGCTCGGCGGCCCGATGCGCTTCCTGACTCGCGGCAACAAGAAAACGTTCTTCTTCGTCGACTACGAAGGCACCGTGGCGCGACAGGCGACGACGTCGATCCTGACGGCACCGACCCCGCGCATGCAAGACAGCAACTTCACCGATATGTCGGACTTGATCCGGTTGCAGGGCGGCACGCGCACGGACCGGCTCGGACGCACGTTCCCGCTGGGGACGATCTTTGATCCGGCGACAACGCGACTGATCGCTGCCGGTGCGGTCGATCCAGTGACCGGGCGGACCGTGACGGCCGGCGCAGCGGCGTGGATTCGCGATCCGCTCGACCCAACCGGCGCCAACCGGATCCCGACCAATCGCATGAATCAGAACGCGCTGCGACTGCTGCAGGAATTTCCCGACGCGACCAGGACCGACGTGCTCGCCGGTAACTACGCCGTCAACCCGATCACGGAGGACGCCAATCATCAAGCTGACGTGAGAATCGATCAGTACCTCGACAACAACAACCAGATGTTCGGCCGGTTCAGCGGCGCGCACAGCACGACGCTGGTACCCGCCCCGTATGGCGGCATCATCGACGGTTCGCAGTTCGGCGGCGGCGATCAGACGGTCAAGGTCTACAGCGGCGCGCTCAGTTGGACGCGTATCTATTCGACCTCGCTCGTCAGCGAGACGCGGTTCGGATATTCGTCGATCGACCACAAGCGTCTGCCACTGAGCGCTACCGACAACACCGTCGCCGGCCGGTTCGGGCTGCGCACGCCGGATCGTGAGTTCATGGGTGGGCTGCCGTTGTTTACCGTCGACGGACTCGGCCAGTTCGGCGTCCCCAACAATCTGCCGAGCATCCAGTTCCAGAGCACCTATCAGCTCAGCACGACGTTCAGCAAGCTCGCGGGCAATCACAGCTGGAAGTGGGGCTTCCAGTTCTCGCGTCCGCTGACAGACTTCTTCCAGCCGGCCGCGCCGCGAGGCGGGTACGGCTACTCTGGCACCTTCACCGACGTTCCGCTCACGACCGGCGGCGGCACCGGCATGGCCCAGATGCTGCTGACGCCCATCGCCAGCACCCTTACTGGCTTACCGGATTGCGCGGCAGCAGCCGTCGCGCCCTGCAGGGCGAGCTTCGTCGGAGGGCCGAACTCGATCAACGTGAACAGGCTTCCCGACCCGACGCCGCACGCCTCGTGGCAGGTCTGGTCGGGCTTCATCGAGGACACCTGGAAGCTCTCGCCGAAGGTGACGGCGAATCTCGGACTCCGCTACGACTTTCAGCGCAATGCCGAGGCACCAGACGGCGCCGCGGCGAACCTTCTCGTGGAGGGGTCGAGTGCGCGCTACGTGATGGCCGCGGATCGGTGCCGGGAGAATCTCTCGCCCACGTTCCTCGCGCAGATGGCCGCCGACCGCATCGCGATCGAATGCGCCGAGGGCAACATGCTCGTGACGAGCCCGAGGAACCTGTTCGCGCCTCGCGTCGGGCTGTCGTACGCGTTCGCGGACGACTGGGTCGTGCGCGCGGGCGGTGGGATGTTTTATCTGACGAGCGGCACGTCCGGGCGGAACGGCGGCAACAATCTCGTCCACACGCAGTTGATCTATCCGTTCGCGTACGGCGTGACGATTACGAACAACACGCCGGGGCTGCCCGTCATCTACGGCGACGGCAGCCGCGGCACGTTCGAATCGGGCATCGAAGGGATTCGAGCGAACGATCCGACGGCGTTCAACGCGTTCAACGTCTCGCTCGGCGGCGTTCCGAGTCCGTGGAAGATTCCCCTGACGATTCAATACAACGTCACGCTTCAACATCAACTGACGACGTCGCAGTCGGTCTCGGTCGGCTATGTCGGGAGCCAGAGCCGAAATCAGGATCTCGGCTTCAGCGCGTACAACTACAACGCGGTGAAAGTGATGGCGCCCCCCGGAGGGAATGCGACGACCTTCCGGCAGTTCCCCAATTTCAACGGCATCAACCAGATCATGAACATCGGCAAGGCGGAGTACAACGCGCTGCAGCTGAGCTACGACAAGCTGTTTACCCAGGGCTTTGCCGCGCGCGCCAACTACACCTTCTCCGAGTGCCGCAACCAGGGCCGCCAGGGTCTGGTCAACAACATCGGCGGCTACCGGTCCCTCTGGCTGCTCGGACCAGATTGGGCACTGTGCGACTCGGACGCGCCTCACATCGTGAGCCTCAGCCTTGGCTACGACCTGCCGTTCGGCCGTGGGCAGCGCTTCGGCAGCAGCGCAAGCGGGCTGGTCGATCAGCTGATCAGCGGCTGGCGCATCAATGCGATTGCGATGTATCAGAGTGGTCCGCCGTTCACCATTCCGTGCAACATCGCGACGACGACCGGGCAGGGCTGCAACGCGGTGCTGACCGGCGAGCCGCTCTATCGGGAGAACCGCAGCTTCGACGCGGGGTGGCTCAACCCGGCGGCGTTCACGAATCCTCCGATCGCGACCGCACTCGGTCAGACGGATCTCTCGCCGTTGGGCGGCGATCCCACGCAGGTACGAGGTCCGGACTTCAAGCGGGTCGATTTCTCCGTGTTCAAGGGGTTCCGCGGCGTCGGCCAGCAGCGGTTCGAGGTGCGCATGGAGATCTTCAACCTGACGAACACGCACAACTTCAGTGTGCCGGGCTTCTCGGGTGGCGGCGCCGGCCTTCCCCCGCCACCTGGCGTGCTCGATTTCAGCAACACGACAAACTTCGGCAAGATTACGGCGCTGCGCATGGGGTCGAACGATCAACGGCAGGTTCAGCTCGCCCTGAAATACTATTTCTAAGGGCGTGCGGGCATGCGGACGCGAGCACTGGTACTGTCGATCTCATTAGTCGCGACGGCGGCCTGGGGGCAATCGAGCCCCCAGGTCGCCCCGCAGGGTAACGAAGGCAGCGGCGCGGCCATCGTGAACGGAAAGGGCAAGTGCCTGACCTGCCATCGCATCCAGGACACCGGCTCGCGCCTCGGACCAGATCTCACCGACATCGGAGCCACGCGCACGGTCGAACAAATCCAGAGCTCGTTGCTCGATCCAGACGCCGAGATCCTTCCCGAGAATCGCTTCTATCGAGTCGTCACGCGCGACGGTTCGAACATCACAGGCCGCCTTCTCAACCACGATACGTATCAGGTCCTGATGCGTGACCAGAAGGATCAGCTACGGAGCTTCGCGAAGTCGGAGCTCCGCGAGCACGGCTTCATTGCCGCGTCGCCGATGCCCTCCTATCGATCGACGCTCTCGCGCGAAGAGCTCGCCGATGTCATCGCCTATCTGGCCTCGTTGAAAGGAGTGGTCGCACAATGAATGGCCGGATGCCGATCGTGCTTGGCGCGACTCTCGCGCTCGGCCAGCTTCTGCTGGCGCAGGTTTCATCCGATCGAATCCTGAACGCCCAGAAAGAACCACAGAACTGGCTCACGTACTCGGGCACGTACATGAGTCAGCGCTACAGCCCGCTGACGCAGATCACGACGGCGAATGCGGCCAATCTCGAATTGAAGTGGGTGTTCCAGGCGCGCTGGCTCGACTACTACCAGACCACGCCGCTGGTGGTCGATGGGATCATGTACACGACGCAGGGCAACGACGTGCTCGCGTTGGACGCGACGACGGGAAAGATCTTCTGGATTTATCCGTATACCCCGTCAAGTGACGCCAAGTTCTGTTGCGGGCGCATCACGCGCGGCCTGGCGATTCTCGACGATACGCTCTTTCTCGCAACCGTCGATGCACATCTCATCGCGATCGACGCGAAGACCGGCCGTCCTCGCTGGAATCGCATCGTGGCCAACGCAGCGGCCGGCTATTCCATGACAGCGGCGCCGCTTGTCGTCAAAGAAAAAGTCATTGTCGGTACCGCGGGCGGCGAGTTCGGGATCCGGGGCTTCCTCGTTGCCTACGATGCGAAGACCGGAAAGGAAGCGTGGCGCTTCAACACCGTGCCGCTGCCAGGCGAACCGGGACACGAGACCTGGGGCGAAGGATGGAAGACCGGCGGAGCGTCCATCTGGGTGACGGGCTCGTACGATCCCGAGACCAATCTCACGTTCTGGGGTGTGGGCAATCCGGGACCCGACTACAACGCCAAGACGCGCCCGGGTGACAACCTCTACAGCAACTCCGTCGTGGCGCTCGACGCCGACAGCGGCAAGCTGAAGTGGCACTACCAGTTCTCGCCGCAGGATGAATTCGACTGGGATGCCGTGCAGGTTCCCGTCCTCGCGGACATCCCGTGGCAGGGACAGCCGAGAAAGGCCATGCTCTGGGCCAATCGCAACGGATTTTTCTACGTGCTGGATCGCCGGACGGGCGAGTTCCTCCAGGCGGCCCCGATCGCCAAGCAGAACTGGAATGCGGGATTCGACAAGAAGGGGCGGCCCATCAGGACTCCAGAGTCGGCCCCGTCGTATGAAGGAGTGCTCATCTATCCAGGCAATCAAGGCGCAACCAACTGGTTCAATCCTTCTTACAGTCCACGAACGGGACTGTTTTACGTCAATGTGTGGGAGAACTCCCACCACATCTTTGCCCGCACCGATCAGCCTTACGTGGAAGGTGCCACCTATACGCAGGGCAGGCTCAGCACGAACTATCCCGGGCGAGGGATCCCGGCCAATATGCGCGCCGTGCCGCGGCCCAATCTCAGGAAAGAAGAGGAGAACTACGGCACGCTGCGCGCGTTCGATCCTCAGACCGGCAAATGGAAGTGGGAATACAAAATGACCGATCTGACCGACGCCGGCATTCTGACAACGGCATCGGACGTGCTCTTCAGCGGCGGGCGCGAGGGCTACTTCTTCGCCCTCGACGCGCGGAACGGCTCACTTTTTTGGAAGATCCAGTTGGGCGGACCGATCCAGAATGGTCCCATGACCTACTCGGCCGGAGGCAGGCAGTACGTGGCGGTGAGCGCCAGCAATTCGTTGTTCGTTTTCGGGCTGCCCTGAATTTGAGGGATCTGCGAGACGCGGCAGCGGCGGTTTCCTGGAGTCGTCGCGAATTCCTTCGCGAAGCCACCGGCGCGTGTGTGGGGACGGCCCTATTCAGCTCGCGCCTGCGTGCCGCGCAGGCCCCGCGCGCACGCAAGGCCGTGGTCGTAACCTTCGGCGGCGGTGCGCGTGATGACGAAACCTTCATGCCCGACGGCAGGCAGAACATCCCTCACCTGCTCGGTGAACTGCTGCCGCAAGCCACGTTCTTCACTCAGGTGGTCAACCGGGGAATTCTAGGTCACTACGTCGCCAATGCCAGTCTGGCGACAGGCGCCTACGAAACCATCAACAATTTCATCGCGGCGCCGCCCCAGCACCCGACGGTCTTCGAGTACTTCCGCAAAGAGTTGAAGCGGCCTGCCTCGGACGTCTGGGTGATTGCTCCCAGCATCGGCTTCGAGCGCATTGGCGAGAGCCGTCATGCGGCCTATGGACCGGGACTGGGAGCCAATGTGATCCTGCCCAAGCGCCTGCTGGCATCGGCGGTACCGGCCGGGCTGCGCGCCGGCTACGAGTCGCTTCTGCACGACAATTACGAATCCCCTTTGTACCAGCCGGAAGCTGGAAGCGCAGAAATCGAACTGGAGCGGCTGACGAACCTGTTGAAGGTATCGGTCTCCGATTTCCTCACGAGCGCGCGAAACCTGGAGAGCCCTGATGAGCTGTCGGTGTTCATCGCCCGCAGGCTCATGCGGCAGTTCTCCCCCAGCCTCTTGTGGATCACCCTGCACGACATCGACATCGCCCACGCCGGAACGTTTTCGCTCTATGTCGATGCCATCCGGCGCACGGACCGTCTGTGCGCGGAAATCTGGAAGATGATTCAGAGCGATCCCGAATACGCCGGCAGGACCTCGTTGTTCGTTCTTCCCGACTTCGGCCGGGATTCGGACGAAACGCCCGGAGGCAACGGATTTCAACATCATCGCACGGGAGATGCGCGCTCGAGGACGACGTGGATGCTCGCGCTGGGTCCTGATATTCGCGACAATGTCGTGATCGATCGCCCGATCGATTCAATGGATCTGGTGCCAACGCTCGGCTCGTACTTCGGATTTTCGCCCAACTTTGCGCAAGGCAGACCCGTCGCGGAGCTGTTCTGACCCGCAGCCATGCAGCCAGCGCAACTCACGGCTGAACATTTCGTCGCGTATCCCCCGCTGGCCCGGGAAGTCGCCATCCGCGGCCTGGAGGTCCTGCGCCAGCTCCCCTTGAGCTTCGTGCCTCTGCTGCTGGGCGAGGTCATCGCCTACGACTCGAAGTTTCCGGCCGAGCGCGAGGAAGTGGACGCACAGTTTGCGTTCATGAGCGCGCTGTCTCCGCAGCAACGCAGGGAGACGATGGCGCAATTCGAACGCTTGAGCCTCGTTCGCGACCTGGAAGAGATCGATTGGGTGAATCGCCCCGGGGAATTCTCGGAACGGTTGTCGGCACACCTCTGGACAACCAGTCAGGTTGCAGATTTTCGCACCGCGGCCGTCAACTTCCTCAACGCGGTTCGCTCGGCCATCCCTCCATCCCAACCAGTCATTCCGCGCCTGAGTATTGTGGTCGTCGGACAGGGTGCAACGGAGGAGAGCCATCCCCTGTTTCGCAAACTGCGCCCGCACGGCACCTACTTCTCCCAGGTGAATCCAGCGAATGGACTGCTGTTGGTCATGCAGCGCGCGGCAGCACGCGCGAAGCAGCGTCCACTCCCCTTCGGGCATTGGTACATCGACGGCGGCACTCCAGCCTCGCTGCCTCCCGAAGGACTGGAAGTGCTGGCCTATCGGCAACTGGATGCGATCCGCGATGCGGTGGTCGCGAAACTGAGAGGTATGATTCTCGCCGGCGCTGGAACCGAAGCGCGCCGCAGTGCCCTCATGCAACTCACCCCGGAGGACGTGGGCCTCAAAGGCGATGGGCAGGAGAGGGTGCTCAACCACTTCAAGCTCGCCGTGTTGTCCGAGGGCTCGGGAGTGCAGTTCTTCAGCACGACGTTCGTGCAGTGGGCGGCGCGCGAAGTGTTGCGGCGCGCCCAGCCGGTGACGCTCGTGGCGCGATTTGCTCCGCGTTTGACGGAGCGCTCCATGAACGAGGCGCTCACGAACGTGCGCATGTCGCCGGTCCTCGATCCGCAAGGAGCGCTGGTAGACGCCGATATGGGCGCGTATTACACCTGGTTGAACCAGATGCGGCTGACAGGCGCGGACCGATCGTCCTTTCTCGTCTGGTTCGAAGGCCACACGAAGGCGCTGCTTGTTTCGCCTTCGGCCGCTCGCGGCGTGGAGTCGAGCGAGCCAGTCGACTTGAATCAACTGATCGACATGGCTCGATGAGGGAGTGACGACCATGAAATACAGACTCGCGTTGACCGCGGCGGCCGGATTGTTCTGGCTCGCGCAGGTTTTTGCCGTTGGTCCGAGCTTCCGTCCGGACGCTACCGTACGAGGATCGAGCCTTGAGGGCTGGCGTCCGCTTGGTCAGGCCGACTGGAAAGTACAGAACGGCGAGATCATTGGTACGCCGAAGCCCGGTGGCAGCGGTGGCTGGCTCGTGCTCGACCGCTCGTACCAGGACGTCGGACTGTACGCGTCGTTCCGATGTACCAGCGGCTGCAAAGCCGGCGTGCTGCTGCGGGCAGAGAAAACGCCGCAGGGGATGAAGGGGATCTACGTCTCGCTGGCCGGCGAAGACGTGGCGAGCTACAGCATCACACTCGACGCCGAAGGCAGGGAGCTACAACGCGAGCCGCTCAGGCGTGGGGGCGGACAGATGCGCATCGCGCCGCCCATCGATCCCAACGCGCCCGCCCGCGGAGCGGGCGGCGGTGGCCGGGGCGCTGCGCCGAGCGTCACGCTGCCGATTCCTCGGCCCTCCGGCGACGTGCGCTCGGCCGAATGGAACACCGTTGAGCTTCTTCTCGACGCCAACATCATCCGTGCGTTCGTGAACGAGGGTGGCGAGATCGGCTGGGTGGCCGAGGACGAAATCGGCAGGTACGGTCCGCTGGCGCTGTATGTCGGAGGCACCGGCGAAGTGCGCCTCAAGGATGTCGCCTACAAAGATCTCGGACTCCACGAGATCCCTGCCGAGCAGATCTCGAACAATTTCCGCAAGCAGCAGATCAGCGATTTCTACTATTCGTGGGGAGCCGCCGCCGGCGACTTCAACAAGGATGGTGTGCTCGATGTCTCGGCGGGACCTTACTACTATCTCGGACCGGACTACGCAAAACGGCGCGAAATCTTCCTGGGCTATGTCTCGAATCCCGGAACCGAGTACTCGTTCGACAGCTGGATGCAGTATGCGGGCGATTTCACTGGTGACGGCTGGGACGATGTGATCACAGCGAGTTTCTCACCGAGCGCGATCGGATCGCCGCGCGGCGCCGTCGGCGTCTGGCTGTATGTGAACCCCAAGGGCGAGCCGCGCCGCTGGGACAGGCACCGTGTCGTGCCAACATTCCAGAGCGAAATCGCCATGCTGAGAGACATCGACGGCGACGCCAAGCCCGAGGTGGTGTACGCCGCCGAAGGAGCCGTCCGGTATGCGAAACCCGACCCGGCAAGCCCGACCGGGCCGTGGATTGTGCGCAACGTATCGGAACCGGGATATTCGACCGCGCACGGCATCGGTGTTGGCGACATCAACGGCGACAAGCGTATGGACATCGTCAACGCCTTCGGCTGGTGGGAACAGCCAGCCGCAGGCAGCGCGCAGGCCACGTGGACGTACCATCCGGAGGCCTTTGCGCGCTACACGCGGAACGTCGTTGGGGGCAGCGTCATGGCGGTCTACGACGCAAACGGCGACGGCCTGAACGACGTCGTCACTTCGCTCTCGGCACACGGCTGGGGGCTCGCGTGGTACGAACAGAAGCGGGACGCATCCGGAACAATCTCGTTCGTCCAGCACATGATCATGGACGATCTCTCGACGAAGAATGCCGGCGGCGTCACATTTTCTCAACCGCACGGCTCGACCTTCGCCGACATCGACGGCGACCGCATACCGGACTTCATCGTCGGCAAGCGCTTCTGGGCGCACAGAGACGATTTTCTCGATCCCGATCCGTACGGGCCCGGCGTGCTCTATGTGTACAAGACGGTTCGGAATGCCAAGGCGCCAGGAGGTGCGGAGTTCGTGCCCGAGCTGGTCCACAACCGATCCGGCGTCGGCTCCGACGCGCTCGCCGTGGATCTCAACAAGGATTCCGTGATGGACATCGTCACCTCGACCAAAACCGGGACGTACATCTTCTGGGGCAAGCCGCGGGTGAAGGGAGCTCAGTGATGACCATCGTGAGGCGGATGTCGGCAGCGGTCGGATGCGCGGCGCTGATCTGGGTGCTCGGCGGACATCTGCTGGCCGGCCAGACAAAACCTGGATCGGCATACACACTTCAACCCAGCACGTACGGCATGCAGTTGAAAACGCCAGACGGCCGCGTGGTGCTGGAGTATCTGACGAAGAAGCCCGAAGGCAGTCCGCTCACGTCGCCAAGCGTGGCGTGTTTTCATCCGGTGAACACGCCCACCGGTGAGACCGTCACTGCCCTGGCCCCCGACGATCATCCCCATCATCGCGGGATGTACTTCGGCTGGCACGACTCCGAATTCCGCGCGCCCGTCAACTTGGATAAGTACGGTCCCAACAAGCCGCTCCGCGCGCTGAACATCACCAAGGCCGACTTCTGGGGATGGGGGGCGTATGCGACCCGCGAGGGCCGCCTGGTCGAGACGCGCGACGTCAAGTTGACGCGCGCCGACGCGTCACAGGCCGTCATGGAGATTCGAAACGAGTGGACCGTTCGCGGGCGAAAGATGCTCGACGAAGTGAATGTCGCCACCGTGACGGAGCGTGACGGCGTCTACGTGATCGACCAGGAGTACCGCGTCACCCCGACGGTCGAGTACGTGCTGAACCGGGCGTCGTTCGGCGGCTTCAACGTGCAGGGGCGGAAAGACGGTGAGTCATGGTTTTCGAGCTCGAAAGGCAAGCTCGACATGCCCGACGCCCATTATTCGCTGCCGGATCTCAACTGGGCCCCGCAGCCCTGGTACGATTTCAGTATCAGGCTGAAAGCGTCGGGTAGAACCGTCGGATTCGCTGTCATGGATCACCCGACGAACCCCTACACGACCTGGCACAACTCGAGCCACCTCTGGATGCTCAACCCGGTCATCGTCGCCGGCGGCCCGTTTACGATTCCGGGCGGACACACCCTGCGTCTGCGATACAGAGTCGTCGTTCACGACGGTGACGCTCCGATTCCGCTGCTCGAAACACTCTCGGCAGAATGGCAGAAGATGTAGATTCCGACATGCCCGAGTGGCTCGAACCCATGGCCGCCACGCTGACGCAAGAGCGCTTCAGCGGTGGCGGCGAGTGGCTCTTCGAGCGCAAGTTCGACGGCATCCGCCTCCTCGCGTACAAAAACGGCGACGACGTCCGATTGTTCTCGCGCAACCGGCTCCCTCAAGATCTGCCGGCGGTGGCCACCGCTATTGCGAATCTTCCACTTCACGACGTGATTCTCGACGGAGAAGTGACGTGGGACGGCCGCAGCGGGTATCACGTCTTCGATATCCTGTGGCACGAGCGGCAGAACCGTCACATCGTTGCCGATCGAAGCGCGCCGTGCGCTGCTTGCCGAGCTGCCATTCACGCCGCCGTTGAAACGTGTCGAGCTGCTGGAGGACCCCGACCCCTGGCAGCGTGCCAGGCGCGAGGGATGGGAAGGCGTCATCGCAAAGCGGCGCGGCTCTCCCTACGAGCACCGCCGCTCGAAGCACTGGCTGAAGATGAAGTGCGAGGCGTCGCAGGAGCTCGTCGTGGGCGGGTTTACGGATCCGCAAGGTGCGCGCGTCGGTCTCGGCGCCCTGCTCGTCGGATATTACGAGGGAGACGACTTCGTGTTCGCCGGAAAGCTCGGCACCGGGTTCGACACGAAGCTGCTGCTCGATCTGCGAAAGCGCCTCGACGCCACCGAACAGCCCCAGTCTCCTTTTACGAAGGCCACGGGCTTGCCGAGGATCCGCGCGCACTGGGTGCGGCCGGACATCGTCGTGCAGGTCGCGTTCATCGAATGGACCGCGCACGGAAAGTTGCGGCATCCACGGCTGCTTGGAGTCCGCTTCGACAAGAATCCGCGCGAAGTCGTTCGCGAGGACACGGAACAACGGTAATAATTCTCCTGATCTCCTGCGCTCCTGTTTATATTTATCCTCGTGGCCTCTGCAGTTCGCGACGTGATCTCCCACCCAGAGAAGGTCCTCTTCCCCGATGACGGCATCACCAAGGGCGATCTGGCCGCGTACTATGAAGCGATGGCGCCCGTCCTCCTCCCCCACCTCCGCGGACGGCCCATCACGATGGAGCGCTATCCGGCGGGTATCGACAAGAAGGGCTTTTGGCAGAAAGACGTCTCGAAGGGCTTCCCGGACTGGCTGAAGCGCGTCGAGGTCCCGAAGAAGGAGGGCGTTGTCCATCATCCGATCATCACCGACACGCGATCGCTCTTGTGGGTGACCAACCAGAACACGATTACGCAGCACGTGTGGACGTCGAGAATTCCTGATTTGTATTACCCCGATATCTGCGTCTTCGACCTCGATCCGTCGAAAGAGGATCCTGTGGAGCTTCGTTCCGCCGCGCTCGGCCTGCGCGATCTGCTGGAAGAGCTGAAGCTTCCGTCATGGATCAAGACGACGGGATCGAAGGGCTACCACATCGTCGTGCCGCTCGATGGAAAAGCGGAGATGGGGCACGTCGCACGCTTTGCCCATGGCGTCGGCAGACTGTTCGTGAGCCACGCGCCCGATCATCTGACTCAGGAGTTCAGCAAGGCGGATCGGCGCGGGCGGATTTACGTCGATACGGGAAGAAACGACTACAGCGCCACATTCGCCGCCGCATACACAGTTCGCGCCAGGCGTGGTGCGCCGGTTTCTGCGCCGTGTACCTGGGACGAGGTGGCAGGCGGCCACGTAGAACCGACGACGTTCACGCTGCGGAACATGCCAGAGCGCGTTGGCAAGGTGGGAGATGTGTGGGCCGATCTGAAGAAACGCGGCTACTCGCTGACCCGGCCGAGTGAGCGGCTCCGGCGCATGACCGCTTCGTAGCCGTCGTCGACTAACCCTCGCCCGTTCCAACCGCCAGCGGCGGCAGGCGGAGTGGAGCCTGCAGGCGCGTGTAGATCGCACCGAATACCCCTGTTCCGGTCAGCGCGCCCGCCAGCGCCGCGACAGCGTAGATTTTTCCCTCGCCGATATTGACGAAGATGGGACCCGGACACATCCCCGCGATCGACCATCCCACGCCAAACAGCAGGCCTCCGGCAATATGACCACGGTGGTGCGGTCCGACTTCGGTCTGAAGAGGATGACCCGAATCCGTGCGCCGGCCGCGTTTGATCAGCCACAGACCGGGCGCAGTGATGGCAACGGCGCTGCCGATGATCCCGTACAGCTGGAAGTCCTCGAACAGGAACATTCGCTGGATATAGTTGTAATCGGCCGCGCCCGATCGGCTCAGCACAAAACCAAAGACAGTGCCCAGCAGGACATACAGCAGCATCAGTTGAACACCAGCCGATACAACATCTGCGTCGTCAGCACGCCGCCCGCCATGAAGCTGGCCGTCGTCACAAGACTCGGCAACTCGAAATTCGACAACCCGAAAATGCCGTGCCCGCTCGTGCACCCTCCAGCAAGCCGGGTCCCGAACCCGATGAAGAGTCCACCCACGAACATCCAGACGAGCTTTCCCGCCGGGCCAAGCCCAATTGCCTGATCGAACATGCCGAGCGACCACGTCGGCTCCCAGCCGCCGCTCAGGACGGCCGACAAAAACCCGCCGAGCACGAGACCGCCCACAAACGGCAGCCGCCATTGCCGGGCCGAGCGCAGGTTGCCGCGTAGGAAGTACGTCTGCTGCAGCACGAGACTGCAGACATCCTCGAATCCAGCCGAGATGCCGAGTCGCCGGTTCGCGACAAACAGCAGGCACAGAGTGACCGCCGCGATTGCCGCCCCGGCAGCAGCCCAGTGGAGGGGCGGCACGTCATTCAGAATAAGGGGCATTTCCTGCTAGATCATACCTGCGCGGCCAGGTGAGCGTTTGGGGTGGAAATCGCGTGTCCGGTTTTCAGCTTACAAACGTTTCATCAGCTGTGAGAGCGAATGCATCTTGCCTGGCTTTGTTTCTGGCCATCGTGGCGGCTGTTGGCTGCGAAAGGGAAGCTCCCCCCAATCCCCTTCAGCCGGCGCCGCTGGCACCCGCACCGTCGCCCACGACACCCACGTCGATTCTCAAGCTGACTGGCAAGTCGGGTGAACCGGCAATCGACTTCGGCAACGTCGAGGTGGGCGAAGAGAGAGACAAGCAATTTCTCATCTGTAACGACGGCGCTGCGGCGATGAGGCTTGAAGGTATGTCGGAGCCCGACGGATTCCTGGCGTCGTGGGACGTCTGGGAAAACGGCGACCTGGTTCCACCTGGCCAGTGCTTTGTCGGGTACTCCTATTTCGCGCCAACGCGGACCGGTCGCTATGAAGGTTCTGTAGTTCTGAAGGCCAATCATTCGGCCGGGACCAACACGATACCCATCCAGGGAATCGGGACAGCTCCGGCGCGACCGCCGCTGACAGTCTTTGGCGAAGGCGTATACGCCATCGGGTTGGTTGTCGCGCCAGGACGATATCATGCGGATCCAAACGGCCAATGCCAGTTGTGGCGACATTCCAGGTATTTCCCCAAGAGTGAAGCCGACATCATCGGCGAGAGCGCCACCTGGGTCGATCCAGGACACTGGATCGTCGACATTCTTCCCTCCGACACCTCTTTTGTGAGCTGGCCAGGATGTGGCTGGTGGGATCAGTGGCCTGGCAAAGGCCCGTCAGCCGCGACCATTCCTCACGGCGCGTGGGAGGTGAACCGGCACATTCAACCGGGTCGGTATGAGACGCAATCACAACCCGGTTGCCACTGGGAACGTCTCCGCAATTTTCAGTGGAGGCCTGATAGCGTGATCGAGAGGCAGGAGACAAGCACCGGAGGCATGGTGTCGATCGACATCCTGGGTTCGGACGCCGGCTTCCTCACCAGTCCGGAGTGCGGAGTGTGGAAGCGGACTCGGTGACGGCGGGTCCAAACAGCAGGACCCGCCCAACGTACCGCTCAGCGCAGCGAGACGTCCCACACACGCTGGAAACGCGACGTCCCTTGCGGCCCCGTGACTTCCAGTGTCACGACGAAATCGCCGCCACGTGTATAGACGTGCTGAGGGTGCTGCTCGGTTGAGTTACTGCCGTCGCCGAAATCCCATTTCCACGACGTGACGGCGCCCAGAGACTCGTCCTTGAACGCAACGAGGCGCCGGCTCATATCGACGACGGTGTGCGTCCACCTCGCGCGCAGCTCCTGCGCCGGTGGCGGCTCGAGCGGCATCAGCCTGAATCCGACCAGCTGATCGGCGTTGCCGAAGAACGTCTGCTTGTGCGAGAGGTTCCAGAAACCCACCCGCCCCTTCGCGTTCACATCGTCGTAGTCGATGAGGCACCAGGACAACCCGATCAGCTTGTTCTCGGACAACTGCGATTCGATCGCGCGCTGCGGGCCGTCGCAGCCGGCGTAGTCGAACGGCGTAATCCAGAATTCGAGAACGAGCTTGCCCGACTGCCCCGGTTTGAAATCGTAGCCGTACGCCGCATTGGCATACGGCAGGTTCTTCGTGTACTGCGCGCAGCCCCACGCCATGGTCCAGTCCTTGTCGCCGGGCGGCGTGAAGATGTGGTAGTTCTGCGCGTGCACGCCGTGATACCCGAAGTGCGCGTCGGCGCGCGGCACCCTCGGGTCGAGCTCGGAGCGCGGTCCGACGGCCTCGGGCGTCCAGACGTCGCGATGATAAATGTCGATCAGCGGGCCGCCGGACAGGTCGCCGTCGACGACCACTTCGAAGATGTCGTTGTGCAGACCGGAGCCGGCGAAGTCCCAGTAGTTGTCGAATCCCTCATAGAGGAAGTAGAGCCGGTTGAGCCCCTTCACCCATCCCACCCTGACGGTCACGTCGAGGTTCTTCGTATCGTGATTCATCCCATGTCCCTGCTCGGTGTCCATGAGCTGGTCCATGCCGATCGCATAGCTCGACGGCACGCCGGCCCAGTCGTCGGCCTTGCCGTCGATGCGCGGAATCTGGTTCGCCGGAAACTGAAAGATCTTGAACGTCATGTCTTTGCGCTCGAGGGCGAGCGGCGCGGACGAGAACACGCCGGCCAGGACGCAGCAGAACGCCAGTCGGAGCACAGCAGAAGCTTTCATCGTTTGAAGATTTCAGGAAACAGCGGAGCGCTGGTGTTGGGTGGATAGAAATATCCCATCGACGCGTGGGCAACATCGTTGCGATAGAGCGCATCCTGCATCAGCGTCACGTGACGGCTCGTTGACGGCACGGTCGTCGTCGCGATCCGCAACTCGCCATTTTTCGTGAGAATCAACTCCTCGCGCCAGTCGCCCACCACATCGGCAATCGCCACGATTCGTCCCTCGAGCGTGTCGACAGGGTCGGCGCTTCCGTACCTGTGCAGAGTGGTCGTATCGCCGCGGTAACTGAAGATGTTGTAGACCTTCTGCGGACCGTCGAGCCAGTGCACGGGATTCAGTGTAATGGAGCCCAGATCGGTGGTGGAGAGAAGCTTTCCATCTCTCGCCGAATAGAGAAACTGGCCGAGCTTCCGATTCTGTTCCGCGGCGTAGAACTCATAGCCCGGGTTGGACGCATCGATATCGGCGAACATTCCCCAATCGTGTATGTGGGTGGTCGGATTCGGATGTCCCCAGATCATCCGGCCGTTCCGCGCATCGGCCACCTGGATGCCATTGACGGGCTGGCGATCCTCATAGCCGTAGGCGATCTCGAGGCCCGGCCGTTCGGGCATGATGTCGGCCACGTAGAACACATCCTGATGTCCCAGGCCGTTGGACCACATGGTCTTTCCGTTGTCGTCCACCATCACGGACCCGAGCGCGATCTCTTCCTTTCCATCGCCGTCGAAATCGTAGACGTGCATCCCGTGCGCGCCCTGCCCGCGAACGGGTGGATCAGTCTCGTCGCCAAACCAGCGCCACACCTTCACGAGCTTGCCGTCAACCAGATTCCAGGCGTCCACGTACATCATCGTGTAGGTCCCGCGCGCGACGAGGATGCTCTGCCGCTTGCCGTCCAGCTTCGCCACGCCAATCTGATTGCGATTGACGCGATTGCCGCGCGGATCGCCCCAGCGCGCCGGATCGCCACGCTCGACCCAATCGGCGCGCGCGATTTCCTTCCCTGTCATGCCGTTCAGGACGGTGATGTACTCCGGCCCTTCGAGCACGAATCCACCCTCGGCGATGGTGGCCTCCTGTCTGGTCGCCGCATACGGCGCCATCTTCAGGGCCACCTCGGCTTTGCCGTCGCCATCGAAATCGCCTGTGATGAAGGGCGTCCACCAGACGCCCATGTTCATGTTCCAGCCGAGGTCGTAGCGCCACATGAACGCGCCGGTCCGGCCGTTGTAGGCCTCGAGTTTGAACGTGTCGGGACTCTCGCGAATGGTGCCCGGATCGAGCCCGTGCCCGGCGCCGGGCTGTTTGATCACGTAATCGAAAATCCCGTCTCCGTCGAGGTCGCAGATGCCGACGCGATTGAACAGGTAGTCGCCCTGAAGCTTGATGGAGCGCACGCGATTCGGGGGCGAGTTGGCCTGGAGAGAGGCGCTTTCGGAGGCCTGCTGTTCTCGCCCGTTGATGATGGCGCGAACGAACCAGCTGTTTTCCCGGTCCAGTTGAGCGGACGTATCGACCAGGTTGGTCGACGCGGTGACGGGCGCCGCATTCACTTTCACCGGGTTGCCGCCCACCGTTCGGCGATACACGTTGAAGGCCACACCGGCAGGATCGTCTTTCAACAACCGCCATCCGATATACGCCTGCCGCGCATCGGTCACGACGGCAATCACGCCGCGATTGAATGTCTCATCCGCTTGCGGACGAGCGATCGCTGCCACGAGAGCGGCGGCAATGATGATGCGGGCACACGGCGTTCGCATGGGTCACGTACTACTTCTTAGGCGCGTTGAACGAGCGCTCGACCTTGTTGTCCGGATCGGTCGAGACTGGATGGTCGCGCCAGAGCCATCGCATCATCTCGGGCAGAATCGGACCGCCCATGCGCTGGCCGTGTGTGTTCATCCCCCACGTGTAGTTGACGTCGTACCCCTTTTCGGTGAGCGCCTGCATGAGACGCACGTTCTGGAAGAACCAGTCGCGGCGCTGGTCGTAGCCACCGCCTCGTCCCGTGCCACGGTTGTCGTTGCGCCCATCCTGCAGGAACACCCGAAGCGGCTTCTTCTCGCTCTTCCGCACGATGTCGGCATACGTGTCGCCGCCACGATCGCCGAGATTCACGAAGCTGCCGACGATGCTCAGCACTTTCCGGAAGTCATTGGGACGCTGCCACGCGACGGTGAAGGCCGCAATCGCACCGGAACTGGCGCCTCCAATCCCATGGCGTTCGGGATCTTTCGAGATGTTGTACTCCTTGTACAGGACGGGCATCAGCTCGTCCACGATGACGCGCGCGTATTTGTCGTCGAGCGAGTTGTACTCGGTCGGCCGGTTCGTATCGCGATCGCCCCAGTTCTTGGGATTCGGCTCGGGCTGTTCCGGCGTGCGGCCGGGATTGATGAACACGCTCGATCATCACCGGTATCTCCCGCCGGTAGATCAGGTTGTCGAGCACGTTCGGTACCCGAATGCTCCCGTCCCTGTCCTTGAAGGCCTGACCATCCTGAAAGATCATCAGGCTCGCCGGGACCGACCGATCGTACTGGGCCGGAACGTACACCCAGTAGGTGTGCTGCGTACCCGGATAGGCCTGGCTGGGGATGACGGACGGACCGCGCATCTCGCCTTGCGGCACGCCGTCATGCGACTGCGAATCCGGGCCCAGCTCGTAGTAGACATTCACGTCCTGGGCTGGCGCCGCAGGCGCCGGAGCGCCCTGTTGGGAGAACGCAATCGCTGCTGTTCCAAACGCCATCGCAAGAGCGACGAACCACGTTCGCGTCATGACCCTTCCTCTCATCGCAAGCCGAAGATCGACAGCGAGTTTCCCGAAGCAACCACGACAAACTGTCATACTCGGGGCGTTCCCCATGGTAGCGCAGAGGACGCCTCCACGAGCCAGCCAGGCAGCGGCAATGATAGAGGAATGGGACGGACTAGAGATCTGACAGACCGTTCAATCTGCCCGTGCTGTCGCCCCATTTGTCAATGGGTACGGCCATGTGGTCGAGCATCGACAGGAACAGGTTGGCCATCGGCGTCTCGTCGGCGTAGCGCACGTGGCGGCCGGGATGGATCGCCCCGCGACCGCGGCCGGCAATCACGACCGGAAGATTGTGGTGCTGGTGCTGATTGCCGTCGGCGAGACCGCTGCCGTAGACGACCATCGAGTTGTCGAGCAGCGTGCCGTCGCCGTCGCGAATCGACTTGAACTTCTCGAGCAGATAGAGGAACTGCTTGATGTGGTACTCGTTGATCTGCGTCACCTTCTCGATCTTCGCCTTGTCGCCCGAATGGTGAGTCAGCCCGTGGTGCCCTTCGGTGATGCCGATTTCAGGATAGTTCCTCGGACTCTGCTCGATCGCGAGCAGCACCGTGATGACGCGGGTCATGTCGGTCTGGAACGCGATCGCCATGAGATCGAACATCAACTGCGAGTGCTCGGCGAAGTCGTCGGGCACGCTCGCGGACGGCGCATCGACCGGCACCCGCTCGACGTTGCTGCGCTCGGCGTTCTGGATGCGCTTCTCGATATCACGCACCGCGTAGAGATACTCGTCGAGCTTCCGGCGGTCGTCGCCTCCCAGCGTGTTCTGCAAACTCTGCGCTTCCGACATCGCCAGGTCGAGAATGCTCCGGCGGTAGCTGCCGAACCGCTGCCGTCGCGCGGGATCTTTCTCCAGATCCGCGGCACCGAACATGCGCTCGAAGACAGCGCGAGGCCGAATCTCGGGTGGATTCGGTGTATTCTCGGTTCGCCAGGAGAGACTGTTGCTGTAGGCGCAGCTGTAGCCGTTGTCGCAGTTGCCGCCCTGGATGCCCTCTTCGCAGCCGAGCTCGAGCGATCCGAACCGCGTCTGACCCTCGAGGTGGCGCGCGGCCACCTGATCCATTGAGAGGCCGGCCCTGATGTCTTTCCCGTAGGTCTTCCGCGGATGCGCACACGTCAGATACGCCGCACCGGCGCGGGCGTGATCCCCACCACCGTCTCCGTGCTCCCGGCCGGCGTCCGACGTAAGACCGGTCAGCATGAGCACGTCATTGCGATACGGCGCGAGCGCCCGGGAAATGCGTGGCAGCTCGCCGAGCGGCGCTGCACCGACGGCCCGCCGGCGGGCGTCCAGTCTTCCATGACGATCCCGTTCGGCACGTAGAGGAATGCCATGCGGTTGGCTGAAAGCGATTTCCTGACGGCCTGCGACGCAAACGCCGGATACATCGCATCGAGAAACGGCAGGGCAATGGTCGCACCCATCGTTCGGATCACGGTTCGCCTGGACAGTTGTTTCATATCAGTCTCTTATTGTGCCATCCCCGCCGTCGCGTTACGCGCGGAGGCGGGCACTCCAGACCGCATCCTGAATGCCGGGCTCGTGACGACACTCGTCACAATCGCCGTGAACTTGTAGTTGTCACCCGCCACAGTGCGCACGATCTGATCGACGACGGGTCGATCGCCGCGCTCGAGTCCGCGCCCGAGGCCGTAAGTCATCAGCTTCTCGGTGAAGTGGCGCACAAACGCCGGCGAGTCGGCCTTCAACAGCTGCTTCAGCCCTTTCGCGCCGGTGAACGATCGTCCATCGGGGAGCGTACCCGTCGTATCGAGGTCGAAGTTGCCGTCCTTCACCCGCCAGGCGCCCGCGGCGTCGTAGTTCTCCAGGGCGAACCCGATTGGATCCATCTGATCGTGGCAGATCGCGCAGCTCGGATTCGCACGGTGCTGCTCCAACCGTGCGCGCATCGAGGCGCTTGTGCCGAGGTCCTTCTCTTCCAGCGGCGGAATGTTATCGGGCGGCGGAGGCGGCGCCGCGCCGAGCAGGTTGTCGAGGACCCACTTGCCCCGTAGCACCGGGGAAGTGCGGGTCGCGTAGGACGAGATCGCCAGGATTGAGCCCTGTGTCACGATTCCGCTTCGCTGCTCCCCGTCGAGCTCCACGCGTTGGAACGATTCGCCGTCGACCCCCTTGATACCGTAGTAGCGCGCCAGCGAGCCGTTGAGATAGGTGAACCGCCCGTCGATGAAGTCGAGAATGCTGCGGTCCTCGCGCATGACCGCGCCGATGAAGAGAAGCGTCTCCTTCCGCATGTCGTCGAGCAGCTCGTCATCCACCGAAAGAAACTTCTCGGAGTCGGGCTTCGTACGGTCCATCAGGCGCAGGTTCAGCCACTGCTCGCCGAAGTTCTCGACCAGCGCCGAAGACTTCGGATCCTGCAGCATCCGCCGCACCTGGGCGCTCAGCACCGCTGGATCGTGCAGCCGCTTCTCTCCCGAGAGCCGGAAGAGCTCGTCATCCGGCATGCTGCTCCAGAGGAAGTACGACAGCCGCGACGCGAGCTCGTAGTCGCTCAGCGCATACGGCGTCCGCACCTTCGCGCCCGTCGCATCGGCGGCACCTGTTGCACCTCTTGCACCTGTCGCACCTGGATCGCGTTCGACTCGGAAGAGGAAATTCGGCGACACGAGGACGGCCTCAATCGCCAGCTGAACGGCGTGCTCGAGCGGATCGTGCCGGCGGACGTCGTTCACGATATCGAGCAGCTTCTGCACTTCCTGCGGCGTTGCGGGCCGCCGGTATGCGCGGGTCATCAGGTTCGTGACGATCTGCTTCGCGCACGGCGCCGAGTTCTCGGCGCACACGAAAATCCTCTTGTTGGCGGTCGGTGAGGCGCTTGCCGGATTGTACGGACCGAGAATCCGCATGTAATCGACGAACAGCTCCTGGCGACCGTCTGCATTGATGAGCCTGAACGGATTCGGATGGTTCGCGAGATCCGGCCATGAGACCCGCAGTTGGTGATCGCCCGCCGCGACTTTGACGCGCGCGATGTTGTCGCCGTGCGCGTAGTTGTAGTTGCCGTCGCCTTCCACGTAGTCGGTGGCGACCTGTTTGCCGTCGATGCTGAAGGACATCAGAATCGGCGGGAACGCCTGACGCAGTTTCTCTTCGCGGGCCTTCCTCTCCTCGTCGGTAGGCGGGCGTCTCGGCCCCGCTCCGGCACCGCGCCCTCGCCCGGGGCCCGCCGGAGTCGCCGGCTGATCGACGTCGGCAGATGGCAGCGGCGTATCAGGCGCGGCAGTCGCGCTCGCGAACGGACGTCCCGGACCGACGGGCTTTCCGCGGCCGCGATAATTTCCATACCGCCACCGGAATTCGTACTCACCGTCCACCGGGAAGTGATACGTGGCGTAGAGCGTGCCGCGCATCGAATACGGGGTCTCGCTCCCCTTCGCGTGCAGATCGTCCTGCATCTTCTTGGGCGTCAGAACGATGAGCTGGCCGGGCTTTTCGGGATAGGCCTCGCCGAAGACGGCCGCGCGCGCGACGACGCGCGCGGCGTTGACGTACTTTTCCATGAGCATCGGCGACAGCGACAGCACGTCCCCGATGTTGTCGAACCCATACCCGGAATCGTCGATTGGGAATTCATCTGCCGGCCGCAGCGTGACGCCGAGCAGATCGCGAACCGTGTTGTTGTACTCGGCGCGGTTCAAGCGGCGCGCCGTCACGCGGCCAGGATCGGACGCCGACGCATTCGCAGGTACGGGCGAGACACCGGGCAATTTGGTGATCCACGCGGACACCGCTGCGACATCGCCTGCCGGCAGTGGTGCGGCCGGGCGAGGAGGCATCTGCCCCGCCGTCACTTTATCGAGGACTTTCTGCCACACCTCGGGCCGCCGCAGGGCCGACGCCTCGTCGCGGAAGCCTTCGAGGCTCAGCTTGCCGGCCAGTTGCCGGTCGCTGTGGCATCGAAGGCAGTTCCGCGACAACACCGGCAGGACGTTCTGCTCGAACTCCCCGCTCGCAGGCGCTCCGCCCTGACCGAGCAGCGTCGATCCGGTCAAGAGACCCGAAGCGATCGCGGCGCCCGCGACCAGGACCCAGGATGCGCGCATCTAGAACCCCATGCGCAGGCCAAGACGGATGTAGCGCTCCGAATATTCCCGTCCGGAACTCTGCGTCGAGTTGATGACCCCGAATCCGTTCAGACTGCGCACGGTCCCATCCGCATTGAGCTGCAGGTTCGAGACGTTCAGGTTCCCCGGGTTCGCGAAGGTCGGCCTGTTGAACACGTTGTAGATGTCGACCTTCAGCTGCAGTGTCTTTGAGCCCCCGATGCCCAGCGTACGGATTAAGTTCAGGTCGAAGTTTCGCACCCCGGGCCCGCGCAGGCTGTTGAACGCGGCGTTGCCAAACCGCACATCGGTCACCGGTTTGAATGCGAGGACGTCGAAGTACGGTGTCGTCGGACCGACGTCGCCAAAGATTTCAACGTTGTCCTTCACCTGGTCGGCCAGCTGGGGATTCCCCGGGGCGTTGAGCGAAGTGGTACTCGACGTCACCGTAAATGGTGCGCCGGAATACGCCGTGAACGTGGAGCCCAGCTGCCAGCCCCCGGCGATCGCCGCCAGCACACCGCCCGAATTCAGGTGCGCCCGGTCCGGGCCGAACGGCAGTTGATAAATCACCGAGGCGTCAACCTTGTGCGGCGTGCTCGTGCCGCCACGTGCGGCCTGGAATGAGCCGCCGCCCTGCGTGGCTTTGTTCAGGTGGTAGAACTCCGGAATCGCGATGTTGCCCGCCCACAAGTCGATGGCACGTGCGTAGGTGTACGCCGACGTGAACTGGAAGCCCGCGATCATCCGGCGCGAGACGCTGAGCTGCAGCGAGTCGTAGGTGATCTTGCCCAACGGCCGGAAGACGGTCATGCCAGCGGTCGTGCGGAGACCGTTGGTAAGGTTTGGCAGGTTGAACGGCTGGCTCGCCGCCCCGCCGCCGATCTGCCCGTAGTTGAGGTTCACGGCGCGTGTCTGATTGCTCTGGCGGTTTGCGACGTAGCCGACCGTGACGCTGAGGGAATGCGGGAAGAGCTTCTGCGCGGTGACGTTCCACGACGTAATCGTGCCCCGTTGGAATTCCCCTTCGAGCGTGGTCACGCCCGCACCGGCCGGCAGCCGGACAACACCTGTCGACAGATCCAGCGCCGGCACGAGCGGCACACCGGTCGTCACCGAGCCGACCGGGTGTGAAGGTATTCGGACCTGATTCGGTAATGGCGATAATCTGCGGGAAGGCCTGCGCGATGCCACCGACTCTCGTAATGGCGTTATCGCTCTGAGGATTGCGCGAGAACCCCACGCGAATGACCGTATCGTCGGTCGGCCGGTACGCCAGGCCGAGCCGCGGCGTGAAGAGATCCTTCTGGACTTTGATGTCGCACACCTGCGGGTTCGCCGCGCCGATGCCGCATACCTGCAGCAGATTCGTGGTGAAATCGAACATCTCGAGCCCGCGATCGGTGCGCGTCGGGAACGGGTAATATTCCCAACGGACGCCCACCGACGCGGTCATCTTGGGTGTGATCTGCCATTGGTCGCGCAGGTAGAGCCCCGACGCCCAGCCCCGCACCGTCGCCGGCCACTCCGCGCCCTTCGCACCGTTGGTGTCGAGGAGCGGCGTCATCACCTGTGCGTTTCGCGACTGCGGCAGTCCTAACAGGTAATCGGCAAACTGATTGAATGTATTCGGCGAGGTGCCGCCACTCAGCGCGGTGGCGCCGCCGTTGAACGTGAACACCGGCACCGCCGTCTCGTAGTGATTCAGGTAGTTGCGCTGCACATCGAACCCGAACTTCACGTTGTGCGTGCCTTTGGTCCAGCCGGCGTTGCCGCTGAACTGCATCTGGTTGTCGGCGTAGTCGCGCATCTGGCTCGGCGTCACCAACGCCCATGGGCCCATGTTGAACATCGGCGCTGCGCGGTCGCGCGATCGCGGCGGCTGGCAGGCGTTGGGAATCGCGAAGTGGTCGCCCCAGCATTCGTCTTCCGGTCCCTCAGGTCCGACCCAGCTGTGATAGGGCGTGTAGCCGAACACACCGTCGACGACGAACGATTGCGACAGGATGGAGGTGGCCAGCACCGATCCGCTCGTGATGTTCGCCTGCCACAGTCGGCCGACGCTCTGCGGGTTGAATTCGGCGCCGTCGAGCGACGGAAAGATGCCGTGGCTGTTCTGCCGGCTCGTGAGCCAGCTGACCCGGTTGTTCAGGTTCAGCCGGTTCCCCGGGGTCCACGTCAGCTTCGTGTCGATCTTGTGCAGCGTCGACTCGAAATTGTCGCGCGCGTAGTAGTTGTCCGTGTAGCCCGGCAGCGTCGGCAGCACGAGCCCGGCCAGCAACCGGCGCGAGAGCGGATTGATGCGGCTTTCCGGGATGTAGTTGCAGCTCGCAAAACGCGGGTCGGTCGTGGAGGAGAGGCCCGGACAGTTGGCAAAGGCAAACGGTACGCGGTTGGTACCCGTTGCCGTCCCCGTCAGCGGATCGTAGATAACAGTGCCCGTATTGCCGAAATTCCCGGCTCTCAGATCGGCTGGTGCCAGCGTGTTGAGGCCGGTCGTGCCCGTGGACACCTCACCTTCGGCGAGCTGCACTGTGCCGTCCTTGACGCGCCGCACTTCGCTCTCGACGCTCACGAAGAAGAACAGCTTGTTCCGCACTATCGGCCCGCCGATCGTGCCGCCGAAGATGTTCTTGTTATCCTTTCCCTTAGCGGTGCCGGCGGGGAGGAAGTACGGCCGGTTCTTGAGCGCCGAGGACGTCAGGTATTCGAACATCGAGCCGCTCACGCTGTTGGTCCCGCTCTTCACCTGCACGTTCACCGCCGCGCCGCCCGCCATGCCCTGATCGGCGTCGAAGCTGTTAGTGACGACGCTGACCGTTTCCACCGCCTCGAGGGCCGGGCTGTAGGACTGGATGTCCGGATACCACTGATTGGTCACTGCAGCGCCGTCGATTCTGAACAGCGTGTTGTTCGGCGGCTGGCCGTTGATCGACACGCCCATCGAACGCGCCGGATTATTGATACCGCCCGCCTGGATCATGTAGGGCGCCGCCACACCTGCCATCAGACCAATAAAGCTCTGATACGACCGCCCGGCCGTCGGCAGATTGACGATCTGCTCGCTCGTCGTCTGCATCTGCACGGCGGCGCTCTCGGTCTGCAACACGGCCGCCGTCCCCGAAACGAGCACGGTTTCCTGTAACGCGCCGACGGTCAGCCGGACATCGACGCGAACCTGCGAGTTCTGCGTGACGGCAATGCCACGGGATGCCGCCGACTGGAAACCAGTCAGCGTGACGTCTACCTGGTAGGTACCCGTAGGGATGTTCGGGAAGTTGTATCCCCCGGTGGCGTTGGTCGTCCCTTCGCGCGTCTGGCTGGTCTCGGTGTGGGTGATCTTGACAGTGGCGCCGGGCACAGCCAGTCCGGTTTCGTCGGTGACATTTCCAACCAGGGAACCGTAAAGGGTTTGTGCCGACGCTGGAAGGGAGAACAGGATCGCGGCAATCGTGGCGAGCGTGATGGCGAAGCTGCGAACCTTTAGTGACGCGTGCATCGTGCTCATCCGTCCTCCTGAAAGAAAATAAGTGCGGGACGCCGGCCCGAAAACGGTATGACCGTCGATTCGAGTTGATTTGAAGAAAACAGTGTAAGTCGTACTACCGAAAGGGGAACGGCCCTGATACAACTTGATACAGGACCATTTTTCCGGATCTTATTTGACGAGGATTGTCGCTTCCGCGCTGCGGCCCCGATCGTCAGAGGCCACGATGCGGTGCGATCCCGGGGTCAATGCCCAGCGCAGCGGTTTGTCGGGATCGGAGACTCCGACCGGCTGGCCGTTGACGGACCATTCGATGCGATTGGCGCCTCGATCGGCTGACGCGCGCAACGCAACCGTCTGATATTTCGAGCGCAGCGTCGGATCGATCAGGTAGGTCGCACCCTCAGGTGGATTTTGAATCGAGAGCTGCGCGATGCTGCCCGTTTTGCCATCTGCGCTCTGCCATCTGCCCTGACTTGCGCCACGCTCTCTGCCATCTGCCATCTGCCCTCTGCCCTGACTTGTGTCTTGGGCACGGAGCAGGCCGCGAGCCTGCGCCCACTGCCGGTACTCCGGCGGCCACACGACGATGACCCCGTCTTCGGTAAGGTGATGCCAGCTGCACGGCAATTCGGTCGCGCCCTCCGGCAGCCATTCGTTGATGCGCGCCGGGCAGAATCCGTTCGCGCGCATTCCTGAAAGGGCGCAGATGGACGTGCGAGTCATATCGCCTGACGGTGTCGCCAGCGCCTCGTCCATTGCCGCCGACTCTCTCCCGACACGTTTGTGCGCGGCGAGCATCACGGCATGAAAGATCGGTCCTGCGCCGGTGACTCCGGAAGAGTTCGTCAGCGGCGTGCGATCAAAGTTTCCCACCCAGACGCCGACCGTGATGTCGCGCGTATAGCCGATGGCCCAGTTGTCGTGATAACCCTCGGAGGTTCCCGTTTTCGCAGCGACGGGAAATGGAAAATCGAGGCTCCCGCCGCGCCCGAAAATGTACTCGCGCGCGTCGGCGTCCGACAGGATGTCGGTAATCCAGAATGCCGATTGTGGCGAGATGAATCGCTGCGATGTCCGATCTCCGCCGCGGACTGCCACCGGCTGCAGCAGAATCCCGCCGCGCGCAAACGCGGCGTACGCAGCCGCGAGCTCTGCGAGCTGCACCTCGGCATTGCCAAGCGTGATGCCGAGACCATAGTGAGACGCGGTTTTGTCGAACGTCGACAACCCGGCGTTGCGGAGAAATCGTACGAGCTTCGGCACACCGATGTCGGCGGCCAGAGCCACGGCAGGCACATTTTCCGATCCGGCAAGCGCCCGGCGAGCGAGCAGCGGGCCTCGATATCGCCCGTCATAGTTGCGCGGGCTGTAAACCACGCCCGCTTCCGCCGTCGGGAAATGAGAGGGAACATCAGCCAGCACCGTGGCGGGGTTGCGGCCCTCTTCGAACGCCAGGGCGTATGTGAAGGGCTTGAGCGCCGAGCCGGGCTGGCGCAGCGCGAGCGGTCCGTTGATCGTGCCGCCGTGCTCGGCATCAAGGTAGTCGCCCGAGCCTTCCCATGCGAGCCACTCGCCGGTATCGTTTTTCAGCACGACAACGGCGACATTCCGCGCGCGATGCTTTTCGAGCGTGGCACGGTGGCTGCGAATGATGCCCTGCACGTCGCGCTGCAGGGCCGCGTCCAGCGTCGTATCGATTCGCGGCGGGCGCGGACGGTCATACGCGGACAGCACCATTTCTACGAAATGCGGCGCGACGAACGTCGACTCGTCGCGGCGGAACGTCAGGCGCTCTGCTTTTGCTTCTGCAGTTTGCGACGCGTTCAACAGCCCGAGCTCTTCCATTCGGTCGATGACGCGCCGCTGACGTGCCAGGGCAGGAGCGGGAGTGCGGAACGGGTTGAACCTCGACGGCCGCTGCGGCAGTCCAGCGACGAAGGCCGCCTGTGCAGGCGTCAGCAGGCTTGCCGGCGATCCGAAGTAGGCACGACTCGCTCTCTCGGCTCCCTGGATTTGATTGCCGTAGGGCGCAAGGTTCAGATACAGCGTCAGAATCTCGCGCTTGCTCAGGCGGTGCTCCAACCGTACCGAGACGATCGCCTCGCGAATCTTGGCGGAAAACCCGCGTGCCTGCCGGCCTCCGTTCTTCCGGGCGACCAGCAGCTTGGCAACCTGCTGAGTAATCGTCGATCCACCTTCGACGACGGCACCTTCCCGCAGGTTGCGCCAGGCCGCCCGCACGATGGCCATCGGATCGACGCCGGCATGGCGGTAGAACCGGCGATCTTCCGCCGCTATCGTGGCGGAAACGAGGTTGGCTGGAAGCGCACGCTCCTCGAGCCACACAGCGCGTGTGCCGTCGCCCGCCCGCGATTCGTACAGCACCTCGCCATTGCGATCGAACACAGTGGTCGACTGGTTCTGCCCCGTCTCGAGCAGGCCGTGAGGCAGCGGGCCGGCACGCAGCCAGACGAATAGCGCAAGGACCGCCGCGAACGCGCATGCCGTCGCCCGTCGGCTGTAGGGCGGGTCTTGTAGTGCAAGACCCGCCCTACGTACATAGCGCCAGATCATCATCGCTGCACTTCAACAATGGCCGTTTCGGTGCGGCCGAACACTTCGGGCTCGTACATCTCCTCCGCGTGTGCGGGCGCCGTCCGGAACGTGCCCGCGGTCGTCGCCCGGACGATGTACGAAAATTCATGGCGCCCTTCGTCGAGCCGGGTCGCGAACAGCTGGACGCGATCGTCGTGCCGCTCGATGTGATCGAATCCGCCGTTCATCAACCAGCTTCGCCAGTCGCCCTGCTTTTCGCGCTCCTGCTGCTCGCCCTTCAGCGACGCTGCCGTCGTGGCAAACCACGATTCGACCGGTTCGAAGCCGGCCGGAAGGGGATCGGTCACCGCGACGTATCGCCGCTCTTTCGTCAACGTAAACGAGAGCGTGATTTTGACGAGATCGCCGGCTTTGTACGACAGCGTCGGCGGAGCCGCCGGACCGCTCTCGCGGAACGGCTCGTACCGCCGCTCGATCCTGAATCCGCTGTCGAACCCCTGCTGGTAAAGCTCATTGGAGGCGTATCTCAGTCGAGCGCTGTAGAACAGCGTCCCCGTACCCTCTCGCGCGAAGGTGAGCTCGCGCTTCGACCCCGGCGCCGCTTTGGCCGCGAGCGCCGCCATCGGCACGTCTCGTGTCACCGCCTCGGCAGAACGGCCTTCGAACCGGCTGCGCACGAGGTCGTCGCCCGAGAATTTCACCACAGCCTGGAAGTCAGGAATCTCGCTCTCGTACTTTCTGTAGTACGCCACGAGCGCCTCCATGACGCGGGCATTCTCCTGGGTGTTGTTCCACCGGCCTTTCTTGCGCGCCGCCAGCAGCCAGCGCACGATCGGCTGCACGAGATGATCGGCAGCAGACCCGCGCATCAGCGATCGAAGCGCGATCGCCGTCGAGTTGACGTTCGAGTTCCAGAACCAGAGCAGGTACGGGTCGTTTAATTCCTCGACATGCGCGCTGCCACCTTCGGGAAGAATCGCGTTCACGATGCGCCGCTGCAGTTCAGCGGGACGCGGTCCCGTCTCTCCCTTCGCCGTGAGAGCGTCGAGGAGATACGCCATCGCGAACACGGGCATGCGATCGAGGCGCGTGTAGAGACGATTGATGTGCGAATCCTGGTTCCGTCCGCCCTCCACCAGGACTTTCACCGCGAACGCCTGCCACGCCGTGTACGCAGGCCACCAGCCATCGTCGGTCGGCGCGGCGCCTCCCAGCTCCTCTTCGAGAAAGACGTAGGCGCGCTGCAGCATGTCCTTGTCGACGTCGTACTTCAGTGAAGCCGCCTGATGGAAGACGTGCAGCAGATACGCCGTCAGATACGCGGATGTGAATCGACAGTCGCCGGCCCAGTAGGTAAACCCGCCGTCGCCACACTGGAATTTTCTCAGTGCCGTGATGGTGTCCTGGGAGACGCGACGCAAATCGGCGGCGTCGATACCAGGCAGCTTGAACGCGGCACCCAGATCCGAGGCGAGCAACAGCGCGAACGCGCGCGATCCCTGTTGCTCTGCGCACCCGTACGGATACTCGACGAGATACCGTGCGCCTTCGCCAAGCCCGACGAGCGCGGTTGACGACAACTGGACGTTGAGTCCGCCAAATCCAGGAACGACGCCGGCCGGCATCACGATCGTTTCTTTCGCGTCGGGCCGCGCTTCGCCATACGCCGCGACGGTTTCTGGTGACGCAAGAATTTCGACGGGGATGACGTCTTCGAACGCGTCACTTTCTTCGCCGAGGCGAGCCGTCATCTGCAGGCGAGCCGGACCCACCGCTTTCGCAATGGTGTCGAATCTCACCTCGATCGAACCGTTGCCGGCAATCTGGACGATCTGTCTGCCGTTGCCCCTCACTTCCAGAATCGACGGATCCAGACTCCTCATGGTGACGATGGCCGTTCCCGCCTCCTGCAGCTGACTCGTCACGACCGACCCGAAGTGCGAGGTGTCGCCGACGGCCATGAAGCGTGGAAACGCGGGCTTCAGCGTCACCGGCTTGTTGATGCGGATTTCGCTGTCGGCGGCGCCGAACCGCGACGTCTTGTCGGCCGCCACCGCCATGATGCGGTAGGTCGTCAATGACTCGGGAAGCTTGACATCGATGCTGGCCATGCCGTTGGCATCTGTCGTCATCGATCCGAGCCAGAAGGCGAGCACGCGAAAGTCCTTGCGCATCGCGCCGTCGGCGCCGCTCTCGGCGCCGCCGCCGCCGCCCTCGTCCTCGCCTTTGGGCACCACGGCCCGGCGGCTGATGAGCCGTTGCCGGTTGTCGACATTCATAACCTGCAGCGTTTTCTCCAGGTAGACCGAACGCAACACATCGGGTGTCCTGAAGGCCGTCAGCGACAACACCCCGTAATCGACGGCCCACAAGGTGACTTCGCTGGACGCAGGACTGCCGCGGAAATCCTTGACCTGGATTTTCACTGCCGCTGTATTCGCCGGCCGATACTCTTCCTTGTCCGCGCTCACAGCAAGCGACAACCGCTTGCTGCCGTCGTCCACCTTCAGCTCGACGTACCCGAGACGGAACGACGGCTTGCCCGGATCGCTGCCGTCATCCGGCGTATCGGCCTTCGTCCGGCCCTTGACGAGCAGCACCGACACAAACACATTCGGGATGTCGCCTTCGGTGATGGGAACGGTCACAGATTGCTGCGCCGAGGTGAGCGCAAACTGCCGGTGTGTGCGGACACCTTCGCGCTCGGTTGTGAGAAGCGCCGTCGCACGCTCCCACGGCGACTGAATCATGATTCGCGCCGAATCGCCAGGACGGTACGTGTTGCGCTCGGGCACGAGCGTGATGCGGTTGTGGTCGAACCGCTCCCAGGCGGTGTAGCCCTCGCCAAGCACGTAGAAGCTCGTGAGCGTTCGAGTGAGATGCCCGGCTGCATCGCGTGCTGTGGCCGTCAGTTCGAAATATCCACCCGACGGAAACGGAATCTGCAGCGGAGCAGGTTCTGGACCCGACGTCACGTTCCACGTGCCGATTTGTGTCTCCTCGCGTGTCGTGTCCCACGTGTAAAAGCCGTTGCCTTCGGCGCGCCGCACGCTGTGCCACTGAATCTGTCGAATCGCAATCTCGACAGGGACGCCGGACACGACCTTGCCCTCGTTGGAAACCGCGACGATAGACGAGTTGAGTCCGGCCTTCTGATCGATGAAATACGACGGCACCATCACGCCGACATACCAGGGCGCCGGATGGACGACGAAGCTCGCGCGGCCCGCGATGCGCTGGCGCGACACGTCCTCGACATCGCCTTCGAAGACATAGCGATACGGACGTCCGAGATCGGCGGCCGTCTCGAAATTCATGCTGAGCTGGCCGTTCGCGCCGAGCACGGCCTCGTCGCCGCCGACCTCCTCGGGCCCGTGCCTCTCACCGCAATCGCCCGCAAACACGAAGCGCGAATCCGGAAAGTGTTCCCGGATGGCGTCCGGCGGGCTGCAGATGACCTCGCGAGTCGCTTTCCAATCGACCGGCCGCTTGCCCATCGAAGCGCCGAACAGATATTTGGCCGTGACAACGCCCGTCAGCCTGGCGCCGGCAACATCCGAGTCGCTGCTCAATGTCGCGTCAACGCGAAAGTCGGGCCGCCGGTAAGCGGCGACCAGAAAGCTTCCATTGACTCGTACCGCATCCTCGCCGTCTGCGGGTTTCTGATCGATCCATGAGGCCTGGATTCGATACGTGCCGAGTGCCCCGTCGGCCGGCAATCGCAACGTCCAGTCGGCGCTGCTCCATTCGCTCACCTTGATCGTGCGTTTGTCGACTTCTCTGTCCTGGCTGTCGCGCACGGTCACGTCGACCGCCGTGCCCGCGGGCAGGAGCCTGATGCCGGCCGGCGTATCCGATCGCAGAATCGCCTTGAAGTGAATCTCTTCGCCCAGCCGATACACGCCGCGATCGGTGAACACCGATCCTCGCAGAAGTGGATCGGCTTCACGTGGATTCGGATAGGTGCCGAAATCCCAGGGGGCGATGCCTTCGTGCCACGAGTTGCCCGTATAGGCGAGATCGCCATCCTTCTCCGCGACGACGATGAAATCGAGAGACGGTTCGTACCAGTCCTGTCTGAGACGGGGCGCCGCACCACCAATCGCCGCTCCATCAGCTCCCGTGGTGCTTTGCCAGGCCACAGCACCATCGCGCCTGATGAGTGAGACGTTCGCTCCCGGCACGGGCTCGCCCGTGTCGAGGCGCGTGACAAACGCGAGTGTGTTCTGGGGACTGTATTTCACTGTCACGCCCAGATTGGTCACCTGCACGATCGTCGACTTGTCGGTCTCGCGCGTCAGCCTGCGCGAATTCGCGATCGGCTGCCCCTCTCGCACGCCGGCCCACACAATGCCCTTTCCCGATGCGCTGACGGCACGCGTCAGGTCAACGCCTGCCGACTCGATTGCATCTGTCTTGGTGCGCAGCGTTCGCTGAAGACCTGCGCCGGACGGGAGCGCGTTGAATCCCGGATCGAGATTCGCGATCGTCCGCATCAGGTCGGCGCGGCCAACCGGCTGCGCCCATTGCGTCACGCCGATGAGGTTGCGTGTGTAAAACGGCAGAGTGAGGCCGGAGCTCGCTTCCCAGACGCCGTGGCCGTCGCCGAAACTCGTAAACGCCCGTTCGTGCGAGTTCTCCACCAGATCGGTCCAGTCGTAGCCGAGCGTCTGCCCATCGCGAGCTGATTCAAGGCCGGCGTCGAGGCGCACGACATAGGTGTGTGCCGGCGGCTGGCGGGTGTAGCCCGCATCCTCGAGCGTCACTGCCGTGGGAAAGTCGTACTGCCACATCTCTTTCCTGGGAGGCCTCGAAGGCTTCAGCAGAGGCTGAATGTCGGGATCGGTGATGTCGCGGACCGACAACGATGACTGGAGACGTTGAAAGTCGATGCCGCCGCCGCGGAGCCGCAGGCCGTTCCAGTTCGAAGGATCGCATCCACTGCGACACTCGAACCCTTCGACAAAGAACGTCTCCTCGGCCTCGATGCGCACACTCTGGGCGACGCTCGGCAGCGCGGAGCCTTCGACCCCCCGCACCTGCGCATCGATATGTGCCCTGATCCAGCTTTCTGGCGGCACGGGCGAGGTGATCTCGATGACGACCAGGTCTGGCGCCGGCGGGAATCGCTTTTGATCCCAGTTTGCGGCGAGCGCAAACGTGAGGGACTCGTTCGACCCTGCGGCACGCGTCGCGGCGGCGACCTTCGCCTCGAACCTTTCTATCGCCCGCGGATTGTTCGTCCGCAACCGCGCGCGTCCGGCGTCACTCAACTGCGGCATATCCCACTGATGCGGCTCGAAGGTCAGCGCCAGGTGCGAAACGATTTCGGCCGGCGCGACCGGCTGATTGAACCGTATCGCCACCAGCATGGGGCTGTCATAGCGGCCGTTCCTGCGGAACGGTTCGGCGCGACGCACCTTCACCGTGGGCGTCGTGAACGTGAAGGTGTAAGCCGAGGCGAGCCGCCGGCCGCTCGTCGCCGTCGCCGACGTATCGACCGTGATCGTGTAGCGGGTGGCGAATGGCAGCTTCCGTTTCGGATCGGGTGTGTAAATAAGGATGGTCGTGCCAGACCAGCGGAAGGTTCCGCCCGGGATGGCAGGGCTCATCGTCACAAACGGCGCCGTCACCGGATTCGGGATCCGCCCGAGCGCAACCATCGGCTCGGAAAACACGATGCGGATTTCGTTCGCCTCCTCGAGGCTGCCGGTTTCGCCGACGGGCCCGGCACTGACGACCGTCAGGTTGGCAGATCGCTGCTGAGCACCCACCGGGACTCCCGCGAAAAGTACGCAGGAAACCGCAAGTGTGCACGCATAGAGCTTCATGGCTGTCCTTTTTGGGGGGGAAGTACCGTCCTCGATGTATCGGTCCGGATTGTAGGGGGAATTAGCAGGCGGACCTATAGACTTGGATACCGATCGACCGAATTTGCTCCGTGGCGGTACGTAGTGTCCGGCTTTAGCCGGACCTTAGTTCGCGAGCCTGGGCGAGCTCTTGACGGGTATCGTCACAGGGGCGCCCACGTGGGACGGATCGAACTGCCCTTCGACCAGGCGCCACGCGTCGGTCTCTTCGAGCAGCTTGCTGGCAAACGCCGTGTGCAGGGCGTGACCGCCGCGGTGCGCCACGAGGTGGCCGATGATGGGATAGCCGACGAGGGCCATGTCGCCGATGACGTCGAGAATCTTGTGGCGGACGAACTCGTCTTCGAAGCGCAGCGCGTTGAGCGCGCCCGTCTCGCCGAGCACAATCGCGTTCTCGAGCGAGCCGCCGAGCGCCAGGCCGTTCTGACGCAGCATCTCGACTTCCTTCAGGAAGCCGAACGTCCGCGCCGGCGCGATCTCTTCGATGAACGACTCTTCGGTAATCTGCATCGTCCGGGTCTGGTGCCGCAGCATCGGGTGATCGAAGCTGATGCTGTAGGTCACCTTGAAATGATCGGACGGATAGAGCGCGATGCGCTTGTCGCCGCGCGAGAGGGCAATCGGACGCACCACCTTGAGGAATCGCTTCGGCGCCGCCAGCCGCTTGAGGCCGGCCTCGTGAATCAGATAAATGAACGGCGCCGCGCTGCCGTCCATGATGGGCACTTCAGGATGGTTGAGCTCGACCGTCACGTTATCGACGCCCAGACTGACGAGCGCACCCAGGAGGTGCTCGACGGTTTCAACCGACCCTTCTCGCAGAGACAGGCCCGTCGCGTATTGAATCCCGCCAAGGTGACTGACGATCGCCGGAATCTCGAGGCCGCCCAGATCGGACCGCCGGAACCGGATGCCGTGATTGGCGGGCGCCGGCTTGAGCGACAGCGTGACCTTCTTGCCGGAATGCAGACCAATTCCGGCGCAGGATACGGCTCGTTTGAGTGTGCGTTGTGCGTCCATGCTCAGTAGCAGGGCTTTAGCCGGGCCGTCCTAGAGCAATTCCGGTGCCCATCTTGCCGTGTAACGCCCTCAAGACGCTAAGTAGTTACATTATTGACATTTAGCACAAGGACAGGAGGAAGGGCCAGCGACTGGTAATGACACTCTTGTGGTACGGGGACCACACAAACCCGCCTGAACAGTGTTGTATTCCTACCACAACCGTCATAAAACTGACGTCAGTAACGGTCTTAGGAACTCCCCCGTCGCCGATTCCGGTGTCTTGGCGACTTCTTCGGGCGTACCTTCGGCGATGACACGCCCCCCGCCGGCGCCCCCTTCGGGCCCGAGATCGATAATGTAGTCGGCTGACTTGATGATGTCGAGGTTGTGCTCGATCACCACCACCGTATTGCCCTGATCGACAAGCTTGTTCAGCACGTCGAGCAGTTTGTGGGTGTCTGCGAAATGGAGACCCGTAGTGGGCTCGTCGAGGATGTAGAGCGTTCTGCCGGTGCCCCGCCGCGACAGCTCCTTGGCCAGCTTCACGCGCTGCGCCTCGCCACCGCTTAGCGTGGTCGCCGACTGGCCGAGCTCGACATAGCCGAGGCCGACGCTCTGCAGCGTGCGCAGCTTGGTCGCAATCCCCGGAAAATTTTCGACCAGCGGGAGCGCCTGATCGACCGTCAGGTCGAGCACGTCGGCAATCGACTTGCCTCGATACTGAATCTCGAGTGTCTCGCGGTTGTACCGCCGTCCCTTGCACTGCTCGCACGTGACGTAGACGTCGGGCAGAAAGTGCATCTCGATCGCAATCACACCATCGCCCTGGCAGCCTTCGCAACGCCCGCCTTTGACGTTGAAGGAGAACCGTCCTGGCCGGAATCCCCGCGCCTTGGCCTCGGGCAGCATCGCGAAGAGCTCGCGCATGAACGTAAACAGCCCCGTATAGGTGGCCGGATTCGACCGAGGTGTCCGCCCGATGGGTGACTGATCGATCTCAATGACTTTGTCGATGTGCTGGATGCCTTCGATGGCGTCGTGCGCACCGGGATCGTCGCCGGCCCGGTACAGCTCTCGAGCGAGCGACTTGTAGAGGATGTCGTTGACGAGCGTGGATTTGCCCGAGCCGCTGACACCCGTCACTGCCACCAGCGCGCCCAGCGGGATGCGCACATCGATGTGCTTCAGGTTGTTCTCGCGCGCGCCACGGATCAGCAGGTGCCCTTTCGTTGCGGATCTCCTCGCCTGCGGCATGCTGATGCTCTTCTCGCCGCGCAGATACTGGCCCGTCAGAGATGCGTGCCCGTTGCTCTCCGCCCCCTGCCCTTTGCCATCTGCCATCTGCCCTCTGCCATCTGCCATCTGCCCTGTCTGCGTCAGCAGCTCCTCAGGCGTCCCCTGGAAGATGACGTTGCCGCCGTGTTCCCCGGCGCCGAGCCCGAGATCGATCAGGTAATCGGCGACGCGAATCGTCTCTTCGTCGTGCTCGACGACGATGATCGTGTTGCCGAGATCGCGGAGATGACGCAGCGTACCGAGCAGCGCGCGGTTGTCGCGCTGGTGCAGCCCGATCGACGGCTCGTCGAGCACGTACAACACGCCCGTCAGGTTCGCGCCAATCTGCGTCGCCAGGCGGATCCGCTGCCCTTCGCCACCGGACAGCGTCGTCGCGCTGCGGCCCAGCGTCAGGTAGCCCACGCCGACGTCGTAGAGAAATCGCAGGCGATCCTGAATTTCCTTCAGCACGCGTCCGGCGATGAGGCTTTCGCGTTCGCTCAAGTCGAGGCTGTGAAACACGTCATACGCTTCGCTGATGGGCAGGTTCACGTATTCGGCAATCGTGCGTCGTTTCACCTTGACGGCCAGGCTCTGCGGCTTCAGACGCTCGCCACGACAGACCGGGCACGGCCTGAGCGATCGATACACCTCCAGATCTTCCTGCTCGGTCCATGAGGCCTCGTCGAAGCGCCGGCGCAAATTAGGGATGATGCCCTCGAATCCCTTTCCGTTCCCGCCGTACAGAATCTGATCGCGCACTTTTTTCGTCAGATTCATGAACGGTGTCGCCGGGTCGAAGCCCAGATTCTTGCCGAGGCCGGCAATCGCTTCGCGCACGAGCTTTCTGTCGCCTTTCGCCCACGGGACAATAGCGCCATCGGCCAGCGACTTCGTCTGATCGGGCACGATGCGGTTCGGATCGAAGTCGTGCAGCGCACCGAGCCCCTGACATTCCGTGCACGCGCCGTGCGGCGAGTTGAACGAGAAGGCGCGCGGCGTCATCTCGGGCATGCTGATGCCGCACTCGATACAGGCCAGCCGGCGCGAGAACAACCGGTCGCCGCCATCGAGCGTGTTGATGACGACGATGTCCTCGGCGAGGTTGAGGGCGATCTCGATGGACTCGGCGAGGCGCCGCTCGATGCCCGACTTCACAATGAGCCGATCGACGACGATGTCGATGGCGTGGTTGCGGCGGCGATCGAGCTTGATGTCTTCGTCGAGAGAGCGGTACGCACCGTCGATGCGCGCTTTGGTAAACCCCTTTTTCTTCAATTCGGCGAGCTCTTTTCTGAACTCGCCTTTGCGGCCGCGGACGATCGGGGCCAGCACGTTGATGCGCGCATCCTGGGGATACAGCATCACCATGTCCATGATGCGCTCGAGCGATTGCGCCGAGATCTCGCGCCCGCATTGATGGCAGTGCGGAATGCCGATGTTCGCGAACAGGAGCCGCAGGTAGTCGTAGATTTCGGTGACGGTGCCCACCGTCGATCGCGGGTTGGACGCCGTCGTCTTCTGCTCGATGGAGATGGCGGGGGACAGGCCGTCGATGAGATCGACGTCGGGCTTCTCCATCTGCTCGAGGAACTGGCGCGCGTACGCGGAGAGCGATTCGACATAGCGGCGCTGCCCTTCGGCGTAAATCGTGTCGAAGGCGAGCGACGACTTACCCGACCCCGACAGCCCGGTGATGACCGTGAGCTTGTCGCGGGGAATATCGACGTCGATATCGCGAAGATTGTGTACGCGGGCTCCGCGTACGGCTATCCAGCCCTGACCCATCCTGTGTGCTTTCTTGGGGGTTCCTGAAACTCTTCATTGTAGCAGGCATTACAGATGGTCGATGGGCGACAGTGCTTACGTAGTCCGACTTCGGGCTCCAGGCTCCAGGTCAGGAGCCCGGAGGCTGAAGTCCAGCATTCTTCGACGCCACGGCCGCATTGTTGGCTGAATTGGCACGGAGGGTTTCTGCGTCCTTGATCTCTGCGCGCTTGGCCCCAATGAGTGCATTGGACAGGCCGGTGATGTCCTTCTCGTATTCGGCAAGCTCGCCGCGCATGCGATCGACAGCCGCATCGTAGCAGGCCGCCGCCTGGGCAAACCGGCCCGAGGCGGCCTTCCAGTTTCGTTCGACCGAGTCGATCTGCCCCAGGTATCGCTCCGAGTCGCAGTCGGCGCGGTTGATCTTCAAGGCGTTGTCGAAATAGTCGCGTGCGTCGGCGAGGTGGTTCAGGTTGAACGCGGCCATGCCGGCCAGGTTGTAGACCTGGTTGTTCCTCATCGCCTTCAGCGCGCTCGCGGCATCATCGGACGCCGCCTGCGATTCCCCTTTCTGCAGGCGATTCCACGCACGCCAGTAGTACTTCTCTCCTGGATTGGTCTGCAGCTCCTTCAACGTCTCGTCGAGCACGGCAATCGCATCGTCGTGACGCCTGAGGTAACTAAGGGCCCTCGCACGGCCGACGAGCGCGGCGTCGTCGGGGCCGGCGCTCAGGACACGGTCGAACGCCGCCAGCGCGTCGGCAAAACGCGCATACGACATCAAGACATTCGCCAGCACCAGCGATATCGAGGCGCTGTCGGGCAGCAGCTCGTGCGCCCGCCTCAGCTCGAGGTACGCGCTGCCGAGATTTCCATTCAGGATCGCTCTCTGGCCAATCAGAAAGTGCACTTCCCCGAAGCCTGTTTCCTGCCCGATCAGGTCCCGCGATGTCTCCATCGAGAAGAGCGGCAGAAACGCCTGAGTGCGGTACTTCAGCGAGAGATCCTCGGCGTGTGTGCTGAGCATCGCCTCGAGCTGCGGCTTCAGCTCTGCAACCATCCCGGCATTCAGCGCCATGGCCAGGTAGAAGTACGCCTTCATCGCACTCGCGGGCCATTCCTTCTCGAGCGCGCTGGCAAGCCGAGTGCGCACCGCACGCTGCTCGGCCGGCACGTAAAGTTGATCACCGCGGACGTACTGTCCCGCCTCCGCGTAAAGCTCCGGCGGGCCGCCGTAGCCTTGGCGAAGGCGGCCGGGCGGGCCGCCCAGTGCGTCGAGCGCTTCGAAATAGGTGGCGTAGCTCGATGGAACTTTCGCCTGCAGCTGCTGCGCGGCTTCTCGTGCGCCCGAATCGGGAAGGCGGAGCTCGATCTCGCGCAGCACGAGCATCAGATTGTTCTCGAGCGCCTTGCGAGCGAGGACTGGATCATCTGATAGTGCCAGGAGGGCCAAGTACGAGGCGGCCGCCTCTTTAAGGCAGAGATAGCAACCGCGGGAGGCCAGCCGATCGGCTTCCGCCAGTTGGACGGCGAGCTGTTCGGCGGTAATGCGAGGAGCGACGACAGGTGCCGGCCGAGGCGCACATGCCATCAGGATGGCGAGCGACATCGCGAAGGCGAATCTCATCGGCGACTTAGACACCGATTGGCGCTTTCTGAACCCACGAACCCAACGAACCCTCGAACCCAACGACCATCCGAGCATTGACATCTGATGTTTGATGCGTGATGATAGACGCATGCGCACCACGCTCGACCTCGACGAAGACGTGCTTCAGGCAGCCAAGGAGATCGGCGCCTATCGCGGTGTCACCGCCGGCAAAGCGCTGTCAGATCTGGCGCGCCAGGCACTGACATCCACAACCGTTCCAAAGATCCGCAATGGCGTGCCTTTACTCCCCCGCCGTCCCGGTGGACGCATTGTGACGATGAAGCTGGTCAACGAGCTCAGAGACGAGGAGTGAGCCGCATCGCTCTACTCGACGTCAGCCTCCTGATCGCGCTTTTCGATCCCGACCACGTGCACCACGAAGCCGCACACGATTGGTTCGCCGATCACGAGTCGGAAGGTTGGGCCACCTGCCCGCTCACGCAAAATGGCTTTGTGCGCATCCTTGCCAATCCCCGGTATCCCGCCGAGCCATGGCGGCCAGTAGACCTGCTCGACCATCTGCGACAGTTCTGCGCACACAAGCGTCACGTCTTGTGGACCGACTCGATCTCGTTGACCGATACTCGCTACTTCAACATTGCCGTGATCCGCGGTCATCGGCAGATCAGTGACATCTATCTTCTCGGGCTGGCAAAGAAGATGGGGGGGTACCTTGCGACGTTCGATGCCGGCATCCCGCTCAGCGCCGTCGTCGGGACCACTCGCCACTCGATCGCCGTCATCTCGAGCGCCGTTCAAGACGACTAGCGCGTTCGTCTGTGAGCCTGTCCGTCCCACCACCGGACGCGGTTGGTCCGGCTCGATGGGTCCGGCTAAAGCCGGACACTACGGACAACCCCTATAAGACGTTCGTTCAGGGGCGGCACGCCGCTTGATAATGCCCCGTCATGCTGAGAGATCTCCGCCACGGAATCCGGGTGCTCCTGCAGGCCAAGGCGTGGACGACCGTCGTCGTGCTGACGCTCGCCGTCGGCATCGGCGCTAACGCCGCCGTCTTCACAGCCGTCAACGGGCTGCTGCTGCGAAAGCTGCCGGTCCGGGATCCTGACTCCCTGGTTCGCCTCAAGTGGGGTGGCCGGAACGACATGTCGAACGACTCGAACGACTACGGGAACAGCGGGCGCGGAGCCGACGGAAGACCTGTCCGCGCCACGTTCTCCTACCCCATGTTCCAGGATTTCAGATCGGCCAATCAGACGATGACCGATCTCGCCGCGACTCGGCCGGGAGGCATCACGGTCACCATCGACGGGCGTGCGGAAAGGACGAGCACGCTGATGGCGACGGGCAACTATCACGCCTTGCTCGGCGTCACCGCGCGGATAGGTCGCACACTCTCGCCTGATGACGACAATCCTGCTGCACCGGCCGTCGCCGTGTTGGCCGAGCGCTACTGGCGATCGCGGTTCTCGTCAGATCCCAGCGTCATCGGCAAGGTCGTCCGCATCAACAACGTGCCGGTAACAATCGTCGGGGTCACGACAGAATCATTCGCCGGCACGCAGCTCGTGTCCGCACAACCGTCTTCTCTGACGATGCCCATCAGGCTCGAGGATCAAATCAGCGGCGATCCGCCGCGGATGAGCGATGCGACGGCGTGGTGGGTTCAGGTGACGGGCCGACTCAAACCTGGCATCACTCCTGAGCAGGTGCACGGCAACTTCGAACCGGTGTTCCAGCGTCAAGCGCGGGCAGGGATGGACGCATTTCTGGCAGCGGCGTCCGAGGACGTCCGCAACCGATCGCACAATCAGGGCCGCACGGCAATCCCTCACCTGCTCGTCGATTCCGCGAGCCGCGGCACCTACGACAACGACGAGAGCCAGATGAGGGCGCTCACGGTCATCGGCGCCGTGGTCGCGCTTGTCCTGCTGCTCGTCTGCGCGAATGTGGCGAACCTTCTCCTCTCGCGCGCGGCCTCGCGCCAGCGCGAGATTTCCGTCAGGCTTTCGATCGGGGCGACGCGCGGCCGGCTCATCCGGCAGCTGCTGACAGAGAGCGTGCTGCTGGCTGGAGTGGGCGGAGCGCTCGGACTGATGATGGCGCGCTGGGGACAATCGCTGCTGCCGGCGCCCCTCGGCACGGCCGCGCCGGCGGACTGGCGGATCTTCGCGTTTACGGCAACCGCCACAGTGCTTGCGGGGGTCGTGTTCGGTATCGCGCCGGCACTTCGCGCCACGAAGATGGACGTTGGCGTAGCGCTCAAGGAAAACAGCCGCAGCGTTGCGGGATCGAGCACGATCCTTTCCAAGGTCTTGCTCGTGACGCAGGTGTCGATCTCGGTCGTCCTGCTCGTGGGCGCGGGACTGTTTCTCAGCACCCTGAGCAACCTGCGAAACGTGGACGTGGGATTCGATCCTCAGAACCTGCTCTTCATTCGCGTCGATGCCGAGGGCGGCGGTCTTACCGACGAGCGAAGGTTACAGTTCCTGGCAGACGGCATGAATCGCCTGCAGACGGTGTCTGGGGTGAAGTCGTCTACGGTTTCGAGGCCGACGCTGTTGTCGGGAAACACAAGCGGAACAGGCCTGTTCGTTCAGGGGCGTGCGTATCCAGGCGGGCGAGCCGCATATGAGTCCGAGCGCGACGACATCAACTACGTCATCGTCGCACCCAGTTACTTTGCCACGATGGGAATCCCGCTCGTCGCCGGGCGTGGATTTACCGACCGCGACGACAAGCGAGGGCCCGAAACAGCCATCATCAATGAAGCGGCCGCACGAAAATTCTTTCCGAATGAGAATCCTGTTGGCCACCGCGTCGGAAGGTCACCCGAAGGCGCCGGCAACATCGAGATCGTCGGCGTGCTGCGCGATGTGCGCTACAACAGTCTCCGCGAGCCGGCCCCTCCAACGCTTTACCTGCCGTACCTTCAGGCCGGCTCGGAAGATCTCGTCTTCACCGTGCGCACGGCCGTCGATCCGAAATCGGTCATGAGCGCCGTTCGCGAAACATTGAGCGCCGTCGACCCGAGCATTCCGATTGTGACGATCGAAACGCAGGTCTCGCAGATCGAGCGCCGCTATGCCCAGGAACGGGTGCTGGCGCAGGCCTACGTGGTCTTCGGCGCCATCGCCCTGTTTGTCGCGGCCATCGGACTGTTCGGGCTGATGTCGTACAACGTCTCGCGCCGCACACGCGAAATCGGCATCCGAATGGCCATGGGCGCACAACGCGAAGCGGTTCTTGGTCTGGTCGTGCGCGAGACGATGCTACTGGTCGCCGGAGGAGTGGCCATCGGCGTGGGGGCAGCACTTGGTGCAGGCCGGCTGGTCTCGTCCCAATTGTTCGGCATCGAGCCGACGGACGGAATGACGCTGCTCGTCGCGGTGGCAACACTGATTGTCGCTGCGGCGGCCGCCGGCTATCTGCCGGCGCGTCGGGCCACACGCGTCGATCCGATGGTGGCGCTGCGGTACGAGTAGCGATTGGCAGATTAGACGGAACGCTCTAGAATTGCGCGATGCGCACCAAGATTGCCTTCCTCTGGGTGTCGGCGCTTCTGCTGGCCGCGATTGCGGGCGTTCCAGCCGATGCGCAACAACCTGCGGCCAACGCGCCGACGTTCACCAGGGACGTCGCGCCGATCCTGTTCAAGAATTGCGTCAACTGCCATCGTCCTGGTGAAGCGGCGCCGATGTCGCTCCTCACTTACGAAAGTGCCCGCCCGTTTGCAAAGTCGATCGCCAACGCGATCGACAGGCGGACGATGCCGCCGTGGCATGCGGATGCCCCGGCCGGCACGTTTCACAACGAACGGATCCTGACCGACGCAGATCGGAAAACGCTCGTCGCGTGGGCGAATGGCGGCGCGGTGAAGGGCGATGCAGGTGATCTGCCGCCAGCGCCTGCCTTCGCCGATGGCTGGTCGCTCGGGCAGCCCGACGTTGTCCTCGAGATGCAGGAGGACTATCCCCTTCCGGCTTCGGGAACCATCGAGTACGAATACTTCTACGTGCCCACGAACTTCGACGCATCGAAATGGGTGAAGTCGATCGAAGTCAGGCCCGGCAATCGAGCTCTGGTCCACCACGTCCTGGTGTTCTACCGCGCGAAGCCCGACCAGCCACGAATACCGCTCGCACGTCCCAACCAGAAGGACATGGCGACCCCGGAGGATCGGAACGTTGGCCGGCGTCCGCAGCGAACGGATTTGAAGGATCTTCCATCGCGCCTGGTCGCCACGTACGCGCCAGGCACGAATCCCCAGATGGCACCTGAAGGCACCGCGTTCCGCCTGGAGGCCGGCGGCATTCTCGAGCTGCAGATGCACTACACCACCAACGGCAAGCCAGGCTCCGATCGCACGAAGATCGGGATCACATACTCGAAGGAGCAGGCGCCGCGAGAGGTGCGGGCACAGCATTTCTTCAACGGCACGTTGCGGCTGCCGCCAGGCGCCGCCGATGTGGCCGTCACGACCGATCTCGAGTTCGTGCAGGACGCGACGGTGTGGGGACTCTTCCCGCACACCCACCTGCGCGGAAAGAAATGGGACTACAAGCTCGCGCTGCCGGGCGGCGAAACGCGCACGATTCTCTCGGTGCCGAAGTACGACTTCAACTGGCAGACCTACTACATGTTCAGGGAGCCGTTGCGGGTGCCGAAGGGATCGAAGATCATCTCGACTGCCTGGTACGACAACTCAACAGCAAACAAGTCGAATCCGGATGCGGCGAAAGAAGTGCTCTGGGGCGATCAGACGTGGGAAGAGATGCAGTACAGCGGGATCTTGATAAGCCCTAATTGAAGATTCGCAGATTGGGAGATTCGCAGACTATGAAGACATTTGCCTTCGGAGTGCTGCTACTGCTCATAGTGCCGATGCTGATGTTGAACCCACTGGGAAGGCCAGCCTTTCTGGGGTACTACCTCGGCGTGCTCGCGACGTGGACCGCGTACATTTGGGCGCTCCGGTACGGCGGCGCGACCGCCCGGCAGAATTAGCGTAGTTTTGGGGGATCCCAATCTGACAATCTGCGAATGGTGATCTACATCAACGGCCTTATCGGTACGTTGAGCCGATACGCCGTGTCGTTGGAGGTGACCACCAGGCCGCCGTTCGGATCGAAGGCAACGCCCACCAGCGACTGACCCGCGACGACAATCTCGGTCGCGCCATCTGACCGCACACGATACAGGCCGTTCCATCCCGCCAGCGCCTCGACGACATACAGCGCTCCCTGCGAATCGAACGCAATTCCCTGCGGCCGCCCGAATCCCGAATACACGCGATCGATGACGCCGGTCGCCGGGTCGAGCCGGTACACGTGGTCGTAGGGCCCGAGCGTCGGCGCTGAAATGTACACGCAGTCGTCCGGACCGAGCGCGAGGTGAAATGCCGCGACGCTCGCGGGGAGCGTGGCAATGGCACTCACGGTCCGATCGCGCTGAACGGCAAAAACCGTCCCCGATCGATCTCCCACGTACAACACGCCGTTGCGATCGAACACCATGCCGCACGCAATGCCCAGATCGGTCGCGTACGGTTCGTAGGTGCCATTCGGAAACACTCGATAGACCGAGCCTTCGAAGCGGCTCGACACAAACAGCTGCCCCGACGCGTCGAAGGTCAACGACGTCGGATTGACAATGCCCGACACGTACGACTCCCGCCGTCCGTTCGGGCCTACGCGGAAGATCGAGACCGGCACTTCCTGTCCGCGTGTTCCGCTGTAGGTGACATACAGGTTCCCTTCGCGGTCGAAGACCGGATTGTCCACCTGATGCAGCCCGGTCGCGAGCGGAATCCCGAGTTCGAGCAATCCCGTTTCGCCCTGAACATCGGCGATACGCACGGCCGTGCGTCCGCCATCGAGTCCGCCCGGCACCAGCACGGAAATCATCGACGCCGAGGCGTACACCGAGCGCGCCTGAGCGTCGCCAATGGTGACGCCGGGAAGGTGGGGCCGGTCCATCGGGAACCCGGATCCGTGGATGGCGACACGCCCACCTTCGACGGCCCAATGCGGTTGAATTGAGGTTAGACGCGTCAAACCGTCAGGATTCGTCGAGCTCTGCGTTCCAGTAGAGGAAATCACGCCAGCTGTCTGGCGCGTTGCGTAAACCGATGGTGATGCGGATGGCCGGTACCGATTCGGGCCGCTTCGGGTACTTCACCAGGTGCATGCCGGCTTCGGCAGGCGTACGCCCGCCCTTCCGCCGGTTACATGTCACACAGCAGGTGACGATGTTCTCCCAGTCCTTGCGGCCCCCCTGGGCAACCGGGACGACGTGGTCGAACGTGAGCTCGTTGGTCGCAAACGCGTCGCCGCAGTACTGGCACGAGTGGTTGTCGCGCGCGTAGATGTTCGCCCTCGAGAACGGCACGTAGTCGAAGCGTCTTTTGATCTTGATGTAGCGAAGGAGGCGGATGACGGAAGGCAGCTTGATGCTGAAAGACACTGCCCGAATCTCCCGGTCGTAGACCGAGATCACCTCCACCTTTCCCTGGCAAAGCAGAGTTATAGCCTTTTGCCAGTTTACGACCTTGAGAGGCTCGTACGTCGCGTTGAGAAGGAGGGTCTGCTCCATCTTTCGTACGCAGAATCGCGTGAATTGATTTTCGCTGGCAAGGCGCACGGCTGTCAAGTTACTGTGGGGACTGTACTTCCGTCACGCTCGCACCGATAATTTACGCCGATGCACCTTATGGCCCACCGCGGGTTAGCCGCGTTGATAGTGATGGCAGCCGTCGCCGCCTCGTCCGCGGCCTGCGCGACGACGGGCGGTGTGCCCCGCCCATTTCCGGGGGCCACGACGGGGGTAACGGGTGCGACGGGTGCGACAGGTGCAACGGGTGCGACAGGTGCAACAGGTGCGACGGGTGCGACAGGTGCCGTGGACGCACCAATTGCACCTGATGCACCCATCGCACCTATAGCACCAGGCTTTGCCATTGCGCAGTTTGCGATGGGCTTCCGCGGCGTGCCCTACAGACTCGGTGGGGCCGATCCAACGGGTTTCGACTGCAGCGGACTGGTCCAGTACGTCTTCGCGCAATATGGCATCGCCGTCCCCCGCGTCGTCGAGGAGCAGTGGGAGATAGGCGACAAGGTGAAGCCCTCGAAGATCGAGCCAGGGGACCTCATCTTTTTCGACACTGAACGCTGGGGCCGGGGCGCCTCGCACGTGGGCATCGCCATCGGCCCGGACAGCTTCGTGCACGCCCCAAACTCGAACGGCGTCGTCCGTGTCGAAACACTCGGGTCCAATTACTGGGGATCGAGATACATCGGCGCGCGCCGCATTTCGGACTGAGCCTCTTCGCTATTGCTTCTCGAGCACGATGATGGTGGTGAATTTCCGGCCGGTGGCCGCATCGGAGCCGCGGACCGTCACCGTCATGACTCTTCCGTCCGCCGACACGACATTGCGTGCGGTCTGGACCACTTTACCTTCGCGTTTCAGCACCGCATCGAACGTGTTCGTGTCGATGCGAGTCAGCGCAATCGAATCGTAAACGGGCGAACCCGTCGCGGGATAGTCCATCCCGTCGAATCTCGCGCCATATGTGCCGACCGACTGGCTTCCGTCGCCGAGAACATTGGTCTGCGTGGACTGCAACATGTCGTGGGCGGGCCCTCGAGCATCCTGCAGGATGACATACACGCGCGTCTGACTCGCCGGCGCGGGACCCGGCTCGAACTTCGACTTCGACAGATTCATCCGCCACGTTCCCACGTGCGGGACGCTCTGCGCGGTCAGTACAGCCGTGAGTACCGCGACTGCGCCAATCCCTAATCCCCAATCCCTAATCCCTGTCAGTGTTACCATCTGCCGCATGCCAGACATCAACCGGCTCGCCCTCATGGTGCTTCTCCTCGCCGCGCCTGCGTCCGCGCAGGTAAAGGGACCTGTTGCACCGGCGGTGACTCCTGAACAAATCGCACTCAGCGAATCGCTCGCGCCGAAGTTCGACGAATCTGCCGCAAAGGAAGCCCGGCGGCTCGAGATATTCGTGGATCGTCCGCTCGGCGGCATTATCCAGCGATCGTTCAACGTCTTCACGAACTATCTCGTGATGTCCGCCGAGATGATGCCCGAGTCAGGCTACGCCTTCCGCCCGACACCGGACGTCAGGACATTCGGCGAGCAGATCAACCACGCGACGGGCTCGCACTATTCGTTCTGCAATCAGGCCGGGCTGCCACCAGGCCTGCAGAAGCAGACGGCGCCAGCCCTGTCGACGATAACGTCGAAGCCGGCCATCGTTGCGGCCCTGAGGGAATCGATTGCTTATTGCGATCGCATGCTTGCCGCCGCGACCGAATCGTGGCTCATGGAGGTCGCTCCCGGGCTCGGCGGGTCGTCCAGCGGGCAGATTCGCGCCATACGCGCACACGCGTTCATCTACAACACGGTGCACTCAGCCGAGGACTTCGGCACGATTACCACGTACCTGCGCATGCAGGGCGTCGTCCCGCCGTCGACCGCTCTGCACCCCCCGCCGAAAAAGTAGTGTCCGGCTTCTTGACCGCCGAAGCCTTGGCGAAGGCGGTTAGCCGGACGCCTCACTTTGCGTCGCGTGGGAGCAAACGCGGCGACCCGGCAATCTTTACCGCTCCGAAATGCCGCAGATCCAGCGTCGCAATGGCTTCGGCGCGAAGCCGCTCGGCCATCGCGATGACAACCGCATCGACCAGGCCCAGCCTGAGCGTACGATATTTGCGGCCGATCGCGTGTGCACGGACGATGTCCTCCGGCTTGCCGTATTCGACGGCGAACGAACCGTCTGCCAGATCTGCCAGGAACACCTCTTGCGCGCGCGCACCAAGCTCCGCGCCTGCAAGGTAGTCGACTTCAGGGAGAATCGCCCAGGGTAGCAGCCAGTCGTCCGGTCGATCCTCGTAGAGCTCGCGCACGGCGGTATGGTGGCGATCGCCGGCGTCCAGCAGCGCGAGTATCGCGCCCGTATCGGCGACGATCACCGCGATCGCCCCATCCCTTTCAGCAGCTCTTCCGCACGCTCGCTCAGGTCCTGGCGCCCGCTCGAGAACGCGCCAACACTTCTCGCCACTCGGCGCTTACCGTGCCGAGCGGCATACTCGGCAACCGCCTCGCGGACGAGCTCTGCCGGGGGCCGTCTAGTCTTCGCACCAATCTTCTTGAGCGCGCGGTAATCGGCAGGATCGAGGTATACCGTCGTCTTCTGCATATGGCTACCATATATGGTAACACACACACACACACACACACACCGATGGGGTTCGTCTTCGCAGTTGTTGGCGGTAAGGAATGGGCCGGGTCTACCAGGCAAGACCCGGCCTACTGACTGTCGACTTTCGACTCGACTTGCGCCTTACGACTTCCGACTAGCGCCTTGCGACTATGAAGGCAGCCGGAACGCGACCAACTCGCCCGAAAATCCTGCCCCGCTGACGGCAACGACGATGTATTGACGGCCGTTCAACGTGTAGGTCATCGGCGAGCCTGTTTGCGGCGCGGGCATGTACACCGCCCCCACTTCTTTGCCCGTCGTCTTGTCGTACGCGCGCAGCATCGCGCCTCGCGCTCCTGTCGGCGTCGGGCCGAAGCCGGCCTCACCGGAAATCACCAGCGTCTTGGTCGTAAGGGAACCGACGACACCGGGACGGCCTGTGCGCGGAATCGAGAGGCCCTTCAGCGCAGGATGGTTCCGAACCGTGTCGGGCGTCTCCCCGTGCGGAACCTGCCAGAGGATTTCTCCTTTGACAAGGTCAATCGCGCTCAACTGTCCGTAGGGCGGCTTCATGATGGGAAGCCCTTGAACGCTCAATCCCGGCGCTCCCCCGCCTCCCTCTCCTGCAGGCGCCGCCGCCGCAGCGGCGGCCGTGGTCCCCGGGGCGATTGCGGCGCCGCCGCCGGCGGCCGATCCGGTCCCACCGGTCGTCCGCGCACCGGTCAACGCGTTCCCCACGACATAGGCGAGATCGTTTTTCGAGGCATCGCGCGGCGGCACGAGGCCAAGCTGGCTCACTGATTTCTGTGAGTTCACATAGAGAATGCCGGTCTCCGGATCGTATGAACCGCCCGGCCAGTTCGTGCCGCCGCCGGCAGCCGCCAGCACGAGCGTCGCAAGCGGCCCTTCCGGCTTGCTGACGACCGGCGGTGTAAAGATGGGCCCGTACTTGTACTTCGAGATCACCTTCACGCCTTCAGCGCGGAGCTCGGGCGTAAAGTCGATGAGATCGTCCACCACGAAGCCCTGCCTGTCGTAGTTGAACGGCTGGCCGCGCCCGTTGAGCGGGAACGGCTGAGTGGCCGCGTAGTACTCGCCAGGCACGTCGCCTTTCGGCACCGGCCGCTCTTCGATTGGCCAGAGTGGCTGTCCGGTCACGCGATCGAAGACGTACATGAACGCCTGCTTGGTGGGTTGGGCGACAGCTTTGATGATTTTTCCGTCGCGCCGGATGTCGACCAGAATCGGCGCGCACGGGATGTCGTGATCCCAGATGCCGTGATGCACCAGCTGGTAGTGCCATCTGCGCTTCCCGGTTTGCAGATCGACGGCGACGAGGCTTTCGGCAAACAGATTGTTGCCCGGCCGATCGGCGCCGAAGTAATCGCCGGTCGCGCTTTCGACCGGCAGGTACGCGATACCCAGCTCGGCGTCGATGCTGATCTGCCCCCAGGCCCCGGTGTTGCCCGTGTACGACCATGAATCCTTCAACCAGGTCTCGTTGCCGAACTCGCCCGGCGACGGAATCGTGTGGAAGATCCAGAGCCGCTTGCCGGTCCGCACGTCGAATCCGCGAATGTAGCCCTTGACGTTGGTTTTGCCGGTGGGCACACCGCCCGAGCGATGCGCGGCGCCCACAACGACCACGTTGCCCGCGACCATCGGCGTGGCGTGGAGCCCGATTTCGGTCGACATGGGATCGATCTGCTGGTCGTTGTTCTGCTTCAGATCGACGATGCCGTCATCGCCGAATCCCGGTACGCGCATGCCCGTCTTGGCGTTGAGGGCGACCAGGCGGTAGCCCGGCGTGACATAGAGAATGCGCTCCTCTTTTCCATCGGTCCAGTACGCCAGGCCGCGGCCCGAGAGTTGGCGCGGCCCTGCCGATCCACGCGCGCCTTCGCGTTCGCTGTGCATCCACAGCTCCTCGCCCGTTTCCGGATCCAGCGCCACGACCGCGCGCCGGCTGCCCGCCGTCGAATAGAGCACGCCGTTGGCCATGACCGGCGTCGATTCGAACATGAACTCGGGTCGCGGCCCGAGATGATCGGTCTTGAACCGCCACGCGATCGTCAGCTTGCCGAAATTGGTGGCGTTGATTTGATCGAGCGGCGCGTACCGCGTGTGTCCGGTGTCGCCACCATACGCGCGCCACTCGCCGTTGGTGGCACCTGTTTGTCCGTTCACAACAGCGGCACCCAGGCTGAGAGACACGACAGCAACAGTTAAGAGGCGACAACACGTCATTGGCATAACGCTCCTTGTTAGAACGCGAACCGCAGGCCGAACTGCATCTCGCGTGGGTTCTTCGTACTGGAAATACGGCCGAAGCTCGGGTTGCCGAAGATCCGGTTCGGCAGGTTGAAGTTCGCCCGGTTGAGGAGGTTGAAGATCTCCCACCGGAACTCGAGCTCAGAGGTGCCGGGAAACTGCCACGTCTTCGCAAGCACGAAGTCCACATTGGCGAACCCGGGACTGAAGACGCTGTTGCGCGGCGCGCTGCCGAATGTAAACTGCGGCTGCAATGCGAAGCACGACGTGTTGAACCACTGAGCGATGGTCCTGGGTCCGTCGTTCGGATCGCAGATCTGATCGGGACGCTGCGCCGGGCCGGCGCCAATGTTCGCGCGATCCACGCTGAGATTGACGGTGAACGGCGAACCGGACAGGGCGCTGAAGATCCCGTTCACCCGCCATCCACCGAGGACGGCCCCCTTCACGCCGCCGGCGCCGCTGAAGAACGGCACCTGGTAGACACCGCTCGCGATCACCTGGTGGGTGTGGTGAAAGCTCGACAGCGCCCACTCGCCGGTCTCATCGAAAACGTTTCGGACATTCTGCGGGAAATTCGTTTCCGCTTCCGTCGGCCCTGGACTGGACGCGTCGTCCTTCGAGTCCGACCACGTGTAGCTGACGTTGTACGCGAAGTTGTTCTGGAGCCGTCGTTCGGCCTTCAACGTGATGCCGTGGTAAATCGATTTGCCGTCGAAGCGAATCGCATTGATGCGGCTCAGCTGCGGGATCGGACGGCGGGCCTGAATCGGGCCCACGCCTGGCTCGGGGATGTTGTGCACCGTGGCGTTGTCCGCGCCGAGCGTCCACGTCCCCATGTAGAACAGATCCAGCAGCGTCACCGGCGTCAGCGCGTACTGAAGGCCGCCGCTCCAGGTCTGGCTGTACTCGACGCTGTACGCGTAGTCCATGATGTTGCCGCCAATCGTGCCGGTGGCGTTGTTGGTCAGGATGTTGCGCGTCTGGAACGTCGGGACGGTCTGCGTGACCGGAATATCTACCTGCTTGACGAAAAAGAACGGCAGGTTGCGAGCGAACGCCGTCTGCACGCTGTAGGCCCACTGATTGAGGAAGATGCCGTATCCGCCCCGGAGCACCGCGCGCGAGTCGTCGAGAGACAGCGCGAAGCCCAGACGCGGCGCCAGACGGACCGCGCTCGGGTCCATCAGTCCTCGACCCCAGCCGGCTTGATTGGATGTGACGTAGGGAACGGGGACGAGGGGCAAGAGGCTGCTGGCGCTCGGGTGGATCGTGTCGTTTTCATCGCTGGCAATGACAAACCGCGCCGCATCGAGATCAATCGACGACAAACGGTTGCTCGTGTCGTACATGTGCTGGTTGAACTCATAGCGGAGGCCCAGATTGAGCGTGAGGTTGTCGCGGACCTGCCAGTCGTCTTGCGCGTATACATGCAGCCAGTTGGTGCGGCCATCCTCGTCGCCGCGCCCGATACCCGACACCGCCGTCGTGGGATAGCCAAGGAGAAAATCGGCGAACGCGTTGCCGCTGAACTGACCCGAGTAGCTGAATGCACCACGCGCGTTGTCGGCCTGCACGGGCCGGAGCTTCAGGTAGTAGTAGTAGGCCCCGAACTTCATCCGGTGTGCCCCGCGGTCCCACGTGAAGTTGTCGAACAGTTCGAACTGCTGCGTGCGGCGTGTGGTATTCACCGTGGGATCGCCCATCGTGCTGTAGAAGCCAGTGGCAATCTGCGGGAACCCGGCGTCGCGCGGGTCGGTGGACACACCCAGCAGGCCGGCCTGGCTCGCGAAGGGATTGCCTTCGTTCAGACCCACCTGTCCGCCACTGACGTTCATCCAGGAGACACGCACCTCGTTCACCGTCGACGAGCCGAGCACCTTCGAGTGGCTGGCCACCGCATTCCGCGTGTGCGTGGTCAGCGTCCGTCCGAAGCCGGGCACAAGCGATTCCTGCAGCGCGCTCGTGCCGAATGGTTGGAGATCTTCGGCGTCGAACGTGCTGAACCGCGCAAAGAACTGGTCGAAGTTGCCGAACCGATGGTCGACCCGGGCGCTGAACTGATGCAGGTCGCGCGTCAGCTCCTCGCTGGCCGCCAGGTTCTGGAAGTTGCCGTCGGTATTTGGCTGCGGGACGTTCGCCAGAAAGGCAGCAGCAATCGGATCGATGCGGTTCGCGGGGATCTGATTACCGGGAAACGGCGTGCACACGCCGGCGGTCGGGATCGTCAGCGGATCGCAGATATTCGCGAGACCAGTGAAGTTGCCGTTGCGCGCCGCGGCGGTCGGCACGGAGAACACACTGGTTTGCGAGCGCTTCAGCTTCGTGCTCTCGTAACTCCCGAAGAAGAACGTGCTATTCCTGAGGATCGGGCCTCCCACGGCCCCGCCGAACTGGTCCTGGCGGAGCGGCGGAAGCGGCTGGTTCGCCTGCTGGAAGAAATTGCGCGAGTCGAATGACTCGTTCCGGTGGAACTCGAACAGGCTTCCGTGGAAAGCGTTCGCGCCGGAACGTGTGACAACGTTGATGAGCGCGGACGCCTTGCCGCCGAACTCCGCGGGATACATCGACTTCTGAATCTTGAACTCCTGGATGGAATCGACTGAGGGGTTCAGCACCAGGTTGTTGAAGAGCTCGTCGGTAACCTTCGCTCCGTCGACCAGGTAGATGTTGTGGCCAGAGCGCTGGCCGCCGACGTTGGGCAGCTGGCCGGCCTGTCCCAGTTCGCCGCCTCGCGTGCCCCCCGGCGGAATCACGACGCCGTCGCTGAGCTGCGCGAGGTTGATGAAATTGCGTCCGTTCAACGGGAGCTGGACGACCTCGCGGTTCTCGATGACGTCGCTGATTTCGGCGTTCGTGGTCTGGAGCAGCGGCGCCGAGGCCTCGACGGTGACTTCCTGGGCGACGGCCTCGAGGCCAAGCGTAAAGTCGAGCGCCAAAGCCCGGCCGGCCTCGAGCACGAGTGTCTGTGTCTTGGCGGCAAAACCGGTCAGCGTGGCGGAAATCTCCCACCGCCCGATCCGGAGCGCCGGAAGAAAGTATCGGCCGCCCGCGTCGGAGACACGTTCGACCACCGTGCCGCTGGCAGGATGTATCGCCCTGACCAACGCACCGCGCAGAACCCCGCCGGAGCCGTCGCGAATGACCCCGCCGATTTCAGCGGTGTTGAACTGGGCAGCGGCAACCGATGGAGTGAAAAGGTAGAGCGCGCAAGTCATCAGTGTCCTGCTCATGGTGCGCCGATGACCTTCAATTGAACGCCCTCTCGATTGACGCGCACGTCCGGCGTGGTGGGCTTTTTCCCTTTGACGGTCGCACTGACATATTCCACCTGATAGCTCATGGGGGATGTTCTGTGCGAATCGTTGATGGCGCCGGCCAGGCGCTGCAGCACGTCGAGCAGGCCATTGGCCGAGGTGCTCGTATACGCACCGCCCGTATCACGGGCGATCATCAGCGTAACGGGCATCTCGGTCAGGTTGCCGGCGGGAGTGGTCCGGCCCGTCAGCGGCACGTTCAGCCTGACGCCATGCAGCACGCCGCCACGCGACACGAAGTGGTCGGTCACATGCTTGATCTGCTGTGGATTGATGTTCTCCGTCGATTCGAACCCCTCGGCGGTCACGACGACGAAGATCGCACGGTTGGCGGTGGTCTGTCCGAACCGGTGGAAGATGTCGTCGATGTTGCGATGCATGGTGTTGGCGCCGCTCGTCCCGAAAAGACCGGCCGCGGCCTTGACCATCGCCTGACGCTCGGTGGTTGGCTGCACGCGGATCTGCGGCGTGCCGGCAACCGACACGAACATCATTTCGTGCTCTGGATCGAGCGATTCGAGAAAGGCCGTGATGGCCGTCCGGATCTGGCCGATGGGCTGGCGGATCGCGTCGGTGGCATCGACGATCAGCGCGATGCGGGCCGGCCGCCGCGCCAGAGCGGCGGATGTGACTTCGCGCGCCTCGCCGGCTTCAGTAATCTGAAAGTCCGCGGGTGTGAGATCGAGCACGGCGCCGCCGGAGGCGGCCGTGGCGTCGACGAACACGCGTCGAGTGGCCGGTTGCGCGAGGGCGCGGTCGGGAAACAGGGATGCCGCGAGCACCAGCGCCGCCGTCATGCGCGTCATCGGGTATCGCCTCCAGACGCGCGAATTATACGCTGTGCAGGACTCTTCCTATCCCCTGGATTGGGCGTATAATTCTCCACTCTCACAAACCACTGACGGAGGTGTGCATGCTGCCCGACACCGTCAATTCCGTTCTGCGGCGGAAAGATCGCAAGGTCCTGAGCATCTCGTCCGACGCATCCGTGTATGACGCCATCGCCCTCATGGCTGAGAATTCGGTCGGGGCGCTACTGGTCGTCTCCGACAGCAAGCTCGTCGGGATTCTTTCCGAACGCGATTACGCCCGAAAGGTCGTACTCCAGTCGCGCTCATCGAAGGACACGCTTGTGTCCGACATCATGTCGAGCCCGGTTGTGACCGTCACGCCAGGTCACACCGTCGAAGAGTGCATGCGGATGATGACCGACAGGCGCATCCGCCATCTGCCGGTTGTCGAAGGCGCAGCCATCGTGGGCATCGTGTCGATCGGCGACCTGGTGCGGTCGGTTATCACCGTACAGGGCGAGATCATTCAGCACCTGCAGCAGTACATCAACGGACCGTACCCGGGGTAGGGGTTCCGGGTTCCGGGTTCTCAGTTCTGGGTTCCGGTTCCGGGTTCTGGGTTCCTGGTTCCGGCTTGCCACGCGGTGGCTCAGCAGGTTCGGTCGGAGCCAAAGCGGGAACCGATGAAGGATCCGCTTCCGCCGGCGACTCTGCGTCCGGCTCGTCACTCGGCGGCTCTTCAGCCTCTTTCGGCGTGTCGGCAGGCGGCGGCACAGCCACCACTGGCGGAGGCGTCATGTAGCCCATACGCGCGCGGATAAGCCGCTGTCGCGCCCGGAGACGCCCGTTCGGCTTTGCGATGTTCAGCACGCGCGGGTTGATGATGGCACCGGCCATCAGCGCGGCCTGGTCGGGTGCGACCGCAGAGGCCGGGACGCCGAAGTAGGTCTGGGCCGCTGCCTCCGCACCCCAGATGCCGTCTCCCCATTCGATGTAGTTCAGGTACAGTTCGAAGATGCGCGTCTTGCTCAACTCGTACTCGAGGCGGCGCGTGATGAACAGCTCGCTCAGCTTGCGGACTGGGTTGCGTGTGGGCGAGAGGTACAGGTTTTTCGCCAGCTGCTGGGTGATGGTGCTCGCACCTCGTATCGACGCGACGCGCACCCAGTCGATGCCAAGGGATTTTTTGATCTCCTCGAGGTCGATCCCTTCGTGGCCCCAGAAGCCCGAGTCCTCGGCCACGAGCACCGCGCGCTTGAGATGCGGCGAAATCTGGCTGTACGGTACGGGCTGGTGGACGTGGCGCAGCTCGCGGCCTTCGGCACGCGCCTCGCGCGCGCGGAGCCGCATGAACGCCGTCGACTGTGGATTGTTCGTGCGCAGCTCGCGCACGTCGGGCACGGTCAGGTAGACAAACGCAAGGTACGCGAATGCCACGGCCGGGATCGCCGCCAACACGCGGCCCACACGACGCATGAACCTGATTATAGTCTTCGTCAGCATGTTGTTCGCGGGGGCGATCACATGTGCACAGCCCGACAACTGGCCGGCGCAGCGTCAGCAGATGGTCAACACGCAAATCAGAGCGCGTGATGTGCAGAGCGCAGCCGTGCTGCAGGCGATGGCGCGTGTGCCTCGCCACCTCTTCGTGCCCGAAGCCATGCGGGCGCACGCGTATGAAGATCGGCCATTGCCCATCGGCCAGGGACAGACGATTTCGCAGCCCTACATCGTGGGCTATATGACCGACGCGCTGCGGCTCGAGCCCGGCCACAAGGTGCTCGAGATCGGCACCGGCTCCGGCTATCAGGCGGCGGTGCTCGCCGAAATCGCGAAGCAGGTCTACAGCATCGAGATCGTGAACGAGCTCGCCGATCGCGCACGCGGCACGCTCGCACTCGCCGGCTATCGCAACGTCGAGGTGCGCACAGGCAACGGCTACCTGGGATGGCCCGAGCGCGCGCCATTCGATCGCATCATCGTCACCGCCGCGCCGCCGGAGATTCCGAAGGCGCTCGTGGATCAGCTTGCGGTTGGGGGAATCATGGTCGTGCCGGTCGGCACCGACTATCAGGAGATGGTCATCATTACGAAGACCGCACAGGGAGTGACGGAGAAACGCACGATTCCGGTGCGGTTCGTCCCCATGGTGACCAAGCCCAGGGATTAGCGCACCCAACGCACCTATTGCACCAGTTCCATCATTCGACTAGTATCCCGCTCTTACCCCGCGACGAATAAAGGAGCACCTCATGCAGATCGCCGAACGCTCGGCTGGTAACGTCACAGTGCTGGATCTTTCCGGCCAGATCACCTTCACTCAAGGCGATCAGCTGTTCAAGGACAAGATTCACAGTCTGATCCATCAGGGACACAAGAACATCCTCGTCAACATGGCGAACGTCACGCATATGGACAGCGCCGGACTGGGCGAGATGGTCGGTGCGTACACGACGGTGACGAAAGCCGGCGGTAGCCTGAAGCTGGTGAATCTCACCAAGCGCTTGACGGATCTCCTGAGCATCACCAAGCTCCTGACCGTGTTCGACACGTTCGACTCCGAGCAGGACGCGCTGACCAAGTTCAACTAGCTCTCGGCGTCCTGTATTGCAGGACGAGCGCGGTCACGTCATCGTTCTGCGCTGCGGTCGCAGCAAACGTCCTGACCGTCGCGAGGATGCTGTCCAGCAGACTCTCGGGCGCGCTGCTGCGGTGCTCGTCGACGCACGGCAGCAGGCGCTCTTCGCCGAACTCTTCGCCGGCCGGGTTGAGCGCCTCTGTCACGCCGTCGCTGAACACGACGAGCGTGTCGCCATCCTCCATCTGAAGCGTTTCCTCTTCGTAGGTCGCGTGCGGGAACAGCCCGAGGATCAGCCCGCCGGTCTCGAGCCGCCGCACCCCGTTACGTCCGACGAGGATGGGCGGATTGTGTCCGGCGTTGCTGTACGTGAGCCGGCCGTCTGGCGCGAGCACGCCGTACATCACCGTGACGAAACGCGACTGAATGGCGCGGCGAATCAGCGTGCGATTGATGTGCGCTATCACAGCGGCCGGCGAATCGTTCGACCCTACCTGCGCTGCAAAGGCACCCTGAATCATGGCGGTCAGCAGCGCCGCCGGAGGGCCTTTCCCTGCAACATCACCCAGCGTGAAGCCGAACGCTCCCCCCTCGAGACTGAAGTAGTCGAAAAAGTCTCCTCCGATCGAACGGCATGGGACAGACGCCGACGCCACATGGAAGTGCGGGCCCGATTGCAGGGCCTCGGGCAGCAGCGCACGCTGGATCTCGGCGGCAAGCTGCAGCTCGCGCTCCATCCGCGCCTTTTCCGTCGCCTCGCGGTACAGTCGCGCGCTCTCGATCGCGGATGCCGCTTCGCCGGCCACCGCTTCGAGCGCGCGGCGGGCAGACGCCGACATCAACTGCCCCTTCTCGCGGCTGTCGAGATACAGCACCCCGATGGGACGCTGCTCGATCTCGGCGCTCGACTTCTCGAGGTACCTGACGACCCCCAACGGTGTGCAGAGGACGTGGCGAATGCCGAGCGCCACCGTGCCGAGATGCTGTCCGGCAAAATCGCTGTCGCGCAGATCGGCCACGATACGCTCGCGGCCGGTCGCGAAGACCTCTTGCGGAATCTTCTGGCTCGTCGCGAACGATTGTCCCGATAGCGTCAGTTTTCCGCGAGCGCGCGCGATCTTGAACTCGAGCTCGCCTTTCGCATTCGCGAGCATGATGAAGCCGCGCTCGGCCCCGGTCGCATCGATGGCCGAATCCATGACCAGGACGAGCACTTCCTCCAGCACGCGCGAGGAACCGAGGCCGCGCAATCGATCCAGCAGGGTCGTCAGCGGACGCAAATCCATGACGCCCGTCACATGGCTCCCTCTCGAATCGTTGGGATCGTCGGCCAGAAACATCATCTCGGCGCTGCCGCTGCGTCCGAGCCGGATCTTGTCCCTGTGGCGGAGCGGCCGCTCAGTCACCTGCTCGTCGTTCACGAACGTACCGTAGCGCGACCCGCGATCTTTCAGGACGAACCGGCCGTCATCCTGGCGCACGATCTCGGCGTGCTCGCGCGAGACATCGGGGCCGACCGATCGCAGATCGCTCTCGCTCTTGCGGCCGATGCGAAAGACGGGTTTGTCGATGACGACGATGCGCCGGCCGAGCGGGTCTTCGACCTGAAGGCGTGGTGTCGTTTCAGCGCTTGTGTCGGTCATCGCTTACGCCGGCTTCGCCTTGAGCACGCCGATCTCCATGAGGAATCCTGTGAAGTCGTAGATGCGTCTCTCGTGCGCGATCTGCCCGTCGCGCATGGTGCAGATGAGGACGGCGGCAAACGTGAACTTCTTTCCTGTGGGCGCCATGCCCATGAATCCGCCGGTATTCGTGCCTGAGAATGTCACGAGCTGGACGACCTGGGGATCGCCGACGATGAGCCCCGGATCATGGATGGACATGTCGGGAAAGCTGGTCATGAATGCCCGATAGACGCGCTCGATGGCATCACGGCCCGTCACTTTCCCCGCGAGCGGGCTCTCGAGCACGCAGTCCGCGGTGTGCGCCAGCACGAGGGCGTCGATATCGTGCCGGCTCCAAGCCTCGACGCGGCGATCGAAGAACTGCCGAGCGTCGTCTCGAGTCATCTCGTCGGCAATTCGCCCGGGAAGGTTCATGTCTTGGAAGGAACGGCGGGATTATATGCGGGCGGCCCCATGTTTGCAGATGTTTTACCTATGGGTGCCGCACTTCCCTTATACCCCTCCGCCGCGATGCTCTCCACCTGGACCGAACGCGACTGGCGCCGCGCCGAGGGCGTGCAGCTCGACAGAGTCGAGCACATGCAGCGGATCGTCGTGCGAACGTATAAGCAGGCCTACGAGATCGTCGTGCGCAATGGCGCCACGGGCGACGTCCTGGTTCGCGGTGGACGATTCTTTCAGGAGTTCACCGAGATGAAGCTAACGGGCAGCTCGCTCGGGGGAGGATTTCTGAAGCAGTTGGGCATCTATGCGGGCCTGCGTCTCGAGTTCAATGTCGGTGGGGAGACACTGTTGACGGCTCCTGTTTTCAGTATATCCATTTGCCCGATGGAGCCGACGGCAAGCGCATAGAGTGACACAACGCAGCTCGACTCAGCGCGGCACTGCAGGTGCCCAGTTCAACACGACGGTGATGGGTTCCTGAGATGCGGCACGTGGCAGGGCATTGACGACAAACCGCTGCCCATCTTCCGTGACATCGTACTGAGAACGCGTCCCTGCGAACGATACTTCGAACAGGGACGTGGCTTTGCCGACCTTGAACTCAGACGTACTTCCATCAACTTCGACGGCCATGACTTTGTTGTCTGGCGCAAGATAATAAATCTCGCGGGAATTGCCATGCCACCTTGGCGACCGGCCCCCGGCCGCTGAAATACGGACCTCTTCGCGTGGCTTGGGAAACGACGTCACGTAGACTTCAAGAGTTCCGGACCTGTCTGACATATAGGCAATCCATCGGCCGTCGGGAGAAAACTTGGCTCTCAATTCGGCGAATGGCGTTTCCATCAGCGGGCGAGGCTGAGAATCGGCCGACCCTGCAACCCAAAGATCAGATCGGCCTCCGAGTGGCGAATATTGGAAGAGGAGTTCGCCGGTCGGACCCGCGTCGAGGAGACCGCTCAACCCGTCCTGTGGACCAATGGGTCGCACGGCGCCTCCGACGGACAACTCTTGCTCATGAACGACCCGGGGGCCGCTCCCCGTTGCACGGCTGTAGTAGATACGATCACCCTTGACACCCCAAACGACCGGAAACTCCCCGTTGGGATCAGAAGTTGCCTTCGAACCAATTCCCCGCGTGGTGTCGAGAATCCAGACATCGCGTGCGTCCGGAGACGCGCGACTCGACAAGGTGACCGCCAGCCGTTTCTGATCTGGAGATAACTCGAGATCATCGACAAGATCCGTTCCTTCACCGATGTTGGCGAGGCGCGTTCCACGCCGATCGACCCACTGCAGTTGCGACTCGATCACCTGCGTGCCGCGCTGGTAGACGATCACACCGTTCGTTGAAACGGCAAACACGTTCGCGTTCCCGACACCGTTTATTCCGTCGGCAATCAGAAATGGCTCACCGCTCAGTGCGAGCGCAGATGGATCAAACGCCTGAGCGACCAGGGCACCCGCACGAAGAAAGAGCAGGTGGCCCTTCGAGTAGTAAAAATCTCCCGATTCGCTGTCCATGATCTTTCGACCGGCGGCTCCCTCCAGGCTGGCGACAAACACGGATCGCGTGGCTCCTCCCGTGACGACCTGCCGATAGACGAAATGATTACCGTCCGGAAGGAAGGCGGGCCGCGCGTGGCCGCCGGGGTCACCTGCACCCGGCGCCGTGGCCTGCGTCGGCGTACCGCCGGTTGCGGGAATCTTCTGGAGTGGGCTGCCAAGCGTCGGCGCAAAAACAATCACCCCGCGCTCGCTCCACGCGCCTCCGCGCTCGTTTGGAGCGTCGGCGAGCGGGGTCGGCATGCCGCCGGTCACATCCACCCGTTTCAGCTTGCCGTCGGCGAAGAAGCCAATCGAGGCGCCATCAGGCGACCAGAATGGCGATGTGGCTCCCTCCGTGCCGGGCAGCATCTTCGCATCCAACGCCTCCATCGACCTGACCCACAACAGGCCTCGTTGACCGGGCTGACGAGCGACGAATGCGATATGGCTGCCATCGGACGAGACAGCCAGCGGACTCTGCCCGATCGCACCAGAAGGGGCCCACAGCTCCCAGCCCTGCGGAGGCGAGAACGTAAACCGCGCAACCCGATCCATGGGACGCACTGGGGCGAAGTACGAAAGCAGCGCGGCCGCAATACCCGCCCCGACGAGAAGTCCGAACATGAGCATTGCCATCGGATATCTCGATGAGGACGAGCGCGGTCCTGCCGTTGCCGATGCACGAGACTCGGAAATCGCGTCAGCGTTTAGTTCGTAACGCGCGTCAGCGATGTCGGCGATCCGCTGTTTCCGGTCTTTTTCCAGGCATCGCTTGAGGACGCGGACAACCGGGGCGGGTGTCGTGGCCGGGAGCGCCGACCAGTCCGGTTCGCCTCGGAGAATCGCCGCCATCGTGTCGGACACGTCATCGCCGACGAATGCCCGGCTCCCGGCAAGCATCTCGAAGAGCACACACCCGAATGCCCAGATGTCGGTGCGCTTGTCGAGCGGCTTGCCTTTCGCCTGCTCCGGGCTCATGTAGGCGGCCGTGCCCAGAATCATCCCGCCCATCGTCATTGCAGGGGATGTGATCGTCGGCGACATCGACACGTCCGGTGCCTGAAATCCGGCGTCGGGCGCCGCCGCTGTTTTCGCCAGTCCAAAATCCAGCACCTTCACGGTGCCGTTTGACGTCAGCTTGATGTTCGCGGGTTTCAGATCGCGATGGACGATCGCATGCTCGTGCGCGGCTTCCAGCGCCTCGCAAATCTGTCTCGCCATCGCCAGGGCTTCGTCCACCGGGATCGGGCCCTTTGCGATGAGATCGCCAAGCGTCGGACCGTCGACCAGCTCCAGGACCAGCGCCCTGCGCGTCCCCACTTCTTCGAGGCCATGGATGTGCGCGATGTTCGGATGGTTCAGCGACGCGAGCAGTTGCGCCTCGCGCTGGAAGCGGGCCACACGCTCGGAATCGACGGCAAACAATTCGGGAAGAACCTTGACGGCGACGTCGCGATTCAGCCGCGTATCGCGTGCACGATACACTTCGCCCATCCCACCTGCACCAAGGGCGGAGAGGATCTCGTACGACCCAAAGCGAACGCCGGGGGCCAGAGACATGACTATCGCGGAACGGCGAGATTATATGCGCAGTACGGCTACAATTCCCCCTATGCGCCACAGCCTTCCGACTCTGATTGGTGCGCTTGCACTGACCTGTTCCGGCTTCCTGTCCGCTCAGCGGCAGACCACGCCACCGGCTCGGCAGCCGCAGGCCTCTTCCACCGAATGCCCGCCTGGCCAGACCGAGGTGCGGGCCGGACGGTGTGAAGCGCCGGAAGCTCCGTTGCCCAGCATCCTCGACTACCGGCCCAAGTCCACGCTCGTCGTGGACGTGCACCCTGTGCCGAAGGCGAAGTTTCCGGTGGTCGACATTCACAGCCACCAGGCTGCGACCGCCGACAATATGCCGCGTCTCATTCGCGAGATGGACGCACTGAACCTGCGCGTCCTCAACAACCTGAGCGGCGGCAGCGGCGAGCGGCTGAAGCGCAACGTCGACGCGATTCGCACCAGCCCCTACCGCGATCGGTTTACGGTGTTCGCCAACCTTGATTTCTCAGGATTCGCGGCGGGCTGGGGTGGCAAGGCTGCGGCGCAGCTCGAGCAGGATGTCCGGAACGGCGCGATCGGTCTGAAAATCTTCAAAGATCTGGGTATGACGGCCCTCAAGGCGAATGGGGCGCGGATACCGATTGACGATCCCGAGCTCGATCCTGTCTGGGCCGCCGCTGGACGCCTCAATGTGCCCGTCCTGATTCACACAGGCGAGCCCCCGTCCTTTTTCCAGCCGCCCGACTACACGAACGAGCGGTGGCTCGAGCTCGCGCTGTTTCCGAGCCGCCGCAACTACGATCCCTCCAAGGTGAAGTTCGAGCAGCTCATTGCGGAGCGCGATCGGATGTTTGCGAAGCATCCGAAAACGAGGTTCATTGCCGCGCACTTTGCGTGGCACGGACACGATCTGAAGCGCGCAGGAGCGCTCGTCGACAAGCTGCCGAATGTCTATCTCGAAGTCGCGGCCGTGCTCTACGATTTTGGCCGTCAGCCGCGGACCGCGGCGGAGTTCTTCACGAAGTATCAGGATCGCGTGCTCTTCGGGAAAGACACGTACGCCCCTTCGGAGTTTCCGTACTACTGGCGGGTCTTCGAGACGGCGGATGAGTATTTCGACTACTACCGCGACTATCACGCGTTCTGGAAGCTGTACGGAATGAACCTGCCAGATGTGGTGCTGAAGAAGCTGTACTACGAGAACGCACTGAAGGTGACGCCAGGACTGCCCGCCACCGGATGGCCCCGGTGACGGGCATGGCCAGGCCTTGCGACTACCGACTTCCGACTTGCGCCTTGCGACTTAGAAGGTCAGCCGCAGACCGATCTGCCCCGTTCTCGTCGACGCCACGCTCGTAATCTGACCGAACGTCGCCCCGGTGACTGTGGTGTTGGGATTGTTGTACTGCCGCCAGTTGAACACGTTGAACGATTCAAATCGGAACTGCACCTGCGTCGTGCCACGGAGGGCGAACGTCTTCGCGAGCGTCAGATCCACGCGCCGGCGTCCCGGTCCACGCACCTGCGAGGAGTTCTGGTTGCCCGGCCGAATCGTCGCACCTGTAGTCGAGGAGGTCGGCACCAGCGTGTACGCACTTCGATCGAGGTACAGCAGCGTGTCGCGCCAGTTGTCGAGTATCTGATTGCCGCCGTTGTAATCCGGCCGGCTGTTCGCAATACCCGACGCCTGGGTAATCCGCAGCGGTTCGCCCGATCGGAAGTTGATCACGCTCGACATCTGCCAGCCACCGAGCACGCCGCCCACCACATCGTTCCGGTCCCTCAAAAACGGGATCTCGTAGACGAGGGTGCCGGTGACGCGATGGCGGACCTCGCCGATCAACGGTGAGTAATCAGACTCGAGGAAGGGATCGAAGAAGTCTTGTGTATTGTTGTACGTGGTATCGCCAATCGAGCTGTTGAAATTGCCAACCAGGTTGGCGCCCTGTTCCGACCAGCCTTTCGACAGCGTATAGTGCAGCGCCATGTCGAGTCCGTGGTACCGGCGGAGGTTGGCATTTCCCTCGAATGCGTTGTACATCATCGTCTGTCCGCTGGTGACGTACCACCCTCCGGGGTTGAATCCCGCGTTAGGCCGAGCGCCGGTTACTCGATCGTAGGCGTTCGCAAAGTTCAAGAGAATCGGCATGTTCTTTCCGCTGGTATGGACGTAGCCCGCCGACACCGATGCGAGGCTTCCGATTTGCCGCTGCACGTCGAACGTTGCCTGCACGGTTTCGGGGCTTTTCATGTCCGTCTGGAACATGTAGTACAGGTTCTTCCTGCCCGCTGACTCGGCGGTGACGATTTTCTCGGCATCTTCAGCATAGGTATTGGGCCAGCTGATGCCGCGCGCCTGCTGCTCGGTGCGGTTCCAGCCCTGGCGGATCGGTGTGAACGGGCGCGCGACCGAGTTCTGGAACAACGCCATGATGTGGCCGGTGGTGAACACCCCGACACCGCCGCGCACGACTGTCCTGCCCGCCTGATCGACGGTCCACGCAAATCCTGCGCGCGGAGCAAAGTTCACCTTGTCGTCGTCAATCGGCTTGTCGAGCGGGCGCGGCGCACCGAAATCCATCCTGCGGATGTCGGTCGGATTGCTCAGATTGTTGACCTCTGCCGGATCGCTCGAATCCGTGGATTTGTAGCTGAACCCCGGGTAGTAGTCGTAGCGCAGGCCCAGGTTGAGCACGAACCGATCGGAAACGCGCCAGTCGTCCTGGATGAACCCGCCGAACTGATCGACCCACGCTTTGTGCGGCGGATTCCCCATCGCGAGGAGGAAGTCGCTCGCCCTGTTTGCCAGCAGGTCGTCGAGGTTGGTGAACGTGAACCGGTTCGTTTGCGGATTCGACTTGAAGCCGATCTCGCGCGCCCAGCGGAACCCGACCTTCATCGTGTGGGCACCAGAAACCCGCGTGATTTTCTGGTCCACGTTGTACGCGTCGTAGGTCAAGGCAAGGATTTCGGTATCTCCGCTGCTGAAGAAGTTCGAGACGCTGAAGGTCGAAATGCGCTTCCGGACGTTGTAGAGGTCTTCCTGGGAACCCCGCGTGGGCGACTCCGCGAGCCAGAACGCGTCGAAGCGATCGAGCGTATTGCGATTCCAGCCGAACCGGCTCTCGGACACCCATGAATTGCGCGTCATCACGTAGTTGGTCGACAGCCGCTTCGAGCCATTCGTGTACTGCTGATTGTTGTTGATCTGGATTCGCGGAACGTCGGCGAACGGCCGCATCCGCGAGGCGGTCACGGACAATCTGCCCGTGCCGGCCTGGAAGTCCACTTTGCCCAGGAACGTGTTGTCGCGGCGGGTGAGTACCTTGGCATCCGTGTACCGCCCGATCTCGGCGTTGATGGGCACGTTCGGCAGCGGCATGTTGTCGAGGATCATCTTGGTTTCGGGAAATGGCAGCGCGGCAAGCATACGATTGCGCGTCGCCTGCGTTGCGACGTTCCCCTGCACCGTCACGCCCGACTCCTCGCGATAGCCCTCGAAGCTGGTGAAGAACAGGACGCGGTTCTGCAGGATCGGCCCGCCCAGCGATCCGCCAAACTGGTTGAACTTGATCTTCGGCTTGGCCGTCGTCGGCGGCAGAAACGGATCGCGCGACGCGAACTTTTCGCTCTGGAAGTTCTCGAACAGGGATCCGTGGAACTGGTTAGTCCCCGAACGCGTGATCATGTTGACCTGGCCGCCGATCGACCCGCCGTACTCTGCCGGCAGGACGCCCTTGGCCACCTGCACCTCGGCGACCGCCTCGACGCTCAGGATCTCGATCTGGTTCTGGCCGCCATAGTTCCCGAAGCCGCGATTCTCGGGGTTGGTCTGGGCGCTGCTGCCGTCCACGGTGATGGCGTGACCGCCGTCGCCGACGCCGTTGACGCGGAACGCCCGGCCGCCGCCGGCGGCGTTGTCGGAGGAGCTGATACCCGAGCCCAGCAGGATGACGTTCTGCAGGTTCCGCCGCGAGACCGGAATCTCGCGCACTTCCTCGCCGAGCGATTGCACCTGCGCCGTCGTGGCTGTCTCGATGAGCGGCGCGTTCTCGGCGACCGTGACGGTCTCGGCGAGCGCCCCGACTTCGAGCGCAAACGTCTGCCGCACCGTCTGCCCGGCGTTCAGCGTGATTCCCTTGTTCTCGTACGTCTTGAATCCCGAAAGCTCGATCCTGATGGTGTACGTACCAGGCGGCAGTGCAGGGAGCGTAAATTCGCCGCGTCCGTCCGAGACGGTGTCTCGCGTCAGCGTCGTGCCCTGATGCGTGACCGTTACGGTAACGCCGGGAAGCGCACCGCCCGACGAGTCCTGCACGATGCCGTAGAGCGTGGCTTCGAGCACCTGTGCGCGGACCTGGACGTTCAGGAATGAGATTGCTACAACCACGAGAGAGATGGAAAGGAGACGCGGAAGCTTGGACATCGGAACCTCCTGCGCGATTTGTCGAAACCAATGGAAAAAGCGGAAGCCCGAGACCACGGGCTCGCGATTGCGACTTTCGCCTTGCGCCTTGCGACCCTTCGACAGGCTCAGGGGCGTCCCGAGCGCAGTCGAGGGACGACTTATTTAGGCGGCCGGCGCTGATTCTCGGGCGCGTAAATGTCGTACCCCTTTGCGTTTTCCTCCTTTTCAGACGGCGGGATGACCCCAGCTGAGAGCATGACCTGCTCGATCGCCGCGACGGTGACGGCCGACGGCTTGAAATTGCCGAACCGGTAGCCGCGGGCGATCGTGAGCGGCGTCCAGCCAAACGTGTTGCGCGTGTTCCAGACGTCGATCCTGGCGGCCTTCTTCGCGAGGAACTTCACGGCTTCGGGGAGGTTCTTGTACGCCGCACCGTGCATCGCCGTTTCGCCGTTCTTGTCGACGGCGTTGATGTCGGCACCGTGGTCGAGCGCGACCTGCATCGCTTCGATCACTTCTTCTTCAGTTCCTGCGTCTTCGCCTGGCGAGCGCGTCCCGAGGCCGGCCGCGGTCATCAGGGCGTTGGTGCCCTCGGCGTTGGTCAACGACGGGTCCGCGCCGAGCTCGACCAGCGCTTTCATGTACTCCGCATCGGCCGTCATGGCGGCGAGGAGATACGCCGTCGCGTCGATCTCGTGGAAGCGCGTATTGGTCAAGTTGACCCGCCTCGTCATGCGCGCGTTGATGTTTCCACCCTTCGCGACGAGCCGCTTCACCAGCTCCAGAGTTGACACACTGCCAGTAATTTCCGGTCCCGGATCGCTGTCGCCGATGGCCGGCTTGCGAATGTACGCGAGCATGTGGAGAGGCGTGTATCCCATGAGGCTGGAGTTCGGGTCCGCGCCCGCGTCCAGCAGCTCGGCGGCAAGCTCGAGATGACCGTTGGTGACCGCCAGGTGCAACGGTGTCATGCCGTTGCGCAGCGGTCTCTCTCCCTCGGGCAACTTCGGATTCGCGCGCACCTGAACCACTTCGTTGACGTCCGCGCCGGCCTTCAACAGCGCCTTCACCGCGGGAATGCGACCCTCCCGTACGGCAAACAGCAGCGGCGAAAATCCCGAGGCGAGCGGCGTCTTGAAATCGGCGCCCGCCTCGATGAGCGTCCCGATGACGTCCACGTTCCCTTCGGCCGCGGCCCACAGGATCGCCGTCTGGCCTCGGCGCGGTTCCTTCGCATGGACGTCTGCGCCGCGCGTCAGCAGCACGCGCACGGCCTCCACCTTCCCCGTCCGGGCGGCCGTCATCAGCATCGTCTCGCCGCCGGGCAGCGAGGCGTTCGCGTCGGCACCGGCGTCGAGAAATCGCGTAATGATCGCGGCGTTGCCGTTGACGCACGCAAGCGAGAGCGGTGTCACGCCGTACCGGTTGGCCACGACGACCTTGGCCCCGGCCGTCACCAGACGATTCACGAGATCGAGATCGTCGTGATAGGTGGCCCAGTGCAGTGCCGTCGTTCCGTCCGGCTGCGCGACGTTGACGTCGGTCTTTCGTGCCAACAGCTGAGTAACCGCCGCACGGTCCACTTGCTGCACGGCCCTGGCCAGCGGCGCCTCTGTCGCGGCCAAAACCGGCGTCGCGATGGCAAGCAACACCACCGCACCTATCGCACCCCGCGCACCTATCGCACCCATATTTACTCCTATCCCGCCAATTCAACCGCTGTATACAACGTGTCGATTTTCCCGGTGCTGTCCTGGAAAGAATCGAGCCGCACGCCCACCGCGTCGAGCATCGTAAGGTGCAGGTTCGCGAGCGGCGCCGGCTGGGTGTACTTGATGTGCCGTCCGCCCTTCACCTTGCCCGCCGCGCCGCCGGCAACGATGATGGGCAGATTCACGTGGTCGTGAACGTTCGGGTTGCCCATGCCGCTGCCAAAGAGCACCAGCGAGTTGTCGAGCAGCGTGCCGTTGCCCTCGCGCGTCGCGTTCAGCTTCTCGAGGTAGTAGGCGAACAGCGACACGTGGAACTGGTTGATCTTCGCGATTTTTGCCACCTTCTCCGGATCGCCGCCGTGATGCGACGTCGGATGGTGCGGATCGGCCACACCGATTTCCGGATAGCTCCGGTTGCTGGTTTCGCGCGCCAGTTGGAAGGTGATCACTCGCGTGATGTCGCCCTGCAGTGCGAGAACCTGCAAGTCGAACATCAACTTTGCATGATCGCCATAGGCGGCGGGGACGCCGACCGGACGATCCAGATCGGGCAGCAGGTTGTCGGCCGTCTGTGCCTCGGCCTTTTCGATGCGACGCTCGACTTCTCGAACGGTATCGAGGTACTCGCCCACCTTCGTTTTGTCCGCCGCGCCAAGCTGGTTCTGCAAACGTGCGATGTCTTCGCGCACCCAGTCGAGAAGGCTCGCCTTTCTGCCCAGCGCCGCGCGACGCTGTGCGGAGCTGCCACCCTCGCCGAACAGCCGTTCGAAGACGACACGCGGGTGAGCCTCACACGGCAACGGCGTCGTTGGCGAGGACCACGACAGATTGTTCTGGTAGACGCAGGCATAACCGTTGTCACACTGACCGACCACTTCCATGAGATCCATCGCCAGCTCGATAGACGGCAACTGGGTGTCCTGTCCCATCTGCTGCGCCGCGATCTGGTCGACGGTTGTGCCGAGGTAGTAGTCGCTGCTTTCCGTCCACTTCGCCTTCGCCGCGCTCAGGAACGCGGCGTTCGAGGTGGAGTGCGTCCCCGGATACGCGTTCCTCAGCTCCATGTTGCTGAGCACGTTGATGTGCTTCATCACGGGACCGAGCGGGCTGAGGGTGACCGACAGTTCCGTCAACGGCCCGCTCTCGCCGGCAGGCGTCCATCTTGCGATGTCGCTTCCCATGGGGATGTACACGAAACCGAGACGGCGGACTGGCCGCGCCGGTGTCTGCGCCAGGGCGGTCATCGACGGAATCATGGCATCCAGCAGCGGCAGCGCGACGGTCGCGCCGACACCTCGCAGAAACGTCCGTCTGGGCAACGCCTTCTTCGAAATAATCATGATGAGAGCTTCCTCATGCGAAATGGCATGCTGTTGACGACACCAAGAATCATCGACGAGAACTTGTAATCGTTCGCGCGCGCGTCGCGCACGATCTTGCGCACCGCCGGGGCATCGTAGTAAGCCACGCCACGGCCAGTCGCGAAGGTGAGCAGTTTTTCTGTCAGCGTTGTGACGAAGAGCTCCGGGCGATCCAGAATCGCCTTCTGCAGTCCGGCAACGCCGCGGAACTCGGTGCCGTCGAAGAGCGTCCCCGACGCGTCAATCGGCTCGAAGCCATCCAGGGTTCGCCAGCGGCCGACGGCATCGTAGTTCTCCAGCGCGAATCCCACCGGATCGGTCAAACGATGACACCCGGCACACGCCGGATTCTTCCGGTGTTCGGCGAGGCGCTCGCGCACCGGCGCATCCTTCTTGACGTTCTTCACATCGTCTAATGCCGGCACGTTCGCCGGCGGCGGCGGAGGCGGCACGCCCATCACGTTCTCGAGAATCCATTTGCCGCGAATCACCGGCGACGTACGCGTGGTGTACGAGGTGACTAGAAGGATGCTGCCCTGACGGAGCAGCCCTCCCCGTGGCTGCTCGCCTTCGAACGTGATCTTCCGGAAGCGGCTGCCGTAAACGTTCGGGATGCCGTAATGCTTGGCGAGCCGCTCGTTGACGAACGTGTAATTAGCTCGCAGGAGATCGAGCACGCTGCGGTTCTCGCGAATGACGCTTTCGACGAGCATCTCGGTTTCCTGCCGGAATGATTGGCGCAGGTTGTCGTCGAAATCCGGAAACAGCCGCATGTCGGGTGTAATCGTCTCGAGGTTCCGCAGGTGGAGCCATTGCGACGCGAAGTTGCTGACGAGGTTCTCGGCCTTCGGATCCGCCAGCATGCGCGTGACCTGCTTCTCGAGGATCGCGGGCTTGCTCAACTCGCCGCGCGCCGCAACCTCGAGCAGCTCATCGTCCGGGATGCTGCTCCATAAGAAGAAGGAGAGGCGCGACGCCAGCTCCACATCGCTGATACGGTACACCGCAGCCGTTGCAGCCCTCGCACCCGTTGCACCTTTTGCACCTGTCGCACCTTTTGCACCTGTCGCACCCGTTGCACCTGGATCGCGCTCAATACGGAAGATGAACTCGGGGCTCGACAGAACCGCAGACAATCCCATTTCAATGCCCGCATCGAACCCATCGGCTTTCGCCGCACTGTAGAGCTCGAACGGTTTCTTCAGATCGGCGTCGTTCACCGGGCGGCGGTACGCGCGGCGCATCAGCGTCGTCAGGATGTTCTTCGCACAGCTGTCCTCGTTGCGCGCCGACGTGGTCGGCTGGCACACGAATACGCGACGGCGGCTCGGTGTGTCGCCGGCACCTGCCGCGTTGTAGGGGCCGACGATCGAAATCTCGTAGACGGCAGGCTGCAGGCGCGGATGGCGATAGTAGTTGAAGTGCGCCTCGTAAGGCCGCCGAGCCGTCTCGAGCAGGAGGAACGGCTTCTTCAGGAACGTGACGGCCAGACTGTGCGGACCGGCGGTGACCGGCACGCGCAATTTCAGATGGCTGTCGAGGTTCTCGTGCGACGGCGAATCGGCGGCTGACGTGTTCTGTTCGAGCTTCAGCGGCTCGATCGTGAACATGCTCAGCCGTTCGCCATCGACGAGCAACTCGATCTCGTGCGGCTCGAGCAGCCCTTCGATGTGCTCGTTCCGATCGCGAGAGAGCCGGATGATGATCTCGTACTCGCCATTAAGTGGAAATTCGTGAGTGACAAGGGTGCCGCCACGGGTGCCGATGGGAAGCCCGTCCAGATGATTTTCCTGCGTGATGTCAGGTTTGATTCTGACGGTCGCACCACCGAGCGAGATACTCGGGCGCCCGACGGCAAGCCGGCTGATCTTTTCTGCCGCACCGACGTAACCCTCCAGCAGCGTCGGCGACAAGTTACCGACCGTCACATTGTCGAAACCAAAGCTGGCAGAATCGCTCGGCAACAGCGACGCCACATCGACGTCGAGCGCCAGCAGATCGCGAATCGCGTTGCGATACTCGGTGCGGTTCAGGCGCCGGAACGTATCTGTTCGTCCTGGATTCGGAGCGCTGTCCGAGACACGATCGAGCGACGCTTCGAGCGACGCCAACGCGGCGGTGTAGCCCGCTTCGTCCGGCCGCCGCGCGCCCAGGGGCGGCATCTGTCGCGCGCGAAGCTTCCGGACAACCTTTTCCCAGGCGTCCCAGTGATCGCTCAGTTGGTCGGTCTTGATCGAATCGAGATCGAGACTGCCCGCCTTCGTCTTGCTGTTATGACAGGAGAGGCAATACGTGGAGACGAGGGCGCGGGACGGCTCGTCGGCTGATGGGGATACGGGCGCGGATCTCTGCTGGGCCTGTGGCGCGACGGCCAGGCCAACGGCGAGCGCTCCGGCTGCTGTCCAACGGAACATCCAGCGCTTCCCCAGGTTCGGCATGCCTCCCCTTTCTGCGGTCCATCTATGCTACGCCCACGTAAGGGATTTCCCAATCCTTAAAGAGTGGGAAAGTGCCGGACGGATGAGGATTTCCGGCCTATCCTGCACAGCAATCCGTCTTTGACGCCGGGCCGCCCCGCGGCGTAGTCTTCCCCCGATGAAAACGCCACAATCGATGAACCGTCGCGACCTCCTGCGGGCAGGCGCTCTCCTGCCTGCCGGTTTCTACGCTGCCGCCGCTCAGACGCCGGCGCCGCGGACGCGGACGCCGCCGCCCTACACGCTCTCGATCAACATCGAGATCATGTTTCGCGCGCAGAAGCTCTCGCGGGCCGACAGCATCCGCGCGGTGGCCGCGCAGGGCTTCAAGGCCTATAGCTTCTGGACCGCGCCCGATGACGATCGCAAGGCGATGCTGCAGGCGCAGAAGGAGACGGGCCTCACCTGCGTCAGTCTCGTCGGCACCGGCAGCGCCGGTGGCACGACCGGATTCACCCGTCCGGGCGCCGCCGACGTCTTGCTCAAAGAGATCACCGAGCGCGTCGCGATCGCGAAGGATTTCGGTACGCCCGATCTCATCAGCTTCGTCGGACAGATCCAGGACGACGTGCCCTGGGCCGTCCAGCGCGCGGGCATCGTCGAAGGGCTCAAGCGCGCCGGCGACATCGCGGCCGCCGGCGGCGTGAGCATCACCATCGAGCCGCTGAGTGTCGAGCCCACTCAGCGCCGACGGGCACTCGACCGCGCGGTCGATTGCTTTCCTGTGATCGCCGAAGTGAACCATCCGAACGTGAAGGTCTGTTTCGACTTCTATCACCTGCAGCGCACCGAGGGAAACCTGACGGTCAACCTGCGCGAGGGGTTTGCGAAGGGCCTGATCAAGGTCGTGCAGATTGGCGACGTGCCCGGCCGGCTGGAGCCAGGCACGGGAGAGATCAACTATCCGTTCCTGTTCGCCGAGCTGCGCCGGCTCAATTACCGCGGATACCTCGATACAGAGATGGGCACGTCGAGCACGCCGGAGCACGCGATGCAGGTGGCACGAAGGATGTCCGAGGAGAACTGAACCCATGTTTCACGATCCGCAGACCATTACGCGCCGGGACGCCCTGAGACAAATGGGGGGCGCCGCCCTGGCCGCGTTGGTCGCCAGTCCCGCGATCGGCTCTGCGCAACACACGCGTTACCAACTCGGATACGGCCTCTATGGCATGCGCTCCATCCCCCACATGGACGGACTGGGCCACATCGCGCGCATCGGCTACAAGCACGCTGAGATCACCCTCCGCCCCGGCTGGGACACCGAGCCCCGCCTGCTCAACGCAGCGAGCCGCGCGGCAATCCGCCGACGCATCTCGGACCTGGGGCTCACCCTGGTAGACGTGATGGAGGGCATACAGCCTGCCTCAAACGCGACCGTCGAGTCGAACCTCGAGCGCCTGCGCATGGCCGCGGAGGTGGCGCACGAATGCTCCCCCGGCGCCCCTGCCCTCATCCAGAGCCCGATCGGCGGTCGGCCGGGCGCGTGGATGGAGCGCCGTAAAGTCATGGCGGACGAACTGGCGATCTGGGCCCGCAAGCTCGACGAGCTGGACGTGACGTTCTGCATCAAGCCACACTCCAAGCAAACGATGGGTCGCCCGGATGAGGTGCTCTGGATGCTTCAGCAAGTCAATCACCCCCGAATGCGAGGCGTCTACGACTACGGCCACTTCATGGCGTTCGGGCTCGACCTCCCCACCACCATCCGCCAGCTCGGACAGCATGTCGGCTTCGTCCACATCAAGGATACCGTCGGGATGGCCCCCGATCACCGGTTCGTGCTGCCGGGCGAGGGCGGGGTCGACTATGCCCTCTTCCTGAAGACGCTGGGGGAGGTGGGGTACCAAGGGCCCATCGTGGTCGAGGTGAGCACCGACGTCTTCTCTCAGCCCGGCTACGATCCGGTGGGCACGGCACAACGAGTCTGGGCTCGGCTCTCGCCGATATTCGCCGCCTGAGACTCATGGAGCGCCAGGCGCAATCCGCCTGAGCTCGTCGAAGAAATTGAAGACGAAGACCACCCGGTTTTGCAGGGCCAATGCCTGCTCGTCGCTCGCGCCGACAGCGAAGCGCTTGCCATCTGGATGCATGTCGAGGTCGCGGCTGGGCGGACGGGGGCGCGTACTCAGACGCGCGTCGAGCCAGACCGTCGGTTTGTCGGCCTGAAATGAATCACCCACGGCTCGATACGGCACCGTCATCAGGCGCAAATCGGATGTGTTGAGATAGAGAAGCTCGCTGGACGTACGCGACCACGTCGGATCATCGGCCCCGGACGCCGAGATTTGCCACTTGCCTCCCGGACCCGGAAACGGCCGCACGAACACATCACTTCGTCCCGACTCGTTGGACATGTACGCCACCCATCGTCCGTCTGGCGAAAACATGGGGCCGCTTTCGGCCAACGGGCCTCCCAGAAACGTCTGTGGCTTGGCCGGTTTCCAGCCCGCCGATTCATCGCCTTCGAGTGTGAGGATCATGGCATCGATGGCGTTGCCCGGTACCGATTCGAAGAACGCCAGATATCTTCCGCTCGGATGCCACGACGAAGGCCATTGCTGATTGTGGCTCTCGGTGAGACGCAGCGCGTCGCCGGTTCCATCCGAGCGCTGCAGGTACAGATTGTGCGCCCCGCTGCGCGCAGAGCCATAGATGATGTAGCGCCCCGAGGGCGACCAGACAGGGCGCACATCATCACTGCGATCGAACGTCAGTCGCGACAACGTATCTCGGGCCATCTCGTAGACCCACACATCGGTTTGACTGCCGTCGTGGACATCCATCGCGAGACGCCGGCCATCGGGAGAGAAGCTCGGATTGCTCCAGTTGACGGCGGCGCTGCGCAGCAGTTCCATCTTGCCCGTACGGTCGATCCAGCGAATAGGCGCCTTGTCGCCCACCGTATCTCCCCCCACGTACACAATCGTTCCGCTGTCTGAGACAGCAAACTGCGCACCGCCGGTTGTAGAGTTGGTTGAAACGCCTTGAATGGCCGGCACTGCGGGCCCCGTCACGGCAAGCGCGTCGATATCGAATGGCACGGCGAACAGCGTGCCTTGCTTGAGGTAGACGAGGTGGCCGCTGCGCAGGTAACGGCCGTGATACCCGCCTTGCACGACGACTTTGCGTGTTCGGTCGACGAGCGAATACGCGACGACATTGCCCGCGTCGTAATTGGCGGTCAACGGTTGCGCCGAAAACAGCAGCGCTTTCGACCCCGGCAAGACCTGCACCCAGCGAAGCCCAATTTCCTTGCCGTCGACCTTCGCGACGTCCTCCGGTGTGCCGCCTTCCGCGCGCACGCGCTTGATTCCCTGATTCCTCTCGGCATCGGGTGTGAAATAGATCCAGCCATCATCCGACCAGCTCACACCACGGCCGCTCGACGCCTCGCACAGCGTGACCGGAGCTCCGCCGGTGATGGCGATTTTCTGCAGCTTGCCCTGTCCGAAGTACGCGATCCAGTCGCCGTCCGGCGAGAAGAACGGACTGAATCCACCCTCCGTGCCCGCAAGGAGCGATGCCTGCAGTTGGTCGAGACGGCGCACGTACACCGAAGGAATGCCTCCCCTGGTCGGACTGCCGACAAAGGCCAGACGCGTGCCGTCCGGCGATAGCGCGACCGAACCGCTTAGCTGAGACAGTGAAACGTCGGATCCCAGGTCAGCTGTCAGGCGAAGCGGCGCTGCGGGAATGGCATCAACCTGCCACGGCCGCCATACCATCAACGCCACGGCCGCCGCGCTCAACGCCACGACAGCAGCGGCAGTCCACCCAATCGCACGCGATCGCGACGGTTTGTCTGTAACGGTCGTCGCAACGCCGGCGGATGGCAGGGTCGAACCCTGCTCGAGCAGGAATCGCGCGACGGCGATATCGCCGATACGCGCCTTGCGATCTTTCTCGAGACAACCTTTCAGAAGCGTCCTCACATGCGCGGGCACTGTCGCGGGGAGGGCCTTCCAGTCCGGCTCGCCGCGCACGACGGCGGCGACCACATCCGTCAGATCTTCGCCGTCGAACGCGCGCTGGCCGGTGAGCATCTCGAACAGCACGCAGCCGAACGCCCAGACGTCGCTGCGCTTGTCGGCCGGCTTCCCCCTCGCCTGCTCCGGGCTCATGTAGACAGCGGTGCCGAGGATGATGCCGGCATGCGTGTGCATGGCCGGCGACGTAATGGTGGGCGACTGAGACAGCACGTCCGTCGGTACGTAGTGTCCGGCTTTAGCCGGACCCTGAGCCGGACCTTCGGGCGCACCCAACGCTTTCGCCAATCCGAAATCGAGCACCTTTACCGTGCCGTCTGCGGTCAGCTTGATGTTGGCGGGCTTGAGATCGCGGTGCACGATGCCGGCGTCGTGCGCGGCTTCGAGGGCTTCGGCGATCTGTTTCGCAATCGCCAGCGCTTCGTCCAGCGGAACCGCACCCGACTCGATGCGCTCGGCCAGTGTCTGGCCGTCGACCAGCTCGAGGATAAGCGCTCGTACGTAGGGCTGGTCTTGCCCTTTAGACCCGCCGCCCACCGGCGCTTCCTCAATCCCGTAGATCTGCGCGATATGCGGATGATTGAGCGAGGCGAGCACCTGCGCCTCGCGCTGGAATCGCGCGACGCGATCGGCATCGGCCGCAAACAGCTCCGGGAGGATTTTGATGGCAACGTCGCGGTTCAGTCGCGTATCGCGCGCACGATACACCTCGCCCATCCCGCCGGCGCCGATGGCAGAAAGAACCGTGTACGGGCCAAGTCGGGCACCGGGTGCAAGGGACATGGGTTATGGGTGAAAGCGAGTGAGGGCGGGATTATATGAGATCGCGGCCGTTCTTTCTTGCCTTCGACAAGTCAGAGTTGTAGGCTCTGCGGCTCTGCTACATCAACCGTAAATCCAGTTGTTATTACACCGCAGGAGGCACGATGAGCCAGGACAATCTCGACGTCATTCGGCAAGGGTACGAAGCGTTCGGACGTGGCGACATTGAGACATTGTTGAGCCTGTTCGACGAGCAGATCGAGTGGGTGTCGCCCGGACCACCGGAGCTCATCACGAGCGGGCGGCGGACCGGCCGCCAGGCGGTGGCGGAATTCTTTACGGCCGTCAATGAGGTCTTCGACATTCAAAGCTTCGAGACGAAGGAATTCATCGCGCAGGGCGATCGCGTCGTCGTGCTCGGGCACGAGACGTCCCGCATCAGAGCGACGGGCAAACTGCTCGCCCAGGACTGGGCGCATGTGTTCACGCTGAAGGACGGTAAGGTGACGGCGTTCCAGGAGTACATCGACACGGCGGCCGTCGTCGCCGAGCTCCGCTCGGCACACGCGTCACTGTCAATGTAAGTGAGGTCCCACGATTGGAACGCGCTGCCGTGGCTGGTCACGTGAGGTGTCAGTCACGGCCGCACGCCCCGTCGGAAGGCTGAGCGATTACTTCTGCTGCGACGACGGCGGCACCATGCCTTTGACGCGGAAGTAGGTCACCAGATTGCCGTAATGCTCCTGCACATGCCCCGTGTTCAGCATCAACGGAAGCGCGCGCGCGCCTTTACCCATCCCGAACGGTAGCTCGACGGTCTCGCCCGCTCGCTTGTCGTCGAGGGCCGTGTAAGCGGCGTCGCAGTACGCGATCGACTCGCCGAGCACCTTGATGATTTGCGCGCGCGTCGTCGCGGTCTTCTCGAACGCCGCCTCGGCGTGCGGCGACTTCTCGCCCTTTGCCGCCGAGCAGAACACGTAATTCGCACCCGCCACGTGGGCCAGAATTTCGCCGAACGTCCGGACCGTTGCCACCGGTCGGAAGCTGTAATCGCCCTCCGGCATCTGCTCGGCCGATCGCGTCAGGTTCCGCTTCGCGCCGTCCCACGCCGTTCGAACACCGGCAGCCACCGGATTCGCGTTCGCCGATGATTGAGCCGCCGCGGTACCGCAAAACACCGAGAACGCGCACAGTGCAGCCACACTTGCATGAATTCGCATCCAGCTCCTCCCGTTTCTCACACCGCCACGATCGTCTGCCTTGCGCCTTACGACTTCCGACTTGCGCCTTACGACTACTTCGGTTGCACGCCGAGGTTGTGCATGAGGAACGCGTACACGTCGGCGGTCGCGTCCAGCATCTTGGTGGTGTTGCTGGAGCCGTGGCCCGACTTCGTTTCGATGCGAATCAGGACGGGCTGCTCGCGGCTCACCTTCGCCTGCATCGCCGCCGCGTACTTGAATGAATGCGCCGGCACGACGCGATCGTCGTGATCGGCGGTGGTGATGATCGTCGCCGGATATTTCGCGCCCGCGCGAATGTTGTGCAGCGGCGAATACGCATGCAGCGCCTTGAACTCTTCGGCGTTGTCGCTCGACCCGTAGTCGGCGATCCAGTTCCAGCCAATCGTGAACTTGTTGAACCGCAGCATGTCCATGACGCCGACCTGCGGAATCGCCACGCGGAACAGCTCGGGCCGCTGATTCGCCACGGCGCCGACCAGCAATCCTCCGTTCGACCCGCCAAGCATCGCAAGCCGGGACGATGACGTGTACTTGTTGGCGATCAGCCACTCGGCAGCGGCGATGAAGTCGTCGAACACGTTCTGCTTCTTCGTTTTCGTCCCGGCGTCGTGCCATGCCTCTCCGTATTCGTTGCCGCCGCGCATGTTGACGCTCGCGTACACGAAGCCCTGCTCGAGCAGCGCGAGCCGGACCGGAGAGAACGCGGGAGTCGTCGGCACGTTGAATCCGCCGTATCCGTACATCAGCGTGGGATTGTTGCCGTCGAGCGCAAGGCCTTTGCGATGCACCAGAAACATCGGGACGCGTGTCCCGTCCTTGCTATTGAAGAACACCTGCTTCGTCTCGTAACCAGACGCATCGAAGCCGGAAATTTCAGACGCGCGGAACTGCGTGCTGGCACGCGTGGCGATGTCGTAGCGGTAGATCGCGGTCGGGATCGTGAACGATGTGAACGTGTAGAACACGAACGTGGAATCGGCCTCGCCTCTGAAGCCGCTGGCAGCGCCCAGCCCCGGCAGTGCCACCTCGTGCTCGAGCCGACCATCCAGGCTGTAGACGCGTGCGCGCGTCGCCACATCCTTCATGTAAGTCGTCAAGAGCTTCCCGCCTGCCGTATCGACGGCCTCAAGAGGCTCCGGCTGTTCCGCCACAACCGTCTTCCAGTTCGCTTCGGACGGGTTGCGGGGATCGATGCTGACGACGCGGCGGTTCGTGGCGTCCTTGTCGGTGGCCACGAGGATGCGATCGCCAACGCTGTCGATCACCTCGAACGTGTCGTCGGTAATCGCCGGCACCAGCGGTGAGAACCGCTGGGACGGCTTCGTCAGGTCGCGGACAAACAGCGCGTTACCCTGCTTGCCTGTCCCGCGATCGTGTACCTCGAGAATCGCGAACCGCTCGTCCTCGGTCGTTGAAAGAATATGGAAACGCTGCGGATTGGCCTTGTCCTCGAAGACCAGCTCGTCGGCCGACTGGGGTGTGCCGAGCCGATGGTAATACACGAGATGATTCGCGTTGGAAGACGAGAGCTCCTTGCCGGCCTCCGGCGCCGGATAGCGGCTGTAGTAGAACCCGTCGCCGCGCCAGGCCACGTTCGATACCTTCACCCATTCGATCTTGTCCGCGAGAGGCTTGCGCGTCCTCAGATCGAGGATGTTGTATTCCTCCCAATCCGAGCCGCTGCGCGACATGCCGTAGACCGCGTGGCGCGCATCCTTCGACGGCGAGAACGTCAGCAGGCGCACGGTACCGTCACCCCACGTATTCGGATCGAGCAGCACCTCGGGCTTTCCGTCGATCCCCTGCTGGACGTGCAACACGCTCTGGTTCTGCACGCCGTCGTTCTTGTAGAAGAAGAACAGATCGCGTTTCTGCGACGGCGCCGAGTACTTGGGATAGTTGTACAGTTTCTCCACTCGTGCCCGCAGCTGTGCGCGAAACGGAATCTGCCCGAGGTACGCGAACGTGACGTTGTTCTGCGCCTCGACCCACTTGGCGGTCTCTGGAGCATTGTCATCTTCGAGCCATCGATACGGATCGGCGACCTTCGAGCCGTGATACGTATCGACGTGTTCGACGGTGCGCGTGGCCGGATAGTCGAATTGCGCCTGCGGCGGCGGAGCCGCCGCACAGCCCCCGATGAACAGCAGGGCAAACAGTACGTAGGGCGGGTCCTGCGGGACCCGCCGGTGCCCCAGTTGCGTTGGCATGGTCACTCCTTCGCGAACGTCGTCCGCGCTTCAGCGCTCTCTTTATATCCGTATCGTATCGCCTTGGCCCGCAGCGTCATCGGCGCGTTGACGAGAATCGGACCGGTATAGAGACGCCATTTCGCCGCAGGTCCTTCTTCTGTCGTGTAGCCGATCGACGCACCCTGGGTCGGCACATAGATGACGACCTCCGTTGGCCCCTTCACCGTCATCGACGCCTGCCGCGCCTGCACGTCGGGCGTCCGGCGCAGCACGATGTAGGGCTGCGCCGTTTCCGGCTGGACGCCGCCCGGCCACATCCGCTGAATCATCTCCGGCTCGTTGACCAGACCCTGATCGCCGATGCGCGTCATCCAGTCCGTCACCGCCTTGCGCATCAGCTCGAGCGTCTCGCGATGCGCCTTCTCGTCAGACAGGTTGCGGATCTGATATGGGTCGGCGGTCGTGTCGTACAGCTCCTCCGCCGGCCGGTGCGTTCGCATCCAGAGGGCTGGTGGTCCGCTGAGCTTCGCTTCAGCCTGCAGCCTGAACCACTCCTGCATGATGGCGCTCTGATTCCGGTAAGTGATGTGCCCCGCGTACGGCAACTCGGGAGAGAAGTTGCGGATGTAGAGGAACCGCTGGTCGCGCGCCGAGCGCATCATGTCGTATTCGGTGTCCATCCGATCGCGGGCCCCGAACACGAATGTCGGCGGCCCCACAGCCTTCGGTCCAACGAGCACACGACCCTGAAGATGCGAAGGAATCTCGACGCCGGCCAGCGCGAGCACCGTGGGCGCGAGATCGATCATGCTCACGAGCTGATCGTTGGTCGCACCCGCGATGGCGGCGTTCGCAGAGGGCCACCGGATCATCAGCGGCACGCGCAGGCCCGAGTCGTAGAGCGATCGCTTCGCTCGGGGCACGCCGTCGCCGTGATCGCTCCAGTAGAAAACAATCGTGTTCTCGGCCAGCCCGTCCGCTTCCAGCTGTCCGAGAATCTCGCCGACCTGACGATCCATGTCGGCGATGTTGTCGTACATACGGGCGAGCTCCTGGCGCACGAGCGGCGTGTCGGGATAGTACGGCGGCACACTGATGCGCGCCGGATCGGTCACCAGCGGTTTGCCTTTCCGCGCGGGGCTGCTCGGAAATATCTGACTCTCGTGCGTCACCTCCAGATTGAACACAGAGAAGAACGGCTGCCCTGGGTCTGGCCGGCGACGCCAGTGGGCGTCGGGACCCAGGTCGTCCCAGATCGTGAAAGGGACGCCGAACTGGTAATCGGTCTTCGCGCGGTTGCTCGTGTAGTAGCCGGCCGCGCGCAGATATTCAGGAAACGCCTTGACGTAAAACGGCGGCACCGCAAGGTAGGGCCCGGGCAGCTCGGGCACGCGGTCTTCGGTCGTCCGCATGTGCTGCGCGCCGATCGCGTTCTGATACATGCCTGTGATAATCGCCGCCCGGCTCGGTGCGCACACGGGCGCGGTCGTGAACGCACGCGTGTAACGCAGGGATTCCTTGGCCAGCCGATCGAGCACCGGCGTCCGCGCCAGCGGGTCGCCGTATACCCCGATATGCGGGCTCATGTCCTCGTTCGAGATCCAGACGATGTTGGGCCTCGACGGTGGACGCGCGGCCGGCTGCTGCGCCGCAGCCGTGCCGGCGCCGATCCCCAGCGCAACGAGTACGCCAACTGCACGCCGCATCCCTACTCCTAATCCCTAATCCCAAATCCCCAATCCCTAGTTGCTCCGCATCCTCCGAAGAACCGTCTGCATCTCCGTAACGGTGTTCTTGTACTTCGGATCGGTTGCGAGGTTTCGCAATTCATCGGGGTCTTCAGCCTCGTCATACAGCTCCACTCCACGCGCGCCGGCGTCCCATTCGGTATAGCGCCATCGATCCGTGCGCACGCTGTAGCCCATGAACGTCGCATCCGGAGGGCCTCTTCGTACCTGCGTCAGCGCGGGATGATCCCATCTCGCCTGCGGATTGGTGAGCAACGGTCGCAGAGTACGCCCGTGGAGTCCCGCGGGCGCAGAAAGTCCCGACAAATCCGCGAGCGTCGGATAGATATCGAGGAACTCGACAATCCGAGTGGTGGAACGGCCACCGGCGGCCACGCCGGGACCAGCGATCATCAGCGGCGCCCGCGCCGAGCGCTCGAACAGCGTCTGTTTCATCCATTGTCCGCGCTCGCCCAGGTGGTATCCGTGGTCGCTCAGGAACACGATGATGGTGTTGTCGGTCAGCTTCAGGCGATCGAGCGCGTCGAGCACGCGTCCGATGTTCGCGTCGAGGAACGTGATCGACGCGTAGTACGCCCTAATGCTCTCCCGCTGGCCCTGCTCGCCGACATCCCAGTTCGGCGGCGTGGTAAACCACGCGGCGGGCGGCTGTAACGAGCCAGGCATCGCCCGCGGGGCCGGAATGCGATCGAGCGGATACAGATCGAAGTACTTCTTCGGTGCGATGAACGGACAGTGCGGCCGGTAGAAACCTGCGCCGATGAAAAATGACCCGTCCTTGTGCTTTTCGAGAAGCGCGATCGTTTCGGCCGCTACCTTGCCGTCGGTGTGTGCCTCGTCGGGCGCCGGCGACGCATAGTACGCGAGGGCACTGCCGAGTTGCCGCGCCGGCGTCAGATTCGTCAGCACCGACTCCTCGTCTTTGTCGATGCCGCGCGGATTGACGACGAGATCCCACGAGGCGGGATCGTCCAGACCACTCGTCCCGATCTGCCCGGGATTTCCGTAGTGATAGATCTTGCCGACGCGCGCGCTGAAGTATCCATTGCGCCTGAACATCTGCGGCAGCGTCTGCGCATCGGGCAGAATCGTGCGGAAATCGGTCTGCAGCTCGTGGATCTTCGTCGTATCGGGCCGCAGTCCCGTCAAGAGCGACACGCGGCTGGGGCTGCACAGGGGAAATTGATTGTAGGCGCGATCGAAACGCACGGCTCGTTTGGCGAGCCGATCGAGATTGGGCGTCTTCACCATGGGGTGACCGAACGTCCCCATGTCGTTGTTCAGATCGTCGGCCATGATGACGAGCACGTTCGGTCCGCGGGCGCGCTGCTGCGCAAACGCCGGCTGCGCGGCCAATGAGACCACTGCAAGGAGCAGCGGGATCGTCGCACGCACCATCCGGCTATTGACGAGCGGCCTGCACGAGACGGAATCCGAGATTCGAAGCGCCACTGGTTACCTCCGATTTTCCGCGGCTGCCGACGAGGTAGCGCGCGCAGTATTGATCGGTGCACAGATACGAACCGCCTTTGAGCACCCGTTTGGCGGCACCAGGCTCCTGAGGATCGAGGCTGTCGGACGGCCCCTGCGGGTTACGCGCCACCTGGCCTGCCGCCGCCAGTGCCACATAGTAGTCGGGGCGATACCAGTCGGCGCACCACTGCCAGACATTTCCGCCCATGTCATACAGTCCGAATCCGTTTGGAGGAAACGCCTCGACGGGTGACGTCCCCGTGTACCCATCTTCGCCGCTGTCGCTGGCCGGAAATCGTCCCTGCCACGTATTGGCCACGAGCGTGTTCTTCGGCTTCAGATCATTACCCCAGGGATAGAGATTCCGATCGAGCCCTCCGCGCGCGGCGAATTCGAACTCCGCTTCAGTCGGCAGCCGCTTGCCCGCCCACTTCGCGTACGCGGACACATCTTCGAACGCGACGTGCACGACCGGATGATTTTCCTTACCCCGAATGGTGCTGCCCGATCCCTGCGGATGTTTCCAGCTCGCGCCCGGCGTGTAGCGCCACCACCGAAGAGGATTGTCGAGTGGAACAGGTTTGGTCGTCGCGTTGAACACCGCAGAGCCGGGCACGAGCATGTCTTTCGGCACGCCCGGGTAATCGCTCGCCTTCAGCGGGCGCTCGGCAACCGTGACGTAACTGGTCGCAACGACGAATCGCTGAAACTCGGCGTTGGTCACCGGCGCGCGATCCATCCAGAAGCCGTCCACTTCGACGAGGTGTGCGGGCAGCGCGTCGGCCATGCCGCAGCCCTCGCAGCCCATCCAGAAGGTACCGCTGGGAATCCACATCATGCCGGCCGGCGCAGGACCAGGTGCCGGACCGTCGTTGATGCGCACCGCTGACGAGGCTGTGGCAGCCGGCGGCGCGCTCGGTACTTGATGACCCGTATGCGATTCCGCTGTCGGCGGGGCACTTGCCGCAGGCGGCCCGTCAAATGCAGGACGGCCGCAGGCCATCGCAGCAACTGTGAGGCAGACAAGGACGAGGCGTGAACAGCTCGCGTGGAACGTCATTTTTCCAGGGCGGCATTCCAGTTGACGATGACGGTTATCGGCGGAGCTGTCTGCGTCTGTGGCTGTGCCTGTGCAAGCGTGTTGACGAGGAATCGTTTGCCGTCCGGCGTGATGTCGTACTGATGCCAGATTCCGCCGGTTGCCTGACCGCCGCCTTCAACACGCGACGGAAACAGCGCGACCGGCACACCAACTTTCGCACGTGGCGAGAGTTCGAGAGTGACACTCATCAGCGTTCCATCGGGCGAAAGGAAGAACAACTCTCTGCCGTCGGGACGCCATAGCGGCTGAATGCCTCCAGCCGTGGAAACCAGAATCCGCTCGGAAGGTGTCGGAAAATTCTGAATGTAGACGTCCGGCCGGCCCGAATCGGCCGATGTAAATGCGACCCAGCGTCCGTCCGGCGAGACGCGTGCATGCGTGAGGAGCGATCGCGTATCGCCGAGCATCCGGGGCGCGCCGCCGCCTTCCATTGGCAAGACCTGCAGTCCAGATTTTGCCGATCCCGGAGATCCATCGTGAAACAAAATCCCTACGCCGCGCACCCATTCGTCAATGATCGATCCAGGGAGAAGGTCACCAACCTTCTCATCTTTACCGGTGCCGCTCGCAAGCTTTTGAAAGACGGTCCCTGAATTGGTGAAACCCAGCGCACCCTGCCACGCGATTCGCGAACCGTCAGGTGACCAGACGGGTGCATTGTTGACGCTACCCGACTGCGCAAAGGTGAACCTCACCGGCACGTTCCTGGTCACGTCGATGACCCATAGATCCGAGCTCGTTGTCGAATCGTCGAGCCGTTGAACCACCAGGCGAGTACCGTCGGGAGAAAGACGCGGATTTCGGTATGCTCCGGGCGGACCGAGCGTACCAAGCATCTTTCCCGCTCGATCGAACCAGGTCAGATTTGTTTCGGCGTTTCTCGCGAGAGTGGCGAGCCGATGCGCAAGGATGCCGTTGGTGGAGGCAGACATCCCGGCCGCCCCGTTGCTGATATTGGCTCCTATCTGTTGGACGATCTGCACGGGATCGCCGCTGAGCGTCCCACGCCGCGCATCAAACCGCTGCGCCAGGAGCGTGCTGCCACGGACGAACACAATGTGATCGGGCGGCGCGAACACAGCTTTCACCGGCGAGCTGATGAGGCGCGTCCGTTCCTTCGATCCGAGCGACGCAAAATAAATCGCGGAGCTTTCCGGGTTCGAGCTGCGCGCCAGAAAGAGAAAGTGCTGGCCATCCGGAAGGAAGACGGGATGCACGTGACCAGTCTCGTCGCGCGATTTGTCGAGCTCCGTCACCTGAACGGGCACGCCGCCGCCCGACGCGGGAACCTGAAAGAGCGCGCCGGACGCCTGCGGCGCGAAAATCACGACATCGTCGCCGTTCCACGATCCGCCCAACCCGACCGGTGCATCTGCGACCGTCTCCGGCGGCGCGCCGAACACGTCGATTTTCCTGAGCTTGCCGCCACTGAAAAATCCGATATACCGGCCGTCTGCCGACCAGAATGGAAATGCGGTCCCGGCGGTACCCGGCAACATCTTGCCGTCCAGGCGATCCAGGCTGCGCAGCCACAAACCCCGGTCCTGACCTGCAACCGCAACGACATGAGTGCCGCCGGGAGAAACCGCGAAGTGCAGCGCCCCGAGGGCTGGCGGCGCATCGACCGTGAACGCAAACGTTTGCGACGATCCTGGAGACGCTGGACGGAGCACAAGCACCGCTGCTGCAACAACCAGCGCGCAGAGCGCGGCCGCCCACGCCACTCGAGCATCACGCGCGAGCGGCACCCGGGGGATGGGGACGGCCACGACGCTGCTTTCCGCCTGCGCCGAGAGCCCCTCGAGCGCAAACGCGAGATCATTGGCCGTCTGAAAACGTGCACCCGGATTCTTCTCGAGACATCGATTGACGATCCGTTCGAGCGCCGGAGGGATGTGGCGCTCGGCGAGCGGCAGATCCGGCGGGTCCTCTTTCAGGATCGCCGTCATTGTGTCGATCGTCGTCTCGCCCTGGAACGCGCGGTGACCCGACAACATCTCGTAGAGAATCGCGCCGAACGCAAACACGTCGGCGCGGTGATCCACCGGCTGTGCCCGCACCTGTTCGGGCGCCATGTACCCGAGTGTGCCCAGCACCATTCCCGCCTGGGTCTTCTCCGCCGTGCCCTGAGCGAAGTCGAAGGGCGTTGTGGGCACGTTCGTGGCCCCCGCGAGGGGCGAGTCCTGCTGGGTGAGCTTGGCGAGGCCGAAGTCGAGAATCTTTATCCGGCCATCGAGCGTGAGAAAAATATTCTCCGGTTTCAGATCGCGGTGAACGATGCCCTTCTCATGAGCCGCCGCGAGGCCGTGCGCAAGCTGAATGGCAAACTCGCACGCCTTGCGCACGGGCAGGCCGCTCGCCTTTCGAACGGTCTGCGTCGAGGCGCCGCCGGTCGAACTCGCAGGCGATTCGGTGACAACCGACTGCGCGGGCGCCGAAGTCAGGCGCTCGCGGAGCGTCTGCCCCTCGAGCAGCTCCGACACGACATAGGGCGCACCGTCGTGCGCGCCGATGTCGTACACGGCAAGGATGTTGGAATGATTGAGCGCCGCCGCCGCGCGTGCTTCCTGCTCGAAGCGCCGCAACCGATCGGCATCCGCCAAAAACGCGAGGAGGCAGCACTTTGATCGCGACATCGCGGCCCAACCGCGTATCGCGCGCGCGATACACCTCGCCCATCCCTCCAGCGCCAATGAGCGCGAGAACCTCGTATGCGCCGAGACGGACACCGGGCGCCAGGGACATGATTGTCAGGAAACTGCGTGATTATATGATTTCTTGCTCAACTCGGTCCGCGTTCCGCAGTCTGACTGCCGGCGATTTCGAAGTGATTCCGTTGCGACTTATCATTCAACCCTCGGGTTATGCCGCCCGCGAAATCTCCCCAATTGCCTTTACCAGCATGTCCAGCTCGTTCGGCATGATGAACACATGTGGCGTCACTCGCACGCCATGGACGCCTGCGGCTGCGTTGTCAACGCCCGCGGTAAAGATCCTGTACTTCTCGAGCAGCGTCGTGGCGAGGTCGGCCGGCTTTACGCCGGTGACGCCGACGTTGGCGATACCACACGAACGAACCGGGTCGGTCGGCGTGTTGAGCACGACGTTTTTCATCCCCCGCACTTTGCTCGTCCAGTAGTTCTGCAGGTAGCGCAACCGTGCTTCTTTACGCTGCGTGCCGATCATGTTGTGAAAGTCGATCGCATCGCCGATGGCGAGGTCCGCAGCCACCGGATTCGTGCCCGTATGATTCAGCTTCATCACGTCGGTGTCCTCGAACGGCAGCGAGTCGCCGTAGATGGGCCACAGCGAGCGGATCTTGTCCTTGCGCACGTACAGAATGCCCGTGCCGAGCGGACACCCAAGCCACTTGTGAAGCGACGCACCGTAGTAGTCGGCGTGCGTGTCCGGGATGCTGTAGTCGAAGTGCGCGAACGCGTGCGCGCCGTCCACCATGACGTCCACGCCGCGCGCGTGCGCCATGTCGGCGATCTTGCGTACCGGCAGGATCTGACCGGTGATGTTGATCATGTGGCACACCATCAACAGCCTCGTGCTCGGCGTGATCGCGTCGGCGTACACCTGCACGAGTTCGTCGTCGGTTTTCGGATCCGACGGGACCGACACGAGCTTGTTCGTCATTCCGTACCGCCGCGACACGAGCTTGAACTGCGCCAGCATATGGCCGTAGTCCTGTGTGGCCATCACCGCTTCGTCGCCCGCCTTCCAGTCGTAGCCATTGATGACGGTATCGAGCGATTCGGTCGTGTTGCGCGTGATGACGAGCTCGCCAGGCTCGCAGCCGGCCATCATCGCGAGTTTGTCGCGGACGGCCGCTTTATCCTGCGCGCGCCTCGTGCGCATATACTGCGCCCCCTGATAATTGGCCTCGCGCACTCGCGCGATGTACGCCTCGAGCACCGGTTGAGACTGCATGACGTAGAAACCGTTCTCGAGGTTGATGTAGTCGGGCTTGAGGCGGTATTTCCCCCGAATCGTGTCCCAGAAGTCCTCGCGACCAGCAAGAGTCGTGGCGGGCAGCGGAGCGTACTGCGCCCACAGCTTCTCACCGAGGACGAGTCCCAGCGAGGCGTGAGCGGATATGCGGAGGAAGTCGCGCTTGTTCATGGTGGCCCTTCTTGTCGATAAGTCTATCTCGCGCCGTTACTGATTCGCGCGGATATGCCGGTCGACGACCTCGTCTAGCATCTCGAGCGGAACCGCGCCAGCTCGAAGCACGGTGTTATGGAACGCGCGCTCCGAAAACTTGTCTTTCAACTGCGTCTTCGCCCGATCGCGCAGCTCGAGAATCTTGAGCTGGCCGATCATGTACGAACACGCCTGGCCCGGATACACCACGTATCGCTCCACCTCGCTCGGCGAGATCCCGTAGTCGATCGCCTGCTCGCGGGTCCATCGTTTCGCATGCAGTCCCGAGTCGACGACGAGACGGCGCGCGCGGAACAATTCCGCCTCCATCTGTCCGAGCAGGCCTTCGGGATCGTCGGCATACCAGCCCGACTCGGCGGCCAGCCGCTCGGAATACAGTGCCCGAACTGAAAAAGCCGGACAACCAACCCTAACTGATTGGTCAAAAAGTCGCCACGAGTCGGTTAGAATTCCACGCCGTGAGAATCGAACCGGCGAATAGCCACCCGTGTTGACGCCTCCATCGTCTGGGCAGAATCGAGCGATGCCCAACCCGCCGCCTGCCCGGTACGTGGCCGTAAGCCTCGGACTGTTCAGCGGCGTGGCCTTGTTGCTCAACATCATTGCCGGCGTTTCGCTACCGTTGGCGCTCACGATGACCACGGTTGTAGTGATAGTCCTCCTCACCGGAGTCTTCCGGTCTGTCGATACGGCCGGACGGGCGTGGGTCGCCAGGACCATCGCAGTCGGCGCGGCATCTGGCATCACCGCCACGATCACGTACGACGCCGCCAAGGCGCTGCTCTCACAGCTGGATCCCAGCCCTTACAACCCGTTCGAGGCCCTTCGCGTCTTCGGAGGTTTGCTCGTCGGCGCGAGCGCACCATCGGCGATGAAGATGCTTGCGGGCACCGGGCTCCACCTGCTGAACGGGACCTCTTTCGGTATCGCGTACACGCTGATTGTTGCCCCACGAGGTGGCTCTACCCGGACCCGCGCCGCTCTGTACGGGATCGGTTGGGGGCTCTTCCTGGAGATGTTCCAGCTGATGCTTTACCCGGGGTGGCTGAACGTTCGCTACTATACGGAGTTCGCCACGATCTCCGCGTTGAGTCACGTTGTGTACGGGCTTACTCTCGCGGGTGCGGCCAGGAACCTGCTTGGACGCACGCTTCGACCGGGAACGGCAGGGGCGTCGCAGTCCTCGCACGCAGTGAGGGAGATGGGTGATGGGCACGACTGAAGGCACCGAAGGACGACTCGGCGTGCAGGCACCAGCAGCGCCGTCGAATGACCGTGCTCCGGTCTGGTGGATGGAGCCCGTCTGGCTCGTTGGACGCGTGCGATCTGGCCTGCGGGAGGCAGCGCTTGCAGACCGCAGTTGGCTGAACCGGGTGCCGGTGATGTGGGTCGCGCTACCCGCGCTGGCGATTTTCATCCCTCTCCTCATCACCCTGCTCCATGCGACGACCCCCCAGAGCGAACAGCCAGCTCCCGATGTTTGGGCGGTGGTCATCAGGGATGTCTTCACCGAATCGCTGCCGTTCATGGCCGTCGCCCTCGTGCTCGGGATCGTCAGCCCCGCGGCCGGGGCCCTGCTGGTCGTCGTGTTTGGCGCGGGCAATCTTCTGGTGACCTTCATCAGCGGGGAGCTCGATCCGATCCTGGGCGCCACATTCGGACGGCTGGTCTCCTACGCGCTGTTCTGGCTGCTGGTCGTGGAGATCCCGCTCGCCGGGCGCTGGATCGCGGAGTGGACGATGAGGAGCGAGGACGCCGCTGTCGCGCGGCGCGTTGCCGCCGTCGCGTTCGGTGCGGTGGCGATCGCCTTCATGGTGTCTGTGTGGACCCACGCCGTCCCGATGTTGATCACGGTTGTGTACTTCAGGACGTCGATGTGGGGTGGCCCTTTCCTGGCAGCCGTCCAGCCGCTCCAGGAGCACGGCCTGCGCCTCGCGTGGGTCGGGGCGGGCGCAGGTGTGGCCGTCCTGGGGCTGCGTTATCTGGGCGCGCGGCCACGCCTGAGTCCTCGCATCCAACCGATCACCGCGTCGACTCCGGGCTGGCGCCTCGCCGGCTACGTGACATCCGTCGCGTTCCCGCTGGCACTCATGGCCGGCCTCATCCATTCCCCGATCGACTTTGCGGTGCTTCTCGGCGGGCTCGTCGGGGCCCGGCCACTCGGAGCCGCCATCGCCTCTGCCACCGGGCTCGCTGGGCTCCAGGCCAGGGTACCGGTGCCCGTCCGCCTCGTGCTCGGGGTCGTCGTGGCCGGCCTGCTCGCCAAGGCATACTTCTCCGTCTTTTTCGACACCGAGGTGTCCCGGTTCTTCCACGCGAACGTCGCGATCGTCCTGGGCCTGCTTGTCATCTCAGTCGTCGCCGCGCCCCGGCCGTCGCGAACAGGCTCGGCGAGCACAGTCGGTCGCGTGCTCGTCGCGATGGCCGTTCTCCTGGCTCGGCCAACTCCCGTTTTTGCCGACAACTGCGGCGACTGGATCGATTGCGTCGGCGACACGACGCGGGCTGCCTTCGCGGCCGCCGCCGCGGCGGCAATGTTTGCGGCTAAGTTCTTGTGGGACTGGGCCAGGGACGTGTTCGGGGCGCCGCAGCCGATCGGCACACTCGACAAGCTGGCCAGCGAGGAAGGTGCGGCGGCGCAAGCTGGTGCTTTCGACGCGATACGGAACCGGGTTGCTCAGCGCGCAATGGGGGAAGGGCAGGACCAGCGGGCCGAACAGATTCGAAGCATGTCGAGCGGGGAGTTCTACCAGGCGGCAAAGCGAGGTGACTTCAGCGACCTTGGCGTCAGCCCTTTCTGAACAACACGTCAGGGCCGCTTGTAGATGACGCCGCTCTTCATCACGAAGCTCACGCGCGTCATCGCCGCGATGTCTTTCACCGGATCGCCGCTGACCGCGACGACGTCGGAAAATTTTCCCGCTTCGATGGTGCCCAGCCGGCTCTCCTGGCCGAGCAGCGTGGCCGCCTCGAGCGTCGCCGCTCGAATCGCGTCCAGCGGGGCCATGCCCGCCTGCACCATGTAGCCGAACTCGCGGGCGTTGTCGCCGTGCGCCGACACGCCGGTGTCGGTGCCGAACGCAATCTTCACGCCGGCCTTGTGCGCACGCGCGAAAGTTTCCTGAATCAGCGGCCCGATCTCGGCCGCCTTCTTTCGCACCACCTCGGGAAAATACCCGGGGATGCGCGACTTCTCCTCGACAAACTTGCCCGCGATGATCGTCGGCACGTAATACGTGCCGTGTTTCTTCATCAGCGCCATCGCCTCGTCGTCCATGTAGGTACCGTGCTCGATCGACGCGACGCCCGCACGTATGGCCCGCTTCATGCCTTCGACGCCGTGCGCGTGCGCGGCGACCTTGAAGCCGTAATCCTTCGAGAGATCGACGATGGCGCGAATCTCCTCTTCGGTGAACTGCGGGTTCTGGCCGCTCGACGCAACGCTCAGCACACCGCCCGTCGCCGTAATCTTGATGAGATCGGCGCCATCCTTGTAGCGCTGGCGCACGGCCTTCCGGGCATCTTCGACGCTGTTGACGACGCCCTCTTCAGGCGCCGCCAGTTTTGCCAGATCGTCGCGCATGCCGTTGGTCGGGTCGGCGTGCCCGCCCGTCGTGGCGATGCTGCGGCCCGACGTGAACACGCGGGGGCCTTTGATGTGACCGGCGTTGATGGCATTGCGCAGCGCCAGGTTCGGCTCGCCCCCGAGATCGCGAACGGTCGTAAATCCCGCCAGCAGGGTTCTCTCCGCAAAGGGCACGCTGCGATACGCGTGGTCAGATGGGTTGAGCGTGAAGCGCTCGACCTGCGTGCGTTCGGAGGACTCGTGCGTCAGGTGCACGTGCATGTCGACGAGGCCGGGCATGCACGTCTGCGCGCGCAGATCGACGACGGTATCGCCGGCGCTCCCGGAGACCAGGCCTTGCTCCACGCGAACGATCGCGGGTCCATCGACGACTACGGACATGTTCGTCAAAACGGTGCCGGCACGCACGTCGACGAGACGTCCGCACTGCAGAATGGTCGCGGCGCCCGATGGCACCGGAATCAACACGACGAACAGCAATCCGACGATAATCCGCATGCGGTTCCCTTCTGGATGGAATGCGCGGATTATATGTCTTCGCGTTGTAAGATGGGTCAGACCATGCGATCGATTTCCTTCAGCGCAGGCATCGCGCTGTGCACGTTCATCACCGTCGCTTCGGCTCGCGCCCAGACACCGCCTGAAACGCCCACGCCGCCGCTACCCGACGTGGCCGGAACGACGACGGCTGTACCGCGAAGCCCGTGGATGGAATATGGAGTGCGGTTCGGGCCGTCGTTCACCTCGCTGACGAGCGTCGAGACGTTCGAGCCCACCGACGTGGCCGCTGCCGTCGAGCCGACGCTGAACTTCGGCGGGTTCTTCACCATCGCGCTTCCCGGCCCGTTGTCTATTCAGCCCGAAGTGCTGTTTGCCGCCAAGGGTCACCGCATCCGCGACAGAAGTGCGCCTCCCATCAGCACAACGAGCGGATTGAGGCCGGCGGCCGCCGAGAGGGTGATTCTGTTGCGCTATCTGGAGATTCCGCTACTCGTCCGGATTGCCAGACAGACGGGCGAAACCACGTCTCTTTATCTTGTCGGTGGACCTGCGTTCGCGTTCCGCCGCAGCGCCATTGTCCGCGACGTCGCCGATCCCGGCAGACGGACCGACATCGCCGATCTCGTCAACGGTTCGAACCTTCTGTATGTGTTCGGCGCGGGGCTGCAGCACAAGCGCTGGCTGGTAGACGCGCGCCTCACTCGCGGCGCGCAGAACGTCGCGGTCGATCCTCTGCCGGCGCCGGTGAAGACGAACGCATTGTCGTTTCTGATGGGCGTACGTCTCTAATCCCTAATCCCCATTCCCTAATCCCTAGTTAGGGGGCAGAGTCCGACGCAGGAATCGTTCGGATGATGACCATGTGCGATTGGACTCCACCCTCTCCGTTCGGCGTGCTCCCTGGCCCAATGGTTGCACTCAGCAGCCACGTTGGCCAGCGATCATCCGGAAACGGGTTCGGACCGCGGACGTAAGATCCTCGTCGTTGATGACGCCGACGATCTACGCGAGCTCTTCCAGACCGTCCTCACCAACGAGGGATACGACGTCAGGGCGGCGTCGCAGGCCGAGGAGGCGCTCGAGATCTTCCGTACCTGGCCACCCGACCTCGTGATCACTGATCTCTCCATGCCGGGCATGGGCGGGCTCGAGTTGATCACGAGGCTCCGCAGCGATTTTGCCCCGCCCTGCCCGCCAATCGTTGCCCTGTCGGGTTTCACCGACGCGGAGGGCGAAGCCTTGAGGCGAGGAGCCTTGCGCTTCGAGGCCAAACCACTGAGCTACGAGGAGCTCTTGCAGATGGTCGCGGATACGTTCGCGCATGAACGCGTGCCCCGAGTTCGCGCCCCCAGCGTCCTCGACGAGCGACGTGCGGCAACGCGCGCAATCGGTGAGGCGACCCTCTCGAGACACCTCACGGAGGATCCCGATTTTTTCGCCAGAGTCGGCCACATGCCCGCGGTGGTGTCGCGGTTCTTCTGTGGCATTTCGGTGCTGTTGTTCTTCCTCCGCGGGGGCAAGCTCAAGCTGATGGCGACGAGCAACCCCGCATTCCCGCTGGACGCCGACGCCGCCGATGTCCTGCCCATTGTCAACGACGTCGTGGAGAGCGAAGGCAACCTCGTCGTGACTGACGGCGCGTCGCAGTGGCTCGTGCAGCGTCAAGGCTCGGCGGACATTGGCTTTCTCGTAGCCGTTCCATTTCTCGCCGATCGTACGGTCGTTGGCGCGCTGTGTCTCGTCGACCCGAACCCGCATCCCTTCAGCAGCGCGGCGGTCGGTATCCTTGAATACATGGCGCGCCGGGGCTCGGCCGTCCTGAAGGGCGGCCCAAGAGTCCTGGACGATTCAGGGCTCCTCGACCGCGATGCGTTCGGCGCGATGCTGATCGGCTCGGTGGTTATGGCGCAGGAGGCCGGCCGGGCACTCGGTTATGCGATCTTCGAGGTCGCCCAGGTGCCCGGCGATGGGTCGCTGACCCAGGTGCTGATGAACCTCCCCGGGCCGAGCCTCATGGTTGGCGTCCTCGATCGACGCCACCTCGCCGCGTTTGCGGTCGCAGACTCGGTCGAGCTGGTGAGAAAGCGGCTCGAGCTCACACGTCGCGAGATCGAGTCCAGTATCACAGTGAAGCACGCTGCAGAGCTCACCTTCGAGGATCCAGTGCCGAGAATGGAGCAGGAAGCCTTCGCAGCCCGGGGCCGGGAATTGCTTGCGCGCGACGTGGCCGAAGGGCGTCTCTTCCTGGCAATCGACGCCCACCGGCGCTGAGCACGCGGGCGAAACCGAAGAGCGGCGTCGCTGCCGGAGCCGCTTCTAATGACGGGCGTCATCCTGCGCCGTGACGATATCTATCCCCGCGCCGGGGAACGCCTTGGGGATCGTGAAACAGAAGGTTGTGCCCCGGCCCTGCCTGCTCTCGGCCCAGATTCGACCACCGTGCGCTTCGACGATGCCCTTCGCGATTGGAAGCCCGAGCCCGGCGCCTCGACGCCCGTCTCTCTCTGCCTGCCAAAATCGGTCAAAGACCTTGGGCAGGTTTTCGGGCGCGATGCCGCGTCCTGTATCCGCAACCCAGAAGACGACCTCGTGCTCTCTCGAGGCGACCCCTGCCGTAATGTGACCGTCGGCGCTCGAGAACTTGATCGCATTCCCGATGAGGTTCTCGAACACCTGAAGGAGCCGGTCCCGATCACCCCAGACCTCGGGAACATCGGGCTCGACTTCGGCTCGAATCTCAAGAGAAGACGAAGAGGCAAGTGGTCTCTGCATATCCACCGCCTCGGTAATCAACCCACCTGCAGATAATCGCGCTGGCTTGATGGGCAACTGCCCTGCCTCCATGAGTGCGACATCCAGGAGATCCTGAATCAGGCGGTTCATGCGCATGGCTCCGTTGTGGATGACCTCCAGGGGTTTCTGTGATCGTCGTTCGAGCGCTGCGCCCTGACGCTTGAGTAGCGCTGTCTGCATCAGGATCGTGGAAAGCGGATTCCGCAGGTCATGAGCCACGACGCCCAGCACTTGATCGCGGAGTTGGGAAGCGTGGACTGCAGCGCGGTAGAGCCGGGCATTCTCGATCGCCACAGCTGCTCGGTCCGCCAGCGCTTCGGCCAAACGAAGATCGCCCTGTCCGAAAACACGCGACGGGGTCGAGGCGCCGAGAAACAGCGCGCCAAGGGGTTGTCCCCGAATCAAGAGCGGCACCGCGACGAACGATGTGACACCAGCGAGCAGGAGTGCTTGCACGTGGTCGGGCCCCTGCCCAAGCGACTCGGATGTACTCTGGCGTAACCTGCTCGACCACAATGGGCCGTGCGCTCTCAATCACAGATCGCATGAGGTGAGGGAGATCTCGCTCGGGCGGCATCTGCTCGAGAACCGCGCAAAGCGCCGCCTGATCCGGGTCCGCGCTCGCCACTTTCAGTCGGCTGAGTCGCCCTTCCTCGTCCATCACGTCAACGGCAGACCAGTCGGCGACATTCTGAACGACCAGCCGGGCCAGGTTCGCCAGCGTTTGCCCGTATTCGAGCGAGGTGGCCAGCACAGCTCCCGCTTCGGCCAACAGTTGCTGTTCTTTCTCGGATTTCTTAAGCCTCTGTTCCGCGACTTTGATTTGTTCGATATCGGTGCAAGTGCCAAACCATTTACTGATCTCGCCATTGGCGCTCAGCAGGGGCACTCCGCGGATCAGCCACCACCGGTAGACGCCATCGGCGCGCCGCAAGCGGCATTCGAGCGAATAAGTATCACGGTGTTGTGTCGCACGCTGCCAGGCATCCCACGCCCGCTGCCGGTCGTCAGGGTGGAAAGGAGTGATCCAGCCTTCGCCGGAGCTTTCTTCCAGGGTGAGGCCGGTATAGTCCACCCACTGCTGATTGAAATAAATGTTCCACCCATCGGCTCGAGTGGCCCAGACGATCTGCGGCATGGACTCGGCCAGCTCCCGAAACTCGCGTTCGCTTCTCTGCAGCGCCTCATCTGCGCGCTTGTGCTGGGTGATGTCCAGCACTGTGCCCATCATTCTGACGGGGTCGCCCGTTGGGTTCCGATAGACGCGACCCTTGGCCGAGATCCAGTGAATGGACGTGTCCGCCCAAAGTATTCGACATTCCATATCGAAGTTGTCGGACTCAAACGCCTTTTCGAAAGCTCGTTTTGCAACTTCTCGATCTTCGGGGACAACATGATTCATGAAGACCGCCGCTCCCCACGTCGGAACGGCGGCCGAATATCCGAATATCTGGTCATGCCTGAGTGACCGCACGGATGTATCGGTGAGGAGATCCAGATCCCACATACCCATTTGAGCGGAATCGAGCGCGAGGGTAAGGCGCCATTCACTGTCTTTCAGAGCCGCTTCTGCTCGTTTCCGTTCTGTGACGTCCTCTATTTGAACGATGTAATAGAGCGGTGTGCCCTCTCGAGTACGAAGAATCGCGCTGCTGAGTTGGATATCGACTATCACACCGTCCTTGCGGATGTAACGCTTGCCGAGCTGGTATCGGGGAATCTCCCCACGAGCCAGTTGACCTTTGAGCGCGAGATCCGCGTCGAGATCGTCGGGATGGGTGATGGCCTGGAACGTGAGCCCTGTCAGCTCGGCGGAACTGTAGCCGACGATCTCGCAGAGCGTACGATTGACACGGACGAGACGCCCATCGAGCGCCTCCAGTGCCATCCCAATGGGCGCTTCGTCAATCGTGAGACGAAATCGCTCTTCCGATTCCTGCAGAGTCCGTTCGATGCGCTTAGGCTCGGTGATGTCGATGTTGACGCCGATCATGCGCAGCGGTTCGCCTTGCGCGTCGTAGAAGATACGACTCTGGGAGTTGATCCATCTGTCCCCGGCTGGATCGTCGGAGTTCATCATTCGATACTCCGCCTGCCAGTGATCGTGCTTCTTTGTGAAAGCCTCTTGAATGCCAGCCTCACAGACGAGCAGGTCTTCCGGGCGGACTCGCTTGGCCCAATCGTCGAACACGGCGTTGGTGCGAATATTCCAATCAAAGGTTCCGATCCCGCCTGCCTCCATGGCCAACTCAAGCCGCTCGTCGCTCTCGTGTAATGCTTCCTCGATCTGCTTGCGTTCTGTGATGTCGCTGGAGAGGATGGCGACGTGCCGCTCTTCGGGCCTGCCGAGTCGGAACGCGTAGACGTCGTAGAACCGGCCGAGGGCATGGGCCGGATTCTCAAACCTCCGCGACTCCCCGGTCAGAGCAATCTGCCCGTAAATCTGGAACCAGTGCTCCTCGTGCGCCGGCGCGATCTCGCGCATCCGGCGTCCAACGGCGTTCGAGATGCCGGTCTGCTTCTCAAACACCCGATTGACTTCCAGAAAGCGGTAGTCAATCGGGTTGTCTCGGTCATCGAACAGGACCTCGACCACGCAGAAACCCTCGTCGATCGAATCAAACAGGGTGCGGTACTTCTCCTCAGGCTCGCCCCCCTTTTTCGTGAGAAATGTCAGATAGATGACGACGATCCCATCAACGGCGAACAAGATCGACTGGAAGAACGCTTGAGCAATGGAATAACCTGCGCCCATCACGAACAGGTAGGCGCCGAGCGCCATGCTGATCAAGAGCGCACCAATCGCAGGTCCAACGCCCGCAAGCACACTGGTGACCAGAACGGCTGCAAAGAACAGCACGAATGGCGCACCTGTTCCGGTGTACGGGATCAGCCAGATCCGGAGACCGAACGTGATCGCGACTGTGACGATCCCGAAGAGATATCGAATGCTGCTGTGCTGAAACAGCTTCTTAAGGCGGCGTTCCATGCTTAGACAGTCCCGAGGCCAAACGCCACAGGCGCACCTGCGTCTCATCCTGCTGGCGCAGCAGGCACGACAACTGCCCATCCTCCGACGCGACGAATACGACGCTGCCCGAGTGCTCCGAGGCATACGTTGCCGCGGCTCGATGGCGGGTGCCGCGGCTCCCAAAATCGACGGGGTGCGCGCCGCCGGCTGCCGCATCCATCCCTTCAACAATCACGATCTGCTGACGGACCGGAAGGATCACGCCAAACGCCATCAATGCGAGAGAGCGGTTGAGCAGCACGGCTCCGTCGATGGCCGTCAACCGGCCGAGCTCTTCGATCACCCGTTCGGCTTCGATCAGAAACGCGTTGCGAAGCAGGCTGCCGAACGCGAGCGACTCGGGGCGCACGCGCGCGGGTTCCGATCCTCCCTTTCCGCGAGCGTACCACGCGAGCCGTAGCAGCGCCCCCAGCGAGGAATCGCGCACCATACGGTAGGGCGCCGATTCCGCGACGGGCGGACGATCGTCCGGGCTGATGATCAGGATTCCGCCTCGGCCGTGCGCCACGATCTCGCCCACCAGGGCGACGATGGCATCGAGGAAGCGGGGGATGACGTCGTCGTCCATGTCGGCGCTGTGCGCGATCGCCATGAGGGCGCGTCGAACCGGCCCGGCGGAGAACACCTCATCGTCGCCAACCGCCACGATCACGCCGCGCTCGTACTCGATCGCGAGGTCGCGCCCGCAGCGAATCGACAGGCATCCGGGTCTCGACGCGACGATGCGGATAAACGGGTCCGGACCGGCGTTGACACCTTCGCGCGCCAGTCCCGTAATGGCCAGCGACCCGTTGTCGAGCACGCCAACCGCAACATAGATTCGCCGATCGGCGCCGGCAACCGAAAGCTTCACGAGCTCGCGGCTGGCAAACGGCCGCGGCGACTCGAATCGCAGGACCTTCCACCGGTAAAGAGGCACTTCACCCGCAGCGCCCTCTACCATCACGAATTCCTGCGTGCTCCGCCCGAGGAACGCGACACCGACGGCAGTGTGCTCGCCTTCATGAGTTTCGAGCCCCGCGAAAAAAATCGTCGTCACCAGCTCGACGAGCTGGTCGTCGGTGACCTCGGACAGGCTCGCTGGCATCGCGTGTTCGCGTATTGACTGCGCGAGCGCTGGAGGAAAGACGAACGTCGGTTCTGCGAGAAGGCCGGACATGTGTCTGTACCATTCCGAGCCTAGGACATCAACGACTGAACCGCGGCCTCGAGCTCGTCGAGGGTGAACGGTTTAAGCAGAAGAATCGCACGGCCGAGGGCCTGCACCTGCGCCGGGATCTGTTCATCGCTGAGGCCTGTCATCACAATGACCGGCGTTGCCAGGCCGGCCGTCCGCATGGTGCGCATCGCCTTCAGCCCGTCCATCCATGGCATCGACACGTCGCTGACAATCAGATCGAACGGTCCCTCGGTCGTGAGTTGGTCGACGAACTCATCGCCGCTCTGGGCTTTCACGACTCCGTACCCACGAAGCGCCAAGGCATCGACAACGGTGGCACACAACTCGGGATCGTCCTCTGCCACCAGCACTCGTGGATTGGCCGACATACACATCTGAGAGGAGCAAGACCAGTACCGCCATTGCGGTGGCGTCGGAATATCGCGGTCCACGCAAGCGAACCGATCGGGAACGATAGACGAGCATTCGATCCGATCGATTGCTTGACGGCACGAGTCGTCAGGATCCGACGACCACGATCTTCAGCCTGCTGCCGGGCACCGGAGGCACTTCGGTGGCGTAATTGTTCATGATGGCCAGTGTCGCGGCGCTGACAAGCCCACCGCCTGCGCCTTGCGCGATCGACTGCCAGGTGTCGCCTGCCCGCGACGTATAGAAATCGATGATGTTGGGTTTAATCTTGTCCGCTTCGTCCCGGCTCAACTGCCTGAACGACTGAATCGTCTGGTCGAACGCGCCCGAGACACGCGGATACGCGTCCGGCGAGGCAATCCCGCCGATGAAATAGGTGTCCCGGTTTATGACGAAATGTGCGCCTCGCGCCGTCACCGCGCCGACGCCCGTGGCCTTGCCTTCGTAGGTGCCGACGACAGCCGTCAGTCCGTCGATGGTGGTCTGCCGGAGGTCTGCCATCTTGTAGCCCGATTCGCGCATGTGCTGCCGCGCCACCTGCTCGAGCGAGCGCCCCACCCTCGCCTCGATCGTGCGCATCACCATGAACACCTTGTTGCCCGGCTCCTGTGCAACCACCTGCTCTTCGCTGTTGGTAATTTCCCAGCCGGCGGGAAACTCGAGCGCGATTCTGAGCGGCGCATGCAGAAACAGATTCCCGCGGACTACACCCTCTTCGGGGTTGTCGCCGAATACGACGCCGTCGATGCGCGCGAGGAAGGTGTCGCGATTCGTGTTCCAGTTGCCGCTTGGATCGACGCCCACTTGCACTCTCTGTACGGTGGCGCCAACTTTCGCGACGCGATTCTCGGGCTGCGGGTGCGTCGACAGCCAGTTCGGCACGCCGTTCCGGTCTGTCAGTTCGGCAATCCGCGAGAGGGTCGTCAGAAACGCCGGCACCTGTTCCGGATCCCATCCGCCCTGTGCCGCGTACTCCGCGCCCAGCGCATCGGCCTGCAGCTCGTCGTCGCGGTTGAACTTGAGGAACAGCGTGCTGATGCCCCCCTGGGCGAGATCGGTGAACGGGCGCACCTGCGGCACGAATATGCTGGCGACGAGCACGCCAATCGTCGAACCCATCCCGCGCGAGTACTGCTGCGCCGAATGGCGCGCGGTGACGTGAGCAATCTCGTGCCCGAGCACGCCCACGAGCTGCGCTTCGTTGTCGAGATACGGAAAAATGCCGCGAGTGAGGTAGATGAAGCCGCCGGGCAGCGCGAACGCGTTGACCGCCGGCGAGTCGACCACCGCGAAGCTCCACGGCAGGTTCGGCCGCTGCGATTTCGACGCCAGGCGCATCCCGAGATCGCGCACGTACCGCTGCAGGTCGTCGTTTTCGTACAGACCCATCTCCTGCCGTACCTGCGCATCGAGCTCGCGTCCCATCTCGATTTCCTGCTGTTCGCTCATCAGCGACAGCTCTTTCTTGCCGGTCACCGGATTGGTCGCGCAGGCAGATAACAACGTCACCACAAGAAGTGCCGTGAGGAATCGCATAACTTTTTACTTTCTACTTTTTGTTTTCCACTTTCTACGTCACGTGGCCTCTCGAGTGGACATTCCACGGGAGCGCCATCGAATGATACGTCTTGGTGCAACCCACGTACCACTCCCCGGCTCGTCCTTGGCCCGTGGGTTCGATGTTCATCCTTTCGCCACAATTTCTGAACTCGCCGCAACTTTCAGGTTGACGACGTTTCCAGACGATGCCATCGTCGTCGTCAGGGTCAGGAAAGGTGTCAGTTCGATGTCTGCGGTTCGTGCCCTCAGGGAAAAGCTCGGCGACGAGGCGATGGGCGGCCTCCATCTCGTCATCAACGATGCAGGCCGCGCGTGGAAGGACGAAGTGCTCCTAATAGCCGGCGAACGATTCGAGAAGCGGCTCGCTCAGGAAATCGGCGCGCTGCGAATCGACATGGCGAAGGAGTTTGCCATCTTGCGAGTCGAGATGGCGAACGAATCGGCCAGGATGATGAAGTGGTCGTTCCTCTTCTGGATCGGCCAGTTTGCTGCCGTCAGCGCGATGATGGCGTTCCTGCTCAGGACGATCGGCCCTCGCTAGCGCCCGCAAGCGACACGGTCGATTCACGGCAGCGCAGCGAGCGCCTCGGCATTCCAGAGGAGATGCGGACGCAGCGGCGACGGCGTCGCGTTCAGCGTCTTCATGCTGGTGATGATGCGCACGTACGGCGTGCCGAAAAAGATCGCCGGCATGTGCTGGTAATAGATCTTCTGCGCGTCAACGAACGCCTGCAGCCGCTCGATGCGATCGAAGCTCGACGCATTCTTCAGCATCAATTGATCGATCTGGCGCTCCCAGTCGGCGGGCGGGCCCTGGCGCGCGCCATGCCACACGTGAGATGCGCCGGAGCTGAGCCAGAAATCCAGATTCATCGCCGGATCGGTGTCGTCCATCTCGATACGATCGTAGATGGCTTCGTAGTTGCCTTTCAGGCGGCGGGCCGCAAGCTCGGCGGCGGAGACGGGCGTAATCTCGACGCCGACGCCGATGCCGCGCAGCGTGTTGGCCAGAAACGTCGCCGCGCGCGCCGAAGAGGGCAGGTCGCGGCGAACGAGCAGCGAGAACCGCACGGGGCGCCGCATCGCATCGTTCAGCATGCCGTCGCCGCTGCGATCGCGGAGGCCGAGCTCGGCGAGCATCGCGCGCGCAAGCTCGGCATCGGGCCGGCCCAGAGGCAGGTCGGGGTTGAACCACGGCATGTTGGCCGGCGTCACCGGCCCCGCGATCGGATCGCACGCGCCGTAGAACACCTGCTTGCAGTACTCGCGGCGATCGACGGCCGTCGATACCGCGAGGCGGAACCGTTCGTCCAGCAGCCAGGGCTTCTCGTCCTCAGCGGGCCTGTCCGCCTTCGCGCCTTGGTCCGCCTTCGCGCCTTCGGCGCTACGGCGCGACGCACCTGCAGTGTTCCCACCAGGTGCGAACCACAACGCGTCGGCATCCAGTCCCGGACCCAGCTGGAACAACCGGGCTTTGCCGCCGAGCTCGATCTTCTTCAACGGCTCATAGTCGTCTACAGGAATCGGCGTCTCGGTAAAGTCGTCGAGGCCAGGGCGGGCCGCCGCGAGCGCGATGCCGTCCAGGTACGGAAGCAGCGATCCGTCCGGCGCCCCGCGCCAGTAGTGTGGATTTCGTACGAACGTGCCCTTTCCTTTCTCCACGAACGGTCCGAAGCCCGGCAACGGATGCCGATGCAGCACGCGCAGACCAGGCGCGAACGGCTCGGGAAATCTGATTTCGAGAGAGCGCGTATCGACGGCGCGAACCGCGAGCGGCTTGCCGGCTGCCTCCGCACCGGCCAGCAACTGAGCCGCCCGTTCGGCTGTCAGCGCCACTCCGTCAGACGACGTGACCCCCTCGCGAAGCCGCAGCATATATATAAGGTTGTCGTTCGAGGTGGTCCACGACTCGGCGAGCCACGGCTCGAGGCGATCGGTTCCACTGTTGACGCGCACGAGCGGGGCCGCGGTCAACGCACGAAGAGCGCGCTCGGGCGAACCGGTTGAACCTGTCAGCGTTCCGCCACGCGGAAGCGTGGTTTCCAGCACGGGTTCCTTCTCCGGCTGTGCGATCTGTGCGGGTTGCTCGCGCGGCAGTTCACTCGCCCGCCGGCGGGCCTGCGCACCCGTGAGCCACCAGATGAGAAAGACCCCGAGTCCCATGAGGATGGCGACGCCGAAGGCCACATACACCCGCTTCGACGGCCCGGCGGGTTTCGGCCTAGCCAATTTTCGCCCTGCCGGCCAATGGATTGGCCCCGTGTACGGCAGCGATCCAAGGCCAAATCTGCACGCAAAGTTGTCGCTGTATTCGCATTAAGTGCATCTCTCCCACCGATTGGATCGCATCTCGCCGTGGCGTCCCGCGATCGGCCAACGGGTTAGCTGCATCCGCGGCGGAGGACGTCAAGGGCCGAACCCGCATCGTACCGCACCAACTCTCGGCGCCGCAACGAGTTAAGCCCGTACTAAGGAACGCTCGCGAACACGGTCAGAAATGGCACGAGGTTCGCCATTGGAAATGCGCAGTCGCAGCCTCTGACACAGTGTCCGGGGCGCACACGCGGCGAGCTACCCCCGGCAACAGGCACAGGAAGGTTGAGAGCGATGTTCGAACAGCACCTCGGGCGCAGCGTCACCATCGATCAGGCGGCCGCTTTACTGCACGTGTCGCGGCGGACCGTCTACAACCGCATCCGCGAAGGCAAGCTGCAGACGATTCGCACGATTGGCGGATCGCAGCGGGTGGTGTTGTCGTCGCTCGACGGCACCCGCCGGCACGTGTGGTCTGCCGTCGCCGCCGAGCCCGCGCCCAGCACGCAGGAAACGTAACGGTCGTATCTTTCGGAGGGAGCGGCGTATGGCGATGCTGCAGAAGACGGTGTGGGGATCTATCGCACTTACGCTTATCCTTTCGATCGCGGCGCCGGCCGGCGCACAGGGACGCCTGCCGGAGAGCCTGCGCAAGCACGTCGCGTCGAAATCGCAGCAGCCGATCGACGTCATCGTGCACGGCACGGCCGACGAGATTGCGGCCATCGCGGCGCGTCACGGGCTGCGCGTCAAGAAGCAGCTGTCGGAGGGCGCCGTGCTGCAGACCGACGCCGCGCAACTTGCGGCGCTCGGCGCGGAGGTCGATCACCTGTCGCGCGACGTCGAGGTCTCGTCCTTCATGTCGGTGACCGACGCGGCCATCGGCGCCGACCAGGTGCACGCCGGGCTTGCCGGGATGCCGGCCTACACGGGCGCCGGTATCGGCGTGGCGCTCATCGACTCGGGCATCTGGGCGGGTCACCGCTCGCTCGCGGGCCGGGTCGTCTTCGCGAAGAACTTTGCCGGCGATGGCATCGACGTGCTCCGGGGGGCAGGGGCCCCCGGACAAAATGAAGACCTGTATGGACACGGGACTCACATTGCGGCGACCATCGCCGGCCGCTCCCCCCATCCCCAGGATTCGTCGGTGCAGACGCCGTTCCGCGGCGTGGCGCCCGGCGCGCATCTCATCAGCCTGCGCGTCATCGGCAAGGACGGCACCGGCAAAGCCAGCGACGTCATCGAAGCGATCGACTGGGCGATCAAGAACCGCAAGCGCTTCAACATCCGCGTCATCAATCTCTCCCTAGGTGGTCCCGCCGAGCAGTCGTACAAGGACGATCCGATGTGCGAGGCCGTCGAGCGCGCCGTGCACGCGGGCATCGTCGTCGTGGCGGCGGCGGGCAACCGGGGGAAAGACGACCAGGGTCGCAGCGTGCACGGGCTCGTCGAGTCTCCGGGGATCGACCCTTACGTGATTACGGTGGGCGCGCTCAACACGAAGGGCACGGGGCGGCGATCGGACGACGAGCTGACGACCTACAGCTCGAAGGGACCGACCGCAGTAGACGGGCTGATCAAGCCGGATCTCGTTGCGCCGGGAAATAAGATTGTGTCGGCCGAAGCGCTGGGCGCGTCGCTGATTGCCGATCATCCGTCGCTGCACACGAGCGGATCCGGCGCCGACGCGTATGCGACGTTGAACGGGACGAGCATGGCGGCGGGCGTCGTGAGCGGCGCGGTGGCGCTGGTGCTGGAGGCGAACAAGGGGCTGACGCCGGCGCAGGTGAAGATGGCGCTGCAGTCGTCGGCGACGTTCATGCCTGAAGTCGGGTTGTTGGGCGCCGGTGCAGGGAGTCTGAATGCCGCTGCCGCGATCGGCGCCGCGCTGAACGGTCCGATTAAGCAAACAACGACGATTGAAGGAGAAACCGTTCAGTCGTCAGGCATGATGTCGATTCAATCGAACGCGCGCGTGACGAGCCAAAGCCGAAAGCGGAAGGTCGGAAGCCGGGAAATTATCTGGGGCGATGAGATTATTTGGGGGGATGAAATTATTTGGGGCGACGAGATCATCTGGGGTGACGAGATTATCTGGGGAGATGAAATCATCTGGGGCGATCGAGTCGTTCGTGGTGACGAGATCATCTGGGGCGACACAATCGTATGGGGCAATAAAGCAGTTTGGGGTAACACCATCGTCTGGGGCAACACCATCGTCTGGGGCAACGAAATCATCTGGGGGGACACGATCGTGTGGGGAAATCTCGATGACGACACGATTGTGTGGGGTAACACAATCGTTTGGGGAAACGGCGGCCCGATTTGGGGCGAGTAACTATTAAGAATCAGAAAATGAAGACCGTAATCATTTGGGGCGCCTAAGCCGATATTTCGGGTATCTATGGACCTGCTGAATGCGCGTCCGTGTTGTGCCCATGGGCTCTAGCCGCACAACATCAAACTCTACCTTCTTCTTTACCCTCGTTACCGCCGCAGGAGGCGGAGTGCTTGCTCACTCCGTCTATCAGGTTCTCTTTCTTCCACCCGATCCGACTTGGGTGCTTTTAGCAACGCTGACAATCATCAGCGGACTGTTCACCATCAGAGTCCCGTCTGTATCTGCAACAATCTCTGTATCTGAGACATTCATCTTCGCAAGCGTTCTCTTGTTTGGCCCATCCGTTGCGACCGTGATCGTGGCCTCTGAAGCTCTCATCATGTCCGCTTGGCGACATCGGCGAGAGAGAAGAAAGGTGCTCTTTAACGTCACCGAAGCGGCCCTCTCAATATGGATAGCCGCCACTGTCTTTCGTTTCTTTATTCCGGACAATCTAAAGGAACACCCTCGAGACATCTCATCGCTGCTCGGACCAATGCTCTTACTTGTAGCGCTCTATTTTCTAATAAATAGTTGGCTCACAGCGACGGCGGTCGGCCTGGTATCAAGAACGCAAGTTAGTCGAGTGTGGCGTGAACATTTTTCGTGGCTATCCCTTAACTATCTGGTGGGCGGCTCGGTCGCCCTAATGATCGTCCAGACATCCAATAATGTCGGGCTGGCCACTCTTGGAATCATTCTTCCATTTCTCGCTATTTCGTATTTCACGATGAAGTTATCAATGGGTCGCCTTGACGATGCGAACAATCACATCGCGCAGATCGAAAAACTCTATCTATCTACCGTCGAAAGCTTGGCTATGGCTATTGATGCGAAGGACCAAGTCACGCATGGACATATTCGACGGGTGCAAGCGCTTGCGGTTGGCACAGCGAAGGTGCTCGGGGTCAACGAGCCTCAGTTGTTGAAAGCAATTGAGGCATCCGCACTGCTTCACGACATGGGGAAACTAGCTGTTCCCGAACACATACTAAACAAGCCAGGCAAACTCACCGAAAGTGAATTTGAATGCATGAAACTGCACACCACAATCGGTGCAGAAATCTTATCCTCCATCGACTTTCCGTATCCCGTAGTTCCAATCGTACGTCATCATCATGAAAATTGGGACGGAACTGGATATCCAGATGGTCTCCACGGAGCGAATATTCCAATCGGAGCAAGGATTCTGTCGGTCGTCGACTGCTTTGACGCCCTCACTTCAGATAGACCTTACAGGCGACGACTGTCGGATGTGGAAGCATTAAACATTCTAAGAACTCGGCGCGGGTCCATGTACGACCCATTGGTTGTCGACACATTTTGCAATGCGTATCCTGAAATTCGACCAGCGGAGTCAAATCGGGACCCTGGGAGGGCATTTATGGCAATCAGCCACTCGCGGCCGGCCGATTTTTCCGGGGCTAGGTCGCCTGACGTGACTCCATCAACGGCTCGACATATCGAACCAGCGCAGGAATCGACCTTGACTCCCAATCTGATTCGAGAGGTTTGTTCGAACTATCTGGAACACCTTTTTCCTGGTTCGACCTGCGCGGTTTATGAACTAAGTGCAGACAAACAAAATCTTAGTGTGGCCCTAGTTGCCGGCCCGTCGAAGGATGCTTTACTCAACAGATCCATCGTGGTTGGCACTGGTGTATCAGGATGGGTTGCAGCAAACCGACAGACAGCCATCAACTCCGATCCGCACGCAGACCTGGGAGAATTGAGAACGCTATTCGCAAATTGCATCAGCGCTCCTATCCCGCAACCTGAGGGCGACGTCCTCGGAGTCGTAACCGTCTATGGTTCTGGCGAACCATTTTCCACCAACGATGAAAGCGCACTCTCTGAAGCGGTATCTGTGGGACGACTGTGTCTGGGAATCGCTCACCAGCCACCTATCGTCGCTACGCATTAACTTGCCATTCAGCATAAACGCCGCTATAAGCCCTGTATTGCGAACAAGACTCGAATCTGCCTTGGGCGTACGCTCGGACACGGGTTCGATCCCCAACGCGACAGCCGATTCTGTCTCTCGCTGGTCCGATGGCGGCGTGACAAACAACGTCCTCCTCGAGCGGCTTGCCACCCCTCGGAGAGTCTCAGACTCGAATCAATCCCAGCCTTTCGACCTCGCGCTGACCCGATTGCGTTATCTCGCAGCGCTTGACATCCCCGTGAACGAAGGCATGGTCATTGATCAACCGGTGTAGCGTTCGACGCAGGCTACGACGAAGAGGCGCCGGAGCCCACTTCTCCAATTGCTCAAGCGTTGCGCCGTCCTGACCTCGATGATAAAGCACCAACAAGATGAAACTGCTGGCCGTAAGACCAGTCTTGAGGACCTTCACAAAGCCATCGAAATCCTGAATCGTGGGTGCGACGCGCGTGACGATCTCTTCTACAAGCCTCTGCGCTTCGTTCGCGGACACATTGTGATAGAGGCGAACGAACTCCGCGAGCACCCAATCAAGCACGGCGACGACCAATGTCGCGTCCTGTAGGTTCGGGTCGATCCCATCCGCGAGATGCGCGGCGTCACGGTTGTTGCGAACGTCGTAAACCACGCGCAGCGCACGGGGAATATGAAGCCGAACCGAGTCCGGATGCGAGCCGGCCGCGAGGTTGGCCAACTGGCGGGCGATCTTTTCCGTGTCGATGGAGGTTCCCAACCGATCGGATTTTCCAGTGGTGATGTGTTGGAGCACTCGATACGCCGCTTCGCAGAATCGCCCACCCTCGACGGCGCTTAATCTCAAGCCCCGAGATAGAAGTTTCGCTTAGCCTCCGCATGCGCTTCCAGCAACTCATCGACCAGATCCGCAGGAAGATGCGCGACGAGGCCAGCCCGAATGGCAGAAGGCATTCGCTATTTCGCAGGCTTACGACGCCGTGGTCTACGCCCTTTCGGCTTATGCTCAGCGAGCAACGTCTTGACAGCGACTTGGTCAGGCAGCGCCTCAACAACCATTTCACCCAGCGGGCTAATCTGCTTCTTGCCACCGCCCGCCTTCGCCAGGTATCCAGCGCGCACCGCATTACGTGCAATCGCAGATGGATTTGATAACTCACGACCGCCGGCATCGATGTTCATCTTCGTGAGATCGCCAGTCTTAAAGGCAGCCGTGTTACGGTTGTGCTTGAGCAAATAGGCTAGAACCGCCACGCGTTCAGTGTCCAATTGTGGTCGCTTAGCTACCATGAATTTCCGCACATCGCCTACGTCCGTGGCACCACCCAAACCGCCACTTTGCCCTTGCTGCTGTTGCCCGCCGGTGCCGGCATTGGAGTTGGCTGACGGATTCGGAAGACCCAGCCTATCGAGCACCATCTTGATTGCAAATTGCTGCCCTTTCTCTTCTAGCGGTTCGAGAGCGTCCAGCATTACCTGAATCGCCTTCATTTCTTGGGCGAATTTAGATCCTGCCATTTCTGGGAAATCTCCCTTCAGAAGAGCCGTCTGTGAAGTGGTGGAAACCCGGTATTCTGCCGGAAGTTGTGCTTTTTGCCAAAACTTCCCAGATTCGCCGGCTTCTTTCGGTTCTGAGCATTGTCTTCAATTCCTTTCGGTCCATTGGCTTCAAAGAAGCATCCGATTCTCACTGACACCATCCCGGTTGGGGCAATCGCGCTTCGAATCACTACACATTCGAAATGCCGGTAACCAACAACCCAACCGTCGATTCTGCCGAAATTACGATTCCGACCGTATTGACAGCACATCTCGATGTGAATGTGCGACGGGACCAAGTCGCCAGAGAGAACTCTTTAGTTAGTTTGCGTTTGCGGGACCCATATAGACGAGTTGGAACACTCGCGGAAGGGTAGGGGTTCGGTTTCCAATCACGTCAATCTCAGATGCCTGACTCGCTGTTTATCGTTCGCGCCACAGTCCATTCTGAAGCATGGCCTTCCGTCCGTTCTAACGCATTGGAGCTCAGCGAGCCGCGCGGCGAGGCCCTTTCGCTTTTATCCGGCGATGAATGCGGCTCGTCGACCGCACCGCCTGGTTAGCCGGCCGTTTGAGCTTTAGCGCATCCAGGAGCTCCACAACTTTGTGAGCCGAGTCTTCCTGGCCGTGCTTCGCTAATACCTGGGCGTGCTGAGCCAGCAGCTTCAAAAGAGCCGGTCCTGCCGGAGGGCTGAAAGTGACGTCCGCTGAAAGAAGGAGGTCCATCAGTCGAGCTACATCGTTGGCGCGAAGCAGCCCTTGCCGAAAAGGATCTCGCCAGTGCCGAACGATCGACGCAATTTCGTTGCCGACGGTTCCGTAGTATGCGCGCACACGGTTTACGTCGGCCTTCCTCCATTTCCGATTGGTAATCAGTCGTTCCAGCAGTTTGGCGTGAACGTCTGCGGCCCCTTTGGCTCCAAGGGCGAACGCAAGGGGTTCCACCTGCGCGACTCGAGTCCAATCGTCCGCGTCTATAACGCTTTCGCAGAGTTGGCGTAACTCGACGATCAATTTGTCGCTCGGTTGCCATAGGTCAAGATTGTTGCTCAATAGTGTCGCCAAGATGCCGGCGACATTCGGGTGCTCGCTCCACACTTCAGCAACAACCTCGGCGGTTAGGTCAACTACTCGTGATGGCTCTTCACCCGCTCGCAGCAGGTCTCGGAGGGAAGTAATGGTACCGAAAACATATGATTGTCCTTCGATGAGTTCGAATAGTTTGTAGGTGGTCGTAACAAAGGGGAATTCGACCAATTTGGCCGATTGGTCCACGATTTCTGAACCTGCTTGTAGCTCACGTGCGGCGGCGTCTTCCCGAATGCTCTTTAAGCCCCGAAGAACGTCGGCGGAAAACGCGGACTTATCAGCGTCAATCTCGCGGCCATGCTGTGTGCATGCCCAGATCCCGTTCTTGGCACTACGGCGCTGTTCCTGCGAAAGAGAGGCGTCGAATCGAGGTCCCTTCCGAGACGCGGCAGTAATGTGCGCTGCAATCCCGTCTGACAGAGCTACGGGACTATCGCCAGCAGGGCCACTTGTCGATTTGTACCACACCGAACATTTGTGCCCTGCACGCCCTGCCAGTGTTCTCTTGACGTCTGGGGGAAATTCGTCGCGCATCCGTAGTCTGCCTAACTGTTTTTTGGAGTAGACCGCTCTGACTGTTCGCAGCCAACGGCCTCTCCACTCGCGGCAATCCTAGCGCACAACCCGAGCGGCCCCAATCTTCCCTTCGAGGTCATCATCAGCTACAGCGCGGGTATGGCTGCGAGCGACAGGGATGGCAGCGAAACCCTCGCGGCTAGCCATGCACAGGCGAGCAGCGCCGAGAACGCGTCAAGATCCCGTGTCGCAAGCCGCAAGGGTCCCCAATCGCAGCTAACTTTGGGATGTCTCGAAACCCAGGCCGCGTTCTCTTCTAAGAAATGAATGAACAACCGCTGCCGAGACAATCGCACAAGTCATCGCGACGGCTTCAGGACAAACCTTGCCGTGAATCCCATAACACCGGCTGACGTCACCACCGCTCGCTGCGAGCGATCGCATATGGTCCTCGAAGACGCAATCGGGGACATGCTCATGCCAAAGGCGTGGCCTATTGGGTGTGCCCTAGGAAGTTGTGTAAATAGCCCACTCTCCTGAGCGCACGACTACCCCACATTGGGTCTTGGAGTCTCGCGTCTGACTGTCAATTCGATCCGGGATTTCGAGTAAAAAATGGTGCGTCGGCAGGTCCTGTAAAATCTACAACGGTTTCTCTGAACGTCTCGGACAGCATTGAGGCCAACCTGCCGATAATCCGCGCCCCACGATAACCCTGACGTGACGCGACGGCGCAGGAATAATGGGCGCATGACAGGTAAGAGCCTGTCGCACTATGCTCGACATTGATGACGGCAATAGGCACAATGCCCGGGATAGCGCTCGTCCTTGCTGGCACCCTCGCATGCGGCGGCAATCCGTCTCAACCCTCCTCGCTGCCGATTGGTGAGCCGTTCGAGCTGCGCGTCGGGAGAACCGCCGAGCTCGCAGACGATGTGTCCGTCAGGTTCATGGAAGTGTCGTCCGACTCGCGCTGTCCGATGGATGCCGTATGTGTGGTGGCCGGAGAGGCCATCGTCAGGATTATCGTGGTCCAGCGCGGTGTGGTGCCACCGCCGGGAATGTCCCTCAACTTGATAAGGATTTTCATCAACGGGCTGACCGACCCACCCTGTGTCACGAGACCAGGCAGCGTCGATTGCGTGCTTCGCACGTCTTCGGGCAAAGCGATCATCGAAACAGAGACGCACACCATCACCCTGCTCCAACTCGCGCCGTATCCCCGCGCCGCAACGCCGATCCCGCCCGGAGACTATGTGGGGACGTTCATCGTCACTCCCAGGTAGCGGATTCAGAACGGAGCTGTTACTGATCGCGCGCGCCGGGTTCATCTGGATTCGTCTGCCTTCTGGCGAGCGTGTCTTTGTGATGCCCGCTTCCAAGAGTACCGTGCGCGAAGGTCAGACCGCCGCAATCCAGGGTGTCGTGCTGGAGTTACCAGAGGGGCTGCGAGTCAAGCTGAACGCCGCTGACGAACCCATTTACATTTACGCCGATCGTGTCACGGGGCGCTAACCGCAGGCACGCCGGGGCTGCCGGCCCCGGCGTCCTCCTACGGCGATGAGGCGACGACTCTCGTGCGCGTGCTTCAGGACAGGAACCTCATCCCAGCACTCCCGCGCCTCCGCAAAGTGATGCACTACTCAAACCGCGGCGCTGGCGTCACCGACGCGTTCGTTCGATTGAGCATCGCCCGTGACCTCAGATTGGGGCTCGCCTGACGGCATGCGTGTTCCGTCGGCCTCTGTCGACTGCGCTCGGGGCGCGGAGGAGCCGTTCAGGACATGGGTGGCGGATGCTGTCAACTGGCCGTGCTCCACAGCAGCAAATACCGCTGGTTGCACGCCGGCGATTTGAACCACCACCGCAAGCACGACGATCCGTCGATGCGTATCCTCATCGACGGAGTCACGGCCTTCGCTGCATCCCATCGCCTTGCCGCGAAGGACGTCGCGTGCGCACTGGCGCACGAGATTGGCTGCCGCCGTTGCCGCCCAACGCACACAGGCCCGACGGCATCATGCGAGAGAACGGCATTCTCGGTACCGTCTCCGACCAATTGCCCGGACTCTTGCATCTTCCCCCGGATCGTCGATCTGCTGCGGCTTCGAGCGCGTCGTCAGTAGGGTTGTGACGTCCCGCTCGCCGTCCGCCGTGAGCTGTCAGCTTCCTCGTTGCCCATCTCCACAAAGCCGAAACCCTTGGAACGACCTGTATCGGGGTCCGTTATGATTGAACCGACTCGAATTGAGGGGAAACTGGGTCACGTTCCGCCTCCAGTGAAAACAATGCGGAGCGACCAGCCGAAACAAGAGGACCGTGGCAGCCAGCGGAGGATCGCCAGCGGCTTGCGCAGGTCAGGAACCTGATCGAAATCGCCGCCGGCCAAGCGCTCTGGAGTGTGACGGCATTCACGGGGAGTTTGGCGGCAGCACGCGACTTCAAGGCGCTGCTAAAGCACCACGATATCCGGGCCAAGATCCAGCGAGCCAAGGGTTCAGAGAGGCTCGATGAGCACGACGTCGTGGTGTTCGTCGAGTGAAGGTTGGCCGAACACGTGGGCGGCGATTTCAGTCGCAGCGCAACGCGATGAGGGGATCGATCTTCGTCGCGCGGGCGGCCGGCACGTAGCACGCGAGGAGCGCGACCATCGCGAGCGTCGCGCCGACGACCACATAGGTGATTGGATCGCGGGCGGTGACGCCGAACAGCAGCGCTTCGAGTGCCGGGCTGAGTGCGACCGCGGCGACGAGACCGATCGCGATGCCGCTCGCCGCCACGGTGAAGCCCCAGCGAAGGATCATGCGGACGATCTGCCCGCGGGCGGCGCCGACGGCCATCCGCACGCCGATTTCCTTTGTGCGCTGCGCGACCGCGCCGGCGAGCACGCCGTAAATGCCGACCGCCGCCAGGATCAGCGCGACGCCGGCAAACGCGCCGCTCAGGAATGACGTGAAGCGCGGCTCGGCGGCCGTCTCGTCCAGCCAGTCGCGCAGCCGGCGAACCTGCGTCACGGGCTGCGCTCGATCGATCGCCTGCGCGGCCTGGCGAAGCAGAAGGGCCGTCGCCGTCGAATCGTCCGACGTGCGCACGACGAGCGTCATCGCGCTCAGGGGCTGTTGCGTCACCGCGAAATAGGCCGCCGCTCCCGGATCGAGATCGAGGCCACCGCCACGAGGACCCTGTCCGGCGCGCGCCGCGCACGTCGCCCACCACGCCGATCACGGTTGCCGGGCGCGCACCGTTCCACTCGATCGTCTGGCCGATCGGATTGGCGCCCGGCCACAGCGCGCGCGCGACGCTTTCCGAGACGATGGTCACGCGCGGCGATTCGACCGCCCCACTTGGCTGCGCACCACCGCACGATGTCCACTCGGTCAGCTTGAGGTCGGTCACGGCCATGACCTGCCGAGCGTACGCCCCGCGCCCCCAGGCTCGTTCTGTCGCCCCCAGGTCTCGGTTTTCGAGACCCCAGGGCTCGTCTTGTCGCCCCCACGGTGCGGAATCCGAACCCTCAGGGCGACAGAACCAGCGATCTCAGCCGAGCTTGGCGATCTCGGCCCGTTCGTCCGGGTCGGGGTCGGTGGTGAGGAACGCGTCGAGCATCTCGCCGGCGACCTCGGGCGAGGTGAGGCGCAGCCCGATCGCCAGCACGTTGGCGTCGTTCCAGCGGCGGGCGCCCCGGGCCGTCTCGGCGTCGGTGCACAGCGCGGCGCGCACGCCGGCCACCTTGTTGGCGGCCATCGACACGCCCGTGCCGGTCCAGCAGCACACGACGCCCCGATCGGCCCGCCCGGCGGCCACCGCCTCGCCCACCGCCCGGCCGACGTCGGGCCACGGATCGCCCTCGCCGACGACCACCGACCTCGTGGCCCGCGCTCGGCGAGCGTGGCCTTGACCGCGTCGGTCAGCGGCGTTCGCTCGTCGGTGCCGAACGCGATGCGCACCGGCCCAGTCTGGCCCCGGTTCAGGCACGCCGGACGGCCAGCGGGCGCTCGCGGTCCTGGAACGCCCCGGTGCGCAGATGGCAGGCGGCGAGGTGGGTCGGGCTCACCGCCGACGGGAGCAGCTCGGGCTCGAGCTCGTCGCAGATGCCCTCGCCATCACCGCGATCGGGCAGCGGGGGTGGAACCGGCAGCCGGGCGGCGGGTTGAGCGGGCTCGGCAGCTCGCCCTCGAGGCGGATCCGCTGGCGGGGACGGTCGGGATCGGGGATCGGGATCGCCGACAGCAGCGCCTGGGTGTACGGATGCTGCGGGTCGGCGAACACCTCTCCCGGGTGCCGATCTCGACGATGCGACCCAGGTACATGACCGCGATCCGGTCGCACAGGTGCTCGACCACGGCGAGGTCGTGGGCGACGAACACGAGCGTGAAGTCGAGCTGCCGCTGCAGATCGCGGAGCAGGTTGAGGATCTGGGACTGGATCGAGACGTCGAGGGCGCGACACCGGCTCGTCGGCGACGAGGAAGCGGGGCGCCACGGCCAGGGCCCGGGCGATCCCGATCCTCTGGCGCTGGCCGCCGGAGAACTGATGCGGGTAGCGCCGGGCGTGATAGGGCTCGAGCCCGACCAGCTCGAGCACCTCGTCGACCCGGCGCTGCCTGTCGATGCGGGGCACGCCGTGGGCCCTGAGCCCCTCGGCGATGCTGTCGCCGACCGTCGCCCGCGGATCGAGCGACGAGTACGGGTCCTGGAACACGATCTGCATCTCCCGGCGGAGCGCCCGGAGCGCCTCGCCCCGGGCGGCGAGAAGATCACGTCCGTCGAACACGAGCGTCCCGGCGTCGGCGTCGAGCAGCCGGAGCAGCATGCGACCGAGCGTGGTCTTCCCGCAGCCGGACTCCCCCACGACGCCCAGCGCCTCGCCGCGTACACGTCGAGGTCGACGCCGTCGACGGCCCGCACCGTGCCGGCGACCCGGCCGAACGCGCCCGACTGCACCGGGTACTCCTTGACCAGGCCCCTGGCCTCCATGATGACCTGTCGCTCATCCACGGCGGGCCAACTTCCTGGCCGCCCGGCCGGTGAGCTCGACCGGCGCCTCGTACTCCGGCGCCTCGGCCTCGCTGTGGATGAAGCAGCGCACCTTGTGGCCGGGCTCGATCTCGACCAGCGCCGGCATGGCCTCGGTGCAGTGCGTGAGGCCGAGCTCCTCGCGGGCCCGGCAGCGGGGCGCGAACCGACAGTGGTGCTCGAGGCCGATCAGGTTGGGGACCCGCCCGGGAATCACCTCGAGACGCTCGCGCCGGGCGCCGATCACCGGCACCGAGCCGATGAGGCCCTGCGAATACGGGTGCTTCGGGTCGCGGAACAGCGTGCGGGTGTCGGTCTCCTCGACGATCTGACCGGCATACATGACCGCGACCCGGTCGGCCATCTCGGCCACGATGCCGAGGTCGTGAGTGATCAGGACCACGCTCATCCCCAGGTCGGACTGGACCTCCCGAATCAGCTCGAGGATCTGCGCCTGAATCGTGACGTCGAGCGCGGTTGTCGGCTCGTCCGCCACCAGCAGGTCGGGATCGCCGGCCAGGGCCATGGCGATCATGACCCGCTGGGCCTGACCGCCGGAGAGCTGGTGCGGATAGGAGCGGGCCCGGCGGGCCGGATCGGGGATGCCGACGCGCCGCAACATGTCGACGGCCTTCTGCTCACCCACCTTGCGCTCGACGTCCCGGTGGATCTCGTACACCTCGCCGATCTGGAAGCCCGCCCGGTAGGCCGGGTTCAGCGACGACACCGGCTGCTGGAAGATCATGCTGATCTGGTCGCCGCGGATGTCACGCATCTCGGCCTCGGTCTTCTCCGTGAGCTCCTCGTCCCTGAACCGGATCGACCCGTCGATGATGCGGCCGGGGGCCGACACCAGCCGCAGGATCGAGAACGAGGTGACGCTCTTGCCCGACCCCGACTCGCCCACGAGCCCGAGCACCTCTCCGGGAGCGACGCGGAGGTCGACGCCGTCGACGGCCTTGACGATTCCGTCGGCGGTGAAGAACCACGTCCGCAACCCGGAGATCTCGAGCAGCGGAGGCGCGGCCGGATCGAATTGACTCATCGGCTCGGCTCCAGCTGGCCACGCTGCGCAGCCGCCGGCGCAGCAGCGGACGAGGTTCCGTCGATCGCCGAAGGCGGCGCCGGCGAGGCCGAAGGCCGAGTGGCGCAGACAACACGCTCACCTGTTCAGCCGCGGGATCTAGGGCATCGCGGAGGCCGTCGCCGATGAGGTTGAACGCGAGCACGTTCAGCATGATCATGAAGCCCGGCGCCAGCACCAGCCAGGGTGCGGTGAAGATGGCCGTGCGCTCGGCCGAGATCATGCGGCCCCACTCGGGTATGGCGGGGTCGCCGCCGAGGCCGACGAAGCTCAGGGCGGCCAGTTCGAGCACGGCGGTGGCGATCGACAGCGTCGCCTGCACCACCAACGGGGTGAGGGCGTTGGGCAGCACCCGGTGTGTCACCAGCCGGCTCGACGGCACGCCCAGCGCCCGGTCGGCGGTGACGAAGTCCTGTTCTCTGATCGAGAGCACGCTCGACCGGACCAACCGCGTGTAGATCGGGATGGTGACGATCGAGATGGCGATGATCGCGTTGAACAGCCCGTTGCCGAGCACGGTCACGATGGCGATCGCGAGCAGGAGCGCGGGAAAGGCCAGGAACACGTCCATGACCCGCATGATCACCGTGTCGACCCCGCGCCCGAAGAAGCCGGCGAGCAGCCCGAGGATCGTGCCGACGATGACCGCGAACGTCACAGCCGCGAAGCCGGAGATGAGCGAGATCCGGGCGCCGTAGATGACCCGGCTGAACGCGTCCTGCCCGTAGCGGTCGATGCCGAGGATGTGTTGCGGCTGGTCCTCCGGGCAGCCGAACAGATGGATGCACGGCGGGTCGCGGGGGTGGACGTCCTCGACGTCGAGCAGCACCTCACGGGGGCCGTACGGCGCGATGACCGGAGCGAAGACGGCGATGAACACCAGCAGGCCGAGGATGACCGCGCCGACGATGGCGGACTTCTTCCTGAACGTCTCCCTGAACGCGTCGCGCCACAGGCCGCGGGCCCGCAGGATCGACCCAGGACCGGTGGTCGTCTCGGCCAGCTCGACCTCGGGCTCGATGGCCATGGCTACGTCACCCTGACCTTCGGGTCGAGGTACGTGTAGATGATGTCGGTCATCAGGTTGATGAGCACGAAGACCACCGCGATCACCAAGGTGAAGCCCTGGATGACGGTGTAGTCACGGGCGGCGATGGCGTCGAAGAGCGTCTTGCCCACGCCGGTCAGGCTGAAGATGGTCTCGGTCAGGATCGCCCCGCCGAGCAGCGTGCCCAGTGACAGGCCGATCACGGTCACCACGGGCAGCAGCGAGTTGCGCAGCGCGTGCCGGCCGACCACCACCCGCTCCCTCAGGCCCTTGGCCCGGGCCGTCCGCACGTAGTCGAGCCCGAGCGTGTCGAGCAGGCTCGAACGGGTCATGCGCACGATGATGGCGATCGGGATCGTGGCCAGCGTGATCGCCGGCAGGACGAGGTGCCGGATGGCGTCCCACAGCACCTCCCAGTTGAGGGTGAGGACCGTGTTCACCGTGTCGATGTTCGAGATGAACTCGAACACGTCGTTGGGAGGCAAGCCCCACGCCTCGTAGAACGGCTCGGGAATGACCCCTGGCGTGAGCTGACCGGACGGCGGCAGGGCGAGGAAGGTGTCGGCCAGCACCTTGGCGAAGATGAACTGCAGGAACAGGCCGAGCACGAACACCGGGATCGACACCCCGAGGTTCGACCCGACGACGGCCGCGACGTCGGTCGCGGAGTTGTGCCGGTACCCGGCGAGGACTCCGGCCGGTATGCCGATCATGATGGCCAGCAACAGGGCGGCCACCGAGAGCTGAAGGGTCACCGGCAGCCGCTCGATCATGAGCTGCTGCACCGACCGCCGGTGCTGCAGCGACTCGCCCAGGTCGCCGGTCAGGAGGTTGCCGGCGTACACGCCGAACTGGACGAAAATGTTCTCGTTGAGGCCGTTCTCCTCCTTGAACGACTCGCAGACCTCCTCGGTGGCCCGTTCGCCCAGCGTCGCCCGGCACACATCGCCGGGCAGGATCCGGGCCAGAAGGAACACGGCCACGACGATCCCGATGAGCACCGGGATCGAATACAGCAGCCGGCGAAGGATGAAGCGGAGCACGAGCCAGTTGGGGCCAGTCGTCAGAGATGATGCGGGTCGGGCGGGACGCTAGCCCCGCCCGACCTCCGCATCAGCGGTGCTTGCCCGGCCTAGCTGGCAGGCGCGTTGAGATGGGCGGTGAAGAAGGCGCCGAAGTACACATACTCACCGGTCCGGCCGACATGGCGCGGATCGGCGGCGTCCGACACCACCCGGAACGACTCGACGACATCGTCGGCGTCGAACGGTGTCCCGTCGTGGAAGGTCACGCCCTCGCGCAGCGTGAAGGTCGACTCCGTCAGGTCGTCGTTGGGCTCGTAGCTCTCGGCCAGGACCTCGACCACCTCGGTACCGTTGATCTCGTAGCCGAGCAGCGCCTCGTCGATCTGCTCGACAGACCCGCAGCGACTCGCCGTCGCTCTCGTCGGCGCAGTAGAGCCCGCCCGGCTCGCCGTTCTGCACCCACACGAACTGCTCCGCGCCCTCGACGCTCATGACCCCGAACTGCTCGTTCGACAACGGGCTGGCCTGGGGCTCGGTGACCGTCGCCTGGTAGGCCGTGCCCGAGCCGCCGTGGGCCAGAGGGACCATCGGCGTGTGCTGGGCGAGCAGCTCGGCCGCCTCGGCGTACAGCGTGTCGTGCTCGGCCTGGTCGACGATCGACCCGGCCTCGGCGAGCAGGCTCGCCGATGTCCTCGAACGGCGTGCCGAAGCCGGCATAGGCCGGACCGAAGTGGAAGTCGAGGAAGTTGGTGGCGTCGGGGTAGTCGGCGCCCCAGCCGAGCAGGTAGAAGGGCAGCTCGCCGGCGGTGGCGGCGTCGATGAACGTGGTCGACTCCTGCGGCTCGACCGTGACCCGGATGCCGACCTCGGCCAGCTGGCGGCGATGTCGTTCGCCACCGGGCCGGGCTGGAACAGGTAGCCGCGCACGACGTCGCGATAGTTCAACGTGACGTCGAAGCCGTTCGGGAACCCGGCCTGGGTCAGCAGGTTCCTGGCCTCGTCCCGGTTGAGCTCGAAGTCGGTGAAGCCGTCGGCGTACCGGGGATCGCCGGGGGCAGGAACTGGGTCGCCGCCACCGAACCACGCGGGATAGGAAGTTCTCGACCAGACGGTCGCGGTCGATGGCCAGGGCGACGGCCTGCCGCACCTGCTCGTCGTCGAACGGCGCCATGTCGACGTTCATCCCCAGGTAGGCGACGTTGAGCGGGTCGTGCTCGAGGAGCTGAAGATCGGGTTGCTCTCGATCGTGTCGAAGTCCTCGGTGCCGACGTTGTCGATGCCCTGGGCGGTGCCGCTCTCGAGCTGGATGCGACGCTGCGCTGGCTCGGTCTGCCACTGGAAGACGACGGTGGCCAGCGACGACGCCTCGCCCCAATAGTCCTTGTTGCGCTCGAGGACGATCTGGCTGCCCCGCTCCCACGCCTGCAGGCGGTAGGGGCCGGTGCCGATCGGGTTGTCGACCAGCGGGTTGGGGCCGCCGGCGGGGATCTCGTCGAGCGCCTCGCTCGGATAGATGTGCATGGCGGCGAACGCCATCTTCGAGGGGAAGGCCACGTCCGGATTGCACAGCGTGAAGACCACGGTGTGCTCGTCGACGGCCTCGAGGCCCGCCAGATTGCCTGCGTACTCAGGGGTGCCGCACTGAGCGCTCTCGTCGTAGCTGATGGCCTCGAACGGTGCGGCGTCCTCCTCTTCCTCAGCGCCTTCGTCACTGTCGTCGTCGCCGCCGCATCCCGCGGCGACGAACGCCAACGGCAGCAGCAGGCCAAGTACCCGGAAGCGTCGCTTCCTCATAACCAAATCCTCCCCGTTGCGGTCGGTCATCCCAGGGGCGGGCCGAGACCCGGCACCGGGACCGCGATTCTTACATCAGTCCGCCCACCGAATGGGCGTCCGTCGCGGGACTGGAACAGATCGGTCATCAATCGGCGCATACCCTGACCCGATGGCTCGACGGGTTGGCATCGTCCCCCACACCCACTGGGACCGGGAGTGGTACCGGCCGTTCCAGACCTTCCGGCATGCGGCTCGTCGACCTGCTCGACGAGCTGCTGCCCGCGCTCGACGGCCGACCCGGCCTACGCCCACTTCCTGCTCGACGGGCAGATGGCGGTGGTCGACGACTACCTCGACGATCCGGCCCGAGGCCGAGGCCGTGCTGCGCCGGCTCGGCCGCGGCCGGGCCGGCTCGCGATGGGCCCGTGGTACATCCTCATGGACGAGTTCCTCGTCTCGGGCGAGACGATCGTCCGCAACCTGCAGCTCGGGCCTCGACCGGGCCGCCGCGCTTCGGCGGCGCCATGGAGGTCGGCTACCTGCCCGACATGTTCGGCCACGTCGCCCAGATGCCCCAGCTCCTGCGCCAGTTCGGCTTCGAGCACGCCGTCGTGTGGCGGGGCGTGCCCGCCGGCGGTCGACCGCACCGCGTTCTGGTGGGCGGCGCCCGACGGCTCGACGGTGCGGGCCGAGTACCTGCCCGACGGGCTACGGCAACGGCGCGGTCCTGCCCGACGACGCCAAGGAGCTGCTCGCCGCGGATCGACGGGCTCGTGCCGACGAGCAGGGCGACCGCTGGCCGGCGACCCCGATCCTCTGGATGAACGGCACCGACCACCTGATGCCCCAGCCGTGGCTGGGCCGGGTCGTGGCCGAGGCCAACGACCTCCAGGACGACTACCGCGCTCGAGGTCACGTCGCTGCGCCGAGCACCTCGCCGGCGGCGCCCGACCGACGGGCCTGCCGGTCGTGGACGGGCGAGCTGCGCTCGGGCGCCCGGGCCAACCTGCTCATGGGCGTGGCGTCGAACCGGGTCGACGTGCAAGCAGGCCGCGGCGCGCGCCGAGCGCGCCCTCGAGCGGCTGGCCGAGCCGCTGTCGCGCGCTGTTCCTGCCGGCCGACCGCTGGCCCGGCGCGCTTCCTCGACGAGGCGTGGCTCGAGGTCATCCGCAACTCGGCCCACGACTCGATCTGCGCCTGCTCGGTCGACGAGGTCGTGCCGACGCCGTCCTCCACCGCTACGACGAGGCCCGCCAGATCGCCGAGGGCCTGACCGACCGGGCCGCTCGGCCGCGATCGCCGCACGCGGTCGGCGCCGACGGGCCGGTCGTCGTCAACCCGTCGGCCCGCGCCCGCAGCGGCGCTGGTCGAGCTCGACCGTCCCGGGGCGAGGCGACGTCGAGGGCGCGCAGGTCGGTGCGCCGAGCCCGGCCGAGGTCGCGGCTCGACCGCGACGGCTCGACCGGCGTCGAGTTCGGCGCGGCCGCTCGGCCAGATCCGCGAGCCAGCGAGCTCGACGACGGCGTCCGATCGTCGACGTGGTCGACGATCGACGACGCGCGACGGCGTCGACGCTGCACGCTCGCACGCCGACGCCCGATCGGCGAGCCGCTGTCGACCGGCGACGCCGTGCGCGCCGCTCGCCGACGCTGGTCGACGCCGCGCCGACGCGCCGGTCCGACGTCGCGGTCGTGCAGCGGCCCCGCCAGCGCGTGCTCGCCCGGGTCGACGACGTGCCCGGCTTCGGGTGGCAGCGCTGGGCGCCGGCCGAGCCGCTCGACGTCGAGCCGGTCGCCGTCGGTGAGGATCGACCGCGCTGGCCAACGGCCTGGTCGACGGTCGAGGTCGACGCCGCCGACGGCACCTTCGTCGCTCGACGGCGTGCCGGGCTTCGGCCGGCTGGTCGACGACGGCGACGTCGGCGACACCTACAACTACTCGCCCGCCCGGCGACGACGTCGTCGTCGACCGCGCCCGACTCGGTGGCGGTCGACGTGCTCGAGGACGGGCCGCTGCGGGGCCGCGCTCGCGGTCGACCGCGACGTACACCTGGCCCGAGCGGGCGTCGACGGCGGCGCCCGGGTCGGCGACCGCGACGGTCGACGTGCGCACGCTCGCTCGAGCTGCGGGCCGGCGAGCGACCTCGTGCGGGTCGACCACCGAGCTCGACAACCCGTGCCGCGACCACCGGCTGCGGGCCTGGTTCCCGCTGCCCGAGCCGGCCGCGGTCGTCGCGGGCCGAGTGCGCGTTCGCCGTCGTCGAGCGGGGCCTCGACGGCCGAGGGCGGGCCGACCGAGCGCGGCGCTGCCGACGTTCCCGTCCCGCCGGTTCGTGCAGGCCGGCGGCCTCACCGTCGTCCACGAGGGCCTGCTCGAGTACGAGCTGGTCGACGTCGACGACGGCGCGCGCGACGCCTCGGCGCTCACGCTGCTGCGCGGCACCGGGATGCTCTCCCGCAGCGACCGATGGCGTACCGGCCGCTGCCGGCCGGGCCGCCGATCGCGACGGAGGCGGCCGCAGATGCAGGGCCGGCACGTGCTGCGCTACGCGCGTGCAGCGTCGGCGACGCCGACCCGTACGCGCTCGGTCGACGACGCCTTCCTGCCGCTGCTCGTCGCCGCGGGTCGGCGCCGGCGTCGGCGACGGCCCGCGAACGGGGGCAGCGCTGCTCGCGTCGACCGGCGCCGAGGTGTCGGCGCTGCGTCCGCCGCCGGCCGGGCGGCTCGAGGTGCGGGTGTTCAACCCGCCGCCGAGCCGACCACCGTCACGCGTCGACGGCCGCACCGGGCTGGCTCGTCGACCTGCGCGGCCGCCCCCTCGAGCCGTTCGACGGCGCCTTCGAGCTCGCCCCCTGGCGCATCGCCACCGCATTGATTGCGCCACTCGGCCTCCGGCCTCGCCGGCGCTGGCCTTCGGCGTCTCGATAGGTCCGCTTGCTGCTCCGGCTGGCGCCTACGCAGCCTCACCCCGCAAGTCTCGACGCACCTGCGGTCGAATTCCGACCACGAGTGCGTCGAGAATGACCACCCGCACGAACTCGACGCATCTCGCCGCCTACCGGCGCGTCATGCGTCGAGAACGCCGGGAGTGAGGCTGCGCAGCCGCCAGGCGGAGCAGCGAACGGAGCGCACGTCGACGCCGAAGGCCAGCGCCGGCGAGGCCGGAGGCCGAGTGGCGCAAACTTCACGGTTACCTATGTTCGTGGCGGGCCGCTGGCGGCGGACGAGGCCGCGGTAGGCCTCCTCGGCGGTCCGCCCCTCGTGACAGACCGCCACCACCTCGGCCGTGATCGGCATGTCGACGCCGAGCTCGTCGGCCAGCTCCCTCACCACCCGGCAGGTCTTGACCCCCTCGGCCACCTGGTTCATCTCGTCGATGATCTCGTCGATCTTGCGGCCCGCCGAGCTGCTCGCCGACGTACCGGTTGCGGCTCTGCGGACTGATGCACGTCGCGATCAGGTCGCCCATGCCCGCCAGCCCGGCGAACGTCATCGGGTCGCCGCCCATCGCCACCCCGAGCCGGGTGATCTCGGCCAGCCCGCGGGTGATCACCGACGGCCCGCGTGTTGTCGCCGGCGCCGAGCCCGACCGCCATGCCGGCCGCGATGGCGACCACGTTCTTGAGCACGCCGCCGAGCTCGGCACCGACCACGTCGCCATGGAAGTACAACGGGGACCGGGCCGATGTGGCCGTCGGGCCGGATCAGGACGATGCCGCCAGCCGCGACGCCGGCGCGCACCGGATCGAGGGCCGTATCGTGAGAAATTTGCACAGTTTGGACCAGCGTTGGCCCAGCTGTACGAGCGACGCGGCGTCCGTAACGTGGCCAAATATAAGCACGTGGTGCGACGTCCCGGCGAACCACGACCAGTCGGGGTAGCGTTGGCCGGGACGCGGGCCGCGAGTCGTCCTCGGACCCCCGTAGTCGGCGACGAGGTGGGCTCCCCTAGTAGTCGACGTCGATCATGTCGCGCGAATTGCGCGGCAGCGGGTCGCGACCGGGTCCGACGGCGGGCTGGCGGTGGCGGCCTTCCCGAACAGCGTCAGCGACTCCCGTATCCCGATGGTGCACATGGTCCGAGACTTCGAGGACGTGGTTGTCCGCGATCGCGCGCTCCACCTTGTAGTCGTCGAGCAGTGACCGATTCGCATGGCCGCGGAATAAGAGCGCCAGCTTCCAGGCGAGGTCGTGGCCGTCATGCAGGCCCGAATTGAGACCTTCCCCGCCGAACGGGCTCGAAAGGTGCGCGGCGTCGCCGATCAGGAACCGTCGGCCGTCCGAGAGTCGCGAGACGATGCGGCGGTGCATCCGAAACGGCGCGAACCAAGCGACATCGGTCGGTGCGAACTTCTCACCGAGGCGGACCTCGACGCCGGCACCAGTTGCGCAGAAATCGGTGCGCTACTCTTCCAGGTCCTGGAAGCGGACCAGCGCGCCAGGGAGCGGCGAGAGCAACAGCAGGCCATCCGGGCTGCAGATGACGCTGCCCTGGTGCGCGGGATCGGCGCCCGCATCGCGATGTCGGCGACGAGGAAGTGACCCCGGTAGGTGGTGCCCTCGAGCGGCTCGCTCATCGAATGGCGCGTGACGCTGTGCGCCCCACCCGCGCCGATGACGAGCTCGGGGCGGACCGTGCTCGACCTGCCGTCCGCGTGCGCAAGCTCGACCGATGACGCCGTCGTCCGCATCCGGCTCAACCTTCGTCGCCGTGACCCCGCGCTCGACCACGCCGCCGAGCGAGACGAGCTGGGTCTCGAGAATCCGCTGGGTCTCGTACTGCGGGAGGCAGCACTGGAACTCGCAGCGGCAGTCGATGCCCTCGAAGTCCAGGCCGCCAAGCTCCGGAACATCCGGGCCGTACATGCGGGCGCGGTGGACGTGCTCGGAGGCATCGAGGAACGGCTGCAGCAGGCCGACGGCATTCCAGGATCTCGAGGGTGCCGGGTTGGATCGCCGTGGCGCGCGCCTCGTGGTGGGGCTGATCTCCGCTCGACGAGCCGCGCGTCCACGCCGTGGCGGGCGAGCTCGGCGGCGGCGAACATCCCGGAGGGGCCGGCGCCGATAATCAGAACGTCGTTTCCCGCCACTAG
>CAWAKJ010000004.1:0-273474 GCA_963782595.1 Vicinamibacterales bacterium | reverse complement strand
TAGTTCCAGCGCTTGGTCAGTCTGTTTGCGCTGGTAGGCAATCTGACCCTGCATCAGTGTAAGTTCGGCTTGGTACCCCTAGCGCAGCCGTTGCGTGTGGCAACACCCAGGGCGTCTTTGAGAAGCCCCTCCGCTTCGGCGAATCGTCCCAGCCTCACTAGCGCATTACCCTTCCCGAGATACGTCATCACTGGGAACTGCAACTCGGGGATCGCCGTGGCGACCTTGAGCGCTCGATCGTAGAAGTCGAGCGCTTGTTCCGACCGATCCAACTGAACGTAACCGTGGCCGAAGAGCGTGAGCCAGCGAACTAGGGACGCAACATCGCGATTCGATTCTGCGACTTTCAGCGCCAGTCCCAGCTTGATCACGGCGTTGTTGATGTCGCCGAGCAGGAAGGCAACGAGTCCGAGTTCGCCTTGCGCCCGGTTGGCCCAGGCGGACTCACCGAGTTTCTCGGCCAACTTTAACGCCTCACTCCACGACTGCTCCGCAAGAGACGGATCGAGATCAACGTCCGTCTCGCCTTTAATGATCAGAGTCCGCAGCCGGAGGCGCTCGTCGCTTTGGACGATCGGGTCCTCAAGGTACTCCGGCTAAGCGCCCCGAGACTTCAGGTACCGGTAGTCGAGGGAGCTGTCCGCGCAGGTGGTTGATTTGCGCGTACAGAGCATTGCGGCGATCGCCGCGCTCGGCGTAAAGGCGTTCAGCCTCGGCGTAAAGAGGTGCGGCGCGGGCCCATGCCTTCAGCCAAGAAAGGCGCTCGGCTTGGTCAAGCAGCTTCTCTGGATCAGAGCCGGTTTGCGCGAAGGCCGGCTGGGTGAGAACGGCAGCGAACAAGAGAAGCCCCACCTGCCGAACAACTAGGGCGAAGGGTCCTCGGGACATGGTATGCCTCCCGCGATCTCACTGGGTGCTCAGTCCCTTCTACAACCACGATCAGATGCATGCAAGACACAAGAGTGTGATCGCGTGCAACGGCCGCCGCAGGCAAGCAGATCCCAATGCAACGACCTCGACAATCTGCGTGTGCTGGGCGCGGGCAAGCGGCCCGCTGAACCGCCTAGGTTGTGTAATGTTCCCGGCCGGCGGAGCCTAAGCTGTTCTCGTGCTCACTGACGTTAAGACTCTCCAATTAGGATGACGCGACACTCGCGCTTCGGTCTTGACGGTCTTTCTGCGCCAGCCTCTGCCAATTTGTGCCGCCGGTTGTTCCACCATCGGTCCTACGGACCTGCCTTTTGAGATCTGACGAGCTGAACGCGCGTTTGAAGGCTTCTGAATAGAAAACCATCTGTCTGCGATTTCTCGTGACTGTCGCTTTTTCCCAGCCAGTAACAGCCGGACCGCACGTTGGTATTCTCGATAGGCACCAAAGGTCTTCATCGGCTGGTCCATGACCAACTTGCCGATGTCGCCAGGCTCGAACTTCAGAAGTCCGTCAGCATATCGTCGCCCTATGGCGCGCAGCCGGCGTTGTGCCTTCGTGGTAAGAAGCCACATCGCCCACGCCGCTTTTTCGTCAACGGTCTGAGCTTTCAAGAACTTGATCACGTATAACGTGTTGGTCGCGGTCAAGCGGGGCATTTCTCGAAACACTACCCATGGCCCCCAAGTCGACATCCCACTCATGAAACCGTCGATGCCCGCCGGCAACGGCGTTCGGTACCACGGAGCTCTGGATCGCACCTTGAATGCCTCGCGATTGCAGCCGCCATCAGACAGTCGCAAACGGAGGTAGGATCGCACTGGCCCTTTTCGCGTCTGCCTCGGAGTGGGGTGGAAGAGCCAGACGCGTTCGCCGGCCTCCCTCAACGCTCCCCAACCGGATTCGGTTAACGCTCCGCTCTCAAGATGATGTGCACGGGAGATCGCCGGTCGCAGCGCAGTAATCGGTAGATGATTTGTCTTTCGTTCCTGCTCTGTGAGTAGAAAGAAGGCCGCATCTCCGGTCACTCCGCCGAGTCGAATCTCCATAACCTCACGAAGCGGCACGCGTGGAGCAATCGCCTGCCGCGTCAGCTTTCTTTGAATCGGCCGAGCAGCTAGCTTGCGCTTCGCTGCACAGTTTGGGCCCGTCGCGTTTCCTGCTTTTGCCCTCTTGGGACTCCAAATCTGAAGCGCGGCAATGAGATCCTCGCCGGACACGTACTCGATCTGCTGAAACCCACGTGGGTCTTTGAGCGTCTTAGTTCCCACAAAGTCTCGAGCCAAAAGAACGATGCTGCCCTCTTGGACGTTGCTGAACAGGGGGCGTTGACTTCGATGGACTTCTACAGTTCGGAAGAGCGCCGGCAGAAGCCGCCGCAGCGGTGCGGCGTAGTCTGAATATTGCCAGGCGGCTGGCAGAAGGAATCCAAGGCTCCCACCGGGGTGCAAAAGCCTGAGGCTGGCACAGAGGAACGCAAGCCAGCAATTCGAACCCAGTGGAACACGACCGACGCCAGGAATCTTGACACTCAATGCCGCCGCTTGAATATCAGTGGGCAGTCGGTTGATCGCAAGGTAAGGCGGATTCGCGATGATGCGGGAAAAACGCTCCCGGGTTGTTTGACTCCATCTGAAGAACTCGCGACCTCGTAATGTTCGAGCGCGACAATCGAACTCCCCGACGGTTCGATCGAGGTCCAGCGCACGAATCCTGTTCTTTGATATCCCGAGCGCAGACAATGACTCGAGAAATACTCCTTCACCGACGCACGGCTCGAGCCATTGTGCCGTCCGATTGTCGCCGAGTGCGCGCGCAATCGCTGTGGCCAGCGGTCCTGGTGTATAGACGACACAGGAGCGAGGTATATCGAACCCGCCAATGGACTCGGTGCGTTGTGAAGGTTTCAACTCAGGACGCCTCTAGCGTAGGCCGAACCGGACTCTTCAAGACTTTCGCTCGCTTGAGTACATGAGGTCAGACACTCCGATCACGGCATCGAGGATACCTGCCACTTGACGTCCGGGTTGGTGTCCGACGATAAAGCCGAGTTCCATCGTCGACCGTAAGCCTGCCTCGGTCAAATTCGCGGTGCCGACGTACGCCCGCTCACCGTCATCCGCGACGACAGCCTTGAAGTGGAAAGTCATGGCAGTAGAAGCCGGTCGTGCTTGGTACCATTTGAACAGCCTGAAACCCGGAGCGTCGGCGAAGATCTTCACAAGGGTGTTCATTGCACGGTCTGACGCTGATCGACCAAGAACGTCGATCTTCGCACCGGCAGAGGCCCGACGCCTGGCTAATTCGCCGATGTCGGCCGCAGTCTTCACATCCCAAAACGGCGACGCGAGGACGAGGCGCCGATTCGCTGCAGAGATGACGCTGACGATGGCCGACCGCAAGTCTGAAGCTTGGGCAGAAATCAGATCCCGCGCTGTTTTTGAAATCTGTGGTGGCAATCCTACACAAAGCGACGGCGACAGGTCATCGACTCGTTTTGGCAACGCGAAGACCTCCCACACGCCACATCGGTAGCCACTGGTGGCCTCGAACATATTCCTGTCGACGGCAAGGTTGATACCCGCCTGGCGTAGGATTCCGACATTCTTGAGCCCCTTTAGTGCCAGCGCCGTCTCTTCCCTTGACGGAGTTCGACCCTTGCAGTGCTGGCGCACAAACTCTGGGTCAACGACATCGCCGTCGCGTGACCGTTCGAGCGCCGCCTCCACGTCCTTAAGCAGCCACGGCACGACCGCGACCGCCTGCAGGTAGATAGCTCGACTCACGATTCAAGCTGCCAATAGCCAATGATCTGCTGCTCTGATGCAACGTCCGTCCATGGAGTGTGACCACCCAACAAGAACGAGCGCGAGAGCCCGTGATTAAACACGCGGCAGGAAATTTCAGGTGAGTGGACGCACCCGTGACAAGCTCCCCTGTGATCGATGCAATCTGGATCATAAAGACAATTTAGCGATTCGCTGGTGAGGCACTCTAGAAACGCGGAGAGTGAATGCCGGAGCATGCTCTCCATGCCGCCGAGTCTGAAACTACTCGAATTGTCGAAGACGACCGTGCCCAACAGCGGAAGAAATATGTATTCGCTCAAGGAAGTCCGCTCAACGCCGGCGAAGCGAGTCGCGGCTCGCATTGTGACATGAGAGAGCGTGTGCACCAGACCAAAGACATATCTACGGACTGGGCATTCCCAGATGTTGTCGTAATACCGATCAACCGGCTCGAGACAGCGCAAGATGCGGACGACGTCGGGTCCGCCACCGTCACCGAGGGTAATGCCATTTGCCGCAAGCCATTTCACCACTCGCTGATGATCTAGGGAGATGAACACTCCCTCATGCTCAGCCTCGCGCGCGAGAATAGGTACGGTCCCTTTCGCTTCGGGATGCCCGAGTCGTCTCGCTGCCGCTTCCCCGACCGATGGAAACGGACGCACCTGTGCGGGCAAGGCGCTCCCGCTGAGCTCTTGATATGTCGGCTCAAACGATCGACGGGTATAGCCAAATGCGGCCGTTATGACCGGAAGATCTTCGACAAGCCGAACGTCTCGTATTCCAAGGCGTTTGTAAAGCGCGGCGATATCATCGATCAGCGCCGCGCTGGGGCCGCCAGCCTCGGAAGCGACTGCCGCTGCAGCCCTTGAACCAACGTTTTGTCGAAACGCGAGGCTCTCCGAAACCGCACGCTGGATGTCGGGGTCGGCGGTTACCCACGAGCTTCCGCCTTTCACATCTTGCACAGGCTGCGGCTTGCCAAGCGCCGCCGCCGAAATGCGCTCGGATATCTCCGCGATTCGGTCGCGATCGCCGGACGCCTCCGCGTCCTTTAGGCGCTTCACCAACGCCAAGATCCCCTCGCTGGCGCTCTGCGACGCGGTGGGTCTCCGAGATGCCGGCAAGATCCGCCGTAACGTCTCCACTTCTGGCTCGACGACTGAAGTGATCGACGGCCGATCGAGCCTCAACATGGTCAGCGTTTGGGGGTAGTACGTGTCGCTTGCACTGTATCGTGTCATCCGCATCGCGATGCGCGTGACCAGTGTATCCGTCTGACCGCCTTCGCTATCGGCACCCGTCGTTCCGCCAGTGTCCCTACCACGAAGGGCCTCCTTCAAGCATCTGACGCATCGTGCCGTGAATCGATCAATCACTTGAGTGTTGCACCGGCGGCACACGACAGACATGTCCTTCACGCGCTCACTGCGGGATGGCAGGAATAGCTCGCCATCAGTTCCGCAGCGCTGGCACCTCAGTGGACGTTTGGACGGCTCGATTGTTCCGTCGGTATTCTTTTTCGTCGCGGGCATCCACTCCTGAACGGCCACGAGCTCACCGCAACCGTGAACGAAGACCTGCGGCATTTGTCGAAGCGCCAGCGCATGGCACGACGGACACCGCCGGCCTGTGGGAGCTGTCAGGTCGGCCGGCTTCGCGAACACAAGTCGCGAGCAGCGGCCACAGACGAGCGCCGTCTGGAGAAAACTGGCTTCAATGGCCTCTGGCGTGCCGATCGTGAACCGTCCGGCTTCGCGCGGATTTGGATAATGCGGGTCAACTGTGCCTCCCCGAGAACGCCAACGGTCCAACAGCTCCGAGATTTCGTTGAGCACTGCCTGCATTCGCTCGGGTTCCCACGCCGCGGCCAAGCGAACACCCCCCAACTGAACGATGGCGAGACCGTCCTCCCAATCGACAGTTCGGCCAGGCAGGTAGTTGAAAAGTAGTTGCGATACCCCTCGCTGCATGCGCGCACGGCCGGATCCCCTATCAGGGGGCGCCACGTCGCGTCGCGTCGGCGGTCGTCTTTCACCCATTCGTCACGTTTTTGATGATTTTGACGTCACGCTCGTCATTGATCTCGATAAACGCCGGATCATCAACGTCTCGCAAGCTCATCATCGCTTTAAGGTGCGTATTGAGCGGACGCGGTTTCGCGGATCTTGGGGTATTCACGACAGCGCTGAACTCGTTCTTAGTTCGAACAGACAGGCGCTCACCATACTTCGAAGTGGGTGCCTTATCCGCACCGTACGCGCGCAAGACCCATGCGACGATCTCACCTTCATTGAGCGCCTCAGCGCCAGACTGACCGATCTGCTCCTGAATCGCCTCGACGGTTGCGAGCTGTTTTCCAAGACTTGCCGCAGCCACTCCCATCAGGTACCCTCCCAAGACACCCGGGATAGTCCTCCCAATAGCTGGTTCCGGCCATCGATTCACGGCGGATGGATCGACCAGGCGGTCGAGATACTCATGAAATTTGCCGAACCGGTCAAAAATACTTCGATCGCGCTCGCTCTGTGGTGTCACCACCAATACTGAGAGACCCGGAAACCTTCGGCCGACTCTCGCCGATGCTTGAATGTATTCGGCAACCAGCCTCGTAAACCCCGCAAATACCATGACATTGAAGCGATCGACATCGACGCCATGACCAATGATGTTAGTGGTCACCAAGCCGCGGACTCGGGACTCCGGTTCGCCGGCGTCCGTTCCGCCGGCGATCTGGTCCATCACAGTGATCATCTCGGCGACGTCAACCCCTCCATTGAACATGTCGACAATCAGCTCTCCATGCTGAGGTGAGACCTCCTGCAGCTCCTTCTTGACTCTAGACTCGATGGCCTCGGCCACCTGGTCTGATCCCTTGCGGGTCAGGACGTAAGTAAGCGCGAGCTCGTACAGGAATACGAGAGCACGAAACTCGCCGACCGAAACGTTTCGCCCAACGTAACTGAGCCCCGCTAGACCCAAGTCCGCAGCCGCGAGATCCCGAGCGGCCTGGAGCTCCAAGTACATCATCGTGAGTGTTTTCGTAACTGAGGGCGTGTGCTTTCGTCCCACGCCCAACACGCCGACGAAGATGCGGCCGAGACGGTCGCTGTTCTGCCGGTAGTAGAACGAGTCGTAGGCTTCGGGGCCTGGGCCAGGGAATTGAGTCGCTTTCCGTAGGTACAGCTGCCACGCGTGCTCGGCGTACTCTTCGATCGTGGCAGTCGCGGCAATGATTTTCCAGGGCTTTGCACCGAGACTCTTGCTAAGTTCCATCGCCGCCGTTTCGTAGTGAGAGTCGAATGTACCAAGCTCCTCACTGAGCAAGTGGAGCTCGTCCTGAATCAACAGCGCCGGCGCGGCATCGTGGAATGGGCCATACTCGACAACGGCGTGACCACACGTGACGGGACGCGCCCCTTTCGAGATCTCCTTGGCCGCCGGGCACAGCTGATTTGTCGATTGAAAGGTCGCACCATGATCGCGACAAACGGCGTCAATGCGCCCGAACAAGTTGGCGAAACGCTGGTTCTGGCCCAACAGTGCGAGTTTGTCGACAGTCGAGACGATTACGGTCGGCAAGAATCGGTAAAGATCCGCATCAACGATGTACACGGGCAAACGGCCAGATCCACCTGGGCACGTCGTCGAGCTGCACCGATGCTCAATCAGGCGCAGGTCAGAATCGTACCCAAGGGCTACTTTCGAAGCGCAAAACGGACACCAGAAAAGGCGCTGCCAGCGAGGGTCAACCCCTTCACTTTCGAATCGGCGATGATCATCGTCCTGAATCGAATTCGGGGTAACGGTGCTGCCAACGAAGTAACCCATCGAGAACTTTGCACCCCGTAAGCCCTCGCGGGCGCGGACGAGTTCGGCCTGTCCAAGCACGCGACCGATGCGCTGTAACTGCTGAAACGTCAGCAACCGAAGAGGAAATCGGACAAGCGCCGACGTTCCGATCCGTTTGCCACGAAGTCGGTCAAAGAATGCCTGCCAGACGATCAGCCCGATAAACGCCTCTGTCTTGCCACCTCCTGCCGCAAACCACAACACTTCAACCTCTCCGTCACGGGATGATGTGAGGTCTAGATGCTCTCGCGCCGCCAGCTCGCGAAGCTGAGAGACGATGAACACGATTTGGAACAGACGCCAGGACGTGAATTTGCTCGTCGACGCTGCCATCGACTCATTCATCAACTGAAATGCGCGCAGCACGAAGGGGTACTTCGGATCCTTCAGCAGTGTGATGCCGCCCTCGAAGCGCGTGATCTCCTCGACAAAACGGTCTCGAGCCTGACCGGCCTCCTGTCTCTCCTGGCCGCTCAAGCTCTGAATCCGATTGCCCCATGTTTTCGCGTCGGACCCGCGCATAGCGTTGGCGATCCGAGACAGGACTGCGATTGGCCCTCGGATAAGTGCGTCGAACGTCGGCTCGGCCTCGGGCATCTCTCGCGGCTCGAGCCTCGGAATAGTCTTCACAGGAACGGTCTTTACCGAGAGTCGGACGTTGTCTCCAGACGAGTTTCCTTCCACATGACCGTTGATTCCGACACCGAACATCTCGCGATTGAACCGGAAGCTAGCGGGTAATTCGCGAAAGACCGTTGGTCGATGGGCGTCAGCGGGCACCTCAACGTCGAACGATACGGCGTAGATATTCGGGTCGACGTAGTCGAGGGACGTGCGCTTGACCGCATCGGATCTATTGATTGTTCTGGCGGCGACCCGCATCAGTGATGGCTCCGCCGGAAAGGGCACCAGACGAACGTCCACCACTAATCGCCAGGTCGGCGGGCTCGAGGCTTGGGATACTCGGGCCATGTATCGCGAATACGCTTCCTGGTCGGCGACATCGGATTGCACAACACGCATCGAGCGTCGACCAGAGAACATGTCGAGAAGATCGATACTTCGGATTCGCTCTGCAAGGTCGAGGCTCAAGTCCACCAGCACGCGTCGCTTGCCGACGAGTTCCCGTATCGAAATCGACGCCGTAATCGGCTCAAACTGCTCCCGCGTCCATACAGGGATCAGCTCTGACATCCGCTGCTGGGCCCCACTTGGTTCGGTCATCGTCTGCCAAATTCCAAACTTCGACTGTTCGTCGAACTGAGGAAGGCGGCGCACGTAAACTGCCCCGCTCACCGAGAACTTGATTTCACCCTCAGACACCCCTGTCGGCATCAACCATTCGGCGCCTATGCTCGTTTGCTCGTAGGAACTATCACGGGGAAGATCGGTCGCGAGCAGTTCATCGTCGTCGATGGCTTCGGCGTCAGGGGCCACGTCGGCATTGTGAACCTCCAGCGGTGTCAGAAATCCCGCCAACACATGGTCGTGCGGACGCTCGCCGACAAGGCGAATAGCGCTCGGATCCAAACCGCGCACCCGATCGGCAAATCGATTGACGAGTGAGGTCGCAAACGCGTTGTAGTCCGCGTCAGTTAGCGCCATGGGTACCATCAGCCTTTAAGACATCCTCCACCGTTGCAAGTTCGGCCGCTTGCATCAACTGGCGGGCACTCATGCCCCAGTCGCGGCCAATCCGCGCGAGACTCGGTGCGTCGAGTCGGCCCGTGTAAGCACCACGAATGGCACGAGCCAAAGATCGGCCGCACTTTCGGTGTCCATCGCGCCAGCGACCAATCTTCCCGTGCAGCTCTACGAGACTGGCGGCCGGCAATGGAATCCCCAACGCCGTGGCAAATGCGATGAACTTGTCAAGGGTGTCTGGGATCAGCGCCTCTTCGGCGCCACCGCGAAGCAACCAGGAGTTAACGTTCCAAGGTCCAACCTCGTAGCCCTGCGACTTCATCTTCTCGATCAGATCGCCAATGCGTGATGGCCGTTCAGAACGGATCGCCTTCACGAGCTCAAACCAAGCACGACGTGCAGCCGCAACGCTTGAGAGCGCCCCAGCGTCGACTGCCGCGAGTAAACGATCCGAGAATTCAGCCCTAGAGTTGTCATTGAGTACAATTATTTCGTCTCCACGTCGCAAATCGCGCGCAGGAGCCGTCTTGAGCCTGAGCGCTGCTGCATTCAGCACTTCAAATCGAGCGTTTTCGTTCACATCGAGGCGCGTTCCATCAGCCAAAAGGATTGCGACTTGCCCGTGTTGGACGGGATCGAGAGACATGTTAACGCTTTGCGATCGCGCAACGTTGTCGTCGAAGCTCAGGCCGATGATCAAGTCGCTGACGAAGGCCGGTACGTGGCGCTGAATCGCCTCGCGGATTCGCAGTAACGCTGCGTGACTCTCGACGGCCTGAGCACGGTCGAGGATGGCTATGAGCGTCCCAAGTGAAAACCACAGCGCTCTCACCTCGATAGGATCGACGACAAGATAAAAATGTCGCGCGCGGCTCGCCAATGCGCAGTCCAACGTCGCGGGGCCGAAAAACCCAGTAGCGACCGTCGTGTCGACGCGACCTTCAAAAGCCCAAGATGGAGGTCGCATCACGACTCCAAGCGCTTCCAGGTCCCCTTCACCCCACCCAGCGGCGGTCAGGTTGCCTCTGAGCGCATCGGCAGCTTGCCAGTTTCGCGTTAGTACGAGGATTCCGCCCGAGCCGCTCGCCGACAGCGACACATCGACGACGGCCTGGCGACGCTCGGCTTGGGTAGTGGCGTCCACGGATTGCCGCTCGAGGAGTTCCTTGCCCAACCTGAGCATCTCGGCTTTGGCAGGATCTTGTGCCTCGAGCGTCTCGAACGCGACGAGGAACCTTTTGGTTTCGGAAGCGGCGCCGCCCGAAATCAGTTGCTGGCGGGATGCCCACCACGCGGACTTCGCCAACGCGAGCAATCTCCCGTCCTCGGGTTTTTCGACGCTCAAGCCACCAAATGCGAACTCGAACTCGCGCTCGCTTTCCAAGCGATCGCGGCCGACGAGTCGGAGGCTTGTCGTGGGCTCCACAAGCTGGCCACCAATCGCGAAGAAATGAGCTCCTTGGATAACGTCATCTTTCCACAAGGTGACGAGGTCAGACGGTCCCGCAGCAACGATCAGCGTTGGCTGCGCCGAACCACGGCAAGCTAACACGCGTGAAATCGCTTGAACACGCCGAGATCCACGTAACCCCTGAACGTCGACGACAAGAAAGTCCACTCCGGCGAAGCGCCGAGCCTCCTCCACTGAGATCTCGCCTCTTGTGTGAAGCAAGCAAGTCGGTTCTGGTCCGTGTCGCGCGATTCTTCCAAGAGCCGGTCTTCTGCGGCGAGCGGAAGCACCGTGCGCCGCGGCATTCACGATCTGGACAAATGAAGCGGCCGGCAATCCGAGGTTCCTAAAGCGGCCTGGGTGTCGGCTCAGTCCCTGCTCCCAATCGGCCGGGGTCAAGTCATCGCGGATTCGGGATTGATTCGCCGCTCGTCGAACCCTGTGTTGTCGTCTGAATTCGAGAGCCGCGGCCGTCTCGTACACCGGAATGTTGAGAGCGCGTTCGTCTTCGGGTCGAAATGAAACGATTCCGAACCGCGGATGAATAGGAAGTTGCTCGGCGAACGAAGCTCGGCCCAGGTACCCATGAAATGGAAGCAAGCTAACAGCATGGAACGACTGCCAAAGCCCCAAGACGACAACCGCGCGACGTTCTACCAGCGCTGTGGTGGTAGCCTCGAAGAGCGGTGCAAGCTCCGCGTCAATTCCCGTCATAGTGGGTTCGGGACCGTGCCTCGAAAGTTCGCTTGGTCGACTTCATCATACGCGTGCTCAACGAGACGAACGTTGACGACATCCTTCATCCCGCAGTGATTCTGGGTCTGACTGCGCTGGGACTCGAGGACGCCGCGACTTGAGCGAGAAGTCGCGCTCGGCCGCATGATTGCCGTACAAAACAAATGGCCGGCGTCCGACCGGCCATTCTCAATCCTGCCTTGTGCGCGCCTACGTGCGGCGCGGTCTGCTTAGCATAAGGTCAGCATAAAGGTTTGAGCCCGAAAACGGCCGGTCATGGCCGACCACCGCCGACCATGACCGATCGAGTTTCCTAACGTTTTGCGGAAAAAGTGGTCGGGGCGAGAGGATTTGAACCTCCGACCCCTCGGTCCCGAACCGAGTGCTCTACCAGGCTGAGCCACGCCCCGACGACTCGCTATCTTAGCACCAATCTCTCTCGGTGCCTGACGGCCTGGGTAAAGGATGTCGCGAGGGTGGCCGATACACCCTTCCATGGCCCGTATATTTATCAGAGATGGCGATCGGCTGACGTGCGACATCCGGCCGGCACAGGGGGGCTTCGATCTCATCTTTACGCAGGACGGCGAGCACCACATCGAACACTTCGCCCAGGAAAGCCAGGCGAAGACGCGCAGTTCCCGCGTCGAAGACGATTTGATCTACGCCGGCTGGTCTGTGCTGCAGGTGCATACGCCGGACATGCCCACCCCTCCATCTACGGAATCACGCCGTCGACCATTTCAGCCGGCATCGGATGACGAAAGCGCACGATGATGCAGGACTGCGCCCCATCGATCTCGAGGGCCGTATCCACGTCGTCTTCCGACTGCTCGAGCACGATCCGCTGCGGGTCGTGAATCGATTCGGTTTCGAGATGCCCGCTTGCGCGGTCGTCGACGGCGAGCGCGACTGCGCCGACCTCTGACTGCACACCGTGCAGCGCGCCGTCGCGATGGCGCGTCTCCACACTCTCGTCGAAGAACTCTTCGAAGCGATCGACCCCCACCAGCCAGCCCCGGTGCTGACCGTTGAACGATTCGAGGAACCTCTGCCAGTCGGCACGTGCAATCTCGCGGCGTTTCATGCGGACTCTCCTCCCCCTTAAACGTGTCGCGTAAACCAATCTGCGGCCAGATGGGCGACCGTCTCGAGCGCACCAGGCTCGTGAAACAGGTGCGACGCGCCAGGAACGATTTCCAGCCGCGCATCGGTCTTCATCCGCACCATCGCCTTCCGGTTCAGCTCGAGCACTTCACGGTCCTCGCCACCGACGATCAACAAGGTCGGCGCGCTCACCACCGCGAGCGCTTCCCCGGCAAGATCCGGCCGGCCGCCCCGGGAGACCACCGCGGAAATCTCATCCGGGCGCGCAGCCGCGACGACCAGCGCCGCTGCCGCGCCCGTGCTCGCGCCGAACAGGCCGAACGGCAGGCGAGTCTGCGCGCGCAGGTCGTCCACCACGGCCGTGACGCGCCGCGCGAGAAAGGAAATATCGAATCGAAGATGACCGCTGAACTGATCGGCGCGCTCTTCGGGCGGGGTCAGCAAATCCATCAGCACCGTCCCGAGCCCCTCGGCACGCAGGTGCGCCGCGACGAATTGATTGCGCGGACTATGCCGGCTGCTTCCACTGCCGTGCACGAAAATCATGAGACCCGCGGCATCGGCGGGAATCGACACGTCGGCATCGATGGAGACGCCACCACCGACGTTGAACCGAACGGCGTGATCGTGCAGCTGCAACGTCAGACTCCAGTCGGGAATGTCTCTGGGACCTCGGGTACGGTCCACTGCGGCGTGATCTCCAGCGGACGCACCGCGCTCGTGTGATCGAAGTGCAGCACCGCGTCGAACTGCGACGAGAGGCTGGCCTGAAAATAGTGGCTCTGCTGTTCCGTGTCGGGTCGATAGATGACGCCGATCGCGCGCTCGAGCCGCGGCCTCAAAAGAGCATGCCGGACACGCTCGTAACGAAGAGGCAGAAAGAACCGCGGCACGGATAGATCGTGGAACAGGTGTTCGTAGCTTCCGGGTATCGCCGCCCGCACCCGCTTCAACTCCACCGGCTCGCCCCAATCCGACGCGGCCGTCACGGTACCGTGCGAGGTCGTCCAGCCGACGAGGCTCGTCTTGCCCGGAAAACGTTCGCGCATGAGCTGGCCGACGTTCAACTCGCCGCGCTGCCCCATCTGCGTGGCGCGCGCGTCGCCGAGGTGCGAGTTGTGCGCCCAGACCACCAGCCTGGCCGGGCCGTCCCCCCCGATCAGATGGCTTCTGATGGCCTCGATCGATCCGGCCATGTGCTGGTCGCGCAGATTCCACGACCGTGCGCCTCCGCGGAACATCGTCCGGTAATACTCTTCCGCGCTCCTGACGAGCCGGGCATTCTGCTCGGCGAAGAAATATTCGTCCCGCGACAGGATGTTCTTCTGCCCAAGCTCGACCGAACGCCGTTGCAGATCGATCAGGACAGCGACGACCTCCTCCTCGCAGGACTCGAGACCGAAGGTTTCGGCATACGCGTAGGCCTGCGGATCGCCGCCATAACGTTCGAAGCAGGCATAGCGCTCGCGGGCGCGTTGAGCAGCTTCGGGATCGTGTCGCTCGAAATAGTCAAGAACCGCGAGCATGGACGCGTGAAGCGAGTACAGATCCATGCCGTAGTATCCGACCTGCCGTTCCGGCGGCTGGGCATCGTTGTAGTCGTAGAGCCACTCGACGAATTCGACGACGTCGACGTTTCTCCACATCCATGTGGGGAATCGCTTGAAGTCGTCGAGGGCCATCATGGCGCTCGTGTCGTCGCTCTGATGACGCACGTAGCGATTCACGCGATACGCGTCGGGCCAATCGGCCTCGACGATCACGCCCCCGAAGCCGCCTTCCTCGATGAGCTGCCTGGTGATATTCGCGCGGCTCGCGTAGAACTCGTGCGTGCCGTGGCTCGCCTCGCCGAGCAGAGCCAGCTCCGCCGTCCCGATGAAGTCCACCACGTCCCGAATGTCCTCGACGTCAGCGACCGGCGTGCAGGTCGTGTGAATCGCGTCGTGTGGTGTCATGGCTCAGGAGTTCGCGAACTTCCGCATCCGTCGTCTGGGAAAAGTCTTCGTACCAACGCCCGACCGCAGAGAAATCCGACGGCGTGCGCAGGCACACGACGTGGTCGGCGAGATCCAGGAACTCACTGCAGGTGCTGGGCGCCGCGACCGGCACGGCGACGACCACGACGCGGGGCTGCTCGTGCCGGACGGCCTTGACTGCCGCCCGCATGCTCGAACCGGTCGCGAGCCCGTCGTCCACGAGGATGACGCTGCGATCGCGAAGGTCAGGAAACGGCCGGTCGCCGCGATATTCCACAAGACGCCGTTGAAGCTCGCGCGCTTCGCGATCGGCGACTTCCTGGATGACATGCGGGGGAATTCTGTATGCCGTGACGACATCGCCGTTGAGCACCTCGGTACCCCGTCCGGCGATGGCGCCCATCGCCAGCTCCGGTTGCCAGGGCACTCCCAGCTTGCGCACGACGAACACATCGAGCGGCGCTTTCAGATCCCGCGCGATTTCGTACGCTACGGGCACGCCGCCACGCGGCAGCCCTAACACGACCACATCGTTTCGGTCTTTGTACTGCGCGAGCTGCCGGGCCACAAGTTGACCGGCCTCGCGGCGATCGTGAAATCGCTGCACGTCATCCATCTGAAACTGGTTGTTCAGATCGAGACGTGCAACTCGTGTACCTAGCGGGTGGGCTCGAGTTCGAGCAGGAATTCCTCGACGGTCGGTATGACGCTGTATGCGGTCAAATCGGGTTGCAGCGGTGTCACTGAAATGTAGCCGTCACGCACCGCCTGGAAGTCGGACCGATCGTGCGGCTCCCACTCGTTCTGGCCTTCTTCAATCCAGAAGTACCGCTGACCGCGCGGATCGATCCGTTCATCGACCTTGGTAATGTGATTACGGCGCGCCTGCACGGTCACCTTGAACCCCCGCGTCGGTCCCTTGGGCACATTGATGTTCAAGAACGTCCGTGACGGAAGCCCTCGTTCGAGCACCGACTGCGCGACGATTCGCGCGCCCCTTGCGGCTTCGGTGAAATCGAACTTACCGCCCGTATTCTGCAGCGATACCGCAATACCGGGCGCCCCGAGCAAAGCGGCCTCGAAGGCTCCCGAGACAGTGCCGGAGTACGTGACGTCGTCACCAAGGTTCCATCCCTTGTTGATGCCCGAAACGACGAGATCGGGCGTCGCCCCAAGCACGCTGGTGAGTGCGATGTTGACGCAGTCGCTCGGCGTGCCGTCGACGGCAAAGACCCGGTCGGAGATGGTTTCGAGCCGGAGCGGACGGCGCAGGGTCAACGCGTGTCCGATGGCGCTGGCTTCGGCCAGCGGCGCCACGACGGTTACCTCGCCGAGAGACTTCATCGCTTCGGCCAGCGCATGAATCCCTTCCGAGCGCACGCCGTCGTCATTGGTCACCAGAATTCGCTTCATATACCTGAATTATCGGACGGAGCCGTGACGAGCACAATCAAGCGGCCGACGGAGCATCTGCAAGCACCGCTCCCAAACGTGAAAGAGGGCGGGGCCTTCAGCATGGCGTACAATTGATAGACAGCGAAGGACATGGCCACCTTGAAAGACGTTCTCGCTTCGCGCACGCGCGAGGGCGAGTTGTATCACCAACTCGACACCGGGTGGGCGCACTGCTATGCGTGCGGTCACAACTGCAGGATTCCCGAAGGCGCGCTTGGTGTGTGCAAGGTGCGGTTCAACGAGGGCGGCCGGCTGATGGTGCCGTGGGGATATGCCGGCGGCGTGCAGTGCGATCCGATCGAAAAGAAACCGTTCTTCCACGTGCATCCGGGTGCACTTGCGTACAGCTTCGGCATGCTCGGATGCGATCTGCACTGCGGCTACTGCCAGAACTGGGTGACATCACAAGCACTCCGCGATCCCCACGCTGTGGCACCGCCCGTCGACGTCACGCCGACACACCTCGTCGAAGACGCCGTCCGGCGCGGCGCCACGATCGTCGTCAGCACGTATAACGAGCCGCTCATCACGAGCGAGTGGGCGGTCGCGATTTTCAAAGAGGCCAGGGCGGCTGGGCTGATGACCGGCTTCGTGTCGAACGGTAACGGCACACCCGGCGCGCTGGAGTATCTGCGGCCGTGGATCGACGTCTACAAGGTCGATCTCAAGAGCTTCGACGATCGCCACTACAGGGAGCTCGGCGGCAGGCTTCAGCCCATTCTCGAGACCATTCAGCACCTGCACGACATGGACGTCTGGGTCGAGATCGTCACGCTGCTGATTCCGGGATTCAACGACAGCGACGACGAATTGAAGCGCCTTACCGAGTTCGTGGCGCGGGTCTCGCCCGACATGCCCTGGCATGTCACTGCCTTTCACGGGGACTACAAGATGACGGACCCGCCGAACACGACGCCGGCGATGCTGACACGCGCGGCCGCCATTGGCGCCGAGGCCGGGCTCCGCTACGTGTATGCGGGAAACGCCCCCGGCAAAGTGGGCCATCTGGAACACACCTGCTGCCCGCAATGCCACGAACTCCTGATCGAGCGATCCGGCTACCTGATTCGCGCGTACAATCTGACCCCGACCGGTGCGTGTCCCTCCTGCGGCACCGCCATTCCCGGGCATTGGGGCAACATGTTCGCCGGGCAGCGCACCGCGTTTCCGATAGCTTTGCGGCTCAGGGATGAGCGATAGCATGCACGATCTGTTCGGCCGCCCTCTCAGGAATCTGCGGCTCTCGGTCACGGACCGATGCAATCTGCGGTGCAGCTACTGCATGCCGGAGGCCGAGTATGCGTGGCTTCCGCGTCAGGACATTCTGCATTTCGAGGAAATGAGCGCGCTCGTCGACCTGTTCGCGCGTGCCGGGGTCGATCGCGTGCGCCTTACCGGTGGCGAGCCTCTGTTGCGCCGCGATTTGCCGGAGCTCGTGGGCATGCTTGCGCGCAAGCCGGCGATCCGCGATCTGGCGCTCACGACCAACGGTGTCATGCTCGCGGAGCACGCCGGGACGCTACGGCAGGCGGGACTTCACCGTCTGACGGTCAGCCTCGACACGCTGCAGGCCGAGCGCTTTCAGATGCTGACCCGGTTCGACTCGCTGCGGCAGGTGCTCGCGGGCATCGACGAGGCGGTGAAACATTTCGACCACATCAAACTGGACTCGGTGATTATCCGTGGCACGAACGACGATGAACTGGTGCCGCTTCTGGAATACGCGCGACGCATCGGCGCGGAGATTCGATTCATCGAGTACATGGATGTGGGCGGTGCCACACAGTGGTCGCACGAGCGCGTCATGTCACGTCAGGACATGCTGACGGCGCTCGGCCACGAGTACGGGCCGGTTGCGGCCATCGCCGAAACGTCGAGCGCCCCGGCCGATCGCTTCCAACTGCCGGATGGAACCGTGTTTGGCATCATCTCCTCCACGACCGATCCGTTCTGCCGCAATTGCGACAGGAGCCGATTGACGGCCGACGGCATGTGGTACCGGTGCCTCTACGCGACCACCGGCACCGATCTGCGGACGCCTCTCCGATCGGGCATGCCGCCCGACGATATGCTGGCGCTCGTCACGAAGGAATGGACCGCACGCGCCGATCGCGGCGCAGAGGAGCGTCTGGCCGTGAGAGATCGAACGCCCCTCGTGCCCGCGTCAAGCTTGAAGAAGAATCCGCACCTGGAGATGCACACGCGAGGGGGGTAAGGCCCACGGGATCACAAAGAACACGAAGAGGTGAACCAGACAAGATCACCAAGCTTCGTGATCTTGTCTGAATTCCGTCCTTCGTGACCTTCGTGTTAAGGACCTTCGTGTTTACGTTTTTACGGGTGCTGGCGCGCAGTACCGATCGAATGCATCGGTGAGATTCCTGGCGATCATCTCGGCCGTCTGATTTTCGATATTCCGCCGCTCGAGCATCCACAGCAGCTTGCCATCGCGCATCAGCGCAATCGACGGCGATGAGGGTGGGTACCCGGCGAAATAGCCGCGGGCGCGCTCGGTGGCCTCGATGTCGGCACCGGCGAACACCGTCGCTACGACGTCCGGTTTGGTCTGGTGCTGCAGCGCAAGGGCCACACCGGGCCGCGCCTTTCCGGCGGCGCATCCGCACACGGAATTGACGATCACCATCACAGTCGGACCCTGCTGATCGCCAGGCTGGCCCATCTGGCGTCCCAGCACGGTGTCGACCTCTGCCGCACTGCGAAGTTCACGAACGCCCAGGCTGGTAAGTTCCTGGCGCATGGGAGCAACGAAGAATTCCGGGTATGTCATAATTTGACATTATCTCATGAGAAAGACGCTTCTTCAGAAAGTCTGGGATCACCACGCCGTTCGGACGCTGCCGACCGGCCAGACGCAGCTCTTCATCGGCCTGCATCTCATTCACGAAGTCACGAGCCCTCAGGCCTTCGACATGCTGCGCAGCCGCGGCGGCAAAGTCGCGTTTCCAGACCGCACGTTCGCGACCGTGGATCACATCGTGCCGACGCTGAACCAGCAACGGCCGTTTCTCGACGTGCTCGCCGAAGAAATGATGTCGGCGCTCGAGAAAAACTGCCGCGAGTTCGGCATTCCGCTCTACGACATTACGAGCGCGAACCAGGGCATCGTCCACGTGATCGGCCCCGAGCTGGGTTTGACCCAACCTGGCATGACCATCGCGTGCGGCGACAGCCACACGTCTACGCACGGCGCCTTCGGGGCCATCGCCTTCGGGATCGGGACGTCGCAGGTGCGCGACGTGCTCGCCTCCCAGTGCCTCGCCATGGAACCGCTCAAGGTCCGCCGCATCACCGTGAACGGCGCCCTGCGCCCGGGGGTGTACGCAAAAGACGTGATTCTCGACATCATTCGACGTCTCGGCGTGAAAGGCGGCGCGGGTTACGCGTACGAATATGGCGGCGATACGTTCGATCGCATGACGATGGAAGAGCGCATGACGGTGTGCAACATGTCGATCGAAGGCGCCGCACGCGTGGGGTACGTCAACCCCGACGAGACGACCTTCCGCTACATCGAAGGCCGGTCCTTTGCACCTCGAGGCGCCCAGTTCGCCACGGCGCGCGAGTGGTGGGGATCGCTCGCGTCCGATCCGGGCGCCACCTACGACGACGTCGTGCTGATGGATGCGGCGGCGATTGAGCCGACCGTGACGTGGGGAATCAATCCCGGCCAGTCTGTCGGGATTACCGAGAAACTGCCCGCTCCCGCCGACGTCGGCGCCGAAGACAGGGCCTCGGTCGCCGAAGCCCTCGAGTTCATGAGCTTTCGCGGCGGCATGCCCATCGCGGGAACGAAGATTGACGTGGCGTTCATCGGATCGTGCACCAACGGGCGGATTTCCGACCTTCGCGAAGCCGCGCGCCTGGTGAAGGGCCACAAAGTGGCGAAGCACGTCACGGCGCTCGTCGTCCCCGGATCGCAGTCGGTGCGGAAGATCGCCGAACAGGAGGGGCTCGACAAGATCTTCACGGCTGCCGGCTTCGAATGGCGTGGCGCCGGGTGCTCGATGTGTCTCGCGATGAACCCGGATCAGCTCCAGGGACGCCAGATCTGCGCGTCTTCCTCGAATCGCAATTTCAAGGGGCGCCAGGGCAGCCCGACCGGCCGCACGCTGCTGATGAGCCCGGCGATGGTCGCCGCCGCGGCCCTTGCGGGTGAAGTGGTCGACGTGCGAACGATGCTCGAGCGCGAAGAGGTGCACGCGTGACGGACAACCGCTACATCGATACGATCGCCGGCCGCGGGCTTCCCCTGCGCGGTCATGACATCGATACGGACAGGATTATCCCGGCGCGATTTCTGAAATGCGTCAGCTTCGAAGGCCTCGAAGCGCACGCGTTCGAAGACGACCGAAAACAGCTCGCAGAGCGCGGGCAGACGCATGCGTTTTCTGATGCGAGATATGCCGGCGCGCGCATTCTGATCGTGAACGGTAACTTCGGCTGCGGCTCGTCTCGCGAGCACGCCCCTCAGGCCATCCAGCGCTGGGGCATTCGCGCGGTCGTCGGCGAATCGTTCTCGGAGATTTTCTTCGGCAACTCGGTCGCGCTCGGCATGCCCTGCCTCACGGTGAGCGCGCATGACGCCGAAGCCCTGCTCTCGGCGGTCGAAGCGGATCCGCTGATCGAAGTGCGCCTCAGCGTGAGCGCGCAGTCGGTCGAGGTGAACGGCAGGAATTATCAGGCCTTGATCCCGGCCGGTGCCCGGGAAGCCTTCACCGGCGGCACATGGGACGCAACAGGCTTGCTGCTGGATGACTTCGATCAGGTGCGCAACGTCGCGAAGAACCTCCCTTACGTGAGCGGCTTCTGATCTTTAACAGGAGATCAGGAGTTCAGGAGACCCGCGTCCCAGTCTTAACTCTTTCAACACGGAGTCACTGAGCTCAACATCGACGTCGCGCCGTCGGCGCGCGTGGAGCAGAAGACCCGTCGATTATCAAGAGCCAGGATCGTGCTGCTCTTGTATTCGGCGGGTCTTCTGCTCCATGCGTGGGCCGCGTGTGCGGCCCACGACGTCGATGTCTCCGAGGAGGTCGCTGACGCACCCCACAGAGGGGGCCTCAGTGGCTCAGTGCCTCCGTGTTGAGACCAGTGAATTTCTCCTGATCTCTTGATCTCCTGTTTTGCATTTTCGTGGACGTGAATCACTTGCGCGCGGCGTCGAGGAACGCCTGCGCCGCATGTGACAGCTCCCCTTTCCGGTACAGCAGCCGCAACTGGCGTGGATACCGCACCTCGGGAATCTTCACCGCCACCAGCTGTTTCCGTTCGATTTCCGCGATGGCGCAGCGGCGCGGCAGGAGCGCCACTCCCATTTTCTTCTCCACCGCCCGCTTGATGCCTTCGAGGCTCGGCAAGGCGATCTGAATATTGATCGGTGCATGGCGCACTTCTGCCTGCCGCAGCACCCGATCGCGCGCGGGCGACGGATCGCTGTGCGCAATGACCGTTTCATTTGCGAACTGGGACATCGGAACGGTCTCTCGGGCCGCAAAGGGATGCGACGGGTGCACGAGCAGCACCAGCTCGTCGGGACCAAGCGCCACCGCCTGCAATCGCTTGTCGCCTGGATCGAACGTGACGATACCGAAGTCGAGGCTGCCCTGTGCGACCTCGATGCCCACCTGGCGCGCCGGCACGCGGCGAACGTCCACGAGAATGCGTGAATGTTTTTCCCGGAATTTCTCGATCAGCGGCAGCAGTACGTGAACGCCGCCCTCGTTGGAGCCAATCAGGACACGCCCGCGCTGCAGGTCCCGGAGCTCGCGGACGGATAACTGAGCCTCCTCCGACAGGCGCTGGAGGCGCTCGGCGTAGTCGCGCAGCACCCTCCCCGCTTCAGTCAGCGTACCGTCCTTCGAGGATCGATCGAACAGGCGCTCGCCGACCTCTTCCTCGAGACGGCGGATGGCCTGGCTGACGGCCGGCTGGGTGCGATGTAACTTGGTGGCGGCGCGCGAAAAGCTGCGCTCGGCGGCAACCATGAGAAACACCCGCAGTTCTGCCAACTCCATAAACATCGGTTATAATACATTCATTATTATAGATTTGACGAGTGCCACCAGCTGCCGTACAACGTGAGCATGGCCACTGACCGAGTGACAATTTTCGACACGACCCTGCGCGACGGCGAGCAGGCACCCGGCTTTTCGCTGCGAACCCGCGAAAAGGTGGAGCTCGCTATCCAGCTCGATGCGCTCGGTGTCGATCTCATCGAGGCCGGTTTCCCCATCGCGTCGCAGGACGACGCAGAAGGGGTAAAGCAGGTCGCCTCCACTGTGCGACGGCCGGTCATCGCGGCGCTGGCCCGATGCCGTCCGGAAGACATCGATCGCGCCGGCGAGTCGCTCAAAGGCGCGGCCCGCTCGCGCATTCACACGTTCATTGCCACATCCGATCTGCACCTCGCCAAGAAGCTGAATATTTCCCGCGAGCAGTGCCTCGCGGCGGCCGAGGCGGCCGTAAGGCAGGCGCGTCGGTACACAGACGACGTGCAGTTCTCGGCTGAAGATGCCACCCGCTCAGACATGGAGTTCCTCGCGCGAGTCGTCGAGGCGGTTATCGAGGCGGGAGCCACGACCATCAACCTGCCCGACACGGTCGGGTACGCAACGCCCGACGAGATTCGCGAGTTCTTCACGACGATTCAGGCGAGGGTCGCCAACGCCGACAAGGCCGTCTTCAGCGCCCACTGCCATGACGATCTCGGTCTGGCGGTGGCCAACACGCACGCAGCGGTGACGGCCGGAGTCCGCCAGGTGGAGTGCACAGTCAACGGCATCGGCGAGCGGGCCGGCAATGCGTCCCTCGAAGAAATCGTCATGGGGATGCGCGTCAGGCCGGATCGGCTGCCGTTTACCACCGGCATCCGGTCCGAACAACTCTTCCCCACCAGCCAGCTTCTGTGTTCTCTCACCGGCCAGCACGTGCAAGCGAACAAAGCCATTGTCGGACGCAATGCCTTTGCGCACGAAGCGGGCATTCATCAGGATGGGATGCTGAAGGATCGGCGAACCTACGAAATCATGAGCCCGGCCGATGTCGGCGTTCCGCAGACGACGCTGGTCCTCGGCAAACACTCAGGCCGGCATGCCGTGAAACATCGCTGCGACGCCATCGGGCACACCCTGACCCGTATCGAGCTCGACCACGTCTACCGCCTTGTCATCGCAAAGTGCGACGCACAGAAGACCTTCACAGATGACGATCTGGTGGCGGTGATTCTGGAAGTCAAGCTCACGACCGTCCGCTAGATGCAGGTCACGAAAATACGAAACAGGAGATGACGAGATTAGGAGGCCTAGTCTCCTGATCTCCTGTAAGAATCAGTGCGGTAATTTCCCGAACGGCACTCTTCGCTGAAACAGTTGATAGATGTGATGCGCTTCGTGGTGCACCATGTATTCCACGCCGAAGTGCAGGTCGTAGTGCGCAAACTGCGGATGCCTGGCCTTGCGGTGCCACTCGGCGGGCGTGAGGCCCTCGAGGCGGCGGCAAAGCGTCTCGCGCTCGCTTAAGAACTCGGCGAGCACGTCGGCCGCGGGGCGCCTGGTCAGGGCGATGAACTCCGGATCCCCGTCGGGATCGTCATAGGGCACGATGGTCGTGTCTTCCGTCAGCATCCGGCTGAAGCGTTCGGTAAAGATCGTTTCCATTCGCCGGAAGTGACAAAGCAGTTCCTTCATCGACCATTTGTCGGGCAGCGTGCGCGTGGCGAGCGCGTCTTCGTCGAGGCCTTTGGTCAGGCGGTCGATCTCGGCCGCCTGGGATCGCAGCCGCTGCACCAGCGCAAGATGAACCGCATGTTTTCCTTCATGGTGATGAAGATGGTCGCCCATGGTGCGAATTATAGGATGTGACGGCCCAGGCCGTATTATTTGAGGAGGATGCATCTGTCGTCAGACAGGACTCCGGCCGATACGATCCGTATCAACACGCGAACGCAACGCTGTCTGTTCCGATGAAATTGCTCACCGCGCTCCTCATCGTTCTCAGCACCGCCGCACTTCGCGGCCAGGAACCACGACTTCCCGGGCCAGCAACGGTGCCGTCCGAAAGCGAGGCATTAATTCAGCGCGCACGGTCCTTGTCGGCCTCGGGCAACCACCGCGAAAGCGCGGCGGCGTGGCAGACTGTCGCGACACTCGAGCCGGCGATCGCCGACCTTGCCAGACGAGAGTCCGTTCGCGCGTGGCTTGCGGCCGGCGATCTCGAGCCGGCATTGAAGGGGCTCGTCGATCTCGGCACCGCCGCGCCATCCGATCTTCTGATTGTTGCGGCGGAGGCGTGCAGGAACGCCCGTTCGTTCGAGGTCGCCGCCACGCTTTACCGAAGTGCGCGCCAGAATGCCGGTCGCTCGCCTGCGGCCGACCACGCCGCTCTCGGCCTCGGGCGCACGCTCGAGCTCAACGGCAAACCGGACGACGCCCTCGAAACATATCGCGAGCTTCAACTGACGTTCCGGGAAGCGACGGCATTCGATGCAGCCGATGCGGCAGCGCGCCGGCTCTCCGCTCAACTGGGCAATCCCAAGCCCCTCACGGAAGCCGATTACGAAGCCATCGTCGATCGATTGGCCGGTGTGGCCGCGTTCCGGCGCGCCGTCGAGATGGAGAACGAATGGCTGAAGGCATTTCCGAACACGCCGCGCCGCACGCAAATTGAATCGGCCATCGTGCAGCACCTGTATTCCCTTCGCGCGAACGAGGAGGCACGAACGGAAGCGGCACGATTCCTTCGGGAGTATCCCGCCAGCCCCCAACGGCACGAGGTGATCATCACGATCTTCCGTCTCGACGTGCGCGAGGGCCGCACGGCCGACGTCGAATGGGGCGGCCGCGCGATCATCAAGGCCGAGGTCGCGGGCGCCACGTTGAGCGATCGTCAAGGCGCGGCACGGCTGCTCGCCGAATATCTCGTCAGTGTGGGAGAGCCTGCCAAGGCTCTCGGCGTTTACGACGACCTGTACAAGATGACGACGGCACGCGGCGCGCGCATCGACATTCTCTGGCGGATGGCCATCGCCTCGCTCCGCGCCGGCAACCGGCCGCGGGCGATCAAAGAGCTGCAGCAGGCGCTGCGCCTCAAACCCGATTCCGAGACCGAGCGTGCCGCGACGTTCTGGCTCGCATATGCGCTGGATGCCTCCGGTTCGAAGGCCATTGCGAAGGCCCATTGGGAGTCGCTCGCGTTGCGGTATCCGTTCAGCTATTACGGTGTCCGCGCCGCTTCGCGGACCGGCGCGTCACCGGAACCGGCGCCGACACTCGAATTTCCAGAGCTCATCTTGCGGGAGGAAGTGCTCGCCCATCCCGACTACCAGGCTGCGGCGCTTCTTTCGCGCGCTGGACAGACGGCTGACGCGGCCGTCTACGCTCGCCGGTTGAATGCGGCGTTCAGGCGAGACGACGCCGTGGCCCTGCTCGCGGCAAGGGCCTCGGAAGCTGCCGGCGACTATTCGTCGTCGTCAACGACGACGATTTCCTATTTCGGGCCGTTCCTGCAGCAGCCGGCCTCGAATCTGCCGGAAGATTTCTGGGCACTCGCGTACCCGCGTGCCTATTGGCCCGACGTATCGGCTGCCGCCGCGCGCAACAACGTAGATCCCCTCCTCATGCTCGGGCTCGCCCGGCAGGAATCACATTTCGATCCATCCGCACGTTCGCCCGTGGGGGCTATCGGGCTGTTCCAGGTCATGCCATACACGGCGGCCGAGCTCGATCCTGCGTTCGCGAATCCGGCAGCGATCGAGAGGCTGACGCAACCGGCCGTCAGCGCCGAATTGGCCGCCAGGCTGCTCGCGGGACTGCAGGCGCTCTATCAGGGCGCGCTGGCGCCAACCATCGCGTCTTACAACGCCGACAAGGAGCGTGTGCAGGTCTGGTGGAACGCGGCCAAGGGGCTGCCGGAGGAACTGTTCATCGACAGTATCCCGTATCAGCAGACGCGCGCCTACGTCAGGCAGGTGCTTACGAATTACCGGATGTATCAGCAGTCCGCACGATCAACATCGCTGCAAAAATAATCGCGATCGCGACGCCCATCCTGCTGGTGAACGGTTCCTTGAGGACGAGCGAGCCCAGGATGACGGCGATCACCGGGTTGAAGTACGCATACAGCGACACAATCGACACCGGCAGATGTTTCAGCGCGTAGACGTAACAGATGTAGCCGACGAAGGTTCCGACGACCACGAGATACAGAACGGCCAGAAGGCTGCGCGAGGTGGGATGGACCTGTCCCCATTCGCCCGTCAAGGTCGCAAGGATCGTGAGAATGACGCCGCCGCTGATGATTTGCACCGCGGTGGCGGCAAACAGGTTCTCGTCGCGCTTGTGCCGGCGAGAGTAAGCGGAACCAACCGCCCAGCCGATGCACGAGAACTGCGTCATGATGACGCCGAGGACAAATCGTCCTGTCGGCGCGCCGCCGTTGAGGCTCGATCGCGTCAGTAGCACGATGCCGGCGAATCCGAGCAGCAGCCCGAGCACCTGTCGGGTCCTGACCTTCTCGCCGTTCGGCATGAAGGCTTCCACACCAATCATCCAGAACGGAATAACGGACACCATCACGGCCGCGATACCGCTCGGCACGTACTGCTGCGCCCATACGAGGCAGCCGTTGCCAACTCCGATCATCAGCAGACCGAGTAGCGCATGGCCACCCCACGACTCCCGCGACGGCAACTTGATGCCTCGCATGTACAGGACGATGGCCAGCACGGCCCCCGCAACCATGTGCCGTGGTCCAGCCATGGCGAACGGCGGGATACTCTCGATCGCGACGCGAGTCGCCAGGTAAGTTGTCCCCCAGGAGACACAGACGGCGATCCAGGCCCAATATGCGCGGTAACGTTGTCTGGGGGACGACTGAGACGAGGGGTTCAACGCACTGACGATACAACAGGACACCGCAGCCGTGGCGTCGAAGGCGGCTCTGCCCGCCTATCGGTCCACTTCAGACGCGCTGGGATTGCCGGTCGCCGGCGTCCACGCCGGAGGGTCGCTTGCAGGGAAGGATTCCTCCGCCGCCCGATTGATTTCGTCGGTCTTGGTGGATCGTTTCGGAATCGAAGGCACTCGGCACCTCAGGGCCGCGAGCTGTGCTGTGTATGCTCTGCCGACAAGGGCGGTCCCGGCTGCAATGAGCAGGAATCCGGCCATCCCCATCTTACGCGTGCGTGAATGCTCGGAATCCTGACGATCCCAGACGTTCTGAGGGGCACGGTGCATCGTAAGGTTACTGGAATTGTTCGCCATGCCCTGGTAGCTAGCAAGGCTCAGGCCAATTTGCGGTATCGTCAAGGCCATGGCTACGACGCTGTTCGGCACCATTCTCTGTCCCGTCGACTTTTCCGTGCATTCGCGGCAGGCTTTGGCCTACGCATCGGTGCTGGCGGCTCGAAGACGTGGACGGCTTGTCGTGATCTTCGTGGAGGATCCTCTGCTCGCAGCGGCGGCGTCGGTCGCGTACGACGAAAAGCTGCTGATTGAAAAGGCGCGCACGGAGCTCCGGCGATTCGTCGAGCGCACCATCGCGCCGTCCGGACTGACACTCTCCTCGGTCACCCTCGATGTCGCCGTCGGAAAGCCGCATGAGGTCATCGAGTGGACGGCCGATAACCTCGACTGCGATCTCATCGCCCTGGGCGCCCACGGAGTGACGGGCGCCAACAAGCTGATGCTCGGGTCGACGACACATCGCGTGCTGCGCCGTTCTGCCCTTCCAGTGCTTGCGACGCCCCCAGTCGCTCGCTGGAAGCGGCCACCGCGGAGTTGGCCTGGCAAGACCGCCATTGCGCCGATCGATCTCGGTCCGCGCGACTACGCTGATGCACTCTCTGCCGCGATTGCCGCCAAAGAGCTCGGCGCGCAACTGGAGCTCGTGCACATCGTCGAGCCTGTCGCGGATGTCCCATGGCTGGAGCTCGACGAAACGCGGCGCACCCAGGAGCGCACGCGTCGCGCCCTCGCGAAGCTCGCACGGCTGCAGGAGGACCTGAAGTGGGCGGTCACCGGCGTACGTGTCGAGGCGGGCAAGCCGGCGGACAAAATCGCCGCCATCGCCGCCCACAGCCGAGTTGGTCTCGTGATCATGACCCGCCGGAAGGGCCAGGGGCTCTTCGGTCCACGACAAGGTTCGATCAGCTACCAAGTGCTGCGAAAGTCGAACACTCCGGTGCTTGCGCTGCCGAGCGACAGCAAGTGGATGCGGAAGGTCGCCCGCAAGGTGCGGTGAGAACCACCCCTACTCCCCTGTCCTCGCTCTCAACCACGCGTCGAGGCGGGCGTCGTGGCCGTAGATATCGTCGGCAAACCTGACCTCGTTTTCACCAGGCAGGAACATTGCGGTCAAATAGAGCATCAGGATTTGTGGCGGCTCCGCGACGGGTACCCTGCGTGTGCTACCCCCGCCAATCGCGGCCAGAATCCTGGCCCTGCTCCACTCACCCTGTCGAATCAACACCCACTCGGCCAGCGCCAATGGATCTTCCACGCGGATGCACCCATGGCTGAAGTCGCGCCGTGCCCTGCGAAAGAGCCTACGGGCAGGCGTGTCGTGGAGATAAACGTTGAAATTGTTCGGGAATTCAAACTTGATCCGGCCCAGCGCGTTCCACGGGCCCGGCAACTGACGGATGCGCCGGCCGCCACCGTCCGATGTCATTTCCATGTGGTTACGCGCCAGGTAGTTCCGGTTGCGTGCCAGTTTTGGAAGAATTTCGTTCCTCGCAATGCTGTCGGGCACGTTCCAGTACGGATTGAGCACGATGTCGGCCACACGCGAAACAAAGACAGGCGTCTTCCCCGCGTCGGCCCGACCAATGATCACGGCCATATCGATTGCCGGAACACCGTCTGTGTCGCCCACGTCCCAGCCCCACACGTGAAACATCGGGAGGTTTACCACAATCAGTCGCTGGTCGTGCAGATCCGGAAGCCACCGCAGCCGCTCCATCGTCAGCTCTATCTGCCGTGCACGAACCGGATTGCTGCTCCGGTACTTCACTAGCATCTGCTTGAGCTCGCTGTAGTGAAGGAGGCGGGGCCTCAGATCGGCCACGATGCTGTCGAACGAGCGCCCGGCTGTCGCTGATTCCAGCAAGGCGGCAAAATCATGGGGCTCCACCGGGTGGTCAAGGTCCATGCCCAGCTCACGCGGATCGACACGGCCAAGATGGAGATCCCGCAGGAACCTCAACGCGCTCGCGGTCAGCCCCTCGTCGAATGCCACCGCGCCGGCGGGCACCTGCGCGACGTCCTGTCCCAGCGCCTTCGCCTCGTACTCGAGCGCCGTGCCGCCATAGTCGTCTGCGTCGAGCCCATCTTCCCCAGCCGCACGAAGACGAGCCAGCACGGTCCAGGCTTGCTCTGTCGGATGCCCCTGCGCGTCAATCCACACAGGGCGATGGCCGGTGCGTTGAGAGAACGCGCGGATGTCGCGCCCTTCCACAGTCTCGATCGCGGGCTCCTGCGCGAAGAATGCCGGAGCAGACAGCACCACGGCGAGAATGCTTGCCAGAGGCAGAGCAGAGTTCACGCTGGAATAAATGGCAAGCGGCGTGCCGATGTGTGACGATCGCCATTGAACCGTCGAATAGGTACTGAGTCCTACTCGAAACAGCCGCATCACAACATAAAAGTTGTGCTACCATCGCGAACAGTTGGCCTGAGTTTGGCCAAGTTCTCCACACAAAATGGTCGAGGTTCGCGATGGCAGGCAATCAGCCGGCCGCGAGTGGCGTCATCACCGCCACTGACATGTCGACCGGCACAGCTTCTTGCGTGACCCGTTCTGTCCGACGATCCATCCCAAGCGCTGTACCCGTCCCTCCAACTGCACTCCACCAAAGCGCAAGTCAGCCATCTTGAAGGAGTCATAACATGGCCGCGCGCACATTCGACGATCTCGTGGGGCGGATCAGGAGCGAGTATGTCGAAATGCCGGGACTGTGGCTGACCACCGAGCAAGCCGTCCGTTTGTGGGGAATCGAACGGGAGCAGTGTGAACAACTGCTCCGGACGCTCGTCGCTCACGGATTTCTCGTCGTGCGGCCCGACGGCAAGTACGGCCGCGCCAGTGAAGGCAACCTGGGTATCAATCGCGACATGACCGAGCCTCTCGACGCCACGAATCCTCCAAGCGCGCGGCGATTGCCGTAGCGTCCGAAAGCGCACACCTGCGCGCTCGGTTTCGCACAGAGACCGCGCGGTACAATTCACATGAGAACGATCGGCACAAATCAGGACCGCCATGAAGCTCGCCGCAGTTGCGCTCGATTACGACGGCACGATCGCGGTCGAGGGTGCCATGGATCCCGGCGTGCGAGACGCGATTGGGCAACTGCGCCGGCAGGGCATTGCCGTCGTGCTCGCCACCGGGCGCCGGCTTTCAGACCTCGGGAGGGTGGCTGGGGACCTGGAATGCTTCACCGCCATTGCCGCAGAGAACGGCGCCGTCCTCTACTTCCCCGAAAGCCAGCGCCAAACTGTCGTTGGCCATGTACCCGCGCCGCGACTCATCGAAGGCATGCGCGGGCTGAACATCGAGTTCGCCATTGGCGAATCGGTCGTGGAGACCGACGGCATTCATGCGGCCTCCGTGCTTCGGCTCGTCCACACACTTGAACTGCCTGTGATGCTGGCCTTCAATCGCGGCCGGCTCATGCTGCTGCCGCCGGGCATCTCGAAGTCCAGCGGTCTCGGCCGTGTCCTCTCGACATTGCGGTTGTCGATTCACAATGCGATCGGCATCGGCGACGCCGAAAACGATCATGACCTCCTCGACGCCTGCGAAGTGGGCGTCGCTGTCGAATGGGGCAGCGCAGCCTTGCGCGCGGTCGCGGACGACGTCATCCAGGGCAGCGGGCCCCCCGCGATCGCACCGTACTTGCGCGGCCTGGCGCGGCAACAGCGGCTGCCAGCCAGCCTCTTGGGACGCCACCGGTTATTGCTCGGTCACGAGCACAATGGGCGTCCGGTCCAGATGGCGATTCGAGGCCGCACGGTGATCATTGCGGGCGAACCGGGTTCAGGTAAGTCCTGGCTGGCCGGCCTTCAATGTGAGCAGCTGATTCTACGAGGCTACAGCCTTTGCATTTTCGATCCGGATGGCGACTATCTCTCCCTCGAAACATTGCCCGGCGTCCTCGTGATGGGCAGAAGTGGTCCTCCGCCGCGCGCCCGCGATTTGAGAGAGGTGCTCCGAATCCCGCCGGTCAGCATCGTCATCGACCTCTCCAGACTGTCGCACCATGAGATCGACCGCTATCTGCACGAGATCCTGCCGGCTCTAGCCGACATGCGGCGTCAGTCCGGACTGCCCCACACGATTCTCCTCGACGAAGCGCACGACTATCTGATTGCGCCAGAAGGCCGGCGACTGATAGACGCCGATCTCAGCGGCTATATTCTCGTCACCTACCGCATCTCGGGCATCGACGAAGAAGTCCGAAGCGACGAAGATCTGGTCCTGATTGCGACCCACGAAACAGACGAACTGGAGCAACAGACCCTAAGGGAGATGTGCGAGTCGGCAGGGATCGTTGTGCCCGAGGGACTCTTCGACGATCTGGGCCCGTGCGAAGCCGTGCTGCTCGCCGGAGCGCAGGAATCGCACGGACGTGTGCAGCGGTTTCAGATTGGCCCGTACCAGCCGTCGAAGCTGGGACGACCTCAGCTGGCGCCTTCGCGCTAATTGCTTCGATCTGTGTAGTAAACGCCGTCGACAGGTATCTTGTCACCGCGATAGTCGTTCGACTTCAGCGGGAAGGCCGGCCGGGGCTTTGAGTTGATGAAGGTGGCGAGCTGCTGCGCCTCTTCGTCTGTCAGACTGCCGGGATTGAGATACGGCATCGAATACCGAATGATGCCGGCGAGCGTATACACGCGCGCCGCGCCGGCTCCGTCATTCCACGAGTCGGGTCCCCATAGCGGACCCGGCCGTTTGTCCCCGACGAACACGCCCTGACCATCCTCTCCGTGACACGTCTTGCATCGATCGAGGAAGAGCGCCTCGCCTTTCGCGTGGTCCAGCTTCGCAATCGGGATGAGACTGCCCGCCGGAATAGCGTTCTGGCCGCGCCACGGAGGACTGACGCCCACCTGGTATCCCTTCGAAAGCCACGTCAAATACGCGGCTACCGCCAGCACTTCCCTCGAGGTCAGCGTCGGATCCTGCCCGGGATTTTCCGCTCCCGTCGCGTTCTGGCTCCGCAGGAAACAATCCACGATTCGATCGCCGAGCGTGAACAGGCGGCCCGAGCGTCGGTTGTACTCGGGAAACATGCCCACGATGCCAACGAGGGGAAGCGATTTCTCACGCTGCCCGCCATTGAGGTGGCAGTTGTTGCAGGACATCCTGCCCGGCGTAAACTGCGGCACCTCGCCTCGTGTGTTCGTAAAGATTCGAAATCCCCACCGGATGTCGTTGGACAAGCGCGAGTCGTCCAGGGTGGCATCTGTCAGCGGGTTCTTCGGAAACTCCCAGGCTGTCACCATCGTGGTGCGCGAGGAAATCAGCGGGGAGTTACCTGGCGTAGTTGCGGCGGGCGGCGACATCCCGGAGCACGCCGCGACTCCCGCAGAGCCTGCGAGCGTGAGGGCGGAGAGAAACCGTTTCACTGACAGGTTGATTCCGATGCCCGGGAAGCTTAGCATGGGCGGGCGAGGTAGGCATGTTCACACGCGGGCACGATCGGCCATTGGCACGGCGCTGGTTTCTCTCACGGTTTGGCGCGACAGTCGCCACCACGGGTGCAGCGCTCGCATCGGGAGCAGGCGTACGCGCGCAGTCGGCGGCTCCGTCTTCCTGGCAGCCAACCCGTCACTCCCAGGACGACTGGCTGGGTCAGCTCCAGGGCGCACATCGGTTTGTGTTCGACACAACGAGTCCAGACGGGTTTGCCAGCGCTCTGCAATTCGCCAACAACTATTTCGTGGCGAACCAGACGGGCTACGGGTTGAAGGACGCTGATTTGGCCGTCGTCATCGTCGCTCGGCACCATTCGACCCAGCACGCATACAACAACACCATGTGGACGAAATATCGCGCTGAGCTCGTCAAAGCGGCCGAACTGGCAACGCTTCCCGACTTCGCCGAACGGCTCGAAGGGCTGCTCACGCGCGGCGTGCACCTGGCTGTTTGTCAGATGGCTACCCGCCGGATTGCAGGATCGATTGCCAGAGCAACCGGCGAAAATGCCGACAAGGTGTACGAGGAACTGGCGGGCAACCTCGTCCGCAACGCGCATATGGTGCCTGCGGGCATCGTCGCGGTCAACCGCGCGCAGGAACGCGGCTATTCATTCGCCCACGCAGGATGACGACATCGAAGGAGAGCTTTTCATGACGATACAACACACCAGACGCGACATGCTTCGCGGCACACTGGCAACCGCCGGATTGGGCATGTTGGGTATTCCTGAATGGGCGCTGCCTGCGCTCGCCCAGGGAGAAACGCTGGTACCCTTTACCGACGCACCCCCGACGTTTCCGGCTCCAGGTCCTGTGAACCGCCAGTACGACGTGCGAACGATAGACGGCCCGTTCTCGCCGGCCGACCGGTTTTTCACGACTCAGCACTACGGTCATCCCGAGGTTGATGCGGCCACGTATCGGCTGAAAGTAAGCGGGCTCGTCAATAAACCCATGTCGTTGTCGCTCGACGAGCTGCGGCGCATCGGCAGCGGCGAGCTCATTTTCGGCTTCGAGTGTTCGGGCAATCGGCGGCCGCTTCAAGGGCTCTGCGGCAACGGACGGTGGACCGGCGTGCCACTGCGCACGGTCCTCGATCGCGCAGGGCTGAAGCCTCAGGCGCGCGAGCTCGTGTTTTTCGGGGCAGATAGCGGCAAGGAAGAGGTCGAGTTCCGGACACAGAAATTCGAGGTGGTACAGCAGTACGGCCGCAGCATGACGCGCGAGCAGCTGCTGGCCTCCGACGCATTTCTGGCCTGGGCGTTGAACGGCGAACCTCTGACGCGGCACCAGGGCTCTCCTCTTCGCCTGCTGGTGCCGGGGTGGTACGGCATGGCCAACGTCAAGTTCCTCGCGCAAATTCACGCGCAGGAAGACGCGTACCTCGGAAAATTTCAGGCGCGACACTACCGCACATTGAGGGGCGAGGTCATCGACGGCGAAACGAAGTGGACGGAAGCCGCGATTACCCAGATGCAGGTGAAATCGTTTCTCGCACGCGTCACGCGCGCTGGAACCGGTTACAACGTGCTCGGTGTCGTGCTGCACGACGGAACGCCTCTGAAATCGGTCGAAGTCCGCATCGACGACGGTCCGTGGCGGCCCGCGGTGCTCGATCCGGCAACACGCGCGAAGTACTCGTGGAAGCTGTTCAATTACGCTTGGACAGACGCGACGCCCGGCGAGCATACGATCGTGTCGCGTGTGACCGACGTCAACGGGCGGGTGCAGCCGACACTCGAAGAGCTGGAGAGCAAGAAGACATTCCTGGAAGACAATTCGCAGTATCCGCGGAAGGTGACCATTGGCTGACCTGTTACGTAGCAGCGTGCGCGCTGTATGCCTGACGCTGCTCGTCGTCGTTCAGGCCGCGGCGCAGCAGACGCAGCTCACCGATGGACAACTGAAGGCAGCCGCGCTCGAGGTACCTCAGCTCACCGCGCTCTTCGAGCTGAAGCCGGGCATGACGGTGGCCGACGTAGGTGCGGGGTTCGGTGCATGGACGATGCAGTTTGCGAAGGCGGTTGGACCAACCGGCCGGGTATATGCCACCGACATCGGCACCGCCCAGCTTGCGGCGCTGCGTGACGCTGCCAGCCGCAACGCCAACGTCACCGTCATCGAAGGGTCGGTCACATCGACCAATCTTCCCGCAAACTGCTGCGACGCCATCCTGATTCGCGACGCCTATCACCATCTGACCGAGCCCGCGGCCATAATCAAGAGCATGGCCGCAGCGCTCAAACCGGGCGGACGACTCGCGGTCATCGATTTTCCACCCCGGCCGAACAGCGAAGTACCGGCCGGTGTGCCGGCGGACCGGCTTGGACACGGTGTGCCGACTCAGGTCATCGAGCGTGAAGTCGGCAGTGCGCTGACGCATGTTCGGACGAACCCCAAGTGGGCGCCCGACAGCGAGCCCGCATCGCTCTATCTGATCTTGTTCCGGAAGCCGTAGTCATTCCTGCCGCGGGGGATCGCCACTTTCGAGGCGCTGCCGCAGGCCTTGCAGGATACTGACTGATTCCGTTTTCAATCGATCTTCGATCGTCTCCCGTACGAGCCCGCCGAAAGCTCCCCGCACCAGATCGACCTCCGAGCGGTTGAGGTACACGAGGTAGTTCACGGGTTCGGCGCGCACAATCGCGGTCACGCCGAGAGACGCGTTCAGATAGTGCGTGGCGAACAATTCCTTGCCAAACACGAGCGCGTCGGGCTCACCGGGCTTCGTTCCGCGTACGATGATGACATGCGTCGCCCGCACGATCGACTTGCCGTTGAAACGCTCTTTCGACCAGTACAGAAACCACTGCCGCCGCGGCAGCGACCCCGCAGGAAATCCTGTGAGGGCATCGGCGACCTCCGGCAATCGCGCGGCCAGAAACGGCGAATGCTGCACCAGCAGCTTGAAACGCGCATCGGGCGACACCGGCTTGCTCCTGTTCGCGTAAGGTGCCAGGGCTGCGAGTCCTCCGGTCAGGTAGGTCCGAACTCGCTCGAGAACGACCTGCCGGAAGCCGTCCTGCACGGCGGCCTTCCAGTCAGGCCCTGCTTCCTGCTGCAGCCTCCGGAGTTGCGTTATTTCCGGCACCGTCAGCTTCAGGCCGCAGTCGCCGGGCGTGCATTCGACAATCGCCGATAGATCGTTCTCGTCGAGCGTGAGACGATCGAGATCCGCGAGCTCCGGCGGGTCGGAGAAGCGGCTGATAGCCAGGACATATCGGCTTTGCTTCAGCACCTCGATCTGCTGGATCCATGCGACCAGGCGGTCGCCGTCGGCACGCACGGGCCCAGCCGCGAACAAGGCGACTTCACGCCCGCTCACCGACAGCGGGTGCGCGACCGGTTCCCCGCGATCCAGATGCCGCCGGTCGGCCTCTGTGAGGTTGATCGTTGGCCGCCAGAATGCGAACGGATCCGTCCGAGCGGCCGCCCCTGGGGCGCGAGCCGCGACCACCGCGAGCACGAGCGCGGCGAAACGATAGACGCTCGTTGTCACCCGGCGTACCGTTCGAGCCGATCCTCTATGCTCGTCACGCCACGAACTCTTCCCACCTCCAAGATGAGCCGCAACGCTTCGGCGCCGGTGACGGCGCCGCTCATGGTCACCATGCCTTCGTTCACATGCACCTCGATGCCACGCGGGTGCGAGACGAGCCTTCCCAGCCTTGCGCGCACGCGCGCGGCAAGCACGTCGTCTATCGGCGCGTCGGACCCGCTGAGCAGAAGGCGCGTACGCGCCGTCAGCCCGGCCAGGCGGTTCTCGAAATTGTGGGTGCAAGCCTCGGTGGCGGTTTTCAATACCTTCGACGTGTGCCTCGCCATGTCGCGCACCCGTCCTCGACGGCGACGCCCCGTCGCCGGATCGGCGATATACATCAACCCGGCTCCCATGCCCACGCAAAGTAACGCAATGGTTCGTCTGTTCATGTCGGCAACTCCGTAGTGATATGTGCGTCTAGCGTTCGATCCATATCGAATTCCTGAATTGCACGACCCGTGCCCGATCGTGTTCTCTGACTGTTGCAGACCCGGCTGCAGCGTTATGATCTTGACAGGAAGCGAGATCCACCATGGACTCCCACGACATCGAACACCCGCCCCTCCAAGAACCACTGGCCGAACTCGAGCGCCAGCTGATCAACGCGTACCTCGCCGGGGCCGGTCATAACGTCCACGACTTGATGACGCGCGACGACGATGCCGCACGACGTCTGCTGGAGGAGGCCTCGCGCTATGCAAGCGAACGGTTGAGCGAGATTGAAGCACGGTCGCACTTCCTGAAGAAGCTTCACGGCGCCGAATGAGCGGAGTGGACTTCGCAACGGTCTATCCCTCGTACGCCACCACGCGTGCGCTCGACGATCTCAGGCAACGGAACCACCCGCTGCTCGACGGTCTCGGGCATGTGTACCTCGATTACACCGCAGGCAATCTCGTTCCGCTCGAGCTCGTGGAGCGGCATGCGGCGCTGCTGCGCGATCACGTGCTGGGCAATCCACATTCCACCAATCCAGCCTCGGCGCTGTCGACGGCCTTCGTCGAGCAGGCTCGCCGGTCCGTGCTCGCGTTCTTCAACGCTGATCCCGACGAATACGTCGTTGTCTTCACCGCGAATGCCACTCAAGCGCTGAAGCTGGTCGGGGAAGCCTATCCGTTCGCCCGCGATGGTGAATATCTTCTGACGTTCGACAATCACAACTCGGTCAACGGCATTCGGGAATTTGCGCGCGCCCGGGGCTGCCCGACGACCTACGTACCGGTCGTCCTGCCGGATATGCGGGTTCACGATGCGGAGCTCACTTCGCTTCTCGGCCGCGTGCCAAAAGGCGGCCGCAGGTTGTTCGCCTACCCCGCGCAATCGAACTTTTCAGGCGTTCACCATCCGCTCGAGTGGATTCCCGTTGCGCAGGAGCTGGGCTGGGATGTGCTGCTCGACGCGGCGGCATTTACACCGACCAATCGTCTCGACCTTAGACGATGGAAGCCCGACTTCGTCTCGCAGTCGTTCTACAAGATGTTCGGATACCCGACGGGTGTCGGCTGTCTGATCGCCCGCCGAGCTGCGCTCGCGACGCTGCACAGACCATGGTTCGCCGGCGGAACGATCACCGTCGCATCAGTGCAAGGAGACAAATTCTATTTGGCAGAAAACGAATCCGGCTTCGAGGACGGCACGCCAGACTACCTTGCCCTCCCCGCAATCGAGTTCGGGCTGCAATACATCAGCGAGATTGGCATCGACGCGATTCACACGCGTGTTCGATGCCTCACTGCGTGGCTCATCGAGCGGCTGATTGCCCTTCGCCACTCGAACGGGGCGGCGCTCGCGCGCGTTTACGGACCTCGATCCGACACGCGCCGCGGCGGCACGATCACGTTCAATCTGTACGATTGGAACGGAGGGGCTGTCGACCATCGCGACGTGGAACAGCGCGCGGGCACGTCGAATATCTCGCTCCGGACCGGCTGTTTCTGCAATCCCGGAGGCGGCGAAATCGCCCTCGGCATCACGGGCACCGAGCTCGCCTCGTGCTTCCATCAGCCCGAGCACGAAACCCATTTGACGATCGATGACTTCAGGCTGTGCATCGACGGCAAGAGCACCGGGGCAGTGCGGGTTTCGCTGGGGCTCGTGTCGAACACTGCCGACGTCGACGCGTTCATCACATTTGCGGAAACGTTCCTGACATAGATGAAACGACGCGTCGCCATCATCGGCGTGGGGTGGGTCGGCGCAAGCGTTGCGATTTCTACTCTCCACTCCGGTGTCGCCGACGAACTGCTCCTTCACGACCTGCGTGGAGATGTCGCAGAAGGCGAAGCGATGGATCTTGCTCAGGGCGCCTCGTACTATCCACCAGCGGCGGTCAGAACCGCTACTCTCGAGGAAATCGCGGATTCCGACGCCATCGTCATCGCCGCCGGCCGCGGCGGACGCAAGGGCGAGTCGCGGCTCGAACTGCTTCGCGACAACGCAGCCGTCATCCGAGCACTGGGACGGCATCTGACGCAGACACGGGCCACGATCATCGTCGTCACGAACCCTGCCGATGTCCTTACCCAAATCATGACCCAGGCCACGGGCCTGCCGCCTGCGCGTGTCATCAGCACCGGCACCATGCTCGACAGCGCACGACTCAAGCAGGCGATCGGCCAGGCCGTCGGCATCGATGCGCATTCCATTCACGCCTATGTGATCGGTGAGCACGGGGATTCGGAAGTCGTGCTCTGGTCATCGGCCCGCGTCGCAGGCGTGCCGCTGCGAGGGTGGCCCGGCTGGGACCCATCGCGCGAGCCGGCACTTGCCGTTCAGGTCCGTCGCGCCGCGTACGAGATCATCCAGCGGAAGGGCGCGACGAATCACGCGATCGGTCTCGTCACCGCAGATCTTCTGCGATGCGTGCTCAGAAACGAGCGGCGGGTGCTGACTGTTTCCCGGCTGCAGGAGGGGGCGCTCGGGTTGCGGGACATCGCACTTTCGCTTCCAGCCGTGGTAGGCGCAGACGGCGCAACCGAGGTCGTCGAACCTGAGATGAGCGCAGACGAACACCGGCGCCTCGAGCAATCGGCCGATGTCCTGCGGGCGGCCATGGCGAACGCGACCTAAGCGTACGTATCAGAAGGCTGCGCCCGATCTGTCAGATACCAACCAACGCACATTCTGTGCCTTTGGAAAAGAGCAAGATCGTGGGGCTTCCTTCCTGTTCGATGTGGCACCTCCTGTGCTCCTTTAGAACAAAAGAGGCCACTCATGATCAAGATTGCCAATGTTCTCGTGGCGACCGACTTCAGCGAGCCTTCGGAAGCGGCCCTCACCTATGGCCGTGAGTTCGCGCGGACCTTCGATGCCACACTGCACGTTCTCCACGCGGTGGAAAACCCCATGATGATGGTGGGTCCCGAATCCGCCGCCATCGACCTGGTCAAGCTGCAGTCAGACCTCGAGGCAAGGGCTCAGGAGCAGATGCGCAGGCTCGTGACGCAGGAAGATCGCTCGCAGCTCGGCGCGCGCACAATCATGCGAACGGGCCACTCGCCGGCGTTCGAGATCGTCAGTTACGCGAAGGAAGCGGCCATCGACGTCATCGTCATGGGGACGCATGGGCGCGGGCGACTGGCGAATCTGTTGATGGGCAGCGTCGCCGAAAAGGTCGTGCGAATCGCACCGTGCCCGGTTCTAACGGTTCGGCATCCCGAGCACGAGTTCATCATCGCCGACGCGCTGCAGACTGTCGAAAAGGCCGGGCGCTAGCAGGTGGAGACATGGACACCGGGCATTTCAGACTTCTCGCAACAATGAAGCAGGGCACCCCTTCATCTATTCCCGAAACATGGATGCCATACGACTCCGTGGCAGACGCGCGTGCAGCGGCGAAGCAGGCCTACCACGACGATCGGGTGCTGCGGGTGATGATCGTCGCCGATAATTCCGGCAAGTTCCTCGAGTGGATCGATCGCTAGTCTCCTCCAGCTTCAAATCGACTTCAGATATTCGATCAGATCCTTCTTCTGCTCGGCTGACAGGTCCAGTTTGAAGAAGCGATCGTAGTGCACCACGACGGCGTCCAGCGTGGCGAAGCGACCGTCGTGATAGAAGCCGCCCTTGTGAATCGTCTGCGTGTCGAACAACGCGCGCAGCGGAGTGGTGACATACGAGCGCCCTGGGCTTCGATTGGCCTGAACCTCGTCTATACCGATGTCCGCGCCCTCTGTGAACGTTGTGGCCGGGCTCGGTGAAGATCGGCGGCACGTGGCAGGTCGAGCACTTCGCGCTGCTGTTGAACAGCTCCTGGCCTCGACGCGCCGCCGCTAGGTCGTAACTTCCCGCGGGCGCCTTGGGCACCGGCATGGCGAGCTGATAGAAGTGCAGAGCGGGCAGCTTGGCCGTGATCAGATCCGTCGCGTTACGTGTGCGTCCCAGGCCCGCCTTCGCCGCAACCGGAAACTGCTTCGCATCGTCCAGCCGCGAGTCGATGAACGTGCCCTTGCCGTGCATCTGCGTGTTGGCGACATACGCATTCCAGTAGGTGACAGTCCCCCAACCGCCGGTCCACGTATGCTGATTGACACCAGCCAGGCCGAATGCGGACGGCATCATCGTCGCGTTGGTCTTGCCGTCGGGCCGCATGGCCTTGCCGTCCATGTTCAATTCCGCGTCATATCGGCCAGGCCCCCAGCTGTTGAGCACTTTCTTGACCGTTCCGGTGTCGACTCCGAGCACGTCGCTGATTGGCTGCAGATTCGGCGCAATCGACACGATGGCTCCGACGTTGAGATCGCGATTTCCCCACCCGTCGAGACGCTTGCCGATGCCGGGCGCGAATGAGTCGTCCACGGTCGAATGGCACAACGCGCACTGGATGCCCACCGACTGCAGATGGCCTTGCTGATTGAAGAACCCGGTGACGCCGACGACGGCGTTCAGCTTGAGCAGAGCCGCGGTGGTCGCAGGATCGTCGAGATCGAGTTTGCCGGCCTTGATGCCCGCCACGACGTCGGCGGGCAGCGCTTCGGCATCGACCTTCAAGCCGAGCGTCAGGGCTGTCTTCGGGCTGACACCCGTGCCGACGCCCCCGAGCTTCTCACCCGCCAGGGCCTGATGCAGTCGAAGCTGACCACCCCAGTAGTCTTCCGAACCGAAGGTGTCGTACCGGAAGATTTTCTTTCCTTCATCCATCAAGCGTTTCGCGTTCGCTTGAATCTGCTGATCGAATCCGGAAAGCGCTTCCACGCGAGGCGACTCCGTCACTCCCGCGGACGACACGGGCACCTGCTCGGCCACGCTGCTCGTTCCACATCCAGAAAGTGTCAGCCCTGTGGTCACGGCCACGACGAGTACCGCCGACAATCTGCCATTGAACGTACGCATATGCCGCCTCCTCATACTTAGAGTCGTTGCACCGCGAAAGGTGACGCGCAAAATGGGTGCAAGAAGAGTGACACGTCGAAGCGCGTACCATATCTGTTCGCTTCGTGACCTTGTCTGATTGCTGTCTTCGTGTTCTTTGTGTTCCGCGGGCTACAGTCCGATAGCGGCGATGAATCCCAGCATGCCGACCAGACCGATGGTGACACCCCAGGCCGCCTCGGTTGGCGACGAGTACTCGAAACTCTCCGGCAGCAATTCCTGAATGACGAGAAAGATCATCGCGCCGCCGGCAAACCCGAGACTCGCGGGAAGGAGAGGTTGGAAGACGGAGACGAGCAGAAAGGCCGGCACGGCGACTATCGGCTGCGGCATGCTCGTCAGAATCGAATACCAGATGCACCGGCCGACCGACGCGCCGTTGGCGCGCAACGGCAACGACACCGCTGTACCTTCCGGGATGTTGTGCACGGCGATGGCCACGGCCAGCAGCCATCCGAACTTGATCTCTCCAGTGGCATAGCCGACACCGATCGCCGCGCCTTCGGGGATGCTGTGCACAAACAGAGTGAGCAGCAGGAGAATCGCCTGCTTCGAGCTCCGTGAACTCCAGCCCTCAAAGGTCCAGCCGCGCTTTTCGATCTGGCGGGACGTCCATGAGAAGAAGAGCGCACCCGCAAGCATACCGGCGACGACTTCGATGGCGTCGCCGCGGCTCAGCGCTTCATCGGCAAGCGCGAACACCGACGCCGAGAGCATCATGCCGCTCGCCGTTGCTGCGGCAATGCCGCGCCACCGCCGTTCGGTATTTCTGAGGAAGATGACGGGAAGCGCGCCGAGTCCCGTCGCAACGGCTGTAAAGAGCGCCACCCAGAAGACTTGGGAGGTGGTAATCAATCAGGTGTATTCGCACATTCGCGGACTGGGAGGCAGTATACACAAGTGCAGCGGGCAACTTAGACTGCAGGCGCTACACGGATGCGCGCGAGCATCGAAACCGGGCCGGACGTCGGAGCAGTAGCCGTCGGGGACCCATCCCTGCTCGCGTGGATTTGGTCTACACGGTTTAAACGCCAGCCTGCGTACGTGAATGCGCAGAGACGTTTCCGCGCCCTTGAACGTGAGATGCCGTCCATAGTTGTGGTCATGCGTTCATCGTGACGAGGCGGTCGTCCTTTTCGGAAAGCTCGAACGGCTCACACAAACGAGGCCGTACAGCAGAACGGCCAACCGGAGCGGTTGGCCGTAACTCACTGATTGAAATTTGGTTAGATGGTCGGGATGACTGGATTCGAACCAGCGACCCCTTGACCCCCAGTCAAGTGCGCTACCAGGCTGCGCCACATCCCGACGAGATGGATTTTACTCCCCAATCTGCCAATCTACCAATCTCCCAGTCCGCCAATTACTGGATCACCACATACCTTGCCAGCCGGCGCACTTCCTTCTCGTCCACGTATTTGCCGATTTCCTTGTAGAACTGTTCCATCGACTTCCACGGCCGATATTCCTTGAACTCGTGCAGCATGCGCGCGCCGACGCCCGGAATCGTTTGAATGTCGGCATCGCTCGCGGTGTTGATGTTGATCGGAATGAACGCATACTGCCCCAGCCGCGCGACCTCCTGCTCGTTCACGTACTTGCCGATCTCCTTCTGGAACTGCGCCCAACTGCGCCACGGGCGATATTCCTCGAACTCGTGCGCCATCCGTTTGCCGGCGCCCGGAATCAACATGATTTCTTCGGCCGTCGCGGCGTTCAGATTGATCTGGACGAACGCCTTGCCGTAAAAAGCGGTTGCCTGCTCCTGAGTGAGCTTCTGACTCAACAGAAATTTGTTGAGCTCGACGGGGCTGCCGAAGGGCCGCGCCGCAGTCAGCGCTTTCACCACCGTCGCCGTCATATGCGGCATCGCCGTCAGCGCCTGCTCGGTCGCCGTATTCACATCGACAACGCCGAGCGACTTGCCGACCTGGGCCGATGCCGAGCCAGCGAGGAAAACGAACGCCGCACCCAACGCACCCAGTTTCATTTTTGCCTCCTCAGATAAGCGTAGCCGAGACCGAGGATCCCCATCTGCACCATCATACCCGGCGAAAGCGTAGGCGGCGACTTGGCCCGCAGCACGTGCCACATCAGATCCAGGCCGCCCATGGCGGGACTCATTTCGAGTTGAAACTCTCTGCTGCCCTGATAGTGGAAGAGCATGCCGGCCAGTCCGGCCGCGACAAACAGCGCCATCGACAACCGCAGAAGCGCGCGGCTCCAGGGGCGCGGGACCATCAGGTTGACGAAAACGGCAACGAGACCGGTGGCGAGGACCGCGAGCGGAATCTGCTGCTTGACGTCTTCGTAGTGAGCGAGCAACACGAGTTCGGCCAGCAGGCCCGCCATCCCGAGCAGCAGCACTCCGAGGATGACACGGCGGATGGTGACCAGCTCCATTCACTCTATGCTCGATGGTCCGAGAGGCAGGGTCAATGGACGATGGACGATCGACGATGGACCGTTAACGGCGTTTCTTGACGCTTTTGGCGGTTGCCGCTTTCGCGCGAGCTTTCACTTTCGGATTGGTGCGTACTGAAGGCGCTGCTGGAACAGCGCGCACCGGTGGTGCGTCGCCGTTGGTCGGTCGCGCGTTGAGCATGTCCAGGATACTGATGAGGCCGCGCTTCACGACCGCCAGCCGTTCCTTCGCGTTGCGGCCGAGAAGTTCCTTGATGGGAACGGCCGTGGCGTCTTCGAGCGCAAGGGGCGCTTCCTCTTCGATACGCCGGCGCACGCCCGCAAGCGTAAGCCCGTCGCTGAAGACGAGCTGCTTGATGCGGAGGACTCGTTCCACATCCACCCGCCGGTAGATTCGGGGCCCGCCGGCAGACTTCGAAACGCCCAGATCGGGAAATTCAGACTCCCACGAACGCAACACATACGGCTGCACGCTGGCGATCTCGCACACCTCGGACGGCTTGAACAGCGCGCGCTTGGGAATCTCGACCTCAGCCACGAACAGTCCTGTTTGCTGCAAGTTGCGGGAGAGTATAGCACCCGCGAACCTCACGAACCATACGAACTTTACGAACTTCTAGTGCTTCCTCTTTCTCAGCTGCAGCCGAATCGGCGTCCCGGAAAACCCGTACTGTTCGCGGAGCCGATTTTTCAAGAACCGCTCGTACGAAAAGTGCAGCTCGGTCTGGACGTTGGTAAACAGCGCAAAGGTGGGTGGCGCGACGCCGACCTGTGCGGCGTACAAGACGCGGACGGCCTTCTTGCCCGCGCTCGGCATGGGGTGCGCGGCCATCACCTCCTGCAGGAATCGATTGAGTTCGGGAGTCGCCACCCGTCGCGTTCGCTCGCCCATTACCTTGTCGACCACTTCGAGCAGCTTCGGCGCACGCTCGCCGGTCAGAGCCGAGAGATGCACGATCGGGGCGTACTCGAGGAACTTCAACTGAAATCGAAGTTTGTCGTCGAACACCTTCGAAAAATCCTGCCCCTGGCCCTTGACCAGATCCCACTTGTTCACCGCGATGATCACGCTGCGGCCGGCGCGTTCGGCTTCGCCCGCGATCGCCCCATCCTGATCGGAGGCCCCGAGCGTGGCGTCGATCACCAGCACGACCACGTCGGCATCGGCGATCGCGCGCCGGGCCGTCAGCACGCTGACCGCTTCCACCTGGCCCGACCGCGCCACCCGACCCGGTTTCCTGATGCCGGCCGTATCGACGATGCGGAACTGCCGCTGGTGCCAGCGGAATCCCGTGTCGACAGCATCACGCGTCGTGCCTGCGAGCTCGCTCACGAGCATCCGGTCCTGATGGAGCACCCGGTTGACGAGCGACGATTTCCCGACGTTCGGCCTCCCGACGATGGCGATGCGCGGCTCCGGTGTCTCCGCTTTCTGCTCCTCCGTTTTCGCAGGGAGGCGCTCGATGACCTCGTCGAGCAGGTCCCCGACTCCCAGTCCGTGCTCGGCAGAGATCTCCACGACCGGCTCGAATCCCAGTTCGTAGAAATCGAGCGAGCCCGCGCGCGCGCGGCGGTCGTCCGACTTATTGATGGCAACGATGACGGGCCGGCCAGTCGATCGGACGGCGCTCGCGATTTCGTAATCGGCTGGCACCAACCCTTCGCGGCCGTCCACGACGAAGACGAACACGTCGGCATTCGACACGGCCTTGCGGCCATGTTCGTGGACGATCTTCTGTAGCGGATCTTCGCTGCTGCCGAACATACCTGCAGTGTCGGTCAGTAGAAATGGAACGGTCCGCCAGTTGGCGGGTTCCTGAATCACGTCGCGGGTCGTCCCGGCGGTCGGGGCGACAATCGCGCGGCGCCGGCCCGCTACTCGGTTAAAAAGTGTCGATTTCCCGACATTCGGGCGACCGACGAGGACGACGGCGGGGAGCTCTTTGGACGCCATGACTGAAGTAAAAAGCCAACTTAGCCGATACCTTGACAGCGTAAGTGATTGTTTCTTAACATATTTACAACGTCGGAGGAGAGGCTAAGCATGATCAAGGTCGACATCGTGAACGAGGTTTCGAAGATTGCCGACATCACCAAGGTGAAGGCCGAGGTGGCCGTCGACGCGGTATTCGATGCGATGCGGCTGTCCATGCAGCGTGGCGAACGCATCGAGCTCCGCGGCTTCGGGGTCTTTCAGGTCAAGCCGCGCAAGCGCGGCATCGGGCGCAACCCCCGGACCGGCAAAGAGGTCCGCATTCCTCCTGGCCGGACGATCCGCTTCAAGCCCGGCAAAGATCTCCAGAATATCAGCTAGCCGGAATTCCGCGCGTGCACGATCCGCTCCCGCCTGTCCCGAGCTCGGCCGAGGGAGAGCCGCTGCTCCCCGTCTCCGATAGGTCCCATCGCAAGTTCCGGGACCGCAAGTGGTTGCATCTGGCGCTGCTCGTACTGACCATTGGCAGCACAACCCTTGCCGGGGCCACGTACTACGCCGGTTACATGTCCGACTTCGGCCGCCAGTCGGTCACATTTCATCCCGACTTGATCCTGTACGGCTTCTGGTACAGCGGCACGATCCTGCTGATTCTGGGCGCGCACGAACTGGGACACTACGTCGCCTGCCGATACTATCAGGTTGACGCGTCGCTGCCGTTCTTCATTCCGATGCCGCTGGTGCTTACCGGTACACTCGGCGCGTTCATCAAGATTCGCGAACCGATCCCCACCAAGCGGATGCTCTTCGACATCGGCGTTGCCGGTCCCCTGGCTGGATTCCTGTTCGTCGTGCCAACGCTCTTCCTCGGCATCTCGATGTCGCCGGTCGTGAAAGTACCGGCCGACCTGGTCGGATATCACCTTGGAGAGCCACTGTTGTTTCGAGCGGCCGCATGGCTGATGTGGGGATCCGTACCAGAAGGCTATTCTCTCAACCTGCATCCGATGGGGTTCGCGGCGTGGTTCGGCCTGCTCGCCACGGCGCTAAATCTGTTTCCGATCGGACAGCTCGACGGCGGACACATTTCCTACGCCGTACTCGGAAAGCGTTCGACCGCCGTCACCATCGGTGCCATCTGCGGCGCCATCGGTCTGACATACTTCTCAACGAGCTGGCTGGTCTGGACGTTTCTGCTCATCGCGATGACGGTGGCGATGGGCCCGCGCCATCCTCGTACGATCGACGAGGACATCCCTCTCGACCGCGCGCGGATCTGGCTCGCCGTCGTGGCGCTCGTCGTCTTTGTGCTCTGTTTTACCCCTAACCCCATTGAACCGACGGAGTTACTGGGTGCCCACCGGTGATACACCCGGGGGCGAACTTATGGTAGACTGCCCGCCGTTCTCACATACCAATGGGTGTCAGGCCTTCTCTAGGCAAGTGCTCCCGTCTTTGAAGGAGGATCGTGATGATTCGTGGGTCTCAGGTTTTCCTCGCCGCGCTCGTTGTCCTGGCAGGATGCTCGGTTGCATCAGCACAGGACACCACGATCGGCGCAGGGAAAGTGGAAATTGGCGGCTTCCCCGGTGGCGGCACATTCTTCATCGGCGGGGATGACAACAAGGAAGTGAACTTCAACGTCTACACCGCCGGCGGCGGGTTGACCTACTACTTCACTGAAGCGGTCGCGCTCGAAGGCGAGTTTACCGGCAGCGTCGGCTGGGCGCAGGATGTGAGCTTCAACAACACGAAGCTCATTCACAATCAGATGCCCACGGTGTGGAGCTATGCGGGCAACATCGTGTTCTTCCCGGGCGGCACCGTCGGCAAGCAGACGCCGTTCTACGTGACCGGCGGCGTTGGCGCCATGTCGCTGTCGCCACGCGTGCCGACCAAGGTGTTTGGCTACGACATCGACAAAGTCGGCACACAGTCGTTCATCGCCGAGAACATCGGCGGCGGCATCAAGCTCTTCCGCGGCGCCGATGCGCCGAACTGGGGCTTCCGCGTCGACTATCGCTACTTCATTGTCAACTCAAACAGCAGCGCCCCGCAGTTCTTCGCGCAGTCAAAGAGCCGCGGCGGGCATCGTGTCTACGTCGGCATGCTCTATACGTGGAAGCGGTAGCTGAGAGAAACGGTTCCGGGATCCTTTTTCGGTTTCGGTAAAGGGCAGGCGCGCGATGAGACGCTCGCTTGCCCTTTTTCATTTTCTGCAGGAAGCTAGTCCTACATGATCAGATGGTCCGCGCAGGCGGCCATATCAGTTCTGCTGGTGGCGCTCGCCGCGCCGTCGGCATTCGGCCAGGCCGAGGAACGCGTCGTTTACACAGGCGTCGTCGACAAGGATGGCGCGCCGGTTCTTGATCTGACCACCAGAGATTTCATCGTACGCGAAGACGGCGTGGCCCGCGAGGTTCTGCGGGTCGCAAAAGACGACGACCCGCTGCAGGTTGCACTGCTCGTCGACAACAGCACGTCGATGCGCTCGCGGCTCACGCAACTTCGCAAGGCAGCCGCGGCCTTCGTCAATGCAACGCGAGAGGGCGTGCCGATTGCGCTCGTCACCCTCGCCGAGCGGCCGACGATCGTCGTCGGGTACACGGCCGATCGCGGCCTTCTGCACAAAGCCATCGACAAGATGTTTTCGTTCGAGGCGGGGAACTATCTGCTCGATGGCATCGCAGAGACATCGCAAGGACTCGCGAAGCGGACGATGTGGCGATCCGCCATCGCGGTCATTACCGGGCTCGGGCCCGAGCTGAGCTATCGGCAATATACCGAGGTGCTGCGCTTTTTCCGCGAGGGCGGCGCGTCATTGCACGTCTTGCAGCTTGGAGTCGGGCTGGGCGGCCAAGGGCGCGAAATCGTCATGTCGCGAGGCACCACGGAGACCGGCGGCCGATTTGAAGAAGTGCTCACGCCAGGGGCGCTTGAACTGAAAGCGCAGCAGCTCGGCATGGAGATTTCGAATCAGTATCGCGTGATCTATGCACGCCCTGAGCGCCTGATTCCGCCGAAAAAGGTCGATGTGAGCGTCCGCCGCCCGAACCTGCGCGTCCGGAGCCGGCCGCTTCAAACCGACAAGGAACGCTGAACCCAGAACCTAGAACCCGGAACCTAGAACCGCCGTAAGCTCGGTCCCCCAGTTCTGCACGATGCGCACTTCCCGCGGTTTGAATGCGCTCTTCAGCATGACGAACCGTCCCTGAAGATCGATGTCGTAGGCCGCAAGGTTCGAGCCGGGGTCGCGCTCGAAATGCCCCTCGAAGACAAGCCGTGGCTCGCCCGGTGCGCCCTTTTCCAACGGCCGCAGCAGCATTCTCTCGCCTTCCCTGTAGAACAGTCCGTCTCGTGTCCATAGCGGCTCGGACGCACCGGTGCTGGTCAACTGAAGCGTTTCGCCGGATCGATCAAGTCGCGTCGCGTAGATTTCGTCGCGACCAGACGAGTCCGCAACGTACGCGATCCACCGGCCATCTGGAGACACTGTCGGCGAACGCTCGTTCGCCTCGCTCGCCGCGACGGGCGCAATCGACTCGCCGACGCGGTAGACCAGGACGTCGCGCCCGCGCGCGGGCTCTATCTCGTAGAGCGCCAGCAATCGCGGTGGCCGCGACCAGCTTGCGGGATTTCTCGCAACCGTCGCGTCGGCCGTGAAAAGCGGGACAGGCGCCCGCGTTCTGTCGGTAGCCACGACATAGATCTTCTGAAGGCCGTCGCGATTGGAGCCGAAGGCAAGCCGCCGGTTATCCATCCACGCCGGCGACTGGTTGTCGCCGCCGGCAATGGTCATCATCACGCGTTCGGGCCGGGCGGTGTCGCTGATACGAATCTCCCGCGTCATGATGCCGTCTCTCACGACGAGCGCGAGGCGCCTGCCGTCAGGCGAGAGACGGGGCGTCTGGAACACATGCGCCGAGGTCGAAAGCGGAAACGCTTTGCCGTCGCGTTCGACTCGCACGAGCCGGCTGCGCCCATCGTCTTGTGATGCTCGAAGCCACGCGAGCGTGCCGGTGCGCGAAACGGAGAGGCCGGTGCGCCCGAGCACGCCGAATCCGGTAGCCGTATGAATGCCTTTGGCGATCGCAACAGGCACACCGGAGAGACTGTGCTGCTCCGAATCGAACCTCACCGCCATGAGGTTTCCCAGATAGCCGTAAATCAGATAACCAGTGTCGACATATTGCGCCTGTCCCGTGACTGGTACCCGTAGCCGCAACCGCTTCCCATCCGGCGAAAGCACCTCGATATGTGGATCGCGGCCGCGTTGGGATACCGTAAAGACGAGCGCGCCGTCGGCGAGGGCATGCGGCCAGCCATGCTCCAACTCACCTTCTGCCACGTCGAGCGAGGTCAGTGGGCTTGCGGTGCCCCCGTTGGCCGCCACCTGCACCAACCCGTTCTTGCCGAGAGGCGCAAAAACAATCCGGTCATCGGCTGTCCAGGTACCACCCGCCGAATCCGAGGGCGCCGCGACAATCCGCTCTGGAGGCCCGGGGGATGACACCGATGTTCGCCAAATCGATCCGCGCGAAAAGTAGGCGACGGCGTCACCCTTAGGCGAAAAGAAGGGAGTGCTTGCGCCCACTGTGCCGGGCAGCTCGCGATCGCTTCCCCCCTGTTCTGCGAGAGAACGGAGGAACAGCCGCCGCAATCCGTCGGCGTTGCGTTCGGCCGAATACGCAAGCCACCGGCCATCGGACGAAACGGCAAACGCGGCCAGCGTCCGGTCTTCGGGAATCGGTACCGCGAATCGAATGGCGGGAGGGAGCGTCGGCTCCCGGCATGCAGCTCCAGACATGAGCGCAGTCGCAGCGCAGAGCCCGAGCGCTGCTCTCATTGGCGCCCTTGATATCATGACAGTCCAAACATGTCCCGGAAATGGATACTCTTGGCAGCGGCCGCCCTTTGCCTGCCTGCCGCATGGTGGCTCGCGCAACGTATGAGTTCTCGCATTCTAACCGTGACGCCGCCGACCGAGGGAATCTCCCGCACGCTCGCGGCCGAGCGTGCATCCAACATCAGTGCGGTGCGCTACTCGCTGTCGCTCAAGATCCCGCAAGTCAGGCAGGAGCCGGTGCTGGGTCGCTTAAGCATTCGTCTGCGATTGACAGACCGCGCACCCGTCATCCTCGATTTCGCTCAGCCGGCGGAACATGTGTCGTCTATTCAGGCGAACAGCCGGCCCGTTGCGATTCGATCGGAGCACGGCCATCTCGTGATCCCGGCGGAGACGTTGATTCCTGGAGACAACGTCATCGATATCGAGTTCAGGGCCGGGGATGAGGCCCTGAACCGGAACGACGACTATCTCTATTCGTTGTTCGTTCCCGCCCGCGCATCTCGAGTGTTTCCCTGTTTCGATCAGCCAGACATCAAGGCTTCGTTATCGCTGACGCTCGAGATTCCCTCTGAATGGATGGCGCTGTCGAATGCGCCCGAGATCGGGCGCGAGACGGCAGAGGAACGCACGACGATGCGGTTTGGTCAGACGCAGGCGCTCCCGACCTACTTGTTCGGCTTGGTCGCGGGCAAGTTTTCCGTCGAGCGAGGGGAGCGAAACGGACGCGCCTTTCACCTCTATCATCGGGAAACGGACGCGGCGAAGGTCTCTGCCAATCGCGAAGCCATTTTCGATCTCCATCAACAGGCACTCGAGTGGCTCGAATCCTACACGGATCGAAAATATCCGTTCGAGAAGCTCGATTTTGTGTTGATACCTGCGTTTCAGTTCAGCGGAATGGAACACGCAGGCGCCATCTACTACAACGCGCCCGCGCTGTTCCTGGACAAGACGGCTACCCAGAACCAGCTCCTCGCGCGTGCGAGTCTCGTCGCGCATGAAACGGCGCATATGTGGTTCGGCGATCTCGTCACCATGAAATGGTTCGACGACGTGTGGTTGAAGGAAGTCTTCGCCAACTTCATGGCCGCCAGGATCGTCAACCCGTCATTCCCCGACGTCAATCACGAGTTACGTTTCTTCCTGCAGCACTATCCCGCGGCCTACGAGGTCGACCGCACGTCCGGCGCCAATCCGATTCGGCAGCCGCTCGACAATCTGAGGGACGCCGGGGGTCTGTACGGGCCGATCATCTATCAGAAGGCGCCCATCGTGATGCGGCAACTCGAGCACATCCTCGGTCCAGACCAACTGCGCGATGGCCTGCGCGAATATCTCACGCGCTTTGCCTTCGCCAATGCCACGTGGTCCGATCTCGTCGAGATTCTCGATCGCCGGACAGATGTGGATCTCGCGGCCTGGAGCCGCGCGTGGGTGGATGAACCCGGCCGCCCGACGATTGCGACCGTCCTCGAAACGCGCACCGGACGAATATCCCGACTCACCTTTACCCAGTCCGATCCCCGAGGGCGATCGCTGGTCTGGAACCAGAAGCTCCAGGTCGCGCTGGGCTACGAGCACGGCGCACGCATCACCGAGCTGGCCCTGCACGAGGCCTCCGTTGACGTGCCGCGTGTCGCCGATCTCCCCCTGCCGCGCTACATCCTTCCGAATGCCGAGGGCCTCGGCTACGGCCTGTTCACCCTCGACCAGGGATCGCGGGAGTTCTTCCTGAATAGCCTTCCCGAGGTCGGAGACAGTCTGACGCGCGGCACGGCGTGGGTCACACTCTGGGACGACATGCTCGAGGGCGGCGTTCGGCCGCGACGCCTGTTCGATCTTGCGATGGCCGCACTGCCCCCCGAGCACGAAGAGCTGAACGTCGAGCGGATTCTGGCCTACACGCGGACCCTCTTCTGGCGCTATCTCTCTGACGCGGAGCGAACCGCCGTCGCCGCACAGCTCGAACAGACACTTCGAGCCGGTATGAAGCAGGCGTCAACCACGTCTCTCAAGTCGGCGTACTTCACCACTTTTCGGCGGACGGTGACATCACGGGAAGGGCTGACGTACCTCGAACGGGTGTGGCGGAAACAGGAGTCCATCGCGGGGCTGACGTTCGCGGAAACCGACTACATCGAGATGGCGCATGAGCTGGCGCTTCGTCATGTCGCGAATGCCGAGGCGATTCTCACCGAACAGCTCGAACGCATCGCCAATCCCGATCGCAAGGCACGATTCGCCTTCGTGAAGCCCTCCTTATCGGCCGACGCCAGCACGCGCGATGCATTTTTTTCGGGCCTGGCCCGCGCCGAGAATCGCGCGCACGAACGGTGGGTATCCGAGGGCTTGGGCTTTATCAATCATCCGCTGCGCCGCGGGCACGCCGAACGGCATATCCAGCCGGGCCTCGAGCTGTTGCGCGAGATTCAGCGAACCGGCGACATCTTCTTTCCGCGGGACTGGACCGGGGCCCTGCTCGACGGCCACAACTCGACGACTGCAGCACAGACTGTCAGAGACTTCCTGGCGGCACAGAAAGACTACCCACCCCGGTTGCGGCAGGTCATCGAGCAACAGGCAGATCAGCTATTCCGCGCCGCACGTATTCTTGGATCTTAATTTGCGGCCGTGATCCACGACAAAATGCGAACAGGAGATTAGGAGTTCAGGAGGAATTCGGCAAAAGCGAACACGACGACGCGACGAGCGCGATGGCCGCGGCCCACGACGTCGATGCCTCCGACGTTCGGTCTCTTGATCTTCTGATCTTCTGTAGGTATTGAAACCGCTTCTAGCAGATTAGGAGGATGAACGCTCCGGATACTGAGTCACAGAGCACTGGCATCGATAGTCGCGCCGTTGCCGCGAAGTCGATGCAGCGGATGGCCGCCAAGTGATCTGCCTCCCTGTCTCTTCATCTCCTGTTGTCTTTCGTCGCGCCGTCGCGCTCGTCGCGTCGTCGTGTTCAACGTGAACTCTGCGACTCTGCGCCTCTGCGTCGAACGTCCTCGGGCGTGGATTCCCGCCACGCGAGGGTTACTAATCCTGCGAACAGCGTCAACATCAGCACACGGTCTGCGTGTGAAAGCACGTTGGCATAGATTGCGGTGTCTCCGAGGCCGGCGCGACGGCTGAGACCGGGAATATCGAACATCATGGCGAACTGAAGGAGCCAGAAGAGAGCCCGTCGCAGTGGTGACGTCTCGGTGTCGTTCAGCGCCAGCAGCATCAGGACCGGCAGCAGGACCACGAAGCCGTACGTGAGATGGTAGAACGTGAGCAGCGACCAGCAGGCGACCAGCGGGGGCGCCGCATACACGGCGCGCTTTCTGACGGCTCCTTCCTGAATACCCACGACGCAGATTGCCGCAAGCGCACTCACCGCAATCCATGCAGCGGCGACGTCGGCCGTCGAGGAGTTCCCGGTCACCTGAGCGACTAACGGACGAAGCTCGCTGATGCCGGCGAGGATGGCATCGCCCGTGTGAAGCGTCGCAAGAATTTCGGCGTATCGCGCGAGCACCCTGGATGGGTCGCCCTGAGACCACACACAGAACGCCGCAAAGAGAACCCCCGCCACGCCCGCCGACGTCAGCGCGACGACCCAGCGTCGGGTCAAGACGCTCCAGAGAAAGACCGGGAGCGCGACGTGGGGCTTCATCATCGCCAGACCCAGCCACGCGCCGCTCGTTACGCGCGCGCGATCGGCCACTGCCATCGCGACCATGCTGCAGGTGAGCGGGGCCAGACTGAACTGCGTCAGCGTTCTCACGCCACTCCAGCACAAGAACATGAGAATCGGCAACGCGATGACTCTGAACGGATCGTGGGGCCTGAAAAAGCGGGCCGCAACAAAGGGGGCGATTATCGCCATCGCCAGGTTCAACATCATCCACAGCGGATGCGCTGCCTCCAGCGACAGCAAACCAAGCGGCGAGAGCAGGACGATCGCATTCGGCGGATAGTCCACCATCCATTCCGGCTCGAGGTAGATGTTTTCGCGGCCAACCAGCCAATGGTTTCCCCACCGCTGAATGCTTTCGAGATCGGAAAGGCGCTGCGGCTGCGAGGACACCACGACGCCGGCGGCAAGATTCACGGCCGCGAGCGAGGCCCAGATGATCAACGTCCGGCGGGTCGGCTTTGTGAAAAGCGGGCCGTTCACAGAATGGACACGGGATCGATGTCGATCGCGACGCGCCGGCGCATGTCCGGCTCGGCCGCGAGAGCTTCCAGCACCGCTTCGCGCATGCTCGCGCGATGGCTGCCCTTGAGAAAAATCTGCGCGCGATACTCGCCTCGAAGCCTGGCCATCGGTGCGGGCGCCGGGCCGAGCACGCTGAAACGGCCGAGGTCGGCGTGGCTGCGCAGATGCTGCGCCAGCGTGGCCGCGTCGGTCATCGCGGCGCGCGCCTCGGTGCCCTTCACCACCAGGTTGACGAGCGCCGTGAGTGGCGGATATCGCATCGCCTGCCGGTACCTGAGCTCGTCGGCGAAGAACGCACCGTAATCCTGACGGCAGGCGTGCCCGATGCTGTAGTGATGCGGATAGAGCGTCTGCACGATCGCCTCGCCCGGCTCGTCACCTCGTCCGGCGCGTCCCGCGACCTGGGTCAACAACTGAAACGTGCGCTCCGCCGCGCGGAAGTCCGCCAGCCCTAAACCTACATCGGCCGAAACCACGCCCACCAGCGTCACGCGGGGAAAGTCGTGGCCTTTGGCAATCATCTGGGTGCCGACGAGCACGTCGATCGAGCCGGCCGCCATCGAACGCAGAATATCGGCGGCGGCACCTTTGCGGCGTACGGTATCACGATCGAGACGCGCAACCCTGGCCTGTGGCCAGAGCGCTGCGATCTCCAGGGCGACCTTTTCGGTGCCAAAACCTCTGCGCTCCAGATACGGGCCTTTGCAGGCCGGACACGCCTTTGGTACCAGCACACCGTAGTTGCAGTAATGGCATCGCGCGCGATGACGATCGCGTCCCTCCGCGTGCACAATCAAAGAGACGCTGCAATTCGGACACTCGATCGTTCCGCCGCACTGGCGGCAGAAGACGGCGGTGGCGAGACCTCGGCGATTCAGCAGAATCAGGGACTGCTGTCCGGCTTCGAGCCGTTTCGTGATGGCGTTCTTCAACTGCCCGCTGAGAATCACATCGGGGCCATGCTCGGCATATTCCTGCCGCATGTCGACGACCGACACCGACGCCAGCGGGCGATCCTGCACGCGCCGCTCCATGACGAGCCGCGAGTATCGGCCTGCCGACGCGTTCTGACTGCTCTCGAGCGACGGGGTCGCCGAGCCCAGCACGACCAGCGCACGTTCGTTCCTCCCGCGCATGACCGCGACATCCCGTCCGTTGTAACGGGGCGTTTCTTCCTGCTTGAACGAAGTGTCGTGCTCTTCGTCCACGATGATGAGGCCGAGATTCGCAAGAGGCGCAAACACGGCCGATCGCGTACCGACGACCACCGAGACCTCGCCGCGTCGAATCCGGTACCACTGATCCGATCGCTCGCCTTCGGACAGGCCGCTATGCTGAACCGCCACACGATCGCCGAACGCGTCTCGAAACGCAGAGGCGACCGCCGGCGTCAGGGCGATTTCCGGAACCAGTACGAGCACGGACTTGCGCCGGCCGAGCACGAGCGCCGCCAACCGCAGGTAGACCTCGGTCTTGCCAGAACCGGTCACACCCTGGAGGAGGAAGACGGAGAACTGTTCAGCAGCCGCGGCGGCACCAAGCACCTCGAGCGCCGTCGATTGCTCGTCGGTCAGAGTGCGTCCGGAAGAAGCGTGCGCGTGGACGGGCACGACACCATGGCTGAACGGGTCGCGCTCGATACGTTCGCGACGGAAGGCCACGAGTCCCTTCTCCGCCAGCCGCTGCAGCACATGTGTCGAGATGCCCGCCTCGTTCAGCTGCGCGACCGGCAAGCCGTGTGGCGTGCCTCGCAAGGCTTCGACGGCCTCCTTCTGCCGGCCGCTCAGCGCTAACGTCTGGTCGTGTCCCTGAGCAGTCAGACTTGCGACACGGATCGTCTTGTGTGCCTGCGTGGATGGCACCGCAGCCGCCAGCGCATCGCCCGCGCCGCAGGCATAGTATTCCGCGACCCACAAAGCGAGATCGACGACAGGACCTGGCAGAAATGCCGTATCGTCGAGCACTTCGGTGATGTTCTTGATCTTGTCTGCCGACGTTTCCTCGAGATTCAGGGTCGCAGCCGGATCGACAACAATGCCCGTGACGCTCCGCTTGCCCAGCGGGACGGTGACTCGCGCGCCACGCTCGGGAAGACTGAGGCCTTCGGGAACCCGGTAGGTAAGGAGGTCGAGAAAAGGGACGGGAACTGCGACAGAGACCAGCCGCACCGGATCACGCTGCGTCTTCGCCGTTGAGGAGGGCGCGGACCTTCTTCATGTCCTCCCACACCTCGCGGCGGCAGTTCGGATTGCGAAGCAGGAACGCGGGGTGGAACGTCGGCACGAGCTTCGCGCCCCGATAGTCGAACACCCTCCCGCGCAGGCGGGAAATGGGTTCCATCGTTTTCAGGAGCGAGCGGGCCGCAAACGTGCCAAGCGCGACGATGACCTTGGGCTTGATGGTGTCCACCTGGCGGAACAGAAATGGCTCGCACTGCTCCACTTCATCGGGCTCGGGATTGCGGTTTTCCGGCGGCCGGCACTTGATGACGTTGGCGATGTACACCTGTTCGCGCGTCAAGCCGATCGCTTCGATAATCTGGGTCAGCTTCTGCCCGGCCCGGCCGACAAACGGAATACCCTGAATATCTTCGTCACGCCCGGGGGCCTCTCCGACGAACATCAGGTCCGCACTGGGATTGCCGACGCCGAAGACAATCTGCTTCCGCCCGAGCCTGCACAGCTTGCATCGGACACAATCGCCGATATCCTCGCGGATGGCCTTGAGCTCGACAATGGGGTCCACCTGACCCCGAATTTCCTCCACCGACTCTCCTGTCTCGGCCGACTCTGTTCGCGCCGCCCAGGCAGCGTCCTTCCGGTATCCACGGACACCAAGCTCACCGAAAAATTTCAGGTGTTCTGACAGCTGATCGCGATCAATCGGCATTACGTGCGGACCGCTGTGCGGGAACCAAGAAGATGCTCGATACGCTCCACGATCTGTGCCGCAATCGCGGTCTTCGACTGCAATGGCAGCGTTTCCTCGCCCGCCGCCGACACGAGGGTGACTTCGTTCGTATCCACCTCGAAACCGGCGTCGCTGCGCGACACGTCGTTGGCGACAACCAAATCCACGCGCTTCTCGCGCTGCTTTCGCCGGGCGCTCGCCACGACGTCTTCGGTCTCTGCGGCGAACCCCACGAGCAGCGGACGATCCCGACCGGCTCGTTGTGTGCCGAGCTCGGCCAGAATGTCAGTCGTACGAACCAGCGTCAACGTCAGGGTGTCGGATTCTTTGTGAATCTTCTGGGATGCGGCGCCTGACGGTGTGTAGTCGGCAACCGCAGCGGCCATGATGACGACGTCGGCCTGCGCCGCGCGAGACACCACGGCCCCGCGCATCTCTGACGCCGTGTTGACGCGGATCACTTCGACGCCCGCCGGTGGGGCCAGGTCTGTCGGGCCGCTGACGAGCACGACCTTCGCCCCGCGAGCGCGCGCGGCGGCCGCGAGCGCGTACCCCATCTTGCCGCTCGATCGGTTGCCGATGAACCGGACTGGATCGAGTGGCTCCCGCGTCGGGCCTGCGGTGACCACCACAGACGTGCCGCGCAAGGGGCCGGACGGCGTCAGAAGCGCTTCGACGGCACGGACGATCTCGGCGGGCTCGGCCAGGCGGCCTTTGCCAATCCACCCGCAGGCGAGATATCCCGAGCCGGGATCGACGAAATAGCAGCCGCGTCTGGCGAGCGTGTCGAGGTTACGCTGCACCGCCTCGTGCTCGAGCATGTTCGTGTTCATCGCGGGCGCGACGAGCACCGGGGCCTTGGTGGCGAGATACAGCGACGTCAGGAAATCGTCGGCGATGCCATTGGCGAATTTGCCGATGACGTTGGCCGTCGCCGGCGCGACCAGGAGCAGAGCGATGCTCGACGCAAGAGAGATGTGTTCGATGTCCGAATTGGCGCCCGGCTCGAACTGGCTCGTCAGCACACGGCGCCCCGTGATTGCTTCGAACGTCAGCTCGCCGACAAAACGCCGTGCCGCGCGCGTCATCACGGCGACCACGTCGTGCCCCTGCTTCTGGAGCCCGCGGACGACTTCGACCGACTTGTAGGCGCCGATTCCGCCGCACACGCCGACCGCAATCATTGCCATCAGTTCACCTGCTCTTCGAGGGCGGGTCCGGAAGGACCCGCCCTACGTATCAGACGCCCGGAAGGTCGTGAGAATGTCGAGCGCCTTCGGCCGCATGCGATCCAGCCGCGAGCGCTCGGCCATGACGATCGCCTTGAGGCGCTCGACGCACGATTCGAGATCGTCGTTGAGCACGACGTAGTCGTACTCCTCGAAGGCCGAGACTTCCTCACGCGCTATCTGCAGGCGGTGCCGCATCGCTTCGTCGCTGTCCTTGCTGCGGCCTCGCAGACGCCGTTCGAGCACGTCGTAGGACGGCGGCAGCACGAAGATCGCGACGTGCGCGAGGCCGGTCGCGCGCACCTTGCGGGCGCCCTGCACGTCGATGACCAGCACCACGTCGTTGCCGGTCTCGAGGCACTGCGCAGTGTCGCCCGCGTGCGTCCCGTAGAAGTTGCCGAACACGTCGGCATGCTCCAGGAACTCGCCGTTCGCGATCATCGTTTCGAAGCGGTCGCGGCTGACGAAATTATAGTCCACGCCGTCGCTCTCATCCTTGCGCGGCGTCCGCGACGTGTACGAGCGCGACAGCTTCAGCCGATCGGTGACTTTCACCAGCCGCTCGACGACCGTGGTCTTGCCGGTGCCCGAGGGGGCTGACACTATGAACAGCAAACGCCGCGCCTCACTCGACATTTTGGACTTGTTCGCGCATCTTTTCGAGCTCGGCCTTGGCGGCGATCACGAGATTGGACACGCGCAAGCCGTCGGCCTTCGATCCAAGGGTGTTCACTTCGCGGTTCATTTCCTGCAACAGAAAGTCCAGCTTGCGGCCGCAGGGCTCGGGCGACTCGGCCAGCGAGCTCCAGTGCGCGAGGTGTGCCCGGAAACGGGCCATCTCCTCGCTGATGTCCGACCGCGACGCCACTCTCACGATCTCCTGCGCGATGAGAGTGGCATCGGCGGCGATGTCGGTTGTCAGCTCCTGCACCCGCGCGGCCAGTCGCGCCTGCAGTTCCTGGCGCCCCTGTTCCGCCGCGTCGGCGATCTCCTCGACCAGGCCGCCGAGCAGCGCCCGCCGCAGCTCCAGATCGGCGTTCAGATGAGTCCCCTCTGTGCCGCGCATCCCGTCGAGCTGCGAGATCGCCTCTTCGACCGCCAACTCGAGCAGCTCGACCAGCTGCGCCACCATGGCCGCGTCACGCTCGACTGGCCGCTCGCGCACGGCAAGCGCCTGAGGCAGCCGCAACAGATCGCCCGGGGTCAGCGCGCCCTGGATGACCCCGCGGCTGCGCGCCGTCTCCAGCGCCGCCGACAGCGCCACAGCCAGCGACTCGTTGAACTCCACCTCGACGCTCGGCGTATGACGATATTGCACACTGACGGCCAGCTCCACCCGGCCGCGACTCAGACGCCGCTGGACACTGGCGCGGATGCGGCCTTCAGCCTCGGCCAGAGTTTGTGGAATGCGAAGTTGCACGTCGAGGTGCCGGTGGTTCACCGCGCGGATGGTGACCGTGATGGTGGCGGTCTCCGACTCCCTGGTCGCCGATGCGAATCCTGTCATGCTCTTGATCATGTTTGGTCTTAGTCGCGCGGTCCGAACACCCGCTCCGCCCGAGGCTCGTCGGTCACTGTCTGTTCGCGCCGAGGCTCGAGCAACTGCATCTTGTAAAGCGCCGCGTACACACCCTCCCGGCCCAGCAGTTCATCGTGCCGTCCGACTTCGACGATGCGGCCGCGCTCGAGCACGATAATCGCGTCGGCGCGCATGATCGTCGAAAGCCGATGCGCAATCACGAACGATGTCCGATTCAACAACAACGTGGCCAGCGCATCCTGGACCAGCAACTCCGCTTCGGTGTCGAGCGCCGACGTGGCCTCGTCGAGAATCAGGATCGGCGCGTTCTTCAGCAGCGCGCGGGCGATGGCGATCCGCTGGCGCTGCCCGCCCGACAACTTCTGGCCCCGTTCGCCGATGCGCGTCTGATAGCGCTCAGGCAATGCGGCCACGAACTCGTGCGCGTGAGCGGCGCAGGCCACGGCTTCAATCTCGGCCGGCGTGGCCTGCACGGACCCGTACGCGATGTTATTGGCAATCGTGTCGTCGAAGAGCACGGTTTCCTGCGTCACAATGCCGACCTGCGCGCGCAGCGATTTGAGGGTCACCTCGCGGATATCGCGCCCGTCAATCGTAATCCAGCCGCCGGTGACATCGAAGAATCTCGGGATGAGGTTCACGAGCGTCGTCTTGCCCGCCCCACTGCGGCCGACGATAGCCACCATCTGTCCCGCCGGTACCTTGAACGAGACGTTCCGAAGAGTCGCCCGAGGGTTCACGTCTTCGTAGGCAAAGGTCACATCGTGGAACTCGATGGCCGATGCGAAGGGCGGCAGCGGCGGCGCAGCCGGCATCTCGGCCACTTCGGTATGCGTGTCGATCATCTCGAAGATCCGATCGGCGGCCGCAATCGCCTGCTGCAGGTTCGCATTCACCCGGCTCAATTTCTTCGCCGGCGCGTACATCATCAGCAGCGCCGCCAGAAAGGCCGCGAAATCACCGGGCGTCAGCCGGCCCGCCGCAATCTGATCGCTCCCATACCAGAGCGCGCCGGCCATGGCGATGCCACCCAGCAGTTCCATCGACGGTGGCATCACCGACAACGCGCGCACCACGCGCATATTGGTACGATACAGATGCCGCAGCGCCTCGCGAAAGCGCGTCGCTTCGCGCTCTTCGGCGCCGAAGGCTTTCACGATGCGGTGGGCGGCAAACGTCTCGGCGCCGACATGCGACATATGCTCCTGCGCCTCCTGGCTGCGCCGCGCCGTCCGGCGAATGCGTTGACCGAGGCGAATCAGCGGATACACGACGATGGGAGCGCCCAGCAGGCAGAGCATCGCGAGCCGCCAGTCGAACCAGAGCAGAATCACGGCATAGCCGACCAGCGCGAGCGATTCCCTTGCCAGATCGCCGGCGGTCTCCGATACCGCGCGCTGCACCTGGGCGACGTCGTTGGACACTCGCGAGAGCAGCTGGCCGACCGTGTTGCGCGAGAAAAAGCTCGCCGACTGGCCGAGGATGTGGCCGTAGAGCCGATCGCGCAGGTCCATCACGACCCGTTGCCCCACGTCTTCCATGAGGTACCCGGAGAAGTAGGAGCCGATGCCTTTGAGGAAATACAGTCCGACGATCGACAGCGCGATCGATTGCAGTCCCTGCCGGTTGGGCAGAAGCTCGTCGAGAATCGGGCTGATGAGGTAGACGACCAGCGCCGACGCCACGGCGTAGATCACCATCGCCAGCACCGCCCAGGCCAGGCGGCCCTGATATGGCTTTGCGTACCGAAGAAGCCGGATGAACGAGTTCACTCGGTAAAGCGATATTTCAGCAGGACCCAGAGCGCGACAACCCCGTCGCGCCAGGTAATCTTCTTGCCCTCGTCGTAACCACGGCCGTCGTACGTAATGGGGACTTCATACACCCGATACCCGCGCTTGAAAATCTTCGCAGTCATCTCCGGCTCGATGCCGAATCCGTCGCTCTCGAGCGTAAACGATCGCAGCACTTCGATCCGCATGGCCTTGTAGCAGGTTTCCATGTCGGTCAGCATCGTGTTGTAGAGAATGTTGGTCAGAAACGTGAGGAACAGGTTCCCCAGATAGTGCGTGAACAGGAACACGCGGTGGCGGCCGAGAAAGCGCGAGCCATACACGACATCGGCGCGCCCCTGGCAGATGAGATCGATGAGCTCGGGGAGTTCCTCAGGCGAATACTCCGTATCGGCGTCCTGAATGACGACGAGATCGCCGGTGACCTCTTTGAAGCCCAGACGCAGGGCCGACCCTTTGCCGCCGTTGGGTTTCTGCAACAGCTTGAACGTGTGCTTCTGCTGAAGGCTGCGGAGAATGTCGGACGTGCCGTCCCTGGATCCGTCGTCCACGACGATCAACTCGATGCGGATACCGGGCACGGCGAGCACGCGCGCGATCATGCCTTCGATCGTCTCGCGCTCGTTGTACACAGGCATCACGACCGACAGCAGCGGGTCGGTGAGCCGCCCTTTAATACCCGCCATTACCTGCCAACGGAATAGTAGGTGAATCCCTGAGTCTTCATCTGCTCCGGATTGTAGATGTTGCGGCCGTCGAAGATCACGGGGGTCTTCATCAATTTGCGCATGCGAGCGAAGTCGGGCTCGCGGAACTCGTTCCACTCGGTCGCAATCACCAGCGCGTCGGCGCCCTTCAGCGCGTTGTAGTTCTTATCGGCCAGAGTGATTTTGTTGCCGAAAATCCCCTTCGCGACGGGATGCGCCTGGGGGTCGAACGCCTGCACCTTCGCTTTGGCCTCGAGCAGGCGGTTGATCAGCGGAATCGACGGGGCTTCGCGCATATCGTCGGTGCGCGGCTTGAACGCGAGACCCCACACCGCGATCGTCCGGTTCTTCAGCGAGCCGAAGTGCTGCTCGAGCTTCGCGATGAATCGAACTTTCTGCGCCTGGTTGACGCGCTCCACGGCTTTCAGGATTTGGAAGTCGTAGCCGGTGTCGCCGGAAAACTTGATGAGCGCCTTGATGTCTTTCGGAAAGCAGCTGCCCCCGAAGCCAATACCCGGAAAGAGAAAGGACGGTCCGATGCGCCGATCCGAGCCGATGGCCTTGCGCACCTGATCCACATTCGCGCCGAACGCCTCGCACACGTTCGCCACTTCGTTCATGAAGGAGATGCGGGTGGCGAGTATCGCGTTCGCGGCGTACTTGCACATCTCGGCGCTCGCCGTGTCCATCACCATGATCGGCGCGCCCGTGCGTGTGAAGGGTGAATACAGCTCGACCATGAGCTGACGCGCGCGATCGTCTTCCACGCCAATCACGACCCGATCGGGCTTGAGAAAGTCCTCGACCGCAGCCCCCTGTTTGAGGAACTCAGGATTGCTGACCACGCTGAACGGATGCGAGGTCTCGCGGGCGATGATCTCCCGCACGCGGGCGGCCGTTCCGACGGGCACCGTGCTCTTGTCGACGATGACTTTGTAGCCGTTCATCGCCTTCGCGATCTCCCGCGCCACGCCGAGCACGTGCGTCAAGTCGGCCGACCCGTCTTCGTGCTGTGGCGTACCGACCGCAATGAAAACAATGCTCGCCGCGCGGACCGACTTGGGCAGATCGGTCGTGAACTCGAGGCGTCGCTCGCTGCGGTTGCGCTTCACCATCTCCTCGAGCCCAGGCTCGTAGATGGGCATGACGCCACGACGCAACTGGCGGACCTTCGCCGCGTCCTTATCGATGCAGGTCACGTCGTTCCCGCACTCCGCTAGGCACGCTCCCAGTACCAGGCCCACATAGCCCGATCCGACGACCGCAATCTTCATTCGTGGATGCTCCGATCAGAAAAACGGTTCCGGGAACCGTTTTCGCCCCGCGCCGCCGAAAACGGTTCCCGGAACCGTTTTTCCGCCGCACTCAAATCCGGCGACTTTAGCACAAACTCCACATCCTTCCAACCCATTGACCAGCAAGGATATGGTGGGTTGTGATAGGCTCGGCCCCGTGCGGATCGTCATCGATTACCGTCCGGCGCTTCGGGCCCGCACCGGTGTCGGCGAGCACGTCCATCAGGTCACGCGCGAGCTGGTGCAGAATGCCGGCGATCAAATCACCCTCTTCTCCAGCTCCTGGAAGGACCGGCTGCCGGCCGCTATTTCCACCGAGCTGCCTCGAGCCAAGGTCGCCGATCGGCGGATCCCCGTGAGCGCGCTGAACTTCGCCTGGCATCGGCTGGGCTGGCCGCCCGTGGAGGCCATTGCCGGCGGTGAGTACGACATCGCACACTCGCCGCACCCTCTGCTGCTGCCCTCGCGATCGGCAGCGCAGGTGATCACCATTCACGATTTGCACTTCCTGTCGCACCCGGAGCGGACATCAGCCGAAATCCGCCGCGACTACCCCACTCTGGTCAGGTCCCACGCCCAACGCGCCGACGCCATCATCGTGGTCTCACGCTTCGTCGCGCGAGAAGTCGAGGAACGCCTGGGCGTGCCCGCCACTCGAATTGTGGTGGCGACCAATGGAGCCCCGACGTGGAAGCTGCCGCCTGCCCCTCTCGATTCATCCGGGTACCTGCTCTTTGTGGGCACGCTCGAGCCCCGGAAAAACGTCAGCGGGCTGCTTGAAGCGTATGGCCGCCTGGTCGCGCGAAACGATGCGACGCCGCGTTTGGTGATCGCAGGGCGCGCCGATCCTGGCTCGGCAGATTCGGTCGCGGCCATGACACAGCCGCCACTGGCTGGCCGGGTGGATTACCGCGGTTACGTTTCGCCCGACCATCGTGAATCCCTGTTCAAAGGCGCGCAGATGCTGGTGATGCCCTCGTTGGACGAGGGGTTCGGTATCCCGGCGCTCGAGGCGATGGCCGCGGGCGTGCCGGTCATCGCCTCGCGGCGCGGCGCTCTCCCCGAAGTGGTTGGCGACGCCGGGCTGCTGATAGACCCCGACGACCCCGAAAGCATCACGACAGCCATGGCACGGATGCTTGGCGACGCGGCATTGCGCGCATCCTGCGCCGCTCGCGGACTGGAACGGGCGCGCCAGTTTACCTGGGCTCGAGCCGCCCGGGAGACACGCCGCGCCTACGAATCCGCGCTGCTGGAGCGGCGGCATCGTGCTCCGGTGCTTGTGGCACGGCCGTCGAACGCTCCAACCCGCGATGCGCATCGGCGTTGACGCGCGCGAGTTGTGCGGCAAGCCGACCGGCGTCGGCCGCCATCTTGCGGGACTGCTCGGCGCCTGGTCGAGCGAGACCACCGCGTCTCGTCACACCTTCATCCTGTACTCGCACGAAGCCATCCCGATTCCGCTGCCCGGTACCGAGCGCCGGATCCTCCCGCACAAGCCGGGAACCGCATGGGAGCAACTCGCGCTGCCGGCAGCCGCGAACAAAGACAGCCTCGATGTGTTTTTCTCGCCCGGATACACGGCACCGCTTCGTCTGAAGATTCCGACGGTTGTGCTCGTGCACGACGTTTCATTCGCCGCTCATCCGGAATGGTTCCGATGGAAGGAAGGACTTCGGCGCCGCACGCTGACGCGATGGTCCAGCCGCCGTGCTCATCTCGTGTTGACAGTCTCTGACGCCGCGCGGCGCGAAATCATCTCGCACTTCAGCCTCGCGGACCAACGTGTGCGCCGCATTTATCCAGGCGTCGCTTCATTGAGCGCTTCGAAGGATGGGCGGGGCGGGCGCGATCCGCTGGTCCTGTTCGTCGGGTCGGTGTTCAATCGGCGCCACCTGTCAGATCTCATCCGCGCGTTCACGCCGATCGCGAGAAAGTCTGCCGCCGCACGGCTCCAGATTGTCGGCGACAATCGCACCTATCCGCCCGAAGATCTGCCGGGCCTGGCCAGGAGCGAAGGCCTCGAGGAGGCCGTGTCGATTCGCCCCTATGTGTCGGATGACGAGCTCGCAACGCTATACAGCCGCGCCCGGGCATTTGCGTTCTTGTCCGAGTACGAGGGTTTTGGACACCCGCCTCTCGAAGCGCTCACCGCAGGTGTTCCCTCGGGTACTGTTGGACACGGAGGTCGCGCGCGAGGTCTGCGGCGAGGCGGCGGTTTACGTCCGGAACGGCGACATTGGCGCCATTACCGCTGCACTCGACGGTCTCCTCTTCGATGAAGACATGCGCGCGCGCGTGCTGCGCACGGCATCCGCCGTGCTCGCCCGGTACTCCTGGCCTCGTGCTGCGGCCGAGACGCTTGCCGCGCTGGAGTCGGTGGCGTGACCGATCTGGCGATCGTCATCGTGAGCCACAACACGAAAGCCGAGCTCGAGAACTGCCTCCGCTCGCTTTACGAACACCCTCCTCGCGTGCTGCACGAGGTGACCGTGGTGGACAACGCGTCCAGAGATGGCAGCGCCGAAATGGTGCGATCGCACTGGCCCGGCGTGCGTGTCATTCGTCTCGACACCAACGTGGGATTTGCCGCCGGCAACAACGCTGGTATCCGCCAGACGGCCAGCGACCTGTTGCTACTGCTGAACAGCGATACGATTGTTCCGGCAGGCGCCATCGATCACCTCATCTCTGCGTTGCAGGAGCTCCCGCGCGCGGCCGTCGTCGGCCCGAGAATCGTTGACGGCGAGGGTCGGCCCGAGCTCTCCTTTGGCCGCATGATCGGCCCGTTTGCCGAACTGCGTCAGAAGATGCTCGTGCGATTTGCCTCGCCCGGCCAGCTCCGGGCTCTTACCTCGAAGGTTCGCGAGGTCGATTGGGTGACGGCGGCATGTCTGCTCGTGCGCCGGCGCGACGCCGAAGCGGCGGGCCTCTTCGACGAACGGTACTTCTTGTATTGCGAAGACGTCGATTTCTGCGCGGCCATTCGCGCCAACGGCGGCACGGTGTATTTCACGCCGGCTGCACAGATAGTCCACCTCCGCGGCCGTTCCTGGCGCGCCAGTCCTGTCGCAACGGCTGAACGGTACCGGCGCAGCCAGCTGGCGTTCTATCAGAAGCACCACCCCGGGTGGGCGCCAATCCTGAAGCTCTACCTCGGCCTTCGAGGAAAGCTGCCAGGCTGAATGACCGATAAAAGGGCCAAGACGAAGGGCTTAGCCCTGTCATGACGGATCTTCCTCAATACTCCTGGCTCTGCCCCGACTGCGGCCGCCGCGTGCCCAATAAGACGGAGATCTGCCGCTGCGGTGGTCTGCGTGTGGAGGTGTTGCCCCCTGGTTCGCTCGACACGGTGCAGTCAGCGGAGGCGCCCACGCCGAAGTCAGGTGCGCTTTCCTGGGCAATTCTGGGCATCGTGACCGTCGCCGCCGCCGGCACCCTGGTCGCCTTGCAGGTGATTCCAGTGAGATCGGGTGCAACGGGTGCGATGGGTGCAACGGGTGCAATAGGTGCGGCGGGTCCACCTGACCCACCGGGTGCACTAAGCGCACCTGACGCATCCGCCTTCGCGCCGACTTCGCCCATCGCTATGGCGGACAAGCCCAACGCACCTGGCGCACCTGGCGCACCTAACGCACCTAACGCACCCGTTGCACCTATCGCACCTATCGCACCTATTGCACCTGATGCACCTATTGCACCCATCGCACCTGGAGTAGCTCTGGAAGACATCGTGAGCCGCTCAATTCCCGCGATCGTGTCGATCGAGGCTGGCCAGGGCCGTGGCAGCGGATTCTTCGCGGCGCCGCGAACGGTTGTCACCAACCGTCATGTCGTGCAAGGCAACGTGTCGGTGACGATCAAACTGTCGGACGGACAAACCCTGCCGGGTCGTGTCGAGATGTCGTCACAGGAGTACGACCTGGCGATCGTACGCGTGGATAACGCGTCGCCATCTCAGGCCGTGCTGCCGCTTGGCACGGTCAACGAGGTGCGACCAGGACAGGAAGTTATTGCGATTGGCCTTGCGCTCGGCGTGTTCCAGAACAGCGTGACGCGAGGCATCATCAGCGCGGTGCGTCGCGCCGATCGCACCGTGATGCTGCAGACCGACGCCGCCATCAACCCGGGGAACAGCGGGGGCCCTCTGTTGAACCGTGTCGGGCAGGTGGTCGGCATCAACACGTTGAAGATCTCCGGCGCGGCTGAATCGCTCGGATTTGCGGTCGCGGTCGATCATGCGCGCGTCATGTTGAGCGGGGGAAAATTGGCCGGACCCGTTGCCTCCTCTGCCCAGCCCGGTCAGACGCTCGCGCCGGCCTTTGCCTCGCGCTCCTCCACCGATGCGACACGTGAAGACGGCACGAAACGATACGGCCAGCTTGTCGAGAACGCCGCGCGACGCGCATCACAGCTTGATTCGTACTGGGAGCGCATCAAGGCCAACTGTCCCGTGCGTGCCGCAGTTGGCTACGATCGCGAGTGGTTCGGCTTGTGGGACGAGCGAACGACGCTGACGGGCGCGGACGGGTCCTGCGCATCGGCTGTCACCGAGCTCGACGGTCTTGCGCGCGAGGTACGCGTCGCGATGACGAACGCCCAGGAAGAGGCGCGCCGCGCGTCCGTGCTGCCGGGCCAGCTGCGCGAGATCCGGCGACGGCACCGCATGGACTGGACGGGCTTCGATTGATGGCCAGTCGACTAGAATGGCCACGTGCGCATCGGCATTGACGCGCGAAAACTCCACGATTTCGGCATCGGCACCTACATCCGGAATCTGCTTCGAGAGCTCGCGAACATCGATCGGGATACCGAGTACGTGCTCCTCACACGTCCCGGCGACATGACGGTGGCCGCCGCGCTGGGCGAAAACTTCCGCGCTGTGGCCGACCGATCCGGTCATTACTCCATCGCCGAGCAGATCTCCGTTCCGCTCACAGCGAGACGCGAGGGTCTCCAGCTGTTTCACGCACCGCATTACGTGCTGCCGGCGCTGACCCCCTCGAAGACGGTCGTCACGATTCACGATTGCATCCACCTGATGTTCCCCGAGTATCTGCGGCATCGTCTGGGGTATGCGTTCGCACGCGCATCGCTCTACACGGCGGCCCACAAGTCCGATCGCATCTTTACCGTATCGGAACAGTCGAAGCGCGACATCCTCAAGTTCTTCAATGTGCCACCCGAGAAGATTGTCGTCACACCCAACGCCATCGACGATCGCTTCAGCGCTCCGCCGAGCGAAGAGCATGTCGTCAACACCCGCGAGCGGTACCAGTTGAGCCATTCGTACCTGCTGTATGTCGGCAACATCAAGCCGCACAAGAACCTCGAGCGCCTCATCGAGGCCTTTCACCTGGTGCGCACTCAGGGACGATCGGAGCTCGAGCTCATCATTATCGGCGACGAGATTTCGAAGTTGCAGTCGCTTCGCCGAGCGGTGCACAAGTACGATATCCACCGCTACGTGCGCTTCCTCGGCTACGTTCCGGACAAGACGCTGGCCGTGCTGTATCGTCTGGCCTCGGTCTTCGTGTTTCCGTCGCTGTACGAAGGCTTCGGCCTCCCGCCGCTGGAAGCGATGGCCAGCGGCACCCCTGTGGTGACATCCAACGTGTCGTCGCTGCCCGAAGTCGTGGGCGACGCGGCTGTGCTCGTCGACCCGTACAGCGCAGCGTCGATCGCCGACGGAATTCTCACCGTGCTGAGAAGCGCACACCTGCGCGGAGAGTTGAGCAGGCGAGGACTCGAGCGCGTCAAATCATTCTCCTGGGAGCGATCTGTGCGCCGCGTCCGCGAGGTGTACGGCGAGGTGCTGGCGTCGTGAAGATCGTGTTGGTGCACGACTGGCTCACCGGCATGCGCGGCGGCGAGAAGGTGCTCGAGCTGTTGTGCGAGGCTTACCCCTCAGCCGATCTGCTCACGCTGTTTCATGTCCGCGGCAGCGTGTCGCCGGCGATCGAACGGATGCGCCCGCGGACATCGGTGCTGCAACGGCTGCCCGGGGTGCACCGCTTCTACCGCTATTGCCTGCCCCTGTTTCCGGCTGCCATCGAGCAGTTCGATCTCGACAACTACGACCTCGTCATCAGCACCAGTCACTGTGCCGCGAAGTCGGTGGTCAGGACCGGGAGAGCACGGCATCTGTGCTATTGCTTCACTCCAATGCGCTATGCATGGGATCAATTCGATGCGTACTTCGGCGAGGACCGCGTCGGGGGAATGAAAAGCCGGGTCTTGAGGCCGGTGCTCGGCGGGCTCGCCCGCTGGGATGCCGCAACCGCCGGCCGGGTGGATCGGTATGTGGCTATCTCTCAGCACGTTGCCAGCCGGATCAGGCAGTACTATAATCGGGACGCCGACGTCATCTACCCCCCGGTAGACACGGGCTTCTTTTCGCCAGATGACACGGTCGCGCGCGACAACTATTTGCTGATTGTGTCAGCTCTCGTTCCATACAAACGTATCGACGTCGCGATCGAAGCCAGCCGCATCGCGGGCACGCCGCTTCGTATCGTCGGCGACGGGCCAGAGCGCGACGCGCTGGCGAGGCTCGTGGTGCGTTCCGGCGCTGACGTACAGCTGCTCGGCTCTCTCTCGGACGAAGGCGTTCGCGACCAATATCGACGCGCGGCGGCCGTGCTCCTTCCCGGTGAAGAGGACTTCGGCATCGCCCCGGTCGAAGCGCAGGCGTGCGGCACACCGGTCGTCGCGCTTGGCCGGGGTGGCGCTCTCGAAACGGTCGTTGACGGGGTCACGGGAGTGCTCGTCCATGAACCGACCCCATCGGCCTTCGCCGCCGGCATCGCGCGCGTCAGACAGATCGCGTTCGACCGCGACGTCATCCGTGCGCACGCTGTGACGTTCGATCGCACGGTGTTCGCCCGCGCCATTCAGACGACGATCGAGAGCCTCGCACATGCTTAGGCGGTACGGACGCCTTCTGGTGGTGCTCTACGTCGCCTCCGATGCCATCCTCGGCATCGTGGCTTTCGGACTCGCCTATCTCTTCCGCTTCTCGAGCGGACTCATCCCGGTCACGCGTGGCTTTCCACCGTTTACGCAGTATGTCGCGGTGATGCCATTTGTCGCCGTCCTGGTTCCGCTGGCGTACTACTTCCAGGGTGTCTACCGGCTCCGGCGCGGCCGTTCGCGAGTGGACGATTTCTTTCTCGTCTTCATCGGCACCGTTGTGGCAGTGATCCTCGGGATCGTCAGCACGCTGTACGTCGACGCCTACCACGCGTCGCCCGAGGAACAGGCGGTCGGCGCCTACCAGGTCTCCCGCGTCGTCTGGGCCTTGTTCCTCGTCATCAATATCGCGCTCACATTCGGCTCGCGCGAGCTCGTACGAGAGGTGCTCGAGCGGCGCTGGAAGGCCGGCCTCGGTCTGAAGCGCATTCTGATTGCCGGTGCCGGCGAGCTCGGGCGCGTCGTGGCCGAAAAGATTATCCAGCACAACGAGCTCGGCTATCAGGTCGTGGGCTTCGTCGACGACCGGGCCGGAGGCGATCATCTCGGCTATCGCGGTCTGCCGCTGCTCGGGACGCTCGCCGATGCGCCCGAGATCATCCGCCAGGAAAACATCGATCACCTGTACGTGGCGTTGCCGCTCGACGAGCACGTCAAGATGCTCGATCTCATCGAGAGCACCAGCCGCGAGATGGTGGACGTCAAGGTGGTGCCGGACCTCGTGCAGTTTCTCGCCCTCCGCGCGCGGCTCGAAGATCTCGACGGCGTTCCCATCATCAACATTCACGACGTTCCGCTGCAGGGACTCAACGCCGTCATCAAGCGCACGATCGACCTCGCCATCAGCGGCGTCGGCGCGCTCGTGCTGTCGATCCCCTGCGGCATCATCGCGCTCCTCATCCGGTGGACGTCGCCCGGCCCGATCTTCTATCGCCAGGAGCGGATGGGCCTCGACGGGCGGCCCTTCTGGGTCTACAAGTTCCGCTCGATGGAGTTGGACGCCGAAGAGGTGACCGGCCCGATCTGGGCGCGCGACGACGACCCGCGGTGCACACCCGTCGGACGGCTGCTGCGCCGGTGGGATCTGGACGAGCTGCCGCAGATCTGGAACGTGCTGAAGGGCGACATGTCCATCGTCGGCCCGCGGCCCGAACGGCCGTTCTTCGTCGATCAGTTCAAGCACCGCTTCCCGCAATACATGCTTCGCCACAAGGTGAAAGCCGGCATCACGGGCTGGGCGCAGGTGAACGGGTGGCGCGGCAACACATCACTCGAAAAGCGGATCGAATTCGATCTGTACTACATCGAGAACTGGTCAGTCTCGCTCGATCTCAAGATCATGTGGATGACGATCTTCCGCGGCGTCCTGCAGAGACAAGCGTGAGCGGCCATCGGGGCGCCACAACAACATCATGAAACGACGCATCGTGATTACCGGAGCCGCCGGCTTCATCGGCTCCCATCTGGCCGAAGAACTTCTCAACCGCGATTGTTCGGTCATCGGCATCGACAATCTGCTGACTGGTGCTCTCGCGAACATCGCCCATCTCTCAGGGCGCGACTTCGTGTTCGTCAAGCACGACGTCACCAATTACATCAACGTCGACGGTCCGGTCGATGCCGTCCTTCACTGGGCGAGTCCTGCGAGCCCGATTGACTATCTCGAGCTGCCGATTCCGACCTTGAAGGTCGGCGCCCTGGGCACGCACAAGGCGCTCGGCCTGGCCAAGGAGAAAGGCGCGCGGTTCGTCATCGCGTCGACCTCAGAGGTGTACGGCGATCCGCTCGAACACCCGCAGACCGAGAGCTACTGGGGCAACGTGAACCCCATCGGGCCGCGCGGCGTCTACGACGAAGCCAAGCGCTTCGCCGAAGCGATGACGATGGCGTATCACCGCTACCACGGGCTCGACACGAAGATCGCGCGGATATTCAACACCTACGGCCCGCGCATGCGCATCAAGGACGGCCGTGCCGTCCCCGCGTTCATCTCGCAGGCCCTCCTCAACCAGGACGTCACGGTGTTCGGCGATGGCAGCCAGACGCGCAGCTTCTGCTACGTCGACGATCTCGTGGCAGGCATCCTGAAGCTGCTGGACTCGGACGTGAACGATCCGGTGAACATCGGCAACCCGCAGGAGATGACGATCGAGGGCATCGCGCGCACGATCATCCGGATGACCGGGTCGACGAGCAAGATCATCTATCAGGATTTACCGGAGGACGACCCGAAGGTCCGGCAGCCCGACATCACCAGAGCCCGCACGCTCCTCGGCTGGGAGCCGAAGGTACCGCTGGAGGAGGGTTTGGTGAAGACGATCGATTACTTCAAGGAGAAGATGGGCGTCTAGTCGAAAGGCGACGGTCGAAGCCGGCAGTCAGTTCTGATTGATGATCCTCGTCACCGTGAACACATAGTGGAATCCTGAAATCAGCGTGATGGCCGCAGACGCGTAGATTCCAGCGGTGACGAAGATCGACGGGCGCTGCAGATAGTTGAAGTACATGATCGTGACGCAGGTGAGGATGTAGGTCGCCGTCGCGATTTTGCCGTAGATGGACGGACGGAATTCGCGGAGGCCCGTCGCGAAGTTGATGACCGCCACCGTCAGCACGATCAGCAGGTCCCTGCTGATGATCAGAATGGTCAGCCACACGGGTAATTTGTTCACCAGGCCAAGCCCGGGCAGCGTGAGTACGCTCACGGTGGCAACAATGAGCAGCTTGTCGGCCATGGGATCGAGCCAGGCGCCCAGTCTGGTGCGCCGGCTGAACTTGCGCGCGATCAGGCCGTCGAGGGCATCGGTGATGCCGGCAACGCCAAACACGATGAGCGCCCAGCCGAGATGCCCGTAGACCGTGAGGATCACGAATGCCGGCGCGAGCAGCACACGCGTCAAGGTGAGCTGGTTGGCCAGCGTCAGCTGGTTCGCCAGCGTCAGGATGCTCATCTGGGTGCTGTGTAGAGGCGCTCGACTCGGCTGACGGCGTCGATCGCTTCGGCGCCGCTGACGGGGCGCGACAGTTGAAACGCACCGTCGTCGGCCAGCGTAAGGATTCCCGCGGCGACCGAGAGTGATGCATCCGCATAGCGCAGATTGCTGACCCCGATATCGGTCATTTTCTGCTGACGGCTCTGCCAGTCCTTGAGGAGCTGCGGCTGGCCGGCCGCCACAATCTTCAGCATCCGCGCCACCGCCTGGGCAAGATCGCTTCGCGTGACCACCGTGCCCGGCTGGAAGGTGTGATTCTCGTACGGCTCCATGACGCCCGCCCCCGCGGTGGCCATGATCCAGTCGGCGGCCCAGTGGCTCCTGGTGTCGGTGATGACCACGGGCTGCGCGGGTGTCGTCTCGAGCAGCCGCTGGAGACGAATGCCGATGAGCGAGGCCAGATCGCCACGGGTAATCGAGGCCTGGTCCGGGATGGCGCGATATGCCTCAGGCAGCTTGAGATAGGCGATCCGCGTGTCGAGGGCCGACATCCGGCGACGCAGTTCGGCGCTGGGCTCGAGCGCGTTCGCCTCCGTGTACATCTTCATCGCGCCTTCCAGATCGCCACCCGCGTCGAGCATCTCGCCGATGCGGATCCTGGATGCCGCGTCGGACGGATCCATTTCGATGGCGCGGCGATACCGCGCCAGCGCCTGGTCGGTTTTCCCCTGCTTCGCCTCGATGTCTGCAAGATCGCGCACGAGAAATGCGCTGTCGGGCGAAGCGGCGATCGCCTTCGTGTAGCGTTCGGCCGCCTCGTCGAGCCGGTTGGCCTGCGCCGCCCTGCGCGCCGACGCGACGTTTTCCTGCAGCGCACGGGCGCGCAACACCTCGACTCGTCGCGCGATTCCTTGCAACTGCGGGTCGAGCTTCACGGCCGACTCGAACGCGGCCAACGCGTCCGCCTCCTGCGACTGCGCCAGGAGCGTCTCGCCTCGGCCGACGAGCGCCGGCACGTAGTTGGCGTACGTCTGAAGCACGCGATCGAACCGTTCCAGGGCCGGCGCGAGGTTTTTTCGCGCCAGATCGACATACGCGAGCGCCGTCTCGCTTGGATAGAACTGCGGCGAACGCTTGAGGACCGCCTGAAATCCTGATTCGGCACGTACGAGATCACCGGCCTGAAGCCATCGCCAGGCCGCGTCGTGCTCGCGGAGCAGCTCGGCCTGCCTTCCGTCGCCGGCTTCCGGACGCCCCGATGCTGGCGACGCGCTCGACTCTGACAGAGCCAGACCGGGAAAAAGGTAATCTGGAAAGCGGGCGGCACCGACGACCGGCGGCGGCACAGGTCTGCTGCACGCGCCGGCCACGATGGTGACGAGCACGACGAGCGCAACCCTGGATGCCCTCATCGCGCACCTGCCGATTTGACGCGATCGAGCACGCGGCGCGGCACGTCTGCTTCAATCGCCACACGGCCGTGGCTCGTCACGTGGCTCACCACCTTGGCGTGGCGGTAGACCCGCGCGATTCTCTCGCGATCTTCGGCGCTGTCTTCGTCGAATTCGAGGGTCACACGCCGGGTATCCAATTCGAGCTTCTCGGCTATCGCGTCGATCATTTCTTTGCGGCCTCTGTTCCTGAGCGCCGAGATACAGAGCGCTTCCGCGTGGACTCGACGCAGCTGCGCCACTTCGCCAGGCTCGATCAGGTCGCACTTGTTGAAGACGTCCGTCGTGGCCACATTGCCGGCGCCCACTTCTTCGAGCACTCGCCTGACCGCCGCGATATGGCGATCGCGATCGGGGCTCGCGGCATCGATGACGTGCAGGACAAGATCGGCTTCGGCGACCTGCTCCAGCGTCGCGCGAAACGCCGCGACCACCGTATGCGGCAGCCGATCGATGAACCCGACGGTGTCCGACAGCAGCAACTGTCGCTTGTCGGGCAGGCTCACCTTCCGGACGAGCGGGTCGAGCGTGACAAACAGCGCATCCGATGCGTCGGCCGACTCCTTCGTCAGCAGGTTGAACAGCGTCGTCTTGCCGGCGTTGGTATAGCCGACCAGCGCGACGAGTGGCACCGATGCCTTCTGCCGGCGCGCGCGCAAATGACGCCGTCGCTGGCGAATGGCGTCGATTTCCCCGGAAATCGCGTGGATTCGCTGACGGATCCGACGCCGGTCTGTTTCGAGTTTCGTTTCACCAGGTCCGCGGGTCCCGATGCCACCGCCAAGCCGCGACAGCGCGGTGCCCGAGCCGGCCAGGCGCGGCAGCAGATACTTGAGCTGCGCCAGTTCGACCTGCCACTTGCCCTCGCGCGTGCGCGCGCGGCGCGCGAAAATGTCGAGGATGAGCTGTGTGCGATCGATAACCTTGAGGTCGACCCGGGCCTCGATGTGCCGCAACTGAGCTGGCGTGAGCTCGTTATCGAAAATGACGAGGTCGGCGCCCACGCGGGTGCATTCCGAGGCAAGCTCGTCGAGTTTGCCGCCGCCGATGAACGTCGCCGGGTCGGGCGTGGGCCGCTCCTGAATCATCTTCAGCACGACGGTGGCGCCCGCCGCATCGGCGAGCCCGGCGAGCTCCTCGAGCGAGTGTTCCGCTTCCAGCTTCTTCGACCGGCGCAGTGCCAGACCGACGAGCGCGGCTCGTTCGCGCGGCACGCTGTCGCGTCTGCCCGCGTTATGGCGCGCAAGTTGAGATGATCGCATTCGTGTTCAGGCGGACCTCGAAAATTCTAACACGCGCTCCCACGCGATCGCGCCGGCGCGCACGAGCACCGGCACTTCGCCCGTCGCGTCGACGATCGTGGACGGCAAACCACCCGGAGTCGGGCCGGCATCGATCAGCACGTCGATGCGCTCGCCGAACGCGCGCACAACCTGCTCAGGTGTCGACGCTGGCGGTTCCCCGGAGATATTGGCGCTCGTCGACGTGATGGCGTGTCCCGTGCTCGTCGCCAGCACGCGCGCAACCGTGTCCGCGGGCACGCGCACGGCAATTCTTCCCGTTGAAAGGTGTACGTCTGCGCACAGTGCGGGTGACGCGGGGATGATGAGCGTCAGCGCCCCGGGCCAGCCGCGCGACGCAAGCCGCAGGGCGAGCGGCGTCATCGTGCCCACGTGATTGGCGACCTGCGCGACATCGGCCGCAATCAGCGGGAGCGGTTGATCGGGGGCCCGCCGCTTGAGCGAAAACACCGTCTTCACGGCGAGCGCCGACCGCGGGTCGGCGGCAATTCCGTAAAACGTCTCTGTCGGAAAGGCGACCACGCCCCCACGCTGCAGCGCGGCCACCGCCGGAGCGACAGCATCCGGTTCGATGGCTGAAGGGTCCACGCGCAGCCGGATCATGCGCGCAGCCGCATCATGGACGATAGGCAGGAAGCTCGCAGCGCACGGGCTTGTCGGCGCGATAGCCGAGCACATAGTCGGCCTGCATCAGCTTGTGAATTTCTCGAGTGCCCTCGTAAATGACGGCGCCCTTGGCGTTCCGGTAGTACCGGCCGACGGGTACTCGTCCGAGTACCCGTTCGCGCCGTGAATCTGCACGGCGTCCGACGCCGCGCGCTCGGACGCCACCGTCGAAAACCACTTGGCGAGCCCCGTCTCTCTCGTATTGCGCTGCCCCATGTTCTTGAGCCATGCAGACCGCAGCCAGAGCAGACGCGACGCCTGATAGTCGGACTCCATCTGCGCGATCATTTCCTTCACGAGCTGGTGTTGGCCGATTTCGACGCCGAACGTCTTTCGCTCGCGCGCGTAGCTGGCACTGGAATCACGGCACGCCCGAATCAATCCGGTTGCGCCTGCCGCCACCGTGAGGCGGCCCTGGTCGAGCGCAAACATGGCGATCTTGAATCCCTCGCCGGGCCGTCCCACGAGGTTCTCTTCCGGCACCTCGACACCGTCCATCTTGAAGAACCCGGTGTTGCCCGCGCGAATGCCCCACTTCTGCGTCAGCGTCCCGCTCGAAAATCCCTTGAACCCGCGCTCGACAATGAACGCACTGAGGCCTGAAGGATCCTTCTGACGCTTCTTTTCGGAGTCTGTCCAGGCAATGACGAGGAACGTATCGGCCACATCGGCAAGCGAGATCCACATCTTCTCGCCGTTCAGGACATACCGGTCACCCGACTTTGCAGCGGTGGTTTGAATGCCGCGTGCGTCGCTTCCCGCTGACGGCTCGGTGAGTCCGTAGGTGGCGACGAGCGTCCCCTGCGCCTGCGGCACGAGGTACTTCTGTTTCTGTGACTCGGTGCCCCAGGCGAGCAGCGTGAGGCTGTTGAGCCCGACGTGCACGGACAGAATGACACGCAGCGACGTGTCGGCGTACTCGAGCTCTTCGCACGCGAGGCCAAGGCTGATGTAGTCCAAGCCCGCCCCGCCATACTTCGCCGGCACACAGATACCGAGCAACCCGAGCTCGGCCATCTTCGGAAGGAAGCTGCGATCGAATGTGTGCTCGTGGTCCAGCTGTTGAATCCGCGGCGCAACCTCACGCGCGGCCCATTCCCGCGTCGACTGCTCGACAAGCCGGTGTTCTTCGTTCAATTCGAAGTTCATTCAGCTCGGAATCGTATCCCAAAAGCCCCGGGAACACGAAGAACACGAAGGCTGGAAGCTGACAAGGTCACCAAGAGAACAGTAAGAATTCTTTGTGTTCTTATCTGACTCTAATCTTCGTGACCTTAGTGTTCCCATCGTCTTCAGGTGCGCCTGATCGTCACTGGCGCACCGCGCGAGAGATGCAGGCGATCGCTCGCGCTGCCAGCGTTAACGGCGATCTCGAGGTGATCGGTGCTCCCAAACAGTGCGCACACTTCGTTCGGGGCGGCGTCGGCATAGGTGGCCACCACGCGTCCGATGCGATGCGTCGCGGCGGCAATCTCGATGCCGTTGGAGTGCGCGAATTGTTCGAACAGTTTGCGATCGATGTTCGTGACCAGGTTGCCGAATCGATCGACGCGCAGCACCTCGCCCGCCAACACATCGTCGTTCACCTGAGGTGGGGGAATCGTCAGTTGGTGGATCGCGCCGGCGGAGCGCCCGAGCGCCGACAGATCGACGCCCTTGGCCAGCCACGCGGCAGCCGGCGCGAAGCGATCGCGTCCTTCGAACGTCCTGCTCACCGTCGCACGTGCATATCGACGCTCGGTGAGCTCGACCAGCCGGCGTGCGGGTGCTTCCCTGAGTACCGCGGTCAGCACGCCGTTATCTGGCGCGACGAGCCGGTACTCGCCCGTATCTGCGGCAATGCCACGACGTGCGGATCCCACTCCAGGATCGACCACGACGAGGAAAATGGTGCCCGATGGGAAGTATTTGTAGCTCGCGGCCAGCTCGAGGGTGGCTGTCAGCACGTCGTGCGCAGGAATGTCGTGAGTGATATCGACCAGCGTCGCCTCAGGGCAGATCCCGAGGATGACCGCTTTCATCGTGCCGGCGTAGTGATCGCGAGTCCCAAAATCCGTCAGGAGCGCAATGACGGGTCGAGCCATAGCCGCTAAAAGGTACCCGTCCCCTTTTCCGCGCTACGAAGTCTGAGCAGGCTTCCTGAAGAGGAATTCCCGAATGTTGGTCTTCAACAGGAACGATTCGGCGACCTTCAGCCCGTCGAACATCCGGATGATGTCGCGGTTCTGAAACGCCGTCTGTTTGCGCCCGACCGACGAATACGGGCGCTGCTTCACCGAGCCCTCGCCCATGATGACGTACTTGGAGAACTTGGCGTCGGCCACGCCGATGGTCGCGAAGAACGCCAGCAGCGCTCCGTCGTTCTTCAAGATCTTCGTCAGACACGACGCCAGCACCTGTGCCGACGGCAGGTCGAGGAAATCGAACAGATTCCAGCAGAGAATCCCATCGACGCTGCCCGGCTGGTGCTTCAGCCGTGTCTTCAGATACTCCGCAAGCGGCGTCTCGCTGTTCTTTGGATACCGGTCGAGATCGCCGAACAGATCCTCGAGGATGATTTTGCACCCGAGGCGCTCGCCCAGAAATGTGACGTTCGAGCCCACCACGGGCCCGAGGTCCATCAGGACGGGCGACTCGCGCATCGTCAGGCTCGACAGGAACTTGGGAAGTGCCTTGGTCGGAACAAGCTGCCCGGCGTCTGCGACGGCGGCGGCCGCAGCCGCCGCCTCGTTACGTTCCTTGTTACGCAGATCCCAGAGCAACTAGCCCACCTTTTGCGCCTGCTGTGCCGCTTGCTGCGCGACCGGCTGAGGAGCCGGCTGCTGAGTCTTCACTTCGGCCGGACGCGGTCCCGACTGCGCCTTGGTGACCTTCTGCGCCATGTCGACGCTGCCGCGGAAATGCGCACCTTCAGCAATAGCGACGCGCGGCGAGGTGATGTCGCCCTCGACCGATCCGTTCTCACGGATGTCCACTTTCTCGCTGGCGCTGACGTTGCCAATGACCTCGCCCAGCACGACGACGGATTTCGCGAACAGCTCGGCTTTGATCTTGCCGTTCGGGCCAATCGTCAACACATGATCGCGGAGCTCGATCTTGCCCTCGACGTGTCCCTCGATGGTGAGGTCTTCGCTCCCGTTCAGTTCCCCTTTGATGACGACCGATTTCCCGATGTTCACCACATCCCTCGCACTCTGGCTCCTGATGGTCTCTTGACGGGCGGGCTGTGCCGCTGCTGCTGCGGGAGCCGCCGCAGGAGCTTCGTTGGTGGCCACCGCCGGTTGCGCCGGTTGTCGCACTGCTTCGTCACGCTTCCACATTTCTTAACCTCCCCGAACAATTCGGGATATGACAGGCGACTCGGGCACGCTGCCGGGTCGTGAGCGGGTACGGCACAGTATAGAAAACCGTCCCAGACCCTGTCTAGCCCTTATTTTCCTTTGAGTTAGCGCCAATTCTGCGTGTGCTAACATGGCCGGAAGCACATGCGCATCTACCTCGATCACAATGCCACGACCCCGGTCGATGCCGTGGCCGCCGAGGCCATGATTGGCGCGCTCCAGCATCTTTTCGGCAATGCATCGAGTGTTCATTACTACGGACAGCAGGCAAAAGCAGCTTTGGACGATGCGAGGAGCTCGGTAGCCGCCCTGATCGGCGCCGAACCCGCCGAAATCATCTTCACCAGCGGGGGTACAGAAGCCGACAATTTCGCTATCCGGGGGGCAGCCGAAGCCCTGGAAGCGACCGGTCGCAGACATCTGGTCACCTGCGGTATCGAGCATGAAGCCGTCCTGAATACTTTCAAAGCGCTTGCCAGACGAGGGTGGAAGACGACCGTCCTGCCGCTCGACCCGACCGGCATCGTCTCACCCGACAGTATGCGCGAGGCCGTCGGCGATGACACCGCGCTCGTGTCGATCATGCACGCAAATAACGAAATCGGCACAATCCAGCCCATAGCCGAGCTTGCGGCGATCGCGCACGGCCGGGGTGCACTGTTCCACACCGATGCTGTGCAGAGCGCAGGTAAGATTCCTGTCAATGTGCGGGCCCTCGGTGTCGATCTGCTCTCCGTCTCGGCCCATAAGTTCTATGGGCCGAAGGGCATTGGCGCGATCTGGGCGAAGCGCGGCGTACGACTCTCGCCGTTTCTCAACGGAGGCAAGCAGGAACGCAACCGCAGGGCCGGAACCGAGAACGTACCCGGGATCATCGGCATGGGTGCCGCGGCCCGCCGCGCGATGCAGAAGATGGACGCGGAATCCGTACGATTGTCTGCGTTGCGCGACCGGCTCGAGTCTGGAATCCTGTCGTCGGTGCCGAACACCGACGTCAACGGCGCCCGCAACGCGCGCGTGCCGAACACCACCAACATCAGCTTCGATCGCATCGAGGCCGAGTCGCTGCTGATCGCCCTCGATCTCGAAGGGGTTGCCGTCTCCACCGGATCGGCGTGCTCGTCTGGAACGCTGGAGCCTTCGCACGTGCTCAAGGCAATGGGCCTGTCGAGCCATCGCGCGCAGAACTCGATTCGCTTCAGTCTGGGCGCGGGCAACACGGAAGAGCAGATCGACCACGTGGTGTCGATACTGCCGCGAATCGTCACCAAACTTCGGAGCCTTTCGGCAGTGGGCTCGCGTAATTAATATGCCCTCTGCCCTCTGTCCTCTGCCCTTTCAGCGATGAGAATCGTCGTTGCCATGTCAGGCGGCGTCGACTCTTCTGTCGCCGCTGCGCTGCTCTCCGAATCGGGTCACGATGTCATCGGCCTGTCGATGCAGCTCTACGACCAGAGCGGCGGCGAAGCTGGTTACGGCAGTTGCTGCAGTCTCGACGACCTGCACGATGCCGGACGCGTCGCGCGCCGCCTGAATATTCCCCACTACATCGTGAATTTCGAGCGGGAGTTTCAGCGGACGGTTGTATCGAACTTCGTCGACGAGTACATCGCCGGGCGCACACCCATTCCGTGCGCGCACTGCAACAGCGATCTGAAGTTCGCCACGCTCGTCGATCGCTCGATGGCCTACGGCGCCGAAGCGGTCGCCACCGGCCACTACGCTCGCATTGGCATCGACCCCGAGACAGGGCGCCACGTGCTCCGCCGCGGCCTGGATGCCGGCAAAGACCAGTCGTATTTCCTCTTCTCGCTGACGCAGGAACAGTTGTCGCGCGCGAGCTTCCCTGTCGGCGATCTGCCCAAGGATGCCGTTCGCGATATCGCCAGACGACTGGGCCTGCCGGTCGCTGAAAAGCCTGACAGCCAGGAAATCTGCTTTGTGCCGGATGGCGACTACGCGGCGTTTATCAACAGGAAGACCGGCGATCTCGATCGAGGGGGCGCCATCGTGAGCCAGTCCGGCGCCGTCCTCGGCCGGCACAGCGGTGTCCACCGCTTTACAGTCGGCCAGCGCAAGGGTCTCGGGATTGCCGCGGCCGAGCCGATGTACGTGCTCCAACTGCGTCCTTCCGAGAAGACCGTCGTCGTCGGCCCGCGGCCCGAGCTCGAGCGCTCCACTCTCACAGCCTCCGAAGTGAACTGGGTTGCCGGCGCACCGCCGGTCACTCCCCTGCGCATTTCTGCGCAAATACGCCATCGACATCAGCCGGCGGCGGCAACGGTGCGCACACTCGGTGACGATCGCGCAGCGGTTGAATTTGATGCGCCGGTGATGGCAATCACACCCGGTCAGGCTGTGGTTTTCTATGACGGGGAGATCGTCGTGGGCGGGGGGTGGATTGACTAGTCGAAAGGCGATAGTTGTACGTGGTGTCCGGCTCTATTTCGGTTTTCTGATCGCGTAGTCCGACGCCGAGACGCCGAGACGCCGAGACAGGACACCAAAGCAGGAACACGACGACGCGACGAGCTCGACGACATGCCGTGCAGCGTGATGGCCTCTATGGGGGCGGAAGCGGGCTCTGTCGGAGGCATCGACTTCGCGCCTGAGCGTCGAAACATACAAAAAAGGCGGCCCCAAGACCGCCTACTGCCCAACTACGCTCAATCGGAAAATGCTCTAGCCGGCCGTTACATCCGGGCGCTGAATCCAAACCACGGCCGTTCCGGGGATTTCTGTTCGACCGGCTACGGAATAGCCGGCAGCTTCTGCCACAGAGCCGGGATCGACGTAAAGCTCGTCGGTGTTCCGATAGTGACAGAGGATGAGCCGCCCTCCGGGCATCACCGCTTGGTATTGATGGTGGATAAACTCGGGCCAATCAGCACTCGGGACATATTCAAGGCTGGTTCGCACAAAATCGTATTGCCGGCGCGGCGACCAGTAAAAGGCGTTGGCCACCTCAAACGAGTCACAATCCCGTGGGAAGCGCAGACGGGCAAGACCGACCAGCTCGGGAACGAAATCAATGCCATGCGGACGAATCGCAAAGCCCTCTTCGGCAGCCCAGCCGATGAGCGTGTCGAGCAACAGGCCATTGGCGCAACCCACATCCATGAAGTCGCCGCTGCGATGGATAGCCTTCACTAGACAGCGCCTGGTCTCTTCCCAGCGATCTGCCCCACTGCTGCGACCGGACTGTTGGAAGGGATTGGACGGATCGGCCAGGTAATACTCGGTAACCGCAGTGCGAAGCAATTCGAAATACTCTTCACGAGATGCATCCGCCGGCAGATGCCGCCAACGTTCGAGTGCGGATAATTTCATGTATAACGCGCTTCCGACTCAATCTGGCAATCTGCGAATCTGTGAATCTCTTAATGCGAGTTTCTGCAACGACCCGCCGGTGAGCCTGAAGACCGTCCAGTCGTGCATCGCCGTCGCGCCCATCTTCTTGTAGAACGCGATCGACGGCTCGTTCCAGTCCAGCACCGCCCATTCGAATCGCCCCCAGCCACGTTCCACGGCCACTCGCGCCAGGTGCGTCAACAGCTCGCGGCCGACACCCAGACCACGCGCGGCCGGACGGACGTAAAGATCCTCCAGGTACAGGCCAGGCTTGCCCAGAAACGTCGAAAAATTGGGAAAGAACAGCGCGTAGCCGACAGGCTCGTCTTCGACGCTGGCGATGAGGGCTTCGACAATCGGGCGCTCGCCGAAGAGCGCCGTGTGAAAATCGTCTTCACCGGCCACGACCTCATCTGCGAGCTTCTCGTACGCGGCAAGCTCGCGAATGAACGTCAGGATGAGCGGCACGTCGGACGGCGTCGCCGGCCTTATGGAAATAGTCGGCACGTCTCACTCCATTTTGACGGCCTTGCCGTCGAAGGATGCGATCTCCCGCTTCGTGTCGTAGTCGATGACGGTAATGCGGTAACCTGCGCGCTTCGTATCGCAGACGGTCGCCAGACCGATGAGCATGTTTCTGCGCTGCTCGAAGTTGTAGTTCGTCCAGACGGCACGATTGACCCATGCCGTCGTCTTCGCGCAGTCGTAATCGACCAGCACGCCGTTGGTCATCATGTCGTTCACCATCGCCATCCCCAGCGGGCCTTGATCGGGCGGCAGATCGGTCGTCGGGCTCGACTGGAAGAACAGCAGCACCAGGAGAAGCCCCAGCGCGCCGAGCCCGACGATGAGTCCGACCGGGCTTGTCGATCGGCTGTCCGTCGGTTCTTTATCCGTCATCCTACGACCCCACCACGGTCATTTCGGCGATCGACCAGTAATATGTCTCGTCGTTTTTTGTCAGCCGCATCCGGATCAGCCGCGCGGGTGTCGGCGCAAAGCGGTACCGCAAGGGCACCTCGAGCGGTGCTTCAAGCGCCCCCGCCATTGCCAGGCCCGCGCTTCCACCCTGCCAGATTTCTTTCCAGGCCATGCCGTCCTCGGATGCTTCGATGACAAGCCCTCGCGGAAAATCCTCGACGAACGGGCCAAGCAGCAGATCGATGCCGGCAACCGTGCGGACAGTCCCGAGATCGAGCTCGACGGCGGTCCGATTGGACTGCGGTCCCGATTCCCACCGCGTCGTGCGGTCGCGATCGATCATCGAGGTGACGGCGCCCTCGTTGATGTTCGGCCGGATGACGGCAACCTGAAGCGGATGACCCGAGGCCGGCGCCGGCTGATTCGGCTCCGCGATGCGATACAGCGTTTGTTGTCCTTCAGTACAGATGAGACGCGCGTGCGGATGCGATGACACGTACTGATCCCAGCGCCCACCGGGATCGGGTTCGCGATCGACAATGATGTCGGTCGCCCCCCGACGCGCAAGCTGCGTCAACACGTCCGGGTCTCTGAGCATGAGGCCGAATCGCAGCGCTGAGTAGTGCGGTGGAAAATAACCGCTGTAGCCATTGACGAGGGGACGTTTGTGCGACATCTGCCGGTACATCGCCGCCACGTCCGGGTACGGATACCCGAGCGGCAGCTCCAGGAGAGGGCCTGTCGCGCTTCCCGCACACGCCAGCGCTCGAAACGGCTTTGGCGTGTCGGCGAGCGGCATCACCGATATCCACGTATCAGCGAGCACGCCGCCGACGACGAGCGCCGCAACGACGATGCGTTTCTGCCCCAGCTTCGACGTCAGACGGTCGAACACGATTGCCCCTATGACGGCAAGGCACAGCGTGACGGCCATCCAGAATCGCGCCGGTACGCGGAGCGAATTGAACCCCGGCAGGTACATCAGCAGCGAATACGGCCCACCAGACATCAGAGGGTTGCCCATCAGTGTCGGCACCGGGCCAAGACTGAGCAACCACATGATGAAGCCGGCGACCGCATAGAACACGAGAACCGACCGTGCGGCGTAGGCGCGCCGGAGCCCGGGGCTCGTCAGCGCGAGGCCGAGCGCCAGCACGAGAGAGAACGTCAGCGGCCTGACAGGATTGGTCACCGAGAGCAGACGGATGCCGAACGGCTCGAGGCGGTACGGTCCCATGAGCACTCCGCTCAGAGATATCGCGGCCGTCACGACGGTGAGCAGCACCAGAATGCGACGCGCCACGGCCCAGCTGTGGATCGGCTTCTCATGACGATCGCGCACGAAGAATGCGCCTGCCAGCACCAGGAGCGTGATCGTCAGCCCGGGGAAGAGTTCCCCCTCGGCCCGGCGGAACACGTCGAGCGATCCCCACAACGTCAGGTGATGAGTTGCATACAGCACCGCCGCCACGTCGGCGCCAAAGTCGCTAATCGTCCCGAAATCGCGGGTGAGGCCGAACGACGCGTGAATCGTGCGATACCGCAGGAGCAGCGGCAGCATGGGCACCACAGCGACGATCCACGCGGCGCTCATCGCGAGAAACTCACGGCGCCGACTCCACGGCCTTGCAAACCACAGGATCCAGAGCCCTACGAACACGCTGAAGAACAACAGGTAATACCCATTGCAGATGCCCTGAAGGAACCAGGCAGCGCCGAAGAGGGCAAGCCATTGCGGCCGGGGATCTCGGAGGTAACGATGCAGTCCCAGAAGCGCGAACGGCATCGGAAACGATGCCAGCGCCTGAATCTGCGGGAGATGGGCGATCCGATACGGCGCAAACCCGAAGAGAAGCCCGGCAATGAAGGCCGCATCGCGGCGTCGGGTGAGCTCGTACGCCAGCAGGTACGCACCGATGGCGCTCAACGGAAATGTCAAAAGGAACAGGACGTTGTACACCGTTTGCGGACCCGCGCCCATCCACGATAGCGGCCTCGAGATCAGGCTGAGACCGAGCAGGTTCTCAGAAAAGCTCAGGACGCCGGGGACGGGATAAAACGCCGGCGCACTCCACCACGCCGACGAAAACGGCAACGCCTGCGTGTTCCACCAGAGAATCCAGGTATTCAGCGCGGGGTCGCCGGCGTCGTTCGGAAGAACCGATCCGATCTGAAGGACCAGCGGGTAGGTCAGCACAACCGTGAGACCGCAGTAGGCGAGAAACGCCAGACCGGCATGTTTCATTGCTGGGCAGCAGGACCTCCGTCCTGCAACTGGAAAATTCGCACTTCGGGAATGCCCGGAACGCGCGCGAGCGGTGCCCAATCCACCTGTCCCAGGCGGCTGGCCGCCGAGAACCGCGACTGAAATTCCTTCTGCTCCCAGTCATCGACGACCAGGTAGGCGGGATGGCCTTTTGCAGCCAACTCATGAACCGCGGCATCGAGTTGATCGGCGGGCAGCCAATCGTAGCGCAGCGTGAGGCGGTTGGCGTAGTAGCGCACGCTGCCGCTGTGTTGCACAGAGAGCACGATGGCGTTTTCCGGCGTGCGCGAGGCAACCTCTGCCGCGGCACGGATATGGCGCTGCTCGAACCCGGCCTGCTTGAAGATGCCGGCATCGCGTCCCACCTGAAGGCCGTGGAGCATCATCGCCGCGCAGGTCAACGCTGCAACGGGCACGCGGGCCTCGGTGGGAAGCTTCTGGACCATCCAGAACAAGGCGGCGGCCACCAGGACGAAGAGCGTCGGATAGGCCGGCAGAAGAAACCGCAAATAGAACCAGTGGCCGAAGACAGCATAAAACAGATACGAGAGGAACGTGAGCGCGAGCACCGTCGCGAGGCACGCGCGTGGCGAAAAGCCCGTGTTGTCCTCACGAAGCGTTCCACGGACGAACAACGGCACGAGGGCAAGCAGAATGAGTGGCGACTGCGTCTCGATGAGCCATCTGACGTAGTTGACCGCGTTGGCCGGCAACGAGCTCAGTCCATAGTTTTCGAAGATGCCTCCGTACCCGAACGTCAGCGGGCCATCATAGAGAAATGTATTGAGCGCCATGATCGCGATGATGGCAGGCGCAAGCCCCTTGGCATAGTTGAGCAGCCGGCCCTGGTCGTCCTGCCACGCCACGACAGGCAGGAGCGCGAGCGGAAACAGATTGGGGCGGACGACGAGAGACAGCCCGGCTGCCCACCCGGCGGCGGTGCTGCGCTGTTTCAACACGAGCAGAGCGACGAGCGTCCATCCCGCCGCCCCGAGAACATCGGACATGGGCACTATCGTGTGCGCCAGAAAGACCGGCGATGCGGCGAGGAACATCGCCGCCACCGCGCCGGTGCCTCTGCTGCCAGTGGCTTCCCTGCCAAGCTGGTATGTCATCCACACAGCGAGCGCGCCAAACAGCGGCACCACATAGAACGGCCCGTTTTCGCCGAACACTGCGAGAAACAGTGCCATCACGATTGGGAGGCCTGCGGGATAGGTCGGCACAATCGTACCGGCCGGCGACGCCGGCCGATACCCCAACGGGCTGAACATCCACTCACGATTGGCCCACGACAGTTGCTCCACAAACGGCTGTTCCACGCGCAGGGAGCCGGCGAGCCACAATCGCGCCTGGCTTACGTAGCCGTACGAGTCGGAACCGGCAGCGGCGTAGCTTCCGTAGCGCAAACCCACAAACAGCGCGAGGGCGATGGCCGACACGACGGCCAGCGGAACCAGTTTCGCCGTCCAGTGCAGCAGCCAGCGTCCATCCGCTTCGCGCTCCTCGCGCGCGTACTTCCACACGTACCAACCAGCCAGCGCGAGCCCGATGACGAACGGCCTGATTGGTTGGCGCGACGAAATCCGCACGGGCCCCAGCATCCAGCCGACGCCACCGGTAAAGAACGCGACCACTGCCCACAATGGCAAAATCCACGCAAGCACATAGAAAACGCGGCGAGTCAGAGTTGTTTGGGGCATTTTGGCTATGGGATGGTAACCTACGCGTGCATTCCTGAGGAGGTACTATGAAGTTCCGCGCGCCGCTTCTGCTGCTGCTCCTGTCCACGGCCGTCCAGGCACAACAACCGTCTCAGCCTCCCGCCGTCCGCTCGCCGGAAGTGTCCGCCGATCGCCGCGTCACATTCCGCGTGCGCGCACCGAATGCCGCGAAGGTGACCGTGTTCTGCGAATGCCTGACGACCGAACCGGCGATGACCAAAGACGCCGACGGCGTCTGGAGCGTCACGGTCGGCCCGCTCGAGCCGGATATCTACGAATACCACTTTACGGTTGATGGCGTCGACAACCTCGACCAGCGAAACCCGGTCGTCAAGTACAACAGCCGGCCGAATCTGATCGAGAGCGTGGTCGACGTACCTGGGCCGGCGCCGATGTTCTACGACGTCAGGTCCGTGCCACACGGCAAGGTCGAGATGCGATATTACCCGTCGAAGACGACGGGCACGACTCGACGGGCGTTCGTCTATACACCGCCCAACTACGAGCGCGGCAGCAACCGGCTGCCAGTGCTCTATCTGCTGCACGGCGCCGACGGCGACGAAACCGTTTGGACTCAGTTCGGGCGGGCCAATCTGATTCTCGACAACCTGATCGCGGAGAAAAAGGCCGCGCCGATGGTCGTGGTGATGCCGTTCGCCTATGCGTATCCCTGGCACGCGGGGGTCGCCGGCGATAAGCAGCGCGCCGATTTCGAAAAGGATCTCCTCACCGATCTGATTCCGTTCGTGCAGAGCAACTATCGCGTCAACGTCGATCGCGAGAGCCGCGCGCTTGCCGGTCTGTCGATGGGCGGAGGGCTGACGCTCGCGATCGGCCCGCGGCATCTCGACACGTTCAGCCGGCTTGCGGTTTTCAGTGCGGGTGGTGGACAGAATCCGGACAAGACATTCGCCGACGTGGCGGCGAATGCGAAAAACGTGAATGCACAACTCAGGCTGTTCTGGATCGGTGTCGGCACCGAAGATGGCGCACTGGCCGGCTCCAAGCGCACATCCGAATTCCTGACGTCGGCGGGAATCAAGCACATCTTCAAGACCTCGCCAGGAGCGCACACGTGGATCGTGTGGAGAAAATATCTGTACGAGGTCGCGCCGCAAATCTTCCCGGCCACGTCATAACCAGTTCGTTGAGTTCGTCGGGTTCGTCGAGTTCGCAGATGCGAACCCACGAACCCGGCGAACCAATGAACTTACGTTCCGAACCGTGCTTGCCAAGCTGGTTGATTCGATTCTTCTGATTGCAATTGTGGCGAGCGCCCTGCTCGCCGTCATCGCGGTTTTCGGCTCAGGCGTATACACGAACGCTTACGGGATTCGACTCTCATCCCAGACACTTTGGCGCCCCGCACTCATCGCAAGCGTCGCGAGTGCGCTTCTGCTGTATCGATCTGAATTACGCCAACAGACGCTCGCAAGGATTTGGTCTCAGACATTGCACCATGCCACGGCCGTCGCGATTGTCCTCGGGGCACTCACCGTAGCAATCGCGTTTCGAGTGTCAGCGTTCGAGGCGTTTGGAGCAGATGCGTACGGATACGTGAGCCAGGCGCACCTGTGGGCGGCTGGCAATCTCGTTCAACACGAACCACTTTCCCTTCGCGCGCCCTGGCATGAGCCGGAGTGGGCATTCGCACCGCTTGGATATCGTCCGGGCCTCCAGCGCGGAACAATCGTGCCAGCGTATGCACCCGGCCTCCCACTGCTCATGGCCGGCCTGCTCGTCCTGTTCGGTCGAGACGGTCCGTTCTTTGTCGTGCCACTACTTGGCGGCGTGACCATCGTCTCCGCATTTTTGCTCGGTCGGCGGGTGGCTGGTGAGGTGTGCGGCCTCGCAACCGCCGCGTTGCTGCTTACAAGCCCGGTATTCTTGTTCCAGCTGAAGGAGCCCATGAGCGATGTGCCTGTCACGGCATGGTGGCTCCTTGCGATACTGCTTGCCTCAACGACCACACCCGGTCTCATCTTTTCCGGAGGTTTGGCCGCTTCTGCCGCAATCCTAACGAGGCCAAATCTTGTTCCTTTAGCCGCAATCCTCGGGGTGTTTGTTCTTCTTTACTCTGCGAAGGAAGGGCGGCGCCGCATGTTGAATGCGAGCCTCTTCTCGGCAGGGGTCATGCCTGGCTGCATCGCCGTCGCCGTCGTCAACGCCAGGCTCTATGGTTCGCCGCTGTCGTCCGGGTACGGCGATATGTCCCTCTTGTTCAACGTCGATTACTTTTGGACGAATCTCTCGCAGTACTCGAGATGGCTCCTCGAGATGGAAACGCCTTTTATCCTGCTGGCCCCTGTAGGGTGGTTCTTGCTGAGACAACGCAAGAGCTCCCAGTCGGGCCTTTTCGTCGTGTTTGCGGTGGCTCTGTACGCATGTTATGCCGTCTATGTACCATTTGATAACTGGACGTTTTTGCGATTCCTGCTGCCAGCGATAGCGCTGCTTCTGCTGCTTTGCGCTGTAGCGGTGTCCGACCTCAGTGAACGATTGCCTTCGTTTCTTGCGAGGTTTCTGGTCGTCGCGTGTTTCGTGGTGTTTCTGGCCTGGCGGTGGGATGTGACTGGTTTGAAGTCGCCTCAACCGCATGATCGGCGGTTTGCCGTCATTGGTGAGTATGTGCAGGACCATCTGCCGCCAAACGCGATTGTGTTCTCCATACTTCACTCCGGTAGTGTCCGGTACTACGCCGAGAGGTTGACTCTCCGCTGGGACTGGCTCCCTGCTGATTGGCTCGACCGATCGCTGGTGTTCCTGACATCAAACGGCTATCAACCTTTTCTGTTAGTCGAAGACAATTGGGAGCGAACACAGTTTGTTCAGAGATTTTCGGGCCACTCAAGACTCGGGTCTCTAGATTTGACACCCGTCGCGACTTACTTCGGAGGAACTCGGGTCGATTTGTACGACTTGGGAAATCCGAACCAGCGGACCGCTGCTGCGACGATCAGACCGCGCTCGCACTAGTTCGTAGGGCTCGCATAAGCGAACCCCACGAACTTGACGAGCTGCCTCGAACTACCGTACTTCGAGCATGTTCTTAACGCTGTAGTCCGGCGCCTTCTCCTTGGCAATGCGCTCGGCGGCGGCCTTTTGCGCGGCTGTCGGCACATGGCCCTTCAGCGTCACGGTCTTCGTCGCCCCATCAGTATCGACGTCGATGCCGCCGGCATCGAGATTGTCCGCGTCAATCAACGCCGTCTTGATCTGCATCGTCTGGGCGGCTGCATCGAGAGTCCTGCCTACCGAGCTGGTCGCCTCGCGTGTTTCCTGCGCGACGCGATCGCCGGCGGTCTCCACGGCCTTACCTGCTTCGCGCGCTTCCTGCCGCGCCTCGGCGCCAGCCTCACGAGCTCCTTCACGGGCCTCACGAGCTTCTTCACGGGCGGCAGCAGTGTTCCGTTCGGTGTCCTCTTCCACTCCACGCGCGGTGTTCTGGCAGGCCGCAAAAAGCGCCGCCGAGAGCAAAGCCGCCGGTAAACCGAACGACGTAATAGAGCTCTTCATGCATTCCTCCTCAAAGTGTCCAGACAACAGACATACATTCCTGACCTTCTAACAGTGATCGCAGCAAAACGCTCGCCAGTTGTGCGGTTGATCGCCAAAGAGATGCTGCAGGGGCCGCGGAGGGCCTTGGGCCCAGGAAGACGACAAAAAGGAGGGGGCGTAGTCGGGGAACGGAACTTGCTCCCCACTTTCCACTAGAGAGCAACCGTGCGCGTTGTGACCATCAAGCATCCACCACCCGCCGTCGAGGGCATTGCGACGGACAACTCGATGGTGGGAAGAATTTACGACCTGCCGGCGCAGCTGGCTATTCTGATGATCGCGACTGGATGGGTGCGCGGCGAGACACGATTGTGCCGCCGCCGCCAGCGCGAAGACGCACCGGCGGTTAATCGCCGGGGAGCCGCTGATCGCCGTACGCGGGCTTGATTACTCCAGGCGCGAGAAATCCACCTTCACTCGGGCGAGCTCTCTGCCCTCCGACACGATGCGAACAGGCAGCACCCGGTCTCCGATCGATCGGGCGTCGAACGACGCTTCGATCGTCGCACCGGCAATGAAATTGCGCGGCTTGCCATCGCCCGATGCGGGGATGATGCGCGGCGTGCGAATCGCCTGCTCCGCCACCAGAGTCGGCTCGCCGAGCAGGATGTCGAACGCCGGCAGTGTCACGTAGGAATTGTGGGGGTGAAATCGCAACCGCACCCGTATGGAGGCCTGCCCGCCAAACGGCCGTAACCGATCCTTCAGGGTCAGCCCTTTCTGATCGAACCCGCCTCTCCCGAGCATCCAGTTGCCGAGCTCCAATTGCTCTTCGGCAGCAAGCACGAACCGGCGGAACTCGGTAATCACCTCGACCCGCTCTACGGTCTCCTCCTCGATCGGGACGATGTACGGGGCGTGAAAGAGTGTTCGCGTCGCCTCAGCGGCGTTGGCCAGATTCAGCGCGTTGGCGATATCGCGATCCGTCAACTCTTCGGTGACGGCGGCGACTGGCGGCTGGGCGAGCAGCAGCGCCGCAACAGCAATAACGACCAGTGTTGCAGTTTTCACCGCAGACAGTGTACGCCAACCGTGGCACACTGGATGTATGGCTTTTCTCGTTCAGCGGATGCTTTCGCCGCTTCTCGTGCGGCTCGGCTCGCGCACCATCCTCGGCGTTGGCGGCGCCCTGTTCCTTCTCAACATGCTCATTCCCGATCCAATTCCGCTGGTCGATGAATTCCTCATTCTCGCCGGAACAATCCTGCTCTCGCGATGGGCCCAGGAAGCTTCGTCTCGCCGAAGCACACAGGAAACGGCCGCAACACGACAGGGACCCAAACACGTCGGCCGCGGCTCGACATCCGGAACGTAGAACGCGGAGCCTATTTCGGGCACTGGTGTCTAAGCTCTCAACAACGCACAACAATTCGCGTTAGCGAGGAGGGTCGACATGCCCCGAACCATGTTTCAGGAATTGGTGTCTCCGCACTCGGGTGCGCAGCGCAACTGGTACACGCTGCCCCTCTCGTTTCTCGTTCACACAACGGTAATCGCGATCCTGGTTGCCGTCCCACTTGTCGCCACCACAGATGTGTTGCCAGTTCCGCGAGTGGCCCTCCAGTTCCTTGGCAGCGACGTCATGCCGATTATCCCGACGCCGCCGCCGGCATTGCCCTCTCGCAAAACCGCACCGCCTGAGGCGACACCTGACACGAACGCCGCTCCACTCGTTGCGCCCGACAGAATCGCCAATGAATCAGGTGTGATATTCGAGCAGGAGACGATTGCGACTCAGGCACTCGATGGCATCGTCGGATTGGGCGCATCGCAGAATGTGATCGTCGAAGCGGCCCCTCAGTTGCGCGCCGAGCCCGAATTGCCGGTGCGCATCACGGGCGGCGCGATCAAACCACCGGCACGGACAACGTACGTGGCGCCCGAGTATCCGGAAATTGCCAGACGCAATCGCGTCCAAGGCGTCGTCATCATCGAAGCGATTATCGGTATTGATGGGAGAGTCGAGAACGCCCGGATTCTGCGATCGACCCCGTTGCTCGACAATGCGGCGCTCGCAGCAGTTCGCGCCTGGGAGTACACGCCCACGCTGCTGAATGGCAAGCCGACGGCGGTCATCATGACGGTGACCGTTCGATTCGATCTGAATTAACCGCCCGCGCGGCGCCTGTCGACAAACGCCGCGGCGGGCGACTGCGCCGGCTTGGCGTACCACCGTTCTTTCGGCACGATCTTGGGCTCGAGTGGGTCACCTTCATACGCGGGCGTCATGATCTGCACGCCATATTCGTTGAAGACGTCGAGGATGTTGCGGTGCAGCTCGGTATAGAGCTGTCGCATCCGCTCGGGCGCATCGCAGTACACGTTGATCTCATAGGTCACGCAGAACTCGCGGAGCCCCATCTGGTGCACAAACGGCGGCCGGTCGCGCAGCAATCCCGGTGTGCGGGCGGCGGCCTCGAGCAACATGGCCTCGACCTGCCGCCAGGGCGTCGCGTACCCGATGCCCACCGTTGTATGGAGGATGAGGCCTCTTTCCTTCGCCATCGAACTGTAATTCACGACCTCCGTCCCGACGATCGCCGAATTCGGGACGATGACCTCTTCATTTTTTGGCGTGCGGAGATGCGTGCCGAGCAATCGCATCTCTTTGACCTCGCCGACGTGCTCGCCGATCTTCACCCTGTCACCCACTCGGAACGAGCGTCGATACGTCATGCTGTAGCCGGAGATGATGTTGCCGATGAGTGATGTCGACCCGAGCGAAAAGATGATCCCCATGAAGATCGTGATGCCCTTGAAGGCCTCTGTGTCCGACCCTGGCACATAGGGCGATGCCACAACGAGGGCAAACGCGATGACGAAGATGCGCACGAGCTTGTAGGTTGGCGGCGCCCAGTCGGGATCGAAGTTCCGCAGTCGCACCTTTCTGCTGGCGACGCCGCCGAAGAACATACGAGCCGCCTTCAACACCGAGCGCGTGACCAGGAAAAGAATGGTCAGAAACACGATGTTGGGGATGAGGCCGACGATCCCCAGCGCCATGCCTCGCAACGGGTCGATGGCCAGGGTGACGAGGCGATCGGAGGTTCCGCGCGTCCAGGGAAACAGCGCCAGGGTATAGCGCAGATACACAAAGGCCATCGCCGACACCGCGACGAGCCAGACGATGTTCAGAATCCTGGAGACCGCCCGCCAGAGTTGATCGGCCTTGACCACAGGGAATGACTTGATGGAGACGTCGTGCAAGTGTTCACGATATCGCCGCTCCAGGTGTAAGCGCAGGCTGCCAAGAATCTTCCAGCCGAGGTAGGCCCCCCCAATCAACGCAAGCGTCGCGGCCAACGCGAGGAGGATATGCTTCCACAAGACGACCGGCTGCCTGGCCTCGCGATACGTCGTAATCGCCTCCCAGATTCTGGTTCTGAAGGCTTCCGCCAGGACGCGTCGATCGAGGTTTTCAACTGTCGCATCACCGCCATAAACAGGAAGCACCCGTCGTCCGTTGGCGAGAATCAACGTAGCCCTTGGCCGCTCCTCGAGTGTCAACGACGCTGCATTGACTTTCGGATCACGTGCAAGCGTCCGAATCGTGGCTTCGATCTGCTGCGCGCGCTTCTCGGCAGGTAGCGCCGAAATACCTCGGACACTGAACAGCATCTCGCCGTCGATGACGACCGGCGCCCGGACCGTCTCCGTGTCCTCGGCCTCGAAATGCGAGCTCTCGGCGGTTTCATGTGGCTGGCCCTGGCTGCTGAAAGCTGGTCGGGTCGCCAGGCCGAATAGAAGAACCACCGCCGCGGTGAGCGAGAAGGGCCTCACACTGGAAGCATACGTGCGCGTCCGCACGCGGTCTGTCTGGCCTCCACATGACGGACTCGCTGCGACCATGACGGTACGCGTCTATCCATCAATCGGTCATCAATTCGGCCATCGATTCGGGAATTCGGAGACGAAACCTGTCATCAGCTCCCAGGCGTGTCCAGGGTGGATCGTGAAAAAACCTCAGGATTTCGGGTGGTATCGGTGTTGCTCCGCCAGGCGATCATGTCTCGCTCGACAGCCCGGGTCCTTGTGTGTGTGATCGTTGCAGCTTGCACGTTGACGTCCGCCTGCGCCGGGGAGCAACCACTCACGCCTGTCGCCCCATCGGACGCCCCCGGTCCGACAGACACACCCGCACCTCAACCACCGGCAACGCCCGGGCAGGATCCGCCGCCGCAATCGCCCGCACCGCCATCGCCCGCACCACCGTCGGGTAACCCGCCCGCACCTGCGCCGCCAAAGACCCCAGCGCCGCCCACACCGTCACCGACGCCGACACCGCCGGCGCCTGCCCCGCCACCAACGCCGGCTCCGCCGCCAACGGGAAGCACGGTTCGGCTGTCCGATGACTTCGGAGGAAGAGCCCTCTTTCCGTCGAGCAACTGGTGGAACCAGGACATCTCCACAGCTCCGGTCGATCCGCAGTCGAACGCGTTCATCAATTTCATTGGCAGCGGTCGCACTCTGCATCCAGACTTCGGACCCCCTCCGTACGGCATTCCGTACATTGGCGTCGGCGGCGCCGAGCCTCGCGTGCCGGTCACCTTCGTCGCCTACGGCAGTGAGAGCGATTCCGGATTTCGTGGTCTGGCCGGATATCCGATTCCCGAAGCCGCGAAGTCGCAGCCGAACTACATCGAAGGTAGCGTGCCTGGCGGCGGGGGCGATGGCGACCGGCACATGCTGATCGTGGATCGGGATCGGTGGGTCCTCTACGAGTTGTTTGCGACCGAGTGGAACACAGCGCAATCGCGGTGGGAAGCCGGCTCAGGCGCCATCTTCGACCTCTCGTCGAATGGCCGGCGTCCCGAAGGCTGGACATCGGCTGATGCCGCCGGCCTCGCGATTCTCCCGGGGCTCGTACGCTACGACGAAGCGCGGCGCGGGAGCGTCACTCACGCGCTGCGGGTCACTGTCCGAGGTACGAACGGTCATGTGTGGCCGGCGTCGCATTCGGCCGGCAGCCGAGCGGGCGCATTGCCCATGGGTGCCCGTCTCCGGCTCAAAGCCTCGAAAAATCTTTCCGGCTATCCCGCTTACATACGAGCCATCTTCCGCGCCATGCAGACCTACGGCCTCATCGTCGCCGACAACGGCAGCGACATGTACATCACCGGCGCGATGGATTCGCGCTGGAACAATGGCGAACTGAACCCGGCGTTCCGCAGCCTGACTGCTGGCGATTTCGAAGTCATTCAGTTGGGATGGAGATAGTCGGGTGCAATAGGTGCGATAGGTGCAACAGGTGCAATAGGTGCGAGGGGTGCGAGGGGTGCGATGGGTGCGATGGGTGCGCTATAGTCTGCGCGTCCATTGGACCCAAACACGCCGAACGGCTCGAAACCTTCCGAGCGCACACTCGTGAGGACGCGAACGTGGTGGCCTACATCCTGATTGCCGCGCTTCTCACGATCGGGACCCTGTCTGTCTTCGCCCGCAGGGAAGATGCCGGTGCCGATCAACCCCAACGCTAAAATCAGCCGGCAAGCTCAGGCTTTCTCCTTGTGTAGGAGTATCGCACTACTGGACGTTACCCCTGCGCAAGGTGTCGAGCGAATAGAAGGTATCGCGCCACCGGACGCCGCCCTGCCGAAGGGTCACGAGGGCAGAGTTCACGACCGCGAAGAACAGAACCGGGTACAGCAGCGGTGTGATGGCGGCACTGGCAGGAGACCATCCCAATCGCCGCGCGAAGACCGCGGCTGGAAGGGCCAACGACCACGGTGCGAGCCCCGCAGCGATTCCGGCGGCGGTTCCAGTCCAGAGGCCGATGATGGACGCTCCGAACATCAGCGTGCACACAGTCGCACCCGCCACCACAGGGGCCACCCTGAAATCGATCGCGGCGAAGTAGTTCTTCTCCATGATCTTGATCATGCGCGGCACGGTGGTCCCCCAGTGGCACTCCACGTCCGCTCCGCCAAGGAAGGCGCGCGTCCGCTTTCCGGCGCGGTGCAGGAGCAGGCCGAGCTTGATGTCGTCAACAATGGTCAAACGCAGGGCTTCGTAACCTCCGCACGCACGGTAGGCGGATGCCCGCACCAGGTTGAACGCGCCAATGCCCAGGTGCGCGCCCGAACGATCGCGGTTCACGCCAGACATCCAGCTCGACAGGCTCCCCAGGAACGCCAGATGCCACGCCTGGGCGCTGAGCGTCTCGGCGGTGACGCCGGGCGTCAGAGTGATGTGATCGGCGGCATCTCGAGCGGCGACGCGCAATGCACGCGCAATCACGTCCGGATGTAGCCAGCAGTCTGCATCGGTAAACAGCAGCCAGTCGCCGGTGGCGACGCTCGCGCCCATATGGCATGCGTGCGACTTGCCCAGCCAGCCTTCCGGCAGGTGCTCCACGCGTGTCACATGCACAAGCGTATTCTCGGACACGAGCCGCCGCAGGATCTCGCCGGTCGCGTCGGTGGATTGATCGTCGACGACGATCACCTCGAGTGCGACATGCCGCTGCGCGAGCAGATGCCGAACTGTCGCTTCGAGGCGTGCTTCCTCATCGCGTGCCGCCACAATCACCGAGCAGCGCACCGCGCTGGCCGGCAAGCCTTCTGTCGGTGCCGGGAGCGCCTCGAGCGCAGGCAACCGCCGCGCCCACCGCTGATGGTGGAGCGTGGCCATGGCCAGGCCGACGAAGAGGGCGACCGTGCTGATGAACGCGATGGTTGTCCACATGGGCTGACCCGGACTTCACGCCGTTGCAGTCTAGCGTGAGGGGACGTCAATTGGGCATTCTTGGCGCTCTCGCGGTCTAGTGGTTGTGCGATTGTGCCAGTCTCCCAGGGCATCTGAGTCCCGCTTCGCTGATTTTCGACGCAGAGGCACGGAGCTCTGGCATCGATGTCGCGCCGTTGGCGCCGCGTCCGCGGCCCACGACATCGATGCCTCCGGCAGAGCCCGCTACGCACCCCGCAGAGGTGTTCACACTGATGGCACGCCATTGCGCTCGTCGCATCACCGTGTTGGTCTGCGCGTTTTCCTCAGCGCCTCTGCGCCTCTGCGTCGAAACAGACAGATTTCAGCGTCCGCGACCGTTGCCAACGGCCTGCGTTTTGAAACCGCTTGTAGGAACAATTGAAGGCGCCCTCCGGATGTGAACCGGAACGCGGAGAAGCGATCGGCCAGCCTACTCGACCGCTGCAGTCATTCAGTCCGATCGCTTGCGGAGCGTGACGCACGCGACCTTCTTCCGCGACGGCTCCGCTTCAGCGAGAGGCGACAGGAACAAACGATTCAGTACGAAGTGAGACGGCAGCATCGCGTATCGGATCAGATGCGGCAGACGGCGATTCAAGAGCACATGCTCGACGGCGATCCGACGCTCGCCCCAGAAGCGCACATCGATGACCTCGAGACGGCGATCGCTGAGCAAGCGTTTCTGCAGAGAGTCGCGATCGTACGCGCGCTGATAAAACGCCGGCGTCTTGTCAGCAGACTTCTTCAGCCAGTAGGCGCCGGGGCCCGGGACACGAGACTCCTCGAGGTACCCGCGGTCGCTCCAAGGCACGGTGAGGCAGATGATCCCTCCCGGCTTGAGTACCCGGGCGATTTCTGCCATTGCGAGGACATCTCCGTCCCCTGGAATGTGTTCGAGAACCGACACCGAGAATACGCGATCGAAGGTCTCGTCGGTGTATGTGAGCGCCTGCGCGTCCTGCGTTTCCATCTGGTATCGCTCCAGACGCGGCCCCAGGACAGTTGCCGCGTAGGCGCCGTACCCTGCGAAGAACTCGTCGACAAGATCAGTCGCCCATACGCGGGCACCCACGCGCGCAGCCAGGAACAACGACAGAAGCTTCGGGCTGCCGATGTCGAGGACAGAGTGGTGTGCCGTGACGTCCAGGTGCTCGAGGACATAGCGGAACTCCGCACATCGGATGTACTCGACGGGCAGGGCGAGACGCTTCAGTGCATGGCGCGGGGCGGCAAACAGTGCCTTGGTTCCGACGCTGAGGCCAAACCTGTACACATCCCAGTCAGAGCGCGTTGCCATCGCGCCAGGGTGAAGCGAACTTCATACCATGTCGAAGATGAACCATGGTGCGATCTCTGCAATATCTGAATGTGTGCCTTTCTAATTGCGTTGATGATGGAGATGCCCATGCGCACGTTGTTCTGCTGGCGTTTGCTTGTGATGGTCTGCATGGTGGCGCTGGTCGACCGTCCTGGTTGGGCGCAGACAGCTCAAGAGTTCGCCGTAGATCCCAAGCTCTCGAACGTGACGGTGAACGTTGGTCGTTCGGGCGTGTTCGGCTTCGCCGGGCACGATCATGAAGTGGTCGCTCCAGCCTTGGCAGGAACCGTGATCGTGGATCCGGCGGACGCTTCGCACGCGCGCGTCACCATCGAGTTCGACGCCACGGCGATGAAGGTGACCGGCCGGGACGAGCCGGCGGAGGACGTACCCGAAGTCCAGCGGGTAATGCTGAGCGACCAGGTGCTGGACGTACAGCGCTACCCCAAGATTACCTTCACATCGCGCCGTCTCGTCGTCTTGAGCGGATCGCCCCATCGCCTGAACGCGCGTCTCGAAGGCGACTTGACGCTGCACGGCACATCGCGATCTGTGAGCCTGCCCGTTGACGTGCAGCTCTCGGCCGATCGGGTCACCGCAACCGGCAAGACGGAGGTGCGACAGACGGATTTCGGCATCAAGCCCGTCAAGGCCGGGGGAGGCACGGTCAAGGTGAAGGACGAAGTCGAGGTGGTCTTTACGATCGTGGCGCGACGACCTTGAATGCAGCAGAAGAATGCGGGCTCGCCATGTGTATACGCTACGTATATACTTTACGTATACATCTCCTGAATCGTCTTTGATGACACCGAGCGACCTTCGACAACTCCGGCACCGGCTGGGCCTCTCTCAATCCAGTTTCGCGATCCTCGTGGGCGTTACGTCGAACACGGTGGCGCGATGGGAGCGCGGCGAGCTAGGCATGCGCCCGACCACCATCCGTCTGCTTGAGTTGATCGCTGCGCAATCGCCGAGCACGCCGAGACGGAGGAGGAAGGCTACGAAGAAGCGAGGAGAGTGGCGATGAATTTCCCTTGCTAGTCCCTCCCATGTGCCGGAAAATCGGCCGCAGACATATCTCATGAAAGTCGAGACTCGGACTCGCGCGGCAATCGCGCTCGTGTTGGCCTGCGCGTCGATTGTTGCAGCGCAAGAACCGGCTGTCTTCCGCACCGGCACCGACGTCGTCCTTGTGCCCATTTCGGTGACCGATCGGAATGGACGCTTCGTCCGCGGTCTCACCTCAGACCACTTTCAGATTTCAGACGACGGCACCCGGCGTGCCGTCAAGCAATTCAGCGCCCAGCGCGTCCCCATAAGCCTCGCCCTTCTGCTCGACATTAGTGGCAGCATGGCGCAGAACCTCGAGGCGCGTGTCGCAGACGATGCGCGATGGGCCGATACGCGCAGGGCGATTGAACTGCTGCTCACTCGGCTCGGCGCTGAGGACGAAGTGTTGTTCGCGGTGTTCAACGAGCAGGCGAAGGCATCTCCGTGGACGCAGGAGCACAGCAGTATTCTCGGCACGTTCGACTTGCTGCATCCCGGCGGGGGCACCGCGCTCCTCGAGTCGGTCAAGCAGATCGCATCCGTATTTCACACTGCGCGGCATCAGCGGAAGGTAGTGCTGCTGATTTCCGACGGCAACGACACGCAGATTGGGGCCGCGGGCCTTCCTCCGCCAGATGCGTATGACATGGGTTCCTTCGAACAGCAAATTGCCGGGACGAATGACTGGCGCCGAGCGCGGCGCGAACTCGTCATCCAAGGGTCGCGAAACGCCGTGCGCAGGTCGGACGCGGTGCTGTATGCCATCGGCATCGGCACCCGCCGCGGCGTACCTGTGGACAAAAACCTGCTGGACCGGCTGACAAAGGAGTCAGGCGGGTACGCAGAGCCGGTGCGTAGTCCGTCGGAGATCGCATCTGCCGTCGCCCGCATTTGTGACGATCTTCAATCGCAGTACCTCCTGACGTTCGAACCTGCGCACGCCGATGGGAAGTACCATCCGATCAGGGTGAGCACGAAAGACACGCGCTTGAAAGTGCGTACTCGTGCCGGCTACGTCTCGGCTCCAGGGCCGAAGCGCCCGTAACGATCTCTTCCTCTATACTTCCGCTCGTTCCCGATGCCGATTCGGGTACTGATTTCAAGGAGCAATGTCATGCGATCGTTGCGAGTTTTCGTGCTGGCGGTGATGTCTGCAGGTTCGGTGCTCGCGCAATCTCCCTACGACGCCGCGTTGGCCGCGAAGCTCAAAGCCGACGATCAGGGCATGCGCACGTACGTCATGGCTTTCTTGAAGGCCGGGCCGAACCGCGAGCGGCCGGGCGAAGAGGCGCAGAAGCTGCAGGCCGCGCATCGCGCCAACATCAGGCGGCTCGCGGCCGAGGGCAAGCTCGTCCTCGCCGGGCCGTTTGGTGATGATGGCCCGATGCGGGGGATTTACATCTTCGACGTCGCGACGGTGGCCGAAGCGGAAGCGCTGACGCGAACGGATCCCGCTATCCAGGCGGGCCAGTTAGTGATGGAGCTGCACCCGTGGTACGGGTCGGCGGCCCTCATGCTGGTGAACGAGGCGCACGCGAGAATTCAGAAGCCGCGACCCTGATCGCGCGCCTTCACTGCGACGCATTACCGGCCTTGATGTTGTACGCGATCAGCGTGTCCTGGTTGCGCACATACAAGCGGCCGTCGCTGATCGCAGGGTGCGCCCAGCTCGGATAGTCCTTGTCGGGAATAGTGAAACGCCCCTTCTCGCGGTAGCCGGACGACGTCGCTTCCGCCAGCCCGATGACGTTGTTCTCGCCCTGAATGTAAAGGTGACCATCCGCGAACATCACCGAACCTTTGCCGACGCTGCGATCCCGCCACATCATCTTGCCCGTCGCAAACTCGAGGCAGGTCAGGATCGAATCGTTGAACCCGTAGAGATAGCCGTCGACAAGGACGACCCCGCCGTGGTGGTTGTTCATGCTGCGCGTGAAGTACACCTCTTTGGCTTTCACTTCGCCGTTCTGCGCGGTGAGATCGAGAAGCCCGCCCCCGGTGCCGTACGCGGACGTGAAGAACACCTTGTTGTTCGAGAAAATCGGCGTCGCGACGTTCGCCACGTCGTTCGCGGCGTTCGGGTAGCGGAACATCAGCTTGCCGTCGGACGCGCGCACGCCGACGCCCGCCGACTCCGTGAATGTCAGATACGTGCGCACGCCTTGCACGTCTGCCGCGATGACCGACGAATACCCCGCGGCATCGCTGAGCTCCTTCGCGGTCCAGACGGTGGCGCCCGTCATCTTGTCCAGCTTGACGATGCCGGCGCCCGGCCCGCCGGGAGACGCAATCACATGCGGTCCGTCGACCAGCGGTGACTCGCTGATCAGCCATTGCAGCTGCTGCCCTTTAAAATCGCGGAGGATGTTGCGCTGCCAGAGCGCGGTGCCATCGGTCTTGAGGCCCATAAGGTCGCCGTTCTCGCCGAGCACGTAAAGACGATCGCCGTCGACGGTCGGTGTGCCGCGAGGTCCCGGACCCCGATCGTCCGTTTGCGCTGCTCCCACCGCCTTCGACCAGACTTCTTTCCCATCCGCGCGATTCAGCGCCACGACGATGCTGTTGCGGCCGCGCGTGCTTTGGACGAACACGCGATCGCCCGCAACCGCCATCGAACCGTAGCCGCCACCAAGTCCGGTCGCCGTCCACACGACTGGAGGCCCGGCCTTAGGCCATTCCTTCAGAAGGCCGGTTTCCTTCGAGACTCGCGTGCGATCGGGGCCCTGCCATTGAGGCCAGTCGGCGGCGTGAAGTGCGGTGACACTCAGGAGCACCGCTCCCGCATAGGCGAAGGCTCTGTTCTTCATGATCACTTCTTCATGGTACGCTGGACGGCGATAAGGCCGCCATGCCTCCCAAGGCGGCCGAGGCAAATCACCACAGATGTGCGGAATCGCGGGGTTCGTCAACCTGGATGGTGCCCCGGCCGACGCCAGCGTGCTCGGGGCGATGACGGATATGATTCGTCATCGCGGTCCAGACGATCGCGGAACACTCTGCCTGTCGCTCCGCGGCGGCATCCCCGATACCGCGCTGGGTTTCCACCGGCTGAAGATCCTCGACCTTTCGGCCCGTGGACACCAGCCGATGATCAGTCCAGACGGCTCGATCGCGCTGCTCTTCAACGGCGAGATACACGACGCGTTCGACTACAAAGCCGAGCTCAAGCACGACGGATACCGTTTCCGCACTGACACCGATACCGAGGTCATCCTCGCCCTCTACGAGCGCGTGGGGCTCGAGCGGATGCTCGAACGGCTCAATGGCATGTTTGCCATCGTGATTGCCGACACGCGCCGCGCCGTCGTCCACCTGCTCCGCGATCGTGTCGGCATCAAGCCCTTGTACTGGACCCAGTGCGGAACGACCGTGCTGTTTGCGTCAGAAGCGAAGGCGTTTCTGGCCCATCCATCGTTCCACGCGGAGATCGATCCCACCGAGGTCGATGAGCTGTTGGCATTCCGGTATGTTGCAGGCGGGGCCTCGCTGCTGAAGGGCGTGCGCCACGTCCAGCCAGGCCATCGCCTCACGATCTCGCCGGATGGTGTCAGGGAGGCACGCTACTGGAGCATCCCCGACCACCCCGAGAAGTTGCGCCTGTCACGGGCAGCCGCGGCCGACGAGCTCGATCATCTGCTGGGCCGCAGTGTGCAATCGCAGTTGCGGAGCGACGTGAACGTGGGGTGCCAGCTGTCCGGTGGCGTAGATTCGTCGCTGGTCACCATGCTGGCGCGTTCACATCACAGTGCTGATCTAAGTGCCTTCTCGATCGTCTTCGACGAGCCGCAATTCTCAGAAGAGCGATGGATCCTGACGGCGGCGGCCACGGCGCACGCCAACAGCCATCGTTTTGTTTTCGATGAGGCCGCCTTCAGCGGCGCGCTGGACGCCGCCAGCTGGCACATGGATCAGCCGATCAGCCATCCCAACTCGCTGGCCCTATGGCTGCTGGCTCGACGTTCGCGGGAGCATGCCACGGTTCTGCTGAGCGGCGAGGGTGCCGACGAACTATTCGGCGGCTACGCGCGCGTCTACGACGCACATACGGCCAATGGCTCGCGCCGACCGGATGTGAACGACCCGGCCGAGACATTCATTCGAGCGTCACAGTTTCATTCCGAAGCCCGTCTCTCGAAGCTGCGAGCTGCAGCGAATCTGCGGCCGGCGCTCGAAAAGCGCCGGGCCCTGTTTAAGGAGGGCCACGCCGACCATCTCTCGAATTGCCTGAAATACGACATGCGGACGCACCTCGTCGACTTGCTGGTGCGCCAGGACAAGATGTCGATGGGACATGGCGTCGAGAACCGGGTGCCCTTTCTCGACCGGCAGGTGATCGAATTCGCCCGCGCCCTGCCGGCCGAACACTTGGTGGGGCCGTCGTTACCGATCGGCGTCCCAGGCAGCACCAAAATCGTGGTCAAGGAGCTCGCAAGACGCAGCTTCGACGCAGCGTTCGTCTACCGCCGCAAGTCGGCATTCAATCTGCCGCTGGCGCAGTACTTCCGGAGCGGCTCGTTCGTGGCGTTGATGGAGGACCGTCTGTTGCCGGGAATGGCGTCGCGCGGGCTCGTCGACGTCAACTGCGTTCGCCGCTGGTGGCGCCGCGCCCTGTCGGCGCCGTCCACCACCGAGGCATTCTGGATCCCGGTGGCGCTCGAGTTGTGGGCACAGCAGTTCATCGACGGACGCGGGCCCCGCGCAGTCCCCCGCCTGAGCCCGCGCCAATAACGTCAGCGACGACCATCGACTCGCCGTGAAGAAGCTGTGCGGTTTCGCCTCCATAGCCGTTTACTGAGTAATGAAGGTTCGGCGAAGGAGGTCACCATGCTGCGACGCTCCCTGCTAACGCTGCTCATCTCCACACTCGTCCTGGCGTGCAACGACGTCACGGGTCCCAGTCCAGTGGTTGTGGTTGGGACCTGGCGCCTCCAGTCCGTCGACGGTCGACCGCTGCCGTTCACTATTCCGGAGGAGGAAAGCGGCGGGGCGGACAAGCTCGAGGTCACTGCCGAAGTGATCACAACACTCGCTTCGGGTAGCTTTACCATGCTCACCACGTTCCGCGTCACCGACGGCAGCGGCGTCTTCCCGGAGTCGATCCCGGACGAAGGGACCTATGCCGTCAACGGGTCAACGGCCACGTTCACGTTCTTCAGTGAAGGAAGGACTGCCCGCGCGACCGTGAGCGGCAACGTCATCACTCTCGTTGACGTCATCGATGGCCCCGTCAGCTACACCTTCGTGTATCGCCGCGACTGAAGCTCGGGTGTCGGCCTCGTGCCCGCCGCGAGAGCGGGACGGCGGACGTCGTCGATCGACATGTCACACGCGGAACTGCGGTGCCGATTACTTCGCGGTCGTGACGTGCTTTAGTTCATCGAAGAAGTCGAAGATGAGAACGACCTGGTCGCGCTTCGCAGCGCCCTCTGACAGCACAATCGGCGGCGTCGCGAGTCGCTCGCCATCCGGGTGGACGTCGAAGCCATTGTGTCGCCAGGGAACAAGGGATCCGGTCTCTTGAGGAAATTAGAGGCGCCGCCCGGATTTGAACAGGGGATGGAGGTTCTGCCCGGCTTTTTAGGTTTCCTGAGATCGCCGGTCCTTGCGTTCGTCGTGGCTGGATGCAGGGTCTGCATTTGCCTCGGCAGACTGTCGGGGATGTCGGGGAAGATCGACGATAAACACGCAACCAGAGCCCGGCAGATCGCGCACGTAGAGACGGCCTCCGTTCGCGACGACAGCCCATTGGCTGTAGGCCAGTCCCAGACCGAGGCCGGAGCGGTCGGACCCTCGCTGCTCGAACGGATGGAACAATTCAGCGCTCTTTCCTTCAGGCAGGCCGCCGCACTCGTCCTGCACCTCCACGCGAATGCGATCATTTGACGTGGCTGTCGTCAGCGTGACTTGAGATCCGCGTCGAGTGAACTTCATCGCGTTCTGGAGCAGGTTGTTGACTGCGGCCGCGAGATGTTGCCGATCCCCGAGGATCTCGGCGTCATCACCGGCGGATACCACCTTCAGCGTGACACCGTGGCTGACGGCGTCCAGGGCAGCGGAGGCGGCGACCTCTTTGATGAATTTCGCGAGAGAGAACACCGTTGGATGCTGGCTAATGTGGGCGTGCCGCACGTCCGCGACCGACTCGTCGATGAGCGCTTGCAATCCAGTCAAGCTTCGGCGAAGCACGCCGGCCGTGCTCCCCTTCAGCCCAACATTCCCGGATAACAGCGCTTCGGATGCAAACGTTGCTGTCTGAAGCAGGTTGCGGAGTTCGTGAACAAACAAACCCAGCCGTGCGTTTTCACGGGCACTCTCGTCGGCAAGAGTTGATGCGTTGCGTTCAGATCCGTAGGCCGTGACGGCGTCGGCAATGGCATCGTCCAGACAGCGGTTCAGCGTGCGAAATTCATCGGCGTGGATAGGCGCATGGGTCTCTTCGGCGATCTCGGTCACGGACTGACACACGTCGCCGTAGTCGTGCACGACCTGGCCCACGGTGAACCCGCGCTTTAAGAGATCGTGACCGTGAAGCGCGGCGCTCCTGCCGATTTCGGGAGTTCGTGTTTCTTGATGCCGCAGCGCCTCGACCACTTGGTCGAGAAATAACGGCACTCCGTGGTTGATCTCCGATTCAGTGGGTGTCGGAATCAACCGCGCTGCGACCTTCGCCCGACATCTGTCGATGATCTCTCCACGATTGAGGGTGATGAAGTCGTAGAGCACGCAGATACCGTACCGTTCTTGGTGCACGAACGCTGTTCAAAACCGGACAGTTCCCCTTTTCTGTTCACGTGGTGTGCGTGGACATGGGAGTGTCTAAGTCCAATTCATGCGGTGGATTACGGATTAATGCTAGCGCTTATTTGTGCAGTTCTGCCGGCTTGTCGAAGCCCCAGATGATCGTGCGCCGCTGGGATAGTGACCCTATCCTTCATGCAATGGGGTGAGCGTTCCTAAGGGGATACGAGGAAGGTAGGCGGTCGGTCCCCGCCACTTTCGTTGGCGGCATCGCGGCGTGATCAACGCGGAAGGCGACGTCGTTCCTTATTGCAGAATCAGATCCGGTGATCGCAGGTTTCCTTCAGCAGGAGCTAGACTCGCAGTGAAGGAGCGCTTTAATGAGTTCAACCGAACAGCTACCTGATCGCCATCTTGATTGCTTTGGTAGGGGGGACCTGGACGGCATCGTCGCCGACTACTCGTCGTCGGCAGTCATGTTCACACCGCGAGGACCACTAAAGGGACCGGCTGCCATTCGCTCACTCTTTCAGGCAATCTTTACGGAGTTTGGAAAACCTGGAACGACGTTTTCCCTACAGCTACGGAGCGTTGACGGTGACTACGCCTACATTCTCTGGCGCGCCGAGACAGCAGACAATACGTACGAAGCGGTAGCCGACACCTTCGTCATGCGAAACGGCCAAATAATTTTCCATTCGTTCGGCGGGAAGATTCAGCCCAAACACGCCTCTCTTCAGTGAGCGTTCAGAACTCTCTCTATCAGCGAACGTTCCGCCCCTATTCGACGTGATCAGCCGTTGCGTGACACGTGAGTAAGGTGAGCGAAAGCTGGCGTCCCCGACGGGAATTTTCATGCCGGCGCACCGCGCATCGGCGGGCGATTGCCGCCTGCTGCACCTTGAACCGCCACGCCTGCAATCGTGCTCGCTCTGTTTTCGTCATTGCCTCTCCACTCTAGGCTGAGGGCCAAGAGAAGAGAACGAGATCTGTTACCGGTGTCTTGGGATTTCACACCACCCGTCCCGTCGGCGGATGCCGGAGCCGGAGCCGGGAATGGCAAAACCGTGCAGAAAAACCCGGTGTCTCAAAGAGCACAGTGCCGACGCCTTCGTGCGCGTAGCCTGACGGACGTAATCCCGCAATGCTTGAATCGAACCAGGACGAAGAACGCCGCGCACGCGTCGAGCGCATCCTTGAACAGCTAAAGAAGTTGCAGAGGGACGCCGACGCGTTCCAGCATCACGTCACCGCCACGGCCAAGATCCTCGAGGTCGTGGTGCAGGTCGAGGTGCTCGCGATCCCGCCATCGCCCGCGCGCAAGGTCGGCCGATGCCGCGTGCTGTAGGCCAGAGTCACGGGTGTACTGCGCCCTTCCCTGCTGGGGAAAGTCGCCCAAGCCAGTCCTCGCGAGCTTGGCGCGTACCCCAGCAGCCATACCGTCGGCAGCTCTTAACCACGAGCGTCCAGCCCTTTCGTCGTGATGATGGCCGGTGCAACGCGACTTGTCGGTGACGCTCTTCACGTCCTCGGCGACGTCGTCTTCATCGGTGAATTTTCGCGTAGATGACCGCGATCATGGATCCCATTCTGCGTCCGAAGAAGCAGATTTCTAGTTGTCGTTGAGGCCGTGCGGCGTGTGCGTATGAACAAGTCGCCTCGACCGTGCCCCGAGGCAGCGTTAAGGAAATTTGGAGGCGCCGTCCGGATTTGAACCGGAGATGGAGGTTTTGCAGACCTCTGCCTTACCACTTGGCGACGGCGCCCCTGACAGGATCACGGTCCGGCTTACGCCGGACACTACGTACTGGAAAGCATCGATGTACGCAGACGTGCGGAAGGATCGGTCAGCGGATCTGTTGGACCGGACAACAGCGTTCGACGAGACGAGTCAGGCTCATAGCGAAGTTCGTCATCAATTGGTCATCAGATGGCTTGCCAACCTTCGCCTGGATCGAGAGCGAAGGTTGGAGCGGGAAACGGGATTCGAACCCGCGACTTCGACCTTGGCAAGGTCGCACTCTACCACTGAGTTATTCCCGCCTGCCCTGCAGCCCATTAACGTACCACACGCTCGTGGGCCAATCAAGGTTCCGCACGGCCGATTCATTCACGGGAGCTTGGTCTTGCGGAGTACCTCGGCTGCTTCTTCCGGCCCGGTCGGATTGATGTAGAACCCTGTACCCCACTCGAAGCCGGCCACCCGCGTCAGCTTCGGCATCACTTCGACGTGCCAGTGATAGAAGTCGCCCGCGCCGGGCTCGTCCTGCAGCGGCGCGCTGTGGACGATGAGGTTGTAGGGCGGGGTCAACAACGTCTTGTTCATCCGCAGCAGCGTCTCTTTGAGCATCCGCGCCAGGCTCGCGAATTCGCCGGGCGTCGCCTCTTCGAACCGCGCGCGGTGACGCTTGGGCAGCAGCCACGTTTCGAACGGAAACCGTGGCGCGTATGGCGAAATCGCGATGAAATCGGCCGACTCGGCGATCACGCGCACGCCATCCCGGGTTTCCTGCCGCATGATGTCGCAGAACACGCATCGCTCTCTGAGCTGATGGTGCCGCTTGGCGCCGTGCAGCTCTTCCCGCATCTCGCGCGGCACGATGGGAAGCGCGATTAACTGCGAATGGCTGTGCTCGAGCGACGCGCCGGCCGACGCACCGTGATTCTTGAAGATAACGATATGCCGCAGACGGATGTCGCGCTTCAGGTCGAGCACACGCTCGCGCCAGGCCCAGAACACCTTCTCAATCGCCGGCTCCGGCAGCGTCGCGAGCGTCTGCGCATGAACGGGCGTCTCGATGATGACTTCGTGGGCGCCAATGCCGTTCATCCGATCGAACAGCCCCTCACCTTCGCGATCGAGCGTGCCCTCGACGCGTAACGCGGGGAACTTGTTCGGCACGACGCGCACGTCCCAGCCGCCGGTGTTCCCGGGCGTGCCGTTGCGATACGCGAGAATTTCGGGCGGCGTCTTGTCTTCGTGGCCCTCGCAGAAGGGACACAGATCGTCGGGCTTGGTGATAACGGTTTCGATTTGAAAGTCGCTGGGGCGCTTCTGCCGCTCGGTCGAAATGATGACCCAGCGGCCGGTAACAGGATCTTTTCGCAGGTCGGCCATGAACTATCGCAGGGTTTCCATATCGAAGGCGCCTCTCACCAATTCTATCGTGCGTTTACCGTCTTGCTCGAAGATCGACACCACGTCAAACCGGCAGCGTTCGCGGGCCAGCCGCTTGAGGCACAAGTATGCGGCCGCCATCTGGCTGAGACGTTGCCTTTTCTTCCATGTCACAGACTCGAATGGTGTGCCGAAATGGCTGCCCGACCGTGCCTTCACCTCGACGAACACCAGCACGCCGGCGTCTCGCGCCACGATATCGAGCTCGCCGCACCGCGTGCGAAACCGCCGATCGACAATGATATAGCCCCGCTTCTCGAGCTCTTCACACGCGAGGTCCTCGCCATGTTTGCCGAACGATTGCCTCTGGTCCATGCCAGAGTGCGCAGCAAGTCCTCTGCCTAATCCCTAATCCCTAATCCTTCTGCCCTATCCCTCGAGGGAACCTATCTCCGTTTCCACCGGGTCCCTGCGGGCGAATCCTCGAGCACGATGCCGGCGTCGAACAGCTGCTGGCGAATCCGGTCCCCTTCGGCGAAGTCACGAACCTTGCGCGCGCTCTGGCGCGCGGCGACCAGCCGATCGATCTCCTCGGACGGCAGCGTCGTCTGACGATCTTCCTGCCGCCGCAGACCAATGACGCCCAGCACCTGATCAAAGCGATCGAAGGCAGCCCTGACGAGCGCCGCATCGCCGGTTCCGAGCTCACCGTTATCGATCGCGGCATTCAACGTACGCACGAGCTCGAATACAACGCCTAGCGCACCAGAGGTATTGAGATCCTGCTCCATCGCAGCCCTGAATTGCGCTTCGGCTTCCGAGACCCGTGCGGTAATTTCGGTGTGCGTTTGCGTCCCGCTCGCCCTGTCGAGCCGCTCGACGAAGTCGGCCAGTCGCCGCGACGCCTCCTCGGCCTGGTGCAGGGCGTCCCAACTGAACTTCAACTGCTTGCGATAGTGCGTCGACAGCAGCAGATATCGCAGCGTCGACGGCCGGTAACCCTTCGCGACGATGTCTGGCAGGTTGAAGACGTTGCCGAGCGACTTCGACATCTTCTCTTCGTCGATCAGGAGATGTTCGACGTGCATCCAGAACCGTGCGAACGTCTTGTTCGTTGCGCCTTCGCTTTGCGCGATCTCGTTCTCGTGATGCGGAAAGATGAGATCGACCCCGCCGCAGTGAATGTCGATCGGGGGCTCGCCCAGCAATCGCAGCGCCATGGCCGAGCACTCGAGGTGCCATCCTGGCCGGCCACGGCCGAAGCCGAAGTCCCAGCCTGGTTCGTCGAGCCTGGTCGCCTTCCACAGCACGAAGTCGCGGGCGTTGTCTTTGTCGTAGTTGTCCGAATCGACGCGGGCACCTGCCTTCAGCCCGTCGTGATCGAGCCGCGCAAGCTGGCCGTACTGCGGAAACGTTGCGATCTTGTAGTACACCGACCCGTCCGACTGATATGTGTGGCCGTTCGCTTCGAGATCCCGCACGAGCTGCGCCATCGCGTCGAGATTGGGCTGGTCGGTCGCGCGCGGCCGCTCTTCGACGTCTTCGAGGCCCAGGGCCCGTGCATCATCGAGGAATGCGTCGATCCACTGATTCGTGTACTCGCGCAGCGGCATTCCGGTCTTCTGCGATCCGGCGATCGTGCGATCGTCCACGTCCGTGAAGTTCATGACCTGCCGCACCGTGTAGTTTTCGAGATGGCGCAGGGTGCGGCGAAGCACATCGACCGCCACGAACGTGCGGAAGTTGCCGATGTGGCCCCGGCTGTACACCGTCAGCCCGCACGCATACATGCGGACCACAGCGTCTTCTGACGGCTTGAACTCCTCTTCAGTCCGCGTCAATGTGTTGTAGAGACGCATTTCTAATCCCTAATCCCCAATCCCTGGTCGTCAGAGTCCCATTCGATCGAACAGGTCCCGCGCACGGACGCGATCGGCCTCGATCTGCGCCTTGAGCGCGTCGACGGTCTCGAACTTCTTCTCGTCGCGGAGGCGCTGAACGAACCCCAGCTTCAGCCGGGCGCCGTACAAGTCCTTGTCGAACGCGAGCACATGAGACTCGACGACCGTCTCCTGGCCATCTTCGAACGTCGGCCGCGTGCCGATGTTCGTCATCGCGGGATACGCCACCCCATCGACGCCGACCGTAGTGGCGTAGACGCCGGCCGGCGGCACGAGTTCGTTATCGGCGCAGATGTTCGCGGTCGGAAAGCCCAGGCCCTTCCCTCGTTGCCGCCCCTGCACGACGACCCCGTCCACCGTGTAGTAGTGCCCGAGCAGCGCGCCCGCCTCGTCTACGCGCCCTTCGGCAATCAACCGTCGCACGCGGGTGCTGCTGACCACGAAGTCCTTGTAGCGGACCGGATCAATCTTCTCGGCCCGAAAGCCGTAGCGCGCACCGAGACTGCGCAGCAGCGAGAAGTTGCCGGAGCGATCGTGCCCGAACAGGAAGTTGGCGCCGACCCAGACTTCGGCGACGTGGAGCCACTCGACAAGCACCGTACGAACGAACGTTTCGGGATCCCATCGCGCCAGCTCCGGCGTGAACCGGACGATCGCCACACCGTGCATGCCGGCGCGCGCGAGCGCGTCCAGCTTCTGTTCGTGGGTCATCAACAACGGCGGCGCCTTGTCAGGTCTGACGATCTTCGAGGGATGGGGCTCGAAGGTCATCGCCACGGCGGTCGCCCCGCGCTCTTCCGCTCCCCTGCGCACGCGTTCGATGATTTTCAGATGTCCGCGGTGCATCCCGTCGAAGTTGCCGAGCGCGAGCACGGGCTGATGCCAGCGGCCGGGACGTGGATCATCTGGGTAGTGGATGACCTGCATCAAAGATCGATCTCGAAAGCCAGGCCATCATATGCCAACTCCACGCCCGCCGGCAGCCGCGCGCAGGTCGCCGCGTGCGGCAGATCGTGGCACATATGCGTGAAAAACGCGCGTTCCGGGCCGAGCTGCCTCACGGTGGCCAGCGCCTGCTCGAGCGACATGTGCGTCGGGTGCGGCCTCTCGCGCAGGGCATCGAGCACGACCGTACGCACACCGCTGAGGAGCGGCCATGACGTGTCTGGAATCGCGCTGCAGTCAGTAAGGTAGGCAAACGAGCCGACCCGATATCCGAGAATCGTGCGCGTGCCATGGTACAGAGGCACCGGCGTCAGCCTCAGCGGACCGACGCAGAACTCCCCCGCGATTTCCGCGAGCGCAACCTGCGGAATGCCGCCGCCGCGGGGCGTGTCGGGACTGAAGATGTACGAATAGATCCGTTTCAAGTCCCCGAGCGTCCGCTCGTCGCCGTAACACGGAATCGCCGACTTCTGCATCACGTTGAAGCGCCGCACTTCGTCGAGGCCCATCACGTGATCGGCATGGCTGTGTGTATAGACGATGGCATCGACGCGCTTGATGCCGTGCGCAAGCGCCTGCATGCGCAGATCGGGCGTCGTATCGACGAGGACGGCCGGGCCGCCGTCGGTCTGGATGAGAATGGAGGCGCGCGAGCGCTTGTCGCGTGGATCGCTGGAGCGGCAGGTGGCGCACTCGCAGCCAATCATCGGCACCCCGTGCGACGTGCCTGTTCCCAGCACGAGCACCCTGGCAGAGGCGGCGCTCAAGGCGTGATGATTCGCTTCTCCTCGCCCTGCGCCTCGACGAAGCGGAGGCGCAGCTCGTAGAGGATGGTGTCGAGCAGTTGCCGCTCTTCGGCCGTGAGGTTGCCCCGCGTCTTCTCTTCGAGCAGCGCGAGAATGTCGATCATCTGTCCGGCTGCCTGCAAATCGACGGGACCGGCCTCGACTTCGCCAGGCTCGAGACGATCGCCGAAATGCACGGCCGCCGTGGCGGCCAGCGAGAGAACGAACGATGCGAAGTTGATGTTCGGATCAGGCATAAACAGTGTCCCGCAAAAGTCGAATGTTAACATCACTAAGAACACAAAGGTAGGAGCCTGACAAGATCACGAAGAGATAGACCAGACACACGAAGGAAGCAGAATGTCAGACGCAGGCGAGGAGTTCGACAAGCTGGTGTCCGTGATGCAGACATTGCGGTCGCCCGACGGCTGCCCGTGGGATCGCGAGCAGACGCTCGATTCGCTCACGCATTTCGTGCTCGAAGAGGCACACGAAGTGGTCGACGCGATCGAGCGCGGCGACATCGCCGCGCTGAAAGAGGAAATCGGCGACCACATCTTCGAGGGTGTCTTCCTGGCGCAGGTCGCCGCCGAACGTGGCCTGTTCGGCGTGGACGATTCCCTTCGCACAGTTGTCGCCAAGCTCTTGCGACGGCACCCGCACGTCTTTCAGGAAGATGGGCGCGTGCATGACGCCGCGTCAAGAGAGCGCGCGCCATCGGCCCAGGCGGCACTCGATCGCTGGAATGCCCTCAAGGCGCAGGAGCGGGCCGAATCGGGTACGCGTCACACAACGCTTGGAGGCGTGCCGAAAAGCCTCCCCTCGCTGCTTCGTGCGTACAAGATCGGCAAACGCGTCGCGGATGTCGGCTTCGACTGGGAGACCACAAACGACGTGGTCGCCAAGATCGAGGAAGAAGTCGCGGAACTGAGAGACACGCTCGCTCAGGCACCCGCGAACGCCACGCGCGCCGAGGAGGAAATGGGCGATCTCCTGTTCGCGATCGCGAACCTGTCGCGCAAACTCGGGATCGAGCCAGAAGCGGCGCTGAGGAAGGCGAACGACAAGTTCACAAAGCGATTCAACACGCTGGAGGAGAGCTTTGCACGCACAGGACGAGACCTCGAAGCCGCGACGCTGGGAGAGATGGAAGCGGAGTGGCAACAGATCAAGGCGAAGGAGTGAACACGACGACACGACGACACGACGGTACTGAGCTACAAGACGATTCTTTTGAGTCCCTCCTTTAACGTCGGCGCCCCGAAGTTCATAAGAAGGCCGACAGGCAGTTGGCTGGCTTTCAAATAGCTGAGAATCTGCGCTTCATGAACGCGCTCCAGCGCTCTCGTAGCCTTTAGTTCCACGATAACACGGCCCCGAACGATGAGATCCAATCGGTGCAAACCGACAGGTCTATCCCGGTAAGTTATGACAAACGACTTCTCGCGTTCGAAGGGGAGATTGCGAGCCAGAAGCTCCAGGCAGATGGCGTTTTCGTAAATCGCTTCGCCGTAGCCGGGGCCTAACTCGCGGTGCACGGCGAACCCGCAGTCCATCGCTTCCGAAACGTACTGCTCCGTTTGTTCGTCGAGGCGGGAGGGTACTCGGATCATGAGCGTCCTTCGAGCCGTCGTGCTCGTCGTGTCGTCGTGGTTTGCCTTATCGCGTTCATCGTGTCATCGCGTTTCCCTGATTCAGCGTCCGTATGCAGAGAGTGTGAGCCTCCGCCCCATCAACGTCCTGACGCGGACGGTTGTCCCGTCCGTCTCAACCGTCACTGCCCCATCGTGATCCGTCCTGTAGATCGCCGCGCCAATGTCCCGGTATCGATCGATCACCGCCGGAACCGGGTGCCCGAAAGGATTTCCCCTTCCGGCACTCACCACCGCAATGTCCGGCCGCAGCGCCTGGAGGAAGAGATCCGAGCTCGATGTCGCGCTTCCGTGGTGAGGAACCTTCAGAATCCTGATTGGTGCGCGGACGAAGCCGGGAGCGATCGCGCGCTCGACTTCCCTGCCGATGTCGCCCGTGAATACGAACGACACGTCTCCAAGGCGAATCTCGAGGACCTCCGAGTCGTCGTTGCGGACGCGCTGGCGCTCCCAGTCGGGAATCGGCGGGTGGTGCACAAGAAGATCTGCCGGACCAACGCTCACGCGATCCAACGGCTGCAGCGTTCGCCATGTCGCGCCCGAGGCATCGGCGAGGGCGCGCAACTCACGCGTGGGGCCGTGCGGCGGCACCGGCACGCCTTCCCACACTTCGAAGGGCCGGAAGTCGCGGAAGAGACTGGCAGCGCCGCCGATGTGATCGGCATCGCCGTGCGTGATGCTCATGTAGTCGAGCCGCCGAACGCCAAGAGCCCAGAAGGCAGGCGAAACGACGCGCGCGGCGATGTCGAAGGTCGATGCGGCGGCACCGCCAGCGTCGATGCTCAGCGTCCGACCGTTGGGAAACTGCACAACAGCGGAGTCCCCTTGGCCGACGTCGAGAAACGTCACGCGCAGAATCTGTGGCGATGCCCAGAGCGGCGCGGACGGCGCGGTCACAATCCAGACGCCGCAGGCGGCGAAGACCACAGCCGCGAGAGGGCGGACCGCCCTGAGCGTCGATGGAGAACTGAGCGTGAGGAGCGTCAGACCGGATGCGTAGTACAGTGCGATGGCAACACACGAAGGTGGCGCCAGACGCCGCGTGAGCCACGGCATCCAGTCGACGACCCCCGCACTGCCGATTAACCCTTCGACCGCCATGTGTGCGACCCAGCCAATCTTCACGCCGACGGCGGGCATCGACAGCCAGACTGCGGCGGCGGCCATCCCCGCAACCTGCAGGATCGTCATCAACGGAACCGCGGCAAAGTTGACGATGAGGCCGGCGAACGTGACGCGTGAAAACACATAGGCGCTCACAGGGAGCAGCGCAAGCTCAGCACAGACCGACGCGGCCGCCAGCGCAACGCACGCGCGCCGCCATCCAGACAGCGTAACGACGCCGTCGAGCTTCGACATCCCCGCGAGTATTCCGAGCGTCGCTCCGAAGGTCAGCGCGAACCCGGGATCGACCGCCTGAAGTGGATTGGCGCACAACAGAACTGCGGCAGTAATGGCTGCCGTATTCAGTGGTGGCGTCCGGTGATCCCACAGCCGAGCACCGAAATAGATCACCGCCATCATCGTGGCTCGGCCGACCGACGATCCGCCCTGGATAGCGAAGCCGTAGGCGGCGAGCACGGAAATGACCAATAGCGCAGAGATGCGGGAGCCGACCCTGAACGCGCGTAACAGCACGACGCACAGGCCGGCCACAATCGCAATGTTTCCTCCAGAGATCGCGATCACGTGATACGTGCCGGCCTCCTGCAGGCGCCGCGCGATCGTATCGTCGATGCCCGCGCGATCACCGATGAGAATCGCCAGCACAATCGCGGCCGATCGCTCGCTCCACGCGCCTACGCTCGCCCCGACGGCGCGACGAACGGCCGCCCGCGCAGACGCGAACCTCTCGGATACCACGCCGCCGACAGCCACCACGTCGATCAGCATGTCGCTCTTCACGGATCCGACGAGCGGCGTCCCGCGCCAGGCCATCAGACGCTCGCCGTCGGGCACACCCGGATCGAGATACCTCGTGGGTCGTCGAAGCGTGGCAGGAAATGCCACGTGCCGGCCGCCACGCCAGCGCAGAATCTGATCGCCCGCCAGGTCGCCGCCCACGCCAATCAACGCGCCGCCGGACGTTGTGTAGGCGCGACCATCCAGGTCGATCCGATCGATCAGGACGTCGAGCGTTACACCAGACGCACCTGTCGCCGCATCTGTGCGCAACCGTCCCTCGACCCTGCCAAAAATCTGGTGTTCGCCGGGTTCGAGGTGCCGATCGAAAAATGCGCGAATGGAAGAGCTGCGCGAGGCCGAATCGGCGTAGCGCCCGAGCCCAATGCCGGCAGCAAAGAACCCGACGACGATGATGGCAATCGTGGCGCGGTCCGCGCGCGCGAGGAACGCGCCGGCCGCGGCCAACCAGAGGCACACGAGCAGCGCCGAAGGCACGCTTACAGAAATGAGGATGCCGGCAGATATGCCGGCACTTAGCGCGATGGCGGGGATGGCGGCCGGGTACCGCATGCGCGGCACCGAGCAAAGGGGATGCCGCCGGTCCGGCTCCAAGAGGTCCGGCTAAAGCCGGACACTACGTACTCAGCCGTCGGCTCTGGCGGCGATCTCTGCGTGGTAGTCCTGAATCGCCCTCACATCGAGCGCCTGTGCGCGCACCGCTCTAATCGCCTCGACAGCCGCCGAGGCGCCCGTCAGCGTCGTGATGCAGGGAACGTTGTGCACCATCGCGGCGCGCCGCATCGCGCGATCGTCGAAGAACGACTCGCGCCCGAGCGGCGTGTTGACGAGCAGCTGCACCTGCTTGTTCAGAATGTGATCGACGATATTCGGACGGCCCTCATTAACCTTGAACACCACTTCCACCGGGATGCCGTGCGCGCGCAGATACGCGGCCGTTCCCCGCGTTGCCAGGATCTCGAAGCCGAGCTCCGCGAGGTTGCGCGCAATCGGCAGCACATTGGGTTTGTCGTCGTTATTGACGCTGATGAAGGCCGACCCCTTTTCGGGCAGCCGCTGTCCGACCGATTGCATAGCTTTCGCAAAGGCCGCACCAAAGGTGGTCGAGCCGCCCATCACCTCGCCGGTCGATTTCATCTCGGGACCGAGAATCGTATCGACACCCGGGAAGCGCACGAACGGAAACACCGGCGTCTTCACGAACACGCCAGACACCTCGAGGTCGTCCTCGAGTCCAAGTTGAGACAGCGTCTTGCCCGCCATCACCAACGCGGCCATCTTCGCCAGCGGCACGCCGGTCGCCTTCGACAAGTACGGCACGGTTCGCGATGCGCGCGGGTTCACCTCGAGCACATACACCACATCGTCCTTGATGGCGTACTGGGCGTTCATGAGGCCGACGACTTTCAGCGCACGCGCGATGCGCCGGGTATAGTCGCGAATCGTGACGAGGTGGCGCTCGGCCACAAGGTACGGGGGCACGACACATGAGCTGTCGCCCGAGTGAATCCCGGCTTCCTCGATGTGCTCCATGATGCCGCCGATCACGACGGCGCCTGTTTCATCGGCGACGCAGTCGACATCGAGCTCGAAGGCATCCTCGACGAACTTGTCGATCAGCACCGGATGCTCTGGCGCCGCATCGACGGCACTGATCATGTACCGGTCAAGCGTGCCCATGTCGTACACAATCGCCATTCCGCGCCCGCCGAGGACGTAGGACGGCCTGACCACCACGGGAAACCCGATTTTCTTCGCCGCTTCACGCGCTTCCTCGCGCGAGGTCGCCGTGCCGCTCGCCGGCTGCGGGATGCCGAGATCCCAGAGCAGTTGCGCGAACCTGCGGCGATCTTCGGCCAGGTCGATTGAATCCGGGGAGGTACCGAGAATCCTGACACCGGCGGCCTGCAGCGCGAGCGACAGTTTCAGCGGCGTCTGCCCGCCGAACTGCACGAGGCAGGCGACGTCGCCTCCAGCGGTATTCTCGCGATCGATCACCGACATGACGTCTTCGAACGTCAGCGGCTCGAAATACAGCCGATCGGTGGTGTCGTAGTCGGTCGACACCGTCTCCGGATTGCAGTTGATCATGACGGTCTCGAACCCGGCGTCGCGCAGGGCAAAGGCCGCATGGCAGCAGCAATAGTCGAATTCGAGACCCTGGCCGATTCGGTTCGGGCCGCTGCCGAGAATGATGACCTTGGCCTTGGGGGTGGGATTCGACTCGTCGCCGCGCTCGTAGGTGCTGTACATGTACGGCGTGAACGACTCGAACTCGGCGGCGCACGTGTCGATCCGCTTGAAGGCCGGCACCAGCTTCTCTTCGATGCGCCGCTCGCGGATCGACGCTTCCGGGACGCCGTAGATGGCCGCGATTTCGCCGTCGCCAAACCCGGCCCGCTTGAGCGTCCTCAGGAAGTCGGTCGAGAGCTCGCGGAACTCCTGCATGCCTGCAATGCGCCGCAGTTCTGAAATCTGCTTGAACTGCTCGAGGAACCACGGGTCGATGTGCGTCAGCTCGTGAAGCTGTTCGACGGTCCACCCTCGCTCGAGTGCCTTGAAGAGCGCCCACATACGCCGATCGTTGGGCACCACCAGCTTCTTTCTCAGGCTCGCATCGTCCTCGTCTTCCTGCGGCTGCGTCAGCAGCAGCCCCGACTTGCCGAGCTCGAGCGACCGCACGCCCTTGAGAAAGGACTCTTTGAACGTGCGTCCGATCGACATCGCCTCGCCGACCGACTTCATCTGGGTCGTCAGCGTGCGATCGGCCTGCGGGAACTTCTCGAAGTTCCACCGCGGAATCTTGGTCACGATGTAGTCAATCGTGGGCTCGAACGACGCGGGCGTGAGCCGCGTAATGTCGTTCGGAATCTCGTCGAGGTGATAGCCGAGCGCGAGCTTGGCCGCGATCTTCGCAATCGGGAATCCGGTGGCCTTCGACGCCAGCGCAGAGGATCGCGACACACGCGGGTTCATCTCGATGACCAGCATGCGGCCGTCCTTCGGATTGACGCAGAACTGGATGTTCGATCCGCCGGTCTCGACGCCGACTTTATTGATGATGCGCCGCGCCGCATCGCGCATGCGCTGATATTCCTTGTCCGTCAGCGTCAACGCCGGTGCGACCGTAATGCTGTCGCCGGTGTGCACACCCATCGGATCGATGTTCTCGATCGAGCAGATGACGACGAAGTTGTCCGCGACGTCGCGCATCACCTCGAGCTCGAATTCCTTCCACCCGATGACTGATTCCTCGATGAGGATCTCGTGGACCGGGCTCATCTCGAGCCCGCGCTCGACGAGATCGCGGAATTCTTCGATGTTGTACGCGATGCCACCGCCCACGCCGCCCATCGTGAACGAGGGCCGGATAATCGCAGGGAAGCCGGTCATCTTGACGATCTTCATCGCCTCGTCGGCCGAACGCGCCAACCCGCTCTTCGGCGTGCCGACGCCGATTTCCTTCATCGCGTCCCGAAAGAGCAGCCGGTCTTCGCCCAGCTTGATGGCATCGACATTCGCGCCGATCAGCCTCACGCCGTACGCGTCGAGCACACCGGCCTCGTGCAGCGCCACGGCGAGGTTCAGCGCCGTCTGACCGCCGACGGTGGGCAGAATCGCGTCGGGACGTTCCTTTTCGATGACCTTGGTGACCGTTTCGACAGTGAGAGGCTCGATGTAGGTGCGATCGGCCATCTCCGGATCGGTCATGATCGTCGCCGGGTTGCTGTTGATGAGGATGACTTCGAGGCCTTCCGATCGCAGGGCCTTGCACGCCTGCGTGCCCGAGTAATCGAACTCGCACGCCTGACCGATGACGATGGGTCCGGCGCCGATGACGAGAATGCGCTTGAGGTCCGGCCGTCGCGGCATTTATTCCCTGATCCCCAATCCCTAGTTCCCAGTCCCTTGCATGTCGTCGACGAACTGCCTGAACAGATAATCGGCGTCGTGCGGCCCGGGCGAGGCCTCGGGATGATACTGCACCGAGTAGATGGGCCGATCGACAACCCTCAACCCCTCGACCGTTCCGTCGTACAGGTTCAGGTGCGTCACCTTCACATCATCGGGCAACGACTCGGGATCAACCGCAAAGCCATGATTCTGCGAGGTGATTTCAACCTTGCCGGTCTCGAGAAACTTGACCGGATGATTCGCGCCACGGTGGCCGAACTTGAGCTTGAACGTTGTGCCGCCGAGCGCGAGACCAAGAATCTGATGGCCGAGACAAATTCCGAAAATCGGCTTGTCGGCCTTCAGGAGATCGCGGGTGTTCTGGATGGCATAGTCCACAGCGGCGGGATCGCCAGGGCCGTTGCTGAGAAAAATGCCGTCAACATCGGCGGCCAGCACATCTTTCGCCGGTGTCGAGGCCGGAAATACCTGCACCTGACATCCGTAGGTCGCCAGGCGCCTCAGGATGTTCCATTTGATGCCGAAGTCATAGGCGGCGACGCGCAGCGGGCGCTTCGCCCGGCCTGGCGCCGGCAGCAGAAGATCGGGGCGAACTTCGGCGGCGGACCTCGAAATGCCGGTCGGCCACGCAAACGACGATTCGCACGTGACCTCGCGCACCAGATCGGTGCCTTCCATGTTCGGAATCGCACGGGCCTGCTGCACCAGCTCGCCAGTGTCGACATCGCCTGTCGCGATGACACCGCGCATGACGCCGGCCGACCGCAACAATCGCGTCAGCTCGCGGGTGTCGATGTCGGCGATGGCGACAATGTTGTTGGCGACGAGGTAATCGCGAAGCGTGCCGGACGCGCGCCAGTTGCTGGCAATCGGCGACTCTTCGCGCATGATGAAGCCGGCAACCTGTGGAGCGGTCGATTCGACATCGTCCGGTGCCACGCCGTAGTTGCCGATCTGCGGCGACGTCATGGTCACGATCTGTCCGGCGTAGGACGGATCCGTGAGCACTTCCTGGTAGCCGGTCATGCTCGTGTTGAAGACCACTTCCCCTCGAGCGATGCCCAGCGCGCCCGCGGCCGTGCCGCGGTACACCGTTCCGTTCTCCAAGGCCAGAACCGCGTTCATATCAATCGTGGGCCCCTCGCCCCGCTCCTCGCGCTTCGCTAGCGGCGCCGCGCGCCGCTCGCGCTCTACTGTCTTTCAAGTGAGGCCGCGACCCTGGTCTGCTCGCCCGCGCTGACGCTCACCGTGGTCGTCCACGGCTGATACCCGTCCATCTCGATACGCACCGTTGCGGGTCCCGCAGGCAGGCCTGGAATGGCGACGGGCGTCGAGCCGACAAGCTGGTCGTTCACGAAGACGCGCGCACCCGCCGGTCTCGACTGCACGTTCAAACCGCCAGGTCCAGACTTCGCCGCCGCAGCGGCGGGTGTCTGGACGGTTCGCAAGTCAATCGTCGTCGATTGCGACGGCCGCCGCGGCGTCAGTTGGAGCGTCCGTTCTTCGGCCGGGTAACCGTCGCGCGCTACACGAATGGTATACGATCCGAGCGCCAGATCGCGCAGCGTCAACGGAGTTTTTCCGCGCGTTTTGCCGTTCACGACAACGTCGGCATCAGCCGGCGTCGAGCGAATCAGCAGGCTCCCGGTTTGCGTGACTCGCACCGCGCCCGACGCGGGACGCGACGGCGCTGGCGCGGGCATTCGCGCCGACGGTGCCGGCGGCGCCGGTACGCGCTCGACCTTCTTCGCAGGTGGCGGCGCTGGAGCAGGTGTCGGCGGCTTGCTCGCCGGAACCTCGACCGTCGTCTCCTCGACCGCGTTCTCTGGCTCGGCGGTTGCGGAACGGCCGGGCGACCGCAGGAACAATCCCACCGACAATGCCGCAAGTACCCCGAATGCCAGCAAGACGGCGACGAGCGGCCCACGGCGCCCTGCAGCCTCGGGCGGAAGCTCGTCGATCGGCAGAGGGTCTGGCAAGGACGATTCGCTCGGCGGCAGCCTGATGGCCGGATCTGACTCGGACTCGCGGATGAGAGGCACCTCCGATTCGAGATGCCACTCATCACCCGGTGCACCGACGTCAATTGGTGCATCGAAGACGGGTTCGGCGAGCGACACCGGCGTCACTGAAACAGGCGTCGCAGGTGTGACGACTCCGAGCGTCTCGCGTGTATGGAGATCGGCTTCTGCCGTTACTTCAGCCGCATCGCGCAAGACCTCAGCAAAGTCACGCGCGCGGTCGGGCCGCGCCGCCGCATCAGCAGCAAGTGCCACGCTGAACGCACTGCGCAGCTCGACACCCTGCTGCTGCTCGAAGTCGGCGAGGTTGTCAGGGGACACGCGTTTGCCGGTCGCCGCCTCGAACGCGATCGCCCCAAGCGAGTAGATGTCGGACGGTCCGTCGGGCGACGAATACTGCGAGCGCGTCGGACGCTTCGCGCCGATTTTCGTCAGCGCGGCGGCAATGCCGAACCCGGTGATGTGGGCGCCGTCGCCGGCGAGCACGATGTCGCGCAGGTGCAGCGATCCGTGGTGCACGCCTCGCGCTGCGGCATGATCGATGGCGCCGGCGAGCGACTCGACGAGCGCCACGACCTCGTGCATGGGCATCGGCCCGCGCTCGCGGAGCACCACGTCAAGCGAATCGCCGACGGCATACTGCTGCGCAAGATAGGGCGTGCCATGTTCGAGGCCGGCTGCGACAGGCACGGCGATACTCGGATGCGCGATGTCGGCCGCGACGAGCGCGTTCAGCTCTTCGACGAGCTGATGGGCCTGTTCGGGTGTGAGGTCGAGACGAAAGACCTTGACCGCAACGAGCCGATCGGAATTCGTGCCGGCCGGCTCGTGCGCGCGAAACACCGGGCCCAGCGTGCCCGCACCAATTTGATGGAGAACCCTGAACGGCCCGAATGTATCGGGAGGAAAATACAGGACAGAATCTTCGCGGTTCAGTACTCGAATGGTAACATAAGTCCGTTGCGCATTCCTGTCGATCACCGACGATTTCCCTGGGTCAAGCAACTCGCCACCGACTACACATTCCACTTTCCACAGCTCGCGCCATTTTTTTCCGGCGATCCCTCGTCGCCGGCGTCGTGGACGAACGCTGTTCGGACCGCGCAGAAGTATCCGCATCCGCGCGCCGAGCTCGCCGGTATTCTTTTACGACAGCTCGAGCGCCGGCAGGCGCCGCAGCCGGCGCGCGAGGCTGCGGCCCGGCTCGCCGATGCCGACACCGTCGCGATCGTAACCGGACAGCAGGCGGGATTGTTCGGCGGTCCGCTGTTCACGCTCTACAAAGGACTGACCGCTGTCAAACTCGCCGCACAGGTCTCGAAGGATCACGGCGTCCCTGCGGTCGCGGTCTTCTGGGTCGAGTCCGAAGATCATGATTGGGACGAAGTTGCGTCGGTGTCGGTCCTCGATCAGGATCAACTGCGGCGCACCATCACCCTGCCCGCCCCCGCCGGTGCGGGTCAGACGCCGATCGGCCGCATCACGCTCGGCAACGAGATCAATACGGCCGTCAGCGATCTCGCGGCTGCGTTGCCGCAGACCGAGTTCACCACCGAACTCCTCGAGGATCTGAAGAAGGCCTATGCCCCTGGGAATACGCTGTCCGACGCCTTCGCGCGGCTGTTCGATCGCCTCCTCGGCGATCTTGGCGTCGTCGTGTTCGAGTGCTCGGATCGGACCGCAAAGCAGCTCGTCAGCGGTATCTTTCAGCACGAGGTCCGGCACCCTGGCCGTACATGGGCGCTCGCTGAAGAGGCGGGAAAGCGACTGAGCTCGAGCGGCTACCACACGCAGGTGGCGGCCTCGTCTTCATCGGGATCCGCGCTCTTCCGTGTCGATGGCGCCCGCACCCAGATTGACGCGTCCGACGCACGGGGGCTCGAAGAGGAGGCGCGCGCACGGCCGGAAACCTTCAGCCCGAACGTCCTTCTCCGGCCCATCGTGCAGGATGTGCTCTTTCCGACGGTGTGTTACGTCAGTGGACCGAACGAATTGGCGTACCTCGCACAGCTCCGCGGGGTGTACGAACACTTCGGCGTGCCGATGCCGCTCATGTTTCCCCGCGCGAGCGCCACGGTGCTCGATTCGGCCGCGGCGCGCTTTCTCGAGAAGCACGACCTGCCCTTCGAGGCGCTGCAGGCACGCGACGAATCGGCCCTGAATCGCCTGCTCGCGGCGTCGCTGCCCGAATCGGTGGACCGCGCGCTGCAAGACGCCGATAAGACAATAGACGAGAAGATGGCCGCCATCATTGCATCGGTTCCGGCTGTAGACCCCACTCTGGAAGGGGCCGCGCGGTCGACGCTCGGCAAGCTGCAGCACGACCTGACCACGTTGCGGGCGAAAGTCATCAGCGCAGCCAAAAAGCGCGACGAGACGCTCCGGCGTCAGTTCTCGAAAGCGCAGGCGCAGGCATTTCCCGACGGCATCCCCCAGGAGCGGGCGCTCGGCGGCGTCGCGCTCCTCAACCGTTACGGCCCGGCGCTCGTCCAAAGACTTGTGGAGGAGCTGCCGCTCGACCCGCGTCACCACTGGGTGCTGACGCTGTAAATGCCGACGAAAAAAAGCGGACCGGGTTCGGCGAATGAGATATTCGCGGCGATACGCGCCCGCGTCGAGACGGCTCGCGCCCGCGCTGTCGCCCTTGCGCGCGCCAATCCCACGGCGACGAAATACGTCGCCATCTCGGCCGCGTCGCTCTTCGTCATCATGTGCGCGCTGACGGGCTACTACTACGTCAGCTTCTCCCGCCTGATCGATGCGCGATTGCACGGCGAGCGCGATCGCGTGTTACCGCGTGTCTTCGCCCGTCCCCTCGAGATTCGGCGCGGCGACAACGTCTCTCAGAAGGAATTGCTCGACAGATTGAACGACCTCGGCTACGCGCAGCGCACTCAGGCGCAGAATCCCGGCGAGTTCGCCGTTGACGGCGCGCTTGTCAGTATCGTGCCGCGCGCGGGCACCCACACGGGCAAAACGGTTTCCGTGAACTTCCAGCGGCCGGCGCCACCCCGCCGTCCCGGCCGTACGCAGCCGCCGGCGCGGATGAGCACGCGCATCGAGACGCTGTCGGTCGGCAAGCAGTCGATCTCGCGGGTCACCATGGATGCGCCCATGCTGACCGCGCTGATTCAGGCCCGCGTGAAGCGGCGACAGGTGCCCTTGTCTGCCCTGCCGTCGCGGGTGGTCGAAGCGGTGCTCGCCATCGAAGATCAGCGGTACTACTCCCACCCGGGAGTGGATCCCATCCGTATCGTCGGCGCGCTCATCACCAACACGTTCGGCAATCGCCCCTACCTGGAAGGCGCCAGCACGATCACGCAGCAGCTGGCGCGCAACTTCTTCCTGACCGAAGAGATGGCCATCGAGCAGCAGACCCGTCAGCGCTCGCTGCGCCGCAAGGTGCAGGAACAGTTCATGGCGATTGTCCTCGACGTGAGGGCCACCAAGGACGAAGTGCTCGAGCTGTATCTGAACGACGTCTATCTCGGCAACCGCGGATCGTTCGCGATTCACGGCGTCGCAGAGGCGGCCCGGCTCTACTTCGGGAAAGACGTCGCGAACCTGTCGCTCGGCGAAGCCGCCACGATCGCCGGCATCATTCAGTCGCCAAACACGCTGTCGCCCTTCAACTCGCCTGCCCGCGCCCTCGAACGCCGCAACGTCGTACTGCGGGCGATGGCGAGCGGCGACTTCATCTCGGCGGACGCGGCGGAGCGCGCGTCGAAGGAGCCTCTGGCGCCGGTGGCCCGCGCCCTGGACGCCGAGGCGCCGTACTTTGTCGACTTCGTCGGCCAGACGCTCGCGGCGGACTTTCCGGCGGTCACCGAGACCACGCAGGCCGTCGATGTCTACACGACGCTCGATCTGCACCTCCAGCGGCTCGCGCAGGATGCCGTGACGGCCGGCATCACCAAAGTCGAGCAGATGCTGTCGCGCCGGCGCCGCGGACGCGTGCCGCAGGCGGCGCTCGTCGCCGTCGATCCTCGAACCGGCGACATCCTCGCCATGGTCGGCGGGCGGTCGTACAACCAGTCTCAGTTCAACCGAGCCATCAGCGCGAAACGCCAGCCCGGGTCAGTATTCAAGCCGTTCGTCTATCTGGCCGCCTTCGAGCGCGCGGCGGAAGATGGCACCGAACTGTCGCCCGCGACGCTCGTCAACGATGAACCGACGACCTTCGACGCCGACGGCACACCATGGACGCCCGCGAATTATGAGAACGAGTACGACGGCGAGATTACACTTCGCCGCGCCCTCGCGATGTCGCGCAACGCAGCCACCGTGAAGGTGGCCGAAGCGGCCGGGTACGATCGCGTGGCCGATCTGTGGCGGCGCATCGGCGCGGGGACGACGCCACGGGCATTTCCGTCAATCGCGCTTGGGGTATTCGAGGCGACGCCGTTCGACATCGCGTCGGCCTATACGATTTTCACAAACGGCGGACAGAAGCGGGGCCTTCGCTCCCTGTTGCGGATTCAGCGCGGCGAGACCGAGATTGTCGCCAAGGATTCGGCGGTCAAGCGCATCGCGCGCGCTGACACGACGTTTCTCGTCACCAACATGATGCGGAGCGTGTTGAGCGAGGGCACCGGAGCGGCCGTGCGAGCATCAGGCTTCAGCCTCGACGCCGCGGGCAAAACCGGCACCACCAACGACCTGCGCGACGCGTGGTTCGTCGGCTTTACGCCCGAGCTGCTGACGGTTGTGTGGGTCGGCCTCGACGACAATCAGGCCCTTGGACTCAGCGGCGCGCAGGCGGCACTCCCCATCTGGCTCGCGTTCATGCAGCGCGCGCTCGCCGGTCGAGGCGACCGGAACTTCGACGTGCCGGACAATGTCAGCTTCGTCGACATCGACCGCGACACGGGCGCCACCGCGCTGCCAGGGTGCCTGCGTGTGTTCCATGAATCCTTTCTGAGCGGCTCAGAGCCGCACGAACTGTGCGAGATTCATAGGTATTAGTTGGTGGTTGATGGTGACCACTTGCCATCTGCCATCTGCCATCTGCCCTGACACCAACCACCCATCCACCCACCACCAACTCCAGCTATAATTCCCCTACATGTCCCAGGAAGTTTTCGAGGCGCTGACCCAGGCGCTCGCGCGCGGCGACGAGACCGCGCTCGTGACGATCGTGTCGGCCAATGGTTCGACGCCTCAGCGGGTCGGCGCCAAGATGCTCGTGTTTCCTGACGGGCGCACAGTCGGCACCATCGGCGGCGGCTGCTACGAGAACGACGCGTTCTGGAAGGCCAAAGAGTCCATCCAGACGCGCAAGCCGCTTCTGGTGAAGTACGATCTCAACGACGATTTCGCCCAGGAGAACGGCCTCGTCTGCGGCGGCCAGATGCAGGTCTACATCGAGCCGCTCGAAGCCACGCCCCGGCTCTACGTCATTGGCGCCGGGCACGTGGGCTATCACCTGGCTCGCCTCGCGCACACCATCGGATTCAAAACGCACGTCGTCGATGACCGCGAGAAATTTGCCAACGCCGAACGCTTCCCCGACGCCGACAGCGTGATTGTCGACGCGATTCCCGAGTGGCTGCATCGCGCCGATCTTCCGTCGCACGCCTACGTCGTCATCGTGACGCGTGGTCACACGCACGATCTGGACGCGCTGCGTGCGCTCGCGGCGCGCGATCTTCGCTATCTTGGGTTGATTGGCAGCAAGGCGAAAGTGAAGCGTATTTACGATGCGCTGCTCGCCGAAGGCATGCCGCCGGAATGCCTTCAGCGCGTGAACGCGCCCGTCGGACTCGACATCGGCGCGGTCAGCCCCGAAGAAATCGCCGTCTCGATTCTCGCCGAGCTCATCGCCGTACGCCGCGGCAAGATTCAGGATCCCAAAGTCGCCGCCGTGTCCATGCGCTGGGATCGCATCCACGCCCGACAGTTGGAGCGCTCGCCGATCGAAGAGTGAGAGCCGGTTCTGGCGCTCGGTCGGGACCGCACAGCGGGATTGGTGTGCGTGGCGGCTGAATACGGTATAATTTATTTAGCACTCGAGACAGTCGACTGCTAATTCACACATGTCCCAGCCTTCACCCAGGGCGGCGCAGATACTGGCCGCACTCGTTGCCGAATATATCGATACCGGCGAGCCTGTCGGATCGTCGCGCCTCGCGGCGATGTCCGGGTTGAGCGTCTCGTCGGCCACCGTCCGCAGTACGCTCGTCGAGCTGGAAGAGCTCGGGTACCTCCAGCAGCCACACACGTCGGCCGGCCGCATTCCAACCGACCGGGGATATCGGTTCTACGTTGACCAGTTGCTTGCCGCACCCCGCTCGGTGCGCGTCGGCGCGGCCGTGGAAGCCCAACTGCGGCGTGACGCCGGCACGCCGGCGCTGGCCGAAGACGTGCTCGCCGCCGTGTCTCAGGTGCTCTCGCGCACGGCCCGGCTTGTCGCGTTCGCGCTGCCGATGGCCTCCGACGGCATCCTGAAGGAAATCGAGTTCGTTCCTCTAAGCTCGACCAAAGTGCTCGTCATTGTCGTGGCCGACGGGGGACAAGTTTCGCGAAAAGCGATCGACGTGGGCGAAGAAGTCGATTCGAGCGACCTGCGCCAGGCGGCCAACTACCTGAACACGGAATTTGCGGGGATGCCGCTCGAGCATATCCGCATCGCGGTGATGGAGCGGCTGCACCACGAGCGCACGCTGGCCGACGCGCTGCGGGCACGCGCGCTGCGGCTCGCGCAAACGGGACTGGAAGAGCTTCCCAAAAAGTCGCCGCTCTTTGTTGATGGCGCCTCATCGCTCCTGGACGAGGCGAGCGAAGACAGCAGTATCTCCATTGCGACGCTCAAGGCGCTGCTCCGCATGGTCGAGGAAAAAGAGCGGCTGGTACGGCTGCTCAACGAATACATCGACGGCCCCGGCCTGACGATCGTCATCGGTCATGAACACCGCGCGGCCGATCTCCGTCCCTTCAGCATCGTCGCATCGACCTATGCCGACGGCACGCGCCGCGGCACCATCGGCGTCATCGGCCCGATGCGCATGCATTATTCCAGAACCATCGCCGTCGTCGACGGCGTCGCCCAGGCCGTTTCGCGGGTCCTGCGCGACAGCATGTAACAGCGGGTACTAACCATGGCTGATCACTCCACACGTTCGAAGCCGACGGACGCCTCGGATGACGCCGTCGAGCGCATGGACGACGAAGGCGCTGGGCAGGCCGCTACCGATGCGGCGCCGGTCCTTGCAGACGAAGTCGTCGAGCTGCGAAAAGAACGCGACACCCTGCAGGACCGACTGCTGCGTCAGGCGGCTGAGTTCGATAACTATCGCAAGCGCGTCGACCGTGAGAGAAAAGACCTCACGCAGTACGCCGCTGTCGAGTTCGTACGCGATTTGCTGCCGATCGTCGACGATTTCGAGCGCGCGCTGCAGACCGACGCCGCCACCGCCGAATCCTATCGTCAGGGACTCGAGCTCATTCATCGCGCATTGACGGACATGCTGCGCAAGCGGGGCGTGACTCCCATCGACGCGGTCGGCACCGATTTCGATCCACAGATTCATCAGGCCGTGGCGTATGAAGAAGCGGCGGACCGCCGCGACGGCGAAGTGATGGAACAGTTCGCGCGGGGTTATCGGCTCGGCGAGAAGCTGATCCGGCCCGCGATGGTGAAAGTAGCGAAAGCGTGAGCAAACGCGACTACTACGAAATCCTCGGCGTCCCGAAGAATGCCGGCGACCAGCAAATCAAGAGCGCGTACCGCAAGCTCGCCCTTCAGCACCATCCAGACCGGAACCAGGGAAACGAGGCAGCGGAAGAGAAGTTCAAAGAGGCCGCTGAGGCCTATGCGATTCTCTCGGATGCCGACAAGCGCGCGCGCTACGACCGGTTTGGCCATGCGGGCGTGTCGTCGCAGGCCGGTGCCGGGTTCGATCCGTCGACCTTCGCTGGATTCGAAGACATCTTCGGCGGCATCTTCGGCGATTTCTTCGGAGGCGGGCGCCGCGGCGGTCCCGAACGCGGAAGCGATCTGCGCTATGACCTCGAGATTACCTTCGACGAGTCGGCAAGAGGTGTCGAGACATCGGTTCAAATCCCGCGCCTCGAAACCTGCGAGACCTGCCATGGCTCGGGCGCCGCACCAGGCAGCAGCCCGACGACGTGTACGCAGTGCCAGGGACGCGGGCAGCAGCGTTTTCAGCAGGGGTTCTTCACGGTCGCGCGCACGTGCTCGCGCTGCAACGGCACAGGCCGCATCGTCACCAAACCGTGCGCGACTTGCAAGGGAGAGGGGCGCACGTCGAACGAGCGCAAGCTGACGGTGAAGGTACCGGCCGGTATCGCCGATGGCCAGCGGCTGCGCATCAGCGGCGAAGGAGAAGGCGGGCTGCACGGCGGTCCTCCGGGCGATCTCTACGTCTTCATCGAAGTCGCGCCGCACGCGTTCTTCCGCCGCGAAGGCAACGATCTGTCGTTTGAAGTGCCTTTGAACCTGACCACGCTGGCGCTCGGCGGCAGCATCGAGGTGCCGACGCTCGATGGTCCCGAGCCGTTCAAAGTTCCCGAAGGCACGCAGTCGGGAACGGTCTTCCGCTTCCGCGGCAAGGGCATGCCCGACGTGTCGGGCCGCGGCAGGGGTGATTTGTTTTTTACGGTGCAATCGGTGACGCCGAAGAAACTGAACAAGGAGCAACGCGCCCTGCTCGAGCAATTGAGCAAGCTGCTGCCGAAAGAAAAGTTCGAGCCTCGCCCCGTCGGCGCGGAAGCCGACGAAAAGAATATCTTCGAGAAGGTCAAAGACATTTTTGGGTAAGGCCTGGCCCGCGCTGGGAATCCATGTTCCCGGCTGCGATCCTCAACTGCAGGAACTGGTACTCGCCGAGCTCGACGACTACCAACCCTCAGCCATTCAGGACGCCGACGACACCTCCCCGCTCCGCGCGTTCTTCGCCACGACCGAGGCTCGTGATGCCGCTGCACACGCCCTCGCAACGGCTTTCGGTTCTCATCTGTTTGTCGAAGCGATCGATGTCGAGGACGAAGACTGGGCAGCCCGCTCGCAGGCCGAGCTGCGCGCGATCACCATCGGCCGCATCGTCGTCGCGCCGCCATGGGACGCTGTACTGGGGTCTGACCCCCGTACTGTACGGGGGCCAGACGTCGGGAGTGCACGCAAGGGCTATTCCGGCCCCGTACGGGGGTCAGACCCCATCGTCGTCATCCAGCCATCCATGGGGTTCGGCACCGGCCACCATGCGACGACTCGACTCATGCTCAAGGCGCTGCAGGAATTGCCGCTCGAGGGCCGCACGGTGTTCGACATCGGCTGCGGGTCGGGTGTGCTCACGATCGCCGCGGCCAAGCTTGGCGCACAGTCGGCGTTGGGGATCGACATCGATCCGGATGCCCTCGACAACGCCCGCGAGAACTCGGTGCTGAACGACACGGGCGCGCGCGTTCGGTTCACAGAAGGCGATTTCCGAGAGATGTCTCTGCAGGCAGACGTCGTGATGGCCAACTTAACCGGAGCGCTGCTCCAACACTCTGCAGCAAAGCTGGTCGAGTGCGTTGCACGCGGCGGCCAACTCATCGTCAGCGGCTTCATGGACGTCGAGCGAGCACAGGTTGTCTCAGCACTCGAGAATTGGCTCACGCTGGACGGAGAGGCTCAGGAAGATGAATGGGGCTGCGCCGTATTGACGCACGGGCCTTTGGCAGATTCTCAAACGTCGCGCCAGACGTAGCGTAGAACAGCAATCACCGCGGCGGCGGCGGCATCTGCCCGCAACACGCGCCCGCCGAACGACAGCAACGTCACCCCGGCTTGTGCCGCGTCTTGTATTTCCTGAGGATCCCAACCACCCTCGGGCCCTATCAGCACGGTTGCCTTTGCCGGCTGCTGGCCTTCCAAAGTGGTCAACTCGGCCAGTTCGACGACGGCACCGGGCTCGACAAACATCAGGCGTGCCTCACCGCTTCCCGCTTCCAGAACTTCGCGAAAGTCTCTGATGGGGAATACAGCCGGTACGACGGCCCGGCCACACTGCTTGACCGAGGAGATGATGGTGCGCTCCCAGCGATCCTGCCGGCCGCCGCCCGCGAAGGCCTTTTGTGGCACTTCGGTACGCCGACTGACAAACGGCTGCACGGCTGCGACGCCCAACATGACCGCGTCACGCACTACGCGGTCCATCTTGTCGCTTTTCAGCAGCGCCTGCGCGAGCGTGACGGCAACTCTCGGCTCAGGCGCGGCGGAACGCGGCTCGATGATGCGCACGCTCACACGCCTGGGGGCCACCGACTCGACCCGCGCAACCGCCTCGCGACCGCGGCCGTCGAAGACGGCAATCGTGTCACCCGATCGCAACCGCAACACGCGTCGAAGATGCTGCGCCTCTTCTTCCGGCAGATCTATCAGGGCAGATTCCGAAAAACCCGGAGCGTAGAACCGATGCACGGTTTGGATTCTAATGGCTTTAGGCCGGCCTGAAGCCCGGAGCCTGCAGCCCGAAGCCTGTATACTGCCTCCCAGTGTTTTTCCGCGGTCAGACGATCGGAAAGTACAAGATCCTCTCACCACTCGGCAGTGGCGGGTTCGGCACGGTTTATCTCGCCCAAGACACCTGGATCGACAAGAAGGTCGCCATCAAGGTTCCGCACAGACAGAACGTCGATTTCGGCGATCTGCTGCGCGAGCCGCGCCTGCTAGCCTCGTTGAGCCATCCGAACATCGTCTCGATTCTCACTGCAGAGAAGCAGGAGAACATCTTTTTCATCGTGATGGAGTACGTGCCGGGCGACACGCTGGAGACCGCGATCTCGCGGAGCGGGAAGATCGACCTCGCGCGGACGCTCGACTACACGTGCCAGATCTGCAACGCGCTCGATCATGCGCACCAGCAAGGCGTGATTCATCGCGATCTCCGGCCCGGCAACGTGCTTGTGACCGAAGGTGGAATACTGAAAGTCGCCGACTTCGGGACCTCCCGTTTCATTGAGCTCGCCGCGCATGGGACGACCGTCATCGGCAGCCCGCCGTACATGGCGCCCGAACAATTTCATGGCAAGGCGGTCTTCGCCTCGGACATCTACTCGCTCGGTGTCACGATGTACCAGATGTTGACGGGCGTGCTGCCCTACAACACACCGGCGCCGGCGGACCTGGAAAAGCTCATGAAAGGCGAGCTCGTCTCGCCACCGCGCACGCGGAATCCCAAAATTCCCGTCCGAATCAACGACATCGTCATGAAAGCGGTGGCGCCCGGCGTGCAGGCGCGCTATCAACGCGCGAGCGAGCTGCTCGACGACCTTCTGTCGGCTCGCGGCAGGCGCAAGACACCGCGTGTGGTGCCGCGCCAAACGCCAACGGCGCCGCCAGTTGCCGTGTCACCTCAGGAAGATGTCCACGACATCCACACCCGCCTGCGCGCGCGCGAAACACCGCAGCCGCGCTTCTGCTGGCACTGCCGCAAGCCGCTTCACGCACGATCGGCGCGCTGCCCGTTTTGTGGCGAAGCGCAGTAAATGCTAAGATTTTCGTAGGAAATCAAAGGAGCAGGGCAATGGCATTCGCGGGCACCGGAAAGATCTGGATGAACGGGAAGCTGGTGGACTGGAAGGACGCAACCATCCACGTGGCTTCGCACGTCATTCACTATGGCAGCGGCGTTTTCGAGGGCGCGCGCGTGTACGACACGCCGAAGGGCTCGGCGCTCCTTCGCCTCGATACTCATATCGCCCGTCTTCTGTCGTCGGCCAAGATCTACCGGATGGATTCGCCGTACACGCAGCAGGAGCTCGAGAAGGCTGTCATCGAAACCGTTCAGGCCAATGGCTTCAAGGCGTGTTACGTGCGCCCGCTGATGTATCGCGGGTACAACGCACTGGGCGTCAATCCGAGGCCCTGCCCTGTCGACGTCGCCGTCATGGTGTGGGAATGGGGAACCTACCTCGGCACGGAAGCGCTCGAGAAAGGCGTCGACGTGTGCGTGAGCTCGTGGAACCGCATGGCGCCGAACACGTTTCCCTCGCTTTCCAAGACGAGCGGCAACTACGCGAACGCCGCGCTCATCCGCATGGAAGCCGAAGCGAACGGCTACAGCGAAGGGATTGCCCTCGACACGTTCGGCTACGTCAGTGAAGGCAGCGGCGAAAACATCTTCCTCGTCCGCAACGGCGCGATCTACACGCCGCCGCTGAGCGCCTCGATTCTGCCGGGCATCACGCGCGACATGGTGATGCAGGTGGCCGAAGACCTCGGGTACCGCGTGACGCAGGAGAACATTCCGCGCGAGATGCTGTACATCGCCGATGAAGTGTTCTTCGTCGGCACCGCGGTGGAAATCACACCGGTGCGCGCGGTCGACAAGATCCAGGTCGGCGCGGGCCGCCGCGGGCCGGTCACCGAGGCGATTCAGCGCCGGTTCCTCGACACGATCATGGGTAAGGCGCCCGACACCCACGGCTGGCTGACCTACGTGCCCGAGGTGGTGGCTGCCAGAGCAAAGGCTCGCTAGTCTCGAACCGATAAAGGCTCCGGGGGCCTCCCGGAGCCTTATGAACATCGACGAACTCCTTCGTGGCGCCGTCGCCAAAGGTGCGTCCGACCTTCACATCAAGGTGGGCGCATTTCCGATGGCGCGCATCGCCGGCAATCTCGTTCCCATCACCGAAGAAAAGCGGCTCCTGAACGAGGACACGCTGGCGATGGGCGCGCAGATGATGTCGCCCGAGCAGCGCGACAAGTTCACCAAGTCGCAGGAAGTGGACCTCGCGTACAGCGTAGGCGGGCTGGGGCGATTTCGCGTCAACATCTTCCAACAGCGCGGGACGATGGGGATGGTGCTTCGTGTCATTCCGACGCGAATCCTGACGGTCGACGACCTGCTGTTGCCGTCGGTACTGCGCAGGATTGCCGACGAAGAGCGCGGGCTCGTGCTCGTGACCGGCACCACCGGCAGCGGCAAGAGCACGACGCTGGCGGCGATGATCGACCACATCAACAACTCGCGCTGCTCGCACGTGATGACGGTCGAAGACCCGATCGAGTTCCTGCACCGCGACAGCCGCTCGATTGTCAATCAGCGCGAGGTCTCCGTCGACACACGGTCGTTTGCACAAGCGCTCCGCAGCGCGCTGCGGCAGGATCCGGATGTGATCCTCGTCGGCGAAATGCGCGACTTCGAAACCATCGAGACGGCACTGCTCGCCGCCGAAACCGGCCATCTCGTCTTCTCGACGCTGCACACAACCGACGCGACCGAAACGATCAACCGTATCATCGCCGTGTATCCGCCGCACCAGCAGAAGCAGGTACGGCTGCAGCTGGCCTCGGTGCTGAGGGCGGTTGTCTCGCAGAGGCTCATCCCGCGTATCGACACGGGCGGCCGCGTGCCGGCAGTCGAAGTGCTCGTGGCGACGGCCTTCATCCGCGACTGCATCATCGACAAGGAAAAGACGCACCTCATCAACGGCGCCATCTCGCAGGGGACATCGCAGTACGGGATGCAGACGTTCGATCAGTCGATCTTCGGTCTCTACCAGCAGGGGTTCATCTCGCTCGACGAGGCGTTGCGCTGGGCGTCGAACGTGGATGAGTTCAAGCTCAAGGTACAGGGTGTCTCCACGATGGCAGACGCCGCACGCGACGAAATGGCGCGCAGCGTGACCGGTGGGGGTGTCTCCGAAATCCCCGGACTGACGAGGTTCGGAGGGTAGAATCCCCCGGTGAAGAAAGGCCGACCGCCCGAAGACCCCGAGTCCTCCAAAACTGCCTATCTTCGAGCGCTCCGTTGGCTGACCGCGCGCGAGCTGTCCGAGGCCCAGGTACGGGCTCGGCTCGCCGAAGCCGGATACACGAATGCCGCGATCCGAGCCGCGGTTGAACGTCTCCTCAAGGATCGAACGGTCGACGATCGCCGGGCCGCCCTCTCGGTGGCGCGCACCGAGGCGCGCGTCCGGCGGCACGGTCCACGGCGCGTGATGGGCAAACTGATCTCGATGCAGATTGATCGTGATCTCGCTCGAGACATCGTCGGCGAGCTCTTCGGCGAGGAGGATGAAGCACAATTGCTGGAAGCCACGCTGGACCGCCGACTGCGCGGCAAGCCCGAACGTCTGAAAGAACCCGGCGAACGCCGGAAGGTCCTCGCCTATCTCGTCCGGCAGGGCTTCTCCGCCAGCGCTGCCATGGCGGCAATCAGAAACAAGTCAAGGCAATCGTGAGGTTTCGGGTCTTTGGACACGGAGGACTATCGGAATCTTCGTCGCGCCGTCGCGCTCGTCGCGTCGTCGCGTTCCTTGGTGATCCTGGCAGAATCCGCCTTTGTGACCTTCGCGATCCGGCCGTTCTTCGTGACCTTCGTGTTTCCAAAGTAAAATAGCTGTCACTCATGACGACCTGGAAAGAGATTCGCGCGTCTTTTCTCGAGTATTTCGAGCAAAACGGCCATCGTATCGTGCCGAGCTCGTCGCTCGTCCCTATCGACGACCCTTCCCTGCTCTTCACCAACGCGGGGATGAATCAGTTCAAGGATGTGTTCCTCGGCAAGGAGCAGCGCGAGTACAAGCGCGCCGCGACCTGCCAGAAGTGCATGCGCGTCAGCGGCAAGCACAACGACCTCGAGAACGTGGGACCGTCGCCCAGCCACCACACGTTCTTTCAGATGCTCGGCAATTTCTCGTTCGGCGACTACTTTAAGGAAAACGCGGTCACATTCGCCTGGGAGCTATTGACCGGCGTCTGGGGAATTCCGAAAGACAGATTGTTCGTCACCGTGTTCAAAGGGGAGGCCGGCATCCCGAGAGACGTGGAAGCCCGCGATTACTGGCTCAAGTACGTGTCTGCCGATCACCTCTCGGAGCTTGGCTCGGACGACAACTTCTGGCAGATGGGCGACACCGGCCCGTGCGGCCGGTGCTCGGAGATCTACTATTTCCGCGGGAACCAGATCCCATGCCCCGAACCGGTGTGCCGGGGCGTCGAGTGCAGCTGCAGCCGCTACATCGAGATCTGGAACAACGTGTTCATGGAATTCAATCGCCAGGCTGACGGATCTCTCAGGCCGCTGCCCGCCCCATCGATCGACACCGGCATGGGGCTGGAACGCATCACGGCCGTTCTGCAGAACCACGAGTCGAACTACGACACCGACCTGTTTACGCCCATCCTCGACGCGATCGGGCAGCTGGCAGACAAGAAGTACGCCCGCTCGATGAGCCCGGACGATGTGTCGATGCGGGTCGTGGCAGACCACTCGCGGACGATGACCTTCCTTATCGCCGACGGCGTGATGCCGTCGAACGAGTTCCGCGGGTACGTGTTGCGCAAGATCATGCGACGCGCGATGCGTCATGGCATGAAGCTCGGGATCACCGAGACGTTCCTGCGTCAACTGGTGGACGTCATCGTCCGGGAGATGGGCGGCGAATATCCAGAGCTGCGGTCGAACCGCGACACGGTCGTCAGCGTCGTCGGCAACGAGGAAGATCGCTTCAGCGCCGTTCTGGCCGGCGGATTGCCCAGGCTGGAAGACGCGATCGAGCGGGCCGCGGCCGCGCCCGGCCGGCTGCTCCCTGGCGACGACGCATTCAAGTTGTACGACACGTTCGGCCTGCCGCTCGACTTCATCGAAGATCTCGCCGGCGAGAAGCAGGTCGGCGTCGATCGAGAAGGGTTCGAACGCGCGATGGAGGGCCAGCGCGAAAAGGCGCGCGCGAAGAGCGCGTTCGAGGGCAAGAAGGGTCAGGAGTTCGTGTTTGCATCCGACCAGTCTCAGCAGGGACTGGCGGCAGCCGGCGATCGCTTCGAGGGATACACGACGACGACCGTCAAGGGCACTCCGGTGGTGGCGCTGTTCGATAAACAGCAGCGACAGGTCAAGGAGCTGCAGGAGGGATCGGAAGGCTACGCGGCGCTCGGCCAGACGCCGTTCTATCTCGAGGCCGGCGGGCAGGTGTCCGACGTCGGCCAGTTCCATGCGGACGGGTCTGGCGCATCGGCGAACGTCGATGGCGTTACCCGGATCGCCGCGGGCCTGCCACGTCTGCACCACATCCGCTTGACGAGCGGCGTGCTGCGCGAACGCGACATCATCACGGCGGAAGTCGATGCCCCGACCCGCAATGCGACGCGAAGAAATCACACGGCCACACACCTGCTGCACGCGGCGCTGCGCAAAATACTCGGCACGCACGTCAAACAGGCCGGGTCGCTCGTGGCTCCCGACCGTCTACGATTCGACTTCGTGCACGCCTCGCCCGTCACGCCCGACCAAGTGCAGGAGCTCGAACGGATGGTGAACGAGCAGATCTACCGGAACGCGCCCGTTCTTACCGACGAGCGCTCCACGCAGGAAGCGATGGCGGCCGGGGCGATGGCGCTGTTCGGGGAGAAGTACGGCGACCGGGTGCGGGTCGTGTCGATTCCAGGCTTCAGCATGGAGCTGTGCGGCGGAACACACTGCGCCGCCACCGGGGACATCGGCTTTTTCACCATCGTCTCGGAGAGCGGCGTAGCCGCGGGTGTCCGGCGCATCGAAGCGGTCACCGGCGACGGCGCCGTGCGGCATCACCAGGAGGTGCGCGCCTCGCTGGAAGACCTGCTCGACCCTCTCGGCACGACGGCCGACCGCGGGCGCGCCGCGATCGAGCATCTCCAGGCCGAAGCCAAGCGGCTGGCCCGCACCGTTTCCGAGCTGAAGACGAAGATGGCGATGGGCGGAGGCGGAGGCCAAAAGGCGGCCTATGAAACCGTCGACGTATCGGGTATTCGATTGGCGACGACCACGGCTGAAGGCCTCGAGAAGGACGAAGTGCGGACGCTCGTTGATTCCATCCGCAATCAGATCGGCAGCGGCGTCGTCCTGGTCACATCCTCTGGTCCCGGCAAGGTTTCGATCGTCGCGAGCGTCAGCCGCGATCTGACCTCGAAGGTTTCAGCTGGCGAACTGGTGAAACGGCTGGCGCCCATCGTGGGTGGGCGAGGCGGCGGCAGACCGGATTTCGCCGAAGCCGGCGGTAAAGACGAGGCGAAAGTGGCAGAGTTGCGTCAGGAAGCGCCGTCCATCCTCAAGAGCCTCTTAGACGCCGCCAGGGATTAGGGCATTCCCCCGCCCTAAAGTCTCTTCACAGATCTTCCGATACCTCCAACAGGTCGAGTCGCGTCCGCCCGCGTGGGGGTGGAAAACCGAACTCGTCCCCCTAACTAACTGACCTTGAAGTACATATTTGTCATCGCCCTGCTTGTGCTCTGCGCGCTGGCCGGCACGTCCACCCCGGCGCAGGCGCAGATCTATTCGTGGCGCGATGCCAATGGCATCCTGACGCTCTCAGACCGTCCTCAGAACTCGGGAGCGCGGGCCATAACCGTTCCCGTAGGGTCTCCGCTGGTGGTCCGTCCGCACGCGTCCTACGACCCCATCATCCGGCGACACGCCAGCAACCAGGGCGTCCGGGCCGATCTCGTCCGGGCCGTCATCCAGGTAGAGTCGGCATTCAACCCAAAGGCGGTGTCGCCCAAGGGGGCCATGGGCCTCATGCAGTTGATGCCCGCGACGGCGAAAGAATATGGCGTGGCGGATCCATTCAATCCGGCGGAAAACATCCGGGCCGGTGTCAGCTACTTGCGCCGGCTGCTCGACCGCTATAACGCAAACGAACAACTGGCTCTGGCCGCGTACAATGCAGGGCCGGGCGCCGTCGACAAATACGGCTCAAAGGTCCCCCCCTACAAAGAGACCCAGAATTACGTCCACAAAATCACCGGCATTCGCGGAAACGAGCGAAACGGGCCCGGTGTGCGCATCTACCGCATCACCGAGATCGTGGATGGCCTGCCAGTCGTGAAATACACCAATACGAAGCCCTCCAGCGGCGACTACGAAGAAGTCCGCCGATAGAAGCGGGAAACCGCTTCTGGTGTAAAATAAAGGTTTTTCGGAGGGATAAGTTTGGCTACACACGCTTCCGCGCTGAAGGCGCATCGGCAGAGCCTGGTGCACCGCGAGCGCAATCGCAAGTACCGTTCGCAACTCCGCAGCACGCTCAAGCAGATTCGGACGTTCATGGATGATCCCAAGAACGCCGCGAAGGATCAGAAGGCCGCGAAAAGCCAGCTGACGCAGGCGATCTCGCTCATCGACAAGATGGCCGGTAAGGGCATCATTCACCGGAATACCGCGAGCCGCTACAAGTCCAGGCTCAGCGCCAGGCTGCCAAAGACGGCGTAGCCGTTCGAGAGGCTTCTGGCTTCCGGCTTCCGGCATGTTCGCCCCGCACTCGAGTCGGACCACGAGCGCATAGCGCCATTCATCTGTCGCGACCCGATCGGCTGGGTCGACGCAGATGTTTACCGGCAATACCTGGCCAGCGGAAGCTACGGCATCAACCGAATCGTCATGGCGGAAGACAACCGGCGTGTCGAGGGATGCGCCGTCTGGTACCGTGGCCGCCCGAGTGACAACTACCTCATCCTTGATTGTCTTTGGGTAGATCCTGACGTCGGCGACAGAGCCGCTCTCGGCGCGGCCCTGATGCAAGCGGGACATGCCGCCTTCAAGTCTGGCGGCGCCCGGATTCTCCCTGAATATCACCTCTTTCTCAAACCAGGCTGGCAGAAGGACAGCGACACCTGCCGCGAGGTGGAATGGCGGCGTGTCGCCGCGCAATCCGCAGGCCTGACTTCCGAAATTGAGCGCCTTCGATTCGAGTGGACCAGAGACGCCGGTATCGAGGAACCCTCAGGGCGACTCGTGTGCTCGCCCGAACCCGATGACGACGTGTTTCTGGATGTGTTCGAACGCGTCGCGATCGGAAGCCTCGATCAAGAGACACGCGACGTCGTCGCCAAACTCGGTGTTCACGGGCACGCGCGCGCGACGTTGGCGTGCTATCGCGGCATGCGAGGCGACCGGACATGGTGGCGGATGGCCTACACGCCGAACGGTAAGCTTGTGGGCTTCGTCATCCCCTCTGCGAACGAGGACAACCCGGTGATCGGATACCTGGGAGTCGTTCCGGAAGAGCGGGGTCACGGATATGCTCTCGACCTTCTTGCCGAAGCGACCAGCATCCTCGCCGCGCACGGCGCCGAGCGTGTCCGTGCCGACACTGACACGACGAACCTGCCGATGGCCGCCGCGTTCGGACGCGCCCGCTATCGCAATTTCGGTGTACGTCTCATTTTCTCAGCGCCCGACAGCGCTGATAAATATTTCCCTACCGCCCACACAACTCCACCACCAGTCGCTCCAGCAGCACCCGCGGATCTCCCGCCGACGTTTTGATGGCAAGGTCTGTCCGGAAGACCGCTTCGACGGCAGCGGTCACCCTCGGCGCCGGCATCTTCGTCCGCACGAACCAGGCGAGCTGCCCGAGAATCATGAAGGGCACGGCGCCGCTCTCCATCATCAGCCCGAGCTCGCGAAGCGCGTCGCCGGCCGCGCCTCGCTCGATCGCGCGCGTCACGCCCCAGTCGTCCTGCGACGACGCCGGCGCGACGATCTCCTTCACATCCTCTTCGGTGATGGTTGCGTTCCCTGCGGCGTAGAGCACGAGCCGTTCGACGTCCGAGCGCAGGCGTGAAATATCAGGGCCGATTCTGTCGGCGACGAGGCGCGCCGCACGCGGATCGATCGTCATGCCTTCCGCCGCGACGCGTTCCTTGACCCAGCGAACGGCTTCGGCCGCGTCCCCTGGTCCTGTGCACTCGACGACGGTCGCCTTGGAGAGGAGCTGTCTTGTCAGCGATCGACGCTTGTCGACGGCCTCGGCGACCAGCACGAGACAACACGTGTCGAGTGGGGCTTTCACGTACTCCTCGAGCAATTCCAAATCTTTCGCGGTCGCGTCGCTCTCCTTCTTCGGGTTCAGCAGCCGTTCGGCGTGCACCACCAGCACCACGCGCCGAGGCACCATCATCGGCAGCGTCCGCGCGGCATCCACCACCACAGCGCCGCTCGTTTCTCCGCCGTACAGGCGATCGACGTTGAACGCGCGCAGCCCCTCCTCCACCAGCTCGAGGAACTCTCCCGCCAGGGCCGTCTTTCCCGCTTCGTCCGGCCCGACAAGCAGATAGACGGCTGCGACCTTGCCAGCGGCGATCTGCTTGCGAACGTCAGCTTGAGAAGCGGCTGGCAATCAGAAGGCTTCCAGAATGGCGCTGACCACCGAACGCGAAAACTCGCTGCTGATGCGCTCGAGCGCGTTGGATTCCTGCGTGAAGAATGAGGTGGGATCGACGCCGACCGCGGGATCGTTGGAGAGCGCGCTCGTCGCGTCGTATTCCTCGCGGATGGAAATCGCCGGGTTGCTCCAGAGAACCGTGTCTTTCGCCACGTCGCGGAGCTGGATGTTGGCCGTCACCGTAATCGTGTAGCGCGACGCCTGCTGTTCGGTCGAAAAGTTCGTCGGCATGATCATCACGTTCGTGATGGCGCCGACCAGGACGGCATCGGCGCCCGTGGCCTCGGGCACAATCTTGTAGTTGCCGCGGCCGATGAACTCGGTGCGCACTTTGTCGGTCACGAGTTGCGCCATTTGGAAGAACGACGTGTGATTCTCGAAATTCGGGACCCCGATGGTCCGAATGTAATCGGGTAGAAAGTTACCGCGCCCCGCCAACGCGTACCCGCAACTATTGGACGCGAGCGCCGCCAGGACCATCGCGCCGACGAGCGCCTGCTTACTCAACCACGACATTAATCAGCTTCCCCTTCACGACAACGACCGACTTGATTGTTTTGCCCTCGACGTGCGGGCGCACCCCGGGATCGGCCAGCGCCCGCTCGCGCAGCTCGCTCTCCGGTGTCTCGGGCGTCGCGGTCAACCGGCCGCGCACTCGACCGTTGACCTGCACGACCACCACGATCTCTTCAGCTCTGGCGACCTCTTCGTCGAACGACGGCCAGGCCGTCTGGCCGATGCCGACCGCGTGGCCCGTCATCTCCCACAGTTCTTCCGCCGTGTGCGGCGCGAACGGCGAAATCATGACGATGAGCGCCTCGATGGCTTCCCGCATGACCGATGAGGCCTGCGCACGCGGGGAGTCGCCGAACCAGTCGCCAGACGCATACATTTCGTTGACGAGCTCCATCAGCGCGGAGATCGCGGTGTTCAGATGAATGCGCTGCTCCACGTCAACGGTCACGCGGCGAATGGTCTCATGCGTCTTGCGGCGCAGCTTGCGCTCGGCGGTATCGAAGGTGGCGGCGTCGACGGTCCCGATGGTCGCGGCCTTTTCGACGCGCTCGGACCACTGATCGACGATTCGCCACACGCGCGCCAGGAAGCGCCAGCTGCCTTCCAGGCCTGCGTCGCTCCACTCGACTTCCTTCTCAGGCGGTGCGACGAACATGACGTACAGACGCAACGCATCGGCGCCGAATTTCTGCAGCATGTCGTCAGGATCGACGACATTGCCCTTCGACTTCGACATGACGGCGCCTTCCTTCAACACCATGCCCTGGGTCAGCAGGTGTTGGAACGGCTCATCATGGTCCACCATCCCCAAATCGCGAAACACCCGCGCGAAGAACCGCGAGTAGATCAGGTGCAGAATCGCGTGCTCCACGCCGCCGCTGTAGAAGTCCACCGGCATCCAGTACTTTGCCTTGGCCGGATCGAATGGCAGCGTGTCGTTCTTCGGATCGCAGAAGCGATAGAAGTACCACGACGAGTCGACAAAGGTGTCCATCGTGTCGGTCTCGCGACGCGCCCTGCCTCCGCATTTCGGGCACGGCACGTTCACGAACTCCGGCACCTGTGCCAGCGGCGAATCGCCCCGGCCGGTAAAGTTGGTCACCTTCGGCAATTCGACCGGCAACTGCTCGTACGGGACTGGCACGATGCCACAGGCGTCGCAGTAGATCATCGGAATAGGGGTGCCCCAATACCTCTGCCGCGAGATGCCCCAATCCTTCAGCCTGAATTGCACGGTCCGCGCGCCGATGCCCTGTTTTTCGACCCACTCGCCCATGCGCACGAGCGCAACCTCCGACGCGAGCCCGGTGAACTCGCCGGAATCGGCCAACCGACCATAGTCCTCAAACGCCTGGTCGACTCGCTCGGACACGTGTCCCAGTTCCGGAATCGGATGGACGACGACCTTGATCGCCAGGTTGTACTTGGTCGCAAACTCGAAATCGCGCTGGTCGTGCGCCGGCACGGCCATCACCGCGCCCGTGCCGTACTCGCCGAGCACGAAATTCGCGACCCAGATCGGGATCTGTTCCTGCGTAAACGGGTTCCGGGCATATCGCCCCGTAAAGAAGCCTTCCTTGTCGATTTCACCCGATAGGCGCGCCGTTCTGTCCTGGGTACGGAATCCTGTGACGCGCTTGCGAAACGCGCCGGGATCGTCAGAGAGCGTGGCGAACTTCTCCACCAGCTCGTGTTCCGGCGCCAGAAACACGCACGTCGCGCCGAAGATGGTGTCGACTCGCGTCGTGAACACTTCGATCGTATCCGACGCGGCAGAGCCCTCCCCCGCCATCACGGGAAACCGGACACGCGTCCCTTCCGATCGCCCAATCCAGTTCTTCTGCATCGTCAGCACCTTGTCGGGCCACTGGGCCAGGTGCTCGATGCCTTTCAGCAGATCGTCGGCGTAGTGCGTGATTTTGAAGAACCACTGTTCGAGATCGCGAGTGGTGACGGGCGTGCCGCACCGCCAGCAGCCCCCATCGACCACCTGCTCGTTGGCGAGCACGGTCTGGTCCTTCTCGCACCAGTTGACAGACGAGCGCCGCCGGTATGCCAGCCCGCGCTCATACATCTTGATGAACAGCCACTGGTTCCACTTGTAATAGCTCGGCTCGCATGTGGCGAACTCGCGTCCCCAGGCGTAGCTGATGCCCAGGCGCTGCAACTGCCCCTTCATGTGTGCGATGTTGGCCAGCGTCGAGGTTTCCGGATGGATGCCGCTCTTGATGGCCGCGTTTTCCGCGGGCAGCCCGAACGCATCCCACCCGAACGGATGCAGCACGTTGTAGCCGCGCAGCCGCTTGGTCCGCGCCATGACATCGCCGATGATGTAGTTGCGGACGTGTCCGACATGCGCATGCCCGGAGGGATACGCAAACATCTCGAGGCAGTAGAATTTCGGTCGCGACGGATCTTCAGTCACTTCGAAGGCGCGCGCGGCCGTCCAGCGCTCCTGCCATTTCCTGTCCAGTGCTTGTGGTCTGTAATCGGACATTTGAGTCGAAAGTCGCAAGTCGAAGGTCGTCAGGCGCAAGCCAAGTCGAAGGTCGCCAGGCGCGTCGAAGGTCGTCGCTGCCTTGCGCCTGACGACTTCCGACTTGCGACTTCTGACTATTATAGCTTCCAGTACTTGGCGTGCGCCGAACGCACCGTGGCGATGGCAATGCGGGAGCGCTGGGTGGCCGGCAGCGCGGGTTCTCGTTCCTGAACAGGCGACGCTCCATCGAGCACCGATATCGACGACTCGAGGCAGGCTTTCAGCGCCTCGAGGTCGTACCCGCCCTCAGTCACCGCAACGATGCGACCATGACAATGCGCGTCGGCCGCGGCGCACAACGATTTCGTCAGGCCGGCATAGCCGCTTGTCGAGAGTCGCATCCGGGCAAGGGGATCTCGCTCGTGCGCATCGAAGCCGGCCGAGATGAACACCAACTCCGGTTTGAATTGATCGATGACGGGAATCACGAGCGCCTTGAAGACCTCGGCGTAGTCGCCATCGGTCGATCCGGCCTCCAGCGGCACATTCAGCGTAAAGCCCGCGCCCTTGCCGCGTCCCACATCCTCCGCAGCACCGGTGCCCGGATAGAACGGGTACTGGTGGGTGGAGACGTACAACACGCGCGGATCCTCGTAGAAAATCCACTGAGTGCCGTTGCCGTGGTGCACATCGTAGTCCATGATGACGACCCGCTCCATGCCGAGCGACAGCGCGTGGGCGGCGGCCGCCGCCACACTGTTGTAGAAGCAGAATCCCATCGCCCGGTCGCGCTCGGCGTGGTGGCCCGGTGGCCGCACGAGCGCCAGGACGCGTGTCGCGCGCGATTGCACAATGGCTTCCACTCCCCCAATCGCGGCACCAGCGGCAAGGAGCGCCACGTCGCGCGTGTCGGGCGACGTGTACGTGTCGGCATCCAACGCCACGGCACGGCCCGAGACGCCGTCGATCGTCGACAAGTGCGTATCGCTGTGCACCCGGGTCAACTCTGCCCGCGTCGCAGGCCGGGGCGCCTGCACGATGCGGCCTCGCTGCTTCCACCGCGACACGACACCGTGCATCACTTCAGCGCGCTCGACGCGCTCCGGGTGACCCGGTGGTGGCCGGTGATCGGCAAATCGATCGGAGTGGATCAAAATCAGTGACATTTGTCAGGGATTAGGGATTGGGGATCAGGGACTAGGGTTGAGCAACAACGTTGACGCTCGCCGCTCGAGCGCGTGCAACGCGTCCTCGAGCTCGACGCGCTTGAGCTCGAGGGCCGCCTCGTCCGCATTTTCCGGAACGTCGATCGGCTGTCCAACCGTCAATGCCACGGTCGAAAACGGTCTCGGGATCTGCGTTCGGTCCCAGCTCTTGAGGCTCCAGTACCTCGACGCTTCCATGTGAAACGGCACGACGGGGTTACCTGTCAGCTTGGCCAGCCACACGGCACCCGGCTGTGCCTTCCGTGCGGGTCCGCGCGGGCCATCGACGGCGAATCCCGACGGGTGCCCCTCATCCATGGCGCGCTTGAGCTGCAGCAGGGCCCGTCGTCCACCCCGCGACGTCGATCCACGCGAGGTCAGGAAACCAAAACGCTGGATGATGCGCGCAATCCATTCGCCGTCGAAGTTTTCACTGATCATCACGACGATTCCGCGCCCTCGAAAAAAGTAGGTGGCACTCAACACGCGGCCGTGCCAGAACGCCATGATCGGCCGACGTCCGTCGCCTTCGAACTGGAGATGTTCGAGGCCTTCGACTCTCCAGTCGAGCGAGCTGCCCAGCGCCGCGATGGCAGGAACGCCAAGGCCTGCGATGGCCGCCGCCTGCGCACGCTTCACGGGCGATTCCGACCAGTGCCGAACCACGAATCCCTTTTCCGTGCTGCCGCCCGTCATGGCAGAGGGCAAATGGCGGATGGCAGAGAGTACGATCTGCCATCTGCACTCATCCATCTGCCCTGACGAGCATCACTTTGTTCTCTTCTACTTTTCACTTTCTACTTTTCACTTTCTACTTTCTACATCCCCTCGTACCGGGGCCCACCTCCACCCTCAGGTGGAACCCAGGTGATGACCTGATACGGGTCCATGATGTCGCAGGTCTTGCAGTGGACGCAGTTCGATGCATTGATCTGCAGCCGCGATCCCTGTTGGTCCGGCACGATCTCGTACACATTCGCCGGACAGAAGCGAATGCACGGATGCCCGTACTCCTCACCGCAGATCGTACGGCACACTTCTGTCTCGACGAGCAGGTGCGGTGGCTGATCTTCTTCGTGACGCGTGCCCGAGAAGTGCACGTTGGTTACCTTGTCGAACGTCAACACCCGGTCGGGTTTCAGCTCCGGACTCGAGCGCCTGTACCCGGGCTCGCCGAGACGATGCATGCGCAAGTGCCCCGGTACGCTCGGCACGGCCTGACGTATCCACCAGCCCTTTGTGACCAGCTGCAACCCCGCGAACGCCATGCCTCCAAGCAGCCCGTACTTGAACGCCTGATGCACATGCTGCACAGGGCGCAATTCGGCTGCGACCCAGCTCTGGCGGACCTGTTCGTCGAAGTGCCGCAGACGTGCCTCCGACGTGTCACCCGAGACAACGGCGTCGAAAGCCGTTTCCGCCGCAAGCATTCCCGTCTTCATCGCGAGATGAATGCCTTTGAGCCGCATCGAGTTGAGAAAGCCGGCGGCATCGCCGACGATGAGGGCGCCGGCGACGGAGCACTCCGGCAGCGTCAGCCATCCCCCTTCGGGCAGCGCTTTCGCGCCGTATCTCACCATCTGCCCACCCGTGAGCAGACTGGTGATGAGCGGATGTCGTTTGAAGTGCTGGAACGCGACGTGCGGATCGAACAGCGGATCCTCATAGTCCAATCCGGCCACGAAACCAACTGACAGGCGCGTCTCGGACATCGCGTAGATGAAGCCGCCGCCGAACTCCTTCTGATCGAGCGGATAACCGAGCGTGTGCATCACGGTGCCAGGCGGGAGACGCCCCGCGGGCACATCCCACAGCTCCTTGATCCCGATCGCAAACACCTGCGGCTGCCGGCCGACAGTGATGCGCGACCGGCGCATGAGCTGCTTGGTGAGATTGCCGCGCACGCCGTCGGCAAGAATCGTCACCTTGGCGTGAATGTCGACGCCGGGTTCGAACGTGGCTCGCGGCTCACCGTGGCGATCGATGCCACGATCGCCCGTTCTCACTCCAATCACCCGCTCGCCGTCCATCAGCAGCTCGGTCCCGGCGAATCCCGGAAACAGGTCAACGCCTTCGGCCTCGACGAGTCCGGTGAGCCACTTGCCGAACTGCTGCAGCGAGATGATGTAATTGCCGTGATTGCGAAGGGGCGGCGGCGTAATGGGAAACGCGATCTTGCCGGATTGTGTAAGGAAGTAGATCCGGTCCTCGTGGACTTTCGATGCAAGCGGGGCGCCTTTCGCCTCGAAGTCGGGAACCAGTTCTGCGAGCGCCCGAGGGTCGAGAACCGCGCCCGACAACAGATGCGCGCCAGGTTCGGCGGCCTTCTCGAGCACGGCGATGCTGAGCGTCGTGCCTCGGACCTTCTGCAACTGCGCGAGTCTCAGTGCCGCCGACAATCCGGCCGGTCCGCCACCGACGATCAGGATATCGACGTCGAGAGTCTCGCGCTGATTAGACATACAAGTGTTTCACTTGTTTTACCACAGAGGTAACGGAGGCTCGCTTCGCGTTCCTCTTTGTATTTCCTCTGCACCCGATCTCTCCCTCTGTGGTTTGAGGACAGGCATCAGGTTTTCTGCAGTTCACTAATCATCGCCGGCACGATCTCGAACAGATCGCCGACAATGCCGTAATCGGCGATCTCGAAAATGGGCGCGTCGGCGTCCTTATTGATCGCGACGATCGTGCGCGCGCCCTTCATGCCGACGACGTGCTGGATGGCACCGGAGATGCCGAGGGCAATGTAGAGTTTGGGGGCGACCGTCTGACCGGAGCTGCCGACCTGACGCTCCATCGGCAGCCATCCGCTGTCGCAGATGGGGCGCGACGCCGCGAGTTGTGCACCCAGCGCCGACGCAAGCTTCTCTGCCAGCGCGAGGTGCTCCTGAGCCTTGATGCCGCGGCCGACGGCGACGATCCGCTCCGCCTGCGAGAGGTCAACCTCCTGCCTGGCCTCCTGGAACGGATCCTCGGCCTTCTGGCGGATGGCCGAGGCGTCGAGCGCGATCGGCAATGGCGTCGCGGGCGCCGGTGCGGAGCCGCGTTTGGCGTTGTCTCCCCGAAACGCCCCAATCTGTACGCTCACGAAATGCGGCCGCTCCCCTTCCGCAGAAACTTCGGCCACCAGCTTGCCCTGATACACCGGTCGCAGGAACGTCGTCGTGTCGCCACGTCTGATCCCCACGCAATCGGTGACGAGCGCCCGATCGAGACGTGCCGCCAGCTTCGGCGCGAAATCGCGCGCGCGATAGGTGTGCGCCAGCACGACATAACCCGGCCTCAACTCGCCGATCGCCTTCTCGAGCGCCTGCACATACGCGTCAGGTGTATAGGGTTCGAGGAGCGGCGAATCGATGACGCGAACGGCGCTCACGGCCGCCTGACTCAACTCCGACACCGCTCCGGTGGCTTCCGCGCCCAGGACGATGGCGCTAACCGGCCCATCGCCAGCCAGTTCCTGCGCGGCCGCGATCGCCTCCCACGAAGCCCGGTGCAGCTTCCCGCCGTGCTGCTCCGCAAGCACGAGGATGCCGGTGTGGTCGCTCATTCAATCACCCTGGCTTCGTTCTTTAGCGTGTTGACGAGTTCTCTGGCGGCCTCGGCAGGCGATCCGGCAATGATGTGCGTCTGCTTGGTCTTCCGCGGGACATCGAGGCTGACGATCGCGGTGCGCGAAGGCGGCAACGAGGCCAGGGCGACCTTGCGGATCTCCTTCTTCTTTGCCGCCATGATTCCCTTGAGCGTAGCGTAGCGAAGCTGGTTGATGCCGCTCTGAATGGTGACGAGCGCCGGCAGCGGCATCTGCACCCACTGAAACCATCCTCCCTCGAGCTCGCGCTTGACGCGCACGCTGGGCTCCTGCACCTGCACGTCCATCACGATGGTCGCGTGGGGCAGGCCAAGCCGCTCGGCGAGAATCACGCCGGTCTGCGCGGCGCCCAGGTCGTCTGACTGAAGTCCGGTGAGCACCAGATCGAACTGCTCATCGCGCACGGCATCGGCCAGGGCGCCGGCAAAGACGAAGGCGTCGGTCCCGATCGATCGCAGCCGGTCGTCTTCGACGTGGATGGCCCGGTCTGCGCCACGCGCCAACGCCTCTCGCAGCACCTGCGCGGCGCGCGCCGGCCCCGCCGTGCAGGCCACGACTTCGCCTCCGTGTTTCTCGCGAAGACGAAGCGCCTCCTCGAGCGCGTACGCGTCGGGCTCGTTCATCTCGAAGCTGGCATCCTGCTCGCGCACGCCGCGGCGACTTTCGTCGATGCGCGGCTGCCACTCGCGGGTGGGGACTTGCTTGATGCAGACGGCAATCTTCATGATTCACGCATTGGCAGATTCGAAGATTGGTGGATTGGCAGATTCAAATCTATACCAGTCCCTCGAGGCCTTTCAGTCTGGCAATCTGCCAATGGAGTGAGGCAGTCAGGGCTCGTGGCGCCGAAACAGCAATGCCGCGTTGGTGCCGCCAAAGCCGAATGAATTGGACAGGGCGTAATCCATCTTCACGGCGCGGCACTTGCCGGGCACATAGTCGAGATCGCAGTCGGGGTCCGGATTTTCCAGATTGACGGTCGGAGGAGCGGTCTGATGGTGCACCGCCAGCGCCGTAATGCCGGCTTCGAGGCCACCGGCTGCCCCCAGCAGGTGCCCGGTCATCGACTTGGTCGACGAAATCGCCAGTTTCCGGGCGTGCTCGCCGAAGAGGTTCTTGATGGCGAGCGTCTCGATGCGATCGTTGTGCGGAGTGGAGGTACCGTGAGCGTTGATGTAGCCGACCTGCTGCGGCGCGACGTTCGCCTTGCGAAGCGCCATCTGCATGACGCGAACGGCGCCACTGCCATCTTCGGTCGGCGCCGTGATGTGATACGCGTCGCCCGACATCCCGTAGCCGACAATCTCTGCGTAAATCTTCGCGCCGCGGTTCAGCGCCGATTCGCGTTCTTCGAGCACGATGACGCCCGCCCCCTCGCCGATGATGAACCCGTCGCGCTCGCTGTCGAAGGGCCGGCACGCCTTCTCGGGCTCGCTGTTGTGCGTCGACAGCGCACGCATCGCCGCGAATCCGGCGACGCTCATGGGCGTAATGGCGGCCTCCGTTCCTCCGGCGATCATGGCGTCGGCATCGCCTCGCCGGATGATCTCGAACGAGTCGCCAATCGCGTGTGCCGATGCGCTGCACGCCGTGCAGGTCGCGAGATTCGGTCCCTTGGCGCCGAACCTGATCGACACCTGGCCGGCCGCCAGGTTGATGATGGCCGATGGAATGAAGAACGGGGACACGCGGCGCGGGCCGCCGTGCAGCAGCGCCTCGTGCTCGCGCTCGATCGTGCTGAACCCGCCGATGCCCGACGCGATGAAGACGCCGACGTTCGGCGCGGTGGCCTGGGTGATCGGCAGCTTCGAGTCATCCATCGCGAATTGCGCGGCGGCAATCGCGAACTGGATGAAGACGTCCATCTTCTTGACGTCCTTCTTCTCGACAAACTGAAGCGGATCGAAGTCCTTCACTTCGCCCGCAATCTGCGACGCAAACGCGGAAGGGTCGAAATGCGTGATCCGCCCGATGCCGCTCTGGCCCGTCATCAGCCCGCGCCAGTTTACGTCGGTCCCGATACCCAGTGGCGACACCAGCCCGATGCCGGTGACGACAACCCGTCTAGTCTCCACGATGGCTATTTCTTACCTTTGGCATGCGAGTCGATGTACTCGATGGCTTCCTTGACGCGCGTGATCTTCTCGGCGTCCTCGTCTGGTATCTCGATGCCGAATTCCTCTTCGAACGCCATGACGAGCTCGACTGTGTCGAGCGAGTCCGCGCCGAGATCGTCAACGAAAGATGCATCCGGGGTCACTTCCTCCTCGTCGACTCCCAGTTGTTCAACGATGATGCTCTTGACCTTTTCAGCAACCGCCATTCAATCCTCCTACGTATACATGCCGCCGTTGACCGCTATGACCTGCCCCGTAATATACGCCGCTTCCTCGGACGCAAGAAAGCAGACTGTATTCGCCACGTCCTCGGGCGTGCCGAGCCTCCCCAAAGGAATCTGCACCGCCCAGCTCTCGGAGGTCCCCTCGGTGAGCGTCCTGGTCATGTCGGTGTCGATCATGCCGGGTGCCACGACGTTGACCGTGATGCCCCGCGACGCCACTTCACGCGCCAGCGCCTTGGCCATGCCGATGAGGCCCGCCTTCGACGCGGCATAGTTCACCTGCCCGGCATTACCCATCTGCCCGACGACGGAACTGATGGTGATGATGCGACCCCCGCGCTGCTTGATCATGGGCCGCAGGACCGCCTGCGTGCAGGTATAGGCGGCCGTCAGGTTCGTGCCGATGACGGCGTCCCAGTCATCACGCTTCATGCGCATCATCAACTGGTCGCGGGTGATACCGGCGTTGTTGACGAGAATGTCGATGCGACCGTGCCTGGCGATGGCGTCCTTGACGACAGCGTCGACCGCACCGGCGTCGGTCACGTCGAGGCTCACCGCCTCGGCTTTGCCACCCTTCAGCACGATATCGGCGGCGTTCGAGGCGGCGTTCGAGCCGCGTGCCGCCGCAACCACCGTCGCGCCCTGCGCAGCGAGCGTCCTGGCAATGGCCGCACCGATGCCGCGGGACGCACCGGTCACGAGCGCCACTTTCCCGGTGAGGTCCAGCATCATGTGCTCACCGCAAATAACGCCCGCACCGATTCGAGATCGTCCGGCGTTCCGACGGCCGCCACCTGGGCCTCTCGGTGAATCTTGCGGATGAGCCCGCTGAGCACGGTGCCCGGGCCAACTTCCACGTATGCGCGTACGCCCTCCGAGGCCAGACGCCTGACGCCGTCTTCCCATCGCACGGCAGACGAGACCTGGCGAACGAGCGCATCGACTGCCGCGGCGCCGTCGCGCTTCGGCAACGCATCGACATTGGCGACGATCGGGATGCGCGGGTTCTGAGTGGAGAGGGCGCGCAGTTCCGGTGCGAGGCGCTCTTCGGCCGGCTTCATCAGCGCACAGTGAAACGGCGCGCTGACCGGCAACGGCACGACGCGCTTCGCCCCGAGCTCCTTCGCGCGAGCACCGGCTCGCTCGACCGCTGCTGTCGTGCCGGCAATCACCACCTGCCCGGCACCGTTGATATTGGCAGGCGACACGACGTCGCCCTGTGCCGCATCCAGGCATGCCTGGGCCACCTTGTCGGCGTCGAGACCCAGAACGGCCGACATGGCGCCAGCGCCCACTGGCACGGCTTCCTGCATGTAGCGGCCGCGGCGTCGCACGAGACGAACCGCATCGGCAAACGAAAACGTGCCCGCTGCCACGTTGGCGGAATATTCGCCAAGGCTATGTCCCGCGACGAAGGCCAGATTCGCAGCCAGCCCCTCGGATACGAGCACGCGATACGCGGCGATGCTGGCGGCGAGGATCGCCGGCTGGGTATTCTCTGTCAGCATCAGCGTCTCTTCGGGGCCCTCCCAGATCAACGTGCTGAGCGATTCGCCGAGCGCCTCGTCGGCTTCGGCAAACGCCTGACGGGCAACGGGAAACGTGTCGGCGAGCGCACGCCCCATTCCGACCTTCTGCGATCCCTGTCCTGGAAAAACGAACGCGATCATGAAACGGCGGCGGCAGCGATTTTCTGCTCCACGCGCTGCAGAAAACCGGCTGTCGTGAATCGATGGGCCATGAGGACGGCGTTACGGATGGCCTTGGCCGACGATCGGCCATGGCAGACAAAACAGACCCCGGCGACGCCGAGCAACGGCGCGCCGCCGTACTCAGAGTAGTCGAGGCGCCGGCGGAAGCGCCGGAACGCGCGACGCGAGAGAAGCGATCCCACCATGCCCGAAAAGGTTCTCGACAATTCTTCTCCGAGGAGGCGCTCGACGGTGTCGACGAGCCCCTCGCTCGCTTTGAGCGCGATATTGCCCGTAAAGCCGTCGCAGACTATCACGTCTGCGATGCCCTTGTACACCTCGCGAGCCTCGACGTTCCCGATGAAGTTCAAGGACGACGATTTCAGCAACTGGTGGGCGTCACGAATCAGCTCGGTGCCCTTGCTCTCTTCCTCGCCAATCGACAGCAGCCCGATGCGCGGTCGATCGATGCCGAGCGAGACCCTGGCATAGACCGCTCCCATGGCGGCGAACTGCAGCAGGTGCGTCGCGCGGCATTCCACATTAGCGCCTACGTCGAGCAGAATGCCGAGCCGATCGCCCGACGGAATCGTCGCCGCGAGCGCAGGCCTGTCGACGCCCGGCAGCATGCCGAATGCCCCATGGGCGGATAGGACAGTGGCGCCCGTATGGCCTGCACTGACCAGCGCTGCCGCCTCTCCGCTCGCGACCGTCTCGGCCGCGACACGAATCGACGCGCGTGGCTTTCGCCGCAAGGCGGCCGACGGCGCTTCCGCCATGCCGATCACGTCGGGGGCGTCCAGCACCCGGATACTGAGCTCGTCGGCGTCGGGATGTCTCGCGAGCTCGGCGCGAATCACGTCGGCCGGACCAGCCAGCACCAGCCCGAGATCGAGGTGACGCGCAGCAGCCAGAGCGCCGTCGATGATGCTGCGGGGGGCGTGATCGCCTCCCATCGCGTCTACGGCGATGCGGATCATGAAGTGGGCTTCAGGCTCCGGGCTTCAGGCCTCATCCACCGGGCGAATCTGCCGGCCGCGATAGTACCCGCAGTGCGGGCACACGCGGTGCGGAGGCTTGGGCTCGCGGCAGTTCGAGCAGTCGCTCGACTGGGTCGCCACGAGCGAATCATGCGTGCGACGTTTCGCAGTGCGCGATTTCGAGTGCCGCCGTTTGGGATTAGGCATGGGTGAACCTCTAAGTGGAAAGTGAAAAGTAGAAAGTAGAAAGTAAAAAGTAAAAAGTTCCTCAGTCCGTGCGCTTCATTGCCCTCAGGGCCGCCAACCGCGGATCCTCCCACTTCTGGTTGCAATCACACGCGCCGGTGTTCAAATTCGTCCCGCAGTGCGGGCACAGGCCTTTGCAGGCGTCCCTGCACAATGGCTTCATGGGAAGAGCGAGCTGAAACTGCTCCATCACCAGCTGCGAGAGATCTATCTCGTCGTTCTCGTAGAACGCGGTCGCCAGGTCGTCTTCTTCGACTTCCTTTTCACCTTCGCCGGCGTTTTCGAGCCTCGGCACATACCGCAGATCGAAGTCGGCCGCGATCGGCATCGTGAACGGCTCGAGGCATCGGCTGCAGGTCAGCTCGAGCTCTCCGGTCAGATGGCCCGCGACACGATAGCGCCCGGTTTCCTGACGCTCGACGTCGAAGGATAGCCCGACCGGCGAGACGACGCGAAACACCTCGCCCTCGGTTTTTGAGAACACCGACGGCTCGATGCGCTTCTCGAAATGCTCGCGGGCGCCCTGTAGCGATCGAAGGCTTAACTGCATAACCTGCGCTCTACCAGTGCTTTAGCACGGGTGGAACGCTCCATTATATCTCAGATGGTCGATGGGCAAGGGGGTAAGGGCTGATGGACGACTACCCCACCCACGGCTTCGGAATGAACAGCGTTTCGAACAGGTTCACGGCGTATCTGTCGGTCATCCCGGCCAGGAAGTCGCGCGCGGCGGCATCCACTCCCTCTTCGGTGATCGTGCGCGCGTCGAGGAATTCCTGCGGCCGCTGACGGACCTTCTCCCAGAGTCCGCCAAGGATCCCCGTCGCTTTGCTGAATTCCGCGGTGGCCGATTCGTTCTCGTAGACAGCGCTGAACAGGAAGGTCCGGAGCTCGAGCGTGGCTTCCAGCACCTCGCCGCTCATTCGAATCTCCGAGAGATTGCCGGTGAAGGTCGCCTCGACGACGTCCTTCACCATCCGGCCAATCCGCGCTGAGGAACTGTCGCCCAGCAGCGCTATGGCTTTTCGAGGTAGATCCTCGCTGCGCAGAATCCCCGCCCGTTGCGCATCGTCGATGTCGTGATTGACGTAGGCGGTCAGGTCTGCGACGCGCACGATCTGCCCTTCGAGCGTCTTGGCTCGTTGCGACGCCGGCATGCCGACGGGCGAGCCCCCTTTGCCCTTGGAGTGATGCGCGATGCCGTCGCGCACCTCCCACGTAAGGTTCAATCCGTGCCGATCGTTCTCGAGCACATTGACGATGCGGAGGCTCTGCTCGTAGTGATTGAAGCCACCCGGAATCAGCTCGTCCAGCACGCGCTCGCCGGCGTGGCCGAACGGGGTGTGGCCGAGGTCGTGGCCGAGCGCGATGGCCTCCGTCAGCTCCTCGTGCACCTGCAGCACCTTGGCAATCGTTCGCGAGATCTGCGCCACTTCGAGCGTGTGTGTCAGCCGGGTGCGATAGTGATCGCCGGTGGGCGCGAAGAACACCTGAGTCTTGTGCTTAAGCCGCCGGAACGCTTTCGAATGCACGATGCGATCGCGGTCGCGCTGAAACGCGGGACGCACGTCGTCTTCCGGCTCGTCACGCAGGCGCCCGCGCGTGTCGGCGCTCTTTGCCGCCTGCGGCGCCAGGATCTGGCGCTCGCGGGCCTCCAGATGTTTACGGATGCTGGCCATCAATCTCCATGGTCCGGCTGAAGCCGGACACTACGTCAGTTGGCTCAAGAAGCTCACGCCGTGTTCCATCGCACCGACACCAAAATTATCCGCCACCGTCTGTCCGAGATCGGCAAATGTCCGGCGCGTGCCGAGGTCGCCCCCGACCTTCACCTTGGGCCCTGCCACCAGCAGCGGCACATGTTCGCGGGAGTGATCCGTGCTCGGCGTCGTCGGGTCGTTGCCGTGATCGGCGGTGATCACCATGACATCATCGTCACGCAATCGCGGCAGCAGGTCCTTGAGGCGCGCATCGAACCGCTCCAGATTGGCGGCGTAACCGGCTACGTCGTTGCGATGGCCGTACAGGGTATCGAAGTCCACCAGATTGGCAAAGATCAGCCCGCGCGCGGTCGATGCCATTTCGGAGGAGATGGCGTCCACGCCCTCGTCATCGCTCTTCGTGTGAATGGCGCGGGCGATGCCACGCCCAGCGAAGAGATCCTCGATCTTGCCAATCGCCACGACCGGAACGTGGGCCGACGTCAGCCGATCCAGCACAGTTTCGGAGGGCGGCGACATGGCGAAGTCCCTGCGATTGGCTGTGCGCGTGAAGCTGCCAGGCTGCCCGACGAACGGCCGGGCAATCACGCGTCCCATTCCGTAGCCGCCGACAGCCAGCTCGAACGCGATGCGGTTGATCCGGTACTGCTCGTCGATCGGAATGACGTCCTCGTGAGCGGCGATCTGGAAGACGCTGTCGGCCGACGTGTACACGATCGGTTTCCCGGTGCGGATGTGCTCGGTGCCAAGGTCCTTGATGATCGTCGTGCCTGACGCTGCGTAGTTGCCGAGCGTGCCTCGACCAATCTTCTGCTCGAACGCCTCAATGAGCTCGCGCGGAAACCCATTCGAAAAAACCGGGAACGCGCGATCGAGCACGATGCCCATCATTTCCCAGTGCCCGGTCACCGAATCCTTCCCCGCCGACAGTTCAGCCATGCGGCCGTAGGCGCTGCGGGGCGCTTCGCTCGTCACCGGTCCGCCAATATCGACGAGGCGACCGAGTCCGAGGCTGCGAAGGGTGGGAACACGCAGCGCGACGGTGCGTGCGATGTTGCCGAGCGTGTTGCTACCCCCATCGCCGTACAAGTCGGCATCCGACAGTGCGCCGGCGCCGACGCTGTCGAGCACGATGACGATGACGCGGGAGAACAATTGGGACACGGATGTAAGAAAAACAGGAGACTAGGAGATTAGGAGATTTCTTTTCTTATCAAAGATCTCCTGATCTCCTAATCTCCTGTCCAGAATTTGTGAGCAGCGCATCGACGGCCGTCAGTGTCTCCGGGCGCTCACCCGACGTCGGAAGCCACACTAGGTTAGGCTCTTTACGAAACCAGATCAACTGCCGGCGCGCGTAGTGCCGGTTCTCGCGCGTGATGAGTTCGCGCGTCTCGGCCTCGTTCCGCACGCCGTGCAGATGTTCGAGCGCCTGCCGGTACACGAGACCTCCGAACGGCCGGGCGCTCTCCGGCACGCCGCGCGCGAGCAGCCCCCGAACCTCGTCCATCAGACCCTGGTCGAACTGCGCGTCGACGCGGGTCGCGACGCGCTCGTGGATAAGTGCCATCGGCGGCGACAGCACAACCGAGATCGTGTGGTACCCGGCAAGGGGCGACACCGTCGCCGCGAAATGGTCGGTCATTGGCTTGCCGGTGAGAAAGTACACTTCGAGCGCGCGGATCATCCGTTTCCTGTCGCGTGGCTGGATACGCGCAGCAGACGCCGGATCGACGCGCTTGAGCATCCGATGCAGAAACTCGACGCCCCGGCGCGCGGCGACGGCTTCGAGTCTCGCGCGCAATGCAGCGTCGGCGCCGGGTCCGGGGAAGAGGCCTCGCACCAGCGCGCGATAGTAGAGGCCAGTGCCGCCCACCAGGATCGGCGAGTGGCCACGCGCGTAGATGTCCTCGATCGCCGCGACCGCGTCGCGCACATATCGCGCCGCCGTATAGGCATCGGTCGGATCGACGATGTCGACGAGGTGATGCGGAATGCCGCGGCGTTCGGTCGCGGGCACCTTGTCGGTGCCGATGTCGAACCCTCGATAGACGGCAGTCGAATCGCAGCTGACGATCTCGCCGCCTCGCTTCAGGGCCAGCTCGATGCCAAGCGCACTCTTGCCCGTGGCGGTTGGCCCCAGGATGGCGAGAATCGGTGGGCGCAGGGCTCAGGTCCTGAAGAACACGAGCGCGACAACGACCCCCAACAGAATCAACAACCCAAGTTGCTGCGGGCGGGTCGGGAACGCCATGGCGTCACCTGAAGTCTGCGGGGTCTTCGTTATAGAGGAACGTGACAGTGAAAAACGCCGTGTCCGATGGGTATTCGGGCGGCAGCGGCTGCGTCGGGTTCGAGCCAAGCAGCGCATTGACGGCGGCATGGTTGAACGACTCGACGTTCGACGGTTTCTTGATTTCGATATCTGTGATGGCGCCGTTGCGATGGATGTTGAAGGTAATGACAACGTGTCCCTTCATGATCATCGCGGCCTGAGGGACAAACCAGTTGCGCTTGACCTGGGCGACAAAGCGGCGCAGCCACGGGCCAAAGTCGACGCCCTTGCTGTCGAACTGAATCAGCCCTTCGGCGTCGCCGCTGCCGTGCTCGTTGTCGAACGACTGCTCCTGCACGTAGCGCTGAAGGTTGCGAAGCGCGCTGCCAAGCACCCCTCGCCCGCCGGTCTCCCCGAGGCGCAGCGCGGGTTTCGCGGCCGGCGAATCGGGCAGCCTCAGCATCGAGCGCGATGGATCGTTTGCGGCGACCTGCCCTTCGGCGTTCGCCTCCGGTGTGCCCTGCGCCACGGACGTCTGCGGCGCATTCCCGCGGTTGGGAGGCGCAATGTCGGCTTCCTCGAGCTGGCGGGAGTTGCCGCGCGCATAGGGCAATGCATTCCGCGGATCGGGCGGCCGCTGGATCGTCGATTTCACGCGATCCTGATCCGAGAGGTCGACGTTCGGCCGCGGCTGCGGTTTGGGCACATCGACACGCGGCTGTACGAAGACAAACCGCGGGCTTTGCTGGGGCACCTGATTCGCCGCCACCGCGGCGGGCACAACGCGCGTCGATTCCGGGAGCAGGTCAGGTAAGGTCAGGACAGCGATGAATAGCAAAAGGTGGACGATTATCGAGATGAGGACACCTTCGCGCACGGACAGCGCGCCCTCGACCCTCGGGGTTTCCGGTCGTAGATCCTCAAAGTCGATGTACATCAGTGAGTTAGTCGATTATAGCACCCGGTCTCGCACCTCGCCTTTTAGGGCGGTGAACATGTAGACGACGCCGAAGGTCAAAGAGACTGCACGCACGGTGCCAAACCCAGCGTCACGAAGCTGTTGCGTGAACTCTTCTGGAGAGGGAAACGCCTGTACCGACTCCGGCAGATAGGCGTACGCGCTTGGATGCCTCGAGACGAGGCGGCCTATGAGCGGCAGAATTTTTCTGAAGTACCACAAGTAGAAACTACGTAGGACCGCCCGGCGCGGCAGGGAAAACTCGAGAATCACCAGGGTCCCCCCCGGCCGGAGGACTCGCGCGACCTCGCGGCACGCCATCGCCGGATACTCGACGTTGCGGATGCCGAACCCGATGGTGGCCGCGTCAACAGACGCGTCTCCGAGCGGAATCCGTGACGCATCACCACGTACGAGCGCAATGGGTGCGGGTTTTTGTATTTTCTCCTTGCCAATCTGAAGCATCGCGCCGGAAAAATCGATCCCGACCACGCGGCGCGCACGCGTGCGGCCGCTCGTGGCGGCGATGGCCAGATCGGCAGTACCCGTGCACAAATCCAGCACGGTTTCGCGGCCGGTCAATCCGAGCTCATCAACGGCCCGCTTCCGCCACTGCTTATCCAGCCCAGCGCTGAGCAAATGGTTCAAGAAGTCGTAGCGGTCGGCAATCGCGTCGAACATGCCGGAAATGCGAGAAGGATCCTTCGCTGGAGGAATCAGGGATTGGGGATTAGGGATTAGGGATTGGTTAGAAGCCGGCATAAATCGAAATGGCGGTGATCACGAAGTAGAGAATGCCGACATATCCGTTGAGATCGAACGCGAGCTTCACGTTCGACAGATCTGTCTCGCTCACGAGCGACTGTTCGTACACGAGGAGGCCGGCGACCGCTGCCACACCGAAGAAATACACCGGACCAAGTCCGGCGAGCACGCCAAGGAACGCGAGGGACGCGATCGTCCCCAGGTGCATCGCGCGCGAAATCCACAGCGATCGCGCGACGCCAAACCGCACGGGAATCGATTTTAGTTGTTGACGGCGATCGACGTCGAGATCCTGGCAGGCGTACAGCACATCGAACCCCCCGACCCATAGCGCGATCGCCAGCCCGAGCAGCCACGGTTCCCATCCCGCGCCACCGCCGGCGGCCAACCATCCGCCAACCGGTGCAACCGCCATCGCGAGTCCCAGAAAGAGCTGGGTGGCCCACGTGTACCGTTTGGCCAGCGAGTACCAGAAGATCACCATCAGCGCGACCGGCGACAGGACGAAACAGAGCCAGCTGAGTTGAGCGGCTGCCGCCACGAACGCAATCGACATCACCAGAACGAAGGCCGTCGCTTCGGTGGCCGACATGCGGCCGCTGGGCAACTCGCGTGCGGCGGTGCGGGGATTGCCCGCATCGAACTTCGCATCGACGAGACGGTTGAATCCCATCGCCGCGCTGCGCGCCGTGACCATACAGACGACTATCCAGAGTACGTGCCGCCACGTCACGGGATGCTCTCTCGACGCGAGCAGCGCCCCCGTCAACGCAAACGGCAACGCAAACACCGAGTGACTGAAGCGGACGAACGAAAGATAGGTGCGGAGATGATGAAACATAACTAGGTGCGGGGGGTGCAATTGGTGCAATGGGTGCAATAGGTGCGGGGGGTGCGAGGGGTGCGGAGGGTGCGCGCACCTATCGCACCAGACGCACCCGTTGCACCTATTGCACCCATCGCACCTGTTGCACCTGTTGCACCTGTTGCCGTCATCTCACCTATTCCAGATACATCCCATGCCGGAAGATTTCCATGTGACGCTCCGGGTTGATGGGCGTCTCGAAGCCATGCCGGCTGTAAAGCCCGTGCGCGTCGCGCGTGACGAGCTGAAATCGGCGCAGGCCCTGAAGATCCGGATGCGCCATCACAGTCTCGATGAGCCACTTGCCAAGGCCGAGGCCACGGTGCGTCTCGAGCACGTAGACATCGCAAAGATATGCGAATGTCGCACGGTCGGTCACCGCCCGGGCAAACCCAACCTGAGCATCGCCGTCGAACAGCGCGAAGCAGAGCGAATTGGCGACGGCTTTCTCGACCGTTTCCTTCGGAATGCCCTCGGCCCAGAACGAGCGGCTCAGAAACGCATAAATCGCGTCGATGTCGAGGCGCCCTGGGTCCGTCGTGATCGAATACTGCCCTTTCGTGATGTCCGCCACCTCTGCCTACACTCCCGTCGACCCGAAACCGCCTTGCCCGCGCGCCGTACTGCTCAGCTCTCCCGCCTCTTCCACACTGACGCTCAGGAACGGGGCAATCACCATCTGCGCGATCTTCATGCCGGGCTCCACGTCGAAGCGGCTACGCCCATGGTTAATCAATATCACCCCAATCTCGCCACGATAGCCGTGATCGATCGTGCCAGGTGTGTTCAGGACCGTAATGCCCTGCTTCAACGCAAGGCCGCTGCGGGGCCGCACCTGCGCTTCGGTGTTCGGGGGAAGCTCGATCGAGATGCCCGTCCCCACAAGCTTGCTCTCACCCGGCTCGATTGAAACCGAAGCGGCCGCAAACAGATCGAGTCCCGCATCTCCCGCATGCGCGTATGCGGGCAGCGTCGCCGTCGAGGACAGTCGCTTGACGAACAGCTTCACAGATACTCCATTAGCAGATTCGCAGATTGGTAGATTGGCGGATTGACGAAGAGCTTGCACAGTCTATCGTCCCAATCGCCCGCGCTCAACTTGCAATCTCACAATCCGCCAATCTCCCAATTCACTCAGTCCGTCCGCGCCAGCGGACGCGTGAGACACGTCGGCCCGCCGCCGCCTTTGAGGCTGATCTCACGCCCTTCGTAAACCTGAACACGAGCGCCCGCGCGCTCGATCGCAGCTCGAGTCTTCGGATTGCCTTCCAGCATCACACAGTCGCGTGGGCCCAGCGCGAGCACATTTGTCCCCATCGTTTCGAACTCATCGTCTGGAACCTCAACAAAGCGATAGCCGCGATCCAGAAGTGTGCGCCGGAACATGTCGGGCAGGAGAGGCGCATAAATCACAGCGAGATCGCTGTCGATCGGGCTGATGAGCGACATCAAATGCATCACGTCGTGCTGCCCGGGATAGTCAGGCAGCGGCACGACGATGACGTCATCGAAAGAATCGCGCAACAGTACTCTCAGTTCGCGAATCCCGATCGGGTTCGTGCGCGCGCCAAGGCCGACCGCCAGGGTCTTGGAATCCAGCCACACCAGATCGCCGCCCTCGATCTGCGCCGGCGGCATAATCACTCCAGCAATCGGCCAGCTCCATCGGCGCAGCTCCTGTTCCTGCACGGCCGGCTCACCGGCCCGCTGCTTCTTCCCCATACTGGCCAGAATGACGCCATCGACGCCGAGGAGCGACGCATCGCGCGCATAGATGGAGTCAAGCGTGACGCCACCATCGCGAGGGAGACGATGAATCTCCGTTCCGCACCCTGCAAGAATGTCGAGAAAGGCATCGTACTCGGCAATCGACCTGGCGAAGTCGGGCGGCGCGGAGAAGTTCAGGTTCTTCCACTGTCCTGCAATGACCTCGTCGCTGACAAAGGCGTCGCGCGCGTGCTTCACCAGAACAGCAGTCAGCCGGCCGTGTTCCGAAAGCGTGAGGCTCATGCAGCTGATACCCACCGGATCTGCGATCGGTCGATTCCCGACACCAGTTGCTCTTCGATGCTCGACACGGGCGCTTCGAGCTCAACGGCAATGAGGGCATCGCGTTTTCCCGAATCGACGGTGCCGAATTCGGATTCGAAGCCGAGTGCACGCGCACCGGTAATCGTGGCGGCTTCGAGCAACAGACGCGCCGGTGTTTCGGGCGAGAGGCGCCGCATCTCGGCGAGCTCGGCAAACAGATTCAGGTCCGGCACGCTTGCGAGGCTGTCTGTGCCGACCGCGATGCGTACGCCGGACTCAAAGAACTCACTAATGGGTGGCGGGCCGGCGCGGGTCGCGATGTTGCCACGCGGGCACGTGACGAGCGTCGCGCCTTTCTGCGCGATTCGCTCCAAATCACCAGCACCGAACTGCACGCCGTGGACGACAAGCAGCCGGTCGTCGAGAAATCCCATGCGATCGATATATTCCACAGGGCCGCACCCGGGAGCCACCCACGACGGGTCCCACTTGCCGATGTCTTCGAGCATCGATCGATACGCGCCGGTCCCCTCGCGCAGAAACTCGACCTCGGCCTCCGATTCGCCGAGGTGCACGGCCGTCCTGGCGAAGGGATCCTTTTTCAACGCTGCGCGGATGCGCCCGAAGAGCGCCGGAGACACCGAATAGGGCGCATGCGGTGCAATCGTATGCCGCACGTCTCCAATCGCCGGCAGCATCCGCAGTACATCGATGGCCGACGTCATCAACTGGTCCGCATCGCGTGATTGAAAGCCCAGAAGCTCGTAGAACACGACCGCGGCCATGTGCCGATCGGCAAGCGGGGCCGAGGTCGCCAACGTGTTTGAGATATCTCCAACGAGAGCGGTTCCGTAGGCGCGTGCTTCGTCGATGGCGGAGTCAATAGCCTGGGTAATCTCGCCGCTCGAACGGTCAGCTCGCTTTGTCAGCTCGACGACAGAGCGAATCCAGTCCGGGAACGACCCCGTTTCGACGCGCCCACGCAGCCACGATAGCTCCAGATGCGTGTGAGCATTGACGAGCCCCGGGAGAACGACCACATTTCCGAGATCTATTTCATCCGATGCCGTGAAGTCACCGGGGCGGGTCGGCCCGAACGCGACGATGCGACCGCGGTCGGTGCGGAGCCATGCATCTCGTATGGGCGGCTGGGAGATCGGAAGAAGCCATGCAGCTCGATAGAGAGGCATCGCTCATCACGTTCGTCGATGTTTCCCGGCGCGGCTGCGCGCGGGGTATTGCTTCAATTCGGGTCCCTCGCCCGCCGTGCCGTCGGCGCGCGCGGTTGCCAGGCTGAGCATCCGCGGGACGGCGCGCTCGCGGAAAATCGGATCGCCGAGAATCTCGTAGTGCATGTTGCGGCGCCTCGGGATAAACCCGGCATCTTCGACATTGCGCACGATCTCGATTTCGTCCATGCAGTATGCAGCACCGGCGGCACGCACGACGTTCTCTTCAATCATCACGCTGCCCATGTCGTTGGCGCCGTAGGCCAGGCTCAACTGCCCTACCTTGCCCCCCTGCGTGACCCACGATGCCTGCAGATTGTCGAAATTGTCGAGCACGATGCGCGCAAGCGCCAGCGTGCGCAGATAGTCCACGCCGCTCGCCTCTACGCCGCCGAGCTCGGTATGCTCGGGCTGAAAGCTCCAGGTGATGAACGCCGTAAAGCCGCCTGTCTCATCCTGCAGCTCGCGCAGCCGTACCAGGTGCTCAATTCGCTCGTCCGGCGTCTCAACCGTTCCATACATCATCGTCGCGGTTGTACGCAGGCCCCGATGGTGCGCCTGGCGCATCACGTCGAGCCATTCATCGGCGGTGGCCTTGCCATGGCAGTGCAGAAGCCGGCGCACACGGTCGACGAGGATCTCCGCTCCGCCGCCCGGGATGCTGTCGAGTCCGGCGGCGATGAGGCGATCGATCACGTCGGATACGGACAGCTGCGACATGCGCGAAAGGTGAATCACTTCCGGCGGCGACAGCGCGTGCAGTTTGAAATCGGGGTAGCGCCCTTTGATGGCGCGAAACAGATCTTCGTACCAGGTCAGCGGCAGATCAGGGTTGTGGCCCCCCTGCAACAGCAGCTGAACCCCGCCAACCTCGATCGTTTCGTCGATCTTCTTGAAGATTTCGTGAAACCCGAGCACGTAGCCGTCACTCGATCCGACGTCACGGTAAAACGCGCAGAAATTGCACTTGGCTACGCAGACGTTGGTGTAGTTCACATTGCGATCGATGATGTATGTGACCGTGCGATCGGGGTGCTTGCGGAGGCGTATCCCATCGGCCAGGCGGCCGAGCACATGCGTCGGCGCGTGCAGATACAGCGCGTGCCCTTCGTCGGCGTTGACGCGCCCGCCGCCTTCCACCTTGCGGATGATTTCGTGAATGTTCATATGTCAGGGTCCGGCTAAAGCCGGACACTACGTACTGAGTAGCCGACACTACGTACTGAGTAGTGTCCGGCGTTAGCCGGACCTCCGTGACTCAATAGAACCGAGGCGCTTCGGCCTCTTCCAGGATGCCCACGTCCGCGGCCAGCTCAAAAAATCGCCGCAATCCGGCCACTTCGGCCTCGCCTAGAGCGTACTTCACATTCTCGCGAAGGTAGAGGTCTGCGCGGGCAGCCCTGTCGGCGTCGTCGGGAAACGATTGCCGGCCAATTGTAGCGGTTGCCGTCAGCCCCTCGTCCCGCGCCTGCTGCAGCGCAGCCGTATCGGCCGGGGCGACGACGTCAGGGCGCCCGGCCCAGAACGCGTACACGAACGGGAGGCCGGTCATCCCGCTCCACTCCTCGCCCAGGTCAATTTTTTTCAGTCCCAGCGCTTCGTGATCGGTAAAGAGCGCGTTATCTCCGATGACGAGTGAGGCATCACACTCCCCGACCATGCGCATGAGGTCTGGAGGCATGCGGACCAGCCGCGGCTCGATGGCGAACCGGCGCGCGCAGAGCACGCGCAGCAGCGCGATGGAGGTTCTCGAGCTCGTGTCGAGCGCGATCGAGCAGATCTGGTCCGTCGGCACCTTGCTGAAAATGGCGACAGAGGCCACGGGACCATCGGAGGCGATCGACACGCCCGGGACGATCCGATAGCCGTGTCCGGGATACTCGATTGACGGGATCAGGCCGAGATCCACGTCATTGGCGTGCAGCAACTCGGCACAGCGGGCGGGAACGTCAAACCTGAGGCTGAATCGATCGGCCTGGTGTTCGAGGCCGTACACGAGCGGCCGGGTATTCAGATAACTAACGGCTCCAAGACGGATCATCGCCGATCGACGAATCTTCCGTCGCGCTCGACAGGCTCGAAGCCGGCGGCCTGAATGTTCCGCCGGATTTCCTCCTCCGGCGACCGCCTTCGTCCCTGCGACTGGTCGTCCTCGGCAGACACGGAATCGATGTCGTCGGCGCCGAACGTGAGCGCAACCTGGGCCAGCTTCGGCCCGTACAACGCCCAGTCGACTTGAATCGTCTCGACGTTGTCGGCCAGGAGGCGCGAGATCGCGACACGCTTCACATCCTCGTAGCCGGTCGTGGCTCTGCTGCGATCGAGCGTGCGCGCCAACGGCGCAAACGCACGTATAGAGCCGAGCTTCGTCTGAAGCGACGCCACGTCGCGGCACACGGCCGTCCAGTCGCGTTCCGGCGTGTCGTTGATGGTCAGCCGTGCGAGATGCAGGCCGGCGTCGGTCAGCGCCTCGAGCGCTCCCTCGGGATCGCGAAGGCGATCGATGGGCGCCTGCGCCACCAGCTCGAGACCCGCCTTCTTCAACGCCGCCAGCACAACCGGCAGCCCCTCGGGCAACTGACTCAACTCGAACAGGCAGAACGCAGACAGCGGCGTCGCACCCGCCAGTTCCCGCGCTTCTATCACAACCTCGACCGCGGCATCGAGCGTGTCAGGCGTCTGGAAGATTCGATACTCGCCGGGTGAAAAGGCTCCGGGAGCCTTTTTCGGGGCGTCGCCAGACGAAAAAGGCTCCGGGAGCCCTTCCAAGTCGGCCACGCGCACGTATGTCACTTCGGTCCCGTGGAGCTTGCGGCGAACGATCGTCGCCAGCATGCCGAGCATGATGATGTCGCGGCTCGATCCCAGCGCGGCGATCTCCTCGTCGGCGAGACGCTCTCCCGCTTCGACCTTAGCGGTGAGCTCGTCGAGCAGGGCGCGGGTCACGTGTCTCTTCCCCCGGCGATTGATTTCAACACTTCCGCGGCCTTCCGACTGGCGGCCTCCGTCGTCACGAGACGCGTCGGCCATTCGCGCGTGAAGCCTTCGCCCGGCCATTTCCGCGTCGCGTCGATGCCCATCTTGCTGCCGTAGGCGGGCAGGCTCGACGCATTCTCGAGATCGTCCATCGGGCCGATCGTGAACTGAATGTCGCGCTGCGGATCGACATGCGTCCCGGCAATCCACGCGACCTCGCTGACGTTCTGCACATCGACGTCCTTGTCGACGACGATGATCGTCTTCGAGAACATCAACTGCCCAAGTCCCCAGAACGCACTCATGATCTTGCGGGCATGGCCGGGATAGCGCTTGTCGATCGAGACGAGCACGATGTTGTGGAAAATGCCCTCCGGCGGAAAGTGCATGTCGACGATTTCCGGAATCGTCTTGCGAATCATCGGAAGGAAGATCCGTTCGCTGGCCTTGCCCAGATAGACATCCTCCTGCGGCGGAATGCCGACGACCGTCGTCAAATACGTCGGCTTCTTGCGCATGGTGATGCATGTGACATGGAACACGGGAAAGTCCTCGGCGAGCGAGTAGAAGCCTGTGTGATCGCCGAACGGTCCCTCCCGGCGCCGCTCGCCGGGCTCGACGTACCCCTCCAGCACGATATGCGCGCTCGCCGGCACTTCGAGATCGACAGTGACGCCTTTGACGAGCTCGATACGGCGCCGGCTCAGAAAGCCGGCCAGCAGCAGCTCGTCGAGCCCCTCCGGCATCGGTGCGGTGGCGGCATAGGCGAGGACAGGCTCCGGACTCAACGCCACGGCCACTTCGAGCCGCTTGCCCAGACGCTCGGCAATGCGATGGTGTTGCGCGCCACCCTTGTGCCGCTGCCAGTGCATGCCCGTCGTCCGGCCGTCGAACACCTGCATCCGGTACGTGCCGATGTTCCTGACGCCGGTCTCGGGATCTTTGGTGATCACGAGCGGTAGCGTAATGTAGCGACCGCCGTCTTCCGGCCACGTCTTCAGAATCGGCAGCTCGTCGAGCGAGCCGTCGCGTTTGACGACCTCCTGGCACGGCGCATCCTTCACCGTCTTCGGCATCAAGTCGCGCAGCCGGTCGAGCATCGGGAGCATCTTGAAGGCGTCGAGCATGCCCGCCGGCATCTTCGGCGTCATCATCTCGTCGATCTCTTTGGCGACGGCGTCCAGCGAGCTCGCACCCAGCGCCAGGCACATGCGCTCGGTCGAGCCGAAGAGGTTGGTGGCCACCGGCATGTCGAAGCCCGTAGGACGCTCGAACAACAGCGCGGGGCCTCCACCGGGCAGCTTGCACACACGATCTGTCGCAGCCGCAATTTCAAGATCGGGACTCACGCTCTCTCGAATACGAGACAGCAGACGGCGCTTGTCCAGATCGGCGATGAAATCGTTGATGTCTGAGAACATGCGCTGTGGTCTATTCCTGCCGTTTCATCTCGTCGGTGATTCTCTGCGCTAACTCAATCGCGCGCAAACCGTCGGCGCCGGTCACGCCGGGCGCGCGCTTGTCGCGTGCCGCGGCCACGAAGTCGGCCAGCTCCCGCTTGAGCGGCTCTTCCTGGGTCACCTCGAGCTTGCCCCCGTCGATCGCGGGCATGCTGCCGTTGCCTTTCACGAGCCGCCACCGCTCGACTTCCTGCGCGGCATAGTCGACCGACAAGTACGCATCTCGCTGAAAAATCCGGATCTTGCGGACTCGATCTTTGCTGATTCGGCTGGCCGTGATGTTCGCGATGCACCCCGACGCGAACTTCAGCCGCGCGTTGGCGATGTCCGGTCTCGGCGTCAACACGGCAACGCCAACCGCCTCCACGGCGGTCACCTCGGAGGGGACAATCGATAGCACGACGTCGAGATCGTGAATCATCAAGTCGAAGACAACGTCGATATCGAGGCTGCGATCGGGGAACGTACCGAGCCGGTGTACCTCGATGAATCGCGGATGGTCGAGCAGCGGTCGAACGGCCTCGACCGCCGGATTGTACCGCTCGGTGTGGCCCACCCCGAAGACCGCATGAGATGCGGCGGCCACATCCATCATCTGCTGCGCCTCGCGCGCGTCGCGCGCGAGCGGCTTCTCGACGAGAACCGCCGTTCCACGCTGGAGGAAAGGGAGCGCGACGCTCAGGTGAGACTCCGTCGGTACGGCAATGGTGACCGCATCGACCCGACCGAGCATCTCGGCTGCGTTCGTGCACCACGGCGCGTTCACGACACCGCCGATCTCCCGCGCCCTGGCCTCGTTGATGTCCACGATGCCGGCCAGCTCAACCCCGGGCAGCTGCGCCAGAATCCGCGCATGATGCCGGCCTAAAGACCCCACGCCTATCACTGCGACGCGTGTTGTCATATCTTTCGTGTCTCAACGCAAAGGCGCAAAGACGCGGCGTCTTGGCGTTGGGATATCAAGATTTGTCTCGCCCGACGATGGCAATGCCCGCTTCATCTGCGCTCTTCAACATCTCGTCGCGCTCGAACATCAGTGTCTTGCCGGCATCGACGGACAACGCCGACGCCCCGGCCGCCCGCATCGACTGGATCGTCGCAAGCCCCACCACCGGTACGTCGAAGCGCATGTCCTGCTTCGGCTTGGCCACTTTCACGATGCAGACACCAGGTCCGGCGAGTTGCCCCGCTCGCGCGATCACTTCATCGGTGCCTTCCATCGCCTCCACGGCGACGACGGCGCCGTGCTTCACGGCAATCGTCTGTCCGATGTCGAGTCCGGCTACAGCATCGGCCATTCCATAGCCGAATTCGAGGTCCTTCCGTTCCTCGTCGGTCGGCGCCCGCCCGCTCATGACGCCGGCGATCGCCAGCATCGGCTTGAGCAGCGATGTCGAATCGATGAGCTCGATGCCTTCGTCCTTCAGCACCGACGCCACGGCGCCGATGAGACCATCGGTATTGCGAAAGGCCAGCTTCATCAGCACCGACCGGAACTTCGCGTCGGGGATGATACCGCCTGCAAATATTTTCGTGTGCTTGACCTGGCCGGCCATCACGGCATGGCTGACCCTGGCATCCTTCAGGAGCGAGATGCACTTGCCAAGCTCGCCGAGCGAGATCCAGTGAATCTCGGCACGCGCTTTCGTGGCGGCATCGTCGAGGTCGGCGAACGTCTCTTCCCTGGCGGCAATCACCGTCACGTCGTGGCCCATGGCCCGGGCGGCGTCCAGCACCAGAAAGGGGAATCGGCCGTTGCCGGCGATGAGGCCTAGGCGCATCGACGATTACTCATCGGCCACCATCTCCTCCGCACGCCGCGTCGGGCGGCGAAGCAATGCGCCACGCTGTGAGCTGCGGATGAAATCGACGAGATATTGCACCTCTGGACACGACAGCGTCGATTCCTGCTCGATCTTGTTCAGCGCACGCGTGGTGTTGAGCCGCGAGGTCAGCAGATATCGATATGCCCGCTTGAGCTTGCCGATGACCTCGGGCGTAAACCCGCGGCGCATCAGGCCAATCGTATTCAGCCCGTAAATGCGAGCGCGATTGCCGACCGTTTTCCCGTACGGCAGGGCGTCGCGGGTGACCACCGAGTAGCCGCCGATGAACGCGTGGCGGCCGATCCGGCAGAACTGGTGCACGCCAGAGCCCGCGCTGATGGTGGAGAAATCGTCCACGAATACGTGACCGCCGAGCGTCGCGTTGTTGCCGAAGATCGTGTCGTTGCCGATGTGGCAGTCGTGCGCCACGTGCGCGTACGCCATGAACACATTGCGATCGCCGATTGTCGTCTTGCCCCCGCCACCCTTCGTACCGCGGTGAATCGTGACGAACTCGCGGAAGATGTTCCGCTCGCCGATCTTCAGATGCGTCTCTTCGCCCTTGAACTTGAGGTCCTGGGGGATCAGGCCGATCGACGCGAACGGAAAAATTTCCGTCCCATCGCCAATTTCCGTAAACCCGTCCACGACCGCGGACGCGCCGATGCGGCACCGCCGGCCGAGCTTCACGTGCTCGCCCACCACCGCGTTCGGACCGATGCTGGTACCGGCGCCGATCTCCGCGCCCTTCATGACGACGGCGGTTGGGTGAATGTTGACGCCGTCGGGCATGACGGCGAGCAACAGGTTGGCTTCGGCAACGATCTGATCGCCCACGTACGCAATCGCGCGCGCCTTGGCCAGCGACCTCCGCGCCCGGCCCAGGGTGACCTCGAGACGTAACTGATCCCCCGGGACGACCTGCCTCCGGAACTTCGCGTCGTCCACTCCGTGCAGGTACACGCGCGACATCGGCATGGGCCCTTCGCGCTCGAGCACCAGCGCCGCTGCCACCTGCGTCAGCGTCTCCAGCATCAGCACGCCGGGCATCAAGGGCATGCCCGGAAAATGGCCCTGGAAGAAGTCTTCGTCGATGGTGACGTTCTTATGGGCGACAAGCCGCCTGCCGGGCTCGTGCGTCTCGATCGCATCGACGAGCACGGAGGGGTGGCGGTAACAAAGTCGGTCGAGCAGCGCGGGGATGTCTAGGGTCACTGGGTGACAGGATACCCGAAATTAGTCAGAGCAGAGGGATGATGGCAGAAGGCAGAACCTGCCATCTGCGCTCTGCCATCTGCCCTGACTGGCGAAGCAGGTCGTTACGGCTTCGCGGGCGGTGTCGCCGGAGGCACTGCAGGTGGCGCAGGCGCCGCGGGCTTGGCCGTCGTCGGCGCCCCAGGAGCCGGCTTCGCGGTCGGCGTTGGAGCGGGCTTTGCTGCGGTCGCGTACTTACCTGAATCGAACCGCTTGATCACTTCGCCGGTGATGTCGAGTGACGGGTCGACGTAGATGGCCCCGGCATCGCCGGCGCTGAAGAGCAGCCCGATGGCCAGCTCTTTGACCAGGGCATCGACTACCGGGCGCAGCTTCTCCTGGAAGTCGGCCTGAAGTTGCTGCTGCAGCTCCTGCACCTCGGCGTTCGCGTCCTCCTGGAACCGATCGATCTCGACCGTGAGACGATCGATCTCGCGCTGAGTCTGCGCACGGGCCGCATCGTTCAGCACCGCGCCGCCCTGCTGCAGCTTCTCCTGATTCGCCTTCAGCGCCTTGGTCTTGTCGGCGAGCTCGCCGGTTTTCTTCTGCGTCAGCGCCTGCACCTTGGTGCTGGCGGCTTTGCCCTCGCTCGACTCAGCGGCGATCCGCTGGAGGTCAATAAAGGCCATTCTCAAAGGCGCCTGCGGCGGCGTAACCGTGGCCGCGGGAGGCGGTGTCTGCGCCAGGGCCGTCGCGCTGAAAACCAGCACACTGAGTACCGCCGCGACAGAAAATCTCGTCATCTGAAACGAACCTCGTCTGTTAGAAGGTTGAGCCGACATCGAATCGGAATCTGAACGCCTTTTCATTTTCTCCGGTGCTGTAATTCAGGACGCCCTTGCGCTGCGGGTTCGACGCAAAGATGAGCCGGAACGGCACGTTCAACACGGGCATAAAGAAGCGCACTTCCATACCTGTGGAGGTGATGAAGCCGGGCCGGTATGTACCGTCGGCTTCGGTTCTTCCATTGAAAAGGAATCGTTGCCCGTTGTCCTGAACCTGGCCAGCATCATAGAACAAAATCAGTCGAACCGGCCCGCCCACCGAAATCAGGTATTCGGCGTTGAACAACAGGCTTTTGTTGCCACCAATGACGATCCGGCTGCCTGGATCCTGCGGTCCAATGCTTCGGAGATCGTAGCCCCGGACGCTATAGCCGCCGCCGAGCACCAACCGCTCGAAGATCGGCAGTGGGCTGGTCGTGCCGTACGGCCGGATGTACTCGGCCTGCGCACGGAGACCGAGCGAGGTGCGCGCGGTGTGCTGCAGGAACCAGACGCCTTCGAGCGTCGGGTTGATATAGCGGGTGTTCCCGCCCATCCCCGCGACGCCGAGCGACGCGGTGTAGCGCCGCCCCGTGACCGGGCTGATCGGGTTGTCGATCGAGTTCAGCGAGAAGGTCGGCGTGATCTTGCTGATTGTCCGCCGGCCTCCCTGCCCGATGAGCAGCGCGTCCTTCAAATACGGACTGAACTCGATGATCCGTCGCTGCTCCTCGGTGAGCTTGTCGAACTCGAGCGTCTGGCAGCCTTCAATCGAGAAAAGGCACGCACCGCCGTCGAAGAACGCCTGATTGAGATCGCGGACATAGACGCGGTCGTAGCTGTAGTTGACGAACATCCGCGAGAAGTTCTTCATCGGGAATCCCATCGTGAGGTTCCCGCCGGTCGACCCCTGAGTGAACTGATAGAGGTATTCGATATCGCGCCGGTGCAGATCGATCGATCCCGTAATCGGCCGATCGAAGAGGAACGGTTCGGTGAACGCCACCTGGTAGTCGCTGACCCGCGCGCCGGTCTGCATCGAGACGGTGAACGTCTCGCCGCGGCCCATGAAGTTGGCCGTCGAGAACGACAACTGCCCGAACACGCCGTCGTATTGCGATACGCCCGCGCCGAACGACAGCTGGTTGCGGTTCTGCTCTTCCAGCTTGAGGCTGACGTCGACCTTGTTATCGGCACCCGGTGTCTTGTCGATCGTGATGTTCTTCTGGTCCTCGAGCGGCTTGAAATACCCAAGCTGATTCAGCCGCTTGACGGAGTACTTCAACGCTTCCGTGTTGAAGATGCCGTTCTCGTACAGCCGCAGCTCGCGCCGGATGACGCTGTCGCGCGTCGTCGTGTTGCCCTGGAACGTGATGCGGTTGACCAGGTACTGCTTGCCCTCGTTGATCCGGATGGTGACGTTGACTTTGTCACCAGTCGGCTCGAACTCGGGAAACGGCGTCATCTCGAAATGACCGCCCGATCCGTAGATCTCCCGAATCTTCTCGAATCCCTGGCGCAGCCGCTTTTCGTTGTAGTAGTCGCCGGTCTTCATTTTGAAGAGGGGACGCATGACTTCGGCGGGCACCTTGTCGTTGCCGGCGAAGTCCAACTTCTCTACACGGAACCGCGAACCCTCCGCCACCGGAATCTCGAGCGTCATGAAGCGCGTCTTGCCGTCGCCCGAGTCTCGAAGGTGCTTGAGGTTCGGCTGGCCGACGTCGACCTGCAGGTACCCGCGCTCGCGGTAGAAGTCGACGATCATCTGCGCGTCTTCTTCGAACTTGTCTTCCTGGTACACGCTGCTGCCCGGGAAGATCCAGAAGCCGCCGCCCTTGTTGGTCTTCATCTTGCCGCGGACCTTGCCGTCGCCGAACACCTTGTTGCCGACGATGTCGACGTTGGAGATCTTGACCTTCGGGCCTTCGGTCACCTTGAACTTCAGCGCGATGGTCTTCGGGCCACCAGGCAGCGCCTCGTGGGTCGGCTCGACCTTCGCGTCCTGGAATCCCTTCTCGACCAGCATCTCGCGGATGACATTGGCGACACGCTTTTCGGTCGCCTGATCGACGAACGAATCGAGGCGAATCGTGATGCCGAGCTCGCGCAGGCGCTCTTCGACCTTAGCCTGCTCGATCTCTTTGGTGCCTTCGTTATAGATGGTGTTCTTGATCCGCTGCCGCTCTTCCATGTTGTAGACGACGAGCTTGCCGATGACCCCGTTCGAGAACGGATAGTCGACGGTTTCGATCGCGAGATCGTCCAGGAAGTTGGTGGCCCAGAGGCGCTTGTGATCGCCGACGATCGTCTGCTCGGCCGCGTCGTTGTACGGTTTCCACGTGTTCTGCGACGGCAGGCTGACGAGGTCGGACGACTGCATGTAATAGAGGTAGGTCTGCGGCTCGATGAGCGAGACGTTCCCCTGTTTCGGGAAGCACAGAATGACGTTGTAGACCACGGGGCCCGAGCCGGCCGGCGGAAGGCTTGCCGGAGGACCGATTTGGTACGCCCCGTTGCAGAGCGACAGGACGCCGCCGGGGGCCAGCCCCGGCTTTTCGCCGACGCCGGTGGTGGCCGGAGCGGCGATCGGCGCCGGCATGACGGTCGCCTGGGCAAACGCCGGCCCTGCCCACAGGGCTGACAAGAGGATGAAGCTCTGAATTCTCATGGGAAAAAGCCTCACAGCAACACACGCAGGGCGGGTCTAGCCGTTCCAGACGCGCCTGCGGCTGTCCTGTTTAGACGTTCTAAGTGAGACGGCGGCCTGCCGCAACCTCCCCGGCTGTACGATAGGCCAACGAACCGTTCTCGAGGTACACCTCGATATCTCCGCCCCTCAGATGCCCGCGGATGAGCTCTTCGGACAGCGGGTCCTCGACATAGCGCTGAATAGCGCGGCGGAGCGGACGGGCTCCATACGAGCGATCCTTGCAGGTGAGATCGATGATCCAGTCGATCACTTCCGGCGCCAGTACGATCTTGAGCTGACGGTTCACCAAATTGTCGTTCAGCTGATCGACCAGCAGCAGCATGATGCGCCGCAGGTCGTCGTCGCCGAGCGCCTCGAAGACGATGATCTCTTCGATACGGTTGATGAACTCCGGATTGAAGGTCCGCTTGACTTCGCCGAGCACCATGTCGGTGACGCTCTTGGCGATCGTCTCCGCTTCCGACGACTGGAAGCCAAGCGATGCCTTTTTCTGGATGAAACGCGCGCCGATGTTCGACGTCATGATCAGGATCGTGTTCTTGAAGTTCACGCGATTCCCGAGCCCATCGGTCAGATGGCCGTCCTCGAACACCTGCAACAGGATGTTGAAGATGTCGGGATGCGCCTTCTCAACCTCGTCGAGCAGCACGACGGAATACGGGTTGCGGCGCACCTTCTCGGTGAGCTGCCCGCCCTCCTCGTGCCCCACGTATCCCGGAGGCGAGCCGATGAGCTTCGACACCGAGTGCTTCTCCATGTATTCGGACATGTCGAAGCGGATGAGCGCGTTGTCGCTGCCGAACAGGAAGTTCGCGAGCGCGCGCGCCAGCTCGGTCTTGCCCACGCCCGTGGGCCCGAGGAACATGAAGCTGCCGACCGGGCGATTCGGGTTCTTCAACCCGGCACGCGACCGGCGAATGGCGCGAGACACGGCCGACGTCGCGCGCTCCTGGCTGACGACGCGGCGGTGGAGCTCCTGCTCCATCCGGAGCAGCTTGTCGCCTTCGTCCTGATTGATGGACGCCAGCGGCACGCCCGTCCACTTGGATACGACCTCGTCGATTTCCTGCTTGCCGACGGCCACACGCCGCGCGCTCGACTTGACGTCGAACTTCTCGCGCACGAACTGCAGGTTCTCGCGCGCGCTGACTTCCTGCTCGCGATAGAACTGCGCCTTCTCGAAGTCCTTCTGCGAGACGGCGTTCTCCATCTGTTCGACGGCGACGCGGATGCTGCGGTTGATCTCGCCGAACTCTTCGCTATACCCGGCCTCGCGCAGCTTGGCGCGCGCGCCGGCCTCATCGATCAAGTCGATGGCCTTGTCGGGCAGGAATCGATCGGTGATGTACCGGCTCGACTGGTACACGGCGGCCTCGATGGCCTCGCGCGTGTACTCGACGTGATGGAACGATTCGTACCGGTCCTTGACGCCGAGAATAATCTCGATCGTTTCGCGCTCGGCCGGCGGATCGACCTTGATGGCCTGGAAACGGCGTTCGAGCGAACGGTCTTTCTCGATGTACTTGCGATACTCGGCCGGGGTCGTCGCGCCGATGCAGCGGATCTCGCCGCGCGAGAGCGCCGGCTTCAGGATGTTGGCCGCGTCGAGCGAGCCTTCGGCCGAACCCGCGCCCACCAGCGTGTGGAGCTCGTCGATGAAGACGATGATGTTCGGGTTGTCCGTGAGCTCCTTCATGATCGCCTTAAGGCGTTCTTCGAATTGCCCACGGTATTTCGTGCCGGCCACGATTAACGAGATGTCCAGCGCGAGTATGCGCTTGTCGGCGAGGAAGTGCGGCACGTCGCCGTACACGATCTTCTGGGCCAGCCCTTCGACGATGGCCGTCTTGCCAACGCCCGGTTCGCCGATGAGCACGGCGTTGTTCTTCGTCCGGCGGCAGAGCACCTGCTGGACCCGTTCGAGCTCGTAGTCGCGCCCGACCAGCGGATCGAGCTGGTTCTTCATCGCCGACTCGGTCAGGTCGCGGCTGAACTCGGCGAGCAGCGGCGTTTCCTTGACGCGCGTCAAAGTGGTCTTTTCGTTCAGCAGCTGGACGATGTCTTCGCGCACGGTATTGAGGCGCATCCCCTTCTCCATGAGGATGGACGCCGCGACCGAGCGCTCTTCGCGCAGAATGCCGAGCAGCAGGTGTTCGGTGCCGATGTAGTTGTGCAGCAGCCGATCGGCTTCCTCGGCGGCAAACTGCAGCACACGCTTGGTTTCCGCGCTGAACGGAATCTCGACCGACGTCGAGACCTTCTCGCGGAACACGGTCCGGCCTTCGATTTCTTTCCTGATGTTTTCGAGAGACAGGTGCGAGCGGGCAAAGATACGGCTAGTCAGCCCTTTGCCTTCGCGAATGAGGCCGAGCAGCAGATGCTCGGTCTCAATGGAAATGGACCCGAGCTGGCTGGCCTCGTATCTGGCGAAGAACAGAACGCGACGCGCTCGTTCAGTGTAGCGTTCGAACATCCGTTTCAACCTGCGAAAAAAGGGTAGTGGTAAAGGGTCAGCGGCCTATAGGCATTATACGGCCAAACCCCTGACGTTCCTATTCGTTAGACCTTGTATCGGCTCGAAAAACCCCCTCCTTCGTACTTATCCACTGCCGGGCAGACTTACCCCGGAATCAGCCGGCCCCCTTCGAGCCGCAGCACACGATCGCACGACGCGGCAAGGTGCATGTTATGGGTCGCAATCACCGAGCTGAGGTGTCGCTCCTGGTGCATTTCCCGCAGAAGCGCGTGCAAAGTTTCGGCCGTTTTTTCGTCGAGGTCGCCCGTCGGCTCATCTGCCAGCAGGACCGATGGTTCGGTGACTAACGCTCGTGCCACTGCCACCCGCTGCTGCTCTCCTCCGGAGAGCATGGCCGGACGATGCGTAAGGCGTTCGGCAAGTCCAAGACGTTGGAGTACGGCGCTGGCACGGGTCCGCGCTTCGGCGGGCGCGACGCGGGCAATGCGTAGGGGCATCTCCGCGTTCTCGAGCGCCGTGAACTCAGGAAGCAGGTGGTGGAACTGGAAGACGAACCCCACGTGCTTGTTCCGGAAGTTCGCCAGCGCTTCGTCTGCCATGACGCCCACGTCCGTATCACCAACCCTGATGGACCCGGAGTCGCTGCGATCGAGCCCGCCCAGCAAGTGCAAGAGTGTGCTTTTGCCCACACCGGACGCGCCGACCACTGCCACCATCTCGCCCCGCTCGACGGTCAACTCGAGGCTGCGCAACACGTGCAGCTGCTGACCGCCCACCTGGTAGCTCTTGTTGATGTCGCTGGCGATGAGAAAGGGCATGCAGGCTTCGGGCTCCGGACTTCTGGCTCCCGGCCGGGAGACAGAAGCCCGAAGCCGACAGTCACCATTCTAGTGTCGTTTCACCTGATCGTAGATGGCTGCCGCGCCGCCCCCGATGGCCGCGCCGGCAAGCGCGCCCTTCTTGCCGCCCATCAACGCGCCAACTCCGGCGCCCGCACCCGCCGAACCGCCGATCAACAGTGCGCTTTTCTGCCAGGACCGACGGGGCTGCGATTCCGACGCAACTCGATCGGTCGAGACCCGTCGTGCGGCCGGCTGAGCCGCGACCCGTTCGGTGACATATCGCGTTTGCACGGGATACGCACCCTGCGGCTGATACATCGGCTGCGGCGGTTGATAGGCGCTGGACGCCATAGCTCCCGGCATCACAGTGCCGTAGGGCGACCAGCCATACGGCTGGTTCATAAGCGGTTGTCCGAGCATGGTCTGCCCCGCCTGCACGAGATATGGCCTCGCGATGCCATCCGGCCCGATGACCATCTGTGTGGCCGGCATCGACATGTCACTCGACGCGTGACGCTGGCCAAGGTTGTAGGACACGAGCAACGCCCCGACTGTAACGGCTCCCGCGATAGCGCCAAAAGCTGCTCTCATGATTCGGTCCCCCTGCCAGGAGATGATCAAAGAGGGTGCCAGCAATTTTGCTGAAAAATAAGGACTTATAAGGCCGCGGCTGTCCTCAACACACCGCAGAGCGTCATCTGTGAGGAACAGAGGGTGGACAGTGTCTGTGGTAGAACCACGAAACACGGAGAGCACAAAGGTGTGTCCAGATCTTTGTGATCCCTATCCGTATCTCAGCGCTTCGACCGGCTTCAGCTTCGCTGCCTGGCGTGATGGATAGATCGTGGCGAGAAAGCAGATGAACACCGCCATGAAGACGACGAGCGCCAATTCGAAGGGCCGGAGCGTGAACGGAACGTAGGAGATTTCGTACACCTCCCCCATCCCCGGAACACGCAGCAACTGATAGCGATTCATCACCCAGGAAATCGTGACGCCGGCGATCGTGCCGATGGCCGTGCCGATTGACCCGATGATGAGCCCCTGCAGCATGAAGATGTACGTCACGCTGCGCGACGTGGCTCCCATCGTTTTCAGGATGGCAATGTCCGGCGTCTTCTCCATCACGAGCAGCACCAGTGAGGCGACGATGTTGAGTGCCGCCACCATCACGATGAGGCCGATAGTGATCGAGACGGCCATCTTCTCGAGCCACAACGCCTCGAACAGCGTGCGGTTCATCGTCGTCCAGTCCTGCGTCACATAGCGGTCTCCGAGCATCCGCGGAATCTCCGCTGCTATGGCTGGCGCCGCGTTGATGTCGTTCATGGCGAGCTGAATCATTTCGGGCTGGGTCTTGTTCAGCAGCCGCTCCGCGACGTCGAGGGTGACGAGACCGAAGGTGTTGTCGATTTCGTACAGGCCGAGACGGAAAATGCCGGCGACGCGGAGCACGCGCGTCCGCGGTTGCATGCCTGTGAATGGATTCAGGGTCCCTCTCGGGGTGAGCAGTGTAATCGTATCGCCCAAGGAAACACCAAGCTGCTTTGCCAGATCCTGGCCCAGTAAAATGCCGTCGTGGTCCTCGTCGTTTCGCGGCACAAGATCGGTCAGCTTGCCCGACAAAATCGATTTCTCGATTTCGGTGACCTTCGGCTCCAGCGCAGGATCGATGCCTTTGAAGTTGATGAACGTATCGACGCTCGGCGATTGCGCGATCGCCCGGCCCATGAGCGCGGGCGCGGCGCCCGCGACACCGGGAATCTTCTGCAGCTCCGCGATTTCCGCGCGGTAGTCCTGTATGCCGGTCGTCTTGAACACGTACGCGTGCGCGGTCGATCCCAGAATGCGATCGCGCAGCTCGCTCTGCAATCCCGTCATCATCGCCATCGCGAGGATCAGCGCGAGCACGCCGACCGTGACACCCAGCGTGGAGACGAACGAAATGATCGAGATGAAGGCCTGCCGCCGGCGCGCCAGCAGATACCGTAGAGCGATCTGAAGCTCGTATGGCACGTTCATCGGGTTACCGGTCCGAAGCCCCCTTGGGTTTCATGTGTGGGAACAAGATGACGTCGCGGATTGATTTACTGTCGGTCAACAGCATCACGAGCCGATCGACGCCGACACCCTCGCCGGCTGTCGGCGGCAATCCGTACTCCAGGGCCCGCACGTAGTCCTCGTCCATGGCGTGCGCTTCCTGATCGCCTTTCGCGCGCTCCTCGAGCTGCTGCTCGAACCGCTTGCGTTGCTCGAAGGGATCGTTCAGCTCGCTGAAGGCATTCGCCACTTCCATCTTGCCTATGTAGAGCTCGAATCGCTCGACCGTTTCAAGATCGTCGGGCCGCTGCTTCGAGAGCGGCGACACTTCAGTCGGAAAGTCGTAGACGAACGTGGGCTGCACGAGCGACTCCTCGACCAGCGTCTCGAAGATCGTGGTCGTGATCTTGCCGGGCCCCGATTTCGGATCGATGGGGATGCCCAGTCGCGACGCGAGATCCCGGACGGCACCATGGTCCCGCAACGCCGCAACCGATACCTGCTGACCGAGCTTGGTCGCCGCGGCGTCCGCAGCCGCCTGCCGCAGCGAGAGGCGCGCGAACGGCGCGCGCAGGACAATCGTTTCGCCGTCGTACTGAATCTCGTCCCTGCCGGCCGCTGATGTCGCCACAAACGCGACCATCTCTTCCGTCATGGTCATCAGATCCTGGTAATCACTGTAGGCCTGATAGAACTCCAGCATCGTGAATTCAGGATTGTGGCGTGTCGAGATGCCTTCGTTGCGGAAGTTGCGGTTGATCTCGTAGACGCGTTCGAGCCCGCCAACCACGAGGCGCTTCAAGTACAGCTCGGGGGCGATTCGCAGGAACAGATCGACGTCGAGCGCGTTGTGATGTGTGCGAAACGGCCGCGCCATCGCCCCGCCGGCGATGGGCTGCATCATCGGCGTCTCCACTTCGAGGTACCCGCGGCTGTCGAGGAACTCCCGCAGCGCCGCCAGCACTTTGCTGCGCACCTGAAACACTTCGCGCGCGTCCGGATTGACGATGAGGTCGAGATAGCGCTGACGGTAGCGGATCTCGATGTCGGTCAGCCCGTGCCACTTCTCCGGCAGCGGCAGGTGGCACTTGGCCAGAAATTCGAGACGCGACGCCCAAATGGTCAACTCGTTCGTCTTCGTGCGAAAGAGATGGCCCTGCACCCCAACCATGTCGCCGAAATCGAGCAGCCGGAAGATCTCGAAGTCGCGGTCCGGGAGCGAGTCTTTCCGGATATACACCTGGATGCGCGAGCGCCCGTCCGACAGCACCAGAAAATTTGCCTTCCCAAAGCTGCGAATCCCGAGAATGCGGCCGCTTGTGATCGTCTCGATTCGAGGTTCTTCGAGCTCCGCCCCGGATTTCCCTCCATGAGCGCGAACGAGCTCGGTAATCGTTGACGTACGATCGAAGCGATGGGGGTAGGCGTCAACGCCGAGCTCGCTCAGCTTTGCGAGGTTGGCTCGGCGCTGCTGAATCTGTTCGTCTTCAGATGACATTCGTGGAAATCATATCGCACCGGCAGCCCATGAAATGCCCCGGCCCAGGTGTTCGACAAAGAGCGGCTCCGAAAAGCTCTCGGACGTATGGCCTCCCGCGGTGTACCAGGCGCGCCCTCCCTCGGACGCATGCGACCACATGATCGGGTGGTCGGACGACATCGTGCCGCCGGCATATGTCCGTTCGTCTATCGTGGCCAGCACGGTGACCTGGCCGCGGGGATTGCGCTGAAAGTTGTACCACTCGTCGCGGCGCATCCACGCGCGCGGCAGCGAAGATGTAGACGGGTGCCCAGGGTCTTCGATCTGAATCGTCGCGGTCTGGATGTCCGGATGGCCGGCGAAGTACGCGCCGACGAGCCTGCCGTAGAACGGCCAGTCGTATTCGGTGTCGGCTGCCGAGTGCACACCGACGAATCCGCCGCCACCGCGAACGAATCTCTCGAACGCCGCCTGCTGGCCCGCGTCCAACACATCACCCGTCGTCGAGAGGAAGACAACGGCTTTGTACCTGGCGAGGCTGCTGTCGGTGAACGCGCCGGCGTCTTCGGTGGCATCGATCGAAAAACCCCGGATACTCCCCTGCTGCCGGATCGCCGCAATCCCCGCCGGGATGGAGTCGTGTCGAAAGCCCTCAGTTCTGGAAAAGACGAGAACCGTAATGGTGGGCGGCACGGGCGAGGGACCGCCGGGCGCCGGGGTCGGTGAGCTTCCGTTGCACGCGAAACAGCCGAACCCAACGAACCCCACGAACTTGACGAACTTGACGAACCTCACGAACCCTTATTGAAGCTTCTTTTTGACCGCATCCAGAATGCCGTTGACGAACTTCGCCGATTCGTCACCGCTGAACGTCTTTGCGAGCTCGAGGGCCTCGTTGATGACGACGTTCCGTGGCGTGTCGCCGTCGAGGAATTCGCCGATCGCGAGCCGCAGAATGATGCGATCGAGTGCGGCCATCCGCGACAGGCGCCAGTGCTCGGCCGTCTCGGCGATGATCGGATCGATTTTGTCGAGCCTCGCAATCGTCGAACGGACCAGCTGCTCGGCGAACGCCCGGACGTTGTCCGGCGCGCCTTCGGCACCTGGCAGATTTGCCGCCCAGAAAGTGCGGAGCACCTCCTCGACATCGTGCTGACCGACTTCCCATTGATAGAGCATCTGCACAGCCGCCTGACGCCCGCGATGACGCGTGCGATGCCGCGCAGGGATGCTCGTACCGGTGCCGCTCATACGCTCACGCTCTTCGATGGCCTCGGCTGCCTGATCGATCGCTGCAGGGTCGCCATTTCCACAGCGGCAATCGCGGCCTCCCATCCCTTGTTGCCAGGACCCTCGATCGCTCGCTCCAGCGCTTCTTCCACCGAATTGGTCGTCAACACACCGAAGCTCATCGGCACGCCGGAGGATGCCGCGGCATCGGTAATCCCATGCGCGCACGCGGACGAGATATATTCGAAGTGCGGCGTCTTGCCGCGAATCAGGCAGCCCAGACAGACCACTCCTGCAAAACCTCCCCGGGTGGCCGCCTCCTTCGCCGCAAAGGGAATCTCGAACGCGCCCGGCACTTTGATGATGCAGATGTCGTCCTGAGCCACCCCTGCTGACTCGAGCGCGCCGATCGCCCCAGCCTGGAGCCGATCGGTGACGAAGTCGTTGAACTTCGAGACGACGATCGCGAACTTCATCCCGGGAGCGCGCTGAGATCCTTCAATCGTCAACATTTCTGCCCTCTGCCCCTCGCCATCTGCCATCTGCCATCTGCCATCTGCCATCTGCCATGACACTTTGAGCCAGGCTACCGTCCCTTGAACTCCGCCTTCCTCTTCTCGAGGAACGCCGCGGTGCCTTCTTTCATGTCCTCGGTCGCCGACGCCATGCCAAAGAGCGCCGCCTCGAACCGGCACGCTTCCGTAAACGGCATCTCGAGGCCCCTCGTGATGGCTTCGATGGCGTACCGCATCGCGATCGGCGGCTTGGCGGCCAAACCTGCCGCAAGCGCATGCGCTTCTTTCATGAGCTCGGCGGCGGGCACAACGCGATTCACCAGGCCAATCGCGAGCGCCTCCGAGGCGGTGATGGGGTTTCCGGTAAGAACCAGCTCCATCGCCTTGGTCTTCCCCACCAGGCGCGCGAGCCGTTGGGTGCCGGCAAAGCCCGGGATCAGACCAAGGTTGATCTCGGGTTGACCGAACCGTGCGCTGTCGGCGGCGATGCGCAACGTACACGCCATTGCCAGCTCGCAGCCGCCGCCGAGCGCGAAGCCGTTGATGGCCGCGACGACGGGTTTCCCAAGTTGTTCGATGAGGTCGAACACACGCTGTCCGCCGAGCGCGCGCTGCCGCGCCCCCTCTGGCGTGTCGCGCGCGATCTCGTAAATATCGGCGCCTGCGACGAAGGCCTTGTCGCCCGCGCCCGTCAGAATGGCGCAGCGGATTGTTTCGTCACGGTGAATATCGAGGATAGCCTGCCCGATTTCGTCGATCGTCCTCGCGTCGAGCGCGTTCAGCCGTTGGGGACGCTGAACCGTGAGAACGGCGACGCCAGACTCACGCTCGAGGAGCAGGTTGTCAAAGGACATGGCACGGCTTCGTTAGAACCGACGCCTGATTATACTCCACGCCCCGGCACCGATCGCGCCGGCAATCGAGCCGACCACGTCGGCCGCGATGTCGATCTGGTCGAACGAGCGGCCGGGAACGTACAACTGGTGGCACTCATCGGACACACCGTAGAGCGACGCGATGACGATGGCGCCGAATATCGCCATCCGTGATACGTCCCGCAGGCCACCGGCGAGCGCGCGCGTCGTGACGATGGCGAGACCCGCGTACGCAGCGATATGCGCGTCGTAGAACGAAAAGCCCTCTGGGGGCGAGGGCAGCGAGGAGAACGACGAGAGCCCGAAGATGATCGCCATGTACGCGATGACCGGGGCCCACAGGCGCATGCGCGTCGAGCGGAGGGCAGAGGGCAAAGAGCCGATCAGATCGGAAACGGATACATCAGCCAGCCGAGAACCAGCGCAGCGGCCACCATCGCGCCGAACATCTTCGCGCCGATGACGAGCTGCTCGTGCGGTTCCTCGCGCAACAGGCCGGCAAAAACGGCGGAGACGCAGAGCGAGAAAATCATCATGAGCACGAAGTGGCTTTGCATCACTTGCGGCCCATGGAAATGTCGAACGCGTCAATCACGACGAGAGAGTTGAGCAGACCAGAGACAATGAGGAACGTGTTGCCGTACTCGTAGGTGACGGCGATCACATTGCCGGCGCCGTAGCCCATGGCCCGCGCAAAGAAGTACGGCAAGCCGATGCCCATGTTGGCCAGCGCCATCAGCGCCACGAACGGCTCCGCAGGCTGGATGGAGAAGATCCGCCCGTGCAGCAGCAGGCCCAGCGCGAACATCGTCATCAGCACGACGAGAAAGATCAGACCTTTCCGGCGCCCGAGCCACAGATGCCCGAGTCCGGGAATCGCCCAGGCCGCGGCGCAGATGAGAATGCGATTAGGTGATGGCGATCGAACAGCAGCGGGCGCCGGCACGGGAGCCAGTTTACCTCATCTCCCTGATGCTAAACTTCGTCGCAATGTCGAATCTCGAGCCCCACGCAGAGCTCTCGCGCGAGCGCTTCATCCGCGCACTCATCGGCGTCGGCGCCATCGCCGGCGCAATTCTGATGGTCGAGCTGGCGCTGACGCGCATCTTCTCGGTGACGATGTACTACCACTTCGCGTTCCTCGCGATATCGATCGCGCTGTTCGGTCTCAGCGCGAGCGGCGTCTACGTGTATGTCATGCGCCGCACATTCGACCGGCGGTCGACCGCAGCACTGCTGACCACGCACTCGCTGCTCTTCGCCGTCACGACGGTGCTGGCCCTCGCGGCGCTGGTGCGCATTCGCGTGGGCCTGAACTACTCTCACGAAAACCTCGTGAAGATGATCGCCATCTACACGCTGGCCGCCCTCCCCTTCTTCTCCGGCGGCGCGGTCATCTCGCTGGCCATCACGCGCCTCAGGAATCACGTGAATGTCGTGTACGGCGCAGACCTCATCGGCGCCGCGGCCGGCTGTCTTCTGTTGTTGCCGCTGTTGAACCGGTTCGGCGCTCCAGGAGTGGTGCTGCTGGCGGCCGTGCTCGGGGGCGCAGCCGCACTGCTGTTCTCGCCGGCTGGAGCGATTACCCGCACCGCCGCACTGGCGGCTCTTGCGGTCGGCATACCGGGCGGATTGCAGTTGACAGGGTCGGCGCCCTTCGACGTCAGCAACACCAAGGGTCACGACCAGGACACCGTGCTCTTTGCGAAGTGGAATTCGTTTTCGCGCGTCGCCGTCTACGACCGGTCCCATGGCGACTGGTCGTTGAGCTCGACTTACAAGGGCGAGAAGCCGGAAACGCGGTTCATGGACATCGACTCGGCCGCCTCGACGCCGATCGTGCGCTTCGACGGCGACCTGTCCAGAGTCGAGTATCTGAAGTACGAGTTGACGGGCCTGGCGTTCCACCTCGTGGGGTCTGACCCCGGTACTGTACGGGGGTCAGACCCCAATCCGGTAAATCGCGCAGAATCCGCGAGAAATGTGCCTTCGGGGTCAGACCCCATTTCGGCCCTCGTCATCGGGCCGGGTGGCGGGCGAGACCTCCTCACGGCGCTCGCGTTTGGCGCCAGCCGCGTCGATGGCGTCGAAGTGAATCCAATCATCGCCAACGACGTCATGCTCGGACAGTTCCGCGGTTTCTCCGGATCGATTTATGAGAACCCGCACGTCCGCGTGGTTGTCGACGACGGCCGCAGTTTCATCCGGCGCTCGAGCGATCGCTACGACATCATCCAGGCCTCGCTCGTCGACACATGGGCCGCAACGGCCGCCGGCGCTTACACGCTGACCGAGAACACTCTCTATACCAAGGAAGCGTTCGAGGATTACTACGACCACCTCACCGATCGCGGCATGCTGACGATTACGCGGTGGGTGTTCGACGGCCTGCGGCTGGTATCGCTCGCGCAGGCCGCGTGCGAAAGCCGCGGCTGCTCGGCTGCCGATCATATGGCCATCGTCCAGCAGGACCGGGTTGCGACGTTCCTTCTCAAGAAGGCGCCCTTCACGCCGCACGAGGTTGAACACCTGCGAAAAACGTCAGCCGATCTCGGGTTCACGGTTCTCTATGCGCCCGGGCAGACCGACGCGAACAACGACTATGCGAAGCTCGTGCTCGCATCAGATCGACAGGCGTTCTATGACGCCTACCATCACGATGTCGCGCCGACGACGGACAACCGCCCATTCTTCTTTCACACGACCAAAATCAAGGATCAGTTTCAGACGGCGTTCGGACGCAGCATGCTCTTTGGCAACGGTCTCAGCGCGCTGATGACGCTGATGGCGATCTCGGCGACCTTTGTCACGCTGTTCGTCGTCGGTCCGCTGCTCGTCTCGGGCAGCGAGCTTCGAGGCAGCCCGTGGCCTCGGTGGCTCGCCTACTTCGGTATGCTGGGCGCGGGCTTCATGCTTATCGAAGTCGCGCTGCTTCAACGATTCGTGCTGCTCCTCGGGCACCCTGTTTACTCGCTCACCGTCACGCTGTTCTCCGTGCTGCTCGGTACCGGCATCGGCAGCCTGATCAGCCGTCGCATCGCCAGCCCGCAACTGCGGCGGACGATGCAGTTCGTCCTGCTAGGCATCGCCGGCGTCGCGATCCTGGCCATCGTCGCCCTTCCTCTCATCATCCGCTCTGCCATCAGCGCCAGCCATGGCGCCCGCATCGCTCTGACGGTCATGTTGATTACCCCCGCGGGCGTCCTGATGGGCATGCCCCTCCCGGCGGGCATCCGGCTGATGACCGTAAGTCATTCAGCCCTGGTACCTTGGGCGTGGGGAATGAACGGCGCGCTCTCCGTCATCGGCGCCACGCTCGCCGTCTTTATCGCCATGAACTGGGGCTTTTCCGCCACACTGCTGACCGGCGCCGCCATTTATATGGCGGCCGCTGTACTTCTGCACACTTCTGCCGATAGATAGCTCAGACAGGGTTCACAGAAAGGTCCGTAGGTTCGTAAAGTTCGTCGGTTCGTAGAGTTCGTGAGTTCGTGGGCGCGAACCTCACGAACCCGATGAACTCCACGAACTTGACGAACCCAACGAACTCCACGAACCCGAATGGTCCCGAGAGTTATCTATGCGACAAACCGCCCCCCAGCGTCTCCCGGCTTCTCAATCGCCACAACCCGCGATCGTCCGCGAGCTGCGCGCGTTCCAATGGAACGGCCGCGCAACCAGGCGGGCCGTCACCAGCGTCGGTCTGGCGAAGTCGCGACCGATTGTCGTCGAGACATTCGTCAACGAGTTCTGGACGAGCCGGCAGCGTGCGGCACACAGCCTCCACGAGGTGTCGTATCGCGCCTGTTTCAAGCCACAGCTTCCGCGGTTTTTCATCGATCGCTTCACGGCGCCCGGCGACGTCGTGTACGACCCGTTCATGGGACGTGGCACAACGGTCATCGAAGCCGCACTCGCCGGACGAACCCCGGCGGGATGCGATGTCAATCCGTTGAGCGCCGTACTGGCGCAGCCGCGGCTGTCTCCCCCTACAACGGAGGATGTCGTCGCGAGGCTCCAGTCGCTGGATCTCTCGGAGACCACGACCTGTCCCAAAGAGCTCGAGGTTTTCTACCATCCGGACACACTGCGCGAAATATGTGCGCTGCGCCAATACCTGATCGATCGCGAGAGCCGCGGTGCGCTCGATGGAATCGATCGCTGGATTCGGATGGTCGCCGTCAATCGTCTGACGGGCCACTCTCCCGGTTTCTTTTCGGTGTACACGCTGCCGCCCAATCAGGCCGCTTCGGTGGAGGCGCAGGCGAAGATCAACGCGCGGCGCAGACAAGTGCCTTCCCGTCGCGACGTGCGTGCGCTCATCGCCACAAAGACCCGCTCGCTGCTCTCCGATTGCGACAGCGCGACCCGCGCCACGCTGCTTCGATCGGCGCAGCGAGCCCGGCTATTGACGCGTCCGGCGCATTCGACGCCTCAGCTGAAGGCCGGGTCCGTCGGTCTGGTCGTCACATCTCCGCCGTTCCTAGACGTCGTCAACTACGCAGGCGACAACTGGCTCCGCGGATGGTTCTGCGGCATCGACACGTCAGCCGTCGAGATTTCGATGCATCGGAAGGTCGACCAGTGGCAGGCGGCCATGACCGACGTATTCCGGGAGCTCGCGCGCGTGCTTCGGCCTGGGGGTCACGTGGCGTTCGAGGTCGGCGAGGTGCGGGGGGAAAGATCCGGCTCGAAGAAGCTGTACTCCCGTGCGGCGTCGCGTCGGGCCTCGAACCGCTGCTGGTGGTAATCAACTCTCAGCAGTTCACGAAGACTGCCAACTGCTGGGGCGTGCGGAACAACTCGAAGGGCACCAACACCAACCGGATCGTGGTGTTCCGGAAGAGCTAGAACAGAAGATCAGAAGATCAGAAAACAATCATTCTTCTGATCTCGTGATCTTCTGTGAAAGATGGTCAGGACTTGTAACTACGCAGCGCCTCGTCTTCGCTGTCGAACGTCTCGAAGACAGTCAGCAGCTTTGTAATCGACAGCAAGTCCTGCAGCTTCTTGGTGATGTTGGCAAGCTTCAGCGTCCCGCCTTCGCGCGTGACGGTGGTATAGGCGCTGACGAGCGCGCCGAGGCCGGCGCTATCCACGTAGTTGACCTGCGCCAGATTCAGGAGCAGATTCTTCTTGCCCTGGTGCAGAAGGCTGTGCAGCTTGTCTTTCAGCAGGGTGTCGCCCTCGCCGAGAGTGATTTTTCCCGAAAGATCGAGGACCGTGACCCCTCCCGCTTCCCGCTCTGCTATCTGCATCACTCACTCCTTTACGCGCCACTGAACCAGCGCGAGAGGATATCAGACAAACGGGATGGGGGGCAAAACAGGGGTAATTATGCGCGCTGGGCGCCCGAGGACTGGTAGCGGCTGGTTGCCGAGAGCGACTTGAGCACGCGGTGGATCCATTCCCCGACGACCAGGCCGAAACTGCGGCCGAAAAACAACGTCGCGAGCACGGAGTACAAAACTCCCACCACGGCCGTCGTGGGCCAAAAGCCGAGGCCGAGCCGTACTCCCGCCAGGCCGAGGCTGAGCACGACTTGCAGGTCGAGCACGACGCCGATGAGGCGCACCCGGTGCCGCGACAGGAACCCGGGCGCGGGCTTCGGGGGCCGGTCGCTCGAACGGCGCTGACGCGGTGTCGGCAGATCCTCCCACTCGAGCTCATGCGCGATGATTTCTGCCTTCCCACGAATCACCTGTTCGGCTCGACGGTCGCCCCACTCGGGGAACAGCCGGCAGAACTCGTTGACCACTTCGTCGGCATCCAGGCCGACTCGCAGCGCGTAGTCGCGCACGTAGCTCCTCGCGAAGACGCGCTTTGGCCAGCGCGTCAGGTCGTTGTCTTCGAGCGACGCCCATAGCTCGACGCTGAGCTTCGTTTCTTCCGCAAGTTGTTTTAGGGTAACGCCCCGACGCTCGCGAGCTGCCCTGAGGACCGGTCCGAAGGTGGCCTTTTCGAGACGCACGTCGCTTGGACGAAGCAAATGTCCTTCCAACAGAATCGTTGAGAAATGGTCGAGCCGCCAGCCGCGCGCTTCAAAAATTGCACAGAAGAGACACGAAAAATTACAATACCGGCCGCATGGACACTCACAACAAGCTGGCAATTCTCTGCGGTGGCGGTCCCGCTCCAGGTCTGAACAGCGTTATTGCCGCGGCAACGATTCGCGCACGCGTAGAAGGTGTCGACGTGCTCGGCCTGCGTGACGGATTCGAATGGATTATGCAGGGCGATATCGACCATGTCATTCCGCTCACTATCGAAGGCGTCAGCCGCATCCACTTCCGCGGCGGATCGCATATCGGTATCGCGCGCGCTAACCCGTCGAAGAGCCCGGCGCTGCTCGAAAACGCTGTTCAATCGCTGCTGCGGCTGAATGTCTCACAGTTGATCACGATCGGCGGTGACGACACCGCATTTTCTGCGATGAAGTTGGCCGAGCATGCGGCCGGCCGGCTACGAGTAGTGCATGTGCCCAAAACCATCGACAACGACCTCGACCTCCCGCCGCACATCGATACCTTCGGGTTTCAGACAGCTCGGCACTATGGCGTCGAAATCGTCAAGAACTTGATGGTCGATGCCAAAACGACCTCTCGTTGGTACATCGTCATTGCCATGGGACGGACGGCGGGCCATCTGAGCCTGGGTATCGCCAAGGCTGCGGGCGCGACGCTGGCGCTGATCCCGGAGGAATTCTCGGCGCCACTGCGGCTCAAGGTGCTGGTCGACACACTGGTCGGGGCGATTATCAAGCGGATGAGCTATGGCCGCCGCGACGGCGTGGCGATTATCGGCGAAGGTGTCGTCCTGCACATCAGCGAAGACGACCTCGCCGAGCTCAAAGGCGTGGAGCGTGATGCTCATGGGCACGTGCGCATTGCGGAAGTCAACATCGGCGAGATCCTGAAGGCGCAGATTACTTCGCGTTTGAAGGACTTCGGCCTCAAGTCGACGTTGGTGGCGAAAAATATCGGATACGAGCTCCGGTGCGCCGATCCGATTCCGTTTGACATGGAGTACACGCGCGATCTCGGCTATTGCGCCGCGAAGTACGTGCTGTCTGGCGGGTCGAATGCCATGGTGTCGATACAGGCCGGCCGCTTCGTGCCGATTCCCTTCAAGGACATGCTCGACCCGAAGACCGGACGCGCCAAGACCCGGCTGGTGGACGTGGATTCCACGCGGTACCACATCGCGCGCCGCTACATGATTCGGCTGAGGAAAGACGACTTCCAGGATCCACACGAGCTTGCCAAGCTCGCCGCGACCGCCGGGCTCACCAACGAGGAATTCACCAAGGAGTTCGAATACCTCGTCGTCAACGATCCGCCGGCCGCTCTCTGGAAGGATGGGTCGGAGTTCAAGTAGTCGAAAGGCGCAAGTCGCCGCACAAATACTAGACGACGTCGAAGTGCGTGAGCTTCTTGAACTCGTTGAAGCGCGTCGAGACGTCGCTGTCGCTCAGACGCAACAGACGCTCGACGCTGAAATCCTCGACGGCGAATGACGCCATCGTGCTTCCGTAGATAATGGCCCGCGCGAGCGACGCATCGTCTACTCCGTTGCAGGAGGCCAGGTAGCCGAGAAAGCCGCCGGCGAATGTGTCGCCGGCACCAGTCGGATCGAATACCTCTTCGAGAGGCATGGCGGGAGCGGCAAAGAAACCACCCGTAGTCCGCGTCATCAACACTCCGTGCTCGCCGCGCTTGATGACCAGCGTCTTCGGTCCCATCGCCTGAATCCTTCGAGCGGCTTTCACCAGATTCGCCTCTCCGGCGAGCTCGCGCGCTTCGGAATCGTTGATCAGAAGCACGTCGACGCTCTTCAAAACCTGCTTCAGCTCGTCGGGGGTCCGCTCGATCCAGTAGTTCATGGTATCGGCGCCGACGAGCCGCGGTTTCTCCACCTGCTTCAGCACATCGGCTTGCAGCGAGGGGTGGATGTTCCCCAGGAACACAAACGGCGACGACCGGTGGCTCGCCGGGATCTTCGGCTTGAACGATTCGAACACGTTCAGCTGTGTATAGATTGTCTCGCGGCTGTTCAGGTCGAAGCCGTACTCGCCTTTCCAGCGGAACGTCTCTCCCGGCACTTTCTCGAGGCCGGTGAGATCGATTCTGCGCCCGCCGAACACCTTCTCGACGTTTGCGCCGAAGTCGTCGCCCACCACGGCGACGATGCGGACCTCAGTGAAGAACGATGCGGCGATCGCAAAATACGTCGCGGCTCCACCAACGACCCGGTTGGCCTCGCCAAAGGGCGTCTTGATGGAATCGAACGCAACGGACCCGACGGCCAGAATTGGATTCATACGGCTCCAGGCTGCGGTCTGCCGGCTCCGGGCCCGAAGCCCGGAGTCCGAAGCCCGAAGTCTATTTGAGGTACTTCCCGACAATCGGCGCCAGATCGCGCTTCACCTGCGCTGGCACGGCCTCGGGTCTCGTAATGAGAGCGAACTTCAGCGCCGAACCGCAGTCACATGACCGATCCGATGGTAGTTTCGAGATGGCCTCGGTGATGGCACGCTGTGCCGTCTTCGCGTTTTGCGTCAACGTCTGGACGATCATGTCGACGGTGACCGAATCGTGACCCGGATGCCAGCAGTCGTAATCGGTGACAAGCGCGAGCGTGACGTAGCAGATCTCGGCCTCGCGTGCGAGCTTCGCTTCCTGCAGGTTCGTCATGCCGATCACATCCATGCCCCACGATCGATACAGCTTCGACTCTGCCAGCGTCGAGAACTGCGGGCCCTCCATGCAGACGTAGGTGCCGCCGAGATGGACGTTTGCGCCAACCGCCCGAACGGCATCGGCGCCGACCTGCGCGAGCACCGGACAAATCGGATGCGCAAACGAGACGTGAGCCGCCAGACCGCCGCCAAAAAACGTGCTGACACGCCCCTTCGTGCGATCGAAGAACTGGTCGGGCACGACGATGTCGAGCGGCGGATACTCTTCCTTCAGGCTTCCAACGGCGCTCGCCGAAATGATGCGCTCGACGCCGAGCAGCTTGAATCCGAAGATGTTCGCGCGAAAGTTGAGTTCGGACGGCAGCAACCGATGCCCTGCGCCGTGACGCGCAAGAAATGCGACGCGCTTGCCCCCGAGCGTGCCGATTAAGTACGGCCCTGACGGCGCGCCGAACGGTGTTTCAAGCGTCTTCTCCTCGCGGTCGGTCAACTCCGCCATGTCATACAGACCGCTGCCGCCGATGACCCCAATCTGGACTTTGTCTGCCATCTGCCCTCTGATGTAGGGCGGGTAGATGTAGGGCGGGTCTTATAAGACCCGCCCTACCTTGCTACCCTTGCCATCTGCCATATCACGCGACAGGCTCCACGTACCTCTTCCCGTCGCGCTCTCGTATGTAACCCGCGGCGATCGCCGGATCGTGCTCGAAAATAATCAGGTACTCGCGCTCTATCGCTTCTCGCAGGAAGGTACGTTTGAAGTCGAGCGTGTCGAGCGGGAACAGATCGTAGCCCATCACCCACACTTCGGGAAGATGCGCCGCTGTCGGCAGCAGGTCGGCCGCAAACACCGCGGTCTTGCCGGCAGACTCGATGATCACCATCTGGTGGTGCATCGTGTGCCCGCCGGTTCGCCTGACGCGAACACCCGGCATGATCGTCGCGTCCTCGTCGACCAGCTGCAGCACGTTGTGATCGGCTAGAGGCGTGAAGTTTTCGTGGAAATAGCTTCCCTTCGTCCGCTCGTTGGAGTGCGTCGCGTCTTCGTACTCACCGCGCCGCACGATGTATTGGGCGCGCGGAAATCGGGGACGCACTGTGCCATCCGGCGCGCGCTCGGTGAACCCGCCGGCGTGATCGAAATGCAAGTGGGTCGCCAGCACGATCTCGATGTCTCCGGGCGACACACCGGCAGCCGGCAGCGAGTGCTGGAGATTGAAGTCGCGTTCGAACCGGAAGATTTCTGCCTGCCTGGGCGTCATCTTGTCGCCGGAGCCGGCATCGACGAGCATCGTCCTCGGACCGCGAAGCAGCACACAGCGCATCGCCATGCGGATGCGATTGCGCTCGTCAGGCGGCGCCTTCTTCTCCCAGAACGTCTTCGGAATGATGCCGAACATCGCCCCGCCATCGAGATAGAAGAACCCGTCTGAGACAGTCACGATGTCGATGTCGCCAAGCCGGATCGTCTTCGGCAGCTCGGCCTCCTGCCGCGGTCTGGCCGGCTGCTTCAGCTCGACGAGAACGCCATTGGCGCTCGCTGGATGGATGAACGCGACGCTCGCGCCCTCGGCGCCTTGTCTGGGTTCCTCGTCGATGAGCCTGACGTTGCGCGCCCGCAATTCGGCAAGCGCTGCGCGAATGTCGTCAACTCTCAGCGTGATGTGGTGCAGCCCGGGACCTCGCTTCTCGAGAAATCTCGAAATCGGCGAGTCGGGCGCGGTCGCCTGCAACAGCTCCAACGACGCCGGGCCGGTGTGCACGAACTGCGCCCGAACGCGTTGCGAGAGCACGTCTTCGGGCGCTTCGACGTCGAGGCCCAGCGCATCGCGGAAAAACAACAGGGACGCTTCGAGATCCTTCACCGCGATTCCGACGTGATCCAGGATCGCCTTCATGCGTTCAGTACCTCATCCGCCGCCGTGTACGGATCGATAGTTCGCGCAGCGATGCGATCGATCAATCCCTCCATCGCTGCCGCTGGCACGCGCGATTCGACGTGCCGCATGAGCTTTGCGGCAACGATCGAATGCAGTTGTGCAGCGGCTCGACTGCGCCGGCGCGACTCGACGTTCGACGACTGCCCGCGGAAGCGCTCGATGGCGCCGATCAAGTCGTCCACCCCCTGCCCGGTCGTCGCCTGTGTCTGGACGATGATCGGGCGCCACTCGCCTTCGGCGTACATGTGGAGCCCCAGGAGCGACTCGATTTCGGCGACGGTTCGATCCGCGCCCTCGCGGTCTGACTTGTTCACGACGAAGATGTCGGCGATCTCCATGACGCCGGCTTTGAGCGCCTGCACGTCGTCGCCCATCCCGGGCACGAGCACGACGACTGAGACATCCGCGGTGCGAGCGATCTCGACTTCGTCCTGACCGACGCCGACGGTCTCGATCGCGACGAAATCTTTCCCAGCGGCGTCGAGCACGAGCGCGGCGTCGGCCGTCGCGCGCGCCAGTCCTCCAAGGTGCCCTCGCGTGGCCATGCTGCGAATGAAGACTCCGGCGTCCTGCGCGTGCGCCTGCATGCGGACGCGATCGCCCAGCATGGCACCGCCGCTGAACGGGCTGGTCGGATCGACGGCAATCACGCCCACCGTCTTACCCTGGTTGCGCCAGCGCGCGACGAGCCCGTCGACGAGCGTGCTCTTGCCGGCGCCTGGGGCGCCGGTCACACCAACGAGAAACGCGCGGCCCGATCGGGGGTGCAGATCGCGGACAAGGGCCGGACCCTCATCGGCGTCATTCTCGACAAACGAGATGCCGCGAGCGATGGCGCGGAGGTCGCCATCAAGGATGAGTTCTGAGAGCGCAGACAACCTGCGGAATTTATCACGGTCCGGCGAGAGCCTTGGGTGCGTGGTGTCCGGCTTCAGCCGGACCAGCGGCGGCGTCCGCCTGAAGGGCGGACACTACGGACTTGTACTCCGCACCGGGACTGGTACAATGCCGCCATGAGAATTCGACCCACTGTTCTGGCGCTCATGCTCATCTTCCTCACGCCTTCGGCAGCCCGCGCAGATGCAACTGTGTTCATCGGAAGGAACTCCGGCGGTGGCGAACGAGCGGTGGTTCGCGGATTTGCGGTCGGCGTCAGTCTGCTCGTTGTGGGATTCGAGTTCGAGTACGGCAACACGTCGGAAAATCCGACGGAAGGCGAACCGTCGCTTCGGACGACGTCCGGGAACGCGTTTCTCCAGTCATTCGGTCTCCCTGGTTTTCAGCTCTATCTGACAACCGGCGCGGGCGTGTATCGCGAGCGCCTCGTCAACGATCAGGAGACGGCATTTCTGTTCAACAACGGCGGCGGCGCGAAGATCAACCTTGCCGGTCCCCTCCGCGCGCGGGTGGACTATCGGATTTTCAATCTGAAGGGCAACCCGAAACACTCAGTGATACAGAGACTGTACGCAGGGCTGAATCTGGCCTTCTAGACAAGAGCAGACGGGAGAGGGTGACTTCTGCCCTCATCCGTCTGCTCTCTGTCCTGCCTGTCTCTTGAGTGTGCCCTGTTCGTCTACTTGGAGTAGTCGACGACCGGAACCAGGTTGATGGGAATCAGGCCGCTGGCGAAGGCCTCGGTGTAAGACTTGAAGAGCGCTTGAATCTCGGCCGGAAATGCCTCATTCAGGATGTTGACGATGTTGTAGTCGGCGTCCTTGATGGCGGGATCGATAATCATCACATAGGTGACGTTGCCGTTCGCCGCAGGCGTATCCGACTTGTGGACGCGCCATGAAGCGGCCTGCTGCTTGCGTTCCGGTTTTTCACTCTTCATGAGCGCTTCTTTGGTCTTGTTCAGCACCATTTCGAAATCAGCCGTGCTCCCGGGCTTGATGGTGTAGAGAATGAGTCCGGCGCCGCCGTTGAAGACGCGCGCATTCGGCGTCTGCGCATCGGCAGTCACGGCGGTGAAAGCCAAGACGGCGAGAGCCAGGATGATTGCTCGCATTCACTCCTCCTTAGTTGACGAACGGGCGCTTTATATTACCGGTACGCTTCACAAACTCAAGCCTAAACGAAGACGGACATGACTTCGTTGGCCAGCAGCATCCCCCTCCGGGTCAGTCGCAACCGCGTATCCTCTTTCCAGAGGACGCCCGCGTCGAGATAGGGCGTCAGTCGAGCGCCAAATCGCTGCCAGACATCCACACCGTAGCGTGTCGACACGGCGTCGATATCGACGCCGCACGTCAACCGAAGGCCGGTGAACATCGCATCGCCGAGACGCTCGTCGTTCGACAGGGTGCGACGCTCGACCGTCGCGCCCTCACCTGCAGCAATCTTCGCCACATAGTCCGCAGTCGCCGCGGTATTGCGCCACCGCGTGCCCCGCCATGTCGAGTGGGCGCCAGGCCCGAAGCCCAGCCAGTCGCCGTCAGTCCAGTACTTCAAGTTGTGGCGCGACGCACGCCCCGGCCGGCACACATTCGAAATTTCGTATTGTTGGTAGCCGGCGGAGTCGAGCATATCCATCGCTGATTCGTACATGTCCGCCGCGCCGTCGTCCGGTTCCTGCGCCCAACCGTTCCGGTCGATCTCCTGTTTGAGCGGGAGGTGCGGATAGACCTCGAGAATGTACAGCGAGATGTGGTCGGGCCCGACGAGAATTGCCTTCTCGACCGATGCCAGCCACTGGGCGACATTCTGACCCGGCAGCCACATCATCAGATCGATGCTCACGTCGTCGAACCCGGCGGCCCTCGCCATCCCGACGGCTTGTTGCGCCCTTTCGGCCGAGTGCACGCGACCCAGCCGCTTCAGCTCCTCGTCCTGAAAGGACTGAACTCCGAAGCTCAGACGATTGACACCGGCGCGCCGAAAATGTTCCAGGTTCTCTGTGGTCACCGTCTCGGGGTTGGCCTCGAGCGTCACTTCGGCGTTGGCGGCCAGGCCGAGCGCAGTCCGTGCCTGGCCGACGATGGCCGCGATGTCTTCAGGCGCCAGGAGGGAGGGGGTCCCACCGCCGAAGTAGAGGGTGTCGGGGAAAACGGTTCCGGGATCCTTTTTTTCCGCGCCCCTCTCAAGAAAGGATCCCCGAACCGGTTCCCCCCCCATCTCCTGCAGCACCGCGGCGACGAACTCCGCCTTCAGCGCAGCGTCGTACAGCCCTCGATTGAAGTTGCAGTAGTTGCAGATAGAGCTGCAGAACGGGACGTGTACGTAGAGTCCCGGCTTATTTCGATCCAGCGCGGCCACCAGACCATTTTAGGTCGGCTTTGCCGTCGCCGCCGCGGAGCTGGGCCTTGGCCGGACGGCTGGTACGGCCTGCCTGATCGAGCTTGCCGCGCATCCGACGCTCTTCCCAAATGCGCTTGAGCGCCGGCACGCCTTCGTTCGGCAGCTTCATCCGGTAGTCGGCGCCCTCGAGATCGAGAAAGTCGCACATCTCATGCAGCCGCGACCGCATACGGAATCCGATGCGGTCGTGCAGCGTGATGACCGCCGGATTGGTGTCGGGCGGCAGGTCCGGATAGTTCGACGTAAAGATCGTCGCGCGCCGCTCGTTATAGCGCGTGTTGACGATGAGGTTCAGCGTTTCTTCGACCCATTCCGATGTCTTTTCGGCGCCCAGGTCGTCGAGCACGAGCAGATCGGCCTCCATCACGGGCTTCAGCACGTCGAGCTCGGTCGTCTTGACCTCGTTGTTGTACGTCCCGCGAATTAACTTCAACAGGTCGCGCGTGTCGTAGAAAATCCCGCGCGCCCCCCGTGTGAGGATCACCTGCTTGAGGATTGCCACGGCGAGGTGCGTCTTGCCGACGCCGGGATCGCCAACGAAGAAAAGCCCACGGTTGACGACCGGGAACTCGTCGGCCATCCTGCGCGAGCGGCTTAGCGCGTCGTCGAGCGTGTCGTTGTCGTAGGTGACGAAGTCGTCGAGGGTACAGTGATGATAGCGTCGCGGGATGCGGGCTTCGGTGACGAGGCGCTTGTTGACGTTCGCGCGCCAGCAGTCGCAGCGCGTGACACGCTCGACGTCACCGTCCTGGAGAGACTTCCAACCGGTTCCGTTGCAGAGGGGACATACGTTATTGGTCTGCACCGCCGGAAGCACGCAACATGATACCCGACGCCGACCCGCAGGTCAGCAGAACTTTAGAATTTTTTTATCGCGCCTGTTTCTTCGGCGTTGATGCCGGTTCCTTCGACGAAGGATTCGTGCGCACGAGATCTGTTGACGTCGACTTCACGAGCGCGGTGCTGAGGCGCTGCTCCCAGTCGTCGATGCCACGAGCGAGCTCGCGCTTCACGTACTCCATGAACTCGTTGACTTCGCCCTGCATCTGCTGAATCTTGCGACGCATGTTGAGAATCACTTCGACGCCGGCCAGATTCACGCCGAGATCCCGCGTCAACGTGAGAATCGTCTCGAGCTGCTCGAGATCTTCTTCCGAGTACAACCGTGTGTTGCCGTCGGTGCGGGATGGCTTGAGCAGTCCCTCACGCTCGTACAAGCGCAGCGTCTGCGGGTGGATGTGATACTTCTGCGCCACCGCGCTGATCATGTAATACGCCTCGCCCGTCTTTTTCATGAGTCGCGGGGGCCCCTCAGCCCGCTCACGCCGCTCGGTTGCGTCCCTCGATCGTGCTCGGGACGCCCCGAGCTTTTGTCGAGGGGCGGTGTCACCTCACCTCGCGCCATCTCGTTAATCTTCCCGAATTCGCGGAGCAGCTCCTTGGAGCGCTCGTCGAGCACCTTCGGAAGCACGATTCTGACTTCGGCCACGAGGTCGCCACGCTCGCCATTGCGCGGCGATGGCGCACCACGTCCGCGGATGTGAAACCGCTGCCCGGACTGAGTGCCGGGAGGTACGCGAAGGCGTGCGGTACCGTCGGGAGCGGGTACGTCGATTTTTGCGCCCAACGCGGCTTCGTGTACGCCGATCGGCACGGTGATGTACAGGTCATCACCTTCGCGCTGAAACGTCTCGTGCGGCTCCACCTGGACGGCAATGAGCAAATCCCCTGTGCCGGCGCGGCGCTCGCCCGCGTTGCCTTTTTCGGGCACGCGAATCCGCGCCCCGTCGGGCACACCGGCCGGGACGCGGACATTGATCGTCTCACTCCGCATCTCGACACCAAGACCGGCGCACCGGGCGCACGTCGTCTGCACCATCCGACCCGACCCGCCGCAGGCGTCACAGCTCTTCGAAAAGACCATGCTGCCGCGTCGCGAGCGGATGACGCCGGAACCCTGACACCTGGGGCACCGTGCCTCGGCGATATTCAGCGCGCCGGCGCCACGGCACGACTGACAGGTATCGCGGCGAGTCAGCGTGATTCGCCGCTCGGTGCCGCGCAAGGCTTCGTCGAACGTCAGCGAAACGGACGCGTGTAAGTCTGCGCCGCGCCCGGGCTCGGGCGTCTGCACGTCCTGCCGCGACGTGAAGATATCGGCGAACAGATCGCCGAACGTCGTGCTCTCGCGCACCACTCCAGCGGAAAAATCGAACCCCTCGAATTCAAACGACACCGAGGTCGATGCGATGGACATCGCGCCCGCGTCGTACCGCAGCCGGCGCTCGGGATCGCTCAGCGTTTCGTACGCACGGGTAATCTCCTTGAAGTGCGCTTCCGCGGCGTTGTCACCCGGATTGATATCCGGGTGATATTTCCGCGCAAGGCGCTTGTAGGACCGCTTGATTTCGACAAGCGTCGCGCCGCGGGCCAGTCCGAGAAGTTCGTATAAATCCATGTCCTTGTCGGGATCAGGGACTGGGGATTAGGGATTAGGCCATCCCAAATCCCTAATCACTCATCACTTCTCATCTACCACCTCGGCGTCGATCACATCGCCCTGTTTCTCGCCGGACGGCTGCGACGCGCCACCTCCGGCAGACGGCCCACCGCCACCCTGGTCTGCCCCGCCGCCACCCGCCGGGCCCGACTGCGCATTTCGGTACAGGCTCTCGGCGGCCGTGTGCTGGGCCCTGGTCAGCGACTCCATCGCGGCGTTGATCGCCGCGACATCGGTGCCGGCGTTGGCCTTCTTGAGCTCCTCGATCGCCGATTCCACGGCGGAGCGATCCGTTCCGGACAGCTTGTCGCCCGCGTCCTTCAACATCCGCTCGGCGGCATACACGGCCTGGTCGGCGCGATTGCGCGTCTCGATTTCCTCGCGGCGCCTCTTGTCGTCGTCGGCGTGCGACTCCGCTTCCTTCATCATCTTGTCGACCTCGTCCTTGCTGAGGCCGCTCGACGCGGTGATCGTGATCTTCTGTTCCTTCCCGGTGCCGAGATCCTTCGCCGACACGTTCACGATGCCGTTGGCGTCGATGTCGAACGTGACCTCGATCTGCGGAATGCCGCGCGGCGCCGGCGGAAGGCCGACGAGATGGAAGCGGCCGAGCGTGCGGTTGTCGCGCGCCAGGGGACGCTCGCCCTGCAGCACATGGACTTCGACGCTCGTCTGGTTGTCCGACGCCGTCGAGAAGGTCTCGCTCTTGCGCGTGGGAATCGTCGTGTTCCTGGGTATCAGAGTCGTCATGACGCCACCCAGCGTCTCGATCCCGAGCGACAGCGGCGTCACATCGAGGAGCAGCAGGTCCTTCACTTCCCCCGCCAGCACTCCGGCCTGCACGGCCGCGCCTACCGCGACCACTTCGTCGGGATTGACGCCCTTGTGCGGATCCTTGCCGAACAGTTCCTTCACGATCGCCTGCACGCGCGGCATGCGCGTCGACCCGCCGACCAGCACGACTTCGTCGATCTTGCTCGGATCGACGCCCGCATCGGAAAGTGCCTGCTTGGTCGGACCCACTGTCCGCTGCAGCAGGTCTTCCACGAGCTGCTCGAATTTGGCCCGGGTCAGCTTCAACGACAGATGTTTCGGGCCGCTGGCATCGGCCGTGATGAACGGAAGGCTGATGTCGGTTTCCATCACCGACGACAGCTCCATCTTCGCTTTCTCCGCCGCCTCCTTCAGCCGCTGAAGCGCCATGCGGTCTTTCGTCAGATCGATGCCGTCGCTCTTCTTGAACTCGGTCGCAATCCAGTCGATGACGCGCTGGTCGAGATTGTCGCCACCCAGGTGGGTGTCGCCGTTGGTCGACTTCACCTCGACCACGCCCTCACCGACTTCGAGAATGGAAATGTCGAACGTGCCGCCACCGAAGTCGTACACCGCGATGGTCTCGTCTTTCTTCTTGTCGAGGCCGTACGCCAGCGCGGCGGCCGTCGGCTCGTTGACGATGCGCATCACTTCGAGACCGGCGATCTGGCCGGCGTCCTTGGTCGCCTGCCGCTGTGCGTCGTTGAAATAGGCCGGGACGGTGATGACCGCCTTGGTCACCGGCTGCCCCAGATACTCCTCGGCCGCCTGTTTGAGCTTCTGCAAGATCATGGCGGAGATCTCAGGGGGCGAAGATTCCTTGTCGCCGGCATTGATGCGCACGTCGCCGTTCGACGCGCGGACGACGCGATATGGCACCATCTTCATCTCTTCGTTCACTTCATCGAACTTGCGGCCCATGAAGCGCTTGATCGAAAAGATCGTGTTCTCGGGATTGGTCACCGCCTGGCGTTTGGCGACCTGCCCCACCAACCGCTCGCCCGTCTTGGTGAAGGCGACAATGGACGGCGTCAGCCGGCTCCCCTCCGGGTTCGTGATGACCGTGGGCTCGCCGCCTTCCATGACTGCGACAACCGAGTTAGTGGTGCCGAGATCGATGCCGATGATTTTGCTCATTGAGAAATTCCTCGCGCGAATGGTGTTCGAAGCTACGCTTTAGGCTCTTTTCATTATGAAATGTGAGTGGGTTGATGTAAAGGCCGGGCCGTAAGGGGGTCTGACCCCCGTACTGTACGGGGGTCAGACCCCGAGGGTACTCTTAACTTACTGGTACAATAGGCTCTTCCGATGTCCGGCAATCCCGAACGGCCGCCGAATTCACGTAAGTCGGCCAAAACCTACATCATCCGGTTTGCCGGCCATGCCGGTCTCGCGGCCCTTTTTATTGCCGTGGCCCTGCTCGGGGTCCTGAGCGGCGTCATGTTCGCCCATGCGAGCGACCTGCCGCTGATTTCCGGACTCGATCGCTATGCGCCAAGCGCGATTACCCGCGTCTACGCGTCCAATGGAGAAACGCTCGGGGAGTTCGCGATCGAGCGACGCCTGGTCATTCCCTACGAAGACATCTCGCCGCATCTGCGAAACGCGATCATTTCGGCCGAGGACAAGGACTTTGACAATCACTTCGGGCTGAGCGTCTCGGCGTTGCTCATCCGTTTGACGAGCGACATGGTGCGGCGGAGGATGGTCGCCGGCGCGAGCACGCTCACGATGCAGCTTGCACGCGATCTGTTTGCCGAAGAGATCGGCTTCGTACGCGGCGACAAGAGCCCGGAGCGGAAGATCAAAGAGATCCTGGTCGCGATTCAAATCGAGAAGCGCTATACGAAGCGCGAAATCCTGACCTTCTACTGCAACCAGACGCACTTCGGCCACGGCACCAATGGGGTCGAAGCCGCCGCGCGTCTCTACTTCGGCAAGCGCGCGAAAGACGTGACGCTCGAAGAAGCCGCGATGATTGCCGGCATCATCCAGTCGCCGGCCCGGCAGAGCCCTTACGTCAATCGCGGGGCTGCCAAGTTCCGCCGCGACTACACGCTCCAGGAGATGGCCGAGAACGGATACATCACCCAGGAAGAGGCGGACGCGGCGAAGAAGAAACCGATCGTCACGCGCGGCCAGCCGCAACCGGTCCGATCGGTCGCACCGTTCTTCACCGAAGAAGTGCGTAAGCACCTCGAGCAGAAATATGGCGCCAAAGTGCTCTACGAAGGCGGACTCTCGGTGCAGACGGGCATCGACATTCGACTTCAACGGGCCGCCAACCGTGCCGTCGATCGCGGCCTTCGCGTGGTCGACAAACGCCGGGGCTATCGCCGCGACAAACCTAATGTCGTCACCCAGGGGCAGACACTGGAGGGCTACAGGCACGACCGCTGGACGCAGCCAATTGCCGAAGACGACATCGTCCCGGCAGTCGTGACAGCGGTGTCGCCGGCCAGTGCGAGAATCCGCATCGGCGATCAGACGGTCGAACTGCGCGGCGACGCGATCGCCTGGACGCGGCGCGCCCCCCCGGCGCTGTTCAAGGCGGGCGATCTGATCGACGTGCGCGTGACGAAAGTCGGCCCATCGGCGCGCATCGAGACGGTGTCGCTCGAGCAGACGCCGCTCGTCGAGGGCGCGCTCGTGGCGATTGACAACCGCACCGGGCAGATTCGCGCGATGGTCGGCGGGTTCAGCTTCGATCGCAGCAAGTTCAATCGCGTCACCCAGGCGCGCCGGCAGGTCGGATCGCTCTTCAAGCCGTTCGTCTATACCGCCGCAATCGATCGCGGCTACACACCCACGTCGGTCATCGTCGACGAGCCTGTCGCGTACAACGCGGGGCCGTTCCAACCGCCCTACTCGCCGAAGAACTACGACGGCAAATACGAGGGCGACGTGACGCTCAGGCGGGCGCTCGAGCAATCGCGGAACGTGCCCGCGGTGAAGATGATGGACTCGCTGGGCCCACCACAGGTCATCGCATATGCGAAGCGCCTGGGAATCGAGTCGAAGCTCGAGCCGTATCTGTCGCTGGCGCTTGGCGCGGCCGACCTGACCCTGCTGGACATGACCTCCGCGTATTCGGTCTACCCGAATGGCGGCGTCCGCATGCATCCGTATTCGATTCTGAAGATTTCAGATCGCGATGGGAATCTGCTCGAAGAAGGCCGGCCGGAAGCGCAGGATGCGATACGCGCCGATACCGCCTTCGTCATGACGAACCTGCTCCGCGGAGTCGTCCAGCGGGGCACGGCGGGATCGGCCGCCAAACTCGGCTGGCCCTTGGGCGGCAAGACCGGAACGACCGACGATTACGGCGATGCGTGGTTCATTGGCTTCGACCCCGACATCACCGTTGGCGTCTGGGTCGGCCATGACGAGCGCAAGCCGATCGGCCACAACGAGACTGGCGGTGTGGCCGCACTGCCCATCTGGACCGAGTTCATGCAAGCCTACATCGAGACCCGCGACGTGAAGAATCCGCCCGAGTTCGTCGCGCCCGGCAACATCGTGTTCATCCCGGTCAACGCGGCCGATGGAACCGTCGCCGAAGAAGGCAAGACCGGCATCGACGAGGCGTTCATCGCGGGTACGCAGCCGGGGACGGCGTTTCCACACTGAATCGGCTCCCGGCAATTTCCAAAACCTTCGGAACACAAAGAGAAAGACCTTTGTGATCTTGTTTTGTTCCTATCTTCGTGATCTTTGTGTTTCTTAGTCTTCCTCTGAGTCACTCGGCTGACCGAGCGTCCCCGACGCCTTCTGCATCAGATACGCCTTGATGAACGGGTCGAGATCGCCGTCGAGCACGCGCGTGGGGTCGCCGACTTCGAACTTCGTTCGGAGGTCCTTGACCATCTGATACGGATGCAGCACGTAGCTGCGAATCTGGCTCCCGAACCCAATCTCTTTCTTCGCGCCGCCGATCTGATCGAGCTTCGACTGCTGCTCTCTGAGTCTGATGTCGAAGAGCCGCGCCTTCAGCACGCGCATCGCGGAGTCCTTATTCCGGTGCTGCGATCGCTCGTTCTGACAGGAAACGACGATGCCTGTCGGAAGATGTGTGATACGGATAGCCGAATCGGTGACGTTGACGTGCTGGCCGCCGGCGCCGCTCGACCTGAACGTGTCGATGCGGATGTCCTTGTCGTCGATGACGACGTCTTCGTCTTCGGGAAGCTCGGGCCAGACATAGACCGAGGCAAACGACGTGTGGCGGCGCGCGGCCGAGTCGAACGGGGAAATGCGGACGAGCCGGTGCACGCCGGTTTCCGCCGACAGCAATCCGAACGCGAACTCCCCTGCGACCGTGAGGGTGGCGCTCTTGAGGCCGGCCTCGTCTCCGGGCTGATAGTCGATCACTTCACGCTTGAACCCGCGGCGCTCGATCCACCGCAGATACATCCGCAGGAGCATTTCAGCCCAATCCTGCGATTCGGTCCCGCCGGCGCCGGGGTGGATTGTGAGGATGGCGTTCTTGCGGTCGTGCTCGCCGCCGAGCATCTTCTTGACCTCGCCGCCTTCGACCAGACCCGCGAACTCCTCGATGCCCGATGACAGGTCGCCGGCGACGTCTTCTCCCTGGCCCGCCCACTCGAGGAGCACACCGAGATCGTCCGACTTCGTCTTGAGCTTGGAAATCAGCTCGACTTCCTCTTCGACCCGGCGGCGGCGCTGAAGAATTTTCTGCGCCTCGATCTGGTTGTTCCAGAAACCGGGGGCCGACGCCCGGGCTTCTATCTGTGAGAGTTCGTCACCAGGTCGAGCGGCTTCAAAGATAACTCCGGAGATCGGCGGCGCGCTTGACAAGGTCCTGATACCGGCGGGTCAAATCATCGAGAGCGATAGCCACTGATGCCTCCAGCGAAAACGAGCGCGGCCAGCGTCAGCGCCGCGCAGATATAGGCGAACAGATCCCCGATTCTGCCATAGATCGTGCGCGTCTCGAGCATACGGACGTCGCCAACCAGGATCTCGCGCTCAAAAATCTCGGAGCTCTGAATGACGCGTCCGTAGGGATCGACGAAGCCGCTGATGCCGGTATTGGCCGCGCGAGCCAAATACCGCCCCTGCTCGATCGCCCGCATCCGCGCCTGCAGGAAGTGTTGAAACGGGGCGGACGAGCGGCCATACCAGCCGTCGTTGGTGATCGTCGTCAACAACTGGCTCCCGCGCAGCACCGAATCGCGAATAAGACGAGGAAACACGATCTCATAACAGATAGCTGTGCTGATGGGGCCGTGACTGGTCGGTAGCATCACCATTTCTCGGCCGGCCGTGAAACCGCCGACCTGCTCGACGAGCGGTCCGACGAAAAACAGCAACTGCTGCAGCGGGACGAACTCGCCGAACGGGACCAGATGCATCTTCTGGTAAATCCCGGCCACCGAGCCATCCTTGCGCACCAGAAACGCCGCGTTGTAATACGACTTGTTCGCGTCAGTCTGATCGCTGCCCAGCAGAAGCTCGACACCCGTTTCGCGCACGACCGTGCGAATCTTGTCTCCGCCGATCCGGTCGTTCATGAACGGAAACGGCGTCGACGACTCCGGCCAGATCACGAGCTGCGCGCCTTCACCAGCCGCCTCGCGGGTCATCGCCAGATGCGTATTCAGGATGCGCTCGGCATGGGCCGCGTCCCACTTCTCATCCTGGGCGATATTGCCCTGGACGAGCGCCACGCGGACAGGTCTGCCCTGATCGACCAGTACGTCGTTTTCGAGGCGCCGACTGCCCCAGAACACGATGCCCATCATCACGGCTGCCACAACGGCCACAGCCGCGACGGAGCCCGGCGAACGCGAAATGACGAAATACGCGAGCGCAGCACCCACCATTGCGACGAGGGCCGACATGCCGAAGACGCCGACGATGCTCGCGAACTGCGCCACCGGCAGCACGGTCGTCTGGCTGTACCCGAGCAGCAGCCACGGGAAGCCGCTCCAGAAGTACGTGCGACCCAACTCCGTTGTCACCCAGATCGCAGGAGCGAGCAGAATCGCGCGGTCGCCGAACTTGGCGCCAAGCCATCCGAGGCACAGGGTGAAGAGCGCGGGAAAGAGCGACAGGTAGGCCACCAGCAGCGCGGCGACCACGACGCCGACGGGCCAGCTCAGTCCGCCAAACTGCGTCACGACCGCGCCGGTCCAGTAGACGGTTCCGCCGAAGTAACCCAGTCCGGCGACGAATCCCAGCAGAAAGGCACGCCCGCGACGGAACGCCGGCCAGCTGCGGTGGATTTCGAAGAGCGGAACGATGAGGGCCGTCAGGGCAATCCACGCAAAACCTGGATGGCCGTAGCGCGGAAAGCTGAGTGCGAGAAGGATCCCGGACGCGACCGCGAGAATCAGGGCTTTGTCACCTGGCCCGGGCCGCGCTGCTGAAGCCATTTCGCGACACCGACGCCGTCAAGCGGTGGAGAAATGAAGTCGCCCTGCGCAGTGTCGCAGCCGAGCCTCGCCAGCCGATCCAGCGTCGCATCGTCTTGCACGCCTTCGGCCACGCACGTGAGACCCAGATTGTGCGCGAGCTCGATCGTGGACTGCACGATCACTTCGTCGCCGTCCTCGACCATGTCGTCGATGAACGACTTGTCGATCTTGATTTCGTGCACAGGCAGCTTGCGGAGATAGCTGAACGACGAGTAGCCGGTCCCGAAATCATCGACTGCCAGGCGCAGGCCCATCCGGCTGAGCCGTGTGAGCACCTGCAGCGACCGCAGGGGATCCGACATGATGACGCTTTCCGTAATCTCCAGTTCGAGCATCGACGCGGGCGCACCGAGAAGCTCGAGCAGTGCGCGCACGCGCTCGGGCAGCTCGGGATCGTGCAGGTTGCGGGGCGAAAGATTCACCGCCGCAATCAACTCGAAGCCCAGCCGCCTCCACTCCAGGCATTGCTGCACCGCGCGCTCCAGCATCCACAAGGTGAGCGGACGCACCGCGCCCGTCTGTTCGGCCATGGGAATGAACCGATCGGGCGTGATGAGCCCGAGCTGCGGGTGCTGCCAGCGCACCAGCGCTTCCACGCCGAACACTTCGCGGGTCTTCAAATTGATCTTCGGCTGATAGACGACCCGCAGCTCGTCACGGGAGATAGCGTGCCGGAAGTCGCCCATCAGCGCCAGACGCTCGGGACTGTGCCGATCGAGCTCCGCCGCGTAGACGACCGAGCCCGAGCGATCTTCCTTCGCCACATACATCGCGACGTCGGCCCGCTGAACAAGCACCTCGGCCTCCGTCCCATGTTCGGGTGCGATGGCGATGCCGACACTGCCGTGTACATCGAGGTTCAAGCCCTCGATGGTGAGCGGCTCCTGCACGGCCGCGAGCAGCTTCCTCGCGGCGAGCTCCGCGCCCGTCTGGCCGACGCCGAGGAGCATGACCGCGAATTCGTCGCCGCCGAGCCGCGCCACGGTGTCGGATTCGCGCACCTCCATCTGCAGACGATGGCCGATTTCGCGGAGCACCGCGTCGCCCATCAGATGCCCCATCGTGTCGTTGATCTCCTTGAAGCCGTCGAGATCCATGATGAGCACCGACAGCGGATTGCGCGTGCGCAGCGCATTGGCCACGGCCATTTCGAGCCGGTTCTGAAACAAGGTCCGGTTCGGCAGGTCGGTCAGGCTGTCGTAGTACGCGAGGTGGCGGATCCGCTCTTCGGCCTTCGCGCGCTCACGCCGCACCTCGGCGTCGCGCAGCTCACGGTTGATCGCGGGGATCAGCCGGCTCAGGTTGTTTTTGATGATGTAGTCGTCGGCGCCGTTCTTCATCGCATCGACGGCGATCTCTTCGCCGATCGTGCCCGAGACGAATATGAACGGCACCTCGAAGCCGCGATCGCGCACCATCGCAAGCGCGGCGGTGCCGCTGAAACCCGGCATCGTGTAATCCGCGATGATGAGATCCCAGTCGTGACGATCGAGCGCCTCGCTCAGCGCTTTCGCAGTCTCGACGCGCATGTAGTCGGGCTCGTACCCGCCCTGCCGCAGGTGCTCGACGAGCAGCATGGCATCGTTCTCCGAGTCCTCAACCAGCAGGAGTCGCAGTGGTTTCATGCAGTCGGGTTACCGGGCGATCCACGCCGTGTTGAACTGCTCCGCGTTCTGAAGCCGCGCCATAATCGCCTGCGCGTCCTTCAGCGTCTTGTACTTGCCCACACGCACGCGGAAGAGCGCAGTCGGCGCTCCCTTGACCGGGTCCAGCACGAACGCCGGATATCCCTTGGCGATCAATTGCCTGGCCAGCGTGTCGGACTCTCGACGATCCCGAAACGCCGCAACCTGGACGGCAAAGCCCGGACCGGACTGATCGGCAGTCCCTGCGACTGTTTCTGCTGCGACCGCTGGGACCGGTGCCGGCGGTGCTGCGGGCGCCGGTTTCGCCGGCTCTAGTTTCACCGGCTCTGGTTTCGCAGACTCTGGTTTCTGAGACTCTGGTGTCGCCGGAGCAGGGCGCGGCGCCGGGGGCTTGGCAGCAACAGGTTCCTGCACTGGGGGCGCCGGCTCCGAAGGAGTTTCCCTCGCCGGCGCGGGCTGCTGCGCAGGTTTCAGGTTCTCGTTTGCCGGCCCCTCCCGCAAGAGGCGTTCGGCATAGCTGAGGTTTTCGACGGGCTTGGTCGCCACACCGGTCGCCGGGGGATCGGCGCTCACCGGCGCATCAGCGGTTCCGGAAGCCGCGGGCAAGGCCGGAGCGGGCGCGATCTCAGTCGCCGCAGCCTCCACCATTTCGGCGCCCCGCGGGGCATTGCGCCCGGTGAGCACGCCAAACAGGAAGGTCACAACCAACACCACTGTCGCGGCCATGCCCAGAAAGAGGAGCTGTTTGCCGTTCAGTTGGATTTCGCGAAAGCCTTCGTCGTTCACGGTCTTTTCTCAACTCCGGTGATCTGACGCAGCAGATGCATCATTTCGATCGGCAGGGGGAAGACGATCGTCGAGTTTTTTTCGGCAGCGATTTCCGTTAGCGTCTGCAGGTAGCGCAATGTAATCGCGACGGGCTCGGAGGCGATTACAGCAGCGGCCTGGGACAATTTCTCCGAGGCTTCCAGCTCGCCCGCAGCATGGATGATCTTAGCACGCTTCTCCCGCTCCGCTTCGGCCTGCCGAGCCATCGCACGCTGCATATCCGGCGGCAAATCGACGTGTTTGACTTCGACCGAGGCAACCTTGACGCCCCACGGATCTGTGTGCTGATCCAAAATCTGTTGCAGCTGCTGATTCAACCGGTCGCGTTCCGAGAGCAGGCTGTCCATCTCCACCTGACCGAGCACACTTCTGAGCGTCGTCTGCGCCAATTGTGACGTTGCATAGTGGTAGCTCTCGACTTCCACGATTGCCTTCCGTGGATCGATGACGCGGAAATAGACAACCGCGCTCACTTTTACAGAAACGTTATCGCGGGTGATGACGTCCTGCGGCGGCACGTCCAGGACAATCGTCCTCAGGCTCACCCGCACCATACGGTCGATGGGGGCGAAGACGAGAACAACTCCTGGCCCCTTGGGTTGCGGCAGCAGCTTGCCGAGCCTGAAGATGACGCCCCGCTCGTACTCGGCGAGGATATTGAGCGAGATCAGCACGTACGCAACGAGAATCACGACCAGGATGAGCACCGGTGACAGATCGAACATGATGTGCCTCACTCCTTCCGCACGGTCAACGTCAGGCCTTTCAGTTTAGTCACCATGACGCGAGCCCCGCTGGCGATGGGCTCGCTCGCCACTGCATTCCAAATCTCTCCGTGAACCCGCGCGCGTCCGGGCGCGCCGGGCACAATCGGCGTCAGCGCTTCTCCGCTCTCCCCGACCAATCCCTCCGCACCGGTCACCGGGACGATCTTGCGCGCCGCCAGCGCAAGCCGCACGAGAAATGCGGCAATCGCCGTGAAGCCGAGAATGACTGATACGACCAGCCCGACGTTCACCTGCAGTTCGGGCACCGGTGAGTCGATGAGCATCAGCGATCCGAAGATCAAGCTGATGAGGCCGCCGACAGTCAGCAGCCCATAGCTGGTCACCTTCAATTCGAGCACGAGCAGCAGCAGGCCGAAGAGCATCAGCAGCAGGCCGGCGTAGTTGATGGGCAGCACCTGCAGCGCGAAGAAGGCCAGTAGAAGCGACAATCCCCCGACCACTCCCGGCAATATCGCACCCGGGCTCCACAATTCGATTGTCAGCCCGAGCATGCCGAGGCTGAGGAGAATGTACGCGATGTTCGGGTGCGCGACCGAACTGAGAATGCGCTGCCGCAAGGTCATCTCGACAGCCACTACCTGCGCCCCCGACGTGCGCAGCACAATCGTGCGGCCATCGAACCGCGTCACGGTTCGTCCGTCAACTTTCTCGAGGAATTCGTCTTGGCTCGACGCGATCAGATCGATGAGCGGCGGGGTGGCCTTCGCCGACTCCTCTTCGGTGAATGCCTTGCTCTCCAGCACGGCCTGCTCAGCAAGCTGGGCGTTGCGGCCGCGTTTGGTGGCGATCGTCCGCACGTAGGCCGCCACGTCTTCGGCGGCCTTCTTCGAGCTCGTCTCGTCCATGTCGGCGCCGCCTCCCGCCACTGGGTGCGCTGCGCCGATGTGCGTTCCCGGCGCCATGGCCGCAATGTCTGCCGCAAGCGTGATCATGAAACCGGCAGAAGCCGCGCGAGCCCCGGAAGGGCCCACGTAGACCGCCACCGGTGTTTTCGCCGCAATCATCTTCGTGACGATGTCGCGGGTCGAGTCCACCAGACCGCCTGGCGTCCGCAGCGTAAAGAGGACGAGCGCGGCGTTGTCGGCATCGGCGCGGTCGATCGTTTCGATCATGAACGCGGCAGAAACCGGGTGGATGATGCTGTCTACCTCGGCGGAATAGACGATCGGCCTGGAGCCGCCAGCGGGGGAAGGTGCCTGCGCCCATACCGCTCCGGCACTGAGCAGCAACAACAGCAAGCCGAAACCGCTCCGGGAGCCTTTTTCCGTCGATGTCAGCGAAAAAAACTCCCGGAGCGATTTCGTCATGGCTGGAGTTTCGATAGTAGGTCTTTGGCCTCGGTAGAGGCCGGGTCGAGGGCCAGCGCGCGCACGAGCGCCTCGCGCGCCGCGGCGTGATCCTTCATCTGCAAGTATGCCTGAGCGAGCCGAACTCGTCCTTCGACGGATTCCTGGCTCCACAAGGCGATTTTGAAGGCATCGATCGCCGCTGGAATCTGGCCCGTTCCAAGGTAGATTCGACCGAGCAACAGATGCGCCGCCGCTTCGTACGGCAGGAGATAAATCGCGCGCCCGAGCTCCGCAACCGCTTCGCTGTTGCTCCCCTGTTCGAAGAATCGTCTGCCACGGTCGAGGTGGAACGCGGCAAGCTCCTTTTGATCGCGCAGACCGGTTGTGGCGATCGTGCTGGTGACGCGACGCAGAACTGACGTTTCCCACGACATTTTGAGCCGCTCCAACCCGCGGGGAATCGGCTCGCTGCGCGAAGCAGCCGGCTTCCACACCCAATCCGATTGCAAAGACGACAGCTGCGTCGCAAGTTCGCGCTCACGCGCCGCCTCGGCGGTCGCGCCCGTGGCCTGAAGCGCCGCGGCGAGCACGGCATGGGCTTCGCCATCGGCAGGATGGCGCCGCACGGTCTCGCGCAGCCAGAAAATCGCCGACTGCGCGTCCTTTTCTGCCCAGTACGCGTAACCGAGGTTGAAGTAGTAGTCCGGATCGTCCTGGTCAAGCTTGAGCGCCTGATTGAAGTAGGACGTCGCGCGTTGCGTCTGCGGAGTGACGGGACGGCGCATCTGGATGACGCCCATGTTGTTCAGCAGTGTGGCGGACGGCGCGCGATCCGCCAACACGCGCAATGTCGCAAACGCATCCTCCAGTCGTTTGAGCTGAATCAGCGAGAGCGCCACGTTGAAGCGCGCTTGCGTGTACATCGGCGACGTTTCGGGCACCGCAGCCGCGCTGACGAGCGCAAGCTGCCCGTTTCCTTCGTCTTGATGTACTTCCCACAGCGCCAGGCGAGCGCGATCGAAGCCCGGGTCGAGCTTGATGGCCGCCTCCAGATGCCCGACCTTTGCTTTTGTCGCAGTGGCGATCAACCCCTTGACGTAGTTCTCGAACACCGGCAGGGCGGGCCTGCCGCCGGGTCTCACAGACGTGCCGGCGCCAGAGACGCGACGGCTGACGCGATCGAAAATGGCGAACAGCTCTTCAATGGGCCCCGACTCGACAATTTCGGGCTCCATCTGTCCGCTGTCGAGGCGGATGTTCTGCGCCCGCACCGAAATCTGGCCGGCGGTCAACCGGAATGAGCCGATCGCGACGTGCGTGGCGCCGACCACCTGTCCGAGCCGGATGACGGTCGCATGGCTGAGGCTCGCAACGGGGGGGACCTGCAACTGCTTGAAGGCTTCCAGCCGTTCATCTCTTGTGAACGCCCGGCTGCCCAGCGCGTTCAAGTCGTCAGCGAGCAGAACAGCCGACGCTTCGCCGAGCCAGGACAGGCGTGCGTCTCGTGATGGATTTTCAAACGGGACAACGAGAAACCGTGCAGATGGCGGCGCGGCCTGCGCGTACACCCCATCCGGCAGCAGGCACAGCGCCCAAAGAACCCAGAACCTGGAACTCAGAACCCAGAACCGCATCCTCTAGTTTTGATCAGGTGGCACGCTCACCGCGATCACACAGCCCGCGTCGCCGACACCCTGGCAGCTGTGTACGCGCACCTCGCCGGAAACCCCTACGAGGGCGAACAGGTGGGCAAGCGCCGCTGAGTAGAAGACGCACAGAGGCCAGTCGAACGGCTCGCGGACGGCGCAGAAGATCGAGCTGCGCAGCGTAAAGGTACCTTGCCCGCCACGCAGCTTCGCGACGGCCCGGCTGCCGTCGTAGCTGCCGCGCACGACGGTTTTTGCCAGCCGCATGGCCATCCGCGCGCGCATCATGACGGGTAGCGCACGGATGAACGAGCGTTTGATAGGCGACAGATTGTCGAACGTCCATTGGGCGGCGTATTCGCCCGCGCGCGACGTCACGAGGGTATAGGGCTCGCCTTCCTGCCGGAGAAAGCTCAGCACCGCGGCGAGTGGGGCGAGGCCGATCCTGCCGTCGCGCATGCCGATCGGATTCAACCAGTTCTCGTAGAACTCCAGACGCGAGGGCATGAGGTCTGAAATCCCCTGATGGAGACTCGCAATCAGCATGCGCCCGACTCCACCTCGATTCATTCTTCTGATATCCTTCCGCCGCTGACACGATTCCGATGTGGACGGGAGCCATCCTCGCAGGCGGCCGCGCCCGGCGCCTTGGGGGGCTGAACAAGGCCGGGCTTACTCTGCACCCCGGCGGCGCGACCGTTCTGGACCGTCAACTGGCGCGGCTGCGCCGCGTGGTCGATCGCATCATCATCATTGCCAACGACGCGGACCGCTTCAGCGGCGCCGGCGTGCCGGTGATACCGGATATCGTGCCGGACGGCGGTGCGCTGGGGGCGCTCTACACAGCCGTTCATGCCGGGACCGAGTGGACGCTGGTTGTCGCCTGCGACATGCCGTTTGTCAGCGAGTCGCTGCTCGCCCACCTTGTATCGGTCGGAGGCAGGTTCGACATTGCTATCCCGCGCACGGCGCGCGGGTACGAGCCATTGTGTGCGACATATTCCCACCGGGCAGCAGGCGGGCTGCGGCGCCTTCTGGAGGAGGGACGGTTCAGGCTCAGCGACGTCGCCCGGATTGAGGGCTTGAGCGTCCGCGAAGTGGGACGGGACGAGCTCGAACGATTCGGCCCGGAAGAGGTACTGTTCTTCAACCTCAACACGCCGGATGACCATGCTCGCGCAATCGATTTGGATGCAGAGTATCACTAACCTTCATGATTCTTCCAGTTCACGAACGCCTGCGGGAACGGCTGCTGGCCACGCTCGAACACCTGTATCAGCTTCCGTCTGACGCATTACCATCGTTGCCGATCGAGTATCCGCCCAAGCGCGAGCTTGGCGATCTCGCGACGCCTGTCGCGTTCGAGCTCGCGCGGCGGCTGCGCAAGGCGCCCCGTGCCATCGCGCAGGAGCTGGCGGGCGCGCTCGGGCCCATCGAAGGGATCAGCCGGGTCGAGGCCGCGCCGAACGGATACCTGAACATCTATCTCGATCGCGTGGCGTTTTTCGAGAAACTCATGCCATTGGGGTCTGACCCCCGTACTGGTACGGGGGTCAGACCCCAAGCGCGCGATGGCAAGACAATCGTCGAACACACCGCCATCAATCCCAACAAGGCTGCACACATCGGCCACCTCCGGAACGCGGCGCTGGGAGACACGTTGGTACGTGTGCAACGGTTTCGCGGCATCCCCGTCGAGGTGCAGAACTATATCGACGACACGGGCGTCCAGGTCGCGGACGTCGTGGTCGGGTTCCGCGAGCTCGAGCGCAAGTCCTTCGACGACATCCGCCACACGGCGGACTCGACCCGCTTCGACTACTACTGCTGGGATCTCTACGCCCGCGCCACCCATTGGTACGACGAGGACAAGGAGCGGCTGAAGATTCGCGCCGCCACGCTGCACGACATCGAGCATGGCGGAAACGAGTCGTCTGCTGCCGCCGAATTCATCGCCGACCGTATCGTTCGCTGCCATCTGCAGACCATGGCTCGGCTGAATGTGGACTACGACCTGCTGACGTGGGAAGGCCACATTCTCCGTTTGAAGTTCTGGGCACGCGCCTTCGAGATTTTGAAAGAGAAGGGTGCAGTCTACCTTCAGACGGAAGGTAAGCTCGCCGGGTGCTGGGTGATGCGGATTGATGATGACGCGCCCGCTGACGCCGACGCGTCGGCTTCGGGCTCCGGGCTTCAGGCTCCGGGCCCGGGGGAGGAAGAGGAGGAGCGCGAGAAGGTGATCGTCCGGTCGAATGGCACTGTCACCTACGTCGGCAAGGACATCGCGTATCAGTTCTGGAAGCTCGGGCTTCTGGGCCGCGACTTTCAGTACCGGCAGTTTGCGACGCGTCCCAACGGCAGCGTGTTGTGGTCGACGTCGGAAACGTCCGGGGAGCCGTCGCATCCCCCGTTCGGACATGCGGCCGCCACCTACAACGTCATCGATGTGCGTCAGTCCTATCTTCAGAAGCTGCTGAAACAGGCGCTGCGCACGCTCGGGTATGCTGAACAGGCCGAGCAGGCCACCCATTTCTCGTACGAGATGGTTGCTCTCTCCAACCCGACCGCGCGGGCGCTCGGCTACCTGGCCCCGGATGCGGCCGACGACAAGCGCGGCTGGGTGGACGTCTCGGGCCGCAAGGGTCAGGGGGTGAAGGCGGACGACCTCATCGACACGCTGATTTCGCGCGCGGAAACCGAGGTGGCGAGGCGCAACCCCGAGTTCAGCGCCCTCGAGCATCGGCGCGTCGCCGAGATGATTGCCGTCGCCGCGGTGCGCTACTTCATGGTGAAGTACTCGCGCACCAAGATCATTGCCTTCGATATCGACGAAGCACTTGCGTTCGAGGGTGAAAGCGGACCATATCTACAGTATGCTGTCGTTCGCGCCCAGAACATCTTTGCCAAGCTGCGCGAGCGCGGCGGCCTCGACGAGGCGGCCGTCTTCGACCGGCTGGGCGCCATCTCCCCCGCCGAGCTCGCGGGCGAGGGAGGAAGCCACGATCTCTGGGCACTCATCCTCGAAGCCTCGCGGCTCGACGAAATTGTCGAGCAAGTCGTCCGGACCCTGGAATTTTCGGTGCTCGCGAAGTACGCGTTCGGGCTCGCTCAGATGTTCAACGCCTTCTATCACCGGTACCCGATCCTCAATGAGGAACAGGCCGACGCCCGGCTCTGGCGCGCCGCCGGCGTGGCGTATTTCCGGGCGCAGCTGACGCGGGCGCTCGACCTCATGGGAATTGCGGTGCCACCGAGAATGTAATGGCTGTTATCGGCATCACTCCGTCGAACCGGCTGACCGACTACGTCGAATCCGTTCGACGCGCCGGCGGCGAACCTCGCGTGTTGACGGTGGATGCGTCTCCTTCGCTCGAAGGCCTCGATGGCATCCTCTTCACGGGCGGTGGCGACGTGGATCCGGCGCATTACGACAAAACCCGACACCCTAACACAAAGGAACCCGATGCCGCGCGCGATGCCTACGAGCTGGCGCTCGCCAAGCTGGCGCTGGCAGAGAATACCCCGCTCCTCGCCGTCTGCCGGGGCTTGCAGGTGGTGAACATCGCGGCGGGCGGGACCCTGATTCAGGACATTCCGACGGAACTGGACGAGGCGCTGGGCCATCAGGTCGATTCGCCGTCCTTCGCCATCGCGCACGAGGTCTGGGTGACGCCAGGCTCGGCCTTGTCGCGCGTCATGCGCGAACAACTCGTAGATAGTGGCGATGTCCTGCAGGTCAACAGCCGCCACCACCAGGCAGTGGCGCGCACTGCCGCTGGTTTCAGCGTCGCCGCCACTGCCCCAGACGGGGTCGTCGAAGCCATCGAGCGGGCCGGCGCGCCCTTCTGTATCGGCGTTCAATGGCATCCCGAAAATTTCTGGCGCACCGGGGAATTCCGCTCGCTGTTCGAGGAATTCGTGAAAGCGGCCGAAACCGTCGGGACGTAGTGTCCGGCTTCCCGCCGTAGCCTTGGCGAAGGCGGACAGCCGGGACCGTCGCGCGCACGCATCATGTCCCTGCAACCCGCCGCTGAAATCACCCTCACAATCGAGAAACCTGTCACCGGAGGCCGGATGCTGGCTCGCCATGAGGGCCAGGTGGTCCTGGTTGCCGGCGCCATCCCGGGCGAACGCGTGCGCGCGCGCGTGGAACGAGTCAGCAAACAGGTCGCGTTCGCCGGCATGATTGAAGTGCTCGATCCGAGCGAGGACCGCCGCTCCGCTGACGTGGACTGGGCATGCGGCGGCTCTCTCTACGCACACGTGTCGTACCAACGGCAACTGACGTTGAAATCCGACGTTGTCCGGGACGCATTCGAGCGCATCGCAAAGGTGCGACTTCCCGGTCCGGTACCCGTGCTGGCCTCCGAGGAGCACGGGTATCGAATGCGGGCGCGGCTGCACGGAGCGAACGGCAGGCTCGGGTTTTTCCGCGAAGGCACACATCAGCTCTGCGATGCCGGACCGACGCGCCAGCTTCTGCCTGCATCCATCGCGGCACTGGAGGCGCTGCGCGCAGCGTTCAGATCACACACCATCCAGTCGTGCGAAATCGTGGAAAACATCGCCGCAAATGAGCGAGCGGTGCTCGTGGAACTGGAACGTCTGGACACGACGACCCCTCACGACAAACCGGTCGAAGGCATCTCGGGGCTCATGCTCGCCCAACACGGCGACACCAACCTGACGGTGGCGTACGGCTCGCCCTTTGTCACCGACAGAATTCCCGTTGGCGATCGCCTCGTCGAGTTGACCCATCACGTTCAATCCTTCTTTCAAGGCAATCGGTTTTTGTTGCCGCAGCTTGTCGATCGAGTGCTGCAGCACGTGCCGGAGGGAACGGTGACGGAGTTGTATGCCGGCGTTGGCTTGTTCGCCGTCTCGCTGGCTGCGCGAGAGCGGCATCACATCGTCGCCGTGGAGGGCGATCGCTCGAGCTCGCGCGATCTCGAGTCGAACGCCGCACCGTACAGCCATGCCATTCACGTCGAGCGCATGTCTGTGGAAACCTACCTGGAGCGGCCACGTGTGCGACGGCCGGACACGATCGTTCTCGATCCGCCGCGCACCGGCCTGTCACGCGAAGCGTTGTCCGGCGTGATTGGTTTGCGGGCGCCGCGAGTGGTGTACGTGTCATGCGACCCCGCAACCCTCGCTCGCGATGCGAAGAGGCTGGCGGAAGTCGGCTACAAGCTCGACCATATCGAAGCCTTCGACCTGTTTCCGAATACCGCCCATGTAGAGACCTTGGCTGTGTTAAGTACGTAACACTGCATTTTCACGACGCACGACCTATCGTCTCATCGCAAAGACGCAAAGCCGCCAAGCCTTGAACGCTGGATGTCGGGTTTCGACGCAGAGCCGCGGAGGCGCAGAGGCGCAGAGGCGCAGAGAAGGCACGCTGATCGTTACACAGAGGAAAGGAGATCTACATCGACTTCGCGCCGTTGGCGCGCGCGAAGAGGAAGACCGTCGAATATCAAGAGGCCGAATCCTGCCGCTCTTGTATTCGGCGGTCTCCCTCTTCGCGCGTGGGCCGCGTTCGCGGCCCACGAAGTCGATGCCTCCGACAGAGCCCGCTTCCGGACCCACAGAGGGCATCACGCTGCAACGGCGTTTCGTCGAGCTCGTCGCGTCGTCGTGTTCCTCTTTTGTGGTCTTGTCTCGGCGTCTCGGCGCCTCTGCGTCGGACTACACCGATCAGAAGACCGCGGTTCAGCCTCTTGATCTCCTGAGCTCCTGTTTGTCCTAGGTATTGAAACCACTTCCTAGGTGCTTGTCACGGCCTCGTCGGTCATCGACAGTCCGCGGTCGAGGATATCGAAGGCCTCGCGCAGCTCGGATTCCGTGATGCAGAGCGGCGGATTCGTGAAGAAGTAGTTCCAGCGGACAAACGTGAACAGGCCCGCCTCTCTGAAGAAGCGGCCCAGCGCCGTCATCTCTGGCGAGGTGCCGTTGAACGGCGCCATCGGTTCGAGCGTCTTTCGGTTGCGCACGAGCTCGACGACACCGAACAGGCCGATGGAGCGGACCGCGCCCACAGAGGGATGACGCGCCGCGAGATCGGCAAGCAACCCAGCCATCACTTTCCCGGTCTGACGCGCCCTGTCGATGAGATCGTCCGCCTCGTATACGGCAATAGTGGCGAGGGCGGCAGCGCAGGCCAGCGTATGGCCACTGTAAGTGAGCCCGCTCGGAAAGGGTGCGTGCGCGAACGCGTCGGCAAGTTTCTGCCGCATGCCAACGGCACCCAGCGGCACGTAGGCGCTCGTGATCCCTTTGGCCATCGTGAGGATGTCGGGTACGACGCCCCAGTGATTCACCGCGAACCATGTGCCGGTGCGACCGAAGCCCGTCATCACTTCATCGGCAATCATCACGATCCCGTACTTGTCGCATAGGGCGCGCACGCCCTGAAGATATCCATCTGGAGGAATCACAACGCCGTTGGTTCCGGTCACCGGCTCCAGGATGATGCCCGCAACCGACTGCGGTCCCTCGAGCTGAATCACTTCGTCGAGGTACCGCAGCGCCTTATCCGACGTGTCCATTCCACGCGCCAGACCGTGATACGGACTGAGTACATGGACGAACCCGGGCAGCGGAGCCTGCCACCAGCTCCGCGGCTCTCCTGTCGCCGCCATCGCACCGGCAGTGGCACCATGATAGGACCGATAGAAAGAGACAATCTTCTGACGGCCGGTGTACGCGCGTGCAATCCTGATTGCGTTTTCGTTTGCTTCGGCCCCGCCATTGGTGAAAAAGAACACGTCGATGTCGCCCGGCGCAATCTCCGCGAGCTTCGCGCCGAGTCGCGCACGCGGTTCGGTCGTCATGGAGCTCGTGACGTAGGTCAGTTCGGCAGCCTGCTTCTGAATCGCGGCGACGACCCGGGGGTCGCCGTGACCGATGTTGACGCACATCAACTGGCTATTGAAGTCGATGAAGCGCCTGCCGTCGGGCGTCCAGAAGTAGATGCCCTTCGCGCGCGCTACGGGAAGAGGATCGACGGTCTCCTGGGCAACCCAATCGAAGATGGTGTGCTTCTTCGAGAGCGCGACGATTTCCTCACCTGTCATGTTTAGTCGCGGGGGCCCCTCGCCCCGCTCCAGACGCTCCGCTTGCGGGGCCCCTGTGCCCTCCGCCGCTCCGCGTCTCACTTGCGTCTTGGCGTCTTTGCGTTGAGACATGAAAAAAGGAGTTTGCCGGACTGCATCAGTCGAATGCAAGCGTCGGCAACTGCTCGTGCTCGCGAACGAGCCGGTCGATGGCCGATTCAATCGCGCGCTGATACGCCTCGTCCGGCATGCGATCGCGGAAAGGGAGCAGCTGCGCAACGGCGTCCGAGCGCATGGCTTGCTCGTCGGCAGGAGCCAGTTGCGCTCGTGCGGCGTCGAGCATCATGCGGTCGAGTTGCACGAGCCGGGCTATCACACGATCGCGGGTGTCGCCTCTGATGGGCCCTGGCATGTCGCGGAACGCCGCCGCTTCTCGGGTGATTGTTTCAAGAACCGAGTCGAACTCGGGAGGCAAAGGGGTCATCCCCGCCCGACGGTTGGTCACCCGCTCGCATATGCGATCGAGGTGCTCAGGCAGACTTCGCTTCCGTCGCGTCGTCTCGGTCGAGGCGTCCGCGCCGGGGAGTCGCACGCCGATCGCCCGGCGCCAGGCGTCGAACGCGTCGAGAATGTCGTTCTCACAGAAGTCAATCTGCACCGGCCGCCGGCGCGTGCCTTTCGCGTAATACCGCACGAAGTACGTATCGATGCCCTGGCAGGCGATCTTGAAAGGGATGCCCTGTGCCGCCCAGCTGCGCACGCGCTCAAAGGAAGGACCGACGATTCTGATGAGGTGCCCGTCGTTCTTACGGCAGAGATAGGCTTCGATTTCGCGGCAATACTCGTCGGAGGTCGTCATTGTTCATGCGCAGGGGCCCCTCGCCCCGCTCAACGCGGCCTGTTTCTTTCCCATACCATCCGCAGGCCGTGAAGCGTCAGGTCGGGATCGACGTGCTCGATGAGATCGACCTCCGGCGCGATAATGCCTGCGAGCCCGCCCGTCGCGATGCAGGCCGTATTGTCGCCGAGCTCGCTGCGCATCCGGCGCACCACGCCATCCACGAGACCGATGTAGCCGTAGTACAAACCGGACTCGATGGCGCCGACCGTCGTGCGGCCGATCACTTCGCACGGCTTTCGCATGTCCACGCGAGGCAGGCGCGCGGCGCGCTGGAAGAGCGCATCGGCCGAAATCTGCATGCCTGGACATATGACGCCGCCCAGATATTCCCCCTTCTCCGATATCGCGTCGAATGTCGTGGCGGTACCAAAGTCGACGACCACGAGCGGACACCGGCGCTCGCGCCCGTAGAGGCGGTAGCCGGCGACGCTGTTCAGAATGCGGTCGGCCCCCACCTCGGCCGGATGCTTGTACAGGATCGGCATGCCGGTATCGACACTGCTGTCGACATTCAGCGGTGTCATCCCGAAATACCGTTGGGCCATCTTCATGAAGGTGCCGGTCAGCGGCGGCACGACCGACCCCATGACGATGCCGCTGACCTTGGTGGTATCGATCGCGCGGTGCTCGAACAACTGCGCGACCCAGATGCCGATCTCGTCAGATGTGCGTTCCCGGAGCGTCGCCAGCCGCCAGCTTTCGATGAGCTGCTGCCCCTCGAACACGCCAAGCACGATGTTGGTATTGCCGACGTCGATGGCTAGAAGCATGGTGTCGCCGTTACAGCCATTTCACTTCGCCGGAGACGATTCGTTCGATCCTGCCGTCCACCCGCACGAGCAGCGCGCCGTGCTCGTCGATGTCTTCCGCACGACCTCGAACCACGCCACCGGGCGAATCCCACTCGACCAGTGCGGCCGGCAACGCCCAGGCGAGGCGGCGCCAGGCGCCCAGAATAGCATCGAACCTTCCCGCCCGCAGATCGGCATAGCGTTCGGCAATGGCCGCCAGAATTTCCGCGAGCGTCCCCGCGCGATCGGCCGGCCGGCTCGTTTCGGCCTGGATCGATGTGAGACGCGATGCGAGCTCCGGCGGACACACGGCCGCCTGCAAATTGACGCCGAACCCGAGCACAACGTGCTGAAGGGTGCCGCCATGCGCCGCCGATTCGGCGAGAATGCCTGCGAGCTTGCGCCCGTTGATGACTACATCGTTCGGCCATTTGATCTTGGCAGGCAGCCCGGTGACAGCACGTACGGCTTCGGCCACCGCAACCCCGCTGGCAAGCGTCAGCAGCACGGCCGGATTGCGGCGAGCAAGCGGACCGACGGGCCGCAGAACCACAGACACGTAGAGTCCAGCGCCTGGCGGCGAAAACCACGTCCGGCCATGCCGGCCTCGGCCGGCGGTCTGATGCTCGGCGACGACGGTCGTACCCTCTTCGGCGCCACGCTCCGCGAGATGCGCAGCCACGTCGTTGGTCGAGCCGGTGGTGGTGAGCCAGTGAATTCGCCGGCCGACCGCACCACACCGGTGGCCGACACGCGCCAGCGCAACGCGCACGTCGTCCGGCACGTCGCAGGAATCGCGTAGCTCGCTAGGCAGGTTCGATGTCAAAGCTGATATCCGCCGCGGGCGCAGAATGCGTCAGCGCGCCGCTCGACACGAAATCGGCGCCGGTCGACGCGAGCTCGGGAATGCGGTCCAGCGTCACTCCGCCGGAAATCTCGGTTTTCGCGCGGCCGCGGCTCCGCCGCACGGCTTCGCGAATGTCCTTGGTGCTCATGTTATCGAGCAGCAGGATGTCCGACCCGGCATCGAGCGCTTCGTCCACCTGGTCAAGCGTCTCGACCTCGACTTCGACGATCGCGTTCGCTCCCAGTGCGCGCACCTGCCGGACCGCGTTGGCAATGCCCCCGCCCAGGCTGATGTGATTGTCTTTGATCATCACGCCGTCGTTCAGCGACATGCGGTGATTGGTAGCACCGCCGGCGCGCACCGCGTACTTCTCGAGAACCCGCAGCGTGGGCGTCGTCTTTCGCGTGTCCAGGATGGTAATCGCACCCCCGCTCGCGGCGACGTACTGCCGGGCCATCGTCGCAATGCCCGACAGGTGTTGCAGAAAATTCAGGGCCGTCCGCTCGCCCGAGAGCAAGGCACGAGCGCTGCAGACGAGGTGCCCGATCGTCACGCCGGGAGCACACTCGTCGCCATCGTGGAAATGAAACGTGTGGTCGACGCGCGGATCGAGCTGCGCAAACACCTCGAGTGCCACGTCGAGTCCTGCTAGCGTGCACGACGACTTCACAAGCAGTGTGCCGCGCGCGCGATCGCTCTGTCTGACGACCGCATCGGTCGTGATATCGCCGCCCGCAAGGTCTTCGGCCAGCGCCCGACGGACCAGGTCGCAGTAGTCCGCAGCTTCAAGCCTGAGGGGCGGCGCCAAACTCCACCTCAATCGAAAGCTCGGGCGCCTGGCGCCGTTCGATCGCCTCGATGCGAACGGCTGCGCGTAGATCGGCCTCGATCGTGTCGAGGTGCGCAAGGCGCGGAGCGGTGTCAGCGATGACGGCACGGACGATAGGTACCTTCAACGGCTGCTTTGCCTCGGATCGCCGCTTGCGCACCTCGCCGAGGACTTCGCGCGCGTACTTCCATTTGTCCTGATCGTCGGCCGTCACCTCGCTCATCAGCGACGTCAACTCCTCACCCGACGGCCATTTCACGCGATGCACCGAACCGGTCTTGAACCACGACCAGACCTCTTCGGTCGCAAACGGCAGATACGGCGCAAGAAGCCGCAGGTATACGGACACCGCTCCCATCAACGCGGTATTAGCCGACCCGGCTGCCGCGGGGCCCTGATCGCCATAACGGCGTCCTTTGACGAACTCGAGGTAATCGTCGCAGAACCCCCAGAATTCACGCTCGACCATGTCGAGGGCCCGCCCGTATTCGTAGGCCTCGAGCGCCTCGGTCGCTTCGCCCACGAGACCGGCGAGGTTGCGGAGCATCGCGCGATCGACCGGCGAGGTTACCGGCCCGAGCGGCTCGACATTCATCAGGACGAATCTCGACGCATTCAGCACTTTCATGGCCAGGCGGCGGCCGACCTTCATCTGGCCGGCGTCGAATACCGTGTCGACGCCGGGGCCGCCCTTCGCTGCCCAGTACCGCACACCGTCAGATCCGTGCTCTTCGAGCAGCGCAAATGGCGTGACGACGTTCCCTTTCGATTTCGACATTTTCTTGCGATCGGGATCGGTGACAAAGCCAGACAACGCCGCGTGCAGCCATGGCAGGCTGTTGTGTTCGAGGTGCGCGCGCAGCACCGTCGAGAACAGCCACGTGCGGATGATGTCGTGCCCCTGCGGCCGCAGATCCATCGGAAACACCCGTTCGAACAGATCGGCATCGTGACACCAACCGCCGGCAATTTGCGGGGTCAGCGACGAAGTGGCCCACGTGTCCATGATGTCGGGATCGCCGGTGAATCCATTCGGCCGGCCGCGCTGGTCGGCGAGGTAGCCGTCGGGAACATCCGTCGAGGGATCGATCGGCAGCCGCGCCTCATCTGGAACGATCGGCTGCGAATAATCCACGACCCCGTCCCGGTCGATGGGATACCAGAGCGGGAACGGCACGCCGAAGAACCGCTGGCGGCTGACGCACCAGTCGCCGTTCAATCCGTTTACCCAGTTTTCGTAGCGCACGCGCATGTAGTCGGGATGCCACTGAATCTGGCGCCCTCGTTCAATCAACGCCGATCGGAGTTCGAGTGTCTTGATGAACCACTGCCGGCTCGTCACGATCTCGAGCGGCCGGTCGCCCTTCTCGAAGAACTTGACGGCGTGCACAATCGGTCTCGGCTCGCCGATCATCGAGCCCTGCTCGCGGAGGAGCTCGACAACTTTGGCGCGCGCTTTGTTAATCGACTGGCCGGATATCTGGTCGTAGGCCTGCTGCGCCGACGCCGGATCCTGCGATTCCCATCCGATCTCACCCCAGGTGACGGGCCGGAGCGTACCGTTCGGTTGAATCACGGCCCGCACCGGCAGCGACAGCTCCCGCCACCACGTCACGTCGGTGATGTCGCCAAACGTGCAGATCATCGCGATGCCACTGCCCTTCGCCGGATCGGCGAGCGCGTGCGCTTTCACGGGAACGCGTGCGTGGAAGAGCGGCGTCAACACCTCTTTTCCGAAAAGCGGCTTGTAGCGCTCATCGTCGGGGTGCGCGACCAGCGCGACGCACGCCGGCAGCAGTTCCGGGCGCGTCGTCTCGATCTCCACAGCTCCTCCGTCCGGACGATCGAATCGCAGACGGTGATAGGCGCCTTCTCGCTCGCGATCTTCGAGCTCGGCCTGTGCCACCGCCGTACGAAAATCCACGTCCCACAACGTCGGCGCCTCGAGCTGATAGGCGAGGCCCTTCTTCAGAAGATGAAGGAACCCGACCTGAGACACGCGTTGCGATCGCCTGTCGATGGTTGCGTAGGTCATCGACCAGTCGACAGACAGACCGAGATAGCGCCAGAGGTGTTCGAACGCCTTTTCGTCCTCCCGGGTCAGGCGCTCACACAGGGCGATGAAATTCGGACGCGAAATGGAAATTGGCTGCTTCGGCGGCTCGGGTGGCGGCTGAAAGGCCGAATCGTACGGCAGCGACGGATCGCATCGCACGCCGTAGTAGTTCTGCACGCGGCGCTCGGTCGGCAAGCCGTTGTCGTCCCACCCCATTGGATAGAACACCTCTCGGCCGCGCATACGCTGGAATCGCGCGATGACATCGGTGTGGGTATAGGAGAACACGTGTCCGATGTGCAGCGACCCGCTGACCGTTGGAGGCGGCGTGTCGATGGAATAGATCTCGGCGCGTGACTTCGTGCGGTCAAACTTATAAGTGGCGCCGGCATCCCATCGCTCCTGCCATTTCGTCTCGAGTCCCTCGAGCGCAGGCTTCTCGGGAAGGCGCGGCTTTGCAGTGTCGGACATTGCCGACAATGGTACTGCAAACTGTAGGGTTCGTAGGGTTCGTAGGGTTCGTGGGGTTCGTCGGGTTCGTTGGGTTCGTGGAGCGGCATCCGCTCACGCTCCCCTACGACCCCGACTTGATTCGCTCGATCTCTTCCTGAACGAGCCGCTCGGCGGTCTGGGACACGATTTCCGTCACGGTTTCGCGCACGACTTTGTCGGTGAGCTGCTGCAACACGCGCGCAACGATCTGCTCGATTACCTCATCGGTCACCGCAGCGACAGGCGGACGCGCCGCTGCTTCCGCTTTTGCGGCGGAGAGATTCGCAAACGGATTCGCCGTGGGCTTCGGCGGGACTGGGGCCACGGCAGCGACGACGGTGACGGCGGCAATCGGCACGAGAGGCGGAGCCGGCGCAGGTGTCGGCTGCGGCATCTCACTCTGGGCTTCGTCCGATACTGCGGCGGCGACGGGTGCCTCGGGCTTCTCCGGTTCGACCGCGGCCCGGCTGGGCGATGGCATCAGCGGTGGCTCGATATCGACCTTCGGCGCTGGCGCCATTGCGGGCGCCGGTGCGGCAAAGACAGGTGCGTTGGGTGCGCTAGGTGCGACAGGTGCGCTAGGTGCAATGGGTGCGACGGGTGCAATAGGTGCGATAGGTGCGATAGGTGCGGGAGGCTTGAACGCCACAGGGCCGCTGGCAGCAGGCGGTGCGAAGCCGGGAGCCAGCGACACTTTTGCCGGTGCCGAAGGCGATGCCTCCGCTGTCTGGACTGGCGACGCAACAGATGGCTGGGACGCCGGCGGTGGCACGGCTGCATTCACGGGTTGCCGCCGGTCGTGCTCAATCGGTTTGTCCGCCGGCTTGTCCGCCGACTTCTCCGCCGAAGCGCCGGGCGCTAAGGCGGAAGCGCCATGCGAGATAGTGGATCCGCTCGGCACGAAGGCGGGCTTCTCCGCCGGTGCGCTTTCACCAACGGTGGAGGTGGCGCCGGCGTTGCGCGGTGCACCTTGGGCCTGCCGCGCCGACCCGGAAGCGGGCCAATCACCGCCATCCGCGCCGTCATCGGCCAGCGTCGGTCCGCTGGGCTGAATGTTCGAAAACGCGGCGTCGAGCTGATCGAAGTAGTCATCGAGCGACACAGGCTGGGCGTTGTCTGCGGCCGGCGGACGGCCGGCGGGCGTTGGCTGCTCGACGGCAACAGGCTGTGGCTTCTGCGGCGGCGGCGGGGGTGGCGCCTTCTGCGGTACGGCTTCGCGCTTTACCGGGACCTCTTCGGCCGCCTCCGCGTGCCGTTTCCTGCCCAGAAGCTCCTTCACTCGATTGATCACCATTTGAGGCTCAAAGGGTTTCGCGAGCACGTCGCTCGAGCCCGCTGCCGTAGCGCGGGCCAGATCGATCGGCTCGAATGCGCCGGTCAGCAGGACCACGGGAATGTGGGCGAGCTTCGGGCGGCTCTTCACGTACGCGGCGACCTCGTAGCCGTCGCGTTTCGGCATGTCGACGTCAGCCAGGATGATGTCGGGTGGATCGACATCGAGGCAATCGATGGCCATCTGCCCGTCTCCGACGGTCGTGACCTCTACGTCCTCGTCGGCAAATGTCAGCTCGATGACACGTTGAATCGTCACGCTGTCATCAGCCAGGAGAAGCTTATGCGCCATCCGTAATCAAACCAGTCGTGGTGTTTATCGGCCCGACGCGCCGGTGGCGTTAGCGCCTTCCGGCGCGCGTCGGATCTTGATGAAATCGATGATTTCCTGCATCGAGGTGCCAGGACGGAACACCATGGCCACACCCATCGCATCGAGCGTCGGCAGATCCGCGTCGGGGATGATGCCGCCGACGACGACCAGCACATCGGTCAGCCCGCTTTCGCGCACCAGCTCCATGAGGCGCCGGCAAATCGAAATGTGCGCACCGGAAAGAATTGACAGACCGATGACATCGGCATCTTCCTGCACCGCCGCCGCCACGATCTGCTCGGGAGTCTGCCGGAGACCTGTGTAGATCACCTCCATACCCGCATCGCGCAATGCCCGCGCGATGACCTTCGCCCCACGGTCGTGACCGTCGAGCCCAGGCTTGGCGATGATGACTCGTATAGGTTTGCCGTTCACGGTTCACTGTCCAGGGTTGCCATCTGCCATTTGCCATCTGCCATGACAGCACTCAAATTATCGCCTGTTCCTGATACTCTCCCCAAACATCTCTCAAGGCGTCACACATTTCGCCGACTGTGGCGTAGGCGCGCACGGCATCGAGCAGGGCGGGCATCGTATTTTCTGTACCCATCGCCGCCTTGCGCAGCCTGTCGAGGGCGCGCGTCACTGTCACCTTGTTCCGTGTGCGACGGACGCGATCGGTCTTGGCGAGCTGCCGCTCGGCGACACTGTCGTCAATCTGCAGCACCGGAACGGTGGCAGCGCCCCCGGACACGAATTCGTTGACGCCGACGATGACCTGCCGCCCGCGCTCCACATCCTGCTGAAAACGATATGCGCTTTCGGCAATCTCGCGCTGCGGATACCCGCGCTCGATCGCGGCAATCATGCCCCCCATGCCGTCAATGGTGCGGAAGTAGTGCTCGGCGTCCTCTTCCAGCCCGCGCGTCAGATGCTCGACGAAGTACGAGCCGCCGAACGGATCGATCGCCTGGGTCACGCCGGTCTCGTACGCCAGGATCTGTTGTGTGCGCAGCGCCAGAGTCGCGGCCGGCGCCGACGGAAGCGCGAGCGCCTCGTCGAGCGCACACGTGTGCAGCGAGTTGGTGCCTCCAAGGACGGCCGCAAGCGCCTGTAAGGCGGTCCGCATCACGTTGTTCATAGGCTGCTGCGCCGTCAGCGACACGCCCGCCGTCTGGCTATGGAACCGCAGCTTCAGCGAGCGTTCATCACGGGCGCCGAACCGGTCGCGCATGGCGCGCGCCCAAATCCGCCGCGCCGCGCGAAATTTGGCGATCTCCTCGAAGAAGTCGCTATGCACGTCGAAGAAAAACGACATGCGCGGCACGAACGTGTCGACGTCGAGCCCGGCGTCGACGCCGGCTTGTACGTACTCGATACCGTCGCGCAGCGTGAAGGCAAGCTCCTGAGCCGCCGTGGCGCCTGCCTCGCGGATGTGATAGCCGCTGACCGAAATCGTGTTCCACCTCGGCACATGCGCGGCACAGAACGCAAAAATGTCGGTGATGAGCCTCATCGACGGACGAGGCGGGTAGATGTACTCCTTCTGTGCGATGAACTCCTTGAGGATGTCGTTCTGAAGCGTGCCAGACAGCCTCTTCCAGTCGACGCCCTGGCGTTCGGCCAATGCGAGATACATCGCGAACACCATCGGGGCCGACGAGTTGATCGTCATCGATGTCGTGATGTCGCCGAGCGCGATGCCGTCGAAGAGCGTCTCCATGTCGGCGAGCGACGTCACGTTGACACCGCACTTGCCGGTCTCGCCAAGCGACAATGGATGATCCGGATCGCGCCCCATCAGCGTCGGCAGATCGAAGGCGACGCTCAGGCCCGTCGCGCCGGCCGCCAGCAGCTCGCGATATCGCTGGTTGGTGTCCTCCGGTGTCCCAAACCCGGCAAACTGCCGCATCGTCCACAGCTTGCCTTGATAGCCGGTGGGATGAATCCCGCGGGTGTACGGAAAGGTCCCGGCGTCGCCGAGCTCAGTGTCGTAATTGAATTGGGGAATGCTCTCGGCGGTGTAGAGCCGCTCGATCGGACGACCTGATATGGTCTGAAATGGGGTCTTGCGTTCGGATGACATCGCAGTGCCCGGGTGGGTTCTCCCCCACCCGGGCCCTGAATCTACCAGCTACTCACCGTAGATTTAGCCATATATATGAGCACCTCCCGGCCGCTGCCGTCTCGTAGCTCGCCCTTCCATCCGTCGCGCCGTAGCGGCTATGCCGCGAAGGCGGACGAGACTCTTCAGGCATGGCTTGGCGGCCTTTCCACACGCTCGCACAAGAAATGGAGCGGTGGATCGATTGTACACGAAACTAAAATCTAGAAACTAAAATCTAAAATCTGAAGGTTCAGCTGCGACCTTCTAAATTCTCTAAAGATTCTAGTTTTTAGATTGTAGTTTCCGGATTCACCTAGTGCGTCATGGCGTGCAGCAGCACGTCCACGCCGAGCGCGTAGCCGTTGGGAGAGAACTGATAGAAGAATCCGGGATCTTCGCCTTCGCGCTCCCACGAGTCGGCGACATCGGTGTTGTGCGTCATCAGCACCATGATGCGGCCACGGCGATCGCGAATCGCGCGAAGATGGGGTTCGATGCTGTCGAAGCCGCGCTCTGACGTATTCTGCCCCAGTGTGCCGCGCCAGAACTGGATGTTGGTGATCTGGGGAATCGCCGTCACAGGAAACAGCGTCCGCAGCAACGGGTCGGTCAATGGCACGTCCTTGATGGGGAACTCACTCAACGGCAGCACCCGGCCGATTTCACTCGACCACTGGTCCCAGGCTTCGGTGCCCCAGAAATCGTCCACCCACATGAATCCGCCCTTCAGCAGATAGTCGCGAAGCGCGAGGACCTCGTCTGGTCTGAATCCGATCGTGCCGGCATCCGACGCGACGACGTAGGGGCAGTTGAAGAGTTGCGGGTCGGTGGCGCGAACGACCCATGTGTTCGGCTCGTTCCGCTCGTCGCGGCTGATCGGCGTCTTGGTGAGCTCCGACAGACGCGTCATCAGGTTGCGTTCGGAAAACGGATAGTCCGTCTGCCAGCCTACGCCCATGTCTTCGATCTTGACGCGCGTGTACTCGAGCCGGCAAATGGTGAAATCGCCGTCCGGCATTCTGTTGGGGGCGTAGCGCGGGGCGAACGATCCCTCACGGTAACGGCCGCGGCCCCACTGGGCATGCGCGACTGCGGCGCAAGCGAAGGCAACCGCCACGATCACGCTCGCCTTCAACCCGATGGAACGCAAGGGGCTCACGGTGTCACTCGGATCGCGACGAGCGTGGAAGTCTGCTCCGCGCCATCCTTGGCGGTCACCTCGATGAGGAAATCACCTGTAGGAAGCGCTGCGAGTGGAACGTCAAGCTGGTTGAGCCCGCCGAAGCCCGCGGGCGTCACGGGCAGCACCGACATCTCACCGCCATCACGATTCAGCATCCGGGCACTGACGACCGGTGGTGTACCGGCCGCGCTCTGGGCGCCTACACGCACGAGAAGACGATCCGTGCGTCGGAAGTCGCGTTCAATGACCGGGAGTGCGGCCTGATCGGTCGAGAGCTTCTGCCACTCCGGAAGCGTACGCCCACGGAACACTTCTGGCGTGCTCAGCGTGAGTCCCAACCCCAGGCTTGGCACTATGATCTTTCGCGTCTCGCGATCGAGCACTTCACCGGCGGCATCTTCGACGGCGATGTCGAGATCGACCTCTCCCGGCGGAACCTCGAAATCCACTCGGCCGGGCGCAATGCCCCGCTGCCGATGGTACAGGTCCGAATTCGCGCCACCCGCCAAGAGCGACACCTTTGCCGGCGCCTCTCGACGCACGCCTGGCACGGCAGGCGTAGGTGCCCAGACAAAACTAATCTTGGTTTTGCCGTTCGCGCCCGGCGACATGCCAATCCAGGTGCGCGTCAGGCTGCGGCGCTGTTGCACGGAGACCGCGAGCGTCCCGAGCGCTGCGGTGACGGCTGGCGGCGGACCAGCCTTCTTCGGTGCCAGCGCGCGCTCGGCCTCGGTGGCCGTCAGGGCAAGATACCCGGGACGCGCACGCACCTGCAGGCCCGGGCGTTTGACGCGCACGTTGATCTTGTGGAATTTGCCGTCGGGCTGATTCAGCGTCGACGTGTAGCCAAGCAGATAGTACGCGCTCGCATCGCGCACGATCTGTTTGAGTCCACCGGCGAGATCGTTGCTGTTCAGGATGGCGCGCCCGTCGGTCTCGTCCGCGAGAATCCGCAGCGAGTCCATGGTGGTCCTGAGCATGGCGCTGTCTTTCGTAAGGCTGACGGCCGCCTGGCCCGCCGTGCTCAGGTCGAACTCGAAGGCCGCGAGACCGCGAGGATCCACGGCATAGATCGCCACGTTGTACCGGTTCGCCAGTTCGGTGACACGCCGAATATCGCCGAGCAGATCGGTCTGCAGGAAGAACTCCTGCGAGTCCAGACGCGACTGCAGGGCCGGATCCTGCCCAATTGGATCGGGACGCGCCCGCGGCTGATTCCCGCAGGCCCCTCCATTGCAGGTCGCAATCTGGTCGTTCACCTGCGCCGGGAGTGAATTGGTGAACCCCTCGGTGATCAGAATGATCGACTTTCGTCCCTCTCGCAAGCCGCCAAGCCGGATGATCAATCCCTTCAGCGCCGTCAGCGTCACTTCGTTGCGGATCCGCTCCGCTTCGATGGATGACACGTAGTGGACGTAGCTCTCTTCGAAGGAGTTGCGCGGCGTGTAGTCGTACTTGCGGCCGGTGAACCCGCGGATGGCACTCCCGACCTCTTTGCGGTTCCGGCTCAACAGCACGTCGCTGATCGACCACAATGGGTACATGATGCCGGCCATGTCGGCCGGGTTCAGCTGGTTCTCGACGAACTGTGCGATCGCCTCTCGCGCCCGCATGCTGTTCTCGAGCCGCACGTGATAGTCGTCCAGGAAGATGGCATACAGCCGCGCGTCGTCTCGTGCGGCTTCCATCTGCTCCTCGATGACGTTGCGCACTTCGCGCGGTGGATCGCTGCCGATGCCGCTGTTGTCGGTGACGTTGATCAGCTTGAAGGTCTGAATGGCCTGGGGCTTCCCGTCTTCGGTGACCTCGAAGTCTTCCTGCGCGAGATTGTGGACGGGATTGCCTTGCCGGTCATTGACGATCACGTCGACGCGAACGAAGTTGATGTCGGTGCGGAAAATCGGCGTCTGTTCCGGTTGCGCGGGGGGCGCCGCCGGAGGCTCCTGCGCAGGCGCGTTCTGGGCCTGCAGCCCGAGAGCCATCGGGGCGGCCACAACAGCCGCCAGCGTGAAGCGAAGCAGCCGAGCGCGTGCGTTTGTCATGACCCCCCGATGATAACATTCCGCGCCGTGGAGAAAGCTGCTGAATATCCGGCTCCGCTGTCCCGTTTGACAGAAGACGAAACGCTCTTCCGGGCCAGCGTCCTGGAGTTCGCCGACCGCGAGATCCGGCCCCTGGTCCGTGAGATGGACCACCAGGCGACGATGCCGCGGAGCCTCATCGACCGGCTGTTCGAAATGGGCCTGATGGGCATCGAGATCCCCGAAACACAGGGCGGCGCGGGCGCAACGTTCTTCCATTCCGTGCTGGCCGTCGAAGCCCTGTCGAGCGTGGATCCGTCAGTCGGCGTACTCGTCGACGTACAGAACACGCTGGTCATCAACGCCCTGCTTCGGTGGGGCTCGGACGATCAAAAGGCACAGTATCTACCGAGGCTCGCAACAGCGGCCGTCGGGGCCTACGCCTTGTCCGAATCCGGCTCCGGCAGCGATGCGTTCGCGCTGGCGACCAGGGCCGTCGAGGCGGGCGGCGAATTCCGGCTGAACGGCCGCAAGTTGTGGATCACCAATGCCAATGAAGCGGACCTGTTCATCGTCTTTGCCACGGTGAATCCCGAAGCGGGTTACCGGGGCATCACCGCCTTTCTCATCGAACGCGGATTCCCGGGGTTCTCGGTCGGCAAGAAGGAAGACAAGCTCGGGATACGTGCCAGCAGTACGTGCGAGTTGTTGCTCGAGGATTGCCGCGTGCCTCGCGCCAACGTGCTCGGCGAGGTCGGACGGGGTTACAAGGTCGCGATTGAGACGCTCAACGAAGGACGGATCGGCATCGGCGCGCAGATGATCGGTCTCGCACGGGGAGCGCTCGACCACGCCATTCGGTATACGAAGGAACGCAAACAGTTCGGCAAGGCGATCGCCGATTTCCAGGGAGTGCAGTTCGATCTCGCACGCGCGGCAACCGAGCTCGAAGCCGCGCGCCTGCTCGTCTACAACGCCGCCCGTCTGCGCGACCATGGCGAGGCGTTCCTCACGCCGGCCGCGATGTGCAAGCTCTTCGCGGCCGACGCCGCCGAGCACATCAGCTCATTGGCCGTGCAGTTGTTCGGCGGGTACGGTTACGTCAAGGACTATCCGGTGGAAAAGCTCTATCGCGACGCGAAGATCGGACAGATTTACGAAGGCACAACCAACCTGCAGTTGCAGACTATTGCCAAACAGATACTGGGTTCATAACAGGAGATTAGGAGATCAGGAGGAAATCTCTCAAAAGGATTTCTTCTCTCCCAAGAGACTGAACGTCCCCCAATCTGTGTGATGCGTCAAGTGCCTCCGTCGGAGGCATCGACGTCGCGTCGTCGCGCTCGTCGCGTCGTCGTGTTCTCGCTTTTGCCGAATTCCTCCTGATCTCCTAATCTCCTGATTTAGAGACTTGCTATCGACATGTGTCTGCGCGCGTAAAACACGCTTCGTCCAGATAAACCTGATCGCCAACTATCTGATACATCAACACCGTCGACAGCGATGAGTCGTCGGCCGGGCGCGAGCGCAGGATACGGCTCGCAAATCGCGGCGGCGTCGGGCCGCCGGCCAGCGCTTCCGTGATGACACGCCCCCGGAGCTTGCCGAGGCTCGGCATCTTCATCTTCATCACGTGCGCCAGCGTCGGCTGGATGTCCGCGTTGCCGACCGGAGCCGTATCGACGAACCCCCGCTTGAAGTCAGGGCCGATGGCAGCCATGTTGTTGAACGTGTTCGCGCGCGAAAGCGATCCGTGATCACCCTGTCCGTGCTGCCGTATCCCCCCGACGATGACGCCGGTCAAGTGCGGGCTGGACGCATCGAGCAGGAAGCTCTTGAAATTGATCGCCACGGCCGGCTTGGGCAGCGTGGCGGAGCCGATGAGGTGGATGTCGCTCATCCGCAGGGCGCCGGGCATCTGTCCGAATCGGTTGTTGACGAAGATGCCGCCAACATAGTCCTGCGTCGCCAGAAATCGCACGACGCGCGCCACCATGTCGTCATCGTTGTCGGGCACGTAAATCGACGTCTGCGCGACGACGATCGTCGCATCTGTCGGTTTCGACACTCGACCGCTGCCGCCGATGAGCGCGGCGCCGGATGACGGGCGCTGCCGGATGTCGCTGCCGCTCTGTGTCAGCGTTGGGTCGACCCTCATGTAGCGTGCGCCTCCACGCTCCTCTGTCGTCTGCAGCGCGGGGTCGTACAACGGCAGGTTCAGGTGATGCGCAAGATCGATGGCGAGAAAGCCAGGCGGCAGATGGCCGGTCTGCACGTCCTGCCGGCCCGACTGGTCCACATACGTCAGTGTCGCCGAATAGCTGCCCGTCGCGCGTCCTGACGCATCGATGTCTCTCCGGCTCACCGTCGAAAAGCCGTGGTCGGACGTGACGAACACGTTCGTGTTCTCGCGTACCTCGGGATGCCGATCCAGATAGTCGAGAATCTGCTTGAGAGTGCGATCGGCATTCTGAACGGCCGACTTCGAGGTCTGGCCGTTAATCCCGGGTGTGAGCCGATTCAGGCTGTCGCCCTGGGCGTGTTGCGTCTCGTCCGGCTCGCCCGACCAGAACACCAGCAGGAACGGTTCCGGGCTCTTGGCGAAGGCGGGGAGTATGGCTTTGGTCGCCGCGTCGGCAAACCATTGCTGCTGTTCAGCGCTCGCCGACGGTGGTGCGGTGGCGAGTCCCGCGGACTTCAGGAGGGCGATCGTCTCCTCTCTCAACCGCACGCCGCCTGGCGCGCCGGCCGTACCGTCGATGATGATCGTGATCGGGTCGCGCAGCACGCCTCGAACCGGAGCGACGTCCGCCGAATCCTGCAACGCGACGGGGCCGGTCTTGCCGAGCGATGCTGTGTTGCGGCCGTATGCCCGGGCGTACGCCAGTAGCGAGGCTTCCCGCAGATAGTTGCCGCCGAAGTGATCGTTGAGGTCGGCCAGTACGATCCCGTCCTCGACCTCCGGCACCATCGTGCCGCGCCGGCGGCCGAAATTCCCGCGCTCGAAAAGCGGATAGCCGGTGAAGATCTGGTTGGCGAACTGGCCGGTGTCGCCGGGATGGTGGCCGGTGGCAATTGCCGCCGCATTCGGCAGGGTCTGTGTCGGAAAGACCGAGTGGCTGTTGGCGAAATACACGCCCTCGGTCCGGACTCTCGAGAACGCCGGCGTGTCGGCGGCATTCACGGACGCGTGGCGAAGGCCGTCGGCGACGAAGACAATCGCGTTGCGCGGCTTCGGGGCATCCTGCGCGAACACCGTCGTCAGCGCCAGCAGAACGACGAACCCACGTACTTGCAGGGCATTCGCACGTGAAGATGTCATGGCAAAGGGCAGAGGGATTATGGCAGAGAGCACCGTCTGCCATCTGCCATTTGCCATCTGCCCTGACTCTGCCACGAGCCTGCGCCCTATCCGCGAGCGAGCTTTTCGAATATCGGTTTCAGGCGCAACGCGGTCGCCGCCAGCTCTTCCGGCAGGACGCGCGTCTCGCCCACCGCCGTCATGAAGTTCGTGTCGCCGGACCAGCGCGGCACGAAATGCACATGGAGGTGGTTCTCGATGCCCGCGCCAGCCGCCTTTCCGAGATTGATCCCGACGTTGATGCCGTGGGGACGGTACGCCTCGTTGAGGGCCATTTCCGACCACCGCGCCAGCGTCATCATCTCGATCTGCTCGTCGGGCTCGAGCGCCTCGAGCGCCGAGACATGCCGGTTGGGCACGACCATCAGGTGGCCGTTGTTATACGGGTAGAGGTTGAGGATGACGAAACAGTGCTGACCGCGCAAGAGCAGGAGGTCGTCCCTGCGGCCTGTATAGGCGTCGCAGAAGACGCACTCGGACACGGGAGTGGAAGCCGCGGTCACGTAGCTGAGGCGCCATGGAGCCCAGAGGCGATCCATAGGGATTAGGGAATCACTAATCCCTGGTTCTAGGCTTGTGGTGGTTCCTGATTGATAAGCTCTTTCAGCTCTTTGCCGGGCTTGAAGTACGGCACCTTCTTCGGCGGCACATCGACCTTGTCGCCGGTCTTCGGGTTCCGCCCTTTACGCGGCTCGCGCCGGCGAAGGCGGAAGCTGCCAAACCCTCTCAGCTCGATCTTCTCACCGCGGTGGAGTGCGGTGATGATGCTGCGAAAGACCGTGTCGACGATGACCTCGGAATGCTTCTTCGTGAGGTCAGAGACTCGCGACACTTCTTCCACGAGCTCGGCTTTCGTCATGCTTCCACCGAGAGCCGCAGCGATCTCCTGATCGTCCATGTCTTCGTCCTATTCAGTCGTCCGCGAGCCCGCGCCCACTTCGCCTTGCCCGCCGTAGCCTTGGCGAAGGCGGGCGCTCGCGGCTCTAACTGCGTACCGTAATCTAGTTGCGTGCCTTGAAGTGATCGCCGAGCGTCGCCTCGCCGGTGCCGGCTTTCTCGGAGTACTCTTCCCAGTCGGATCGGAACTCGTCGGACTTCAGCGCACGGATGCTGAGACCGATTTTCCGCTCAGCCGGGACCAGCTTGATGATCTTCATCGGGTAGTTTTCGCCGACCGTCAGCTCGATCTTCTCGCCGCCCTTGGTATCGTCCAGCTCCGAGACGTGGATGAGGCCTTCGATGCCCTCGTCCAGCTCGACAAACGCGCCGAAGTTCGTCACGCGCACGACCTTGCCTTCGATCGTCTGTCCGACCTGGTGCCGCGAAAAGAAGTCGTCCCATATATCGGTCGCAAGCTGCTTGAGCCCCAGCGACAGCCGCTGATTTTCGGCGTCGATGTTGAGGACCATCGCCTCGACTTTGTCGCCCTTCTTCAGCACTTCGGACGGGTGCTTGATACGCTTGCTCCACGACATGTCGGAGATGTGAATCAGGCCGTCGATGTCTTCCTCGACCTCGACGAACGCGCCGAACTCGGTCAGATTGCGCACTTTGCCCACGATCTTGGCGCCGACCGGATACTTCTCCGCGAGCTCGTGCCAGGGATTCGATTCGACCTGCTTGAGCCCGAGCGAAATGCGGCGCGCCGTCGCATCGACACCGAGCACCATCGCGTCGACGCTGTCGCCGACGTTCAGGATCTTCGACGGATGCTTCACGCGCTTGCTCCACGACATCTCGGAGACGTGGATGAGACCTTCGACGCCCGGTTCGAGTTCGATGAACGCGCCGTAATCGGTCAGGCTGACGACCTTGCCCGACATGCGCGCGCCGACCGGGTAGCGATCGGACACATTCGACCACGGATCGTTGACCAGCTGCTTGTGGCCCAGCGACACGCGCTCGGTCGCCGGATCGTACTTGAGCACGGTCACGTCGATCTCGTCGTTCACCTTGAAGAGCTCCGACGGGTGGCCGACGCGGCCCCACGACATGTCGGTGATGTGGAGCAGGCCGTCGATGCCGCCGAGATCGATGAACGCGCCGTAGTCCGTGATGTTCTTGACGGTGCCCTTCAGCACCTTACCTTCGGCGAGCGTGTGCAGCGTGTGCTTCTTCTTCTCCGCGTTCTCTTCTTCGAGGAGAACCTTGCGTGAGAGCACGATGTTGCCGCGCTTCTTATTGACCTTGATGACCCGCATGCGCAGCTCCTGGCCGCGCAGCGCGTCGAGGTTGCGGACCGGACGCACATCGATCTGCGAGCCGGGGAGAAAGGCGCGGACGCCGATGTCCACCGCGAGACCGCCCTTGATGCGCTCGATGACGCGGCCAATGACGACCTTGCGCTCGGCATAGGCCTTCTCGACCTCGTCCCAGATTTTCATCTTCTCGGCTTTTTCGCGCGAGAGCACGACGTAGCCGTCGCGATCTTCCGTGCGCTCGAGCAGCACATCGACCGTGTCGCCCGGCTGCACGGTCACTTCGCCGCGCTCGTCGAGGAATTCGTCGACGCCGATGATGCCCTCGGACTTGTAACCGATGTCGACGATAACTTCCGACGGCGTGACTTTGAGGACGGTCCCCTTCATCACCTCGCCTTCCGCGATGTTGCGGAAGCTGTTATCGTAGATGTCGAGCATCCGGGAGAATTCCTGGGGATCGGCATCCTCATCTTTGAAAGGGGTGAGTACACCTCCCCGCGCCTGGGCTTTGCCGCCCGCGCGAGGGGCCGAACCGGCGCCCTCCGGGACTGCGACTTTCTGAGTGCGCTCGTCGTCCACGTTCACCATGCCTTACAAGTCCTCCTCAAGTCGATCGATTGCCGATAAAGTTACGGGACACCGGCATCCCGGAATGTTCGCGCCCGCCTTCGCACCTCTGGCGCTTCGGCGGGCAAGCAGGCACACTACGGCGGCTGCTGATTCGCGATAAGCATTAGAGTGTAGGTAGCTTATGGGTAAACTGTCAAGGACGCCTCGACCCGTCGGGAGGGTCTGCCGGGGGCTGAAAGGACGCCAGTGATGGCTAAACGCCAAGGGAAGCCACGGACGCGCAAGGTCGCTCGAAAGACGAGTAAAAAAGCAACCCGTAAGGCGTCCGGCGCCGCACGGAAGGCCGGTACGAGCAAGTCCGCCCGCGCGCGCGGCTCCCGCCCGTCGCCCCGCCGATCGGCCAAAGCCGCGCCACGTCAGAAAGCCCCGTCGCGCAAGAAAGCCCCGGCGAAAAAGACTGCACCGAAGGCGCCGGCGAAAAAGGCCGCCGTAAGCCGGCCGAAGCCTGCGGCGCTTTCGCGCGAGCGGCGGCGATTGACCGACGACGACACGGTGCCGACGCCGCCCTCGACCCTCGACTACTCGCCCCGGGCATCGGGTGCCGAATCGGGCCAGAACATGTATCGCCAGCGCCTGCGCGAGCACACCGAAGGTGGCTCCACGCTGACGGGCGGCGACGTCGACGCGGACTGGAACGACGCGTATTCGAGCGGCGAAGAAACGCCCGGCGGCGACATGCCGACACCCGATCAGGATGTCGTGGAGGAAATCGGCCGCGCGCTCGGCGTCGAGTACCAGGACACGGAGGAGTTGAAGGGCGCGGAAAAAATCGAGAATCGCGACCGCCACCGATGGGAATACGACCCGGCGAGCGCAGAAGACTACAAGGACCGCAACAGGCGCGACGAAGACTGACGCGGCTCAGCCAATCGCCGCCATCGTCTGTCTGACGATCGCCATGACACGTTCGACGGTCTGATCGATCGAGAGGCCGGTGGTGTCAACTTCGACGGCATCCTTGGCCTTTGTGAGCGGGGATGTCGCGCGCGTGCGGTCGGAACGATCCCGGGCTGCCATCTCGCTCTCCACATCGGCCACGACCGGCCCCTTGCTGAGTCCGTGCGACGGATCGGCGGCCCGTCGCCGCGCCCGTTCTTCTGGAGAGGCGTCGAGATAAATCTTCACATCGGCGTCAGGAAACACGACAGAACCGATATCGCGGCCTTCCATGACGATGCCGCCGCCCTCACCTTCTCTCCGCTGGCGCGCCACGAGCGCGGTGCGCACGTCGGGCAGCCGCGCGGCGTCCGCTGATGCACGATCGATCTCGGGCGTACGGATCGCGATGGTCACGTCGTACCCGTCGATGAAGACTCCCGCCGTCCCGACCTGCAGCACAGCACGTTGCGCGATGGCCGCAACCGCGGGCTCGTCATCCAGCAAGACACCGTCATGCAGGGCTTTCCATGCAACGGCGCGGTACATCGCACCGGTATCGAGGTGCCTGTATTCGAGACGACGCGCGAGCTCGCGCGCAACGGTACCCTTTCCGGCCCCGGACGGGCCGTCAATGGCGATAATGAGTGAACGGGGGCTGCTCATTCCAGGAAGGAATTTTACTTCGAATGAAAGCCGCGGCTCGCACCATCATCGCCATCATGCTGGCTTCGGCGGGCATCGTGGCGCTCGCTCCGTACTGGAAAGCGGCGATGCTCATCGCCCGGGCAGCCGGTACATCGGGATCGCTCGGCACGGTCGCGGGATGGGCGTCCGCACACGTGACGCAATCAGTCGCGCCGATCACGGTTCGCGCTGGAACCATCCGCGTGCGTGTGTTCCGTCCAGATGGTCGGCCCTCACGTGCCGCCCTGCTGGTCGGCGGCGTGCACCCGGTCGGCATCGATGAGCCTCGCTTGATGAGCCTCGCGCGCGAGCTCGCCGCCACGGGCGTCGTGGTGGTGACGCCCGACATCCACGACCTGACCCAGTACAAGCTGACGGCGCGCGTCACCGACACGATCGAAGACGTAGCGAGCTGGATGGTCGCGCACCCGGATGTCTTCGGCGCGCCGCGCGTCGGGCTGATCGGCGTGAGCTTTTCGGGCGGGTTGTCGGTAGTGGCAGCAGGCCGGCCATCGGTACGCGATCGCATCGCGTACGTCGTGTCGTTCGGCGGCCATGGAAATCTGCCGCGCGTGCTCCACTATCTGTGCAGCGGCAAAGGGGCACCGCATCTCCCGCATGACTACGCGGTCGCCATCGTGCTGCACCAGGCCGCTGAGCTGGCCGTCCCGCCGCAGCAGATCGGTCCCCTCAGAAATGCGATTGAGCGCTACCTTGAAGCGTCCGCGCTGCGTCGAACGGATCCGGCAAAGGCTGAACAGTTATTTGCGGCGCTGCGATCGAAGCCATCCGAAATGCCGGAACCTTCGGCGACACTGCTGCGATACGTCAACGAACGCGACGTCGCCGCGCTCGGCGCCCGGCTCATGCCGTACCTCCCGCGTCTCGGGCAGGATCCGGCGCTCTCACCCGAACGCTCGCCCGCACCCGGCGCCCCGGTCTATCTCCTTCACGGCAGCGACGACAACGTCATCCCGGCTATCGAGAGCGCCCGTCTCGCCGTGCACCTGCGCCCCAAGACGCGTGTACGTCACCTCATCGGAGGCTTCCTGACACACGTCGACATCGCGACAACGCCCGGTGTACAAGACACCTGGGACATGATCGCCTTCTGGAAGGACGTACTCGGGGAGAGTTGAACTGAATCTGGAAAGTAGAAAGTAAGAAGTAGAAAGTTGAATCTATTTCAGATACGGGCGCAGCATCTGCGTCCACTCTTTGTAGCCCTCCGGTGTCATGTGCAGGCCATCGGCGACGAAGAGCTCTGGTCTCGGCGTGCCGTCTTTGCCAATCATCGAGGGCCAGGGATCGACATAGGCGCAACCCTTTTTCGACTCGCAGTGGCTGCGAAGCAGCCGGTTCGTCTGGTGCATACCGTCGCGCAGTTTCCACCGCAGGAGAGACGGTTTCAAGCCGATGACGACAATTCGTGTCGCGGGCAGCGCGTGGCGGATGATGTCATGGAACCGGGCAAAATCAGCGTTGATCGTCTCCGGTAACACGCCACGATTCAGATCGTTTTCTCCGGCATACAACACGACGATACTCGGCGAGTGCGGAACCACCACACGGGCGGCGTATTTCGCGCTGTCGGCCATCTCCGAGCCACCGAAGCCGCGATTGACAACCCTGATGTCTGGAAAGGACTGCGCGAGGTTTTCCCATCGGACGATGCTGGATGCGCCAATAAAGACGACTCCGTCTTTCACGAGCTCGCGCGCCGCGTCTTCGGCCTCGAACTTCTGAATCGTCGTTTCCCATCGATTGGGATCCACCGGCGTCAGCGTCGCGGGTTGCTGCGCCGCCAGCGAGAGCGACAGGCCAAGCACGGTGGCGACCAGTGCCGATAGGACTCGATGCATGTTGTGGTTCCCTCTCAGGCTTCGGACTTCAGGCTTCGGGCTTCAGATAAAACGGCCAGGGACGTGGTATGTCCGTGGCCGTCTGGTTGCGTCGCCACCGCTCGGAACGCAAGAAGTGTAGAGAATCACGCGCGTTTTCGTCAACGATTTCAGCTGCCTTCCAGCGCTCCAAATACGTTCGTATAGTCGTCCGTGCAGAGAGCGACGCCGGATCCAAAGAGCGTGACCCATCGGGGCGCCGAATGGGCGAGCTGGCCGATATCACGTTCGTCACGGGCCAGGATGACCCAGACGGACGGCCGCTTGGCCTCCCCGGCCTTGTCGGGCGGCATCTCCTGATCATCACGGGCGTAACACCCGAGGCGCCGATCCTCGGCGATCTTCGCCAGCACTGGGCGGAGGTTGAAAACCCGGCTCGACACGTGGAAGGCGATCATGCCGCGCGGTTTGAGGCGCGACTCGTACAACGCCACGGCCTCGCGCGTGATGAGGTGCGTGGGAATCGCGTCGGAGGAAAACGCATCGATGACGATGAGATCGTACGACGCTTCCGGCATACCTCGCAGACCAAGCCGTCCATCGACCGCCGGCGTCCCCACCCTCGCTCCAGGGCGAGCCCTACGAGAGAACTATCGCTGCAGAAGCGGGGCCGTGGCCGAAAGCGCGAAGAACGGCAAGCCGACGGTGCCAGCCAGTGCCCGAAGCAGCCACCATCAGCGCGTGGGCGCAGAGATATCCCATCAACAACGCGGCCTGGAAGAAGACGATGCGGGTACTCCACACCGACGGGCTGCCCCCCAGGACTGGAAGGAGACTCTTCCCCGCGAGCGGCTGCACCATGAAGAGCAACGTCGCGGAGAAGAAGATCGTGAAGGTGAAGAGCCGTTTCATCTTAAGATCCACCCATGCAGGTTCGCCTTCAGAAGATTATTTCTGCTGCGGGCATTGCGTCGCGGCGCGCGGCAGAAAAGCTGATCGAAGAAGGCCGGGTCACGGTCAACGGCAAGACGATCACCGAGCTCGGCTCGAGAGCCGACCCGGAGGTGGACGACATTCGCGTCGACGAGCGGCGTGTGAAGCGCGCGCAGCCCCATCGCTACTTCCTGCTCAACAAGCCACGAGGGTACGTCACCACGCGATCCGACCCCGAGAACAGACCGACGGTGCTCGATCTCCTGAAAGGCGTTCGTGGATACGTCTATCCCGTCGGCCGGCTCGATTTCGATTCCGAGGGGCTCCTGATTCTGACCAACGACGGCGACCTCGCCGCCACGCTGACCCATCCGCGCCACGAAGTGGAGCGCGTGTACGAGGCGCAGGTGCTCGGCGTGCCCGACGCGCACGATCTCGATCGGCTGCGGCAGGGCATCGTCATCGAGGGCCGCCGGACGAGCCCGGCGCAGGTGGAGCTCGTGGCAGATCGTCGCGGCACGGGCACGACGTCGCTTCTGCGTGTGACGATTCATGAAGGCCGCACCCGCCAGGTTCGCAAGATGGCCGATGCCATCGGCCATCCGGTGCGCACGCTCAAGCGTGTGCGCATCGGGCCCCTCACCGACAGAACGCTGAGACTGGGAACCTATAGAGAGCTGACACCCGACGAAGTGCGGCGTCTGAAGCACTCCGCCAAAACTGACAGCCGGCCCGCTGCCCGGATTGAACAAACAGAAGGTCCGAAGGTCAGAAACGTGTCACGACGAAACAGAAGATGAAGAAACCAGGCGTCAATGGATCTTTTCGCCGGGCTCCACGTCTGCGGACATCGCCGCCACTTCATCGATCGGCGACACACCTTCGAGATCGAGCTGCGCCTGAGACGGCCCTGGCTGTGAAAGGCCCGCGGGCACCTCGAAACCGAGCGCCTCGGCCATCTCCTCGACCTTCGGCAGGTCCGACAGATCGCGGAGGCCGAATCGAATCAGAAACTCGCGTGTGGTCGCATACATGAACGGCCGTCCCACGACCGGTTTGCGTCCAACAATCTTGACCAACTGCCGTTCGATGAGCGTGTTGACGACGCCGGCCGTGTTCACGCCGCGAATTTCCGTAATCTCCGGCGCAGTCACGGGCTGCTTGTAAGCGATGACGGCCAGCGTTTCGAGGGCTTGAACCGACAGCCGCTGCGTGGTGCGCTCGTGGAAGAGCCGTCGTACCCATTCGTGCAGCTCGGGCCGCGTGACGATCTGGTAGCCGCCGGCCACTTCGACGAGCTGCAGCCCGCCGGGACGGTCGTAGTCGCGCTTCAACGCCTCGAGCGCGGCCTCGACATCTTCCCTGGGCTCGCTCTCGAGTAGCTTGAAGAGCATCTTCGGGGTCAACGGATCGGGCGACGCGAAAATCAGCGCTTCGATAACCGGCTTCAGGGCATCAGACATAGGGGTGAACCTGAATCTAGAATCTAGAATCTGAAATCTAAAATCTCAATTTGGAAATTGCCAATCGAAAATCGCCAATCTACTCACTCTTGCTCCCAACATCACCAATAGGCGTCGGCGCGTCGGCAGGGCGCGCCCGTTTGTAGACGCGCACGGGACCGAACGCCGCTGTCTGGAACACGCGAATCAGCTTGAGACGGATCATCTCCAGCAGCGCCAGGAATGTCACGATCATCGCCGCGCGGCTGTCGTCTTTCGCGAACAGATCCTCGAAGCCGCAGGCTTCGGTTTCCGAAAGCCTCGCGAGCAGCTGCTCGATGCGCACCTCGACAGGCACCTCTTCGGGCGGCAGCAGTACCTTCGGGCGCTGTTTGGCGCGCTCGAGCACGCCACGGAACGCCGCGAGCAGGCTGAACAGGTCGACCTCGATCTCCGGCTCGTACGCGTACTCGTCGCCGGCGATCTCGGCGATGCGGCCGTCGGGCCGAATCCACTGTGCGCCGCGCAGGACCGCCCGTTCGTGCAGCAACTCGGCCGCCGCCTTGAACTTCTGATGTTCGAGCAGACGACGGACCAGCGCTTCGCGCGGGTCCTCTTCGGGCTCGCCTTCCTCGGCCGACTCCGGCCTCGGCAGGAGCATCTTCGACTTGATGTGGATGAGCGTCGCCGCCATCACGAGGAACTCTCCCACTGTGTCGAGATTGAGCTCCTTAATCATCTCGACGTACTCGAGGTACTGGCGCGTGATGAGCGCGATCGGAATGTCGTAAATATTCACCTCGTTGGTCTTGATGAGGTGAATCAGCAGATCGAGCGGTCCCTCGAACGAATCGAGCTTGACGGAGTAGGCTTCCGACGAAGATTCGAACTCGGAAGAGGACGGCGGCAATACACTCATCTAATCCCTAATCCCTGGTGCGGTAGCGGATCTTCATCGCGTCGCGAACGCGCGTCATGGTCTCGACCGCGACGACGCGCGCGCGCTTCGAGCCCTCCACGAGAATCTCATGGATCCGTTCCGGACGGGAAGCCAGTTCCCGGCGCCGGTCGCGCATCGGGGCCAGTACACCGTTCAGCGCCGCCGCCAGCTTATCCTTGACTTCGACATCGCCGACCTTCCCCGCCCGGTACCGCGCCTTGAGATCGTCCACTTCGGCGGTGTCGGGATTGAAGACGTCGTGATATAGGAACACGGGATTGCCTTCCACCGTGCCCGGGACGTCGGGCCGGATGCGCTTTGGATCCGTGTACATCGAGCGCACCTTCTTCTTCACGGCGTCAGCGTCCTCCGACAACAGAATCGTGTTGCCGAGGCTCTTGCTCATCTTCTTGAAGCCGTCGAGGCCGGGCAGCCGAGCCACTTTCGTCAGGAGCGGCTTGGGCTCGACCAAGATATCGCCGTAGAAGCGGTTGAATCGACGTACGACTTCGCGCGACAGCTCGAGGTGGGCAACCTGATCCTCGCCGACCGGGATGAAGTTGCCGTCATAAATGGCCACATCAGCGGTCTGAAGGAGGGGATAGCTCAGAAAACCGACGGATGAAAGATCTTTGTCGCTCAGCGCTTCCTGCTGCTCCTTGTAGGTCGGCACCCGTTCGAGCCACGAAACCGGTGTCACCATCGAGAGGAGCAAGGCCAGTTCCGCATGCTCGGGCACCATCGACTGCACGAAAAACGTGCTGCGCTCCGGATCGAGACCCGCGGCGATCCAGTCCATCGCGTTGTCGTAGGCGTACTGCGTCAGTTGGCTCGTGTCGGCGTAGTCGGTCGTCAGCGCGTGCCAGTCGGCGACGAAATAAAAGCAGTCGTACTGCTCCTGCAGCGCAATCCAGTTCTGCAGGGCACCGACAAGGTGTCCCAGATGCAGCTTCCCGGTCGGACGCATGCCGGAGACGACGCGTTTTCGGGGAGTCAGCGCAGCCACGAGAGAATCACATAATACGGCGGGCCGATGAGATAGCCCAACACACCGGTCACGAGCAGACCCATCAAGATCAGGAAGCCGTACTCGTAGAGAAAACCCAGCCGCATCGCTATGCTCGGCGGCAGCAGCGCCATCAGGATCTGGCCGCCGTCGAGCGGCGGAATCGGCAGCATGTTGAAGACCGCCAGGAGCACGTTCAGAAACAGTGCCTGCGTGGCAATCATGTTCAGCGGTGTGAGCAGGTCGAAATCGGACGCCGAGACGGCCGCGGGCATCAGGCGCAGAGCCAGCGCCGCCGTCACGGCAATGACGAGGTTGCTCGTCGGCCCGGCGGCGGTGATGAGAATGTTGTCGCGCCGGGGGTGCGCGAGATTGCGGGTGTTGACGGGCGTCGGCTTCGCCCAGCCGATGATCGGCGCGCCCGAAACCATGGCAATCAGCGGCAACAAGAGCGTCCCGATCGGATCGGTGTGCACCACCGGATTCAGCGACACCCGGCCCAGACGCCTCGCCGTGTCGTCGCCCAGCTGGCTGGCCGACCACGCGTGCGCCGCCTCGTGAACCGAAAGCGAGAAAATCAGAACCAGGAAAGCAATGACGAGCGCGGGAATGTTCAGATCCGGCAACGGCTACAGAGTATAGCCGTTTTGGGAACCTCGGATGAAACCGCTTTGTAGTCCTAGCCTCTTGTGGCGAAGTATCCGAGCACTGCGTCGGCGGTTTTGGCGCCAACCACAGCGGTCAACTCTTCGCGCGACGCGCGACGTACGCCGGCGACGCTGCCAAAGGCCACCAGCAGTGCCTTGCGGCGGCGCGGCCCGATGCCCGGCACGCCGTCGAGCTCCGATCGCAGATCGCGCATCTTCCGCGCCTTGCGGTGAAACGTCACCGCGAAGCGGTGGGCTTCGTCGCGAATCTGCTGGATCAGCCGCAGCGCCGGATCGTCTTTCGGAAACGCGACCGGCTCGTCGCGGTCGCGCGTGTAGATCAGTTCCTCTTTCTTCGCAATGCCGACCGCGATGAGGTTGGCGAGGCCGAGCTGCCGCAACGCGTCATAGGCCGCCGACAACTGCCCCTTGCCGCCGTCGATGAGAATCAGATCGGGAAACGGCCCCCCCTGCTCGAGCAGTTTCCTATAGCGCCGCGTGACGACTTCGTTCATCGCAGCGAAGTCGTCTGACCCCGCGTGGTTCGCCGGCGAAATACGGTACTTGCGGTACTCCCCTTTCCGCATCCGGCCGTCCTCGCACACCACCATCGAGGCCACGGTCTCGCTGCCCTGAATAGTCGAGATGTCGAAACATTCGATGCGCCGCGGCATGGCCGGCAGCGACAGGGTCGAGCGAATCGTTTCGAGCGCGTCGTACTGTGACAGCCCGGTGTCGATCAGCCTGGCCTGATACGCGATGCGCGCGTTGCGCACGGCCAGATCGACCAGCCCCCGTTTTTCGCCGCGCTTGGGCACGAGCACCTGCACGCGGCGACCGGCCCGCTCGGTGAGCCACGCCTCCAGGAGTTCCGCATCCTCGGGCTGACTCGACAGATGCACTTCGGCGGGGGCGGGACGCTCCTCATAGAACTGCTCCACCGACGCCTGAAGGATTTCCGCCGCCGAACCCGAAATGCCCTCGTTGGCCGCCAGCTCGACCCGCTCGAGCACCCGGCCGCCGCGCATCACGAAGACGTGCACGAGCGCACCCGCGGGTCCCATGTGCAGACCGAAGGCGTCCCGATCTCCCAGGCGCACCGTGGCAATCTTCTGCTGGCGATCGCGGAGCGTCTGAATGGTGCGCGTGGCGTCGCGCAGATGCGCGGCCTCTTCGAACCGCTCGGCGGCCGCGGCGTCATTCATCGAGTCCGTGAGCCGGCCGACGAGCTCGTCGTTCTTGCCCTCGAAGAACAGTTGCGTCCGCTGCACGGCTTCGTGGTACTGCTCCTGCGAACAGATCGCGGCGACGCACGGCGCCAGGCAGCGCTTGATGTCGTACTCGAGACACGGCCGCTCGCGGTTGCCTGTAATCACTTCATTGCACGAGCGAATCCCGAACAGCCGATGCGTCAACCCCATCGTCCGCCGCGCCAGTGACGCCGGCATGAACGGGCCCGCATAGTAGGTGCCGTCGCGCTCGACGTTTCTGGCCACGAGCACGCGCGGGAACCCTTCGTTGGTCGTCAGTTGCAGGTACGGATAGTTCTTGTCGTCACGCAGCCGGACGTTGTACCGTGGCGAGCGCTCTTTGACGAGGTTGTTCTCGAGCGCGAGAGCCTCGACCACCGAATCGGTGACGATCACCTCGAGGCGGGTGGCCTCGTCGAGCAGCGCGTCGGTTTTCGGGTGAATGCCGCGCGCACCTAGGTAGCTGCGCACCCGGTCTCGCAGCGAGCGAGCCTTGCCGATGTAGATGGTCTCGCCCGCCTCGTTTGCGAACAGATACACCCCCGGCTGCTCGGGCAGGTGGGCGATCTGGTTCTTGAGGTTCTGGACGGCCATACGGTACTATGTCGAGTTTTTCATTGACTGTCGAACCTTCCATTATACTCCTCACCCAATGAGTCGCGCGGGCCGACAGTCGCACGCGGCGCAGGACCATGGGCCGGCGCCGTTCAATCACTCTCAGAGCGTCCCGAGCGCAAACCGGGGGACGCCACATCGCATGACCTTTACCGGCACCATCGGGACCATCTGCATGTTCCCGCTGCGCGCCATCATCCGTGTCAGTGTGGCACTCGGTATCTCGCCGAACACACTGACGCTGATCGGCGTCCTCATCAACTGTACCGCCGCGCTGGGGCTCGCCATCAATCAGTTCGTGCTCTCCGGCCTCATCATGATCTGCGCGAACATCTTCGACTTCATCGACGGCAAAGTCGCCTTCATTACGGGCAAGCAGTCGGAGTTCGGCGCGTTCTGGGACTCGACGCTCGACCGCTTCTCGGACCTTGCGCTCTTCACGGGCCTCATCTGGCTCTACGCCAGGCTGGGGCGCAACGACTACGTGCTCATCACGACGCTGACGCTGATCTTCGCCATCATGACGAGCTACGCGCGGGCCCGCGCTGAATGTCTCATCGAGAAGTGCAAGGTGGGCTTCATGGAGCGGCCCGAGCGAATCGTGCTGTTCATGATCGGCGCGTTCACCAATCGGATGGCCGCCGTGCTCTGGGTCATCCTGGTGCTGTCGATCCTGTCGGTCGCCAACCGCATCCACTACACGTATCTGGCGCTGAACAAGCAGCCGATGCCCTCGACCATCGGGCTTAGGGGCGCCTTCAATCGCGCCTTCTTCTGGCGCGACGAACGGACCACCATTCCCTACGACCTGTGGGTGATTGCCATCCTGGCGTTCGTGTGGCTGACGCCCCCGGACTGGCTGAACGATCCGACGGCCGCGGGCCAGCCCGGCCTACTGCAGTGGATTCTGTCGAAGTTCTAACGCGATCAAAATCTTGTCGGGATTCACGCTGCCGGGCGGCTTCCGCTCTTGCGCAACCCGTTGCGACAGGTACTGCAGGATGGCATTGACCGGGGTCGCCACGCCGTGGAGCCGTCCCAGCCGAACGATTTCTCCGTTCAGGTAGTCCGTTTCGATTGTGCCCAGGCGTCGCTCGAGGCTTTGCCACGACGATCCCCCGCGGCGTTCGACGCCGTGGATCGTTCGCACCTGCACTTCCCGCTCGAGCCGCGCGGCATCGTCTTCATCGTCTGCGACGTACTCGATGCCGGCTGCCGCAAAACACTCGAGCGCCTCGCGCCGCGCCCGCTGCGCCAATCCGCTGCCTCTCGCAGCGACGCCGCAGAGCGCCTCGACGGCATTGCCGAGATTCGACAGCAGCTTGCGGTACTTCCATCGCATGATGTCGGGCTTCGCGTCTGAATAGAAGGACGATTCGACGAACGCGGCGGCAACCGCCTGCGCCAGTTCGTCAGACCCCGAAGGATACCGTCCGATGTGCAGGATGCCGCTCCTGGGTGCGCACCAGATCTGGACGAGGCCGGGCGTCAGGTAGTCGGACGGACACCAGACGAACACACCGTAGACATGGTCGAATCGCTCAAGGGCGATGCGCTCGTTGGCTACACCGTTCTGGGCGCAGAAGACGGGCAGGCCCCGTGGCGCGACGGACGCAAGCGTCTCCAGTGCGGCCTCCGTATCCTGGGTCTTCGTCGCAAGCACGAGCACCTCGTCACCGGTCCAGGAAATCCTGGCTGGATGATCGACCACTGGAACAGGGAGGGTGACGGACTCGTCTGGAGACTCGAGGCGAAGCCCGCGATCGCGGATCGCCTCGTAGTTGGCACTGCGGGCAATCAGAAGCGCATTGTGGCCATGCTGGTGCAGCCGACCGCCGATCGTTCCACCGACAGCCCCCGCTCCGAGCACCACAAACCGCATGTGGACGATTCTAGCCGGTAGCCCGTAGCCTGGAGCCCGTAGCCGTTAGGCTCGGCGGCGTTTCGGTTCCGCGCGTGTCGCCGCTGCCTTCTTCTCTTTCAGATCGGCTTTGGCAGACGGTTTCTTGTTGGCACTGACCGTATCGAGGCTCTTCTTGAGAGCTTCCATCAGGTTGACGACCTTGGGTGGCATCTCGACGGCCGGCGTGACAACTTCTTCACCTGCCACCTTTGCGTCGATGATGCGCTGCAACCCTTCGCGGTACTCGTCCAGATAGTCGTTCAGATCGAGCTTCTTCTCGAATGTGCCGATCACCTGTCGGGCCAGCTGCACTTCCTGCGGCTTCACTTTGGTGGGAATCGTCGCCAGCTCTTCGATGCTGTCCGTGCCGCGGATTTCCGCCGCGTGATGCAGTGTGTACATGACGAGGCCCCTGTCGTGCGGCTTCACCGCGACCAGATACTCGCGGCCGTACAGCGCAAGCTTCCCGATGCCAATCTTCCCTTTCATCCCTTCGTGGAAGACGGCGAACGCGTCGGCGGCGACCTGGCCATCGGGCGCGAGGTAGTACGTGCGGTCCACGTACATCGGGTCGAGGGCGCTCGAATCGTCGAACTGGACGAGATCGATGACGCGCGTGGAGGCCGGGCGAACCTTGTCGATGTCCTCTTCCGACATCACGACATAGCGGCCCTTCTCGAACTCGTACCCCTTGACCAGCTCGGTATTGGCCACTTCCTTATTGCACGTGGGGCACCAGCGCTTCTGCTGGATTCGCGTCTGGCATTCTCCATGGAGCTGGTTGAACGAGATGGTCCCGCTCGACTCGGTCGCCGGGAACACCTTGATCGGAATGTTCACCAGGCTGACCTTCAGGTACCCTTTCCAGGTCGCTCTCGCTGCCATATACCTTCCTTTGTGTACCCGCCTTCGCGCCGCTTCACAGAATCGCTCGGCGCGACAGGCTTTCTATCGGCAGAAGTGTGAGATTACGGTACCCCTCGGCGTCGTTGGTGGTTGGTGGTTAGTGGTTAGCCCCATCGCACCGACCGCACCCATTGCACCCATCGCACCTATTGCACCCATTGCACCTAAACGTCGTCGCGTTCGTCGTGCGCGCCGAGCTCCAGGCCGGTATGCAGTAACTGTATGTCGTGCCCGGCTATCTTGTCGCGCAAAAGCCGCCGGGCCGCCGCATAGTGGTTTCCGGGCACGACCAGCCGTCGGGCCAGGTTTCTAAGGCGGGAGACGATGACCAGGGCAATTTCCTCCCCTTCCCGCCACGACACCGCGCCGATCTTCCAGTAGGGGACAAAGCCTGTTTCCGACCAGATGCCGTCGGCGTAAAAACCGCGGCCGATTCGCTGTCTGAGCGGCACCAGGTAGCCGTAATAGGCGAACATCATGCTAATCCCGAACACCTGGGGCGCGAAGGCTGCTCGCAGCTGGGGCGCCGAACGCATGATGACGAAGACGTCATAGGCGAGGAGCACACCGAGGATCACCCCAAGCGCGAGCTGCAAGCCGTAGTAGCGTGGCCGCGGGCCGCGCCACGTCAACTGCGCCGACGATCGTCGCCGCAGAAACTTGAGCGCATCGATACCGATGCGCACGTTCGCCACGAAAAAGCCGACACCCAGCAGCAGCAGAAGCTGCGGGGTATATTCCGCGCCGCTCATGACGGTAGTTTAACCTGCCGTTTGCCGACTACTTCGCCACCCGCTTGCCGGGCGACGACGCCAATGTCGGGTCGAAGCATTTGCGACACCGTGCCTCGTAGGTCCCGGTCGCACCAAGCAGCAGCCGCTCGTCGCTGGCAACCAGCCGCTGGGTGTGGCTGGCTGGATTGCCACACACCATGCAGATCGCGTGTGTCTTGGTCACGTACTCAGCTATGGCCATCAGCACCGGCATCGGCTCGAACGGCCGGCCGAGGTAGTCCGTGTCCAACCCCGCCACGACAATTCGCTTGTTGGCGCCCGCGAGCGCGGTGCACGCCGCGGGCAGATCCTTGTCGAAGAACTGCGCTTCGTCGATGCCGACGACCTCGGTGTCCTCGTTGACGAGGCGCAGCAACTCGGCCGAGCTGCCGACTTTGACGCCCTGAATGCGCATCTCGCTGTGCGAGACGATCTCGGCCTCGGCAAACCGGTTGTCGAATGCCGGCTTGAAGATCTGCACCCTCTGCCGGGCAATCTGGGCGCGACGCAGGCGCCGGATCAGCTCTTCGCTCTTGCCGCTGAACATGCTGCCCGTAATGACTTCGATCCACCCGAGGGCGGGGTTGCGGTGAGGTACATCCATGTCTTGATGCTCGTCAGGGCAAATGGCAGATAGCAGATGGCAGATAACCTCATGGCAGATGTCAGATGGATGTGGCAGGATGAACGCTCTGCCATCTGCCATCATCCTTCTGCCCTGACGGGATTCTCTACACTCGAGACTGATATTCGCCCGTCTCCGTATTGACCCGGATCCGGTCGCCGATGTTGATGAACGGCGGCACCTGGACGACGAGACCGGTTTCAGTGCGCGCGGGTTTCACTTGCGCACTTGCGGTCGCTCCCTTGATGCCCGGGACGGTGTCTTCCACGCGCAAATCCACGGTGACCGGCAGATCGATACCGACCGGCTCGGTGCCGTAGAACTCCACCTTGATGGTCGAATCCGGAAGGATGTAGTTCACCGCGTCGCCGAGCACTTCGCGGTCGATATGAAGCTGCTCGAATGTCTCGGTATTCATGAAGTGGAATGCATCGCCGTCGCTATAGAGATACTGCATGTCGTGCTCGTCGAGAATCGCGCGCTCGATGTCCTCTTCAGCGCGGAACTTGCAATCGACAAGGGTGCTCGACCTGATATTTCGCGCCCGGCACTGCACGAACCCTCGCTTGTTGCCGGGAGTCAGATGATGCAGTTCCAGGATGCGCAGGAGGTCGTCGCCCACTTTGATGAGGTTGCCCTTCCGAAGCCGTGTTGCCTGTATTGACGCCATAGCGGACGATCGTACCCAACTTCGCGAAGGCGCGTCAAACATGCTACGATGCCAAAACACTCGATGAAACGGGCCTCAATCGGTATTGGGCTGCTCCTTTCGGGTTTCGTGGCGGGGTTGGTGCTCACGGGCCGTTTTCGATCAGTCGAAGAGTCGGCCGCACAGGCGCCGTTGCGTGCAGAGCAAGCCGTGGCCGTCCCGGCAGGTGTCGTCGCCGTTTCCGGCGGTCTTCCCGACCTCACCACGATCGCCGCGCAGGCCGTCAAAGGTGTCGTCAATATCTCGTCTGTGCAGGTCGTCCAGCGGCCGAACTCTCCCTTCGCCAACGATCCATTTTTCGAGTACTTCTTCGGCGGCCGTCAGGACATCTTCGGCTCGCGCGATCAGCTGGCGAAGAGCCTCGGGTCGGGCGTGCTCGTTTCCGAAGACGGCTACATCGTCACGAACAGCCACGTCATCGGTAGCGAGAAAGCCGATGTGACCGTGGCGTTCTCCGACAAGCACGAGGCCCCGGCGCGAATCATCGGCATCGACAAGGCTACCGATCTTGCGCTCGTCAAAGTGGCGAAGCCGGCGCAGCCACCGTTAAAGTGGGGTGATTCGTCACGAGCCAAGGTGGCCGAATGGGTGCTCGCCATCGGCAGCCCGTATCAGTTGAGCCACAGCGTGTCGCTGGGCATCATCAGCGCGCTCGGCCGCAAGAATCTCGGCTTCTCGGAATACGAGGACTTCATCCAGACCGACGCGGCCATCAACCAGGGCAACTCGGGCGGAGCACTCGTGAATGGCCGCGGCGAGCTCATCGGCATCAACACCGGCATCTTCAGCTCGGACAGGAACGGCGGATCAGTCGGCATTGGCTTCGCCATCCCAAGCAACCTCGCGCGACAAATTATCGGCGAGCTGATCGAGCACGGCGTCGTCCGTCGCGGCTCGTTGGGGCTGATGAGGCTCTATCCGCTGACGCCGCAGGTCGCCGCGCAGCTTGGGGTGCGCGAGATGGCGGGCGCATACATCGACCGGATCGATCGCCGCTCGCCCGCGTATCAAGCGGGGCTCGACGCAGGCGACATCATCGTTTCCTTCAACGGGCGTCCGGTAACCGATCCGAACCACCTCGTTCAGCTCGCGGCCGATGCCCCGATCGGCAGCACGGCCACGGTCGCCATCATCCGCGAAGGCCGGCAGACCACGCTCAAGATCCCAATCGCGCAGCGACAAGACTGATCCACGTCGGGACTAGGGATCAGGGATCAGGGATTAGCCGGTCACACTACAAGCACGTTCAGAACCAATCCCTAGTCCCCAATCCCTAGTCCCCAATCACTGGCTGAGCTTTTTTCCAGATACACAGCCATGTCCTTCCGCGTAACACCGCCAGTGGCGATCGGTGCCGACGGAGATGCCGATGCGCGGACTCCAGGAAATGCCCTCGATGCGATGGCCTCGATCCTCGATGTACAACTCGTCACCAAGGAGATCGATGCCGTCGTTCTTCAACGTGATCCCCAGAGCATGGGTCACGTTGCCCGGCCCTTTGCACAGTGCGTGATCAGAAATGCGGCTCGTGCGCTTCGTGTGCCTTGCGGTGCGCGACCGCATGCGGCGCCGGCGCATCAGCGGAATGCCGTCGAGCGGCTCCAGTGCACGAATCAGAACGGCGGCTGGCGATTGCGCGGGTTCCGTGACGGCGTTCACCAGCGGGTGGACGCCGTAATTGAGGTACACGTACGCATGACCAGGTGGTCCGTAGAGCGGGGCGTTGCGCTTTGTTGGACCGGGTGCGGCATGGCAGGCAGGATCGGACTCGCCGACATAGGCCTCGACCTCGACGATGATGCCCGAGGTGAGTCCGGCCGACGTGCGGTGCACCAGCACCTTGCCCAGCAAATCGGGCGCAACGGCGAGAGTCGGCCGGGCGTAAAACGCGCGCGGCAGGGGCACTACAGTTTCAGGCGCTCGAGCGCGCGTTCGGCGGCGAGCGCGACATCCGGATCGGAATCCTTCGCAGCGTCCGTCAACGCCCCCACGACCGCGGCATCACCCGAAAATCCCAGCACATCGGCAACGACCCGGCGTGTGGCGGCATCGCCGTCGCGCAGGAATGGGGCGAGAGTCGAGCTCATCGAGGGCGCAAGATCGAGAAGGTACTGGACTGCCAGTAGCTTCAGCGGCGTGTCTCGGGCCGCACTCAGTAGCCCGGAAACGCTGCCACCCGGCAGACCAAGTGCGAGACTCGCGTAACGCAGACTGAGGAGCACCTCGGGCGAGCGCTCGTTTTGCTCCATCTGCTGAAGCGTCGGAAGAGCCTCGCGGTGGCCCGCGCGCGCGAGCCCTTCGACAGCCAGCCTTCGCAATCCGGCGTTCGAGCTCGACAACAACTGCTCGAAGGTCGAAATCGAGGCCACATGACCGATGCCGGCGAGCCCTTCGACCGCAGCGTACGCATCCGGGCCCTTCTCGTAATAGCTCAGTTGATCCAGCAGCGCCTGTACCGCGTTCGCATATCGCAGCCGGCCGAGTGCCTGCATCGCCGCGCGCCGTAACGGCGCCTGTCTCGAGTTGATGTTTTCGACGAGAGCGTTGCCGACCTGGGCACATCCACCCTCCACCGCCCCCGCCTTGTCGTTGGCACGCAGCCTCACCGGGCAAGCCGCAGGCACGAGCAATGCGGCGAGGTCGACTGCCTCGGCGCGGACGCGCACATTCGAATCGCTCAGCGCGAGCACGAGCCCGCCGAGGATGTGCGGCGGCACCCGTCGGGGCTTGAGTCCGAGCTGCCCCTCCGCCGCCATGTCACCACTGGCCGTTGTTCGTCGTTCGATGATGAACCCGACTTTTGTGCGGCGCGAGATCGGGCGCAACGTGAACAAGGAGCGCTCCGCCGCGAGAGCCGCCAGTTGCACGCGATCGTCGGCGTCGCCGAGGGCGTTTCCGATTGGCGCGGCAGCCTCGGGATAGTCGGCCTCGGTGAGTATCTGAATCGCCCGAAGGCGAGTATTGGGATCCTTGTGCTTGAGACCGGACGCGACCTCTTCGAAGGTGTACTGCTGCGCCGCGAGCGAAGCGACACAGGCGGCGAGCGCGACCGCTAATCCCCAATCCCCAATCCCAAATCCCTGTTTTGATCTATTCAAGCGCATATGCGTGAGATCGTCCGATCGCGAGCACCGGAGCGAGAAACTGTCCGGTATGAGATCCAGGGGCCTTGGCAATCTGCTCCGGCGTACCAGTGGCCACGACCCTGCCACCCTCGTGCCCTCCTTCAGGTCCGAGGTCGATGATGTAGTCTGCGGTCTTCAAGACATCGAGGTTGTGCTCGATGACGACCAGCGTGTGTCCGGCTTCGAGAAGCTTCCTGAACGCCGTCAACAACTTCGCGATGTCGTCGAAATGCAGGCCCGTTGTGGGCTCATCGAGCACGTACAGGATGCGATCGCCCGTTCTCGATGACAGGTGCGACGCAATCTTGATGCGCTGCGCTTCGCCACCCGAAAGCGTCGTCGCCGGCTGACCCAGTCGGAGATAGCCGAGGCCGATTTCATCGAGCACTTGCAGGCGCCGGAGCACTTTGGGCGACGTACTGAAGAACGTCAGCGCTTCCCGAACCGTGAGGTCCAGCACCTGGTTGATGTTCTTGCCCCGGTACTTCACATCGAGAATCTGCGGCTTGAACCGGCGGCCGTCGCACTGGTCGCAGGGCACGAAAACGTCGGCCAGAAACTGCATCTCGACGCGCACCTCGCCTTCGCCCTGGCAGGCCTCGCAGCGCCCGCCCGGAACGTTGAACGAAAAGTGACTCGCCGTCAAGCCGCGCGCCTTGGCGTCCTTGGTCGCGGCAAAGATCTCGCGGATCGGATCGAAGGCTTTGAGGTAGGTCACCGGATTCGACCGTGGCGTCCGGCCGATCGGCGTCTGGTCGACGAGCACCACGTCGCTGACGAATTCGGTCCCTTCGAGCTTGCGGTAGGCGCCGATGCGCTTTTCAGAGCCGCCCTTGGCCCGCTTGACCGCCGCGTACAAGACGTCGTGAACGAGCGTCGATTTGCCGGATCCGCTGACGCCGGTAATGCCGGTGAGCGTGTTGAGCGGAATCTCGACGTCGATGTTCTTCAGATTGTGCTCGGTCGCGCCCAGCAGCCGCAGCTTTTGCCCGCTGCCGCGCCGCCGTGTGGAAGGAACCGGAATCGCCAGATCGCCCCGCAGATATTTGGCCGTGAGCGATCGTTGATCCTGCAGGAGGTTCTCGAGTGGTCCCGCGAACACGACCCGTCCGCCCTGCTCCCCTGCCCCAAGCCCAAGGTCGACGATCGTGTCGCCGACGCGAATCATGTCTTCGTCGTGCTCGACGACGAGCACGGTGTTCCCCTGGTCGCGGAGCTGGCGCAGGATGTTGATGAGACGAAGGTTGTCGCGCGAGTGCAGCCCGATCGACGGCTCGTCGAGCACGTACAGGGTGTCCACCAGCGACGACCCGAGCGAGGTCGCAAGATTGATCCGCTGCGATTCGCCCCCTGAGAGTGTCGACGACAGCCGGTCGAGCGTCAGGTAATCCAGGCCCACATCGCTCAGAAACTTGAGCCGCTTCTGAATCTCCTTCAGGACCTTTTCGCCGATCGCCGCTTCCTTTTCAGTCAGCTGCAGCGCCTGCAGAAACGCCGCGGCTTCGCGAACAGTGTCGGCCGACACCTTATCGATGGTCCGGCCACCCACGCGCACGTCACGAGCTTCACGGCGCAGGCGGGCGCCTCCACACTCGGGGCATGTCAGATAGCCGCGATAGCGGCTCAGGAACACACGGACGTGCACCTTGTATTTCTTGCGTTCGAGCCAGCGAAAGAAGCCCCGGATGCCGTCGTAGTCTTTGCCGTCGCCTTCGACCACGATCGCGCGCTCGGCGTCCGTCAAATCCTTCCAGGGTATTTCCAGACGGATGTCGGACGTCTTCGCCGCCCGCTTCAGCTCGGCCAGTTGGGCGCGATAGTGCGCCTTGGTCCACGGCTCAATCGCTCCCTGCTGGATCGACAGGTTCGGGTCGGGCACGACGAGGTCGAGATCGAGCTCGATGATGTTGCCGAACCCATGGCACGTCGGACACGCGCCAAACGGGTTGTTGAACGAAAACAGTCTCGGCTGAGGGGCCTCGTAGGTGAGATTGCAATTCTGGCACTCGAAGCGCTCGCTGAACACGTGCGTCTTCGCCGGCGCACCCGTCGCACCTGTTGCACCTGTTGCACCTGTTGCACCTATTGCACCCGTCGCACCTGGATTGTCTTCGATGGCGAACGCCGTCCCGCCAGTTTCACGATAGGCGGTCTCGATCGAGTCGGTCATCCGTGTCCGCAGGTCGCCTTCCAGCTTCACGCGATCGATGATGACCCTCAACGTCGTCTGGTCGCGCAGTTCCGCGGGCGTCACCTCGTCCAGCGTGATCGTCCGACCGTTCACGTAGAGGCGATGGAATCCCTTCCGGCGCAATTCGTTGAGTGTAAATGTCAGCGAAGCGGGACTCGGACCGCCACTCCTAATCCCTAATCCCAAATCCCTCATCCCTGGGTCTGGATCTTCATCGTCAGTTTCTGCGTCAGTACGCTCAGGGACTTCACCCGGATCGACGACGGGCATCTCGAAGCCGATGAGCAGCCTGGTGCCTTCCGGCAAACTGCCCAGGTGCTTCGCCACGATTTCGGCCGTGTCGCGAACGACTTGCTGTCCGCACTGCCGGCAATACGTGCGGCCGACGCGTGCGAACAGCAGCCGCAGGTAGTCGTGGATTTCCGTCGTCGTGCCGACGGTCGACCGCGGGTTCCTGATGCTGTTTTTCTGCCGGATGGCGATGGCCGGACAGATACCTTCGATGCGATCGACATCGGGCTTTTCCATCCGCTCGAGAAACTGCCGGGCGTACGCCGACAGGGAGCTCACGTAACGGCGCTGCCCTTCGGCATAGATGGTGTCGAAGGCCAGCGACGACTTGCCGGATCCGCTGACACCAGTGACGATGATCAACTGGCCGAGTGGCAGTGAAACGTCGACGTTCTTCAGGTTGTGTGTGCGCGCGCCACGGACGACGATATCGGTGGCCGCCGCGACCGGTGTTTCGGGCATGGATTTCCGGTAGGGCGCAACGTAAGTGGCGCGCTACAGTCGAGATTTTTGGGACATCCGTAAACTTCAAATGTTAGCATAGGAAGGTTTCGGCATACGCGACCTACCCAAACGAATGCAACACGATCATCTGGACGCTCTCGAGAGCGAATCGATCTTCATTATGCGCGAGGCATTCGCCAAGTTCGACAACATGGCGATGCTTTGGAGCATTGGCAAAGACTCCACGGCGCTCCTCTGGCTCGCGCGGAAAGCCTTTTTCGGCCACGTGCCGTTTCCGCTCGTCCACATCGACACCAGCTACAAGATTCAGTCGATGATCGAGTACCGCGACCGCCTGGTGCGCGAGTGGAACCTGCAGCTCGTCGTCGGCATGAACAAGCCCGTGCTCGAGACGGGCACGACCTATCCCAACGGGAAAGCGACCCGTGTCGAATGCTGCGGCCTGCTCAAAAAGGACGGCTTGCAGCAGGTGATCGAGCACTACGGCTACACCGGCATCATCGTCGGCGTGCGCCGCGACGAAGATCCGACCCGCGCGAAGGAGCGGTACTTCTCGCCGCGGAACGCCAACATGGAGTGGAACGCATCGGACCAGCCGCCTGAATTCTGGAACCAGTTCAAGACCGATTTCGCCCCGGGCACGCACATCCGCATTCACCCGCTCCTGCACTGGACCGAGCTCAACGTGTGGGAGTACATCGAGCGCGAGAAGATTCCAGTCATTCCGTTGTACTTCGATGACGGCACCGGGCACCGCTACCGGTCGCTCGGCTGCGCGCCCTGCACTTTCCCGATCCAGTCGACGGCCAGGACCGTGGCCGAAATCGTCAGCGAGCTGAAGGCGACCAAAGTGCCCGAACGGGCGGGGCGCGCCCAGGATCAGGAGAGCGAAGACGCGTTTGAGAAACTCAGGCGCGACGGCTACATGTGATGACGTTCGCGCGAAACCAGCTCAGACTCGTCGTCGTGGGCCACGTCGACCACGGCAAGTCCACGCTCATCGGGCGTCTGTTCTTCGACACCGGCTCGCTGCCCGACGGCAAATACGAGCAGCTCGTCGCCATCGCCCAGCGGCGCGGCGTGCCGTTCGAGTTCGCCAACCTCATGGACGCGTTGCAGGCCGAGCGCGACCAGAACATCACCATCGATACGAGCCAGATCTGGTTCCGCACCTCCAAGCGCGAATACGTCATCATCGACGCGCCGGGACACAAGGAATTCGTCAAGAACATGGTGACCGGCGCAGCCCGCGCCGACGCGGCCCTCATCATCATCGACGCGTCCGAAGGAGTGCAGGAACAGACACGGCGCCATGGCTACCTGCTCAGATTGATTGGCGTCCGCCAGGTCGTTGTCGTCGTCAACAAGATGGATCTGGTCGACTACTCGCAGCAGGTGTTCGACAAAGTCTCGAGCGACTACCGGACGTTTCTGAAGAGCATCGGCGTGGAAGCGCAGTTCATCCTGCCGGTCTCGGCGCGCCACGGCGACAACATTGCCGCACGAGGCGCGAACCTCGAGTGGTTCGATGGACCAAGCGTGCTCGAAGCGCTCGATGCGATTCCTGATGCGAAAGCGGTGACGAACCTGCCGCTTCGCTTCCCCATTCAGGACGTGTATCGCTTCGACCACCGCCGTATTCTCGCGGGCCGAATCGAAGCCGGCACGCTCAGCGCCGGCGACCAGTTGCTGTTTCTTCCCTCGGGACGCACGAGCGTCGTGCGCTCGATCGAGAGCTGGAACTCGCCACAGCTCGAATCGCTGACGGCCGGCGATCCGGCGGGCGTCACCCTTGCCGATCAGCTCTTCGTCGAGCGCGGTTCTGTGGCCGTACACACCGACGACGCGCCCAGTCTCGCAACAGAATTTACGGCACGTATTTTCTGGCTGGGCCGGACGCCGCTGGCGGCGGGCAGGCGTTACAAGCTGAAGCTGGTCACGCAGGAAGTCGAATGCGAGATCAAGACGCTGGAAGAAGTGGTCGACGCGTCCACCGTTCAGGTGATCGCGGGCGCCGATTCAGTGCGCACCAATGACGCGGCCAAAGTCGTCATTCACACACGTCGCCCGGTGGCGGTCGATCTCTTCGAACGCGTGCCGACGCTGGGACGCCTTGTGCTGGTGGACGGCTTCGACGTGGCGGGCGGCGGCATCGTGGTGGATGTCCCCGAGCGCTTTGCCGCCGCGACCGTCGTGGCCAACGCGAGCGTCAACGCGGACGTGTCTCAAGTCGCGCGCGGTGAGCGCCATCTGCGCCATGGGCACCGCGGCGCCGTCGTGTGGCTGACCGGCGTGCCGGGAAGCGGCAAGACCACCCTGGCCAAATCGCTCGAACGCCAGCTCTTCGAGCGTCACATTCAGGTCTTCGTGCTCGACGGCGACAATATCCGTCCCGGACTGAGCTCCGATCTTGGTGTGTCGGGCCCCGAACGCGAAGAGAACATGCGCCGCGTCAGCGAGGTGGCCAAGCTCTTCGCGGAAACCGGCCTGGTGTGCATCGTCAGTTTCACGTCGCCCACCAGAGCGGAACGCGAGCGGGCACGAAGAACGATGGACACGAGCGACGGTCAGACCATTCCGTTCCTCGAGACCTATCTGAGCGGGGCAAACGACGCGAGCTCCCAGTACGAGCCGCCCGAGCACGCCGAATTGACGCTCGACGAAGCGATGAGCGTGGACGAACGTGTCAATCGCGTGCTCGAACACCTCATGCGGCAGATTCGATAGCAGTCGCTACAGTCGCCCCGTCAGCGCCATCACGATCAGAATCAGCAGGATGAGTCCAACGGCACCGCCACCGACTCTCGGCCCTCCCGCGTAAAATCCTCCACCGCCCAGCACGACAAGCAAGATGATCAGTATCAGCAGTAAGCTCATATACACTCCGCTGACGCATGTAGCACTAATCGTGCCGCCGTGCCGCCTATTTCAAATTCTTCGCATCGGAGGTCGCATGAAACTTCTTGTTTGCTCGCTCGCCGCACTCTCGCTAGTCGTTCAATCGGGTTCTTTGTCGGCGCAGCAGGGTCTCGGCGGAGCCGGCCAGGCGGTTCCGCCGTCGCTTCTGCAGTGTGCAGACGTCTCCGCGGCATTGGTGGGCGTAACGAATCAAGACACCCGGCTTCGCGACTGGGCCAACCTCGGCCGTTATCGCGAGGCGAATCGAAACGTCAAACCCACGGTCGTCTTCATGGGGGATTCGATCACCGACTTCTGGCAGCAAGAACGATTTGGCGGATTCTTCCCGGGAAAGACCTACGCCGATCGGGGCATCAGCGCTCAGACGACGCCGCAGATGCTGCTGCGGTTTCGCGCCGACGTCATCAATCTGAAGCCGCGAGCCGTTGTCATCCTCGCGGGCACGAACGACATCGCCGGCAACACCGGCCCGTTAACCAACGAAGAGATTCAGGACAACCTGGCGTCGATGAGCGAACTGGCGAAGACCGCCGGCGTCCGCGTCGTGCTGGCAAGCATCACTCCGGTCAGCGCCTATCACGTGGCGAACCCGTCGACCGTGCCGCAGACCACACGCCGGCCCGTTGCCCGCATCAAGGCACTCAACGACTGGATGAAGTCGTATGCCGCGGCGAACAAGCACGTGTATCTCGACTACTACTCGGCGATGATCGACAACACCGGGATGTTGAAGGCCGAGTACAGCGAGGACGACCTGCACCCGAACGCCGCTGGCTACAAGGTGATGGCGCCGCTCGCCGAAGCTGCGATAGCACAGGCGCTTCGCTGAATCACGCATTGCCACATTCTCAATTGTCGATTTGCAATTGATTGGCAATCGTCAATCGAAAATGTGGCAATTCTTCTACGCTTCAATCGTGTAAATTTCGCGCCGGCCCGAGTCGACGAAATCGTGATAGCCCTTCATGACGGCCTCGAACTCTTTGCCTTGGGCAGGATCGCTCATCATCTTCTCGAAGTCGCCCATACTCTTCACTTCAATTTCGGCCACGACGGTCCAATAGCGCTCGGCGCTGAGATCGGTCATGATGCGGGCCTTCCCGAGCCCCATTCTCTCCATCACCGTGTTCATGGCCTTGAACTTGTCCACCATTGATCGCACCTTGCCTGGCTTGCAGAAGAACACCTCTCTGATGAGCAGCATCGCGTCGCCTCCTGTCTTTCTTATAACCGATCGCTGAAGTGTGTGTAAGCTCAGAGTATGTATCGCCTCCGCGACAAAGCCGTGGTCTTCGCCCCGCCTGAGTCGATCGAAGCTGAGGCGCTGAAGCAAATCGAGAACACGGCGTCCATGCCGTTCATCTTCAAGCACGTCGCCGTTATGCCCGACTGCCACTACGGCAGGGGTGCCACGATTGGTACGGTTCTGGCCACAAAGGGCTCCATCATCCCCGCCGCCGTTGGCGTCGATATCGGCTGCGGCATGGTGGCCGTCCGGACACCCTTGAAGCGCGGCGACCTCACCGACCTGCCGGCGATCCGTTCCGGCATCGAGCGCCGCATTCCCATGAGCGCGGGCCACAACAATCGAACGATCGGCGGAAGCGCGGCTATTCGCGTGCGCGAGCTCGAGTCTCTGGCCGGGCGCGACTACAGTGCCATCGACCCGAATTGGAGGCTGCAACTCGGCACACTCGGCGGCGGCAACCACTTCATCGAGCTTGCGACCGACGAATCGGATACGGTGTGGGCCACGCTGCACTCGGGCTCGCGGGGCATCGGCAACAAGATCGGGAATCTGTACATCCGCCGCGCCCAGGCCCTGGCGAAGACCAACAGAGTGACGCTGCCAGACCGCGACCTCGCGTATTTCACCGAAGGCACCCAGGAGTTCGACGAGTACGTCCGCGACGTGCAGTGGTCGCAGACCTTCGCGCGGCTCAATCGTGACGAGATGATGGATCGGGTCATGCTGGAAGTGAGCCGGCACGTCTACGGCGACAGCAGTCACATGGGCGAGCTGGAAGCGCAGCGCATCAACTGCCATCACAACTTCACGCAGCAGGAAGAGCACTTCGGCGAGCGCGTCTGGGTGACACGCAAAGGCGCCATCGAAGCGCGGCGCGGCATGTGGGCGATGATTCCCGGCTCGATGGGCACCCGCAGCTATATCGTGACCGGCCGCGAGAACCCGATGGCCTTCAGCTCTGCGCCCCACGGGGCGGGCCGGCGGCTGTCGCGAACGGCCGCGCGCAGGCAGTACACAATGAGCGACCTCGACAGCGCGATGCGCGGCATCGAATTCCGGCGATCATCGGTCCTGCTGGATGAAATCCCCTCCGCTTACAAGGACATCGACGAGGTGATGGAGCAGGCGAAGGAGCTGGTCGAGGTCAAATACGTGCTGAAACAGTTCGTCAACGTGAAGGGGGATTAGTGTAGGATTACCGCCCTCCCCCAGATGCGCGCGTCTGCTTTCGCAGATCTGCCTATTCGTACGCTGCGGAACCTGCCGCTTGCGGCGGTCCTTGCAGTGGCGGCGGTGGCGCGGCTCGCCGGCATCAACTTCGGGTTCCCTCATCTCAACTGCCGGCCCGACGAGGGCGCCGTTGTTTCGATCGCCGGCGGGATGTACAACGGCGATCTCAATCCCCACTTTTTCAACTATCCCGCGCTCTTCATGCTCGCCGTCGCCGCGGCGTTTCTGATGTGGAACGCCGGAGGTCTCGGCGTCACTGCCACGACAACCTTTCGGATCGCACGATATCTCAGCGCCGCAGCCGGTATCGCCAGCGTCCTGATGTTGTTTCGCATCGGCCTCCGTCTGTTCGGACATACGGCGGCACTCGCCGCCGCTGCCTTGTTGTCGCTTGCCTTTCTGCACGTGCGCGACTCGCACTTCGGCGTGACCGATGTGCCGATGACGTTCATGGTACTGGTTGCCTTCCTCTTCATCGTCCGCCTGGCGGAGTCTGGCGGAACCAGAGACCTGGTCGCGGCGGGCGTCACGTCCGGACTGGCCACGTCAACCAAGTACAACGCCGCTCTGATTGCACTGCCCCTGTTGCTGGCTATTCTCACAGACCCCTCTGGCATACGTCGGCCTGGATACGCGCCACTGCGTCGAGCTGCACTGTGCATCTCGATCATGGCGGCCGCGTTCCTGCTCTCTTCCCCCTATTCTCTGCTCGACTTCCGACGATTCCTTGCTGACTTCACCTTTGAGTCCAGGCATCTGACGCAAGGCCACGGCGTCATTGTCGGGCGCGGATGGAGTCACCACTTGATGTCCTCGTTGCGATATGGTGTCGGCAGTCCGATTCTCGTGACCGGTCTTGCCGGGTTCGGGCTGTTGCTGTGGCGAGATCCACGCAAGGGATCGCTCGTCGCGCTCTTCCCGGTTTCGTACTATCTCGTGCTCGGAAGCGGGTACACCGTCTTCGCACGTTACATGCTCCCCGTCGTACCGTTCCTGTGCCTGAGCGCTGGATATGTGGTGACTGAAGCCGCCCGCTGGCTCGCCGCACGGTTGCGACGCCCTGAACTGGCGCCGATTCTCGTGACCGCAGGTGTTGTGGGTCTGCTCTGGCCGTCGGTGCAATCCGTCGTGGCGTTCGATCAACTGATGACGCTCGACGATAATCGCCTGCTGGCGCGCCGATGGGTCGAGCGGCATTTTCCCAAGGGCACGACGATCGCCCAGCTAGGGTCGGAAGGCAGTCGCGTCTATCTTCACGACATCGAAAAAGTGGTATACCCGAGAGCGCGGTTCAGGCGGCGCGACGTTCGACCAGATCTCGTGGTCGTGCCCTCGTCTCCGTTGCGGCTCGTGCCCCGCGACCTTCGTGGAATGGAGCAAATCCTGGCACAAGATTACGAGCTCGGGTTTGCCCGCGCCGGCGTCGGGAGTCATCCGGAGAACATCTATGACTGGCAGGATGATTTCTACCTGCCGCTCACGGGCTTCGAGGGCATCGAGCGGCCGGGCCCGAATCTGAAGATTTACATTCGGCGCGGCGCCTTCCCGAATGTTCCCCGCCGCAATGGGCATTTGGCGTTGTCTCGTCAGTAGCCGGTAGCGGCCTCGACGAGCCTCATTGCGACCTGCGCTTCGGCCCAAGGTTTCGTGTGCGTGGTTTTCTGAGATATAGCGGAGGAAGAACTGCCTGAATGGGCGGAGGGGGCACATCAGTCTCGGTGACGCTCCACTGATGTTCGCAGTAGCCGCAATAGTATTCCCGCGTGCTGTGCCTGCCTGAGATGACACGCTCGAACCGCACCAATCCGATCACCTGGCACTTCGGGCAGAGAGTTTGGTACGGCACTAAATCAGTGTAGCAGCTAAAAAGTCGACGACGATCTGGCTCAGAGGCGCACTCATACGATCGCTTGCAAAAACGTAAAAGCGGATGAAACGCGATGGGTCTTAGAGAGTGCTGCCTTTCCCGCCTGCTCTCTGCACGTCTTGCAGGATCTGAATGATGCCTCGATTCAATTCGTGAATTCTGTTGAGGGGATCGGATGCGGGCTGAACGCTCAGCTTGCCCAACATGTCAGTAATCCCTTCGGCGTATCGCTTCAGCTGACGAAGCTGATCATCACTTATGTATGGCATGTCTCTACCTGCCTGTTCATTGACGGTATCGTCACGACAGGAATGGCAGGTATCAGAGGCACACTGACACGAACATCCAGGTATCCGCGCGCAGAAGAGTGCCAAAACGTCGAAAGGTATTGAAGGCAACTGCGACAATTGTGATACGCTGAAGCTTCACCCTCTCTCGATGCCGGCGTAGCTCAGTTGGTAGAGCAGCTGATTC
>CAWAKJ010000003.1:0-848731 GCA_963782595.1 Vicinamibacterales bacterium | reverse complement strand
GCGAGCTCGCGAGTGCGAGTAAGCCGCACGCCGTAATCTGTTCGGCGATATGTCGTCTCCGCCCGTCGACCGGCCGCCGCGAGCGGGCCAGCACCAGACCCTGGTCCGCAACCGGCTCATCGAGTCGCGGCTGACACCGAATGCCATCTCGCTCACCGGCCTCGTGCTGTGCGTGGGCGCCGCCGTGCTGGCTACTGGCCGGAGTACTTCTTCCTCGGCGGCCTGGCGTTCGTGATCGGCTCGGTCTGCGACACGCTCGACGGCCGCTACTCGCGGATGTCCGGGAAGGGCTCGCCGTTCGGCGCGTTCCTGGACTCGACGCTCGACCGCATCGAGGAGGGCATCGTGCTCACCGCGGTCGCGGCGTACTTCTCCGCGCAGGGCGACGACCTCGCCGTCGCGGCCGTGGTGGTGGCCGTCCTGGCCTCGCTGATGGTGTCCTACACTGGGCGCGCGCCGAGGCCCTGGGCGTCGAGTGCAAGGTCGGCATCGCCGATCGCGCGGTCCGCGTCGTCATCCTGTCCGCGGGCCTGCTGCTGGCGTCGCTGGAACTCCTGGCGCCTGCGGTGTATGTCCTTGCAGCGCTGTCCACGATCACCGTGTTCCAGCGCATCTGGCATGTCAGGCGGGAGCTCACGCGCCCCGCCGTAGAGACTTAGAACGACCCGGAGGAAGTCCTTGACCGAGAGCATCCGTCCCCAGCCCTCCAGCAATGGGGGCAGCCGCTACCAGAACGAGAAGGTGAGGGTGGCGATCATCGGCGTCGGCAACTGCGCCAACGCCTTCGTCCAGGGGGTGCACTACTACCGGAACGCCGACCCGAGTGGTCGCGTCCCTGGCCTCATGCACGTCGATCTCGGCGGCTACCACGTGAACGACATCGAGTTCTCGGCCGCGTTCGACATCGACTCCGAGAAGGTCGGCAAGGACCTCTCCGAGGCGATCTGGTCGGGTCAGAACAACACGATCAAGTTCGTCAAGGAGGACGTGCCGCACCTGGACATCCCGGTCCAGCGCGGCATGACGCACGACGGGCTCGGCAAGTACCTGTCGCAGCGGATCACGAAGGCCCCGGGCTCGACGGTCGACATCGTCCAGGTCCTCAAGGACACGAAGACCGACGTCGTCGTCTCCTACCTCCCCGTCGGCTCCGAGCAGGCGACGAAGTGGTACGTCGAGCAGGTCCTCGAGGCCGGCTGCGCGTTCGTCAACTGCATCCCGGTGTTCATCGCCCGCGAGGACTACTGGAACAACCGCTTCATCAAGGCCGGTCTGCCGATCGTCGGCGACGACATCAAGTCGCAGGTCGGCGCCACGATCGTCCACCGCTCGCTGGCGCGCCTGTTCGGCGACCGCGGCGTGAAGCTCGAGCGCACCTCGCAGCTCAACGTCGGCGGCAACATGGACTTCTTCAACATGCTCGAGCGCGAGCGCCTCGAGTCGAAGAAGATCTCCAAGACCAACGCGGTCACCTCGATCGTCGAGGACAAGATGGAGGACGACAACGTCCACGTCGGGCCGTCGGACTACGTGCCGTGGCTCACCGACCGCAAGTGGGCCCACATCCGCCTCGAGGGCCAGGCCTTCGGCGACGTGCCGCTGACCGCCGAGCTCAAGCTCGAGGTCTGGGACTCGCCGAACTCGGCCGGCATCGTCATCGACGCCGTCCGCTGCTGCAAGCTCGCGCTCAACCACGGCGTCGCGGGCCAGCTCGACGGCCCGAGCTCGTACCTCATGAAGTCCCCGTACTCGCAGCGCCCGGACCACCTGGCGCGCGAGGCGACGGAGGCGTTCATCGCGCAGCACGCGCGGACGCGGGCGGCGGCCGAGGCCGCGCGCGAGGCGGCCGGCAAGGCCGCGACCGAGAAGTCCTCGGTCGCCGACTGAGATCGGCGGGCGGCTGTGGCGGTTAGGTGTCGCATAGCGACGGCTAACTGCCACAGCGCTCGAGCCCGCAGTTCGTCCCGCCACTATGCTCCGTCGGAGTGCCGCCCCGGTACGCCATCGCCCAGGTCAGCCCCTACTCCTGGGAGGACGAGCACGAGGTCAACGCGTTCGCCGCTGAACTCGCGTCGGAGCTCGCCGCCCGCGGTCATCGGCTGCTCGTGCTGGCGCCCTCGCGTGATCCGCAGCTCGTGCGCGAGTCGCGGCGGCTGATCCGCGCCGCGCGCGAGAACCCCGAGGCGCTGCTGGACCCTGACGGTGGCGTGCGCGTGCTGGGCGTCGGGGAGCTGCTGCCGCTCGGGCGCCGGAGCGCGGCGCCGGCGCCGCCGGTCGACATCTCGCGCACGATCGAGGAGGTGCTGACGTTCGCGCCGCTCGACTTCGTGCACGTGCACGAGCCGTTCGCGCCGAGCGCTTCCTCCGTCGCGCTGCGGCATTCGCGGGCGCTGAACGTCGGCTCGTTCCACGCCCCGACCGAGCGCGTGCTCTCGACCCAGGTGGCGCGCCGGTTCGTGGAGCTGTTCTTCGGCCGGCTCGACGCGCGGACCGCCTCGTTCGGCGCCACGCGCGACCTGATGGACCGCTACTTCCCGGCGAACTACCGCCCGCTGCGCCCCGGCGCGGTCGCCCTCGACCGCGCCCCACGCGAGGGCCCGATCCGGTTCGCCTTCTGCGCCCAGGAGGAGCGGCAGGCGCTGCGGCTGTTCCTGCGCGCGCTGCGGCGGCTGCCGGAGGAGCTGGAGTGGGAGGCGACCGTGTTCTCGCCGACCGGCGCGGCGCCGACGGGCGCGCTGCGCAGCCGGCTGCGCGACCGCCTGACCGTGCTCTCCGCCGCCGAGACGACCGAGAACGACGTGCTCGCCCAGGCCGACGTGGCGATCGCCGCGTCGCTAGGGCATGCGCCCGCCCCCGGGCTGCTCGTGCGCGCGCTCGGCGCCGGCGCCGTGCCCGTCGCGGCGCGGCTGCCCGCCTACGAGGAGGTCCTGGGCGACGGCGACCTCGGCCTGCTGTTCGAGCGCGGCGACGTGGACGTGCTCGCCGGCCAGCTCCAGCGGCTCGCCGAGGATCCTGACCTGCTCGCTCGCATGCGCGATCGCGCGTTCGCCGAGCGCGACGCGTTCTCGTGGAGCCGCGTCGCCGACGAGGCCGAGGCGATCTACGACGAGCTGGCCGCCCTGCGGCGGCCGGACGAGCCGCTGCAGGAGGACGTCCGCGCCCGCCTCGCCACGCAGCGCATGATCGACGTCGACATCCACATGCACACGGACCACTCGAGCGACTGCGTGACGCCCGTGGACGTGCTGCTGTCGACCGCCCGCGAGCGCGGGCTCGGGGCGATCGCCGTCACCGACCACAACGAGATCTCCGGCGCGCTCGACGCCCGCGCCAAGGCTGCCGAGTACGGCATCAAGGTGATCGTCGGCGAGGAGGTCAAGACCGCCGACCAGGGCGAGGTCATCGGCCTCTTCATCGAGGAGAAGATCCCGCGCGGGATGAGCCTCGAGGAGACGATCGCGGAGATCCGCCGCCAGGGCGGGCTCGTCTACGTGCCGCATCCGTTCGACCGCCTGCACTCGGTGCCCGACTACGAGCACCTGCTGAAGGTGGTCGACGACGTCGACGCGATCGAGATCTTCAACCCGCGGATCGCGATCGCCGCCTGGAACGAGGAGGCCGTGCGCTTCGCGGCCAAGTACCGGATCCCCGGCGGAGCCGGCACGGACGCGCACGTGGCGCAGGCGCTCGGCTCGGTCCGGATCCGCATGCGCGACTTCGACGGCCCGCAGGAGTTCCTCGCCAGCCTGCGCGACGCGGACGTGCTCGGCAAGCCCTCCTCGCTGCGATACGCGCAGGTCCAGGCGCTCAAGTTCCTCGAGACGCGAGCGACCCCGCCGGCCGCCCGGCGGGCCACGCGAAGGCGCCGTGTCGCCCGCGCCGTCGCCGGTCGCAATACGCAATGACCGATGCAGGGGCAAGGAGAAAAGCCCGGCACGCCTAAACCGGTCGGCGGGATGCCCGCCACCGACGACGAGATTCGCGAGAAGTACCTCGAGCGAGCGATTCGCGAGCTCAACCACTTCACCCGAGACCTGCAGGCCTGCGACCGCTGCCCGCGCGGCAGCCTCATGCCCGTACTCGGCTCCGGCCACCCGCAGGCCGACGTGATGCTGCTCAAGTACGCCCCGACAGCAGCGGAGATCGAGGAGGGCGTCGCGTTCTACGGGCGTTCGGGGACCGCCCTGATGAAGTCGCTGCGGCGGCTCGACATCGACCCGCTCGCCGTCTACGGCACGTTGTGCGTCAAGTGCCCGGTCGCCGACACCGTGCTGGCCGCGCCCGAGTGCGTGGCGCGACTGCGTCGAGGAGATCGCGATCGTGCAGCCGAAGCTGGTGGTCGTGATGGGCCCCGAGGCGCTCGAGGTGCTCAACGAGCTCCAGCTCCCGCTCGCCCACGAGGTGCGGCCCGCGCCCGGCGAGCTGCAGTCGCTGACGCCGTCGATCGACGCGCTCTACACGCCGAACATCGACGAGGCGCTCGACGAGGAGCAGGCGAAGCGTGCGTTCTGGCAGGCGTTCCGGGTGCTCGGCGACTGGTACGCCGACTTCCCGCCCTACTAGAGCTCGAGGACGATCTTCCCGAGCTTGGCGCCGGCCTTGAAGCGCTCGTACGCGGCGCCGACGTCCTCGAGCGGGTAGGTCGCGGCGACCGGGACCGCGAGGTCGCCGGACGCGAAGCCGGGCAGCACCGACTTCTCGACCAGGCGCGCCGCATCGGCCTTGTCCTCGAGCGAGCGCGCGCGCAGCACGGAGCCGTGGATGCGGGCGCGCTTGCCCATCAGCATCCGCAGGTCGATCTCCGTCCGCGCGCCGGCGCCGATGCCGATCACGCAGATCCGGCCGCGGTCGGCCAGCGCCTCGAGGTCGTCCGGCAGGTTGGGTGCGCCGACGAGCTCGAGGATCACGTCGTACGGGCCCGCGGCGACGAACTCGTCCGGCGCGAGCGCGTTGACGCCGAGCGCGGCGACGCGCTCGCGGCACGTCGCGTCGCGCACCGTGGCCGTCACGCGCGCACCGGCCATCGTGCCGAGCTGGACCGCGGCCATGCCGACGCCGCCCGCCGCGCCGTGCACGAGCAGCCGCTCGCCGACGATCAGGCCGGCCTGGGTGAAGAGCGCGTCGTGGGCCGTGGTGAAGCACCTCGGGGACGCCGCCGGCGGCGGTCCAGTCGAGCTCCTCCGGGACCGGGATCGCGGAGCGCTCGTGCACGACCGCCAGCTCCGCCTGCCCGCCGCCGGCCACGACCGCCATCACGCGATCGCCGACCTCGAAGCGGCGCACGCCCGCGCCCGCGCCGACCACCTCGCCGGCCAGCTCGAGGCCGGGGATGTCCGGCGGCGCGCCGGGCGGCGCCGGGTAGCGGCCGGCCAACTGCATGAGGTCGGCGCCGTTGATGCCCGCGGCCTTCACGCGGACGAGCAGCTCGCCCGCTTCGGGGCGCGGATCCGGATGCTCCCGGACGGCGATCGCGCCGTCCTCGATGGTCGCGGCTCGCATCAGCGCGATGCTACCCGGACGGGGCGGGTGGAGGACTAGTGCCGGATTTAGGGTAAAGGCTTGCCATGGGCGTCTTGCCCGTCCCGATCCCCGCGGTCCCACGCATCCCGCCGTTGTGGCGGGAATCCCGCATCGGCCTCGAAGCGGCGGCGCTGCTGCGCAGCCCGGTGTACCACGGCGCCGGCGTGCAGGCGGGCGACGACCGGCCGGTGCTGCTGATCCCGGGCTTCATGGCCGGCGACGGCTCGCTCGGGACGATGACCCACTGGCTGCGCGCCAACGGCTACCGCACGCGGCGGGCCGGGATCCGCATGAACGTCGGCTGCTCGGAGGAGGCGTGCGTGCGGCTGGAGAAGCGGCTCGAGGGCTTCGCCGAGCGCGGCCGGGCAGCCGGTGACGATCATCGGCCAGAGCCGCGGCGGGCTGTTCGCGAAGGCGCTCGCCGCGCGCCGCCCGGACCTCGTCTCCGGCATCGTCACGCTCGGTGCGCCGACGCTCTCCCAGCTGCGCATCCACCCGCTCGTGCTGGCGCAGGTCGCCGTCGTCGGCGCGCTCGGCACCGGCCGCGTGCCGGGCATGTTCTCGATCCGCTGCCTGCGCGGCGGCTGCTGCGAGCGCTTCCACGCCGGCGATCCGCGGCCCGTTCCCGGCCGGCGTGCACTACACGTCGATCTACTCGCGCAGCGACGGGATCGTCGACTGGCGCACCTGCCTGGACCCGGACGCCGACGAGCACGCCGAGATCCGCGCCTCGCACTGCGGGATGGCGGTCAACGCCGCCGCCTACGAGCGCGTCGCGCGAGCGCTCGCCACGTGATCCGCCGCGTCACCCCGATGCGGTCGCGTTCGCGGTCACCGGCTGCGGCGGCGAGGAGCGAGCGCGAGCCGCAGGCCGAGACGCCGACCGCGACCTCCACGCCTCCCGAGCCGCCGGTCCGCGCCCGCCCGCTCGATCGCGCCTGCCTGCGGCTGTGGAACGCGGAGGTGCTGCCGCGCGAGAACTCGCAGGTGACGGCCCCGGACTTCGTCGCCGAGCTCGCCCGCGAGCGGCGCACGCGCGTCCAGGTCGTCTTCCAGCGCCCCGACTGCTTCGTCGTGGCCCCGATCGGCGGCCGCCGGATCGCGTACTTCGCGGCCGCCGGTGGGCGCGCGCCGTACTCCACGCCCGAGCGGCGGACGCTCGGCGACAACGAGTTCGTGCCCTACAACGCGGTCGCGAGGCGCGACGGGAGCGTCGAGCTCTCCGACTAGCGCTCGAGCAGCGCGACGCACTCGATGTGCGGCGTCTGCGGGAACATGTCGACCGGGCGCACGCGGCGCAGCGTGTAGCCGGCCTCGACGAGCTGGGCCGCGTTCGGCGCGAGCGTCGTCGGATTGCAGGAGACGTAGACGATCCGGCTCGGGCCGGCCTCGATGATCCGGCGGACGACCTTCTGGGACAGGCCGGCGCGCGGCGGGTCGACGACGGCCACGTCCGGGCGGCCGGCCTCCTCGACGAGGTCGCGCATCGCGAGGCGGATGTCGCCGGCGTAGAAGCGGGCGTTGAGCACGTCGTTGAGGCGGGCGTTCTCGATCGCGTCGGCGACGGCGGGCTCGACGATCTCGACGCCGACGACCTCGCGGGCGCGGGAGGCGAGCGAGAGCGCGATCGTGCCGATGCCGCAGAAGAGGTCGAAGACGCGCTCGTGCCCGCGCAGGGCGGCGAACTCGGCCGCCGTGCCGTAGAGCCGCTCGGCCATCTCGGTGTTGGTCTGGAAGAACGCCTCGGGCGAGATCAGGAAGTCGAGCCCGCCGAGCTGCTCGCGCAGCTGCGGGGCGCCGCGGAGCAGGACCGTGTCGCCGCCCGAGGACGACTCGCCGAGCTGGTCCTGCTGCGTCCAGAAGAGGCTGTCGGCACTCGACCGCGTCGATCAGCGACTCGGTCTCGAGCCTGCCCGGCGACGTGACCAGCCGCACCTGCAGCTCGCCCGTGCGCCGGCCCTCGCGGACGACGAGCAGGCGCAGGAAGCCCTCGCCCGACCGCCGGTCCCAGGCCGTCAGGCCCTGCAGGCGGCACCATTCGAGCACCGTCTTGCGGACCGCGTTCGAGCGCTCGGAGGCGAGCAGGCAGTCGTCCAGCGGCTCGATCCGGTCCCAGCGGCCCGGCGCGTGGAAGCCGCAGACCAGCTCGCCGTCGTCGCCCGTGCCGAACGAGTACTCGAGCTTGTTGCGGTAGCGCCACTGCTCGACGGCGGGGACGATCGGCTCGAGCTCGAAGTCCTCGAGCTTGCCGATCCGCTCCAGCGCCTCGCCGACCTGGGCGGCCTTGACCTCGAGCTGGCGCTCGTACGGCAGCACCTGCCAGGCGGCGCCCGGGTGCGACGCGGCGGGCGGGATGCGGTCGGGCGAGGGCTCGAGCACCTCGATCGCGCGCGCCTCGGCGTAGGCGCGCTTGGACTTGCCGACGACCGCGCGCACGCGGTCGCCCGGCACGGCGCCGGCGACGAAGACGACGTAGCCCTCGAGCCGGGCGACGCCGTTGCCGCCGTGGGCCAGCGAGTCGACGGTCAGCTCGAGCACGTCGCCGCGCGACGGCCTTATGCGCGGAGGGGCGGACACACAGTCCAGGATGACACTCGCCTCACGGCTCAGGCGGAGACGAGCAGCTCGAGCAGCGCCTTCTGGACGTGGCGGCGGTTCTCCGCCTGGTCCCAGATCCGCTGCCGCTCGCCGTAGAGCACGCTCTCGGTGATCTCCTGGCCCGGGTGCGCGGGCAGGCAGTGCAAGCGCGAACGCGTGCGGCGCCGCGCGGTCGAGCAGCGCGTCGTCGATCGCGTACGGCGCGAGCGCGCGGCGGCGCTCGGCGGCGGTCGCCTCGTCGTCGCTCATCGAGACCCAGACGTCGGTGTAGACGGCGTCCGCGCCGGCGACGGCCTCGGCCGGGTCGTCGGTCAGCAGCGCGCCCGCGACCGGCTCGAGCTGGTAGCCCGCGGGCGCCGCGACGCGCACCTCGACGCCCGCCTGCGCGCGCCAGGATCGCGAGCGAGCGCGCGACGTTGTTGCCGTCCCCCACGTAGGCGAGCACGCGCCCGTCGATCGCGCCGAACGCCTCCCGCAGCGTCATCAGGTCGGCCAGCGCCTGGCACGGGTGGTGCAGCGGCGAGAGCATGTTCACGACCGGCACCGTGGCGTGGGCGGCGAGCTCGGCCAGCTGCTCCTCGGAGCCCGTGCGCAGGCCGATCGCCGCGACGTGCCGCGAGAACACGAGCGCCGTGTCGCGCAGCGACTCGCCGCGCGTGAGCTGCAGGTCGCCCGAGCGCAGCACCATCGGGTAGCCGCCGAGCTCCGACGATGCCGGCCTCGAACGACGTCCGCGTCCGCGTCGAGGGCTGCTCGAACAGCAGCGCGACCGAGCGGCCGTCGAGCGCGCGCGAGCCCTTGGGCTCGGCCTTGAGCGCCAGCGCGCGGTCGAGCAGAGACGCCAGCTGCCGCGGCTCGAGCTCGGTTCCGTCGAGGAAGTGCAAGCGCGGCAGTGTACGGATCGCATGCTTGAATGCACGGCCGCATGCGCCGCCTCGCCGCCACCCTCGCGACCGCCCTCGCGCTGGGTGTGGCCGCCTGCGGCGGCGACGACGACGCGGAGCCCGTCGGCGAGCCGCCCGAGCGCGAACGAGTGCCCCGAGGGCGCGGTGGTGATCGCGATGCGCGACATCAAGTTCGTGCCGGACGAGGCCACGGCCAAGGTCGGCCAGATGATCTGCTGGCCGAACGAGGACGAGATCCAGCACAACGCCGTCGCCGAGGAGGGCGCCGACTTCAAGTCGGAGCTCTACGGGAAGGGCGAGGTCTTCGCGTCCTCGGTCCAGGACGCCGGCACCGTGACGTACGTGTGCACGATCCATCCGGGGATGGACGGCACGATCGAAGTCACGCCCTGAGGCCGAAGCCGCGCAGCAGCAGCAGCGCCTTGTCGCCGACGCTGCCGGGCTTCGGGAGCACGCCGAGGTCGCGCGCCGCGCCGTGGACGTCGAAGAACGCCCGCGCGCGCAGGATCCGCTCCTGCTCCAGCTCCGCGTAGACGATCGCGTGCACGACGATGAAGCGCCCGGTCGGCGTGACGCCGCCGACGCGCCCCTCGTGCGTGCCGAGCAGCTTGCACGGCGCGCAGGCGAAGCGGCCGTCGAACAGCCGCGCGCCGGTCGCGTTGACGCGCGCGTCCGGGAACGCCGCCCATAGGTGCCGCGCGTGGGCGGCGAGGGCGGCGGCGCCGTGCAGCGGCTCCGGCGTCAGCGGGTCCTCGTAGGAGAACCCGTCCGCGCACAGCGGCTCGAAGCGCGACGGGTCGCGCCCGGACCACGCTCGCTCCCAGGCGTCGAAGAGGGCGTCGACCTGCATCCCGGCCATCATGGCGTGTCGTGAGAGGCGTCCTGCGGCACAGGGACTTCCGGCTGCTGCTGGCCGGCGCAGACGGCGAGCACGATCGGCGACCGGATCGTGTTCGTCGCGCTGGCGCTGTACGTGACCGACATCGGCACGCCGACCGACGTCGGCATCGTGCTCGCCGCGCACGCCGTGCCGCTCGTCGGCTTCCTGCTGATCGGCGGCGTCTGGGCCGACCGGCTGCCGCGCCACAAGCTCGTCGTCGCGACCGACCTGATCCGCTTCGCCCTGCACGCGACGCTCGCCGCGCTGATCTTCACGGGCACCGTCGAGATCTGGCACATCGTGGTCATCGAGGCGCTGTTCGGGACCGCCGAGGCGTTCTTCCGCCCCGCCTACACCGGGCTCGCGCCGCAGACGGTCCCGGAGGAGGAGATCCAGCCCGCGAAGGCGGCGATCGGGACGGTCGAGACGCTGGCCGAGTTCATCGGGCCGGCGCTGGCGACGCTGCTCGTGCTCGGCGTCGGGCCGGGCTGGGCGTTCGCGATCGACGCGGCGACGTTCCTCGTCTCGGCCGCGTTCCTGATCCGGGTCCGGCCGCGCGAGCGCGGCGAGGCGAGGGCGAGCGCACGACGGTGCTGGCCGAGCTGCGCGAGGGCTGGACCGAGGTCCGCCGCCAGCGCTGGATCCGGGTGGTGGTGCTGACCGTTCTGCGTCGCCGTGCTCGCGTCGGCTTCGGCCCGTGGATGACGCTCGGGCCGACGATCTCCGAGGAGCTGTACGACAGCGCGCCGTCTACGGCGCGGCGGCGGCGGCGATGGGCGCGGGCACGATCATCGGCGCGCTGATCGGCTTCCGCTGGCGCCCGCGGCGGCCGATGCTGACCGGCGTGCTGCTCACGCTGCCCGTGGCCGGCGGTCACCCTGCTGTTCGCGCTCGGGCTGCCCGTCGGGATCCTGCTCGTCGCGTTCGTCGCCGGCGGCATCGGCCTGGCGCTGTTCGGGATCTGGTGGGAGACCGCGCTGGCCGAGCGCGTGCCGCCGCGACTGCTCAGCCGCGTGTCGGCCTACGACTGGATGGGCTCGCTCGCCCTGCTCCCGCTCGGCTACGTGCTCGCCGGCCCGCTCGGCGAGGCGCTCGGCGCGGTCGAGGTGCTGATCGGCGGCTGCGTGATCGCGCTCGCCGCGTTCCTGCTGGCGCTCCTGGTCCGCGACGTGCGCGACCTGCAGCGGACGTCTAGAAGTCGGCGACGCCCTCCTCGGGCGTGGACGCCTGCGCGTAGAGGCGGCGCGGGATCCGGCCGGCGCGGTAGGCGAGCCGGCCGGCCTCGGTGCCGAGCCGGATCGCGCGCGCCATCGCGGTCGGGTCGTCGGCGCGCGAGATCGCGCTCGCGCACAGCACGCCGTCGTAGCCGAGCTCCATCGCCAGCGCGGCGTCGGAGGCCGTGCCGACGCCGGCGTCGAGGATCACCGGCACGCCGGCGCGCTCCTGGATCAGCCGCAGGTTGTAGGTGTTGAGCAGGCCCATGCCGGAGCCGATCGGGGAGCCGAGCGGCATCACGGCGGCGCAGCCGACGTCCTCGAGCCGGCGCGCGAGGATCGGGTCGTCGTTCGTGTACGGGAGCACGGTGAAGCCCTCGTCGACGAGCTCCTCGGCCGCCTCGAGCAGCGCGGGGGCGTCCGGCAGCAGCGTGCGCTCGTCGCCGATCACCTCGAGCTTGACCCAGTCGGTCGCGAACGCCTCGCGCGCGAGCTTGGCGGTGAGCACCGCGTCGCGCGCGGTGAAGCAGCCGGCGGTGTTGGGCAGCAGGCGCACGCCGGCGGCGTCGAGCACGTCGACGATCGAGCCGCGCTCAGACGGGTCGATGCGCCGCAGCGCGACGGTGACGAGCTCGGCGTTCGACACCTCGATCGCGGTCGCCAGCGCGTCGAGCGAGCGGAAGCCGCCGGTCCCGAGCAGCAGCCGCGAGCGCAGCGAGTGCCGGCGATCGTCAGCGGGTCGGTGAGCGATGTCGGTCGCGGCCATCGGGGTTCAGCCTCCCTGGATCGCGCGCAGGATCTCGATCCGCGCGCCCTCGTCGAGCGTGTGCGTGTGCCACTGGGTGCGCGGGACGACCTCGGCGTCGACCGCCACGGCGACGCCGCGGCCGGCGGCCGGCAGGTCGAGCGCCTCGATCGCGGCCTGGACGGTCGCGCCGTCGGCCAGCTCGGCGCTCTCGCCGTTGAGCAGGACCTTCATGCGTGCACCTCGGCGAACCGGCGGGGGTCCGCGGCGGCGGCCCAGTCGGGCAGCGGGTCGCCCGCGAGCAGCCCGCCGACGAGCTCGGCGGTCGCCGGAGCGAGCAGATCCCGTTGCGGTGGTGCCCGGCGGCCCAGATCAGCCCTTCGAGCGCGCCCGGGCCGATCGCGGGGACGTTGTCGGGCGTCGCGGGCCGGTGGCCGGCGAGCAGCGCCTCGATCTCGAGCTCGAGCACGCCGGGGACGAGCTCGGCCATGTCGCGCAGCAGCTCGTAGACGCCGCCGGCGGTCGGCGCGGCGTCCCAGCCGCGGTCCTCCATCGTCGCGCCGAGCACGTAGCGGCCGTCGGCGCGCGGGACCAGGTACGCGTCGGCGCCGCGGATCGTGCGCGTCACGAGGCCGGGGCCGTCGGGGTCGCGCAGGCGCAGCACCTGGCCCTTGACGGGGCGGACCGGCAGGCCGAAGCGGCCGGCGGCGGCGCCGACCGCGAGCACGACCTGGTCCGCGGCGACGGTCTCCCCGCCTTCGAGCACGAGCCCGGTCGCGCGGTCGCCGGCGCGGTCCACGGCCGCGACGCGGGCGCGGCGGATCGTGCCGCCGGCCTGCTCGAAGGCGCGGGCGAGCGCCGCCACGAGCCGGCGCGGGTCGACCGAGTGGTCGCCGGGCACGTCGAGCGCGAGCCGGACCGTCGGCGCCAGCGCGGGCTCGGCGCGGCGCGCCTGGCTCGGGCGCAGGCGCTCGACCTCGAGGCCGTGCTCGCGCCGGAACGCGAGCGTGCGCTCGAGTGCCTCGGCCTCGTCGCGGTCGCGCGCGACGGCGAGCGTGCCCGCCTCGCGGTAGCCCGCGTCCTCGAGCCCGGCGCAGAACGCGGCGAAGCCGCGGGCGCTGCGCAGCGACAGCTCGAGCAGCGCCTCGTCGCCCGGCTCGGCTTCGGTGACCGGGGCGAGCATGCCCGCGGCGACGTGCCAGGCGCCGGGCTCGCCGGCGTCGACCACGAGCGTGCGCAGCCCGCGGCGCGCGGCCGCCAGGGCGCAGGCGAGGCCGATCGGTCCGCCACCGGCGACGGCGACGTCAAAGGCACTGCTCGAGGTCACTGCTGCTGCTTCCCTCCCTACGCCGGCACTACCCGGATCAGGTTCGACGGTCGGCGGCCGTGTGCCGCCCTCTCAGCCCGATGGCGCGGGCTCCCGTATCGGAACACCCAATGGTAGCTGCCAGACTGGCTCGCGATGACCCCTCGCGAGCGCCTGGAGGCCGCGCGCCTGTACCTCGTCTGCGAGGCGCGGCCGCGTGACTGGCTGCAGGCTGCGCTGCGCGGCGGGGTCGACCTGATCCAGCTCCGCGACCGCTCGCTCGACGACGCGGGATTGGTCGCCGCGGCGCGCGAGTTCCGTGCTGCGGCCGACGCCGCGGGCGCCATCTTCATCCTCAACGACCGGCCCGACCTGGTGCAGGCGTGCGGCGCCGACGGCGTGCACCTCGGCCAGGACGACGCGGCGCCGGCCGCCGCGCGGCCGCTGATCGGCCCGGACCGCATCGTCGGCCGCTCCACGCACGCGCCGCCGCAGGCCGACGCCGCCGAGGCCGACCCGGACGTCGACTACGTCGTCGCCGGACCGGTGCACGCGACGCCGACGAAGCCCGGCCGCCCCGCGGTCGGCACCGGCTACGTCGCCTACGCCGCCGGTGCCGTGACCAAGCCGTGGTTCGCGATCGGCGGGCTCGACGCGGGGAACGTCGACGCGGTGCTCGCCGCCGGCGCGCGGCGGATCGTCGTCGTGCGGGCGATCACGGCGGCGGACGACCCGCAGGCCGCCGCGCGGACGCTGCGGGACCGGCTGGAGGCGCCCGTTGGCCTCCGCTGACAAGCGCAGCCGCAAGCGCCGGCCGGGCGCCGGCTCCCGCGCCGCGGCCGCCGCGCACGAGCGCGAAGCCGTCGGCGCCCGACCCGAACGCGGCGATGCGCCGCGGCTACGCCCGCTCGCGCGAGAAGGACGAGGCGGTACGGGCGGCGCTGCAGCCGATCGCCCCCGGCGAGCGCCCGTGGCCGATCGTGGTCTGCGCCGTGCTCGCCGCGGTGTTCGCCGTCGCCAACCTCGCGCTGCTCGCCGCCGGCTGGGAGATCGACGGCGAGGACCCGCCCGTCGGCGGCACGCTGATCTTCTCCGGCGTCATGCTCGCCGCCGCGATCGGCATGTGGCAGCTGCGCTACTGGGCGGTGCTGGGCTTCGAGGTGCTGCTCGGCGTGACGATGGTCGGCGCGATGCTGAGCCTGCTGCGGGCGGCGAACGCGGCGGCCGTCCTGCTGTCGCTGGCCGTCATCGCCGTGACGTTCCCGCTCTTCTGGCTGCTGATCCGCCAGATGGCGCGGATCCAGATGCCGCGCCGCCCGCCGCCGCGCGACCGCGTCGGCTAGCCTCCTGCGCCCATGCCCGAAACCTCCTACGACTGCATCGTCATCGGCTCCGGGCCCGGCGGGTACGTCGCCGCGATCCGCGCCGCCCAGCTCGGGATGAAGACCGCCGTGATCGAGAAGGACACGGTCGGCGGCCGCTGCCTCAACTACGCCTGCATCCCGGCCAAGGCAGTGCTGCGCACGGCCGACATCCTGTCCGAGATCGACGACGCCGGCGACTTCGGCATCGCGGTCGATGGCCGCTCGGTCGACTTCGGCCACGTCAACGAACGGCGCCTGAAGGTCATCAAGACGCTCACCGGCGGCGTCAGCGGCCTGTTCAAGAAGAACAAGATCGACTACATCGAGGGCTTCGCCTCGGTCACCGCGGACGGCAACGTCCACGTGCGCGACGGCGACGCGATCGAGGCGACGAAGTGCGTCGTGCTCGCCACCGGCTCGGTGCCCAAGCCGATCCCGGGCACGGAGTTCGGCGGCCGCGTCATCGGCACCGAGGGCGCCTGGGCGCTCGACTCGCTGCCCGGCCGCCTCGCCGTCGTCGGCGCGGGCGCGTCCGGCGCCGAGATCGCCTCCGCGTACGGCCGGCTCGGCAGCGAGGTCCTGCTGTTCGAGGCGCTCGACCGCGTGCTGCCGACCGAGGACGCCGACATCTCCAAGATCGCCGGCCGCACGCTGGCCAAGCAGAACATGGCCGTCCACACGGGCACGCTCGTCGAGAACGTGCAGTCCGCGGGCGACAAGGTCACGTTCTCCTACGGCGACGAGAACGCCGAGGTCGACTGGCTCGTGATCGCCGCCGGCCGCGGGCCGGACGTCGAGGGCCTCGGCCTCGATGAGGCCGGCGTCAAGCTCGACGACAACGGGCTGATCGACGTCGACGGCGCGCTCAAGACGTCGGTCAAGGGCGTCTACGCGATCGGCGATCTCGTGCGCGGCCCCGCGCTCGCCCACAAGGCCTCCGACGAGGGCATCATCGCCGTCGAGGACGCCGCCGGGCTCGAGACGCACCCGATCGAGTACATCGACATCCCGCGGGCGACGTTCTGCACGCCGAACGTCGGCTCGTTCGGCCTCACCGAGGAGCAGGCGCGCGAGCAGGGTCTCGACGTCGTCGTCGGCAAGGTCCAGTACGGCGCGGTCGGCGGCGGCACCGTCTACGGCGACCGCACCGGCATGGTGAAGGTGATCGGCGACAAGAAGTACGGCGAGATGGTCGGCGGCCACATCGTCGGCTCGCGCGCCACGGAACTGATCCAGGAGCTCGTCAACGCGAAGTCGCTCGAGGGCGGGTTCCCGGAGGTCGCGCGCATCATCCACGGTCACCCGACGCTCTCGGAGGCCGTCATGGAGGCCGCGAGGGCCGCCGATGGCTGGCTGATCCACGGTTAGCCAGGCGAAATTCTATTTCGACCTGGACTCCCCGGTCGCCTATCTCGCCGCCGAGCGCGTGAACCACGCGCTCGGCGAGGTGCCGGAGTGGGTGCCGGTACGGCTCGACCCGGTCGGCCCGTTCCGCTGCGCCGAGGAGGTCGCGGCCTACCGCGAGGACTTCGAGCGCGCGGCCCGCGCGCAGGGCGTGCAGCCCGTGCGCTGGCCGGACCCGTTCCCGGCCGACACCGACTGGGCGATGCTGGCCGCGACGTACACGAAGCAGATCGGCCGCGCGGTCGCGTTCAGCCTGGCCGCGTTCCGGCAGGCGTTCGCGGGCGGGCGCGACCTCGGCGAGCGCGACAGCGTGCTGATCGCGGCCGCCGCCTGCGAGCTGCACCCGGCGGCCGTGATCAAGGGCGCCGAGCTCCGCGGCACGCGCGAGCGGCTCGCGGCCGCCAACGAGGCCGCCCGCGCGGCGGGGGTCGTCAGCGTGCCCGCCGTGGTGACCGCCGCCGGCGACGTGATCGAGGTCCCGGCGTGAAGGCGAACCGCGCCTACGAGCTGACCGTGCGGCGCGGCGGCCGCGGCCCGGCGCTGCTCGCGAACGCCGACCGCGTCGACATCGTCGAGGTGGTCGAGATCGACAGCGGCGAGGTCGCGCTGTTCTGGGACACGACGGCGGCCCAGACCGGGCGCCTGGCGCGAGCGCTGAAGGCGGACCTCGCGCAGCTCGACGCCGACGAGTTCATCGCTCGCTGGCGCCGCTTTCAGGTCTGAGCACGCCGTACTCGCCGTCGGGTCCGGGCACGAGCACACCCGTGTGCGACTGGGCCACCCGCCCGAGCGTCGCGATCGCCGCGCCGCCGTCGAGCTCGCCGACGATGTACGGGCACAGGGTGACGACAGGGCGGTCGCGGAACGTGCGGTGCCAGACGCGCTCGACGGCGAGCATCGCCTCGTGGTGCTCGCTCTCGAGGCCGACCGGGAAGCGCCCATTCCAGACCCCCGTGCAGCCGCCGCGACGCGGCGTCGAGCGCCTCGACCCACGGGCGCGCCGAGTCGTCCGGCGGCGTGTCGAAGTCCATCTCGACGATCACCATCCGGCCCTCGGCCTCGAGACCGGCGACGTCGAGCCCGGCCTCGCTGAGCAGCTCGCGCTCGCGGTCGCGTCGCCGGGAGCGGGCGGTGCGCGAGCCACCCGCCGCGGCGGGCGCCGAGCGCGAAGAACGACGCGAGCATGTCGGGCAGCTCGTCGAGTCCGCTCAGGAACACCGCCAGGTGCGGGCACGCCTCCGCATCGACTTGCGTCGCAAGGACGCTCTCCCTCATCCCGTCACACCCTACGTCCGCACGAGGGGAAGGTCCAGCGCGACGCGGGTGCCGCGGCCCGGCGCGCTCTCGATCGCCAGCGCCCCGCCGGCCGCGCGCGCCCGCTCGCGCATCACGAACAGGCCGAAGTGACCCTCGCCCGGCACCGCTCCAGGGTCGAATCCGCAGCCGTCGTCGGCGATCGCCAGCTCGAGCCGCCCGCCCGCGACCCGCGCATCGAGCGCGACATGGGTCGCGCCGGCGTGGCGCTCGACGTTCGCGAGCGCCTCGGCGAGCACCCGGATCGCCGCGGCGGCGACGCCGGGCGGCACATCGGGCAGCCGGGCGTCGCCCGCGAGCTCGACGCTCAGGCCGCGGGCGGAGACGCGGTCGCACAGCTCCTCGAGCGCCCGCCGGAGCCCGCCCAGCGGTACCGGCGCGACCATCCCGGTCAGCCGCGACCGGACGATCTGGTGCGCCCAGCGGACCGCCGCGTGCAGCCGCGCCCCGGCTCGCCTCGGCGACCTCCGGCGCGGGTGAGGAGTCGAGCAGCGCCAGCTCGCGGATCGCCAGCGACAGGTCCTGCGCGAGCCCGTCGTGGACCTCGACCGCGAGCCGGATCCGTTCGCGCTCGAGCTCGGTGCGCTCCAGACTCCTGGCGCAGCCGCGCCGCCGTGATCCCCGCCGCGAGCAGGTCGCCGAGCAGCCGCAGCACGGCGCCGGCGGTCGCGCCCACGGCGAGCGGCGCGGCGGACGCCCCGATCACCGCGCCGAGCCGGTCGGCGCCGGTGCCGAGCGGGAGCACGAGCCAGTCGTCCGCCGGCGGCGAGAACGGATGCTCGATCAGCCACGCGCCGCGGTCGCGCATCACCAGCGGCGAGTCGCCCTGGACGGCGAACCGCCACGCCTCGTCGTCGAACACGAGCCGCTCGAGCGGCCGCCGCCCGTCGCCGCCCGCGACCGCCAGCCGCTCGAGCACCGGCCGGGCGTCGCTCGGCGGGACGTAGAGGGCGGCGACCTCCAGCGAGAGCGCGTCGCGCATCGCCTCGAGCGCGCCCTCCGCGAGCTCGGGCAGGGTCACGGCGCTCACCAGCGCGCGGGCGATCCGCCCCGACCGCGCCGAGGCCGCTGCGCACCTCAGCGGTGAGAGCTGGCTCGGTGCCCACGGTCACGGCCTACGCTACCGTCGCGGTGCGATGGCGGTCCAGGTGCTCCTCGCAGACGATCATCAGCTCATGCGCGAGGGCACCGCGGCGCTGCTCGGCGCCGACGACCGGATCGAGGTCGTCGGGCTCGCCCGCAACGGCCGCGAGGCGCTGGCGCAGGCCGAGCGGCGGCGGCCGGACGTCGTCCTGCTCGACATCAACATGCCGGTGCTCGGCGGGCTCGAGGCGTGCGCGCGGCTGCGCGAGAGCGGCCCGGACGCCCCGGAGGTGCTGATGCTCACCGTGTCCGACGAGGAGCCCGACCTGTACGCGGCGCTGCGCGTCGGCGCCGCCGGCTACCTGACCAAGGACGTGCCGCCGGCCGAGCTGATCGAGGCCGTACTGGCAGTAGCGCGCGGCGAGCCGCGGATCGCGCCGGCGATGGCGAGCCGGATGCTCGCGGGACTCGGCCGCGCCGGACCGCCGCCCGACCCGCTGGCGGCGCTCAGCGAGCGCGAGCGCGACGTGCTGGCCTCAACCTTGTGGCGGTGCTGCTGACCGGCGTGCCCGGAGTGAACTTCACAGGTGGAAAGATAGCCGACCTGTTGCGGCTGAACACGGGCATCGCGCCAACTGCGGCAGCCGGACGGGCAACCGGCTCGGCGTCCTGGCCGGTGACCTCGCGGGATTTCCGAATGGCCGGCGGCTTGAGGACGACGTGACCGACATCGATTTGCGTGCCTTCGCATGCGGTTATGGACCAGTCGTTGCCCCAATCATCCAGGGATTTGGTTTCTGCGACGGCAACGCAAACCGAACGCCTAACAATCTGCTGGGTGATGGCGTCGATGCGAACGGATCGCCCGTTCTCGACTCAATTTCCATACCTCTCGACGCCTCATCAGGGCTATCAGCACCTCCATGCAGACGTACCTAATGGCCGTGTCCAAGCGATTCCAGCGCGTTGTCTTGTTGCTCATCCTGGGAGCCACTGCGGCAGTGGCTCCCCATCTCAGTTGGCGCTACCGCTCAGCCGCGGCCGACTCGGAGAGGGATCGCACCAGCCCTCGGCCTGCCCGGCGCACCGCCGACGTCGGCCGAGGGGCTACGCCGCCGAATCAACGAAATGGAAGCAGCCGTGCGAGCAAGGCCGAAAGATGTCGGCTCGGCCGTTCTGCTCGCCGATGCGTTGTTGCGTCAGGCACGCGTAACGGGCGACGCCCGGTTGCCGAACCGGGCCGAGGGCGTCCTGATGTCCGTGCTGAAAGACTCGCCGGGCCGGTCCCAAGACGCTCTGCGATTGCTCGCGACGGTTCATCTCTCTCAACACAGGTTTCAAGAGGCGCTCGAAGTCGGGCGCCGGACCCGCGATATGCGTCCCGACGATGCGTGGAACTACGGCGTCATCGGCGACGCCTGAAACGAGCTTGGTGAGTACGAGACCGCATTCGGCGCCTTCGACACCATGATGAAGATGCGGCCGAACGCGGCTGCCTATGCGCGCGTGGCCTATGCACGTGAGCTGAAGGGGAGTTGTTGCGTGGTGCCCTCGAGGCGATGCAGATGGCGGTGCAGTCCACCACCGCTCACGATCCGGAAGCCCTCGCGTGGTATATCACGCATGTCGGCGAGATTTACCTCCGCATGGGGCGCATCGACGAAGCCGACCGCGAGTTCCGCCGCGCGGCGTTCATCTTTCCCGAGTATCCGCTTGCCAGAGTCGGACAAGGCAAGGTGCTGACGATTCGAGGAGATCGAGAAGCCGCTCTCGCGTTGTTCCTCGACGAGTTCCGCCGCACGCGACGCTCGACTTGGCCGGGCGCATCGGCGATCTTCACGCCGCCGGCGGCAACCTTGAAGAGGCTGAACGGCATTACCAGCTGGCCGAAGAGCTCGCCGGACCGGGCATCGCACAAACGGAAGCGGCCCTCGCGCTCTTTCTAGCCGAACACGATCGAAAGCCGCAGGAGGCTGTGAAGATTGCGGAGACAGTGGCTCGCACCAGGCGCGACATCTTCACCGAAGATGCCTTGGCCTGGGCGTTCTACAAGAGCGGCCGCCTGGACGAGGCGCTCGCGGCCTCGAAGCGAGCACTTCGCACAGGCACGCGCGACGAAGGCATCCTCACGCGTGCCGCCACCATTCGCTCGGCGCTCGCCACGCCCACAGCACAAGCGCAGGTGCGGCAGGGCCGATAGCAACATCGATAAGACACCGCTGGTCTTTCGACGCAGAGACGCCGAGGCGCAGAGAAAGGCATCGCTCTCCATCGACTTCGCGCCAATGGCGTGGGCCGCTTCGCGGCCCACGAAGTCAATCCTCCAACGGACCCGCTGGCGCAACCCATCAGAGGCAGGCCACGTTCAGTTCACTCGCACGTCGCGTTCGTCGCATCGTCGTGTGGATTCGTCGTCGCTGCATTTTCTCGGCGTCTCTGCGCCTCTGCGTCGAGACAGCCCTAGCACCGCCCGATTCGTGATATACGAGGCTCTCGGCCGGCGCTCGCCCGGCCGGACTGGAGATCTCGTTGAGAGCACGCTCGTTCAGCCACGCCGGTATCACGGTGTCGGATTTCCACAAGGCCGTCGCGTTCTACTGGGAGGTGTTCGGCTGCCCGCTCGTGGGCGTGGCCGACACGCCGCCCGATCGCGTGCGCACGTTTTTCGGCGTCAAGCACAATCAACCCACCTGCAAAATCGGCTGGATTCGCGTCCCGGGCGGCGGCGTCCTCGAGATTTTCGAGTTTCAGCCTCAGCAGCCGCCAGGGCCGATACCGTGGAACGGCGTCGGCCTCACGCACATTTCCTTCAACGTGAAAAACCTGCAGAAATGGCACGACCACTTGCAGAGTAAAGGTGTGGAGATTGTCAGCCGGCCCGAGCGGATCCCTGCGGACACTCGTTCTTTTTCGTCAGAGATTTCGACGGGAACCTGATCGAGTTGATGGACCTCGGCTACATGTATCACGTGTTGAAGTGGTTCGGTCCGTTGGGTAGATAGCTGTCCGGCGCGGAATGTATAAGCGGTACTACGAAAGTAAAAAGTAAAAAGTAGGAAGTGAAAAGTATGCGTGCTGGACTGATCGCACTCGCCATCGTGTTTCACGCGCACGGCATCTCGGCCCAGACGGGGCTGCCGCGCGTGGTTGTGCTCGCGACGGGGGGAACGATTGCGAGCCGGTTTGATCCGGCAGTTGGTGCGCTGGCGCCGGCAGCCACTGGCGCCGATCTGGTGGGTGCCGTACACCGGCCTCGACAAAGTGGCGGTCGTCGAAGTGGAGCAGATTGCCAATATCGGCAGCTACGACATGACGCCGGACATCTGGCGCCGGCTGTCGACGCGCGCCAACGAGCTGCTGGCGCGCGACGGCGTCAGCGGGATCGTCGTGACGCACGGCACAGACACTCTTGAAGAAACCGCCTATTTTCTCAATCTGACCATCACGAGCGAGAGCCTATCATCATTGTGGGGGCGCAGCGGGCGGCTTCCTATTTCGACAGCGACGGGCCGCGTAATCTACTGAACGCGGTTCGTGTGGCTGTTTCACCTGAAGCCGTCGGCAAAGGCACGCTCGTCGTGATGAACGGCCAGATCAACGCCGCGCGCGAGGTCACCAAGACGAACACGCTGAGGTGGAAACCTTCAAGACCCTCGAGTTCGGGGCCCTCGGCGTGGCAGATCTCGGTGCCGTGCGGTTCTATCGGGCTCCGCTGCGGCGCCAGACGCTTCCGCTGTCCGGTCAGCAGACCCTTGGGCGCGTCGAGATCGTGAGCCAGTACACCGGCGCCGACGGACGCGTCATCTCGCTGCTGCTGCAGCACGGCAAGGTGAACGGCTCGTCATCGAGGGCTTCGGGCTCGGGCACGTGACGGCCGGCACGCTGGCCGCCATCAAAGAAGCCCGCGGCCGGAACATTCCGGTAGATCTCAGCCGCGTTAATGCCGACTGACGGATAATGCCCCGGCTCTTCGCGCGACGATGAAACGCGGCGGGTGACGTTCGCGCCGACAATTTGAGCGCACAGAAAGCGCGCGTCCTGTTGATGCTGGCGTTGACCAGAACCGCCGGCACGGCCGAGTTGCAGAAATACTTCGATCGCTGACAGGGATTCAGCGTTGGGTCAGCGCATTGGCAAGAGGCGTCGCCGCCATGCCCTTGAACACGAACTTCTGCGCGCGATTCCCAGGGTTCACTTCCGCCGTGTAGAGATTCCCCTTCGAATCGACGGCGATGAGATGAGGCGCCTGAAAATCACCTGGCGTCGCGCCACGCGCGCCGAACTGATACAGAACCTGAAGCGTCTTGCGATTCAGCACGGCGAGATGCGAATTGCCGAGGTCGGAGACATACAGAAACTGCTGTTGTGGATCTCGGGAGAAGGCCAGCCCGGCGGCCGATCCTGCGGCAGGACCGGCTCGATTGACAAACCCTTGCGCCACGTATTTTCCTTCGGTCGTAAAGACCTGCACGCGTCGGTTTTGCCGGTCGGCGACGTAGACCAACCCGTCATTCGACACCTTGATGGCATGCACGGGATTGCTGAAACGCTGAGATCCCGGCCCCTCGGTGTCGAGCGCCGGCGGTGGTGCCGCACCCGTCGCACCTCCCGCACCTCTCGCACCCGTCGCACCCGTCGCACCCGTTGCACCCGTTGCACCTGTCGCACCTGGCGCACCCGTCGCACCTGGCGCCCCCGCCGGCGGCGCATCATCGGGAGGATTCCCAAACGCACCCCACATCCGCTTCAATGCCCCGCTGTCGGCGTCGAGCACGATCACCCGACGATTCCCGTAGCCATCGGCGATAAACACTTCATTGGTTTTCGCGTAGACAAACACGTCGGCGGGTCGGTTGACATTCTTCGGGTCGGCGTTGCCCTTGCTCTGACCACGCGCACCGAACTGCTTGATGAACTTGCCCTGAATCGTGAACTTCAGGAGCATGTCGTCGCCGATGCCGCTGCCACCGATCCAGACGATGTTCCGATGGTCGATGAAGATGCCGTGTTCGGTGATGGGCCAGTCGTACCCCGTCGCGTCGCCGCCCCAGGCGTTGACGAACTTTCCGTCCGCATCAAACTCGAGAACGGGCGGCGCCGCCCGGCCTTTTAGATTCTCCGCCACTGTTCTGGGACGGTGCAGGATCCAGACGTGATCGCGCCCGTCGACTGCGACCGCAGAGACAACACCCATCACCCAGTCATTGGGAAGTCTCGGCCAGGTCGAATCGACTTGAAACACCGGCATGGCCGCCGACTGCCCGGTCACGGTCGCCGCCGCCAGTACCAGCACCATCAATCGGACGAATCTCTTCAGCATGCGGTCGCCCTTTCCATCGCGATCAGTTCAGCAGATCGAGGAGACGGCTGAACTTGATCGTCAGGCTGCGGTCGGCCCGCAACAGCGTCGAGTCCGCCAGCCCCTGCGTGTCGTTGTAGACGACGAACAGCCCCGTATTGGCCTGATTCAGCCAGCCGAACCGCACGTTGCTCGACCAGAGATCCGCCCGGTCGTTGTACTGCACCAACGCCTGCACGTAAATGCGCGGCGTGAACGAATACGAGATCCGCGAGCTGATGAGGTTGGTGACAAACGCCCCACCTGGCAGATTGAGATCGTTGCGCGTCCAGCTCACCTGTGTGTTGAAAGTCTCGCTCGTCCGGAATCGCAGTTGCGGGGCGTACACGACGCGATCGCCGCCGAAGAAGCCGCCGAACGTCACTCGCATGGTTGCCGACAGAGGTGCTCCCTGGTTGGTAAACGCGACAAACTGCGCTTCGCTATGCTCGTACGCGCCCACCGGCACGACCACCCCCGGGAAAATCTCGAAAGGCGTGAACACGCCCTCCTTCGTCAAATTCATCCCCGTATGAATCTCATGGCCCGCTCTGAACTGCCAGTGCTGATCGAGATGCACGCGCCGCGTTTCCAGCTCGCCGTCGAGATTCCAGTAAGAATCCATGTTCGCGTGCGGCCGCAGCTCGTGGAGCGTCCAGAAGCTGCCCGCGGGCAAACGGATGTTCCGGTTCACCGATGCCTCGACCTTGCGGTACCCGTTTTCGCGTGAGAGAAAACCAACCTCGGGATTGAAGTTGTCACCCACCTTCGCAGCACCAACTCCCAGTCTCCACGCTTCGGTGTTGTGTGTCGCACCAACCTGAAAGGCGTAGTCGTCGCCGGAGAGGCCGGGCGTCTCGGTGCGCGCGATGAAGCCGTTCATCAGCCCGTTCTGTCCGAGCCCGACGCGGGCATCGGCCGCGTAGCTGCGGTTGTAGTCACGAACGCCGGCAAGGTCGCCGGTCGCCTGGCGGTTCACGAAGATCGCGCCGACGGCTGACCGGTTCGGCAACTCCCGCTGCACGCGCGCGACACTGAAATTGTTGGCCGACAGGCCGCGCTCCGTCTCTTCCGCCGTCTGCATGTTGATGATGCCGATGCTCGTGTTGCTGGCGATGCGCCCGGTCAGGCGGCCACCGCCCACGATGGGAATCGGAAGATTGTCTCCCCCGATGCCGATCGCGCGGCTGAAGAACACCTCGGCCTCGCCGCCGATGCCCACCGAGAAGAGACCCGCGTTTTCGAGAAAAAATGGCCGCTTCTCGGGGAAGAAGAGATTGAAGCGATCGAAGTTGATCTGCTGAGTGTCAACCTCGACCTGGGCGAAGTCGGTGTTGTAGGTCGCATCGAGCGTGAGACTCGGTGTGACGCTGTACTTCAGATCGACGCCAATGTCCCCGTTCTGCTTCGAGCCGCGTGTGAGACTGCCTTCCTGGTACGACTTCCCCAGGACGTACGGCGTCAGCTGAAGATTGCGTTGGGTCGGAATCGCGAGGCCCGACAACGTGCCCGCCAGCGACAACCGGTAGAGATCGTACTGGCGCGGGAGCGGCGACCAGAACGCCGTCTCGTTGCGCCGCCGGATGTTGCGCTGGAAATTGATGCCCCACTCCTGCACGTCGCGCGACGGATAGCGAAGAGTGCGGAACGGAATGGCAAACTCCGCGCTCCACCCGTTCTCGAGCATCTGCGAACGGACCTGCCACGACCCATCCCAATTAATATTGAATCCGCCGCCAGACCCGCCGGCTTGTCCACCACCGCCGCCGCCACCACCACCACCACCGCCGCCGCCGCCACCACCACCGCCACCACCGCCACCGCCGCCACCACCGCCACCGCCGCCACCACCGCCGCCACCACCGCTGCCCTGCCCCTCGCCCATCACCTGCCCGTCGAATTCGATGCCGGCGGGACTTGTACCAAACACGAAACCATTCTGCCGATCGCGAAACGTGTCGAGCACCACGAGGAAACTGTCCATGTTGGTCAACGTCGCATCGCGCCGGCTGTCGGCGCTGATAATGAGCTCGGGCTGGCGGTCGTAGTTGACGACGCCGATGTACAGCATCTCGCTCGTATACAGCACGCGCACCTCGGTGTTCTCAGATGCCGGCCTCCCCTCGTCTGGTGTCGTCTGCCAGAACCCGCTGATGACCTTGGCGGTGGCCCAGGCCTTGTCGTCCAGGACGTTCCCATCGACGACTGGTGCCACCTCTGCGACCGATGCCGTCGCTGCGACCGAGCCGGATGGGGGCAATGCGGCTTCTTGAGCCAGGGCCGCTGCTGGATACGCGAGCACGAACGCAAGGCAGACGGGGACGTAGCTGGGTAAGGACATGGCAACAATTCCTGCGCGCTTGGGCATATGGTATCGGGTAAATTACGGAGGCATTAGGGTAACCGAACGTCGAGGAATTGCCCAAACCGGCCCATGTCCACACGCCGAGCCTTTTTGCTTGGAATTACATCGATTGCCGTCGCCCCGCTGGCGGCGCAGACATTCGATCTGGTGATCGCGAACGGCCGCGTCCTCGATCCCGAGTCGGGCCTCGATGCCATTCGAAACATCGGCATTAGCAACGGGCGGATCGCGGTCGTCACGCCCGATCGTCTGACGGCCCGCGCCACAATCGATGCGGCGGGACTCGTCGTGTCTCCGGGATTCATCGATCTTCACGCACACCAGCAGACGGCAGAGACCTATCGCTATCAGGCGCGCGACGGCGTGACGACGGCTTTCGAGCTCGAGCTGGGAACGAGCGACGTCGACGCGTGGTACGCCACGAGAACGCGCAGTCTCATCAATTACGGCGTCAGCATCGGGCACATCCCGGTGCGTATGGCGGTGATGCGAGACCCCGGCAGGATTTTCCCGACCGGTGACGCCGCTCACCGTGCGGCGACGCCGGCAGAGATCAAGGAAATGGGGCAGCGTGTCGCCGAGGGCCTTAGAAGGGGCGCCGTCAGTATCGGGGCGGGTTTCGCCTATACGCCAGCCGCCACGGCCGAGGAACTGCTCGAGATCTTCCGCCTGGCCGGCCGCGAGCGCGTGACGATCCACGTGCATACCCGGCGCGGCATGGCCGGAGTGGACGAAGTGCTGAAGCTCGCCGCTGAGACAAAGGCGCCGCTGCACATCGTGCACATCAACAGCACGGGAGCGGCCGCGACACGCGAGGTGCTTCGGACACTCGCAAACGCCCGCGCACGCGGAGCAGACGTCTCGACGGAAGCCTATCCGTACACCGCGGGCATGACTGAAATACAGTCTGCGAACCTCGACGAATATGAAAAGGCGACCGACGATCGTCTTGCGCAGCTCGAATGGCCGAGAACCGGAGAACGGCTGACCCGCGAAAGCTTTCAGCGATACCGGAAAATCGGCGGTCCGGTTGTGCTGCACAGCAACACGGAAGAAATGGTGGCCGCCGCGATCAACAGCCCGCTCACCATGATCGCCAGCGACTCGTACTGGGAAAATGGCACAGGCCATCCCCGAACCAGCGGCACCTTCTCCAGAGTGCTGGGCCGCTACGTGCGCGAGGCGCGTTCGCTTGGACTGATGGATGCCATTCGAAAAATGACGCTGATGCCGGCTCAGCGGCTCGAGAGACGCGTGGCAGCCATGAAGATGAAAGGTCGGTTGCGCGTAGGCGCCGACGCAGATATCACCATTTTCGAGGCCGCACGGGTGGTCGACCGTTCGACCTATCGCGAGCCGGGATTGCCGCCGACAGGCATCCGGCACGTCATCGTCAACGGCGTGGCGGTTGTGGCCAACGAGCAGCTTGTCGATGGCGTGTTCCCGGGAAGGGCTATTCGAGCCTAGCGGCACCATTGGCAGATTGTGAGATTGGCAGATTGTGAGATTCATGCTGCAACGCAAAGCCGCGACGCTGATGATGCTCGCGATGGCATTCGGAACTCTGACGGCGCAACCGCGGCCCGAGCTCAACTGGTATCGCGGTAACCTTCACGCTCACACGATCAACTCCGATGGCGACTCGCCTCCCTACGACGTCATGGCCTGGTACAAACGCAATGGATACCAGTTCCTGGCGATTACCGACCACAACACGTTCACCGACCCGGCGCTGTTCGACACGAATCCATCGGACACCTTTCTTCTGATCGGCGCCGAGGAGGTGACCAATGCAAAGACGGTCCACCTCAATGCCATCGGGATCAACAAAGTTGTTCCGCCACAGGCCGGTGCAACGGTGCCGGAGATTCTTCAGGCCGCCATCGATGCCATTCGCGCTCAGGGCGGTATCCCTTTGATCAATCATCCGAACTTTCGTTGGGCATTCACGGCCCGAGAGATGCTTCCGCTGAAGGGAGCCGTCCTGGTCGAGATTGCGAGCGGTCACCCCGCTGTGAACCACGCCGGCGATGGGCTCGTGCCAACAACCGAGCAGATGTGGGACGAACTTCTGTCCGCCGGCATGCGCGTCTTCGGCGTGTCGGTCGATGACGCCCACAACTTCCGGCAGGAATTCACGATCGACCGGTCGAATCCGGGACGGGGTTGGGTGGTCGCGCGCGCCGCCGCGCTGACGCGAGAGAACATCCTTGCCGCATTGAGCACTGGCGACTTCTATGCCTCAACTGGTGTGTCGCTGAAGGACGTGCGATCCACGCCTGACTCGTTGACGGTGGAGATCCAAACCGCCCCAAGTGATCCGAAGCGTTACCAGGTCGTCTTCATCGGCAAGGGGGGGCGCACTTTGGCAGTGTCTCGCGAGAATCCCGCCAGCTATCGCTTGATGGGCAGTGAAGGCTACGTTCGAGCCCGCATCGAAGACAGTGGCAGTCTCCGGGCATGGACTCAACCCGTCTTTGTCGCGCGATGAAGAAAACCGCGATTGTCGCCCTGCTGCTTCTCTTCGCAATCGAAAGCCGGTGGAGCCCCGATCGGCCCGCCGCGGCACAACAGCCGTCCCCTGCTCCGAACATCCTGCTCATCCAGGCCGACGACCTTGGCTATGGCGACGTGAGCGCGTATGGCCAGACGCGCTTCGAAACACCGATGCTCGATCGGCTGGCGCGGGAAGGGATGCGCTTTACGCAGTACTACTCCGGCAGCACCGTGTGTGCGCCATCACGAGCCGCTCTGATGACAGGACGGCATACCGGCCACGGGTGGGTTCGTGGCAATGGCGGATTCCCCGCCGGCGACGTGCCGTTACGGCCGGAGGATGGCACGATTGCCGAAGTGCTTCGTGGCGCCGGCTATCGCACAGCGCTGATTGGCAAGTGGGGGCTCGGTCAGCCCGGGACCACTGGCATGCCCGATCGGCAGGGATTCGACCACGCGTTCGGCTTTCTCGATCAGCGCCACGCGCATCGGCAATTCACCGACCATTTGTGGCGCAACGGCGAGCGCACCGCGACCGATGTGAATCGCGATTACGTCAACGACCTGTTTACGAAAGAAGCGGCGGCATTCATCGAGCGGGATGATGCTCGTCCCTTCTTCATCTATCTGAACTACACCGTGCCGCACGCGGAGTTGCGGGCACCAGACGACTCGCTCGATCGTTTCCGCGGAAGATTTCCCGAGCAGCCGTTTGGAAATCCGGCCGCCGACGAACGAGCGACCGGGGCACGCTTCGATGTGCCGTCGCTCGGTTACCGCTCTCAGCCGACACCCCGCGCGGCGTTCGCCGCGATGATCACGCGGATGGACCGCGACATCGGCAGGCTCGCCGATCTCATTCGCGCCCGTGGCCTCGACAGCCGCACGCTGTTGCTGTTCACCAGCGACAACGGCCCCCACCGCGAGGGCGGCGGCGACCCCGACTTCTTCAAGAGCAGCGGCGGCCTTCGTGGTATCAAACGCGATCTCTATGAGGGCGGTATTCGCGTTCCGATGATCGCGCGGTGGACGGGGACCGTCCCGGCGGGGCGCGTCAGCGATCATCCCTGGGCGCACTGGGACGTGCTGCCAACGCTCGCGGACATCGCCGGGGCACGAGCGCCCGACGGGCTGGACGGCATATCCATGAGACGCGCGCTTCGCGGTGAGGCTCAACCAACACATGACTTTTTCTACTGGGAGTTCCACGAGCGCGGCTATCAGCAAGCGGTCCGAATGGGCCGCTGGAAGGCCGTGCGGCTCAAACCCGGCAGCCAGCTGGAGTTGTACGATCTCGATACCGACGCGCGTGAAGAGCGCGATGTCGCAGCTGCCAATCCAGCAGTGATCGCCAGAATCGAAACGTACCTGAAGACAGCGAGAACCGATTCGGAACGCTGGCCCGGACAATGAGGAGGCAGAGATGAAGCGTTGGCTTCTCCTGGTTGCGATCGCTCTCGTTCAGTCGACTGCTGCCGGCGCCCCTCCACAGTCGGTGAGCCGGGCAGACTTCGACAGGTGGAAAAAGGAGCTGTCGAATTGGGGCCGATGGGGCAGCAACGATGAGCTCGGCGCAGCCAACCTGATTACTCCGGCCAAACGGCGACAGGCAGCCGGTCTCGTGAAAGAGGGGTTCTCTGTTTCGCTCGCCCGGGAAACGGACAGTGAAAAGGCGGTCGATAACCCCGACCCCTTCGAGCACCGGATGCTCACGATTGGCACCGATCGCATCGGAGTCATCCCCCACGGCGTCGCGCACACCCACCTCGACTCGCTCGCGCACATCGAGTCTGACGGCGTCTTCTACAACGGGTACAAGCCGGACCCCGCGACAGTGATGAAGCGCGGCCATGCAAGAAACTCCATCGTCAACCTCAAGAGCGGGATCTTCACGCGTGGAGTGCTCATCGATCTTCCGCGTCTCAAGGGCGTGCCGTATCTGGAACCAGGGACGCCGATCTCCGCACAGGACATCGAAGCGTGGGAGAAACTCGCCGGCGTGAAGGTCTCCTCCGGCGATGCGCTGTTCATTCGCACGGGCCGGTGGGCTCGCCGTGCCGCCGTCGGCCCATTCGATACGAGCCGCACAGGAAAGCGGTCTGGGCCCAATGCGTCGGTGATCCCCTTCCTGAAGCAGCGCGATGTCGCGTTGCTCGGCGGCGACGTGCCACCGAGCCTCGCCCCGACGGACGTGGAGGGCGAGACAGGCGCAGTTCATGACTTTGCGCTCGTCCACCTCGGCGTTCTCGTCTTCGACAACGTCGATCTCGAAGCGTTGGCCGAAGCCGCACAGGCGCGAAAGCGTTGGGAATTCCTGTTGACGGTAGCGCCCCTGCCTATTCGCGGCGGTACCGGATCGCCGGTCAATCCCATCGCGACCTTTTGAGCAGGCGAACCGGAGACCGCGCGAAGTTTTTGTAACGCCCGTCGCGTCGGTGCTGGTAGACTCCCCGAAAAAGAAGGCCCTCAAGGCTGCGGAGGATTCATGCGCGAGTTTCAGACAGTCGTGTCTCTGCTCGATGGCGGGCAAGACGCCGCGCCCGCGATAGGCGCGCTCGATCAGAAGGCGCTCTCCTATACAGGGCTTCGATCTCTAACCGGGCGCACGATCGATCGACTCAACACACTCGGCATCGGCCGGAACGACCGCGTGGCGATCGTGCTCGGCAACGGGCCGCACATGGCGGCCGCCTTTGTCACCATCGCCGCGGGCGCGACCACGGCGCCACTGAATCCTGCGTACCGCGCCGAAGAGTTCGAGTTCTACTTGAACGACCTGCAGGCCAAGACCCTGCTCGTCGAGCGCGGCGCCGACTCGCCGGCGCGAGCGGTCGCTCAGAAGCTGGGCGTGCCGATAATGGAACTCTGCCCCGACCCGGCGTCCGGGGCAGGAGCCTTCACGATCGAACCGCTGGCTGCGTCAGCCGGAAGAGCGGCCTCTCCAGGTGCGGCTGAGGCAGACGATATCGCCCTCATCCTTCACACGTCCGGCACCACGTCACGCCCGAAGATGGTGCCGCTGATGCAGCGCAACATTACCGCGAGTGCGCGACACATTCTGGGCACGCTACAGCTCTCGCCCGACGACACCTGCCTGAACGTCATGCCGCTCTTTCACATTCACGGGCTCATGGCGGCCGTCCTGTCCTCGCTTGCGGCAGGTGCGCAGGTCTGGTGCTCGCCGGGTTTCAATCCGCTCAAGTTCTTCGGTTGGCTCGACGAGGTGCGTCCAAGCTGGTACACAGCCGTCCCGACCATGCACCAGACGATTCTCACGCGGGCACAACGGAACCCCGAGGCGATCGAGCGCAGTCGACTTCGGCTGATCCGATCGTCGTCGGCGTCGCTGCCGTCGGCCGTGATGGGCCAGTTGGAGGACGTGTTTCGCGCGCCGGTGATCGAGAGCTACGGCATGACGGAGGCCTCGCACCAGATGGCCTCGAACCCGTTGCCGCCGCGCGAGCGCAAACCCGGATCGGTCGGCGTCGCCGCCGGACCCGAGATTGCCGTGATGGATGAGCATGGCGCTCTGCTGCCGTCGGGATCGGTGGGCGAAGTCGTGATTCGCGGACCCAACGTCACGCACGGCTACACGGCCAACCCGGAAGCCAACGCGAAGGCGTTTACCAACGGATGGTTCCGTACCGGCGATCAGGGAGTGCTCGACGAAGAAGGGTACCTGCGTCTAACGGGTAGGCTGAAGGAGTTGATCAATCGGGGCGGAGAGAAGATTTCTCCAATCGAGGTCGACGAAGTTCTGATGGATCATCCCGCCGTGCAGCAGGTGGTTACCTTCGCGATGCCGCATGACGCGCTGGGCGAAGACGTCGCGGCGGCCGTCGTACTGCGCGAAGGACAAACGGTGACCGAACGCGCGCTGCGGGACTTCGCGTCCGAGCGTCTCGCCGACTTCAAGTTGCCGCGGAAGATCGTGTTTCTCGACGAGATCCCGAAAGGCGCGACCGGCAAATTGCAGCGCATCGGCCTGGCCGCGAAGCTGGGGCTATGAAAATCTGCGTCTTCGGCGCCGGTTCCATGGGCGGTCTGATCGGGGCAAAGCTCGCCGCGGCGGAAAGCGACGAGGTGACGCTCATTGCACGCGGGCCGCACCTCGCTGCAATGAAACAGAACGGCCTGACACTCATCAGTGAAGGGCAACGGATCGTCACGCGGCCGTTCTGCACCGACAATCCCAAGGAAGCCGGCCATCAGGACGTCGTCATTCTCGCCGTCAAGGCCAACGGGCTCCCCGCGATCGCCGACGCCATCGATCCCCTGCTCGGCCCGAAGACGGTGCTGGTGCCGGTTGTGAACGGCGTGCCCTGGTGGTACTTCTACAAGCTTCACGGCCCCTACGAGAACACCCGGCTCGAATCGGTCGATCCCGGCGGCCTGTTGTGGGAGCGACTTGCGCCGGCGCGTGTCATTGGCTGCGTGGTCTATCCGGCAGCCGAAGTGATTGCGCCCGGCGTCATCGAACACACGTATTCGAATCGGTTCGACATCGGCGAGCCGGATGGATCGAAAAGCGAGCGCACGCAGACGTTCGCGCAGGCGATGATCAGGGCCGGGTTCCGGGTGCCGATCCGGCCGCAGATTCGCGTCAGCCTCTGGGTGAAGCTGTGGGGCAATCTCTCGTTCAATCCGGTCTGCGCGTTGACGATGTCAACGCTCGATCGTGTGGCCGGTGATCCTTCGACGCGCGCGGTCGTGCGGCAGATGATGGTCGAGGCGCAGGCGGTCGCCGAGAAGCTCGGCGTCGCGATGCCGCTCGATGTCGACGCGCGAATCGCCGGGGCGGAAGAGGTGGGCGCGCACAAGCCTTCGACACTCGTCGATCTGGAACGGGGACGGCCCATGGAGGTTGACGCGCTGCTCGGCGCGGTCCTCGAGATGGGACGCCTCACACACGTGGCCATGCCCGCTTGCGAAGTCGTGTACGCACTCGTCCGCCAACGGGCACAATCGGCCGGCCTCTATCCCGCCACGCTGGCGCGGGCCTGACGTGGACGAGCTGTCGTCTCTGCTGAGCGGCTTCGCTCTTCGTGATCCGGAAGTTCGAGCCTCACGCTACTGTCTGGTGCGCAGGACGGCTCTGGCTCTGCGGTGACCACTGTTGCGCCACCACACGCATTCGCATTGGCTTCAGCACCGCCAGGGCCATGACTGCCGCGATGATGTTAAGGACTGCAGCGACATAGAACACTGCGTGCCAGCTGCCGGTCGCATTGGTCAACACGTTTGCCAACGGGACCAACAGGGCCGCGGTGCCTTTGGCCGTGTAGAGCATGCCGTAGTTCGTCGTTGCGAACTTTCGGCCATAGATGTCAGTGCAGGTGGCGGGGAACAATGAATAAATCTCGCCCCAGGCAAAGAACACCAGGCCGGACAGGAGCACGAACAACAGCGGATTGCCAGCGAACACGAGCAGAGTGTAAATACCGATGCCTTCGATCAAGAAGGCGACAAACATGGTGTTTTCGCGGCCGAGGTGATCCGACACCCATCCGAAAAACGGCCGGCATATGCCGTTGAGCACTCGGTCGATCGTCAGCGCGAAGGTGAGAGCCGGCAAGGTCAGTCCGAGGATCGAGACGGGGATTTTGCTGACGTTGAAGTCTGCGGCGATTGGCGCCAATTGGGCGACCGCCATCAGCCCGCCAGCGCCGACCATGACGAACATCGCATACATGACCCAGAATACGGGCGTCTTCAGCACCTCGACCGGACGGTAGTCGCGCCGCGTCTGCTGGACGGCGGGGGCCGCAGGCGCAGTCACCTCTCCGGCTTCCGGCGCGCGCAGCATCAGCGCGACAAGAACAACCACGATTCCCTGTCCGAGACCGAACCATAGGAAAGCGGCTTCATATCCGCTCGACGCGATCATGTTGGAGATGGGGATCACCGTCAGCGCCGAGCCGGCGCCGAAGCCCGCTGCTGTCAAACCGGCGGCCAGGCCGCGCCGATCCGGGAACCACTTCAGGGCGTTACCAACCGAGCCCCCGTAGATGACGCCTGCGCCGATGCCTCCGATCGCAGCCCCGAGGTACAAAAGGGTCAGAGAGTCGGCGACCGAGTTAAGGACCCATGCGATCGCGACCAGAACGCCACTCCCGCTGATCATGATGCGCGGGCCGAACTTGTCGATGAAATAGCCCTCGATCGGTACGAGCCACGTCTCGGTCAGCACGAAGATCGTGAAGGCAACCTGAATCGCCGCTCGGCCCCATTGATACTTCTCGTTAATCGGACCGACGAACAACGTCCACCCATATTGCAGGTTGGCGATCATCACCATGCAGATGATGCCGAAGACCAGTTGCCGCCAGCGTGTCGTTTCGGACGCGGTGGAAATAGTCATTGGTTCCTCACCCTCGGCCCGTCAAAGTGGCCCGCAGCCTATCATCGCCCCGGTCGCGTGTCGAGCCGACGACGAGCCCGAGCGCCGCTCCCGAAAGGACCAATCGAACAACTGCTGGCATATTAGATGAGCAGCCCGTTTCCTAACCGCTACCTGCGCGCGAAACAGTAGAAGCGGCCGGCCCCGCCTCCTGGAGCCGTGTTCGCACAACTCTGATTCAAGTGCGCGGCATTCCACGACGACAGCGCACCTGCGGTGTTCTGGTTTGGGCCAAAGCCGTCGGAGTGACCGACCTGCGTCCGCAGCGCTGCCGAATCGGACGTCCAGTCGGCACACGTCATCCCTGGCATCAGCGTACCGTCGGCAGTGGATCCGGTGAGAATATCGTGTTGGTTCGGGGCGGGAGAGCCCGTCCACTGGCCGTTGATCCGCTCCCCGCGCTCGTTCAGAAAAATCGACGCGTCGCCGCGACGGGCGTGCAACTCGGCGAGGTCGCCCGCAACCTTGTCGCCGTTGGCGTTGAACCACGGGCCGTTGCCAATGCGACTGCGCGCATCCGTGGGCCGATTGCCGTTTGCCGGATCGCTTTCCGCGCTCAGGTACGCCCGCCAGACGCGCCGGCCGTGTCCGGCTGCGAAAGCAAGGCGCTGACACGCGGCATCCGCTGCCCGAATTCCCCCAAGATTGCCTGTCGTGCTGGTCGTGCTCGTGACGAAGAAGGTGACCGGCCCCTGGAGAGTGGGGCTTAATGGGCCTCCATCGCCGCCGCAGGTGGAAGCGAGGATGCAGACACTGACGAGCGGAAGAAGAGAGGCGTATCGCATATATACTGCCTTTCTGGTTTCTCGGGGGGAGCGAAGAGGCAGTTTGCGCGACAGGACCAGTCACGTCAACGATATTGACGGAGAACAGCATGACGACTGCATGGATTAAGCGCATCTCTGTGGCATCGATCGGCGCCGTGCTCCTGTGGATTCTGATAAGTAGCCGTGCGGCCGTTCCTGTTGCTGCAGCGGGCTCCTGTGAAACGCTCGCATCGCTACAGCTGCCGGGGGCGACCATCACGCTCGCCCAACAAGTCGCCGCAGGCGGCTTCGTGCAGACTGGCGCCGGAGGCGCCCAGCGCGCCGCGGCACAGCTTCAGTCGTTCTGCCGGGTGGCGGCCACGCTCAAACCCTCGAGCGACTCCGAGATAAAAATGGAGCTCTGGATGCCGGCGGCCAACTGGAACGGGAAGTTCCAGGCGGTCGGGAACGGTGCGTTCAACGGCACCATCAACTACGGCGCCATGATGACGGCGCTGGCACGTGGCTACGCGACGAGCTCGACCGATACGGGTCACGAGGGTGGCGGCGCGAGCTTCGGCCTGGGACATCCAGAGAAGGTGGTCGATTTCGGTTGGCGCGCGGTACATGAAATGACCGTGGCCTCGAAGAAGATCATCGCGAGCTACTACGACGGCGGACCGAAGTTTTCATACTGGAATGGATGCTCTGCGGGAGGACGCCAGGCCATGAAGGCCGCGCAGCGCTTCCCCGCCGACTTCGACGGCATCATCGCCGGCGCGCCGGGTCTCGACTGGACGGGCCGCGCGGCGGGGGCTCTTCGCGTTGCGAAAACACTCGAGATGAACGAGGCAGCGCGCCTGACGCAGACGCACCGCGAGCTGTTGCACAGGTCGGTCGTCGGCGCCTGCGACCTCATCGATGGCGTGAAGGATGGCGTCATCGAGAACCCAAAGCGCTGCACGTTTGATCCGGGCGTGCTGGAATGCAAAGGCGCCGACAGCACCTCGTGCCTGACAAACGCGCAAGTCGAGACCGCGCGCCTCATGTATTCCGCGGCGATCAATCCGCAGACCAAACGCGAGATTACGGGTCTGGAGCGCGGCAGCGAACTGGGCTGGACCGACCTTGGATGGACGGGGTCTGCGCGCGCGACCGGACTGGATCAATTCAGGTTCCTCGTGTTCGGTGATCCGAGCTGGGTCGTGCAGAAATTCAGCTTCAATTCCGACATCGTCCGCGCCGAAGAAATAGACAACGACACCCTCAACGCGCTCGACCCCAACCTGAAACCCTTCATCGATCGCGGCGGCAAGCTGATTCAGTACCACGGATGGAGCGATCCGCAGATTTCTCCTGCAGGCAGCACGCAGTACTATTCAAATGTGCTAAAAACAGTCGGAGGCGCGGGCAAGGTGCACGACTCCTACCGACTGTTCATGGCGCCCGGAATGGGACACTGCGGAGGCGGCGAGGGGCCGAACACGTTCGACATGGTCACGGCCCTCGAAGAATGGGTCGAGCGCCGCAAAGCGCCCGATCAGGTGGTGGCGTCACGCTCGGAGGGGGGCGCGGTGACTCGTACGCGGCCCTTGTGCCCGTATCCGCAGATGGCCGTCTACAAGGGCACCGGCAGCACAGATGACGCGGCGAATTTCGCGTGTCGGACACCTTAGTCGGACACCTTAAAGGTTCATGCGCCCTGAAGACTACGAACTCCACTACGGATTCAGGCAGACACCTTTCAGCCTGACGCCGAACCCGCGGTTTGTCTTCCCTTCGTCGTCACACGAACGCGCGTTTCAGACCATCCTTCACGCGCTCGCCCGGCGCGAAGGGCTGATGCTCGTGACAGGCGACATCGGATGCGGCAAGACCACGCTTTGCCGACGCCTGCTGGCAATGTTGCCTCAGCGCACGTTCATTTCGGTCATCCTCAATCCGTTCCTGACAGCTGAGGACCTGCTCAAGCAGGTGCTTCTCGACTTCGGCCTGGTGTCGGCCGCCGACATTCGAGGCGGTGCGCTCACCAACGCGAGCTGCCACGACCTGGTCCGTACGCTCCACGACTTTCTTGGCTCGCTCGCGCAGCTCAATGCGAGCGCCGTCATCATCCTGGACGAAGCGCAGGACCTCACGCTGCGGACCATCGAGCAAATCCGCCTGCTGTCGAACTACGAGACCGACTCGGCAAAGCTGCTGCAGATTATTCTGGCGGGACAGACGAATCTCGAATCGATCCTCGAGCTCGAACAGTTGCGCCAGTTCGGCCAGCGCATCTCGAGGAAGTGCCGGCTCGAGCCGCTCGAGCCCGGCGAAGTCAGGCCGTATATCGCCTGGCGCATCACCGTCGCGCTCGCGGATCCGGATCGACCGATCGTCGCGAGCGCCAAAGAGCGTGCCCGTGAGGCGGTCGATGCGTTTCCGTTTTCGCCTGGCGCGGTCAGGGCCATTACACGTATTTCAGGAGGGGTTCCGCGCGTCGTCAATCTGCTCTGCGACCGCGCCCTTGAAACGGCGAAGGCGAGGGGGCGTCTCCGCATCGACACCCGCATCGTCGCCGAGTCCGCGCATAACCTGAAGCTCGCGGTACCGCTCGCCGTTACCCTTGTCGAGCAACGCGCACCGGTCGCCATCCTTCTGGCATCTGCGGTATGTGCCGCGTCGATCGTGGTTTCGCGTCAATTGCCGGCGGCTCAGGTTGCTCCCGCGAGGGTCCCGCAGGAGATGGCCGCGCCGGTTGCGGCACCGAGTGCCGCGCCTCCGCCCACCGCCGCCCCATCGCCGGTGGCGCCCGCTGTCGAACCGTCCACATATTTCGAGCTGGCGGTCGCGTCCTTCAAAACGGCAGCACGGGCGCACGACGTGGCCGGAACACTGCAGCAGAGCGGGTTTCCCGCGAGCGTGGTGCCATCGGCACAGTGGCAGCGTGTCATCGTCGGCCCATTCGATTCGCGCGCGGCCGCCGAAGCCGCGCGCGAAGCCCTGGTCGCGCTGCACTTCGCCGACGTGGGAATCAGGGAATCGCCGTAACCGAAGACTTGGCCGACGCGCGTCTGGTTTCGTAGGCTTGGACGATTCCGCTGACGAACGACGCGTACGCCTCTTCAGCATCACGGCGCTGCTTGACGAGCGTCTCGATCTCGCGCTCGACTCCCTTGATGGCCAGTTCCGCATCCCGCAACATCGCGTCGGCGCGCACCTGGGCGTCAGTGATGATGTCCTTCGCGGTGTGCTCGGCCGCCTCGCGGATTTCGGTGGCTGCCTTGTGCGCCGAGACAAGCGCATGGCTCAGCTGCTCGTGATCTCTGCGCAGCTCGTCCGCCACCTGGCGCTGCCGCTCCAGTTCGGCCGCCAGCCGCTCGGCGTTGTGAGCGGAGTCCATCGCATCGAGCGTCAATTTATCGACGGCTGCATCGACTTGTCCCGGATCGTATCCATAGAGTTTTCTGTTGAACGGCATGGGCACAGTCTAACGCGAGTCGGCGCGCGCGGAATCGTACGCTGGTAACATAAGCCCGCGGCCAAATTGCAGGGCGGGTCCTGCCGTTCAAGACCCACCTACGGTACTTGTCGTCGGCCGCCTCAGTTCACAGGAGGTCCCATGCGTCCTGCGGTTTGGGTGCTCGCCGTCACCCTGCTCGTTGCTCCCGTGTTTGCCGCCGATCATCCTGATTTCCGGCTGTGGAAGGCCGCTGAGCTAAAGACACGCGATGCCGCGCTTTCGAAGAAGGTCGGGGCCGACCACTCGTCGCGCGAAACGCTGGCGGACTTCGGCGATCACCGCTTCCGCCTTCTTTACCGCGACGCCGACGGCTTTCCCGAACAGCACGACCAGATCGTCGACGTCGTGTTCGTGCAGAGCGGCGAAGGCACGTTGCAACTGGGTGGCACGATGATCGACAAGAAGGCCACCAGCACCACCGGCGAGTTTGTAGGAACGCGACTCGAAGGTGGCTCACGCCATGCGCTGAGCGCAGGCGACGTCATACACATCCCGGCGACGGTTCCCCACGCCTTTCTCGTTACGAAAGGAAAGCACATCACATATGTGCTGGTGAAGTTCCCGGAGCAATAAAGGCACGGTCGTCGGACTAAGATAGCGCTCGATGATTCCTGCCCGAGAGGCGCTCGAGCGCCTGCGCGAAGGCAACCGCCGTTTCGTCTCGAATGTCCGCAGTTACGAATCCCTGGCCGGCGAAGCGCGTCGCGCCGAAGTGGCCGCAGGACAGGAGCCCTTCGCGATCATTCTGGGTTGCTCCGATTCGCGGGTGCCTGCGGAGATCGTGTTCGATCAGGGCCTCGGTGACCTGTTCGTGATTCGCGTCGCCGGCAACATCGTCGCACCGTCTCAGGTCGGCAGCGTCGAGTTCGCGGCCGAGCAATACGGTACACGGCTGGTGGTGGTGCTCGGCCACTCGCAGTGCGGGGCGATTCTGGCGACCATCGATCAGCTGAAGCGCCCGACCGCGAATCATTCGAAAAATCTTCACTCGATCGTCGATCGGGTGCGCCCTTCTGTCGAGCCGCTCCTTGCCGCGCATCCGGCACACGGAGACCGGGACGGCCTCGTGCGCGACGCTGTTCGCGCAAACGTGCGCATGTCTGCCGGCCATTTGCGGCATGGGTCCGAAATACTGGAACAGTTGATCGAAAAGGACGGTCTCGCCATCGTCGGAGCTGAGTACTCGCTCGAAACCGGCGTCGTCGAGTTCTTTGACGGAGTGTTTTAGACGAAGTCCCTCTGGTGCGACTGCGCTGACGCCGTCGCAGAATTTGCAATCGTTGGCTTGTCTCTCGTGTCTTGCGCTGCGTACTCAGACGATGCTACCGTCGTCCTGACCGGCCAACGTTGATGTAGATGCTTGGCACAGCCCGCGCATCAGGCACCGCGATGCCTGCCATTCCAATCGTACGTCGTGTTGAGATACTCGAGGATCAAGTGAGTGGGCTCAGCCAGCTTCCAGAACGCGTCGCGGCACTCGAGAGCACGGTTGCGGCACTCCGCGGCGACGTGCTCGGCGGGTTCGCGGAGGTGGACGGCAAGTTGATGGCGCACGATGGCCATTTCGGAGCCGTGTACCGCAAGTTGGCCGAGCATGACGAACAGTTCGCGGCCGTGCACCGCAAGTTGGCCGAACATGACGAGCAGTTCGCGGCCGTGCAGCGTAAGTTGGCCGAGCATGATGCCCAGTTCGTGGCTGTGCGCCAGGAAGTCCGCGCCGGTGATGAGGAAACACGCCGTCAGATGCGCATCCTTCATGAGGAGATCGTCTCGCGCCTCGCATTACTTCAGGAAGGGATCGACACAAGAGCCAAGAGCAGACGCCGCAGGAAGTAGTACCTCCTCTCAGTCCCCATTCGTGATATACCGAGGCCCACAGGAGACTCGGAATGCGCAAATCGTTCCTCGGGGCTGCCCTCGCTGCGTGTCTCTCCTCCGCGGCCTTCGCACAGGACACGCAGAAATTCGAAATCGATCCCTACTGGCCGAAACCGCTGCCGGAGAAATGGATCATCGGGCGAACGGGCAGCATCTGCTCCGACGCACACGACCATCTCGTCGTCACGAATCGGCGTGATATCACGGCCGAAGAGGCGGAGACGTCGCTTCAGGCGCCATCGGTCCTCATCTTCGACCTCTCCGGTACCTTGGTCCAGTCGTTCGGCGATTCGAACACGGTGCCGGGGGTCATTCACGGCTGCTTCGTCGATCACGAAAACAACATCTGGCTCACCGGCAATGGTGACGGCATCGTTCAGAAGTGGAGTCACGACGGAAAGCTGCTGATGCAGATCGGCAAGCGCGGCGCATTCGACACATCCGACGGCACCGCAAAGGGCGAGCGCCTGAATGCCGGCAAATCGCAGTTTTTCAATCCTGCGGGCGTCGTGGTCGATCCGGCGAACGGTGATGTCTATGTGGCAGACGGGTACGGCAATCGACGTATCGCTGTCTTCAACCGCCGTGGCGAGTTCGTTCGTCAATGGGGACGCCAGGCGACGCCGCAGGAGATTGAGGCCGGCGCCAGCGGCGCGTTCGCGCAAATCGTGCACTGCATCGCGATGAGCCGGGCCGGCTTGATCTACGTCTGCGATCGTCAGGGCAATCGTGTTCAGGTCTTCGACAAAGCCGGCACATTCGTCAGGAACATCTGGGTTCGCACGGGCACGCCCACGCTCCCCGATCCGCGCGGCACGGTCTGGTGGATTGCGTTCTCGCGCGACCCGGAGCAGAAATTCATGTATGTGATGAACGGCCGCAACGAGCAGTTGCACATCCTCGATCACGCAACCGGCAACATCTTGTCGAGCTTCGGCCGGCCGGGACACTGGCTGGGCAATTTCACGCACGGGCATGCAGTCGCAGTCGATTCGATCGGCAACCTTTACATCGCGGAAACCGACACTGGACGACGCATACAGAAGTTCAGGCTGATGAAATAAAGGCTCCGGGAGTCTTTTCGCGAAGCCATTTCTGCGGCGCACTTACAGTTTTGGGTGTCGCATCTCGTGACACGTCTCGTAAGTACCTCAAAAACGCCCTCGCGCGGCGGGCATTTCGTTTGCTCCTTCCATCCCGGTTCACCCGATTCAGGCGCGTGACGCACAAGTTCGTAAGGAGGACATAATGCGTTCGAAGGTGTTGTGGGGAACGATCATCCTGCTCAGCGCGACGACGTTCGCGGCCTGCCAGCCCTCACAGTCGGTCGATGCGGCAGCCAGAGAGCCCGAACAGTTGTCACTGGAAGCGCCGGAGCCGGTACCGGCTGCAAGCGTGACAGTCGCCCAGCCGAAGAAAACGGGCGCGAAGACTGTGAAGCCGTCAGCGGCCCCGAAGACAATGGCCGCGAACTCGGCCGCGAAGACTGCGGACGCGACGCCCGCAGCAGCGGACTCACCCGCATTGGAGTTGCGGCCGGTCGACACGAAATACGTCGACACGAAACAGGACGAAGAGGAAAGCATCGCGACAACCATCGTCGGATGTCTCGTGCAGGACGACGCCATGTTCCAGTTGAAGGACACCGACGGCCAGCATGCGCCGAAATCGCGCAGCTGGAAGTCAGGGTTCATCAAGAAGGGATCAGCAAGAGTCGACCTGCTCGGCGGCAACAACCGTCTGACATCGCACGTGGGCTATCGCATCAGCGTCTCGGGCACGTTGACCGATCGCGAGATGCAGGTGCGTTCGGTCCGTGCCACGACAGAACGATGTGACTAGCACGGTTGGTAGTCGGTAGTTGGTGGTTCGTGGTTGGTGGTTGGTTGGTCGTGTCCGAGTTCCTACCACCAACCACCAACCGCTAACCCGGCTGATATACTCCCTCCCATGCGCCAATCACTGTTCGTGGGTTCCCTTCTGCTCGCCTCAACAGTCGGTCTCTTTGCTGAATCCGCCGCTGGTGTTAGCTGGACCGCACCGGCAAGCTGGAAAACCGAAGGCCCGCGTCCCATGCGGGCAGCGACCTACTCGATTCCAACGGCGGCCGGCGACCAGGGTGTCGCCGAATGTGTCGTCAACTACTTCGGGCCGGGCCAGGGTGGCGGTGTGGACGCGAATGTCGAGCGCTGGAAAGGACAGGTTCTCGGCACCGATGGCAAGCCCGCCCAGGCAAAAGTGACGAAGCGGACCGTGCGAGGCGTGCCCATTACCGTCGTCGACGCGTCGGGCACCTACACGGGCATGGGCGGGCCGATGATGGCCGGCGCGAAGCCCGTCTCCGGCTATCGATTGCTCGGCGCCATCGCCGAAGGACCCGGCGGGCATGTCTTCTTCAAGCTGACGGGCCCGGCGAAGACCATCGCCGCCCAGGAAAAACAGTTCGAGCAGCTCCTCTCGTCGATTCAACCCGACAAGTAGGCGGGTCCTGTTCTTCGGACCCGCCGTCGGATCGGCCGGGTCTATAAAGCAAGACCCGGCCTACAGACACAATGGCCGACCTCGTCGTACTTCTCCACTTCCTGTTCGTGGCCTTCGTGGTGTGCGGCGGCGTGCTCGCGCTCTGGTGGCCCCGCATCCTCTGGCTGCATTTACCTGCTGTCGCCTGGGGCGTGTTCATCGAATTCGCCGGATGGATCTGCCCGCTCACGCCGCTCGAAAACCGTCTGCGGCGGGCGCAAGGCGAAGCAGGATACGAGGGCGATTTCATCGCGCACTACCTCCTCCCGATTCTTTATCCCGAGGGACTCACGCGAGGACATCAACGGGTACTCGGCGGGCTGGCTCTGATTTTCAATCTGCTCGTCTATGCGCTGGTCCTCGTACGCCATCGCCGATCTCGGTCGAAAGACATATGATTTGTGACCAATGAACTGGGACCTTCAAGGCCTTCCGAGCTCTGCACGCACGGCTTTGCTTTCTCTCCTCGCCATCGGCCTCGCGTATCTCGTTGGCCAGGTGGGACGCCGCATTTTCAGGAAACAGGTGAGCAGGATCGTCCGCCGCACGTCCAGTCGCTGGGACGATGCGGTCGTCGAAGCCGTAGCGCGGCGGATCCCGTTCTGGAGCCTGCTGATTGGCGTCTACGTCGCCGCGGGATTCTGGCCCCTTTCGCCACACATCGCGACGACGCTCGACAAGGGTCTCTACATAGTCGCCGCCGCGTCGTTCACGTTTCTCGCTTCGGAAATACTCGTCAAGCTGGTCCGCACGCACGGCGCCGGGCTTGATGCCGCCCTTCCAACGACCACGCTCACCGAGAATCTCATCCGTATTGTCGTCGTCACGCTCGGGCTCCTCGTAATCCTCAACGGCCTCGGACTGTCGATTACGCCTATGCTGACGGCGCTCGGCGTCGGCGGTCTTGCCGTCGCGCTCGCACTGCAGGACACACTGGCCAATCTGTTCGCGGGCTTCTATTTGACGGTCGCCAAGCAGATACGCATCGGCAACTACATCCGGCTCTCGTCGGGCGAAGAAGGGTATCTTGTCGACATCGACTGGCGCTCGAGCCGGCTGCGGGAGCTCTCGAACAACACGGTGCTGGTGCCGAACGCGAAGCTGTCGCAGTCGATCGTCACCAACTATCACCTGCCCGATCAGGAGCTGGCCGTCGTCATCGAGGCAAGCGTTGACTACAAGAGCGATCTCGATCGCGTCGAGACGATCACGACAGACGTCGCACGCGAGATCATGCAGACGGTGCCGGGGGGCGTTCGCGGCTTCGAGCCACTGGTGAGATTTCACACGCTGGGCGATCCGGGCATCGGCTTTTCCGTGATTCTCCGTGCACAGGAATTCGTGGACCAGCAACTCATCAAGCACGAATTCGTCAAGCGCCTCCATCGCCGATTTTCGTCCGAGGGCATTGCCATTCCGATCAAGTCCCTGGTCCAACGGCAGGACGATCCGCCAGCGGCCTGACCGCGATATCGACTTTGCAGACCCGAACTCCGTATTACGGCTGGACCGTGCTCATCGTTGCTGCGGCCGCGATGGTGGGGACGCTGCCCGGCCGCACGCAGGGCCTTGGCCTCATCACCGAACCTCTCCTTGCCGACCTCCGGATCGGCCGCGTGGACTACGCGCAGCTGAATCTCTGGGCCACGCTCATCGGTTCGGCTGGTGCGCTCGGCGTCGGCCGCTTCATCGATCTCGCCGGCAGCCGGGTCGTATTGGCCGCTGTCGCCGCGGGGCTGGGAATCACCGTCTGCCTGATGAGCAGGGTCAGCTCATTCGCGGAGCTGGCACTCGCCGTGACGTTGACCCGCGCGCTCGGCCAGAGCGCGTTGTCGGTCGTCAGCATTGCGATGGTAGGCCAATGGTTCGTCCGCCGCATCGACACGGCGATGGCGATTTACAGCGTCGTGTTGAGCGTCGGCTTCATGATCGCGTTCCCCATCGTCGGTTCGATCGTGCAGTCACGCGGTTGGCGCACTGCATGGTTTAGCGTCGGCGCCACGATTCTCGTGGGTCTGGTTCCCCTTGGTGTGCTGGTGGTCCGTCGCAATCCCGAGTCGATGGGCCTGATGGCAGATGGCGCGGGCCAAAAGCCCGAAGCCGTAAGCCGGGAGCCTGCCGGCTTCACCCTCCGCGAAGCGCTCTCGACTTCCGCCTTCTGGGTATTCGCCATCGGCGCCGCCCTCTACGGCCTGGTCGCGTCCGGCATCGGGCTGTTCAACGAGTCCATCCTCGCCGAGCGCGGCTTCGGCCCCGACATCTACTACCAGACGCTCGTCGTCACGGCGATGACGGGGCTCGCCGGGAATTTCATCGGCGGCTGGCTCGCGCGTTTTGTGCCGCTGAATCGTTTGATGGCGATATCGCTCGGCATCCTCGCCGCCGGGCTGCTCGCGCTTCCGCACATCAGCACGATCGCGATGGCGATGGGATGGGCGACGATGATGGGCCTTGGCGGTGGCCTGGTGATGGTGCTGTTCTTCAGCGTCTGGCCGCGTGTCTATGGCCGTCGACATCTCGGCCGCATCCAAGGTGTGGCGCAGGCGATGACGGTGCTCGCGTCGGCCGTCGGTCCGCTGCTGTTGGCCGCATGTGTAGAGCTCACTGGAAGTTACACGGCCATGTTCTATATGCTGGCCGCCATCATCGGCGCCTGCGCAGTCGGTGCGACGGCCGTGCGGATGCCAGCCAATCAGAAGATCAGCCGCGCTCCGAACTGAATGTGGCGCGGTGCCCCCGCAGAGAGAATCTGCCCGAACGTCGGAGATCCGTAAAAGTTGTCCGGTAAATCGAAGTTCACCCTGTTGAGCAGGTTGAACGCTTCTGCCCGCAGCTGCAGGCTCGTGCGGCCCGCGAGCGGCACGCGCTTTATTACAGCGAGGTTCACGTTCTGATACCCGGGACCGTCGAGGATGTTTCGTCCGGCGTTGCCGAAAGTGCCGAAGGCCGGCAGTGAAAACGCTCCCGTGTTGAACCACTGGCCCGGGCCAGGATTGCTCGCGGCAGCGTTGCCGCTGATGTTCGGACGATCGTTGGCGCCAAAACCCAGCGACGATCGGCCGGTGTTGCTGATGTCTGTTTCCGGCAGCAGCGCCACCGTGAATGGGCGGCCGCTCTGCATTTGCACGATGCCGCTGATGGTGAAGTCGAACGGCAGATCGTAGGAGAAGCTCACCGAGAACCGGTGACGCACGTCGAAACTCGAGCGCCCCCGCTCGGCGTCGAGATTTGCGCTGTCCTGCGGAAAATTCGGATCGCCGGCGCTCGTGAAGAACCCCGACGCAGTCGTCCATCGACTTGCCCAACGTGTAAGCCACCAGCATCGTGCAGCCGAAGGAATAGCGCTGCTGAAAGCGCGCCTGCAGGCTGTCGAACTCCGAGCGCGCACGCGACTCTGTGAACGTGATGTCGGCAAATCGTGGATCGGGGCGCAGGTTGAGCGGCGCAGTGCTCGGGCGCGGTTGATTGATGTCGCGCGCCGCAATCAGATTGCGCCCGCGCGATCCCACGTAGGCCACCTCGGCGACGCGGGTCGGGCCGAGCTGGCGCTGCAGCGCCACGTTGAACTCGTGCAGATACGGCGTGCGCAGATCGCGCTGGAATCCCGTCGCCGGATTCGGCGTCGGAATCGGGAAGTTGGCCGGGAACGGATCGGTCAGCGTGACGAGCCCGAGCGGAGACGTGAAATACGCGGAGAAATTGAAATACGGCGCGCTGAAATACAGCCCCTCGCTCGGTGCAAGCGCCGAATGGTTGTAATGAATGCCATAGGCGGCGCGCACAACCGTGGTCGCAGCTTGATCCACCGTCCAGGCCGCGCCGACGCGCGGCGCAAAGTTGTTCCGGTCGGTTTCATAGCCCGCCCTCGGGAGGCCGTCGGTGCCCACCGGCTGAAGGTTTCCGACCTGCGCGTTGTAGAGCGTGGCGCGATCGTCTACATCAACCGGCGGCGACGTAAGGTCGTACCGCAGCCCCGCAGACAGCGTCAGGTTCGGACGGATACGGTAACTGTCCTGTACGAACCACGCGTACGACTCCGTTCTCAGACGTTGCGGATTGTCCAGCCGCGCGAGCGTCGTGAAGGTCGGCAACCCGCTGAGCAGATCAACCAACGGGCTGCCCGTGAAGGCGCCCGTAAACGTCAGCGCGCCACGCGCCTGAACGTCTCGGAACGCAACCTGGCGGACCAGCCGCGCATCCACGCCCCCCTTGACGAGATGATTGCCGCGCGTCCAGGTGAGTGTGTCGGCGATATGGATGGTGTTGGTCGTGCCGCTCTGCGGATTGTTGTACTCGTGGCCGATCGGCGAATATCCGCTGACCGTAATGAGGCTGAGCCCTGCATCGCGCGGGTTCGTCCACGACTCGGGCAGGCCCACAGTGCGGTTGACCGCGCCGCCCTGTTCCGGAAACACACTGGCCGATACACGGTTGAACCCGACGCGCGTTTCGTTGAGCAGGCTGTCGCGACATGATGTGGGTCGCGCTCGCCACGAGATTCTGCCCGCGCCTCGCGACATCAGATCCGTATCCCGGCAGCGACGAGAACCCCGGGCCGCTGAACGGCTCGAAGAGCCGGCGATCGGCGAAGCTGTATCGCGCCATCAGATCGAACGCCGTACCGAACGCCGTGTCGCTGCGCACGTCGAAGTGGTCTGTGCGGTCGCGCTGCGTGGGCGACGTCACGTAGTTGCCGGTGAAACCGGGACGATTCGGGTTCGGGTACAGCGCCGCGATGGCGCGTCCGACCGGGTGGGTCAGAAACGCCGGCAGCGCGTTTCGCGCCGCTTCGGTCGGCACCGTCGTAATGCGCGTGAGCCCTTCGTCGGCACGCGTGGCTTCGTAATCGGCGAAGAAGAACGTGCGATCGCGCACGATGGGTCCGCCAATCGAAAACCCGGATTGTGTGCGCTGATAGTCCGGCGTCGGGCTCGTTCTTCGGGGCGAAGTAGTTGGTCGCATCGAGCGCGCCGTTCCTGATGAACGTGTACGCCGTGCCTTGAAGCTGGTTGGTGCCCGACTTCATCACCACGCTGATCTGCGACGCCGCCTGACGGCCATGCGCCGCCTCGGGCGTGCTGGTCGAGCACTTCGAATTCCTGAATCGCGTCCACCGGCGGCCTGACGCCTGTCGTGTTCAACTTCGGATCGACGTTGTCTGCGCCGTCGAGCAGGAAGCTGTTGAAGTCTTCGCGGCCGCCGTTGACGCTGAACGCGAAATCGCCGCGAACTGAGCCGGCCGACCCCTGGGCGGCGGGCACAGTGCCCGGCGCCAGCAGCGTGAGCTCGAGAAAGTTCCGTCCATCCAGCGGCATGTCGAGAATCTGCCGGTTCTCGACGATGGTGCCGACCGCCGGAGAGTCGCGCCGCAGATCGGCCGCGGGCGAAATCACTTCGACGCGATCGGTGAGCGCGCCGACCTGCAGTTCGGCGTCGGCGCGGCGCTCTTGATTCACTTCGAGGGTCACGCGCTGCACGTGCGTCTTGTGGCCGGGGGCGGCAATTTCCACGCGCCAGATACCCGGCGCGAGCTCAGGCGATCGCGAACGCACCCGTCGGACCGCTCGTGGCCACTCGTGTTTCATTGGTCGCCTCGTTGATGGCCGTGACACTGGCGCCGATGACGACGGCGCCGGTCGCATCTTCGACGCGGCCGCGTATCGCGCCTCGATGACTCTGGGCGTCGATTGTGACGGCCAGCAGAAACAACCACACGAGCACGCGCATCAACCTTGACATCATCGTTCCCGCTTTCGTAAGCAGCCTTTCGGACTGCGGCGTATTCAAGTAACATCCAAATCCTATGCTGAAATACGCACTTTCGGTCCTTGCCGTTTCATTGGCCCTTGCCGTGCCGGCATCGGGACAGGGACTCCGCCGCGTGGCACTCGGCGACTGGCCCGAGCCTCGCGGACCCAATCGCGACGGCAGCTCGGCAGAGACGGGTCTCCCCTCTTCATGGGATCTGAAGGGCACAAATCTGTTGTGGCGCGCGCCGTTTGGCGGCCGATCGGCGCCGATCGTCATGGGAAATCGCGTCTACGTACAGAACCCGTCTGGTCGCGGGCCGGCGCTGCAAGAACGTGTCATGGCGCTCGACGCCGACACGGGCAAGGTCGTCTGGGAATACAAGTTCAACATCTTTCAGAGCGATGTGCCCCCCCATCGCGTGGGCTGGGCCTCGCCAGCCGCTGATCCCGAAACCGGCAACATCTACGCGCTGAATGTCGGCGCGACGCTCGTCGCGTTGAGCGCCGACGGCAAGCCGCTCTGGCAGCGATCGATCGGTGAAGAATTCGCGGCCTTCACCACGCACGGAGGCCGGACGATGTCGCCCATCATCGATGGCGATCTGGTCATCGTCAGCGCGGCGGTGTCGAACTGGGGCACGCAGGCAGCGCGCTCGCATCGCATCATCGCGCTCAACAAGCGAACCGGCGAGATCGTCTACGTGGCGAATCCTGGAGGACGGCCGTACGACACCGCCTATGCGGCGCCCTTGATCGCCACGATCAACGGCACCCGACTGCTGATTGTCGGACTCGGCGATGGTGGCATTCACGCCATCAAGGCACAGACCGGCGAGAAAGTCTGGAGTTACGTGGCCGCCAAGCGCGCCATCAACACCGGCGTCGTCGTGAGCGGCAACTCCGTCATCGTGTCGCACGGCGACGAAAACCTGATCGGGCATCGAGATGGGCATGATTGCGGCGATCGACGGATCGCAGACCGGCGACATCAAAACGACGAAATGGGCGCACTACGGCGAGCAGTTCGGCTTCTCATCCCCGCTCGTCGACGGCCCGCGTCTCTATCAGATTGAAAACGGATCGCGTCTGAAGGCTTACGATATCGAAACCGGCAAGGAGCTCTGGACGCAGCCGCTCGGCACGTCGCAGAAGGCACCTCCGGTGATGGCAGACGGCAAGATCTACGTCGGCAGCGAAAACGGCAAGTTCTTCATCATCCGGCCGCACGCCGATCGCGCGGAGATCCTCAGCGAGGTCGAGCTTCCGGTCAGCACGAACAGCATCGGTGGCTCCGAAGGCACGGCCGAGCAGGTCTTCGGCGGCGCGGCCATTTCGCGCGGCCGCATCTTCTTCGCCACGACCGACGCGGTGTATGCCATTGGCCCCAAACAGCGAAAGACGCTCACCGGCTTTGCCGTCAACGAACCGGCGGCGACCGGCGACGGCGCACCCGGGCACGTGCAGGTCGCACCGACAGAGCTGGTCGTGTCTCCTGGACAGACCGTGAAGCTCACCGCGAAGGTCTTCGACAGCCGTGGACGGTTCCTGCGCGAAGAGAAGGCTGTGTGGTCGCTCGAAGGACTGAAAGGCACCATCACGGAAGGCACATTCACGGCCGCGGGCGATCGGGAACAGGCCGGCCTCATCAAGGCCACCGTCGGCTCGCTCACGGGCGAAGCGCGTGCGCGGGTCGCGCGGCCGATGCCGTGGACCGAAACGTTCGAGTCGATGGAGGAGAAGTCGGTGCCGCCGGGATGGGTCAATGCGAGCGGCGCGCTGGGACCGATGGCAGTCGTCACTCTCGACGGCCAGAAGGTGCTGTCGAAGACGCCGACCAACACGCTCTTCAAGCGCGGCCGCATCTTCATCGGACCTGTGGAATGGTCGAACTACACGATGCAGGTCGATGTGCGCGCGCCGACGCGGCGGCGCATGATGGCCGATGTCGGCATCACTGTGCAGCGCTATAGCCTCGTGCTGTACGGCACCACGCAACGGCTCAAGCTCGAGCCGTGGGAACCCGAAACGCAGCGCACGACAACAGTGCCCTTCGCGTGGAAGTCCGACGCGTGGTACACGATCAAGCTTCGCGTCGAGAACCTGCCCAACGGCCAGGTGCGCGCACGCGGCAAAGCCTGGCCGGCCGGAGAGGCCGAGCCGGCCGCATGGCAGATCGACAAGACCGATCCGATTGGCAATCGCCAGGGGGCGCCTGGCTTCTTCATCGATGCCGAGTTCGGGGCGTATATCGATAACTTACAACTGACGCCGAATCAGTAACTCTAGGGACTAGGGACTGGGGATTAGGGATTAGGACATGAACAAAACGCGCGCGTTAATCGCGATGGCTTTGATGGTTGCAGCGCTCAGTGCGTCTCGACTCGGCGCATCGGATCCGGGCAGCGGAGACTGGCCGATGTGGGGCGGCACCTCCGACCGCAACATGGTGTCGAATGCGAAGGGCCTGCCGACCGACTGGGACGTGAAAACGAAAAAGAACATCAAGTGGGTCGCCGACCTGGGATCGCAGAGCTATGGCAATCCTGTGGTCGCGGGCGGAAAGGTGTTCGTCGGAACCAACAACGAAGCCTTGCGCGATCCGAAGCAGCCCGGCGATCGCGGCGTGTTGATGGCATTCAGCGAGAACACCGGCGAATTTCTCTGGCAGCACACGCACGTAAAGCTCGAAGCAGGCCGCGCGAATGATTGGCCCTACCAGGGCGTTGCGTCTTCTCCGCTCGTGGAGGGCAACATCCTGTATTACGTGAGCAATCGCGCTGTGCTCTTCGCGGTCGATATCGAAGGCTTCCGCGACAAGGAGAATGACGGTCCCGTCACCGACGAGAAGCTGACCGGCATGAACGATGCCGACGTCATCTGGGCGTTCGACATGATGGAGGAAGTCGGCAGCTACCCGCACAACCTGGCGAACTCATCGCCCGTCATGTGGGGAGACCTGATTTTCGTGAGCACCTCCAACGGCCAGGATGAAAGCCACGTGAACATCCCCTCCCCGCGCGCGCCGGCGATCATCGCGGTGAACAAGACCACGGGAAAGCTGGTGTGGGAGGACAACTCGGTCGAAGATCGCATTCTGCACGGCCAGTGGTCGCCACCGTCGGTCGCCACGATTGGCGGCGTGGTGCAGGTGATTTCCGCGCAGGGAGACGGCTGGGCGCGCGGCTACGAAGCGCAGACCGGCAAGAAGCTCTGGGAATTCGATACGAACCCGAAAGAAGCCGTGTGGCCCAAGACACGCAACGAGCTGATCTCGACGCCGGTCATCGTCGGCGATCGCGTGTACCTTGCGAACGGACAGGATCCGGAACACGGCGAAGGCGTCGGCAACTTCTACGCGATCGACGCAACCAAACGCGGTGATATCACGCAGACGGGCCGGTTGTGGCACTTCACCAAGATCCGCCGGTCGATCTCGACGGCCGCGGTCGCCGACGGGCTCGTCTACATCACCGACTTCAGCGGGTTTCTCTACTGTCTCGACGCCAACACGGGCAAGGAGCTCTGGATGCACGACCTGTTCGCGGCCGTCTGGGGATCGCCCTTCGTGGCCGACGGGAAGGTCTACATCGGAGATGAAGACGGCGACGTCACGGTGCTCGCCCATGGCCGCGAGAAAAAAGTGTTGGCGGAAATGAACATGGGCAGCTCGGTGTACGCGACCGTCACGCCGGCCCACGGAGCAATCTTCCTGAACAACCGAAACCAGTTGTTCGCCATCGCCAACAAATAAGCGAGGGACAGACGAATGAGATGGCTTGTGTTCGTGGCCGGTGCAGTACTGTCCTGGGGTGCCTATGGCGTCCTGCTCCACCGCGGCCAGGTGATGCTGGGCAATCCGCTGAAGGCGCTGCTCTGCGTCGGCGTCGCCTATTTTCTGATTGGCGTGCTGATTCCAGTGGCCGCGCTCGCGTCGCAGGGTAGTCTCTCGAGCTTCAACCAGACCGGCTTGATGGTGGCGACGATCGCGGGAGGGCTCGGCGCCGCGGGCGCCGCGTGCATCATCTGGGCCTTCCGCACCGGCGGGCTGCCGGTCTACGTGATGCCCCTCGTCTTCGGCGGCGCGCCCATCGTCAACGTGCTGCTGTCGATGGTGATCCATCCCCCGAAGGTCGCCCCGAATCCGATGCTGTACGTCGGATTCGTACTGGCGTCACTCGGTGCCGGAATGGTGTTGTACTTCAGACCTGCTGCTTGAACCTGGTTGGTGGTTGGTAGTTAGTGGTTCGTCGTTACCCGCCGAGCCGACATAACCACAAACCACCAACCACGAACCACCAACCAATCACGGCTCCATCCTCAGCATATCGCCGCGATACCGAACGGTCTCATTCGGCCTGACGTTCACTTCGAACACCAGCGTCTCGAGACCGGGCGCGACGATTTCGAAACGGTGTGGCCCGGGCTCGAGCGCCACGCGCTGCCAGGCGCCGTCGAAATCGTCCACGATGCCGGCGTAGTAGCCGTCGACATAAACCGCGGCATCAGGCTGGTTCACTTCGAGCTGCACACCGCCATACGTCGCACCGGGGGGCGGTACCTGCATAGATGCCCGCTGGAGATCCGCTCGGAGACGGATACGGCGGGTATGTCGGATAAGGCGTGGTGTAGCCGTACGAAGGATACGGTGTCGCGTAGCCGTAGTAGCCGTAGCCATAGGGATAGGGCGTCGGATAGTACGGACGGCCATATCCGGGATAGGCATAAGGAGAGCCGTAGCGATACGGCGAGCCGATGTAGATGCCGAATCCAATACCTGGGCGATGCACCGGCCGATAGGCAAGGCGCCCCGCGTATCGCGCCGCCACCCTCGGCGACCCATATCGCCGGGCGACGACGGGCGGCCGGACTACAATACGCGGCTGCACGACGACGCGTGTATCACGGCCGCGCGATCGTCTCCGCTCGCCTCGCTGGTCGGCATCAGCAATGCTGGCCGCCGAAAGACACACCACGATGGTTGCCATAGCGATTTTCTTGAACGGCATGGAACTGCTCCTCGGAACTGGCGCAAACGGCAGGCGGGCAGTGCTGGCGAGCCAATTTTAACACCGCAGCTGAGCCTGAGACCCCACAAACGCAATCTGGTCCGGGAGCGCTCAGCCTCCCGACTGCCATCTCTTTATGGCCTCGACGGGATGGATCAGCATCAGAATATTCAGCAGAAGGCTGTCGCGAATCATCAGCGCGAGGCCGGCCTCCACGACCGAAAACAGTAAGGCACTCGCCCATACATTGACTACTGCAGCAAACCAGAAGCCAATCGCCATCGCGACAATGTCGGCCACGGAATTGACGATGCTGTCGCCGTAGTAGTCAAACGAGATCGTGGCCGCTCGATAGCGGTCGATGATGAACGGCGTATTCTCCGCAACTTCCCAGGCGGCTTCGAGCGCGACGGCAAGGACGAACCGCAGCCCAGTGTCGAAGCGCTTCACAGCCAGCCACAGCAGGAAGTAGAAGCCGAGGCCGTGCAGGACGTGGGTGAAGGTGTACCAGTCGGTCAGGTGCTGAGAGTTCTCGGAGCTGAAGACCACGCCGTGCCAGAACTTGAGATAGCCGCATCGACAGAACAGCAGCCGCCCAATGGCCAGTTCCGCGATCGCCGTGGCCATGATGATCGCGACTGCGGCGACGGCGTAGTGACGCCACGGCTGGGACGTTCCCTTCGGCGCGATCGACGTCGGAGACTCGAGGTCGTCGCGCCGGAGCGATCGATCATCGACCTTGACCGTCATTTTTTTCGATTGGGTGCCTAATTTCGTCGTGTCATCGCGCTCGTCGCGCCGTCGTGTTTGGTCGTGCTCTTCGTGGTCCGGCTTAAGCCGGACACTATGTACTATCGGCCGCGCATGCGATCAATCTGCAACGCACCCGCCGCCGATACCGATCGCAACCGCAATGCCGAACCGCCCCTGCGCGGCAAGCACCACCGAGCCAATCAGAAGCGCAACCGCCAGCAGCGGGATAATCACTGTCTATTGCTTCCCCGCACGCTTTCCGATCGCCCACAGCCCGCTCGTGGTGCGAATGAAAATCTGCCCTTCGGAAACTGCCGGCGAGCTCAGCGTGTAGTCGTCGAAGTTGTTCTCGGCCAGGATCTCGAACTTCGGGCCGGTCGCGCACGACGCTGGTGAGTCCGTCCTCATTCGTGATGTAGAGCTTGCCGTCGGCCATGACGAACGATCCGCTGTAGGTGCTGGGACGCAGGCGCATCTTGCCGTACACCTCTTGCCCGTCTTGGCGTCGAGGCACCACATGATGCCGCGATCGTTGATGACGTACACGTATTTACCGTCGGTCACCGGCGTCGGCACATCGGGTCCGTTTTGAACGACCACATGATATGGGACGAGGCGACGTTGCCGCGGCCGCCGGGCCGCATCGACGAGCATCGGACGCTCGCGGCTGGGCGCGATGATCAGCTCGCCGTGCACGACGGGCGACGCGACGATGCGATACGCGAGGTCGTTGGTAGGATTCAGCGAATCGGCCCGCCACAGCTCCTTGCCGCGTGTTGAGGATCGTGGCCGGTCACTGCATCGCCGCCCGTGATGACGAGCTCCAGGCTCTCGCCTACCCGGACAATCGCCGGTGTCGTGTACGAGTCCGGAGATTCGCGCTGTGCGATGGTCGGCCGTTCCTGACGCGCCAGATCGTACGGCCGTTCGCTTTGCTGATGCGAAGGACGTAGGACGGATCGTCCGTCTTCATCCCGTGCAGCACCTGCACGTACAGCGAATCGCTCGAAGAGCATCGGCGACGATCCGTAGCCCCAGTTGAGGCCAAAGCGCCCGTATTCCTTCTGGATGTCGCGCATCCACAGCTCCTTGCCGTGAAGTCGAACGCCTTTCAGGATGCCGGTGCCGGTCATCACCCAGACGTGGCGTCCCGTCGGTCACCGGCGAGGGCGTCGACATGTTCTGTTTCCGTTCCCGATGATCGCCGTCGCCGAGATGACGCTTCCAGAGCGGCTCACCCTTGGTGCGATCGACAGCCCACAGGAACAGGCTGCCGTTCTCGGCCACGTTCAGGAAGATATGCTCGCCCCAGATGATGGGCGTCGATCCCGACCATGTCGGCAGAGGCAGCTTCCACGTAATGTTCTCGGTCGCCGACCATTGGACCGGCAGATTCGTCTCGGAACTGATGCCATTGGCCGACGGACCGCGCCACTGCGGCCAGTTCTCGGCTCGAGCCGAACCAGCCGTCGCGAGCACCACGCAAATCGCTACGACGAGAATCCGCATCGTCTTTGTTCCCTTCACCTACGCCGCCCTTCAGGCAGGATCAACTCGTTCGCCTTGTGCTGGGCAATCTCTGCCGGAGTGCCTTCGGTCCAGTCCTGAATCCGCGACTTCCCCGGCTTGTAGAGCGATTCCATTGGTTCCCAGACCTTGTCCACGCGGTCGTCGAACAGATCGCCGATGAGCAGGTCGGTCACCGTTCCTCGAAGCTCAGGATAGTTTTTCACGAACTCGCCGAAGCTGAACCCCGCGTAGTATTCGCAGACAAGCCGTCTCATCCGATCGACGCCGCGATTGAAGTCTGCACCCCAGCCGCCGAGCTGTCCGGCAGACGTGTCACCCTTGGCGAGGCCGTCAACGATGGCGTCCGCGGCAAGCTGGCCCGACTTGAGCGCAAGCAGCACGCCCGATGAATACAGCGGATCGAGAAAGCCGAACGCATCGCCGACCAGCACCCAGCCGTTTCCGGCAACCTGCTTCGAGATCGATACGAGTAATCCTTCGTCACGAAATAACCCGTAACACGCTTTGCGTTGGCGAGGCGCTGCTTGACGCCCGGTGCGTTCTCGACCTCGTCCTCGTACGTCTTCTGATGACTTTCGCGCTCCTTGTTGAACAGATGCGCAAACGGTGCGACGACGCCAAGACTGACGACGTTGTCGTGCTGAGGGATGTACCAGAACCAACCCTGCCTGTCACCGGTCTGAATGACAAGCGTGGCGCCTTCGTCGCGGCCGGTATCGCGATACGCATTCTCCCAGTACGTCCAGATGGCACCCTTGTTCAGCACCGGATCCCACAGCCGCAGCTTGAATCGATTCTGCAGCATGGCGGTCTGTCCGCTGGCGTCGACGACGACCTTGGCAAACACATCGCGATCATTGTTCTGCTCGTCGCGAATCCTCACGCCGACCGCCCGGTCGCCCTCGAACAGCACTTCGAGAACGCGCACGCCTTCCTGCGCGTCGACGCCGTGCTCGCGCGCGTTGTCGAGCATCATCCGGTCGAACTCGCTGCGGACGACCTGCCAGGTCTGCGAGCACTCGTGCGGCTTGTTGTCCCAGAAGTAGAACGGCGCAGACTCCCGGCCCTTCGCGTTGACGAACTGCACGCTGTATTTCTTGACGAACGGGCTCGCCTGCATCTTCGGCAGCATGTTCAGCCGCTGGAGCACCCAATAGGTCTCGGGAATCAGCGACTCGCCGATATGAAAGCGCGGAAACCGATCGCGCTCGAACAACTGCACGCGATGGCCGCGCTGAGCGATGAGCGTCGATGTTGTCGACCCGGCGGGCCCGCCGCCTATGACAATGACATCTGGATTCACTTGGCTCCAAGGCTGTAGAGATAGCGATAACCGCGCATATACATCTCGTTGTCGACGAGCGCGGGCGAGGCGTCGAACCCGTCGTCGAGTACGTTCTTCGCGAGCACCTCGAACGATCCGCCATTGCGAATGACGAGCGTGTTGCCATCGCGGCCCGTGATATACACGCGCCCGGCCGCGCCGACCGGCGAGGAAAAGACTTCCGACAGGCCGTCGAGCCGCTGAAGCTGGTAGTGCGGCTTGCCCGTCTTCGCGTCGAACACCGACAGAATCGGTGAGTTGCTCTTCAACAGATACAGGAACCCGTCGAACAGAAGCGGCGATGGCACATACGGCGTGTCACGATCGAGCGACCACACGATCGCCTTCGAGCCCGTGAGATCGCCCTTCGCATCGGCAATCCGGATGGCTTTAAGGTTGTTGCCGCGGAATCCGCTCGTGGCAATCACCATCCCGTCCTCACCGACCGGCGACGGAATCGGATTCATCGTCAGTCCCTCACTGTGCCACACGACCTCGCCCGTCTCGAGATCGTAGCTGTGAAGGCGGTTCATGCCGGGTACGATCACCTGAGCCCGGCCGCCGTTCTCGACGACGAAGGGGGTGGCCCAGGTGTCAATTTCATTTCGGCTCACACGCCACAGTTCCTTGCCGGTGTTCTTGTCGAGAACCGTGACATACGATCCCTTGGTGTGATCCCACACGACGACGAGACGATTGCGGTAGAGCGCGGGCGTGCTGCCCTCTCCGAACTCGTTGCGCATGGACTTGTCGCCGAAATCTTTTTCCCAGACGAGCTTGCCGTTCATGTCGTACGCGTAAAAACCGCGCGACTCGAACGAGGCGATGACATGCTGGCCGTCGGTGACCGCCGAGGCCGACGCCCACGTGCCGTTGTCCTGGTGCGAGGCTTCGTGCGGCGCTTCCTCGCGCGCCGTTCTCTCCCAGACGACCTTGCCATCGCGCCGATTCAGCGCCATCACGACGTAGCGATGAACGCCCCTCGGGCTGACGCCGCCGCGAGGGCCATGCGAATCGGCAACGCCCGTGCCGGCTGGAATCGCTGTCAGGACGAAGACGTGATCTCCCCAAATGACCGGAGAAGCCGAGCCGCGGCCGGGAATCTCGACCTTCCAGCGCACGTTCTTGTTCTCGCCCCACTCGAGGGGAGGATTGGCCTGGCGCGAGATGCCGTTGGCGGCGGGGCCTCGCCACTGCGGCCAGTAGCGCTCGGGCGCCGGCGCCTGCGCCGAAAGCACAAGCGCAAGTGGGGTCACAACGAGAGAGACAGCGATGCCGTGAACAATACGCATACCTATGTAAATACTGAGGGAATAGAGAGCGAGTTTACCAGACGACCGCATCCGGCCCGACCGCTTCCGACCGCAGCGTCTATGCTACCGCCGAATGATGAAGAATGGATGAAGACTACCGGGGTGCAGGGGACGGCTGCGTGTCTTCGAGGATGAAATCGAAGCCGTCGGAAAGTGCCTCCCGGACCAGGCGCACTTCCGCCGCCGCATCATCCACCGGGCGAATCCATGCCCAACTCGTGATCCGATCGTCCAGTGAGGGCATCGTGTGATGAGCAAAGAGGAGATTACTGTCGGCCCGGGTTCGCGGGTTCGATCTTGTCTTCAAAGGAGACGAGGAATCGGGCAGTGCCGCGCCCGCATGCGCGGCACTGACAAAGGAAGAGAACAGCGAGCAGTGATGCGACGAAACCCGAGGGCGCTCGTCAGTACCGCCCGTGCGAGATATGGATGTTGCCGCCATCGAGCTTTCCTTCGACATGCGCAACGACTTCCCCGTTCGGCGACGTGATGGTCATGCGCACGATGTCGTAAGCACGGCCCCTGAAGTGCGTGTCGGCGGCGGTCAGCTCGTATCGATATCCGTCGTTCCCGTTCCACCGGCCGGTGCCGGTCAAGAGCACGGTGGAATCGGATCCGAACGTCACCGAAGCCACCCCGCTCGAGACGAAGCGACCGTTGCGACGCTGATTTCGATGGGCTGCCCGGTAGCCGGCTTTCACTTCCAGCATCAATCCACCCCGCTCGGCACCGACGGCATTCTCCCTGGCGACGAACCCGAATTCGTAGTGCCAGTGGTCCTCGCGGATGAAGCCGTGCCCGTACGCGCGTCCCGGCAGACCAGGTGCTGGCTCCTCCACCTCGGGCTGCGTGACGGTGACGGTAAAGCTGGCGCTCGCCGTGTTGCCTCGAGAATCGCGCGCCGAACAGGTCACGAGCGTGCTGCCAACCGGGAACACGCCCGCGTGAGAACACTCGACCGAGACGTTCCCGTCAATCGCATCAGTCGCGGTGACCGGTCCATACGGCACGTCCGCACCACTCCCGCCGGTGGCCTCGACGCTTATGTCCGCCGGCACGTTGTGCAATACAGGCGCGACTATGTCGGTCACTGTCAGGACAACCGAGTCTGTCACTTCGCCGCCCTTGCCGTCGGCAACCGTGAGCACGACGGTCACCGAGTGCGATTGCTGCGGAGCCGGCGGCGGCGGCACGTTCACATCGATGGATTGCCCGGTGGCAGTAACCGCGCCCGACCAGTTGAACGACAACGGATCATCATCGAGATCGGCGCCCGTGGCATTGAGCGTAAAAGTGACTCCCGCCGGCGATGTCGCCGCGCCTGTCTGATTGGCGCCAGCTTCTGCGGTCGGGAAGTGATTCGTAGCGAAGAGGAGCGCGTTGGCCATCAAGCGCGCACCATCGGTCCTGCGATCCCACAAGTCGCCGGCCGCATCACTCGACGGCGGGTACATGTTCAGCCCAACGACCCGGCCACCCGAAGACTTGGTGCCGAAGGCAACCAGCGGTTGTCCGTCGCTCCACGATGCAACCAGTGTCGTCGCCGCATCCATCTCAGAAGCGTTGTGTGGGCTGCTCGTGCCTCCATTGAAGGTCGCGACGTCCGAAAGGATCGGATGCGCAGGAAGAACCGGCATCAGCGTCAGCGGCGCAAACGGCGGCAGCTGTGGGGCGCCCTCGCTCAACGGACGATACCCCTCCGCGCGCCACCGGCCCTCGAGGTGGAGGCCCGCGTCAGGGTCGAACCCGAAGACCGCCTGAACGACGCCCCGATTCTGATCGACATAATCGGCCAGCACGTCACCGAGCACGGCCGGATTTCCATAGTTGGCCGACGACCACGTCAACGCGGCGTCGTACTGAAGCAGTGTACCGAGCGTCGGAACGGTCGGCGTCGACACGTCGATCACATCGACGCGCGAAAACAGAAACAGGCTGCGCAGCTTGCTGCGCACGTCGTTGGCACCTGCGGACGCGCCACCCGCAGCGAGCAGCGCGACCGAGGGGCCATCAGGGTTGTCCGGAAGGTCGGCAGCGACAAACTGAAGCGACTTCGCCATCAGTTGCCCGGCCTCGCCCATCGCCGGAAACAAGTTGAGCCCGACGATCTTTCCGCCAACAGGGCCGAGGCGCGCGGCGACGAGCGGATGCCCGTTGTTCCACTCCGCCACGAGGTCCGCGCCGCTCTGCAGCATCGACGGACTCAGGAAGTTCAACCCGCCCGGATCGAACGCGGTGCCACTCAAAATCGGATGAGCGGGTTGTATCGGAACCAGCGCCAGACCCGACCAGGGCCCCGAAATCGCGGGGGTAAAGACGCTGTACTCTTCTGCCTGCCAACGGCCGCCGAGACTTTGCGCGCCGGCGTCGAACGAGAACACGGCCTGGACCACGCCGCCTCCCTCGTCGACATACTGCGCAAGCGTATCGCCAAGGACGTCTCTGTTCAGGTAACCCAAAAGCGACCAGGTGAGAATCGCCTGATATTGCCGCAGGACTGCGAGCGTCGGCGTCGTGCCGGTGCTGGCCCCGACGTCGATCACCGTGACGTCTGTCAGTCCCGCCGCGACGAGCTTCGCGCGAACGGTGTCGGCGCGTCCGGACATATCGGCATGCAGCAGGGCGACCTTCTGCGCGTACACTTCAACGGGAAACAGCGCTGAGACGAGCACCGCCAACACCGTCCCGATGAGAAAACGTCTTCCGGCAGTCATGCAACCTCCTGGAGGCGCACCAAATTCCGCGGCCTGCACCGGGAAGGGCAATGGGTATGCCACCGGCGATTTGACAGGATTTCCTAAGAATTCACTACAATTCAAGAATCCGGTTGTTACACTCCGGGACAGCCGGGCACGAGAAATGTGTTTGCACAATTGCGACACCCGCGATCCAATTTGAGACGTGTGTTGAAAAATAGGTGTTTTTTGGAGGAAAAAACGATGATCGCGCGCATGGCCGTTCTGATGCTCTTGGTGGGCCTGGCCCCGGTTCACGCCGAAAACTGGCCGCACTGGAGAGGGCCGGCGACGACGGGCGTCTCGACCGAAACGGGACTGCCCGAGCGCTGGAGCGACACGGAAAACGTCGCCTGGAAAGCCGCTGTACGAGGCCTTGGGATCTCTTCGCCCATCGTCTGGGGCGATCAGGTGTTTGTGACATCACAAATCGGGCGCGGGACACGGAGGGCGGGCAACCATCCGACGCTCGTGCAGGGCGGCAACCCCGCGGAATCCGGCGAACGCGCGCTTGGTGGCGGCAAGGCTGCGGCCGTCGACAAGGTGTCGTTCCTCGTCACCGCGCTGAACCGTGTCGATGGCCGCAAGTTGTGGGAATACGAGTTGCCCGCCGAAGGGCGCCTCGCCGAAGTCCACGACAAGCACAACCTCGCGTCGTCCAGCCCCGTCACCGATGGCCGCCGGGTTTACGCGTGGTTCGGCACGGGCCAGATCGTCGCACTGGATCTCTCCGGCAAGCTCGTGTGGTCGCGCGATCTGGGCCGCGAGTACGCGCCGTTCGACATCAACTGGGGGCACAGCAGCTCGCCGGTGCTCTTCAACGATTCGCTCATCCTCGTCTGCTATCACCAGACGTCGTACCTGCTGAACCTCGATGCCGCATCGGGCAAGACGCGCTGGCGCGTCGAGCGCGGGCGCGATATCAACTCGTACAGCACGCCCCTGGTCGTGCAGACGGCCGGCACCTCGGAATTGATCATCAATTCGAGCGAGGGCGTCAGCGGGCATAGCGCCACGACCGGACAACTGCTCTGGCACATTCAGGAGCAGAACCGCTTTCCCATCCCCATGGCCGTTGTGCACGACGGCATCATTTACACGAGCCGCGGCTATCGCAGCGGTCCTTACATGGCGATTCGGCCGGGCGGCAAAGGCGACGTGAGCCGAAGCCATGTGCTGTGGAGAACAGACACGGGCGCGCCATACGTGTCGTCCCTCGTGCATTACAACGGATTGCTCTACATGGCAGGCGATGTCGGTGTGCTGAGCGCAATTGATGCGAAGACCGGCCAGCGCGTCTGGCAGGAGCGCACAGGCGGTGTGTTCACGGCGTCGCCCGTCGCAGCCGACGGCAAGATCTATCTGCTGAGCGAAGACGGTCAGACGATTGTGCTGGCTGCCGGCAGCCAACCGCGCGTGCTCGCACGCAACCGCCTGAACGCGCGCCAGCTCGCCTCGCCGGCTATTTCCGGCGGCCGGTTGTTCATTCGCACCGATGATGGCGTGATCGCGATCGGAAAATAAGAGACCCGCCCTACGTTGCGGCTGCCGTGGCCGCACCGCACTTCGGGCAATAGTGGAAGAACACGTTCCTGCGCATCTCGCACGTGCCACATCGATCGAACAGCTTCAGGCCGCAGTGCACGCAGAAGTCCGGCTTGACGTCGCCTGTCGTCATCAGCGCGCGTTCGCACGCGGGGCACACATTGGCGGCCAGCTTCTTGAGCGCGTGATCGGGCGGAAGTGACTGTCGCCGCTCGGTCTCCGTCTGGCGCTCGATTTCCTGACGCTTCGCCATGTACGACCGCATGGCCCTGATGAGGTAGTGAGCGGCAATCGCGGTGAGCGCGATACCCACGCCGTATCGGACGTAGCCGCCGTAACTCGGCAAGTACGGCACCAGCTCGACAAAGAACGTGAAGACCGCAAAGAGCACGAACCCGCGCATCAACGGCCAGTAATCACTCTTCCGCTTCTTCGCGATCATCCAGCCGGCAGCCACGAGCAACGGCAGCGTCAACAACAGCCGTGCGCCAAACACGCGCAGCTCCTGCCGGAAGACGGCCGAACGATACGCGCTGTCGGCCGTCTCGAGCAGCTCGCCGATCGTTCGTTCGCGTGCGGCAAGTGCCTGGCGGATATCCAGCAATTCCTTGTCGAGACCCTCGACGACCGTCTGCGCGCCGCGTTCGCTCGTTTTCAGCTTGTCGAGCTCGCGCGTGCGCGTCAGCACCTCCGGATCCTGAGTGGGGTCGGTCGTGGCCGTGCGTGTCTGAATCCAGTTCGCGTAACTCGACCGCGCGGATTGGTAGGCGTTCGAGACGGCGCTGAATGCCAGGCCGGCCTGTTCGCGCTGGTCGCTGAGCTCCCGTTCACGGAGCTGCAGCGTGCCGATGTCGGCTCGGGCCGATGAAAGTGCCGTCTGATCGGCAAACTGCTCGAGGGTCAGCTGAGTTTCGAGCCGCGGCAGGTCGGCAATCAGCCGGCCACCCAGACCAATCAGAAAGCCGGCAAACAGGAAGGACACGATCCACATGACAGCCCGGAACACACCTTCCGGTACTCGAAGGCTCTTGAACATCTGCTCCTCCTGCCGTCGGAAGCAGGCGGGTCTTGAAGTGCAAGACCCGCCCTACTTTCCTATGGCGAACAGGCTCCGATCGGTCCTGATGTACCAGCGGCCGTCGACGAGCGCCGGCGACGCGAGCGTCGATTCGCCAAGGTGGTTGGTGCGAAGCAACTCGAACGACGGCCCGTCGCGGAGGACGAAGGTCTCTCCCTGATCGTTGGTGAAGAAGATCTTGCCACCGACGGCGACCGGCGACGCGGAGAAGCCTTCACGTTGCGCCACGCCCAGCCGCCCCTGCCACAGCACCTTACCCGTCGCCGCCTCGAAGGACGTCACGACGCTGGCCATGTCGTTCACCATATACAGCTGACTGCCGGAGAGGACAGGCGACGGCACAAACGGCGAGCCTCTTGGGCTTGCCCATGCGAGGTGCGTGCGCGTGACGTTGCCGCGCCCGCCAGGACGAATCGCCAGCGTGGGGCCCACACGACCGGACGAGGCAAACACGAGACCGTGGCCGACGACGGGCGTCGGAATGACTTCGAACGAATTTCCATCGCAGACCCAGAGCTCTCGCCCGGTGTCCGGATCGTAGGCGGTGACAGCAGACTGACTGCTGACGACGATCTCGTCGCGCGTGTCGACGCGCACGGCGACCGGCGTGCCCCATCCGACAGACGCACGCCGCGGCGTGCGCCATATCTGCTTGCCGGTGGTCGCATCGAACGCCGCGATAAACGACGCGCCGTCGAAATCCTGATAAACGACGATGCGGTTCTTGTAGAGCAGGGGTGAGCCCGCCGACCCGTGATAGTTGTCGACATCGCCAAGGTCCTGATGCCACACCAGCTTGCCGTTGAAGTCGAACGCGGCAAGACCACGGCTGCCAAAAAAGGCGTAGATGAGCTTGCCATCGGTCGATGGCGTGGCCGATGCGTGACCGTTTTTCTGGTGTGCACGCCCTGCACGGCCGTCCGGCGCGAACGCCTCCCACATCTGCGTGCCATCGGATCGGCGGAACGCGAGAAGCGACACGCGGCGCCCGTACTCGTACGCGGTCGTCAGAAAAATCCGATCGCCCCACACGATAGGCGACGAGTTGCCGCGCCCGGGCACCGGCTTCTTCCACAACACGTTCTCCGTTCCCGACCAGGTATCCGGATACGTGCCGGCAGCGAGCCCCTGACCTGACGGACCACGCCACACGGGCCAGTACTTCGCACCCTCTCCTTCCACCGTGACCATTCGAATATCGGTCTGCTGGGCGATCGTCGCGGCACCCGACAGCGCAAGGCCCGCGACGGCGACACCGATGTGCATGCAGCCACGCATCACTTATGTCTCTCGAGCGGAAGGTTCATGGTTTTCCATTTTTTCATATGACCTGTGAGGAACCTGACGTGCGTGAACCCATACCTCTTCAGCACCGAACCCGCGAGGTATGCGCGAGGGCCATGTCCGCAGTACACCACCACGTCGGCATCGCGCGCAACCATCAGTTCCTTCCACCGCACTGCCATTTGCCAGAACGGGATATGGACCGCGCCAGGCACGTGCCCCTCGTCGAACTCCAGCTTCGATCGCACGTCTACTGTGCAGGGCGCCGCTCCGGCCGCGATCTTGGCCGCGAGTGCGTCGGGGGTGATGCGGCTAATCCCCAATCCCTAATCCCCAATCCCTGTCGATGTAGGGCGGGTCTTGTAGTGCAAGACCCGCCCTACGTATCAGCCCAAAATCACGAACCGCCGGGCCTTCAGCTCGTATCGCGGAAGGGTGCCCGCTTCGACGACGCGAAGCGGCACCGACAGGCCGAGCGCCTCTCGAAACGCGGCATCGAGCCGCATGGCCACATCCGGTGCGCCGGCGGCGCCCGTCACCAGCTCGAACTCGAGCGACAGCGTCCGCAGCGAGTCGCTCGTGGCAACGGTTGCGCGATATTCGGCGACTTCGTCGAAACGCCGCACGATCGATTCGACGGCTGACGGATAGACATTGACGCCGCGCACGTTCACCATGTCGTCTACCCGCGAAAGGACGCCGCCCTCGAGACGCGCGAATGTTCGTCCGCATTGGCAGGGCTCTGAGCGGCGAACGACGATGTCGCCGGTCCGGTAACGGACCAGCGGGCTCGCCGATCGGCCGAGATTGGTCACGACCAGTTCGCCACGCTCGCCATCTTCTACCGTGCGATCCGTGCCGGGCTCGAGAATCTCGCAGACGTACTCAGCTTCGTTCAGATGCAGGCTGCCTGGCGATTCCCAGCACTCGAAGCTGATCGGACCGACCTCGGTGAGCCCGTGATGGTCGATCACGCGTGCGCCCCAGCCTCTCTCGATGCGTTCCCGCGTCGACACGATACTGCCGCCGGCCTCGCCCGCCACGATCAGCACGCGCACGGAGCTGTCGGCCAGGTCGGGCTTGCCCCCTCGCATCCCGGCGTTGACCTCGATCAGGCGTAGCGCATAGGTCGGGGTGCAGCACACCACCGTCGGCTCGAGCGCCTCGATCATCGCCAGCCGCGTCTCGCTCGACATGCCGCCGGCCGGAATGCAGTGGGCGCCGATCTGACAACCCGCTTCGAAGGCGGTCCAGAAGCCCAGAAACGGACCGAACGAGAATGGGAAAAAGATCCGATCGCCGGCGTCGACCCTCGCTCCACCGTACACGGCCTTCCAGCACTCGAGCATCCACTGCCAGCTTTCGTTCGTATCGATCCAGCGAAGCGGGCTTCCCGTCGTCGATGAGGTCTGGTTATAGCGGGTGTAACGGCCGATGGATTCGGTGAGATTCGTACCCCAGGGTGGCACACGCTGCTGATCCGCGACGAGTTCGTGCTTGGTGGTCAGCGGCAGGCGCGACAGATCGCGAGGGAACGTCAGAGAGGCTGGATGCACTCCAGCAGCGTCGAGCTTGCGCGTGTAGAACGGATTCGGTCCGTAGATCGCCTGGAGCAGTTGCGACAACCGGTTTCCCTGCGCCCGAGCGAGGTCCGCCCGATCAGTGCGCACGGACGCCCGCAAGCTCGATCTCCTCTTTCGATCCGCGCCAGGCTCGCTCGAACAGAGGTCCGGCCGCCACTGTCGTCACCAGCGTCATGACGACCATCACGGTAAACAGCGTGGGCGTTATCAGCCCGTGCTCGAGGCCGATGTTCAGCATGATGAGCTCCATCAGCCCGCGCGCGTTCATCAGCGCGCCGATCGCCATCGCTTCGCGATTCTCACGCCCTGTAAGACGAGCCGCGGCCCAGCATGCAACCGCTTTTCCAATTGACGCGACGAGGATGACGAGGATCGACACGGCCAGTAGCTCACCCGACCAGAGCAGCGTCAGGTGCGTCGACAACCCCGAATACGCGAAGAACAGCGGCACTAATACCGTGCCTGCAATCGATTCGATGCGTCGGCTGAATGCGAGCATCGCGGCAGTCCGAGGGAGGACCACACCCGCGGCGAACGCGAAAAACACGGCATGCGACCCGAGAAATCCGGCGACGTGAAAATCCGGATTGACGCTGACGAGCACAACAGCCAGCAGGCACCAGGCGATCGCGTCATCCGTGGCGCCTGCGGCCAGCGCCAGCGTTCCCAGCGCGGTGCCGCCGATGCCGCGGTCGATGATGATGCGCGCCAGCACGGGGAACGCCGTCACCGCCATCGCCGCACCGAGGTAAATCATGCTCTGCGTGCGCGGAACATCCGCGGCAAAAAACCGGCCGTCTGCGTGAAGGAAATCGGCGAGCGCCGCCCCGAGCACGAACGGCACAACGATCCCGGCGATTGAGATGACCGCCGCGCTGCGAAATGCCCGCTTGATGACTCCTGTCTGCAGATGGGTGCCGACGACGAACATGTACAGCACGAGACCGATCTTGCTCACTGTCGAGAGCAGCCCGAGCGATGCAGGCGGAAACAGCGCCAACTGCGCGGCAGGCGCGAGAAGGCCCAGAAGCGACGGCCCCAGCAGGATGCCGGCAATCATTTCGCCGATCACTCTCGGCTGGCCGGCGCGGATCATCAGCGAGCCCAGGAGCCGGCAGGCAAGGAGAACGATCGCAACCTGCTGGCACAACTGCAGAGCAGGATGCAGTACCGACATCAACCGGCGACCTGGAAGCGCGAATCAATCTCCGGCGGAATGTCCATCGACCGCATCGGCTCGCCTGGCTTTCGGCTGACGCACTTGATGGTCATCCGGCCGATTGCGACGCGCTCGCCGTCTTTTGATATCACGCCTTCGTAGCGGATCGTGCGGGCGTCCTTGCCGACGATCCGCAGGTGTACTTCGAATTCGTCCTCGAATTTCAACGGCCGGTGAAATTCGAACGCGGCCTCGACGCGCGGCCAAGCAATGCCAGCTCCGCCCGCGATGCTCAGGCCGGCGTCGCGCCACATCGCGTGCTCGGCTTCCTCGAGATAGCGGAAGAACCAGCTGAAGTGCACGATCCCCGCCATGTCGGTCTCGTAGAACTGCACTCGCCGCTTTATCCGGTGTTCTGATGGCATCGGTTCTATCGCGCCCTGGCGTCAGACGAGCGGCAGCACTTCGACGATGTCGCCGATTTTCGCACCGTTGCGGATCATCTCGGTGCGGCGGCCGTAGAGCGTCTTCGGTTCGCGCATCCAGAAGACGCCCATCATCTCAGGATTGGGAACGACCGACAGGAACATTTTCGGACGGCTCTCGTACTCGACGCCGCCGTCTCGCAGGAGCCGCCCGAGCGGAATGTCGTTCTGCAGAATCTGCCGGCGTATGCGCTCGGGAAACGCGGTCACCTTGATACGGATGGCGCCCATCTCCACCGGCCGGCCCGTGTACTCCTGCGCGAGCAGTACACGCCTGAAATACCACGGGCCGTGCGCAAATGTCGATAACGGGCGCAGGGCCACGCGGCCGCCGAAGTGGCGCTCGAGCGTGAGCGTCATATCGATCGAGTGCACGAGCAGCGATCGGTACGGCAACGGAATGTCGTCGGGCTCGATCGCCGAGACGCGCGGCAGTTCGACGCCCGATCGCGCGTAGACGAAATCGAGCGGAAAGAGCATGCCATCGGGCGAGATGCGCCTCGAACGCTTAGGTGTACCGGATGCCCGCATGCTTCGGTTGAAAGAACCGTGGAAGGAGGGAGTCGACGCGCAGCAGTCCCGCGCGCGTGAGCGACACGATATTGCGGTTCGCTTCGGCGAGATAGCCGCTCTCGCGCAAGGAGCTGAGCGGCGCCTCGAACCGGCTGAGAATATCCACCCCGTACTTGTCGTCGAAGTATGCGGGCCGCACGCGCCCGAGCTTGAGCTGCAGGACGAGCTCGCGGATGAGCCGCTCGTCGGCATCGGGCCTGTAGGCGCGGCTGAGTGGAAGCGCTCCTTCGCGGATTTTTTCGCTGTAGGTTTCCCACTTGTCGAGATTCTGCATGTGCACGCGGTTGACGTGCCCGAACGATGCGACGCCGAGCCCGGCCAGATCGGCGCCCTGCCACAGTCGATCGCGATAGATGAATTTCGTACGCTCGGGATTTCGCACCGCGGTGTACGCACTGCCGATCGTGTACCCGGCCTGCTGAAGCGCGTCGAATGCCTCATCGACCCACCGGCGCTTGGTCGACCAGCTCGCCACGTGCTCGTGAAAACGGCCCGTGCCTTTCAGCACATCGCTGCTGATGGTCGTATTGAACGGCAGTTCCATCTGATAAATGGTGACGCTGTCGGGTGCGAGCTCGATGGTCTTCTCGACGCACCGCTGCCAGTTCTCCTCGGTCTCGCCGAGCATTCCGGCGATCAGGTCGATGTTGACCTGCGGAAAGCCGAGCGACTGCGCGAACTGATAGGCGCGGAAGATCTCCGCCGAACGGTGCGCTCGCCCGTTGAGCTCGAGAATGTGGTCGTCGAAGTTCTCGATGCCGAGACTGAGCCGCGTGACACCAAGATCGCGAATGGCGGCGAGCTTGGGTTCGGTGAGGGTCCCGGGCTCGCACTCGAAGGTGATCTCCTCGGCCGACGTCCAGGGCGTCACGGCCGTGAGCCGCTGCACGAGCCCGGTGAGCTGCCGGACCGATAGAAACGAAGGGGTACCGCCGCCAAAGTACACGAAGTTGAGCGGCCGGCCGTTGATGGCCGGATAGGTGTTGTAGAGCTCCCATTCGCGCGCCATCACGTCGAGATACTCCTCGACCTCCTGCGCGTTCTTGTCGGTGTAGACGCGGAAGTAGCAGAAATGACAGCGCTTTCTGCAGAACGGGACGTGCAGGTACAACCCGAGCGGCACCGGGGCCGGCGGCGAGCTCAACACCGCCAGGGCGTCATCGACGGCGTCTGCGGTCCAGACGGAAAACGGCGGATAGTTGGCGACGAAATAGCTGCCGATTTCCGTGTCGTCGATGGCCGTGGTGTGCGGTTCCCCCATTAATCCCTTTTAGTTCAACGTCCAGAGTGCCAGCGTATCGGCGTCCTTCACGAAAATGCGGTTGCCGGAGATGACGGGCGGCGCCCAGGTCGCGCTCGTCGCTACGGTATACGACTTGACCGGCACAAACGCTGCTCCGGGAGTCGCCTTCCCCACCATCAACGTTCCGTCATCCTTGAGCACGAACAGCAGATCGCCCGAGCGCGTGATCGCCGCGTTACCTCCCTGACGAGGCTCGGAGACCCACAACGTCGTGCCTGACTTGGCATCGGCCCAGAAGAACTGCCCGCTGTTGAGGGGCGAGAACGAAAACACGGCGTCGCCCACCAAAACGGGGTTGCTGAACGACATCGACAACTGCGGGTTCTCCCACGCGAGATCGGCGGCCCACGTTCCACCCTTGTTCGCGATGATGTACGACGTCAGCGGCTTCCCCTGACCCGACACGATGACCGTGTTGGTGCCATACACCAGCGGCGTAATCGAGTTCGTCGTCGAACGCGCTTCGAACGGAACACTCCATCGAAGCTGACCATTGGCCGGATCGAGGCCAATGAAATTCTTCTGAGAGAAGACCATCAAGTGACGCGCGCCACCGATTTCCGCGATGATGGGCGAGCCGTAGGCTGGACCATCGCCGGTCCACTCCCAAATGACTTTGCCTGTCGCCGGATCGAACGCGGTGAGCGCACCGTTGTTGTGTCCGCCGACGTGCAGGAACATCTGGCCGCGATCTACAAGCGGCGACATCGCCGTATGGAAGTTCGGTTGCACCGGGCCGGCCGGCTTCTGCCAGAGCTCTTTGCCGCTCGCCGCATCCCATGCGGTTACGATGCTACTCATCCCCAGTGTAAACAAACGGCCGTCGGCGAATGTCGGCGTCGATTTCGGGCCGGGACCGTGGCGCTTCGCGCCCGAATTCATCTCGAAGGGCGCGGCGTAGCTTCGTTCCCAGATCACCTTGCCCGTGGCGGCATCGATGGCCCGCAGCATTTCGTTTTCCTGCTGCCGCGAAAATTGATACACGCGATTGCCGACCAGGATGGGCGTGGCATAGCCCTCACCCACGGTGACCTTCCAGCGCTGGTTCAGCGCGTCGGGCCAGACTTTCGGCTCGGTGAACGCAGTGAGCGTCCCGTCGCGCCGGGGCCCGCGCCATTGCGGCCAATCGGGACCGCTTTGCGCATTCTGCGCGGTCGTCGCGGCAGTGAATCCGGCCAACAGGACAGTTCCAATCAACAGTCGATGTGATGTATGCATGTTTTCCTCACCAAGGTCCGTCCAAGTCCGCCTATCCGCCGCCGCTCGCCCGATACAGGCGAGCTATGGCGAGACGCGCCGTAGCCTCGGCGAAGGCGCGAAGGCGGACACTACGTACGGCCATTATTCTGCGCGCAACGCCGGCAACAAGGGCGATCGAAGGGCCACCGCCGTCGCACCGAGCGAGGCCAGTAACCCCGTCCCCAGCACGCCCATGAGCAAGAGCGCCAGTGTCGCTGCCGGCAGCCGTCCGCCGCGATCGAGGAACATTGGCGCTATCGCCAGCAGCGCAGAGGTTGTGCCCACGACCAGTCCCGCAACAAGCAGCAGTACATTCTCGGCGACAACCATCGCGAAGAAATCACGTTGTCGATAGCCGAGCGCCCGCAACAGCGCAAGTTCCCGCCGCCGCTCGAGCACGTTGCGAAGAAGAATCGCGCCAAGCCCGAGCGTGCCCAGAACCAGGCCCAACCCGCCGAGCGTTTGGAAGGTCGAGAGATAAGTATATTCAACGCGGTGAAACCCGGCGAGGCGTTCCGCAGTGGACGCCACGTCCATCCCGAAGTCCGACAATTGTGATTCCAGCAGCGCCGTAAGCTCCCCTGTTTGCCCGAGCGGCGCGTCGGCGAGGAAGAACCGATAGCCTTCCGACTCGGGAAACGCGCGAACGAACGGCTGCTCGGCCATCAACAGCTCACCCTGGAAGATGCTGTCCGCGAGGGCTCCGACGAGCCGTAGACGTATGGGGCGTGCCGACGAGCCTGGCAGCACGATTTCGTCGCCAAGCTTCATGTGCAGCACGTAGGTCATCGAATTCGCGTCGGCGATGACGGGGATGGCGCCGCCATCGAGCTCGCGGTTGAGCAAGAGCCACGGATTCGCACGCTCGTCGGGCGATTCGGCCAGCGAGCTGTGGAACGAGAACCGTCCGGCTCTGATGAAATCCTGGGTCGCCGCGAGAATCCGTGGGTTCTTCGGTTGATAGAGATTGAGACAGCTCGTGTCGTCGCCCGGCCGCAGGCGAAATCGATCGAAGCGAACGCTCTTCAGCGTTCCCGCGGCGGGAAGATTCATCGCATCGCGCCCGGCCGGATCATTGAGATCGTGGACGATGGGCAGCAGCGTCTCGGCGAGCAGCGGATATCCGCCGCCGCCCGAATGGCGATCGAGCTGTATCTCGGAGTCGTCGCGCTTGAACGCTTCGACGGCCACGATGACGAAGGTCGCAAACGAGATGAGCGCGATACAGAGCACACTGCGGGCGGGCCGAAACGCCGAGTTTCGCCAGCCTAGTCGCCAGACAGCCCACAGGCCATGCCCGTTGAGCGCGCGCCACCGGCCAGCGCGCAGCCACACGGAAGCGCCACACAGCATCGCGACGAGCGCGAACGCACCGGCGCCGAAAAACCCCGCGACACGCGGAACGACGCCGGCAGCCGTGCCCATGAGCAGTGCGACGGCAACGGCCGCGGATGCGAGGGCGATAAAAAGGCTCCGGGAGCCTTTTTCGCTGCTCGCTTGCGAAAAAGGCTCCCGGAGCCCTTTCTCGCCGACCAACAGCGAGCGGGCCGACACAGTGGCCAGCGCACGCAGCGACCACCAGATCGAGGCGACGGCAATCAGCACCACCGCGACGGCACCAGCCACAAGCGACACCGGATCGACGTGCAGCCGCAGCGCGGTCGTGCCCACCGCGCCGATCCACCAGGTGCGGAGCCCGAGCATGACGAGCGAGCTGTACGCGACGGCACCCGCGATGCCGAGTATGCCGCCCGCGATCGCCAGCAACAGCGCTTCGCCGATAAACAGCCGGCGGATGGCCGTGGGATCGAGGCCGATGGCCTGAAGCAGGCCTATTTCCTGCAATCGCTGCTCGACGCCGAGCTTGAAGAACAACGCGGCCAGCATGAGGGCCGAAACGACCAGGAACGTACTGAAATAGGTGAAGTATTCACCGAAATCCGTCGCGCCTCTGGACGCCTCGAGACTCTGCGCCCGAACGTCGTAGACCGAAAACCCCATCGCAAGCGGATCGAGCTCGTCGCCGAGAGCCTTCTCGTACGCCTCGCGCGCCTGCTGAAGCGGCACGTCGCGCGGCGGGACCAGGCGAAGCGCCGTCAATCCTCCGTGACGCGAGCTCCAGAGCTGTTGTCCGCGCTCGATCGGAATGAACGCCTTCGGCGTTGCGCGGTAGCGGTTCCAGTACTCCTCATCGATGGGACGCACTCGCTTCAAATCGATCGGAAAAGGCGGATCCCAATCCGCGACCCGATCGGTATCGGTGATACCGGGATACTCGGGAACAAGATCGCGGTCGGCCGCCGCTCCGCCGATCGGCAGCGCGCGCACGAAGCGAAAATCGGCCGTTCTCGTCGTCAGCCGGCCCTCGGTTTCCCAGACGTAATAGTCGACCGAGATCCGATCGCCCTCGCGGACCTGCAGATCCTTCGCTGCCCACTCGTTCAGATAAATCGGCGCGGGCTCCCGCGACGCTTCATCCGGAGTGGACCAGCCCATCATGCGAGTGTCTATGGCTGTGATCGTCGAGTACGGAATGGCACGATCGCCGGACCGAATCGAATTGGCGAGGTAGGTGAGCGTCGGGATGACGCGGAACCCCGAACGCTCAGCGGCGTCCGTTGCTACCTCGACAACGGCATCGGTCAGCATCGTGCTGCGGCTGTCGACACCCAGCACCGACTGCTCTTCGAGCGCCCGCACGCGGAGGCCGAGGTCGGCGGCGCGTACCGCTTCCCTCAGGACGCGCTCCGCGGCAGCGGCATCTCCGCCCGCAATCAGGATCGCGTTGGCGCGCGCCGGTTGACCAATCAGCGCCTGCAACCGTGCCAGCGGTACGAAGACCGCCCGTATAGCCCCCTGGCGCGGACTGAGTGAAAACTCACCGAGGTTCTCGCGCGCCAGCGTCTCGCGTACCGTCAGCCGAATCGCACGGCCGGCATCTTCCTTCCGGCCGTGAAGCGACTCAACCGGAATGGCAGACGCGCTCTCCACGCGCAGCACGATCGAGTCTCCAGCGTCTGCCTCGAGCTCTGCCGCGAGTGCTTCGCTGAGCAGCGCGTCATTGCGATCAGGCGCCTTCACGGCTGTCAGGCCATGGAACCGCCAGAACCGATCGTCAACCGCATACACCTGCACGCGCGATGCCCGGCGGCCGCTCTGTTGCGCCGAGACAAAGCCTTCGACGACCACGAGAGGAACCGCGTGCGCGAAGGCCGTTGCGAGCTCTTCGCGGAAGAAGGTTTGCGCAAGCACGGCGTGATCGGTGCGACCCAAACGCTCGATGACGAGATCGCGCAGGCTTGCGCGGACAGAAACCCCCACCATAAGCGCGCCCGAGAGCACAGCCACGGCAATCGCCACGCCAAAGACGACAGCAAGGTTCGTCCGCCAGTAGTACCGCAGGCTGCGGCGTTGCAGAGTGCTCGCCTTCATGGGTTACGTCACGCGCTGCAGCCTGCGATCGACGAGGTTGAAACGGATGGGCACACGTGAGGCCAGCTCGGCGCTGTGCGTCACCACAATCAGGATGGCCTTCTGCGTCTTCTGGAGCTCGAACAGCAACGAGGCGACCGATTCGGCCGACGCACGGTCGAGATTGCCGGTCGGCTCGTCACAAAGCAGCAGCCGCGGGCGGCGCACCATCGCGCGCGCGAGCGCTACGCGCTGCTTCTCACCGCCCGACAGTTGTCCGGGCAGATGGGTCAGGCGATGGCCGAGACCGACCTTGTCGACGAGCGCGCGGGCATGCGCCTCGATGCCGACATCGGCGGTTCCCACCAGTGCAGGTACGAGCACGTTCTCGAGAACGCTGCACTGCGGAAGCAGGCAATGGTCCTGGAACACGAACCCGATCTCCTTGTTACGGAACGCGGCCAGATCTTTCGGAGCAAGCGTGAACGGGTTCCTGCCGTCGATTGACACGGTTCCCGTTGTGGGTGGCTCGAGCCCGCCGAGAATATAAAGAAGAGTACTCTTACCGCTGCCCGACGGCCCCATGATGGCGGCCGCGTCGCCCGGCGCCAGAGACAACGACACGTCGGCAAGCACAGGCACCTCGCCCAGTGGCGACGGATAGGTCTTGCCTATGCCGCTGATGGTCAGCATCCGTAGACCTCGAGCATCCGATCGGCCGACCGTGCGACGCTGTAGTACTGACGCACGCCAGCGAACCCGTTTTCCCCCAGCCGGGTGCGCTCGGCCGGGGACTTCCACAGTTGATAAATGCCGTCGGCGAGACTCTGCGGACCACGCGGCTCGACGAGAATCCCGCCCGATGTCTTCGCGATCATTTCCGGAAACGCCCCGTGCCGCGGTTGCACCACCGGAACCCCGCACGCCATCGCCTCGAGCAGAAACAAACCCTTTGGCTCCACGTACACGGTCGGAACCGAAAACACATCGAGTCCGCGAAGGAATTCGATCTTGGCTTCGCGATCCAGCGCGCCCCGATACGCGAATTCCCCGCCCAGCCCGGCGTCCGTAAGCCGTCGCTCCGCTTCCTTCAGGTAGTGGTGCTGATCCGGCGCGAGGTAGCCGGCAACTTCCAGACGGGCGCGCTCGACGCCCGGCATTCGCCGGAATCGCACGTAGGCTTCCGAGAGACCCGACAGCCCCTTCTCGGGCGCGATCCTCGCAAGATAGCCGACCGTGAAGGGACGGTCTGGCGGCGCATCGCGCCGCCGTTCGAATCCCGCAAGATTGATCCCGAGCGGCACCACGTCGATCTTCTCCCGCGGAATCGACAGATATTTCGCCATGAAATCGGCGTAGTACTCACTAATCGACGTGAACCGATCGACGAAGGCGGCATTCTGACGGATGAGCTCGATCGACGCAGCGCGATGCTGTTCGCTTAACCCGTCGAGGAACAGATCTTCACCCGTCAGCGTGCAATGGATCGGACGCTTCAACTCTCGCCGCAAAGGGGGCGCCAGGCTCGCCAGCAGCGCATTCGGCAGTTGCACCACATCGGGCGGCGGTTCGGCGGCCACCCACTCGAGCATTTTCTCGAACTCTTTGCGTTGAAAACCGTCTTCGCCCTTGAGCATCGAAATCGTCATCTCACCGAGCGATCGCGGGTTGGTGGAAATGGATCCTGATGCAGCCTTCCTGATGAGCCACGGCGAGTCGAGCAGTTTGTCGAAAATGCGCGGGGTCCGCCGGAAGAAGTCGGCGTGCTGCTGCAGGTAGACGCTGATGCCGCCGAAGAACACGCGCTCTTCACTGACGTTGGGTTCGTCTGTCAGGGTCGGCGTGTAAAGCGGAACGAGCACCACGTCGTGGCCGCGCGATTTCAGTTCGGCGGCAAGCGCGTTATCTCTGAGGCAGCTGCCGCAGTACATCCCTGCCGCCCCAGCCGTGATGAACAGGATTTTCACATTCTCACACCATCGCGGTTTGCAGGGCGCGCGGACGGTAGAGGAAATCGACGATGTTGCCTTCGTGCGGCTGGAGCCAGTTGAGGCGAATCGTCGGCACCGGACCGAGATTCAAGCGATCGATGTGCGTCGCATCGAGGAGCGCACGGCGCAGTTCGGGCTTCCCGGTGACCGCCGAGCAGACGAGCGTCGGCCCCATCGCCTCGACGAGCTTCGACTCGGGGCATTCGACGACGGTGACGAACGGGAACATGTACTCCTTCGACGCAATCGCGGCTTCGGGAGATTCACAATGCACGACGGTCGGCAGCAGGTATTCGGCCTTCCCGTTCCTCACCACTCGCGGGGTGTCGCGATACCTGGCGGTGACGTCGGTCACGCCGGGCTGCTTGAGATCGACATCGATCGATTGCGAGATGGCGTCGGCCATGCCCGGCACCGTGAACGCCGCGAGGCTCGCATCCGGATGGTCCGGCGGCAGTGCCTGAATAGACGCCAGCCGCTTCCCCAGCGCGTCGGCGATGTCTCGACTGTGGCGGCTGACCCAGATGCCCGAGCAGTTGATGCACCCTCGGCCGCTGTTGAGGAACACACTGTCGACCATCATGTCGAGATAGCGCTCCCAGTCGTCGACGCAGTCATCGCCGAACACGATCTTCGAAAAACCCGGTCCGTGTACCTGCACGCGGGGGTTGCCCTTGTAGCGCTCGACCGTCGCGGTTCCACCGAAGATGAGACTGCGGCCGCACGCCGAGACCACGGCAGCACCCACTTCGGCTTCGCCGGGATAAATGGAAATGGCTTCTCGCGGGATCCCCGCCTGAAAAAACGCCTCGGCGACACGATACGGCGTCCAGGGCTCCTGAGGTCCCGGCTTCAGTACCAGGCCGATCTGCATCGGGATGATCGGCAACCACAGCGTGTGGACGCCCGGCGAGTTCGAGGGAAGGACGAGCCCGAGCACCGGGCTCTGCGCCTGATAGCTGATCGGCACGCCGTTCTCTTCGCCGTAGCCGGTGGTGAGAACAGTCAAATCGAGCCCGCGCGTGAGCGACCGGAGAATGTTGCCCATCTCGCCCAGCACGAACTGATTTTTTTTCATGTTCGCGCGGCACAACGCCTCTGGAAGGCCCGTGCTCGCCGACTGCTGTTTCGCAAAGTCGTCGGGCGTCTGCGATCCGTCGCCGAGCGGAAGCTCGGCGTTCATGTAGAGATCGCCGGCCACCTTCATCCGGGCGACGAGCTCGGCCACCGGTATTTTCCGCAGCACGTCGCGGGCGTTCGAGGCCTTGCGCATGTCGCGCTGAATCAGCCCCGCGTTGGCGCGTCCCACCTTCGCAATTGGCTCGCCGGTAAGAAAGTGCTTCACCTCATCGACGTCCATGCTCGAATAAGGCTGACCCCAGCGGAGAACGGGAATCTGAATCATACGGTTCTAGGTTCTGGGTTCTGGGTTCTAGGTTCTGGGTTCTGGGTTCTGGGTTCTGGTTCCAGGTTCTGGATTCCAGGTTCTGCCTCTGAGGTCCGGAACCTTGAACCGGAACCCAGAACCAAGAACGTAGAACCTAGAACCGCTACCGTTAGTACACTCCAACCGTCGTCGTCGCGGCGAAGCCTCTAAATGGCCTGACCCCGCTGACTCCATCCCACGGGTACTTCTCGTGCGGAGGTTCGCGCTCGCCTTCGTCGCGCTCCAGGAATCCCGGCACGAAAAATTCCTTCGTCAACGTTGTCAGCTTCACCCGTCCGGTCTGACCGTAGCCGACGAGCTTCGACGGGTCGTCGAAGTCGACCACCTCGATGACCGCACGCGGCTGCGGCGCGTGATACGTGATCTTATAGTTGTTCTCAGGGCCGGTGGGAGCGCTGGCGGCCAGGCCCATCAGCGTGTTGCCATAGGTGGGGGTCATGTACGCCCCGTCGAGCAGCTCTTCGTGCGCAAACCGGTTCCACTGGGGCGTGAACTCTGTGCCGCCCGAGAAGATCCCCGTGATCCCCGCCTGGCGAATGGTGGTGCCCATCGACTCGAGCCGCAGCGCCAGCGACTCGAGCAGCTTCGGCGTCGTGAACATGCACCGCACGTCGTGTCCGGCCTGCAGAATCGAGACAGCCTGATCGATCACGTGGCCCTTGTAGGCCTCGAGATGCTCCATCCAACCTTTTTTGATCAGCTTGATGACCCACCGCGGATCGAGATCGACGCAGAAGGAGATGCCGCCGCGAAATTGAGCCAGATGCTCCACGGCCAGACGAAGCCGCCGCGGGCCCGACGGCCCGAGCATCAACCAGTTCGAACCCTTGGGAAAGTGTTCGTCGGGCAACGTGGCGCTGAAGAGCTCATAGTCTGTCCGGAAGTCGTCGAACGCGACACGCGTTTTCGGAATGCCGGTCGTACCGCCCGTCTCGAACACGTAAATCGGTTTTCCATTGAATCCGCGGGGAATCCAGCGTTGGACCGGTCCGCCGCGCAGCCATTCGTCCTCGAATGCCGGGAAGCGCGACAGATCGCCGAAGCCGCCGATTTCCTTCCGCGGATCCCAGCCGAGCTTTGTCGCGTAATCCAGCCAGAACGGCGATCCCGTCGCCGGATCGAAATGCCAGTTGACGATCTCGCGCACATGGGCGTCGACTGCAGCTCGCGCCTTCTCGGACTCCGTCATAGGTCGGTAGTATATTCTCAAGATCCAACGATGCAGAAAGCCGCCGCCATCGCCGCCGTGGCTCTCCTCTATGTGCTGCACCAGGACTTCTGGTTCTGGCGCGAGGCGCGTCCGCTCGTCTTTGGATTTCTGCCGATCGGTCTTTTCTATCATGCCGCCTTCACCGTAGCGTCGGCCGGCGTCCTCTGGCTGCTCATCGCCGTCGCCTGGCCCTCGCATCTCGAAGATCCGCATGGGCCCCGCGACTAAACAATGATTCCCGCTCTCGTTGTCTTCGCGTATCTCGGTGTCGTGCTCTACATCGGCATCTTTGCTTTCCGTACCACGCGGCAGGCGAGCGCTGAAGACTACTTCCTGGCGGGCCGGTCGCTTGGTCCTGCCGTGTTCCTCCTGTCGCTGTTCGGGACGAACATGACGGCTTTTTCGATTCTCGGCGCATCGGGCCATGCGTTCGCCAACGGCATCGTGACCTTCGGATTGATGGCGTCCTCTTCTGCGCTCGTCATCCCCATCTGTCTGTTCGCCATCGGCACTCGGCTGTGGGCGCTCGGCAAGCGCAACAAATTCATGACGCCGGTGCAGATGTTCCGCGACCGCTGGGAATGCCGGCACATCGGCACGGTCATCTTTGTGGTGCAGGCCGTCCTGCTGGTGCCCTACATCATCATCGCAGTGATGGGCGGCGGAACGGTGCTGCAGGCGATTACCAACGGCGTCGTGCCGTACTGGCTCGGCGGCGCCATCGTGTCGTCAGTGGTGATGGCGTATGTGTTTCTCGGCGGGATGCGCGGAACCGCCTGGGTGAACGCGCTGCAGACGACGCTGTTCCTCTTGTTCGGCACGATCGCGGTGTTCGTCATCGGCGCCGGGATGGGCGGGTTTCGCGAAGCCATGGAGGCCATGCTCGCCTCGCCGGCAACAGCTCCGCTCTTGACCCGTGAGCGTGTCTCGCCCCTGTACTTTTTCAGCTACACGTTCATTCCCCTGTCGTCGATCGCGTTTCCTCACATCTGCATCTTCTGTCTGACGGCGCGCAACGTCACCTACTTCCGGAAAACGATCGTGCTCTACCCGATTTGCATGTTGCTGATCTGGATGCCCTCGGTCTTCCTGGGCGTCGTCGCCAATCAGGCGACGGCGGTTCCGGCCATCCAGGCGAAGCTGGAGGCGCGAGCGCAGCTGGCGGCGCCGGGGAACGAGCTGACACCCGGCGACCGTGCGCGGTTGCGCGCGCAGGCCGCCGGCGACGATGTGATTCTGAGGCTCGTGGATGGATACGCACCGTTGTGGCTGGCGGCGCTCCTCGGCGCGGCGGTGATGGCTGCGGTGATGGCCAGCGATTCGCAGATCCTGGCGCTATCGACGATGTTCACCGAAGACATCTTCACGTTCTATCAGGGGACGGCGCGATTCGGTCCGAACATGCAGGTGTTCACCGGCCGTGTGTTCGTGATCCTCGTCACGGCCGTCGCGTATGTCATCGCTCTGCGCATTCCGCAATCGATCTTCGACGTGGCCACGCAGTACGCGTTTGCCGGCTACGCCGCACTCGTCCCGTTGCTCGTCGCGGCGTTGTTCTGGAAGAACAGCACGCGGTGGGGGGCGCTGGCGAGCACGTTGTGGACCGCGGCTGCCGTGTGCGCCGTCGCGATCGTTCAGACAAACATTCCGCCACCTCCACCCGGCGCCTCGGTAGTGGTGTGGGCGCTTGGTGATGGAGCCATCGTGACTCGAGGGGCCACTGGGACGTTCGTGCTGGGACTTCTTCCTGTCGTCCCGATGACATTGATTTCTGCGCTGCTGATGATTGTGGTGTCGCTGGCAACGAAGAACTTCGCCAAGCCGGCCGAATCCACGCTGGCCCGCTACTTCGCTTAACTCGCTCACACCTTGTGCTGTCTCAACGCCAAGACGCGATGACGCAAAGCTGTGTCCCTTTGCGTTGGAGGAGAGGTCTCAACAATTCTGGTGAGCTCGCGCTCTCGGCCCCTTGACAGCCTCCCTTAAATACTACAATGTAGCTATTGATGGCAGACGTTGTCGGTGCGTTCGAGCAGGCGGTTCTGTTGGCGGTGCTTCGGCTCCGCGACAACGCGTACGGCCGCGCGATCCTGAAGGACGTACAGACGCGGCTGGAACGGAACGTCGCTGCAGGCGCCGTTCATGCGACCTTGGTCAGGCTCGAACAGAAGGGACTCCTCGCGTCGACCTTGGGGCCAGGTACTGAAGTTCGAGCGGGCCGGCCGCGGCGGTTTTACACGCTTGAACCCGCAGGGAGGCGCGCGCTCAATCAGGCCCGAGCCACCGTAGACAAGTTGTGGACTGGCTTCAAATGGCCACTGAAAGGAACCGCATGACGAGCGCCAGACCGCCGCGATCTGTGGAAGCCGTGCTTCGAATGCTTCTGCCACCGCACGACCGCGATCCCGTGTCTGGTGATCTCCTTGAAGAGTACCGCGAGAGCATCTATCCAGCGCGCGGGCGCATCCGGGCCGATGTCTGGTTCGTGACTCAGGTCTTTGGGTTTCTCTGGAGCGACAATCGCCTGTGGGCGGCGCTGTTAGGCGGCTCACTCGTCGCGAGAACAGCCCTCGATTGGCTTGTTCCAACGGTGGATTTTCATTCGAGATCGACGATCACAACCATTCTCAGCGTTGGGATCCTGCTCTGCGCAGGATTCTCGGCGGCTTGGCGATCGCACTCCCCATGGTCAGGGATTTTCGCCGGCATCATGTCCGTCTTTATTGCCGCCATCATCAGCATGTTCGGTGCGACCTGGCTTCTCGTTGCCTATCACGATCAGCGCACGTTGGCAGCCATTCAGGCAAGCGGTGGCCTCGCCGAGGTGTTCACGCTGCCAATGACGCTCCTCGGCCCAGGGGCGCTGCTGGGAGCCGTTGGCGGAGCATTCGGCTATGCAGTGAGGCAGAATATCGGGCCGACCTCTTCGCCTTCAGCCTAGGCGGGCCGTCGCTCATCACATGGTATTCACCAAACATCTTCGCGAAGGCGTTCGACGCGGGCGGATCACGTGCAGCGTCCGCATCTGGTTGAGACCCCATGTCAGAGCAGGCGGTCGTTACCCCATGGACGAAGGGCAAATCGTCGTGGATTCGATTACGCCAATTCGGCTTGCAGATGTTACAGACGATCTGGCACGTGAATCGGGTTTCCGCAGTGTAAGGGAATTACTCGAGATCGCGAAACACGGTCGGGGTGAGAACGTGTACCTGATTCGGTTCCACTACCTGCCCCCAGGTGGCTGGGATGCGCCGCCCGCCGCGGACGAGGACCGATCTCAATTACTTCGTCGTATCCGCGCCAGTGCACCGCCCAGGTTGAAGGCCAGGAAGGGTCTCGCTACGCGCCGGAGCCGTCGGCGCGGAGGACGATAGCATCGACACGTGCATGGAGCCGACAGCATGGAACCTGTGATCGACCATATTCAGATTACGGTGAGAGACTTGCCAGTCGCGGTCGCGTTCTACGATCGGCTGATGCCCCTTCTCGGATTCAACCCTGAAAAGAAGACAAGCGCCACCATCTCAACGCACGACTTTCAGGTCGTCGAGTACACGCATCCACGGCTGGCCTTCGCCATCACGTCGCCGCGCCAGGCGTTCAAGAACGAGAGTGTCCACCGACGGCGGCCTGGTTCTCTTCATCATCTGGCGTTTCGGGCTCGCTCTCGCGAGGAGGTCGATAGACTGCACCGGGAACTCACGGCAATTGGAGCCGTTATCGTCACACCACCTCGTGAATATCCCGAATACACGCCATCCGGTTACTACGCGCTGTTTTTCAAGGATCTCGAGGGCATCAAGTATGAGATCGTCACCCACAGCGAATGCCAATAGCACCGCTGGCAGGAGGAGTGATGTATGCGGATTCACACGCTGGCTTTCCTGTTGTGCCTGGCTGCCGGGCCCCTCGCCGCGCAGCCGGCTGGCGATGAGGCGAGCGTTCTGGCCGTTGTCAGCGGGTTTCACGCCGCGCTGACGGCCGGCGACAGGACGAAGGCGATGGCGCTCGTTGCCGATGACGCCGTGTTTCTGGAGGCGGGCAGCGTGGAAACGCGGGCCCAATACGAGAAGGACCATCTGCCCGCCGACATCGAGTTCGAGAAAGGCGTCTCCATCAAGCGCAGCCCTATCCGCGTGGTGGTCGCCGGCGAGGCAGCGTGGGCGACGTGCACAAGCGAGGTTATGGGCACCTATCAGGGGCGCGCTGTCAATTCCATCGGTTCGGAGTTGATGGTCCTGAGTCGTGCGTCAGGAGTCTGGCGAATCCGGGCCATCCATTGGTCCTCACGCGCCCGCAAGCCTGCGCAGTGACCTGAGGAAGCCACCCGTCGCGCAGCTCGAAAACTCTTGTCAGGAGCGGAGGTCACATGCCAGGTCGTCGGGAGTTCTTCCGCCAGGTCTTGGCGGGTACAGCGGCCGCGTATGCGATGGACCGAGGCGGCTTCGAGACCGCAACCGCCGCACGTCAAGGTCAATCAGCACGACGTCAGGTGATGGTGAATGGTCGCCGCGTCCGAGTGATCGACGCACACGCGCACTGCATCATCCCGGTCGAGGACATCGTGAACGGTACTCCGCTGGCCAAGTTGGGAGGCGGTGGCGGGAACAACATCCTTGGCCCGCAGCGCCTTCAGGTGATGGATCAGCAGGGCGTTGACATTCAGGCGCTCACCATCAACGGGTATTGGTGGTACGCCGCCGACCAGGATCTCGCACGCAGGATCGTTCGAGCCCAGAACGAGGGACTGGCGAAATGGGTCGCCGCGCACCCCGATCGCTTTGTCGCGTTGGCGTCCGTCGCCTTGCAGCATCCCGAGTTGGCCGCCGAGCAGCTTCAGGATGGCGTCCGGCGTCTGGGCCTGCGCGGCGCGTCGATCGGGGGCCACGTCAACGGCGAGGATCTCTCGCTGCCGAAGTACGACCCGTTCTGGGCCAAGGCCGCCGAGCTTGGCGTGCTGGTCTTCATGCACCCCGGCGGAGCTGAAAACATCATCAAGGAAGGCGCGTTCCGAGGACGGGGCGATCTCGGCAACATCATCGGCAATCCGCTTGAAACGACATACTTCCTGTCGCGCCTGATTTTTGACGGGACGTTCGACAAATTTCCCGGCCTCCGTGTCTGCGCATCGCACGCCGGCGGCTACCTGCCATCGTATCTCGGCCGAACGGAAGCGGCATGCGTGGTACGCAGCAACGCGAACTGCGCCAACACGCGGAAACCCAGCGAGTATCTGAAATCACAGATTCTCGTAGACACGATGGTCTTTTCCGAAGAGGGGCTGCGCCACCTGGTGGCCGAGGTAGGCATCGGGCAGGTTGTGTATGGGACCGACGTACCCTTCAACTGGCCCGTGACGGTCGATCTCGTTCTGAATGCGCCGTTTCTCGGCGACGCGGACAAAGAAGCGATCCTGAACGGCAACCTCATGAAGCTGCTTCGGATCGGTTAACGGCGTTGGAAGGGCCGACGATGTCCGCTGACGTCGCTCGCGTGGTTGCTCTCGGCGCCAGCAACTTGACGCGTGGCTTCCAGACTGTCGTCTCCACGGCTCGAGCCGCGTGGGGCCCTGGTGTCGAAGTCCTGGCTGCGCTCGGCCACGGTCGATCCTATGGCGCCCGCAGCCAATTGCTCTTTCGAACGCTGCCTGGAATCCTCGAATCAGGCTTGTGGTCCGAGTTGGAGTCGCGCCCTCGGGTGGCGACTCGAGGTCTCATTACCGATGTCGGGAATGACCTCCTGTATGGCTTCTCGGCCGAGCAGACCCTTGGATGGGTCGAAGAGGCGCTCGGTCGCTTGAGTCGTGTGACACAGGATATCGTGCTGACGGATCTGCCCCTCGCCAGCATCCGCGGCTTATCGAGTCTGAAGTTTCTGGCATTCCGCTCGATCTTGGTGCCGTCGTGTCGACTCTCGCTGGCTCAAGTCCTCGAGAGGGCGGAACTCCTGAACACCGGGCTTGCCAAGTTGTCCGCCGCGCGCGGTGCCAAGTTCTTTCGACTTGATCCTGCGTGGTACGGCTTCGACCCCATTCACGTTCGCCCTGCTCTATGGCGTCCAGCCTGGCAGCAGATTCTCGGGGCTCACCCTCAGGCGAGCTCCAATGGCGCACCCACAGTCGAGAGCCTGAGGCTGTACTTCATGCGTCCAGAGCGCCGCTGGGTCTTCGGTATCGAGCAATTCACTCGGCAGTCGGGTGTCACGCTACCATCTGGCGGGCGCGTGTGGCTCTACTGAACATGAAGGGTTTCTTTGCCGGTGCGTTTGCGCTCTTGTTGGTCGCGGCTCCCACCATTGCCGCCGCGCAAGGTACCGTGTTCGTCGTGCGTCATGCGGAACGTGCGGACGCCTCTGCGGACTCACTCTTATCTGGCGTTGGAGAGGCCCGGGCTGCGCGCCTTGGCGTGCTCCTCAAAGACGCCGGCATTACTCAGATCTATACGACCAACCTGCGTCGGACGGTTCAGACCGCCGCGCCCCTTGCCGCGGCATTACAACTGACGCCGACGGAACTGCCGGTCAGCGATCTCGACGCGCTGTTCAGCAAGCTGAATACCGCGACGCTGCAGGACCGCGTGCTCGTCGTCGGGCATTCGAACACGGTTCCTCAGATCCTGCAGCGACTCGGCGTCGCCGCTCCGGTCACGATCGGCGATACGGAGTACGACAACCTGTTTGTGGTGATCCCGCAAAAAGGGTCGCCTGCGCTCGTTGTGCGGCTCAGGTATTGAGGTCCGTCGCCCATCGACCATGACCATCGCCCATAGCCCACCGACCATCGCCCATCGACCACCTACGTTATGATCCGACCCACATGACAGCACAAATCGCCCCCTCTGCACGGCTGACGCCCGTGCAATGGCTGATCTGCGCCATCGCGGCCATTGGCTTCGCGTTCGACATCTACGAAATTCTGATGCTGCCGCTCATCGTGCGGCCGGCGCTGCTCGAACTGACCGGCGCCGCACCCGGCTCGCCGCAGTTCCAGATGTGGGTCGGGCGGCTGTTCTACATACCGGCGTTTGCCGGCGGTATCTTCGGCCTGCTCGGCGGGTACCTCACCGACCGACTCGGCCGGCGGCGCGTGCTCACCTACAGCATCCTCATCTATGCCGTGTCGGCGTTTCTGTCGGGCTTCTCGACGTCGATTGAAATGCTGCTGCTGCTCCGGTGTTTCGTCTTCATCGGCGTGTGCGTCGAGTTCGTGGCCGCCGTTGCGTGGCTTGCCGAGCTCTTCTCCGATCCGATGCGCCGCGAGAAGGTGCTCGGCTACACCCAGGCATTTTCGTCGCTCGGCGGAATCATGGTCGCCACAGTAAACGGCCTGATGGTCGCGTACGCCGCGTACCTGCCGTCGCTGAACATGTTCGGGTCATCGCTTCCCGATCCTCACGCACCATGGCGCTACACGCTGATGTCGGGCGTGCTGCCCGCTATCCCGTTGATTCTGATTCGGCCGTTCCTGCCGGAATCGCCGTCATGGCAACAGAAGAAGGCCGCCGGCACGCTCGGCCGGCCAAGCCTGGCGGCGATTTTCTCGCCCGCGTTGCGGCGCACGACCATCGTCACGACGATCATGTTTGCCTGTGCGTATGGCGCCGCCTTTGGCGCAATCCAACAGGTGCCGCAGATCGTTCCAGGCCTGCCCGAGGTGCGTCAGATGACGCAAGGGATGCCGCCGCCGCGTGCCGCGCTCGCCAATCAGGAGGTTGCGGCCAACGTGACCAAGGTGCAGGAAATCGGCGGCCTCGTCGGACGCGTCGCACTCGCGTATCTCGCAGTTGTCGTCGTCAGCCGCCAAAAGCTGATCCGAATGTTTCAGATTCCCGGCCTGATCGTGTTGCCGATCACGTTCGCGATCGCGGCAACCACAAGCTTGAGTTGGCTGAACATCGGGATATTCCTGGCGGGATTCTTCACCGTGGGCCAGTTCAGTTTCTGGGGCAACTACCTGCCGCGCGTCTACCCGCTTCACCTGCGAGGCACGGGCGAAAGCTTTGCGGCCAATATCGGCGGCCGCCTCATCGGTACGTCGTTCGCCTGGCTGACGGCGACGCTGGCCGTCACTCCCGACAGGGCGTACGCCCCGACAAAGGTCGCGCTTGTCGCTGCCGCGGTGGGCTTTTCGGTATATCTTGTCGGCTTCATCGCCAGTTTCTGGCTGCCGGAACCATCGAAGGAAAACATGCCCGACTGATGCCCACTGCACTCTTCGGCTCCCTGCTCATTGCTGCTGTCTCGACGCTCGGCGATTTCGTCTGGGCGGGATTGCATCTGCGTCATCGGGTCGAGTACGGCCTGGCACACGGCACCATCCTCTTCCTGTGCATCGGGGCATTCCTCGGGTCGATCGGGAACAAAACCCTAATTGGAGCGATTTACGGAGCACTGATCGGGCTCGTGGCGGCTGGCAGCTTCTATGTGCTCGCGCCCGTGACGGGATATTGGGTGATGGCCGTGATCTGGGCCTTCGTCTGGCTGGCCGTTGCTGTGCTCGCCGGGCGCATTCTCAGCTTCCACGCCACGTGGGGCGATACGCTCAAGCGCGGAGCGCTCGCGATGGTGGGATCGGGCGTGGCGTTCTACCTGATCTCGGGAATCTGGCGCCCATTCGACCCGCAGGGCTGGGATTACGGTGTTCACTTCTTCAGTTGGACGCTCGCCTATCTGCCGGCATTCTTTGCGCTGACTGATCAGCGCAGCGTCCTCGGCCGCTCACACGTCACTTGATCGAACTGATCTCCACGTCTCCTGCGCGGTGCAGGACCGTAACCCCGACGTCGTGAGGATGACTTTCGAGCCGTAAATCGAGCGTCGCGTCGCCGACAGAGAGATTCGAGAGTTCGATCCAGTCGACGTCGCGAGGCAACTTCGCGCGTGAGAACGACAGCCGCTTCGATCGCGCATCAATCGCGAGCCCCAGGGCAGCGGCCAACAGGAGATACACGGCTCCAGCCGCCCAGGCCTGCGGTGCGCAGGCGACTGGATACAGTGTCGGATGTTCATCACCTCTGCGCTCGAAGCCACAGATCAGTTCAGGCAGCCGGTGCAAATCCACGGCTGCGCTCAGATCGAACATTGCGTCCAGGAGTCGCGAGGCAGATCGCGTATGCCCGTATCGCGAGAAGCCTGCGGCGATGACGGCATTGTCGTGAGGCCAGATTGAGCCGTTGTGATACGACATAGGGTTGTAGCGTGCCTGGCCTGCCGCTACTGTCCGTATGCCCCATCCGGCAAACGACGTATCGTTCATTAGCGTCGTGCGCACGCGTTCGGCCTTGTCTTCCGGGACTATGCCGGCAAAAAGACAGTGGCCCGGATTCGACGTGCGCACCTGACAAGGGCGCTTATGTTTGTCGAGGGCCAGCGCATACGTCCCGAGCGACTCGCACCAGAACGCTGCCTCGAAGCGCGTCCGCAGGCGCTCTGCGCGACTGTTCCATTGGTCGCCACGAGCATCGCCTCTCACAGACGCCAGCCGCGCGCCGGCCATCCACGCCGCGTACGCATAAGCCTGAACTTCGCAGATGGCGACCGGCCCCTCCGCCAGCTCACCATCCGCATGAAACACGGAATCGTACGAATCCTTCCATCCTTGATGAATCAGCCCTTTTTCGCCGTGCCTCGCATATTCGATGAAGCCATCGCCGTCCAGATCTCCGTACGTCTCCATCCATTCGAGAGCCAACGTGATGTGTGGCCAGAGGTTGTCGATGAAGCTCCGATCTGCGGTCCTTTCGTAATACGCCCAGGCCAGCATCACAAACAGGGGCGTCGCATCTGCGCTCCCGTAGTACCGGCCGAAAGGTACTTCGCCAAGCGCCGCCATCTCTCCACCGCGCATCTCGTGGATGATCTTCCCGGGCTGCATCTCGTCGGCTTCGGCATGCGTCGTGGCCTGAGTGTTGGCCAGAAACGCCAGCACGCCTCGTGCGACTCGCGGGGCGACCCAGAGGAGCTCGAACGCGGTAATGAGGCCGTCGCGTCCGAACGGCGTGCTGTACCACGGAATACCGGCATAGGGGTACACGCCAAACGGCGTCTCGGTCATCAGCATCTGCAGATCGGCGATCGAACGGGTCAGCCATCGGTTGAATGTCGCGTTCGAGGTATGCACCATGCAGGTGTCCTCGGGATGCATCGCGAGAGCGGCCCTTGCTGCGGGCATTACTTCCTCAAACGACACGACTGGACGCACATCCGAGGCGGTCTCGCACCCGATCATCAACTCGAGGACCGCCGATGCGCGCGGCTCCAGGCCGATGACGAATGCGACATAGCCGGGCGCCACCGTATCAGGCGACTGGCTCCATCGGATTCGCGTTCGCCGCTCGGTGCCATCCAGGCCTCGATAGCGCATCTGGTAGTCGGGACTGGTCACATCCGGCAGCCGCTCGCCACATCCGAGCCGGCGCGTGCCTCTGACTTCGAACACGTCCTTGAAATCGGCATCGATACGGATGGCGATCGGCACTTCCAACCGGCGCAGCGAATAGTTCGCCACACGAATGCGCTCGACACACTGGCCCTTCCACAGCACACGGGAGCGTACGAGGTGAATCTGACCCCGCGGGATAGCGACTCGATCGCCGCTCCGGAGGTCGGGGTTGGTCAGATCGGCAACGAAGACCGCGTTGTCCCGGCTGATGGTCGAGCTCAGGAGCAGTGGCCGGCGGTGAAACAGTGAGAGCTCGAACCTCGACAGGAATCGCGTCCCATCGTAGGTACAGGCCTGCCTCGCTGTTCTCCGCCGCCGTGATGTCGCCGCACTGGTCGAAGACCCCAAAGCTGTCGCCCTGTTTCAGCACGCGCATCGGCGCGCCAATCGGCTCGGCCTCGGTGATAACCGCAAACTCTTGATTCAGGGTGGGCGTCTCTTCCATGGGTGTCACGTCAGCTGACAAGCTCGCTTCGTTGGCGAGCCTGAAGAGTCCGATAGAGCTGCAGATAGTCAGTTGCCATACGCTCAACCGCAAAACGCCGCTCGAACGACTGCCGGCACACTCTCCGGTCAATCGTGTCAATCCTGAGGGCGGCGGCAATGGCCTGCTCCAGATCGTCGACGATGAATCCTGTCGTGCCGCTCTCGATCACCTCGTCTACCGAACCCCCGCGAAACGCGACCACCGGAGTACCGCAGGCCAGCGCCTCGATCATGACGAGGCCAAACGGCTCCGGCCAGTCGATGGGAAACAACAGGGCTTTGGCGCCGCCGAGAAAGTCGCCCTTCTCGGCATGCGAAATCTCTCCGACAAACGTAATGAGCGGATGATCGAGCAGCGGCTTGATCGCCGACGCAAAGTACTCCTCGTCGATCGGATCGACTTTGGCAGCGATGCGCAGCGGGTACCCGCAGCCCTTGGCGATCGCAATCGCACGATCGACGCGCTTCTCGGGCGAAATCCGCCCGAGAAACGCGAAGTACCCGGCATCCTCTGCGCGAAATCGCAGCTCGCATGCGGGCAGGCCGTGATGCACCGTTCCTATCCAGTTCGCATCGGGAATCGGCACGCGTTGAGCGTCTGAAATCGATACCACCGGGATGTCGGAAAACTCGCTATAGAGCGAGACGAGATCGGGCAGGTCCAATCGTCCATGCAGCGTCGTGACATGCGGGACGCCGAGACGCCGCGCCATCGGGAAATGCAGCGGCGCCACATGAAAGTGGACGACATCGAACTCGTTCGCCCGCCTGGCAATCTGTTCGATCATCAGCAGGTGCAGCGCCAGCGAGTCCCTGCCCTGACCGTTGAGACGCAATCCCTCGTCGCAGAGAGGCCATAGGCTGGCGCCCGTGTGCGAGTCGCCGGAGGCAAACAGCGACACCGCATGGCCCTGGCGGACGAGCTCGTCGCAGAGATAGGCGACCACGCGTTCGGTCCCGCCGTACAGCTTCGGGGGTACGCTTTCAGCGAGCGGAGCGACCTGAGCGATCCTCATCACACATCGCTCATGTGAAACCCGTCGCCCTTGCGGAGGATGTCGCGCAGCCACCACTCGTGCTTTTCGTGAACCTGCACGATCCTCGAGAACACATCGACCGTCCCCGGGTCGTCGTGATCGTCGGCGACTCGAGCGGCGTGCCGCATCTCCTTGATGACGATGAGGGTGTTTCGATTCGCTTCCTCCGCCATCTCCAACATCGTCGAACCGGGCGCGGCAGGCGACACGCTGGCGAGATCGTTGATCTCGAGCGGATGGGCGGGCGGATCGGGTCCGATCATGCGCACCCGTTCGGCCAGCGGATCGAGGGTTTCGAGCACCTCTTCGGCAAATTTGTCGAACAGCTTGTGGAATTCGCGGAAATGTGGCCCGTAGGTCTGCCAGTGATAGTGCTTGTAGTTTGCGTACAACATGAACGCATTGGCTGTTTGCCGGCGAAGGTCCTGCACCACGGGACTGTCGAGTCTGTTCTCCTTGGTGAGCTCCTCCGTCGCGGCGGCAACGGCGCGGCGTGAGGGTGACGGCTTGCCTGTGTTGGCCATGTGTGTGTCTGCTCCCTTCTTCATGGATGCTGCCTGGAGATTGACTCTTTCAAACGATGTGCCGGGTCCGGCCTTCGTTCACCGTGTACACCACGTGACACGTCGCCGTTCAATCGCCGCCTCAACATTGGCCGTCTCGATGGCCTCGCCTTTGCTGTTTTAGTCTTGGGGCAGTTCGCAAAAACTGACCCATGCACCGATGACCACGGAAAGTGAGGGCCCCATGGCACCACAGGACCGCAAAGATCGAGATCAGCGGACTCCGCAGACGGACACCGAGCGTGGTCTGCAGTCGGGCCGTGGACGCAACGAGCTGAATTGGCGCGATCCACTCGCCGCGCTCTGGCGCGATCCGTTCGGCAGCTTCTGGCACGATCCGTTCAACCTGCTCCAGCGAGAGCCACGGCGCAGCGCGACGGATGTTCAGGCGCTCTGGACGCCGCAGATCGAGACCTTCCAACGAGGCGATCGGTTCATCGTGCGCGCGGATCTTCCCGGCATGAAGAAGGAAGATGTCGACATCGAGCTGACTGACGACTCGTTGACCATCGAAGGCGAGCGCCGGGAAGAGCAGGAGGAAGATCGCGGGGGGTACTATCGCAGCGAGCGCACCTACGGGCACTTCTACCGGGTCGTGCCGCTCCCCGAAGGCGCTATCACCGAGAGCGCGAAGGCGAACTTCGACAACGGCGTGCTCGAAGTGACGATCCAGGCGCCGCCGCGAGAGGTATCGCGGAAGCGCAAACTCGAAATTTCGGGAGCGTAACCCGATTCCGATGCAGGGCGGGTCTTGAACTGCAAGACCCGCCCTACGGATTCAATGATTCGCAAACTGCAATCGGGCGCGTACCGTCTGTACTCGCGCAAGGCCGATCCAAGAACCGGCAAGCGGAGAAATCTGGGAACGTTCCGGTCGCGAGCCGCCGCCGAGAAGCACGAGCACGCCGTTCAGTTCTTCAAACGGAGGGCATGATGCCAGAACAAAGGACCATCAAGCGTGCACGACAGGCCAAACGACGCGGCAATGCGCCGACGACGCAGGCTGGGCCGTTCGTGCGCGAAGAGATCGAACATGTCCGAGAGGGCAAGCACGGCGTACGATCGACGAAACAGGCGATTGCGATCGGGCTATCCAAAGCCCGCCGTGCCGGCGTGAAGTTGCCGCCGCCCCCTCGCAGCGCGAAGGCCAGAACCAGACAGAGCGCCAGGTACGCCGATCGCGCGGCTGCACGCGGCAGAAAGAAGCCGTCGGCTCGTCGATCGCGCGCCGCGAGACGGGCATTAAAGCGCGAAGGGCGGAGCATGGTGTCGCGGAAGGCCCTCTCACGTCAGGCGAAGAGTGCCGCACGCCGGCGCTCGGCAGCGGCACGCCGGGCGTGAATGCATTGCCACATTTGCAATTGGCAATTGCCAGATTGATCGGGCGAACGATCAATAAGGCAATCGTCAATTGAGAATATGGCAGTGCATGTATCGTGGATTACCCCAGACAGTACAGACGGCCGTCATGTGTACCGACCACAAGGCGGCCGTTTGATACGGCCGGCGACGCGGTAATCGCGGCGCCCGCGTCGAAGTCCGAGAGCTTCGAGCCCTTGATGAGGTCGAATTCGTACAATCGGCCGTCGGTCGAACCGACAAAAACGCGGTTTCCCACAATGGCCGGAGACGACTCGACACGCGCATTGGTCATGAACGTCCAATGGGCCTTGCCTGTTTTGGGGTCGAGGGCGTGAACCATCTTGTCGCGTCCGCCCAGAACGACACGGTCCTGGCTGATGGCTGCCGACGAGTAATACGGAAACAAGCGCTCTGGATGCCGATAGCTCCACATCACCTTCCGCGCCTTCATATCGATGCCAATCACCTCGTTCTCGAACGTGCCGACGTACGCCGCTCCACCCGTCACGACTGCCGACGCACCCATGTAGGCGCCGATCGGCACATTCAGCACCTCGCGTCCGTCCGCGACACGAATACCGCGGAACGTCTCGTCACAGCCCGAGATGTAAGCCACGCCGTCGACGACCGAAGGCGTGGCGTGCACATAGCCCTGGAACTCGACCTTCCAGAGCACGCTGCCCTTCGCGGCCGAGAGCGCGTACAAGAAACGATCGTATGAGCCGACAAGGACGCGATCGCCGACCACGACCGGCGATGACCGGATTTCGCCCATCGTCTTATAGGTCCACAGCGCTTTTCCGGATTTCGCATCGACGGCGTGAAACGTACCGGTGAGATCGCCGATGTAAACGACTCCGTTCGCGACAGCCGGAGAAGACTCGCCGATCTCGCCCGTGCGGTACCTCCAGCGAACGCTTCCGTTCTGAAGATTCAGCGCCACGAGCTCTCCCGCTGCAGACCCCACGTAGACCGTGTCGTCGGCGATTGCAGCCGACGACTCGATTGCCTCACCGGCGTCGAACGTCCACAGCACCTTCAATGACGCCGGAAGCGTGGAAGACGCGACGCCGCTCAGTTGCGGGTTTCCGCGGAATTGCGCCCAGGCCGCAGGTTGCTGCGCGAGAAGAGTCCGGCTAAAGCCGGACATTACGGCGGACACGACGGCGGACGCGACGCAAAGCAGCGCGACGGCCACCCACGAGAAGACACCGGATCGCTTCAAAACGCGCATTCGTAAATCTCCCGCGCACCCGCGGCATCGAACGGGCGCGGATTGAATCGGCCTGTCCATTGGTCCGCGGCATCGCGCGCCAGCGCGGCCACGTCTCCCGAGGACGCACCGGCATCTCTGAGCGTCGTCGGCAATCCTCCGACAGCAGCGAGCGCTGCGAGCCGGGCGGCCAGCACGTCCGCGGCGGTCGTGCCTTCTAGCAGTGCGCTTCGGCGCTCAAACGTGCTCGACGCCGCGACGAGCTCAGCATAGAGCGATCCGGCCTCGCCGCCGTTCCATCGTACGACGTGCGGTAACAGGATGGCGATGGCATCGCCATGAGTCGTGCCGTAGCGCGCGGTCAGCGGATTTGCGCAGGCGTGCGTGGCACCGAGCATCGAACGCTCGATGGCCGTCCCGGCGCAGAACGCGCCGAGCTGCATCGCCGCGCGAGCTTCGAGATCTCCGGGCGACGCCAGCACGCGTTCGTAATGGCGTTCGAGCAGCCGCCACGCCTCCAGCGACATCTCTCGCGAGTCCGGATTGCGCTTCGTGCAGACGAAGCTTTCGACCGCGTGCGCAATCGCATCGTAGCCGGCAGCCGCCGTCACCGAAGACGGCTGCGTCAGCGTCAGGCGCGGATCCAGAATCACCGCGCGAAACGCGGCTTTCGGATCGCCGCACGCCATCTTATTGTGGGTCTTCGGATCCGAGATAAGGGCATACGATTGCGCTTCGCTGCCGGTGCCGGCTGTGGTCGGCACGCCGATCATTGGCAGCATCGGCCTGGTGGCCTTGCCGTACCCATGAAAATCGTGAATCGTGCCGCCCTGCGTCAACACGAAGTTGATGCCCTTGGCGCAATCGAGCGAGCTGCCACCCCCGAGACCGACAATCGAGTCGATGGCCTTCCCCACGACACGCCGGCGCCCCGCCTCGAGCATGTCGGCATCGGGATTCGGACCAAAATCGCTGAAGTCGAGGGTGTGCACGCCGGCAGCCTCGAGCGACGCACGGGCGTGCTCGTGATGACCGGCTCTTACCAGGCCGGCGTCGGCAACGAGCAGCGTGCGCGTGAACCCGAGCTCTCCTGCCAGCGCTCCGAGTTGATCGATCGTTCCGTCGCCCACAAGCACACGAATATCCGTCTTGAGACCCAGGGGTAGCGGCATCAGTTGTCTTATTGTAACGACTGCCTACCGGGCTTCGCTTACCGAGCTCATGTTGAAGCGCTCGACGCGCAGCGCCGGCGCCTTCGAGCGCAGAAATTCGTCGTGTTCGCGGGGCAGGGCCAGGCCGGTCCGACCGATTTGTGTTGCCTGTGCAAGCGCGGCAATCGGGCTCATATTCCACCGGAAGTTGTTGACCGCGCCTTTCACCTGACCTCGCTCGACCAGGAACACACCGTCGCGCGTGAGTCCGGTGACGAGCGCCGTCTGCGGATCGACGACCCGGATGTACCAGAGGCACGTCACGAGCAGCGCACGCTCGGTTTGGGCGATCATCTCGGCGATCGACGGTCCACTCCCATCCAGCACCAGGTTGTTGATGAACGGCACCGACGTCGAGAGCCCCATCTTCTCCGCCCAGTAGCGCGGCGTCACGAGATGTTGCAGGACTCCCTTGTGCGCCCAGTCGGTACGCGAGAGCTCGAGGCCGTTATCGAAGACAGACGAAGCCTCTCCGGATTCGACGCCAGCGTGAAACGGCGCCGCCTCGATGCCTGGCTCCGCTGGATTCGAGTAGATGGTTACATCGCCGAACAATCGCTCGCCCAGCAGCGTGCTGCCCCCCGGTTTGGAAAACGGACTGCGCCCTTCGTCGGCATCCCGGCGGGCCATGAACGAGTAGGCGCCAATCGCCAGGTCTGCGGCACACGACGGCTCGAGCAGCACTTCGTAGGAACCGGCGGGCATCTCGATGCGGCGGGCAGCCCAACCGAGACGCTCCTGCAACCGATCGAACATCGCCCGGAGATCGATGTCGAGAAAGTCGTGCGTCGCCTGCCCGACCCACGAGGAGCGCGCGAAATCAGGCGTTTTCGCGGTGATTTCGACCTTGCCGATACGCTCGGTGTCCCGTTTTCTCAACCCGGTGGACGTCGCGAGCAGCGTGGTCTCCGTGCGAAACTCGGCATAGCCGAACGTCGCAATGTCCGCGCGCCTGGCGTGCTCGAACAACCTGCCCAGTTCGGGTACGAGCGGGTCGAAGACATGGATGTCGGCATCGCCGGGGGGCGCGTTCCAGTCCACCGGGACGCCGGTCCCTTCTATGAGCGGCATACAGTCGGGCGCTTCGGGACGGCGCATGCATGCCGCTTCGGTCTCACGCACGATCTCTTCGAGACGCTCGGGCGGAAAGTAGGTGCGCGTCACCGCCGCGACGCGGCGACCGATGATTGACATCACCGACAACTGCACCTCGTCTGTGTCGCCGTTGGTCGTCACCATATTGTGCGCCCAGCGGATGTTGACGTTGGCGACACGTCGTGCAAGGACCATGCAGCCATCAGCTTTCGACAGATGCAGCACGCGATCGATGGTCTCCTGGAGAGTGATCAGCGCCCCTCCTCGGCGGTGTTCAGGATGTTGATGCCGCGAAAGAGCGCGGCCGGACATCCGTGCGACACGGGCGCAATCTGGCCTGGCTGGCCCTTGCCGCAATTGAACGCGCCGCCCAGCACGTAGGTCGCGGGGCCGCCGACCGCCTCCATCGCATTCCAGAAATCGGTCGTGCGCGACTGGTAGGCCACATCCTTGAACTGCCCGACGATTTTTCCCCCGCGGACATGAAAGAATTTCTGGCCGGTGAACTGAAAGTTGTACCTCTGCATGTCGATCGACCAGCTCTTGTCGCCGACGACGTAGAGGCCTTCGTCGAGGCCAGCCAGCAAATCCGTCAGCGTCACGTCCTTCTCGCTCGCGCCAAGCGACACGTTCGGCATGCGTTGCAGGGGAACGTGACCGGCCTGATCGGCGAAGGCGCACCCGTTCGAGCGGCCGAAGCCCTGCTTGTGGGCCATCTGCCGATCGAGCTGATAGCCCACGAGCACGCCGTCGCGGATGATGTCCCACGTCTGCGCCGCCACTCCCTCGTCGTCATAGCCGACTGTCGAGAGGCCGTGGGCGACCTGGCGGTCGCCCGTCACATGCATCATCGCGGCGCCGAACTGCAGAGTGTTCAGCTTGTCGAGCGTCGCGAACGACGTGCCTGCGTAGTTCGCCTCGTATCCAAGTACGCGATCGAGCTCCGTCGAGTGGCCGATCGATTCGTGAATGGTCAGCCAGAGGTTGGTCGGATCGATCACGATGTCGTAGCGCCCGGGAACAATCGAGGGCGAAGACATCTTCTCCTCGAGCAGCATCGGAATCTCGTCGGCATCCTTCTTCCAGTCATGGCCGTTCGTGAAGTACTCCCAGCCCCGGCCGGCGGGGGGCGCGGCATTCCCCATCGTTTCGAACGCACCCGTCGACTTGTCGATGCGAACCGCGGTGAGATCGCCCTTCACTCGAACGCGCTGCTGCGTGATGCGCGAGCCTTTGAGGGACGCGAAGTACTTCTGCTCGCGCACGAGCATCAGATACGAGGTCACGCGGTCGATCCGCTTCGATGCGAGCGCACGGTCGTTCAGCCCCAGCAGGAAGTTGATCTTCTCGTCTTCAGCGACCGTGAACGGGTCGATGTCGTAGCGGGACACGTAGGTATCGGCGTAGACCGGCTCGTCGGCAAGGGTGACCGGATCGGCATTGAGGCGCGCGAGCGATTCGGCGACCGCCACGGCGCGCCGCGCCACGGCGGCGGCGGCATCGGTCGTCAGATCGATGCCGGCGGCAAATCCCCAGGCTCCGTTGCAGACGACGCGCACGCTGAAGCCGACCGCCTCGCTTTCGACCGACGTCTGCAGCTCACGATCGCGAGCGACGATGATCTGGGTCCGCAAGCGCTCGATACGGAAGTCCACGTGCGTAGCACCACGTTCCCTGGCGGCGGCAAGCGCCGCGTCGGCGACACGATCGAGCGGAAGTGCGAGAAAGGCCGGATCGACGGCAGGCGGCATGGAACTCAGAGAGTCAGTATACGTCTAACGTTTGGAGATGAACGGCAGCGAGCTTCACCATCTCGTGTTCCGGTGGCTCCACGTCGTCACGGCCGTCCTGTGGATTGGTCATGTGTGGTCGCTGAGCTTCTCTGCACGCTTTCAGCCGGTCCGGCCGGACCTGTTGATGCGAGCCGCGAGCGGCGCGACATGGCTCACAGGATTCACCTTGCTCATCTTCGTGTACTACGGCGGAGGCGCGCTGACAACGCCCACCCAGTCGTGGGGCATGGCCCTCGGTGTAGGAGTGGCCGTCATGTTCCTCAGTTGGCTCCTGTACGATGCCGTATGGACTCTCCTGGCTGGGCGGCCAGCCCTTGCGGCGATGATATCGATCGCGATCCTCAGTGCTATCGCCCAGGGCCTCATTCAGTTCATGACCGGACGCGCAGTGTTCATCCACCTGGGCGCCATCCTTGGCACCATCATGGTGAACAACACTCACCAACGCCCGCAACGTGTCACGCACAATGCCATCCTCGCACCTGCCGTCATTCTCTTCATGATCAGTAATCACTTCCCGCTTGTGTACGGCGGTGGACGTCCGTGGCTCTCGGCTGCGATCATCATCCTTGCCGGGTGCCTGACGGGGTTGTCCCTCGAATGGATCGCCAGACGCGGGCAGCGTCTCCCGGCGATCGCGTAGATTCGTACGTAGGGCGGGTCTTGAACTTCAAGACCCGCCTTACGCGTACAGGGCGGGCATCGTTGATGCAACGCGGATTGTGTGTTCTACGCTCGCCATGATGTCCGGTTCGTCGTGCTGTCGATCGCTCTCGCGATGATGGCCGCCTATGCGGCGCGCGATCTGGCCGCGCGCATGCGAGCGTCGAAGAACCAACGACTCTGGCTGATGTGGTTTGCCGTGGCCACCGTCGTCGACGGGATCGGCACATGGTCGATGAACTACACCGCCATGCTGGGCCTGAGGCTTCCCACGCCCCTGCTGCTCGATCGACGCGGCGTCATCCTGTCGCTGTTCGTGGGGATGGCCGGCTCGGCACTCGCTTTGATTTTCATACGCCGCGGCCCCATCACGGTTCTCAGACGGATGGGCGCCGGCCTGGCACTCGGTGGCATCAACATCGCCGGGCTTCACTACACGGCAATGGCGGCTGTCCGAGTCCCGTTCGCCCAATATCACTTCATCCCAGTCATCATCCTTTCGGTGGCGGTCGCGGTGTCGATTTCGTGTCTCGCGTTCCGAATCAGCGTGGACGCCACCGAAGGAACACGGGTTCGCTGGGCCGGGGTGCACGGGGCATCCATCCTGCGCGGCCTCGCGAATCCGGCGATGTACTACACCGCCATGACCGGTGTCCTGTTCTCGATGAACGCTTTCCCGCGCGATGCGTCGCATCTGGTCAGCATCCAGTCGATCGGGCTTCTCGGAGTCAGCGTCGTGCCGGCCACTTTACTGATCGTCGCCTTATTGACGTCGCTCGTCGATCGCGCACAACGGCGTCGTGCCGACCAGTTGAGTGCGCTCGCCGGACAGTTGCAATCGACTCGCGAACAGGAGCGGGCGCGTCTGGCCCGCGAGATTCACGACGAGCTGGGCTCGGCGCTGACGGGACTCAAGTGGGAACTGGAATCCGTCGGCGACCACCGCCTGAACGGCGCGGTCAGGCGGGTCGAAGCGATTATGGCAACGGTCAAACAGATCTCATCGGATCTCCGACCCGGCATTCTGGACGATCTCGGATTGCTCGACGCCATCCAATGGGAGGCGTCGCAGTTCGAGCGGCGAACGGGCATCCTTTGTCACTATCAGATTCCGGCCGAGCGTGCGGAGCTCTCCAGCGAGGCCGCGACTGCGGCATTTCGCATCTTCCAGGAGGCGCTGACAAATGTGCTCCGGCACGCGGACGCCACACGCGTCGAGGTCCGGGCGACAGTCGCGGGCGAGTATCTTCTGCTCGAGATCTCGGACAACGGGAGGGGCATGAGCCGCGGACACGTCCATTCACGCCAATCGCTCGGGCTGCTGGGCATGCGCGAGCGCGCCGCACTCATCGATGGAACGGTCGATATCACGAGCCAGCCGGGGCAGGGCACGACACTTGCGGTGACGATTCCACTCTCGACCAGGGTTGCGGCATGAGGCGCGTGCTGCTCATCGACGACCATCAGGTCGTGCGCGACGGGCTGAAAAGCATCGTCCGCGAGTTTGCCGACGATGCGGTCTTCGGCGAAGCCGCCACCGCACAGGACGCGCTCAAGCTCTCGCGCGACGAGCGCTGGGATCTCGCCGTGCTGGATATCTCCCTTCGCGATCACAGCGGCCTGGAAGTGCTCAAAGAGCTCAAAGAGATTCGGCCGAACATGCCGGTGCTCGTCCTGACCATGCACGCCGAGGAGCAGTACGCGCGTCGTGCGTATCGTTCGGGCGCCTCCGGATATGTCACCAAGGACAGTCCGCGGGCCGAGCTCTCTTCCGCGATCAAGAAGGTGCTCTCGGGCACGCGCTACATCAGTCCCGCCCTCGCCGAGCTGCTGGTGAGCGATCTCGGCCGCGATCTCGACCAGCCCTCGCACGACCTGCTGTCGGACCGCGAGTTCGAAGTGATGCGACTCCTCGGGCGCGGCAAGAGCGTCAGCGAGATCGCCGCCATGCTCGCGCTCAGCGACAAAACGGTGAGTACCTACCGCGCGCGCGTCCTCGAGAAAATGGCGTTCAGGACAAACGCCGACATCGTACGGTATGCTCTAGAGAACAGACTGATTGATTGACCCGCCGCTGTAGGTACTTCCTCACAGAAAGTCGAGTCGCTCACTGATTCATCGTCGAGCGAACTATTTTTAAGCTAGGTAGCATGACTGTAACAACAGACCAGATTCGAATTCTCATCGTGGACGACCATCCAGTCGCAAGGCTGGGCATCCGGTCGGGCCTCGAATCCCAGGAAAATCTCGACATCGTCGGAGAAACAGCCGTGGGCGCCTCCGCTGTGGAAGACGCACGACGCCTCAACCCCGACGTGGTCGTGCTCGACGCCTCGCATCCGCAGAGTGCGCTCGAGGCCATCCGGCAAATTCTCGAGGCATCGCCCAAAACGGAGGTGCTCGTCATGACCATCCTTCACTCAGTAGAGATGGCCCAGCAGGTGCTGCAGGCGGGCGCGCGCGGATATGTGCTGAAGTCCGACGGCGTGACGAGCCTCGTCGCCGCCGTGACGGCATTGAGCCGCCACAAGCCGTTCCTCACCGGGCAGCTTGCCGAAGAAGCCCTGGACAGCTATATGCGGCGCTATCAGTCGCCGGAGTCAGACGAGCTCCGGACGCCGAAAGCGACCCCTCGCGAGCGCGAGATCATCCAGCTGCTGTGCGAAGGCCACAGCAACAAGGAAACCGCGACACGGCTGAGCATCAGCGTCAAGACGGTCGAAGCCCACCGGCTGAACATCATGCGCAAGCTCCGGCTCAACTCGCTGAGCCATCTCGTGCGCTACGCGATCCGCGAAGGCATCGTCGAGCCGTAGTACGTAGTGTCCGGCTTCAGCCGGACCTGTGCGACTAACAGACCTTGCCGAACATGAACCCGCGCGCGCGCAGCTCGGGAATCAGTTGGCGGGTCGCCTCGACGGTGTGGCGCTGGTCGCGCGTCGGGGCCGATTCGTCGCCATCGTGCAGGACGACGATGTCGCCATCGGAGATGCGGGGCGCGATCCGGCGGACGGTGCTGTTGGCGTTTCGCGGACGGAACCAGTTGAAGTCCCACAACATCCAGCCAAAGCCGATCATCCGGTAGTCGAGCGCGCTGATGCCGGCATACATCTGGGCGCCGCGCCAGCCGGCGTGAGGACGAAACGCGCGGCACGGGCGCGAGCCGGCGAGCAGTTCGATCCGGTTGGCCGCCGCCGTCAGCGTTCGACCAAGCTGGGCCGGCGTCATCAACATGAAGCGGCGGGTTGCCGAGTGAAGCGCAACCGAATGCCCTTCTGCAAAGGCACGCGTCACGATGGGCGCCGTGCCCTCGTCGAGGTGCGCGTCGATGATGAAGAACGTGGCCGGTACCTGCTCCGCCTTCAAGACGTCGAGCAGATCCGGCGTCGTCGAGGGATTCGGGCCGTCGTCGTAGGTCAGATAGACCGTAGGCGTGTCGGTCCGGGGCATCTCCCACACTGCCCGCTCGCCAGCCATCCAGTCGATGACGAACGGCGCCGGCCACATGTGCGCCAGCGCGGTCACGGCTGCGCCGATTGCGAGGAAAATGAACATCGGAAATACAACAGGAGATCAGGAGATTAGGAGAAAGAAAAATCCTCCTGAACTCCTAATCTCCTGTTTCGCATTTTCAGTCATTTGATCAGCGCGCGTTCCAGCCGATGCATGGCCAGTGCAAATGCGGCGACTCCGGCGACGATTAAGTACGCCAGGTGACCCACGATCGCCAGGTTGACGGCGCCTGTCGTGAGCTGGCGTAGCAGGCTCACGGCGTGATACAGAGGCGTCACGCGCATGATCCACTGCACCACGCCCGGGAATCGCTCAATCGGGACAAAGATGCCGCTGAACAGAAACATCGGCATCACGAGCAGCCCCATCACCATGTCGAAATCCTGAACTTTCCGAGCGAACGTCGTCAGACAGATTGCCATCGCGGAAAACGACGCCGCGGCCAGCACCGCCGCCGGCCACGCGAGCACAGCCGACCACGACAGCAACATCTGGCGGCCCGTCGACTCGCCGAGCACCAGGAGCACGACGAGAAACGCGGCGGCATACAGCGATCCCCGCCCGAGCGCCCATAACATCTCGCCGAAGGCCACATCGGGCACCCGCATCGGCGTGGAGAGAATGCCGTCGTAGGTCTTCTGGTAGTGCAGTTTGAAAAAAATGTTGAAGAAGCCGTCGGTAATCGCGCCGTTCAGGCAGCTCGACGCGAGCAGGCCAGGCGCCACGAAAGCGCCGTAGCTGATGCCATTGATGGGCGGCACCATCGAGCCGAGGCCGATCCCGATACCCAGCAGGTAGAAGAACGGCTCGAAGAAGCCCGACACAATCACCATCCACGTGTGCTTGTAGACGAGCAGGTTCCGCTGCACCATCCGGATCGCCCGGCGCGGCGCCGGCAGCGCGAGCGACATCATGCGTACAACCTTCGGCGGAATGTCCGCTGCGCCAGCAGAATACCGGTGAGCATCAGACTCGCGAGGACCGCCACGTGGATGGGCCACTTCGCCGGAACAGCGCCGAGCGTCACGCCCCGCACGAGCTCGACGCCGTGGAAGAGCGGCGTCAGCCATGCCGCCCGCTCGAGCCAGTCAGGAAGCCTGCTCGTCGGAAAGAACACGCCCGAGAACAGGAACAACGGCGTGAGGACGAAGCGGAACATCACGTTGAACGTGCTCGAGCTCTTCAGCGTCGCCGCATAGGCCATGATGGGCGCCGCAAAGGCGAGCCCGGTCAACACCACGGCCGGCACCGCAAGAATCACATGCCACGAACGGGGAACGTCGAAGGCTGTCATCACGAGAATGAACGCGAGCGCAATCGTCGTCAGGCGCACTGCCAGCCATGCGAGCTCGCCCAGCACGAGATCGGACACACGCATTGGCGTCGCGACGATTGCCTCATAGTTGCGATGCCAGGTCATCTTGCCGAGCACGGGATAGCTCGACTCGAACCCTGCCGCCTGCATTGCCGCCGCTGCCAGCAATCCGGGGGCAAGGAACTCGGCATAGCGCACGCCTCCAGGCAAGGACGCGCCACCGGCATCGACCATCGCGCCAAGTCCCAGTCCCATCGCGAGCAGGAACAACGTCGGCTGCAGAAAGCTCGAAAATACAGATCCTCGCCACACGCGGCTGTAGACGAGCGCGTTCCGCTGCACCATGCGAACAGCGCCGATCATTCGATAAGCGCCCTTCCCGTAATCCGGAGAAACACATCTTCGAGCGTCGAGCGCCGCACGACGGCGCTCTCGAGCGGAATGCCGAGCGCGTGCACCTGCTGCAGCGCATGCTCGCCGTCGGTCGTGTAGATCTGCACCCGATCGGGCAGCTGCTCGACCCGTTCGCCGATGCCGCTCAACCGCCCGTCCACGTGCACGCGCGCGTCATCGGGAAATCGCAATTCGAGCACCTCCCGCGTCGAGAACTTCGCGATGAGCTCGCGCGGCGACCCTTCGGCGACAATCCTGGCTTTGTCCATGACGACGAGCCGATCGCACAAGCGCTCGGCCTCGTCCATGTAGTGGGTCGTCAGCAGCAGGGTCGCGCCGCGACGCTTCAACTGATAGAGCCGCTCCCACACGACATGCCGGGCCTGCGGATCGAGCCCGGTCGTCGGCTCGTCGAGCAGAATCAGATCGGGCTCGTTCACAAGCGCGCGCGCGATGGTGAGTCGCCGCTTCATGCCCCCGGACAATGGCTCGACCTGTGCGCCCGCCCGATCGCCGAGCTCGACGAAATCGAGCAGCTCGTCCGCGCGCCGCTCGGCGACAGGCCGCGGAATATCGAAATAGCGCGCATACATGAGCAGGTTCTCCCGAACTGTAATCTCGGTGTCGAGATTGTCCTGCTGCGGCACCACGCCCAGCCGCGCTTTGATGAGGCTCGCGTCCGATCCCGGGCTCATGTTCAACACGCGAAGCTCGCCTTCGGTGACCGGCGACGCGCATGCAATCATGCGCATCGTCGAGGTCTTCCCTGCGCCGTTCGGTCCGAGGAAGCCGAACGCCTCGCCGGCCCGCACGTCGAACCCGATGTGGTCGACCGCGACAAAGCTGCCGAATCGCTTCGTGAGTCCACGCGCATGAATGAGGTGCGTATTGTTTGAATGCATGATCCGCGAATGGTTCGCTTTGGATCGTATTTTGTATCGCCTGCCGGGCAGGAGGCTATCTATGCGTATTCGCGCGTCGCTCTGGGTGTGTCTGGCAGTCCTCAGCCTTTTCTCGGCAGCCGCAGCAACTCCGGCCCGGGCGCAGGCGCGGGCAGGCGCACAGGGCGGCCTTTCGCTGGATCCAGATCAGGTGTTCTTCGGCGGCCATATCGAGACATCTCCCCTGGTCGATCGGCTGCGATTCCGTCCCAATGTGGACATCGGTCTGGGCGACAACCTCACGCTTATCGCCTTCAACTTCGATTTTACGTATGCCTTCACATCGGGCCGTCCATGGAATCTCTACGCCGGCGCCGGCCCCTCCATCAACTGGCTCGACTTCGACAGCGGCTCCCGGACCGATGGCGGCTTCAACATCCTCATCGGCGCGAAGAATCGCGACGGCATGTTCTTCGAGATGAAGGTCGGGATGGTGGACAGCCCGGACCTGAAATTCGGCGTGGGCTACACATTCAGGTAACATCGCAGGCCCGAGCGGCTGCGATTTGACATCCCCACCCCTGGACGAATACCGACAAAGACGGGCGGCGCGCGCAAACGAACATGCGCGCCTCGCCCGGCTCGATGCGCGTCTCGCCTACGCGCGGCTCGCCGCGGTCGCCGGCATCGCCGTTTCTGCCTGGCTGGTCTTCCAGCTTGGCATCAGCGGATGGCTCCTTGCGCTGCCCGCCGCTGCTTTCGCGGCATTCGCGGTATGGCACGATCGCGTGATTCGGGCGGCCGAACGCACGTCGCGCGCCGTTGCATTGTACGAGAACGGCCTTGCGCGCCTGGAGGACCGCTGGCACGACGTCGGAGAGACGGGCGCACGATTCCTCACGGAAGATCATCTCTATGCACGCGACCTCGACATCTTTGGTCCGGGATCGCTGTTTCAGCTCCTTTCCCTCGCGCGTACGCACCTGGGCGAAGAGTTGCTCGCGCGCTGGCTCACGGCGCCCGCTCCTCTCCCTATTGTCCGACAGCGTCAGGACGCCACGTCGGAGCTGCGCGAGGCGCACGATTTCCGTGAGGCGCTCGCCACCGCTGGTGGCGCCTCGCGCGATATCGACACGATTGCGCTCAGCGCGTGGGCATCGGCTCCCGCGGTGCCCGAAAGCATCTGGCTGCGCACCGCCGCAATCATTCTGGCAGTGGCTATCATCGGCACAGCCGCGCTATGGGTTCGAGGCGGTCCAGTATCTCCGCTCCTCATCGTCGTTGTGCTGAAGATGGTGTTGACGCGGCCTTCGCGGAAGCGGGTGGCGCGCGTCGTGCGTGGGGTCGAACGTCCGCTCGGGCAGCTCGACGTGCTGGCGGACACCCTTTCATTCATCGAGCAGGCGGCCTTCAAGAGCGAACGGCTCGGGGAAATCCGCAGCGACATGATGAGCCATGGCATCGTGCCGTCGGTCGCGATTCGGCGCCTCAAGCGGCTGGCAGACATGCTCGACTGGCGGCGCAACGCCATCTTTGCGCCCATCTCCGCTACCGTGTCGTGGCCGTTGCACCTCGCCTCGGCGATCGAAGCCTGGCGTCGCGAGTTCGGGCCCAAGGTTATCGCGTGGTTGTCGGCCGTCGGCGAATACGAAGCGCTCAGCTCCCTTGGCGCCTATGCGTACGAGCACCCTGACGATCGCTTCCCATCGTTGGTCGAAGACAGCCCGGCTCGGTTTGAGGCCGCGAGCCTGGGCCATCCCTTGGTACCCGCCGCGCGAATGGTGCGAAACGATGTACGCCTCACGCCGCAGGTACGTTTGCTCATCGTGAGCGGCTCGAACATGTCGGGCAAGAGCACGCTCCTGCGCACAGTCGGGGTCAACGTCGTGCTCGCCATGGCCGGCGCCCCGGTCCGCGCCGCCACGCTCACGATGACGCCTCTCTCGGTGGGCGCCACGCTCCATGTTCACGATTCGTTGCAGGCCGGCCGCTCGCGATTCTTCGCCGAAATCTCACGGATCCGGCGGATCGCCGACCTCACCGATCACACACCCCCACCGCTGTTTCTCCTCGACGAGCTCTTCCAGGGCACCAACTCGCACGATCGTCGAATCGGGGCCGAGGCGCTGCTCCGCAGCCTGATCGATCGCGGCGCGATCGGCTTGACGACCACGCACGACCTGGCGCTGACCGCGATCGCCGATCACTCGGACGGCCGCGCGGTCAACGTGCACTTCGAAGATCGGTTGAAGGACGGGGAGCTGACGTTCGACTATCGCATGCGGCCAGGCCCCGTGACTCACAGCAATGCCCTGGCCTTGATGAGAGCCGTCGGCTTGCCGGTAGATTAGATGTCGCATGTGTGACGCCTTCTCGTCACCGCAGTAAATTCTCCCCGGAGAGCCCTCGTTGTCGTTGCGTCGAATGCGTCGGTCATTGACAATACGGATGCATGAGGAGCGCAGCGTTGCCCATCGTTGTCGTCGTGTTGATGGCTGGAGCCGCGGTCGCGCAGCGCGTGCTGACGCCGACGCTCGCGACGGCTGCGGTGTCAGACAATCCTGACGATCCCGCCATCTGGGTCCATCCAACCGATCCCTCCCGCAGCCTGATCGTCGGAACGGACAAGGTCGAGACCAAAGGTGGTTTGTACGTCTTCGCGCTCGACGGATCGGTGCGCCAGCGTATCGGCCCGCTCGATCGTCCCAACAATGTCGACATCGAGTACGGCGTGCGTCTTGGCGATCGGCGTGTCGACATCGCCGTGCTCACAGAACGAATGCAACACCGTCTTAGAATTTTCGAGATCCCGCTCGACGGATCGCCACTGCGCGACCTTGCTCCTGCCGGACTTCCGATCCTCGAAGGCCAGACCGGCGACGCGTCTGAGCCAATGGGGATTGCGCTCTACAAGAGGCCGTCAGACGAGAGCGTGTTCGTGATTGTGGCGCCCAAGACAGGCCCATCCTCCAATTACTTGTGGCAATACCGGCTGACCGGCGATTCCCAGAACCGGGTCGCCGTACGCCTCGCCCGGCGTTTCGGTGCCTTCAGCGGCAGCGGCGAGATTGAAGCCGTGGCGGTGGACGACGAGCTGGGCTATGTCTACTACAGCGACGAGAGCTACGGCATCCGCAAGTACCACGCAGATCCCGATGCGCCCATGGCGGCAAAGGAGCTCGCCGCGTTCGGCTTGAAGGTGTACGAGGGCGATCGCGAGGGGCTCGCGATCTACTCAACCGGTCCTGGCAAGGGACTCATCGTCTCGAGCGATCAGATTTCCAACGGCTCGCGCGTGCGGACCTATCGGCGCGAGGGAGCGCCCGGTAATCCGCACCAGCACGTTGAGATCAAGTCGCTCGTGACTGGGTCGGACGACACCGATGGGCTCGAGGTGACGAACAGGCCGCTTCCGGGATTCCCCCGCGGCCTGCTCGTCATGATGAACTCGAAAGGAAAGAATTTTCTGCTCTATCCACTCGAAGGGCTGATCGATTGATAGTGGAATTGCCCTATTGCCACCAGCGCCCCCGGCTCTGATTGCCGATCTCCCGGATAGAGGTGACGCCGCTTCGCAGCCCCAGGCTCCGCAGGTCCGAAATGCTCTGATTCACCGTCACGCAGCGGGCGTTGCGGAATGCACCCTCGCAGAGTTCCCACGTGCCGCCGTACACGTGCACGCTGCGCGCGCGATCGCCGAACGATCCCAGATTCATCGCGTTGTTCAACACATCGCGCGATTCACCGCGGAAGTTCGTCCGATCGTAGAAAACGAGCCTCGAATCGCGGATGTTGCGGTTGTTGACGTTCCCATTGCCCCACCGGCCGCCATTGTCGTTGCGTGCATAGCCGACGGCGCGCATTGACGAAATCCGATCGTTCCATCCCTGGGCCCGAAGGTCGTCGATGGTGCCGGAAAAGACGCGGCAGCCGCCGGAAAAGTTGACGTCGCGGCACACTTCCCATGCCTGATTGCCGTCGACCTCCATGCTGCTGATGCGATCGTTCAGGCCATGCTCCCGCAGGTCTGCCACTTCGTTCCGAAACGTCACGCTGTCACCGCGGAAATCCGGATGCTCGTACACCGTGATTCCGCTGTAGCCGCCGCCATATCCTCTCCCTTGCCGCTGAGCCGAAGCATCGAGTGAAAACGCCGATATCGCCAGCAGCACGGCAAGCGCAAATCGAAGACCCATACTTACCTCCGAAACCGGATTGTGCAACCGTCGTGCCGTCGAAAACGCTGATAAATCTGAGCAAAATCGCGCATGTCTAGCGGCTTGTCCGCGCATCAGGACAGCACGGCCGGTGCAGATTTTGGGGCAATCGAATGTCGGAGACTCGCGGGGTTCAGCGCTCGATCATCTCGATCGCCGCTTCCGTGTGCAGCGCGAAGCGGCCGCGGCCAGTGGAGACGATCTGCACGTCGGGGCACTTTTCCTGCAGACGGTGACGCAGCAGAATGAGGCGGCTCTCGAAATTGTCCTTCACCGGAGGCAACCCGAGCGATTCGTCCAGCCGCACTTCGCGGTTGGTGAATTCCGTTCGGCCGGTGCGCTGCGATTCGCCGAGGAGCTTCCAGAGAATGCGCGCCGGGATATTCCGAATGAGATATTCACCGTCGACGAAGATCGCTTCGTCCTTGCGATAGTAGGTCAGCGTGCGCTTCTTCTTTCGCGCCGCTTCCACATTCGCCGCCCTCTGCTGGCCCGTGCCTCGCTGGGACACGGCTGAACCGGTGGCGGATACAGCTTCCGAGTCGGCCTCCGTCGAGGACCGCTCCATCATGCGATCGATCCCAAGCGCGATCTGGTTGCCGATGATCTGCAAGTACGCCTCGTGCCACTCGCCGAACCGCATCGGGTCCCGGCTTTCGGCAGCGAGCACCCCGACGAGCCGATCGCCGAGCGTCAGCGGAATCACCAGCACGCTGCGCGCATCGGGCAGGCCCGGAAGCGGAATGTCGTGGCACATGTCGTCGCTCGACGCTTCGCGCCGAATCGCGCGTCCGTACGCGAGATCGGCATCCAGCATGCTGAATCGCAGCACCTGTCGATCGCGCGCTGCAGTGCCGATGAGTCCCTGGCCCATCGGCACTTCTGCCCCTATGCCGCGATCGCCGTAGCCGCGGCTCGCCAGTGTCGTCAGACGGCCCGATGTTTCGTCGTACAACAGCACACTGGTGTGCGCGAACTGAAAATATTCCTCGAGCGCATGGAGTGCAGCATCGAGCAGCGACTCGAGATCGCCGGCACGGTTGATCCGTTCCGACACCCATTGCAGGCCTCGCACCTCCGACCGGTGCCCCGCCAGCGACGGTGCGTCGGCCTCCACATATGGGCGATCGTCGGCCAGGAAGCCTTCGACTTTTTCCAACGAGAGCACGTCGAACACGTCAGCGGCGATCAGCCTGAAGATGCCTTTCATGCCGGTCGCCGACGCGATGGCTTCGATGCGCGCCGACATCGTGTCGAACAACGGCCCTTGCTTCTCCGACCTGAGGAACATCAATCGCAGGCGATAGGCCTGCATCGTGAGCGGATCGTACATCTCCACGCATGCGCGCGGGTTCACATCGAGGTTGCGCCGCGTCTTGTTGAAGAACTGGCAGGATAGCGCCACGTGCTGGTCATCGATGTAGTAAACCTGGCTCACATAGGTCACGTTGGGCACGCCACGCTCGTCCACCGTGGCGATGAGGCTTGGCGTGACCCCTTGGAAGCAGCGAGGTATGTCCGACAGCCTGAGGGACATCGTCATCGTAACCGGGTGCCCGCTTTCGGCCCGGGAGACTGCTCGTAAATTTCCTCGACGCGCATCTCGAGTGCAAATGCTGGCCAGCTCACGACCGACTTCGTGAGACGGGCCGGATAGCCAATCGCATTCAGCACGCCGCCGAAGCTGCCGAAGTGCTGGTTGACAAACGGTTCCTCGTCTATGCGCGCCAGGCGCGTCGTCTCGACGATGCCTTTCAGCTGGGTGGCGCAGTGCGAAATCGGATGTGTCGTGACGACGGCCAGCCGCCCGGTCGCGGCGACGTTTGCGATCGTTTCCTGGCCGGTCGACGTGGGCACGAACACGGTGACGGTCGCGAGATCGTCGTCGGACCTCACGCCAACCGCGCGGCAGCACGCCGGGTTGCCCAGCGCATCGACCGATCCCACGATGACCGACACACCAGGCTGGAGGCCTTTGCGCAGTCTTTCGTCACTCATGTCTTACGGCGCCCCAACACCCGCTCGGGTCGCTCCGCTTACGGAGCCCAATCGCCCCGTGCCGCTTCGCGACGGGTAATTATGAACTATTTAGGAAGTCTTTAGGATTGCGGCGGCCGCGTAGGAAACTTTTCAGATTCATCTAGGGAAGTCTTAGCATCGCGCGCCCGCGCGAATCTGTAGATTTCTCTTATGAAAAACACCTACTTCGTCGCAATCGTTCTCGTGTTGGTCTCGGCCGCCGTGTTCGTCAGCCTCTCGACCAGTCAGACACAGTCGCAGGATCTTGCGCGGGCGCTGTTTCCGGCGCCTGGAGGCGACCGGGTCCAACGGGGCGAGTACCTCGTCAAGATCATGGGCTGTAATGACTGCCACACACCCTGGAAAATGGGGCCGCAAGGTCCCGAGCCGGATATGACCCGGATGCTCTCCGGGCATCCCGAGCAGATCGGTCCGCTGCCGGCCGTTCGAGCGTCCGAACCGTATGTGTCGTTGGGCTTCGCCACCAACACGGCGTACAGCGGTCCGTGGGGCGTGAGCTACGCCTTCAACTTGACGCCCGATCAGAACACCGGGCTGGGCATCTGGACCGAAGAGATGTTCATCCAGACAATTCGTACGGGCCGGCACATGGGCGTCTCGCGCCCGATTAACCCGCCGATGCCCTGGCCCGCATACCGTCACGCGACCGATGAGGACCTGAAATCGGTCTACGCGTACTTGCGGACGATCAAGCCGATCGTCAACCACGTGCCGGAGTACGTGGCGCCGGGGGATTCGAACTAGTTGGTCGCAAGGCGAAAGTCGAAAGTCGTAAGTCGCAACCCGCGAACCTAACGAACCCACGAACCTACGAACCTGACGAACCTGACGAACCTCCATGATCTGTCCTAGTAATTCGTCGTCCTGTCGATCAACCCTCGCTCGCGGGCCAGGTAATCGCAGCGGGCAAAGGTCGCCGCCGCGATCGCGCCGAAAGCCACAGTGAGCACCATGACCAGCACGAGCAACTGCGCATCGCCAAAGCCCGCCAGCGTCGGGTACTCGTGTGCCACCTGCCCGACGAGGGAGCGACGCACGAGCTCGAGCCAGTAGGTCACCGGCATGACATAGCCGACCGGCCTGAGCCACCATGGGAGCACCTCCAGCGGAAACACCGCGCCGCAGAAGAGATAGAGCGCCGCTGCCACCGCCTCGCCGACGAGCCAGGAATTGTGCGCGATGACGAGCACGATGCTGGCCAGTGTCAGCCCCATCATCGCGAGCATCACCACGCCAGCCAGTAACGAGGCGAGGAACAAGCCCCACCTGACGTCCGCCACGCTCAACTGAAGCCGCAGAAACAGCACGCCGAACGCCAGCGTGATGGCGACCGACAGCGTCGTCGTCAGCACGCGCGCGACACCGCGCCCCATGAGGTACATCGGGATGTTGACCGGCGCCACGTACATCGACTTGAGCGTCATGAATCTCTCGCGATCGTCGACGACCGCCTGCGCCATTCCAGCCATCACGGCCCCGACGTACATGTAGAACGCATTGCCGATGTACATGTACGAAAACGCCGTGGAGGCGAAGTTGCCCTGCGTCACCATCCCGAACATCACGACCAGAATGGCCGCCGCCGTGAGCGGCTTGACGATCGAATAGAGCGCAAACAGGGCGGGCGAAGCCCAGTTCGACTCGATCTGCCAGCCCAGCCACGTTGCCGTTTTCAGAGATGTCCACATACTTTCACGCCCTGCTCTCTGTCAGCCGACCTTCAGCGATCGCCATGCGTTCGAGCTGCTGCAGCAGAAACCTTGCGACAAACAAGAAGACGATGCAAAGACCGGCCAGCACTGTCACCTCAGTACGGACGTCGAGAAATCCCTGCGCGGCGCCGGAAGAAAACGACAACTGGCGAATCGCATCGAGCGCCAGCGTGAGCGGAATCACCGATGCGCCCGCGGCGACCCAGAAGTTGAAGCTGCGGATCGGAAAGAAGGTCCCCGACAGGAGAAACACCGGCTCCTGTGCGAGATTCACCAGATGCCACGCTTCACGCCCGAGCAGCAGAAACATCGACGCGAACATCATTCCCATGCCGTACAGCGCGACGAGCGCGAGCACGAATACCGTCGCCAGCAGGGGGACGCTCGACACGGCGAAGTGCACGTCGAAGAGCAGACTGCCGATCGCGAGAATGCTCGCCGCCCGAACCGTCGTCGTTACCATGCCGCCCAGCGCCATGCCGAGCAGTATGGCCATCATCGAGTTCGGTGCCATGATGTACAGTGCGAGGTTGCCCGTCTCTTTTTCCCAGAACAACTGATTGCCCATCGACCACAGCACATTCATCCAGTACGCGCTCATCGCACCGCCGATGATGACGAATCCGATGAGATCGGCCGGCGCGTCGTTGGCGCGATACACGAACACATAGGCGCACACGCCGACGAGCGGCAACACGATGTCGAAGACGAGCCACCATTTCTCGCGCACGTTCATGATGAGACGTGGATACGCGCGCGCCATCACTGTGCGGGCAAACAGGCGCCATCCAGACGATCGACGATGGCCGATCGACGATGGACTAGTCATGTTCCACTTCCTCCATACTGCGGCCGACCAGTGCCACGAACACGTCCTCGAGCGTGGGTTCCCGCTTCGTGAGATTGGTGAGCCCGATCTGCCTGGATTCGAGCAAACCAATCACGGGGCCGAGCACGCGCTCTTCCCTCAGGATCAGCTCGACCGACGAGCCGGTCTCGTTCGACCGGTGCGTGGACTTCTCCACGCCCGGCAGCGCGGCGATCGCCGCCACATCGGCGGCCGCCAGCGGTGCGGCCTCGAGATGAAAAATGGCCTCGCGCTGCAGCCTCCGCTTCAGGTTCGCCGGTGTGTCGCACGCGAGCACTCGCCCTCCGTTGATGATGGCCACGCGATCGCACAGCTCATCGGCTTCGACCATATAGTGCGTGGTCAGGAGAACGGTTCGAGTGTCGTCCTCCTTCACCCACTGCCGGATGTACTTGCGCGCGTCGCGCGACGCCTCGACGTCGAGCCCCAGCGTCGGCTCGTCGAGAAACAACACCTTCGGATCGGTAAGGAAGCCCCTCGCGATGTTCATCTTCTGCCGCAGTCCGGTCGAGAGCTGCGACGACTTGGTGTTCATGCGATCGGACATCTTCACGATCGCGAGCAGCTCGACGATGCGCCTGTTCGCGTCGGCAGAGCTCAGCCCGTAGAACTGCGAGAACATCCACAGATTCTCGCGGACGGTGAGCAATCCGTAACCTGATGCTTCCCCGCCGGAAACCATGTTGATGCATGGCCGGACGAACTGCGGCTCGCGATGGACGTCGTACCCCTCGACAGCCGCCCACCCCGACGAGGGCGCGAGCAGGGTCGTCAGAATCTTGATCAGCGTCGTCTTCCCGGCGCCGTTCGGACCCAGCAAGCCGAACAATTCCCCTCGCGGCACGGTCAGGCTGACATCGCTCAGCGCCACGCGTGGCTTTGTCTCGTGCCGATCGTTCTTCCGCGGCTTGTAGATGCGTCCCAGACGTTCGGTCTCAATCGCCAGTGCCTGCATGTGATCTCTCCCGATACCCTGAAAAGCAAAAAGGCCATCACCGCTTGCGCAGGTGATGGCCTTTTGGAAAGGTCTCGTCGGGTCTGGCTTATCTCACCCGCACCTGCCTCCGCACGTTGCGACATAAACGCCGCCGCCAATGGCGGCGCGCATGCGCTGCGGCACGAAATAGAGCGAGGTAAGGGTCTTCATCAAAGGTGAAATAGGAGAACACACTCGCCGGTAATTGTCAATTCGCCATCACCGGCAATGTCACGGTGGGGAGCGAGATGACGAACGCCGATCCGACTCCAGGCTCGCTGGTGCAGGTGATGTTGCCGCCGTGCGCGACGAAGATCGTGCGCGAGATCGAAAGGCCCAGACCAGACCCCCCTGCCTGACCGTGCGAGGTGGGATGGCTGCCGGAATGGCCTTCGCGCGATCGGGCTTTGTCGACCCGGAAGAAGCGCTCGAACACCCGCGACACGGCCTCGGCGGGAATCCCGACGCCGGTATCAACGACTTCAATCCGCGCTTCACCACCGGTCTCGCGCGTGGAGATGGTCACGCTGCCGCCCGGTTTGTTGTAGAGGATGGCGTTGGCAATGACGTTGTTCAGGGCTTCGCGAAGCTGCTCGGCATCGCCATTCACGGTAAACGGATCGCCGGCCACCGTCAGACGCACGTCGCGTTCCTGTGCCATCGGCGCAAGCCATGCCACGACATCGTCGATGAGCGACCGCATGGCGACAGGTGTGTGCTCCAGCGAGTCGGACGCCAGCTCGACCCGCACGAGGGTGAGCAGCCGCTCTGCGATGTCCTGCATGCGGTGCGCTGCACGCCGGCACACAGCCAGCGCGTCCTTGTACTGCTGGGGACTTCGTTCGCGGTCCAGCGCCCATTCGGTTTCCGCCCGTAGAACCGAAATCGGCGTGCGCAGTTCATGTGAGGCATCGGCCATGAACTGCTTCTCCTGCTCCACGGCAAGCCGCAGGCGATCGAAGGCCTCGTTCAGCGTCGACGCCACCTGCTCGAGCTCGCTGTCGGTGCTCTCCACGGCAATCCGCGCGTTGAGATTGCCCGCCGACATCGCGAGGGCGGTCCTGCTGATGCGCTTGATCGGTGCCAGCGCGCGACCCGCAACGAACCACCCGCCGAAGATCGCCACCGCGAGCGTGGCCAGTCCGGCGAGCAGCACGTTCCAGAACAATCCCCGCTGCTCCTGCTCCAGGCTGGCAATGTCGCGTCCGACGAGTACCGTCGCTCCACCTGTTGCCGGCATCGACAGTTCGCGCCGGCCTGGTGCGGTGTTGCCGGGAAGGCCAACCTTGAGTTCCGGAGCAGACTGATCGACGAGCTCTCCAGTCCGACTCCAGATGATGTAGTACGCACGCGCTTCGGGGCCGAAAAAGTCCGAGGCCGCGTCCGAAGGAATCTCGAGATCGAACCGTCCGCCTTCCACGGGCTTCAGAGCCCTGCTCACCTCGAGCGCGTACTCCTCCAGCTCGAGATCGACAGCCGTCGTCATCGTTCGCCACGACCGATACACCACTGCGCCACCGTACAACACGACCACGAGCGTCAGCACGAGCGCGTACCACAGAACCAGGCGGACGCGCAGCGATTCACGCATTGACGATGTAGCCCTGTCCGCGGCGGGTGTGGATGACGGTGGGACCGAGTTTGCGCCGCAGTGCGGCGATGTGAACGTCGACCACGTTCGAGAAGACGTCGCTCGACTCGCTGTAGAGGTGTTCGCAGATGGCCGACCGCGTCACGAGCGTGCCGCGATTGCTGACCATCAGTTCGAGGATCGAATATTCCCGGGCGGTCAGCTCGATGGGAACGTCGTCGCGATACACGAGCCGGGCCGCGCGATCGATGGTGATTTCTCCAACGACCAGGACGGGCGAAGGGTTCCCCGCCGAGCGCCGCACCAGCGCGCGCAATCGGGCAACGAGCTCCGATATCGCAAACGGCTTCGGAAGGTAGTCGTCGGCGCCGAGGTCGAGCGCCTTCACGCGATCGTCAACCGCATCGCGCGCGGTCAGAATCAGTACCGGCGTGCGCGAACCGGACTCGCGCAAATCCTTGAGCAGCGTCCAGCCGCTGCGTTTAGGCACCATCAGGTCGAGTACGACCGCGTCGTAGGCCACTTCGGCAAGAAGATACTGTGCCTCTTCGCCATCGGACGCGAGGTCGACGGCGAAATGGGCTTCGCCGAGGGCTCGGTTCAGCGTGCTGGCAAGATCGGCCTCGTCCTCGACGACCAGTAATCTCATTTTTGTTGTTTTGGTGGCGGAGCCGGCCTGTCTTCGACACGAAGGTCGTCGAACATGACGGTGGAGTCGCCCCCCACCCAGATACCGATGCCGGCCGATGCGCGCGGCTGGCGATCTCGCTCGCTCAGCACGCGTATCCCACCAAGATACACCCGGACCTGCTCGTTGGCCTGGACGATTCTCAAGGAGTGCCAGGCGTCGGGATCGAGCTCGAGATCGTCCTCTCGTTCGAGGCGGATTCGGTTGCCGCTCACCACGCGGTACACAGAAACCTCCTGCCTGACCAGGTCGAGTTGGGCCGTGTAGTGATTCATCGGATCCTGGTATTTCCATACCAGGCCGGCGGTGCGCCCCCCACCGGTCGCCTTGAAGCGCACCGAAACCACGACGTCCGCGTACTGGACCCCGGACAGAATGGCCACGGCAAAGCTGTCGGCAGGCGCCGCTTTGCCCTCGTGCACCAGCACGCGCCCGTCCCCCTCGCGCCTCACTGTCCAGCGATCGGCGGGCGCCTCGCGTCCCGCTGCCAACTGGAATCCGGCAGGCGGCGCACCAATCTTATCGTCCTCAAACGTGCGGGTGAGCACGGCCTGGGCCGCAGAAGCGACCTGAAAAAATAAGGCCAACGTAAGCAGGAACATGTATGTCCTACGCCGAGATTTTAGCCTCGACACGTTAAGCTGCCATGAAGGAATTCCGGGCTACTCCTTTTGGGCTACCCCGCGCATCCAGCTCGATGACACGTCAACCGGCAGCTCACGCTCGGGCTCTCGCTCGGCATCGAATGGGGCGACCAGCCAAGTGCTGCTGCGCAGCGGCGCGGCGCAGCGGTGACGAGTGCAGCGAGCTCGATAGGGACCTAAGGTCGATGCTCAAGGCCACATGGTCAGTTTGTGTACATGACCAACGACCGACCATGGACCATCGCCCGATGCCCTTCGCCCATTGATCACATCGTATGGAACATCTCGTGCATCGTACAACGGTGGAGGTACACGCATGTTTGGCATTCTTGGGTGGATTATCTTTGGTCTCATCGTCGGCGCGATCGCGAAGGTCTTGATGCCCGGCAGAGATCCCGGGGGCATCGTCGTGACGATGCTGCTCGGCATTGTAGGCGCGGTGCTCGGCGGATACGCCGGACGCCTGCTAGGCATGTACGGTCCCAACGACAGCGCCGGCATTTTCATGTCGATTCTGGGGGCCGTAGGCTTGTTGTTTCTCTACCGGATGGTCGCCCGCCGGCGAACCGTGTGACGCAGGGCCGACCCGTGGCGCAGATGACGATCGGTGATCAGTTGCTATTGCCGATCGTCAATCTGCCCGGTCGCTAATCCCTAATCCCTAGCTCCTAAGCTCACCAGTTCTCGCCGAGCGCCAGATGTGCGCGACGTCAGGATTGAGCGTCATCCACGTACGCCTCGGCGCAGTGGGTTCGTGGCGCCAGGATCCGAGGCGCAGTCGAAGTGTATGTCGACATGATTGGGAAGGGGAGGGGGAAGGGGCTTCTTACTTTCTACTTTTTACTTTCTACTTTTTACTTTCTACTTTTTACTTTTCACTTCCTACTTGCCATGTCTGTCCGGACGGCCGCTTCGATCGCCGCCGACACTTCGTCGAGCGGCCGGTTGCCGTCGAGAATCGTGACAGCGCTGCGTCGGCGGTAGAACTCGAGCACAGGCTCTGTTTCGCGCGAGTACACTTCCAGCCGCTCCTTGATCACAAACGCATCGTCATCTTCGCGGCCACGCACGGCCAGACGACGGATCACCTCGTCGGCGTGAACGACCAGGGCGATCACGTTGACGCCGCCGCGTTCGGCCAGCATCGCGTCGAGCACCGCCGCCTGCGGAATCGTGCGCGGGAACCCGTCGAGCACGAAGCCATTCGCCGTGTCGCGCTCTTCGAGCCGCTCGGAGACGAGCGAGATGATGAGATCGTCGCCTACGAGCGAGCCGGTCTGCATCGTCTCGCGCACCAGCACGCCGACAGGCGTCTGGTCGGCCACCGCTTTGCGCAGCATGTCGCCGGTGGAAATTTTGGGAATCCCGTGCCGCTCGGCGAACCGGTCGGCCTGGGTCCCCTTCCCTGCGCCGGGAGGCCCGAAGAAGACGAGGTTCAGCGGCAATGCATTGACCAACGTACGGCGAAAAGCCCGGGATCGCGACACTCCGGTGGCTGTCACCGACAGATTCTCCATTTTATCCACCCGTTTGGCTGCGTGGTGCGACGTGCACGATCGAACAGAACGCAAGTGTCGCAGGCCACTATAAAAAAGGTAACACGGGCGCTGAATTAGACAATTGAATTGTTCTTATTTCAGTAATTACTTAAAGTAATAACAATTTTGACCGATGATTCATGACCTCCGGCATATCCGCGCGTTTCTGGCGCTCGCCCGCGCGGGCAGCTTCACGCGCGCCGCGACCGAGCTGCATATGTCGCAGCCGACGTTGACCGTACAGATTCAGCAACTCGAGGCCGCCGTTGGCGTCAAGCTGTTCGACCGTAGTAAACGGCACGTCGCGATCACGCAGGCGGGCCGCGATCTGCTCGTGCCTCTCGAGCGCATCCTCATCGAGGTCGAAGCGATCGCCACCAGCACCGAAGAGCTCCTCGAGCATCGCCGCGGCCTGGTGACAGTGGCAGCGCTGCCATCGGTTGCGGCCGGGCTGCTGCCGCGCGCCATCAAGAAGTTGTCAGAGTCCTACCCGGGCATCACGGTGCGCGTCCATGACGGCGTAGCCTCGACGGTGGCGGCCATGGTGAAATCCGGACAAGTCGACTTCGGTATCAGCAGTCAGACTTATGGCGATCGCGAGCTCACCAGCCACGTGCTGTTGATGGATCGCCTGTGCGCCGTGGTCGCCACGAATCATCCGCTCGCGAGGAAGCGCAGCATGACGCTTCACGAGCTGGCCAAACATCCGTTGATTCTCATGGTGAAGGACAGCAGCAGCCGTCAAATCGTTGATCTGGCGTTCGACCGTGAGGGCCTCGTGAGTAACGTGGCGTACGAAACGACCTACGGCACCTCCGTCGCGGGACTTGCGCAGGCCGGTCTCGGGATTGGCATTCTGCCCGAATCGATGGCGGCGCCCAGCCGCCTGCATCAACTCCGCATCCGCGGCGAGGCGCTCACACGCCGCATCGGCATCATCATGCGCGCGGGACGATCGCTCTCGCCGACCGCAGACAAGCTCAAGCAGACGCTCGAATCGGTAGTGAGCCACTCGTAGGGCGGGTCCTGCTCTTTGGCCCGCTCCCAATGGCAGCCCCGTTGCATCTCAAGACATTAGAGGCTATATGGGTCTTACAGTGACGGTCGGCGTTCTCCTGGTTATCGCTGCCGTTGGCCTTATCTCCTTTTTGGTCGCGCAGGTCCGCCGCCGCGTCTGAACGGCGTGCGGGTTCCGACGCAGCTTGCCCGGCGAATCGTTGAGTGACGCCGATTCGCTGTGACAAACAGCGCAAGGGCGGGCTAGTATAGGAAAAGAGCTGCAGCCATGAAAACTGGTTCCGTCGCGATACTTGCCCTGACGCTGGCACTTACCACTGCGTCGCACACCATCGCGCAAACGCCGGCGCCAACTCCTTCACCCGCTCCCGCTCCGCGGACGGGGCCATCTCCTTCACCTTCACCGGGGACGGGACGGCATCCTTCGCCGCGGACGGGGTTTCCTCCTCGATTCCGAGTGGTACCGCCTCCTCCATCGCCGCTGCCGCAGATGCCTGCCGCGCTGACGGTGCCGAACCCGTTCAGCGGCTTCATCCCCGGACGGCGCGACCTGTATCAAGAATTCGATCGCGTTCCACGGCCCGGATTTGATCACTTTCCAAGGCCGGGATTTGATGATCGCTTCCCACGGCGGGGATTTGATCGCTTCCCGAGGACTCGATTTGATCGCTTTGAGCCACGGGATCGCTTTCAGCGGCTCCCGCGGCGGCAAGAGTCGGACTTCATCGGTAGCGGCATTTGGCCCTACTTTACGGATCCCTACTATACGGATCCCTACTTGATGCCGAGCCTCGACGAATATGCGCGCAGGGACGTCGTCGAAGAAATCCGCGGATCACTCTCGCTGTTGACGACGCCTCCGTCTGCGCAGGCATACGTCGATGGATTCTTCGTTGGACTGGCGGGCGATTTCGGTTTCACAGGATGGCCCATGAGCATCGATGCCGGTCCGCACCGCATCGACCTGCGCGCGCCAGGTTATGAAACGTTGTCGTTCAACGTGATGATCGAACCGAACGAGATTCTGCGTTATCGCGGCGACATGCAGCTCCTGCAGCCCAGTACGGCGCCGGTCGCGGCGGCGCCTGCCGCTTCAACTCCACCGTCGCAGCCACGAGCGGCGAAGCGCTACTACGTCATCCCGAACTGCTACGCGGGCGACAGGCCGCCACGAGGCACGCTGCCACGGGGGTGCGATCGAAAGAATATGCAGACGCTCACCCAGTAGGGCGGGTCTTGCAAGACCCGCCTACAATCACTCACTCGCGCAACTTGAACACGAACAGCCCGCTACCGGCGGCGACCGCCACGTGTTGCTTGCCGTTCACCGCATAACTCATCGGCCCTGAGCGAATCACCGAGCCGAGCTGCGACTTCCACAGCAGATTGCCGGTGCGCGCGTCCAGCGCGTAAAAGTACCCTTCTCCGCTGCCGCTGAACAGCACGTTGGACGCTGTCGTCAGAATGCCAGCCCACGTGAGATCGCTCATCTTGAATTCCCACCGGAGCGCGCCAGTGTTGGGATCGATCGCGCGCACGGCGCCGTACCCTTCCTCGGGCTTCGCGAAGCTGTACCCGCCCTGGCCTGTCCGGATACCTGGCACCGGTGCTCTGCCGCCGCCGCCGGCGAACCGGCGCCCTTCGACGTACTCGACCTTGTCTCTCACGTAGAGGCTGCTGTAGTTCGCCCACGTCGGAATGTAGAACAGCCCGGTGCGTGGGCTATAGGACGGCGAGTACCAGTTGGTTCCGCCCTGGTTGCCCGGAAAGATCAGCGTTCCCGGCGGCGCGCTCGGAGCCTTCCCGGCGATGCGAATCGGACGGCCGCTTTTCGGATCGAGGCCCGATGCCCAGTTCACCTCCACGAATGGCTTGCCCGACAGAAACTGCCCGGTCGCGCGATCGAGCACATAGAAGTAGCCATTGCGGTTGGCGAAGTACATCAGCTTGCGCGGTTTCCCCTGCCACACCGCGTCTACGAGCACGGGAATCTGCACGGCGTCGTAATCGAACTCGTCGTGCGGCGAGAATTGAAAGTGCCACTTCAACTGGCCAGTGTCCGCATCGAGGGCAACAACGCTGTTGCTGTACAGGTTGTCGCCTTCGCGGTTATCGCCGTTCCAGTCGGGCCCGGGATTCCCGACACCCCAATAGGTGAGATTCAGTTCGGGATCGTAAGAACCGGTCAGCCAGATCGACGCGCCGCCGGTCTTCCACGAATCACCCTGCCACGTATCGAACCCTGGCTCTCCCGGGCCCGGCACGAGATTGAAGCGCCAGGCCTCGTTGCCCGTGGCCACATCGAACGCGGCGAGAAAACCACGGATCCCGTATTCGCCACCTGCGGGTCCCATGATGACTTTGTTTTTCACCACGAGGGGCGCCGACGCGAACGCATAGCCCGCTTCCGGACGCACGACGGTCCTGTCCCACAGCTGTTTTCCGGTCTTGGCGTCGACGGCAACCATATGGCCATCAATCGTGCCCATGAACAGCCGGTCCCCGTGAATCGCCACGCCGCGATTCAGCCGCCCGCAGCACGGCCGCGCCTGCGGGGAGGTATTGTAGGAATAGGTCCAGAAGGGGCGGCCGCTCACCGCGTCGAGCGCGATGATGTCGTTCGGCGGCTGGACGATATACATGACGCCATCGACGACGACGGGCGTCACTTCGAAGCGTGTACTCGTGGGCTCGCGCGAGTTCAGCTGATAGATCCAGGCCGACTCGAGGTTCCTCACATTGTCGGGCGTTATCAGCGCGAGCTCCGTATGGCGCTGGCTGAAATAGCCGCCCGAGTAGGACAGCCAGTTGTGCGGCTCCTCCGCCGCGCGCACGAGCCGATCGAACGTCACCTGCGCGTGCAGGGAGGCCGTCGCTGCAATCGCGAGCAGAAAAAGGGTCACTCTCATCGCACACCTCCGTCCTGCAGCGAGACGAGATAACTGACCAGATCGCCGATCTCCTGCGCCGTAAGCTTTCCGCGATACGACGGCATCGGCGACTTGTCGATGAACGTAAATTCCTTGAGGTCGGCGCGCGTCAGCGATCGCAGCTGCTCTTTGGCATCGATGAGCTGTACCGTGAAGATGTCCTGATTCAGCATCCGGCCCGTGATCGTCGTCCCGTCTCGCGTGACGAGACGGAGATAGCGGTTGCTCGGCGCAATCATGAAATCGGGCTCGACGATAGAGCGCTCGATATCGGTCGAGTGGCGCATCCGCCCGATGTCGCTCAGATCGGGCGCGGTTCGCGCGCCGGATCCGTTCACGCGATGGCAGGTCGTGCAATTCCCCTTGCCTGTGAAAATCGCCTGGCCATTGGCCGCGTTGCCGGCGCTCGCGGCCGCTCGGCTGGCCTTCGTTCGCAGGTACTGAACAATCGCCGAGGCCTGCGCCTCGGAGAAGTTACTGGGCGGCATCGCGGTGTTCGGAATGCCGCGCAGCACGATGCCCACGAGCTCCGGATCGGTCGTGGCGCGGCGGAAACGGCCGCGGCCGAGATCGACATCGGGCACTTCGTCCCCCTCGGGCCCGTGACATTCGACGCAATTCTCCTTGTAGAGCTGTTGGCCGTCGGGCGTCGGCGGCACTGCGGCAGGGGCCTGAGCCAGTGCGAGCGAGGTGGCGCCTGCGATTAGAAGGGCGAACATAGGCTGCTCCCTTTTTGTGCGTAGCGGATGACACATCTTACGCGATAATTCCATGCGGAGGCGCTCATGTCTGGCGCGAGACGGCTCACGGCAATCCTCGTCTTTCTGTCGGCGGCTTCAGTCGCGCACGCCAACGTCGTGCGGCTGGAGATTACCAAGGTTGAACCCGCGGGGCCTGCCCACGAACGGATTTCCGGTAAGGCGTACGGCGAGCTCGACCCCGCCGATCCGAAGAACGCCGTGATTACCGACATCGATGTGGCGCCGCGGAACGAGCGCGGCAAGGTCGAATACGTCGCGACGTTTTCGCTCGTGAAGCCGAAGGATATGTCGATCGCGAGCGGCGTGCTGGTCTACACGGTCGTGAATCGCGGTAACGGCAACGCAGCCACGCATCCTGATGGCCACGTCACGTTCGTCAGCGGATGGCAGGGCGACGTCGTGCCGACCGCCGATAATCAGACGATCCGCGTGCCCGTTGCAAGGAACCGCGACGGGTCGAGCATAACCGGCCCTCTCCTTCTTCGTTTCACGAACCTGAAGGGCAACACGACGGCCCTGATGATTCCACGCGGCCAGCCGTCTCCATATCCACCGGCATCGCTCGACACCTCATCGGCACGTCTCATCTCGGCAACCGCCGAAACGCCGACCGGCGTCAAGAGCGGCGTCGTGAAGATTCCGAGCTCGGACTGGGCCTTTGCCGATTGTTCCACAGCGCCATTTCCCGGTAAGCCGGACCCGGGCCGCATCTGCGTGAAGGCGGGCTTTGATCCTGCTCTGCTCTACGAGTTGCAATACACGGTGAAGGATCCACTCGTGCTCGGCATCGGTCTCGCGGCAACGCGCGACCTGGGATCGTTTTTCAGGTACGACACGCAGGATGCATCGGGTACCCCGAATCCGGTAGCGGGACGCATCACACACGCGATTTCAGAAGGCAGCTCGCAATCCGGTACGTTTCTCAAACTGTCGCTGCTGCTCGGCTTCAACCAGGACGAGCGTGGCCGCATCGTGTGGGATGGAATGAATCCGCACATTGCCGCGCGGTTCACCGATCTGAATCGCCGCTTCGCATTTCCCGGGGGCCTTGTGTGGCCGACGGAGCTCGGACACGAGGGGCCCGTCTGGTGGACGCCATGGCAGGACACCGTGCGCAATCGTCCCGTATCCAGCCTGCTCGACAGGTGCCGCGCCACGAACACCTGTCCGAAAATCGTCGAAACATTCGGAGCGGCCGAAGTGTGGGGATTGCGTCAATCGTTCACACTCGTCGGGACGACCGCCAAGGCCGACATCGCGCTTCCCGAGAACGTGCGCCGCTACTACTTCGCAGGTGTCTCGCACGGTGGCGGCCCGGGGGGCTTCGCTCTTTCGACTAACCCCGTGCCCTCGTGCGCGCTGACGTCGAATCCCGCCCCCGTCGGACCGATGCGCACCGCGTTGATGAAGAGGTTGACTGCCTGGGTGACCAGGAACACGCCGATGCCGGCGAGCAAATATCCGACCCTTGCCGAAGGCACGCTGGTACCGGCGACCAGGAGCGCGATGGGCTTTCCGTCTATTCCAGGCAAACCGTCGCCCGAAGGACTTCAGCACCCGCTTATCAACTACGATCTTGGGCCGCACTTCCGCTACAACGACCAATCCGGGGTGTTGACGAAGCTCCCCACGGTGAAGGGCACGCTGCCACAACTCGTCGTCAGAGTGGATGCAGACGGAAACGAGGTCGCTGGTATCCGCTCGCCACTTCTGATGGCGCCGCTTGGCACTTACACGGGCTGGAACCTCACGACATCGGGAGTCTACAAAGGCAACCTCTGCATCGGCGGATCGCCGGTCGGCGGTTTCATTCCGTTCGCGAAAACGAACGCCGACCGGAATGCGAGTGGCGATCCGCGGCCTTCATTGGAGGAGCGGTACAAGGATCACAATGGCTACGTGCGCGCCGTCAAAACTGCCGCGGACACGCTTGTCGCCGACGGATATCTCCTGCCGGAGGACGCGGCCGCGATGGTGACGCAGGCGGAAAACAGCGCGGTGCTGAAATGACTATTCCCCCACGGTTTCCGCATCCACCACTTCGCCCTCTCGCACATCTCCAGCCGCACCTGGTGCACCTGTCGCACCAGGTGCACCTGATGCACCTGTTGCACCTCCCGCACCCGTCGCACCCGTCGCCTGATACATCGACTCGGCCAGCTTGTGCGATGCCGCCTGCAGCTCGGCCACTTTGCTCCTGATCGCCTCGGTATCCTCGCCCTGGGCGAGACGGCGCACTTCGGCGACGAGCGATTCGACGCGGGCGCGCTCTTCGGCGGGCAACCGGCTTTCGTTCTCGCGAAGAGTCTTCTCCACCGAATAGGTGAGGCTGTCGGCCTCGTTGCGCGCTTCAATCAGCACCTTCCGGCGTTCGTCCTCGGCCGCATGTGATTGCGCCTCTCGCACCATGCGCTCCACTTCGTCCTTGGCGAGCCCGCTCGACGCCGTAATCGTGATCTTCTGCTCCTTGCCGGTGGCCATGTCTTTGGCCGACGCGTTGACGATGCCGTTCGAGTCGATGTCGAAGGTCACTTCGATTTGCGGCACGCCGCGGGGGGCCGGAGGCAGCCCCGTCAACTGAAAGCACGCCAGCGTCCGGTTGTCCCGGGCCAACGGACGCTCGCCCTGCAGCACATGCACCTCGACGCTCGGCTGATTGTCGGCAGCGGTCGAGAAAATCTCGCTCTTGCGCGTCGGGATCGTGGTGTTTCGCTCGATCAGCCGCGTCATCACACCGCCGAGTGTCTCGATGCCGAGCGACAGCGGCGTCACGTCGAGCAGCAGAACATCCTTCACTTCACCGGCGAGGACGCCCCCCTGGATCGCCGCGCCGACCGCGACGACCTCATCCGGATTGACGCCTTTATGCGGCTCCTTGCCGAAGAGATCTTTGACGAGCTGTTGAATGCGCGGCATGCGGGTCATGCCGCCGACCAGCACCACTTCGTCGATCGACTTTGCGTCCACACCAGCGTCGGTCAGCGCCTGACGCACCGGGCCCATCGACCGCTGCAGGAGGTCTTCGACGAGCTGCTCGAGGCGGGCGCGCGTCAACTTCAGCGTCAGGTGTTTGGGGCCGCTCGCGTCGGCCGTGATGAACGGCAGATTGATGTCGGTCTCGAGGGCCGTCGACAGTTCGACCTTCGCCTTTTCCGCCGCCTCCTTCAGCCGCTGGAGAGCCATGCGGTCTGTGGTGAGGTCGATCCCTTCTGATTTCTTGAATTCCGCGGCGATCCATTCGATGATGCGTTGATCGAGGTCGTCGCCGCCCAGGTGCGTATCGCCGTTGGTCGCCTTGACTTCGACGACGCCATCGCCGACTTCCAGAATCGAGATGTCGAACGTGCCGCCGCCGAAGTCGTAGACGGCAATCGTCTCGTCTTTCTTCCGGTCGAGGCCGTACGCGAGCGCGGCCGCCGTGGGCTCATTGATGATGCGTTTGACCTCGAGGCCCGCGATTTTCCCGGCGTCCTTGGTCGCCTGACGCTGCGCGTCGTTGAAGTAGGCGGGTACGGTGATGACCGCGTCGGTCACCTTTTCGCCGAGATAGGCCTCGGCCGCCTCTTTCAGCTTTCTCAGAATGAGCGCTGAAATCTCCGGCGGCGAATACGTCTTGCCGCGAACGTCCACCCAGGCATCGCCGTTCGGTGCGCGTACGACTTTGTACGGCACCTTCTTGATCTCTTCGGCCACTTCCTCGTACTTGCGCCCCATGAACCGCTTGATGGAGAAGATCGTATTCTCCGGATTGGTGATCGCCTGGCGCTTGGCAATCTGTCCGACCAGACGCTCGTCGTCCTTGGTCAGCGCCACGACAGAAGGAGTGGTTCGCGCACCTTCCTGATTGACGACGACAACGGGCTGCCCCGCTTCAATGACGGCGACCACCGAATTGGTCGTGCCCAGATCAATCCCGATCACTTTGCCTGGCATGTCGGCCCTCGCTCTTTCAGGATTCGTTGGTTATCCAGTCGGGTCTCAGCACGAAGCGACCCGAGTCTGGCTGCCAGAGGAATCGCGCCTGTTCGAGCGCCTGAAGCAGGACGAGGCACGTCTGACTGTCGAGACCCGTGAGCTCGCAGGCCTGCGCAATGTTCAGTTCGAGCCGTGGAACTTCCAGGAACACGCCCTTCAACGTGCACAACGCGTGGTCGATTCGAACAGGAGCAATCATGCTGCCCTCCGTGAATGCTCCGTACCGACTCGCAAGGCACCTGCCAGACACACGCGATGAATTGTTGAGATTCCTGCGCGAATCCGGCTCGTCGGTCGCGAACGGTCACGAACCCGCGAAATCTCAACTACCTGATTCCTCGTGCGCCGGCAGTTGTCCATCACGCGATCGCATGTCGTCGCAACCGTCGCGAAATCGAACAGGACAAAGACGCGCCGCCATCGAACGCAGCATCGTTCTCGGCGCGAACAAGTAAGGTCTGCGGGACGAGCCGTTCGGCGCTTCTTTTGTATACACGGGTCACACACTCACGCTTCGCTCTAAGGTACCCATGACGACGTCACGTCTCGATCAGGCTACTGTTCACGCTGGCTTCTACAGCGCCTCCGAGATCGCTGAAGATGCGATGGTCGGACACTCGGCCACGCTGCGCGAGGCCATGGATCGTCTCGCGCGTGTCGCACCGATCGACACGACCGTACTGCTCACAGGCGAAACCGGCACGGGCAAAGAGCTCATGGCGCAGCTGCTGCACCGGCGCTCGCGCCGCGCCCGCGGCGCGATGGTGGCGGTCAACCTTGCCGCGATCCCGGAACCGCTCGTCGCCTCGGAGCTCTTCGGCCACGAATCGGGCGCATTTACCGGGGCGATACAGCGGCGCATCGGCCGGTTCGAGCTGGCCGATCGCGCCACGCTGTTTCTCGACGAAATCGGCGAGCTGTCGCCCGACATGCAGGTGGCGCTGCTGCGCGTCGTGCAGGACGGCGAATTTCAGCGGCTTGGCGCCTCGCAGACGCGAAAGGTAGACGTGCGGCTCATCGTCGCCACCAACCGCCATCTCGAGCAGGCGATCGATGAAGGACGGTTTCGATCCGATCTCTTCTACAGGTTGAGCGTGTTCCCGATCCATCTGCCGCCCCTTCGCGAACGCCGCGAAGACATCCCTGTGCTCGCGCAGCACTTTCTCGAACGCATGAGCCCGCGCCTCGGCCGACAGTTCAACGGCATCGAACCCGATTCGATGGAGCGCCTCATGGGTTTCAGCTGGCCCGGCAACATCCGCCAGCTTCAGAACGTCATCGAACACAGCGCGATCCTTTGCGACGAACCTGTGCTGACGGTGGCCGCGCGTCTTCTCATCGAGCAGCCGTCGGTCAGGGTCGCGTCGCGTCTCAACACGGCCCTCCGTTCCGACGAACGGCGGATGATCGAGCAGGCGCTGAAGGAGGCCGAAGGGCGCGTCGCCGGCTCGGCCGGCGCGGCGGCCAGGCTTGGCGTCCCCGCGTCGACGCTCGAGTCGAAGATCAAGCGTTTCAGCATCGACAAACTGAGATATCGGGGAAGAAGCTGATGCAGACCTACGAGATTCCGCGCGAGAAGTGGCCGACGGATGTGACGCGGTTCGGCGAAGATCATTACAGATGGCTCGTATCGGTCGAGGTGCTCGGGAACGACATCGGCGCCCAGCCTGAGGTGCGAAATCTGCCGCTGGAGGGCCTCAGCGCCGAGCCGGCGGCGAAGGGCGGCAGCGTCTCGGTGTTTGTCGAGCGCGACAAGGACGAGCACGTCACCCGCTTCATCCAACACCCCGCCAAGATCCTGGTGGACGAAGAAGACAACGGCAGAGCTGCGATGCAGATCGTGTCGGCGGACGGAACCAGCACCATCGTCAACTTCGTGCGACCGCCCGTCTAGTTGGTGGTTCGTGGTTGGTGGTTGGTAGTTCGTGGTTAGCTCGTTACCACGGACGACTACGAACCATCACGCGCCACCACGAACAACCACCAACCGCCAAGCACCCACCACCAACCGCGCCGTGGCATATGATCGGCGCATGCAGAAGAACTTCCTTCTCATCGCGGGGATTCTAGGGTTCCTTGGTGTCGCCCTCGGCGCGTTCGGCGCGCACGGGCTGCGCAGCCGGCTCACGCCGGAAATGCTCGCGGTCTTCGAAATCGGCGTGCGGTACCAGATGTACCACGTCTTCGCGCTGCTGGTGATTGTTGCCGCGATCGGGCATTTCGGGCCGGCGCGCCTGCTGACGATTGCCGGATGGTCGTTTATCGCCGGCACCCTGATCTTCTCGGGAAGTCTCTACGCGCTCGCGCTTACCGGCACCGGCTTGTTCGGGGCGATTACGCCCATCGGCGGGCTGGGGTTTCTGGTGGGCTGGGCATGTCTGGCATTCTTCGCGGCGAGCTTGTGACAAGCTGCCGAGCAAATCTTTAGACCTCTTTGTATTTCCTCTGTATTGCGGTGACGACCCTCTGTGGTTTTGCCTTTCTACAACCTCACCGGGTTGTGCGCAGGGCGTGCAAGCTGGCCAATGCAACCAACCGGCGCGGACGCGCGTAATAGAGGTGTTCCGCGCGGAAGGAGCGCAGATGACCAGCATCGTCCAGGACCTTCGGTTTGCAGCCCGGCGCCTGATTCGCGATCGCCGCTTCACGTTGGCGGCCGTGGCCGCGCTCGCCCTCGGCATCGGCGCGACAAGCGCCGTGTTCACACTCGTCAACGCCGTGCTCCTGCGAACGCTGCCGTTCGACCAGCCCGACCGCATCATGTTCATCAACACGCGCGACGCCCAGAGCCGTACTTTTGGCGTCTCCGAGCCCGATTTCGAAGATTGGCGCCGCGCGACCCGCACGTTTTCGGGTATCTCACTCGTCCAGACCTACCCGGTCAACTTCAGCGCCGACGATCGCGTGCCCGATCGGTACAACGGCGCCTACATCTCCTGGAACGGCTTCTCACTGATTGGTGCACAGGCCGCGATCGGACGAGGATTTTCGGCCGCCGACGATCGACCGGGCGCTCCGGCGGTTGTGCTCCTGAGCCACAAGATGTGGCAAAGCCGCTACGGTGGGGACAGGGCGATCATCGGGCGAACGATACGCGTGAACTCGGAACCCGCAACGATCGTCGGCATCATGGCGCCGGGCCTCGAGTTTCCGTTCAATTCGGAAATCTGGCTACCTCTGGCGCAGCGGCCCACGGCGCAGACCCGCGCCGGACGCTCGGGGCGCCTGCTGATGGCCTACGGGCGCCTTGCCGATGGCATGGACGTGGAGCAGGCGCGCTCTGAGATGACGAGCATCAGCCAGCAGCTGGCCAGTCAGTTTCCAGACTCGAACAAAGGGATCACTGCGGTCGTCACGCCGTTCGCCGAGCAGGTGATCGGCACCGACGTCCGCATGCTCTTCTGGTCGCTCATGGGTGCCGTCGCGTTTGTACTGCTCATCGCGTGCGCGAACGTGGCCAACCTGATGCTGGCACGTGCGGCCGATCGCTCGCGCGAGATTGCCGTCCGTGTCTCCATCGGCGCCACGAGATGGCGGATCGTCCGGCAGTTGCTCGTGGAAAGCGTGCTGCTGGCGTTCGTGGCGGGCATTGTGGGACTCGGCCTGGCGTATGCCGGCGTGCGGTGGTTCGACGCCAACACCCAGGACATCGGGAAGCCGTACTGGATGGTGTTCACGATGGATCCGATCGTCTTTCTCTTCTTTGCCAGTGTCTGCCTGGTGACCGGCATCGTGTTCGGCCTGGCGCCGGCGCTCTATGTCTCGCGCACGAGCGTCAGCGAGGTGATGAAGGACGGAGGACGATCGGGGTCGGCCGGCCTGCGGGCACGGCGGTGGACGACGGCGCTGATTGTGGCGGAGTTGACGCTCACTCTGGTGCTGCTGTCGGGCGCCGGGCTCATGATGCGGAGCTTCATGAACCTGTATCGCATGGACATCGGCATCGACACATCCCGGCTGGTGACGATGCAGCTGATTTTCCCCAGTCGTACCTACTCGAGCCTCGAATCGCGGGCGCTGTTTCTTCAGCGGCTCGACGATCGGCTCAACGGCATCAGCGCCATCGAGGGCGCGAGCTCGACTAACTATCTGCCGTTCAGCGGCGCGTCGCAGCGGCGTCTCGAGATCGACGGCCGGGCCGAGATGACGGGCGAACAGCGGCCATTCGTGAGCATCGTGGCGGTCGGATCGAGATACTTCGACGCGCTGGGGGTTCGCATGGTGCGAGGCCGCGCGTTCACCGCCACCGACGGCGAACCGGGACGCGAAGCGATGATCATCAATCAGCGGCTCGCCGACATGTATTTCCGAGGCGAAGATCCGGTCGGCAAACGGATCCGCATGATCAACGACGGGAACATTCCCGGTGCTCCCCGGATGTATCAGGCCACCATCGTTGGCGTCTCGCCGACGATTCGTCAGCGTGGTTTCGAGCGCGATCCCGATCCCGTCGTGTACTTCACGCACGCGCAGAATTTCCTCATGGCGATGAACACGGAACTGCTCGTGCGCGCACGCGACAATCCGCCGGCCGTGGCGGCGCTGCTTCGGCAGGAAATTTCAGCCATGGATCCCGACGTACCCGTGACGAACATCCGCACGATGGACGAGATTCTTGCGAGAAATCGCTGGCCGCAGCGGACGTTCGGTACGATGTTCCTCGCGTTTGCGGTCATCGCGATCGTGCTGGCGTCCGTCGGGTTGTACAGCGTCACGGCCTATTCCGTCGCGCAGCGCACGCAGGAGATCGGCATTCGCATGGCGCTCGGCGCCGACGGTGAACAGGTCCGGTGGCTCATCCTGCGCCGCGGCATGGTGGAGCTGGCGATCGGCTTGTGCCTGGGCCTGGCCGGTGCGATGGGGACGGGCCGGCTGCTTCAGGGCATGCTCGTGGGCACCGGGCCCACCGACCTGCTGACGCTCGTCACCATCAGCTTCGCGCTCATCAGCGTCGCGGTGATGGCCTGCTTCTGGCCTGCGCGTCGCGCGACGCGGCTCGATCCGGTCAAGGCGCTGCGATACGAGTGATCATGCCCCCTTGCGTGCGAAGACCTGTCCCGCGATGATAGCGCCGGAGGTTGGCGCTGATGAGAGTACGCGCGGTTCTGGCCGTCGTTTGGGTGTTTGCGGCGGCACAATTCCATCCGTCAGCGCAGACACCCGGCTCGCCGGCGGTGATGAAGTGGGTGGCGACCTGGGCCGCGTCGGTCCACGGTCCATACCCCGCAGGCAACCCTTCGGCGCAGCCCGACCTGCGCTTTGCCTTTCCGGATCCTGCTGCAGGCGCCAGTGATCAGTCGTTCAGGCTGATCGTCAAACCCGATCTGTGGGGCGATCGATTCCGCATCCGGCTTTCGAATACATTCGGCGCCGAGACGATCACCTTCGACGCGGTGTACGTCGGAGTGGCGGCCGCGGGCGGAAACATCGTGAAAGGCACAAACCGCCCGGTTTCATTCAACGGCCGCCCAAGCGTCGCGATTGCGCCGGGCGCCTCGTCGTACAGCGATGGCGTCGAGATGAAACTGCCGGCCGGTGCGCTCACGGATGGCCGCAAGCTTGCGATCTCCTTTCACGTCGCCGGCCCCAGCGGTCCGATGACGTGGCACGCCAAGGCGCTCCAGACGTCGTATCTGAGCGGACATCGCTCGGGAGTCCATACCAGCGCCGAGGACGACGCGGCGTTTCCCTTCACCACCACCTCGTGGTACTTCCTCGATGCCGTGGACGTGATGGCGCCGTCGAACACCGTGGTGGTGTGTACATTCGGCGACTCGATCACAGACGGGACACTGTCGACGTTGAACGGCGACGACCGGTGGCCCGACGTGCTGTCGCGGCGACTGCATGCAGCGTATGGGAATCGCGTGTCGGTCGTGAATGCCGGAATCGGCGGCAATCGCATTCTCACGCCAGAGACGTATCCACCACCCAAGCCGTTTTCGGGAGGACCGTCGGCGCTGCAACGCCTCGATCGGGATCTGTTCGGACTCTCAGGAATATCGGCGGTGATTCTCCTCGAGGGCATCAACGACATCAGCGCGGGCGCGCCGGCCGAGGCCATCATCACAGGCATGCGCGAGCTCGTCTCTCGAGTCAAAGCGAAGGGGATCACGATCGTGGGCGCCACCATCACGTCGGCGCTCACGGCGAACGGGAACTCCGGCACTCCGGAGGCCAACGAGCGACGCCAGGCCGTGAACGCGTTCATCCGTACCGGTGGCATCTTCGATGCCGTGGCCGATTTCGACGCGGCGACCGTCGACACCAAAACGGGCGCGATGCGAGAAGAGTTCGTCCCCAATAGCACCGTCGGCGGCGCCGGCGATCGTCTGCACCCGAACCGCGCGGGATATCAGGCGATGGGATCGGCGGTCGATGTGACAGTCTTTCGACCGCTGGTCGATCGTCGATAGACGGCAGTCACGACCCACGTTCGGGTGACTGGACCGCGATGCGCCAGAACATCGCGCCACCGGCGGCGCCGGCTGGGACCGTCAGTATGGCGGTGTCCCAGAAATTCTTATACAACGGTATCGGTCCAAACCGAATGGCTTCTGACCACACCCATGTCGAGATGAGACTGGTCATGATGCCCGCTAAAAGGTAGTACACGAGCGCCTGCTTTTTCAGATGTTTCAGGAGACGATGCAGCGGGACGGCGAACAGCAACTCGGCGGTATAGAGCACCGGCAGCCCGAGCACCACGGCAAACACCCAGCCGATGAAAAAAGCTCTGAAGGACAAGTGCGATCCTAAACGCATCGTCACCCTTGCATCAGAGTGAGACACATCGCCGGCACTTCCAGTGTCCCTCGCATGACATCAATCGATACGGACCTGGAGACTATAGCTTGCTAAGATGGCACTCATGCGCATTGTTCGATGGTTCTTCGGTCTTCTAGTGCTGCTGGCGATCGGCGCTGGAGCGGCATACTTCTTCGCAGGCATGGCCGACGGTCCGGCCATCGCTATCAATCAGCCGTCGGTCATCGGGCAGGGCGGCATGCTCGATGTAACCATCGACGCTCCCGGGGCGGAGCTGACGGCGCTGAATATCCAATTGGAGCAGAAAGGCCGCACTCTTCCGGTTATTAACCTGGAATCGGCAGCGGACGGCTCGATTGCCAAAGAGGGCGACAAGCTCCATGTCACGCATCCTGTCGGCAAGAGCGCGCTACCGGAACTGGAGAGCGGCGCCGCGACGATTCGGGTGAGCGCCTCAAGACCTGTGCTTCGAGGATTGAGACAGGTCTCGTCAGAGGCGACACGAGACGTCGAGGTGCGCCTGATACCGCCGCGCGTTTCGGTGGTGTCGACACACCACTACATCAATCTGGGCGGATCCGAGATGGTCGTGTACCGCGTATCGCCACCCGACGTCGAGTCCGGACTGCGCGTCGGCGACGTCGAGTATCCAGGATTTTCCGGGTCGGGTGCAGGGCTTCGCGATCCGGATCTCAAAGTGGCGTTCTTCGCGCTGCAGTACGACCAGAAGCCCGGGACACCGATCGAGCTCTTCGCGCGTGACGTCGCGGGCAACACCGCACGAGCCCAATTCGAGCATCGCGTCTTTCCGAAGGTGTTCCGCAAGAGCCGTATTCCCCTGGACGACGCGTTTCTCGGCCGTGTGGTGCCGGCCATCCTTCAGAGCTCGCCCGAACTGAAGGTGTCGGGCGACGATCTAGTGCCTGCCTTCCTCAAGATCAACAACGACCTCCGGCGGACGAACAACGACACGATCGCCACGATGGCGTTGAAGAGTTCGCCACAAATACTCTGGCAGGGTGCGTTCCAGCCATTGGGTGGCTCGCAGGTCGAATCGGGATTCGCGGACTTCCGAACATATCTCTACGACGGCAAGGAGGTGGACCGACAGGTGCATCTTGGTTTTGATCTTGCGAAGACCGCCAACTCGCCAGTGATCGTCGGCAACAACGGCAAGGTGGTGTTTGCGCGCGAGCTCGGCATCTACGGCAACACCGTCATTGTCGACCATGGCATGGGCGTGCAGTCGCTCTACGCGCATCTGTCGTCGTTTGCGGTCAAGGAAGGCGACGACGTTCAGAAGGGGCAGACACTTGGCGCGAGCGGTCAGACGGGACTGGCTGGCGGCGATCACCTGCACTTCAGTATGCTGGTCAGCGGGCGGTTCGTGAACGCGACCGAGTGGTGGGATCCGCACTGGATCGAAGATCGCGTCATGCGAAAGCTGCGCGACGCTGGCCTCGTCCAGCCATGACCGACCCCACAGACGCTGAAAAGCTCACCTGTGTGTTGAAGCTCGCTTTCAACAACGACCGCTCGCTGTTCGAACGCTTCTGCGAAATCATCCAAGAGTCCGTCCCCGAAGCGCATGCGGCTGTCCTTCGCGGCAGCGCCATCACTGGTACTCGCTTCGTTGACGGCACTCCCTTCGACACCGAAGGGCCCGGCACGAGCGATCTCGATCTGACACTGGTCGGCGCGGAGGTGCTTCGCTACTACAGCGCATTCTGGATCCCGGGCATCCACTCGAAGCCGCTGAGCGACGTCGACCCCGACATCGCGCCGGAGCTGACGCCTCTGCGACGTCGTCTGGTTGACATGGTGCACCGTCCGGTGAACATTCAGGCCACACGCGACTGGGTGCAGCACTTTCGCGGCGACATCATGAACCAGCCCTACCTGACGCTCTTCGGTGTAGTCCAGGAACCGTGAAGAAGCTGCGGATCCTCAGCTACAACATCCTGAAGGGTGGTGTCGATCGCGAATCACCGATCGGCGAGGTCATTTCGGCTCAGGCTGCCGACCTGGTGGTCTTGCAGGAAGCCTATCGCCCGGAAGTCGTTCAGCAGCTCGCGAATACCTGCGGGTTCGAGCACTTCGCATCTTCACCCGGCCATTCAGTCGCGTTCATGAGCCGCGTAGAGATTGCCGGCTATGTGTGGCGCCGCGTTCGCTGGGCCAAGCGCGCGTACCTGGAGATCGTCACGGCGACAGACTTTCGGGTCTACGGCGTACATCTGAGCGCCGTGCACAGTAACCTGACCGAGCAGCGACGCGCGTACGAGTTGCGCGCGCTGCTGCGCAGCGTCGAACGGCATCAGCACGGCCTGCACGTCGTGACGGGCGACTTCAACACGCTGGCGCCCGGCGAGCGCCTCGACATGAACAAGCTGCCGCCGCGGTTGCGCGCGCTGGCTTGGGTGACGGGCAAGTCCATTCGGTGGATCACCATCCGGATGATGCTCGAAGCCGGCTACGTGGACGGATATCGCAAGTTTCACGGCGACGAAGGGCACACGTTCACCACGTGGGACCCTCACGTCCGCCTCGACTATGCCTTCCTGCCCGAGTCCTTCAAGAGCAATCTGCGGCGATGCGAGGTGGTGAGCGATCATCCCGCGCTGAAGAAGGCGTCGGATCACTTTCCGCTGATGTGTGAGGTGGCGCTGAAATAGCGCCTCACAAAGAACACTTCACATGACCGACCCAACACGATGAACACGACGACGCGACGAGCGCGACGAGCGCGACGAAATACACACTCCAGCCAACTGCTATCGCAACATCGCCCGTCTCAACACGGAGTCACGGAGCACTGAGAAAGACAAAAGCACTACGGTGCGACGACGTGCCATGAAGTGTGACGTTCCCCGTGGGCTGCGTCAGTGGGCTCCGTCGGAGACATCGACATCGTGGGCCGCGCGACGTCGATGCAGTGCTCGATGTTCTTTCGTCGCGCGTCGAGCCCGTCGCGTCTCTCCCTTCGTGACCTTGTCTGAATCCGTCCTTCGTGACCTTCGTGTTCCTGCTAGGACTGCTGATCCAGCATTCGCGACACCGTCTCGAACAGCCTCTGTAGCGGGTTTCTCCGCTGCCATTCCTCGAGCGAGATGGGCTTGGCACGCTGGAGATCCGTGAAGAACGTCTCGGTCAGCTTGGCGCCGAATGCCGGGTCGTAAATCCCCAGCGCATTCTCCTCGTCCAGCTGCCGCGAGCGCGAGTTCAGGTTCGCCGAACCGATGATGGCCCACGAGCCATCGATGACGCCGTATTTCGCGTGCATGAACGTCGGCTGATATTCGAACACCCTCACGCCAGCCTCCAACAGCTCCTGGTAGCGCGCCTGTGCGCTCGCCCGGACAATCCAGTTGTCGGTACGAGCGCCCGGGAGCAGCAGTCGAACGTCGACGCCGGCCCGAGCTTTGTCGACGAGCGCATCCTGCAGATGACGGTCGGGGACGTAGTACGGCGCCGCCAGGTACACGCTCTGGCGAGCGGCAAGAATGGGCAGCAGAAAGAAATACGCCATCGACTGGTCATCGTCGGCGGGCGAGCTGGCAAGGTGAACGAAACGCTCGACGCCGTTGACGGCGGCCGGCGCCTCCACCGGGTAGTTCCTCGGATCGGTCAACAGCTCGCCCGAGGAACTCACCCACAAATCGACGAACGCCGTCTGAAGGCTCCTGGCCAGGGGCCCCGTGACCTTGAACATGATGTCGCGCCAGTGATCGTCGTCCTGCGCGTGCCCGAGCCACACGTCGGACACCGCCATCCCGCCGGTAAATCCGATGTCTCCGTCGATGATGATGGCTCGCCGATGATTCCGCCGGTGGAATCGCGTGAGTTTGCCGAACTTCGGCGTCCGGAACTTCTGCACCTTCCCGCCGGCCGCGACGAGCGGCTCGAAATCTCGGTCTGGCACATTGAGGCTGCCCACTCCGTCGAGCAGAACACGCACGTTCACACCTTCGCGCTGCTTCTGTGCCAGCGCGGCGATCAGCGTGTCGCTGAACTCACCCTCAGACCATATGTACACTGCGAAGTTGATCGTTCGCCGGGCACGATTCACGGCATCCAGCAATGCCGGGACGAATTGGTCGCCGTTGTTCAGCAGGACAATCGTGCCGCCGCGCTCGACGGGGGCCCCAACAATGGTCGCAAACGCTGTTGTAAAGTGCGGCGACTGGACCGGGGGCGGGGGGGCATCTGTGTAAACGAACGTGGGTTGGCTGCCGACGACAAAGAAGAGCGCGCCAAACACTGAACCGGCCGCGATTACGCCGAACACAAACAGGAAGAGCTGCCACCACTTGTACCGTTGCCGGACGGCGTGCCAGCGGGCCGCGAGCCCGTTGGTCGGTCTACGGGCCGCCACACCCTTCGCTGGTGCACGAAATCTGTACGCATTTGACCCCACGACCATTCAAATGCAAGAAACGCGCGCAGTTCGCCCGCGGAGCTAGTCTAGCTTTCGGAATGTCACTTCACCGGTCGCGCCATTGGACGCCGGCAGGCTGTGGAGAAATTCGTAAATCGCCCCGACGTCTTCCGCGCTCATCTTCGCGTAGGCCTCCCATGGCATCGGTGTGCCTGCGTGCTGGCGGCCTCCATTCTTGAAACGCGCCACGAAGGTCTGGCGATCCGGAAACTTCATCAGCGCGCCGCCCTTCATCGGAGTGATGTTCGGCGTGATGAACCACGTCTTCATGTCGACGCCCTGGAAGGGCATCGGCTCGAATTCCTCGCCGCCCGAAAATTCCGGGCCGATCGGCTCGAACGTCGTGTCGTGGAGGGGCGTGTGGCAACCGGCGCAGTTTGCAACGTAACGCGAGAGATATTCGCCCCGCTCGCGGGTCGCCTTCTCTTCGGGCGCGACGCGGGGCGGCTTCACGATGGCCGCGTCCCGGGGCTTGAAGCTCGACGAAATGCTCCGGATGATCTTGCCGGGGACCGTCCATTCGTTTTCCGGGACCTGATTGCGGACGGGCGGCTGAGCGCGGAGAAACGAGATAATCGCAATCATGTCTTCGTCGCTCATGTTGTGGAACGGCATCATCGGTCCCACCGATGCGCGCCCGTTCGGCCGCACGTTGTAGCGCATCATGCGGGCGATCTGGCCGTCGGTGTACCGGCCGATGCCGGTCTCTTTGTCGGGCGTCAGATTCTTCGAGTAGATGACGCCGAGGGGCGGAGCCGTGAACCGCGTTCCACCCTGAAGCGGCACCTTCTCATTGTTGACGACCTTCTGAAATTCCTCGAACGAGCTCGCGTGGCACTCGACGCAATGCGCAGGTCCATACACCAGGTATTCACCGCGCGCGATCACGGCCGGATCGCTGCTGGCGCTGATCTCGGGCAGCGTGACGTCGTCGTAGGAACGGTCCCAGGTGCGCCACGTGTGGAATGTCAGAGCCGACGCAAGAAGAAAGACGACGAGGAAAAACAGCTGCAGCGCCCGTACGATGATTTTTCTCATTTGCTGGATTGAGTGATGAAAACGATGCGATCCTTTTTCGCCTCGATTTTTTTAAGAATAACCGGATCGAGCCCCCTGAGGTCGTCGAGCGACGCAAACAGGCCGCGCTTGGCGCGGTATTCGAGTACGGCCCTGCTCTCGCGCCGCAGGAGTTGCAGCACGCTTTCCAGATCGATGGACTCGGCGGTGTTCATGTCGAGTGGCCGGACGGTCTCGCCTTTGAAGTGCGTGGCAAGGTATTCGAGAACCGCCGCGAACTCCTCTTCGGAGCCGGCGGCGCCGAACGCTTTCATCCGATCGATGGTCTCGACCCAACCCTCGCGCGTGAGCTTGACCGACACTGCCTTGACCGCTTCGTGACATGTCGAACACACCTGCAGGGTCTCTTTCTTCCCTGGTGCCTCCGGCAGCACGTCCTGCGCAAACGCGGGTCGCGAGAGGGCGATGACGGCAAACGCAAGAACCCAGACTCTCATGATTAGTTGATCACCAGAGGAATACCGAACGACCACACCGTGTTGTCCGCAGTGACGACATACACCTGGCCGGTGCCTGCCGACAACCCGGCGCTGGCGGCAGCGGTGATCGTGTTTCCGCTGTTCCAGAGATCTTTCCCCGTCGCAGGGTCCAGCACATACAACACCGCGTTGGTGGTGGCGTTGCCCGAGGCAAGTGCGAAGACCGCACCGTTGACGACGATCGGAGCGCGCGGCGACGGCATGGCTCGCGAGATCCATGTACGCTCGAGCGCAACGGCGCCCCCTTTCTCCATGACCTTGAAGGGGCCGATCCCGCCGTTCACCGCAGTGAGAATCCAGCGCGCGCCGGCAGGGTCGCGCCACGTCGCAAGACCGTCAGCGCTGAAGCGCATATCCGGCTCACCCGCGACCGTCAGCGCCGTTCGATGGTCGGCGCCGCCGAGCGACGCGGCGTCGAGCAGGTACAACCGGCTGGCCGATGTCGCCGCCACGTACGTCTTGCCGCCCTCGGTGAAGACCACCGGTGTCGAGGTGAAAGGCGCTTCCTGGCGCACCCAGTCACGGGGCTTCAGCGTTCGGCCGTCGAGCGCCACTATCGAGTTCGCGTACCGCGACATGCCGCTTCCGGTTGCGACGTAGACCGTGCCGTCGGGGCCGAGCGCAATGCCGATGATGGTCGCGCCATCGGTTTCCCAGACCGTTACGGGTTTCTCTTCCGCGCCGAAGTCCATCGCCCACACCGCTTCTGGCGCGCCGCCGCACGTGTTCGACGTGGCGGCATAGACGAAGCCATCCGCCCAGATGAGCCCGTTCGCCGTCACATTCGGCGGCAGGAACTTCGCTGGCGCCAGAGCCAGGTCGCCGGTATCTGGAATCAGCCCGCGCAACAGCCCGTCGGCGGCCACACTGAACACGAAGTTTGGACGACCACGGCTAGGTGCGCTAGGTGCGATAGGTGCGATAGGTGCGATAGGTGCGGTGGGTGCGCCAGCGGACCTGCCCGCCGTAGCTCCCCCAGCGGGCGCAGCGGGCTTGCCCGCCGTAGCTCCGGCAGGAGCGGAGGCGGCTGTCTCGCCACCACCCCCGCCTCGATTGCCGCGCGATGCGATGCGCTCGGCGATCTCGGCAAGTTGAGGCGCACCCTTGCCCGGCTCGCCGACTTCCCCTTTGGCCGGACGAGGCGGCCGCGCGAACCCGAAGAACGCCAGCTGCGTCGCGGGATTCAGATTGGTCGCGCGCGTCAGCGGAAGCGTCATTCCCCCTGGACAGGCCGGCGATCCGGCAAACTCGCGCGCGCCTGCCGCGTAGTTGTGATGCGTTCGCCAGAAGATCGTGCCGAAGTCGTAGTCGATCGCGTACACGTTGTTGGAACTGCCGCCAACAAAGATGAGGGATTTGAAGCCGCGGAACGTCATCAGGTTGCCAAGGGCGACGGGCGAGGTCAGCGAATTGCCGTAACGCGACTCGTTGTCGACCTTCAGCTTCCAGAGGAACTGGAACTTCGGCAGGTTCTCGATCGAAATATACGGGTCCACCCGCATCCACGACGTGCGCTGCGCGTCGAAGCCGCTGGTCGTCCAGTCGGGCGCGCTGCGCGCCTGCGCGAAGATGAGACCTGCCAGTAACAGGACACAGAGACCACAGAGAAAAACAGAGAGCGCGGAGAATTTCTGACCAGGAGCTCTCTGTGCTCTCTGCTCGTCTCTGTGCTCTCTGTGTCCTGCGCTTATGCTCATTGGGACAACCCAAAGCAGTAGACAGTGCCGTCGTATGTCCCGATGTACACACGGCCGTTCGCCACGGAAATACCGCTGTAGTGATTCCACGACGTAATCGTGTCCCCGCTCGACCAGAGCACGTCGCCCGTCTCGCCGTGCAGTGCGTACAGCACTGCGTGGGTCGATCGCGAGATACGTCCGGCCGTGCCGCCTGGCGCCGGCTCGCCGCCATATGGCATCGGCGGCGATCGCAGCACGACGTCTTCGCCACTGGCGAAGCCGAACACCACGTCGTTGGCAACCACTGGCGGATCGGCGTGCTTCATGTCGCGCGAAATCCAGGCGGGATTCAGCAGATACCGGCCCGTGGCCGCATCCTTCTCCATCTTGAACGCCGCCACGGCGCCGTTGAACACATCGCCATGCTCGATGGGTGCCTTGAACTTGGGATGTTTGGGTCCCCAGAACGGCACGAGCACCCACTGTGTGCCCTTCGAATCACGATAGGTCCCCATCGCCCCGTAGATCCCGGCTGCCTGGTAATCCTGATCTTCGTTGCAGATGAGCGGCGAGCGATGCTCGGCTGTGGAATGATCTTCTCCGCCCAGGGCGCTGGTGTCGAGCAGCCACGTCCGGCATTCCTTGCTGCCTTGCACGAGCCACTCACGGCCGTCGTAATCGAACACCGGCCCGGTCACCTGCAGATCGATGTCGCGTTTCAGCAGATATTCGGCGTTCGGCGGACCGAAGTAGTCCTTCAGCTTCAACGCGCCCGTTTTCGGATCGAGCTTCACGCCGATGATGGCGGTGCCGTACGATCGAAGCTCCGGATTATACGAACCGTCGCCGGTGCCGGTGTAGACCGTGCCGTCTTTGCCGATCGACGGACCGCTCCGTCCCCACATGCCGCCGCTTCCCGGATCGAAGGTCGCCGTTCGGCGCGTCGCCAGGTCGAAGGCGTACACATAATTCGGATTGCCACCACATCCCTGCGCACTCGTGGTGTAGACGACGTTATTGAACAGATTCAATCCGTAAGGCTTGGCGTTGGGCGGCATGAACAGTTCTGATGGAGCCACGGCCTTGCCGGTTGCCACATCGAGCTGGTGCAAACGTCCGTCCCATGCCGCGGCGTAGATGATGTAGCTGCCTGGCGTCTTTCCAGGGCCGACGACTGGCGTCGCGAGTTGTCCCCCGGGACACAGCGTGCCGAAGTTCACGCCTGGAGGCGGCGAGAACGTCGTATCGAAATGGTGTTTCCACAGCAGCCCGCCGGTCGCGACGTCGATGGCGTAGATGTTGTCCGAAATACCCGCCACGATCGCCACCTGCTTGGGTCCCGCCGGCGTCACCACGCGTCCGACGATGAGCGGCGGGAAGAGCGCGTGCATCTCGCGGGGCTCGTTGTCGGTCTTGTATTTCCACAAGAGCTTCATCCCCTTCACGCTCGACGTGTTGAGGATGTGTTCGTTCTTCTGCCACGCGGTCCGCTGCGGATCGCCCCCGTCGGTCAGCCAGTCCGCGGGAGGGGCTTGAGCATGGGAAACGAACTGCGACGCCGCGCTGATGGCCAGAATCGCGAGGAGGATTCTCCACTTCACCGTTCAATCAGCCTTTCGCCTGTTCGACTTGCGCCTTCCGACTTCCGACGTGCGCCTTGCGACTTTTACGGCGCCAGCGCAAACACCCAAATCGCCCCACCCTCCGGCACTTCCGGGTACTCTCCCGGAAACGCACGATTGAGGCGTGCCTGCATGCCCCGCGAGTCGATGCCGAACCCTGACTGCACAGCCACATACTGCCGGCCATCGACGGCAAATGTCATCGGTACGCCGATGATGCCTGAATTGGTGGGCGTTTCCCAGAGCAGCGTGCCGCTCTTCGCATCGAACGCCCGGAACATGCGGTCGTTGGTACCCCCCGAGAAGACCAGTCCGCCTCCCGTGGTGAGAATCGGTCCCCAATTGGCCGACTTCGCAAATGTGTGCGTCCACACGCGCTTGCCGGTATCGACGTTCCATGCCTGCACTTCGCCGAAGTGCTTCGCGCCGGGATAGGGATACAGCGTGGTCGTCGCGCCAGTGTAGGTGCGCCCCGGCGTGTATGTCACCACCCGCCCGATAATCGTCGAACACAGATTCTCGTTGGCCGGAATGTAGAGCAGGCGTGTCGTCGGATTGAATGCCACAGGCGGCCAGTTCTTTCCGCCCCACCAGGACGGACAGAAATCGGCCAACTTGTCGGTGCCCGGTTTCTTCTCGGGATCGACATCGGGCCGGCCCGTCTTCGGATCGAGGCTTCTGAAGACGTTCTGTCTCACGAACGGCGTACCGTCGACGAAGTTGATGGCGCCGGCCGTGCGCTCGAGAAAATAGAGATACCCGTTGCGCGCGACGTTGATCAGTCCCTTTATCGTGCGACCGTTGCGCTGATAGTCGACAAGGATAGGCGGCGAGACCTCGTCCCAATCCCACGACTCGTTCGGGTTGTACTGCATGTGGCCTTTGATCTGTCCTGTGGCCACGTCGATGGCGATTGTCGATCCAATGTAGAGGTTGTCGCCGGGCCGCTGATCGCCCATCCAGGGCCCGCCATTGCCGGTGCCCCAGAACGAAAGGTTCGTCGCCGGATCGTAGTTCGCGGTCACCCACACGGATCCCCCGCCCGTTCGCCACTCCTCGCCTTTGGGCCAGGTTTCACTCCCGGGCTTTCCAGGTTCTGGAATCGTGTACGTCCTCCAGAGCTCTGTGCCGGTCTTCGCGTCATACGCCGCGATGTACCCGCGGATACCGACCTCTCCGCCAGACGTGCCGATCAGCACTTTGCCATCGGCCACCAGAGGCGCCAGCGACATGTAGTACCCGCTCGCGTTGTCTGCGACACGCGTGGTCCACACTTCCGCGCCGGTCCTTGCGTTGAGTGCGACGAGTACCGCCTCACCTGCCGCAAAGTACACCTTGTCGTCGTACACGGCGACGCCGCGGCTGGTTGGGTGTAACAGCACGACCGGGGTTGGCAGCGGGCGGCGATAGCGCCACAACTGCGTGCCGGTTTTGGCGTCGATGGCGATGACCTGATTCCCCGGCGTCGCAGCGAACATCACGCCGTTGACGACAACCGGGGGCGCCTCGTGTCCGTTAGTGGCGCCGGTCGAAAAAATCCATGCGGGCTGCAGACGTCGGACATTCGCCGCTGTGATCTGCGTCAGCGGACTGTAGCCCCAACCGTCATACGTCCGCCGAATCATCGGCCAATCTCCGTCGGCGGGGTTCTTCAGTCGCTCTGCGGTAATCGCCTGATACCGTTTGAGAATCTCCGGCATCGGCAGCGGCTCGAGCTGCGGCGCTCCGGGCCCCGGCACCTGCCCTGCCGGCGCCGGCTGCTGTGCCTCCATTGGCGGCATCGCGGCAAATCCGATGGCTCCCGCCACGACGATTGCACACAGGTATCGACTCGTCACCATCACCATCCTCCTCGACGCGGCCGCAAGGGAATGGTCGATCTTACTCTAAGTTGTTGCGCTGAAAGAACAAGGCGGGGCGGCTACGGGATCCAGGCTTCGGGCTCCAGACTGCCGGCTACGGCCTGAAGTCCGCAGCCCGAAGCCTGTAGCCCGTCCACCTACATCGTATGCCGCTTCAACCGGCGCTCGCGCGGATCTTCTGTGAGTTCCAGCAGTCCGGGATCCTCTCCAGTGCGAGGATTGAATGTATCGGCGTCACCGCCCTCTTTCTCCGAGGTGCGGCGAATGGCTCCTTCTCGATCGATATCGTTCTCAGGCTCAGGCTTTCGCTTTTTGCCCGGTGTCTTCTCCATGTGGCTCGCCTCCGGCTCTACTCAGAGCAATCTGCGCGCCACACTGGCGACGACTGACTGTCGACTGTCGACTTTCGCCTGGCGACTAACCAGCCCATTCCCCCTTCCGCATCAGCGGCTCCGTCGCCCCGTTGGGCAGAACACCGTCTACGTCGAGATCGGCGGATCCGATCATGAAGTCGACGTGCACGCCACTGCGATTGCCGCCCGCCTGTTCGAATTCCGCATCGCTCATGTCGTTGCCGCCTTTCAGCGTGAACTTGTACGCATTGCCAAGCGCAACATGGCTGGCGGCGTTCTCATCGAAGAGCGTGTTGTAGTACAGGAGTCCGGACTGCGCGATGGGTGAGCTGTGCGGCACGAGCGCGACTTCTCCGAGGCGCCGGGCCCCTTCATCGGTGTCGAGCAGACGCTGAAGAGTGTCGGCGTTTTTCTCCGCGGTCATCTTCACGACGCGTCCGCGCTCGAACGTCACGCTGAAACCGTCTATCAGCGTGCTGCCATAGCTCAGAGGCTTGGACGCACGGACCGTTCCATCAACCCGATCTTTGTGCGCGATTGTGAACACTTCCTCCGTCGGAAGGTTGGCTGTAAACGGAATGCCGTTCCGGCTGGCGCTTCGGCCACTGACCCAGATGTGTCCAACAGGGAGCCCGAGCGTGAGATCGGTGCCGGGACCGGTGTACTTGAGGGCCGAATATCGTTTGCTGTTCAGATACTCGCTGCGAGCGGCGAGATTGCCCAGATGTGCCTCCCATGCGGCGAGTGGATCCGGCGTGTCGAGGCGGCACATGCGGCCGATCGCATCCCAGAGCTTTGATACGGCCTCGTTCGTTGGAATGCCTGGAAAGATCTTTTCCGCCCATGCGGAGCTTGCCGCCGCAACCACTGCCCAGTTCGTGTCGTTGCGCGAGACCTGCTCGCGAAAGGGCCGCATCTCGCGCGCGGTCGACTGCAGCAGCGCGCTCACCAGATCCGGCGGCTCCGCCCGGAGCAGGTCGGGATCGTTCGCGCTGATTGAGAGGACGGCATGTCCGGCGGCCACATGCTCGGCAAGCGCGTTGGGCAGCCAGGCCGAAAAGCTGCTGAACGACTCGCGAGGCGCGTGCCTGAACCGGAGCGACTGCTGCACCTCGTCGCCGTACATCGTCTCAACGAGCGGCGACCCGGCGCGGTACGCCGCCGCCGCAATCTGGCGGGCAAGTGGCGCGGCTTCAAGCGATGCGCCTCCGTTGGCCAGCGGTCCGATGATCAAGACCCGCTGGCCTGGCTGCACGTTCAGCGCGACCTTCACCGCGAGCTCTGCGTATATCTGAAGTTTTCGATCGAGATCCATCGGGGGATATTACATTAAGGGGACGGGAGTCTTTTTCGACGGCTCGCCCGCGCGAAAAAGACTCCCGTCCCCTTTTTTCAGGCGCTATGAACCAGACGGCCGCCGAGGTAGGTCTGGCGGACGTTCAAACTGCGATCCAGCACGACGAGATCGGCGATCGCGCCCTTGGCGATCGCGCCCATGTCTTTCAAGTTCAGTTCCATGGCCGGCGTGGTCGAACACAGTTGCGCCGCGTCGTTGAGAGAAAGACCGGCGTCGTGCACGAGAAACCGGAAGACGCGATCCATGGTTGCGATGCTGCCGGCGAGCGTGCCGTCTTCCAGATATGCGGCGGAGTTGGTGACCCGGATCTCGCGGCCGCCAAGCCTCGCGATCGCGCCGTCAGGCAAGCCTGAAGCGGCGACTCCGTCGGTAATGGCCATCATGCGATGCGCCCCCTTCATCGCCACTGCCATCCGCACCATGTCGGGGTGGACGTGCACGCCATCGCAGATCACCTCGGCTGCCACTTGTTCGCTCGTCAGGATCGCGCCCACCAGACCTGGCTCGCGGTGACCGAGCGGCGGCATCCGGTTGAACAGATGGGTTGCCTGACGCGCGCCCGCCTCAATCGCCGCACGCCCCTGCTCGAGCGTGGCGCCCGAGTGCCCCAGCGACACTCTGCGGCCTGTCGAGGCAAGGTGCCGTATCAAATCGAGCGCGCCATCGAGTTCTGGCGCCAGCGTGACGATGCCAATGTCGTCGCCTGCGCGATCGATTTCGGCAAGGATGTCTGCGCCGCTGAAATCCTCCGCACCCGCCTTCGCCGCTTCGCGGCTACGGCGCGGCAAGCCCATCGCACCTGTCGCACCTGACGCACCCCCCGCACCTATTGCACCCATTGCACCCATTGCACCAGAAATACTTCTCAAGCACCCAACCGGTTGCGCTCCCCTGTAATCGGGATTGATGAAGTTGCTCTCGAGATGGGCGGGCAATACGCGCGCAGCTTGGGCGCCGAAGCGGTCAGCGCGAAGGCGGCCCGAATTGATCGTCCTTCGCAGATGACTCACGCTTTGCAGCACTTCGCGAAGCTTCAGGGGTCCGCATGCGACAGTCGTCGGACAGAAAGCAGTGACGCCAACCCTGGGCAGGAGCCGCGCGATCGCCTCAACCGCGTCGGGACCGTCGAGCGTGTCGATCCCCTCGAGTCCGTGCACATGGACGTCGATGAAGCCCGGGACGATGATGTGCCCGTGCAGCGAGCTGGACGAATCAGACGAACCGGCCGTACCGGTCACATCGACGATCCTGTCGCCTTCGATGACTAGAGTACCGCCGGCCTGAATACCACCCGGCAGTACGAGATCAGCGCCGGACAGGACGATCATGCACGTAATATATCGAGAATGCGTGTTCTTGGCATCGACGTCGGCGGCACGAAGACGGTGTGTCTGCTTGCAGACGAGCAGGCGCGCGTCGTCGCCGAGGGCCGTGAAGCCGGCGCCAACCTGCAAGGCGCAGGCGAGCTGGCCCTCGAGAAGGTCCTGCACTCGGTGATGGAACAGACGCTGGACGGCAGGGGCATCATCCCCTCGGCCATCTGCCTCGGCATCGCTGGCGTCGATCGCGCCTCGGACGAAGCTGTCGTACGCAGCATCATGAGCCGCATCGGCTACAAGGCGCGCATCCTCGTCGTCAACGACGCCCTGATTGCGCTGCAGGCAGGTGTCGGGGATGGCCCGGGCATCGTCATCGTCTCGGGCACGGGATCGATTGCGTACGGGCGCAACGCGCAAGGTGAAGCGGCGCGCGCCGGCGGCTGGGGCTACGTGCTTGGCGACGAAGGCAGCGGCTACTGGATCGGACGGCTCGCATTGAGGGCCGTCGTCCGCCATGCCGACGGCCGAGGGCGGGTGACGAGCCTGACACCGCGACTCCTCGCTCATTTCGGTGTGGAGCGTGCGTCGGAACTGATTCATCAGGTCTATCACGAAGAGTTGAGCCCGCGATCGATTGCGGCCGTCGCGAAATACGTGCAGCAGGCGCGCGACGAGGGCGACATGGTGTCGACTGGCATCCTGAACCGTGCGGCCGACGAGTTGATGACCGCGGCAACCGCCGTCATGACGCACCTGGACCTCACGAACGAACCCTTTACGTTTGTGCTGGCGGGCGGGATGTTCCAGGCCGTCCCATGGTTGACCGATCAGATGCAGCTTCTGCTGCCGGCGCTGGCACGGAAGGCCACGGTGATACGGCTCGATGTTCCGCCCGCGCTTGGGGCAGTGCAGCTCGCGCTGGCAGAGCTGCAGGGCGGCGCGAAACTGCCGGTTTATCGGCCCAACCTCACATGAACCTCCGGGTGTTCCGCTCGTCTGGCGAAGCGGGTCGTGCCGCCGCGACGGCCGTTGCTGCGCAGCTCGCGCGCAAGCCGGCATCTGTGCTGGGCCTGCCGACAGGGCGCACATCTCTCGCCGTCTACGATGCGCTCGCCGGACTCTACGAAGCCGGCGTCGCCGATTTTTCGAACGCGCACACATTCAACATCGACGAGTTCGTCGGCGTGCCATCCCATGACACGCGAAGCTACTGCGCGTTCATGCAGAAGCATCTCTTTACGCGCATCAATCTGCCCGGAAGCCACATTCACTTTCTCAACGGCAGTGCACGGGACGACGAGGCGGAATGCAAACGCTTCGAGCGCGAGATCGCATCGCTTGGAGGCATGGATCTGCTGCTGCTCGGTATCGGCAGCAACGCGCACATCGGCTTCAACGAGCCTGGCCGTACGCTCAGCGTGCGCAGTCATCGCACGCGACTTGCACTCGAGACGCGTCGCGCCAACGCGTCGCTGTTCGGCGGCCGGCTCGACAGAGTGCCGCGCGAAGCGCTCACGATGGGCGTGGGCACCATGCTCGACGCCCGGGCGATCGTGCTGATTGCCACCGGCCGCTCGAAGTCGCGGGCCGTCGGGTCGATGTTCACCAGGCGTGTCTCGACGGACCAGCCGGCATCGCTCCTGCAGCTACATCAGCACGTTGAAGTGATTCTGGATCTACCGGCGGCCGAGAAGCTGCCGAAGCCGCGGCTCGACGCGCAGGCGTGAGAGGGCCTGTGCGCGCGTCATCCCGCGCTCCTGCATCAAGATCGCGGCTTTGACGTTCCAGCCGGCTCGCGCGAGCAGCGCGCCGGAGGCGTCGGCGTCGAGACCGGTCACGGTTCCGACGATGCGGCGCGCGCGATCTCGCAGTTTGGCTGAATTCGACTTCACGTCGATCATCAGGTTGCCGTACGTCTTTCCCGCACGCACCATCGCCGTGGTCGTAAGCATGTTGAGGACGACCTTGGTCGCGGTGCCGGCCTTCAGCCGCGTCGATCCGGCAATGACTTCAGGCCCCACATTCAGCACAATCGCAATGTCTGCCAGTTCCTTCAACGGCGACTTGGGATCGCACGTGATGCCGACGATTCGGGCTCGCGCGGCACGTGCGCGTGTGAGGGCTCCCCGCACGAACGGCGTGATGCCGCTCGCGGAAATGCCGATCACGAGGTCTTTCGGACGCGGCCGCAGAGCGGCGAGCGCGCGCGCGCCCTCGCGCGAATCGTCTTCGACCCCCTCCTTCGCACGGTGTACGGCCGCGGGACCTCCCGCCATGATGGCCTGCGCCACACCCGGGTCGACGCCAAAGGTCGGTGGCAGCTCCGCTGCTTCGAGCACGCCCAGCCGGCCGCTCGTGCCTGCTCCGACGAAGATCAAGCGGCCGCCGCCGGCGATCGCCTTGCCCGCCAGCTCGGCTGCTCCGGCGATGCGTCGCTTCTCACTCCGTACGGCAGCGATCACTCGCTTGTTGTCGAGAACCATCACATCGACGATCCCGTCGGCCGACAGCCTGTCGATGTTGCGGCTGAGAGGATTGACGGCCTCGGTGGGAAGCCGCTGCCACTTCGAAGGCGTGACCATCGAATGAACTTAACCTGAAAGCGATTTTCTCGGCTAGATTTAAAGCATGTTCTTTGCCGGGCTGGGTACCTCCGCGCCGCCGCAACGCTGGACGCAGATGCAATGCTGGGATGCGCTGGTCGAGTCGGCGTGCCTGCCGGCGCTGAACTCGCGTTCGCAAGCGATTCTCAGAAAAGTGCTGCGAGGCAACAACGGGATCTGCAGCCGCCATCTGGCATTCGATCATCTGAGTGAAGCGTTCGACCTCGATCCCGATGTGCTCGACGCCCGATTCGCCAAACATGCCCCCGCGGTTGCGGCAGGTGCCGCACAACACGCGCTTGCCGATGCCGGCGCCTCGGCGGCCGAGATCGATGCCATCATCGTCAGCACGTGCACGGGCTATCTCTGTCCCGGCCTCAGCAGCTACGTCACCGAGCGGCTCGGCTTGCCGACAAACATTCTGGCGCTCGATCTCGTCGGACAGGGCTGCGGCGCGGCGATTCCCAATATGCGCACCGCCGAAGCGCTGATCGCTTCGGGACGCGCCAGAACCGTGCTCTCAGTGTGCGTCGAGATCTGCAGCGCGGCGATGTACCTGGACGACGATCCTGGCGTGCTCATCAGCGCGTGCCTGTTCGGTGACGGCGCCGGTGCGGCCGTTCTGACGGCCGACCCGATTCCAGGGCGCCGGCGGATCGAATGGAAGAGCGCGGGCACGCTGATGAATGCCGCCGATCGCGACGAGCTTCGGTTCGAGCGGCGGCGAGGCATGTTGCGCAACATTCTGACGACCGCGGTGCCGTCTATTGCCGCAACGCATGTCGATCAGGTGCTGTCCGAGGCGCTGGCACGCGAGCAACTCTCGCAAAACGACATCACCGGATGGATTCTTCACGCCGGCGGTCGCGAGATTCTCGCCGCGATCCGCCAGCGGCTCGACCTCACCGAAGAACAGACCCGCTGGAGCGCGGCGATTCTGCGCGACTACGGCAACGTCAGCAGCCCATGCGTGTACTTCGTGCTTCGGGCGGCGCTCGACGAGCAGGCGCCGGGCGGGCCCTGGTGGATGTCGTCGTTTGGCGCCGGCTTCAGCTGTCACGGTGTGCTGCTCGACGTCGAATGAGTCGAATAAGCAGCGAGCGGCGCGGGGCGTAGGGGCCCCGCAAGCGAGCGGCGTGGAGCGGGGCGAGGGGCCCCCGCGACTAACAATGCTGAGAACCGTCGAGCCGGAAATCCTCGATCATCTTCCCGCCGACGATCCGAAAGCCGTTCAATCACGGCGCGATCTCCGCAAGGTGAATGCCTTCATGGGCCATGCGCGGCTCGTGACGCGCGAATTCGGCCGCACTCCAATGCCGCGCCATGTCGTGGAGCTTGGCGCGGGCGACGGGACGCTGCTCCTTCGCGTCGCGCGGCGTCTCGGCCGGCCTCCAGCGCGTGTGCAGGCGGTGCTCGTCGATCTCCGACCCACGCTGAGTCCCGAGACTCGCGCCGCATTTCACGCGCTTGGTTGGGATGTCGATGCCCAGCAGGCTGACGTGTTCGACTGGCTGTCTCGGCCGCAGGCACACGCGGCCGACGTCACGCTCGCCAATTTGTTCCTCCATCACTTCAGGGAGCCCGAGCTGTCGACGCTGTTCGTGGCGCTGTCGCGACGAACGCGCCGGTTCATCGCCTGCGAGCCGCTCCGATCGCGCACGGCGCTCGCCGGCGCGTCGATGCTTCTGCTCATCGGGTGCAACAGCGTCACCAGGCACGACGCCAACATCAGCGTGCGCGCGGGCTTCCGCGACGGCGAGCTCTCTGCCCTGTGGCCGAACGAACCGGGCTGGCGTCTTACGGAATCACGCGCCGGCCCCTTTACGCACTTCTTCGCCGCGAACCGGGACGGTACGTAGTGTCCGCCTTCAGGTCCCCCCGCGGCTCTCGACTCTCACGCGGATCCCGCCCTTCGGCTTCAGCGTAATCGCCGGCAACAGCTCGAGCGCCTTCGCTTCGTCCACCAACCGGAACCGGCGGCGCCTGGCGACTTCGGCCAGCACCAGGACGCCTTCCATCCACGCGAAGGCCTCGCCGAGGCAGCCCCGGGATCCTCCGCCGAACGGGAAATACGAAAATCGCGGCCGCTCTGCGAGTCGGTCGGGACGCCATCGATCGGGATCGAATCGCTCCGGATCTGGAAAGTGCCTGGCGCTCCGTTGCACCGCCCAGGGACTGAGCACCACGAGCGAACCCGCCGGCACAACGTAGCCTCGCGCTTCGTGCATCTCGATCGCCACCCGCCCGAGAAGCCAGGCCGGCGGAAACAGCCGCATGGATTCGGCAAACACCATCCGGGTGTACGGCAACATCACGACGTCCTTCGCAGCCGTTGCGTGCCCTACGAGCCCATCGACCTCGGCGTGCAGCCGTGCTTCTACCTGCGGGTGCCGTGCGATGAGGTACCACGTGAAAGCCAGAGCGTTTGCCGTGGTCTCGTGCCCCGCGAGCAGAATCGTCGTCAGCTCATCGCGAAGCTGCTCGTCCGACATCCGCCCTGCCGACGTGTCCTCCTGCGCGCGCAGCAATATCGACAACAGATCGCCCGTGTCGCGCGCGTCGCGCCGGCGCTGTTCGATGATGTCGTCGAGTACGCGATCGAGCTTCGCCCGCGCGGCGCGGAGACGCCGGATATGCGGAAGGGGAAGAACATCGACAACCGGGGCAAGCGGCAGAAGAGCGACCTCGAGCAGGCTTGTGGCCGTTTCGAGCGTCTCGCCCAGCCCATTCAACCGCTCGGCCGTATCGGCCCCAAACAGCGCTGTTGCCGCAATCGCCAGCGTCAACTGGCTCATTTCGGCCGCGATGTCGATTGTGTCGCCCGGACGCCATCGATCGCACCGTTGCACGGCGAGCGCCGTCATCACCTCCGCGTATGCCGACATCCGCGGACGCTGAAACGCGGGCTGCATGAGCCGCCGCTGGCGGCTGTGCAGAGCCCCATCGCTCGTCAACACGCCGCGCCCGAAGAGCCGCCGCGCCCGCCCGAACGCTCGTCCTTTGACGAATCGATGGTGGTGGGTCACGAGCACCTGTTCGATGTCGTCCGGATGATTGAGCAGAAACACGCGCAGGGTCGCCAGCCGGATGTGCGCGAGGTCGCCGTACTCGGCACTGAGCCGCAGTACGAACGCAAGCGGATCGCGGCGGGCTTCGGGAAGGCTGCCCAGGAGCACGCTGCCCCGTGGTCCCGGCGGAATGACGGCCGACACCTTACGATAGTAGCTGAGATGATCGTGGTCGTTGTGAACACGGCGAGCGGCGTGACCAAGCGCCCCGAGCTGCGCGAGGAGCTGGAATCCGCGTGCCGCCGGCACGGCATCGACCCGCAGATTCACGACGCTCGGGAGCCCCGTGAGATTCCCGCCCTCGTTCGCGACGCGCTCGAGGCCGGCGCCGAAGCGGTCATTGCGGGTGGTGGAGACGGCACCATCAGCTCAGTGGCGTCGGTGCTCGCCGGCACACGGGTGCCGCTTGGCGTGCTGCCGCTCGGCACACTGAATCACTTTGCAAAAGATCTGGGCATCCCTCTCGATCTTGCGAAGGCCGTCGAGGTCGTCGCGGCACGCCGTGTGCGGCGCATCGACGTCGGGTGCGTCAACGATCGCGTCTTCGTGAACAACTGCTCCCTCGGCATTTACCCAAGCATCCTCGAGATTCGTGAGCGTCTGCGTCGGGCGGGCCACCGGAAATGGACGGCGTTCGTGCTCGCGACGCTCGAAGTGCTCCGGAACGACGACGAGCTGACGATTCGGCTGGAGGCGGATCGCACGAACACCGTCGTGCGCACGCCGTTTGTATTCGTCGGCAACAACGAATATCTCGTCGAAGGCATCAATCTGGGCGCGCGCACGAGGCTCGATGGCCGGCGGCTGTACGCGTACTTTGCCCCGCCAGTCCGCACACACGCTCTACCCAAGCTGCTTGCGCATGCGCTGTTCGGAATTGCGCGCCAGCAGCATTCCCTCGCGTCGCTGTCGGCGTCCGAGCTCTGGATCGACACGCCTTCCCCGTCGAGCATCAAGACGGCTTGCGACGGCGAGTTGCTGACGCTGGCGACACCGCTCCACTACCGGTCGTGGCCGGGCGCACTACACGTGCTGGCGTGAAACATGTAGGACGGGTCTTGCAAGACCCGCCCTACCATTGGCAACACGAATGCGAACGATTGTTCATCTCTCGGATTTGCACTTCGGACGCCTGGACGAACGCATCATCCCGCCGCTCGTCGAGCGCATCTCCGCGATCAACCCGAACCTCATCGCGATTTCGGGCGACCTGACGCAACGCGCCCGCCGGCGCCAGTTCCAGGAAGCTCGCGCCTTTCTGGACGAGCTTCGCGCGCCGACGCTCGTCGTGCCCGGCAATCACGATGTCCCCTTGTTCAACCTCGCCGCGCGAGTGCTCGATCCATTGGGCGGCTATCGTCGTTACATCAGCCCGGATCTCGAGCCGGTGCATATCGATGAGGAGATGGCCGTTGTAGGACTGAACAGCGCGCGCGCCGTCATTACGGGCGGCCGCGGCCGGCTGAACACGGCTCAGGTGAACGCTGCGGCGGCCCGGCTCCAATCGCTCGGAGCGGCACCAATCAAAGTCGTCGTCACGCATCACCCGTTCGACCTGCCGAAAGGATTCGACGACCATCATCTGATAGGTCGCGCGAACGCCGCGATGGTGCGACTGGCCGACGCCGGCGCCGATCTCTTTCTCGCCGGACATCTGCACGTGAGCTATCTGGGTCACACGGCCGAACGCTACCGCATCGCCGGCCATTCGGCGCTGGTCGTTCAGGCGGGCACCCTGTCTACACGCGGCCGCGGTGAATTGAACACCTTCAACGTGCTGCATATTGCCAGGCCCGAGATGACCATCGAGCGATACAGCTGGGAGAATGGCGGCCGGACATTCGAACAGTCCTTCGAAGGGCGATACCGGCATACAAATGAAGGGTGGACGGCATAGGTGTTGCTAAGATATCGACCATGCGCTGGACACGAGGCGATAGAGGCAACGTACAGGACATGCGGGGCGGCGGCGGACTCGGTGGCGGGCGGGGAGTTGGTATCCCGCTGGGCCTTGGCGGCCTCGCCATTCTGCTCGTTGCCTCCTGGTTGACCGGCGTCAACCTCTTTGAGGTTGTGGACCCAGGTGGCGCCACCGACGTCGTCGCAGACCGTCCGGCAACATCTTCCCCAGAAGAGGAACGCCACGTCGACATGGTCGACGCGGTGATGGGCGACATACAACACACCTGGTCACAGAAGATCCAGAATTATCAGCCAACGCGGGCGGTGCTCTACCGAGACGTCATCCAGTCGGCGTGCGGACTGTCGAGCTCGGCAACGGGACCTTTCTACTGTCCCGGCGACCGCAAGGTTTATCTCGATCTCGGCTTCTTCAACGAGCTTCACCAGAAACTGGGTGCGCCGGGCGACTTCGCCCAGGCCTACGTGCTGGCACACGAAGTCGGACACCACATCCAGAGCCTGACCGGCACGGCCGAGAGCGGTCCCTTCGGCGGGAGCGCGAACGAACATTCCGTGCGGGTCGAGCTGCAGGCCGACTGCTACGCCGGGGTGTGGGGACACGAGGCGTCAAAGCCGGGCCGTTTCGCCGCAGGACGGGTTGAGCTGGATCCGGGCGACGTCGAAGAGGGCCTGAACGCGGCAGCAGCAATCGGCGACGATCGGCTGCAACAGCGCCAACGCGGACATGTCGTGCCGGAGTCGTTCACACACGGCACGTCAGCCCAGCGCGTCTCATGGTTCAAACGTGGAATGGAAAGCGGCGATCCACGTGTCTGCGACACGTTCTCGAACTAAGTCCACGTTACAGAAGATCAGAGGACCAGAAGCCGTCTCACAAAATACAACAAGAGATCAGGAGATCGTGAGGATCTCTGTCTCAACACGGAGACACGGAGCTCTGTATCGACGTCGCGCCGATGGCGTCGTCGTGTTTGCGTGTTTTTCGATCTTCTGACCTTCTGATCTTCTGTACTGACTCCGTCAGAACAGCTAGCTCTCGATCGCAATCACCAGGGCCCAGCGCCAGCAGCGCGCATGCGACAATACGGACCCGAACTCATTCGCACGCGATCATAAAGGCACTCAGCGATGCCGCCGCCGACACATCTGCGCCAAGCGACAAACACGTTCATTCAGAACTCCGGTCTGCTCATCCTGGGCACGGCTCTCGCGCTCGTGTGGGCAAATCTGGACTACGAGAGCTATGCCGCCGTCTCTCACCCTCTTCATTTCGCCGTCAATGACATCGGAATGGCTTTCTTCTTCGCCCTCGCGGCGAAGGAAGTGGCCGAGGCCACTTCGCCAGGTGGCCCGCTCTACTCCCCTCGACGCGCCGCCATGCCGCTGGCGGCCGCTGTCGGCGGAATGTTGGGACCAGCGCTCATCTTCGTCACCATGACGATCGTGATGGATCGCCCCGATCTCGAGCGCGGATGGGCGATTCCCTGCGCGACCGACATCGCCTTCAGCTATCTCGCCGCGCGCATCGTGTTTGGCGCGAAACACCCGGCCATTCCGTTTCTGCTGATGCTCGCGATTGCCGACGACGCGCTGGGGTTGCTGATTATCGCGGCGTTTTACCCGGCAGGGCCGCTGCGGCTGGCGGATTTCTCGATCTTTTTGACAGCTGGCATGCTCGTCGCGTGGTGGTTGAGAAGGCGTCGGACGATGAGCTTCTGGCCCTACATCCTTACGGCCGGCACGTTGGCATGGGTTGGCTTCTATCGCGGGGGTTTTCATCCGGCGCTCGCGCTGGTCCCTATCATTCCGTTTCTTCCTCACGGCTCGCGCGATCCGGGCCTGTTCGTGGAGGCTCCCCACCTCCATGACACGCTAAACAGGTTCGAGCATTCGTTCAAACGGCCGGTAGACGTCATGCTGTTCTTTTTTGGGCTGGTGAATGCTGGTGTTGTGGTCGGCAACGTCGGCACCGGCACCTGGGTCGTGCTGGTCGCGATCCTCTTCGGGAAGCCGATTGGCATCGTCACTGCCGCTGGCCTGGCCGCACTCGGCGGATTGCATCTACCCCGGGCCGTCTCGTGGCGCGATTTGATCGTGCTTGGCGTCATCGCGGGTATCGGGTTCACGGTAGCGCTCTTCTTCGCCACCGCGTCGTTCCCCTACGGACGGTTGCTCGATGAAGCCAAGCTGGGCGCGCTCTTGAGCTTCAGTGCGTTCCTGCTTGGTCTGGTCGCCGCCAGAATCCTGAAGGTGGGGCGGTTCAGTTGACGAGCGTCATCTGCGAGCAACTCGCTGTCGGCGCACGATACGCGGTGGTCGTTGCCGCTACCACCTCTGCCGCAATCCAGGCGTAGCCGGTGTCGCTCGGATGGAACCCGTCGGACGAGTACGTCGCCGCCTGATACGAGCGCGGCTCGCACATGAGATCGACGACCAGCACACCGGTCGCCGCCAGTGGATTGATCACCGTCGTGGTGATGCCGACCGACAACTGCTGTGCCGCACGACGGTGCTGCAGAGAAAACCCTGCGAACCTGGGCATGCCGGCCATGTTGGGCAGGTTGAGCACGACGACGCGCGCCGACGGCGCGCGCTCGCGCACCGTTTCGACGAAGGCCCTGAACTCCTGACCGAACAACTGAATCTGCGAATTGACGTAGGCGGTCTGGTCGGCTCCGCCAGCGCCGCCGCCCAGGGCCGCGATGATGGTTTCGACGTCGTTGGCGCCGGCGAAGATGGTGATGAGGGTCTGCGTGCTGGCGATATACGGCAATTGCTGCTCGACGAAATTCATCGGGATATCACGCCCGTATCTAGTACCCAGATCCTGCAGTCGCCGGCTCAGGACTGCGGCCGGAAACCCGAGATTGACGAGGTTGACTGTGTACCCTCGCGTCTGCAATGTCCGCGTCACCACGTGCACATAACCGCGGCCGTTAGGACAGTCCATATAGGGCCCGCAGAACACGCTCGCGCCGAACCCGATGGCATCGCTTGCGCCGATGGAGGTGTAATTAATCGTCGAGTTCGCCTGGGGGATCGAAGTCGGACCGGTCGGCCCGTCGCCGTCTCCGGCACAGGCCGCCAGCACCACCGTCAGCAACCACACTGCGTAAGATACGCGCCCTTTAATCATCCCTCCTGCGACTGTAACACGTCCAATTCCGGGATCCACAATCCCATCGACGGGATCACGAAACCTTCGATGCCGATCTGTCGTAGTCTTCTTGTATGAAACACATCCTTACTTGTGCACTCATCGTAGCGGTTTCGGCTCCGGCATCGGCTCAAACGCGGCTGAAGTTGCCCGCGAATCTGTTTGCGGCAGGACAGGCGGTCACGGGTCAGGCGCCCACACCGCAATCCGCCTCCAGGGCGCCCGAACCTGGCGGACCCCGCGTATCGCTGACGCTCGAGGACGCCGTGAAGCGCGCGCTCGAGAACAACCTCGATATCGCCGTCCAGCGCATCCAGCAACAGACCTACGATGTCGACATCGCGAGCGTGCGATCGGTCTACAGTCCCACGCTCTCATCGGTCGTCAGCTCGCAGAGCTCGAAAAACGCCTCAACGAGCACCATCTCCGGTGCCCAGTCGGGCGAGAGCATCACTAACTCGACGCTGGTGTTCAACGGCGGCCTCGTACAGGACGTCCCGTGGGGGGGTGGAAATTTTTCCGCGCAGCTCGACAACCGGCGCTTCGCCACGACCTCGTTGAACGCCACGATCAATCCTCAGTACAGCCCGACGTGGGCAGCCACTTACACGCAACCGTTGCTGCGCGACTTCAAGATTGACTCGACGCGGCAGCAACTGCTCGTGACGCGGATCAACCAGGACGTCTCGGATCTCCAGTTGCAGCAGATCACCACCAACACCATTGCCAACGTGCGCAATGCCTACTGGGATTACGTGTTCGCCGTGCAATCGGTCGAGGTGTCGCGACAGTCGCTCGCGCTGGCCGAAGAGCTGTATCGCAACAACCAGACGAAGGTCGAGATCGGCACGATGGCGCCCATCGACGTCGTGCAGGCGCAGTCGCAGGTGGCGCAACAGCGTCAGACCCTCGTCACGGCCGAAGGCACGCAGCGGACGGCCGAGATCGCGTTGAAGCGGCTTATCGTCAGCGGCACGGCCGACCCGCTCTGGAAGTCGAGGATCGAACCCGTAGATCGGCCGGACTTCCGGCCGGAACCGGTAGACGTCGCCGGCGCGACCGAGCGCGCGCTCGCGAGCCGCACGGATGTGTTGCAGGCGCGCAAGAATCTCGATGCGAACGATGTGACGATGCGGTTGCTCGAAAATCAGCGCCTGCCGCAGACCGACCTGCAGGCCCGATATGCCTCGACCGGTATCGGCGGCACGCGATTCATTACCGAGGGTTCTGGCGTCAACCGCGGCCAGATCATCCGTGTCGAGCCCGGCGGCTACGTTGACGCCCTCAATACTCTGTTCAGAAACCAGTTGCCAACCTGGAGCCTGGCGCTGAACATCACCTATAACCTGGGTACGAGCGCATCCGACGCATCGCTGGCAAGAGCCCGGATCCAGCAGAATCAGATCGAAGTGCAATTGCGCCAGCTCGATTTGCAGGTGACGAGCGATGTCAACAACGCGGCCATCCAGGTAGAGAACTCGGCCGAGCGCGTGCAGGCCGCACAGTCCGCGCGCGAGCTGGCGCAACAGCAGCTCGACGCCGAGAACAGCAAGTTCGGCGTCGGCATGTCGACCAACTTCCAGGTCGTGCAGGCGCAGCGCGATCTGGCGACGGTCCAGAACAACGAGCTCCAGGCTGTGCTGGCGTATCGGAAGGCGGTCGTCGAGTTCGAGCGTGTGCAACAAACTGGCAACGCCGGCAACATTACGGTCATCTCCAGATGAGCCCGGAAAAGGGGATGAGAAGCCGTCCCCTTTTTCTCGCGCTGACACTCGCCACGGTTGTCTGGGCGGCGGACGTAGTCTCGCCGGAGCTCGCAGCGTCCCAGCGAGCGGCGGCGGACGAGCCCGTTTCGATCGATGTGGTGGTGACCGACGCGAAGTCGCGCCCGTTGCCAGACTTGCGCCCTGCCGATTTTGAGCTGACTGATTCGGGAGAAATGCGCGCTGTAGACACGGTGCGCACGCGGCCAGCAGGCCCCCGGGCCTTCGGAATCCTTCTTGACGAGTTCCACGTGCAGGCCGGCGACGCGACGACACGCGCCCGGAGCGCCCTCTTGAAGTTCATCGACACACAGCTTCGCGAGGGAGATACCGTTGCGTTAGTCAAGCCGCTCGATCCGCTGCACGCGATTGCCTTCACCCAGGATCGAGATGTCATCCGTCAGGTCATCACGACGTTCGAAGGCCATGCCGGCGACTACACGCCGCGCAGCGAATTCGAGCGCAATTTCATGAGCCGCGATCCGAAAACGGCCGAGGCGTCCCGCGCGCAGATCGTGTCGGCTGCGCTTCAAACCCTGGCGAGGCGGCTCGGCGACCAGCAGGAGGGCCGCAAGGCGCTCATTTTCGTCAGCGAAGGATTCAATCCGGCGCAACCGCGCGCCATCGTGTACGCGGCCAATCGAAACCATGTCGCCATTCATGTGGTCGATCCACTTCCCGCAGCCAGTGACTACGATGCGATGCTGCGCGCATTGGCCGACCAGACCGGGGCGTACGCAAGCGTCAACGAGACGGATCTGACGCCGGCGCTTGCGCAGGTGACGAGCGACCTCGATCACTACGTCATCGTCACGTTCAAGACAGAAGGGCCGGAAGACGGAAGATTCCATCCCGTTCAGATGCGGATGAAACGGAAGGGGGCCCAGGTCAGGACACGATCGGGATTCTGGGCAGCGAATGCCGCATTGGCAGCGTCGGCCGCGAGGGCCAGCGCTCCCCGGGCGCTTCCGTTTCGCCCCACTCACTCGAGCCCGTTCATTCGCCCATGGATCGGCATATCCAGAAGTGAAGACGGTCAGACCCGCGTGACGGTCACCTGGGAACCTGGCGACGAACCGCCCAGGAATCAGCGGGTTGGCGCCGTCACAGTGAAGGCGACGAATGCGGATGGAACGGTCCTGTTCGAGCATCGACTCGGGCCAGGAGACGTCGAGCGCGCGGCGTTCGATGCCGCGCCGGGCCACATCGCCATCGAAATGGCGATCGAGAGCAGCAGCGGCACTGCGCTCGATACCGACTACCGCACCCTCTCTGTCCCGAGTCTTCAGGTGAACAAGCCGACATTCGCCACACCTCAGGTCTTGCGCACCCGCACGGCACGTCAGTTTGCAGACGTCAGTCAGAACCCCGACGCCACACCGTCCGCTTCCCGGACATTCAGCCGAACGGAGCGCCTGCTGGTCCGGGTACCGGTGTACACAGATGGCGACGCGTCGCCGGTCGTCACGGCCAAGCTGCTCAACAGACGCGGCAGCGCCATGCGCGATTTGGAGTCAGTTGCGGCATCGTTGCCGCATGGCGTCATTCAGTTCGACCTTCCGCTCGCTGCTCTCGCGCCGGAGGAGTACCGTGTCGAACTGGCCGCCGCGAACCCTACCGGGCCGAGGGACGAGGTCAAAGAAATCCTGATCTTCCGCGTAACCAACTGAGCCGGGTTATCCTGCTATTGCGCATTCATTCGTAATGGCGAAAAGACTGGCGCTCGTTCTCTGCGTCTGTGCCTGTGGGGCCGTGTTCGCGGCAGATCTGATGCCGGCCACGGCCGCCGCGTTCGATCGCTATGCGCGGCTCACCGAACAGCGTATTCACGCCGAAGTGGCACGTACGAAAGACTTTCTCTGGATAGACACGCTGCCCGATAGCCGGCGCGCCGAAGCCGTAAGCGGCTTGAAGCAGGGTGGCGTCATCATCGAAAAGCTGCAGACGCGAGACGGGGATCGTGAGATCGACGTCCCCGATGGCCTCATCCATCACTGGGTCGGCACGGTCTTCGTACCGAACACGAACGTGAAAGAGGCCGTCGCGCTGATGCAGGACTACAACCGCCACGCACAGTATTTCTCGCCGGCCATCGCACGATCGAAGCTGCTGGAGCGCGATGGCGACAGATTTCGCGTCGCACTCCGCTTTCACGTGAAGAAAATCATCACGGTGACGATGGACACGGAAAACGACGCCGAGTTCTTTCAGCCCGCCGCCGATCGCGCCCATAGCCAGATCCGCAGCACGCGTGTGACGGAGATTGCCGACGCTGGAACACCCCAGGAAAAGCCGAAGGCGGCGGGCGAGGAAAACGGGTTCATGTGGAACCTGAACACCTACTGGCGTTTTGCCGAGCGCAATGGAGGCACGTACATCCAGTGCGAGTCGCTGACATTGACCCGCGGCGTGCCGTTCGCCCTCGCATGGATTATCCGGCCCATCGTCACGCAGATGCCGAGAGAGTCGCTGACGTTCACACTCGCGAAGGCTCGCCAGGCGCTGATGGAGCGCGCTCGGTAAAGAAACTCCCGCCGCCATTTCACTCAGAACCGGACGCCGTAAACCAGCCTGAAGTTGCGACCCATTTCAGGTACCAAGTCCTTGATCAGCGACAGGTGATTGCGATACAGCTCGTTCGTCGCGTTGTCGAGCCGTGCTGTAATCGTGCTGGTGGCACCGCCGCTGGCGAACGAGTACGAGCCGTACAAGCGCAACGTGGTGTAACCGTCGGTCAGCGTCTCGTTGACCGACAGGCGATCCTGCCTGGCCGTCGCTACGACCAATCCACCCATCTGCAGCGCATTGTGCTGATAACGAAGGCCGCCGCGGAACTTGAGCGGTGGAATGCGCGGCAGTGGCGAATCGTCATTTAGTGCGCCACGCACGATATCGAGCCCGAGCTCGGCCGACAGCTTCGGCGTCAACTGGAAGTCCGTATGCGCTTCAATGCCCTGCAGCAGGGCATCCGCGCCGACGAATTCGACGAAAGCGGTCTCTTCCTCTTCGCCACCTCCTTCGCCAGTGTGTTCTTCGTGCCCCGCCGGCTCGCGGCCTCCGAACCGATCGATGAGCTGGGGAAGGCGCTCCTCGAACTCCTCATGATCCAGGTTGCGCCGGAAGATGTAGTCGCTGATGTCGTTCCGGAAATAGGTGACCTCGCCAGACGCACGCGGCGTGCGCCAGCGCAGCGCTACATCGACGCCAAATGCCTGCTCGGACTTGAGGTCCGGATTGCCGACCTCGAACGCGAAATTGCCATGGTGCAGCCCGAAGAAGAACAATTCCTCCAAGGCTGGCGCGCGCGCGGCGCGCGCTACGCTCGCCGCAATCGTGATCCGATCATCAGCCGCAGCCGGCCGTAGCAGCACGCCGGCAGATAGCGATCCGTTCGTGAAATCGCGTTGGGTCTCTCCAACCGGCGTGTATTTCGTGTGATCAACGCGGCCACCGAACTGCAACGTGACGTGCGGCCATGTGACCTCTTCATACCCGAAGGCGGCGAAGCCGTTCTGGTCGACAGCCGGCGACAGGGCTTCGGCGCCAATAGCGTCGAACGCCCGATCGAGCACCCACCCCCCCACGCTGCCCTTCAGCCGGCCAATGGCGCGATGCGATCCCATCAACTGCAGTTCGGTCGTGTCGTTGCTGAACGCCGTCCCGACCACTTCACCTTCGAGCTCGTCGTGCTTGTAGCGCCGGACGGCGACGGTGCCCCGAAACGCCTCGAACGCACCTGTCAGCCGTTCGGCGCCCGCACGGAATGTCAGCGCGTGACGCCGCGGCGTGAGCTGCAGAATGCCGCCTTCTACCACCGGAATGCCGTACTTCGTGTCATCGTACCCGTAGCTGCCACCGACGTAGCCCTTCTCGCCGGTCCAGCCAACGCCAACGCTGGCGAACCCATTCCGTGATTGCGAGTTGGTCACGGCTCCCAGCGGCGTGTCGAATTCATCGGACCGTCGTCCGCCCCCGCCGATACTGACCGCGAACTTGCCGTTACCGAGCTGTACATGTCCGGCGCCACCGCCTTCGGCGGCGGCAGTCCCGGCGTCGAGCGTCACTTCCCCCGACGTCTTCAGAACGGGCTTGGTCGGAATCTCGTTGGTAATCACGTTCACGAGACCGCCGATCGCATTGGCCCCATAAAGCAGCGTGGCAGGTCCGCGCACCACCTCAATGGTTTCCGCAGCGGCAGGATTGATGGTCACACCGTGATCGCCAGACTGGCTCGACAGGTCGCCGGTGCGTTGGCCATCCTGCAGAATCAGCACGCGATCGCCGTCCAGCCCGCGAATAACTGGACGAGACGGGGCGGGGCCGAAGCTGCGCGATGCGAGGCCGGGCTGATTCTCTAGTGTGGCGCCGATTGAACTTTCCAGCTGTTTGGTCAGCTCCTGGCCAGCCAGCACCGTCGTCGGCTGAAAGGCGTCGAACTGGCTGCGCGTTTCAGCACTGACGGAGGCCACTTCCTGAAAGTGGAGGTCGAGATCGACGCGAACCTCGACGGGCGCTCCTCCAGTCGCCGACACGTTGATTTCGGTGCGACGCGACGAATAACCCTGCGCTCGAACCCACACGTGATATTGACCGGGTGCGACGGTCTCGAACCGGAACGTCCCGTCCGGGCCGGATATCGCTTCGATCTTGAGCTCATCCACGACCACCGTTGCGCTGGCGATCGGATCACCGGAGAGCGAGTTCACAAGCCGTCCTTCGAGCACGGTCGCCTGCTGCGCTGCGGCAGATGCGGCGGCTGTAAGGACCAGCATGAAAGGAAGAAAACATTTCATCTGACACCTCTTGATTGGACTCGATGTCTGGAGATCGGCCGATCTGAGCGTGGAAGCGGCGAATTCAATCGCCATGTCCCAGGCCGGGCTGTCTCCGAAATCCGACGAGGTGTTTAGACGGGCGGCGCGCGGCCGGGAACGAGCGTCCACTCGAATAGCCCGGCGCGGTCAACCTGCGACAGGTAAAGACGCTCTGTGTGCGATGTGTTGTCGTGCTGTTCGAATGTATCGAAGGACGAGTGGAAAGAGCGAAGGGTGTGGCAGAGAAAACAATGATCCGCGTGGTTCTGCGCCGGCCGCGGATCGGCACCTACGTAGTGCGCGCTCTCGTCATGAGCGACCGGAACAGGACTGCAGGCAAAATCGTCGGGGCCCTCCGCGTGCGGAAGCGGAATCGCGCTGCCGCAGAGGGCCGCGAGCAGGGCGATCGCGACACCGGTGCGGTACATCCTCGACTGGCTCCGGAACATCAAAATTGAGCTTAGTCAGAGGCGCGTGCGGCGTCAAGCATGGCAGACACCTGCCCCCTAGGAGCGTGTCCGAGTAATCGCCCGTGTTGCGAAGGTTGTCATGGCAGAGGGCAGACGGCAGAGGGCAGACGACGTCTCTGCCAGCTGCCATCATCCATCTGCCCTGACTGAGGTCGAGTCTCTATGCGCGCACGCGGAGAGCGGCCGGATGTACTCGCGCGATCAGCGTGTCACTGCCCTGCACCGCTTCCCCGTCCACGTGAAACAGCATCGGGGTTGTCGATCGAATCGTCAGTTCCCGAATCTGCGTGGCGTGCACGCCCACCCGCCGGTCGAGGCGGCCGACGAACAGCGATGGCACTCTAGCCATGTTCCCGAGGAATTTCCGGTCCTCAATCGCGATGAAATCGAGCAGCCCGTCATCGAGTCGTGCAGCGGGAGCGATTTGCGCACCGAATCCATATTGCCTGGAGTTGGCCAATGCCATGACCAGCGCTTCCCTGCGTTCGGACCGGCCGTCGATCTCGACGGTGTACAGGGAGGGCGGATAGTGCATCAAGTCGCCGAGCGTCGATTTGATGTACGGCAGGAGTCCTCGGTGATGCACACGCGTTGAGACCAGCGCCGCGACGTGTGCGTCGAGCCCGATGCCGGCTACGTTGAAGAACACATGCTCGCCCAGCTCACCCGCATCGATCAATCGTGCCGTTGCTCGAGCAGCGCGCTCGATCGCGAGCGCTGGATTGAACGGGATCTTCAACTCGCGCGCCAGGCCGTTGCCGGACCCGCCTGGAATGATCCCGAGATCAGGCAGCCGCATATGCCGGTGGTCGCGCTGCACCAGCGCACGCCCCACCTCGTTGATCGTGCCGTCGCCACCCCACGCCACGACCAGCTCTGCCCCCGCTGCCACCGCTTCGAGTGCCAGTTCGTGCGCATGGCCGCTGCGCTCGGTCAGGCGCACCTCACCCTTGACGCCAAGCCGCTCCAGCGTGCGCTGCGCCAGTTCGAGCCGCTCGGCACCTCCCCCCCGCCGAGCTGGTCCCGAGACCGGATTGATGATGATGACGACGTTGGGAGTGGCAGGCATCAGTCGACAGTCCACAGTCTACAGTCGATAGTCGACAGTCTAGTCGCGACTGCAGACTGTGGACCGTAGACTGTCGACTGTGGACTGTCGACTAACACGCTTCCTTCCGGAAGAGCGTGATGGCAATGTCGGTGTTGGCTTTGAGGGCGGCTTTGACGGCCGGCCATGTTTTGGCCGACCGCACCAGCGTCTTCCACGAATAAAGATGCTTCGCCTTGTGGAAGTCGCTGTTCGCCACGTAAGGGTAATGTTTCAGACTGGTCACCGAAAACAAGTCGTCACGATTCGCCGCCTCCCAGACGTCGACCAGATGTGCGAGATCCTTCCGGTTTTCCCACAGGTAGCACGTCCCGATCTCCAGACGCGTGGTCGTCCGGTGGTGCGGATGGCACGCGATGCTCAGCCCGTCCTGCGACCGGATCTCTTCGAGAATTTCTTTGGCCTTCAGATCGGCGCTGATGAACTTCTTCAGTCCAAGGGCGACGATGTGCGAGTTGTGTTTGGCGCGGAGGTGGTTCTGCGTGACTTCGGCCCCCGGAATGACGAGCATGCCGTACTGCCGCTTTGCTCGCGCGCCTTCCTTCTCGATGTCGGCGATATAGTCGTCGAACGTCTCTGGTGTGATGGAGAATCGACGCTGTCCGAGGGTCGCCATGCGGCCGATGCGGCCGAGCAGGTCCTTCTTGCACAGGATGTGATCGGTAATCGCGAGCACGTCGAACTTCCCCGTCTGGCCGTAAAGATCGACCACTTCGCGGAGCGTGTGTCGCCCGTCGCTCCATGTCGTGTGCACGTGGAAGTCGCAGAGAAGATAAGGTTCGTATCCAGGCATAGTTCGTCAGCTGCGCACGTCTTCGTGTGTCGTGTCGGACGGGCGATGGAAGAAAATTTCAGCGCAGAAATTTCTGACATACAGGCTCAATACCTTGCCACGCCCCATCGTCTTGTAACGGCGTGCCGAGGTGTAGACCCAGCAAGGCTGCTTCAATCGCACGCGGCCGACTCTCGAGACACGGCGGGCAAGATTCGTGTCTTCTCCGTGGAACTCGATCCTCGTGTCGAATCCGCCGATCGCTTCGAGCGCCGTTCGCGTGACGGCGAAATTGCCGCCGTAGAGCACGGCACCGAGACCGAAGACGTCTTGCGCAAGAAACTGAGTCGCAGGAGCAAGGGTGCAGTCGTACATCCGCAGCAGCACGCGTCCCATGAAGTCCCAGTCGTAGAAGCGATACGGGCCGGTGACGGCGACAGGCGGATTCGGGCCGGCGAACTCTCTGGCCACGCGCTCGAGCCAGTCGCGAGGCGCGCGGCAGTCTGCGTCAACGTAGACGAGGACGTCGCCCGTTGACGCGCGGCGTCCGGTCTCGCGGGCGATGACCAGGCCCTTTCGAGGCTCGTCCACCACACGGATGCCTGGCATAGTCGCGACCGCCGCTGTGCGATCGGTACTCGCATTGTTTATGACGATGATCTCGTGCGGCGGGAATGACTGGTGAAGGAGCGAATGCAGGCAACCTGGTAGTAACAGTTCTTCGTTGAAGGCACAAACAATGATGCTGAATCTCACAGCGGCGGCTCACTCCACCACCACTATGGACGACGCCCCTGACGAACAGGTCGCGTACTGGTTTCAGCGACGTAAAAACAGCATCCTACAGGCGTAACAGCAGCGAAAGCGCCATCGTAAACCCCACGGCAATCACGATCTTGCGTACTCCTTTAGGGCCGATGCGCCGCGCAACGCCCGCGCCCCAGACGCCGCCCACGATGGCGCCCGACGCCATCACCAACGCGTGCGGCCACGACACCATGCCGTTCCAGATGAAATACCCCGTGGCGACACCGTTGATGCACAGCGCGAGAAAAATCTTGAGACCGTTCATCTGGTGAATATCGGTGAACCCCATGATGCCGAAGGCCGCCAGCATGAGGATGCCGATGCCGGCGCCGAAGTACCCGCCATACACCGCCACGCCAAACTGAAACAGCAGCGCGCCGACGAGCCAACTGCTCGATGCGGCGTGAGCCTTCCCGGTGGTCTTGATGAGGCGCTGCACCGGCTCCTGCAGCATGAAGAGGAGCGTGGCGAAAAGAATCAGAAGCGGAATGAGCCGATCGAAGACGTCGGTCGGCGTCAGCACCATCAGGACGGCCCCAACCATGCCGCCAATCACGCTGGGCACGATCAGCGCATAGGTCGTCCTCGGCAGCCCGCCCAGATCGTGACGATACCCCCACATGCCGCCCAGGGATCCCGGCCAGATCGCAACGGTGCTGGTCGCGTTCGCGATTGTTGACGGCAAGCCAACCCAGACGAGCGACGGAAAGGTGAGGAGCGTGCCTCCTCCCGCGACGGCGTTGATCGCACCGGCCACGAAGGCGGCAAGGAAGACGACGATGTAGGACACTGGCACATTCTATAGGTGCGCTGGGTGCGCTGGGTGCGCTAGGTGCGTTGGGTGCGTTGGGTGCGACTCGCATGGCGCCAAGGTCGCCAGAACTGCCAACACGCCGCTGACTGAGTACGCGAAATTCGCGCACTTACTCTGCTCGCGACGATTTCCCTGAAAAATTCGAGCGCTACGCTGGCATTTCGCGTGCACCACGACGATCATGCCGGTGCGAAATTTCTCAGAACTGATTTGCTGGCAGCTTGCCCGCGCGCTTCAACGGGAAGTCTTCCGAATCACGTCGAAGCCTGTTTTCAACCAAAACCGGGACCTGCGCGACGAGCTGAGAGATGCGGCAGGGTCGGCACGAAGGACGATTGCAGAAGGCTTTGGGCGAAGAACTCACCGGGACATGGCCAATTTTTTAGCAACGTCCTTAACGTCGCTCAATGAGGTAGAGGACGAACTAGGAGAAGCGCTCGACAATGCTTATGTAACAAGTCAAGAAATCACGCATGCATTGAGTCTTAAGAAGCGAGCATTTGTCGCGACCAGCCGGTTCCGAAACTCCGTGAAGAACCGACCGGACCCGGTATGGAACCGCTGGCCTACGCCTCGCACCAAGCGCACCAAACGCACCTAGGGCACCCAGCGCACCCAGCGCACCCAGCGCACCTAGCGCACCTAGCGCACCCAACCCTACTCTCCCAGCAACGCCTCAGTGGTAGCCGGCTCCATCAGAACCGCCGCCAGCATGATGCCCGTGGCGAGAGCGATGGTCAGCACGGTGGTGAGCGGCCATAGCGACGCGAGCAGCAGCGCGTCGATGGTCAACAAGGCGGCGATCAGGACGTCGGCAAACAGCCTCACCCGTTTCGTGCGCGCGAGCTCGCTCCTCAAGTGGCCACGGTTCATCGCATCGGTGAAGACCAGATGCCCGCGCACGATACCGCCGACCGACCCGGCCACACCAATGATGACGAAGGCCCATAGCGAGACCGGCTCGCGCATCCATTCCTTGATCTGCCAGGCGTGGGCGGCAGCGATGGTGTAGAGCACGATCGTCGTGATTTGATGCGTGCGCCACCAGGTGCTCTTGAGTGGCGGCCTCCGGTCGACGATTGCCGGATGATTGAAGGCCTGCACCAGATCTGACGCCGACGCGAACCGCTCACCGGCCGGCTTCCGCAGACAGCGATCGATGACATCTGATACCCAGATCGGGACCGGGGCATGGCTCGACAGCGGGTCGGGAGTGCTGTCGAGAATGCGGGCAAGCGTGGCGAGTGGCGAGCCCGCCTGAAACGGATGGCGGCCCGAAATCCATTCGTACATCAGCACGCCGAACGCAAACACATCGGCGGCCGGGCCGGCCGTGCGTCCTTCGATCTGCTCGGGCGACATGTAGGCGGGTGTTCCCGCGATCCCGCCAGGCACTGCCGCGGTCAACGTCGCGGCGATGCCTCCCGGGCCGGCTTCCATGCGCGCGAGGCCAAAGTCGAGGATCTTGATCCGGCCGTCGGGCGTGCGCATCACGTTTTCCGGTTTGAGATCGCGATGCGTGATGCCCTTGGCATGCGCGCCCGCGAGCGCCGACGCGAGATCGCGCGCCGTGGACACGATCGTCTCCAGCGACGGGCGGGCCGTCGCGATTTCTTCGCGCAGTGTCTGGCCCTCGACGAACTCGGTCGCGATGTAGACCTCTCCGTCGAGCTCTTCCAGCGCATAGACGGTGCAGATGCCCGGATGCGTCAGCCCGGCGGCGGCTCGCGCTTCGCGCCGGAGCCGATCGCGATGATTCGGCTCGCGCGTCAACTGAGGCGCCAGGGCTTTCAGCGCAACCGTTCGTCCGAGGCGGCCGTCAGACGCCAGGTACACACGGCCCATGCCGCCTCGCCCAATTTCGCGGACGATCGTGTACGGGCCGAGCACGGTTCCTGGTTCGAGCGCTTCTTCAGCTTCGAGAAGATGTGGGGCCGCCTCGGCGACGGGCTGAAGGAGAAACGACCCTGCACGCGAGTGATGGTCGAGCAGCGATCGGACTTCCTCGCGCACGACGGCGTCGTCACGCGCCGACTCTTCGAGCCAGCGCAGCACGTCGCGCGACTCGTGATCGAGGGCGGATTCGAACAGGTCCCGCGCGCGGCGTCGCTGCTCGGGAGTCATTTTTTAGTCCGAAGGCGGCTCATTGCGAGAGCTCCCGGAACAGCCACGCGCGCGCGAGCGACCAGCGCCGCTTCAACGTCGCCGGTGAGATGCCCATCACCTCGGCCGCCTCTTCGACGCTCATGCCGGCGAAATACCGAAGCTCGACGATCTTGGCCTGCTCCGCGTCGATCTGCTCGAGCCTGCCGATCGCTTCGTCCAGAGCCGGCAGCATCGTTTCGGGATCGGCGGCAAGGGCGAGCGAATCGGTAATCGACACGCGATTCATCCCGCCCCACCGCTTCTGCGCTCCGCGGGCGCGGGCGCGTTCAACCAGAATCTGCCGCATGGAACGGGCGGCGATTCCCACGAAATGTTTCTGATCGTGCCAGGGCGTCCCTGCCTGGGCAAGCCGCAGGTAGGCCTCGTGCACCAGGGCCGTGGCCTGAAGCGTCTGCCCCGGCCGTTCGCGCCGCATGTACGCGGCGGCGACACGCCGCAGTTCGTTGTAGACGATGGGCGCGACGTCTTCCGCCTTCGGCGGTTCGTGCTTGGACATTACGTGGGGTTCGAGGGGTTGGTCGGGTTCGTCAGGTTCGTTTGGTTCGTTTGGTTCGAACCCGCCCGCACCTGCCGCACCCCCGCACCCATTGCACCTATCGCACCCATTGCACCTGTCGCACCCGTTACACCTGTCGCTCCCAACTAAGCCACATTCGCCGTTGTTCCCTCTCGAACGTCGTACACGAAATCATACGCGCGCAGCACTTTGCCCGAGAGGTCGGCGCGGCTGCCGCCGAAAATCGCGTTGAGAATCGCCGAGCGATCGGGCTCCTGCTCCTCGATGATTGCCAGCAGCACGCGCGAGCCGTACTTGATCCAGCGCGGTTGCGGCACGGCGCGGCCGTCCGGCCGGATCTCGATGACCTGCCGCTTGAGAATGGTCAGCACCAGCTCGGCGTTGGTCTTGTCGTAGTCCGTGCCGAGCTTCTTGAAGAGCTCCTTCACCGTCTCGCGGCGCTCGTCGAGCAGCGTCAGGAACAGCTCTGGCGTGACGCGATCGCCCTTCTTCGAATACTTGCCATCGGCCGTCAGTTCGACGCCGTGGAAGACCGTGAGATACAGGAAGTGCCAGAAGATCTCGTAGGTCGCCAGGTCGTTCATGAACCGCAGGCCGGTACGCGGGTCGTAAATGGCCGCCGCGTTGTTGCCGAGAAGCTGCTGATACATGAACTCCGTGGACATGTACATGGCATAGCGCAGACCATCTTCGGTCGTCGGGCCCTGCGGACGCGACAACAGCTTCCGGCGCTCGTCTTCCGAGAACAGCTTTTCCGGTGTGAGGTCGGATTCCGACAACTCGCGCGGCGAGATCTTGCCGTCTTTCAGCAATCCGAGAGCTTCCAGGCGCTTTCCCTCGTCTGGCGTCAGCTTGTCGACGACACGTTGCAGATCGTTGACACCGGTTACGAGCGATTCGCGGCCAGCTTCCACATAGGATGGCGTCGTCGTCGCCACCCAGCTCTGCCGGTACGTGTCGTGGGTCTTGCCGTCAATCCTGAACAGCCCGGTCAACCGCTCGCGCAGCTTGTCGAACCAGATATCGCGCAACGCCTTCGGATCGTTCTCGGGCGCCTGCGGATTCTGCATCTGCGCCGCCATACCACCGATCGGCATCCCGCCGGCAACGAGCGCCAGCAACGCGTTGCGCATCGTGTAGTAGGTCAACGAGGGCTCGGTCATCGTCACGGTATTCGGATCCGGAATCACCATCGCCGGGTCGTGGCGGAACATCTCTTCGCGGCTGTTCAGATAGTCCCATCGGCCCACGTTCGGTCCGATGAGGTTTTCACGCAGGACCCACATGATCGCTTCCTGCTGCAGCGCGTACTCGGCGCGCTCGTTCAGCATCTTGATCTTCAACGAGCCACGCGTGAGCCCGAGCGCCTCTTCGACACCTTTCAGCAGGCTGGCCACGAGCCGCGCTTCCTGCCACGTCTCCACTTTCGGCACGTAGAAGTAGACCCCGGAACCGTTGTTCTTCTGCGTGTCGTAGTTGCTCACGGCATGCATGATGAGGGCGGGAATCATCGCCGGAACCTGATCGCCATCGAGCGCGATCTGCCGGTTCTGCAGATGCAGCCCCGGTACGCGATGGAAAATCGTCGGCCACTTTTCCGGCGGGAGGTCGATGGTGTATTGACGCGGCTGACCGCCCTGCTTCTTGGTCGGGTGGACAAATGGTCGCCCGACCCACTTGTGGGCGAGCAGATCGCGCAGGTTCTCCCACGCCTGATACAACTGATCTTTGTAATCGCCACCGGCGTCTTCCCAGTCCCACATCCACGACGCCGCACCGGTGTTGAGCGCCCCCATCGCCATGCCGAGATCGATCGCGGGGCCCGTACCTTCGAGGCCCGGTGTCATCGTGTCCTGAGGAATCGGCACCGTCGGATTCAGCCGCCACGCCTGCGGAGTCTTACGGCCGAAGAATCCGTCCAGCATCCCCTGGCGGATCTCGCGCACGGTCATCGCGTTTCCGTCGGCGTCGCTGACTTTCGTATCGGGAGCCAGGAAGCTGTAGCTGCGCTCGTGGCGCCCCACCTGGTCCTGAAGGACGTGCCGGGCTCCGAGCAGCTCTCGGAATTCGCTTCTCGTCTGGCGCGTCAGCTTCGCGACGAGCTCCTCGACGTTGACCTTCCGCCCGTTGACGGTGTGGTCGCCGAACAATGACTGGTGCTTCTCGTAGATGTCGCGCCTGATTTCAACCGCCACGGTGCCCTCCTCCGCTCTCGACTTGCGACTGTCGACTTGCGACTCGCGACTTTAGACTCTCATTCCACCCATCGCCCAGCTCGCATCACGCGATCGATCTTGTTGGTATTGTGGATATCAGCGATCGGATCGGCACTCAAGAGCACGAGGTCCGCGGTCTTGCCCGCTTGTATCGATCCATAGCTCGGATTCTCCGTCCGCTCGAGCACGCGCGCCGCATCGAGCGTGGCCGCCCGAATCGCGTTCACCGGGGTCATCCCCGCCTCGACGAACATGTGCACTTCCTGGTGCGTGGTGTGGCCGACCGGAGTCGTCTGCGAGGCTTCGGCGCCGCAGTCCGTGCCCGTGATGATGCGAATGCCGGCGTCCGACATCATCTTGATGAACGGATAGTTGTTCTCTTTGAAGCGCTGCTTCACCTGCTCGAAGTCCGCAGCACCGACGATCTGCTGTTTCCGCTCTGCGTCGTCCAGCATCGCCCGGCCCCGCGCGTAGAACCCGTCGAACTTCGGATCCATTTTCAGGAATTCCGGATGTTCGTAATAGTACCAGCGCGATTGGCCCTGGCCGAGGGTCGGCGCAAACGACAGTCCTTTCGCTTTGGCGTACGCGATGAACTCCGGGTTCATGCCGTCACGCGCTTCGTGCATGAAGTCGGTGACGCCGAGTTCGGCAAGTTGTTTCACCTGCGCAACGTTCCCGATGTGCGCAACAACTGGAATGTTCTGCTTCTTCGCTTCGTCAACGATCGCCTCGACCACCTCGGGGGTGAACCCTTTGTCGCCCATCCACAGCTTGATGAAGTCCACATTCAGGGCCTTGTGCGCCTGGACGCCCTTGCGCGCTTCCTCTGGTGTGGTCGGCTTCAACGTTGGTGCGCCTGGATACGGACCCGTCAGGTTGAAGCCCTGTCCGGCGGTGTACACGCGCGGCGACAGAAACTTGCCCGCCTTCGCGTCGTAGTAGACCTGCATGATTTCGGGCTTGTCGTTGCCGGTCATGCGGATCGTCGTCACGCCCCAGTTGAGCGCGATGGGCAGCAGCTTGCGCATCACATCCTGAGGCTGATTCAGATGGCAATGCGCATCCACAAGACCGGGAATGACTGTCTTGCCTGCCGCGTTCACGACAGTTGCACCCTGCGGCACCTGCACGCGCGCACGCGGCCCGGCTGCCGTAATGCGGTCGCCGCTGACGAGAATCACTGAATCGTTCACGGCCGCGGCGCCAGTGCCGTCCACCAGCCGGGCGCCGACAATCGCTGTGACCGGTCCCCCAGTCCCGCGCTGCGCCTGGGGCGAAGCGGCGAATGCCAAGAGGAGTGCTGTGCACAGGGTCAGGGATTTGCGTCTCATAGTTCCTCCGCTGGGGGGTGTACGCCGGTACTTTTACGGTTTAGCGGGGGTGTGTCAAGAACTGAGACGTAGGCCGGGTCTTGCTTTTCAGACCCGGCCCCGAAGGCGGGTCTAAAGAGCAAGACCCGCCCTACGGTGGCTACTGGCTACCGGCTAGTTCGGTACTTGCAAATCCGGCATCGGTGTCGTCACGAAGAACTTCCGGCAGTGACGGGCGATCAAACGCGCCCACTGGGCCGAACGGGTGACGCGGGCGCTGTCGGTGGCAATACCGGTATTGGCATACATCTGGCGATAGAGCTTCGAAATCATCACAAAGATCAGACGTCCTCGAAGCGACTTGATGATGCTCGCGCGTTCCCAGATGGCGGGAATGCTGTAAAAGCGGTCCCACACCGACTGAGTGCCCTGGCGAATCTGCTCGGGCGACAGCATGGGATGCGGCGTATACACCTTGGGTCGCTGCTCGCGCGGAATCAGCCAGAACCGCGTCAGCGGATGACCCGCAATGCGGGTCGGGTCTCCCGCCATCTTCTCTTCCCATTTGGCGAAATCGACGGTTCCGGGGAACGGGGTGAGCATGATGAACTGCGCAAACGCGATGTCCGCGCGCTGCGCCAGCTCGGCCGTCGCCGCGAAGGTGTCCTGCTTGTCGGTCGGCAATCCGAAAATGAACGAGCCGAGGATGTGCACACCGTGCTTGCGGAATTCCTTCAGGCGCGTCACGAGCCGATCGCCGGCGTAGTTGAAGTCCTTGAAGATCGCCTTCAGTCCCTCGGGCGTCACCGACTCGACGCCGACAAGCGCGCCCCGAATCTTCGCCTTGTTCATCGCCTTCAGGAACTCCGGATCTTCAGCCGCCTCCATCGTGATCTGCGTATAGAAGTTGAGGTCGTCGGGCAGCTTCGCGAGCAGCTCCATCAGCTCGAACCGCTCGTTGCGGATTTCGCGCAGCGACTCCAGCCGTGCCGTGTTGCCCTGGCGCTCCGCGAGCCGCAGGTCTTCCATCGTGACCGGATAGAAGTTGTCGTCCGACAGCAGAATGAACCGGAAGCCCATGCGGCGCAGCTCCACGATCTCGCGAACGACCGAATCGGCCGCACGCTGACGTGGCTGCTGTCCGTCGGTCTTCCAGACCGAGCAGAACGAGCAGTGCTTCGGACACCCTCGCAGCGTCTGCACCGATCCCCACATATATTTGTCGGCTGGAAGCAGATCCCACCGCGCAGCCTGGAATGTCGTGCCGCTGACGCGGCCGCCATCGTACATATGCAGTGGACTGCCCTTGACGCAATCGGCAAGGACGCTTGCCCACACCAGATCGCCGTCGCCCTTCACCGCGGCGTGCGCACCGCCGAGCTCGTGCGCCTCGTTCGGATAGAGCGTCGGATGAATGCCGCCGAATACCACATACGCGCCGCGCTTGCGCGCCTCGCGGCCGATTTCATACCCGCGCAGCGCGTTAAAGGTGTGGATGCCGATGCCGACGACGTCGCCCGCAGAGATGCTCTCGTACTCGATCGGGTCCAACGTCTCATCGACGACGTGAGGATCGCCGTATTCGCGGGGTGTCGCAGCCGCCAGAACGTAAAGCCAACGAGGGGTGATGACAGCGGTACCGAACGAGATATCGCTCGGATTGACGAGGTGAATTCTCATGAATTGAGGACCAAGTCTACCTGAAGCCACCATTTCGGTTGGTAGGAAATAAGGATGGGGACGCCGGCAAGCGCGCCGGCTGCCCCGTACACCAACTCGAACCGCGTGCCAGATCGTCTGCCGGCTTCGGCCGTCTCAAAGTGTCCGCGGATGACGTTCTTGAAGGTTCGGCCGTCGCGATCGAATCGAGGAAGGGGGGTAGAATCGAGCAGCCGAAGCTCGTAGAGGCGGTCACCGTGAATGTAGGAGAGCCTCCGCAGAGGTTTTCGCTCGAGCGTCCCGGCGATCATCTCGGTCAACGAGCTCAGGAACCCTGCGCGCACATCGCCTCGCCGCGGCACCTGCTTGACCGCAAGCGATGTGTCTCCGAACACATCTTCGAGCACCTTTCCGACGTCGTGGTAGGTCAACTCGCTTGGCGCGTGCAGCGTTCCAACGCGCGCGCGCCCTTCAACGGTCGTGACCAGTCCCCGGATGGTGTCGAAGGCGCGTAAGTCCCTCCGGCGCCGGAGATCGCTTTTGACGTCGCTCAACCTGTCGTCGTTTTCCTGTGAGATGAGCCCCACCACAGACGACTCGCCCCCGCGGATCTCTTCGAGCAGAAACCCCCACTTATTGAGCTGGTTCGGAGCTTTCTGCGGCTCCGATCCAATCAGCACTTCAAACGCCCGGTTCTGCCCTGCGGCACGCCACTTAATCACGCCCGAGCCCACATCATCTCGACCGACCCAGAGCAAGAGCACGCGAATCTTTCCCGCCATTCGATACGTGTGCTCGCGCACGACAGGCAGGTCCTGCCCGGGCAGCTTGACGGGGACCACGTCGGCGTTGGTGGTGTCTCGATTCGCCATGGCACGCGGGCCGAGCGCCGCCACGACGGCGAGGCACACGATCTGGACGGCGAACGTGTGCGTGCGATTCATCAGAAACGTCGCGCCAGTGCCACACTTGCGCGGCTGACGGCGCCCGCAAGGCCCACTCCGGTCTTCCGCGCCGCCTCGGCGACCGCGAGGCCGGGTGTCGCGACCGCGCGCCATCCGTTGGTGGAATTCGGAGTCGCTTGCGGAACGAATGGCCTCTCATATGCGCCTTCAAACGAGCGCGCAGTCAAAAAGCTTGGTGCGCTGGGTGCGTTGAGTTCGTTAGGTTCGTTGGGTTCGTAGAGTTCGTGGGGTTCGTAGGGCTTGCCCGCCATAGCGACGTGCGAAGTGAGCGCGAAGGCGGGTTTGTGGGTTCGTGAGACCTGCCGCGCCGGCCTGTCCGCCGGCTTGTCCGCCGTAGCGCGAAGCGCGAAGGTGGAAGCCAGAAGCCCGACGCCCGAAGCCCCTGCCACTTGCGGCAGCAACAGCTCGACAGAGTCGCCAAGTAACGGCACTGCGTTCAATTGCGAAGATATCAGAACGATTGCACAGCCGAGTGACGTGACGGCGACGAGCGAGATCTTCCGCCGCGTCCTGCCTTTGACGGCCAGCAGGCGATTGACGCGTTGCACGAGGTCGTGCTGACCGCCCAAAAACGTCGAAAGCAGCAATGGCTCGCCCCTTAGGCGGCCGTGCACTTCGGCGGCGTGCACGATGCACCGTGCATAGGCCTTCGGCAGACCCGTTCGCGCAATCACCCACTCGTCGCAGGCGACCTCACGTTCACGGTTCAAAGCCCGTCCGATGTACGCGACTGCTGGATGAATCCACAGCGCCGCCTGCAGCAGTGCCTGTGCGAGCCTCGTCCAATCGTCCCGCCGCCGCACGTGAGCATATTCGTGGAGCACGATCTGGTCGATTTCCTCGACACCGAGCGCGGCAACCAGCGACGAGGGTAGCGCAATGCATGGACGCTGGAATCCGAGCACCGTTGCCCCTGGCACCGCGTCGCAGATCACCAGATCTGCACGGCGGCCAAGCCCTTTCGCTTCGAGCCAAAGGGGAAGCTGCGACTCAATTTCCTGGGGAAACGAGCGGCAGCGGTCGCGCAAGGCGTAGATGGTATGAACGGCCGGAAGCAGCCGAAGCAGCTTCACGAGCGAAACGGCGACCCAAATGCCCAGAAGAATGGAGACGAGGTGCGGCGACAGCTCCCGGACCTCGATTAACGCCGATTCCGTGCCATTGGGGTCTGACCCCGGTACCGGTACGGGGGTCAGACCCCCGTACGGAGAGGACATCCAACCGAGCCAGTTAACCGCTGCCAGCACTGCCCACCAGGCGAGATGGCGCGTGGCCGCGTTCGTGCGGCGTGGAACTAGCAGGGCCGCAATCAGCGTCAGCGCCACCCCCTGCCATAACCAGGCGAGCAGCCACACCGTCACCCGACCTCCTCGATGCGCTGCTGCAATTGCTTCAATACCTCGGGATCGAGCTCCTCATCGATCAGATTCAGCATGAGCAGGCGCGGGGACCCTTCGAAGAACCGGTTTACAAGCGTCTGAAGCGCACTACGGCTGGCGTCGGCACGGCCGATCTCTGGCACGAAGGTGAATGCACGCCCCTCTTTCCGGTGCGAGACGTACCCCTTCTTTTCCATGATGCGCAACAGCGTAAGGACGGTGTTGTATGCAGGCTTAGGGCTGGTCTTCAGCGCGCTGACGACTTCCCCGACGGTGGCCTGGCCTTTGTCCCAGAGCACATGCATCAGCCGAAGCTCTCCGTCGGTCATCGTCGATGATTTCGGGCGCGGCATCATTCACCTAATTAATTAAGATTATTCAGCCTACCGCTCTGTCCTGACCTTGTCAACTATGAAATTAAGAATTGGAGACTTCCTCGAACGCGTTGTCGAGAATCTGGACGGCCGTCTGGGCCTGCTCCTTCGTGATGACCAGAGGCGGCGAGAGGCGAACCGTGCTCGGTCCTGCTGCCAGGACGAGGAGACCTCGCCGGAAGGCGGCCAGCACGAGCGCGTCCCGCTCCCGGGTGGCACGTTCCTTTGTCTGCCGATTGCTCACGAGCTCGATACCGATCATCAGCCCCCGGCCGCGGACATCGCCGATAAGGCTGTGCCGCTGCGCCAGCTCCTTGAGCCTGTCGTGAAGGTAGTGCCCGACCTCGGCGGCGTTCTGCATCAAACCGTCCTGAACGAGTTTGATTGTCGTCAGCGCCGCCGCGCATGCAACGGGGTTTCCGCCGAAGGTGTTCGAGTGCGCGCCCGCCGGCCAGTCCATCACTTCTTCGCGGGCAATCGTGACGCCCATGGGAAGACCCGAGGCGATGCCTTTCGCCATGACGAGGATGTCGGGCTGCACGCCGCAGTGTTCGACGGCAAACATTCTTCCTGTACGGCCGAAGCCGGACTGCACTTCGTCGGCAATCAGCAGCATGCCGTGCTTCGCGGCGATCTTCGACAACCCCTGAATGAACTCGGGCGGCGGGACGATGTATCCACCCTCACCCTGGATGGGTTCGACCACGATGGCAGCGACCTCGTCGGGAGATACGAGGCAATTCAGGATCTGATCTTCGATGTACGCAAGCGATTCGCGCGCACAACTCTCGGGATCGGTTCCTCCTCCTCCCGCGCACCGATAGGGATTGGCATATGGCGCGTGAAACACACCAGGCATCATCGGTCCGAAGCCGCGCCTCTGAACGGTTCGGCTCGACGTCAGTGAAAGGGATCCCAGCGTGCGGCCGTGAAACGATCCGAGAAACGCGATCAGGTTCACGCGGCCAGTGTGATAGCGCGCCAGCTTGATCGCGGCTTCCACGGCTTCTGATCCCGAATTCGAGAAGAACGTCCGGGGCCGCGCGCCCACAGGCGCAATCTGCGCAAGCAGCTCGCCAAGCGCTACTTGCGGCTCGTGATAGTAGTCGGTGGAAATGTGCAGGAATCGTGACGCCTGCTCCTGAATCGCGCGCACGACGTCGGGATGCGAGTGCCCCGTCGCGGCCACGGCAATGCCGGCGCAGCAATCGAGGAAGACGTTACCGTCAACGTCTTCGACGACCGCACCCTGTCCGCGCGCCATCACGAACGGCGCGCTGCGCGGATAGGATGGCGACACGACGGCACGATCGCGCTCGAGAATCGCCTGCGCGCGAGGCCCGGGGGGAGTGACACGGATGTCGGGTACACGCATTGGGCTTCAGGCTCCTGGCTTCGGGCTTCAGGCCAGGAGCCGATCGGGCCCGAAGCCCGAAGCCTGGAGCCGGAAGCCTTCTGGTATTGTACCGCCGTGCTCGCCCCCGTCCATCTCATCGGCGTCCCCCTCGACATGGGCGGCAGCCGCCGAGGGGTCGATATGGGACCGTCGGCCTTCCGGATCGCAGGACTCGGGGAGAAAATTGCCGGCCTTGGGCGAAGTGTGATCGATCGGGGCGATCTGCCTTCCCCAATTCCAGAGGTGAGAAAGCACGGCGACCCGAAGAAAAAGTACATCAGGGAGATTGCCAAGGTGTGCGACCGTGTGTACCAGACGGCGCGAGCCTCGCTCGAAGAGGGTGCGCTGCCTTTGGTGCTCGGCGGGGATCACAGCCTGGGAGCGGGATCGGTGGCGGCATCGGCGGCACACGCGCGCGCCGCAGGCAAGCCGCTCGGACTGCTCTGGATCGACGCGCACGGCGACATGAACACGCCTGCCAGCACGCCGAGCGGAAACGTGCATGGCATGCCGCTCGCCGCGCTTCTGGGACCTGAACCGTCCGAGCTCTCGTCGATCGGCGGATTCTCGCCAACGGTCGTGGCCGAGCACACCGCCCTCGTCGGAGTACGAAACCTCGACGACCGCGAAAAAGATCTCGTACGCAACTCGGGCGTGCACGTTTACACGATGAAAGACATCGATCGCCTCGGCGTGGCGGCAGTGGCCGCCGAGGCCCTGCAGGCTGTCAGCGGCGGAGTGGCCGGCATCCATGTCTCATTCGATCTGGACGTGTGCGATCCGTCGATCGCGCCCGGCGTCGGCACCCCGGTCAAGGGCGGGTTGAACTACCGCGAGACCCACCTGCTGATGGAGCTCATCGCCGAATCGGGTCTTCTCCTCGCACTCGACCTGGTCGAGGTGAATCCGACGCTCGACATCCGCAATACGACGGCCGAGCTCGGCACCGAGCTGGCCCTGTCGGCTCTAGGTATGAAAATTCTGTGACGGCAGACTGACCAGCGCAGGTGACAATCGCGCAGCGGCTTCGCTGCCGTTGTCACGAATTCCTCGAAGAATTGAACGCCGTGTAGTTGGCGCGACTTTGGCAAAGGTTGGTTCGGTTCTGACCGGCTACTTTTTCCAGGAGCTCGCCATGCGGCCGATATCCCGCCGAATCTTCAATCTTCTCTTGGTCGTGATCCTCCTCACCTGCAGCGCTTCGATGGCTCAGGCCCAGTATTTTGGACGCAACAAGGTCCAGTACAAGGAATTCGACTTCGACGTGCTCAAGACCGAGCACTTCGACGTCTATTTCTATGCCGAAGAGCGCGAGAACGCAGCCCGCGTCGGCCAAATGGCCGAGCGCTGGTATGCGCGGCTGTCATCCGTCTTCGAGCACGAGATGCGGACACGCCAGCCGCTCGTCCTCTACGCGTCGCACCCCGACTTCGAGCAGACGAACGTCGTCGGCGGAATGATCGGCGAAGGCACCGGAGGTGTCACCGAAGGACTGAAGCGCCGCGTGGTACTGCCGCTCGCCGGCACTCTCGCCGAAACCGACCACGTGCTCGGCCACGAGCTCGTCCATGCCTTCCAATACGACATCTCTGCGCTGCGTGCGTCGGGTGGTCCGGGCACCGGCATCGAGGCGCTGCCGCTGTGGTTCGTCGAAGGGTTGGCCGAGTATCTCTCGATCGGCCCCGTCGATCCACACACAGCGATGTGGCTGCGCGATGCCACCCGCAAAGACAAATTGCCTGAAGTGAAAAATTTGGATAGCGGCGAGTTCTTCCCCTACCGGTGGGGTCAGGCTGTCTGGGCATACATCGGCGGAAAGTACGGCGACGACGTTCTCGGACAGATCTTCCGGACGGCCGTACGCGGTGGAGATCCAATCGAGGCCATCAAGCAGGTCACGCTCATCGAGGACAAAGAGCTCTCTGCCAACTGGCACGCGTCCATCCGCGAGCAGTATGCGCCAGTGATGCAGGCGACCGGGCGCGCGCACACGTTCGGACGATCGCTCACCGGAAACGACAACACGCGGATGGCGACGAACGTGTCCCCCTCGATCAGCCCCGATGGCCGCCACATCGTCTTTTTCTCGTCGCGCGACATGTTTTCGATCGACCTCTACCTTGCCGACACCGCAACTGGACGCATCGTGCGGAAACTGGTCGATACCGCGCTGAGCTCGCATTTCACCAGTCTGCAGTTCATCGGGTCCGCTGGTTCGTGGAGCCCAGACAGCCGCCAGTTCGTCGTGGGCGGCGTCCACGCCGGCAAAGCCGTGCTCGCGATTCTCGACATCGCCGACGGCGACGTGGTGCGCGAAATCGAGGTGCCGGAAGTCGGAGAGATCCTCAACCCGACGTGGTCGCCCGACGGGAAAGCGATCGCCTTTTCAGCGACCGTCGGTGGTGATTCGGATCTCTTCATCCACGACCTCGCCTCACACATGACCAAGCGTGTGACGAGCGATCTGTTTGCCGATCTGCAACCAGCCTGGTCGCCCGACGGCGAGCGTATCGCGTTTGTAACAGACCGCTTCACGACCAACGCCGATGTGCTGAGCGCGGGCGACTATCGCCTTGCGCTCTACGATGTGGTGTCGGGCGGAATCGAGCCGCTTACGACCTTCGCGCGCGGCAAGAACATCAACCCGCAATGGAACCCCGACAGCCGGCACCTGTATTTCGTGTCCGACCAGAACGGCATCAGCAACGTGTATGCGCTCGACATCCCCTCAGGATCGATTGCGCAGGTGACCAACCTCGACAGCGGCGTCAGCGGCATCACTGCGTTGAGCCCGGCCATCTCGTCGGCTCTGGATGCCAGAGTGCTCGCCCTCAGCGCGTACGAGGACAACAGCCATCACATCTACGTCATCGATACAGCGGAGCGACTGGCTGGAGGTCCCGTCAACTCGAGCGTCGAGCCGGTGCAGGCCGCAACGTTGCCTCCCTCGCCACGAGAATCGCTCGTTGCGCAGTATCTCGGCGATCCGAAAACCGGACTTGCCACCACGCCGGAAGAGGTCGAGCCGTACAAGGCCGGCCTGTCACTCGATGCAGTCAGCCAGCCTTACATCACCGCCGGTGTCGATCGGTTCGGCGGCATGGTCGGCGGCGGCATCGCGTTCAGCTTCAGCGACATGCTGGGCAATCACAATCTCTTCGCGCAGATCAACGCCGACACCTATGGCGGCGGCGTGAGCGATCTGGCGCGCAACACCGGCGGTCTGCTTGCCTACACCAATCGCTCCAAGCGCTGGAACTGGGGCTTTGCCGTCGAACAGTCGCCCTACGTCGCCGGCGGGTATGCCGTCGGTCAGGGGAACGTGAACGGCGAGCCTGCGCTGCTCGACCAGACGATCATCCAGCGTCAGGTCAACCGCAGCGCCAGCGGTATCGTCGCCTATCCCTTCAGTCCAACGGCGCGGGTTGAGTTCGGCGGAGGATTCACCCGCACGTCGTTCGACCAGCAGATTCGCACGACAGCGATCTCGCGGCGTACTGGACGCGTACTCGACGACAGCATCAGGCGGGAAGATCTGGCCGCCCCGCTGAACATGTCGTCGGTCAGCACGGCGCTGGTGACCGACAATTCGCTTTTCGGTGCGACGAGCCCCGTCGCGGGAGCGCGGTCTCGATTCGAAGTATCGCCGACCTTCGGCGATCTGAGGATGACGACGGCTCTTGCCGACTACCGTCACTACTTCATGCCCGCCCGCCTCTACACGATCGCGGTGCGCGGAATGCATTACGGCCGATACGGAGCCGACGGCGAGGACTCGCGGCTCATTCCGCTGTTCATGGGATATCCGGAGTTCGTGCGGGGCTACGGTATCAATTCGTTCCAGGCCGGCGAGTGCGGCTCGGCGACATCGTGCCCCACCTTCGACAGGCTCGTGGGCACCCGCATGGCCGTCGGTAATATCGAGTTCCGCTTCCCGCTGCTGCGCCCGTTCCGCAGCGTCGACAGCAACGTCTACGGTCCGCTGCCTGTCGAAGTCGCGTTCTTCCTCGATGGCGGCGTGACGTGGACCCAAGCCGACAAGCCTTCGTTCTTCAACGGCACGCGCGAACCGGTCACGAGCGGCGGCATCAGCCTTCGCACGAACCTGATGGGCTTTGCCGTCGCGCAAATCGACTTCGCCCGCCCGTTCGACAGGCCCGGACGCGGGTGGGTGTGGGGATTCTCTTTGACCCCTGGGTTCTGACGCAGGGGGTCTCAGTCAGGGCAGATGGATGATGGCAGATGGCAGATCGGATTCTCTGCCATCATCCATTTGCCATCTGCCATGACAGACGCGCTTGTGCGTTAGTGAGAGCGCGTGAACTCCGGATGCGGCATCCAGCGAAGGACGTTCCCCGTCAGGCTGGCGACGAAGATATCGCCGTTCGGCGACCCGTTGACCGAGTGTCCCGGCGATTCCATCGAGCCGAGCACCTTCCCGCTTTCCAGATCGATCTTCATCAGGCGCCCGGCCAGCGTGTCGGCGGTGATGTTCTCGACGTTGTTGCGGTGGGTCAGGACATACATTTCGTCTTTCGGCGAGATCCAGATGCCCTGCGTCGAGCCAAGGTGATTCCAGGTTCTCAGGAGCGTGCCGTTGTTGTCGAAAATCTGGATGCGGTTGTTTTCGCGGTCGCTCACATAGGCCCGATCCTTCGAGTCGAATTGGATAGAGTGCACCGTACGGAACTGGCTCGGACCGCTGCCGGGCGTACCCCACGACTTCACGTACTTGCCGCTCTTGTCGAACTTCGCGACGCGGCTGTTGCCGTACCCGTCGGCAATGTAGATATTGCCCTGCGAATCCCAATCGATATCCGTAGGGCTGCCGAACGACTTGTCGTCGTTGCCGCGAACGCCCTTGGTGCCAATCGTCATCAGGAGCTTGCCGTCGGTGGTGTACTTCAGAATAGCGCCAGCGCGATCGACCACCCATACATGGTTCTCGGCGTCCACGCGCACACCGTGCGGGTCGTCGATGACGTCTTTGCCCCACGAACGCAGGTAGTTGCCCTCAGCATCAAAGACGACGAGCGGGTCGATGTCGTCGTTGCGGTGAAGCACGTAGACGTTGCTCTGCAGGTCGTTGGCGACCATCGACACACGGCCGAAGTACCAGCCCTTGGGCATCGGCTTCCAGGCGCCCTCCTTCCCTCGCACTCCAACCGGCGCCTCTACCCCGAACCGCAGGTGAACCTTCACACGCAGCAGTCCGCCCTCGTGCGGACTCCACGACTCCCCGACCCAGCCCTGATCGGCCGCCTTGGACGCCAGACCAGACGGATGCGGCGGCTCCGCGCCACGCGCCGCCCCGCCACCCCGACGCGGCTGTTGAGCAGCGACGGCGACGGACGCAACAAGACAGACAAGAAGTACGAGCTTCTTCATGGCAAATTCCTCCAGCAATTCAACCAAAACGGATGTTGGCAGACGTTACCTTAGTTCCGCCGTACTTTCTACTTTTTCGTGATGAATTTTGACGTCAAACGAATCGCGTCAGCGTCGCTGTCACCTGGCGCTCACCGCGATGCGCACGACGCCACTGCACCATGATTGGCGTCTGGTACGTCCCCTCGACAACGGCGCCGCGGCCTCGCGCTTTCGTGTCCGAGACGAGGAGATCCACCGAGCGCTTCATCCGAAGGAATCGTGAAGCCGGCACGGCGAGGGCCTTCGACAGCACGCGCTCGATGGCCGACTCGGCAAGGCCGAGCGTATCGACGAGGCGGTTGACGGCGCGGACCAGATCGTACTTGGCGTAGTCGAAGGCCTTGGACGGGACCGCGCGGGGATCGTCCCACGCGTGTTTGGCCTTCTGGGCGGCAAAGCGGAGCGGATTCCTGAGCACTTCCGCGAGGTCGTAGCGCATCAAGAGCGTTTCGTATTCGTTGACGGTGAGGCTGGCGAACTGCTCGCCCGAGCCGAGGCTCAACCGTACGCGCCCTTTCTCGACGCCGTGCTTCGCGATCAACGCGTCGAGTTGGTCGTACAGGCCGAGGCGCGAGTCCTTCAGGTTCACCGCGTCCACCGGATGCGTTCGCGACACCGGCACGTGCAACGTGGTCTTGGCGACTTCGATCTCGTGGTCGTACCCGACGAGCGTCGTCATCCGCCGCCGCGGCTTGCCCGCGTTGATGCCGTCCAGATCGATGAACGACACGGGGCCGGGCCGGCGTACGACGTACGAGACGCACGCCCGCAGCCCGCTGCCGATGAACGCCAGATGCGAATCGGCATTGGTCGGCTCAGTCGGGCGCTGTTCGGCTGTCAATTCAGTACGACGATCCAGATCGTCGTGCTGGTAGCCCGCGCCTTCGGGGAACACCATGGTGAACAAATCGATGTACGGACGCACGGCGTGTGGTCCGCTCCCAAGACGCGCGGCAAAACTCTGAGGGAGATACCCCGCCGTCGTGTGGAGGGAACAATACAGGCAGCGGTTGTACCGCTCGAAGACGTCGCCGTAAGTGGCTGCGGCCTGTGCTCGAACATCGATGACGTCGAGTCGGCCTCGCGGCGTAATGTCGAGACTAAGTTCGAGAGGAGGCACCGAGGGCTTTAATGTAACACTTGGATGCCCCATCAGCCAAGCCGTGCGTACGTTTTTTGCACTCCCATGGTCGCCTGGATGGTACCTGTACATGGATCGTTACACTTCTGCACCATTTTTTGAGAGACTTGTACGCCGATGATGACATTCAGTCCGCGAGGTTGTGGCCAGTCACGAGCGCTGCTGTGCGCAGCGGGTGCCGCTCTCATATGCTTCGCGCTCTTCTGGCCCGCGGCGCTCGGTGCCGACGGCGAGATGAACGGCGACGATCGCTTCCGCGTACGTTCACTGACCTATCAGTACGACGAAGGCGCCATCTTCGCGATGCCCGGCGAGAAGATTCCGCTCGCCGTAACGGCGCCGGCGACGCGACTCTACCGCATCGACGCGCCGCACGGCGGGCTCACTGCGACCGCTCCAAACCGATGGACGTGGGAAGCGCCGATGCAGCCCGGGGTCTACGAAATCGAAGTAAAGGATCCCGCGGGAAAGAAGATGGCGGATTTTTCAGCCTTTGTGATGGTGCCGGCAGTGCACGCGATCAAGGGCGTTTTGAATCACTATCAGATCGGCTTCTATCCGGACACCCCGCTCAAGGGCAACCCGGTTTACATCCCGCCCACTGGGTTCATCGAAGTCACGCGCGACAACGAGAACACCAAACTCTCACCGAACTTCCGCATCAAGCAGTTCTTGACCAAACAGGTGAGCGGGTATCCCAAGTACGTCGTGCTCGACGAGCGACTCGTCGTTCTGCTGGAGGCCATCGGCCGTCATCTCGAACCGCTGGGCTGGGACGCCGACGACATCTTCGTCATGAGCGGATACCGCACGCCCTTCTACAACGCCCAACTGGACGACACGAAGTACAGCCTGCACCAGTGGGGGCGCGCAGCTGACATCTTTCTGGATAAAGACGGGAATGGCACGATGGACGACTTCGACAAGGACAGGATCGCGTCGAAGGCGGATGCGGTGGCGCTCGCGACCGTCCTCGAGTCGCTCGCCAAAACCGCCGAACTGCAGTCTTTCATCGGCGGCATCGGTATCTACGGATCGACGGAGGCACACGGCCCATTCGTGCACGTGGACACCAGGCCGTGGAAGGCACGTTGGTAATAGAAACGTGTCATGGCAGAGGGCAGATGGCTGATGGCAGATGTGCATTCTCGGCCATTTGCCCTCTGCCATCTGCCCTGACACGCATCACTCGTCGTCGTCCTTCACCTCTTCGCTGACGTCCTTCACTTCTTCGTCTTTCACGTTCACCTCGACGTCCAGTCCCGTATCCTCTTCGTCCCGAAACCGAGCGTCCTCGTCGACGCTGAACATTCGGCCGCTGAGCCGCTCTTTGAGCGGACCGCGCGCCTTGCCTTCCTGGTTCCGGCTCTTGCCGAAATTGGATCCGCCGCGCCCCTTGGGCGGCTTGTTCGGACCGAAATTCCGGTTCTGGTGCTCGCCGCGCTGCGGGCGGTAGGGCCCGGTATCGCCTCCTGACGGAGCACCTCCCATCGGTGGCCTCGGCCCTCCGCTCATCGGCGGCCGCGGTGAGGAGAAGCCTCCAGCCCCCATCGGCGGACGCGCTTCGCGCGGGCGTGCCTCGCTGACCGACAGCGGGCGGCCCTTGAACGGCTGGCCGTGCAACTGCTGGATGGCGCGTTCGGCAACGCCGCGATCGTCGTAATCGACGAATGCGAATCCACGAGGCCGCCCCGTGTCGCGATCGGTCGGAATCACGACCTGGACCGGATCGCCAATCGTGCCGAAATGCTGCCGGATGTCGGCTTCGGTCGCGCTGTACGGGAGATTCCCGACGAATAACCGGACTGACATAACCTCCTGCTCGCCTCCTACGACTGCGGTGCTGCGATCTTCTTCTTCGCGCGCGTCTTCGTCTTGCGCGCCGGCGCGGGTGTGTTGCTGGACTCCAGCACGACGATGCGGGTCGAGAACCGGCGTGTGCCGTGCTCGTCGAACTCGATGACCGTGTGATGTTCGTTTACGTCGACAATCGTGCCCGCGCCGTACTGGGCCTGCACGACACGATCCCCTGCCGCATATCTACGCATGAACAGACCTCCTAAGCGACGGCGAACGAAACGTTCAAGAACTTTTCAATGGCTCGCAACGCCGCCAGTTCCTCCGGGGCGACCAGCGTCAGCGCGATACCGACCATCTCGGCGCGGCCGGTCCGCCCGACGCGATGGACGTAGGTGTCCACGCTTCCCGGAACTTCGTAATTCACCACGTGCCCGATGCCTTCGATATCGATCCCGCGCGCCGCGATGTCGGTCGCGATGAGCGCCCGGTAACGGCCCGACTTGAACCCTTCGACCGCAGCCGAGCGCTCGCTCTGCGTGCGATCGGCGTGCAGGGCGGCGCATTTGATTCCGCCCGCGGCAAGACGCCGCGCGAGTTTGTCCGCGCCGCGCCTGGTGCGAACGAACACCAGGCTGGTGCCGTGTGTTCGCCTGAGGAAGCTGCTCAACCAGTCTGCCTTGTCCGCGGATGGTACGAGCCGCCCGACGTGCTCGATGGTGCTGGCGAGCCCCTCGTCGCGGCCCACGCGAATCATCTTGGGCTCGCGCATGATCTGGCTCGCCGATTGTGCGACTTCGTCGGACATCGTGGCCGAGAAGAGCAGCGTCTGTCGGTTCGGGGGTAACGACGCGACAATCCGCCTCACGCTCGGCCAGAATCCCATGTCGAGCATCCGATCCGCCTCGTCGAGCACGAGCACGTCGAGGTTGGCGAAGTTGGCCGCGTTGGTGCCCATGTGATCGAGCAGACGCCCGGGCGTGGCCACCACGATGTCGGCCGAGCCGCGCAAGCCGCGTTCCTGCGGCCCCGCTTCGACGCCACCGTAAACGGCGACGCTCGACAAACTGGTGTGGTACGCGAGCCCCTGGAACTCGTCTTCAATCTGCACGGCAAGCTCGCGCGTCGGCGCGAGAATCAGCACGCGTGTGCTCGCCTCCGCACCTGTTGCACCCGTCGCACCCGTCGCACCTGTCGCACATGTTGCACCCAGCAGCCGTTGCATCAACGGCAGGAGAAACGCGAGCGTCTTCCCTGTCCCGGTCTGCGCGCAGGCCACGAGATCGCTGCCGTCGAGCACGCCCGGAAACACGGCGCTCTGAATGGGCGTGGTCGTCTCGAAACCGCGCTCGGTCACCGCGCGCTCCAGCCTCGAGTCGAGGTTGAGCGACGTGAACCGCATGGGCGTGGCGTCGTAGTCGGCCGCCTCGAACTGCAGCGGCTTCGACGAGGTGATGACGTGCGTCGGCCTGCCGCCTGGCGTGCCGCGTCCGTGCCGCCGGGGCCTACGGCCGCGAGTTGAACGTTTTTGAACAGCTTTCGAGGGGTCTGAGAAATGCAAGATGGGCTGACTGTTTGAGGATGAAGCTTTTCGAAGGCTTAATTGTCTCATAAACTGCGATTTTCTGCCAATCGGTCTAAAATACCCCCGGCTCGTGGCTTATGTCCTTGCCCTCCTCGCCCTTGTCATGGTCGGTGCCGGGTATCTGCTCGGCTCGCGGCGAGGGCGGAGCCGCGAAGAAGCGCTCAGACACTCCATCGACGAGCGCGACGAGAAGCTGATGCTCGTCGAGCACGAGCTGCTGCGCCACACGGCCATCGATCCGGCCACCGGACTCCATACACAGGAGTATTTCCAGGAATTCCTCGAGCGCGAGTGGCGCCGTGCGTCGCGCGAGCGGAAATCGGTCGCCGTCATCATGATTGAGGTCGACCACTTCCGTGCCTTCAGCGAGCGTCATGGGACTCCCGAAGGGGACGCGTGCCTCAAAAGCGTGGCGGCCGCCCTTAAGAGGCTGCTCCATCGCCCCAGTGACGTCATCGCTGGATATGGTGGGTTGGGCACATTCGGCGTGGTGCTCGGCGGCACCGATGCCAAGGGTGCTCTGGTGATGGCCGAACGGCTGCGCGCGGCGGTGGAAGACCTGAAGGCCCCCAACCCCGCGTCCCCCACAACCTCGTTTCTGACAGCCACGCTCGGCGTCGCGGCCGCTACGCCGGACCGCGGGGCGGCCTGGCAGGACATCGAGCTCCTCGCCGCCGCTGACCGTGCGCTTTCCCAGGCTCGCGAACGTGGCCGCAACAGGGTCGTCCTCGACAGACCCGCATCACCGCTGCGGTCCTGAGGTTACTGTTCCTGCGTCGAGTCGACGCTGTGACCAAAAGGAAAACACTCGGAATTAAGGTCCGATTTATGCACTTCTCCTCCGTATGGAGTACATCACATTCGATTTCCTGGTCGGCTTCCTCGTCGCTGTCGCGTTGATGGTCGCATTGTGGGTGCCACTGTTCTTTTTTGATTACAAAGCCGAAAAGAAGCGTGGCGCGATGCCGATCGGTTCGGGCGAAAATCCTCCAACACCGCCCCTCGACAAGGTGCACCTCAGCTGAGGGCTTGTCGCGACATAGCGCAGCGCGAACACTGGTACAATCGGCGTCAGGTGATTGACACTGTGCCTATGCGCAAACTCCTCTGCATTTCGCTCCTGGCCACGCTTCCTGCCGTGGGCTCACCCGCGGCTCAGGACCCGGGGGTCATCGTGTTCAAGAGCAGCGTCGAGCAGGTCGCCGTGGCCGCGACGGTCCGCGATTCCCGAGGACGCCTCGTCACCAACCTGAAGGCCAGCGACTTCGAACTGGTCGACCAGGGTCAGAAGCGGAAACTCACCGACGTCTGGTCCGAGCCGAGCGCGGCGAGTGTGGCCATTCTCATGGACGCCAGCGGCAGCATGGCGACCAAGATGGCGCGCGCGCGCGAAACGGCGAGCACGTTCGTGGCGGGTCTCAAACCAGGGAGCGATGAAGTGGCGCTCTACGCGTTTGATACCTCGCTCGTCGAGGTGAGTCCGTTCACCACCCGGTTCGATCCCAACGACGACGCCTGGGGGGGAACGAAGGCCTACGGCGCAACGTCGTTGTGGGATGCGATTGCCGAGACCGCGCAGAAGATCTCCGACCGCCAGCGAAGGCGTGCGCTCGTGGTCATTACCGACGGCGTCGATTCTGCCAGCAAGATGAACCCCGCCGAAGTCTCGGCCATTGCCAGTTCTCTCGACGTGCCCGTGTACGTGCTCGTGATTACCCACGTTCCAGACGACGGCAATGTTGTGCCGCAACCTATGACCGGGCCGTTAGCCGATCTCGCGGCGTGGACGGGCGGCGATTCACTGTCGATCAGCGATTCGGTCACCGTCCTCACGGCGACGCGCCAGATTCTGAGCGAGCTCCACCATCAGTACATCATCGCGTTCGAGCCGGGCAAGGAGCCTGGCTGGCATGCCCTCATCCTGCGGGCGCGCAAACCCGGCCTGTTCGTCCGCGCGCGCAGCGGCTACATGGTGAAGTAATCCCCGAAGCTCCCCCAAGAGTCTCGGAGGTCCGAGTTGCGAGCGACAACAAGAACGGTACTGGCGGCGATAGCTCTATTTTTTGTGCTGGAAAGTTCCGCCGCGGCGCAGGCGATGTTCACGGCGTCGATCGGCAACGTGTTTGGCGGCGATGCCCCTTCGAAAAAGAACGTCTGGGCGATCGCCATCGGTGGCGGCGGCGCACACGGCATTGGTTCCGAGCTGGAATTCTCGGAAACGAGAAATTTCTTCGAAACCGCAAACGGTGTCGGGCACGGAAAGATCCTCACGCTGATGCCGGGCATCTTCGTCGCCGTTCCGATCGGTCCGGTGCGTCCTTACGGCATCTTCGGCTTCGGGTTCATCCGCGTGCGCAAGGATTCGAATTCGAGCGGTGTCCTGTCCGATATTTCCGAGGATGACGTCGGCTACAGCGTCGGTGGCGGGGTGACGTTTCAATTCGCACGGCACGCGGGCGTACGGGGAGACTTGCGCCACTTTCAGGTGCGCACGTCAGATGGAATCAGCTTTCAGCGATTGATGATTGGACTCGTACTTGGCGGGTGAGCGCTGCCTGGCGCCGCCATCAATCCCGTCGCGATCATGTAGTTCATCTGGCCCCACTGCGCCGGAGGCACACGACGGCGATCGCTACGACGCCGGTCGCTGCCGCCACCAATACCGTCGGCAGAGCGCCGGCGCTCGTCCACGCGGCGGTCCCAGATAATCTGCACGCTGGGATCGCCGGCGAACGTGCGTGTCAGCAGTTCGAACGTGGCGAAGTGCCCACGCCGGACGATGACGAGTTTTGGATCGCTCACTGAATGGGCGCTAGTTGACCTTCGCGCCCCAAACGGCCTTTGCCCGCACGAACAGCTTTCCGCTACGAAGTGACTTTTTCACGATGACCTCCTGCTAACGCGCCGCCCGTTTGTTCGCCTGACCACGATTCTTCCCCAGCGTCACGATCGACCCGAGAAGTGCGTTGTTGCCCCACACGATGTTGTCGTCGTCATCGTCGAGGCTGTTGCCCCAGACGATGTTATCGTCGTCGTCGTCGAGGCCGTTGCCCCAGACGATGTTGTCGTCGTCGAGGTTGCCCCAGACGATGTTGTCATCGTCGAGATTGCCCCAAACGATGTTGTCGTCGTCCAGGTTGCCCCACACAATGTTGTCGTCGTCGTCGAGGCTCATGCCGACGAGCCCGTTGCCCCAGACGATGTTGTTGCCCCAGACGATGTTGTCGTCGTCGTCGAGATTGCCCCAGACGATGTTGTCGTCATCGTCCTGGCTGTTGCCCCAGACGATGTTGTTGCCCCAGACAATGTTGTCGTCGTCGTCGAGCAGGTTTCCCCAGACGATGTTGTCGTCGTCGAGATTGCCCCAGACGATGTTGTCGTCATCGTCGAGGCCCTCGCCCCAGACGATGTTGAGCGCCCAGGACGGCCGCTGCTCGTCGATGATGCCCGTGCCGCGCGCGATGTGGTTGCCCCAGATCATCCGCTGCGCCCACGCATACGGCTGCCCGCCGATCGTCGTGGTCGGCTTGATGCCGGCGACGAGCCACTTCATGCCGAGCTCGAGCAGCGGGTTGATGGCACGTGCAAGCGTCACCGCGCCGCCGCCGTTGGTCGCGCCCGCGCCCTGCGTCAGCACATCGGCGTGCTCGCCTTTGTCGGTCTTCACGGAAATCGAGGAATACTGCAGGACCATCTTCAACGCGTTCGGCGTCAGCTTCTGGTTGTTCTGCAGAACGACGGCCACGAGGCCGCTGACGACGCCTGCCGCCATGCTCGTGCCGGAGAGGCGCATGTAGTTGCCGACGTTGCCGCGCTTTTCCTGCACCGCACGCAGCGTGCTGCCGACCGCGGCAACCGAGAGCAGATTGTCGCCGGGCGCGGCGATGTCGGGCTTGGCAAAGCCGTCGTACCACGAGGGCCCGCGCGAGCTGTAGCCGGCGATGCGATCGTCGTCGCGTGTCACCGTGTCGAACGTGCGCACCGAACCGACCGAGATGCCCGATGGCGCGTTACCGGGCGAGGCGATGCCGGCGTAGCCAATCTCTCCCGTCTTCTTGTTCCTGCCGAAGTTGCCCGCCGACACGACAACCGCGATGCCGGCGCGTGCCGCGTGCTCGACCGCCTGCACCAATGGGTCAGTCGCCGCCGATTCAAAAATCGGATGGCCCAACGACAGATTGATGACGTGGATCTTGAGCGCGTCCTTGTTGACGATCGCAAACTCGATGGCGCGAATAACGTTGTCGGTCGTGCCTCGTCCCTCCGCGTCGAGCACCTTCAGGCCAATCAGACGCGCCGAGGGCGCGATACCAACATACGTTCCCGCTGCCAGGCCGGCGACGTGCGTGCCATGGCCGTACTCGTCCGACGGCGCGATCGCTCGAATGTCTCCGTGCGTGAAGTCGTAGAACGCCGTAATACGCGCGCCGAAATCGATGCCGGGAGCAATACCCGAATCGATAACCGCCACGCCGACTTGCGGCATCACATAGCCGAGCAGGGTGCTTCCGACGAGCGTCCGCCGCACCGCCAGGGTGGCAAAGAGGTTGGCCTGCATCTGCTGGGCGGCCTGTGCCTCGGTGAGGCGTCCCGAGAGAGGAGCGCTCTTGCTCGAGACCATCAAGTCGGTCGTCGCAACACTCGTAAGAGCGGCGTCCTCGCCGACTGCATCGAACTGATGCGCGGAAATGGCGGCGTTGTCAGAGATGGACGACAACGCGTTGAAACCGGCGAGCGTATCGAGATCGTCGCAGTGCACGTTCGCCGCGATGGCATCGAGCGCCGGGAACTCGCCCTTGACGACGTCGCCGTGCGACGAGAGCGACTGGCGCAAACCCTCGCGAAACCCCGGTATGGTCCGGATGATCACTGACCTGGAGCCCACGCACCCGCGCTCGACGGTTTCTCGAAGCGACCGATCGAGCTTGCCGCGCCGTGGTTCGGCAGCCGCGGGCAGACCCGATGCGGCAATGAGCGCAGCGATAGTGAGTAGTCTCCCGAGGGTCATGCGTCGCACATAGAGCAAATCTGCGACCAGGAACGGGCCGAAATGTAAGTTGTTGATTTGTAAAGATTTGGGTGGGACGGCTAGAGGGCTTGGAGCTCAGATTTGTGCCGTTTCGTAACACTCGAATCGATTTTTGGGGGCTATTCCCGGAGGCAAACTGTTGACGATATTGGTAATAATAAATTCCTGTTCCACATAGACACACTGGGGCATACACTCTGGCACAATTCTGCACGTCAAGTTACAGATTGGTCATGCGGTCGGGACGGCTGCCGGGGCCGCGTTGCCGCGATTGCGAAACCGGCGCTGGGATTGCAGCCTGCGCACCTCGCAAGTAGAATCAGGGCCGTCGCAGCAGCGGTTTCCGCCGGCGGACACTTTGGAGGAACACGATGCCTTTCGTGATTACGGATCCCTGTATTGAGACAAAGGACACGGCATGCGTGGACGTTTGTCCGGTCGATTGCATTCATCCACGTAAGGACGAGCCCGAATTCGCAGAGATGCACATGCTCTACATCCATCCGGAAGAGTGCATCGACTGCGGCGCGTGCGTGCCGGCCTGCCCGGTCGCGGCGATTTACGACAGCCACGATTCGACGCCAGCGAGCCAGAAGGACCTCATCGAAGCCAACACGATTTATCGCAACGGCGATGCCGATACGATGGCGCGCGCCGAAGCGATCGTGCAGGCGCATGTCTCGGCGCATCCCGAGTTGATGGCGATTCCCGGGAAAGAGCGCGCCGCCGCGCACACGTAACAGATACTGAATCTAAGATCTGAAATCTATAATCTAGAATCTGGAACCCAACTGGAACCAGATTCTAGATTTCAGATTCTAGATTCTAGTTTCCAGCTTCCGTCCTCCCCGCTTCCCACCTTCGTTCTCCTCTGTTGTAAGATCAGGGATTGTCGTCTTTGTGGTGAGTGTAGCTCAGTGGTAGAGCACCGGACTGTGGCTCCGGACGTCGCGGGTTCAATCCCCGTCACTCACCCCAGCCTCCGCTCTGGTTTCTCGCGGAGGCTGTCCGCCGTAGCCCGAAGGGCGAAGGCGGACGTCAGATTCGCAGCGTGGCCCCTTCCTTCTTCGCCACGTAAACCGTCGCCGTCAGATCCCCAATCACATTCACCACCGTTCGGCTCATGTCCAGCAGGCGATCGACGCCGATGATGATCGCGATGAGCTGCGTGGGAATACCAACCATGGCGAGTACCGCCACGACAAATGGAAGAGATCCTGCGGGAACGCCGGCCGTGCCGATGCTGCCCAGCACGGCGAGATACACGATCATCAGCTGTTGTGCCAGCGTCAGGTCCACACCGGCAAGCTGAGCAAGAAACAGCACGGTGATGCCTTCGTACAGCGCGGTCCCGTTCTGGTTGGCCGTCGCGCCAACCGTCAGCACGAACGCGCCGATCTCGCGTGGCACCCCCAGGTTGGTTTCGGACACGCGCAACGCCGTCGGCAGAGTCGCATTCGACGAGCTCGTCGAAAACGCCGTCAGCATCACGGTGCGCACCTGTCTGAAGAATTTCACCGGAGAGACACGCGCCCAGAACTTGAGCGCGATCGCGTAGACCACGAAGGTGTGAATCGCCAGCCCGCCGAGCACGGTCACCACGTACCACGCGAGGCTCGCGAGAAACGCGAACCCGAATCGCGCGGTCATGACGAACAGCAGGCAGGCGACCCCGAGTGGGGCAACCTTCATGACGATGTCGATAATCTTCGCCACGACCTTGAAGACACCGTCGAGCAATGCAATGACGGGCGCGGCGCTCTCCGGCGACACGAGCGTCAACGCGGCGCCGAACACAATTGAAAAGAACATGATGCCGATCATGTCCGGCGTCGATCGCGCCATCGACTCGAGCGGGTTGGCCGGCACCAGTGTCCGCACAAACGACATCACCGGCGACTCGTTGCCTGCGGCAGGCGGACCAACCTGCTTCGACTGATCCGCGAAATCCGCCATCAAGAGGTCGCGGGTCGCCGGATCGACCCGCAGGCCGGGCCGCACTGTGTTGGCCAGAAAGATGCCCAGCATCACCGAAATCAGGGAGATCACCAGGCAGAACCCAATCGTGCGCAGGCCAACCCGCCCCAGACGCCGAACGTCGCCGATGCCCGCGACACCGACGATCAGGGACGACGTCACGAGAGGCACGACCGTCATCAGCAGCGCGCGGAGAAACAGCTGGCCCGCGGGCTCGGCCACGTTGGCGATGATCCAGGCGAGCGACGGCGCGTCCGGCCCGAGCACGCGTCGCGCCGAGCTGCCCAGCACGGCACCGATCACCATTCCAAGAAGGATGCGCACATGCAGAGGGACGCGCCGGCTCGCCTGCGCACGATCGTCGGTCTGCTCGTCGAGATCCGAGACGACTTCCTGCTCAAAAGGCTGCATCGTGTTCCTGCGACGTTTTCATTTACACTCGCGGGCGGAATAATATGTCACCGGGCGCATGGACCAGGTACTGAAAGATCGGCGTAGTCCGGACCTGCAGGATCGCCGAGCCATTCCGCGAGGCGGGCGGCGCGCCAGCGACCTGCCGCATCCGATCTCGTGTCCGAGCTGCGGCGGCATCCAGGACGTCAAGGGTCTGCCCAACAGCCGCGTCGTGCGCTGGTGCCATTGCCGGGCCTGCGGCGAAGTATGGCCCTGGTCGGTCGATCTCTAGATCTGTAGGGCGTGTCCTGCAGGACCCGCCCTACTTTTTCTACGAGCTACAAGCTACAAGGTATTCAAAAGGAGCCTATGAGCACACCGCGGATTGGCTGGATTGGCACGGGAGTCATGGGGTTGTCGATGTGCGGCCATCTGATGGCCAAGGGCTACCCCACCACAATCTACAGCCGCACGAAATCGAAAGCACAAAGCCTGCTCGATAAGGGCGCCACCTGGGCCGACACACCTGGCGGAGTGGCCGAACGCTCCGACATCATCTTCACCATCGTCGGACTGCCCAACGATGTGCGAGAGGTCTACCAGGAGAAAAACGGCATTCTCGGTGCGCTGAAACCCGGCAGCATCACGGTCGACATGACCACGACCGAGCCGAGCCTCGCGCGCGAGATTTACGAGATGGCGAAAGCCAGGGGCGCCTCCGCCGTTGACGCACCCGTGTCGGGCGGCGACGTCGGCGCGAGGAATGCGACGCTGTCGATCATGGTTGGCGGCGACAAGGATGCCGTCGAGCGCGTGATGCCGCTCTTCCAGGCGATGGGCAAGAACATCGTCCATCAGGGCGTCGCCGGCAACGGCCAGCACACGAAGATGTGCAACCAGATCGTACTCGCCGGCACGATCATCGGTGTCTGCGAAAGCCTGCTGTACGCGTACAAGGCGGGTCTCGATCTCGACACGATGCTCAGCTCGATCGCCAAGGGCGCGGCGCAGTGCTGGATTGTCGACAATCTGGCACCCAAGATGGTGAAGAGGAACTTCGATCCGGGGTTCTTCGTCGAGCACTTCGAGAAGGATCTGGGAATTGCGCTCGCCGAGTGCGGCCGGATGAATATCGCCATGCCGGGGCTGGCGCTCGTCCGGCAGTTCTACGTGGCCCTCAAGGCACAAGGCCATGGCAGGCTCGGGTATCACTCGCTGCTCTTGGCGCTCGAGCAGCTCTCCGCCGTCAAGCAATAGGCTGGTTTTTTCAGTTCCGGCGATCGCCAGATCGGCGATCGCGACCGGCGGCCCGGCGCTCGGGACCGTTGTATGGGAGCTGCTGTTTGCGCCGATCGCTGCTCGAGCGGCGATCCCGGCCCGTGCGCCGCTCACGTCCGGCCTTTGCGCTGGCGGTTGCCGAAATCGCCGCTTCGCGCTGCAGGCGAATCGTGCGCCGGCTCGGTTCGAGCACCTCCATCAGCCCCTGGGCAAGCATGGCCGCCTGGGGACTCTGCCCGATGGTGCCAATGTCCTTCAGATAGCTGAACGCCGCCAGAATGTTCGAGCGTTGCCAGGGGGTCAGGTTCATACCCTTCATATCGGCCGTTTTACGATAGGCTTGAAACTCGAGGCATCCACGCGTGGCAGATTCAGGCAGTCCTGATATTGTCGAGCGGCGGCGGCGATACATCGACCGTCAGCGGCACATGCACCCCGACACCGTAAACGTGCGGTTTCAGGAAGCAAAGCCAGAGGGCACCGGGCCCGTCAACCGCCATGGCATGCCGACCGTCCCTGTGGGACAACACCTCGTGAAAAACTGGCCTGTGCTCGATCTCGGCGAGCAGCCGGACATCACACCCGAAAAGTGGCGGCTCGAAATCGGCGGCCTTGTCGAGAATCCCACGACGCTGAACTGGGAACACTTCATGGCCCTTCCGCAGGTCGAAGACGTCAGCGACTTTCACTGCGTGACGACCTGGAGCCGCCTCGACAACCACTGGAAGGGCGTCCGGTTCCGCACGCTTGCCGAGCTCGCCGTGCCGCACGACGCCGCACACTTCGTCCTGTGCACCGGCTACGATTTCCTTCCCGGCAGCTTCATTCCATATACCGTGAACGTTCCGCTCGCCCGTGCGATCGAAGACGACGTCCTTCTCGTGCACACTTGGGAGGGAAAACCGTTGCCGCCCGAGCACGGCGGTCCCGTCAGGATGATCACACCGAAGCTCTATGCGTGGAAGGGCGCAAAGTGGATCAGGAAGATCGAGTTTCTCGCCAGAGACCAGAAGGGATTCTGGGAGGAGCGCGGATACTCCAACAGCGCCGAACCATGGTTCAACGATCGCTATAGTTACTGACGCATGCCACAGCACGTAGTGTCCGGCTTCAGCCGGACCGGGGGCACCGTGAAGTGGCGCGGCGACATGCGGAACGTGCGTCCGATGCTCGCGACGCTCGAGGACGCTCCACTCGAATCGAACGGGCTCGTCTACGAGCCCAAGTACGACGGTATCCGCGCGCTCGTCGAAATCACGCCAGACCAGCGCGCACCCGTTCGTCTGTGGTCGCGGGTCGGCAACGACAAGACCGCGCAGTTTCCCGATCTCGTTGCCGCACTCACCCGTTACGCGCGGAAGCTGAAAGGGCCGGTCTTACTCGACGGCGAGATCGTGGCGCTCGACGAGAACGGCGAGCCCGCCGGCTTTCAGCGCTTGCAGAATCGCATTCACTTGACGGCTTCGACCACCCGATCGGCGGCGGGCCGCGTCGCGTTCATTGCATTCGACATCTTGCGCGACGGCGACGAGGATCTGCGGCCGCTCACACTGACCGAGCGCCGGATGCGACTCGATCGCGTGTTCCGGAATCCCGGCTCGCCGATCCTGCGGCGAAGCGAGGTCGTCGCCAATGACGGTCGGGCGTTGCATCGGCAGGCTGTCGAACGAGGCTGGGAAGGACTCGTCGCGAAGGACGCCGCTTCGGTCTACCACTCGGGGAAACGAACGCGGGACTGGCGGAAATTGAAGCTCCTCTACGAGCAGGAGTTCGTCGTCGGCGGCTGGACAGACGCGCGTACCACCGGCCGACCGTTCGGTGCGTTGCTCGTTGGCTACTATAAAGACGGCGGACTCGAGTACGCGGGGCACACGGGCAGCGGATTCGATCAGCGCGAGCTGGATCGGGTGATGCGACTGTTGAAGCCTCTGGAGATCTCCGCGCCACCGTTCACCACACGCCCGCGCACGAACGAGCGGCCGCACTGGACGAAACCGTCGCTCGTCGCGCAACTGAAGTTCACGGAGTGGACCGATGACGGCATGCTCCGCCAGCCGATTTACCTGGGAATGAGGGATGACGTGATACCGGACAAAGTGAAGCGCGAAAAGAAGGGGTCAAGAGGTGCAACAGGTGCAACGGGTGCAACGGGTGCAATAGGTGCGAGAGGTGCGCGGGGTGCGCTAGGTGCGAGTCTTCAATCCGTCATCGATCAGCTCGACGAGATCGAGCGGGGGACGAATGCGGGGACGCTGCAGTTGCCGGGCGGGCACACGCTGGGCGTCAACAATCTGCGCAAGGTGTTCTGGCCGAATTTGAAGCTCACCAAGGGCGATCTGATGCGCTACTACGCGCGCGTCTCGCCATTCCTCCTGCCGGTCGTGGCAGACCGGCCCCTCATCATGAAGCGGTTTCCGAACGGCATCGACGCACAGCCGTTCTACCAACACAACGCACCCGACAAGGTTCCCTCGGGTGTGCGTATCGCGAAGGTGGCCGGCGACAGCGTGGCCAGTCGCCCGATCGGCGGCGACCTGATGACGCTGCTCTACATGACCCAGCTCGCCGCAATTTCGCAGGATCCCTGGTTCTCGCGCATCCAGTCTCCGCATGTCGCCGACGAATGTGCCCTCGATCTCGACCCCATGCCGGGCGTCACATTCGAAGCCGTGCTCGACGTCGCACGCTGGATCCGCGACGAATTGGCAAAGCTCAAAGTTCCAGGCTTTCCGAAGACGTCGGGATCGCGGGGCATTCACATTTTCATTCCGCTTCAGGCGGGTACGCCGTACCAATCAGGGCAGATTTTCTGCGAGATCGTCGCCACGATGGTGGCGGAAAAGCACCCGCGGGTCGCGACCGTCACGCGCGCGGTGCGGGCCCGGGGTCAGAAGGTCTATGTAGACTTTCTCCAGAATATCGAGGGCAAATCGCTGGCGTGCGCGTACAGCGCGCGGGCAACCGAGTTCGCTGGTGCGTCCACACCGCTCACCTGGAAAGAGATTGACGCCGGCATCGATCCCCGCGACTTCACAATCCGCACGCTCCCCGATCGCCTGGCGCAGGTGGGCGACGTGTGGGCGCCGCTGCTCAAATCAAAGGGCGTGGATCTGCGCAACATCCTCAAGTAGAATCCGGCTTTCCCTTTCAAATTTTGGAGGTGCGCGTGATGAAGTCCCTTGTCGTTCCGTCGGCGCTCGTCTTCTGTGTGGCGCTGGCCACGGCCCAGGGGCCGCAGCCACCGCAGGTGACCCCGATGAAGTTCGCCTACTACCCCGCCACCGATCTCAAGGCGATGACCAACACCGTGAAAGGCGGCGGTCAGGTGAAGTACAACCGCCTGCATCGCGGCGATCACGACTTCCAGAGCTTCAACTTCCGGGCGAAGAGCACGGCGGCGCCCGAGCTGCACAACAATTGGGCCGATCTCTATTACATCGTCGACGGTGAAGTTATCCATCACACCGGCGGCAAGCTGGAAGGTGCGACCGAGCGAACACCCGGCTCTGGCGAGTTCGGCGGCGGCAAGCTGGTCGGCGCCACCACGGTCCGTCTCGGCGCCGGCGACATCGCGTCTTCGGCCGCGGGCGTCCCTCACTGGTGGGAGGTCGAACCGGGCAAGACCGTGGTCTACACCACCGTCAAGGTCCTGAAGCAACCGAATCTGCAGAATGCGCCGGCAGCGGGCAACGCGGCCATCACCCCGACCAAGTTCGTCCACTACAAGGCCGCGGAGCTGAAGGGCTACGTCGATGCGCTGAAGAAGGGCGAGACGATCAAATTCCCCGGCGTGCATCGCGGAGATCACCAGTTCCAGAACATCAGCCATCGCGCCAAGAGCTCCGGTGGCGCCGAGATGCACAACAACTGGGCCGACTTGTATTTCGTGCTCGACGGAGAGGTCACCATCCGGTACGGCGACCGGCTCGAAGGCGGAAAAGAAGGTACTGACGGCGAAGTCCGCGGTGGAGAAATCGTGGGCAACGTGACGCGGCAGAAACTGGTCGCCGGCGACATCGCCTCAGCTCCAGCAGGCGTGCCGCACTTCTGGGAAGTGGAAAATGGAAAGTCGGTGACCTATCTGACGGTGAAACTCGGGAAGAAGCACTGAAGACTGTTGGCTCCGGGCTTCAGGCTTCGGGCTCCAGACCTGAAGTCTGGAGTCCGAAGTCCTCCAGGTTCTTCACCAATAGTGGAGCGCGCCAATGAACAGGTTTCGACTCGGTGGGGTCCTGGTATGCGTCATCGCAGTCTCCGTGTGGGCGGTTGTGGCTGCTGGGCAGGCTCGAGCCGGTGCTGACGGCAGCGACTTCGTCCGCGTGACGCCTGACACAGTCAAATGGATGGACTATGCGGGTGATGGCGCCCCATTCGGCATCAAACAGGCCTACATTTACGGCGACCCAACGAAACCCGGTCTGTACATCATTCGCCTCCGCTTTCCCCCAGGCGTGATGAGCACGCCGCATTCGCATCCTGAGACACGCATCGCGACCGTGATCAAAGGCACGTGGTGGACCGGAACGGGCGAGAAGTTCGACCCCGCGGCGACGGTTGCCGTGCCGACCGGCGGCACGATGATCCATCCCGCCGGCAAAATGCATTTCGACGGCGCGAAGAATGAAGAAACCATTCTCGAGATGATGGGGATTGGTCCGACCGGCAAGAAAACCGCGGTTGCCGGAGCACCGGGGTTTGCCAAGCATTAGTGACAGAGGCTATCTATCGGGTCGGGCATCAACCTCAACCGATTTACCTGCAAGTTCCACGAGGACCACTGAGGGCTCGTCGACGCGGCCGGTACGAGGAACGCTCGCAGCGCTTCCGTTCAGGAGCGCATGCATGCGCTCGATGTCCAGCGCTCCATCCCAGCGCGCCACTACGACGGCCGCCAGTGCGTTGCCAATGAGGTTCGTCACCGCCCGTGCCTCGGACATGAAGCGGTCGATGCCGATGAGCAGCGCCAGACCGGCTACCGGCACCGTGGGGATCGCCGAGAGCGTCGCGGCAAGTGTCACGAATCCACTGCCTGTGACCCCTGCCGCGCCTTTGGACGTAAGGAGGAGCGTGAGCAGGATGCCGAGCTGCTGCCATGCATTGAGCGGCGTGTTGGTAGCCTGCGCGATGAAGACCGTCGCCATGGCCATGTAGATCGACGTCCCGTCCAGATTCATCGAGTAACCGGTCGGCACGACCAACGAGACGACCCGTCGTGAGCAGCCGAGTTCCTCCATTCGCGCCATCAGTCGAGGCAGGACGGATTCCGACGAGGACGTGCCGATGACGATGAAGATCTCCTCTCGGATGTACCGGATGAACTTCAAGATGCTGAAACCGGCGATCCGCGCGATAACGCCCATCCCGAGGAGAATGAAGAGCGCGCACGCCAGATAGAACGCGAACATCAGTTGCCCGAGTGACAACAACGTGTCGACACCATAGGCTCCGATGGTGAACGCCATCGCCCCGAACGCCCCAATCGGTGCCAGGCGCATGATGAAACCCACGACGACGAACAGCACCTCTGAGCACTGTTCCAAAAACCGGAGGATGGGTTGGCCTCGCTCGCCCAGTTTGAGCAGAGCCAGGCCCGCCAGGACCGACACGAACAGAACCTGGAGAATCTCGCCGCGCGCGAACGCATCGACGAGCGTCGTCGGAATGATATTGAGTATGAACTGGGTGGTGCTGAGGTTTTGCGCCTGGGTCGCATAAGCCGCGACGGCGGTGGTGTCGAGAGTCGCGGGATCCGCATTGATGCCGGCTCCGGGCTTGAGTACGTTGACCACGATCATCGCGATACCGAGCGCCAGCGGCGTTGTGATGACTTCGAAGTAGAGGAGCGTCCTGATGCCGATCCGCCCGAGCTCCTTCACCTCACCCATCGACGCGATGCCGACAACGATGGTGGTGAAGATCACGGGGGCGATGATCATACGGATCAGCTTGATGAAGCCGTCGCCGAGCGGCCGGAGTGCTGCGCCGTGCTCGGGAAACAAATGGCCCACCGCCGCGCCCGCAGCGATCCCAACGAGCACCTGAACGTACAGGCTCTTATAAAACGGCTTCTTCGCCACGCCGGGCACCCCTGAGGTGACGATCATCGTGCGTAAAGAATGCGGCAGATAGCAGGAAGATTCAAGAAGCGGCTGACGGCTTGATGGTCTTGATAGAGGCCGTAGGTAGGTCCCGCGTTCACGTCAGGGCAGATAGAGGATGGCAGACGGCAGACGCGTCATCTGCTATCCGCCCTCTGCCATCCGCCATGACGCGGCGCAGCCCCGTCCTACCAGTCCACGTGCATTCCGAATTTGATGAGACGTCCGCGCTGGATACCGTTCACCGCGCCGTTGCTCGGTCCGAGCACTGTCGAGCGCGCGATGATTGTTGACGAGTTTGCGAGGTTGTACAAATCCATACGCGGCTGATACACCTTGCCGCCGACTCTGAAGACCTTTCTAAAGCTCATATCGAGCTGGTTGAGATCCGGCAACCTCGTTGTTCCCCGCGGCTCGACGGTGATGCTCGTCGTTCCCTGAGTCAGCGCCACGGTGTTCGCACCAACCGATACCTGCGTCAGCTCCGGAAACCCTGTCTGGTGCTGGAACGTTCCGCTCATCGACACACCAAACGGCAGCTCGTAAAGCCCGGAGAGCCGAAGCGAAAATGGCGTGTCGTTGCCGACGATGCCACGGCTGAACTCCTTCGAGTTCGGGTTGTTGAGGTCAGTGTTCCCGACCCAGCCGATGGTCTCGCCGATGCTGACACCACCGGTCATCATCCACCCGTTGCTCAACCGCTTGTCGAGCGTAATGTCAGTTCCGTTGTAGGTGCTGTTGAGCTCCGGCGAATTGGTCCAGACGAAATCCTGACGCCCGCGCAGTGCCGGCGACTGGTTGTAGACGGTGACGGCTCTCCCGCTGCTCACCTCGGTCACGTTCAACGGAATGTAGGTCTCCATGGGAACCGCGACGTTGCGCGAACCGAAGTTGCCGAGCTTGTCGCGGCGCGTGTAGCCGGCGCTGACCACCATGTTCAGCGGCAGCTGACGCTGAATCTCTGCCGAGAACTCCCGCGCCCACGGCCACTTGTAGCCCGGTTCGTACCGGTTGACGTTACCGAAATTGAAGCCGGTCGACGGACCGAGCTCGTTGACTTGAGGCAGCAGATCGCCGTTCAGATCGCAGCCGCTTGTCTGGCCAACCGCACAGCGTGTCCAGGGCCGAACGTCGCTGGCCAGGAAGACCGGATTCACCCGGTCGAGCACGCTGCTGCCAACGGGAATGATGTAGCGGTTCGCCGCGAACTTGAGTGCGGTTCGTCCATCTCCGGCAATGTCATACACCGCCGAGAATCGTGGACTGACGGATTTCCAGTCTGGAATGCCTTCCATCTTGTCGTAGCATCGACCTTCGACGAAGGGTGTCGCCTCCTGGCAAAGCGCCCGCGTCCATCCATAGTTGGTATCCAGACGAAGGCCGGCATTGAGTGTGAGCTTGCGGCCTGGTCGCCACTTGTCCTGAATGTAAAGGCCCTGCTGAATGTTCTCGGGGATCGAGCGCGCCGGCGTGTTGTAGGTATTGACCTGTTCGGGCACGCCATTTCGGTAGTTGGCCCGCATGCCGGATGATGAGAAATACAGCACCTCGTTCCAGCCGTAGTCGATCTGATACCCTGCCTTGATGTCGTGCGTCGACGTGAAATAACTCACGCTCCCCTGCGCGAACAGGCGAGTGTTTGGCAGATCGCGATAGGTCGGCAGGATCCTCAAGAGAGTGTTCGTCCCCACGTCCTGGCCGGCGATCAGCCCGTCGAAGCAGCCGTTGCGATCCGCCGCGGCTGTGCAATTTGCAGAGTCCCCTTCCTTCGGCCAGGGCTGATAGTCGTCAACGCGGTTGAGGCTGCCGGATACGTCGTACACCATCTTCGACGATCGAGTGTTGGTCCACTTCAGCTGATGCAATTGCGGGTACTTCGTGTTCGCGGTGGTCGCTCCCGTCTCCACGAACTGCGTCGTGCTCCCCCTGTGGCCGTTTTTCTTGTACTGAAGAATGTAGAAGTGGGACAGCTGGCTGTTCGAACCGAGCTGCCACGACAACTTGTTCGAGAAATTCCAGAGCATGTTGTCGTCGGGCACCGACGTGCCGTCAGGGTTATAGCTGCCCACCAGGTACTGCAGGATTTGCGAATGGTGGAACGAGGTCGACCACCACAGCTTGTCACGCTTGATCGGTCCGGCCAGCCACGCGCCGTAATCGAAGAGGTAGCTGATGTCGGCCGTGGGTTTCAAATCGGGTCTGGCGGCCCTGACCGATGCCGGTACGCTTCGCAGCAATTGCTGCGCGAGAGCCCCGGAAACGTTGTCGGAGCCCAACTGCCGATTCGTACCGCTGAACATCGTGCCGCCGTGGAGCTGATTCGTGCCCGTGCGGCTGATCATGTTGAAGACAAGCCCGCCTGTCGATGCCTCGGCCGGCGAGTTACCGGCGCGAAAGTTGGCTTCCTCGAACGCGTAAGGGTCGAGATAGAACGTGGCAATGCTGCCGCTGCTCTGCGTGCTCGAGACGTTCATCCCGTCGATGTAGTAGCCGTTCTCGTTGCTCGTCCCGTGCACGGTGATGCCGGACTGCTGGAACGACTCGGAGCCACCCACGTCGACCTTGCTCGCGACCACGCTCGGGATGACGCGCGTGATCGACCACACATCGATCCGGTTCGGCAATGCCTGGAGAATCTCCTGACTCAGGACGGTCTGCTTGAGCGCGGATGTCGTGTCGAGGAGCGGCGCCTCACCCGAGACGACAATACCCTCCTCCAGCTGTCCGATGGGCAGCGTCAAGTCGGCGCGGGCCGTTGCGTCGGCATTGACGACGATGTTGCGCTGCTCCACCGTGCGGAAGCCCTGCATCTGCCCGCGCACGTGATACGTTCCGGGAACGAGCCGGATGAACTGGTAGTTTCCCCGTTCGTCGCTCGTGGCCTCCTGGCTGCCACCGAGCGTTCCTCCTTGCGCGCTCGACAGGGTCAGCGTGACGCCCGGCAGCACTGCCCCAGACGAGTCCAGTACCGTTCCACCGATGCCCCCGACACCTTGCGCCCATGCGGGGGCTCCCATCGTCAACACCGCCGCAGTAACGACAAATCCTCTCGTCAGGATGCGTCTGAGCATTGGACTCTCCTTCGGAAGCTACCGCCAGATTGTGTGGTTCAGAGCGACTATAGGCCACGCCGTCGCGGCGATTTGTCGCAAATTGTCGCAATTGTGTTGACAGTACGCAATCACCGTGGCAATAGGACTGTTGTCTTATGTAGCCGTAGCAGACAGACTTGTACATCTGTACGACGGTACCTCTGGGCGGACTTTGGGAGAAATCAGATGAGGCTGGTTGTTGTGGGACTCTGCCTTGCGGTGTGTTCGTGCACGAACACATCCGGGACTCCACAGGCATCACACACGTTGGGGCTTTCCCGCAATACCTCCAACGAGCTCACAGCTGCGCTCAAGCGGCTTCCGAACGTGCACGCTCAGGTCGTCACCGAAGGCGGCTCGTCGATTACGAGCCTCACCGATCTGCGCAACCGTAAGACTGACGTGAGCGGTACAGTGGCGGACGTGGCGTATCTCGCCTATGCCGGCCAGCTCGATGAGATGAAGGGACGCTTCGATCAGTTGCGCGGCATGGCGGTCACAGGGCTCAGCCCCATCCATCTGCTCATCGCACCGGATGTCAAGGCTCGCTCGTTGCGCGAGTTGGCGGGCCTGCACGTGTCTTTGGGTGCGCCGGGCAGCTCCACGGCCCTCGTCACCGAACGTCTGCTTCATGCGCACGGCATACGGTCCTCGGAGGTCCGTGCGGAGAAGATTCCGAACGCTGATATGTTGAGGCAGGTGGCGCAGAGCGATGTCGACGCGGCGTTCGCGATGTTCAACCCTCCCAACCAGGCCGTGACCACAGCCATGAAAGCGGGCGCACGACTGATGGACATCGACGGTCCGATCGTCGAGGAAATGCGGACCCAGTATCCATATTTGAAGCGCACCTTGATTCCCGCAGGCACCTATCCGAACCAGGAAGCCCCCGTGCACACCCTTGGTATCGACATCGCACTCGTGTGCCGGGCCGACCTCGACGAAGACCTCGTGTACGCGCTGCTCGACGCCTACTTCGCCACGCTTCCGGCGATGACCCCTCCGAACCTGGATCGCGCGCCCGCGACGCCCGTTCCGCTTCATCCCGGCGCTGCGCGCTATTACCGGCAGCGAGAGCTCGCACGGTAGACGACACGTGAAGGTCGAAAGCGTCATTGCATGGGGCGGTTGGCTGACGGCGTTGCTGGCGGTGGCGGTCTGCCTCGGCATCGCGACGCTGCTCGGGTTCGGCTATCGGGCGACGCGCGAATGGCAGCGGAGCTCGGAACTGTTGATCGCTCGCGACACCGAAGAGAGCGCCGACCTGCTGCTCACTGCCGTCACACGCGATATGCGCGGCGCACACTCTCGAGTGCTGGCCAACCGCGACTGGGGAGAACTGTCGCTCGAGTCGTTGACCGACACGAGCGATCAGGTTGCCACGGCATTCGCGCGCTATCCTTACCCCGAGTCGTTTTTCAGCTGGGCGCGCAACAGCCCGCATGGGGTCGTCTTTTTCAACCGATCGAATCGGTTCCCTGCGTGGATGCCAAAATCGACCGGGGAGCACCCGTACCCCGTGGCGCTCGTCATGAATCCACCAGGCGCCGAAGCGCTGAGACCAAAAGTCGAGGCGTTCAGCACCGGTCGCTTCAGGTACGTCACGTTCGACATGACGCTGGGCGACCAGCCGTATCAAATCGTCGCCCGGCTCGTGTATGCAGATTCGCTGCAAGAGCAGCTGGACTCGGTGATTGGCTTCACCGTCAATCTCGAGTGGGTCCGCCGGTCGTACTTTTCCGACATCCTCTCGCAGGTGGCGCCGATCGCCACACGTGGCAGCGCGCTGGATATCGCGGTGTTCGACGACACAGGCAAGCGAATCTGGGGGCACGAAGGCGGACAGCACGCGCTCGTGCGTGAGTTCCCGCTGATGTTTCTGGACCCTTCGGTGAGCATGGTGGCACTCGGATCGAATCCGGCAGTCAGAACCTGGACGATTCGCACGAGCCAGTCCACTGATTCTGCGCTGGTGGGCGCTGCCCAGGGAGCTGACGAGGCGCTCCTCGCTGCCGGCGCCGCCGCATTGACGCTGGCCCTCGGACTGATCCTCGCCATCCGCGCCGTCCGTGCCGGCGTAGCGCTGACGGCCATGCGCTCGGACTTCGTCTCGTCGGTGACGCACGAGCTGAAGACGCCGCTCGCCAACATCCGCGCCATGGCCGACACGCTGGCCAGGCGGCCGATCGGCGGCGAAACCGTCCGCGACTACGCGGAACTGCTCATGCAGGAGGCCAGGCGGCTGACGCGCCTGGTGGACAACCTGCTCGCGTACGCGCGTGTCACCGACGTCACCGACATCTACTCGTTCGAGCCCATCGCTCCAGCCGAGCTCATCGACGACGTCCTGCAGAATTTCCGCCAACCGTTGTCCGAGCGCCAGTTCAACGTCGAAGTCGACATTCCGGTCGATCTGCCGCTGGTGAGAGCCGACCGCACCGCGATGATGCTGACGCTCGACAACCTCCTGGACAATGCCATCCGTTACTCGCCCGAGCACCAGCGGTTCATCCGCGTCACGGCGCGGCGAGAAGACGCGCACGTCATGATCGAAATCCAGGATCGCGGGATGGGCATCGCCGCTGACGAGCTCTCCGTCGTCCGCCGCAAGTTCGCGCGGGGCCGCATGGCTCGGGCCGACGGCAGCGGGCTGGGCCTGGCGATCGCCAGTCGAATCGTCAGCGATCACAAAGGCACGCTGGCCCTCGAAAGCGAACTGGGCAAGGGCACGGCAGCAAAAGTATATTTACCCATTGCGGGAGATTGATATGGTGTCCGAGCGCATCCTCATCGTCGAAGACGATCCGACACTCAGGCGCGTGCTGCGCGACAACCTGATCTTCGAAGGCTATCGCGTCGAAGCGGTCGCGGACGGCAAGTCGGCGATCAGCTACGTTCGCGCGTCGGCGCCCGATCTGGTCGTGCTCGACCTCACGCTGCCCGATTTCGACGGTCTCGACCTGTGCCCGGTTCTTCGACAATCGGGTAAGGTGCCCATCATCATTCTGTCGGCGCGCGGCCAGAAAACCGACAAGCTCAAGGGCCTGAAACTTGGCGCTGACGACTACATCACCAAGCCGTTCGATCTCCAGGAACTGCTTGCGCGGATCAACGCCGTTCTGCGCCGCTCGCACCCGGCGCTCGAGCGGCTGTTGATCGGCAAGCTCGTCATCGACTTCCGCACGCAGCGAGCCAGTTGCGACAACCAGCCGGTGCACCTGACCCACCGCGAGTTCGAGCTGCTTCGCTATCTCGCGGAGCGCCGCGAGAAGGTCGTGCATCGCGAGGAACTGTTGAAGGAAGTCTGGGGTTACATGGACACGAACGTGACCACTCGCTCGGTCGATCACGCCATCGTGCGGCTGCGCAAGAAGATTGAACCCGACCCGCACCATCCGGAGTTCATCCGGACGGTGCATGGCGATGGCTACTGTCTCTCGGCTGCTCAGCTGGAAAGCTGAGAATTTCGCGCTATTGGGGCTGCTCTAACAGCGCCGTGAACTGATACCCGCTGATGGCAAGCCGGCAGGACGGGCCTGGGCCGGCAAATCTGGTGGCATGCCACGTCGAAGGAGGTGCATAGACGACGTCGCCTTCGTTCGACGTGAAATCGCCCACCGTTTCGATGTTGTGCCGGATCTGCCCTTTCATGATGACCCACCATTCGGCCGTGCCGACATGGAAGTGTCCCTTGTCCTCCGCACTGTAAGGCGGCAGATTTTTCTCGAAGCCCCAGATCGCCTGCGCCCACATGTGATCGTCCTGCACGACGTTCTGGCCGGCGAACTTCGGATCCTTCTCGGCATCCCACAGGTTGAAGTGCGGCTTGTTGTTGCCCGCATACGGCGCAGGCGTCGTATTGATGCCGATCTTCATCATGGTGTGGCCAGGTGTCTGCGCGGGACGCGGCTCGGCGACCGGCACCAGCGTCTTGAAGTTCGCTTGATTGGCATCGACCCAGAGCGCCGGGACCGTCCCGATCACCTCGGCCGAGTAACTCGTCTTTTTCGGGATGTTCACGACCGAGCCGCGCTTGGTCAGGATGGGTTCGGGCTGCCCTTCGACCGTGAAGCGCATTTCTCCTTCGATGATCACGAAGAACTCGCGGGTGTCCGGACGCATGCGAGGCGTAATCTTGCTGCCGGGTTGTCCCTGGTTGTACGTCGAATGGAAGTTCTCGTCATCGACGACGACTTCGCTCCAGTTCGCCTGGCCTTTGTGGCGCGCCTTCAGATCGGCCAGCTTGATGTGCACCTTGTTCTTGCCGAACTGGCCGCCCTTGTCTTTGTTGACCCACCACTGTCGCGGAGGCGTTCCACGGCCACCTCCGCCACCCTGTTGCGTGTACACGGCGGACGTCAAACCAAACGAGAGCGCAACGGCGACCGCCATTGCCGCATACCAACGTCTCATGACCAGCTCCTTGGATGACCGAGAATGATGGCAGACAATACCGCAAATGAAATGGCTCCGGGAGCCTTTTTCGCCCCGAGTATTCGAAAAAGGCTCCCGGAGCCCTTTTTCACCGTCTGCGCGTCGTCCGGTGCGTGGCCTGTGCCGTCCACGGATCGTCCGGCCACGGGTGCTTCGGATAGCGGCCTCTCAGCTCCTTCCGCACTTCGGGATAGGTGCGCTCCCAGAAACTGCGCAAGTCGCGAGTGGTCTGTACCGGGCGGCCGTTGGGTGCGAGCAGATGAAACGTGACGGGCACGCGCTCCGGACCAATCGTCGGTGAGGTCGCCAGGCCAAACAGCTCCTGCAGCTTGACTGAGGCCGAAACCGAGCCGTCCTCCGCGTAGTCGAGCTTCGCGGGTCGTCCGCTCGGAACCACGATCGAGGCCGGCGCGCGATCGGCCAGCGCGCGCTTCACAGCAAACGGCAGGTGCTCCTCCAGATCGATCTGATCGATGCGGCGCGCCGCCGCTGCCGCGTCGTGGACGAGCGCGGACAACTCCACATCGATGGCCGCAAACCGCAACCGGCGCAGCAGCTGGGTCGTTGGCTCGTCGTGGCTCCGGGCAAGCCACTCGTCACGCAACAGATCGGCGGCCGTCGCGGCATCGACGGCGACCGGCGTTTCGTTGAGCACGATCGAATCGTAGCGCTCGACGCGTGCGGCGCGCACACGGCCGCTTTCCGGATCGAAGCGATGCTCGACGAGCGTCGATGTCGACTGAATCCACTCGGCATCAACGGTGCTCGCCGCTCGAATTTTCGCTTCGCTGATGCCCGCCCGCTCTCCCGCCACGATATCGAGCGCCACGACGAACTCCGCGTCCGGGATCTCGGCCTCTCGAAGCAATGTCGCTCCGTGCCCCGACGCGAGCACGAAACGGTCGCGCGTGTTTGGCCGCCGTCTCGCCAGACGATCGGCGTATCCGGCGAACAGCGCATGGCGAAGCTCGACATCGCTCACATGCGGCACCGTGTGTCCTTCGAGAGCCACGCTCGCCGCGCGCTGCAATTCCTCGGCAATCTGCCGAATGTGGGAGCCGGCCTGCGCGCGGTCCGAGAGTGACGCACAAAAGGCCGCAACCTCCGGCGCGCCGCGCCCGTCAACGAGGATACGTGCGAGGCGGGGGTGGAGAGGCAGGCGCTGGAGTTGACGCCCGAGCGGCGTCGCGCGACGGTCGGCGTCTATTGCGCCGAGCCGCCGGAGCAGGCGCATCGCCGCTTCCACTCGATCGGACGACGGCGCCTCGAACCACTCGAACGACTCCGGGTCTGCGCCCCACGCCAGGAGATCGAGAACAGGTCCGGCAAGATCGACGCGCGCGATCTCTGGCTCGCGATGAGGACGAAGTCGATCCCTGGCATCCCACAGGCGAACGACGCTGCCGGGTCCGAGCCTCGCCGCCCTGCCCGCACGCTGGTCTGCAGAGTCGGCCGTCACGCGCTCGAGCGTCAGGCTGTCGATGCCGCGCTCGGCGTCGTAGCGCGCCACTTTCACCGTGCCCGAATCGATGACGGCCGACACACCCGGCACGGTCAGCGATGTCTCCGCGATGTTGGTGGCCAGGATGATTCGGCGCTGATCGACCGCACGGATCGCGTCATCCTGCGCCTCGCCGTCCAGCGATCCATGCAGCGGAACCACCTCGACGCCGCTTGATGCCGCGAGGCTGGCCAACTCCGCTCGTGCACGCTCGATCTCGCCGGCGCCCGGCAGAAAGCACAGCACCTGCCCGGACGTTCGCGGGAGCACGCGGCTTGCTGCCTGTGCGAGCGGTTCGCCCGTGCTGTATTCGATCGTGAGAGGATGAGCGTCGCCGGGAACGCGGATGACGGGTGCGTCATGCAGGAAGGCGGCGACGGGCTCGACCTCGAGCGTCGCCGACATGACGCCGATGCGGAGGTCGTCGCGTGCAAGCCACGCCTGCCGTGCCAGCGCGAGACCGAGATCGGCGTGAATGCTCCGTTCGTGGAACTCGTCGAGGACGATGGTCGCGAAATCGGAAAGCAGCGGATCCTGCTGCAGCCGTGCCGTCAGAATGCCTTCGGTGACGACGAGCAGTCGCGTATCGCGGCCGAAGCGTTTTTCGAATCGAATCTGCCAGCCGATTTCGCGGCCGACGGTCCAGCCCCGTTCCTGGGCGATGCGCCGGGCCACCGCGCGAGCCGCCACCCGCCGCGGCTGCAGCAGGATGACCGGGCCTGCTTCGACGAGCGCCGGCGGGACGCGCGTGGTTTTGCCCGCGCCAGGCGAGGCGACAAGCACCACTGCCCGCTTGCGCGCCAGTGCGTCGCGAATCGCCGCGACGTGCCCGTCAATGGGAAGCGGGGGAAGCAGCGGTGAAGCCACGTGCGTCGAGAAGCGCTTGAATCTCCGGATCGCGGCCGCGGAATCGCCGATACGCCTCGGCCCGGTCGATCGAATTGCCATCGGAGAGGATGTGCGTGCGCAGCCGCTCGTTCACCTCGGCGTCCCACGCCCCATCAGCCTCGATAAAGGCCTGCCAGGCGTCGGCGGCCATCACATCCGACCAGAGATAACTGTAGTAGCCCGCAGAGTACCCGTCGTTACCGAACAGATGATCGAAATGCGGCAACCGGTGCCGCATCACGACCTCGCGCGGCATACCGCCAATACGCTCGAGCGCCTCTCGCTCGAACACGGCCATGTCTTCGACACCGTCCGGACGCATATGCAGATCCATGTCGACGATCGCCGCACAGAGGTATTCGAGCGTGCCATATCCCTGGTTGAACTTGCCGGATTGCTCAATCTTGTTGACGAGCGATTGCGGCATCGGCTTGCCCGTTTCGTTGTGGCGCGCAAACCGATCGAGCAGCTCGCGGTCCAGGAGCCATCGCTCGTTCAACTGAGACGGCAGCTCGACGTAGTCGCGTGGCGTCATCGCCAGACTACGGTAACGGACGTTCTGCAGCATGCTGTGCAGCGCGTGACCGAACTCGTGGAACAGCGTCGTCGCGTCGGCGATCGAGATGAGGACCGGCTCGCCGGGCGCGCCTTTCACGAAGTTGTTGTTGTTCGACGCAATGGACGTGACCGGTTGATCCATCGCATGCTGCGTCCGGTAGCTGGTGGCCCAGGCGCCAGACTTCTTCCCGGCGCGCGCGAAGTTGTCCAGATAAAACACGGCGCGATGCCGTCCGGTGCTCTTGTCGCTGACATCCCACACCCGCATCTCGGGGTGGAATACGGGAACAGTGCCGGTGATTTCTTTGAACGCAAGGCCAAACCGCCGCTCGGCGGACCACAGTGCCGCCGCAACCATGTTGTCGAGCTGCAAGTACGGCTTGATCTCGGCTTCGTCGAGATCGTATTTCGCCTTGCGCACTTTCTCGGCGAAGTACAGATAGTCCCAGGGCTCGATGGTCGTGCCTGGCTGCTCGCGGTTCGCAAGTTCCTGCATGTCGGCGACCTCGTGCCTGACGCGTGCGATCACGGCGGGCCATACCTTGAGTAGGAAGGTTTGTGCGGTCGCTGGATCCACCGCCATCGTGTCCTGCATGCGCCAGTGCGCGTGGCTTTTGAATCCCAGCAGTCTGGCTCGCTCTGCGCGCAACCGCACAATGGCGGCGATAGTCGCTTTGGTGTCGTTCGCGTCGCCGTTGTCGCCGCGGCTCTTGAACTTCTTCCAGACGGCTTCGCGAAGATGGCGACGTGACGAGAAGGTCAGGAACGGATCGACGCTCGATCGCGTGTTGACGATGGCCCACGACCCGGCAAGGCCGCGCTCTTCGGCAGAGGTCCTTGCTGCAGCAATCACCGAGGCAGGAAGTCCCGCGAGATCGGACTCCCGATCGAGCACCGTCCAGGTATTCTCGTCGGCCAGCACCTTCGCGCGGAATTCCGCGAATCGAGCCGCAAGCTCCTGGTTGATGTCCGACAGCCGCGCCTTCTCCACCGTGTTGAGCCGTGCGCCGCGCCGCACGAAGTACTGGTACAAGCGCGTCACGAGCCGAATCTGATCCGGCTCGAGATTCGACGCCGCCAGCGACCGGTACACGGCTTCGATCCGTTTGAACAGACCCTCATTGAACACAATCGCGTCGGCGGCCGCAGCCAGCTTCGGCTGCCACTCTCGCTCCAGGGCCTGATACTCGCGGTTGGTCACATTCTCGCGCGCGACACCGAACATGCGCTCGACGCGATCGAGCGTCCGCCCCGAGCGCTCCAGCGGTGCGATCGTGTTCTCGAACGCCGGCGGTTCGGGATTGGCAGCGATGGTGTCGATTTCGCGTTGTTGTTCCGCGATCGCGGTTTCGAACGCATCGGGGAAAAGTGCGGGCGACATCCGATCCCACGGCGGAACACCGCCGTAGGGCCCGGGCCAGGGCGCAGTCAGTGGATTGGCAGTCACGGGTCCTCGGCTATTTGTCGTCGGATTTCGTGCCGTCTGACAGTTTCGGCAGTTCTGCGCCAAGCGATGGCGCCAGCAATCCGGTTTTTACATACGTCAGGAGCTTGTCGCGCGTGTCGGTGATATCGAGATTGCGCATCGTCAGTTGTCCGATGCGATCCTGCGGGGAGAAGGTGGACTCCCCTTTTTCCATCGTGAGCCGTTCGGGCTTGTACGTCAGATTCGGGCTCGTCGTATCGAGAAGCGAGTAGTCGTTGCCCCGCCGCAACTCGAGCGTCACCTCGCCCGTCACCGCACGCGCCACCCACCGCTGGGCCGTTTCGCGCAGCATCATGGCCTGCGGATCGAACCACCGTCCCTGATAGAGCAGCCGGCCGAGCCGGCGGCCATTGTCGCGGTACTGCTCGATCGTATCTTCGTTGTGAATACCCGTCACGAGCCGCTCGTACGCGGCAAACAGAAGCGCCATGCCTGGCGCCTCGTAGATGCCGCGGCTCTTCGCTTCGATGATGCGATTCTCGATCTGGTCGCTCATCCCAAGGCCGTGCCGTCCGCCGATGCGATTCGCTTCGAGCACGAGCTCGACCATATCTTCGAAAGACGCGCCGTTCAGCGCCGACGGCCGCCCTTCGTCGAAGCTGACCGTTACCACCTCGGGCTTCACCGATACGTCCTCGCGCCAGAAGGCGACGCCCATGAGCGGCTCGACGATCTTCACGCCGCTGTTGAGCTGCTCGAGATCTTTCGCCTCGTGCGTGGCACCGAGGATATTCGAGTCGGTCGAGTACGCTTTCTCGACGCTCATCTTGTACGCGAGCCCTGCGCGCTGCATGTACTCCGACATCTCTTTGCGGCCGCCGAGCTCGTCGATGAAGGCCTGATCCAGCCAGGGCTTGTAGATGCGCAGGTTCGGATTCGCGAGCAGGCCGTAGCGATAGAAGCGCTCGATGTCGTTGCCCTTGAACGTGCTGCCATCTCCCCAGATGTGCACGTCGTCTTCTTTCATGGCGACGACGAGCATCGTGCCCGTCACCGCTCGTCCAATCGGTGTGGTGTTGAAGTACGGAACGCCCGCCGTCGTGATGTGAAACGCGCCCGCCTGCAGCGCGGCGATGCCCTCGCCGACCAGTTGCCGCCGGCAGTCGACAAGCCGCGCCTTCTCGGCGCCGTACTGCAAGGCGCGTCGCGGAATCTCGTCGTAGTCCTTTTCGTCGGGCTGTCCCAGATTCGCCGTGTAGGCGTAAGGAATCGCCCCCTTGCCTCTCATCCAGTGGAGCGCTGCGCTGGTGTCGAGGCCGCCGGAAAACGCGATGCCGACCTTCTGGCCGGCTGGAACACTCTGAAGGATCGTCGCCATCTGGTGGCTAATGATATCAACGGCCGGGGCGCGTGGCAGATAATGAGACGCTGAGATGGATCGCGAATCCTCGCAAGGCCTGTCCCGCCTGCCGTCGCTGGCGCTTTCGCCCCCGGTCGTGATTGCCGCGGCTGGCGTGCTGATGGTCGGCTTGCAGTGGGCCAACGCACGCCCATTCTGGCTCGACGAACAGATGATTGCGCTGAATGTGCGCGACCGCGGGCTGACCAACCTTGGCGGCCGGTTGTGGCTCGATCAGAGCGCTCCCTTGGGATGGTTAATTCTGCAGCGGCTCGTGCTTATCGTGCTGGGCACCTCGGAACTGGCATTGCGCGCCGTTCCGGCCGCTTTCGGCGCCGGCACGATACTGGTGGCGCTGTACATCGGCGAACGCTGGCTCACGAAAGTCGGCAGCACGATATTCGTCCTCCTCTGCTCGGTTGGCCAGTGGATCTCGTTTTACGCGATTGAGCTGAAGTCCTATTCCGCCGACACATTTTTCGGTCTGTTGCTGCCTGCACTCGCAGTGGTGGCGGCCGGGGCGTGCTTGAAGGAGCCCGGCAGGAATCAGGGCAGAGGGCAGATGGATGATGGCAGAGAGTACCATCTGCCCCGAAACGCGATTGTCCTATGGCTCGCGGTTGCGGCGATCGGCCACTGGTTTTCGCTCGGCGCCTTGCTCGTGCTGCCAGTCTGTTATGCGGTGATTGCCATATCGGCGCGGCGCGATCGTGGACTCTTCCCCCTGCTCGGCCTCAGCGCTGCGGTGCTGGTTGCCTCGATCGGCGCGCACTACATGCTTTCGCTGCGATACACACAAGGCAACGAAGTGCTGCAGAAATACTGGCAGTTCGCGTTTCCGCCGGCGGATGCGGGCATATCGGGCACGGTGCGATGGCTCTACAGCCAGTTGGAGCCCCTTGCGATGAAGCCAGGGGGCACCGCGAGAGCAGCCGCCTTCTGGATATCGGCCGGTCTTGGATTTACGGTCGCGTCCTGGCGGCTTCTTGGTCTCACGGCCGGGCTTGTCGTCGCGTCAGGATTTGCGTTGGCCGTTCTTCGCATCATGCCGCTCTACGAACGGCTGTCGTTGTGGTTCGTGCCTGCCTTGTATCTTGGCATCGCGTTGTTCGCGGATCGGGCGGTGTGGGTTTTCCGGCAGCGCCCTTTCAAGCAGCCAATCATGAATCTGGCCGTCGCCGGTGCCATGGCCGCAGTCTTCCTGCCCGTGTGCACCGACCTCGTCGAGCGCGGCGTCTATGACCTGCGAAAGGGCCGCCCGCGTTCCAGCAACCACGACACCGACGATCGGAGCGCGGTGGCGTGGTTGATGCAGCAACGGCAGCCGGGCGATGAGCTCGTCACCACGATGCACGCGCTTCCGGCGATCTGGTGGTATGGCGGCGTGCCCATATCGGGTTCCGGCGGGCGCCAGTTTGCGGATGGCGGGCGGATCCTCACGGCCGAGTATCACAAGTCTCAACGCGTATGCCAGGGGCGCGAGCCGGAAAAGTCGCTCGACGGCCGCTCGCGCATTCAGGTGTACCTTGGCTTCGTGGACATGCCGGCGGGGTTCGACGATATGCTGCTGGAGCGTTTGTCGAAGTTTGGAACCATCACGGCGCTGAGTCACTTCGCGGGCGCCAGCCGTGCAGCCGTCGTCGATCCGCGCATCGGGTCGGGCTCGAATCTCTTCTGGGAGGACGCCGGCAAAGACACGGGGACGTGGATCAAGGGATGCGTTGTGGTCGGGCAGGGGCGGGCATGGTGACGTGCTATGATTTTTGTTCGCGTGCGCGCCCGTAGCTCAGTTGGATAGAGCGACTGGCTTCGAACCAGTAGGCCGCAGGTTCGAGTCCTGCCGGGCGCACTTTACTGTCGAAGGGAGAAAGTGAAAAGTAAGAAGTAAAAAGTAAAAAGTAGAAAGTAGAAAGTAGAAAGTAAGGGGTTCCACTTTCTACTTCATACTTCCCACTTCATACTTTCTACTTCTTACTTTTTACTTTCTCCTGTCCCCACGCGCCCGTAGCTCAGCTGGATAGAGCGACAGCCTCCGGAGCTGTAGGCCACAGGTTCGAATCCTGTCGGGCGCACCAACCTCCGCTCTGGTTCCTCGTGGAGGTTGTCCGCCGTAGCCTTGGCGAAGGCGGACGATCGGTTACAAATTCCGCAGGCCCATTACAGTACGGAACCTCCGCCAGAATTTTTTCTCAATCGTCACGGCCGGCTTGAAGCCTACGTCATTCCAGCCCGATAAACGGGAAGGTATGAGACTTCTGATTCTCGCGCTGATGTTCGTCGCTGCGGGGTGCCAGCGTTCTAAGCCGGCAAACCCTGCCCAGCCTGACACGGTCACACCGCCTGCGACAGAGACGTGGAGGCTCACGGGCCAGGTCATCGATGCGCTCACACAGCAACCCATCGGTGGCGTGCAACTGCTGAATACACAGACGGACTCCGCGGGTTTGTTTGCCGTCAATGGGACCGGATCGCGATCCGCGCAGCGCGTGACTCTAACGGCCCAGGGATTCCTGACGCGCGAAACCACCATCAGCTCCGGGACGAACAATCCCATCATCGATCTCATCCCCACCAGCCTGACCGCCGCCTATCGCGAACTGGTGCGGAACGGCTTCGAAGCGCCTTCGGAGCTGGAACCGGTGAGGCGCTGGACGTCGGCGCCCAAGTTTTACATCGACACGACGATGCCGATAGGCATCCGCGTGCTCGAGGCCGATCTCGTCCGCATCGAGGACGGCATCCGCTCGGCGGTTCCCTCGTTCACAGGTGGGCGTTTTCACCCGGAGACCCTGACGCGCGGTACCAATCCCCCGCCATCGAACGAAAAGGGGTGGATCGTCGTCCGTTTCGTCAACGACTCCACCGCCGACTACTGCGGGCGCGCGTACGTCGCCGCAGACCCTGGCGCCATCGAGTTCAACTACAACCGCTGCTCGTGTGGAAGCATTCGCGTCAGGCCGAGAACGATCAAACACGAAGTCGGGCACGCGCTGGGCTTCTGGCACTCGTCGAACACCCAGATGCTCATGTTCGGTTCTGGTGCAGGATGTGGCGCCGCGGATCCTACTCAGGAGGAGCGTGACGTCGCCCGCATCGCGTATTCGAGGCCAACGCTCAACACCGAACCCGACAGCGATCCCACCGGCACAGCCTTCCTGGGAGTGCGGAAGCGGATCGAAGACTGAGATCGCCCGTTTGAGTTCTGCTGAAAACCCACCGGGATATTCATCTGTCCATCGTTCTGAGATAGAATCAGGGTTTGTCTCCTGTGGGCCGCTAGCTCAACTGGCAGAGCAGCAGACTCTTAATCTGCGGGTTCTCGGTTCGATTCCGAGGCGGCTCACCAGCCTTCGCTCATGCATGTACGCGAAGGCTGCCCGCCGGAGCCCCGAAGGGCGTAGGCGGGCCGACGCCGCGTCCGACCGAGACTCCGGCTGGCAAGCCCTCTGAAGGGAGTCAAGAACTGCACACTCCCCACTCCGCCGACATCGCATTTCCTGCCACCGCCCGGCCATCAAGAACGCGCTCTTCTCCGTAAATGCGACAAGCAGACGCTGGCTCAGTATTTGTTCCGGCTATCGTGTGCATGGGCCCAAGCGATTCGTCTATGTTCTGAAGAGCGTGAGCGATCCTCACGAGTACTATGTCGGTCTGAGTTCGGATCCGGATGCGCGTCTCAAGGCACACAACGCCGGCCTATCGCCGTCTACGGCGCAACACAGGCCGTGGCGAACGCTTGTGCGTATCGAATTCGACGAGGAAGAACCCGCCGTACTCTTCGAACGTTATCTGAAGACGGGATCTGGTCGCGAGTTCGCGCGACGCCACTTTCGTCAGACGGTTACGCAGAAAGCCAGGACCTCTGAACGCTGATGGCTGTCCGGCGATTGAGCCCTGGCCTTCGAGCTCTTCTGTCTCTGGCTTCTACTTCCGGTCGTGAGAAGTCGTGGTGGCCTCGGCCACTTCGTGCCTGGTGGCAACCGCTCAGCGGGTGTGGATCTCCTCGATCAACACGAATCAAAGCAGGCGCGGCGAAGCGCATGATCGCCGCACCTCGTTCAGAGGCAGCCGAGACGCGAAGGAGGGATCTGCCTGAAAGAAGGATGTTCGTGAATGAATCTTCTGACCATCAAAAACAGGTCGCGCAGTCGCTCGCCTTCGGCAGTAACGGGTTTGAATCCGTCATTCCATGTGACGGTGTGAACATTGCCGCCGCTCCGGACCTCCATTAGGTAGGTGGTGTTTGGGTGGCTTCTCCTCCGAGCGACGTTGGGGCCCAATTCGCGGACCACGTCTGAGAATTCGGACGGATAGTCGAAGAATCGGATCTTCTGAATGGTTTCGTGGATCTCGGTCATCTGTGCATCACTTAGCGTGATATTGGCAGTGCCGGTCTGGCCACGTCCAAGATCCTTTGTGAACACACCAGTGATGGTATCGAACCGCTCGGGTAAGCAACTCGCGATCTCGAAACGGAAGCCGAAATCACTGCGTTGAGCCGCCCCGGCTCTACCGTTACTGTTCACAGCGCAAAGCAGCAGGACTGCCGCCACTGCCCACCGACTCTTAGGCACCTTAGACACCATACACTGAGTATCGGCTGAGAGGCTTTAAGCGCCGCTCTCCGGGCAGAAAGAGGTCGTGACATGTGCGCGGGAGCGGGGTGCGTCTTGGCGCGTAGACCTTACTCTGCAATCTATCCGGGCAGATGCTTCACCTTCTGCCAGATCTTGTAGAGAAACACGATGACGGCGACATACCAACCAAAGGAGACAAGAGCTAACACTCGACCGATTGGAATGTAATCCATAGCGCGGGGATTCTACACCCCTGGCACCAACGGGACTTCGTGCCTGATGGCAACCGTTCGGCAGGTGTCGATCTTCTCAACAGCAAGAATCACAGCAGGCGCGGCGGACAGCATGAGCACACATTAGACAGCATTGATTAAAGGCATGAGTCCAATCCACTATGTATCAGGTGAGGAGATTCGCGAAGGTGACAATGTTCGCTATCAGGGCGAAATCGGTTTTATTGAGTTTGTTCTGGTGGAACCTATTGGGGACCCAGGCTTGGATCAATTCTTAGCCGATCATCCACAAGGCGGTGTCGGCGTGCGAGTGCCGGGTTGGTCGGAGTTCATCTTCAGAGCTGAAATAAACGCTGATTTAGAATTCGTCAGTCGCGATGAGAGTAGCGAAAGCGGCTGAAAGCGATGGCACCTGCCTGAGCACAGCTCTGGAAGGCGGAAAAAGGGGGTGCAGAAGTGCACGGAAGAGGGGTTTGAGCTGCCGTGAGCCGAAAAGAAGAGTGGTCTTCGATGTCCATGAACCTGGAGCACGCATAACATGTGGTACGAAGACGACGACTTCGGGCGAGACACCTATGAGGTGATGTTTTCTGCCGATTCATTCCGCCGTGCGGGCGAGGATGTTGACCGCTTGCTCTCGCTCATCGACACGACACCGCGTCAGGTGCTCGACCTGTGTTGCGGCCCGGGGCGTCATTCGATACCACTCGCGCAGAAGGGTCTTGCGGTAACGGCTGTCGATCTCTCGCGTTTCCTTCTTAATGCAGCGCGAGAGAACGCACGGGCGGCTGGTGCGTCGATTGAGTTCATTCAGACGGACATGCGGAATTTTCTTCGCCCGTCTTCATTCGATCTGATTCTGAACCTCTATACATCGTTTGGCTATTTCGAATCCCGGGACGACGATATGAAGGTGCTATCCAATATGTTCGAGAGCCTTCGACCCGGTGGCAACCTCATTATCGACGTTGTTGGCAAAGAGCTGATGAGCCGACGTGGTGACCGAATCACGGACTTGCCTGACGGCTCGACGTGCATCCAGCGTATTCAAATCATCAACGAATGGACCACACTCGATTCGGAGTGGATTCTCGTCCGACAGGAGTTCGCCCGCCGGTATCGGTTCACCCACCGAATCTACTCGGGATACGAATTACGGGCGGCAATGGAGAGCGTTGGATTCGAGGCTCGTTTGGTCGGCGATTTTCAGGGTGGTCCTTACGGCCCCGACTCGCTGCGTCTCGTTGGTGTTGGGCGCAAACCCCCAGTTACCTAAAAGAGGTAGCGATTATCGAATCGGCCGAACGCGAGGGCCGGCACTATCTCCGCAACTGGAGTCCCCGAAGCTCACCCCCGCTCGCCTTCTCGCACCGTGACGCTGCCTGCGGCTTGATCCGCTGCAACGGATAGCCGAGGATCGTCGGGACTCCATGGAACAGGATCTCGCCGTCCAGTATGTGATTCGCGGCTTGTCGCTCCTCGGCGGCGCGCTCGTTCTCGTCACGTTCGCAACCTGGTTCGCAGGATGGCTCTGCCGGCGCGCGGCGGTCTCGCCGGGACCGACGCTGTTCGCACAACTCATCACGCCCGTCGCGCTGTTCTACGCCGCCTCGCTCTATCTCGACCTCGCCGGTCACATCGTGCAGGCCCAGATCGCATCGACCGAGGAGAGAATTTCGTATCACACGAGCGGCCATAGTATTCCCGGCGCCTGGTCCCGGTCGTTCTGGGGCACCGTGACCTTCGACGAACCGGGCGGGCTGGGAAAACTGCTGCTGTGGCTCGATGAGACGACCTACGATTCGTTGCAGCCCGGGTCCCCTATCCTCGTGCGTCATCTTCCCTGGCTGCCGATGATCGCGCGACCCGCGGACCAGTCGACGCGCGCGCTTGTGCCCTGGCGATGGATGGCCGCCGGTATCTTCGTGCTTGGAGCGATCCTGGTGCTGAGGTCCACTCTGCGTCAGGTTCCTGCATGGCTGAAGGCGCTCGGTGTCCTGGCAGGCGTGGGCATCGCGGTCGTGTGGTGGGTCTTCCCGACCCCATGGGAAACGCCGCTCGAGTCACCGATCCTGACGGCCAACGCCGACGTGCAGAGCGTACGGGAGGAGACGCGCTCGTTCATCGGCGGATATACGGACGGCTCCTTTCCGGCGCCTCAGCCTTGGAATATCGTGGAACTCCGCTTCGTCCCCGAAGGCCGCGGGAAGGCCGTGATTGCCGTCGACAGCGTCGATGTCGGTTCGGTCGCGGGCCTCAAGGTCGGCGCGCGGCTGCCCGTGAGCTACAACGCCAGCAACCCGCGGGACGCGCGGCTGGCCGGCGTCCGTACATGGCCTCGGAAGGAGTGGGGTGAGCTCGCGCAGTACTTGGTGTCGATCGTCATCGTCATCGCAGGGTTCATGCTGCTGACAAAGGCGGCCGGTGCGTGGTGGCGCCGTTTGATGAGTCGTTCCTAAGTGGCATCGATGTCTGATCCAACCCGATCGGCGCTAGTAAGCGACGGCAGCATATGAGCGTCCCCGTTGCAATCCCTGCGGATTGGCGTCGGTGTTCCGGAAGTTCATCGGCAGCGTCGGACAATTCGCGGTGCCGGACGCCCGTGGGTCGCACGATGCGGCCGAGATGTGCAGATGGGGCTTGTTGTTCGTGTTGCCGGTATTGCCGCTGTAGCCGACAAGCGCGCCTTGAAGGACCCGCTCGCCGGCGCTGACGGCGGCACCGTCATGTGTCAGGTGGCCGTACAACGTCGTCGTGCCGTCGTCGTGCTGCATCACGATTAAGTTGTCGAAGCCGGTCGCCGCCACTTGTCCGTCGAAGTGGGACTCTTCGACCTGGGTGACGAGGCCACCCCGCGCCGCGTAGATGGGCGTGCCGATCGGCATCAGGAAGTCATATCCGAACTTCGTCACTCCGAGATGGCCATTTCCCGGTGGTGAACAATTCCCCTGGTCTACGAAGTAGGACGCACCAACGACGTACGGGAGGACGTAGGGAGACAACTGCCACTCTCCGAATCCCGCGCACGTTTCGATGGAATCAGGGGCAACTGGCGATGATCCGCAGCCGGCGGCCAGAACGGCCAGGAGAACGAACGAGGGGGCGCGCCGCATTCGTGGGGGGTCGTTGCAACGAACGGGCCACGGGATGCCCAACCTACCAGGCGCGAATCCCGCGATCCGGCGTCTGTTGTCTACGGGCCGCGGGGCGTGCCGAGTACACCAGAAACGCGAGTCCGCCGAGGACGAGCGGCGGAATGAAGCGCGGAAATTCGGCGTTCAGTGCGTGCGTGCCCAGGGCGCCAATCATGAGCCCGACCAGAGTCGCCGCTGCGGCTCGTCTCCACTTGGGAATCAACACACCGAGGCCACCCAGGATTTCCAACACTCCGACGATGTAGTGAGCGTTTCCAGGGTAGCCCCAGTCCACAAACCTCTCGCTCCACCGTATTGCCGAGGGGCCGTCGAGTTTCAAAAAGCCTGCGAAGACAAATGCCACAGCCAAGAAGATGGCGCACGTCCACACCGCTGTCCTGGGAAGCGTGATCACGATGCCCTCCGATCGCGTTTAGCTCACGTAATGCTCGTCCCTGGCATCGGACCATCGAGCGCGCGCAGTTTCAACTCACAAAAGCTCATTTCGTCTCTCAGGGTCTCATGCACGTAGAATCGAAGGCGCGACCCGCTCAAAATGGAGTTCTGCTGTGGTGAAGACGTTTGGAGACTTCGAGTTTGACGATCGCCGACGGGGCCTGAAGGCTGGAGGGCAACCGGTCAGACTCAACGGACAGGCCGTCGACTTGCTTTGTCTGCTGCTCGAGCGGCCCGGCGAGTTGATTACTCGTGAAGAGATCGCGCGCAGGCTATGGCCCGATACGACCGTTGATTTTGATCACAGCCTGGACGTCGTCGTCAGCCGTCTCCGAACAGTCCTTGGCGACAAGGGCTCGAGCGCTCGATACATCGAGACGGTGCCGAGGAAGGGTTATCGATTCATCGAAGCGGTGGCCGTGAAGCCCGAGGCTCGCGCGGCGAACGAGCCGCGCCAGTGGAGTCGTCCACTCGTAACCTACGCAGCCATCGCGATTCTCGTCGCGATTGTCGTGATTCTCGTTGTGCGCACTCGGTACGACAAGTTTGTTCCGTCCGACCGCTCGCAGGCATCACCCGCCGGGACAGCCCGTTAGCGGAGGAGAATGCGAGCACGGACCGAACTCAGTCCAGCGAGGTGATGGCTTATACAGTCGCCGCTGGGTAAGATGTGCCCGGAGGCACGAATGATTCGAAGGATGTCGCCGGTGATCGCGATTGCTGCGCTTGCTCTTACGCAGACGCTGACCGGTCAGTCGATACCTGACACGACGGAGGCACATTGCGCGGCGGCGAAGGCCGCAGCCGGGTCCGAATACATCAATCTCTACAACCGGTTCGCGGAAGTCTGCGGTGGCGAGCGCCCTGCCCGTGGTGCACAGCCTCGCGGGGGTGGGCCCCCGCCGCAAGCAGTCTGGCATCAGGACCCGGTGAAGGTCTTCGACAATCTCTATTTCATCGGCACCAAGGAACATTCGTCGTGGGCGGTGCAGACCTCAGAGGGGCTCATCGTCATCGACGCGCTGTTCGACTACGCCGTGAAAGACGAGGTCGTGGACGGCCTGAGAGCCCTCGGCGTGAATCCCGCGACGATGAAATATCTCATCATCAGTCATGGCCATGCCGACCACCACGGCGGTACGAAGTTCCTTCAAGACGAGTTCGGACCGCGGGTCGTCATGGGACGGGCGGACTGGGATCTGGTCGAGCAGAACAAGACCACGCCGATTCCCAAGCGCGACATGATTGCGGCCGATGGACAGAAGATCACGCTCGGCGACACGACACTCACGCTCTACGCGACACCGGGTCATACGGCCGGCACGTTCTCTGTGGTGATTCCCGTGAGAGACAACGGTCGATCGCATCTGCTTGCCACCTGGGGCGGGACAGCCGTCAGCCCGACCACGGCTCCTTCGGGCATCAAGGACTACATCAACTCTGCGATTCGGTATCGGGAGCTCCTCGGCAAACTGGGTGTGGAAGGGATCGTGTCGAACCACACCGCGTACGACAACACGATGAGAAAGCTTGAAGCGCTCAAGACGCGCAAACCGAACGAGCCGCATCCTTATCTGACCGGCGCAGAATCGGTTCGACGTTATCTGACGGTTGCAGAGGAACTGGGGAGGGCGGCATTGGCGCTTCCCCGACGCTAGTGCAACCCCACAGCTTGGGGGCAAGAGGGGCAACCTGAGTCACGTCGCTCTTCTCATCGGGAACTCGGACGGCATCGGACTCGCCTTGACGAGGCGGCTACTCGAACGCGGATTCGCAGTGACCGGGGTCTCGAAGAGTCCATCCCCTGTCTCGCACGCCGCTTACCGCCATATCGTCTTGGATGTTTCAAGCGCAGACTACGGAGCCAGGCTCGACGCGGCACTGCCCTCGGGCCGCATTCGCCTCTGTGTCTATTGCGCTGGCATCGGCGAGCACTTCGCCATGGACGGACTCCATCAAGATGTGAAGACGATTCAAGTGAACCTGGTTGGGCTCGTCAAGACCGTGGAAACGATCCTTCCTCGAATGGTGGCCGACGGTCCGGCCGTACTCGCTGGTCTTTCCAGTCTGGCTGACGTCACTCCGTCTCGGGTTGCTCCGGCCTATGCGGCCTCCAAGGTTGGCATGTCCTACTACCTGGAGGGGCTCGCCGGAGCGATCCGAAGGACCGGAGTCTCAGTGGTCAACGTGCGCCTCGGATTCGTGGACACGAAGATGGCCAGGGCCCCGTGGAAGCCCTGGATGATTAGTCCCGACGAGGCGGCTGAGCGAATCCTGCATGCGCTACTCCGGGACCGACCGGCCACTCGAGTCAATATCCCGCGGCGGTCAGCGGCGGCCGCGCTGGCAGCTGCGGCAGTGGATCGCCTGGCCGGCCGATAGACTACGAACTCGTGGTACCCTCGCTCGGGCTGCATTCACCTTCGGCGCCGCCCTCAGAGGGGACAACCATGAGAGCACGGGCGTCGTTGATTGGTTCGCTGGTTTTGGTGTGGTCGCTGTCCGGAACAGCCGCCTCGGCCCAGACCCAGCCGATCCCCAAGCAGTCCATCGAGGACCAGGTCCTCGGGTGGATCAGGATCTACAACTACAAAGGCGCGACGCTGCCGATCACCCTGGATCACCGCGTCTACTCGCCCGCGCAGCTCTCCATCGCGCAGCTCTTTGCCAACTGGATGCAGGCCAGCTATCTGCCGAAGGGCGCACTGGGTGACGTCCTCCAGATCCGCAATGCCAAGCTGAGCCCCTACAACCAGAACACGGCCGCACAGCCCAACGCGTATGGGGCACTCGCCAAGCTCTACACGGAACTGAAATACGGCGTGAACAAGAAGATCGAGCCCCTGACGAGCGACAGCTTTAACTGGGGCATGGAGGCCAACGGGCCCTACGGAACTCCGCTGGCCACCATCAGTACCCCCGAGCGCTACTACCTCACGCTCCCGACGTTCGAGCAGCAGGGATTCGGGCCGGAACTCGACAAAGCGGCCGACGTCTCACACCACCCGGTGCTGAAACAGTTTCCCACGCTCTTCGTGCGGGACAGCAGGACCGGGAACAAGCGACTCGTCGTGCTGACCAAAGACCGCCGGCATCCGTTCGTCACGATCACCAAGGGCGAGTACCTGCAAGCCCTGGAGGCGGCGGTTGCGCGGAAGTACTCTGACGAGACGCAGAAGATCGCCCGGGAGAACAAGGGCAATCAGAAGAGCATCGACTATTTCATGGGGTACCTGAACAGGTACCACGAGCAACGGGTGGCGGTTCTCAGAAGCAACAAGGAAAAGTACAAGGCCCGTCTGCAGGAGACGGCCGAGATCTGGACGGAAGAGCCTGGCGTGCTGCTCGAGAACTACGCCGATGTGTTCGAAGGCAACGGTGGCCACCCGAGGCGGTTGCCCGTCTACACGATCGACCCGCGCGTGGTCGAACTCGCCAAGACCGACGCGCCTCAGTGGATCATCATGTACTGGACGGCGCACTTGAACGACCCGGTCAGCCTGGGCCTGCACAACGCCATCCTCAACAACGTCGACTTCCAGTACATCTACGACTACTTCTTCGATCCCGCCAAGGTGAAAGGGCAGCCGTACAAGCCTCTGCGATCGCCGTCTTTCACCGAGGCGGTTGTCGTCGGCAAGCCATCCGAAGCGGCCGCAAAGAACGCGGCGGACCCCGGCGTGGTGTTCTTCGAGGACTTTTCTTCATCGGCCGTCGGTAAGAAGCCCCTCAACTGGCGAAGCACTCTGGACCGCACCGGCGCCTCCAGCGTCGTCACGGAGTTGAAGGGACTGGACGGTCACTGGGCCGCGATGGCCGGCATGCAGGTCACGCCTACGGGCATGAAGACGCCCCTGCCGCGTGACTTCGAGGTGAGCTACGACGTCGTCGCCGCGCAGAACTACCGGTGGGGCGCCAAGGGCCTGACCTTCAAGCTGTCCAATACGGGCGGACCAGCGTCGTTCCTCAGCGTGCGGGTCCGTCCCGGCTTCGACGGCCGGGACGGGGAGGTCACCATCGAGGGCCAGTTCCCGGGTGCGCAGGGCTACCTGAGCGGGACGAAGTATGCGGGAGCGCCGGGGTTTTCGAACAATGCCGTGAACAACCGCGTCACCGTGACGATCAAGAAGAAGGGCGACCTGTTGCAGGTGTTCATCGGCCAAAGCAAAGTCGCCGAGTACGAAAAGGGCATCCCCCCAGGCGTCCAGTTCGACGCCATGGTGTTCGACCTGCAGGGCAACACAGCGGATGAGCGGATGTTCATCAGCAACATCAGGATCGCGAACAACTGATCCAGGCCTGCAACCTCGATGGAGCCATATCCGTATGGATATGACATGTCGAGATTTCAATGCTCGATCATCGTGGCCGCGTTCACGCCCCTCTTGAGTGGCGGCGGGCCGTTCGCGAGTCCTTCGCAAACGTCTGCTGCTGGCAGCGTCCCGTGATGGCGCTCGGAACTGAAAAAGCGTGCACTGGGTGATCGTCGCGACCTGTCTCTCACCCCGCCGGCTGCGAGACGAACAGATCCATTCCGAGCTGCTGCGACAGAAACTTCGCGACTAGCTGGCCCTTTACGCTGTTCCCGGCGCCGTCGAGCGGCGGCGCGAAAATCCCCAGACCGCCCTTGCCCGGCGAGACGGCGACGATGCCGCCGCCGATGCCGCTCTTGGCAGGCAGACCGATGTCGTACAGCCAGTCGCCCGAGGTCTCGTACAACCCGGCGGTCGCCATCACCGCCAATGCGTAGTGGCATACCGACGGCTCGACGACACGTTTCTTCGTGATGGGATTCACGCCGCCGTCAGCCAAAGTCGCGCCCATGATCGCGAGGTCGCGAGCACTGACGTTCAGCGAGCACTGCCTGGTGTAGAGGTCGACAACGATGGCCGGGTCGGCGTAGAGGCGGTTCAGGCTCTTGAGCATCGCGGCGATGCTGCGGTTCCGGAAATTGGTCTCCGATGCCGAAGCATAGACGTCGTCGTTGAGTGACAGCTCGCGGCCGGCGAATCGCGACAACCCGTCGTGGATGAACCTCCACCTGGCCTCGTCGGTCGCACCCGGCACCAGGCTCGTGGTCGCGATCGCCCCGGCGTTCACCATCGGGTTGGTCCGGCCGTCCGGGCTTTGCTCGATACCGGCGAGCGAGTTGAATGAGAGGCCCGTCGCGTTGGCCCCAACCTTTTCACGCGCAGCTTCGGGGCCAATCGTTTCGCAGACCAAGGCGAACACGAACGGTTTGGACACACTCATGATCGAGAACTCGTAGTCCGTGTCGCCGATGCCGTTGACGTGGCCGCTCGCTGCGGCGACCGAGACGCCGAAGAGGTCGCTGGACACTCTGGCCAGCGCCGGATAGACCTGCGAGTTCTCGCCTTCCCTGTTGGACTTGAATCGGGCGTGTGCCACTTCGACGAGAGCCTGTACCTGGTCTGGTGTGGGCAGGTGACCTGTTGACACGAATGGACGACCAGTCAGGTCGATGACATCGGGCCGCGTCGGCATTTCCGGCTTTCCTCCTCATCGCAGCATGCACGACCCGAACGCGAAAATCGGTACGCGCGACAGGTGACGCTGGCAGCACGGGCGCTGCGGCGTGCGATGTGTCTCAGATCGCAGCGGCGTGATTCACGTGTGTCGCATCGTCAGCACGATCGCATGGTGGGATCTCGCACAGGTCGGTCTGCGACGGATCGTGACCGATCTCTCGCGAGCACGCGTTGAGCCGGAACGGAAGCCTCTCAATACACGAGTGTTTGTCTGCGACGTGGAGTTCATCTTGCACCGACGCATCGCATGAGAGGCAGGGTCGTGATGCGTGGGGTGATCGTGCTCATGGCGGTGATGTCGGTCGTCCCGATCGATGCGGCTCACCCGATCGATGCGACTAAACTGTGCACGGCTCGACAACGGGCGGAACTGGAGCCGACCGTCACGATTCAGATTCACGACTACGCACACGTGCCAGGCGGGTGGCTGTCAAGCGCGACCGACATCGTCACGCGCATCTACCGGGCGAATGGGATACGGATTGAATGGCACGAAGTCTTGCAACACGGCAAGCGTCGCAAGAAGTCGGACAAGGAAGAAGAACGCACGACAAACACTCCGATCGCGCAAGTCTCACTCATGATCCTCACACCAGAGATGGCAGCGCGTGGTCGCATTCCCACTGACGTGCTCGGCTATGCCGCGGTGCCACACGATGGCGGAATGGGTCGAATCGCGTACGTCATCTACGACCGGATACAGCGGATAGCCGCAAGTGGCCGGCCCAACGAGGTCGAACTGCTGGCGTTCGTGATGGCGCACGAGACTGGCCATCTCCTTCTGGGGCGGGGCTCTGGAACAGAGTCAGGTCTCATGAAATGCCACTGGGATTTCCGCGGCATTCAACAGCTCGATGCGCGAAAGCTGGAGTTCTCGGAACTTCAAGCCGGCCGAATCCGAAACGCACTCATGAACGATCCGAGATCGCCCGCCATGCTCGCACGGGCAGAGACCGGAATGGTAGAGACGAGTACAGCCGACGCGTGCGCCAGCGCCACCAGCGCGGAAAAATGATCCGCGCGTCATCAGAATTACGAGACCGGCGCCAAATAGTGCTTCCGCGCTCGGACCTTTATGTTCGGCTGCCGTGTGGTGACCACGAGCGAATGAAGGAGCCCGTCGGCGAGTGCGGGAGCGAACCCAAGCATGTACTGTTGATGGAGCTCCTCAATCATCGGTCCAAACAGTCGAGAGAAGTCTCGGCCAGTCCCGGCATGCACATAGGCGCCACCGGTGTCTTCCGCGATTTCCCTAAGGAATGAATCAATGTAGCGGCCGCCGAGACCGACGGCATAAATCGCCACGTTGGCCTCAGCCGCTCGCTGCATGACGGTGCGCGCCGAGGCTGAACTCGCAGTGTCCGCCCCATCGCTGACCACGAAGATGGCTCGGCGGTCCATCTCACTGGTGAAGGCACTGCATCCTTCCACGAGCGCGTCGTAGAGCGCTGTCATGTTTGCGCCCGGCACCAACAGCAGACGCGATGCCAGCTGACTGTCGTCGGTGGAAAATAGGGGACTCAAGCGGAGCAAGCTGCTGAAGGTACCGACGCGGACTGAGTCCTCTGGTCCAAGTTGGGCGATCACGGCCTTGGCAGCGGAGCTGACGTCCGAGAGCGATGGCGTCATGCTCCTGCTCGTGTCGAGCAGCAAGAGAATGTGGACCGATTGCCGAATCCTCCCGAATGACACAATCGACACCGACCGGCCGTTATCGAACACACGGAAGTCGTCCGGTTGCAAGTCGATTGCCGGGCTATTCGATTCGCTATGGATCGTTACAGGGACCGCGACATGGTCAATCGTGGATTTAAACGTCTGGGCATGAAGTACGGCGCAAAGACCGACGACCACCAGGAGCGATCGCATTCCTCCCAACCCCTTTTCGCTGGAGCTAGTTAATCGAACACGCGCCGGGACCGCGCGGGTCGCCGCACGTCCCGCATGCTTCAGGTGCGGACCTGGCTGCGCTCTCAGAGGATGTCGAGACGGCGAACGTTGAAATCAGGCGGGAAAGGTCGGTGCTGTCGCACGACGGGCAGTTTGGTTCGACCTTGCCGTACACGATCTTTTCGAAGCGGTTTCCGCAGCCACGGCATTCGTATTCGTAGATGGGCATATCTACTATGCTCGGCCAAAAGCCGAGTCCCATGCAACATGTCGTAATTCGCGGCGTAATTCGCGGCGGGGATGAGTGGCCAGGGCATCCGAGTCCCCCTTTCGCTGGTCTTGGACGCAGAGACACGGAGCTCTGGCATCGATGTCGCGCCGTTGGCGCGCGCGGAGAAGAAGGCCGCCGAATATCAAGAGCCAGGATCAGATAGCTCTTGTATTCGGCGGTCTTCTTCTCTGCGCGTGGGCCGCGTCCGCGGCCCACGACGTCGATGCCTCTGGCAGAGCCCGCTGACGCACCCCGCAGAGGTGATCACACTGATGGCACGCCAGTGCGTTCGTCGCATCACCGTGTTCGTCTGCGCGTTTTCCTCTGCGCCTCTGCGCCTCTGCGTCGAAACAGACCGTACAGAGCGGAGCGTTCAGCCTCTTATTCTTCTGATCTTCTGTTGGTATTGAGGTTGTGAAACCGTTTCTAGAAGATCGTGAGAAGAAGCATCATGCCCATCACATACCCGAAAGCAGGATAAGCCGCAAGAATCAGCGAGCGCGCGGATGTCGAGAGAAGGCGCCACGCGGCATAGAGATGACTTCGTGCACGACGAAGTCAGATCGTTCTCGTCGCACCACCGTCCATATCAATGAGCGCTCCGTGAAGGAATCGTCCTTCAGGTGCCACGACGAACGCCGCAAGTCTGCCGATATCGGCGGGTTCGCCGATGCGCGTGACGCCTTCCGCTGCGACAAAGCGCTGCTCTGCCGTGACGAGGTCGATGCCATCCCGCGCCGCCATCTCGCTCAGCCGCTTCTTCAGACGATCGGTTCGGATTGCTCCCGGGTTGATGGCGTTCACTTGAACGCCATCGTCGATGCCCAGCGCGGCGAGTGCCTTGGTCAGCGAAAGGACTGCCGCGTTCACGGAGCCTCCGATGGCAAACGCCGCCCCGGGCGTTCGGCCGCCCACGCCGGCGATGTTCAGAACAGACCCTCCTGTCTGTTTCAGGTAAGGCCAGGCTGCACGCACCAGCCGGACAGCACCGAAATATTTCAGCGCGAACCCGTCGAGAAAGTCCTCGTCGGTCAACGACAGAAACTCGCCGCGTTTGGTCGCGCCGGCGTTGTTGACGACGATGTCTACTTTTCCGAACGTGTCGAGCGCGGAGGCGACGAGACGGCCAGGGGTGTCCGGGTGTCGAAGATCGAGCGGCATGGCTGCCGCCTGTCCCCCCGCGGCGGCAATCTCCCGAACAGCGTCCTGGAGCATCTCCGGACTGCGCGCGCACAACACACCGCATGCCCCGCGAGCGGTCAGCTCGAGCGCGATGGCTCGGCCGATCCCGCGGCTGGCGCCGGAGACGATGGCGACTTTCCCTTGCAGGGTCGGGGCCAGATGTTCAGGCATAGCGGACGGTCACTCCTTGCGCGGAAATTGTATGACGCGAGCCCGACAGACCACGAGCGAAGGCGGTAGAATGCGGGGAACTGGGTATGCGGGTGAAGATCTCGTCGCTCGCGGGATGCGTGATCTGTCTGTTGCTGACCTGGCCCACCTTCCTGACGGCCGAGCCGGTCGCCGTACGCGTGCCCGAAACAGCAGCGCAGACGCCGCTCGCCCTGCGAGACCTCAACGGGACGACAGTCGCAAAGGGTGAATCGACACAAACCGTGAAAGACGGGCAAGTGACGAGCCGGGTCATCTTTCGTTTCACGGACGGGTCGGTCCACGACGAAACCTGCGTGTTTTCTCAGAAAGACGTCTTCCGCCTGTTGAGCTATCACCTGTCGCAGAAGGGCCCGTCATTCCGGTGGACGCTCGACATGACGATTGACACACAGAGCGGACGCGTCGTCGTGCGTCATACAGATCGCCACGGCAAGGAGGAAATCGAGGACGAGACACTCGATCTCCGTTCCGATGTCGCCAACGGCATGATGGTTTCGATATTGAAGAACCTGAGCTCCACAACCGTTCCGGCCACGGCGTCGTTTGTCGCCGCCACGCCAGAACCGCGTGCGGTCAAGCTGGGCATTTCGAGTGCGGGATCGGAGTCGATCTCCGGTTCCAGTGGCCGCGCAACACACTACGTCGTCAAGGCGGAAATTGGAGGGCTGCCGGGCCTGCTCGCACCGCTCGTCGGCAAACAGCCGCCCGACACGCATGTGTGGATCCTCGAGGGTGTCGCGCCGTCGTTTATCAAGTCTGAAGGACCTCTGTTCTACGGAGGACCCATATGGCGGATCGAGCTCGCCCGATGAACGTTCTTCTTCTCTCGATGCCCGATTCCTTCGAGCACATGCCATCGGTCGTCGTCAGGATGCCCAACGGCGCGCTCTCGTCGCTGGCAGGCAACCTCGACCCGCACCACCGCGTCGCGATTGCCGACCTCATCCTGGTCCAATCGCGGGTGGTCTCCACCATCGAACGTTTGATGCACGAGTACACGCCCGATGTTGTCGGCTTGTCGGTCATGACGTTTCAGCGGGCAACGGCTTTCAAAATCGCGCGACTCGTCAAGCGTCTGCGGCCGGACACACGCGTTGTGGCCGGCGGATACGATCCCAGTCTCGCCCCGGCGTCCTACGAACCCTGTAAAGAGGTGGATTTCCTCGTACGCGGAGAGGGTGAGCAGACGTTCTGCGACCTGCTGCGTGTTCTGGAAACCGGCGGATCCGTTGAAGCCCCCATCGCAGGGCTGTCACATCGCGCGCCGGACGCATGGATCCATGGCCCCGAGCGGGCGATTGCCAGTCTCAAGTCGAATCCGCTTCGGTTGCCGAACCGGGCCGCGCGCGTCCTCGACGGCTACACACTCCTGGGGCGCCAGGTTGATGTCGTCGAGACGTCGAGAGGCTGCACGTACGACTGCAGCTTCTGCTCGATCATCGAGATGCGCGGCCGCAACTTTCATGTCTACTCTATCGAGCGCGTGCTCGCCGACATCCTCGATGCGCGAAGTCGCGGTGCACGGGCCATCTTCCTTGTCGACGACAACATTACGCTCGACGTACGCCGTTTCGAGCTGCTGTGCCAGGCCATCATCGACCGAGGACTCAACGACATCGAGTACATGGTGCAGGCAATGACTTCCCCGCTCGCACAGCACGGCGCGACACTTGCGCCGTTGATGAAGCGCGCCGGATTCCGCTACGTCTTTCTCGGAATCGAGAACATCCTCGAAGGCGATCTGGATTTTCTGAAGGCACGAGCGAAGAACGCGAGGCGCGGGCGCGGACAGGATGCGGGAAACGCCACCATCGAGGCCATCGACCACCTGCATCGGCACGGCCTGTTTGTCGTCGGCGGTCTCATCGTCGGCAATCCGGACGACACGCGCGAATCGATCGAGACGAACCTGGAGTTCGCGAAGCAGTATATCGATTGGCCGTACATTCAACACCCGACGCCGTATCCGCGCACTCCGATGACGCAGCAGTTTCGAGAACAGGATCTGATTGTCGACGAAGACATGTCTCACTACGACGGAACGACCGCTGTCGTTCGAACGAAACACGTGCCGGCAGCCGAAGTCGAGTTCCTGCGGTGGCGGGCGGAGCGATGGATGAAGCTGAAACATCTGCCCGCCGCGTTTCTGCACAGCCCTTCCTTCGTGCTGCGGAATGTCCCCGCCATGACCGCGCACACGTTTGCGGGAACGAGTGTTCGCTCGATTCTCGGGCTCGAAAAGCAACGGTCGGTCTTCGAGCGCTATCAAAAGATGCGGCGCCGCGAGCGCACGTACGTCGAACTTCCTGCATGACAAGTCATTTTCTTTTGGATTCCCCCATCGGGCGCCTGACGCTCGTCAAGACGGATGGTGTGCTGAGCGGCCTTTACATGGCCGATCCTGCCGGCGCGGGAACGGAGACTCTGGGCGTGCCGCAAGACCGGGGATTCGAAGACGTTGTGAAGCAGGTGCAGGAGTACTTCGCGCGGGAACGGACGATCTTTACGGTCCCCATCGCGCCGATGGGCACGACGTTCCAGCAGCGTGTGTGGACCCAGTTGAGGACTATCCCGTACGGCGAGACGCGCAGCTACGTTCAGCTGGCCGATGCCATCGGCAATCGAGCGGCGATGCGGGCCGTCGGTGCGGCCAATGGGCGCAATCCCATCAGCATCATCGTGCCCTGTCATCGCGTCATCGGCAGCGACGGCACACTCGTCGGCTACGGCGGCGGGCTCGAGCGCAAGCGATTCCTGCTGGAGCTTGAAGGAATCACGTTGCCGCTCGCGCGAGCCGCGTTGTTATGACTCGCGCACCGGAGCGAGCACAACGAAACGGCCGTCGGGCCTCAAGTAAATCGCGCCCTCTTTTACGAGCCGGGTCAACAGCCTCCCGCAGATATCTCTGGGGATCCCGAACAGGCGCGACGCCTGCTCCGGGGTCAACGCCAGACCCGGGGTGTGCTGGATTTCGCGGCGAAACCTGCTGAGAAGCGCTTCTCGCAGGTCGCTGTCACGGCGGTCATCAGTCTGGAGGTCTGAGAGCATGCCCGGCGTTTAGCAACTTTTTTGCCATCGCGCTGCGGGCGAAACAGGCGCAAAAGCGCAAGTCGGCGCGATGCCTTTCTCGCCCGCGTCTCAGCACGGAACACGCGATGCGCCACCACGAAACACAACGCAGAAGACGTAGGGCGGGTCTTGAAGTGCAAGACCCGCCCTACACCATGTCACCAGAGACCAGATAGTAGACGTCCGTGCGAATTCGCGACGGATCGGCGTTCCACTCGGGCTGCCAATGACCGTAGATTTCCCAGTTTGGCCCAGCGAGACGGTGGTTGTTGGCTTTGCACCATCGACGAACGGCGTCGTGCGCGGCGCCGAGGCCACCATAAGGCCCGAAATGGGTCGCCAGTGCCACCGTGCCGGCGGGTGTTGCGGAGTGAACGACCTCGCCTTGCTCGGCAAATGGTCCGCGAAGCTCGACGCCCACCTCGAGTCGAATGCTGCCGTCCCAATAGATAGCGACGTGGCGACCGGCCTGGGCCTGCTGCGCTCGGACCGCCTCCCAGACAAGGCCGCAGCACTCCGGTACTACTCGCGCGAGTTCGTGCGCACGCGACTGGCGTCGGATGACGGCGAGCGGAACACTGCTGAGTTGCTGGAGCTCGACGGCGTAAGAGATCATGGCTGTACTACACTCTGCCGATGGCTGATGTGAAACGCAAGCGCGACCTCGATCCTCGTCTCTCGCAGCGTGTCACGAGCATCATCCAGAACGTCTGCGCGTCGGTCGTCATGCCCTCATTTCGTGCCCTGAAGCCAGAAGACATCCAGATCAAGGACACTCCAGGCGATCCTGAAGACATCGTTACGATCGTCGACAAAGCCGCGGAGCGCCTGCTCGTCGAACAGTTGAGCGATGTGGTGCCGGGCGCTGCGTTCATCGGGGAAGAAGCCGTCAGCGAGAATCCCGCGCTGCTCGCAGCGCTGTCGTCGCCTTCGCCGGTCTGGCTGATCGATCCCATTGACGGCACCAAAAACTTCGCGCGGGGCCATGCCGACTTCGGCGTCATGTTGGCGCTCGTGCAGAATGGACACACGCGCTTATCGTGGATGGCGGTTCCAGCGGCACAACCGGCCGGCTTCCTCGTCTCGGCAGAGCAAGACGGGGGGACCCGGATCAATGAGACTCGCGTCGATCTGACTAGGAGGATCGCCGATCATCCGCGCGGCACCGTTCACACGCGGATGATGCCGGCCGACGGTGCGCACGCCGTCATGGACACGCTTCGCGGCAAGTACGACGTGCAGCCATCGTCGGGGTCGGCTGCGACGGAGTACTCCGCCATTCTTCGCGGCGAGAAGGACTTCGTCATCTATTACCGGCTGCTGCCCTGGGATCACGCGCCGGGAGCGCTGGCCATCACGGAAGCGGGTGGCGCGTCGATGCATCTGAGCGGCAGGCCGTATACTCCGTTGTCGCCCAATCAGGTGACGATCTTTGCGGCAACTGCCGGGCTTGCCGACACGATTCGCAACTGGCTGACACGAGGTCACCATGTTCCCGTATCACGATGAAAACGAAACGCAACGGACGCCGATCGTCACGATGGCGCTCATCGCGCTCAATGTCCTTGTCTGGATCGGCGTGCAGGGTGCCGGATCGGAGCAGCCGCTGGCCGAATCGGTCTGCAATCTGGGCCTCATTCCCGCCGAACTGACAGCTTCGGTGCCGCCAGGCGCCACTTTCCCGATGGGCGACGGCCTTGTCTGCGTGACCGATCCCGGACGCGCCCCGCTTCATGTCTTCACGTCCATGTTTCTTCATGGCGGGTGGATGCACCTGCTCGGCAACATGTGGTTTCTCTGGCTGTTCGGCAACAACATCGAAGACTCGACGACGCGGCCGAGATACGTCGTGTTCTATCTGCTCTCCGGCATCGGAGCGGCGCTCGCGCAGGTCGTCGCCAGCCCTCAATCGGTGGTGCCAATGGTGGGCGCATCGGGAGCGATCAGCGGGGTCATGGGCGCTTACCTCGTTCTGTTTCCGCGCGTGCGTGTCTTCACGTTTGTCCCGCTCGGCTTCTACGCAACGACCGTCGCCCTCCCGGCTTGGGGGATGTTGATCTATTGGATGCTTCTGCAGGTTGTGGGCGGCATCGGCAGCACCTTCAGCGAGCGCTCGGGAGGCGTAGCCTTCTGGGCGCACATCGGCGGGTTCGTCGCGGGCGTCGTGTTGATCAAGCTGTTCGAGCGCCGCGATCGGGTTGTTGCGCACGTCTCACAACACTGGCAACCGCGACGCGCCGGATGGAATTGAAAAAACGGTTCCGGGATCCTTTTTTGCCCGCCCGCTTCAAAAAAGGATCCCGGAACCGTTTTTACGGCCGGCCGTGGCACTGGTCGGTGCCCGAATCCAGAATGGCACCGCTGCCGGCTTCCAGAAATTCCCACCTGTAGGACTGCGGCTCGAGCGTCAATCGCAGCAGGCCAAACGCCGACACCACGGCTTCGCTGTGCGCGACGCGGCGCACCGGCTGCGAGAGCGGCGCTCCGCCGGTTCCGACGATGAACTGACGAAGACCGAACTGCACGTCGAACACGCCATCTGGCGTCTGCCGCCCGAAGCGCTCGTAGAGATGTTCGTGCGCCGAAATCACCACATCCGCGCCCGCTGCGTAGAGCTCGCGCCAGAGATCGGACACCACGGCCGGCGGTGGAACCGTGCCGTGCGAGCCGGAGCTGAAGCGCGGGTGATGAAAATATGCCACCGCACACGTAGATACTTGCCCTGCGAGCTCTCTCCTCAGCCAGTCGAGCTGCGCCAGTCGTTCGACACCTTCGGTGTTGCTGTTGAGCGCAAGCACCAACCACGCCCCTTTGCGATATCGGTAGTAACCCAATCCGGCGGGGCCGGCGTTGGATCCGAAATACGCGAAGTAAGGCGCGGCCCCAGCCGAACCGTACTCGTGATTGCCCGGAACGGGTCGCGTTCGGTCCCTGTGCCGGCCCCAGGCCGGGTCGTAGCAATCTCGAAACTGTTCGGCGGTGCCATCCGGGTACGCGATGTCTCCTGCTACGAAAACTGTGCCCGGCTGATTGTCGAGCAATCTGCCGGTCGCCACCGATCCACCCGCGCCGCACACGGCGATGTCGCCGGCGCCAACGAGCACGGCCACTTCGTCCGTTCCGGGCGCCGACGGCGATGTGATGAACGCCCCACACGCCCAGAATCCGAGCGCGAGCGCGAACGCAACGAAACGCCCCCTCATCGCGCCTTCGCGACCTGGTCGATCACGAATGCCGAACGGCGCTGAGCGAACGCGCGCAGATGGTTGACGGCGTCTTCGTACTCCTCGTTGGAGTATCGCCTGGCGGGTTCCTCGCTGACGGCGGCGCGAATGAGCTGGTGCATGTGCACGAGCTCGGCCTCGAGCCAGCGATCCTGGACCGCCGCTCGGGCGCATTGGTCGAGCACGTCGAGATACAGCGCCCGGAGATCGGGAAACATCAACGCCCGGCGAAGGAGCGCGTTCTCCTCGACGCGCGCGAAAATCGACGCGTCGATTTCCTGAAAGGTCGTGTCCCTGTCCCACGCAATCAAACGATGCACATTGCCGGCAACGGGCCGGTACAGATAGAAGTTCGCCATGCCGGAGCCTCCGAGAAAACCGTCGAACTCCCCAAGGAACGTTTCGATCGCCACATGCGTGATGAGCTGGCCGAGATCGACGAACCAGCCCACACGTTCCCGCCACACGCCGTCCACCTCCTGGTTCGCTTCGCGGAACAGCTCGCGAATCGGTGCATACAGCGTGTAGTCCGCTTCGAGCCGATGCGTCTGCGCCTCGAAGCGCACCTTGTAAGGAGCGAAGTCGTCGCCGAGGTACTCGGCGTAGAAGCCGTCCGCAAACTTGTGCTCGAAGAGATATCCCAGACCGTCGCCGACCTCCCGGGCAAGAAACGCGCTATCCACCGCTTCGACCAATGCATACAGGCCCTCATACACGCCGTTGATGTACACCCGGCCGAACGACTCGCGCGGCGCCGGCTGACCCATCCGTTTGATGAACGCCATGCTCGTGCGCTCGCGGAGCATGGACGGATCTTTCAGGCCGTTGTCGAGGACGAGCGATGCCATGCCGAGAAAGGTCTGCTGCTCGACGTAGCGATTGAAATCGATTCTCAGGCCCGGCTTGATCGGGCTGCGCGTGGCGAGGCCGCGCACGCGTACGCCGACGTTGCGCATGCGAAGGCCGCGCCACTCGAAGTCGGCGGGATAGTACGTGTCCTCGAGATACCGCTCGCGCAACTGACGAAGATCGGCCGAGTGGATGTAGACGCGCACGTCATGCAGCGTCCGGCTGTCGAAGAACTCGTCTGAGGTCTGCGCGCCAGCGACGGCGGGACCGAGCAACAACGCAACGATCAGCAGCACAGTCATGAATCGGCCTCAAATGGTGATCTGTAATCTGAACGCCCGGCTCCAGAAGGCCGGGCGTTCCGGCCGAGGACCCATGGACGGACGACGGATGTCTTCCCGAACGAGATTCGCCTGAACCCTCACCCATCTATTGACGGACCAACTCGCGCCGAGCGTGGTCGCACGATCCGTGTTGCCGAGCACGACGTCGGCGCGCGCGCTGGTCGACGCCTCGCCGTTCGACCCGCTGCTGCCGAACGTCAGCGTTTCGTACCGCGCGGCAAGCTCGACGACGCCGAGTCGATTGCGTTTGCGGGTTAGCGCATACGTTCCACTGACGTACCATCCGTGCGCGACGAGCGGAGATAGATCGCCATCCTCGACGCTCTGCCCGCGGCGCTCATCAGTCAACCGGATGTACTCCGACTGCAGCGACGCGCGGCCGGGCCGCCACCGCGCTTCCAGTCCGGTACGCTGCCTGCGTCCCTTCACCCACACGTCGGAGTCGTAGAACGAGACGCCGAACACCGTGCGCGCCCGAACCGCTGGAAATCCGAGCGGCACGTTCGTCGCCGACATCGCGCCGCCCACCTGAAGGCTGGCCAACGCCGATTCCGATCGGCGGAAGGGCTGCGCAAGGATTCGGGCGGCGACGGTTCGTCCGCCGAAGACGCGCGCGCTTGCCGATGGACGCGCGTTGTCGCCGTCATGGCGGAACACGCCCGCTTCATACGTCACCGCGTTCGCCAGCACGCGGCCGTGCACCGCGACGCCACGATCGCGGCCCGGCGCCAGCCGCGAGCTGATGCGCGCCCGATAGATGAAGTCGAGGCTGGTGGAGCTGGTGTTCTCTTCGAGACCGAACGGCAGCTTGAAGATGCCCGCTTTCACCTGCACCGCTTTGAACTGCCGGTAGTCGAGGTAGACGTCGCGCCACTCGTTCGAGCCAAGCTCGTACTCGACCTGATAGTCGAATACCCGCCCCACGCGCCCCTCGATCCCCAGCCGGCGGCGCGCGATATCGAGCCGCGAGTCTTCTTTGGCCATCGGGGCTTCCGATCGCCGGACGTCTCCCTGAAATCTGGCCCGGAAATCCATTCGCAGCCAGTCGCCCGCGGTCAGAGATGGGGATTGGGCGTCGGCACGGGCGGCGGACGCCAGAATGAGGACAGCCAGGAAGATTGCGCGCACGTGAGTATCAACGACGCCCGGGGCGTGTTCGAACTTCGCGGCGCTGCGTTTACTTCACCATGGATGACACACAGACTGAGACGAACACAAATGGTGGCAAGAAGAAGGACAAAGTGCGGTCGGCGTGGATCTCGTTCGGGGGCCGCATCGTCGCTCAGCTGGTCGGCGCCGTCGCGACCGTCGCGCTGGGCGTGATGATGCTGCATCGATATACCGCCCCCGACAACCAGCCGGGACAGCTTACGCAGCCCGCGGTGACGGTGATCGTGATCTCACCGGAAATGTTAGCCTTGCGTGATGCCGACCAGCGATTTCGACCAGCCGATCGGGGCTGCCTTGCCGAACTGGACCGCCCGTCGACACCCGCCGCGCACTTCGATCGAGGGACGCTTCTGCCGCGTTGAACCGCTCGACCAGGCCGCGCACGGCGACGATTTGCACGAATGCATCGGAGCACCCGCGAATCACGACGGCCGATGGACCTATCTGCCCTACGGACCGTTCGACACTCGTGAGAGCTTTCAGGGTTGGCTCGAGAAGGCCTCGCTCGGTGAGGACCCGATGTTTTTCGCCATCGTCGATCGGGGCGGGCGCGCGGTGGGCGTGGCCGCATATATGCGCATCGATCGCACGAACGGCGTTATCGAGGCCGGCCATCTCAACTTCTCGCGACACCTCCAGCGCACCACCGCGGCAACAGAAGCGATCTATCTGATGCTGCGGCGGGCATTCGACGAGCTGGGCTATCGCCGTTTCGAATGGAAATGCGACAGCTTGCATGTGGTCTCGCGTCGCGCAGCCGAGCGCCTCGGCTTCACCTATGAAGGGCTGTTCCGGCAGGCCGTCGTCTACCGGCAGCGCAACCGCGATACCGCGTGGTTTTCGATCACGGACGCCGAATGGCCCGCACGCCGAACCGCGTTCGACGCCTGGCTCGCACCGGACAATTTCGACGCCTCCGGGGCACAGCGCCAACCGCTATCAGCGTTCATGCCGTAGAATTCGATAACAGGAGATCAGGAGGTCAGGAGGAACACGACGACGCGACGAGCTCGACGGCGTGTTAGACACCATGATGGACTCCGTGAGATGCGCCAGTGAGCTCCATCGAAGGCATCGCGTGGCTCCGCGGCTCCGTGTTGACGGCGGCGAAGCGGGACTCGGTGGCGTTCAGCCTCCTAATCTCCTGATCTCCTGTTTTGTATTTGAGTTTTGCAATTACTTCGAACTTCACCACTCTCTCGCTCAAGATTCTGGAGGATCACCGTGGTCGATAAAGACGCGTTTGCCGAACGAGGCCGGTCGCTCGAGGAAGAGTACTTCCGGCGGAAGGAAAAGGAAGTCATCGAGAAAATGCGTCGTAAGGCCGAAACCGACGAGCAACGGCGACGGCTTGGCGAGCAGGCCGGCGTGGCCGACGACGAAGTACTGCGCGACCTGCAGGAGCTCGGCTACACAGCCGAGACCGTCATGCTCCTCCACCTCGTTCCGCTCATTCAGACGGCGTGGGCCGAGGGCGGGGTCTCGCAAAAGGAACGCGATCTCATCGTGAAGGCCGCGCGTGCACGAGGTGTCGAAGCGGGCTCGATGGCCGACGCGCAATTGAGCCGGTGGCTCGCCGAACGCCCGTCAGACGATCTCTTCGAAAAGACACTCCGCGCCATCCGTACGATACTTCAGGCGCAGTCTCCCGACGCGCGCGCGGCCAGCGAAAAGAATCTGCTCTCGCTCGCCACGGCCATCGCGTCCGCGTCTGGCGGCATCGTCGGATTCGGCGCAGTCTCGGAGGAAGAACGCCAGATTCTCGCTCACATCAGCAGTGAGCTCGAAAAAGGGGGCAAGGCGTAACCGTGGGGCGTGCCGTCCTGGCCCTGATGGCCATCTTCATGATTCTGTTTTTCATCCGGGTCGTGCTCTATGGAAGAAGTAGAAAGTAGCTCCTTACTTTCTACTTTCTACTTTTTACTTTCGACTTTTCACTTCTCTCCCACTTTCACCAGCTCCGTCTGCTTCCGCAGACTCAGCTTGTGCTCTTTCCCGCCGTCCATGACGTAGACGATCCTCTTGTCAATCGCGAACTGTACGACCTCGCCGATCTCGACGTCGATGCGCGGCGTGTCGGCCGTCGCATCCTGCCGCAGTTCGAGGCGATGAGGTACCTGGTGTCGATGACGTACGTGCGGATTTCGCGTGCGGCAGTCGTCCGAGGCAGGTTGCTGTTGGGGTCGCGGGGCTGGGCGCTGAATGACACTCTCGGCCGCTCGACGTTGTATTCGCGCCACGTGCCTTTCTGCCATTCGCGCTCGGCGGCGGCGACCACAGCACTGACGATGATTCCGCCAAGAACGAACGCGAGCAGTGTTCGGCGTGTCATACCCCATTTTACGCCGGGTCCACCGAACGGGACCTACAGCGTTTATCGGGACCTTTCCAACGTTCTCGGCGTGTCGTCCGACTCCGCAACGACCAGCGCACCCCATTTCTGCTTGCGCAACCCCCTGCCCGTCGTGCCCGTCACCGCGGGCCGTTCGGCGACCGAGCGCAACTTGATGCCGCTGTTACGGAGCCGCGCGAAATCTTCGTCGAGCATCAGCACGTAGCCGCCCCTGGTGTGGAGGAATTCGCGCACATCTGCAGGATTCTGCAGCTGGTTCACAGGACGCTGGAGGTAGTACCTCAAGCTGAACCGCCATTTCTCGAGTCGATACAGGCCGACCCGCTCGTCGGCCCCGAGTTTCGGCCTCAGGCCTTCGGCGACAACCGCAGTCGGACGCGTACGCTCCAGCTCGGGCAGACCGATCGCCGCAACGCAGGCGTAAACCACGAGCAGCGTCACCACAAGAGAGCCAAACACCAGCGGCGACACGGCCCGACGCCGGATGATTGTCGCCATCAATACCACGCCAGCTGCGGCGATCCCGATGGGCATCAGCATCGTCACAGGCGGAAGCTGCAGCCCCAAATCGAACAGCGAGTAGCCGGTCACTCCCCCGATGGCGATGAGCACAATGCTCATCACCGCAATGGACCATCGCGTGAACGTATTGTCGCGGGCTATGGAAAGATCGGGTCTGACGACGCTAAAGCTCATCCAGGCTCGCGCGGCCAACAGGCAGCATGCCGGCGCGGCGGGATAGACATAGCGATCGACCTTGAAGCGGGCCAGGCTGAACAGAATAAAGATGGTTCCGGCCCATGCCCACAGCAGCAATTCCGCGGGCGGGATTTTCACCTGTGCGCGCCACCGCCGGAACGTGTCTAACGCACCGCCGACCACGACAAAGCTCCACGGAAAGAAGCCGGCGAAAAACGTCGACACGTACAACGTGTGATTGACTGCCCGATTCGAAAACGATACCGGCTGCGTCACGTAGTACAGGTTGCCCGCAAGCACGTATTGATGGACGAAATGCCAGCCGAGCGCGGAATACATCCACACAAACCAGGGCAACGAAAGCGCGATCACGACAAACGCGCCAGTTATCCATCGCAGTGACAGCAACGCGGTTCGTGCTTCTCTTCCGCATAGCAGTCCAACGAGAAAGAACGTGCCCGCGAGCACGAGCGCCACCGGGCCCTTGGTCATCACGCCAAGACTCAGGAGCACGTAGGAGACATACTGCAGGCGCGGGCGATTGCGTAGCGCCGACACCAGCGCGAACGCGACGGCACCGAAGAGAAGCGCCGTAAAGACCATGTCGAAAACGCCAATGCTGCCGAGCAGAAACGTCAGCGGCAGGGTCGCCAGCATCAGCCACGCACGCACGCCGGTGCGATCGTCGAACAGCTGCGCGCCCGTCCATCGCGTGACCCAGAACAGCGCGAGCGCCGCCACGGCGCTGGGCAGGCGCATGGCCGCTTCGGTTTCGCCGAGCACCGCGATCGCGAGCCCCTGCAGCCAGTGGAAGAGGACGGGTTTGTCGATGTACGGCAGGCCGTCGAGCCGGGGAATCATCCAATTGCCCGCGCGCAGCATCTCGCGCGTCAACTGCGCGTAGTGCGCTTCGTCCGGATCCATGAGCGCGGGCGCGCCAAGTTTCCAGAAGACGACAACCCAGCACACCGTCGCCCACTTTGCGACGCGGAGCCACTCGTGAGGACTGACGAAGCGATTTTCCAGAAGAGTCGTGTTATATCCTTCTAATTAACCTAGGCGCAAGTAGAATAGGCCCCCATGCAGATTCTCAAGTCGGTCAATCGCGTACCAGGCGGTTTGATGGTCGTGCCGCTGTTCCTCGGCATGGTCCTCAACACCTTCTTCCCTGACCTTCTGAGGATTGGCGGGTTTACTCAGGCATTGACGGGAGTTGGCTACCCCACAGTACTGGGGATGTACCTATTCACAGTTGGAACAAAAATGACGTTCCGCGCAGCGCCGCGCATGCTGCTGCGCGGTGGCGGCATTCTGGCAGCCAAGGTCGGTACGGCAACGCTCTTTGCGCTGGCCATCGCCAACTACTTCGACGGCAGCATCCTTGGGCTCAGTACCCTCGCGGTCATGGTGGCGATGAGCGACACCAACGGCGGGATGTTTCTCGCGCTGACAAGCGTGATGGGGAACAAGGAGGATTCCGGAACCTACGTCGTCCAGAGCATCGAGACCGGCCCCTTCCTCACGATGCTGATTTTCGTCGGCGCCGGGCTGGCCGTGATTCCCTGGTTGACGATGCTCTCGGTGATTGCCCCGATTCTCGCCGGCGCCGTGCTCGGCAATCTCGACGACGATATCAAGGAGTTCTTCGGGTCGCACGAACCGATCATCGTACCGTTCATGGCGTTCACGCTTGGCCAGACCATCAACCTCCGATCGGTCGTCACGGCCGGTGTGCCCGGCGTCATTCTCGGCCTCACGGTCGTGGTGGTGACGGGTTTTGTCTGTATCCTCGCTGACAAGCTTCTCGGGGGCAGCGGCGTCGCCGGTGCGGCCGCCTCCAGTACGGCCGGGAACTCTGCGGCAGTACCGCAGGCCGTCGCGATGGCCGACAAGACATACATGCCCGTGGCCGAAGCCGCCACCGTTCAGGTGGCTGCGTCGGTCATCGTGACGGCCATTCTCACGCCGCTGCTCACCTCCTGGTGGTACAAACGGCTGCTCAAGCAGGACGTGCGCGAGCCGTTGCCATCACGCGAGGCGGATGTCGCATAGTACGATCGTCGTGTGCACGACCTCGACCTGATCCTGACATTGGCCGGCGGATTCACCGCCGCGCTCATCCTCGGCTATTTCACGCAGCGCGCGGGTCTCTCGCCGATCGTCGGATATCTTCTCGCGGGCACGCTCGTTGGCCCGCATACGCCCGGGTTCGTCGCCAACGCTGAAATCGCGGAGCAACTGGCCGAAGTCGGCGTCATCCTGTTGATGTTCGGCGTCGGCCTGCAGTTTCATATCGAAGAACTGCTCGCCGTGAAGCGGGTCGCCATTCCGGGCGCGATCGCGCAGAGTGGCGTCGCGACGCTGCTCGGCGCCCTCATCGCGCGCTGGTTCGGGTGGGACTGGTCGGCCGGCATCGTCTTCGGGATGGCGCTCGCGGTCGCGAGCACCGTCGTGCTGATTCGGGTCCTCGCCGACCACCGCGATCTCCACACCCCCACCGGGCACATCGCCGTCGGCTGGCTCGTCGTCGAGGATCTGTTCACGGTGCTCGCCTTGGTACTGCTGCCGGTGCTGTTCGCCGATGGCGGATCCGAAACCGGCATTCTGACCGCGCTCGGGTTGACGGCGCTGAAGGTCGTCACGCTCGTCGCGTTTACGATCGTCGTCGGCACGAGGGTCATTCCGTACGTGCTCGACCACATCGCCGACACTGGATCGCGCGAGCTCTTTACCCTGACCGTGCTGACGCTCGCCCTCGGCATCGCCGTGGGCTCCGCGGCAGTGTTCGGCGTGTCGATGGCGCTCGGTGCGTTTCTCGCGGGGCTTGTCGTCGGCCGATCCGACTACAGCCTGCGTGCGGCGTCCGAGGCCCTGCCGATGCGCGACGCATTTGCCGTGCTGTTCTTCGTGGCGGTCGGCATGCTGCTGTCGCCGGCCTACCTCGTCGAAGCACCCGGACTCATCCTGACGACGCTCGCGGTCGTCATGATCGGCAAGCCGTTGATTGCGCTCGTCGTCGTGCGCGTGCTCGGCTATCCGTTCAGGGTCGCTGTCGCCATCGCCGTCGCGCTCGCGCAGATCGGCGAGTTCTCGTTCATCCTTTCGAGCCTCGGCACAGATCTCGGCATCCTGCCACCGGAAGCGACCAATACACTGGTGGCGGTCTCAATTGTCTCGATCGTGCTCAATCCGATCCTCTATCGGCTGGTCCCGCGGATGGAAAAATGGACGTCCGCTCATCCCCGCCTGATGAGGCTGCTGAACCCTCCCCTCGTCGATCGCGATGCGCGTGCAGAACGCCCCGTTCGTTCCACCGACCGGCGGCAGCGCGCGATCGTCGTGGGGTATGGTCCGACCGGCCGCACCGTCGTCCGGCTCCTCCGAGACAACGGCATCGACCCGACAGTCATCGAGCTCAATATCGAAACGGTGCGAGAGCTGCGACAAGAGGGTATCGACGCCGTGTATGGCGACGTGACGCAGCGTGACACGCTCGAGGGGGCGGGCACGGACAACGCCGACACGGTGATTCTGACGTCGGCAGGCATGGGAAGCGCGGCCGAAGTGATTCGCATGGCCCGCGACATCAATCCTTCGATTCATGTGCTGGCGCGGGCACAATATCTGCGCGATGGGCCCGAGCTCGTCAGGGCCGGTGCGGACGAGGTCTTCACCGGTGAGGGCGAGGTCGCTCTGTCGTTGACCGAGAGTATGCTCGAAAGGCTCGGCGCGACTCCGGAACAGATCGACCGCGAGCGCGATCGCGCGCACCGCGAACTTTTTGGAAAACAGACCGTCCATGCCAAGCCGGACTCGTAACCCGATGACGCCGCGACTGCAGTCGCAAGTCGAGGACCTCTATAAACTTCCGCTCGACGCGTTCACGAGCGCGCGCAACACGCTCGCAAAATCACTTTCGGATCTCGAAAAGAAGGAAGTGAGCGCGCTCGTCAAGCCATCGCTGCCCATGTGGGTGATCAATCAGCTCTACTGGCGCGATGCTCCCACCTACAAGGCATTGATCGATGCGTCCGAAAAGCTGCGTGCCGCGCATCGGTCGGCGCTGGCCGGGCGCAACGCCGACACTCGCAAGGCCGATGAACTTCACAAAGCGACGGTGGAGAAGGCATTTGCCAAAGCCGTTGCCGACGCCGAAAAGAACGGTCACCGCCTCACAGACACCGTGCGCGATGCCGTTCGGCGCACGCTTGCCGCGCTGCCCACAGAGGAACCGGCGGGGCGCATCACGCGCGAGCCACCAGCGGCCGGATTCAGCCTGCTCACCGGGATAGCGCCGCGGACGATCGAGCCGGAGAAGACAACGCCGGCGGCGCAGACGAGGAAGCCATCCGCCGAGGAGCTCCGACGGCAGAAGGTCGCAGAGCAGCAGGCTGAGCGGGCAAGGAAGGAAGGAGAACGGAAAGCGCGGCAGGCCGAAGAGAAAGCACGCAAGGAGCGCGAAAAGCGGGAGCGAGAGATCGAAAAAGCCGAGCAGGCGCTCCGGGAAGCCGAACGCCGGCTCGCCGAGCTGAAACGCTAGGCCCAAGGCCGACGCCGGTAGCTCGGAATTGAACGCCTTTTCGACGCAGAGACGCGGAGACGCGGAGAAAAACGCGGCAACACGACGACGCGACGAGCGCGACGACGGCGGGCTGAGCGAGACAGCCTTTGTTGTGCGTGAGGGGCCTCTGCCGGTGGCCTCGACGTCGTGGAGAAGAAGACAAGCGAAAGTCCTGTTTCGCTGGTCCTCAACACGGAGGAACGGAGCTCTGCATCGACGTCGCGCTATTGGCGCGCGAGAAGAAGAAGATCGCCAAATACAAGAGCGGCTCTTGATATTTGGCGGTCTTCTTCTTCTCGCGTGGGCCGCGTTCGCGGCCCACGACGTCGATGCCTCAGACGGAGCTCGCTGACGAACCCCACGGAGGCCGTCACGCTGCATTTCATGCGTCGCGCTCGTCGCGGCGTCGCGTAATTCGTTCTTGAGTTCCTCCGTGGCTTCGTGGCTCCGTGTTGGGGTAGGCAACCGTCATGCTACTATCCAAGTCGATACCGCATATGAACACTGAATTCATTGACGCACTCGAGCGCATCGTCGGGCAGGACGGCATCCTGCGCGACGCGACCGAGTTGCTGACTTACGAATCGGACGGCCTGGCGCGCCTCAAGGCCAAGCCGGGCTGTGTCGTACTGCCCCACTCCGCAGACGAAGTTCAGGACATCGTCCGCCTGTGCCACGCACACAAAATTCCGTTCATTGCGCGCGGCCACGGCACTGGCTTGTCGGGCGGCGCGCTGCCGCGGCCCGACGCCGTTCTGATTGGGCTGTCCCGATTGAACCGCATCATCGATGTAGACATCCCGAATCAGCGCATCACCGTCGAGCCCGGTGTGATCAATCTCGATGTCACTCGCCGCGTTGCGCCGAGTGGCTACTACTATGCGCCCGATCCGTCGAGTCAGCAGATTTGCTCGATCGGCGGCAACGTGGCCGAAAACTCCGGCGGCGCACATTGTTTGAAGTACGGGTTCACCGTGCACCACGTGCTCGGTCTCGAGGCCGTACTGCCGAACGGAGAAATGGTGCATCTCGGCGGCTCGGCTCTCGACTCGCCTGGCCTCGATCTGGTCGGGGCTCTCGTCGGGTCCGAAGGCACACTCGCCGTCGTGACGAAAGTGACGCTGCGGATCGTGCGCGTCCCCGAATCGGTCAAGACGATCCTGGCGGCCTTCGCGTCAACGGAGGCCGCGGGCCTCGCTGTGTCGGACATCATCTCGGCCGGCATCATTCCGGCTGCGGTCGAGATGATGGACAGGCTCACGGTCGAGGCGGCCGAAGCGGCCGTTCATCCGAACTTCCCCAAAGCCGAGGCGGTCCTGATTGTGGAGCTCGACGGCGCACAGTCCGAAGTCGAAGGGTTGTTCCAGATGGTCGAAGCCATCTGCCGGCGGACGGGCGGAACCGAGATCCTGATTGCCCGCAACAACGACGAGCGCGCGCGCATCTGGAAAGGACGCAAGGCGGCCTTTGCGGCCATGGGACGCGTGTCGCCGAACTACTACGTGCAGGACGGCGTGATTCCACGCACGAAGCTGCCCGAAGTGCTCGGCCGTATCCGCGCGCTCGAAGAGCGCTCGGGATTGAGAATCGGCAACGTGTTTCATGCCGGCGATGGCAACCTGCACCCGTTGATTTGCTATGACGAACAGATTCCCGGGCAGGGAGACCTGGCGGAGAAGGTGGCGTCAGAGATCCTGATGTACTGCATCGAAGCCGGTGGATCTATCACCGGAGAGCACGGCGTGGGTGCGGACAAGTCCTCGTCGATGGCCAAGATGTTTTCGGCCGCCGACCTCGACACCATGCAGCTCCTGCGAAGCGCGTTCGATCCCGCGAACATCTGCAATCCAGGAAAGGTGTTTCCGACGCCGCGCCTGTGTGGCGAGGTGCCCGGACCCTATCGTCAGCACCCGGCAGAGCGCGCGGGATTGGCCGAGCGAATGTGAACAGGACACAGAGCACACAGAGGAGTGCGGAGGACACGGAGGACTTGGTCTCTGTGTCCCGTTCAGAGACCTCCTGGGCCCCGGCCCGGGCTGAGCACGCCGGCAGGATCGAACTGCTGCTTCACCGCCTTCATTAGCGCCAGACCATCGCCAATGGGTCCCCACACATCAACGTGCGTCCGCAGATCGGGTGGGCTCTTCACGACCACAGCGCTGCCCCTTCCGAGCGGAAGTGCGTCGCGCAAGCCGTCGATCACCCGCTTCTGCAACGGGACGTCACCCAGCACGCAGAGCTGAAACACCCCGACGCCGGCCCTCCCGAAAGCCGCATACCCTTTCTTGCCCGCCAGCTGCTCGACCAGCGCGAGAATGGGTGCAAGCTCCGTGGGCAGCACGCTCACCTTCAGCAACGCACATCGGTCCTCGTCTCCAACCGTCGAGTGATCCGACCAGAAACGGTCTTCGTCCGGTCCCGAAATCGATCGCGCGTTGAAACCTGCTTCCGCAAACAGCCTCGCCGCCGTCGCTGACTGTTGTTGAACGGAGGCCTCGATTGATTCGAACCTCACGATCAAGCGTAGCGGATGCGTGGTGAACTCCACGGCGGTCGGCGTCAGATGACTTGCCAGCAGCCTGCCCGTCAGCGTGCCGAGCTCTGCGGGATTGGGCAGATCGACAACGAGCGTGTTCGATTCGGCGGTCAGCGGATACAGCTTGAACGTAGCAGAGACGATGACTCCAAGGCTGCCGAACGATCCGGTGAGCAGCCGCGGCACGTCGTAACCGGCGACGTTTTTCACTACGATACCGCCGCCTTTGGCCGTCTGCCCGTCGGCCCGGACGAACTCGATGCCGATGATGAGGTCGCGGGGCGTACCGTAACGGTGACGCCGCGGGCCGCTGTCGTTGGTGGCGACGAGCCCGCCAATGGTGGCGCGATCCGCGTACGGCGGATCGAGCGGAATCCACTGCCGGTGTTTGGCGAGCGCGCGATTGGTGTCTGCCAGCGTCGCGCCGGCCTGGATGGTTGCGGTGAGATCGCCGTGTCGATGCGCGACAACGGCATTCAGCCGGCTGGTGGAAATCAGCACATCGATCGTGCGTGGTGCCGGTCCCCAGCCGAGCTTCGAGCCCGACCCTCGCACGAGCACCGACAGCTTCTCGCGCGATGCCCAGGCGAGGACAGTGCCGACAGCGTCGGACGACACCGGGTCGACGACCACACGGGGCACGACGCCTTCGACCGCGTCGGCAGGCGTCCCGAGACGAACGGCGCCGCCAACGAGTGACGCGGCTGTTTCGTATACGACGGTATCAGGCATTGGTCCAGTCGACGGAAGAAAACTGCGCGTAACTGTTCGTATTGGAAATGATCTTATCGCCGACCGTCGCCCGGTTCTCGACACAGTTTGCCATCTCGGCGATTTTATACTCGAAGCCGTTCGGCAGATCGATGCGCGCTCGATGCTCCTCGCCGGTCACCGGATTGCGAATCGGCTCGGCGCGGAACTCGCCGAATCCCGGCACCTCGAGCACGGCAATTCGCTTCTCCTGATCGCTTTCGAAGCGAATCGGCAGAAACATGGGATCGAGGACCTTGGCCGTAACGGATGCGAAGATCTCGAACATCGTTCCGCCTTCCCTGCCGCTCGCGATGTTGATGATCGCCGTGCGCTGCGCCGGTGACGCCTTCTCGTCGATCGCGAGCTGCCCGATGCCGTTGCCTTCGTGAATCGGGCCTGGCCACCAGTACGCGATGGCGAACGTGACGCCCTCGAGCGGCGTCGCGCCGTAGTGTCCCTGCCGAACCCGCAGGGCCACGAGCGCTTCGCATCGACCATGGGTCGGCAGCGCATTGAACTGGCACGGACATCCCCAGGCGCAGTTGCAAGTTGCCACTTCATCGGCGGCGATCCGCCAAGGTGTTTTCGTCATGCGCGAATTGTAGCGCGAAGCACCAGAAATACGCCCGCGGCAATCGTGGCAGCGCCCACAACTCTGGCGAGCGTTTCGCCATGGCGCCAGTGTTTTTCGAGCAGGATGACGAGCGCGACTGCCACCATCAGCGGCACGCTCATGATGCCGAGCAGCAGTTGAATCGCCATCAAGCCCCAGCAACAGGCGGCGCAATAGGCGCCATGGTGCAACCCCAGCCGCCACGAATCTGCCCGACTGCGAATCTCGTGTTGCATCAGGAACTCCAGAGGCGAACGGCAATGGCGCAGACAGACCTGCTTCCAGGTCGTCAACTGGTAGATTCCGGCACAAGCGAGGGCGATGCCGGTCGCAACAGGTACGAGGAGGCTGACGTCGATCGAACGCATGGCGGCCGACGTGATGGTCATGCCAATCGCGTACGCGACGCCGCCGAATACCACCCAGACCGCGAAATATCCCGCGAGCAGAAGCCAGTGCGAGCCGCCCGCGGCGTCGCCGCGGCCAACCCGCGCCGCGAGAAGTCCCCGATGAAGAAGCACGGCCGGCAGCACCGACGGAAGCATCATGGCCACCATCATCACGGCCCACATCACCAGAAACATCGTGGCGTGCGCCAGCCCCGATTGATGCCCCATGCTCATCCAGGCCATCGACATGGACCATCCCCCGGGCATGGGCATCACCGAAGACATGGAAGAGGCACTGCGAAAGGTGTAGACCCAGGCGCCGATCGTGATGAGCGAAGCAGTGAGGACCACGGACACGTGCGGCAATCGCCAACTGACCCGCCGCACCTCGCGCACCTCTCGCACCTACCGCACCCCTCGCACCTATTGCACCTATTGCACCTATTGCACCTATCGCACCTATTGCACCCGTTTACCTTCTCTGATCGACTGGTCGATCACTTCGACCAGATGCAGGATGCGCATTGGACGGCCCGCGGCTTCGAGGCCCGTGGAGATTTGCAAGAGGCAGCCCGGATTGCTCGAGATGATGGCCTCGGCGTCGGTCCTCAGGATGTTCTGCACTTTGCGATCGCGCAGTTCGGTTGCGGCCTCCGGTTCGAGCAGATTGTAGATGCCCGCCGAACCGCAGCAGATTTCCGACTCGCCGATTTCGCGGACGGTGACGCCAGGTATGTTCTGCAATAGCTGGCGCGGCTGCGCGCGCACGCCCTGGGCGTGCTGCAGATGACACGCGTCGTGATACGCCGCCTTCAACGGCACGGCGCCGCGCGGCGCCCTCGGCTCGAGATCGGCCAGCACTTCTGAAATGTCCTTGCATCGGGCGGCAAACGCCTTCGCGCGATCGGCATACGCCTGATCGTTGCGAAGCAGATGGCCATACCGCTTCATCGCCGACCCGCAACCGGCGGCATTGATGACGATGGTGTCGACGCCGCTCGCGTCGAAAGCGTCGATAAGACGCCTCGCGGCCTCCATGGCATCCTTCTCTTCGCCGGCGTGCTCTGCGAGCGCTCCACAGCACTGCTGGGTCTGAGGAATCACGACCTCGCAGCCTTCGGCCGCGAGCACTCGGGCGGTGGCTTCGTTGACACCTCCGAAAAACACGCGCTGGACGCATCCGAGCAGCAGACCGACGCGCTTGCGTTGCGTGCCCTGAGCCGGAATGTGCGACGGCAATCCGTTGCCACCGAAATTGATCGGCGGCAGCAGCCGTTCCATCGCTTGAAGCCGTTGCGGCAGCACGCTGAGGAGGCCGGACTTCTGAAGGAGCCGCTGCACGCCGAGCTTCTGATACAGCCCGAGCGGCCACGACAACACGCGGAGCCGCGCCGGATGAGGAAACATCGCGAAGATCATGCGGCGGAACATGCGGTCGCCGAGGGTGCGTCTCGCTTCGCGCTCGACCTGCGGACGCGCCGCTTCGAGCAGCGAGTCGTACTGCACGCCAGACGGGCATGCCGTGACGCATGCCATGCAGCCGAGGCAGGTGTCGATGTGCCGGATGTAGCCCTCGTTGCTCTCCTCGCGGCCGTCACGCCGCAGCTTCATCAGGTGGATGCGTCCTCTGGGCGAATCGGTCTCCTGGCCCCACAGCACGTAGGTCGGGCAGGTCGGCAGACAGAAACCGCAGTGGACGCAATCGTCGAGCAGATCGCGTCCGGATACCTGTTGAGTGGTCGGTGTCACTGAGTGTGGAATTATATTCCACGACTGATGAGACGAACTCCTTTACTGAACGAGGCTCACGTTGAAGCTGGCCGTTTCTCCCGCACGCACGTCCACGTCGATCGCGAAGGTTTGAAATCCGGGCTTCTCGATTCGCACGCGATGCGTGCCTTCGATGAGCTGAATCACGAGCCGATCCTGCGATGAGGGCCCTTTCCACGGCTCGCCGTCGACGAGAATCGTCGCATCGACGGGCTGTACGCGCAGCGCGAGCGTGCCGGTACGCAGCGTATCGGGCGAGCGCCCTCCTGGCAGAGGTGGCGGCAAGCCGGGCAGCGGCGGAAGCGGATGCGGAACCGGATACGGCTCGGCGGCTTCTCCGGGAGCGAGCGCGTCCAGCGTATGCCGGATTGTGTGCGTCGATCCCGGGTTGTAGTACACGCTCTGACGCAGCGTGCGATGCCCCGGGTGGTAAATCACGATCTCGTGGGGTCCAGGCACGAGACGCAGCCGCTGGAATAGGCCGTCGTAGTCGTCGACGACCCCAGCGGCGTAACCATCGACATAGACAAACGCCTCTCGAGGCGTAATCTGAAGACGCAGTGAAACCACGTGATCCGGAAGCCGGACGCCGGGCGGGTAACCGAACACCGGAAACGGATACCATTGACTGAAATGACGCGGTTGCGCGTCGGCCGGCACCGTGGCAAACGCCCACGTGAAGACGGCGCAGCTCAACAGGATGTGTGATCGATGACGCACGGATGGGAGCCTCCGCATGCAGACGCTGAAGGCACCCGGAGCAACGGGCGTACCATGCCGAACATATCGAATTTCAGGAGAAAACAACCGGTCGAATCGACCCGTCGTCGCCGGTGCGAGACACTGTGTCAGTCAAGGAGGACGCCGTGATCGGCACCCTCGCCCTCACTGTGCTGATTTTCGTTAGTACTGACTGCCCCGTTTCAAATCGGTACGCACCTGAAATCGCGCGCCTCCACAACGAGTTCGCGCGACGCGGTGTGCACTTCCGTCTGGTTTATCCCAATCCACTCGATGTGGACGCGGCGATTCAAAAACACCTCCACGAGTACGGCCTTCCCCGCGTGGCCGAACGCGATCCGGCGCACACTCTGGTGAAACTGGCCGGTGCGACGATCACGCCGGAAGCGGCCGTCTTCGATGCCCGCAGCCAACTCGTGTATCTGGGTCGCATCGACGATCGATTCGTCGAGCTGGGTCGAGAACGGCCCGCCGCGACCGAACACGATCTCCGAAATGCCCTGACCGCGCTCGTGGAAGGAAAGGCCGTCGTGCCCGCGCGCACGCAGGCCGTCGGTTGCTATATTGCCGACATGAAGTAGGTGTGTTCGGAAGTCGAGCCCCGCACGTTGTTCCGAGCATGAATCGACAATCGCTCCAACATGCCTTACTAGGCCAGCCGGCTTTTGGCGATCCGCTCCAGATCGCCTTCTGCGCAGACGACATCCACCGACGTCAGCTCGCCCTGGGCGCAGCCGAGCCGAAGCGTCGCGCCGGCCACAAACGGCTCATCGGCATCGCGAAGCTGGCCCTCTACGCGAAACGCCGCCTTACGCACGCCTGACTCGTCAGGCTCGGTGAGCGACTCGAGTACGACACGCGGGTTTTGCAGCGCGTACTGAAGGGCCTTCGCAGCGGTTCTATAGCCCGCCGCACCACGCGCCAGTAGCCGGATCAGAGGATCGTCGGGCGCCCCGCCCAGGATGGACTCGTAAGACCGGCCGTTGAGTGCGAAGGTCGTGCGAGGCGTAAGGAACTGCGCGGGCACGTCGAGGCTGCCTCGATTGAAGGCAGCCACGAGCGCCCCTAATGATTCGCTAATCCCCAATCCCTAATCCCTAATCCCTAGTTGGGCTTTTTGACTTCCACAGCCGACGCTTTTTCGATTACCTGCACGATCGCCGAGTGGTCGAGATCGCCTTTGCCGTTGTTCATCAGGTCGATCAGCATGTTCTGCACGGCGCTCGTCAGCGGCAGCGACACCTTGAGCGACTCGGCCGCGAGCAGCGCGTTGCGCAGATCCTTCTGATGCAGGCGGATGCGGAAGCCAGGCTTGAAGTTGCGGGAGTACACCATCGGCGCCTTCACGTTCAGCACGGTGCTGCCGGCAAGTCCGGCTTTGACGGCGTTGAAGACCACCTCGGGATCGAGGCCGGCCTTGGTCGCAAGCGCCAGTGCTTCGCTCATCGCCGCGATGTTGACCGCCACCATGATTTGGTTCGCCAGCTTCGTCACGTTGCCCGCGCCCACTTTGCCTGTCAGCGTGACGGTGGCCCCCATCGTCCTCAGGATGGGCTCCATCTTGTCGAACACGTCCTTCTTGCCGCCCACCATGATCGCCAGAGTGCCGTCGATCGCCTTCGGCTCGCCGCCGCTGACGGGGGCGTCGAGAAAGTCCACGCCCTTGGCCTCGAGGGCTGCACCGACCTTTTGTGCCACCATCGGGCTGATCGAGCTCATGTCGATGACCGTCGACCCCTTCCTGACTCCTTCGAGCACCCCATTCGGTCCAAGGACAGCCTGCTCGACTTCCGGCCCATCGGGCACCATCGTGATGATGATGTCGGTCCTGCCCGCCACGTCTTTCGGAGACGAGCCTTTCTCCGCGCCGGCCGCGGCCACCTCGTCCATGCCTGCCGTGACGATGTCATATGCGGTCACCTGGTGACCGGCCTTGAGCAGATTCTTCACCATGGGCTTGCCCATGATGCCGAGACCGATGAACCCGATTTTGCTGGACACGATGCGCTCCTTTGAGACGGGAACAGAACGGAAGGGCGCTATCCTAGCACCTCGCGACGTGCGAGGGCGATGGGCACCGGTCAAGAGGCCATTGGCAATGGGCATGGTCGGGCAGGCCCCGCCGAAGCCATCGGCGAGGGCGGCGCCTTAACCCGATCTTTCCCGTGTCAGTTAGCGAAGACGTGGAACCGAGAGAAGCGTTACGAAGGAAGGTATGAATGCGCGCGGGCTCGAGAGTAGCGGCGTATCGAGGACACTGCGCACGTCACCGTGGCGCACGGGAAAGATCGGGATGCCCTTAATCACGGCAGGGCAACAAGCAAATGACGTACCATCTTTTTCCGTGCAATGCTTTGAGAAAACTGCAGATTTATTGGAGTTTGTGACCGGTCCTGCGGACGGTCTGTCATGCCGGGTGGGTAATTCCTACATTCATGTTTTCCTCCATTGCGCGGGACACAACACTGTCGATCTGGGCGATGGGCATTGGTCAAGGGGCGATGGGCAATGGTCTGGGCGCGGGCAAGGGCGAACGACCAAAGGGACATGATTGTCGCGTGACGGCCCGGAACCGACCGTTTCTGTTCAACTGAGAAAACTGAGGCCGATATAGACGAAATTGAAGTTCGCGCCCGGATTCGGCTTCACCCGGCCCGCATTGGAAATGTGCTGGAAGCGGTAGCCGACGAGCCACGCCCTGCGGCGGTTTTCCTCGAACCGCACACCGAATCCCGCCTGATCCATGAAATTAAAGGTTGTCGTGCGGGCCGGCACGGGTTCCGATGTGAAAAGGAGGCTGCCGCTGACCTCGCCGAAGATCCGGGCACGCTTCTCACCAATCGCGGGGAAGTTCCAGCGGACGAAGAGCGGAGCCAGCGACCAGCCCCTCACACTCTGTGGCTGGCGCACATGAACGAACGGGGTGACGTCCACCAGCAGCTCGAGGCTCCCTTTGCCGACCTCGCCGGCCATGACGCGGCCAATCGCCAGCGACACCATGCTGAGCCGGTGATCGCTCTTCGCGCGAAACAACGTGACCGGCAGCGAGCTGCCGCCGATGACGCTAATCTCGACTGTACCTTTCTGGAACGGCATGGCCTGGTCGGACTGCGCAAACGCCAGGCGGGGGGCGACGACCAGGAGCAGGAATGAGAGGAGCACCCGAAGAATCAGCACGCGAGCAACAAGATTATCAGATTAGAATACGCGCGCCCTTACTTAGGAGGAGCGCGCATGGCCAAGAAACGCCGAAAGGCGGCAAAGAAGACCGCGAAGTCACGCAAGTCCACGAGCAAAAAAGCGTCGAAAAAGAAGATGGGAAAGCGTTCGGCGAAGCGCACGGCCGCGCGAAGCGCTCGAAAAGCGGCACCACGCCGCAGCGCTAAGCGGGCGACACCGCGACGCAGCGCACCGCGCCGCGCGCCGGCTGCCGCACCCGCGGCGAGCTCGTCGATGGACACCAACATGGAGCAGACGCTTCCGTTGGACGAAGTGCAGCTACCTTCGTAGCCGAGAGAAGACACTTGTCAGCGCAGATGGCTGATGGCAGATGGCAAATCGTCCGTCTGCCATTTTGCCATTTGCCATGACGAGTATCACTGTCGTTGGCGTGGCACAGGTCTTCCGTCTTCCGTAAATCGCGTGCCCAGCAGCAGCCGCAGCACCTCGCCATAGCTCCGGATGCCGGCCTCGACTCTGTTGGCTTTCAGAAAACGATCGTAAAGAGCGTACCCCGCGCGGCTGGCCATGGGAATCGTCTGTCGCCGGATTCGATCGGCGATGGCCTCCAAATCGGCGCGTGGGCCCGCATCGAGACCAGTCGCGATTCGCTCGCGATCCTGTCGCGGCAACGCGTTCATCACCGTGCCGTACAACGAGAGCCACCCGCTGTACTGCGCGGGCGGATCCCCGCGCATGCACACGAGCCACCCGAGGAAGTTCGCCTCTGATTCATCCGCATAACCGGCCAGATGACTCCACTCGTGCGCCACTGTCGAAGCGCGCTCGAACGGAAGCAGGCTTTGATTGGCGAGCGTCTCCAGGAAAAACGGGTTGGTCATCCCGTCGATCGACACGCGCGTGAAATAAAAATCGAGAAGCGTCCGCTTCGGACGGCCTCCCACTGCCGTCCATGCCATCGCGAGATCGCGCTGCGCGCGCTCGAACGCAGGCCTTAGTTCTCCAGGCGTGGCCGCGAGCTCGGGCCATCCGGCTGCATGCGCATCGCTGTAGAGCGCATTCAGCGACTCGATGTTGCGGAGAGCGAGATCGCGGAGTGCGTCGCGCGTGATGCGGTCCTCATGGAAATCGAGCTGGTCGCGTAGTGGCTCGCGCCGATAATTCAACCCCCAGGCGGCCAGAAACCACAGATACAGCACCGCCGCAGCCGCCGCCGTGTCGAACACGAGCCAGCCAAGCGTCCTCATCCGCGTACCATTTCGGCGGGCCCCTCGCAGGCGCAACGTCCACAGAATGGCGATCGAGACAATCGCCACGAGAACGATCCCGTCGAACAACGCGAACGGTATCTGGTTGCTCAGGCCGGTCAGCCTGGGCTGGACGAGCGGATAGAGACCTTGGGCATACACGCGCTCGACGGCCGCGCGAGGCAAGGGCACGACGGCGAGCACCGCCGCGATGAAAATTGTCGTGAATTTGAGTACGCGTACCACGGTGGAGTTGTCTTATGCTGACATGGAATGAATCGCCCAGTGAGGGCTGACCCGCGCGATGGAATAGGGGCGGCTACCGTCGTCGACACGGCGTGCCCGCTGGACTGTCCCGATTCGTGCAGCCTGTCGGTGACGGTCAGCAAGGGGCAGGTCGTCAATATCGACGGGTCGTCGCTGAACGCGCCGACGGCCGGCTACATCTGCGCAAAGGTCAGACGATTCGGCGACCGTGTCTACGGCGAGGCGCGGCTCACCCACCCCGCCATCCGCACCGGCACCAAGGGTCAGGCGCGTTTCTCGCGCGCGACCTGGGACGAGGCGCTCGAGCTCATCGCGAGTCGTCTTGTTGACGTGCGGGATAAGTGGGGCGGCGAGGCGATCCTGCCCTTTTCGTACGGAGGTTCGAACGGCCTCCTTACCAACGACACGCTCGACGCCGTGCTGTTCCGCCGATTCGGCACGTCGCGTCTCGCGCGCACTGTGTGTGCCGCTCCGACAGGCGTGGCGGCCCAGGCGATGTACGGAAAGATGCCGTGCGTCACGTACGAGGACTATCCTGAAGCCAAGCTCATCGTTCTCTGGGGCGTCAACCCGTCCTCGTCTGGCATTCATCTCGTGCCCTACGTCCGGCAGGCTCAGAAACGTGGCGCCCGGCTCGTCGTCGTCGATCCGCGCGCGACGCCGCTCGCACGTCAGGCCGATCTTCACCTTGCCCCAACGCCAGGAAGCGACGTGGCGATTGCCCTCGCCATCCACCGTCATCTCTTCGAACAAGGACTGGCCGACGAGCGATTTCTCGCCGACCACACCAAAGGTGCCGAGCGTCTTCGAGAACGCGCGGCACCATGGACGTTTCAACGGGCAGCCGAGTCGTCTGGCGTCCAGGAAGCTGCGGTGCAACGCCTCGCGGAAGATTATGCGGCGGCCTCGCCAGCCCTGATTCGCTGCGGCTGGGGTGTCGAACGCAATCGCAACGGTGGCAACGCGGCGATGGCGATTCTTGCGCTGCCCGCCGTCGCCGGAAAGTTCGGCGTGCGCGGAGGCGGCTACTCGATGAGCAACTCCGCCGCCTGGAACATCACCCGTCCGTGGCTCGGCCCAGAGCCTGCGACGCGCATCGTGAACATGAACAAGCTGGGACGCGCGCTGACCGAATTCGACGATCCGCCGGTGAAGGCGCTCTTCGTCTACAACTGCAATCCCGTCGCGACGATGCCCGATCAGCAGCGTGTGTTGCAGGGGATGGCGCGCGAGGATCTCTTCACAGTCGTGTTCGATCAGGTGATGACCGACACGGCGGCGTTCGCCGATGTCGTGCTGCCCGCCACCACGTTTCTCGAGGCGTACGATTTTGCTCGTGGCTACGGGCCGCTGAGCCTCCAGCTCGTCAGGCCGGTCATCGACGTCGTTGGCGAATCGCGCTCGAATCCGGAAGTCTTCGGCGAGCTCGCGCGACGTCTCGACGTCCTGGCCCCCGGCGAGGCCGACAACGAGCTCGACATGCTGTTGCAGCTGTTCAAGACGCTGCCGGGCACCGTCGGAGCGCAGATCGAGGAGACCGGCCGTGCTGCGCCGCCCTTCGGCTTCCGGCCTATTCAATTCGTGGACGTGATGCCGAAGACGTTCGACCAGAAGGTCGATCTCTTTCCCGAGGCGCTCGAGTCTGAAGCGCCGTCCGGCTTGTACACCTTCCAGCCCGATCCCGCCTCGGAACGCTTTCCTCTGGCGCTCATTTCCCCGGCGAGTGACCGGACCATCAGCTCGACCCTGGGCGAGCTGCCGCGCCCTGCTGTTCGGCTGGTCATGCACCCGGACGATGCCTCAGCACGCGGGTTGAAAGATGACGATCCCATCAGGGTTTTCAACGAGCTTGGCGAGGTGCAGTGCGCGGTGAAAGTGGAGGCCACCATCCGAGTGGGGACCGTGTCGCTGCCGAAAGGCTTGTGGCGGAAGAGCACCTGGAATCAGTTGACGGCGAATGTGCTTGCACCAGACTCGCTGACCGATCTCGGGGGCGGCGCGTGCTTCAACGACGCACGCGTGCAGGTGGCACGGCTCGAGTCTTGACGCCTTTGCGTTGAATCATGGAAAGATTCCGAGCTCTTCGTACACAATCGCCACTTTGTTGATAGCGAGCACGAACGCCGCCGTGCGCAGATCGCCCATCTTCGGCTCGCGCCGCAGCGTCTCGCGCATTTCCTGGTAGGCCACGATCATCGTGTCTTCCAGTCCCGAGTTGACGATCGCGAGCTCGTCGGTCACCTTCACGAACGACTCGCGCTCTCTTTCTGTGAACTTCCTGCCCGTTGCCGTTTCGATGGCCTGCAACATGCGCAGCTCGGTAGCGGCCTGGCGACGCCGATCCATGCGACCCAGCCGCACGTGCGACAGGTTCTTGAGCCATTCGAAGTACGACACCGTCACGCCGCCGGCGTTCGCATAGACATCGGGAATCACCAGAATGCCCCTCTGTCTGAACACCTCGTCGGCTTCCGGCGTCGTTGGGCCATTGGCACCTTCGAGAACGATCTTCGCCTTCACGCGCAGGGCATTCTCGCCGGTCAGGACGTTCTCGAGCGCCGCAGGCACGAGCACGTCGCACTCGAGCTCCAGCGCATCGCCGGTCTTGAGGATGTCGGCGGCCCCTGGAAATCCGAGGATCGATCCCGTGCGCTTCCGATACTGGAAGACGTCTTCTTCGTTCAGGCCACTGGTGTTGTAGATGGCGCCTTCGCGTTCTGCCAACCCGACGATAATTGCGCCGTGTTCGCGGCAGAACTTCGCCGTGTGATACCCCACGTTGCCGAGCCCCTGCACCACGATGCGTTTGCCTTCGAGCCCGGGCCCAAGCCCAAGCGCTTTCATGTCCTCGACCGAGCGGCAGGCCTCCGACAGCGCATACATCAACCCCCGGCCGGTGGCCTCCTTGCGTCCATGGATGCCGCCTTCAGTCACCGCTTTGCCGGTGACGCACGCGAGCGCCTCGAGCTCGCCCGTGTGAAGCTGCCCGTAGGTATCGGCAATCCACGACATCTCTCGCTCGCCCGTGCCGTAGTCGGGCGCGGGCACATCGATGCCAGGGCCGATGAAGCGCTTGCGATCGAGCTCGTGCGTATATCGACGCGTGATGCGCTCGAGCTGTTCCACCGTGTAACGCGCCGGATCAATTTGCACAGCTCCCTTGGCACCGCCGAACGGCACATCCACGAGCGCGCACTTGTAGGTCATCAGCGCCGCCAGCGCCTTGACCTCTGATTCGTCAACCTGCGGGCTGTACCGGATGCCGCCTTTGGTCGGTAGTTTGTGGTGACTATGTTCGGCGCGCCACGCATGCACCACCTCGATCGTGCCATCGACATGCCGTACGGGGAATGCGAACGAATAGCACGAGTTGCACACACGTATCTTGTCGAGGAGCCCCTTCGCGTGATTGCAAAAACCGGCGGCGTGGTCGAAATACGCGTTGACGTTGTCTTCGAAGTTGCCGCGGCGACGGTGCGCAGCGACGGTCGATGGTGCAGCCATATACTTCTGATTATAGGGCTGCGGGGTGCGACCTTGGGCGCTCTGATAGGATTACGCGATGGCACGTACCGTGTTTTGCGCGAAATTGCAAAAAGAACTACCCGCACTCGACGAAGTCCCGTGGCCGGGCGAGCTCGGCAAGCGGATCTACGACAGCGTCTCCGCTCAAGCGTGGAAGATGTGGGAAGACCGCATGAAGATGATCCTCAATGAGTACCGGCTGATGCCATGGCAGAAGGAAGCACAGCAGCTGATGGCCAAGCAGATGGAGGATTTCTTCTTCGGCGGAACGGATGTGCTGCCGCCGGAGTACAAGCCCAAGTAACTGACGCAGTATTGGCAGCTTGGTAGATTGGAAGATTGGTAGATTGGTGCAGCCTGCCAATCTCCAATCGGTCAATCAATCTGCGAATCTGGCAATCTGCGAATCTGGCAATTTCTTGCCTCGCGAACGTCGGGGGGCAACGCGCGTTCGAGCAACCAGCGCGCAAGCGGCGGCGGTAACGGCCACCGGGTCATTGGGCTCCCCGCAGTTTGGGATCCCGCCCCTTCCACATACTGTCGAGCACCCTTGGATTTCGTCCACGATCGGGACACCATAGACGCCATCCCCGAGGTGCAGGATGGCCACGATGGTGGGTGGTGGGTGGTTGGGATTGCGGTTCGATACAGTACTAATCACTCACACCACAAACCATCAACCACCTACCTCTAACGGCGTATACTGACCTTGTCGTGCGCCTGACCGAGCGTTCCTGCGCAGTGCCGATCGAGCTGTCTCCCCAGACTCTGTCCCCACACTCCGCATACAACTCCGTCCCGCCCTCGCGCGCAGCGCTCCGGCGGGGTTCGCCAACGCTCGTTTGACAACGAGCGGGCGCGCCGCGCGCCTACGCGCAAAACACTTCGGCGAGGCGCGCCGAAGCCGGGGGGAACGAAGCGGGCAAGAGCGGTTGGTGAACGATCGGCGCCGCCATCCGGCCGGCGTCGGGTTTGTTTGTGTGCGTCCCGTCGAATCGGGACCGAGGAGTCAGCGCTATGGGTCGCAAGCTCTACGTGGGAAACCTTCCATACCAGACCGGGGAAACCGAGCTCACCGAGCTCTTCAGTCGGGCCGGCACTGTGGAGAGCGCGCGCATCATGCGCGACATGGCCACGGGCCGGGCACGTGGATTCGGCTTCGTTGAAATGGCCAGCGACGAAGAGGCCCAGCGCGCCATCTCAGAGCTGAACGAATTCAAGATGGAAGGGCGCCCGCTCGTCGTGAACGAGGCGCGGCCCAAACCGATGGGCGGCGGCGGTGGTGGTGGCGGTTTCGAGCGTGGCAATCGCGGCGGCGGCGGCGGTGGGGGCGGACGGCGCGAGCCACGATGGTAGATCTGGTGCGCTAGGTGCAATAGGTGCAATAGGTGCGATAGGTGCAACAGGTGCGAGGTGCGACGAGTGCGCGCTCAACGCACCTCTCGCACCCAGCGCACTCAGCCGCATCCGCACCGATTGCACTAATCGCACCTATTGCACCTGCTGCACCAATCGCACCTATTGCACCCAGTAATGCCGTTAGACAAGTACAAGCAAAAACGAAACTTCCAGAAGAGTCCCGAGCCCGCCGGCTCCCCGGCGGCTTTGCGCAAATCGGCAGCGAAAACGAGCGGCCGGTACTTTTGCGTGCAGAAACACCTCGCCAGCCATCTTCACTATGACTTCCGGCTCGAGCACAACGGGGTGCTGCTCTCTTGGGCAGTGCCGAAAGGGCCGTCGCTCGACCCGTCAGTCAAGCGGCTCGCGATGCACGTCGAGGATCATCCCATCGAATATGGCGATTTCGAAGGCGTGATCCCTGAAGGGTATGGCGCGGGCATCGTGATGTTGTGGGATCGCGGCACGTGGACGCCGGAAAGCAGCGACATCGACGCGGCGCTGAAGAAGGGCGACCTGAAATTCACACTCGACGGCTACAAGCTGAAAGGCTCGTGGGTGCTCGTACGTACCAAGGGTCCCTCGTATGGCGAGGGACGAAGCTGGCTCTTGATCAAGCATCGCGACGACTGGGCAGGCCCGGTCGACATCGCCGAATTTGCGCCGCTCAGCGTCAAGAGCGGCGGCAACCTCGAGGACATCCTTGCCGAGGATACTCCGGCGATCTGGACGTCGGACCGGCCGGCCAAAGGCGGCGCGACGGGGAAAATGCTGGAAGAGATCGTCGCTAAGGCGGGCGCGCTGAAAGTGAAAAGGGAAAAGGAGAGAGTTAAAAGTAAGGCGAAAGTGCGAAGGCGAAAGTGATCACAACAACCGCTTGCCCAACGCGAGCCAGACGGCTGCCGCCAGCCTTCGCCGTGCGTGACGCGCAATTTCGTCCTGCCAGAAGTCGCCTTCGATGAGCTCGGTTTCTCTCGGCAGCGTACCCAGTTGCAGCGGGCGCTTCTCCTCGGCCGCGTAACGCGCGAGCACGTCTGCTGACGGTACGCCGGCATTCTGGATGAGCACGTCGATCGGCCGGCCGATGGTGTCCGAGATTTGCTGCACCGCGTGCCCCGCCGTAAATCCGTTCATGCCGCTGCCCTCGGTCAGCAGATTCGAGATCAGGATGACGGGGCCCTGGACGCGCGCCAGAGCGTCGCGCACGCCCTCGACGAGGAAGATGGGCATCAGGCTCGTATAGAAACTGCCTGGGCCGATGAGAACGGCATCGAACTGGCGAATCGCCTTGTCGACGGCGGGATGAATCTGGGCCGCAGGCTCGAGCCAGATGCGTCTCACGAACTGGCCGCTGCTCTGCCCGCGATCGACCTCCACCTCGCCGCGCGTCTGCACGCCGTTGCTGTACTCGGCGCACACGCTGGCGCGCTCGACGCTGACCGGCCATACATAACCGTTGCAGCCAAGCAGCGATCGCAGGCCATCGACGGCGGCAAGGAAATCGCCGCTGTAGCGTTCCATCATCGACAACAGCAGGTTGCCGCCGGTGTGGCCGGCGAGGCGCGGCGCGCCAGACGCAAACTGGTCGGACGAGCGTCCGTTGGATGGCCCTGCCGCGTCGATGGAGGGCAGGCGAGACAGCAGGACACGGCGCGCTTCGGCTTCGTTGCGCGCGAGCGCCAGCGCACATTTCAGGACGTCGCCGGGTGGCAGCACGCCCAGTTCGTCGCGAAGCTGGCCCGAGCTACCGCCACTGTCGAACATCGTGACGACCGCGTGCAACTGCAGCCAGGGATTTCGCTTGAGGCCACCGAGCAGACTCGGCAGGCCGGTTCCCCCGCCGAAGCACCCGATGCTCAACTGACGCATCTTCATCGGAGACACATTCTATCCGCTTACCGGCCATACCGTTTGGCGTTGCCCGTCTACCGTTGTCTGTTTACAAAACGGCGAACGGGTAACATTACGTCATGAGCACCGATACGCTCGTTGCGCAGCTCAAAGACATCTTCGGCCACCGTCTCAAGATGGTGGCCGCCTTCGGAGACGCCGGCACGCACACGTGCGCCGTCGTCCAGGATCTGACACTCGAAGACCTCGATCGCTGTGCCGCCCATGAACCACGATGGAACAAGCTCGGGCTGGACGCGCCGCTGTTTATCGTCGAAGGCGAGCTGCGGCGTGCGCTCGATGCGTTTCCACTGGAGCTCAGCGAAATCATCTCGACGCGCCGCGTGATTGCGGGCATGGATCTCTTCACCGACCTCGTCATCCCCAAGCATGAATTGCGGCGGGCGTGCGAGGTGCAGGCACGCGGCCATGTGCTGCACCTGCGCGAAGCGTACATCGAAGCCGCCGGCGACCCACGGGCGGTGACCAGGCTGGTGGCGGCCGGTGTTCTACCGTTTCGTGCGCTGGTGACCAACGTCGCACGGCTCGAAGGCATCTCGCCAAAGGCGCTGGTGACGCAACTCAATCTGGACAACTTCGAGGCCGATTTTCCCGGCGCGCTCCGCGCCGCGGAACAGATTGTGGACTACGTCGACCGGTGGGAGCACTAGTGAGCCTCCAGGAACTCGGGACCAGGGATTGGGGATTGGGGATTAGGGATTGGGGATTGGTGCGGCGCGTCACGCGCGTGACGCTGATGATGCTCGCGCTCATCGCACCCATTGCAATTGCGTATGGCCAACCGCCAACACCCGAGCTGACGAAACCCGTCAACGATTTCGCAAACGTCATCAGTCCTGAACGGGAAGCGGAAATCGAACGGCGCATTCTGGCGCTGAAGCAGGCAACCAGCGCCGGACAGTCTCGAGGCGACGTCGTGGTCGTCGCGACCATCGACACGTTTGCACCGTATGCCGACATCCGCGAGTACGCGGTGAGGATGTTCGAGAACCGCGGGCGCGGCATCGGCGAAAAAGGCAAAGACAACGGCCTGCTCGTGCTCGTCGCCGTGAAAGATCGACGGGTGTGGGTCGAGGTGGGCTACGACCTCGAGCAGTTCATCACGGACGGATTCGCCGGCGAGGTGAGCCGCAACGACATGACGCCGTTCTTTGCGCGCGGCGACTACGGTGGCGGCGTGGAGGCCGGCGTCACACGCCTCATCGCCCGGATTGCGCAGGGACGCGGCGTCACGCTCACCGGTATGCCGCCGACGGCCCCTGAAAGGATCGTCCGGTTCCCATGGGGCCCGTGGGTCATCGCGGCAGTCATCATCCTGCTCATCCTGCTGAACAACTCAGGTGGCCCTCGTGCCCGCGCGCGACGCCATCGAACCCACTGGGGCGGTGATTCGTGGAGCGGGTGGGACAGCGGCGTCGGTCCGTTCGGCGGCGGCCGCAGCAGCGGTGGCGGATTCGGCGGTGGGTTCGGCGGATTTGGGGGAGGCCGGAGTGGTGGCGGTGGGGGGGGAGCCTCCTGGTAGTCCCAACTGGTAGTCGCAAGGCGAAAGTCGGAAGTCGTAAGGCGCAAGTCGAGTCGCAAGTCGAAAGTCGACAAAACGTAGTGTCCGGCTTCAGCCGGACCGTGGCGGGCATATAACAGTAGAATCAGCTCATGACCACTTTCACTCGACCGTTTGCGGTGGTTTCGGTGTTGTTGGCAGCCACGCTTCTCTCGGGCTGTTCGTACAACCGCTTCGTGTCCCAGGAGGAAGCGGTCAAAGCACAGTTCGCGCAGGTGCAGAACCAGCTGCAACGCCGCAACGATCTCATACCGAACCTTGTCGAAACCGTGAAAGGTTACGCGTCACACGAGCAGGAAGTGTTTCAGCAGATTGCAGAGTCGCGTGCGAAGCTGTCTGGCGCGCAGACGCCGGCCGAAACCATCGCAGCAGCCAATCAGCAGAGCGCCGCGCTTGCCCGGCTGCTCGTGATTGTCGAAAACTATCCCAACCTGAAAGCCAACGAACAGTTCAACCGGTTGTCGGACGAGCTGGCTGGCACGGAAAACCGCATTGCGGTGGAACGGATGCGCTACAACGAGCGCGTGCAGGAGTACAACACCAGCCGGCGCCAGTTTCCCGGCGTGATTACCGCGAAGATTTTCAGTTTCCAGGACTACCCGTTGTTCGAAGCGCCGCCGGCGGCCCAGCAGGCGCCGAAGGTGAGCTTTTAGGTACCGACCAGTTTCGGCTGGCGCCAGCCGGTTTCGAGCAGATCCCGCTGTAAATCGAGCGTACGCTTGATGAGGTCGCCCGTCTCGCCGAACCGCTCCATCCGCTGCGACCCGTCGGGACTGGTCAGGATCATTTCATAGCCCGATCCAACCCCTTCGCGCCGGATTTCGCAGCGCATCTGTTCGCCATCGCGTTCGAAAATCCACAGCATCGGATCTCGTATCGGGCCTAGTCCGGCAGAACTGCAGGAGGGTTTGCACGGTTTCGTGTCTTGTCACGCTTCTTGCTGTGTCGTAAATTGGAAATGGCGATGAAGACTGGCGAAACCTTTCCGCTTGCGTGGGAGCAGGTGTTCTGGTCGTCGTCGCCGTCGTTTCCCGCCTCGCTCGCCCGCCCGCGCACCCGATATGCCTTCACCGATTTCCGCCTCGTCGTCCGGCGCGGAAACCGTACCATTCACGAACTGGCACTCGACGACATCGAGGGCGTCAGCCTGTCGCAATCGTGGTGGCAGCGCGCGTCGGGCACGAGCACCGTGCAGATTTTTTCGCGGCGCGATGCGCGCGTGCTCGAGCTGGCCAATATCCGTCACGGACCGCAGCTTGCGCTCATTCTCCAGCTGCGTGCGACGGAGCTCTTCGGCGACGACACACGCAACCTCGACGCCGAATTCTTCCGCAGCGCGCTCGGCCCGGGTGCGCCGTCCATCCTTCGGCCGCATCAGGGACTGCTGCTCACCGCAACAGTGATGTTCGCGGTGCTGTTCGGCGTCATCGGGCTCGCGCGCAACACCGCGCTGCCGCCGGTTGTCTACTCACCCGACGATCCCATCGCACCGGGCGGCCTCCGGCGCCCCAAGGAAGAGATCGCCGCGTTCATGGAGCGCGACGTGATGCCGTTCGCCCGGCATGTGCTCGCGCCGCTTACGGGCGGCGCCGACAACGTGACGTGCGAGACGTGCCACGGCGGCGATGCGGTGAAGCGAGACTGGAAGATGCCGGGCGTGCGCGCGCTTCCCGAACCCGATCTGCGGCTCGCGGGACTGGAGCGCGCCAAACTGTGGCTCGATCCGCAGATGCGGAACGCGGTGTACGGCTATCTCGCCGAAGAGAGCAACCAGTCGATTGCGGCCTACATGCGCCAGGTGGTCATGCCCGGCATGGCCAAGCTGATGAACCGTCCGGCGTACGATTTCGCGAAGTCGTACGGCTACAACCGCTCGCGCGCCGCGGTCGGTTGTTATCACTGCCATCTGGTCGAGTAAGATCGTCGTTCGTTGATCACTACCAAGGAGCCGGCCGCGTTTGCGCTCGTCGCAGGTGCGGCGGCATTCTGCCTCATCGCCATCCTTAACTGCGGCGGGTATCGGTACGGCGTCGGCGATCAGGCGTTCTACGTTCCCGCGGTCGTCCAGCATCTCGATCCGGCGCTCTTTCCGCGCGACCGTCACATGCTGCACGCGCAGGATCGCTTCATGCTGTACGACGACGGCCTCGCGCTGGTCTCGCGACTCACAGGGGCGTCGCTGCCATTGCTGTTTTTCATCGCGTATCTCGCGGGGATGCTGCTCTTGTTCGGCGCCGTCGTGGCAATCGGTCGAACCCTGTATCGCTCGTGGTGGGCCGTCGCCGCTCTTGCGGCACTCCTGACGCTGCGCCACCGCATTACTCAGACAGGCGCCAACTCGCTCGAGGCCTACTTCCAGCCGAGGATGCTGGCGTTCGCCCTCGGGGCCTGGGCGATCGCGGCGTACCTGCGAGGCCGCGGCGCCGCGGCACTCGGGCTCGTCCTCATCGCGTTTACACTGCACCCGACCACCGCATTGTGGTTCGGCGTCTGGATCGGCGCGGCATTGGCGTTCTCCGATCGTCAGTGGCGGATGCCCGCCGCGATTTTGTGCGCCATCGGCTCTGCCGCCGCGGTGTGGGCTGTCACGCTGGGACCGCTGCGTGGACATCTCGCCCGCATGGATCCGCAGTGGGCGTCGGCGCTGGCAGGCAAGGACTACATCTTCCCTTCCGACTGGAACGCGTCGTTCTGGCTCGTCAATCTCAGCTACCTCTTCGTCGCCGCCGGCATCTATTACATGAGGCGCCGCCGCGGGGTCGCCAATCGCCGCGAGGCCGGGCTGCTCGCCGGCGCCGCGACGCTCCTCTTGCTGTTTCTCGCGGCGTGGCCGTTGATGGTCGCGGGCGTGGCACTTGCCCTGCAACTTCAGATTTCCCGCGTTTTCTGGATGCTCGACTTTCTTGCGGCTGTGTACATCGCGTGGCTGCTGGCCGAGGCGCCACGATCGCCGGCAATTCGCCGCGCAGCCGCCGCGGTGCTCGTCGTCGCGGCGGTGGGCCGCGGGCTCTACGTGTGGCGCGCCGAGCACGCCGGCAGCCCGGTCGTGCGCGTGGGACTTCCGCAGGATAACTGGCACGAGGCGATGAAGTGGATCTCGCAGACACCACCTGGCACGTATGTACTGGCCGACCCCGGCCATGCCTGGAAGTACGGCACGAGCGTACGGGTCGCTGGAGAACGAGACGTCTTTCTCGAAGAGGTGAAGGATCTCGCGCTCGCGCTGTATTCGCGCGATGTGGCACTCGAATCGCTGCGGCGGATACGCGATGCGCAAAACTTCGACCGACTGACACCCGACGAGCTGCGCGCACTTGCCACGCGCTACGATCTGGATTATCTCGTCGTCGATCGCGACGTGCATCTTCCTCTTGCGTATCGCAACGAGCAGTTCCGCATCTATGATGTCCGGCCCAGATAAGCATGACTGAATTCGTTCCACTCCCCCGATGGACGGGGGGGCACTGGATGACGTTGTACGCGTGGGGAAAGCCGCGCCGCTTCCCGGCGCTGCCCCCGGCGCAAGCGAGATACTTCGATGTGGCCCCGGGCACCCGCGTGCTCGCCCACTGCCATTGGCAGCCGAAGCCATGGGAGCACCCGACGCTCATCGCGCTGCACGGCCTCGAAAGCTCGAGCGCCGCGCATTACGTGCGCGGCCTTGCCGACAAGGCGTTCGCCGCCGGCTTCAACGCGGTGCGGCTGAACCAGCGAAACTGCGGCGGCACCGAGCATTTGTCCGACGGCCTGTATCACTCGGGGCTCACCGACGATCTGCTCGCCGTCATGCGCGAGCTGATTGCGGTGGATGGACTCGCGCGGTTTGCCGTCGCCGGCTATTCGCTGGGCGGCAATCTCGCGCTGAAGCTCGCGGGCGACTTCGGCACCAAGCCGCCGCCGGAACTATGCGCGGTCTGTGCCGTTTCGCCGACGATGGATCTGGCGGTGTGCGTGGATGCGCTGGAGGAGAAACAGAACGCGATCTACCAGTGGAACTTCGTGAGAAATCTCAAGCGGCGCATGCGGCGCAAAGCCGAGGCGTGGCCCGGCAAGTGGTCGTTGGCCGCGCTGCAAGATATTCGGTCGATTCGCGAGTTCGATGACGCGTACACAGCACCGTTTCACGGATTTCGTGATGCCGCCGACTACTATCACCGGGCGAGTGCCATGCGCGTGGTCGACCAGATCAGCGTCCCGACGTTGATCATCACGGCCGCCGACGATCCCTTCGTGCCGCCGGGCCCGTTTCAAGAGCGCGCCCTCGTCTGCAATCGCCACATCACGGTAAAGATCTCTCCCCACGGCGGCCACTGCGGGTTTGTCGAAGAGGCGTGCGAGGGGTATGACGGGTACTGGGCGGAGCGGGAGATCGTGAATTTTCTGACGCAGCTGGGATTGGGGACTAGGGATTAGGGATTAGGAGTCGCCAGTCGCCAGTCGCCAGTCGAAAGTCGTAAGGCTAAAGTCCTGCCGCAATGCCACTTGAATGGAGAAGGAGAGCGTGGCCAGAATGGCCGCACACGGCGGCATTAGCTGCAGCTTCAATTGCGTCGGCGTTAGACGGACACGACAGCCTATGCCGGTACTCGCAATTGAAAGAGGAGCTCGGTATGAATAGCGTCAGGATTCACGCGGTTCGATTGAGGCTTGCGATCGGTCTGGTACTAACGGTCTTCGTCGCTGCGTCGCCCATGGGCTATGCGTCCAGGCAAGCCTCCTCTTCACGCCCGATCCTCAAGGTTCTCTTCATTGGCAACAGTTACACGTACTTCAACAATCTTGGGGACATTGTTTCCGGGATCGCCGCTGAAGACCGTGATGGTCCTACGATCGTCCCAGCTCTGGCAACTCGCGTGGCGCCACCCTTAAATGGCATCTCGAGAATGGATCAGCAGTTCAGCAACTCCAAACCGGCGGCTGGAACTATGTCGTGCTCCAGGAACAGAGCTTGCTCGGCGGCAGCATCGTTGATGGCAAGACGGTTGTCGGAGCGCCCGTGGAGTTTCATGCTTCAGTGCGCGAATGGGTGCGCCGGATACGGGCCACGGGCGCGACACCGATCCTGTACATGACATGGGCTCGGAGAGAACCCGCGGACGCAATGCGAGTCCAGAAAGAGCTCGCTGAGGCTTATCAAAGGATTGGGCGCGAGCTTCAGGTGAGGGTTGCCCCTGTGGGACTCGCCTGGGCCGAAGCACACAGACGTTTGCGGCCCATAGATCTTCACATTTGGGATGGCTCGCACCCAACACCGACAGGTTCGTACCTCGCGGCTTTGGTGATGTATTCCACGCTCACTGGTCGAAGTGCCCTTGGGGCGCCTGCAGTCATTTACGGGCATCCGACTATTGATATGGCAGATGCCAGCGTTGTCGATGCGTCGGTGCGCGTACCACTCGTCGATGTGCGAGACGCGACCGCGAGAGCACTTCAGGAGATTGCCGCAACTACTGTGAATGAAAACAACTAGAGCGTTTTTCAGAACTCTGTAGGCATTGGTTCCGCGTTCCTGTTCCGCGTTCCAAGGTTCGAGGTGGGCGGCGGATTCAGAACGCCATCATTTCTTCGAAAAAACGCGCGTCTGCATCCAGGCGCCACGGCGAACGGGGAACGTGGAACAGGAACTGTGGAACCCGCGAGCGTTTCACAACGCGTTGGTGCTACAGCGTTGTGAAAGGCGCTCTAGCGCGGCTCAATGCAGGCGTTAGGCAGCTGAATATCCAATCATGGCAACTGCCGCAATCAAGAACCGGAAGATCGTCGTCAACATCGCGACCAGCGCTGACGGCTATGTCGCTGCCGCCTTGCGACTGCCGCCTTGCGACTGACGACTCCAACCCCTAATCCCCAGTCCCCAACCCCAGGTGCTTCATCAGGTGTCGAGCGAATTCCGCGCCTACGCCCTTCTCCTCATGTTTGAAGTACACGTAGATCTCCGAGCACCGTTCGCCGAGCGCGCCGATCTTGCGGGCCCACTCTTCGATGTCGGCGGGCTGATACCCTTCGTCGCGGAGCCGGAAATAGCCGAAATCGGCGGTCACCTCGAGCGGTGTCTCCAACTTCTCGCTATCGGCGATGCAGAGGGCACGACCCCGTTCACGGAGCCGGGCGAAGACCTCCGCGTCGAACCAGGACGGATGTCGAAACTCGAAGGCCGCAGGTGCCTTTGGCGGAAGGGTGTTGAGAAACGCATCGAGCCGCGGGAGATCCTTCTTGAGCGACGGCGGCAGCTGAAATAGCAGCGAACCGAGTTGAGTCCCGAGCGTGCCCGCGACGCGACAGAATTCCGCGGTCAGATCCTCGCACTTGACGAGCTTCGCATCGTGCGTGATGCGCCGCGGGGCCTTCAGCGTGAACCTGAAGTCCGCCGGCACCTGCTTGGTCCAGCCGGCAAGCAGCTTCTCCGACGGCATCCGATAGAAGGTGTAGTTGATTTCGACGGTGGGAAACCGCGCCGCATAGTAGGGGAGCATCTTCGCGGCCGCCAGATCGGCCGGATAGAAGCTCCCCTTCCATTCGGGATAGTTGTAACCAGAAGTGCCTACGAGGATCATCCGAATTCGCAGATTATCAGATTCGCAGACTCGCAGATTGATTGTCTAATCTACGAATCTGCCATTCTGCCAATCTGCGAATGCTGCGAGCTCGCGATTACCAGCGAGGCTCCCGACGGCCGCCGCCACCGCCGCCATAGTCGTCGCCGCCGCGGCCACCGCCGCCACCTCGACTAAAGCCGCCGCCACCGCCAAACGGGCGTCCACCACCGGCCGGTTTCGGTTGCGCCTCGTTCACCACGATGGCGCGTCCGTCCATCTGATGCTGATGCAGCTTCTCAATCGCCTTTTGAGCCGCATCGTCCGTGGCCATTTCCACGAAACCAAAGCCCCGCGCGCGTCCGGTGGCCATGTCCCGCATCACGCGGGCGCTCGCGACATCGCCCACGGTGCTGAACAGCGACGTCAATTCTTCGTCCGTGGCCTTGTACGGAAGGTTGCCGACATACAGCCTACGACCCATGGTTAGTTCGCTCCTCGGTCCGGCTCGCACCGGACCCTACCGGTTGGTGAATGGAAGTCCGCCGATTGGCGAGATGGTTGGAACTGCATCTATCGGGAAGGCGTGAAAATAGTCCGGTTCCGAGGGGCTGTCAACTCTATAAAGTAAAAAGGCGTGCCCGGGGTGCGCGGAGCGCGATGGCTTCAGTACGCGATCTATTCTCTAAATGATGCGCTCGGAAGTTGTGGCGTCACCTCGAACCCCGGAATCGGAACAGGAACCCTGGGAACCGGATTCTTCAGCGCAGGCTCGCCGCGAAGTCGGCACCCGCCTGGGCAACGATACCGTCTTTGTCTGACGGCATTCCGCTGACACCAATCGCGCCGTAAATCTGGCCGTCCACAAACAACGGCAGGCCGCCTTCCACGGGCACCGCACCCGGCAGAAACGCCATGTGCGGCTTGTCGCCGGTCACCATGTCCTGGAAGAGCTTTGTGGACCGTTTGAATCGGAGGGCCGCCAGCGCCTTTTCCTGCGCGACGTGGATGCTGCCCACCTGGGTCCCATCCATCGTCACCAGATAGATGAGGTTGCCGCCGTCGTCGACGACGGCGACGCAGTTGGTGAAGTTCAGTTCGCGCGCCTTGGCCTCGGCAGCATTGCCGATGGCCTTAGCCGCGTCGAGATTCAGCGATTTTTTTGTGCTGAGTTGAGCCATTCATCCCTCTGAGCGCTTTTCGCGACCGACCCTTCGCCCGTTGCCCCTTTACAGGCGGTGCGCTGCGCAGCGCGATCATGTTCAGTGCATGTTCTGTGGCCTGAATCGCCGCCGCGAGCTGATCGCTGTGCACGCCGCGCGTTTTCATGCCCCCCTCCCACTTGATCGTGGTCTCCACCAGGGCGTCGGTCTTGCCGCCCGGTGGGATTCTGACCTCGTAATCCAGCAGCTTCGGCAGCTCGAAGCCCAGCTGCTTCTCGATGCTCTTCAATGCCTGCATGAAGGCGTCGTAGCCGCCGTCACCGAAACCGGTCGCGTGCAGGTCCCGGTCGCGATACCGCACGAGAATCGTGGCAGTCGGCCGCAGTCCCCGGTTGGTGACGACAGAGTAATCCTTGACTTCGAATACGCGCAGTTCGCGCGTCTGCAGCACTTCCGAAATCAGAAATGGCAGGTCGGCCTGCGTGACGTGCTTCTTTTGGTCGCCCAGCTCGACGATTCGCGCCAGCAGCTGCTGCTTCTGCTCGGGTGTGAGCGCGATGTTGAGGCGCTCGAGGTTGAAATCGAGGCTGGCCTTGCCCATCAGCTTACCCATGGCGTACGTGCGATGCTGGCCGAAGCGGGCGGGCGTGAGGCGGCTTTCGTACAGATTGCCCTTCATGTCGCCATCGGCATGGATGCCGGCCGTTTGCGTGAAGACGTTTTCGCCGACGATCGGCTTGTTCGGCGGTATGCGGCGGCCCGAGAACACTTCGACGAGCTTGCTCACCTCGGACAACGCACGCTCATCCACCGACGTCCTGATGCCGGCATGATCGCGCAGAGCGACGACGACCTCGTCGAGCGTCACGTTGCCCGCGCGCTCGCCCATGCCGTTCACCGTCACGTGCACGCCGCGCGCGCCTTCCAGTGCGGCCTCCAGTGTATTGGCGGTGCCGAGGCCGTAGTCGTTGTGACCGTGGAAGTCGAAATGCGGATCGGGAAAGGTGGTCACGATGCGGCGAATGAACTCGCGCACCTGCGCCGGATGCAGCAGGCCGAGCGTGTCGGGCAGCATGATGCGCTTCACCGGCATGCGGCTGAGCGCATCGATATGCTCGTCCACGTATTCAACGCCGCCGATCATGCCGCCGGACCAGTCTTCGAGATACACGTTGAACGTCACGCCGTTCTTCACGCCGTACTCGACGGTTCTGCGGATGTCGTCGAGGTGCTGCTCGTGTGTTTTCTTCAACTGCTCGCGACAGTGATGCAGCGAGCCCTTCGTCAGCAGGTTGATGACGCGGGCGCCCACCGATCGCGCCCAATCGACCGATCGATTACCGTCGACGAAGCCGAGAATCTCGACGCGATCCCCGAGGCCCTTCGAGTCTGCGTAGTCCACGATCGTCTTCACCGCGCGGCGTTCGCCTTCGCTGACACGCGCCGACGCCACTTCGATGCGATCGACCTTCACCGTTTCGAGCAGACGCTGGGCGATGGTGCGCTTCTCTTCGGGCATCATCGAGATGCCTTCGGCCTGCTCGCCGTCGCGAAGCGTCGTATCCATAATCTCGATACGACGAGTTCCTGCTCGTTTCGGGGCCATTTTTCTGCCTAAATGATACCACCTGGAAGGTCCACGACCGGGCGGCCACGATTCGCCGTTCCGTGCGTTATTCTAATGCGATGAGGCGTTTCGGAGTCGTGCTGTCTGCGCTCGCCATTGCTGCATCGTGCACCAGCGCAAAGACGTATGAGATGCGCGGGCAGATCCTCGGGGTGAACCGCGACAAGATGGAGATTCTCGTCAAGCACGAGGATATCCCCGGTCTGATGCCCGCCATGACGATGCCGTGGAAGGTGCAGACGGCGAGCATGCTCGACAACCTCGGGCCGGGCGACCTGATTACGAGCGAAATCGAGGTCGACAACAACCAGGGCGTCGTCACGAAAATCACCAAGCTCGGCACAGCGAAGCCGGACGTGCCCGCGCCTGGCGCGCCCGCGAAGCCGGGCGTGAAATATCTGATGCCCGGCGACGCCGTGCCCAACCAGGTGTTTGTCGACCAGGACGGGCGCGAGCGCGATTTCAGCACGATTCGCGCCGGGCGGCCCATGGCGATCACGTTCATCTACACCAAATGCCCCATTCCCACGTTCTGTCCCGCGATGGATCGGCAGTTCGCCGAAGCACAGGCGCTCATCAAAGAGAAGGGACTCGAAGGAAGGGCCGCACTGCTGTCGGTGAGCTTCGATCCGAAAAATGACACGCCGGGGGTGCTGAAGACGCATGCGCAGAAGCTCGGGGCCGATCCGCAGGTGTGGACGTTCGTCACCGGCGAACGCGAGGCCATCGATCGCTTCGCGACGAACATGCTCGTGACGCTCGTGCGCGGTGAAGCCGCGAACCCCGATGAGATCGGCCACACGCTTCGCACGACCATCGTGGGCCGCGACGGCAGAATCGCCAAAAGCTACTCTGGAGCCGATTGGACGCCCGCAGACCTCGTCGCCGAACTGGAACGCCAGCTCTGACCCTGACGCCGGTCGAGCGACAGCTTGTCGAGCGGCTCCGCACGCCGCTGGCGGTGCAGCGTTATCTGAACGCGCTTCCCTACAACACGGAACCGCCGCCGGGCCGTGCCACCCTGCGCAGCTTCCGCGGGGTCGTCCGGCACGGGACCGTGCACTGCCTCGAGGCGGCGTTGTTTGCCGCCACCGTGCTCGAGCAACACGGGTATCCGCCGCTGGTGATCAGTTTTGAGTCGATCGACGAGCTCGATCATGTGATTTTTGTGTACCGGAAACGGTTCCGGGATCCGTTTTCGCGGGGATCGGCCGAAAACGGATCCCGGAACCGTTTCCGGTGGGGCTCTGTCGCGCGGTCTCGCGATCCCGGGCTGCACGGCCGGAAGCCGGTGTTCACCACGCCGCGCGCCCTGGCCGCGAGCTACCTCGACACGTATGTTGATCTGACCGGCCGCATCAAGGCGTTCGCGCTCGTCGATCTGCGCGTACTCGGCGATTACGACTGGCGCGTGTCCGGGAAGAACGTGTGGAAAGTGGAGCGCATGCTGCTCGACACCAGGCACGAGCCGCTTGGCATGCTCGATGCGCGTTTCCGCGACTTCCGCAGGCGGTACCGCGAGTTCAAGGAAGCGCACCCCGATCGCAAACCGCTCTTCTACGAAGGGCAGCACCGGTGGACGCCGATACCGAAACACTTCCGGGTGCGATAGGTGCAATGGGTGCAATGGGTGCGCTGGGTGCCTGCCGCGCCAAAGCGATAGGCATTGGGCGCGAAGGCGGGAGTATGATCACTCTGTGGCAAAAAAAGATACGGCTCGACTCCAGTCGGAACGCGAGGTTCAGTGCCCGTGCTGTGGCGCAACGCTCGTCATCGATCTCAACCTCGGGCGCATCATCTCGCATCATGAGCCGCCGTCGGGGCTGAACATCGAGCTGTCCGAGGCTCAACGTATTCTTGCCGACGAAAAGGCGCGGCGCGAAGCCGCGTTCGAACAGTCCTTCAACACCGAACGCACGAAAGGTGATGCCTTGTCGAAGCGCTTCGAAGAAGCGCTGAAGCAGGCGCGCGAGGAGCCCATTACCAAACCTACTCGGGATTTCGATCTCGACTGATGCGCGCGCCGCACCTAACGCACCTATCGCACCCATTGCACCCATCGCACCCATTGCACCCAGCCAGCCTTGCCTCGTAAGACCCTGCGCATCGTCACCTACAACATTCATCGCTGCCGAGGCATGGATGGCCGCACGGTGCCGCAACGTACCATTGACGTGCTGGCCAGCCTGAACGCCGACATCATCGCGCTGCAGGAAGTCATCGGCGCCGGTCCGAACGATTCAGGTCACGCCGAAGAAATCGGCGCGGCACTGGGGATGGGATGGGTCATGGCCTCAGTGCGGCATCTGCGCCTCCATCAGTTCGGCAACATGATCCTGTCGCATTATCCGATTCGCCAGCACGTGCAGTACGACCTGTCGTGGCGCACCTGCGAGCCGCGCTGCTGCCAGCGCGCCGACATCGTCGTCGACGACAAGACCCTCCACCTGTTCAATGTGCATCTTGGCACGGCTTACCGCGAGCGCAAGGACCAGGCGGATCGGCTCGCCGCCATCGTGCACGACGGGCGCGTTCAGCCGCCGAAAATTCTGCTGGGCGATTTCAACGAATGGAGTGGCGGACTGGCAACCGCGGAGTTGACGAAAAAGCTCGAAGCCATCGACCTCAGCACGCACCTGCAGCGCCGGCGCACGTATCCGGGTCTCCTGCCCTTGCTGCACCTCGATCACATCTATTACGAAGGACAGGTCGAAATCGCCGGCGTCGAGATACCGCGCACGCGCCGATCGCTCATCGCATCGGACCACCTGCCGTTTCTCGCCGAGCTCCGCGTGGGATTTGAGTGAAGCTGAATCTGGAATCTAGAAACTAAAATCTGGAATCTGGAATCTGGAATGTGATCTTCAAGAAGATTCTAGCTTCTAGATTCTAGTTTTAGATTCCAGGCTCAGTTCTCTTCTTCGAAGTCTTCGTGCTCAGCGGGGCTGATGCGCGTCGACGGGCGCAGGGCTTCGCGGTAGTCGTAGATCGGCAGATTGCGGACGTGCAGATTGATCTGGCACGAGGGCGCCTTGTCGGACACGACGACCGTGTAAGGGCTGCCGTCGAGGCCTTCGCGAAATGCGACACGGCATCCACAAGCCAGGCGCGCGTGGGTGAAGCCTTTCTGCATTGCACCTCTGAGCTTACTACAAGAGCGATTTGATCTGCTGCTCGAAATGTTCTTTGACGGACAATCCGACGTGCGTCTTGCAGATTTTTCCGTCGCGTCCGATGACGAACGTTTTGGGCAGGCCCCACGCCGCGTTGTAGCCGCGCGGCCCCTTGATGTCGGCCCGCCCCTCGCCGACGAGCAGCGGATAGTTCACTTTGTACTGATCCGCGAACGGTTTGAGCTTCGACGCCGGATCATCCACCGACACCCCAATGACGATGAAGCCCTGCGGACCGTACTTCTGCTGAAACTCGACAAACCACGGAATCTCGACTTTGCACGGCGGACACCATGTGGCCCAAAAATCGAGGAGGATGACTTTCCCCTTCTGTGACGCGAGATTGAAGTCTTTGCCGCTGGCGTCCTTCAGCACGAAACTCAGGTTCGCCGCTTTCGCGTTTGTATCGCACGCTGGCGACTGAGCCGCCTCCACGTCCACCGTCCTGATTTCGTCGATGTGCGGCACCGGTACGGCCAGCGAGAGCAGGGTCAACGCCCCCAATACGCCTGCAATGCGAAGAATCCGTGTGGTCATGTCGCTACCCTCAGTAGACCGTGCTGTCCATCGCGGCCGCGAGCCCTTCGAGCGCCGCGCGCGATTCCTTGCCGACGAGCACGTAGGTCACGTTCTGTCTCGACCAGATCACCGCGTCGTGACCAAACACGTCTGCAGCGGCGCGATCGCGGCTCGCGTCGGGAATCACGTACAGCGAAACAGGCCGGCCGTTCAAACGGTACATCGCGTGGGCCGCGCCACCTTCACCGCAAAAACAGCGGCGCAGGCCGACGAGATCGAGCCCGGCCACGGCCGCGCGCGGCAACTGCACCTGCTGCCCGTAGTCGCGAGCGTACTGCTCTTCGCTGACGCGCGCGTCAACGGAGGCCGTCGAACTGTCGAAGGCAAAACACTTGACGTGATCGAGTGTCAGTTGTGCGGCCAGTACCGTGGGCGAGAGCCTGGTGAGGCTGTACAACAAAACACCGCCCAGAACGAGAAACAGGGCGGCGGCGATGGAAAAGGAGGCGATGGGGAATCTCGTGTTCGCCGCCGCACGACAGCGCTCACGCAGCGCGTCGGGCGCGGAGGGCCGACACAGCTTTTCGCGCACGGTCTCGCGCATCAGGGCCTGCAGCGCGGTCTGATGCCGGCATTTTCGGCACGCCTTCAGGTGCGCATCGACGGCCGCCCGCTCGTCGGCAGATGCCTCGCCGTCGACGTAGGCGGCAAACAGCGGGTCGATCTCCCGGCAACTAGGCATCAGTGCTGCCCTTAGGACGAGATTTTCCGCTCGGCCGATTCAGCATCTTTCTCTACCATTTTGTCATAGAGCATACGACGGCCACGCGAGATCCGGGACATGACGGTTCCCGCCGGAATACCTAACATTTCTGCAATTTCGGCATAGGGAAATTCCTCGACGTCGCGCAGCCACACCGCTTCGCGGAACGCTTCTGGCAGGGAGTCCAGCGCCGCCTGGAGCTCGGGGGCCATCACGCCGCGCAGCAAGTGCTCTTCGGGGGTGTCGGCAGGGTCTGCCGGTGCGACCAGGTCGAGACGATCGCTGTCGATCTCAATCGGATCGCGTCCGATATCACGCCGCCGATTGCGAAAGGTGTTGTGGAGGATCGTGAACAACCAGGCTTTCAGGTTGGTCCCGGGCTTGAATTGCTTCCGGGCCTTGAAGGCCTTGACGTAGGTATCCTGCACGAGGTCCTGCGCATCGGCTTCGTTCCGGGTCAGACGGAGCGCGGTGCCATATAGACTGTCGAGATGGGTCAGTGCGTCGGTTTCGAAGGCAGAGGGCATGCCTTTGCCGAGTATATTCGGGGAGTCGCGGCTTGTCCGCCGGAGCGATCTCCCTCAAGTGTGCGCGACGGCGGAATGTCACCGGGAAGGGTCAACGTTCTGTGTCCAAATCAGGCCGAAATTCGTAAATCCATATGGGCTGTCTACCGGTTCTCAAGCGAATTCGCACGGCGTCCGTGGTATGCCTCTTGCTCCCGCGGAGTCGTTGCGGTAGCTGTGTGATCACAGTAAGATCGCGAGAATTCCGCCGGTGGCCAACACATTAATCTCACGAGGTGCTCGTATGCGCATGCGCGTCCCGCGCAGTGCTTCCATCTGCCTGTTGGCCTTGGGTCTCACCCTGGCAACCGCAAATGAGTCGAACGCGCAAAGACTGACTCCCGCCATGTTGTGCTCCTGGGCCCATCTCCATGCGCCAGGCGCCAGCGTGAACGCGCAATCCCAGTTCGCGCCGTACTACGGCAAGAACCAGATCCACTACGACAAGTTCGAGTGGTTCATCTATAAGACCGATCACTTCGAGATCTACTACTACCCCGAGCACGAGCAGCATCTGGCGCGGGTGGCGAGCTATGCCGAGAGCGCCTATCAGCACGTCAGCTCGGATCTGCGCCACGATCTCGCCCAACGCGTGCCGCTCATCATCTTCAAGACGCACAGCGAGTTCCAGCAGCAGAACATCGCGCCCGGCGCCGCGCAGGAAGGCGTGCTCGCCTTCGCCGAGGGCGAGCGGCACCGGATGGTGCTGCCGATCGACCTGCCGTCGGACTTGCTCTACGGGCTCATCGTGCACGAGCTGACGCACGTGTTTCAGTACGACATCATCCCGACCTCGCTCATCCGCCGCAACATGCCGCTGTGGGTGCACGAAGGTGGCGCCGAGTACGAGCGCGGCATCTGGGACCCGCTCGACCTGATGACGGTGCGCGATGCGGCGGTCGCCGACATCATCCCGCGGATGAGCCAGATGGAGGGCTACGGCGATTTCGGCAGCCCGCGGCTCGTCTACAACCTCGGCCACGCGCTGTACGAGTTCATCGAAGCGCGCTGGAACAAGGACGGCGTCCGGCAGTTCCTCTTCTCGCTGCGCAAGAGCGCCATCGGCGGCGGCTCGAGCCCGTACGAAGAGGCCTTCCAGATGTCGGCCCGCGAATTCGACCAGCAGTTCGAGAAATATCTGAAGGACCGGTTCAAGGCGTTCCGCGACAAGGAGCGGCCGGCCGACTACGGTCAGGATCTCTCTCCGGATCCCGAGCGCTCGGACTACACGGGCGCCATCTCGATCGAACCGTCGCCCTCGGGCGACCTCATCGCCATGGCCACCGGCAATCGTCGCGACCAGGAGCTCGACATCATCCTCGTCTCCGCGAAAGACGGCGCGGTCGTCCGGAACCTGACGCCCGGCTTCGACATGGATCGCGGGTTCGAATACCTCGCGTATCCGAGCCTCAGCAGCATGGTGTCGTGGATGTCGTGGTCGCCGGTCGGCGATCGGCTGGCCTACTTCGTGCGCCAGGAGAAGTACAAGACGCTCATCATCCAGAACGTGCTCACCGGCAAGATCGAAAATCGTATCAACATCCAGAGCGTCGACAATCCCGAGTCGCCGAACATCTCGCCCGACGGCCGGACAGTGCTCTTCAGCGGCCTGCGCGGCGCGATCGGCGATCTCTTCCGGCTCGATATCGCCAGCGGCGACATCACCAACCTGACCAACGACGAGTTTGCCGACTACGGTCCCACTTACTCGGCCGACGGCAGCTTCATTGTCTATCTGGCGCGGATCAGCGGATCGCAGAAGCTGTTCCGTCTCGATGTCGCCACCGGAAAAAAGACGCAGCTCACCTTCGGCACCCAGGACGAGGCGGCGGCGAAGTTCCTGAACGCCGACACGCTGCTCTTCTCGTCAACGGCAACCGACCCCGCGACGCCTCTCACGCCTGAAGTGGCGCGCAACGGCAACATCTTCAACCTGTGGACGCTCAGCCTCAAGACAGGCGAACTGCGCCAGTACACCGATGCGCTCGGCGGCGTGCTCTCACCCGTCGTGCTCTCGAAGGACGCGACGACGCCGAAGCTGGCGTTCGTGGACTACTACAAGGGCAGCTTCAGCCTGCACACGTTCGATCTCAAGGAGCCGCTGCACACAGCGGCGTCGGCCGACTTCGGCACGCCCGGACCGATTGTCGATTTCCAGGCACCGCTGCAGCACACGCTCGTGGCCGAAAACAAGTCGAAGAAGGGCAGATTCGACAAGATGTTCCTCGACGGCCGGCCGCCGGTGAATGTCGGCGTGACCAGCGGTGGCGACGTGTTCGGCGGCTCGATGGTGTCGTTCACCGACGTGCTCGGCGACCAGCAGTTCAGCATGTATGCCTCGTCTGTACAGCAGGTACAAGACGCTGTCGTTCTCGTACGTCAACCTGTCGCGGCGCTTCCAGTTCGCGCTGCAGGGCTACTCGCAGACGCAGTTCTTCTACGGGCAGCTGGGGCAGTACTTCTACGATCCGCAGATCGCGCCGTTCATCAGACGCGAAGACGCACTCGCCACGCAGACGGTGCGCGGCGGCTCGATGTTCGGCATCTACCCGTTCAGCACCTATCGGCGAATCGAGCTATCGGGCGGCGTCGTGCATTTCGCCGAAGAATACGCGGATCCGCTGCTGCAGATCGAGGCGGATCAGTATCAGCAGGAACAGTTCGGAACCCAGCTGTTCAATCGCGGCATGATGGTGCCACTCGGCGTGTCGTTCATCCAGGAGACGACGGTGTTCCGCGAGTACGGGCCGCTGTCGGGCAGCACGATGCGCCTGTCGTTCGAGGGTGCGCCCAAGGTGGCCAACTCGCTGTCGCGCCAGACGGCCGACGCCGATGCGCGCTACTACGTGCGGCTCGGGGCGAACGGGGTGTTCGCGGTGCGTGCTTACGGCTTCAAGAGCTGGGGCAACGCGCCGGGCTACACGTTCTTCGGCGGCAACTCCGAAATGCGTGGGTACGACTACCGGCAGTTCCTCGGCCATAAGGCGTTCTACACCAATGCCGAGCTCCGCTTCCCGCTGATCCATGCCATGGCGACGCCGATCGGCATCCTCGGCGGCATTCGCGGGGTGTTCTTCTTCAACCTCGGCGGCGCGGCGCTCGACAACCAGACCTTCAAGATCTACGACCGCAACGCGGCGGTGATCCCCCCGACGCAGAGCGCGACCGGCGTTATCACAGGCCCGGCCCGGCGAATCGAGGGCTTCCGTCTCGTCGATTCACGCGCGTCGTATGGCATCGGGCTCGAGACCTTTGCGCTCGGCTTCCCTGTGCACTTCGACTGGTCGTACCGGACGCTCTTCAACAAAGGCTGGGAAGACTACCTGTTCGCCGCCGACGGCGGCAGCGCGGCCTTCCGCAAAGCGCGGTTCACCGCGTGGATCGGCTACGACTTCTAGTAGTAACCTGTCATGGCAGATCGATGATGGCAGATGGCAGAGAGTACGATCTGCCATCCGCCATCTGCCATTTGCCATAACATGGATCACGACTGCCCTCGCATAATCTCCCTCCTCTCCGACTACCTCGACGGCCGCCTGCCGGCCGACGTCCAGCATGATCTCGAACAACACATCGGCGGATGCTCCGAGTGCACGAAGTTCGTCGGCTCGTTCCGGTCTACGGTCACGCTGCTGCAGTCGCTGACCGAGGATGATCTCCCCGAGGAGCTGCGCCTGCGACTGAAGGCGTTTCTTGACGATCGTTGGAAGTGTTGAGCCATCTGCCATCTGCCATCTGCCATCTGCCCTGACAGGCATTCCTCCACCAGTTCGAGTACTCTTTCCTGATGCCGCCCGCGCCGAAACCCGCTTCAGAGTCCGCCACCCAGATGGTCGAGGTGGTGCTGCCGAATGACGCCAACCCGATGGGGTTCATGCTGGGTGGCGCCGTGATGCACCTCATCGACATTGCGGCGGCGATTACCGCATTCCGTCACGCGCGGGCGCTGATGGTCACGGCAGCCGTAGACAGCCTCGAATTTCTCAACCCCATCAAGGTAGGCGATTTCGTCGTACTGAATGGGCGCGTCACCGCCACCTTCAAGACATCGCTCGAAGTGGAAGTGCGGGTGTTTTCAGAGGAAGCGTTGACCGGCCGGCGGCAGATGACGAGCCGCGCCTATCTCACGTTCGTCACCCTGGCGCGCGCCGACGGCACGCGCGAGCAGATTCCGCCGTTGCTGGTGAGCACGGAGGAAGAGCGGGCCCAGCAGGCAGCCGCCCAGGTGCGCCGAGACCAGCACCTCGCCCGGCGCTCCACGCTCTAACGTTCAAAACTGAAACGCGCCCGCACCTGCCAAAGACTTCCACAGGAGATCAGGAGGAATTCGGCAAAAGCGATAACACGACGACGCGCGCTGATGCCTCCAATGGAGTCCCCCTGATACATCCCACTGAACGGGGACGTTCCGTCTCTTGATCTTCTGATCTTGTGTTGATATTGGAGTATTGAAACCGCTTCTAGAAGTTCAGGAGGGTTCCTGTTCCGGACCTTCTAATCTTCTGTAGTTAGTTGAATGTCTTGCGCGGGAGAGGTGTTGAAGTTCCGCGACAGCGATTGATTCTGCATCGACGTCGCGCTGTGGGCGCGCGCCGCGCAAGCGGCGGGCCGAGCACCTCGCCCGCCGGGCAAAGCTGTGAATACCACACTACGCGGGAACACGAAGGGCACTAAGCCTTGATCCTGACAAGGTCACGAACTCGTCCTTGGAGTGCACAGCCGGCCTGGTCGGAGGCATCGACGACCTTCGTGAGCTTGTCAGGCTCACACCTTCGTGATCTTAGTGTTCCAGATTTTCGTCGTGCCGTCGTGCTCGTCGCGCTCGTCGTGTTCTAGTCCGCGCGTTTTGGTGTCCGCGCCTGCAGTTGCACAACGCTCGTGTCGAGATTGATGGTCACCTTGTAGCGGCTGAGGAATTTGTAGCCGACGATACCGCCCAGCCTGAAGCCGAGGAGCACACTGGGCGCGCGCAGATTCAGCACCACCACCGACAGGTTGCGGTACTCGATCTTGCTGAAGTTCAGGTTGACGCCGGGCATCAGGAACGCATCGCGGTCCCAGCCCGACGCGCCGTACACCTTGAGCGGGATGTTCCTCATCTCGCCGCGTTCGAGGCCGCTCGCCGTGTCGGTGCTGATCGAAATGACCTGGCCGCCGGTATCGAGGATGAAGCTCGCCGGTCCTCCCTGCACGCTGCCAGGGACCATCGCAAGCCGGTGCATCCGCAGCGGAAGCTCCACATCGGCGGTTTCGGCAGGCAGATTCTCGCCAATCAGCAACTGGTTCCGGTCGTAATCGATGACGACTGACATCCCGAGGGCGAGCGGCGAAAAGCTCTCCATTTCGCGCGTCGGCAGCCCGACGAGCGGCGGGTTCTTGATGATGGAGGGGACGTTCTGCACCTTGAGCGAGCCGCCAATCTCCAGCTCGTCGAGGCGCGTCAGCTCCAGCTCGCGGACGCCCAGATCTCCGACGCCGGCGCTGAGGATATTGACAATCGGGCGGATGCCCATACGAGAGGCCGTCTCGCGCGAGATGACCGTCTGCTCAGATCCCGTGTCGAGCACGAAGTCCACCTGCGGCCCCTTGTTGACCCGGGCCTTCACGATGATCTTCTCGTTGATGACGCGGAACGGTACCGTGTGCAGCCGGCCGGCCGCGGCCGGGTCGATATGTAGCGGCGGACGGGCGCCAAACGCGCGCAGAAATCGCACCTCCGCTCTCGCCCATGCCGCCTTCGCGCTGCGATCTTTGTTGGGAAGCAGGTTGATGTAGCTCGAATAGGCGTTGGCTGCCTCTTCGTAGCGCCGCAGCCGCTCGTAGATCGACCCGACCGTATGGTGGATTTCGGCGTCGCGGGGGTCTTTGGCGAGCGCCGCTTGGGCAGTTTCGAGCGCCTGACTCAACTTGTTGCGCGCGGCCAGGCTGCGGGCCAGGCCGTGGAGCGCGCGGGCGTTGTCGCTCTGCACCGAGAGCGCGTCCTGGAACTTCTGTTCTGAATCCTCGAACAATCCGACTGCCCAGAGCGCGTCGGCATAAGTGGCAATGGCCTCGGCGTTTCGCGGGGCGCTACGGGCCAGCAGCTGCGCGTCTGCGTGAGCGTGGGAAAAATCGCCCAGGCGCAGGGCGGTCTTCACGGTGCCAGTCAGGGCTTCACGCTTGATTCGGGCGTCGTCGTGCCCCTTCACCTGCTCGTAGGCGTTGAACGCCTCGATGTAGCGCCCGTCGGTGAACAGCAGTCTGGCCAGTTGGAGCTGAACTTCCGCAGCTTCCCTCGAAATGGCCGACGCGGCCGGTGAGAGCGTCAAGACCGCAGCCGTGGCAGCGGCAAAGGGAAGCAGCCTGAGAACTGAGCGCATAGCCCCTCTCGGTTGACCAGTTTGGAGTTAACTGGATTGTAGGGGGGGCTGACCGGCACCGCAAGCGGTATTAGCGGGTGTATTGCTCGATCGGCACGCCGTCGTACATTTCGTCGATCCGCAGGATCTGCGTCTCGCGACTATAGGTACCCAATTCGTAATCTTCGCTCATGATGAGCGCCTTAATGGGCTTCGTGGGGCAGACTTCCGAGCACAGCCCGCAGAAGCTGCAGCGCGAGAGGTTGAAGTCGAAATAGTCGAGGATCTTGATCTTCTGCCCCGGCTCGCGGTGGCCGCCCAGGGCGATGAGATCGTCCGGGCACGCCTTCGCGCACTGGTCGCAGACGATGCAGGTCTGCGCACCCGACTCGGGCTCGACCTGCAGGCGCAGCACGCCGCGGAACCGCGGCGCGACCGGGCGCCGTTCGGCCGGATACTGGAACGTAAACGCCGGCTGCGGCGTGTATTTGAGAGTGAGCCACAGCCCTTTGAGCAGATCGACCAGAAAAATGGTCCGCAGAAGGTTTTTCATGATCGTTCGCCTACCAGGATCGGCTCCGACGTGCCCACCATGATGACGCGCTCTTTGCGGAGCACGGTACCCTCCTTGCGTATTTTGTCTTGCAGCCGCATCAATCCGTACAGCAGCGCCTCCGGCCGGGGCGGGCAGCCGGACACATACACATCGACGGGGACGATCTTGTCGACTCCCTGCAGCACGCTGTAAGTCGGGAACGGGCCGCCGGCGTTCGAGCAGCTGCCCATGGAGATGACCCACTTCGGCTCGGGCATCTGGTCATAGAGCCGGCGCAGCACGGGCGCCATTTTCTTCGTGACCGTACCAGCAACGATGATCAGGTCGGCCTGTCGGGGCGAAGCGCGAAAAACTTCTGCGCCGAAGCGGGAAATGTCGAATCGCGACGCCCCGGCCGCCATCATCTCGATCGCACAACAGGCCAGTCCGAACTGCATGGGCCAAAGCGAAGACTGCCGCGCCCAGTTCAGGATCTGGTCGACGTTGGTCGTGATGAAGTTATCTTCGAACTTGTGGTCGATCAAACCCATTATGTTTATATTCTAACGTTGATAGTAGTTTGCGTTCAAATGGATGAAATTGGCCCACTTATGAGGTGTTTCGTCGAGCGAGTAGATGGCTTCGACCGGGCAGGCGGGCACGCAGGCGCCGCAGTCGATGCACTCGTCGGGGTGAATATAGAGCATCTCGGCCGACTCGAACGCCGGCTCGTCTTTCCGCGGATGGATGCAGTCGACCGGGCAGACGTCGACGCACGCGGTGTCCTTGGTGCCGATGCAAGGCTCGGTGATGATGTAAGCCATTGACGTACCTAGTGATTATAGTATGAACGTATACATGAGGACGGTCTGGGTCGCTGCCGCGATTGCGCTGCTGTGTGCGCGTCCTGTGCGCGCGCAAGAGCTCCCGTCAGGTCCGATCTCGTTCGGCGACGGTTTCGTCACGATCGGTACAGATATTTCTGTCTCGGCGACGCCGCAGGACGACAGCGACGGCGCGTGGTTCAACTACACCGACTACGAACACAATGCGCTCCGCCTCTTCAGAGTCGGCGTCACGGCCGACGTACGGGTGACGAGTGGCGTCTCGGTCCTTACGGAAATTCGCAGCGAGAACGGGGACGGCGTCAAACCGTACGCACTTTACGTCCGCGTGCGTCCATGGCGCGACCGACCGATCGACATTCAGGCCGGACGGATTCCGCCGACGTTTGGCGCCTTTGCGCGTCGCGATTACGGCGCAGGCAATCCGCTCATCGGCTACCCGCTCGCGTATCAATATCTCACCGCGGCGCGGCCGGACGCCTTGCCGGCGTCGAACGAAGACGTCCTCCGGATGCGCGCGCGCGGCTGGCGGCCGAGTTATCCGATCGGATCGCTCGACATCGCGCCGGGAATGCCGCTCATCACCGCGTTTCGATGGGACACGGGCGTGCAGGTGCGCGTCGGGCCCGAATCGTTCAACGCCGCCGGCGCGGTCACCAACGGTACGGCATCGGACCCGCGTACGCGCGACAACAACGGCGGCAAACAGGTGTCCGGTCGCGTGCAATGGCGGCCGCGCGCCGCGCTCGTGCTGGGAGGCTCGGCTGCGAGAGGGCCGTATGTCTCTGACGCCGCGCTGGCAATGGCGACGCTCGTCGCCGGATCCATTCGATCGACACAACGGGCACTCGGCGTCGATGCCGAGTACTCGCGCGACCATTTTCTCGTGCGCGGCGAGATCATCTGGAATCGGTGGCACGTGCCGACTCTGTCGAGCAGCCTCGATGCCACAAGTGTGTTCGTCGAAGGACGCTACAAACTGACGCCGGGATTGTTCGCGGCGACCCGCATCGATCGATTGAGCTTCGGCCGTCTTCCCTCTTCGTTCGCCGAGACCAGGTGGGACGCGCCGGTCACGCGGCTGGAGACCGGAGTCGGCTACTACATCCGGCGGAACCTCGTCGGCAAAGCCACCTATCAGCACAACTGGCGCGATGGCGGCCTCGTTCGAAGCCGTGGCCTCGTCAGCATGCAACTGCATTTCTGGCTGTGACTCGAAGCAACCGGCCTCATCGGCTCCTGGCTCTCGCGCTCGTCGCGCTCAGCGCCTGGCTCTCGACTCCAGCCGAACGCGTGCTCGCGCAAGCCGCCCTCGGCGTCATCCGCGGCCGCGTCGACGTCCGGCGCCCGACGCTCCAGCTCGAGCGGCGTCCGAACGTGAACGATCTCGGCACGCATGCCGGTCACGAGCCGCAGGATCTGCGCCGCTCGGTGGTGTATCTCGAATCGGCGCCCGCGCGGGCCTTCCCCGACGTCGAGCCGCAGCGCGCGACCATGGACCAGCGGAACGAGATGTTCGTACCTCGCGTGCTCGCCGTCACCGTGGGCACGACGGTGGACTTCCCGAACAGCGACAACACCTATCACAACGTGTTCTCCCTTCGCGGTCCTCGGCCGTTCGATCTTGGCCGCTACGCGGCGGGCAAGTCGAAATCGGTCCGATTCGATCGCGCGGGCATCGTGCGCGTCTTCTGCGAAATCCATTCGCACATGAGCGCGTTCATTCTGGTCTTCAATCACCGGTACTTCGACGTCACCGCTGCCGACGGCCGTTACCAGATCGGTCGCGTGCCGCCCGGACGCTACATGCTGGTCGCGTGGAACGAGGGGTCCGTTCGCGAGTCGCGGCCGATCGAGATTCCCGAGGAGGGCGGGGCCGTTGAAGCGGACTTCACCCTGCGGTAGCGCGTGAAGATCCTGGGCTCGCTCACCAACCGCATCTTCCTGGCCAGTGCTGCGCTCGCGGTGATGTCGATTGGCGCGGCGGTGTACTTCGTCAGCCGCACCACCACGCGGGAGGCAGAAGCGGAGCTGCAGCGCGGGCTCATCGAAGCGGGCGCGCTCGTGGATCAACAATGCGCCACGTTTCTGCAGACGCTGACGGTGATGGCCAGGCTCGTCGCCGACGACCCGCGGCTGAAAGCCGCGGTCGACACAGGCGATCCTCCGACGGTCGAGCCCTTCGCGCGGACGTATCAGGAAGGGCTTCGCGCCGCGCTGATTGTGTTGACCGGCAGGGACGGCCAGGTGCTCGCCGAGGCCGGCGAGCTCGACATCGCGGAAGGCACCATTGGCATGCTGCCCGAAGTTCGGCACGCGCTGGGCGGGACCGAATCGAGCGGGTTCTGGCCTCACGCCGACGGCGTCCTTCAGGTGATGACCGTGCCCATCAAGATCGGCCTCGACCGTCCGGAAATCATGGGCGCGCTGACGGTCGGATCGCGGCTCGACAACAACCTCGCCGAAATCTTCAAGCGCGCCACGGAAAGCGACATCGTGTTTGCCATCGACGGGCAGATCAGGGCGTCGACGCTGCCGCCAGGAGACCGTGAGCAGCTCGCGTCGCTGCTGAAAACCGGCAACGTCCAGACCGTGTCGCTCGAAAACGGCGAGTACGTCGCGTTGAAACGGCCGCTGGGGCCGGCCGCCGCCGCCATGACCGGCGTGACGGCGCCGAGCGTACTGCTGCTGCGGTCGCGCACCGAGCGGCTGCGGTTTCTCGACGCCATCAATACGGGGCTCGGCGTGGTCGGCATGCTCGCCGTGATGGCCGCGACGATTCTCAGTTATGCCGTGGCCCGCACGATTACCAGGCCGCTGGCCACGATCACCAACGTGATGCGCGAGATGTCGGCCACCGGCGACCTGACGAGAAAGATCTCGTTGAGGCACGCAGCCAGCTGGGACGACGAGGATGCGAAGCTGCTCGCCTCGACCTTCAACACCCTGACCGACTCCATCGCGCGCTTCCAGCGCGAAGCCGCCCAGCGCGAGCGCCTCTCGGCGCTCGGCCGGATGTCCACCGTCGTCGCCCACGAAATTCGCAATCCGTTGATGATTATTAAGGCATCGCTGCGGACGCTGGCGAACGAGCAGGTCAGCCGTTCGGAGCTCAAGCAGGCGCTCGCCGACGTGGACGAAGAGGTCGTTCGGCTCAACCGGATGGTCAACGACGTGCTCGATTTCGCCCGGCCCATCCGCTTCGACTACGAGCCGGCCGACGTCAATGCGGTGTGCGTAGATGCCGAGCAGGCCACTCGTGTCGTCGATCACGCGATGAACGTCGTCGTCAACGCCGATCCAGCGCTGGGACCAATGGTGACCGACGCCGAGCGGCTGCGCACAGCGCTCGTGAATATCCTGACGAACGCTCGCCACTCCGTCGCAGCGCGGCCGGCGACGACATCGGCGACATCGCCGGACATCGAGATCCAGACCGTCGCGCTGCCCCAGTCCTTCCGCGTGATCGTCCGCGACCGCGGCATCGGCGTAAAACCCGAAGATCTGCCCCGCGTCTTCGATCCGTACTTCACGACCAAACGGACGGGCTCGGGACTCGGACTCGCGATCGCCAAAAACATCGTGGAAGGCATGGGGGGCTCGATCGTGCTCGAAAGCCGTGCCGGCCACGGCGCAGAGATCCGCATCGACCTCCCGTCGCGCGAGGATCAGCATGCCACCTAGGGGAGGCACGCTTCTGCTCGTGGACGACGAACAAAAGATCCGGCGGGCGCTTGGGCAGGCGCTGAAGTCCGAGGGACACGATGTGCTCGAAGCTGGCAGCGTCCGCGAAGCGCAGCGCACGCTGGCCGAACGCAGCGTCGACGTGCTCATCGTCGACAACCTGATGCCCGACGCCACAGGGCTCGACCTGATTCGAGAGCTGGTCGCCGCGACACCCGACACCGAGCGCCCGCAGATTCTGATGATGACGGCACACGCCACCATCGAAAGCGCCATCGAAGCGATGAAGCTGGGCGCACTCGACTACCTCCAGAAGCCGTTCGAGATCGAAGAGCTGCTCGTGGTCGTGAGACGGGCGCTCGAGCACCAGCGCATGAGCTCGCATCAGCGGTATCTCCTGAACGAGCGCGACGAAGAGTTCAATCACTACGGCATCGTCGGCCGCAGCCGGGTGATGGAAGAGGTGATCCGGAAGGCCGAGCTGGTCGCCGAGACCAAGAGCACGGTCCTCATTACCGGCGAGACCGGCACCGGCAAAGAGCTGGTCGCGCGCGCGATTCACGCGCGGAGCGCGCAGCACAACATGCCGCTCATCAAGGTGAACTGCGCGGCCATTCCGGAGACGCTGCTCGAGTCGGAGCTCTTCGGCCACGTGCGGGGGGCCTTCACCGGCGCGGCCACGAATAAAAAAGGCAAGTTCGCCCTGGCCGACGGCGGCACCATCCTGCTCGACGAGATCGGCACGATGAGTCCGGTGCTGCAGTCCAAGCTGTTGCGCGTGCTGCAGGAACGGGAATTCGAGCCCCTCGGGTCCGAGCGCAGTCAGCAGGTCGACGTCAGAGTGATTGCCGCGTCCAACCGCGACCTCCGGCAGATGGTACTGGATGGCACGTTTCAAGAGGACCTGTTCTACCGACTGAACGTCATCCCGATCGAGATGCCGCCGCTCAGAAACCGGCGCGAAGACATTCCGATCCTCACGGAGCACTTCATCCGCAAACACCAGCAGCGCACGGGACGCCGGATCGAGCGCACCGACGAGGGCGTGCGAGAGAAGCTGAATGCCTACGAATGGCCCGGCAATGTCCGCGAGCTCGAGAACACCATCGAGCGCGCTGTCGTGCTCTCCACAAATGGCGTCATCACGGCTGCGTCGATTTCCGTGCTGGGCCTTGCCGCGGGCCAGTCGAGCACCCTGCCCTCTCTGAAACTGCGCACCAACATCGAGTGGATCGAGCAGGAAACGATCCGCCGCGCACTGGAAAGCTCTGGAGGCGTGAAGAAGGACGCCGCCGACTTGATGGGGATCAGCCAGCGCGCGCTCAGCTACTATCTTTCCAAATACAAATTCCAATAAGCGTAACGGGTTACGGCGGCCGTAATCCGGGCATCTGGAGTTCGCGCAAATGACGGCGCAATTTTGCGGCATCGCATTTGCCTTCCGGCGAAGGCATGAAGAAATTGCTTTTGCTCTCGATCGCGCTCTCTGTGCTGGTTCTGTGGGCACTCGGCTGCAAGAGCAGCGGCGGCGGCGGCAAAGCCGGCGGGGGTAACAACGACACGCGTAGTCATCAGATAATGACGACGCCGGATCCCACGTACCTGAGGTAGGCTTTAGATCGCGTGCAGCGCGTTTTCGCAGCTCTCATTGCCGCCCTCCTTCTTCTGCCGTCGTCACTGGCGGCACAAGATTGCGGGTCCGAACAGGTACCCTGCCCACCGGATCCTCGCGACCTGGCGGATCGCAGGCCCAATCCGATCGAACCGGACTTTACTCTCGTCAATCTGCCGACGACGCTGCGGCTGCCTCGTTACCAGAGCGCGTTCCGCATCACCCATCGATTCACACGCACGCTGAACAACCCCGACTTCGGACAGCTGGCCAGCAACCTCTTCGGGCTGGATAACGGCGCGCTCATCGGGTTGGAGTACCGATTCGGCGTGATGCGGGGACTTCAGGCGGGGATCTATCGCACGAGTGGCAAGACGATTCAGTTTTTTGGACAGTACGATGTGATGCGGCACAGCGAGTCGGTCCCGTTTACGCTGGACATTGTCGCGAGCATCGAGGGGCTGAACAACTTCCACCGCGGCGACGTGGTGGAGCCAGAGGACAACGCCTACGCCACCGCCGTTGGTCCACTCCTGTCCCGCACCATCAGCGACCGCGTCGCTTTCTACCTGCAGCCGACATACATCTTTCATTCGAACACCTACAGCACCGCCGGCTGCCTCGAGCACGTCGAGCACGGCCACGACATCCTTGGATGCGCCGACCTCGCGACTGGCATCGAATCAAACACGCTGATGGTGGGACTGAGCAGCCGCCTGCGCGTGCTATCGAGCGTCTATCTGGTGGGATCGTGGACACCCCGCGCGAGCGGCTTCCGGCCTGGCGTCTCTCTGAAGACGTTTGGCATCGAGAAGCGGCTGCGCGGGCATGTCTTCCAACTGAACGTGTCGAACGGGCTCGGCACGACGATGGCCGAGATGGCACGCGGCGCGTCGAACGACAGGGACTGGTTCCTCGGGTTCAATATCTCCCGAAAGTTCTACTAATTCACCTTCGACAACTGCCCGCGTATGGCACCGCCGGTATTGAGCGTCGTGTGCACGTTGAAGTAGTTGCCTGCAGGATTGTTGAAAACCGCCTGGGCCACTGCGGCTGCGGTCGCGGCGGGCACCGTAATTCCATTTCTCGTCATTGTGAGCTGTCCGTTCCCCAGAACAAACTCACCCGCCGCAACGTTCAGGTTGACGGTCACACCAGAATTCACACCCGCCGCGCCACCATGGATGTGCGCGCCCGTCAGAGTTGTATTGGCTGGGAAACCCGTCATGTTGACGACAAAATCATAGTTTGCGCCAGTAATCGTATTCGCCGCGTCACGGGTGACGGTCATCGTCAACTGCATCGTCCCGCTCGCGCTCGCATCGGCGTTGGTGATCGCGGGCACTTCATTACCGGGCAATAAGATAGCGGTAAATCGCGCGACGTTCGGGTCCGAAGGAGTCGTCGGCGAATCGTCGCAGGAAATTCCAACCATCAGCACAAGGGCGAGCATCACAACACGCTTCATGAGCAGCCTCCGCAAGAGAGTTTAACGAATCCCGGGTTTCAAGGTGAGAGATTCGTGCAATCACCGGACCATTGCGAAATCTTTCGATTTATTGGACCTGAGGCGGAACCGACCTTACTCATTACGTAAATTCTTACGACACACGAACGCGGGGAGTCAGCAGCTCAATCAGCCGTCTGGCGTCGCGGGGCGCGTGGCCGCCGATGTCGTTATTGAAGTATGCGAACGCCGGGTAATTGGTCCTGGCGAGCCACCTCGCCCAGTCTTCGAGCGTCTCCTGCGGATACGCGCCGTCGTATCGGCCGCTGGCGCCATGGAAACGAATGTAGGTAAATCGCGAGGTCAACAGCCGCGGAGTAGCCGAACCGGACATGTCGTGCAGGCACAACGCGACGTTGTGCTTGCGGAGCAGCCGTATCACCTCGTCCTTGTACCACTCCGGGTTCCGGAACTCGATCGCGTGCTTCACCCTGGGCGGCAGCAGCTCCAGAAATCGGGCGAGCCGCCCGATGTCTTTCGGCATCTGCCTGGGGAGCTGATACAGCACGGGGCCCAGCTTGCCCCCGAGCTCGAACACCCGCGAGAACAGACGTTCCAGCGGCTCCCTGGGTTCCTTCAGCTTTTTCATGTGGGTCAAGAAGCGGCTCGCCTTGACGGAAAACAGGAAGTCCCGCGGTGTTCGCGACCGCCAGCTGTCGAATACGGCGTCCGCTGGAAGCCGATAGAAGCTGCTGTTCACTTCGACGGTATCGAAATGCGCCGCGTAGTACTCGAGCCAGTCGCGCGAGCGCAAAGGCTCTGGGTAGAACGATCCCTTCCAATGCCGGTATTGCCAGCCCGAGCAGCCGATTCGAAAGGCTGCCGCGCGTGCCATCGCATCCTCACAGTTCGAGAATCCGGAACGGCTGCTCAGGAGTCAGTCTGCGCATCAAGGGGTACGAGACGTTGTAGACCGGGACGTCGGTCGAGGTGCGTCCTTCCAGCCTGCCGTTGTGTGCGTGACCGTGCACGACGGCCGTGACGCCATACCGCCCGATTGGCTCCTCGAGGCGCGACGAGCCGAGATACGGATAGATCTCGCACGGCTCACCTTCGACGGTGGCCTGGACGGGAGCGTAGTGCATGACGACGATCTTCTTGTCCGTGCGAAGGCGCGCAAGCGCCGACTCGAGCTTCAGCGCTTCGTTGACGGCCTCGTGCACGAATTGCTTGGTAATCGGCTCGCCCCAAGGGCCCAACGCGCGGCGTCCGAAGCCGCCAGCGAAGCCTTTCACTCCCGCAAACCCCACACCCTGCACCTCGCAGGTGTCGCCATCCAGCACGCAGACTCCGTGATCGACCAGAATCTGGCGGATCTCCTGTTCGGCACCGGCCTCGAAATCGTGATTCCCGAGCACGGCGACGATCGGAATCCTGACCGACACCGAAAGATCCTTCACGAAATGGCGAGCTTCGTCAGCGGTGCCATAGTCGGTGATATCCCCCGCCAGCACCAGCACATCGGCGCCTGTCGCAATCTGCGACAACAATGGCTGCAGCACGCCCGCAGACGATTTGCCGAAATGCAGATCGGCGGTGGCCGCGACTCGCACACTGTTTAATACAGCAACATACGTGCCCTCATGGCATCTCTCTTGCCTTTGTTAGAGCGTGACGCCAACTACTGTCGAAGCCCCCAGCCGACACGCCTCGGATTTCTACAAGAGGGTCATTCAGGTCTTCCAGGACCATGACATCGATTTCCTGGTCGGAGGAGCCTACGCCTTCGTTCACTACACCGGTATCGGGCGGGATACGAAGGATCTTGATCTCTTCATCTACCGTGACGACTGGGACCGTGCGACTCGAGCACTCGCCGAGGTAGGCATCACGACCGAGCTCACCTACCCGCATTGGCTGGGAAAGGCGTTCGGAGGGCGTCAGCGGGAATTTTTCGTCGACCTGATCTTTTCAGGCGGCAACGGCGTCGCTGAAGTGGACGACGAGTGGTTTGCCAACGCGATGCGAGACGAGTCGCTCGGATTCCCGGTGCGGCTGATGCCCGTCGAGGAGATGATCTGGTCGAAGGCGTTCCTGATGGAGCGCGAGCGTTTCGACGGCGCCGACGTGCTGCACCTCATCCGCGCACGGCAGAAGGACATCAACTGGCCCAGACTGCTGGCGCGGTTCGGCGAGCACTGGCGTGTGCTGCTGGCGCACCTGGTGCTGTTTCCCTATGTGTATCCGAACGACCCGGCCCCACAGGCCGTCATCGACACGCTGCTCGAGCGGGCGAAGCACGAGCCGAAGGCAGACGAAGGCATCCGGCTGTGCCGGGGGACGCTGCTCTCTCGTGCGCAGTATCTCGCCGACGTCGAGCGGTGGCACTACGTCGACGCGCGGCTGGTGCCGCTGGGCACGATGACGCCGGAAGAAATCGACATCTGGACGAGAGCCATCGGCGAGTAGCACAAGCGTCGAACACGAAGGCCCGCGGGCTCTGCGGCTCTGCGTCAAACAACGGCGATTAGACGTCCGCTATTGCCCTTAAAAACCGATCTGCAACGTCACGCGTGCTGCCCGCGGCAATGCCGGATGGGTGTGAACGTCATCAATGCCGTCGGCAGGCTCGCCGGAAAGGCGGGATGTGTAGAAGTAGTCGATGTCGCTTGCGGTTTGGTCGAGCAGGTTGAACAGCTCGACAACAAGGCGCGAGTGAGGACGTAAGCGATAGCTGATCTGCCCGTTGACGAGTGTTGTCGCGCTCGACCGCACGCTGTCGTCTTCGACGAGCGGTCGCGGGCCAAAGTATCGAAGGCGGATGCTGCCCGACATGCGCTTCAGCTCATGCAGCGAAGCCCCAAGCGAGACGACCGCCCGCACCGATCCGGGGATCCGATTCCCTGCCGGGTCCACATCGGTAAACTTCGCGCCCGATACCGCCACATCGCCATCCAGCGACAACCACGGGCGCGGGCTTGCATAGGTGGCCCATTCCACGCCGACGCGACGGCTCGGCCGGCTTGCCTCTGTCGTGCCGGCGTCGCCGACAAATACAAGCTCGGAATCGATGTCCAACTGCCACGCCGACACCGTGCTCTGCATGTGGGGGATCTTGACGGTCCGGACGCCGATTTCGGCGCCACGCGCGCGCACGAGCGGAGTACTGCCCTCGACCAGCACACCGCGCGCGTCGTTGCTGTGAAATCCATATCCCGCGTTCACATACAGTTCAGTTCCCCTCCACGGGGCAAGCACCACCGACAACTTCGGGCTCGCGAGTGCGCGCGTCTCCGGCTCATGAGTGCGAACGTTGAAGCGGTACACGTCGCCGCGCAGTCCCAGCGTCGTGCGGAGCATCGGATGCCACTGATACTGATTCTGGGCGAACAATCCGACGGAGCTCTGAGCGATGCGGTCCTCTCGCGCCGTCGCAAACCTTGCGCGGTGCTGGGTGCGATACAGGCCGATGGCGCCGATATCATCCCGGCGGACTTGTACACCCACGAGATTCTCCATCACACGCGTACCCACGCGGCCGAGCCGGCGGTGCGTCAGCCGCCCGCCCGTCACCTTTCGCCGATCCTCCTGCTCGAACTGATCCCCGCGCACGGGGTCGTCGAGAAAGTACGTGAAGTTGGAAAAAAGATTCAGCGCGTAGTCGACGAAGTACGCATTGGCCCTGGTCACGCTGTTCAGGTTGGCCCACTGGCCATCGGCCGACAGACTGTACCGATGAGTCGCGCCACCGTTGGTCGGATCGATATGCCCGAACCGGGGCACGGCGCCCGATGCGATTGCGCGACGCGGAACCTGATCGGTTGAATTCCAGTCGCCGCGATAGAACAACCCCGTCACGGCAATCCCGTCGGTCGCAGCACCCCGGCTGTAGCGAACGATGCCGTTCACCTTGCGGTAATTGTCCTCGAGCGCCCAGGCGCCGTCGTTGTGATTCAACTCGATCACCCCGAGCAGATGGCCACCCGCGAACTCCGGCGACGCGGCAGCCATCAGGCGGTTCCATCCCTGAGCGCCGGTGCTCAGCGATACGATCGGGGCCTCGAGCACGCTGACGTAATTCACGTTCACCGACCCGGCGGCTGAAAAGTCGCCCTCATCGGCGTAGTACGGCCCCTTCTTGAACTGCACGCCGCTGACGAGCTCGGGAATCAGGAAGTTCGCGTCGGTATATCCGTGTCCGTGGGCATGGGTCGGCATGTTCACGGGAATTCCGGCAATCATCGTGCTGAAGTCGGTGCCGTGATCGAGATTGAAACCCCGCAGGTAATATTGGTTGGCCTTCCCTTCCCCGCTGTGCTGGCTGATGATGAGCCCGGGCACCGTCTCGAGCACCTCGCCTGCACGCATGACGGGCCGATTCTCGAGTTGACGTGCGGTGATAGCGCCGACGCTGGCGGCATCGGCAATGCCGATCAGGTTCTCGGCGGGATTGCTCACGTCCGCGAGATTGGTAAAGGTGCGGCGTCCGGTCACCGTGACGTCGGCGCTCAACGTCAGCTGGAGAATGACATCGAGGGTAATCGTCTGGCCGGCCTGTGGCCGGACTCCCTGACGCACGTGGGACGCGAAATTGATCAGGCTGAATGCCACCTCGAACTCGCCGGCTTCAACGGCGTTGAACTGAAACCGGCCGGCACGATCGGTCTGCGTCATCGCGGCCACGGCGCCGCGGGCGCGCAACTCCACAGTGACGCCCGACAGCGCTCCGCCCGTCGTATCGGTGGCTGTGCCTGCGATGCGGCCATGCGCGAGCGTCTGCGCGCGGACAACCGAGCTGAACGCCAACGTCAAAAGAAGTGCAGCGGTCGCGACTTGTCCCAAGGTGCCCGTCATCACATCAGAAACGCGGACCAACGGCAAGTTCGACCACCTTTAGCTCTCCCACGGCAGTATTACGGCCGAACGGGCCCGTCGGATTGGTTTCTAGAACCTCAATCTGAAGCCAAGCTGGACGGTCCGCGAATCACCGACGGCCGTCACCTCGCCGAAGTTCGGCGACGGGCCGGAGGGGTAAGCACCCGGGCCGAAATTCGCATTGCGCGTGATGACATTGCGCCGGTTGGTCAGGTTGAACGCTTCGACGATCCCCTCCAGCTCGACGCGATCAGTCACCCGGAACAGGCCGGCTCACCCGGGCACTGAGGCTCAAGAAATCGCTGCCAACGCCGGCGTTCCGCTCGATGAACTCACCGTTGACCATCGGGCGGCCCGCTGTTCCCTGGATTGTCGTCACGCCCGAGGTGATGTTGAACGGCAGCGACGAGTACGCCTGCAAGGCGCCGCTCAGCTCGAACGCGTACGGCAGTGTGACGGCGCCATTGACGACGAGCCGATGCCGCTGATCGTCATCTGAGCGGCCCCAGTCCTTGGAGAGGTCGGTCGGATCGATCGGCGAGCTGAAGAAGTTCTCGCCGACGTTGTTCATCGACTTGGATAAGGTGTACGACACACGGTAGTGCCCCCACGCCGCAGGGCGCTGCACGAACGAGACGTGCAAGCCGTGATAATTCGACTCCGCTTCCGATGAATACTGACTGTTGTTCGCGTATTCCGGATTCGGGCGGCAACCGTTGTTCGTGCCCGCGGCCGCGCAAGTCGGAACGTTCTGATTGATTTGAATGATCAGCTGGTCGCCACGCACGTATTGATACCCGACGCTCACCGTGCCCATCGCTCCGACCTGGTGCTCGACCTCGACGCTGGCTTGCGTGGAGTGGGCGTTCTGAAGGTCCCGATCCATCGTCGTCAGATTGACGAGCGTCACGGACGGAACGGCGGCACTCAGGATGTTCGGAAACACCGGGGCGCCCGCCTGGGTTGGCGACAGGCTGATCCCGATTTGACGAAGCTGGCTCAGATCGGTCGTATTGCCCGCCGACAAGAGGGCGTTGGCCAGCGCGCGCAGGGGGACACGGTCGAAAAATAGTCCTCCGCTGCCCCGCACGACGGTCCTGCGAGATGCAGTGGGCGTCCACGCAAATCCGAGCCTCGGCGAGACGTTGTTCCGATCGGTGTTGATCGTCTCGAGGAACTGCAGATCGTATCTGAGTCCCGCGTTCACGGTCAGAATTGGACTGACCTTCCACTCGTCCTGCACGTACATGCCGACGTTGGGATTGCTCTGCGACACGACCGTGTCGCCGAACGTCTGAGTGAAGCCCGAGGCGTTGTAGGTACCTGACAGGAAGTTCGCGAGCGAGGAGAACGTGTAGGCGCCGCGAATCGATCGGGGGTACGTAATCCGGTCGTCGTTGTGGATCAGGTCGACGCCCGCGCGCAGCGCATGCGCGCCAGCCTGATGCGACAGGTTGCTGACGGCCTGAAACATCCGGTTGAGCCGTCCCTGCGGGCTTCCCGAGAGCGTTCCGAACGACGCCACCCCGGCGATGCTGACGGCAGGGCCGATCAGATCGCTTGGAAGCGCCTTCAGATCGCCGTGCGCGAACTGAATGCGCGTTTCGTTGACCGTCCGGTCCGAGAGCACGAGCGTGTTGCTGAACGCGATGGCCTGATCGAGATTGTCGAGACCCGACGAGGCACTCGGCGCGTTCAACGCCCCGGCGCCACGCGAGTTGCGGGAGGCGACGTCGTAGAGCGAATAGCGCACGCTGAACTGATCGCGCCTGTTCACTTCATGATCGAGCTTCGCCAGAAAGTGCGTCGAATTGACCGGATTCGGATAAATGCCGGTCGAGACCAGCGAGCCGGGATATCCGGTTGCGGTCAATCTCGCATTGATTGCGTCAACGTTGGCTTGTGAGATGATCGCAAGCCCGGTTTGGTCGAGTCGGCGCTGCTCGACATTCGAAAAGAAAAACGTCCGGTTCCGCGCAAGTGGTCCTCCCATGCTGGCGCCGTACTGTCTCTGGTTCATCGGCAGCTTTCTGCCGGACAGCGCGTTCCTGGCGTTCAACCCATCATCACGGAAGTAGCCATACAGATCGCCGCGGGCCGTGTTCGTGCCGCTCTTGGTGACCACGCTGATGTATCCGCCAAGCGCCCGACCCAGTTCGGCCTGGCCTCCCGAAGTGACGACCTGGAACTGATCGACAGCATCGACGCCGTACGGAATGCCGCTCAGGCCGGCCGCATCGTCGTTGGCCGACAGGCCATCCACGATGAAGCTGTTCGAGAAGTTCCGCTGGCTCCCGATCGAGATCCCCTGTCCCGGCACAGCCGAGGTTTCGGCAAACAACTGCGTGCTGCCGATGTTGGTCGGTGAGACGCCGGGAACGAGCAGTGCAAGATCCAGGAATTGACGGCCGTTCATCGGAAACGATCGCACTTCCACCTGCGGCACCGTGCCCGCAATCTGGCTGCGCGCCGACTCGAGCACGGTGGTCTGCCCCCTCACCGTGACGGAGGCGTCGAGTCCGGCCAGCACGAGCCTGACAGGAAGCTCGAATGCCGACCCCACGGTCACAGTGACCGCCTGCGTCGCATCGGCAAAGCCGGCGATGCGAACCGTGATTTCGTATCCTCCCACGCGCAAATACGGGAACCGAAATCGCCCGTCCGCGTCGGTGACGGTGGTACGTGTCAAGTTCGTTTCGATCCGCCTCGCGCTGACGCTGGCGCCGGGCACAACGGCGCCCTGCGGATCGGTGACTCGTCCGCTGATGGTGCCGTAGTTGATCGTCTCCTGAGCCGCGAGCACGTCTGCCATCGAGCAGATGCACATTGCAGACAGAAGGACGCTCCCCACGATCTTCATGGGTCTTCCTCCGTGTTCGGTTGTCCAGTACGTAGAGTCCGGCGTGAGCTGGACTCTCTTTGGTACGTAGCGTCCGGCTTAGCCGGACCGAGCACTACGTTCGCGGAGGAGGCGAGAGCGGAATGGGCGCGTTAAGGTCGGGCGTGGAGCCACCCGGATGGGCGGCATCGCCCGTTTCGAGCGGCACGGGCATCACCGTCGCGTCAGGTACCACTCCCACAGCGCCGAACAGCGCTGTGAATGCAGTATCCGTCTGCGAGCATCCAATCGTCGGACAGTCGCAATCGTGGGTCCCGTGTTTCTCCGCGTGCAGCGGACACACCGGCTTGCTGTGCAGCGGGCAGTTCTCCATGCCGGCGTGCTCGAGGGCCGGACCTCGATCGCAGGCAAGGACCATCGACACCGCGGCAACCGCCACCACATGCCACGTAAGGGCAATTGTGACAATCCACCCGGCGCGATTGCGTACGGACCGCATGATGACTCATTATGGTCTTCTCGCATGACACGGCATGTCAAGGTACGACGATCCATATTTCTGGTGACGCTGCTCCTGATGGCGGCGCGCGCGGACGCGCAGCCGTCTGCGGAGGGGCCACCATCTGCGGACGCCTGGCGTTGGACCTTCACCGGCAACGCCTTTGCCGGGCTGAACTACCAGCACCGGCGATTCCGCGACTTCACGACGTTCGAGTCGCAGAACTGGGCGATGGGCAGGGGCGAAAGACCGCTCGGCCGCGGACAGCTGACGCTGCACACGATGTTCTCGCTCGAGCCGTTCACGTTGAAGAGAATCGGCTCGCCACAGGTGTTCCAGACCGGCGAAACATTCGGCAATACGAGGCTCATCGACTATCAGCATCCTCACGATTTGTTTGCGGCATTGAGTGTCGGATATGCACGGACGGTGGGCCCGTGGAGGCTCGCGGCGTCTGCCGCGGCAGTGGGCTCTCCTGCGCTCGGTCCGCCGCCGTTCATGCATCGGCCGTCGGCCGTCGAAAATCCGCAGGCGCCGCTCGCGCATCATCACCTCGACTCGGCCCACATCACGCCCGGGGTGCTGACCTTTGGCGTGTTCCGATCGGGGATGGGCATCGAAACGTCGTGGTTTCGCGGGCGCGAGCCCGACGAAGATCGCACCGACATCGACTTGGGCATGCTCGACTCATGGTCGATGCGCGGCTCCTGGAATCGTGGGCCCTGGAGCGCCCAGCTCTCGGGCGCACGAATCACCGAGCCCGAGTTCCTCAATCCGGGAAACGCGACGCGCGTGGGCGCCTCGATCGCTCACACACGAACCGGCGCGATTTCGACGGCGGTCATGGCCGCCTGGGGACACAACCGCGAGGCGCACGGCCGGTCGAACGGTGGACTCGTGGAAAGCAACATCTCGTGGCTCGGTCGGAACCACCTGTACTCGCGTATCGAGTTCGTCGGTAAGGAATTGCCCCACACGCACGGGGGATTTCTTCAGCCTTCACACGAGCTGATGCACGTCGGTGCGTTCACAGTGGGTTACACACGCGACATCGTGACGAGCGCGCTTGGGTGGATCGGCATCGGCGGCGATACCACGATGTACTACGTGCCGCTCATGTTGCAGGAAAGTTACGGCGCCCCGCTGTCATTTCATTTGTTTGTGCGATACCGCTTCGGCGCCGCGTCGCAGGCAACGATCGAGCCGCACCATCATTAGCGCGCGAGCCACGCCTCGAGATGTTGCGTCTGCGCGCGGCCGGCGGTCGGAGACACGCTGAGCGCCCAGCCATGGGCAGGGTCGGCCGTGAGTGTCACTTCGAGCGGAATGGTGACGCCATGCCTGACGACCGCGAGCGTCACTCTCGTGCCTGGCGAGAACTGCCCGAGACGCTGCGTCAATTGCCCGGGCTGCACCGGTACGCCATTGACGGCGGCGATGTCGTCGACGAGCGACAACCCGGCCGCCGCGGCCGGCGAGTCACGGCGAATCCCTGACACGATCGTCCGTTGATTTTCCGTTCGGGTCGTCACACCCAGCCACGCTCGAGGAGCGCCGGCCGGCGGTATCAATCGCAGTCCGAACCAGTCGATCGCGGCAGCGTAGTCGAGCTCGGCCGTCGACTCCAGTGCGCGCTGCAACCACGCGCGTATTTCCCCCGTTTGAGCGGGGCCCGCAGCTTCCGCGATCGCGGCGCGCACGTCTTCGCCCGTGAACCCCTTCTCCGCCGAAAAGCGGCCGAACATCACGCGCATCACGTCGTCGAGCGATCGCGTTCCGTCAGTCAGCCGCCGGATGTTCGCGTCGAGCAGAAACCCGACGACCGCACCCTTCACGTAATAGCTGATGGCGCTGTTCGGTGTGTTCTCGTCCGAACGGTAGTACTTGATCCACGCATCGTAGGACGCCATCTCGACGGACTGCTCGAGGCGTCCAGGAGTGGTCTGGAGGTTGCGGATTTGCGCCGACAGCGCGCCCAGCATCTCGTCGCGCGTCGCCACACCCGCGCGGGCCAGCATGAGGTCGGCGTAATAGTCGGTCAGCCCTTCCGCGAACCACAGCCCCTTCGTGTAGACCTCGTTCTCGTAGTCGAACGGACCAAGTTCAACCGGCCGGAGGCGCTTGCCGCTCCACGCATGAAAGTACTCATGGCTCGCGAGGCTGAGCCATTCCAGATAAGTCTCACGCGCGTTCGATTCCAACGGAATGTTCAACAGGGCCGAGCTCTTATGCTCGAGCCCGTTCCTTGCCGCACCGATCACGTTGAAGAAATAATATCGATCGAACGGCACGCCACCCCAGAACGCGGCGATGGCCCCCGATACGGCCGCCAGATCGCGCGCCGCCCGCGAGCCGTTCCAGCTGCCGCGCTCGCGGAAGTTGACGAGGTAGTGCGGCCTGCCCTGAACGCTGAACTCATACACCGCCGGGTCGCCCGCGACGATGGGCGAATCGACGAGCGTGTCGTAGTCGGCGGCGATGTACCTGTTTGCTCCCGGTCCCGGCGCCATTGGCGAAAGGCTTTTCTTCCACGTGCGCGGCAACTCGATCCGCACTTCGTGCGGGCGTCGGGAGGGCGATTCAAGCAGAGTGATGAAGGTCGGCGCGCCGTTGAGGATGGCCATCTCGTCGTCCACCCAGTTGGTGCGTACGCTCATCTCGTGCCCGTAGACGCGATAGCGCACCGATATGGTCCTCGCACCGTTGGTCGCGATGCGCCACCTGTTCTTCCGGGTCTTCTCAACCGGAAGCGGCGCGCGCGCCGGATCTGCCGCCGTCAGCGCCTCGACGTGCCGCGCGTACTCGCGAACGAGGTACGAGCCCGGCGTCCAGACGGCCATCATCAGCTCGACGTGGGCACGCCCTTCGGTCGGATAGGAGGCATCGACTTCGACGTAATGCGTGTGCGGTGCGGGAAACGTCAGAGTGTACCGGATGGGCTCCAGCGTCTGCGCACCCACCGGTCCAAACGAAAATACGAACACGAAGAACACGAAGAAAGGAACCAGACAAGAACACGAAGAAAAGAGTCCTTTGTGATCTTGTGGGGTTCGATTCTTCGTGACCTTTGTGTTCCTCGTGTTTCCGTTGCTCTTCATCCGACCGTCTCTCCGGCCCGCAATTCAATCACGTCGATGCCCTTCGGACCGCAGTGCCGCCGCAGCTCGTCCGGGGTCCCCGTCAGCTCGGGAAAGGTCCCGTAATGGATCGGCACGACAGCTCGTACGCCGAGCCATTCGGCCGCAACCGCGGCCTCTTCCGGCCCCATGGTAAAGCGGTCGCCGATGGGCAGAAACGCCACTTCCGGTGCGTACCGGTCGCGGATGAGACGCATATCGCTGAAGAGCGCTGTGTCGCCGGCGAAATACGCGGCCATCCCGTCTTCGAATCGCACGACGAACCCGGTCGCCGGGCCGAGATAGGCGCCATCCGGCGCGCTGCTGCTGTGCAGCGCCGGCACCATTCCGATCTGGAGGCCCAGAAGATTTTGACGGCCGCCGAGGTTCATCGGCCGGAGATGTTTGACGCCCTGACGCTCGAGCCATCCGGTCAGTTCAGGAGAGGCGACGACCGTTGCGCCTGATTCGCGCGCAACCGCGACGGCGTCTTCACAATGATCCGAGTGGCCGTGCGTGACGAGCAGGAGATCGACGGCGCCGACACGTTTCGCGGAAGCGGGACAAGACGGGTTGTTCGTCAGGAACGGATCGATCAACAGGCGCACGCCCTTGGGAGATGTGACGAGCAGCGTGGCATGTCCGAGCCATTTGACCTTCAGCCCCTTCAACGCCGCGCGCGAAACAACGGGATCCGGGTCGGCCGCGGGCAATCGCATCAAGCGCGAATTATCCAGTACTCAGCGCTCGGAACGCCTAAGGATTTCGACAGTCGGTTTCGCAGCAGGCATAAGATGGCGCGCCTGCCACTTCAGGCAGGCAGCAACCGGTCTGGCGCTGCAGCCGTTGCGCATCCTTTTTCACGGCATCGACGTGCCCGAGCGTGTGCGTGACGGCCTGCTGAATCGTCGCCACGAGAGGATCGACGGCCGGCGCCAGCTTGTAGTGCACCCACAGGCCATCCCGGCGCGTCTCGACAAGCCCTGCTCGCCGCAAGTAGGCCAGATGACGTGAGGCTTTCGGCTGGGAAATTTTCAGGCTCTCGTGAACATGGCAGACACAGACTTCTCCGGTTGTGAGCAAACCGAGAATGCGGAGCCGTGTGGTGTCGGCCAGGGCCTTGAGAACCGTTTCGAGTTCGTGTAACTGACCCTTCATATATACGCCTTGACAAATATAGAGTTCGTACCGTAATTTCTAGTATACGCCAAGGCGAATATAGAACGAGTATACAGGAGCAGCTTTATGACCAACTCAGATGTGCAACAGGCCGTGCGGGAGAAGTACGGCGAGATCGCCCGATCGGTCGCGGCTGGAGACGGGTGTTGCGGCCCTTCGGCCTGCGGGTGCAGCGACCCCATGACCTCGAACTTGTATGAGAAGGACGAGACCGACACGCTGCCCAATGACGCCGTCGTCGCGTCCCTTGGCTGCGGCAATCCGACAGCGCTTGCGTCGCTTGAGAAGGGCCAGACCGTGCTCGATCTCGGGTCTGGCGGCGGCATCGACGTCCTCCTCTCGGCCAGGCGTGTGGGTCCGACGGGCAAGGTCTACGGGCTCGACATGACGGATGAGATGCTCGCCCTTGCCCGCGAGAATCAACGCAAGGCCGGCGCCACGAATGTGGAGTTCCTGAGGGGCACCATCGAGGCCATCCCACTCCCCGACAACTCCATCGACGTGATCATCTCGAACTGCGTGATCAACCTCTCGTCCGACAAGGACGCCGTGTTTCGCGAAGCCTTCCGCGTGCTCAAGCCGGGTGGCCGGCTGGCTGTCTCGGATGTCGTCGCAATTGGCGAAGTGCCGGCAGATGTCCGCAAGAGCATGGAGCTCTGGGTTGGATGTTTCGCCGGCGCGCTCGAGGACAAGACGTACGCGGCCAAGTTGCAGGATGCAGGGTTCCGCGACGTGTCCATAGAACAATGGCGCGCGTACGAACTCGAGGACGGCAGATTTGCAAGCGCTTTTGTCCGGGCAACCAAACCGGTCGCAACACGGTGTTGCGAGACGACCTGCTGTGCATGACGTCCTACAGCCTTTCTCGACGTCTGGTGGCAGAAGGCGTCGGCACGTGTCTGCTCCTCACCAGCATTGTCGGCTCCGGAATCATGGCCGAACGGCTGGCGGGCGGAAACGTGGCGATCGCGCTGCTGGCGAATGCTTTGGCCACTGGTGCGGCACTCGTCGCGCTCGTCTCGACCTTCGGGCCAATCTCGGGCGCTCACTTCAATCCAGCCGTCACGATCGCGAACGCTTCTCAACGGGGGCTGACGTGGAGTGAGGCCTCAGGGTACATCGTCACGCAGACCATTGCGGCGTGCCTCGGTGTCGTTGTCGCACACGCGATGTTCTCGGAAGCAGCCGTCACGATCTCGCACCACGCGCGTAGCGGCCCGGCACAGGTGCTCAGTGAATGTGTCGCGACGTTCGGTCTGCTTGCCGTGATCTTCGGCTCTTCGCAAAGACAAGGATCAGTCACGGCGTTCGCCGTTGCGGCCTACATCACATCGGCGTATTGGTTTACGGCATCCACGTCATTCGCAAATCCGGCAGTCACGATTGCCCGAGCGCTGACCGACACGTTCGCCGGCATCCGTCCGGCGGACGTGCCCGGCTTCCTGGCCGGGCAGACGGTCGGGGCTGTCGCCAGCACAGTTCTGTTCCGCTGGCTGATGGCATCACCGCAAGGAGATTCGACATGGCCGACCCGTCCTTGAGCGTTCTGTTCCTGTGCACTGGCAATTCCGCGCGCTCGCAGATTGCCGAAGTCATTCTTCGACATTTGGGGCAGGAAAAGATCCGCGTCGAAAGCGCCGGCAGTGCGCCTCAACCAGAGATTCATCCAATGGCTCGTCTTGCGGCCCGGCGGGTATTGAACGTCGAGATGGACGGTCAACGGCCCAAGCTGCTGGATCAGTTCCTCGAAGATCAGTTCAATTTCGTCATTACCGTGTGCGACCGCGCGGCGGAAAGTTGTCCGACATTCCCCGGGGATCCGGAACGGATTCATTGGAGTTTCGAGGATCCCGCCGCAGTGCGGGGCACCGACGAGCAGCGTCAGCGTGCGTTCGACAACGTGGCCAGAGAGCTGCTCAGCCGGATTCGCCTCTGGATGGCGTTGCCCGCAGTAAAAGCAGCGCTGGATCACCAGTGAGTTGCAACGTCACGTCCATCGTCTGAGCCCGAATACGCCTGAATCACGTCCACGAAAAATTCAAACAGGAGATCAGGAGATTAGGAGGGGCCACCAATCGCATATCGGCTCCCCACATCGACGTCGTGGGCCGCGGACGCGGCTCACGCGTAGAGACGAGAACAGCCGAATACAAGAGCGACGCGACTCCGGCTCTTGATATTCGGCTGTTCTCGTCTCTACGCGCGCCAATGGCGCGACGTCGATGCGCACGCCATAGAAGGTGTCATCAAACGTCGCTCTCGTCGTCTCATCGCGTTGTTGTTGAAGGTCCCCTGAAGTACCTCCTGACCTCCTAGTCTCCTGTAAGAGTTTTCTCAGGTGCGGGCGCGTTCAGGGTCGACGTCCTCATAAGGTGCGGTGATCCGCTATGATCACCTTGACGTGTCCAGAGTCATCCCGCTGACGCCGGTCGCCGAGAGAACACCCAAGCCCGAGTGGCTGAAGGTGAAGGCGCCCGGCTCGCCCTCGTATCTCAGGCTGAGGAGCCTGATGCGCGACCTCAATCTGCACACGGTCTGCGAAGAAGCACGCTGCCCGAACATCGGCGAGTGTTGGACGCACGGCACCGCCACTTTCATGATCCTCGGCGATGTCTGCACGCGGGCGTGTGGCTATTGCGCGGTCGGCCACGGGCGCCCGTTGGCGGTCGATGAAGCCGAACCCGTACGAGTAGCCGAAGCGGTCGCCCAGCTCGACCTTGCGCACGTCGTCGTCACGTCGGTCGATCGCGATGACGTCAAGGATGGAGGCGCGTCGATTTTTGCCGATACCATTCGCGAGATTCGCCGGCGCACGCCCTCGGCGAGCATCGAAGTGCTGATTCCCGACTTTCAGGGTAAGGAATCGCCGCTGTACGCCGTGCTCGATGCCCGGCCCGACATCCTGAACCACAACACGGAAACGGTACCGCGTCTCTATCGGATGGCGAGATCTGGCGGCCGGTACGAGCGCACGCTCGAGCTGCTGGATCGCTCGCGCCGCTACGCCCCGGACATCGCGACCAAGTCGGGCATCATGCTCGGCCTCAGTGAGGAATGGGACGAGATTCTCGCCACGCTCCGCGATTTGCGCAACGTCGGATGCGCGATTCTCACGCTCGGACAGTACCTGCGACCGTCACCGGCCCATTTGCCGATGAGCCGCTACTACCACCCCGACGAGTTCCGCCAGCTCAAGGATATCGCGCTCGACATGGGCTTCACACATGTGGAGTCCGGTCCGCTCGTACGCAGTTCCTACCATGCGCACGAACAGGCGGACTCTTACCGGAAGGTCTCGGGGATTAGGGATTAGGGTTAGTGCACGACTCTAGGTCATCAGTCTCGCCAGTGTCACTCCGCAAGGTTCATCAGGACATCGTCGCGTGTAACACGTGCACCCGGTTGCGTTCTTATTGCACAGAGGTTGCCCGCGTTAAACGGGCGGCCTTTCGCGGCGACACGTACTGGGCGAGGCCCGTTCCCGGTTTTGGCGACCCGCGCGCCCGCGTGCTGGTGCTGGGACTCGCGCCCGCGGCGCACGGCGCAAATCGTACGGGAAGAGTATTCACGGGAGACGGAGCTGGCGCTTCCGGCGATTTTCTGATGACCGCGATGCACCAACACGGGTTTGCGAACATCCAGACGTCTCAGTCGATCGACGACGGACTGGAGTTGCGCGATGCCTATATCGCAGCCGCGGTTCGTTGCGCGCCGCCAGACAACAAGCCCACGCCGGAAGAAATCCTGGCGTGCCAGCCTCATCTCGAAGCGGAGCTCGCCCACCTTCCAAATCTGCGGGTAGTTGTGGCGCTCGGAAAGATTGCGTTCGATGTGTGGTGGAGAGTGATGGCCGGGCGTGGCCAGGCGGTCAAGCCGCGACCGCGGTTTGCGCACGGAGCCGTCTCCAAGCCCCAGGGCGGCCCAATCGTAATCGCGTCATTTCACCCGAGCCGGCAGAACACCAACACCGGGAAGCTGACACCACAGATGCTGGCGTCTGTGTTCGGCAAAGCAGCGAAGCTGCTCCGCTCCAATCCCTAGTCCCTAATCCCCAATCCCTAATCCCTAGTTTTTTTGGGCTTGTACACGTGGGCACTTTCTCCGTAGAACACGTCGGCCGCTTCCATCACCGTTTCCGACAGCGTCGGATGCGGATGAATCGTCAACTTGATATCCGACGCACGCGCGCCCATTTCAATCGCGAGCGTTCCTTCCGAGATAAGCTCTCCTGCCCCGATGCCGACGATGCCGACGCCAAGCACACGCTCCGTCTCGGGATCGATGACCAGCTTGGTGAGGCCATCGGGGCGTTCGAGCGTCGTCGCCCGTCCCGACGCCGCCCATGGATATTTCGCAATCTCGACCGGGATGTTCTGCTTCTTCGCGTCAGTTTCGGTCAGCCCTGTCCACGCGAGCTCGGGATCGGTGAAAACGACGGCCGGAATCGCGCGCGGCTCGAACACTGACTGCCTGCCCTCGATCGCCTCGACCGCGACCCGCGCCTCGTGCGACGCCTTGTGCGCCAGCATGGGATCGCCGGCCACGTCGCCGATCGCAAAAATAGACGGCTCGGCAGTCCGCCGCTGCCCGTCGACCTCGATGAAGCCGCGCTGATTCACCTTCACCTTCGTCTTGTCGAGGCCCGCGATCGCCGAGTTCGGCCGGCGCCCGACCGCTACGAGCACGCGATCGAACACCTGCGGACCGCCGGGAGCATTCTTGCCTTCGAACGTGACGCCGAGACCCTTCTTGTCGTCCTTGACGCCCGTGACTTTCGTCTCGAGAAGGATGGCCTCCGCCGAGCCAGCCATGCGCTTGGCGACGACGGCGGCGAGATCGCGATCGGCGCCTGGCAGCAGGCCATCGGTCATCTCGACAACCGTGACCTTCGATCCCAGCGCGGCGTACACCGTCCCCAGCTCGAGACCGATATACCCGCCGCCCACGACCAGGAGCCGATTCGGCACATCCGGTAAATCGAGCGCGCTCGTCGAGTCGAGTACCTTCGGGCTGTCGATCGAGACATTCGGCACCGTCGTGGGCCGCGAGCCCGTCGCGATGATGATGTAGTCGCTCTCGACTTTCTGCTGTCCGTTCGAGGTTTCGACGATCAGGGTTTTCGCGTCGACAAACGACGCGCGACCCTGGATGTAGTTCACCTTGCGCGACTTTGCGAGCAGCCCGAGCCCGCCGGTCTGCTTTTTGACGACGGCATCCTTCCACGCGCGAAGCTTGTCGAGGTCAATCGATGGCTTGCCGAAGGAGATGCCGAACACATCAGAATGCTTGGCTTCCTCGATCACTCTGGCCGCGTGCAGGAGCGCCTTCGATGGGATGCAGCCGCGGAAGGTGCAGACGCCACCGGGATTCGGATCGGCGTCGATGAGCGTCACCTGCATGCCGGCGTCGGCCGCGTGGAACGCGGCAACGTAGCCGCCCGGGCCCGCGCCGATGACTGTGAGTCGTGTGCTCATGACTAGTTGGTGGTTGGTGGTTCGTGGAAAGTAGGGCGGGTCTCGTCTGGATCCGCCCGAGACCCGCCCTACGCGTCTATGTGTCCAGCCAGATCAATGCCGGCTGCTCGACGGCTTCGACGATCCAGCGCAGGATGCGAACGCCGTCGGCGCCGTCGACGACCCGGTGATCATAGGAAAGCGTCAGCGGCATCAGGAGCCGCGGCACGAACTCGCCGTCTGTGTACACCGGCTCCATGCGCGCCCGCGCAACGCCGAGAATCGCTACCTCCGGCCAGTTGACGATTGGCGTGAAGGCACCGCCGCCGAGGCTGCCCAGGTTCGAGATCGTGATCGACCCGCCCTGCATGTCGTCGAGCGACAGCTTGCGGGTTCGTGCCCGTTCGGCCGCGAGCGCAATCTCATCCGCAATCTGAAAGATGTCTTTCTGATCGACATCGCGAATCACAGGCACCAGCAGGCCGCGATCGGTATCGACGGCGACACCGATGTGAGCGTACTGTTTGTAGACGATCTCGTCGGTCTGCATGTCCGCAGACGAGTTCAACTGCGGGAATTTCTTCAGCGCCGCCGCGAGCGTTTTCATCAGGAACGCGGTAATCGTGATGGGAGCCCGTCCTTCGGCTTCGGCTTTCTTCGACAACCGCTTGCGCAGTACCTCGACGCTGGTAATGTCGGCGCGATCGTGCTGGAACACGTGCGGGATGGTGTTCCAGGCATAGGTCAGCCTGTGTGCGGTCGTGCGCCGCACGCCACTCATCGGTTTGCGCTCGATCGGTCCCCACTTGCTGAAATCCGGCAGTGCCTCGGCCGCAATCGCACCGGCGCGTCCGGCGCCCGCAGCCGCACCCGACAGCAACCGCCGCGCGAATGCCGTGACGTCGTCCATCGAAATGCGTCCGCCGGCGCCCGACCCCTGAATCTCGGCGATGTTCACACCAAGTTCCCGCGCGAGCCGCCGGGCCGACGGCGCGGCAGGAATGGAGGCCAGATCCGCAGCCGCATGCGACGGTGCAGGTGCCGGGGCCGCCGCGACCTGCTTGGGCGGCTTCATCTCGACGACGTCCGCTTTCCGCTTTTCCACCTTCGGCGCGACAGCCACCGCTGCGATTGGCTGCTGATCGCCTGCCGGCGGCTGGCCTTTCTCCTTCGCGGCCGGTGGTGCCGGCGCCGTTTCTTGCGCCACCGAAGCCGTCGTGCCGTTGCCAGACGGCGAAGGTGCCTCATCAACGGTGAAAATCGTCTGACCGACTTTGACCTTCTCGCCCGGCTTGACTTTAATCTCCTTGACCACGCCCGTGGAGGACGAGGGCACTTCGATGGTCGCCTTGTCAGTTTCGAGCTCGAGGACGGGCTGATCCTTCTTGATCGCGTCGCCCGGTTTCACCATGACGCGGAGAACATCTCCACCTTCGATGTTCTCGCCCAGCTCGGGCAATTTCATATCGGTTGGCATATTTGGTGTACGTGTAGGGATTAGGGACTGGGGATTAGGGACTAGTCCAAAACCCTAGTCAATCAGGATACCGCTGGGTTTTTCTTTTCCGGGTCGATTCCCAAGTCTTTAATCGCCTTCTCGACCAGCTTGGCGTCAATCTTCTTTTCGCGCGCCAGCGCAGACAGGGCGCCGATGGCCACGAACCGCGCGTCCACTTCGAAGAAGTCGCGCAGCGCCTTGCGTCCTTCACTGCGGCCGAATCCATCGGTGCCCAGAGACGCAATCGGGCGCGACACCCAGCGATCGATCGCGTTCGGCAGCACCTTCAGGTAGTCGGACGCGGCCACGATGACGCCCTCGGTCTCGTTGAGATGTTCGGCGACGTACGGCACACGCGCTTTCTGCGAGGGATGCAGCATGTTCCACCGATCGCACGCGTTACCATCTCGATACAGCTCGCCGTAGCTCGTCACGCTCCAGACATCGGCGGCCACGCCGAACTGCTCGAGCAGGGCGGCGGCCTTGATGACTTCCGGCAGAATCGCGCCGCTGCCCAGGAGCTGCGCCTTCAACTTCGCGGCGGTGTTCTTGGCCGTGCTGTACCGATACATGCCTTTCAGGATGCCCGCCCTCACGTTTTCGCTTCCTGGCCCTTCGGGCATCGGCGGCATCGCGTACTGCTCGTTCATCACGGTCAGGTAGTAGAAAACGCTCTCCTGATCGACGTACATCCGCTTGATGCCTTCCTCGATGATGACCGCCAGCTCGTACGCAAACGCCGGATCGTAGGAAATGCAGTTGGGCACCGGAAGGGAGAGCACATGGCTGTGCCCATCCTGGTGCTGCAACCCTTCGCCGGCCAGCGTGGTGCGCCCCGCGGTACCGCCCAGCAGGAAGCCCCGGGTCCGCGAGTCGGCGGCAGCCCAGATGAGATCGCCGACGCGCTGGAACCCGAACATCGAGTAGTAGATGAAGAACGGAATCGTGTTGACGCCATGCGTCGAATACGCCGTGCCGGCTGCGATGAACGACGCGAGCGAGCCCGCCTCGTTGATGCCTTCCTCGAGGATCTGACCGTCGGTCGATTCCTTGTAATAAAGGAGTGTGTCCATGTCGACCGGCTCGTAGAGCTGCCCCACGTGCGAGTAGATGCCGACCTGGCGGAACAGTGCCTCCATGCCGAAGGTGCGCGCTTCATCCGGTACGATCGGCACGACGATCTTGCCGATGTCGGGATCGCGCAGCAGCTTCGACAACAGGCGAACGAACACCATCGTCGTCGAGGCAGGCCGGCCGTCTGTACCCTTGGAGAACTCCTCGAAGATTTCCGGATTGGGCGGGGCGGGCAGCGGCGACGTTTTGGAATTCCGGAACGGCAGCGCTCCGCCGAGCGCCTTGCGGCGCTCTTTCAAGTAGGTCACTTCAGGACTCTTCTCGTCGGGCCGATAGTACGGTGCTTCGCTGAGCTTTTCTTCGGGGACAGGAATGCTGAAGCGCTCGCGCACGGCGCGCAGCTCGTCTTCGGTGAGCTTTTTCTGCTGGTGGGTGATGTTTTTCCCTTCCGCTGCGTCGCCCAGCCCATAGCCCTTGATCGTGCGAATCAGCAGAACCGTCGGCTGTCCCTTGTGCTCGGCGGCCGCCTTGTACGCGGCGTAAACCTTGACCGGATCGTGCCCGCCCAGCTTGAGCTTCTTCAGATCATCGTCTGAGAGGTGCTTCACCATGTCGAGCAACTGCGGGTATTTGCCCCAGAAGTGCTTGCGCAGATACTCGCCCGACTCGACCGTGTATTTCTGGTACTCGCCGTCGACGATCTCGCCCATGCGCTTGACGAGCAGGCCGTCCTTGTCTTTCGCAAGCAGCGGGTCCCAGTCCTTGCCCCACAACACCTTGATGACGTTCCATCCTGCGCCACGGAACACGGCCTCGAGCTCCTGAATGATCTGACCGTTGCCGCGCACCGGACCGTCGAGCCGCTGCAGGTTGCAGTTGACGACAAAGATGAGGTTGTCGAGTTTTTCGCGCGCAGGCAGCGTGATGGCGCCGAGCGACTCGGGCTCGTCGGTCTCGCCGTCGCCGAGGAAGGCCCAGACCTTGTTATCCGAAGGGGCCTTCAGACCGCGATCTTCCAGATAGCGGATGAACCGCGCCTGATAGATCGCCATGATGGGGCCGAGACCCATCGAGACCGTGGGGTACTCCCAGAAATCGGGCATCAACCACGGGTGCGGGTACGACGACAGGCCGCCGCCGGACGCCAGCTCGCGTCGGAAATTATCGAGATGCTTTTCGGAGAGCCGGCCTTCCACGAACGCGCGAGCGTAAATACCAGGCGCCGCGTGGCCCTGGTAGTACACGACGTCGCGATCGCCCGCGCTGCCGGCGCGGAAGAAATGATTGAACCCGACCTCGTACAGTGTCGCCGCCGACGCAAACGTCGAGATGTGGCCGCCGATGCCGGGCTCGCTCTTGTTTGCGCGCAGCACCATCGCAATGGCGTTCCACCGAATCAGGCTTTTGATCCGCCGTTCGATTTCCTGGCTGCCGGGAAACGGGGCTTCCTGCTCCGGTGTCAGCGTGTTGACGTACGGCGTGTTGGCAGTGAACGGCAGTCTGATGCCGCGCCTGCGGCCGTGCTCGCTGAGCTGCTGAAGCAGCTGGCCCGCGCGCGCCGGCCCGTTCGCCTGCAGCACGTAATCGAGCGAATCGAGCCACTCTTTGGTTTCGATCGACTCGAGATCGGCGATGTTGCCAGCGATGTTTTTCATCGGTCAGCGCGGCCCTTCGATTTTGATGCCCTTCAACAAACCGAGGTCCGACGGCAGCTCCACGGCGCCCGCCGGATACTTATTGAGTTTCAACACGTAAGAGGTCACGTCGCTCGTCTGCTGGGGGGTCATGGTCCCTGGTGCGTCGGCGGGCATCGTGGCGTGCACACGATCGAAGAAATCTGCCAGCGTGAGGTTGGTCCAATTCCCGATGAACTCGAGGCCGACGAGCGCCGGTCCGGCTTCGCCGCCCGACAGGTCTGGCCCATGGCAGCTCGCGCAGAGCTTACCGGCCACGGCTTCGCCGCGTTTCGCCTGATCCTCGGTGTAGACGCCGGCAATCACGCTCGTGCCTGATGCCGCCCCTGCCTTGTCCTGAAAGGCTGCCGCGCTCGCGCTCAGGACAAAGACCGCCGCCCCTGCACCAACAACCCACGTCCATTTCCCGACTACAGTTCTCATATGGCCTCGCTGGTATCAACCAAGAGGGCATTATACAATTTTCACTATTACCACATGAACGTCCGAGTCTCTGCGCGCACTCCTCGCATCGCTCGTTGTGCTGACGCTCCAGACGGGGCTTACGGCGCACGACATCCCCGACGAGATTGTCATCCAGAGCTACGTCAGCCCACAGCAGAACGTGCTGCAGGTGTTGCTGCGCGTTCCGCTCATCGCCATCACCGACGCGAACCTTCCGAAGGATGGAACCGGCTATCTCGCGATGGCCTATCTGGATCCGGCGCTGCGTGAGGCCGCGAACCAGATCTCGAACGGCATGATTTTTCTGGAAGGCGACGAGCGGCTGACGCGCTACGACCTGGCCAACGCGCGCATCTCGCTGCCCTCCGACCGATCGTTCGACACGTATGACCGCGCACTCGCGCGCGTGCGCGGCGCGACGCTCCCGGCATCAACCCAGCTGTACTACAACCAGGGATTCCTCGATCTCGAGCTGCATTTCCCGATTCAATCGCAGAACTCTCCGTTCTCCATGCGCGTCCTCTTCGGACAGGGTCTTGCGCAGCGGACGGCCACCTTCATCAATTTCATCAGTCCTGATGGCGGCGTCCGCGCGTTCCGGATTCACGACGATACCCCGCTCGTCCGTCTCGACCCCACGACGACACAAGCCGCCTGGGTGTTCCTGAAGGCTGGCTTCTACCGTTTTCTGGACGGGCTCGACCACCTGCTGTTCGTCATTGCGCTTGCCATTCCGTACCGGCGCGCGCGCGACCTGGTGAAGCCCATCGCGGCGTTTGCTGTCGGCCATTCGATTACCCTCACGCTCGCCGCCGTCGGGCTTGCACCGATGGGAACGTGGTTTGCCCCCACGATCGGCGCCCTGATGGCCATGTCGCTTGTATATGTGTCGATCGAAAATGGGGTCGGGAGGGTTTTTTCCGGACCCTATCTTCAGCACCGTTGGATCGTGGCGTTGGTCTTCGGGCTGATCCACGGACTGGGTTTCGCTATCGCGCTTCAGGAGACGCTCCAGTTTGCAGGTTCTCATCCCCTCGCGGCGCTCGTGGCCTACAACGTCGGCCTGGAGCTCGGTACCCTCATCATCCTCGCCATCGCGCTGCCCGCATTCAACATGCTGTTTACGCAGGCCATCGCCGAGCGGGCGGGCATCATCGTGTCGTCGATTGTCATCGGCCATGTCGGATGGCACTGGATGACCTCGCGCATCAACACCGCCCGGCTGTCGGGCTGGCCGGTCATGGATCTCCAGTTGATGCTCACCGTCGTTCGGTGGCTCCTTGCGATGACGGTCGTTGGCGGAGTGGTCTGGTTTATTGCGGGACTGGTGCGCAGGAAGCCGGTGGACGCTCAGCCGGAGCTGCCGGAAAAGTCCATAGTAGACAGTAGATAGTCGTAAGGCGCGAGTCGGAAGTCGTCAGGCGCAAGGCGGGCTAAAGTCGCAAGGCGTTCCAGCGTCGGCCTTTAGCTCTGACTGACCTGTAGCTAACGGATCTGGGGTTGCGACTCGGAACTTTCGACCGACTTTCGCCTAACGACTTTCGAGTTTGCGACTTGCGACTTCGCGCTATCATGGATCTGCCATCCCCCAGTGACACGGAAGCTTTCGGCCTTCGCTCTGGCCGCCCTCTTTGCGGCGTGGCTCGATCCGTTCAGCGTGCGCAGCAATGCGCAGGCCGGCGCGATCGCTCCGTTGAATCTTGCGTACCAGCACGCGCAGGCGCGCCGCACCGAAGACCTGGCCGCGCTCAACAAATACCGGCCCGGTTATTCATTCTGGCAGCACATCTTTACTATTCCTGACGGCCACATCGCCTACGGGAGCGCGGTCGACGGACGCCTTCTGGCAGTGTTCCCAACCAAGGGCGACTGGACACGCGACGGCGACTGGAAGGACCCCTCGCTCGCGCACCTGCTGACCGGACGCCAGCTTGCCGTCAAACTCGACGACAAGCGCGAACAGGTCGCAACGATCCTCGAACACGCCGCCGGCCCGATTGTGCACAACCCGACACGCGGGCACTACGTGCTGCCGAACGCGCACCGGTATGGCGGCTTTCTGAAGGAATGGACCGCGATCTACGAGCGGTTCGGCGTGCCGGGGGAAATCGGGCTCGCGCAGGCGCTTCTCGAATCGGGTCTCAATGGGACGCGGCGGTCGAAAGCAAGGGCGATCGGCTTCTGCCAATGGCTTAAGGGCAATTGGGATCATCTGAACCGCCTGACCCCGCACGTCATCGAGGCGCACAATCAGACGACGCAGGCGTCGTATTGCGCGGCGTACCTCACCATTCTCGCCACCCGATATGGGTCGTTCATCCCGGCGCTCTCGGAGCATCACAGCGGCGGCACGAACGTCGGCCGCATCATCGTCAGCGGCGGACGGTTGGGTGGTGGAGACGTGCGCGATCGCTACTTCCTGGGATCGCAGTTTGCGCGCGACCTCCGAAAGATCGCGCTCTATGGCTACCGCGACATCTACCGCACCTACGGACCTCGCTCGGCGGTGTACGCCGAGATGGTCTTCGGTAACACGGTCAATATCGCGAATTTGAGAGCGTCGATGCCGCAGACGCAGATTTTCGCGATGCGGACGGCGCGCGCGATTTCGCTGGCTGAAATCACGCGGCGCACGCACCTTTCAGCCGACGACATCCGCCGCTTCAATCCTGCGCTCTTGACGCAAGTGCCGGCCCACGCCACGTTGTATCTGCCGTTGTACGTCAAGGAGTTCGGCGCGAACGTGACGTTCTGGCACCGGCCGGCCGCCGATTCCTATTTGTCGATCCTCAACGAGTTCGTTCGTCTCCAGGTGACTGACGAACAATGGGACGATCGCGCGTTCGAACCCGTACTCAAGGGATTCCAGCAGCGCTTCGCCGCGACCAATACAGAGGAGGGGTCTGTCATGGCCACGGTGCTCGCCTATGCCATAGACGAGGCATACTCCAGCGGCCGCGGTGCAATTCTGGCCGACTTTCGCACCAATGATAAGGTGCTGCGCCTCTTCGAGCAGGCGGTCGCCGAGCGCAAGGCCACACACGCCGTCCGCGCTTCCAACCCGGTGTCTGTCCCCCAGGTCTCCAGCCCGTCGCCAGTCGACTGATTCCGGCTTCAGGCTTCCGGCTTCAGGCTCCCTTACTTGCTGTTCCAGTCCCGCACTACTTCAGCCGCGATATCCGGCCGATCTGAAATGATTCCGTCGACGCCCCAGTCGAGCAGTCGCCGCATGTCGTCGGGCTCGTCCACGGTCCACACCTGCACGGCAAGCCCGGCTTTATGCGCGAGTTGCACGAAGCGCGGCGAGACGACGCGCGTGGTGCCGCTGACCTCCGGGACCTGAAACGCCTGATAGCGTACGCGGCCCGGCGTCAGGTGCAACCACGAGCGATACAGCGCCACGCGCACCTCGAACCGCGCGCCACTGGTCGCAATCTCCGGCGCTGACGCACGCGCGGCACGAAGCGCGGTGAGGCTGAACGATCCGAGGCACACGCGTCCCGCGGCGCCTGCGCGGCGGATCTCCTGCACGACGGCGTCAGCGAGCATCGCTCCGCCCTGCTTCAACTCGATGATGATGCCGATCTCGGGGTAACGCTCGAAGACATCGCGCAACGTCGGAATGTCGAGCTCGGCAAGCTCTGCGGCCGTTCGGACTGCCAGCGGGCCTTTCGCCTGAGTGGTGCGGTCGAGCCACGCGTCATGATGCACGACGACCGTGCCGTCGCGTGACAGATGTACGTCGAGCTCGAGGCCATCGGCGCCGGCTGCAAGCCCTCGATCGAACGCGGTAATGGTGTTTTCCGGCCCGATCTTGCTTCCGCCCCGATGAGCGATGACCAGGGGGCGAGACGACCGGAACGCCGGGTGCACCGCGCGATTCTAGCTGGGATAGAATCGGGCATGGCATCTATTTCCACCGTCAGGACGCTCGGCGATCTGCGGCACGCTCGTGACGCATCGCCGGAGGCGTTTCCCCGCCGGACCGTCAAGAACGAAGTCCGCGATAATCTAATCAAGAAGCTGAAGAGCGGCGAGGCGCTGTTCCCCGGCATTATCGGATACGACGAAACCGTCATTCCCCAACTCGTCAACGCGATCCTGTCGCGTCACAACTTCATTCTGCTGGGCCTGCGCGGCCAGGCGAAGAGCCGCATCCTGCGTGCGCTCGTATCGCTGCTCGACGAACAAATGCCGGTCGTGGCCGGTTGTGAGATCCACGACGATCCGCTGGAACCGATCTGCTCGGCGTGCCGCATGCGCATTGCAGCCGAAGGAGCGGACACCACGATCGCGTGGCTGCCTCGAGAAGCGCGATACGTCGAGAAGCTCGCGACTCCCGACGTGACGATCGCCGACATGCTCGGCGACATCGATCCCATCAAGGCGGCGCGGAGCGGTCTGCAGCTGTCCGACGAGCTCACGATTCACTACGGGCTGCTGCCGCGCGCCAACCGCGGCATCTTCGGCATCAACGAGCTGCCGGATCTCGCCGGCAAGATTCAGGTGGGTCTGTTCAACATCCTTCAGGAGGGCGACATCCAGATCAAGGGGTACCCGATCCGGCTGCCGCTCGACCTGCTCATGGTCTTCACCGCGAATCCCGAGGACTACACCGCACGCGGCAAGATCATCACACCGCTCAAGGATCGCATCGGGTCGGAGATCAGGACACATTACCCGGCGACGCGCCAGCACGCGATGGATATCACGGCGCAGGAAGCGTGGCTGGATCGCGCCGATGCGAAGAAAATCGACGTGCCGCTCTACGTGCGCGAGGTCGTCGAGGAGATCGCCTTTCAGGCACGCGCCGACCGGAAGATCGATCGGCGCTCGGGTGTCAGCCAACGGTTGGCGATTACGTGCCTCGAGAACGTGTTGTCCAATGCCGAGCGCCGCGCGCTCACCAACGGCGAGCCGCACGTCGTCGCCCGCGTGACGGACGTGTACGCGGCGCTGCCGTCGATTACGGGCAAGTTCGAGATGGAATACGAAGGCGAGCTCAAGGGGGCCGACAACGTCGCGCGCGATCTCATCCGCGCGTCGGTGGCAAACGTGTTCGCCGAGCGGTTCGACAACGTGGATCTCCGCCGGGTCATCGAATGGTTCGATCTGGGCGGCTCGCTGCAGTCGGCCGACACCTCGTCGGCGAAGGAACTGCTCGCCCAGGCCAGAGGCGTACAGGGGCTGCTCGAACTGGCCGAGCACCTGCAACTCGGATCGAAAGCGTCGGAACCCGCGCTGGCGTCGGGCGTCGATTTCGTCCTCGAAGGCATGTACGCGCAGAAGAAGATCAGCCGCAGCGACGAGCGCGGGTATCACGCGGCCGAGCCGGCGCAGAGGCGCCCGGCCACACGCGCGGCCGAGCGCGACATCGAGGAAGGATTCCCGCTGCCGAGCGGCAAGAAGAAGTATTACAACTAGTGCGATACAAGTACTCGAAATACACCGGCGACCCGCTGGACGATCTGGATCTCGACGACCTCGTCGAGAAGCTGTCCGATCTTCTGCTGTCGAGCGGCTTTCAGTCGCCCTACGGCGGCATGTATGGCGAGTCCGAAGACGATCGCACCATGCAGGCGCTCCACGACGCGATCATGGATGCGCTCTTCAACGGCGGCGTGCTGCCCGAAGAGGCGCTGGAACGGCTCCTCGGCGATCCGGCCGACGCCGATCAGGCCGACGCGCGATCGAAGCTGGAACAGCTCATCCAGGACATCATCGATCGCATGATGCAGGAAGGGTTCATCACCCCCGCGCCGGATCTCGATGCCGAGCGCGCCGAGCGGCAGGCGCCGGGCACCGGCGGGGGCTTTGGCCCCGACGCTCCGCCAACCCGCTTCGAGGTCACCGATAAGAGCCTGGATTTTCTCGGCTATCGCGCCCTGCGCGATCTGCTCGGCTCGCTCGGCAAGAGCAGCCTCGGCCGCCACGACACGCGCGACAACTCAACCGGCATCGAGACGATTGCCGCGCCGAAGCCGTACGAGTTCGGCGATGCGTTGAACCTGGATCCGAGCAGCACGGTCTTGAACGCCGTCAAACGCGCGTATGAGAACTCGGGCTCGTTCAGAGCCAATCCCAAATCCCTGATCCCTAGTCCCGGTACGCCTGTGATCGATATCCAGTACGAGGATCTCATGGTGTCGCAGGGCGAGTATCAATCGTCCTGTGCGACGGTGCTGATGCTCGACTGCAGCCACAGCATGATCCTGTACGGCGAGGACCGCTTTACGCCCGCCAAACGAGTGGCGCTGGCCCTCGCGAACCTGATCCGGCTGCAGTACCCCGGCGATGCGCTGAACGTCATCCTCTTTCACGACTCAGCCGAAGAGATTCCTCTGCGCGAGCTGGGCCGCGTGCGGGTGGGGCCGTATTACACGAACACGCGCGAAGGGCTGCGCCTCGCGCGCCGCATTCTGGACAGGCAGCGCAAGGACATGCGGCAGATCGTGATGATCACCGACGGCAAACCGTCGGCGCTCACGCAACCGGACGGCCGGATCTACAAAAACGCCTTCGGGCTCGACCCGTTCATCGTCTCGGAGACGATTGCCGAGGTCGCCGCGTGCCGCAAGAGCAACATCATGATCAACACGTTCATGCTGGCGCGCGACTACGAGCTCGTCGCGTTCGTCCGGCGGGTGGCGGAGATCTGCCGCGGAAAAGCGTACTTCACGACGCCGTATACGCTGGGCCAGTACGTGCTGATGGACTACATGGACAAGAAGACCAGGACTATTCACTGATTCACGAGTTGGCAGATTGGTAGATTGGCGGATTGGTTTCAGGATTTCAGATGCTGCCGTCAGAAATTCCCGTCTTCCCGCTGCCGAACGTCGTGCTGTTTCCCAGCGCGCTGCTGCCCCTCCACATTTTCGAGCCCAGATATCGGGCGATGGTCGCCGATGCCCTCGAGGGCGAGCGCCTGATCGGCATGGTGATGCTCCGGCCGGGATGGGAGTCGGTGTACGAGCGCACGCCGGACGTCTATCTCGTCGGGTGTGCGGGCTTCATCACGCACGCCGAGCGGCTCACCGACGGTCGGTACAACATCATGCTGCGCGGTCTCGAAAAATTCCGTATTACCAGCGAACGGGCGGCGCGCGAAGGAGCGGAACAGTACCGCATCGCGCGCATCGAGTCGATCAAGGAAGCCAGGCTGGACGCGCCCGTCGCCCTTCAGGAAGCCAGGCGCCGGCTCGAAAAGCTCATCGCGCGTACGCTGCATAAGAACGAGCACGACTTCATTCCCAAGGATGTTCCCGACGCCGACCTCGTCCATGCCATCGCGCAGCATCTCGAACCGCTGGAGAAACAGGCCCTGCTCGAATGCAACAGCCTGCTCGAGCGATGCGAAGCGCTCATCGAGCTGCTCGAGATGCGCATCATGCCCACCCAAAGCAGCAAGTCGCGGCTGCATTGAGCGGCGGGCAGTGGACGCAGTACGCCAACTTTCTTTTAAAGATGCGCTCGGGAATCCAGGCGCCACCACGAACCTAGAACCCAGAACCCAGAACCAAGAACCGCTGTGCTGCTCAAGCGTGCTTGCGCAGCGACCCGATCGCGAGCGTGAGAAAGAAGATCAGGCTGACGGCCAGCACGACGGCGCCCCCGGTCGGGACCAGCAACCGCGTCGAGATCGCCAACCCTCCCGCACCGGCTACGAACGCGACGATCACGCTCCACAGCAGATACGATCGGGTGCCTCGGGCAATGTTCCTCGCTGCAGCCGCCGGCACGATGATCAGCGCCTCGACCAGAAGCGCACCGATTACTTTCAGGCTTACCAGAATCGCGATCGTCAGCACGATGGCAAAGCCATACTCCAGAAACGCCGAATTGACGCCGCGCACCGTGGCAAGGGGCGTGCTCAGGCTGTCGAGCAGAAGATCGTTGTAGTGACGGAAGAGGAGAACGGTCACACCGATGAAGGCGATGGCGAGCAGCATCAGATCGACGTCCGTGACGGTCAGCAGGCTGCCGAACAGAATCGCTTCGACCTGATGAACGTTGAACTGTCGCGTGACGGCGACGAGCAGGCACAGGCCGAGCCCCAACGTGAGCGCGAGGAACACGCCGATGAGCGTGTCGGGCGGCAGCTTCGAGCGCCGCTTGGCGTATACCATTGCGAGCGTCGAAAGCAGACAGAACCCGAACATGCCGCCGTAGGGCGCATTGAGCGGCTCGCCCAGCAACAGGCCCACGCATACACCCGTGATAGCCGCCTGCCCAAGCGCGGCGCTGAAGAACGCCATCCGTCTGGCGACGACGAGATGGCTCATGCCGCCGAGTAGCGGCGCGAGCAGCATCACGCTGATGAAGCCACGCACGAGGAACGGATACTCGAACAGATCCGAGAGGCTCATGGATAGTTCGTCGGGCTTGCCGCGCCGGCGCGATCTTCGGCGTCGCGCGAAGGCGGATTCAGCACGGTTACGTGATCGGCGATGCGGCGCACCTGATCTGAATCGTGCGACACCATCAGCACTGTGATCTCGCCCTTCAGCGAGATGAGCGTGTCGTCGAGCCAGCGGGCGGCCGTCGCGTCGAGACCGCCGCCTGGCTCGTCGAGAATCAGCAGCTCCGGCAGCGGATCCAGCGCGTTGGCGAGCAGCACACGGCGCAGCTCTCCACCGGACAGAACCGACAGCGGCCGGTCTTCGATGCCGCCCAGGCCGACACGATCGAGCAGCAGCGAAATGCGCGCGCGCGCCGCGCGCGTCACGCCCAGACACACAGGGAAATGCTGCCGCGTCAGCGCGAGAAAATCGGCGACCGTGACCGGCAACGTGCGATCGACGTCGAACTGCTGGGGCACGTAGGCCATGCGGCCGCGGCCCGCCCAGCGGGCGATGATACGCCCGTCAAATGGCGTCAGTCCGAGAATGGCCGTCAGCAGCGTCGTTTTGCCGGCGCCGTTGGGACCGACAATGGCGTGAAGCGTTCCCCGATCGACCGTGAGAGAGAAATCCGACAGCACCACCTGGCGTCCGGGACGCAGCGTGAGCCCGGAAATCTCGAGCAGGTGAACGTCACTCATCTCCTGTTTATTTTGCGAGCGCGCGGATCATCGTCGCGGCGTTCTCCTGCATTTCGCGCTCGAACTTGTCGGCGGTAAACGGGCCCGACGCGATGTGGCTGATGACGAAGACATTCACACCGGATTCGTCGCGCAACACCTTGAGCAGCGGCTCCGGGAACGTCGCCTCGCTGAAGACGACGGCGATCTTCTCGCGCTTGAGGAGCGCGACCATGTCGCGCAACTCGGCGGCCGACGGTGTCAGCCCGTGCGACGGCTGTACCACGCCGGCGACTTCGAGTCCGAACTCCTGCAGCAGATAGCCGTACCCGTCGTGCACCGTGACGACACGCGTAATCTTCGCGTCGGCGAGCTGCGACGCCGCCTTCGCTTTGATGGTCCGGAGACGGCGGGCGTACTCCGAGGCGTTCTGCTGAAGCGCCGCCGCGTCCTGTGGACGCAGGCGTGCCAGCGCCCGCTGGATGGCATAGGTCTGCTGGATGGCGTTCGAGAACGAGATGAACGTGTGCGAATTGACACCCGTGCCACCGCTCGCGCGAATCATCGGCGTTTCGGCGTTGACCCTGACGATCGTCGCGCGCGTGTTTCCAGACGATTTCAACATCGGAAAGATGAAGTCGTCGTGACCGATGCCGTTGACGATAACCACATCGAGGTCAGCGAGCCGCTTGATGTCCTGCGGGCGAGGCTGATAGTCGCCCGCATCGATGTCGCCCGGCAGCAACGCGCGGACCTCGTAGCCCGGCAGATTGCCGACGACGTTCGCGGTCCACGAGTAGTAGGGATGCAGCGTGACGCCAATTCGTAGAGGTGTGGCGGGTTTTACCGTTTGAGCATGGGCAAAGGCTGACACCAGTAAGAGCAAAAGAACAAGCGCGGGTCTCAACGCAGAGACGCGGAGGACGCATCGAGTTCGCGCCGAAGGCGTCTCGCGAGAAAGGGTTCTTTGCGCCTCTGCGTCGAAACAGGAATTTCTATTGTGCATTGGACCCCACCAACCAGTTCGTCCATCCTTCATTCTGCGGCAAGCGGAGCGCGGCGAAGCCGCTGCGGCGCTTCTCTTCCGGCATATTCCAAATCGAGACATGCAGCGTCGTGCCGTCGATCAGGCGGTGGTGCGTCTCGTCGTTAGGCGCCGGATCGGGTGGCGCCCCGGGCTCCGGTTCGAGGATGACGAGTACCCACGCCGGCCGGGATGGATCTGACGGTACACCGAGATAGTTGGTCACCCAGTCCTGCCGAACGGATGTCCACTTGTACTCGATTTTCTGCGTCGGATCGGCCGCAAAGGGAGGAATGCCTTCGGCCTCCAGGGTCGCCACATCGGGCCAGCGGCCGGTTTGCGCGCGGATACGTTCGGCCTCCAGCAGGCCCTCCTGCAGCTCGCGAAACACGCGCTGGTCGGCAGGCGGCGCGTCGCGAATAAGCCTCTGATACGGCAGTAAGCCGATCTGCAATTCGCGATTGGCAATGGTCGATGGTGTGCCGAACGACGGTCGAAAGATGTACGCGGCCACAATCAGCACGATGGCGACCGCGGCTTTGAGAACGTTCAGCGTCTCGGCACGGAGCGAGGGCGGATGGATCTCAAGCGTGCGCATGCTTCCCGCGTCGCTCCGCGATCAGGCTGATGATCCGCTCTCCATGGAACCGGCCGTTCTCGATGAAGATGTTCGACGTGTCCTTGCCGCAAATCGCGCCGCCCGCCAGGAACACCCCAGGCACGTTCGTCTCGAACGTCTCGGGGTTGAACTCCGGCGCCATCGTCTCGCGGTGCAGCCGGATGCCGGCACGGCGATAGAGATCGCAGTCGGGATGATACCCGGTGAGCAGGAACACCGCATCGGCCGGAATCTCTTCCTTCGAGCCGTCGCGCTCGACAATCACCTGCGTCGGCTGAATTTCCACGACGTGGGTGTTGAACAGCCCGCGCACCGATCCTTCCTTGATGCGGTTTTCGATGTCCGGTTTCACCCAGTACTTGATGCTCGCTTTCAGTTGCGGGTCTCGATGCACCAGCGTCACATGCGCTCCCGACCGGTACAGCTCCAGCGCGGTTTCCGCCGCCGAGTTGCCGCCACCGACAATCAGGACGTTCTTCCGGTAGAAGCCATGCGCCTCGGTGTAGTAATGCGACACGTGCGGAAGATGCTCGCCGGGCACGCCGATGAAATTCGGGTGATCGAAGTAGCCGATCGCAAAGATGATGTTGCGGCTCTGACGGATCCGGCGCACGCCTTTATCGGAGCGCGTTTCGATGTCGAAGATATTGTCTGCGCTTGCCGCGCCGAAGCGCGCTTGCGCGGAGGCGGGGGTGACGTTCACCACCTGCTCGCCGAACTCGATCTGGAGGCCGTAGGTGTCGACGACTCGCCGGTAGTAGCGCAGCGCCTCGAGCCGTGTCGGCTTTTCGAAGGGCGACACGAGCGGCAGCCCGCCGATTTCGAGCAGCTCCGGAGTCGTGAAGAAGACCATGTTGACCGGGAATCGATAGATCGAATTGACGAGCACGCCCTTTTCGATAATCGAGTGCTCGAGCCCGACACGCTTGGCCGCAATGCCGGCGGCCAGCCCGGCCGGGCCGGCGCCCACGATGGTGACGTCACGAATCTGCATTTCTGCGTAGTTTGCCACACTGTTTATCAACGCCGGGACGCCGGGATCCAGGCCCTCGGCGCCTCGCCCCTCGACTCCCGCTCGGGGCGCCCTGAGCTTTGTCGAAGGGCGGCGTTGGCCTTTCGGGTAGCCAGTTTGCCAACTCAGGCCCCCCAGCGCCCGTACAGGCCAAAAACGCCCGTAAGTTACTGAACTGTCGATACTATTGGCTGATCTTGGGTCCCCGATTCGTCCCCCAGCGGTCGGTAGGGCTCGACTGCAGTCGAGCTGTTTGATCCAAAGGAGTTTACTGAATGCATTCGCCAATCAAGTACTTGGAGAAAGGGCTGGCCGTTGCGGCAAACGGCGCGTGGTCGGTGTTCAACACCGTCAATCGCATCAATCCTGGCCCATCTTTCATTCCGAAGTGGTCCGAAAAACCGCTGCTGAAGTCGTGGCAGAAAACCAAGCCGCCCCTGGGCTGGCCCCGCAAGACCGATTCGCTCTGCCCGGTCTGCGTGCGCGAGGCACGCCAGGCGATTCTCGACGGCAAGCAGGACGTCTCCATCCTGTTGCACGAGAAGGTCGGCGAGATTCCCGCGACGATTCTCGAGCGCGACGGCAAGATTCTCATGGTCAAGGACTGCCCGACACACGGGCACTTCGAAGACGTCATGGCCATGGACACGGACTTCTTCAAGCACCTCGAGCAGGTGTTTCCCGGTCGAGACATCGCCGCGCACAACGACGAGAAGCTGCACAACCACGGCAGCAGCACGATCAAGCACGGCCGCGGGTCGGTGCTGACCGTCGATCTGACCAATCGCTGCAACATGATGTGCGACCCCTGCTTCATGGACGCCAACCAGGTGGGCTTCGTCCACGAGTTGAGCTGGGAAGACATCAAGCAGGTGCTCGACAACGCCATCACCATCAAGCCGCGCCGGCAGATGTCGGTGCAGTTCTCGGGCGGCGAGCCGACGATGTCGCCCTACTTCCTCGACGCCGTGCGCTACGCGCGCGAGGTCGGCTACAACTCGGTGCAGGCGGCGACCAACGGCATCGAGTTCGCCAAGAGCCCGGAGTTCGCAAAGGCGGCTGCCGAAGCCGGTCTGCGGTACGCGTATCTGCAGTTTGACGGCATCGGCAACGCCGCGAACTCGCATCGGCGCGTCGGCAACCTCTTCGACGTCAAGCTGCAGGCGATTGAGAACCTGTGGAACAACGGCGTCGACATCGTTCCGGTCGTGACCATCGTCAACGGCGTGAACAACGAGCAGGTCGGACGCATCATCGAGTTCGCGCTCGACAACCCGCGCAAGATCAACTTCCTCTCGTTCCAGCCCGTGTCGTTCACCGGCCGCGACGAGGAAGTGACGCCGGAGCGCCGCGCAGCACAGCGCTATACGCTGTCGCACCTGGCGCACGACGTGAAGAACCAGACGGGTCTCGGCGAGCCGGTGCGCGACTGGTTCCCGATCTCGTTCATGGGCACCTTCACCGACTGGGCCGATACGGTTCATGGACCGGATGCGCAGTGGGGCAACCTCACCTGCGGCTGCCACCCGAACTGCGGCGTCGGCATGGCGGTGATGATCGACAAACAGACCAAGGAAGCCGTGCCGGTGACGGCGTTCCTCAACGCGGAACAGCTCGCCAAGGACCTCGCGCAGGTCAACGACGCCGGCCGCGGCAAGTTCCTCTCGGTCGTCGGCATGGCGCTGGCGCTGATGCGGAACTACAACCCGTTCATGGCGCCGACGCACTTCAAGCTCCTCGACCTGATGAAGAAGTTCGACAAGACCTTCGGGGCGACGGGCAAGAACTACGGCAAGGTCGGCAAGGATCGCACGTCGCAGGATATCGACATGCGGCGGCAGGATCGGTGGAACTTCCTGTTCATCGCGGGCATGTGGTTCCAGGATCTGTTCAACTACGACTTCCGCCGCACCGAGATGTGCATCATCCCGTATGCCACGCAGCAGGGCGAAATTTCCTTCTGCGCCTACAACACCGGCATCGGCTGGCGCAACATCATCGAGAAGATGCACATGACGGCCACGCTCACCAAGTGGTACGAAGAGCACGGCCGTCACGAAATCTTCGCCGGCAACAAGGCGGTGCCGCTGCCGACCACGCAGCACGCGCTGAAGCTGAACGCCGAAGCGGTGGCCGCGGGCGAGCAGCAGGACCTGGTGCTCGCGGGCGTCGCCCGCAACGCGCGCGAAGAGAAGATCGCCGCGCGCGCCGCGGCGAACGAGAAGTCGATCGAAGACAAGCTGAAGGAAGACGCGAAGCATCGCCAGATGGCCGAGCTCTATCGGCAGCACGTGCTGAAAGAGGCGCCGAAGGCGCCGGTGATTCAAATCCAGGGTCTGAAGAAAGCTTCGCAGGAAAAGACCCTGGTGTAAGTGGAAAGTAAGAAGTAAAAAGTAAAAAGTAGGGCGGGTCTTGTTCCATAGACCCGCCCTTTTTTTCTCTGAGCTGCGTGTTCCCGACTTCCGACTAGCGACTTTCGACTTGCGACTTGCGACTTTTTACGGCCAGCGCGATCAGGCCTGCTCCGCACATCCCTGCCCAGAGCAACCCGACCGGCCATTGCGGGCTGACGGCCGTTTCCAGATGGAATGCCTGCTGCCGGCGATCGCGCGTCTGGGAGACGATGTGGACGCCAGGATCGTCAGGCACCAACGCGTTCACCATATAGACGCTTGCATCGGGCCGGTGATTGTTGAAGATGGACACGCGGTGCCGGCCAGCGCCGACCTCGATACGGCCCTCCGCACGCAGTCGAATCGTGCCCAACCCGTTGCGTATCTCATCGATCGCGGGAATCTCGATGCGTATCAGCGTCATGCCGACCGGAGAGCCGTCGAGCGTGACGTGCAAATCCGAGAGCACGCTCCGGCCGTAGGCTTCCGCCTCGCTCGACGCGATCGCATGGTCGGCGTCCAAGTCGAGAGTCTCGACGATTCCCGGCGCGATGCTGACTCCGGACGTCAGGTCCATGTCGAGGGTGAGCCGATCGCGCGCCATCGACACGCGCGTGGCCTGCAGATATTCATCGAGGACATGTGCGGACACTTCCCCACTCGCTGCCAGCAGAACGACGACCGCGGCCGCCGGCCATTTCACCGTCGTGCCGCCCTCGCCGCGTAATCGTTCGCGGGCTCGCGATAAATGGTGTGAATGTGGTCGATGTTGTTGTCTGTCGCCCCTTGCGGCGCGTACTCGATGACGACGGCCGGTCCCTGCACCCGAAAATAGGCGCCCTTACCGTTCGTCGTAGGGCCGGCCCATGCGAAATAGGTCTCGGTAAGACCCGCTTCGATTTCCTTCATTTTTGCCGCGGCCGCCTGATCATCGAGAATGCCGACCCACTCGCGGACAAGACCCATCAGCATCGCGCGCTGGGCCGGTGTGAAGGTCGAGGCCCTGACGCCTTCCGGCGCGATCGTCTTGCCGTCGGTGCCTGGACCGAGAACCAGGTTGCGAACCTCATACCCGAGAATCGCCTGTTTCTTCTGATCCTCATTGAGTGCGTTGATGAGCTCGAACGCGCGGTCGTTCTCGGCGCCGAGCGGCCGAATCAACTTTCCCCCCACCGTAAAGCTCGCCGGCTGCGCGCCGGTGTGAGTAGGTGCGAGCACATTCTCGCGCCCGGCCAGCGTGACGTTGATGGCGAGGTGATGCCCCCCGAACTGCATCATCCACGGCTGTGTGGTCGAGGGCTGACCCAGAATACCGACGTAGTATTCGGCGCGGCCGAACCGGATTGGCGCCCCCGGCTTTCGGGTCGGCGCGCTGCGAATCTCGAGATCCTGATCGGCGTCGACGATGGCCATGGCCTTCCTGTACCCGTCGGCGCTCAACGTCGCGGCCACGAGCGCAAGGGCAGCCTTCTCCTGCACTGGCGTCATGGCGCCGAGCTTCAAGCCGTTCCGCTCTGTCGCGCCGACCTGCATCGCGATGCCCGAAGGCAGGTTCGACCAGACGGTGCGCGTCTTTTCGTTCAAGTCGAGTTGAGCTTTGCGCTTCTGACCCTCGTCGAGGGTGGCCAGAAAGGCCTCGGCCGCCGCAACGGCGCGCGTTGCGGTGCCCGGCGAAGGCGCCGTGCGCTGCAGCGCCGCCGACACCCCGATTGCGCCAAAGGCGAACAGAATCGCGAGCAGGACTCTCGATGGACGTTGCATGGCCAACTCCTCGTAGTATGCGGTGGCGCCTATGCTATATCCTCCTCGCCAAAGGCGCTAATGGCCGACAGAGGGCTCGATCGCTACCTCGTTAAATCGCTGATGCACGCCGCAACGATTCTGCAGGCGTTCCAGTCGCCCGGAGAACTTCTGCGACTGCGAGACGTGGTCGAGCGGACCGGATTCGGCAAAGTCATGTGTTTCCGACTGCTACATACGCTCCATCACTGCGGGTTGGTCGAAAAGATCGACGAGCGGCATTACCGGCTGATGGCGGTGATTCGACCCCGCAAGCGATTTCGCATCGGGTACGCATCACAGGGTCAGGACAGCTCGTTCCCGCGGGAGGTGCACGCGAGCCTGCTGCGGGCCGCCGAACGCGAGCGCCTCGAGCTGATTGTCGTCGACAACCGGTATCTGCCGAAAGTGGCGATACGGAACGCGCAGCACCTGATCAAGGAGCAGGTTGATCTCGTCATCGAATTTCAGACCGACGAAGCCGTCGCGCCTGCCATCGCATCGAAGTATCTCGAGGCCGGGATTCCGCTGATTGCGATCGACATTCCCCATCCGGGCGCCACTTACTTTGGCGCCAACAATTACCAGGCCGGCCTGCTCGGCGGCCGCTATCTGGGCCAGTACGCGCACGCGTGCTGGAACGGTCAGGTCGATGAGGTGCTCGTCCTGGAGCTCGCGCGCGCGGGAGCGCTCGTCGGCGCGCGCAGCAAAGGGATCGTCGCGGGTCTCAAGGAAACGCTCCATCTTGGAGATGCCGTGCGGGTGATCTCGCTCGACGGCGACGGGCAGTTCAAGGCCTCGTTCGAAAAAGTGCGGCGCTACATCCGCATGTCGAAGGCGCGGCATGTGCTGGTCGGCGCGGCCAACGATCCCAGCGCGCTTGGTGCGGTTCGTGCGTTTCAGGAGACCGGACGCGACGCGACGTGCGCGGTCGTCGGCCAGAACGCCGAGCCCGACGCGAGGCAGGAGCTGCGATCGGGGCGGACGCCGCTCGTCGCGTCGGTCGCGTACTTTCCCGAGCGATACGGGTCGGGGCTGGTCCGGCTCGCGCTCGACATTCTCTCGAAAAAAGCCGTGCCCCCGGCCGTGTTCACACGCCATCAGATCATTACTGCCGAAAACGTCGACCACTTCTATCCGAACGATTCGCTGGTCGGCGTGGCGAGCGGAGCCGTCACGGAGACCGGGAGTTCGTTTCGCGAGGCGAAACAACGTCGCGCGCGCTGACCCATTCAGCGACGCCGCTTTCAGCCCGACTTATCCCGCTTTTACCCCGTTCTCGTCGGAAAACCTGCACGGCTCGCTGCTAAACCTTTGACAGGCGCCAATGGGGGGCGTACCGTGCTTCGAACCGCACACTACCAAGGAGACGTTATGCCCAGAGTCGCCGCATTCCTGTTGCCGGCCGCGCTCTTGCTCCTAACCCCGTCGTTCTCCAGCGCTCAAATTGGCGGTGGAGGCTCGATTCAGGGAACCGTGCTCGATACCTCCGGTGCGCCCGTACCCGGCGCGACGGTGACCGCCACAAACACGGCAACCGGTATCCAGACGGTGAGACAAACGACAGACGCGGGCGTCTTCGCGTTGGTGGCGCTTCAGCCTGGCGAATACCGCGTCACGGTGTCTCTGGACGGGTTTCAGACCTTCGCCCGCGACAGAATCGTAGTCGATGGACTGAGCGTGGTCGGCCTGAATGCCACCCTTCAGATTGGCACCATCACGCAGGAGGTGGTGGTGACGGCCGAGGCGCCGCCCCTCGCGACTGCAGATGCGCGGCTTGGCCAGACGATCCGCAACGAGGTGTACACCGCGCTACCGCTCGTGATGAACACCGGCGGACCCCGCGATCCGACCGCCTTCATGTTCATCATGCCTGGCGTGCAGTCGATCGGACGCTGGGGCAATGTGATGGGCGGCCAGGACTTCACGACCGACATGTACGTCGAAGGGATTCCGATTACCAACGCCGTCGTCCAGGGAGAAGGCCGGAACCTGTCGTTCGGCATCTCGGTCGAGGCCATCGATCAGTTTCAGGTGGAAACCAGCGGCACCGCCGTCACATTCAACGGCCAGGGCGCCTCGAACTACGTCGTCAAGTCGGGCACCAACACGTTCCGAGGTGCGGGGTTCGAGTACTTCCGGCACAAGGCGCTCGACGCGAAGGCGTACTTTGCGCGTCTCAAGCCGGAAGACAACCAGCATGAATACGGCGGCACGCTCGGCGGCCCGATCAGCCGGAACAGAATGTTCTTCTTCGTCGCCTACGACGGATACCGCGACCGGCGCCAGACGCCGTCGACGCTGACGTCGATTCCCACGCTCGCGCAGCGCAACGGCGATTTCTCGGCGCTGCCGGTGACCATCTACGATCCGCGAACGACCCGTCCGAATGCGAGCGGCACCGGCTTTGTCCGCGATCCGTTTCCGGGAAACAGGATTCCAGCCGATCGGATTTCGCCGATCTCACGCTCCTTTCAGTCGTTTCTACCGGAACCCACCGGTTCGTCGCTGCAGAACAACTATCTCGGCGGATCGCTGCCGACCGGCTTCAACAACGTCAGCGTGACGACCAAGGTCGATCTCAAGGTGAACGAGCGGCAGCAGTCGTCCGTGCTCTTCTCGCACGGAAAACGCAGCCAGGCGACGGCGTACCGCGGCGGCACCAATGCGCAGACCGCGCTGCCGTTACCGTATACGGAGACGCGACTCGTCGAGGAGATTCCGACGAGCGCCCAAGTCAAACACATCTCTGTTCTGAGCTCGAGCTGGGTCAATCAAGTCAGTATCGGGTTCTCGCGCTTGTCGGTGCCGATCTTCAACGCGACCATCGACGGTCAATATCCGATCAAAGCGGGTCTGCGTGGATTGCCGGCCGGCGAGGCCGATTCATCGTTTCCCGAAATCTCGTTCGCCGGGCCGAACGCGCCCACGCAATGGCGCGGCACGGATGCGCGGGCGTTTACGGAGTATTTGAACAACTACACGCTGCAGAACAACCTGAGCTGGACTCGCGGGAAACACGCCATCACATTCGGCCTGCAGGCGCAGCGAATGGATGCAGACGAGCGCGAGCGTACCTACGGCAGCCTCGCCACTTTCGGCTTCAGCAACCTGCAGACGGCTGGTTTCGGTGCGACGGGCACGCTCGATGCGGCGAGCGGCAATGCCTATGCAAGTTTTCTGCTGGGCGAGTTGAACGCGACAACCGTCACCCAGGATTCACAGGTTGCCACCAGCGGCCGTTTCTACACGTACGCGTTCTGGATGCAGGACGATTACAAGCTCCGTCCTAACCTGTCGCTCAATCTCGGTCTGCGCTACGACATCATGAAGCCGTATACCGAGCTCTATGATCGGTGGTCGTACATGGATGCGACGCTGCCCAATCCGGCCGTGGGCGGGCGGCCCGGAGCGATCGTCTTCGCCGGAGACGGCCCGAACAGCTGCCAGTGCCGTACTCCGATCAAGACCTACTACGGGGCCGTCGGACCCCGGCTCGGTCTTGCCTACACGCTGAACGACCGAACCGTCCTGCGGACGGCGTATGGCATCAACTATTCGCGCCGTGGCGCCGTTGGCGGCCGCGCCGGAGCCCGCAATGGGACCGGCTTGCTCGGCTTCTCGGCAAATGCGAGCTTCCCCAGCCCGAACGGCAGCTTCGCGCCGGCCTACAACTGGAATGACGGTGTGCCCGGATATCCGCCACCGCCGTTTCTCGATCCGTCGCTCAACACCGGCTTCGTGACCGGCCGCGGAACCGGCGGCAGCGTCACCTACGGTGATCCCGAGATCGGCGGGCGCATGCCTCGCTATCAAAACTGGAACGCTGGCATACAGCGCACCGTGCTCAGCAACGTCACGGTCGGCGCGTCGTACGCCGGAAGCCGCGGCGATTTCCTCGGCGGCAGCGGGCGCGGGTTCTATGCAAACCAGCTCGAGCCGAAGTACCTCGTTCTTGGCAACCTCCTGACCCAGCAAGCGACACCTGCCAACATCGCGACGGCGCAAGCGCTGGTACCGGGCGTCGGCCTCCCCTACCCGAACTTCTCGGGAACGATCGCGCAGATGCTACGGCCGTTTCCGCAGTATTCGGCGGTGACCGACGTGTACGGCAACGTCGCCCGGTCAACCTACCATTCGCTTCAGCTCACAGCAGAAAAGCGGCCGGCCGGCGACGGCTTGACGGTGACGTTCAACTACACGTTCAGCCGGACAATGGACAATCTGTCCGCCCGGACGGGCTACGACTTCGAGCAGGACTGGGCAGTCGGCGTGAACGATCAACCGCATGTGTGGAACGCCATCGTCGTCTACAACATGCCGTTTGGCACAGAAGGCAGACCAGGAAGTGCCAACCCGGTCGTTCGCGCGATCGTCAAGGACTGGCAGATCTCCGGCATCACGCAGTTCCGATCTGGCCGCCCGCTCGGGTCGATCATTGGGTCGTGCAATCTGCCGAATGCCGGCAATTGCTATGCGGATTTCAATCCGAGCTTCAGTGGCGCGGTGCGCATCAACGGTGATTACGGGGACGGCGACGTGCTGGGCACGAGCCCGCCGACCTATATTGATTCGGCTGCGTTCCGCTCGACCGCGCCGTTCACCTTCGGGGACACGCCGCGCACGCTCGCGCATGATCTGAGGAACCCGAATTACTTCAATCAGGACTTCAGCATCCGGCGCAATTTCAGCGTCTCCCGCGTTCGGCTCGGGTTCGGCGTCGATGTGTTCAACCTGTTCAACAACGTGGTGTTCGGCGGCATCCAGACCAACATCACGAACGCCAACTTCGGACGTGTGAGCTCGCAGACCAATACGCCACGCGTCGGACAGGTGAAGCTTCGCCTTGAGTTCTGACGCGGTGGCATAGTCAGCCTGTCATGGCAGAGGGCAGATGGATGATGGCAGAGAGTAATCTCTGCCATTTGCCGTTTGCCGTCCGCCTTTTTCCCCGTCACCGCCGTGTCTCAACGCAAAGACGCGAAGCCGCAAAGAATTCTTTTGAAAAATCCCTTGGCGGCTTGGCGGTCTTGGCGGAGAGACTGGAAAGTCAGCGTACGAAGGTGAAACTTCGTCTTGAGTTCTGACGCGTCATGGCAGATGTCTGACGCCGTCATGGCAGGTGGCAGATGGATGATGGCAGAGGGTGTGTTCTAGTCGAAAGGCGCAAGTCGGACCGAATATAAACACGAGATCAAGAGATCAGGAGACTGAACGCAGTCTCGACGCAGAGTCACCGAGCCGCGGAGGTCGCCTCCGTGGGGTGCGTCAGCGGGCTCCGTCAGAGGCATCGACTTCGTGGGCGCGTCCGCGGCCCACGCGCAGAGAAGAGAACAGCCGAATACAAGAGCTGCACGATCCGGGCTCTTGATATTCGGCTGTTTTCTTCTCTGCGCGCGCCAACGGCGCGAAGTCGATGCAGAGCTCTGTGTCTCCGTGTTAAGGACGAGCAAAAGCTGGACTCAGTACATAGACGTTCAGCCTCTTGATCTCCTGAACTCCTGTTGGTATTCCGGGTATGGAAACCGCTCTACGGTTTAATCACTTTCACGACGTAGTAGCTGATCGGGCCTGGCACTTCCTTGAACCAGTGCGGCATGCCCGCCGGGACGACGACCACATCACCCTTCACGAGCTTCTGCGTGGTCCCACCGGTGATGTCGGTGCCCAGCCACTGACCCGGCCTCGTGTTCTTCGCGCCGACGATCTTGCCACCGTAGACAAACGTGGCGCTGCCATCGGTGATGTAGAGCACGTCCATCTCATGATCGTGCACTTCGACCTGGCCCGGCTTGTCGCGATGAGAACCGGACACCAGGACGTCGGACGCCGCAACGAGACTGCCACCCTTCGCCAGGGCCGCCGCGACTTTCTCGTGATCGACGAAGATGCCCTGCGACACGGGCGCGGGCTTCGCGGCAGGAGCCTGTGCGTAAAGAACGGGCGCGGCGATGAGCGCGATGGCAAATCCGAGCAGATTTTTCATGGGAGCCTCCCTCGCTGCACATCCTAACCGATTGCCTGATGAGCCGTTTTGAGTTCTGACGCGTCATGGCAGAGGGCAGATGGATGATGGCAAAGAGTAATGTCCGCGACCCGTCTCGCAGAGACACAGGTTCGCGGTGAGGCGCGAACGGAGTACGTCGCGGCCCTGCGAAGCCAAACATGTCACGCCCGCCATGCGGGAGGCGGATCTGTCTGCAAGCGGCCGTGTTCGTGCACCGGCCTGCCGCGCCGTAGCGCGCAAGCGCGAAGGCGGGTCAGTTCCGGCCGCGGCGCAGACAGATCCGGCTTCCGCGTTGGCGCGTGCGATGAGGTGCGGCGCCGGGCCGCACGTCCTACCCGATCGGCTCGGCTGCTAGGTCAGCTGTTCGATTTCTGCTAGATTGGTTGGACCGCAACCATCATGCTGAGACGCCGATTTCTCACGTCCTTGCTGGTCTTTGGATGTCTGGTCGGACCGTCTATGACTGCGGCTCCGCCTCCGGCAGAGCCCGACGTGGAACGCGAGTTCACCGAATCCGTCCGTCCCTTCCTCAACTCGTATTGCACAAGCTGTCACAGCGGCGAAAAGGCGGCCGCCCAACTCGACCTGCGCCAGTACTCCACCACAGAGTCGATCGTCCAGGATTTCTCCAGATGGAATCGTGTGCGGGAGAAGCTCGCCGGCAGGCAGATGCCGCCGAAGCAGGCGAAACAGCCAGACGAGCGCGCGCGCCAGCATGTGCTGAACTGGCTCGATGCCACCTGGAAGAGCGAAGCGCGCAGAAATGACGGCGACCCCGGCATCGTGCTCGCGCGGCGCCTCAGCAATGCGGAATACAACTACACCATCCACGATCTGACGGGCGTGGACATGCGTCCGGCGCGCGAGTTCCCGGTGGACCCGGCGAATCTGGCGGGCTTCGACAACTCCGGCGAGTCGCTGGCGATGTCGCCCGCGCTCCTGACCAAATATCTGCAGGCCGCGCGAACAGTGGCCGACCATCTGTACCTCAACCCGACCGGGTTCGAGTTTGCGCCGCACCCGATGCTCGTCGAGACCGATCGCGAGAAATTCTGCATCCAGCAAATCGTGGATTTCTACGACCGGCAGACGACGGATTTCGCCGAGTATTTCCGCACGGCCTGGCTCTACAAGCATCGGGGGGTGTTCGGCAAGTCAAGGGCGACGCTTGCCGATATCGCCGCCGAACACCATATCAGCGCCAGGTATCTCGCGACGGTGTGGGAGGCTCTCGAGCAGAAGGAAGACGTGGGGCCGCTCGCGAAGCTTCAAGCGATGTGGCACGCGCTCCCTGTTCCCAAATCGAAGCAGCCCGAGCTTGCCCGTGATGGCTCGGTGCAGATGCGCGATTTCGTGGTGCGCATGCGCAGGGACACGTCGCTGAAGTTCGCGAGTCCGGTAGTGAAGGGATTGAGCGTCGCGACTCAACCCCTGATGAACTGGAAAAATCGGATGTATGCGACACACCGCCGCGACTTCGAGCGGGCGGCCCTGCGCGTCGACGGCGAGCCTCCGCCGGTCGAAGTGAAGATGCCAGAGACTCGCCGCGGCCTCATCGGCGGCGGCGCCAACGGCGAAGATCTGAACGCGCTGCGGGCGCTTGCGGAACAGTATCAGTCGCGCATGGCCAATCCCGACCTCGTCGTGCCCGCCGGACAGCGCGCGCGATACGAAGCGGCATTCGCGAGATTCAGCTCGATCTTCCCCGACACGTTCTACGTGCGCGAGCGCGGCCGTTTCTACCCGGACGATTCGGAAGACAAGGGGCGGCTCCTCAGCGCCGGCTTCCACAACGTGATGGGATACACGCGCGACGATGCCCCGCTCAGCGAGCTGCTGCTCGACGAGCGCGGGCAGAAAGAGCTGGAAGCGCTCTGGGAAGAGTTCGAGTTCGTCGCCGACTACACCGCTCGCACCTACACTGAATTCTTTTTCAACCAGAGCGGCGAGGTGCTCGGTAACGGCCGCGAGTCCGGCAGCTATCGTCCGGAGGACAAGGCGATTACCGAAGAATCGGTCATTCTGGATTTCAAGAAGGTCTATCTCGCCAAAGCCGAGGCCGACGACAGCAACAACCCGATCGCGATGGGAGCGATCGTCGATCACTTCGATCGGGTCAACGCAACGATTCGCAGCATCGAACGCAAGCGGCTTCAGGCCGAACCGTACCATCTCGACGCGCTGCTCACGCTCGCGGCACGTGCCTGGCGCAGGCCGCTGGAACAGGCCGAGCGCGCCGATCTGCTGGCGTTCTACCGCTCGCTTCGAGACAAGAGCAACCTGTCTCACGAAGAGGCGATGCGCGACCTCATCGTCAACGTGCTCATGTCGCCGCACTTTTCGTATTTAGTCGCGCCCCTCGACTCGCGCTCGGGGCGCCCTGAGGCCACTCGAAGGGCGGGGGCCCCCCGCCCCGCTCCGGTCGCTTCGCTTGATCGCACTCAGGCGTTGACCGACCAGGCCCTGGCCAGCCGGCTCAGCTTCTTCCTCTGGTCGACGATGCCCGACGAGGAACTGACGGCGCGGGCCACTGCCGGCGATCTCCGGAAGGAGGCGGTGCTCGTGGCGCAAGTGCGCCGGATGCTGAAGGACGAGCGCGCGATGCGGTTGGCGACCGAGTTTGGAGGCAACTGGCTCGACTTCCGGCGCTTCGACGAAAACAACACGGTCAATCGCGAGCGCTTCCCCGCCTTCAGCAACGAGCTGCGCGATGCGATGTTCCAGGAGCCGATACGGTTCATCAGCGACGTGATCCGCAACGACCGATCGGTGCTGGAGATGCTCTACGGCAACTACACCTTCGCCAACCCCGTTCTGGCGAAGCACTATGGGATGCCGGCAAAAGGCGCCGCAGATGAGTGGGTTCGTATCGATAACGCGCGCGAGTACACGCGCGGCGGCCTGCTGCCGATGGCGGCGTTCCTGACACAGAACTCACCGGGTCTGCGCACCAGTCCTGTGAAGCGAGGTTACTGGGTGGCGCGGCGTGTGCTCGGCGAAGTCATTCCGCCCCCGCCGCCAACGGTCCCGGAGCTGCCGAAAGACGAGGCGCAGCTCGACATACCCTTGCGGGAGGTGCTGGCGAAACATCGCAACAACGCGGCCTGCTCCGGCTGTCATGCGCGCTTCGACAGCTTCGGGTTGACGTTCGAGGGATACGGCCCTGTGGGCGAAACGCGGGCGAAGGACCTCGCGGGACATGCGGTCGAGACCAACGCGACATTCCCGGGAGGCAGCCAGGGCACCGGTCTGGCTGGCTTGCAGCGCTATATCCGCGCGAACCGCGAGAAGGACTTCCTGGACAATCTCTGCCGTAAAATACTGGTGTATGCACTCGGACGGTCGCTGATGCTCTCGGACGAGCCGCTCATCCAGCGCATGAACGCGAAGCTCGCGGCCGGCGGTTACCGAATGAGTACCCTGGTAGAAACGATCGTCACCAGCCCGCAGTTCCTGAGAAGACGGACGTCAACAGGAGGTTAGGAGATTAGGAGAACATCTTCTTAAAAGAAGATCCTCCTAGTCTCCTAATCTCCTGTTTGAGGCTGCAGAAAGGCGGCTAGCGAGATGAAGTTGACCCGTCGTACGGTGCTTCGTGGAGCCGGCGTCACCATGGCGTTGCCCTGGCTCGAATCGCTGTCCGCGTTTGCGGCCACACCGGGCACGGCCTTCCCGAAGCGCTTCGCGGTGCTCTTCATGGGCAACGGCGTCAACGAAAACCACTGGGGTGCCACGGGATCGGGCGACGAGATGAAGCTCGGCCTCAGCTTGTCGCCGCTCGAGCCGTTGAAGCGGAAGATCAATGTCATCAACGGGCTGTTCAACAAGAACTCGACCGGCCAGGGCATTCATCCTGCGCAAACCGGAAGCCTGCTCTCGGGCGCGCCCATTCAGAAGGGGCCTGTCATCCACAACGGCATCACCGTCGATCAGATGATCGCCAATCACATCGGCCAGGACACGCTTCAGCCGAGCATCGTGCTGGCGTGTGAGCAGCCGATGACGGGCTACCACGAGACGAACTTCTCGATGGCGTATAGCTCGCACATTTCGTGGCAGAACGCGGACTCGCCCGTTCCGAACGAGGTGTACCCGGCGCTGGCATTCGACACGTTGTTCGAGAACCGAGGCAGCCTCCGCAATCTGAGCATCCTGGATCGCGTCAGGGAAAGTGCCGCGACGTTGAGCAGCCAGGTGAGCTCGACCGACCAGCACAAGCTCGACGAGTTCATGACGAGCGTGCGCGAAGTCGAAAAGCGTGTCGACAGCATGCGGAAGAGTCAAGACAAAGCCGAAGACCTCGCAAAGCTGAAGAACCGTCCGGTGTTTTCGATGGACCGGCCGGCCAATGGCCTGCCGGAGGATTTTCGCGAGCATACCCGCCTGATGTGCGACCTGATCGCGCTGGCGTTTCAGACCGACAAGACCCGGGTGGCCTCGCTCCTGCTCGCGCGCGATCTCTCGGCCCTGTACTATCCGTTCCTCGACGTGCGCGACGGACATCACGCGGCGTCCCACGACAACCTGTCGGACGGGTACGAGCGCATCGCCCGCTTCCATCTGAGCCAGCTGGCGTATCTGGCCACGAAGCTCGATTCGATGCCAGAGGGCGACAGCACGGTGCTCGACCACTCGTGCCTGATGTTCCTGTCGAACCTGTGGAACGGCAGCAGGCACATCAGCACTCAGCTGCCGGTCGTGCTCGCTGGCGGGCTCGGCGGCACCCTCGAAACCGGGCGGTCGCTCGACTACCTGAACGCCGGCGACGAAAATCGCAAGATGTGCAGCCTGTTCCTCGGCATCATGGACCGGATGGGCTTGAAGCTCGACCGCTTCGGCGATGCCGACGCGCGGCTGGTAGGGCTGTAAGGCGAACGCAGCCGGACAGAAATGCAAACACGAAGGACACAAAGAGGCGAAGGCTACTTCGTGACCTTCGTGTTCTTGTAGTAACTCTCCACACACCTGTCCATCACCCACGACGCCCGCGCGCCTGTTTCGCCGGGCGACTCGCACATGCCCTGCCCCCGAAGCTCGTCCACGATGGTTTGAATGAGCGGCTGGTGGACGTGCGGCGGATTGCGAAACCGGTAGGTGTTCTGCTCGCCCCTCCTGGTCACCAGGACATCTTCGTCGGCGCGAACGGCCGTTGAAATCTCTCCTTCGCTGCCGGTGAACACAATCGAATCGGCAGACACAGGTGCGTTGAAATTCCAGACGCCGGTACCAACCACGCCCGTGCCGATCTCGAACGCGGCAGCGGTGACATCCTCAGCCGCATAGGCGCCGCCGGTATTGAGCGCGAACCCGGACGCGGACGAGATGGGTCCCGCGAGAAAGTCGATGATGTCGAAGTAATGCGAGGCCAGATCGAGAAAGAGGCCTGCGCCGGCGGTCGCGGGGTCGAAACGCCATGCGCGTGCGGCGTCGCCGGTTGCGAGCGGGTCGGTCACCTTGACGTGTACTGACGTCAAGCGTCCGACAGCGCCGGCACGCAGGAGCTCGCGCACTTTCAGGAATCGAGGCAGCGCTCGGCGGTAATAGGCGACCCAGAGAGGCCGTTGCCGAACGCGGAATGCCTCGATCATCTGGACGCATTCCTCGTAATTCAGCGCCATCGGCTTTTCGACCAGACATGGCTTGCCGGCGGCGGCGGCCTTGAGCGCAACAGCGCAATGGCTTGACGGCGGCGTCGCGATGTAGACGGCATGGACGTCGGGATCGTCGATGAGGTCGTCCGCACGGGTGTGAACGCGCGGCACATTGTGGCGTCGCGCGTAGTCCTCGGCCTTCGCTCGATCGCGCCGCATCACCGCGACGAGCGCCGAGCCGGCCGCCTTCTGGAGCGCGGGGCCGCTTTTCACCTCGGCCACGTCGCCGCAGCCGATCATTCCCCACTGGATCGTTTGCATCCGGGGATCATACGTCGGTGTGGTCGATGGGCAATGGTCTGTGGGCGATGAGCTATGGTCTGTCATGGGCCATGGTCATGGCCCGGTCACAATCAGCGGTCTGGCAACAGAAACGCTTCGAGCCTGGCGACCTCCGCATCGAGCTCGTGCGCAAACTCGCGATCGCGCGGCCGCTTGTTGAGGAATCCGACCTTCACGTCAACCCTCGCATCCGCCTTCGCTCGAACCAATCCTGACGAGCTACGGCCGGACAAGCCCAACGCACCCGACGCACCTATCGCACCTTTTGCACCCATTGCACCTTTTGCACCCCTTGAATCCGCATTGACCCATCCAACGAAGTCCTCACCCCACAACATCGGCATGGCGTAGTACCCGCGGATACGCTTCGGAATCGGGGTATACGCCTCGAACCGGTACTGCCATCCCCACAGTTGCTCAAATCGCGCGCGATCCCACACCACCGGATCGAATGGCGCGAGAAATCGCACGAGAAGAGGCGCGGCTTCGTCGGCAACATCGCCCGTCGGCCAGACATAGCCGACGCCGTCGATCGCTTTCCTATGAAGCTCGCCAGCCTTGACGAGCTGTTTCACCATGTCGCGCGGATCGCCGAGGCTGCGGTATCGGGCAACAATCGCGTTCAGGGTCCTTTCGCGGGACGGCGCAAAGATGCGCGCGACGACGATCACGAGGGCCCGAAGCCGGTCGCTCGGGGACAACCCCTGATCCGGGGCGCCGTCAGGCGCGGCGGCAGGTTTGTAGACCCTGATGCCGTTTTCGCGGCGCGCGATTCGCACCAGACCGCGATAGTGCAGGTCTTCGAGGGCCCGCGTCGTCGCCTTGGAATAGCCACCCCAGGCGTTGACGACGCGACGGCGTCCAAGATGTGCTTCGAGGGCTGCCGGGTGAACCTCACCCAGACCGCGAACGGTTTCGAGCACCTTCTGCTCGAACGCACGCATGCGCGAGTGCGAGCGCGGGTGCAGAAGGTTCCATACCGGCCGCGAAAGAAAGCCGTAGGCGTACAGGTAGTCCTCTTCCACATCCAGCGACGGGTACTCGCGTTCGAGATCGCCTGCACGGTAACCGTCTACTCTGTGCCGCAGAATCAGATCCTGCGCCCGCGCTGGCGATCGAATCGGATCGGCCTGCACGAATCCGAGACGATCGATCGCGCCCTGCAGTGTCGTCGGTGCAAAAAGAGACTGGTTGATCGCGTGGCGCCTTGCGGCGATCACGGAGAGATCGGGTTCCATCGGCACGCTGTGCTCCAGAGGCTATCTGCCAGGCTTAACTGCTTTTCTTGCACTCGTCGTTCTCGGTGCAACCGGGCCCAGGTGTGTCGCACAAAGCGGTGAGGTCGCGGTACCTGAGTAGGCGTCGAACAGCTTGTCGCATCCGGTGTCGGTGAGATACCCATCAATGCCGCTGCCGATGGCGTTTGGATTGCTGATGTCGATCTCGATTTCACCGAGCATGCTCAAATCGAAATCCCGATAGGCTGAACCGCCACAGCACGGCACGACCACATCGCGCTGCTGCGGAACACACTACTGATCTGCTGTGACAAAGAGATTTCTTCGAAGTTCCACTTAGCTGGTCCTCAAACACGGAGTGCTCCGAGCCCAGCATCGACGTCGCGCCGTTGCGCGATCGTGTGCTTCTGGTCTAGAGAGTATTCCTCTGCGTCTCTGCGTCTCTGCGTCGAAACCGCAGATGCTCGTCCGAGACGCATGCTTTTACTTTCGCAGCGGCCACAGGTACTCCGTATTGATATGCTCACCGCGATCGTAACGCGAACGATCCTTCGGGTCGTAAATGCGAACGACACGATCGATCTCATAGCGAGGCGGCCAGTCGAGCTTGCCGACGTCGCTGTGATTGCCAAAATGTTTGCGAAAACCCGGCTCTTCCCACGACTCCAGGAGAATGTAGGGCGTGCGGCCGTTCTGTTCGAGCCACGCCAGGCTCCGGTCGAGCCACGCCGCATCGAGCCCTTGCCAGGTGAGCGCCTCTTTCCTGCCGTGGAAACGCACGGCCCCGCTGTCCCACTCTGACAACACGACGGCGTTGGCCGGCAGCCGATCGCGAACGACGACACCGGCGCTTCGATACCGCTGCTCGAGAAACTTCAGATTGAACGCCTGCCGATCTTCGGCCGTGCGGACGCAAAACACGGCGATCCCCGTCGAGAGTGCGGCCACGGTCAGAAATCGAGCGGGTGCCGGCGCATGGCGCAGGAGCGCCACCGTCACGGAGCTTGCCAGCACGATCATCAGCGCGATCGCAGGAAGCAAGAACCGCAGATACGACCAGTCGTCGAACGGCGTGTAAACGAAGTAGATGGCGCAGGTCGCCAGGACGAGGCCAATCGCCAGCCACGCATCCGCACGGTGTTCTCGTGGCAGAACGACCGGAGCGGCAAAAGCGAGGAGGGGAAGCGGCGTGTGCGTCTCGACGAGCCACCAAGCGTAGCGAGGCGCATTGATGGCAATCGCTGAGAGGCCGAACAAATTCCCAAGCTGCCCGTATCCTGTTCGGAAGGGGCTGCCGTAAAGACCGCTGTTGAACCAAAACACCAGCAGTCCAAACGGAATCGCCGCAACAGCGAAGGCAGCTGCTCTAGGGATTCGGGATTTGGGATTAGGGATTGGGCCCGCGACGCGTGTCGCGCTGCGATCGACAATCACGAAAAGGGCGGCAGCCCCCGCGAGAGGGAGCAGGTTTGGTCTAACGAGTAGCGCCAGGCCGCAACATGCACCCGCGATTGCCCAGCGTCTGTTAATGAGCGCGACAAACGTCGCCATCCACAGCGCGGCTGTCGTCACGTCGTTCATCGGTTGCACCACCTGATACAGCATCGGGGGGCTCGCCGAGATGAGCACGGCTGCCATCGCGCCTGCGATCGGCCCAGCCATGCGGCGCGCCGCCACGAACGTCAACCACACGAGCAGCGCACCAGCAAGCGGGGTAAAGAGGAACACCGCATCGGGGCCCCCGACGGCGGCCAGTGGTGCGAGGAGAATTGAAAACCCGGGCGCGCAGACGGGCGCTGACGCGTCGAAACGGGCTTCGGATGCGACGAATCCGCCAGCGGAAAACGTGCTGGGCGCGCCGGGCCAAGGCACTCGCGAGACGAGATCGCTGGTTGGCTGAAGCTTTCCCCTTGCAAAGGCGTCGGCCATGAGGGCGTAGCACGACGAGTCGGATCCGCCGGCGGCGTAGGTGCCGTGGTACAGGCCAACGGCGGCGACCGCGATGGTGGCTAACGCGGCAGTGAGGAAGCAGATCCGATTCATGCGGTTCTAGGTTCTGGGTTCTAGGTTCTGGGTTCGGGCTCTAGGTTCTGAGGTTCCGGTTCATTGCACCTGAAACCCTCAAATAAGAACCTAGAACCCAGAACCGAGAACCTAGAACCGCTGAAATCTGTACTTAAACAACACCGCAATTGCGTGAACCCCGTCGCGCCAGCCGATCTTCTTGCCACTCGCCCGGCTGCGCGGATCGAACTTCACCGGCCGTTCGACGATGCGGCGGCGCTGGCGTAGAAGCTTTGCCGTGATCTCGGGCTCGATGTCGAAACGGTTCGATTCGAGCCGCAGGCTCCGCGCGACAGCCGTCGTCATGATCTTGTAGCAGGTTTCCATGTCGGTGAGGCGGCCGCCGAACAACACGTTGGTCAGCCATGTCAGCCCACGGTTGGCGGCAATCGAAAGCCAGGGACCTGACGGACGCCCGTTCAGGAATCTCGACCCGTACACGACCTCCGCCTGCTTATCGAGGATCGGTTGCACCAGAGCGCCGAGCTGAACCGGATCGAGCTCGAGGTCGGCGTCCTGAATTGCGACGATCGTGCCACGGACGTGCTCGAGGCCGATGCGGATCGCGCTCCCCTTCCCTCCGTTCGCGGGGGCGTGCACGATCGACAACACACCGGCAACCGGGTCGATCCCATCGAGAACTTCGCTGGTGCCATCTGTGGACCCATCGTTGACGACGACGATTTCGCGAGGGGCGGGCAGCGGAATCTGCAGCAGGCGTTCGATGACCTCGCGAACAGTGCGGGCCTCATTGAAGACGGGAACGATGATACTGATGAGTTCTGACGTCGGCAGATTGTTCACTCAACGCCTGCGTCGGGGAGCAGGCGCGGGCGTGTACTCCACTGTCACGTCGCTGATGATGGCAATTGGACGGCCCTCGGCAGAGTAGTTGGCTGGCTGGCCGTCGGCGCGCACGACCGTCAGCTTTTCGCCGAGGATCGTCACCTCGTTGAGCTCGGCAGGAATCTCGACCGAAATCGGCTCGGTGCCGACAGGCGCGACCGCCTTGACGCCGCCCGGCCCGGCGCCACCGCTGATGCGCTCGACGAGATCGGCGACCGCCCGAAACTCGGTCGCAATCGCCGCCCGCGTCAACAGCGTGTTGTCGAGCGTCAACACGCCGATACCTGCCACGTACGAGGCGAATCCGCGCTTCAGCCGCACTTCTTCTTCCGAGTACGTGTGCCGGTTGTGGAGGTTGAACTGCAGTGTGACCGGGCCACGATGGGGCGGCAGCTTGATGAGGATGCCTTCCTTCGGATCCCGTCCGGTCAACACGTCGCAATACTCGCGCTTGGTCCTGGCACCGATGCCGAGCGGCGAGGGGCACGTCAGCTCGGCGGGAGCGACGCTCGGTTTTTGCGCCGCCGGCGCCGGCTTTCGCGTCGCTGGCACTGGCTTCCGCGTCGCGGGCCGCGTCTGCGCGTGGAGCGAACCTGCAAGAAGCACCGCTGACACGAACACAACGACCATCGACCATCGACGCTTACCGACTACCACGTCAATCATCGAGACATGCCGCCATCGGCTCCTGTGATGTGCGAATCGCCGTACGGAGCTTGATGAGCTCGAGAAATTCCATGCGCGTCCGCGCGTTGTCGCGGAAGGCGCCAAGCATCGAGCTGGTGACGCAGAACGAGTTCTGTTTTTCCACGCCCCGCATCGACATGCACAAGTGCGTCGCTTCCATGACGACGGCCACACCGAGCGGGTTGATCTTCTCGCGAATGGTGTCGGCAATCTGGCTCGTCAGCCGTTCCTGAATCTGCAGCCGCCGGCTGAAGATGTCGACGAGCCTCGGGATCTTGCTCAGGCCGATGACCTTGGTGCGCGGGATATAGGCGACATGACACTTGCCGAAGAACGGAAGCAGGTGGTGCTCGCAAAGGCTGTAGAAGTCCACGTCCTTGACGATCACCATCTCGCTGTAGTCGACGGTAAACAGCGCGCCGTTCAGCACTTCGTCCACATCGGTGTTGTAGCCGCCCGTGAGGAACTTGAGTGCTTTCTCGACGCGTTTCGGGGTATTGAGCAGCCCCTCCCGGCTCGGATCTTCCCCGAGCTCGGCGAGAAGCTGCCGGATGAGCTCCTGCATTAGGCAGAATTGTACAGGCTTCGGGCTTCGGGCTCCAGACTTACGCCCCGCAGCCGACTAATCCCAAAAGGCACTTGGCTTGACGTTGCTGCAGCGCGAAGCCGGGGCTTTGGCGCCGGACCGCGCTGCGAGGCCCGTTGCAGGCCGTTTGACGCGAGGTTCGTAACCTCGCTCGGTGCCCTCAGGCTTCTCGCGCGGTCAGCATCGCGTTGTCGGCACCTCCGCACGGCTTCGCGCTGCAGCAACGTCAACCCAAGTGCCTAGCGGGCGTAGCGGCTTGATCAGGCCCTAGACAGCACTTGTGTTGACGGCGCAGCCAGCCGCGAGCGGGTGGCCCCGATCGTTTCCGTCCGGCGCAGGCGTCTCTCACGTACACGTGCGGTTGGCGCCGAGCACGGACGGGAACGATCGGGGACAGGCCCCGCCGCGCTGCGTCAACACAAGTGTCGCTCTGACTAGAAACGCAGGCCGACCGAGAATCTGAAGATTCGAGGTGAGGTATAACCGAAGGTACTCTGCGGTTCGCCAAATCCCGGCGCTTTCCTCCAATGAACACCTTCGACAGGCTGCGTCGTGTAGGGATTGAAGGGCGCCGTCACCTGGATCGCCTGGAAGATGGTGCTCAGGTCGCTGATGCCGCCATTCTTGAACACGTTCTCACCGCAGCCGCACGCCTGGAACTGGTTGAACACGTTCAGGAGCTCGCCATGGAAGAACAGCTCAGGACGAAGCCCGCTGGATCGGCCGACTCGATAGCCGTAGTTGACGGCAAGATCGGTGCGATAGGTGGCTTCGGTGCGGAAGGGGTCGCGGCCGAGGAAGAAATACTCCACCTGCGGCGGAGGCGTCGCGTAGCCGGGATTCTCCAGGGCGCCGGCCGTGGGAACGACCGCCATCGCCGGGTACGGAACGCCCGAGGCGAACTGTTGCAGAAGCCCGATAGTCACCATCCCCGCCCTCGCAGACACGGGCAGGTTGTATGTGGCCCACATGCGGGCGCGATGCCGCTGGTCGATCGCGAGATCGCCGTAGGGGTAGTTCCAGTCCGCCATGCGGTATTCCGGATAGTTGTCGGCCAGCGCGCCGCTCGGCCCGCCGTTGGTGGTCTCCCCTTCGAGGCTGCCCTCCGCATGCGAGAGCGTGTAGTTGCCGCCAAGCGAAACCTGCGGGCCGAAGTCGTAGGTGGCCTGCGTGGTCAGCCCGACGTACCGGCGATCGGTTCGGTTGGAGTTTTCGACCACGTTCCTGTCGAACGTGCCTCCGTTGCTCGTCACCTTTCCCGTGCTGAGATCGGTTCGCAAGCTGTAGAAGTTTCTAAATCCGCGATAGACGACGTCCGCCCGCAATGTGCCCCGCCGCCCGAGCGTTCGGCTGACACCGCCCGCGTATTCGAGCGCATAGGGCGACGTCAGCGGACCTTCGATCGTCATGTTGACGCCCGGGAGCGTGGCCGCTTGCGTCGGCCGTCCATCACCCCCAGCCGCGTCGTGCCACGCGAAAATCTGTCCGACGGCAGCTTCGGTCGTCATCAGCGTCGTGGCGCTCGGGTCGGCGTTGATGGGAGTGCCCGTGTAGATCCACCGGTATGTCGCGGCATTCCCCGCCTTCGCGGTTGACGCCGCAAGATTGCTGGTGAGCGCCATCGTGTAGCGTGCGAAGCTGCCGCTGACGGCCCACGCGCCGCGACCGTTCGGATCCCAGATCGCGGACACGCGCGGGCTCAGCGAGAGATCGTTGCCGACGTTCTTTCCGTCGCCGTCGGTCGCATCGTTCTTGTCCAGGCGCAGCCCCACGTTCAACGTCACTCGCCCGTTGAAACGCCAGGTGTCGTTCGCAAACAGGGAGTGCACCCGCAGGTCCGAGCCCTGGCTCAGCGCCACGAGCGGATTCCGGTCGAGCGTGGTGGACCCGGGAAGGAACACGGGGAATATCTCAGTGCCCCGGACGATGGACGAGGTGCCGCGAATCCGGTAATCGCTGCCGGACGCGTGCGTGTTGGCGATGATGTTGTCGTTGAAGTAGTCGTAGCCGAACACGAGGTTGTGCGTGCCGTAGGCATTGTTCGACAGGAAGTAGGACCCCTTCACGATGATGTTCTCGTTGTTCCGCTGCTCGTCGCCGTCGCCGCACGCGGACCCGGAGCAGAACGTCGGGCTCCAGTAGCGCCAGCCCCGCTGCAGATCGAGCACGAGCGTCCCAAAAATCCGATCGGTCGTGTCAGCGCCGACATTGGTGAGCGCGAACTTACGCGCGGCATACTGCGCTGTCAGCGAGAAGTTCGGCGTCAGCACCCCGGTGTACTGCGTCGAGATCATGCTCTGCGGCTGGCCCTGCGGCGTCAGGCTCTTGAGATCGGCGACCTGCGACCCTGTCGAGTTGAAGATCGTCTGATTCAGTTTGAAGTAAGACCCTTGCAGCGAGTGCCCGGTCGTGGGCGTGTAGGTGAGCTTTCCTTCGTATCGCTGCTCCTCATTGCGCCGCTGGTACGCGATGTTGGTGCCCACCGTGCTGCGCTGTTCCACCTGCTTCTGCGAGCGTATCGCGGCGAAAAACCAGAGGCGGTCGTCCGACACCGGTCCGCCCAGGGTGGCCTCATAGGTGGGAACTATCTTGTCGGCCTTGAGCTGCGATCGGGTCAGCGACGTCGTGAGCAACTGCGTCGTCTGGAAGGGCGTCAGCGATCGCCAGTGGTCGTTGGCAAAAGACGTGCGGAACGAGCCGCTGAACGTGTTGCCGCCCGACTTGGTGACGGCCGTCGCCACGCCACCGGCAAACCGGCCGTACTCGGCGGAAATGCCGGCGGTCGCGACGGTGATTTCCTGAATGGCATCCTCGATATACGGCGTCATCGGCATGCCGCGAAGGTTCTCGTTGATGACCGCGCCGTTGAGGATGTAGAGATTTTCGTACGACTGCGAGCCGTTAATCGTGTAGGCGCCGCGTGGTCCGGTCGGATGTACCGCCGGCGCCATCAACAACACCGCATCGACCGTGCGGTTGGTCGGCAGCGTCGCCATCAGATTCTGTTTGAAGTTCGTCGCCACCTGCGCCGACTCGACAAACGGCTGCGCCGGTCCGACAACATCCACCGCCTCGCTGATGCCAGCCGGCGACAGCGTGACATCGAGCATCGCATTCTGCGTGCCCGCGACGTTCAGCGTACGGCTCAGCGTCTGGAATCCCTCTATCTGGAAAGAAATCGTGTAGGTGCCGGGAGGAAGCAGAGGCAAGAGATAGTCGCCGTTTGCCGATGTCACTGCGGTCCGCGATCCCGGAGTGTTGATCGAGGTCACGCTGACCGCGACGCCGGGCAAGGGTTGTCCGTCGCTGGAGATCACTCGACCGGAGATATTGCCTGTTGGCGCCTGCGCACCGGCCGACGCTGCAGCGACTGCGATCGTCACCACCACAACGAGCGCTGTTAGGCGAAGGTTGAACATCCTGCTTTCGTTATCGGATTTTCCGCCGATCGCGATAGAAGCACAACCCCTTAAGGGTTCATGGATTTGCAGGATTTGGGCGGATCAGCCAACCACTCACTTCATGATTTTGGATCATTGCTCTCGGAAATTTGGATTTACATACAATTTGATCCGTATGCCTCTGTAAATTGTTAGCAATTTGTTATATTCGAAGGTCGTAACTGTTGGCATCTTTCTGGTTAGAGGTTCTGCTGGGACGTTAATAGTGACGCCCAGGCTTTTGTTGAAGGAGAGGCTATGAATATGGCACGGCGCGAACAGAGCCAGACAGCACAATGGCTGCTGTGCTTCTTGTTGTCGCTCGGCATGTTCCTCGTACCTGCATATCGAGTGCAGGCACAGGATCGCACTACGGGAACGGTTTCAGGGGATCTCACAGATGCGAGCGGCGGCGTCCTGCCGGGCGTCACTGTGGTATTTACCAATCAGACCAACCAGCGCGTGCACACGGCGCAGACCGATGGCGGGGGCGCCTATCGGATCGAACTGCCGCCAGGCACATACACTGCTCGATTCGAGCTCAGCGGTTTCGCGCGACAGGAAACTCCGAACTTCGAAGTGCAGTTGGGACGTAGTTATGACGTCGACGCGTCCTTGAAAGTCGGCAACGTCAGCGAGGCCGTCCAGGTGACGGCCGAGAATGCTCCGCTCGTTGATACGCGCAGCACGATGATCGCGCACAACGTCACGGCGGAAGAGATTGACCGCCTGCCGAAGGGCCGCAGTTTCCAGTCCATCGCGCTGGCGGCACCGTCGGTCAACTCGGGCGACATCGAAGGCGGCTTCCAGGTGAACGGCGCCAGCGGCGCCGAGAATGCCTTCACGGTTGACGGCGTCGTCACCAACAGTCTTGTGAATGGTGCGTCGCGGCAGAACACCGTGTTCGAGTACATCCAGGAAGTGCAGGTCAAGACGACCGGCCTTCCGGCCGAGATCGGCGGCGCGCTGGGCGGCGTCATCAGCGCGGTGACCAAGTCGGGCGGCAACATCTTTACCGGTGAAAGCCACTACTACTTCGACGGCAGCGTCCTGAGCGCCGGTCCTGTCAAACGGCTGGTGCTGAGTCCGATCGACGACAAGACCGTCAGCTACGTGCAGGACGACAAGCAGCCGGATATCCGTCACGAGTTCGGAGGGTCCCTCGGCGGCCCCATCGTGCGTGACAGGCTGTTCTTCTTCGGATCGTTCTCTCCCCGCGTGAACACGCGAACCAATGATTACAACTTCTCGTCGGGAACCGACCCCGGAGAGATCAAGCGAACGTCCAAATTTGTTCAGGCGTTCGGCAAGGTCAGCGTGGGTAGCCGCCGGGTCAACGCTTACGTCACAGGGCTGGCGACTCCGACCTACGTCAAAGGAACCCTCCTGAGCTACAACGGCATTGGCCCCCAGATCGTGTCCAGCTCGAAGGCCGCGGCCGCGCCAAACATCGAGCGTGGCTGGGAGCAGATGCAGGTCAATACGACCGCTAACGTGGATTTCGTGGTCACCAACAATGCGTACCTGACGCTGCGCACCGGTTATTTCCACGATCGGTACACCGACACCGGTATTCCGACGACCACGAATTACACGTATCAGACCGCGACGTCGAACTGTGCGCTGAACATCGCGGGCTGCGTCGTACCGGCGAACCTGGCCGGTCCTGTCAGCACGGTGAACACCCCGCGTGCGAAGATCACGAACTTCGACACGACGAAGCGCCGCACGTTCAACGCCGACTACAATCACACGTTCCAAGGCGGTGGCTGGCACACGCTGAAAGGTGGCTTCGGCTATCAGAGAACGATCAACGACGTGGAGTCGCGCTATCCAGGCGGATACGTCGATGTCTTCTGGGGTTCGACTCTGGCACTGGGCGGACAGGCCAACGACAGAGGCGCGTATGGCTACTACGCGGTGAACGACAACGGCACCGTCGGCGTGGCCGGCGCGAACATCATTTCGCTCTACATTCAAGATCAGTGGCAGATCGCGGATCGACTCACCTTGAGCATTGGCGTCCGTGCAGAGGACGAGAAGGTCCCGTCGTTCAAAACCGAGCTTCGGGAAAACGCGCTCGAGTTCGCCATGGCCGACAAGATCGCGCCACGCCTGGGCGTCAGCTACGACGTCCTCGGAAATGGCCGAGCCAAACTGTATGGAAGCTGGGGCCGCTATTTCGACTGGACGAAGTACGAGCTGCCGCGCGGCTCGTTCGGCGGCGACATCTGGTGCATCAAGTATCGGGCGCTCGATAACCCGACCGACTTCATCAACGCGACGTTCGACAACGCGCCAGGCCGCGACCTCTGGAGAGGGACTGGCAACTGCCGCGATCGCCGCGTGCCGAACTTCGACACGGTCGACCCCGCGATCAAGCCGATGTCGCAGGACAGCTTCAGCGCAGGGTTCGATTACGAAGTCAATGCGCGCACAGTGGCGACGGTCCACTACGTGCACAACAACCTCAACCGGACCATCGAAGACCTCGGCGCGCTCGTCGGCGGCAACGAGGTTTACCTGATTGCCAATCCCGGCGAGGGTCAGGCCGAGTTCACACCGACGTCGTTTGCTCCGCGGACGCCGACGTTCGCGACGCCCAAGCCGAAGCGTCAATACGACGCCGTCGAACTGGGGCTCAGCCGCCGGTTCGCGACCCGCTGGTTCGCGAGCGGCAACCTCACTATCAGCCGCCTCTACGGGAACTACGCGGGGATCTCGAGCTCGGATGAAATCCGTACGCCAACCCTTGGCGTCGGCTCAGCCACGGCGCAGCAGCAGGCGGCATCGACCTTCCGCCAGGGCGGCAACGTGAATCGTGCGTGGGACTCCGACGAACAGATGTACGACTCGCACGGCAATCTCGATACGCTCGGCCGCCTGGCAACCGATCGCCCGGTGGTGCTCAAGCTGTATGGCGCGTACAACCTGACCAACAACACTCTGATCGGCCTGAACTTCTACGGCGGCAGCGGCACTCCGATGACCACCTACGTGAACACGGTGCATCAGACGGAGCTCTTCGTGGAAGGGCGCGGCGACATGGGCCGCACCCCGTTCTTCAGCAAGACCGACATGCTCGTCTCGCATGAACTTCCGATGGCGGGCAACAAGCGCGTGCGGCTGGAGTTGAACGTGCTGAACCTCTTCAACCAGAAGACGTCGCGGCATCTCTTCAACTTCCTGAACCGCGGCGGCGGCGTGGCGCGCGCCTCGTCCGCAATCGACCTGACAAACGTCAACCTCGTCAACGGGTACGACTACAACGCCATGATTCGGACGTCGCCCGACGGCGCGAACGCGTACGATCCGCGCTTCAACATGGCGGATCTGTTCGAACCGGGCACGCAGGGTCAGGTGTCGGTGAAGTTCCTCTTCTAGTTCGTCGGGTTCGTAAGTTCGTTAGGTTCGATGTAGGGCGGGTCTTGCAGGTCAAGACCCGCCCTACAGTTTTTCCTGCAAACCCGCAACCTGGTTACATTCGTGCAGTTTGGGGGATCATTCTGCTCCCCCACTTTTTTTGTACGACTCCTTTAGGCTCCAAAACCAGCGACAATCCGCGCAACTGCTTGAACAAGTGGCGTTTTTATTGTGCCGTTTTGCACCGCGGTGGTTGGCCTGCTTCTTGTATTACATGGTCGCAGGAGACTGGAGGCAGACATGATGACCACCATGGAAACGAGAGCGCCGCTGACGATGAGGGCCACCTCACAGCAGGTCGTCGTGGTCAGCAAACAGTCGCAATTGAACGGGTTACTGGAAAACGTTCTCGACGCGGGCCAGTACGATGTGGTGTTCGTCGAGTCAACGGAACATGCGTATACCCATATCAAGCGTCTCACGCCTAATCTGATAATTGTCTGCCTCGACATCGACGATCTCGACGGATTCCAGGTACTGTCGATGCTGAAGCTGGATGCGGAGACCCGGACCATCCCTGTGGTGACCTGCACGGTCACACAGGAAGAGCAGGTCGCGCAGGATGATTCGCTTGATCCGCCGGACGATGTCTTTTGCCAGCCGGCGGCATTGCAGCTGAATTAGGGCGGTCAGTCGGCAGACGGCATCCGCGAGTATCTGTAAAAGCTGAGAGGGGCGGGGAGCATAAGCTCCATCGCCCCCTTTTTTTCGGTCCTAATCCCCAATCCCAATCCCAATCCCAATCCCAATCCCTAATCCCTAGTTTCTGGTCTGGCAGTCCTGTACAGAATCATCAAAGTCTGGTACCGTACGCCGCGTGACGGAGCCGCCCTCTGATGAAAAGCGCGACCGAGAACGCGTAGAAATTCTCGGCGAACTCCATGGCGAGGTGATGGTATTCCAGCCCTTGTCCATCAGAGAGATCAGCCGGGGTGGATGCCTCGTCGAAACGTCGTTTCCTCTCCACATCAATTCCCTGCACGACATCAGATTGACCCTCGGAGAACAATCAATCGTCTTGAAGGGCCGCGTGGCGCACTGCCGCATCAGCGACGTGGATCAGGAGATCGTCCACTACCGGTCCGGCGTCGAGTTCATCGAGCCCTCCGATCGCATCCGCGAAGTGATTGTGGGGTTTATCGAGGCGATCAAGGCCGGACGGCGGTTAGTTTAGGGTGTCAGGGCAGATGGCGGATGGCAGATGGAAGAGAGTGCCGTATGCCATCATCCCTCTGCCCTCTGCCCTGACTGTGTTCTTATCGATTCTTCAGGTGCTCCATGTAATCACCTGACGCAATTCGCGGCGCTTGCCCAAGCGGTGCGTTGTAGAAATATACCCACACCTCTTCCGTCCGCCCGTCGTCCATGGTCGCCGCGACGTGTGCGCGGGTGTAGAGGCTGCGTTCCGGCTCCGAGGAGCGATAGCCTTCGATGCGATCGAGGGCAGCGAGCACGGTTGGAGGGTCTGTCATCTCGAACACTTCGCCCCGCACGCGTGCGTCGCTCGCGGGAACCGCGGCGGGATAAATCCCCAGGTCGAAGAGCTTTCCCTGAATCCAGCCGCGGCCGACAAACTGCAGGAGGGCATCGATCCCCGCGCGCGTCGTACGATTGAAGCCCGTGCGGAGCGTGCCGTAGAAGAACACCCGATCTGGCATGGCTGATTCAGTAATCTGGAAACTAGAATCTAGAATCTGTCTGTAAAACTCCTACATTTCAGATTCTAGATTGTAGATTGTAGATTCCTAATTTTAGATCACTTCTCCCGTTCCGGGTTCCCGCGTCCTCGACCTCCTCTACCGCGGGGAGTGAGCATGCGCAGTGTGTCTGGCGCGAGGGCAAAGGACATCTGCACGGTCGTATTCGTCCCGGACAGCTCGACGGTTTTGAGCGCGCTGTCGAGTGCCGGCGTGCCGCCGCCCTGCAGGCGCGCCAGCGAGACGAAGCCGCGCACGACGTCGCGAAGCTGATCCGCGGCGGCCTTGTCGGCGGTCTCCGCCCGAATCGTGGCTTTCATCCCGCCATTCACGTTTGCCTTCACCGACATGAGGCGCACCGGCGGTACCTTGTCGCTGACGGCGTCCGGCAAGTGCATGCGGCGCCTGACGGCATCGAACTGCCCGACCACCCAAGCTGTGCTGCCAGCCGCGTCCCGGATGAGATTCATCATCTCGGCGTTTGTGGTGATGTCCTGCGGGTTGCTGGACGCACCGGCCGCACGATCGAGCGCGCGACGGACGAGATCGGCTTCGCCGATCGCGATGAGGTCCGGAGCCGCCAGGCCAACGGCGACTTGCTTCTCTTCGTCATGGACGGGCAGTTTCTGGACGAACATCTTCTTTCCGTTGTAGTCCTCCATGACGCCGCCGCGCTCGCGGATGAACTGCTCGATGCGCGCCTGGTCGAATGTGCCCTGGACGAGCATCAATCCCCTGGGCATCTCCGGCCGCCCTTGCGTCTGTGGATCGGCTGGCTTGTACGGCTCCACATATCCGACAACCCGGTTGACCTGCTTCTCGAGATCGACGCCGGCGAAGTCGCTCATCATCTGCCGGCCCCTACGCCCCCCGGCCTCGATGGTGGGCATGAGCTCTCGGCGCAGCTCGGAGTTCATGACGGCCTGGACATTTGCGAACGCCACCACTTCGGCAGTGGATGGCACATAGCGAACTTCCGGCGGCAATCCGTTCGGCAGCGCCGGACCGCGGTTATTGACAAGGTAGGCGATAAGCCCCCCCGCCAGCCCGACAAGGAGCACGCCCACCGCGCTGAGCAGGAAATACCGCGTTTTTTTGGTCATAGCCGGTACCCAAGTTAGACGGAACCCGGCTGGCGCCAGTTCCTTCCGGGTTGGTGGTTGGTGGTTAGTGGTTGGTGTCCCAATCTGCGAATCCGCCAATCTGCGAATCTGCGAACTCTGCCTGCCTATTGGTCCAACACGTACTCCCGCTTTTCGACGGTTCGCGCCGCCAGCCATAGCGCAACTGTGAGAATCACCGCGAGCGCCGTCAGGCTGGACAACGCAGACGGCGGTTCAGAGAAAAGCGACTGAATCGCGGAGACGGTGTCGTCCTGCGGCATCGAGTGAGGAACGAGCGCCTGCAGGTAGTGCGCGACGGTGAAACGGCGAAGGTAACCGGGAATGAGCAACGCGATCTGCTCCCATCCAAAGACCAGCAGCAGGCCGGCAACCAGCGGCCGGGGAACGAGCGCGCCGATGAGCGCGAAAACGGCGCCGTACACCGCGAGCCCCAGCGCCAGGAGACCGAGATCGGTAAGCAGTTGTGGAAACGTCGCCCCGATACTGCCGCCGGCCACTGGCGTAATCAACAGGTAGACGGCCGTCACGGAGGGCAGCACGACGAGACCCGTGCAGACCACATATGCGAGATATTTGCCGATAATGATGGCGCCGCGCGGCACGGGCCGCGTGAAGAGATACGTGATCGTGCGATCTTCGACTTCGTCTGAGATCAGCGATGTGCCATAGAACGCGCCAAGCACCGGCACGACGAACCGCAGATAGAGCAGCCAGATCATGCCGCCGAAAATCACCGGCCCAGGCACTGGCACTCCATTCACTCTGAAGGAGGACATCCCCATCTCGTGAATCACGCGAAGGAGCACCGCGATGACGACTGGCGCTCCGGTCGCCAGCAGCATGAACACAGTCCGCCTCGACCAGAGCATCTGGGTGATCGACAGGTCGAAGACCCGGAACACGGCGTTCCAGAAGTCGGCCTGCCCTGAGCGAGCGCCCTTCGATGAACTCAGGGCGCGAGTCGAATGGGTCATGACTTCACCAGATATTCGAAGACAGCTTGCAGGTTGTCATCAGGCGAGGTGATTTCGTAGATGTCGCCGGCTCCGTCGTTGGCGGCCATGTCCGTCACACGCGCGTAGAAAAGGTCGGGCTTCGCCGTCTGCACGAACACCGCATCTTCCTCGAACCGGACGCTCAGCACGTCTTCGTTTTCCACCAGCGCGGTCGCGAGGGCGCGCGGCCGCTTCGAGCGCAAACACACGGTATGCGGATGTTCGTCGATGAGATCGCGAATCTGGTGTACGTTGCCTTCGGCCAGTACCCGGCCGTGGTGCATCAGCAGAATGTCGGACGTGAGCGCCTCGACTTCGTGAAGGATGTGGCTGGAGACGATGACGTTGCGGCCTTTGGCGGCCCAGCCGCGGAGCAGACGAATCGTCTTGCGACGTGCGAGGGGATCCATACCGGACAACGGCTCGTCGAGCACCAGCAGCTCGGGTTCGTGCGCGATCGCCTGAGCCAGCTTCACGCGCTGACGCATACCTTTACTGTACGCGCCGATTCGCTTGTTGGCTGCCTCGACCAGGTCCACCTGCTCCAGCGCCGCCATGGCCGTGTCCGACGCTTCGCGCTCGCCGCACCCGTGCAGGCGTAGCAGCGCCGTCACCCATTCGTGGCCTGTCATGCGATCGTAGAAGGCGTCCTGCTCGGGACACACCCCCATGCGACGGTAGATGCCTGGATTGCCCCACACCGGCTCGTTCAGCACTTTCACAGAGCCCTTGCTCGGCTTCAGTTGTCCGGTGAGCAGCTTCAGGAGCGTCGATTTTCCAGCGCCGTTCGGACCGAGAAGCCCCGTGACGCCCCCGCCGATGGAGAGCGTGACATCGTTCAACCCGATGACCTGTCCGTACCACTTCGACAGGTGGTCAGTGGCGACAATGCTAGTCGCGGGGGCCCCTCGCCCCGCTCCAGCGACTCGCTCGTGGGGCCCCATCGCCCCACTCCGCTCGTCGCTCATTTCGTTTCCGGTCGTTGTCACGTCACGACCTCGATGGCGCGAATGCGCCGGCTCAACACGAATGCCGCGATCGAGATGACGACCACGATGACCAGGGCAGAGACCAGCGGGGGCGTGTCATAGCGCGGCGGCATCCGAAATAACACGTCGCCGACCTGGTGCACGTTGGCAAAGATCGATACCCAGGAGAACATCGTGCTGTCGCCAACGCCTGCAATCACACCGTAGACCGCGTGAGTGAAGAACGCGAGGCCGGCGTACATCACCGCGACGAACCATCGGCTGTTACTCATCGACGAGAGCGCGAGAATCAGAAACACCGAGAGCGTGATTTGAATGACCGCGTACGCCGAGATCGATGGGACGAGCGACAGGTTGGCGCTCACGAAAGCCATGCTGCCCATGAACGCGGGGACGAGAAACAACAGCAGCAGAGCGGGCAGCCAGGTGACCGCGGCGAGCGCGGCCATCAGAATCGCGGCTTTGCCGGCGATGTACTGCGACCGCGTGACGGGCCGCGACAGGTACAGTTGAAGCGCTTTCGCGCGGATGTCGTCGGCAATCAGCCCCGAGCCGACGTACACGGTGATGAAAAAAACGAGGGGCTCCTGCTGGTTGAGAAAATCGCGGAAGGTTTGCGGCGTCACGGCGAGCAGCCCCATTTGCGACACACCCGGCACGTTGGCCGCCGCCCAGATCTGCACGCCCCGGACAACGACGGGGATCCACGCCAGAATCATCAGGAACAGAAACGCGCGCTTTCGCGAGAGCGTCCGCAGGCCGTTTGCGGCGATCACCATCCACGCACGACCCGGCAGATTGATGCCGCCTTCCCGTCTTCTGTATCGCTCGCGGTGAATGGGCATCTATTCCTCTCCCATCGCCTGCGCAAAGACATCTTCGAGCGTCGGGATGCTCTGCTTCAGGTGGCGCACCTGCGCGCCGACGTGGGCCGCAGACGCAAACAGCTGTTCGGCGCCCGCACCTGGCGGCATGAGCACCCGAAGCACATCCGCGTCGGTTTCCCGGCATTCAAAGGCCTGCAGACGGAGGCGCTCGACAAACGCGTCCCTGTCGCCTTTCACGCGGACCTCGAAAATGTGGCCCGCGGGCTTTTTGAGCGAGTCGATGGGCCCGTGCATGACGACCTGCCCGCGGTTCATCACGACGACTTCGTCGCAAACCGATTCGACGTCGGGCATGACGTGCGACGAGAGAATCAGGCTGATGTGTTTGTTGTGAGCGATGTCGTGGACGAGCGCGAGCATGTCGTCGCGCCCCTTGGGATCCATACCGTTGGTCGGCTCGTCGAGGAGCAGCAGATCGGGATCGTGCACGAGCGCCTGCGCCAGCTTGATGCGCTGCTTCATGCCCGTCGAATAAGTCTCGACGTTCCGATAGCGGGCTTCGCCCAGGCCGACGTAGTACAGGACTTCGTGGGCCCGCTGCATCGCATCGGCGGCAGGCAGGCCGGACAGCTCGCCGCAGTAGGCCACGAACGAGACCGCCGTCATGCCGGGAATCTGAGCGTCGCTTTCAGGCATGTAACCGACACGGGCGCGGATGTCGAGCGGCGTCACCGCGACATCGAGGCCGAGCACGGTGATGCGGCCGCTGTCTGGCTGGATGAGCCCGAGCAGCGCCTTCAGCATCGTGCTCTTGCCGGCGCCGTTCGGTCCGAGCAGCCCGACCGCGCCGGCCGGGAAGACCGCCGAGACATCCGTCAGCGCCCACTGCCTGCCGTAGCGCACGCCGACGTGTTCCAGGATGGCGACGGAATCGGACATTAGTTGTTTATACGAACCAGGTCTGAGGGGTGTTCCCAGAGACGTTCGGTTCTAGGTTCTGGGTTCTAGGTTCTGGGTTCTCGGTACGCTGCTCGCGGTTCTGGTTCCTGAACCTAGAACCCAGAACCAAGAACCTAGAACCGCCGCTTACACTCACAGACCCAGCACCTCTTTTCTCTCCCGCATGAACGCGATGACATTGCCGATGTGTTCATCCAGGGGCAGGCCGAGCTCTTCCGCGCCCTTACGTAGATCGTCGCGGCTGACGCCTTTCGCGAACGCCTTGTCCTTCATCCGCTTGATCACCGACGAAGGCTCGAGATCCTGAACGCTTTTCGACGGGCGCACGAGCGCGGCGGCCGTCACGAATCCGGCCATCTCGTCGCAGGCAAAGAGCGTGTGCTCGAGACGCGATTCGCGCGGCGTGTTGGTGTGCTCGCCGTGCGAAAGGATGGCGCGAATGACAAACTCCGGGCAGCCACGCTCGCGGAGGATGTCGGCGCCGCGGAACGGATGGTCTTTCAGGTCGGGATACTGCTCGTAATCGAAATCGTGCAGCAGCGCGACGACGGCCCAGATTTCTTCGTCCTCACCGAACGCGCGCGCGTACCCGCGAACCGCAGCCTCAACGGCGAGCGCATGTTTCCGCAGGCTCTCGCTTTTCGTGTACTCGGTGAGCAGGTTCCACGCATTGTCACGCGTCAGCTCGAACATGTGTCAGATCTCCGTAAAAAGGCTCCGGGAGCCTTTTTCACTCGCGCACGCGAAAAAGGCTCCCGGAGCCCTATTTCTCCGACGGCCTTGCGGCCCGGTGCGACAGTTGGGCAAGGAGCGGGCGCGGTGCCAGCCGGGCGGCGACGGGAATCAGCTTGTTCCGCAGCCCGGGAATCGCCACCGACTTGCCTTTCATCATTGCGTCGTACCCGACGTGCGCCACGCGCGGCGCGTCCATCACGAATGCCTCGAACAACCGCGACCGCTCGGAACCGGCTCTCACCTTGAACTCCGATTCGGTCGGTCCCGGGCAGAGCGTCGTCACCGTGATGCCGGACGGCTTCAGCTCATAGTCGATCGCCTCTGAGAAGGAGAGCACAAACGCCTTGGTGGCATAGTAGATCGACATCCAGGGACCAGGCACGAACGCGGCGGTGGACGCGACATTGAGAATCCGTCCGCTGCGCCGCTCGATCATCGCAGGCAGAAATCGTTTCGTCAGTTCGACCACTGATGTGGCGTTGAGCTGAATCATTTTCAGCTCGGCGTCGAGGTCTGTCACGGCGAACTTGCCGTACAGCCCAACGCCGGCGTTGTTGACGAGATACTGCACGTCGAGGCCTCGATCGACGACCGACTGATGAAGCCGGCGCGCCCCCTGTGGATCGGTGAGATCTTCCGGGATACACACGACGTCGACGCCGAACTTCCTCTGGATGTCCTGACCACGCGCCTCGAGCTTGTCGCGCTTGCGTGAAACCAGAATCAAATCATGGCCATGGCCGGCGAAGACCTCAGCGAGCGCCGCTCCGATGCCCACTGACCCGCCGGTGATTAGCGCCCGCTCTTTTGCCATTCATGCGTCCTCGCGGCCGCCACCGCTTTTTCGATCACGGAAGTCGCTTTGGGAGTCAGCCGGTACCGGTCGAGGTCCGCAGGATCGACGAGCTCGGCCGCGGCGACGTCGGACCCGTGACGAAGAACGCCGCCGACCGGCCGGCACAGATAGTCGATGAGCACGTAGTGATAGCGTACCTTGCGTTCCGGATCGAGGAGGATACGGTCGAACACATCGACCACGGGACCCACCTCGATTTCGAGCCCGGTTTCCTCGAGCATCTCTCTAGCGAGGCCGGCCTCGAGCGTTTCGCCCAGCTCCAGACGTCCGCCTGGCAGGCTCCATTGGCCGGCGAGCGGCTCGAAGCGGCGCTTCACGAGCACGACGCTGCCGCCCTGCATGATCACTGCGCCCACCCCGACGATCGGTTGCCCCGGATACTGGCGCGACGGCCGCGACGCGTTCACGGGCGCGACCTCTTCCTCGGCCTGGAAGCTCAGCGGATGCAACACGCCCCGCTGCCGCCTGATGCGGCCTTCGTCTATCCAGAACTCATCGTAGCCCGCGCTGGTCGCGATTTCGCCCTCGGCGTTCCGCTCGCGGCCGCGCCATTCGGCGTGCATGGCCCCCGTCTCGACCCGAGCAATCATCCGGACATTGCGCTGCGACGCCCGCCGGACCGCATCGGCCATCTCCTGCCGCACCGCCTCGCGTCCGCGGGCAATAGACGACCCGGAATCGTTGCTCGCGTCGTCGTGATAGAGACCGGTCAGCGTGTCGAGATCCCCCGCGTTAAAGGCCTGGAACCATCGGCGGACGATCTCGAAGGGGTCGGTGGGCATCAGGTTTAGAGTATTTTAGCGGGCATGAAAGCACACACGAAATATCTGACGCTGAACATTCCGTCGAAAATGGCGTTCCGCAACATCACACCGGAAGTGGACGAGGCGGTGCGTAAGAGCGGCGTGCAGGAAGGGCTGGTGCTGGTCAACACCATGCACATCACGGCGTCGGTCTTCATCAACGACAACGAGTCCGGTCTGCATCACGACTTCGGCAAGTGGCTCGAGGCGCTTGCGCCGTTCAATCCCGATCCCAATCATTACCATCACAATCGCACCGGCGAAGACAACGCCGACGCGCACCTCAAGCGCCAGATCATGGGCCGCGAGGTCGTGGTCGCCATTACGAAAGGCAGGCTCGACTTTGGCCCATGGGAACAAATTTTTTATGGCGAGTTTGACGGAAACCGGAATAAACGTGTCCTCATAAAAGTGATTGGGGAGTAGGGATTAGGGATTGGGGATTAGGGAGTCTAATCCCCAGTCCCTACAACTCCAAGGAAGCGTCAGCGTTCAGATCGAACCCTGCCCTCTTCCCGGCGTGAAAATTTCTCAGGCCGGCGGCGGCGATCATCGCGGCATTGTCGGTCGAGAGCGAGATGTGCGGTACACAGGCCGGGATGCCGAGCCGCCCGGCCCGGTGCGCGAAGTCCTTTCGGAGACGCGCATTCGCAGACACCCCGCCCGCGATTCCGACGCTCTCGGCACCGTACCGATCTGCGGCCTCGAAAAGGCGATCGAGCAGCGTCGACACCACCACCCGCTGAAAGCTGGCGCAGATGTCGTCGATCTCCTGGTCGGTCAGCGGCACGCCGCTGTCCGAACGCTGCCGCACGTGGCGCAGCACGGCCGTCTTCAGGCCGCTGAAGCTGAAGTCGAGGTCGCCTTTCATGTGCGGCGCGTTTCGATCGGCGTGCGTCATGCGAGTGGACGGAAACGCGATCGCTTCGTCCGATCCGTTGCGAGCGCGCTTGTCCACAATCGGCCCGCCCGGATACCCCAACCCAAGCAGCTTGGCCACCTTGTCATACGCTTCGCCCGCGGCATCGTCGCGGGTTCGCCCGATGCGCTCGTATCGCCCGGGATCGTTCACGAGATACAGGCTCGTGTGGCCACCCGACACGACGAGGGCCACGAGTGGAAGGCGGATCTGGCCGTGCTGGAGAAACAGCGATTCGATGTGACCGGCGAGGTGATGCACCGGCACGAGGGGACGGTCCAGCGACAGGGCCAGCGACTTCGCAAACGACACACCGACCAGCAGGGATCCGACGAGACCCGGTCCCTGAGTTACGGCGATGGCATCGAGGTCCTTCAGATCGGCCGCGGCGGTTTCGAGAGCGGTCCGCACGACCGGGCAGATGTCGCGGATGTGCTGCCGCGACGCCAGTTCGGGCACGACGCCGCCCCATTCGCGGTGAATATTCACCTGCGACGCGACGATGTTCGATCCGATCGTCCACGCACCGTCCGTCTCGGACACGACGGCCGCCGACGTCTCGTCACACGACGTCTCGATACCCAGGATGAGCATTACGTGAAATCGCTCCCGGAGCCATTTTCGTCCACCAGTTTTTTCAGCGACTCCTCGTAGGGAGGACGTGCGATTCCCCTCTCCGTAATGATCGCCGTCACGTACTTGCCGGGCGTCACATCGAACGCGGGGTTACGCACCTTGGCGGCTTCCGGCGTCAGCCGCGCGGGGCCGAGATGCGTCACTTCCTTCGCGTTCCGTTCTTCGATGGGAATCCGGCTGCCGTCGGGGGTCGCGAGATCGACGGTCGAAATGGGGGCCGCGACATAAAAGGGAATTCCGTGCTCTTTCGCAAGGACGGCCACCGTGTAGGTGCCAATCTTGTTCGCGACGTCGCCGTTCGCGGCGATGCGATCGGCGCCGACGACAACAAGGTCGATCTCACCGCCCCGCATCAGCGCCCCCGACATGTTATCGGTGATGACGGTGGTGTCGATCCCGTCGCGGGTCAGTTCCCACGCCGTCAGCCGTGCGCCCTGCAGAAACGGACGCGTCTCGTCGGCGATGACCGCCACTTTCTTGCCCTGCGCCACGGCGCCACGAATCACGCCGAGGGCGGTGCCATATCCGGCCGTCGCAAGAGCGCCTGCGTTGCAATGGGTCAACACCCGCGCAGTGTCGGGCACCACCGTTGCGCCGTGCGCGCCCATGGCGCGGCAGCTCTCGACATCTTCGTCGTGAATTCTGCGGGCTTCCGTGTCGAGCCGTTCCTTGATTTGATCCACTGACTGCCCGGAGGATGCGGCTTCGGCAAACACACGCTTCATGCGAGCGATGGCCCAGAACAGATTCACGGCTGTCGGCCGAGTGTCGGCCATCATCTCGCACAGCTTGTAGAACTCTGCGGCAAGCTTGGTGGTTCCGGTCACGGTGCTCTGTCGGACGCCCAGCGCGAGGCCCATGGCCGCAGCCACGCCAATCGCAGGGGCGCCCCGAATCACCATCGTCTTGATGGCCTTCGCGACCTCTTTCGGGCTCTTGCACGTCACGTAGATCTCAGCGCCGGGCAGCTTGCGCTGATCGATCATCACGATACCGTCGCTGGTCCAGTCGATTGTCGGAAGCACGGATTGATTCTACTTGGAATGCTGAACTAGCAGAGGTAGGGCGGGTCCTGCAGGACCCGCCCTACGTACGGTCATCCCGCATCACTCGATGAACTTCGCGTCGAATGGATGCGGCAGCAGATCTTTCAGCTGATGGCGCGTCTTGATGGACGTGAGGTCCGCAAGAATCACCTCGATGTCGCCGGCGAACTCCCACAACATCTGCCGGCATGCGCCACAAGGCGTGGTCGGTTCGAGCGTGTCGGCGACGACCGCGATGCGCGTGAACGATCGGTGCCCCTCGGAAATCGCCTTGAAGATCGCCACTCGCTCTGCGCACATCGTGAGTCCGTAGGTCGAATTCTCGACGTTGCAGCCGGTGATGACTCGCCCGTCCTCGGTCTCGAGCGCCGCCCCCACCTTGAAGTCCGAGAACGCGGCCTTCGCGCGCTCGCGCGCGATTCTCGCGGCGTGGACGATGTTGGGCTGGCCGGCCCATTCCGCTGTCAGCAGCGTCGTGTCGCCGCGGCGAAGCGCGACACGGCGATCGCGCCCCGGACGACGGTCCGGTCCGGAGAACGTCAGGTTCTGCGATCGCCGATCTTCCCGGCCTCTCCGATCCCCGACCACCCTGCGCTCCTGCCAGGGGCCGGCCGCTGCGAGTCCCATTTCGACGGCCCACGCGACATCGACGAGCGGCGTCGCTCGCAGATATTTCTCCAGGTCGCGCCGAAGCCCCTTGATATCGCCGTCGCTTTCCGCTTTCGCGGCCGTGGCAGCGTTGCGCCAGATGCGGATGTCATAGTAGCGCCGCGGATGAGAGCCGTCTTGCAGCAGTTGATTGGTGCCGTAGCCCTTCTTGCGCACCAGCCCCTGCAACTGCCCTGTCAGGGCAAGAAACTCGCTCTCCTTGCCGTCGGAAATCTCCAGGGCGACAACGGACACGACAGACTGTTCAGCCACTCACATCCTCGTCATGACAGCGTTCAAGAGCGAGAGGAATTTTCCCCGGGCTCGCTTCGCCGTCTCAAGTACTTCTTCATGGTTCAGCGCCTGCGGCAGCACGCCGGCAGCCAGGTTCGTGATGCACGAGATCCCCAGGACCTCGACGCCCATATGGCGGGCCACAATCGCTTCTGGCACCGTTGACATGCCCACGGCGTCTGCGCCGATCGTCCGCAGGTAGCGTACCTCGGCCGGCGTCTGGTACGAGGGCCCGTGACACGCGACGTAGATCCCGTGCCGCAGCGTCAGGCCGCCGGCCTTCGCGGCCTCGTCGGCGATCCGCCGCAGTCGAGGCGAGTACAGGTTCGTCAGGTCCGGAAACCTTACACCGAAACGATCGTCGTTCGGCCCCACGAGAGGATTGCTGCCAAGGAGGTTGATGTGATCGTCGATCACCATCAAGTCACCAGGGACGAAGCTGGTGTTGATGCCTCCGGCCGCGTTCGTCAGTATCAGCGCCTTGACCCCGAGCGCTCCAAGAACGCGTGTCGCAAAGGTGACGGTGCGGAGATCGTGGCCTTCATAAAAGTGCGCGCGGCCCGACAGCGCCGCGACCGGCCGGCCCGACACTTCACCGACGACGAGTCGTCCATCGTGTCCAATCACGTTGGCGGCCGGCCAGTGCGGGATGTCCTCGTAACGAATCGATGTCTGGCGCTCGAGACTCGATGCGAAGTCGCCAAGGCCCGAGCCCAGCACGACAGCGGCATCCGGAACGACGCTCGATTTCGAGCGGATGAGCGTCGCCGCGCTCTGCACGTCATCGAAGTAAGAAGAAGCGCTCACCGTTCCTTCTCGTAGGCCCGGCCCAGCGCGCGTGGCGGCTGTGAATGGCCGATGAAGCCCGCCAGCACGACGATGGTCAGCACATAAGGGACCATCTGAATGAACTGCACTGGAATGTCTTCTCCGGACGGGAGTTTAACAACGCCCTGCATCTGGATGGTAATCGCCTCTGTCAGCCCGAAAAACAGGCACGCACACAGGGTCTGCACGGGCCGCCACTTGCCGAAGATGAGCGCGGCCAGCGCGATGAATCCCCGGCCCGAGGTCATGTTGCGCGTGAACAACGACGACTGGCCAATCGAGAGGTACGCGCCACCGATCGCGGCAAGCGCCCCCGACAGCAGCACGCCGCCGTATCGCATCCTCGCGACGTTGACGCCTGCGGCGTCGGCCGCTTCCGGATTTTCTCCGACCGCACGCAACCGAAGGCCGAAAGGGGTCCGATACAGGACATACCACGTGAGCGGGACGAACGCGAACGCCATCAGAATCGGCGCATTCGGTATCAGATGTTCGATCGGGATTTGCGGCGTCGATCCGGACGAAAGAAAAAATGCGCCGCTCAAGAATCCCGGCAACCCGATCATCAGGATGTTGATGGCGGTCCCGACGACCACCTGATCCGCCTTGTAACGGATCGAAGCGACGGCAAGGATGAGCGCCGAGAGCACGCCGGAAACGACGGCGGCAGCCAGGCCAATCCACGGACTGCCGCTCGCATAGGTGACGGCCGCCGCCGTAAACGCGCCGGCGAGCATCATGCCTTCGAGCGCGATGTTGATCACGCCCGATCGCTCGGAGAACATTCCGCCGAGCGCGGCGAGAATCAACGGCGTCGACAGCCGGATCGACGAGAAAATGAGCGAGATCGTGAAGAGGTCAGCCACGTAGCCTGCCTCGCCGAAGCCACAGGCGAAGGAGGGGCGCGCGGAACAGCGCTTCGGCGGCGACGAACAGAATGATCGTCGCCTGGAGAATCTGGACGATGTCTTTCGTGACGTGCTGCGTGAACGCATCGACGGGAATGCCGCCGCGCGAGAGAACGGCAAAGAGCAGCGCGGCGAATATCACCCCAACGGGATGGTTCCGCCCCAGCAGCGCGACGGCAATACCGGTGAATCCGTAGTTATCGGAGAACCCGTCGTAGTAACGGTGACGATAGCCGAGCACCTCGTTAATCCCCACCATCCCCGCCAATCCGCCGGAAATAGCCATCGCCAGCACAATCTGGCGCTTCACAGCAATCCCGCCGTACTCGGCCGCCGACGGATTGCTGCCGGTCGCCCGAATCTCATACCCCCATTTGGTGCGCCACAGGAACACGTACACGAACGCGCATGCCGCCAGCGCGAGCCCAAAAGAGACGTTCAATGGAATGCGCACGGGCAGTCCCGGAACGATGTCGCCGAGCCGGGCGATGTATGCGTTGGCGGAAATGGGTGCGGACTGCAGAATCGGATCGCCAGGGACGCGGTAATGATACTGCGTAAAGTAGCTCACCAATGCAACCGCAATGAAGTTCATCATGATCGTATTGATCACTTCGTGCGAGCCGAAACGCGCTTTCAGCACTCCAGGAATCGCGCCCCAGATGCCACCGGCCAGCACCGCTGCCCCCATACACAGCGGAACGAGCGCGATCGCCGGAATGTTGCCGAAGACGATGCCGACCCACGCGGTCGCGAACGCCGCGACGTACAGCTGTCCTTCCGCGCCGATGTTCAACAATCCCGCGCGGAACGCCACCGCGACCGCGAGGCCCGTAAAGATGAGTGGTGTCGCGAGGAAGAGCGTGTAGCCGATGCCGTCTGGCCACCAGAGCGCGCTGCCGACCAGCAATCCAAAGGTCTCGATCGGGTTGCCGCCGACGGCCAGCACGAATACGCTGCCGACAGCGAACGCCGCAAGGACGGCGACGAGCGGAAACAACAGACTCACCTGACCGCTCCCGTCATCAGGCCTCCGATTTCGTCGGTTTTCGCCGTCTTCGGATCGACCTCGCCGGCAATCCGCCCATCGCGAATCACCAGGAGCCGATCCGAGAGCGACATGACCTCTTCGAGCTCAGCAGAGATCAGGAGCACGGCGCAACCGGCGTCGCGAAGCGCAACCAGCTTGCGGTGGATGAATTCGATCGCTCCGATGTCGACGCCGCGCGTGGGCTGAGCCACCAGCAGCAGCGTCGGCGGCAACCCGAATTCGCGGCCGATGACGAGCTTCTGCTGGTTGCCTCCCGACAGCGCACGCGCCGGCAGCTCCGGGCTTGGCGGCCGCACGTCGAATCGCCGGATGATGTCTTCCGTGCGGCGCCGCACTTCGCGCTGGTCCAGCATGGCACCCGGCGCAATCGGCGGCCTGTAGTGATCGCCGAGAATGACGTTCTCGCTGAGATCGAACTCGAGCAGCAACCCGCGGCGATGCCGATCTTCCGGAATGTGCGCGATGCCGCGCTCGCGGCGCCGACGGGCATCGAGCCCGGTAAGCGTCGCGCCGGCCAGCGACAGCTCGCCTGAGACCAGCGCCGGATCCACGAGACCCGCAATGGCTTCGACCAACTCGCGCTGGCCATTGCCTTCGACGCCGGCGATGCCGACAATCTCACCTGCCCTGACCTCGAACGTGACGTTCTTCACGGCAGAAAGGGCTCCGGGAGCCTTTTTCGCCGAACCCGCTCGAAAAGGGCTCCCGGAGCCTTTTCCAACCGACAGATTTCGAACGCTCAGGACGACATCGCCAGGACGAGCCGGCGGCGTCTCGACGCGAAGCAGGACATCTCTGCCCACCATCAGCCGGGCGAGCTCGGCGGCGTTGGTCTCGCTGGTCTTCACGCGGCCCACCACTCTTCCGTCCCGCATCACCGTCACGTCGTCTGATATGGCGAGCACCTCTGCCAGCTTGTGAGTGATGATGACGACGGTCTTCCCCTGGGTGCGCATTTGCCTGAGGATGGCAAAGAACTCGTCCACTTCCTGCGGCGTCAGGACCGCCGTTGGCTCGTCGAGAATGAGGAGCCGTGCATTGCGATAGAGCGCCTTCAGCAGCTCCACGCGCTGCTGCTGACCCACTGAAAGGTCTTCGACGACCGCGTGTGGATCGACCGAGAGCGTGAACTGTTCCGAAAGCCGGCGGATGCGAGCGGCGGCTTCCTGGATGTCGAGCGTCAGAGCGGCACCAGTCTCGGCGCCCAGCGATATGTTCTCGGCCACGGTCATCGTGTCCACGAGCATGAAGTGCTGGTGGACCATGCCGACGCCGAGCGCAATGGCGTCAAGTGGCCGCCGAATCTCTCGCGCCTGGCCATCGATGACAATCTCGCCGCTTTCGGCCGTATAGAAGCCGTAGGCGATGCGCATGGCGGTCGACTTCCCCGCTCCGTTCTCGCCAACGATGGCGTGAATCGTACCGGGCTCGACCGTGATGTTGATGTGGTCGTTCGCGAGGACGCCGCCGAAGCGCTTAGTGATGTTTCTGAGCTGGATCATTGAAACATCGCATCGGTCACCTTGATTTCCCCCGCAATGATCTTCCGCCGGGCCTCTTCGGCCGCCTTGATGGCCTGCGGGGTCAGCAGATCTCTGTTGAACTCGTCCACGGCGTAACCGACGCCGTCGCTTTCGAGGCCGAAGACGTGAAGGCCCGCTTTGAACCGCTTCTCTTTCACTTCTCTCACGATTTGATACACGGCATTGTCCACCCGCTTCACCATGCTCGTGAGCACGAACCCCGGCTTCATCATGTTCTGGTTCGAATCGACGCCGATGACGAAGTGCGTCGCACGCCCGTTTGCATCGCGTCCCATCTCTTCGACGGCGTCGAACGCGCCGAGGCCGGAGTTGCCGGCCGCCGTGAAGATCACATCGGCCCCCTTCGCGATCTGCGCGAGCGCGAGCTCTTTCCCGCGACCCGGATTGTTCCATGCCGCGTCGGTGACCCCGACGAAGTTTTCGAGAATCCGTATGTTCGGGTTGACGGATTTCGCCCCTTCCTCGAACCCCTTGGCGAACCGGTGAATGAGACCGATATCCATGCCCCCGAGAAAACCGAGTGTGCCCGTTTTGGTGGTCATCGCCGCCAGGATGCCGACCAGATAGGAACCCTCGTGCTCTTTGAATACGAGGGAGGCGACATTCGGCTGCTCGCTCACGCCGTCGACGATAGCGAACTGAATGTTCGGGTAGTCCCTGGCGACGGCCTCGAGGATGGGCGCCTGGGCGAATCCGATTCCGATAATGAGGTCGAACCGCCGTTCGGCAAACGCCCGCATCGCCGGCTCGATGTTCACCGGCGTGCCCGGCTCGACGTCGCGCAGCAGAATGCCCAGCGTGGGCTTGCCGCAATCGGAGCCGTCGGGCCACTTCCCCGTCTCGGCGCATTTCACGCCGTTCCACGCAGCGGCGTTGAACGAGCGGTCGTCTTTGCCGCCAATGTCGAACACGATGCCCGTATCGGTTGCCACGGGATCGCCAACCGCATAGGCCTGCGGGCTGCAGCCGGAGAGAAGCGAGGCGCACGAGAGCGCCAGGGTCGCGGACGCGCGCATCACATCACCTCATCAATCACAAGAGGTCCCGCCGGTGGCGGCGAGGCATCCACTCGAACCGCCGGCATCAGAAGCTCAAGAGCATCTTCGAGCCGTTCTTCAGAGCGATAGCGCACCCGCAGCACAGCATCGCCCTTTCGCACCTGATCGCCGACTGTTGCCGGAATCATGATACCGACCGCCGCATCGATCTCGTCATCAACCTGATCCCTGCCGCCCCCGAGCACGACCGACGCGCGACCAATGAGGCCGGCGTCCAGTTCGTAGACGAAGCCATCGATCGGCGCCCTGATCACGTGCTCTCTGGGCGCCTGGGGCATGAGGCTGTAATCATCGATGACCCGCGGGTCGCCGCCCTGACGTTCAATGATCGCTCTCAGCCGTTCGAGCGCCTGGCCCGAATCGAGCGCCCGCCGGCACATCACTTCGGCTTCCGATCGATCGCCGGCAACCCCCGCCATGACGAGCATGCGCTCGCTCAACTGTAATGAGTTCTCGAGCAGATCGGCTCGCCCTTCGCCTTTCAGCAACTCGATGCACTCGATCACTTCGTTGGCGTTGCCGACGGTGTACCCAATCGGCCAGTTCATGGCCGTGATGACGGCCCGGGTCTCGACGCCGGCCGACTTCCCGATTGCCACCAGAGACTCGGCGAGCTCGCGCGCCGCAGCCGGCGTCTTCATGAACGCGCCCTTGCCGCACTTCACGTCGAGCACGAGCGCGTCGATGCCTTCGGCGATCTTCTTGCTCATGATCGACGCGGAAATCAGCGACACGCTCTCGATCGTGCCGGTCACGTCGCGCAGGGCGTAGAGCTTCTTGTCGGCCGGCGCGATCTGCGCCGTCTGTCCGATCAAGGCGCACCCGATGGCCGACAGCGACGCCCGCATTTCTGTCATGGACAGATTGGTCCTGAATCCGGGAATCGACTCGAGCTTGTCGAGAGTGCCGCCCGTATGGCCGAGACCGCGCCCCGACATCATCGGCACGACCGCACCACATGCGGCCACGAGCGGCGCGATGACGATCGACGTCTTGTCGCCGACGCCGCCCGTGCTGTGCTTGTCGATCTTGACGCCGGGGATGTCCGACAGATCGACGCGCACACCCGATCGCACCATGGCATCGGTCAGCACCGACGTCTCCTCGGCCGTCATCCCGCGCAGGAGTATCGCCATCAGCAGCGCGGCAACCTGATAGTCAGGAAGTGAAAAATCGGTAACCCCGGCAATCATGAACCGGATCTCCTCGGGTGAGAGGACGCCGCCGTCCCGCTTCTTTTGAATGATGTCGACAGCGCGCATCCGGGAACCGTGTGCGTCCGATAATAACGAAGAATCGTGTCTTCTCAACCCCTGGCCACTAAACTGGCGCCCGAGCTCGTCGAAGGCGTCACCAGGCTGGCTCGCACCCTTGTCGCTGCCGCCCGGCATTGGACCCTCTACCCCGAGGACCATCCCGCCGTACGGGCCTCGTTCGAGCGCCTCGCCGACGCCATCCAGAGTGCGACCAACGACGCGGTGTTTTCTATCGGCATCACGCCCGACAGCCTCATGATCGAAAACGTGCCGGTGCCGCACACTCCGCAACTCGAGGAGGCGGCGCGCCTGCTGCACGATCGCGACCTGCTGCGGCTGACGTTTCTGGGCACCGTACCGGCAGACGCCATCGCGAAGCTGCTGTACATGTTGGCGCTCGATCGCGAAACCCTGCGTGTCCGCGGTGGCCCCGTCGGGATGTGGCGGGAGGACGGGGACCCCTCCATCGCGATGGAGCAAATCGACTTCGCGCACGTGCTCGAGGACAAAGATCAGCACGTTGACCGCCGGCACGACGATGTCTGGAAGTCGATCGTGCACTCGATTGTCACGGGTCAGAAAGCGATGGACGAGCTCGCTCAGCAGCAATTGCTCGCCATCGCGGGCGATCCCCTGGAGATCGGCGAACTGGCCACGGCCGTCATGGCCCACAAATGCGCCGCGGATGGCGCGCCGATGATTACGACGCAGGCCGCGACGGTGCTCGCCGCCTTCCGCCACCTGGCCAGCATCGTCGCCGTAAAGGCGGCGGACAAATCCGACGCAACCATGCGGAATCTGGCCGTCGCGGCCTCGACCCTGAACGTCAGCGTCGTCATGGAGATGCTTCGGAGCGAGGACGACCCCACCGAAGCCGTCCAGGTGGTCCGCGCGCTCTCGGGCGCGTTCGACGACATGAAGGTCGCCCAGCTTCTCGCGACGGCCTTGTCCCATGAAGGCCAGGCCAGCAGCCGCCTGGCGGAAGTTTTCAACACGATCGCACCCGACCCCGAACGCAAGCAACGGGTGCTCAGCATGACGCGCACCCTGCTGTCGGAGAGCGCGTTCGGACAGTCGAAGCAGTTCAAGTCCATCTGGTCTTCGATGGAAGAGCTGCTCATCTCGTACAACGATGCGGCATTCGTCTCGGTGCAGTACCGGGCACAGCTCGACGGCGCCATCACGCGCGGCGAAGCGATCGCGGTGAAGGACCTGCCCGAGGAAATGCCCGAGTGGACCGAGAGCCTCGGCCAGCAGAACGTTCGAAGGCTGTCGGTGGTGCTCATCATCGATCTGCTCAGGCTCGAGCGCGAAGCCGCGCGGGCAGCCGAGATCGCCGACGACATGACCGCCCTTGCCGAGGATTTGCTTATGGCGGGCGACTACCGGGACGCGCAGCGCGTCGCCGCCGCGCTCGCCGAAGGGGCCACGAACAAGAAGTTCGTCGCGTCTGCCGCCTGCCGCGACGCGCTCGCGCGCCTCGCCACGTCGGCGGCGATGTACGAGACGGTCACGATGATCGGAGACTTCGACGAGGAGAGCCTCGCGACGTTCACCGAAATCTGCCGTCTGGTCGGCGTGGCGGTCGTCGAGGTGCTCGGGATGATGCTTCGCGTGCAGGAACGCACCGCCGCCCGTGTCCGGGCGTCGAACATCATCGTCGGTCTCGGCGCCCCGGCCGTCTCGCGGCTCGCCTCGTTCATCGACGACGAGCGCTCGTATGTGCAGGCACACGTCGCCGACCTTCTCGGCCGCATTGCCTCGCCCGACGCGGTGCCGCTACTCCAGCCACTGCTCCGCCGCAGCGACATGAACGTCGTGCGCGCGGCCGTTGCGGCCATGTCGAACATCCACGATCCCGCCGCGGCACGCGCCATTCACACGGTGCTGCGTGCGGTGACCGGCGATCAGCGCCGCGCCGTGATCGACGCGCTGGTGGCCGGCCGTGACGCACGAGTCGTGCCGATGCTCGTGCGCATCCTCGACGAGAGCGAGCCGCTCGGCAAGGACCACGCGGTCGTCATCGATACCTTGAGCGCGCTCAAGGTCGTACACACCGATACGGCCGTGCGCCCGATTGGCCGGATCGCCCGGCGCACACGGTGGTTCGCATGGGCGAAGAACCGGGCACTGAAGAACACGGCGGTCGACGCGCTGGTGTCGATCGGGACGGACGAATCGCGGCGCGAGCTGGCCGAAGCGGCTGCCGGCGGCGACCGACTTCTGCGCAAGCTGGCCAGGGCCAGCCTTGCGCCGGGTGCCGGAGGACCCGCGACGAAGCCATGAGCGAGATCGTGCTGCGCGAGGACCTCGTGCGTCGGTTGTCTGCCGCCATCCGAGCCGGTGAGCTGTATGCCCCGACGCATCCGCTCGTCACGCGCAGCATCGACACCCTGCTCGCGGTGACGACCAAGAATCTTCAGAGCGGACGGAATGCCGTCGTCGGATTTCTCGGCAACGACATCGTCGTCAACGATCTCCGGCTGGGAAAATTCTCGGCTCAGCTGGTGGGTTTCGTGCGCGACATGCACGAGCGTGAAATCGAGAAAATTACGTTCGATCAGGGTGTGACACGCGACGAGGTCCGCGCACTCGTCGAATCGCTGTCCGATCGCCGAAGCCATTCGCCGCTGCCAGACCGCCTGATAGCGCGGGGCGTCAGACGAATCACCATCGGCAAGATCACGGTCGAATCCGACGACGATCAGCACACGGGCATCGAGATGGCGAAGAAGGTCTACAACACCGCTGTCGAGACCGCCGAAACTCTGTGGGATCAGGCGAAGTCCGGCGACAAGCCCGACCCGAATGCAGCCCGAAAAATCATCGAGAGTCTGGCGAAAGTCGTCACACAGGACCGCACATCCCTGATGGCGCTGACTGCGCTGAAGAAGTACGACAACTACACGTTCACGCACATGGTGAATGTCTCGGTGCTCGCGATGTCGCAGGCACGAGCGCTCAATCTCGAGGGCCCGCTCCTGCGCGAGTTCGGCTTCGCGGCGCTCATGCACGACATCGGCAAGGTGAACACCCCGCTCGAGGTGCTGAACAAGCCCGGCAAGCTCGAGAAAGACGAGTTCGAGATCATGAAACGCCACGTCATCGACGGAGCGCACATTCTCCGGAAGACTCCCGAGATGCCCGCGCTGGCCCCGATTGTGGCCTTCGAGCACCATTTGAAGCAGGACCTGAGCGGCTACCCCGAGAACATCGGCCATCGGGAACTCAACCTCTGCACCATGATCGTCAGCATCGCGGACGTCTTCGACGCACTGCGGAGCAATCGCCCTTATCGCGAAGGTCTCGCGACCGATCGCATCAGATCGATCATGGGGGAACAGGGCAATCCAGCGTTCAACCAGAAGCTGCTGAAGCGGTTCGTGAACATCATGGGATTGTTCCCGGTGGGGAATCTGGTGCGTTTGAACACGGACGAAGTCGGAGTGGTGACGGCCGAACATCCGACCGATCCGTTCAGGCCACAGGTGAAAGTCATCATCGACACCAGGGGAGAACAGATCGAGGAGCCGTTTCTGGCCAACACGTGGGAGCGCGACACGCGAGGCGAGTACGAACGCGCAATAGTGGAGGCGATCGACCCAGATTCGATGGACATCGATCCGTTGACACTGCTATGAGCACGCAGGAACGAGAAGCACCGCCGCTCGATCAGGACGGCACCGCGAAATTGACCGACTTCGCACGGGCCGTCAAGGCCGCGGCCCGCGCTGTGACGCTGTACCCGCCGACGCATCCGGCCATTCGGCTGACGCTCGCGCGTCTCGTCGACGCCGTGTCACGAATCACGGCGGAAGGATCGGTCACGCTGGGCGTCGTGCCCGACAACCTGCTGATGAATGGTGCGGCGCCCGTCCGGCCCGATCAGGCTGTGCGCGAAACCGGAGCGCTGCTGCACGATCACATGATTGGCCTCGTCACGCTCCATTCGAGCCCCGATCCCGACAACTGGCTCCCCTTCCTGCAGATTCTGGGGAAAACGGTTGAGGACGTGCGCGCGGCCGGCGGAATGGGGCGGCTGTGGGGCGCCACAGGCCAGCGGCATCTCGAACTGCAGGAAATCGACTACGCCGACATTTTGAAGGAGCGCAACGGCGGCCAGGAGTCGAGATGGGACGACATCATCCGCGCCTGCCTGAATCTCGATTCGCCGCTCGACGACGATGCACTGAAAGGGCTGCTGGAAGTCTGCGGCGACCCCGAGCGCTTCAGCGAGTTCGTGGTTGCGCTGGAACAGAACGGCGACGCCGGCATGGCCTCGAAGGCGTCGGCCCTGCTTCGCATGCTGCGCGGCGTCATCGATCTGGTCGCACGCACCGACCCGGCGAAGCTCGAACCCCTTCTCAGAAACGTCGCACAGGGCTTCGCGACGTTGTCGCCGGAGCTGCTGCTCGAGCTGCTCTCGACCGATGAGGGCCGGGCCGACAAGGCCGCTGATCTCGTTCTGCAGATCGCCAGCCGGATGACGGACACATCGCTCGCCAGCTTCGTTGCGCGCGGCGTCGTGTCCAAGGGAGGCGCAACGAGCCGGCTCGCGCAGGCGTTCCAGGCGCTCGTACCAGATGGCGCCAGGCGACCCGGCCTGCTCGAAATGGCGCGCGCCGAGGTGGCGGACTCGCCACTCGGCAGTGCCGAGAACTTCATGGATCTCTGGAAGGACGCTGCCGACATGCTGACGTCGTACAGCGACGAACAGTTCGTGTCGGAATCGTACGCGCGCGAGCTCACTGAAGCGCGCACGCAGGCACTGGAAGTCGAACGGGTGTCGGACGATCCACCCGAACGGATTGGCGGCTGGGTCTCATCGGTCGGTCCGATCGAAGTGCGCGCGCTCGATCTGCTGCTGCTGCTCGACCTGTTGACCATCGAATCGGATCCCGATCGCTGGCAGCAGGTGACGACACCCGTCGTCGGCCATATCGAGGATTGTCTGCTCATCGGAGACTTCGATGCCGCCCTTCGCCTCACCGCGATCCTCGCCGACGAGGCGAAGCAAGACGGGCCGCGGAAGGCGGCGGCGACAGGCGCCCTGACCCGGCTCGTCGATGGCACGATGATGAATCAGGTCGTCTCACACCTGCGCTCAGTCGACGATGAGTCGGCTGAAAAGCTGAACGCGCTGCTCCACCTGGCAGGGCCGTCTGTGCTGAAGGCGCTCGCCGAGGCGCTGACGGTCGAAAAACGGGCTGTCGCCCGCCAGCGTTTTACGCAAATCCTCCTCGCATTCGGCTCGGCAGGGCGCAACGCCGTCGAACAGCTCCGAGCGTCGGCGAACCCCGCTGTTCGCCGGACGGCCATTCACCTGCTGCGCGAGTTCGGCGGAACCGAGGCGCTCCCCGACTTGACGACCCTGCTCGGTGACGCAGAGCCGCAGGTACAGCGCGAGGCGGTGCGCGCGATCCTGTCGATCGGCACCGAAGAAGCGTACGCCGAACTGCAGCGCGCGCTCGCCAACGGCACCAATCAAACGCGCGAGAACCTGACCGGCGCGCTCATCGCGATGCGGAGCGAACGCGCGATTCCGCTGTTCGAGTACATCGTGCGGAAGATCGATCGCAAGGGCCCGTTGCGTGCGGTGTATCTGCGCGCACTGGAATCGCTTGGCGCGCTCAAGGCCGAACAGACGATTGAGCTGTTGAAGGAAGCGCTATACAGCGGTGAATGGTGGGCGCCGATCCGGACGGCGGAACTGCGACGCACGGCCGCCATCGCGTTGCGTCAGATTGCCACACCGACGGCGCAACGCGTGCTGGAGGAAGCGGCCAGTTCCGGACCGAGGGGCGTGCGCTCGGCCGCGCGCTCGGCGCAATCATGATGGCCGCCAACAATGGCGGACGCGGGGAAAGGGGCGCCCGCGACATAGGCATAAGCCGCGAGCGGCGCGGGGCAATGGGGCCCCGCAAGCGAAGCGGCTGGAGCGGGGCGAGGGGCCCCCGCGACTAATGTTAGATCCAACTACTCGTTACCAGCTGTCAGACGACCTGCTTCGGCGTTTTGGCGCGTCCTTGCGCGGCATTCAGCTGTACGCGCCGTCGCACCCGATTGTGCTTCGCAACGTCGAGGGACTCGTCGAAGCGCTTCGCGCGCTCCACAAACACGACGCGACCGTCGTCATTGGCATCGTCGGCGGGGAACTGATCGTCGGCGATGTGCCGATGTCGAAGGCCAGCGCCACGATGGGCGAGCTGATTCGCCGGTTTGGCCTGGTGGGTATCGAGCGCGTCACGATTGAGCGGCCGGTGACGCTCGACGAGCTGAAGGGCTTTGCAGCGAAGTTCGGACAGCTCGAGAAAACGCTGTCGGGAGACGCGCTCAAGGAAGCGGCGGTGCAGCTCGAGTCGGACAACATCCGCGTCGGCCGCGTGGCGGTCGAAGAGACCGAACCCCAGGCCACCGACTCGGCGACGATCCGCAAGACGTACTCGGAGGCCGTGTCGGTCGCAAGCCTGGTGTGGGAAAGCGCACGGAGCGACTCGGGCCCCGATCCGTCGGCCGCGCAATCGATGATCGACGGCCTGGCGCAGGCAGTCGTCCAGAATCGCTCGGCGCTGATGGCGCTGACGGCACTGAAAGAGTACGACAACTACACGTTCACACACATGGTGAATGTGTCGATCCTCACGATGGCCCAGGCGCGCGGACTGGGCGTCGACGGACCGATGCTGCGCGAATTCGGCCTTGCGGCGCTCATGCACGACATCGGCAAGGTGAAGACGCCGACGGAAATCCTGAACAAGCCCGACAAGCTGACCGACGAAGAATTCACCATCATGAAGCGCCACGTCGTCGATGGCGCGGAGATTCTGCGCGGCACTCCGGAGATTCCCGCGCTCGCACCAGTCGTGGCGTTCGAGCACCATCTCCGGATCGATGGCACGGGCTATCCACACGGTGTCTCCCGGCCGAACCTCAACCTCGCCACGATGCTCTGCGGCATTTCCGACGTGTACGACGCGATGCGATCTCAGAGGAAATATCAGCAGGCGTTTCCCTCTGAACGGATCCTCGCCGTGCTGCAGAGAAACGACGGCACGCAGTTCGATCGGCATCTGATCCGGCGGTTTGTGCAATTGCTCGGCATCTATCCGGTCGGCAACCTCGTCAAGCTCGACTCCGATGAGATCGCGGTCGTGCTGCAGGTACACGCGCCCGACCCCTATCGCCCGAAGGTTCGCGTGCTCTTCGCGAACGACGGGACGAGACTCGAGCTGCCGCGCGACATAAACTTGTGGGAGGTGGATCCGGAAACACGAGGTACACGTGCGGCGTCCGTCACTGCCCCGTTGAATCCCGCTGACTACGGAGTCGATCCGCTGTCGTTTATCTGATTGCTGATATTCTGGATCCCGAAGTAGGGCGGGTCTTGACCTGCAGGACCCGCCCTACATTTGTTTTTGGCTGTCCCCCGGTGTAAGGAGTGCGCATGTCCGGTTTCGACAAGGTGATTCCCGTCGCGGCAGTAGCCGCGCTTCTCTTTGCCGCAAGCTCGCGGCTGACAGGCCAGGTTCCGATTGAAAATGGCCAGTCGTTTCCACTCTCGGCAACGGCCGACACGCTGCCCGAGGCGCTCGAACGCGTCGACGCCATGCTCAGCGCCGGCGAGCTCGACATTGCGGCACTCCAGGACGACACGATGATTCGCGGGCGCGCCGTCGAGCGTCTGAGGCAGGTCTACGAGGGGATGCCGGTATTCGGCGCAGAGGTCGTCCGGCAGATGGATGGCCGCTCGACCATCAGCGTGACCGGCCGGCTGTACGAGGCGCTGGACATGACCGTCGCGCCTTCGATTTCGTCGCAGCGTGCCACTGAAATCGTCATGAGCACGGCTCCGGCAGGCGCCCAGGTCGCCGGCGAAACATCGCTGGGGATCGTGCCTGTCGAGAATGGCTATCGGCTCGCCTATCGCATGCTGGTTCGGAGCGACTGGGCGATTCAGGAGGTGTACGTCGACGCGCACACCGGAGCCATCGTGCGCTCTATCAACGGCATTCATTCACAAGGTGCGATCGGCCAGGGTAACGGCGTCTTCGGCGTGGCGAAGAAACTCAGCACCAACCAGGCGTCGGGGACGTTTCAAGCCGTCGACAAGCTCCGGCCGGCGGAGGGCTTCACGCTCCTGTTTCCGGGGACCGTGAGCCGTCTGAACCAGTTCCTGAATACCGGCGCCATTTTCAATTCGGACATCGCGACCGATTCCGACAACGACTGGAGCGACGGCCCGACCGTAGACGCGCACGTCTATCAGGGCTGGGTCTACGACTACTACTTCAAACGCTTCGGGCGCAACGGCATGGACGACCGCAACGTCGAAGTGGACAGCGTCGTCCATCCGCTGGCGCGATCGGAAGCGAACCGGCAGCCCCCCGATGTCGTTGGTATGTTCATCAACAACGCGTTTTATTGCTGCGACGGGCTGCTGCTGTTCGGAGACGGCGACGGACGCGCCTTCACGTTCCTCGCCGGCGGTTTAGACGTCGTCGCCCACGAGTGGACGCACGGTGTCACCGATTTCACCTCGCGGCTCATCTATCAGGACGAGTCAGGGGCGTTGAACGAAGCGTTCTCCGACATCATGGCCGCAGCGACGGAGTTCTACTATCAACCGGCCGGCGCCGGCCGGGACCAGGCCGACTGGCTGATTGCAGAGGACGTCGTGCTTCTCCCGCCGGGATTTCTTCGCTCGCTCAACAATCCGATTGCGGGCGGCGAGCCCGATCACTACAGCCTGCGGCGGTTCATCGGCACCGAGACCGATGACGGCGGTGTGCACTACAACCCGACGATTGCGACGCACGCCTTCTACCTGTCGGTCGCGGGCGGGCGCAACCGCGTGTCGAACATCACTGTGCCAGGCGTAGGCATGGCGAATATCGAGAGAATGGAGCGCGTCTTCTATCGCGCGTTCACGATGTTGATGGCGCCGAATTCGCGTTTTTCGGACGCGCGTCGCGCCACCATTCAAGCCGCCACCGACCTCTTCGGTGCAGGCAGTCCCGAAAGCACGCAGATCGAGCTTGCCTGGACCGCCGTGGGGGTGAGCTGATGGACGCGGGCCTGCAGGACACAGCCCAGGACACAGAGCTCACAGAGAACGGCAGAGGACACGGAGACAACACAAGTGTGTTCTCTGTCTTCCTCTGTGCCCTCTGTGTCCTGAGCCTGAGCACGCCGGCTGAGGCTCAGGAGCGATACCGTGTCTCCGCCAACGTCGGCGCCCAGTCAACGAGCACGACCGTCACCGAGCGGCAGACGTTCCAGCAATATTTCGAGGAAGGATCATTCACCTTCGAGCGCACGACACCGCGCGACATCTTTTACGATGTCGGCGGCACCGTTCGCGTGTGGCGCGACCTGCACGCGGGGGTGGCTATCTCTGTGTTCGAGAATACCGGCACGGGAACCATCGAGGCGCGCGTGCCGCACCCGCTACAGTTCAACCGGCCACGCACGACCACGGCAGAGCTGTCCGGCGTGACCCGCCGCGAGATCGGCCAGCACATCACGATCGGCTGGGCGATTCCCGCCGCCGCCGGTATCGACTTCATTGTCTTCGGCGGACCATCGGTCTTCACGACCGAGCAGACCTTCGTGACCGGATTGATGCTGACGCTGGACAAAGAGGTCTTTCCGTTCGACACGCTGGCCTTCCCTGGAGCGCAGACGGAAACGCAGCGCGAGCACGTGATCGGCTACAACCTTGGCGTTGACATGACCTGGCTCTTCAGCCGGCACGTCGGCGTCGGGGCGTTACTCCGCTATAGCGACGGACAGAAGGACTTCACGCCCACGGGTAACGCGACGGTCGAGGTCAAAGTCGGGGGGTTGCAGGCGGGCGGGGGCTTGCGCCTCGCCTTTTAGCAAAAGATCAGAAGATAAGGAGAAACATCGACTGTTATTCGTACCTTAGACAGGTCATCGGATCGACACGAGCGGCGCGTTGCGCTGGAATGAAGCCCGCGAGCACGCAACCGCCGTCAAGGCCAGCGTCGCTGCCGCAAAGACGAACGGATCGCGCGCGTTCATCTGGAACAGCAGCGACTCAACGGCCCGGCCGAGAACGAGCGCGGACGTCAGACCAATGGCAGCGCCGGCGACCGTCATCACCCCAACCTGTCTGAGTACGAGCATTCTGACGTTCGATGCTTCTGCGCCGAGTGCCATCCGCAACCCGAATTCCCTTGTGCGTTGCGTCACCGTATAGGCAATCACACCGTAGAGTCCCAGGGCCGCCAGCAGCGTCGCAAGCCCGGCAAATGCCGCCGACATCAATGTCACAAATCGATCGAGTGACACATTCTCATTCACCTGAGCCGCCATCGTCCGAAGCCCGGCAACCGGCAGCGTGGGATCGACTTCGCGGATGACCCGCGGAATCGCCGCAAGAAGATCCTGTTCCGCTCCGGACGTGCGGACGTAGAAATGCGCCCCGGCAACATCCGGATCCTGACGGGACGGGAGCAGTACCAACGCCTGTGCCTTCCCTTTGACCTCGTCATAGACCGAATCGGCTGCGACACCGACGATTTCGATGTCGAAAGAGGTTCCGCGACCCGCGCGATACATGCGCCTTCCAAGTGTGTCGCGGCCGACGTTGAATTTCTGCAGGAACGCTTCGTTCACGATGGCGACTTTCGCAGCGCCTTCGACATCGGCGCGCGTGAACTCGCGGCCGGCCAGCAGCGGAATGCCCAGTGTCCGGAGAAAATCTGTACCGACGAAGTTGTAGTAACTGCTGGTATCGACCTCCGGATCTTCGGGAACCCCTTGGAGCTGGAAGCCGCTCATCGACGCGTCGCCAGATATCAGCCGGACGCGTGTGGTGCTGACGCTGGCGACACTCGGAAATCCGGACAGCTCGTCCTCGATGATCTCGAGTATCTGCCGCGTACGCCCGGGCGAGTGCCCGTTCATCGCTGGAGAGACACCGAACACCACAAGCTTTTCGGTATCGAGCCCGAGGTCGACGCGCGCGATATTCAACAAGCTCTTCGTGCACAACCCCGCAGACACGAGCAGCGCCATCGACAGCGCAATCTGTGCGGTGGCGAGCGTCACGCGAAAGCGCGCGGCAGCTTTCGCACCGGACGGCTGCCCGGCATTCGCTTTGAGCGCCGAGACAAGATTCGGTCGCGTGCTTTGAAGTGCAGGAAACACGCCGAACAACAAACCCGTTGCCATAGACAATGCCGCAGCGAGCAGAAGCATGTCAGTGTCGAGTTGTGGGCTCAGCACGCCCGGTGCGCCATCCGGCAGGACCAGAGCCATCGCGGTCAAGGTCCAGCGCGCAACGAGAAGCCCGCCGGTGCCCCCCATCGCTGCGAGCAGCATCGACTCGAGCAACAGTTGTGCGACGATGTGCCGGCGCCCGGCGCCGATCGAGAGACGCACGGCCATCTCCGTCGAGCGGCTCGCCGCGCGCCCGAGCAGCAAATTCGCCACATTCGCGCAGCAGATCAGCAGCACGATCGCGGTGACGCCAAACAGCAGCGTCAAGGGCTGGCGCGCCTGTTCGGGTGTCCGGCTCTGCCCTCGAGCACCCGGCTCGAGCTGCAGTTGCATGTTACGGAACTCGGCGAGCATGGAGGGGCGCATGCCCTGTTGAAGCGGGACATCGACTTCCGAGAGAATCCCGCGATACTGGCCGTTGAGAGCCGCGCGCGCGTCCTCGACTGACACACCAGGTTTCAGACGCGCGAAGAGATATGCCCAGTACGACCGTCTGTTGTCGAGACCCTTCCAGCGTGGAACGATCACCTCGCGCATGGAAATCGGCACGTACATCAAAGGGCGATCGCCGAGCGTCGTCCCGTGGAATCCTTCCGGCGCAACGCCGACGATCGTGAGTACCTGCCCGTTGACCCGCAACGTTTGTCCGACGATATCCGAGCGCTCGCCGAATCGGCCGCGCCAGTAGTCGTAACCGAGCACGACGACGCGCCCGTCCCCTCGTACCTGATCGTCGTCGGCATTGAGAAGGCGTCCAAGGTGCGGAGTGAGGCCGAGTACCGAAAAATATGAACCCGACACCAACGTGGCGTCGCCACCTTCGGACACGCCTTGATACGAGATGTTGGCGCCAAAGTCGCGGTGCGCTGCGATGCCGGTGAGGACGGTCTGAACACGCTCCAAATCTCGAAACATCGGGTAGCTGAAGATGGCGTCGCATGTCCCCGCCTGACCGCACGATATCGACCCGCTGCGCGGCCCAGGCGATACGAGGTTGACGAGCCGATGGGGCTCGTGCACGGGCATTGGGCGCAGCAGCGCTTGATTGAACATCGAAAAAATTGCGACGTTCGCGCCGATCCCGAGGGCGATCGAGAGGACTGCGACAGTGGTGACAACGGGCGTCTTCAACAGTGACCTGAAAGCGAATCTGAGCTCACGCATTGGCAAGGTGGCGGAGCAAGCCGCGTGCCGGTAGCCCGAAGCCCGCAGGCTGAAGCCTGAAGCCCGAAGCCTGGAGCACGTCCACTTCCGGGATTGCCGGTCCCACAGGTGAGCGACTAATCTCCCAATGATGCGAAGTGCCACTGATTTCGCGGCGCGAGTCCGTCACGTCGTCCGCCGCATCCCGCACGGCCGCGTCGCTACCTACGGCGACGTCGCAGCCGCCGCCGGCCGGCCATTGGCCCATCGTGCGGTGGGAAACATCATGCGGGAGACCCGCGACTCATCGGTGCCCTGCCATCGCGTCATTGCCGCCGGGGGAAAGCTCGGCGGCTACGGCCGCGACCTCTACGCCAAGCGCGCTCTCCTGCTGCAGGAAGGGGTGGTGGTATCGGGCGGGCGTGTCCGAAGCTTCGCAGAACTGCGTTGGAAAGGACGGAAGAACCCGTAAATCTAACAATCTTCGAACCTTCCAATCTGCCAACACTGCGACCCCAGAGCGCCGACCAGGGCAACCCCGGGAGGCACCGAGTCGTCTAATCTTGCCGAGTGTCCAGAGCTGATGTCCCAGCTTTCGAGGAGCTCTATCAGGAACATTCGACGCGGCTGTTCAACCTCGCGTGGCGGATGTGTGGAACCCGGGCCGATGCCGAAGATCTGCTTCAGGAGATCTTTCTGCAGGCTTATCGAAAGCTTCCCGATTTTCGCGGCGACTCCTCGGTGGGGACCTGGCTTTATCGCCTGGCGATGAACAGGTGTCTCGATCACCTGAAAAGCCGCCAGACCCGGACGAGCGCGGCCACGACACCGCTGGATGAACAGGTGATGGTGGGACCACGAGTGGTGAACGAGAGCGGTATCAAACGGCTCGACCTCGAACGCGCGATTGCGCGATTGCCCGAAGGAGCGCGGGCGGCGTTTCTGCTCCACGACGTCGAGGGATTTCAGCACCAGGAGATCGCGTCGATTCTCGGCATCAGCGAGGGCACCTCGAAATCGCAGGTCCACAAAGCCCGCCTTCGGCTGCGGGCGCTTCTGACGGCATCTGTATGAATTGCGAACGATACAGTGAATGGCTCGGCGACGCGGTCGACGGCACGCTCGACCCCGCACATCAGGCAGAGCTCGACATCCACCTGCGTGGATGCGCCAACTGCCGCGAACTGCTGAGCGATTTGAAGGAGATCCGCGCGGCGGCGGCCACACTGGACCGGCTAACCCCTTCGCCGGACGTGTGGAATGCCATTGCGGCGAAGATTGAGACGCCCGCCTCCGCGGCGTTGCCGCTACGGCGCGGCAGGCCCGCGTTAGCGGCTTCGCCGGTTTGGCCAGGATCGTCATGGGTGCAGCTGGCAGCCGCCGCTGGACTCCTGACGATGCTCGGCGCCGCCGCGTGGTTCGGCTTCTCGACCCGGCCGCCCGGCATGGGCAGCGAATCGGTGGCCGAGCTTGCTCGCGCCACGTCGGAACTGCAGCTGGCCGAGCAGCATTACCTGAACGCCATCGCCTCGCTCGAGCAGCTGACCGTCCAGAAAGACAGTGCGCTCGACCCGGCGGTCGCGGCTGAGATTGCGCAGAGCCTGCAGTCGATCGACCGCGCCATCGCCGACAGCCGCGCCGCGATCAAGGCCGACCCGCGCTCCTTCATCGCACAAACCAGCCTGCTCGAGGCGCTCCGCATGAAGGTCGCGCTGCTGCAGGAAACCGTTTCGCTCATGAACGCAAGGTCCTGAGAGGAATCGCCGATATGATCAACTGCGTCCCGACACTGATTCTGGCTGGCGTGCTCATACAGGCCCCCGCCGTCGCGCAGACCCGGCAAGACAATTCCACCGTCGCCCTTCGCAGTTCGTCGGACAGATGGGCGCGGCAAGCCGCACCGCCCGCACCTGTCGCACCCGTCGCACCACCCGCACCTAACGCACCTGTCGCACCTAGCGCACCTAGCGCACCTAGCGCACCAAAGGTCGCTAGCGCTCCCAACGACGTCGATGTCGACTTCGATCTCGATTTCGATTTCGATTTCGACGTCGATGTTGACGTCGATCTTGACGTCGACTTCAAAGAGCTCGAGCGCGATCTCAAAGAGCAGACAAAGACGCTCAAGGAACAGATGAAGGTGTTCGGCAACATCGAGAGAGAGGCGAAGTTTCAGCTCGAACGGCAGATGGCCGAGCTCAGCATGCAGTTTCCCGTGCCTCCGGTTCCACCTGTCCCGCCGAAAGATCCGAGGCAGAAGCCGCGGGTGGCCCAGCGTCGACGAGTCCCCGAGGGCTGGGTGGAGTCGACCGAACCGTTCTCGCGCGCCTTCCCCGTCGGTCGAGCCGCCACGCTGATGCTCTCGAACATCTCGGGCAACATTCAGGTCGTGCCTGGCACGAACGAGCGTATCGAGGTCGAAGCCTTGAAACGTGCCTGGGGACCCAATCCCGAACAGGCCAAGACCCGCCTGGGCGATGCCACCGTCGAGACCTACGCAACCGCCAACCGGGTCGAAGTGCGTGTGGAGCATGGTGTGCGTCGAGACGCGCGAGGCATCGACGTCGAATTCAACGTGAAGGTACCGGCGGACACGACGGTCGATCTCCGCACAATCTCGGGAGACGTGCGGGTGACCAACGTGAAAGGAGAGGTCCGCGTGCAGAGCGTGAACGGGAATCTCCACCTCGAAGGCACCGCGCGTGTCGCCGCCGTCAAGTCGGTATCGGGCGATGTCACACTCGTGAACACCGGATCGGATATGCAGGTGTCGCTCTCGACCGTCAACGGCGATCTACAGGTGCAGGGGCTGGCCGCACGTGCGATTGACGTGGACACCGTCAACGGCGACGTGCGGATTACGGGATGGTCTGGCGATCGCGCACACATCCGGACGCTGGACGGAGACCTCGACCTGCAGACCAGCCTGACCAAAGGCGGCCGCTACGAAATCGAATCGCACTCGGGCGACGTCAATCTCTCCCTGACAGAACAGCCGGGTTTCGAGCTCGAGGCCCATACCTTCAGCGGTCGCATCCGCATCGATTTTCCCATTCGCAGCGAAGGACCGATTCGCGACAACGACCGCGGCCCTCGATCGGTGCGCGGTACCTACGGCGACGGCAGTTCGAGTTTACGGCTGCAGACGTTCGGAGGGGACTTGACCGTCACGCGAAGGGTAGCGCAGTGACGCAACATTGGTAGATTGGCAGATTGGTAGACTAAAATTCAAAGACGCTGACCACGGCTGTCGATTGGAGAACTCGTTGGGTAACCTCAGAAAGCTCTTCAATCTGACAATCTACCAATCTGCCAATCTCCCAATTCTCCTGCTCTGTCTCGCTTACCCGGCATACGGTCAAGACGCCGCAGCGAACAAACAGATCCGGGCACATCGAGTCGCCGGCGAATCTCCCCGCCTCGACGGACGATTCGATGAAGAGTTCTGGTCGGCCGCTCAGGCCATCGACGACTTTAACCAGCAGGAGCCCGACAACATGGCCGCACCGCGCGAGCGGACAGTCGTGCAGGTGGCCTATGACGATCGGTTTCTGTACGTAGCCGCGCGTTGCTACGTGCGCGATGCAGCCACCATCAGCGCAGGGCTCGGGCGCCGGGGAAGCATTCCGGCAAGCGACAAGCTCAGCATCAGTTTCGACCCCCGCCACGATCACCTCACCGGCTATGTGTTCATGGTCAATCCGTCCGGCGTGCAAAGCGATTCCTCGCTCTTCAACGACACGCGCGAGGACAGCGACTACGAGGCGGTCTGGGAAGTCGCCACGAGCGTCACCAGCGAAGGCTGGAACGCAGAGTTCCGCATTCCGTTCTCGCAGATCCGATTTACCGTCACGGACGGCGAGCAAAGCGTCTGGGGCTTTCAGGTCAGGCGCGACGTGCGGGAGACCGGCGAATGGGATCTCTGGAATGGCGCACCGCGCGGCACGCAGGGGCTCGTCTCGCGATTCGGCCATCTGGTGTTCAACGACCGTCTCTCGCCGCCCCGTCGAATCGAACTGATGCCGTTCAGCCTCGTACGAAGCGAACACCATCACGAAGACGGACGATCTCGCGGCATCGACGGCGGACTCGACATGCGGATCGGCCTCGGCACCTCGACCACATTGTCGGCAACCATCAACCCGGACTTCGGGCAGGTCGAGCTCGATCCCGCTGTGCTGAACCTCTCGGTGTTCGAGACGTTCTTTCCGGAAAAGCGTCCGTTTTTTCTCGAAGACAATCGGGTGTTCGTCCTGCCCTACGGCCGGATGCCGATGTTTCACTCGCGCCGCATCGGGGGAACGCCTGGGCGCGTCGAACTCGGCGATGATGACGAGATCGTCAGCCGGCCCGACCAGACCACGATCCTCGGCGCAACGAAGCTCACCGGGAAAGCGAACGGCTGGACCTACGGCGGGCTCGCCGCCTGGACCGCCCGCGAGTACGGCATTGTCAAGACCACGACAACAGACCCGGACGGCAACGAGCACACGTCCCAGAGCCGCCGTCTGATCGAGCCCGCCTCGATGTACAGCGTGGGACGGGTGCAGCGCGACGTCATGAACGGCCGGTCAACCGTCGGCGCGCTGGCCACGGCCGTCGTGCGTCAGAAGGATCTCGACGCGTTCACAGGCGGCGGCGATTACAACTTCCGGTGGAACGACAATCGCTACAGCTTCAACGGACACTGGGTGATGACCCACGCCCCGATTGACGGCGTGCAGAAGACCGGCTTCGGCGGCCTGACCGATCTCAACTACTCGGGCAAACATCTGGGTTTCGATGGTCACTTCGATCACTTCGGCCGGAATTTCCGCAACACCGATCTGGGATTCCTCAACGGCCGCGTGAACAAGAACTGGTTGTACGGCGGGGTGCGTGTGAGCGAGCCGGATCCCTGGAAATTCTCGAGAAACTTCGACGTGGTGTTCTACGCCAACAAGCAGTGGACCAACGAGGGGATGACGATTTTCGAGAACATCAACTGGTGGGCCGGCATGCGGCTGTGGAACTACTGGAACGTAAGCTACGGCGGCGACCACAATTTCGAGTTTCTCGACGATCTCGACACCCGCGACGGGCCGCCGATTGTCAAACCCGCCAGGGACTTCTACAACTTCAACCTCAGTACCGATTCTCGCAAGCGATGGGGACTCGGATTCTTCGTTTTCGGCAATCACGACGCGGCGCGAGGATGGGCGCGAAACATCGGCACGAACGTCCGCTTGCAGCCGTCAGGCCGGCTGCAAGCAAACGTCAGCCTGAACTACACGCGCGCAGACGACTCGGCACAATGGATTGAGAACACCGACGCCGACAGCGACGGCGAGGACGACCACGTGTATGGCCGGCTGCGCCGCAACGTGGTCAACATCACGGGGCGTGGCACGTATGCGTTCTCCCGCGACATGACGCTCGAGGTGTTCCTGCAGCCCTTCGTGGCGGTGGGCGACTACCACGACATCCGCAAGCTGGCGCAGCCCAGTTCGTTTCTGTTCACGCCGGTCGCGCTCGAGGACGATCCCGACTTCAACCGCAAGTCCCTCCGCGGCAACGTGGTCCTTCGCTGGGAATACCTGCGCGGCAGCACGCTGTTCGTCGTCTGGAACATGGCCACGTCGGACGAATCGAGGGCGGGCATATTCTCGGCCCAGCGGGATCTGGGCACCGCATTCGGCGCGCCGGGGAATCATGTGTTCGTGGTGAAGCTGAATTACTGGCTGAGTTTGTGATTCAAAATTCGAACAGGAGACGAGGAGATCAGGAGAATTCCTTCTTCAAGAGAAGACTCCTCATCTCCTAATCTCCTGTTGAAGATCAGTGCATACGGCTGTAACGATCGCTCAGCGCCATCAGATCGAACTGTTCGTGGTGCAGGTGCGTGTCCGGCCTGATCGTCACGTCTTTGCCCAGCGCCAGCTTGAGATCGGCCATCACAGCGCGCTCCTCTTCCTTGAGCGCGCGCGCGATCTCCGGGTTCACCCGCAGCACCACGCCGCCGCCATTGAGATCGGCGCCAATCTTCTTCACCTCTGTCAGGATTTCGTAGCAGATCGTCGAGCTCGACTTGATGACACCGGTGCCCGAGCAGTACGGGCACGGCTCGGTGAGCACGCGTTCGAGGCTCTGCTTGACGCGCTTGCGCGTGACGATGACGAGGCCGAAGTCCGATACCTGGAGCAGCTTCGAGGGCGACCGATCCTTCTTGAGCTCCAGCTCCACGGCCTGGAACACCTTCTGGCGATTCTTCCGCTCCTCCATGTCGATGAAGTCGAGCACGATGATGCCGCCGAGATCGCGCAGCCGGATCTGGCGCACGATTTCCTTGACCGCTTCCAGATTCGTCTTCACGATCGTGTCTTCCAGACGGCCGGTCCGCTTGCCGACATACCGTCCGGTGTTGACGTCGATGGCGACCAGCGCCTCGGTCTGGTTGATCACGATCGAACCGCCCGACTTGAGCCACACTTTGCTCTTGAGCGCCTTGTCGATCTCGGCCTGGACGCCGTACTCCTCGAAGATGGGATAGTCCTTCGTGTAGAGCTTTACGCGCGGCGCCAGGTTCGGCATGATGCGCGCGATGAGATCCATGACGTGCCGGTGTTCGTGCGGGTTGTCGATGCGGATGGCCGAAAACTCTTCGGTCAGCAGATCGCGCAGTAGCTTGGCCACGAGGCTCTGCTCGCGATAAATCACGGCCGGCGCGCGCGACGTCTCGAACTTGTGGCGCGTCTCTTTCCAGATGTCGTTGAAGTAGTCGAGGTCGCTCAGGATGTCGGCCTCGGGACGGCCGCCGGCGGCGGTCCGGATGATGACGCCGCCGCCGAAGCCATGCTCCTCGCGGAACTTCTTGACGATGCCCCGCAGCCGGTTGCGCTCGTCACGCGAGTCGATCTTGCGGGAGACACCGATGTGATCGACCGTCGGCATGAAGACGAGAAAGCGGCCCGCCTGTGTAGCATGCGACGTCAGGCGCGCGCCCTTGGTGCCCAGGGGCTCCTTGGCGACCTGAACGACAATCTCCTGGCCTTCCCTTATGAGCTCTTCGATTTTCGGCTGGGGTCCCCGCTCGCGGCCCTTGCCGCGATCGCCCGCCTCCGCGCGCTGCGCTACGGCGGGCAAGCCGCCGCTCTTGCCGTTGCCGCCGCCGGCCTCGTGCTCGTCCTCGTCGCCAGAGTCGAGCCGGTCGAACTCCTCGATCGTGTTGACGACGTCGGAAACGTAGAGGAACCCGTCGCGCTCGAGACCGATATCAATGAACGCGCATTGCATGCCGGGCAGGACTTTCGAGACCCGGCCCTTGTAAATGTTTCCAACCACGCCTCGATGCCGCTCGCGTTCGACGAACACCTCTGTTACGAGATCTTCTTCGAGGATGGCGACCATCGTCTCGTGCCCGCCGGCCGAGATGATCATTTCCTTCTGCATTCGCGAAGCTCCCTTGCGGATCGGCACTGAAAGCCGAGCAGAGCGCGCGAATGATATTCAGTAGTCTTCGCAAAGCGTTGCTCATTGACCGATCCTTCCGCAACGTCCGGCTAGAGCCGGACACTACGTCGTGATTTCCCGTAGAGTCCGGCTTCAGCCGGACATACGGCGTCAGTTAGTGAACCGCCGCATCCGCACGTTGAGCACCAGGCCGAAGCTCGCCAGCGTGGCGATCATCGACGACCCTCCATAGCTCAAGAGCGGAAGCGTCAAACCCTTGACCGGCAGCAGACCGGCCGACATCGCAATGTTGTAGATGACCTGAAACGCAAAGCTGGAGAGCAGACCCATCACGAGATAGGCTCCCAGCCGATCCTTGGCCAGCCGGGCGGCCTCGAGCGCGCGCCAGATCACCAGCAGGTACAGACTCAGCACGAACAGCACTCCGACAAAACCCTTTTCCTCCGCCAGCGCGGAGAAGATGAAGTCGTTGTGGGCGACCGGCAGGAACCTGAGCTGCCCCTGCGTGCCCTTTCGATAGCCTTTGCCAATCAAGCCGCCCGATCCGACGGTGATTTGCGCCTGAATCTGCTGATATCCGGCGCCTTTCGGATCCAGAGACGGATCGAGGAATGTCTCGACGCGGCTTTTCTGATAAGGCTTGAGCGCGAAATTCCACGCGAGCGGCGCCGCCAGAATCGCGACGGCCGCGAGAACGCCCAGGATGCGCATGCGCATCCCGGCGACGTAACAAATGCCGAGATAAATCGGAACCAGCGTGACCGCTGTTCCCAGATCGGGCTCGCGCGCGATCAGGATCAGCGGAATGCCGGCAAGAAGTCCGCCCACAACAAGGTCGCCCGAGGTCGGCGCGCCGCGGCGGTTCTCGCCAAAGAACTTCGCCAGCATGAGCGCGACGCCCACTTTGGCGAATTCAGAGGGCTGGAGATTGAACGACCCCATTGAAATCCAGCGGCGGGCGCCGCCGGCGGTCGTACCGAAGACCAGCACGTAGATGAGCAGGCCCATCAGTGTGAGGTAGATGAAGTGTGACTTATCCGTGAGGGCGCGGTAGTCCACCGTGAGGCAGATGATAAAGGCCACCGCCCCGATGATGACCGCGTACATCTGGACGGCCGGCAGCCTCCAGTTTCCTGTTGTGCTGAAGATCATCGCCACGCCAATCAACGACAGACAGAAAATGGCGCCGATGAGCAGCCAGTCGAGGTGGAGGAACAGACGGCGTTCGAGCATCAGTTCCCGCCTTCGCGCAGAGGGACCCGCCGCGGATTCGTCTCGGCAACCGTGGGCCCCGGTTCCTCGACGGGCGGCTCTTCGCGCGGCTGGTTCGGGTCTGGAGCCGGCATCGACAGCTTGGGCAGCGGCAGGCCGTCCTTCTTGGCGAAGTACGTCTCAATCACGTGCTTGGCGATGGGGGCCGAGGTGGACCCGTGCTCGTTGTGTTCGCCGAAAATGACGCCCGCGATTTCCGGGTTATCGCGCGGCGCGAAAAAGACGAACCAGCCGTGGTCGCGCAGGTCGCGTTCGGTGCGGCCCGCGGCCTTCCGGCCACCCTGCAGCGAGATAACCTGTGCCGTCCCGGTCTTCCCGGACACGTTTCTGCCCTCGAGTCGGGCGCGGCCGCCAGTACCCGCCCCGTTCACAACCAGGTACAGCCCGTCATGCAGCGCAGCAATGGTTTCGGGTTTCAACTGCACCCTTGACCTGGGCGCGGGGGGCTGCACGGGTTTCCAGCCACTGCCCTCGTCAACGGCTTTCAACAGGTGTGGAACGAAGCGCGTTCCGCCGTTCGCAACCGTGGACATCATGACGGCGAGAGAAATCGGCGTGATTGAGACCTGTCCTTGTCCGATCGAAACAGAAATCGTTTCGCCGGCGTACCACTTCTCGTTGTAGCGCTTCCGCTTCCACTCGGTCGACGGTACGAGACCTTCGATCTCGTTCGGCAGATCGATGCCGGTCTTTTCGCCGAGGCCGAGTAAGGTAGCCCACTTGTGAATCTTGTCGACGCCGAGCATATTGCCAATCGTGTAGTGGTACACGTTACACGACTGCTCCAGCGCGTGGCGCATGTCGACGCTGCCGTGCCCGCCTCTCTTCCAGCATTGGAACGGCCGGCCGAAAAACACGGCACTGCCCCCGCAGAACACTCTGAAATCGGGCCGGATGATCCCTTCCTCGAGCGCGGCGACCTCCACGACGATCTTGAACGTGGATCCCGGCGAGTAGAGACCTTGAATCGCCCGGTTCTGCAGCGGCTTCAAGGGATCGGAGTTGAGACCGGCCCATGTGGCGCGGTCGATGCCAGACGCGAAATCGTTCGGGTCGTAGCCCGGCCGGCTCGTGAACGCGAGCACCTCACCGGTTCTCGGATCCATCACGACGGCCGCCCCGTTGAAGCCGCCGGCGGTAAAGCCTTCCTCGGCCGCGCGCTGAAGATCGCGGTCGATCGTCAACTGCGTGCGGCGGCCACCCTTCGCGGGGATTTCCTGCACGGTGGCGATTTCGCGACCCATGCTGTTCACTTTGACCAGCCGCGCGCCGTCTTCGCCCATCAACAGCTTGTTGTAGATTTTCTCGACGCCGGCCTGACCGACAATCGCGCCGCTCTGCAGCCCTTCGGTTTCGACCTGCTTTTCGCTGGCCTCGCCGACATATCCGAAAAGATGCGCGGCGAATGAATCCGTGGGATACAGACGCGTCGGCACCTCTTCGACCTGCACGTCGGGCAGTTCCGACTCGAGGCGGCGCGCGAGAACCGCGGCAACCTGCGCCAGCGACGCATCGTCCACGATGACGACGGGCCGATAGGTCGGCTCATGGCGGTTGCGGTTGACGATGTCGGTAACAGCCTTGGGATCGAGGCCGGCGACTTCGGACAGCACGCGAATCGTGTGGGCGATGTCCTTGGTATGCTCGCGGACGATGGAAATCGTAAACGAGCTGCGGTTTTCGACAAGCGGTCGCCCTTCGCGATCGAACAGCACACCGCGGGGCGCACGAAGCGAGATGGTCCGTTGATGGTTGTTCTCGGCAAGCTCCCGGTACTTTTCGGTACTGAACGACCTGGAAATACCAGAAGCTGAATGCCAGCAGGGTAAAAATGACGGCAGACGACACCTGCAGGATACCAAGCCGAATCGTCACGCTTCGGCGGTCCTCGATTGGTCCGGTGAAGTCAGCCATCAATAATCCTTGTAAGGCGGGTCGTATACGACCCGCCTTACGTACGCAGACAATTCTTGCAAGACCCCGGCCTTCCGAAACATCAATCCAGCCGCCGGTTTATTCGCATCCGGCCGCCCATCGACCGCCGGTGATCGACAAAATTCGGCAGGAAATCCGCGATCTGAAACACGAGGACGCCAACGAGCGCGTTGGCGCCGGCCTGGCTGAAGATCGCGCCGAGCGAAGTCTGGGCGTACCCCTATCGATCACCCGATAGAGCCCCACGAATATGATCGCATGTGCGACCGTGGCTGTGAAGAACACCAGCGCTCTGGGCACGGGCCGGGCCACGATGAACTGGCTGCCGATGATCCCGGCGAAAAACCCGACGACCGTCTTGGCCAGGCCTCCGATACCGATGATGCTGCGCGTGCTGACAACGCCCGCGCCGATGGCGATGTCCAGCGCCCCGGTCGCCGCCAGCGCGTCCTGCGCCAGACCGGCCACCGCCCCGGCAATCAGGCCCGCCGTCGGCCCGCCACTGAGGGCAATGTATACGACCGCGACAAATACAAGGTCCACCAGGCCGGCGCCGGGTGTCAGAAAGCGTGCAATCGACGTCTGCAGAGCGAGGGCGATGGCAATCGCAAGGGCAATGCCTATCGCCCTCATCAGCGACCTTCCTCGAGCGCCACGGGCGAAGGCGGCGTCCGGACGACGAGCACCTCCTCGAGCCGGTTGAAATCGACCGACGGCTGCACTCGGATGGCTTTATAAATGCCGTTGCCGCCACCGACCGTTTCTACTTTCCCGATGACGAAGCCCTTGGGATAGATCCCGTCGATTCCCGACGTGACGATCGTGTCGCCCACCTTGACATCGGCGGTGGCGCCGACGAAATCCATCCGCACGACTTGCAGGCCCTCACCGATGACGATGCCCTGGGCGCGTGTTCGCTCGACCAGCGCGCCGGCCGCGGCGTTCCGATCGATGAGCAACTGCACCTTCGAGGCGTGAGCGGTGGGCGTCACCACGCGCCCCACGACGCCCGTGGGCGCGATGACGGCCATGTTGGTGGCGACGCCGTTCTTCGCCCCTCGATCGATGGTGATGACGCGAAAGTCGGTCGTCGCACCCGCGCCGATGACGACCGCCGGAAGCGTGTCGATGTTCAGCTCCTGATGAAACCCGAGCAGGCGCTCCAGTTGACGGGCTCGCTCTGCTCGCGCGCGCTCCTGCTGGAACTGCACCTGCAGGGCGCCGAGCTGCTGTTTCAGCTGCTCGTTCTCCGCACGCACGCCCCGGAGATTGATGTAGGTGCTCCACGCGTTGCGGATGCCGCCGGTGAAGCCGAAGGCGCCGCGCTGTACTTCGGCGAACGCGCCGAAGGTGATGACTTCGAGCAGCGGCACACCCGCGCGCGAGTTCACCTGTGCCGAAATGAGGATGATGTGCCCCAGCAACACAGCGATGAAAAGAACGGCTGTGCGCTGACGAAAATCGCTTACCGCCATGACCTGCAAGATGGCCTAATCGATCGAAATCTTGCGCAGCAGGTTGAAGTCCGAGAGCATTTTTCCGGCACCCAGCACCACCGACGACAGCGGATCTTCCGCCATCGCCAGCGGCAACCCTGTTTCCTCTCTGAGGCGCTTGTCGAGATTCTTCAAGAGCGACCCGCCGCCCGTCAGCACGATGCCGCGATCGACGATGTCGGCCGACAGTTCGGGAGGCGTCCGCTCGAGCGCGACGCGAACGGCGTCGACAATGACGTTGACCGTCTCTGTGAGCGCCTCGCGGATCTCTTCGTCGGTAATCGTGATCGTCTTGGGCACGCCCTCGATGAGGTGACGGCCCTTGATCTCCATCGTCATCCGCTCTTCGAGCGGATACGCGGACCCGATCTCGATCTTGATCTGCTCGGCCGTGCGCTCGCCGATGAGCAGGTTGTAGGTCTTGCGGATGTACTGGATGATCGCTTCGTCCATTTCATTGCCCGCCACCCGCACCGCCTTGCTGTAGACGATGCCGGCGAGCGAGATGACGGCGATATCCGTCGTGCCTCCGCCGATGTCCACGATCATGTTGCCCGACGGCTCGGTAATCGGCATGCCGGCGCCGATGGCTGCCGCCATCGCTTCTTCCACCAGGTGCACTTCGCTGGCCTTCGCGCGGTACGCGCTGTCCTTGACGGCCCGCTTCTCCACCTGGGTAATCTCCGACGGCACGCCGATGACGATGCGCGGCCGGACCCAGACGTTACGGTTGTGCGCTTTCTTGATGAAATACGTGAGCATCTTCTCGGTGACCTCGAAGTCGGCGATGACGCCGTCCTTCATCGGCTTGATGGCGACGATGTTGCCCGGCGTGCGCCCGAGCATCTCTTTGGCGTCGCGCCCGACGGCTTCGACGCGGCCGTTCAGCTTGTTGATGGCGACAATCGAGGGCTCGTTGACGACAATGCCCTTGCCGCGCGCATAGACGCACGTGTTGGCAGTGCCGAGATCGATCGCGAGATCACTCGAGAAGAGAGAGAAGACCGAGCGCAGGCTCATAAGCTCCTTAAACTGGTTCTGTCGCGAGCACGACGCCGTCCTTGCCGCGGTCTTTCACGCGGTACATGGCAGTGTCGGCCGCTTTAATCAATTCGTCCGCCGACGCCGCGACATCGGGCAGCGTCGCCACACCCACAGACGCTGTCAGACGGATGTCGAGGCCGTCGCTTACTTTCAGAAACGGGTGCGCGGCAATTCGCTCGCGGACACGTTCGGCGACCGACACGGCACCCTCGCTGCCCGTGTCTGGCAGCACCAGCGCGAATTCGTCGCCTCCGAAGCGGGCCGGCACGTCGGTTTCGCGCGCACACCCTCGAATGACAGTGGCCGCTTCGACAAGCGCCCGGCTGCCGCAGAGATGCCCGTGCCGATCGTTGACCGACTTGAACCCATCCATGTCGAGAAACAGCAGCGACAGCGGACGGCCGCTGCGCGATGCCCGTTTCGATTCGCGGCGCAGCACCTGGTTCAAATACCGTGAGTTGTAGAGGCCCGTGAGATCGTCGGTCACCGACAACTCCTCGAACCGACGCACGTGGAGCATCGTATCGAGCGCGAGAGCGGGCGGCTCGAGCACCGTTCGCAGCGACGACAGCACCTCGGACGGCAGCGCCGGCGTGTCTCTGGAGGGCGTCGGGTCGAGCGCGATCAACGCGCCGATCGTCCGCGCACGACAACGCAGCGGAAATCCGATGACGGCCGCCGTCGGTCCCTCGGGCACGCGCTCGTCGGTCGCCAGGTTCGCGGTCATGAACTCTTCGTTATGCTCGGTAATCCAGCGGGCGACGCGTGCGAGCGTTTTCGCGAAGGGCTCGCACGGACCGCGCTCGGCGATGATCGAGGCGTGCTGCGATCCGTCCTGCACAGCGACAACCAGGCACGCAACGGGGAACCATCCGTGCACCTGCCCTAGCAACGCGTCCGCCACTTTCCGCGGATCGAGCGTCGCGTTGACCGCTCGGATGAGCTCAATCAGCGTGTCCCGGCGATCGAGACGGTCCTGCAGAGCGCCCGCCCGTTGCTGAAGTCGGGCGGCGAGATCTGCCTGAGCGCCGCGTGGGGCGGCTGGATTGGTGCGCGGTGCTCCCGGCATCTTCGTGAGAAGGCAAACTCCCGCTAAGTCCTTCTGTATTACGTAAATATTACCACACGGCCATCGGCCGTCGTCCGCTAGGTCGCCCAACCAAAACACGGATTTGCCCGTCGTAACTAAGTCGATGCTACGATAATCAGCTCCAACTCTTTGTCTTATCGGCCACACACAGATTTTTCTGAGGGGTTTGACCTGTAATGACCATGCTCGATCGGATGCGGCGCCACAAAGGCTGGCTCAAATGGAGCCTGGCGTTGGTCGTCCTCACGTTTGTCGTCTTCTACATTCCCGAATTCCTGGGTCCGGACCCCGCAACGGTGCCCTCGGGCGACCGATTGGCCACAATCGATGCACAGGCGATTTCTGTGACCGATTTCAGACGCCGCTACATGGCCCAGGTGCAGGAGTACCGCGCTCGGTTCGGTGGGAACCTGAACGAGGACATCCTGCAGCAGATGCAGGTGCCCCAGCAGGTTCTGCAGCAGATGATTCAGGAAAAAGCCGAACTGACCGAGGCTCAGCGCGCCGGCATCAGCGTGAGCGACGCGGAAGTACGGGCGCAGATCATGGCAATTCCGGGACTCCAGCAAAACGGTCAGTTCATCGGCGAACAGCGCTATCGCCAGCTGCTGGCCCAGCAGACGCCGCCGCTCACACCGGCCTCGTTCGAGTCCTCTGTCCGTGAAGGCCTGATGCTCGACAAGTTCCGGGCCGGACTCACCGAATGGATGTCAGTGACGGATGTCGAGCTCGAGCGCGAGTACAAGCGGCGCAACGAGAAAGCCACCCTCGAGGTCGTGTCGGTGCTCGCCGAGAACTTCAAGACACAGGTGACTCCCACCGACGCCGAGATTTCGGCACACTACGACAAGAACAAGGAAACCTATCGCATTCCCGACCAGCGGAAGATCAAGTTCGTGAACATCAACCCGGCCGAGCTCGCGGCCGGCATCAAAGTGTCGAAGGAAGAGGTCGAGCGGAACTACAACGCTCAACTCGGCAAATACACGACGCCCGAGCAGATTCGCGCGAGCCACATCCTCTTGACGACCGAAGGCAAAGACGATGCGGCCGTGCGCGCGCAGGCCGAGCAGGTGCTGAAGGAAGTGAAGTCGGGTGGCGATTTCGCCGCGCTCGCGAAGAAACACTCGCAGGACGAGAGTAACGCCCCGCAGGGCGGCGACCTCGACTATTTCTCGCGCGGCCGCATGGTCGCGCCGTTCGAAACCGCCGCATTCGCCCTCGCGCCCGGCGAGACGAGCGACCTCGTGAAAACCGAGTTCGGGTATCACATCATCAAGGTCACCGACCGCAAGCCCGCGATTGTGCGACCGCTGTCGGACCCCGCGGTTTACAAGGAGATCGAGTCGGCGCTGCTGCGCGAGCAGGCCGAAATTCAGGCCGCGCAGCATGCCGAGGCACTGGCGGCCGCGGCGAAGACTCCGCAGGAGCTCGACAAGACGGCCGCTTCCCGGGGTCTCAGAGTCGAGGAATCGGGATTCTTTGGCCGTGGCGGGATGATCGAAGGCTTCGGTCCGCAGTCGCCTGTGTCGATGGCGGCGTTCGATCTGGCCGACAACACCGTGAGCGCGCCCGTCGCCGGCCCGACGGGCCGCACGGTCTTCTACGTGTCGGGCAAGCAGGACGCGTATGTGCCGAAGCTCGACGAAGTGCGGAGCCGCGTCCGCGACGACGTGATCCAGGATCGCGCGATGACGCTCGCCAGGCAGCGCGCCGACGCGCTGGCGGCGCAATTGAAGACGGCGCCGAACTTCCAGGCCGCGGCCAAGAGTGCCGGCCTCGAGGCAGTGACAACCGAACCCATCGCGCGCGACGCGGTCATCCCGAACATCGGACGCAGCCCGGAAATCGAAGCCGTGGCGTTTTCCTCGGCGGCGGGCTCGGTGAGCAACGCGATTTCCACGCCGCAGGGCGCCGCCGTCGTGAAAGTCGTTTCACGGCAGGATGTCAGCCCGGCCGACTATGCAATGGCGAAGGACAAGTTCCGCATGGAGATGCTGGGCGAGCGTCGCGCCCGCTTCTATCAGGCCTACATGGAAAAGGCGCGCGCGAAAATGAAGATCGACGTCGATCCCGAGGCCCTCAAGCGCGCAATCGGATAAGGGCAATCGGATAAGGGATCGTAGCTCGTCAGGGCAGAGGGCAGAGGGCAGAGCAAATGACGTCGTCTGCCCCTCTGCAGTCTGCCCTATTCAGCGTAAGAACCCCAAAAATGTAATGGCCTCAACCGCACTCGATTCCTGTTCTTGAGTCGTGGCGCACGTGCGCCGATAAGAGGGAAAAGATGCGAAGGCTATTGCGGCCACTCGTCGCTTTGCTCCTCATGCAGACTCCCCTGGCCTGGGCTCAGGATGGGAATCAGATTCTCCGGGGGTTCTCAGCGGAAGAGCAAGCGTCCATTCGACAGGCGTGCAGCGTCGCGGGAGCGAGGGGACCCGCGAATCTCTACTCGTGTCTGCGGCAGCAGGCCGCCGAGCTCCGAGCTTCGTCCGGCCCGCCTGACCTTTCTCCATTCTCGGTCGACGAGCAAGCGTCTATGCGACAGGTGTGCACAGAAGAAGGCCACAGGGGGCCTGCGAGCCTCTATAGGTGTCTGCGACAGCAGGCAGACACGCTCCGGGCCTCGCCTGGTCGTCCTTACCTATCCGCGTTCTCGGTCGATGAGCAAGCGTCGATGCGACAGGCGTGCAAAGTCGCAGCGTCTCGTGGGCCAGGGAGCTTATATACCTGCCTGCATCAGCAGGCCGCTGATCTTCGCGCGTCCCTCGGTTCTCCCGACCTTTCCACGTTCTCGGCCGACGAGCGGACGGCAATGCGACAAGCGTGCAAGGAAGAAGGATTCAGGGGGCCGGCGAGCCTCTATGCGTGCCTCCACCAGCAGGCCGCCGATCTTCGAGCGTCGCTTGGTCCTCCCGACCGCGCCGTACCGACCAAGAAACCACGAGCTCCTTTGCCGGTTGCCGGTCGGGCCACAGGAAACGGGAGCGCTGGCTCAACCGAGCCCGCGCAGCAAGCGCTACCGCAAGCAGATCAAGCGCCAGGTCCGGTGGCACCGGACCGTTGGCTACGCTATCTCGTCCCAATCCCTTGGGTCGTCCTCGTGGCACTGATAGGCGTGTGGTTCTACAGACGGCCCAGGACAAAGCCAGCAAGCAAGGCCAGACGTCTTCGCACGATTCAGGGATTGCAGGAGCTCTCTGGACCAGAGTTTGAGCAAGTCATCGCAAGCCTGTTCGCCGAATTGGGATGTCAGGTGACGCACACCAATGTGAGTCGAGACGAAGGCATCGTTCTCGTGCTCATCGTCGAAGGAAGCCAGCTTGTCGTGCAGTGCGAGAGATGGAAGCAGGATGTCGGCGCACCAACCGTTCGCGACTTCTTCGGCGCGCTGATGCATGCTAACGCTGCTCATGGCTTCATCGTGACAACGGCCCGCATCAGCGACAGCGCAACAGCCTTTGCCAGAGGCAAGCCGATCACCTTCATTGACGGTCACACACTGCTGAAATGGATGAACGGCGAGTACAAGCCCAGGGTGACCGGATACTCGTTATCAAAAGTGGAAGTCGTTGAACCGGCTCCCCTCGATGCGTATGCCATTCTCGGCATAGACAAGGGAGCTTCGCGAAAGCAGATCAAGGCCGCCTACCGATCGCTGATGGCTCAATACCACCCGGATAAGGTGGCGCAGCTCGGGCCTGAACTGCAGGCGTTAGCCACTGAAAAGTGTAAGCAGATTAGTGACGCGTATGGCCTCCTTCTGCAGCGGGACTAAGTGGCTGAGACTCAATGCAGAAAGCTGACTGGCATCAGCGCCAGCGGCTCACCTGGATTGAACAATCTCGCTGGCGCTGTCAGTATCCCCAGCGCCCGGCGCTCGGCGGTGCGCAATCCTCCGAGCACAGCAATCAGCCCTTCCATCTGACGGTCGTCGCCCGCGCCCGTCAACTGCTCGATGAGCAACTCCGCGAGTGTTCTTCGCGGCGGATACGTGACCACTTCAACCGCCGTCTCCGGGGAAATGCCGGCGCGCTCCTTCGCGAGGGCGATTGCGCGTTCGAGGCCTCCGAGCGCGTCGACGAGGCCGTGGGCGCGTGCCTGCGAACCTGTCCACACGCGCCCCTGCGCCAGCTGATCCACCCGCGCAACCGGCATCTTTCTCGACGCCGCAACCTTCTCGACGAAGCCCTTGTAGAAGCTGCCGATCTGTTCGCGCAGCTTCTGCCGCTCGCTCTCGTTGAACGGTCGCTTCGGCGACTCGAGACCGGCATTGCGACCGACCGTGACGGCCTCGATGTTGGCGCCCAGCTTCTCGAACGTCCCGCCGGTCACGAATTTGCCGCCGTAGATACCGATTGATCCGGTCAAGGTGGCCGGCTGCGCCACGATCTGCGGCGCCGCCATCGCGACGTAATAGCCACCCGATGCCGCGAGGTCGGACATCGACGCGACGATTGGCCGGTCCGGCTTTTCGTTCTTCGTCACGGTCAGCTCGCGCCAGATCACGTCCGACGCAATGCTCGATCCGCCTGGGCTGTCGATGCGAACGACGATCGCGCGCACGGCGTCGTCTGCGCGAGCCGCTCGGATCGCCTTGACGAGCTGGAGCGATCCGGAGACCTCGCCGTTGAGCGGATCGAACCCGCCATCGCCCGAGTTGATGATGCCGCTGATGTAGACGACCGCGACGCGAGGGGCGCCGCGACCGGGTAACGAGTCCCGCGCGCGGTTGTAGCGCTCGCCTTCGACGGTGCCGCTCTTGCTCACCGCACCGTGATCGTCGAGCTGATCTTCGTACGCGAGCGTGTCGACGAGGCCGGCGCCGAGCGCCCGGTCCGCGAGCAACGGACCTTCGTCAATCAACGCACGAACCTCTTCAACCGTTTTCTTGCGCGCTTCCGCAATACCTCGTACCAATTGCTCGTACAAATCGCGCGTCAGCGACTCGGTCATCTCACGGTGCGCGGGCGTGAAGGTCGTCTGCGTGAGCTGGTTCGGTGCGGTCTTGTAGTCGCCGATCTTCTCAAAGTCAGCCTGCGTGCCGATCTTGTCGAGCGTGCCCTTGAGGAACACTTCGTAGGTCGCGATACCCGTGACGTCGAGGCTGCTCGTCGGCACCAGGTACACGCGATCGGCCGCCGACGCAAGGTAGTACTCGCGCTCGCCGGCATATTCGAGGTAGGCGGAAATGCGCTTGCCGGATTTCTTGAAGTCGATGACGGCGTCGCGGATTTCCTGCACTTTGCCCCAGAACGGTGACTGGACCGGCGTGGGCACGATGAGCACCGATTCGATCCGCGGGTCGTCTTTTGCGCGACGCAGCGCCTCGACGTAGCTGCGCACCGTCTGCGCACGCGCGCCGCCGGTGACCTGCCCCAGCACATCGTTCGGTGGTGCCTCGACGAGCTCGCCGCCGATTCGCAGCACCAGCGTCGAGTGGTCCGGCACTGACGGTCCTCTCAGCACCATCATCCAGGCGGCGATGACGGCCACCACGCCCACGACGAAGAAGAGGGCGAGGATGCTCAAGACAAATTTGACAAGGCGGCGGCTGGCCATGGCAGGGACTCCTTGGCACCAGATTACGACATTCAGCCCGTAGCCTGTAGCCTGTAGCCCGTAGCGGGTAGCCAGCAGCCCTGCTATAGTCGCGTGCGCGTGTTCGGGCTCATCTACCCGTACGGCATCGTCCTGCAGGTGCTTGCGATTGTGCACTTCGTGCGTCGCCGGCCCGAGACGTACTGGCTCTGGATCATCCTCATGTTCGGCGGCGTCGGGGCGTTGATTTACATCTTCGTCGAGGTCATTCCGGACGCCGGCCTCCTCCGCGGGACCTTTCAGGTCTTCCCCCGTCGCAAGCGCATCAAGCAGCTCGAAGGGCTCGTGCTCGACAATCCGTCGGTGGGCAACTACGAAGAGCTCGGCGATCTCTACCTCGACGACGGTCAGTTTGCGAAGGCGCGCGAGTACTTCGACAAAGTGCTCGCCCGGAGCCGCGACATCGACCCCTTCTACCGCCGTGCGCTTTGCGCACTCGAATTGCAGGACTTCGCCTCAGCGGCTGCCGACCTCGACGAGGTCATCACTCGCGATCCGAAGTACGACTATCTGCGCGCTGCTGGACTCCGCGCGCACGCCCTGGCAAAAATTGATCAGAAAGAGAAGGCCAACGCGCTCTTCGCCGACACCCTGCAGATATCAACGCTCTCGGAGACTCAATACAACTATGCGTGCTTTCTGGCGGCCGAAGGGCGTCATGACGAGGCGCGCGAGTTGGGAGAGCGGATTCTTCGAAAGAAGGCCACGATGCCCGACTACATCCGCCGTCGCGAGCGGCCGTGGTTCCGGAAAGCCCGGGCACTCATCAAGCGGCTGCCGCGCGGCACGCAGAGTACGTAGTGTCCGGCTTTAGCCGGACACTACCGTCATCTCAACGCAGAGGTCTTTGCGAAGGCGGCTGCGATGATGTGTTGCGATGATCAGCAGAAAACTCGCGAGCACGAGATGAAACACCACCGGAATCCAGTCCCGTCTGAGCAGCGCGTAGCGCACCAGCATTCCCGCCGCGTACGTCCACCCGATGATCCACAACGGGGTCGCGAGCCACTTAGTGGGACGGACGAAGTACCCGCGCCCCCGGGAGAATTGCACGCATATGGCGGCGAACACGCCGAGTATCACAATCTGCGAGGCCAGCAGCGCGGGATAGGGCAACAGGCCGGATTGCCAGTCGTCCATGGGCGGGAGAAACGGCGCAACTCCCGCGACGACGAGGAGCTGTCCCAACACTCTGAGTGCAAATAATCCGAGCAGACACCAAAGCGCAGTCGGCATACCGCGCGTGGGTCGATGGTAGAACAATCCGAGAATCACCGCGGAACTACGGTGATGAGCGTCTCGCGCGCGACGATCTGGGCATCAGGACCTGCCAATTGCGTTTCGACGCGCAGCAGATAGGCGCCCGGCGTCAGGTCTTCCAATGCAAACTGCGCGAAGATCGTGGCAGGATCCGATTGCGCGCTGACCGCCGACTCCTTCGCGTTGAACACTTCTTCGCCGCTCTCGGCGATGACTCGAATGGTGACACCGATCTCCTGCGGCCGGCGCGACGTACCGTTCGCGTACGCCTCGGCAAACACCGCGAGCGTATCGCCGACGGGAAACTCACGTCGGCTCGTCGCCGCACCCGGCAGCCGTTTCGCCACCATCGCATCGACCTCGGCGGTTGGTGTCTGTTGGGCCGACACCGAGGTGACGAGCAGGCCGCTCAACGCCAGGGAATCTTTGCGGAAGTCGGGCACCGTCAGATCGTAGAACACGGAACCACTCTCACCGCCCGCGCTCTCCCGCACGCCGACGCGAATCTGATAGCGACCCGGCGCGAGCATGATCCGCTGGTTCAGTCTGATACCGTGCGATTTGACGCGAGCGGCGGTCTCGGGTTTCAGCGCAAGATCGATCTCTTTCCGAACGCCGTTGCTGGCCCTGCCGCGATCGTTCACATCGTAGAACGACAGTTCGAGCTTACCCGCGGGCGACAGCGGGAGGCGATCGCCATCTATTTCAATTGCGAGCGCGACCGATGACTCCTTGTCCGAGTGCCTGAACGGCGCGGCGTGCACCGACAGGGCGAGGCCGCCCTTCTGAAGAGGTGCGCCAAGCACATCTCTCAATGCCGTCGACGTTTTGTCTGAATTGGGCCGCCTCGCGTCGCGCGCGACGCGCTCCGCCTCCCGTTTCTTCAACTCTTCGGGCGTAGCCTGGCGCTGCGAGGCATATCCGTGTCGGGCAGTAATCTTGACGCCGGGCCGCTTCACGCGCACGTCGATTGAGTGAAACCGGCCGTCCTGCTGATGCTGCGGCGCAGCGTATCCCAGGACGTAATACTGGCTGTTGCTCTGCACAATACGATCGAACGCGGACGCAAACGAGTTGACATTGAGCGAGGCAAAGCCGCCGGTCTCTTCGGCCAGCACACGCAAGCTGTCCTGCGACCGCTGCAGTTCCTCGCGAATCGCGGTTTGCGTGGCGCCGTTCGGCATTCCTGGGCCGCTCATCTGCATGAAATCCGTTCCGGCTCCGTCGAGCATCCGCGGATCGATCGTATAGAAACTGACGTTCGCGCGCGCTGCGGCGTTGAGCGTGTCCTGTGTTGCACGGAGCACGTCGGAAACGCTCCGCATGCCGAATGGTTCTGTCAACTGATAGTTGAACCCCTCGCTGAACATGACCACCGACTTGCGCCGGCCACTCAAAGGCGCCAGTGATTCTGCGAGCGCTCTTACCGTATCGAACACCGTGATCACACGCTGCGCGCGCTCGAAGTCCTGGATGTCGACGGTCGGCTTCGCCGACTTGCCGAGCGTGCGCGAACGCGCGTCCTGCATGTCAGCGGCGAGCTGGTCTGCCTTGTCAGGGTCCAACTTGCCGTTGGACGGATCGGTTTCGATCGTCAGCCGATCGGAATAATATTTTTCGGCCGCCTCCATGGCGCTCGACTGCACACCACGGCCCATGAACTTGTCGATTGATGCGACGAGCAACTGCGGGTCGCCCGTGAAGTCCTGCGAGGCATCGACGCGCCCGCTCGTGTATATGACTGCTGCGATGTCGCCTGCGCCGAAATACGAGTCGATGAATTCGCGCGCAGCCGATCGGACCGTCTCGATACGTAATGGGCTGATGTTCATATCGTCGAGCACCACGACATAGAGGCGTCCGCTGGCCGGTTGCCTATTCGAGCGGACATCGGGCGATACCGGCCCATCGACGCTTAAGAACTGCGCAGACGCCGTCAGTGGAATGTCGACTTGGGAGAATGAAACGATTGGCTGCGGCTGTCCGTCTTCGAAGACCTCGAAGTCGGCCGCCGAGAGACCAGCGACCGCATTACCCTGCTCGTCGAGCACGCTGGCGTCGACTTCGACGACGTTGACCTCGGTGCGAAAGCCTGGTTGAGCGGTCTGACCCTGAGACCGTGTGACGAGCAATGCTGCCACACCCATCGCAACGAACACGCGCTGGGTCATGTTCTCCTCCGTGACGCTGGCACCTGTCATGGTATGTCGAAACGCTGTGAGATCGCATCGGAAGCCGAGCGTCGCGCTGCACCGGGGTATAATGTGCGTTCCTGCCCGGCAGGCTCTCCACTGCGGAAGTGGCGGAACTGGCAGACGCGCTAGCCTCAGGAGCTAGTGGGAGCAATCCCATCGGGGTTCAAATCCCCGCTTCCGCACCACTCGACTCGCCCTGAGTCCGAGTGGTGTCCCGAGAGAGCGAAGCGAGTCGAGGGCACCCAGCATGCCGTTCGTCTACATCCTCCTCTGCAGCGACAATTCCTTCTATGTATGTTGGCCATACCAGTAACAGACCAACCTGTCGACTAGCGCTTCAAGCGATTGGCAAGTCAAGTGTGGCACGATACGCGATGAGAGTCTTTTCGATTGCATGACTCATTAGACCGCGTCGAAAAGGTTCCGGGGCCAAGATGATACGAGCCTACTCTCTCCCTTTGTATTCTGCCTGCAGCGTCCTCCTCTCATGCGTGGTTGCCTCTGTGGATGCTGTCCAGATTGAACCTGCCGCGCCATGCGAGCTGGCGTCGGCGAATACAGCAGGCTGGCAAGAAGTTGATGCGGGGCCGTTCTTGATCAGACTACCAGCCGGATATCGAAAGATCGATGTCCATGGAATTGACTCACTGGTCGGACGGTGGGAATTGTCGGCGATCCAGCTGGTGACGTTCGATTGGGGTCAATTCTCGGACGACCTGTCCCGAGCGGGTATGCAGCTCAACGATTTGGTGGCATGCACCGAAACGATTGATGGATATCCAGCCAGAGTGGTAATGGGGTTTGATTCGCCCGGCACCTGGCACGGAGGTGGCCAGAAGTTCGTGGTTGCGGCAGCATGGCGCACGATTGGAGCACTGACGCTCACGGCGACAGGTAACAAGTCCGATGTCCCCACGCTTTTTGCGATCATTCGTTCGGTTGTCTTCAAAACCCGATGAATGTCGAGCTAGCCGCAGCGCACCAGACTTCAGAATGCCCTGGCCTTTTTTGCGGTAGTTAATTAAGAGGCTGAAGGGTCTGCCGTCTGCGATTCGAGCTCGGCCTGTAACCAGTCGTCGACATCGGCTCCATCGATCCGCCCTCTCGACTCGAAGATCTCATATGCACGGCGTGCGACGGCGGTCAGGCCCGGGTCACTCGATGGAGGCAATTCTGCCTTTACCAATGAGAGCATTTTGACTATCTCGTCAGTGCGACTGATTCTTTCCACGATTCACCTCCATCGTTGCTCTGCCGGAGTCCGCCTGCCATTGCGATTCTGAGATGGGGAGGACAGGAGAGCGCCGGAGCTCGTATCGGATGTCTGGTGTGACGTTAAACATGAAACCCCGCGCGCGCTGTACTAAACGGCACAGCGGCCCGCAAGGCCAAAAGGAGGTCCGCAGGGCGTCATCCTCGTTTGAAGTGGGCCACGAGCTGACGCGTGAGGTCCGCTTTGACGGATTCGTAGTTGGAACCAGAAGGCCAGCGCACGCAGATTTCGAATGTGCGATGAACTGCAGACGCTGATGGATCGGAAAACTCGCAACACCACGTCCACGACTGGTCGGGCGGCTCAAAGATTCTTCGGGCCTGGTAGGGTAAATCATGGTCACGAATGACCTCATTCACCATTTTCATCATGGTCGAACTGTTGAACATCGGTCCGCCTCGAAGGCTCGATCGTCTTAACCGGTCCTGATCGTACTATCAACGATACTCTCGATCGCTTCGTGACGGCTTGTCCAACTGCTCCGGTTGCGTTCTTGCTGTACGGCTTCGATTGTGCGAATCGTGTCACTCTCGACTGGTTCGCTGGTCGTCGCTGCGGCTGAGGTGATAGACGCGTGTTGCCCCCCGGTTCCGCCGCTGACCCATCCGACAACCAGCGCCGATAAGGATCCAGGGACCACCTATGGATCACTTGTCAAACGGCCTCGTCTACTACATCGCGTTTCTGTTCTCGACGACCCTTCATGAGGCGGCACACGCATGGGCCGCGAAACTGGGCGGCGATCTGACGGCGTATCACGGCGGCCAGGTTTCGCTCGACCCTCGCCCGCACATCCGGCGGGAACCATTCGGGATGTTGTTACTGCCCATAGCCTCCACTCTGCTCTCGGGCTGGCCGTTCGGTTTTGCCAGCGCTCCGTATGATCCGGAATGGGCGATACGGCATCCCAAGCGAGCAGGTTGGATGGCCGTCGCGGGGCCGGCGGCCAATTTCCTCATCTCGCTGATTTGTGTCCTGGTCATCCATCTCGGTATCGCAGCCGGCGTGTTCTATCCGCCTGATTTGGCTGGATTCGAAGCCATCGTCGCCACCGACCAAACCGGCGTGTGGCCCGGCGTCACGTTCCTGCTGAGTGTGTTCTTCTCACTGAATCTGATGATGGCGTGTCTCAACATGATCCCCCTGCCGCCGCTCGACGGCTCGGCCGCAATCCTCCTCGCGCTCGGCGAAGAGACGGGCAGACGCTATCAGCGGTTCCTGATGACGTCTCAAGCCCTCGGCATGATGGGATTGATTGTCGCCTGGCAGGTGTTCGACGTGGTGTTCAACCCGGTGTTCTGGATGGTGGTTAACGTGCTCTATCCCGGCGTCACTTACGGTGATTGATGCGAAGCACGTCTGTCTTCGGCCCTCCGCACGTCTTGCATGTATACTTATTGAGGTTTCTGCTTTCCTGAGCTCTGCCGCCACTCGCATCCCGCGGGTTACGACTTCAGATACTCACCAAAGCATTTGTGGCGAGCCATCACAGCCGCACGGCTGCACCGCCACCGGGAGCGCGCATGACCACCATGTCTGAACTCAACGCCGAATACCACGTCCTCAAGGCCACGCACCAACGGCTCATCGAGGAACGCGCCACGCTGCACTCTACCGACGCCAACGGCGCCGCGTTTCAGGATCACGCACATCGCACACGACTCTACGCCGCCGCACTCGAGACCTACGTCGTCAAGCTGGAAACGCGCCGGCAGGAACTGGGCCATCGCAGTGGGCCGTCCTCCAGCACACGCTCGCGGTAAGTCGCAGCCGTTCGCACCTCGCACCTCCCCTTTGCAATCCGGTTCCGCAGCCTGTCACTCGCCTGCTGCGGTTCGCGATGCGGCCGCCTAACCCGGCCGATTACCTGCATTTATTCCAGGGACAACCGTTACAGGATTCGCCGTTCGCTTTCAAAACCGTGCACCAAAAAGTGGGGCTCGGCGACAATCTCCGTCTGTTCGCGTGCGGTACCACAATTGCTAACGCCTGCTTCAGAAACAAGCTTTTAACTATTGTGGCTGCTGACATGAAGAACCAGGACGAAGACGTTCAGTTTCGCGGTTCACTCGAGACACTGGCCCGCCAGGTCTCCGAGAACTGGCGACAGCAGATCCGGACGCTGCAAGCCACGCTCGACCAGCAAATCTCATCCATCGAAGCGGCTCTCGATGAGGCCGACTACAAGCGGGTCATCGACGCTTCACTCAAGGAGGTCGCGCACACCGCCACCGAGCGCGCCGAACTCGCGCGCCAGAAGGCCGAAGCCTCAGCCGCGCAGGCGCTGGCCGCCATCGAAGTGGAACTGCGCGCCCGTCTCAGCTCCGAAATCGGCGTCAGCACCTCGCTTCGCACCGCGCTGGGCGAGGCGAAGAAGGAACTCGAATCGGCACAGAACCGGGCCTCGAGAGCCGAGGCGGCTCAGCGCGCCACTGCCGCACAGCACCGGCAGACGCTCGACGAGCAGGAAAAGCACACGATGGCGCTCGACAGCGCTCAGGCGCAACTGCTCGAGCTCCAGCTGCAGTTGAAAAGCGCCCGACGCGAGGCCGACAACAACAGCGTCACCCTGAACGCGTCGCAGCAGCTGGTGCAGGAACTGTCCGGTGAGCGGGACGAACTGCTGGAGCGGATCAGGAACGTGACGGCTGCGAAAGCTGCGCTCGAGGGACAGTATCGACAGCTCGAGTCCGTCAGTCAGAAGCTGTCGGGAGCGCTGTCGCAGATGTTGCGAGAGCGCGACCCTGCGCGCTCGGCCGCCGCCGGCTTGACCGTGCCGGAGGTCGTCTCATCGCACAACAGTGAGATTGCCAAACCGGCGCCGTTGAAAGCGGCGCCAGCCAGAATCTCGTTGCCGGCCAACACCGCACCCGCGGCCCCGGCTGCACCTCAGAAAAAACCGCTGCAGTTTGCCGGCAAGGCACGCGACGCGAGGCGCGTGCGAATCCGCCGCGGCATCGACGTCAGCGTGGATGGTATCCCGGGCGAGCTCGTCGACCTCTCCATTGGAGGCGCACAAGCGATACTGAGACAGGCGGTCAGACCAAATCAGCTCGTGCGCCTGGTGCTCCTCACGGCCGCAGGACAGGTCATCTGCAAGGGCCGCATCGTGTGGGTCGTCTTCGAGCAGCCGGACACGAGCCTGTCGGTCTACAGAACCGGCGTGAAGTTCGCCGACGTCGACCATGCTGCGGTCGAGAATTTCATGAACGACTTCTGCGACAAGCCTCCGATCCAAAGCCGCCATTCGTCCGACGTCGCGTAACGCGCGCGTCGCGTCGATGTCACAGCATCGACGCGATCGTGGTTTCGTGGTACTGTCTTACTTACTTCGGCTGCGGTTTCGGCAATCGGCCGGCATACCCTCCGACCCCCAGGCTTCCCGTATTCCCTATCCTATGACCAAGCTGAACGCTGAACACGAAAGACTCACACGCGAGCTTCGCAATTTTCAGGACATCGCAGAGTATCTGGTTGCCGACGCCGACGAACCGCCGCAGGTTCCCGGGTTTGACATCTGCGGTACGACGCTGCCATTGAGCGGCGTTGTCGGCGGCGATCATGTCATCTATCTCGATTTCAACAAGCGCTTCGACATCGAGGCTCGAATAAGGCGCGCCGAACGTCAATCCGCCACGCAGCTGGCCGCCAATCTCAAGGCTTGCCGCAACACGGCCGGCATCGTCATTCTCGATGTGTCCGGCCATCACGTCACCGATGCGCTGCTGGCGGCCATGCTTCACCAGGCATTTCTGCTGGGCGCGTTGTACGAACTGGATGCAACCGGACGCATTACGCGGAAGCTGTTCGAGAATCTCAACACGCGCTTCTACAACTCCTCCGGCCCCGAGAAATTCATCACCATGATCTATGGTGAAATTCTCGAAGGCGCGCGATTCCGGTTCATCTCCGCCGGCCATCCCGTTCCGCTGGTCTTTTCGGACGCGCACGACCGGCTGATGCCGGTAGACGCCGGCGCGTACGTTTCGTGTCTTCCTCTCGGCCTGATGCCCTCGATCGACGACATCGACCGCGACTCGAATCAGACCAGCCGTTTCAAGGAAAAGTACGAAACGAACGAGTGGGTACTGATGGGTGAGGGAGACATGTTGCTCCTGTACACTGACGGCTTTCTGGATTCCGCGGAGGAACCGTCGGGCGCCGAAGCCGTGGAGCACATCTTGCGTCAATGCAAGGGTCTTGCTGCCCGCGCAATCGTCGATCGCCTCGCCGAGCACGTGCGTACCAGGGGACCGCAGAGCGACGATGTCACGTTTGTCATCATCAAGCGCGTATCGGGCGGAGCCGTGCTACCCTGACACGCATGCTGGCCCGGCCTCTTCTGCTGTCGTTCGTCATCCTCTCACTCGCCGCCGCACCGCTGATGTCGCAAAAACCCTCGTCTCTGTACGATCTGAAAACGCAGACCCTGATCGGCCAGCCCGCCGACCTCGCAGCCTTTCGCGGCAAGGTGACGCTCGTCGTCAATACAGCCAGTGAGTGTGGCTACACCCCGCAATATGAAGGGCTGGAGAAACTACATCGCGAGCTTTCGCCCAAAGGATTCGCGGTGCTCGGGTTCCCGAGCAACGATTTCGGAAGCCAGGAGCCCGGGACGGCGCAACAGATCGCCGAGTTCTGCCGAAAGAATTACGGTGTCACCTTTCCGATGTTTGCGAAGCTGTCCACGCGACCCGGGCCCGATCAGTCGCCGATTTATGCATTTCTCGGCACGACCGGGAATCTGCCTGCGTGGAACTTCGCCAAATATCTCATCGGCAAAGACGGCAGCGTGGTCGCGTTCTTTCCGAGCGCAGTCACCCCCGAATCCGCAGAGCTGCGCGGCGCCATCACAAAAGCTTTATCTCGTTGAACGGCGTTCAGAGCGATTATTGTGCCGCCGCGCGTGCGTACGCTCTGATAAAGTACTCATTGGGCACGGCTTCCCCGCCTCCGGTCAGCCCGCAGACAATCACGTCCGGCCTCGCCGGGCCACAATAGATACAAGTTCACTCATGCAGGCTATTCGACTTCTCCTGTTATCGCTGTTCGTGATGGTCGGCGTCTCCGGTTGTCGCCCCGCCGAGACGGTTGAGATTCCGTACAGCACGCTGAAACAGCACATCGCAAAGGGCGATGTCCGGGAAGTACGTATGTCGTCCACCGAAGTGCAGGCGACACCGACCGACAGCGCGCGACAGGCCGGGGCGCCAGCGCTGTGGATCGCCACGCCGATTCCGAACGACAGCATCGTTCCGTTGCTCGAATCGAAGAACATCACCTATCAGGGGATCAAGGCCGACGAGTCGACTGTGTCGCTCGTGCTTGGGATCGTTGCAGGCCTGATGTTCGTGCTGATCCTCGGCATGTCGTACAAACGCATGAACCCCGTCAAGTCGATGACCGCGCTCACGCGCGGCCGCCTGCGCTCGCGCGACAAGAAAGTCAGCTCGAAAACCGGTTTCGATGCCGTGGCCGGCGTGGACGAAGCAAAGGAAGAGCTCGAAGAGATCGTCAAGTTCCTGCGCAGCCCCGGGAAATTTGCGTCGCTGGGCGCTCGCGTGCCCAAGGGTGCGCTGCTCATTGGGCCTCCGGGTACCGGCAAGACGCTGCTCGCACGTGCGGTCGCCGGAGAAGCCGGCGTGCCATTCTTCTCGGCCAGCGCATCGGAGTTCATCGAAGTGTTCGTCGGCGTGGGCGCCTCGCGCGTGCGCAAGCTCTTCGAGCAGGCCAAGACGAAAGCGCCGGCGATTGTGTTCATCGACGAGCTCGACGCCATCGGTAAGAGCCGTTCCGGGTCGCAGGCCGGCGGTGGGACCGACGAACGGGAACAGACGCTCAATCAGCTGCTCGTCGAGATGGACGGTTTCGACTCTCGCGACGGCATCATCGTCCTGGCCGCCACCAACCGCGCCGAGATCCTGGACAATGCGCTGCTGCGTCCGGGACGCTTCGATCGGCAGATACTCGTCGATCGTCCCGACGGCACGGGTCGCCACGCCATTCTCCAGGTTCACGCGCGCAAGGTGAAGCTGGCCAATGACGTCGACCTCGAATACGTCGCCCGCCGCACACCTGGCATGGTGGGAGCCGACCTCGAGAACGTGCTCAACGAGGCGGCGCTCCTCGCTGCGCGGCACGAGAAGATCGAAGTGGGCATGCCCGAGCTGCACGCGGCGATCGATCGCGTGGTGATCGGGCTCGAGCGCAAGAACCGCCTCACCAACACCAAGGAGCGGCGCATCGTCGCGTTTCACGAGGCGGGGCACGCCATCGTGGCCGAGCTCGCCGAGAGCGCCGAGCCGGTTCACAAAGTCTCGATCGTGCCGCGTGGACTGGCCGCGTTGGGATACATGCAGCAGACGCCCGAAGATCGCAATCTGCTGCAGGAAGACGAGTTGATGGATCGACTGGCGGTGTTGCTGGGCGGTCGGGCCGCCGAGCAGATCGCGTTCGGCAAGTTCTCGACCGGCGCCGCCAATGACCTCGAGCGCGCCACAAGCCTGGCGCGACGTATGATCACCGAGTTCGGCATGTCGCCGACCATGGGGCCTGTCGCGTACCAGACGAGCGACGGCCGGGGCCGTCGCACCGGCGATTCAGGGGTGGCCGACTGGAGCGAGGAAGCCACCGAAAGAATTGAAACGGAAGTGCAGGCGTTGTTGACACGCGCCTTCGACAATGCGGTCGCGACGTTGAGCCCCCGCCGCGCCGTGCTCGACGGCATGGCGGAGGCTCTTCTGGCGCAAGGCGTACTCGAGCGTGAGGAGTTCCTCGCGCTGCTCGGAGACGCCGCCTAATCGTCCGAGTCGGCTTTCGCTCGCGAGTGCTCCGACGAAATCTGAGGACCTGCGCCGGCGCCACCCATGTCGACACCGGTGGCACCGTCACTCTGGGGAATGTCTTCGTTGCCCCAGTGGCGCTCGGGGATGGGCCGCACTTCGATCCCTCGCGGCGTACTGCCATCCGACGGCGGATGCGGCAGCTTGGGTCCTGCCGTATTGCTCACACCGAGAACATCGCCTGGTTGTTCCTTCTTGCCGCGCTTCGATTTCACAGTTCTGCTCCTTTGTCGTCATGTGTAGGGCGGGTCTTATACGACCCGCCTACTACTACGTACACCGCCGATAAGAACGATGGGCACCCAACGGTGGTTTGGCAAGCTCCGTACCACTGGATGCACGCACGTGAGAGGGCGTCATCACGCGATTGCGACGGCGAGCGATGTCTGCGATTCGAACACTGAGGCGGGGTTTTCACAGGGCATGCGCCATGCATATGGACGCCCATGCGAAGCATCATTCTTTTTCTAAGCGTGGTTCTTCTACCCTATTCAGCAGCCGCGCAGGCCACACCGACCCCGACCACACCGACGCCGACCACACAGAAATCTGGCTTGGATCTCGATGGGCTGCCTATCCCTTCGTGGGGAAAGGCCCTCATCGAATCTTTGGACAAGCCCCTTCACCCTGTCATCGGCAGCGTTGCGTCCAGTGGTGGGCTCGGGTTCGGTATTGGCTACGATTCTCCTGACGATGACAAGGTGTATCGAGAAGCGCAGGCGATGTACACCGTGTATCGATACTGGGGGCTCGAGGGCGAAGTCGGACGGCGTTCAGAATCGAAACTCTCCCAGGCGGGGGTGTTCGGCTTGACACGCTACATGAACCGCCTTGACTTCTACGGCATCGGGCCAGACGCGTTGGAGGACCGTCGCAGCGATTTTCGCCTTCAAGAGTGGGTGTTAGGCACGCGCGGATTCTACGGTCCCAAGCCGGGTGTCAGGTTCGGCGGAAGCGCTTCGCTGTATGAGCCCGACCTGGGACCAGGCGCACGTTCGTCGGTGCCCTCGATACAAGTGGAGTTTCCCGCATCGGAGGTTCCTGGCCTCTTCGACGAAGTGACATACGGCAGGTTCCGCGGACTCGCGGAGTTGGTGCACCCCGTCATATCACCCGATCTCGTCGGTGAACCTGCCAGATATCGAGGTGAGTACCAAGTGGCTGTGGAGGCAAATCTGAGCGCCGACGGAGAGCGGTTCACCTTTTATCGCTGGGAAGCGGGAGTGCAGCAGCGCATACCCGGGTTCAGGAGCGCACGCGGAGAACGGCTGACGCTGAACGGTTTCATTTCCACCGCGAGTACCGACGCCGATATCCCGTTCTACATGTTGTACACCCTGGGCGGCAGCGGCGGGTTGAAGTCCTTTCGGAGCGATCTGCTCGGCACCGACGGCACACGCGCGACGCTGCGCGGCTTCAACAACTATCGCTTCCGCGATCGCAACCTGGTGCTGATGCAGGCTGAGTATCGCATCCCGCTTCACAAGTTCGTACACTCGACCGTGTTTTTCGACTCAGGTCAGGTGGCGCCGCGCGTGGAAGACCTGTTCGACGATCTGAGAACGGACTACGGCTTCAGTCTCAGCGTGGTGGTCAAGGGCAGAACGTTCGGGCGAATGGACGTCGGATTCGGCGGCGGCGAAGGCACCCAGTTCTTCTTCAGCTTCGGAACTGAGCGCTGAAAAAAGGAACCAGGAACCATTTTCAAGAGGCGGTGACTGCCGCCTCTTTACTCTGGTCGCCCTTGCTCTTTTCTTTTTCGGCTTTCTTTCCCGTTTCGGTCTTCGACCAGTCTTCTTCGAACATCTCCCGGAAGTGCTTCGCTGCAGCACGCTCTTTGACGATCACGCCGACCTCGCGCCGCTTGTCGAGCTCGACGCCTCGCAGGCTCATGCTGCCCAGAAACAGCTCCTGGCCGTCGCGCAGCATCGCCCGCACGTGCAAGCGCATCCCCGGCATCCGTTCGGCCTTCAGGCCTTCGCCCTTCTTCCCCACTTTGCCGATAATGCGCACGCTCACGCCGGCTTTCACGCGGTCCTGAAGCAGCTTGATCATGCTCCGATCGCTGATCTTCACGTCGTAGATCAACAGTTCTTTTTTGGCGCTCTTGATGAAGCTGGCGAGCCCCGTGCGCGCGTTTTCCGGGCTCACGAGGAACGAATCGTGACTGGCCGTATACGGCTGACGCGTCGAGTCGGCTTGGAAGAGCTTGATGGCTTCCGCGAGGATCGCCTTGTTCCGAGTCGCGACCCCAAAGCTGCGGGTCTTCTCAATGTCGAGCCTCGTGAAATTGAAGCCGAGCGTATAGAGCGTCTCGTTGTCGACCAGCAGCATCTTGTTGTGGTACCGCAGAAGATCGTCGTCGGTGCGCGACACGGTGACACCGGCATTCAACAGTTCGAGCTCCAACCGGCGAAGTCGCTTCTCTCCACCGCGCGAGGTGTGGGCAATCAGCGCATGCACCTTCACACCGCGGGTGACCGCGCTCTCGAGCGCGCGCTGCAGTTCTTTCACGTCGAACCGGAAGATCGTGACGTCGATCTGCCGCGTGGCCTTCTTGATCGCCACGACGAGCGGCGTCATGCCGTCCTTCGGTTGAATGATCAGTTCCACGCTCAGGCCGCCTTCTTTTTGCCTTCCGTTTTCCACTCCACACCTGTCCTCGGGTCGGGATCGAGCGCAATGATTTCCGCCGAAATGCCTTCGGTCTTCATCTCCATCGGCATGTCGACCAGATAGGAGACTTCCTCCGGGGCCGATTCGCGCAGCTCGTACCTGACCCGACGGCGGCGCAACAGGGCTTCGAGCGTCGGCTGAAGTTTCGCCGCATCCGTCGACTTGATCTCGAGGATGAACTGCTTGCGTGCGCTCGGTTCGAACGACTCGATCATCCAGAGAACGCCCATGAGAAACGCGGCAGCAAAGACGGCAATGCCGTAGACGCCGATGCCACAGGCCAGACCGATCGCCAGCGTCGTCAGCATGACGCCAGCGTCCTTCGGATCATCGATTTTCGCGCGATATCTCACGAGGCCGGCCGCACCGACCACGCCGAACGCACGCGCCAGGCTGGTGCCGACGACAATCATGACGACGGCGCCGATGATCGCCAGGATGATCTGTGTCTGCACGACCTGCGACGAACGCTCCGGAGTGCCGCGTCTGCGGGGCCTCAGCGCGAGCGCTGCCCCCAGGGCCGTGGCGAGTGGAAGCGCCACGAACGCATGGAGCTCGATCTCCCACGAGCCGAGTGACTGCCGATTCGGCTCGTTGATCGCGCGCTCAAACGGGGACCCGGCAGGCTGCGCCTCGATTGCGGGCGTCTGAGCCGGCACCTGCGCACGCCCGATCGAAGCAAGTGGCATGGCAAGGGAAAGGACAACAGTAAGGTGTGCGACACAAGTGCGCGTGCGGTGAGCCGTCCGAGTGAGTGTACGCATTTTCTACGTCAGGCAAAGCAAGAGGCTGGCCAAGGCCGTTGGTGGTTGGCGGTTGGTGGTTCATGGTATTTAGTGTTGGTTCGTGTGATGTTTACGAACCACCTGGCTATCAACCGCCCACCGAACCGATGTATTACTAACAGACAGTGTTCACGTTCCTCCGCGAGTTCAGATCTCTGACAGCCGAGCAAAAGCGGGCGTTCGCTGCGGCCTTTTTCGGATGGATGCTCGACGGCTTCGACTTCACCATCCTCACGTTCGTGCTCGCCGATATTCAGCGCAGTTTCACCATCGACAACGCCCTCGCCGGCGCGCTGGGCACGGTGACGCTGATGTTTCGTCTGATCGGGGGCGCAGCCGCGGGCACGGCGGCCGACCGCTGGGGGCGCAAGCTGCCGCTGATACTGTCGATCGTCTGGTTCTCGCTGTTCACCGTGCTCAGCGGCTTCTCCACGTCGTACGCGATGTTGTTTGCATGCCGCGCGCTCTTCGGCATCGGTATGGGGGGGGAATGGGCCGCGGGCATGCCGCTGGCGCTCGAGCACCTGCCCGACCGCCTCCGCGGCCCGGCCGCCGGCATCATTCAAGGGGCGTGGGCATGGGGCTATATCTCATCGGCCGTTGTGTTTCAGACGGTACACCCGGCGCTCAGCGGAGTCATGGATGAAGCGTGGCGCGCGATGTTCTGGATTGGCGCGATTCCGGCGATGGTCGTGCTGTGGATTCGGGCGAGTGTGACGGAAAGCCCGGTGTGGCTCGCGCTCCAGCGGGAGGACAAGGCTGCCACACGCGCAGCACGCGTCTCGTTAACGCGCATCTTCCAGCGCGATCTCCTCGGCACCACGGTGCACTGCTCGCTGGTCGCGACGTGCTTCATGGTGTCGTATTACTCCGTCACGTTCTGGTATGCGACGTTCCTCCAGCAGCGCTCGCTGAACACCCTGCCCTACATCGTCGCACTGAACATCGGGGGGATTGTGGGCTCGGCTTTCTGGGGCGGCGCGTCCGAGGGGCGGCTCGGCCGGCGCGGCGCGGTCACCTGCGCGGCAGTCCTTGGTGTCGCCGTATCGCCCTTGTACGTCATGAGCACGGGCCCGACACTGCTGCTGACAGGCGCCTTGCTCGTCGGCTTCGGCGCACACGGCATGTGGGGCGCGTTTCCGTCGTACATCACGGAACGGTTCCCAAACGACGTGCGCGGGGCCGGCGCGGGATTCTGCTACCACGCCGGCGCGCTCGCGGGTTCGTTCACGTCGTTTGGCATCGGGCACCTGGTCGATTCCGGCTGGAGCCTGCCAGGCGCGATGACCGTGTCGATCGCCGTCTCGGGACTCGCTGTGTCGGCGCTCATCTGGCTTGGACCAGAGACGCGCGGGCGCAGTTTCCGCAGCCTTCAGTGAAGAGTGGCCTGTCCCTTCTCGCGATCTGCCTGATCATCTTCTTTCGGCTTCATCTTTGAGACGTCGGGGACGTTCTCTCCCAGCGCGGTCGCCAGATCGATCTGGTGCTCCTGTTCCTGTTTCAGGATCTCGCGAATATGCTCGGCCATCCCGAACTCGGCGAGCGCCTCGCACTGCCGCACTCGCTCGCGGTAGTTCCTGACGGTTTCGTTTTCGTTGTCGAGGTCGAACCGCAGCATCTCTTCGGCTTTGTCCGAGGTCTTCACGGGCTTGGCCGTCACCGCGGGCGCTCCGCCCAGGTAGTCGATCAGTTTCGAAATGATGAGCGCATGATTCAACTCTTCACTGGCGTGTGTCTTGAGCTCATCGGCGATTGCCATGTATTCGGCGCCCTTCAGCGTTTGCGAATACACGACGTAGGCAATAATCGCCTGATATTCCCTCGAAAGATCTTCGTTAAGGAGATCGATCAACTGCGCACGCGTCACGGGTCCTGCGCTCTTCTGGTCATCAGCCATTGCGTCCTCCATCAAGTTGGCCGAACTTCCCTTGCAAGTTTCCGGCCCGGTCCTTGCTTCGCCTCGAGAACGCTCGGCTCGGTTTCCGGGCGCACATCCGTTTTCAAGGGGACATGTTGCTGGCGCGCCGGAATAAGAGACAGAGCGCCGGGCCGAGAGGACCAGCCGCGTACGGTTTATGCGGGTCCTGCTGGGCCCCAACACTCTCATCTCAACGCACAGTGCCGGACGCGTATGCGGACAACATGGCCAGATAACGGACATCAGGAGGGCTCATGGCCAAGAAGCGCGGTGGTCGGAAGTACGGCAGGAAGGCGTCCGAGAAGGTTGAGAAGGTCATGCGCGAACGGAAGCGCGGCACGCTCCGCAGCGGCAGTTCAGGTAAGAGAGTCACCAGCCGCAAGCAGGCAATCGCCATCGGACTTTCAGAAGCACGTCGATCGGGCGCCAAGGTGCCCCGGCCGCGAGCGGGATCGCGCAAGGGCGGCAGAAAGAAACGATAGCCGTGAGCCATTCGGCCAACGCGTCTCAACGCAAAGACGCGAAGGCAACTTGCGACGAGCACCTCGCCTTGCGACTGGCGACTTCCGACTTGCGCCTTGAGACTAGTCCTTAGTGAATCCCGGACTGTCCGCTGAGGTTCTTGACGACCTCGCCGATGACACTCTTCGCGTCGCCAAACAGCATGAGCGTGTTGTCGGCGAAGTAGAGCTCGTTCTCGATGCCGGCGAACCCCGGATTCATCGAGCGTTTGATCGCGAGGACGACCCTGGCCTTGTCGGCGTCGATGATCGGCATGCCGAAGATCGGACTGTTCTTGTCGACCCGCGCGGCCGGATTGACGACGTCGTTGGCGCCGATCACCAGCGCAACGTCCGTCCTCGGCATCTCGGGATTGATGTCGTCCATTTCCACGAGCCGATCGTAGGGGATCTCCGCTTCCGCCAGGAGCACGTTCATGTGCCCCGGCATCCGGCCAGCCACGGGATGAATCGCGAACTTGACGTCGACACCGCGTTTGGCGAGCTGCTCGTACAAATCGTGGACGCGATGCTGCGCCTGCGACACGGCCATTCCATAGCCCGGAATGATGACGACGCTCGAGGCGTTCTCGAGCAACTGCGCGGCGTCTTCGGCTGTGGCGCTCTTGGCGGTCCGTTGCTCCACTTGTCCGCTGCTCGCCTGCACCTGGCCGAACGCGCCGAACAGCACGTTGGTGAACGAGCGGTTCATCGCCCGGCACATCACGATCGACAGGATGAGGCCCGACGCACCGTCGAGCGCGCCGGCGGTGATGAGCAGCTTATTCTCCATTACGAATCCCATGGCGACAGCCGCAAGGCCCGCGTAGGAATTCAACAGCGAGATGACCGTCGGCATGTCGGCGCCGCCGATGGGAAGCACCAGCAGGACGCCGAACGCAAGCGCGAGCAGGATGAGGGCCGGGAAGAGATACGTCAGGCCCGGATTGACCATCAGCAGAATCGCGATGATGACTGCCGCACCGAGCACCGCGAAGTTGATGACGTTCTGGCCGCGGTACATGATCGGCCGCGTCGGAATCACTTCCTGCAGCTTGCCGGCGGCGACGAGACTCCCTGTGCACGTCAGATAACCGAGGATCACCTCGAGCCCGATGGCGCCCATGCGGAACGTCGTCAGCTGATCGTGCTCGGCCCACAGGTAGTACTTCGCGGTGCCGACGAGCCCCACCGCGAGACCGCCGAACGCATGCGAGAGCGCTGTTCGCTGGGGAACGGCCGTCAGCGGAACCCATGAAAGGGGAATCCCCGCGAGCGTCCCCAGTACGAGCGGCACGACAATCCAGCTGTAGCCGATGATGAGCGGGTGCAGCAGCGTGCCGATGATGGCGAGCGCCATGCCGCCTACGCCCGCAAACACGCCGCGGCGCGCGGTGGACGGATCGCTCATCCACTTGAGGGAGACGATGAACAGCGCGGTCGCGACGAGGTAGACCAGCTGTATCAGCTGATCGATCATCAGCGCGCCTGCCCTGAGCCTGTCGACAGGGCCTGCCCCGAGCTTGCCGAGGGACGCTTCTTGAACATTTTCAGCATGCGGTCGGTAATCAGGAACCCGCTGACGATGTTCGTCGTCGAGGCGAACACGGCAATCGCGCCCAGCACCGTGCTGAACCGCGATTCCTGCTCACCGGCCAGCAGAATGGCGCCCACGACCGCAATGGCCGATATGGCGTTGGTCAGCGACATCAGAGGTGTGTGCAGCAGGCGCGAAACGCGCCGGATGACATCGAGGCCGATGAACGTCGCCAGCATCAGCACGAACAAGCCGTCGACAAAATCGAACTGCATACGGCGGAAATCTTACATCATAAGATTGGATCGCTCGTGGCCACCAACGCGCCGTCGCCCTACATTGCCCTTCGCCATCGGAATTTCCGCCTGCTGTGGGCGGGACAGCTGATCTCGTTTTCGGGGTCGAGCATGCAGACGGCCGCCATCCTGTGGCAGGTCGCGCTGCTGGTGCGGCCGGAGCACCGTCCGATCGCGCTCGGAATGGTCGGACTCGTGCGGCTGATGCCGATTGTGTTCTTCGCGATGGCGGGGGGGACGGTTGCCGACGCCTTCGATCGGCGTCGCGTGATGTTCTACACGCAGTCAACGATGTGCGTCACCGCCGGGGTGCTCGCACTGCTGACGCACACCGGCATGGATCATCCCTGGCCGATCTACGCGCTGGCCGCCGTCAGCGCCGCCGCCAACGCCTTCGACAGCCCGGCCCGCCAGTCGCTAATGCCCACGCTCGTGCCTCGCGAGCAACTGGCCAGTGCGATCAGCCTGAACGCGATCATGCTTCAAGTCTCGTCGGTAGCAGGGCCGACTCTCGGCGGCTTCGTCATCGCGATCTTCGGCGTCAAATGGGTGTATGCGGCGAACGCCGGCACCTTCATCTGCGTCATCGTAGCCCTCCTGATGATGCGTGACGTGCCGGCCCGCGGCGCCGGCGAGGCGAGCGACGTCAGCGTGCGCGCGATACGCGACGGGCTGGGATTCGTGTTCTCCTCGCCGATCATCCGCTCGACCATGCTCCTGGATTTTTTCGCGACGTTCTTCTCGTCGGCAACCGCCCTGCTGCCGATTTTCGCGCAGGACGTGCTGCAGGTCGGCGCGAGGGGATATGGCTGGCTGTATGCCGCACCGTCGGTCGGTGCAGTTCTGACGAGTCTTGTGATGGTACGCGTCATCGACAAAATTGAACGGAGAGGCGTGGTGTTGATCGCAGCCGTCTCCGTCTACGGGCTGGCAACGATCATGTTCGGGCTCTCCCATTCGTTCTGGCTGACGTTTCTGTGTCTGGCTGCGACGGGTGCGGCCGATACCGTAAGCATGGTGTTACGCAACGTCATCCGGCAGCTCGGCACGCCCGATCATCTCCGCGGCCGCATGGTGGGCATCAACATGGTCTTCGTTCAGGGCGGACCACAGCTCGGCGAGCTCGAGGCCGGCGCCGTCGGGCAGGTCTTCGGCCCGCGCGTGTCGGTCGTCACCGGAGGACTGGGATGCCTCATTGCAACCGTGTGCATCGCTGTGCAAACGCCAGCGTTGAGAAGGTACCGCCGGAGCTTCATTGACGCGAGCGAACGAGGCCGACTACCATCGGTGGCTCGATGACTCGTTACGCTGGACTTCCGCCCATTCCCGAACGCATCAGCCGACTCGACGAGCTCGCTGCCAACCTCTGGTGGAGCTGGCAGTACACGCCTCGAAAGGTCTTTCGCGACCTCGACTACCAGATTTGGCGTGCCACGGCTCACAACCCCGTGAAAATGTTGTGGCTCGTCTCGCGCGAGCGCCTCGAGCAGATGTCGCAGGATCCCGACTTCCTGAAAACCTACGACAGCGCCGTCGACGGTCTCGACGCCGCATATTCGGCTAGGAACACCTGGATGGCTCGGCGGTTCCCCGAGCTTCAGAACACGCCTATCGCGTATTTCTCCGCGGAGTTTGCCATCCACCAGTCGCTGCCAATCTATGCCGGTGGTCTCGGCGTGCTGGCCGGCGATCATTGTAAGGAATCGAGCGATCTCGGCATACCCCTGGTGGGCGTCGGCTTCATGTATCCGCAGGGATACTTCCACCAGACCGTGTCGGCCGAAGGCTGGCAGCTCGAGGAGTACGAGCGGCTCAACTGGCCCGACGTCGCGATCGAGCAGGCGGTCAAGGCGGATGGATCGCCCTGCGTGGTCGCGGTGCCGCTCGGCGATCGCGCCGTGCTGACCAACGTCTGGAAGGTCGGAGTCGGCAGAGTCAATCTCTACCTGCTCGACACCGGACTCGAGGAGAACGCACCGCAGGATCGCGACCTCTCCGCGCGTCTCTACGGCGGCGATCGCGAGACGCGACTGCAGCAGGAGATCATTCTCGGCATCGGCGGCGTCCGCGCGCTGCGCGCGCTCGGCATCGCGCCGGCCGTCTGGCATCTCAACGAGGGTCATGCGGCGTTCGTCGTGCTGCAGCGCATCTATGAGTTCATTGCCGAGGGCATGAGCTTCGACGAGGCGCTGGCTGCCGTCCGCCGCGCGACGATCTTCACCACGCACACGCCTGTCGCCGCGGGACACGACGCGTTCGGATTCGATCGCGTCGAGCACCACCTGCAGGGCGCATGGGGGCCGCTGACCGAACACCGCGGGCGCTTCCTGGCGCTCGGCGAATATCATGGCCAGTTCAACATGACCGCGCTCGCGCTGCGGACCTCGCGCGTCGCAAACGGCGTCAGCCGCCTGCACGGCGACGTCACCCGCAAGATGTGGGAGCCGCTGCTTCAGGAGCGTGAGCGGAACGGGCAGAACGCACTGACGACGATCACCAACGGCGTGCACGTACCGACGTGGCTGTCGCTCGAACTGGCGGAGTTGTTCGAACAGTACCTCGGCGCCGACTGGCGCGATCGCCAGGATGACCCGCCTTTCTGGAACCGCGTGCTCGAGATTCCCGACCGCGAGCTCTGGAGCGCACGCACGTCGCTGAAGAGATTCCTCTTCACGTTCATCCGCCAGCGCGCGCGCGATCGGTGGGCGCAGGAAAACGTCAGCGCGGCGGCAGTCGTGGCCGCCGGCCCGTTGCTCGATCCGGGTGCGTTGACGATCGGCTTCGCCCGCAGGTTTACCGCCTACAAGCGCCCGGAGCTGATTTTCAGAGATCCCGAGCGGCTCATCCGGCTGCTGTCGTCGAGCCGCCGGCACGTGCAGATTGTCTTTGCGGGCAAAGCTCACCCCGCCGACGACGGGGGGAAGCGCCATCTGCAGCAGATCTATCGTCATGCGATCGATCCCATCTACGGCGGGCGTATCGCATTCGTGGATGACTACGATCTGCATGTCGCCCATTTCCTGACGCAGGGCTGCGACGTCTGGCTCAACACCCCGCGCAAGCCGCTCGAAGCAAGCGGCACGAGCGGCATGAAGGCCGGCATCAACGGCGTCCCGCACCTCAGCATCGGCGACGGATGGTGGGCGGAAGGCTACAACGGCTCCAACGGATGGGTCATCGAGGGTGGTCGAGGCATCGACGACCATGACGCACAGGACGCGGCGGATGCCGACGCCCTGTATCGCCTGCTCGAGGAACAGGTCGTCCCGACCTACTACCAGCGCGACCAGCAGGGCATCCCGCATGCCTGGCTGCGCATCGTCAAGGAGTGCATCCGCACGGTCGCACCGCAGTTCTGCTCCACGCGGATGGTGAAGCAGTACGCTGAAGAGATGTACGCGCCAGCGGCCCACCAGGCGGAGGATTCCGGTGCCCCGCAAGTCCACCGCTAAGGCCCGCTGCGCCCTGTGCGGCGCGAAGGAGGTCTCCGAGCCGCGTGGCGACGAACGCTACTGCCGCGATTGCTGGGAGAAGAAGATCGCGATTGAAGAGATCGTCGCACGCGAGTTCGCGCTGAAGCGGTACATCCGCGCGCACAGCGCCGAGAAATACCTCATCTACCACTCGACGACCAAGCGGCCCTGTGGTCAGTTGATCGTCGTCGACGACGGGTACGACCTGTTCCTCACCATCGTGCTCTACCCGAACTTCGGCTGGGACGAGCCCGCCTATCACCTCGAAGGGGACCCCGAAGGACGCACATTCGCGGAGATCCTCGTGGATGTCGTGGCGACCGAGGTAATCGAGCCGTGGGGCGGGGGGAAGTGGCACCTCGAAATCATCCGGTCCATCAATCCCGAGCCCGAGGACTGGAACGGGGAGATGTGAAACAGCCCTAAAACCAGCATTTTAGCCCCGGAAACCCGCGCGAGAACCCAGAACCTGGAACCGGAACCCAGAACTCCGGAACACAGAACCCGGAACCGTAAAATCGGTATAATCTGCCGCAGACCCTACCAGTTTTCCAAGGAGTAGAAAGATGCGTGTGCGATATGCCATAGCCATCGCGGTAGCGGCTGCCTTGACAGCCCCCGTGTCGATGTCCCTGCGAGCCCAGACACCGCCTGCGCCCCCGGCGACGGTGCTGAAGAAGTCGGCTCCGCCCCTCCGGGGCACAGCTGACCTTGGTTTCGTTCAGACCGCGAAACTCGAGGGCAACACGATCGTGACGACCTTCCAGGTCAAGAACATGTCTTCGACCAACGCCATCGTCGGCCTGCAGATTAGCGAGTTCTGGTACGACAAGGCTGGGGCGCCGTTGCAGGGCACGGGCGATCGGCAGCGTCTGCGTGCGCCGCTGCAGCCGCTCGACATCGCCACCATCACGCTGCGCTCGCCGAAAGTGGCGGGCATGACGAGTCCGCAGTACAAGTTCGAGCAGAACAACGGGACCGTCAAGCCCGTGAAGCTAAAGCAGATTAAGGTTGGACCGGAGACGTAACTGACGCTGTTATGGCAGAGGGCAGATGGATGATGGCAGAGGGCAGATCGCGTTCTCTGCCATCTGCCCTCCGCCATCTGCCATGACGGTAATGCCGTCGTTTACCGGTCTACTTGCTAATAAACCGCACCGTGCCCGCGTGTTGGGGCACTGAGACCAGGTGGTACGGTTCGGTCAGAATCTGGGCGGCCATCGTCCCACGACCAGGCTGTTTCTGGACGTATTCGACAATCAGCTCACCCTCCTGCATCCGCACGCCGACGATTTCCACTGAGTGGCCCGTGCTCGGCTTGGTTCCCAGGAAAATTCCCACCACCATGTCCTTCGTGAAATCGATGGTGGGCATCTTCTCCGCCGGCGCATGTTCCTTCCAGAGAGTTTTCCACTCGGCCGCCGTGCGCACAGTCACCTGACGGGCCGTCTGCTGCCCGCTCGCGTCCCCTTTCGAGACTGTGGTGAACGCTGGAGCCTGAGCCATTACCTGGGACACAGAGAACACAGAGAAAAAACAGAGAGCACAGAGAAATTGCATTTGATCAAAATACCTCTGCGTTCTCTGTCTTCCTCTGTGTACTCTGCGTCCAAAGACACGAATCTCCCTCACTATCGCACCTCGAATTGAATGACACGCGATGCAGGCGGAACGTCGCTAAGGCGCGACTTCGCGGCGATTTCCAGCACGTAGAGACCCGGCGCCCAGTTCTGGATCGGAATGCGCGCGCTGAAACCGAACCCGCCCGCCGTGCCATGCAGTTCCTCGGTGGAGCGCTCAGCGCTGTGATTGAACACGACCCGGCCATCATCGGCCTTCACCGTAGTGGCGACGTCGAAGTTGTGCACCGGCGTCGGTTTGTTGACGTAGACCTCGAAGGCCGCGGCGATCTCACTGTTGTTCGGGAACTCGCGAAGCGCTGACGGCGCGCCTGGGAGCAGACCGTTAAACGGATCAAACCCGGGTTTCGGCGGTGAATACACGGAGCGGTCAGCAGTGGCCGCCAGCGCAATGCTGCTCATGGCGAGTGGCGGCTTGGTGAAGTCGGGCACGTCGATGTCCAGATGCGCACTGCCCTGCTTGACCTTTCCGCTGTCCTGCGCCGCGACGCGCAGCTGATAGCGTCCGGGCGGCAGCGTCAGGTGGCGCAGGATGCGCACGCCGTTCTGCGACACGCGTGCGTGGCTCTCGGGCCGCAGGTTGAGATCGACGTCGGGCCGCTCGGCGAAGATCGACTTGCCTGCCTTGTTGAACACCCCGACCTGCATCGAGAGCTTGTTGATAAAAGTCCCGCTTTTCTCGACGAACGTCAGATCGCGACCGAGCGTGTCGATGAGCACTTCGACATCGGTGTTCTTCTCGGCGCCCTTCCTGGCTATCGCACTGAGGCGAAGCTGAATGCCCGCCTTCGGAAGCGGCGAGGCCATCGCATTCACGAGATCGGCATTCAGGCTCTTTGTGGGATCGAGCGGCTTCCCGGCGGCCGTATTTTTTGGGGCACGTCCGCGCGGCGCCGCATAGCGCTTCCGGTAGGTGACCTGTGACTCCGGGTGGCCGGCGACGCGCACCGAGATATTGCGCAGCTTGCCGTCGCGCCTGTCGTTGGTCGAGTAATACCCCAGCACGTAGTACTGGCTGTTTTCCTCGACGATGCGATCGAATGCCTGGTTGAAGTCATTGCGGCCGACAAACGCCACGCCGCCCGTCTCCTCGGAAAGCTGACGGAGATTCTGCTGTGACGACTGCAATTCCTGAAGAAGCTGTTTGGGCCCGAGGTTATACGCGCCCACTGCGAGCCCGCCTATCTCGATCTCTTCCTGAGCCATTGTCGTCAACCCGCGCGGATCGACGGCATAGATCTGCACATTGCTCCGCGTGGCGGCCGAGATCGTGTCGTAGGTCTCGGTCTGGATCATGTTGAAGTTTTCGAAATTGAAGTTGGACGGATCGCCGCCCGTGAAGATGTCGAACAGGTTGTAGTCGACGCCTTCGCTGATATAGATGATCGCCTTGCGCCGGCCCTGAATCGCCGACATCCACTCCGAGATGCTGCGGAGCGAATTCAGCGACTGCCGTGCTTGAAACATGCGTTCGGCCGCGGCGTCGTCGCCCACGTAACGGTTGGATGGATCGATCTGGATGGGATCGCCGACGTCGTCGGTGGGCGCTCCCGAAGCGTTCATCTGCCGCGACATCTTCTCGTTGCGTTCTACGCCGGCCGACGGGAGCTTCTGACCGAGGAAGTTGTCGATGGCGTCGATGAGCAGCCGCCGGTTCTGCGTGAAGTCCTGAGATGCCCGCAACAACCCGCTCGTGACGACCACCGCGGCCTGATCATCGGGGCCGAGTTTCTCGAGCACGAAGCGGCGCGCGAGATTCTTTACGTTCTGGCTGCGAAGCGGCGCGACATGGTAGTCGTCGAGCACGATGAGGTACAGGCGGCCGTCGAGCACTTGTTTGTTGACCGCAACGTCCGGCTCGATCGGCAGAGCCTCCGGACCCAGATACAAGGGTCTCCGTGGACGCGTATTGGGAATGTCGACCATGCCGAAGGTTTCCACTTTCTGCGGCTTCCCGTCCTCGAAGACCTGAAAATCTTCACGTTTGAGACCGCGGACGAAATTGCCGTTCCTGTCGACAACACGTACGTCTTCTTCGACGTAGTTCACCTCGACCTTGAAGGTAACTTCGGGGGTCGGCGGCGAGGTAGGCTGCGCGGGCGTCTGCGCCGCCACAAAGGCGGTCGCGAACATTAAACCGACCGCGCTCGTCAATACGTAGTGTCCGGCTTTGGCCGGATGTGTCACGGCCGTTGCCAGACTGGGGCCTTTCAACATAGTTCTCCCTTGTCTTGTCATTATAAACAAACCATTCCCACGGGTAGGGCGTCCAAGTAGGGGGAGCGGCTATACTGAATTTTCCGATGCCTCTCGATATTGCCGCCATTCAGCAGTCACTCAAAGCCGAGGGGCTCGACGGCTGGCTGCTTTATGATTTCCACGGCTCAAATCCCATTGCCGCTCGTTTGCTGGGGACGGCGAACGGCGAGAAGATGACGACGCGGCGCTGGTTCTATCTGGTGCCCGCAAGCGGCGAGCCGCGAGGCCTGGTACATGCGATCGAACGATCGACGCTCGATGCCCTTCCAGGCCAGAAAACCGTATACGCCGGGCGGCAGCAGCTCGACGCCGCGCTCACCGCGCTGCTGAGCGGCGTCAAGCGCGTGGCCATGGAGTATTCGCGGGAGTGCGCAATTCCGTATATCTCCCGGATCGACGCCGGCACTGTGGAGCTCGTCCGGAATCGCGGCGTCGACGTCGAATCCTCCGGGGATCTCGTCCAGCGTTTCGAAGCCGTGTGGGACACTCGGGCGCTCGCGACTCATCGCGAGGCTTCGCAAGCGCTCTATCGCGTCAAGGATCGCGCGTTCGAGCTCATTACCAAAGGCGTGCGCGATAACGAGGCGATGACCGAATTCGGGGTTCAGCAGCAGATGGCGGCCTGGTTCGAGGAGGAAGGACTGACGAGCGACTCGCACCCGGTTGTGGCGGCTCAGGAGAACGCGGGCAACCCACACTATCTGCCCACGGCCCACCGCGCGCGGCCGATACGGGCCGAAGAGCTCGTCCTTCTCGACCTGTGGGCGAAAAGGAAGGACGACCCGCAGGCGGTTTATGCCGATATTACTTGGGTGGGGTTCACAGGACGCCACCCACATCCGGAGATGGCCCGGGCGTTCGAAGCCATTCGCGAGGCGCGCGATGCGGCCGCGGCACTGGTGCAGGAGTCAGCCCGCGAACAGGGCGACCTGCGGGGATGGCAGGTCGATCGAGCGGCGCGGACAGTGCTCGAGCAGGCGGGGTTTGGGGAACGGATTCTGCATCGGACGGGCCATAACCTCGGGCGCGACGTGCATGGCAACGGTGTGCACATGGACGACTACGAAAGCCACGATGACAGACGGCTTCTTCCCGGCACCGGGTTCACGATCGAGCCCGGACTGTATTTCGAGTCATTCGGTGTGCGTACGGAAATAAACATGTTTTACGGCCAGCGCGAGGCGCTTGTCACCGGGCCCGCGCAATCGGAAATTGTGAGGCTCGTGTAGTACGTAGTGTCCGGCTTTCGCCCGGACCTTGGAGGTTCTAGCTATGTCTTGGTTTGGTTCATCTTCACGGAAAACGACGATCTTCTATGTCGTCCTCATCGCCATGGCGTCGCTGGTGGTGGGGATGGTCATCGCCTCGCGGCTCGACCTGTCACCTGCGTCCTCGGCGCAGACGATGGCGATTCCCGCGACCAACAGCGCTCCACTCTCGGGCCCTGTTGACGCCGCCACGTTCCGCAATATCGCCAAGGCGCAATCGCCCATGGTCGTGAGCATCCGCACCGAATCGCGGCAGCGCACGCAGGACCTCAGCGAGTTCTTTGGCGGGGACGATCTCTTCGAGCGCTTTTTCGGTGGCCCCGGCCTGGGCGGACCGAATCAGGGTCCGCGCGGGCAGGGACAGCAACAGCCACAGCCCCCACGCCGGCAGCAGCGCGAACGTCCCACGCAGGCCGCGGGCTCTGGTTTCATCATCTCGAAGGACGGCTTCATCCTGACCAATAACCATGTGGTCGAAGGCGCCTCAAAAATCGAAGTGCAGTTCTTCCACGACGAGGAAGAGGAGTACTACGAGGCGAAGGTCATCGGCCGCGATCCGCTGACCGACAGCGCCCTGATTCAACTCGTCGAGAAACCGACCCGCGATCTGACGATCGCCAAGTTCGGCGACTCGAGCCAGATGGAGCCCGGCGACTGGGTCATGGCGATCGGCAACCCGTTCGGACTGGCGCACACGGTCAGCGTCGGCGTCGTGAGCGCGACCGGACGGAATGCGTTCGACTTCACGCCTGGGCGCAAACAACCGCTCATCCAGACCGACGCGGCGATCAACCCCGGTAACTCGGGCGGACCGCTTCTGAACGCCCGCGGCGAGGTCATCGGCATCAACACCGCGATTTACAGCGGCGGATCCGCGATGGGCACTACGGGGAACATCGGAATCGGATTCGCGGTTCCAATCAATACGGTTCGCGACGTGCTGACCGGGTTGCGCGCCGGCAAGATCACACGCGGACGAATCGGCGTGTCGGTGCGTCCGGTTTCGCCCGATGAAGTGGAAGCGCTCAGCCTGAAGGATCGGCGGGGCGCGGTCGTGGCGCAGGTACCGCCCGGCCCGGCAGCGACAGCGGGCATCGAGCCCGGCGACGTGATCGTCGAGTTCAACAGCAAGCCAATCATGCGCAGCGACGATCTGCCCACGCTGGTCGCAGGCACGACGCCAGGAACCACCGTTCCGATCAAGATCATCCGCGAGGGTAAGGAACGAACCATCACCGTGCGCGTCGAAGAGCTCAATCTCGAGACGGAAACCAACCGTCAGGCCGATGCCGGCGGCGGTGGTGGCGATACAGGCGCCGGGTTCGGCATCACGCTGAACAACGTGACGCCGGAGATCGCCCGGCAGTTCGAGTTGCCGGCGAACGTAAAGGGCGCGGTCGTCACCGACATCGATCCCGACAGCCCGGCGGCGCGCGTGCTGCAGCCTGGTGACGTGATTCTCGAAGTCAGCCGCAAGCGGGTGGCGAACGCCAACGAGGCGAGCGCGGCGCTGCGGACGGTGCCGTCCGGGCGTGCCGTGGGTATGCTCATCAATCGGCGCGGCGACGAGCAGTTCGTGACCGTTCGCAAGCAGTAATGAGTCGCCTCCGCGAGCTGATAGCCGATCGCATCCGGACGAGCGGCCCTATCAGCTTTGCGGAGTTCATGGAGCTCTCGCTCTATCATCCGGAGCTCGGCTACTACGCCCGCGCGGCCCAGAAAACGGGACGCGCGGGCGATTTTTTTACCAGCGTCGATGTCGGACCGATGTTCGGTGAGCTGCTGGCCAGGCAGTTCGCCGAGATGTGGCGGGTGATGAAAAACGGTTCCGGGATCCGTTTTCGCGAGAATGATCCGAAAACCGGAACCGTTTTCGACCTGGTCGAGGCCGGCGCGGGCAACGGCCGCCTTTCGCGCGACGTCCTCGACGCGGCAAAGACATACCACCCCGATTTCTATTCCGGCATTCGACTCTCGCTCGTCGAGAAGTCTCCCAGCGCACGCGCCGCACAAGCCGACACCCTTGGCCCGCACACTTCCCTGCTCTCGTACAGCGGCGGCACACTGCCCCACAACGTGTGCGGCGTGATCTTCGCCAACGAGCTGCTCGACGCGCTGCCGACGCACGTCGTGACAATGACGGAGGACGGATTACGTGAAGTGTTCGTCGATGTCTCAGCCACTTCAGATCGCTTCGTCGAGCGCCTCGAGGAGGTGTCCACTCCGCGCGTCGCGGCGTACGTGGCGCGCACGGGCGCGAAGATGAGCGCCGGGTGGCGCGCCGAAGTGACCCTCGCTGCCGAAGACTGGACGACGGCGGCGGCCGAATCACTCCGCGCCGGCTTCCTGGTCGTTATCGACTACGGGCACGACGAGCACGACCTCTACAACGCATCGCACGCGGCGGGAACCCTCACCTCTTTCAAGAAGCACTCGCAGTTCGCCGACTTCCTCCAGGAGCCCGGCGAGACGGACATCACCGCGCATGTGGATCTCACGGCCGTCACGCGCGCCGGCGAGCGATCGGGCCTCGACGTCATCGCCAGACTGGATCAGACCTATTTCATGCTCGGCCTCGGCGTCACCGACCTCGAGGGCCTTTCGCTTCAGCAGCGACTGGCGTTGAAGACGCTGATGCTGCCTGGCGGGCTCGGCAGCACGCACAAGGTTTTGATCTTTGGAAGAGGCGTCGGGACCCCGTCTTTGAAAGGGTGCTCGTATCGAGTACGCCTCACGTGATGACGCCACACGGATGGATTGGGCTCGCAGTACTGGTGATCTCCGAAGCCGCCATGCTGCGACGCGTCGAGCCATTCTGGACGTGGCACACGCCGTTGGCCTGGACCGGCTACATCCTGCTCGTTGACAGCCTCGTTTACAAGCGGCGCGGCTCGTCGTGGCTGACGACCAATCGTCGCGAGTTCGCTTTCCTGGCCCTCGTGTCGATTCCTCTGTGGGTCGTGTTCGAAGGCTACAACCTGCTCATCAGGAATTGGTATTACGTCAATCTTCCCGAAAATGTTTTCGTCCGCTATTTCGGCTATGCGTGGGCCTTCGCGACGATCTCACCAGGGATTTTTCAGACGGCCGAGCTCATTGCGGTCTTGCGACGACGGCCGACTTCAGACTCCCGACCGCCGACTGCTGACGTGCGCCTGCCGACTGCTGACTTGCGCCTACCGACTTCTGACTTTCGCCTACCGACTTTCGACCTGCGCCTTGTGACTCTTCTAGGCGCCGCCATGTTGCTTCTCCCGATCGTCTGGCCCTCGCCCTATCTGGCCGCTCCAGTTTTCTTCGGCTTCGTCTTTCTGCTCGATCCCATCAACGCACGGGCCGGGGACGAATCGCTCCTTCGCGACCTGCGTGGCGGCTCGTACGAGCGGCTCGCCAACCTCCTCATCGCCGGTGTCATCTGCGGCGGTCTGTGGGAATTCTGGAACTTCTGGGCGCGCGCGAAGTGGATCTACACGGTGCCGATTCTGGGCGACGTCAAGATCTTCGAAATGCCGGTGCTCGGCTATTTCGGCTTCCCGCCGTTCGCGCTCGAGTGCTTCGCCATGTATGTCTTTGTCAGGCGGCACTTGTGGCGTGGCGCCGGCCGAGCCATCGGCGTCTGACTGGGCAATGGGCCTCGCCCATGGACCATGACAGACCGCCGCCCATCGACCAACCGCACGGTATAGAATGCGGCTGATGGCCGCCACGCTGGAGCGGGAAATCAAGCTCGGCTTTCGCAGCGCCGACGAGGCCCGGCAGGCGATTCTGGCCACCGGCGCCACCCCGCTGCGAGGCCGCCGGTTGCAGGAAGACTACCTGCTCGACACCCACGACGACCAGCTGCGCGAGCGGCGGTGCGTGCTCCGCGTCCGGCTCGAGTGCGGCAAGACGCTGCTCACCTTCAAAGGCCCCGTTCAGAACTCGCCGATGAAGCTCAGAGAAGAGCTGGAAACGGTCGTGGGCGACGGACTGCTGCTCTTGCGCGTCCTCGAGGAAATCGGCTTTCACGTGTGGTTCCGCTACGAGAAGTACCGCGAGGAGTTCGCGCACGAAGACGTGACGATCGCGATCGACGAGACACCGGTCGGCACGTTCGTCGAAATCGAGGGCAGCGAGCCAGGCATCCGCCAGACCGCCGAAGCGCTTTCACGCCAGCCGGCCGACTACGTCACCGATTCGTATCGCGGCCTCTACGTCAGGTATTGCGAGCAGCACGGCTTGCCGCTCGCCGACATGCTCTTCGAGGAATCGTAACTGCCCCACGCTGCTCTCCTCCTGACGGCCGGCCTCGGCACACGCTTGCGACCACTCTCGTTGGTGCGCGCGAAGCCTGCCGTCCCCCTTGCAGGCGAGCCGCTCGTACGCCGCATCATTCGGTACGCGGCCGGGCAAGGCATTCGCGACTTCGTCCTCAATCTTCACTATCTGCCCGAAACGATCACCGCGCGGGTCGGGGACGGAAGCGACCTCGGCGTGCGCGTCCGTTACTCGTTTGAATCGCCCGTGCTGGGATCGGCGGGAGGCCCCCGCAAGGCGCTGCCGCTTCTCCCCGACGATGATTTCTTCATCATCAACGGCGATACGCTCACCAACGTCGACCTGCACGCGCTTGCCGCACACCATCGAGAAACGGGCGCTCTCGTGACGATCGCGGTCATACCGAACCGGTGGCCCGATCGCTACGGCGGCCTTATCGTGGATGCGACCGGCCGGTTTCACAGCGTGGTACCAGCCGGTTCGCGAGTGCGTTCCTATCATGTTGTGGGCGTGCAGATGGCACATCCGTCGGCGTTCGCCAGGCTGGCGATCGACCAGCCGGCCGAGAGCATCAGCCGCCTCTACGGGGAGCTCGTCAAAGAGAACCTCGGGCACGTTCGGGCCTTTCTCTGCGCAGCCGATTTCCTGGACGTAGGCACGCCGGCAGACTATCTCGCCGCATGCATGTCCATTGGCCGGGCCGAGGGTGATTCTCCTCAGATTGGACGCGGCTCCAGCGTTGACCGAACGGCGCGTCTGATTGATACCGTGGTCTGGGATGACGCGCAGATCGGCGAAGGTGCCGTCCTGGAGCGCTGTATCATCGCAGACGGAGTGCAAATTCTTTCTGGTGCCAGGTTCCGGAATTGCGCGATCATCCAGAAGGACGGGAACGTCGCGGTAACGGACATCAAGTGATGGAAACAAAGTCGCCGGCCTTTCAGGAAACGCGGGCCAGAATCGACGAGTGCCTGCAACGCGCACGCCTCGCCGAGCCCCAGGTACGCATCGTTCCGCTCACCGGAGACGCGTCGACGCGTCAGTATTTCCGCGTCCTCCGGCCCGGCAACCCTTCTGTCGTCCTTGCGGTCTATGAAGCGCCGTTCGTCTACGACGAGCTGCCATTCGTCAACGTGTACCGGCTGTTCACGAGCATCCCGCTGCCGATCCCCGCGATTGCCGGCCACGCGGACGATCTCGGCATTCTCATCCTCGAGGATCTGGGCGACGTCACGCTGCAGGCGCATCTCGGCGTCACGCAGCCCGCCGAGCACGACGCGCTGTACCGGCAGGCCGTTGAGCTGGTGTTCCTCATGCAGCGAACAGGCGCGGAGCTCGAGTCCGGCGAGTTCATCCCGTACCGGGTCGCGTTCGATCGCGACAAGCTGATGTGGGAGCTGAACTTTTTCGTCAAGCATTTCATCGAGGCGTACCGCGGCGCCAGCATCACGCCGGCGGCACGCGAGGCGCTGAACGAAGAATGGCTGCGTATCGCGGACGAGCTCGCCGGCGAGCCGCGCGTGCTGTGCCACAGGGACTATCACAGCCGGAATCTGATGCTGCACGATCGCCGCCTGTACATCATCGACTTTCAGGATGCGCGCATGGGGCCGGATACCTACGACATGGCGTCGCTGCTGCGAGATTCGTACGTCGATCTGTCAGAGCAGCGTGTCGACGATTTGATCCGGGTTTACCTCAAGCTGGGAGGCGCGGCAAACGCCACGCCTGAAGCGTTCTCCGAGTATCGGCGCCGTTTTGATCTCATGTCGGTACAGCGCAATATCAAGGCGCTCGGCACCTTCGGTCACCAGACAACGTCGCGCAGCAATACGGTGTACATCCAGTACATTCCGCGCACGGTCAGTTACATTCGCACCAATCTGGAACGCTACCCGCGGTTTGCCAGGCTCCGCGAGCTCCTGGGCTTATAGTGGAAAAGGGCTCCGGGAGCCGTTTTTCCCCGAGCCCCCGGAAAACGGCTCCCGGAGCCCTTTCATATGAAGAAATTTGGCGTTTCGACGCACCTCTACCACGAGCAACGGCTTGAACAGGCACACCTGCTCGAAATTGCCGCGAACGGTTTCGAGACCGTTGAGCTCTTCGCCACTCGAAGTCACTTCGATTACCACGACGAACAGACGATCCGCGCGCTCAAGGATTGGCTGGCGACGGCGGGCGTCGAGCTGCACTCGGTTCATGCACCCATTACCGATGTATTCGCAAACGGCCGCGCCCAGCGCACGTTCTCGACGGCGACCCGGGAGAGCGAGGCGCGCAAGGCAGCGCTGCACGAAATGTCAGCGGCGCTGGCCATTGCCAGGATTGTCCCATTCAAGTATGTCGTCGTTCACTTAGGTGTGCCGGTCGACCAGAAGCCCGGAGCCGAGGACAACAACCGCGAGGCGGCCATCCGAAGCATCGAGGAAATCCACGGCATGGCCGAGTCGGCTGGCGTGAAGGTTGCGCTCGAAGTGATGGGCAACGCGCTCTCGACCGCGCCCGACCTCATCGAGATCATCGAGCGCAGCTTCGACGGCGCGGACCTGGGCATCTGCATGGATGTCGGGCACGCGCACCTCCTCGGCGACACTCCCGAAGCGATCGAAACGGCGTCGGAATACCTCGTGACCACCCACATTCACGACAATCGCCGCCAGAGCGACGATCACCTCGTCCCCTTTCAGGGCAGCATCGACTGGGCCGCCACGGTCATGGCGTTCGAGAAGATCGGCTACGATGGAGTGTTGATGTACGAGGTCAGGAACGCGGAATCGCCCACCGCGGTGCTTGGCAAGGCCGTGAGCGCCCGCAAGCGGCTCGAAGGGCTGATGATGGACACGTCGCAGCTGACCGCGTTCGAAACTGAATGATTGCTTACATCGATCAAATCGCGAAAAGCGAGGGCAAGCAGGTCACCATCCGCGGATGGCTCGCCAACCGGCGCTCGAGCGGGAAAATCCACTTTCTGTCTCTGCGCGACGGCTCAGGATTCATCCAGGCCATCGTCTCAAAAGCTGCGGTTGGCGACGAGAAGTTCAAGCAGGCCGATCACCTCGCCCAGGAAACCGCCCTGATCGCGCACGGCACGGTGCGCGCCGACAGCCGGGCGCCCGGTGGGTACGAGCTCGACGTATCCGATTTCGAGATCGTCGCTCCGTCGGTCGACTATCCGATCACGCCCAAGGAGCACGGCGTCGACTACCTGCTCGATCATCGACACTTGTGGATCCGATCGGAGAAGCAACAGGCGATTCTGCGCGTGCGACACGAAGTGATCAGCGCCGTACGCGATTTCTTCAACGACCAGGGGTTCATCCTCGCCGATACGCCCATTTTCACGCCGGCCGCGTGCGAGGGCACGACGACACTGTTCCCCGTGGACTACTTCGAGGACCAGAAGGTCTTCCTGACGCAGAGCGGCCAGCTGTATGCCGAGGCCAACGCCATGGCACTCGGTCGCGTCTATAACTTCGGTCCCGTGTTCCGCGCGGAGAAATCGAAGACACGCCGGCACCTTACCGAGTTCTGGATGGTCGAGCCCGAAATGGCGTATGCGACGCTGGACGACGTGATCGACCTCGCCGAGGGGCTGGTCGTCGCCGTCGTCTCGCGTGTGCTCGACAAACGGCAGCGCGAGCTGAAGGCGCTCGAGCGCGACACGTCGAAACTCGAAAACGTGAAGGCCCCGTTCCCGCGAATCTCGTACGACGAGGCGGTGAAACTCCTGAACGAGAAGGGACAGCCGTTCGAGTGGGGCGGCGACCTCGGCGGCACCGACGAAACGATTCTGTCGCAACACTTCGACCGGCCCGTTGCCATTCATCGCTATCCCGCGAGCGTCAAGCCCTTCTATATGGAGTCCGATCCGCAGCGGCCAGAACTGGCGCTATGCGTGGACATGCTCGCGCCTGAAGGCATCGGCGAGATCATCGGCGGCAGCCAGCGCCTGGCGAGCTACGACGTGCTGCTGCAGCGGATCAAGGACCACAATCTGCCGCAGGAAGCGTTCGAGTGGTATCTCGACCTGCGCCGGTTCGGATCGGTGCCGCATGGCGGGTTCGGGATGGGCATCGAGCGCGTGGTCGGATGGATCTGCGGCCTCGAGCACGTTCGTGAGGCCACGCCGTTCCCGCGGATGATGTACCGCGTGACGCCATGAAGATCGGTTTCGTTTCGCTCGGCTGCCCGAAAAACCTCGTCGACTCCGAGGTCATGATGGGGCTGTCACAGGAGGGCGGCCACACGCTCACGCCGGATCCATCCGAGGCCGACGTCCTCGTCGTCAACACCTGCGCCTTCATCGATTCCGCGAAGGAAGAATCGATCAACACGATTCTCGAACTCGCCGAGTTCAAGAAGAACGGCAGCTGCAAGCGCCTGGTCGTGACAGGCTGCCTCGGCGAGCGGTATCGAGAGGAACTGAAGGTCCAGATTCCCGAAATCGACGCCGTCCTGGGTACGGGAGAGGTGCCCGAGATTGTCGGCGCAATCGAAGGTGCCGGCAGGAAGCGCACGATTCCGCTCACCCTAATCCCTAATCTCTAATCCCAGGCCCTTCCGACGTACCTGTACGACGCCGAGCCCCGTGTCTTCGCGACGCCCGGGCACTTCGCGTACATCAAGGTCGCCGAAGGGTGCGATTACAAATGCTCTTTCTGCATTATTCCGACGCTCCGCGGACACTATCGCAGCCGCCCGGTTGACGCGATCGTGCGAGAGGCGCATGCGCTGGCCGCGCGGGGCGTGCGCGAGCTCATCCTGATCTCGCAAGACACGACGTTCTACGGTCGAGACCTGGGCGAAGGGGCCTTGCTGCCGACCCTGCTGCGCGCGCTGAACAACGTCGACGGCATCGACTGGATCCGGCTGCTCTATTTGTATCCCACGACGATCACCGACGACATCCTCGATGCCATGGCCGAGTGCGACAAAGTCGTCAAGTACATCGATCTGCCGCTGCAGCACGCCGCCGACGCGGTATTGCGGCGCATGAAGCGTCCGGGCACCGGCAGACAGTACGAGAGGCTTCTCGGCCGGATCCGCGAGCGCGTTCCGGGCGTCTCATTGAGGACAACCTTCATTGTGGGATTCCCAGGCGAGTCCGACGCGGAGTTCGACGAGCTCTGCGCGTTTGTCCGAAGCGTGCGATTCGACCACGTAGGCGTTTTCACGTACTCGCATGAGGAGGGTACGACGGCGTACCATCTGCCAGACGACGTACCAGCGGCCACCAAAAAACGGCGGCGTAACAAGCTCATGGCCGAACAGAAGCGCATCGTCGCGCGGGTCCAACGGGAGCGCGTCGGCGCCCGTGTCGAGGTGATGGTCGACGGCCCGTCACCCGAGCACGACCTCGTGTGGCGGGGCCGGCTGGCCGGGCAGGCGCCGGAAATCGACCCGGTGGTCTATTTCACCGACGCGGAGCCCGATACACTGCGTCCGGGGGCCGTGATGCAGGCCGAAATCGTCGGATGCCGCGACTACGATTTGGTCGTCCGCCCCGCCTCCGCCCGCCTTCGCCGCTGACGCGGCTTCGGCGCGGCAGGCGACTAGGTCACTTCGGCGCGACTAGCCCGCTGCGAGGGATTGGGGGGGTTCCCGGGGGCGGCCTGCCACGCCAAAGCGCGGGGGTAACTGCGCCAGAGGGTGGGCCCATTGTGATAGACTTTTAGGTTCGTAAGAGCCTGCAAGACCTGAAGGTGGGCCTGTGCCCACTTTTTGTTTTTGAGGGTGGTTTACGCAGCTCATTGACAGAATTCGAACCGTCGCCGAGCGGGTGGCTCGCTCATACAATCTGGAGATCTTCGACGTTCAGTTCCGTCGCGAGTCGGGCGGCTGGATGCTACGCATCTTCGTCGACGTGCCCTTCGGCGAGGCCGACGCGGCTGTGCCAGACGAAGCGGAACGGCGGAGACGAGCCGATGCGTCGCCGACGATCGAGGACTGTGAGCGCGTCAGCCGCGATGTCAGCGCGATCCTGGACGTCGAAGAGACGATCGCCCAAAGCTACACGCTCGAGGTTTCGTCGCCCGGACTGGATCGGCCGCTGCGGAGCGCAGCCGATTACCGGCGTTTTGCGGGGAGGCTCGCGAAAATCGTGATTTCTCAGCCCGTCGATCGTCAAACGCATTTCGAAGGGCGCCTGGGCGGGATCGAGAACGGCGCGATCGTCATCGAGACCACGCCGGGCAAACGGCAGCTTATTCCGCTTGCGCTGGTGACTCGCGCTCGCCTGGAAGTCGAATTCTAGGGATTAGCGACTAGGGATTAGGGATTGGGGACTAGGGATTAGAGGGATAGAGGAAGAGACGAGATGTCCAACCCGTTGATGCAGACCATCGAGGCCCTCGCCAAGGAAAAAGGCATCGAAGCCGATGTCGTCATTGGCGCGATTGAGGACGCCGTCCTCACCGCCTCGAGGAAGTACTACAAGACCAACGAGAACCTGAAGACGCGCTTCAATCAGGAAACCGGCCAGGTCGACCTTTTCGCGGTCAAGCAGATCGTGCGGGAAGTGCAGAACCCGGCGACCGAAATTTCATTGGATGAAGCGCAGCAGTTGTACGGCGACGAAGCCGAAGTGGACATGGAGATTGAATTCCCGAAGCCCACCGAGGTGCTCGGGCGCATCGCTGCGCAGACGGCCAAGCAGGTCATCTTCCAGAAGGTCCGCGAGGCCGAGCGCGAAAACATCTTCGGCGAGTACAGCCAGCGCATCGGCGAAGTCGTGAACGCCACGGTCAAACGTTTCGAGAACGGCGACATGGTTGTCGAGCTCGGCCGCATCGAAGCGAGCCTGCCCCGCAAAGAACAGTCGCGTGCCGAGAGTTATGCACCCGGCGAGCGCCTGCGCGCCGTCATCAAGGGCGTCAACCGCAGCACGAAGGGCCCGCAGATCGTCCTCTCGCGCACCGATCCGGCGCTGCTGGTGAAGTTGTTCGAACAGGAAGTGCCGGAGATCTATGACGGCACCGTGCAGATTCGCGGCGCCGTCCGCGAAGCCGGCGATCGCGCCAAGGTGGCCGTGTTCTCGCGCGAACGCGACGTCGATCCCGTCGGCGCGTGTGTCGGCATGAAGGGCACACGCGTGCAGGCGATCATCCGCGAGCTGCGCGGCGAGAAAATCGACATTGTCGAGTGGTCGGACGATACCGTCGCGCTCGTCACCAATGCGCTGAGCCCTGCCAAAGTGCAGCGGGTGTCGATCGTCGACGACAAGGAGCGCGTGGTCGAGGTCGTCGTCGAGGACAAACAGCTGTCGCTCGCGATCGGCAAGAAGGGCCAGAACGTCAGGCTCGCAGCGAAGCTGACCGGCTGGCGCATCGACATCAAGAGCGAAGAAGAGAAGCGCCGCGAGATCGAGGCGCAGTTCGAGGGCTTCGCCGACGAGTCTCCCGCCGAGCCTGCCGAGGAGCCCGTCGTCGAGGAGCCGTCGCCGAAGAGACCGTCGCCGAAGAGACCGTCGCCGAAGAGACTGTCGCCTCTGAAGAGGCGCCTCCCTCGTTCACGATCACGGGCATCGGCGACAAGACGATGAAGAGACTGATCTCAGCCGGGTTCGATACCGCCGAAAAGATTGCGCTCGCCAGCGTTGACGCGCTGTCCGAGGTGCAGGGCATCGGTGCCAAGACGGCCGAGCGCGTGCTTGCGGCCGCGCGCGGCGAGACGGCGCAAGAAGAAAAAGCTTAGCAATACGGGAGAGAGCTATTTGGCCACAGTTCGTATTTACAAAGTCGCAGAACTCCTCAACACGAGCAGCCAGGAAGTGCTCGCGCTGTTGAAGCGCGCGCACGGCATCGAGCTGAAAAGCGCATCGAGCACGATCGAAGAGGTCGTCGCGCGTCAGTTCGTCGAGCGACTGGCGCGCGAGCGGGGCATCACATTGCCGGGGGGCGACATGTTCGCCGAGGGTCCAGCGGCCAAGCCCGGCGCGAAGAAAGCGGGCACGGCCGCGAAGAAGGCCGAGCCGGCAAAACCCGCGGCGCCGACGCTCGCCCCGCCGCGTCTTGTCAAAACCGCCAAACCGGCGGCACCGTCAGCTGCCCCCGTTGCCGAAGCACCCGTGTTCGAAGAACCGGTGCAGGAAGAGCCGCTGGCAGACACGCTTCCCGAGCCGGAGTTTGAGACACCTGCGCCTGTCGCGCAAGCACCAGAGCAACCGCCTCTTGTGGAGGATCCGCTGATATCTGAGCCCGTAATCGTCGAACCGCCGGCGCCCGCGCGTCCCGTCGCTGCCGCGCCGGCTGCGCCCCCAAGGCCCGCTTCCCCGCTCGGGCGCATGGTGCCTCCAAGCATCAGGCTGCGAATCGAAGAGCCGAATGCACCAGGCACGTCGGCCGTGCCAGCCATGCCGACACGTCCGGCCGGGCCGCGACTGCGGCCGTCCGATCGCACCGTGCCACCACGCCCGACGGCTCCGCTGCCGCCGGCGACCGGAAATCTTGCAAGACCCGGGGGCCCTGGCGGGGTTACGACTCGACCGACGCCGCCGCGCCCATCGTATCCGCCGCCGATGCGGCCCAACATGGCGCCGGGCGGACCACGGCCGCTGCCATCGCAACCGGTGCGGCCACCTCAGTCACCGCAGGGGATGCGTCCGTCGGGCGGAGTCGGCCAGCAACGCCCCGGAGCGCCCAGATTTACACCGCCGCCGATGCGGCCGCCGACTTCCGGCCGGCGTCCCGAAGGCGAACAGCGGCGCGAAGGACGGCCGACGATGACGTCGCAGGCCGCGCCGCCGCCGATCACGCGTACGGTGACGTTTGTCGAAGGCATGACGGTCAAGGATCTGGCCGACAAACTCGAACAACGCGTCAAGGATGTTCTCAAGAAGCTGCTGGACAAGCGGTTGATGATGACCATCAACAGCACCGTCGACACCGACACGGCCTCGATGATCGCGCGTGAGTTCGGTGCGGAGGTGCAGCTTCGGACCTTCGAGCAGGACATGCTCGAGGTCGAGGCGGAGGAAGTGAAGCCGGAAGACACGATCCCGCGCGCGCCTGTCGTGACCGTTATGGGCCACGTCGATCACGGCAAGACCACGCTGCTCGACGCCATCCGCACCGCGCGCGTGGCCGAGCGCGAGGCAGGCGGCATTACGCAGCACATCGGCGCCTATCACGTCACGACGGCGAACAACCGCGACATCGTGTTCCTCGATACCCCGGGCCACGAAGCTTTCACCCTGATGCGCGCGCGTGGCGCGAAGGTCACCGACGTCGTCGTGCTGGTCGTCGCCGCCGATGACGGCGTCATGCCGCAAACGCGCGAAGCCATCGATCATGCGAAAGCGGCGAACGTGCCCATCATCGTGGCGATCAACAAGATCGACAAGGCGGGAACGGATCCCGAACGCGTCAAGCGCGAGCTCGCCGATCTGAATCTCGTGCCCGAAGACTGGGGCGGCCAGACCGTCATGGTGCCGGTCTCGGCGAAGAAGAAGACCGGGCTCGATACGCTGCTCGAGATGGTTCTGCTCGTCAGCGACATCGGCGAATACAAAGCCAATCCGAAGCGCAACGCGTCGGGCACCGTGCTCGAGTCGAAGCTCGATCGCGGGCGCGGTCCTGTGGCGACCATCCTCGTGCAGGATGGCACGCTGCGCGTCGGCGACACGTTCATTGCCGGTCCGATTGTGGGCCGCGTGCGCGCGCTGATCGACGACCGCGGCAAGCCAATCAAAGCGGCTCCTCCTTCGACGCCGGTCGAAGTCCTCGGCTTGACAGGCCTTCCGCAACCCGGCGATGCGTTCCAGGCCATGACCGATGCGGCCAAGGCGCGTCAGATTGCGACATACCGGCAGGGCATGGCGAAGGAGAAGGCGCTCGGCGCCAAGGGCAGTCGCCTGACGCTCGAGTCGCTGCAGCAGCAGATCGCCGAAGGCAACGTGAAGGACCTGCCGATCGTGATCAAGTCGGACGTGCAAGGCTCGGCAGAGGTGCTGGCCGACACGCTCGCGAAGTTGAGCGACGATCGCGTGCGCATCAAGATTATTCACTCTGGCGTCGGCGCCATCAACGAATCGGACGTACTGCTCGCGTCGGCGTCCAACGCCGTCATCATCGGGTTCAACGTCCGGCCCGACCGCAACGCGGAGCAGCTCGCGGAGCGGGAAGAGGTCGACATCCGCCATCACACGGTCATCTACAACGTGACCGACGAGATGAAGAAGGCGATGACGGGCCTGCTCGAGCCAACGCTCAAGGAAGTGCGGCTCGGTGCGGCCGAAGTGCGAAACATCTTCAAGGTGCCCAAGGCGGGGACGATCGCCGGCTGCTTTGTGGTCGACGGCCGCATCACGCGCAGCGGCGACGTGAAGGCCCGCCTGGTCCGCGCCGGCACGCTCGTGCACGAAGGCAAGATCGGCTCGCTCCGCCGGTTCAAGGACGACGTCAGCGAAGTGAAGGCGGGCTTCGAATGCGGCATCGCGTTCGACAAGTACAACGACGTGAAAGTCGGCGACATGATTGAAGTGATCACGGTCGAACGCGTCGCCGTTTCAGCGTAACAGACTTCCGGCTGCCGGCTTCGGGCTGACGGCCGGAAGCCCGAAGTCCGAAGCCAGAAGCCAGAAGCCATGGTCATCGGCCATCTCGCTATCGAGCTCCACATTCCCGGCGCCAGGTCGCTCAAGGAGAAGCGGATGGTGCTGCGGAGCGTCAAAGACCGTATCAAAAAGTTCAACGTCGCTGTCGCCGAGGTGGAATACAACGACCTCTGGCAGCGGGCCGGCCTCAGCGTCGTCACCGTGTCAAACGAAGAAAAGCACGCCGATCGTGAGCTGGCAGCCGTCGTGAACGAAATCGAACGGGTCGAGCCAGGCTTGATCGCACGTACTGAGGTAGAGTTTCTGGGGTGACGGACTTTTCGACTTTCGACTAGCGACTTTCGACTTTCGACTTTTATGGGCCAGGGTTCGAGACCAGAGCGTGTTGCCGATCAGATTCGCGCCGAAGTCGCGACGATGATTTCGCGCGAGCTGCACGACCCCGGTGTCGGCTTCATCACCATCACGCGCGTGCAGGTGACGCCCGACCTGCAGCACGCGCGCGTCTTCTACACCAGCCTCGGCGATGCCGCCGCGCGCAAGAACAGCGCGCTGGCGCTCAAGCGCGCCGCGGGGTTCATGCGCCGTCAGATCGGCCAGCGGCTTCGTCTCCGCCACGCGCCCGAGATTCAATTCGAGTTCGACGAAAGCATCGGACACCAGGATCGCGTCGAGCAACTGCTGAAGGAGATCGCGGAGGAACAGGAGCCTCAGTCGACCGACACCCCCGACACCGATGAGCGCTAATCCCATCGCCGAGATCCGCGATGCCATTCTCCAACGGCAGCGCTTCGTCATCACCTCGCATGCCCGGCCCGACGGAGACGCCATCGGCTCGCAGCTCGCCATGGCCTACGCGCTGCGCCAGCTCGGCAAAGACGTGCAGCTCGTCGACAAAGACCCTGCGCCACCGCAATTTCAGACGCTGCCCGGCGTCCGGGACATTCAGGTGTCGCCGGACGTGCACGGGCAGTTCGACGCCGCCATCGTGATGGAGTGCGGCGACCTGTCGCGAACCGGCGTTGACGGCTTCGAGAAGTATTTCGTCATCAACATCGATCACCACCCCGGCAACAGGAACTTCGGCGCCATCAACTGGTTCGACCCTGCGCGGGCCGCGTGCGGCGAGATGGTCTTCGACGTCATCGACGCGCTCGGCGTGACGCTGACGCCCGAAATCGCCACGCACGTCTACGTCGCCATCCTGACCGACACCGGCGGCTTTCACTTCTCGCACATTACACCGGGCACCTTCGAGATCTGCCGGCGCTGCACGGAGGCGGGGGCGCAGCCAGAAGCGATCGCACGCGCCATCTACGACAACAGCAGCATGGGCCGCCTGCGCCTGATGGGCGCGGTGCTGCATAACCTCGAGTTCGAAGGGAACGGCCGCGCGGCCCTCGCGGCGCTGACGCTGACGCTGCTGCAGGAAACGGGTGCCACCCACGAAGACTCGGACGGGCTCATCAACATTCCACTCTCGGTCAAGGAGATTCAGGCGGTCGCGTTCTTCAAAGAGATCGAGCCGGAAAACTTCCGCATCAGCATGCGATCGAAAGGCGACGTCGATGTAAACCGGGTGGCGAGCCTCTTTGGGGGCGGCGGACACAAAAACGCTGCCGGGTGCAGCCTGTCCGGCCCGTACGCCGACGTGCGGCGGAAGCTCGTCGACGAATTGACCCGCGTGCTTGTGTAGAGCAGGACACAGAGTGCACAGAGAAAAACCGAGAACACGGAGAAATCTGATCAAAGATCTCCGTGTCCTCCGTTCTACTCGGTGATCTCTGTGTCCTAGACAGAAAAATGGGCTCCCAACTTCTCTTTCCCGACGGCGTCCTCATCGTCGACAAGCCGGCCGGGCCGACGTCGCACGATGTGGTCGCCGTGATGCGACGGGTGATTGGCCATCGTCAATCGGCCATCGTCGATCGGCCATCGTCGATCGGCCATCGTCCATCGTCGGCGGAAGAGTCCGGATCCAGACGATCGTCGATCGACGATCGACGATCGACGACCCTTCGACAAGCTCAGGGTCGCCCCGAGCCGCGTCGAGGGGCGATGAAGGTCGGTCACACGGGTACGCTCGACCCGCTGGCGTCCGGCGTACTGCCGCTCGTGCTGGGCAAGGCCACGCGCCTCGCGCAGTTTCTTTCGTCGGCCGACAAGGAATACGAAGCGGAAATCGAGCTGGGCGTCACCACGACGACACTCGATCGCGGTGGCGAAATCGTTCCTCGCAGCGACACGCGAGCGGTCTCCGATCTCACCGCTTCGCTCGTCGAGGACGCCGTCGGCGAATTCCGCGGCACGTATTTGCAGGAACCGCCCGCCTACTCGGCCAAGAAATTCGACGGCGATCGCGCCTACGACCTCGCACGTCGAAACGCGCCCGTGCGGCTGCAGCCGGTGATGGTCACCGCGTCGGCGCTCGACGTGCTCGACTGGCGCGGCAGCGTCCTTCGCGTACGGCTCGTCTGCTCTGCCGGCTATTACGTGCGCGCACTGGCTCACGCCATCGGCGAGCGGTTGGGCACCGGCGGCCACCTGGCCGCCCTCGTCCGGACGCGGAGTGGTGACTTTTCCCTGGCGCAAGCCATCGGGATCGAGGTCATCGATCGACGGCCGGAGGAAGCCGCCGCGCGCGTCATCCCGCTGTCAGATCTGCTGCCGTCGCTGCCGGCCATTACGTTGACCGCCGAAGGCGCGTCGCTGGCCGCACGCGGCGGGTTCATCGGCCCCTCCCACGTCAGCGAGGCCGCGAGGCTCGCCGGCCTTTCGCGGGGCCGTGTACGCCTGCTACACCCGGACGGCCGACTGGTTGCCATCGCCGAGCCCCGTACGGGTGGCGGCGCAGGATTTTTGCATCCAGGCGTAGTACTGGAATAAAATTACTCGTTTGGCAGTAATACATTGCGGCGGACTGGGGACCTTCGGTCCGGCTACCGATAGCGTCTACTGGGCCGCACGCGGAGGTAACCACTCGTGGCTTTGAACAAAGACCGGAAGACCGAGCTCATTTCCTCGTACCGCACGCACGACTCCGATACCGGCTCTCCTGAAGTTCAGGTCGCCATTCTCAGCGAACGCATCGGCTATCTCACGGAGCACTTCAAAACGCACGCGAAAGATCATCATTCGCGCCGCGGCCTTCTCAAGCTGGTGGGTCAGCGCCGGCGTCTGCTGGACTACTTGAAGGGCAAGGACTCCGAGCGTTATGCCGAGCTAATCCGCCGCCTGGGCATCCGCAAGTAGCTCCACGCCCGGCTGAAGCCGGGCAAGGGTCCGGCGGAAGCCGGACACTACGTACGTTCTGAGGCATAAATGTACAGACAAGAAATTCAAATCAGCGGCACTCCTCTCACCTTCGAAACGGGAAAATACGCGAAACAGGCAGACGGCGCGGTCCTCGTCCGGATGGGCGACTCGGTCGTCCTCGTCACGGCGTGCGCCGCCGCCAACGCGCGCGAAGGCATCGACTTTCTCCCGTTGACGGTCGACTACAAGGAATACACGTACGCGTCGGGACGCATTCCGGGAGGGTTTTTCAAGCGCGAGGGCAAGCCTTCTGAAAAGGAAGTGCTGACCAGCCGCGTCATCGATCGCCCCATCCGGCCGCTATTCCCCGCAGGCTGGCGATACGAGTCGCAGATTATCGCCCTCGTGCTCTCGGCCGACGCGAATTACGACCCGGACGTGCTGGCGATTACGGGCGCATCCGCCGCACTCGCGCTGTCGAGCATCCCCTTCCAGAAAACGATTGCGGGTGTGCGCGTCGGCAAGGTGGACGGGCAGTATGTCATCAATCCAACCTACGAGCAGCGCAAGAAGAGCGCGCTCGACCTGGTGATCGCGGGCAGCAAGGACGCCATCGTGATGGTGGAAGCCGGCGCCAAGGAGATTACCGAAGAAGAAGTCGTCCAGGGTCTCGAGGCCGGCCACGACGCGATTAAACGCATCGTCGACACGATCGACGCGCTGGCGAAACAGGCCGGCAAGCCGAAGCGCGAGGCGCCGAAGAAGGACGTCGATCACGCGTTCTATCGCGAGGTCGAAGAGAAAGTGCTGGTGCCGCTCAGCGAGGCGATGCGCGTGCGCAACAAGCTCGAGAGCTACAGCACCGTCGATCAGGTGCTCGACGACCTCATCGCCGACATCCCGGAAGGCGAAGTCCTGCGCAAGGTCGAGGCCAAGGCCATCTTCAAGGAACTGAAGGAGAAGGTGCTGCGCGACGAAGTGCTCGAAAAAGGCGTGCGCCTCGACGGCCGCAAGTTCGACGAGATCCGGCCGATCTGGTCCGAGGTCGGCGTGCTTCCACGCGTGCACGGCTCAGCCGTGTTCACGCGCGGCGAGACGCAGGCGCTCGTCACCGTCACGCTCGGCACATCGGACGATCAACAGAAGATCGAGACGGTCGAGGGTGAGATCTATCGCCGCTTCATGCTGCACTACAACTTCCCGCCGTTCTCGGTCGGCGAAGTGCAGTTTATGCGCGGACCCGGCCGCCGCGAAGTCGGCCACGGCGCGCTCGCCGAGCGCGCGCTGCTGCCCGTGCTTCCCTCCGAAGAAGCGTTCCCCTACACAATTCGCATCGTGTCGGACATTCTCGAGTCGAACGGATCGTCGTCGATGGCGTCGGTCTGTGGCGGAACGTTGTCCATGCAGGATGCGGGCGTGCCACTTCGCGCGCCAGTTGCGGGCGTCGCGATGGGCCTCATCATGGACGAGAAGACGGGGAAGTACGCCGTGCTCTCGGATATCGCCGGCGCCGAAGACCACTATGGCGACATGGACTTCAAGGTGACCGGCACGGCCGCCGGCGTCACGGCGCTGCAGATGGACATCAAGGTCGCCGGCATCACCGCGGCGATCATGCGCGAGGCGCTCGAGCAGGCGCACCGCGGCCGCCTGCACATCCTTGCAGAGATGGCCAAGACGTTGACGGCGCCGCGCGGCAACATCTCGACGTATGCGCCCAGGATCATCACCATCAAGATCCCGGTCGACAAGATCCGCGACGTCATCGGCCCGGGCGGCAAGATGATTCGCAGCATCATCGAGCGCACCGGCGTGAAGATCGACGTCGAGGACGACGGCAGCGTCAACGTGGCCTCGGCGGACGAAGCGGCGGCCCAGAAAGCCATCGCAATCATCCAGGAGCTCACCGCCACTGCCGAGCTGAACAAGACCTACATGGGCAAGGTGCAGCGTATTACCGACTTCGGCGCGTTCGTCGAAATCATGCCAGGCACTGACGGGCTGCTGCACGTGTCGGAAATCGCGAACCACCGGGTCAAGGACGTCCGCGACGAGCTGAAAGAAGGCGAGCAGGTGCTCGTCAAGGTCATCAACATCGATCCGACTGGAAAGATTCGTCTGAGCCGCAAGGCCCTGCTGCAGGACGAGGGTGCCACCGCCGGGGCCTCCGGTGGGGGCCCGTCCCGCAAATCGGAGTAAACTGTAATTACGGGGTCTGACCCCCGCGTCCAGCAAGGGGGTCAGACCCCCTTGCTCACCGTCTCCCCCAGCAAGGAGAACATCATGACGTCTTCATCCGCCTTCGCCAGGGTTCTGGCGCGATCGGCGTTTGTACTCGTGCTGGCGGTGTTCGGATTCCTGGTGCAGGCGCAGGAGAGCCGCGAGCGCACGTTCACGGTCGCCGCGCACAAGTACGCGTTCACCCCCGCGCGCCTCGACGTCCGGCAGGACGATCTCGTGCGTGTCACCTTCACCACCGACGACATTCCCCACAGCTTCACCATCGACAAGTACCGGATCGCAAAGCGAGTCGAGCCAGGCCGGTCGATCGTCTTCGAGTTCCGCGCCGATCAGCCGGGACGCTTTCCGATTTACTGCAACCTCACCGCAGATGAGGGCTGCAAGAAAATGGTTGGAGAGCTGGTGGTGGAAGGGGGGAAGTAAACCTGAAAGTGAAAAGTAGAAAGTAGAAAGTAAGAAGTAAAAAGTAAGAAGGAAGAAAAATACCAGTCACGCGACGATCGGTATTGCCCCCGACCGCGGCGCAGAATTTGGGCGCGGTAGTGGCGGCGGGTGTTCGTGGGGCGTCCCTACGTCAACCCAGCATGCGCCGGTCTCGCTCGTGGTCACCGTAAAGCGAAGCGCGGGGTTTGCGTCAATCGCGCCGACGACGAGCAGCAGCGTCGTGTTGTTGCGCGCGAAACGGAGACGATAGCCGCCCGCAACGACGTGACATTCTTCCGCCATATCGAGCAGGTATTTCAACCGCCGATCCGACGGCTCGCTAACCACGCGCTTCGACATAGTCACGATAGGCCCCGCTGAAGACGCTTTCCCACCCGTTGTTGTAACCATCGCGCGTAAGAGCCCCCTCTTCCCCGAGCCTCTCCCAGCCACCATGGGTCAGCATCACTTCTGTGCCGGCGCCGCGGCGCGTAAACGTCACCTCGACGGTCTGCGCCGTTTCGGCGTTCCCGCCGGGATGCCAGCTGAAAGCAACTCGAGACGGCGGCTCCCAGATGTGTACGGTGCCCCACACATACGTCTCGTCGCCCTTTCCCCGCTCGATGATGCGTCCGCCGAGTCGAGGGTCGAGCGTGCACGCCGCCGGATGCCTGGCGCCGTCGCTCGACATCGCAATGACTGAATGCGTGTGCGCAGGCCACCACTTGTCGAAATCGGCGGTGAAGAAGCGGAAGGCATCTTCGGCCGAACATTTCACAATAATGCGCTTGACGACGGGGGTAAGGTCGGACTGACGTTCCGCAATCATCGCTTCTGCGCCTTTCCTCGCCGTTTCCCAGCCGGGTGTTTCAGTTGGTCGTCTACATATTTGGCGAACGCGCCCAGGGCGTCGTTCCACATGACTTCGGCGTACCTCTTGACGGCCTCGAAGCCGTGCGGATCGAGGCTGAAGTAGTGGCTGGTGCCGCGCCACTCGTCACGCACGACCTGCGCCTTCTGCAGCAGTTTGAGGTGCTGGGAGACGGCCGGGCCAGTGACTGGCAGCCGGGCGGCGAGATCACCCACGCGCAGCGGCTTCTCACGCAACAGGTCAATCAGCGCCTGTCTCGTGGGATCGGCCAGCACGGCAAAGCGTTCGGCGACCGTGGGTTCACCGGTCATATGTAAGTAATTACTAATATAAGTATTTACTTATTTATTGTCAAGAGAAAGTTGGGGCCGGCGGTGGTTGGTGGTTGGTGGTTGGTGGGATGAACAAAACGGCGAAGCGTGTGTCAAAGGAAGTGCGGTTCCCATGACCATTCCCTGCCTCCTCGTGGCTGTTCTTATTGCTGGGGTTGCCAGCGCGCAGTCGAGGGAGACGGACTTCTCGGGACATTGGGTGCTCGTCATCTCGGACCGGGGCCGTTCGGTCGAGCCCGACACGCTGATGATCGACGCGCCCGATCAACTCCTCGTAAGGCAGTCGTCGCAGAGCATCACCGTCGAGCACCCTTCGCGGCGTGGAACCCACCCTGCCGCCGGCACATTTGAGTTCGGGGCAGGTGGATTCGTCGGCGACCGCATCAGACGTGCAGAACAGGGCCGTTGGGACACGACCTTCTTCGGAACGCAAATGATGATGAGCACGTCAACGACGTCGGTCGCCAAGGGCATCGAAACGACCGTCGCTCACGGCTCGTTCTGGCTGCTTGATCAACACGGCCGGTTGTTCATCGAGTTTCGCGAGCACCGCAGTCACGAACATCCGAAAGTCGCGACGCGCGTATACGTCAGAAAGCAGTAGCCGATGTTCGAACTGCCGGCCGAACGCACACCCGATCGCCTGGGACTCATCGCCCGGTGGGTGCCGCGCATCGCTGTCAGCGTCGCGTTCCTCGGCCTCGGCCCTCAGAAGTTCCACGACCAGATGTGGATTCAGATCTTCGATCGGATCGGATTTGGCGATTGGCTGCGGTACCTGACGGGGGCGATGCAAATCGCTGGTGCACTACTGCTGCTGATTCCACGCAGTTCGTTAGGTTCGTTGGGTTCGTGAGGTGCGCAGTTCGGCCGACCACCTGTGCCGCGAACCGACGAACCGAACGAACCTTACGAACTCAACGAACTAGACGAACTTTTACGAACCCGACGAACCTTTCGCTGCACTAAGGCGCTCCTTTATCGGCGGATGGGTGTAGAAGAACGCCTGCACGAGCTTCGACGGATTGTCTTCGGCCAGATTCTGCTGCCCGAGCCGCTTCATCGCCGTGATGAAAGCCGAAGGATTTCCTGTCATCTTCAGCGCGTAGGAGTCGGCCCGCCGCTCGTGCGAGCGGGAGACGGCGTTCGCCACCGGCTTCACGCAGAAACCGATTGCGCCGGCCGTCAGGAGCAGCACCGGAATGCCTGCTGGATCGGCAATGCTCTGCAGCCCGAAAAGCGGCACGGCGTACTGCAGGAGCTGGTGCGCCGCGAAGAATCCAGCAAACGTCAGGGCCATGTCGAAGAACAGCGACGTCCAGATGTCCCGGTGCACATGGTGCGCGAGCTCATGCGCAAGTATCACCTCGATCTCGTCGTCGGAGTATTCGGCCAGCAGCGTATCCGACAGCAGAATCCGCCGCGTGTTGCCCATACCCGTGAGCGCGGCATTCGCTTTTTTCGTCCGGTCGCTGAGCGTCCACTCGTAGACGCCCATGATGCGCGTGCCTGCCTTCGACGCCAGCGCCGTCAGGCGATTGGTCAACGCCTCTTTCTGAAGGGGCCTGAACGTGAAGAAGAGCGGCAGCAGCACGACGGGAGCGAGGTTCACGAGCACGACCGCCACCAGCGCATAGCCGAGGCCCGCGAACACCCACCAGAATCCGGGCCAGTGACGGAGCGTGAAGTAGACGAACACGGCGGCGGCTTCCGCGAACAGCAAACCAATGGCGACCGCCTTGAGGTGATCTTTCAGCCAGTGCGCCATGGTCTCTGTAGACAGGCCATAACGCCGCTCGAGGAGAAATCCCTGATAGAAACTGAAGGGCAGCGTCGCGAGGTCGAACACAAGCGACAGCACCAGCACGTACAGCACGACGACCAGCGTGGGATTGGCAAACGCGAGGCCCGAGACCCACTCTCGCAGGCCGACGGAGGGGCCCGCCAACAGGCCGAGGAGGATCGCGGCAGTCCAGATGGTGGAAACGATTCTCGAGCGGCGCCCGAGCCGATGATAGCGGGTGGCTTTGTCCTCGTTCACCTGGAGTGTTTACCGTTTACGGTTCACTGTTTGCCATCTGCCATCTGCCCTGACAGTTTCCGCGCCATGCCCTCTGCGTCATTTCCCCTCGATCGTAATCCGGCCATTCGTAATGCGGACGTCGATCTCCGGACCGCCGCCATTGAGCTGCGATTCGAGGTTCCGGATGCGACGGCCCGACGCCTCCTGGGTGTTGAGACCGGTCACAGTGATCCCTCCGTTGACCGATCGCGCATTCAGCGTGGCCTTGGCGTCTTTGGGCACCTCGATCGAGATCCGGCCGTTGGTGGCCTCGACCCGCACGCGTCCGGTCACTTCGGCCATCCTCACCGAGACAGGGCCGTTGACTGATGCGGCATCGACGGTGCCCCGCAGCCCGTTGAGCTCCATCTCGCCGTTCACGACCATCGCTCTGATGTGCCCGATCAACCCCTCCGCGGTCAGCTTGTCGTTGTTCAGGGTGGTCCGGACGTCCGCGTCCGGAGGCACCGAGATTTTGAAACTGACCTCGACGTTGCCGCCTCGGCGATTCGGCTGCGACACGAGGGTGACCCGGTCGGGCGCGACGCTTTCCTCGATCCTGGTCGCGCGCAGCATCTCGCCCGCACGTTCGTCGGTCATTGAGGTGGCCGTCAGAGTCGCCGCCACCTCGACGTTGCCGGCCGGGCCGGCGACAATCTCGACAGGGCCGTTGCTGTTGGTAATCTCAAACCTCCCCCGAGGGCCGAGAGGGTATGTACGCTTCCATTCCTGCGTGGCGCGGCCCTGAAAGTGACGCACCGAGACGTCGCCGTCCTTGATGGTGACGTCGCAGGCGTACAAGACGCTCAGGACGGCGAGGAAGGCCGCAGGCCGGATATCGAGGGCAGAAGGCATGTGGTACCTGACGAACCTCGCGACCCGAATGTTTCCTCTGTCCTAATTCAGCTCAATGGAGATCAGCTTCGAGACCCCCGGCTCCTCCATCGTCACGCCGTACAGCCGGTCGGCAATCTCCATGGTCTTGCGGCTGTGCGTAATGATGATGAACTGCGTATGCTCCTGCATGCTCTGGAGCATCTCGACGAAACGTCCGATGTTCGCGTCGTCCAGCGGCGCATCGATTTCGTCGAGGACACAGAAAGGGCTGGGCTTGTATTTGAAGATCGCAAACATCAGCGCGATGGCCGTCAGCGCCTTTTCTCCGCCAGAGAGCAACTGAACGCTCTGCAGGCGCTTGCCGGGCGGCGACGCGACCACTTCGATGCCGCTCTCGAGGATGTCGCTCTCGTCGAGGAGCGCGATTGTCGCGTGCCCTCCCCCGAACAGCGTGCTGAACGTGCCCTGGAAGTTCTCCTTGATGCACGCGAATGCTTCGCGGAAGCGCACTTTGCTCGTCTCGTCGATCTTCTTGATCGTATCGACGGTCGCCGAGATCGAGTCGGTCAGGTCCGTGCGCTGTGTCGTCAGGAACTGGTGGCGCGTGCTGAGCTCGTCGAACTGATCGATGGCCATCATGTTCACCGGGCCCAACCGGTCGATCTTCTGACGAAGCCGCGAGATGTGCTCCTCGGGAGTGGCTGACGCGGCAATTGCGGGCTCGGCGACCAAGTCGGCAGGTTCGTCGGACTCGTCTGCCTCGTCTTCGCTGTCTGCGCGACCGAAGTCGCGCGCTCCCGGGTCTCCCGCCTCAGGCTGCGCAGACTGCACTTCCGCGACAACTTCGTCGAGCGTCAGCTGCAGGCTGTCTACGCAGGACTGCGCGAGATGACTAAGGTGGCTTTCTTCTGTCGCGCGCCCGACTTCGAGATCGCTCAGCTCCGAGTGAATCGACTCGAGCGCCTTGCGGGCGTCGCGTGCCGCCTTCTCGATGAGGTCGGCCTGCTGACGCAGCTCCGTCAGAGAGTCCTCGGCGGCGCGAACGCTGCCGCGCAGGGTTTCCAGCCGCTCGCCATCGCGATCGAGCATCTGCAGGGTCTCTTCGACGAGCTGCTTCAGACCTTCACGCTTCTCGTCGATCTCGGCCGCCGCCCCCTGCGAGATGCGCACCCGCTCCTCGAGGTCGCGATTGCTCTCCTCGATACGCACCACATCGGCATCCAAGGCTCCGGTCCGTTCCACGAGCGTCGCGTACGATGCCTTGGCCTCTGCCGCACGACGAGCCAGAGCCTGCAGCGATTCGCGCGCATCCCCGAGGCGATGCTGTGCCTGGGACAGCTTTTCGTCTGCAGTGCGCTGTTCCGCCTCGAGGCGAACGATGGACTCGCGCGCTTCGCGCTGCCGCGCGTCGAGGCCCTGGCGCTGCTCTTCCGCGCCTCGTCGCTCGATCTCCAGCAGCTCCATTTTTTTCTGCACTTTCTGCAGATCGTCGCCCGAGCGCTGCAACTGCAGCTCGAGCGAAAGGATGGCTTTTTCCTCGCGGTGCAGGTCGGCATTTACGGCCGATAGCGCGTTCGAGACCTGCACGATGCGTGTCTCGAGCGCCGCAACCTCGGACACTGACTGATCGCGCTCGGCCTCTTCACCGGCAATTCGATCGCGAAGCTCCTTTATCTCGCGCTTGATGCCGAGAATCGCCCCGCCTTCATCTTTGCTGCCGCCCGAGACGAGCAGGCGCCCCCGCACTACTTCTCCTGCGGGAGTGGCAATGCTTGCCGACGTCGATTCGGCTGCGTGGAGTGCGGCGCCGAGATCGTCCGCAATGAAACCATCAGGGAGGGCGGCCGCGATGGCGGCGGCGTGCGGGCCCGCCACGCGAAGCACCGAGTGAAGCGGGATCAGGCCGGCCGGCGCGTCGGCGTCGGTCCTAATAAGGCCATTATGGGTCCGGCTAAAGCGGGACTCTACGCCGGACTCTACGTACTGCGGGACGCTGTCGAACACCAGGAAGCCACAGCGGCCTGCGTTCTCCTGGCGAATCAACTCGAGGCCGGCTTGCGCCTGTTCATGGGTGGCAACGAGGACGTGCTGCAGGAGGTCGCCCAGAGAGGCTTCCACCGCTCGCTCATATTTCGGCTCGACGTCGAGATAGTCAGCAACCGAGCCCTGCTGCCCCACATGGCCGTTGGCCTGCTGCAGGACGATCCGTGCTGCTTCCGTATAGCCGGCACGCGCCTTCTCCAGATCGGTCAACGACGCCAGTCGCGCGGTCAGCCCGGCGAGCTCGCGCTCGCGGGCCTGCAGGTTGTGCGACTTCCATTCGAGCTCGATGCGCGCGGTCGCGAGCTCGGTTTCACGCGCAGTTTTCGCGTGCATCGATGCTTCGGCGGCCTCTTTCGCGCGGCGCAGCCCATCGGCTGTCACCGCTCGATCGTCTTCCAGCCGCTCTTTTTCCATCAGGACTTCTGATTCTTCGACACCGAGCTTGGCCAGCTCCTCCGAGACACGCTGGGTCGCCTCTTCGGAATGCTGAATGGCATGACGAAGGGTCGTAGCCACGCTCAGCGCCGAAAACACCTCCGAGCGTGCGGCTTCAACGTCGGCCTCGAGGCCCTCGATGTGACGGTTCTCTTCGCCGTACGCGTTCTCGATGCGCTCGAGCTCGGCGGCGGCATATTGCTGGTCCTGGCGGGCGCGTGCCGCGGCTTCGCGGCGCTCGATCAGGCGAAGGCGTCCGGGCTCGCGCCGCGTTTCGAGGGCCTCGAGCTCTGCCCGCACTTCTTCGGCGCGCGCAGCGAGCATTTCGATCTGTTCGCGGTTGAACTGAATCTGCTGCTGCCGCCGGTTGATCTCGAGCTCGCAGCCGTGCACCGCCTCCCGAGCGCTCGTTGCGCCGGTCTCGGCTTCGACCAGCGAAATACGGATGCGGCCGAAGTCTGACTCTGCCCCGGCCACTGCCGAGGCCGCCGCCGCCTCGCGAAGGTGTGCATCGGCGAGACGTGCGCGCAGCGACTCGATCTTCTGAGCCGACTCCCGGTACCGGCCAGCGAAGAGCAGCTTTTCCCAGTGCCGCAGCTCGTCGCGCAGCCGTTTGTAGCGCCGTGCCTTGGCCGACTGGCGCTTGAGCGAACCGAATTGCTTTTCGAGCTCGAACACGATGTCTTCAAGGCGCGTCAGATTCAGCCGCGCGGCTTCGAGCTTGAGCTCGGCCGCCCGGCGGCGAGCCTTGTACTTCGTGATTCCGGCGGCTTCCTCGATCAACTGTCGGCGATCGGCGGGGCGCGAGCTGAGGATCATGCCGATCTTCCCCTGCTCGATGATGGCGTAGGCCTTGGCGCCGAGCCCTGTGTCCATCAGCAGATCGTGCACATCGCGGAGCCGGCACACTTCGCCGTCGATGAGGTACTCGCTTTCCCCCGATCGATACAGCCGGCGCGTCACCTCTATGGTGCGCGCAATCGACGGCTTGTCCTCGTCTGCGTCCGTCGCCTCTGAAGAATCAGATCGCGGCAACTCGGCAATCGGCATGGAGAGCACATCGCTCAGCCGTAGCCGCACTTCGGCCGCACCGGTAGGCTTGCGCGCATCGCTGCCGTTGAAGATCACGTCTTCCATGCGGTCGCCGCGCAGGCTTTTGGCGCTCTGCTCGCCGAGTACCCAGGTGATGGCGTCTGCCACGTTGCTCTTCCCGCACCCGTTGGGGCCGACAATCGCTGTCACGCCGCGATCGAAGGACAGATGGGAACGATCGGAGAAGGACTTGAAGCCCGCAATTTCGAGTTGTTGTATCCGCATGGTGGTTTGCCGTTTACCGTGTACCGTTTGCCGTCTGCTACCAGCTACAACCTACCGGCTACCAGCTGATTTGTACAGACGAAAAGCCGCGCGATGCTTTCCATAGACGGAAAGCAACGAGCGGCTGGGACGCTCTCGACGAAGCGGAAATGTGGAATGTGCAAACGCGACCGAATCGAACCTTTGCCCCGGGCTCGGAACGGCCGCCAGTGTAACAAGCCCCAAATATAGGGGCAAGGATAAACTCGGACCCTACGAGTAGTAGGGAGTCCGACCTAACTACCTACGAGGTCCGTCTCAAGCCGGACACTATTTTCCGGCGACCTGCGTGCTCTTGGCCGGCGTGGCCTTCAGCAGCTTCTCTGCCTCCGGGAACAACGTCAGCGCGTATTGCGCCTGTGGGTCTTTCGCGAGCAGATGCCGGCGCGCGGTCGCCACGTCGAACAACGCGACGTCGATCTCGTAGCGCAGCATCGCGCGAATGAACTCGACGTCGGCGTTGAAGCCCGCCTCGTCGAACAACGTCTGATCGCGCAGCTGCGATTTCACGAACTCCTTGAAGTCCTGCAGCATCGCGGCGTCAACCGTGAACTCGCGCGTCAGCGTGCGGCGCGCTTTCTGGTCGGTGGCGCTGCCGAACCGGTCGTCGCCTTCGCGGTCGAATCGCTGCGCGTAGTTGGCAAACATCGTCGGATGCAGCCGGCGCGCGAACTTTCCGGGATTGAATCCCTCAATGGGCCCCGCCATGCGATAGTCGGGCTCGATGCCACCGCCGCTGTAGACCTTGCGGCCCAGACGCAGCGTGTACTTCAGCTGCGAAGGCGTGTGCTCAACGTTGGCCTCCTGTTCGCGCGTCGTGTAAGAGAGGTACTCGTCGAAGCTCTCATCCCATGGCCGCTGGATCAGCCGGCCGGCCGGCGTGAAATAGTGCGCCGTCGTCAGCGCGAGTCCCGCGCCCTCGCTGAGCCGGTAAATCGATTGCACGAGCGCCTTGCCCCATGTCGTTTCCCCGACGACGAGCCCGCGATCGTGATCCTGCAGGGCGCCCGTCACGATTTCGGACGCGCTCGCGCTGCGTCTGTTCGCCAGCGCGACGACAGGCAGGTTGGTGTAATCGCTGTTCTCGACCGCATGGTAGTTCTGGTCTGAATTCGAGATGCGGCCGCGCGTGTAGACGATGAGGTCGCCTTTTCGCAGGAACCGGTTCGACACCTTGATGGCCTGATCGAGCGGTCCGCCCGGGTTCTCGCGGATATCGAGCACCAGCCGCTGCATGCCCTGCTTGGTCAGATCCCGCAGCGCCACGCCAAGCTCGCGATCCGTTGTTTCCGAGAAATCGCGCAGCTGGATGTACCCGGTGGTCTCGTTCATCATGAACGCCGAAGGCACGCTCGGAATCCTGATCTCGTCGCGCACCACCTCCACGTCGATCAGCTTGTCGTAGCCCGTGCGCCGAATCGACACGCCAACCGGGGTCCCGCGCGGCCCACGCAGCTTCAAGACCGCCTGCTCGCTCGTCCAGCCCTTGGCGTCTTCCCCGTTGATCTTGGCGATGACGTCGCCGCGCCGAATGCCCTTCTTGTAGGCCGGCGACCCTTCGAAGAGCGACATGACGGTGATATCGCCGTCGATGACGTTTATGCTGATGCCGAGGCCGTAGTAGTGCCCCTCCTGCCGTTCCCGGAGTTGGGCGTAGGCCTTGGGATCCATAAAGCTCGAGTGAGGATCGAGCGTCTGGAGCATGCCGTTGATCGCGCTATAGACCACGCGATCGGACTCGACCGGCTCGACGTATTTCTGCTCGATTTGCTTGAGCGCGGTGCTGAAAACATTGATGCGTTCGGGCAGCCCGTCCTGGGTGGCCAGCACGCGCCCCCCGAAAAAGCCCCCAACCAGGGCCGACAGGGCAATGGCAAACGCCGCGACAGAGACAGAGCGGTAAGTGCGCATAGACACCTAAAATGTTACTACGAAAGGAGGTATAATCTAAGTCTCGAAATTCCAAGGAGTAAGCCACCTTATGGGTCCCATAGGCATGCCGGAGATGGTCGTCATTGCGGTCATCGCACTGATCATCTTTGGCCCGCGAAAATTACCCGAACTGGGCAAGTCGCTCGGTAAGAGCATTGCCGAGTTCAAACGAGCCTCCAACGAGCTGAAGAACACGCTCGAAGAAGAGATCCGTACCGAAGAACTGCAGGATGCGCGGAAATCGGCCCAGATCCCGCCAGGATCGTCCATGGCAGCAACGACGGGCACCGCGACTCCGGAGTCAGCCCCAGCCCCGGTGGCCGTCACAGCACCTGAGGGTGAGACGACGCCGCACGAGACCGCGGGTTAGTTCCCCTTTCAGATCGGCAGAGCACAAAGGACTCTTCAGCGCGCGACGTGTCCGACAGCTGGTTCGACGACAACGATTCCGAAGGTGGCGGCAAGATGTCGTTTCTGGAGCATCTCGACGAGCTCCGGAAGCGCATCATCCGCGCCCTCCTTTCGCTTTGCTTCGGCGTGGGCATCGCCGCCTTTTTCATCGAAGACATCATCAACTTCGTCATGCGGCCGCTCTCGGCGACGCTGCCGCCGGGAGGGTCGTTCATCTACACCTACCCGACCGAAGCGTTCATGCTCAACATCCGCATCGCGCTGCTGGCGGGGTTGTTCATCGGCACGCCGCTGATCTTCTCGCAGGTCTGGCTGTTCGTGGCGCCGGCGCTGTACGCCAAGGAACGCCGGTACGCGATTCCGTTCGTCCTGCTGTCGACCATCGGGTTCCTTGCAGGCGCGGCCTTTTCGCACTACGTCGCGTTTCCCCTGATGTGGCGGTTCTTCTCGAGCTTCTCCAACGACATGATCAAGTTCATGCCGCGCATCGAGGATACGTTCAGCATGTATCTCCGCATGATGCTTGGAATGGCGATCGTGTTTCAGATGCCCGCGCTGGTGTTTTTCCTGGCGAGGATGGGCGTCGTCACGGCGCGCTGGATGGTGCGTCAGTTCAAGTACGCCGTGCTGGTCATCGTCGTCGTCGCCGCGATTGTCACGCCGAGCTCCGACGTCGCCAGCCAGCTGATCGTCGCAGGACCGATGGTGATTCTTTACATCCTCAGCATCGCGATCGCCTGGCTCTTCGGCAAGAAGACGGTGGAAGAAACGTGAATCATGTCAGGGCAGATGGATGATGGCAAAGGGCAGATGACGTCTTCTGCCATCTGCCATTTGCCCTCTGCCATGACATGTTTCAGGTCTGCATCCGTTCTCGCGCCGCCGCAAGGGTGGCGAGAACATCCTCGGATTTCACCCTCACCACTTCCTTGCTGCGACGGTCGCGCAGCTCGACCACGCCGTCTTTGAGACCCTTCGCACCAACGGTCAGGCGCAGCGGCATGCCGAGGAGATCGGCGTCTTTGAACTTCACGCCCGGGCTCAGGCCCTCGCGATCGTCGTGCAGCACTTCGAATCCCGCCGCTTCGAGATCGCGTTCAATCTGGTCGGCCACTGCGGCGATCTCCGGCTTCGCCGAGTCCAGGCTGACGAGATGCACGTGGTACGGTGCAACCGCCCACGGCCAGATGATGCCGTCGGCGTCGTAGTTCTGCTCGATGACCGCCGCCACCGTCCTCGTGATGCCGATTCCATAACACCCCATCACCATCGGCCGTTCGGCGCCCGCTTCGTCCAGGTAGACGCACTTCATCGACGTGGAGTATTTAGTGCCGAGCTTGAACACCTGCCCGACTTCGATGCCCCGGAACGCTTGGTACACGCCCTTCCCGCAACGCGTGCACGCATCACCCTCGCGCGCCATGCGCAGGTCGTGGAATCCCTTGAAGTGCGGGAGATCCCGGTCGGGCTTCAGGCCGAAATGGTGATAGCCCTCCTTGTTGGCGCCGCACGTCAGGTTGTACGCCCCTTGGAGGCTCTTGTCTGCATACATCGGCGCGTCGATTTCGACGGGGCCGATGAACCCCGATTTCGTCCCCGCGCGGCGCTCGGCTTCCTCGAGTGGCACCAGCTCGAGTGAGTCGGCGCCAATCGCGTTCTTCATCTTCACGGTGTTGGGCTCGTGGTCGCTGCGCAGCACCAGCCCGACATCCCACGTCGCCTCGCCCTTGGTGGCGCGGTACAGATAGAACTTCGACGCGTGATCGAGCGGCAGCCCATCGTGTTCGGCATCTTTGAAGGCCCTGGCCTGCTCTTCCATCTGCACGATGCCGGGTGTGTGGAAATGGGCCTTTTTCAGGTCGAGCACCGGCTCCGAAAGATAGGCGTACGGGACCGAAGGCGCTTCCGTCTTTTCCGCGTTCGACGTGTACTCGCACGTGTTGCAACTGAGGATGGCGTCTTCGCCGCTGCCGGCCAGCACATGGAACTCATGGGTGAAGCTGCCGCCGATGGCGCCGCTGTCGGCCTCGACCGGACGGAACTTGACGCCCAGGCGCTGGAAGATGCGCTTGTACGCCTCGAACATGCGCCAATACTCTCTATCGGCGTCCCCGTCGTCCACGTGGAAGGAATAGCCATCCTTCATGATGAACTCGCGGCCGCGCATCAAACCGAACCTCGGCCGGATTTCGTCGCGGAACTTCGTCTGAATCTGAAACAGGTTGATGGGCAATTGCCTGTAGCTCTTGACGTTCTTGCGCACGATGTCCGTGATGACCTCTTCGTGCGTCGGACCCAGACAGAAGTCGGCGCCCTTGCGATCCTTGAAACGCAGCAGCTCGCGCCCGTAGAACTGCCATCGGCCGCTTTCCTGCCACAACTCGCCAGGCTGCACCGTGGGCATCAGCAGCTCCTGGCAGCCATCGCGGGCCAGCTCTTCGCGAACGATATTCTCGAACTTGCGGATACTGCGCAGCGCGAGCGGCAGGTAGTCGTAGATGCCCGCCGCGACTTTCTGAATCATGCCGCCGCGCATCATCAACTGCTGGCTGATGACGTCGGCATCGCGCGGCGCCTCGCGGTATGTCTGAAGGAGAAGCTTTGATTGTCTCATTCGAGTACGTCGGAAATGTGAACCTTCCATTTTAGATCGTCGTGCGCCGGAAAATCGGTGCGGAAATGCCCGCCACGGCTCTCCTCGCGGCGGAGCGCCGCTCTTGCGATGAGCGAGGCGACTGTCACAATGCTGGCCCGACGCCATCCCTCGTGATCGAGCGCAGGTCCGGCGGCGAGGAGATCGTCGAGTGCGGCCTGCTGGCCGTCGAGCGCCATGTCCGCATGCCGCAGGCCCGAGCCATCGCGAAACAGGCCCACAGACTTCCACATGAGCTCGCGAACCTCTTGTACGTTCAAGGGGGTCTGAAACGGTTCCGGGATCCGTTTCCGCCTGACACCTGGGGAAACGGATCCCGGAACCGTTTCAGACCCCAAGATCGCGGGCGGCAACTCGGCGTCGCGGGACGCGCCGGTCATGGCGGCGCCCGCCCGCGCCCCGAACACCAGCCCCTCGAGCAGCGAGTTGCTGGCGAGACGATTTGCGCCGTGCACGCGCGTGCATGCCACCTCGCCTGCCGCGAACAGCCCCCGCACTGACGTGCGGCCGTCGAGATCTGTCTCCACGCCTCCCATCAGATAGTGCGCGGCGGGCCCGACCGGAAGGAGGTCGCGCGCCAGATCGAACCCGGTCTTCAGGCAGGTGGCGGCGATCATCGGAAACCGCCGGTGCACCTCGTCTGGGTCCAGATGCCGCAGGCTCAGATAGATCGGACCCGCGGTGCGCCGGGATTCCAGCACGATGCTTCGCGACACGACGTCGCGCGGCGCCAGATCACCGGCCGGATGGTAGCGATGCATGAACGGCTGACTGCTGGCGTCAACGAGCTGTGCACCTTCGCCGCGCAGAGCCTCCGACAGGAGAAATCGCGACGCACCTTCGACGTCGAGCACGGTCGGGTGAAACTGGACGAACTCCATGTCGGCGACGCGCGCGCCGGCGCGATAGGCGAGCGCGATACCATCGCCGGTCGCCACTTCGGGATTTGTCGTCTCCTGGAAGACCTGGCCGGCGCCGCCGGTCGCAAGGAGCGTGGCTCGACCCAGCGCGCGCCCGGATTCGCCGCGCGCATCTATGAATCGCACACCCGCACACCGGCCTTCTTCAAGGACGGCACCGACCGCCAGCGTGTTCGTGAGGACTCGGATGCGCGTCGCCGACGACACGCGCTCCCAGAGCACGCGTCCGATTTCGCGCCCGGTGGCATCGGCGGCGTGCAGCACCCGCCGCACTGTATGGGCGCCTTCGGATGCGAGTGCGGGCCTGCCCTGGGGGTCGCGATCGAACTGGGCGCCCCAGTCGACGAGCTCGCGCGTATAGCGCGGCCCTTCCTCGCACAACACGCGGACGGCACGCTCGTCGCAAAGACCGTCGCCGGCCGTCATCGTATCGCGCGCGTGAAGTTCGGGAGAATCGTCCGGGCCGATCGCGGCCGCGATGCCGCCCTGCGCGTATTCGGTGTTGCTCTCGCTCGGATCGGCTTTCGTGATGACGACAATATCGCCTGCAGGCGCCAGCTCAACCGCCGCGCGGAGCCCGGCGATTCCGCTGCCGACGATTATGAAGTCGCCGCGTACATCCACCGGGTGCTATCCTACCGCATCGCTACTGTGACCAGTCATGGCCGCCACGTGCCCGCGGACGAACGGACGAGTGACGCGTGTTGAGAGTAGACGTCGACGCGGGATCGCAGAAATATCCGGTTTACATCGAGTACGGATTGACGGCGCACCTCGGCCGGCTCATCGAGTCGTCTCCGACGCCGGCGTCGCGCCAGTTCTTCATCTCGAGCCCGCTCGTGTGGAAGCTGCACGGCAAGGCCATGGCGAAGGCACTCCCCAAAACAGAGACGATTCTGTTGCCCGACGGCGAGAAGTTCAAACAGCTCGCGACGGCGTCGCGCGCCTATGAATCGCTGATCAAGCTCGAGGCCGATCGGGGCGCCGGCATCGTCGCCGTGGGCGGCGGCGTCATCGGCGACATGGCCGGCTTCGTCGCTGCCACCTATCTTCGGGGCATCAAGCTCATCCAGGTGCCGACCACGCTGCTCGCGCAGGTCGACAGCGCGATCGGCGGCAAGGTGGGTGTGAATCACCTGCTCGGGAAGAACCTGATCGGGGCGTTCCATCAGCCATCGCTCGTCGCCATCGATCCGGCCCTTCTCGAAACGCTTCCGCGCCGCGAGTTTCGCGCCGGCCTGTACGAAGTCATCAAATACGGCATGACGTCGAGCCGCGAGCTCTTCGAACGCATCGATCGCGAAATTGACGCCATCTTTGCGCGAAAGGCCGAAGCACTGGTGCCGATCATCGGCGAGTCCTGCACCATCAAAGCCAACGTGGTGAGCCTCGACGAGCGCGAGTCGGGCCCGCGCCGCATGCTGAACTTCGGCCACACGGCCGGTCATGCACTCGAGGCCGTGACCAAGTACAAGCGGTTCCGCCACGGCGAAGCCATCGCCTACGGCATGCTCGTCGCGGCCGAGATCGCCGTTGCGCGCAACGTCATGTCGGGCGACGACCGACAGGCGCTCGGAAAGATCATCATGAAGCTCGGCCCGTTACCGCCCCTGGGCGACCTCTCGACGAAAGAGGTACTGGAGGCCATGAAGCACGACAAGAAGATCGTGAACGGCACCCTGCACTACGTCCTCTGCACAGGCATCGGCAGCTGGATGACGGCGACTGACGTCACCGATGACGAGCTCGCAAAGGCGTTGAAGAAGATGGGGCTCAAGAAGTGAAGAGCACCTGTCAGGGCAGATGGCAGAGCGCAGATGGCAGATGGTACCGAGCGCGAAGCTTTAGTGCCCGCCTCTGTCAGGTGACGATCGCGCTGTTAGAATCGCGCTTCTGATCATCGAGAGAAGTTGTCTCGCCTCGCTGAGCTCCCATATCACTTCCTCGGTACGGACGATCTCGTTCTTCACGGCAAGTCTGAGCCAGTAACTTGACTCTCGGGCTTCCTTACGCGAGACGCTCAACTTCGCAATGAAGTCGGCCTTCGACTGTGCCTCTTCCGCTTCTTCCGCATTGGCACCTACTGAAGTCCCGCAGTCCATCAACTGAGTCGCAACGAGCCGCCCTGCGGGGCCTCGCTGATACATTCGCTCGCCAAGCTTTAGAATGCGGGAGCCGAACTCGAACGCGCGCTCGCAGATGATTTCGGTGGAATCAGGCACGCCTCGAATCTTAATCAACAGCCGTGCCAATGAAACGTTTTCTTATGTAGCAGGAATTTGTCGCGTGCAAAAGGAGTGAATCATTTCCTCACAGCGTTGGCGGGTCAACCCGTTGCAGATTCTGCCATCTGCCATCTGCCATCTGCCATCTGCCCTGACAGGCTTACTTCCTCTGCCTTCCGCCATCTGCCATCTGCCCTGACAGGCTCACTCGCTCTGCCATCCGCCATCTGCCATCTGCCCTGACGGGTGCCCTTTGATCCTCTGCCATCTGCCCTGACAGGCTCACTTTAGTCCGTACTCCTTGATTTTCGCCAACAGCATCTTGTAACCCACGCCGAGCAAATCGGCGGCTCGCCCCTCGTTCCCGCCGCCTTCCTTGAGCGCCAGTTCGATCTTCTTCTTCTCGACCTCGGCCTGTGCCCGTCTGGTCACGTCGGCCAGCGTGCCGGAAAAATCGAAGGCCGCCCAGGTGTTCGGCGGTTCGGGCGGCGTCGGGGCGTGCAACGACAGATTCAGGTGGCGTGCGTGAATCGAGTCGGTTTCCGACAAAATGACCGCGCGCTCCATGCAGTTCTGCAGCTCGCGCACGTTCCCCGGCCAGTGATACTTCTGAAGCTCCTCAATCGCCGAAGGCGCCAGCATCGCCGCCTTCTTCTTCAACTCTCGGCAGAACCGCTCCACGAAGTGGCGCGCGAGAATCGGAATGTCGACCTGCCGCTCGCGCAGCGGCGGAATCGCGATGGGGAACACCGAGAGCCGGAAGTAGAGGTCTTCGCGAAACTGCTTCGACGCCACCCCGGCACGCAGCGCTTTGTTGGTCGCCGCCACAATGCGCACGTCGACATGCAGCGATTGCGTGCCCCCGACGCGCTCGAAGCGGCGCTCCTCTAACGCGCGCAGAATCTTCGCCTGCAAACCGAGCGGCAGGTCGCCGATCTCATCGAGAAACAATGTCCCGCGATGGGCCAGCTCGAATTTACCGGGCTTGCGCGCGACCGCGCCGGTGAAGGCGCCCTTTTCGTGGCCGAAGAGCTCGGTCTCGAGCAGGTTGTCTGGAATCGCGGCGCAATTGATCGCCACAAAAGGGCCCTCGGATCGCGGGCTCAGCGTATGCAGCGCGCGCGCGAACAGCTCTTTGCCCGTGCCGCTCTCGCCTTCGAGCAGCACCGTGGCGTCCGATCCCGACGCCCGCTGCAATGCCATGATGGCGTGTTTCAACGAAGGCGCGTCGCCGATAATCTGCGGCGCGCCGCGCCGTGCCCCAAGCTCTTCCTTCAGCAGGATGTATTCGGTCAGGAGCTTTCGCTGCGCGAGCGCGCGATCGACCATCAGCAGAAGGTGATCGGGATCGACGGGCTTGGCGAGAAAGTCGAGGGCGCCTTCCTTCATCGCCGCCACCGCATCCTGAATACTGCCGTAGGCCGTCATCACGATGACGGGCAGCTCGGGGTCGAGCTCTTTGGCCGCGCGCAGCACACCGAACCCATCGCCTTCGGGCAGACGCAGATCGGTCAGCACCAAAGAAGGACGATCCTGCTGCAGGACCTGTACCGCTTCCAGCTGGTTTCGCGCCTCGACGACCGAGTGCCCCTGGCCCTCGATCGCAAGCTTGAGCATCGTCCGGAGGGATTCCTTGTCTTCGACGAGCAGAATGGGAGGACGCACGGGACGCAAGCTCAACGCAGCCAGCCGGCAGGGACAGATGCGCGCCGCGCCTCGTCTTCGATGGCAGCGATAGCTTTGGTCTGCTGAGCGACATCGGCTTTCACCCGATCCTGTTCGGCAATCGCCTCGAATCGTTTCTTCTCGATGAGGGCGCGCTGAACCGGGTCGCCCATGGCGACAAACTCGGCGTACAACCCGTTAATGTGGCTCTGTAGAGCGTCGAGAAACGCCTTGCTCCGCTCGAGGGCCATCCGCGCCGCTGTTATCCGATCACGCCAGTACTTCTCGTCCTTTAGAGGACCAGGCGCAGCCGGCGGCTGGGGCTTTGGCGGCTCGGTCGTGGCCACTGGCGCGGGTAATGGCACCGCAGGCTTGATTGTCGCCGGGTCGGGCGAAGGCGACGACGCGCCATTACCGGTTCGGAGGTCGTCGTTTGTATAGGTCTTGGCAGATGCACTTCCGAGCGCCTTCCGCCGGGCAGCCTCGGCGCGGGCCACATCCGCAAGCGACTGGGCGGCGATGGGGCTCGCCCCCCCCAGCGCTGCCGCAAGGCACACGGCCACCGAAAGGCTTTTACGCATTCTCATCCTCTTATCGGCTCCACCCTCAAAAACATCGTACTACCGCAATTCGTGCCATGAGACCAGCTTTACGGCGCCCGCTTCGGTCCGTAGAACCCGCGCGGCGAGCATCCGCCGCATACCTGACGCGCCAAACGCCTCTGCCCGAACAGCCAGCATCGCCGGGTTCTCTTCCGGATCGTCTCCTATCCAGACAACTACGTAGGCGTCAATACCCAGGTCCTCCGCCGGCTGAAGACGCTGAGCCGGCACGAACGCGAACGGCCGGAACGTCGGGTTGTCGCCGATGGCCTGGCTGCTGAGGTCGTCCAGGTCGATCGTTGACCCATCAGTGAGTCTCCGCAGGCCGCCTGGTGCACCGTCAGCAAGGATGGAGGTCGCCGGCCCCGCGAGCAACTCGTTCCAGTCGGCGCTCGCCGCCAGTTCCTCAATCGTCGCCTCGAGCGCGGCCTCGGCAACATAGCGCAGTTCCATCGCGTCAACATAGTTCACGGCGATCCTCAACTCTGTGCTCGAAATGATCGCCAGCGACGCGGCCACGGCCGCCAAGACCACAACAGCCATCATCGCGAGCACCAACGCGGCTCCACGCTCGCATCGGTTCTTCATGGAAGCAACAACTGGCTCCTCGGAGAGATCTCGAGATCTACATGCAGATCGCCAACCGGTGCATGCAGCCACGTCTGGTTCGCGCGTGCAACTACTCTCGCCCGCACCCGCCGCACGCGGAGGAGATCGGCATCGAAGCGGTGTGCAAATGTTGAATCGGGAAGCCAGGGGCCATCTGACAACGACGCCGAATCCATGCGCGTGAGCGAATCGACGTAGTACTCGAACCGAAGCTCGGCGATGTTGTCGGCGAGGGGCAGATCGGTCTGCTGCCCGTCATATTTCATGAGTTGAGACACATTGGCCCGCACGTCGATCTGCAGCCAGTAGGTCGCCGCTTCTGCCTGCGCAATCGTGGCACCAGGAGGATAGGCCTTCGACAAGGGTGGCCCGACGTGCACGAACGCCGGAGGTTCGTTCGAAATACCGGAAATTTCGAGCAGGTCATAGGCGCCGGTGCCGTCGAAAATGACGGCCAGCATCCCCGCACGAAAGCCGCAGAGCGGATCGGAAGCGGGACATCCAGACTGAGCCTTCACCGGCACGACGCCACTGCCATCGGTGACTCGAGCAATCGCGGTCTGCGGTCCGGAACTGGGCATGAAGAGCACGGAGACGCAATCGCTTCGGAACGTACCCGGCGCGTCTGGCGACTCCAATCCCCGGCGATGCGGCACAATCGGCGGAAAGCTTCCGCCTCCGGCCATCAGGAGATCCCGCCCGAGCGCATCGGCCGCGACCCGAAGCCGCTGTTGCATGTCCGGAAGCTCGGCCTGTACCACGAACAAGGCCTGAGCTGAGTTCATCAACCCGAACAACGCGCTGCTAACGACCAGCATGATCAACAGCGCCACCAGTATCTCGACAAGAGAAAACCCGCGCATCGTGTCACCTCATCAGCGTATTCGCGGCCGCACGGTGATGAGATGAACGTCGCGACTCGCGTTCCTGCTTCGACGCACACTGATGTGCACTAACACCGCCGCCGGGACGATAGCCGACGGTTGTACCGACCACTCGCGAACATACACGGCACCGTCACATGTCGATTCGCCACGGCACACGACACCGCCATCGGCGTCGAGATATTCGACGGTGCGTGGCGCGTCGTTCACCGCCGGGTCCGATCGCAGCTGCTCCAGTTTCTGCTGCGCATGAACGGCGGCTCTCGTAAGGTGATGAGCGATGGTATTGGTTTCGGCGCAGACCGTAAGCAGGTGCGCCAGCGTGGCGATGACGCCGGCGAGCAGAGCCGTGCTGATGACGACTTCGACGAGCGAGAACCCGCGCTCCATGGCACGCATACGAGATCGTTCGCATGTGCAAACGGCGCTCCAGCGGGCATCTGCGCGCCAGCCCCGAGAAATGGGGAATGGGATCGCGAATATTGCGAAAAGTGCGACGCGTGGTCGCGCGGATCAGGGCAGAATCTGCGTCAGCGGAGCCAGCCCGGCGGAATGTTCGCCTTGCGGGCTTCTTCCTGGATGGCGATGAGATCCTTGTTCTGCTTTTCCGATTCCTGCTTGAGCCGCGCCATCTCGCTCGCAGCGGTTGTCAGATCCGCCTGCAGGGTGGCCTGCCTTCCGGGATCGTCGGCGCTCAGCGCCTGTGCGTTCAACGCATTGATTCGGCTTTGCATCGCCTCGATGAGCACCTTGATTCGGACCAGGCTCTGCTGAAGAGCGGTGACTCGGCCTTTCCAGTACGCCTCGGTCTTCTTTTCGTCGACCGCGTCGGTCTTGGCAGCGGCCGCAGGCGTCGGGCTCGCTGGAGCGGGTGCGGAGGATGTTCCCGATCCCTGTAACGTCCCGGAAAGATCGTCGTTTGTATAAACCTTCGCAGGCCTTGTCTGAGCCTTCCTGCGAGCGGTCTCGGCGGCCGCAACGCCAGCGAGCGATTGTGCGCCGAGCGGCATGGCTGACTGCAGCATGCACATCAGGGCGAAGAGCGGAAACAGCTTGGGTTTGTGCATGGCTAAGCCGGCTTTCGCAGCAACTCGATCTGCGATTTGATTTTTTCGGCATCCGGCGCTGAAGGATCCATTTTCAAGTATTCCTCGTACGCCTTTGCGGCATCTTCAAGTCTGTTCAGGCGCTGATAACTGATTCCCAGCGACAACCGGAAACTGGGCTCCGCGGGCGCGAGCTCAATCGCCTTTTTGAACTCGTTGATCGCCGCGGCCTCCTGCCCAAGCTTGTGCAGTGCCATTCCGAGGTTGAAATGCGTGACGTAGTCGTCCACGTTCAGCGTGGCGGCGAGACGATACCCGTCAACGGCCTGGGCCCAGTCGCCGAGTGCACCGTGCGCGCGCGCCATGTTGAAGCGATACGCCCACACGTTCGGATACAGCGCCAGGGCACGCTCAAAGAACGGAATGGCTTCTGTCGCACGGCCCATGCGCGTGAGCACTTGACCCAGGTTGTTCAGCGCATCGGCGTCGCTCGGGTTCTCTTTGACAGCCCGCTCGTATCTCGAGAGAGCCGTCGCATAATTGCCCTGCGCATAGGCGGCCGTGCCGCCATGTTTGGGATCGGCAATGTCAACGGCAGGTGCGACCTCCGTCGCCACTGTAGCCGGCTCCGAGAGTAAAGATACTGGTGTCGCCGGTGCCACGAAAACGGCGGGCTGAGGCTCGGCGGGGCGTTTATTCAAGGCAACCGCGACAAGGAGCACACCCAGCGACAATACGCCGGCCGCAGGCAGAGCCAAATCGCGGTACCGAGTCGACAACGACGGCCCCGCCGCGGGTGATGGCTCTGTTGAAGAGAACAGCTCTCCGCATCGCGGACAGCGGAGCCGCCCCTCCTTGACCTTCGCCGAACAGAACGGACAGATCAACGGCGCCAATGCACGCTCACCGAATGTCACGCCACGACAGGATACGCACGCCCACCTGGCCGACGCCGTTATTGAAGTCCTGAGGGTCGCCCAGGATTTCCAGTTTGTTCCCGAACGCAAACGCGAGGTGCTGATCGACGATGAACGGGGCACTTGCCCTTGCACCGGTGAGCGTCATGATGGCATTGCCACTGTTGTTCGAGCCGATCGGAAGGTAGCCCTTGCCGCCCGTGAACGTCATCGCGAACAGCGCCCCGTCCGGCAACGTGCACGCGTTCGCGGGTTTGGTCACGGTCGTCACGAAGAACACGATGTCTCCGGCGACAGCCGGGAAGCCGGTCACCTTCTCGTCGTTACCTGCACCGTCGATTTTCTGGAGCAGCTCGGTGAATTTCACCGACCCGCTCGTCCCCTGATCGAGCAGGCTGATTAACTTGTACTGGTGCGTCGTCGGCAGGCCCGTGGAAGGCAGCAGATCGCTCCCGGTCCCGAAGAACACGTATGACTGCGTCGCCCCGATATGCACGGTCGCCATCGAGGCAAAGAGCGGGTGCGCCGCTCCTGCCATGTGCAGCTTGGTCTTGGCCGTCACATCGGGCACCCCGCTCACGGTAGATATGTCGAATCGCCACACGTTTCCATCCAGATCGCCGACATACGCTTTCGTGATATATCGCGTTTCCGGTGGTCCGGTGGCGACGACGTCGGCCTGAAGCGCGTTCTTGAACTTCCCGCAGTCGTTCGCCGCAACGCAGTTGTCGACGGTCTCGGCTACGCCATCCGATCCCACGTTCTCGCTGTCGAACACGCTGCCGTCGTCCACGCTGATGAGATAGAAGGTCGTGCCTGCAATCGCGCCGCCGCGGTTGGTCTGATCCTGCCTGGTCTTGGTCAGGAACCCCGAACCGGTCAGCAAGGCGAACTTGCCGGTCTCGTTCAAGATCTGGCCCACCGCAGGATCTGACCACGTCTCACCGACGCTCTTGGCGAGCGCCGATGCCGTCGATTTGATGTCGCCGTACGGCGCAAGCGTGTAGTCGAAGTCCATGTAACTCGGGAACGACCAGCGGAACTTCACCCGGGTCGCATTGCTGAAGAAGGTAAGCACGTCGCTCAGCGCACCGGTCGGCGTCGCACTCGTCGCCATGTCGTCCAGCGTCACGTCGAGGGCTTGATAGAACGTTCCGCCGGGACCCTGACCGAAGAACAGATACGTGCGCCAGCAGGTCGTCATGCTCGTCGGGCACGTGGCTACGCTGCTGCTCACGCGCACGTCAGCGACCTTCGGCGAAGAATCGACAAAGAAATCGGGGTTGCCGATCGCCTGACCGTCGAGCAACGCACGCAGCTTCGGCAGCAGGTTGAACGGAATGAACGCAAATACCTCGACACCGGTGCGGGCGTCGAGCGCGTGCATCATGCCGTCGTTGCCGCCGATCCAGACCAGGGTGCGGCGCTCGGCGTTGGTCGTCTTGAATCCTGGATAGTCCACGTCCGGGGCGGGCTCGATCGAGGGCGGATCCATGAACGCCGGCGTCGAGCCAATGAACGGGCCGAGCGGCAGCCCCCGCACATAGTCGATGATGCGCGTGGCCTGCGCCTCGGTCGTGTTCATGAAGGTCGCCAGCGTCGCGACATTGGCCGTCGTGAATGCCGTCATCGTGCCGCTCTGGGTCACCGTGAAGATGTTACGGGTCGCCGCAGCGGGCACAGAACCCACCCAGAGCTTCGTGCCGTCGTTGTCGAAGCGCCAGCCCGAGGTTTTCGTGGAGTCGAGCGCGGGCTTGTACAACCGCGACGCCCGGAGCTTGCCTTCGAAGCCCGGCAGCGCGAATGCGGTCGTCAGGATGACGTTCGACTGCTGCGGAACGACCGTCGTCGTGCTCGGCTTCTCGATGACCGTATTCGGCAAGGTGCCGCCGCTGATATCGGTCAATCCCTCGAGCAGCACCGTGCCCACGACCGGGCTGGTGATTTGATACTCGGTCTGCGGACCGTACGGCTTGGTAACGGTCGGCGCCGCGTTGCAGTCGGCAAAGTCCACAAACGCATGCTGGATCGCAACGTTCGTCGCCCGCACCAGTTCGGGCACAGGTGTGCCGGCCGTCGTCGCATCGATCATCGCCTTGGTGATTTCGAAGTACTGGCCGCCGCTGTTCGCGGCGATCTCCTGTAACTCCGTCACGTCCGCGCTCGCGGGCGCGATGGCGATGACATAGATCGGCACACGGCGATTGGGACTTGCCGAGAAGGACCTGAAACTCGTCGCCGTGTTCTCGGGGTTGGCCCCGGCATCGGAGTTGCCCTCGGCACCGCCGACGACAAGCACCACCACAGTGTTGCGGCAATTCGTCGATCCGTCGGCTGTAATCAACCGCGCGGCTTCGGCCTGGGCGTCTTTCAGCAGATAGTCAACCGGCATATCTCGCGTCGAGGCGTTATCTTCGCCAGACGGAATCAGACCGGCAGCGTTCACCCCGAGATTCAGCTTGGTCAGCACGGTGGAGTTACTGGTGTCGCTGGCCTGAACGAGCGCCGTCTGCACGGAGGTAATCGACCCGTTGGTCGCGCCCACTGTCGGATGCGTGATTTTCCATTTCTCGAAGGCGCCGGTCTCGGTAAGCGTCTGCTGGCTGGGGTCGCTGACCTTGACGGGCTGCATGTTTCCGGCAGTGCCCCAGGTGGGGCTGCTTTGCCTCGTCTTGATGAGACCGAAACGCGCCACGCTGCTGTTGTCGGTCAGTGCCTGCACCAGACCGACGCGCGCCACGGCCAGTCGAGTCTTGGTGAAGAAGTTGTTGTAAGCCGAGATGTTGACATCGCCGACAATTTCGATCCGGGTCGCCGTAAACCTCTCGCCCGAACCCGTGATTGGCGCCAGGTTGATGTACTTTCTGCGGTAAAGGACACTCGTGTTGCTGTCGCTGATACCAAGGCTGGATTCCCAAGGATTGAACAGCGTTCCCCACCGCACGTAGTTGTTAGGGTCGTAGTAGACCTCGTCTGCATCGCGCTGCATTCGCAGAGAGGTATCGACGACGAAGAGGACATTGGGTTTGTTGCGCTTGACCATCAGCAACGGATCGAGCTGCGCAGATGCCACCGCCGGCCATGCCAGCATCAGCGCCAGCATCAGCCATCGCGTCCACGCGCCCGAACCGTGTTTTCTCGCACTCATCGCAGCTGCTCCTAGTTGATCGTCATCTCGGTCCGGGACAAGGTGCCGCCCGGCGTCTGAACCGCCGCCTTGCGCGCCCTGCGGTTCTGCTCGTCCTGTCCGCGCTGCCCCGTGTATCCGCGCTCGATTTCGGTCGAGTCGGTTCGCGACAGCGTCACGTCGATGATTCTGTTCACGCCGCCGGCGCCATACGCGGCCGCGCGCAGCGTGATGACGCCAGTGCCCGGATTGGTCGTCGTGTTTCCATCAGCCAATGGAAGGTTGTCGGTCTCGGACGGGTCGTCCGCCACCCAGACAATCACGTATAGATTCGAATTCAATGTGCCGGTCGTCAGGAAGTTGTTGACCGGTCCGTACGCATAGAGCTGCCATCGCGGATTGTTCGCACCCCACGGCCGATCCTCGGTCGTCGTATCCATCTCCCCGTCCGTGCACGAGGCTGTCTTGTTGCAGTTCATCAAGTTGGTGGCTTCGTTCAGGTTGAAGATGTAGTTCCCACCGATGTTCCGGTCGCCCGGAGACCCGTCGACGAACGCCGATCTCACGGTGCCGGCAAGCATCGAGTTCCAATCGGCCACCGTGAGCACGTCCTGCATCGCCCGTTCGATCGCAGCGTCGGCGGCGTACATCGCTTCCTGGGAAGACGTGTAGTTGCCGGCGATCTTCGTCTCGGTCATCGTGGTCATCACGAGCGCGAGCCCGAGGGCCGACAGCAGCAACATCGCCATCAGCGATACGACCAACGCCGCGCCGCGTTCATTCCTGGTCATGATTCTGCCTATCTGCCGAAGTTGAGGTTGCGAGGCGATATCTCGAACGCGATTTCCTGATCCGGCACGAACTTGGCGCCGCCCTGGGATGTCCCGGGGCGCAGGAACAATGTCGTGTCGGCCCCTCGAAGCGATTTCTTGCCTACCTGCACGCGCATCGTGACCTTGACCTTGCGGACGCGCAGGAGATCGGCGTCGTAGCGGCTCTCGGTCGTGCTGTCGGGACACCACGGTCCGTTGGTCAGCATCGTTTTGGTCAGCTTCACCAGCGGTCCGGTTCCGAGACTCGGCATCGTCGCTTTCGCGACGTGTTTGCCGTCCACGAGGTCGAACACGCAGTTGCCTGCATCGGCCTTCGGCTTGGGCCCGTAGTTGGTCCAGGGGCCTCTCGTGTCGGTGAGCGGCTTGACGAGCACCGGGGCCGCCGGATCGCCAAAGTATTCGAAGGCGAGGCCGACGACGTTCTCCGCAATCGGCTGATCGACCAGATCTCCGTCGTAATACATCAGCTGATAGGTTTCGGCCGTCGTGTTGGTCTTCAGGTAGTAGGTCGACGTCTTGATCTGGGTCACGTACGAGCCTGCGTCGTATGCCTTCGACAGCGTCGTGCCTTGATGACGTATCTGCAACGCCTCGTCCGCCACGCTGCTCACTGTGAACGTGTCGTAGGTGCCCGTCTCGTCGAAAATCAGGAGCTGCATTCCCTCTTTGAAGCCACATAGCGCATCGTGCTGGCTGTCGGGACATCCCGGCTGCGCGTTCACCTTGATCGGGACGGCCTGAGGGGGCATGGAATCGCGAATCGTCGTTTGCGCCGAGGTCGGCGGCACGTACATCATCGTGATGGAGTCGCTGGCGTCGAGGTCGTCGCAGAAATCGGTCGTACACTTGAAGGTACCGGGAGGATCGGGCGTTTGACTGCCTTCCCGGTCCGGAAGGATGGGCGCAAAGAAGTTGCCCAGCGTTCCGACTTTCGTACCGGAGTAGGTGCCCGCACCGGACATCATCAGATCTCTCTGCAGGGTCTCGACGCCGACACGCACGCGCTGCTGCATGTCCGAGAGCTCGGGCTGGGCGGCAAAGGATCCTTGCGCCGGGTCCATGAGCCCGAAGACTGCGCCGGTCACGGCCATCATGATGGCCGTGGCGACCAGCATCTCCAGGACTGTAAAGCCCCGTTCTCGCGGCCGAGTCATTGCGATCGTCATCACTGGACCTTCCTCGATCGAATCGTCATGAGCCGTGCTTCGTCGGAGCCGCGCGCCACCGATCCAAGATCACCGGTTCCCCGGTCGCGGCTCCTGGTGACCAGCACCTGAATGATGATCACGTTGTTCGGATTGGTCGGCAGCGGCTCGACCGACCAGCGGCGGATGTAAGCCGTGTTGTCCGGAATGGTCTCGCCGCCGCCCAGCGACCGGCCGATATGGTCGAGGTAGTCGACGTAGCCGTCCGTGTTCGACTGGATCGTGTTGTCCGTGGACGGCGACAGCCCGGTGCCGCCCGTTGCCGCAGGCGGATAGACCGACGTGTCGGTGGTACTGTCGGTCACCGGAAGGCCCGCCGCATCGAGCGTATAGGACAGCCCGCGAAGCTGCTCGACCTTCTGCTCGGCGTAAATCATTGCCGTCCCCGAGTTCCGCGCGGCGAGGTTCGTTGCCGTTGAAATGGCGAACAACTGCGCCAGCGACACCAGCGCCGTGGCGAGGATGCCCGTGGCCACGATCACCTCGACCAGCGAGAAGCCCGCCTCCGCCCGCGTCGGGCACAGGTCGGTCGCGACGCGAAGGCGGCCCGATTCCGGGCTATGGGAGCAATTGAACTTTTCCAATGCCGTTCACCAGAATGGTTTTTGTTTTGCCTTTTCGTGTCAGGACGATGTTGGTCCCGGTGCTCGTAATCGACGGCCAGGGGTTGATCGTGCCGCTTGCCATGTGCGCCGTTCCGTCCGGCCAGAACTCGATCGTCGTCGACGTCGTGAACGTGGTTAGCGGTGGGAGATAGCGCAGCGGTCCGTCGTTATTCGGCCGCGTCAAGGGATTTCGATCCGCAGCCGGAAACGGATACACGGTCGGCGAGCACCGATTTGTCGCGCCGTCGCCCGCCGCTGGAACTGACGGCGTCCCAATCAACTCCACCATCCGGTATTCGCCTGTCGCACTGCAGTTGAACCGAACGCGCAGGGGCTGATTCGCCGATACCGCTGTCAGCCGGGCGGTCTGAAGTTCCCGCTCCACCTGCCGGGCCGCTTCTCCCAACTTGATCGAGTCAGTGATGTCGTTGAAAAGCGGCGTGCCGATTGCCGCGATGATCGCGAATACCGTCGTGATCATCAGCATTTCGAGAAGCGAGAAGCCCCTTTCCGGGGTCTCAGAAGCCATGTCCGGGGGGTATGGAGCAACGGCGCTGCCACATTCAGCTATCGGAACAACCCGGTCGGCATCCTCCCGCAGGTCAACTGTTTAGCAAGGAGATCAGAGGTATAAGCATCACAATTGTCATGGGGGGGGATTCCAGAATGGGACAAGTGCTGACGATTCTGGACGCGTCGAAATTACGAAATTGTGGGCGCGCCCACCATCTTGAAGTCCGTAAAAAGACGGAGAAGCACGCGCAATCCCGCGACACGACGTGCAACGCTGCGCAATGACAGTCGAACGAGGGTCTCTAGCGCTCCGTGGCCAGCGGCAATGTCACTTGAACGCTCGCGCCCCCGGTTGGAGAAGAGGCCGCGTGCACGCGGCCGTTGTGGGTGACAATGATCTTCTGGACGAGGGCGAGCCCCAGGCCGGTGCCCTGGCCTTTGGTCGTGAAGAACGGGCGAAATACGCGCTCGCGTGCCGCCGCAGGAATTCCCGGGCCGTTGTCTTCGACCGATACGCGAAGATGGGCACCTTCCACGCGCCCATCAATCAGAATTTTCGGCGGGTCCACACTCTCGCCGCACGCCTCGATGGCGTTTCGCACCAGATTGCTGAACGCCTGCCGTAACAACACATCGTCGCCTTCGATGACCGGGAACTCACCGCGAACGATCACCTCACCGCCGCGCGCGCAGGCGTCGCCTCGCACCTCGTCGGCGGCGCGCTCCACGACAGCGCGCAAATCGATCGGCGCCCAGGCGACCTGCGCAGGCTTCGCAAAATTCAGAAAGTTGGTGACCACTTCTCCGAGCGCTACGGTTTCCTGGCGGATGCCGTCCAGATGCGGGCGGAACGACTCGGGCAGCGCGTTGCGATCGACCAGCCGCGCGTATCCGTGAATGGTGGCCAGGCCGTTTCGAAACTCGTGCGCGATGCCGGCCGTCAGCTCGCCGACTTCGGCCAGGCTTTGCTTCAAGCGAAGCTGCTCCTCCATCTCGATAAAGGGCGTCAGATCGGTGAACAAGCAGATGACGCCCGACGGCTGCCCCTCTTCGTTCGACAGAGGCGATACCGTCACGCCCAGATAGGCGGGCGCATGCTCGACCGGCTCCATCTCGACTTTGCGGCGAACGACAGGCCGGCCAGAGGTGAGGCATTCCTCGATCACGCGCGCGAGCGGCGCACACTGGATGAGGGCATCGCGATACGGCCGCGAGACCGCAGCGTCGGACAAGCGCAGCAGCGAGCGGCCGGCCGGATTCAGAATGCGTATCAGTCCTCCGCTTCCGACAACCAGCAGCCCGGACGTGAGGCTTTCGACGATCTCGAGGCTCAAGCGCTCCGAGGCTTCGGCGCGCGCCGTCATCTCGCGCTCCTGTGCTTTCAGCTTCGCGACAGCCTCCTGAAGCGCCGCCGTCACAAACGCCGACTCCGATCGGTTCTCCAGCAGGTGCCGTTTCGAGTCTTGAGCGGCCGCCGAGAAGCGCAGCACCGCGAACACCAGGATGCCGATGAGCCCGGCAACAATGGCGGTGAGGCCGATGAACGCGTAGGCGGAAGGATTCATAAAGTAGTCTGGCTTCAGCCGGACCTTAATAGAACGACGCGTACCACGCCACGATGCGATCCCCCGCGACACTTGCCACCAGCGCGCCGGCAGCGAGGAATGTGCCGAACGGAAGCGCATACTTCGCGTCGCCGCGCTTCAGTGCAATCATCCCCAACCCGATGAGCGAACCGAGCAACGACGACAGCACGAGTGTCAACAGCATCGATCTCCAGCCCAGGAACGCCCCGATCATCGCCAGCATCTTCACATCGCCGAATCCCATGCCTTCTTCATGGCGGACGCGAAAATAGATTTCGCCCAGCAGCCAAAGCGATCCGCCGCCGACCGCGATGCCGATGAGCGAGTCCACCCAGCCGGGCGGCATGAAGAGGCTGAACAGAAACCCGATGACGATTCCCGGTAGCGTGATGACGTCGGGCAGAATGCGGTGCTCGAGGTCGATGACGAAGAGGACGATCATCGCGCAGGCAAAAATCAGCCGCTGAAGCAGAACCGGTGAGTCGAACATCAGAAAGGCGCCAAGAAACACGACGCCTGTCGCGAGCTCGACCATCGGGTACTTGATTGAGATCGGCGCTCTGCAGCTGCGGCAACGGCCACGTAGCCAGAGATAACTGGCGACCGGGACGTTGTCGTACGGCTTCACTGGGGCGCGACAGGCCGGGCAGTGAGACGCGGGCCATACCAGCGAAAGACGAAGGGGTAGACGATGGATGCAGACGTTCAGAAAACTGCCGACCGCTGTGCCCAGCATCGTGACGCAAACAGCGAGACCCGCCGTCATCGGGGTGGCACCGGCGGCGCGGCGTTTTTCAGCTCGGGCGCGGCGGTGGGCTCGGTCGGCAACGGCCACAGCGGCGACTCGCGCGCAACACCGATCTCACCGGTCTGGGGGTCGAGCCTATAAGGAACCCGTGCAGGATCCAGCGGCACCCCGCGCAAGAGACCGGCGGCGATCACTGGCTGCCACGACTGCGCCGGGTAACCCACACGCCTGGAAAACCTCATCAGGACCTGCCGCAACGTGTCGATCTGGTCGAGCGCATCGAGCTGCGCGAGTCGAACCTGCGATGTCTGCCTCAGCCATTCGCTCTCCTGACTCTGGCCGATTTGCCTCCACATCGCCCGTGACGCCTGTCGATCGCCGCCCCGCGTCAGCATGACCGCCGCGTACGTCTCGAGCCACCAGGGTGCGCCAGTCACCTGGCGGCCGCGCTTGAACCACTCCGCGGCGCGCTGGTAGTCGTGGAGATGCCAGTAATAGATGAACCCGATGTCGTAGTAGTAATCCCACTTCTCAGGGTTGGCGGCGATGCCCTTTTTCAGCAGTGCGATGGCCTCGTGGGGCAGGCCGGCGCCGCCCGGTTGCGGCTCGGCAAGAAAAATGGAACCAAACCTGTACCCGACCGTGAACAGCGGATCGAGCGTCGTCGAAAGATCGAGCAGTGGGTACAACAAGTCGAACCGGCGATCTTCGACGTTTTTCAGCCGCTCGCCGCCGAAATACTGCAGCGCGCGGATCCAGTACACGTCGGCCAACAGCGAGTCGTAGGAGAGCGCCGCCCTCTTCATGATCTCGCCCGACCTGACGTAGAGCACCTGCCCCTTTATCGCCCCGTGCGCAAACGTCCGATCGCGAACAACCTGCAGGAGGACGACGAGCGCAAGCATTGCGCTCAGCGCCGAGACAAACGCACGCGGTGACTTGCGCAACGTCATTTGAAATCCCGCCGCATGAAGATGAACGTGGCCGCAGAGATCAGAATGCCGATATACACAACTGAATATGCGGTGTTCAGCAGCAGATAGGTCGCCGGAACAGATACGGCGTGCACCACTTCGTTCTTGATGTCGAGCGGCGCAAGGTTTGGCAGCAGGTAGTACAGGGCACGCGCGATGTAAATCACCGGCTTCGAATCGACGACCGCTTCAAAGTTTTTCAAGTCTGCATTGAAGTGCCCGACCGCGTAGAGCCCGAACGTCAGCGCCGCCGCGAGCATCGGACTCGAGAAGGTCGAAAAGAACAGGGCCAGCGCCGTCACGATCGCGAGCTGCAGGAAGATCATCGCCACCGCTTCGAGCAGCGCCGGATCAACCGCCGGGGCGCCCCAATGCGGGCGGTACCACGCGCCGTCGAGCCAGGCCACGGCGCCCAGCACCGCATAGTAGGCAATCGCCATGATCGACAGATTGACGAAGAGCGTCAGGAGAAGGCCGAGGTACTTGCCGATCACGAATTGCCGCCGGCTGATCGGCTTCGTGAGCAGCGAGTAGATACTCCGCTTCTCCACTTCCTTGGACACGAGGCCGATGCCGATGAACACCGCGATGAACAGACCGAACAGCGACATTGCGGCCAGGCCCAGATCCTTGATGATCTTGATGTCCTGACCAGCCGTGAGCTGGCTCAGCAGGTACGACACGGCGATCAGCAGCACGGCAAAGAACACAAGGTTGTACAGGACCTTGTCGCGGACCGATTCTTTGAAGACGCTCATCGCGATTGTGCATATCACTCTCATTACGATGCCGCCTTCACTCCGGGTCGGACCGCGAAACGCGATCCTGCCTGTTCGCCCACCTTCTTGACGAAAAAGTCCTCGAGGGTCTCGCGAATCGGATTCAGCGATACGAGCTGCGCGCCAGAGGCGATTAGATCGCGGAGAAGCAGCTCCGGCGCAGGCTCGAGAGGCAGCTCGAACGCATACCGGTCGTCGCCGAGTCGCGTGACACTCTGTGCCCGCCCCCGATGGCGCTCCAGCACGTCGGCTGTCACACTGCTGACCACCAGCTCCCAGCCACGCACCTGGAACGCCGGCAGATCGGCGATGCGCCCGCTCGCGACCAGGCTGCCGCCCGCCAGAATGGCGACCCGGCTGCACAACGCTTCGGCGTCCGACAGCACATGCGAGCTGAAGAATACGGTGCAGCCGCGATCGCGCAGCCGGAGAATGAGATTGCGGACGTCGCGCCTGCCCAGCGGATCGAGCCCCGACATCGGCTCGTCGAGGAACACCACTTCCGGATCGTTCAGGAGCGCTTGTGCGATGCCCACACGCTGCAACATCCCCTTTGAAAATTTGCGCAGCTGCAACCGCCGCTCGCCGGCAATGCCCACGTCGTCGAGCAGCGACGACACCCGCCGCTTCCGCTCCTTGCGGTCATATCCCATCAGACTCGCAAAGTAGGTCAGCAGCTCTTCCGCGGTGAGGTAATCGTAAAAATAGGGGCTCTCGGGAAGGTAGCCGATACGCCGTTTGACGCTGATATCGCCCACCGGTTTGCCCAGAATTTCAGCCGACCCCGAGGTCGGAAAGATCAGCTGCATCAGCAGTTTGAGCGTGGTCGTCTTGCCCGCACCGTTCGGACCCAGAAACCCGAACGTCTCGCCGTGCGCAATCTCGAGGTTCAGATTGTCGAGGGCGCGGTACGGCTTGGGCCGCCAAAAGCCGATGCGGAAGTCCTTGGTGAGCTTGTCGGTGCGAATTGCGAACATGCCGACTGTATTATCGGCTTGCCCTGCCTTACTTCACAGGCGTGCCGTTGGTGACTCCTCGAGATGTCGAATCGAACGTGACGGCCGCCGGGCTGGCATCGGAGTCCTCGAAAAGGGCTTGGTTCTCATTGGTACCGAAGAACCGCACCCCCGTCGTATTCGGAGCAGACGGCGCCGCGAACGCCTCGTAGAAAGGGGTCGCCGCCGCGACTGTCGAACAGGTCGTGATACCGGTGATGGCCGTGCCCACTGCCGTATAGGTGATGTCGTAGCCGCTCTTGCTGATGGTGCCCGTCGCCGAGAGGTCGGGGCTGATAAAGGGCTGACCGCCGCCTGCCGGCGGGATGGCCAGGTCGTCGAGGCCGTCCGCGTACCCCCTGCCGACGGCACAGTTGGTCATCCAGTTGAGATTGGCGCTGTTGATGATCCGCATGGATCCGATGGCCGACGCTTCGTTTCCCGCTATACGCGCTCGCAGGAGGCCGGGCACCGCGATGGCTGCGACGATGCCGATGATGGCCACGACAATCAACAACTCGATTAGCGTGAACCCTCTGGCATCATCATAGGTGCGCATGAGCCCGTCTCCTGTCAAGCGCTTCTTACGTTTATTTCAGGGCCGTCCCGTTGCCCACCGCGCGCGTGGTCGCGTCAAATGTGACCGCACTCGGGCTCGTGTCCTCATCGGCGAACACCGTGTTGTTCTCGTTGATGCCGAAATAACGCACGCCAGTCGTGTTCGGCGCGGACGGCGCGGCAAACGCGTTGTAGAACGGACTTGCCGCTGTCACGCTCGAGCACGTGGTGATGCCCGTAATCGCAGTGCCCACCGCCGCATACGTGATGTTGTAACCGCTCTTGCTGATCGTGCCTGTCGCCGAGAGGTCGGGGCTGATGAACGGCTGGCCACCGGAGCTCGGCGCGATGCCGAGGTCGTCGAGGCCGTCCGCGTAGCCGCGTCCGCTGGCGCAGTTGGTCATCCAGTTCAGGTTCGCGCTGCTGATGGCGCGCATCGATCCAATGGCCGACGCTTCGTTACCCGCGATACGGGCGCGAAGAAGACCAGGCACCGCGATGGCCGCGATGATGCCGATGATCGCAACGACGATCAGAAGCTCGATGAGTGTGAAGCCTTTGTTGCTACCGGTTCTCATGTTTCTCTCCTTGTTACGGCGCTCAGCCGTTGATGAGTAACGCATCGACGGCTAAGCGCGCCGTCGGGACGCCTGCCTTGGAGCAACCCTCGTACCAGGCACAGGACCCAACGGCCACAACCCTCTAAGCTGTTGATCTTTATGATCTTAGTGAATTAGGCGAACTTCCACTTTACCACATTGGCGGGCCCATAATGACAAAGTTTGTCAACCCGGGTTTGCCACTATTTGTCAATCCGGTGCTTGGATCTTCGGGATCCAGAACCCCTCAGGTGAGGTGTGGACAAGCTCCAGTTCGGGCGCATTCGGAGCTTGGACCGGAACAAAGCAGGCGACATAGACAGCGGACGTCGCCCTGATGGGCAGTTCCGCGATCGACCCGTCGAACGATTACGGTTTTTTGCGTGTGCGCTGAGAGGCTATCGGGGCATCGATCTCACGTGCATGAGCGAGCCACTGCGGGCGGTCGGGCCCCGGATCTGCGACGATGCCAATGACGGCCACGACAATCAACAACTCGATTAGCGTGAACCCTTTGGCATCATCACAGCCGGCATGAGCCCGTGTCGAGCGTTGCCTACCTTATTTCAGAGCCGTCCCGTTGCCCACCGCGCGCGTCGTCGCGTCAAAGGTGACCGCACTCGGACTCGTGTCCTCGTCGGCGAACACCGTGTTGTTCTCGTTGATGCCGAAATAACGCACGCCGGTCGTGTTCGGCGCTGAGGGCGCGGCAAACGCGTTGTAGAACGGACTTGACGCCGTCACGGAGGAGCACGTGGTGATGCCCGTAATGGCAGTGCCCACCGCCGCGTACGTGATGTCGTAACCGCTCTTGCTGATGGTGCCGGTCGCCGACAGGTCGGGGCTGATGAACGGCTGCCCGCCAGAGCTCGGCGCGATGCCGAGGTCGTCGAGGCCGTCCGCGTAGCCGCGGCCGCCGGCGCAATTGGTCATCCAGTTCAGGTTCGCGCTGCTGATGGCGCGCATCGATCCGATGGCTGAGGCTTCGTTACCCGCGATGCGGGCGCGAAGAAGACCAGGCACCGCGATAGCCGCGATAATGCCGATGATCGCCACGACGATTAGAAGCTCGATCAGTGTGAAGCCCTTGTTGTTACCGGTTCTCATGTCTGTCTCCTTATCACGGCGCTCAGCCGTGATGAGTAACGATCGACGGCACGCGCGCGTCTGGACGCCGGCCTCAGAGCAACCCTCGTACCAAGCGCAGGGACCGACGACCAAGACCTTCTAACCTATTGATGTTCATAATTTTAGCGAATTGCTCCTTCCACTCTTACCACACCCGTGGGCCCGAAATGACAAAGTCTGTCAATCGAGTTCGCCACTATTTGTCACTGCAGCCTTCGGATCTCCATGATCCAAAAACCAGCGGGCGAGGTATGAACAAGCTCGAGCTCCGGCGCATTCGGAGCCTGGACCGGAACAAAGCAGGCGACGTACCGGACTTCGCCCTGATTGGCCAGCAGTTCAGCTATCGACCCGTCGAACGTGACGGTTTTGCGCCCGGTGCGCAGATACAGAAGCCCGGGATTCGTGCTCGCGACAACCGCTTCGGCAGGAATGTTGTCCTTCACCCATCTCATGGCACGATCGGCGTCGCGCGCCTCTGCAAGCCAACTAACCGACGCGGCGCGGTCGGGATTGTGGATGGCCATCAGGTAACCGGTGTGATCGAAGAGGTGGAGTCCGACGATCGAAAGCAGCGTAATCCTGACGCCGCGAAGTGAGTCCGCGCCATGGGCGATGCCTGTGAGCTTCGATGTCAGGCGTGTCAGTGCCTGCAATCCAGCGACGAAATACAGCATCAAGAATGGCGTCAGCGGCAGGACAAAGCGGAATGTCCAGAACGGCCAGATAAGAATGATCGCCAAGGCGAGCGGCGTCAGAATTTCGGCCACCGTCATGCGTTCTCGAGACTTGTTCACGAAGCCAGCAACAATGACGGCACTCAGAAGGAACGAAATCGCCGCAGTCGCTGCGGCGCCGCCCATGCTCGCAGACCTGAATGAGACGACGCCGCCCAGCGCCACGACTTCTTCGCCGCTCTCAGAAGCGCCTCGAAAGATGGTCGGCACGAAGATGCCGGCGATGCTGCGTCCGAATACATCGAACGCGTTCGTGCCGACGCGGTCCAGGAGTTCCACCTTCGAGATTGTTCCCGACATCGGCGCGCCTGCCCAACGCATCCACACCTGATCGGCGTAGCCGTACACGATCGACCCACGATGGGCATCTTGCTGCTGCGGGGTGGGCGCATGCGCCCGGGCGTGCACCATCCAGGGCAGAACGCACAGGGCCGCAACCACCGCAAACGCGCCGGCGCACTTCCACCGCCGCTCCTTCACCATGAACAGAAACGCCGCCGCCACGATCGCCAATCCCGCCGATCGCGTGAGCATCGCGCCCGACGCGGCGAGCGACGCGCACACGCTGAGGCCCATCGCACGCGCCGAGGAAGACGCACCGACGGCCCGGTGGACGAGAACAACCGCACCCAGTTGCGCAAGTGTGAAGACGCATTCCGTCATGACGGTCGACGTCGCGAGAAATACCAGCGCCGGCGTCAGCGCAATTGCCGATGCCGCCAGTCCGGCGATTGGACCAGGCAGATTTCGATCGACATTCAGATAGACATAGCTCAACAGCGCGACTGCGAGCATGGCAACCATCGACACGGACTTGAGCACCCAGACGTTGTCCGGAAACTCAGTCCCAGCCCGGAAGATGAGAGACAGCAGACCGGGAAATCCCGGCGGGTATAGCGGCAGGATGTGTTCGAAGGGCGCATTGACCAGCCAGTAGCCCCGGCCCTCAGCCAGCGCCCTCGCCAGCATCACGTACCAGCCATCGTCGACCATCATGCCGGCGACGTCGTCGAGGCGCAGAATGTAGATCGTCGACGGCAGCAGCAGCACGGAAAACGCCCCGATGATCGTCCACAGCCGGTTGCTCATTGCGCTTCGCGCGCGACCGCCATGAGGGAGCTGCCGAACGGCAGCCATCCTGCGATCGCGTCCTCAGATCGATACCACCCTTCCAGCATGCGATTGAGAGTGCGCGGAGGCACTCGCGGCACCGTCACGACAGAAGGCTGAACGGCTTCGCACGCACGAACGAACAGTTTCGGCACAATCAGGGACTGAAACAGATACCGCGTCTCAATCGTCTCGAGGCCCGTATGCTGAACGAGCCGACGCATGTCGGCGGCAGTGTATCGTTTGACGTGATGATTGAGCTCGTCATGCGAGGTCCACAGCCATTGAAAAGCCGGCACAGTGATCAAAATGCGCCCGTTCGGCGCCAGCAGCCGTGCCGCTTCGCGCAGCAACGCATCGGCATCGACGACGTGCTCGATGACATCGAGAAGCAGAATCAGATCGAAGGTGGAGCCGGCATTGAAGGTCTTAAGCGTCCCGACATGTATTCGGCTTCTCCACCTGCCGCTCTGTTCTACGGCGTCGGCATCGGCCTCGATGCCCTCGATATGGCCAAACTGCTGAAGTCGGTCGAAGAAGAGGCCCGCGCCGCATCCGACATCCAGGATCCTGGCAGACCTGGCGCCATCGCCGAGCAGACTGCGGATCTTCTTGAGAAGAATGCGCTCACGAACCCTCCACCACCAATGCCGGAAGTAGAGGTCTGCATATGCGGCGGAGTACGCAGCCTCCATCAGTCGCGGCCCGTGACACACGCCACGATGTACGCGGGACGGCCCTTTGCTTCGCCATAAACCCGGCCGAGATATTCGCCGATGACGCCCAGGAAGAGCAGCTGCACGCCCGAAAGAAACGTGATGATCACAAGCGACGCGGTGAATCCTGCTGGAACCTGTCCGACCACCAGGCGGACATAAACGGCGTAGAGAGAGAACGCCATAGAGCCCGCAATCGCGATGAGACCGGTGACTGCGGCCGCACGAAGCGGCACGATCGAAAATGAGCACACGCCATCGACCGCCAGCTTGAAGAGCTTCCACGTCGTATATTTCGGCTTGCCCGCGGCTCGAGCTTTGCGATCCACGTCGATGCCTACCTGATTGAACCCGACCCAGGCACGCAGACCTCGGAGATAGCGCTGATGTTCGGGCAATCGGCGCAACGCCGCGACAACGGACCCGCCGAGCAACGCAAAGTCTCCGGTGTCGAGCGGCAGCTTCGTATCGGAAAGTACGGCAATCAGCCGGTAGAAGAGGCGATAGGCGAGCCGGATGGCCCATCCCTCTTCGCGTGTTTTCCTGCGCGCGAATACCACATCGGCGCCCGCGAGATGGTGGCGGACCATTTCGGGGATGACTTCCGGCTCGTCTTGAAGATCGGCATCCATCAGCACCACGGCGTCACCGCTCGCAAAGTCGAGCGCGGCACCAAGGGCGGCCTGATGGCCGAAGTTCCTGGACAACACGATAACGCGAACGCGCACATCGCGAGCTGCAGCCTCTTCGAGCAGACGGCGCGATCCATCGGTGCTGCCGTCATCGACAAACACGACTTCGTGCGGGCCGCCGTCGATTCGATCGAGCACGCGAAGAAGACGCACGAGAAGCTCGGGAAGGACGTCCTGCTCGTTGAAGACGGGAATGCCGACCGAGAGCCTCACGATTTTGCTCGACCCTGGAAATAGACCATCGACCATAAGCATCCGCCAAGGAAATACGGCTCGATGACAGCCGGTTCGAATGCGGCGCTGAACAGCTCGCACCAATGATCGAGCGGCCGTGGATACTTGCCGCGGTCGAGCCGCGCCATCATCCGTGCGACGGACTTCTGCGGCGGAAGAACGAGCTCGAGAATGTGGATATGCCCCGAAGGGGCGAGCATGCCGGTCAATTGAGTGAGGATCTGTTTGACGTCGCGGTCGTCCACGTGATGCAGAAAGCTATTCACAAGAATCGTGTCGAACGCTCCAAGTGGCGTCAGATCGGCGGTTGTGAGGTCCGCCTTGATGAAGGAGCCCCTGAACCGGGCACGCGCCACGTCGAGGTATCGGTCGTTAATGTCGATGCCGACATAATCAACCTCGGTGAAGCGGTTTGCGTTGGTTCCGGTTCCACAACCGACATCCAGCACGCGGCGAATCGTGCGGTCGCGCAGCCGCTTCTCCACCGGCGCAAATTTCCGGGCAGCGAATGGAGCCTGCCACGCTGCATAGACGCCGGGCAGTTCAAGGAGGCGATCGCGGTAACTTGTCATCGCCATCTCACTTCGAACGGTCCAGCGGATGTCGACTCCGGAAACTGCGATCGTACGGCGGTGACAAGATCCGTGGACAGCGGCGGCGAGAACGTGCGGCGATGATTCAGCACGATAACGCGCGCGTCGCTCCAGCCCGACAGGTCGTCCAACCCGCGCGTGATGTCTGTATCGGCAACGAAGAAGTCGAACAGAGAACCCGACGGGCTGAACTGGCCGGTCAGAAAATACACCTCTGGGCAATCCGGCCCGGCAACGAGCGTCCCGCCCTCGAGGTGCTTGTTGACAGCGGCGACGACGCGGCGGTAGATCGCCGCGTCAGGCCCACTGACTCTGAGATCTGCCTTCGGGTGATTGAGAGGCACATGAAACGCCTGGGGCTCGTGGACGACCCCGAGGTTGTAGACGTATCCGCGATTCATGCTGAATACGGAAAACAGCAAGAGGAGCACAGCCGCAGCGCCGACGAACGGCCGACGAAGTGCACGGTTGTTGGCCGCAACGACGACGGCCGCCACGACGCCAAGCGGCGCCACGTAACAAAAGTAAATCGGCGCGCTGAACGGAAACTGAACGAGCGAGGACCACGCGAGCATCGCCGCGCATCCGAACAAAATGGAGCGCTGCTTGGGGTCATCAAACCGTTGGGCAAGCAGCAGCGAGCAAATCACAACTGGAAGAAGAGCCGCGAATGCCCTCGCCGACTGCCAAATCACCTGATACGAGAGGGCGTGGTAAAGACTTGAAACGGTCGCGACAACCGCGAGAGACCAGAGTGCCGCCCTTATGCCCCCCGGCACGGGCCTTCCAGACCATCGACCGGCCGGCATGATCACGGCCACGAGCGGAATGCCGGCAGCGATCCAGTACGCCGGAGGCATTTCGAACGACGCGAACTGCAGGCGCTTCTGCGGAAGGACGACCAGTCCGTTGATCAGCGCTCCGAGGCGCTGATCGATCAGGTAGGGCGCGAGAAAACAAATCAACGGCACGGCAGCCGACGCCACCGCCACGGCGGGGGCGACCAGCGATCGCGCGAGGGTCATCGACGGCGATTGTCCGCTTGCCGTCACCAAGAGACGGCTGCACGCCGCAATCGGCAGCAACAGATAAAGCAGTTCGGCAGGCGCGAGCCGCGAACTGAGAATCGCAAGAGCCAGACCAACGGTCGCCAAGCCGAAGCCCAGACATATGAGGCGCCGGGTGCGGTTGGCCGGTTCCAGGGGCTCCCGCTGGCCGCCGCTGTAGAGGAGCGCCATAACAACCGCCACCAGCACGTAGAGGCCGGTTTGCTTTATGAGAATGGAGATACCCGCCACCAGACCGGCGGCGGCCGCGTAGCGAGCCGAGCCCGTTTCGACGAAACGAATGAACGCCCACAGCGACGTGAGCGCGCAGACCAACAGCCACCACGACGGCAGCGCGGCAAAGTAATTTGGAAAGCCCCAGCCCAACGCGAGCCAGGCGCCTAAGGCCGCAACGGTGGGTTGAAGATATCGACGCAGGATCGAGTACGTCAGAGTTTGCGCGACGATCGCTCCTGCGAACAGGAGCCAACGTGGGTACAGCAAGTTGATGCCGACGATCTTGAACAGGCCTGCGTGGAGCCACGTGAGCCCTCCGGTATAGGGCTCCTCGTAGTCGGCATGCGGCAACTCACCCGCCAGCACGCGCTCTGCCGCCTGGCCGAGCATCCCTTCATCGTGCGGAATCCAGCCTCGCTGCACGAACAACGAAAGATAGGCAAATGACAGTGCGAGGAGGCATGCACCAATGGCACGCGGGGCAATCACGGGAGCACCGATGCACCGACCTTAGGTCGGTCGCTTGTCATGACTTCAGATTGTACTTCTTGACGTAGTAGCGGAACGACCGGAAGCTCATGCCGAGAAGCTCGGCGGCCTTCACCTGCACCCCGCCCGCGCGCATCAAGGCCTGCGCGATGTATTCCTTTTCGAGCCCTTCCACGTGCTCCTCGAGATTGAATCCAGTCTCGGGAAGCACACCGGCCGCTGCCAGTCCTTTCGCGACGCGCTTCACGATGTGCTCCGGCAGGCTCTCCGGCAGAATCGTCTGACTCTTTTCCAGCGCGACTGCCCGCTCGACGACGTTCTCGAGCTCTCGGATGTTGCCCGGCCAGTCGTACGCCTCCAGCAGCTCCATCGACTCCTGTGAGAGCCCGTGAACGTCCTTGCCCATCTGGTCCCGGTACTTTTCGAGGAAGTATTCGGCCAGCAGGGGAATGTCTTCGCCGCGCTCGCGCAACGGAGGCAGATGAATCGGGATGACGTTGATGCGGTAATACAAGTCCTCGCGAAACCTGCCTTCGGCGACCATCTTCGGCAGATCCTGATTGGTCGCCGCAATGACGCGGATGGCTGCTTCGAGTTCCTCGACGCCGCCGAGCCGGCGAAACTTGCGCTCCTGGAGCACGCGAAGCAGCTTCACCTGCATCAGCGGGCTCATCTCGCCGATTTCGTCCAGGAACAACGTCCCCTTCTCGGCGGATTCGACGAGGCCTTTCTTGTTGACACTTGCGCCGGTGAACGAGCCTTTCAGGTGGCCGAAGAGCTCCGATTCGAGCAGCGTCTCTGGCAGCGCGCCGCAATTCAGCGCAACGAACGGCCGATCGCGCCGCAGCGAGTAGAAATGGATCGCCCGCGCGACCCATTCCTTGCCCGTCCCCGACTCGCCTGTGACCAGCACGGTGCTGTCGGTGCGCGCAATCTGCTCGATCAGTTTGAAGATGCCGAGCATCTTCTCGCTGCGTCCGACGATGTTGGCGAACTGATGGCTGGTGCCGAGCGCGCGCTTCAGCAGCACGTTCTCCTGGCGCAGTTGCCGCTGCTCCAGCGCGTTACGCACCTTGATCTTCAGCTCGTCCACGTCGAACGGCTTGCTGAGATAGTCGTGCGCGCCGAGCCGCATCGCCTCGATCGCGGTGTCGGCTGCGGCGAACGCCGTAATCATGATGCCGACGATGTCCGAGTCGATGCGCTTGGCTTCGCGCAGCACGTCGACACCGCTCATGTCGGGCATCTTGATGTCCGAGATGAGCAGGTCGAATCGTCCGCGCTCGAGCCGGTCCAGCGCCGTGCGGCCGTTCTCGGCAAGCGTGACGGCGTACCCCTCGCGCCGCAGCACGATTGACAGCAGCTCGCGCATCGACCGCTCGTCGTCAACGACGAGCAGTCGCGCCTGCGCAGGGATTCCCGATTCCAGGTTCCCCGTTCCGGGTTCGGCGTTCTCGAGTTCTCTGCTCAGTGGCACCCCGCGCACCTAAACTGTGGTTGCAACCGCCTTGAACGGAAGCCTTACGCTCACGACCGTTCCCCGCCCGGGCGTCGAGCTCACCTGAATGTCGCCGTTGTAGTCGCTGACAATGCGGTGGACAATCGCCAGCCCGAGGCCGGTGCCTTTGATGAAGGTGCCCCGGAACGGCTGAAAAATCTCGTCGAGCTCTTCGGCCGGGATCCCGACTCCCTCGTCAGCGACTTCGAGCACCACCGCTTCCTGGCCGCCTTCGCCTCCCGCCTCGAGGCGCGCGCCGAGCATCAGGCGCCCGCCGTTGCGCATCGCGCGCAGACCGTTGGTCGCGAGATTCCACACGATCTGCTTGATCTGGTTCTCGTCGGCCTCGAACGCCACTTCGTCGTTCGGCACGCACACGTCGATGACGTGCCCTTCCTGAACCTCCGAGCTGTTGCGCAGCAGCAGCGCCGCGTCGCTCAGCACGCGCCGCACATCGAGCCGCACGATCGAGAATCGCTGTGGCCGGGCATACGCAAGGAACGATCGGATGGTGTCGTTCAGACGCTCCGATTCACGGAGCACGATGTCCATCAACTGCGCCTGCTCCTCGGTCAGCGGCAGTTCCTGCCGGAGAATCTGAATCGACCCCGACATCGACGCGAGCGGATTGCGAATCTCGTGCGCGATGCCCGCCGCCATCTCACCAACGGCCGCGAGCCGCTGCCGGAGCCGCGCGTCGCGTTCGAGCTTCTTGAAGTCGGTGACATCCTGAAATGCGAACAGCAATCCAGCGTTCCCGTCCGGGGCGCGAAGCTGCGTGGCCGTGAATCCCAGCTCGATCGGCCGCCCATCGCCGGTCCGGTACGGACTCTCGACGCGGCGGCCCCGGCCCGGCCCGGCCGCGTTTCTCAACTCGGAGGCCACGCTCGCCGGCAACTCGAGCACTTCATCAATCAGCCGGCCCACGACCGACAGCGCGGTGTGCCCCGTAATGGTCTCGGCGGCACGGTTGAAGGTGAGAATACGGCCCTGCCGGTCGGTGGTCGCGAGCCCGCTCGTCAAACTGTCGATGACGTGCTGATTGAACGCCTGCAAATCGGCGATTTCACTGGACGCCCGCTCGAGCCGCGCACCCGCGCGCTGCAGCCGGTCGGCCAGCGACCCGCTGAGAAACGCAATCGAGAAGAACAAGAAGACGTTCAAGCCGCTGGTATACGCGACGATACGCGGCGGCGGCAGCATCCCTTGGTGATCGAGAAAGGGGAACCCCAGCAGTCCTGCCAGATGAAAGTACTGCGCCAGCACGATGCCGGAGTAAAGCAGCGCGCTCAGCGTGGCAATCATCATCCCGCCGCGCCGGAACTGCAGGCTGCTGGCGGCCGCAATGGGCAGCACGTAGAGCGTCGCGAAGTAGCTCGTGATGCCGCCGGTGACGACGATGAAGCCCGAGACGACCAGCGCGTCGGACGCGAGCTGGAGATCCACGAGCCAGGAGTAGCGCTGCGCCCACTTGAGGGTGAGCGTCCAGAGGATGTTCAGCCCATACGTCGCGCCGATCAGCAGAAACAGCGGCTCGCCGCCGAACGTCCCCGGCGCCGTCAGCTGAACGACGACCGCCGAGCCGAGCAGCAGCGTGCTGACGCCGACGCGAATCGAAATCAGCCAGAAGAGCTTGCGACGAAGGTCGAGCTCTGCCACCCGATGCCCCTACCCGGCCAACTGACTGATCAGGTCGAAGATCGGCAGGTACATCGCGATGACGATGCCGCCGACGATGCCGCCCAGGAACGCGATCATGATCGGCTCCAGCAGCGTCAGAAGGCCGGCCACCGCCGTGTCCACTTCCTCTTCGTAGAAGTCGGCGATCTTGGAGAGCATCGTATCGAGCGCGCCCGTGGTTTCGCCGACCGCGATCATCTGCGTCACCATCGGGGGAAACACCCCCGTCTCCTTTAAAGGCGCCGAGATCGTTTCGCCGCTCTCGATGCTCTTCCGCGTCTTCAGAATGGCTTCCTCGACGACCGAGTTGCCCGAGGTGCGGGCCGTGATGTCGAGCCCGTCGAGAATGGGCACGCCCGAGCTCAACAACGTTGCCAGGGTGCGGCAGAAGCGCGCCACGGCGATCTTCCGCATCAGCAGGCCGAGCACCGGCAGTTTCAGCGTGATGCCGTCGATCTGAAACTTGCCGCGAGTCGTGCCGTAGTACGACTTGAACGCCCAGCCGATCGCGACGATGCCCACGATGATGAAGGGCATGAAGTTGACGAGGAAGTCGCTCAGCCCGATGACGATGCGGGTCGGAAGCGGCAGTTGCGCACCAAGACCTGCGAAGAGCGCCGCGAACGTCGGAATGACCTTCCACAGGATGACGCCGACCACGAGCACGGCAATCACAATGACGGCGATCGGATAAATCATCGCCGACTTCACTTGTCCCTTCAGCTTGACGGACTTTTCGATGTAAGTGGCAAGGCGCTTCAGAATCGTGTCGAGGATGCCGCCCGCTTCGCCGGCCGCGATCATGTTGGTGAACAGCGGATCGAACGACTTCGGGTGCTTCTTCATCGCGTCGGCCAGCGACGCGCCGCTTTCGACGTCCGAGCGGGTGGCGAGAATCGTCGCGGCGAAGTTCTTGTCTTCCTCCTGATTGCCGAGAATCTCGAGACATTGCACCAGCGGCAGGCCGGCGTCGATCATGACGGAGAACTGGCGGACGAAGACCGCCAGATTCTTCGGGTTGACCTTCTTGCCGAGCTTGCCCTTCTTGGTCGTGGCGGCGCCCCCAGCCTTCTCTTTGGCCGCGGCAATCCGTGTGACCAGCACCTGCTCGCGCCGCAGCGCAGCGACAACGGCGTCGGCGGTATCTGCCACGCGCTCGCCGCTGACGTTGTCTCCGGCGCGCGTGCGGCCCGAATACGCAAATGTAGGCATAACTAGTGACCTTCGCTCTCTTCGCTGTCATGGCAGATGGCAAATGGCAGATGGCATTTCAGACCTCTGCCATCTGCTCTCTGCTCTCTGCCATCATCCATCTGCCCTGACACGTCTCTTATCTCCTGACAGTCCCCACAGGCACCCGCGGCGGCATACCCGGCCGTGCGCCCAACCCGGCCCCCTGCACGACACCCGCGCCGCGCGCGATCATCTGCTCGAGCTCGTCTTTCAGGGACGAGGCGCCCATCGCCGTGTCGAGCGTCACCTGCCTGGTCATGAAGAGGGTCGCGAGCGACTGGTTGAACGTCTGCGTGCCGAGCTTCTCCTGACCCGCCTGCATCGACGAGTAGATCTGATGAATCTTGTCCTCGCGAATCAGGTTGCGAATGGCCGGCGTGGGCACCAGGATTTCCTGCGCGACCACGCGGCCGCCGCCGATCTTCGGCAGCAGCGACTGACAGACAATGCCTTCGAGCACCAGCGACAACTGCGTGCGGATCTGCGACTGCTGGTGCGCGGGAAACATGTCGATGATGCGGTTGATCGTCTGCGCCGCCGAGTTGGTGTGCAGCGTGCCGAACGTCAAATGGCCCGTCTCGGCGATCCGAAGCGCCGCTTCGGTGGTTTCGAGATCGCGCAACTCGCCGATGAGGACGATGTCCGGGTCTTCGCGCAGCGCCGCCCGCAGCGCTTCGCTGAAGCCCTTCGTGTCGCTGTGCACTTCGCGCTGGTTCACGAGGCACCCCTTGTGCTGGTGGATGTACTCGATCGGATCCTCGATCGTCAGGATGTGCTCATTGCGCTCGCTGTTGATCTTGTCGATCATCGCGGCAAGCGTCGTCGACTTGCCGCTGCCGGTCGGACCGGTGACGAGCACCAGCCCGCGCGGCCGTTCGGACAGCGTGGCGAGCACCTGCGGCAGGCCGAGATCCTTGAAGCCTTTGATCTGCTCGGGAATCAACCGGTACACGGCGCCGACCGCGCCTCGCTGGTTGAAGACGTTCGAGCGGAACCGCGCGAGGCCCCGGATGCCGAACGAGAAGTCGAGCTCGAGCGTCTCTTCGAAGCGCTTCTTCTGCGCGTCGGTCATGACGCTGTAGGCCAGCTGCTTGGTCTCGGTCGGCGACAGGTCGGGCATCTCCATGCGGCGGAGCTTGCCGTGGATGCGCACCTGCGGCGGCGTATTGATCGCCAGGTGCAGGTCGGAGCCTTCGAAGTCCACCGTCATCTTGAGCAATTCAGGCAATGTTGGGGGCATCGTTGATCCCTTCGCCCGTCATGGCAGATGGCAGAGGGCAAATGGCAGAAGGTACGCTCTGCCATCTGCCATCATCCATCTGCGCTGACAGGTCATCTATTTCACCGTTTCCCGAGCAACCTCTTCTATCGTCGTCAGACCCTCTTTGACTTTACGGAGCCCGCTCATACGAAGCGTGAGCATGCCTTCCTCGATGGCCTTGCGCCGCAGCTCGAGCCCCGATGCGCCGACGAGGATCAGCTCGCGAAGCTCGTCGGTGACTTCCATCACCTCATACAGACCCACCCGGCCCTTGTAGCCGCTGTTGTTACACTTTTCACAGCCGGTACCTTTCTTGGGCACGACGGCCTTGGCGTCGTCGGCAGAGAATCCCGCCTGGACCAGCGCCTGTGCCGGCGTTGGTTGATCGGCCTTGCAGCTGGCGCAGATGCGGCGCACAAGGCGCTGCGCGCAAATCAGGTTCACCGAGCTCGCCACGAGAAACGGCTCGATACCCATGTTCATCAAGCGGTTGATCGTGCTGGGCGCATCGTTGGTGTGCAGCGTCGACAGCACGAGGTGTCCGGTGAGCGAGGCTTTGACCGCGATTTCCGCGGTTTCGAAGTCTCGAATCTCGCCGACGAGGATGATGTTGGGGTCCTGACGAAGAAACGAGCGCAGCGCCGCGGCAAAATTCAACCCGATGTTCTCGCGCACCTGCACCTGGTTGATCCCCGGGAGGTTGAACTCGACCGGGTCTTCGGCCGTCATGATGTTCGTCTCTGGCGTATTGATCTTGGCGAGCGACGAGTACAGCGTGTTGGTCTTGCCGCTGCCTGTCGGGCCGGTGACGAGCACCATGCCCCACGGCTTGCCGATGGCCACCTCGAACCGCGAGAGCGACTCCTGCTCGAAGCCGAGCTTCGTCATATCGAGCATCAGCTTGTCCTTGTCGAGCAGACGCATGACGATCTTCTCGCCGAAGAGGGTGGGCAGACATGAGACGCGGAAGTCGATGTCTTTCGAGTTGCCGTTGTCGGCGTATCGGATCTTGATGCGGCCGTCCTGCGGCAGGCGCTTCTCGGCGATGTCGAGCTTGGCCATGATCTTGATGCGCGAGGTGATCGCGTCGCGCATCTTCATGGGCGGCGACATGATGTTGTAGAGGATGCCGTCCACGCGGTAGCGGACGCGGAACTCCTTCTCGTACGGCTCGATGTGGATGTCGCTCGCGCCCTTCTGGATGGCCGACATCAGGACGACGTTCACGAGCTTGATGACTGGCGCTTCCCCGCCCTGCTTCTCGAGCGACTCCGCGCTGATTTCCTCGAGGTCCTGGAGGACCTCCACGTCGTCGACCCCGGTGGAGAGCGACATCTCCTCGATCGACTTCGCCGCCATTTCGAGCGCGCTGCCGCCGGCGGTGGCGCCGCCGCCGCCCGACGACTTGCCGAGCGCGTAGTAGCGAATAATCGACTCGCCGACCGCCGTCTCCGAGGCGACGACAGGCTCGACGTTGTAGCCCGTCATGAACTTGATGTCGTCCATGGCGAACACATTGGTCGGGTCCGTCATGGCGATGGTGAGCGTGGCCCCCGATCGGCTCAGCGGGATGATTTGGTATTTCTGGGCGGTCTCGGCGGGGATGAGCTTGATGACGGCCGGATCGATCTCGAACTGGGCAAGATTGATCGACGGAACGCCGTACTGCTTGCTGAGGAGCGAGGTGAGCTCCTCGTCCTTGACGAACCCGAGCTTCACCAGATTGAAGCCGAGCTTCCCCCCATTGGCCTTTTGATAGTTCAGGGCCTCCTGAAGCTGAGCCGGAGTGATGCGCTTCTCTTTTAGAAGAAGTTCGCCAATGCGAACTGCCATTTGGAATCCGGGATTATGACATTATTTGTCAATTACTGACCTAAAATGTTACTCTTGCGCCAACACTCCACTGCTTCTCATCTGCGTCGTCTGCTTTGGTCACCTGACCTTCGGCATAGATGGAGCGCGGCAGCTTCACGGTGATACCGCCAGACAGTGCCCGGCTCAAATCCCCTAAAGTGCTCCACCGAACGCCTCCACGAACTCCCACCATGCCTTCCCTCAACCAGTATTCGCCGCCAACCGCTGCTCCCCTTCGGTCGCCGAAGGGCCCAGGGGTCGTCGTCAGATCGGCGTCGATCGCCAACGAAAATGGGCCATGCACCCCTGCCGGGAGCGAGCGGGGGACAAGGGCCGCCCCAACCCGAAACTGTCGCTGAGCCTTCACCGTGCGGCCGAAGCCGGACGGGTCCTCCGTGGCGGATCCAGCCTCGAACTCCGGCTCACGTAGATTCCGAGCCGTCAGACCAAACCTGACATCCCACGCCGACACCATCACCCCGGCGTCGAGGTCGAACGTCGTTCGGGCGTCGCGCGTCTCCACTCCGCCTCGCACCAGCCTCGTCGTCGCCCCGATAACCAGCCCGGGTACAATGGTTTGCACCACGGTGACACCGACGTTCGAGGTCGTGAGAGGGCGCACCCGTACCTGTCCCGATCCCCCGTTTTGTCGGTCAGGTGGGGGTGAAACTGTAGGTAAAGCGGTGTCCTGATGGCTGCGGTAGTAGCTCAGACCCATAACCGGCATGGCGACGCCGAAAAAGACCGTGGAGCCTTTGCCGGCCGAACCCTGAAGGTCGAATGTGGCTCCGGTCGCAATGCCTGCGGGATTCCAGTAGACGGCGCTCGCGTCGTCTGCCACCGCGACAAACGCGCCGCCCATGCCTTCGGCCCGCACACCGATGTCGCCGAAGGTCTGCGCTTTTACTGAAACCGGGATGATCCAGATCACGAGAGCGAGCAGGAAAGCTGCGATGGGCATCCGCGCAGTTTACAGCCCGAGCCACGGCACGAGCCTGCCTGCGAGGATTCGTCCTACACGGAGTTTGGAGGAAGGCGGGGTAAACGCTAGGATTTCAACCGACGAGCACGGCAGCCGCCACCACTGTCGTCCACAGCGCTTTCTTGTCGCCGACCGCGGTTTGCGTGACGTTCTGCGTGCGAACAATCTGATTGGAAAGCCGGTACACTTCCTTGTTCTCGTCCCAGCTCTTGTCGGGATCGAACTCGAGCCCGAGGGTCGTCGCGAGCATCTCGGCCGCCAGCTCTTCGGCATATTCGCCGGCGGTGTCTTCGTTTTCGCCGAAGCTATGGTGCTCGGAGAGATAGCCGTAGAGCTTGGAGTCTCGAGGAATGGCGACGCCGACCGTCGCGGCGATCAAACGATGCGGTTCGCGCGTTGCCGCCTCGGACATGACGACGAAGGTGACCTGGCCGGGCTTGAGGCGCTTCATCCCCTCGCTTCGCGACATGATGCGGCAGCCAGGCGGGAAAATGCTCGAGACGCGGACAAGATTACATGCGGCGATGCCTGCAGACCGGAGCGCGAGCTCAAAGGACGTCAGCTTTTCGCGATGTTTGCCGACACCTTTAGTGAAAAACATCTCCTTTGGAACGAGGTTGAACACGTTCCGGAATGTATCACGGAACTACGCCGCCTCTGAGGACGTCTTACGTGTCGATACAGGAACCCTTTGACTGCGGCGACCTCTAATGCAGTACAACGCCTGATAGGGATGGTGCGTTCGCCCAGGAGGACGCTGACCGACGCCATCGCACATCCACAGTCGCTGGGCCTGGCGTGTCTCATCGTGGTGATTTCCGCGGCGTGTAGTGTCGGATTTCTGCTGACGCGGGTCGGCCAGCTGGCCGCGCTCGACCAGCAGGTGCGTCAGCTCGAATCGTTCGGCGCGATCGTCAACGACGAGACGTATGCCGAGCTGCGTCGGCTCGTTCCGTACCGACCTGTGATGTCGGCCGCGGCGATTCTGGTTGGCTGGCCGGCACTCTGGGTGATCGTTGCCGCGTTCCTGCGGATGCTGGGGAACCGGTTGGGAAACGGTCAGAGGACATTCGCTCAGGTCCTGACGATCGTCGTCCATGCGTCGGCGGTTTTTGCGGTGCGAGCGGTCGTCGCCGCGCCCATGAACTACGCGCGCGAATCGCTCGGAGGCGCAACGAGCCTGAGCATGGTGATGCCGTCGTTCGGAGAGTCCACGTTTCCGGCGCGCCTGCTGGGCGCCGTGGACGTATTCGTCGTGTGGTGGGTGGTACTGGTCGCGATGGGGCTGAGCATTCTGTATCAGACGCGCACGCTGCCGATTGCGCGCTGGCTGTTCGGCGCCTACGCGGCGGGCGCCATGGCGCTGGCACTTACGCAGGCGCTGCGAGGAGGCTTGTAGTTGTCTCGAAATCGAAAAATCGTCATCGCGCTGGTAGCGGTCATCGCCATTGCGTCGGCCGGCGGCTATGCATGGTGGACGCGCCGCAGCACCGCGCCGACCGTGACTGTCGAAACGATCCGCTCGCGCGATCTCGAGGCGGTCGTGTCGGCATCGGGCAAGATTCAACCCAAGCGCTTCGTCAACATCAGCGCCGACACGTCGGGCCGGGTGGTCGATCTTGCCGTCAACGAGGGCGATCGCGTCACCCTCGGACAGTTCCTCATGCAGATCGATCCGCGCACGCTCCGCTCGCGTGTCGAAAGCGGCCAGGCGGCATTGCGCGCCGCGGAGTCGGGGCTCGACCAGGCGAGACAGGGCGTGGAGACGGCCCGCGTGCAGCTGCAAATCGCCCAGCAGAATCTGCACCGCCAGCAGGAGTTGTGGAAACAGAAGCTCACGCCGCGAGAAGTGCTCGAGCGCGCCGAGAACGACGCCAGAATCGCGCAGTCGACGCTTATCGAGCGCGAAAAGCAGGTGCGCACCCAGGAAGTGCGCCTCGGGCAGGACCGCGCACAGCTCGACAGCGCCCAGTTCGACCTCAGCAAGGTTCGCATCGAATCGCCCATCGCCGGCATCGTGACGCGCCGAAACATCCAGGAGGGCGAAACGGCGGTCGTCGGTACGATGAATAACGCCGGCACCGTGCTGCTGACGGTCGCCGACATGTCGGTCATCCAGGCCGAGGTCGAGGTCGACGAGACGAACATCCCGAACGTGACGGTCGGACAGCAGGCGAAAATCACGATCGACGCTATTCCAGACCGGACCTTCAAGGGGCACGTGACGGAAATCGGCAACAGCCCGATTCAGACGACCGGCCAGGCTGCAACCAATCAGCAGGCCACCAACTTCAAGGTCATTGTGGTGCTCGACGAAGATGTCCCCGATGTGCGCCCCGGGTTTACGACGACGGCCGAAATCACGACGGCCACACGGAAGAATGTCGTCGCCGCTCCGATTCCCGCGGTCGCTGTCCGCGAGCTCGTCTATGACGCCAAGGGACAGATTGTGAAGCCGCCGCGCAACGAAAATCGCCGACCCAATCAGCCCGCCACGGCAGCGCCCGTGGAGCTCGAAGCCGGGCAGACGAGGAAAGAGACCGAAGGCGTGTTCGTCGTGCGCGACAACCGCGCCGCGTTCGTGCCAATCAAGATCGGCATCGCCGGCGATCGCTTCTTCGAAGTGCTTTCGGGCCTCAAGACCGGCGACCAGGTGATCACCGGCCCGTACAACAATGTGAGAGGCATGGCCGACGGCGACCCGGTTCGGGTCCAGCCCGGTGCAAACGCCAATGCCACCGCGAAACCCAGTACCTAATGAACAAGTATCTTGACGCGGCGGGTATCGCCCTGAGCGCAATATGGGCGTCCAAGCTCCGCTCGCTGATGACGGTGCTCGGCAACATCGTGGCGGTCACGTCGATCATTGCCGTCGTGTCGCTCATCCAGGGCCTCAACGCATCGGTCCGCGACGCCATCCTCAACCAGGCGGGCGCCGATTCGTTCGTGGTCCAGCAGTTCGGCATCGTTCGCAGCGACGAAGAATGGCTCAAAGTGCAGTCGAATCCCCGCATCACGCCGATGGATGCGGCCGCCGTCCGCAAGAACAGCCCGCTCGTCTCGGCCGTGATGCTCAACTCGCAAGGTCGCGGACGCGTGACCTATCGCGCGGGCTCGATCGAGAACATCCAGATTCGCGGCGTGACGCAGGAGTACGTGAACTTCTCGAACTACGACGCCGAGCGCGGGCGCCTGATGAGCCCCACCGAAGTCGATGTCGCACGGCCGGTTACCGTTCTCGGATTTCAGCTGGCGGAACGCATCTTCGGACCCGACATCGATCCGCTCGACAAGACCATTCAAATCGAGGGCGTGCACTTCCGGGTGGTGGGCGTCAGCGCCAAACGTGGCTCGCTTCTGGGCCAGTCGCAGGACGAGTTCGCGGTGATTCCGCTCGGGCAATTCCAGCAGATCTTCGGCGCGCGCCGGCAACTGACGATGTCTGTCAAGCCGCGCAACCTCGAGCAGATCGGGCTGGCGATTGACGACACGACGATCGCGCTGCGCAGCGCGCGCCGGCTGAAACCCAGCCAGTCCGACAATTTCGCCATTTTCAACTCGGACACAGTGCTCGGCATCTATCGATCGGCGACGGGCGGGATCTTTGCGGTGCTCGTCGGTGTCGTGGCTCTGTCCCTCGTCGTCGGGGGCGTGGTGATCATGAACATCATGCTGATGGTCGTGACCGAGCGCACGCGCGAGATCGGGCTGCGCAAGGCGCTCGGCGCACGGCGGTCCGACATCATGACCCAGATGCTCACGGAGTCGGTGGTGCTCTCGGTGTTCGGCGGTGTCGTCGGCACGATGTTCGGCGCGGCCATCGGCATCACGATCTCGCGGATGACGCCGATCCCGGCCGAGATTCAAATCTGGTCGGTGGCGCTCGGCATCGGCATCACCGCGCTGGTGGGTCTCTTTTTCGGACTGTATCCGGCGTCTCGAGCCGCACGGCTGGATCCCATCGAGGCGTTACGACGTGAGTAATCCCGGTGCGATTGGTGCGATGGGTGCAGTGGGTGCAATAGGTGCGGGTGCGACGGGTGCGCACAGATGAGGACCCCGAAATTCCGTTACGGCCTGCTTCGCGAGGTCATCATCATGGCCTTCGACACCGTCCGCACCAACAAGATGCGGTCGGGGTTGACGGTGCTCGGCGTGGTCATCGGCATCACGTCGATCGTCGCGATGACGTCGCTCATTCGCGGATTCGACGCGTCGATGCAGGAGAGCCTCCGCACGTCGATGGGGCCGAACACGATCTTCATTCAGCGGTTCGGCTTCACGAGCTTTGCCAGCGGCAAAGAGTTCTCAGAGCTCATCAAGCGTCCGAACCTGACGGTCTCTGACGCGCGCGCGCTCGAAGAGCAGGCGACGACGCTGCAGTACATCGATCTCGAGCTCGGGGTGGGGGGCGGGCAGATCACGCAACGGCGAGTGGCCTATCGCGACGAAAAGACGCGCCCGATTCTCGTATTTGGCACTGCCGAGTACTTCGGCGAGGGCACGCGCATCCCTATCGTGGCAGGCAGATTTCTCAGCGGTATGGAACTGCAGCACCGGGCCAACGTGGCCGTGCTCGGATACGCACCCTATGCGCTGCTGTTCGAACGATCCGGCATCGACCCTATCGGCAAGATCGTGCGCATCGGCAACGACCAGTTCACCGTCATCGGCGCGTTCGGTAAGCGGCCGGCGCCCGGGAACTTCGAAGTGAATCAGGACGACTTCGTCGTCATTCCCTACACGACATTTCAGCGTGTGTTCGGAGTGCGCATCATCCGTGAGCCGCGCGGCGTCTTCGGCACGGCGATTCAGATTTCGGTGGTCCCGCGCGACGGCGTGCGCCAGCAGGACGCCGTCGACGAAATCGAGCGCATCATGCGCATCCGCCACGGCCTTCGCCTCGACGAAGCGAACGACTTCGACATCGTCACGCAGGACGCCGTCGTGCGGCTGTGGAATCAGATCAGCCAGGCGACCTTTCTGGCGCTCGTCGTGATCTCGTCCATTGCGCTGATGGTGGGCGGCATCGGCGTGATGGCGATCATGTCGATTTCGGTGACCGAGCGCACGCGTGAAATCGGCGTACGCCGCGCGTTGGGCGCGCGCCGGCGCGAGGTGCTGTTCCAGTTTCTCACCGAAGCCGCGGTCCTCACGTCGGTCGGCGGTGTCCTCGGCATCGTGCTGGGAAGCGCCATCGGCCTGGGTGTGCACTTCATCACCGGCTTCCCGGTCTCGCTTCCGCTGTGGTCGTTTGCGATTGGGCTAGGCTTCTCGGCCACCGTCGGCATCGCATTCGGCATGTACCCGGCCATCAGAGCCGCTCGTCTGGATCCGATTGAGGCGTTGCGGTACGAGTAGACGTTTCCCGTTCACAGTTGGCCGTTAGCCGTTTGCCGTTAGTCGTTGGCCGTTTAACCGTTAGGCGTCCGTTTGCCGCTTGGCCCGTTGTTCCTCCTCAATTGCAGCTTTCACGGACTTCAAAAGCCCCGTAATCACTGCTTTCACGTCTGAAATCTCCTTCGCCAGCATCTTGCTATCAGAAGGCGAAAGCAGTTTCAGATCGCTCGCAAGAATGAAGTAGTACTCCAATTCCCCCGACGATCCGAGCGCAATTCTCAGCGACTGCGCCAACGAGCGCTGCCCTCGGTAGCAACCCTCAGCAATATTGGCCGGGACCGATACCGCCGCACGCCGCATTTGAGAGGTCAGCCCGTATAGCTCGGCTTTTGGGAAAGTGGCAGTTTTTGCGTACGTGCGAAGGGTCATTGAATGAGCTTTCTGCCACGCTTCCAGCTTTCTAAAGTCCTGCATCGGTTTCTCCTCGTAATGTGACGAGTTTAGGCAGCCGCGCAGTGCAAAAATCGTCCCATCCAGGAACGGTAAACGGTAAACGGCAGACGGCAAACAAGCGGAGGCCCTCCGTGCTACGCTACCGCTGCCAATTCATCAATCCGCCATTCCGATTGGAGGCTCGAATGACTCGCCTTCGTTCGTACCGTGGTGTGGTCGTGTTCTTCTCGGTTGTCGTGACGCTCGCCGCCACGGCTCTCATGCTGCAGCAGGCGCTTGACGCGCAGGGCGCAAAAGCGAATCAGGCGCCCATGTTCCAGGTCGATCCGCTGTGGCCGAAGCCGCTGCCCAACAAGTGGGTCATCGGCTCGACCATCGGGCTGGCGATCGACTCGCGCGATCACGTGTGGGTCATTCATCGCCCGGCCACGATCGAGGACAACGAGAAGGCCGGCACGCTCAAGAACGGCGACTGCTGCTTCGTCGCGCCGCAGGTGATCGAATTCGATCCTGACGGCAACGTAGTCTCGAGCTTCGGCGGCCCCGGTTCGGGATATGAATGGCCCGACTCGGAGCACGGCATCTTCATCGATCACAAAGACAATGTGTGGATCAGCGGCAACGGCGCGAAAGACAGCCACATGCTGAAGTTCACCCGGCAGGGAAAATTCCTGCTGCAGATTGGCCACAAGGGGCAGAGCAAAGGCAGCAACGATCTGGAGAATGTCAAGATGGCGGCCAACATGGAAGTCGACTCCGCCACCAACGAGTTGATCGTTGCCGACGGCTATGGCAACAAGCGCGTCATCGTATTCGATAACGACAGCGGAAAGTACAAGCGACACTGGGGCGCCTACGGCAACAAGCCCGACGACACGCCGCTTGGCGCCTATGATCCGTCCGGCAAACCGGCGCAGCAGTTTCGCGGCCCCGTGCACTGCGCCTCGCTTGCGAAGGATGGTCAGATCTACGTCTGCGATCGCACGGCCAATCGGATTCAGGTCTTTCAGAAGAACGGCACGTACGTGAAGGAGACGTTGATCGCGCCAAAGACTCTCGGATCGGGTGCGGTGTGGGATGTCGCGTTCTCGACCGACGCCGGACAGCAATTCGTCTATTCGGCCGACGGTCTCAACAATCGCGTCGACGTCCTGCTGCGACTGCCGCTTCAGCTCGTCACGTCGTTCGGTCAGGGCGGACACATGCCGGGCACGTTCTACGGGCTCCACAACGTGGCCACCGATTCACGGGGCAATCTCTACACCGTCGAGACATGGGGAGGGAAGCGGGTACAGAAGTTCGTATTCAAAGGCGTGGGCAACGCACCTGGACCGATGATGACCGTGCGTTAAGCTCAACTGAGTTTGATCAACAGCATTAGGGAGGAGACACATGAGGCGTCACATTTTCGCTGCGGTAATCGCGCTGCTCTTCGCCGCCCCGCTCGTCGCACAGGGACCAAAAGGCTGGATGGTACGCGCCGATCGAAGCACAAGCGCGTCCGACCCCGACGCGGCAGGTGCCATCAAGTTCGTCACGATGGGCAAAGGCTTCCACGCGACCAATCCCCAGGCGGCCGTTTACTGGAATCCGGCAAACACGGCCACCGGAAACTACACGCTTAAGGCGACGTTCACGCTACAGAAGCCGAGTGGGCACACAAACTACTACGGCCTCGTCTTCGGTGGCAGCGATCTCGAAGGCGCCACTCAGAACTACCTGTACTTCCTGGTTGCCCAGGACGGCACATGGCTGGTCAAACGCCGGGACGGTGACAAAGCGACACAGAACGTCGCAGAGAAAGCGGCCAACGACGCCGTGAAGAAGCCGGATGCCAGCGGGCAGTCCACCAATGCTCTCGAAGTGCGGGTGACGGCGAACAAGATCGAGTACGTCGTCAACGGGACGACCGTCCACACAACGCCCAGGGAGGGACTGACGGCGAAGACCGACGGCATTTACGGGATTCGTGTCAATCACCAGCTCGAGGTCCACATCGACGGGTTCAGCATCGCGAAGGGCTAGTCTCGGAAGGGCCGCCCTGTCGGATGTCGGTCCGGCAGGGCGGGTCTGAGGTGAGCTAGTAGTAGAGAAACTCGCGGCCGGTGGTTTCGCTTTCCGGAAACCACGTCTTGATGGGCTGAGGAGTACCGCTTGGTGCCTCACCGAGCGAAATGGTCGACTTCAGGTCGCCCCCGGATGGCCGGTGCACGAAGCGCGTGAACTGCAGCGCGTACGTCTTCGTGCGATCGCGGCTCATCACGCGGACGATATCCGCGCTGGAATCCGGGTTCAGCACCTCGAAGATGTACGAGCCGGGCGCCAACGTGGCTCCTGGCAGCGCAACCGTGGTCCTGAACGTGAAGTGCGTGGTGCGACGCGCGTTTGTAATGGCGCCGGTGGACGAGGTTGCGAGCACGCCGAGAAGAACGACGCCGCACGCGATGTGAACGATTCTGCGAAGCATTCTGACCTCCTTGACTGACTGCCAGCGTCGGCATTTGCCGCCCGCTCTGGTGTAGTCAACGCTCCAACATGCAGCAGCGAACGTTCGGCGGGAAACTCGAGCCCGGAGGATAGGCAACAACGAAACGCGACGAGCTCGACGACCCGTAGAAGCGGTCTGGATGGCCGGCTTGTGTGTTTTGACGCAGAGACGCCAAGGCGCAGAGCTGCCTGGCGCGGCCGAGACCACACAACGACGCGCAGGATGCTTCCTCCGGAGAATGATCAAATCCACGAAGAACGCGACGACACGACGGGCGCGACGTCTGGTGAGCGGACTCCAACGGGGCCATCGACTTCGTGAGCCGCGGATGCGGCTCACACAAAGAACACGAAGAGCCACGAATACAAGAGCAGCTGGACCCATGGGTGCTCTTGATATTCGTGGCTCTTCGTGTTCTTGTGCGCCACGGGCGCGAAGTCGATGCCCTGCTCCCGATCGCTGAATTGTGTTTTCTCGGCGTCTCTGCGCCTCGGCGTCGGACTACGCCGATCAGAAAACCGCAGCAATGTTCTTGTAACTGTCAGCCTTCTAAACTTCTGACCTTCTGTTTGTATTGGCCCCAGACGCATCCCACAGAATGAGGTTGTGAAACCGTTTCCAATCTCCTGCTGCATCGGTTGTTTGAATTGGTTTCACATCCAATAACTGCCAATCCACCAATCTGCCAATCGTGCGTCAGCTCGCACGCTTCCGCTGCGCAGCAAAATCTGCAGCGAGGCGCTTCACCGCCCGGTTGACGGCCATGCGTGCCGCGTCAACTGTGGGCAACCCGTAGCGGTGCGCGATCTCGGCGAGGCTCCACTGCATCTCGATACGCGCGACGATGAGAGCGCGGTCTTTCGTCGAGAGCCGCGACACCGCGCCGAGATAGTGGTCGTACTCTTCGGCGCGGATGACCTCCTCGAGCGGCGACGTGCTGTCGGAGGGATGATCGGGAGGAAGCTCGAGCGGCGGCGGTTGACGGCCGACACGCCGCATTTCGTCGCAGATGCGGTTGATCACCGATTGACGCAGGTAGGCCTGCATCGCGCCGACGTGCCGCGGCTCGAACGTCGCGAGATGGCCGAGCACGTGCAGCGCCGCCTCCTGCACGAGATCGCCGGTGTCGAGCCGGCCGCGCGCCACCGCCGGCAGCCGCCCGTGCGCCCATCGCTTCAGCGGCGGCAGGCAGCGCTGCAGAAGGGCCTCCATTGCCAGGCGGTCTCCTCCCCTTGCCCGCACCACCAGCTCGATCGTCGGCTCGTCGCTCAGAAGGGGATCGCGCGTTGCAACAAACATCATAGGATTCTCCAGTTCTAACCGGGGGAATTTCGGGCTCCAGGGGTAACAACGTCTGTCAGACAAATTCTGAACAAGGTGGCTGCCGTACGGGTTTTGTTGGGGGTATGATGGCCTTTCAACCCCACAGGCGATCCCAGTGCGACTGCCGCCCTGGGAATTCCGTTTCGGAGGATTACCGTCTATGAAGGTCTATGACGCGGCGAACATCCGGAATGTCGCGCTGGTCGGCCACAGCGGTTCCGGAAAGACTCAGCTCACTTCGGCCGGCCTGTTCGACGCCGGGGCGATCAACAGATTCGGGAAGGTAGACGACGGCACGACGATCACCGACTTCGACGAAGAGGAAATCGCACGCAAGCACACGCTTTCTGCCAGTCTCGCTTACGCGGAATGGAACAAAACGAAGATCAACTTCATCGACACGCCGGGCATCGCCAATTTTCTCGCCGACACGCGCGCGGCACTGCGCGTGGCCGACGCGGCGCTCGTGGTCGTCGATGCCGTCTCGGGCGTGCAGGTGCAGACCGAAAAAGCCTGGCAGGCCGCCGAGGAAACCGGGTTGCCACGGCTGGTCGTCGTCAATCGCCTCGATCGAGAACGGGCCAGTCTGGAACGCACCCTGAAGTCCATTCATGGCGTCCTCAGCCGCACCGTCATTCCGGTGCAGTTGCCCATTGGCGAAGAGCGATCGTTCCGCGGCGTCGTGGATCTCGTGGCGCTGAAGGCCTATGTGTTTCTGCCCGATGGCAGCGGCAAGTTCAGCGAGTCTCCGGTTCCGCCGGATCTCGCCGACGCGACAACGACGGCGCGCGAAGCACTGATCGAGATGGTCGCAGAAGCGGATGAATCGCTGATGGAGAAGTTTTTCGAAGCGGGAACCCTCACGCAGGAGCAGCTCGTCGCCGGGCTGCGAAGCGCGACGGCAGCCGGCAAGGTGTTTCCGCTGCTGTGCACATCGGCGGCGCTTAATATCGGTGTCCAGCCGCTGCTCGATGCCGTCGTGGCCTATGTCCCATCGCCCGCCGAGCGTCCTCTGAAGATGCTCAACCCGAAGACGCAGGAGGAGATCGAGCGTCCGTTCTCGGAGAACGGACCGGCCTCCGCGTTTGTCTGGAAGACCATCGCCGATCCGTTCGCGGGACGCATCACCATGTTCCGGGTCATGTCGGGCGTGCTGAAAACAGACTCGACCGTGCACAACAAGACGCGCGAAACGGCGGAGCGGCTCGGCCACGTCGTACTTCTGCAGGGTAAGGGACAAACGAACGTCCCCGAACTGCGGGCGGGTGATCTGGGCGCCGTGCCGAAGTTGAAGGACACGCTGACCAATGACACTCTCGGCGACAAAGGCGACGCGGCGGTCTTTCCGGCGACGAAGTTCCCCGAGCCGGTGCTGTCGTACGCGATCGAGCCCAAGAGCCGCGGCGACGAAGACAAGATCAGCACGTCGATGCACCGGCTGGAAGAGGAAGACCCGTCGATCAGGTACAGCCGCGATCCGCAGACCAACGAGCTGTTGCTCTCCGGCCAGGGGCAGCTGCACATCGAGGTGACCGTCGCGAAGCTCAAGCGCCGGTTCGGGGTCGACGTCAACCTGAAGCCGCCGCGGATTCCCTATCGCGAGACGATCAAGGCCGCGACGGAAGCGCACGGCAGGCATAAGAAGCAGACCGGCGGCCACGGGCAGTTCGGAGACTGCAAGATCAAGGTCGAGCCGTTACCGCGAGGCACAGACTTCGAGTTCGTCGACGACATTTTCGGCGGCTCGATTCCGCGGCAGTTCATCCCGGCCGTGGAAAAGGGGATCCAGGAAACACGTGTGCGCGGCTACCTCGCCGGTTACCCGATGGTCGACTTCCGTGTGACGGTGTTCGACGGTTCGTACCACGACGTGGACTCGAACGAGCTCTCGTTCAAGATGGCGGGCCGGCTCGCCTTCAAGGATGCGATGACCCGCGCGCGGCCGACGATTCTCGAGCCGATCATGGATGTGGAGGTGTACGCACCGTCAGACTTTGCCGGCGACTTGATGGGCGATCTCAATGGACGTCGCGGCCGCATCGCCGGCATGGACACGCGCGGCACCACCACGGTCATCAAAGCGCAGGTTCCGATGTCGGAGATGCTCACCTACGAACAGCACCTCACGTCGGCAACGGGCGCCCGTGGCAGCTATCACATGGAGTTCTCGCACTACGAAGAAGTGCCGTCGCCGCTTCAGGCCAAGATCATCGCGGCGAGCAAGGCGGAGCGGGGTGCTGAGGTGGAGGCTGAGTAAGTGGACACCTGTCAAGGCAGATGGCAGATGGATGATGGCAGAGAGTACGTCATGCCCTCTGCCATTTGCCCTCTGCCCTGACGGGCTTCTGCGTTAGTTCGTGACAGTTACAGTGACGTCCTGCGTCACGAAGAACGCATCGCCGTCCATGGCATAGGCGCGCAGCGTGTAGGTGCCTGCGCGATCGAAGGTCACTTTCGTTGACGACTTGCCTTCGACCAGACTCGGCCTGCCGTCGGCGCTGAGCACCGACGATTCGGTTGGTGTGATTCTGGCTTTGCCGGTGCCGCGGTACTGAACCCACTTCACGCGGAACTGGCCACGGGCCGCTTCAGCAAACGGATCCGGCGCTGCGCTGCCAGGCGCGGGCCCTCCGCGGCCCCGCGGCCCGCCCGTCCCTCGCGCCCGAATCTCGGGCGTCGGCAGCCCGTCATCTTTCACCGGAAGGACGAGCGTCAGTGGCTGCCCGACGACCGCCGACTGCGCCGGCATCTGCGAGACGATCGTTGGCGGCACATTCACCGGCTCGCCAAAGGTTCTCGCGGTGCGCCCGCCGTTGTTGGCCGACATCGTCTGCTCGTCGATCTCCCACACGGGCCAGAGCGATCCGTACGCCTTCAGTGTCGTGCCGTTGGCCGTCACCGTCCATACGAGATCTCTGTCGGCCGGCCAGTCTGCGGGCACGTTCACTTTGAAAACGAATGCCTGCCGGCGCGGAAGGAAGTGCGTCGGCTGCCCGAGGTCTTCCGATGCCGCACCGAAACCGTTGTTCGCACCTGCAGGCAGGTCTGGCGTCTCTTCCCAGTTGCGGTTCAGATAGCCGAACCACATGCTGCGCGAGCCATCGGGGTTGCGCGTCCAGCCTTCGTAGGCCGGCTGGACGCTCTGGCCCGAGTTGAACTTGATCTCGGTCATCGCCACCTCTTGCCCTCGGCCAGCGACAGCGAGGGCAAGTAGCACAGCAACGGCGACGATGAACTCTACCTTCGCGAGCGTGCGTCTTGTCATGTCAGTTCGTGTCACGAACCTTGCTGCGCTCGGCCACTTTGGCCTTGTAGTCGGACTCTTCGAGATTGGTCCACGTCACCCAGGCAAACCCCATCTCATCGACCGTGCGCTGACCGTAACCGCGCCAGTTGCGCGGATCGGGGTTCGCCCTGTTGGCTTTCGTGTTGTCGTGCCACAAGGTCGAATGGAGAACGGTGCCGGCCGGCAGCAGCGGGCTGACCTCGTCTGAGTAGTTGTAGACCTTGTGCCAGTTGAAATCCCAGCCGACACAGTTGAGCTGCTGCGTGTTGTTGTTGGGCAGGATGGCTTCGAGGCACATCCGTTTGCCGATGTTGTGCATGTGCGCCTGAATGGCCGTCACCTGCACCGGCTTGTCGAAACGGTAGTAGCCGTCGCTGCGCGCCACGGCGCCTGCCGGAATATCCAGTTCGCTGTTCGCCGACGCGATCTGCAGCGAGATCTGATGGTACTTCGGCACGTAACCCTTGGGATAGAACTTGATGCCGACGCGCGAACGATCGGCCGTTTCGCGCCCGCTCGAGTGATAGTGGATGTTGAAGCGGACCTTCGCGCCCGCCTTCATCAGCTTGCCGGTGTTCGAAGGAAGGATGTCGCCGTTCTTGCCCACGGCATATTCGTTCAGGAACGTTTCGGTCTGCTGTTGCCGGACGTCTTCCTGTCCGACGAGCTTTTCGTTTTCGGGAATGTCCTGAATGAGATAGGTGAGCAGATGATGCATCACGGTGCGGGCGCCGGGGCCGGGCTTGGTTTCCACCGCCTGCACGTACCGGTCTTCCGCCAGTCCGCTTTCCGCGATGTAATCGATCCACACGTCGGGGCCACTCGCCGGCACGACGTGCGGCTGTGGAATCTCGACGATCAGATCCGGCTTGCCGATGTGCCACACATCTTCGTCGGCAAAGGTCCGTGGCGGAGGCATCTGCGCCATGTCGCCCTTCGGCGCCCCCTGATCGACCCACGAAGCAATCGTCGCGATTTCCTCTGGCGTCAACGACGGATCGTCCTTGAATTTCTGTATGCCGATGTTGCGCTCGACGTGCCATGGCGGCATGAGCCGGGACGCGGTTTTCGCCTTGATGGAGCGCGCGTACGGCCGCGCGTCTTCGTAGGTCATCAGCGACATCGGCGCATTGGATTCGGGCCGATGGCAGTTCTGGCACGAGCGCTGAAAAATGGGAGCCACGTCTTTCGTGAAGGTGACCGTTGCCGCAGGTGCGTTGTCCGGCGCGGCGCGTTGCGCGAGAACGGGCCCGCCCGTGGTAACCAGCGTCATGACCAGCGCCACCGCCGCAAGGACTGTTGAAACTCTCATCCCGGCCTCCTCGCTCAGTCTTTTACCCGTGTGATCTTCTCGGCGTCGAAGTTCTTGTAATCGTAGTTGTTGGAAATAGTGACCTCGGCGCCGCTCAGGTCTACGCGCTGACCGATGAACGGCGCCACCTTCGCATACTTGTTGGCGGCAAGCGCGCCGGTGATCTGGAACAACCCGTCGCCTTCAGTAAGGATACCAAGGCGCCCGTCTGCCGCGATTCGCTTTTTCGCGCACGCAATCTGCTCGGGACTGCCCACCGTGGCCGCCCCCTGCTGCCGGAAGCATGTCACCTCGACGATGGTGCCCCGCATGGTCGTCGCGGGCATACGGTTGGTAACCGGCCCCTGGGCCGACAGGGCTACCGCGGAGAGGACGAAGAGTGTGAGGGCTGCAGGCATCGTTCTATATATGCGCCTCAGGATATTCCACTGTCAAGAATTCTGCTAGACTCCCGGACTTCAGGAGGCTCCACATGATCCGGCATTTTCGTAATATTTCTTCGATTCTCATGACCGGCGGACTCGTCGTTGCGATGTCTGCCGCCGCCGCGGCTCAGGCGCCCACCCCGGCTCCCCAGCGGGGAGGAGGGGCGCCAACCCCGCCGTGCGGGCCTGGCGTGACCGGTAAGAACATAGCGTCCGATTCGCGCTGTTTCGAGCTGCGGACTTACACCGTGAAGGGCGAGGGACCGGGCTCCATCGACCTGCTCCATTCGCGCTTTCGCGAGCACACCAATCGCTTGTTTCGCAAGCACGGCATGACGATCGTCGGCTTCTGGCAGCCCCTGAATTCGGGGATGGAGAGCACGCTCATCTATCTGCTCGCATACAAAGATGGTGCGGCGCGCGACGCGGCGTGGAACGCATTTCGCACTGATCCGGAATGGACGAAGGTTACCAAGGAGATGCAAGTGGCCTCGGCCGTCCAGTCGGTGTTCATGAACTCGACCGACTACGGACCGATGAAATAGAACCTCCTGAGTGATTAGGGACCAGGGATTCGGGATTTGGACACCGACGCGTCTCAAGCGCGTTCTGCCCTAATCCCGAGTCCTCAAGCGACGGCCTTCTCGCGCCGCGACTGCCGGTTCCGTCCCTTCAACAACGCCAGAACGGCGGCTTCCTCGACAGATAGGTGTGCCCTGCGCGGACCCGGCGTCACGGCGGCGATCGTCATCCCCTGACGGTATCCCTCGAACACACCAGGGTGGATGTAGCACTTCCTGGAAACGGCTCGCGTGTTTCCCAACTTGGCCGCGACCGAATCGATCGCCCCTGCGATGTGCCGTCGGAACGCCGAGTCCGACGTGGTGCAAGGGAGATCGCAGACCGCCTTGGCGGCGAGGACAGTGCCTGCCCACGTCCTGAAATTCTTCGCTGTAAACGGCCGTCCGGTAATGCCGCGAAGGTACGTGTTGACGGCGACCGAGTCGACGCACTGCCGGTTCCCCGCCGCATCGACATACTGGAACAACGCCCTTCCCGGCAGCGCGCGAAAGCTTCTGACGCTGCGAGCCAGCGTGGCGTCGTTGAGCTCGATGGTCTGCATGACGCCGCTCTTGGCGCGGAAATGAAACTTCAGCGATGCGCCTTTGATCTCGACGTGCTCGTTCAGCAGCGTCGTCAAGCCGAACGACTTATTGGTCCGCGCGTACTCTCTGTTGCCGATGCGGATCAGCGTTTTTTCGAGCAGCGTCACGACGGTACCCAGCGCGTGCTCGCGCGAAAGTGGTACTTTGCGGAGATCGGCTTCGACGCGTTTGCGGATGGCGGGCAGGGCGAGCGCGAATTCGATCATCTGATCGTATTTCGTGCAGTCGCGCGCAGCGGTCCAACGAGGATGATACCGGTGCTGCTTGCGCCCGCGCGCATCACGTCCAGTGGCCTGGAGGTGACCATCGGCGCGCGGACAAATCCAGACCTGCGTCCATGCCGGAGGAATGACCAGCGATCGGATTCTGTCGAGAGTTCGCACATCCCGAATCGTCCGCCCCCTGACATCGCAATACACGAACGTCTTGCCCCGCGTGACGCGCGACATTCCAGGCTCTCCGTCGTTGACGTAGTGAAGCCCAGCGGTCGTTGCCGCCGCCTGGTTGCCCGCGACTTTGGTGCGCACACTCACCTGCACTGACAGTGCATGGTCGGTACCAGGCTTTGACGCGGAAATTGTGTTCGGAAATGTTACAGAACTAGGGATTAGGGACTGGGGATTAGGGATTAGTGCAGAACGCGCATGATACCCGTCGCTGCTCTAATCCCAAATCCCTAATCCCTATGGAGAACCCTATCGAGCGAGTTATCCGGCCTTCTGAGGCGTCGTCCGTTTGGCCGCGCGTCCCTTGGTCTGGCCGCCCTTGGCTGCCTTCCGGGCCTCCGCGGTATCGGCTTCGTCCTTCTTGCCGCGCAGACGATCGGCCGCCGCGCGCAGGCGGCCGCCCACGCCGGACTTCGGCTTCGGGGCTTCGCCGGACTTGCCATCCTTCGGGGTTGCCTTGGGATCGTATTCGCTGCCCACGAGCTCGAGTTGCGCGACCTCGGCGCTGTCGCCGCGACGATAGCCGAGGCGGAGGATGCGCGTGTATCCGCCCGGGCGCTCCGCAAAGCGAGGGGCGATCGTGTCGAACAGCTTGCTGATGACCTCGCCGTCCACCAGCTGGCGCCCGACCAGCCGCCGCGCGTGCAGCGACTTGCCGTTGCCTGCCGCGACGCCCCGCTTGGCAAGGGTGATGAGCCGCTCGACGAACGGCCGCAGTTCCTTGGCCTTTGGAACCGTCGTCTCGATGTGCTCGTACCGGATGAGCGCGGTCGCCTGATTGCGGAGCATGGCCATCCGATGCTCGGTCACGCGGCCCAGTTTTCGATGTGCAACTCTATGGCGCATAGGTGATCCTGTAAGTGAAAAGGAGAAAGTGAAAAGGAAAAAGGTGACTTTCCACTTCCTACTTTTTACTTCCTACTTCTTACTTTCCACTTTCCACTTTCCCTTATTCCGCCCGGCTTCCCGCCGGCTGATCGATGCGCATGCCGAGGCTCAGCCCCATGCTGTGCAGGATCTCCTTGATCTCGTTCAGCGACTTGCGGCCGAAGTTTTTCGTCTTCAGCATCTCGCCTTCGGTCTTCTGCACCAGCTCCCGGATGGTCCGGATGTTGGCATTCTTCAGGCAGTTGTACGACCGCACCGAGAGCTCGAGCTCCTCGACGCTCTTGTCGAGGTTCTCGTTGAGCGATCCGACCTGCTGCGTCTCGACCTGCGCATCCGCCTGCTCGTCGGCCGACTCGTCGAGATTGATGAAGATGTTCAGATGATCGCGCACGAGCTTCGCCGACAGCGAAATCCCGTCGCGCGGCGTCACCGATCCGTTGGTCCAGATATCGACCGTCAGCTTGTCGTAGTCGGTCGTCTGCCCGAGGCGCGCTGCCTCGACCAGGTAGTTCACCTTCTTGATCGGCGAGTGGACCGAGTCGATCGGGATCCAGCCGATGCCGAGATCTTCGTCGAAGTTCTTGTCGGCCGAGATGTAGCCGCGGCCACGCTTCACGCGCATCTCCATCAGAAGCTTGCCGCCCTCGGACACGGTCGCAATGCGCGCATCCGGCTCCAGAATCTCGACGTCCGCATCGGTCTGGATGTCGCGCGCCTTCACCTCGCCGGCCTTCTCGACGCGCAGGTACAGCGTCTTGGTCGTGTCGGTGTGCATCTTCAACGGCACCTGCTTCAGGTTGAGGATGATGTCGGTCGCGTCCTCGACGACCCCCGGGATCGGAGAAAATTCGTGCAGCACGCCCTCGATCTTCACCGCAGTAATCGCCGCGCCTTCGATCGATGACAGGAGCACGCGGCGGAGCGCGTTGCCGATCGTCGTGCCGAACCCGCGCTCGAACGGTTGCGCGTAGAACCGGCCGAACCGATCCGTTAACGTCTCACGCTCGAATTCGAGCCGCTTTGGTCGCTGAAAGCCTTTCCACAACATCGTTCATCCTCCCACGCCCTTCGACTCGCCCTCCCGGGCTCGCTCAGGGACCAGACCTGCAAGTGTGATCACCGGCCTCCCACCGCAGGTCTGTAAGGCTGCGGGCCGGTGATTGGGTTTATGTCCGGCTAAAGCCGGACACTACTTACAACCGGACACTACTTCGAATACAACTCGACGATGAGCTGCTCCTGCACGGGCAGGTTGATCTGCTCGCGGGTCGGCAGCGACCCGACCTTCCCCGACAGGCCATTCGGATCGAACGACAGCCATTCTGGAATGCCGCGGCCCTTCACTTCTTCGATGGCATGCTGAATCGAGGGCGTGTTCCGGCTCGACTCGCGCACCGTGACCATGTCGCCCACACGCAAGGAATACGACGGCACATCGACCTTCCTGCCGTTGATGAGGAAGTGCCCATGGCGCACGAGCTGGCGCGCCTGCGGCCGCGACGTCGCGAGCCCCAGCCGGTAGATCACGTTATCCATCCGGCGTTCGAGCAGCTGCAGCAGCGTCTCGCCCGTGATGCCTCGCTGCCGCTCCGCCGCCTCGAAGTACCGGCGGAACTGATCCTCGAGGACGCCATAGATGCGCTTCACTTTCTGCTTTTCACGCAACTGCACGCCATAACCCACGAGCTTGGCTTTGCGGGTCTTGCCGTGCTGTCCAGGCGGGAAGTTACGCTTCTCGATCGCGCACTTCTCCGTATAGCAGCGCTCCCCCTTGAGGAAGAGCTTCATCCCCTCTCGCCGGCAGAGCCGGCACACCGGACCTACGTAACGTGCCATTCAATGTTCCTTTTCATCTGTAATCTAGAATCTGGAATCTGAAATCTTCAGATTCTAGATTGTAGATTTTAGATTCCAGATTCAGACCCGTCGTCGTTTCGGCGGCCGGCAGCCGTTGTGCGGAATCGGGGTCACGTCGCGAATCGACTTCACCTCGATGCCGATGGTCTGCAGTGCACGGATGGCCGACTCGCGCCCGGATCCCGGTCCCTTGATACGGACCTCGACCGACCGCAGCCCCACCGTCTTGGCGACGTTGCCCGCCGCGATCGCCGCCTGTGTCGCCGCGAACGGCGTGCCCTTGCGCGATCCCTTGAAGCCGACGCCACCCGCGCTCGACCACGCGATCACATTCCCTTCGGTGTCGGTAATCGTGATCATCGTGTTGTTGAACGAGGCGTGGATGTGCGCATAACCACTGTGCACGATCCGCTTCTCGCCCCGCTTCTTGAATGTCTTGCGGGGCTTTTTCGCCGCACCCTTCTCGCCCTTTTCCGGGGTTCCTGGTGCCGCGCCTTCCGCGTCAGTCTTTGCCATGTTTCCCTTCGCTCTCTACTCGACCTTTTTCTTCGCGACAGCGCCCTTGCGCGGTCCCTTGCGCGTCCGTGCGTTGGTGCGCGTGCGCTGGCCGCGGACCGGCAGGCCGCGGCGATGACGTCCGCCGCGGTAGCTGCCGATTTCCATCAGCCGCTTGATGTTCATGGAGATCTCTTTGCGGAGATCGCCTTCCACGCCGCCCTGCTCTTCGAGCACGCGGCTGATCTTGCGCACATCGTCTTCGGACAGGTCCTTGACGCGAATGTTGGGACTTACGCCCGCTTCGGTCAGAACAACGTTCGAACGATGACGTCCGATGCCGTAAATGTAGGTGAGGCCGATTTCCACCCGCTTGGTGCGCGGCAGATCAACGCCAGCTATTCTCGCCATTTCAGGAACTCCTAATCCCTAATCCCCAGTCCCTAATCCCTAGCCTTGACGCTGCTTGTGTTTCTGATTCGAGCAAATCACCCGAACCACGCCGCGCCTGCGGACGATCTTGCATTTGTCGCAGATGCGTTTGACTGACGCTCGTACCTTCATTGGATGCTCCGTTTATCCGGGGGCCCCTGCCCCACGGTTCTTCGCTGCGCCCCGAACTTGCCGAGGGGTGGGGCCCCAATGCCCCGCGCCGCTTCGCTCGGCGTCGCCAACCAGCGAGAGTACTTCCGCACCATCGCTCGTCACGGCCACTGTATGCTCGAAGTGCGCCGACAGACTGCGATCCGACGTCACCGCCGTCCACCCGTCTTTCAGCACTCGCACGCCGGGGTCGCCCAGGTTCACCATCGGCTCGATCGCCAGCACCATACCTTCGGCGAGCCTCGGACCGCGCCCCGGTTCGCCGTAGTTGGGAATCTGCGGCTCCTCGTGTAGCTCCGATCCGATGCCGTGGCCCACGAACTCGCGCACCACCGAAAACCCGAACTTTTCGACGTGGGTCTGCACGGCGTGCCCGATATCCGAAATCCGTCCGCCAGGACGGATCGCCTCGATCGCCTTCCACAGCGACTCTTCGGTCACGCGCAGCAGTTCGGCCGCACCCGGCGAGATCGCGCCCACGCCCACGGTGATGGCCGAGTCGCCGAAAAAGCCGCCCATCTTCGCGCCAAGATCGATCGAAATAATGTTTCCCTCGCTCAGTACCGTCTTAGACGAAGGAATGCCGTGCACGACCTGCTCGTTCACCGACGCGCAGATTGTCGCCGGATAGCCTTTGTAGCCCTTGAACGCCGGCACCGCGCCGCCCGCCCGTATCTCGCGCTCGGCGAGCATGTCGAGATCGTCGGTCGTCACGCCCGGAGCCACCGCCTCGCGGAGCTGCTCGAGCACACGGCCCACCAGCTGATTCACTTCGCGCAACCGTCGAAGCTCCGCTGCGGATCGGCAGACAATCATGGACGGCGCTCCGATGCCACCGGCGCCATCGCGTCGATGCGCGCCGCCAGATCCGTCGCGACGCGATCGGGCGCCTGCGCTCCGTTGATTGACTGGAACGTGGCCCGCCCACGGTAGTAGTCGAGCAACGGCTTGCTCTCGCGCGCGTACACCTCGAGCCGGTGCTGCCTCACCTGTTCGTCCTCGTCATCGGCCCGGATCACCAGTTGTCCGCCGCACCGCTCGCATGTGTCCTTGGTCCATCCCGGCTCTGCAATCCCCGCACAGCTGCCGCACACCCGACGGGTCTGCATCCGTTTCAACAGCTCCACATCCGGGACGGCCAAATCGATGATCACGAGCGGTTCCCGCTGCAGCAGGCGATCGAGCGCCTGCGCCTGCGGTACCGTTCGCGGAAAGCCGTCGAGGATGAATCCTTCCGCCGCGTCCGGCCGCGCCAGCCGCTCCTTGACGATGCCGATCATTTCCGCGTCGCCGAGCAGCTCGCCGCGATCCATCAGTGCCTTCGCCCGCAGCCCGAGCTCGCTGCCACTCTGGGCGGCTTCGCGCAGGATGTCGCCCGTCGAGATCTTCGGAATGCCGCGTGCGCGCGCCAGCCGCGCCGCCTGCGTACCTTTTCCCGACGCCGGCGGACCAAGCATCACGACGTTCAGGGCCATCTATCCACGCCGGCCTCTGATGCGCGTCTTCTTCATGAAGCCGTCGTAGTGCCTCATGATCAACTGCGATTCCACCTGCTGAATCGTGTCCATCGCCACGCCAACGATGATGAGCAGTGTCGTGCCGCCGAAGTAGAACGTCACGCCCATGCCTTCCGTGATGAACCGCGGCAGGATGGCGTCGAGCCGTTCGCCGATAATCGGAATCGGCGCGACCCGGAAGCCTGTGATGAGAAAGTCGGGCAGGATCGCGATCAACGCGAGATAGACGGCGCCGGCGAGCGTAATGCGCGTCAGAATCGTGTCGATGTACTCCGCAGTCCGTTTGCCCGGACGAATGCCGGGCACGAATCCGCCGTATTTCCGCATGTTCTCGGCCACGTCATCCGGATTGAAGATGATCGCGGTGTAAAAATAGGCAAAGAAAATAATCAGGCCGACGTAGAGCAGGTTGTGCAGCGGCATGCCCATCGACAGCTGGTCTCGAACCGACGTCATCCAGTGATTGGGGTCGCTCGCATACATCTGCGCGATCGTCGCCGGGAACGCCAGAATGGACGAAGCGAAGATCACGGGGATGACGCCGCCGGTGTTCACTTTCAGCGGGATGTGCGTGCTCGCCCCGCCGTACATGCGCCGCCCGACCACGCGCTTCGCGTACTGCACGGTGATGCGCCGGCTTCCACGCTCGACGAAGATAATCGCCGCGATGACGAGCACCATGAGCACGAGCAGCAGGATGAGCCGGATGAGCCCCATCTGCCCCGTGCGCAGCTGATCGAACGTCAGGATGACCGCCGGGGGCAGGCCGACAACGATGCCCGCATAGATGATGAGCGACATCCCGTTGCCGACGCCACGCTCGGTAATCTGTTCGCCCAGCCACATGATGAGCGTCGTACCAGTCGTCAGCGTCAGCACCGTCAGCAGCCGGAAGCCCCAGCCCGGGCTGTAGACCAGCGGCAGCCCGCCCGAAATCTGCGTCGAGTTCTCCAGCCAGACCGCGATACCGAGCGACTGCACCACGCTCAACAGGATCGTGCCGTAACGCGTGTACTGCGTGATCTTGCGCCGGCCGAGCTCGCCTTCCTTGGAGATCCGCTCGAGATACGGCCATACGACTGTCAGCAGCTGCAGGATGATGGACGCGCTGATATACGGCATGATGCCGAGCGCGAAAATCGTCATCCGCGACAGGTTCTGTCCCGAGAACATGTCGTAGAGACCGAACATCGTCCCGCGCGCTTGCTCCGCGAGCTGTTGAAGTGCCGCCAGGTTCACACCGGGAATCGTGATGTGGCTCCCGATGCGATACACCACGAGCAGTGCGAGCGTGAACAGCACGCGCTTCCGGAGCTCGGCGATGGCGAATAGATTTTTGATGCTGTCGATTGCCATGTGATTCATCCGTATGGCGCGTCTTGAACAGCAAGACCCGCCCTACATCACTTGTTACTTCCTACTTCCTACTTCTTACTTTCTACTTCTGACTTTCCACTTTCAACCGTCTCCGCCGCGCCGCCAGCGGCCGCAATCTTCTTGGCGGCCTCCTCGCTGAACTTGTGCACGCGCACGGTCAGCCCCTTCGAAATTTCGCCGCGGCCGAGCACCTTCACCCGGTCTGCCGAGGCCGGCACGAGCCGGCGCTCGCGCAACAGGTCGAGCGTCACCACCGTGCCCGCATCGAAGCGCTCGCCGAGCGTATCAAGGTTGACGACCGCGTATTCCACGCGGAACGGATTGTGGAACCCGCGTTTCGGGACGCGGCGCTTCAGCGGCATCTGGCCGCCTTCGAATCCGACCTTGCGCTTGAAACCCGAGCGCGACTTCGCGCCTTTGTGACCGCGCCCGGCCTGCGTCCCCTGCCCCGAACCGTGGCCCCGGCCGACACGCTTCTTCGAGTGCTTGGCGCCCTTCGGCGGCTTTAAATTTGATAAATCCATCGCTAATCCCTAATCCCTAATCCCGAGTGCGTCACTGGACTTCCAACAGGTGACGTACTTTATGAATCATGCCGCGTGTCGCGGGAGTGTCCGCAAGCTCGACGGTGTGATTCAGACGGCGCAGACCGAGTCCTTCGACCACGGCCGCCTGTTTCCTGTCGAATCCAATCGTGCTCTTCACGAGCGTCACTCTGATGCGCTTGGCGTCTGCGGGCGTCTTTGCTGCTCTCTTGGGCATGATTAGCTCTTCGACGTCATCTCTTCCAGATCTTTACCGCGGAGCCGCGCGACGGCCGCCGGCTCCTTCAAACACTCGAGACCGTTGAACGTCGCACGCACGACGTTGTGCGGATTCGCGGATCCGAGCGACTTGGTCAGCACGTTGTGCAGGCCCGCAGCCTCCACGACCGCGCGGACGGCGCCGCCGGCGATGATGCCGGTCCCGTCGGGCGCGGGCTTCAGCAGCACGCTGCCAGACCCGAACTTGCCGACGACGGCGTGAGGAATCGTCGACCCCTGCAGCGGCACGCGAATCAGCCCCTTCTTGGCCGATTCGATGCCCTTCTTGATGGCCGAGGGCACCTCTTTCGCCTTGCCGACGCCGAAACCCACGACACCATGCCCGTCGCCCACGACGACAAGCGCGCTGAAGCTCAGGTTCTTGCCGCCCTTCACGACTTTCGTGACGCGGTTGATCGACACCACGGTGTCCTTGATGTCGAGCTGCGACGGATCGATCTTCTCGCGAATACGCTGCATAAGTTCTCAGTTCTCAGTCTTCAGTTCGTAATCTACCAATCTGCCAATCTACCAATCGTCCAATGGTGCGTCAGAACTCCAGACCTGCCTTGCGTGCGGCCTCGGCGACCGCCTGAATCCGCCCGTGATAGAGGTATCCGTTGCGATCGAAAACCACCCTGGTGATCCCTTTTTCCTTGAGGCGCGCGGCAATGGTCTGGCCGATGAACTCCGCGCCGGCCCTGTTGCCGCCGCGCGTCTTGCCGCTGAGGCCCGACTTCAAGGCCGGCTCAGTCGTCGCAGCCGACGCAACGGTCCGGCCCGTCGCATCATCGACCACCTGCACATAGATATGCGCGAGGCTGCGGAACACGGTCAGCCGCGGCCGCAATTCATTGCCCGCAATCCGCTTGCGCAGGCGAAGCTTGATCCGCTGGCGACGATCTTCTCGAGTCTTGATTCTCATAGTCGGTAGCCCGTAGCCGGTAGCCGGTAGCTACCAGCGCGTATTTGCCAATCCCTAATCCCTAGTCCCTAAACCCTATTTAGTACCCGTCTTGCCGGCCTTCTTCTTCAACTGCTCGCCCATGTAGCGCACACCCTTCTGCTTGTACGGGTCTGGCTTGCGCAGGCGGCGGATGTTGGCCGCCACCTGTCCCACGAGCTGACGATCGACGCCCGTCACCGTGACATGCGTCTGCTTTTCGATGGCGATGTCGATGCCTGTCGGAACATCGAACACGACGGGGTGCGAGTATCCGAGCGCGAACACAACCTGCTTCCCCCGCAACTCTGCGCGATAGCCGACGCCGACGATATCGAGCTCGCGCTTGAAGCCTTCGGTAACGCCGAGCACACCGTTGGCGGCAAGGCTCCGCGCGAGGCCGTGAAACTTGCCGAGCTCGGGGTCCTGGCGCATGGGCGCCGACTTGAGCTGCCCGTCTGTCACTTCGAAGGCGATGCCGGGCGGAATGCGCTGAGTCAGCTTGCCCTTCGGCCCCTGGATATCGAGCGCGTCGCTGCCGACCTTGACGGTGACGCCTTTCGGCAGCGCAATCGGTTTCTTTCCAATTCGTGACATGTGCGTTCCTAATCCCTAATCCCTGATCCCTAGTCCCTGGGAATCGGGCTTACCACACGTTACAGAGAACCTCGCCGCCCACACCTGCGCGCTTTGCCGCGCGTCCGGTCATGACGCCGCGCGACGTCGTCAGAATGTTCGTGCCGAGCCCCCCCAGCACAGGCGGCACTTCGTCGCTGCGGAAGTACACGCGGCGGCCCGGGCGGCTGATGCGCTCGACGCCGGTAATCACCTTCTCGCCACGGGGTCCGTACTTCAGCATGATACGGATGAGCTGCCGCGGCGCCGTCGCCCTGGCGGCCTCCGGCGACTTCTCGTCGACGAGCTTGAAACCCTGGATGTACCCCTCGTCTTCGAGAATGCGGGCAATCTCGACCTTCAGCTTCGACGCGGGCACATCGACTCGTGGATGCTTCGCAATGACGGCATTGCGAAGGCGCGTGAGCATATCGGCAATAGGATCGGTCATGGTTTCTCTTCTCTAGTTCTCAGTTTCTGCCTGGCTGATGGCTGCCGGTACGCCTACCAGCTGCTCTTCGTCACCCCGGCGATGTCGCCCTGGAGCGCCAGCTTGCGGAAGCAGAGGCGACACAGCGCGAACTTTCGCAGGTAGGCGCGCGGCCGGCCGCACAGATGGCAGCGATTCCGCAGGCGGACCTTGTATTTCGGCGTCTTCTGTTCCTTCGCAATCTTTGCAGTGGTGGCCATTGACTTCCCTTCGCTCTGCGTCAGTTCTGCCGGAACGGCATGCCGATCAACTGAAGCAGCTTCCGCGCTTCCTGATCGGTGCGCGCTGTGGTGACGACCGACACGTTCATGCCGCGCGACTTGTCGACCTTGAGGTAATCGATTTCCGGAAACAGCAACTGGTCCTTGAGGCCGAGCGTGAAGTTGCCCCGGCCGTCGAAGCCCTTCGGCGACACGCCGCGGAAGTCGCGGACGCGCGGCAGCGCAATCGCCATCAGGCGGTCGAGGAACTCGTACATCCGCTCGCCGCGCAACGTCACGCTGGTGCCGACCGGCTGCCCCTTGCGCACCTTGAAGGCGGCAATCGACTTCTTCGCGCGGCGTACGACCGGCTTCTGCCCGGTAATGCTCGCCAGCTCGGCGGCGCCGACCTCGATGATCTTGGCGTTCGACGTCGCCTCGCCCAGGCCCATATTGACGACGACCTTCTGGATCTTCGGGACCGCCATCACGTTCTTGTAGCCGAACTCCTTGGTGAGCGCGGGCACGACTTCCTTCTCGTAACGTTCTTTCAGGCGGTTCATTTGTCCACTACTCCCTCGCACTTGCGGCAGATCCGGACCTTGCGCCCGTCGCCCAGCCGCTTGTGGCCGATGCGCGTCTGCGCGCCGCATTCGGGGCACACCAGCTGGACGTTGGACGCGTGCAGCGGCGCCTCGCGCTCGACGATCCCCCCCTTGACGTTGCGCTGCGGGTTCGGCTTCGTGTGGCGCTTGATCATGTTGACGCCTTCCACGACGAGCCGGTTCTTCGCGGGGACCACCTTCAGCACGCGCCCCTTCTTGCCGCGGTCCTTGCCCGCGATAACCAGGACGTTGTCGTTCTTCCGAATCGGACTCTGTAGTTGAGACATTGAACGTTCTCGCCTTTACAACACTTCAGGTGCGAGCGAAATGATCTTCATGAACCGGCGCTCGCGCAGCTCGCGCGCGACCGGCCCGAACACACGTGTGCCGATCGGCTCGCGCTGGTCGTTGATGAGCACGGCCGCGTTGCGATCGAAGCGGATATAGCTGCCGTCCTTCCGGCGCTGTTCCTTCACCGTGCGGACGATCACCGCCTTCACGACCTGGCCCTTCTTGACCGTCCCGTCGGGAATCGCTTCCTTCACCGACGCCGTGACGATGTCGCCCAGCCTGGCGTAGCGGCCGGTCGATCCGCCTATCGGGTTGATGATGGCGATCTTGCGCGCGCCGGAATTGTCGGCGACGTCGAGGATCGATCGCATCTGAATCATGACGTTGTCTCCCAGTTCTCAGTCGACATTCGACTAGCGACGTTCGACTAGCGACGTTCGACTAGCGACTTTCGACTGCTTACACCGCCGCCGGACGCACCACGCGCGTCACGACCCATCGCTTGCGCTTACTCAGGGGCCGGCTCTCGACGATGGCGACGCGGTCGCCGATCTTCGCCGTGTTCTTTTCGTCGTGCGCGACGAATTTCGACGTGCGGCGCTCGGTCTTTCCGTACAATCCGTGGCGTACCTGCCATTCGACAGCAACGACACACGTCTTCTGCATCTTGTTGCTGACGACGAGGCCCTCTTTTTCAGCTTTCTCAGCCATTGGTTCCTTCGCTTCGCTGTTTCTGGGTGATGACCGTCTTGATGCGGGCCAGGTCGCGTCGCGTGAAGCGCAGCTTGAGCGGCGCATCGAGCTGGCCGAGCGACTGCTGCAGCCGCATCCGGAAGAGCTGATCTTCGAGCTCCTTCGCGCGGGCCTGCAGATCGCCCACCGACAGATCGCGCAGTTCTCCCAGGTCCATCATGACGCCTTCTCCTCGGCGAACCGCATCGCGAATTTCGTGAGGATGGGCAGCTTCGATGCGGCCAGCTTGAATGCTTCGCGCGCTTCGGCAGTAGTCACGCCTTCCATCTCGAACAGAATCCGGCCCGGACGCACGACGCACACCCACTGGTCGGGCGCTCCCTTTCCCTTGCCCATGCGCGTTTCCTGCGGCTTCTTGGTGATCGGCTTGTCAGGAAACACGCGCACCCAAATCTTGCCCCCGCGCTTGATGAATCTCGTCATCGCCACGCGGGCCGCCTCGATCTGCCGGTCGGTCAGCCAGCAGGGCTCGAGCGCCCGCAAGCCGAAGTCGCCGAACGAGACATCGGAGCCACGCCACGCCTTGCCGCGCATGCGGCCGCGCTGCTGCTTCCGGTACTTCACTTTCTTCGGCATCAACATAACGTCACGTCTTTACTTAGTTGTCGTGAGGCCCCACCCCCACGACCTGTGCCTCGCGACCTTCGGTCGCTCGGCTTTGGCTGCTAATCCCTAATCCCTAATCCCCAATCCCGAGAGGTCCGGCTAAAGCCGGACACTACGAACGCGCGTCCCGCGGCCCTGATGGCCGGCGCGGCGCACGCTCGCGGAACTCCTGTTCTTCGCGCGGGCTCTTCGGCGTGAGGCGCTCTCCCTTGTAGAGCCACGTCTTGACGCCGATCTGTCCGTAAGTCGTGCTCGCTTCAGCGAACCCGTAGTCGATGTCCGCGCGCAGCGTCTGCAGCGGAAGCTGGCCGTGCAGATACCACTCGGAGCGCGCGATTTCCGCGCCGTTCAGGCGGCCGGACACACGCACCTTGATGCCCCGCGCCCCGAATCGCAGCGCCGATTCCACCGCCTTGCGCATCGCGCGGCGGAAGGCGACGCGCTTCTCCAGCTGCATCGCCACCGACTCGGCGATGAGCTGCGCGTCGAGCTCGGGCTTCTGGATCTCCTGAATGTTGATGAAAACCTCGCGGTTGGTCCGCTTCTGGATTTCGGCCTTCAACTTTTCCACTTCCGTGCCCTTACGGCCGATGATGATGCCCGGCCTCGAGGTGTGGATGTCGATCTTCAGCTTGTTGGCTGCGCGCTCGGTCTCGATCTTCGCCACGCCCGCGTGCGCGAACCGCTTCTTCAGGTCCGCCCGCAGCGCGAGATCCTCGTGGAGCAGCTTGGCGTAGTCGCGATCGGCGAACCAGCGCGACTTCCACGTCTTGTTGAACCCGAGCCGGAATCCGTACGGATGTACTTTCTGACCCACAGTCGAACCTCATCTTGATTGTCGTGGGGCCCCACCCCCACGACCTGTGCCTTCGCGACTGCGTCGCTCGGCTTTGGTTGCGGCGCCTGTCTACTTCTTCTTGGGCGCCGTGGCCTTCTTCTTCGCCGGTGCGGTCTTCTTCTTCGCCGGCGCCTTCGTCCCTTTGGTGGCCGCGGCCGCACCCGGCTTCGCTTGCGCCGCCGCCTTCGGGGCGCCGCGCTTCGGCGTGGCCTCAGGCTCGGCGACCGCAGCGATCTCCAGCGGCTTTTCCGACACGTGCACGGTCAGATGCGCGGTGCGCTTCACCACGCGAAACGCCCGGCCCATCGGCGCAGGGCGGATCCGCTTCATCGACGGCCCCTGATTGGCGTAACAGGCCGACACAAACAGGCGATCGACGTCGCCGCCGAACCCGTCCTTCTGCTGCGCGTTGGCGATGGCCGAGCGAAGCAGCTTGGCGATGTCGTGGCTGATGCCCTTGCGCGTGAACAGGAGCGTCGCGAGCGCGCGATTCACATCACGTCCACGAATCAAATCCATCACGAGTCCGGCCTTCTGGGCCGACGTGCGGACGTACCGAGCGGTCGCGTGAGCTTCGATCGCCATGACTAGCCACCCGCCTTCGCGCCACCACCGCCACCGGCAGGCGCGGCCGGCGCGGCGGCGGCCATTTGCGCGGCCTTCTCGGTCTTCGTCGTATGACCCTTGAACGTCTTGGTCGGCGAGAACTCGCCGAGCTTCTGCCCGACCATGTTCTCGGTGATGTACACCGGAATGAACTTCCTGCCGTTGTGCACCGCGAGCGTGTGGCCCAACATTTCGGGCACGACGGTCGAACGGCGCGACCAGGTCTTGACGACCTTCTTCTCGTTGTCTCGATTCATCGCCTCGATCTTCTCGAGCAGCGGCGTGTCGACAAACGGACCTTTTTTCAGTGATCGGCTCATGATTTGTCGCGGGGGCCCCTCGCCCCGCTCCTCGCCGCTTCGCTTGCGGGGCCCCTGCGCCCCGCGCCGCTCGCGGCTCTCTGATTTATCGCGGGGGCCCTCGCCCCGCTCCTCGCTAATCCCTAATCCCCAGTCCCTAATCCCTAATCCCTGCCCTACCTGACGCCCTTCGGCCGGCGCTGGACGATGAACTTGTCTGTCGACTTACGATTGCGCGTCTTGTAGCCCTTGGTTGGCTGCCCCCACGGCGAGACAGGATGGCGCCCGCCCGACGTCTTGCCCTCACCGCCACCGTGCGGGTGATCGACCGGGTTCATGACGACACCGCGATTGTGCGGGCGCCGTCCGAGCCAGCGATTGCGGCCCGCCTTGCCGATCGAGACGTTTTCGTGATCGAGGTTGCCCACCTGGCCGACCGTGGCGTAGCACACAATCGCGATGTGGCGTATCTCTCCCGAGGGCATCTTCACCGACGCGTAGTCCCCTTCTTTCGCGACCAGTTGCACCGACGAGCCGGCACTGCGCGCAATCTGGCCACCCTTGCCCGGCTTCAGCTCCACGTTGTGCAGCATGGTGCCCAGCGGGATGTTCTTCAGCGGCAGCGCGTTGCCCGGGAGAATGTCGACGTTGTCGCCGGCCACAACCGCGTCGCCCACCTTGAGGCCAAGCGGCTGAAGGATGTAGCGCTTTTCGCCGTCGGCATACGTGACCAGGGCAATACGCGCCGAGCGATTCGGGTCGTACTCGATGGTCGAGACTTTTCCCGGGATGTCCTTCTTGTCGCGCTTGAAATCGATGATGCGGTATAGCCGCTTGTGGCCGCCACCGCGAAACCACGACGTCAGCTCGCCATGATTGTTGCGGCCGCCCGAGCGATGCAGCGTCTCGACCAGCGGCTTGTGCGGCTCGTTCGTCGTGATGTCGTCGAACGTCTGCACGGTCTGGAAGCGTCGGCCGGGTGACGTGGGTTTGTATGTTCTGATGCCCATTTTTTATATTCCTAGGCGCCTTCGAAAAATTCGGGCAACTTCTCCCCTTGGCGCAGCTTCACGTACGCTTTCTTCCAGTCCGAGCGCTGGCCCGCGAAGCGACCCTGGCGCTTCACCTTGCCGTGCGAAATGGCCGTGCGCACCTGGGCGACCTTCGAGCCCAGCAGCGTCTCGATCGCTCGCTTGATCTCGGTCTTGTTCGCGTGTGTCGCGACCTCGAACACGATCGTCCGGCCATCTCGCTCGCGCTGGATGGAGGTCTTCTCGGTGATGAGGGGCCGTCGGATGACGTCTGTAAGTTTCATAATTCCTGCAATTTCTCGACGGCCGCTTTGGTGGCGATCACACGCGAGGCATTCATCACGTCGCGCGCGGCGACGCGCGAACTCGCGACCAGCTGCACGCCCGGAAGGTTGCGCACCGCCAGGCCGAGCTTCTCGTTCGGCTGCACGTCGATGAGCAGCGCCTTGCCGTCGGCGCCGAGACGCTTCAACAGGTCGGACGCAGCCTTGGTCTTGCTCTCGGTTGCAGTCAACTCGTCAACGATCACGAGCGCGCCATCCTGAACCCGACGCGCCAGCGCTGCGACAATCGCGCCGCACTTCATTTTGCGCGGAAGGCGGAAATCGTAGCTGCGGGGCTGAGGTCCGAACACGGTGCCGCCATGCCGCCACAGCGGGTTGCGGACACTGCCGACGCGCGCGCGGCCGGTGCCCTTCTGCTTCCACGGCTTGCGGCCCGAGCCGGCGACGAGCGCGCGATTCTTCGTCATGTGCGTGCCGCGGCGCCGGGCGGCGTTGGTGTGCACGACCGACTCCCAGATGAGCCCGTCATTCACGCGCCCCCCGAACACCTCGTCGTCCAGATCGAGCGAGCCGACCTTCTTGTTGTCTGCGTTGACGATATCGATCTTCATAAGCCGTCTTTATTTGTCGTCGCGGGGCCCACGCCCGCGACCTGTGCCTTCGCCGCCTTCGGCGGCTCGGGGTCGCTCGGACGTCTATCGCTGAGTGCGACACGCTCGCTGAACTAATCCCTAATCCCTACTCACCAATCCCCAGGGTGTTATTTCTTGCCCTTGGGCTTCTCGACCTGCGCCACCTTAATCTTCTTCGCTGTCAGCGCCTTGCGGATTACGACGTACCCGGTCGGCGCACCCGGAACGGCGCCGCGAATGATCAGCAGGTTGTTCTCCGGATCGACCTTGGCCACCTTCAGGTTACGCACCGTGACGCGATCGCCGCCCATGCGCCCCGCCGCCCGCATGCCCTTCACGACACGCGACGGAAAGGACGAAGCGCCGATTGATCCGGGAGCGCGATGGAACATCGAGCCGTGGGTCGCAGCGCCGCCGGCGAAATGATGGCGCTTGATGACACCCTGAAACCCTTTGCCGCGGCTCGTGCCGATGATGTCGACACGCTCGCCGTTCTCGAACATGGTGACCAGAATCTGATCGCCAACTTTCGGGTCGGCATCCTGCGCGAGCTTTACCTCGCGGAGCACGCGCGTCGGCGGCACGTTGGCCTTCTTGTAATGTCCGGCCAGCGGCTTCCGCGTCTTGGGCGCCTTCCCATCGACCAGGCCGAGCTGCACCGACTCGTACCCGTCGGTCGCGACGGTCTTCCGCTGGACAACCACACACGGGCCCGCTTTGATGACTGTCGCGGGCACGACCGAGCCGTCCTCTGCGAACAGCTGCGTCATGCCGACTTTGCGTCCGATGATTGCTGTGACCATAGGCTCTCTTCGCTCAGTCCCCAATCCCTATTTCACGTGTTCTTTCCCGAACGCCTTGATTTCGACGTCAACGCCCGCCGGCAGATCGAGCTTCATCAACGCATCGACGGTCTGCGGCGTCGGTTCGAAGATGTCGATCAGGCGCTTATGCGTCCGGACTTCGAACTGTTCCCGTGACTTCTTGTCGACGTGTGGCGATCGCAGCACCGTCCACTTGTTGATTGCCGTCGGAAGCGGAATCGGCCCCGCGAGACGGGCACCCGTGCGCTTGGCCGTGTCGACGATTTCCGTCGTCGACTGGTCGAGCACGCGCGAGTCGTACGCTTTGAGCCGGATTCGAATCTTGTCGCTGAACATCGCACTCATTTTTTTACCCCGTCGCGGGGCCCCACCCCCGCGACCTGTACCTCGCGACCTTCGGTCGCTCGGCTATGTTTGCGGCGCTTACCTGCTGACTGCAGCACGCGTCGCTGAGCTAATCTCCGCCTTCGCCAAGGCTACGGCGGACCCGCCGAAGCGCTACGCGCGAAGGCGGGCCTAGTCCCCAATCCCTGGGGATCGGTCACTTACCCTGGGCCTTCGCGACGACCTCTTCACTGACATTCGAAGGGGCCTGCTCGTAGCGATCGAAATGCATCGAGTAGGTCGCGCGCCCCTGTGTGCGCGATCGCAGGTCAGTGGCATAGCCGAACATTTCCGACAGCGGAACCCTGGCTTGGATGATCTGCGTGCCGCCTCGGTCTTCCTGCGACTGAATGTGACCGCGCCGGCTCGACAGGTTGCCCATCACGTCGCCCAGGTGCTCTTTCGGCACGACGACCTCGACGCGCATCACCGGCTCGAGCAGCACGGGCTTCGCCTTCTTGGCCGCGTCCTGGAACGCCATGGATCCGGCAATCTTGAACGCCATTTCCGACGAGTCCACCTCGTGAAACGAGCCGTCGTAGAGCTCGATGCGCACATCGTCCACGGGATAACCCGCGAGCACGCCGCGCGTGAGCGCTTCCTTGATGCCCATGTCGATTGGCTTGATGTACTCCTTCGGAATGGAACCGCCGGTGGTTTCGTTCTCGAAGATGTAACCCGAGCCAGGCTCGCCGGGGAACAGGTGGATCTTCACGTGCCCGTACTGGCCGCGGCCGCCGGTCTGCTTCGAATATTTCATTTCACCGTCGGCGGGACGCGTAAGGGTTTCCTTGTACGCGACCTGCGGCTTGCCAACCGTCGCCTCGACACTGAACTCGCGCTTCAGACGATCGACGATGATCTCGAGGTGCAGCTCGCCCATGCCCGCGATAATGACCTGGCCGGTTTGCTGGTCGGTCTGAACCTGAAAGGTCGGATCTTCGGCCATCAGCTTCTGGAGGCCGACCCCGAGCTTTTCCTGATCCGACTTGGTCTTGGGCTCGATCGCGAGTGAGATGACCGGCTTCGGGAAGTCCATCGACTCGAGCACGATCGGATGCTTCTCGTCACAGAGCGTATCGCCGGTCGAGACGCTCTTGAGGCCCACGGCCGCCGCGATATCGCCCGAGTACACTTCCTTGATTTCCTCGCGCTTGTTCGCGTGCATCTTCAGCAGGCGTCCGATGCGCTCGGATTTCTGCTTCGTCGCGTTGTAGACCGTCGAGCCGGCGGTGAGCACGCCCGAATAGACGCGAAAGAACGTGAGCTGACCCACAAAGGGGTCGGTCATGATCTTGAAGGCCAGCGCCGCAAACGGCGCATTGTCTTTGGCCGGCCGCTCGATGAGGTTGGCTTCCGGGTTCGCTTCGTCGACCTTCTTGTCGGGATCGATGCCATTGATCGCCGGTACGTCGAGCGGCGAGGGCAGGAAGTCGACGACGGCATCGAGCAGCGGCTGGACGCCCTTGTTCTTGAACGCCGATCCGCAGATGACGGGCACGAACGCCGTCTGGCCCTTCTCGCGGACCGAGCTGTTGACACGCTTTCGAATCGCCGCCTTGATTTCCGCTTCTGTCGGCTCCTGCCCGTGGAGATACTTCTCGAGGATCTTGTCGTCGGCCTCACTGACCTTCTCGATCAGCTGCTCGCGATAGTGCTTGGCCTCGTCCATCATGTCGGCCGGGATCTCGCCGACGATGTAGTCGGCCCCCATCGTCTCGTCTTTGTAGGTGATCGACTTCATCTGGACGAGGTCGATGACGCCCTTGAAATGCTCTTCCGAGCCGATCGGGAGCTGAATCGCCACGGGATTCGCTTCGAGCTTCGAGATGATCTGGTCGAAGGTGCGCTTGAAGTCGGCGCCGATGCGGTCCATCTTGTTGACGAAGCAGATGCGCGGGACGCGGTACTTGTCGGCCTGGCGCCAGACAGTCTCCGACTGCGGCTCGACACCGGCGACCGAGTCGAAGACGGCGACCGCGCCGTCGAGGACGCGAAGCGAGCGCTCCACCTCGGCGGTGAAGTCGACGTGACCGGGCGTGTCGATGATATTGATGCGGTGATCGCGCCAGAAGCAGGTGGTCGCAGCAGACGTGATCGTGATGCCGCGCTCCTGTTCCTGCTCCATCCAATCCATGACGGCGGTGCCTTCGTGGACTTCGCCGATCTTGTACGTAATTCCGGTGTAGAACAGAATCCGTTCCGTCGTGGTCGTCTTGCCGGCATCGATGTGGGCCATGATGCCGATGTTCCGCGTTTTTTCTAATGAATGTGACCGTGGCATTGCTTTAAGTTCTCAGTTCTCTTTCTCGGCTTCAGTACGTAGTGTCCGGCTTCAGCCGGACACGTACTCACCTACCAACGATAGTGCGCAAACGCCTTGTTGGCTTCCGCCATCCTGTGTGTGTCTTCGCGCTTCTTCACGGCACCGCCGCGCAGATTCGCCGCGTCCATCAGCTCGTTCGCGAGCTTCTCTTCCATCGTCTTGCCATCGCCACGCGCGCGCGCAAAGCCGACGAGCCAGCGGATGCTCAACGACAGGCGGCGATTCGGGTTCACTTCGACCGGCACCTGGTAGTTGGAGCCGCCCACGCGCCGCGACTTCACTTCGAGGCTCGGCTTGACGTTGTCGACCGCCTTCTTGAACACCTTGAGCGGGTCGTCGCCGGTCTTCTCTTTGATGATGTCGAAGCTGTGGTAGAGGATTCCCTCGGCCGTGTTCTTCTTTCCGCCGTGCATCACCGTGTTGATGAAGCGGGTGACGAGCGGGCTCTGGTACAGCGGGTCCGGGGCCAGTTCTCGTTTTGCAATAACTCGTCTGCGAGGCATAGGTGTATCTCTGAATCCAGAAGCTGAAATCTACAATCTACGTTTTCGGGCGTTTCGCGCCGTACTTCGACCGTCCTTGTTTCCGGCCCTGGACGCCAACAGCGTCGAGCGTGCCGCGAACCACGTGATAGCGCACGCCGGGGAGATCTTTCACGCGGCCGCCGCGAATCAGGACCAGCGAGTGCTCCTGAAGGTTGTGGCCGACGCCCGGAATGTAGGTCGTCACCTCGATGCCGTTGGTCAGGCGCACGCGCGCCACCTTGCGAAGCGCGGAGTTCGGCTTCTTCGGCGTCTGAGTGAAAACGCGCACGCACACGCCGCGCTTCTGCGGGCTGTTCTGCAGCGCAGGGCTCTTCGTCTTGCTGACGATCTTCGTCCGACCGTTGCGGACAAGCTGACTGATAGTCGGCACGAGAAACAACTCCAGGTCACGTCCGTCCGCCACTGCGCAAAGCGCTTCGGCGAGACGCAACGGACTCAAATGCGCGTCGGGCCTAGAAGCCGGATGGCTTGGCGCCCGATGCAATACCCTATTGATAGAAGTCGTGTTGCGCCCCGGTCCTTCCGGGGGCCGTTCCTAGGAAAGGGGTTCTGACACCTCTTCCGTGCGGTTCGAAGCCAGATAGGGTTTCCTAACTTCGATACAACCTGACGAATATAACATCATCTATTTAGGAGACGCAACCATGGCAGAGCAGGTTACAACCCCTTCGGGCCTGAAATACGAAGACATCGAGGCAGGCAACGGCGCGGTCGCACACGGCGGACAAAAAGCGAAGGTGCATTACACGGGTTGGTTGAAGTCCGGTCAGAAATTCGACTCGTCATTGGATCGAAATGAACCCTTCGAATTCACGCTCGGTGCCGGCCAGGTCATTAAAGGATGGGACGAAGGCGTTGCCGGCATGAAAATCGGGGGAAAACGCCGGCTGACGATCCCATCCGCGCTCGCGTACGGCGCACGCGGCGCCGGCGGGGTCATTCCGCCGAATGCGGAGTTGATCTTTGAGGTCGAATTGCTCGGGCTGGGGTAGTCCACAGTCTACAGTCGACAGTCGCTAGTCGACAGTCCAGTCGCCAGTCTACGGTCCAATCGGAAGTCAGTCGTCAGCCGACGGTCTCAGGTCCGTGGGGGCGGACGGTTCGTCGGGCAGATCGTCGGGGCGCACGCCGCGAGACTTCCAGTTGCAACGTTGCAGATAGTTGATCCATGGCGTGAGCATTTTGCTGATCTCGACATACTTGCTGCCGGTGTCAGCGGATTCCGCTTGAGAAATGAACTTCTTCCCAGCGGCCTTGGCAAGATGCCCGCGACATTCCAGCGCAGAACCTCGCGCGCGGCCGTAGTAGTCGGCCATCTGCCTGTCGGTGTTCTGGCCGAAGCCTTCGGCAATGAGGGGCCCAACACGACCGGATGAACGCGAGAGTTGATCCTTCAGTTCGAGATCCTTGCGAAACACCGGCCGGTCCAAGATCGCAGAAACTTCATCGGCGGCTTCGAGGGCTTTGCGATAGACCAGTACGTCGTCGAGTTTTTTGGCTTTCATGCCCCGTGCAACGCACAGAGCATGCCGACTGGAGCCTGGATTGGCGACGGGACTGTGGAGTGACTGGACTGTCGACTAGCGACTGTAGACCGTGGACTGTAGACTGACCTCTACTCGCGCCACTCCGCCACAAACACATTCGTCTCGCCCTCGCTTTTGGCATTCCGATTCGATCCGAATACCAATCGCTTTCCGTCAGGCGAGAACATCGGGAACCCGTCGAAGGTGGTGTTGAATGTCACCTGCTCGAGCCCGGTGCCGTCCAGGTTGATCATGAAGATATCGAAGTCGCGGCCTTTCGGATCCTTGATATTCGACGCGAAGATGATGCGCTTGCCGTCGGGATGCCAGGCGGGTGCGAAATTCGCTCCGCCGAGCTTCGTCACCTGCCGAAGGTTGCTGCCATCGCGGTTCATCACAAAGATCTCGAGCGTCGTCGGTCTCCACAGCCCTTCTTTCAGAAGTCCCTGATAGTCCGCCAGTTCCTTCGCGTCGGTTATTGCGCGGCCTCTGAACACAATCTGTTTTCCGTCGGGCGAGAACCACGGGCCGCCATCAGGGCCGGGGCGATTGGTGAGGCGGCGCACGTCGGAGCCGTCGCCATTCATCGAGTAGATCTCCATGTCGCCGTCGCGGATGCTCGTGAAGACGATGCGTCCGTCTGGGCCGATAGTGGCTTCGGCATCGTAACCGGGAGCGCTCGTCAGGCGCCGCGGATTCGAGCCGTCGGGCGACGCGCGAAAGATGTCGTACGCGTCGTAGACCGGCCACACATACCCACGCGAAAAGCTCGGCCGAGGCGGGCACTCTGCGGAACCCAGATGTGTCGAGGCGTAGACGATCGATTTTCCATCTGGAAAGAAGTAGCCGCACGTCGTTCGACCACCCTTGCTCAGCTGCTTCTTGTTCGAGCCGTCGACGTTCATCGTGAAGATCTGATCGCACGTGCCCGGCGTGCCAGGGTTCGTCTGGTAGATCAGCTGCCTGCCGTCGGGCGAGAAATATGCTTCTGCGTTTTCACCGCCTGCGGTGAGTTGCTTCACGTTCGCAAGGTGACGTTCGGGCTGCGGTGCCTGTCCGTGCGCAGCAACGGCGGCGATGACCAGCACAGCCGAGAGAGCCGGGATTCGATTGCGCATGATTCGCCATTATCATCTCGAAATGGACGAAAAGGCTCCGGGAGCCTTTCTGGCGGCGGAAATCGCGCACGTCGTGCGCGACCGCGGCGGCCGTGCGCTGGTCGTCGGCGGATGGGTGCGCGATCGGCTGCTCCGGCTTCGCGCCCAGGGGCGTGACAGCGGACAGGCGGAGGCAAGCAAGGACCTCGACATGGAAGTCTTCGGCATCCCCGCCGGCGAGCTTCCATCGTTGCTCGCGCCTTTCGGCAAGGTTGAACCCATCGGCCAGAGTTTTCCCGTCTACAAAATTGGCACGATCGACATCGGACTGCCGCGGCGCGAGTCGAAATCGGGACCCGGACACAAAGGCTTTCTCGTCGAAGGCGACCCCTCGATGTCGATCGTAGAGGCGGCGCGGCGCCGCGATTTCACGATCAACGCCATCTCGTGGGATCCGCTCACAGGCGCACTCGAGGATCCTTTCCACGGTCAGCAAGATCTCGACAGGAAAATCCTGAGAGCGGTCGACGCAGCGACATTCGGCGACGACAGCCTTCGGGTGTTGCGCGCGCTTCAGTTCGCCGCGCGCTTCGAGCTGGAACTCGACGAAGGGACGAACGCACTGTGCCGCTCGATCCGCCTCGATGATTTGCCGCCCGAGCGAATCTGGGGAGAGATCGAAAAACTCCTGCTACGCGCCGAGCGGCCGTCGATCGGCTTTGCGCTCGCGCTCGAGCTCGGTGTGATTGACCAGCTGTTCCCCGAGCTGAAGGCTCTCGTCGGCTGCGAGCAGGAGCCCGAGTGGCACCCTGAAGGCGATGTATGGGTGCATACGCTGATGGTCATTGACGAAGCGCGCCGTCGCATCGGCGATCTCGACCATGCCGATCAATTGATCGTCATGCTCGGCGCCGTGACGCACGATTTCGGCAAGCCCGCGACAACGGCACTGATCGACGGGCGCATCCGCTCGCTCAATCACGAGGAAGAGGGCGTAGCCCCGGCCGCGGCATTTCTGGATCGCCTCAACGTCCATTCATTCGACGGCAAAGATGTTCGCGGTCAGGTGCTGGGCCTCGTCGGGCACCATCTCAAGCCCGGAATGCTCTATAAGGTGCGCGAAACGCTCACAGACGGCGCGTTCCGACGCCTCGCGCAGAAGGCGAATCTCGAGCTGCTCGCGCGCCTGGCCAAGTCGGATTGCCTTGGCCGGACGGGCAGCTTCGACTGCACCGCCATGGACTGGTTTCTCGCGCGTGCGCGCGAACTCGGCGTCGATCGCAGCCCCCCGAAGCCGCTGCTGCTCGGACGGCATCTACTCGAGCTGGGCATGAAGCCGGGCCCGGAGATGGGCGCGCTGCTGAAAGAGATCTACGAGAAGCAGCTGGATGGGGAGATCAAAACGACAGAAGACGGGATCGCGCTGGCTTCGCAGCTTTTGGAATCTCGACGCCGAGACGCCGAGACGCCGAGTTTCTAAGAAAAAGGACTTCTCTGCGGCTTTGCGGCTCTGCGCCAGGACACGCCGATCAGGCCGCGCGCTCTTGGGCGCGGCGGAACTCTTCCAGCAGCCGCGGCACGTTCGTGCCCACTGAGTGGAGCGTCGGCGACCATCCGAGTAACCGGGCGCGCGGGCCCCGGATGCGCTGGTTCAGCGAGAGCGCATCTGCATACGCGCCGAGCTTCTTGCGCGCTTCCTCGAGCGGCACGTGCCGCACGTCGGGCGTCATCGACAGATGACCGGCGATATTCTCGACAATCGCGTTCACCGTCTCGTCGCCTTCATCGTTTGCGTGATACACCCCGTACCCGCCGGGCAGCGTGGCAACGCGGACGTAGAGATCGGCCAGATCGCGGTCGTAAACCAAGGGCCAATAATTCTCGCCCGAACCGATGACGCGAATCAGGCCGTTCAGCGCATTTTTCAATAAATCCGAGACAATTCCACGATTTCCGCCGTACACGATACCCGGGCGGATCACTGCCGTCCGCAGGTTCGGCGCCGCCGACTGCAGCACGAGCTCTTCGTGCGCGGGCCGCCAGCCAAGCAACTGGCCAATATTGGGCTGAGCCGTCTCGTCCATGGGCTGCGCATTCGATCCTAGAACCCAGAGGCCCGACGTGTAGATGAACGACACCGGCGAGGTTCGGGCGCGCACCGTAGCGGCGCTCATCAGTGCCTCGATCGCCCGGCAATCGCTCTCTTCGCGATTCGGACCGGCCTCGGCAGCCGTGTGGATATAGGCATCATGCGCATCAGCAGCCGCGCGGAACGACTTCACGCTCTTCAGATCGCCCAGCACCGGCGTGACGCCGCGCGACGCAAGCGCATCGACAGCCTGCGGCGTGCGCACGAGCGCGGTGACCTGATGATTGCCACGCAGCAAGGCATCGAGTACCGCGGAGCCGATGTATCCTGTCGCGCCTGTGAGGAAGATTCGCATGAAGGTTCCTACATCATAATTGAGTCGATGCGTCGGGATACCTTACTCGATTTTTTCGACGATGTCTCCGGCGGACGCGGAATTTTTTTCGTCTACGACGACGGATTTCGAGCGCGATCATACACGTACGCGGAGACGGCGCGCGCGGCGCGCGGCTTTGCCGCGCGCCTGCAATCCGCGGGCCTCGGGAAAGGCGACAAAGTTGTCTTTTGGAGCGAAAACCGGCCCGAGTGGATCATCGCGCTGTGGGGATGTCTCCTGAACGGATCGATCGCGGTCCCGATCGATTTCCGCGCCTCGCACGACTTTCTCGCCAACGTCGCGCGCATCGTCGGCGCGTCGTTGCTGCTGCTTGGCGACGACGTCGAATTCGTTGGCTTGAAACGCGGCGCTATGGCAGACGACCAAACCAGCGCCACCGCTTCGCCGCAAGCATGGAAGCTGTCCGACATCGACTTCCGGGCGCTCGATCCATCGGGGTTCAAACCTGTTTCCGTGACGCGCGACGACACGGTCGAGATCATCTTCACCTCTGGCGCGACCGCCGAGCCGAAGGGTGTCGTCATTACGCACCGCAACGTGCTCGCCAATATCATTCCGGTTGAGAACGGAGTCAGGAAATACAAGAAGTACGGCTGGCCTTTCTTTCCCATTCGTTTCCTTAACTTGTTGCCGCTCAGTCACTTATTCGGTCAGGCCATGGCCGCGTTCGTGCCGCCGATGCTTGGGGGCACCGTGGTATTTATCCGCGGGTACAACCCGCACGAAATCGTCGCGCAGATCAAGAAGCGCCGTATTTCGGTGCTGGTCTCGGTGCCGAAGATTCTCGACGTGCTCGCCGATCACGTCACGCGGCTGCATCCCGAAATCCGCGAAGCGCCACCACAGAAAGAGGGTGTGGCGAAACGGTGGTGGCGGTATCGCGCGATACATCGATTGTTCGGATGGAAGTTCTGGTCGTTCGTCGTCGGCGCGGCGCCGCTCGAATCCACGCTCGAAGGGTTCTGGGGACGTCTCGGATTTCTCGTCGTGCAGGGCTACGGGCTCACTGAGACGGCGCCAATCGTCACGCTCAATCATCCGTTCTCGACGAGCAAAGGATCGGTTGGCAAACCCATCGCCGGCGTGGACATCAGGATCGCACCCGACGGGGAGATTCTCGTGCGCGGCGAGAATGTCACGACCGGCTACTACGGCGCGCCCGAAGCGACGGGCGCCGCGTTCGAAGACGGCTGGTTCCACACGGGCGACATCGGCGAGCTCGATGCAAGCGGACGCTTGTTCATCCGCGGGCGCAAGAAAGAGATGATCGTCACGCCCGAAGGGCTGAACGTCTTCCCGGAAGATGTCGAGCGCGCGGTCAATGCCGTGCCAGGCGTCAAAGACTCCGCGGCGGTGGGTGTCGCGCAGAATGGCGAAGAGCGGGTTCAGGTGGCGCTCGTCGTCGAGCCAGGCGTCAATCCGTCAGATGTTGTGAGAGCGGCAAACGCGCAGCTTGCAGATCATCAGCGCATTCGGGCCGCGCACATCTGGCCGGGACCGGACCTGCCGCGCACTGACGGTACGAAGAAACTGAAGCGCCACGAGATCCGGGCCTGGCTGCAAACGGGCACGGCGCCCGCGGCCGCAGCGTCGCGCGGCACGAGCGTCGAGTCAGTCATCGCGCGGTTTACCGGGGGCCGCCCATTGCCGGCCGGCGCGACGCTCGAGGAGTTGGGACTCAGTTCGCTCGAGCGCATCGAGATGATGGTGGCGCTCGAAGAGGCCCTCAATACGACAATAGACGAGGGGGCATTCTCGAACGCCGCAACGGTCGCCGATCTCGAACGGCTCGCCGCTGGGCCCGCATCCGCGGAACCGGCCACCGAACCTGTGGATTTTCCGTCATGGAACCGTTCGCTGCCGTTTCGCGCCCTTCGTGCCATCAGCCAGCCCGGCTTTCTGCTCCCGTTGACGCGGATCTTCGCCTGGACGAGCGTCAGGGGATTGCAGAATCTGCAGCATCTGCAGGGTCCCGTCATCTTCGCCGCCAATCATCAGAGCCACATGGACGTGCCCGTGATTCTCGCGGCGCTACCAGGTCGGTGGCGTCGCCGTGTCGCAACCGCGATGGCCAAGGAATTCTTCAAAGCACACTTCTTCCCCGACCAGTACCCCGCAGGCAACGGCTGACCAAGAGCCTCGAGTACTACCTCTCTTCGGCGTTCTTCAATACGTTTCCACTGCCCCAGCGCGAGGCGGGGGCGCGCCAAACGCTTCGTTATGCCGGCGACCTCATCAGCAGTGGTTTCTCCGTCCTGATCTTTCCCGAAGGGAAGCGCACCGATCACGGCGAGATCGCGCCGTTTCGTCCTGGTGTGGGGATGATGGCGGCACGACTGGGCGTACCGGTTGTCCCGGTACGTCTGGAAGGCATCGACCGCGTGCTGCATCAGAAGTGGAAAATGGCGAAGCCGGGACCCGTGAGTGTAACGTTTGGTACGCCGATGCAATTAAGCGGCGATGATTACGCCGAGTCAGCCGCGAAAGTCGAAGAAGCTGTACGAAAATTGGGCGAGTAGCCACGATTTGTGGCACAATCATTGCGAGCAACATCATCGAGGCCGTGCGTTATGTAGGGCGGGTCTTGCAAGACCCGCCCTACTGCGTCGCTCGAAGGTCCGGCTGCCGCGGAAAGGATTTCGAGCCAGATTGAGCAAAGACGATTTAATCGACATGCAGGGAACGGTTGTGGCGGTGCACAGCGGAGGGTTGTATCGCGTTCAGTGCGACGCCGGTCACGAGGTGCTCGCCCAGCTAAGCGGCCGCATGCGCCGTTTCCGGATCAAAGTTGTTCCGGGCGATCGGGTCACAGTGGGTGTTTCTCCCTACGATCCCGTTCGCGGCATCATCACATTCCGAGCCCGTTAGGTCAGAAATTCATGTTCGACGATTCCAGTTCTCCACTCTCCAGGCCGATTACCCTCGAAACGCCCGAAGAATCGCCGGCGCAGTCGGCAGCAGTGCAGCGTTATCACAGCTGTCGCTGGCGTAAACAGCCCGAAGACGGCAATCCGCTCGATTTCTGTTCGCACCGCGACGTACTGCCGATGGCGGGAACATCCGGCTTCGACCCAGAGGCCTGGTGCCCCGACTGTCAGTTCTATAAGGTCAGGCGAGTACCCAAGAAGCGGTCGCCTGATGACTACGGGTACTGACCGGGAGCTCGAGAGACGCTGTCATGGCAGAGGGCAGATGGATGATGGCACAGAGTCCCGTCTGCCATTTGCCATCCGCCATCTGCCCTGACGGAAGACTACTGATCCCTATTCGGAAAACTCCCGCGCCAGCTCCACCCACTCGCCATTCGGCGACAGCAGCTGATACGCACGCCAGTGAGGCTTGGCTTCTGCCGAGTGGCCGGTCTTTTCCAGAGTAATGGCCAGGTAGAAGTGCGCGTCGGCGTACTGCCCGTTCAGGCGGAGCGCCGTTCGGTAGCACGACGCGGCTTCCTGAAAACGGCCGAGGTCGTGGTAGATGTTGCCGAGGTTGAAGTGGGCCTCGAAGAAGTCCGGATCGAGGCCAATCGCGCGCTCGTAGAGCGCCTGCGCTTCGGCCAGCTCGTCCTTGCCGTAGTGAATGTTCGCAAGATTGATGAGCGCCGGCACCAGATACGGATCGATCTCGAGCGCCTTGCGGTACCACGTGGCGGCCGTGTTGTGACGTGATTCGTCCATGTCGAGCGACGATCCCTTGATGAAGTAATCCTCCGCGAGCGTCTGCGGACTCGACATCGCAGCCATCGCGTCTCTTCCCGGCTCCTTCCCGATTTCCTTGGGCTTCGCGCGCGTCAACTTGATGATCCGCGCCGGCTCCGCGTCGATGCGGAAATCGAACGTCAACTGCCCGCTCCGCTCCGACTGAAGCGACCGGACAATCGCGCGAAACGGTGCGGACTCGAGATCGGCGCTCACCTGCCGAATCACCAGCAGATCGGCAAACGAAAAGTACATCTCCGTACGAGTGCGCATGACCGGCCGAATCAAGCCCCACTTCTGCAGATATCGCAGATGATCCTGGCGCAGCCCCGGGTACATGCTGAGAAGATCGCGCTGGCCGTAGTACTGCTGCTTGAGATCTTCCGGCGGTTGAATGCCCGCCATGCGGCAGAAGTCGTTCTCGCTGACGACGCGCACGCCGAGGTCTTCAGCCTTCCGCAGTTTCTCGCTTTTCTCAGAAGCCGGAAATCCCTCCGCGCCCACGACAACGAGCGTAGTCCTGGCCGTGACTTCGTCGGCGGACGAACCGCCGAGCCGGATGACCAGCGCCTGGGCTTCTTTGCGGCCGAGGGATGAAAGTTTGCCGGTGAAGACGACGACGTGATCGGCGAGCGGAAGCTCGGGAGATTGCGCAGCCAAAGTTGCGGCGAGAATGCAGGAGGCCAGAAGAGATGTCAAGCCCGGTTACAATCCGCTGATGCTGCTCGCCGGCGACGTCGGGGGTACAAAGACCCTCATCGGACTCTTCGCGCGAGATTCTTCTCGCCCGAGGCTGATCGATTCGCGTACGTATCGTACGACCGACTATCCCCATCTCCGCGCGCTGACAGAGCAGTTTCTCGGCGATACGGCGACCGCGTCATCCCAGATTGAAGCGGCCAGCTTCGGTGTGGCCGGCCCAATCGAAGGCATGCGCGCACGGCTCACCAACGTACCTTGGATCGTCGACGTCGAGGCGCTTGGCCGTGAGATGGCGATTCCCCGCGCGCATCTATTGAACGACCTGGAAGCGCTGGCGTGGTCGGTTCCCGTTCTCGGCGCGAGCGAGCTCGAGGTGCTGCACGAGGGCCGGGCCGACCCTGGAGGCAACGTGGCAGTCATTGCGGCCGGAACCGGCCTCGGCATCGCGCTCGTCGCCAACGTCGACGGGCGCTTCGTCCCTCGGGCATCCGAAGGCGGCCATGTCGACTTTGCCGCGCGCAACGACGCCGAGTACGCGCTGGCCAACGCGCTCGCGAAGGAGTTTGGACGGGTCGATGTCGAGCGCGTCGTATCGGGCCCTGGCCTCGCACACATCCATCGACTGCTGCATCCGCACCAGTGCCCGGCGCTGACGCCCGCGCCTGCCATGGCCGATCTGCCTCGCGCGATTTCGCGTGGCGCGCTCGAAGGCGGCTGCGCCGACTGCCGTCGCACACTCGAACTCTTCGTGTCAGCTTACGGCGCGGCGGCGGGCAACCTGGCGCTGACGGCGATGGCTACCGGCGGGATGTTTGTCGGCGGCGGGATCGCCCCGCAGATTCTCGACGCTCTCCGGTGGCCGATTTTCATGCAGTCGTTTCTCGACAAGTCACCTATGGACACGCTTCTTTCCCGAATTCCAGTGAAAGTGATCATGAATCCAGGGGCGGGACTCCTTGGCGCGGCAACCTATGCTCACGCAGTCGCAAGTCGCTAGTCCTGTGGTACTTTAAGCATGTGGTGTGGCTGTTTGACCGCGACGGCGAAAAGATCACTTACGAGATCTGCCGCGACGACAGCGGCACGGGGTTTCTGCTGGTCATGACCTCGACGAGCGGGCACAAGCGCGTCGACCGCATCGAGCATCCGACCGAGCTCATCGAGCGTTGCGCCGAGCAGATGCGTCAGCTGCAGGACGATGGCTGGAAGGTAGGATGAAGCGGTTTGCCGTGTTCGTGCTCGCCTGCGTCGCAGGTGGGCAGGTCCTTCTGGGACAGCCCGCGAGAAGGCCGTCACGCCCGGCGCCCTCGGCGCCGGCAGCGCCGGCAGCGCCAGCCACTGCCAAGCAGGGCGAAGTGCGTGTGCCGTTTCGCCCAGGCGAGCTCCTGACCTACGACGTCTCGTATTCCAGCTATGTCACCGCCGGCACGGTCACCATGCAGGTGCAGGCCAAGCGCCCTTCCTACAATTCGGTCGCCTACTACGTCGTCGCCGAAGCGCGGCCGGCGCCGCTCCTGTCCAAGGTGTACACGCTCTACTACAAGGCCGATGTCCTGATGGATGTGTATACGCTGCTGCCGCAGCGCGCCGGCGTGTACAGCGAAGAAGGTGAGCGCCATCAGATGAAGGTGACGACCTTCAACAACTCCACACGGAAGGCCACCTTCGAGAACGTCACCGCCAAGAATGGCAAGCGCGAATTCGCGGTTCCGGCATTCACCCAGGATGCGTTGTCGGCCGTGTACGTCATGCGCTCGCTGCCGCTCAAGGTGGGTGGCAAAGAGACGATCCCGGTGAGCACCGGCGGCCGGTCCTATCGTGCACAGGTGAGCGTGGTCGGCATGGACGCGGTGCAGACGCCGGCTGGTCCGTTCCGGGCATTTCGGCTACGCACGATGCTGTACGACGACGCCGGCCAGCCGAACGGCCGGGCGATTCAACTTTGGATCAGCGATACGCCCAGCCGTGTGCCCGTGCAGGTGCAGTCAGAGTTGGCCGTCGGAGCGTTCCACCTGACACTGCGCGACGCGAAGCTCGGACAGTAAGAAACCGCAAGTCACAACCCGTTTCGAACCAAAAACAGACAAGAGTTCAGGAGCTCAAGAGGCCACCGCGTCACTCGTCCTCAACACGGAGGGCACAGAGTTCTGCATCGACTTCGCGCCCGTTGGCGCGCGCGGAGAAGAAGGCAGACAAAAATACAAGAGCCGCACGATTCTCGCTTTTGTATTTTTGTCTGCCTTCTTCTCCACGCGTGGGCCGGCGGTCGCGGCCCACGAAGTCGATTCCTCCAACAGAGCCCGCTCACGGCACCACGGAGGCTGTTTCGTTGATGCGTCGAGCTCGTCGCGTCGTCGCGTTGCTGGCCTTGAGCGTCCTCAGTGGCTCCGTGACTCCGTGTTGAGTCGGGCCAACTCATCTCCTCGTCTCATTGCGCGCCGTTAACGGCGCGACGCTCTAGCGCCCAGCAAGAACAGCTTTCCGATCTTCCGATCTTCTGATCTTCTGTAGGAGAGTCATCTCCTGTTTGCTGTGTTTTCAGATGCGAACGCGTTCATGGATGAACGGCGCTCTCCTGACCTCGTGGTCTCCTGTTCGCATTTTCGTCAGGTGCGGACGCGTTCAGGGTTGAGCTCGCAATCCAACGCAAGACCCTGAGCTCTACTCTCCTGCAATAGACGCGACCGCTTCGGGCAATCCGAGCGCTGCTCTCACCCGGGGATTGACGACGTGCCCGCCTTGCGCAATCAGCGTATCTCGCGTGATTTCGTCAGTGGTGTCGAGCTTGACGGCGCCATCCTTCACCAGATGCAGGAGAAATGTCGTGATGTTTTTGGCGTACATCTGGCTGGCGTGATAGGGCACCGTGGAGGGGAGGTTCGTCGGGCCCAGAATCGTCACGCCGTTTTCGATGACGACCTCGTCGGCCCGTGTGAGCTCGCAGTTGCCACCACGCTCGGCGGCGAGATCGACGATCACCGAGCCCGGAGCCATGCCTCGCACCATCTGCGCGGTCACGAGCACGGGCGCTTTTTTACCGGGCACCACTGCCGTCGTGATGACCACGTCGTTCGAGGCCACGACACGCGCCATCATTTCGCGCTGCCGCTGGTAGAACGATTCGTCCTGCGCCTTTGCGTAGCCTCCCTTGTCTTCGGCCTGCCCGGTTTCGAGCGGCAGCTCGACGAACTTCGCGCCAACGCTCTGCACCTGTTCCTTGACCGCCGGACGCACGTCGTAGGCTTCGACCACCGCGCCCAGCTTACGGGCGGTGGCAATCGCCTGCAGTCCCGCCACGCCGACTCCAACAATAAAGACGTGGGCCGGCGTAATCGTGCCGGCGGCGGTCGTCAGCAAGGGAAACATCCGCGGCAGTGTGTTCGCCGCGAGCAGCACGGCTTTGTAGCCGCCGATTGTCGCCATCGACGACAGCACGTCCATGCTCTGTGCGCGGGTGATGCGGGGCATCAACTCGAGGGCAAACGCCGTAAGGCCGCGCGACGCGATGTCGCGCGCCGTTTCGGGCGAGCTGAGCGGATCGGCCATGCCGATAACGATCTGCCCGGCACGCATGCGATCGAAGTCGGCGACGCGCACCTGCAGCACGACATCGGCGGCGAGGACCTCTGCCCGGCTCGCCGCGGACTGGGCGCCTTTGTCGCTGTACGCAGCATCGGGAAAGCCGGCACTATCGCCGGCACCGCGTTCGATCGCCACGTCGAATCCGGCTTTCTTCAGCGCAGCGATTGATGCAGGCACGAGCGCAACGCGGCGCTCGCCGGGAGACTGTTCGACAGGGACTCCGATCTTCATGTCGAGATTTTAGTGCATGCTAGACTTCGGGTCAGAACGGTTCTGGGTTCTGGGTTCTAGGTTCTGGGTTCTAGGTTCTGGTTCCCCACGGCATGACAGCACCAGAACCTCACACCCAGAACCTAGAACCCAGAACCAAGAACCTAGAACCGCAGGTTCACCTTGCACCTAACCATCGCGCTCGCGCAGATCAATCCCACCGTCGGCGACATCGACGGCAACCTTGCGCGCATTCGCAACGCCCGCGATCGAGCGGCGGCCGAACATGCCGATCTCGTGGTGCTGCCCGAGCTGGCAATCATCGGGTATCCACCTGAGGATCTGGTTCTCCGTCCCTCGGTCGTCGACGCGTGCCACGCCGCCATCGACTGCCTGGTACGCGAAAGCCAGAGCGGCCCGGCGCTCGTCGCCACCACGCCATGGCGACACGACGGTCGCGTCTACAACGCCGCTATCTTCATCGATAAAGGCGCGATTGCGCCGCGCTTCAAAACTGATTTACCGAATTACGGCGTCTTCGACGAGAAGCGTGTGTTTGCGCCGGGACCATTGCCCGACCCGGTGACATTTCGCGGCATTCCGATCGGCCTGCCCGTATGCGAAGACATCTGGACGCCTGCGGTTACGGCGCACCTCGCGCGCGAAGGCGCGGAATTTTTCATCGTCCCGAACGGCTCGCCCTTCGAAGCCGGAAAATTCTCGACGCGACTCGAGTTCGCCCGGGCGCGCGCGAAAGAGACCGGCCGCGCCCTTGCGTATGTCAATCAGATTGGCGGACAGGACGAGTTGGTGTTCGACGGGCGGTCGTTCGTGCTCGACCGCGAGGGCCATCTCGCACGCTCGCTGCCCGGCTGGGAAGAATCCGTCGGCCTGACGCGCTGGGACAAGACCGCTGGCGGCTGGACGTGTCAGGCCGGCGAGACGGAGCCCGTTGGAGAACCACTGGATGACACCTATTGCGCCCTGATCGTCGGACTGCGCGACTACGTCACCAAGAACGGATTCCCCGGAGTCGTCCTCGGGTTGTCCGGCGGCGTCGACTCCGCGCTGAGCGCGGCAGTTGCCGTCGACGCGCTCGGCCCCGAACGGGTCACGGGAGTCCGGCTGCCCTCGCCGTTTACCGGAAGCGTCAGCATGGAAGAAGCGCAGTTTGTTGCCGAACGGCTTGGCATCCGCCTGCTGACGCTGCCCATCGCGCAGGTGATGGCCAGCGCAGAGACCACGCTCGCGCCGGTCTTCGAAGGGCGCTCCCGCGACGTCACCGAGGAGAACCTGCAGGCCCGGATACGAGGCCTGTTGCTGATGGCGCTCTCCAACAAGTTCGGCTGCATGCTGCTGACGACCGGCAACAAGTCCGAGATGTCGGTCGGTTACGCCACGTTGTACGGGGATATGTGCGGCGGATTCTCGGTGCTGAAAGACATCTACAAAACCGAGGTGTACCGATTGTCCCGCTGGCGCAATGCCCACCGGCCCCGACTCGCGAAGGGACCGACGGGCGAAGTGATTCCGGAACGCACGCTGACACGTCCGCCCACGGCCGAACTTCGACCGAACCAGACCGACCAGGACTCGCTTCCCCCCTATGACGTGCTCGATGCGATTCTCACGGGATTGGTCGAGGAAGAAAAGTCGGTGGAAGAGCTCGCCGAGCGCGGCGCGCCGCGAGAGATAGTCGGCAGGGTCCAGCAAATGCTTTACATTGCTGAGTACAAGCGGCGGCAGGCGCCGCCCGGCGTCAAGGTCAGCCGCCGGAATTTCGGACGCGATCGCCGCTATCCGATCACCAACCGGTTCCGTGAGCTAAAATGACGATCTCGTTGAACGGCGAGCCGCACGAGCTCGTCGGACCGCTGACGCTGACCGCCCTGCTCGCGCAGTTGAACATAGACCCACGCCGCGTGGCCGTCGAGCACAACCTGAACGTGGTCAAACGCGCCCACTATGACAGCACGCAGATTCAGGACGGCGACGAGATTGAGATCGTGAATTTTGTGGGTGGTGGCAGATCATGACGAACCCCGATCCTCTGGTCATTGCGGGACGCGAATTCAGATCGCGCCTGATCGTCGGAACCGGCAAGTACACGTCGTTTCCCGTCATGCAGCGCGCCCACGAAGCGTCGGGCGCCGACATGGTGACCGTGGCGGTGCGGCGGGTCAACATCAGCGATCGCACGAAGGAATCGCTTCTCGACTACATCGATACGGCCACGATCGCGCTGCTGCCGAACACCGCGGGCTGCTATTCCGCCGATGACGCGGTGCGGACCGCGCGGCTCGGCCGCGAAGCGGGGTTGTCGAACTGGGTCAAGCTGGAAGTGATCGGCGACGAGCGCACGCTCTTTCCCGACAACGAACAACTGATCGTCGCGACGAAGATTCTCGTGAAGGACGGCTTCGTGGTGCTGCCCTACACCACTGACGATCCTGTCGTGTGCCGAAAGCTCGAAGATGCGGGGGCGGCCGCCGTCATGCCCCTCGGCGCGCCGATCGGCTCGGGCCTGGGCATTCAGAATCCCAACAACATCCGGATCATCCGCGAGTTCTCGCGCGTGCCGATCATTCTCGACGCGGGCGTCGGCACCGCATCCGATGCCACGATCGCGATGGAACTGGGAGCCGACGGCGTGTTGATGAACACGGCGATCGCCGAGGCCGACGATCCCGTCGCCATGGCGACGGCGATGAAGCTTGCCGTGCAGGCCGGTCGCCTGGCGTACCGGGCCGGCCGAATGCCCCGCCGCATGTATGCGAGCGCCAGCAGCCCGCTGGCCGGCACCCTCAAGTAGGGAAAGGTTCAGGACGGGCTCGTCCCGCGAGTGATGTCAGCCACACGGCGGAGAAGATGAGCAGCACCGGATCAATCACCGGAATCCGGTAGCGTTCCTGTGGAAAGAAGATCAGCCCCGCCAGCACCTGCGATGCCGCCAACAACATGAGCGCAGCGGGCACCCGGCGCTCCCGGACCAGCCGAATGAGACCGGCCAGGCCGAACGGCAGCACGACCGCGTACGACACAATCGATGACACGGCGTAAAGCGACGAGTGCGACCAGTACGAAGGACCGACCGGAACCCATTGATAAATCAGCTTTCGCGTCATCAAGGTGAGCCATCGGCCCGGATCGGCGCGGATGTGGCGGAACGCATCGCGGTAGTAGATCGGCTCGAGTGCGTCGGCGTCGAGATCGCGATGACCTTTGCGGAACTCGATGTCCGCGGCCTTCAATTCGGGATTTGCGGAAAGATCGCCGTCGCCGCGGGCAAGAGGATGGTTGCCCGTCCAGAAGGTGACGCCCCCCTCGGTCGCGATGAGCACGAAGCGCTGCGCCCTTTCGCTGCTCCGCTGCGTCCACGGAGCGATGACGATGGCCGCGCCCAGCGCAAACACCGCAGCGTGCATCGGCGCCCGCCGGAAGAGGAGCCATAGCACGCAGAGTGCGACGAACAGCACGCCGACAGGACGAACCAGCGAGGCAATACCCGCCAGTGCGCCGCCCAGCGCGAGTGTGATGCTCGGAAAACGCTGCTGACGCGGGTTGCGCAGCATTGTCCCGTCAAGTGCGTGGAAGAGAAGCAGGGCGCAAGCCAGCGCGAGAACCGAGTACAGCGCTTCGCTCAACGCATACGCACAGATCCAGACGAGCGGCGGATACAACGCAGCACCGATTGCCGCAAGTGCGCCCGCCGCAGGATTTCCCGCGCGCGCCGCGAGAAGTCCGATGACAATCACGCCAATGGCCCCGACAACCGCTTGCGCCAGCTTGATTGCGGTGGGAGTCGACCGCGAGCTCTCATCAGCGGTTCCAAAGGATGTCACGGCGGCCAGAAACACCGGATATCCCGGGGCGCGGTCAAAGCGCTGGAGTGGAAGTTCGTCGACTGGTTGAGGGGGAAGCGCATCGTATCTGAGGCCGTGACCCGCCGCCAGGTTCCTCGCGAGCTCCAGATACTCTCGTTCGTCGTGCGTGAGTGGTTTGTCCACCCAATACAGAACGCCGAATGCCAGTCGCGCGGCCAGACCCACGATGGCGGCTGCCACGATCAGACCTCGGGAGTGCTCGTGGAGCCACCGCGCGATGGAGAAGCGCGTCAATGCTCAGGACCCGAAATCATAGCCAAGCAGAATGGTCACGAGCTGTCCTATTTTCTCGTCCGACAGCTTCTCTGTATGCAGTCCGGCGAAGAAACCCCGCTGATTGATGTCCTCGGCACCAGGAAAGTCGCGCGGATTGAATTTCAAGCCGAGCAGCTTGATCGCAGGCTGCCGCGTGAAATTACCGCTCACCACCGGACGATTCTCCACACCATGAGCATCGAGGTATTCGAGGAACCGCGCGCGATGCTTCACATGCGTCCGGCGCAGCAAGGCGACGAAACCAAACCACACCGGGACGACATCCTTGCTGGCGGCGGGAAATTCAAGTTGCCCGCTCCATTGCGGATGCGCGTGCAATGCCGCAATGATCCGCTCGCGATTGGCATTCCGGATTTCATTCATGGAGGCCAGTCGATCCAGCTGGCAATGGCCGAACGCCGCCTGCACCTCGAGCGGTCTCAGGTTATAGCCGAGATTCACGAAAAGAAAACGCGGGTCGATATCCTTGTTGGCTTTCTCGACCCGGGCCCGATTGGACAACTCACGTGACCAGCCATGTGCGCGCAGGCATTTGAGCAAGTCCAGGTCTTCGAGCGTATCGCACACGACCATGCCGCCTTCGCCCGTCGTGATGTGATGCGAATAGTAGAACGAGTAACAGCCAAAATCGCCGAGGGTGCCGAGATACCGACGCTTGAAGCGTGACCCAAGGGATTCGCACGTGTCCTCGACCAGCAGCAGTTGACGGTCTTTCACAATTTTCAGAATCTCCGCCATCGGGCCGGCGTTCCCCAGAATGTGAACCGCCATCAATGCTCGTGTTCTGCGCGTGATCTTCCGGCGCAGATCGTCGAGATCCAGGTTCAGGGTCTCGGGGGCCGTGTCGACGAACACCGGCTTCAAACCCATCTGGACAATCGGCCAGAGCGATGTCGACCAGCACACCGCAGGGATCAGAACTTCGTCGCCCGGTTTCAGATGACTCCGGCGTGCCGGATTACTGGCGGCCGCCAGTGCCAGAAGATTGGCCGAGGAGCCGGAGTTGGTCATCACGGCATATTTCGCGCCGACATACTCGGCGAACCGCTCTTCGAAACCTCGCACCTGCGCGGCCATGGTGAGCCGGCCGGTCAACAACGCATCGACCGTCGCGATGATTTCCCGGTCGTCGAAGCTCTGGCTGATCAGGGGAAAGAAGGGGCGAGGCTCGCCCTTCGGATGCCGGCGATGCCACTCCTCGCGGATGACGTGTTTCCAGTCTGTCATGTACTTTTTGGGAGCGCTCTGAATTCGTGACGACACGAATTCACGATCTCGATTGAAACACGTGCGTCGGAGTTCGCACTACAAAGTCGAATGATCGCGCATGTTGGGCAAGATGTTGCTGACGGAGGTCTGCTCCTCTCCTTCCGTGGAACGAATCGCGGACGGATCCGACTCCGCCCTCGCTGCCGTCGACGAGGAATCGTGATCGCCACTCCGTTGAGTGACACCCTTGCGACTCGCCAGCCGTCGTCTCAGGAAGAAAATCTTGACGAGCCCGGTAAGGGCGTCTCGTACTTCCCGATAATTGACGGAGCTTTCGCCCCTGGCGCGATTGACAAAGACCGTCGGCGTTTCCCCAATCGGGTAATCGCGATAATAGAGATTCACCAGAATTTCGCTCAGGGAAATGAACCCACGTCCTTCCTTTCCGCACGTCGTCACAATCGTCTTCGCCGCCGATGACGAATACACGCGAAAGCCATTCGTGTAGTCGGCAATCGGGATGCCGAGCACAATCCGCGCAAGCACGTTCGAGCATCTGGAAAACACGCGGCGCGACAACGGCCAATTGTGAATCTCACTTTGCGGCAGATAGCGGCTGGCGACCAGCAGACCCAGCTTGCGATCGATCGCTTCCTTCAGGAGCGCCGGAATCTGGGAGGGCGGATGTGAAAAGTCAGCATCCATTTCCAGGATTTGCGTGCAGTCGCGTCGCACGAGCTGTGTTGTCCCTTCCAGCACTGCCGATCCGCGCCCGCCTTTTGTGTCGCGATGAATGACGCTGACCTGCGGCAGCCCCAGCATTTGAGCCGCCTCTACCGTCGCCAGATCGGGTGAATCGTCCACGACGACAACTTCGGCCGACGGCACGGCCTTCAGGATGTCCTGAATGAGGCTGGCGATATTGTCGGCTTCTTTATAGGCGGGAATGACCACCCCGACCCTATCGTTCTTTGCAGCAACAGAGTCGGATGACATGGATTCGATGTCGAAAAATGTCCGGCGCCGAGCGTCGACGCCTGATGAGCGTCCCCCAGCCACCGGAGATTATGGCTCACTGTTGAGGCAAGTCAACTGCCGACGCACGATACGGCGGGTTGCCACGAGACGCGTCCGATTCCTATAAACGAAAAATCCCCTTGTCGGTTCGCCCGCGTAACGCGTTCCTGGTATCGACGATGAGCGGGAACTTCTTCACCAACGCGTCGTAGTCGAACGCGGTGTGATTCGTGCAAATTACCGCGCAGTCCACGGTTCCTTTCTCTGGATCGGTCGACGCGAGCGTCTTGTCGCCGAGTTTCAGCGACGGCACGAACGGATCGCTGTAACTGAGCGTCGCGCCGCGGCGGTGCAGCAGCTCGAGGATGTCGAGTGCCGGCGACTCGCGCACGTCGCCTACATCTTTCTTGTACGCGACACCAAGCAGGTGAATCTTCGACCCGTTGACGCTCTTCTTCGCAGAGTTCAGGGCATCGGTGACGCGCTCGATGACAAACTCGGGCATCGCCCCGTTCACGTTGCCGGCCAGCTCGATGAACCGGCACTCGAATCCGCTCTGGCGCGCCTTCCATGACAGATAAAACGGGTCGATGGGAATACAGTGGCCCCCCAGCCCCGGGCCCGGATAGAACGGCATGAACCCGAACGGCTTGGTCCCGCCGCGTCGATCACTTCCCACACGTCGATGTCGAGCCGTGGCACATCAGCGCGATTTCGTTGACAAGCCCGATGTTCACGGCCCGGAAGGTATTCTCGAGCAGCTTCACCATCTCGGCGACGCGCGTGTTCCCACCTTCACGACGTTGCCGACGACTCTGCCGTACAAGGCCGCCGCGAGCTCGGTGCTCGTCGGGTCGATGCCGCCAACCACTTTGGGAATGTTCTTCGTCGTGTAGGTCTTGTTGCCCGGATCGACGCGCTCGGGCGAGAAGGCAAGGAAGAAATCGCGCCCGACCTTCAGTCCGCCCGCCTCGAGAGCGGGCTGCGCAACCTCCTCGGTCGTTCCTGGATAGGTGGTCGATTCGAGAATGACGAGCTGGCCTTTGCGAAGAACAGCCGCCGTGGCCTCGATCGCCTTGACGACGTACGACAGATCCGGGTCGCGTGTCTTGCGCAGCGGAGTCGGCACGCAGATGTCGATGACGTCGACGTCGGCAAGCTGGCGCTGGTCGGTCGTGGCCCGGAACGTGCCGGCTTTGACGACCTCGGCGAGCTCTTCGCTGGGAACGTCCGGAATATAGCTCTTGCCGGCCATCAGCGCGTCGACCTTCGTCTGGTCGACGTCGTAGCCGATGACGTGCAAGCCCCGCTTTCGCGAATTCGACGGCCAACGGCAGTCCCACATAGCCGAGACCGATGATGCCGACTCGTGCCTCACCACTCCCGATTCGCTGCAGCAAATCCATGTTCACGCTCTCTGTTGAAAGAATTCGCGGATCGACTCGACGACCCACGCCTGCTGTGCCTCGGTCAGCTCACCGTATATCGGCAGCGCCAGCACTTCTCTGGAGGCCGCTTCGGCGGCCGGAAACGCCCCTGCCGAGTAGGCAAGATTGCGAAAACAGGGCTGCAGGTGCAGCGGGATCGGGTAGTACACCTCTGTGCCGATGTCCCGATCGCGCAGGTGCGCGCGCAGCCGCTCCCGCTCTGGCGTCCGGATTACGTACTGATTGTAAATGTGCGTCGAGTTCGCGGCGCGTGCCGGCAGCCCCACGACGCCCGCGAGGTCCGCGTCCGCGAACATCGCGTCGTACCGTTCAGCATTGCGGCGCCTCGCCGAGCGTCCAGGCGTGCAGATGCGGAAGCTTCACGCGCAGAATCGCTGCCTGCAATGCGTCGAGGCGGAAGTTCGCGCCGACCGATTCGTGATGATATTTGGTCTCACCGCCGTGCTGACGAATCGCACGCACCTTGCGCGCGAGCGCCGCATCGCGTGTCGTCACCAGTCCTCCGTCGCCGAATGTACCAAGATTCTTCGACGGGAAGAACGAAAAGCACCCGATCGTGCCGAGCCCGCCGACCGCGCGATTGCGGTACTTCGTGCCGATGGCCTGGGCCGCGTCCTCGACGACAGGGATCGATTTGCGGGCAGCGAGTGCGAGAATCGCGTCCATATCGGCGCTCTGGCCGAACAAATGCACGGGCATGATGGCCCTGGTGGACGGGGTCATCGAAGACTCAACTGCACCCGCATCGATGTTGAAGGTGACCGGATCGATGTCCACGAACACAGGACGGGCACCAAGCCGGGCGATGCTGCCGGCAGTGGCAAAGAACGAAAACGGCGTGGTCACGACCTCGTCGCCGGGGCCGACATCCAGTGCCATCAGCGCCGCGAGCAACGCATCGGTTCCAGACGACACGCCGATTGCATGCGGCACATCCAAAAACGCCGCGAGCTCGCGCTCGAGCCCTTCGACTTCCGGCCCCAGGATAAACTGCTGCGCGTCGCACACGCGCGTGATGGCCGCGAGCACTTCAGCGCGAAGCGGCGCAAATTGTGCTTTCAGATCGAGGAGCGGGACCCTTTGCGCCACAAGCATGAGCTTCGTATCCTACCGTATGAGATCGCATGAATGAAATCGACGTGGCGGTCGTCGGCGGCGGCGTCGTCGGCCTGGCAGTCGCGTGGAAACTCTCCGGACGTGGCGCCAGCGTCTGCCTGATCGAGCAACAATCGCGTCCGGGCCGGGGGATGAGCACGCATAACAGCGGCGTGATTCACGCGGGCATCTACTATCCACCCGGCTCGTTGAAAGCCAGGCTTTGCGTCAAGGGACGCGAGGATCTCTATGAATTTTGCAGCCAGTACGGCGTGCCACATCACCGCTGCGGCAAACTTCTGGTCGCCGCAGACGAGAGCGAGCTGCTCGACCTGGAAGCATTGCGCGTTCGAGGCGTCGCCAACGGCGCGACGCTTGAAATGGTGGGACTGGATTTCGTCCGCCGTCGAGAGCCGCACGTCAACGCCGTGGCGGCCATCTGGTCGCCGGACACGGGCATCGTCGAGGCCGAAGCGCTGGTCAACACGCTGAGCCGTCTTTGCCGGGACAACGACGTGGCGATGCTCCTGGGTACGCAGCTCGTCGGCGCGACTGTTTCACATGCCGGAGTCGAGCTCGCCACGCCTCATGAGCGATTCGTCGCCGGCACCGTTGTGAACGCAGCCGGTCTCTACGCAGACGACGTGTCGGCGATGCTCGGCGGACGCCGATTCCGCATTCACCCGTGCCGTGGCGAATACGCGGAGCTCGCGCCGGCGAAGCGGCATCTGGTAAACGGTCTGGTGTATCCGCTGCCGCACACAGACGGCTCGGGCCTCGGGGTGCACCTCGCACGAACGACGTGGGGCAGCGTCCTGGTCGGGCCGACGGCGAAGTATCAGGAATCGAAAGAAGACTACGAGGGACAGCGCCTTCCGCTCGAGGCGTTTCTCGCACACGCACGCCGGCTGTTGCCCGCGATCGAGCTGACCGATCTGCAGCCGGGCGGAACGGGCATCCGCGCCAAGCTGCACGGACCGCACGAAACGTTTGCCGACTTCATCATCGAGCGCGATGTGCAGAACGCATACCTGCTTCAGGCCGCGGGTATCGAGTCGCCCGGTCTCACGTCGTGTCTGGCGATTGGGGATCTGGTGGCTGGACTGGTTGCTGGCCAGCGGTAGGTGTCAGGCCTGAACCGCTGCCTGGCCCCTTGATTTCCTGTACAGGAGCTCTTCGTACAGCTGAATCAAGCGATCGACTGCGGTATCCCACGAAAACTCCCGCTCGACGAGCGCTCGGCTGGCATCGCCCATGACGGGAAGACGACGTCGATCGGAGAGCGCCGAGCGAATCGCGGCCGCGAGCGCTGGCGCGTCTCCGGGCGGCACGAGCCAGCCGTTGCCATTGGGAATCACCTTGTCGGGCAAGCCGCCCGCTGCGGTTGCCACAATCGCACGCCTGTGCGCCATCGCTTCGAGCGTGACGAGAGAGCTGCCCTCGTACAGCGTCGGATGGACGAACAGCGTCGCCGCCTCGTACCAACCGTGAAGCTCGTCGGCATCGACGCGGCCGGCGAGCGTCACGTGTTGTCCGAGGGCGGCCGAGGCAATCTCTCGCTGCAGCTCGTCGCGCATCGGCCCCTCGCCCACGAGCACCCAGCGCCAGCGTTCTGGCAGCACGTTGTCGCGCTGCAGGCCGCCCAGCGCGTGCACCAGGACTCCAAAGCCTTTGTTCGCTTCGAGCCGGCCGGCGCTGACGAGCAGGACGTCGTCCGGCTGCATGCCGTAGCGGGCGCGCAACATGAGCGCCCGATCGGCGACACCGGGGCGGTCGCACTCGGCGAGCTCGACGGCATTGGGGATCACACGGACCGCGCGCCGGCTGACGGGCAAGTGCGCGAGAACGGGCTTGACGAGCGACCGATCCGTCGCAATGACGCAGTCCGCGGCCTTCGCCGTGCGGCGAACCGCCACGCGCAGCGGCCAATAGGCCAGGCGCTTGAGCGGCGCCCGTGAAGGATTGGTTGCACCAAACTCCTCGAGCCCCTGGGGATTGAAGACGAGCGGCGCACGCGTGCCGTGTGCGAGGCGGGCCGTTGCGTAGCCCAGCACACTCGCGCCAAGCCCATGAACGATGTCGATGTCGCCCGAGACCGCGAGTCGTGCCGCGAGGCGTCCCGCGCGCAGTCCAAACACCGGATATGCCGTGCTTCGATCGAGAATCGTCGTTCCGCGCCTGTTGGCGAACGGAAAAGTGATGTACGGCACCGCCCGCATCGTGAGATTCGGATGGCGGAACACGGCATCGGCGCGAGTGTCGGATGGGCGGTCGGCCGCGGCGGGCGGCGCGACGAGCGTGATGCGAACGTCGCGAGCCAACAGGCAGCGCACGAGGTCGTAGACGTGGCGTTCGAGGCCGCCGTAGCGGTGCAACGGATAGACCGAGCGTGCGAGAACCGCCACCCGCAGCGACTGTCCTTCACGCGCTCGCATTCAGGTTCCGGCCTGACGAGGTGGAAACGAGCGAGCGGTAGAGAGCGTCCATTCGCGCAGTCACCACGCGGATGTCGAAGAGCGACTCGGCTCGCCTGGCTGCCGCCGCGCCGAGCCGCGCGCGGAGCGCGGCGTCGGACACAAGGTGCGCGACGTCATCGGAAAGCTCCTCGACTGACGTGGACAGCAGGCCGGTCTCCTCGTCGACGATGATGTCTGCTGTGCCGCCGGTACTCATGGCGGCGATCGGGACAGACAACGCGCTGGCTTCGATGAGCACCCGGCTCAACGGTTCGGGCCAGGTGGAAGGAAAGATCAGCAGCGTCGCGTGACGCAACCACCGAAACACCTCGCGCCTCTCCAGCCAGCCGAGCACGCGTATATCGCACTGAGCGTCGGCGGCTGCCTTCTCGATCGACGCGCGTTCGGGGCCGTCGCCCACCACCACGAGCGGCATCTCGAGACGCGCCTGCCTGACGACTCGAACCAGCGCATTCGCGCCCTTGTTCTTCGCCAGCTTGCCCACGAACAATGCGTACGGCTGATTCGCAGGCGGCCCCGAAATCGCTCCGGGAGCGATTTCCCGTAGATCGACGCCATTGGGGATGACTTCAATCCGCGAGTGTGCCAGCGCCGGAGCACGCTCGCGCAGCGTCGCTGCCACATGGTTGCTGACCGCTACGATGACGTCGGCCCCGGCGAGATCAGTCTGTTTCCGGCGCAGGTTGGCTCGCATGTACGGGATGGCCGGGAGTGTGAGCGGCCATGCAGGACCCGTGCGTGGCGCCAGGCATCGAGTCATGCCCGATGCAGAACAACCAGGGCAGAGAGCGCCGGCTTCGGGATCGACGAGCAGGTCGCTCCAGTAGCAAAGCGGCCAGTAGTCGCGGACGGTGCACACCGACGGAATGCCCGCGCGTTTCGCGGCGGTCACCGAAGCCGGCCCCGTCAGCACATGCTGCGCGTGAACGAGATTGATGCGCTGCTTGCGTATCACGTCGAGGAGATGAGAGCTCAGCCGGGCATAAAGGCGCTCGTTCCGGAAGAAGTTGCGCACGAACGGCACCCGCGGCGCAAACGCGGGAAAGCTCGCGACGCTGAAACCGTCATAGTCCTGCGGCACCGGGTCGCGTTCCGAGTAAGTCTCGAGGACGAAGATCTCGTGCCCTGCGGCGCGCAGCCCTCTGGCCAGCTCGTAGGCGCTCCAGCCGCTGCCTCCCGAGGTCGGCGGAAACGCGTCAGTGGTGATGAGAATGCGCATGGCGTGGGGCCCGCAGGGCGCGATCCAGCGCCCGGCAATGACTCTGCCAACTATAGTGCTCGACCACCCGCGCCCGGGCTGCCGATCCGAGGTGCTGGCGCAGACCCGCGTCATCCGCGAGCCGGGCGATCGCCGCCGCAAGAGACGCTGGCTCACGTGGGTCATAGAGCAAGCCTTCGCGGCCGTCCCTGATGATCTGCGCAAGGCGGTCGATCTGCGGCGCCACGACCGGCAGCGCCGAAGCCATGTACTCGAAGATCTTGAGAGGCGACCAGTAGAATTCGCGCTGCAGCGGCGCATGGACGCTCACATCAAACGGCGCGGCGCCGATGTCTGCAGCGGCGAGGGCAGCCGGTATCGCCTCGTGCGGAAGAGCACCGGTAAAGGAGATCGTGTCCAGACCTTGCGCCGCTCGTTGTACCTGAGTCAATTCAGGACCGCTGCCGATGAGAACCGCCTTGATGTCGCGCCTGCCCCGGTCGTGCAGCATCCGCATCGCCTGGACCAGGTGAATGGCGCCGTGCCAGGCGCGGAACGCACCGATGAACGTCACAACGGTCTCCCCCGGGTTCCGAGTGAACGGAATCGGACCGGCAGTTCCGGGCCGGAACTGGTTCGTGTCGGCGCCCCATTCGGTCTGGAGCACGCGCGAGGGCGGAACCTCTTCGGGAATGATGCGCAGGCTGGGCGTCACGATGAGATCGGCGGCGCGGCATTGCCACTCGCGCCACCGCCGGAAAGGCTGCACGACGAGGAGGCGATCGACCCACTGCTTCGGAGATCCCGGATAGTCCACGACAGGCGCGTTGACCTCGAGCACCGCCAGCGCCCCGATCCGGCGCGCGGCGAGAATGCCTTCGCCGCCGAAGTTGTAGTAGCGCTCGATAATGACATCAGGGTTCAGAGAGCGCGCGCGGTCGAGCACCTTTCGTGCGCGCAGCAAACGCAGCCGGCGATCGCCGAACGGCGGCGGCAAGGACCACCACGTGACCGGGCCTTTTGGAAAAGCTCCGAGACGCCCGGGCGAGGCCAGTACGTGCACTTCGTGTCCGAGCGCGCTCAACCCTTCGGCGACAGACCTCACGTGAACGGACCCGCCATGCGCGTCCGGCACCGTCTGGTCGATCGCCGAGTACAGGATTTTCAATGCGGCGATTCTATATCGCGATTGAGTGGCAGACGATTGAGCGAGGGTAAGATGGACGTCGTGTTCTCGCCGCGCTGGCGTATGTTCGTCGTCTCAACCCTGCTCACCGGCATCGTGCTATACGCCGGGCTTCTGCGGTTGGACGCTCTATTCATGAGCTACGGGCCCTATGAACGGCCGTCATGGCTGGCGGCCATGCAACCTTCTGTAAGAGCTGCCGGTTCCACCATCACGCCCAACTGGCAGTGGCGGCCTGACCCTACGCCGTACGAGGGCGGCGACCCGATCAACTACTTGAAATTCGCACGTGAGATGCGACATTTCTACGCTGCGCACGTACGGGAACCCATGTTTCCCGCGATGACGCGCATCGGACTGATGCTCACAGGCGATGTCGATGTCGGCGTCAGCATCACATCGATCTTTTTTGGACTGCTGACACTCGTTGCCACGTATGCCCTGGGAGCGAGCATCGCGTCGCCGGCCGCCGGCCTCGCGGCCGCAGCGATGCTGGGCATCGATCAAAGCGCCGTTCATTGGTCAATGGGTGGCTGGCGCGATGAGCTCTTCGCGTTCTTCGCCGTCTCATCTGTGTGGGCCTGGATCCGTCTCGCCCGTCAGCCAAACAACGCGAATACCGTCCTCGCCGGCGTCCTTGGCGGAGGCGCCTGTCTGACCAGAATTACGTCCATCGCCCTTCTGGCACCCGCTGCGCTCTGGTTGATCGCGACGCGAGGTCCGGACGTCCGGCGGAAGGTCCTCGTCGCAAGCGGCATTTCGGCCGCGCTCGTCGCGCCGTTCCTGATCAACTGCGCTATCGCGACGGGCGACCCTCTCCTGGCGATCAACCACCACACGGACTTCTATCTCAAGCGGGAAGGCGCAACCGACATCACGCCCATCAGCGCGACCAGCTATTCGTTCAGCAAGTTCGCACATCGTCCGATTGCGGCCTCAGACAACGCTGTCCGTGGAATTTTCGTATATCCGTTCGCCAACAAGTGGGTGGGGCTCGACGCGTGGTATCCGGGTCTTGGTACGCTGATCGGGTGTCTCGCCATCGGGGGCCTCGTCGGCTGGTTGTGGCGGCCTTATGAGCGCTTCCTCCTTTTCATATTTCTCGCTTCCCTGGTGCCATTCAGCATGACGTGGACTGTCCGCGGCGGCGCCGAGTGGCGGCTCACGCTGTTCGCGTACTCGTTTTACCTCGTCGCCGCATTCTGGCTGGTGGACAAGGTCGTGCGCCGCTCGCGCACTCTGCTGCGCGAGCGCGACTCGAGGCCCTGGTTGGGGCTGCAGCGTCCTCAGGTCATACGCGTCACAGCACTTCTGGTTGGCCTCCTGGCGATAACAGCGGCCTGGCTCTTCGTGGTGCCATACGCTGTAGCGCGAGAATCACTCATCCACGGAGACCCGATCATGATCAGGGCGGGACAACGCGATCGTTGGTTCTTCGCCGATGGCTGGTCCGAGGTCGTCGTCTCAGGTAACGTCACAACGCGGTCGGCAATCAAGCCCACCGCGGCGCTCAGAATCGTACTGCCCGAAACCCGATCGTACGAGCTCCTCTTCCGCATGGACCCGGCAGAGCCGCTGGTTGCCAAGCTACCCACAGTTCGTGTCTCGATCGATGAGCACAACCTCGGCGATCTGGCACTTGCCTACAATCCAGAGCGGGTGAGCGAGTACCGCTTGACGATCCCCGCCGGAGTCGTCTCGGCGGGCGTGCATCGCCTCTTCCTGCGGTCAGACGCCAGTTTCAAACTCTGGTACGTGCTGATCACGCCCGGGCAGCGAACTGCGAGCGCGATGACAAAGGCCAGCGCGAGCCTTTGCCAACTGCCACTGCCATCTGCCATCTGCCATCTGCCATGACACCAACTAATCCTTAGGCCCCAGCTCCATCGAACGCACGCGATACAGCAAGTCCTCGAGCAGCTTTCGGTTGGCAGAGATGACATCCGCAACAAGGCCGATCAGCATCACCTGGAAGCCGACAATCATCAGCACGGCGGCGAGCAGCAGCGACTGCAGGTGCCCCTGGCCTTCGTTGTTGAAATAGAAATACAGAAACCTGAACGAGATGGCCAAACCGGCCGCGAATGTCGCGAATCCGATGCTCGTGAAGACTTTGAACGGCTCGTACATCGCGTAGATGCGCACGATGGTCGAGGCCGAGCGTTTGACGTAGGTCCAGACATTGTCGAACAGCCGCGAGGGCCGTGTCTTGGGATTCGATCGGATCGGCACATGGGCAATGGCCATCCGCTTCTTGCCGGCCTGAATGATCGACTCGAGCGTATAGGTAAAGTCGGAAACGATGTTCATCCGCAGCGCCGCTTCGCGCGTGTAGGCGCGAAACCCGCTCGTCGTATCCGGTACCTGCGTATTCGACACCTGCCTCACGACCCAGCTGCCGAGGTGCTGGAGCCGCTTTCGCGTCCATGAGAGGTGCTGCAGCGCTGCCACATTGCGATCGCCGATCACCATGTCGGCTTCCCCGCTCACCAGCGGTCCAACGAGCCTGCAGATGTCCTCTCCCGCATACTGATTGTCACCGTCGGTGTTGACGATGAAGTCGGCGCCGAGTTTCAGCGCGGCATCGATGCCGGTGGTGAACGCCGTCGCAAGCCCACGCCTGTTCCTGAGCGAGATGATGTGCTCCACGCCGTGGGCCTGCGCCACCTGCACCGTGCTGTCGATGGATCCATCGTCGATGACGAGCACCTCGATGGCGTCGATGCCGGGAATGTGCCGCGGCAGATCGCGCAGCGTGGCCGGCAGCGTGTCGGCTTCGTTCAGGCAGGGAATCTGGATGATCAGCTTTTTCATCGACCCTACGAACCTACTATCTTCTCGATGACACCGTCCCAGGTGACCAGCCGCGCGCGCTCGTAGCCCGCGTCGCCCAGACGCTTTGCCAGCGCACGATCGGCCGCGAGCTGATTCACCGCGGTCGCAATGTCTTCCGGTGTGGGCTCGACGACATGTCCGTTGATGCCGTCCTGCACGAACTCGAGCGGCCCGCCTGCGTCTGTCGTCGTGATGACCGGCTTGTGCGCGAGAAACGACTCGAGCGTGACATATCCGTAGTCTTCGTCGAACGGAGTGAACACGACGCCGAGCGCGCCCTTATACAAATCGACGAGCGTGGCTTCATCGACCGCCCCGGCCAGCTCGATGCGATCGGAGACGCCAAGCGAAGCCGCCAGCTCTTCCGTACGGCGGCGCTGCGTGCCGTCTCCCGCTATCACCAGTCGGATCGGCCGACCGACATACTGCATGGCTCGCACGGCCAGATCGGGACGCTTGATCGATTCGAGGCGGCCGACAAACAGGACGTAGTCGCCATAGGGTCCCGCCTCGAACCGGTGCGCAAACGGCGGCGGCGGATACAGCGGATCGTGGTGAAGGCCGTTGTACTTCGCGAGGCGATCGGAGACTCGCTTTGAGATCGTGTACACCCGCCGGCACTCTCCCAGCATTTCGCTGTCGGTTCTGAGCAAGGTTTCACGGAGCCCGACATCCGCGTCGGTGTGGTCGAAATCGCTGAACTCGCTGCCGCACAGTTCGTACGCCGCGCGATACTGGTGCAGCAACCATGTGACCTTGTTCGGGTGGCGGACGAAGTAGGTCGGAAACTTCGAGGCCACGACCAGATCGATCGGTTGACCGTTGCTTTCGCTGAGATCGATGAGACGCCAGGCGGCGGCGTGCGCGAGAATCTCCCCTTTCGGATACCACTTGAACGGGATGCTGACGAGCTCTGCGTCGTATCCGTGCCGCTGGAGCTGTTCGACGAGCGTTCTCACCAGATATTCGGCTCCGCCCCGTACAAAGGGCACGTGAGCTTCGCAGACGATGATGCGTCGGATTCCCATGTAGCAGCGGCCGCGCCGCCATTCTACCCCGCCTCACGCACGGTGTACCATGCAGCGTGCTCTCGGCTCCGCGCCATCGCATCGTCATGATCGCTTCGTCGTATCCCAGGTTTCGGGGCGATTCGGTCGGCAGCTTCATGGAGCCGATCGCTCAGGGCATCGCCGCGCGTGGGCACGAAGTACACCTGGTCGCACCGTGGCATCCGAAGTGGGATCGGCCGAAGCTCGAGGGCGGCGTTCACTTTCATCTCTTCCACTACGCGCCGACCGCCGGCCTCAACACGTTCGGCTATGCAGAGGGGATGCGTGCGGATGTGCGCCTGCGCGCGTCGGCGATAGCCGTCGCACCGCTGGCGGTGCTTGCCGGATGGTTCAAGGCGCTTCGCGTCGCACAGAAAAAGCGCGCCACCATCATGCACGCTCACTGGGTGGTGCCCGGCGGCGTCATTGGAGCCGCAGCAGCCGGATCGATCCCGCTCGTCATCAGCCTGCACGGCTCGGACGTTTTTGTGGCGGAGCGCCACAGGGCGGTGCGGCTGGCGGCGCGAGGGGCATTTGCGCGCGCACGATGGGTCAGCGCGTGCAGCGAGGACCTCCGCGTCCGGGCTGTCGCGATCGGCGCCGAGGCCGCGCGCTCGAGCGTCATTCCCTATGGTGTCGACAGCGACCGTTTCAAGCCCGATCGCGAGGCGCGCCGCCGCGGCCGCGAAATGCTTCGGCATCGCGGATAATGTACCGCTGGTGTTTGCCGTCGGGCGTCTCGTCGAGAAGAAGGGATTCGAGTATTTGATCGACGCCGCTCGCATACTGACGGACGAACATCCACAGCTGCGCGTCGCCATTGCCGGCGAGGGCGATCTCGACACATCACTTCGGGCGCGGGCACTCGCGGCAGGTGCCGGCGAGGCAGTCAAGTTTCTCGGAGTTGTGCCTCATCACGACGTGGCAACCCTGCTCGCTGCGGCCGATGTCGCGGTCGCCCCGTCCGTGCACGACGATGCCGGGAATGTCGATGGACTTCCGAACACCGTGATGGAAATGATGGCTTCTGCCACGCCGCTCGTGGCCACTCGCGCTGGTGGTATCGCTGCCGTTGCCACCGATGGGATCACGGCGAGACTGGTACCAGAGCGCGACCCTCGCGCACTGGCTGCAGCGATCGAGGATCTGCTGCGCCGGCCATCTGAAGCCGCCGCCCTCGGCGGCCGTGCGCGCGATTTTGTGTGCCGCCGGCATAGCTGGGCGCGGGTGGCAGACGATTTCGAGATGGTTTACGCGCAATGCTGCTGACGGCTGCGCTCATTCTCGTGATCGCCTATCTGCCCGGCGCGGTCATCTTTCGGCTTCCAATCGCCGACCGTCCGAGGCGTGCGGCGCTGCCAGCCGACGAGCGCCTGTTCTGGGCGGTCATCATCAGCGTCATCATCTCGACGACGGCAGCGTTGGCGTTCTCAGCAATGGCCGAGTACACCATCGAACGGCTCGCGATCTTCAACGTCATTCTGACGATCGGCCTGGCCATCATCTCGGCGGGCAACCTGCGGTTGCGACGCGCGCACGCAGACTGGACAGCCGCGTTTCCGGCCGCGCTGATCGCTACCGGCGTCTGGATGTATTTCGCGGCGCCGGCTTCCGAGTACGTGCTCGGGGGACGCGACCCCGGCGTGTACATGAGCGAAGGCATTCAAATTGCCCAGCGCCGATCGCTCACCACCATCGATACCGTTGCCTCGGCCGTTCCGGCGGCCTCGCGCGATCTTTTTTTCCCCTCATACGGCGACCCGAGCTACTACAGCGTGCGCTACATGGGATTTCAACTTCGCGATCCGGAGGCAGGTACCGTCAGCGGTCAGTTCCCGCACGGCTATCCGGTTTGGATTGCGATTGCGTACGGTCTCGATGGCGTCTCCGGCACGCGGCGCGTGACGGCGTGGTGGGCCATTCTGGGCGTGCTGGCGGTGTATTTCGCCGGCAGGCGGTTGATCGGTCCGGTTCCGGCGGCTGCCGCCGCTGCCCTGCTGTGTGTGCACGTCGTCCAGACGTGGTACGCCCGCTGGCCAGGCTCGGAAATCGTCACGCAGCCGCTGCTCTTCTCGGCCTTTCTCGCGCACTCGTACGCACACGAAGACGACGACCCATTTTTCGGACCTGTCGCGGCATCGCTGCTGGGCGTGGCGCTGTTCACGCGGCTTCCGGTCGTGCTCGTCGTTGGCATCGCGACCGCCGCGTCGCTGCTCGCGCCCGTGGGCGGCCATCGCACGCGCGCCGGGTTTCTCGTCACACTTGCGATATGGCTCGCGGCCGCTGGCCTGTACTACACGACTCAGCTCCTGCCGTACTTCGGCCGGCCCATCCAGTATTTTCAATTTCTCAAGGCGATCCACCTCATGGCCTTGGGGGCCGGGCTGGCCGCCGTGTGTGCGTGGCTCTGGGCAATCCGCAAGCCCGCCGTCGCCGCAGCCACTCGCGTGTGGCTGCCGCGCGCACTCATCGCGGTTGTCGTCATCGGAGGCGTTTACGCACTCTACTTCCGCGAGCCGGTCGGTCTGTTGGCGCCGCAGGATGCGCACGCCGTGCGGATGTTTGCCGATCTCTACTTCACGCGGATCGCCTTCGGCCTCGCCCTCGCCGGCTACGCCCTGGTCGTCTGGCGATCGTTTTGGCGAGCGCCGGCGCTGATTCTCGCCATCACGATGCTCTCGTTGTTCTTCTTCTACAAGATGCGCGTCTTTCCCGAGCATTTCTGGCTCGCGCGCCGGTATCTCACCGAGATTCTTCCCGGAGCACTCATCTTTGCGGCGGCGGCGATGTTCGCGCCTGTGTGGATGGGAAAAGCGAAGTCGCAGCACGCGGGGTCGGACCCCCGTGACATCAAGGGGGTCAGACCCCTTTTATGGGCTGTCGGAATGCTTGGTGTGATCGTGCTCGGCCGTCACTACCTCGTTGCCTCAGAACCGATTCGCACTCACGTCGAGTACGCGGGCCTCATTCCGAAAATCGAACAGCTTGCGGCCGGCTTCGGCGACAACGATCTCGTCCTCGTCGACTCGCGTGAAGCCTCTGATTCGCACGCGCTGGCACTACCGCTCTCGTACATTTATGCGCGCAACGTGCTCGTGTTGGCAAACTCCCGCCCCGACAAGGCAAGTTTCGCCCGGTTCTTCGCCTGGGCCCTCGAACACTACAAGAACATCTATCTCATCGCGGGAGGGGGCACGGACCTCCTGTCACCGGGTATTGCGTCTACGGTCGTATCGAACGAGAGTTTTCAGATTCCCGAGTACGAGAGGACGCCTTACAGCGTGCATCCACACCTGACGAGGCTCAAACCGTTCGACTTCACGATCTACAGGATCGTGAAATCCGACGTCGACGCAACCGTTTACTCGCTGGACATTGGCGGCGCCGACGATCTCCATCTGCTGGACTTTCTTCCCAAGGAACGGCTCGACGACCGCACCGTGACATTTCGCTGGACGAAGGACCGGTCGCGGTTGCTGCTGGGCGTCAGAGATAGCAGCCGCGAATCTGGTTCTCCGCCTCAGCAGTGGCCGCCCTCGTGGAGTCGCGCACCCGCGCATTTCGGTCCGCACTGGCAGCCATGAACTCGGCACGGTCGAGCTTTCCGACGAGTTCCGCGACTATGTGTTTCCGCTTCCGTCGGGATCTGGCCGCCGATCCTGCAAGAGGGAACGGCCCGATGCAATTCGAGCTCGAAACCTCGACCTGGCGTCCAAGTGACGTCTTTGGCGGCTCGGACGATCGGCAGCTCGGCGTCATGGTCGATCGAGCTGAGATTCGGTAGTGTTCCAGCACCTTCAGATCCCGTACGCGACAGGAACGGCTGCTCGTCGGCCTCGCCGACATGGGCCTGCGTGCCGTCACGCTTTCCGGTTGGCCCTGGGCGGCCGGTCGGGAGAGCCAGGCGGCGCCACAGCGAATTCTGCTCCTGCGTCTCGAGCGAGTCGGCGACCTGTTGATGGTGCTCGACGCTATTGCTCTCGCAAGGACGTTCGCACCGCGTGCGCAGATCGATCTCGTCGTCGGCAGTTGGAACCTGCCGCTTGCCCGTCTCATTGGCGCGGTTGATTCGGTCGAGGCGCTGGACGCGCCCTGGATGGCACGAGAGGGACGCGGGCTCTCCTGGGCTGCGCTGGTGCGGCACGCACGCGGATGGCGCCGCAGGCGCTACGATCTCGCCATCAATTTCGAGCCGGACATTCGCGGCAACCTTTTGCTCGCCCTGTCCGGCGCGCCACGACGTGTCGGGTTCTTGTCGGGTGGCGGCGGCGCGGTCCTGACCGATGCGCTCTCGCCCGATCCACGCGCGCACATTGCAGACAATGCGAGGGCGCTCGTCGAGCGCGCGTTTCAAGGAAGCCAAGACGTCGTGGAGCCTGTCAGACTGAACATCCCGGACGAGGCGCGCCGCCGGGCGGCAGAGCTTGTCCCCATGCCAAAGCATGGGGTCGCGCTCGTCGGCCTCCAGCCGGCGGCAGGGCGACGGATCAAGGAATGGGACCCGGCTCGCTTTGCGGAAGTCGGCGCCGAAATCGCGCGCGCACGCGGCGCATCAATGGTGCTCGTCGGCTCGGCCGCCGACAAGCCCGTTCTCGACGCCGTCCGGGCGGCATGGCCCGCCGACGTGCCGCTCGTGGAGCTGCCTGTCGAGACCGATCTCGTCGTGCTGGCCGCCGTCCTCGAACGGCTCACGCTGTTCATTACTGGAGACACCGGCCCCATGCACCTGGCCGCCGCCGTCGGAACGCCGGTGCTCGCCATCTTCGGACCGTCATTGCCAACCCGCTACGCGCCGTTAGTCGCGCGATCGAGGATTGTGCGCATCGACATTCACTGCAGCCCCTGCAATCTGATGCGCCGGCCACCGGCACGCTGCCTCGGACGGGTTCCTGACTGTCTCGCCGGCATCACGACGGCCGACGTGCTACGCGCCGCAAACGAGATGCTCGATGCTTCGTGAAACCGAAGGCGGCGCTGGGCGCGCATGTCATCCGCGCGACGTCACGTCGGTCACACGCCACGCCATGACGGTCGAGCCCTGAAGCTCAACGGGCAGGAGCCGTCCCAGCGCGCCGAAGCGCCTCTGTGCGCTGGTCATCACGAGATCGGCGCGACGGCGCCGGAAGAAACGCAGGAGATCGAGCGGTGCCGCGTAATAGACCGCGTCGGCGTCGCCGCCGACAACCCCCTCGAGAACCGGCTGCCGGTACAGGAAATCTCCACGACGCAAGACACGCTTGTGCCACGCCAGTCCCGCATTACGGCGCCACCAGCGCCACGCGCCACGGCCGTGTTCGACGCCGAACGCGCGCCGGGTGCGCCCGCGCAGCCGATCCTCGATTGGCGTCCACAGCGATGCATGATTGGGCAACCCGATGATGATGTGCCCGGGCCGCCGCACCACGCGGAGCATCTCGTCGAACGCCTTCGCGACATCAGGAAGATGCTCGATCACTTCGAAGGCAATCACCGCATCGACCGATCGATTCCGAACGGGAATTTCGAGCGCGCTTCCGGCAACCGGATGCAGCGCCGCCTCACCGGCTTCTGCGGCCCGCCTCAGCGACGAGCTCGACACCTCGAGGGCGAGCGCGGTCGCGCCGGGCCGCGATGCCAGGAAAGCGCGCAAGGCACCGGCCGAACCCGATCCGATTTCAAGAACCCGCGGTGACCGACCGGTGACGACCGATTCCAGGACGTGAATGAGTCGCTGGAAGTATTTGCGGTCGTGACCGCATTGCTGATCGGCATATCTGGCACTCGTCCGGTAAAAGTCCGATAAAGCTGAGCAGGTGGCCGCGTCGGGCAAACGAGTGCTCAATGCACACTCAAGTGCGTGACGCGGCTCTGCAGCCTCCGAAGACTTCGGCATTCTGTTAGGATTCACGCCGACCCAATCATATGTCGACGAAAGAGCAGCGGCGGCGCGATGTGATAGCGGGCCTTGCGGGCCTGGTCGCCATTACTGCGGTCACTGGGATGCTGCGCGCTATCCAGGACGAGCCCAATCCGACGATCGCGGCCCTGCTGCTGCTGCTGGTTGTGATCGTCACGGGCACTATCGCGCGCCCTTACGTGTCGATCGCCATCTCTATCGCGGCGACGCTGGCCTTCGATTTCTTTCTGCTGCCGCCGCTCCAGGTCTGGATCATTGACGATCCGCAGGACTGGGCGGCGCTCTGCGTGTTCGTGGGCGTGGCAGTCGTCACAAGTCAACTTTCCGCCACGGTGAGACAACGTGCCGGCGACACAGTCGCGGGCAAATTGACCCGACGAATCGAGCGAAGCATCAACAGCCGGCAGACCTACAAGTTCTTCATACGCGACTGGAAATCGCTCACCGACCTCAAGACCTGCGCGCGCGTAGTCTCGACGATGCGCTTCAACCAGACGCTCGAGCCGCTGGAGATGAGCTTTCCTCGGGGAAAACGCATTACGGTCATCGCGCCGCATCCCGACGATGAAATGCTCGGCGCCGGAGGCACGCTGATTCGCGCTCGGAACGCCGGCGCAAACATCCGCTGCATCTATCTGACCTCCAGCAAACCAGCAGCCGAGGTCGAGTCGGAAACCGCGGAGGTCGCCCGGCACATTGGATATCGCACAGAATTCCTGCGCTACCCGCTTCATGGCATTCCATTGACGGACGACAGCATCAGCCGGCTCGGCGCCGCGTTGTCCGCTGAACCTGTCGATGCCCTCTTCCTCCCGATCCTGTTCGACGACCACGACGATCATCGTAGAGCAAGCCAGCTTCTCTGGCATGCGTGGCGCAGCGGCCTTGTTCCAAAGAACGCCGAGGTATGGGGCTACCAGGTGTATTCACCGATCATCTCGAATGTTGTCGTGGACATCAGCGCCGTCGCCGAGGAAAAAGCGGCTGCCGTGCGGATGTGGAAGTCACAAATCAAGATTCGCAAGTTCGATCACTACATCCTCGGGCTGAACGCCTTCAACATCCGGCTGCTGCCGAAAGCCCGGTACGTGGAGGGCTTTTTCGTCGTGCCGATGGACGAATACGTCGAGCTGTGCGCCACATACTTCGACGACCCAGCCACGGCGTTCTACAACCCTGCATACAGGTCTGGCGCGACAAACGACATCGCGCCGGCACAGCTAAAGCCCAGTGAACACCTCACACACCAGACATAAGGATCTGATCCGGACTCACTTCGACAGCTACGCGCCAACGTGGCACGACCGGCTGAAGAATCACGTCTATGCCATGCGGTATCGCGCGGTCGAGCGCATGGTCGCGCATCAGGCCTTCGGCTCGGTGCTCGATGTCGGATGCGGCACGGGAGATTTCGCTCAGCTGTTCGATCCGGCGCGAACGCGGTACCTGGGAATCGACATTTCCGAAAAGATGATCGCCGAATGCCGGCGTCTTTTTCCGTCGCACGAATTCAGGGTGGCGGACGGAGATTCGATAAGCGCACCGGACGCCTCGGTCGATCTCGTGCTGAGCATCGGCGTCCTCGAGTACCTGCCCGACCCCGTCAGCCATCTGAAGGAGCTTGTGAGGGTCACCAGGCCAGGGGGACACATCATCGTCACTGTCCCGAACGGCAGCAACCGCTCGAGGCAGATGGATCGCCCGATCCGCGCGCTCATCGACTCGGCCCCCGTCAAGTCGCTGAGGCGCGCACTGCGGCGTCCGAGCCAGGTCGGACCGGCCCAACGCACCGTCGTGAAGGATCCGAGCATCAGGCATCGCCCCATGACCGTCGATGAACTGAGGCACATCGGAAAGGCGACGGGGCTGGTGCTGCTCGATTACTCGCACGTCAGTCTTTATCTCGCCTCGGAATTGATTCCGGGCGCAGCCGCCCTCAACGATGTCGTCTCGCGTGCGCTCAGCGACCGGTCCTATGGGAAGTGGCTGCAGCGTCAGACGGCGCTGGTGCTAGTCGCGAAGCTCGAGAAACCCGCTTCATAACGCTCACCGACCCGCCGCTCGCGAGCTCGAACTGCCGAATGGTGGTGAATTCGCGTTCGATGAGCGGCCGCCACCGGCCAAGAAGATAATCCGCCACATAGTCGATGCCCACGCGATCCATGTACGCCGCCAGCGCATCGGGCGACTCGTCTCGAAGGACGGTCTCGAAGTAGCTCACGTTGTTGATCAACCCGTCCAGATTTACCACTGATCGGTTGGAGAAGTAACCCAGCTGACCCGCATTGAACGATCCAACGACGGCATCTTCCTCGAGATTCGCGTCGATCCACTTCGCCACTTCGTAGCGCGTCGCGGCGAGGTTGTTCGGGGGCTCCCGCAACCACCAGAGACACACCACAGGCACAACGATGATGGTGCCGGCAGCGGCGGTCAACCGGTAGCTCCAGGCCCTCGCCTCGACCAGCTCCAGAGCGAAGAGAGCCGCCGTGATCGTCCAATACGTGAACGTCGCCGAGAGGTACCAGAAATAGTAGTAACGAAACATGCCGAACGTGGCGATCGAGTGAATCAGCACGGACGCGGCAAGGGCGAGCGCCACCAGGCGCAGCGCCGAGCCTTCGCGATCGCCGGGGGAAACCCGCAAGCCAAACAGTTTCCAGATCGAGGCGAACATCGCCAGGATCCCCAGGATGTTGAGAAGGTTTGCGCCCGGAATGCGCAGTGGGAAGAGCACGAGCGACCAGTTGTAGAACGCGCCCAGGCTCAGCCGATCCACCTGGTACCCCTTCACGAGCGCGCTCACCGGCATCAGGCTGCCCCCGGCCAGTCGAAAAAACCCGAACAGCGTGACCGTTCCAGCGCCAATAACGAGGATCCCCGCGATGTAGGTTGAAAGCGGCAACGACCGTTTGAATATCGTGCTCGGAGAGACGGGATGCAGCGGACCGTCGATCGTCAGGAGCAGGAGAACAAGGAAGGACGCTGACAGCCCGAAGCTGTCCAGACGGGCCCACGTGTTCAGGATCAGGAGCACGACGAAGAGCAGCACGGACGACGACCGGACTGGTCCGATGCTCAGCCTGCGGTAGATGCGAACGTACTGGAGCACGATGAGCCAGATAATCAACGCGTGCAACGGCGACTCGAGGCCGGAGAGATACTGGTTGGGCTGGTAGGCACAGATGAGAAACCATCCCATCGCCATGAAACCGCTACGCAGAGCCTCCCGCGGCCGCGATGTGTCGCCTGACAGCCGCCACATGATGGCGTACGGCGCACACGTCAGCACGATAGCCGTCGTCGAGGCCAGCGCCAGGAACGCGGACTTGGTGGGTGAGAACAATGAGAGCCCGTACAACACACAGAACCACAGGAACTGAACCCCGTTTGTCGCATTGATGCCGTCGAACGTCACGAAGCCGACGTGGTGCGCGTTCCAAGCCGTCTGCAGGTAGTAGTAAGTGTCGTCGGTCGTAAGAAAGGCGTTGATCCGGGCGTCACCGCCGGCGATGTAGGTGAGAGGAATCACCAGCTGAATTAACGCGAGGATGGCGATTAACGCACGCATCGGTTATCGCTTCTTGACCAACAGCGCGAAAAACGGCCCGGAGCGCATTCGCCCGAAGAGCACCATGTCCAGCATGATCACTCGTGTGATGGCTTCCAGCACTCGATACGCAAACCCTCGCTTCGCGATGCGGTTTTTCGCCGCGAGTCTTGCAGAACGCATCGCGGCACGGTCGACGACTGGCGATCCTGTCCCGCCGCGTGCCACCTTTCTGGCCATCGCGTGCGCGGCGACCGGCACAACAATGTTCTCTGCCATCGATGACAGCAGCGGCGTGTAGTAGCGGAATTGTTCCACCGTGAAGCCGGCGCCCTCGGCCACGCGATCAAGGTGCGCGCGGCTCATCAGAGGATTGAGATGATCGGTCTTGCGAAGCTTCTCGATCGTCAGGTCCGCGAAGCCCAGCCGTTCGATTGCTGATGCGGTCGCGGCGATCAGGCGCAGCAACGGCGCCAGAACCGACTTCTGACGCACGTGTGTATAGACGAACAGCGCTCCGCCTGGCGTCAGCACACGGCCAATCTCCGCAAGCGTCGCCTGCAACCCATCGAGCGAAAGATGCTCGAGCACGTCTATTGTGTAAGCCTTGGTCACTGATCCGTCCCCAAGTGGCAGTTTGCGGAGCTCGCCGACGACCAGATCGACGCTGGCCTGGGCCTCCCTCGCGAAGAAGCTTCCTGTATCGATGCCGATGACATGCGCGCCGGTATCCAGGCTCCAGACGCAGAATCGGCCGCTGCCGCATCCGAGGTCGAGGACCACGTCCTCCGGCTGTATCGCGAGAAACCTCCGCAGCATCGTGTTACGCACTGCTGCCGAGAGCAGCGGCGGAGAAACGGTCTCGTCCCTGCCGTCGGAGTGAAAACTTTCCTCGAGAAACTTCGTTGTCTCGCCGAATGTCTCTTCGGGGCGCAGGACGAGAAATCCGGCGGGCGCGCCGGCGAACACGCGGCCGCAACTCCGGCACCGCAGGTTCGCCGGCGCCCCTTCGAGGCGGTCTCGGCAGTCGGGACATCTGACGAGTTGAAGGAGCCGCGGAGAGATCACGGCGACTGGAGAGGTTGATAGAACGACTGGCGATCGCGCAGAAACCGGTATGCGAGTGCCGGCAGCTGCCGTGGAATCGTCACGAAATTGTGGTACGCGTTCCGCGGCGGATCCAGACGCTGGCGATCCATCAGGCGTGCGCCGAACTGCACCGTCAGGCCGAGGTTCCACCAGACGGCAAGAGCCAGCAGCGGGTAGATCGCGTAACGCACCAGCGGTTTCGGGAACGCGCGGATGAAAGCGGCCAGCCCGATGACAAAGAAGATGGTGAGGCCCACGAGGCGTCGCTGTCCAAACGAACCTGAACCGGCCCACGTGTTGAGCGCACCGCCGAGGTAGAACTGACTCGCCACCATTACGAGGCACACGACACCGACCCACGCGCGTGCGCCTGGATCGATCTCACGGTCGTGCCCGCCGATCTGCCGTCCGCCAACCGCCAGCCAGATCAATCCGGCGAGCGCCGGCAAGGCAATCGGCGTCCAGAACAGCAGCCCGTTCGCGGGTGATGCGAGCACCTGCCAGACGTGAGGAGCCGTCCAGGTCATCTTGCCCTGGACGGTCGCCGACGGAGCAGCCCTTCCAAACAGCACCGCATACGCCAGCAATTGCGGCAGGAAGCAGACCGCTGCCGTTGCCGTCCCTATGACTGCACGCGTCAGGACGGCCGACCACGAAAGAGCACCGGCCTGCACCCGACGCGGGGCCCAGACCAGAAAGTCGAGGGCGGGTCCGATGGCGATGAACAGGTCCTGTTCCCGCACCAGTGCCATCAGGGCCGCACATGCACCCAGCGCCACGACGCCCCCCATCGACCACTCGCGACGCACGTGCAGCCACAGCACGACAAACGCGGCGACGGCAAACGCCGAGCATGCATGCGAAAAGCCCGGCGCGAGATACATGTAGAACAAAATCGGTGTGCCTATCCAGACGGCGAGGGCGCTGACAGTCGCGGCAGCGGCCCCTCCCACGACACGCGAAGCGGTATGCGCCGACAGGGCGATCGCGAGAAAGCCGTAAAACGCCGACGCATAAACGACCGACGCGATGTAGGGCGTCGAGTATCCGTCAGCCGCAACATCGACACCCGCCGCCCGAGCGGCTCTTACGCCGGTGTCCGTAAGGATGTAGAAAGGCGCCCACAGAATGGCCGAACCCACGGGCGCAAAATTGATCCGCAGGCCCGTCGCGGTCGGACCGTCGAGAAACGTCTCCTTGAACCGCCAGCCGCGCGCGATGTTCCGATCGTAGAAGTAGCGGTACTCGTTATCGAACGAGAGGTCGCCGTCGAACCACATCGATCGAAGGTACGCAAAGTACTCGATCTCATCCGACGCGTAGAAGCGCACGGTCACAGCGGGCAGCGAGATCGCAAACGCGAGGATCAGAAACACCCAGGGAACGGTGCGGCGGCGCTGACTCAGCAGCGGCAAATGCATTCGAGGCAGTCTGGAGGTACGATGTAGCGCAGCTTCGACAGACGAGAAATTATATACCCTGTGCATGCGCATCGCCCTGTTTTGCCACAAGTTCTGGCCCGAGGTCGGTGGCCTCTGCACCTATACCGGACGCCTCTCTGAGTATCTCGCCGCGCACGGGCACGACGTGCGCGTGTTCACCACGACGCCATCGCCGGATGGAGAATCCTGCCAGCAGATTGCGCCGAATCTTCTGGTCAGACGGTTCACGAGGAAGTTGGCCAATCATCCGCCGTATTATTTCGCGCCCGGCCTCCTCTCGGCGAGCGTGCGCCGGAGCCTTCACGATGTCGACGTCCTGCATTCGGTCGGATACTATTTTTTCGGAGCGGTGTTCGCGCACGCCTCGGCGGCATATTGCGACAGGCCCCATGTAGCGACCCCGGTCTACATGCTGAATCCGGCGAACTGGCAGCGCCGGTCGTTCGACGCCGTCATGGGCCGCCGGGTCGTTCGGCATGCCGCGCATGTGATTCCCCAATCGGCTCACGAGGCCGAACTACTCCGGGCCGCCCGGTTCGAGCTGCGGTCCCGCACGATCGTTCCGTTCGGCGTCGACTCGGAGTTCTTCGAGCAGGACTACGATATTGAAGATCTGCGTGAGCGGCACGACCTGGCTCCCGGCGAACAGGTGCTGCTGTTCGTCGGCAAGATCATGTCGCCGAAAGGCGCCTTCGACGCACTCGACGTCGTGGCGCGACTGCGCGCCGCCGGACGGAAGCTGCGCCTCATCATGATCGGAGAGGTGCACTCGCGCGAAACGGATATCTTTGCGGCTCGAATTGTCGAGCTCGGGCTTCAACAGGCCGTCATCCTCGTCGGCGCGATGACGGATCGACGCGAGATCTCGCGATACTACCAACTATCGGATGCGGTGCTCTTCCCTTCCCAATACGAACAGTTCGGCATCGTCGCCGTCGAAGCGGCTGCGAGCGGAAGGCCGTTGCTCGGCACTCCGGTCGGCATCATGCAGACGCTCGTGCCACAGTACGACTTCGGCCTTCTGCATCCCTTTGGCGATCTCGATCGATTCGCGAAGAACCTGAGCGAAGTGCTCGACTCGCCGCGCTTTCGCGAAAACGCGGAAAAGCACAGGCGAGCGATCCTTTCCAGCTACGACTGGCGCAGCATTTCGATGCAGACGGAAGCCATTTACCACCGTGCAACAGGGGGCGCCGGTGATTGAAGCATCGGCGGACCGTGAACAAAGCCGGCCGCCAGGCCTTCTGCACGAAGTCTCGCGGTCCGTGTTCTGGAACACCGCTCTGCTGCCGGTCGTGACCGCAGCGGGTGTGCTTCTCTCGATACTCGTCCGGCGGAGCTTCGGCCTCGAATCGGGTCTCTACGACGTGGTGATGGGCATCGCGAACTCGATTCTCTTTTACTCCAGCCTTGGGCTCGCCGGAAGCCTTCCCAAATTCCTGCCGGAGCTGCAGGTTCGCGCCGGCCGGCGCGCAGCCTCGCGACTGGTCTGGCGCCTTGCATCCGTTCGCCTCGGCGTTCTCCTCGTCATCGTCGCGGCGCTCAATGCCTTTGCCGATCCACTCGCGCTGCGATTCAATCTCGGTCCGGACGGCACGATGTATTTACGATGGGCGTCTGCGCTTCTTATCGGACGGGCGCTCCTCGACTTTCTCTATCGTGCGCTCGATTCATTCCTGCAGCAGCTCAACGTCAACCTTCTTTCGCTTCTCAATGGCGTCCTCGATGTCTGCATGGTAGGGCTGGTCGTCGCAGCGGGGTTTCAGATCGCGGGAGTGATTGGCGCACTGGCCGTGTCGGCGTCGGTGACGGCGATCGTGGCGATATTTGTCGTGCTGAAACAGCTCCGCAATGTTGCCGAAGGGGCAGACGACCGAGTGGAACGCGAGCTCTCGACCGAACGCATCTGGAAACTTTCCAGCGTCACCTACTTTCGAGATCTCTCGCTGTATTTCGCGACGCCGGCATTCGCGAGCCCCGTTCTGTTGAGCACTATGGGCGGGCCCGAGCCGGTCGCCCTGTTCGCAACAGGTTATTTCGTTGCGGCGTCCACGGTCGCGCTCGTCGTGTCCGGCTTCCGCGGAGTGTATCGTCCCGCGTTCGCGCGCGTACTGGCGTCCGGCGAGCGAACGCAGCTCCAGCGGGCCTTCGATCTGATGAACAAGATTCAAGTGCTCGCCGTCGTGCCCGCCGGGTTCGGCCTTGCGGTGATGGTGGCAGACTACCTGCCGCTCCTTTACGGCGAACCCTTCCGGGCGGCAGTGCCCGTCGCCCGCGTGCTTATCGCTCTGCTGTTCGCCGAAACGGCGCTCGCTGTTCCCCTGCTCGTGCTCTGGGTCGATGAGCGATATCGTCCTGTGCTGAGTGCGCAGTTCGTGATGGTCGTGGGAGCGCCGTTGTTCGTGTGGACGGCAGGTCGTTTCGGACTGCTGCCAGCGGCGCTTGTTCTCGGCGGCAGTCGGGTTGCGTCATCGCTCATCGGCTATGCAGGGGCCCGCCGCGCATACGGTGTCCGGTTCCCTTGGGCGTTTGCGGCGAAAGTGACGCTGCTCTCGATGGTGATGGCGTTAATTCTGTCGGGCTTCCGATCCGTGTGGAGCACGTCACTCGCCGAAGCGGTGGCGCTGACCGTGCTGGGGATAGTCATCGTGCTCTGCGGTCTGCGATGGTCCCGGGTGATGGGATCTGGAGAGATCGACGTCCTCGAACGGACAAGCGTGCCAGGCAGGCGCTGGATGTCGCGCTGGCTGGCCGGGCAATCTCCATGGCTATAATTGGCGCGTTCGCCCATCAAACATGAAGCGCTCGGTCTTGATTGCGGTCATCCTGGTGGTCGAGTTCGCGGCCCTCGAAGCAGGCCTGCACGTCTTCGGACAATCCGAAGCGGGAGCCGCCTTCCAGTCGCTCTTCGTCACCGATGACCGGATTGGGTATCGGCTTCACCCCGGCACAGCCGTCCGCTACTCGACCCCTGAATTCGATACGGATCTCACAATCAATGCCCAAGGCGTACGCGACGACGAACCCATCGGGCCGAAGGCGGACGGCGAACGTCGTGTCCTGATACTCGGGGATTCGTATGTCTTCGCCGTGCAGGTGCCTTTTCGAGACACCATGGGCGAGCGTCTCGAAGCCCGATTGAATGAATCCGACCCGAACCATCGATGGCGGGTGATGAACGGGGGGGTCCAGGGATACGGCCCGGTCGAACAATTGCTGTTCTATCGACACGTCGCGGCCTCGCTCGAGCCTGATATCGTGCTCATAGTGGTGTCGGTCGCCAACGACGCCATTGAAGCGTTCGACGCCCGCGAAACGCTGGCGGCCGGCAGGGTTGCACGGGGCACACAAGTCGAGCAGGCCCGGTCGCGGATCCGACAGGTCGTGCGTATGAGCGCGGTGCTGCAGCTCGTCCGGCGGCGCGCGGATCAGCTGCGCGCACGGCTCTCGAGCAACGTCGCCGAACGTCCCATTGCCACATACCTGCACAATCCACCGTCGTTCGTCGTCGAAGGCCTCGACGTGGCGACGCGCGCGTTTGGCCGCCTTGCTGACGAGGCGCGCCAGGACGGCGCCGGCGTGGCATTCGTCCTGATGCCGGCGCGCTTTCAAACTTACGACCTGGAGTTCGAGCAGATGTCGAAGGCCCCTGCCCCGGCAGACTCGCCGCGCGCGCTGGATCGACATGCCGCCACGGATCGCTTTGCGAGCGCCTTGAAACCACTCAGCTATCCCGTACTGGACCTTCTGCCCGTGTTTGCAACCGATCACGACCCACCAGGACTGCATTTCGTCCGCAATTCGCATCTCACCGCTCGGGGGCATCGAAAGACAGCCGACGCGATGCTGCGGTTCCTCGGCGCCAAGGGCCTCGTGCCTGGGGTCCACCACTGATGCTCTTCAATTCCCTTCAGTTCGCGGCGTTCTTCGCCGTTGTCTATGCGTTGTACCGCGTGCTGCCGCACCGTGCACAGAACGTGATGTTGCTTGCCGCGAGCTACCTGTTTTACAGCGCGTGGGACTGGCGTTTCCTTGGATTGCTGCTCGGATCGACCGTCATCGACTTCCAGGTGGCGCGCTACATCAGCGGCGAGCGATCTCGACCGAAGCGGCGCCTCGCGCTGCTCCTGAGCCTGGTCTACAACCTCGGCGTCCTCGGGTTCTTCAAGTACTTCAACTTCTTTGGCGACGGTCTCGTCCGGATGTTCGGCCTTGCCGGGTGGCAGGTCCATCCATTCACGCTCCAGGTTCTGCTGCCGATGGGTATTTCGTTCTACACGTTCATGACCATTTCCTATGTCATCGACGTGTATCGCGATGAAATCACACCCGAGCACGATCTCGTCGACTTCGCGCTGTTCGTCGCGTACTTTCCGCATCTGGTAGCCGGCCCGATTCTCCGGGCTTCTAAACTGCTGCCGCAGATCGCTCGTCAGCGAGTGATCACGCGAGAGCAAAGCGTCGAAGGGCTGTGGCTGATCGCGTGGGGCCTGTTTCAGAAGATGTTCGTTGCCGACAACCTTTCGGCAATCGTGACTTCGGCGTATCGCCCTGGCTCGTCCGCAAGCGGCGCCGAGGTGCTCGTGGCCACGTATGCGTTCGCCTTTCAGATTTACGGCGACTTTGCAGGGTATTCGAACATGGCGCGCGGCATCTCGAAGCTGCTCGGCATCGAACTCAATGTCAATTTCCGGTTCCCCTATTTCGTCGCATCGCCGCAGGAATTTTGGCGGCACTGGCACATCAGCCTGTCGACCTGGCTGCGAGATTACCTATACATTCCTCTGGGTGGCAGTCGCGGCTCTGAGACCGCGACCAAGCGAAACCTGATTATCACCATGGTCCTCGGCGGGCTCTGGCACGGCGCCGCCTGGACATTCGTGCTGTGGGGCGTATATCAGGGACTTACGCTAGTCATCGCGCGCAACCTCATGCGACAAGGCCGCGCGCGCGGAATCTCGGTGGCGCCAGGGCTGAACTGGCGGCGTGCCGCACTCGTCATCGTCATGTTCCACGTCACCTGTTACGGGTGGTTGATTTTCCGTGCTGAGTCGGCAACGCACGTTGTCGAACTGACACGGCGCATCGGTGGCGACTTGCTGCCGTCGATCCACACCCTGCCCATCTTGTTGGTGCCGCTCGTGATGATTGTCGGACCGCTGATGATGGTGCACGCGTATCAGGCCAGCCGCGAGTCCGAATCGGCCCCTCTCCAACTTGTGCCCATGATTCGGTACGCGCTCTATGCAGGCGTCTTCTATCTCGTCCTTCTGTTCGGAAGCTTCGAAGGAGCGCAGTTCATTTACTTTCAGTTCTAAGGATGGCGACGAGCCGTCGCACGGCCGGATCGACTCTCGGCCCGTTCTTAATGCACGCCTCGATTTCGGTCTCGCGCCAATCCCACAGCCGGAATCGATAGGGCGGGTCATTGAGCGTCCACGGCGACGGCCAGCAGAAGGCGCCAATGGCCTGGATGAAAATCGAGTAACCAATAACCGCGATTGCCGCTGCCTTCTTGACGCGCGCGCGAGACGTTACTTCGAGCAGCGGAGACAGGCCAAGCGGGAAAAGGAGCCCGACAAAGGGCATCGCGTCGGTCAGATATCTCGGGCCGTACCCATGCCCCCCCCACCACGCGATGAACTTCGAATACGTCAGGAGTATCGCCAGAGCAGCGAAGCTTACGTAACGGGCAAGGAGGATCGCATCATCGGAACCAAATGGACGTCGATTCTGCCCGGGCCGGGGAGATTTCCACGCCAGGATCGCACCGTAAACGGCCACCAGCACGACCGGAGAATAGATGAGAATCCCTCGGCTCGGACTGACGGTCAATCCGGCGAAACCTATCGGCAACGACCCGGCAAACATGCTTCGGGTCCCGAACTCCTGGAGCCAGATCTCGGTGCGGTGGGGAGCGCCGCCAACGATGTTCCCGAACAACCAGTAGTTGTAGAGAATTCCTGCGAATCCGGCAAGGGCGGCGCCGGCAGAGAACCGAACGAGATCCACACGACTGGAAGCGGCGAGGGCAGACCTCCACTCATCGCGCAGCGTGCGATGCACCAGGTACATCCCAAGCATGGCCACGGCGGGCGCCGTCGCGGGCCTCGCGAAGCACGCCGCGGCGACGGCCGCACCAGCGACACCCGTGCGGCCGGCAGTCAACGCCCACAGCGCCACCGCGAAGGCGAGCACCGCCGGTGTGTGCGTCCACATTGCCAGGCTCGCGGTCGACCAGACAGAGGTGGCCAGTCCGTAGGTAGTTGCCGCGAGAAGGGCGACGCGATCCACATGCAGTGTGCGATCAACGGAAGGCTGGCTGGCAAGTGTGGCGCCGAGGAGCTGCCTCGAAGCGCGATACAGCAGCACCGCAGAGAGGGCGACCATGATGGACGCCGCCAGCTTCGAGAACATGTTGGCCACGAGTTCCGGGCCCTGCGGGATTCCAATCCATACCGGCAGCGCGTACACTGGCATCGCCAGCAGCGGCCCGATCGGGGGATGGCTATCGTAAAAATGACCGCGGACGTAGATAAAATTATCGGAGAGCACATTCTCGCCGGCGTGCTGCTTCATCTCCTCGGGGACAAAGTCATCGAGAATCACGTCGCCGTCGCGCAGGATGCTGATGGGCACGAACCGCGACGCGTACGTGTCGTGCGATGACACCTGCCTCAAATTGATGTTGTACGCAACCAGAAGACCGACTAGAAGAACCCACTCGGGCTTTCGGAACACGCGCCTATGCTAACGCAGGTTCTGTTTCTGCTTTTCGTCCTGTCCGGCTTCTGCAGCCTCGTGTACCAGATCGTGTGGCTGCGGCTGGCGTTCAGATCATTTGGCATCATCACGCCGGTGTTGTCGGTCGTTGTGTCCGTGTTCATGCTCGGCCTGGCGCTCGGGTCGTGGGGGGCGGGAGCCGTCGCCGCTCGTTGGGTTCGGCGCACGAGGATGTCCCCGATTTATCTGTACGCGGCGGCGGAGACGCTTATCGGCCTGAGCGCTCTCGTCGTGCCGTCCATCTTCGACCTGGGCGCCCGCTCTCTCCTTCAGGCCGGCGAGATCGATTCGTTGAGCTATCTCGCATATTCGGGCGCGATTCTCGCCGCGGCGCTGCTTCCACCATGTATCGCGATGGGAGCGACCTTCCCGCTGATGCTCGCGTTCACGAAAACTGCCGCGATCGTTCAGGGCCATCGGTTCAGCTTTCTCTATCTGGGTAATGTCCTTGGGGCCTCACTGGGCGCTGCCGCGGTGGCGCTGATTCTCATCGAGACCCTCGGCTTTCGCGGGACACTCTGGTTCGCAGCCTTCATCAACTTTGCTATCGCTGGTGTCAGCGTGTGGCTGGGAACGCGGTATCCCTACCGGGCTCAGGAGGTCGCCGCAGAGCCGGCGGGGGCCCTCAGTCGTGCGGGCACTTCGGTGCCGCACTCCACCTCTGGAGCTGCCCCACTGGCCCTTCCGATTCTCTTCGCGACGGGCTTCTCATCGATGGCGATGGAAGTGATCTGGACGCGAACGTTCACGCCAGTGCTGGGCACGTATGTCTATTCGTTCGCCGGTCTGCTGTTCGTGTATCTGTGGGCGACATGGGTGGGATCGTGGCTGTACCGCCGGCACGTCGCTGCCGAGCGAATTGCGTCGACAGCAAGGCTCATCGCGCTGCTGGCGGTGACCAGCCTGCTGCCAATCGTGCTCAACGATGTCAGGCTCGGATGGCACGAAAAAGCCGTCGCTCTGGCGAGCATCTTCCCGTTCTGCGCGGTCCTCGGCTACATGACGCCCAGCTTGATCGACCAGTACTCGCAAGACGATCCGACTCGCGCCGGAAGGGCCTACGCCATCAACGTGATCGGCTGCGTGCTCGGCCCCCTCGCAGCCGGCTACCTGCTTCTGCCGTTGATGGGCGCGCGAATCGGGCTCGTCGTGCTTGCGCTGCCGTTCGTCGGGTTTCTCGCCATCGTCTGGCGTTCGCCGTCACTCGCACGATCCTGGCGCACGCTCACCACTGCGTTGACGGCTGTCCTCATTGCCCTCTCCACGTTCGTCATCGTGAGCTACGAAGACGGCCCGCCGGGCGTTCCCGCCGAAATCCGCCGCGATCACACCGCGACGGTGGTGTCGTTCGGCGAAGGCCTCAGCAAGCAGTTGCTGGTGAACGGCATCGGCATCACGTCGCAGACCACGCTGACCAAGTTGATGGCGCACATGCCGCTCGCATTTCACGGCAGCGCAGACTCCATGGCCGTCATCTGCTTCGGTATGGGCACCACGTTTCGCTCCGCATTGACGTGGGACGTGCATACGACGGCCGTCGATCTCGCGCGGAGTGTGCCGGCAGCCTTTCCGTACTACTTCGATGATGCCCCATCGCTGCTGAAACAGCCCAAGGGCCGGATCGTCGTAGATGACGGCCGCCGTTTCCTGCATCGCAGCGGCGACCAGTTCGATATCATCACCATCGACCCGCCGCCGCCGCTCGAGGCCGCGGGCTCGAGCCTCTTGTATTCGCAGGATTTCTACGATCTGCTGAAGGTGCGGCTGAAACCGGGCGGGCTGTTGCAGCAGTGGAGCCCTGGAGGCGACACGCTCATCAACAACGCCATTGCCCGTGCGCTGGTGGAGTCGTTCGACCACGTGGTGGCATTCCGCGCGATCGAGCTGGCCGGCACGCACTACACCGCGTCGATGTCGCCGATTCACGTACCCGACGCGGAGGAATTCATCTCCCGCCTTCCTGCCGCGGCCAGGCTCGATCTTGTGGAATGGAACTCGGGCGATCGTCGCGATCCGCGAACGTTCATGAAAGACGTCCTGAAGCAGCGGGTTGAGGTCGCGAGTCTGCTCATCGACGACCCGGACGTGGTCGTGACCGACGACCGTCCCTTCAACGAGTACTACTTCATGCGGCGAGCGCGGGCCCGTCTTGAACGCGCGCTTCATTGATGGCGCAAGCCCTGCCTGACGCACGACGGCCGGATTGGGTGGTGGCTCTCATTTCGCTGCTTTGCCTTCCGTTGTTTGTCTACGGCCTCGGCAACACCTATCTCTGGCAGGACGAGGCTCAGACGGCGCTGCTCGCCCGATCGGTCTTGCGAAACGGGGTGCCGATGGTGGGCGAGGGAGCACTGAGCCTGTCCGCACACATGGGCCTCGACGCCGGCGTCAAAGGCATCTACCTTCACATTTCCTGGCTTCAGGCGTACGTGGCAGCGGCCAGCTTTCGGCTGTTTGGCGAGTCGAGCTGGGCTGCCCGTGTGCCGTTTGCCCTCGCGGGCTGGCTGTGTGTGCCCCTAATCGCATGGGTTGTCACGCGCGCCGGCGGCACTCGAGGGGCAGCGCGTTTTTCCGCCCTGCTGACAGCAACCAGTGTTCCCTTCATCATCTGCTCGCGCCAGTCGCGCTACTACGCGCTTACCACGGCAGTTGCTCTCTTGACGGCAGGATGCTACGCGAAGATCGTCGAGGCGGCAGAACAGCGGCGGCCGATCGGCCTGGCCAGCGCCGCTCTTGCCGCGTCGGGAACGCTGCTGGTCCTCAGCTTCGATGTGACGGCGATGGGGATTTTGGCTGTCATTGCGGTTCACTGGGCGGTGGTCGCAGGCCCTGCACGGCGCGCGACGCCATTCTGGGCGTCGTGGAGTGTCCCTGTTGCGGTCCTGCTCGCGTGGATTGCCTTGTCGCTCTCCGCCCCGATGCGCAACGATAATGCCGGCCTCGCTGCGATGCCGAACCGAATCTGGTACGGCACGTTCTACTATGCCGGCCAGATCGATTCCTACGTCGTACCTCTGCCATTACTCGGATTGGCGGCTCTGGTGCTCGCGCATCGCACTGCGCCCACTGCCATTCTGCTGATTGCCTTCGCGCTTGGCGCCATCAGCGGCGTGATGTTGTCGCCGTACCGATTCTTTCGTTACATCGTTCCGGCGCTGCCCTTCATCTTTGCGCTCGCCGCCGTGGCGCTCGCCGCGCTGGCCGAAAAAGGACGCGTCGCCAGAATCGCAGCGGTGGCGATCGCCGCCGTGCTGGCCACCTCGACGAGCCTGCACGCGCTGTCGCACTCATTGCTGACGGCGGTGGGACGCCGCACGGGCGCCTTCGTCGTTCGTGACCGCTCGATTCCAGCGAGGATGCCGTTAACGGATCTGCTGAAGGAATTCCGGGATCCGCCACGCGGGCCTGTTGCGGCAACCGTCGAGTACCTTGCGCGTCATGCGCGGCCTGGCGACGTGATCGTCACGACGTATGATGAGCTGCCGCTCAAGTTTCATACATCGCTGAAAGTGTATGGCGGCGAAACGGCGCAGTTGCCTTCTGATGGCGAGCGTCCCGTGTGGATCTGGCGCCGCTACCTGAAGCCCTACATTCCGGTGCGCGTGGCTGTCGAATGGGTGGAACGAGAGCTCGCACGCGGGACTTACGAGCGGATTCAGCTCGACGCCATCGACCGGCGCTGGGAGAATCGAGAAGATCCTGCCGAGCACGTTTTCACGAATCCGGGTCCGCCCGGACCTCCGGTCGTGCTTTACAAAGCCTCCGAGTGAGCGACGCGTCGCTTGAATATCGGCTGCGACTTCCAGCCGGCACGAAAAAGCAGATATCGTCCGAGCGCCGCGAGCGTGCCGAACGCGTACTTCGTGCTGCGTCCTAAAGGGATGCTGCTCGATTCCGGTCCGTAGTGTGTTGGAACAGGCACGGCCCCGATGCGAAGCCCATGGACACGCGCCTGGATCAGGAAATGCTGATCGAAGACGAAATCGTCCGAGCACGCCTCGAAATTGATGGTCTCGAGCACGCGGCGATGATACGCGCGATACCCGGTGTGATATTCGGGTAGATTGAGTCCGAGCACGATGTTCTCGAGAATCGTGAGGATTCGATTCGCGATGTACTTGATCGGCGGCATGCCGCCGGCGAGCACTTCTTCCCGCCGGCTGATGCGCGAGCCCAGCACGATATCGACGACACCGGCCTTGATGAACCCTGTCATGTACGGCACGAGGGCGCCGTCGTACTGATTGTCGGGGTGCAGCATCACGACGATGTCGGCCCCGGTCTCGAGCGCAAGCCGGTAACACGTTTTCTGGTTGCCGCCATACCCGCGATTTTCGGGATGCCGGTGCACTTTGATGCCGAGGTTCCTGGCTACGTCGATCGTATCGTCGGTGCTCGCGTCGTCCACCAGAATGATGTCGTGACAGGCGCCGGGCGGCAGCCGATCGATCGTCGCCTTCAAGGTCTTGGCGGCGTGGTAGGCCGGGAGGACAACGCAGACGGACAGATCCTGAACTTGTGGAAAATGGCTCGACAACGCTGCCAGTATACTTCACGCTGATGCGCGCGCTGCTGGCTGTGTTCACCGCCGTCGTTCTGCTTCTCGTCCAGTCGGTCTTCTGGAGCAACCGCGTGTCGTCATGGGTGCAGCTCATCGTCCTGGCGATGGGGCTGCTGTCGTACTTCCGTCCGCAGGTTGGACTGCTGGCGCTCGCGGTACTCGTACCGCTGGGCGGGGTAGGCAGCCGGATACTGGACTCGCAGATGCGCGGCGCCGAAGCATTGGTTCTGGCCTTTCTTGCTGGAGCGCTGGTGCGAGGCTGGACTCTTCGAGAGTTCCGGTCATTCCCCTCGACACGCCTTGAAATCGCAGCGCTCATTTTCGGCGTTGTCGTGGCTGCGTCGTGTGCCGAGCAAATCTGGTTCCTGCAGATACAGCGCGACTACCCGTGGCCATTCATTCAAGGTGTGCTGGCAGATGTGGGCCGCGACTATATAGGCACCTTCCGGGGATACGGCATGATCTTCCGCGCGATGCTGCTGCTCGAGGGTGCCGCACTCGTCCTGTTTGCGCTCAAGTATGCGGGTGAGTCGCCGGAATTCGCCAGGCGGCTCGTCGTCATGCTCGTCCTGGGAGCAGTTGGGACTGTGCTGCTGACATTTCGAGAAGTTGCCAACGAGCTCGCTCAGGTCGGAAACGCAGGAACGAGGCTTGTCGATATCGTCGCTTATCGCCGGTGGAGCGTGCATGTCGCTGACGTCAACGCGGCCGGATCGTTCTTTGCCATGACCATGTTCATCGCCTTCGGTATGGCATGGAGAGAGCGACGCTTACGAATCGTCTGGACAGCCGCGGGCCTTGCGCTGGGTGCCGCGGTCATGATGACGCATTCGCGAACGGCCATAGTGGCGATCGCGCTGGTTGCCGGATGTTTGTTAGCAGCTTTCACGGTGGGGAAAGCGATCGGAGTTGGAAAAACAATCGCCGGCGCCGCGCTGGCGTCGGTAGCAATCGCGGTCGCGCTTTGGCTGTACGTTCCCCGTGAATTCTTCGGCCTCTTGGCGTCCGAAGCTGTTGAAATTCGATGGCTGTTTCTGGGCACCACGTGGCGGATGCTGCTGGCCAACCCGTTGTTCGGCGTCGGTGTCGGACAGTTTGCCCTGCGGTCGGTCGATTTTTCCAAACCGGAATTGCTCAAGTACTACGCTGGGGGAGAAAACGCCCACAACAATTTCGCACAGATTGCCGGTGAGCTCGGAGTGATCGGGCTCGCAGCGTTCGTCGCTATGCTGGCATTTGCGCTGGCATATCGCCGCGAATCGTTTCGGTCCTACGAATCAGTAACAGCTCCCGTGGTTGTCGGTCTGGCCGCTTTTATCCTCTCCTGGCTCGGCGGTCACCCCCTCCTTGTCCCCGAAGTGGCCTATCCGTTCTGGCTGGCTCTCGGCATCATCGCACTCGGGCCTTTCGCCTCGTCTACAGCCCGCCATGGGCGTGCGGTTTCAGCTGTCGTGCTCGTATTGCTCGCGCTGTCGATTCCGATGAGAGTGCATGCGAAGTCGCAGGGCGTCGACTTCTCACAGGTGAGCTATGGTCTGTCGTCGAAACGAATCATGACGTCCCGTGCCCGGTTCTTCGTCGCCGGCAACAACGTGGGGGTCAACGTTCCGCTTCGCGCGCGCCGTACATACGGCGAAGATCCGATTATGATCGACGTTCTCGTCGACAACTTGACTGCCGAGACCATCACGATCGCCGATCGAGAGTGGCAGACGGCACGTATCGGACTGTCAGAAAGCCCATCACGCCGGTTTCATCAAATAGAGCTGAGAATCAGGCCTTCAGTAATGACGGACGGCGCCGACGATGATGATCCATCGGTCGAAGTCGGCGGGTGGACGATAATCTCGAAACCGAATGGCTAAACTGCCGATCCCGTCAGCGCCGATCCTCGTGGTCGGCGACATCATGTGCGATCACTACATCTGGGGAGACGTCGAACGCATTTCTCCCGAAGCTCCGGTTCAGGTGCTCAGATGGGAGCGCGAAGCAGACAGGCCGGGCGGCGCGGCAAATGCCGCGCTCAATCTCGCGGCTCTGGGATGCCGCGTTCGACTCGTGGGTGTCGTCGGGAAGGACGAACCCGGCCGATGGCTGCGCCGGTCGCTTGAACAGGCCGGCATCGACGCGACAGGCGTCATTGAATCGACTGACAGACCGACGACGGTGAAAACGCGCGTCATCGCACGCGGACAACATATGCTCCGCATCGATCGGGAATCGCGCAGCGCCATCACCGAACAGGACGAAAACCGCCTCGTGTCCGCAATCAGAAAAGCCAAGGGCCGCGTCGCCGGGATTGTGTGCTCGGACTACGACAAGGGTGTGCTCACCGAACGAGTGTTGCGTACCGTTCTGGAAGGGCGGTCGAAGCCCTTCGTCCTTGTCGATCCCAAGAGCCGGGACTTTCGCAAGTATTGCGGGGCACACCTCCTGACGCCCAACGAGAAGGAACTCGCCGACGCGACTCAGGCGCAGGGCGAGCCGTCCGACGCTGCCGCTGTCGGACGCCGGGCGGAGTCGTTGATGCGCACGCTCGGTTTTCCGGCGCTGCTCGTCACGCGAGGCGCGAACGGGATGGACCTGTTTGAGCTCAATCGGCGTGTCATACGACGCACCCACATCGCGGCGTCTCAACGTCACGAGGTCTTCGATGTGACCGGCGCCGGCGACACAGTGGCTGCCGTGCTGACGATGGCCGCCGCTGCGGGTATGCCCCTGGCGGATGCCGCGCGTGTGGCGAATGCGGCGGCGGGAATCGTCGTTGGAATGGTCGGGACTGCCGTTGCCGAACCGGAGACGCTCGGCAGAATGGTGGAGGGTCAGTCCTCGCAGGCGGGCTCGAAGGTGCTGACACGAAGAGCCGTCGCGGCGCGCATTCGCGAGGCCCGGCAGCGTGGCGCGACGGTGGTCTTTACGAGCGGATCCTTTGAGGCGCTGAAGGTCGCCGACCTGCGGGCGCTGCAGGCGGCACGGGCCCTCGGAGAGCTGCTGGTGGTCGGCGTCAATGGCGATCAGGCAACCGGCGCCCAGCGCGCCGAGATGCTCGCCGCACTCCGGGTCGTCGATTACGTGACGCTGTTTTCAGACCGTACTCCTGCCCGCCTCATCCGCGAGCTGCGCCCTGACATCGTTGTGTAGCTCCCTGGACGTGGAGAGTAGCTCCGTCAGGGCAGAGGGCATAGGGCAGATGGCAGAAGACGTCATATGCCATCTGCCATCATCGATCTGCCATGACGCATGTCCTGGTGATCTCTTTGCTCAGTACTGAGACACCACTGTGCCGCGGGGCGACTCTGTCAATGCGATCTCATGAAAGAGGATGGTGCGGCCGTCGAGAAAGTCGATCGTGATCGGCAGCGCCCAGACGCGGTTGCCTTTCCAGTCGCCGCTTCGAACCGGAAGGCTGAACCATCCGCGTTCGCCAATCAGCGTCTCGCCACTTTGGCCACTTCCCCACTTCACGACGAGCCGCTGCGGTTTCACGCCTTCCGGAAGGAATGGATTCACGAGAAGGTTGATGAACAACTCGCGATCCAGCGGGGTTCGTTGAGGATCGACCGTGACTCGCAAATGTAATGTCGGCCTGGTGTTCCAACGGCCACCCGGATCGCGCGCCGTCATGCGATCGTAGGTGACGAACAGGAACGTCTGGTTGAACGGATACGAGGTGTCGAGCGTCATACTGGGCGGCGCCATGAGCAGACACCCCACTTCCCGCACGAACACGGCGTCGCGATGACCCACGCCTTCACACCCGAAATTCTGGATGAACATCGGTTGCTGCTTCGACACGCTCTCAAAGGACAGTTCCTGCGGCGAAATTCCGCGCCCGAACACCTGAGCCTTTCGTCCGGGCAGGTAGTACATCGCGAGGGCCGTGGCCAGTCCATCAGCTTCACCGACAACCTTCACGGTGAGAGCGCGAAATGACTGGTCGCTGACGTCGTGGAGCTGCCGCCACGCCGCGGGCCTGCGAACGGCTTCGGGTCTTCTGACGGCTTGTACCGTGACGTTGCCGAGAACCAGCGCAACTCCTGCGTAGACAATGAGAGCCCTGGCCAGTCTCCGATCTGTGTCTGACACTTGCGGGCGCTCCAGCACGTGCCAGCCTCGAGCGGCAAGCACCGCACCAGCCAAGAGGAGTGGGACAATGGCGAGCACCAAGACGGCCGCAGAGCGGCTCGAAACAGAAAGATCCGCAGCAAGAGATACGTTGCCGGGCACACCAAACAGCGATACCAACGGCACTGTCGAGAGAAGTCCAGCGATGCCGCTCAGCAGGCGACTGCCCCATCCGGACCATGGCGGTGCCGCGAAGACGAGTAGTGTCGCCCCGGCAATCGCGGTCGGGACGACTGGCGCTGCGACTGTACGGTTCGCGGCAGTCCTGACAAGAATCCGGAGAACGTAAAGCAGCGCCGATGCGGACATGACCTCGGCCAGCGCATACGTTCCAAGCGCCCATCGAAACAGCGGCCCACACGCGACAACGACGGCAATCGCCATGGAGAGCCGATGGGAGAGACCGAATGCCGTGCGGGCAGTCTCGGCCGCGAGCATGCCGAACAGCGAAGCCTGCAGAAAAAGCGTCGGCATCGCCGCCTGCAGCGGGTCGCGTCCGAACATCAGCGATTGCCAGGCGATGAGATAGATGCTGGCGGGGCTGTGGAGGTAGTCGAACGCGGCGAGGTCGATGTTCGCCGTGCCGAAATCGAGCACCTGGCGTGCGTACCTCGCATAGGTCACGAGACTGATGTTGTTGCCAGGCCCGAGCGGTAGAACGGCCGAACCTGCCGCGGGGGGCATCAGAACGTAGGCGAGCACATAGAGCGCGCTGAAATCCACAAGCCATCGGCGCGCTGGAGGACCCGGCACGCGGGTGGCGAGCACGCTCCGCAGCCACGCAGGCCGGATCGACGCGAGCGCCCAGATGCTTCCAGCAAATATCAACGTGACGTACTTGAGCGGGATGTTGCGCGAACTGACCGCAATCCAGCAAAACACGACGTAGAACAAGAGGCCCGCAACGAGGGCATCCGGCCAGCGCATCCAGTTCTGCCAGCGTCGAGGCGTGAGGAGCACGCCAGCGACGTAGAAAACCGCCAGCGAGATCACGGCTGCTGCGAGTCCGTGAACGACGCCGAGAAAATGTGCCGCCAACTGCATGTGTCCGGCAGCTCTACAGGCGCTCTCCGATTGCCGCGTAGTCCAGATAGGTGAACAGCAGTTCGTTCAGCTTCCGCACGTTTTCGTTGAAGACCTCGACATCGGGCCCTGTTCCCGACTTCGGCGGCACCGGCTGCAGCTTGTGTTCATCGGGAAACGGCGCGCTGTACCGGACGCTCACCTTTTGGAAGCCGCTCGCGCCAACGAGATACTGCAGCGTGTCGGGATGCAGCGGCTGCACGTGCGTGATGTCGCGAATGTAGCTGGAAAAAAATGCGAACCAGCACGCCGGGTTGATCGTTTCGAGCACAATTTTCGAGCCTGGCCGGAGCTTGTGATAGGCGGTTTCGAGCAATCGCATCAGATACGCCGGCTCGAGGTGCTCGACGACCTGTGCCGCGAAGAGCCCGCCAAGGGAACCGTCAGGCTGCGCCAGAAGGTAGGTGAGCGCATCGCCCGCCGTGGCGTCGAGGCCCCGCTCGCGGGACACCGCGGCCATTTCTTCGTTCAAGTCGATGCCGCGCGCTGCAATTCCCTTCGACCGCAGCAGGTCGAGAAACTCTCCGCGGCCACAACCCACATCCAGCACATCCGTCGCGCCCTGAAAGAGCGGAACGTAGACTTCCAGGCGTTCACGAATCTCCTGTGCCGATCCACGAAACTGATCCTCGAAGCCGACGTACTTATAGGAGTCGAGCGAGGGCGTCGCACCCGCCTTCGCGCTCGACGAGCCTATCGCTTCGGCGGGCAGGCCCGTCGCACCTAGCGCACCTGGCGCACCTGGCGCACCTGGCTTTTCTAACTCTCGCTTCAGTGTCTGCGTGACCCGATGCATGACGGCCAACGTAGACCGGATATCGCTGACCTGCGCGTCGTAGCGGCGCTCCCGGGCAACCATCGATTCCCAGCGTTTCTGTAGCTCATCGCTCACGGCGCTCAGTCCCGCCGCCAGCGCGTGCATCAGGCTCGCCACCTGGCGATCCTTCGTATCGACGTACGGGGTTATCTGCTGGGCATACAGGATGAGCAGGGTCTGGAATTCGATGACGCGTTTCTGATCGTCGCGAAGCATCGTGATAGTGGTTTCCAGTGCCCGCGTCGTTTCCCGGTGCATTGTGATGTTGCGGTTGATGTGATCGACCAGGGCCGAATTGAACGCCTGCTGGCGCTCGAACAGCGGCGCGACCATGGCCCACGCGTGCATGCGCATTCGTCGCAGCCATCCCTGTCCCTCGTCTGGCTTGAGCGACAGCAGCTCCCACCGTTCGTTCAGCGGCGTGATCTGGAACTCGTCGTAGGGCGGCGGCGGATGAGGCGTGTCGCGCGGCTTTTGAATCGCGGCGTCCAGTTTCGTGAGCGCCTCGTTGTAGCGGCGGTCGGCCTCGTCGCGTTCGCTTTTCAGGCGGGCGAGCTCTTCGGCGCTACCCTTTTCCTCAATCAACATTTGCCCTCAATCCCACCAATAGGCAACGTAATAAAAAACCAGCTTCTGGATTTCGACAAGTCCATTCTTGAGTTGTTCTCGATCGGTCCACCACGCGTCAGACGTCCACGGCTCATGGGAAGCAGGATGCGCTACGATTTCGACTCCATTGTGCCGCAATGCACGACTGAATGTGAGCGCGGCGCGGCGGGTGTGGTAAGGAGATGTCACGACAATGATGCGCTGGACGGGATTCATAGCCACCCAGTCGCTGACCAAATCGGTCTCCATTTTCGTGGATGTGGCGTGCGTTCGATCGAGAAGGATGATGGCTGTGTCGGGAACCTTCAGCGATCTCAGGATTCGGCGTTTCAGCTCAGTCGGAGTCTCGAAAGCAATCCCCCGCTGGCGCAGCACGTCGCCCGCCGGCGAATTGCGTTCGAGGGTCAGAATAATTTTGGGCGCGTACCCTGCCGCATACAAGTCTGCAGCCTCGAGCTCTCGTTGTGGTGTCCCGCCTGCAAGTACAACGATCGCGTCGGCTTTCACGAGTGGATCTTGACGCAGGAGCACATTTCCGAGCGACGTGAGAAGCGGGGCCCGAGCAAACACGCCGGCCGCACCTGCGATAAGTACGGCCGCACAACACCAGATCACGAACCGACGCGTGCCGGCTGTAATCGTCACGGCCTTTCAAAGGGTTCAGGGGCGTAGCTGCCGAAAACCTGTTGCAGGAGCTCTTCTGCAGACTCGGCGCCAGTCGACCGAAGGTGAAAAGGTCGCGCGGATCGCGTACGGGAGGGTTCAACTGGAACCTGCAGCGCTTTCATAATCACATCGGCGTACCCGGTAGCCATCGAATCGAGGCGGAACCGCTCTTGCCAGAGTTCGCGTGCATTCTCACCGAGCCTGGAACGTAGTCCTTCGTCAGTGGCGAGCCGGAGCATCGCCAACTTCAGAGAGTGATCCTCGTCGAGAATGTCGATGCTCACACCGACGGGAGCACCCTGTTTCAGTCCAGCCAATACCGACCAGTTTCGCGGATCCAAAGTGGGAATGTCGATCGTGTGAACCAGGTCTGTCGAAATCGTCGGCTTGCCCGCCGAGAGGCATCGCAACCGGGACGCCGATGTCTCGCGGGAAGTTGGCCATCTCATGCACAAGCAGACATCGGACGCAGCAAGATAGTCGTCAATCTCATCGTCAGGGACATAGCCCGCGATCGCGACCTGCCGATCAACTCCCAACGTCAATGCCTCGCGGGCCATGTCGTAGTAGTCAACCGTGTCGCCGGCCAGCAGGACGCGCACGTTCGGAACGGCATCAGTCAGCTCGGCGAGCGCGCGTATCGCCTCGCGGACACGCTTCTCTGGCGTGATCATGCCCAACGAGGTGAACACGACGGCCTCGTCGGGAATGCCGTGCCGCGCACGGATGCGAGCTCGGGCGTCAGGACGCGGCGAGGCCGGCGGGACACCCATCTCGACCACGCTGACAGGCACGTGCGGATGCGCCTCGCGAACCTGTTCGGCGAGCCACTCGTTGTGGACAAGCACATGACGGCTCGCCTCGACCGCTATCCGCAACATCGGCCAGAGGTAGGTCAGCGAGCCGAGCAGCCCGGCGACCCCGAGCTCTGCGACGTCTTTCTTCGCGTCGGGATGGTTGAACCAGAACTCATGCCGATAGTCATCCTGCCGCGGCTGCCACTGCTGCAGCAGCATGCGGCCGCGCGCGTGATGCAGCTGCCCATCATGAAGCACGACGAGGCCGGGATAACGGACCAGATATGCCCACATGTAGTCGTGGCATGGTGCGTTTCCTAGCTGGTAGACAGCCAGATCGTAGCGTTGCTCACGTGACCGCCAGATGAAGTCGTGCGCACTGAATACGCGCAGACGGGCGTCCGGCACACGGAATTCATCGGGCCGCCCGTCGACAAACAGATCTATTTCGTGAAGGTGTACAAAAGCCGACAGCAGTTCCCAGTTGTACTGGGTGATGCCAGAATCTCACCGGGGGCAAGGGCGTAAACCAAGCGATTCGTGCCATCAGAACGACACGACACTATCAGAGAGTATGAGCACAGCCAAACGCAAGACTCTCGTTGGACTGCTGATTTGCATTGCCTGGCTAGGCTACGACTCCGTGCTTTTCGCACAGTCACCCGGGCTATTCCTGCAGCCGCAATCCGCGGCCGCGGCATCCCAGATTGCCGCCTTCGACCGGTCGGTACTCCGATCCCGGGTAGTCAGAGTCGACTTCGCGCGGCTCGGAAGTGGTGATGTCGCGGCTGACAGGGATGCGTCCATTGAGTTGAACCTTTTCGAGAACTCGTCGTTCACGGCCGTTCTGAATAGCGTCGGATCCGACTGCTCGCGGATTTGTCTGGGTTGGTCACATCCCGGCGATACCGATGAGCACGGTTTCCCTCGCCACCGAAGATGGCGTGATGCACGGTAGTGTTCAAACCCCTGACGCAACCTATGTCGTGCGGTTCATCGGGAACGGGCTTTATTCGATCGATGAGACGATCGACCAGGGCGCCGTTTCCGCCCGAAGCCGAGCCACGACCGATGGACGCTCTGGCTGGCACGGCTTCGGCTTCCTTCACGTTGAACGAAATCAACGTACTCAAGGAGACAGCGCCTCGTTCATTGACATCATGGTGGTGCACCTCCGGCCGCAAGAACAGCAGCCGGGGGAACATCCGCAATAAATGCTCTCATCGCAAACGCGATAAGCGTGACCAACACGGCCTACGCGAACAGCAACATCATTCAGCGGCTTCGATTGGCGCACGCTTCGGAAGTGAGTTACGTGGAGACCGGCGATATCGGCGTCGACTTGGGGAATGTCACGAACGGCGCAGGAACCCTTAGCGGTGTCGCTTCTTTGCGCAACACGTATCGAGCCGATCTCGTCACGCTTATGACGTCCACCCCAGGATCTCCCTACTGTGGCGTCGCGTGGCTGATGACGAGCGTATCGGGCAGCTTCCAGTCTCTGGGCTTCAACGTTGTCGAGCAAATGTGCGCGGTAGGAAATTTGAGCTTTGCGCACGAGCTCGGGCACAACATGGGGTTGCGCCACGATTGGTACATGGATAACGCGACATCTCCATATTCGTACGCCCATGGCCACGTCAATTTCGGGTCGACGTCGTCAACACGATGGCGCACGATCATGTCGTACAACGATAAGTGCCTGAGTCTGGGCGCTTCGTGCACGAGATTGACGTGACTTTTCAGAATCCAGCACTGAGCTATCTTGGCGCTCCAATGGGAGTGCCGGCAGGCACGAGCACAGCCTGCACGGTCTCAAATCCGTTCAATCCCTCATGCGATGCGGATGAGCATCTTGCACTCGACAACACCGCACTGACAGTCGCGAATTTCCCGGCAGAGACGCGGCTGCGCGTCACTTCGCTCACGGCAAACGTGACCTTTCCTGTTGCGATTGGGACGCCGGTGACATTGACGGCACTCGCGACCTCCGGAACGTCGCCGTACTCCTTCAAGTTCTTCGTCTACGACGGTGCCACGTGGAGCGCGGGTCAGGACTGGAGCGCGTCGAATAGCTGGGTCTGGACACCGGCAAATCCCGGTACGTATAGCTTTCAAGTTTGGGTACGGAATGCGGGGTCCTTGACGAACTACGACGCCTGGCTTGGGGCCGGGCCGTTTGTGGTCAACCAACCACAGCCGCTGGCAGTGACGAGCTTCATGGCGAATCAGGCATTCCCCATACCAGCAGGCTCACCGGTGAACTGGACGGCGACCGCCAGCGGAGGCACTGGTCCATATACCTTCAAGTTCTGGGTTTACAACGGTGCCACGTGGACAGTGGGACGGGATTGGGGTGCTTCGAACTCATTTGCGTGGTGGCCACCATCGCCAGGTACGTACTTTCTCCAGGTGTGGGCCAGGAACGCAGGATCGTCGGCAAACTATGACGCCTGGCGCGGATCCGGCCCGCACGGCGTGACCGCGCCAGCGCCGCTCACCGCCACGAGCCTGACACCGGATCGCGTGTTCCCTGTGGCCGCCGGCACGCCCGTCACGTGGACGGGGTTGGCCAGAGGTGGAAGCGGCCCGTATACCTACAGGTTCTTGGTCTTCAACGGTTCGAGTTGGTCGGTCGGGCAGGATTGGAGTCCGCTTTCCACGTGGACGTGGGTGCCGCCGGCCATGGGGTCCTTCTTCTTTCAGATGTGGGTGCGTAATGCCGGTTCGGTCAGTCCCTTCGACGCATGGGTTGGGGCGGGGCCTGCCGCAATTGGCCCATCGCAACCGCTTGCCGTAACACACCTCCTGATGAGTCCAATGGCGCCCGCGTTGGTCGGTACTCCGACCACGATTGCTGCAGTGGCTGCTGGTGGGCTTGGCCCGTATACCTACAAGTTCTTGGTTTTTAACGGATCGACATGGAGCGTTGGGCAGGAGTGGAGCGCTGCATCGACGTTCAGCTGGATACCTTCGACGACCGGCTCGTACTCGTTTCAGGTGTGGGTGAGAAACGCCGGATCGGCTACAGCCTGGGATGCCTGGGGAGCGCTGGGACCACTCATGCCTCTGCCGGACAAGCGCTGACGGACATGGTCACAGTCGCACTTTGCCTCTTCACGATAGCGTTCATCGGACCGACCTCCGTTGCGGCACAACCGCCAGGGCTGTTTTTACCTGGTGAGAAACCCGCGGCGACCCTGCCGTTACGTGATCCTACGGCTATCCGATCGCGCTACGTGACGATCGATGTCGAACAACTTACAAAACAAAACGCCGATGGCAGCCACCGCCCCACGCTCCTGCTGAATCTCTTTCCGGATGCCAGCTACGAAGCGGTGCTCGATCGCGTTGATCGTATCGGCGACAGTCTGGTGTGGGTCGGCCATATCCCCAACACCGACTCCAGTTCCGTCACCATCTCATTGGAAGACCGGACTGTCTACGGCAGAATTGCCGTGGGCGAAGCGGCATACATAGTGCGATTGGTGCAAGAGGAAGTGCACGCCATCATCCAAATTGACTCTTCTGCATTCGCGCCCGAGAGGCCTCCGATTTCGAAATAGGTGTCGGTCGCAGCCGCATTTCTGCGTTCGCTAACAGACCAACCCGGCCGGACTTCTCGCAGGAACTGTTGTACTTGGCAATCGCCCGCTGATATGATGTCGCGGCGTATGCACACACTCATCACTGGTGGAGCCGGTTTCATCGGGTCGCATTTGGCCGAGAGTCTACTCGAGCAGGGGCACAGCGTGCACATTCTCGACAACCTCTCTACCGGCTCGATTGAGAACATCGAACATCTCAAGAAATTGCCGGCCTTTCAGTACACCATTGACACCGTCACGAACGAATGGCTGCTGGCCGAGCTCATCGACCGTTGTGATGTCGTTTTTCATCTTGCGGCTGCAGTCGGCGTGAAGCTGATTGTCGAACAGCCTGTCCATACCATCGAGACAAACGTCCACGGTACCGAGGTCGTCCTCAAGCACGCGAGCAAGAAAAAAAAGCTGGTGGTGATTGCCTCGACCTCGGAGGTGTACGGCAAGAGCACCGATCTGCCGTTCCGGGAGGACGCCGATCTGGTGATGGGCCCAACCTCGAAACATCGTTGGGCGTATGCGTGCAGCAAGGCGATCGACGAGTTTCTGGCGCTGGCGGTACTGGAAGGAACGCCGGCAGCCAGTCATCATCGTGCGCTTCTTCAACACCGTAGGCCCGCGCCAGACCGGTCGGTACGGGATGGTGATCCCGAATCTCGTCCGTCAAGCGCTTACGGGCGAGCCGATTACAGTATTCGGCGACGGAACGCAGTCGAGAAGCTTCACATATGTCGGCGATGTCGTGCGAGGGCTGATCGCGCTCGTCCAGGAACCGCGCGCCATCGGTGAGGTGTTCAACATCGGCAACGACAGCGAGATCAGCATTCGGGCACTGGCTGAAAAGATCAAGAGCCTGACGGGCAGCTCGTCACCCATCGCGACCATACCATACGAAGAAGCGTATGAGGCAGGGTTTGAGGATATGGCGAGGCGTGTTCCCGATTTGCGGAAGATCAAGCAGCTGGTGGGATACGAGCCAACGATCCAGCTAGATCAGATTCTCCAGTCGGTCATCAGCCACGAGCAGCAAAGCCTGGCCATTCACGTGTGAGTGGCTGTGTGTTCGTCGTTGTGAGGCTAGACGGCAACCAGTTCATGCAGTTCAAAGTGCATCCTGGATAGTTCCACGCCGTTCTCTGTGCAGATATCCTGAAGCATCTGCAGGCGCGTCACGTCCATCAAGCGGGTACTGACCACAACCGAGTCCACGGCTCCGCCTCTCACCAGCGACTCGAGCGCATTGTAACCACCCAGGACCGGATACCCTTGTATGCGCTGCCGTGCCTTTCTGGAATCATCGTCGATGAACCCAATCATCCGGAAGCCGGAGGATTGCGTGTTCAGAAGTTCGCGAATCGCGATCGCGCCGCCATCACCAGCGCCGTAAATCACGAGCCGGCGGCCTTGGTGCCGGCGACGGCGTATGAACTCGCCTATCAGCCGGAACGACGCTCGAGAGCCAGTGATCATCAGCATGAGCAGGGCCGCATAAATCACGAACACCGCGCGGGAGTAAGCAACGAAGCGGTAGAGGTAAACGATGATGCCGACGCTGACGAGTGTGCCAAGTGCAACCCCTTTTGCCAGCACCACCCCATCCATCAATCCGAAGTGGCGCCAGACACCTCTGTAGACGCCCACCACGAACAGTGCCACCATCTGAACACCCAGAACGATGGGCAATGACGCGATGAACTGAGGAAAGGCCGTTGTCCACGACCCGCCTTCGAAGCGAAGGCGATACGCCATGTAGTACGAAATACTGACGAGGCATACGTCGAGCAGCACTTCTGCAACCCGGCGCTTGTGCATCAGGTCGAGAGCAAAGGGCGTGAACCGGCCATTCTGCAGTGCGGGTTCGCGGTCCTCGTACACCCGCACCTGCGCGAGATACACGGCGAAAATGATCGTCGCAAGGAAGAAAATCGCTGTTGCGAGGCTCGACCACTCGTTATTGAATCCGCGGATCGCCACGGCCAGCCCACCGCCGAGTGCTGCAAGCGCCCACAGGACTGCGACAGCGGCACGTTCGGAGAGGCCGATCGCCACAAGTCGGTGGGATGAATGATCGCGTCCGCCGACCGCCGCGCTACGCCCGGAGACAATCCGGGAGACGGTGACGAGACTGGTGTCGAAAATCGGCACGAGGAGAATCAGCAGGGGTCCCGCAATGATCGACAGGACGTTCGAGGTCCCGATGCCATGCTCCGGGTTTGTGAGTGTCAGGGCAGCGAGATTGAGACCAATGAACAAACTGCCGCTGTCGCCCATGAAGATTTTCGCGGGGTGCAAATTGAAGACAAGGAATCCGGCAGTCGCGCCGAGCAGAATCGCAAGATACTGGGCGTCTGGCGTAGCCCCTGTACCGAGAGCCAGAGTCGCCAGCACCGTCGAACCGGCAATCAGACTGACGCCCGCACACAGGCCATCCATGTTGTCGAGCAGATTGAACGCGTTCGTCAAACCGACAATCCACATCATCGTCAAGAGCGCATCGATGGTCAGCGAATCGCTCCAGTTGAGACGCAATCCGAAAAAGACAAACAACGAGGCAACCGCAATTTCGGCAATGAGCTTGCTGTAGGGCTTCAGCGAAATGACGTCGTCAACCAGACCGACAAGAAATATGACGCCACCGCCGAGCATTAACACCCACAATCGACTCACGTCGGCCTGAGTCGCAGAGACCAGGAGAACAGCTGTGGCAATGGCCACACCGCCAAACATGGGTGTGGGTTGCTGATGCCACCGATCCGTTCTCGGTCGCGCAACATAGCCCAACCGTATCCCTGCCATCCGGCACAGCGGGACCAGAACAATCGAAGCGCCGAATGCAAGCGACGCGGATATGAGTAAATCCGTCATGAAAAGCACGAGGAACGATGGTACACGGAAAAGGTGGGCCACGTACACCATCGCACGCCGTGTATGAAAAACGGACAGCTCTTGCTTGACTAATCTGTCTTCAGAACCTGACCGTACAGTTCGACGATATCCCTGGTCAGACGCGTCGCCTGAAAGCGCACTCGCACCGACGCTCGCGCCTGACGACCTAACTCCAGCCGCCGAGCCGGATCGTCAGCCAGATCCAACACTGCAGCCACAAGGGCATTCAGGTCGCCAGACGGAACCAGTGAGCCGAGCTCACTACTTGAGATGACATCACGAACTCCGCCGACGTCCGTACTGACCGAAGCGACGCCGGCAGCCATCGCTTCTATCAGGGCAACCGGCGTTCCTTCGTTGCGCGAGGTCAACACGAATATGTCGGTCGCACCATAAATGGTCTCGAGATCGCCTCGCCAGCCGAGAAAGCGGACCTGCGGCACACCGAGTTGTCTGGCCTGCATCTCAAGATCAGTGCGTAAATCTCCATCGCCAACGAGCAGGAACACAAATCGCCGCGATCTCTGAGCGAGCCGCTGGGCCATCTGAAGGAAGAGTGTCTGCTGCTTTATCGCGGTCAGGCGTCCGACCGTGGCAACGACGACGGCATCGTCGGGGACTTCCAGGCTACGCCGCGCGGCCAGGCGTTCGGACTGCGACAATGCAAGAAGCCCCTCGAGGTCAAAGCCCAAGGGGACTATTTGTACCTGTCCAGCCTCGCCGATTTTGTACTTGTGCAGTAAATCCTTGACGATGTTTGGTGAAATCGCAATCAGGACATCTGTGCGTCTTGCGAGCCATCGCTCGACAAGGAGAAAGAGCCGAGTACTCATGCCGCTGAAGTACCCCTCGAACACGTGGCCGTGATACGTGTGAATCAGGCGAGCACGCCGAGGGCGCCTTGAAGTCAAGTTGTAGATGAGGCTCGCAAGCCGCCCAAGAGTACCCGCCTTCGCCATGTGGGTATGGACGATGTCTGGATTCCATCGTCGCAGAGCTCGATAGATCGACCACACAGCGCGAAGATCCTGGAAGGGTGAGACCGGCCTGACGAGTTCGTGAATGAATACCGTGGCCGTTCCACTCAGGGGGAGCAGCTGGGTCATGTCCCCCTCCCCTTCCGCGAGACGCCCATGAATCAGGCAGGTCTCAAATCCCTCGGCCTCGAGCTGGCGACTCAGATTGATCGCCTGGATTGCAGGTCCACCGATGTTCAATCTGGTGATGATTCGTGCGACGCGAATCACAGCGTCCCGTGTTTATGCACGCCGACCGATGGCGCACCAATAGGGAGCGCGGTCGCTGAATCGAATGTCCACGAGACCGGCGGCTGTCATCATGCGGGTAATCTGCTGTCGAGTAAACCGGTGTTCGATACGAGTACCAAACCGGTCGAGCGCATCAGTGCGCATCGTATAAAACGAAAGGGTGCGATAAAAGGCAAGTGGGAAAGAGGAGACGTCATATCCGAAGCGTTCGAGCAGACGTGTCGTTCGTGCAAGCGGCCAGTAGCAGAACATCGCCGTCATGTCAGCAATCAACGTGCGAAGCCTGGCGGGCAATCGCGCGATCACGAGCCGGCCCACATTGCTGACGCGCCAGAGCATCCTGAACCATACTGGCCTGTTGTCGAAGGCATAGTACAGATAGAGCAGAAAGGGAGCCCCGCGCTTGAGCTTCGCTGTACATGACTTCACGCCCTCTTCTGGATCGGGAAGATGATGAAATACGCCGAGCGAGTACCCAAAGTCCATCGTGCCATCGGCAAGGGGCATATCGTCGATGGATGCCAGGTGGAAGCGACAATTCGAGACATGACTGAGCCTTGCACGCGCCACATCGAGCGCCTGAGAGCTTGCATCGATACAGTGCAGCTTCCCAACTCGCCAAGCAACCCCGCGCGCCCAGCGCCCGCTGCCACATCCGGCGTCGAAACCTTCAGCAGAAGGGCCGAGCGCGTCAAAGTCAAAGATGCCGAAATACTGTTCGAATAAGTCATCGAACTCACGTTCGGACAACTGCGACTGATCGAAACGCGCCCACTCGACGCCAAACCCTTTGACGGTTTTCGAATCGAGATTGTTTTTCGTCACGGCACGAAAGGCAAAAGCACTGTGATGCGTCTCAGACTATACAGCTTTCGAAAAGAGGTCCAGCGCACGGATAACATCCCGAAGCCGGGTTGGCGCGTTGCAACGCATCTTGCGATACCTCAGTCTGCCCACCGAGGTCCCCGAGGCGCGGCCAGCGCGGGCGCCCACCCCGTCGGCGTGCGGCGCCGTTTCTCTGCCCGATCAGCCTTTTCCCTTGCTCTTCTCCGACTCCTTGACGAAAATCGGCTGCAGAACGCGTAGAGTCGCTTCGCCCCCTCCACGCACAACTGGGCCTTCAACGATCCGACGGGATAGTAGATGCCGGCGTGAATGACGCCGCTGTTGTGCGTCGTGGTTCCAGCCCAAAGCGGGGATGGTGTTCGACGACGGCAACGTGCAGTCCGGTGGCTGCGAGTTCCGCCGCGACTGCGAGGCCGGGTGACGCCGCCGACGACGATCAACGTGTCTACTGATGGAGTTGAGGACGTACTCAACAGCGATGATAGATGATTGATTTGAAGTGACGCGCTCCAGGTCACCCCACGGACCGCCAGTGCCTCGGTGCATTCGCTTCCGTGTGAGCGGAAGTTTCGAGTGTTGTTTTTCGACGTTCGCGGGCGTCGAAAACACCGGCGAGCGTGCTGACGGCTCTCTCCGCTTGGCTATCATTTCCATTTTGGGTGTGCCCAGTGCGGTGGTCGCAAGTGGAAGCCCACTGTTGGCGTTTCCCCGCCCGTTTTTTCCTGCGTCGAGGTCCGCGCGCCTCGGCTACGCTCAACCACGAGGCATGCAGTGCTGAAATGTGTTAGATGCGGCAAGAGCGGCCTTCAACGAGACACCGCCGCGTGGACGTGTCCGGCCTGTGCCGCCAACTATCCAATCACAGGTGGCGTGAGTCGATTCGTCTCGTCGGAGCACTACGTCGGATCGTTCGGATATCAGTGGAATACGTTTGCGCAATCCCAACTTGACTCAGCGAACGGCACCACGCGCAGCCGCGACATGTTCGTGGAGAAGACAGGTTTTCCCCTCGATACGCTTTCGGGGGCACGAGTGCTCGACGCCGGTTGTGGAATGGGGCGCTTCTCCGAGGTCTGCATACAAGCCGGCGCCGACCTGCACGCGATTGATCTGAGCAATGCCGTGGAGGCCGCCGCGCGCAACCTCGGGCATCATCGCAATGCGTCGTTTTATCAAGCCGACATCATGAATCTGCCATTCGATGACGCAACGTTCGACGTGGTGTACAGCATTGGCGTGCTGCATCACACCACCGATACTCGAAAAGCTTTTCTCAGGCTGACCCGGCTGGTCAAGCCGGGAGGGCGGATTGCGATCTGGGTGTATTCGACGAAGCTGCGGCTCATGTTCGGCGGCGCGTTGCTGCGGCTCGTAACGCCGCATGTCCCGAAGCCCATGCTGCTGAAAGCTTCCAAGTTGGCAATCCCCTTGTACCACCTGCATCGGATACCCGTCGTCGGAAAGCTGAGCACTGTCATCCTACCAACGAGCCTGAATCCCGATCCGGAATGGCGGTGGCTCGATACCTTCGATTGGTATTCGCCACGCTATCAATGGAAGCACTCGTACAAGGAAGTCGAGGGATGGTTCCGCGAAGCCGGATTCACGGACATCACGCGCGAACCCTTCCCTGTTTCCGTACGGGCCGTGCGCCGCATCGCGTAGCGTCGAGAGATCTGCTCCTGGATGCGTAAGGCCAAAATTCTCTATCTGATCGGCACGCTCAACGTTGGAGGTGCGGAAACGCAGCTCGTCGAGCTGGCCTCACGAATCGATCGATCCCGGTTTGACCCACTGGTGTGCTGCATCTCTCCCGGGGGGAAGCTCGTCGACACGCTGCGTGCTCGAGGCGTGCGAGTGCACTTGCTCAACTACTCGCGAGCCTTCCCTACCCAGCTCGGATACGTCATTTCAGTGCCGAGAATGATCGGAATGGTCTGGCACCTTTTCCGCCTCGTCCGGAAGGAGCAACCGGACATCATCCACGGGTTCTTGCTTGCGGCCTACCTTCTGGCGGCTTTTGTTGGCCGGCTCGCCGGCGTCCCCGTGGTAGTAGCAGGGCGGCGAAGCCTCGGGCTGTTCAAGGAAAACAATTACTTCTATCTGATGCTCGAGCGCCTGGCCGACCGAATGACGAACCTATTCATTGCAAATTCGGAGGCGGTTCGGCAGGACACGCTCGCGCGCGAGCCAATCAGCGAAACCGACATCATCGTCATCTATAACGGCCTGGATCTGTCGCGGTTCCAGGAGGTCGCCAACACGGCGCAGTCGTCCGAACTCGACATCGGCGATGCTCCACGCGTGATTGTCGTTTCAAATTTCATCGACTATAAAGGACACGATTACTTCCTTCGTGCCTGGGCGGACGTTCTGAGGAGCTTTCCGACTGCCACCGCGCTACTGGTTGGCGACGGGACTCTGCGCTCGCATCTGGAAAATCTGTCGAGCTCGCTGAACCAGGGCCGGTCTGTGCGATTTCTCGGCGTGCGACACGACGTGCCGGCGCTGCTGGCGCTCTCGGACATCTACGTCCACCCTTCGCTCCAGGAGGGCTATTCGAACTCGCTACTGGAAGCTATGGCAGCGGGGCTGCCCGTTATCGCGACGTCGGTCGGAGGGAACGTAGAGGCTGTGAGCCACGCCGTCACCGGAATACTCGTACCGCCACGCGATGCATTCGCGTTGAGCGCCGCGATGATCCAATTGCTGCGCAATCCCGGCGAGGCTAAGGCGATGGGCGATCGGGCGTGTGCCGCGGTGCGGACCCGTCACGAGGTCGGCGCCATGGTACAGCTCCTACGAATCGGTTTATTGTCGCCTGCTGCATGACGCGGACCGATTCGGGTCGGACGCGGACGACGGGACTGCTGAATCCTGAGGTCCTGAAAGGAAGACGGGTTCCGCCGCATGTGTGGTATCGCGGGTCGCGTGAATTTCGTAACGGGCAGGCCGCCGTCAGTCGAGCTGGTACGGGCGATGTGCAATCTGCTGACCCACCGCGGACCGGACAGCGGCGGTGCGGTCGTTCAAGGCATCGCGGGCCTCGGACATCGACGTCTCGCAATCATCAATCTCAGCCCAGCCGGCCGTCAGCCGATGTCGACATGCGACGGTCAGGTCTTAATCACCTTCAACGGTGAGATTTACAACTTCCAGGAACTCCGCTCAACGCTCGAATCCCGTGGACACACGTTTCACACGCGCACGGACACAGAGGTCATTCTCGCCGCTTACCGCGAATTCGACGTAAATTGCCTGCAATATCTGAATGGCATGTTCGCATTTGCGATTTGGGATGTGCAGCGGGAGCGGTTGTTCATGGCACGCGACCGTGCTGGAAAGAAACCGCTCTACTACTGGTTGGACCAGGATGGTCTGGCGTTCGCCTCTGAACCCAAGGCGTTCTTGGCTGACCCGGCGTTCACCGCGACGCCGAATCCGGTCGCTCTTTCGGCCTACCTGACCTACCAGTACGTGCCGACTCCCTTGTCCGCGTTTCAGGGGGTTAAGAAGGTACCGCCGGCGAATTATCTCCTGCTGGAGCGCGGTGACATTTCAATCAAACGCTACTGGAAGCTCAGCTACGCACGGAAGACCACGATCTCAGAGCAGGAGGCTGCTGCAGCGCTCCTGGACAAACTCCGAGAAGCGGTCAAAGTGCGGCTCATCAGCGACGTGCCGCTTGGCGCGTTCCTCAGCGGGGGAGTCGATTCGGGCGCCATCGTCGCATTGATGGCGCAGCTCGGTTCAGCGCCAGTGAGGACGTTTTCAATCGGTTTCGAGGAAAAGGCGTTCGATGAACTGGCGTATGCCCGGCTTGTGGCCGAACGCTATCAGACCGATCACCGTGAATTCGTTGTGCGACCCAAGGCGATTGACCTTTTGCCGCGATTGGTCTGGCACTACAACGAACCTTTTGCGGACTCTTCGGCGATCCCCACCTTCGTCCTGTCCGAGCTGACGCGCCGCTATGTGACCGTCGCGCTGAATGGCGACGCGGGAGACGAAAACTTTGCAGGGTACGAGCGGTATCTGGCCAACCTGCTGGCACATCAGTTTGATCGCATGCCCGAGATGGTGCGGCGTCCAATCGGACGCCTTGCCGCCCGCATGCCGCGATCCGGAAAGTCCGGCAGTCTGCTCTCACGAGGAAGGCGTTTCGCCGAGGCGCTCAGCGAACCGCGCGAGCGCCGGTACGCGCGCTGGATGTCGCATTTTTCGCACTCGCTCAAAACAGAGCTATGCCGTAGCGATTTTCTCGAGGCCGGCGGTCCCGACGCTGCGAGTATCCTCGTCGATGCCTACGCCGCATCAGATGCCACCGACTTCGTGGACGCCACGCTCGACGTGGACGTCAACAATTACCTGCCGGATGACCTGCTGGTTAAAGTCGATATCGCGACCATGGCTCATGGCTTGGAGGGCCGATCGCCTCTCCTCGATCACAACGTCATGGAGTTCGCGGCCAGTCTGCCGTCGAACTTCAAAATCAAGAATGGAATCAAGAAGCACATCCTGAAAAAGGCTGTCGAATCGCTACTGCCGGCCGAAATCATCGACAGGCCCAAAATGGGTTTCGGCGTGCCGCTCGAAGCCTGGTTCCGTGATGAGCTGAAAGAGATGGCATTCGACATTCTGCTGAGCCGCCAAATGCGCGAGCGAGAGTACTTCAATGAATCATTTGTGAAGCGCCTCCTCGACGAGCATACAAAAGGCGTGGCCTCGTGGCACTACCAGCTGTGGAATCTTTTGATGCTGGAGTTATGGCATCGAGCCTTCATCGACCAGAGGCCAACTCGGTTCAGTGATGTCGCCAGTGGGCTCGGAGCCGTCGCCGTCACTTGATACCGTGAGCACAGCAAACCGCGCACAACCCGTCTCATCGACGTTCATCGACGAGGCACAGGCTCGAGCGCAAGTCATATTCCCAGGACCGCGTACGCTATTCATAACCGGCACAGGCCTGTTTGTGTTCGCACTTCTGCTTTCGGCTGTTCTCGTCGATGCTAATTACTCTTATTGGCTGATTGGCGCGGGCGGACTTGCTGCGGGGCTGCTCGTCGCTAGCCTCGAGGATTCGGAAGATTGCCACTGGAGTGCCACGCTCTTCATCTGCGCGTTGGCGGTTCGGATGCTTGCCGTGACGACGCTGCACTATTTCGCTGCGCGGGAGGGAGGGCCTTTTCTGGGTCCCGACTCGTCGCAATACTGGCGCGGTAGTTCAGAACTCGCTGCCCGCGCCTTCCATCTCGACGAGATCCCGCAGATCTATTTCGGCAGCTTCGACATCTCGCAATACTACCTGTTCGCTGCCGCTATCCGGTTTGCCGGGGCTGACTTGTTCGGACTGCAGGTGCTGAATTCCGTCCTGTCGGCGCTTGCCGTGCCATTCCTGTTTGGCGTTGCACGCGTCGCGCTCCCACGCGCGGCCGTGCCGGTCGCTGCGGTTGCCGCTCTGGGTCCGTCGCTGATCTCACTGTCCTCCGTCGACTTGCTCAAGGATCCATCCGTGCTCTGCGGTATGGTCGCGCTCGTCTGGTCCGTTCTGCGGCTCACCTCTGAGAGGCGTCTGTGGCCCATGGTGGCTTTCGGGACTGTCGGTCTGGTGGCTGGGCTCTATCTGCGAACGGCGCGATTCTATTCGTTTGCGTATCTCGAGTTCGCCTTCGTTGGGGCGCTCGTGTTTGCCGTGACGGTTGGCAGAGTTCATGTGTTCCGGCGTTGGGCTGCGCTGGCAATCACCTGCTTTGTGTTTGTTGCCGGCGAGTTGCTTCCTATCCCTGCACAGTGGCCTCCGTCGGCGCTCATGGTTTCGGCAAGCATTCACCACACCCTCGGAACCCCGGAGCTTCGGTATTACGCCTCCGGACTCTTCAGCAGAGTGACGCGGGCTGGGACGGGTGAACGGAGTCCGCAGGTATCTGGAGCGGGCGGCCCGATCAGCATTGCAGCCAACCTGTTTCGCAGAATGTATGGCCCATTCATCTGGATTCTTCCCGCGGACTGGAGTTTTCGAGCACTCCAATCCGCCGAGTTCTTTCTCTACCCGGGCATGATTGTGTGGTACGCGCAACTACCGCTCATTCTTGTTGGTATCGGCGTTGCGGGGTGGGGAGTTATCACGCGACGTGAGGTGCGATTCGCGATCGTGTTCTTGTTGTTGTTCACAGCCGTATATTTCGGGCAGTACTTGCTGATCAACGTCTGGTACAGACAGCGCGACGTGATGCAGCCACTGCTGCTGCTGTTTGCATATGTCGGGCTCAGCTCGGCTAGTTCGCTGCGCCACTGGCAGCGGTGGTACGCGGGGTACTGGTTGCTTCTGGCGGCCACCGCCGGGACCCACCTCGTGGCCCGTGCCGCGCTCGGCCTTTGATCGAGCGCCTCCTTAGGGTGAAGACAGGGCACGCGTGACTGGCGCGTGGCCCGATTGCTGACGTCATTGGACAACTACAATTTCTGCGCAGAGTTTGCCGACATTCTGGTCCCCGACCCCATGGCCGTGATTCTGGATTACGGATGCGGCGACGGACGGATTGTGCGCCTGCTCCGCGCCAGGGGGCGCCAGGCCTTCGGGTGCGATGTGTTCTACGAGGGTGGCAGCTATCGAAGTGCGGTTGCCGCAGAACTGTTCGCTGAACAGATCATCCGAGATATGCCGGATGGCCGCATACCGCATCCCGACGAGACATTCGATCTAGTGATTTCCAACCAGGTTTTCGAGCACGTTCCCGATCTTGACGGAGTGCTGGACGAGATCCGGCGTGTGCTGAAGCCTGGGGGGACGCTCCTGTTCCTGTTCCCAGACCGCGGCATCTGGCGCGAGGGCCATTGCGGCGTGCCCTTCCTCCATCGCTTCGGCAAGGGCGGCACGCTGCGGGTGTTTTACGCAGCCGCGTGGAGAACGGTCGGCTTCGGCTTTCACAAGGGAAACAAGGGCATCTTGGAGTGGAGCCGCAATTTCTGCGAGTGGCTCGATAACTGGACGTTCTACCGACCGTACGGAGAGATTCGACGCTCGATTGATTCCCGATTTGTGAATCTGACACATCACGAACCGTTCTGGCTGACGACCCGATTTGGGTCCAGAGGACACGCTGGTGAAGCACGCACCTGCGATCGTTCAACGCGCGGTTGTACGTCGTTGGGCGGGAATGGTTGGAACGTGCCGGAAAGCCTGATGACGCGGGCGCGGCGCGTGCTCGTCATGCGAGGTGCGGGCTCCTCGGTTGCAGTCCACGCGACCGGGCTCTTCGTCGCTGCCGTTGCCCAGTCCCTGGTGATGTTCGCGGCCAACGGCCTCCTGTCCAGAGCCCTGGGTGTCGAAGGCCGCGGCAGGTACTATGCGCCGGTGCTGGGAGCGCTCACGTTGTTGACGCTCTGCAGCATGACGCGCCATCGAGATGACGAAGAAGGCCGTCTCAAGGGCGGCGGTGGCAGGTGTAGGATGGTGCCGAGATCCGGCGGACCAAATAGGACATGTCGGCTTGATCAGGAAGAGGGTTATGAAAGACGGCAGTTATTCATCCGGACGGCTATTAATCGAGGGCGATTCCGAGCTGAGCTCTCGTGCGGTTAAGGCTTTCACAACGACGCAGGACTCCGGCGAGGATCGCGCGGCCGAGACCCGACGGATTCTCGAGTATCTAGGGCGCGTGATCCCATTGCCTTCGAAGTCGAGGCTGCTGGTCGTGGGCTGCGGACCACGGCCCCGCACGTGCTCGGAACTGGCGTCGCTCGGTCATCTTGTGACCGCGGTAGAGCCGGTCGCAGGATTTGTCATCGAAGCGCAGCAGTATCTTGGAGCTACTGTGACAGTCGTTCAAGGCTCAGCCGAACGCCTGACCATCCCCGATGGCTCGCAGGATGTGGTCTTTTGTGAGAGCATCCTCGAACACGTGGAGTCCGCGCGACTGAGTCTGGCGGAGATTTTCCGTGTCTTGAAGGTTGGTGGAGCAGCATGGATCACCACGACCAATAGATGGAAATTCAACCTGACGGGCCGCAACGGCGAGTTCACCATCCCCTTCTATAACTGGTTTCCGCCGGTGCTGAAAGAAGCGTTGGTCTTTCATCATCTCCACTACAAGCCGAGCCTCGCAAATTATTCATTGCGACCCGCGGTCCACTGGTTTACATACTCATCGCTCTGTCGGCACGGCCGGGATGCCGGGTTCAGCCGTTTTTATTCGCTGCTCGACGTTCTCAGGCCTCGTGATGCCACGGTCGCCTCGAGTCGATTCCGTCGCGCTGTGGTTCGGATGGTGCAGAAACATCCGTTTCTGAAGGCCATTGTTCTCACGCAGGTCGGCCACATCATCATGGTGAAGACCGACTGATCGTGTCAGGCGCGTCGAGGTCGATCCGGCCGGCCGCCGCATTCGCCTTAAGCAAGAGGGCGGTGGCGCATCAGCGTGAGCAGTCAGAACTGCGCGAGTACGCCGCCAGGCAGCACGCACCAACGGCGTCGGTCGGATCCCTAGCCGACAAGCTGCGTGGCGCCCTCGACAAACGTTGAACCGTTTTTGAGCCCTGCGGCAGTCACTGTGCGAGCGCGGTCTGGCGGGCGACGCGACGATCGATCCAGATGGCCATCACCCCATTGACGGCTGCGGCCACAGCGTAGGTCACCAGGGTGCTCACGGCGGCGCCGTACATGCCGCGGCCAGGAATCAAGGCGAGATCAAGGGCGACACTGATGACACCCACGATCAGGCTGACCACCGCCGCCTGCCAGAAGAAGCCACGCCCAATCCATTGGCTGGCCATCAACGCCGAGAACGTGCCGCCGATCGTTGCCGGCAGCATCACGCGAAACAAGGGTACCGCCGGTGCAAAGGCAGGTCCTGCGACAAGAGCCACAGCCACCGGCGCCAGAAAGAATGCCGCGGTCGCGCCGCCGATCATCAGCAGCACCGCCTGCATGATCAGCCGCCGTTGCTGAGGCCACGCGGCATCCGGCCCGTTCTTCGAGACGAGAGCGTACGTGACCGCTCCTATCGAGTTCGAGATCAGCAGCGACAGGGTGAACAGCTGGACCGCAAGCTGGTAATACGCGCTCTCTTCGAGCGGCCGGAAGTGATTGAGGATCAGGACACTCGTCTGCGTGAAGAGATAGGTGCCGACGGCATTCAGGTGCAGCTGGGCACCTCGCCCCACCATCGTCCGTGCCACTCGCCAGTCGAAGCGCGGCCGTGAGACGTCGCGGATGACGAACGCGACGAGGGCCGCAGCGGTGGTCGCACTGCCAAGGACGAACGTTATGAGTGCGCCTGGTACGCCAAGCCGCAGGTCAGCAACTAGAAAGGCCGTGGCTGCGACGGCCACGATTGCCCCGACGACTTGCGCGACGTTGGCCCGGTGGATGGCACCGACCGAATACAGGAGATACGGAAGGTTGGTGTTGACGATCAGAAAAGGCAGCGCGAGGAACGCGAGTGCCAGGTGAGACGCCGTGAGATGCCTGAACAGATTGCCGTCCGTCAGCACATAGCCAGCCGCCACTCCCACCCAGCCCGCAACGACGACCGCGCCGCAGATGGCGAGGCAGCTGCCAAAGGCGCTCGACGCCGACTCCCTGCCCGGCTGATCAGTCAGGCGGTGCAGGACAACCTGGCCAAGACTGAGCGATCCAAGCATCGAGAACAGCAGCACCCATCCGGTGAGCACTGCGTACTCGCCTCGGCCATCGGGGCCGAGGACGCGCGCTGTAATGAACAGGACAACACCCGCTCCGAGGACGTTCGCGCCGTTCGCACCGCTCGTCTGGAGGATCTGCTGCCAGAGCTGGCGCATCTGCACGTTCACGCGCAATCCCGCATACGCTCAGACCGTGCCGTCAGCGTACGCACCACGGCTCAGCGTCGTTGCAGGCAGCTGCCGGTGTCAAGAAGCAGGCCGCGCTTGTCGCCGCATCCCCTTGCGCCCTCCGCAGTTGTGGGGGTATTATCGCGTCCAGTCGACGTACATCGACGGCCATTCTAGGAACACGCCGACTTCGTAAGACCCCATGAACCAGATAGCGGACTTCTTCAAACATCCTCAGGCAATCGTCGAATCGACCTCCATCGGGGATGATACGCGAATCTGGGCATTCGCTCATATCCTGGCCGGGGCCAGGATCGGACGCGGCTGCAACATCTGCGATCACGTCTTCATCGAGAACGATGTGGTCGTCGGTGACCGGGTCACAATCAAGCCCGGCGTCCAGCTGTGGGACGGCGTCAGCCTGGAAGACGACGTGTTTGTGGGCCCGAACGCGACCTTCACGAACGATCCCTTTCCGAGAAGCCGGCGGCCACCGGCGGAGTTTGTCCGGACTGTCGTGCGGCGCGGTGCCTCGATCGGCGCCAACGCCACGATTCTTCCGGGCCTCACCATCGGATCGCACGCGATGATTGGTGCCGGCGCAGTCGTCATGCACGACGTCCCGCCGAACGCGATCGTCATTGGCAACCCGGCGTTCATCAAGGGGTATGTCGATGCCGCGCCCGCCGAAGTCCAGCCGCAACGCGACGGCGGAGGTGTGAACTGCATCGTGCCCGGCCGCATTCGGGGTGTCACGCTCTACCAGCGCGCGCGTGTCGCCGACCTTCGCGGCAACCTGACCTTCGGTGAAGTCAGCGACGGACTCCCGTTCGTGGCGCGACGCTATTTTCTGGTGTTCGACGTTCCGAGCCGGCAGGTCCGCGGCGCGCACGCGCATCGACGGCTCGATCAGTACCTCGTCTGCGTCGCCGGTGATTGCGCGGTGCTCGTCGACGACGGCACTAATCGTGAGCAGTTCGAGTTGAACGCACCTACGATCGGGCTGCACATCGGTCCCATGGTATGGACCACGCAATTCCGGTTCTCACGGGATGCGGTCCTCGTCGTCCTCGCCTCCGCCGAGTACGACCCCGCCGACTACATCACGAGCTACGATGAGTTCGTGGAGCTGACCGTTGGCGCGCAAGACGGCCCGATCTCTCGATGACGACCGCGAACGCGTTGCCAGGTGGCGATGGCCACACCGCAACGGCGCGCGCCTCGTGCCGCTTGTGCGGGTCAACGGCGCCGCGGACCGTCCTGTACGAGTTCGGCTTGCAGCCCGTCGCCGGCTATCTCGCGCCGGATGAGGAGAGCGCAAGAACGGCGCCGCTGTTCCCGCTAACAATTTGCCTGTGCGGCGAGTGCGGCCTCATTCAGCAGGCGAGCGACGTCGCCAACGCGGAACTCATTGCGCGCGTCTACAGCCAGTACCACTCGACGTATCTGGCCTCGACCGACGTATCAATATATGTCAGAACGTTTGTCGATCGTTCGATCGCCATGGCGGGTGCCGGCGCCGGCGACCACGCGATCGAGCTCGGTTCCAACGACGGGGCCGTACTCGGCCTGTTTGTCTCGCGGGGGCTGAAGGCATTCGGTTTCGAGCCGTCGTCGAACCTGAACGCCCTCGCCACCCGATCGGGCGCGACCATCTTCGAAGAGTACTTCGGGTTATCGGCAGCTCTGGCTTATCGCGAACGGTTCGAGCCGGCGCGGCTCGTCATCAGCCGGCACACGCTCGAGCACGCATTCGATCCGCTCGACTTCGTGAAGGGCGTGAGCGCAGTGCTTGCGACAGACGGGATTGCGGTGATTGAGGTGCCGTATTTCCCGCAGCAGTCGATGCGCAACCACTTTGAGGCGCTGACGTTCCAGCACATGTCGCTGTTCACGCTCTCGTCGTTGCATCAGCTCTTCGAGCGGGCGGGGCTGACCATCGTCGACCTGTGCTTCGTGGGTATGGACGGCGGCTCGATTGCCGTGAGTGCGCGTCACAGCCCTGCGGATCGAACGGCCACCGTGAGCGCCGCGCTCGATCATGAGCGCGCGACATGCATGGATCGGGTGGAGGGGTACGCACCGTTTTTTGCCAGGGTCGACAGGCTGCGTCAGAAGGCGCGGACCTACCTTCGTCCGTACCGCGAGGCGGGCCTGAGCATCATCGCCTACGGAGCCGGCAGCAAGGGACAGTCGCTGCTAAACATGCTGCGCCTAGACCGCGAGTTGGTGACGTGCGTGCGCGACGACAGTATCGGTGACGATATAAGGTGGATCCCCGGCGCAGCCCTTCCGGTCGTTCCCGGCCGCGACGCGCGCGTTCGAAACGCAGACGTGGTCCTGTTGACGGCTACGACGCACATTCCTGAGCTGATCGCACGACACGAACGAGATTCAGCGCGCCGGCCGACGTTCCTTGCCACGAGTCCGGACTGGCACATCGTACCGACGAGCACGCTCCAGCCATCGGCCGGGCGTTCTCATCTGTTCTTCACTCGACCCATCGAATGACTGAACGGCGAATCCGGCTCGTCTTCGTGACCTCGCAGTTCTCCCAGGGCGGCGCGGAACGATACCTCTTCGAAACCTGCCGGGCGCTCGATCGGAAGCGATTTGACATCGACATCCTGACTTGCCAGGACGTCGATCGTGCTGCGTTCTATTACCAGCAACTCCGCGGCATTGGCGTCCCGATCCATGAGAAGCTGCCGCCTGTGCCCGATCTGGGAAGCCAAATACCGGCGCTTGCGCGTTCGGCTCCTTATCGCGCCGCCGCGCGGCGGATTGGCGGTGCGCTCGTGCGTTCGGCTCCTTATCGCGCCGCCGCGCAGCGGATTGGCGGTGCGCAAGCGAAGCGTGCACTCGGCGGCTTCCTCGACGCGTTCGATCTCGTGTGCATCATCCAGATTGAGAATTACTTCCGGCTGCAGCATGGCCTCAAGAGCGACGGCAGGACGATCGTGCACCTCACCAGCAATCGCTTTCAGTACCAGTACGACTTTTATGACGACTGTCTCGCCGACCGCCGTTACCGGTTCATCGTCTGCGACAAGGCACAAGCGGTCGAATTGGGCGATCTGAAGTGCCTGGGCTACGACGTGTTCGAATGGCCCTTGAGCATGGATTTTACGAACTATCCCGTCATTCCCATGCCGCCGCCGTCTGAGCACCCTCGCATCGGCATCTTCACGAGGCTGAGTGCCCAGAAGCCGCTCGACACGCTGTTCGAGGCGTTTCGGGCCCTTCGACAGCGTTTGCCGGCGACGCTGCACGTGTACGGAGCGGGCGATCGAACGCCGTCCGAACGAGTGGTCGCATCGCTTGGCCTCACAGGCCACGTCTTCTTTGAAGGCCATCGTCCCGACATGCTACGTACCCTGCAGGACGATGGGCTGTCGATGTGTTGGCTGATGAGCGTTGATACGCTGCTCGGCTTCGCAAGCATCGAGATCGCCGCGGCGGGAGTGCCCATACTCTTTTTCAACTTCGGCAAGGCGACGACCGACGATGTTCTGAGCCAGACGGGCGGGGCGATGCACACGTTTCAATTGCCTGATGCACTCGGGCGATTCGCGGCAGACTGCCTGACCGGCTCGCCGGCTCTCGCCACAATCGCTGCACGGCTGCGTGATTACATTCGTAAACGCCACGACATTCATCGGAATATCGGGCGGTTGGAGAACTACTACGAGGCGGTTGCCGGTGCCTCCGCGCTGGGAGGAATCAATCGCGGCACGAACCGGATGCGCGCACGACTTCCCTCGAAGGCTCCCAACGATTCGGTCTGATAGTAATTCCAGATCAACTAGATTGTGTTCGCAATCAATGGTCCATCGAAAACCTCCCTGACCGAGGCGCAGTTCCTGCTCTCCCTTAGCGCGTGGCTCGCGTTCGATGGTCACTCGCTTCGCGATTCGGAAGCAGTTGGTTGGTCTGGTTTCCTTTGGAGCCGCGCTCGTTTTCGGCCTTAGCTATGCATCGCTGTCTGGGCTATATCCCGATGAGCAACGCTACGCGACGCGCGAAAGTTCGGTCGATTCACCACCGCCGATTACGACGTCCGCGAATCGGCCGGCGCCGCAACCAACGTCGAGCGTCCATCGACCCGCCATGTCCCGATCTGTCCATCCGGACTGTGCGAACGACCGATCGCGCGCAATTGGTTGTCCCGTGACGCTCTCTAGTTGAGTTCGGGTACCGGGCGGCGCATCCGGCGCAGGCCAGAGTGCCGGACTCAATCGCTCCATCAACTGCATGTTCGTCGCGAAGCTGCAGTTCTCGTCGGCACGAGGGGCACGCGAGAAGTCACCTCGGCCCGACTGTTGAATTCAAGGACCGTTAGGGCGCGCTTAGGGAAACGGTGATCGGTCCCAAGCCCCGCCACGCATCGAAGACCGTCGCCGATCCAGCATTCCGCACCCACACTTGAAACGAGTACGAACCGGTCGTCGAAGGTATCCAATTGAAGCTGGATGCAGCGCTCCAGTCCTGCCCAACGCTCCATGTCGATCCGTTAAAAACCAAAAACTTGTAGGTATACGGGCCAAGCCCACCAGCAGCCACTGCAGCAATCGTCGTCGGAGTACCGACCAACGCGGGCGCCATCGGACTCATCAGGAGGTGTGTTACGGCAAGCGGTTGCGATGGACCAATTGCGGCTGGCCCCGCCCCAACCCATGCGTCGAAGGGACTGACCGAACCGGCATTACGCACCCACATCTGAAAGAAGAAGGACCCCATGGCCGGCGGCACCCACGTCCACGTGGAAAGCGGACTCCAATCCTGCCCGACCGACCAACTCGAACCGTTGAAGACCAAGAACTTGTAGGTGTACGGGCCGCCTCCACCTCTCGCGAGACCCGTCCACGTGACGGGCGTCCCGGCTGCCACAGGGAACACGCGATCGGCCATCAGGCTCGTGGCGGTGAGTGGTGCCGGAGCGGTCACGCTGTATGGGCCGAAACTGCGCCATGCGTCATAGTCTGCCGACGACCCAGCGTTCCTGGCCCACACTTGGAGAAAGTAAGTGCCTTGCGATGGTGGCAACCACGCAAATGAGCTCGAGGCACCCCAGTCCCGTCCCAATGTCCATGTGGAACCGTTGTAAATCCAGAACTTGTAGGTGTATGGACCCGTGCCTCCACCGGCGCTCGTCGTCCAGTTCACCGGCGAGCCTGCTGGTATGGGGAATGTCTGATTCGCAGTTAGGCTCGTCACTGTCAGCGGCTGTGGTCCGTTGACGACAAGCGGTCCAGCCCCCAGCCAGGCGTCGTAGTCGGCCAGAGACCCTGCGTTCCGCACCCATACCTGAACCGCATAGGTACCGCCGAAAAGCGGGGTCCATGTCCAGGTGTTCGAGGCACTCCAATCCCGGCCAATGGTCCACGTGGACCCGTCATACACCCAGAACTTGAACGAGTACGGCGCTGAACCCAACGTCGCAGCGACTGTCCAAGTAACCGGAGTTCCAGCCTGCACAGGAAAGGATGCGTTTGCGGTGAGCGACGTGACAGCCAGCGGCGGCGGGATTCCACCATCGGCGATCTTGAAGACCGCGCCGAGAGAGTAGCTGACGATGTAGATTTCGCCGGAGGCATCCTGGCCGAATGCGCTGATATTTCCAGTGACGCCGGAGCCCCCAACCTCCGCGGTGTGTTCGAGCGGCGTCGTCGCCGTGACCTCGCCGCCGCCTGCGGGCGCAGTGCCGATCGAGAAGAGCTTGCCGAGAACGAAGTCAGCGTAGAAATAGCGGCCGAGATAGGCCGGATGCATCGCGCTGCCGCGATACACAAAGCCGCCGGAAATCGACGCCCCGACATCACGGTTGTAATCGAAAATTGGATTGATGAGCGGAAGATACGCAGGCGTGGTCGGCGGGACGCCTGGCGTCGGGAGCAGACCCTCGCGAATGCGCCAGCCGTAATTGCGTCCGCCGACGCCGGGTGGCTGGTAATCGATCTCTTCCCGAGTACCCTGCCCGACGTCGCCGATGAACATCGCACCCGTGCCACCCAGCGCGGGGGAATCGAACGAGAACTTCCAAGGGTTGCGAAGCCCGAACGCCCAGATCTCCGGACGTGCCGCGATCGGATTGTTGTCAACGAATGGATTGTCGGGCGGTACGACGTAGCCTTCGCTATCGGTGTCGAGCACGTTCACATCGATCCGCAGCAACTTGCCGAGCAGTCGGTTGGGATTCTGACCATTGTTGGATGGATCGTTGCCCGGACCACCATCACCAGTCGCCACATAGAGGTAGCCGTCGGGACCGAACGCGAGATGTCCACCGTTATGGTTGGCAGCGCCTGGATGAGGGATGAATCGGTCACCACCCCCCCAGCGCAAGTCGAAGCGCGGTACAGCAGGATCGGACAGCAGGGCGTTCACCGCGGACCGTTTGAAGCGGGCCACTACGAGATTGCCGGCGGGATCGGTGAAGAAGACGAAGAAGTTACGCGACGAAGCGTAATTTGGCGGGAACGCGAGTCCGAGGAGGCCGCGCTCGCCGCCCGTTGAGATGATCGCCGACACATCGAGGAACGGTGCGGGCTGCAGCACGCCATCCTGAATTACCCGGATTATTCCGCCCTGTTGGACGACGTACTGGCGGGCAGGCGTGGAGGGATCCTGTACGAACTCGATCGGGGCGCTCAAGCCGGACACATACGGGACAAGTTGCAGTTGCGCCAACGCGGGGGCGGAGGTCGCCAGCAGTATCGCGATGCAGGTCCACCAACGAATTGGAACTCGCGGGCTCGACATGTGCTTCAATTGCAAGTCTAGCCAATCCGAGGGAGCCTGTGACGAAGGAATGTGAGATCACAAATCTGTCGAGCAGATCCAACACATTGGAATGGTCTTAGGACGAGCGACTCGATTGCTGGTGCGGACTAGCGGCTGCTTACGGACTTCATCGTAAGCGGCGCAGACTCCAGCCGCTCGAGGTCCGCATCCACCATCATCTCGACAAGCTGCTTGAAATTGACCTTCGGCTCCCACCCCAACACCTTCTTCGCTTTCGCGGGGTTGCCGATGAGATGGTCCACTTCCGCAGGACGAAGGAATTTAGGGTCGACCTTGACGTGCTTCTGCCAATCGAGTCCTACTCGGGCGAAGGCGATCTCGACGAGCTCGCGTACCGAGTGGCTGATGCCTGTCGCGATGACGAAGTCGTCCGCAGTCGGCTGCTGCAGCATCAGCCACATCGCCCTTACGTAATCGCCGGCAAATCCCCAATCGCGCCGCGCGTCGAGATTGCCGAGCGCCAGCGAATCGGACAGGCCCAGCTTGATGCGCGCGACGCCGTCGGTCACCTTGCGCGTCACGAACTCGAGGCCGCGCCGCGGAGATTCGTGATTGAAGAGAATGCCCGATACCGCAAACAGGTCGTAGCTCTCGCGGTAGTTGACCGTGATGTAGTGGCCGAATACCTTCGAGACTCCGTAAGGGCTCCGCGGATAGAACGGCGTGTCCTCCGTCTGCGGAATCTCGCGCACCTTGCCGAACATCTCGCTGGACGAAGCCTGATAGAACTTGACCCGCGGGTTCACCGTGCGGATCGCATCGAGGACACGCGTGACGCCCTGAGAGTTGAACTCACCTGTCAGCAGAGGCGTATCCCATGACGCCGGAACGAACGACATCGCCGCCAGGTTGTAGAACTCGTCGGGCTTGTGCTCGTCGAGAAGACGGATGATCGACAGCTGGTCGAGGAGGTCGCCCGGACAGAGGGTGACTCGATCGCGGAGATGATCGATGCGCCAGCCGTTCGGCGCACTCAGCCGCCGCACCACGCCGAAGACTTCGTATCCTTTCTCGAGGAGCAACTCGGCGAGATAGGAGCCGTCCTGTCCAGTGATGCCGGTGATGAGGGCGCGCTTTGCCATCGCGCCTGAAATTTTACGTCAAATACCTGCGGAGCGCATCCTGCCAGGAGGGCATGGGCGCAATCCGGCTCAGCTTTTCGTTTGCCAGCGCCGCAAACTGCGGACGCGACGCTCGCAGGCGGACGTCGGCCACCGAGATCGGCACCAGGCGAGCATCCCGCGTTTTCCCGAGTATACGAGCGATTTCGCCGGCCACTTCGAGCCACGTCGCACAGCCGGTGCCGACGCAGTGATACAAGCCAGGCTCGCCGCGGTTGATGAGCGCTTTCGTCGATGCCGCGACATCGACGACGAAGCTGGGTGAAACAGTTCGGTCTTCGAATACTCTCGCTTCCTGACCGCTCTTGATCGCAGCAGCGATTCGATCGATCGAGCTCTTGGCGTTCGCGCCCCCGAACAGGCTCTCAACCCGGAGCACGAAGGCCCGCGGCGCCTCGAGCGCGAACCACTCCCCAATCAGCTTCGACTGTGCATAGATGCTCTGTGGATTCGGTGTGTCTTCCTCGGTGTAGGGACGCATCGTCCGGCCGTCGAACACAAAGTCAGTGCTGTAGTGGACAAGCGTCGCGCCGAAATCCCGCGCGGCTCTCGCAAGACCACGGACGGCAAAGGCATTGGCGCTCAATGCCGCCTGAGGTTCCCCTTCTGCGCTATCGACATCGTTATACGCTGCGCAGTTGATGATGACGTCCGGCCGGTCTCGCTTCACTCTCGCCATGACGGCAGCGAAGTCGGTGATGTCGAGCTCGTTCCGGGAATACGCAAGCACCTGCGCGGAGTCCTTGAACGTGTGCGCAATGGCCCCAGCCAGTTGACCCCGCGCGCCAGTGACGAGCACCTTCACCGCTGTCGCGCCTTTACCGCCGCACGGGTCTCTCGATCCACTTCGCGCTTCTTGATCGCGTCGCGTTTGTCGTGCGCCTGTTTGCCCTTCGCCAGCGCCAACGCCACTTTGACACGCCCATTCTTGAAGTACATGCGCAGCGGCACGAGCGTCATGCCGCGTTCAATGGTCTTGCCGATGAGCTTTCTGATCTCATGGCTGTGCAGCAGCAGCTTCCTCGCGCGCATCGGCGGGTGATCGGCGTAGCCGCGATGGCTGTACGGCTGGATGTGCACGTTGTGCACGAACACCTCGCCGTCCTTCACCTGCGCGTAGCTGTCCCGCAGGTTCACACGCCCTTCGCGGATCGATTTCACTTCCGTCCCGAGCAACGCCACGCCGGCTTCGAACGTTTCGAGGACATGGTAGTCGTGAAACGCCTTCCGATTTTCGGCGATGTTCTTCTGAGCGGCTTCACGCTCTGTTTTGTCGACCATTTTCTTCGTACCGACGCACGCCGTGACATTGCAGAGAGTGCGTACCCGAGGGCATTATGACCGCGAATGGCCCCGAAGACACCTAGCGCTCCGCGAAGCTGCTGTGCCGACTGCCGTTTTCATTCCGCTCGATTTGACGATGATGCGCGAGTCGTTGACAGTCGGTTGGTGGATCGCCATACTCGGAATATCTGGCGGTTTGCTCGCCGCTGGAATGACGTTGGAAAGAGAAAGGAACAAAAGAGGGATAGATGATCGACCAGTTGAATGAGTTGATCACTGACCAAGCCATCCTCGCCATATTACCCATCGTTACCTTGGGTGTCATTATGGCTGGTGTGGGATTCTTCCTTATCTGGAAAGAGCGACGCGAGGGGCAGGAGCATCACCCCACTCACAAGAACTAGCCTGCCGCCAGCCTCGCCGCCAGCAGCACCGCCTGCACCATGCTCTCCGGATCGGCGATTCCCTTACCAGCAATGTCGAAGGCCGTTCCGTGATCGACCGACGTGCGGATGATTGGCAGACCCAGCGTGACGTTGACCGCCTGCCCGAACGCCGCCATTTTGATCGGAATCAATCCCTGGTCGTGGTAGCACGCAATCACCGCATCGAACTCGCCGCGCATCGCCCGCAGGAAGATCGTGTCGCCTGGAAACGGTCCCGCGATATCGATGCCCGCCTTCGCACTTCGTGCTACGGCGGGCTCGAGCACGTCCGTTTCTTCCGTACCAAGCACACCATGTTCACCCGCGTGCGGATTGAGGCCGGCCATCGCGAGACGAGGGTGAGTGATGCCGAAGCGCGGCAGCTCACGGTGCGTCAGCTCGATGATGCCCGCAACTGATTCGATCGTCAGCGCTCCTGGCACTGCCGACAGAGGAATGTGAATCGTCGCGAGCACGACGCGCAGCTTCTCCGACCAGAACATCATCGCCACGAGCGGCGCGTGGGTCAGCTCGGCGAGCATCTCCGTATGCCCGCGCCATGGGAGGCCGGCCAGTGCCAGCGCCTCCTTGTTGATGGGCGCCGTGGCGATGGCCTGGATCTCGCCTGCCTGCGCGTCGCGCACCGCCCGGACGATGGTCTCGTACGCCGCGCGTCCGGCGTCGGCCGAGAGCACTCCGGATGTGAATTCCTGTTGTGGGCCGTAGAAGAGTCGGCACGCACGCGGCGAGCACGCGCGGATCGCGGATGGCTTTGCGCGCAATCTCGGGGCCGATACCGGCCGGATCGCCAGCGGTAATTCCAATTCTTGGCAACGACATCTTCTCTATTTAGCAGGAGGTTAGGAGATTAGGAGGACGCTTCGGCAAGATTGATAGAAACACGTTGCCCGCGAGCAGAACGTCGGCGCGAGCCCGCTCATACGCGCCAACAGTGATCAATCGTGCGCGCCGCAGGATCCACATCCACCCTCGCCGCACGATCCACAGCCGCCGGTGCCGCAGCCGGTCGGATTGCTGCAGCCTCCCTCGTCGCCGCAGCCGCCGCCCTTCACGCCTTTCGCGTTGGGCAGCTCGTAACGAAGGCAACACTTCAAGCGCCCGCAAAGGCCCGAGAGGCGGGAGGGGTTCAGGCTGAGATCCTGCTGCTTGGCCATCTTGATCGACACCGGCTCGAAGCTGTTCAACCAGGTGGTACAGCAAAGCGGCCTGCCACAGGATCCGTATCCGCCGAGCATCTTCGCTTCGTCGCGCGCGCCGATCTGCCGCATCTCGATGCGCGTGTGAAACTCCGATGCCAGCTCGCGCACCAGCTCGCGGAAATCGACTCGCCCTTCGGCAGTGAAATAAAAAATCAGCCGCGAGCCGTCGAACAGCTGCTCGACTCGCGTCAGCTTCATCTCGAGGCCGCGCTCGCGAATCTTCAAGAGGGCCACGCGATGCGCCTCCTGCTCGCGCTGCTGCCGCTTGAGCCGCACCATCACGTCTTCGGTGGTGGCCTTGCGCACGACGCGATTGGGCGAGTGCTCTTGCGGGTGCCTCCGATCCATCACCACTGACGGCGTTGGGACGATCGAACCAACGGCACTGCCGGCCTCGGACTGGACGACCACCTTATCGCCGGCGCCAGGAGGCGCGTCGGCAAACAACAGATCGTTCAGCAGGAACGTCTGCGGCCGCCCGATGGGCGAGAACTTCACGGATACGTAACGTGTTGGCGTAGACATTATTTGATCCGCGTGGGGCCCCACCCCCACGCGCAGCCGTCCGCCTTCGCGTCGCTTCGGCGAGACTCGCCGAAGCCCGGCATGTTGCCAACCGGGCGCAGGCGGTCGCTTACGCTCCGGATCTTGAGCCGCTCAGCCGTCTGCTTAGTGAACATACGGTCGGCAGCCAGTAGCCGGCAGCCGGTAGCCCGTCTAATGAACATTCACGGCCAGCCAGTCTGCGACAACCTTGGGGCTCACGTTGCTCTCGAGCGCGGCGTGCGCGCGTGTGACTGCTGAGAACGCACGCCCGACGCGCTCTCGGCCCAGGGTACGCGACAGCGCGACGAGCGCCGGCCGCCGATCGAGGTTTGCGAGCAGACGATCGTCCGCTCCGCTGGCCAGCAAGCCAAGATCGCGCAGCACCGACGTCATCGCCTGCAATCGCGCACCGAGATGGTCGCGCTCCTCCGGCGGCGTGCCGCCGCCTTTCAAAAGCCCCTTGGCATGTTCGAGCCGCGTGCGGGGATCCCGCCCGGCGACGTGAAGAAGACCTTCGGCGTCGCTGCGTGCATCTGCGAAGTCGCCGGTCTCGAGATCCAGCGCACGCCGGACGCTGCCGTCGGACGCGGCCGCCGCCGTCTGGCGCGTCTGCGTGCGAATAACGATGGCCCCGCTCGAGCACCTCCGCCACTTCCGCAACCTCCAGCCTGCCGAATCGCAACTGCGCGCAGCGCGATCGCACGGTGGGCAGCAGCATGTCGGGCCGCGAGGTGACGAGCATGAACACCGACGCCGGCAACGGCTCTTCGAGCGTCTTCAGCAGCGCATTCTGGGCCGCGACCACGAGCGCATCGGCCTGGTCGATGATCGTCACGCGCCTGCGTCCTTCGAACGGACGGAACACCGCCCGATCGATCGCCGCCCTCACCTGCTCGATCTTGATCGAGCCGGTCTCTCCGGGCTCGATCGTCTGGACGTCAGGGTGCATGCCCCGCGCTATACGGCGGCATGCAGGGCAGACGCCACACGCGTCTAAGACCAATGCGCTCGGAGTGTGCTCTTCCTCGCGCGTCCCTCCCAGAGGGGTTGGCGCTGTGCAATTCAACACCTGCGCGATGGAAATCGCGGTCAACCGCTTGCCGACACCCTCGGGACCGGAAAGCACGAGGCTGGGCGTCAACGTGTCGCGCACAATCGCTCGCGAAAGCAGGGTCAGCAGTCGCCGATGGCCGACAATCTCCCGAAAAGCCATGAATGGCCGAATCCTATCACTACCGTCAGGTGCATAACAGATCTTGCGGCTCAGTGTTCCGCCGCGGAACACGCGTGCGCACCGCTGCGCGGTAACGCCCGGAAAATCACAACGATTCGCCCGTCCCCGATACCGGTGCGCTGGCATCCAAATTGGAGAGCACCAGCATGTGACTGCCCAGCGCACTCGACGCACAGTTTTGGTAGTCGAGGACGCCATCGCCGTCCGCAACATGCTCGAGGACTTCCTGGGCCTCTATGGCTATGACGTGCTCGTCGCCTCGCATCCCGACACCGCATTCAAGCGCCTCAAGCAGTCGGTCGCCTCGCTCGACGCGATGATTCTGGACATCGGCCTCGACGACAACCGATCGGGGCTCGAAGTGCTCGAGTTGATGCGTCTCGACGACCGTTTCGTCGATCTGCCGGTGGTGGTCCTGACCGGGCTCAGCCTGACCGGCGAAGAAGAAGAGAGCATTCGGCGCAACCGCGCTCACCTCCTCCATAAGAAGGAAGGGTACGAGCGAGTCTTCAACAGCCTCGGCGAAATCGTCGCACCGCTTGCCGGAGGCACCCCGCCGCCCCAGAAGGCCCGCGCGGCCGATCCGCTTCGCTGAATTCGCAGATCGCAGATTCGAAGATTACAATCTTCCAATCTACCAATCCGCCAATCTGCCCATGCGCGCCGCATTCACTCTCGTCCTCGCGATACTGACCACCTTTCCCGCATGCCGGCGCGCGGCTCAACGCGAATCCGAGCCCGATCCAGCGGTGCCGGTCCTCGTCGAACGGGTGCGGCTGGGGAACATCCGCGGCACCGTCAGCGCCACGGGCATGGTCTCGACACAGCCGGGAGCGACGTTTTCGGTCGTCGCAGCCCAGCCGGCACGAATCGCTGAGATCACCAGGAACGCCGGAGACACAGTGAAGGCCGGCGAGGTTCTCGTGCGGTTCGAGTTTCCGACGCTGCGCGCGCAAAGCGTGGTCAGCGCCGCCGCGGTGAAAGCCGCGGAGCTTCGCGCTCAGCAAGCCCGAGTCGCACAGAGCCGCGTCAAGGCACTCGTCGCCAATGGCGCCGCCTCGCGACTCGAACTGGACGAGACGGAGCGCGAGCTTTCCGCCGCCGAGGCCGATCTGCTCGCCGCGAGAGCGGCATTTACGGCCGCAGAGACACAGGGCCTGAACACGACCGTCCGGGCGCCGTTCGATGGCACGATCACCGAACGGCTCCACAATCCTGGCGACCTGGTGCGCGCTGAAGACGACGATCCGATTCTTCGGATAATCGATCCGAAACAGGTGCAGGTCACCTCCAGCCTCGCCGTGGCCGATGCGCGGCGTTTCACGATCGGCGCCACGGCGCGGATCGTGGCGGCAGGCACGGCGACCACGGAGCTCCTGCGGGTGTCCTCCCGCCCGGCGCCGGAGGGCAATCTGAAACAGGTGGAGATCACGCTGAACTTCGATACGCCGACGAACCTGCCACCCGGAACCGAGGTCGGTGTGGAAATCGACGCCGAACAGCGATCGAACGTGCCGCTCGTGCCGGCGACTGCCGTGCTGAAGGACGATCCCAATCAGCCGGTTGTCGTCGTGGCCGCTGGAAATGTCGCCCAGCGCCGCCCCGTCGTAATTGGCCTTGTCGATGCGGAAAACATCGAGATACTATCGGGGCTCAAATCCGGCGAATTAATCATTACCCAGGGGCACTCCGCCCTCAGGGACGGCACGCCCATCAGCGTGAGCGCGCCCTGAAAGCACCGCCGAACGGCCAAAGGCCGCGAAGGCACAGGTCGCGGGGGTGGGGCCCCGCGACAACTAAAGGAGGATCGACGTGAAACGCATGCTTTTCGCTGTGGCCCTGTGCGCAGCTCTCGGGATGGTCACGTTCTACGCTCAAGCGCCCGCAGGCGGGCAGAAACCGGCCAGCGCCGACCCGTACGCCAATAATGCAGACGCCGGGAAGTCGAAGTTTCCGTTGGCCGCTCCGGCGGGCAAGGACAGCGGCGCCAAAGAGAAACCGCTCCCCGGCGCGGTCAATACCGGCTCCATCGACCCGGCCACATGGAAATACGGCACGAGCACCGCGGCGCCCGCGGGTTCCAAGTTGTGGAATCCGGTCAAGGTAAAGCTGAAGGCCGGCGGCCGGGTGACCGGCGGCACGGTGTTCAGCGCGACCGATCCGCTCACCTACTGTGCCATGGCGAATGCCGGCTACGACTTCATCTGGACCGAGCAGCAGCACAACGATCGCGACTGGTCGCAGGCGGCGCGCATGTGGCGTACCTGCCCGCACGCGAAAGCCGTGCCTGGCGCTCGCATCGCGTATGCCGACGAGCGCGAGATTCAACGCGCAACCGACGCGGGCGCGCTGGTCATCGTCGTACCGACGGTTGATACGGTGCAGGAAGCGATGGCCGCGCGCGACTGGACGTACTTCCCGCCGCTCGGCAAACGCAGTCAAGGCGGCGGACAGGGATTCGATGCCGCCATGTGGGGCGGCGTGCCGGGCGGCTACCGGCAGACCATCAACGACAACATCGTGCTCATCCTGATGATTGAAACGATCGAGGGCGTCAAGAACGCGCACGAGATCGCAAAGATTCCTGGCGTGGACGCGATATTTGCCGCGAGCGGCGACCTGGGGAATTTCTCGGGCTATGCTCAGAGCTCACCCGACTACGAGCGCCTGATCAATGTCGTGCACGATGCCGCCATCAACGCGGGCAAGAAGCTCTGCGGCCCATGGGCCTGGCGCGATCGCCCCGACTTCACCTGCTTCCAGAACGCGAGCGAGACCGCCGCGATCGCGAACGGCGTGACTGCCGAGCTGGGGAAGGATAAGGATACGCAGGGGAAGGTCGAGGTCGGACCTTTCGCAGCACCCGCCGTGAAGTAAGGCGTCTTCCGTCATGGCAGAGGCTTCCTCGTAGCTCGTCAGGGCAGATGGCAAATGGCAAATGGCAGAAAGTACTCTCTGCCATCATCCATCGGCCATCTGCCATGACACCCATCAGGGCAGCAGACCTATCGGCGTAACAGACTGTTCGCGTTCGTCCAAGTAATCTTCCTGAACACCGCGGGCGACGCCAGTTTCTTCAGCGCCCCGAGCGTCGCGCGCGCGACGCATCGACCCGTCGTGCCGCCACGCCCATCGGGACAGGGGCAGTCGCTTCCAAACATCAACTTGTTCTGATGCCGCTCGAGAAAGCCGGCGGCAAAATCGGGATCCCGGTTCAGAAAGTTGTTGCCGGAATTGGCGGACATGTCCGCGTAGAGGTTGCTGTACTCACTCAGGAATCGATCCGTCACGCCGCCCGGCTTGATCGGACCTTTCGGATACGAGGTGTCTTCTGCGTAGTCGGCGCTCACGTTGGCCCAGAACGCATCCGCATGCCCGATGAACGTCGTGCGCGGAAACGCTTTCAGCATGGCGTCGAACTGCTTTAAACCCGTGTTGAAGGTGCCCTGGCTGCCGGGCTGAGTGACTTCCTGGAAATGAATCGTGATCGGGACACCAAGCTCGGCCGCCAGCGCATACAGGCGCTGCATCTCCGGACCGGCCGCCCTGACCTGCGATTTGATTTCACCAAAACCGGCCGCACCGTTCTGCGCCGCCGCGCGCAGGCGCTCGATGGCATCAGGCTGGGTGACATCGATGCTCGCGAATCGCACAAACCGGTCCGGATGTGCCGCCGCGACCTCTTTCGCGCGACTCTCCGCGTTCACCCCGGCCAGCAGCACGGCTTTCGCGACGCCGGCCCCGTTCATATGGTCGGTATTGCCAGTCATGCTGGTCCGCAGATGCAGATGGATGTCCATCACGGGCCCACCCCATTCGCTTGCGTCCAGACCTTGTCCACCCGCGCGTTGCACGGCAGCGATCGCCATCGCCGCCTGCAGGAACTGCCGTCTATTCATTACGGTAACCTCCACGACTCGTCGAAGAAACCGGCAAACGGAACAGTGAACGTATCGGCGTCCGGCTGCACCTGCAGCACAGCGATGTCTCCGAGGGTCGGCATGCTGTAGTCGGATGTGTACGAGTTTTCAGCGATCGTCAGCCCGCTGTTGAGCACGATGTAGCGCGCCGGCGCCATGGGATTGGGATAGATCAGCACCGGCACGTGGCTGGCCGCGGCGAATTCCTTCTGACCCACGGAAATGGTGTCCCGGCTCCAGCGGATCGGCAATTTGCCCGCCAGCCGCCCGATCCAGCGATTGCTGCCAGGATCGCCAAACAGCACGACGTTGTACCTGGCGAAATCCGCTTCCGTCACGTCCGTGTCGTTCTTGATGCGGGGATGCGCGCGGTAAAAACGCGCATAGGTCTGTTCGAAACGTTCGAGCCGCTTCAGCGCGTGTTGATGCGCCGCCGCATTCCAGGGTGTTCCGCTGGGCCGCACCAGCAGGAAGGGATCGAGAAACGCATCGTCAATCGGTCCCTGCAGGGCGTGCGTTTTATGCAGCCCCGCCCATTTTCCCGTGGGCGCCGAACGCCAGCCCGATGCGGTTTTCTCGAAGGCAAGCTCGCGACCGGGCTTGACGCGAAGGTTCTGACCGTCGATCTGCACGTCGGAGGCTCGCTCGGTCTCGCGCAGCACCAGGCGCGACACGTTCGCCGTCTTGATTTGATAAGACGAGCCGCCCGACTGCCGAAGGGCATCGACTTCAGCGCGTTCGTAGTGTTTCTCCAGACCGTCGAAGGTGACCCAGAAGCTCTTGTTGTACCGTGCCGTATAGGTGAGAAATCGAATGTGATCCGGCGACTGCAGCCCGCGGTCGGTCCATTTTTTCAGAAACGCGTCGAGCGCCTGGCGCACCTTCGGACTGGTGCTGTGCCCGGTGTTTTCCGAAATCATGAAGATGCTCGGCGTTCCCTTCGCCACGAGATCGTTGGGCTCGCCTTCTGACCCATAGCCTTCCTTCGCAAGCTGCTCCCGGATGCGAATAGACGACTCGAGCTGACCTCGTGTCGCCTCGCCGTCCGGCGGACGAGGAATTGACGCCACCTGCGTATCACTATCGCCGTCGTGGCCCGCAATGGGCAGGTTGAACGCGTTCAGCGCCCACTCGGTCATGTTTTCCCAGATCCGCAGCGTCGGCCGCTGATGCGGTGGAAACTGATCCATCATCAGATAGCGGCGCGGCCACGTCCCCGCGCCGATCTCCGCGGCGACCCAGCGGTCGGGATAGTGCAGCGCCAGGTGCCATGCGCCCGCGCCACCGAGCGAGAATCCCCGCAGGACGATACGCGATGTGTCGATCTTGAAGCGCCGCTTCACGGCCTCGATCGCTTCGAACACGTCGACCTCGCCGGCCCAGTGATTCGCGTTGTTCCCGCGGGCGAAAATCTCGAGCTGGAATTGCCCGGCATTCCACACCCCGGTTGCCGCGGCATTGGGTGTCGGCGTGAGGCACGATCCAGCCGCATGCGTAAACAGCCGCTCGCCTGTCTGCGCGTTGGCCGGCGACGCGTCGTAACAGACCCAGTTGCCCTCGACGAGCCGCTGCGATCGGCCGTGCAGCCACACGTCGAGCCGCGTTGGGCGAGCCCCGTCATAGGCCGCCGGCACCGTCAAGAGCAGCGGTTGCACCGAACCGTCGAGGGGCGAATAGAAGCCCAGCGCGATTTTGCCCTTCTGCACCGCCCATGATGATTGCCCGTTCTGAAGCTGCTTCGCGCGTTCAATGCCGCGATCAACCATCTTCAGCGCAAACGTCACATCTTCCTGAACGGCGACGTCCTGTGGAAACTCGAGCATCCACCGTGCACCCTTGCCGTGAATCTCGACATCGGCGACGAGATCGTCTTCACCGCGTTTTGCCTTGAGCGCGCGCACGAGCGGGTCGAGCGCGTCGAGCTTGCCGCCGAGTGCCTGGCGATCCTGTTCCGTCAGCTCGTACGGCGGCGGACCGCCCCTGCCCCCGCGACCGGCACCACCACCTTGCACAGCAGGCGGTGGCTGTTGAGCGACTACGGCGATGATCGACATCACGATGGCCGCAGAAACGCCGGCGAGTCTTATTCGCATCCGGTTCCTTTTTAACGGTTGGCGGTTGGTGGTCGAACCACACCAACTACGAACCACCAACCACCAACCAACCAGCGTCAGTACAGCACGTAGGCCGTGATCGAGCTCGTGCCGGGCAGCGCGATGTATTGCTTCCCTCCCACCATGAACGTCATGGGCGACCCCTGTGTCGTCTGAGAGATGTTCACGTTCCACAGCGGCTTCCCGGTCTTGCCATCCACCACCAGCAGTCCGCCGCCGCCACCGAGAAAGATCAGCCCGCTGGCCGTCGAAAGCGCGCCAGAACGACCGGCCGGCGCTGGAAGATCCCAGACTTTCTTGCCCGTAAACGGATCGATGGCCCTGATGAAGACACCAGTCTGATAGTCCTTCAGCAGTTCGGCCAACCGCGCGCGGGCCTGATCTGTCGGCGCGCCGCGGCCAAACCATCTGTTGCCGGTCACGCCCAGCGGGTCTTCGTGCGAGGTGTAGATGCCGCAGCTATCGCTGACGCGCGCATAGAACAGCTTGGTAATCGGGTTGTACGACGTCGCCTGGAAATTGGCGCCTCCGCCGCCGGCCGGACACGCCGCGATGCCTTCTTGTGTCGCAATCGAGCCCGGATCGACGATCGGCTTGCCGTCGCTCGTAAAGCCTTTGTGCCACGTGACCTTCGTCGACAGGTTCGCGGTGAGCAGCACCTCTCCGTTCGTCCTGTCGAGCACGTAGAACATGCCATTGCGATCGCCGTGCATCAAGAGCTTGCGGGGCTTGCCTCGCCACATTTCATCGACGAGCAGCATGGGCTGCACGGCGTCCCAGTCGTGCGTGTCGTGCGGCGTGAACTGGTAGTACCACTTCAGCTCGCCGGTCTTCGCGTTCAGGGCCACTACGCTCGACGTATAGAGGTTGTCCCCGATGCGTTCTTCGCCGGCAATATCAGGACATGGATTCCCGATGGCCCAGTAGATGAGATCCAGCTGAGCGTCGTAGGAGCCCGGCATCCACGTCGCGCCGCAGCCGTGCTCGAGCGCCTGGCCCACCCAGGTCTCCGAACCTTTCTCGCCCCGTTTGGGAATCGAATACCACCGCCAGACGCGCTCTCCGGTCGCCGCACGATACGCATCGAGAAATCCACGCGCGCCTTCTTCGCCGCCTGCGACCCCAACCACGAGCAGATCGCCCACGGGCAGCGGCGGCGACGTCGAGCTGTACGACTCGCGAAGCGAGCCCATCTCGGCGTCCCACAGCTTCTCTCCCGTGAACCGGTTGAATCCCAGGAGATGCGCGTGGTCCGTCACCATGAAGGCCCTGTCGCCGCTGATCGTCACACCGCGATTGGTGCCGATCCCACCTTCGCTGAGGATGCCTTCGTTGCGCGGCTCGCTGTAGGTCCAGATCTGGCGGCCTGTCGTCGCATCGAGCGCATAGATCTCGTTCCAGCCCGTGACGTACATGATGCCGTCCTGCACGACGGGGGTCGATTGAAGCGCACGCGGATTGCTTGGAATCGGAAAAATCCAGGCGGCGCCGAGGCGTTGCACGTTTGTCGAATTGATGAGCTCGAGTGGACTGTAACGATTGCCGGTCAGGCTTCCGTCGTAGTGCGTCCAGTCTGCCTTCGGTGAGATCGGTTTCTCACGGTAGACGCTGCCATCTTTCGAGAGCGGCGTGTACTTTCCGTTTTCCAGCAGAACGGCGGACACTTCTGATTGTGCGAACAGGATGCCCGTTCGCGCGCGTCCATCCGCCATCGTGATGGTCACCGTCTCCGGCCGGCTCGCCGCGGCCGATCCACGTTCTGGCGCTGACGCCGGGGCGGCCGGCGCCGTACCTGCCCCACCTCCGCGTGCCGCACCTGCTCCGCGCCCTCCACCGGGACCACCACTACGTTGTCCTGTGAACCCCCCTGTCGCCATTGAGGGATTTGTGCCGGCAAGCTCGCGGATGCCGGTCAGGATCTGCTGCAGCTCGGCGTCCTGCAGCGTGACGGGCGGCTTGTGACGCTCGCGAACTGCCGCACTGACTTCCGCGTCTGTGTGATATCTCACGTAGGAGAGGATGGCCGGCGCGCTCGCGCCCGTCATCGATGCTCCGTGACAGCTGCCGCACCGGCTCTGATAGGTAGCGACGGACGGAGAGGGGTTCTGTGCCGACGCGTTCGACGCAACGAGGACAACCAGGACAACGCCTGTTGCTGAAAACTGACGCTTCATGCTCATTCCTCGCTCAAGCAGAACGGTTCCGGGCTGGCGGGAGTATACCTGACGTGCAGATGAACCTCGCGCCAGCGGAGGCTCACGCCGACGGATCGCCTCGTGGCAACGCGTCGTCACCCCAGTGGCCAGTTGAGTTGACGTAGCCGGCGATCATGCGCCAACGCGAGAGTCGGATCTGTCTGCGCCGCAGCCGGAACTAACGGTGCACGAACACGGCCGCTTGCAGACAGATCCGACTCCCGCATGGCGAACATGATCTCTGCTGCGTCAATTCAATCGGCCACCGAGGCAGCGTCTCCATGGCCAGTGCGGCCGAACATCGGCCTGCGCATCCGATGGCCGGCGTGTTTCAAAAACATCATGGCATGTGGCTGTTTCACAACCGGGTAGCGTCACCCGTGCGGTTGGGTTGGCCTTGCTGCGGCGCGAAGCCAGTGTTAGGCGTGATTGAGTGTGGGGAGTGTAGTTGAAAAGTTCCGAAAAAGTTTGAATTCCGCCTACTTTTTTTCACCGATCGCGGCCTGATTGCCTGCGCGGACTGGCACGCCCCCAGAGAAGTCGATCTGGAGCATCTTCTCGCTGTGCACGAATGCGCCTCGCTCATCCTCTAGCGTATGAACCACTTTTTTGGATCTTCGGTCGATCACATCACCCGTGGAAGGATACGCATACCTGCCATCCAGTCCGAACGCAATCCAGCGAGGCTGCGCGCGGACTTCGATCGTCGTGGCAGGCACTGGAGGATAGGTTGTGGCATCAAAGACATGCATCCTGTTGTCAACGCCGTCGGCCACCCACAGTTCGCGCTCGTCCGGCGTCAAGCCGATGCCGTGGCTTGGGCACTCGAACTTGTCGGCCGCCTCCATCTGATACCCATCGACCACCACACGATCGAGAATCAGCCCGGTCTGAAGGTCAGCCACTTCGAACCCGACGAGGCCGTCTACGTTGACAAAGGCCTGCGACGCCCGGCCGTTGATCGTGAACGGGCACACGAAGCTGGTAAACGGCCCGACTTCTCTCACCGGCTTGTGCGTCCTGGTGTCGACGACCGTCAACACCGGCGATTCCCAGGCGGCCAGATAGGCATATCCGCCGTCTGGCGAAAAAATGGTTTGCCGCGGCCATCCCATGACGCCGATGGTCGCGATGAGGTCACCATTCGACGCATTGATGACGTACCACTTCGGACTGCCGAACGAGGGGGCGTAGATCGTTGCCCCATCGGGAGAAAGGGCGATGCGATCGCAACAATTGCCGTCGTAGGTCTTCTCCCAGACGATCTTCTCGGTGACCAGATCGAAGGCGGCCAGCCGTTTCACCGTACTGATGTACAAGCGACGCGCTGGCACGCTCGCCGCAACGCCCCGCACGTTTTCGGGCTGTTGCCCCGCCGCGACGGGCCATGTGGGAATGCGCTTGACGAACGTGTGCCCGTTGTCGATGTCGAAGACCAGGATGCCGACGCCTTGGTATTCCACCGCATTTCCGGAGCCGGGCACCGCGACGTACAACAGCCGTCGAGTTTGTTGGGCCGCCAACGGCCCGATGAGTGTGAGAACGAGAAGGAAAACGGTCAGCCGCCGCAAGTGGGATGAAGAGTCTCCAGCGAGGTGATGTTGATGCGGCTCATCAGCGTCGCCCGACGGATGAGAAGTCCGCGCACTTCAACCTTGTGCCCCTTCACACGCTCGGGCGAGTATGCGGCAGATACCATCAGGTCGAAGCTTTCTGAACCTAGGGTAATGCCTTCGGCCGCCTTGCGATCGTCAGCAGTGGGCTGGGGATCGCCCGTGCGAAGGGGATCGGTTGTGTTGGTCAGCAGCCACCCCTGCTCCGACTGGCTGAGACATCCCACCACGCGAATGAGCGAAAAATTGGGTACCGGCTCGGGACCAGTCTTCGAGACGACCTGAATTTTCGGAAGGAGCTCGGTACTGAGCTCCTCGGACCCGACCGGAAATTGATTCATCTTCAAAAGATAGCTGACGATATCGAGATATGTCTGATCGCTGAGGGTACCCGCGGCTCCGCGTGGCATCGTCGTCTTGGTCTTGTCGAACAGCATGTGCAGGCTCGCTTCACGGTACTTCTCAATGAAGCGGTTCCCCTGGAGTATTCCGTTGTAGCCGGTGAGATCGTCTCGATGGCAGTTTGAACAGTGGGTAGCGTACTGGGTTTGCCCCCGCGCGGCCTGTATATCGGTATAGACGCCGTCCCATACGGTCTTTCCCGCGTCCGTTGATTGCGCGCTCGCAACTACGCTAAACGCGAGGACGAGCAACAATGCCCATCGCATTAGTTGCTGCAGCCTGGCGAGATCGGCTCGAGCGAGCTGATCGTCATCCGCTGTTCCCCAGGCAACCTGATCAAAAGACCTCTCACGTACATTTTCTTTCCCTTGTGTAACTCAGGGCTGTACGCCATCGCATCCAGCAGACGAAACTGCTGCGTGCCAAGAGGCTTGTCGGCGACCTCGCCGTTCTCTCGTGACGCCGAGCCTGTCAGCGCCAGCCCCACGGGTTCGCTTGCGTTGGACAGAAGCCACGTATTCTCCGGCCCCGGTACCAGGCAGCCGACCACCTCGACGTAGGAAAAATCGCCCACCGGCGGCGGAGGCTTTGGTCTGCCCGGCAGAACATTGATGCCGGAGAGTCCGTCGGTCGTCAATTCCTGCGCTCCGGCGGGAAATCCGTTCTCGCGCAGCACGTGCGCCACGATGTCGAGATAGACATTGTCGCCCATGCTCGCCGGTGCGCCGCGCGGCATCGTCGTGGCCACTTTCGTGTAGAAGGTCTTGAGATCCTTGCCGGCAAAAATTCTAGCGAATCGCTCGCCGCGAAGCGCGGGGCCGTTTGCCCCGCCGAGATCAGGGCGATGACACCCGCTGCAAGCGCCGTCGTATGCGGCCGCCCCCCGCGTCGCCTGCTCCTCGCTGTAGACGCCATCGGCGACCGTCTTTCCGTTCTCCTGGGCATGGACGGGTCGTTCGAGAATACCTGCGGTCAGCACGCCTGCGAGCGCCAGACACGGAAGGACAAATAATGGTGACCTGTGAACCATAGTATGACCAACTAACGCTTCGACGGTTGCTTCGGCGTCGTCCCCGATTTTAGAATGAGCGCCGTCAACAGATCGACCGCCTTGTCGATCGGGCCGATGTCGGCCAGGCTGATTGCGGTGCGTCCCGCCGAGTCGATCTCGTCGAGCTTCGCGCCTTTGTCGGCAAGAAACTGGATGACCTCGACGACCTCGTCCTGCGTCCGCTGTACACCGCCACTGACGGATGCGTGTATCGGCGTTTGTCCAGACTGATTGACCACATCCACGTTCGGGTCCAGCTCGTACGCGTACTTGGTCGTCGCAAGCTTGGCCGACGCACCGTACATCAGAGTGGTGGAACCATTGTCGGCGCGCAACGCCGGATCGGCGCCACCTGCCACCAGCATCCGCATGGCCTCGAGCTGGTTCGCGCGAGCGGCAATCATCAGCGGCGTCAGCGACCCGCCAGCCACAGCGCGACCGCCGCCGCCGCCACCGCGCGAAGGGAGCATGGTCGTCCTTGCGGTGCGGACATTCGGATCCGCTCCCTTGTCGAGCAGGTGCTTGATGAGCACCAGGTTGCCGCTCTGTGCGGCAATATGGATTGCCGTGTTTCCAGCGCGGTCCGTTGCCTTGATATCGGCGTTGGCGTCGAGCAACACACCGGCAACCTCGGTGTGGCCGAAGGCCATCGCCATCATCAACAGCTTGTTCCCCGAAGGCAGCGAGAAGTTCGCGTCGAGTCCAGCCGCGAGCAGCGCTGTCGCCGAAGCGGTATCGTTTCTTGCGACGGCGAAGGCAAGCGCGTTGAATCCCGTTTTGGAAACGGCCGGCGCATTGGCGCCGATTTCGAGCAGCGCCTCGACAACCTCGGCGTGCCCTTCCGAAGCCGCCCACATGAGCGCGGTCTGGCCCCGCCGCGGCTCCGCCGCGTTCACATCGGCGCCGTGAAGGACGAGCTGACGTACGGCCTCCAGGCTTCCCGCGCCGGCAGCAATCATCAGTACCGACTCGCCGTTCCAACGGGTCACACGTGGATTCGCCCCGGCCTTCAGCAGGCGCTGGACAAGAACGCCGTCACCATTCGCGGCCGCCAGCGTCAGCGGCGTTTCGCCATACTCGTCCACGGCGTTCACGTTGGCGCCGGCAACCAGAAGCCGCTCGGCCATCGATCGATCGCCAAGATGGACAGCCCACGCGAGCGCGGTCGCCCCGTCGGGCTGGGACGCATTCACGTCGGCTTTCGCGCGCAACAGCGCGGCGAATGCCTGGTGATCGCGCCGCTTGACGGCTTCGAGCACGCGGAAATCGTGCGACCCTGCGCTTTGAGACAGAGCCGGAACGGCTGTCAGCGTCACTATCACGACGTTGAGAACGAGCGCTCCGACCTTCATCCGCGGGCCTTCTCCTGCTAGCGCCTGGAAGGCATTTTTGGCTTCACACCGCGGTCGCTGAGTTCTTTGTTGAGCAGATCGACGGCCTGATCAACGGGCAACGGTTCGGCGAGCGACATCGGGGTCCGATTCGCGGCGTTCAGCTCGTCGAGTTTCGCGCCGCGGTCGATGAGGAACTTCATCACCGCGACGACTTCCGGCTGTGTCCGGCCGCCCAGTCCGACCGCAATGTGGAGAATCGTATTGCTTGCACCGGTGGTGACGACGTCGACGTCAGAGTCGAGCTCGTACGCGTACGTCACCGTCGAAAGCCGTCCACCTGCTGCCGCGGCCATCAGAAGGTTCGACCCGTCCTGCGCTTTGAGCTTTGGATCGGCTCCGCCTGCGACGAGCGCGCGCATCGCTTCTTCATAATCGCCTCGCGCGGCAAGCATCAACGGTGTCTGCTCCCCGCTCGGTGCGCCCCGGAACCCGCCGCCACCCCCCCTGCCCGCAGCCTGCGTCGCTCGCGGGGTCCTGACGTTGGGGTCGGCGCCTTTCGCGAGCAACGCCGTCACGACGGCGGTGGCGCCCACCTGCGCCGCAAGATGCAGCGGCGAATTGCCGCTGCGATCGCGGACATTGATATCAGCACCGCGCTCGAGCAGCGCCAGCGTCGCTTCGGTATGCCGATACGCCATCGCGACGAGCAGCGGCTTGTTGCCCGACGGCAGCGTGTAATTCGGATCGGCGCCGGCGGCGATCAGCTTGTCGATCGCGTCGACGTCGTTCTCGGTGATCGCGAAAACCAGCGGCGTGAAGCCGTTCTTCGACGCGGTCCTCACGTTGGCGCCAATTTCGACAAGGGCGCTCACGACGTCTTCGTGCCCTTCGGCGGCTGCCCACATGAGCGCCGTCTGCCCGCGCCGCGGATCGGCGGCGTTCACATCGGCGCCGTGCAGGACGAGTTGCCGCACAGCAGCCACGCTGCCGGCACCGGCGGCAATCATGAGCGCGGTTTCGCCGTTCCAGCGGGTGGTATTCGCTTTTGCGCCGGCGTTCAGCAGTCGCTGGATGAGCACGGCATCGCCGTTGGCTGCCGCGAGCGTCAGCGGTGTTTCCCCGTACTCGTCCACGGTATTGGGTCTGGCTCCGGCATCGAGCAGCGCTTCTGCCATCGAGCGCTGGCCGAGATGGATCGCCCACGCGAGCGCCGTCGCCCCGTCGGGCTGCGCGGCATTGAGATCGGCCTTGGCACGCAGGAGCGACGTGAAGGCTTGCTGATCGCGTCGTTTGACGGCATCGAGCAGCCGCAGATCCTTCTGCTGTGCGAAAACCGGCGCCGACAGTGTCAGCGCCAGTGTAATGATCACAGTCCGGCTAAAGCCGGACACTACGTACTTTGCCAGCATCGCACCTCTCGCACCCAGCGCACCTAACGCACCTACAGGTCCGTGAGCCTGCCCGTACTGTCGCCGAACCCGGCCACGTGAGGCACGCCCGCCAGGTCGAACATGTTGAGGAAGAGGTTGTTCAGCGGCGTCTCCTTCGGGTACACGAGGTGGCGATTGCCCTTCAACTGGCCATTCGCAGTGCCGCCCACGACGATCGGCAGATCGTCGTGCGTGTGAATGTTCGACTCGCTCAGGCTGCTGCCGAACACGGTGACCGAATGATCGAGCAGCGTGCCATCGCCATCGGGCGTCTCCTGCAGCCGCTTCATCAGGTAGGCGAACAGCATGGTGTGATACTCGTCGATCTTGATCAGCCTCTCGACGCGCTCCGAATCCTGCTGGTGATGCGAAATCGAGTGGTGGCCGTCGGAGATCCCGATCTCGCGGTACGCGCGGTTGCTGCCGTCGCGACCCATCGTGAACGACGTGACGCGCGTCATGTCGGTCTGCCACGCGATCACTTGAAGATCCATCATCAGCTTGCAGTACTGCTCGTAGTCGTCCGGGATGGCGCTCGGCCGATCCATGTGCGGCAGCTTCATCAGGACGTTCTGCTCTTCGGCGCGCTGAATCCGCCGTTCGATGTCGCGCACCGATTCGAGATACTCGTCGAGCTTCCGCTTGTCGCCCGCGCCCAGACTTCCCTGAAGACGGGTCAGTGTGGATGTCACGTAATCGAGCACGCTCTTCTGGCTCTCGAGCCGCGCCATGCGATCGGCCGGTGAGGTGCTTTCGCCGTCTCCGAACAACCGCTCGAACACCGCGCGTGGATTCAGCTCGCCCGGCAGCGGGCTGGTCTCGCCGCGCCACGACATCGACATGTACGCGCACGTGTACCCCGAGTCGCAGTTGCCGGCAAGCGCGGGCTGTTCCAGCGCCAACTCGAGCGACGCCAGCTGCGTCTGCTTGCCGAACTCCTGCGCCGCGATCTGGTCGGCCGACACGCCCAGTTTGAAATCGGCGCCGCCGGTCTTGTACGGATGGACGCCGGTGAGCCACGTGGCGGTCGCGCGCGCATGGTCTCCGGGTCCGTCGCCGAGCGCCCGGCCGGTGACCTGCGCGAGTCCGCTGAAGACGACGAGATTGTCGCGGAACGGCTCGAGCGACTTCATCGTGGGGCTGAACGGGAAGTTGGCGCCAACGGCGGTCGGCGTCCACATGAACTTCCTGGGACTCTTGTCGTTGCACCCGATGATGCCGTTCGGCGTGTACACGTAACCGAGCCGGACCGGTGCTTTCGGGCCCTGCCACGCCGACGCGCGAGGAGAGAAGGCAGGGAACATCGAATCCAGCAAGGGCAGCGCCATGGTCGTGCCCAGGCCTCGCAGGAACGTCCGACGGGGCAAGGTCTTGTTGGTGATCATCATGACTCCGAAGCCCTCCTGAACTGGAAAGGTGTGCTCTGCACGATTGAAAGAATCAGCGTCGACATGCGAAAGTTGTTCTGCGCCGCTTGTCTGGCAATCGCGCGGATGGTCGGCGTGTCGTAATACTCGACGCCACGGCCAAGCGCATACGTCATCAGTTTCTCTGTCGCCGTGCGGACGAAATCTTCGCGGTATTTGCTCACCATGAGCTCGGTGAGGCCGGCGGGTCCGCTGAACTCGGTGCCGTCGGGCAGCTTGCCGGTGGCATCGATGACGACGCCCGAGTCCTGGTCGCGCCACTTGCCCACGCCATCGTAGTTTTCGAGCGCAAACCCGATCGGATCCATGCGACCGTGACACGCGGCGCACACCGCGTTGGCTCGATGCTGCTCCATCTGCTCGCGCAACGAGAGCGCCTTGCCGTCTTTCTTCGCCACCAGCTCGGGAACATCGGGTGGGGGCGGGGGCGGTGGCGTGCCGAGCAGGTTCTCGAGAATCCACTTGCCGCGCTGCACGACCGAGGTGCGGTTGGGATACGACGTAACGGTCAGAATGCTGCCCTTGCCCAGCAGACCGCGACGATTCGCATCGGTCAACGTGACACGGCGGAACTGCGACCCGTAGACCTTTGGAATCCCGTAATGCTCGGCGAGGCGTTCGTTCACAAACGTGTGATCGGCGGTCAACAGATCGAGCAAGCTCCGATCCTCGCGGATGATGCTCGCCACGAACAACTCGGTCTCCTTCATGAACGCCGATCGCAGCGCTTCGTCGAACGGAAAAATCACCGGATCTGGCGTCGCCGTCTCGATATTGCGCAGATGCAGCCACTGCCCGGCGAAATTCGAGATGAGCGTGTCGGACCGCGGGTCGGCGAGCATGCGCTGCACCTGCTGCAGCAGCACCGTGGAATTTCTCAGCCGGCCCCGTTCCGCGAGGTCGAGCAGCTGATCATCGGGAAGCGTGCTCCACAGGAAAAAGGACAGACGCGAGGCCAGCTCGACATCGCTCACCGGATAGGCCTTGCCGGGCGTGAAGCGCGCCGGATCTTTTTCGACACGGAACAGGAAATCGGGAGACACGAGCAGGGCTTCGAGCGCTCGTTGAATGCCGCTGTCGAAGTCGGTCGCTCGGCCCTTCTCGTAAAACGCCATGAGGGGCTGGATGTCCGCTGCGCCGACCGGGCGTCGAAATGCGCGCCGCGCCAGATTGCTCAGAATCGTCCGGGCGCAGGCCTGTTCCTCTTTTTCCGTTTTCGGAACGCAGGTAAAAATCTTCGTCCGGCTTGGCGTGGTACCGCGACCGGTTGCGTTGTAGGGACCACCGATGATGAGTTGACGCACTTCAGGCGTGCCACCCGGCACATCGAACCGCTTCACCCGTGCACCGTTCAGCCTGAGATCGACCGGATACGGTACCTGCGGAACGCCGACACCGCGGCCTCCGCCGCCACCGCCTCTGCCGGCCGGCACTTCGCTTTCGGCCTTGAGATTCTCTCGAGGAGATGTCACGCCGACCGCATGCAGCCCCGCCTTCACGGGAACTCGGACCTGGTAGGGATCGATCTCCGGATCGTTCTCGCCGACCGGCAGGCCTGGAATGCGAACCTTGAACACGTACTCGCCGTCGACGGGAAAATAGTGCCGGATCGAAATGCCGGCGCGCGAATCGAAGGGAAGATCGTCGCTGAGCCGTTCGTTGCGCACACCCTTTATCGGGTCCCGCTTGGAGTCGTAGATTTCTTCGACCGGCTTCACCGTGAGATCGCCGATGGCCAGCCGGCTGATTCGCCGCGCCGCCGACATGTAGCGCTCGAGCAGCGCCGGAGATGTCGACAAGACCGCCGCGATGTTGTCGAACCCGTATCCGGAATCGTCCACGGGCAGCCATTCACCCGCGCGCACATCGACTGCCAGCAGGTCTCGAATGGCATTGCTGTACTCGGCGCGGTTCAACCGGTGCACCGGAGCCCGTCCCGGGTTGGGACTGGTGGCCGCAGCGCGATCGAGATTGAGCTCGAGAAAATTGGCGAAGGCCTGAGCTTCTTCTGGTTGTGGGCGGGTGCGCACGTTGGACGGCGGCATTTCGCCGGTGCGGACTTTCCGAAGTACCTTCTCCCACACTTCAGCGCCGCCAGCCACGTCCGACACGTCGGCGTGCTGCAGCGAGAGACCGCCGGTCTTGAGCTTGTCGTTGTGACAGCTCACACACGTCCGGTTCACCAGCGCCGCGTGGGAAGCCACCTCGGTTGGGGCCGGCTTCTGTGTCTGCGAGATCGCCTGCCGATTGTACATGGGCGTACAAAGCAGCATGCTCCCCACCGCGACCCACAGCCAGCGCTTGTTCATCACGTCGAGTGCACCCCTATTATCGGGTTTTTGCCGTTGAAAACGCCGAGAGATCGTTGTTGGCTGACCTGAATACTTCTGAATCGTTGTGAAACCCGCAAATTCTTTGGTTTCTGTCAATTACCCTTGCTACTGGACGATAATCGGCGTCTCAGCGACAGACGGTGCTAGGTTCAGAGCCTTGGGGTCGTTTCGCAGGTCGCGACGGTCGGTCGCTTCGACTCGCAACAAGTATCGTCCGGGCGGAACGCCCTTCAACGGTATCTCCTTGGTCAGGTTGTGCGTCAATGCGCCATTGTTCGTATTTTGAGGCTTATCTGACAGGACGTCCGTGGCGACAGAAGCGTCAGCACCGGCTTCGTTGATGAGGCGCGTCGTCACTTCCAATCGCGACCGACTGCTGCCGCCGGTGGCATAGACCTCGGCGAACACCGTCAAGACGTCCGACTGGCTGAACACCCGGCGGCTCGTCGCCGGGGTCGGCAGAACGTTGCGCGTCACTTCGTCGGGCTGCAGCGTAGGCGTCTGTTGAGCCGAGGTACTGGTCAGCAGCAATCCGCTGACGGAAATCGGGGCTTTCGCGAAATCGGGCACCTCGAGGTCGTAGAAAACGGTGCCTATCTCACCCGATCCGGCCTCACGCACGCCGATACGCATTTGGTAACGGCCGGGCGGCAGATCGACTCGCGGGTTCATACGTAACCCGTTAGCCTTGACGCGCGCGTAAGTGTCGGGGCGCAAGGTGAGGTCCAACTCGGTTCGCAATCCCTGCAACGGCTTGCCCTGCTCGCTGATGCTGAACAGTGACACTTCCACTCTGTTGCCGAAGATGCTGTCGTTCTGCTGGGGCGAGAATTTCAAGCGCGCGGCATCGATTTCGATCGCCAGGGCGACCGATGCGCTTCGTGGCGTTCGTCTGAAGGCAGCGGCCTGAACGGTCACCGCGATGCCGCCGTGCTGAAGCGGTCTGTCGAGCACCGCGCGCAGCTCGGACGATGTTTGATCGGCACCTTTGGTGCGTGCTACACGTTCGCGCTCGAGCCGCGCAGCTTCGTCGCGAGTCCGAACCCGCGGCGAGGCATAGCCTTTGCGCGCAGACACCTGCAGCCCTGACCGCTTGACGCGCACGTCGATTTTGTGGAATTTGCCGTCGCGCGGGTGAGTCGGCGGACGGTACCCAAGCATGTAGTAGCGGCTGTTGGCCTGCACGATGCGATCGAAAGCGGGCCGGAAGGCGTTGATGTCGACGGCCGCCAGTCCTCCGGTCTCCTCGGCGAGCGAGCGCAGGCTGTCTTGCGTCGTCCGCATCTCGGCCAGAAGCGCGGTGTGCGGCTGAAGGCCATACCTGGGATCGCGAGCACCAATGTTGAACAGGTCGGCGTTCGACTTGTTCAGCTCGATGTACTCGCTGGTCAGGCCGACGAGCCCTCTCGGGTCTACAGTAAAAATGTTCACGTTTGCGCGCGCGGCAGCCGCAATGGCGTCTTCCATCGCGTTGAGCACTGCCGATGCGTCGTGCGCCGAGAAAATGTCGTGAACCGGGTAATCGATGCCCTCGCTGAAGAGCACCATGGCTTTGCGGCGGCCACGCACGTTTGCGAGAAACTCCGCGTAGTTCTTCAACTGCCCGAGGACACCCAACGCGCGCTGACCGCGTTCGATGTCGTTGACGTCGTAGCTTCTGTTGGCGTATCCCTCGCCCCGGCTGAACGGATTCGAGGCGCGGCCCGCGGCGCTGTTGAGATCGACGGGCTCACCCGTCGATGAGGCAAGGCCTTCGGCTATCGCCTTCTCCTGGTAGAACCCGTCCAGTTTGTCCAGCGTGGATGACCTGAGCTTCGTGCCGGCGAATTTGGCGATCGATGCCAGGAGCAGGCTGCGGTCGCTCGTGAACTCCTGCGCACGATCGCGGCGGGCGCTCGTGTACACGACAGCCGCCGTGTCGTTCGGAGCGACGTGCTCGTCCACGAATTGCCGCGCCGCCCTGATGACATGTTGCGAGCGCAGCGCGCTCGTGCCGATGTCGTCGAGCACGATGACGTAGAAGCGGCCTTCCAGCGCAGCGCGGTTGGTGTGAACGTCCTGCCGGATGGCGCGGCCGCCAAAATACGTCGCCCGCCGTTGATCGACGGGGATATCGACCATCGAAAAAGTGTCGACCTTGACGGGCTTTCCGTCCTCGAACACTTCGAAGTCGGCCGAGGTGAGCTCGCTGACGAAGTTGCCACGTTCGTCGGTGACCAGGACGTCGACGTCGACATAGTCGACGTCGACCTGAAACGTCGCCGACGGCGGGCCCTGCGAGCTCTGGCGCTCCTGAGCGGCGGCGCCGCACATCAGCGCAACGAGAAGCAGCGACAGCCCGGCCATTCGCCGTCGCCTCAGGTGCAAGGCATTGCTGACCATATGGATTTTGGTGAATTGTACTCAATTCAGGCCGGCTGGGAAGCACCGACACGCTATAATTTGCCTCTAAGAATGTCCGATTCGCGCTGGCGTCGCGCCCTTCTCGTCTTGTTTCCCGCGCTGTTCCCGCCCCTGCAATTGTTCGTATTCGGTGCTCACACCCTGTACGCGAGCAACCAGCAGGAGTTCAGCGCGCCATTCTGGAACATCGGCGTCCATCTCCTCCCGCTCGTCGCGGGCATCACCGCAGCGCTCGTGCTGGTCGGCATGTTTCTTCCAGAAAAGCTGTTCCGACACTACGTCGTCGGCCTGGTTGGCGTGGGTATCGTGCTGTGGATACAGGGCAACCTCATCGTCGGCGACTACGGCGTCCTGAACGGCGAGGACATCGACTGGAGCAGTCATGCGTGGCGGAACCGGTACGAGCCGGTGCTGTGGGTCGCACTTCCGACGATCTGCGTCGTCTTTGCGCGCAAGCTGTTCACGACGGCGGTGTTCGCGAGCCGCGTGCTGGTCGCCCTACAGATAGTCCTCGTCGCGGCGACGGCTGCGAAGGCCGATCCTGAAGCGCGCGCGAAATGGGAAGGGCCACCGGACGCGATCTTCGAAGTCTCGTCGAAGCAGAACGTGTTCCACTTCGTGCTCGACGGTTTTCAGTCCGACGTCTTCCTCGACATCGTCGAGGCCGACCGCGCCGAGATGGATCGCCGCTTCTCGGGTTTCACGTTCTTTGCCAATCACGCCGGCGCGTTTCCGACGACGATCGTCAGCATTCCCGCGATGCTGACTGGACACGCGTATCGAAACCAGGAGCCGATGCGGCGGTTCATGAATCGGCATTTCAAAGGCGGATCGATTTACGGCGTCATGCGCTCGCAGGGATACCAGGTCGATGTGGTCTCCGGGCTGCAGTACGACAAGGCATCGGCGACCAACTATTACCGGCTGCCGACGCCGTATGTCACGTATGAGGCGTACGTGCGGTTCACCGCGTGGCAGCTCGCAGATCTGTCGCTCTTCCGGCACTCGCCGCATCTCCTGAAACCGGCGATCTACAACGACCAGTCGTGGCGGTTGCAGAATACGTTCGGCCAGCAAAACGCCGACACGGCGGGCAGGCGCCATCTGCCCGTGAACGGCGAGGCGTTCCTCAGAGACTTCACGCCGCGATTGCACGTCGGACATGATCGGCCGCTGTACAAGTACGTGCACGTCGGCATTCCGCATTGGCCGATGACGCTCGACGCCGACTGCAACTACATCGGCATCAATCGCGCCTCACGCGAGCTTTACACGGGCCAGGCCAGATGTGCCGTCCGGCGCGTCGCTGAATTTCTCGACAAGCTCCGCCAGCTGGGACTCTACGACACGAGCCTGGTGCTCATCTCCTCGGATCACGGCATTGCGATACCCCCGGATGGATTTTCCGGCGATCGTGAGACGGTGGGAGGCCCGTTGTCGAACATGTCCGGCAGCGCGCTCGCACTCCTCGTGGTGAAACCGCCAAACGGCAGCGGTCCGCTTGTCATCTCACAGGCGCCGACCACGATTGGCGATATTCCAGCGACGATCGTGGACACGCTCGGGCTGAACAATCCGTTTCCCGGTGTCTCCGCGATGAAGGTCGACGAGCACGCTGCACGGCTGCGCTCGTTCGCGGTCTATCCATGGAGCAGCGCGGATTGGAAGGCCGATCATTTTCCATACATGGACGTGTTCACGATTAATGGACCGGTCATCGATGGGCAGGCCTGGAAGGCCGAGGACCCTATCTATGCAAAGGACATCGACGTCGGCGGGCGCTCGCGCGGATTCTACCCGCCCGAGCGAGGCGGTCCAGGCGTCACGTTCCGATGGAGCGGCCCGGTTTCGTACTTGCACGCTCCTCCGGACGCCAAAGGCGTCGAGCTGGCCGTGCGATCGGCCTCGACAACGCCGCAAACGCTCGCCGTCGAAATTCGTGGAAGGGTGATCGACACGCGCAAGCTGACCGATAACGAATGGCACACCATCCGCTATGAGTTCGGCGCGAAGCCCAAAGACGCCCAACCCGACGCCGAGTGGATCGTCCTGAGAGTCGATCCCGTCTGGCGCCCGCGAGGCGACGGCCGGCGCCTCGGCGTGATGACGCGCGACGTCAAGTGGAACTGATCCTTTACAAGAGTCATGGCAGATCGCGCAGATGGCAGATGGCAGATGACGTCTTCGGCCATCATCCATCTGCCATCTGCCCTGACTGAGTAGCGGTATCACCACCTCATCCCCAAACTGGTCCACGCCAGATGCGCGCCGTACTCGCGGTCGGGATCGTTCGAGTAGTTCGACTCGTGCGTGTAATCGAAGCGAACCTGGAACCTCTGATTGACGGCGTGTATCAAGGCAAAGGCCGGCACGAAGCGGTGATCACTCCGAAGTCTGTCGACGTCCTCAATCTCGACAAATCGACTCGTGTAATGCTTGAGCCGGTAGCGGAGCTGCATCAAGAACGTGTCTCGAGCGGTCAACTGCATCCCGTGCTCCAGCCAGTACGTCCAGCGGCGGTAATCGCCTCTCACGAGGTTCTCGTCGTTGGTCTCGAAGCGGCCACCGGCCTCCCAGTGGCGCCCTTCGCCCAATTGCTCGCGAAACTCCACTCCGACGTAGTGCTTGCGTGCGTTCTCGTCCGGTGCGTTGTTGTATCGCTTCAGCCGATGCGCGGTAAACATGCGGAACCGGCGTTCGGGGCTGAAGCGGTACTGGAGACGCGGCATGATTTCGAGATCCTGATCGACGATATCTCGATCCTCTGACGATCCCTTGAAGCCGACTTGACCGACGGCCTCGAACTCCCAGTTTCCCGGCAGACTCCGCTCGAACGCCGCTTCGATACGCTGGCTGATGCGATTCCACCGCTCAGTATGCGAATACTGATGGCCGGCGACTTCGTACGTGAGCGCGAAGTCGTCTGAGACAAAGTTGAAGCCGCCAGCCAGCACCACACCATAGGAGCCGAGGTCCTCCTGGTCGAAGTTGACGTTCGAGGCCAGACCATTCGACAGTGTTCCGAAGAACGTCCACGGACCAGTGTCCGGCGCCGTGACGCGCCGTTCGGGTGCCGGAACGCCCTGCGGAGTCTCCTGGCTCTCCGCTGCGGTTGAAGTCGAAGCGCCGTTCTGCGCGAACGCTGCAGTCGTAGTACACAACAAGATGATGGCAGACAGCGATGCCCAAATTCGTGTCATTGTGTGCTCCTCTCTACTGACCGGAGATCCTTGCGGGGTCGTATGTTGGCCGGCCGGCCGCCAAACAACCGGCACTCGCACAAGTCGAGCAGCGCCGGAGTGAACGGCCGCCGTTCCGCGAATTGCGTGCTGATCGCGATGTGGCGAACGAGCGACAGCGTCGTCCATGCGCGAATCGATTCCCGCGTGGTCGCCGGGGACAATTGCAGGTACCGCTCGATCAGACTCTCTGTGCGATCGCAGAGGTGGTTCGGATTGCCGAAGCGGCGCAGGCTGTTCTCGTAGACATGTGCGACGAAATTGCCGATGTCCAGCGCGGCGGGGCCGTGCGCGTACAGATCCAGATCCGTCAGGTGCAGCCGCTCTTCATCGACCAGCACCTGGTCTGGATAGAAATCGCGGTGAATACCGCAGCACGAATCCTCTTGCACGCGCTCCGCGAGCCGCACGCACGCGTCGAGCACCCGCTCAATTCGCTCGTGCCACTGTGGCCGCGCCTCTGCGACGCGCCCGAGCCGTTCGCGGAGAATTCGCAGTTCGTCTTCCACAGTGTGACTGCGGGAAGACGGTGCCCCTGCCGAGTGCAGCTTGTGAATCGCTTCCGCTGCGCGGCCGGCAAGCATGACACCGCCAGGACCTTCCAGAAGACCGGTCAGCGGTACTCCTGAGACGCCGCGTTGCACCGTCATCTGAAGGTCTCTCAGCACACCAAGCGGCTCGGGGACAAGAATGCCGTCGGTCGCGAACGCACCGAAGCTTCCGGTCCACAACCTCTTCTGCAGGTCGTGTGTGGTGGTGTCAGCACCACGCGCGCGCATCTTGCCGACGACACGCAGGTGCCGAACCGAGTCCCCCGCATCGTGCACCGTCAGTTCATACAGGGCGAGGCAGCGTCGGCCAGGCTTGTGCCGCAACACAGAAATGTGGGCGACCTGCGTGAGCTTTGCCATGGTCAGGCAATCCAGACTGCGGGCGAATCTGGGAGCGACCTCTGACGGATTCAGCGCCGTGTGCAGGAACGGCATCAACGGGTCGCTGGTGAGTTTGGGGTCTGACCCCCGCGATATCACGGGGGTCAGACCCCCATTGCTCGACACGTTGCAGGAGGAACGTGCGCTCGCATCCCTCTCGAGAAACGTGGCGGCGCGATCCAGGATCGCCTCGAGGGTCTGCGGCCATCGAGGATCGCGGACGCGGAACGGGTGCGCCGCGACGCGGAGCAAATGAGCCGCGATGTGGAGGTTGAGGTCAGCCGGCAGCGTCCGGCGGATGACGCGATACCCTTCCAGCAGGTGGTCGAACAGCGGTTCAACGTCGCATCCGTCGAGATGTCCCGCCAGCGAAGAGGCTTCGAGATCGGCTCGAAATCGCGCAAGGTCGATCGCCGGATTGCCGAGCGATGACTCGTCGAGATCGACAAATGCCGCCGTCGAGCCGTTCAGAAGCACTTGCTTCGCGTAGAAGTCGCCGTGCAGCGGAGACGCCCCATCGACCTGGCTCAAGAGACCGGCAGTCACTCGTCTGGTAAGGTGGCGGACCAACCTGGCAATCGGTGGATGCAGGAATGCGAGGTGGTGTGAGAGCGCAGACACAGCCGCGGCGTCGATGGCTCCGGTCCGCCGTGGTAATTTGCGTCCTTCCTGGTCGTGAAGATGGGCCAGGGCCGAGCCGACGAGCGCCATGTCTGACGGTTGCACTGATCGCTGCCGGATGGCGTCTTCCAGCAACTCTCCGTCGAGCCATTCGAACACCAACATGTGCCATCGTTTCCACCGCGTCAGCAGACGTGCCACACGGAGCGGTCCTCGAGTCTTCACCGCGCCAGCCTTCGCCACCATCGCCTCGAAGTCGCTGCGCGTGTAACAGCGCACCGTGGCAATGTCGTCTCCTGATGGCGGGTCCATAGGACCCGCCCTACGTTCCAGAACGAGCTTGCCGACGAACCGCCGCTCGGGGTTGTGACGAAGCGTTTCCAGACGGGCACCGACACCGGCATGGTTGGGGATCCTGGCGAAGAGGCGCGCGACAGAGTCGGGCGTAGCCAGTCGAGCAAGACGTGGTAACCGCTGGTCGTTTGGAAAAACAGACACGACGATCGAGCTTTGGTCGAGCACAAATCGGCCCGGACCCAAAGGGCCAGGGATGGCACCCGCCGTTGTCGCTTTGCGAAGCTTGCCGACCGCGCTCGGGCGGTGCGCCTTCGCAACGAATTCAACCCAGCGGCCGTCTACCTCGGCGCGGCATGCCGCCAGGCAGCTCTGCGCCGGCTTGTAGCGCAAATACGCCACCTCGACGCGCGTGATGTCGGGACGGCCGAGCGTGCTTTGCAATCGTGCGGAAAGGCGATCGGCATCCAGCAGCAGCGCGAGATCGGGAAGGTGAAGATCTCGCCGCACGACAGCGTCATCGGCCGGTCGCGGCAACAGTGTCCTCCGTGGTGTGAGAGCCGGTGCTGTACAGCTCCTGCAGGCGGGCAAACGGCCCCTGTGCGCGCAGCAGTTCTGCCGGTGAGCCGTGTTCGACAACCCGCCCTCGTTCGATGTAGACGATGCGATCGGCGGTTGCGGCAACTCGTGGATCGTGCGTCACGATGAAGGTCGTCGGACCCGTGGCGACCCGCTCGAACGCTTCAGTCACAGCTCGAGCGTTTGCCTCGTCCAGACCGGTTGTCGGCTCATCGAGAATCAGAATCGGTGCGCGCCGGACGGCCGCACGTGCAATCGCGATGCGTTGGCGCTGGCCGCTCGAGAGAGTGACGCCCCGCTCGCCGACCATCGCGTCGTACCCGCCGGGCAACTCGCGGATGAAGCCGTCTGCATTCGCGAGCCGTGCCGCCGCCTCGATGTCGACCCGCAAGGCATGTGGCGCTCCGAACGCAATGTTCTCGCGCACAGTCGCGGCAAACAGGACCGTGTCCTGCAGGACGACGGCTATCTGATTTCGCAGCGATTCGAGTGTGAATGTGCGGATGTCGCGACCGTCGATAAGGACGCATCCTTTCGACGGCTCGTACAGCCGGAGCAACAGGCTCAGGAGCGTCGACTTCCCGCCGCCGGAGGGTCCCGTCAGCACAACCCGCTGTCCTGGCTGGAACGACAACTCGACGTCGTGCAGCGCCCCACCATCAGCTTCGTAGGCAAAGCTCACATCATTGAATCGCACGGCGCCCACGAAGGCCGGCGCCGCCGTTGCGCCGGGGAGGTCGCCGACGTCCGGCGTGCGATCGAGGATGTCGATTACCCGTTCAGCCGCTGCTGAACCTTTCGCGAGACGTCCCGAATACTTCGCCAGGTCCTGAATCGGCTTGAAGGCGTTCTTCAGATAGCTCAGGAACACGAGCAAGTCGCCCGGGGACAAGGCGCGATCCATGACGAGGCGGGCTCCGAACCACAGCACGAGCGCAGTGGCCGCGGCGATGAGCAGGTCGACAGTGCGCTCGAGGCCTGCGGACAAACGCTTCAATTGCGCGCCGTCGGTCAGGCTGCGCCGGTTAACCTCCGTGAAGCTGCGCGCGAAGGCCGACTCCAGGGAGAGAGCCTTCACGACCTTGATCGCCGAAACAGACTCGGCGGCCGTCGCCGCGAGTGCGCTCTCCCGTTGGCGCTGAACCCGGGAAGCATGCTGGATACGGCGTCCGAGGCGCCCGGTAAACAGCCAGAAGCACGGCAGGACGCTGGTGGCCACCAGCGCGAGCCGCCACTCCATGACGAACATCATTGCCAGCATGCCCACCAGAATCAGGACGTTGGCGACGAGCGGCAGAAACGCGGTGACGACAACGTCTTTGAGCATCCCGACGTCGCTAATCACGCGAAGCGTGAGATCGCCCTGCCGCGCACGATGATGGAAGGAAAGGGGCAGCGACTGCAGATGGCGATAGAGGTCGCCACGCACGTCGGTCAACACCCGGTTGCCGGCGAGCGAGAATCCCACCGTCGGACACATAAGCAGCAAACGCCCGCAGCCCGATGAGCATCGACCAGCGACAACGCAGCGAGCGCCAGAAGTGCTGACGCACTGAGCGTGCCGGCGATCGGCACGCTCGAGACGTCTGGCGCGCCGATCGGGATGAGACGGTCGAAGACGATCTTGAGAGGCCAGGGCTCCAGCAACCGCAGACCGATTTCGGCCAGCAGCGCGACGAACGACATGCCGACGATGAGCCGCTCTTTCCACACGAGCGGCCAGAAACGCCGCACCAGCGCGACCATGCCTGGAGGCTTCAGCATCGCACTTCCCGGAGGTTGAAGCCTGCGCGCGCAAAGATGCGCTGAGTGACATCGAGCCAGGTATGGTCTTTCAGGACGGCCGCGCGGGCGGCGGATCCGAGCTCCTGCCGCAGCGCGGGGGCGTCACGCAACCAGAGCAATCGCTCCGCCAGTGACCGAACGCAGCTGGGCTCGCACAGCAGGCCGGTTTCGCCATCCGAGATGAGATCCTCGATCTGCCCCATTCGGCTCGCGACGATCGGGAGCCCGGCCGCCATGTATTCGAGAATCTTCAGTGGCGAGAAATAGAAGCCGGACCGTGCAGCGTACGGCGCAACGGCCGCGTCCATGGTTGAAAGCAAAGCCGGAATCGATTGCGGAGCTACTGCTCCGGTAAGTCGCGAGACCGCACTGAGGCCGAGCGCATCCAGGCGTTGCGTCACCTCGACACGCATGGGCCCATCACCCACGACGACGAGCCGCGAGGTGGGATCTTCTCGATGCAGTTCCGCGAAAGCGTCGACGAGCGTCGACACGCCATGCCACGGTTTCAGCGTGCCGACGAAACCGACTGTAAAGCCGGCGCCGCGAGCTCTGGGCTTTTGAATATCTGGCAACGGAAACCGTGATGGATCGACGCCGTTCGGGATGACCGTAAGGCGAGCCACAGTCCCTGTAATCTCTCTGACGTACTCGGCAACGGCTGCCGATACCGCCACAATCGTGTGGGCAGCGGAAAAACTGCGCTCGGCGATGCGAGTGGCGGCGGCTTTGTCGCAGAGCGTGCGATGCTCGGCCTGCTCCTGAATCAAAGGCGCATTGACTTCCAGTACACCAGGAATGCCTTGCTGGCGCGCGAACCGCATGCCCGCAAAACCCCACAACGAGTACCTTTCGTAGACGACGTCGAACGGGCCGTGACGCCTGAGTGCGTGCATCAACCCGCGGTTCATCCGCATCGCTGCACGTTCGCGGGCTGCTGCATCGCCAGTAGTAGGGCGGGTCTTGTACTTCAAGACCCGCCCTACTGCTTGTTCTACGAGCGGATAAACGGCCACGTCCTCGAGCCCGGGCGGAGGATCGCCACCGACGCGAGCCGCGAATATGTCGACCTCGGCGCCATATGTCTTCAGCGCCCTGACGACTTCCTGCACGTGAATAGAACAGCCCTTGTTGCCGTAGATCGGTACGCCCGGATCTGCGGACACGTATGCCACTCGCACTAGGCAACCTCCTCGGGAACCACGGCAGACGTCGCGCTTGACGCGAAGAGACGCCGAATCTGCGCCGCGTTCCGGCGAGTATCAAAAGAGCACTCGATGAGAGCGCGCCCGGCGGTTGCGAGCCGGACCCGCAGTTGGGCGTCGGACAGCAGGCGCTCGAGCGCTACCGCGAGTGCGCGCGGATTGTGCTCGTCGACGAGAAGGCCCGTCGATTCATCACGGACGATCTCGGGAATGCCCGTCACACGCGTGGCGACGCAGGGCGTGCCCGCGGCCATCGCTTCGATGAGTACCGTCGGCAAGCCGTCCCGGTCGCCGTCAGGCGAGACGACACATGGCGCTGCCAGCACGGCAGCCTGCTGGAGGTGCCGCACGACTTCGCGTCGCGGCCGTGGTCCGAGCAGGATCACATTCGAGGAGAGTCCCAGGCGATCGATCTGCGCGTGCAGCTGTCCTTCGAGCGGTCCTTCACCGACGATGCGACACAGGAACGGCCGGCGTGCCTCCGTGAGAATGGCGCACGCATCGATGAGATCGGTGAGCCCTTTCTTCTCGACCAGCCGTCCCACGAAAAGAATCAGCGGCGACCGTGTGTCCGGGCTCGAATAGGGAAATTCGTCGAGAGGCAGCCCGTTGTAGACGCGAGTGACCCGGTCGGCCGCAGGACCATAGGTCCGGCGCAGATGCGCGAGGTTGTAATCGCTCACCGTCACGCCGGCAGATGCATCTGCGAGTTTGCTTCTCAGGTCTTCGTGTCTGACCTCCGGACCGTAAATATCCTTTGCATGAGCCGTGAAGCTGTACGTCACGCCGGCCAGACGCGCGGCCAGACGGGCAACGGACGTCGCCGAAGTGGCGAAGTGGGCGTGCAGGTGCGAGATGCCCCGCTCGACCGCGAGCTGGCCGACGATGATGGCCTGGTACACGGTTCGCGCGTCTTCCGCTCCAGCATCACCCAACACCTGCCACATGCGCGGCAACGACGCAGGCGCCTGCCGAAGGGCCGCCCAGAAGTCGTCGGTCCGCACGCGCTCGAAGGGAATGTAGGTGACGGGCGCTCGGACACGCCCGATCGCATCCTGGAAATGGGTATCCGATGGAGGCCGCAGCGCGAAAATCTCGATAGTCGCAGCCAGCGGCTTCGTGCGCCAGAATCTCCGTCACGATGAACGTCTCGGAGTACCGGGGATAGCGTTTGACGATGTACGCGACGGACGGACCGTCACACTGAGGCATGTGAAATCCTCCGGGCGACGCTGCGCGCCTCAGACGGCTCGCTCGAATCGGTGAGCAACTCTTGCAACAGTTCGGGCACCCGGCGGAGTCCGCCGAAATCGAGGTGGGTGGTGGCCACCGGGGGCGCACCCAGATCGCGCGCCAGCCACGCGGAAATTCGTTCGGGCGTCACGTTGTCGGGGTGGATGGACTGGACGAGACCCAGGTTGGTCAGCCGCTCGGCGCGGATGAACTGCTCGCGCCGGGGACGAACGCGCGGCACGATGAGCGCATGTTTCCCAAAGGACAGGATCTCGCACGTCGTGCTGTATCCGCCCATCGTCACCACACGATCGGCGTGCTCCAACAGCACCGCGGGTTCGCGGACGAACTCGAGAACGCGAAGGCGCGGATTACGCTCGGCCCGGCGCAGGATTCGCTGGCGGATGCGCGAAGGCATGAACGGCCCCGTCAGCAGCAGCGCATTCGTCCCTGGTGGCAATACCGCCTGCGTGAACGCGTCCGCCAGCCGCACGCCGTCCTGTCCGCCGCCGACCGCACCAATCACCAGTCGACCCGGCGAAAAGCCCAGCTCTCGCAGCACCGCTTTGTCGGCATCGGTCGCGAACGCCAGACGCTGACGCTGGTCCAGATACCCGAGCGAACCGCACTCGCTCGCTGACCTCAGGACTGAAGCCGTACTCGACGGCGGGATCACACACGCGTGCGTCGCCGTACACCCAGATGGCGTCGTAGTAGTCGAGGATGGCTCGTTCGTTTGCCGAGACACGCCACTCCGCGCGCACGACGGCCGGGTCGTCGAGCACATCGCGCAGCCCGAGGACCACACGCGTACGGCCGCTGGCGCTGATGGACTTCAGGGTGGCGTCGAGCTCGTGGACGGCGCCACGCGGCACGTTATCGACAATGAGCACGTCGGGGTCGAAGGCCTCGAGCGCCGCTCGTATGGCGCTGGAGCGTACCGTGACAATTTCCTGCAGGGAGATGGGCATGTGGCGGCAGCTGTACTGCCCGTTGCCGTGCTTTGAGAGAGCCGGCAGCGTCAGACAATCCACACTCGACGGCATGGCAAACGCTGCGGCTTCTCGCGCACCCGCGATCATCAAAATCGCAACGTTCAGTGTGGATGCGCACAGACACTGGGCGAGAAGCAGATTTCGCCGCATGTGTCCGAGCCCCATTGTGTCGTGTGAATACAGTGCAATCCGCGCCTGCGGAGTCGCGGGCGATCTGGATGGCAAGTGGCGTGTTGTGGTCATCGGTAGCGTTCAAGTCGTCAAGCAGGTCCATTCGCGCGATTTCGTACAGAGACAATGTCCGCATCGTTTACGAATGGAATTCAATTGGGAGGTCGCAGGGGGGATGCATTACGGCTCCAATGCAGATCGCGTACCGATATCTCAGGCAACCACATGAAGCGGATTCGCCACAGTTACAAGACTGTTACATCAAGAGCAGTGCTGGGAGGCGCAGACGAGATGATCGGAATCGATGCAGATCGAACGGACAGGTGTTCACGCTGGCGACGACACGAGGGGACGCCGTGGACGCGAAGCGCACCATGCACGCCAGATTGAACGGCGTTTACGGCGTTTGCAACTGGAAAAATCTACGCAACCGGAAAAAACTACTCATAGAAAAAACTACTCATAGATCGATGCGATGCAATCGATGTCGACCAACGGGTTGCCACGGAATGCTTGCGTCTGCCTGATTTCGACGCAGAGGCGCAGAGCCGCTGAGAAAACGCGCCACTTCGCTGGTCCTTTAACACGGAGCGCGCGGAGCTGAGCATCGGCGTCGCGCCGCGTCCGCGGCCCACGACGTCGATGCCTCCGATGGAGCAATCTGATGCAGCCCACAGAGGCTGTCACGCTGCATCGCACGCCAGGGTTTTCTCTGCGGCTCTGCGACTCTGCGTCGAAACCGGCAACCCCCCGACTACTCACCACCAACCACCAACTAGATGGCCGCAATACAATCGATCTCGACGAGCGAGTCTCCGGGGATTCCTCCGGCCGCGGCGATCGTGGTCCGGACGGGCGGCTCGGCGCCGAAGCGGCCGAGAAACGCAGCATTCATGCCCGCATAATCCTTCAAGTCGTTCAGGTAGACGTTCACCTTCAGCACTTTATCCATCGACGAACCCACGGAAAGCAGCCGCTTCTCGATTTCGTCGAGCACATGTTTGGTGTGCGCGCCGATATCGCCCTTGAAGTGCGCGCCGATGCCGGCGATGAACACCATGTTCCCGAACGTCACGATGCCGCTGAAGAGCGGTGGCTTCTCTGGCGGTTTGCCGCTGGCCCAGTGCACTTTCTTCACCGGCGTCGCGCCGGCTGTGGTCTGCGCGTGCGCGGCCGCCGGCAGTGCGACGGCGGCAGCGACGGCAGTCGACTTCGTGAGAAATTTGCGGCGGTTCGATTTCATTGATGCCTCCTGAGGTCCGGCTAAAGCCGGACACTACGCATGTGCCTTGCGGCTTACGACTTGCGACTCGCGACTCACGTCCGGGTCGCCTTCCACCGTGCCGCCAGGTACTCACCCATATCGAGCTCACCGGCCATTTCGTTTCCCGAAATCTTCCCGGTGAAGGCGAAGGACAGCGCGTCGCCGTTCTGTCCGCCGAGGTTGCTGCGGAGGCGTACGTCGCTTCCGCTGATCGTTCCCGTGAGATCGCGCGAGACGAAGTCGCCTTGATGGGTGCCGTCGATCCCGTTGCCCGCCTGCCTGAGGTGCAGCACGTGCGTCGAGACGCCGGCTGCGTACTGGATGCGCACGTTCCAGCGGCCACTCAGATCGGCAACAGGCGCAACGGTCTCGACGACGGGTTCGCGCAGCGTGCGCGACGTCAGCAGCGCGTGCAGCCGATCGGCAATCGTCACCTCGTCGCCCGGCGCCATCATGTAAGGCGTGACGCTGACGCCGGATTCGACCGGCGGTCCTGGCCTTCGCCCGGGGGAGAGGACAATTCTCGGCTCGGTCTCGAGCAACGTGCGCGCGACGGTCTCGCCCGAGAACCCGAGCTTCTCGGGATTCCACCAGACACGCAAGGACGGCGTCCGATTCGACAGGCCGCCCGGCTGCGTGACGTTCGTGCTAATACCATCGATCTTCGCGAGCCGCCGCGCGATGTGGTCGATCCACCCCGTCCATTGCTTCCACTCGGCGTCGTGGTCGCGCTTCACCCACATCTCGACAGCGGTCAGCATGCCGATCGCCTCTTCTTTTCCGACCTTCATCGCACGCCCGGGCCCGTGATGCGGCGCGCTGTGCACCCACGCCGCCTGGACAAGGTCCTTCCGGCCGAGCAGCAGGCCGGCCGTCTGCGGGCCCCTCAGGCATTTGCCGCCGCTGTAGGCGACAAGCGCGGCGCCATTTTGCAGGTGCACGTTCGGAATCGTCAGAATCTCCGCCGCAGCATCCACAAGAATCGGCACACCCTTGGGCGTCGCCACCTGCGCGAGCACTTTCAAGTTGAGCGCACTCTGGTCGGCGCCCTGCCCCGCCAGCACGTAGATCATCGCGGTGCGCGGCCCGAGCGCGCCTTCGAGCTCGTCGAGCGTGTTCACCTCGATGACACGCGTGCCCACCACTCGCACGGCCGAATCGTAGACGTTGCGCGAGTGCTTCGGGATGATGACTTCGTCCTTGGCGAAACCGCTCAACTGCGGAATGCGGACGTGCAGGTCGGGGTTGCCGCCCGCGACGCAGGCCGCGGTCGCATGCGTCAGCGCGGCAGAACACCCGGCCGTGACCAGGCCCCACTCGGCGCCCGTCAGCGTCGCCAATCGTGCGCCGATGGATTCGGCGAGCTCGTCGAGATGGACATACTGGCGCGCAGCCGCGTCCATCGCCGCGCGTACCTCCGGAAGCATCAACGAACCGCTGATGATGGTGAAGGTGCCGCGTCCATTGATGACCGGTTTGACGCCGATCGACCGATAGACGTCACCAGCCGGGCGGCCTGTGTTCTGCGCGGCTTCAGCAGGCGTCACCACCAGTGGCGACTCCGTTCCGGCGAGCGTCGACAGGCTCAGCAGAGCGGCGAGGTCGCGTCCTCCACGCAGCAGGTCGCGTCGATTGAGGACTGTCATGTGATCTCCTTTGACAATAAACAGGAGACTAGGAGGTTAGGAGAATTGCTTCCTGTATCCGAGTCCCACATCGCTGGTCATTACCACAGAGTCTCTGCATCGACGTCGCGCCGTGGGCGCGCGTAGAGAAGAAGATCGCCGAGTACAAGAGCAACTCGACCCTGGCTCTTGTACTCGGCGATCTTCTTCTCTACGCGTGGGCCGCGTCCGCGGCCCACGACGTCGATGCCTCGGACAAGGCACACTGACGCACAACACAAAGGGCCGTCACGCTGCATCGCACGCCATTGTGTTCCTCTGCGCCTCTGCGCCTCCGCGTCGAACCCGGGGGAGGATCAGAGGAAATTTTCTCCTGATCTCCTGATCTCCTGTTGGTTTTTCTAGGTACTCACCGGCGGCCGCGCGAACAATCGCGAGCCTTCGTCCGATAGCATCACCCACAAGCCGTAGACGCCGATAATCGTCCCCAACGGGATGTTCATCAGATTGAGCGCGGAGAGCACGATGGTGAGAATCCGCGCCCACGGCCGGTATTTCAGCAGGCCGAATCCGGCAATCACGCCTGGCAACGACAGGATGAGCAGGAACACACCGAGGGCGGCCCCGGTAATGCCCAGAATGGGCAACGCCATCCACGCGTCGGGATCGGAGGCCGCGCCGGCCACGCCGATGAAGCTGAGCAGCGCCATCAGGCCGAGCCCCAGCAGAGTTCCGAGCGCGCCGAAAACAATGTAAAGGACAGCGAGAACCTTCACATGGGTGTCCATCGGGTCCTCCCAGATTGGCTCCAACCCCTCAACGGCTTGGATGGCAGAGGACTATACCTTAAAGTGCGAGCATGAATCCCCGCTATCGAGATCGTCGGACGTTTCTGTCGACCACGTTGATGGCGGCCGGCGCCTTTGCCTTCGTGCGGCAGGACGGGGGCCGGCCCGGCATTCCGTATGGCGTGGCCAGTGGCGATGTCACGCGAGATCGCGCGATCATCTGGGGCCGGACCGACCGTCCCGCACGGATGCTCGTCGAATGGTCGACGACCGAATCCTTTCAGAACGCGCAGCGCGCGCGAGGCCCGGCGACGGACGGGTCAGCGGGCTTTACGGCGCGCGTCGACGTGTCGGGCCTGCCGCGGGGGCAGCGAATTTTCTATCGTGTGCTCTTCGAAGATCTCAGTAACCCGCGCAACCTCAGCGCACCGGCAGCCGGAAGCTTCCTCTCCGCGCCGGCAGCGCCGCGCGACGTCACGCTTGCCTGGTCGGCCGATACGGTCGGCCAGGGATGGGGCATCAACAAGGAATTCGGCGGCATGCGGATGTACGAAACGATTCGCCGCGCGCGCCCCGACCTGTTCATCCATTGCGGCGACACGATCTACGCCGACTCGCCCGTGCCTCCGGAGATCCCCCTTGCTGAAGGCCGCGTGTGGAGGAACGTCACCACAAGGGAGAAGTCCAAGGTGGCGGAGACGCTGGACGAGTTCCGCGGAAACTACGTGTACAACCTGCTCGACGACAACGTCCGCCGCTTCAACGCCGAGATTCCGCAGCTCGTCCTCTGGGACGATCACGAGGTGAAGAACAACTGGTTTCCCGGCATGAGCCTCGAGGCCGACGATCGCTACAAGGAGAAGGACTCGCGTGTGCTGGCCGCGCACGCGCGCCGCGCGTTTCTCGAATACTCACCGATTCGACGCTCGCCCGGACAGCCGGCACCCATCTATCGAGCGTGTTCGTACGGACCGCTCGTCGACCTGTTCGCGCTCGATCTGCGCACTTACCGGTCGCCGAATTCTCCCAACCGGCAGCCGGCGCCTGGTAGCGACACGATTCACGCGGGTGCGCAGCAGATGGTGTGGCTGAAGCGCGCGCTGCAGTCCTCCCCGGCGGTGTGGAAAGTCATTGCGAGCGATCTCCCGATCGGGCTCGTCGTTCGCGACGGCGAAACCGCGTTCGAAGCCATCGCCAACGGCGAAGGAGGCTCGCCGCTCGGGCGCGAGTTCGAGATTGCCGACCTGCTCCGATTCCTGCGCCGGCAGAACATCCGCAACGTCGTCTGGGTCACCGGCGATGTGCATTACGCGGCGGCGCATCATTACGATCCTCAGCGGGCACGATTCAAGGACTTCAATCCGTTCTGGGAATTCGTCGCCGGGCCGATGAACGCCGGCACGTTCGGGCCTGCTGAGCTCGACGGCACATTCGGGCCCGAGCTGCGCTTTTCGAGCGTGCCGGCCGGAATGCCGCCGAACAGGCCGCCGAGCGACGGTCTTCAATTCTTCGGTCTTGTGCGGATCTCAGGAAGAACGAGGGTGATGACGGTCGAGTTGAGGAACCTGGCGGGGGACGTTATCTACACGGTCGATCTCGATCCGACGTAAAAGCCAACGAAAAACGCTCAGCAGGAGATGAGGAGAGTAGGAGAACTCTTTTTGAAAGAATTCTCCTGGCCCTCCTGATCTCCTAATCTCCTGTTTCGTTTTACTTGATAAACAACATCTCGCGGTACGTCGAAAACGGCCACAGTTCGTGCGGCACGAGGCACTCGAGCTCGTCGCCCGTCTCGCGCAACGAGGCCATGACCGGAATCACGCCGTCGCGATAGTGCTTCGCGTGCTTTTCGGCCGACCCGTTGCTCTCGTGTGCGAGGGTCTTCTCGAGCTTGTCGGTCGTAGCCTTCAGCTTGTCGGTGAGCTTGGTCACCTTGTCGAGGAGTTTCCTTCCCTCGACCGACTTGCCGCCGGCCTGCTTCACCGCGGCCACACTCTGCGCGACCTGCTTCTGATATTCAAGCGCCGCCGGCAGGATGTAGCGATTGGCCATCAACACCATCAACTGCCCTTCGACGTTGACGGTCTTGTTGTAGGTCTCGACCATGATCTCGTAGCGCGCGTGCAGCTCGCGCTCGTTGAGCACCTTGTACTTCTCGAACGTGCCCACGACTTCCTTGGTGGTGAGCTCCGGAAGCGCATCCACGGTGTTCTTCAGGTTCAGCAGGCCGCGTTTGCCCGCTTCCTTCTCCCACTCTTTCGAGTAGTTGTTCCCGTTGAAGATGATCCGCTTGTTCTCCTTGATCACCTTGGGCAGCAGCTCGGCCACGGCCTTCTCGACCGACTTTCCGCCCTTGGTCGCCTTCTCGAGCTCGGTCGCCATGAAATCGAGCGACTCGGCCACCGCCACGTTCAGGGCGATGTTCGGATAGGCGATGCTCTGGCCCGACGAGACCGCTCGGAACTCGAACTTGTTGCCGGTGAACGCAAACGGGCTCGTCCGGTTGCGATCGCCCGCGTCGCGCGGCAGCTTCGGCAGCACCATGACGCCGGTATCGAGCTCGCCGCCGTGCTTGCTGCTCTTCGCGCCGCCCTTTTCGATCTGCTCGAAGATGTCCGTGAGCATGTCGCCCAGGAACACCGAAATGATCGCCGGGGGGGCTTCGTTCGCGCCCAGCCGGTGATCGTTGCCGGCGCTGGCGATGCTCGCCCGCAGGAGCCCCTGCCACTTGTTCACCGCGCGCAGCACCGCAGTGCAGAACACGAGGAACTGGGCGTTATCGTGCGGATTCTTGCCCGGGCTCAGCAGGTTGTTGCCGAGGCTGTCGCTCATCGACCAGTTAAGGTGTTTGCCCGAGCCGTTGACGCCGGCAAACGGCTTCTCGTGCAACAGGCACGCGAGGCCGAACTTCGGGGCCGTCCGGCGCATCGTCTCCATCGTCATCATCTGATGATCGGTGGCCAGGTTCGCGTTCTCGAAGATAGGCGCAATCTCGTACTGGCTGGGCGCCACTTCGTTGTGCCGCGTCTTCACGGGCACGCCTACCTTGTACAGCTCGGTCTCGATTTCCGACATGAAGTCCATCGCACGCTCGGCAATCGCGCCGAAGTACTGGTCTTCAAGCTCCTGCCCCTTCGGCGGTTTCGCGCCAAACAGCGTGCGGCCCGCGTTGATCAGGTCGGGGCGCGAGAGATAGAAGTTGAGATCGATGAGGAAATACTCCTGCTCGGGACCGCAGGTTGTGATGACGCGATCGGCCTTCGACCCGAAGAGCTTCAGCACCCGGACAGCCTGCTTCGAGAGCGCTTCCATCGAGCGCAGCAGCGGCGTTTTCTTGTCCAGCGCCTCTCCGGTCCAGCTGACGAACGCCGTCGGAATGACGAGCGTCGCCGCCGAACCGCTCTTCAGCAGCCATGGCGGGCTCGTCGGGTCCCATGCGGTGTAGCCGCGCGCTTCGAATGTCGAGCGCATACCGCCTGACGGGAAGCTCGACGCATCGGGCTCGCCCTTGACGAGCTCCTTGCCGGAGAACTCGTAGACAGCCCGGCCATCGGTGACAGGGGCGAGGAACGAGTCGTGCTTCTCCGCGGTGATGCCGGTGAGCGGCTGGAACCAGTGCGTGTAATGGGTGGCGCCGTGCTCGATGGCCCAGTCCTTCAGCGCCGAAGCGACAGCGTCGGCGCCGGACGGATCGAGCGACTCGCCGCGCGTCACCGTGCGCCGCAACGCCTCGTACACATTCTTCGGCAGCCGTTTCTGCTGCTCGGCGTCGTCGAACACGAGGCTGCCGAACGAACCCTTGCCGTTGGGCGACTCTTTCCGCTTCGCTTCAGACCAGACGCGAATCGCGCTGATCGCCTCATTCAGTACCGCTGAGCCCATGTACCGTCCTCCTTAGTCGCGCGACGTTGTTATGTATTAATGCGAGGGTGGCCGTGCATTCTAGCAGATGAAAACACGATGCCTAACGTTGGCGATATCAAGATCAGCGCCAAATCCGGTAACTGATGCCGGTGCAGGCGCTTTCGACGTTTTTGTTAAGAAACCGCGCCAAATATACCGTCTTGCCGCACGTTTGCGGCCGCTGCAAGGTCCAACAATCCAGTAGGATGACATGGGATTAGACGACATAAATGTAGCCTTCTAAAAACCTGGAGAACGGCGCCGTTCTGCCATCGAATAGTAGGCCGGGTCTTGCAGTTCAAGACCCGCCCTACGTTCCGACACAGTTGTGTGTTTTCGATTGGCCGGTCACAAGGTTGTCGTTGCCGCGTTCGTCCCGCTCGCGGCGGCCAGACCAACTGTTCAAGCGGTGCTGACGCAGTTTGCCAGCTCCCGCTCACGGTCGAGCATTAGTCATCCGATTGGCTGACTTTGTCAGCATCACGCGGGCATTGGACAGCATTAAAACCGTACACTCAGCGACGCTTCGGCGCTGCTAAATTTTTGCACACTTCTCTCCGTCTTCTGTGCCCCTTCGTACGGTAGGATTCTAGACATTGCCCGACCATTTCGTGTGCACGAAGACGTCGCGGTCAATTTGCAAGGGGTCGGTCGTATGCCGCTAAAGGACCTTCAGTCACATTCCGAGCCTTACGTCACCGTAGCGGAACTGGCGCAGTACTGGCTCGTTGGCCGAAAACAGATTTACAAACAGATCGAAGCAGGCACTTTGCCCGCCATCCGGCTTGGTCCACGCCTCCTGCGGATCCGTACTTCCGATGCGCACGCGTTCGAGCGAAGCGCCAACATGCGCGGCACGCGGGAGGAAAGCCAGATGGGTTCAAGAAGGATCGCCCTCAAAGATCGCCGTCGTGCCTGATGAGTCGTTAGTGGCGTTTGAGCGCACGAAGGCCGCTACTCTCTAGACACTCCATTCATCCGCACGTTACATACGCCTTTCGGCCGATCGATTTCAAATCTGTCGGTCGATTTCAAAATTGTACGTTTCGTGTGGAGCGCCGATGCCCATTCGCGACCTCACTTCGCATCAGGCCCGTTACGTCACGATCGCCGAACTCGCTGAGTACTGGGGTGTCAGCCGGCAGCAAATCTACAAACGCATCGATTCTGGCGCGCTCGAGGCCATCCAGCTCGGCTCGCGGCTGGTTCGCGTGCGCACGGCCGCGGCGCTCGAGTTCGAACAGCAGGCACGCGTGGGCGCCGGCGCGCCCGTCACCGATGAAGCCATCGCATCGCGAACCGGCAAGTTGCCGAAGGCGATTGGCCTGAAGCGCGTGTTCAAGAAGTCGGGCGTTGCGTGACTTACGTGTCTTTAGTGTCTGCATGCGGCCACAGGACGACTTTGGGATAAACAGTTCAATCACGTGTGCGATGCCCCTATTTGTCTGGTGCCCACTGGACACACCTCCGCTCATCGTCCATCTTTCAAAACAGTTTTAACGGAAACAGTCGTGAAAGCGCCTCTTTCCGAACACGACTCAAACGGACCGTCGCCTGGCCGTCGCCAGGCTCCGCATGTGAGTCACGGGGCGAAGCTTTGTGCCGGAGCGCCAAATGAAGCTGAACAGTGTGCGGAATTACCGCTTCCTCTTTGCGTGTCTATGCGCCTCGGCGTCTGCGCCGCTCGCAGCGCAGTCCACGCCCGCACCGCAGAGCGTCAACACGACAGCGACCCCTGGAAAACCGCTCGAGCCTCCGACGTTGCCCAAGGACTACGTCATCGGCGCCGAAGACGTCCTGAACATCGTGTTCTGGAACGCCAAGGAACTGTCAGCCGAGGTGCTGGTGCGCCCGGATGGAAAGATCTCGCTGCCGATTCTGAACGACGTACCGGCCGCCGGAATGACGCCGGAACAGCTCGCCGAGTCGATCGCGAAGATAGGCACGAAGTTCGTACGGGACGCCGGGGCAACCGTCATCGTGAAGGCCGTAAACAGCCGCAAGGTGTACATCATCGGCGAAGTTGCCAGGCCCGGGTCGTTCACGCTCGGGAGCGAGTTGAACGTGATGCAGGCAATCGGAGGGGCAGGCGGTTTCCTCGAGGGCGCCAAGAAGGGCGACGTCGTGATCGTCCGCAACGAAAACGGTAAAGAGCGACGTTACAAGTTCGACTACAACGATGTGGTCGAAGGCAAGAACCTCGAGCAGAACATCCGGCTGCTCCCGGGCGATACCATCCTCGTTCGCTAGGCCATGGATTCCCGTCTTTCATTCGCGCTCGTCTTCTGGGCATTGACAGTCGCGACTCCCGCTCTCGCGCAGGGCGTCGCAGGCGGATTGTTCGGAGCGACTCGTCTCGATACCGTTGGAGACAACCTGAAGGTGCAGGTGACAATGGCCGAGACCGTCGAGAGCGACGTGCCGAGCGAGCTGCGACCGCTATTGCCGGTGAATGACCTGCAGGCTGGCCGGCACTCCACGATGCTCGGCGGATCGGGCGAATACGCATGGGATCGCGGGCGCGTGCAGTTGTTCGGCACCGCGTCAGGTTCCCTCCGGTATGTCCATCGGCTCGATCGCATGGCCGCGGGGAGTCAGAACCTGTACGCCGGAGCCAACGTCCGCCTGCCGAAGCGAGGGAACCTCGAGATCTCTCAAGGGGCCGCGTACGCGCCCTCCTACTTTTACCAGCTGCTTTCAGCGACGGTGCCGCTCGAGCCCGGAGAAACGGTTTCGGCCAACCCCGAATATCGAATCGGCCAGAACAAGTCGTACTCGTACCAGACAAGAATGGCGCTCGGGTTTGGTTCCCCACGGGAAACCCGTCTGACGACGACGGCCGAATACAGCCTCACGGACTTCAGGACGCAGCTCCTGGCGCCTCCAAACCTCGCGACGTCCGGGGTCGGCGCGACACTCTCCCGGGCTCTGTCACGGACATCAGCAGTATCGGGCGGCTACGGATACAGCCGCGGCGAGATCGGTATGGGCATGGGCACGACGACATCGCACCGTGCAACGATTGGTGTGGAGTACACACCGCCGCTCTCGGTGACGCGCCGTGTGTCGCTTGGCATCAATGTCTCGACAAGCCGGTTCGAATACCCCGAGTCGTTCCTGACCCTACTTGGGTCAACCGCCACGGCACGACCGCTGTATGCATGGCAGGGGGAGGCAAGCGTCAATTACCCGTTCCTGCTGAAGTGGCGGGCAGTGGCGAGTTACAGCCGCAGCCTGGATAACCTGCCAGGGCTCAGCGGTCCGATGTTGACAAACGGCGCGCGGCTCACGCTGGTTGGCGTGATTGGCCGTCGCGTCGATGTATCGGCGTCGGGCGTGTATGCAAGCGCCGAATCAGCACTTGTTCGCGGGACCAAACACTTTGGCACTTATGCCGGCGATGCCAGAATCAGGTGGGCGTTGTCGCGTACCTTCGCGGTCTATTCCGAATACTTCCAGTACTCCTACGATTTCAGCGAACGCGCACCCCTGGCGGCCGGCCTCCCTGGCATGTCCGCGCAGCGCGGCGTACGGGTAGGGTTCACGTTCTTCGGTCAACCGTTTCGATAAGAAAGCAGGGACAGACGGGATGTCCGTCAGAAAATATTCGCTCAGCGAGATCGCCAGCGTGATCGCCCAACGTCGATGGCTCATTCTCGTCCCGTTCGCGCTCGGCGTGGCGATCGCACCGCTCCTCGCGCGCCATGCTCCCGAACGGTATCGCTCCGAGGCGTTGATTGTCGTGATTCCGCAGCAGGTCCCCGATAACTACGTCAAGCCGACCGTGAGCGAGTCCGTCGAAGAGCGCCTTCCCGCCATCACGGACCAGATTCTCAGCCGTTCCCGGCTCGAGCGCATCATCCAGGAAATGGATCTCTACCAGACTGAGCGGGCACGCGGCGTCATGGAGGATGTCGTCCAGATGATGCGGCGCGACGTCAGGACCAGCGGGACGGGGATGAACATTGACTCTTTTCGCGTGAGCTACGTCAGCAACAATCCCGAAACAGCACGGAAGGTGACCGAGCGATTGGCCTCGCTCTACATCGATCAGAACTCGAAAGATCGCGAGGCCCAGGCCGACAGCACCAGCGAGTTTCTGGACACGCAGCTCGCAGAAGCGAAGCGGCGTCTCATCGAACAGGAAAAGAAGCTCGAGGAATATCGCAAGAGCCACGCAGGACAGATGCCTACGCAACTGCAGGGAAATCTGCAGGCGATTCAAAACGCCAACCTGCAGCTGCAATCCCTGAACGAATCGACCAATCGCGCCCAGGAACGGCGGTTGCTCATCGAGCGGCAACTCGCCGACACGCTGGCATTGTCCCCCGTGCCCGCGACTCCGCCGGCGCCGGGACCAGATGATGTGCCTGCTCAGCTCACGGCACAACAACTCGAGCTCGCGCGCGCGCGTCTCGAGAGCGTTCTGCAGCGCTACACAGCGGACCATCCCGAAGTCGTCAGCCTCGAGCGTCTGGTTGCCGAACTGACCGCCCGAATGGAGAGCGAGGTCGCGGCAGACGGCACCCAATCGACGCGTGAGAGGCCCGTGACATCAGCCGAGGCGGCGCAGCAGAAGAGGATTCGCGATTTCCAAGCTGAGCTGACCGTTCTTGATTTTCAACTCGCGGCCAACCGGAACGAAGAGACGCGTCTGAAGCAGACCATCGAGGAGTACCAGGCAAAGGTAGACGCTGTTCCAACGAGGGAATCCGAGCTTGTCGAGTTGACTCGTGACTACAGCACCATGCAGACCGCGTACATGAGTCTTCTCATGAAACGGGAAGACTCCGTCATCGCCGCGAACCTCGAACGGCGCCAGATCGGCGAGCAGTTCCGCCTGGTTGACGTCGCGTCGCGACCCGAGCGACCCGACAACCAGCTCCAGCGCCTGGCGGTCCTCTCGTCGGGCGCCACCGCCGGACTCGTGCTGGGCCTCCTTGGTGTCTGGCTGCTCGAGCGCCGGGACTCGAGCTTCAGGTGCGCGGAAGAGGTACTCGAGGCACTCTCGTTACCCGTGCTCGCATCGATTCCCGTGATGGTTTCCAGGCGTGAACGCCGGAAGGCGAAACTGTCGCAGATTGGCGATAGACGCAGGCGGCACGGCGCTTCTGCTGGCAGCGGCCGCGGTGGTGGTGGTATGGCGATTCCAGTCGTAGCTGCGGCTCGTCCGACGTACGAGCGTTTCTATGGCCTGTCCGAGCGGCCATTCGAGCTCACCGCAGATCCGAATTACCTGTTCCTCACGAAGAGACAGCGCGAGGCGCTCAGCAATCTGCAGTACGGGCTCCTGTCGGCACGTTCTCTCACGCTGTTGATTGGCGAGGCCGGAACCGGCAAGACGACGCTCCTCCGGGCAGCGCTCGAGTCCGAGAGGTGCCGCCAGGTCCGTTGCGTCTACCTGAATAATCCTGTCGGTCGCACGGACGACTTCATGCGGCTGCTCGCGCTCAAGTTCGATCTGGGTCCCGAATCCGGTGAGTCGAAGCCGCTCCTGCTCGAGCGTCTCGAGCGGCTGCTTCGAGAACGTCACGCCTGCGGGGAGATCACGGCGCTCGTGATCGACGAAGCCCAGAGCCTCAGCGTCGATCTGCTCGAGGAGGTACGTCTACTCGCGAACATCGAAACACACTCGACCAAGCTGCTGCCGTTGATCCTGGCGGGGCAACCGGAGTTGGGAGCCCGGCTCGAGGAGCCGAACCTGCGGCAACTGAAGCAGCGCGTGGCGCTGCGATGCGAGCTCGAGCCCTTCGACCTGGTCGAGACGGGTGCCTACATCGCGAGCCGGATTCGGAAGGCCGGCGGCGAGCCCTTGAGCATCTTCAGCCGGGAGGCCGTCATGCTCATTCATCAATATTCGGGTGGCATTCCGAGAATGGTCAGCGTGATCTGCGACAACGCCCTGATTAGCGGTATGGCGCTCGGACGCCAACCCGTCGACCGGGCCATCGTCGTCGAGGTTTGCCACGATCTTCATCTGACCGGCGGCGGAGAGCGCCCCTCAGCCGCAGCATCGGTCGTGAGGCAGCGTCGTGAGGCGCCGCGGGCGATCATCGCCAAATGAGCCGAATCGACGAAGCGCTGAGAATTTCCGAAGGCGCGGACGGCGCCAGTGCCGAGGTCATTCCGTTCCAGCCGGGTCAATTCGCGCCGCTGAGTCAGTATGGGCACGAGGACGTAGAACAACACGTTCCGGACTCCCCCGCAGAAACGGTAGAAATGCCGAGGCGGAAGCTGCACCAAGACGCGGATCTTCAGGCCCGCCTGGTCACGGGCGCATCGAGTACTCTTTCGCTCGAGCAGTACCGCAGGCTTGGGGCGATGCTGCACGAGGCGCAGGCGCAGAACCACACGAAAACCGTGATGATCACCAGCGCGTTGCCGCATGAAGGCAAAACGCTCACAGTTGTCAACCTCGCTCTTACCCTCAGCGAGTCGTACGGGCGCCGGGTGCTCGTAATTGACGCCGACCTCCGCTGCCCATCGCTGCACACCATTCTGGATATTCCGAACGAGCGCGGCCTGAGCGAAGCGCTTCTGGACGGTCATCATGAGCTGCCATTCACCGAAGCGTCGGAGCGCTTGAGCGCCTTGACGGCCGGAAAGCCGGGCCCGACGCCGTTGGTCGGCCTGAGCTCGCGGCGTATGAGGGAAGTGCTCGAAAAATGCGCCGCACGCTTTGACTGGGTACTCATCGACACGCCCCCCGTCGGAGTGCTGACGGATGCCCAGGTTCTCGCACGGCTCGTCGGCGAGGTCCTCCTGGTGATCTGTGCCGGCTCGACGCCGGCCGCCGCCATCGAGCGGGCAGTCGCCGAGCTTGGCGGGCCGGAAGCGATTACAGGAACCGTGTTGAACTGCGTCGAAGAGCGTCGTATTGCGGATGCCGGCTACTACAGTCAGTACGGCGCGCCGCGCTCCAGGCGCTGATCCCAACCCATCACACGAGTGTGGCGCTCGACTCGATCCCATTCCGTGTCAGGTTTCGCAGCGGACAGGTCTGTCTGGCCTACAACGAAGCCGGCATTCAGGCATTTCCTGGCTGTCGAGCGCACGCGCGCCGAACGTTCGCAGCGGTTTCTCTACCTTGTTCTGGTCTCCATCAGGCAGCACCCTGGCCGCCGCGCGAAGCTTACATACTTCACGGCGACCGCGCTTCTTCGGGGCCTGGGTGCGGCGGTGCGCGAAGTTGACTTCGTGGGCTGGTACCTGGAAAGGCAGGTCGCGGCAGCCGTGCTGGCGCAAGGCGTGAACGCGGCCGACGGAGCGGCATCCATCATCGCGGACAGAGTGCTCGTCGAACTGAAGAAGCAGCTCTCATCCGCAGATTCGCGCAATCTGCGGGTGCGCATCATCCGCCTCGGCGGCAGGAACGGAGCGTAGCCTTCAATGAGCAGTCTTCCAAACAATTCACGATCGCCCGCAGCGACGTACGCAGCACAGCAACGAGCGCCCGCGCGTCGCGCGGCACGACGTGCTCAGCGAGAAGCTCTTCAGGGACGCGCTCATCCGAGAGCGCAAGCGGGCGGACCGGTTCGAAGACGCATTCGTCCTGGTGCTCATTTCCCTCGACAGACGCAACGCACCGCAGGCGCGACGGGCGAACTTTGTCGAGAACCTGTCGCAATCGACGCTCGATGCCGACCTCATCGGATGGTTCGAGGACGGGGCTGTCCTCGGCCTCATTCGCTCCCTCGACGATTGCGGTCCGGCGGACACCGCGACGACTGTCGCTTCCTCGATCCAGCAGGAAGCTGCTCCGCTGGCTGACGCGCGAGAACATGAGCTGGTGCTCGATACGGCTGGAGGTCTGCTCCCCTCACCGCGACCTTATCCCGCCGGTGTTGTTCGAAGGCGCCGGTGACCGGCGAATGCGCGAAGAAGGGGCCAGGAGGGCCGCAAAGCGGGCGCTGGACATCGCGGGCAGCACGGCGTTGCTGATCGCATTTTCGCCCGTGTTTCTGTTCGTTTCAGCGCTTGTCAAGCTCACATCGAAGGGGCCCGTGTTCTACAGGCAACAGCGTGTCGGAGAGGCAGGCCGAACGTTTTCGATGTTCAAGTTCCGCACCATGCACGTGAATGCCGACCATCGGATTCATCAGCAATACGTCGAGAACTTCATCCAGTCCAGCGCGTCGGCCGAACCCCGGACGAACGTGGTGTTCAAGATCGTGGACGATCCGCGCGTGACGCCGCTGGGACACTTGCTTCGCAGATCGAGCCTCGACGAGTTCCCGCAGTTCTGGAACGTGCTGACGGGAGACATGTCCCTTGTCGGCCCACGCCCACCGCTGCTGTACGAAGTGGCGCGGTACAAACGCTGGCACCGTCGCCGTCTGCTCGAAGCGAAACCCGGCATCACCGGTCTCTGGCAGGTCACTGGGCGAAGCCAGACGACGTTCGACGAGATGGTTCGGCTGGATCTTCGCTACGCCAGAAACTACTCAGTGTGGACCGACATCAAGATTCTGCTGGCCACGCCGCGCGCGGTCATTTCAGGAAAAGGAGCGCACTAGATTCAACCCATGATTCAGTCTTCGTCTGACTATCTGTGCATCGCCCCGGACGTCAAGCTCGGAAGAGACGTCAAGCTCGCCAGGTTCATCAACCTGTACGGATGCGAGATCGGCGACGAAACGAAGATCGGCGCGTTCGTCGAGATTCAGAAAAATGCCAGAGTGGGACGGCGATGCAAAGTCTCCAGCCACACGTTCATCTGCGAGGGTGTCACGATCGAAGATCAGGTGTTCATCGGCCACGGCGTGATGTTCATCAACGATTCGCACCCGAGAGCGACGACAGCGGCGGGTGACCTGCAGACAGCTGACGACTGGAAGGTCGAGAGCACGCTCGTCAAGAAAGGCGCATCGATCGGATCGGGCGCGACGATCCTGTCGAAGGTGACCATCGGAGAAGGGGCCATGGTCGGCGCCGGCAGCGTCGTGACGCGCGACGTGCCTGCGGGCGCGGTCGTCGCAGGCAATCCAGCACGGATCCTTCGTTCACGTCCCCAACCAGAGGAACCCCTATGAGTATCGGATTTTCCGCTGCCGCCTTGTCGGCCGCAGCCTTATCGGATCGGGAATCGCGAGACCTCGACAGTTCAGATGCGATTCGCGTTGGCGTGATTGGGTACGGGTACTGGGGCCCGAACATCGTCAGAAACCTGAGCGCGCTCGACCGCTGCGAGGTCGTGTCGGTCTGCGACAGGAACGTGAAAGCGCTGAAACGCGCCCAGAAATCGTATCCGGCCGTTCAGCTGACGACCGATTTTGCCGACGTGCTCGAATCGCCGCACGTCGATGCCGTCGCGATCGTCACGCCCGTCTGGACGCATTTCGACCTGGCGAAGACAGGCGCTCGAAAACGGCAAACACGTCTTCGTGGAAAAACCGTTCACGGCGACCTCCGCGCAAGCGATCGAGCTCATCGAGCTGGCAAGCAGGAAGAACCTGCGAATCATGGTGGACCACACCTTCCTCTTCAGCGGCGCGGTCCGGAAGATTCGCGAGCTCGTCGACAACGGCACCCTGGGCCAGCTCTACTACTTCGATTCCACCCGGGTCAACCTCGGCCTCTTTCAGCACGACGTGAGCGTTGTCTGGGATCTCGCGCCGCACGATCTGTCCATCATGGATTACATCTTCCGGGAGCAGCCCGAAGCGGTGGCGGCCACGGGAGGCAATCACTTCAACGACCTGGCCGACATGGCCTACATCACGGTGTTTTTTCCAGGAAATGTCACGGCGCACATCAACGTCAACTGGCTGTCTCCGGTGAAAGTTCGCACGACGCTGATTGGCGGTCGCGACAAGATGCTCGTCTGGAACGACCTCGAGCCCGACGAGAAGATCAAGGTGTACGACAAGGGCGTCAACATCACCAACGGCCAGAGCGTCTACGATCTGCTGGTCAGTTACCGATCGGGCGATGTCTGGGCTCCCAAGGTTGACGCGACCGAAGCGCTGTCTGTCGAGCTGGGATATTTCGTCGACTGCATTCTCGAAGGCAAGACGCCCTCGAACGACGGGATTGCCGGCTTGCGTGTTGTTCGTCTGCTGGAAGCCGCCGAGCAGTCCCTGAAGGATCGCGGCCGGGTCATCGTGCTGTAGTTCGATCGGCTCATGAACGCGTTTCTCGACTACTACCGCTGCCCCGCCAATCTGGCGTCAATCGGGACACAGCTCGAACTCTCTCCGCGAGAGGGTTATTTCAGATTTGGTGATGCTGTCGCGTTTGGGCGATTTGCCGGCGGTCAACCGGCGGGGTATGCCGACGATCCACTCTCCGACATCTCGGACGCCGTGACGGTGTCTGAAGGGCGGCCCTCCCTGCCTTTCGATCTCTCGGAGGTCGCGACAAACCTGAGGGAGGAACGATACCGGCAAAATGGCTTCAACTGGCTGCAGAAGACCTCTGCCGGGGGAACGGCCCGGCGTCTCTACTATTCCATTCGGCCGTTCATGGGAGTAGGCGTTCGAAAGCACCTGCAGAAGGCGCACCTGAACGGCTGGGACAAGATTCCATTTCCCAAGTGGCCCGTCGATGTCACCGTCGATGTGCTGATGGAGAGCGCAATGAGGCTCGCGCTGAAGACGCAGCCGACATCGCGAATTCCATTCATCTGGTTCTGGCCAGACGGCGCCTCGGCGTGCGGGATGATGACCCACGATATCGAGGGGCAGCCGGGCCTCGATTTCTGCGACGAGCTGATGGACATCGACGACGCGTATGGCGTGAAGTCGTCGTTCCAGTTGATTCCGGAGGGCCGCGAAGACGTGTGGCGCCGCACCGCTGCACGGTTGCGTCAACGCGGCTTCGAGGTGAACCTGCACGACCTCAACCACGACGGACAGTTGTTTGCCGGCAAGGAAGCCTTCTTGCGCCAGGCCCGGCGGATAAACGAACACGCTCGTGAATTCGGATGCAACGGTTTCCGTTCCGGAGCGATGTACCGCGAGCAGGACTGGTTCGGGGCATTCGAGTTCTCGTATGACATGTCCGTGCCCAATGCGGCGCACCTCGAGCCGCAGCGTGGCGGATGCTGCACGGTGATGCCGTATTTCGTCGGCGACATCCTCGAGCTTCCGTTGACGACCATTCAGGACTACTCGCTGTTCTACATCCTGAACGACTATTCGACGACGCTCTGGAAAGAGCAGATTCGATTGATCAGCGAGCACCATGGATTGGTCAGCGTGATCACTCATCCTGACTACGTGGCGGGCTCGCGCGAGCGCGACGTCTACCTCGGTCTGGTGCGCCACCTGACCGATCTTCGCGAGCGAAAAGGCCTCTGGCTGACGCTGCCGGGCGAAATCAATCGGTGGTGGCGAGATCGGCGCGAGATGAAGCTCGCGCCTTCGGATGATGGGTGGCGAATCGAAGGCCCTGGCAGTCATCGCGCGCGCGTGGCGTACGCCACCCTTGAAGGCGATCGCGTGGTGTATCAGTTCGCCGCCGTTGGCGACGCGTCAGTTCTGGCGAACCCCGTAACGTAATGCGATGGCCGTAGAGATCGTCGAAGACCCGATTGGCGATCCGCGCTGGTCCGAGCTACTGGACCGGCATCCGGCGGCTTCGATCTTCCACTCGCCAGGATGGCTGCGCGCGCTCCGACAGACTTATGGGTACGAGCCATTCGTGGTAACCACATCGCCGGGTCCGGTACTGAACAACGGATTAGTGGCATGCCGCGTGAAGGGATGGACGTCGCACAGGCTGGTATCGCTGCCGTTCTCCGATCATTGCGATCCCCTGGTGGATGGAACAGACGACTTGTCCGAGATGCTCGCGCTCCTTTGCGCTCACGCGCGAACATCCGGCTGCCAGTCGGTCGAGTTGCGTCCGCGACACGCCGGCCGCCCGTTCGAAATTGCGGCGGGTGCAGGAGGTCTCGAACGTGGCGCCGAGTACCACCAGCATCAGCTCGACCTGCGAGGCTCGGTGGCGGAGATCTTCGGACGGATGCATCACTCCAGCACTCAAAGGGCTGTCCGCCGGGCAGAGCGCGAAGGGCTGACCTACGAGACGGGAACGTCCGACCGATTGCTTGCGAGTTTTTACCGCCTGTTGCGGATGACGCGCCGGCGTCACGGATTGCCGCCGCAACCGTTCGCCTGGTTTCGCAACCTGGTCTCGTGTCTGGGCGAGAGAGTCGCCGTCCACGCCGCTGTTAATAAGGATGGTGAGGCTATTGCGACCATCCTGACACTGTCGGCAAGGAAGACGATTTACTACAAGTACGGCGGGTCGGACGCGGCGCATCACCGTCTTGGCGGCATGCCATTCCTGTTCTGGCGCGTCATTCAGGACGCGCGTGCCGGTGGGTTCGTCGAGATGGACCTCGGCCGCTCGGACCTCGATCAACCTGGGCTGGTAGCGTTCAAGGACCATCTGGGTGGGACCCGCTGGACGTTGACCTACTACGGCTCGCGCGCGAGGTCGCACCACGCGGCCCGCCGCGACTGGATGTCGCGGGCCGCTCGCGGCGTGTGTGCCCACCTGCCTGATGCGGCCCTCGATCTCACGGGCCGGCTCATCTATAAGCGCCTGGGTTAGCGGCTCGTAGTTCTGATTCATTCCATCCAAGGAGCCACTTGTGTCGAACGAACCTGTCCCCTTCCTTGACCTGGTGACACCGCACCGCGAGCTCGAGGCGGAGCTGCTGGATGCATTTCGTCAAGCGCTCCGCGCGGCGGCGTTTGTCGGCGGGGCCGAAGTCGATGCATTCGAGCAGGAGTTCGCCGCGTATTGCGGCGCGAAGCACTGCGTCGGGGTTGCCAACGGGACAGACGCCGTCCGCTTCGCGTTGATGGCCTCGGGCGTCGGGCGCGGCGATGCGGTCGTGACCGTATCGCACACCTTTATCGCGACTGTCGCGGCCATCAATCAAGCTGGAGCGGACGCGGAGTTCGTCGACATCGACGCGCAGACCTACTGCATGGGTGCGGATGCACTCGACGAGTACTTGTGCGGTTGTGTGCGCGAATCGGTCAGCGGAAGGCCACTGGGAAAACGTACGGGTAAGCCGATCAAGGCCATATTGCCGGTGCATCTGTACGGCCAGGTCGCCGACATGGACGCGATTCTTTCAATCGCGGCACACCACAACCTTCTCGTGATCGAAGACGCCTGCCAGGCTCACGGGGCCAAATACCGGTCAGCAGATGGCGCATGGCGCCGGGCTGGAACGTTCGGCAACGCGGCCGCGTTCAGTTTCTACCCTGGCAAGAACCTCGGTGCGTGCGGCGAAGCCGGCGCCGTCACGACAAACGACGAGCAGATCGCAAAAACCATCAGGATGCTGCGCGAGCACGGGCAGGCGACGAAGTACTACCACGACCTCGAAGGCTACAACGGGCGTCTCGATGCCGTTCAGGCCGCGGTGCTGCGGGTGAAATTGCGCCACCTCGATACCTGGAACACACAGCGGCGTGCGGCAGCCGGACGATACGCCGAACAACTGTCATCCATGCCCGGTTTGACCGTGCCATTTGAGCCCGAGCAGAGTTGGGCTGTCTATCATCTTTATGTCATCCGAAATGGGAATAGAGATGCCCTCGCGGCGCATCTGCGATCCCAGGGCGTCTCGTCCGGGTTGCACTATCCACTCCCTCTCCACCTGCAGAAGTGTTATCGCGGATTCGGTTACGGCGCCGGGAGTCTGCCCGTAACCGAGCGGGTAGCGGCCGAGATTCTGTCGCTGCCGATGTTTCCGGGGCTGCAGGCCACACAACAACTCCGAGTCGCTGGTGCCATCCAGGCGTTCGAGGGTGTGGGCGCGGTCTGATGCTCAGTTGGTCGAACCCTTGATACCCGACGGAGCCATGGCGAAGCCGCTTCGTGTCTGTCATCTCGCCTATACCTTCTACGAGAGCGACAACCGGGTTATGCGGTATGCCGCCGAGATGGCCTCACAGGGGCACGACGTCGATGTGATTGCGCTGCGTAGAAGCGGCCAATCGTTTGTCGGTCGCCTCGATGGCGTACGTGTTATTCGAATTCAGCGACGCTCGATCACCGAAAACTCGGCAGTGGCCTATCTGACGAAACTCGTGTGGTTCTTCACCAAAGCTGCCACGCTCCTGACGGCGCTGCATCTCCGACGCCGATATGACGTGGTTCATGTGCACAACGTGCCGGACTTCCTCGTCTTTGCTGCATTCCTCCCGAAACTTACGGGAGCTAGAGTCATCCTGGATATTCATGACATCCTGCCGGAGCTGTACCGAGGCAAGTTTGGAACCGGCGATCAATCCACGACATTCAAGTTGCTGCTGATGGTGGAACGGGCAAGCTGCTCGTTCGCCGATCACGTCATCGTCGCAAACGACCTTTGGCATGAGACGCTCGTTCGCCGTTCCGCGACGCATTGCACCACGATTCTCAATTACCCGGACACGTCTCTGTTCAAGCCATGCCCGTCAGACAGACGAGGGCCCAACGGGAGGTTCGTCTTTCTCTATCCCGGCTCTTTGAATCACCATCAGGGCGTCGACGTCGCGATCACGGCATTCTCGTTGGCGAAAAAGGCCATGCCGAATTCCGAGTTTCATGTGTATGGCGATGGTCCTGCGCGACCTTTACTGATCCGCCTCGCTCGCGATCTTGCCATTGAACATGACGTGAAGATCCGGGACCGCGTATCCATTGCGGAAATGGCGACGATCATATCGTCAGCCGACGTCGGTGTGGTACCCAAGCGCGCCGATGGCTTCGGCAACGAAGCCTTCAGCACCAAGATTCTGGAATTCATGGCAAGCCGTGTTCCGGTCATCGTCTCGAGAACCCGAGTGGACGAGCATCACTTCGACTCGACACTGGTCCGATTCTTCGGGTCCGGAGACGAACGCGACCTTGCGGCCGCGATGGTCGACACGTTCCTGAACAGAGACGAAGCGCGGAAGCGGGCGGAGGCCGGTTTGAAGTTTGCGATTCGCAACAGCTGGCAGGAGCGGCGTGTGGACTATAGCCAGTTGATTGCTTCCCTCGTGGCATCACCAATTCCTGGTGATACCGCCGTTCGGCCGCTTCAATAAACACAGAATGCCAGGCATCTTCGGCGTCGTCGATCTCGAACCGCGCTCAGGTGGCTTTGCGACCGAGCGGCTCGCGATCGTACGCCGAATGGCGGCGGCCATGTGCTACGAGTCAACGTACGTGACAGATATTGTGTCGTCCTCATCGCTCGCGGCGTGCGCAGGGCGAGTGGGATGGCAGTACAACCGCCCCAGCCGTCCTGGCGAGTCACCATTTTCGCAGAGCGCCCTTCTCGTGACCGGGGACGCGGTTGTGACCAGTGACCATGCGAACGTTAGCCACGGAGATTGCTGCGCCGTCGGTCCGGGCGCGGCCGAGCTCGTACGAGACATTCACCGGCGCGGAATTGAAGGCCTTCAGGATGTTGAAGGAGCCTTCGCTGGATTTTTTATGGACCAGCGGCGCGGAGAATGTGTCCTGTTCAACGACCGCTACGGCGTGGAGCGTCTCTTCCTTCATACCGAGAACGGTCGCGTATTGTTCTCCTCCGAGGCCAAGGCCATTCGTGCTGTCGCGGCATCGACCGCCGCATTGGATTCGGTCGGACTCGCCGAATGGTTGATGTGCGGCTGTACTATCGGCGCCCGATCGTTGTTCCGGGAGGTCGAGATTCTGCCAGGCGGAACAGCCGTCAGATTTAGTGCGGCTCACCGACCGGAACGGATTCGCTACTTCGACCGAACGGCTTTGGAGCAGTTGCCGCAGCTGCCGGCGAATCAATTTGCGGAACAGTTCACAGAAACTCTTGTCACGGCCGTCAATGCGGCCGTCACTCGGTCGCCCGAGTCAGCGGTGTCGCTGACCGGCGGTCTGGATTCGCGGCTGGTGGTCGCGTGCCTTGACGCGCCTCCCGCCACGGTCCCCACCTACACATTCGGAAGCATGTACCGGCTCACGATGGATGCGTCGGTCGCAGCGGCGGTGGCGGCCAGATGTGACCAGCCCCATCAGGTACTGGTGCTGGATCGACAGTTTCTCGCGGGCATCGGCGAGTACTATCGCCGGGCTGTTTACGCGTCGGACGGATATCTTGGGTTCGCGGGAGGTGCGGAGTTATATCTCAACCGGCTGGCGCGACGCATCGCACCGATCAGAGTGACCGGAAACTGGGGCGGTGAGCTGATGCGTGGAGTGCGGGCGTTCAAAGCCCGCGTGCCGAAAGGTAGTTTCCTTCGTTCGCCAATTCGAGAACAGATGACAGAGGTTGCTCAGACGTTTGCCCAGACGGACGATTGGCATCCCCTTTCCTACACGTTATTTCATCAGATGCCGAATCAGGGTTTCGGCAGGTATGCGGTTGAACGGTCACAGGTTCAAATGCGCTCCCCATTTCTGGCCAATAGCGTAGTCAAGGCTCTCTATCAATCGCCGGCGAGCACCCGATCCTCAGTCGAGCTGCTCGTGAAGGTTCTGGCGCGGCGACCAGGGCTCATCGCCATACCCTCGGACACAGGTCGCCTCGGCCACAGCGCACGACCCATTGCACTGCTTCGGCAGGCGTACCGCCGGACGCTGGTGAAGGCCGAATACCTGACCAGTCATGGCGCGCCGGATTGGATGGCCGTCCTGTCGGCTCGCGTGCCCTTTTTCGAGACCGCGTTTCTTGGCCGCGATAAGTTTCAGCATTTTCGTCACTGGACACGCCACGAGCTTTCGGCATTTGTTCGGGACACCTTGCGACGCGAACGAGACAGAAGAACTGACATCGTGGTTTGACATGGGACGGGTCGTGACCATGATGGAGGACCATATTGCGGGCCGGGCCAATTACACCGACGAACTCGACAAGGTGATGACGGTTGTCGTGTTCCACCGGATGCTCGATCCACGTGAAGCACCAACCGTTCCGACCGCCGCACAGTCACATTACGAGATGGCGATCGAAATAAACGCGCCGATTTGAAGGCACGACGTGGCGGCATCAGCATCAACGTATGTGCTCATCACACCGGCCCGAAACGAAGGGCCGTATCTCGAGGCAACGATCAAATCGGTTATCAGCCAGACGATCCTTCCACTCCGATGGGTGATTGTCAGCGACGGTTCGACCGATCAGACTGCCGCGATCGCTGCGAGGTACGCCGCGAACTATCCGTGGATCACATGCATCGAGCGGCCACATCGGCAGGCTCGCGACTTTGCCGGTAAGGTCACTTGCCTTCAATGCCGGACTCGAGACGGTCACACACCTTGATTTCGACGTCATCGGCAGCCTCGATGCCGACCTTTCGTTCGTTCCGGACTTCTTCGAGTTTCTGCTGAGCAAGTTCGCCGTGGATCCACAACTTGGCGTAGCGGGTTGTCCCTTCAGCGAAAACGGCGTCACCTACGACTATACGTTCAGCAGCGCTGAGCACGTCTCGGGTGCGTGTCAGATGTTCAGGCGAGCGTGTTTCGAGCAGATTGGTGGATACGTGCCGCTCAAAGGCGGCGGAATCGACGTGGTCGCGACGTTGACGGCACGGATGAAAGGCTGGCGGACACGGACGTTTACCGATCGGGTGTGTGTGCACCATAGACCAATGGGATCGGCGGCCGATAGCAGCAGATTCATAGCCAACTACAAGCTGGGGCAGCGCGCCTACAGGCTTGGGTTTCACCCGGTGTGGCAATTGTGCCGAAGCGCGTACCAGATGACACGGCGGCCCTATGTCGCCGGTGGCGTCGCGTTAGGTGCAGGATATTTCTGGGCGATGTTGTGCAGGCACCAACGCACGGTCAGTCCCGAACTGGCGACGTTCCAGGGTCGCGATCAGATGGGGCGGCTTCGGACATTCGTTCGAACACGCATCGGAATCAGCCAGCATTGATCCAGCGGATTGCTCGCGTGTGCCGGCGGTTCGCGATCGAGAGGTTTGCGCGTCGAGATTTTTGCCTGAACAGCAAATCTGCTTATGTGTCCTTCACGTTCGACGACTTCCCTCGCAGCGCGTTGACGTCCGGCGGCCGCATCCTCACCGACCACGGCGTCCGAGGCACGTATTTTGTTTCGTTCCGACTCCTTGACTCCGAAGGCGTTTCTGGCCGAATCGCCTCGCTGACAGACCTGGAAACGCTCGTGCGGGATGGCCACGAGCTTGGTTGTCATACCTACGACCACCTGAACGGATCGGAAGTGACGGCAACAGCATTCAAGCGCTCGATCGAGTCCAACCGGGCGGCTCTGGCGAAGAGCGCGATCGACACGCAGTTCCAGGTGTTTGCCTACCCGCTCGACGGTCCGTCTGTCGGCACGAAGAGAGTCGCAGGCGACCATTTTGCTGGATGCCGTGGAGGGGGGCAGAACTTCAACCGCGATATCGTCGATCTCAATCTGTTGAAGGCCTACTTCGTGAACCAGCGGAGCCGGAGCAACCTGCGGGAGGTCAGACAACTAATAGAGTCCAACGCTGCCGCCGGGGGATGGTTGATCTTCGCGACGCATGATGTCCTAGACAGTCCCTCAGCTTATGGCTGCGACCCCGGCTACTTGAACGAACTCGTTCGGTTATCGCTGGCATCCGGCGCAAGAGTGCTGCCCATGACCCAGGTCTGTCGTGAGCTCGGCATTGTGAAGCAATGACGCCGATCTCGCACATCACCGTATGCGTTTGCACCTTCAAACGCGGTCATCTACTGCGTGATTTCATTGACGGTCTTACGTTTCAACGCACGGACGGCTTGTTTACCTACGATCTCGTGATCGTCGACAACGATTCCGCTCGCTCCGCCGAGCAGACGGTCAGTAAATACGCCGCGAAGTCCCGCTTTCCAATCACGTACTGCTTGGAACCAATCCAAAATATCGCCCTCGCCAGAAACAGGTCCGTTGCGCATGCCACAGGCGACTTGTTGGCGTTTATCGACGACGACGAAATTCCAGATACGGATTGGCTGTTCGCGCTATTCCAGGTTCGAGTCAGATATTGTGCTGATGGCGTGCTCGGACCATGTATACCGCGTTTCAACGAGGTCCCGCCCCGTTGGGTAACGAAAGGTCGGTTCTTCGATCGGCCTCGACATCAGACTGGCCACCGGGTGAAGTGGCCAGAAGCGAGGACCGGAAACGTTCTCGTGACCAGAGCAGCTGTGAATCAGCTCGAAATGCCGTTTCGTCCTCAGTTCGACACTGGCGGAGAGGATGTCGACTTTTTTCGCCGGCTGACTGTCAACGGCTGCAGGTTCGTGTGGTGCGATGAGGCTTGCGTGTATGAGCTCGTACCGCCAAGCCGTTGTACGCGCCAGTTTCTCATGCGTCGCGCCCTCTTGCGCGGAAGCACTTTCCCCAAGACCTCAGGTCACCGCGTGCGAAACATCGTCAAATCGATTGTCGCCGTACCGTGTTACACGATGGCGCTGCCGTTTCTCGCAATAGCGGGACATCACTTCTTCATGGTGTACTTCATCAAGCTCCTGGATCATGCTTCGCGCCTGTTGGCGCTGGGCGGCCTTCCTCTCTCGACTCAGCGGGAAATGTAACGTGTCGGCTCACGCAACCCATGATCGGCTTGAACACAGCCTAACGCGTGTGATCAAGTGGGTCCAGGATCACCACTACAAGGCCTACGAGCCTGCGGACGGCAATTCGTCAAAGCTCTTTTTCCTGACAGGGGGCCGCACTTTCCCCATGCGGATCCTTCAGCAGATCGTTCTCCGGTCACCATTCCATATTCGACCGCTCATTGGAATATCGCCGCACGAGTCGGCCATTGGCCGCGGCTACATGGCGTGGGGCTACCTGACGATGTGTCGAAGTGGCGCGTCACCGGCGATCAAGGCCGAGGCGGTTTCGTGCCTCACCTGGTTGATGATGCACCGAGCTCAAGGGCACGAGGAGTTTTGCTGGGGCGATCCATATGATTACGCGACGCGCAGCGGCCGGCGGCCCTTCGGCGCGCCAATTCTGATTTGGACTGCGCTCATCGGTCAGGTTTTTCTGGATGCCTTCGAGGTGCTGAGCGACGCGCAGTACCTTCACGTCGCTGAAAGTGTCGGTCGCTGGATACAAGCGCTTCCACAGGAGCACACGCCCACCGGACTCTGTTTGAGCTACAACGCCTATAAACAGGAGTCCATTCACAACTCGAACGCGATGGGGGCAGCCTTCCTCGCGCGGCTCGCGGTCATAACTCGCGACGAAGATGTCGCGTTACTGGCGCGCCGCTCCATGGCATATACATGCGCACGACAGCGCCCAGATGGGGCCTGGTTCTACGGCGAGGAAGACAAGTATCACTGGATTGATAACTTTCACACCGGCTATAACATTTCCGCGCTCAAGACCTACAGAGATGCCCTCGGAGATCGATCCGTCGATCTCCCACTCTCGCGCGGATTGAGGTTCTTCAAGGCTCATTTCTTCGAAAAGGACGGTCGGCCGAAGTATTTTCACGATCGTCTTTACCCTATCGATGTCCAATGCGCCGCACAGGCCATAGATACGCTCGTCGCGGTCTCCGATGACGATCCTGAATCACTCGAACTGGCTCTGAAAGTGGCGGACTGGACGATCCGCAATATGCAGGCGACCGACGGGCATTTCAACTACCGGCAACTCAACAAGGTGAGGGTGACGACGCCGATGATGCATTGGGGACAGGGGACGATGGTCAAGGCTCTGGCCGCAGCGCTCGTCAAGGTCAACACACGAAGCACGAACAGTGCCGTTCCAGAACTCGCACGGAAATAGACTCATTCTCGGTAAATCATGCGAATCCCAGCGGCTGTTTTCTTCGCCGCATTTATTGGATATCTATTCTGGCGCGAGCTTCGAAGGCCAGATCGGGACTCTATCTCGTGGGTCCCCTTCGTCTGGATGTTTATTGCAGGATCCAGGTTTGTATCACGATGGCTGCACCTGGAAGGACAGTGGAACACTTTGGACGCCTATGCCGAGGGCAGCCCGGTGGACCGATGGGTGTTCCTTCTGCTCATTGTGTGGGGGTCTTACGTTCTCTCTCGACGCAACATCCGTTGGGGGCGGCTTCTGGCTGATAACAAGTGGCTCGTCGCGTATTTTCTCTACTGTCTCCTCAGCATGACCTGGAGCAACGAACCGGGCCTCCTGGCCAAGCGTTGGATCAAGGACCTCGGTAATCCAATCATGGCACTCGTGCTGTTGACGGAGCGACGGCCATACGAAGCCATCATGGCGACACTGCGAAGGCTGGCGTTCGTCTGGATGCCCCTTTCTATGCTGTTTATCAGGTGGTACCCGGAGTTCGGCAGGGCCTACACCCCAGCAGGGAACATCATGTATACAGGGGTGGCCGATCAAAAAAACACGCTGGGCCTGTCATGTCTGGTCGTCGGTATTTCCTGCGCCTGGACGTTTCTCATGAAGCGCGACTCAGCTGATCGGTACGATTTGACAATAGCGGCGATGGTCGCCTGGTTGCTGTACATGTCGAACAGCAAAACGTCTCTTGCGTGCCTGGTCTCGGTGATTCTCATTCTCGTCTACGCTGCTCGACGCGCTTCATGGCAACGGCCAACGCGAGTGATCACAGCCTTCCTGTCTGTGGTCGGGCTGTACGTCATTGGCGATGCTGTCTTCAATATTCAAGATATCTGGTTGAATCTACTGGACCGAGACCCGACGCTGACCTACAGGACCGACATCTGGACAGTTCTTCTCTCATTTAACACCGATCCTTTCTTTGGAGTTGGGTTCATGAGCTTCTGGACCGGCGACCGAATGGCGGCAGCGTGGAAGGCCATCGGCGCTCCTCTCAACCAGGCACACAGTGGCTATCTCGAACAGTATCTGAATCTTGGGTATATCGGCGTTGCCCTCATCGGCGCCATTGCCCTGGCCGCCATCGTGAACGTTCGCGATCATTTGCGAATCGACTATTCCGCTGGTGTCCTGAGGTTCTGCCTTGTTGTCGCGGCACTGCTCTACAACTATACGGAGGCCTCGTTCTACGGCATCAACAACATGTGGGTCCTCTTTCTCGTGGCGTCAATCGATCCGCGCGGCTCCACAGGCGAGCGCGTCAGTTCGGCTCTGACCGCGCGGGATTCCGCAGCCTGGCCTCAGCGATCGAATCGAGCCCGTCTCGTGCCAGCGTTTGAAGCTCGGACCCTGCGCGTCAAGCCCCCGCCGCGAACCAGGCGCTTGCGTGCGCGCCTCGGTGGTTGAGCACGGAGACCAACGTGAATTGTTCCATCCCGGAGCGAATTATTCAGACGGCTAAACACCGCGATTTGACATTGAAACAGCGGGCATTTGCCGCAAATCTTCGTCTGCTCAATCCTGACTATGAATGGCGATTTTTCGACGACTCGGATGTTGAGCGGTTCGTGGAGCAGGAGTTTCCGCAGTTTCGGAGCATCTTTCGACTCCTTTGCGTTCCCGATTCAGCGGTATGACTTTTTCCGTTACTTAGCCGTCTACCGGCTTGGCGGGTACTACTTCGATCTCGACGTCCTCCTCGCAAGAGGGCTCGGCAGTCTGAACTCCAGCGGTTGTGTGTTTCCGTTCGAAGGTCTCACGTTCAGCCGCTTGCTCAGGAGCTACGGGATGGACTGGGAGCTTGGCAATTACGCGTTCGGCGCTGTCGCCGGCCATCCGTTCCTGAAGGCCGTCATCGATAACTGCGTGAGGACACAGCAGGAGCCAGGCTGGGTTCAGCCGATGATGTCGGGCGTGCCTCGCCTCTCCAGAGCCGCGCACCAGGTGCTGTACAGCACTGGGCCTGGCCTCCTGTCACGGACTTACGCAGAGAACTCTGCACTCGCGTCGACCGTGACGGTGTTGTTTCCGGACGACGTGTGTGACGGTCAGTCGTGGCACAGATTCGGCGATTTCGGCATTCACCTGATGGAAGGATCCTGGCGGCCGCCTGCGAGCTTTCTCCGCCGAAAGCTCGCATTGCGGAGGGAAGCGTTAGTGACTCAAAGACTCCTTCGGGCAAGCCGCCGATTGGGCGCGACCAGAGGCGTCACAATAGGACACAAGCTTGATGGCGACGCTCGGAGCGACACGGCGGGAAAGATATCGTGACGACAAACCTCCGGATTTCTGGACGCCTGGTGCGTATCGCCAGTCTCCCTTGCGACGGGTTTAACAAGCTGGAAGACCCTTCGGCTCTAATGGCACGGGTTCGCGCCATCGCACCTGCGATAGACGTATTTACATTTGTTCAGACTCTCCCTCACGTCCTACCCGCGTTTGACTATCCGATGGAGTGGGACAACTTTGCGGCGTTACCCGTGCAAACGTTTGAGCATTGGTGGAACTCCCAGATTGACAATAAAACGCGCAACATGGTTCGGAAGAGCCAGAAAAAGGGATTGGTGGTCAAAGAGGTCACCTTCGACCATGCTCTCGTCACGGGCATCCAGGAGATCTATAACGAGACGCCGGTTCGACAAGGAAAGCGGTTCTGGCACTACGGCAAGGACGTGGACACAGTTAGACGTGAGAATGCAACATTCTTGGATCAGAGCATCTTCATCGGCGCTTTTCTGGACAAGCGCTTGGTCGGATTCGTGAAGCTGGTTATCGATAAATCCGGCGGCCAGGCCGCAATGATGCAAATCCTGTCGATGGCCGCATACCGCGATGTGGCGCCGACAAACGCCCTGATTGCACAGACAGTCCGCTCCTGCGCCGATCGCAAGATTCCCTACCTCTGTTATGCACGATTCTCCTACGGAAGGAAGCATCACGACAGCCTCGTCGTGTTCAAGATCAGCAACGGCTTTCGGCGTGTCGAGGTGCCGCGCTATTACCTGCCATTCACATTGCGAGGCACTCTCGCCATGAACACCGGTTTTCATCACCGCTTGAGCGAGCGCATCCCCGAGCCGCTCCTTGCGCAGTTCCGTGAACTGCGACGCCGTTGGCATACAAATACGTTCTGGCGCAATACCCGCAAAGTCTGCCCATGACAGGCGTCGCACGTTTGCTGCACTGCGAGCTTGTAAACGCAGTCAGACGCATGAGGTTTCGGGTGATACGACAAAAGCACTCCTCGCTTTCACTTCCTGCAGTCGGCATTTTTGCGCTGTTCGGCGCTTATGCGGCAGCGCAAACAATACCTGGGTCGGAAATTATTCCCTTGAACCGCCTGATTCGATGGGAGGCCGGCAAGACGGTTGGAGTCCCTGGCGGCATACCAACAGGACGAGCACAGTGCCTGACAGCACAATGTGTAGCACTGAGCAACGCCACGGGTGGCGTGCGAACGGGTGCCGAGAATGCCACGCCCCTCATCCAAGCGGCGATCACGTCCGCGCCCGCCCACACCATTGTGTCGATCCCTGCGGGGCGATGGCGGATCGATGTGATGCTCTCGATCCCGGCAACGAAGGACTTCATCACCCTGCGTGGCGCGGGTGCTGACACGGTGCTCGACTGTCGTGCCGCGACGTGCATCAACGTCGGAATAGGAAGCGACTATACGTGGGAGTGGCCACCCACCGGCAATGCTGTCACCGCCTACGCGCCGGATCCCGCCACCGAGGGGACTGTGCTTACGGTCGCGGACTCGGCGGCTTTTGCCGTCGGCCAAATGGTCAATTTCCAAGTCGCCAACGATCCCTCGCTGCCGGTCATCAGTGTGGCCGGGTATGAGCGCATGCGTCGGCAAATGACGCGCGTGGTTGCCAAGACGGCGAGCACGCTCACGGTGTATCCGCCGATCTACGGCTATGAGCGATTCCGATCCCTCGCCGCCAAGGTGAGCGCAGCCCGGCAACAGGCGGACTCTGTTGGGATCGAGCATCTGGTGATCGACGGCGGGAACGGGACGGTGCGATACGGTGTGTGGTTCCAGCAGACGTATGGCTCGTGGCTGAACGATGTCACGGTGATCCGGTCCAGCAATTTCCACGTCTACTTTAGCGACTCGCTCAACTGCGAGATGCGACGGAGCCGATTGGATGAACTGAACCATTCCGGCTCCAACGGTGGCGGACTGCTGATGACGTCGGTGTCAGGCTGTTTGATTGAGGACAACATCATTCGGGATGCGTTCCCCAACATCGAAGTCAACGACGCTTCATCCGGCAACGTCATCGCATACAACTTCTTTCACAACAAGAACGGGCTGATTGGCATCGACATAAACCACAAGCCTCATAACAGTTTCAACCTGTATGAGGGCAACGTCGCGCACAACCTGATGTCGGACGGCTACTACGGCAGCAACTCCGACGACACGATCTATCGGAATCTCCTGCACGGCAACGGCATCGCGGCGGGCGACACGCTTACCTATTGCTTGAGCCTGAAGCGGTTCACGCGGAACGTGTCCGTCGTGGGGAACATCCTCGGCACTGCGAAACATGCCGGCGGTCGGTGCGACTCGTACGGGCAGCCCAACATCGGCAACGGTGCATTCGAGCGGCACGGCCCAGCCGAGCAGGGGCGACTACTGGGATGATTGGCGTCCTCCACCGGCACGACGATCCGCGGCACGTTAACGGTCAGGACGGATGATTTCAACGGTGGTGTCACGCTGAGTTCGGGAAGGCTGACTCCTGGGCAAGTCCCGGCACTCTGGCTGACAACTGGAACCGTGCCGCTCACATGGGTCAGGGTCGGAAGTGTCACAAGCGTCGCTCGTCACTGTCGATTCCTCGCCGTGGCAGACCAAGTTACCGCCGCTCAACACGCCTGTGAAGATTGAACCGGGCTCGGGAGGTTTTCAGGAACTTGATCTCGATGTCGAAGCGACCACACTGAAGAAAGCGAATGCCTATATGCCCGTGGGCATTCCGCCTGCCGAGTCGCTTGGGGGCGCAGCCTTGCCGCCAAGCCTGTATCTCCTCGCAAAGCCAATCTGGTTCGGAAACCTGTCATGGCCCCCGTTTGACCCAGGTGCACCGAACCTGAACTACGAGGCGATCCCGGCCGGTTATCGATTCATGCGAGGAGTAGACCCACCGGGCACCGGCGCATCGGCACCGCAGATGCCTACCAGTCTTAGGATCGTTCGTTGATGCCAAGCATTCTGTATATCTCGCCATTCTCACCGCATCAGGTGACAAGCGCACCAGAGGTGCGGTCGCTGCAGGTGGCGCGCGTCGTGTTCAAGATCAGCAATGGCTTTCGGCGTGTCGAGGTTCCGCGCTATTACATGCTCCTTACGCAGTTCCGTGTAAGTCTGCCCCATGACAGTTTGGCATGTTTGCTGCCTGCAGCCTGTAAACGCACTACAGCCTGTGAACGCAGTCAAACGCATGGGGTTCATGTTGATACGACTAAATCGCTCCTCGCTTTCACTACCTGCAGTCGGCATTTTTGCGCTGTTCGGCGCTTATGCGGCAGCGCAAACAATACCTGGGTCGGAAATTATTTCCTTGAACCGCCTGATTCGATGGGAGGCCGGCAAGACGGTTGGAGTCCCTGGCGGCATACCAACAGGACGAGCACAGTGCCTGACAGCACAATGTGTAGCGCTGAGTAACGCGACAGCTGAAATGCGAAATGGCACCGCGAATGCCGCGTCCCTCATCCAAGCCGCGATCACGTCTGCGCCCGCCAACACCATCGTGTCAATCCCGCCGGGCCGATGGCGAATCAACACGACCCTGTCGATCCCTGCGACGAAGGACTTCATCACCCTGCGTGGCGCGGGTGCGGATACGGTGCTCGACTGTCGGGCGGGTACGTGCCTCTTCGTCGGCTCAGGAAGTGATTATGCGTGGTCGTCGCCCCGGTCAAACAACACCGTGACCGCATACGCGCCCCACGCCCCCACGGGCGGCACTACTCTTACGCTGGCTGACACCTCCGTGTTCTCGGTCAACCAGATGGTGCTGTTCCGTGTGTCCAATGACAGGTCCTTGCCGGTCATGAGTGTGGCGGGGTATGAGTCTGTTCGCAAGCAGATGACCCGCGTGGTGGCCAAGACGGCCACGTCGCTCACCGTCTATCCGCCGATCTACGGCTATCAGCGATTCCGCTCACTCGCCGCCAAGGTGAACGTGGCACGGGCGCAGGCGGATTACGTCGGGATCGAGCACCTGACGCTGGACGGCACAAACGGGACTGTGACGTTTGCATTGTGGTTCGAGCAAACGTATGCCTCCTGGATGAAAGACGTCACGGTGATCCGGTCGAGCCGTTTCAACGTGTTTCTCAACGACTCGCTCAACTGCGAGTTGCGTCATAGCCAATTGGATGAGTTGAACCATGCAGGCCCAAACGGTGCTGGTCTTCTCATGGGCACGGTGTCGGGCTGCTTGATCGAGGACAACATCATCCGGGAATCGTTTCCCAACATCGAAGTCAATCATGGTTCTTCCGGGAATGTCATCGCGTACAACTTCATCCACAACAAAAATGGACTTATTGGCATCGATACGAACCATGCTCCCCATAACAGTTTTAACCTGTACGAGGGGAACATCTCGCACAATCTGATGTCCGATGGCTACTACGGAAGCAACTCCGAAGACACGATCTACCGGAATCTCCTGCACGGCAACGGCATCGCGGCCGGCGACACGCTCACCTACTGCTTAAGTCTGAAGCGGTTCACGAGAAACGTTTCCGTCGTGGGAAACATTCTCGGTAGTGCGAAGCATGCAGGCGGTCGGTGCGACTCGTATGGGCAGCCCAACATTGGCAACGGCAATTCGAGCGGCACGGCTCAACCGAGCAAGGGGGACTATTGGGATGATTGGCGCCCCACCACCGGCACCACGATACGTGGCACGTTAACGGTCCGGAGGGATGATTTCCACGGTCGTATCACGCTGAGTTCCGGAAAGCTGATTTCGGGACAATCCGCAGCACTCTGGCTGGCGGCGGGAACCGCACCGTTCACATGGGTAAAGGTCGACAGCGTGACACAGCAGCTCGTCGCCATCGATTCCTCGCCGTGGCAGACCAAGTTACCTCCGCTCAACACGCCCGTGAAGATTGAACCGGGCTCTGGAGGTTTTCAGGAACTCGACCTCGACGTCGTAGCGACCACGCTGAAGAAAGCGAATGCCTACATGCCCGTGGGCATTCCGCCTGCCGAGTCGCTTGGGGGCGCGGCCTTGCCGCCAAGCCTGTATCTCCGCGCAAAGCCAATCTGGTTCGGACACCTGTCTTGGCCCCCGTTTGACCCAGGTGCACCGAACCTGGACTACAAAGCGATCCCGGCCGGTTATCGATTTATGCGAGGAGTAGACCCGCCGGGCACCGGTACGTCGGCGCCGGAGGCCCCTGCCCCTGGCCGCCCCAGGATCGTTCGTTGACGCCAAGCATTCTGTATATCTCGCCGTTCTGGCCACAAAAGGCCACAAGTGCGGGGGAACTCAGGTCACTCCAGATCGCACGCGCGCTGAGAGACGTGGGGCGCGTTCAAGTCGTGGTCGTGGGAGCCGACGGAAACTTTAGAAGCAGGGCGCCGATTGAACAATCTGAGTTTGACATCGCGTTTAGCGTAAGCATCAAGCCTCGCCCGAATACCCATATCGCTCAGAAGCTGGACTGGGCCTTGAATGCACGGTCGGCTTGTCCGCACGGAATGGCAACCGACGAGAGAGACCTCCAGCGTGTCCTTCGCACCGCGAAACAGTTCGATATGCTCTGGTTCTCTGAGCTGCGGACCGCGAACGCCTTTCCTTGCTGGACGTGGCAGAGCTCTGTGGTAGACGTGGGTGACATCCCGAGCACATTCGAACAGTCGACTTTGAACGGCCGGTCTGCCGTCCGGCAGCGATTATCAAGCTCCGTAAGACTGTGGAGCTGGAAGCGACGCGAACAGCTGCTGGGCGAGCGATTTAACGTCATCACCGTGTGCAGCGAGAACGACAGGCAATACCTGCGAGGTTTGGGGCTGGAGAGACCTTTATACGTATGCCCCAATGGATTCGAACGTCCCGCTGATATGCCGGTTCGCCAGCTTGCAGCGCCGCCCCGGCTTGGCTTCATCGGTGTCCTGGATCACGGGCCGAACCTGGCGGGAATCACCTGGTTCACACGGGAGTGCTGGCCCAGGATCAAGCACGCGGTTCCTGACGCGCGCCTTCGACTGATTGGCCGCCTCAGCGATGGCCCACTAAAACCTGAGGGCGTGGACATCGACGGACTCGGCTGGGTTGAGGATCCCGCAGACGAGATTGCGACGTGGTCCGCGACGATAGTACCAGTGCACGTCGGGGCCGGAACTCGAGGCAAGATCGCGCATGCCTTCAGTCAGAAATGCCCTGTCGTATCGACGTCGCTTGGAGCGTACGGCTACGATCCGAAGAACGGTCGCGACATGTTGTTAGCGGAATCGGCAGAAGACTTTGCCGACGCGTGCATCCGCACCATCAGCCATCCCGAATTCGCTGCGGCCATGGCCGAGAGAGCCTGGCACCAGTTTTTGGCAAAGTGGACATGGGATGCGATCCGGCCGAATGTGTGGGCTGCGGCCGAAGAGTGCCTGCGATCGAAGGTCCTCACCCGGACGACTGCCACTGCAGCCCAAAGAGCGGGCTGACATCATTCAGATGAAGCGGGTCGCCAAGCGTCTATTCAACAGGCTGGTCCGATCCATCGGCAACGAACTCGAGTTGGAATTCGGGACCACGTCTTCGATCGACTGATGTGGTCGCGCAAAAGGTTCTGATGCAACAGTACCGCATCCTGGCCGCTCGAGGCATCGAACACTTGCCGCCGCTCGAGGACGTTGGATTTCGACACCATTCGGAGTTCGAAGAGGATGGGATTCTCCTCTACCTGTTCTCGTTGATAGCGCCGTTGAATCGGAATTGCGTGGAAATCTGCGCGGGTAATGGACGGCAGTGCATGACGACGAATTTGATCGTCAACCACGGCTGGTGGGGATACCTGTTCGATGGCAACGAGCGCAATGTTCAGGACGGACGGCGATTCTTCGCCAATCATAGAGATACGTTTCTTCATCCTCCGAGATTCACGCAGGCCTGGATTACGGCAGAGAATGTGAACGACCAACTGACCTCGGCAGGGATCACCGGCGACGTGGATTTACTCAGTCTCGATCTTGACGGCATGGACTACTGGGTGTGGAAGGCCATCACCGTGATCGCGCCGCGGGTTGTCGTCTGTGAAACACACAACGCCGTTCCAGCCGGTCGAGCAGTGACTGTGCCTTACGATCCAGCCTTCGTCAGCGACTCTGAACTTTATCGGGGCGCCTCTCTCGAGGCAATGTGCCGTCTTGCCAAGGAGAAAGGCTACCGCCTTGTTGGTGTGCACCGTTTCGGCTTCAATGCATTCTTTGTCAAGAATGGAATTGGCGAGGAGTTTTTTCCGGTCATGCCGGCAAGTGCGTTTCTGAATGATCCGTTCAGCAAGAAGCGACGGCAAGACTGGGCAGCAGTCGCGTCGAGGCCGTGGCACGAAGTACTTTAGCGACTGCACCACAGATTTCCATTCCGACGATTTGACCTTGCTGTCACTACCTTTCCTGACTAAGTGGGCTTCCCGTCTCAAGGGTTCCGCTGATTTCGAGTGCTTCTCGGAGACAGAAGAGACGCGGCGGAACCTTCGGCGCAAATCCGTGCGCGGATTTAGCTATGTCCTTCTCACCGGCGGCGGAGAGTTCGTGTTCCGGCTGGGTACGACCGCGATACTCGCCCGGTTGATCTCGCCCGAGGCGTTCGGCCTTTTCATGATGGTCACCGCCGTGACGGCAGTTGCGGACCAGTTCCGCGACCTGGGTCTCTCGACGGCAACCATCCAGCGTGAGCGAATCACCCACGACGAAGTGTCGAATCTCTTCTGGATCAACACCGCTGCCGGTTCGCTGATAGCGGTTGTCATCTGCGCCTTGTCGCCGCTCGTCGCGTTCTACTTCCAAGAGCCGCGTGTGACGTCGATGACCATGGCGATCTCTTCCACCTTCCTCCTCGGCGGACTGTCAGTGCAACACCAAGCACTGCTCGGTCGGCAGATGCGCCTTGGGCCGAAGTCCGCCATGAGCCTGGTCGCGTTCGTGGTCAGTTCGCTCCTTGGCGGTGTTCCTTGCGCGCGCGGGATTCGGCTACTGGGCGCTGGTCTGGCGCGAAATCTCCCGGAGCGCATTGATCCTCATAGGAGCGTGGGCTCTCTGCCCATGGATTCCGGGGTGGCCGCGACGAGACACGACCGTTAGAGGCTTTTTGGCATTTGGATCAGGGTTGACGGGAACCTATATTCTCGGAGCGTTCTCGAATAGCCTGGACCGTTTTCTGCTCGGAAGGTTTCGGGATGCCGGAACGGTCGCCATGTACAGGCAGTCGTACCAACTCGTCGTCACCCCGATGAGCCAGCTCATGGGACCTCTGTACCAGGTGTCGCTGCCTGGCCTCAGCATGCTGCAGGGCGACCGCGATCGATACCGCGCTCTCTTCTTGCGCATCGCGTCGATCGTGGCGACAGCCAGCATGCCCCTGGGCGTGTTTTTGGCCGTGTATGCCGAGGAAGTCGCTGCGGTTGTCCTTGGAAACCAGTGGCAGGGCGCCGCCACCTTCATCCGCATCTTCGGCGTGGGCGGAATATTTCAGTCGGTGTTTTCCATGATTGGGTTCGTGCTCGTAAGCAGTGGGCGATCCCGAGAATTGCTCACGCTCGCCGTTGCCTACAGCATGCTGAAGGCGTTGCTCATGCTGCTCGGCCTGCGGTGGGGCCCCGTTGGGGTCGCGATCGGAGACGTCGCGACCACTCTAGTCATGTTTGCGCCGTTCTTATACGTGTCGGTGAGGAACTCTCCAGTCACAATCGGCTCTTTCCTCGGCGCGCTTGCCCGGCCTTTCGCCTCGAGCATGCTTCTGGCGATTGGGCTCTTCGCCTTTCGAGCCGCAGTCCCCATGACTGCCGGGTTCGTCAGTCTCGTCGCCGGGCTGTCGATCACGACGCTTGTGTTTCCCGCTCTCTGGATAACGTTACCAGGAGGACGATTCGAGTTCCGGGCACTGCGATCCGCGCTGCGCGTCGCGCTCGCGCCGTCGGGATAGCTCATGGACGAGCCACTGGCTGAACCCCCCTTACATCCAGGATGTGCCATACCGTGAACGAACCCAGCCATCGTATTTGCGTTACGCCTGTTCGTAACGAGGCGTGGATCATCAAGCAGTTCCTGGCGGCTGCGAAGCAGTGGTCAACCGATATCATCGTCGCAGACCAAGGGTCTACCGATGGCACGCTGCAAGCGCTGCAGCAGACGCCCGCGGTGGACGTCGTGATCAACGAATCTCCGACTTATGATGAAAGCCATCGCCAGCGACTCCTGCTCGACCGCGCCAGGCAAGTCTCCGGCAGGCGCATTCTGATCGGCCTGGATGCCGACGAAACGATCTCGGCGAACTTCGCGACAAGTGAGGAGTGGCGTCGGCTCGACAACGTAAAACCGGGAACAATCATCCGGTTTCGCTGGGTGAACATTCTTCCCGGATTCGAACGCGCATGGATTCCTCCAGAGCGGATAGGCTTTGCATTTGTGGATGACGGTTCCGACCATCACGGAAAAAGGATTCACAGCCCACGCGTTCCCCACCCACCGGGCGCACCTACCATCGACCTCGACGACGTCGTCGTGCTGCATTTTCAATACGTGGCATGGGAGCGCATGGTCAGCAAGCATCGCTGGTATCAGGCGTGGGAACACGTGGCCAACCAGAAGAAGGGCCCGCTGCAGATCTTCCGCGACTATGGCCACATGTACGGTCGTTGGGACAAGAGTGAGATTCACCCGATAAAACCGGAATGGCTGGACGGCTATCGATGCCTCGGTATTGATTTCCAGGGTGTGAGCAGCGAGCCCGTCACATGGTGGGACCGGGACGTGGTCCACATGCTGCAACAACACGGCCCGGAGCTTTTTCGCAAAATCGACATCTGGGACAAGGACTGGAACGCTGTCGCAGCGCTCACCGGAACATCACCCGGAGAGCTTCTTGACCCACGCTCAATGTTCGACAAAGCGGCGCACCGTCTCTTGAAGGCTACCCAGGGACACCGCTCGCGCCTGGTCGTGCGCGCGTTCGAGCGCGCGCTGCGCACAGCAGGATGGTGAAAGCCGCGATCGCGCCGTCGGCGTAACACATGGAAAAGCTCAAGACACCGAAATACCACGACCTGATTTATGACGTGGGCTTGCACTGTGGCGAAGATACAGATTTCTACCTCCGGAAGGGATTTCGCGTGGTGGCCCTCGAAGCGAATCCAGAACTCGTGCAGCAGTGCCGCAGCCGCTTCCACGACTTTGTCCGCGAAGGGCGCTTGAAAATAGTTGAAGGGGCGGTCGTTGAGCCTTCGTTTCTTGAATCCGGCCAGTCAAGCATTCGTTTCTATCGCAATCAAAGTGGTTCCGCCTGGGGCACGGTTCGAGGAACGTGGGCGGACCGCAACGAGAGATCGGGAACATCGGTCACCACCATCGAGGTTGATGTGATCGATTTTGCTGCGGTGTTGCAGGAGAACGGCATCCCTCATTACATGAAGATCGACATCGAAGGTTGCGATACGGTGTGCCTCAATGCCTTGAAGAACTTTCAGCGAGCGCCCCGACTACATCTCAATCGAGTCTGACAAGACCAGTTTTGCAGGAATCAAAGGCGAAATCGACCTCCTGGCCAGCCTTGGGTACGACCGCTTTCAGGCCATCGAGCAGATGGACATCCCCAACCATCAGTCACCGCCGCAACCAGCCGGGGAGGGCGACTACGTTGCGCACAGTTTCGAGCCTGGCTCATCAGGTTTATTCGGGGCTGAACTCGGCGGCAAGTGGAGATCTCGTCGAGACATTCTTCGCAGGTACCGACCCATTTACCTGGGCTACCGCCTGCTAGGCGACGACGGCACACTGTATCGATGGCAGTTTCGGGGAGCCTCGCGTGTGCGCCGAGGCGTCAAACATCTCCTGGAACGAGTCAACGGGGCAACGGTTCCCGGTTGGTATGACACTCATGCGCGTCTGGCGGGCGTCGAGAAGACGGGGCGCGCTACGCCGTGAACGCACATTGCCATCGTATCTGCGTGACACCTGTTCGCAATGAAGCGTGGATCATCAAGCAGTTCCTGGCGGCAGCAAAACAGTGGTCAACGGATGTCATCGTCGCAGACCAAGGGTCCACCGACGGCACGCTGCAAGCGCTGCAGCAGACGCCCGGGGTGAACGTCGTGATCAACGAATCGCCAACTTTTGATGAGAGCCATCGCCAGCGGCTCTTGCTCAACAGAGCAAGACAAATCTCTGGCAGGCGGATTCTGATCGGCCTGGACGCCGACGAAACGATCTCGGCGAATTTCGCGACAAGCGACGAGTGGCGTCAGCTCGACAACGTAGAACCGGGAACCATCGTCCGGTTTCGGTGGGTGAATATTCTTCCCGGATTTGAGCACGCATGGATTCCTCCAGGGCGCAGGGGCTTTGGATTTGTTGATGACGGTTCCGACCATCACGGAAAAAGGATTCACAGCCCGCGCGTCCCGAACCCACCGGGCGCACCGACCATCGACCTCGAAGACGTCGTCGTGCTGCATTTCCAATACGTGGCGTGGGAGCGCATGGTCAGCAAGCATCGCTGGTATCAGGCGTGGGAACACGTGGCCAATCAGAAGAAGAGCCCGCTGCAGATCTTCCGCGAGTATCGCCACATGTACGGTAGTTGGGACAAGAGCGAGATTCACCCGATAAAACCGGAGTGGCTGGACGGCTATCGTCGCCTCGGTATTGATTTCCAGGCCGTGAGCAGCGAGCCCCTCACATGGTGGGACCGGGAGGTGGTCCACATGCTGCAACAACACGGCCCGAAGCACTTTCGCAAAATCGACATCTGGGACAAGGACTGGAACGCTGTCGCAGCGCTCACGGGAACATCACGCGGAGAGCTTCTTGACCCACGCTCAATGTTCGACAAGGCAGCGCACTTTCTCTTAAAAGCTACCCAGGGACACCGCTCGCGACTGGTCGTGCGCGCGTTCGAGCACGCTCTACGCACCGCAGGATGGTAAAAGCCGCGAACTTCTCGGAGAAGTATCGTGCTCCTGTCCTCGAGGGCATCATCGAGCACAGGGAGCGGGGGGTCACGTTCCTGTCGCCCGCGGATGTACGCCCAATCCGCAGAGTCCTGTACGTCAATTCGTACGGAGGAGCGGCCATCCTGGAGAGCATCAAGTCCGGGATGTTGCCCTCCCATCACCTGTGGGGATGCCTGGAACTCGTCAAGAAGGGCTACGAAGTCGCTCTGGCCGAGCCGCTGCTCGACTTCTATCTGCATTCCAATCCTCTGCCGCGCGACCTGAGATGGCTGTCTTTGGTCCGCTCGTGGCTGGGAGACGGTATCGTCTACTGCGGCCACAACGTACTCTACTGGCTTCCCTTCCTGCGGTCGGTCGGAGCAATCCGCGGCCGGGTTGTCTCGCTCCTGTTCGCGCGCGAGCCGCTGAACATCGGTCGCGGTCATGATGGCGTGATCGCCCTGACTGCGGCTGCAGCGGCGCAGGCCAGAATATTGGCGCCAAAAGCGAAGGTCGCTCACCTCGGATGGGGCGCTGACCTGGACTCTTTTCCTGTTCAGCCGTATCAACCGGAATGGTTTCTGTCCTGTGGTGTCACGCACCGCGATCACCACACCTTGAGTGCGGCTGCCTCTCTCACGACACGCAGGATTCACGTCATCGCACGAACGCTTCCTCGAGAGCTGTCATGGCCGGACAATGTGGCGCTGACGACAAGTTCGCACTGGTCTACGGGCATCACGCATGACGAGCTCCGATTCGATCAGTATCGTCGCTGCATTGCCTCTCTCATTATTCTGAAGCGCGATACACGCGAATACACGGCTGTCGGCATGACAAATCTCCTCGAGGCGATGGCTCTCGCCAGGCCGGTTGTCGTCACGCGCACTGGGGCTCTCCCAACCGAAGTCGACGTGGAAGCAGCGGGCTGCGGTGTGTTCGTTCCGCCAGACGATCCCGTGGCGCTGGCTGAGGCCATGGACTCGTTCGTTCGGAATCCCGAACGAGCGCGAGAGATGGGAGAGAGAGGGCGCAGGCTCTGCGAGTCGCATTACAACATCGCGCGATACGCGAATCAGCTCCATGAGTTCTTCGCCACTCTTTAGAGGTGATTCTCTCGGACCCGTCACTGCCGAAGTGCAGAACCACTGCTGCCCCGTGTGCATGACTGTTTCACGCAACAAGACGTTCGTTGCTCGCGAAATGATGTTTGGTCTCAGGGATGAGTTTCTGTACGCGGAATGCAGCCACTGCGGTTGCGTGTGGCTCGTGGATTGTCCACCGGAGCTCTCCCGATACTATCCGGCCGATTATTATCCGGCGCCGCCAGCCATGGCTGCAGCCACCGGCCTGAGAGCGCGACTGTGGCATCAGAGGGCAAGGTACTGTCTCCTCGATCGAGGACTGTTCGGTCGGCTCCTTGTCATGACCCTCGGACGTCCCACAGCAGGTATTTTTGGACGCCCCGACTACTACGTCTGGCTGAAGAGAGCCGGAGTGACCTTCTCTTCCTCGATTCTGGATGTAGGCTGTGGTGGCGGCGCATTGCTCATGCGCCTCTACAACGATGGCTTCTCGAACCTTACTGGTGTGGATCCGTTCATAGAGAAGTCGGTGCGCTACGCTTCAGGCTTTTCGATCTTGAAGCAGTCACTCTATGAGGTGGAAGGGCAATTCGACTTGATCATGCTCCACCACACGTTCGAACATGTGCCGGATCCAGCCGAGATCCTTCAGCACGTGTCCACACTTCTCCGGTCCGATCGCTATGCTGTCATTCGCATTCCGGTCGTCTCTTCCTTCGCCTACAGAAAATACGGCGCCTGTTGGGGTCAACTCGATGCTCCGAGACACCTGTTCCTGCACTCCTTTGAGAGCGTTCGGATTTTGGCCGAGCAGGCCGGATTACGGGTGGCTGAGGTTCTCTGTGATTCCGATGAATTTCAGTTCTGGGCGAGCGAGCAGTACACGAGAGATATCCCGCTGAAAGATCGCCGTTCATATTCTGTGAATCCAACCGAATCAATTTTTGACGAAAAAGAGATCGACGCGTTCAGGCGAATGGCAAAGGACCTGAACGACCGTGGTGAGGGTGATTCCGCGTGTTTTTACCTGCATAAACCACATTGATCAAAGCCATCGCCTTCTATCTTCCGCAGTATCACCCGATCCCTGAGAACGACACGTGGTGGGGGCCGGGTTTTACAGAATGGACGAACGCCGCGAAGGCGCGCCCGTTGTTCAGAGGCCATTATCAGCCTCATGTGCCTGCCGACCTGGGTTTCTACGACCTGAGACAACCAGAAACGCGCGATGCGCAGGCAGCAATGGCCCGAGAGTATGGCGTTGAAGCCTTTTGCTACTACCACTACTGGTTCGGCAACGGGCGCCGTCTCCTTCAGCGCCCATTCGAGGAAGTACTGCAGTCAGGAACTCCGGCCTTTCCGTTTTGTCTGTGCTGGGCCAATGAAAGCTGGACTGGCATCTGGCACGGCCTTTCCAGTCGCATGCTCGTAGAGCAGTGCTACCCAGGTCTCGAGGATGCGGCCAGGCATTTCGACACTGTCCTTCCGGCGTTTCTCGACAAACGCTATGTCCGGATAGACGGCAAGCCGGTGTTCCTCATTTACAACCCCTCCGGCTTACCGGATGCCGCGAAGTTCACGGATTTGTGGCGTTCCATGGCCGTCCGATCAGGTTTGCCTGGACTCTTCTTTGTTGGAGTTGCGAACGAGCCATGGCGGCCCGAGGCCAATGGATTCGACGGCGCGATACCCCACGTCATCCACCTGGCACGACAATGCGATGCGAATGTCTGGATGGCCAGACTTCGCCTTTATCGTCGGCGACTACTGCAGCAACCAGCACTCGTTTTCCCGTACGAACAGGCCATTAAGCATTTCGTCCTGCCTGAGTGTGAACAGACAAATGTCTACCCGTGCGTGATTCCAAACTGGGACAATTCGCCGCGGAGTGGACTGCGCGGTCTTGTTCTTCAAGGCTCCACTCCTGAGCTGTTCCGAGGACATTTGCGTGACGCACTACAACAGGTCGCGCGCAAGCCGGCGGCTCACCAAATCGTTTTTATCAAGTCGTGGAACGAGTGGGCTGAGGGAAATCATCTGGAACCAGACTTGCTGTTCGGCCGGCGATACCTCGAGGTCCTTCGAGAAGAATTGGCGACAGCAAATGAGCCTTTGCGCACTCTTTCCGAACGCGCTGAACCAGCCAACGATGAGGCCACGGGATACGCTGCCGTTTTGGTCGTCCGAGCGGAAAGAGGACCCGATCGGAATGCCGGTGAATGACGGCGCCGCCGCTCGGCTCTACCTCGAGCTCCTGAAAGATCGACTGTTGCGATGGGGAGAGGGCGCACACGTGCCGTTTCACAGCAAGAGCACGGGCGTGAGACGTCTCATCAAGCTTGCACTCGCTCGCGTCATTCATCGTTGGGGCGGTGAAGCCGTCAAACGCGAGAGGTTCGACCCATACGCGCGCGAAGAGGGACTCGACTGGCCCGCCGAAGCTGAAACGATGATCGGGCGCAAGCGTCTGAACAATATTCAATCCTGCATTGAGACCGTCATTCGCGACGGCGTTCCCGGAGATCTTGTCGAAACAGGCGTATGGCGTGGAGGGGCAAGCATCTTCATGCGTGCCGTACTCGCGGCTTATCAAGACACCACGAGAACTGTATGGCTCGCTGACTCGTTTCAAGGCTTGCCCGCGCCTGATTTGAACCAATACCCTCAAGACAGCGCAGCGCAGTGGCATCTCGCCAACGAGCACCTCGCCGTGTCGCTTGAAACGGTGAAGGCGAACTTCGAACGATATCGACTGCTCGACGAACAAGTGCAGTTTCTCGCAGGGTGGTTCAAAGATACTCTGCCGGGCGCACCTATCGATCAGATCGCCGTTTTGCGCCTTGATGGTGATATGTACGAATCAACCATGGAGGCGCTCGATGCCTTGTATGGGAAGGTTTCCCCTGGCGGATTCGTCATCGTGGACGACTTTAACCTGATTGAGGATACATGTCGTCGTGCCGTTCACGATTTTCGCCGGACACACTCCATTACCGAACCAATTGAGCTTATCGATACAGCTGGCGCATTCTGGCGCCGTAAATAGTCGTCACAGGGTGTGAAGTGCATGGTCAAACCAAGTCGAAACAATAGAATCTTCGTCGCGGGTCACCGCGGATTGGTTGGTTCCGCGATCGTCAGACGTCTTTGCGACGACGGATACAAGAACATTCTCACGGCCACGCGCGACCAACTCGACTTGAGAGACCAAGCGGCGGTGAACTACTGGTTTCGCGCGAACCGGCCAGAGTACGTGTTTCTTGTCGCTGGAACCGTGGGCGGCATCCTGGCCAATTCCACAAGGCCGGCGGAGTTCCTGTACGACAACATGATGATTCATGCGACGGTCGTGCATGCAGCGCACCTGTATGATGTGCGCCGGCTCTTGTATCTTGGAAGCTCCTGTATCTACCCGCGAGGGTGCCGCCAGCCGATGCGAGAGGAAGAATTGTTGACGGGCCCGCTCGAGCCGACGAACGAGCCTTACGCGATCGCCAAGATTGCGGGAATCAGGCTGTGCCAGTCGTACCGAAAGCAATACGGACGGGACTTTATTTCGGCGATGCCAACCAATCTGTACGGGCCGAACGACAACTTCGACCTGACGAGCTCCCACGTGTTGCCTGCGCTCATCCGTAAGTTTCACGATGCAAAGGTGGCTGGCAGCACTGACGTCACCATCTGGGGGAGCGGCACGCCGCGCCGCGAGTTTCTGCACGTTGATGATCTGGCCGATGCCTGTCTATTCCTGATGGAGCACTATGACTCGGCCGAACACATCAACGTGGGAACCGGGGAGGATTTGTCGATTCGCCAATTGGCCGAAACGATACGGAGCATCGTGCACCCGACCGCGCGGCTGATCTTTGATGACACAAAACCGGATGGCGCTCCTCGCAAACTGCTCGATGTCAGCCGGCTGAACGCGCTGGGCTGGCGGCACCGCATCGAGCTGCAGGACGGAATCGCAGCCACGTATGACTGGTTCCTGCGCGCTGGCACGGGTGATCGTCAGGCGGTTTCGATCGACACTGCGCCAGCGGCCGTGTAGGTATGCAGAACTCAGCCACTGGCGTCGGCACTGGAGCGTTAGCGACGTGGCACGGCTTGCCTCGTCCGCAGCGGCTTCGAATCGGTGCGTGGCTTGGCTGGATAGCGCTGGCAACCCTGGCCTTCGTTCAGCCGCTAACCAGGCTCATACCATACGCCGCCCAGAGCGAGTTACTTTCCTATATCCCACTGGTGCCGCTTGTGAGCGGTTACTTGCTGTTCATCCAGCGACGGATGCTGGTGACAACGTATCGCACCTCGATTGGGGGGACGGCGATACTGAGCGTGGCCGGCATCGCGGCACTTGCCGTGGAGACCGGCTTGCGCGGGACGTTGAGCGTCAACGATGACCTCGCCCTGATGATGCTCGCCTATGTGAGCGTCGTCGCCGCTGGTGGATTTCTGTTCCTCGGCTCGAAGTGGATGGCCGACGCGGCCTTTCCGGTTGCATTTCTGATCTTCTTGGTGCCCCTCCCGGATCGTGCCGTGAATCTGCTGGAAACAGCTTCGGTCCTGGCCTCGGCGGACGTCTCTGCCCTCTTTTTCAGGATGACAGGAACTCCGCTCGTGCGCGATGGCACAGTATTCATGCTGCCCGGGATTGTCCTCGAGATCGCCGAGGAGTGCAGTGGGATCCACTCCAGCTGGGTGCTCTTTATCACGAGCCTGGTGGCCTCCCACCTCTTTCTCGAGAGCTCATGGCGAAGGCTCGTGCTCGTAGCCTTTGTCATTCCGCTGGCGATCGTGCGTAACGCCTTCCGGATTGTGGTCATCGGACTCCTCTGCGTCCACGTCGGACCCCACATGATCGACAGCATCATTCATCGGCGCGGGGGCCCGTTGTTTTTCGTCTTGTCGTTGGGACCACTGTTCTTACTATTAGTGTGGTTGAGGCGACAGGAGCGATGAGGCTTTTCCATCTCCTCCCGTTCGCAGCCGGCTTCTGCGGCCTCCTCGTTGCCCTTGTCAGCATCATTCGCAGAACGCCATCTCTGGCGACGTGGTGCTTCTTCGCAGGCATGACAGCGCTCGGCATCGATAGCGTCGTCACGGGCCTCGGCCTGCGCTCCACAAAACTCGAAGAGGTGATCTTCTGGCTGACGGCTGCGCTCGTCGCCAAGTCCATCGTACCGGTCATCTGGCTCTGCTTCAGCCTGACGTACTCACGCGCTGATTACCGCGAGTCATTCAGCCGCTGGAAAATCCCGATCGCCATCGTGGGTCTGGTGCCCATCAGTTTGACGCTTGGCTTCCGCGATCAACTGATTCAGATCGTGCCTGGAGAAGTACCGGGCGAGGTCTGGCGACTGCAGGCAGGTGGGATGGCCAACGCGTTGAACGCCATCCTCCTGATCGCGCTCGTCCTGATTCTGGTGAACCTGGAGCAGACCTTTCGATCCGCCGTGGGAACGATGCGATGGCGGCTCAAGTTTGTGGTGCTGGCCCTGGTGATGATATTCGGCGCCCGTCTTTACGTCCTGAGTCAGGCGATCCTCTTTTCCGCGCCCGACATCGCACTCTGGGGCATCGAGTCGAGTGCGCTTTTGATTGGATGCGTCTTCCTCGCGCTGGCCTACGCACGAGCGGGATGGGCGGACATCGCGGTGTACCCCTCGTCGGCCGTCCTGCGATCGTCGCTGACTCTCATCATCGTCGGTGGGTACCTCTTCGGCGTTGGCGTGCTGGCGCAAGTGGTGAGGCGCTTTGGCGGCGCAGAGGTTTTCCAGGTTCAGGCGTTTGTCGTGCTGCTGGGCATGGCCGGCCTGGCCGTCTTGCTTCTATCCGACCGCACGCGGCGGGGCATCGACGCGTTCGTCGCCCGGCATTTCAGAAAAGCCCAGCACGATTCCGTGAAAGTGTGGAAACTGGTCTCACGGCGGCTTGCCAGCGTGACCGATAAGACCGTCTTGTGTACGTTGTCCGCGAAATTGATCTCCGACACCTTCGATGTGTTGTCGGTCACCGTCTGGCTGCGCGACGAAGAGAAGGAGCAGTTCTTCGTCGGCGCATCGACCAATCGACAGCCATCCGAGGCTGGCAGCACCAGCCGGGCGGAGACCGCGTCAGCCGCGGTCACTGCCGGGTTGCGGACAATGTCTTCGCCGTTCGATCTGGAAGACATGGATGAGTCGTGGGCGAACGAGTTACGCCAGCTCAACTCGAGCGCATTCACGACAGGCGGCAGCCGTTGGTGCGTGCCGTTGCGGGCTGGAGAAGAGAACCTTGGCTTCCTCGTGCTCGCCGATCGCATCAGCGGGGCGACCTACACGGTGGAAGAACTGGAATTGCTGAAATGCATCGGCGATCAGATAACCTCGGTCCTGTTGAATCTTCGACTCGCGAGCGAGGTGGCCCGGGCCAAAGAGCTCGAGGCGTTCCGGACGATGTCGGCGTTCTTCGTGCACGACCTGAAAAATGCCGCGGCATCGCTGAATCTGATGCTCAAGAATCTGCCGGTGCATTTCGAGGACCCCGCGTTTCGGGAAGACGCGTTGCGAAGCGTCGGCAACACTGCCCGGCGGATCGACGGCATGATTGCGCGTTTAAGCGCTCTTCGCGAGCGGACAGACTCCGTTCGCGTCGTCAGCGATTTGAATCAGATCGTCAGCGAGGCGCTCGACAGCGTAAGCGACATACCAAACGTAGAGCTCACGACAGACTTTCAACCGCTACCCGCCATTCTCGCCGACCGCGAGCAGCTCCAGAGCGTCGTGACCAACCTCGTGCTGAACGCGCGAGACGCGCTGGGTTCGGGAGGCCGCATTCAGGTGCGCACCGAGCATCGCGGGGGGCGCGCTATTCTGTCTGTGAACGACAACGGCTGCGGCATGAGCCAGTCTTTCGTGAAAGAATCCTTGTTTCGTCCGTTTCAAAGCACCAAGAGGAAGGGGCTCGGGATCGGCCTGTTCCAGTCGCGTGCGATCGTCCAGGCGCATGGGGGCGGCATGCACGTCGAGACCGAGGTCGGAAAGGGGACGACATTTCTCGCCAGCTTTCCGGTGAACGACGAGCCATGACGAAATCCACGCTTCTCATCGTGGAAGATGACGAGGACATCCGCACGCAGATGAAGTGGGCCCTCGCCTCGGACTATGACGTAACCCTTGCCGGGGACCGAGCCGAAGCAGTCGCCGCGTTCAGGGCCAACCATCACTCGGTCACACTGCTCGATCTGGGCCTCCCGCCCCGCCCCAACGAAACCGAGGAGGGCATGGCGACGCTCACGTCACTCCTCGCGTTGGATCCGCTCGCGAAGGTGATCGTGGTCTCCGGTCAGGGCGATAAGCAGAACGCCTTGCGTGCCGTCGGCGCTGGCGCGCACGATTTCTTATGTAAGCCTGTGGACATGGACGAGCTCAAGGTCGTGCTGCAGCGGTGTGTCTATGTCGCAGAACTCGAGCAGGAATATCGCGCCATACAGCAGAGCCAGCGGCCCGAAGTTTTCGAAGACATGCTGGGCGTCAGTCCACCAATGCAATCCGTCTTCACGTTCATCAAGAAGGTTGCGCCCACAACGGCACCTGTCTTGATTCTTGGCCAGAGCGGCACCGGCAAGGAAATGGTGGCGCGTGCCATTCACCGACGGAGCGCGCAGGGGAACGGGCCGTTTATCGCCATCAACTGCAACGCGATTCCGGAGAACCTTCTCGAGAGCGAGCTGTTCGGCCATGAGAAGGGCTCGTTCACCGGTGCCCACGTGCAGCGCAAGGGACACATCGAATCGGCCGCTGGAGGCACTCTGTTTCTCGACGAGATCGGGGAACTGCCGGCAACAGTGCAAGTCAAGTTGCTGCGGTTTCTCCAGGAAAAGCGGTTTCAGCGTGTTGGCAGCCGATACGAAATGTTCAGCGACGCCCGGGTTATCGCTGCGACGAACGTCAATCTGAAAGACTGCGTCGCCAGCGGCACGTTCCGAGAGGATCTCTATTTCCGTCTAGCCGTGGTGGTGCTGAAGGTACCTTCCCTGCGGGAACGCGGAGATGATATCGCCCTGGTTGCGAATGAATTCCTGCATCGTTATGTCATGCAGCACGGCAAAGCGAAGCTGGCCTTCTCGCCCGACGCGATGCGAGCCCTCGCCCTTCACGACTGGCCCGGCAATGTCCGTGAGCTCCAGAATCGAGTGCAACGTGCGGTCATCATGGCCGATGGCAGGCGCATCACGGCTGCAGACCTGGAATTGACCGATGCGAACGACGCGTTGCCGCCGCAAACGTTGAAAGAGTCACGGGAAGTCCTGGAACGGCAGGTGGTGGAGGAGGCGCTGCGGCGCCACCGGGGAAAGATCACCTCCGCTGCAGTGGAGCTCGGCGTCAGCCGGCCCACGCTTTATGAGTTGATGGAAAAACTCGGAATCGCCAGAAACTGACTGCCGCGGCGTGATCGCCGCCGGAGTACAAAAAAACAGGCAGGGTCTGATCCCTGCCTGTTTTTTTTTGAGTAGCGACTAACCGCAATCCGCTGGACTCAAGGCTTCCTGAATTTCCGGCGTAACCCCTCGACCCCGACAAGCGCGAAGCCAAGGAGCGACAGAGCCAGACCCCCGTCGGGGACGGCGAGGGTAAAGGTTCCACTCGAGAACTGGTTGGCTGCCGTGTGGGTAATGGTTACCTTTTGCGTCAGAGAGTAGGGGAAACCACCACCAGATGGCAAGAAACCGGTAGTCTCAACCGCAGGCGGCCCGAAAGGACCGGCAGGGAAAATTTGTGAGGTGATAAGCGATGTCTCAGCGAATCGGGCATTCCCTGCATCCTGGAAGGTCTCGTACGTCACTGTGTTGGCAGCGACTCCCTCTGCAGTCGCTTTGGCCCAATTTGAGCTCGGGCCATAGCTGTCGTCGCTGAACCAGACGGTTAACGTGGCGGTTGCCGGATTAAAAGCACCACCACTTGACAGGGCGGTCACGGTAAGAAGCATCCTTGGAGCGTCGGCGGTACTCAATGCAGGCTTTGTAGACCCTGCGGTAAGCACGACGCCTTGCCAGCCGGCGAGGGTGTTTGTCGTAAAGAAAACGCTCCCCAGCACCGGATCTGTGTCAGTGCCAACGATAGGACCGGGTGGGGGCTCACCGAAGTCGTTGATGTTGATTGTAGAGACACCGTTGGAAATCCTGATAGCTGCGGCTTCGGCTGAAGGCGCGACCAAGAGGCCCAGCGCGGCGATCATCAACCCCGACAACAGCGTTCTAAGTGCCTTATTCATCATGTTCGTCCTCGCCGTGACGGAATGCACAGTGTGTACCGCCGAGTGAAATTCGCTAATCCCTTTATAAAGAATCGGTTACAGAGCGAGCCTTTTTCATTGCGATCTGAATCGTAAAGTTTTCCGACGCTCAGACCCTTCGCACCCGGAGCGATACGATGGCCATCACGAATAACACTGCTCCCAGCATCACCACCGTGGCGCCACCATCGGGAACAGCAGCCTGAGGCACAGCAACAGGCTTGTAGTAAAGCTGGGCCTGGCTGGGCTTCTTGTAGCGATGTTCCTGCTCATCATCATCGTCATCATCATCACCTCTATCCCAATGATGGTTAGTCGTCAGATTGAGAGCGGAGACACCATACGCCGCGCCCCCGTCAGATTTCGCTTCGGCCTTTGAATTGCCGAAGTTGGCGACGACTGCAACCATGAACGGATTCGATGTGCTGAACGCCTGGGACTCCCCCTCCAACCACCAAATCGCTTTTTGAAGGAGAGAAGCCGAAGACTTGCGCGCCGCGATTTCCAACGGGCTGGTTCCATCGTAGGAGTATCCCGCCAGCTCTCCCCGCGCGAACTGACTGTAAAGCCACCCCGTACCCTTGGAAATCGGATCGCCGGCAGGCCCCTCGCCGCCGTTTATCGCTTTTGTGTTGAGTTGTGCGTCATAGGGGATCCACGGGAAAAGAGGTTCCGATTTTTCTATGCAAAAGCTTTGAAAGGAACTGATCCCCGAGGGGCCAAAGTTCTTCGTTTCTCCATCAACGTACCCGGACAAATCGAGCCATCCATCAGGGTGGATGTCATTCAACGTGAACTCACCCCCGCCGCCAGTCTTGTAAGGACCATACAGAGACGACGTAGACCACGTGGCTCCGAAATACCCAACCCGAATCTGATTCGCATGTGCAACGGACGCGGCCGTCAACACTGCGCCAATCAGCAACACAATCCGCATGGTCTTCATGGTTGCATTCGCCTATTGAGTAACCGAGGCCAGCACTCGGCGTGCCTCGTCGCCGCCTGCCTTCGGATCAAGCTTCATCGCACGCTCGAGCGCCTCGCGCGCCTTGGCCTTGTCGCCGAGCTTCGCGTAGGTCATTCCCAGATGGTAATGGAACTCGGCGACACCCGGTCCCTTCCTGACACTGTCTTCGAGTGGCCCGACGGCAAGAGAGGGCAGGTCCTTCTTGTAATAGATCCACCCGATCGTGTCGTCCACGTTGGGATCTTCAGGGAGGCGCTGCTTCGCCGACGTCGCGAGCTGCAAGGCCACATCGAGGTTGGTGCCCTGCTCCGCATAGATGAACGCGAGGTTGTTCGCCGCAACTGGAGCGCTATGACCAGCGTTTACCGTCGCTTCGTACGATTTTCTGGCCTCATCGTGCTTGCCCTGGGCCTCCAGCAGCATCCCCACCATCGTCCGCGCGCCGACCGCCGATGGATTTCGTTGAACAAGGCCCTCGAACTCGATGCGCGCTTCGTCGAGCCGGCGCTGCTTTATGTACAGCTGGGCCAGCATGTTGTATCCGGTGGTGAACCTGGGATCCACCGACACCGCGCGACGCAGTGCCTGCTCCGCTCTGGCTTCGTCGCCTGCAGCGCTGTGCGCGCGGGCCAACAGGGCGAGCAAAGGCGCGCTGGTCGGCTGCCTGGCCACTTCGGCGTCGAGCCGCACAATCGCTCCCGCAGGATTCTTCGCCTGCAGATCCAGATACGTGAGCCCGCCCAGAGCCTCGAGGAAACCCGGTGACAACTCGAGCGCCCGTTCGAACGACGTCCGCGCCGCTGCAGGATTGTTCCTGCTTGCCTGGAGCGTACCGTTGACCGCATGCACGACGGCGGCGTTTGGCACAGCTTTCAGGAGCACTCCGAGCTCAGCTTCGGCGCGCGAGAAATTTCCAGCGGCAATGAGGCTTCGCGCGAGCGCTACACGGGCCTCGGCACTCGAGGGCTCGGCCTGGCGCGCACTTTCGGCATACCGCACCGCCCCTGTTTTGTCGCCGGAGATCAGGCTCAACCTGGATAATTCGACCTGCGCGGCGACTGCGCGTGGGTTCAGCCGCAGAACTTCGTTGTACGCCTTCACCGCGTCGGCTACTTCGCTGCGGCGATCGTGAACGGTGGCAAGCGCAAAATGCGCCGTCGCAGACTCAGGATCGGCCGCAACCGCTGCCTTGCCGCGATCGAGCGCCTCGTCGAGCTTGTTCTCCGTCGTCAGCCACTGCGTCTTCATGACCAGCACTGGCGCGTGCGTCGGAATCTTTGCGAGCACACCGTCGAGCCGCTTGTGGGCTTCCGCAAGACGGCCTTCCGCATAGTCCAGCGCGGCAAGCCTCGCGTGGGCGTCGGCGAACGTCGCCGGATCTGAAGACAGTGGAGTCAGCAGATTTGCGGCTTCCTTGTTGCGGCCGACGCCCGCGTAGTAGTCCGCCAGCTGCAGGCGCGATGCGGGCGTCTTCGACACATCCGCCACCGCCTTGAGGGGCTGCTCCGCTTCGTTCGGTCGCTTTGTCGCGACGTAGAGCACGGCCAACATGCGGTTGGCGAGCAGGTGCTGTGGCTCCTTGGCAAGCGCCTCCTTGAGGGTCGCCTCTGCCTCCGGCGCGCGTTCGACTGCCCACAGGAAGTTGGCGAGCGCGAGCTTCGCATCAACGGACGCCGGCTCGAGCTCGATGGCCTTACGAAAAGCGGCTTCGGCCTCCTTCGCCTCGCCGCTCCGCATCCTGACGGCACCGAGGTTGACGAACGCAGGACTGCTCTTTGGATTGACCTTCAGCGCCTCTTCAATCTGCGCAATCGCACCTGCCGGATCGCGCAGCGCCGCCAGCGAATTGGCGTACAGGAGAAGGACTTCGACGTCCTTTGGGTTCTTCGCGACGAGCGCCGCCGCCCTGGCCTTGGCATCGTCGAATCGCCCGGACAGCAGCAACACCTGCGTCGCCTTAATCTGTGCCTTGCGATCATCTGGGAGCGCGTCGGCTGCGCGGATGTACTCCGGGAACGCGGCCCTGATGTTGCTGAGTCGCTCGTAAGTCTCGGCCAGTTTGAACCGCGCCTCGCCATACTTGGGGTCGAGCTTGACGGCGCTGGCGTATTCGACGACGGCAAACTCATCTTTCTTTTCGGCAACGTATTGGTTGCCACGCTCCAGATGCTGGCGCTTTGCCGTTTCAGGGTCGCTGCTGCAGGACGAGGCCGTCAGCGCCACGAAAAAAAGCGCGCCGAGGAGACGAATGGGGATTTCGCTCACAAGACTCGATGATCTTGTTTCCAGTGAAAGACAGTCAAGAAGCAATAGCGTCGCTTGTGCTCTTTCGGCGTGCTAAGGACATCAGCTGCGGTCGCGGTCGCGGTACATGATTTTGGCGGCCTGGTGAATCTTCTTCCAGCGCCGCTTCTCTGCGGCCGCGGCGGACTTGTCCCGCTTCCGCTCTTCGAACGCCATCTCCCGGCCAAGGTGCCGGTAGTGCGCCAGCCGCTCGCCGTCCAGCGTGCCGCGCTCGACGGCGGCCAGCACCGCGCATCCTGGCTCGGTGTCGTGCGCACAATCGCCAAACCGGCAGCTCAACGCGAGCTCGGCGATGTCCTCGAAGGTGTCGGACACCGCCGATTCGTCCACCCACGGCTGCAGTTCGCGCATGCCTGGCGTGTCGATGAGGAGCGCACCGCCGGGCAGCTCGACCAGGTGGCGCGCCGTCGTGGTATGGCGCCCTTTACCGTCGGCTTCGCGCGTTTCGGCGGTTTTCAGTCGCTCCTGCCCGAGCAGCCGATTCACGAGTGTGGACTTGCCGACGCCCGACGAGCCGATGAGGGCGATGGTCTGACCGGCCCCGAGGTAGGCGCCGAGCTCGGCAAGGCCCTCACCTCGCTTCGCGCTGATGCCGAGCACGTCCACAAACGGCAGCCGCGCGCGCATGGCCGCCGCCTGCGACTCGGGATCGCTCGCCAGGTCGGTCTTGTTGAGCACGACCACCGGGGTCGCACCAGCTTCGCGCACGACAGTCAGATAACGCTCGATCCGGCGGGGGTTGAGATCGTCGGCCAGCGCGGTTACTAGGAAAATCGTATCGACATTGGCCGCGACCACTTGTTCCTCGACTACGCGGCCGGCGGCCTTTCGCGAGATTGTGCTGCGTCGTTCCAGCCGACGCGTGATGACGGCGCGATCGGCTGCGGCCGGCGCGGTCAGACATACCCAGTCGCCGATGGCGGGAAACTCGGCGGTCGTGCGCGCATCGTGGCGGAATTTCCCGCTGACCTCGGCCCACCCGTCGAAATCGCCCGACACGCGGTACGCGCCACGCTGCTCTTCGACGATACGAGCGACCGAAGGCGGGGGCGCTTCGCCAGCAATCTGATCTTCGAAGAAGTCCGACCATCCGAGACTGATGAGTTTCTTCACCGTGCAGTACCTAATGACGCCGGGGCGCCAGGACGCCGAGGCGCGGTCATTTTCGCTTCAACGTGACGCCGAGGCGCCGCGACGCCGGGCTCGGACGTTTTTCGCTTCAACGTGACGCCGGGACGCCGAGACGCCGGGCTCGGTCCGTCTTTCGTTTCAATGCGACGCCGGGGCGCCGCGACGCCAAGGGGATTGCTTGCGCACTTCGCCGCCGGTGGTTGCAAATTGTGCCAGATCATCGCTGAGATAAGTACGAACTGATTGCATTACGTTATTGATTTCCTCTGAGATCATGCACGGACCGAGGGTTGCACCACCCTTGGCGAGTGCCAAATGGAACGAGACGCGCTTGACCGACTGTCGTCGGAGATCATTCAGGCCGCAGTAGAAGTCCACAGACACCTTGGGCCAGGCCCGCTGGAAAGCGTCTACCGCCCGTGTTTGGCATACGAGTTTCGTGAACGTGGGCTGGCACTTGTCGCTGAAAAATCGATACCGGTCGTTTACAAGAAGCTGGTCCTCGCTGGCACATACAGAATCGATTTTGTGGTCGAGGATGCGGTCGTGGTCGAGATCAAGTCGGTCGAGATGGTCGCCTCGGTGCACTATGCTCAGGTGCTTACCTACCTGCGATTGACAGATAAGCGGGTGGGATTGTTGATCAATTTCAACGTAGGCCTTCTGATCAAAGGAGTGAAACGTATCGTCAACAAGTTCTGACTTAATCTGTCCCCGGCGGCGCGGCGCCCCGGCGTCATCTACTCCAGGGACTTGACGGCCCCGAGTACGTCCTCGGCGTGGCCGTCCACTTTCACGTTGTCCCAGCGCCTGGCGACCTTTCCATCGCGGTCGATGAGATAGGTGGTGCGGACGTTGCCCATGAACTTGCGCCCGTACAGCGACTTCTGCTGCCACACACCGTATTTCTCTGCGACAGCATGATCTTCGTCCGCGAGCAGGGGGAACGTGACGTCGAACTTCTTCGCGAACCGTGCCTTGCTGGCTTCATCGAGGATGCTGATGCCGAACACCGCGGCCTTCGCCGTCTTGAATTTCGGAAGATGATCGCGGAAGTCGCAGGTTTCCTTGGTACAGCCGGGCGTGTCGTCCTTTGGATAGAAGTACAACACGACCGGCTTGCCTGCGTAGTCGGCGAGCTTGTGCGACTTGCCGTCTTGATCGTTCAAAGTGAAGGCAGGCGCCTTCTTTCCAGGTTCAATCATGGGAACGCCATACTACAGGAATGGCCGTCCCAGGTGGGAGCGGAGGCCCCTAGTTCTTACCCGCAAAGTTGTAGAGCACGGTCGCGTTCATTTTCTCCGCGCCGGCCATGCCGTAGACTTTTCCGGCCCCTTCGATGACGTAGAACTCGTTGGCCGCGTGCGCTCTGCCGCCCATGCCCACGCCCGCGCCGGAAATCGGCATCTGCACGGGACCGTCGCCCCCAAAGAGGTACGCGGGCCAGTAGCCGCCGGTCATGTTCTCGAGCTCCTTCGGCAGCGAGTGCGGTACCTGCATGATGGCGAGCGCACGCGCCTGCGCGACCGGCATGTCGCCGGTGAGCTTCCCGACACGCCAGGGCACGTCGCCGATGAGCTTGACGTCGACGTCCGAATAGCCGTTCTTGACGAGTTGCTTTTGGATCTTCTCGACCAGGTCCGGGCCTTTCATGTTGGGCACGTAGCGGATGTTGTGCTTCGACGTGATCTTATTGGGCAGAATCGCGCCGGCGCCCCCCGCATACATGTTTCCACCCCAGATGCCGTCCATGTTGAACGAAATCCAGTTGCGGTCGTGGATGAGCTGCACCGGATCGTCAGCCATGAACCGCGCGACGCCGAGGTTCTCGGCCGCCTCTTTCATATCGATGAACTTCGCCTGCTCTTTCCACCTCGCCCACTGCTCTTTGGTCGGCTGCACGGCGTCGTCGTAGAAACCATCCACCTTGATTCGATTGCCATCGTCCGTGATGAGCGACGCCAGCATCTTCATGTGGCGCCACGCCGGGCTGTCCACGCTGCGCTTGTTGCCGCCGTGGATGTCCGACACGGTCGGACCGCGTCCCCACTTCGCCCCGCTGGTCGTCAGCTCGATGTAGACGCACCCTTCGGAGTCGCCGGTGCTGATGCCGCTCCGCCCGGACGGGGACTGCCCGCCGTCGTTCCACAGCACTTCGGCATCCTTGAACAGCTCCGGATGGGTCTTGACGAACTGCCGGAGACCGATCGACATGCGCTCCTCATCGCCTTCGGCGATGACGATCAGATTGACCGGCAGCTTTCCGGCCACGGCTTTGATGGACCGGAGCGCGTTGAGCTGGGACATCTGCGGTCCTTTGGAATTGGTCGCGCCGCGGCCGATCAGCACCTTCTTGAACGGCGCCTGCTCGACCAGACGGCCTTCGAAGGGGGGCGCCACCCACACGTCCGGCTGCGTCACCGGCATCGTGTCGTACATCCAGTACATGAGCACCGTGCGCGGCTGTCCTTCGTCGCACTTCGCATACACGACCGGGTTACCCTGCGTGCCGTATTCGGTCAATCCGACGTCGTAGACGCGCGACTCCTGGCACCCGAGCTCCTCGAAAAAACCTTTCACCATTTCCGCGGATTCGGGAATGCCCTCGCCCGAGTTCGAAATGCTCGGCTGCTGAATCCACTTCTGTAGATTCCCGACATGTTCGTCAATGTGCTCGTCGATGTAGGCGTAGATCTTCTTCAGCTCTTCCGACTTCACTTTGCTCACGTCGGGAGACATTTCGGTGTCTCCATTGGGACGAATGCCGAGCTTCGGCGCAACCGGTGCCGCCGCTGGCGGCGCGACCGCGCCACTTTCGGTTGTCGAACATGCCGCGCCCATCAACGCGACGGCCACAACAAGCGCAGAGACAAGAAATCGATGTCGCATAAATCCCTCCTGTTCCCTATTCGAATCTCAATGCGTCGATGGGATCGAGCAGCGACGCTTTTCGTGCGGGATAGAACCCGAAGAACACGCCCACCAGCAGCGCCGTGGAAAAGGCCAGCGCCACAGCCCACGCCGACATCGTCGTCTGCCATTCGAGCAGACGCGTCACCGCACTCGACGCGGCAAAGCCGAAGACGATGCCGCAGAGGCCGCCGATAACACTGAGCGTAAAGGCCTCGATGAGAAACTGCGCGAGCACATCCCGGCTGCGCGCGCCGACGGCGCGCCGCAGACCGATCTCGCGCGTGCGCTCGGTCACCGACACGAGCATGATGTTCATGATGCCGATGCCGCCGACGATGAGCGAGATGGCGGCGATGCTGGCGAGAAGCGCCGTCAGGGTGTTGCTGGTCTGCTGGAGCGTCCCCGACATCTGCTCTGCGGTGATCTGATCGAGCTGCGGCAGGTTTGCGAGCACGAACACGGCGGCCGATGTGTAGAGGCCCTGGGAGAGCGCCTTCGCCGCCTCGGTCCGCACGGTGAAATCGTCCGGCACGCCCTCCGTCTCAGAGCCATCGCCCTTGCCGATCTGATGGCGCACCCGGAGCAGCTTCGTCACGTCGCTTGCAATGCGCGCGGTCTCGCCCGCGGTCTCGGCCGCTATGGTGACGGTCTGGAGGTGCGTGATGCCGAGCGCCTGCTGAATTGCGGTGTACGGGGCGAAGATGCTCTCCGCGTGATCTTCGATTCGGCTTTCGGTGACGCCAACGACCGAATAGCTGCGGCCGCGGACGCTGAACGTCTGGCCCACCGGGTCGGCGCCGGGCCCGAACAACTGCTCGCTGGCCGCGGTGCCGAGCACGGCCACCGACGCACCGCTCTTCACGTCGGATTCGGTGAACATCGCGCCGGATCGGAAGCGCCACGAATGCATGAGCGCGAAGGCCGGCACCGTGCCGATGACGCGACCGAAATACCGCCTGCCTGACGACTGCATCGGCGCGCGATCGGAGACGCCAGGCGCGAGGTGCATGACGCCTTTCACACCGGCCATCGACTGCGGCGTCCTCGGGCGTCAGCGTCCTGGCCGCCCCCAGCCCGGCCGCGACGCGAAGCTCGTCACCGCCGCGCGTGTAGTTGCCGGCAGTGATGTAGACGAGGTTCGTGCCGGCCGACTTGACGTCGGATTCGACGGCCGCCTGCGCGCCGTTGCCGAGGGCGACCATCGTCATCACGGCGCCAACGCCGATGATCATGCCGAGCATCGTGAGAAACGTGCGCAGCTTGTGGCGGCCGAGCGCCTTGAGCGCGATGCGGAAACCGGTGCTGTAGTGCATCTATTCGTACCTCAGCGCGTCGATGGGATCGAGCTGCGATGCCTGGCGCGCGGGATAGAAGCCGAAGAAGATTCCGACTGCGGCGGCCACTCCCGCCGCAATCACGACGCTCGCCGGCGAGATCACCGTGGTCCACCGCAGAAACCGGCCGACGCTGCCGGATGCCGCGACACCGAGCAGGATGCCGACCATGCCGCCTGTCATGCTCAACGTCACCGCTTCGGCGAGAAACTGAATCAGCACGTCGCGGCTGCGCGCGCCGACCGCGCGACGCAATCCGATTTCGCGCGTACGCTCGGTCACCGATACGAGCATGATGTTCATGATGCCGATGCCACCGACGAGGAGTGACACGGCGGCAACGCTCGCGAGCAGAATGGTCATCGTGCGGCTCGATCGCTCGAGCGTCTGCGCCATCTCCTCCAGCGTGATCTTGTCCAGCCCGACGACGCTGCCCATGACCGCGCGCGCGAGCATCGGGTTGATCCCTTTACCCATCACCGCGTCGCGGGCCTGAGGCTTCACGGTGAAATCGTCGGGATCGTCGGGGCCCAGCGCGTGCCTCGAGCGAAGCAGGCGCACGATGTCTTGCGACACGCGCGACGATTCGCCGGCTACCTCGACCGAGACGAGCACGCTGTGGAGATGGGGGATGCGCAGCACGTCCTGGAGGGTCGTGTACGGAATGAAAACCTCGTCGGATGCATCGGCCCCGCCAAACCCTCCGACGCGGCGGACCACTCCGACGACGGTCAGTGTGTGTCCGCGGGTGTCGATCGTCCGGCCGATCGCGCTGGCGCCCACGCCGAAGAGCTTGTCTCTCGCCGTCGATGACAGCACGGCGACCTTTTCGCGGCCCTCGACGTGTTTTCGCGTGAAGAACCGTCCGGCCTCGGACGTGAGCACTCTGATTGACGTGAGATCGGTGTCGGTACCCTGCAGGCGGCCAAAGAGCGTGACGCCGCTGTTCCGAATGACTGCGGTTTCCGACACGCCGGGCGCGCGATAGCTCACGCCTCGTATCTCACGCCGAATCGCGTCGGCATCCTCGACGGTGAGCGTGCGCGCGGCGCCACGGCCCGGAAGACGCGGAGAGATCCCACGCCCCGGCCACCAGCTGTGGGCCGAGGGCGACGTACCCGAGCCTCCTGCCAGACCTCCCAGCCCCTCATCCGCCGCCTCGCCGCCGCCGCTTTCGATGACGTCTGATCCGAAATCATCGGCAATCCGCATGTAATTGCCCGCCACCACCGTAATCTGATTGGTACCGGCAGCTTTGACGTGTTGTTCGATCGACATCCGGGCGCCCGTCCCAAGGGCAACCATGGTGATGACGACTGCCACGCCGATCGTCACGCCCAGCAGCGTGAGGGCAGACCGCAGCCGGTTGCGGTGGAGAGTGCGGAGCGCGAGGCGGAAGCAAGTCGCAATGGCCACGTGTCTACTCGAATCTCAGCGCGTCAATCGGATCGAGCCGCGCGGCCTGGCGAGCCGGGTACAGCCCGAAGAACACGCCGACGGCACCTGCGACGATCACGGCCAGCGCAACGGCACCGAACGACACGTCGGCCGACCATCGCAGCACGCGCTCGACGCCGCTCGCGGCCGCGACAGCAAGCACGACGCCGATGAGTCCGCCGATGAGGCTCAACGTGACGGCCTCGGCGAGGAACTGCAGCAGCACGTCGCGCGATCGCGCGCCGATCGCCATGCGAAGGCCGATCTCGCGCGTGCGCTCGGTCACCGACAGCAGCATGATGTTCATGATTCCGATGCCCCCCACCAACAGCGACACGCCCGCCACGCTCGCCAGCAAGCAGCGTCATCGTCCGGCTCGAACGCTCGAGTGTTTTCGACAACTGCTCGAGCGTCAGCTGCTCCAGGCCTGGTGCATTGCCGGTGATCGCTCTCGCCACGTCCTTCGAGACCCCCTTGCCAAGCGCGACCGACGCCTGCGTGCGAACGACGAAATCATCAGGCTGTGTGTCGCCGATGCCGTGCCGCTGACGCAGCAGCGCCGTCACCGCGCGCGACACGCTGGTCGTCTCTCCAGCCGACCGAGAAGTGATGGTGATGCTGTTGAGCTTGGTGAGGTTGAGCAGCCGGTGCACTGCTCGTCAGCGGCACGTACACGGCGTCGAACTGATCGTCCCCGACCGCGCCGGTCGTCGCCCAGTTGGTGCTCGCGACCACACCAATCACGCGGAACGGCTGGTTCCAGATGCGCACCTCCGCGCCGACGGGATTTGTCTCTCCCCCGAACAGACGCTGGTGCGTCACTGTTCCGAGCACGACCACCTGCTCTCCATCCCTGGATTCGCTGTCGGAGAAGAATCGGCCGTGCTTGAACATCCAGCTTCGCCGGATGCGGGGCAGGTCCGTTTCGGCACCGTGAAGTCGGGTAAACCAGCGGCGATCGCCGCGCACCACACGCGCCGACTCGTGTACCCCTGCCGACACGTACTGCACGCCGCGCACGTCCGATCGAATGGCCTCCGCGTCGGCGCTGGTCAGTGTGGCCGCGGCGCCAAGCCCGGCTGCCGAATCGCCGAGCCGCTGGCGCGAAGTTGGATGGTCGTGCTTTTCCATCGGATCGTCTTCAGGATGCGACACGAGGGCGATGTCGTCGAAGTCGGCGGGTCCAACAGGACCCGCCCTACGATCCCGGAGCCACGCCTGGTGGTCCACGACGCCGCCCCCGCCATCCTCACCTTTCATCTGGTAGTTCCCCGCCACGACGGTGATGACGTTCATGCCGGCGGCCACGACCTGCTCTTCGATGGATGCGCGCGCGCCATTGCCCACGGCCACCATCGTCACGACTGCGCCAACGCCGATCGTGATGCCAACCAGCGTCAGCGCCGAGCGCAGTGGGTTGCGACGCAGCGTCTTCGTGGCGAGCTCGAAGGTTTCGCGGTGGGTCACTTACGCCACCTCTGTGACGGGGGCCGGTAGCTGCTCGAGCTCTTCGCTCGCGAGCCGCGAGCGCAGGTTCGGCGCATCCGACACGATCCGGCCGTCGCGGAATCCAATAATCCGAGTCCCGTACTCGGCTATCTGATGCTCGTGCGTGATGACGATGACCGTCATACCCCTATCGCGCTGAAGCTGCTGGAAGATCTCCATCACCTCGATGCTCGTGCGCGTATCGAGGTTGCCGGTCGGCTCGTCGGCGAGCAGAATCGGCGGCTCTGTCATCAACGCCCGTGCGATGGCCACGCGCTGCTGCTGCCCGCCGGACAACTGATTCGGATGATGGTGCGCGCGGTCGGCGAGGCCGACCGCCGACAGGGCCGTCATCGCCTTGTCACGCCGCTGCGATGCCGGGCATTTGTTCCCGTTGTAGAGCAGCGGCAACTCCACGTTTTCGATCGCCGACGTCCTCGGCAGCAGGTTGAAGCTCTGGAACACGAACCCGATCGTCGAGTTGCGTACGTGCGCCAGCTCGTCGCTCGACAGCTTCGACACGTCGCGGCCGCTCAGCATGTAGCTGCCGCTCGTTGGCCGGTCGAGGCAGCCCAGGATGTGCATGAACGTCGACTTCCCCGAACCAGACGGTCCGACGACGGTCACGAACTCGCCGGCAGCAATGTCGAGCGACACCCGGCGAAGTGCGAGCACCGTGACATCGCCGACGACATAGGTCTTGCTGAGATCGCTAATGCGTATCACCAGTTCACCTTCGCCCCGATGCGCGCCACGCGCGGCGGAACGATGTTGGTGGGACGCAGGAACGACGCCCCGGCCCCCCAGTTGATGTTCTGCACGGCGTTGGCATTGAACACGTTGTAGACGTCGACGAACGGCGCAACGGTCAGCGCGGCGTCGAGACGGAATACCTTCTCCGCGCGGAAGTCGAACACGTTCACGTTGTCCTGCCGGTGCGTGTTGAGCGGCTCGGCGGGGATGCGGATTGTGCCGTAATTGAGCACGGCCGTGAAGGTGCGCCCGTAGTTCTGGCCGGCCTGATGCCGCAGCATGGGCGAGATCTTCAGTCCCCAGGGACCCTCATACGTGCCGTGCAGCTTCAGCGACCAGTCGGTGTACTTCACCTTGCCGTTCGGCTCTGTGTTGATGAGATTGTTGGGAGTAATCGGCAGGTCGTCCTGTCGGAACACCTGGCCGAAGTAATCCTTCTCCTGCGCCTCGCTCCAGGTGTGGGTGAACGAGAACATCCCCGACCATCTGCTGCTCATCCGCTTGGTCGCGGTGATTTCCCACGTGTAATAGTCGGCGTCGGCACCATCGACGTTGTCGTAGGTATTCACGACGGGAAGAGCCAGGTTCTCAGCCGCAAGGTTGAAGGCGGCAAGCGTCCCGCCGTCGTCGGCCGTCCCCAACGCACCGTCCACGCCCGGATCGCGCACCGTAATGGGAACATTGAACGCCGAGTACGGGCGGTTGGCGTTGAACTGCATCGCGAGTTGACGTTCGCCGCGCCATACGGCACCGGTGCGCACGCCGAAGTTGGCCATTACCTCGCGCTCGAGCCAGAACGCGACCTCCTGCGTATACGTATCCTGGAGATTTTCGGCCAGCAGGACGCTGGTGACACCGCCAGCCGAGCTGTTCAACCGGCCTTCTTCGCCTCGCTGCCAGACACCGTCGCCGTTGAGGTCGTTCCACACGTAGCGGCGGTTCCAGACTTCAGGATTCGGGTTGACGTCCTGGCTGAGCGCCGCGCCCGGATTCCACCAGTACTGTCCATAGTTGGCCTTCAGCACCGTACGGTTGTCGGACGTCAGGGCGTAGCTCACGCCGAATCTGGGCGCCACGAGGTTCCATGTATTCACATTGTCGACGGCCGGAAAGATGATGGCGGTCGGAGTGAACTGCCCCGCTGCGTGTTCCTGCTCGGGCAGGAAGTTGCGGTAGTGATCGAAGCGGACGCCGGCATTTACTGTGAGTCTGTTGTTGAGCCGCCACATGTCCTGTGCGTACAAACCCAGCGTGTAGAGGCCGTTTTCAGACTTCGCCGGTTCGAAGAGCATCACTTCGGATGGGACGCCACTGCGAAGAATGTGCAGCACGTCGTTGTACGATCCGGCGAACCGCTGCGGTGTGCTCGTTTCACGGAACCATTCCCAGCCGATCTTGAAGTTGTGATTCCCCGCCAGGTTGTCCTTGAAGTGACTGAGCGATCCGAGTACCTGAGTGCGCTGGATGTTGAGCTGGCGCGCGCGGGCTTTCCCCGAGACGATGCTGGTATTCAAGTCCTCATAGCTGATGCCGCTGCCGTTCGGCGTGTCCGGCCAGGTGTAGCCGAACTGCCCGGTGCGCACTTCAAAGAAGGTCGACTGCGACATCACCGAATTCCATTCGGCCTTCCACAGAAGGGGGCTGTAATCCTGACGGAAACTGGCGTCCTCGGTCAGATGGATGGCCGCTGTGCCGCCGAGCAACTGCCGGTCGAGCCGGTTTTTCTGCACTTTGGTGCTCGGCTGGTAGTACCCGATGAGCTTGTTGTTCTGCGACAGCTGATAGGTCACCTTGCTCGTGAAATTGCCCAGGTGCGTCTCGTGCGGCTTGACTGGGAAATTCGTATACCGGACCGCCGAGTCGAGGCTCCGGACCGATGAGTACCACCAGATCCGGTCTCTCTTGAAAAACCCGCCGATGTCCGCGTTCACGTCCCGGTAGCTGTCCAGGCGGTTGACGTCGCGCGGCTCGAGCCCGCCACCTCCCGTCACCCCCGCCGCCACCTGCGCGGCGTTGATGTTGAACGCTTGCCAGTCCCGCGACTCGTAGTCGCCGTAAAACGAGCCGGTGTAACGGTTCCCGCCCGACTTGCTGACAAGCACTGTATAGACGCCCGGCACCGGACTCTCCGCGCTCGAGGCGCCGCTGCCGATTGAAATCTCCTGAAACGATCCGTAGTCGACGTAGTTGCCGAACGATCCCGTGGATTCTGTCGAGTTGATCCCCTCGACCATCGGCCGGTTCTGCCCGGTCGTGCCATACACGAAATAATTCGTCTGGGTGCCGGCGGCGCTGCCGCCGACGTCGATGCGCGCCAGCTTGACGCCGGGCGCCGAGGACAGGACAGCCCAATAGTCGCGCGCGCTCGGCATGTTCGCGAGGGTCTCCTTGTCGAACGTCGTGTTGATCGTCGTCGACTGCGTGTCGACGACGGGCGACTCACCGGTCACCTGCACGTTCTCCGTCAGTGTGGCGACGCCCATCTGCATGTTGATCGTCGCGGTGAAGCCGGCAGTCAGACGCACACCCTCGCGGTTGACCGTCGCAAAGCCCGCGAGCTCGAAGAGGAGCTTGTATTCACCGGGAGGGACGGAAACGAACCGGTAGAGCCCAAGGCTGTCGCTCACCTGGGTCTGTATGCCCATCATGCTGGGCCCGGACAGCGAAACCGCGACGCCCGGCAGCACGCCGCTCTGCTGATCGGTCACTGTGCCGGTCACCGTCGCGGTCGTGGAGCTGGTGGTCTGTGCAAACGCGAACGTCGTCGACAGCGACATCAGGAACGCGAGAGCGGAAATACGAAACATGCGGGCCCTCCTTCAGGCGTGGTGCCTTGGACGCTTGCGGAGAGCAACCGACGTACCACGTGATGGCGAAACGCGGATTCAGCGAAAACACTCAGGGAAATGCACGACTCGCATGAGCGCGATGCGAAGCGGCGCGCGAGATCGCAACATCGTTGGCGATCTTCACGAGCACGATCGACAAGAACGTTGATGTCGTGCGTCTGCACGCCCTCGCGTACCTGCGCGCGCCGCGTTTGAGCGCTGTTGGTTCCTATGAAAAGCCACACTCTTGTCGATGACCGATCGCGATGTCGACGAAACGGTTCACGCGCGTCGCTGACGCTCTCTACCGCGGAGAACAAAGTCCTCGGAAACTTCAAGCGATCGCGAAAAGACGACGAGCGCACGGTGGCGCACACTTTGCTCAAAGGTCGTCATGCGCGTGCCTCTTCTTGCGTGTGCGCTCGTCACGTTGTCGATGGCGTGTTCGAACGAGCCCCCATCGATGACCGCTACCGCCGCCGTTCCTGTCGTATCAGAAGGCCACGGCGCCTCTGACCACGGAACTGCCGCTCACGGCGACCACACACCCCGCAATGGCGGTACGGTCTACATGAAAGGCGACCTGCATTTCGAGGTCGTGCTGAGCCCCACCGGCGCGCACCGTGTCTATTTCAGCGATGCGTCGCGCGCAGAGCTTCCGGCGTCGACGGCATCGGAGGTGTCTCTGACGGTCTCGAGGGCGTCCGCCCCCGACGAGATACTCAAAGCCGAGATCGATGAAGCGGGAGAATGCTGGATTGCGGCAGGCAGGCTCATCACGGGCGCCGGCGTGTCGGCCCGCGTGGCGTTTGTCGTCAGCGGCGAACCTTACTGGATTGATGTGCCCTACATCGAGGCGCCGGATGCGGTCTCTTCTCGTGGAGAATGATCGCAGCGTTGCCGCCAGCGCACTGGTCGGCCTGGCCGTCCTCGCGTCAGCCTTCGCAGTGGTGTCCGTGTCGGCGCGGTATCGGGAGTACGCCGAGTCTCTCGAGGATCACGCGGCGGACTACCTCGAGCTCGTGGCCGCCCTGCGCACACACGATCCGGTCTCGGTCGACTTTCACAACGCGGAAAAGGGCCAGCCGCGCCCGCTCGAGGTCATCGCGGTGCAGGGGCGCTCCCTCGCCCTTCACATCCGTCAGTCGCACCTGCCCGGGAATGACAGCCAGAAACGGGCCGATGCTCTGGCCGCGCAGCTCGACGCCGTAGCGGCACGAGCCTCGATGCTGTCCGGTTCCCGCATGACGTTCGACGCCGAGATGCGGCAACTGTTCGCGACGGACGAACCGGTTGCCCTTCCTGAATCGGGCGCGGACGATCGCGCGCGACTGGAGCATCTGCTCACCGGCGATGAACCTCTTTCCCGGAAGCTGGCGAGCTATCTGCGACGCTTTGACGTGCCTCGCGCACGACTGCACGCCGCCATCACACGCTCGCTCGAATTGTGCCGCGACCAGACTCGCCAGTTCCTGCCGCTCCCCCCTGGTGAGTCTCTCACGGTCGAATACGTAGCTGACGAGCCGTGGAGTGGATTCAGCTTCTATCGAGGACAGTATCGAAGCGTGATGCAGGTCAATCGCGCGTTACCATTTGCGGTCAGCGACGTGTTGACCCTCGCGTGCCACGAGGGCTATCCGGGTCACCACGTTTACAACAGCCTTCGAGAACAGCATCTCCAGCGCGAACGGGGCTGGACGGAACTGAGCGCCCTTCCACTCTTCAGTCCGGCGGGATTTCGCGCCGAAGCCGTCACGTCGGCCGCCGCGTCGATGGCCTTCACGACTAAGGAACGCGCCCGGATCTTTCGAGACATTCTCTTTCCGCTCGCTGGTCTCGACCCGCGCGAAGCCGCACGCTATGCGGAGGTGCATGAGCTGGTCGATCGCATCGCTGGAGAAGCCGCACCGATCCTGCGCGGCTATCTTGCCGGCGATCTGCACCGGGATCGTGCCGCTGACTCACTGCGCGCCCTCGCGCTCATGGAACATCCCGACGCGCTCTTCGGTTACGTCGACCGCTACCGGGGCTATGCGTTGGCCTACAACATGGGCCGCGACCACTTTCTGTCGGCTCTTGAAGGCGCCGGCGGTCGGCCCGAACAGTGGGATCTTCTACGCCGTTTCATCCTCGGGACCACGGCACCGTAGCGGCACCGCCGTCATCTACAGCGTATGTCACTTTGAAAATGCTGAACAAGAGATCACGAGGTCAGGAGGGGATCACACTCTCTAGAGCATTTTCCGATTGAGTGTAGTTTGGGCAGTAAGCGGTCTTGGGGCCGCCTTTTTTGTATGTTTCGACGCGGAGGCGCAGAGAAGGCACGCTGATCGTTAACACAGAGGAAAGGAGATCTACATCGACTTCGCGCCGTTGGCGCGCGCGAAGAGGAAGACCGTCGAATATCAAGAGCCCGAATCATGTAGCTCTTGTATTCGGCGGTCTCCCTCTTCGCGCGTGGGCCGCGAACGCGGCCCCCGAAGTCGATGCCTCCGACAGAGCCCGCTTCCGCACCCAAAGAGGCCATCACGCTGCACGGCATGTCGTCGAGATCGTCGCGTCGTCGTGTTCCTGTTCTTGTGCTTGTCTCGGCGCCTCTGCGTCGGACTACGCCGATCAGAAAACCGCAATAGCGGCTAGGTCTCAACAGCGTACGCTCGTGATTGCGCTGGACCCCGCCCGCTGCAGGCGGTGTTAGATCGCGCGGCTCTAGCTAACTGGAGCGCTTCGTTCAGTTCCAAACCTCGCAACGATCTTCCCGATGATGTACCGCCTTGGCACAAATCCCCAGTTGCGGCTATCTAACTCTTGTTCCTGTGGTCCACGTTGAATGCAGCCGAGCGTTCGCCGTGGGGTGCGTGAGTGGGCTACGCCAGAGGCATCGACTTCGTGGGCCGCGAACGCGGTGCTCCGTGGCCTCTGTATCCAAGACCCGCGAAGAGTGCCTCTGACCTCCTGATCTCCTAATCTCCTGTTGAATTGAAAGCGCTTTAGAACGTGAGCTTCACCGCCAGCTGCACCTGCCGCGGATCGCCGACACCGGTCCGAAGAAACCCGTCGAAGTTGAAGAGCGCCGGCGTCGAGAGCGGGTTGATGTTGTTGGCGTTGTTGAAGGTATTGAACATCTCGAATGTCGGAATCAGCGTGGTCCCACCGCCGAGGCCGAACGGCCGCGAGACCCGCCAGTCGAGGCTGAAGTATTCGTTGTCTTTGCGCAGCGTGTTGCGTCCCAGATCGACGCCGCTGGCAACGCGCGGGGTCGGCGTGATCGGCTGCGCACCGCGCGCCTGCACGCGCGTGTTCAGCTCAATACCAGCAGGCGCCAGCACGTATGCGAACAGGTTGAACTTGTGCCGGATGTCGCGATCCGAATACGAATAGTCCAGCGACAGATCGTTGAAGTTGAACGCCCGATCGGTAAACGGATCGCGCTCGTTCGAATCGTCGTCTTTGTCGCGAGCGAGCACATAGTTCGCTTCCAGCTGGTACCCTCGGGAGAAGCGCTTGCGCAGCCCGAGCGTGAGACCGTGATAGTCCGATTTGCCGAAGCTGGTGGTCACCATCGTTTCGTCGAGCTGCGGACTGAACGGACTGCCTGCATCGGCGCGGTTGTAGTTGATGAACCGCGTGAGATGCCGCCCACGCGCGTACGTGTAGTCGGCATAGGCCGCCACATCCGGCACGACTTCCTGCTCGTACCCGAGGTTCGCCGTCGTCGTGCGCGGGTTCTCGTAATCGCGGTGGAAGACGCGAACGCCGGTGAACAGGGGAAACTGGCCTTCGGCAACAGGCGTCGGAGTGATCACGCCGGGCCAGGTGGGCGGCGTCGCGCCGAATTGGCGCACGTTGTCGGTACTGACGAAGATCGTCTGCTGCTGCAGCCCGTTGGTCGTCACCGACCCAACCTGGCTGAGCATGTTCTGGCGGGCGAAATACATGCCGGCGCTGGCACGCAGCACTGATCGTCCGTCGCCACGAAGGTCCCACGTCGCACCGGCCCGCGGCTGCCACATGGCGACCTGATCGGGAATCGTGCCGTCGGACGGGAACCGCGGATTATTCAGGAAGGGAGCAAAGGCGGTCCTCTGCGGATCCGCGGTTTCCGGCATGAACTGCGCGTCCCATCGCAGTCCGTACTGCAGCGTCACGTTGCTGCGCACCTGCCACTGATCCTGAATGAACAACGAGAACTCGTCGTTCGCCACCGTGGACGCGCCGGTCGCATCGGTGGCCAACCCTGCGCGGCTGGCGCCCTGCAGATAGAAGTAGAGCGGGCCACCGGTTGGCGTCGTCCCCGCCGGACACAGCGTCGGAAGCGTCACATAGACTCCGCCCGTGCACGCCATCGCACGAGGACCGAATCCGCCGGGCGCTGGCGCCGATGTGTAGCGGAGGAACCCTTCCACGCTCTCGAACAAGTACCGGCCCGTGAAGAATCCGCGGAAGACCTGGTCGTTGAGCGTGTGCATCCACTCACCGCCCGCCTTCCACGTGTGGCCGCCGCGCACAATCGAGATGTTGTCTTTCATCTGCGTGCGCCAGATCGACTCGTCGACGTTCGGCTGCAGAAAGAACGGATTGCCGAACCGGAAGCTCGGCGCGAATCCCATCCCCGTATCAGCCGCAAGATTCGACGGATTTGCCGTCCGCGGTCGCGTCTCTCGCGAATACGTGAAGTGAAACTCGTTGAGCTTGTTATTGGCAAACGTCGTGAAAAAGTTCGTATTCAGGACATTGATGCGGGCCGGGTCGCCTTCCGTCCCGTTCGCCGAGGCACCGTAGCTCGCGACGTCGAAGGTTTCGTTCTCCTTGCGCGAGTGGTTGAAGTTGTAGGACGTCGACAGACGGCTGGCCGCCCCGAAATTCGCATCGGCCTTCAGGAGCATCGCAAAGGTCTTGAGCGGGTGATTGATGGGCGCCCCTTCGTCCATGCCGAGCCGCGATTGAAAGAAGTTGAGCAGCGCCACCCGCTGGCAGTCGGCTTGAGCGTTGATGAGCGCGGCATTCTGCGCAAGCGTCGGCGCGGCGACCGGACACGGCGTCCCCATCACGCGCCCCAGATTCTCGCGCCGGAAATCACCGGTGATCCCTTCGAATGCCACGAAGTAAAAGGCGTTATCGCGCCGGATCGGACCGCCAATCGTGCCGCCGAACTGCTCGCGATGAAAGTCCTGCAGCGTCGTGCCGTCGGACAGATCGCCCGTCAGTGCCTCAATCCTCTGGAAGTGGAACAGCGACCCGCTCAGATCGTTGCCGCCCGATTTCGTGATCACGTTGACGACGCCGCCCGCCGTGCGTCCGAATTCAGCGGGCGCTCCGCTGGCGATGACCTGGAACTCTTTCACCGCATCAAGCGTGATGTCGATCGGCGCCCTCTGTCCGCCAGCCTGCTCGCCGAAGAAGCCGTTGTTGAAGTCGCCACCGTCGAGACTGATGTTGTTGAACACACCGCGCTGGCCGGCGAAGGTAATCTCATCGCCGTCGGGCCCCTGCACGACGCTCACGCCGGGCGTCAGCGTCAGCAGATCCTCGAATTTCCGTCCCAGAATCGGCGTCCTCTCAATCGTCGCCTCATTGAGCGTCGTTGCGACCGCCGCGCGCGTCGTCTCGACGACAGGCGTGCCGCTGACGGTTACGGTTTCTGTCACGTTGCCGACGGCGAGGCGAGGCATCAGGTTGACCGCCTGCCCCACCGTGAGGTCGATGTTTTCCTGCACAACGGTCGAGAAGCCCGACAACCGAAACGTCGCGTTGTAGCGACCGGGCGGAAGCTGCAGGAACACAAACCGCCCGTCCGACCCTGTTGTCCGGCTCTGTGACAGATTGGTCTGGACGTTGACGATCGTGACATCTGCACCGGGGAGGACCGCTCCTGTCGAGTCCGCAACCACGCCCTGGATGACACCGGTCGTAATCTGCGTTTGTGCCGCCGCAGGCGCGGCGAACGCAAGACAGCCAATCAGTAAGTGAAGCAGGACTTTTTCCATCGGTAGCCTCCCCATGACGAGAGTAGTGCCGTCGCCGTGCGCGCACAATGCAAAACAGGCGCTGCGCGAAGATGTACCCAACGACAATATTCCCGACAATAACGTTCAGAACACGTACGCCTGCGCGCAGCCGTTACGCGCCGAGCAAGGTTGTGGTGATGTTCGATTCACCGGCCCGAGACTAGCATGGTGTTCGTCCATGATCTTGAGTGATTCGCACACTTCGTGTTCTTAGTGTGGTGTTCTTAATGAGGGACTCTTACGTAATCGCGGGTGGAGGTGTGTGTGAATCGCGGCGGGCATGTACGTGGACCCGCTGTGCCGAACAGCAGATCGGACCGGAAAACCGCAGCGCCTTGATCCTCGCCGGCAGAAACAGCTGGCAGTCTTCTTTCGTCGGCAGATTGAGAACATCTATCTGCAGCTCGACACCAACCTGACGCGCCTTGCCGAGATTCAACGGCAATTCACGGAGTTGCCTCAAAATGCCGGCATCTATAATCCAATCGGCATCGCACCGCTTGCGATAACATCTCTGGTAATGCCGTCACGCAAGAAGCAGGGCGCCACCTTTGGCGCCCCCGAGTTCGACGCCCAGGCCTTTCTCGACTCGGCAGGCATCACGAAGAAAATCGTCGAATACCGCCCGCTGGCCGTTGTCTTTGCGCAGGGAGATCCGGCGGACACCATCATGTACATCAAAAAGGGGTCCGTCAGGCTGTCGCTCGTATCGCGGGGAGGAAAAGAAGCGATCGTCGCCGTTCTCGGACCGGGCGATTTCCTCGGAGAGGGTGCCCTTGCCGGCCAGCGGGTGCGCATGGCGACCGCAACCGCAGTGTCGACGACGTCGGTCCTCGTCGTGCCCAAGAAGCAGATGATGCAGCTGCTTCACGACGAAGCGGGGTTCTCGAACCGGTTCATCACGTTCATGCTGTCGCGGAACATCCGCATCGAAGAGGACCTCGTCGACCAGCTTTTCAATTCAAGCGAGAAGCGGCTGGCCCGCACCCTGATGCTGCTGGCCCGCTACGGCATGGAGGACAAACCGCAAGGGGTGCTGCCTCACCTGTCGCAGGAAATGCTCGCGGAGATGGTTGGCACGACGCGGTCCCGCGTGAACTTTTTCATGAACAAGTTTCGAAAGCTCGGATTCATCGAGTACAACGGCGGTCTCAAGATCAACGCCGCCCTCCTCAGCGTCGTCCTCCACGATTAACATTCGTTCATGAAGCCTGCAGCGTGACGGCTGAATCCAGCCGGAACCTGAGGACCGTTTCTGCGGGGACCTGAACATCGCGTCCCCTCGTCAGTACCTGCACACCTGCACCGCCGGCCGCGCCCGCAATGGCCCCGACCGCCGCACCTTTGCCACCGCCCGCGATGGCGCCGATGATCGTGCCAACCGCAGCACCCGCACCCACAACTTCGGCGGTGCGCCTGTTCTTCCCGATTCCTGTGCCGCTGTCGAGCGTCACCGCCGTCGAATTGATCAGGTATCGCCTTCCGTCGATGGTGATCGACTGAAGGTCCAGCACCATCTCAGGGCTACCGGCCTCGCCACCCAACGACATCTGCCGGATGACGAGTTGCGCGCTCGACCCTTCGGGCACGATCACAACGCCGGCGTCATTCCTGACGTCCTGTTCGACGATGGCCGAAAAGGTCTGATCGGCGCCCCGGTTGCGAGAGTCGATCATTTCAACCGTTCGAACGACGAGCTCGGTCCCGGCTGGCGCCTCCAGCTTGCGTGCGTTGACGACGCGCGGGTTCGGGCGTTCAGCAGAGAGGAATTCCAGCGCCTCGACTTGAGTGGTGGTATACCGGCGCGCTGCGCCGTCGGCGTGCCGGAAGGTGATTGTCCGCGCCGCGATACTGACGACCGTGCCCTCGACGCGTGTTCCATCTCTCATCACCAGCGTGTCGGATGATGCGATCGGCGCCAGCGACAGAATGCACAGACTCGTCGCGGCGACAATGACGGTTTTCTTCATCTTCTACCTTCCTTTTGCACCTTGTTCTGAAGAGACAACTCGGAGGTCCGCTTGGCGGGAGGACGGCCGACTTCACTGATCGTAGGTCACGTGTGCGACTGCCGCGTGTGCTCGATTGCACAGCGCGCATGTGCACTACGGCACAGACTCGACGCCGCTGTCGTCCTACTCTCGACAATGACAGGAAACGAAATGTGTCGAGGAACCACATGACCACCGTTGACATCACACCGGAGCCACTGGAGTCGGACAGGAATGAAGCGGAACGCCTGCGGAGGCTGGCAGAAGAGGCGCGGGAGAGCCGCGACCAGCATCGTGAGGCGCTCGAGGTTGCCCGACAGGAACAGGAGCGTCAGCGTGATTCAGGGGAAAGGACGCGGGCGGCCGCCGAGGACGCGCGATGCGCGACCGACGCGGTGCGGCTGGAAGCGATTGACGCTGTGCGCGAGACTGCCGAGACGCTCAAAGTCACGCTGGAAAATATGCGGAGCGTCGAGGAGATGCGGCGCGAGCTCCGAAATATCTGGACCACGAACGAGCCGGACCCCAATTAGGGATACTTACCATGCACCGATTTCAGCCGTCGTTCTCATTCTGGCCACCGCCGCGGTTCCTCGGCGAGTCGCACAACGGATTCGCTTCCTGGTTGGCTCGTCGGAACTCCGTCTCGGACGTTGCGGTAACCAGATCTCCGAGGGCCCGCTCGATCAAGAGCATCGTCGAGGACCATCACGATCGTCATAGTCGAACGCTCGGACATAGAGGGACGGGCGCGCACTAAGCGGCAGAGACCGGCACGATCGCGCAAGGCAAGCGGGCCGGTCTCTGCCGACTCCTTACGCGGCCGAGACCTCGGCTTCATCGGACATTTCTGACACGAGCGCTTCAGTGGTCAGCAGCAGCGACGCGATGGACGCGGCGTTCTGCAACGCCGACCGCACGACCTTGGTCGGATCAATCACGCCCGCATTCACGAGGTTCTCGTATTTGCCGTTCAGCGCGTTGAACCCGCTCTCGTGTTCCCCGTCCTTTACGGCTTTTACGCGCGCCACCACGATGGAGCCTTCCTCGCCGGCGTTGTTGGCAATCCACCGCAACGGCTCTTCGACGGCGCGCGCGACGATGTTGACGCCGACCTGCTGATCGCCGGGGAGCTTCAACGTCGCGAGCGCCTTCGCGGCGCGGAGAAGCGCGACACCGCCGCCGGGCACGATCCCCTCTTCGACGGCCGCCTTGGTCGCGTGCATGGCATCCTCGATACGCGCCTTCTTTTCCTTCATCTCGGTCTCGGTCGCTGCACCGACTTTGATCACCGCCACGCCGCCGACGAGCTTCGCGAGCCGCTCCTGCAGTTTCTCGCGATCGTAATCGGAGGTGACGTCCTCGATCTGTGTCCGAAGCTGCCTGACGCGGCCTTCGATGGCCTTCCGGTCGCCGGCGCCCTCGATGATGGTCGTGTTGTCTTTGTCGATCGTCACCTTCTTGGCCGCGCCAAGATCTTCAATGGTGAGGCTCTCGAGCTTGATGCCCAGGTCTTCCGTAATCGCCCGCCCGCCGGTCAGGACGGCGATGTCTTCGAGCATCGCCTTTCGGCGATCGCCGAAGCCGGGCGCTTTCACCGCGGCCACCTGTAAGGTTCCGCGCAGCTTGTTCACGACGAGCGTGGCCAGCGCTTCGCTTTCCACATCTTCGGCGATGATCAGCAGCGACGACCCGCTCTTCGAAACTTTTTCGAGCACGGGAAGCAGATCCTTCAGATTGGACAGCTTCTTTTCGTATATGAGCAGGCGCGGATTGTCGAGCACCACCTCCATCCGCTCGGGAGCGGTCACGAAGTAGGGCGACAAGTACCCACGGTCGAACTGCATCCCCTCGACAATGTCGAGCGTGGTCTCGATGGTCTGTGCCTCTTCGACGGTGATGACCCCGTCTTTGCCGACCTTTTCCATCGCTTCGGCGATGACTTTTCCAATCTGCTCGTCGTTATTGGCCGAGATGGTGCCCACCTGCGCCACCATGTTGCCGCTCACCGGCTTCGACATCTTCTTCAGCTCGCCGGTCACGACGTCAACGGCGCGATCGATGCCGCGCTTGATGTCCATCGGATTAGCGCCACTGACGACGTGCTTGACCCCCTCGCGAAAAATAGCCTGCGCGAGCACGGTTGCGGTCGTCGTGCCGTCGCCGGCAAGATCGGATGTCTTGCTCGCCACCTCGCGCGCCATCTGCGCCCCCATGTTCTCGAGGGGATCTTTCAGATCGATTTCCTTGGCGACAGTCACGCCGTCCTTGGTGATCGTCGGCGATCCGTATGCCTTGCCGATAATCACGTTGCGCCCTCTGGGCCCAAGCGTGACTTTCACCGCATCCGCCATTTTGTTGATGCCACGCAAAATCGTCTGGCGGGCCTGCTCACCGTACACGATCTGTTTTGCCATTAGGTATCCTTCTCCGTCTTCCGGGTCGCAGCGTCGATGACGGCGAGCACTTCGTCCTCTTTCACGATGAGGTAGTCCGTGCCCTCGAGCTTAATCTCCTGGCCCGAGTACTTGCCGAACAGGATGAGGTTACCTGGCAGTACGTCCAGAGGGATTCGTTTGCCTTCGTCGGTCATTCTTCCATCACCGACGGCGAGCACTCTTCCTTGCTGAGGCTTTTCTTTGGCGGAGTCGGGGATGATGATTCCGCCGATTTTCTGTTCGCCTTCATCATCCAGGCGTTGAACGATGATTCGGTCGTGAAGCGGTCTGACATTCATATCCCTGATTGTCCCGTGCACGCCTGGTGCTGCGCTGTACCCGATTGCACAGCTCACAACACACCGACGCTCTAGAGTGGGTATATGTTCAGACTGGTTCCAACCATGAGGCGGGGGTCGGCGAGCGCCTTGCCCCAGGCCTCGACCGACTACCCGTCGATCGAGTCGGCGCGCCTCGGTGCGGCTGACCTGCTGCGCGAGGATCGAATCCTGAAGGTCATGATCGTACGCGACGAAGCTCCGGGCGGGTACGTGGAATACATCGATCGCTAGAACTGGTTTCATGACCTCGCGCCAGGCGGCAGCTCACGTATACGTGCGGCTCGTGGCAACGCGTCTGAACCCCCGTGGCCAGTTGAATTGACGTAGCCGGCAATCATGCCGCCAACGCGAGAGGCGGATCTGTCTGCGCCGCGGCCGGAACTGACGGTGCACGAACACGGCCGCTTGCAGACAGATCCGCCTCCCGCATGGCGAGCATGATCCCTCCTGCGTCAATTCAATCGGCCAACGGGGCAGAGTATCCATGGCCCGCGCACCAAACATCGGCGTGAGCATCCGATGGCCGGAGCGTTTCACACGCATCCTGGTTATGTCGCTGTTTCACAACCGGGTCGCGTCACACGGGCGGTTGGGTTGGCCTTGCTGCGACGCGAAGCCGTGCGCAGGCGGCCGACACGCCACGCCTGACCGCGCGAGAAGCCTCGGGGCATCGAGCGAGGTTGACCGAGCGAAGGAGGGACCTCGCGTCGGACGGTCACGTCGGGCCTCGCAGCGCGCGTCCGGCCCCGGAGCTTCGGATTCGCGCTGCAGCAAGGCCAACCCAACCGCCTGCGGGACGCTTACGCGGTCCGGCTAAAGCCGGACACTACGGCAGCCGTTCACGCGTTCACTTCACTCGAAGATGGCGCCTCGAAAACTGGAACTGCAGAAGAGACTCTGTTTCGCGGCTTAGGTGGCTTTGATTTGCACCATCGCGCTGCCGAGCTCGTAAAAATCGGGTACGCCGCAGCTCGTGCAGAGGATGCGCCAGCCGCGTGTCGAACGCTCGCCAGGTTTCGACCCGTTGCTGGACCGATGCAGCGCAAGCGGCGCCCCGCAGCTTTTGCAGAGAAACCCAACCCACGCCTCATCGGCAGCTGAGTCGTCAACCTTCTTTGTCGTCGCTGAGTTGCTGAGCATCGGCCGAGCCTCCGTGTACAAATAATATGCGCGAAGCGGGCCAGCCCGCTGTGCGAAAGTGGACAGGTGCTACTTGTGAAGAACCACGCTCAGCAGCGCCGTGTTGATCTTGAGGCCGCCGTTGTATTCGATGAATCCGAGTTTCCTGAACTTGTTCATGAAGAAGTTCACGCGCGACCGTGTCGTGCCGATCATTTCCGCCAGCGTTTCCTGCGATAGATGAGGCAGCACGCCCTGCGGTCGATCCTCCATGCCATAACGGGCCAGCAGCAGCAGCGTGCGGGCGAGCCGTTTCTCGCTGGAGTTGAACAACTGGTCCACGAGATCCTCTTCGATGCGGAGGTTCCGAGACAGCATGAACGTGATGAACAGGGTCGAGAACCCGGCTTCATCCTGAAGCAGCTGGATCATCTGCTTCTTGGGCACGACGAGGACCGTCGTGGACGACACGGCGGTCGCCGTCGCCATGCGCACGCGCTGCCCGGCGAGGGCACCTTCCCCGAGGAAATCTCCGCGCCCGAGCATGGCGACAATCGCCTCCTTGCCACCACGCGACAGCACTGAGAGCCTGACGGCCCCCTTCCGGATGTAGATGACGCTGTCGGAGGGATCCCCTTGGGCGAAAATCACGGAACGCGGACGGTGTTCGACGACTTTCTTGGTCACGCCTGACGAGTCGAGAAACACCTGGGCATCGAACTCGGGCGATTCTGAGTTCGCGGCCGGCTTCTTCCTGCGTGGCATCGCTGAGATGTTACTGCAGGGTCGCGCCGGCGGTTACAGATGCCTGATTTTCGAACGCAACTTGTCGAATTGAAGTTGGATTTCCGCCAGACGCGTCAACTGAGCGTCCAGCTGAAGATAGATATCCTCGATCAGCCGATGCACCTTCGCCGGCAGCCGCATGTGCTGACGAGCACCTGTTGCGCCGGGTTTGCGCTTTGGCTGAACGCCTCGTTCAGTCAATCGTGGTTTCATGCCTCGACGGACTTGCGGCCCCAGATGACACGAGGCACCATCACGCCGACCCCCACAAGCAGGAACAGATGAAGGAAGCCGCCCATCGTATATGAACTGATCGATCCAAGCAGCCAGACCGTGAGCAGGATCAACGAAATTGTTGCCACAGTCCCACTAAAACCAGCCCACGCCGCTCAGGATTGCCGCGGCCAGGATGACCAGCGCGACGACGACGAACAGTTTGCGCCTGGTGGCACGATCGTTGGCCGCACCGCGTGCCTGCCATGCCGCCCAACGCTCTGCGAAACCCTCGTCGACGAATCGTTCTGTTGACATGCCCGGACTATAGCGGCTTCACAAGAATGCAGTCTGTGCTGTTCAGCACAGCGGACGGCACGGGTGTTCACATAGTGTTGCGACATGGTCATCAACAGCCGCGTCCTTGCACACTGCACGTGCCTTGTTCTTCTGTCCGCATCAACAATTGCCGCGCAGGAGCCCTTCCGCTATCGGGACTTCCAGTTGGGCAGCGATCTCGCGTCGATTGGGAAGTTGACAGGTACCGCGGCTGGAGTCGCAAAGGTCATCCACGTGCGTCCTGCCATCATCAAGGAACTGGAGTGGCGACCGCGATACGGCATCCAGAGCGATCGGCAGACGGATCCCGTAGACATGATCGTGTTCAGATTCTACGAAGACCAACTGTTCACGGTCATGGTTGAATATGACCGTCGCCGCACGGAGGGCATGACAGCAGCGGACATGATCGCCGCGATCAGCGAGACCTACGGACCGACCTCTCGACTGGCATCGCGGCCGATCGGCACACAGACCAGCGACTACAGCTTCCCCGATACACCGCTCGCAATCTGGGGAGACACGGAGTACTCCGTCACGTTGCTGCGGGTGACCTATCCGGAGGCCTTCCGGCTCGTGGTGGCGTCCACGCGCCTCGACAATCTCGCGCGGCGCGCCAGCGCCGCAGCCGTGCAGTTGGATGCCAATGAGGCGCCGCAGCGCGAAATCGCGAGACGGAAGAAGGAAGCCGAGGACTTACTCGCGGCGAAGGAAAAGGCAAAGGCCGAAAACAAGGCGCTGTTCAGGCCGTAGCCTTCTCGCGTATGATGGTGGTTTCATCGCACATCAACCTTCACACGAGAGAAGCGACACATCTATGGACGGGACGATCAAGAAGCTCATCCACGACAAGGGGTTTGGATTCATCGCGGCAGCCGATGGGACCGAGTATTTCTTTCACCAGTCGGCCTGCGTGGAGACCCCTTTCAATCAACTCCGCGAGAGCCAGGCCGTGACGTTCGACGTCGGCCGGGGCCCGAAGGGGCCGAGAGGCGAGAACGTCAGGCCGGCGTAGTATCCCGGCCTGGTGACGCGGCAGGCGGCTAGAGCGCTGCGGTGATTCGGACCATCGCTGAGCCGAGCTCGTGAAAGTCGGGTACTCCGCAGCTCGGGCACAGGACGCGCCAGCCGCGCGCTGAACGCTCGCCGGGTTTCGAGCCATTGTTCGACTGGTGCAGCGCCAGTGGCGCGCCGCATCCCTTGCAGATAAAACCGACCCAGACCGGTTCGCTGGCTGCGGTGGTCGTGCGACCGCCCTCATCGACCTTCTTCAGCGTCTGTGTTCTGTCGAGCATCGGCCGGCCTCCTCGATGATGTCATGGTGCGCTCGGCAGTCCCTAGTGGACGGCGGTGAGACGGCGATCCGCGCGAAACGTTTCGAGATACTCGAACGTCGCCTGTTTATCCGACGTGTACCAGAGGTCGCCGCCTCTTCCTGCCGCGAGCCGTGCGCCCTTGGCAACGGCATACTGAACATTCCAGCCGTCGCCTCGGTACACGAGCGACATCTCCTCGTCTGGCGTCGCGGTCACGATTAACAAGTGGTATCCATCTTCGACCTGCGACACCACGATGTCGTTCAGTTTCAGAAGGCTTCGATTCGTCAAGCGGATCCTCCTCAGACGTCTGCGGGCTTCTGGCATCACGCGAGCTTGACGTTCTCCCCTCTCGGCCCCTTCGCTCCATGGCCAATGTCGAACGTCACCGACTGCCCCTCGCGGAGCTCGTCGAACGAGGTCTGCACACATGCCGACTGATGAAAGAAATATTCGATTCCGTCGCCTGCGGCGATAAATCCGAACCCTTTGTCGCTGACGAGACGTTTGATGGTGCCATTGGTTGACATTGCGCTGTTTCCTGTCTTGTGCGTTGATTCGCCGAGTGAAACGTTGATGAAGTGCTACCAATAACGATACCCAAGCCCACTGCCGTCAGGCTGTTCAATACGGAACAACTTGATAAGGGATTAGGGATTAGTCGCAAGGCGCAAGTCGATAGTCGGAAGGCGCAAGGCATGTGAGAAGGCGCAAGGAGACCCGTATTAGGAAACCGCTTGTAGACCATATTGTCCATGTGCTGTTCAGGACAGCGCCCGTCGTGCCGCGCCACGTATCATGCAGCGATGTTATGGCTCATCGTCGGCGTGATCGTCACCTCTGGCGTCGTTCCCTTCTGTCTGTCACGCTGGGCGTACCGGCAGGACGACATGGGTTCGGTCAGCGGGCAGTGGCTCGCGGAGTATCGGCAGGATCATGAATCGTGACCTGGCCGCGTTCGTGCACTGACGCGACATGAAACCACGATTCACCCAGCGCGGCGTGAAGACCAGGCCCAAACCCGGCACGGCACGGCCTGGTCGGCAAGCACTGCTGCCGACGGTCGTGCGACGGCAGATCGAGGGCCTCTATCTTCAGCTGGACACTCAGTTGACACGCCTGGCGGAAATCCAACTTCAATTCGACAAGTTGCGTTCGACAATCAGGCATCTGTAACCTGTCTGGTCTTGTTCCAGCTCTACCTCTATCTCTCGCTGTCAATTCCAGACCGACTCGAAGGAGGACTGAATCATGTTTGACATCTCCACAAGCGTGTTCCTGCTGGCGATCGGCATGGCACTACCGATTGTCTTCATGTTCCAGCGAGCTGGCGCACCAACGCTCACGGTAGTTGAGATCCTTCATTCCGCAACGGCGAAGGACGGCCGCTCATGACGCGGCCGCCAGTTCCATGCCCTGCACCCGCTCTTCAAGAAGACGGCGGCGTGAGCCCGGCAATGCCGACGCCGTCGGTCGAACCTGAACAACCAGCGACGCCTGTCACACCAGCGGAGATCATCGTGCCTTACGCCGACTTCCTCGAGCGTCGCAGGCAGCGAGACGGAGTCGCGCCTGAACTCGCGCGGCACGATGTGGAAAGGAGCCAAGCGTAATGTCGGAACGAAACGGCGACCGGGCTCGATTCCAGAAGAACCGAAAACGCAAGGTGCTCTATCGGCAGCGGGTTCGGTTGCTGGTGGCTCGACTTCGGGAAAAGACGGATGAGGTGGCCTCAGCCGATGCGCGCACACGCACACTCCCACGATGACCGCTGAACAGTGATATCTTGGTCGAATGTCATTCACAACGACGTTCGCCCTCGTCACGCTCACTATTCTTGCTCTGGCGCCTCAGGCGCAGGCCCAGTCCGATCAGGCAGATCGCATTCGCGAATCACGCACGGTGTTCGATGAAATCATGGCCGCGCCAGACAAGGCCATTCCCGGATCCGTCCTCGAAAAAGCCGAAGCGATTGCCATTTTTCCGTCCACACTGAAAGGTGGCTTCATCGTCGGTGGTCATCGCGGACGCGGAATCCTGAGCGTCAGACAGCGCGAAAGCGGGACATGGTCCCCACCGGCATTTCTCACTCTGACGGGCGCCAGCTTTGGTGCGCAGATCGGCGGACAGGCGGTCGACATCGTGCTCGTCATCATGAACCGGCGCGGCGTGGAGAATCTGCTGCGGAACCAGTTCAAGATCGGCGGCGACGCCTCGGCCGCGGTGGGTCCCGTTGGCCGGAGCGCCGAAGCGTCCACCGACGTACAAATGCGCGCCGAGATTCTCAGCTACTCGAGGGCGCGCGGGCTGTTTGCGGGCGTCAGCCTGAACGGCTCGTCCATTCGTGAAGATCAGGATGCGAATCGGGATTTCTATGGCCAGCGATTCCGGACTCGCCAGGTGGTGCTGGACGGCCAGGCGAAGACGCCCCAATCACCGGAAGTCGTGGACCAGTGGCTCGGCGCATTGAAGGCCCACATTCCGAACGTAAGGTGATACAAAAGGAGGATGGCAGAACATCCTCTGGACTACGAACTCCGACCGTCGCCCGAAGGGCCGTCGCCCGAGGTGCCGTCACCCGAGCGGCCGAAGATCTCCAAGCTGTGGATCGCAGCGGCGCTGCTGGTCGCGGTGGCCGGCGCCGTGGTCTACATTATGGACACCGCTCCAGGGGATCCCGCGCCGGCCACCGAGAGCCGCGTGGCGCCAAAACCGCCCGGTCCCGCCGCCGATTCGCGCACTTCTCTGGGGGGCGATCCGATGGCGATCGATCTCCCGCCGATTGATCAAAGCGACCTCATCGTACGCAAGCTCGTGTCGTCGCTCTCGTCGAATCCCAGCGTGGCCGCGTGGCTCGCCACCGACGGCCTCGTCCGCAATTTCACCGTGGTCGTCGCGAACATTGCTGAAGGAGAACGTCCAGCCGTCCATCTCTCGAAGCTGCGCCCCTCCGCGCGTTTCCAGGTTCTCGATAAACAGCGCAAATTGATTGTCGATCCGCACGGCGAATTGATTATCGATCCGCGGAGCTATGAACGATACACGCCGCTCGCCTCGGCCATCGCGGCAGTCGATCCGGCCGGCAGTGCGCGGCTATATGCGACGCTCAAGCCCCTCATCGAACAGGCCCATCGCGACCTGGGGTACGGCAACACGTCGTTCGACGCCACACTCGAGCGCGCCATCGTGAAGCTGCTGAGCACACCTGTCGTCAACGATCCGGTGTCCGTCGTACCACATGGGATTGTGTACGCCTTCGAAGATCCAAAGCTCGAGAACCTGACGGCAAGTCAGAAGCACTTTCTGCGCTTCGGACCCCGTAACGTACAGATTGCGCAACAGGCCCTGCGCAAGATCGCGCTCGCGTTGGGTATTCCGGAAGCGCGCCTACCGTCCTGATTCCGGCTTCACGTAGGTGTGTTTCGCGAAGATCGTTCCCTGCCGGCGCGTCAGCCGCACATGGATCTCGTGCGTCCCCGGCCGAACATCCGGCTCTTCGAGGAACAGCACGTAGTAGCCGGCGATTGCGCCGGCCAGACGCTTCATGGCCTGTCCCACGAAGAGATGCGTACGCGCGAAGAAGCCGCCGGTATCGCGCGAGATCAGTTTTAGACCGGCCTCGAGAGAGTGATAGTCGGCGTTGGTGACGTCGAGCGAGAAGACAGACGTACGCGCCGCGAGCAGCGCATCGCGCGCCTCTTCGTACCCATGTTCCATGGTGACGCCTGTGAACCCGAGTCGACCGAAGCCGTGGCCGAGCAGCACGATCGACTTGGCGCCGGGCACACCGTTCAGCGCTTCGGCAATCGCCAGCAACGCCTTTTCGATTGTGTACGTTCTGGCGGCCTTCGACGGATCCAGCCTCCGCATCAGCGATACGTCTGACGTTCCGGCAACCGGATGGGGATGCTCCAGCAAGATTCCGCGCTGCAGAATGCGACGCAGCGGCTCTCGCTCGTGCGTGAAATCGAGCCAGATCTTCAATTGCGTATCGAACGACAGCACCGCCACGCGATCGCGCGGAGTCAGCTCCTCGATGAAGTTCCGGCCCTCGATGAGCATCCGCATCAGCCCGACCATGCGCGAGGGCTCGAAATCCTTCTGAATCAGGAAAATGATCAGGCGGCCATCCGGACCGCCGGGGCTCTCCGCGGGCTCCGTGGTTCCCGTGGTCTCCGTCGTGTCGCCACCCACCCACATTGCTGATTCGATAGGAACCGGCGATCGGCCGATTCTCACGCTGAAATCATCGACGCCCAGTCCCGTCACCGGGTTGCCCGCGTTGTCCAGCACGCGCACATCGACCACGACGCGCTCGACCTCCACCCGCTCGTCGAACTTGGGCGCCTGCTTCTGCTGAGCGTGGGTGAGCGCCAGACCCAGCACGAGCGCCGACAACAGACAGATTGCGCGCATGCGAATGTTCTCCGTGCGTGCGTGGGGCGGGTCTTGAACGACAAGACCCGCCCTACGACCTATTTCCGTCACCCCGCGCCACCGTCGAGCGCGCGCCGAAGCGCACGGAAGCGCTTTCGATATTGCGCCGGCGTGAGACCGACCTTGCGCCGGAAGAGCCGGCCCAGGAACGTGGCGTCTTCGTATCCGACGCGGCACGCGATCTCGTCGAGCGGCAGAGGACTGGTTTCCAGCATGCGCTTCGACTCCTCGAGGCGAAGCGCATGCACGTACTCGATCGGCGGCATGCCAAGTGCCTGCGCGAAGCGCCGTTTGAACGATCGTTCTGCCAGCCCGCTCAGCTGAGCCATCGCCGCAACGGGCGAATCAGTGGTGTAGTGTCGCGCAATCCACTCCTGGCATCGCGCGATGACAGCGTCGTTCACCTGCCTGCTGCGCATCAGTGCCGCAAACGGCTGCTGGCCGGCATCGTGCCAGTCAAGTAGTTGAAGGCGCGCGACACGCATCGCTTCTTCAGCTCCGACGAACCGGGCAATGAGAAAGAGCGCCAGGTCGTGCCACGACGATCCCCCGCCGGCCATGATGAGCCGTCCCTCGCCAGAGACGACCAGCGAACGGTTGGGGTGCAAGCGCACAGTCGGATATTTCGCGCACATCGCATCACAGTACGCCCAATGCGTCGTCGCGTCCTGGCCATCGAGCAGCCCGGCCTCGGCAAGAATCCACGCGCCGGTGCAGGCCGTGGCCAGCGTGCAGCCCGACGCATACTGATCGCGCAGCCATTGCGATTCCGTGGAATACCTGCCCGAGAGATCTTCATCGGGCAGGATCATCAAATCGGGAATCGCCACGACGTCCGGCGCCGGGCACTCGTCGAGCGTACATCCTGGCTCGATCCACAGGCCGTTGCGGGCTCGAAAAGGCCCTTCCCGCGCTGACGCGATAACCGGCCGGATGCGGGGCTCCCCCGGCGTACCGGTCGTGAGAAGGCTCCAGTCGCGGCCCGGCGACTCGAGGATTTCGTACATCCCGTAAAGGGTCGACGCCGTGGATTCAGGCACCGCGAGAATGGCGACCACCAGCGGTTGAGGCGAGTCGGGCATGGCAGATCCGTCCCTAAAGTGACCTGTTCGACTCTAGCCGATCGCGTGCGAGAGGACTACGCTTTGTTCCAGGAGGAGGATCGCGATGACCGAAGCCGTACACACAGAGGAACTTGAAACCACGCAGACCCTGCCATTTGCGGACCGTCTGCTTCGCGCGCTGAACGACGGGGCGCTCTGCCTCATGGTCTCTATTGGCCATCGCACCGGGCTATTCGACGCGATGAGCCGCCTCGCGCCTGCAACCAGCGACGAGATTGGCGCGCAAGCTGGCCTGAACGCCCGGTACGTACGAGAGTGGCTCGGCGCGATGGTGACCGCGCAAGTCGTCCAGTACGACCCGTTGTCTGGCCGTTACCACCTGCCCGAGGAGCACGCCGCTTCGCTCACTCGCGCGGCGGCGGCCGACAACATGGCCGTATTTGCACAGTACATCGGCGAGCTCGGGCGAGTGGAAGACGACATCGTTGGATGCTTCAGGAACGGCGGAGGTGTGCCCTATGAGAAGTTCACGCGATTCCATGAGGTGATGGAGGAAGACAGCGGGCAATCGGTGCTGTCGTCGCTCGAGTCCCACATTCTGCCGCTCGTCCCGGGGCTCACAGCGCGGCTCGAGCAGGGCATCCGCGTCCTCGACCTCGGGTGCGGCAGAGGGCGAATCCTGCAGCGGCTGGCATCGCAGTATCCGAACAGCCGCTTCACAGGCATGGATCTCTCCGAAGAGGCCACGGGCTATGCACGGCGTCAGGCCGCGGGACTCGTCAACATCGAGTACGTGGCGCGCGACCTCAGCGATTTCGATCGCACGGCCGAAGCTGACGCCTTCGATCTCGTGACGACGTTCGACGCCATTCATGATCAGGCCAGGCCGCTGAACGTCTTGAACGGCATCCGGCGGACGCTCAAGCCCGACGGTGTGTACCTGATGCAGGACATCTCCGGCACTGGTCATGTGCACAAGGACATCGGACATCCACTCGGCACGCTGCTCTACACCGTTTCGTGCATGCACTGCATGACGGTATCGCTCGCACAGGGCGGCGAGGGGCTTGGCGCGATGTGGGGTGAGGAGAAGACGCAGGAGTACCTACGCCGGGCCGGCTTCCGCTCGGTCACGGTGAATCGCCTCGCGCACGACGTGCAGAACAACTGGTATGTAGTGCGACGCTAATCGGAGAAGAACCTGTCAGGGCAGAGGGCAGAGGGATGATGGCAGAGAGTGCATCTACCAGCCGTGATCCTGTCGATACTCCGCCAGCCATTGTTGACTGACCGAGCCAAGCGAGCCAGTGGTAATGATGCGTCCGCGCCCGGACAACCAGCGAAGGACCACGATAGTCAACGCCAGCAGGGCGACGAGAATCAATGTCACTATCATGGTTCTCAACTTATCGGAAATCCCCGGTCGCCGGTGTGCTGAAACGCACACCGGCTCACGTCTGAGATTCGGCCGCCGGAATGCGAATCTCGCCGGAGTTGATCTATATTTCTCGCCCAGTGGCCACCACTGCCGTTCGCCCGGTCACCGCAATGGGGCCAGGAGTTGCAAGCGCCCGGCCGCGCATCCAGTCGGTCGACGTCCTGCGCGGCATCGTCATGGTCATCATGGCGCTCGATCACATCCGCGATTTCTTCCACTACGGCGCTCAGCACTTCTCACCGGAAGATCTGACCCGCACGAGCGCCGCGCTGTTCTTCACACGCTGGATCACACACTTCTGTGCGCCGGTCTTCGTGTTTCTCGCCGGCACCGGGTGTTACCTCGCAACCCGGCGCGGGATGAGCACTTCGGCTGTTTCCCGGTTCCTGTGGACGCGAGGATTGTGGCTGGTCGTCGTGGAGATGACGTTCGTGCTCTTCGGCCCCACGTTCAACCTCACGTATCGCGTCGTGGTGTGGCAGGTGATCTGGGCGATCGGCTGGTCACTGATTGCGCTGTCGCTTCTGATCTATCTGCCCTGGCGCGCGCTCGTCATCTTCAGCCTCACGATGATTACCGCGCACAACCTCTTCGACGGCATTCGTGCTGATGATCTAACCTCATTCGGATGGCTGTGGAAAATCCTTCATGAAGGTCCCGCGATTGTGCAACTTCCCGGCGGCCGCATCGCCTTGGCCGTCTATCCGCTCGTCCCGTGGGTCGGGGTGATGTCGGCGGGTTACTGCTTCGGTCGTGTGTTCGATCTCGAGCCTCATCGACGCCAGCGGGTCCTGGTGCGGCTGGGTTTGGGGCTCACGGCCGCGTTCATCGTGCTGCGGTTCGTGAATGGCTACGGTGATCCGAGCCCGTGGTCCGTGCAGTCATCTCCCATGATGACGCTGCTCTCGTTTCTGCGAGTGTCGAAATATCCCCCTTCGCTGCTGTTCCTGCTCGCCACACTGGGGCCGGCGCTCGTCGTACTGAGCTGGCTCGATCGCGTGGTGGTCGGCGAACGCCATCCGCTGCTCGTGTTCGGACGGGTGCCACTCTTCTACTACGTCCTTCATTGGTACTCGATTCATCTCGTCGCGATCGGTCTCGCATGGATCCGCTACGGCCGCTTCGACTTCATGTTCTGGCCGCCGCCGTCGCTCCTGCCACCGGCAATCCTGCCCCCGCTGGTGGCATATCCCGCCGATTACGGGTACGACCTGTGGGTGGTCTACGTCATCTGGGCGGCCATCGTCGCGGGGCTGTATCCGCTGTGCCGCTGGTTTGCGGGTGTGAAGGCGCGACACAAATCGGTCTGGCTGAGCTACATCTGAACCACGAAGGCACGGAGTCACAGAGTTCCCATCGACGTCGCGCTGTCGGCGCTCTTTTTTGACGTGCCTTGGTTCTTTTCCGTCACTCGTACTTGAGCGCAACCAGAGGATCGACGCGAACGGCCCGCCAGGCGGGCGCGAAGCACGCGACGAGCGCGGTCAGGACGATCACGGCTGGGACTGCCGAGAACGTCGCGGGATCTGACGGCGCGATGCCGAACAACAATGTCTCGAGCGTCCGGACCAGCATCGCCGCCAACACCAGCCCGATTGCGGTGCCGGTCAATGTCAGACGAATGGTGTTGCCGAGGACGCTTCGCAGCACGTCGGGCGCCCTTGCGCCCAGCGCCATGCGAAGACCAATCTCCTGCGTGCGCGACGTCACGGTATAGGCGAGCAATCCGTAGACGCCAAGCGCGGCAAGGGCGAGCGCCATGAAGCCGAACACGGCCAGGACGGTCGCGGTGAATCGAGGACTGCCGAGCGCCTGAGAGACAAGCTGTTCCATCGACGCAACCTCGGTCAGTGGAACAGTGCCGTCAAGGTCTCGCACAATCGCGCGAAGAACGGGCACAAGCGCAGACGGCTCGCCCACCGTCCTCAGCGCCAGGTAGCCGAGCCGGACATCGGCCTGCAGATGCGACATGTAGAAATCGAGCCGGGTTGCCTCGAGCTCGCGGTACCGCGCGTCAGCGACGACACCAATCACGGTGAACGAATCCTTCTCGTATCGCGTACCGCCCATCGGAACCCTGAGCCGTTTGCCAATCGGATTCTGGCCCGGCCAGATGCGTGCGGCGAGTGATTCGCCGACAACCACGACTCCCGGCTGACCGTCGGCGTCGCGATCGGTGAAGACGCGACCCTGACGCAGGGCAATGCCCATCGTCGTGAAGTAGTCAGTGCTCACCGCCATCAGGTTGAGCAGTGGATTGCGGCGCGCTTCCGGTTCGGACTGCCCCTCGAGTGTGAACGGCGAGTCGTAGCCGACCGTGCTCCACAGCGGCCGGATGGTGATCGCACCGGCCGAGCGCACACCGGGCTCGCTGCGCACGCGCTGCAGCAGCTCCTGATAGAACGCGCGCACGCGCGCGGCGTCTTCGTACCGCGCTCCCTTCGGAGTGATTCTGACGGTCAGCAGTTGGTCGGGCTGGAAGCCGAGAGGAACATCCCGCAGTTTGACGAAGCTGCGTCCGACGAGCCCTGCCGCAACCAGCACGATGACGGCGATCGCGATCTCCGCGACGACGAGCGTGGCAGCTACACGCGTGTGACCTGACATCATTCGGTTCGCGGAGCGCTGTGGAAGCTCGGCTGCCGAAATCCGGCGAGTCAGTGAAATCGGCGCGAGAGCCGAGGCCAGAGCGGTGACGAGAGAGAGACCGGCGGCGACCATGTACGCCCGGGCATCGACGGCAACCGCGTCGAGTCGCGGGACGTCGGTAGGCGACATGGCCACAATCAGCGGCGTCACAAGGACGGCGATCATCAGTCCGCCAGCGCCGCCCGCAAGCGCCAGCAGAAGAGTTTCCGCCAGGGCGTCGATGGCCAGCCGCGTCCGGGTTGCGCCCAGAGCCTGCCGGACAACAACGTCAGTGTGGCGGGTGGTCGCGCGCACGAGCAGCAGGCCGGCCACGTTCACACACGCCATCAGAAGCACGAGCGCAACAGCGCCGAGAAGCCCGAACAACGCTGCGCGGGTTGGACCAAAAATTGTGTGGGCCAGCGGCGTAAGAACGGCGCTGAAACTATCCGGGTCGAAGTAAGGGCGATGTGTCTGCCGAAATATGCCGGTCAACTCGGTGCGCGCGGTGTCGAGCGTTGCTTCTGGGCGCGTTCGCCCCAGACCGATCATCCAGAACAGATTCCGGTTCTCGGTAACCGCCGGCCCCGCTGCCGGGCCCAGAGGCGCCCAATACTCCGCACCTTTCGGGTAGGCGAATCCGGCAGGCATCACCCCGACGATAGTGTGGAGTCTGCCGTCGAGCGTGAGCGGCCGTCCGATCACATCGCGAGCGCCCGAGAGCCGATCACGCCAGAACTGATGGCTGATGACCACCACTGGGCCGGCACCCGCCCTGTCATCCTCGGAGCGAAGCGGTCGGCCCATCGCGGGTGCCACGCCAAGCACAGAGAAGAAACCGGAGGTCACCCAACGGCCTTCGACCGCCACCGGCTCGCCGCGTCCGGTGAGGATCGTTTCGTCGTTGACGGACGACATCGCCGCGAGTGATTCGAACAAACGGCTTCGATCGCGCCACGCGCGAAATGCTGGATACGAGATCTCGACAAACGGCTGGTTGCGATCGCGATCCGCCTGCCAGATGACGACAAGCTGATCCGCATCGTGATATGGAAGGGGCCGCAGCACCACCGCATCTGCGACGCTGAAGATTGCAGTAGCGCCGCCAATGCCCAGCGCCAGCGTCAGCACGGCGATCGTGGTGAACCCAGGACTCGCCTTCAACCTGCGAAACGCGTGTTGCACTGTCCATCTCATAGGTGATGAATCCTGCACAATTTTTCAGAAATACGCGTCCGAAGCACGCGCTTTGCTCTGATGCTGGCGCAGGGAATCGCGAGCGCCTGAATTCAGCAAGATACGGCGCCCGCCCATTACGAAAGTGTTATCACGACGTCACGATCGTTCGTGACGTCCGGAGGTTACCAGATGACTCGTCATATTGCAGCGGTCGCCGTGGCGCTCTGTCTGAGCTCGTCGCCGGTGTCCGCGCAGACGCCAGAGCCGCAGACGACTGTCCTTACTGTGAAAAGTTCGGCAAGCCTCCACAAATCGCCGACCACCGCCAGCGCGACGGTCGGCACGGCGCCCAGCGGCACATTACTGGAAGTCAGGCGCAACCTGGGATCCTGGGTTCAGGTGTCCTGGCCCGCCGGCGAGAACGGTCTCGCGTATGTGCATGTGAGCTCGGGCACGATTGCCCGCGGCACCGTGCCGAACCCGTATCGCATTGTCGCGACATCTGCGTCCCAAACGCCGGCGTCGGCTGCGCCCGCGGCTCCGCTCGCCGCCATGACGCCCGCCGAGCAGGCAGCGATTGCGGCTCGGACCAGCGCGATCTCGGAGTATGTCTCGCTGCCGAGTCACACCGTCGGTTTGGGAGGCAGGATGAGTGCGGCCACATTGGCCTTCTCCGCACCGACCTTCGGCGGGACCGTTCGGACATGGTGGGGCAACCGGCTGGGCATGCAGTTCGAAGTGTCGCGCAATCGATTCGATAGCGTTGGAGCACCTGGCTATGTCACGTCGATCCAGTTCGCTCCGAGCGTTCTGTACTCATTGCCCGACAGCGTGACGGGCAGCCTGTGGTTGCGGCCGTATGTAGGTGGCGGAGGCAACCTGTATCGCGCAACCGCGGCCGATCCGGCCAGGCCAATCTCGGACGCCGTGACGGAAAAAGGACTCGGCTTCCAGGCATTCGGCGGGGCCGAGGCGACCTTCCCCGGCGCACCGCGATTCGCACTGAGCGCCGACGTCGGCTACCGGTGGTCGCACACAACGCTTGGGGGAATGGAACCCAGGAAAATCGGGTTCTCGCTCGCCGGTCACTGGTATGTGAAATAGAGAAGCGAAACTAGAATCTGAAGTCTTGAACCTGACGCGCGGCGGACGGGCGGGCGCTCGCGGCAACGTGTTTTCGAGTATCTATTGCCGCTACGCAGAACGCCCGCCGTCCGCCCGTGACCGCGCCGGTTGCTCCTCAGATCCCGCCATATTGCCACGCGCGGCGATGGGATTGCTGCTCGCGGCTGGCCTAACCGCGGCATTTCAATCCGCTGCGCGCGATCTCCCCGCGTATAATCGCGCTCCTCTTTACACCCTGGTGAGGCGATAGCGGTCACACTGCTCTGCGGTGCGCTCCCCGCCATGCTTGATGCCTATGGGCACCGACGGAGAGAACGGACGCGGTGAGCAATGGGCGGACACGGCTGGCGTTCTGCGTAGCGGCAATGGATACTCGAAAACACGTTGCCGCGAGCAGAATGCCAGCCGTGTCCGCCCATTACCTGCCGCGTGATACGTCGTCCGAAATCGTGGTCACCCGCTATGGCGGATGTGCACGATGTCGCCGTCTTCGACGGTGTAGTCCTTCCCTTTCAGGTGCAGCTTTGCGGTCTCTTTGAGGAGGACCTCCGCGGCGTGGCCTGTGCCGCGCTCGGCGCCGGCGGCCAGCAACTCGTCGCACTTCATCACTTCCGCGCGGATGAATCCCCTGGCCAGATCGCTGTGGATCGCGTTGGCTGCGTCCAACGCTGTGCCGCCTCGACGGATGGTCCATGCGCGCACTTCGTCTTCGCCGACCGTGAAGAATGAGAGATAACCGAGCGCCTTGTACAACAGGCGCGTGAGCGTGTTCACGGCGGGCTCATCGATGCCGAGGGCCTGGAGAAACTCGGCACGCTCGGCGGGATCGCCAATCTGCGCGACTTCAGCCTCGAGCTTCGCGCACAAGGCGCAGACTTCGTTGGCCGGTCCGGTAATCCTGGTGCGTGCGGCGTCGAGCAATTCCGGACTGGGAAAATTCGACTCGCCGCAGTTGAGTGCCGTCACCATGCCTTTCAACGTGAGGAACTGAAGCGATCGAATCTTCTTGAGGTCGATTTCCTGCATCGGGTGTTCGCGGAGCGACTTGCCGCTCTCCAGATAGGGCTTGAGCGTCTCCAGCAACGCCGCCTCCTCGATACGTTCGGGAGCGGGCTTCTTCTTCTGCTCCTGCGCGATACGCTCGAGGCGCAGTTCCACGAGCGAGAGATCGGTAATCGCCAGCTCGAGGCTCATCACCTCGATGTCGCGCAGCGGATCGACCGAGCCGCTCGCGTGAAACACCGACGAATCGTCGAACGCGCGCACGACGTGACACAGCGCGTCCATGTCCTTCAGCTTGCCCAGCCACTGTTCGCGCGGTTTCGCGTCTTTGGGCGGCGCGGGGGCAAGCGTGCACTCGATCTCGGCGAATTTCGTCTTTTTCGGGTTGTACAGGGCCGACAGCCTGTCCATGCGCGCATCTGCGACCTTCACCGTACCAACGGCGAAGTCGCTCGAGCGATTGATCAGATTGTCGTACGCCATCCCGGTCAACAGGGAAAAGAGAGTTTTTTTGCCCACCTGTGGCAGGCCGATCAGCGCGATTTTCATCGGGTCGTCTCTGTCAGTGCGTCGAAAAAGGGGACGTTCTACAAATCATGGCTCATTTTCACAGATCCGGCTCACGCCTTAGACTACAGCGTATGACCTTCGACATCAGTGGCCGGATCCTGCGCTGGCCGGACGGATCCGACGGCACAATCCACCAGGACAGCTTCGAGCGGGACCCGACGAGCGGCAGTCGCCACGCCTACGTCGCCCGGTTCAGCGTCGATCGCGCCGGTACGCCGCCCATCAGCGGGGGCCTGCGCTTTACTGGTGCGGCGTATGAGCGGATGCCGGGGCGGAATGACGGAGAGAAGGCCCATGCTGTCGCGCTCAAAATCGTGGGCTGGGTGGCACAGCACGGCCTGACCGACGGATTTTTCTTCCGCGTCGATGCTGACGAAAACGGCGTCATCGAGGTATCGGAGGCCTGAGAGGGAGCTACCGTTCCGAGATCTTCAGCAACTCTGCCAGATGATGTTTCCACAGGGCGGGAACCGAATGCGTGCCATGTCCCTGCGTCTGTGGGCCGAACGGAATCATGATCGCGCGGCCTTTTGGGACCCGCGTGATTTCGCGTTCCAGAATGCCAAGCTCCGGCGGGTTGATCAGGTCGTCTTCCGAGTTGATGGCAAACAACGGCGCGCGGATCTTCTCGAGCAACGGCCCGGGATCGTAGTCGAATGACGATTCGATCGCATACAACAGGTTGTTGGCATCGCCCGTCTTGATCCCGTTCTCCACGACCGCATCGATCACCGCATCGCTTTCGGCCAGCGTCGGCATCATCTGCTGCCGCAGGATCGAATTGCTGCTGATGAGAAACAGCATCTGCTGAGCTGTCCTGAAGCTCTGGGGCTGCGCCTCGTAGTCCCCGCCCTTCCACTCGGGATCGTTGCGGATGGCGTCGCTGATGACGCGCCGCCACAGTCGGTTTCGTCCGGAGACCTGGGCCGGCAGGCCGCCAAGCGGCATCAACGCGTCCATGAAGTCGGGATAACGCTCGGCCCAGACCCAGGTGTGCATCGCGCCCATCGATGTGCCCATGACGAGACGAAGGCGATTCACCCCCAGCCCCTCGGTGACGAGGCGGTACTGTGCGTCGACCATGTCGTTGTAGCCATATCGCGGAAAGCGTGCACGCAGGCCGTCGCTCGGCTTGCTCGACTGTCCGTGGCCGAGCACGTCGGGCATGATCAGGAAGTAGCGACTCGCGTCGAGCACGCCTCCGGGGACAAACAGCTGGCCCCCAAAGAACGGGTTCGCCGCAAACACGCCTCCACTTCCTCCCGTGCCGTGGATGATGAGGACGGCGTTGCGAACCACTCCGGATGCGTCACGCTCGGGCGTCCCGAGCGTGCGGTAGTGGAGCCGCAGTTCAGGGAGAACCTCGCCTGACGTAAATCGGAAATTCTTGATGATGAAATCGCCGTGTTCGGGCGATAAAGGCCGGGCTGCGCCGAGGCGGCCGACGATCGAACGGTCTTGCCGCCCGGCTTTGACGAGCGTGAACATCGCGCTCGTTGCACCAATGGCGACGACCGTCAGCAGCGTCGCAAACGCGATGCCGCGATTCTTGACAAGGCGATGAGCCGCGAAGGGAAGGTTCGGAATGCCCCTAGAATATCAGGATTACCGCTCGTCCTTGTTGACGGGCGCCGGCACGATGGACGCGTAGATCTCGCCATCTCGTTCGCACCGCAGCACCAGTTGGCCGGGCACCGAAGTGCGGAGCCCAATCGTCAGAAGGAACGTAATCGTGTCCTCTTCCGCCCTGATCTCCGGTAGCTTTCCTCGCCGTGAGTCTGGTCCGTCCATTTTAATCAACCCTGTGACGACCTTTTGCACAACTCAGGCCAAGGGGTGTGCCCGGATTGCAGGGCTGAAATCGGGTGGCGGGAACCATTAGTGTGCTGATCTGCGGAACTTATTGTCGAAATATCGTGACCTTCTCCATTGGAGGCGACGTCGAGGCCAATGCTGTCGGTGGTGCGCAAGAATAAGCAGGATTGGCAAATTCCGTTCGCTGACGCACGTGCCCGCTATCTCGGCGCACTGCGAAGTCCTGGCGCTCATCCGCTCGTGCGGGATGGGCGAAGTCTCTCGCGCAGTCCATCCTAACATTGGAGCGCTCTCCGGATTCTTGGACGGGCGAGACCGTTTCCGACGCCGTGGCAGCCATCCTCCAGAGATGACCTCTGCGATTCCCGCGGGTCGTGGGGGCGCAGGTCCCGCGATTTCGCCCGACGGTCGACGACTGGTCGCCTGATGGCATGTCGATTGCGTTTTTCGGGACGCTGAAGTGCGAAATTGTCGTGAACTCGGTCCGGACCGAGTCGCGCCTGCACGCAGTAGTCTGCTCTCGACTCCCGCACCCAGAATGAAGACGTGCCGTGCGCAGACTGCTGCTCGGCATCGTAGACGTTGTGCGCACGACAGCGCAGCTCGATATTGTCCGGGGTCGCGGCGCCGCCTTGGGCGTACGGGACGACATGGTGGAATTCAAGAAAACCGGTCTCCGCACAGCGGCCGCGTTCCCCGCGAAACGCGCACTGCGCTTCGTCGCGCCGCCAGACCTCCCGCCTGACCCTTGCGGGAACGTGTCGCGAGCCAGGCATGGCCGTTCGACATGAGCGCGGCCGCTCCGTTTCGGCAAATTTCGTCTTCGACAACTCGGCTATCAACAGCGTCAGCGCGCGATCGAAGATGACGGCGGGATCGCCGTTCGGAATGGAATGTCGCAGCAGGTCCTGCGCCTGACGCAGCTTGTCGTATGTGCCGCGATCGACCGTGAATTGCACCTTGAAGCGTTCCGGCGCCAGCGGCCTGATTGCCGCCGGCTGAGCCCTCGGCGCCGCGACTGCCGCCGGCGCGGCCGACGCGCCTGCCACCAACGGCTGGGCCCCGCCTTCAAGTGTCGTCTGCACCATTGCGCTCGGCTGGAACGCCGGGAGTCTTCGAACCATAGCCGGCACATCCGATTGCGGCCGCACACGCGCCACCAATTCCTCAACCTCGCGCTTGCTCTTGTGCCGCGCTGCGTCGAGCATCTCTTTGTGATTTGCCGCCGTCAGATGCGGAGCCAGCAGACTGACTGCCGTGAGATGCAGCGTTCCCTCGGTAAGGCGTTCCAGAATCGTCGGGAAGCGTTTCGCCGCCCGGGCGCCTTCGATGCGCAGATACGCAGCGTGCTCGGAGAAGTGCAACACCTTCACACAGTAGGTGAAGAGCGAGGAACAGCTCTGCTGCGCGTAAAGCTTGCGCGCGTCGACCTCCATGAGCAGCGCGATTACCTGTGCCGTCGCCTGGCGTTGGCACTGAATCGCGCGCTCGAGCTGCGACAACAAATCCTGATCTGAGAAGTCATGAAGAGATGCGAGTGTCGGTGTCATTCAACATACATATCATCGTCATTCGTTGAGGTCATATCGACCTCACAGCCTTGGATCTCGCCGCTCTTCGTCGCACGAAGCTCCGTTCCGGATTTGAAGGCGCCAAGAGGCATCGTCGTCGGTTTCTCGCCATGAATGGCGCATCTACCACGCGCACACGCATGTGGCCCTGAAAAAGTCGTCAAGTCCTTTTTTGAAAGGATTCGTGATTCTGTGAAATTCGCGCGCCAAATAACAGCGCGACGGAGGATGCCCTCTACGGACCCAGGCGCGAATTCAGCAACGGCGCCTGCCGAGCACCGGCTTGATGTCGACGACCGGCATGCCGTCGATGGCTTCGAATCGCGCGGGGGTGAACTTGAGCAGGTCTTGCGGACCGACCATCGCCAATCGACCATGGCCCATCGACCCACCGCCTACGGCACCACTCGGAAACCCGTCATCGTCCGCTCCAACCCCGCTGTCGATTCGATGATGTAATCGCCTGCGGCGAGCGGCGACAGCGCGATCTCGACCCTGTGCCAGCGGGCACCATCGGCCCCCTCGCGATGGCCAGCCGTCACCGGCACGTTCATCGGGTTGCCCGTGCGATCGAGGAGACGAGCCGACACATCGCCGCCTATTGATGCTGGCGACTCCAGGATGAGCCGCTCGGCGCGACGAAACCGCGCATCGGCTGTCAGCACTTCACGATTGCCGGTGGTCGGCCCGCGCCGCAGGAAGAGCACGCCGCCGCCCAATGGTGCCGCGTGGACCGTCAACTGGATCGCGTCGGCCGCAGGCGACAACACCCCCACGCCTTTTGCGCGCACCTGGAGATCGTATGAGCCAGGCTCCAGTGGCTCGGCCGGCGTGAAGGCCCATTCCGCGGTAAACATGCCGGGTTCAAGCGCGATGCGTTCGGTCGCAACGGCCACACCCGACCCGTTGCGCAGCGTGACGTCTATCTGCCCGCCCTTGCTCCAGTCGTCGCCGCTTCGGGCAGTGCCGCGCGGCACTTCCGCGACCGCGCGAACGATGGCCCGGCGGGCTGGCGTCCAGGCGACAGCTGCCTGCACGCGCACCGGCCGTTCTCGACCGAGTGCCGCCAACGGGTTCAGCGCGCCTGCCACGAGCTGCGCCTCTGCCACGTCAGGTGACGGCTTCGCCGATGACACGCGAGATGCCGCTTCGGCCGCAGATGCCGCAAGGTAGCCCGCACGTGCGCGGACCAGCACGCCGGGGCGTTTGATGCGCACGGAGATGCGATGGTAGCGGCCGTCCGGTTTGGCGTTCGAGTAGTAGCCGAGCAGGTAGTAGGAGCTGAGATCCTCGACAATGCGGCGAATGTTCGTTTCGATGTTGAAGGGCTGCAGTGTGGCGTGGCCGTCCGTGATATCCGCCATCATTTCCAGCGAGCGCCTCCGTGCACTGTCGGGGACATATTTGGAGAGGCCACCAGGCCCGACGGGATAGAAGGAGACGTTCGAGCGGTTCGCGGCCTGCATCAACCCGACGAACCGCTGTTCGTTGCTCATCTGGGCGAGCGCCGTGCGATCGACCTCGCAGCTTGCGCGATCGATGGTGCCCACGCCGTCGTTGGAGATCGTGAACGAGTCTGATGGATCCTTCACGGTCGGTCGGCCAGTACGAGGGTCTCTGCCCGGGGTTGGAACTGGAACGTTCACATTGCCCGGAGCCTCTCCCGGCCGTCCCGGCACGAGCAAAGGCTTTTCGAGGTTGCGATCCGGCCCGTACAGCCGCCATCCATCCGAGATCGTGATGACGGCTTTCCGTTCTTCCCTGAGGCCCCGCAGGAACTCCACCAGTCCATCGACCGCATTCAGCACGAGCATCTCGCGCCGGCGCGCGATCATCTCCTGCGCGATCTTCTCCCCGTCGATGATGGGCGGTCCGTAGCAGGCCTCGTACCTGGCCTCGACCACGTCTTTCGTGCCCGGCCAGCTTTCCTGGCCCCAATGAGGCGTGAGCATCTGCTCGATGCTGGCGGTGCGCCGCGTAAACGTGAGATTGCGCGCCGACATTTCCGGCGTCATGACGGCAATCAAGTCGTCGCCGCCGACAAGCGAGTTCAGCGCATCGATCAGAGGGCGCCGGACCTGCATCGACCCCTGGAGATCGACGTGGCGCGGATCGAGGAACAACACGAACACGCGAGCGCGAGGATCTTGTGCCGCCCTTCGCATGTCGCTGACGGAGGACGGGTCGGGCCGCGTGGCCTGTGGACGCACTCCGCCGATGGACACGTGCTCGAAGCGGTCGATCTTCTGCGGCACGCCATCTTCGAGGACTTCGACCTCCGAAGGGAGCAGTCCGACGAGTGGTTTGTCATTCACCGTCGGATACAGATCGACGCGGACGTAATTGACTTCGGTCTGAAAAGGCCGCGGCTCGGGCTGATCCTGCCCGGCCTGTGTGGGATAGGCAGCCGAGACTAGCAGGCCGATTAGTACGCAGACGTGACCGCGCATCACAGTTTCCTATGATACGCGCATAGATATGGCTGAGCGCAGATGGATGATGGCAGAGAGTACCGCTACTTCCAGGCTGGGGCGATATCGAGATCCGGCAGGCCCGACGCGACTACTGCGAGCTGCCGCAAGTGAGCGAACTCTCCTGCGGTGGGCGCCGCCCCTGAAGTGAAGAACACCTGGAGGACACGCCCCTCTCCGTGGTCTGAGGCGGGCACGGCGAAATGGACCGGTTCGGTGCCTGGGAGCCGCGCGAACGAAGACGCCACACGTACCGCGTGAACACCTGAAAGTGCGCGAACCCAACTCGTGAATTTCTCCACCAGTTCGAGTGAGGCTCCCGTCAACAAGCGGGGTTCGGGCGGCGCCTCATGACCAAGCGCACTCCAACGCGATCGGCTTCGCGAACCGTATCGCGGTTCGATATGACACCGACGGGATCAGGCGCGTGATCTCCACACGCTCGGTCCGGCCCACAACTCTGATTGTTGTGGGCCCTTCGAAAAGGATGATCTCTCGCTGGCCCGGTTTCACACGGTTGGGTGTTTCAATCAGGACGCCCCCGTCTGAAATGTCCAGGACATTCGCAATCGATGATCGGCTCGTGCACGCGTAGAGCCGCGGCAGAAGTGCCGACCCGGGAATCCGTGGAAACGAGCGGCGATCTGACTGATTGAGGTTGAGAGAATCTGAGCCGGCCATTGGTGTGGTGGCGATCAGTAGCAAGCCGTACGCCGACGGCAAACCGCCAAAAAAATGGAGAATGGTCAGGTCTTGTCTTCCTGTGATGTGAACTTTGTCTCCCCCGATGGTGAGACACGGATCACAAAATTGGAGACCTCCCGTTGTACGATCGTTCCAGCGGGGTTTTCTGGTGGAACTGGTTGATCATTCTGGTGGCGGACTCTCATCGTCGACATTCGGCGCGTCGTTGCGCGCCGCCCGGCTCAGCCGCAACATCAGCCTCGACGACGTCGCGGCGCATACGAAAATCAACAGCACGTACTTGCAGGATCTCGAGAAGAACGACCTCTCGAAGTGGCCATCGAGCCAGTTCTACCGCGAGAGTTATGTTCGCGCCTACGCCGAGGCGATCGGACTGGATCCGCGCGAGGTGATCGACGGGTTCCGGCGCGAGGTCGCCGCGGGCGAAGCCTCGATCCTCGCCGCTCCCTCCCCCAAGCCGCGACGCCTGACGCCTGTCACCATCCCCATCATCCTGGCCGTGACATTCGTGCTGGCGTACGTCCTGGTCCGCTGGGTGGCGCATGTGCCCGGGACACAGGCGGTTGCCGTTGGGAGAGCGGCCGCGGCAATGCCCGCTGAGGCGAAAAAGGCAGACACGTCAACAAAGGAGCCGGCGGCACCGCAGGCCAGGGCGATTGCGCCCGTTGCGCCCGTCGAGCCCAAGCCGGTCGCAGGTGAGCTGCTCATCACGTCGACGCCTTCCGGCGCGCAGGTGATGGTCAACGGAATCGGTCGCGGCCGCTCGCCCGTGCGCGTGCAGTCTTTATCGGCGGGTTCCTACAACGTCAGATTCGTTCTTCCAGGGCATCGAAGCGTCACACAGCGCGCGACGATCTCGCCTGAACGGTCGCGGGTGGAAGTGTCGGTTACGCTGGAACCAGCGGCGCCAAAACCAGCACCAGACCCGGCTCCGGAGCGAGCAGCAGATTCAGCACCCGATCGAGAACCAGCTCCAGCGCCAACGTCAGGCCCAGCTCCAGAACAGGCATCGGAGCCAGCACCAGAGCCAGAATCAGTTCCAACTCCTCGCTAGTGGAACCGATCCGGTTGCGGCAGGCGGCTCAGCGAACGACGAAGGTTTCCTCGTTCAACACAGCGCCGTCCCTGGTTCTGGCCTCGACCCGCCATTCACCTGCAGTGACGGCTGTACGGCTATAGGTGCGATACCCGCCGATTGGATTCGCCTGAACGCGGAGCACGACACGCCTGTGCAGACGATTGCTGTGATACCAGCGGTGCTCGACCGTCGTGTTTGCGGAAGACTTGAGGCGCGTATAGAAGAACAATTGGCCGGGCTCGACTGAATCGCTCACCTGATCACACTGCCAGTCTCTGGACGACAAACCGTCGCACAGATTGGCTTCCACTAGTGTCAGTGGCGCGGAGACGGGCGACGCGGCAACCGGTGGCGCCGCGCGACGATTCCCGGAAACAGCGACCGGCCGTTCGGGAAGGGTCGGCTTTTGGGGAGCTGCAGGGATCGGCTCGACCGGCGTTGGTGCCGGCGCAGGCGGCGCTGGCTCCGGGATTGGTGCAGGCGTTTCGATCGGTGGCGGCGGCGCAGCCTCCTGAACGGATTCAGCGGGCCCGCTGGGGCTCGGCAACAGCCGCCACGCGATGAGCGCCCCGATCGCAACAGCTCCCATAACGCCGGCCGCGCGCAGGCGCGTAGCAGACGTGACGGGACGTTCCTGCGGCGTCTCCAGGTCCCATACGTCGAGCGGTTCGGGCGTGAGCTCCAGCGCAGGCAGCGGAACAGGAAGCTCGAACGGTTTTCCGCGAACGTTACAGAAGTCGCGGAGATTCTTCTCGCTCGTCGCGACGAAGGGATGATCGGCATCGAGCGCGGCAAGCGCTATCGAGTATGCGCGCCGATAGCAGCGCTCGGCGTCGTCTGGCCGATCAATGGTTTCGTAGACAACTCCGAGGTTGTTGAGGGTGTTGGCGAGATCCGGATGAAGCGGTCCGAGGCTCGCCTCCTGTTGAGACGCAGCACCGCTCAGGTGTCGTTCCGCTGCGAGGTAATCGCCAGCGGCTGCTGCTTGTTCCGCCGCTTCGAAGGCGGACCGAAGGTCGGGCGCTTCCGCCATGGACTTTTGTGCATTGTAGAACGAACGGGGAAGCTGAATTCTGGAATCTATGCAGATTCACGTATGGTTACGAAATCGTGATCTTCACATCGGTAGGGCGCTCGTTGGTAGGGCGGGTTTTGGTAGGGCGGGTCTTATAAGACCCGCCCTACTCATCCGCTCATTCACGCAAGTTCACGACGTGTGCCGGCGATGCGCAGCCGGGCGAAGTACACCGCGCCGCCGATCAAGAGCGTCAGGACGGCTGCCGCCGAAATCGCCGGCCGCAACATGAACCCGTAGTAGATCATCCAGGCACCGACCAGAAGGTACGAGGCAGGCACCAGAGGGAACGCGAGACTGACAGCGGGCAGACGCTGCCAACCGGGACGGCGCCGAAACACGAACAGCGACGACACCGCGAGGACCGTGAAAAACGTCAGGCTGAAACCGATGTAGATGACCAGCTGTGGAAACGACGTGAATGTCATGACCGTCGCGCACGCGCCCTGAAGGAGAACGGCCGCCATCGGCACTCGCGATCGTGGGCTCAACCGGGCGGCGACGTCGAGGAATGCGCCGTCTTTCGCCATCGCGTAGTAGACACGCGGACCGATCGTGATCATCGCGTTCACCGTGGACACGATCGCCACGGCCATGAGCGCACCGAAAAGACCCGCGACCTGAGGACCGAACAGCCTCGATGCGGCCAGCGCACCCACTGCCATGACGCCCTTCATCGTTTCGAGGGGCGTGCCGAAGATGAACACGATGTTCAGCGCCAGGTACATCAGCGCAACCGCGACAGTCCCGAAGATGAGCGCTCGCGGAAGTGTTCGGTGCGGCTCGTGGAGCTCTTCTGCGACGTAAGTCGCCGCGTTCCAGCCGCTGTAGCCGAACATCACAAAGAACAGACTGACGGCGAACTGCTCCAGCAGGGGAGATGTCGATGTTCGCACGGCTGCACCGCTGAAGTGGCTCCAACTCCCCTGGCCCACGAAGAAGCCGAGCAGCACAAAGGCGGCGATCACGACCACCTTGATCGACGTCAGGACGTTCTGCACGCGAGCGACAACGACGATACCAGCGCAGTTCAGCAGCGTGAGTGTGAGCACCAGTCCCGCCGCCAGAGCCTGCGTCGCCCCAATCTGCCAGGTGATGCCGAAGAGGTCCCATCTAAACGCGGCCGACTCCTGGCCGAGCGACGGGAAGATGAATGCCAGATATCCGGCGAACGCCAATGCCGCGGCGGCGATCGGCGCAGAGAATCCCGCGAAGAAAGAGACCCACCCGCTCAAGAATCCCCACACCGGCCCATAGGCCTGCCTGAGGTAGACGTACTCTCCGCCGGATGTCGGGAAATTGACCCCGAGCTCGGAGTAACAGAGGGCGCCAGCGACGGCGAAGAGCGCGCCCACGATCCAGATGCCGAGCACGAAGGAGGGATCGCCCAGATCGCCGGCGAGAAAGCCGGTCGTCGTGAAGATCCCGGTGCCGATCATGTTCGAGACGACCAGCGCGGTCGCACTCCACATTCCGAGCTGTCGCTGAAGGGTTGGACTGCTCGTGTGCATCGTGGACACGAGCCGATCCTACTCGACGATCTACTCGACGTCGACTTCAGCCCAGCCGCACTTGCACAGGGATCGCTTGAGCTCTTCGGCGCGATCCACGAGGCTGACGACGTCGCGGTGCTTCTCGTGCACTTTGTAGGGGTGGGGACCTTCGGGATTGTCGTCGACGACGAAGAAGAGTCCCTCTGCAAGCTCGAACGCCAGACCCCACAGATCGCATCGCCCGGTCATCGTGAGACGCCAGAGGATCAATCCGTCCCAGAGCAGGTTCGAGAACTCGTCTCGAGATGGCCGAGAGCTTCTGTTCATGCCTTCCACGCGGTTTTCCAGAACTCTCGTTACGCAAAGGCAGTACCCATGTTTCCTCGTGCTACCTTTCCGAAATATCGATATTTCCTTGGTGATTTTGGGGATTGCGATTTCTGCCACGCGTCTGCCTTTTCCGGTTGTCTGCCGGGGAGGAGACTTCACTCGTATCTCAAGGCGACCAGCGGATCGACGCGCGCGGCGCGGCGCGCGGGAAGATAGGCCGCAAGGATCGACGCGGCCACGAGCAACAGCACTGCACCCAGCATCGCGACGGGATCGAGCGGATCGATGTCGTGAAGCATGCCGCGCACGACGCGCGCCGCACCTGCCGCACCGGCGAGTCCGATACCCGCACCAAGGCCGACGAGCCACAATGCTTCGCCCACCACGAGCCGCCCCACATCGGCCCCACTCGCCCCAAGTGCCCGTCGCACCGCGATGTCGCGATTTCGCTGCCGGACGTAGGTGGCCATCACCGCATAGAGACCCACCGTCGCAAGCAACACGGAGATCGTGCCGAAGATGTTCAACAGCAGGGCGTTGAATCGGGGGCGTGCAAGGGGCTCTGCCAGGACTTGGCTGAAGGGAACCACCTCCATCACATGAACGCCCGGGTCCGCGGCGCGAACGCGATCGCGCACTACTGTCGCGACCTGCGCCAGCGGCGCCGACGTCCGCACCGCGATTCTCGGTGCGGTCATGAGAAACTGCTCGGCCGGTAAGTACAAGGTGGCCCTGTTCCGGGTCAACTCGCGGTAGCGCGTCGGCGCGGCAACGCCGATGACCGTCAGCCATCCGTCGCGTGAGTCTGCCCCGCCCATTTTCAGACGTTTGCCAATCGGGTTCTCGCCGGGCCATGTTCTCGACGCGACATCCTCGCTGACGATAGCAACCGCGGGCATGCCCTCACGATCCGTATCCGCAAACGCTCGTCCTCGCACGATGGACACGTCGAAGGCACGGAAGTAGTTCGGGAGTACCGACTCGAGATTCAGAGACGGATTCTCCGCCGCCTGCTGCGCGGTCTGTCCCTCGGCAGTGAATTGCGGAACGTCCCATCCGCTAATTCCCGAAAATGGCAGTCCGTTAACAGGAGTAGCCGCAAAGCCGGGAACGGCCTCGATGTCTGCAATGACCCTGTTGAGGAACGCAGCATGACGTACACGGTCGAGGGCCGCAGGCAGCGACAGCTCGACGAAAACCAGCCGGTCGGTGGGGAGTCCGATGTCGATGGACTGGAGACGGAACACGGTGCGCGTCAGCAGGCCGGCAGCAGCCAGAATCGTGACGGCGAGCGCCACCTGCGCGACAACGAAGCCTTTGCGGACCCGCCGCGATGCGACACCCGGCGCACCGCGCCCACTGCTTTTCAAACAGGCGATCAGATCTCCACCGGCCAACCACGCCGGCGCCAGCCCGGTCAGGGCAGAGGTGGCCAGCGCCATCGCCATCGTGAAGAACACAACGACAGCATCGATGCGCACAGATTCACCGCGCGGCAGTCCGTCGGGAACGACCGAGACGAGTATCTGAAGCGACCACCAGGCAAACGCGAGGCCCACGGCGCCCGCCGCAAGGCACAGCAGCAAACTCTCAGCCAGTAGCTGAGCTGCGATGGTTCGCCGGCCGGCGCCAAGAGCCATCCGTACGGCAAGCTCTGACTGCCGGGCTTCGTTCCGCATCGACAGCAGATTCGCGGCGTTCGCAATGGCGATGAGCATCACCAGCGCAACCGCGGCGAACAACGCGACGAGGATCGGCCGGATGTCGCCAACGATCACATCTTCGAGTGAGAGAACGACCGGGATGAGACCGCGCGTCGCATCGGGCGGCGCAGTGGCTTCCAGCCGCCGGGTCAGCGACTCGAGCTCGCTGGTCGCCTGCTCGATCGTGGCGTCCGGACGAAGTCTGCCGATGAGATCGACTTCCCGGCGGACCGCGTCGCTCCACGTGCCCTCGACCGATCTCGTCGTCCTCCAGAAGTCCACGCCGTGGGGGTAGTCGAGATCCACGGGCATGACGCCCACGATCGTGAAACGCCCGTAATTCTGCGAAAGCCGTTGCCCGATGACATCCTGCGAGCCGGCAAACTGCCGCTGCCAGAAACGATGGCTGATGACCACGACATTTGCCGCACCATTCACGTCGTCGGCGCGCGTGAGCGTTCTGCCGAGCAACGGGCGCACGCCCAGCACATCGAAGAATCCGCCGGTGACGAATGCCTGATTTGCATAGTGCGCGACACCATCGTCTTCGACGAGCGTGGCTTCGGAAACGCCATGCCTCGAGATGCCCGCGACATCTTCGAGCAGCCGGCTCGCTTCGGCGACCGCCCCGATCTCCGTGTCGCCGAAGGGATGATGCATGAAACCGGAGGACGGCAATTGCTTCCACGCCACGATCAGGCGGCCCTGATCGCGGACGGGAAGAGGCCGCAGCAGAACTCCTTGAATGAGCGCGACCATGACGATCGTGCCTGCGAGGCCGATCGCGAGAATGAAGATCGTGACCAACGCAAAGCCGGGCGCTCTGACTAAGCTTCGAAAAGCGCTCCGAAGATGCTCACTCAAGCCATTCATCCCCTGAAATCATATAATTCCTGACCAGGGGGCTTCGCATGAAACGGCAACTGTGTGTGTGGGTCTGTCTGGCGCTCGTTCCCGCAATGCTTGCGGGTCAGACGCCACCGGCTCGCACGGCGTCTGATACCGGCGCTGCGCGTCTCCCGTGGCTGGCCACCGAAGAGGGCAAGCCGATCGACACGCGCCCGACGGAGAAACAGGACAACGCTCCCGCATTTCCCGAGCAGACTCGCGCTCCCTACCATGCGACCGCGTCCTACAAGGTGACGACACTCATCGACAACCTCGAGGTCATGTGGAGCCTGGCATTCCTGCCGAGCGGCAACATCATTCTGACCGAACGGCTTCCGGGCAGAATGCGCATTCTCCACACGAACGGTAAGGTGTCGGAGCCGCTGGAGGGCGTGTCGGTGGTGGCCACTCCAGGCGCGAAGGGCATCGGTCTGCTCGATGTGGTGCTCGACCCGAACTTTGCCGGCAACCAGCGCATTTTCTTCAGCTTCTTCAACCACATCGATGGCACGAACAGCAATACGTGCATCGCCCGGGCACGCCTCGATGAGAGCACGCTGTCGCTGAAGGACGTGACCGTGATCTTCCGTGGCCTGCCGGTCATGCCGTCCAAGCGGCTTGGCGCCAAGACCGGCGGCCGCATCGTGATCGCGCCCGACGGTAATCTGCTGATGACGCTCGGCGATCGCTCGGATTCGCCGCCCTGGGACGTCGCGCAGAAAATGGACAACCACCTCGGCAAGATCATTCGCGTCACGCCGGATGGCACGCCGCCGCCAGACAACCCGTTCATCGGCAAGCCGGGCATCCTGCCCGAGATCTGGGCCTACGGCATGCGGAGCCCCGAAGGGCTGGCCTTCGATCCGAAAACGGGCCGTTTGTGGCAGAACGATCACGGCCCACGCGGAGGGGACGAGCTGAATATCGTCGAGAAGGGGAAGAATTACGGCTGGCCGACGGTGGCCCGCGGTATCGACTATCCCGGCACAGCCATCGGCGTCACGCGGATGGACGGGATGGTCGAGCCGATCTACTACTGGGACCCGGTGATCGCCCCGTCGGGCCTGGCTTTCTACACCGGCAACCTGTTTCCGGAATGGAAAAACAGCCTGTTTGTCGGAGGGTTGCGCGGGGCGCTGCTCGACCGCCTGCAAGTCGTCAATGACAAAGTCGTGGCGGAAGAGCCTTTGTTGACCGACCTGCGCACGCGGATTCGCGACGTTCGGGTTGGCCCAGACGGCGCGCTGTATGTCCTGACCGACAGCGGCACTCCGTCGATGAGCGCGAACACGCCACCAACCAGCAGACTGTTGAAGCTGACGCCGAAATAGTTCTCAGGTAAGCTCTGAGTGTGCATTCAATGAGACGGTGGGTTCCTCTGTTCGCAGGCAGCGGTGTGCTGCTCGTCGGCCTCTCAGCCGCAGCTCAGCAGCCGACGTTCCGATCCGGCTCCCGGATCGTGCCCGCTTACGTCACTGTGACCGACAGCAACAACCGCCTCGTCACCGATCTGGCGCGCGAGGACTTCGAAGTCCTCGACAACGGACGCCCGCAGGAGCTCTCGATTTTCGACAACGAGGTGCGTCCCATCAGCGTCGTGTTGATGCTCGACACCAGTATCAGCATGACCGGGCGCCTGAAAGATCTGTATGCCGGGGCGGAACAGTTCCTCCTGCGCCTGTTGCCGCACGACAAAGCCTCGGTCGGAGCGTTCAACGACAAAATCGAGTTTGCGTCCGGGTTCAGCAGCGACCGTAACAGCCTCGTCAGCACGCTGAAACACCTCGACTTCGGCAACGAGACGCGCCTGTACGACGCGGTGCACGCCAGTCTCGACGAGCTCGAGAAGGTGGACGGGCGGAGGGTGTTGTTGCTCTTCACCGATGGCGCCGATTTCGGCAGCCGCCTGGGATCTGGGCGTGCAATGGAACGGGCCCGAGATGCCGAGGTGATGATCTACGGCATTGGCCTCGAGACAGAGTTTTTCAACGGGCAGAGCGTCGTGAGGAGCAAGCCCGACTCCATTCTCAATCGCTTCGCGAACGAAACGGGCGGCGGCTATTTCGATTTGAAGAAAGACGCCGACCTCAACGCGTCGTTTACACGCATCGCGCACGAGCTGCGCAGCCAGTACCTGCTTGGGTTCAGCCCGGCGTCGCTCGACGGGAAAGTTCACAAGCTGGACATACGCGCGAAACGGCCTGGCCTGAAAACGAGAAGCCGGCGGAGCTATGTCGCGTCGGCCGAAGGTACGACTGAGTGAAGAAGCATGTCAGGGCAGATGGCAGAGGGATGATGGCATACGTAGGGCGGGTCTTGCCCTGTAGACCCGCCCTCGCGTGCTAGTAGCCTAGCTGCAAGACGCCGAGACCCGCCGCAACGAGCGCGCCCGCATTTCGCGGTCCGCGAGCATACCTGTCGCAGCGACGCGCTGCCCGACAAAGTTCGAGAGTCTGAGCGTGTTGGCAGCATCCACCAGTTCAACAGACGACGAGCCCTTCTTGATAAAGCCCGATCTCCAGCTGCGCGATTTCGGCACATCCGCGCCTGACGTGTTCTTCAACCAGAACGTGTTGTCGTCCTGATCGAGGCAACCCGTAATCGTGACTGGTTGAACCTTTGGAGTGTCCGCCTCCACCTTGGCTTCCACCGCCTTCGCTTCCGCCGTACGTGGCCTCGCGGGTTGGGCCACCGATGCTTCTGCCGGTTTGCGCGCCGGCCTGGTCCGAATGGGAACGCCCGCTGTATCCGCACGTGCGGGCAGCCGGTTGTTCTCCAGAGGCGCGAACGCTTCCGGTACGTCTCCGCGTGCGGCATCGGATCGGGGATCCGGTTGGCCCGCAGCGACGAGGGCGACTGCCGCGACAACGCAACTCACCCCGACAACGATCGCTCGCGTGCTCGGCAGCCACGAAGCGTGCATGGCGCTGCCCGCGGCCACGGCGCTCTTTCGGCGAGTCGCTCTTCGCGCTTGCCTCGCCTTCTTCAGTCGCTCGGATATCTTCCTCACCGAGATTCTCTGGAGTTTCCGGTCGGCGTAGAGCAGATAGCGAAGCGACCGCGTTGATTTCCTGGCCTTTTTCACCGGCACACTATCCTCCTGTGGAGAGGTTCGTCGAACCCCCAACTTGGAGGCAGCAAATGCGGTGCCCTCTCGAGGAAACCAGGATTGGTGCCGTTAGGTGGGCGTGCGCGCACCAATGGCTCAGGACGGGACACGCAAATTCGTGATCGCGCGATCAATACTGTGCAAGAATCCGCAATGCTGCCTAAGAGACTTGCGGGCGTCATAGCGATAGCCGGTCTGCTGAGCGCCGGCAGTATCGTCCGGGCACAGTCTGCACCGCCGGACAAATGGCCAAACCCTGAGAAACTGCCCTCGGCAATTCCGATCTTCCCACTCGAAGTGACGATGCTCTTCCCTGGCGTCTCCCGGCCGCTCTACATTTTCGAAGCGCGCTATCGCGCGATGGTGGCTGATGCGCTGAAGGGTGACCGCATCATCGGGATGACGACGCTGAAGCCAGGATTCGAAGCGAACTATCAGGGCCGGCCGCCGATCTATGAAATCGGTTGCGCCGGAGTGATTACAGACGTCGAAGAGTTGCCGGATGGACGTTTCAACATTGCGCTGCGTGGCGTGGTGAAGTTTCGCGTCACCGGCGAAGACAACAGCCGGCCCTATCGCCTCGCACAGGTAGAGGCGCTGCCCGAGGTATTGAACGACGCTGAAAGAGCCGAACTTCGCAAGCAGCGACTGCGGCTGGAGACTCTCGTCACAAAGGGAGGAACATCCAAAGTCCCACCGGACACGCCGGACGAGGAGCTGGTCAACATGCTCGCGCAGTACTTACCGCTGAGCCATGAAGAACGGCAGGCGCTGCTCGAGCTGAAAAGTGTGCTCTTACGCTCAAAGGCGCTGATCGAGCTCATCGAGTCGAAGGCACGACCCCGACTCGTTGCGCTGAAGTAATAAATTGGTCCTAAGTAGAACCGATCCGATTGCGGCAGGCAGGCCGGACCTGTCTGCGTCGCGGCCGGAACTGACGGTGCACGAACACGGCCGCTTGCAGACAGATCCGGCCCGCCTGCCGCAACTGCATCGATTCCTCTTATCCTCATCTCCTGGTTTTCGTATTTCAAAACCTCCAACCCTGAACTCCTAGAGTAAAGGAGAAATGCCCACCGAACGCGTGTTGCTCGGAACAGAAGGTCAGCCTGTCTCCTGCTAGCGGTTTCACAACCTTCGCCGGGCGACGCCTGCTCGCGTCGATGTTCTGCGGAGCGGGCAATAGATACTCAGAAACACGTTGCCCGCGAGCAGAACATCGGCGCGAGCCAGGCCGTTCGCGGAGATTGTGAAACCGCTTGTAGGTGCTCCTACCACACGCGCCGTACTCTCAAATCGACGGCATGGTAGTCGTCCGAGAACCCTTGATTGGCAGAGTCGCGCGAACGATCCCAGATGTAGAGAGTCTCGAAGCGCCATGCATGACTGTGCCGGTACCCGATACCGGCACGGATGCGCTGCTGATTGGCGAAACGCTCGTCCGGTTCTCCACGAGGCCAGAACCACTCCACATCCGAGACCAGGTATCTTGAGCCGTCATCGGTGATGCGAGGACGGTTCAGCGAATACAGAACCTCCACACGATCTCGGAGCCGCTGTGACGACTCTTCCGGCTGGCCGTTGGAATAGAAGAAGTTGCGCCACTCGAAGCGGAGCAGATTGCGGATGACCAGCCGGTGTCCCGGCTGCCTCTCCTTGTCGAGACGATCGCGCAGGTTCGACAACACATGGAACTGGAAGCCTACCCGGGGCGCAACTTCGATGGAGTCCAGGTCGTTGGTCTCCCACGTGCGGGCGAGCCTCAGCTCGCCAATGACGTCGACCCACCTGCCGCGGCTGTATTCGATAGATGGAGTGATATCAAGCGTGGCCCAGCCTGGATCACCAGACGGCGCCGACACGAGCACCCTGGGTGCCGTATCAACGCCGAACGTGAATCGATCATTCTTGATCCAGGTGAGCGTGAAGTCTCCCCACAGCTGGGTGTCAGGTTGCGCCACGGCCGTGCCGGGCGTCAGCAGTGCCACGAGCACCATTAAGAAAAGACGAAGCGACATCATCGAGCAGTGCCTTCGGGTCACTGCCGCGACAGCGCCATACGAACCGCATCTTCTGGCGAAACCAGATGATCCACTTCTTCGGCCGCCTCGGCTATCGCGAGCTGAATGCCCCTCACCAGACCGTTGAAGGCATTGCCTATCGGCCCATAGTCAGGCGATACGGGCGCGCCACTGTCCTCGCCGACATCGCACCCGTCGTCGGCCGAGAACACCATCGCCGCTGTCGCCCCGATCTGTCCCTTGTCCGACCTTCTTGCCGTCGACAAAGAGCGACACAGTCCCCCCTTGCCGAGGCCGCCGCCCGCGTACTGGAACTCCGCCCGAACCTGGTGCGTGCCTGGCGGCACCGCGCTCGCGCTCTCAGCGTAGAAGTACTGAATGCCGAGGTAGTTGTAACAGTATTTGAGCTTGCCACCCTTGCAGTAGAGACTCCAGCCACCTATGTTTGCGCCCTGCGCAACGATGACCCCTTCCCCACCTGACGCGGGCACAGCAATCTCGGCGGTCACCGAATGCGACTTGTTCTTGAGGTTGAGAACCGTGTTCTCCGACAAGCGCCCCATCCCTGGAAAAAGAATCTGGGTCTTGCCTTTGATGAGGACCGGCCGACCTGCCGTGTCGGAGTTCATTTTCTCGCCGATGCGATCGTCCAGCGGCAACACGTTGTAGCGGGTCGCCTCAATCAGCCACAGCCTCTGGAGCTCGTGAAGCTTCTCCGGCATCTGCTTCGACAAATCGTGCGCCTGCGTCCAGTCCTTGTTCGTGTCGTACAGCTCCCAGACATCATCGTCAAACGGCGGCGTCTTTTCCCCGACGAGCAGCCACGGCGTTTTGTGCCGGGTCACAGCCGTCCACCCCCTGTGATAGATGCCGCGATTGCCGAACATCTCGAAGTATTGCGTCTCCCTCTGCTCACCTGCCTTGGGATTATTGAAGGAGTACCGCATGCTGACGCCCTGGATCGGCATCTGCTGCACGCCGTTCACCGAGATGGGCTGCGGCAACGTCGCGGCTTCGAGAATCGTCGGCGCCACGTCGATCACATGGTGGAACTGGGTGCGGACCTCTCCCTTTGCTTTGATGCCCCTGGGCCAGTGCACGATCGTGCCGTTCCTGGTGCCGCCGTAGTGGGACGCCACCTGCTTGGTCCACTGGTAGGGCGTATTCATCGCGTGCGCCCAGCCAACCGCGTAGTGGTTGTAGGACTCCGGCCCGCCGAGCTTGTCGAGCCGCGCCATGAGAAACTCTGGGGTTTCGACGGCCGCGGCGCCGTTGAAATTGATCATCTCGTTGAACGTGCCGTTGAGCGTGCCTTCGGCCGATGCTCCGTTGTCGCCGATGATGTAGTAGATGAGCGTATCGTCGAGGTGTCCCAACTTGTCGATCGATTCGAACAACCGGCCAACATGGTGATCGACGTACTCGAGATAGCCGGCATACACTTCCATTTCTCTGCGCAGGACGGGTTTGAGCGCCTCAGGCATCGCGTCCCATGCGGGGATTTCCTTGTGGCGCGCGGTGAGATCGCAGTCGGCCGGAATGACGCCGAGCTTCTTCTGACGGGCGAAGGTCTCTTCTCGCAGCTTGTCCCAGCCCTGGTCGAACTGTCCCTTGTATTTGTCGGCCCACTCCTTCGGCACATGATGCGGCGCGTGCGTGGCGCCTGGCGCAAAGTACACAAAGAAGGGCTTGTCCGGCATCAGCGCCTTCTGCTGGCCGATCCAGGCGATCGCCTTGTCGGTCATGTCTTCGACGAGGTGATAGCCCTCTTCAGGCGTGTACTTGTTGGTGATTGGCGTCGTGCCCTCGTAGAGCGTCGGGTACCACTGATTGGCCTCGCCGCCGATGAACCCATAGAAGTATTCGAACCCGCCACCACCGGTCGGCCAGGCATCGAAGGGACCTGCAGGACTGGTTTCCCACACGGGCACTTCGTGGCACTTGCCGAACTGCGCCGTCGCATAGCCGTTCAGCTTCAGAGTCTGGGCAAGTGGAGCGGCGGTATTCGGCCGCACTGAACTGTAGCCGGGAGCACCACTCGCCATCTCGGTGATCGAGCCCATGCCCACCGAATGATGATTGCGTCCAGTCAACATCGCCTGGCGGGTCGGCGAGCACAGCGCCGTGGTGTGGAAGCGCGTGTATTTCAGACCTCGCGCCGCGAGATGTTCGGCGTTCGGCGTGTTGCAGGGACCACCAAACGCACTCGAAGCGCCGAATCCCGCATCATCGATCAGGACGATGAGAACATTCGGCGCGCCGGTCGGCGGCCGCAGCTGCGGGATCGGCGGATACTTCGTCTCGGGATCCTTCGCATCGTAAGTGATCGAGCCTGTGCGCGGTTGATCCGGCATTGGCAAAATCGTTCGGGGTAACGTGTCACGATCGCTCATTGTCTGGCCTCCCAATGCTGCTAGCGGCGCCGCCCGCCACCTCGACTGCGACCGCCACCGCCAAAACTACGACCACCACCACCACCAAAGCTACGGCTACCTGATGAACTGTAACTGCGCGAACCCCAGGAACCGCTGCTCCTCATGCTGTTGTACTGGCTGGCCCTCGCCGCGCCATTGCTGCGAGCCCTCCAGTCGTTGTTCAACTGTTGAGATGGCCTCTGAACGGAATTCCACGAGCCGCTTCCGCCGTACCTTTGCCAGCTCCCCCCATCCCTCTTGTAGATATTCCCGTCGTGGCCCGCGTAAATGTCACCGCTGCGGGATTGCCCGGCAAACGAACTGCCTGCCGGACCGGTGCGCCTGATGGCCTCGGCTCCGCCGCTTCCGGCTGCCGCCCGCGTGCGTGATCCGGTCGCGTAGTTCGTCGTGTGCGCCGTGCGCGCCCACTGATCGCCGCGCTGCACCGCACTGGTGCCCCAATTGCCGTAGATGCTCGAGCCTTGTCGCGTGGCGCCGTATGCGCCCGTGCGAGGGTTGAACGCTTGTGCCGCGCCGCGTGCGCCGTACGGACCGTAGGCGACTCCACCCCTTGCGTACGTTCCTGTGCGCGGGTTGTAGCTTCGACCAACACCCGCACCTGCATAAGGTCCCCACGCCGCCGCGCCGCGGGTGTATCGACCGGTCACTGGGTTGTAGCGGGCACCCACTCCAGCCCCGCCGTACGGACCATACCAACCATAGGCTCCCCGCGCGTAGGTACCGGCCCACGGGTTGTACATCGCGCCATATCCGTACGTCGGATAGCGCGGGTAATAGATCGGATACCCACCGAGACGCACGTACGGCGGATAGTAGTAACCGGTTCCCCACACCGCGGTTCCCCACGCAACCATGAGTCCGGTGTACGCGAGAGAGCTCGCAAAGACGACGTCATCTGATGTGGACTCCTCGACGGTCACGCTGGTGATGGGATAGACGGGCGAGCTGACGGGAATCTGGTACACCTCATCAGGCACTGCCCCTGTAACCTGCCATGGCCCGTTTGGACCCGTCGCCATGAACCAAACTCCCTGATAGCACATCAAGTACATGTCACCGACCTTGACGATGTCCTTCTCGGTGTTGACGGCCCATTCCACAGTCGTGTTTTCGATCGGCTTGAATTCCGGCACACCTTGATAGACGACTTCGGGTGCTTGAAGCGTTTTGCTCACACGAGCCGTCTGCGGCACTTCGGCCAGCAGTACGGCTTCGATGGCCTGGTCGGTGCCTGGAACGGATGCAAGAACGCTGGATCGCGGATGGTCGACGGGGATCTTCCTGAACGCGACAGGCAATTCAGGCGTCGCGAACGTCCATGGCCCGCCGAAACCCGGCGACGAAAACCACCGGCCAGCCACCAGGAAGTACACCGCGCCCGTGCTGCCCATCCGGAACACATCGCTCGCTGTGTTGCTGATCCAGCTGAGCGGCTGCGCGCCAGGCACGGGCACGTATGCAGGCTCGCCCTGCAACAGCATCAGTTCTGCCGGCACGTGGCTCACGAACACGCGCGGCGTCATGGCCGCGGTGATTCTCTTTCCCGGAAGGCTGGCCCTGACGTCTTTCCAGTTGTCGTCAGCGGGCAGCTTCGCGAAACTGTCGGGAAGCGTGCCAGCGGGACTCCACGGCCCATCGACGTTCGCCGCCTTCAACCAGACGTCGTTGTTGCGCAGGTAGTAGGTGGCCGTCGGCGCATGACTGAAGAGATCCCAGTTGGTGTTGACCGCCGTCTTCAGTTCGTTTCCGGGAATCGGGCTCCAGATGGGATTCCCGTCGATGTTCACCAGAATCGCCGGTGTCTTGCTGAAGAAAATCGTCGGCGGGTCGGCCCTCACGCCCTCGACGTTTTTTGGAACGATCGTGCTCTTGTCGATGTTGGCGAGCACGCGATCGAGCGAAATCACGCGATGGTTCAGGGGCACCGCGGCCTGAATCTCTTCGATGACGGGGCGAAGCTGGTCGCGCTCGAGCGTCGGAAAGTTTGATTCGGTGATCCTGAAATCGGAAAAGCTGACGAGTCGCTCATCGAGCGCCACACTCGTGTCGGACTCCACCTTGATCGTCCCGAGCACCGGCTTCTGTGCGCCCTTTGACGTGTATGACACCGCCGCCCAGAGGATGGCGTGCCGTTCGTCGACCCAACTCGCCACCTGCGGTTGATAGATGATCACATTGGCGCCGCTACTGGTGACATAGCGCCGGGGCCAGCCGCCGTCGGTCGGAACGATGGTCGTCTTTGCGTAAGACGTGGGAGATGATTGGCTGGTCGCCGATTGTGCCATCGCGCTCGGTGCGATGGTGAGCAGCACGCCTATGACGGCAGCGATGGCGGTGGTCTTGCGCATGGCTCTTTCTCCTTTCGAGCACGTCGGACGGGTCCTGCGCTGCGGGATCCGTCCATGTACCTGTAGTTGCAATAATCTCGCTAGGGAATTCCGGCACACGGCTTGCCCTCGATATTCCTGATCGCATGCGCAAGGATGCGAACGTTGCACAACAGATGAGGGCGACATGAAACGAATAACACCACGCACAATCGCCAGCGTTCTGTTCGCTTTTCTTATGCTTGCCATCGGCGCGAACCGCGGTTGGGCGCAGGAAGTCCGTACGGATTTCGATCCGGATTTCAACTACTCGAAGCTACGTACGTACTATTGGGAAAAGTCTGATCCGGTTCCAGGCAATACAATCGTGAATCAACGGATCGTGAACGAGGTCGATAGGGGGCTGAAGAAAAAGGGCGCGAGAAAGGCACCCAAAGGAGAGGCTGATGTGGCCATCGCCGCGCACGTGACCACGAATACGAAGAACACGCTCGAGGCCTTCTATGGCGGGTGGGGCGGCTGGGGTTGGGGCGGCTGGGGACCCTCGACCGCTGATGGCCAAACTTACCTCGAGGGCACGCTGATCATCGACATGTTCGACGCAAAGACCAATAACCTGATCTGGCGTGGAACGGCTACCGACACAATATCGGATGATCAGCAAAAGAATGAGCAGCACATCCAGAAGGCCATTCAGCAGATGCTCGAAAAGGACTTCCCTCCTGACAATAACTAGCGGCACACGGCTTGCCCTCAATATTCCTGATCGCATGAGCAAGGATGCGATCGGTGGAAAAACACAGGAGAGGGCGACATGAAACGAATAACACCACGCACAATCGCCAGCGCGATGTTCGTCTTTCTGACATTCGCCGGCGCGAACATTGGCTGGGCACAAGAGGTCAGTACGGATTTCGATCCGAGTACAAACTTTGCGATGTTCCGAACGTACTATTGGGCAAAGTCTGATGCGATCCCAGGGAACGATATTCAAAATCAGCGGATCATGAACGCCGTCGATGGATGGCTGATGCAAAAGGGCTGGACCAAGGCACCCAAAGGAACGGCGGATGTGGCCATCGCCGCGCATGTGTCAACGAACACGAAGAAAACGCTCGAGACCTTCTATGGCGGCTGGGGCGGCTGGGGTTGGGGTGGCTGGGGCCCCTCGACCGCAGAAGTCAGAACCTACCTCGAAGGCACGCTCATCATCGACATGTTCAACGCAAAGACCCAGAAGCTGATCTGGCGTGGAACGGCCACCGACACGATATCGGACGATCAGGAAAAGAACGCGAAACACATCGACAAGGGCATTCAGAAAATGTTCGAGAAGAAGTTCCCTCCAGGACTTTACGAGAACTGATGCCGGATGTGGTTGGTGGTGAGTGGTTGGTGGCGACACGAACCACGAGCCACCAACAACGACCTCAAGAGCGGATAGTGAGTTCGACTGGGACCAGGCCCGCCTCCACCATGCGGAGCTTCTTGGCTGCTGCGTAAGACACGTCCACAATCCGGCCCTTGTTCACTCCCCCAACCGGGAGACGGTCGGTGATCGTCACATCCACGCGATGATTGTTTCTCAAATTCCGCACGCGAACCCGCGTTCCGAACGGCAAGTCGGAGTGCGCGGCCGTGAGCCGGTTCTTGTCGAAGCGTTCGCCGCTCGCGGTGACCTTGCCGTCGAATCCGTCGCCGTGACCATACCAGCCTGCGAGCCCGCGTTGGTGAGCCTTCGCGGCGCACACCGCCGTGGCTTGGGCCAGTACGCCGAAGAGGAAGATGCGCCGGGTTATGACTCTACGTTGCGATCGAACAGCGGTACCCATTTCCTCCCCCCGTGAACCTGCGTATTCCGACTGGGGACGAATGATGCGGTTGTTGTGCCGTTGCCGCGTCTGCTGTTCTTTCGGGTCATCCGTGCCGATATGTACACCTGACTAGGTCTATCTGACACAGCCGAATGGGATGACTCGAAATCGATCACGCGGACTTGTGGGCGCAAAGCTGAAGAAGGCGCGCGAACGCCGTGGCATATCGCTGCGCCAAGTCTCTGATTCTACGAAGATTTCCGTCTTCGTTCTCCAGGCACTCGAGCGCGACGACGTTTCGAATCTCCCGGGTGGGGTTGTCGGCCGTGGGTTCGTGCGCTCGTTCGCGTCAGCTGTCAACCTGGATCCCGAGGCCATCGTTGCAGAGTTTGTCGCACAATTTCCTGATGGTTCTCTCAAGGACGGCTATCCGGCTGCCGAAGGGAACGAGCTGCCGGAAACGCCGCCCTCGGAAACCCCGTTCAAGGTCCGTCATTGGGAAATGTCCGTCGGGCGCCACTTCGCTGCGGTTGGTGTGCTCGTCGCCGTCCTGGTCGCCTACGTTGTGTTTGAGACAGGATGGCCGCAGTGGGCAGGCGTACAGAACAAGGTGGTCACAGCGACGTCAAAGATGCCGGATAACGCTGTCCAGGCGCAGCGTTTAGATCACGCGCAGGGTCCCGCCCAGGCGCCCAACCAATCGCCTGCGCCAGATCCGCCCCCATTGGTCAAAGCGAAGCCGGCTTCTGCAGATCCGCCTCCTGTGCCACCAGGCCGTAAGTCGATTCCCGTCGCTGTCTCGCCAGCGGCCACCGCGGTCGCGCCCGGCTCGTCAACGAGCGGCACATCGTCGGCCAGCGCAAAAACCGATGAGACGCCAGAGACCGACACAGCCACTCCCATCGACGAACCATTGCGGGTGGTGTTGTCGGCCACCTCCCCAAGCTGGGTGATCGCTTCGGTTGACGGCAAGACAACCATCAACAGGTTGTTGGATGTTGGCCAGCTGGAAATTCTCATCGCAAGCAAAGAGATGGTTCTGACGGCGGGCAACGGCGGCGCCATCGTGATGACCGTTAACGGGGCCGCGGCCAGAACGCTCGGGCGAACGGGTGAGACGGTCAAAGTAAACGTCAATCGCGCCAATTTCAGGGACTTCCTCGACGACAACCCACCCTGATACCATCGCGGGGTGAGGCGCAGTCAACCTCGTCCCGGGTTCTTTCTGCTGTGCATCGCCGGTCTCGGCATCGGCCTGCACCTCTGGATCGTTCGCAGCGTTCTCGTCCCGATCGTGCGCAAGGACGTCGAGTATGTCTTCGTGTCGGCGCCGCTCCGTTCCCTCCTTGTTCTGGCGCTGTCGGCGTGCGGCCTCGTTCTCGTCGTCCACCTGCTCATCCGTCGCCTCGTAGCACAAGAGTCGCAACCGCCACTCTTTGAAATTTCCGATGTCTCGTATGCGAGCCCGCTTTTGTTTTTCGGTGCGAGTGCGCTCGCTCTGCTGAACCTGGAACCGAGGCTTGCCGTTGTTCCACCGGTGTGGTCGTACGTGATCGTCGACCTACGCTGGTGGTGGACGTGCCTGGTGCTCGTTTGGTTGATGAGCAATATCGACCGGCGTCTGCACGGAGCATTGCACGCCTGGACCGGACGCATTCACCTGCCACCAACCGTCAGGCGCTGGGCACCTGAGGTGACCCTTGTCGCATTGTCAGTGACATGGGTCGTAATCGGGACGCCGCATCTTCGTTTCACGGGTAACACGATTGGCGACGAAGCGCGTTACTTGCGTTACTGCGAGCTCTGGTACCAAGGCCTGGGTTTCGAGATCGCACACATCAAGCCGCTCGCGGCCCTTCCGCCTGACTTCCGTCCTCGAGTGGGGCACAACTTCACGCTGCTGGCTCAGGCACTCCCTGACGAGTTGCGCCAGCTCACGCTCGATGCCGCGGCGTTTGTCGCCAACCCATCGCGGCGCTTCAATCAAGCCAACGCGAAGGGCCGGTTCTTCGCGGGCAAGGGCGGCCGCGTGTACCAAGTTCATCAACCAGGTGTGTCGTTCCTGATGTTTCCCGCCTACTACCTCGACAGGCAGTTCGGCGGGCCTGGAATGCGCGCCGATTCGCAATGGCCTGCCGAGCTCGTCGCCGTCAACGCTTTTTTTCTCACGCTCTACGCGTTGTGGACAGTGCTCATCTTCCGGTTTCTGCGCCGTTCGGTCGAAACGACGTGGGTGCCGTGGATCGTGACGCTCGCCGTCGTCCTCACCATGCCAGTCGCTGCGTTCCCGTTCCAGATCTACCCGGAGCTGGCGGCCGGTGTGTTTTTGTTCATCGTGGCCGGCCACCTCCTGTTCTCCAGTGGCGGCACGTTTGGCGGATCATTTTTCTACGGCCTGCTCGCTGGTTGCCTGCCCTGGCTGCATGTGAGGTTCAGCGTCCTCGCGTTAGTACTCGCATTGGGAGGAGCGATTCTGCTTGGTCGCGACAGGCGACGCCAGATCGGCTATCTGGCCGGATTTGTCGTACCTCTCGCGTGCCTCGCGCTTTACGCGTATCGACTGACCGGGAGCGTCTTGCCGACGGCAATGTGGCCTGAGGACGATGCCCGCGGCGTTATCTCGTGGATCGCGGCGAGCCGAAACAGCATGGCGTACCTGGTAGACCGCGATTGGGGATTGCTGTCCTACTCTCCAGTTTTCCTGCTGGCGTTGCCAGGCTACTGGTGGCTGGCGCAACGCCGGCCCGACATTTTCTGGCTGAGCGTTCTGGCCTTCCTCGCTCTTCTACTGCCCGCGGCTGGTCACTCGCTGGGCGCCGCCGGCACCACACCCATGCGACTGATCGTGGCGGTCGTACCGCTTGCCGCGCTGCCACTGGCAGAACTGCTTACACGACTGGGGCGTTCGCGTCTCCTTCAGGTCACGTTTGCGCTCTTGCTCGTGCTGTCGATGCAGAACGCACTGGCCTATAACCTCCATCACTCCAAGGACCTTTTTCGGTTTGTCGATCAAAGCTTCAGCGGGTGGAAAGTCACTTTGCTGTTTCCGGCCGATGCTGATGTTTGGAAGTTCTCCTCAGCCGACGGCGCACTGCTCGCTATCTGGATGGTGACGGTGCCCGCGCTGCTGGTGGCGCCGGCCTTGATGCATCGGGCGCGCGCGCGAGGGTGGGCGGCGGCGCAGCTCCCTCTTCAGGTTCAGTCCATCAGGGCCCTTGCACTCATCGTGACGATCGCGGCCGTGCTGCTGGCCACGCTCGTCTCGGGGGCCACGGGCCTTCGGCAACATCCTCGTTACCGAATATCACCGCAAGCGGCAGAGGAGGCCATCGCGCGTCACTTGCGCGAGATCGGCCAGTCGGCGATCCGCTTGTCGTCGACGCGGGGACATATCGAGCAAGATTAGGCAAGGAGAAGCGGTTTCAAAACCTGTAATCGGGCGTGCCCAGTCACGCCGATGTTCTGCGGAGCGGGCAATAGATACTCAGAAACACGTTGCCCGCGAGCAGAACGTCGGCGTGACTGGGCCGGTCGGTCAGGTTTTGAAACCGCTTCGAGTCACTTCGGAGCCCAGAACGGTTCGCCTGCTTTCACGAGTTGAACCGGGACTTCCGGGACAAACTGCTTGATCCACTGCGCCATCTCGAGCATGCCGGCCTCTTCCGAGATCGCATGCCCGAGCATGATCCAACCCTTGTTGATGCCAAGCGTCACCGCGTCGAGGACATATTCCGGACTGTCCAGCGTACCGTCGGTCTCCTGCTGCTCGCCGCTGATGACGACATCGACATCCGGGTTGTTGATGGCAGGTGTCGCATAGCCAACGCCGAGCTGAACCCGGCTGACCCTGGCGTTCGGGTCGCCAACGACCCTGAGCGTGCGCGCTCCGCTGCGTTTTTTCACGTCGGCGGCAAGCGCACCGAGCGTGGTCTCCGGAATGACGAACCGGTGCGAGTTCGGCGCAGTCTCGTACCTGGCGTCGAGACCCACATCGCGAGCGGAACCAACATAGGTGAAGTCGGGCCGCTGCGCGTGCATGTGATCGTGAATGCGGAAGACGACGATGTTGTGCGCCCGCATGAAGTCGACTTTGATCTTGTAGAGCGGATCGTCGGCGACGATCGTCACGTCGTCGCGATCGTTCCAGTAGGTGTCTTCGTGCGGGATGATCATGTTGCATCCCGCGGCGCTGGCCCGCTGGACCACCTCGAATGAACAGAACACCGTCGTCGCGATGCCGGTGACCTCGGTCTCGGGACCTCCGAACTTGAAGGTGTCCCGGTAGGTCGTATCGCGCCAGGGCACGCCGAGATTCTTCTTGATGCGGTCGACGACTTCCCCTGCGGTCATCAGGCTGGCCTCCAATACGGGTCGCCAGCAGAAATATGGCGGGTTGGCACTTCCGGGACGAGCGTCTTCAGCCAGTTGGCACAGAGCTCCATGCCGGGCTCTTCGGACACGACGCGGCCCACGAGGATCAGGCCTTTCTTCTGTCCGGAAAACACGCTGTCCCGCGCGTATTCGACCGACTCCCACTCGCGGACTTCGCCCGCCACGATGACATCCACGCTCGGGAGCATCTTCAGCGCCGCCTGAATGGGCGTCGTTCCGGCCAGCACACCAACGCGCTGCACCCTGGTTTGAGGATCACCGAGCACTCGGATCCCACCGCGCAGACGAAGTCCCTTCTTCACGTGGTTCGCCAGCGCATCGAGCGTGAGCGCGGGTATCTCGAAGCGCTGAGGATCGTCCGCGGACTGATACTTCACCCAGCCCAGCGCGTTCGCGAGACCGAGCGCAAGCGGATCGGGCCGGCGCAACCGCCAGTGATCGCTCAGGCGAAAGACGACGAGATTATTCCGGGCGATGAACTCGTTCTTGCGCGTAAAGACGGCATCGGACACCACGGCCGGCGCCTGATTCGCGGCTCCACGACCGGCGGGCGGCGTCGGCACATCGGCCCTTCCATAAAACGTCGGCTGTGCGGTAATGACGAGGTTCGCGCCGGCTTTCACGGCTTGCTGGAGCACAGCCATCGTCGCCATGGAGGTGGTGACCATGCCCTTGACGATGACAGAAGGATCGCCGGCCTTCATGGTGTCGACGGTGTCGGGCTTCCATTCGACGCCCACGTTCTTCTTGATGCGCTCGATTATTTCTGCAGCGGAGATCGGTGTGGCCCCGGACAATTGCCCGGGATATGCGAACGTCGCAGCTGCTGCGGAGGCAGCAAGGGCGGCGAATTCGCGTCTGGACAGTTCAGCCATGGCGGGCCAAATGATATCCGGATTTGATCATCCACGGCCGATGAACGGCATCTTCGTCGCCATCACCGTGAGGAACTGGACGTTCGCGTCGAGCGGCAGACTGGCCATGTAGAGCACGGCCCGCGCTACGTGCTCGGGATCGATTGTCGGTTCGCCCACGACGGCACCATTGGCCTGGAGCGCACCAATCTTCATGCGCTCAGCCAGCGCGGTATCGGCGTTCCCGATATCTATCTGGCCGCAGGCGATGTCGTACTGTCTGCCGTCGAGCGATGTGGACTTGGTCAAGCCTGTCATCGCGTGTTTCGTTGCGGTGTAGGGCGCCGAGTTCGGCCGGGGCGCATGCGCGGAGATGGACCCGTTGTTGATAATCCGTCCACCGCGCGGGTCTTGCACCTTCATCAATCGGAAGGCCTCTTGCGTGCAAAGAAAAGCACCCGTCAGGTTTACATCGACGACAGATTTCCATTGATCGAGTGTGACGTCTTCGAGCAACGCTTTTGGCGAGCCCAGACCCGCGTTGTTGAAGAGTAGGTCGAGCCGGCCCAGCTTCTCCCTGGTGGCGCGAAAGAGCGACCCCACCGCTGCCTGATCGGCGACGTCGGTCGGGACGACGAGTACCTCAGTCCCCACGGGTGCCTCTCGCGCGGTGTCTTCGAGAGGCTGCCGCCGCCGGCCGGCGAGCACGACGGCATAGCCCTCGCGTAAGAGCGCGAGCGCGACATGACGGCCAATGCCGGTGCCAGCACCGGTGACGATGGCCGTTCTGCGAATCGATGTCATGGGCGGTCCCTGCAAGAGCCGGAATCCGCCCAGGCTTTACGGCTTCTGATTGGACACACCCTTGAAGGCGAATCGCTGCGTACCGTAGTCGAGCTCTGCCGTGTAGACGTTGCCCTTCGAATCGATCGCCATCTGGTGAGGCCGAACGGTTCCTCGCGCTCCGAAACGGTCGCTTGCCAGAACGGCGAGCGTCTTTCGATTCACGATAAGAATCTGATTACCCTCTCCGACATATAAAAACTGCTGCTCTTTGTCCGGCGACAGGGCGAGACCGCCCGGTGAGCCGCCCGAGAACAGCTGGTTTACGTATTTGCCCGCCAGCGTGAACACCTGCACTCTCCCGTTACTGCGATCGGCGACGTAGACGAAGCCGTCGTTCGAGACGCGAATCGCGTGCACGGGACCGGCGAATTGTTGAGGACCTGGAGGTGTTCTGGCTAGTGCTGGTGTCGCCGCTGCGCCAGCGGGCGGTGGTGTTTCAACCCCCGGCTCCGCGAAACCCGAAAAGCCAGGCCGCAACGGCGCGGGCTTCGCATCGACCGGAACATTACCGAAGGCGCCCCACATGCGTTTGAACGCGCCGGTATCGGCATCCAGCACGATGACGCGGCGATTTCCATAACCGTCGGCGATGAACGCTTCGTTGGTTTTCCGATAGATCACGAGATCGGCAGGCTCTTTCAAATTCTTCGTGTCCTCGTTTCCACGGCTGGCATTCTGCTGGCCGATCTGCTGCAGAAATTTTCCCGCCGTCGTGAACTTGAGCAGCATGTCGTCATCGACGGACACACGCTGGTTGGCGACCTTCTTGTACTTGACAACGCCCGCGCCTGTTCCCGCCTGGCCGCCAATCCAGACGACGTCTTTGTCGTCGACGAAGATGCCGTGTTCGTTCTCGGGCCATTCGTAGCCTGCTCCAGGTCCGCCCCAACCCCGGACGAACTTTCCCGCGGCGTCGAATTCGAGCACGGGAGGCGCGCGGTGCGCGCTTTGTTCTGCGGGGATGAAGCGTGGGCGGTGTAGAAGCCAGACATGATCGCGCTTGTCGATGGCGACCGACGACATCTGCCCCATCACCCAGTCATTAGGTAGTTTCGGCGGCCACGTTTTGTCGAGCTCGAATGTCGGCAGCGCTGTGGACGTCTGTGCCGGTGCTGCGGTCGACTGTGCCAGAATTCCGCGCCCGCCGAGGAGTGCCAGCACCAAAGCCACGGCTGCGAAGATGGCCTTCTTCATGTGGGCATTCTGCGCCCGAAGGCTGGCTCGGGCAACACGATCATTCCAGCTTAGATCGCCACACTGGACGTTTGGCGGGACGTGGATACTGCTGCGAGCCTACTTCGACGTTAGTCTATTAATAGCCCTTTTTAGGTCTATAAATATCAAGATAATTGACAATAGACCTATTTAGGTCTATTAATATCTCGTGATTGCACCCAATCGCTGGGAGGCTGAGCTGGGCCGGCAAATCCGCACGCTCAGGCTGCGGCAGAACCTCAACCAGCAGCAGCTCGCCGATCGGGCCGGGATCGCCCTCAACGCAGTTAAGAATCTCGAGGGCGGCAAAGGCGCCACTCTCCGCTCGCTGGTCCAGGCGCTGCGCGCCTTGAACAGAGAAGACTGGATTCGGTCCCTGGCGCCGCCGGTGTCGATCAGCCCCATCCAGATGCTCAAGACCAAAGCGCCGCGCCTGCGCGCGTCGCGCAAGCGGCGCACGCAGGCGCCGTCGACCTGACCCCCAATGTACACGCCAGTCCCCATCGTCGAGCTCCGCATCTGGGGCAGGGCAGCAGGCGCGGTCGCCCTCGATCCCGCGCTCGGCTACTACGCCTTCGAGTACCAACCGGGCTTCGTGCGCTCGGGCATCGAGTTGGCGCCGTTGACGATGCCGCTGACTGCGGCGAGCGATCCCTTCGTGTTTACCGATTTGCCTGAGGCCACCTATCGCCGGCTGCCCGGGATGCTCGCCGACGCGCTGCCCGACGATTTCGGCAACACGCTGATCGACGCGTGGATGGCGCGCGCGGGGGTTGAAAAGTCCCAGATCACGTCGCCCGATCGCCTTGCGTACATGGGAAAGCGCGGGCTCGGTGCGCTCGAGTTCAAGCCGGCGCGCGGACCCAAACATTCCAAATCGACGACGGCGATTGAGATGTCGGCACTGGTCGAAAGCGCGCGCCGCGCCGTTCAGGGAGAGCTCGACGCGGATGCGCATGCTGAAGCCGCGCTCGCGCAGATCATTCAGGTCGGCACATCGGCCGGCGGCGCGCGGGCAAAGGCCGTCGTGTCATGGAATCCGAAGACGCATGAAATTCGCACCGGGCAGTTCGATGTGCCGCCGGGCTTCGAACACTGGCTCATCAAATTCGATGGCGTCGGCCCGGACGAACGGCTCGGTGTAAGCCGCGATTACGGGCGCATCGAGTATGCGTATCACCTGATGGCGAAGGCCGCGGGCATCACGATGTCGCCCTGCCGGCTGCTCGAAGAGAACGGGCGCGCCCACTTCATGACGAAACGATTCGACCGCGAGGGTAACGCCAAGCATCACCTGCAGACGCTTTGCGGCCTCGCGCACCTCGACTATCGCCAGAAGGCCACACACGACGTCAGTCAGCTTCTGATGACGGTCGATCGCCTGCAGCTGGGATATCCGGCCCGCGAGGAAGCCTTCCGCCGCGTCGCGTTCAACGTGATGGCGGCCAATTGCGACGACCACTCGAAGAACATATCCTTTCTGCTGCGCGAGGGCGGAGCGTGGGAGCTCGCTCCGGCGTACGACGTCACCCACGCCTACAATCCGAACGGCGAATGGACCTACCAGCACCTGATGTCAGTGAATGGAAAATTTGCCAATATTACCCGTGACGACCTCATGGTGGTCGCAGACGAATTTGCCGTGGGCACTGCACCGAAGGTTCTCGAGCAGGTGGGCGGCGCGATAGCGGCCTGGCCCGACTTTGCGCGGCGAGCGAAGGTGAGCGATGTGGAAGTACAGCGGATTCGCGGCCACCAGCAACGATGACAAGCCAGTACGCGGGGCTCTTGCCGCGCATCGATCGCAGTTGAGGAGGGACCGGTGTTCTGGAATCGAAAGCCTGTATCTGACGTGAGCAATGACTCTCCCCGTGATCGACAGGCACTGCGTGCCGAGGTCGAACAGATCAAATGGTGGCATCCGATCGACCTGGGTGGAGGTCTCGTCACTCCCGGCATCGATGTGTCACCGGCGCGCCTGGCTGAGATCAGGATGCCCGAGGATCTCTCCGGGCTCTCGGTCCTCGACATCGGCGCGTGGGACGGGTTCTTCTCGTTCGAAGCTGAGCGGCGGGGCGCCCGCCGCGTGCTGGCGACGGATTCGTTCAGCTGGGACGGCGGCGGATGGGGCACCAGGAAAGGGTTCGACCTGGCACGGCGCGCGCTGGGCTCGCGAGTCGAGGATAAATGGATCGAGGTGCTGAACCTGTCGCCCGACACGGTCGGCGAGTTCGATGTTGTGCTCTTTCTGGGGATTCTGTATCACATGAAACATCCCCTGCTCGCGCTCGAACGCGTCGCGAGCGTGACGAGAGGCCAGCTCATCATGCAGACGCAGGTGGACATGCTGGCGGTGAGCCGGCCCGCGATGGCCTTCTATCCGGGAAACGAGCTAGGTGGAGACCCGACGAACTGGTGCGGTCCGAATCCCTCGGCAGTGCGAGCGATGCTCGAAACCGTCGGGTTCCGAAAGATCGAGATCCTCTCGAAGTCTTTCCCGGACGACGTGCCTCTGGAGACGCTGAACACGATTCGGCCCAACCACATCACGTTGCACGCCTGGAAGTAGAGGAGGGCTGATGAGTGATCCGGGATGCGGCGTGACGAGGGTGTCCGCCTTCGGCGCGACATCGCGCCGTAGCTCGCGCGTGATCGTGAGCGAGCGAAGGCGGATGGCTTGCCGAGCCGAAGCTCACGCTTCGGCGTAAGTTTCCGTGAGCGAAGGCTGGCGGGGTCGACGGGGCTCGAACCCGCGACCTCCGGCGTGACAGGCCGGCGTTCTAACCAACTGAACTACGACCCCGCGTGGGTCAATCTGAACGTCGAAACTAAAATCTACAGTCTGGCTTGCCAGCCGTAGTCCGCCTGCGCGCGTCTCGAACGTGCGCGCTTGGGCGCGACGAAGGCTGGTGGGCGGTGAGGGTTTCGAACCCCCGACAGCCGGCGTGTAAAGCCGGTGCTCTACCCCTGAGCTAACCGCCCGCCTTCGCGCGCTGTCACCTTCGCGCTTCGGCGTGGCAGGCACGCTGTCGCGCGCTCAACCGTCCCGCCAAACACCCCATTATACATACTGCGTCTCCCATCATGAATGGGGGCACGGCCCAATAGCTTCTTCAGAGCTTTATCGTAAAACCGAACAGCGGTCCCTTCATCGCGATGTCGAACAAAAAGTTGTTGTTGTCGTAATCCACACTGAGATACCGGTACCCAAAGTTGAGCGCGTAACGTTCATGGATGTCCACATTCACGCGTCCGAAGATCTGGTATGTGAACTTCGATCCTCCGGCACCAAGATCCCAATAGCCGTTCACCCACCATTTGCGGGAGAGGGCCCTCCGCGCTCTCAACCCGACGATCCCGTCAACCCAACCGCGACTCTCCGCCAGGTTTATGCCCGGTAGCACACCCGGCCTGAACCGCAGTTCTGATTGCGGGTACCAGTACCGAATGCCGCCAACAACGTCGAGCGCCATGTCCTCGCTGTCGAGAACCCGATAGCCGGCTTCCGGGGTGAGAATAAACAGTCTCTGCTGGGGGTCCACACCGGAAAACAACGGCCCTGGAGTCGCGTGTTGCTCGCGAAGATCTGTATAGATGACATCTGTCAGCACAACGAGTCTGTCGCGTCGCGCGTCAACGAAACCCATGGCCGCAAAGTGCAGAGCGCTGAAAATATCGCTGAAGGATGCATCGAGTTCAACCGTTCGGTTTCCGATTCCAACCGGACCCTTGAGACCCGAGCCCCAGAGATAGGGGACGACCTGAACCTGCCAGTTTTCCGCCGAAGGCTGGGGCGCCGCTGATTGTGCCGCCGCTTGTGAGGTGCACAACAGCACCCCCGCAACGATTCCACGGACAATATGACGTATGTTCACGCTTCCTCCCTTTCTGCGTGGACTCTCCAGCGTCCGCTAGATGCCCTATTCGTCGGAGAGCCGGGCAGGCACGATCACCAGAGCAAGCCCGGATCCAGCTCGTGAGGGTTGCGTGATGGGCTTGCGGAAAGCGGGCGGGCGGGAAATGGCTGTCTGATGACGCACACATGAAGCGTCATGCCTACGGTGGCGCTCGCCGAGGCGGTTTTCGACGCAAGAATCGCTTCCACCGAAGCACCATGACGACGATCGTCGTCATGCATCACGTCATGTCGTGAGGGCCCCCACGATGTGAAGAAGCCATCCTGGCACGCCGGTCCGGCGCGCTATCCCTCCGGCCGGAATAAATCTTGAAAGCCTCGCCCGCGCAACTTCTCTGACGAAGTGCAGTTCTCAATAACAGGGAGTTTGAAGATGACCTATCGGTTCATGGCCTCGTGCCTGGCATGTGCGGCCATCGGGCTCGCGATCGTGTTCCCGGGTGAGAACCATATCGTTGCACAAGGTGAGTCGGAAGCGCTCGGTCCGCCGCTCGCCGAACCGCAGATCGTTTTCTCCCGCAACGGCATTCTCGAGTTGACGCTCACGGCCGAACCGAGTGTCATCACGATCGACGACAAGACCTTTCTGTCGAACGTCTACAACGGCCGGTATATTCCCCCGGTCTTCCGTCTGCGCCGCGGCGACGAGCTGCAGCTGCGGCTGGTGAACAAGATCGGGCCGGCGGACGTGCAAATCGATGAAACGCAGGCGTCGAACCTGCACTACCACGGCATGAGTGTCTCGCCGAGGCCGCCGGCCGACGACATCTACCTCGTCATCCCATCGCTGCAGATGATCGAGGTCCCGACGCTGGCGCACAACCACAACGGCATGACGATGCGCGACAACTACGTGTTCGAGTATCGATGGAGGGTGCCCGAGGATCACGACCAGGGACCGTTTTGGTATCACTCGCACGCGCACGGCGACGCCGAGCCTCAGGTCCTCAGCGGGCTGTCAGGTCTCTTCATGATCGACGGCTTCATCAACGACTTTTATCCCGCACTGAACGGCGCTGAGGAGCGCATTCTGGTGCTCAAAGACATCGAGCTGCCGGGCGCCGGCGACGACGACCCGAAGTCGAAGACCATCAACGGTCAGAAGAACCCGACGATTGCGATGACGCGAGGTCAGCCGCAAATCTGGCAGGTCGGCAACGTTGGCGCCGATGCCTTCTTCGATCTCGAGGTCGAAGGCCTGGCGTTCTGGGTCCTGTCGCGGGACGGGAATCCACTCGAGAGGCCGTACAGGACGACGCGGCTGTGGCTCCCTCCGGGGGCGCGCTCCACTGTATTCATTAACACCACAACGGTCGGCCAACATCGCATTATCAGCAGGGCCGTTGACACAGGCCCACAGGGAGATCCCAACCCCGAGGTCAGGCTGGGCACCGTTGTCGTCGAGCGGCCGCTGCAAATTTTTGACGGCCTTCGTCATCCACAACTTGATCCCGGCACTCCCCTGTCAACCCGCCGCGGTGTCACATCGGCGGCAACAACACTGCGCAATCAACCGATTGTGAGGCGGCGCGTCATCACGTTCTCGGAATCTGAAGACGGCAACACGTTCTTTCTTGACGGACAGCAGTGGTCTCCTGATCGCGACGACGCGGTCGCTCGGGTAGGCGACGTCGAAGAGTGGACCGTGCGCAACGTGTCCGGGGAGCATCACGTGTTCCATATCCACCAGACCGACTTCCTGGTGGTCGAGACCAACGGCGAGAGAAACGACATCGGCAGGATGATGGACACAATCAACGTCCCGTACGCCAGGGCCGGCCAGCCGGGAGAAGTGAAACTGATCATGCCCTTCCTGAAGGACCGGATCGCTGGCCGGTTCGTCTATCACTGTCACATCCTCGAGCACGAGGATGGCGGCATGATGGCAAACATCAAGATCGAGCCGCGCCCGTGACATCTGAACAGCCTATGGGGCGAGCCAGCGGTGCAACCCTGCCTTCATCACGAGCACCGCACCGGCCACAGCAAGACCGGCCACGGCTTTGTACTCTTTATTGATCCGCATCGCGCGGTTCAAACTGAACGGCCGATCTACCGGTCTGGCGCGCGATTCGGCGTACGCCGCGTACTGATCGCCGAACGCCGCGCGCATGCTGGCCTCCTCGTGGCGGATGGCCGATACGAGCGTCACCGTCATGTACAGGCCGGTCACGAGCGCGGCGCTGACGCTGGCCGAGGCGACCGCGGCGCCGATGGCGATGACCGCCGACCCCGCATAAAGAGGATGCCGAGTCACGCGATATGGGCCCGACTGCGTCACTTCGCGCCCCTTATCGAGATGGCCGGCGGCCCAGATACGAATCATCTCTCCAAGAGCGGCAATGACGCCACCGATGGCGAGCGATCTGGGTGTCGGTTCCGAAAGCCAGAGCACGGCCAGCGCGCAGAGAAATCCGAGCGGAACGCGCGCGCGGGCGATTGCCGTGGCCAGCATCTCAGACATGCGCCAGACGGCGATCGACGAGCTCCATCACTTCGCGCGGCGAAATATCGAGGAGGCACCAGCCCGAGATGCGGCACTGCCGCTGGTAGTGGCACGCACACGCCTGGTAGCGCGAGACGGTGAGATCATCTTCCGACCATGGGCCGTTCCGCCGAGGGTCGGTCGGCCCGAAGATGCCGATGACGGGAGTCCCTGCCGCGGCGGCGATGTGCATTGGCCCGGTATCGCCGGAAATCAAGAGCGCAGCGGCCTTGGTCAACGACACAAGATCGGCCACAGTCGTAGGCGCCGACGCGGCGGCACTGCCCTCGGATGCCTCGACGATGTCGCTGGCGAGCTGCTTTTCGCCCGGCCCCCACAGTACAAGCGATCGCAGGTGGTGGCGTGTCGAAAGGGCGCGGGCGACTTCTGCGAAATACACCGGCGGCCAGCGCTTGTTCGGCCACGCTGCCCCAGGATTGATGATCGCGAAGCGCTGACCTGCCGCCAGGCCGAGACGCGCGCGCGCATCCGCAACGATGCTCGGATTGCGATCCTCGAGTGGAAATTCGGCCGTGGACATCCGGATACCCACGGCCTTCAACATGGACAGGTTCTTGTCGATGACGTGCGCGGCCCCCTCGCCCGCCGTCTCCGTGTAGAAAAAGCGCGCACCGCGCTCGCGCAGCAGCTCGGAAGGAAATCCGATGACGCGCGACGCGCCGGAAAGCCGTGCAAGCACCGCCGATTTCAGGAGGCCTTGCAGATCGAGCGCCGCGTCATAACGCACGCGCCGCAACTCGCGCACAGCGCCAACCACCGACCCGGCACTGCTCGTGTTGATGGGGATCCTGCGGTTGATGACCGGCACCAGCTTGAGAAGTTCCTGGTGCCGGGCATCGACGAGCCAGTCGATTGACGCCTGCGGATAGGCGCGGCGCATCGCCGCCGCAGCGGGAATCGCGTGGATGATGTCGCCGAGCGAGCCGAGGCGGACGATGAGGACACTCGACAGACCTTGGGCGCCGTAGCGCAAAGCGCGAAGGCGGCTCAAACGCCCGGGGCTCCCACCCCGCTCGACTTGATGCGCGCGAGCAGATCGCGGGTCGAATGATCCTTGGGATCGCCGACGATGGCGATGCGGCCGCCGTAGGCCAGCACGGTTTCCCGTTCTGGAACGGTTTCAGGCGTGTAGTCGGTGCCTTTGCAGTGCACATCGGGCTTGAGAAGCCGGAGCAGGCGGTGTACATCCGGATCGCCGAACAGCACGACGTAGTCCACGTGCTCCAGGGCGGCCACCATCTCCGCGCGATCGTCTCCGCTCAAAATCGGACGGCCTCTCCCCTTCAACGCTCTCACCGAATCATCGTCGTTGATGCCCACGACGAGCGTGTCGGCCTGCGCCGCAGCATCGGCGAGATACCTGACATGTCCGACATGCAACAGGTCGAAGCACCCGTTCGCAAAGGCGATCGTCCTGCCACGTTCCCGCTCGTCCTGCAGGGCAGCGGCAAGCGCGTCTTCGGTGAGCACCCTCCCCATCTGGTCCCTATTCCCCAATCCGTGACTCAACTAATCCCTAATCCCACATCCCTAATCACTGGATGCGGCGTGGTCTTTTGTTATTGCGCCGCGCAATTCGTCGGCAGACACCGTGGCCGTCCCCCGCTTCATCACAACCAGGCCGGCGGCATAGTTCGCCAGCCTCGCTGCCTCGTAAAACGACGCGCCCGCCGCAATCGCCAGCGTCATCGTCGCAATGACGGTGTCGCCGGCGCCAGTCACGTCGGCGACCTCATCGGATCCGTAGATCGGGACGTGAATCGTCGGGCGACCGGGCTCGAACACCGCCATCCCGCGGCTCCCGCGGGTAATCACCACGGCGTTCATGCGCGTCCGCTTCAACAGCGCACGACCAGCCCGCTCGAGCGTCCTGACGTTGTCGCCTATTTTCGTTTCGAGAATCTGTTCCACTTCCGACTCGTTGGGCGTGCACGCGGTCAAGCCGCGATAGTTCACCAGGTCGTACCGCGAATCGACCAGGACAGGCACGGGCCGGCGCCGTGTGCGCGCGTTGACCTTCTTCACGATCGCCGAGGCCAGATCGGGCGTCACGAGGCCGGTTCCGTAATCCGACATCAGCACTGCATCGCATTCGCCCGCCGCGCCGAGCGCCGCTTTCGCGAATGCCGCGCGCGATCGTTCGTCGAGATTGTTCGACACGACGCGATCGATACGGACAATCTGCTGTTTCGCCGTGTGCACACCGCCGGCGAGAATCCGGGTTTTCACCGGCGTGCCGTATCCGCGCGGGGTCAGCACGCCTCGGGTGTCAACATGCCGCAGGCAGGCTTTAAGGCGTCTTCCTGCTTCGTCTTCTCCGGTGAGAGCGATGATCTGGGTGCGCGCCCCGAGCGCCGCGACATTGTTTGCCGCGTTGCCGGCGCCGCCGGGCAGAATCTCTGTCGAGTCGTACTGCAGAATCAGCACCGGCGCCTCGCGCGACACGCGCGCCACGCGTCCGTAGATGAACTCGTCGGCGATGAGATCGCCGATGACGGCGACACGACGTCCGGGGAACACATCGAGCAGCCCCAGAAGCCGCGCCTCGCGCTCGCTTTCACCGCGCAACGGATGAATGGATCTCGGAATGGCCATTGAGCACCAGGCTGACTGCCTCGATCAACGTACCGGCCACGGGCGTTGGCGGAACATGCGCCGGGCGCCGCATCGCTTCGGTTCTGCCGTATCCGGTTTCCACCAAAATGGCCTTCGTTCCCGCGGCGAGGCCCATCTCGATGTCGCGCCAGCGATCGCCGATGACGATCGACCGGGAAAGGTCGAGCGCATGATCGCGGGCTGCCGCCAGTATCATACCGGGCTTCGGCTTGCGGCATTCGCACTCGACCCGGTACCGTTCGACAGGCGCGGAGGGCGAGTGGGGGCAGTAATAGTACCCGTCCACCGTTGCGCCGGCGGCCGCGAACAGCGCCGACATGTGCGCGTGCGCTTCGACGAGAAACTCTTCCGTCAGGATGCCGTTGGCCACGCCGTTCTGGCTGGTCACCACGACCACCTTGAACCCGGCGGCGTTCAGCAGCCTGACCGCGTCGATGGTGTATGGAAACAACTCGAGGCGTTCGAGACGATCGAGGTACCCGACGTCCTTGATCATCGTGCCATCGCGATCGAGGATCACTGCTTTGTGCTGACTCACGCGTGACTCTCCTGAAGAAACTGGCGCACCGCCTCGTAAACCCGCGCGGTTGAAATTCGCTTCATACAGCGGTGATCAATCGGACAATCGGATAGAAAGCAGGGGCGGCAAAACACGTCCTCGGAAATGGTCGCAACGGAATGCGCACCTTCACCGGGCGTCACGGGTGTGCTGTAGCGCTCGTGTGTTGGGCCGTAGATGCCGACGGCAGGCACGCCAAGCGCTCCGGCGAGGTGGAGCGCACCAGAGTCGTTGGCGACGACCACGCGGCAATGCGACACGACACCCATCAGCATCGTCAGATCCGTCGCGCCGATGAGATCGATAAGGTTCCGGGATCCTTTTTCGTGTGCGCCGTGCGAAAAAGGATCCCGGAACCCTTCTTGGACGGCATCGCGATCTTCACTGCGCCCGAGAATGACGCATGATGCGCCGGTATCGCTCGTCAACAGTTCCGCGAGCTCGCCAAAGCGCTGGGGCACCCATCGCTTTGCGTGGCCGAATGCGGCGCCCGGCGCGATGCCGATGAGCGGACGATCCGGATTCCAGCCACGCTCGCGTAGAAACTTCAACGCGGCGGCGCGAATCGAGGGCCCTATCTCGAGGCGGGCGGTCAGCGGCCCTGTTTCGATGCCCAGGCCGCGAACGAGATTCGAGTAGTACTCCGGAAACGGGAGTTTCCGCCCGGGCCGGCGGACGGCCCGGGTCAGAAGCGCGCTGCGAAAATTGGCGCGATAGCCCCAGCGCTCTTTCACGCCGGCACGCTTCAGGATCCACGCCGACCGAAAGGAGTTCGGGAGAAGAATGCCAATCGTCGCTTCAATCTGCGACGCTTCCCTGCCACGTTCGAGCACCTTGATGTGATCGACACCCGGTACGGCGCGAAAGACCGGCGCGACGGACGCGCGCACCGCAACGGTCAGCGGCCGCCCGGCAAAATGCCGTCGCACATCGCGAATCGCGGGCAGCGCGAAGATGGCGTCGCCGAGCCAGTTCGGAGCCAGGATGACGATGCTCACGCGTCAGCTTCCAGATCGGATTTGGCCGAAGGGAACATGCCGGGGGCGGCGTCGAGCGCGGTGCCCTGCGCGTCTCGCCAGCGCCGATGCATCCACAACCAGAGCTCCGGATGGCGCCGCACGTGCATCTCGAGCACGTCTGTGCAGCGCTGCGTGAACTCGCGCACTGCGTCGGGCGAATCCGAAGGCGGCGGCTCGACCGGATGTTCATAGATCATGCGGTAGCGCCCACCCGGCAGCGGAAACGCGAAGAGCGGAATCACCGGCGCGCCCGTGCGGATCGCGAGCGCCGCGAGCGTCGATGTCGTGGCGGCCGGCCGGCCGAAAAAATCGACGTAAATGGCGTCGGCGCTCGTCATGTGCTGATCGATCAGGATACCCACGCTCTTCCCTTCCGCAAGCAGCCGCAGCGCTTTTCGCACCGCGCCACGGCGGTAGACCACGGGATTGCCGTTCGACGTGCGCATGGTCTCCAGCAGGTCGTGCAGCTTCGGATTGTCGAGCGGCCGGGCCATGACGGCCATCGGCTCGAACTTCAACGCATGGGCGAGCGCCTGCTGTTCCCAGAAGCCGAAATGACCCGTGCAGAAGAGGATCCCTTTTCCCTGCGCCAGCGCCAGCCGCACGCGCTCTTCACCTTCCCACTCGACCAGAGTCAGCTGTTGGTCCGGCGACAGCGACGCGTACTTCAGGAGCTCGAGCAACAACCTGCCGAAGTGCTGAAACATCGATTTGGCGATGGCACGGCATTCCTGCTCGGACCGTTTCGGAAACGCAACCTGCAGATTCACGAGAGCGACCCGCCGGTGCACACGATCGACCACGTAGAACATGAGGCCGAACACCTCGCCGACGCGACGCACCATCGGCAGGGGAAACGGACGCACGGCCATGGCAATGGACTTGACCGCCACGTATTCGAGCCACTGCCTCATACGAGGGTTCCACTCGCTGCGCGCACCGTGCGCAACCGCTCGAAAAGCCACGGCGCAAATGCCGGGGTGAGCGCAATCTCCAGCGGAACAGGGGTGATCTGGGGTCTGACCCCCGTACCTGTACGGGGGTCAGACCCCAAGCGAATAAAGTCCTTCTCTGTCGTCAAGATTACCGCCGCGCCCGACTCTGCCGCGGCGCGCTCGATCTCTTCGATCTCGCGGGCCGAATACTGATGATGATCACCAAACGACCGGCGGCCGGTCAGCCGCCAGCCGGCCGTTGCGAGATCGTCGTAGAAGCGCTCGGGTCTTGCAATGCCGGCAAACGCATAGGCGGGCCGATCCGGCGGGGGACCCGCGATTCGTCGTGAGAATCCGAATATCTTCTGCTGGCTCAAGGCTTCCATCATGGGGAGAAGGGCGGGACTCACGTCCTCCGCGATCCGCGCTGTTTCGACGAGCAACGCGTCTGCCGCACCGGCCGCGTCAAGCGGTTCGCGGAACCGGCCGAACGGAAGGGTGCGCGTGTCGTCGAGCGTCTCGGGCACCACGAGCAAATCGACGTCGCGCATCAGGTCGAAATGCTGAAAACCGTCATCGAGCACGTGCACCGTGCACGCGAGCCTGGTTTCGGCGATTCGGCCGGCCACATATCGGCTCGACGACACGAGCACCGCCGCCCCCGGCACCATTCGCGCCAGCATCAACGGCTCGTCACCTGCGTGCGCAACATCGGCAAGCACCTGGCTTCCGTCACTCACAATCACGACGCCAGCATCTCGAATGGTTCTCGCGTAACCCCTGCTCAGAATCGACGGACGCTCGCCGCTTTCGAGGAGCATTCGCGCAATCTCGGCCGCCAGCGGTGTCTTGCCACTTCCGCCCACGGTGAGATTGCCAACGCTGATGACGGGCGCCGCGAGGCGGCGTCTGAGGGTCGGACGACGCTGGTAGTAGCGCCGACGGGCACGCGCGAGATGGGTGTACAGGATATGCAGCAAGTTTTGGTTTCGGCGGGTCCAGAGAACAGGACCCGCCCTACGTACTACGTAGGCCGGGTCTTGCCGTTTAGACCCGGCGCGAGACCCGGCGCGCCTCAGTTCACCACGCGGAACGGCCGCACGACTCCCATGGAGCCGCCGCGCAGCGGTAGAAGCTGCGCGATGATCGCGAGGCTCTTGTCCTTCGCGCCGCGATTCGACTCCACCAGCGCGCGTGCGGCGGCGCCGAGCTTCGCGCGGCGGACAGGATCGGTCAGAAGCCCCAGCAGCGCCTCTTCCAATCCGCGCGGGCTGCTGACTTGAATCGCCGCGCCGTGCGCAAGAAAAGCATCCGTGATTTCCCTGAAGTTGTGCACGTAGGGCCCGAAGACGACCGGTTTCCCGAAAGCCGCCGGCTCGAGGATATTGTGGCCACCCGTGTCCACCAGGCTGCCACCCACGAACACCGCTGTCGCAATCTGGTAGACCTGCGGCAGCTCGCCGATCGTGTCGAGCACGACGACATCGGCGCGCGGCTCGGAATCGATGGGCAGGTCCGTCCGCCTGACGGTGACGAACGCCTGATCGCGTGCCATTTGCGCGACCTCGGCGAAGCGCTCGGGATGGCGCGGCGCGATCACCAGCAGTGGGTTGGTGACATTCGACTTGATCCGTCGGAACGCGTCCAGCACGAAGGGCTCTTCGTTCGGCATCGTGCTGCCGGCCACCACGACCGGCCGGCCCGACGTGATACGGAAGTACCGCAGCACTCGATTCTGGCCGCGACCCTCGACGATCGACGCCGCCGGGCCGTCGATCGAATCGAATTTGAGGCTGCCGGTCACCACCACGCGCGACGCTTCCGCGCCGATGTCGATGATGCGGCGTGCCGATTCCTCGTTCTGCATGCAGAACCTGTCGACGTCGGCGAGGACCCTCCGGAAGAACGGCCGGGCGAACTTGTAGCGCGGGTACGAGCGCGACGAGATGCGGCCGTTCACCATCACCGTGGCCACACCGTTCTTCTGGCACTGCTTTAGGAGATTCGGCCAGATCTCGGTCTCCATCATCACGAACAGCCGTGGCTTGACCAGCCGCAGCGTGCGCCGCACTGCAAACGCGAGATCGAACGGAAAATAGAACACCTCGTCGATGTCCTGAATGTTGCGGCGCGCGACCTGCTGCCCCGTCATGGTGGTCGTCGAGAGAAAGATTCTGAGATTTGGATATCGCCGCTTCAAGTCGGCCACGAGGGAGCGCACCGTGAGCGCTTCGCCGACCGACACGGCGTGGATCCAGATCGACTCTTCGCCGTCGAAGTTGAACGAGACAGGCAGATACCCCATCCGCTGCCTCAGGCTGCCGATGTACTTTTTGTATCGGATGGCCTGGTACGCCAGATACGGCGACGCAAGCACTCCGAAGATCAGGATGAGCAGGCTATAGACAACGTACATGAACGTGGGATTTTCGTGCAGAGGTGATCGTACATTAGAATTCCCCTTTTGGTTAAACGACTTCGGAGGCAGCAATGGCAGTGAAGGTCGGGATCAACGGCTTCGGGCGAATCGGACGCAATATCATGCGCGCGGCCCTCGGGAACAAGGAGATCGACTTTGTCGCAGTGAACGATCTCACCAATGCGGCCACGCTCGCACACCTCCTTAAGTACGACTCCGTGCTGGGGAATCTGAAGGCGAAGGTCGAGGTGCAGGGGGACGGCATTGCCGTGGACGGCGACCAGTTCAAAGTGTTGAGCTTCCGCGATCCGGTCCAGCTGCCCTGGAAGGATCTCGGGGTGGACGTCGTGTTCGAGTCGACGGGCCTCTTCACCGACCGGGATGCGGCGGCCAAGCACATCACGGCGGGCGCCAAGCGCGTCGTGATTACGGCGCCCGCCAAGCAGCCCGACATCACGGTCGTCATGGGCGTGAACAACGACAAGTACGACCCGGCAAAGCACCGGATCATCTCAAACGCGTCGTGCACCACCAACTGCCTGGCGCCGATCGCGAAGGTCCTGCACGAAAAGTTCGTCATCCGGAAAGGCTGGATGACGACGGTTCATGCCTATACGAACGACCAGCAACTGCTCGATCTGCCCCACAAGGACCTGCGGCGCGCGCGCGCCGCAGCGTTATCTATCATCCCGACGACAACCGGGGCGGCGACGGCGGTCGGCGAAGTGCTGCCCGAGCTCAAGGGCAAGCTCGACGGCATCGCCATGCGGGTGCCGGTGCCGAACGTCTCAGTGGTCGATCTCGCGGTGTTGGTCGAAAAGAAGACGACAATGGAGCAGGTGAACGGCGCGTTCCAGGAGCAGGCGAATGGAGCGCTGAAAGGCATCCTTCAGTATTCGACCGAGCCGCTCGTCTCGATCGACTTCCGCGGGAACCCGTATTCGTCGATTCTCGACGCAGACTACACCAAGGTGATGGACGGCGATTTCGTGAAGGTCCTCTCGTGGTACGACAACGAGTGGGGCTACTCGAATCGATGCGTCGATCTTCTCGTTTACATGGTGAAGAAAGGGCTGTGAAGCTCTCGATTCGGGACCTCGATATGAAGGGTCGGCGCGTGTTCATCCGCGTCGACTTCAACGTGCCCCTCGAAAACGGCGCCGTGACCGACGATACGCGCATTCGAGCGGCGCTGCCAACGATTCGCTACGCGCTCGAGCGTGGCGCTACCGTCATTCTGGCCTCTCATCTGGGACGGCCGAAGGGGCAGGTTACCCCGAAGTACAGCCTCGCGCCTGTTGCCGCGCGGCTGGCCGAACTCGTCGGCCGGCCTGTCCCGTTCGCACCCGATTCGGTCGGCGACGCCGCGCGGGCCGTCGTCGATCGGGCGCACACGAGCGGCGGTGGTGTGGTGCTGCTCGAAAACCTGCGATTTCATGCAGGCGAGGAAAAGAATGACCCCGGGTTCGCCAAACAGCTCGCGTCGCTGACCGAGCTCTACGTGAACGACGCGTTCGGCGCCGCGCATCGCGCTCACGCGTCGGTTGACGCCATTACGCAGTTCGTCCCGGAAGCGGCGGCCGGATTGCTGATGGAGAAAGAGCTCGAGTATCTCGGCCGCGTGCTCTCGTCGCCCGATCGACCGCTGGTCGCCATCCTTGGCGGCGCGAAGGTCTCGGACAAGCTCGAGGTCATCCAGAATTTCCTCGGACGCGTGGATCGGCTCATCATTGGCGGCGCAATGGCCTACACGTTTCTCAAGGCGCGCGGGGTTCCCGTGGGGCGCTCGCTCGTCGAGGACGACAAGCTCGACGTCGCGCGCGAGATCGAGGAACAGGTCCGGCGGCGAGGATTGCAGTTCGGGCTGCCGGTCGATCATGTCGTGACGGACAAACTCGAAGCCGGTGCGCCGAGCGAAACGCTGGATGTCGGCGACCCGAACATTGGCGATCGAATGGGCGTGGATATCGGCCCTAAGACGATTTCGCTCTATTCGGGCATGATCAAGGACGCAAAGACCGTCGTCTGGAATGGACCGATGGGCGTATTCGAGATCCCGGCGTTCGCCAACGGCACGAATGCCATCGCGCGAGCCGTCGCCGATGTGCACGGAACGACGATTGTGGGCGGCGGCGATTCGATCGCCGCGGTTAATCAGGCCGGTGTCGCCGAACGCATTACGCACATCTCCACCGGCGGCGGCGCTTCCCTGGAATTTCTCGGCGGGCGTAGACTTCCGGGTGTGGAAGCGCTCACGGATAAATCATGAGGTTCTGGGTTCGTTCTGGCTTCTGCGGTTCCAGAACCGGGAACCCAGACCCCGAACTCAGAACCGCAGAACCCAGAACCTAGAACCCCGAGCGAAGCGAGGCCCATGCGAGTACCGTTCATTGCCGGCAACTGGAAGATGTTCAAGACCGTTCATGAGACGACGGTCTATGTCAAAGAGCTGCGAGGGCTCGTCAAGGACGTCAATGACGTCACCGTCGTCATTGCCCCGCCGTTCACGGCCGTGCATGCGGCGAGCGAAGCGGCCCGCAACAGCAACGTGGCGGTGGCCGGACAGAACATGTTCTGGGAGAAAGAAGGCGCGTTCACCGGCGAGACGAGCGCCGGCATGATCAAGGAGGCCGGCGCCGGTTACGTCATCATCGGCCACTCCGAGCGCCGCACGTTGTTCGGCGAGACCGACGTCACGGTGAATCGTAAAGTGACGGCCGCAGTCGCCGCGGGTCTCACGCCCATCGTCTGCATCGGCGAGACGCTGGAGCAGCGCGAGCGCAACGAGACAATGGATGTGCTCGATCGCCAGATCAAGGGGGGCCTCGACGGCATCAGCGGCGATCAGGTGGCAGCGCTCGTCATTGCCTACGAACCCGTGTGGGCCATCGGCACGGGCCGAACCGCCACACCGGCCCAGGCCGGCGACGCGCACGCGCACATCCGTGCGCGGTTGCGCCAATGGTTCGGGGCCAAGGCGGCCGACCAGTGCCTTATTCTGTATGGGGGCAGCGTGAAGCCCGACAATATCCGCGATCTGATGGCACAACCCGACGTCGATGGTGCGCTGGTGGGCGGCGCCAGCCTCGATGTCCGCGCCTTTTACGACATCATCGTCAAGAGCCGGCCTTCGGCGGTATAATCGTTAGTTCATATGTACTACGCTTTGATCGGCCTTTACGTCGTGGTTTGTCTCGTGCTTTCGCTGGTGATTCTGCTGCAGCAGGGGCGCGGCGGCGATATCGCCAGTGCGTTCGGCGGCAGCAGCAGTCAGGCCGCGTTCGGCGCCCGATCTGGCGCGACGCTGCTGACGAAGGCTACATCGGTGGCGGCAGTGCTGTTCATGCTGTTGGCGCTGATGCTTTCGATTCTCGGCCAGCGCGGGACGAGTTCGGTCGTCAGCGGGACATCCGCTCCACCGCCAGCCGCAGCGCCAGCGCCGCGACCCGTTACGCCGCCAGCGCCGGGGACCGCAACCCCGCCAGCGCCGGCCACGACGCCGCCCGGTAAGTAAGAATCCTGCGGTTCTAGGTTCTGGGTTCTGAGGTTCGGATACTCGCAGCTCCTAGGAACCCGAACCCAGAACCTCAGAACCTAGAACCCTAGAACCGCTCATTTACCAACCCACTGCCTGCCCATCCTTCCGATGGTCCGATCCCGCGCGATAGATGCCGTTGACAGGCGCGTCGTTGCTGCCACGCTCGGGCTCTGGAAGGCTCGGGTCGCGAGTGAACAGAATCCCCTGATACCCGCCTACGGACCCGCCTGATACAGCCCGCACTTCGTGCCCTTTCGCCTTCAGCGCGGCGCCAACGCGGTTGAAGAGCGTCGCCTCCAGCGACAGGACGTTCGAGGTCTGGCTGTGCGTAAACCTCGCCGCGTCGGTGGTCATCTGCACGTTCATGCCGAGATCGATCAGATTGACGATGTGCTGCGCGTGCGTTTCAGGCTGCACGCTGCCGCCCATGTTGCCGAAGGTCATCAGCGGCCGGCCGTCCTTCATCACGAAGCCCGCAATGATGGTATGGAAGGGCCGCTTCCGGGGCGCGACGATATTTGGACTTCGAGGATCGAGTGAAAAACCGGCGCCCCGATTGTGCAGCACGAAACCGAACGGGCCGACGCTCGCCCGGCTGCCGTAGACACTGAAGACGCTGTGAATGAGCGACACCATGTTGCCCCACCGATCGGCTGTTGTGAGATAAATCGTGCCCCCGTCGGTGCCGCCGCCGACACGCGGCTTCGAGGCCGTGTTCGGATCGATCCTGCCGCACAAAGTCGCCGCGTACTCTTTGGAAAGCAGCCGCTGCAGCGGAACGGCCGCAAACTTCGGATCGGCGTTGTACGCGTGCAGGTCCGAGTACGCGAGTTTCTTGGCCTCGACCATCAAGTGCCAGTACATCGGATCGGCCGGACCCAGCTTCGACAGGTTGGCGCCAACCTTCGGCACGCACACTTCGAGGATGTTCAGCATCTCCAACGCGGCAAAGCCCTGGCCCGGTGGAGGCAGTTCGAAGATGTCGTAGCCGTGATAGCCGGTCGAGATGGGATCGACCCACTCCGACTGGAACTCGGCAAGATCGCTTCGAGTCATCACGCCGCCGTTCGCCTGCACCTTGGCGACGATCGCGGCCGCGATGTCTCCGCGGTAGAACGCGTCGCGGCCTTCTTTCTGGAGAAGACGCAGCGCCTTGGCAAGTGCCGGGTTCCGGATGATGCTGTACAGCTCGGGCACCCGATCGCCGGCGAGGAAAATCTGCCGCGAATCTGCGTCTTGACGCAGGCCGTTGGCGGCACCGCGGAGGTCGGCATGACGGCGTTCGGCCTGTCCCCAGCCTTCTTCGGCGATTTGCGCCGCGCGCGCGAACGTTTCCTTGAACGTCCGCGTCCCGAAACGCGTCAAGAGCGCGTCATATCCGGAGATCGCGCCCGGAACAGTTGCGGAGTTCACTCCCGATCCGGGAACGCTCTTCAGTCCGAGTTTCTGGGTGAAGAACTCGGGTGTCCAGGCGGCGGGCGCCCACCCCGCGGAGTTCAGCGCGTACAGCTTCTTGTCGCGCGCCGACCACACCAGCGCGAAGAGATCGCCGCCGATGCCGGTATCGTTCTGCGAAGTGACGTCGAGCACCGCTGCTGTCGCAACGGCAGCGTCGATGGCGTTTCCGCCCTGCCGGAGAATCTCGAGGCCGGCCTCTGCGGCGATCGGATCGCTCGTGGCCACGATGCCATGGCGCGCGAGGACTTCCGAGCGTCCTTGAAACAGCCACCCTTGGGCGCGCAATCCTGCGACGGCATCGATGTCGGCGGTGGGCGTTGGTTGGTCGGCTGACGGGATTCCAAACGGATGTGGTGACTGCGCGATGCCGGCGGCGGCCCAGGTGGCCACGCCGGCGAGGATGAGCAGGACAAGGCGCCTCATCGCGGCAAATTGTGCCACGAATCCGGCGAGTTTCTTGCTTTTATAAATCGTGACTTAAAGGAGGTATTAATGGACACGACATTGACAATCGTTCTCGTCATCGTCGGCATGATCGTGGGCGGCGCAGTGGTGTGGTTTCTGCAACAGCAACGGAGTCGCCATCTGCGTGAGCGCTTCGGGCCCGAATATAAAAGGGCACGTGCTGAAGCGGGCGACGTCAAGCGCGCCGAAGCGGCCCTCGCGGCCCGGGAACGTCGCGTCGAGAAACTCAACATCCGTGCACTCACCACAGCCGAGGCGGCCCGCTTCAACGAAGTCTGGCGCCACATCCAAACACTGTTCGTCGATGATCCGCCAGGCGCTATCAATGAAGCCGATCACCTCGTGAACGAAGTGATGACGGCGAAGGGCTTTCCGATGGCCGACTTTGGTCAGCGGTCAGCGGACATCTCGGTCGATCACCCGACCGTCGTGGAACACTACCGCGAAGCCCGAGCGATTGCCGAGCGAAACGCGGCCAATACTGCCAGCACAGAGGACCTCCGGCAGGCCGTCATTCACTACAGAGTGTTGTTCGAGGATCTGCTGGAGCAGAAGCCGTCTGAGCTGAAACCTGTTCACGCGCGGAGGTAGAAATGAGCCCTGAGATGACGACCGCAGCACCGGCGCCGCAAGATACTCGAGACACTGATGTCGCTGTCGCGATGTACTCGGAGGACGAGCTTCGGGACTTCCGCAGCCGCTGGGATCAGATACAGGCGGCGTTCGTCGACGAACCGCGGGGAGCGGTCGAACGGGCCGATGCGCTCGTGGCCGATGCCATCGCGAAACTTGCCGAGGGATTCGCGCGGACTCGCGGCGAGCTCGAAGAACAGTGGAAGCGCGGCGACAATGTGTCCACCGAAGATCTCCGGCAGGGGTTGAGGCGGTATCGATCGTTCTTTACACGGCTGTTGAACACCTAGTTCAGCAGGCCCGCCATGGCGCCCTACGCCATGGCGGGCGACCCTCGCACGATGGCACCAACAGAAGCGAGGGCTCAAACGTATATAGAGATGTGAGCGAACAGTCGGTGGCCGGCGCATTCACGGTTGATGCGCGGTTAGATGGCTCTTCCGAGCGCCTGGCGGCGTTGTTCGACACGCATGCCGATCGGCTCTACCGCCTGGCGCGGAGGCTGACACCCACGGCCGATGAGGCGCGCGATCTCGTCCAGGACACGTTTCTTCGTGCCGCCTCGGCACTGAGGTCTGTCCCGTCTGACGCCCGGCATGGAGAAGCCTGGCTCGTTCGCGTGCTGGTCAACATCCGCCGCGACCAGTGGCGAAAATCCGAAGTCCGGAAGCGCTACGCCGAGGCAACCGCAGTGACGCCTGAGTCGAGCCAGCGCTCAGACGCAGAGTCCGCACTGATCGCGCGAACAACGATCTGGCAGGCACTCGACCTTCTCTCGCCACGCCGACGCGCGGTTCTCGTCATGCACGAGCTCGAAGGATTGCCCGTTTCGACAATTGCGTCGCTCCTCGGCATCACCTCGATTACCGCGCGATGGCACCTCTCGAAAGGGCGGCACGATCTGGCCCGGGTGCTGATGGCCAGGACAGGAGAGAAACCATGAACTCTGTTGGAGACCTTCTGCGAAACGCGGATCCGCTGGCCCACGAACCGGTCTGGTCGTCACAGCAACGACTGGCTATCGAAGCCCGCGTGGTAGCCGCTTCTCGTACCATGACGCGTGTCTGGCCACGACGAGCCTTCATCACCGCGGTCGTAACATTCGTCCTGGTCGCCGCCGTCGCCATTGCGCCGCGATTCTCCTCGTCTGCACTCCAGGCGGCCGTTCTCTTCGAAGTGCGCCTGGCCGAGGAGACATCGGCTCCCGAACTGGAGCCCCCAATAACGTTGCCTTCCGGCCGAACGATTTACCTGCATGAAACAGCCGTCGTGACCAACGCGGATATCGCTGAAGCCCGCGTCGTGCAAGGCGACAGCCGGTCGACGTTTGCCGTCGAGGTCACGCTGAATGCGGATGGAGCCAAGAAGATGTGGCTCGCAACGAGCAACCACGTCGGAAGACATGTCGCCATCTTGATCGACGGCAAAGTCGTCGCCGCGCCGGTTGTGCGCATCTCCGATCGGCGACAAAGCCGAACTCAATGGAATCTACACCCGTGAGGAAGCCGAGCGGATTGCGGAAGGCATAATCGGTCAGTAGTCTCCAACGCCGTGTGCAGATGCACATCTGCCATCTGCCATCTGCCATCTGCCATCTGCCATGACGGATTTCAGTTCTGGTCGCCAGCACCATGAGTCAGCGTGCACAACTTGCACGCCGTCGGCGGCTTGCTGTTATCCACGCGGTGCGCGATTTTCGGCACCGTGCGCAGGTACGCAAACATGCTCTTCAGGTCGTCCTCCGTCAAGTTGCGGTGATACCACCACGGCATGATCTGCTTCAGTTCTCGAGCTTTCACCATCCCTGTGCGCATCACCTCGAGGAACAACCCTTCGTCGTAATAGGGAATCCCGGAGGGAGACTGCGTGATATTGGAACTTGCCACCTCACCCCATGGACCGCGCAGAAGGAACCCACCGGCCAGATCGAGGTGCATCATGCGCGCCCCCTGGCTCATCGGCGTGTGGCAGTCCCGGCAGCCGGCGATCGTCACCAGGTAATCTCCCCGCTTTACCGGTGTGGACACGTCCGGGGCGTTTACCGGTTCAGTCAACGGGTGCGGCGCGCTTCGAATCAGGTACTTGACGGGAAAGATCAGTTCCGTTTTTGGAACCTCCCGACGAACGGGCGGTATCGAACGCAAGTAGACGATGACCGATGCGAGGTCCTCGTCTGAAAGGTAACGGTAGTTTTCGTACGGCATGAATGGAAAGAGCGCGCGACCGTCGTTGCCGATGCCTTCGCGAATCGCGCGCGCCAGTTGATCGTCGGTCCAGTTCCCTGCGCCTGTCTCTTTGTCGGGCGTGATATTGGGCGGGTAAACGCTGCCCGGGAGATCCTTCAACGGGAACGCCGGGTTGCCAGCGCCATGTGTGCCCGGTACCTCCGGCGCATCACGTTTGCTCCAATCACGCTCGCTGTGACACGCGAAGCAATCCAGCACGTTCTCGGTAAGATAATGCCCGCGCGCCAGCCGTTCTGGCGTCGCCGCAAAGGTGCGATCGGTCAGCCCTCGCGCATTGGGGCCAATGAATGGACGCCATCCGATGGTCAACGTAATAGCCACGACGAGCAGCACCATCAGGGCCGCCAGAATCCATCCAACGATTTTCACGAGCCTCATCCTGCCTCCTCCTGGGGCTGAATCGTCACTACGAGCCGCAGATTATGTCTCGAATTGATGCAGGATGGTATCGTTCGGTCGATGAGCACGTCGCTCGTAGGTAGTGTTATCGCCGTGGCCGTGTGTGCCGCCGGCTGCGCAAGGCCCGGCCCGGCGATCGAGATCGTCGCTCCTCCTTCAGCCGGCAGGGCAGTTACCGAGCGTGAACTCGATGAGTACCCGGGCGCCCTCGCGGCCATCATGGACGCATTCGAGCAGGCGCTCGGATTGCCGCGCGCCGACGTCAAACTCGTACTGTTCGCCGATCGACACAGCTTCGAACAGGGGTTGCTGACAACTGGCTACTCGCCCGAGCTCGCCCGTTCCGCGTCGGCGTTTGCCGCAATTGGCGGGGCGCGCGCGGTATTCGTGAATGCCGGCGTGGTGAATCGCTTCGATCGCGCGGGCCGCATTCAGCTCGTAGCGCACGAGCTCGTCCACTCGTTGCAGTATCAGTTCAGTGGCGGAACGCGAGGCGCCTCAGAGCAGTGGTTGAGAGAGGGGTTCGCGGAATGGGTGTCGTACCGCGTCACGGAACATCTGGGGCTTGCGTCGTTCGCTTCGCTTCGTGAGGATCGTCTCGCCCCTCTCAGCAGCGCCCGGTTCGGTATTTCTCCCGCGCCGTTCGACAACCTCGTGACGTTTCCACAATGGGTCGAAGCCCAGAAACAGTACGAGGCACCGCTTTACACGCAGGCGCTTATCGCCGTCGAAATGCTCATCGAGATGCGGGGCGTCCCTGCCATCATCAGCTACTTCGAACAGTTCAGGACCACGAACGAGCACACATCGGCGTTCACCACCGCATTCGGTCTCGAGCGCCCCGAGTTCGACCGCATGTTCGTGCGCCGGTGGCACGAGGTCGTCGCGCGGACTAGAAACGGTCGCTGAAAACCCACTCGCTATTTCAGGCGCACACCATCTGACACAGCTCTGATAAATGACGCGAGAGCGTTCCTGTCCGAGGCTGTCAGGCCAGCCAGAAATCCGAAAGCGTGGATCTCGGCATACCGCGCTGTGTTGAACCGGCGAAGCGCCTCAAACGGAATGCGCATCGTCGTCGTCGCCCCGCTGGTGAAACCCCACTCGTCACCGCAGTTTGAACTGGACACGATCGGCAACCCCTGGGCACCACCACGCAGCTCCACGCCGTCATAGACGAGGGAAAGGCTCGGCACCCTGATTTGCAGGGGAAACATCAGGCAATTGTCTTCCACTCGAACATCCACGGTTGACGGAGCCGTCGAAAGCGTACGGCCAGGAAAGAAGACCGTGATGTTGAGACGAAGGTTGGGGCCGGGCTGCAGATTCTTCGGCTCCAGGTTGATCCAGACCTGGGTCTGATTCAGCGAATCGAAGTAAAACGCTCCTATCTGACCGAGCGCGGGTTGCGTGTTGCTCGCGATAATGGAAGCCAGCAGCAGCATCTGAGCCATAGCCCGAATATAGCTGAACCCGCAGACGACCGGGAACTTCGGTCGCGCGGCCAAAGTTTGCTTCCAACGAATTCGTGCAATACGCAATCACACTGGCGCAGTGATTGCGTAAAGCGCCCGCCGGAGGAAAAGTATGTCCAACCATTGTTCACGTCTGATGGCGGTCGTCTTCGTTCTCTCCACTGTTTCGAGCTACGGCTGCGAATCCGGCAATGGTTGGCAAGAGGATCGGTTCGGTGGCATCCGGCCGTCACAAATCGGCTTCAACGGTTTGGCAGAGGCCACAACCAACTCGGTCGACTTCTTCGCCCATGGTGTGACGCTTCAGCCCGCGATCGTCACTCCGCAGGTGGTCACGAGCGCGGTCTGCCCGACTCGTCGCGCGATTCAAGCGCCAATCGAGGTCGTGGCCGTCGCCGACGCCGACTCGGACCTGATCCTGAACCAGGTGGATGCGCGCTTCGTGAATCGCAACGGAGTGTTCGTCGGATCGAAGACATTCGCGCAAAGAGACCTCGTGGATATCTTCGGCTCCACCCTCATCCCCCGCGCGGCCACCCGTTCGTTCCCGTTGATCCTCCCATTCGGCTGCACCAGCGACTTTTCGGGCACGCTGGCCATTGCGGTGTTCACTGGAAATTCATTTGGCCGCACGAACACCCGGACCTTTACGGTGGTTGTCCGTTGACCTTTCCACAGGGCCAGGCATAATCACCGCAGGAGGCAGCACGCATGAAGAGGTTTTTGCCCGTATTGGCGCTCATCGCACTTGGCACCTCGATAACGGCGCAGGGGGGCCCGGCCAACACGCTTACCGCCCAGGAGAAGGCCGCCGGCTGGAAACTGCTCTTCGACGGGACGACGTTGAACAACTTTGTGCCCCAGGGCAAGGCACAATGGAAGGTTGTTGACGGCGCCTTGCGGCCCGAAGTGGCTGGCGGCTGGCTCGCCACCAAAGAGGACTTCACGAATTTCCAGCTCCACGTCGAGTTCCGGACCAGTGCCCCGAACATCAACAGCGGAGTCTTTTTACGCCGGGGTCGCCAGGACGGCGACTCGCACCAGATTGGCTATGAGCTGCAGATCAGGAATCCTACTCCCGGCGATAAGCCATACGACGGCAAGACCGATAACCACAACGCCTACTACACCGGCAGCTTTTCCGGCCACTTGAAGAGCAAGAATGAGCCGACGGTCATCATGGGTCAGTGGCACTCGTTCGACGTTACCGCTCAGGGCGACCACTTCATCGTGATGTTCGACGGCAAGAAGGTGCTGGACGATCGTCACGCAGAGTTCAAGTCGGGGGCGGTCGGGCTGCAGCGCACGGGCCAGGACATCGAGTTCCGCAGCGTCAAGATTAAGCCGCTCTAACAACCGCACCGATTGCACATCATCGCGGCGCCCGGAGCAATCCGGGCGCCGCTCGACGCCCGCATCAATCGAGAACCCTGCCTCCCGTCACGAAGCGTCTGTAATCGGAGAATGTCTGGTTTCGCCGGGTTGACTGGAGACCGCCTCGGACGACCGTGAGCGCGTCGATGGATTCCGGCAGAAGCAACACTTCTTCCGGGTCGGTGAAGGTAATGGTCTTATAACGAATCGTCTGATCGTCCCGCACGATGAGGACCCAGTTGTCGAAACGGTAACGGCGCTGTATCAACGCCGGGACTCTCACGTCGACAGGACCTCGCAGACTCTTCTCCACGCGGAGCACGTCGTAACTGCTGGCATCCACCCACACGCGTCCCCTCGACGCGATGTGCCCCGACCAGTCGAAGCAGTCGTCGTGTCCACTCGCGGCTCTTATCAGCTCAGGGCTACTCCTGCGATTGACCGACGCGAATTCGATCGCCAGGGCGGTTCGGTTTCGGTCCTTCGTGATTCCTACGGTCTTGAATTCGTACTCTGAACGGCGAGCCGGCAGCAGAAACGCCAGCGGTTCGGTTGACAGGGGATCCGGGTCGGTACAACCCGAGCGGTCCTTCCTGTCCCGTTCATTCGGAGTCCGGCCATTCACTTTCCGCACCGTGCGCACGATTGACGCTTCAGCAGTGGTTTCACCGCTGTTCGCTTCGATGCGCAGCTCCGATTCGACCGTCCGTGCAAACCCCGCCAGCGAATTACTGGAGTCGATGGGCTGAACCATGGACTTCTCGAGGCAGATGACATTCCTGGCTCGCTGGTAGAACTCGGCGACGCGTTCGCCAACGCGTGCCAGTAACTCTTCGACGTCCGGCTGCGCCTGCGCACCGAGGGCTGTCATCTCCGAAAGCACGAGTGCTAGCGCACACGGCAGCCCGATGGCATTTATGACGTGGTGCCTCACCTGGTGGAACCCTGTGGGCCATTGTATCCAACCGCTAGATCCCGTTCAGTCGGCTACGGAACTACCGGTATTTCGCTCCGGAGACGCCTGGGCGGGAGACAAAAGTCTTCCTTTCGTAAGACTGTCGCTGCTATGCCCGTGAGCAGCGGCGGAAGTGACACTCTATCGCTGGCAACGGCTTTGCTCCAGTCACCCGAATGCCACTGGCAGGAGGTGGACCAGACGGACCGCTGGGTTGGACCCAAAATCCCTCAACGGCGCCAACGCGGTGATGATCCATCACGGCGTTATCGCTGGGCGTACGAACGCCATCGCGCTACTGCTCATTTGCATCCTGATCATCCCGGTTCCCGCGCGGGCGCAAGGCGGGCCCACCGGAGTTACGCTGCTCTCCGTGCCGACCGGCACCACGAACGAAACCAATCCCGAGATCGTGGTCCTGGCTCCCGGCAAGCTTTCGTATCGATTCAGCCTGAATGACGCACCGTACTCTCCTGAGCTTCCGATCACGCAGCCGATCAAATTGTCCGGCACGCTCGAGGCCGGCGGGCTTCAATTCACGGCGGGAACAAGCGAGCTCATCGAGTTCCTGAAGCTGAGAAGCACCGACGGGGCCTTCACGGACTTCGTCGATCGCTTCACGTTCGACGAGCTTCACTCGCCGTTGCAGTTGACCTACCTCGTCAACAAGAAGCGTGCGGTCGTCGCTCCCGAGAACGTCCTGAACCTTCGCGGCGCCGGCGTGTCGGCGCTCGAGGTCGCCTTACAGGAAAAGACGGCGACCGCACCAGCGTTCGAGCTCAGGACGCTCTCGATCAGTGGCGGACACTTGTTGGCGCGATCGAGCGCAGGCGGTACGCGACACTTCACGCTCCTGCTGCCAAGCGCGACAGGACAGGTGACACTGACCCCGCGGGTCGATAGTGGCGAGACACAGATCTTCGTGAACGGCCAGCCTTCACCCTCCGGGCAAGCCATCATCGTGCCGGTGTTCCAGAATGGGCAGTCAATCCCGCTGCAGACCGTAGGGCCCGGCAACAGCGTCGCGTCGTATATCGTCGAGGTTCAGTACGACGATTCACTCGAGCCGACGGAGTACCGCAGCTACTACATGCGGACCTTCACGCCCGTCTCCGCGTACGTCAGCATTCGCAACACCGGCCCGGCCCTCGTGGACTACCAGCTCACCTTCAATCAGAAATTTGGCCTGACCACGGCGGAAGTCGTTCGAACGATTCAGGAGATGGAGCCCGAATTTCCCGGCGAGCCGATTCAACGAAAGGTCTGGCGCTTTATTCGCGACAACCGCTACCACTTCGACCCGCTCACCACGGCGCTGTGGAATCATTCACCCGGGCTGTTCTTCAACTCGATTGGCTTCGGCTATTGCGACGATAGCGCGTCGTTGTTCCGGCACCTCATGACGGCCATGGGATTCACCTCGCGTGTCTGGGCATTGAACGGGCACGTGGTGCCGGAGGTGCTCGTCGACAATCGCTGGGAGATGTGGGATCCGGATCTGCAGGTCACCTATGTCAATCGCGGCGGCCTCGTGGCTGGTGTGGAGGAACTGGCCTCCGACCCGGACTTGATTACGCATCCGCCCGTGAGTGTGCCCGGTGCAACGTCCGCTGCTTACGAGCAGACCACTGCGGACATCTACTCGAGCCGAGCGGACAACACCGTCTTCGACTGGTACAACCTGGTTCCTGCACTCGCAGACTCGTCGATGATCTTTCAGATTCCGCCAGGCGGCACGTTCGAGTTCCCGGACCTGTATGACGGCCCACTGGTCGCGACCTATGGGTCACAGGTGCCTTCGTATGCGAACGCGCGTCTCGTCGTACCGGCGGGCTTCTCGGGCACGTTGAGCCTCCCTCTCGTCATCCAGTCGATCGGATGGTCGAATCACCCGACGCTGCGAGTGCTCACGAAAGACGCGGCCGGGAACTGGGACACGCAGCCGACTGTCGCGTCATGGGTCGTCGATGCGGAGCGTCCGTTTACGGTCGCGACACAACCATCCGGCGCCTATAACTCGCAGGAACCGGTCACGCTGACCACGAGCGAGCCGGCAACCATCTATTACACGACCGACGGAAGCACGCCTTCTGAAGGGTCCTTCACCTACACCGCTCCAATTGCCCTGTCGGCCAACGGCGTCGTGAAGTTCTTCGCGGTGGATCTGCTCGGGAACAGGGAGACCCTGAGAACGTATGCGCCCAGTGTGCAGCAGGTCCAGCTGCAGCTCGTGGGCGCCACGACTGGAACGGCGGTCTTCGCGGGGACAGCCTCGGGAGCGAGCGGTTCGTACGAATACCTGTTTCAGTTGCGCGATCCATCCGGGAACTGGTCGATCGCGCGCTACTACCGAGCTGAGAACACGTGGACCTTCGACAAGTCGAGCGCGCCCCCGGGTTCGTACACGATTGTCGTCTGTACGCGCAATCTGGGAACGACTGGCGGGTGCGAGCGATCTGCCGAAATGAGCTTCCTCGTCCTGCCCCCGACTGCGCCGACGCTCGTCAACCCAGGCGACCAGGTGGACAGCGTCAACGTGCGGTCGTACAAGGCTGCAGTCCTGGCCGATTTGCCGATCGCGTACTGGCGGCTCGACGAGCAGGGTGGGAGCGTCGCAGCCGATAGCGCCGGCGCGAATCAAGGCAGCCGATTCGGCTCGTTGACACACACACAGCCCGGCGCCTTCGGCAGCGATACCGCCGCAACCCAGTTCGACGGAGCCACCAGCCACGTGCAGGTCCCACACAGCGCCGCGTTGGCGGTGGCCGGCGATCTGACGATCGAGCTGTGGGTCAACGTGTCGCTGGCCACACGCCAGACCCTGCTCTCGAAGGACTATCGGCGCGAGCTCGAGCTCACGCTGGAAACCAATGGTCGGCTGAATCTTTATCAGGGGAACGGCGTGACGTACGGGAACGTGCTGTCGGCCCCCGGTGCAGTCCACCCGAACGAGTGGCAGCACGTGGTCGTCACGCGATCGACTGCCACCAGGACGGTTCGGTTCTACGTCAACGGTCAGCCCAAGGGGAGCGGCAGTTACAGCGTCGACCCTGTCGTCGGCCCGACGGCGCTCTCGATTGGTCGCAGCGAATCGGGCACGCAATACGTGAACGGGCGGCTTGACGAATTGGCGCTGTATCCCAGCGCGCTGAGCGCCGCGCAGATAGCCACGCACTATACGATGAGGCTCGCGAGCGGTACTGGCAGACCGGTCGAACTGCCGCTCGTGGCGAGCGATGCAAATGGCGACGTCCTGACCTACGGTGCGACCAATCTCCCTCCCGGGCTCACGATCGATCCGGCAACGGGACTCATCTCCGGTTCGCTGACAAAGACAAGCGCAGGCGTTTATCACGTCGTCGCGACGGCTTCGGACGGCATCCTTTCGCACAGTCAGGCCTTCGAATGGACCGTCACCTACGTGAACACCGCCCCGCTGTTGGCGGCGCCTGCGGCGCAGACGCATGTGGAGAATACGCCGGTGTCGCTCCAAGTGTCGGCCAGCGATCCAGACGAAGACGCTCTGACGTTCAGCGCAAGTGGATTGCCTCCGTCTCTTAGCTTCGATTCTGCCACCGGCATCATTTTCGGCACGCTCCCATTCGGAAGCGCAGGCAGCTATTCGGTAACGGTCACAGCGTCCGATGGCGAGAGCTCGAGTGCGGGCGCGTTCACATGGATCGTTGCCCATCCGAATCGTGCCCCAACGCTGGCCAATCCCGGCGCACAGACCAACTACACACGGTGGGGGTACGCGCAGGCCGTGATGGCCGATGGGGCGCTGGCGTACTGGCGCCTTGGTGAGACATCCGGCACGACAGCAGTGGACAGCATCGGCCGCCGTGACGGAAATCTCCTGGGCGGAGTCGTCCTCGATCAGCCGGGTGCCCTGGCCGTCGGCAACCGCGCCATGCTGTTCAACGGATCGAGCACCTACATTCAGGTGCCCGGCAGCGCGACGCTGCCGCTGGCGGGCGATCTGACGCTGGAGCTCTGGATCAACGTGTCGCTGGCCACGCGGCAGACGTTGATCTCCAAGGACTACCTCCGCGAATTCGAGCTGACATTGGAGACCAACGGCCTGCTGAATTTCTATCACGGTGACGGGGTGGCATACGGCAGCGTGCGGTCGATCACTGGCGCGGTGAGCCCCAACGTCTGGCAGCACGTGGTCGTGACGCGCTCGACGGCCACTCGGACGATCGCGTTCTATGTCAACGGCGTGTCGAAGGGGGCCGGCACCTATACCCTGCTGCCAGCCTCGGGCACGACGCCTCTATCGATCGGCCGTGCCAAGACCGGCACGCAGTGGCCACACGGCCGCCTCGACGAGGTGGCTATCTATCCCGTGGTTCTCACTCCCGCCCAACAGGCCGCCCATTACGGGCTTGCGTCGGTGTCGTCCGAGCCCGGTTTCGTGGCGTTGCAATTGTCGGCCGTCGATCCCGACCACAACGTCTTGACTTACAGCGCGACAGGGCTGCCGACAGGACTCGCGGTCGACGGTGCGACAGGCGTGATTTCGGGTCAGTTCACGCCGGCGAGCGCGGGCGTACATCAAGTCACCGCAACCGCGAGCGATGGCGTGCTCTCGCACAGCCAAACGTTTACGTGGACTGTCACGGAGGTTAATCACGCTCCGAGCGTTGCGAGCCTTACTCCTCAGACGAGCGCAGAAGGCGCAACCATCTCGCTACCTGTGTCTGCCATCGACCCGGACGGTGATTCTCTCAGCTACAGCGCCAGCGGTCTCCCTCCGTCCTTGACGATCGATGCGGCGACAGGGCTCATCCACGGAACGCTGCCATACACGAGCGCCGGTGCCTATACCGTCGTGGTGACCATATCGGATGGACGTTTGTCACAAGTGCAGACGTTCACATGGGCCGTCGGCAATACCGACAGGGCCCCCGTGCTGGCCAATCCCGGTGCGCAGACGAGCCGACTGAGTTACTCCCGTGCCGTTGTGAGAGATGGGGCGCTTGCGTACTGGCGCCTGGGTGAGACATCCGGCACAGCGGCCGTGGACAGCATCGGCGGCCGTGACGGGAACCTCCTTGGCGGCGTCGTCCTCGGCCAGCCTGGTGCACTGGCCGACGGCACCAGCGCCATGCTGTTCAACGCATCGAGCGCCTACATTCCGGTGCCCAGTAGTACAGCGCTGCCGCTGGCGGGCGATCTGACGCTGGAGCTGTGGGTCAACGTGTCGCTGGCCACGCGGCAGACGTTGATCTCCAAGGACTACCTCCACGAATTCGAGCTGACGGTGGAGACCAATGGTCAGCTGAATTTCTATCACGGTAACGGAGTGACGTACGGCAACGTCCTGTCGGCCAATGGCGCGCTCAGCCCCAACGTCTGGCAGCACGTGGTCGTGACGCGCTCGACGGCGACCCGGACGATCGGGTTCTACGTCAACGGCGTGGTGAAGGGCGGCGGCACGTATACGCTCCTGCCGGCCATGGGCGCGAGACCGGTTTCGATCGGCCGGGCCCGAAGCGGCACCCAGTGGGCGAACGGCCGGCTCGACGAAGTGGCGATCTACCCTCTTGTCCTGACTCCCGCCCAGGCCCTTGCGCACTACGCGATGCGCACGTCACCGGGCATCGGCGAGATCGCATTGCAGTTGTCGGCGACTGATCCCGATGGCGATTCGGTCTCGTATGGCGCCATTGGATTGCCGCCGGGCCTCACCATGAACAGCAGCGCTGGGCTCATCTCTGGAACGCTTACCGGGAGCAACACAGGTACGTATGAAGTAACCGCAACAGCCTCCAGCGGCTCGCTGTCGTCCAGCCAGGTCTTCTCCTGGCAGATCACCGACTGATCTCCACTCGTCATTTCTGCCGCAGTTGACCGATGCAGCCCGCGGCCTGATAATCGCCGGCACACGCGGCGCCGGTGGACACCGGCGATTTCGGAGGAGAAACGATGAAGTTGTTGTGGCTATTTGGAGCCACCACGTTGCTTGCTGTTTCTCTTGCCGCCCAGCAGACGGCTGACCCGTCACCTTCCATAGCAGAGGCGATTCAGCGCGGCGACAGGACCGCGCTGTCGCGATTACTCGACAGCGGAATCGAGCCGACGGTCACCGACAACGCAGGCGTTCCGGCCCTGATGCTGGCGACTCTGTTTGGTGACGTGGCAACCGTCGAGCAGTTATTGAAACGCGGCGGGAATCCGAACCAGACCGACACTGTCGGCGCCACGGCGCTCATGTGGGCCGTACCGGACATCGAGAAGGTCCGGAGGCTCATTGCGGCCGGCGCGAACGTCAACGCACGGTCTTCCAATCTGGAACGAACACCGCTGCTGATTGCGGCCGGGTATCCGGGCACTGTCGATCTGTTGAAGTTATTGTTGGCGCACGGTGCCGATCTCCGAGCGAAGGATGCGTCGGGATTGACCGCGCTCGGTCTCGCGCTGCTTGCGCCCTAGGGTCACGGCGCAGTGGCAAATGCGGACGAAAGGCTGTTACAGTTGGCCCCACGCGCACGCTCGCGGTGGACTGTGCATCATCTGTCATCACCGCCTGACGCCAATTCATGACAACACGATTGTCCCGGTTCGCGACCGACAGCCGGACGGCCGACGTTGTCACGACGCTGCTCGTCCTGAATTTGCTGGTCGCGCTCATCCGCGGGGGCGCCCCCCCTCGGCGCCGCGTCCTTCCTGCCCCTGTTGTTGATGTGGGTCGGCGGACGCATCGTGCTTCGATATCGCGACCGGCTTCGGCCTGCGATCGTGGCAGAGGCTGTCAGACGACATCTGCCGGAGGTTTGTGTCGCCCTGTTGTTTGTCACCGGTCTGACGATTCGGCTGTGGGGCATCGGCTTCGGCGGGCCGCTCGTCGTGCACCCGGACGAACATCAGGGCGCCGGCGTGGCGGTCACCATGTTGAAGTCGGGCTGGATCAAGCCGCCTGTCCCCTACCACTACCCTACCGTCTACCATTATGTGCTGCTGCCGGCTTCGGCCTGAAGTACGCGAGCGGGAAGGCCGCAGGCATCTGGACGACGCTCGACGATGTCGACAGGCGATCGTTCGAGTTCTACAAGCTGGCGCGCGCGCACAGCGCCGTCTTCGGTGCGCTCACGATTCTGCTGATCTACGTCCTCGCCACGAAACTGTGGCCCGGCTCGCGCGGACGATGGGTGGGCGTGATGGCGGCGACTTTCGTCACGTTCTCGTTCAACCACGTCAGGGAGAGTCACAACGCCGTCACCGACGCGGCGCTCACGTTTTTCATCGTCGTGGCCCTTATCGCGATCGTTGTCGCACTCCGTCGCGGGACGCCGCGCGCGTATGCGATCGCCGGATTCGCCTGCGGCATCGCGTGTGCCACCAAGTACAGCGCACGTACCGATGGTCGCCGTTCTCGTTGCGGCTCACTTCCTAGACTGGAGCAGCGCGTGGAGTCGCTGGCAGCGGCTGCCAGTCGGACTGCTGGCCGTGCCGGTGGGCTTCTTTACGGGATATCCCTACGCCATCCTCAACTGGCCGCCCTTCCTCGAACACCTCGGAAGAATGGGCGCCTACGCCGGCACGCGCGAATTCGATCCAGTGGCCCGATTCAATTACATCGCGGGTTACTCGGCGGAGAGCGGATTCGGGCTGCTGTTCACCATCGTGCTCGGTGATGGCCCTGCTCTATTACATTCATCGCCGCCGAGCGGAAGAGCTGCTCGCGGTGACGCTCATCGTCGTCTCGGTGGTGATGCTCGCGCGCACGGCACATCCGTTCTATGCGCGCTATCTGCTTCCCATCCTGCCAGCCGCCGCGCTCCTCGTCGGAAGCTTTCTGATGCAGGCCGGTGACTGGCTCTCGCGGACACGCGCTGAGCGCGCGGGTCGTTCACGCATGCCTTGCGGCAGCCGTGGTGCTGCTCGTCTGGCCGCAGGCGTACGAGTCGGCTCAGTTGGTGAAGTACCTGTCGCTGCCGGACACGCGAGCGCAGGCCTACCAGTTCATCCTTCAACGGTTCAAGCCTGGCGCGACGATCGCGACCGAGGAGCAATATCTCCGGCTTCCGCGAGGATATCGGCTCATCAGGTGGTCGCCGCTGCACGACCACGGCGTCGATGAATTCGCGAAGCGGCACGTGGACGCGCTGGTCTTCTCCGCCGAACGGGAGCCCGGCGCACGCGGACGTCGAGTCTCTTCGCGCACGGAACGAGCTGCGACTGCACTTCCCGCTTCTCGCGGAGTTTCCCGGCAAAAGACGGTGTCACTGCTGGCCCGACTGTCTCCATCCATCTCGGCCGCCGCGAGTGATGCCGGGACGAGGTCCCCGCCTTCGACGGCACATCAGCGCGGTCATTGCCGCTCCGTTCCTGTGGTGGTTCCTGCAAGGTGTCAGCATCACCGCTGCGATCGGCGAGATCCGTGAGGCGCGCGTCTCGTATCTGGCTGCCGCGGTCCTTCTGTCGCTGGCGGGCTTCGCTCATCGGATCGGACGCTGGCGTTACCTGGTGGCGCCCTTCAAATGGGTTCGCATGCGCTCACTTGCAGCCGCGGTCTTCATGGGATGGACGGTCTCGGCGATCCTGCCCGGACGCGCTGGGAGAAATCGCGCGCGCGGTCGTGCTCGAGCCGTCGCGAAGGCCTTCGTGCGAGCGCGTTGCTGGGCACGATCGTGCTCGAACGCCTGCTGGATGCGCTCGCTGTCGTCCTGCTGCTCGTTCTGTCACTGACCGTTGGCCGCGCCGAAGCGCAGGAATCTTCAGAGGCGTCGCTGATGTGGCCATTCGTGCCGGCGCCTTGATCGTCGCGGGAGCTCTCGCGGGAATCGTCTGCGGCGCTCGTGGTCGCGCACCGGTTGCGGCATCGGATCAGGCCAGGACTACGCTCCCTGGCAGAACGGCTGCCCGGCGGTCTTGGCCGGCGCGGTTGGAGCAGTCTCGAGTCGTTCGGATCCGGGATCAGCGGAGCGTTGAAGGATCTTCCACCGAGTGAAACTCCTCGTTCGTCTGAGGACGTGGGTCGCCGTCCACACAATCATCCTCTGGCTGATGATCTGCGGAGTGCATTTCCTGCTGCTCCAGGCGTTCGGGATCCAGGCGTCGGTGTTTCGCATCCCGCCGCTTGCTCTTCCTGATCACGCTCGGACTGAGCGTGCCGGTGCCGGCCGGAGTCGGTTCCTATCACAAGGCGGTGCAGCTCGGCCTTGACCGGCATGCTCGGGGTATCGAACGAAACGGCGACGGGCTATGCGCTCGTGAGCCACGCTGGTGACGCTCGGCCCGCCGGCGCTGATTGGGGCGTTGCTTCTGGCGCGCGAAGGGCTGTCGCTGCCGGCAGTGATCAGGATGGATTCTTGACAGGCAGCGCTGGATCGCATCCGCCGCCGGGCCATTCTCCAGGCGATGGCCTGACGGATCGCGCCGAGCGCGAGGGCGAGGCGGCGTGACGCGGTATAGGCAGAGCGATTGTCGGGCCGCAGTTCTTTTTCGACTTCGATCGCGCTCATGGCGGCACCTGTCTGATCCAGCAGCAGTGGAACATAGCGCGCATCGGCAGACAGTGCGACGGCGGCCTCGACGACTCGTCGTGACGCCACGAAGAACATCCCGGTGCCCGTCGGAACCCGGCTGCCGGCAACCAGTCCGCAGAAACCGTTTGAAGAGCCGTCCCGTCAGGTGCCGGCCGCGAGACTGGTGGCGCGCCACGCGTCTGGCAAAGACAACCGCGTCATCGGTGCCCAGGGCCGCGGCCAGGCGCGGAATCGCCTCCGGAGGATCCTGGAGATCCGCATCCATCACCGACGACGAGCTCTCCCGAGCTCCATTGCATTCCGGCGAGAACGGCGCGGTGCTGGCCGACGTTTTGCGGCATCTCGACCACGAGCACGCGATCGTCGCTGAGCGCGGCACTCCCGTCAACCACTCGAGAGAATCGTCGGACCCTTTGTCGTCCACGAAGATGATCTCGTACCGGTCGGCGACAGTCTGAGAGGGTGCTGGTCAGCCGTCGGTACAATTCCGGCAAGTGCGGGCGATTGAGATAGATCGGCAGGACGATCGAGAGGCGCATCATCCGTCCAGCGCTCCGCGCAGGCAGCGCCACGACAAGTCGCACGTCCTCGTCGGACAAACCCGGATAGATCGGCAGGCGAATGATCGACGCGGCCACGCGCTCGGTGCGCGGCAACGAAAGACTACCCGTCAGCGATCGGCCGAACGGCGAGGCAGTGCAGCGGCACGAAATGCGAGGCAGCCTGAACGCCGCCGGCCGCCAGTCGTGCGATCACGTCATTGCGCACCGACGGATCGACGAGGATCGCGTAGATATGGTGGCTCGACGATCCGTTCTGCACAGGCCGCACGATGGTGAGCCGGCCCTCACGCTCGAGCTCGACAACTCATTGTCGTACAGGCGAGCGACACGGCGTCGTTCCTCCAGAATTCGATCCATCTTTCCCAGCTGGACGCGAGCGATGGCTGCCGACAGCTCGGGCATCACAAACGAGCTCCCCGGTCCGACCCACGCATAGTGATCGACCCGGCCCGCCGCAAAGTCCTCGCGGTTGGTGCCTTTCTCCCGGAAGATGCGCGCCGGTCCTCGCCGCTGCTGCGTCCCGGACGATCAGCGCGCCACCTTCTCCGGCGACGACGTTCTTCGTTGCATGAAAGCTGAGGCAGCCAAACTCGCCCATCGTTCCGCACGCCCGCCCGTCGATCTGGCTGCCGAGCGCATGCGCCGCATCCTCGACGACCGGCACCGGGAAATTCGCTGAAATCCTGCGGATTGCCCGCGTAATGCGTCACGACCAGCGCTCGCGTCGCAGGGCCGACGAGGCTGCGCGCGTGATCGAGATCGACATTCAGATCCGGTTCGCGAACCTCGCAGAATCGAATGACGCCACCCGCCCTCACGATCGCGCACCCGACAGATGGAAACGTGAACGATGGCACGATGACCTCGCCGCCCTCGAGATTGAGGAGCAGCATCATCAACTCGAGTGCGTGTGTCGCAGAGGACAGCGCGAGCACCACTCCGCCGCCGAGCCGGTCTTGCAGCTCACGTTCCAGCGCAGCGCACTCGGCTCCGTTGCCGGCCAATCGGCCGCTCCGGAGCGACGCGCAGCACTGCGGTCTCCTCCTCGGAGTCCAGCCATGGACGATGCAGAGGAATCATAGGCGGCTAGTGAGGGTCGACGCCGCGCTTTTTGATGACGGCGGGTGACCCGGCCACGAGCGCATGGTCTGGAATGTCGCGCTTCACGACCGAGCCGGCCGCCACGGTAACACCGCGGCCGATCTTGAGTCGCTCGAGGATGATGGCGCCCATGCCGATGTAAGCTCTCGTCACCGATCTCGATGGCTCCGGCGATATTGGCGCCAGGCTGGATCGTCACGAAATCGCCGATGCGCGTGTGATGGCCGACCCGCGATCCGCGATTGAGAAAGACATGCCGGCCGATCCGGCTGTTGCTGCCAATCAGCACGCCGGTGGACACGACCGTCCCTTCGCCGAGTTGCGTTGAAGGAAGGACGACGCTGCTGGGGTGTACGAGCGTAGCGAATGCCGCCCGGCTGGCGACCTGTTCGATGAATCGCGTGCGCGTGGTCGTCGAGAGAGCGCAAATGCAGGATGCATCGATCGGCAGCGTGTCCACCCAGATTACTGAGCGCTCGCAGAGTGTGCTTCCGACCTTCGCAGGATCCAGATTCTCCACAAATGCCTGAACCGCGAAGCCGCTGGTCTCGGCGAGGGCGTAGAACTCCTCGGCCAGAAGGCCGGTGCCAAGAATGTACAAGGGCGCGGATGGAACCATGGGCGGTCATCGACGCGCGAATCCTAACACTGTCATGCCCTCTATTTCCCTTTGAAAAGCAAAATGCCCAGCAAGCGCTGGGCACTAGAAAGATTGGCTCGCCAACCGAAGCTCATGCTCGGTAGCGATGAGCGAAGGTATCGAAGTGCCCGCCTTCGCGGCTACGCCGCTACGGCGAGACAACCTTCGCGCGAAGGTTGGCTCGCCAACCGAAGCTCATGCTCGGTACACGATGAGCGAAGGTTGGTGCGGAAGAGGAGATTTGAACTCCTATGGTATTGCTACCGCCAGCCCCTCAAGCTGGTGCGTCTGCCAGTTCCGCCACTTCCGCGTGGGGTTTATTGGGGACTACGACTTGAAAGTTCTTCTATCAGTATATGGCGGAAGCTGCGAAGCGACAACAGGCGCGGAGACTCTCAGCAAGCTGTATCACGGCAAGCTGCACCTCGAGCGGCGTAACGAGAGGGAGGGAACCAAACGCGTTTGAGCTTTGCGTCGAGCTAATTTATCGTCGTGCTTGGCAGAGTGGGCGCGAACTTGCCAGTTGCGGAAACCACATGTGAATGGTGGGCGCAAATCTCTTCCGTGTTGGCGTTCTTGTAAAAGGACCCCATCGCATAGCCGCAAAGAAGCGAGAATTCGTGAGTCGCGGCAAGCTGGTTCCACAGCATTTCCAATCTCGTCGCAGCGCTGGTCAAGCCGTCCTTCCACAACACATCGACCATTTCGCCATATGCGCGAATCGTGCAGTCTTCGCGCCCGCGGCAGAGTCGGTCAAGTGCGATGTTTGCGAACTCCTTGAAGCGCCCTGCATCCGGTAAGCCGTCGACCATGAACTCCGACAGTGATTGACGGGCATCAAGAACCAGCAGGTCACCCGCCGCTGTCATCGCATCAAGGTCAAAGTGACGGCTCTCAAGCTCCTTCAGGATGCCGGCATTGTGCTCAGGGGTTCCAATAATCAGAGCGGGCTTACCTGTCGCCACTCCTTCCCCAAGGAAATCCGCGACGAGCTTGCAGAGAGATTCCTGATTCTCGTAGAAGCGAACCGCGTGAAGGTGCTGCGTGGGCGTTGCCGTTTTGTCTGAACTCATTTTCTACATTGAGCCTATCAGCTTGTGTCCGATTAGCTACACAATTCGGAGGCGACCAGAAGGTGACTCAGAACACGGCGCCCTCCGGGTGAGCCGGTTCTTCAAGCGCCCACGCAATCCCGTGCAGGAGGGCGTATGTCTCAACTCTGGTGCACGGTCTGGGGCCACGAGGTCGACAACCACAGGTTCTGCCTGGAATCGTGCGACGAACGGCGGTGCCCATGCGGCGCCACGTATCTCGGCAAGGACGGATCGCTCACGCACGTCAGGCACACGCTGACGTGCTTTTTTGGACATCACACCTATCGAAAGCTCGTCGAACGCAACGGCCATACCGAGTACGTGTGCGTGCAGTGCGGTCATCCTCTCCTGTTCGAAGCGGACCGCGATCCGTACCGCGAATCGGCGCTCTTCAACAAGAAGGTCCGCTACCTCTGCGGGCTCTTCGGCCACGACGTGCATACGGTCGCCGACCGCGACGGGTACCGCGAGTTCGCGTGCCACTGCGGGCATACCTTTCTGAAAGCGCGCGAAGAGGTCACACACATCACACATCAAGCAATCTGCGTCGTCAGCGGGCATCGCATCAGGTATGTCACGACCCGCGCGGGATATATGGAGTACGTTTGTCGCGACTGCGGCCACCCGTTCTGCTTTGCGCAGACGATCCGATCAACTTGAAGGGTCGTGACCGACGCTATCGCGGATTGACCGCTGCCAATCCTTCGCCCGGCCGCGATCTCGTGGCGCTCGATGATGCGCTGGAGGCATTGGCGAAAGTTGATGAGCGCAGGAGCAAAGTGGTCGAGATGCGTTTCTTTGGCGGGCTCAGCGTTGAGGAGACGGCCGAAGCATTGGGCGTGTCAGTCGATACCGTCATGCGCGACTGGAAGGCGCCACTGGTTTTCATCCACCCTTCGCGCGTGTAGAACAGGAACATCGTCGCGCCCAGCAATCGTGTGCCTCAGTTCGTGGCCGATCGATGCCATCACCTCACAGTCGGCCTTGCGGACGTCGATTTCCAACTGCGCTCACCAGCAAATACCGAGTGGTCCTAGTCATGTCCCGTTCCCACCTCAGTTAACAAGGCGGGAACGGGACGCCGGAACTCGCAGACCGTGGTGAGATTCATTTTCTGTTTAGAATCAGCTACTTACGGCGGCCGGCCTGCGGAAAATCCCTCAACCTCGCCCCGTTCTGTTTGGCACAGCTGCAGCGAATTATTCTGCGTATAGTCGCCGAGACCGGTGATGAAAACTGAACGATGGCAGCAGATCTCGCAGCTCTACGACGTAGCGCTGTCGCTCGGCGGAAGCGAGCGGGCTGAGTTTCTGCGCCACGCCTGTGCCGGCGACTCCGCACTGCAGCGGGAAGTGGAGTCGCTGCTCGCACAAGAGGGTGGCGTCGAGAATTTCTTGAAGCATCCCCCGCAAACGCCAGGGAGACGCACCATGCAGCGATCTGCGTCCGTTACATTGGCGTTGTGTGCGTTGATATTGCAGCCGCGTCCCACACTCGCACAGTCGAGCCCCGGATTCGAACTTGCCCGCACATCTTTCACCTCGGTGCACGAATATGTCGCCGCCGAGGCCATTCCAAGACAGCTCTCACCTCCGCCGAATCTCGTCATATCCGACGCCTATCGTCAGCTCGTCGAGTCGATGCTGCGCGACTCGCCCACATTCCGCCGACAGTGCGTGCGGATTGCCGGCGAGCCGTTGCTCACGGTGTATGTCAACATCCAACCGCCGCCATGGCCATCCGGCATTCGTGCCGCAACTCATGTGAGTCGTCAGCCCAATGGCCGTCTCTCGGCACACATCGCCATTGCCCCGCTCAACGACGTCATCGAATTGCTTGCACATGAGTTCGAGCACGTCATCGAGCACCTCGACGGAGTCGATCTTGCGGCGCTCGCTGCCCTGCCCCGCACCGGCGTTCACCAGCAGGATGAAATGCATGCCGCCTTCGAGACAGTGCGCGCCACATACATCGGACGGAAAGTCACTGCCGAACTGGGGCGGAAGTGATGAGATCCCTTGCGGGAGCGCTGGTGATAGGCGCCATATTGACCGTCGATCAGCAAGACGCTTACCGGTCTGGACTCGACAGTCCCTCTGCGTCTGTCAGCGGAGACGGCCGTTACATCGCATTCGTCACATACGCGCAGCTTGCCGCCGCTGACACCGACAACACCGGCGACGTGTATGTGCTGGACAGGATTCGCCAGCAGGTCACATTCGAGAGTTACGAGCGTCGCCGACACAATCGAATGCTTCGATCCCAGGATCAGCGCCGATGGACGCTATGTGGTTTACGAAGCCGATGGCGCGATTGTGTGGCGCGACCGAACGGAGGATGTCACGAGAATCGCAGGCAATGGCCGGCAACCATCCATTACCGAAGACGGTCGGGTTATTCTGTTTACATCGGACCGCGACGTCTACTCCGTCGATCGACAAAGCGGAGAGACAAAACGTGTAAGCGTCGACGTGATGGCGCTCGATCGAACGTGGGTCTCGAACGTCAGTCCCAGCGCCAGCGCAGACGGCCGTTACGTAGCCTTTGTGGCGAGGACGCCTTCGGCCGGTCGTCGTATTCCCGTCTCGGACGTCTTCGTGCGCGACACACAGCTCAACGTCACGAGACGCATCGGAAGCGGATGGGCGCCGTCGATGAGCGCCGATGGGAGGTATGTCGCGTTCATCGGCCCGGTGAATGGCCTCAACCACATCGTCCTCGCCGACCTTCACGTCGACACCACACGAATCATCACGAAGAGCGTCAAGCGCGGACGGGCAAATGGCTCGAGCGCCAACCCGCGCGTGTCCTCCAACGGGCGCTTTGTTGTCTTTCAATCAGAAGCCAGCGATCTGGTGCCGGAAGAGGATATCAATCTGCTGTGGGACGTATTCGTCTACGATCGCGCGAACGACGCGACCATGCGAGTCAGCGGCGATTCTGAGGGTGTCTGGATGGAGCCCAGTATCGGACCCTCGATTGACGGCAGCGGTTCGGTCATCGCTTTCTCGTCGCGCCACCCGACCGGTGCAGCGGACAAGAAAAACGACTTCGATCTGTATGTCGCAACGACGCAGCCAACCCCTAACAGAAGTTCAGAAGGTCAGAAGGCTGCTCTTTTCAAGTAATAGATCGCTCGAGCTGACGCAGCAGTTTTTGCCACATGGCGGAATTGCTGTGTGTGCAGATTTCTCCACGTCTATGTTGCGTCCCCTCTACGCGCTTCCACTACGACGTCGCCCGGAGAGACGCTGGCGATTCCCGTGCCTGTGGGGAGGTCATTGCCGGATCTACCCGCGTCCGGAATAGACCAGGCTGGCGGTGGCTTTAGTGTGGAAGGCGCGCAGGTGATTGGCCACAGCCCGGTGTCAGGGCCTGGCCCATCCGTTTTTGTATTCACCAAGACAGACGTGCAGCGAAATCTGTTTCGGGTCCCGCTGCACTGACCGAGGCCGCCATACCGGACAACTATGTGCGTCCGGCATGGCGAGTGTTGGTTGGCAGAGATCAGTAGATGAACGAACGGCCGAGCGTCTCGCCATCGGGAAACCACGACTTCACTTGAGGCGGCTGCCCGGCGGGAGACTCACCGAGCACGATCCGCGGCTGCATATCTCCTGACCGCGGGCGCACAACCGGTATGGTGACCTGGGTGAGATAGGTCCTCGAACGATCGCGGCTGGCTACACGAACGACGCTCCCACCGGTCTCGGGGTTTACGACCTCGAAGACGTAACTGCCGGCGGGAAGCGCGACGCCGGGGATTTGTACAGCTTTGCTGAACGTA
>CAWAKJ010000002.1:0-1731863 GCA_963782595.1 Vicinamibacterales bacterium | reverse complement strand
CGTCCGCGAGACGGTGAGTGCGATTGCGACGCTAAACAGCAGAGCGGTCAGTTCCGAGATGCCCAAAGAAAACAGAACGAAACGCCAGTCCGGCCCAAAGTCCACGGGAAGCGCGAGGCGTCTCGTGGCGATATCCCGGAGCGGCGGCAACACACGCTATATCGAGCCGGACAAGATATAGGCGAGCAGCACACCACCGGCGGCGCCGAGTCCCGTCAGGAGGAAACTTTCTGTGAGGATCTGCCTGACCAGCCGTCCTCTCGTCGCTCCCAGCGCCAATCGGACGGCGAGTTCCTCGCGTCTGCCCGCAAGTCGCGCCAGCAAGAGCCCAGTGACGTTGGCACACACCATCAGCAGAAGCAGACCAACGGACGTGAGCAATAACTTCAGCGCGCCGGCATAACGTTCACGCAGAATCGAGATGCCGCGTTCCAGCGGATCGAGCTCCATTCCAGACTGGAGCTGGTCGAAGACTCCTCTGCCGGGAAGCTCGCCCCTGGAGTACCGGCCGATCACGGCTCGCCAGATGGTCAGCGTTTCGGCCTGCGCTTGCGCGCGGGTGACTCCTGATTTGAGGCGGCCCGCGAGATCGAGCTCGGCCTCTTCAACGTCGAATGCCTCTGGCCACGTCCACAGCAATTGGAATGTGTGAAGTGGAACGCGCACGTCAGGTGCAGTGTCCACCGAGGTGCCGTTGAACGCGCGTGGCATCACGCCCACGATCACGAACGAATGGCCATGCAGCACGATCGTCCGCCCTACGGCCTCTGGATCGCCGTTGAAGCGTCGACGCCAGAAGCCGTAGCTCAAGCACGGCCGGAGGCGTTTCTGGAGTCGCCGTCGCATCATCTTCCGTGAGGGTGCGGCCAAACAGCGCCGGAACGCCCAGCACCTCAAAGAATTCAGGCGTCGCCATGTGGACTCGAACCTGCTCGGCTGGCGCCGGCTGATTCATGACGACATCGATCGGCGCTTCCCCGAATACGGCGGATAGAGTTGTCGAATGGTCGCGCAGAGCCTGGTAGAACGAGTAGTGAAACGTGCTGGAGGTTCCGATTCTTGGGATCCGCTGGACCATCCGCACCAATTCCTCGGCATGGCGCACCGGCAACGGACGCCACAGGACGGCGTCAAAGGCGCTGAAGATCAGCGCATTGGCACCGACGCCGACGGCGAGTAGTGCGACAGCAACCGCCGTGAACCCGGGACTCTTGGCGAGCATCCGCACGGCAAAGCGAAGATCGCTCATGTGCGCCATTTTAGAGCCGGGGAGGCCCGTGAAGACATCGCCAGGCAATAATGCAGATCCTGGCGTAACGCCGCCGAGTACCGGCGGACCTTTGAGTCCAAGCGTCGCTGAATCACAAACAGCGGCTCCAGCAGCTGTTCTTCCCCGAGGGCGTGGCGTCGACGGAAATCGCTGGTGAGCCACTTTGGATTGGAACCAGTCGTCGACGGCTGCTGACGTTCGCATGCCAACACCGTTACGGCCGCTTCGCTCGCTTAAGCGTAACGTCGCCGCCTGTCGCGGCTAGGCCGATATAAAGTAGCGAATACAAGGGTTGATGATGCGCCGTCTACAGGTGCGACGTAACTCCACGTTGGTGAGCCGCGGTCTACACCTCATTCGAATTTCCTGACGGACAAACAGATATGGACGCCTTCCTGAAGGACCTGAAGCACACCGCCCGGATGCTCGTCCACACTCCGAGCTTCACCGTCGCCGCCATTGCCGCGCTGGCGCTCGGTATCGCCGTCAACACCGCGATGTTCTCGGTGATCAACGTGGTCCTGTTGAAGCCGTTCTCGTATCACGACTCCGAACGAATCGTGATGTTTCAGAACACGTTCCGCCAATGGGGCGGACCGGCAGCGCGTCGCCCGTGGAGTTCAACTGGTGGCGGCAGCAGACTGAGGCGTTCGAGGACGTCTCCGCGTACGCATTCAACGTTGCCAATCTCGCCGGCGAATCCTTCACGGAGCAGATCCCGACGCTGCAGGTCAGCGCGGAGTTCTTCCGGCTGTGCGGCTCGAATGCACTGCACGGTCGCACGTTCACGGCCGGCGGACGACTCGTCGAGCGCGCCGAAGACCGTGGTGCTCGCCTACTCGTTCTGGCAGCGGCGGTTCGGCGGGGATACCGGTGTGATCGGCCGGCGCATCACCTTGAACGGCTGGAGCCATGAAATCATCGGCGTCCTGGGCCCCGATAGTCGAACGCGCTCAGATTTCAGAACAAGCCTTGCTGTCAGGCGACATCGAAATCGACGAGCCGCCCGATGTCTACGTTCCATTCCAACTCGACCCGAACAGCACGGAACGTGGCCGCTACTTCAACGTCGCCGGGCGCCTGAAGCCTGGAGTCACACTGGCAGCCGCGAATGCGCGGCTACAAGCCACGTATCAGGACTACGCCCGCACCTGGCCGGACCCCAGCCCGGGAGCGGGATTTGGCGTGCAACGTTTGCAGGATGCCATCGTTGGAGGCGTGCAGAATTCCCTGCTCGTCCTCTTCGGCGCCGTCGGCTTCGTGCTGCTGATCGCTTGCGCGAATGTGGCCAGCCTGATGCTGGCGCGTGCCACGGCCCGGAAACGGGAAATCGCGATTCGTGCCGCACTGGGAGCCGGACGCGGGCGGATTGTCCGGCAACTGTTGACCGAGAGCATGGTGCTGTCGCTCGTTGGCGGCGGCCTGGGTCTGGCGGTCGGCTACGCCGGCATGCTCGCCGTTCTGAGCCTCAGCCCCGGCATACCACGCATCGGGGCTGGCGGGTCTAACGTGGAACTCGACGGGCGGGTGCTTGGGATTCACGCTCGCGTTGTCGATGCTGACTGCCATCGTGTGTGGACTCTTCCCCGCTCTGCAATCGTCTCGCGCAGACTCAAGCGCCGCGCTCAAGGAGAGTGGGAACCGCAGTGGTACGAGTGCTCGACACAATCGGACGCGGGCGCTGCTGGTGATCACCGAGGTGGCGCTGGCCGTCGTGCTGATGATCGGGGCGTCGCTGCTGATTCGCACCTTCATCGCGATCCGGCAGGTGAATCCCGGCTTCGAGGCACACAATGTCCTGACGATGCGCATGTTGCTCACGGGGCCTCGGTTCGAAGATGCAGGCGAAGCGCAACGAGTCATCAACGACGGAATGCGGCGCATTCGCGCACTGCCGGGCGTCGAGGTCGCGGGAGTCGACCTGTTGCCTGCCGCTCGAGGACCGTTTCTATCTACGGTTCCAGGTTGCGGCAGCGCGGATCGCCGCGTCCGAGGGCGCGGCCGGATTCGCCGAGTTTCCGCGGGCTACTTCGAGACCTTCAGAATCCCCGTCCTGCGGGGCCGCACATTTACGGAGCAGTGACGGAAACGGGCCGCCCGTTGCGATTGTCAATCAGACGCTCGCGAGGCAATTCTGGCCGAACGGCGACCCGCTCGACGGCCAGATCATCGTGGGCAACGAAGCCGCAGCCAGGTCGTTGGCGTCGTGGGCGACGTGCGCGACAACGCCCTCAATCTCGACCCACGCCCGATGGTGTATCTCGCTGTCGGCGCCCTCGAGCAGCTCGGTCGCGGCCACCCCGTGGGCCTGGGTGATCCGGACCCGCGAGGCCCCGATGTCGTTGAGTGCCGCGATTCAAAAGGAACTGCGCGAGGCGAGCGGAGGACTACCGGTGGCGCCCGCTCGCACCATGGAGGAGGTGTTGTCGCGATCGACCGCGGCCGGGGACTTCAATGCCCTGGTGCTGACCATCTTCGGGTGTTCGGCGCTCTTCCTGGCAGCCATCGGGATCTACGGATTGATGGCCTACTCGGTGACGCAACGCACTCAAGAACTCGGAATCCGGATGGCCCTGGGAGCGGAATCCAGCCAGATCCGGAACATGGTTGCGCTCAATGGGCTGCGGCTGGCTCTGGCAGGCGTGGTGTGCGGGCTCGCCATGGCGTTCGGGTTGACGCGCTTGCTGGCCGGCTCTACTGTTTGGTGTGAAGCCCTGGGATCCCCAAGTCTTCTTCGTTGTTCCGGTCATACTGGCCGGCGTGGCGCTGATTGCCGCGTGGGGGCCGGCCATACGGGCCGGCCGGATCGATCCGATCGTCGCCCTCCGATGCGAATAGCCTTACTACCGTTCGCACCGCGTACTGGCAGGAGCCGGTGATAGGACTCTTTGAGTGTGTGCAGGATAGGCACCACTCCTGAGTGCGATCTGAAGGGGGCTAGATATCGTTTAATTCGCTGTCGGAGCCATACGCATGCAGGGCGCTCATGCAATCAGGCCAATTCGCGATACATCCATTCCAACCCTTGACGTGAGGAGCCCTAACTTTCGCCAATTGGAACCAGATCGGCAAATGGCTCAGGCGTATTGATGGGCTGCGACAAGTGGTTGGAAGGGACATTCGGCGCCGAAGCAGCGAGGATTGCTCTCGCGGTTCAGAAAAGTCTGTTGGCGCTCGACTGATACGGTTATTCAGCCCGCAACGTGGTCGCCGGATCGAGCCGCACGATCGGATTCTACGACGTGGCGGCGGTCAAAGTCTGCAGGTCCGCTGCTGCTCGAACGGGGCGTGGCGCATTTATGTCATCGCCAGCAACGCTCGACCGAATATCAGTTGCCGGACACATATCCTGGACGGGCACGTACCGTGACGTTGCGGCCTTTCACGCGCACGTCGAGACGATGCCAGCCACTGCTGGCGACTCCTTCCGGCGAGTAGCTGATGAGATACCGCTGGCGGAATTCGTCCAAAATTCCACGAAATACCGAGTTAAGATCTCTAGTCGACTCGATCTCGATTAATCGGCCGCCGGTCGCGGCACCCAAGTCAGTGAGAAAATTCGATCGTCGCGTGCCGACTCCGACGCCGTACACCACGACATCACCGCGTTTCGCGATCTCGAGCACGGCATCGGCTTCGAGCCAGCTTCTCGTATCGACGCCGTCACTGAACACGATCATCAGCGAGCGGCCAACGTCGGACTCGCCAATCATCATTCCCGTAAAACTAGCATCCACGAGCGATGTCTGCCCGGATGCGGCGGTTTCGTCGAGTGCGGCCCGAACGCGACTGAAGTCCGATGTCAGCGGTGCACCCTGGGACACGAAGTGGCTGAAGGTGACGAGCGCCGCCTGATCGGTTTCTTTCAATCCGTCCAGCAGCGTCTTGCCCGCCCCACGGAGATGTTGGAGCCGTTCGGCGTCTAAGCTCGCGCTCATGTCGAGCGCCAGAATCACGTTCAGCGGAATCTCTTCGTAACTAGCCAGGTCAACTTTCTGCAGGACGCCGTTGTCTTTTGAACTTCGAAATCGCCCGGCCGAAGTCCGAGCACGGGCTTTCCGTTTTCGATCACGAGGACATCGACGCGGATCGATTCAATCTTGCTCGAGAACAACGGCGTCTGAGCCGAACCGATGCTCCCCGGTGGCCATCACGACTAAGGAGAGAATTAGATGCCGGGTCATCGGGCGTCCGCGCTTGCCAATTTCCGCATCTGTGCGATGAGCGTCTCAGCGTCCTCCTTATGCGGCTCGTAATAAGACCACCATGGATCGGATCTTTCGTCGAATCTCGAAAATGCCGCGAGACTTCGAACCGCGCGTAGCGCGCGCCGGGACGATCGCCGGATTGCCGCGCAAGGTAGGCGAGCGCGAGCCGGTGCGCGCTGTACATTTGGGTACAGAACGACGGCATTTTCAAAACGCCGTTTTGCTTCATCAAGTCTTCCCACCGCTTGCTCTGCGCGACCCAGAAACAGCTCTGCCAAGTAGAGCTGCGCCCCCCGGGCTGAGCGTCAATCACCCTGCGCAATTCGGCGGCGGCCTCTTCAGTGCCGGCTGAGTTCACCAAGCGTATGACCATGCCGCAGGCGGGCATCGGCATCATCAGGCGCAAGCGCCACCGTCTGCCGAAGAAAGCGCTCCGCGCGGTCGAGCTCCGCCGCGCGAACCGACCGTCACGTTCACGCCATCGGCGCGCACCGCCTGGATGGCAGCTTGAATGGCTGGCGACGACAACTCTTCATGAAGATAGGCGCTGTCGAGCAGAAAAATCGGATCGTTAGGAAAGACTCGCCGAGCTTTGTCTAGATGTGCGGAGACTTCGTCCAGCCGACCCTCACGAAAAAGATGTGCGGAAACCGCGCGATACCAGAGTAGCGCACCCGCATCGCCGCCGGGAGCTGGCGTGACGCTATCGAGCAACTGCCGCCCAATCTCCCAGTGCAGAGTTCCAGGTCGCCAACCTTTGCGCCCGCCATCGTCGACGAGGGGAGCTGCACTGCGACCACCGGCAACGAACTCGGCGACATCGGCGTGCAGCAGTGCGCTACGCCTCAGCAGTTCGTTGGCTCTCAGCGTCTGCTTACCGTAAAAAATTCTCTCGAGCTCGTCGAGTGTGAACCGCCGGTTGTGAATGAAAAAGATCAGCCGGTCGCGGTCTGCCCCCGTACGTCCGCCCCACTCCGCACGTTCTTCCTGGACCCGCTGCAGAAACTTTACGAGCTCTCTGACGTCACGGAGCAGTACCTCGAGTTCCCGCTGCGACCACCGGCCCACTTCAATCGCCGGCGGATCGCTGCACCCCGGCGTGTGCAGCTGCACAGCCTCTAGCCAACCCAGCAGGCGAGCCAGCGCTGGAACTCCCGCGGCTCCGAGGCCATTGCGTTCGAAAGCGCCGATAGCCGTGCTCTTGCCGCACTCCTTTTCGGTCGTGCCGGCACGGCTAGCCTTCGACAGCCTCAGGTTCGCGGTCGTAAGGCTGCCGACCTTCAATGCAACCTGAGTTGCGACACTGCCGATGTTTTCTTTCGACGCGGTCACGAGAAAAACGCCCGAATAGGGCACGCGAATGAGGTAGTCGCCATCTTCGTTGGACCGCGCCGGCCATGTCTGGCCACGTTCGACCGTTCGTACGGACATGTCGTCGCGTGATGGAGCAAGGCTAATTACTTCGACAGCGATGGCGGCTCCGGCCACCGGCTGCCCCTTCTCATCGATAACCGTGCCCCGGATTCCCATGAGTTGAGCGTGCGCCGCCGGGGGGACAGCCAGGAGGCCGGTGGCGATCAATCCCGAGATAAGCATCTTCCGGCCGAATGTCTCGGAGAACATATCAATCCCCAACCGTGAAGTCCGCTGCATTCTCCCACCTTGGAGTGTTTTGAAATGCGCCCGCGATTTGCAATCGGATCCGCCGCTGACTGCTGATTACACCGCGCCCAAAGTGCAGCACTGAAGGTGGTCTCCTTCCAGCGAGGAACGTCGACTCATTTTGCGCAGACGACGATAGCACGTCGCCCTCGATATGCCTCTTGCCGGTCTCACTCCATCCGAAGCGCAATGAGAGGGTCAACGGACGACGCGCGACGGGCTGGGCCGAACGCTGCGGCAAGCCCGGTCGTCGCGAGCACCAGCAAGGCGCCTGCGTAGACCCTTGGATCGTGGGGCTGCACTTCGAAAAGGAATCCGCGCACCAGCCCCGAAAGACCCCACGCGCCAATCAAGCCGATGGCGATGCCCACCATCATGGTAAGCAACGCGCTTCCGAGAACAGACCTGAGGATCGTCGAGGGCAGAGCGCCCAAGGCCATTCGAATCCCGATCTCCTGTGTTCGCTGGCTCACGACATAAGCCATCACGCCGTAAATCCCCACACTCGCAATGCTCAGACCGAGAACCCCGAAGAGTGCGAGCAGCATCATGTTGAACCGCCGCTGTGCCACCAGCGCATCGAAGTAGTAGCTGAGGGACTGTTCGTCGATACGTGTCGGCAAGGCATCGGGGAACTCAGACCAGATGGCCTGCCTCACCGCGGGAAGGATTCCCTGCGGCGCCGGAGGCTGTCCGAACAACCAGCGTCGCGCCAAAGACTCGACTCTGCGCAAGTGGGACGAATGCCTGCGTTCGCCAGCCGCTTTCGGGGCCGTCATGGCGGATGTCTCCGACCACGCCGACGACTGTACGATTGCCAACCAGCCGGACGACTCTTCCGACAGCGTCCTCTCCCGGGAAATACCGTGCGGCCGCTGCCTGGTTGAGAATGACGACTGGCTCGCTGTTCTGGCTATCGGCGTCCGCAAACAACCGACCTCTCAACAGCGGGACTTTGAGAGCCCGGAAGTAGTCCGGGGAAATCTGATTCAGGGCGATATCTGTGTTCCGTGGCAGTTCCCGGCCTGGAATCCCGAAGTCGAATGTCCGGAGATCGCCGCGAAGTGGCAATCCGCCGCCGGCAAGTGAAGCAACCTCGACACCGGGCAGTGCACGGACACGGTCGAGAACATTCATCAGCAGCTGACGATTACGCTGCGCAGCTTGCTGGATGTCAGCTGGCATCTCGAGAACGCGCACCTGGACCGTCAACACATCGTCGGGATCAAGACCGAGATCGACGTTGATCACTCGAGCGAAGCTTGCGAGGAACAGTCCCGATCCGACGAGGAGAACGACGGCGAGCGCGACCTCTGCGACCACGAGGGTTGAGCGAAGAACCTTGGTGCGAAGACTTGCGGTGCTCGTGCGCTCGGCCTGATTGAGCACACCTGACGACGGTTGGACGCGAGAACTTCACGACCGGCGCCATGCCGAACGCGACGCCCGTCAGGACAGCCAGGATCCCCGTGGTCGCAAGGACCCGCAGATCGACGGCAATGGTGGCCGCGCGGGGCACCTCGGCCGGAATGATCGATCGAAGGAGATCGACTCCCCACCAGGCCACGGCGGCACCAAGCGCCGCTCCCGTCAGAGAGAGGATGAGGCTCTCGAGCAGCAGGACACGCGACAAGTCCCAGCGCGACCCGCCGAGCGCTGCCCGAATTCCGAGCTCGCGGGTGCGAGCAGTCGCGCGCACCAGCATGAGATTGGCAAGATTGACGCAGGCGATGAGAAGGACGAACGACACTGCCGCCAGCAGCATGATCATCCAGGTGCGCACGCCACGAGTCACGAACTCCTGCAGCGGTTCAACCTTGGCCACGCGGTCGGTAAACCAGCGCGGCGTCTCGGCCGCAAGGCTCGCCATGATCTGATTCATCCGAGCCTGGGCGCGTTCGATCGACACGCCATCGCGGAGCCGACCGACGACGTGAAGGTTGTAGCCGAAGCTATTGCCGCGGACGCGGTCGTCGCTGCTGAAAACGTACGGTACCCACACATCGGTCGGTTCTCTGACGCCAAGGACATACGTATCCACCGGGTACGAAAAGCCCGGCGGCATCACGCCGACGACTTCGAATGACGCCTGCTGGCCCGGCAAGGAGGCGCCGATGACGTCGGGACTTCCACCAAACCGTCGTTGCCACAGGGCGTAGCTGATCACGGCGACCTTCCCGCGGCCTTCAACTTCGTCCTCGCGGGAGAACGGACGCCCAAGAACCGGTTGGGTTCGCAGCACCGAAAAGAAGTCCGCGGTGATGCGTTGGGCTCGAAGGTTCTCCGGAAGCGCGTCCCCCTCGCCGCCTCAGGCTGATCTCGGCGTAGGCGACGGCCGCCAGACCCGTAAAGACGTCTTGCTGATCCCTCCAATCGAGAAAGGTCTGAGGCGTGGTGAGGTTCAACGGCGACGGTGCGCTGTCTTTCACGTTGAGCTCGCCGACGGCGACAAGCCGGTCGCTCTCAGGGAACGGCAGCCCCCGGAGAATGACCGCGTCCACCACGGAGAAGATCGCGGTCGTCGCACCGATGCTCAGCGTCAGAACCACCAGCGCCACGCTCGTGAACGCCGGTGTCCGTCGCAGCGAACGGACGGCATGGCGAGCGTCACGCCAGAGCAGGTCGAGCCAGATCGTGCGGACCTCACGCACGGCCTGCGTCACCTGTGTCAGGCCACCGAGATCGCGCAGCGCCATCCGTCTGGCCTCGACGGGAGAGACCCCACGGCGCCAGGTGCGCCTCGATCTCCTGCTCGACGTGAAACCGCAGCTCGTCTTCGACTTCGGCGCTGATTCTGCGCCGTCGAGCGATCCCGCGAACGTAGGCGACGAGTCGTTCGAACATGCTGGGAACTCCATGCTGACGAACGGTCAGTCAGCCTGCCTGCAGAATCCTCTTCATGGACAGCGCGAATTGCTCCCAGCTGGCGGTCTCGGCGTCCAAACGGCGGCGACCCGCAGGCGTCAGTTTGTAGATGCGGGCGCGCCGGTTGTTCTCGGACGACGTCATCTCGGAGTCGACATCGCCGCTGAGCTCGAGCCGATGAAGCGCTGGGTACAAGGAGCCTTGGCTGGCATTCAGCCCCTCACGCGAAATCTGCCGAATCCGGTTGGCGATACCCCAGCCGTGATTGGGACCGAGGGTCAGGATCTTCAGAATCAGTAGGTCGAGCGTGCCCTGGAGGAGGTCGGTCTTCGGCACTGTGGTCCTCTCAAGCTCCGAGAGGAAGTATGGAGACCTTTCTCTCGGAGGTCAAGAGGAAGACATCAGTGGGTAGACACCACAGGTCGGCGACTCTGAACTTGGGCTTCAATCTCGTGCTGGGCAAATCTGCCGCGGACACTTGTCGCGACCCAAACGTTCGTCAGTTGGAACCGAATCGCCATCTTGCTCCGCAGGCTCGAGGCGGTCCGACAGGAGTTGAGCGGTGATGCCAACCTGTCTCGGTACGTGCAATCCTAAACACATCGGCGTTATCGCGGGGCCAACGGACCGGCACTCGCCTGCGGCGCGGTTCATGATCGTGTCGAATCAACCAAAGATTCCGACGGCGCCGAGGCGGTGCACGGTTAGATCGCCTCACTGAGGAAGTTCTCAGTTCTCACGACACGCACCCCGATGGCTTCCAGTTCCTTCCGACCCCGTCCGGTACGAGCCCAGAGATCGCATCCTCAACTGTCACGACGCGGAAATCCCGCTTGCTCGCCTCATAGATTGAAGTCCTTGGACAATTCGGGAAATTGCAGCCAGCGAATACTATCGTGGAAGTACTCAAACTGCGCAGATGCTCCTCGAGTTTGGTGCCAAAAAACGCTCCCCATCGCGGTTTATGCATGATCCACTCTTTGGGTCCCACAACCTGAAAGCCTCCTGCGAGGAGTACATCACTATCGAGTGCCGTGTCAGCGGCCGGCAGCAAGGGCTCGGCGAGTCGAGATCCCGCAGATCCTGGACGCACCAGCTCGGCACCTTGCTCAACAAGATGCCGGCGAGACGGGTCTACATTTGAACCGTCTGAGCGATAGAGCCGGACCACATGAACAATCGGCCCGTGCCTTCCGGATCTGAAGAACTGGGCAAGTCGGCCAATCGTCGGCACTACGGCCGATGTTCCAGTGATCTCAAAGGGTTGCCCATCAAGAAAGTCTCGCTGTACGTCAATCGTGATAAGGGCCGACTGCTCGTACTGTGGCGCCGTATGTTCCGAGTTCATAGAGTAGGTCCGTGGCGGTGCTGAATGCCTGCGCTTCAGCCGCGGCGCTTCATCATCGCGCCAGCCGCCGCGGGCTGCAAGCGCGGGTTAGGCAGCGCTCTGAAAAACCAGAAGCTCGATCACTTCCATAACAGGTAAGGGGATACGCTCTCAGCAGCTGCCTGCCCAAGCGCGAACTGCCCCTTCCTAAACTCCGAATCCGAGATTAGCGCAAGAGCAGAATCAGCCCGCAGTCGCGTCCGCTCGGCAAACTCGCGAAGACTGCCGCAGGTCTTTTGTTCAATTCGCCGGTGTTCAGTCAAGGCAAAGCCGCTCGCTTCAAAGACAAGGACGGTCTCCTGAATCGTCGGGAGTTGCTTGCAGATTCCCCGGGTCGCCGGCCAATAGTGAAACAAGGTTGGGTACCCGTCGAGCTTGTCTCCGAAGGTCCCTCTCACGAGGACCGTGCTCCCGTGACCGAGGACCCGGCGAAGCTCTCGAACGCAGGCGTGATGGTCGCGAACATGGTGCCAGACATGCGACAACCAGGCGAGTCCACAACTGCTGTCTTTCAGCGGGATATTTTCGGCGGCCCCGGCCACATAGGCAAGGCTCCGAGGTCTTTCCTCATGCATTGCGGCTGCGAGCATGCCTTTGGAAGGCTCAATTCCGATAACCTGGGTCTCAAACGACTGGGCGAACAGCGTTGCGAAGCGGCCTGTACCAGAACCGAGGTCAAGAATTTTGGCGCATTGCGCGGTGCGCACAAACGGCGCCGCGATCGCACACCACGTACTGGCTGCCTCAGCGGAAAGTGCCCGACCAGAGTGATAACCCGCCGACATCCGACCGTCGTAGTCGATCACTCCCGGAGAGAATTGCGCCGCTCGTGGCATGAGGTTCTCCCGAGTCTGCCTAACCGTTGCAACCGGTTGTTGGCTGGCGGCTTGACACAAAGCTCGTCAGCGCCAGTAGCGCCACAACAAGTCCTGCAAGCTTGCGCGGGGTCAATGCTTCACGCAGAAAAGATGAACCGGAGGAGCGCCGTGACGATGAAATGCTTGGACTCACGGCTCAGGATCACTCTCAACGCACCGTTGACTTCCTTACACATGACGACGATCGCCAGCTAAGTAGTATTGGAGTAGTCCCCTGTCATCCGCCCGCAGCTAACGGCCACTCCGATCGCGCAATCCTAACGCACAACTCCAACCGTATCGAAATGCAATTAGTTTAGAAGAGTGTGCGCTCGACCGCTCGCGCTGCCGGTAACGATCGTGGAGTCCCGCGCGCCTGCTGGGGGCTCAAATCAAGGGGCGATTCGGATCAGAAACGAGTAGCCTTGTGGCGAGTTATGCGCGCCAGCGTCGGCGACCCGGATTTTCACCAGTTGGAACCAGATTGGCGAATGGCTCAGGCAGGCTGGAGGCGCTTCAGCATGCCGCCTGAGCGCAGAGTTCTGCCGTCCGCCGGTCCCGAGGGCGCGCGGACTGCAGCCGACATCGAGTACTTACGGGTGTTCTTCGCCGCGAAGCGCGGCCAGCATGCGCGGATCGGAACGTGCTTTCGCGAGGCCCCGCCGCCGGTCGTCATCGTCCGAATACCACTGCAGGTCGAGTTTTGCGCCTCCCTGGATCAGCCGCGCAACCACTTCGTAATAGTGTCCGCGCTTGACCTCATGCTCCGCCGCGTTCCCCCACGCGTAGAGCGTCCACCCTAACGGGGTTCCGCCGTAGCTCTCGTCCTTCGCGTCGACGCGGGCGCCGCGTCGCAACAATGCATCGACCGTTTCTGCGTGACCGCCGCACGCGGCCCAGTGCAGGCCCGTCTGACCGTCGTGCTTAAGCTTCGCGTCTATCTTGACACCTCTCTCCAACAGGAACTCGACAACGCTGGTTCGGCCGAATTCACAGGCCCACGCGAATCCGTCCTTCGCTTGTTGCTCCGTTGCTGTCGGCTTGAAACTGCCGTCGTCATTGAAGAAGCTCTTAACGACGTCCAGGCGCCCGACTCCGGCGGCGCCTTCCAGATCCAAGTGGGCCCCCCGACTCGCAAAAAACTCGGCTGCCTCCCCGCGGCCGTTATGGAGACAGCCATTGACGGCGCTGCCTCCATCCGGACCGTCGATAACGGCGCCATGATTGATCAGCAGTTCCATCAGCGGCAGCTGAACACCTGCATGTTCGGGATGCCAACTCGTGGCGGTCAATCCGAGCGTTGTCGATCGTCCGCCATATGCGTCCGACCCCGCGTTGACATCGGCACCGGCGTTCAACAGTAGCTTCGTGATATCGAGGATGTTCTTCGGGGTCTTCTGACGGAAGTCTTCGACGCCGTTCGCCGACACGTAGTGAAGCAGCGTCGAACGATGTTCCCGCGTCGAACGTGCCCGCACGAGCTCGGGATGATCGTGGAGCAGCTTGGCAAGCGTTCTGATGTTGCCGCTGACGATCGCGTCCACCGCCGCTTCGAAGTTCGAGACGGGCGAGTTGGCGAGCGCGAGTGTTTCAACGTGTCTGACAAACTTGGGCCAGCTCGCGAAACCGTGGCAGCGCGCCACGAAGAACTGCGCGTCGCGCCACCGTGCAGCGGGCCAGACGTTCCTTCGACTTCCGGATCTTGTGCCATTGCCGTTCGACTCGTTCCGTGTCGCAGTGGATCTCTTGTCGAACGTCGGGGGTGATCGCGTGCCCTTGCAGGCGGGCAAGTGTTTCCGCCCAGCGTACGGCCCAATCGCGGATTGCGCCGTCCCCAGACGTGCAAGCGTCCTGAAAGTCTTTCGCGAGCTTCCTGTACTGCTCGAGATTGGGACGGGGTGGGAGCGGAAGCGCGTCGGACATACGAATCTCCTTTCATCGCGACGCCTGGAGTCCGCACGGATCAGGCTGAAAGAAGGTTCGTATCCTTCAATTCGGTTGTAACGGGTGGGCACGGCCCTTTCCGCGGACTGGATGCGCCCCGCGCGCTCGTGTCCATTATACGCGTCTCGACCGAACCGGAGCGCGGTTCGATTCTCGAGGGACGACGCGTTCCGTCGCTGCCGAATCTGTTGATTGGATTGAAGCAGGAAGTGGTGAGCCGCGTGGGAATCGAACCCTCCTGACGCGATAGGTGCAGTCCGGCCAGGTCCCTTAGGTGACACCAACCTCCGCCCGGCTACCGTGAAAGATTTCGCCGCGAATCCGCGTTCATAAGAGTGAATAGGGACTCCATAAAGGAGTGGGTTTTTCAGGCTCTTCGTCGCCACGCATGCGCCCACACGGCCATGCGTCCCACCCCCGTTCCACGGCATCCACAGGATCCGCTGGAACTTAGCCAACGCCGTCGGTCCCAGATCCTCGGCGTTAATGGAGGACTCCAATGTCACAAGGCAAAGGCGTAGTGGTGTCCGTACGGATCATTCCGAACGACAAAGGCAATCCCGCAGGGAAGCTTGCCGATGCGGAAGTGATCTTCGAAGCCGAAGCAGGTCCGCTGAGCGGGCTGAAGTTGATCGGCTTCGCCGTTTGGGAACGTCGCACCGGAGGGAGAAATGTGACGTTTCCGGCCCGGCAGTACTCCGTGAACGGGGAACGCCGGAGCTTTGCACTGTTGCGTCCCATGAACGGGGAGAGCAGTGCGCAAGAGACCATTCGGCAGTGCATTCTCGACGCGTACAGCCGCGTCGAAACTGAAGTCTGAAGGGTCCTCGGTGAACTCCCAGGCGGCGACTCCTTAGCCGCCGCTTGGGAGCCACGACTGCGCTCCACTCGACGCCCCAAGGGCATCGAGTGGGCGCGGCCCAACACGATTTGAGCTGTTTATTGCGAATGAGCCGCTGAGGAAGGACTGACCGATGGAGACTGCCATTCGTTCCGTTCCGCATCGTCCTGAACTCGTGACAGCACCGGCCACGTCGTCGGCTGAATCGGTAGCGGCGCGCACACTGGGTGTGTCGGCTATGTACTTGCTGTCGGAGACGGGACGCAAGGCGTCGCTTCTGTCTGGCGGCAACGGGCGCGCGGTTCAACAGATTCAGGTGCAAGTTCCAGTCAACCGGCTGCACCTAGTCGGCGTGAGCGGCAAAGGCGCGGCACGCCTGAAACTACGGCCGCGCTTCGAGCGCGACAGCCAAGATACTGTGCTACGAATCGACGCACCGCCGACGTACGACAGTCCGCCCACAATCGAGGATTTATTCAGGGAGGCCGCCAGGAATCACGAGCTCGAGCGCTCGTATCATGCGGAGCGCAAGACTGCGCGAACGAGCCGACGCCGTGACGGCAGCGAATGGCGGTCGCAGGTTGCGGCGGCATTTCTCCAGGATCCGGCACAGCGAGCGCTGGCGCATCCATCGCCATCTCCGAGGCGCTGCAGTCTGGCGACAGAGCGTGGCCGCGTGTAACTTTGACATCGCGACGGACCATGGCTTAGCTCATGACGTCCCGGCCGAAGCCTTTCGGCGATTCCGCGCAGACCTCAATGCGGCGAAGGAGCTCAAACAGCAGAAGCGGGCCGAAGGGCTGAAAACTCACGAAGAAAAGAAGCAAGTCATCGCTGCCTGGATCGCGGAACATGGCGCCAGCGATCAGCAAGCGCGGCAAGTAGTGGGGATGCTTCCGATGGACGAAGCCGTCGAGGCGATGGCTGACGACGCCTTTCGCGCGCTTGCTGATCGGCCCCGATACGTGCGCGATGGCGCAGACCGGCTGCAGACGTTCCTTCGTCGGTTCCCGCAGTATCACGGTGTGGTGATCAACGGGTTTGATCTTGCGATATCCGGGAAGAACGCCGGCCAGGCGACTCGTTCGCAGTGGACTCTGCTTCAGGAAGTCCAAGCTGCGGTCCCGGATGTTGGCGTGACGCTTCGCGTGCGCGAGATTTCCTGGAAATGTGATCTCAAGGCACCAAAGCTGACCCAATTCACGGTTCTGGTTACCAAGAGCTTCGGCCCGGTTCCGTTGAGGCGTGAGTTCCTGGCGCCCAGCGAGTAGGAGGCAACAGCGAAATAGATCCGAAACGAACGCACGGAGGATCGCGGTTCGCGCTAAGCGCAGCCGCTCCTGACTTAACGCTTTCCCTGTGACCGTCCTGGTCACCCCTCCACGCTCGTCCAGCGACGTGGAGATTTCTCCTCACTCGATCGCCCTCAGGGCACGGAAAGGAGCCTCCCATGCAGAGTATCGGTGTGTCTGCGGTTACGGCGTACACGGCGCATCAGGAATGGGCTACACGCCCACCGGATGAGCGATACGCCAGCGTCTCGGCGCTCTACGACGCGGCTTGCGCTCGGCGCGTCCGCACCGAAAGGCGTACCATCGAGACAGGTGAGTTCAGGACCGAGGCGGAGGGCAATGACGCACTCGTGTTACTCGAGGCGTCGGGTCGAACCGCCGCATTGACGAACTGGAGTTTCGAGCAGCTCGCCACGATTGCTGGCGCGCCGCCGAAGTACCTCCGCACGCTGCCCGCGCCGATCGCGTCAAGCGCGATCAATTTCGGGCTCCAGCGGCAACGCCGGGAAGCGCACCAGCTCTTCACGGAACGAGCCGCACCGTGGACCGTGCACGCGATCACGTCACCGCGTTATGCGCGAGTCCATCACGACGAGCTGGCCAGCCGCGTGGTCGACCTCATGAGCGATCATCCTGCGTGGCATCTACCGCTCGGATACAAGGACGGCGAATTCGGTGCCGAACGGGTTCCGTCCGGCGCCTACTTGGGAGACCGAGACATGTTCCTGTTCCTCGTGGATGGCAACCGAGATCTCGATGATCCCACCGATACGTCGCACGCTGGATTGTTCCGCGGGTTCATCCTCCGGAACAGCGACGTTGGGGCCGCCGCCCTTACCCTGGATGTGTTTCTGTTCCGCGCTGTGTGCGGCAATCACATCATCTGGGGTTTTCAACACGTCGTCGGCTTCCGGCGCCGACACGTGGGGCCGTCGATTCAAGAGGAATGGTCGACATCGCTGGATGCCGTACGGACCTCCCTCGACGCCGACTCCGCCGGCGATCGCGCCATGCTCCTGCGGGCAACGTCCCAAGAGCTTGGTCCGACGCGCGAGGCGGTGCTGGACGCGGCTACTCAGCGACTCGACCTGTCGCAAAAGAGCGCCGCGGCAGCATACGAGCTCGCGGAACAGTACGAGACGAATCCTCGCTCCGTCTGGGGTTACGTGCAGGGCTTGACTCGCTTAAGTCAGCGCACGTCCTGGCAGGATAGTCGGTTCGCACTCGACCGCGCCGCCAGCCGTCTTCTGACCACGGTCAACTGATCCTGGTCCCCGCCGTGCGAGGCCACCTCGCACGAAGTTCCTCCCGTATCGCACGGGTCCGACCCAGTCGACTCGTGTCCCGCACGCGACGAGCCGTCGCGCATGCGATCGCCTCCGCTCCCAGAGCCGAGCCGCTCTCAACCGGAGGTGTTTCTCATGTGCGACGGCGCCCTTCGAACTGCCACGACAGCATCGCTAGTAGCCCGAACGCATCAGCGCCGCGGTAGCGCACACCGCAGCGGCGGTACGCGAGGCCTGCCGCCTTCAAGGCCGCAGGCCTGCACGACATTGAAAGGAGACTCTCATGTTGACGACGTCGGTTCCTGTCACGTCCGGCCGCGTTCATCGCGTCCGGGAACTGGTCTGCACATACCGTTCGTTGCGCGACAGCAACGGACAGATAGTCGGAGTGCCGACCCTCGCTCTCACAGCACCGCGTATCGCAGCGGTCACACTTGCGCCGCTTCTCGCGGATCAACCCGTCGAGGTGTTCGGCATTGCCTGTCTCTCGACCAAACTCCGCCTACTCGCCTGGCATGTGCTCTCGCGCGGCACGCGCACGAGCACATGCATCTCCATGCCGGATGTCTTCGTCCCCGCGTGCAACACGCCGGGAACGACAGGTCTAATCGTGGTTCACAACCACCCGAGCGGCGATCCGACGCCAAGCCCGGACGACGCTCGACTCACGACGCGGCTCTGCGCCGCGGCGGATGTTCTGGATATCGGTCTGCTCGATCACCTCATCGTCGGCGACGAGCACCGCTATTTCAGCTTCCGAGAGGCAGGAACACTTTCGTTCGGGGGCTACGGCAAGGACTGACGGCGAGCGCGAGGTCCACGCAGGGTGGGCCTCGCGTAACCCGTGAGAACAACGTCCCTGATTCGAATAACGACCGCCGGACCATCACGTCATCAATTCTCGGGCTCGCCTCGGGTCCGTCAAGGCTCTCCGCTTCGCTCCGACCCCGCTCCGCGGGGCTTTCGGCCTTGACGGATCCATCGGTCTCGCCGGTTCTCGGCATTTACGTGATGGCCCGGCAGACCAGGTACCACGGAGAAACCCGATCACGGGAAAGGAGAACAGCAATGCACACGACGGCGTTCACACCGAGCATCGGGGTGACGATCGGCCGGCAGATGCGCCTCTTTCACGCGTTCGTGACCACTGCGCCCGCCGTGCTCGACGCACCTTCGACCGTGACGCTCTACTTGGCCACGCTTTCCGACGTCTCTGGCTTGGCGGCGGAGCCGAGCGCACTTCACGGCATGCGTGCCAGCACACCCGCCAGGCTGGTGCTGGTCGACTCCACTGAACTCGATTGGCAGCGAGCGCGTTACCGCGAAGGCCATCACGTCTTCGCGACAGCAGATCCCGTGCTCGTCGGACTAAACAGCTTGCAGCACTGGCTCTGGCAACGACTTCGGACAGCTGGCACCGACCGTCCCGATTCGAACTGAAACATGCCCGCCAGCGGCGGGCGAATCAAGGAGAACGACCATGAAGGCAACAGTGAAGATCCTCCGTAACGACCGCAACGTTCCACAGGGCAAGCTCGCTGACGCCGAACTGCACTTCAGCGGGGGCGAGCTCGACGGCCTGAAGTTGATCGGGTTTGCTGTGTGGGTGCGCCGAGACGGCAACGGGCGAAACGTCACGTTCCCGGCTCGAGCCTTCACCGTGCATGGTGAACGCCGCAGTTTCGCGCTGCTTCGCGCGATCGGAGATCCGAGCGTACAGGACCGGGTTCGCGAGCTGGTCCTGCAGGCCTACGCCGCGCAAGAGCAGGAGACGGCCGAGCAGGCCGCTTCGTAGAGCAGCGGACAACAGTGCCGGACGCCGTCCCCAAAGGCGGCGTCCGGCAGATTCAGATCACGACTACCAGAAAGCTGGATGAGTAGGGAGGCACCAATGCGAATCGATACCGACAATGGGATAATCGCGCAATCAACCTGGATGACGCCTCGTCAAGCCGCCGAATATCTTGGTGTGGGAGTAGACGCAATTTATGATGCGTGCGCGGCGGGCGGACTGAAGCATGTGAAGCTCGGATATCGCACCATTCGCCTTCGGCGCGACTGGATCGACCGCTGGGCAGAACGCCGCGCTGTCGGGATTGCGTAGGGAGGAATCAAGATGCCGCAGGCAGCAGCGAGCAATGTCAAAGGTCTTCACAAACATCACAACCGCGGCTGTCCAAATACGAAGGGGAAGGCGACCAACTGCGACTGTCCCTGGTATTCGTACTACAAGGGTGTTCAGAAGAGTCTCGCCGAGTGGTCTGGCCAGACCGCCGACCCACGTTCGCGGCGCGCGGCAGAGGTCGTGCTCAACCGTCTAAAGGCCGCCGTCGACAATCGCACTTATAGTGCGGCGGGCGAGCAGCGCTCTCTTGGTTCCGGCCAGCGCTTCAGCGACTTCGTGAAGGAGTGGCGAACGCACTACGCCGAAGCGCATGACCTCAGCTCGAACTCACTGGTCCCGATGCTGGACGTCCTGGTGGAGGGCTTCGGCACTTGCACGCTGGAGCACTTGGCGGGTGCGCCTCTCGACATCGAGCGTTGGCTAAACGCTGCGCAGAAAGAGCGCGACTGGTCGGACAATACCTGGAACCGGTACTACGAGCTGCTCAACAGCCTCTTTAATCGTGCGCTGAAATGGAAAACCAGCGGGGTCTCGCGAATGGCGGCGAATCCCATGGCATCCATCGAGAAGCGCACCGGTACGAAGAAAAGATTCGAGACCCGTCTCGAAGAGGCAGACGAGCAGAGGCTCCTTGATGCGTGCGAGGCCCTCAATCGGCCGCAGCACGCGCCACACAGCACACGCTTGGATTGGGAGAAGGTCGATCGCATTCGCAAGCGTGTCGCGGCCGGCGAGCAGCAAGCCAAGCTGGCTCGCGAGTACAAAATATCCACCGGTTTGTGCTGTCAGATCGTGAAAGGCGAAATCTGGAATCCGGCCAAGTACAAGCAAGGCACCAAGGGGCATGAGATGAAGCGGCGCCTGTTCGCTGCCTTCGACCTCGGCCTTCGGCACGGTGAAATCTTGAAGGTGCAGCTCAAGCACATTGATTTCCGGCCAATAAAGATCGAGATCGAGGGAGAGACCGTCGAAGTACTGCCGATCACGCTGCCTGCTTGCGTAACGAAAGGCGGAAAGACGACTGGCCAGGCCGAGCACGTGTACGCAGGTACCGAGCGGTTGAAACAGGAATTGATCAAGCGGCGGTTCTCGCTCCAACGTAAGCCCGACGCATACGTGTTCGGGACCGAGGATGGTCGGCGGATAAAGAGCTTCAAGAAGATGTGGCGAGAATTGTTCAAGCTGGCTGGCCTAGATTACGGCCGCAGCAAGGGTCTCACGTGGCACACAATCCGCCACGAGTTTGTATCGCGCACTCTGGAGAACACCGGCGATCCCGTCGTCGCGCAGGAATTGGCCCGCCACAAAGACCTCCGCACCACGCAAGGGTATCTGCACGCCCGGCGAGCCCACGTGTGGTCCGCGGCGGTCCGTCTGACCGGGCGTAAGCGCCAAGGCTCTTAGCTCGGCAATTCCGCGCGCCACGGCAGGCCGTCTCCGAGACTGTCCGTTTGTGATGGTTTCTGGGCTGATCTCGGGACCTCATCAAGGCCGAGCGGTGATTACGGCGGGGCGGGCGTTGACAAATAGTCACACTGTGCTCTATTATCAATAGGTGCAAGGTACAGCGCCCATGCGCTACAGCCGTGACGACGCACTGAAGTGCATACGGCGCTGTCTTGAGGATGGCGCTCTGATTCCGACCAAACATTTTCGAGACAAACTCGAGAGTGAAAATTTGAGCATGGTCGAGGCGCTGTACATCTTGCGGCATGGGAACATTTTCAATGAACCCGAGTTCGCCGTTCGTTACCAGGAGTGGAACTATCGAATCGAGGGCACAGAACCCGATGGTCGTCACGTCGCGATCGTGTTCACGATTGTCGAAGGTCCGGCGGGCGTGCTGATAACGATATTCGCGGTGGAGGCGTAGAAATCTCTTGATGTCCCGTGATGGAGGGATTGTGACTTACCGCTGCAGCAACTGCGGTGCGCCGGCGACTAGCGTAAGGGCGAATTACCTGTTCAAGGAGAGTGGGCTCTCGAACGTAATCCTGAAGGGTATCGAGACGCTTCAATGCGGCCGCTGCGGCAACACCGATCCAGTCATTCCTCGTCCGAACGAGGTCATGCGGCAATTGGTTCTCGCACTGGTGGAGAAGCCGTACGCACTAACGGGCCAGGAGATTCGCTTTCTTCGCAAGCATCTTGAAATGAATGGGTCGACCTTTGCGAGCCACATCGGAGTTGATCGATCCGTTCTCTCCCGCTGGGAAAACGACCGCGAGAAGATCGGCACGCAAAGCGATCGCCTCATCCGAACCGTGGCAACCAGTCTGGGTGGATGGAAGTCGCAGGTTGAACAGGTTGTTCGTAAATTCTCAACGATCAATGACGATCCCAAAACGCTCATGATCGAGATCAACGCGGAAGAGTTGTCTTTCGAATACGCCTAAATCGAGGAGATCTGAATGCCGCCGCCCCAGGAAGCACACATCACGATTGACCGGAAGAAATACACGTCGCCAGATCCCACGACAGGGCAGGCATTGTACGCGCTGGGTGGGGTTCAGGGCGGATATGACCTCTTTCGCGAGAGCCACGGTCCAGGTGATGACGAACCGATATCAAACGATACAACGAGCATTAACGTGCACAGCGGCGATAAGTTCTACTCAGCTCAATCGACGCTGAATCCAGGCCGTCGGTGAATGTGCGCAGGCAACCAGTTGCTCCCCGAGGACGATGTCCAGTTCTTGCGCGCTAAAGCACTAAAGTACGAAGTTCGCCAGAACAGCGGCGACCTCCTCCTTCTCATCAGCGAATATCCGTTACCGGGTTCGGTACACGCCAGGATCCTGCACGCTTCTACTCAAGTTGCCACCGGGCTATCCGAATACCAATCCAGACATGTTCTGGACCACACCAGGAGTCACACTTATTAATGGCGCAGTTCCGGCAGCAGCCGAAGTGATCGAGGTTTACGAGGGCAGTAAATGGCAACGATGGTCGCGGCATGCGCAGCAATGGCGGCCAGGTGTTGACAACCTTCAGACGAAACTGCGAACTGTTCGCACGGAACTTGAGCGGGGCCGCTGATCCTATGCGCTATACAATCACGTTCGGCGAGGAACTGTATGAACAGCTGATGACGCACCTGTTTGCGGACTCGAGCTGCGTCGAGAGGGCAGCGTATCTGCTTTGTCGGACATCGACGACCAAAGAAGAGACACGGTTGTTGGTGCGTGAATTCCTTCCGGTTTTAGAAACGGAGATTCTGACTGCATCTCAGCATGGGATGACGATCCCCGCTGTGTCGTTTGCGCGCGCGATGAAACGCGCGCACGACAGCAAACAATCGTTTGTTTTCATTCATTCGCACCCAGGAGGGATCGCGCAGTTCTCGCAGCAGGATGATGCCGAGGAGCAAAAACTATTTCGAACAGCATCGATCAGGATTGGCCCAGGGCCTCATGCAAGCCTCGTTGCGTCAAATCGGGACGATGTGACGGGTCGGGTGTGGACTGACGACGGGATCAACCATCCCGTCAAAACAGTTCGCGTGATTGGTCGGACATTCAGGTTTATCGGTCACGCAAACGAGAAGATTGCGTCAGATACGTTCGACCGTCAGGTTCGTGCATTCGGTAGCCATCTCCAAGCCCTTCTTCAGACGCTAACCTTTGGCGTCGTCGGCGCCGGTGGCACCGGTTCATCCGTGTGCGAGCAGCTGATTCGCCTTGGCGCAAAGCGGCTGTACGTCTTTGACGGCGATGTTACCGATCGCTCAAACGTCACGCGCGTATACGGATCCGGTGTTCAAGATGTCGGCACGCCGAAAGCGCTCAGCATTGAAAGGCTTGCAGAACGGGTGGGATTCGGCTGCGACGTTACCGCAATCGCAGTACCGATAACGTATCGCTCGGCAGCCGAACATCTGAAGAAGTGTGATGTTGTATTTGGCTGCACGGACGACGAATGGGGACGGTCGATTCTAAACAGACTTGCCGTCTACTACTACATCCCTGTCATCGACATGGGAGTACGTATCGATTCGACCGCTGGCGTAATCAAGTCGGTCCAGGGAAGAGTTACCGTGCTCGTCCCTGGCGCGGCGTGTTTGTTTTGTCGTCGACGGATCGGTGGAAACATCTCTGCCGAAGTCCTACGTGCGACGAATCCTGCAGCCGCGGAGAACCTACGCCTTGAAGGCTATATACCGGAACTCGCGGAGCCTGCTCCATCTGTCATCGCCTTTACGACCGCGATTGGGGCAAGCGCGGTCATCGAATTGATCCAACGTCTCACTGGCTTCATGGGCGCCGATCGAACAACCACTGAAATCCTGCACTTGTTCGATGAAACGCGCGTGCGGACAAACAGTCGACCCTCTGACCCAGAATGCTTGTGCAGTAACGCCGACAAAATAGGCCGGGGCGATTGTGAACCTTTTCTCGATAGCACTTGGCGTTCTGAGACAAAACTTCAGGTCAATGTCTCGGCATAGACTGTTCCTCCAAGGCGCTGCACCGTTTTACAAGGGAGTTGTTGTCGTGTCGTCTGTCGACGAAGTCCCGACACGGCTCTCAACACAGGTGTACATCGTGAGCAGGGGCGGTTCGGACCGCTGGGCGATGCTCACGTGTCCGTGTGGGTGCGGCCAGCGCCTGGACGTGAACCTTATGCGCGCCAAGTGGCCCCATTGGCGGCTTCGTCGTCACGATGGGACGATCTCGCTCAGTCCTTCACTTTGGGTGTCGGACGAGCGATGTGGGAGTCACTTTTGGGTCGTTCGCAATCGAGTGTTTTGGGCACGCTCGGAACCTGAAAGACCATCTTGGTGGCGTCGGTTGGCGCGTACCGTGGTCAGACCGTGAGGGATCCCTGGCCGCGCATCGCTTTCTACACGAACGACCGGGGAGGGCCGGTGCCCAGTTGGTGTTCGAGCGTCGACTGAACCCTTCCGGTACCGCTCGGCAGTTTCCGTTTATACTTGAGATGGTACGTAAGTGAGCCCTCTCGGGAGCCCAGCCCGACCGAGGCATACCTGGGATCCAGGCCGTACCTGGCGAGGAAAGCCCCGCACCATCGCGCAGCTTCCCACCACAAACACTAGGCCAGCGGACTACTCCGTCCGTGCAGCTCGATGGTCATCACGGACGTGAACGCCGCTCGTCCGTGACGGACTCAGGCCGGCGAGTTCATCAGGCAGGAGTGTGGCCATGGTGGTGGCAGTAGCTAACAGGAATTGGGAAGAGGTTTTCACAACGTGGTCCGCGGGACCGAGCACAAGCGAGCAGGAAAAGTGCGAGAACGCGGAACGCATGGTCAAGAAGGCGATTGCGGCCAGCTCAAAACTCGCGAACAAGGATCTCCGGGTCTTCGTGCAAGGGTCGTACAAGCACCGAACGAATGTACGTGTAGATAGCGACGTCGACGTTTGCGTTTGTCTGCGCGACACGTTCTCGCCGAGGCTTGACGACGGCCTTACCGACGCCGATCTCGGATATACGGCTGCTACGTACAAACACGACGAATTCAAGAATGATGTAGAGGCCGCATTGCGGGAACATTTTGGCGCCTCCGCGGTCGTTCGCGGGAAGAAGGCATTTGACGTGCACGCCAACACCTACCGCGTCGACGCCGACGTGGTGCCGACGCTCGAGCACCGATGGCATTTCAAGTATGGCACCGGAGAAATCGGCGTCATCAATGGAACAGCACTTTTTCCCGACGGCGGCTCGCCGATTCTTAACTTTCCAGACCAGACCTATGCGAATGGGGTCAGCAAGAACAGCGCAACCAACAAGAGCTACAAACCGCTCGTCCGCATCCTCAAGCGCCTTCGCAACGAGATGGGTGAAAACGGTATAAGGGGCCCCGCCAATATTCCGTCATTTCTCATCGACTGTTTGGCGTGGAACGTGCCCATTGAGTCCTTCGACCGAGGAGACTATCGCGCCGACGTGCGGGCAGTGCTCGCACACATCTTCAACTCCACACGCAAAGACGAAGATTGTGCCGACTGGTTCGAGGTCAACGGCATCAAATACCTCTTTCGCTCCTCGCAACCGTGGACGCGAGAGGTGGCCCATGCCTTCGCCGATGCCGCCTGGGATTACATCGGATTCAAATAGGATGCCCTCCAGGATTCACGTTTCGGCGCTCTTGTTGCTTGCGTCAACGGCATGGGGTCTGGTGTTGATCGCCGGGGGCGTCACGCTCCCGGCGGGCGTTTTCGGCCCCTTTTCCATCGTTGTCGGGACGCTCGTGTTCGCGTTATCCGTCTTCGATCTTTGGCTGTGGCGTGTGCCGGTCCTTCAGGGCTGGTTTGTAAAGCGGCCGGTACTTCACGGCACGTGGCGCGTCACGTTCCATTCCGATTGGATCGACCCGGCCACCCAGCAGCGCATCGCTCCTAAAGTCGGCTACATGGCAGTGCGGCAGACCTACAGCTCCCTGAGCATGAAGCTGATGACCGACGAGTCTACGTCTTTGCTAGTCGCCGAAGGTGTTTCGTTGATGCCGGACGGCACATTCAAGGTCTTCGCCGTCTACCGTAACGAAAGCCGCATCGCCGTTCGCGACCGCAGTCCAATCCACTACGGCGCGTTCGCTCTCGACGTGCAAGGATCTCCCGCCACGAGACTGGAAGGCGCGGTACTGGACCGATCGCAACACGCGCGGCGACATGGTCCTATCCGATAGACGCAAGCAAATCTTGGACAGTTACGCCGAAGCCTCAGGTTCGTCCAATCCAAGCCGCCGCGGCAGACGCTCTGGCTGAAATGCTTGCTCCCCGTATCGGCTCGACTGCTTATGCTGGCCTTATGCTCATCCACAACCCGGGCACTTTTAGGCGAGATTCTTCAAATGAGCACTCGGTTCGGGACCGAGGGGTCGGAGGTTCAAATCCTCTCGCCCCGACCACTTTTCGATTCCTCGCTCGTAACGTTCTCGTAAGATTTTCCGGACAAGGGCACCCAGCGATGGGTGCCCTTTCTTTTTGTGCCCGACCGTCCCCCCGGCCCACGCGACAGTCAATACCTCTCCCACCACGGTGTGCGAAATGGTACAGCGTGTCAGCAAGCAGCCGCTTTAAGGTGCTACTTGGTTCGACCCATGGTTGAATCCGATCACGCCGAAGAACGACTTGCGCGCGTCGAGCGGATGCTTGCGAAGTGTCAGCGGGAGTCAAAGCCAACCTAAACCCAAAACTGAGCCCTCGGCAGCGCGCGGCTTCGGGTTAGGCCCGACTACTACCCAGCCTGCCTGTCACTAACAAGACAATCAGGACGAGGAGAATGAGCCCGCCAAGACTTCCTCCTACTAACGGGCCGCCTGTGTAAAACCCGCCGCCGCCGACCAGCAACAGAAGGATGATCAGCACAACTACTAAATTCATAGCGCACTCCCCTCGAGTTTCCGGCGACCGGTCATCACGCGACCGATGAACCGTCACGATATCGCGTGACTCTCTCGACTGGCTGTTCCAGATTGCACATGACTGTTTGTAATCCGGGTCTCACCGCGGTCACTGTTCGGCGGAGTTGTCCCAAACCGAACAGCGTCCACATGAAAGGAACAGTACGCTGCGTCGAAGACAATGAAACCGTGGGTGACGTTCGCCGGGTGTGTGCTCGTCGTTGTCGTCCTGTACTGGGCACAGGCCGTACTCGTGCCGTTCGCAGTCGCGATCCTTCTGACGTTCGTGCTGACTCCTCCCGTGACGTGGCTTCAGCGTTGGGTCGGCCGCGTTCCGGCCGTTCTCGCGGTCGTCACACTGGTGTTCGCGGTTCTTGGTCTCGCTGGCTGGGGTCTGGCCCGGCAGATGGACCACCTGGCCAACGACCTTCCTCGCTACCGCACCAACATCCTGGAAAAGATCGCGGACGTGCGCGGCGCAGGCAAGGGGGGATCGGTCGAGAAACTGCAGGAGACCATCGAAGACATCAAGACCGACCTTGGAAGATCCGAGGCGCCCAAGGGAACGGTCGCGCGACCTGTGGTGGTCACTTCCGAGCAGGTCACGGGTTTCGCCGGCTTTGCGTGGCTCGCGCCGATCGTCGGCCAGTTGGGAACCGCGGCGTTCGTGCTGGCAATGGTCATCTTCATGCTGCTCGAACGCCGGGACCTGCGCGACCGGCTGATTGGGCTGGTCGGGCATGGCCAGCTGGCCATCACGACGAAGGCGTTTGACGAGGCGGGAACCCGCGTCAGCCGGCAGCTCTTGATGCAGTCCCTGGTCAATCTCGTCTATGGCATCGCCGTCGGCATCGGGCTCCACTTTCTCGGCGTACCGTACGCGTTGGTCTGGGCAGCGCTGGGTGCCGCTCTCCGCTTCATCCCGTACATTGGGCCGGTACTCGGCGCAGGCGCGCCGATCCTGGTCAGCCTTGCGGCCCTCCCGGGCTGGGCCGGTCCGTTCTGGGTGGTCGGGTTGTTTGTCGCGCTCGAGTTATTCACGAATCTCGTGCTCGAAACCGTGCTGTATGCCGGGGCGGCCGGCGTCTCGCAAGTGGCGCTACTCGCGTCGGTGGCGTTCTGGACGTGGCTCTGGGGACCGCTCGGCCTGCTGATGGCGACACCCCTGACGGTGTGCCTCGTCGTGCTCGGCAAGCATGTGCCGGGGCTTGAGTTCGTCGGGACGCTGATGGCCGACACTCCGGCACTGGCTCCGGAGCATGGCTACTATCAGCGCCTGCTGGCGCGCGATCAGGCTGAAGCGGCCGATCTCATCGAGCGTCACATCAAGACGGAGCCACACCGCTCGGTCTATGACGCTCTGCTTCTGCCGGCCCTCAACTATGCGGAACGCGACCGATTGGAGCAGCGACTGTCTGTGGAGGAAGAAACGGCCGTCATCGATGCGACGCGGGAGTTGCTGTCGGACGCGGCGGAGTCGATCCGGCGCCTGAATTCGGAGCCGCCCGAAGCGCCCGATCATCCGCCACTCCCCGGCCCGCGCGAGCCGCTGCGCGTGCTGGGCTACGCGACCAACGGCGTCGCCGACGAACTCGCGCTCGCGATGCTCGCCCATGTTCTGGACGATTTGCCCATCGCCATCGAGATCGCCGGGACGCGCATGCAGGCCTCGGAACTCGTGTCGCTCGTGCACCAACGGGGGTTCTCGGTCGTGTGCATCGCCGATCTGCCACCCAGCCCACCGTCGAAGACGCGCTATTTCGTCAAGAGGCTTCGCGCTGCGTTGCCCGAGGTGCGAATCATGGTCGGGCGCTGGGCACCGTCTGCGCTGGCAGACGAGAGCACGCAGGTGCTGCGGGATACCGGGGCGAATCTCGTCGCCTCGACGCTGCTGGAGAGCCGCACCTACCTGGCCGGGCTCGTGGAGATCCCGCGGATCCCACTTCCGGAAACAACCGGCGTGCAAGCCGCGTAGCAGCCTGCCCGGCCGCTGATGTGCTTCAGCGGGAGCTCGTGGTTGGGACCCGGACCTCGATGGCTTGGTCGAGGGAGAGCGTCAGCACGGCACCGCGCTCCAGCCTGATCTCCTCGCCGGAGGTCGCCAGCACGACCGCGGCACCGCCACCTCCGCCGACGGCGGTCCCGATCGCAGCGCCTTTTTTTCCGCCGATGATGCCCCCGATGATCGCTCCCCCGGCGGCCGGAATCCCGATCTTGACGGCGTCTTCACGTTTGGTGTCAGGCGCCCGCATGCTGGTGCGCGCCATCATCGCAGACCGCTCGTCGCGCCCCGCGACGGAAACCGATGTAAACCGCAACGCCAGACTCGCGCGACCCTTCACCTTCCCAGCCGGCTGGACAGCGGCCACGTCGCCCCTGACGACGCTCCCTGAGGGGAAGACGTCTATGCCGTCGATGACCACCGCATCGGAAAGGATCGCCTCGACGGGATCCTCGATACGGCTCGTATCGGAACCGACGGCGGAATCAAGGCGCACGACGAGTTTCGTGCCCTCCGGCAGCGTGACCTCGCGGAACTTGGCGATCGGGGGGAGCGGCGTTGGCTTGGCTTCGTCCACGACGCGCACCTCGGCTATCTGTTCACGTGGAACGGAACGGCTGGTCGGCCCGACGTCCACCGTCACGGCTCGCTCATCGCGCTCGGCAAGCGTGCCGCGTACCACGCCGCCATCCTGCCGGATGACTTCGACTTCGGCGCCGACGGGCACCTTTTCGACATCGGCAGAACGGGTACAACCCGCAGCCGCAATGACCGACGCGAGGGCGAGCGTTGCAACTTGTTTCATCATGCTCACCAGCTTACCGGGCTGTCCGCAAGCCCGAATGTTCACTAAGGAACATCGCGCTCGAGGTCGGTTCGATAACGTGGGAGGGTATGAAACACATATTGCGGCGATCGGCGGCCGTGGTCGTGATGACCCTTGTTGCGGTGGTCTCGAGCGCGTGCGCGACCAGATCGATCAATCAGATTCTGGTCGACCCGTCTCGGTACCAGAACCGTGAGGTTCGTGTGTCTGGCACCGTCGAGGAAAGCTACTCGCTCACGGGCCGGGGAGCCTACCGGATCGGCGACCGATCGGGCCAGCTCTGGGTGATCTCCGAACGGGGCGTGCCTCGCAAGGGTGCGCGGGTCATCGTCAGGGGAAGGATCCGCGATGGGTTCAATTTCGGATCGCTGGGCGATCGAATGGGCTTGCCAGCGGGGCTCGGATCGGGCCTAGTGCTGATGGAATCGTCGCACAAGGCCACGGACTGACGCCTGCCCTCGGAGCCAGCGGGCGACGTCGCCGTACGTCAGTCGCGCAACACGACACCCAGGAGCGAGTTGTTGACTTTCAACTCGCCGTTGTAGTCGATGAACCCGTGCTTCCGAAACTTGTTCATGAAGAAGTTGACGCGCGACCGGGTCGTGCCGACCATCTCAGCCAGGACCTCCTGAGAGACCTTTGGGAGGGCGCGGTGAGACGCCTCGGGTTCACCGTACCGCGCCAGCATCAAGAGGGTACGGGCAAGCCGCTTCTCAGTGGAGTTGAAAAGCTGGTCGACGAGGTCCTCTTCGATTCGGATGTTCCTCGTCAGCATGTGAGTCAGGAAACGATCCGCAAACCTCGGCGCGGCGTGGAGCTGCCGCACCATTTCAGGTTTCTCGACAGCCAGGATCGTGGACGGGGCGATGGCCGTCGCAGTGGCCATCCGCTGCGATTGGCCCGCGAGGCAGCCCTCACCGAAGAAATGGTTGACATCGAGAAGGGCGACCACGGCCTCTTTTCCCGCGTGCGACAAGACCGACAGCCTTACGGCGCCTTTCTCGACATACATGACGCTCGTGGCTGGATCGCCCTGCGCAAAGATCGTCGCTGCGGGTTCGTACTCGACGCGCTGGAGACGCACGTCCGCCCAATCGACTGCATCGATGGGTTTGAGCGTCGGTGCGCTTTTTGAGTTGCTCATCGCACGTCGCCGCGCTCCGGAGACCCAGGCGCCTACGGCACTAAGGTCATCGCCTGATGTGATTTTGGTAGGTGCAGATTGACACAAACGCCCCAGCGTTCGCAAGTCACGAAGGGCTCACACGTCTGGGCATATCGGCTGGTCCGCGGGAGTTCGTTTTGTCGGCCTTCTCTTCGTCGCTGTCACGGTCGCGAAGAATAAGTCCGAGGATGGACACATGTCCGGAATCCCGACACGGTCAGCGATTCCGTTGATAAATTTCCGCAGATTTCAGACGGTTGGTGCCTGCCTTGCTTATTTCTCCCCCGTTGCTCATGTGCGTCAGGTCGCGAACGTTCCTGTGACGCACCTGGAAAAAGGAGGAGAAAAGCAATGGCATTCAAACATGGCGTCTGCGGATTGCTTGTGATCGCGTTCAGTGTGATGGCTCCGGTCGTGGGCAGCGCGCAGGAGCGTGTGCCTCAGGCAGGATCGACGGCAGTCGGCTTCGATGTCGGTGTGTTCGTGCCGTCAGCGGACGGGCTCGATAGCGCACCGGTTCTCGGTGCGTTGTTCGAGTACTACCTCACGCCGCGCGTGAGCCTCCGGACGGGTTTTGGGTTTGCTGATTCCTCGTTCGAGAACGACGACTCCCTTCGGCAGGTGCCGCTGAGAGTGGACCTCAATTACAACTGGGAAGGGGGCCGATGGCACCCGTTTGTCGGCACGGGTGTGGGCGCCTATTTCCTGCAGCTCAAGAACAACAACGGACAGCCGTTCGGCGATCAGGAAACGAAATTCGGAATCAATGTGGGCGGCGGCATCGAGTACTTCCTCAATCGACGCGTGTCGGTCAAGGGAGAGGGCCGATACCACATCATCGAAAACGGGTCGACTGGTTTAGACCCGTCCGGACTTGGGATTGGTGTTGGACTGAAGACGTACTTCTGACGATCGGCGATCTAAAAGGGCCCGGCTTGGCGCCGGGCCCTTTCTTGTACAGCCACCGCGCCGCTTCAACTCTTTATCGAGTGGGCGAGGCGAGCATCCGCGTGAGGCATTCGACCAGCGTCATATAGCGCTGCGGCTTGTAAAACACCTGAGCGTTGTGTTTCTGAATCAGGCTCTCTTCTTCGGGGGACAACGGCACACCAGTAAAGATCAAAACAGGGAGGTGCGCGTGTTCCCTGGTCGAACGGAGGTAGGCCAGCAGCGTCAGTCCCGATCGCTCCAGCCCCTTGGGATCGGGCAGCCGGACGTCCAGAGACGCCGCGTCGATTCGTTCTGAGCCCAGAATTTCGATGGCGCGATCGACCGTGTCGGCATGATGCGCCCTGAAGCCCATGAGCGTCAGTGTGGCGCAGTATGTCGTCTGAACGCTGGGTTCGTCCTCGACGACAAGGACGGCAGGAGCGTGGCCCATGTGTCTAAATTGTCGGCTCGAGACGCTTTCGGCGACAGTTCCGCCCGGCTGACGGCGGTACAGCCCCCAAAACAAGTGTATTCAGGCCATACAAGAACGTAATCCTCAAATGGAAGAACACTGCGGATTTGCGCTAGCAACAATTGGGCGCGATTCTTGCTAGACCGCGCCGGATGCGCATCCGTCTGATTCGCAAGCTGGCGCTGTCGATGAACGGCGTCGACGTGTCCCGCCTTAAGGTCGGTGACTTCATCGAGCTCGAAGACCGTCGTGCGGGCATGATGATCGAGTCGGGGTGGGCGGAGCGCGCTGACGATGGCGTTATTTCTTCTGACGCCGCGGCGGCTTCTCGACGACAACGAAATCACTCAACTCCCAGGTAAACGGCGGTGTCTGGCGCCGGTCGGCTTTGCGGCGCTCAGCGTCGCTGTGCTCGCTGGTTGCACGCCGTCGTTCCTGCTTGCGGCGATCCCACGCGACCTCGACTGGGAGGTCTGCCGTTTTCTTCTTCAGCTTCAGAAAGCGTTCTCGCGCGCCTCGCCGCACGATCAGTTGCACCGACACCCGGGATCGCTTAGCCATCACGCCTCTTATCGGCGCGTGGTATCGGTTCCTGACGGCGGCGAGGTGCCCGCCTTCACTGTTTCACGGGCGTTCCCGATGACGGGCCGATTCTCGTCGTCTGTCTCGCCACGATCTGCCATCCGTGCGGTCCCTGCGCGCGGCGGACCATGACCCAGAGAATATTGAGGTGGTTGTCGAGCATTTTTCCCGGCGCGCCGTTGCGGAAATCGACGATCCCCTTCGCGAGCGCGACGTCACCGTAGACGCGGATATTGGTGTCGCTGAACTTCATGAATTCGGCGACGCCGGGCCCTTGAATGTTCTTGAGGACCTGCGCTTTCGTCTCTGTCAGCGCAGAGGAATGCGCGTACGTGAGGTCGTCGCCGTAGATTTTTCCGAGCGTGGCGACATCCTTGTCGATTGTCGCCTTTGACATGGCTTCGAGCGTCGCCATGACGGCTTTCGAATCCGGCGAATTGGCCGTGGCTGAACCGGCCTGTGCCGCGAGGACGACCGGTAACCCGAGGATTGCGAGGGCGAAAAGGAAAGTTTTCATGCCTTCTGTCTACAGGAGATCGCGCCCGGGTGCAAGCGTTTCTATCGGCGAAGCGACCGTACGTACCAGTCGCGCCAGCGAGCGGCGTCGCGCGGGAGCGTCTGGCCCGTAATGTCACGGAGAGCCTGGAACACCCATGAGCGGGTCTCGTCATCCAGAGTGGGATCCTCGGCGAAATCGAGCAACTGAGGAACCGCCGTGAGGCGAAGCTTCGCGCTGAGCATGCCCGACTGGGCCAGCGAGCAGGCGGCGCGCTCGCGAATCATCGGCGACGGGTCGTCATGGAAGATGTTCAGCAGCGGCGCGATCGTGTTCTCAGTGCCGAGATAGGCGAGCCCTTCCACCGCCCAGTAGCGCACGTTCACGTTCTCATCGTGGACCGAGCTCATCAGGATCTCGAACGCGCGTCCGGGGTCAATCCCGCGATTGCCCATGAGTCCGATGCGCCAGAGCGCGTTCGCGCGCGGGCCCTGGGCGCCGTGTCGCGCATCCGGTTCCAGCCTGTCCACCATGCTCGCGGATTTCTCCACATCGAGCGCCGCAAGATTCAGATCGATGGCCGCGCCCCGGACCGTCAGGTCGTCCGAGTTCAGCGCCACCATGAACAGATTGTTCAGCCGCTGGTCGAGTTTCAGTTTTCCGCGCCAACTCTCCGCCCGCGCGTGGATCTGTTCGACGGCGCCTTGATAGCGATTGATCGCACGCTCGAGCAGAAATTCTGCCTGGGCCTGCGCGCTCATCGAATCGAGTGCTTCGAGGTGATGTTCGGAGAGCACGCTCGCCGACGTCGGCTGCCTCCGCTGAGCCACGAGGCCGGCGTCCGGCAGCCACATCAGCGCAAACGTCAACGCAGCGATCCGGCGGGTCGAAGAATGCGATGGCATCGCGGCCCCGATCGCAAGCGCGATGCCGCGATGCGTCCGCACCCCAAATGTGAGTGGGGCAGGGGTTACCGTTCGTGCAGGCGCCGCGCCGGGCGCTCCGCAAATTACAAATTCGTGCGCAGAATGCGCACCTTTCCCCAATCTTCCAATCCTCCAATCTGCCAATCTGCGAAAGTAGGGCGGGTCTTGCGGTTCAAGACCCGCCCTACGATCCATCGCCCACTTGACAACCAAGTGAGGCGGGGGCAACAATGGCGTTGCCTACTTGGATGTCTAGTGATGGCAAAAACGGATAAGCCCGTCGAGCTGTTTCAGGGCACGCTCGATCTGATCGTCCTGCGCGCCCTGTGGACGATGGGGCCGCAGCATTCCTACGGCCTCGCGGCGCGCCTCGAGCAGGTCGCCGATCATCCCCTCTCCCTCAACCAGGGCACGCTGTATCCCGCGCTGGTCCGCCTGGAACAGAAGGGCTGGATCAAGGGAAGCTGGCAGAGGACCGAGACGCACCGCGACGCCAAGTACTACGCGATCACCAAGACGGGCACGCGCGCCCTCGCCAGGCAGGCCGAGCGCTGGCGCCGGCTTGCCGGACTGGTTGACAAACTGCTCGTCAGCGAAGGGTAAAACGCCGGTGACCAATACCTGGACGAGCGACACCTATCGCCGGAATGCGGCCTACGTGCCCGCGCTCGGGGCGGCGGTCCTGGAGCTGCTGAATCCTCAGTCTGGCGAGCGCATCCTGGACGTCGGCTGCGGTGAAGGCGCGCTGACCGAGCGGATCGTGGCGGCCGGCGCGACGGTGGTCGGGATCGATGCGTCGGAAGAAATGGCGGCCGGCGCGAAGGCGCGTGGCCTCGACGCGCGGGTGATGAACGCGGAGCGGCTGACGTTCGACCGCGAGTTCGACGCCGTGTTCTCCAACGCGGCGCTTCACTGGGTACGCGATCACGACGCCATGCTCAGTGGCGTGCATCGAGCGCTGAAGACCGGCGGCCGCTTTGTCGCCGAGTTCGGCGGACACGGCAACATCGCGGCCATTCAAGTGGCGATTCGGTCGGTGCTTGCACGGCGCGGATGGGAGACGAACATCCGCCGGTACTATGCAACCGACGCGGAGTACACCGCCCGTCTGACGTCGCACGGTTTCGCCGTGCGACAGATCGCCCTGATTCCCCGTCCGACACCGCTGCCGACCGGCATGCGCGGCTGGCTCGAGACGTTCGAGCGCGCCACGCTCGACCGCATTCCTCAGCACGAGCGCGAGTCGTTCCTCGAAGAGGTCGAAGGCCTCCTGAGGCCGGAAGTCTGCGACACCGACGGGCATTGGACGGCGCACTACGTCCGGCTGCGCTTCGAGGCGCTCAAAGAAGCGTAGTGGACAACATCACACACTCGCTGGTAGGTGTCGCCCTCGCCGACGCGATGATGGGACCGCGCGCGACGAAATCGCGACGACCGCTCCTGGTCGGCGCGGGACTCATCGCGGCCAACCTCCCGGACATCGATCTCGCCTATTCGGCCATCACGCCGGCGCCGATTGGCTATCTGCTGCATCATCGCGGGCATACACACACCGTCGTGGGGCTGGGCGCGCTGATGCTGCTGCTGGTGCTGGCGTATCGACGAGTGCCGGCCGTGAGGGTGATGAGGGGCGCCGAGCGGCTGCGCTTCTGGGGACTTGTCGCCATCGCGCTCGCCAGCCACCTCGCGTTGGATGCGCTGAACACCTATGGCGTGCATCCGTGGTATCCCGTCGACAACCACTGGTACTTCGGAGACGCCGTCTTCATCTTCGAGCCGTCGTTGTGGCTGATTCTCGGTGTGGCGGTCGCATGGAACGGGCGCAGCGGTGCAGCGCGGCTTGTGGCCGCGGTGCCGATGTTTCTGCTGCTGGTCGGCGTCGCATCAAGTGGAATCGTTCCGCTCGAGTCGGTTGCGGCGCTGGGCGTGATGTGCGCCTCATTTGCGTGGATCACGCGCCGGATGTCACCGAAGGGGCGTGCCGGTCTTGCGCTTGGCGTCGCGACGCTTATCGTCATTGTGCTGCTGGCCATATCGCGCGAGGCGCGCGCCGAGGCGCGCACCGTGCTGCAGCCGCAGCTTCGCGGACGGCTCGTCGATGTCATCCTGACGCCGAATCCATCCGCGCCTCTCTGCTGGGGCCTGATTGGCATCGAGGCGATCGAAGCGAGCGGAGCGTACGTGCTGTGGCGCGGCACGTTGACGCTGGCGCCATCGCTGAAGGCTCCGACGACCTGCGCGTCGCATCGATTCGCGGACGCGGGCGAGACGCGCATCATCGGCGGGGGACGTCTGGCGCTTGGCGGCGAGATTCAGCAGTCCCTCCCCCAGTTGCGCGATCTTGGGCGGCGCGACTGCTGGGTCAACGCGTGGCTCCGATTCGGGCGCGCGCCTGTCATGGCCGGCGGTCAGATTTTCGATTTGCGCTTCGGCGAGCGTGGGGCCCGGGCATTCACGCACATGCCGCTCGTCCGCGAGGCCGGCGAGCGGGCTTGCCCCCGCTTCGTCCCGCCATGGCAGGCGCCCCGCAGCGATCTGCTCGCGAGATGATTACTACGTCAGGTCCGGCTGAAGCCGGACACTACATACTGTGACGCTATTTCCAGGTCACTTCCATGCCGAAAAAGTGCAGGAAGACTTCGCGGTTCGGCTTGTTCTTCGGGTTGGTCTGCGGGCTCCGAATGTAGAAGTCAATCTGTTGAGTGGCTGGATTCACTTCACCGCCTGGCAGCCTCCTGTGCATCGGGTAATTGACCTTCAACGTCTTCCGATCGCGGATGCCCTGCGTCACCATGAAGTGGACTTCGTAGTTCTCGTACAGCGGTTTGCCATTCAACGTGGCGTGCCCGTAGCCCCACGCGGCGAGATAGCCGAACGCCTTCGGCCAGTTGTTGTCGCCGCAGCCCGAATCGGTGCCGTGCTCATGGAGAAACGCGGCGATGCCGCCGTTCTGGCAGGGGTTGAACTCGTGGAACCGATCCATCGCGAGGAGGAGATCGCCGTCGGGAATCTTGAGCCGCGCCTCGAACCTGCCGGTGTTCTTGATCTCGTCCACATCGATCTCGACCGTGCCGGCAACCGGCCGCACGTGGGCAGCGTCGTTGTCCAGATGGTCCCATCCCGGCGGATCGTTAAGGGATCCCACCATATGGATTCGGCCAGCCGACAGGATGAAGTGCCCGTCGTACAGGTCGTGCTGCTCCGGCGCGAACATCGTCACTTGCGCGCCCGGCTGCTGACGCGGTGTTGGTTGCTGGGCTCGCGTAAGCGGACCAGGTACCAGGCAGGCGAGCAGGGTCGCGAAGAACAGGATGGAGAACCGCACCGAGTGGAGATGATACGTCATACTCTCATATACTCCGACACGACACCACGCACAAGGAGGAGATATGCAGGTCCGCCGCTTTACTGCTGCCGTGTGGCTTTCGATCGTGATCTCCGCGCCCGCATTGTTCGCGCAATCGACCACAGCCCCCACCAACGACGCGCCGAATCCCTACAAGACCGTCCAGAACGCTTTTCAACTGCCCGATGGTCGCACGTGGGGATCGATCAGCACGGTCGAGCCGGATATCGACGGGCGATCGATCTGGATTGTCGATCGCTGCGGCGCGAACTCGTGCGTCGGTTCGAAGCTGCCGGTGGTGATGAAGTTCGATGCGTCGGGGAAGCTCGTGCGCAGCTTCGGTGAAGGCATGTTCGTCTTCCCGCACGGCATTCACATCGATGCTCAGGGCAACGTCTGGGTCGTCGACGGCCTGCCGCCCGGCGCCGGGCGCGCCGGCGCTCCGCCGGTAGCTGGGGGTCACCACATCGTCAAGTTCAGCCCGGAGGGCAAGGTGCTTCTGCGTCTTGGCATGCCCGGCATGACCGGCGCCGATGCCATGCACTTCAACCAGCCCTCGGACGTCATTACGTCGGCAAACGGCGACATCTTCGTGGCCGACGGCCACGGCGGAGACACCAACGCGCGCATCGTGAAATACGACCGCACCGGCAAGTTCATCAAGGAATGGGGCACGCGGGGGAGCGGCCGCGGCCAGCTCGACGCGCCGCACGCGCTGGCGATGGACTCGAAGGGACGGCTGTTTGTCGCCGATCGCGCCAACAATCGCATCCAGATTTTCGATCAGAACGGCACGTATCTGGACGAGTGGTTTCAGTTCAGCCGCCCGAGCGGTGTGTACATCGACAAGAACGACGTCATCTACGTCGCCGACTCCGAATCGAACGCCTCGCGGAAGCATGGCGAATGGAAGCGTGGAATACGGATAGGTAGCGCGCGCGATGGAAAGGTGACGGCGTTCATTCCCGACGACAATCCGAAGGTCGATGAAGGTCCGCTCGCCGGCACGAGCGGTCCCGAAGGTGTCGCAGCAGATACCGCGGGCAACGTGTACGGCGCGGAGGTCGGGCAGAAGGGCGTCAAGAAGTACGTGAAGAAGTAGAAAGTAGAAACCAGAGGAGAGCCATGAAGCGTGTGATGCTCGCGGTCGCGATTGCGTGTTTGGGTGTGGGCAGTTCCATCCCAGTCAGCGGACAACAGCCTGCCGCGCCGAAGCAGTCTTCGATGTCGGCTGCGAAGGCGGGATTGCCGTCGTGCGACGCTGGGAACGGCGGGTTGACTCTTCCGGCCGGCTTCTGCGCGCTCGTGGTGCACGAAGGCGGAATCGGCGAAGGGCGCCATATCGTCGTCCACGGTAACGGCGATATCTATGTCATCACCAGGCGCGGCCCGCGTCCGACGCCCGAAGCGCCCTTTGGGCCCGGCGGCATCGTCGGACTGCGCGACACGAATGGCGACGGCAAGGCCGACGTCAGCGAGAAGTTCGGCGACGTCGGCGGCACGGGACTCGAGTTGAGAAACGGATACCTCTATTACGCGGCAGTCGGCCACATCGGCCGCTTCAAGCTGACGCCCGGCGAGCTGAAGCCTGCTGGCCCGGCCGAAATCATCGTGGATGGCTTCCCGCAAGGAGGCGGTCACGCTGAGAAAGACATCACCTTCGACGACGCCGGCAATGTCTACGTGAATATCGGCCTTCCGTCGAATGCGTGTCAGATTCCAGACAGGCGGCCTGGCGCACCCGGCATCGATCCGTGCCCGCAGCTCGAAGATCGGGGCGGCATCTGGCGCTTCAAGGCGGATGTCGTGGGGCAGAAATTTACGAAGGAAGCGCGGTACGCGAGCGGATTACGTCAACCCGTGGCGCTCGCGTGGCACGACGGACATCTCTACGCCGCGATGAACAGCCGCGATTCGCTCGATACGCTCTTCCCTGAGAAGGGCTATACGGCCGAAGATAACGCCGTGGGTCCCTCCGAGCCGATGCTGCAAATCGAGCAGGGTGACGTCTTCGGCTGGCCGTACTGTTACCACGACACGCGGCTCGACAAGATGATTCTTGCACCCGAGTACGGGGGCGATGGCAAGACGGTTGGCCGCTGTGCGCAGTTCAAGAACATCTTTGCGGAATTTCCTGCGCACTATGCGCCCGTGGATCTCATGTTCTACACACACACCCATTTCCCCGCGAAGTATCGCGGAGCCGCGTTCCTGACGTCGCATGGCTCGTGGAATCGCGCGCCGTTTCCGATGGCCGGCTACAGCGTGATGTTCCAGCCGGTGGCGAAGGGCAAGAACGCCGGGCCGAACGAAGTTTTTGCTGATGGATTCAAGGGCACCGAGACGCTCAAAAGTCCCGGCGACGCGCTCGCCCGTCCGAACGGCACCTACGTGGGTCCCGATGGAACGATGTACATCACGGAGAGCGTAAAGGGAAAAATCTGGAGGGTCGTCTACAGAGGCAAGTGAGACGCCTCCGAAACGGTCTTCCTCTCTGGCTCGATCGGCCGGGTCGGAAAGCGAAGTTTCCGAAACACCACGGCGCGATCGACACCGACGTCGTCATTGTCGGCGGCGGCATCACTGGCGCGATCTGCGCGTATCTGTTCGCGAACGCCGGCATTCGCGTTGCGCTTCTCGAAGCGAAGCTCGTCGCCCGTGGCAGCACGGCGGCGAGCACCGCGCTGCTGATGCAGGAGCCCGATCGCGACTTTGGCGATCTGTCCGCCCGGTTTGGCGGCGCCGCCACGCGCGAGATCTGGAAGACGCTGGCACGTGCCACGCGCGACCTCACCAGGACCATTCGCAAGCTGCGGTTGCAGGTTGATCTCTGCGAATGCGGGTCTGTCTACTTCACGCTGGATCCTCGAAAGCTCGCCGGTTTGCGACGGGAATTCACAAAGCGGAAGCGTGCCGGACTGGCCGGCCGCTGGTTGTCGCCAGGCGCACTCCACCGCGCGACCGGCATCAATGCACCAGGCGGCATCGCGACGCCGCACAACGCCCAGGTGGATCCCGTTCGGGCCTGTCGCGGGTTTCTTGACGCGGCGGTGCGGCGCGGCGCCAGCGTTTTCGAGCGCTCGCGGGTGCGCAGCGTCAAGACGTCGAAGTCGGGCGTCGAGATTCGGACATCGGGTGGCGTAATCCGGGCGGCGCGCGTCATCGTCGCTACGGGTTACGCGACGCCGGAGTTACGAGGGCTGGTCGGGCGCTTCAGGATGAAGGATACCTACGTCATCGCGACCCGCCGGCTTCCGGACCGCTTGCGGCGCGGGTTGGGACAGACCATGGCGTGGGATACCGACCAGCCGTATCACTACATTCGCTGGAGCGACGATGGCCGGCTGCTGATTGGCGGCGAGGACACGAACCATCGCTCGGCAAAGGGATCGCGCCAGCGGATTGCCAGGGCGCGGGTGCGATTAATGACCTATCTTGCCCGGATCCATCCCGAACTGCGAAACGAACGGCCGGAATATGCGTGGGAAGGGCTGTTCGCCGAGACGCCGGATGGGCTGCCCTATGTCGGCAGCCACTCCCGCTACCCTAAGCACCTGTTCGCCTTAGGGTATGGTGGCAACGGAATGACGGCGTCGTTTCTGGCCGCGCGCCTGCTGCTGGACTTGTATCAGGGCCGCGACAAGCGCCGGAACGTCCGATCGCGTGCCAATTTGTTTGCCTTTCAGCGCCGGCACAGGTAACCTAACGCCACATTTTTCTAACTGAGGCTCTAGGCCTTCGACTTCGCACAGGCCAGGGGAGGATCCATGAAGCGGACGCGAAACTTCTATGTCGGCGTCACCATTGCGGCGGTTGTTGCCGTGCTGGCGGTCGCGCAGTACGCGTTACACACCGTGGCCCGCGCGCAAGAGAACGGCAGCGCGAATCGGGCCGGAGTCTACGAAGTTGATCGCATGTGGCCGAAACCGCTCCCGAACAACTGGGTGCTCGGTTCGACCGTCGGTCTTGCGGTCGATGCACGCGATCACGTGTTCGTCGTGCATCGCGGCCAGTCATCGCTGGATCAGAAGTTCGCGAGCCAGATGGCGTTTACGCCTCCGGCCCCGCGAGGCGGTGGTGGCCGCGCCGGCGCCGCAGCGGCACCGGCAGGTGGCGGGTTTGCTGCCGCGAGCGCCGGCAATACGGTGACCGGGTACAGCCCGAGCGACATGACGAAGCCCATTTCGGAGATGTGCTGCTCGGCAGCTCCGCCGGTGCTCGAGTTCGATGCGGAAGGGAATCTCGTGAATCACTGGGGCGGCAAGGGCAGCGGCTTCGAGTGGCCCCCGTCGATGCACGGGATCACGATCGACGGCAAGGACAACGTGTGGCTCGCCGGCAACGGTGGGGACACCGTCTTGAAGTTCTCGAAGGACGGCAAGTTCCTGCTGCAGATCGGCAAGAACGGCGCGAGCAAAGGCAACAAGGACACGGCCAATCTGAGCCGTCCAGCCGAAGTCGAAGTGGACATGGCGGCCAACGAGGTCTACGTGGCCGACGGCTACGGCAACCGCCGCGTCATCGTGTATGACGCCGACAAGGGCACGTTCAAGCGGATGTGGGGCGCGTACGGCAAGCCGCCAACGGACGATCCGAACGTGACGTACGACCCGACCAAGCCACTGGCGACCAACTGGCAGACCGTGCACTGCGCGACGCTGGCCAACGACGGTCTCGTCTATGTGTGCGACCGCGTGAACGATCGCATTCAGGTGTTCCGGAAGGACGGCACGTACCTCAAGGAAGCGCAGATTGCGAAGCGCACGCTCGGCGACGGCGTCACCTTCGACATCGCTTTCTCGAAAGATAAAGAACAGCGGCTGATGTACGTGGCAGACGGCGCGAATCACCGCGTGTGGCAGCTCCTTCGCGAACCGATGCAGGTGCTGAACCACATCGGCAACGGCGGCCGCTATCCGGGTCAGTTCTACGCCACGCACAACGTGTCGCTCGATTCGAAGGGCAACATGTATACGGTGGAAACCTACACCGGCGCGCGCGTGCAGAAGTTCACCTACAAAGGACTGGCAGCGGTGGCGAAGCCGGAAGGCAACCACAATTAGTCGTCCCTCGACGAAGCTCGGGACGACCCTGAGCTTGTCGAAGGGTCGAAAGTCGCCAGTCGGAAGTCGTTAGTCGCTAGGCAAAAAAAGGGCGCTCGGATTACCGGGCGCCCTTTTTTTCGCATCCGCCTTCGCGCCCACTTCTCATTTCGCTACGGCGGACAAGCCCAACGCACCTGGCGCACCGAGCGCACCTGGCGCACCTAGTGCACCCCTCGCACCTAGTGCACCTACTGCACCAGTTGCACCTATTGCACCCAACGTATAATTCGTCGTGCTCATCGGGCGTCGCTATGTCGTGAAGGGGCGCGTGCAGCGTGTGGGCTTCAGGATGTTCATCGAGGACGCTGCCGAGCGCGAGGGCATCAGAGGCTACGCGCGCAATCAGCATGACGGCAGTGTCGAGGTGGTCGCCGAGGGCGATGCCGACGCGCTGCTGCGATTCGAGATGGCCGTGCGGCGTGGACCGCTCGGCGCGCGCGTAGACGACGTGGAGACCTCAGAGGTTGAGGTGTCGAATCGCTTCTCCGGGTTCCGTGTGACGGGATAACAGACTATGGATTCACTCAAGGCGAAGATTCGCAGTGTTCCCGATTTTCCCAAGGCCGGCATCCTTTTCTACGACATCACGACGCTTTTGCGCGATCGAGAAGGTTTTCAGGCGTCCATCGAAGCGCTCGCAAAGCCATTCGAAGGTACGGCGATCGACGTGGTCGTCGGCGTCGAGAGCCGCGGCTTCATTCTCGGTGGTGCCGTGGCCGACCGCCTCAATTCAGGTTTTGCGCCCGTCCGCAAAAAAGGAAAACTGCCATCGAGGACGGTGCAGGAAACATACGACCTCGAGTACGGCACCGACTGCCTCGAAATCCATGCCGACGCGGTCGAGCCGGGTCAGCGGGTGCTCATCATCGATGATGTGCTGGCAACCGGCGGTACCGCGGCCGCGACCACGGCCCTCGTGCGCAAGCTGGGCGGACAGATACAGTCGCTGGCGTTCCTTGTGGAGCTGGAATTTTTGAACGGTCGCCGAAAACTCGGCAACGAGTTGGTCCACAGCGTCCTCAAGTACTCGTCATGATTGCAGTCGGCGTCGGCGCTGTTCTCGCGTTCATGTTGTGGCGCATCTGCGACGAACTGCAGCGGCGGCGCCACGAGGCGGCGATCCAGCAACTGCTGGAGATTTTTGCGCCGGCGGCGGCGGCCGTCCTTCAAGATCCGCGGCAACTGCTTGTGTGGTTTCCGCTCGCACAGACCAGTCGCCGGCTGTTTCCCGATGCCTTCAAATCGCTCGACCAGGCCGCCGGCGGAGCCTTTCCGTTTGCGAAGGAGCAATTGAAGACCGCTCACGCCCGATGCAGCTCCGAGTGGCTCGCATGGGAACGGGCGCACGATGCCGAATTTGCCGTGAAGGTGGCGCAGGTGCAGGACGAAATCGATCGCGGACAGGGCCCACCCTCGCCCCTGCTGCGCACCCGTCTCGCGGCGATCGAACGGGAGAAGCTCGAACGGTATCAGCAACGCTATGAAGAGTACGTCAAGACCACAAAGGCACTGGCTGCGTTTGCCGAATAGTCCCGGGCTGCCGGAATATGCGCCGTATCCTGCACATCGACATGGACGCGTTCTATGCGTCCGTGGAACAGCGCGACAACCCTGAACTGCGCGGCAAGCCGCTCGTCGTCGGAGGGCAGCCGAACCGCCGTGGTGTCGTTGCGGCGGCAAGCTACGAGGCGCGTGTGTTCGGCGTGCGCTCGGCGATGTCGATGGCCAGGGCTGTCAAATTGTGCCCGTCGCTCGTGATCGTGCCTCCGGACTTCTCGCGATACAAAGCCGCTTCGACGACCATCTTCAACATCTATCGGGAAGTCACGCCTCTTGTCGAGCCCTTGTCGCTCGACGAAGCGTATCTTGACGTCACAGAGAATGCATGGCTCGAGCCGCTCGCGACGCAGGTGGCGAAACGGCTCAAGCATCGCATTCGCGAGACGACAGGCCTGACGGCGTCTGCGGGTGTCGCGCCGAACAAGTTTCTGGCGAAGATTGCTTCGGGTTGGCGGAAACCCGATGGTCTGACGGTGATTGCACCGGATCGCGTCGAGCCGTTTCTCCAGCAACTGCCGGTGGACGCACTGTGGGGAGTCGGACCAGTGACGGCCACCAGGCTGCGCGCGCGCGGGATCAATCGGCTCGTCGACGTTCGCGCAATCGACGAGCGCATGCTGCGCGAAGCCGTCGGCACGATGGCGGACTGGCTGCGACAGCTCGCCAACGGCATCGACGATCGGCCCGTTGTCGCCCATCACGAACCCAAATCGTCGGGCTCGGAGAATACATATCCGGAAGATCTGACAGATCTCGAGACCATCCGGCGTGAGATCGAAGAGATGGCGCGACACGCCGCGGGTTGGCTCGAGCGAAAGCGGTTGCTCGCTCGAACCGTCACGCTCAAGGTCCGGTATTCGGATTTCACGACGATTACGCGAAGCCACACCGACGTGGCCAGCCGCAATGCGGTGGAGCTATCTGAGCGTGTGTTGCGGCTGCTTGAGAAAACGCGCGCTGGAGAGCGGCCGGTGCGCCTTTTGGGGGTGAGCGTTCACAATCTCTGTACGGCGGTCGATCAAAAGACAGAGTCCCGAGACTGGCTTCCGTTCGATTAGCACGCTCGCGTGATGGCGTGATGATTGCACCAATTAGTGCAAATGGAGGCCATCATGCTGTCCCGCAAGGCGCCGCTGCAAAGCGGCAGGGAAACAGAGATCGACATGATCGAGCGCGAGATGGAAGGTGGTGTGGTCGTGATCCAGCCGCCGGAAATTTACGAAGACTATGAGGAATCGCGGTTTGGAGGCCTGATTGGCATCGAAGAGCACATCGAAGTGCACGAGGCGCCTACTGTGCGGGCTCCCAAAGGCGCAGGTCGCGCGCGGCGCGCGCCTTCGCGAGGAAAATAATCTGGCCTGTATGCATGCCGAAATGCTCCACCACGTGATAGATCGCTTCCAGTACCGTCACGTCATACCCTTGGATCTCCCGCCGGCTAAGTAGCTCCGCCCCATCGACACTGCTCAATACCTGGTCAGCCTGCTGCACAACCGCTGACAACTGCCTCCGAAGCTCGGCCGCTGGCACCTGTCGCCGCTCGTCGAACTCCATCTGGCGATGCCGTTCGAAGGGCAGCCTGCCGACCCCGCCCAGAATCCACATGGTGACGTTGCCGCAGAGATGCAAAATCAGATTGCCGATGCTGTTGGACTGCTCGTTGGGACGCCACCAGATGTCGGCGTCGTCGAGGACGTCGAGGCATCGCTCGATCTTCGGTACGTAATCGACCGTCACGAGATTTCGCGATTTCTCGATGAATAAGCGGGAAACCTGATCCACGACGCCTAGTATGCCGCGGACGGGCTCTATGTGAAATGCGATTCCCCGTTTGCCTTGTTCGCGAGATGCACGACGATGTAGTCGCGTCCGAGCAGGGTTTTGATGAGCCGGCGCCGGTCCGATCGGCGGCGCTCCTTGAAGGGTCCCTCTTCCTGCCGCTCACGAGTTTGTTTGATGCGGCGGTCGAGCAGGACCTTCACACCGGGAACACCCGCGAATTGGTTGCTGAGTCTGTGAAACGTCAGCAGCTTGGCGCGATTGACGACGATGAGCTTCATGAGGCTGGGTGCCAGCGATTCGTGCCACTCCCATGCCACGGACAACCTTCGAGAAGCTGCTCAGATTTGCCGCGAGTTACACGGATGTAATACCAGGAATGTTATGGGAATCACAAACTGGTTCTCACACCGATAAGTCCGGCGTGGCCGATCATCATTCTGTCTATGTCGTCTATCTCAGAAATCCGAAGGGAGATGGCCGGGCGGCCTATTACGTCGGCATGACCGGGCTGACACCGCAGCAGCGCTTCAAGAACCACAAGAGCGGGATCAAAGCGGCGCGCATCGTCAGAAAATTTGGCGTGCGGCTGGTCCCGAAACTTTACGCACACCTGAATCCGATGTCGTACAAGAAAGCAGTGCGAATGGAAGTCTTCCTGGCCGAGAGTCTGCGCAAGCGCGGGTTTGAGGTCTACGGCGGACACTAGCATGACGATCTGTCATGGCAGATGGCAGATGCCCGCCTCCGCGCGCAGCGCTACGGCGGGTCCGCCGTAGCTTTCAGCGAAGGCGGAGCAGATGGCAGAGGTTAACGCCGGTTGAGGCTGAAATTGACCGTGACTCTCATCTTTACCGGCACGGCCTTACCGTCGACGATCGTCGGGTCGTAACGCCATTCGCGGACGGCGTTCAAGGCGGCGTCGTCGAGTACGGGATTCGAGTTCAGCACCCGCGCGTCGGTCACGATGCCTTGCTCGTTGACGGTGATTTCGGCCGACACCAGCCCTTCGATGCCGGCAGCCGTCGCTTCCACTGGATAGGTCGGGTTACCGAATCGCCGCGGCGGCGTGATGTCGCCGCCAACCTGGTATACGCCGTCCTTGTCGGGGCTGCCCGGCACGGTTTGCTCCCGGACTTCCTGCTTCGCTGTGCTCGCGTGCATGGCGCCGGCGCGACGCGCGTAGAACTGCGCCAGCATCTGGAAGGTCCTGATCTCGCTCGGCTGCAGTCGTCGTGCGGAGAGAAGCGTTTCTTCTGCCGCTTCGGGAGCGACGCGGGCTTCCTGATATTTCGCCAGTCGGAAGAGCGGTTCGACATCGGTGGGCTTGAGCGCGATGAGCTCGCCGAAGGCGTCAAGCATCTCCGCCTGGTTGTCGAGCATGGGCGCATCGAACAGCACGAGCAGCCGCTCGATGACGACGTGCTTGATGATCTCGTCTGCGGGTAAGCCGAGACTCCGCTTGTAAAGGACTGCGGCCGCCTCGACGTACCGTCTCCACTCGGGGCTGTCCTTCGGTACTGACTGCGCGCGGGCGAGCTCGCCCTCGCCGAGACAGACCTGCGTGGTTGCGGGGGACATCCCGCGAGTCATCGCCGTTGCGCAGTCGGTCGGAGGAGTTGGGGGCTGTGCTGCCGCTGTGGCAATTTGAGTGAACGCGCCGGTCAGGAGGAGTACGGTCTCCAGCATGTGTGCCCTCGCGGGTGTTAGACACCGTCAGGAGAAATTGGCTCCAGGTGTTCGACCGATCAGCCCACCTTCCACCCGTCTCGGAGGCGGGTCATAGAGGTCTGCGTCCAGTGATCGCCTTCGAGTTGCTGCTCAAGTGCCTCGAGGCGTCGGCGAAAGGCAGACTGATCGGGAAAGCGCTCAACTTGCTGCTCGCCCTCAGATCGGCGGATGGTGAGCACGAATTGCGCGGTCTCTTGGTCGTATGTGGCTTCCAACCGTAGTTGGTCCGCGTCGCGTTCGAACACCCAGAGCATGTACACCTCGCCGTCAGAGCGTGCGTGTTGGACTAGTAGAACCGGCGAGGCTGATAGCGCTTGGGGAGCTAAGAGCGGGTTGGCCGTCGCGCGAACGACAAAGGTATATCGCTGGTGCCCAGCGTGTCTACTGCACAACGAGCGATCAGTGAATGAGGGGAAAAGTCACAGTAAACTAAGGGCCTTCGCGTTCTGACGCGCCCGTAGCTCAGCAGGATAGAGCACCGGTTTCCTAAACGGTTTCCAATCATGCCCGCCAGTTCCCCTGAGTGAATTGGCGGGCCTTTTTGTATATTTTGATCAGCGGCGGGCACACGAGAACACCCCACGGGAGACTCCTGTTGCAATCCGTTGCAATGCTGCGCGTCTGAGACTCACCCCGGCCAGCGGGCGAAATTCCCATTAATGGGCTTGCCCCTCTCACCGCGGGTTGGCATCATGGGGCGCGTGGCTGAAGTGATCTGGAATGGCGGCTACCTGTTTGTCGAGAATGGGCCCTTCGCCCCACTGCTCTCCGTGCCCACGCCCCCCGCTGCTGGCGGCTTCCTGCGCGAACGGGCGTCCAGCCGCCCGATTCTCGCGCTCGTCGCGCACGAGGGCCCGTTGACGATTCGTGATCTGCACGCGCGCCTCGCTTCCAGCGAGCCTCTCACGAGACGCCATAAGCTCTATCGCGCGGTATCTATGCTGTGTCGGCGCGGGAAGCTGATCGTGGTCGCGCACCCGGCAGACGGCCGGCTCTACAGCGTGCCGTCGGCTGTATGATTCTTTGAAATCGAAATCAATATGCCACGCGGAGGGACACGCCCACACGCCGGCCGCAAAAAAGGGAAGACCGCCCCCACCCTCGAGAAGGAGATGGCGCGCGAGCGGCGGCGGCAGCGCGTCTTCGCCGTCCTCGACCCCCTGATTGACGCCCAAGTGTCCCAAGCCCTCGGCATTAAATACCTGGTGACGCGTGACAGGAAAACGGGCAAGTTTATCCGCGTCACCGAGGCGATGGCGAAAACACGCACGGGTGATACCAACGAAGAAATCATCGAAGTGTGGGAAAAGGATCCCAGCGTGCAGGCGTTCACGGACCTGATGAACCGCACCCTCGACAAGCCCGCCGAGCATGTGGAGATGACGGGCGAGGGACAGCCGCTGGTCATTCACTGGCTGGAGTAAAGGGCCCGAAAAGAACAAGGGCGCGAAAGGATCGGTCGTCACCGGTTCAACAATGAGGTACGAGGAAATCGTCGCGTTGTCCGCGCTGGAGTGACGCGGGATTTCCTGAATCGGCAACTTCGCCGCTTGAGACGCGGTGTTCCGCCGGCGTCGACGGCCGGATCTGCTGACGGGCCCAGAGCGCGAAGAAGTCAGGCAGGTCAAATCTCTCATGAATAATCTTTTTCCTCCTCTAGCTCCTCATCTCGTAAACTGGTCCCCGCCGCCCGCTCAAAAGGCGACTATCAAGGACCGCGCGACTTCGGCTCTGCTGCGAGCGGCTCTTCCGCTACTTCGCTTGAGCGCCGTAAATCTTGAAGCGATCATGGGAAACAACACGGCTCGCTTGCTCGAATCGGAGCATGGATTCTTCCCGACGCGCGCTACTTCTGCCGATGATGTTCTGTCACTGCTTCAAAGCCTTCATCCGGTCCGATGTCCGTTGGTTCGCGTCGGAAATAGTAGGGAGGGAGCCTATTTGTTGGTTGACGATCTTGATGGAATACAGGCCTGTTTCTCTCCAGGGGTTAGCATCGAATCGAGCTTTGAAGAAGAGTGCGCCAGCCTCGGTATGGATGTGTACATGGCCGATGCCTCCGTGGAAAAGCCGATCATCGAGAACCCACGCTTCAACTTTGTCCGAAACTTTATCGGCGCGAATACCTGCGGTCAATTCATCAACCTTGAAGAATGGGTTAATCAGTCGGTCGGCACGTCCAGCGGGGATCTACTGTTGCAAATGGATATTGAGGGCTGCGAGTACGAATCGCTCCTAGGCGTGTCACCGAGTCTGCTGCCGAGGTTTCGCGGCATCGTCCTCGAATTTCACGCTTTGGACCGGCTGTTCTGCGAACCCATCTTTCGGATCTACAAGAGTGTGTTTGAGCGGATTCTAAAGTCTCACACCTGCGTTCACATCCACCCAAATAATTGGTGTCGTAACATAACCATTCGCGGCGTTGAGCTTTTGCAAATGGCTGAGGTTACGTTCTGGCGGCGCGATAGAATCAAATCAACGGAATTCGCTAACACGTTTCCGCACCAGCTGGATGTCGATTGTGCACCGCCCCATATCCATGCCCCAATAGTTCTACCGAGAGCCTTCTACAGATAAGCGCTTCACCGTGAAAACTTGGCGAGTCCAGTTACGGCTCGGACAGGCAAACCCGCGGACACAAGAAGGGGCTTCGATTTGCGCGCAGTGCCAACAACATCTAAGAACTTCCGATTGTCGCGCGGCCGCGCTGGGCGCTGAGTAGCCGCAGTCCGAAGCATCTCGCCCAAGCCCAGGCGTTCGTGCGGTGGCTCAGTCGCGCACCGGGCTGGCAGCCGTCGGCGCGCAACGCTTCGAAGGCGGCTGGCCGCTGCATCACATCCAAGAAATGCTCGGCCATGCGAGCCTCGAGCAGACCTCGACATACCTCAACGTGCAGCGCGGTGGGCTTCGCGATAGTATGCGAAAAACAGACGCTCTCGCCCCTTGTTGCAATTCTGTTGCAATTTCGGCCGAAAAAGAGCCGCGCGGGGTTTGACAAACGAAACGAGGCAACACAGATTAAGACGCTGATAAATTAGGGACTTATCGCCAAAACGCGCCCGTAGCTCAGCAGGATAGAGCACCGGTTTCCTAAACCGGGGGTCGCAGGTTCGAGACCTGCCGGGCGCACCAGCCTTCGCTCTGGTTCCTCGCGGAGGTTGTCCACCGTAGCGCGAAGGTGGACCACACGCTCGCTGCGAGCTACGGCTGGCAAGCCATCTGAGGGTTCGCGTGCTACTTGAACTGATACTGGAGTTCTTCGGAGCGGGCGTCGCCCCTTCCACCGACCGAGGCCTCGTCGCGACATTCACGGTCGCTTCTGGTGCTCTCTTGTCCATCGTGGCGTGGCTGTCGATGACGTCGGCCGATCCATTGAACGAGACCGAATGGGCACTCGCCGCTCACGCGGGATCGATTTTCATCGGTGCTGCCGGCGTTTTGGTTTCGTTTCTACACCTGTCGCGTAGGCCCTCGGACCGGGTGTTCTCGCTGGTATGCCTGGTGGTCAATCTCACCGCATTGGCGTGCCGGCGGCATGGATGATGGGTTGAGACGAAACCCGCGTGACGCTGAAGATTCGTACCGCCCGGCACGCATTTGGCTCGTTGTCGCAGCGCATTCGCCGAAATGCGCAAAATGCTGCCCTTTTCAGCGTCCACGCTTACGATTTTCGCGGTGTTTATTACGATACCGAAAGCGCTGTTCTCTCCGGCGGTGACGGTTGGAATGTCGGCAGTCTGCGCGATAGTGTTTGTGGCCGCCCTTGTCGGAGCGTTCCGTCGCGACGCCCGGAAGAGTTGACGCGAAGGCGGGCGATTGCGGCCGACTGAATTTCCTCTGGGATAAAACTACCTGCTGGTGGTGCGGTCTGTCAGATCAACCACGCCGTTAGACCGGCGAGGGTGGCAATCGCGGCACCGATGGCGATGCGCCGTTTGCGCTGGCGCCATTTGTAGGCTTCTTCGGGAGTCATGCGTACCTGATTATCGTCCCTTCCGGCGTGATGGTTTAAAGAAGGATGGTCGCCCTTCTGCCGCCAACACCTGCGAAGCTGGATCAAGATTGAAACGTCATTCGGCTGTGCCCGCGGAACATTGCTGACGACGGTCGTGGCGACGTTTGATCCGAGCGAGTCGTGGTGGCGCGGCTCGCAATGGAATGTGTGGGAGGATGTGGACAGCCGCCGTAAGTGGCTCGAACGAAGCCGCGCAGACGTCGAGAACAAGCGCAACCTCGCCTACAGCGACGCCGATTTGCTGCGCCACGAACAGATTCATTTCGATCTCGCCGAACTGGCGGCCGGCAGAATCAGACTGCGGCTTCAGGCGGTGCAGAGCGCGTCGAGCGAGAACTGAAGGCGCGCGCGAGATAGCGGCCCGACGTATCGGAGAGAAAAATGGGACACAGCCTGCACCGAGGACAGCTGACTCGGTGAATTCCGTGTCCCAGCGGGAGGAAATGGAGAGACTGCTCCCGAATGAACGGCCCAGCAGCCCCTCTTGGCGCCCTGGTCCAGGGACGGCGCGCCCGTGCCCCGACTCAGATAACCGTTGTATCGGAACCACTTAGGGCCCCGATAGTGGGCAGTTTTTCACTTACGCACGCCTGCGCGTGCTGTCGCGATATCCCGGTAAACATCAAAATTTCAGTTATCTGCCGTGGAGCGGATGAACGCCAGGACGGCCCAACTGCGCTTCCACCCACGAGCCATCCTTCAGACGTACGACCAGCCTTCCGATGGCTCTGCCGCCAGCCATCTCATCGACGCGGAAGCCGATGTCGGCGCCGCTCAGGATGTTCGCTTGAGGAAGTGGAACGACTTGAACTTCCGCCTGTGCGTAAACCCAAGCACCGCCCGCCACGAGTGCCGCCGCAATCGCGATGAGAACCGTGCGCCGCATAGACACCTCCAATTGGCGGTTTAGACTGCCGCCACTAGTCTTTGGCCGTGATGCTAGCGCGGATCGGAAAGCTTCACCTTGCGCGATTCCTGCCAGGTCCCTCCGCAATAGGGGCAGCGCAGATGAACGAGCACGCCGTTCGCAATCGTCTCGACCTGGTAGGGCTGGCCGATCCCGTCGCAGACAGGGCACCGATGAATCTGCTTGGAGGGCTGCGTCACAAACTGTATTTTGGGATACCTAATTAGGAAAAGGCAAGTGCTGCTACAGTTTCGTGAAATGGCACACGATGTCGATACGCTCGATGGGTGGCTGCGCGCGCTCAGCGCACATGGCGCGGCCGACATGTTCCTGGTCAGCGGATGTGCGCCCGCGATTCGTGTGAATGGCGTGGTGGCAGCGCTGGCCGAGCCTCCGCTCGACAGCGACGTGATAGAGACGGCCCTCATTCCAGCGCTCCACCCACAGGCGCTGGAGCGGTATCGCTCCGCCGGTTCAGCGGATGTTTCGCTCCGGCGCGCGGGGTTGGGCCGATTCCGCGTGAATCTGCACCGCGAGCGCGGCCGTGCGGCCGCGAGCATCCGCTTGCTGCCGGCCAGCCCGCCCCTTTTGAGCGATCTCGGTCTCCCGTCTCAGGTGGAGCAGGTGACGCGGCTCCATCATGGGCTCGTGCTCGTCGGGGGTGCCACCGGCGCCGGAAAGACGACGACCGTGGCGGCGCTCGTCACCGAAATCAACCGACGCGATGCGAAGCACATCATCACGATCGAAGATCCGATCGAGTACGAGCACGCGCATCAGAAGAGCATCGTCGAGCAGGTCGAGATTGGCATCGACGCGCCTGATTTTCCGACAGCGTTACGGGCCGCGCTGCGTCAGGCGCCCGATGTGATCGTCATCGGGGAGATGCGCGATCCCGAAACGATGAAAATTGCGTTGACCGCAGGAGAGACTGGACACCTTGTGCTCTCGACACTTCACACGACCGATGTGACGTCGACCGTGGCGAGGGTCGCCGATTCGTTTCCGCCCGAGCGGCAGCCGACGATCCGGCAGGATCTGTCGATGGCGCTCGGCGCGGTGCTGACGCAGATGCTGCTTCCGGGCGCCGGCGGTGTGCGCGTGCCCGCGGTCGAGCTGCTGATGATTGGATATGGAGGCCGCCAGCACATCCGCAAGAACGCGCTGCAGCACCTGCATCAGGAAATCACGATCACGAAACGCAACGGGTCGATCACGCTCGAAGAGTCTCTGGCCCAGCTCGTCCGCAAAGGGCTGATTTCCGCCGACGAGGCGCGGACGCGCACGATTCACGCCGACGAGCTCGAAGGATTGCTACGTGCAGCCGGCGCTTCTGGGAGTGATGGTGAACGTATAGGTCGCGGTCTCGCCTGACGTGTTCTCAATCAAAAACTTCATCCGATTGCGATTTTCGAGCTGCTGGTTCGTGACGATGAGACGAAGCTGACGGGGCGTCGAGGCAGGTGCCTCAATCGGATCCGTCAGGCGCACACACTGCTCTTCCTGCCCGGCCGGGCACGTGGGCATCAACTCCGAGAACCGTAGATTGCCCGACGACCACGTGATGTCGATATCCGACTGTGTTGTGCGGGGCGGTGGGGAGAAATCGTGAACAACCCCGGCATCGGGCCCTATCGTGCCGCTGAAAATCACTGGCGTTCCGGTCTGCTGGCTTCGCGACGGGCAGCAGCCGATGGCCGCGGCCAGCAGAACGAGCGTGAGTGCAAGACCTGTGGGTCGCATTCGTGCCTCCATTGACACAATGCGACAAGGGCACACCACGCGGCTCACGCCGGGGTCTGCTTACGAAACGAGACTCTTCCGCACTGCGTACAGCACGATCTCGGCGGTGTTGTGCAGGCCGAGCTTCTGCATGAGATTCGCGCGGTGCGTCTCGACGGTCGAGACACCCACCTCGAGGATGCTCGCCACTTCCTTGTTGGTTCGGCCTTCGGCCAGCAGCTGGAGCACTTCCTTCTCACGGTCGGTCAGCAGGCGGTACGAGTCTTCCTGTCCGCGCTGCTGGAGATGCCGCATGTAGTCCGACAGCAACATGGCCGAGATCGTCGGACTGAAGTACGGCCGTCCCTGGCTGATGGTGCGCAGCGCCGGCACCAGATCCTGCTCGGTCGACTCCTTCAGCAGATACCCGCGCGCGCCGGCCGAGAGCGCGCGCAGCACGTAGGACTCGTCGGCGTACATGCTGAGGAAGACGACCTTCAGCTGAGGCTGATGCTTGATCGCGCGCTCTGCCACGTCGATGCCGTTCAGTCGCGGCATCGCGATGTCGAGAATCGCCACGTCTGGCCTGTGCGTTTCGCACATCCGCAGCGCTTCGAGACCGTCCCCCGCTTCGCCGACGACTTCGATGTCGTCCTCCGCGTCGAGGAGGGCCTTCAACCCGCGCCGGACAATGCCATGGTCGTCACCGAGCACTATTCGCAACGAGATTCTCCTTGCTGCTGTCCGCAGCTGGCACCGGCAGCGTGATGTGAACCACGGTTCCCTCGCCGGGCTTGGTCTGAATCGATGTGGATCCGTTGATGTCTTTGACGCGCTCCTTGATGCCCGTCAGCCCCAGGCCGCTGTGACCGGTCGTGGACGACATGCCGACGCCGTTGTCGCGGACCGACACGTCGAGGCGCGTCCGTCCGCGGACGACCTGCACCTGAATCTCGGTCGCCGCGGAGTGCTTGGCACAGTTGGTCAGCGCCTCCTGTACGACGCGATAGACGCACGTGCGCTGCGGGTCGGGCAGCCGCTCGAGGTCGCCGTCAACAGCGAGATCGACCGGCACGTTGTAGCGCCGCGAGAACTCGCGGGCCTGCCAGGCGAGCGCGGGTTCGAGGCCGAGATCGTCGAGCATGCTGGGACGCAACCCCATCGCGAGATCGCGCACCATCTGCATCATGCGGTCTACGAGCGCCTTGCTCTCGAGCATCGTGGCGGTAAACGCGGGACTGCCGATGGCCTGCGCCCGCTCCGAGCGGCCGATCTCCATCCGCAGGGCCGTCAACCCCTGTCCAAGCTCGTCATGGAGCTCGCGTGATAGGTTCTTGCGTTCTTCCTCCTGAGTCCTCACGAGCTGATTCGAGAGCCGGCGCAATTCCTGCTCCGCCTGCTGAGTACGGCCATGCTGCTGTTCAGAGCGCCCCTCGAGCACACGAATGCGGATCACCGCGATGATGGCGACCGCCAGACCCAGCGCGAGGCTGGCCGCCAGCGTCGAGGTCAGGTACTGATGCAACTCGCGCTGCCGTTCGGCAGCCGCCAGCTGCTGCGCATGGAGATTGCGGTTGTTCAGTTCCTCGATCTCGGCGGAAATGGTCATGACGGCGTCGCGCCGTGGGACGATGACGCGCCGCAGGAAGCCGTACCGATCTACGACGACGGTTGTGCCGTCGAAGAGGGGCGCGTAGGAACGCCAGTATTCGTTGAGCTCGTGACGCAGCTTGTCGAAGCGCGTGGGATCGCCGGGGCGCAACAACGGCTCGAGCTCCTTGATCATCTGGTCGCTTTCGGTCCGGTACGCGACGAGCCGGGAGCGGTACTCGTCTGCGGGCGTCGCGGTGTCGAGCAGGTAGTCGCGTGCGAGGATACCCGACAGGTGCAGGTCGGTCCGTACGCGCCGCAGGCGCGTCTCGATTTCACGGTACTGGGCGTTCAGGTTGTCGAGATGGGCGTACGCGATGTCTGCCTTGCGCTGCACGGCAAGAATGGACACTACGATGAGCCCGAGCAAGCCCAGCAGCGCGACCGCGACGACCGGCCACGTCCGAAAACGCATCCGGCTAGCGCCGAGCGCAGTCGAGGCGCCGACCTCCGCCAGATGATGATCGGTCACACGGAGATCCTATCCCGATTGCGGGTGCGAAAGGCATCCTGCCTAAAGGGGATATAATCGTAGTCGTATGAAGGGTTCAGAACGCCATCATCTCAAGGAAAACGAGCTGTCTCACGTGCTCGGCGATGTCACGACGCGGCTGCAGGAGAATCGCAGCACGTTTTCGCTCGTCGCCGGCATTCTGCTCCTGGTGCTCGTGGCCGGCGGCGGGTACTGGGCATGGACGGCGAGAGGCCAGAACCGGGCGCAGATGATGCTCGGCGACGCCATCATGATCGTGCAGGCGCCCGTCCAGGAGGGAAAGCCTGGAGCGAAGCCCGAGGCCGGGAGTTACCCGACCATCCAGGCGCGCGCCGAAGCGGCGCTGGCCAAGTTCACTGAGGTGTTCAACGCGTATCCGTCGACCGACGCCGGTATCGCGGCGCGCTACTACGCGGCCGGGGCGCTGGCGATGCTGGGCCGGCACGCCGAGGCCGCAACGCGGTATCAGGAAGTCGTGAGCCGGGCGGGCACCGCCAGCTTCTACGGCCGTATGGCCCAGCTCGGTGTCGTCGAGGCCAACACCCAGGCCAAACAGTACGACCAGGCGATTACCGCCGCACAGGCGCTGGTCAACAACACGGCAGATGAGAGCATGCCGCGCGATGCGCTGCTGATGGAACTGGGCCGCGTTCAGGTGGCAGCGGGGAAGAAGGCCGAGGCCAAGCAGACGCTCGACAAGGTCATCGCGGACTTTCCGGATTCGCCCTACATCGCCGAAGCGAAGAAGATGCTCGCCGAGCTCACGTAAATTCTCTCCTAGTCTCCTGTTGGACTTATTTCGTGAACTGATAGGTCAGGATCTTGTAGACGAGTTTCGCGCACAGGAAATTCGGCGCGGCCATGCCCGGCAGCGGCGACAACTCCACGATATCGCACCCGACGACGTTTCGTGCTGAAATAACGGCCCGCAAGAGCGTCAGCATCTCGTACCAGCTCAATCCCCCCGGTTCAGGCGTGCCCGTCGCGGGCATGATTGCGGGATCCATTCCATCGACGTCGATCGTGATGTAAACCGTCTCGCTAAGCGACTCGACGACCTGCTCGATCCAGTTCTCGTCGTCCCGCATGTTGACGTCGTAGAAGATGTTGGTCGCCAACGTTTGTGCGGCCTTGGCCTCTTCGGTCGACATGCTGCGAATGCCCACCTGCGTGCACCGCGCGTACTCGAGCACGCGTCGCATCGCGCACGCGTGATTGAACCGGGTGCCCATGTAGGTATCGCGGAGGTCGGCGTGCGCGTCGATCTGCAGGACAGACAGTCCGGGGTTCTTCGCGGCGAGCGCCGCAACTACGGGCGAGGTAATCGAGTGTTCGCCGCCCAGTACGATGGGGAACTTGTCGTGTGCGACGATGACCGATACGACACGGCGGATTTCCGCCATGATCTCGCCCATGTCGTCGAACGGCAGCTCCATCTCGGGCAACGTATAGATCCCGATGGGATGGACGTCGGTGCTGGTCTCCTCGTCCCACAGCTCGAGATGCGAAGACGCGACGAGAATCTCGCGCGGACCGTTGCGGGTGCCCGGCACGTACGAGGTGGTGCTCTCCAGCGGTACCGGCAGAATGACGGCCTTGGCGGTGTCAAATGTCACGCGCTCGGGGAGCGTACCGCCGAACGCCAGCGGTTCAATGTGGTCGTACCGTACCGGAGAGTCGCTCATTAGGACTCCTCGAACCTGTCGCGCGAAATGGGTCTGCCCTCGACGAGCATCTCGCGCGGGCTCGGATCGATGTTGGGACGCGATCGTTTCGCGGCGAGATCTTCGGAGCTGCGGGCGAGCGCTGTAGCCAGAATCGGGAGCGCGATCGTGGCATCGGCGTGCACCGTCACCTGCGCGGCATTGGCGGCGAGCTTCCCCCAGCTCTGAGCTTCCTCGAGCGTCGATCCGGAGGCTCCGCCGAAGTGCGGCACGTCGGTCACAATCTGCAGCGCGTATTTGTGCCCGCCGACGGCCGAGCTGAAGAATTCGGCCTGGACGCTCGCCTGGTTGATGAAGTTCTTCGGCGTTCCGCCGCCGAGCACGACGCTCGCCGTGCGTGGGCGTCGAATGATGAGGTTCGCCGACTCGACGATGTCGCCGATGATGTCGATCTGTCCCGTCCCCGGCTTCTGGTGGCGTCCCTGCGACAACCCCATGCCAATCGACGAGTCGGCAATAGCTGGACAGAAAATCGGGACCCCGGCGCGATACGCAGCGGTGAGGATGCCGCCCTGTCCGGTTTCCTTCCAGAGATGGCCGCCGAGGCGGTTGAGGAACTCGCGCGAGGTATACGGCCGCTGTTCGATTGTGGTGGCGAATTCGCCGATCCACACGTCGTTGTCGGAGAATTCTTCTTCGCTCGCGTACGTGTCGTAGACGCGATCGATGCGATCGTCCGCGAGGGCAGCGTCGTTCGCCTGGGCAGACCCGAGATAGTGATGCCGGCCGCGCGTCTCGTGGAGGTCGTGGTACAGGTTCGCCCCGGTCGAGACCAGGCAATCGACGAAGTGATGCTCGATCAGGTACGCGACCACCATTCGAAGGCCACCCGCGCTCAGCGCCCCCGCCATGCCCAGGAAGATCGTCACATCGTCGGCGAGCATTTTCTGCCATACGCGATGGGCGATGCCCAGAGAGCGTCCCTGGAACGAGATGCGCTCCATCTTCTCGAGAAGTTCGTCCGCTTTCAGGTCAGGGTCGACGGTGAAAGGCTCGACGGGGGCCTGCAGGAAGCGAGAGCGCTTTTTCATGCGAGGGCAATTGTAGCGCCTAGCGGACTCCGATGTACGTAGGGTCCGCCTTCGGGAGGACCTACCGCGAGACGTTTCTGAGGAACGTGAAATCGCCTTGCGGCGCAAGGCGAATACCGGTGAGGTGCGGATCGGATAGCGCGAAGTTCGTGCGGTGCCACAGGCTGATGTAGGGCGCAGCTTCGGCGATCAACTTCTGCACTTCTCCGTAGAGCCGTCTCCGGGTCTCGTAGTCGGTGGCCTTCGACGCTTCCTCGATCGCACGATCGACCTCGGGATCGCTGAAGTGGCCGCGGTTGAAGCCGCTGGGAGGCTCCTGCTGCGAATGGAAGACCCGGCGCAGAATGTCGGGATCGGCCAGTGCGCCACCGACCCATTGCAGCGAGTACATTTGGAAGTTGCCCTTCAGGATGTCCGCAAAGAGCGTGGCGAACTCATACGACCGGACATCGATGTCGATGCCGACCGCGCGAAGGTTCTGCTGAATGACTGCGGCCTGGAGGCGATAGTACTCAACGCTGGTCGTCTTGAACGTCAGCGACAGGCGCGGCTGCGGACCGTCGCCGTCGGGGTCTGGATAGCCGGCTTCGTCGAGCAGCGCCTTCGCTCGCGACGGATCGTAGTCGAGCACGAGCACGTCGGGCTCGTAGGCCCAGTTCGTGGGCGGGAGCATCGTGTTGGCTACGGTGGCGAGGCCGCGGCGCAGGTAGTTCACGATGGCCTGCCGATCGATGGCATGGCCGATGGCCTGCCTGACACGCACGTCGCGGAGTACCGAATCGCGGAGGTTGAAACCGAGGTACTGGTAGTCGACACCCGGAGTTTTGCTGAGGCTGAGCCCCTCTTTCTCCAGCTGATAGACCATGTCCGGCACAAGATCGTTGACGATGAGATCGGACGTGCGCTTCCGGAGCTCGAGGCCGCGCATGATGTCGTCGGGCACGATCTTCATCACGAGGCCGTTGTTTCTTGGCAGCCCTTCGAAGTACTCGCGGAAGGCGCGAAGCTCGAGACGGTCGTCAACGGCGTAGGACACGAACCTGTACGGCCCGGTGCCGACCGGCCGGTTGCGGAGCTCGCGCCCGGCGCCGGCGGGCACGATCTTGAACACGAGATTGGGAAGGAACGATCCTGAGGGTTGCTTCAGAACGAAATCCACCGTGTAACGATCCACCGCGACGACAGACTGCAGGTCGCGAAACGCGCCCCGGAAGGGCGATGCAACCGCCGGGTCCATCATGCTCGTGAAGGTGTAGACGACGTCCGCCGACGACAGCTCGTGCCCGTCGTGAAAGGGGACCCCCCGCTTCAACGTGATTCGATAGGTCTGATGGTCAGCGGTTTCCCATGACTCCGCCAATCCCGGGACGAGGCGCGTCTGCTCATCCCACCTCAGCAAATCGTTGAACAGCAACTCATGCGCGCGGGCGGAGTTTTCGTCGTTGCCGAAGCGCGGGTCCAGATTGTTTGGCGAGACAGGGATCGCGATGGTAATGACACTCGGATCGGACGGCGGCTGAGAGCAGCCCACGGCAAGCAGGACCACGAGCAGAAAAAACCACGTAGGCCGGGTCTTGTTTTTCAGACCCGGCGGGCGGGTCCATAGAGCAGGACCCGCCCTACGTCGCGTCTTTCTCATTACTCGAGTTCCTTCTTCATCTCGGCGAGGAGTGACAGCGCCTGCAGCGGCGTCAGATTGTCGGTGTCGATGTCACGAAGCTTCTGCGCCAGCTTTTCTGCAGCCGGATCGGCGGACGCCATCTGGAACAGACCGAGCTGCTGTTGCGGCTCGGACGGTGTGCCGCTGATCGATGGGCGGCCGCCGCGTGTCAGTTCGTCCTGCTCGAGCGACTGCAGAATGGCGCGGGCGCGCGTGATGACGGACGCCGGCATGCCTGCCAGACGAGCCACCTGGATGCCGTAGCTGCGATCCGAGCGTCCGGGCACGATCTTGTGCAGGAAGACGATGCCGTCCTGCCATTCGCGGGCGGCGACGTGCGCATTGACCACCCCCGGCAGCGCATCTGCGAGATCGGTGAGCTCGTGGTAGTGCGTGGCGAAGAGGGTCTTCGGACGGCTCCGCGGGTTGGTGGCCAGATACTCGGCGACTGCCCACGCGATGCTGAGGCCGTCGAAGGTTGCCGTGCCGCGGCCGATTTCGTCGAGCACGACCAGGCTGCGCGACGTGGCGCCATGCAGGATGTTCGCGGTCTCCTGCATTTCGACCATGAACGTCGATTGCCCGCGCGTGATGTTGTCTGACGCGCCGACGCGTGCGTAAATGCGATCGACAATGCCCAGCTTCGCACGGGTCGCCGGCACGAACGAGCCGGCTTGCGCCATCAGGCACACGAGTGCGGTCTGCCGCAGGTAGGTGGACTTGCCGCCCATATTCGGGCCGGTCAGAATCACGAGCTGGCTCGCGCCGCCGTCGAGTGCGGTGTCGTTCGGTACGAAGGCGCCGGCGCACCGCCGTTCGACAACCGGGTGACGGCCGTCGACCACGACCATTTCGTCGCTCTCGTGAACCTGCGGCTTGACGTAGCTCGAGAGGGCGGCCGTTTCCGCGAGGCCGGCAAGCACGTCGAGCGTCGCAAGACCCCGCGCCGTCTCCTGTATGCGGGTGGCTTCGCCTGCGACACGGGCACGCAGCTCTTCGAACAGCTCGATTTCGCGCTCGAGAATCCGCTCGTCGGCGCCCAGCACCTTTTCCTCGTATTCCTTGAGCGCCGGCGTGATGAACCGTTCGCCGCCCGCGATGGTCTGCTTGCGATGGTAATCGGCGGGTACCGCATGGAGATTCGATTTGGAAATCTCGATGTAGTAGCCGAACACGCGGTTGTAGCGCACCTTCAGCGAGCTGATGCCGGTACGTTTCCGCTCGCGCTCTTCGAGCTCGGCGATCACCTGCTTGCCAGAGCGGCTGATGCGCCGCAGGTCATCGAGCTCGGGGTCGAGGCCATCGCGAATGTAACCGCCGTCGCGCACCAGTGCGCCTGGCTCGTCGATGACGGTGCGATCGATGTCGTCTCGGACGTCCGTCAGATCGTCGAGAGAGCTCAAAAGTGATCGGCTCAACGGCGCCGCGAGAGCGTCCAGAACGAGACGGACGCGAGGCACGACGGCGATCGACTGTTTGAGACCGGCGAGATCGCGCGGTCCGGCGTTGCCGAGCGCCGCGCGCGCCACCAGCCGCTCGAGGTCCTGCACACTCTGTAAGACTTCGCGAAATTTCCCACGGTCTGTGCTGCGAAAGGCGAACTCTTCGACGGCGTCCAGGCGATCGCGAATGCGATCGAGAGAGACGAGCGGGCGGAGCAGCCACGCGCGCAGCAGGCGGCCGGCCATGGCCGTCACGGTCCGATCCAGTTCGTGGAGGAGCGTTCCGTCACGTCCACCCTCCATCGACTCGACCACTTCGAGATGCTTCAGCGTGACGGCGTCTACCAGCAGGCAATCGGCCGACGTCTTGAACGAGACGCTTCGCACGTGCGCCAGGTCGGCCTTCTGCGTGTCGCGCAGGTAGTGGAGGAGCGCGCCGGCCGCCGAGACCGCGGCGGCGTGCGAGTCGAGACCAAACCCCTCGAGGCCAGTGGTCCGGAACTGGTCGAGGAGCGTGCGCCGCGCCGATTCGCGCTCGAACGTCCACGGCTCGACGCGGGTCACCGGCAGACGCTCGGCGGCGCCGCCGAGCAGTACGTGGCTGAGATCGAGATCCACTGGCGCCACGATTTCGCGGGGCCGCAGAACGCTCACCTCGTCGGCCAGCGCCTGCAGCCCCGGCGCCCCCGTGTATTCCGCGCAGGAAAACTCGCCCGTCGTGAGATCGAGCAACGCGACGCCGACAATGGGGTCTGACCCCCGTACAGTACCGGGGTCAGACCCCTGTACAGTACGGGGGTCAGACCCCAGAACCACCGACAAGAGAAACGCCGGTGAGCGCTCGTCGAGATGCGCGGCGTCGGTCAGCGTGCCCGGCGAAACGACGCGAACGATTTCGCGTTTGACGATGCCCTTGGCTTTCTTCGGGTCCTCCACCTGATCGCAGATAGCGACCCGGAATCCCTTCTTGACGAGCCGAGCCAGGTACGCGTCGGCGGCGTGATGGGGCACGCCGCACATCGGAATGGACGTGCCCTGCCCGTCCTTCGAACGCGACGTCAGCGTCAGGTCGAGCGCGCGTGCGGCCACGAGCGCGTCTTCGTAGAACATCTCGTAGAAGTCACCCATTCGAAAGAACAGGATCGCGTCGCGATACTGCTGTTTCGCGTCGAGGTACTGCCGCATGGCCGGTGTGACGTTGGGAGCGTGTCCTGCAGGAGGCGCGGAACCCGCCCCTCGACTCGCGCTCGGGGCGCCCTGAGCTCTGTCGAAGGGCGGAGTAGCCATGTAGAATTGAATTTTACATGCTGGTGCTCGCCCTCGACACCACTACCCGCCAGGGAAGCATCGCGCTCGCACGCGACGGCGCGCTCCTCGCTACCTACGCAGGCGACGCAGAGACGACGCACGGCGAGAGATTGCCGGGCGATCTGCTGAGAGTTCTGAGCGGACACACCCCGCGAGTTGCCGATGTCGATGTGTTTGCCGTCGCGTCGGGTCCGGGATCGTTCACCGGGCTCCGAATCGGCATCGCGACCATGCAGGGGCTTGCCCTTGCCTTCGCCAAATCGCTTGTAGGCGTCTCTGCGCTCGACGCGTTGGACGAAGCGGTGCGCTCGCGCAGCGCCGAGCTCGACGCCGGATCGGACGGGGAAGTCGTCACGTGGATGGATGCCCAGCGCGGCCAGGTGTTTTCAGCTGTCTATAGAAACGGCGCCGCGACCGAGCACGCGATCGTCGAGAAGCCGGCCGCGATCCTTTCGCGCTGGCAGCGCGAGGGAAGGCACCCGACAGTGTTCGCCGGCGATGGTGCGCTGGCGTATCGCGAATTGATTGGCCGGGCCCACCCTGACGCGCGCATCATCGAACCGCTGCCGGCCCTGGCGCCCGCCATCGCGAGACTGGCTGTTGCATACATCCGTCAACATGGCCCGGCGTCGCCCGATGCGATCCGGCCGATCTATATCAGGCGTTCGGACGCCGAACTGGCCCGAGACCGTCGAGGCAGCCCTTCCGCACCCGCTCCGCCGGCCGTCGAGCGGACGTCATGAACTGGACCATCGAACGCACCCTCTCCGAACGCGACCTGGACGACATCGTCGCCATCGAGAAAGCCTCGTTCAGCAACCCCTGGACCCGGGAAATGTATATCCGCGAGCTCCAGAACCCGGATGTGTCGTTTCTTTATGTCCTCCGGGTTCCAGGGGAGGGCATAGTCGCCTTCTGCTCGTTCTGGCTGGTCCTCGACGAGGTGCACATCAACAATGTCGCCGTCAGAGAGGACTTTCGGGGCCGGGGAGCGGGTCTGGCACTGCTCGAGCACGTCATTCAGGCGGGTGCAAGCCGCGGCGCGGAGCGGGCGACGCTCGAAGTGCGCCGGTCGAACACGCCGGCAAGGCGGCTGTACGAGCGTCTCGGCTTCGAGGTGGCGGCGACCCGGCCCAATTATTACGTCAGCCCGGCCGAAGATGCCCTTATCCTATGGAGAGGAACCCTGAAAACTGCGCGATGACTGCTTGAATGGACCGTGCCCTTGTGTTACGGTTCGGTTAAATGGATCCAACACTTCCAATCAAGGAGGCCGGGCATGCACACCGCGAATGTCCAGGAGTTGAAGGAGCTGCTTCTCAAAACTGACGAAGAGTTTCGACAGCTTGCCACGCAACACCACGAACTCGACGATCGCCTCCACGAACTCTCTGGTAAGTCATACCTGTCAGAACCCGAGCAAGTCGAAGAAATCACTCTCAAGAAACGCAAGCTCCAACTCAAAGACAGGATGGAAGATATATTGCGCCGCCACCGGGGGCAATCGGGTCCGTTTGCGTCGACGGCCGCGGTCTCGCACTGACTTAAGATAGGGGGTCTGACTCTCGCGTCAGACCCCTCTTATGATCGATCCCGCGGGTTATCCCTTTGTAGGTGGCACGGCCGCTCTTGCGATTGCGGCGGCTCTGACCGTCGGCTCCGCCGGCGCCGTGCCACTTCTTCTCCTCACAGGCTTTTTCCTCTACTTCTTTCGCGATCCCGATCGTGTGTCTCCGCAGGACCCCGGACTCGTCTTGTCGCCGGCGGACGGCCGTGTGCTCGTGGCCGGACCAGCCGATCCCGGCGCGGCGCCGCCGGGAGACTGGGGTCAGATCAGCATCTTTCTTTCGCCCATGGACGTGCACGTCAATCGCGCGCCGGTGTCGGGGCGGGTCACCAAAGTCGACTTTCGGCGTGGGAAGTATCTGCCGGCCTATCATCGCGATGCGGCCTCGGCCAACGAACGGAGCGAGGTGTGGGTCGATCACGGCGGTTTCACGGTCGTGTTCCGCCAGATTGTCGGCATCCTGGCCCGCCGCGTGGTTTGCCGGGTGAAGCCGGGCGCTGAACTGAAGGCAGGGGAGCGCTTCGGCATCATGAAGTTCGGCTCGAGGATGGACGTGTTTGTGCCGGCCAATGCCGAAATACGGGTGTCGGTGGGGGATACGGTCATCGGCGGCCGCACCGTCATCGCCGTTCTTCGAATCCCTAATCCCCAATCCCTAATCCCTAGTCCCTAGCCCCGAATCCCTAATCCCCAGCCCCAAATCGTGCGATAGACTCCCTAGGAATGCTCACACCCCATCGGCGGCATACCGATGTCCCCCAGCGCCGGCTGCGACGGGGGGTCTACCTGCTCCCCAGCCTGATGACGCTGGGCAATCTGTTCTGCGGCTATGCGTGCGTCATCTACTCGATGCGCGGTGAGTATGCGATTGCCGCGCCGTTTGTCGGCATCGCGATGGTGCTCGACACCCTCGACGGGCGCATTGCCCGGATGACCGGCACGACGAGTGAGTTCGGCCTCCAGTTCGATTCGCTGGCCGACATCATTTCGTTCGGCATCGCGCCGGCCGTTCTGACGTTCTCGTGGGGGCTGACGTCGCTCGGCAACTGGGGGTGGGCGGCAGGGTTCGTCTACGTCACCGCGGCGGCGATGCGACTGGCGCGCTTCAACATTCAGGCAGGATCGGTCGACAAGCGCTACTTCGTTGGCATGCCCAGTCCGGCGGCCGCAACGGTTCCTGCTTCGACGATCTTCGCGTATCCGTCAGGATTTCAGGAGCCGGTCGGGGCGATTCCCGTCCTCGCGCTCGTGCTGGTGCCGGCATTCCTGATGGTCAGCACAATCAAGTTCCGCAGCTTCAAGTCATTCGATCTGCAGGAACGCCGTTCGTACACGGTGCTGCTGGTCATCGCCATGTTGATTGCCTTTGTCTCGGCGCATCCCGCGCTCGCCCTGGTCACCCTGTCCTACGGGTACATGAGCTCTGCGTTCGTGGAGAGCATTCTCACGCGGTGGCACCATCCGAAGCCCGATGTCCCGCATGCCGCGAACGTGTACGAGCACAAGCCAAGGGGACAAGGGGAAACTGAGAACTCGAATCTAGAATCTGGAAACTAGAATCTGGGGCGTGATCTTCAAGAAGATTGTAGTTTTTAGATTCTAGTTTTTAGATTCCAGCAACAGGCAGCTCTATCACCACCGTCGTGCCGTGACCGGGCGACGACTCGACGAAAATCCTGCCGCCGTTCAATTCCACGTTCCGTTTCGCGATCGTCAGCCCAAGTCCAGTACCGGTAGCCTTGGTCGAGAAGTAGGGCTCGAAGATGCGGCGCAGCGCCTCCGGGTCCATGCCGGTGCCGGTGTCGGCTACGGTCAGTCGAATCGTGTTTCCGGCCAGCGCCGCGTTAATCGAGAGCGTGCCGCCGCCCGGCATGGCGTGGAGCGCGTTTTCAATCATGTTGGTCAGCGCGCGGGAGAGCAGCACGCGATCCACGACGACGGCTGGCAATGACGCGGGCACGTCCACGTCAATGGTGATGCGGCCGGCGAGACCTGTGATGTAAGGCTCGACGACCGAGGGTATCAGTTGCGCGAGCGACGTCGGCGCCGGATGCGGCGTCGGGCGTGACGCGAAGCTGGAGAACTCGGCCGAAATCTGCCGCAGCAGCTTCACCTGCGACAAGATCGACGTCACGCACTCTTCGAGCACCGGCGTCAAGGGCTCGCCTCTGTCCTTGTTCACGCGCACGAGGTGCTCGGACGACAACTGAATCGGCGTTAACGGGTTCTTGATTTCGTGAGCGACTTGACGCGCCATCTCGGCCCACGCTTCGAGCCGGTGGGTGCGCTGCAGCTCGTTGCGCTGCCGTTCGAGATCGGCGGCCATCTGGTTGAAGTCGGCGACGAGCTTCCGCAACTCGTCCGACGACGTTTCGGCGACGCGAGCGCTGAAATCGCCGCGCGCGATGCGGCGCGTGGCGCGCGTGAGCCGATTCACGGGATCGCCGATGCGCTCGGCCATGTAGTACCCGATCGCCGCGCCGAGGAGCGCGAACAGCACGGCGGCGAGCAGCACGCGCCGGTCGAGCGTGTCGATCTGCCGATCCACTTCCTGCTGGCGCAGGGCGAGCGGCACGGTGAGAATCGCGCGCCCGTCTTCGAGCCTCACCGGTGCGGCCGCCAGCACATGCCGCGCCGATCCGATGACTTCCTCGCCGACATGGCTCACCAGACGGTCGATCTCGATCGCGCGATACACGTGCCCCGGCGTCCGCTCGGGCAGCAGCCCCGACGTGAAGAGGTCGCGCTCGCTCGTGGCGACGAGCGTCGGGCCGCGATAAATGTTCACGTCCTGGGCGATCGCCCGGCTCAACCAGACCATGATGTCGTCGGTGGGGGAGCTGGCGTCCGACTCCTGCAACGCCACGTACTCTTCGATGACTCGCTGGGCGACGGCTGCAACGCGCACGGCGTCGGATTGCACGCTCGATTGAAGCTGCAGTTCGAAGAAGGTGCGGGTCGCGAGCGCCAGCACCATCACCGGCAGCACGGCCGCGGCGAGGAACGCCAGGAACAGCTTGCGGTAGAAGCTGGCCCGAACCTCGCGCAGCAACGCGCGTCCAGACGCCGCAGTCGTGCCTCCGAGGGCAGAAACGGACCACGCCAGCGTCAGCAGCACGACGTAGGTGAGCCCGACGAGCGTCGAGAGCTCCGCGAGATTGATCAGATGATCCATCCGCGTGATGACGGGGAACCCGATGACGTAAATGCCGACGCGGTCGTTCTGGATATACGTCGAATGGACGCGTTCGCCGTCGCTCATCGTCGTCCAGAACGGCGCACGCGACTGCGCGATGACGTTCAGCAGCGTGTCATCCAGCGGCCATGCGCGAGTGGTGGACGAGTACAGCGATCCTCGCCCCCACCCATAGACGACAAACTGGACGGCGCGGCCCACCGAGCCCTCGGGTGGCAGCGTGTCGGCCGGGCGGATGAGCTCGTTGTACGGATTGCGCGCCGTAATGAACGGCAACGTCTCGTAGTCGAGCATCACGTTGACCACGATCGAGCCGCCGGTTGGCGTATCGGAGGCTCCTTCGCAGATGCCGCGCCCGGCGTGAAAGATGCGTCGTTCTTCAGATCCGAAGAGCGACGCTTCTTCAAATATCTCCCAGTCGCAGCTGGGCTCGCGCCATCGCTGCGCGGTGGACACATAGCCTGGGAGATTCAAAGCGAACTGGCTCGCCAGCAGGCCATCCGGGCTGTACAGCTCGAGAGAAGACGCGAGACGTTCGCTGGAGAGGTTCGTCCGCCGCCACAAGTCGAAGGCGACATTCGACGCGGCGAGCTGCGGCCGTGAGGCGGCCGACAGATTCGGAATCTCGAGGGTGTCTATCTGCTGCAGCACGGTCGAGAGCTTCGCCTTCAGCTCCTCGCGCTGATCCTTGGCCTGCCGGGCGTACTCCTCTTCGATGAGCCTGCGCAGGCCACGGTCGGCGAAATGATGCACGGATGGATACAGCACGAACGCCGGAATCAACAGAACCAGCGCTCCGGCAAACAGACGCAACGCCTGCGACGCGTGCCGATAGTTCGGGCGGGCCCACGACATGCCCCACGCGAGCGCGAGGCACGCCAGCCCCGCAAATGCCGTCGGAAGCGCGGGGACCGTCGACGGAGCCGCGCCGATGGTTCTCGGAAAAATCGAGATCAGAAGAACGGGAAGAGACTGGAGCGTAAACGCGGCCAGGGCTGCGCTGCCGCCGCGCGCCCACCGCCACGGCGTGGCCGCGAGCACGACCACCAGAATACCGGTCCAGAACACCACCGCCTGCGCGAGGATCACCCCGACGGCAAAGGCGAGGCGGGCCGACACGAGCGGGTGGAGGGAGAAGTGCAGCGCGTCCACCGAGGTCGCGGCAATCGCGTTACCGAGCAGCACTTCGTAGCCGACGAGCAGAAGCGCCACGAGAGCGCCGGCGCTGGCCTGCGTGGCGCCGAATACGACCCAATCGTGCCGCCCTTCCGGGGGCGGAATCCGATGCCCCATGGTTCGCCGCAGCCGCTCGACGATATCGAGCGCCAGGACGACCACTGCCGCGATGGCGGCCATCGTCAGCAGGAAATCGATCGGGGTCCGCAGGAGCCCACGAAGCCCGGGGCCGAGCGCCGCCGTATGGAAGACCTGGTCGGTCCAGTTCGCCGTCGGCGCAAACCACAGCAGCAGCCTGGCCGCGACCAGGACGCCGAGGATGAGGCCGTTGGCTCTCACGTGCCCCCATAACTCGGTGAACGATTCGCGCCACCGCAACAGCGGCGGGATCGACACGACCAGCGTCAACGCAAGGATGCCGAGCACGACCGCGAAGACGTTTGCGCGCCAGCCTGCACGCGTCGTCTGAATCGCCTGAGACGTCACCCGGGCGACGAGCAGCGGCTGTCCGAGAGGCGACTGAACGGAGAATCCCTGATCGGCAGCCGCGGTCTCGTACGGGCGCACCGTCACCGGTACGAGCGTCGGCAGCGACAGCACCTCTTCTTCCGGTGTGGCCGTGCGAATGCCTCGAGACGATGAGATCACGCGCTCGGCGGCGATGACGCCGACACGATGGCCGCTGACCGGATCGAGTACCGGCTTGATGTAGATGAGCCTGAGACCAAGGGGCCCCGGCGCCACGAAATACGTTTCAGGGCCGGCGATGCGATCGACACCGATCTCTGACGGTACGCCGCTCCAGGCGAGCGGCCATGCGCCGCTCGGCCGGTACGCCGTGATAGCGAATACGCCGGCCGTGCGCGCCTGCAGGGCCTGGTCGGCACGGTCGAGCAGCGGGCGGGCCCCCGCCGCGGGATCGGCCGCTGCCGTATCGAAGAGCGCTGGCTCCCTGCCCACCGACGCGGCGATCTCGTGCAGCGCGCTCGCTACGCTTTCGATCTCGACGCGGACGGATCGCTCGACTCGCGCGCGGGCTTCCTGTTCGGTTGGTCCGAATCGGGCACGCTCGATCCAAATCCCCCCGACGGCAGCCGCCACGGCGCACGCCAGGCCGGTCAGGTAGATTCGGCGAAGCGCGCGACTGGTGGCAACGGTCTTCACTTGGTCGTGCCGGCGGCCCCTGCTGGGCCGAGCGAGTCTCCCGGTGGCACAGATTCAGGTGGGGGCGCTCCGGCCGGTGGGGTTTCGCCTGGGGCCGGGGCCGGTGGAGTTTCTGAGCCGGCAGGCCGGCTGCCGACACCGCGCACCTGCCCACCTTTCGTGATCAGAACCAGGAGATCCTGAGACGTCAGATGCGGCGGGGCAGCGAGGAGCATTTCCTCGTTCTCGGCGCCTTTCAGGACGAACTTCTCTCCGGCCGGTTCGCCGGTCTGCACCTTGAAAGCGTGCAACTCGGAAGCCACGCCCGGCACGATGAGCGTCTGGCCGCTCAGCAGGGGGCCGGTGAACGGACGCATCGGCAGCACGCGCTTCCAGAGCATCGTGCCGTTGTTGCGGTCGTGCCCGCGAAGAATGTTGTCGAGCGCGATGAAGTACACACGCCGTTCGTCGAGCACCGGAAGGCCCAGAAGATCGGCGCCGGTTTTCCAAGGCCATTCCGTATCGCCGTCGGTGGAATCCAGCGAGCGGAAATGATTGTCACGCGCGCCGACGAATACGCGATCGCCCACGGGGAGAATGCCCGAAGCCGACTCTGCAAGTTTGTGTGTCCAGATCTCTTCGCCGGTCTGCAGCGACAACGAGAGGACGCGGCCGTCTCTGAGCGCCAGGTACAAGCGGTCGCCCGCAAGTGCCGGCGGCGCACTGAGTGGCGATCCGAAGTCGCGCTGCCACAGCACTTCGCCGTCGCTGGCGCGGATGGCCAGCAACGGCCCCGCATCGGTCGAGGCGATTAGCCAGCCAGTATCGAAGTTGAGTGAGACGACACGTCCGTCGATGTGCCGATGCCACCGCGGCTGCCCGTTGGTCGCAGATCGGCCTTCGATCGCTTTATCGCTGCCGACGAAGACGAGACCGTCGCCAGCGGCCGGCGCCGCCGTCATCGGGCATTCGACCGACCACGCAGGGGTACCGTCCTTAAGTAGCAACGCAACGAGCTGATTTGTACGCAACGACACATACACGCGATCGTCGTCAAACGCGGGCGCATACGCAGGAGCCGCGGTCAACGCCGCGCTCCATTTCACTTCGAGCGGAAACGTGACGGCGGCTGCGGATGGGCGCGCCAGGAGTACAGCGACAAAAAACAACGCGGCCACACAAGATATTGGGGTGCGATGGAACAGCACCCCGCTATAATAGCGTGTTATCAGCGTCTTTCGCCTTCGCGCGAACCAGATTACATTCCCAATCCAGTGGCCGATCAAAACTTCGTTCACCTTCATTGTCACACTGAATTCTCTCTGCTCGATGGTGCGTGCCGCATAGACGAGCTGCTCGACCAGGCTGCCCGACTCGAGATGCCGGCGCTGGCGGTGACCGAGCACGGCAACATGTTTTCGTCGGTCATCTTTCACGACCACGCCAAGCAGCGGGGTGTGAAGCCGATCCTTGGCTGCGAGGTCTATGTTGCCCCCGGCAGCCGGCTGACCAAAAGCGGCAATATAGGTGAGACGGCGAACCATCTGGTTTTGTTGGCCGAGACCAACGAGGGTTACCACAATCTCATCAAGCTCGTCTCGTCCGGCTATACCGAGGGGTTCTATTACAAGCCCCGCATCGACAAGGACCTGCTCGCACAGCACTCAAAGGGGCTCATCGGGCTGAGCAGTTGCCTCAAAGGGGAAGTGGCCACCGAGATTCGGACCGGCCGCGAACGCAAAGCGCTGGAAGCCGCCGCCCAGTTCCGCGACATCCTCGGTTCGGGGAATTTCTTCCTCGAGATGCAGTATCAGGGCATCGACGAGCAGCTGGTCGTCAACAAGGGCCTCGCGCCGATTGCGCGCGAGCTGAACATGCCGCTCGTGGCGACCAACGATGTGCACTACCTGACCCACGACGATTACCGCCCGCACGACATTCTGCTTTGCATCGGCACCGGTAAGACGGTCAACGATCGCGAGCGCCTCCGGTACCATGGCGATCAGTTCTATCTGAAAACCGCCGCGGAAATGTCGCAGGTATTTGGCGAGCTGCCTGACGCGCTGGCCAACACTCTGCGCATTGCGGAGCGTTGCCGGGTCGATCTGGCGAGCGACAAGAACTACCTGCCAAACTTCGCAGTCCCTGCGCCGTACACGCTGGACGATTACTTCGAGCACGTGGTGCGCGAGGGATTCGCCCAGAGGCTTCCGCGGCTGAAGGCGCTGCTCGCGTCGGGCGCGCTTCGCCATCCGATCGAGGAGTACGAAACCCGCTTGTCGTACGAGATCGACATGATCAAGCGGATGGAGTATCCCGGCTACTTCCTCATCGTCTGGGATTTCATCCGCTATGCGCGCGAAAAGAGCATTCCAGTGGGACCGGGTCGTGGCTCGGCGGCGGGAAGTCTCGTGGCCTACTGCCTGCGCATTACCGATGTCGATCCGCTGGACTACGACCTCATCTTCGAGCGCTTCCTGAATCCCGAGCGCGTGTCGCTGCCCGATATCGACATCGACTTCTGCGAGCGGCGGCGCGGCGAGGTCATCGAGTACGTCACGCAGAAGTACGGACGGGAAAACGTCGCGCAAATCATCACCTTCGGCACGATGAAGGCGCGAGCCGTCGTCCGCGACGTCGGCCGCGCGCTCGACATTCCGTTTGCCGACGTCGATCGGGTCGCCAAGCTGATTCCGCCGGCCCTCGACATGACGCTCGACAAGGCGCTGGAGGAGGTGCCGCAGCTCAAGCAGTTGAACGAGCAGGACGAGCGGGTCAAGGAGCTGATTGCGGTGGCGCGACGCCTGGAGGGCATGACGCGCCACGCCTCGGTGCACGCGGCGGGTGTCGTGATTGCGCCGAGAGCGATTTCGGAGTTCGCGCCGCTCTACAAAGGGAAGAACGACGAAATCACCACGCAATGGGCGATGAAGGAGATCGAGCGCATCGGTCTCCTGAAGATGGACTTCCTGGGATTGAGCACGCTGACGCTCCTGAACGACGCCGTCGAAGAGATTCGCGCGACGACAGGCGAAGTGCTCGACCTGGATTCGATTCCGCTCGACGACGCCAAGACGTATCAGATTTTCAGCGAGGGCGCGGCGTACGGCATCTTCCAGTTCGAAAGTTCGGGGATGCGCGACATTCTGCGGAAAGCCAAGCCGCAGCGCCTCGATGATTTGATCGCGTTGAATGCGTTGTACCGTCCGGGGCCCCTTCGCAGCGGCATGGTGGACGATTTCATCGCGCGCAAGCACGGCAAGGTGAAGGTGACCTACGAGCTGAAAGAGCTCGAACCGATTCTGGCCGACACCTACGGCGTCATCGCCTATCAGGAACAGGTGATGCGCATCGCCAGCGTCCTGGCGGGATTCACGCTCGGTGAAGCCGACCTGCTGCGCAAGGCGATGGGCAAGAAGAAAGCCGACGTCATGCAGGCGCAGCGGAAGAAGTTCGTGGACGGCGCCATCGGCCGCGGGTTCGCCGAGAAAAAAGCGACCCGAATCTTCGACTTGATGGAGCACTTTGCGGGGTACGGATTCAACAAATCGCACTCGACCGCCTACGCGCTTCTGGCGTATCAGACGGCGTACTTGAAGGCGAACTACCCGTGGCACTTTGCGGCGGCGCTGCTGACGATCGAGGCACAGAACACCGACAAGCTCGCGGTGTACATGCAGGAGTGCCGCGATCGTCATATTCCCGTGCTGCCGCCCGACATCAACAAGAGCCAGCTGCCGTTCACGGTGACACCCGAAGGCGTGCGATTCGGCCTGACGGCCGTGAAAAATGTCGGCGAAGGCGCGATCGCGGCGATTCTCGGGGCGCGCGCGACGCTCGGAAAAATCACCTCGCTGCACGCGTTGTGCGATGCACTCGACCTCAGGCTGGTCAACAAGCGCGTGCTCGAGAGCCTGGTGAAGGCCGGTGCCTTCGACTCGCTGGGAACGGGCAGGGAAGCTTCACTCGCTGAGCTGCGCGCACGCATGATGGCGAGCATCGATTTCGCGTGCGAGTACGGCGCCCGCCGTCAGCGCGATCGCGCGCTTGGTCAGGCACAGCTCTTCGGCGGCGACGCGCCGGAGGAAGGGGGCGCCAACGAGGTGGCGACCGGGCCCTCGAACGTCGAGCCGTGGACCGAACAACAGCAGCTCGCGTTCGAGAAGGAGGCGTTGGGGTTGTACTTCAGCGGCCATCCCATCGATCGGGTCGCTGACGAGTTGAGGGCCTTCGGCGCGAAAAGCACCGGGGAGCTCGCAGAAACGGCGGCCGCCGGAAGTAAGGCGGGTCTCGAAGGAACTGGGGCGGGTCCTGCCGTTCAAGACCAGCCCAGCCACCAGAACGGTTATCGAAGGAATGGGGGCATCGACGTCGCCATCGGGGGGATCATCGCGTCGATTCGCCAGCTGAAGACGCGCAAGGGCGATCGCATGGCGGTCATCATGCTGGAAGACGCGCAGGGCAGCGTCGAGGTCGTGGTGTTTCCCGAGGCGTTCAGCAAGTGCGCGTCGGTGCTCGAGACCGGCGCCATGGTCCTTGTCAGAGGCAAGGTCGAGATCGACGAGGAAACCATCCGGATGACGGCAAACGAGGTGATGCCGCTCGAGGCCATGCGGCAGAAGATGTCGCGCGAGCTGTCGATCAAGCTCACGTCGCCGCCGCACGGCCGGCAGACATTCGAGGCGCTCGCGGATCTCTTCACGCGCCATCGCGGCGATCGCCGCGTGGTGCTGGAGCTGGAATTGCGTGACCAGCAGCCGCCGGTCCGCGTGCGCGTGCCGCTCGCGGCACAGGTGCGCGTGCGTCCGTCCGAGCAGCTTGCGACGGAGGTGGAGCGCATCTGCGGAGCAGGAACAGTCGTATTGAGATGATGTTCACCTCTTTGCTTTTCCTCCGTTCGCGTCGTGACCTCTGTGGTAAGGAACAGCAACCCATGTATGCCCACTGAGACCCTCGAATTCGAAGAATCGCTCGCGCCGCTGCTGAAAGAAGTGGACGCGCTGACGGCGCTGCCGCGCACCGACGCGCGTGAGCGCGAGCTCGAGCGCCTCAACCACCGGCTGCGCGTCGCGCGCACCGAGATTTACGCCAAGCTCACCCCGTGGCAGCGGGTGCTCGTCTCGCGACACCCGAGCCGGCCGGACATGCTCGATTACGTCGCCCGCCTGTTCACCGACTTCGTCGAGCTGCACGGCGACCGCCGCTTCGCCGACGACCACGCGATCGTCGCCGGCACCGCGTGCTACAAGGGCGAGCCGGTGATGGTCGTGGGGCATCACAAGGGCGGCGATACGAAGCAGAAGATCTACCGTAACTTCGGCTACGCGCGCCCGGAAGGCTATCGCAAAGCCATCCGGCTGATGCGCACGGCGGAAAAGTTCCATCGACCCATCATCGTCTTCGTCGATACACCTGCGGCGTATCCGGGCGTCGAATCAGAGGAACGTGGCGTCGCCGAGGCCATCGCGTTCAACCTGCGCGAGATGTCGGTGCTGAAGGTGCCGATCGTCGTGATTATCACGGGCGAGGGCGGCAGCGGCGGCGCGCTGGGCATCGCGATCGGCGATCGCATTTTGATGCAGGAGTACGCCATCTACAGCGTGATTCCGCCCGAAGGCTGCGCGGCGATTCTCTGGCGCGACGCGGGGAAGAAGGTGGAGGCGGCGAACGCGCTGAAGCTGACCGCTCCCGATCTGCTCGCGAAAGGGATTATCGACGAGATCGTCCGCGAACCCATCGGCGGCGCCCACACGAGCCTCGACGAAGCGGCGACGCTCGTCGATGGCCCCCTTTACGCTGCGCTGGTGGCCTCGAGCTCTCCCGACGTCGAGGCCAGACTGGGAAGGCGCTACGAGAAATTCCGCGACATGGGCCGCCTGGGCGCAGATTTCACGGACGAAGAGAGCTCCTGACATTGCAGATTTTCCCACGTCCCAACGCAAAGACCGCAAAGACGCAATGGGAACTAGAAATTATTGACGACTCGCCTCAAACCCTGAACGAGCCGCGGGGCGTTGAAGTTGAGAAGCAATCCCAGACGTTTATCCATGAGCTTGAGGTAGGACAGCAGCTGTGCCAAATGCACCGGCAAGATCTTCTCGACCGCCTTGATCTCCACGATGATTTCGTCTTCGACCAGCAAGTCGAGCCGATATCCGTCTTCCAGTTGGAGCTCGTCATAGAAGACCGGCACGATTTGCTCGGCGACCACGTGCAGCCCGGCTTTCCTCAACTCATGAATGAGACAGGTCCGATAAACGCTCTCCAAAAGGCCTGGTCCGAGTTTTGAGTGCACCAGAATGGCCTTCGTGACAATGACGAGCGAGATACGGTCGAGTGCGTCCCTGTCCAGCCTTGGCGTCTTCGCGTCTTTGCGTTGAGACATAGAGAAAAAATGCCGATTCCGTACCTGTGGGAACGTCTCATCTGCAACGATCAGACCGCCAGTGTGCTTGCGCGGGAGCTGCGAATCAGCCCGGTGGTGGCACGCCTTCTGAGCATTCGCGGCATAGACGACGTGGAAACCGCGCAGAAGTTTCTCCATCCGTCGCTCGATCATCTGCACGATCCCTTCAGACTGGCCGACATGGCGGCCGCTGTGGACCGGATTCTCGCCGCCATCGAGCGGAAAGAGCGCATCGCCATTCATGGCGACTACGACTGCGACGGCATTACGTCTACCGTGATCCTTCGCCGCGCACTCGAGATGTTTGGCGCCAATGTCATCCACTTCCTTCCGGATCGCATGAAAGACGGATACGGCCTGCAACCCGAGACCTTCGATCGCCTGCAGGCCGATGGCGTGACGCTGGTCATCTCGGTCGACTGCGGGATTCGCGGCATCGAGGCGGCGAAGCGCGCGCGCGCGCTCGGCGTCGATTTGATCATCACGGATCATCACGAGCCGGATGCTGAGCTGCCGGTCGCCGTTGCTGTCATCAATCCCCGTCGCCACGATTGCAACTATCCCGACAAGAACCTCGCCGGCGTTGGGGTGGCGCTCAAGCTGGTACAGGCCTTGTGTCGAAAGCGCGACCGCGAGCGGCTGTTGCCGGCGTTCATCAAGGTAGCGGCCATCGGCACGTTGGCCGACGTCGTGCCGCTCGTCGGTGAGAATCGCGTCATCGCGAAGCTCGGCCTCGACATGCTGTCGCAGGGACCGCACAAAGTGGGACTGCGCGCGCTGCTCGATGTTGCCGGTCTGACCGGCAAAGCCATCGACAGCGGGCACGTCGCCTTCCAGATCGCGCCTCGTATGAACGCGGCGGGCCGGATGGCCAGTCCGGACATCGCCGCGCGGCTGCTGCTCGCCGCAGATGAAACGATGGCGGCAGAGGCCCAGGAACTGGCGCGACAGCTCGACGGCGAAAATGTGCGCCGGCAGGAGGAAGAAGCGGCCATCCTGGCCAGCGCCAGGAAGATTGTCGAGACCGATCCCGTGGTCGGCGCGCGCAGCATCCTGGTCGTGGCCGGTGCGAAGTGGCATCGCGGCGTCATCGGCATCGTCGCGTCGAAGCTCGTCGACAGCTTTCACCGCCCGGCGATCGTCATCGCCGTCGAGGACGAACTGGCGCACGGGTCCTGCCGGAGTATTCGCGGGTTCAACGTGCTTGCCGCGCTCGAACACAGCGCGGCGCACTTGAGCCGGTTCGGCGGCCACAAGCAGGCGGCAGGCCTGACGATGCCGGCGGCGAATGTGACGCGGTTCCGCGAGGTCATCGCCGAATATGCCGATAACCTTCTGGGGCCAGACGATCTCAAGCCGCGCCTGCGGATCGACGGTTGTCTCGGATTCCGCGAGATCAACGCCGACTTTGCCAGCGAGATGGCGCTGCTTGCGCCCTTCGGCACGGGAAATCCGCGTCCGCTGTTCGAGGCACGCGGCGTCGAAGTCGTGGACGGCCCGAGACGGCTCAAGGACAGGCACCTGAAAATGGCGCTGAAACAGAGCGGGCGAATCTTCCGCGCCATTGCGTGGCGCGCGGTCGAGCGTGAACAGTTCATTACAGAGAACCGAACATCACTGGACCTCGCCTTTTCGCTCGAACACAATAGCTATCAGGGGAATGATTACCTGGAGCTGTCGGTCAGCGACCTCAAAGCTGCGGACGGGGCGGGAAGCGGGGCGAATGGCCCCCGCGGCTGAGGACGAACATCCATGCTAGCGTGGCAGAAGCGGGCCCGGTGGGCTGTTCTCGCCATCGCCATTGGTGTCGTCGCCGTGGTGTTTTTTACGACGCGCAGACGCGAAGTGCCACCTCCGCCCGAGCCGATCGCCCGCGTCGATCCCGCCGCCATCATCGAAAGCTCCGGTGCGCAATCCTTCCAGGTGAAGGGCGATCGAGAGACCGTCAGGATCGAGGCCGAAAAGCAGCTGTTGTATCCCGACGGCAGCACGCGGCTGCTCAACGCCAAGGTGACGTCCGTACGCGATGGGAAGACGTTCGTCGCGCTCGGTGACGAAGCCAGGGTCGGCGAGAATCAGACCAACCTCGAGATGAAGGGCAACGTCCGGCTTATCGCCGGCGACGGGCTCCACGTCAGCGCCAGCAGCGCCACCTACAATCAGGGTGAGGGCATCGTGCGCGCGCCGGGTCCGGTCAAATTCATGCGCGGCCGCCTGAGCGGCAGCGGCGTCGATTTCAGCTACGACGAGAAGCGCGATCTCATCGGCATTTCCGATCGGACAGTTCTTAAGATCGAGGGCAAGGGGAATGTGGGCGCGACCGACGTCACGGCGGGCGCATCCGTGCTCGCGCGAGCGGACGATTTCGTCAGCTTCGAGCGCGCCGTGCACATCGTGCGCGGCGCGCAGGTGATTGACGCCGACAGCGCGCTGGCGGAGCTCAGCCCCGACGAAGAGCAGGTGCGCAGCCTGGAGCTGCACGGCTCGGCGCGCATCGAAACGCCCACCGCTCGGCCGGGCGACCTGCGCTTCATGTCGGGCGACACGATCAACCTCACGTATCGCGAAAACACCGATCTTCTCGAAAGCGCCATCGTGTCGGGCAATGCGTCGTTGCGTATCGCCGGCGAGGCGGCCACGCTCGATCGCGTGCTGCATGCGCAGAACATGGAAATCGGCATGGCGCCGGACGGCACGACCGTGACCTCGCTGAACGGAAGAGATCACGTCGTGCTGGACCTGCCCGCGACCAAGGAGCAGCCGGCGAAGAAAGTGACGTCGAATGCGCTCGTGGCCAACGGCACGCCGCAGGCCGGGCTCACCGCCGCGTCATTCACCGAAGGGGTGGAGTACACCGAAACCGGCGGGACACCTCCCGTGACCCGCACGGTCACCTCGCGCTCGCTCGAGACCGCGCTGAACGGCGGACTCGGCGAGATTCGCGAGGCCACCTTCATCGGCTCTGCGCGATTCAACGACGGGACGATGGGGGCGGCGTCCTGGAACATGCGGTACGACATGCAGACCGGACAGGTCGTTCTAAAGGGGGAGCCCGGACAGCCAGTGCCGCGCGTCGTGAACGATCAGCTGCAAGTGGACGCGAACGAAATAGAGATGAACATCGAGGGCTCGAAGCTGAAGGCCAAGAGTATCTCCAAGCCCGTGCAGTCGATCCTGTTCCCCGTGAAACCGGGCGCGAAGAGCGCGCGACGCACACCGGGGTTGATGAAGAGTGATCAGCCGGTGAACAGCCTGAGCCGCGAGTTGTCGTACACCGGAGGTGACGACTCGACGCTCGAGTTGACCGGCGCCGCGACGCTGGTACAAGGCGAAAAAGCCGAAACCACTGTGAAAGCGGAGAAAATCACGGTGGACGGCAAGACCGGCAACCTCACGGCGCAGGGATCGGTCATCTCGCAAATGATTGTGCGGGACGTGAACCCTTCGACCAAGGCCCGCGAGGCGAGCCGCTCCACCGGGTCGGGCCAGCAGATGCTCTACGATGATGCGCAGCGCAAGGTGACGTATACGACGAAGGCGCACGTGGTCGGTCAGCACGGCGACCTCACCGGCGACACGATCATGCTGACCCTGGGCGAGAACGGACAGGATGTCGAGCGTCTGGAGGCGCTCGGCGCGGTGAAGCTGACCGAAGCCGATCGCATCACCACGGGGGATCATCTCATCTACGCCGCGGCACAGGAGGAGTACACGATGGCGGGCAAAGGGCGGCTGGTGCGCATGTTCCGCACCACGGCCGAGGGATGCCGCAGAAGCGAAGGCAGCATGTTTACGTTCGCGAGGGGCACGGACACCCTGCGGATGGATGGCGGTCCTGAAACGCGCACGCAGACGGCGCCCGATAGCTCCTGTCCTCCGCCGCCGAAGCGCTGAATGGCCACCCTCCGCACGCAGGATCTCACCAAGTCCTACGGGGGCCGTACGGTCGTGCGGGGCGTCAGCCTCGACGTCAATTCGGGCGAAGTCGTGGGCCTGCTCGGCCCCAACGGTGCGGGGAAGACCACGACGTTCTACATGACCGTCGGCCTGACGTCGCCCGATTCGGGGCGCGTGATCTTCAACGGCGAGGACGTGACCGACCTGCCGATGTACGCGCGCGCACGCAAGGGCATCGGGTACCTGCCGCAGGAGCCGTCGATTTTCCGCGGCCTCACGGTCGAGCAGAACATCATGGCGATTCTGGAGACGCTCGATCTGGACCCTGCCGGGCGGCGGGCGCGGTGCCGCGAACTGCTCGCCGAGCTCAATCTCACGGCGCTGGCCTCATCGCCGGCCTACACGCTGTCGGGCGGCGAACGGCGCCGGGCCGAAATCACGCGCGCGCTCGTCGTCTCGCCGAAGTTTCTGCTGCTCGACGAGCCGTTTGCCGGCATCGACCCGATCGCCATCACCGACATTCAGAAGATCATTTTTCACCTGAAAGACCGCGGGATTGGCGTGTTGATTACCGATCACAACGTACGTGAAACACTGCGCATCACCGATCGCGCCTATATCGTGCACGATGGCGGAATTTTCCATAGTGGCACTCCCGACGCTCTGGCGGCCGATGAAGAAGTGAGAAGAGTGTACCTGGGCACCGAGTTTCGCCTCGACTGACTCGACGGAGAATGGAAAACTGACTTAAGATGGGAAGAGTGAAGGGCACCTGTTATGTTCGCTTGGAGGCAAACCACGGCGGAGGGTTAGAGGCGTAAACAGATCGTATGGCGATTCAGCAGAAACTACACACAAAACTCGTTCAGAAGCTCATTCTGACGCCGTCGCTGCAGCAGGCCATCAAGCTGCTGCCGATGTCGACGCTGGAGCTCGCCGACCTGCTGAATCAGGAAGTCGTCGAAAACCCCATGCTCGAGGAGGTGCCGACCGAGGATCTCCAGCCGACGGAAGCCGCGGCACAGGTGGAGAAGACGGAAGCCGAATCGAAGGAAAAAGGCGACGCCTGGGACGACAGCGACTACGAATATTTCTTCGGCGACTATCTGGACGACGGCTACCGGGCGCACACGCCGCAGGAGGTCAAAGAGCTTCCGCCGATCGAAAACACGCTGGCCACGTCCTCCTCGTTGTCCGATCACCTCTTGTGGCAGCTCTCGCTGCTGCCCGACGATGATCTGGTGCGCGATATCGGCTCGGCCATCGTCGGCAACCTCAACGACGATGGCATGCTCGTCGCGTCGCTCGAGGAGATTGCGGCGATGGGGCCATGGCCGGTTGAAGCCGTCGAGCGGACGCTGAAGATCGTCCAGGGGTTCGATCCCATCGGCGTGGCCGCGCGCGATCTGCAGGAATGCCTGCTCCTTCAATTGCGGCATATCGGACTCGAAGGCACGCCGACCGAACGGATCGTGACCGAACATCTGCGTCTCCTTCAGAACCATCAGGTGCCGGAGATTGCCAAGCGCCTCGGCATGTCGATCGAGGACCTGAAGGAGCACGTCGAGATCATCAGGCACCTCGACCCGAAGCCCGGCAGCCGCTACAACCCGTCACAGTCGCATTACGTCATCCCGGACGTATATGTCGTCAAAGTCGAAGATCAGTACGTGGCGGTGCTGAACGAAGAAGGGCTGCCGCAGCTGCGCATCAGCCCGGTCTACCGCCGGCTGCTCGACAAGAACGCCGACAACACGACCGAAACACGGGCGTACGTGAAGGACAAATTCCGTTCGGCGCTGTGGCTCATCAAGTCGGTCGAGCAGCGCCAGAAGACGATACACAAGGTCGCGACGAGCATCATCAACTTCCAGCGCGATTTTCTGGACCACGGCATCGAGTATCTGAAGCCGCTCGTGCTCCGCGACGTGGCCAGCGACATCGGCATGCACGAATCGACCGTCAGCCGCGTCGTCACCAACAAGTACATGCACACGCCACAGGGCGTGTTCGAGATGAAGTACTTCTTCCACAGCGGGATCAGCAGCTCCTACGGCGAGAGCGTCTCTTCGGTCACGATCAAGCAGCGCATCCGGAAAATCATCGAGGCCGAAGACCCGCGAAAACCGCTGAGCGACTCGAAGATCGTCAGCATCCTGCAGCACGAGGGGCTCGTGCTGGCCCGGCGCACGATCGCCAAATATCGCGAGGAGCTGAAGATCCCCACTTCCAATCAGCGCAAGGTGCTGTACTGAGCACTCGCATGCGTCTACTCCTCACCGGCCGTCAGGTAGAAATTACACCCGCGCTTAGACGACTCGTCGACACCAGACTGAAGAAGCTGGAGCGCCGCCTCGGCGACGCGCTGGTATCGGTGCAGGTGGTGCTGTCGAAAGAGAAAAACCGCTTCGTGGCGGAAATCGTCATGCATGCGCGCCAGGATCACTTTTTGACCGGCATCGGCGCCACCGCGTCGTGGAGCACCTCGCTCACTGCGGCAGTCAGGAAAGTGCTCCAGCAGGCGGAAACGGTCAAAGGCAAGTGGCAGACGCGGAAGCGCACCGCCGCCTCCGTCCGAACGCTGCCGCCCGCGGTGCAGGTGCGCGCTCCGCGGTCGCGCCGACGAGCATGACGGCCGCCGGGCGAGCGGCCCCGGCGAGAAAGCAATGAGCGCAGCAGGAGGCGTGACGGTCGGCAAGCTTCTTCAAAGCCGTCCCGAAGCGCTGGGGCTGGATCTCGAGATTCTTGCCGGCAGCGGCGGCCTCGATCGCCGCATCCTGAGTCCCTACGTTCAGAAAACCGGTCTTGCGCTTGCGGGGTTTCACGAGTATCTGCGCGAGGGGCGCGTCCTCGTCTTCGGCAACAGCGAGGTCCGCTACCTGGAAAGCCTCAACACCGCGGACCGTACCGATACGATGCGAAAAGTGTGCGAGCACGACGAAGTGCCCTGCATCCTCGTGACTGGCGGGCTGAAAGCGTTTGGCGAGATGATCTTCGAGGCCGAGCGGTGCCGTCTGCCGGTGCTGCGCACGGCCGTGTCGACGCCCGTCGCCATCGCCAAAATGACGGCCATGCTCGAAGACAGTTTCGTCGCGCGCGAGCTGCTGCACGGCGTACTGCTCGACATTCTCGGCCTGGGCGTGCTCATCGTCGGCGAGAGCGGCATCGGCAAGAGCGAATGCGCCCTGGATCTCATCGTGCGCGGCCATCGCCTCGTCGCGGACGATGCGGTAGAAGTGAGGCGCCGCGCAGAGACCATCCTGATCGGCACCTGTCCCGAGCTGACGCGGCACCACATGGAGATTCGCGGCCTCGGCGTCATCAACATCCAGGATCTGTTCGGCATCGCCGCGACGCGCACGTCGAAGCGCATCGAGCTCGTCGTGCAGCTCGAGCGATGGGAAGGGCGGCGCGATTATGACCGTCTCGGCCTCACCGACGAGCGGTACGAAATTCTGAAGCTGCCGCTGCCGTTCATCCGCATGCCGGTCGCGCCGGGACGGAATCTGGCGATTCTGGTGGAGATCGCGGCGCGCAACCAGCTACTGCGCGCGCGAGGACACCACGCGGCGCGCAAGCTCGCCGACAAGCTCGAGCACAGGCTGACTCTGGCCAGCCTCGACGAGCTCGACGAATCGGAGATCGAAGATCTGCCGGATGCGGGGGAGGAACCGTGAACGCCGAGCTCTCCAGGCCAGGTGGAGAAGTCCTTACCACACCGCGAACGCTCTCGGGTGACCGCAGAAAGCCGGGACGCCGGTCCGCAAGCGATGCGCGGTTCATCGTGCTCACCGGCCTGTCTGGCTCCGGCAAGACACAGGCGATCCGGGCGCTCGAAGATCTCGGGTACTTCTGCGTCGATAACATCCCGACCACGCTCATCCCGACACTGGCGGAGCTCGTGCGCCGCGAAGGCATCTCGCGAGTGGCGATCGTCGTCGACGTGCGCGAGAAGAGCTTCCTGGCCGAGTTCCCCAAAACGTATCGCCGGCTTCGGAACATGAAAGGACTGAACCCGGCGCTGATCTTTCTCGAAGCGACGCACGCGATCCTGGTGCGGCGGTTCAGCGAGACGCGGCGGCCGCATCCGCTTTCTCCGGACTCGTCGGCGGCGGAAGGGATTAAGGCCGAACGCCGGCGGATGAACAAGATTCGGTCGATGGCCGATCACATCATCGACACGTCCGACCTGACCGTGCATCAGCTCCGGCAGGCCTTCAAGACGTTCGCGTTCTCATCGGGCGACGTCAAGGGGGCGAAGGGGCGCATGGCCATCACGCTCGTCAGCTTCGGATTCAAGCACGGCATCCCGATGGACGCCGATCTCGTTTTCGACGTGCGGTTCCTGCCGAACCCGCATTTCGTCCCGCGCCTGCGTCCGAAGACGGGGCGCGATCGCGCCGTCGTCAAGTTCATGGAAGACAGCCGCGCGACCGTCGAGTTGCTGGCGCGCCTGAATGATCTGCTGAAATTTCTGGTTCCGCAGTTTGTGGCGGAGGGGAAGAGCTATCTCACGATCGCCATCGGGTGTACTGGCGGGCGGCATCGGTCCGTGATGATCGCCGAGGCGCTTCGTAAAGCGCTCGGTAGTTCGTCGGGCACGCGCGTGCGCGTACACCATCGGGACATCACGCATGAGTGACTTCAGATCCGGAGCCCGAAGCTCGAAGCCGGGAGCCTGTTCATGATCGGCGTCGTCGTCGTCACTCATGGACAGCTCGCGAACGAGCTGGTGAACGCGGCGCGGACGATTGTGGGTGAGCTGCCTCAGTTCGTGGCGGTATCGATCGGCTGGCACGACGAGCCCACGATGGCGCGCGAAGCCATCGCCAGCGCGATCGCGCGCGTGCAGGGGCCCGAGGGCGTGCTGATCCTGACCGACATGTTCGGCGGGACTCCGTCGAATCTGGGCCTCACGTTTCTCGAAACCAACCGCGTGGAGATTATTACCGGCGTCAACCTGCCGATGCTCATCAAGCTGGCGGACCTTCAGACCTCGTCCGATCTGGTCGCGGTCGCCCGGGAAATGCGCGATGTCGGGCGGAATGCCATTTGGGTGGCCTCGGATCTCCTGCACGCGGAGGTGAAATAGGTGCGCTGGGTGCGCTAGGTGCGTTGGGTGCGATAGGTGCGATAGGTGCGATAGGTGCGATAGGTGCAATAGGTGCGAGCTTTGGTTGCTCGATCAGTAACAGTCGCGAATCGTCTGGGCCTGCACGCGCGCGCGGCGGCGAAGTTTGTCCATCTCGCCTCGCGATTCCATTCGCACGTCAAGGTGTCGCGCGGTTCGCAGACAATGGATGGCAAGAGCATCATGGGCATTCTTCTTCTGGCGGCGGCGACCGGCACGGTGCTGACCGTCTCGACAGAGGGTGAAGACGAACAGGTCGCGCTCGAGGCGCTCTGCGGCTTCATCGAGACCGGATTCGGCGAGGATACGTGCAGCGCTTAAGCGGCATCGGCGTGTCCCCCGGCGTGGGCGCCGGACGAGCCGTCATCCTCATTCAGCGGGCGCAGGTCGTCTGTTTCTCGATTTCCGCGTCCCGGGTAGAAGCCGAACTGGCGAAGCTCGAGAATGCCCGCCGCCGATCGGCAGGGCAGCTCGATCGCATTCAAAAGCGGCTGCCCGGCCGCGACCTCGGTGCGCTCTTCGAAGCCCAGCGGCTGATGGTGGACGACCCGATGCTGCTGCCCCGGGCGGCATCGATCATCACCGAGCAGCACGTCAATGCCGAATGGGCGCTGCAGCAGGTGTTCGATGAGCTCGGTGCGGTGTTCGACGCGGTCGAGGATCCGTATTTGCGCGAGCGCAAGGGCGATCTGGCCGACGTGGTCGGGCGCCTGCGAATGAATCTCACGCCGGATGGTGTGGGGTTCCGCGACATCCTTGGCGCGTGCGAGGCGCCGTGCGTGCTCGTCGCCGACGAGCTGCCGCCATCGATTGCCGCGCAGCTCGATTGGAGCAAGTTTCAGGCGTTCATCACCGACGCGGGCAGCCGCACGTACCACACGGCCATTCTGGCCCGGTCGCTGCACGTGCCCGCGGTCGTCGGCCTGCACGACGCAACCGGGAAGATCGCCGCTGGCACGATGATCATCGTGGATGGACACGAGGGAACGGTGTCGGTCGACCCTCCGTCCCAGATGGTCCACTCTATTGCGCCTGGCGGCAGCCGCTCGCGCCGGTCCAACTTCGGGTCGAAGACAGACAGAGCACACGACGCGGTTAAGAGCGGGCCGCTGCGCACGGCCGACGGGGTGGACATCTGCGTCGAAGCGAATGTCGATCTCCTCGGCGATGCGTCGTTTGCCCGGTCACAGGGCGCCGAAGGGATCGGGCTGTTCCGGTCCGAGCTGCTGCTCGCCGGGCGGTCGGCGGACGATCTCACCGAAGAGATGCAGTACGAGATTTACCGTCAGCTCCTCGATGACGTGCGCCCCGCACCGGTGACGGTCCGCACGTTCGACATCGACGAAGATCAACTGGCAAGCAGCGAACAGAGCCGCGACGCGCTGTGGGCGATCGGATACGAAGTGCCGCGCAGCCGCCTGGGCCTGCGCTCGATTCGCCTGACGCTGAAGCGGCGCGAACTGCTTCGTACACAGCTGCGTGCCCTTGTGCGTGCCGCAGCGCATGGCGACCTGCGCGTGATGTTTCCGTTTGTCTCGGGAGTCGAAGAGCTGCGCGAGGCGCGTACGGTGCTGGCCGAGGCGCGTCAGGAGATTCACGCGAGACAGGCCGCTGCGGGCCCCCTGCAGGTCGGTGTGATGATCGAGGTGCCGTCGGCGGCGTTCACCGCGGACCTGCTCGCGGCCGAATCCGACTTCCTCACGATCGGAACCAACGACCTGATTCAGTGCTGTCTCGCCGTCGATCGCACCGACGAGCGCGTGTCGCATCTGTACGAACCGTTGCACCCGGCCATATTGCGTCTCATCCGGCACATCCGGCGCGCGGCGTCGAAGCGCCCGGTACCGTTGTCCGTGTGCGGCGAGATGGCCTCGGATCCCGCGATGTTGGCGCTGCTCGTCGGCATGGGGCTCGTGCGGTTCAGCATGACGCCGGCGGCGATTCCCGCCGCGCGACAGGTCGTTCAGGAGATGGATACGCGCGAGTTGCGGGTCGTCGCGGCTCGTGCTCTCAAACTGGAGAGCGCGCCGGAGATAGAGCAATTTCTCGCCGACGCGCTGATCAGCCGGAGGATGCTTGAGCGTCACTAAAATCGACAAACCGTGGGGCCACGAGCTTCACTGGGCCAAAACCGCGCGCTATGTGGGCAAGGTGCTGCACGTCAATGCCGGCCACGCCCTCAGCCTGCAATACCACAACGTCAAGGACGAGACGATTTTTCTGTGGACGGGGAAGCTGCTGTTCGAGATTCAGGAGGGAGACGCCCTCGTGAAGCGCGAGATGCTCCCGGGCGAGAGCGTCCACATCACGCCGCACACCATCCATCGCATGACGGCCATCGAAGACAGCGATATCTTCGAGGTATCGACGCCGGAGTTGGATGACGTGGTGAGGTTGGAGGATCGGTACGGGCGGATAAAGTGATGCTCGTCAGGTGAACCGCTTGACGAACTCGAGCACCTTCTCGGCGACGTCTCGCCAGCCGGTGTCGATCGTCAGCGCGTGCCCGCGGTCCGGCATTTTGACGATCTCGGTCACGCCCTTGTTGCGCTTCTGCTTTTTGTAGGACGCGTTCGCGATCGCCCAGGGGACCGTATGGTCCGAGTCGGCCGAGACGATCAGCATCGGACCCCGCTCCGGGTTCGTCGAGTTGACCTTCGCCTCTGACCACGGATTGAAGTTCGCGGCCGCCGCCTGGAAGAGTGGCTCGCCGGCGCCGGGGACGGAGTAGCCGAGGTACAGCTCCTTCGCCTCGTCCTCGCCGACCGCGTTTGCGAAGCTGTAACGGAACTGCTCGTAGCTGAGCGGGACCGCGCGGTTCCAGTTCGCGGGGTTGCGCAGGGCGACGCTGGCCGTGCGCAGCGCGGAGATCGGCAGCGGGAGCACGCCGCGAAACGGAGCCGGGCTGATCGCGACCGACACGGCAGCGAGCCCGCGCCCCGCGAGAATCATCGTCAGAAGACCCCCGAAAGAGTGGCCGATGATCACAGGCTTCCGATCCAGGCGGCGGATGATCGCCTCCTCGTAGTCGGCGATCTCGCCGATGCCCTTGCCCGCGAACACCTCAGGATGCTCTCTGGCCTCGGCAACCGTCTCGGGATCGTCGGGCCAGCCCGGTGTCAACGCCACGTAGCCGGCTTCCTGGAACAGCGTCACCCAGCGGTCCCAGCTCGAGGGCAGCAGCCAAAGTCCGTGAACGAAGACGACAGGTGTGGCCTTCGAAGCATTCGCACGCTCGACCTGGGCTGCCTCGTGGCCAGTGATGGTCGGCTCGGTTGTTGCGATGGTCATCTCCTCCTCCACAGCTTGCTTTTCCACCACCAGCGCGTCTGGACCAGAGCCTGTCGCGATTACAGTTTGACCATCGGCAACGGCGTCAGCGGATGCGTACGGAATCTTTCGAGAGTCAACTGCACCAGTCGCCAATGAAACCCAGCGCTCGGCCAACCAGCGAGCACCGACCGGATCAACGGACGTGGAAGCCCGAATGTTCTCAGCCCGCGCGTCACGTCGATCCAATCGGCTCGTCGGAATGGCTCGACGAGCGAGTCGTGATTGGCGTGGGAGGGCATGATCTTGTGGTGGTCCGCGATCATTCTTTCGATCTCAGCGATCCAGGCCGCCCGACCGTGGGCGGCGAGGTACTCGCGTGCGAGCGCGACGGACGGCGCGATGTAGTCGAACGTCTTGTTGGTCCAGATTCCGAGGTCGTGGAAGACCGCGGCGACCGCGATCTTCTCGAGGTCGACACGGTCTTTCACAATGGCGGCGCACAGGTTTACGACGCGGTAAGCATGGTTCCGATAGGCGATGAAGTCGCGCCCCAACTCCGACGCGTGATCGTGTAGAACCTCATCAATCGTCGGGACGGTCGTCAAGAGGCTGGGGCCGCCGACAGACAGCATCATCGGTGTCGAACTCCCAATAGTGCAACAGACTTGCCACTCGTCGGATCCCGAAATGGCGCGACTCCGCGCGCCATTCGCATCAGGGTGCGATGCCGACGGTCACGAGATTTCGTGAGTTGCAGGAACTCGCCGGGATGTCATTGCGGGCAGGCGATGTCGGGGGTTGAAGTGCTCTGTCAGGGCAGATGTCAGAGGGATGATGGCAGAGAGTACACGTACGCCATCTGCCATCATCCCTCTGCCCTGACAGCGTCAGAACGGAATATCGTCGTCGGTGAGCTCCACCGAACCACCGGGTTCGGCGTGTCCCATCTCGTCGCTCGAGCTGCTGCTACTGCTACTGCTACTGCCGCGGCTGCCGCCACCGCCGCCATCCCCGCGTCCGCCCCCGCTCAACAGCACAACGCGATCGCCGCGCACTTCGGTGGTGTACTTGTCGTTGCCGTCTTTGTCTTTCCACTTGCGCGTCTGCAGCTTGCCCTCGACGTAAATCTGCTTGCCCTTCGTCAGATAGTCCTGCAGCGTTTCAGCGGTCTTGCCCCAGAGAATCACGCGGTGCCACTGCGTGTCTTCTTTCTTCTGGCCCTCGCGGTCTTTGAAAACCTCGGTCGTCGCCAGATTGAGCGTCGCCACGGCGGCGCCGCCGGGTGTGTAACGCAACTCGGCATCGCGCCCGAGATTGCCGACCAGGATGACCTTGTTCACGCTTCCCATGCTCTGAATACTCCTCGTCTACCGTCTACGATTGAACTGCACACGGTAAACGGTTATCGGCAAACGGTCAACAGCTACCGTCCAGGCTTGCTCAGCGCTTCCAGCCGTTGCCGCGCCAGCGTAGCTTGCTGCGCATCGGGAAACTGCTTGATGACCGCGTCGTACGATTCCTTCGCGCGCCCCACTTCGCCGAGACGCTCGAGCGCAAGTCCGCGCTTGTAAAAGGCCGTCGGAACGGAGGCAGAGCCCGGGTAATTCGTGATGACCCGCTCGTACGAGACGACGGCCTCCATGTCTTTCTTGTCCAGCGCCAGCGACTCTGCGGCGTAAAGCTGTGCTTCGTGCGCGCGCACGCTCTTCGGAAACGACCGCAGGTAACTTTCGAAGCCCTGCACGGCCAATGCGTAGTTCCCCGACGTGTAATCGCCGTACGAGCTGTCGAAGAGTCTCTGCGGCTGAGCACCGGCGACCGACGGCGGCGGCGCCGGGGTGCCGGCCGACGGCGGCGGAGGAGTGATGCCACCCGGGAGCGTCGTCCCTGGCGGTGCGGCCGATGCGTCGCTGTTCACCGGGATGTTCGTGAACGCGCCGGGCTCGGGAATCGCCTGACGAATCGATTCCAGTTCCTGAGTAAGCGTCCCGATCCGCACGTTCGTCTCGTCCACCTTCTCCCGGACGACGCGGATGTCGCTCGAGATCGTGTCCATCTGCACTTTGCCGTCGGCGAACGCCTTGCGTTCGAGCGATGTCTGATCCTCGATGCGCGAGTTGACCGCCTTGAGCGCTTCGCCCAGGTCGTTCATCAGCGCCTGAAGCTGCAGCGTCTGCTCCTGCAGTATCCGCAGATCGGCCATGATCTGCTGGTGCTCGCGATCCGCGGCCGCGGGAGTGGCGGGTACGAGCCCCACGTAGGCCAGCGCGAGACCGAGCGCGAGCACCGCCCGTGTCGTGGCAATTCGAATCGTCATGGGGGTGTCTCCCTCTACTTCGCAGTAATCACGAAATGAGCACGGCGGTTCCGGCTCCAGGCGCTTTCCTGATGCGCCGGATCGAACGGAAACTCGCTGCCGTAGCTCACCGTGCGCAACCGGTTGGCATCGACTCCAAGCGAGATGAGATATTGGCGTGCGGAGACGGCGCGCCGCTCGCCCAGGGCCAGATTGTACTCCGCGGTTCCGCGCTCGTCGCAGTGGCCTTCGATGGAAATGACCCAGGACGGGTACTTCTTCAACACCGCGGCGTTGGCTTGCAGCGTCGTGCGGTTGGTATCGCTCACATCCGAGCTGTCTAATTCGAAGAACACCGGCCGGAGTGGCGAATCGCGGTTCAGGTCGTCGAGCGACCGTCCTGCCACATTGTCGCCCGCCAGCGGTTCGGGCGGCATCGGCTCGCGCATCGGCTCTGGCGGCGCCGGCGGTTTCGCGGTCGTGGTCGACGGGGGAGGGGGCGGTGTGGGCCGAGCCACGGGCGGCTGCTTCTTGCCGCACCCCGCCGCTCCGATGAAGAGCAGCACGCAGAGGCAAATCAGTGATCTCATCTTCATAGATGTCGTCATCTCGTGTTATCGCGACCAGTTGGGGTACTTGTTGTTGCCCGAACGCGTCAACTGCCTCAGGTTCTTCCCATCCCGCCCCATCGTGAAGATCTGCACTTTCCCCTGCCGCGTCGATGTGAACGCGATGTGGCGGCCGGTCGGAGAAAACGCGGGGCTCTCGTTGGTGCCGACGCCGTCGGTGAGCGTGGTCGTGCTTCCGTTGGCGACATCGAAAATCCTGACGTCGAACCCGGGGCCGGAACGCGCCGTGTAGGCAATCTGGTTGAATGGCGCCGGCGACCAGGTCGCGCGGTCGGCATAGGACTCGCCGGAGGTGATGCGCCTGACGTTCAGCCCGTCGGCGTCCATCACCCAGATCTGCGGCGACCCCGATCGTTCGGACGTGAAGGCGATTTGCGCACCCGTCGGCGACCATGTCGGCGTGGAATCAATCGCCGAGTGATTCGTCAACCGGCGTACGCCGGACCCATCGCGATTCATCACGTAAATTTCAGGATTCCCGTCCCGCGGCGACATGAAGGCGATGCGGCTGCTGTCGGGCGAGAACACCGGCATGAACGCACTCGACTTCTCGTCGGTCAACGTCTCGCGCGTGCCCTGGTAGACGTTCGACAGGATGATCTGCGGATGAATTTTCGTGTACGAGGAATACGCGATGGTGCGGCCATCCGGCGACCACGACGGCGTCACGTTGAGCCGGCGGTTGGCCGTCACGCGCATCTGGTTCGCGCCATCGTAATCGGCCACATAGATCTCGCTGCCGGTACGCGCCTCGACAGTGTCGACGATGCGCTCGTTGTCGCGATCGGAAATGAAGGTCAGCTTCGTCCGCGCGACGCCTCGGAGCCCGCTCTGCGTCTGATGGATCTCGTCCGAAATCGTGTGCGCCACCGAGCGAGGATTTCTCAGCGCCACGTTGTCGTAGACGCGCCCGAGCGCGACGCCCCGCGCCCGCACGTTGAAAAGGCGCATCTCGACCTGCAACGTGTTGCCCGTTCTGCGGACCGAGCCTTTGACTACGCCGTCGGCGCCGAGCTCGCGCCAGCGGTCGAACGCGATCGCGTCGGTCGTATTCGTCTGCTCGATCGTCTTGTATGTGTCGCGCGGAATCATGTCGAACTCGCGCTCGAACGACAGATCATCCCACAACACTTCGGCAATCAGCTTCGCGGCGTCGACGGTTTCCTTGTCGGTGGTGAGCGCAACAAAGTCGGGCACCGCGTAGTGGGGAGGCGCGCCGGTTTCGCCACGAATCGTCACGGCGATTTCCGTGGCGCTGGACTGCGAAGCTGGCTGCGGCGAGTCTGGCGGGGTCTGTCCGGCGACAATCGCCATCGCGGCCAGACATGCAGCCGTTGTGCAGAAATTCCGGACCGTGTTCATCATGGGGTCCCTTTATCGCTGGTACACAAATTCAAGGTGCACAGGTAGTTGTGGCTCAGGAAACGCGGCCGGCAGCGGGGCCAGCATCTTCGTCGTTATCAACGCCCGTTGTGAGGCAAGATCCAAGACGGGGTTCCCGCTCGGCTTTTCCACCTGAACTGCGGTGATCTCACCACTTCGCAGAATCGTGAAAAACATCGTCACGACGCCAGTGGTGTTCTGATGCTGATTCCAGTTCTTGATTATGCGATTTCGCATGTCAATGATGTACTCAGGACAGCAGAAATTATCGACGCCCAGCCGCACGCCGCCGTCTCCACCGCCGCCGCTCGATAGCCCGAATCCCTGACCTTTGGCGCCGGTATCGACACGTGATGTGCCCACCTGCGTTTCGAAGCCGCGCCCGGTGACGGTGCCTTTCGTATCCTTAGACGACACCGGCGACTTGGTGGGCGGGGTTCTCGGCTTCTGTTTCGGATCGGGCAGGACCATCTTTGGGGGCGTGACAGATGGAGGTAGATTCCTAATCGCCACCGGCGCCTGGGATGGCTGCGCCGCTTGGATCGACACGCCACCGATCATCTGCATCCCGCCCGTGTTCGGTCCCGGCGCGCCGCCAAGACTGATACTCATCACGACGCGCGGCTTCGGTGCCGCCTGCGGCAATACACCGGGCAGGATGACGAGTGCGCCCAGCGCGGCAAGGTGCGCAGCGAACGACACAACGGCAGTCTTCTTTAGGCCGCCAGGCTCGTGCTTCCGGCTCTGCAGAATGTCGCTAACGACGGCTTCCATGTTTGTTATTTCGCGCCCTTCGGCGCATCCAGCGCCACCAGGCCCACGGCTTCGACGCCTCCGTCCTTGAGAGCGTCGATCACATTGAAAATCTCCTGCGCGTTCATGCCAGCATCCATGCGGAAGTACACCTGTTTCGACGCCCTCGAGACCAGCATTTGCCGTGCGCGCTCGCCGAGAACGGTCAGCGGCACCGGCTCCTGTTTGCCGTCCGGCCCGATGAGCACGCGCTGATCCTTACGATACGACAGAGGGAGTGTGACGAACACCGGTTCTGCGCTGATGGCGGCGCCGCGTCGTGCGACGGGCAGCCGAATCTCCACACCTCTCTGCATCATTGGTGCCGTTACCATGAAGATGATGAGCAGCACGAGCATGACGTCGACCAGAGGCACGACGTTGATTTCGGCCAGTGACGACGAGGTGCGGCGCCCGCGACGCGAGTGCCCGCCTTTTTCGTGATCGAAGGACTGGACTTTCGGCATTACGTGAAATTCCGCTCGACGATATTGAGGAACTCCAGGGAGAAGTCGTCCATTTCAGACGCCAGGCCCTTCACCCGTTGCGTCAGCAGGTTGTAGAAATACACAGCCGGAATCGCCGCCGCGAGCCCGGCTGCTGTCGCAATTAATGCATCTGCAATGCCGGGCGCGACGACGTCGAGGCTTGTCGAACCCTGGGCGCCGATGCCCTGGAACGCTGCGATGATGCCGAGGACGGTGCCGAACAGTCCGATGAAGGGGGTCACGGCCGCAGTCGTTGCAAGAAACGTAATGTGTTTCTCCAACTTGTTCGTCTCGACGTTCGATGCCCGCATGAGTGCGCGATCGACAGACACCAGCGATTTCAGTACTGGACGCGACGGTGTCGCCGATGCTGGATTGTGTGCGGGATTTGCCACTCCGGGCGACTGACGGAGTTGCAGATTCAGCTCGGCATAACCCGCCAGGAAGATTCCGACCAGCGGACTGTCGTGCAGCGACTGGCAAACGGACTGCACTTCCGAGAACTTGGTGCTGCGGCGGAAGATCTCCAGAAAACGCGAGCTCTGCGACTGAATACGGTTGAACGTCCAGAGCTTGTAGAGAATGATCCCCCACGACACGATCGAAAAGATCACGAGCGTCGCGAGAACGGCCTTACTGAGGAGTGTTGATTGTCGAATGAGGTCGATGAAGCTGCCGCCTAGAGCCGGTGCAGGGGCAGCCGCGCCATCAGCCTGCATGGCGAGCAGGAATCCGAGCGTGCGCAAACAAGCCTCCGGGCAAAGTGCGCCGCTGGGACAGCGCGGAATCGTTAGAGTACCACGAGCCTGAACGCCTGTCAAACATATGGTAGCATTGGAGTTCGCGTCCAGCGATGCTGCGCTTCCTTCGCATTGAGCACCTCGCCGTCATCGACGAGGTCCAGGTCGAATTCGAGCCGGGGTTGAACGTACTGACCGGCGAAACAGGAGCGGGCAAATCGATGCTCGTCGAGGCTGTTGGCCTCCTGATGGGCGGCCGCGCGTCGGCCGATCTCATCCGTACCGGCGAGTCCCAGGCCAGCGTGCAAGCCGTCTTCGAGTTAGGGAATCTGCCCAAAGAACTTATCGTCCGACGAGACGTCAATGCGCAGGGGCGGAGCCGTGCGTTCGTGAACGACGCGCTCGTGACCGCGGCGGCTCTCCAGGTTCAGGCCGTACCGCTTGTCGAGCTGCACGGGCAGCACGAGCACCAGACGTTGCTCGATCCTCAGAGTCATCTGCTGATCCTCGACGAGTTTGCCGCAAGCGCGCCTCTCCGCGACGAAGTGGCTCGGGCCTTTGGTGACTGGAAGCGGTTGCAGTCTGATTTCGATGCGTTCCAGATGGACGAGCGCGAGAAGGCCGCGCGGCTCGACCTGTTGAAGTTCCAGGTTGGCGAGCTCGACAAAGCGGGACTGCGTCCGGGCGAAGACGAAGAGCTCGAAACCGCGAAGAGGGTCCTTGGGAGCGCAGACAAGCTGCAGCGGTTGTGCAGTGAAGCGTACGCCGCGCTCTACGACAGCGACGAAGCCGCTCTGGGGCGTCTGGGTACGGTTTGGAAACGGGTCTCGGAACTGGCGGAAGTGGATCCCGTATTCCAGCCCCACGCCGACGCGCGCGATGCCATCAAGTCGCAGCTCGAAGATCTGGCGCTGACGCTGCGCGCGTACCGCGAGAACATCGACGCGTCGCCGGCGCGCCTTCAGGAAGTCGAGGACCGGCTTGCACTGCTGCAGCGGATCAAGCGGAAGTACGGACCCGCGCTTTCGGATGTGATCGCAAAAAGAGAAACGCTCTCGCGCCAACTCGACGCCTTGCAGAATGCCGACGAGCGGCGCGCGGGCCTCGAGGCCCAGACTCGGGCGGCGAGAGACGAATTCCTCGCGCGGGCTCGTGCGCTGTCTCGCAGGCGGCGTGACGCGTCGAAGGACTTTGCCGTAAGGATTCAGGATCTGCTCAGCGAACTTGCGATGGGACGCACCGAGTTCGAGGTGCGTTTCGAGCCCGACGCACCGGAAACGGCCTGGTCGGAAACCGGTATCGACGTTGCCGAGTGCTATCTCTCCGCGAATGTGGGAGAGGAGCCTCGGCCTTTGGCGCGCATCGCGTCGGGCGGCGAACTGTCGCGCGTGATGCTCGCCATCCGGACGCTGGCTGCCGCGGCTGGGCCGGGCAAGACGCTGATCTTCGACGAGATCGACGCCGGCATCGGTGGGCGGGTGGCCGATGTGGTGGGAAGGAAGTTGAAGCGCATCGGCGAGACATTCCAGGTGTTGTGCATCACGCACCTCCCGCAAATCGCCGCGGCAGGGCACGTGCATTTCCGCATCTCGAAATCCGTCGCCAATGGTCGCACGCAAACCCGAGTGGTGCGCCTCAGCGAGGATGAGCGAGTCGAGGAAGTGGCGCGTATGATGGGAGGAGCGGCGCCCACTGACGCGGCACGGGCGGCAGCGCGAGAGTTGCTGCGCGGCCTCGAGCCGAGGGGCGAAAGCGAAGTTAAGCCAAAAGGCGAAAGCGAAGGTGGGCCGCGGAGCGGCGCGGGGCGAAGGGGCCCCGCAAGCGGAGCGGGCCGGAGCGGGGCGGGGGGCCCCCGCGACTGAAAATGAAGTACTTCATCGAAACTTACGGCTGCCAGATGAACGTCCACGACTCCGAGCGGATGGCGGGGTTGCTGGAACAGGCGGGCTACGTGTCGGCGGCCGATGCGGCTGATGCCGATGTCGTCGTCATCAATACGTGCAGCGTGCGGGAGCGCGCGGAAGAAAAGCTCTACACCCGCCTCGGCGAGATTCGGCAGCAGGGCGAGGAAACGGGGCGGCGACCGGTCGTGGCTGTCGCGGGATGTGTGGCCCAGCAGGAAGCCGGCGCGCTGCTGAAGCGCTCGAACACGATCGACGTCATCGTCGGTACGCAGAGCCTCAAGCAGTTGCCGCAGTTGATTGCCGAGGTACGTAGTGTGGGTCCTGAGGACCCACCCTACAAGGCCGCCCCACGCATCGACGTCAACGCGTACGAGGACGTGTCGTTTCCGCTTGGCATCGCGCGTCGCCACGATCCTGTCAAGGCGTACGTGACGATTATCGAGGGCTGCAATGAGTTCTGCTCGTTCTGCGTCGTGCCCTACACGCGGGGCAACGAGCGCATGCGGCCCAAGCGCGACATCGTCGAGGAGGTTGTTCAGGCCGCAGGAGAAGGGCACCGCGAGATTCAGTTGCTCGGTCAGATCGTCAATCACTACCAGGCGCCCGACGATTCCGACTGCGACTTCGCCGCGCTGCTCGAAGCGGTGCATGAGGTTCCTGGAGTCGAGCGGATCAGGTTCGCAAGCCCGCATCCGCGACACGTGCCGGTGCGACTCATCGAGGCTGTGCGGGATCTGCCGAAGGTCTGCAAACACTTCCATCTGCCTGTGCAATCAGGTTCGACACGTGTGCTTGCATCGATGCGACGCCGATACACCCGTGAGAGCTATCTGGATCTGGTCGCGACGCTGCGCGAGATGGTTCCGGGCATCACGCTGACGACCGACATGATCGTCGGTTTTCCAGGCGAGTCAGAGGCGGATTTCGACGAGACGATGAGCCTGACGCGGCTGGTGCGCTACGAGAGCATGTTCTCGTTCAAGTACTCGGAACGGCCGAACACGCTGGCGCTGAAGCGGTATCCGGACGATGTGAGCGAGGCAGATAAGACGCGCCGGATCGTCGCGCTTCAGTCGCTGCAACGAGAGATTCAGCTCGAGCTGCACGAGGCCGCGATGGGATCCGATGTCGACGTCCTTGTCGATTCGGTGAGCCGGCGTCGCGACTGGGAGCTTTCGGGCCGCACGTTCGGCAATACGGTCGTGAATTTCCCGGGGCCGCGGGAGTGGCTTGGCCGCACGGTTCCGGTACGGATCACACGTGCCGGCGCATTCAGTCTTGGTGGCGAAGTCAGAAGGCCTTGACAGGTGCGGTATCGGAGCCTAGCTTGGGGATAGGGCGATCAAAGGAAAGAGGGCGTGACGTGCAGATCGAAATGACAATCAAAGGGCTGATGGTAGATCCGGTGACCAACATGCCCATCATTCTGCTGCGCGACGCCGAAGGCCAGAAGGTGCTCCCGATCTGGGTGGGGATCTACGAAGCCAACGCCATCGCTCTGCAGATTGAGAACGTCAGCACACCGCGTCCGATGACGCACGATCTGCTCAAGAACATCATCACGGATCTCAAAGCCACCGTGCGCAAGATCGTCGTATCGGATCTCAAGGACAATACGTTCTTCGCGCTGATCTATCTTGACGTGTCCGGCGAGATGGTCGCGATCGATGCCCGTCCCAGCGACGCGATTGCGCTGGCGCTGAGGGCTCGCGCGCCGATTTTTGTCGAAGAGTCCGTGATCGACAACGCGAAGCCGTTCGACCCTGGTGGGGACAAGCCGGACACGGATCGGCTGCAGAAGTGGCTCGAGAACCTCGATCCCGACGAGCTCGGAAAATACAAGATGTAGTAGAGTTTTTTTGCTTCGCCGCTGCTTATAGCCTTCCTGACGTCGCTTATTCCTTGCTTTCGTCAAAATCGATCCCTAGAATGAACCGCGTCGTTCCTCACGGAACGATCCCCCAGTCGGGTCCGAGAATCGCCGCATGATTGTTGCCATCGCAAACCAGAAAGGCGGGGTGGGGAAGACCACCACCGCGATTAATCTTGCCGCTGGTCTGGCGCTTCGTGGCAAACCGACGCTCCTCATCGACCTGGATCCCCAAGCCAACAGCACAATGTCGTTTCTGGATATCACGCAGGTGCAGCGCAGCGTGTATGACGCCATCGCGGAATCGTCGGTTCAGATGGCGGACGTCATCATGAGCACGGCTCTGGAGCACCTGTCGGTGGCGCCATCCCGCATCGCGCTGGCGAAGCTCGAGTCGAAGCTCATCGGCGAAATCGACGCGCACTTCCGCCTGAAAGACAAGATCGAGCCTATCCGCAAGCTGTATCCGAACATCGTCATCGATTGCCCGCCGACGCTCGGATTGCTGACGGTAAACGCCCTTGTCGCGGCGTCGCATTTGTTGATTCCCATTCAGTCGTCGTACTTCGCGCTCGAAGGCACGGACGACCTCCTCGAGACGATCGAGAAGGTCCGGCAGCGTCCCAATCCGTCGCTGCAGATTCTGGGCGTGGTCATTACGATGCACGACAAGCGGACGTCGCTGGCCAAGGACATCCGCACGCAAATCAAGAAAGTGTTTGGCGGGAAGGTCTTCAAGACGGTCATCACCAAGAGCGTCCGCCTGGAGGAAAGCCCGGCCTACAAGGAATCGATCTTCACCTATGCCCCTGATTCGACTGGGGCGAGCGAATACTACAGTCTCTGTGAGGAGGTCATTGACCGTGTCTAGGCGAGGACTCCCGCAAACCGTTCGGATGCGTCACGATGAGCATTATGTGGAAGCGCTCGCGGCATCGGCTGGCGCCGCGATCGGCCGCCTGATTCCCATCGACCGCATCGATCCGAATCCCAACCAGCCGCGCCAGGTCATGGGAGACCTGTCAGAGCTCATGGCCTCGGTCGCCGAGAAGGGTGTCATCGAGCCACTGATCGTCCGCTCGCGCGGAGACCGGTTCCAGATTATCGCCGGCGAGCGCCGCTATCAGGCCGCGGTCCAGGTTGGGCTCCGAGAGCTGCCCGTTGTGATTCGCGACGTGGACGACATGGAGGTCATCGAGCTCGCGCTGGTCGAGAACATCCAGCGCAAGGATCTGACCCCATTCGAAGAAGCCGAAGCGCTGCAGCACCTCGCGCAGAAGGTCTGGTACACGCACGAATCGCTCGCGCGAAAGCTCGGCAAGTCGCGCACGTCCATTACCGAGTCCTTGTCGCTGAACGCCATGCCGGAGGAGATTAAGAATCTTTGTCGGCTGGCCGACATTTCGTCTAAGTCATTGCTTTTGCAGGTGGTTAGGCAGCCGACACCGCAGAAAATGATGGCGTTAATCGAGAAGATTGCCAGCCAGGGTGGCGCCACCCGCGCCGAGGTTCGACAGGAGTTGGCCAGGCCGAAGCCGGGCCGGCCGAAGGCGTATGTCTTCAACTATCGTCCCGAGAACAAAGCCTTCAATCTGAAGTTGAAATTCCGCAAGGGCAACGTGCCGAAGCAGGAAGTCATCGAAGCGCTCGAAGCGATTCTGGATGAGCTGAGGAACGGATAGGTCCGGGCATCAGGCTTCGGACTCACGGAGCAGAAAAGGAAAATACAAAACAGGAGATTAGGAGTTTAGGAGACGAGTTTGTTGAAATTCAGAATCTCCTGATCTCCTAGTCTCCTGTTTTGTATTTTCGTGACGTGGTTCACCATTCGATGCGAGGGGAGGTCTCAGGCCGGAAATCCAATAGCCCTAGAGCCGGGAGTCCTGAGCCCCGGCCCCGGGAGCCGTCCCCCAGAATCCCATTTAGTTAACATAACATCCATTATTGGACTCAAGGGAAATAGCCAGAAAAACGCCTTGTGGAAATCCTGTGAGTGACCGCCCCCTCCAACTCGTCGCCCTCCTCGCGTTCGCTCTGTCTGGGTTCGCGGCGTTGCTCTATCAGGTCGTCTGGCAGCGGATTCTCGTCTTCTTTACCGGCGCCGACGTCTACGCCTCCACGCTCATCGTCGCCGCGTTCATGGCCGGCCTGGGCCTCGGCAATCTGCTGGGGGGTGTCGCGGCCGACCGGCTGTCGCGGAAACACGCCCTCATCGCATTCGCACTGGCCGAACTGGCGATTGCGGCATTCAGCCTGTTGAGCCGGCCCATCTATTACGACGTTCTGTACCAGCAGCTCGGACCGCGGCAGATCAGTTCGCCCGTGCTCACGGCGGTGCTGTTCGTCAGCCTGCTCTGGCCGACCTTTTTCATGGGTGTGTCGCTGCCCCTGCTGGCCAGAGCGGTCACGACCTCGGTCGGCGCGGCCGCCGCCAAGGTCGGCCGCCTGTATGCCGTCAATACCCTCGGAGCGGCCCTCGGAGCGTTTGCGACGACGTGGGTGATGTTGCCAGTCGCCGGACTGGACCAGAGCCTGCGTTTTGGCGCCGTGATGAACGGGCTCTGCGTGGCGCTGGTCCTGCCGTTTGTGATTGCGCCGGCGGGTGCGCCGGGTGTGACAGACCCCGCCTCGCAAAGGGCCGGCCGTACGGCAGAAGCACGGTTGCCTTTTTCCGTGTGGGTCGTGATCTACGCGTTCTCCGGGTTGGTCGCGCTGTCCCTGGAAATTGTGTGGTTCCGGCTCCTGGGCGTCATGGCGAAGTCAACCGCCTTCACGTTCGGGACGCTCCTGGCCATTTACCTGACGGGCATCGCGGCAGGCGCCTGGCTTGGCAGCATCGTGGCGCCAAGACTGCGGCGTCCGACCGTCACCTTTCTGGCAGTTCAGAGCGCGATAGGACTGCTGGGGGGACTGCTGGTCGCCACGCTTGTGCGAAGTGCCAACCAGGTTGCATGGCTGAGGCAGTACTTTGGCAGCTACGAGCCGATGGTCGTGCGGATGCAAATCGACCGCCTCCGCGAAGGACAGCTCCCGATCGAATTTCTGCTGCTCTATTTCGCCCTCCCCGCCGCGCTGTTACTGCCCCCAACCGTCCTCATGGGGTTCGGATTCCCCCTTCTGCAGCAGATCGTGCAAACGGATTTTTCGCGTCTCGGCCGCCGGATCGGGACCCTCATGCTGGCCAACATCGCCGGCAGCGTCGTCGGCACGATTGTCACAGGCGTAGTGGCCCTCAATATTCTGGGGACGGCGGGCACGTTGAAAGCCCTCGCCTTGGTGAGCACGTTGTTCGCGGTCGGGACGTTCGTATTGATTGTTCGGGGAAGAACCGGGCTCGTATTCGGTGCGGCGTTTGCGGTCGTGGGCGCGATGGCGGTGCGCGCGTTGCCCGACACCCTCACGCTGTGGGCGCGTCTCCATGGTGCGGCCGCCGAGCGGACGCTTGCAAGCGAGGATGCGACAGGGCTATCGGTGCTGAGAGTCGAGCCCGGCGCCCTCCAGGCCCGGGCAACGGTGTTCGTGAACGGCGTCGGCCAGAGCACCATCCCGTATGGCGACATCCATACCGCGCTTGGCATGTTGCCTGCCTTTCTGCATCCGGCTCCTCGCAATGTCGCCATCATCGGGCTGGGCTCCGGCGATACCGTGTACGGCGTTGCCGGCCGACAGGACATCGAGCGCATCACCTGCGTCGAAATCATCGCGCCACAGATCGATGGCCTCCGCCAGCTTCAGCTGCAGCAGCCGTACGGCGGTCTCCAGGCGCTGCTCGCCGACCCGCGCATCAATCACGTCGCCGGCGACGGGCGCATCTTCCTGATGCACGCGCCTGCGGCATTCGACATCATCGAAGCTGACGCGCTGCGTCCGACCAGCGCGTACTCGGGCAATCTGTATTCCGAGGAGTACTTCACCTTGGTGCGCAGCCGCCTGCGTCCTGGAGGGCTTGCGGCCACTTGGCTGCCGTCGGCACGTGTGCACAATGCATTCGTTCGTGTCTTCCCCTACGTCGTCAGTGCGGCCGGTGTGCTGGTTGGCAGCCGTGATCCCATTGCCATCGATCGAGAGGCGATCGACCGCCGCATCGCCGACCCTCGCGTGCGCGAGCACTACGCGCGCGCCGGCATCGATGTGAAGGAATTGATGGCGCAGTATCTCGCCAATCCGGCGCGCTATACGCCGGAATTCGACCGCCGTACGCTGACCGATTTCAACTCCGACCTGTTTCCCAAAGACGAGTACGATCTCAGCCCGCTGCCGAAGGCGCGCTAGACGCGTCAGTTCCTAGGCCTTCCAGTTCAACTTTTCGAACGCCGGATCCGGCACCAGCCCCTCTACTGGCCGGTGCGCCGGGTGACGCTCGAGCTCAGTCGAGTCGCGCTGGATAGACACGAAGAAGCCGAATGGGTTGGTGGGACGCAGCCCCAGATCCGCAAACGGGACTGCCGCTTCCAGCACCTCGGCGGCAGCGATCTTGGGAGAGGCCGTCTTGATAGCCGCCCACGCGCCGTGGGGGGTGCGCTGCTGGAGCTCGGCGACGGCGCCCCGGTCGCTCCCCCGGAGCACCAGACGGCGGTCGTCGGGCGCCGTGAAGTTCACGCTGCACCGCAACCCCTCGGCGAGTCTCTGCCCAGCGGCGCCACCCAGGTCGAGCCGCAGATAGAGGTTCTCGAGATCGAACCCGAAGCGCAGCTGCTGAACGGCCGCGTCGCGGCGCTCGCCGCTGGTCATCGCGCCCGACGGTCCATCGGTCTGCACGAAGCCTGCGGCCAGCCATTCGAAATAGCTGCTCGAGCGCCCATCCAGCACGGGATTCAACAGGCCGACCGGTGTGACGACCGTCAGCGGGACGTGGCCAGTGCTGATGTTGGTGGCGAACAGCTCCTCCGGCAACGGCTGCCCGAGCATCTGATACACGTTGCGAAGGTGCCGGCGGAACAGCTCGTCGAACTCCAGGTCGTGTTCGGAGGAATGGTCGTCGCCATACCACCAGAACCAGTCGCTGCCTTCGGCGATGAGCAACTCCTTGAACGCCTGTTCCCGATCGGCGGGATTGGCAGACGGCGATGCCCGGGTGAACATCTGGCGCGCGTCGCGAAGCTGCCGCCACGCGCGAAGGTCGTCGCCGTGGCCGATCCAGATAAAGAAATTGCCGTCGATCCAGGACCCGGGAAAGATGCCGTTCAGCGTCTGGCGCGGGCGCGCCGCTGCCTCGCTCATGGTGACCGGACGAAGCTCGGGATGGGCCGACAGCTTTCCGTACAACGCGCGGAGGAACGGGCGGCCACCTCCTTCGAAGTGCTCCCAGGCGTTCTCGCCGTCCAGGATGATCGAGATGGTGGCTTCTTCCCCGCCGCTAACCGACGAAAATCTCCGGCCGGCCTCGACCAGTCGATTGATGAAATCGGCCGCGGCGGCATCGGCCTGCCAGCCGGCGTAGACGAACCCGATCATGTCAGACAGCGAGTGATCCCTGAACAGGCAACCGATCTGGGACGAGCCCACCTGCACCGCGTAGGGTCTATACAGGGGCTCGGGCTGCTCGAGTCGGCCGTGCGCGTCGCGGCGGAACTCGCGCCCGATGCTCCGGCCCAGAATCGCCTCATCGGTGGCCATCCACAGAAATCCGGCCTTGGCCGCCAGTTCAGCCGCTTCGTCGGAGACCGAGCCTTCCGACGGCCAGAGTCCCGCAGGTTCGTGGCCGAAAAGGCGCTTGTGACATTGCCGGGCGCGCGCCAGCTGTTCGGCGGCGTCTTCCGGATGACGGAATGACGGGCGTGGCACGTTCGAGGACGGATGGGTCGTGAGATAGATGTCGGTGTCGCACAATAACGGCAGGATCGGATGGTAGAAGGGCGAGGTCGACAGCTCCACCTGACCGCGCTCGGCGGCTTCGCGATATTCGGGAATCACCCGACGGAGAATGTCGAGTTCGACCGCGCGAAGCTCGAGCTTGTCGTCTTCGGTGAAATGGCGCTGCTTCTGAAGGAGCCGCCGCACGCGCGGGTCGGCATCGAGATAGAACGGGTCCACCCACGCCAGCTTGTGCCAGACCTGCAGATCGAGATAGTCCTGAACCGTGTATCCCCCGCTGCCGCCGTCGCGCTTTTGCAGCAGCTCGGCGTAGCGCGGATACAAGTCGATCATCCGGCCGCGCGGTGCGTGGAAAAATTCCGACAGCATGGTCGCGCGCTCGGCTTCGCTGAGCGCGGCCGCCGGCTTCAAGCCAAGCTCGAGATGCCAGTCGCGCGCGCGTTCCTCGGCAAACGATTCCAGCTGTACGAGCAGCGACGGCACCAGGTTGAACGTGAGCTTCACCTGCGGAAACTCACGCATCAGCGCGACCATGCCGAAATAGTCCTTCAGACCGTGCATCCGGACCCACGGCAGGACGTGCTCGCCGGTGGCGAGATCTTCGTAATACGGCTGGTGCATGTGCCAGAGGATGGCGACTTGAGTCATCGTGTGTGGCAAGGCGCCTTCGCGGCTCGCCCCTTCGTGGTATCTTCGAAATAGACCAAATGTTGAGGATTCTCGATCGTTACTTGCTCCGCGAGCTGATGGCCCCGTTCGGGATCATGCTGCTGCTCCTCACCTTTGCGCTCGAAATTCCTCCTATCCTCGATTACGGCGAAACGCTCATTGCCGAAGGCGCGACCTGGGATGTCGTCGTGCGCGTGCTCGCGACGCTCCTGCCGCAGGCGCTTGGCATCACGATTCCGATGGCGCTGCTCGTTGGCCTCCTGATCGCGCTGGGCCGGCTCTCGGGCGACCGCGAGATTGTCGCCATGGAAGCGTGCGGCGTAAGCCTGGCGCGCCTGCTCCGGCCGCTGCTGCTCTTCGCGCTCGTCGCAACCGCCGCCACCACCTACGTCATGATCGTCGCGCTGCCGGCTGCAAATCAAGCCTTCCGCGAGATTACGTTCAAACTGTTGATGACCCGCGGCGAAACGAAGATCAAGCCGCGCGTCTTCTACACGGCGTTTCCGAACCTGGTCATTTACGTACGCGAGGTGACGCCCGGTGTCGGATGGACCGACGTGTTTGTGACCGACACCAGTCTGCCCGAGGAGCCAAAGCTCTATCTGTCCAAGACCGGACGGTTGCTCCTGAACGAAGAGAAGCGCAGCGTGCAGATGGTGCTGAATGACGGCACGCACCACTTTGCGAAGCTCCACGAGCCCGAGAAATACGAGGCCGGCACGTTCAAACAGACGACGCTCAATATCGATCCCGAGAGTGTGTTTCCACGCGAAGGGCCGATGAAGGGCTTGATGGAAATGTCCATCGCCGAGCTCAAGGAAGATATCGCCGAGCTCCGCGCGCAGAACATCCATCCGCACAACCAGATCATGGCGTGGCAGAAGAAGTACTCGATTCCAGCCGCCTGCATCGCCTTCATGCTGGTTGCGCTGGGGTTGGGCGTCAGCACAAGACGGGACGGCCGGCTTGCCAGCTTCGTCCTCGGCATTGCCGTCGTATTCGTGTACTGGTTCCTCATGTACATCTCCGAGGCCATTGCCAAGGGTCGGCTGTTCCCCTGGTGGTTCGCCTGGATCGCGATGTGGGTGCCGAACATCGTCGTCGCCCTCTGGGGCGCGGTGCTGATCATCAGGAAACTGCGTGCGCCCGAACAGTCCCCGGTCCGATTCGCCCTCCCCTTCCTGCGGCGGCAGGATCCCGCGCGCGCGGGCGCGGCCGCGGCGTCGGCAAAAGGCACTCGGGTTGTGGTGGTGATCAAGGTGCCGCAACTGGCGCTGCCGCGCCCCAGTATTCTCGACTGGTATGTCCTGAAGCACGCGCTGCGTGTGTCTGCGCTGGCGGCGGTCGGATTGATGGGGCTCTTCTATATCGCGAGCTTCATCGATCTTTCGAATCACCTGTTCACGGGACGGACGACCGGAGTCATGATTCTTCGGTACCTGTGGTGGGCGTCGCCGCAGTTTTCGTACTACTTCGTGCCGCTCGCGGTGTTGATGGGGGCGCTCGTGACGATCGGCGCTCTCACGAAGAACAGCGAGCTCATCGTGATGCGGGCGTGCGGCATCAGCCTTTACCGTGCAGCGGCACCGCTGCTCGTCCTGGCGATCATCGGCAGCGCGATCCTGATGGGGCTGGAGGAAGGCATCCTCGCCTATTCCAATCGCCGTGCCGATGCGATCAACAACGCGATTCGCGGGCGGCTGCCGACCACCGAAGAGTTGAATCGTCGCTGGGTGACGGCGAACAACGGAAACATCTACCAGTATCTGTATTTCGAGCCAGGCTTGAACCGGCTGAATGGCCTTTCGATCTATGAGTTCGGCAAAGATCCGTCGACACTTGCGCGGCGGAGCTATTTCGAATCTGCCAGCTTTCCAGGTGACCGCGAAGAAAAGGGCCAGGTGATGTGGCAGGGCGTCAAGGGCTGGCGGCGCGACTTCCAGCCGAAGATGCAGTTCTCCGCGTTCGCGAACCGATCGGTCGCGATGGAAGGCCCCGGCTACTTCGCGAGCGAGCGGCCTGATGCGCATTACATGTCATATCGGCAGCTCAGCGACTATGTCGCGTCGCTCGAATCTGGCGGGTTCAACGTCGTGCCGTATGTCGTGGCGATGCATCGGAAACTTGCCTTTCCGTTCGTCACGCTCATCATGGCGCTTATCGCCGTGCCTTTCGCCGTCACGACCGGCAAGCGGGGCGCGATGTACGGCATCGGCGCCGGCATCGTGCTCGCGATCCTTTACTGGACGGCCATCAGTGTCTTCGGCGCGATTGGCGCCGGCGGTTTGATGGCGCCCGCGCTCGCAGCCTGGGCGCCGAACATCATCTTCGGCTGCGCCGCGATGTACTTGCTGCTGACCGTCCGCACGTAGGCGAACCGCACAAAAAGAAAATACAAAACAGGAGATTAGGAGATCAGGAGGCATTCGGCAAAAGCGAAGACGGCGACGCGACGAGCGCGACGGCCTCGGCGCGCCAACCGCGCGGCCCACGACGTCGATGCTCCGACGGAGGCCCCTGACGCGTCCCACAGAACAGGGACGTTCAGTCTCTTGATCTTCCCGCTTCTAGGAGTTCAGGAGACGAGTTCGTCAGCTTCAGAATCTCCTGATCTCCTGATCTCTTGTTTGAATTTTCGTGACGTGATTCACCGTTCGATTCGCAGATCGTGAATCGTGATCTCGCCGGCGGACCCTGGATTCGCGTTCGTCAAATCAACCACGAACATCACGGTGTCTGCCCGGCCCGGATCGAAGGCGCCGCTCGTGCCTACGGGCGACATGTCACTGAACGGGATGATGATGTCCCGGGCTTCAGCGTCGACATAGATCGACCGCTCCCACCGCTCACCTGATTGCGGATGGCGTGCCTGAACCGAGACGCGCATCGCGTGCGAAGCTTGTGCGCGCACCGCGAGGTGACGGCGTTCCGTGAGTGCTGTTCCCACCCCAATCACCAACGCGGCGTACTGCCCGGCGCGGTCGCCGGCACCGAGCCGGTAGCTGAAAACAGCCGGGCCATTCGGCGGCTGCGGCTGCAACACTCGCGCGGTAGTCGTGTCGTCGGTCTCCGTGTGCCACGGGCCACCCTGAATGCTCAGCGAAATCGTCGGCGGCAGAGGCTCGGCCGCCGCAGGTGCGACTCCCCACCCATCGGGATGCACATAGATCGGGTTGCTTACGATCCACGGAACGGGCGGATCTCCGGGTGCGTTCGACAGGTGAACCTCGACACGGTAGCTTCCCTGCTCTCCTTTCGAGTCGAAGGTCAACTCGGGCACGGATTGCTGCGAAACGATCCGTCCGTCTCTGCGCAGCACGATCGTTCCGCCGCCGGGTGCGTTCGTGCGCGCAACGAAGAGCGAGTCCTTGAGTGTGAATTCGAGCACCGGTGGAGTGGCCAGCGCATCGATCGCCGAGTAGACGCGACCCGTTCGCAGCGCGGAGAGAACTGCCTGCGCATCGGCGGCCGCATCCTTTCCAAGCGGCTGCTCCACTGCTACGCGGATGCCGAATGCGCGGAACGACGCGTCATACGACGGAACGCGCAGGAACCATCCACGCCGGTACCCGTTCGGTTCGTCCTCCATCCATCCGGCTCGCGCGTGGGCGTCTGCTCCGGCGAGTGCGACCACCGGGCGGGTTTTGGTGAGTGTGTCCCAGCGTTCCAGCGTGCGGTCGGGCCGATCGAGCAGGGACGCCAGTGTCTCGGCAGGCCGAAAGAAATATCGTGCGAGCGCCCGCGCAAACTGCACGCGGCTTTCGTCTCGCCACTCCGTATCGGCGTTGAGCCACTCGATGCCGTCGAATGGCACGTTCCAGGCGCTCCACCGCAGTTCCGGTTTGGCTGAATCCGGATGGGCGACGACGCCGAATCCGCCGAGGCGCCTGACGTCCTCGACGACGTCGCGCGCTTGCCCGCGCAGCGGATATGGTGCCTGCGCCATACCGACGGCGATGTAATGGCCACCCTGGGTGCTCAGCTCGACGCCATCGATGACGAGCACTCCGGAACGGTATTGTGGAGGGTCCGGCTGCCGCGTGCCGTCGCCATGATCGGTCAGTACGATGAAGTTCAGACCGGCTCTGGCGGCTGCCGCGGCCACTTCGTCAGGTGTGCCTGAACCATCAGAGCGGTCCGTATGCACGTGAAACGCTCCGGTGGCGGTCAGCGATTGGGCGTTGGAAAATACGAGGGGCCGCTGTGGCAACGGCAACAAGAGAAAAAGAAAAGCGGCGGCCAGAACGGCCGCCGCCATGAGAACTAACCGCATTTTCTGAGATTTACGACTGTCGACTATCGACTGGTGACTGTCGACTGTCGACTCCTACAGTCCCGCGGCCTTGCGAAGCGCGTCGGCGCGGTCCGTCTTTTCCCAGGTGAAGCCCTCTTCGGTGCGGCCGAAATGTCCGAACGCCGCGGTCTTTCTGTAGATCGGCCTTCGCAGATCGAGGTCCTCGATAATCCCCTTCGGTGTCAGCTTGAAGTGATCGCGGACGAGCTCGGTGACCTTCGAATCGTCGAGCCTGCCGGTGCCGTAGGTGTCGACCATGACTGACACCGGATCGGCGACGCCGATGGCGTAGGCGAGCTGCACCTGCAACTTTTCGGCGAACCCGGCGGCCACACAGTTCTTCGCGATGTAGCGCGCCATGTAGCACGCCGAGCGATCGACCTTCGTGGGATCTTTCCCCGAGAAGGCGCCACCGCCGTGCGGCGCCGCGCCGCCGTAGGTATCGACAATGATCTTGCGGCCGGTGACCCCCGCGTCGCCGTGCGGTCCGCCCACGACGAACCGGCCGGTCGGGTTCACGTAGATTTTCGTGTTCTTGTCCATCAGGTTCGCGGGAACGACGCGATTGATGATCTTGTCGACGATGTCGGCGCGCATGCGATCGTTGGTGACGTCTTCACGATGCTGGCTCGAGACGACGACCGCATCGACGCGAACAGGCTTGCGGCCTTCGTACTCGACGGTCACCTGCGATTTGCCGTCGGGCCGGAGGTAGTTCAGGACGCCGTCGCGGCGCGCGCACGAAAGACCCTTGACCAGTTTGTGCGCGAGCATGATCGGCAGCGGCATCAGCTCTTCGGTCTCGTTGCACGCATAGCCGAACATGAGGCCCTGGTCGCCGGCGCCGCCGGTGTCGACGCCCATGCTGATGTCGGGCGACTGCTTGTGAATCGACGAGAGAACTGCGCAGGTGTCGGCGTCGAAGCCGTATTTCGCGCGCGTATAACCGACATCTCGGATCGCCGCGCGCGCCACTTCCTGAAAATCGACGATGGCGTTGGTCGTGATCTCGCCGGCCATGACCACCAGGCCCGTCGTGACGAGCGTTTCGCAGGCGACGCGGCTCTTGGCGTCCTGAGCCAGAATGGCGTCGAGGACCGAGTCTGAAATCTGATCGGCGATCTTGTCGGGATGTCCCTCGGTTACCGACTCCGAGGTGAAAAGATGACGGCCGTCACGGCTCATTACGTTGCGCTCCTTGTAAAAATCGGATGGCGGGTCTGACGAGCAAGACCCGCCCTACGTGCGTAGGCCGGGTCTTGTTTTTTAGACCCGGCGTTTCAGAAAAAGATCCGCGAATTCTATCATGCGCGAGGGTGAAACCGGTCATAGACCGAACGCAGGCGGGCCTCGAGCACGTGCGTGTAGATTTGGGTGGTCGACAAATCGGCATGGCCGAGCATCATCTGGATCGAGCGCAGATCGGCGCCGTGCTCGAGCAGGTGGGTGGCAAACGAATGCCGGAGCACGTGAGGGCTCAGCGTGCGCGGCAAGCCCGCTTGCTGGCCGTAGCGTTTGAGAATCTTCCAGAATCCCACGCGCGTCAGGCTGGTGCCCCGCTTCGCGTTGACGAAGAGCCACGGGGAGCTGCGCTTGCCGATCAGTGCGGGCCGCGCCTCGCGGATGTATCTGAGGAGCCACTCCGACGCCTGCTCGCCGATGGGCACGATCCGCTGCTTGTTCCCCTTTCCCATGGTCGACAGATAGCCGGCCTCGAGATTCAGATCGCTGGCGCGCAGGCGAATCAGCTCGGAAACGCGAAGGCCGGTGGCGTACAGCACTTCGATCAGGGCGCGATCTCGCAAGCCGCGCGGCGTGCTGACATCGGGCTGGCGGATGAGGAGTTCGACTTCTTCGAGACCGAGAAATTTCGGGAGCCCTGGCCAGGCCCTTGGTGCCTGAAGATCGTCTGAAGGATTGGTGCTGAGCTGCTGCGTCAGTACGCCGAACCGGAAAAACCCCCGTACGGCCGCGACCATACGGGCCACCGAACGCGGCGAGAGCCCCTCGTTCATCAGACCATCCACAAAACGTTCGAGGTCGTGACGATCGAGGCCGGGAAGCGGTTTTTTGAGATCGGCCGCAAACGCTCCAAGGCGTTGGAGATCGCGGCTGTAACTTTCCAACGTGTGATCAGCGAGCCGCCGTTCCACGCGCAGATGCGTCAGATAGGCGTCGAGGAGATCGTAAGCGGTTGACACTGTCGAAACGTGAGAGTAGCATCCGGCCCTTCGTTGCGCTAACGTTTCTTGATACGAGATGGTCCATCGTTCGAAATACCAGCAGCTCCCTACCGAAGCCATCAATCCCGCGACGCTCGGCATCGACAAGGCGTCTTCAGCCGACATCATCGAGCTGATGCTGAACGACGACCGCAAAGTGCTTGCGGCCGTTCAACGCGAAAAGCCGCGGATTGCCATCGGTGTCGATATCATCGTCGAGTCCTTACGCAAGAACGGCCGCATCATTTTCGTCGGGGCGGGCACCAGCGGCCGGCTTGGCGTCGTCGAGTCGGCGGAGATGCCCACGACCTTCGGTACGGACCCGGATTCGATTCAGGCGGTCATGGCCGGGGGGCAGAACGCGTTCCTCCACACCAAGGAGGGCGCCGAGGACAGCTACGAGGACGGCGCGCGCGCGATTACACGCCTCAAGCCGACGAAGAAGGACGTCGTCATCGGCGTCTCCGCCAGCGGCATGACGCCGTACGTGCGCGGGGGGCTTACGCGCGCCCGCAAGGCCGGATCGAAAAGCATTTTCGTCACCTGCGATCCCCGTACCGAGCTGCAGATGTTCGTCGATCTGACGATCGCGCCCGCGGTCGGGCCCGAGGTGATTGCCGGTTCGACGCGTCTGAAGGCGGGCACGGCGACCAAACTCGTGCTCAACATGCTGACGACCGCTGCGATGGTGCGGATTGGCAAGACCTACGGGAATCTGATGGTCGATTTGCACACGACCTCTGAGAAAGCACGCGAGCGCGCGCGGCGTATCATTTCGATGGTCACAGGGCTCGACAACGATCAGGCCGGCGAGCTGCTTCAGAAGGCGCGATGGAACGTGAAGGCGGCCATCGTGATGCAGAAGACGAAGGGCGGATATACGCAGGCCATCGCACGGCTGCGTAAAGCGCACGACTCGGTCCGCGAGGCGATCGGCGAAGACATCGAACCACGTTTACGGGAGCTTCTCCATCTGGATCCCAGCGGAGACGGCGCGTAGTGCCGGTCCTGCACTTGGGACCCGCCATCAGGACGATGATGGCTGTCGTTGCCGCCTGCGGAGTGCTGTTCGCCCAGCCAGGCTCGCCCGAGGTTCGCGCCATGTGGGTGCAGCGTGGAAGCCTGGCCTCGCCGAAGACCATTCTTGGCGCCGTCGAAATGGCTCGCAGAGGCGGGTTCAACACGCTCATCGTGCAGGTGCGCGGGCGCGGCGATGCGTTCTACGAGAGTCGCTACGAGCCCAGATCCCATGTGCTCGCGAGGCAGCCGCCATCGTTCGATCCCCTCGAGCTGATGGTCACGGCCGCGCATCGCGCGGGTCTCAAGGTGCACGCGTGGGTCAACGTGAACCTGGTATCCGATGCGCAGCCGCCGGCGGCGCGCCGTCACCTGGTGCATACGCACCCGGAGTGGCTGATGGTGCCGCGTGCGCTCGCGCCCGATCTGGCGAAAATGAATCCGAAGAGTCCCGCCTATCTGCGGCGTTTGTCGGAATATGCCAGGGAGCATAGCGATCGGGTGGAAGGCATATTCTTGTCGCCGGTCCACAAAGGCGCGGTGGAACACACGGTACGCGTGATCGGCGACATCGCCGCGCGCTACGATCTGGACGGGATTCACCTCGATTACATCCGCTTTCCAAGCGACGAGTTCGACTACAGCACTGCCGCACTGAATGAGTTCCGCTCGACCGTGACTGCGAACGCGACGCCTGAGGAACGCCGGGATTACGCGTCGCGGTCGCGCGGCCGTGCCCTGTTCTACACGGAAATGTTTCCGCAGCGCTGGCAGGAATTCCGCCGGGCGCGGCTGACGGCGCTGCTGACCGGAATCCGCGCGACCGTCAAAGAGCACCGCCCGTTGGCGATGCTCTCGGCCGCCGTATTTCCCGACGCCACTGAAGCGACGACCCGGCGCTTCCAGGACTGGGGTGGCTGGCTCGAGTCGGGTCTGCTCGATGCCATTTGCCCGATGGCCTATACGACAGATCGCGCGCTGTTCCGGTCGCAGATTGCCAACGTCGAACACCTGGCCGGCGACCGCCCGGTCTGGGCCGGCATCGGCGCGTACCAACTGCCTGCAGCGGCTGCGGTCGAAAATATTCTCACGGCGAGACAATTGGGCGCCGAAGGGATCGTCCTCTTTTCATACGACAACCTGGATGCGGCGTACGTGACGACGGTCGCCCGAGGTGCGTTCGCGCCGTGACCGACTTCGCTGGCGCCGCCGACATCGTGCGGCGCGCTGTCGGCGAGCGAGCGTTTCCCGCGGCAGTGGTCGAGGTTGGATCGCGTGACGGTGCGCTGTGGCAGCAGGCATTTGGCAGGCTCGACTATGAGTCGGGTGCGCCTGTCACTCGAATCGATTCGGTCTTCGATCTCGCCTCTCTCACGAAAGTGATTGCGACCACAAGCCTCGTGATGAGGTTCGTGGACCGTGGCAATCTCGCGTTGAATCATCCGGTCGGCAACTGGATTCCCGAATGGCGCGGACACGATCGCGAGCACGTCACCGTTCGATCGCTTCTAAGCCATAGTTCGGGACTCACGGCCTGGCTTCCCTTCTTCCGGGACCACAAAGGAAGGCAGGAATTTCAGCACGCGATCTGTTCCCTCCCGCTCGAGTACGAGCCGGACACGCAATCGATCTACAGCGATCTCGGGTTCATCCTGCTCGGTTTCATCGTCGAAGATGCCGGGGGCGGTCCTTTTTGGCGACTGGCGGAAACGTTGCTTTCGGAGGTGACCACTGCCCCACTGCTTTTCAATCCGCCGGCGGAGTGGCGCCCATCGATTGCGCCAACGGAGTTCGACGCGTGGCGAGGCCGCCGTTTGATCGGCGAGGTGCACGATGAGAACTGCTGGGCGCTTGGTGGCGCGGCCGGACATGCCGGACTGTTCGGAACGGCGCCGGCTGTCGGAGACTTTGCGCGGGCCATGTTGAGTGCGTTGAATGGGACCGATTCACGGCTGGCGACCCCGACGACGGCGCGGACCTTTACGACACGCGCCGGGGTTCCAGGATCGCGGGCGCTCGGATGGGACACGATGCTGCCAACCTCTTCGTGCGGCACGAAGATCTCGGCGTCGGCATTTGGTCACACGGGATTTACGGGTACCACGTTGTGGCTCGACCCCCAACGCGGCATCTACGTGGTGTTCCTGACCAATCGCGTGAATCCGACGCGCGAGAACACGGCGATCCAGCGCATCAGGCCTGCGTTACACGATGCTGTGATTGAGGCGCTGGACGCTTGAGGTTAGCGCGGGCCTGACGGTGGGAATGGGGAACGGCCACCCGGGGGCCCGAATGGACCGTCGCCGCCCCGCGCGCCACGACCGCCGGTTGGTCCACCCCCACGCCCGTCCGTTGGCCCACTACCGCGGCGCGATCCCCCGCCTCGCTCGCCAGGCGCGCCTCCGGGACCGCCGCCCCCTGCGCGCGATGACATCTCCATCCCGATGAACTGCCACTCGTTGTACCGATTCTTGCCTTTGTACAACCTGATGGATTGCCCGGTGTTCTTGCTCGCGACCCCGACAATCGGGCCTTTGCCAAAAGGCATCGGGCCGATGCCCCCGCCAATCCCGGTGGAGGCGCCGCGCCCACTGGTGTTGTCAGGGCCCGCTCCGCGCCCGCCAGTGCCCTGCGCCCCAGTACCACGCGACCCCGTGCTCTGTCCGGGAGATGGGGACTGTGTCTGGACGTACAACAGCTGGAATGCGCCTTCTTTGTCCGTTGCAAACGGATCCTTGAACTTCTTCCGAAGGAAGCCCTGCTCGATCAGCACATCCAGACTAGCCGGTGACTGATTCGCGTACTTACGTTGGTATTGGTTGATTGCCCTAGCATACTGCTCGCCCCGGAATATCAGCTCCTCTTCCTTCTCCCGCCGAATCATGTGCGACCAGGTCGGCATAGCGATACTGAGCATGACGGCCATGACCGACATAGCTACTATCAGGGCCGCCATGGCATAGCCTGCCTCGCAAGGGCGTGCATGGGGTCGCGTCTCGCTTGATTTAGACGGTAAATTCATGATATTATTACGGTTACACACTTTTACCCGGATGCTTTCTATCATAGCAAAGCTCGGTCAATCGGGGAATCTCCGGGTCTTGATACTGGCTGCCGCAGGGTTCGCTACGCTCAGCTGCGACAAGCTGCCCTTGCTGGCGCCAAACCTCTCTACCATTACCCTTTCCAGCACAACCGTCATCGTCCAGGCCAACGGCACCACGGAAATTCGAGCCACGGTGCTGGAGCAAGCGGGAACGCCCGTCCAGAATGGCACAACGGTCACGTTTAGCACCACTCTTGGGGTGCTCGCGCCCTTCGAGGCGCGCACGTTAAACGGCGTGGCCTCGGTCCAGTTCCTCGGGAACGGTCAATCCGGCAAGGCATCGATCAAGGCGATCTCGGGTGGCGCAGCGTCGCAGGCTCTGGAGATCTCCGTCGGCGCGGGTGCGACCGGCCGCGTCAGCCTGACAGCAAACCCCACGTCGGTGCCATCGACCGGCGGAACAACCACCATTACCGCTCTCGTGACAGATGCGTCCGGTAACCCCCTGGGTGGCGTTCCCGTGACGTTTGCCACGACTGCGGGCACCTTCAGTTCGCCAGTCGTGAACACTGACACCACCGGCCGCGCGATCACCAACCTTACGACGTCGCGCGAGGCGAGCGTGACCGCCACTGCGGGTGCAACGACGTCATCGCCGGTGACGATCTCGATTTCAGTACGCCCGACGGTCTCGATTTCGCTGGCCTCGGGAACAACACCGGTCGAAGGCGGCATCACCACGTTCACGATCACCGTAAATACGGCGACAGGCGGTGCACCGCTTCAGAACGTCGTGGTCAATTACGGCGATGGCTCATCGGACGATCTCGGCTCGGTCACCGGCACCGTCACGGTTCAGCACGTCTACGGCGGCGATGGAACCTTCACCGCATCTGTCACGGCGACGGACACATCGGGTGCGTCGGCATCGGCTTCAACGGTGATCGTGGTTCAGCCGATGCTCGTCAGCATCACGGCAACCCCCAGCACCGTGAACCCAAAGACATTTACCTTCACGGCGAACGTGAGTCCTGCAGGAGCGCCGATTGCAAGCTACACGTGGACTTTCGGCGACGGGACTGGCGTGACGACCTCGAGCGCCTCAACCAGCCATACATACACGCTGGCCGGTGACCGCACCATCAGAGTCACGATCAGAACATCGAACAATCGGACAGCGACAGGCAGCACAAGCATCACCGTGCCGTAGGCACACCTTCTACTTGACGACGTTCCGAGACGATGGCATCGTCGTCATCAGGGTCAAGAAAGGTGTTTGGTCGATGTCTGCGGTTCGTGCTCTCAGAGAGAAGCTCGGCGAAGACGGGATGTCAGGTCTTCACATCGTCGTCAACGATGCGGGCCGCCAGTGGAAGGATGACGTGCTTGGAATAGCCGGCGAACGATTCGAGAAGCGGCTCAGCGAAGAAATCGGTGTGTTACGCGTCGACATGGCGAAAGAGTTCGCCGCCGTGCGTGTGGACATGGCCAATGGCTTCGCTGCTGTTCGCGCAGAGATGGCGCAAGAATCTGCCGCAATCCGCAAAGAGATGGGCATCGGGTTGGCGGAGACGCGTGCGGACCTTCTGAAGTGGTCGTTTCTGTTCTGGGTCGGCCAGTTCGCCGCCGTCAGCGCGATGATGGCCTTCTTGCTTCGAATGACGAGACCGGGCTAGCACTTTCTACTTTTTACTTTCTACCTTTTACTTCCGGAAACACTCTCACCAATCCGTGTAGTTCGTGCCGTCGAGGGCGACGCCGGGCGCGCCGCTTTTAACGCCGCGCACGCCAGGCGCGGCATCGGGGTTGGACGGATCGGGCTCCGACATCTCAATCTGCCAGGTGTCGGACGATTCGGTGAAGGGATCCCTTGGAATCTGCCTCATGTAGTTTTCGGACACGAGCGCCGAGAGGTCCGAAGGCCACGTCCCTTTGTCGGCGTAGTACTCGTCGAGGGATGAGTTGAGACGGAAAAGGTTCTCCTTCAACACGGCTTCCTTCGCGCGTCGCACGCTTGTCGCGTGCATCGACAGCGAGATGCCGGCCAGAATCACGATGAGCGTGATCACGATCAGCAGCTCCATCAGCGTGAAGCCGCCCTGTCGCGCCGGAGCCTTAGCGAAGGCGCGCCACCTACCACTCACGATAGTTCGTTCCATCCAGCCCACGGCCAGTACTCTTGGTATAGATGTCGTAAACGTTTCGCCCGCCCCATGATCGCGTATCGGGCTGGTCGCGCGTCGACCGCAGTCCCCAATCGGTTGAGCGGGTCATCGGATCGATCGGGATACGGCGAAGGTAGCGGAGCTTCCGCCCCGTCGTGTCGTTGGCCGGCGTGACGCCCTCCACCAGCACCTGCAGCGTCGGGGGATACCCTTCTGCGTCGTTGTCGACATCGTTGGCCGAGATGAGATTTTGTTCCACGGCGTCGTGGTACTTGTCGATGGCTATCCGGATCTCGCGTAGACCGCGGCGCAGCTCGATCTCGCGATTGCGCTGCATCGTGACGCGCGCAAGCGGCAGCGCCGCCGACGCCAGAATCCCGACGATGGCAGTCACCACCACCATCTCGACGAATGTAAAGCCCCGCTGGTTCACTACTTCTATCGTACGACAATCGCGGCTGGCGTAAACCTGACGGGAATCGTTCCGCCGGTGGGACTGGCCATGACACCGCTAATCGTCATCTGCGACGTTCCGGGGCCGACCGCGTCGAATTGCAACGCGGCCAACAGTCCGGCTCCCGACGCGCCCACGGTATCGCCGGTACGCACGAAGGCGAGGTCGATACGGCCGGTGGCCGCGTCGCTGTTCGGCGTGAAGACCACGTTGACCCCGTTCTGCCGCAGGAAACTGCCCTCCTGCAGGGTGCGCATGCGCAGGACGGCGGGGTTATAGGTCACCGTCAGCGTCACAGTGGACGCCCGGGACACGTTGTTGGCGTAGATGGGCACCAGGTATGGACCGGCCCCCACACGCACGTCCCCGGCCGGCGCGTTGATGGACACCTGGGCGGTTTGCGTAAGAGTCGTCGGCGCGGGGCCGTCAGGCGGCGTTTGTGGCGCGGCCTGACTCTGCGGCGTCACCGGTGCAGGAGGCTGCAGAGGCGCCGGGGGACCCGTCTGCGGCGCGGTCGGCACCGGCGTGGCCGGCACTGGCGAGCCCGTCGGTCCGGGGGTCTGCGGCACGGCGGCCGGCGGTGCCGGCGCCGTGGCAGCGGGCGGTTCTTCAACTGGCAGCGGAGCAATCAGCGGCGGCGGACCCGTCAATCCGAAATTCTGGTTGGTGCCGACGTAAATGGGACTGAGATCGCGCGCCGAGTATTCGTGCGTCCGGATGATGCGCGGCGTGAGCAGCATCACGATGTCGGTCTGCGCGATCGTGTCGTCGGAGGCCGCGAACAGGTACTTCAGGACAGGTACCGAGAGCGCTCCAGGTATGCCCGTCATGGATCGGCGCTCGTCATCCTGAAGGAGACCGGCGATCAGATGTGACTCTCCGTCGCGCAGCCGGAGCTTGGTCGTGACGCTGCGCGTCGGAAACGACGGCGCTGGTGCGCCGCCGACCAGTCGTGTCGGACCGAGCGTGTCGTTCGACATGATCAGGTCCATCAGAATGTCGCCTTCTTCAGTGACGAGACGCGGCGTCGCCTGCACGTTGATGCCGACCGTTCGGAAGTTGTACGACGACACAGGGTTGATGTTCGGGCCGCCTCCGGCAATGGGTGAAAACTGCGTGGCGAGGAACGGCTCATCCGCGCCGACCTTCAGAGTCAACTGCGCGCCTTCCGAACCACGTAACTGCGTGGAGGCAAGAAATTTCGTGTTCACGTCAGTCGCGAGGAACTTGATGATGGCCTGCGGCACCGTCAGATAAAAGTCGGCGGTGCTCACGCCCTGCGTAATCGTGTTCAGGTTGAACGGACGCGAATCCGTCGTCCCGGTCGATCCTGCCGGCGCGCCAGCCGCGCCCGGCGGCGCCTGATCCGGAGAGAAGATGACACCAATCTGGTTCGCCGTCAGATTCAGCCCGAGCTCTTTCTCGCGCGTGCGGCTGACCTCGAGAATCTCGACATCGAGCGTGATCTCCGCCCGCGGTTTGTCATTGGTGACGACGAGCTCGCGGATGACGGCCAGCACGGGCTCCGTGGCGCGGATCGTGATGGTGTTGTTCGTCTTGTTCGGGATGATCACCGGCGGAATCGTGACGCCCGTCGTCGTCCTGGTGACGGCCGTCAGCATCGTCACGAGCTCGGTTGCATCCACGTACGAGAGCGGAATCGTCAACGCGACCTGCCGTTCGTACTTCAACCGGTTCGGTGCCGAGTCGAGCGCGACGACAATCGTCCGCTCGTCGAGCACGGTGTAGAAGAACCCGTTGGACGAGAGCAACGTATTGAGCACCTGCTCGATCGATCCGGTCAGGGTCGCGGTGACCGACCGGTCCACGAAGCTCGCGTCGTAGATGACGTTGATGCCCGTGGCGTTGCTGATGAACGTGAGAATGTCTCGAAGGCTCGCCGCGGTGAACCGGTAATCCAGCGGCGCGCGCGAGGCGGGATTCAGCAGCGGCGCGGCGCTCACCTGGCGTGCGGCATCGCGGAGCTGGACGATCGGCGGCTTGGGCCTCGAGGCCTCGATGCGGTCGCGGATGACCCGCTCGAGCTGAACGATCCTGTCGATCGCCTGCGTGTTGCCCGGGTCGTATTCCACCGTGCGCCTGTATTCCTGCAGGGCGGCGTCGAGCTGGTCCTTCGCCTCGAGCTGCCGCGCGGAATCGAAGTGCACGCGCGACGCGCTCAACATGGCCCGTTCGAGCGCGATGCGGTATTCGGGCTGGTTCGGCTTGGCCTGCAGCGCCTGGCGGTAATAGGTGACGGCCGAATCCCAGTCGCCCACGAGCGCCCGCTCTTCGCCCCGCTGGAAGGCCTTCCCAGCTGCGCAGCTGGTAAGTAGAGCAAAAGCGAGCAAGAGCGCGGCGGCCCTGGTCAGTCGTCTCATTTCGCGGGTTATTGTCCGTTTTGCCTGATGGTCTGACGCCCGCGGCCGTCCAGATACGCGAGGTCAACCGATTCTACGCCGATCTTCACTATCCGATATCGGCCTTCGATGACCTCGCCTTCACGGCCGTAGTACACGCCACGGGCGTCGCTCAGAATCGCGATCTTTGCTCCCGGTTTGGCGGGATCGGCCATGTCGCCGATGTACTTAAGGGCAATTCTGGCCGGTGGTGGCGGCTGAGCGAGACCAGGTTGGGTCTGCGCCGTGGGCGGCGGTTCTTTGACGATCGAGGGTGGCATTGGCGGTGGAGCCGGCGGTGCCTTGAACCTGAAAGGATTGCGGACGCTGTCTTCGGGCTGAGGGCGTTCGCCGTCGAGGGCCTCGAGATTCACCTGCGAGAGCGGCTTGGTTGTGCCTCCCTGCGCAGCACTGGCGGGCGCCGATGTCGAGGGCGCAGGGACGCCGGCCGCGCGCCTGGCGGGCCGCATGGCCCATACCGCCACGGCCAGCACCAGGATCGCCACTGACGCGAGCGCGAGTTCCCGCTGCCGGCTACGCGCCATCTGGCCCTTTTCGGTAGTAAGTCGACAAGTTCAGGTCGAGGATCAGCGGCGACCCTGGCTCGGCACCCTGACGCAGGCTCACGCTGTCGATCACGATGAAGTCGGTGCCCGATTCGACCTGATAGATGAACTGGCGAATGTCGTCGTAATTGCCCTGCAGCGACATCGAGATCCGCATGCGCGCGAGCGTGGAATCCTTATCGAAGTCGCGATCGGCTTGACGATCCGATTGCTCCAGGTTGTGTTGCTCGGCAAGCTGCGCCAGCCGCAGGAAGGTGGCACCGCGCGCCTGGGCAAAGCTCGACGGCAGCACGTCTTTGTAGAAGGATTTCAATGCGGCGTCCGTGCGATCGCGGCTCTGCACCATCCCGCGCGCATTCGCGTCTTCCCGCTCGGCGGCCTGCAGCTCGACGGTGGCAGCCTCGGCCCGTGCCTGGGCGCCGCGCGCGCGCGCCGCAAGCGGAAACACCACAGCCGCGTACAACACGACATTGAGGACGAGCCCGGCCAGCACTGGCACCGTCACGCGTCGCTTTTCCTGGAAGATGCGCTTAATGGGCAGGCGCATATTTCCCCTCGAGTGTGGCCTGAATAACGCCACCCTCTCCGCGCTCGTCCTGCAGCGGGAACACATCGGTGAACGCCGTGGTCTGTTCGAGGTTCGCCATGAATTGCTCGATGTCGTCGACGCTGCGGCCGGCAACGGTCATCTGCACCGTCACCGTCCCGTCGCGATCGACTCTCGGCCGCAGCGACGTGATGCGCACGTCGTCGGGGAGCGTCGACTCGAGCCGGTTCAGCAGATCGGTCCACGAAAACAGGCGCTGATTGATGATTTCGTTCACCTCGCGGGCCGCGCCCGAAATGGAGTCGAGCTGCTTGGTATCGACGCCCTGCCGTGTCTGTGTCGCATGTGCGCGGAGCTCGCGCGCCCGCGTGTCGGCTGCCGATACCTGACTGCTGAGGGCGGAATGGCGCCTCGCGAGCAGTACGATCTGCGTCAGATTGAAAATCGTGAAGAGCGCGACGACGAGCGCGATCGCCACGAGCGCCCCATGGACGCTGCGCTCGTTGTAGAAAGGACGAGTCGAGAGGTTCGTCCGCAGCATCGCTCAGGCGGCCCGTTCCCGCACCAGCAGGCCCACGAGCGGCGCCAGCGCGTCGAGCAACTCCGTACTTGCGTTGATACGATCGGTCAACGTGGCGGCGCCTCGCGGGTCGATGGTATCGACGCGCGTGCCAAGGCGTTGCTCGAGAGCCTGGCGGAGATAGTCGGCGTCCTGCCCGCCGTCGGTGGCCGGCGATCCGCCGCCTGCCAGTACCACCCGGCCGAAGCCGGCACCGCTCAGGCGATCCTCGTAATACATCGCTGTCTGGTGGACCATGTCCGCGAGCCCGCCCTCACTCTCGGCATCGCGGTTTCTGAAGAACACGAGGTGTTGACCACGAAGAATCGCCATCGTGGCGTCTTCCTGGGTGACGTGAACGAGCAGCCAGTCGTCAGCGGGCGCGTCCCGTCCTGCGAGCACGGCGTTGATCACGTTGAAGGTGACGAGATCGACGATACCCGCCTGCGCGCCGGCGGCCTCGCACACGGCTTCGTACTCGCGGACGACGTCTTTGCGCGCCATGATGACGACGAACTCGGTGCTGCCGTCCAGCGCCTGGAGGCCCGGTACGAAGCTCAGTTGCGCATCTTCGATGCGGAACGGCGCGGCCTTCCGTACCTGCCACCGAACCAGCTCATGCAGATCGTGCGCCCTGTCGGGCACTTTGTCGAACTTCAGCAGCGAGACCTTGGCGACCATATCGGGAACGGCCAGCGCCACGCGCTTCGGGCGGACGTCCATGCGTTCGAACACGCGCTGCAGCGCCGAGGCGACCACTTTGGGTTCGGCGATGTTCGACCCGTTGAGTGCGGGTATCACGGCTCCCGCCGGCAGCGGCTCGACGGCGTGCGCAGATATCGAGAGTCCCCCGACGCGAGAAGTCACGGCCGCGGCGGAGACGCGGTGTCTCGCGATTTGCACCGCGACGGTTGGCGGCGCGGCAGACAGGAAGGATCTACTCGACAAAGGTGACCTTGTTGATCTCGCGAAGCGTGGTGGTGCCCAGCCGCACTTTTTCCACGGCCGACTCGCGCAGGAATCGCATGCCCTCCTCGTGGGCGGTTTTCTTGATCTCGGACGATGGACGCCGCTCGAGAATCATCTCGCGAATGGAGTCGGTCAGGTCGAGCAGCTCGCAAATCGCCATGCGGCCTTTGAAGCCGGTTCCGCCGCACTCGATGCAGCCCGCGCCCTCGTAGAAGGTCTGCGTGTCTGCCAGGTTCGGATCCATCGCCGATTCCTCGAGCAGCGCGCGGCTGACTTTGACCGGACGCTTGCAGTGGGCGCAGATGATGCGCACAAGGCGCTGCGCAAGCACGCAGTTGAGCGCCGACACGAACTGATACGGCTCGACCCCCATGTTCAGGAACCGGCCCAGCACGTCGATGACGTTGTTGGCGTGCACCGTCGTGAACACGAGGTGGCCGGTCAGCGCCGACTGAATCGCGATCTGCGCCGTTTCAGGGTCGCGGATCTCGCCCACCATGATCTTGTCGGGGTCGTGGCGCAGAATCGACCGCAGCCCGCGGGCGAACGTCAGCCCTTTCTTTTCGTTGATCGGGATTTGCGTGATGCCGCGCAATTGATACTCGACAGGATCCTCAATCGTGATGATCTTGTCTTCCACCGATTTGATTTCCGACAGCGCGGCGTACAGCGTGGTCGTCTTGCCGCTGCCGGTGGGGCCCGTGACGAGCACCATGCCGTAGGGCTCGGCGATGTACTTGCGGAACCGCTTGAGCTCGGTCTCGGGAAAGCCCAGGATATCGAGCCGCAGCTCGCGGAACTGCTCGCTGATTGATTCTTTGTCGAGGATGCGGATGACGGCGTCTTCGCCGTGCACGCTCGGCATGATCGAGACGCGGAAGTCGATGGTCTTGCCCGGCACCTTCAACTTGAACCGACCGTCCTGCGGCACGCGCTTTTCCGCGATGTCGAGCTCGGCCATGACTTTGATGCGCGAGATGATCGGCGAATGGAACTGCTTCGCGATCGGACGCATGGCCGGCTGCAGCACACCGTCGATCCGGTACTTGATGTGCACCGCATCGTCGCCCGTCTCGATGTGGATATCGCTGGCGCGCCGCTGAATCGCCGTGAAGATCGTCGAGTCCACGAGCTTGATGACCGGGCTGATGTCGCTCGTCAGTCGCTCGACGGTGAGATTCTCGTCGAGGTTGTCGTCGTCTTTGAGCAGCTGAATCTGGAAGCTTTCGGTGGCTTCCTCGAGGACTCGCTGCGAGCTCTCGCTCTTCTTGAGGATCGATTCGATGGCCGAGCGCGCGCCGACCGTCACCGTAATCGGCGTGCCGAGCAGGTGCGACAACTCGTCCAGGAGCGGCAGATCCGTCGGGTCGGGCACCACGATGACGAGGGCCTTGCCCTGCCGTTTGTACGGGACGAACGAGTACCGAAGCATCAGATCGGCAGGGATCGAGCGGAAAAGTTCCTGATCGATCGGGAACCGGTCCATGTCGACGAACTCGAGCCGGTATCGCTTGGCCAGACGCTGCGCGGCTTCGTACTCGGCGCGACGCTCGTCGGCGGATACGGCAATTTGCGGATCGGGCATATAGAAATAAGTATCGGCTGCTCGCGCCGTTACACCTGATTGCTCACTGGTTCACAACAGAGCTGAGCTGGAACAACGGCATGTACAGCGCGAGGACGAGCACCGCGATGACCAAGCCCATTGCGACCAGCAGCATCGGCTCGATCAAGGTCACAAAACGGCTGACCGAGGTTTCCACTTCTTCGTCATAGAAGTCGGCCAGGCTGCTCAACATGTCCTGAAGCGATCCGGTCGATTCTCCGACTTCGATCATCTTCAGGGCCACGTCCGGCACGACTCCGCGCTTGGTGAGCGACGCGGCCAGGCCCTGCCCTTCCCGGACGCTCTGAGTCACCGCGTCCAGTTCTCTACCCATGTGCTGGTTGCCGACCGACCGCGCGGTCACCTCCAGCGAATTCACCAGCGGAATGCCGCCGCCAAGCAGCGTCGCCAAAGTCCGGGCCATCTGCGCCGTCACGAATTTGCGCGCGGTCTCGCCGATAAACGGAATCGTCAGCACCACGTGGTCGAACTGCGCGCGTTGACCCGGTTGCCGGATCCACGCCGCGAACGCGGCCCCTCCCACGACGAGGCCGGCGGCGAGCAACAAAAACTGCTGCTGTGCGAAGTCCGAAACTCCCAGAATGATGCGCGTCGAGAGCGGGAGCTCGGCGTTGAACCCCGCATAGAAATCGCTGAACGCAGGCACGACTTTGAGCACGATGATCGAGACGAGCACGATCGCCAGCACGACCAGGATCAACGGATAAATCAGCGCCGAGATGGTCTTGCGCCGGACCGTGTCGATGACCTTTTCGTAGACGACGTATCGGCGGAGAATGGCGTCGAGATTGCCGCTGCGCTCGCCCGCGAGCAGAGACGCCGTATACACGCGGGGAAACAGATCGCCATGGCCGGCGAACGCCTCCGACAGAGCCGTGCCACTCCGCACCTTCTCGTGAACGTCGTCGAGCACCCCGCGGAATACCGGGTTGACCACCTGACGGCGCAGCAAGTCTATAGACTGCACCAAGGGCATTCCGGCCTTCAGAAGCGTCGCAAATTCCTGGTTGAAGACCAGGAACTCGTGACGCGAGATCTTGCGTCGTTTCGGCAGGATGCTGCCGCCGCTCAGAACGCTGCGCTTGCGGAGCGAGAGGACGTGCAGGCCCTGGGTTTCGAAGTCGTGGCGAAGGCGCGCCTCGCTCTCTGCCGCGTAGGTGCCCTCGACAATCTCACCAGCAGCCGTGACCAACCTGCAGCGAAATTCCATCCTAAGTGCCTGAAATTATAACAGGTTGGCGGGTCCAGGGGCGACAGACCTGGCGGGTCCGAAAAGCAGGACCCGCCCTACGTACGCGTAGGCCGGGTCTTGCACTACAGACCCGGCTAACGAAGCAGGCCAAGAATCCTGGCGACGTAGGTCTGGGTTTCGGCATACGGCGGAATGCCGCCGAAACGGCGAACCGCCGCCTCGCCCGCGTTGTAGGCGGCCAGCGCAAGCGGTAGCGATTGCTCGAACTCGCCGAGAAGTTTCTTGAGGTGCCTCGTGCCTGCTTCGATATTGCTGGCGGGATCGTACAGATTGCGAGTCTGGTACTGGCGAGCCGTCTGCGGCATCAGCTGCATCAGCCCCATCGCGCCCTTGTGCGATCGCGCGCGCGGTTGAAACCCCGATTCGACCTGGATGACTGCCTTCAAGAGCCGCGCATCGACGCCGTGACGGTCTGAGGCGTGTTCAATGATCGGATCGTAGGCCGTCTTCTCGACGAGACTGCCGGCATTCCCCTGCGGCAGCGCCTGCAGCGTCGGGTCGGCGATGGTGTCCTCGGGGTATGCCACTTCGTCGGGCGCGAACTTCACGATAATCGACCGATCGAACGCCATCTCTCCGCCCCCGCGCAGCATGACGATGACGCGGTCGCCTTCGAAGCGATGGCTCTTGACCGACATGGACCGCGCGTCCGAGAAAAAAATCAACTCCGCAGACGCGGGCGTGGCGATCGCCAGTGCGACGAGGGTAAGTAGATATTTCATAATCAGCTGATGGGCTGCACGTATGCGTGAAACACCCGTACGCCAAGCTCACGCGGGTCTCTGTTGGCTCCGCTGGTGATTACAGCCGGAACATATGACTTATCGACCGAAATTCTGATATCCACCACATCGGCCGTTCCGAGCTGTGCGGCCGTGATGGTGGGCTTCCGGATGAGCTCTTTCTTGGGCTCCAACACGAACGAATCAATCGTCTGGTCGCCAATGGTGACATTCACCTGCTGGGGCTCGGAAAACAGCCCGGGCGAATCAAGATGCAGGTAGAACATCACGTCCTTCTTCGGATTTCTCAGCGACAGCGTCGATTCCTTCCTCGTCCACTGCCACTCGACCGCCGGGTTGTCGGGCGGCGTTTCGGCCGCATGCCAACCCTCCTTGAACATCACGAAGATGCCTTCGGTGCGCTTCAGGAGATCGAGCTTTCCGACCACGTACGAGCGTCGATCGTGCACGGTGCCCGCAAGAGGGAGCCGCGTGTCGGATGCGTTCGAATACAGGCCCATCAGCACTTTGGTCGCGCCCTCGTAAGGCACGATCGGCACGAACATCGTCTTGGTGTATTCGATGGTCTGCCCCGGCTTCCACTGGGACGTTGGAACGGGCAAGTCGTGGTCGTCGGTCCAGAGCCGTTCGTTGTCGGCGTCGAGGAAATGGACGAACACCCGGAAGTCTTCGCCTATCTTCGGGGCGTCTTTGGCGACGACAAATTTGTAAGTGACCTCGACCGGGCTCCCGAGCGGCACGCGTGTCTGGTTGGCCGAAAACGACGGGGTGGCCACCGGCGGCGGCTCCGGCTCTTCGCGGCGACACCCTGTCGCGACGATCACACTCAGAGCGACGATGGCCAGGCAGGCCATGAGCGGGACAGATTTTCTCATCGTCAAAAACGGTAGTGGCGGTTCTGGTTAAACCCGAAAAGAATCAACATTATAACGCGGTTGCTGCACCTTGCCTAATCTGCTAGAGTCGCGCGCACATGTCCTTCGAAGCGCTTGGGATGGTCGAAACCAAAGGGCTCATCGGGTCGATCGAGGCGGCGGATGCGATGGTGAAAGCCGCCAACGTGATTCTCGTCGGTAAGGAATACATCGGCGCCGGTTACGTCACGGTGATGGTGCGCGGCGATGTGGGCGCGGTCAAGGCCGCGACCGATGCGGGGGCCGCGGCGGCGCGGCGTGTCGGCGAGCTCGTGTCGGTGCACGTCATTCCGCGGCCGCACGGCGAAGTCGAAAAAATCCTGCCCAAACCCTAGTACGCGCGGGACATGGCGAGTCCTCAACCCGTTTCCTCTTCCAAAGCCACAGATCGCGATCTTGCTTCGATAGCCGAGGCGCGCGCGCTCGCGCGCCGTGCGAAGCAGGCTCAGACGGAAATCGCGGAGCTTTCACAGGAGCGCATCGACGCGATTGTCGATGCGATGGCCGCGGCGATCGCGCCGCAGTGCGAGGCGCTGGCGAAGCTCGCGGTGGAAGAGACCGGCTACGGCGTGGTCGCCGACAAGATCCAGAAGAATGTGTTCTCGGCCGACCGCGTCTACCGCTTTATTCGCCCGATGAAGACGGTCGGCGTTCTGAACCGCCTGGAGGATCGCAAAGTCATCGAGATTGCGGAACCGTTCGGGGTCGTGGCGGCAGTTGTGCCCTCGACCAACCCGACATCTACGGCCATCTACAAGATTCTCATCTCGCTCAAGGCGCGATGCGCCATCGTCATCAGCCCGCACCCTTCTGCCGTCCGGTGCATCACGCGCGTTGCTGAGATCATGAACGAAGCGGCCCGCGCTGCCGGCGCACCCGACGGCAGCATCAACTGGATGACCACGGTGACGCTCGAAGGCACGCAGGAGTTGATGAAGAGCCGCGACGTCGCCGTCATTCTCGCGACAGGCGGCATGGGTCTGGTGCGCGCCGCGTACAGTTCGGGTAAGCCGGCCTACGGCGTCGGCCCCGGGAATGCGCCGTGCTACGTGGAAAGTTCTGCGGACATCAGGAAGGCGGCGTCGGACATCATCGTTGGCAAGACATTCGACTACGGGCTGCTCTGCTCTTCTCCGAACTCGGTGGTGGCCGACGCGGGCATTGCCGAGGAGTTGAAGCGCGAGGTCGTTAATCAGGGGGCGTATTTTCTGAATGCCGCCGAGATAGACGCCGTGACGAAGGTGCTGGTGTCCCCCCAACGATTGCCGAATCCGGCCGTTGTCGGCAGAGCGGCGACATTCATCGCCGAGAAGGCCGGCATCGCCGTGCCGCCGGGCACGCGCGTGCTCGTGGCGCCGCTCGCGGGCGTCGGCCGCGACTATCCCCTGTCTATCGAAAAGCTGTGCCCGGTGCTCTCGTGGTATGTCGTTGCCGACTGGCGCGAGGGCTGCGAACGCTGCAAAGAAATTCTGCGATACGGCGGGATGGGTCACACGATGTCGATTCACTCGCGAAACGATCAGATCATTCTGGAGTTTGGGCTCAAGAAGCCAGCCTTTCGCATTGTCGTGAACACGCCCACGACACACGGATCGGTGGGCATGACGACGGGGCTCGATCCGGCGATGACTCTGGGATGCGGCGGCTGGGGCGGCAACATTACCTCCGACAACATCTCGCCGAAACACCTCTTGAACATCAAACGGCTGGCATATGAGACGCAGCCGGCAGAAGTACGCGCGACAGATGCCTCGGTGAAGGCGGCTAGCCGGACCCAACCTACGTCGCCACCAGGACGGACGCAACCGCCGTCCGCAGGGCTGAATCCCGACGTGCTCGGAGTGCGCATCGATCAGTTCCTCGCCTCGCGTGGGTTCGCCATGGGGTCTGACCCCGGTACAGTACGGGGGTCAGACCCCGGTACACAGCGCCCTGCCGAGTTTGTCTGTGAAGACGATGTCCGCGAGGCCCTCAAAACTGGTCGAAAAATCGTGCTCGACAGCCGAACGATTGTGACCCCCGCCGCACGAGATCTGGGCGAAGAAAAGCAGGTTTTCGTCGACGCGCGTTAGGGCACCTGCCCGGTCAATTGCAATTCTGTTATTGCTCATTTTGCTGGACTTAGCTGGGTTGACCAATCGCGGGTCACGTGTTACATTCCGACCCCTTACCCCCATTTCACGGTCCTGCATGTTTATACGGTCGTCTCTGTAGTTCGGTCGCGCCGGGGACGAAACGCTAGACGAGATTGATGACTTTCAGGACACTGCTGCACCTGGCAGCTGCTATCGGCGTTAGCGTCTCGCTCGTCGGCTGCGGCCTGGGATTGGGCCTTGGCCGAAAACCGAAGACCGTCACGGTAGCGGTCACGCCTCCGCCCCCGCCCGTCGTTGTCCTGGAGCCCGAGCCCGCCCCGGCAGATCCAGTCCTGGACCTGATTGCGGAATCCCAGAAACATTTTGCCGCCGCCGAGAAGGAGCTTGCGTTAGGACACCTCGAACAGGCGCGCACCTCGTTCGACCTTTCCATCGACGTGCTGTTGAAGTCGCCCTACGGCGCGAGGTCTGAGCCGCGCATCCGGCGGCACTTCGACCAGCTCGTCGAGCGCGTCAGCGCGCACGAACTGACGGCGCTCTCGAAAGGCGACGGGTTCGTCGAAAAGAAAACAGAGCCCGCGTCCATCGATGAGCTCCTTGCGATTTCGACGTTCGATCCGCCGGCGGCCACGACGGCGACCGAAAGCGTCGTGGCGAACGATCTGAGCCAGACGAAACACGACGTCGAGATTCCCCTCAACGGGAAGGTCCTGTCCTACATCGAGCTCTTTCAAGGCAATCTGCGCGACTTCATCGGCGAAGGGCTCCAGCGTGGGGTGAAGTATCTGCCGATGATTCAGGCCGAGTTCCGCGAGCAGGGCCTGCCCCTCGACCTCGCGTACATCCCGCTGGTCGAGAGTGCGTTCAAGAACACCGCCCGCTCCCGCGTCAAGGCCATGGGGATGTGGCAGTTCATGAGCTATACCGGCCGCGAGCACGGGCTGACGCAGGACTGGTATGTCGATGAACGATCGGATCCCGAAAAAGCGACAAAGGCGGCCGCGCAATATCTGAAAACGCTCGGCAGGATGTTCGACGGCGACTGGCATCTCGCGATGGCGTCGTATAACGGCGGTCCGGCGCGGGTACAGCGCGCCATGAAACGCGCGCGCAAAGATGATTTCTGGTCGCTGACCACGACATCGCGCTTCCTGCCACGCGAGACGCGCGAGTACGTGCCGATGATTCTCGCGGCCATCGTCATCGCGAAGAACCCGGCGCAATATGGTTTCGACCTCGAGCCCGACGTGCCGCTCGTGTATGAGAAGGTGCAGGTGAGCGATCCGATCGACCTGCGTCTGGTGGCCGAATGGACCAACGCGCCGATTGACGACATCGAATCGCTCAATCCCGAGTTGAGGCGCTGGACGACGCCGGTGAGCTCGCCGGAGTACGAGATCAAGGTGCCGGTCGGCAGCGGCGACGCGTTTCGAGCCCGGCTTGCAGAGGCCCCGCCCGAGAGTCTGAACGCCTTCCAGTGGCACTCGGTCAAGCGAGGCGAAACGCTGCTGTCGATCTCGCGAAAGCTGAATGTCCGGCAGGCCGATCTCGCCGAAGCCAACTCGCTGACGTTGCGGTCGCGCGTCAACGTCGGTCAGCAACTCATCATCCCGCGCGCGCCAACGACCTTGCTCGGGGCCGTGCCGGTCACCGCCGAGCCGGGAACGGTGCTGGCCGAGGCGCAACCGATAGCCTCGGAGAAACCCGTGGTTTCCCAAAAACCCGCGCTCGTTTCCACGCGAGCCGAGAAGGTGGAACCCGAGCGCATCGTTCATCGCGTGAAGCGCGGTGAGACGCTCTCCTCAATCGCCAGGCTCTACAACACGACCGTTGCCGCGCTCAAGTCCTGGAACGCGCGCACCGTTCGCGGCAGCCGCATCAATATCGGCGACAGACTCACCATCTTTTCCGCACGAACCGCAAACTGATTTTCGGTTGCAGACTCCGGGCTCCGGGCACGTACGGCGTTGAACGCCGAGCCGGCCTGCGTGTCGAAAACTGGGGATTAGGGCCGCTGGCGGCGTTGCAAAACCTGCGTCGTTGGCCCGTTGCGATCTGCGCAGTTCCTGCAGCGCGGAGGAACGCGCGCACCATAACGTATCAGCACAGCTGGAGTTCCTGTTCTGGAGAACGGTTTGCAACTCGTCACGTGTGCTCGCAAGCCTGCGCAGTGCGGCCGTCATCGGGGTCGAAGCACTTCCGGTCATCGTCGAAGTCGATGTCTCGTTCGGGTTGCCGGTCTTTACGATGGTCGGCCTCCCCGACACGAGCGTGCGCGAGAGCCGAGATCGCGTCCGCACGGCCATCCGCAATTCCGGATTCGAGTTCCCGAGTCATCGAGTCACGGTGAACCTTGCGCCTGCAGACATTCGCAAGGCAGGCGCCTCCTACGACCTGCCTATCGCGCTGGGCGTGCTGGCCGCCACCGGCGTGGTCGAACCGCGCCGGCTCGACGGCGTCATCCTGCTCGGCGAGCTCTCGCTCGACGGATCGATCCAGTCGATTCGGGGCGTGCTGCCGGTCGCGGTGGCGGCGAAACGAGAGGGCACCCCAGCCATACTGCTGCCCCGCGCGAACGCGCCCGAGGCCCGGGTGGTGGAAGGACTGAAGGTGCTGGCGGTCGATTCGCTGGTAGAGGCGGTCGAAGCCCTCAACGCGGGTCTGAAAGAGACCGGCGTGACCCGCGTAGCGTCCAGCTTCGCCCGGGCGACTGAGATCCCCGACGTTGGCGGGACAGACGCGCCATGCTCCGGCGACCCAGAGCCAGATTTCGCCGATGTGATGGGCCAGAGCCTGGCCAAGCGCGCGCTGGAAATTGCGGCAGCGGGTGGCCATAACGTGATGCTGATTGGCGCCCCCGGCGGCGGCAAGACGATGATGGCGCGCCGGTTGGCGGGAATTCTCCCCCCGCTCGATTTCGACGAAGCGCTCGACTGCACTTCGGTTCATTCGGTTGCGGGCACTCTGCCACCCGGCACCGCGCTGATGCACGTCCGCCCGTTCCGCGCGCCGCATCACACCATTTCCGAAGTGGCGATGGTAGGTGGCGGGTCTGCTCCCCGTCCAGGCGAGATCAGCCTGGCGCACAATGGGGTGCTGTTTCTCGATGAACTTCCCGAATTCGACCGACGCGTGCTCGAGGCTCTGAGGCAGCCGCTGGAAGAAGGCCGGGTGACGATCTCGCGGGCGGCAAGGACAGCTTCCTTTCCAGCCCGCTTCATGCTCGTCGCAGCGATGAATCCTTGCCCCTGCGGCTTTTTTGACGATCGCCGCCGTGCCTGCCGGTGCACAGACCCGCAGATACAGCGTTATGCAGGCCGGATTTCCGGGCCGCTGCGAGATCGTATCGATCTGGTGGTGGACGTGCCCGCGATCGGGTCGAGCCTTCGTGCCGACAGAGCGTCCGGTGCCGAATGCGAATCGTCGGTGGTCATCCGAAAGCGGGTTGTCGGTGCGCGCAGCCGTCAGCGCTCGCGATTTGGCGAATCCAGCTCGAGGCTGAACCGCCAGCTCGAAGGTGGCGAACTGAACGAATACTGCCGCCTCGATTCCCGCAGCACTTCCGTCCTGGAAGCCGCGATTCAGAAGTTCTGCTTGAGCGCGAGGGGATGCGATCGCGTTCTGCGTGTCAGCCGGACGATCGCCGACCTCGCCGGCGTGGCATCGATCGCGACAGAGCACGTGGCCGAAGCTCTTCAGTATCGATTCAGAGACACGCCGGCGTCATAGCTCGATTCGCCTGACCTTCGCCTCTGTTGACGTTCCGGTACCTTTCTCCAATGAGCTGTGCTAAAGTGCTCGAGCCTTTCGGTTTCTAGTCCGTCAGGCGCTCCCCCTAATTGAAAGTGGACCGGGCCGACTACCAGACGGACGCGTACTGATAATGTCGAAGCGTTACACGATCGTGCTCGCAGACCGTCAAACCGGCACCGTTCGCCGGGTCACGATACGGTTGCGTCCGTTCGCGCTTGCGTTGGCAGGTGTCCTTGCTTTTCCAGTACTTGTCGGCCTCGGCCTCCGGTTAAGCGCCACCGCGGAAGTCAATCATCTCCGCGCGACGAACACCACGCTGCAACAGGAGAACACGAGTTACCGGGAAGCTACTGGCGCGCTGACAACGCAGATCGAGTCTCTCCAATCGGCGATTAACGAGCTGGGTCTCCGATCGAGCGTCGACCCGATAACGGCACGCGCCATGGAAAAACTGCCACCGGCGGTGAAAACCCGGGCGGAAGGTGGCGCGTCGGCTGCCGGCGCGAGCGCGATGTTGACGCCCGCCTTCAGCGCCGCCGCGGCGTCGTCGCTCGACCAGACCTTCACCATGCTGCGCAACGTGCTGGGCAGCCTCGAAGGGCATCTCAGCATCGTGCGCCGCAATGTCGAAAAGCGGGAATCGTTGATGAATGCGACGCCTTCGGTGTGGCCGGTCCACGGCTGGCTGTCGGCGGGTTACGGCATGAGGGCTGATCCGTTCACCGGTGACAGAGATTTTCATCCCGGCCTCGACATCTCGGCCGAAAGAGGCACGCCAGTGCGGGCGACGGCCGCCGGCAGGGTCGAGATGGCAGCGCCCAACGGCGATTATGGCAACCTCGTCGTGATCGATCACGGATACGGCCTGGTGACGCGCTACGGGCATCTGTCCAGGTTCGCGGTCTGGCAAGGGCGCGATGTGAAGCGCGGCGACCTGCTCGGCTTCGTGGGCGCGACCGGCCGCGCGACCGGTCCCCATCTCCATTACGAAGTGCTCGCTGGCGGCAAGCTGATTAATCCGCTGCAGCTGCTGGCCGGTAAATCCTCGAAGGATTAGGGTCCGGCTAAAGCCGGACACTACAGCCGGACACTACGTAACTCGCAACCGGCCAAGCCCGGCCCCCGTCTTACCTTGTGTTAGAATTGTCGGATTACCCTCGGAAATATTCCTCATGCTGGGTACTCTCCTCGCAAAAGTCATCGGAACCCAAAACGAGCGCGAGCTGAAGCGGTTGCGTCCGCTCGTGGAGGCGGTCAACGCGCTCGAGCCTTCGCTTCGGCCGCTGTCGGACGACGCACTTCGGGCGAAAACGGCCGAATTCCGCGAACGGCTGGCCCGGGGCGAGACCCTCAGCGACCTCCAGGCCGAAGCGTTTGCCGTCGTACGCGAAGCCGGCCGGCGCGTCCTGAACATGCGGCACTTCGACGTGCAGATTATCGGTGGTGCGATGCTGCACAGCGGCGCCATCGCCGAGATGAAGACCGGCGAGGGTAAAACGCTGGTCGCGACGCTCCCAGCCTATCTGAACGCGCTCGAGGGCAAAGGCGTCCACGTCGTCACCACCAACGATTATCTGGCCCGCCGCGACTCGGAATGGATGGGCAAAATCTATCGATTCCTGGGGATGACTGTGGGCGTCATCCAGCACGATCTGAACGACGCCGAGCGGCAGACAGCCTACGCGGCCGACATCACCCACGGGACGAACAACGAGTTCGGCTTCGACTACCTGCGCGACAACATGAAGTTCGAGCTGTCGCAGTATGTCCAGCGGGGCCATAACTTCGCCATCGTGGACGAAGTCGACAGCATCCTCATCGACGAGGCCCGCACACCGCTGATCATTTCCGGTCCGGCCGAAGCCTCGACGGACTTGTATTACGAGGTCGATCGCATCATTCCGCGGCTGAAGGCCGGAGCGAAGACCAAGGGCGATGCCAAGGCTGAAGAGCGCGAGGCGCTCGAGGCGACCGGCGACTACATCGTCGACGAGAAGCACAAGACGGTGACGCTGACGGAAAGCGGCATGCAGGCGGCCGAGAAACATCTCGCCAGTCGCCTGAACGGCGGCCACCTCTACGACATGGAGAACGCGCACATCAAGCACCATGTCGAGCAGGCCCTGCGCGCGCACGCGATCTTCAGGCTCGACGTCGACTACATGATCAAGGACGGCCAGGTCGTCATCGTCGACGAGTTCACGGGCCGTCTCATGCCGGGACGCCGCTGGAGCGACGGTCTGCACCAGGCGGTCGAGGCCAAGGAAAAGGTGAAGATCGAGCGCGAGAACCAGACGCTCGCCACTATTACCTTCCAGAATTACTTCCGCAAGTACAAGAAGCTGTCGGGCATGACCGGCACGGCGGAGACCGAAGCGGAAGAGTTCGCAAAGATCTACAAGCTCGACGTCATGGTCGTTCCACCGAACAAAACGCTCAGGCGCGTCGAAGAACCCGATTCGATCTATCGCACGGCCGACGAAAAATCCGATGCGATCGTCAACGACATCCTCGCGAAGCAGGAAGCCGGGCGCCCGGTGCTGGTCGGCACTGTGTCGATCGAAAAGTCCGAGAGGCTCTCATCGAGGCTCAAGCGTCGCGGCATCAAACACGTCGTGCTGAATGCGAAGTACCACGCGCAGGAAGCCGAGTTCGTCGCACAGGCCGGGCGCAGGGGCACAGTCACGATTGCCACCAACATGGCCGGCCGCGGGACGGACATTCTCCTGGGCGGCAACCCCGAGTTCATGGCGCGTCAGCAGTTGCTCGGCGAACAGAAGGCCGAGCGGTTGCCGAAAGGTGAAGAACGGTTCACCGACGACGACGAGTTCGTCTACTACTATCATCTCGACGGGTTCTACAAAGCCGCCCGCGCCGACTGGGACCGTGTGTTCTCTCACTTCAAGAGTCAGACCGACGCGGAGCACGAAGACGTCGTCGATCTCGGCGGCCTGCACATCATCGGCACCGAGCGCCACGAGGCACGCCGCATCGACAACCAGTTGCGGGGCCGCGCCGGCCGCCAGGGCGATCCGGGCTCGTCGCGCTTCTACCTTTCGCTCGAAGACGATCTGATGCGGATCTTCGGATCGGACCGCATCGCCGGCCTCATGCAGCGGCTGGGGATGGAAGACGGGGTGCCCATCGAGCACGGAATGGTCACCAAGGCCATCGAACGCGCGCAAAAGCAGGTGGAGGCGCAGAACTTCGGTACCAGAAAGCACCTCCTCGAATACGACGACGTCATGAACAAGCAGCGCGAGAACATCTACGCGCTGCGCCGCGAGCTGCTCGAGGGCAGGATTCGCGTCGAGGACGAAGAAGCCGAAGAGGTGAACGAGATCGACACGCGAGCATATCTGACGATGCTCGCCGACGATGTTCTCGACGATGCGGTCGAGGCGTACGCGGGCAAGAATACGGAACCCGAGGAATGGGATCTCGACGCGCTGAAGATGGACATGTCGCGCGTCTTCGGTCTCGATGCGGGGGACTATCTGGGCCTCGAGATGGCCGACAAGAGCGCCGACGAGATTCGCGAGGCGATCCGTGAGCGCATCGTCAAGAAGTACGACGCAAAGGAGCAGACGGTCGGCAGTCCCGCCATGCGTCAGGTCGAGCGGTTCGTGATGCTCGAGACGGTCGATCGCCAGTGGAAGGACCACCTCTACAGCCTCGATCACCTGAAAGAGGGTATCGGTCTCCGGGGCTACGGTCAGAAAGATCCGCTCGTCGAGTACAAGAAGGAAAGCTTCGAGCTCTTCCAGGACATGAAGCGCCGGGTCGACGAGGATATGGTGAACAGGCTGTGGACCGGCCACTTCACAGTCGTCGGCAGCGATGCGCCTCAACGTCCGCCGCAGCGGCGTGCGCCGATGCCGATGACGCTGAACGAGCCAAAGGCCGAGCCCGCCGGCGGGTTCTTGTCTGCGCCGAAGGGGTTGCCTTCGCGACCGGCGGCTCCACCGCGCGTCGGCGGCGACGACGCGCCAGTGCAGACGGTCCGCCGTGACGAGCCGAAGGTGGGCCGCAACGATCCGTGCCCGTGCGGCAGCGGCAAGAAATACAAGAAATGCCACGGCGTCGCAGCCTGACGAGGAATCCATGGAGACCAGAAACGCATCGTCAATCCTTCAGTTGGGCGCGGCCGACCTCATCACCGACCTCCCCACCGCTCTGACATTCGACGACGTATTGCTGGTGCCGAGGCTCTCGAAGGTCATTCCGAGCCAGGTCGACGTCACGTCACGATTTACGCGGAATATTCAGCTGAACGTGCCGATCGCCAGCGCCGCCATGGACACCGTCACGGAGTCCGCCCTGGCAATCGCCATGGCGCAGCATGGCGGTATCGGCGTCATTCACAAGAACCTCTCCATCGAGGAACAGGCCTCGGAAGTGGATCGGGTGAAGCGATCGGAAAGCGGCATGATCGTCAATCCGATCACCCTGTCTCCAGAGCATCGCATCCACGAAGCGCTCGAGTTGATGCAGAGGTACCGCATCTCGGGCGTGCCGATTACGGAAGGCGGTGCGAAGGAAGGCCGCCTCGTCGGCATTCTGACCAATCGCGATCTGCGGTTCGAAACGAACGTCGATCGCCCGATTTCGGCGGTGATGACGCGCGAGAACCTGATTACCGTGCCGGTCGGCACCACACTGGATGCGGCCCGCGAGATTCTGCACCGCCACAAAGTCGAAAAGCTGCTCGTCGTCGATCGCGATTTCAAGCTGAAGGGCCTGATCACGGTCAAGGACATTCAAAAGCAAATCAAATATCCGAACGCGAGCAAAGACACGCTTGGCCGTCTGCGCGTAGGCGCCGCGGTCGGCATCGCGCGCGACACGCCGGAACGTGCCGCCGCGCTCGTGGCCGCGCACGTCGATGTCGTGGTCGTCGACACGGCACACGGCCACTCGCAGAATGTTCTGGATATGGTCGCGAGAATCCGGCGTGAGCATCCAGGTATCGACCTGATTGCGGGCAACGTGGCCACGGCGGAAGCGACCGAAGCGCTGATCGAGCGCGGCGTCGATGCCGTGAAGGTCGGCATCGGAGCCGGATCGATCTGCACGACGCGTGTGATCGCCGGCATCGGCGTACCGATGATTACGGCCGTGATGGAATGCGCGCGAGCTGCGGCCGCGCACGACATTCCGGTGATTGCCGATGGGGGCATCCGGTTCTCGGGCGACATCACGAAGGCGATTGCGGTTGGCGCCAGCTCAGTCATGATCGGAAATCTGTTCGCCGGCACCGACGAAAGCCCCGGCGAGCTCATCCTGTATCAGGGGCGCAGCTTCAAGGAGTATCGCGGCATGGGATCGATCGGTGCGATGCGCCGCGGGAGTCGCGATCGGTACTTTCAGGATGAATTCGAGCTGGAAAGCACGGGCAAAGCCGGTCCTGAGAAGCTGGTGCCGGAAGGCATCGAAGGCCGGGTCGCCCACAAAGGCAGCGTCGCCTCGATGATTCACCAGTTGGTCGGCGGATTGCGGGCCGGCATGGGTTATTGTGGCTGCGGCAACATCCCGACGCTTCAGAAGGAAGCGCGCCTCATCAAGATCACGGCCGCCGGGTTCCGCGAGAGCCATGTGCACGACGTGACGATTACCAAAGAGGCGCCGAACTACCGATCGGAGTAGAAAACGGTTCCGGGATCCTTTTTCGCGCGAATCAACGAAAAAGGATCCCGGAACCGTTTTCTATCGTAATCCGGCGCTCGTCCTCGCCCAGATCCTCTATCCGCACGATCACACTGTCGTCGATCGGGCGCGGTAAGCGCTCGGCCCATTCGATGGCGACCACTGCCCCGCCCGCCATTTCTTCCAATCCCAGATCGTCAACCGCAGCCCCGGTGTCGAGGCGGTAAAGGTCGACATGAGTCAGCAGAACGCGTCCTTTGTAGTGCTGGATGAGCACGAACGTGGGGCTGGAGACGTCGCCGGGATCGGCGCCGAGACCTGCAGCCATGCCGCGCACAAAGGCGGTTTTGCCCGCGCCCAGGTCGCCATGCAGCAATACGAACGTCCCGGAGGGGAGAACCTCCCCCAGCTTTCTGCCGATCGCGAACGTCTCCTGCTCGGACCTGGTGGTGACGATCTCAGGATCGGCCATTTGTGGGGTTTACACGGCGTCGGGCGGTCAGCTCGAGCACGGCGTCGCCAAGATGCGCGGCGAGGTCGCCGGCTGTCATCGCCACTTCGCCTTCGTCGGCCTCTGTGAGATCGCCGGCGAGCGCGTGCAGGTAGACGCCGATCTTGCACGCGGCTTCGGCATCAAGCAGTTGTGCGAGCCACGCGGCGAGCACACCGGCCAGGACATCGCCCGTGCCGCCAGTCGCCATACCGGGATTTCCCAGCGGGTTGATGAACACCTTGCCTTCAGGCGTGGCAACCAGGGTGCGATAGCCCTTGAGCACGACGTAGATCTGGTGCTGGACCGCAAAGTCTCGCGCCGTGTCGAGGCGATTGGACTGCACCTCGTCCACCGACGTGTTGGCGAGCCGGGCCATTTCCCCTGGGTGGGGCGTAATGATGACAGGGCGGGCTCCTTCGGTGCCGCTCTGCAGGAGGTCTGGCTCGGAGGCGAGAACATTCAGCGCATCAGCGTCGAGCACGAGGGGGCTTTCGCTTTTTGCTACCAGGCCGTGAATGAACGCGACGATATCGGGAGTTGTCCCGAGGCCGGGTCCGGCCGCGATGACATCGGGCTCGAATTCGAGGACCGGGTCCAGGGCGCTGAGCGCGATCGTTCCGTCGGGGGTCTCATCGAGCGGCACGGTCATGTATTCGGCGCCCATCGCGGCGACGATCGGCTGTGCGGTTCGCGGCGTTGCGATCGTGACGAGCCCGGCGCCCGAGCGCAGGGCGCCCACGGCTGCGAGATGTGCCGCGCCGGTCTTGCCGCGCGAGCCGGCAATGACGAGCACATGCCCGTAGTCCCCTTTGTGCGAGTCCGACTCGCGCGGCTGGAGGATCTCGCGCATCGCCTCGCGCGTCAGCAGCTCGATGCGCGGGCCCGAAAGGCCGTCGACGACCTCAGGTGGGATGCCGATATCGGCGACGACGATGCTGCCCGCCTGTGCTTCCCCCGGAGGCAGCACCAGCGGAAGTTTCGGAGCCGCCAGCGTCACCGTGATGTTGGCGCGAATGCACTCGCCGATCGGTTCGGCGTGATCGGCAGACAAGCCGGTTGGCAGATCCACGGCCACGACGGGAATCCCTGACGCGTTTACATCGGCCGCAACCGTCTCCATCAGTCCCGCCAGCGGAGATTTGAGGCCGGTGCCGAAGATCGCGTCTACGATGAGATCGCATTGAGAAATTTCGGAAAAGTGCAGATCCCAGGCGTGTTCGTCTGAGATCTCGACGACCGTGAGGCCGAGACGTCCGAGGATTTCCAGGTTCAGCCGTGCGTCGCCTTTAATGCCGGCCAGCGTCGCGACGACGAAGACTGACACGTCGGTGGATCGCTGGTGCAGCGTGCGTGCGACGACGAAGCCGTCGCCGCCATTGTTGCCGGGGCCGCATAGCACCGCGACATGCTTGTCGCTCAAATCGTCGTAGGCTGCTTCGAGGGCCGCGACGACCTGGCGGCCGGCGTTTTCCATCAGCACCATCGACGGAATGCCGATTTCCTCGATGGTCTGACGGTCTGCGTCCCGCATCTGAGCGGCATTCAGCACGCGCATGCTTGGCTTAAGTGTTCACGTACTCTGCGATGTCAGGACAGGTGCAGATGAGGTTTCTGTCGCCGTGTGCGTTGTCGATACGCCCGACCGGCGGCCAGAACTTGTCGGCCTTGACGAACGGCAGCGGAAAGGCGGCCTGTTGCCGGCTGTACGGATGCGTCCAATCATCGGCCGCAATCGCCGCCGCCGTGTGCGGCGCGTTCTTCAGCACGTTGTCTCTTGGATCGGTCTTGCCGTCGACGACCATCTGGATTTCCTGACGGATCGCAATCATCGCATCGCAGAAGCGGTCGAGCTCTTCCTGCGACTCGCTCTCTGTTGGTTCGATCATCAGGGTACCGGCGACCGGAAACGAGACTGTTGGCGCATGAAAGCCATAGTCCATCAACCGTTTGGCCACGTCGAGCTCTTCGACGCCGGACGCCTTGAAGCGACGCAGATCGAAAATCATCTCGTGCGCGACGGTGCCGTTGGGCCGCGTGTACAAGACGTCGTAGTGCGGCTCGAGGCGTTTCTTGATGTAGTTGGCGTTCAGAATCGCGTGCTTCGTGGCGTTGGTCATCCCTTCCGCACCCAGCATGCGGATGTAGCCGTAAGAGATCAGGAGAATGCTGGCCGAGCCCCATGGCGCGGCCGCGACCGCTCGGATGGCCTCGGGACCTCCGACGCGCACGACTGGGTGTCCGGGAAGGAACGGCGCTAGGTGTGATGCGACGCCAATCGGGCCCATGCCCGGTCCGCCGCCGCCGTGCGGAATGGCAAACGTCTTGTGCAGGTTCAGGTGACACACATCGGCGCCGATGGCGGCGGGACTGGTCAGCCCGACCTGGGCATTCATATTGGCGCCATCCATATAGACCTGTCCGCCGTGCTGATGAATGACCGAGCAGATCTCCTGAATCGCGTCTTCGAAGACACCGTGTGTCGACGGGTAGGTGATCATGAGAGCGGCAAGACGATCGCCATGTTGCGCAGCCTTGGCCTGGAGGTCGGCGACGTCGACGTTGCCGTTCGCATCGGTCGCAACCACAATCACTCTGAGGCCTGCCATCACCGCGCTCGCGGGATTGGTGCCGTGGGCTGATGACGGAATCAGCACGACGTCGCGCCTGACATCGCCGCGCGAGTGGTGATACGCCCGAATCACCATCAAGCCTGCAAGCTCGCCTTGCGCGCCCGAGTTGGGCTGCAGCGACACAGCCGCGAAGCCGGTGATCTCCGCCAGCGCCTGCTCGAGCTCGCTGATGATCTCGGCGTAACCCTGAACCTGTTCGAGCGGCGCGAATGGGTGAATCGCGGAGAATTCCGGCCACGTGACCGGGATCATCTCGGAGGCCGCATTCAGCTTCATCGTGCAGGATCCGAGCGGAATCATCGAGCGATCGAGACCCACGTCTTTCCGTTCGAGGCTCTTCAGGTAGCGCATCATCTTGGTTTCCGAACGATGCGCCGAGAAAACCGGGTGGGTCATGAACGGCGACTGACGGGCCAGGCCGGCCGGCAGATTACGCGCCGGCTCAATCTTCGTGACCGTCGGAACAGGTTTCTTCGCCGCTTCTGCCAGCACGGCGGCCACAAGCTGGACGTCGCGCAGCGTCGTCGTTTCATCGAGGGCGATGCCGATGTGACGGCTGTCGAAATATCTGAAGTTCAGCGCGGCCCGCTCGGCGATAGCTTTGATCGCCACAGGTGTCTCGCCGATGCCTTCGGGCACCTGGAGTCTGAGTGTGTCGAAATAGGTCTCGTTCTTCTGCGCATAACCCAGCGATGTCGCCGCGCGTTCAAGCGTCAGCGCAAGCGCGTGGGTCCGGCGCGCAATTGCTGTAAGGCCGTCCGGTCCGTGATACACGCCGTACATCGCCGCAATGTTGGCGAGGAGCGCCTGTGCGGTACAGATGTTCGAAGTCGCCTTTTCGCGCCGTATGTGCTGTTCGCGTGTCTGCAGCGTCATCCGGTACGCGAGGGCGCCGTGCGCATCGACGGAGACACCGATGATGCGTCCCGGCGCCTGCCTGACGAACAACTCGCGCGTCGCGAGAAACGCAGCATGCGGGCCCCCGTACCCCATCGGCACACCAAAACGCTGCGCGCTGCCGACGACGACATCGGCGCCGATTTCACCGGGAGGCATCGCGAGGGTCAGCGCGAGCAGGTCGGTGGCTACCGCGACGAGCACATTCTGCTCGTGCGCGCGATTGATGAATGTCCGCAGGTCGACGAGGACGCCGTAGTCGTCGGGCGATTGCACGTAGGCGCCAAATACATCGGGGCCGAAGGCCGGCGAAGCGGGATCGCCCAGCACAATGTTGACACCCAGCGGCTCGGCGCGTCCCTTGAGCACGTCGAGCACCTGCGGATAGGTGCGTTCGCCGACCCAGAACGTGTTGCGGGCGTCGCCGGCGTGGCGAGCCTGAACACGATGCAGCAATGTCATGGCCTCGCCGGCAGCCGTCGCCTCGTCGAGCAGCGAGGCGGTGGCAATCTCCATTCCCGTGAGATCGCACACCATCGTCTGGAAATTGAGGAGCGATTCGAGCCTGCCTTGTGCGATCTCGGCCTGATATGGCGTATACGGCGTGTACCAGGACGGGTTCTCGAAGAGGCACCGAAGAATGACGCTCGGCGTGATGGTGCCGTAGTACCCCATCCCGATGAACGACTTGAAGCGCAGGTTCCTGGCGGCGACCGAGCGAAGGCGGTCCAGGTACTCGTGCTCGGTCTCGGCCGGCGGCATGTGCAGGGGCTTCCTGAGCCGGATGCTCGCCGGCAGCGCCGCATCGATGAGCGCGTCGAGCGACCGGGCGCCGACGACTCGAAGCATCTCGGCCTGTTGCCGTTCGTCCGGTCCAATATGGCGTTGTTCGAAGGTGTCAGGAGAATCTATGGGCATGTCCAGCGTGGCTTATTTCACCAGTTCCGCATACTGATCGTTGTTGAGCAGATTGGCCACCTCGTCCGGATGGCTGAGCTCGATCTCGAACAACCACGTGCCGTGCGGATCCTTGTTCACGAGCTCCGGCGTCGAGCTCACAGCGCCATTGACGGCTACCACCTTACCGGAAGCCGGGCTGTAGAGCTCTGAGACGGCCTTGACCGATTCGATGTTGCCGGCGCTTTGGCCCTGCGATACCGCGCGACCGATATCGGGCGGGTCGACGAAGACGACATCGCCAAGCTGCTTCTGCGCGAAGTCGGTGACGCCGACGCGGCCGAGAGTCCCCGTGACGATGATCCATTCGTGATCTTTAGTGTAGCGGCGGTCGGCAGGATACATGTCTCAGCTCCGGGGACGTTTGTAGAATTGCCTGGCAACAACCCGCGCGGGCGTGCGGCGGCCGCGAATGTCGATCTCGAATTCGGTGCCAAGCGGGGTCGCCTCGATTGGCAGATACGCCATGCCGAGGGCTTTTTTCAGCAGCGGCGTCTGCGTGCCGCTGGTCACCACACCGTCGCCGCTCCGAGTGTGCGCCGTATAGCCGTGACGGGCTATCCCTGGAGCTGTCATCTCGAATCCGACGAGCTTCCGGGTCAAGCCGGTCTTTTTCTGATCTTCAAGCGACGCCTTGCCGATGAAGTCGTCTTTCTTCCAGCCGATGATCCATCCCAGATCGGCCTCGAGCACGGTCGTGGTTTCGTCGATGTCCTGGCCGGACAGGTGCATGCCCGCTTCGAGCCGCAGCGTGTCGCGTGCGCCAAGGCCAACCGGAACGATGCCGGCAGCCGCGCCTGTTTCGAGGATCGTATTCCAAACGCGCTCGGCTGACGCAGGTGGAATGAACAACTCGAAGCCGTCCTCGCCTGTGTACCCCGTCCGCGCAATGATGCTACGCACACCGGCGACTTCGCCATGCGTGAACCAGTAATACTTGACCGACGCGAGGTCGGCACCGGTCAGTTGCTGGACGATATCGGGTGCGGCAGGCCCCTGAACGGCCAGCAGCGCATATCTCGAGCTCGAGTTGACGACGGCGACGTCGCCAACCGTGCGCGTGTGTTCGACGATCCACTTGTAAGCGCGTTCGATGTTACCGGCATTCACTACGAGCAGATAGTGCTCGCCCGCGAGCCGGTACACAATCAGGTCGTCGACAAAAGTGCCTGCTGGGGTTGTGAGCGCTGAATATTGCGCCTGCCCGACGCTCAACTTGGTGGCGTCGTTCGAGGAGATGCGCTGTACGGCTGCGAGAGCATCCTTCCCCGCCACTTCGATTTGCCCCATGTGGCTGACATCGAACAAGCCAGCCTTGGTGCGCACAGCCAGGTGCTCGTTCGTGATGCCCGAGTACTCGACAGGCATATCCCATCCGCCAAAAGGCACCATTCGCGCGCCAAGAGCGCGATGGCGGGCGTTCAGCGGCGTTTTCCTGAGCTGTTCGGTCGAAGATTGGTTCATTGAGGCGCGAAAGAGGGGCTTGCCGCGGCCCTCGACTCCGCTCGGGCCGCCCTGAGTTCACCGAAGGGCGCCGTAGCAGCACAGCTGCGGAGGCGGGCCGAAGGGTTCAAGGTACTATGCGGGAACGCAGGGGTCAAGGGACTGTCAATTGGCAGATTCGCAGACTCGCGGGTTCGCGGTTTGAACACCAGCGATCTGACGGGTGACCCTCCCGTCAGATCGGGCAGTTCGCAATCTATTGTCGTCGGATCAGCGTCGTATCCATCGGTTGATAGCGCTGCCAGGCCGAAAGAGCACGCCGGCCGTGACTAGTACGATCACCGCCACGATGACCAACGCTGTCGTGTTCTTGCCAGCGATCGGCCGATAGCGGTTCAGCGCAGGCACGATGATGGCCAGCAGGAAGCCGGCCAACGAGATGCCGGCAATGGCTTCGATGAAGACACTGAGCAGGAGTTTCACGTTGGCTCCTCAAAATGGAAACATGAAGCACCCGATGAACTGCCAGACATACTGCTGAGATCGCAGTGCCCATTCCCATTCGCACAACTTGGCCATGAGGCCCCGGGTCCACGAGGAGCTGTCATTGGCATCGACCCAGCACCTCTCGTAATGCGAAAAGGCATCCATCAGCGACACCTCATAGAGACCGACGCAATCGCGAAACATGTCGGGCGCGCGTCTGGCGGCAGCCAGGCGTAGCGCCGCGCGCTGCTTTCGAGTCACTCGCCGGCCGATGCGCTTAGGCGCATCGACGTCGCCGTCCAGTAACTGCACGATCGCGCCGTCGATGAGCGCGACAATCGCAAGGGCGCCGTCTTCCTCGGCCTCGTCGCGGTTTTCGAGCGACGCCGCAAGCCTCTTGAACGACCGAACGGCCCGCGAGCCGGCCAGGAGCGAACGGACCGCATCGAGCTTGTCGATGGACTCCGACCGCGGATCGAAACGGACGCCGCGCCGCCCTCTCGTGACGTGGAACCCCGACTGGTTAAGGGCGATCGAGACCACATCTTTTCCTTGTGACAGCCGGATCGTGGCATCGCCGGTTGGCGACACGACCTTTTCGAACGAGAAGTCGCCTCCTTTGACGTGGAACACCGCGTTTCCTCCCGCGTCGGTTGACGTCGTGAACGTCGCGTCGGTGACGCGATCGTATTCCTGATAGCCAGGCCGAGCCGGCGACTCCGCGTCGCGCCTCCCCTGTCCCCTGGCGAATTCGGGGATGAGAGCCATGGCGAGACAGAGCGCCACTACGCAGTTGGTCCGAGACATACGCACTCCTTTTCCGCCTTCGCGCTTCGCGCTACGGCGGACAGGCCGGATTTGGACCTGCGCGTGACCTCGCAGGGCGATAACCACCCTGCCCCGCTGCCGCCGGTCCTGTTGTGCCGGGTGCGTCCGGCGTTAGCTGTCTGGCGAATACTCCTGCGGCGACTCCTGAACGCCGCTGACTTGCAACTTGTGGGCGTACCGCAGGTACGCTTGAAGGGTGTGATAACTAATCCCGAGCGCGCGGCAGGCTTTCCGCTTGTTCCGGCCGCTCCGCTCGAGTACGAGCCGCACGTATCGGCTTCCCCATGCCCGCAGCGTGTCGTTGCGGACCATCGACGGCAGCAACACGTCGCCGAAACCGTCGCGCAGGCGAATCGGCAGATCATCCACGTCGATCGCCGCGTGAGGCGCGAGCGCCACCGTGCGTTCCATCATGCGTTCGAGCTCGCGGACGTTACCGGGCCAGTCGTACGTGAGCAGCGCATCCCTCGCCCCCGTCGAGAACGTGAGGCCCTGCGATTGGCCATGGCGCTGCAGAAAATGCGAAGCCAGCTCGAAGATATCTTCGCGGCGCTCGCGGAGCGGCGGCACGTGAATCTCGATACCCGACAACCGGTAGAAGAGATCCGCGCGGAACATTCGGGCCTGCACCAGCGCCGGCAGCGTTTTGTTGGTCGCGGCGACCACTCGCGTGTTGACCCGATGCACTCCGTTGCCGCCAACCCGCTCGATAGCCAGATCCTGGAGGGCCCGCAGAAGCTTGGCTTGGGCGGGCATGGAAAGATCGGCGACTTCGTCGAGAAAGAGCGTGCCGCCCTCGGCGCACTCGAACTTGCCCCGGCGCCCACGCACCCCGGTGGCTGTCCGGTCTTCGATCCCGAAGAGCTCGGCCTCGAGCAGCGACTCAACCAGCGCCGCACAGTTGACGGCCACGAACGGCCCGCGCCGCCGTGGACTGATGTCGTGAATCTGCCGGGCGACGAGCTCTTTGCCGACTCCGCTTTCACCGTCGATGAGGATTGTGAAGTCGGTGACCGCGACCCGCTCGATGCGATCGCGCACCTTTCGCATGGCCGCGCTGGATCCAATAAGAGCCGCCGCGCTGTCTCGTCGCATGGCGCGACCGTGAAACAAGGCGTATGCCATCGAGTGACCGGGTGAACGAGGGCGGAATCTCACCCTACCTCCCATCCTGTTGGGTAGTTCGTTCTCCTGAGCCGCTCCTCCAGGTCGAGCGGCCCTGCATGGCAACGCTACGTCTGGGTCGCATCTTCCCCAAGGGGTAGGCGTTCATCGAATGCAAGCGCGCCCCGATAGCGAATCCGCTCGCGATCGAGTAGTGCGACGTGGCACCGGAGGATGCGGCCGGCCACGCGGAACTTCGGCACGGGATGGCCAAGCTGCAGCTCGACGCGTGTGCCCGGCAGAAGCCGCCAATCGGTTTCGATGAGTGCACCGCCGGAACACAGGTCGATGACGTGAGCGGTCCTTCCGGGCCGCAGCCGCGCGCGATCCATGCCCGAGCTGTCAAGGGCCGATATCCGGCGTGACGCCCGCCGCTCGAGCGCTATCGGGTTCGCCACCGACCGTCTCCGAAGTTGAACTCGAACACTCGAGTGCGGCCCGTTGCGCCAAGCACACGTACCGCGAATTGGGTGCCTCGCAGACCTCGAATGAACAAGGTGCCAGACGTACAAGCGCCAGTGGGGCTGAAGCTCAACAGACTGGAGGAACCGATCTGAACAGGATCGCTGTCGTTGAACGGCTGACCCGGATCGATGCCCGTGACATTTGGCAGGATGCCGAACGTAACGCCAGAAAAATGGTGGTCGAGCCGCTCGTCCGCCGTAAGCGGCACATCGATGCCGCGACTGATGTCGCGGCTCAGCACGCCGTTTCCATTGCCATCCACGTAAGCGCGCAGCCAGTACCCATCGCTTTGCTCGACGAATCTAATCGCTACATGGGCCGAACGCCTGACGGCTTCGAACCGAATGACGGCCAGGCGTCCGGCCAGGTAGCGGGCTGCTCCTGCTGCCCTTGTGCGATCGACGCTGCCGTGTGCGAGCGGAATCGCCGCGCCACTAACGACGCCGATGATGCTGATGACCATCAGCAATTCGAGCAGCGAGTAGCCTTTACTTCCCACTTTTCACTTTCCACTTCCTACTTCCTACTTCCTACTTCCTACTTCCTACTTCTCCGCCTTCGCCGCCGCGACCGTCAGCCGATCCTTGATGCGAAGGAAGCTCTTCTCGCCGATGCCGCGGACGTTCATGATCTCTTCGATCTTCTTGAATGGCCCATTCTTCTCGCGGTACTGCACGACGAGCTCTGCAGTCTTCTGCCCGATGCCGGGCAGGGACGCGATTTGTGCGGTAGTAGCGCTGTTGAGGTTGATCGTTTCGGCCGTGGGCGCGACGACGGGCGGTTTTGTGGACCGTTGGGCGGCGATGGGCCAGGAGCCCAGGAAAACGAGAGCGGCGACAAGTGCAAGCGCTGACCGATTTCTCACGGTGTCCTCCTCTTTACGTGTCGTGGGGCCCCATCCCCACGACCTGTACCTCGCGGCCGTTGGCCGCTAGGCGCAGTGGCGCGGAATGCGCAAGTGGCCCCGGGAGGGTGAAGGCTGCTCCGATGGGGTCAGGCACCGGCGGCACGCGCGCAGATACCCAGGGCCGCGACAACCAAGGGCAAGGCGCGATCCGCTTCGTTCGAAGGAGAACCGTCGTCGGATGTGATTGAGTGCGAGCCGTTTCTCGCGCGTGAGGCGGAGACGATTACTGGGAACGAGACTTGGAGGGAAGAGACTGTCTACGCGGGTTGCTATCGCTTAGTCGTCGCCGCGTCTTCGGAGCGGTACCACTCGAGTGTCTGTCGCAGACCTTCTTCGAACGACACGATCGGTTGATAACCCAGAAGCGTGCGTGCGCGCGTAATGTCGGCCTGCGAATCTTTGACGTCGCCGGACCGTGTGGGCCCGTAACTGACGTTGACGCGGCTGCCCACCAGATCGCGCATCGTGCTGAACAGGTGATTCAGCGAGATCCGCGATTCGGTGGCGACGTTGATGACCTGGCCCGACGCGTCCGGCGCCGTCACCGCTCGCAGCACGCCATCCACCACGTTGGCAATGTATGTGAAATCCCGCGTTTGCTCACCGTCGCCGAAGATGGTCGGCGCCTTGTTCTCGAGCAGGGCCTTCGCAAACACCGAGATCACGCCGGAATACGGCGAAGATGGATCCTGCCGCGGACCGAAGACGTTGAAATAGCGGATCGTCACCGTCTGCAAGCCGTACAGCGCGGTGAACATCTGCATGTACTGCTCGCCGACGAGCTTCTGCAGGGCGTACGGCGACAACGGATTCGCCGGCATGTCTTCGCGCTTGGGCAGCGTGGGGGTGTTGCCGTAGGCCGACGACGACCCGGCATAGACGATGCGCTTGACGCCGGCGTCGCGCGCCGCCACCAGGACGTTCAGCGTCGCGTCAACGTTCGCGCGGTTCGAAGCAATCGGATCTTCCACTGATCGCGGCACCGAGGGGATCGCAGCCTGGTGCAGAACGTAGTTGATGCCCTCGGTGGCACGTCTGGCGAGGCCGATGTCCGCCAGGTCACCTTCGACGAACTCGACCCCGGGGATGTGGGCCAGGTTCTTCCGATGACCGGTAATCAAGCTGTCGACGACGCGGACGCGTTCGCCGCGGCGGACAAGCTCTTCTGTAAGGTGAGACCCGATGAAGCCAGCGCCACCAGTGACGAGGTAGAAGGACATGAATAGTTGTCAGTCAGCAGAGTACCGCAGTCGTCCGTAAGCCGAATTCTGTTCCCTTGCGGGCGACGATCATTCCTCTAGTCCCGGCATTGCTGACGGGCTCAAGCGACCTACCCGGAAGCTTCGGACGGGCCGTCCTCTCGTCCGCCTCTGCCGCACCTTCGCCTTTCGGCTACGGCGCGACTTCGGCGCGACTTCGCTCCCCTATTTGGTCTTGCTCCGTGCGGGGTTTTGCCTGCCATCTGCCTTACAGCAGACGCGGTGCGCTCTTACCGCACCTTTTCACCCTTACCCTTCGACTCACCCCTTCGGGCGAGTCGAACGGCGGTATATTTTCTGTGCCACTTTCCTTCAGGTCACCCTGACCGGGCGTTACCCGGCGCACTGCCCTTCGGAGTTCGGACTTTCCTCCCGCCTTCGCCTTCTCGGGCTACGGCGGGCAAGCCCCCTGAGGGACCTGTCGCGCCGAAGCTTGCGAAGCAAGCGAAGGCGGACGATCGTCTGGCCGACTGCGGTAGAGACGATTCTTATTGTAGCCTAGCCGTCCGTTTCCTGACGAATCGCGTATTGCTCGAGTTTCTTGTAGAGATTGCTTCGCGGAGTGCCGATGACTTCGGCGGTCTTCGAGATATTCCAGGCATTTTCGCGCAGCTTTTCGACCAGCCACGCCCGCTCTGCCGATTCCTTGAATTCGCGGAGCGTGCCCGAGTCCGAGCCGGTCCCCGCAACCGCGGGTGTCGCACCTGTCGCGGCGGGACGCGGCGCGCCCTTGTCCGACTTGACGGCCTCTGGCAGGTCTGCGACGTCGATCGCGTCGCCCTCGGTCATGATGATCATCCGCTCGATGGTGTTCCGCAGCTCGCGGATGTTGCCGCGCCACCGATACCGCTTCAGCGCGTCCATGGCGGTCGGCGTGACCTGTTTCGGCTTGCGATTGTTCTCGCGCGACAGCAGGTTCAGAAAGTGTTTGATCAGCAGCGGAATATCTTCGGGCCGCTCCCGCAGGGGTGGGACGTAGATGGGAATCACCGCGAGACGGAAATACAGATCTTCGCGGAAATTGCTTTTCTCGATTTCGCTCTCGAGATTCTTGTTCGTCGCGGCGATGACGCGGACGTCGACGTTGACGGTCTTCGCCGAGCCGATCCGCTCGACTTCGCCCTCCTGAAGCACGCGCAGCACCTTGGCTTGCGTCTTCACGCTCATGTCGCCCACTTCGTCGAGGAAGATCGTCCCGCGATCGGCCTGCTCGAACTTGCCGATCTGACGCTCGGTTGCCCCGGTAAAAGACCCTTTCTCGTGTCCGAAGAGCTCGGACTCGATCAGGTCTTCGGGAATCGCCGCACAGTTCACCTGCACGAAGCGCTCGCGGCTCCGAGGGCTCAGGCGATGGATCGTACGAGCGACGAGCTCTTTGCCGACGCCGCTCTCACCCTGGAGAAGGACCGTTGCGTGCGAAGGAGCCGCCCGCTTGATGGCTTGATCCACCCTGGCGAGCGCGGCGCTCGTGCCGACCATCTGGTATTTGGCATCGAGCTCTTTGCTGAGCGCGCGATAGGCGGTCTGCGAACGCTCGAGATCGCTTCGGAGGGTCTTCTCGCCGAGCTCCTTCTGGATGCGCTCGAGCAGCACCGGTTCGGAGAATGGTTTCTCGATGAACCCGGATGCGCCCCGTTTGCTCGCGTCATATCCGGTCTGGGCCGTACCGTGTCCCGACACCATCACGACCGGTAGTTCCGGATGCGAGGCTTTGATTCGATCGAGCACTTCGAGGCCGTCCATCCCGGGCATCTTGATGTCGAGAAACACCAGGTCGGGCGGGTCGTGTTCGATGAGCGCCACACCTTCCTGGCCCGAGGACGCGCCAACGAACTGGTAGCCCTGGTATTCGAGCGTCCGCCGCATCGAGTCTCGGATGCCCGCCTCGTCGTCTATGACCAGAATGCGATATTTCATTAGCGAGCGTCGACGCGGACCGCGCGAATCGAGCGCTGATCCGATCCAGGCATGTAGACGTAGACGGCCAGGACATCGCCCGGATGCGCAGAACGGGCCAGCCGGTTGTACGCGTCGATGGAATTGATGGGGCGGCGGTTGATCTCCATCACGATGTGATCGCGCTGGATGCCGGCGTCGGACGCGGCGCTGAGCGGATCGACGCGGGTCACGACCACGCCGCTCACGCCGTTCGGGAGGCGCAGCCGGTTGGCTGTGGCGCGATCGATCTCGCCGACGCTGAGCCCGAGCGGCATCAAGGTGTTGCTCGACGGACGGATCGACGGGCTCCCGCTCTCGGGCCGTGCGGCCTGCCGGCTTGGCCGCTCGCCCAGCCTCACCGTCAGATTTTGGGATCGTCCCTCGCGCAGCACTTGCAGCCGCGCGAGCGTGCCAGGACCGCGCCGCGCGACTTCGCGGATGATCTCGTTGTTGGTTGCGATGCGCTTGTCGTCGATGCCGATGATGAGATCGTAGGCGCGCAGTCCGGCGCGCTGCCCGGGCGATCCGCTCGTCACGTCCTGCACCAGCGCACCCTGCGTGGACGTGAGGCGCAATGAACGCTGAAGGTCGGGATCGACATCGGTCAGCACCACGCCCATGTAGCCGCGCGCGACACGCCCTTCGGTCCTCAACTGCGGAAGGATGGCGCGGGCCTCATTGATGGGCACCGCAAATCCGATGTTGCTCGCCTTCTGGCTGATCGCCGAGTTGATGCCGACGACTTCGCCTCGTCCGTTGATGAGCGGGCCGCCGCTGTTACCGAAGTTGATGGCCGCGTCGGTCTGAATGTAGTTGTCCAGACTGCTGTCGAACAGCTTGCGGCCGAGATAGCTGACCACACCAACCGTGACCGTGTGCTCGTAGGCCAGCGGATTGCCGATGGCACAGACCCATTCGCCGACGCGCAGGTCCTCCGAGTCGCCCATCGGCGCCACGGGCAGGTTCTTCGCCTCGACCTTGATGAGCGCGATGTCGGTATCGGGGTCGATGCCGAGGACGCCCGCCTGCAGGCTGCGGCCGTCGGAGAACTTCACCATGATCCGCTCGGCGTTCTGGATCACGTGATAGTTCGTGAGTATCTGCCCGTCGGCCTCGATGACGAACCCGCTGCCCGACTGCGGTCGCACTGAGGGCGGACCCGGCGGAACCGGGAGGTTCTCGTCGAACGGCGCCGGTTCGGGCACCCGCCGCCGTCGGCCGCCGGCCCGGGTTGTGGCCTCAATATTGACGACCGCCGGATTGATGCTCTCGGCCACATCGGCGAAGTTCACCATCCCGGGGGCGATGACGGCTGGTGCGGTAGCGGCCAGTGGTGGCGCGGGTTGCACAGCCCCGGTGACGCGCGCCTCCGCCGGTGGCGCCATTTCCATCTCGTCCGCCTTCGCGCCTGCCGGCGCTTCGGCGCGACTCACGGGCGCACGCAGGTTTCCCGTCGTGACGCCCAGCAGGAAGGCCATCATCGCTGTCAGCGCCAGGACCACCAGAACGGCAGGACGCGTCATAGGGATGTACGCAGGGCGGGTCTCCAAGACCCGTCCTGCTCTACTTTACGCAAATTATAAGCCCAGTAGCGTCCGGAACGCCGTCTCGTCGAGCACGGAAATCCCGAGAGCCTGCGCTTTCGTCAGCTTGCTGCCGGGGTCGGCCCCCGCGACGACATGGTCGGTCTTCTTGCTCACCGAACCGGTGACCTTTCCGCCCTGCGATTGGATCGCCTCGGCGGCCTCCTCGCGCGACATCGTGCCGAGCGTGCCGGTCAGCACAAAGGTCTTGCCGCTCAACGGTCCAGGAACGGCCGACGTGATCGGTGCGTCCATCCGGAGGCCGAGCGCTTTGAGTTCGGCCATGAGACGCTGATTCGAGGGTTCGGCGAAATAGTCGTGCACGGCGGCTGCCACGACGGGGCCGATATCGGCCACCGCTTGAAGCTGCTCTTTCGACGCGCTCAGCAGGGCCTCGATCGTGCCAAACGCGCCCGCGAGCGCCTGCGCGCCACGCTCGCCGACGTGACGGATGCCCAGGCCAAAAATGAGGCGCCAGAAATCGCGCGTCTTGCTGCGCTCGATCTGCGCGATGAGATTGGCGGCCGATTTCCTTCCCAGTCGCTCGACATCTTCGAGACGTTCCTGAGTCAGGCGGTAGATATCGGCATAGCTGGCGATGAGACCGTCGGCGATGAGCCGCGCGATAAGCGACTCGCCGAGCCCTTCGATGTTCATCGCATGGCGCGCCGCGAAGTGCTCGAGCCCGCGCTGAAGCTTCGCCGGGCACGATGTGTTGTTGCAGCGCCAGACGGCCTCGTCTTCGCCGCGGACCAGCGCGCTCTGGCAGCGCGGGCAAAGCGTTGGCATCTGCCAGGGCGCGGCGCGATCCGTGCGGTCGGGATTCACGACACGCACCACCTGCGGAATGATGTCGCCCGCCTTTTCGACGATGACGCGATCGCCGTCGCGGATGTCTTTGCGCGCCACTTCATTGGCGTTGTGCAGCGTGGCCATCGACACTGTGGTTCCGGCGATGAACACCGGTTCCAGCACGGCGAACGGTGTCACGGCGCCCGTGCGCCCCACATTGATGTCTATCCTCTGGAGCGTCGTCTCGGCCTGTTCGGGCGGGAACTTGAACGCCACGGCCCAGCGGGGAAACTTCGACGTCGTGCCAAGCCGCCGGCGCAAGGCGATCTCGTCAAGCTTGATGACCACACCATCCGTGTCGAACGCGAGCACCCGAGTGGCGGCCGATCGCTGTTGGCTCCATTCCTGGCAATACTCGGCGACCTCGTCGATGCCGTTGAGGGCCTTCCAATGCGGTTCGACGGGCAAGCCCCAGTCCTTGAGACTCTCGAGCAGCTCGCGATGCGTCTCGGGGGTGCCGTTCGTCGAGATCATCTGATAGAGGAACGCGCGAAGCCCACGCCGCTTCACCTGCTCGGGATCGAGCTGGCGAATCGCTCCGGAAGCCGCATTCCGCGGGTTGGCGAAGCGCGGCTCGCCTGCCTCCTCGCGCTCCTGGTTGGTGCGCTCGAATTCCTTTCGAGGCAGGTAGATCTCGCCGCGGATTTCGATGGTGCCTTTGGGTCCGCCCCGCAACGTGTGAGGAATGTCCTTGATCGTCCGAACGTTTGCCGTGACGTCCTCGCCGGAGACGCCGTCGCCGCGCGTCGCGCCGCGCATCAGGCGGCCGTCACGATATTGCAGCGCGACGCTGAGGCCATCGATCTTCAATTCGGCGACGTATCGGACCGGTCCGGTCAGGCCGTCGACGCCCCGCCGCAACCGTTCGTCGAACGCCTTCAGGTCGTCTTCGGTGTAGGCGTTGTCCAGGCTCAGCATCGGCTCGGCGTGGCGCACGGAGGCAAAACTTTCGGCGGCCCGGCCGCCCACGCGCTGAGTCGGAGAATCGATGGTGACCAGGTCGGGATGGTCGCGTTCGAGGTTTTGCAGTTCGTGAAGGAGGGCGTCGAACTCGGCGTCGGAGATCTCCGAGTCCTGATGCACGTAGTAGCGTTCTTCGTAGTGACGGATTTGGCGACGGAGCTCTTCGATGCGGGTTGCAGGGTCCACGGGCGTTAAAGGTTCCGGGATCCGGGAACCGTTTTTCAGTTAACGATCGCGCGCCAGAATGTAGTCGGGCAACGCCATCAGCGCGTCGCGCGCATCTGATCGTGGAAAGAGATAGAGCTGCTTCTTGGCGAGCGCCGCCTGTTCGCGCGCCTTTGTCATCGCGTATTCGACCGAGCGTGTTTCGTGCAGCAGCCGGCAGATCTCCCGCCACCCTTCCGGCGTGACGCTTCGTTCGCGCACCACGCTGTGGATCATGTCCGCGGTCTTCGTGTCGCCGCGCTGGAGCAGGCGAATGATCGGCAACGTCACCTTGCCTTCACGCAGGTCGCCGCCCACCGGTTTGCCGAGTGCAGACTCATCACCTGAGAAATCGAGCAGGTCGTCGATGAGCTGAAACGACATGCCAAGGCTGATACCGTACTGTTCGAGCGCGCGCTCCTGGTCGGGGGTGGCGTTTCCGAGCACGCCGCCAATCCGCGCGCAGCCACCAAAGAGGTACGCGGTCTTGCGGCGGACGATATCGAGGTGCTCTTCCTCGCTGATCATCACGTCGCCCTTTTTGGAGAGTTGGTACAGCTCCCCTTCGATCATCCGCAGGGTGACGTCGCACAGCTGCCGCACGATGTCGAGCCGGTCGGGCGTCAGGGCCAGCCCCATCGACTTGATGTAGAGATAGTCGCCGAGCAGCACGGTGACGTCACTGCCCCACCGCGAGTGCACCGAGGGCTGTCCGCGGCGCCACTGCGAATCGTCGATGATGTCGTCGTGAACCAGCGTGGCAGTGTGGATGAACTCCACCACCGCCGCATACAGGACGGCGAGCTCGCCGGTATATCCGGCAAGACGTGCTGCCATCAACAGGACCGCCGGCCGAATCCGCTTGCCGCCGCCATTCTGGATATAGCGTCCGATTTTCGGGATGAGGTCGACTTGCGACTCGACATGCCGATAGAACTCTGTCTCGACCCGCTCCAGGTCTTCCCGGATCGGTTCGAACATCTGGACGAGCGTGGCGTATGAGGGTTGCTGCTCGACGGCGTCAGCGTTCTTCAAAACCCGATGATCTCACCATATCCGCCACAGGGTGTCAACGAACAGGCGGTTGCAGTGCAGGGGTTTACGGCCGAAACAACGCGTCAAAATTCGCAATCAGCTGTTGCCGGAGGTCCTCGAGGGCCGTGCCACGCAATGCCGCGAGGTCTTCGGCGACCCTCGTCACCCAGGCCGGTTCGTTCCGTTTGCCGCGGTAAGGGGTGGGTGCGAGATAGGGACTGTCGGTCTCACACAAGAGGCGATCGGCAGGCACGAGCGGCGCGATCTCGCGCACGTTGGCCCCTTTCGGGAAGGTCACGATACCGGCAAAGGAGACATGCATGCCAAGGGCCAGCGCTTCTTCGGCCAGGCGGCGGGTGCCGGTAAAGCAATGCATCACGCCTCGGACCGCGCCGGCACTCTCCTGCCGCAGGATGGCGATGGTGTCTTCCTCGGCCTCGCGTGTATGGATGATGACGGGGAGTCCGAGATCGCGCGCAAGGCGGATTTGCAAACGGAAAACGCTCTGCTGGACGTCCCTCGGCGCAAAGTCGTAGTGGTAGTCGAGGCCGATCTCGCCGAGCGCGCGCGCCTCTGGCAGCGCGTCAATCGCATCGCGCACCAGGGACACCACCTGCGATTCACGGCCACTGAACTGTCCAGCCTGATGCGGGTGCAGGCCGACACCAAACCGGAGGGCCGGCCACGCGATGGTCAGACGCTGAGCGCGCGCCAATTCCGTCGCGTTGTCCGCCGCGAGAATACACAGCGCGCGGGTCAGCCCCGCGCCTTGCGCGCGTTCGATGACCGCGTCGAGGTCGTTCGCAAAGGCATCGTCGGCCAGGTGGCAATGGGAGTCGATCACGGGTGTGTTAGTCGAAAGGCGCTAGTCGGAAGTCGTAAGTCGCAAGGCAAGGCGCAAGACAAGGCGCAAGGCATCTGTCCCTCAGACAAGTCGCTATAATCCGATCGACCTCTATTCTGACATGGCGGACTCCAACGACCCACGCCCGCTGCTGAGGCGCATCGTCGCAACGCTCGCGTATCGAGCCGCGAAGGTGCTGCGAGATCCGCCGCCGGAGTTCGGCTCGATGCAGGCGACACCTGTGACTCGTCGCCCGGTTGAGATCGTCGCGCACATGGGCGACCTCATGGCGTGGGCGCTTTCGCTCGCACAGGGGAACTCTGTCTGGAAGGCCGCAGGCAGCGATGATTGGGCCGTCGAAGTGCGGAGACTCTTCGACGGCCTGGCCGCGCTCGATGCCGCGCTCGCTTTGGACGGGCCGTTCAACGGCTCAGCAGAACAGCTGATTCAAGGGCCCATGGCGGACGCGCTGACCCATACCGGTCAACTCGCAATGCTCCGCGGAATGGTGGGCACTCCAGTCAAGCCTGAGAGTTACGCGCGTGCGGAAATTATCGTCGGCCGTGTCGGTCTCGATCAGGCTGCGCCGCGTCGCGAGTTCGATGGCGACGCCAGCAAGCGCACCAATCCGTAGTTGGTCGCTAGGTCACTTCCACTCCCACTGCTGTGCGCGAGTGCCGCCCTTTGCGTCAACCTCGTATTCGAAGACGCCCGCAACCGCGTTTAATCTTGCCCATGAAGACGAAGAGGTCTGATAGTAGACCGCGCCCCGATAGCTTACGCCGCCATCTTTCTTAATCGTGCCCACGCCCTGGCCCACCCATGTGGCCAGCTCGCCCCCGTGGCCCATCAGGACGCCCTGGCCCTCTCCATAGAGAGTCCCGTCAGGTCGGACGACCGACCAGTAGGTCCCCGTCTCCGTCGCCTCCACACCGAGAAGCTTCCCGCTCGATTCAAATGATGTCTCCATCTTCGGTCCGCCGCCCGGATTCGAGAGTACCCTTCGGGTCGTCACTTTTCCTGACGCTTCGCCGATCTTTTCACCAAGCATGCGTCCTCCTCTTCCACCCATGCGCACACATCCGGATGCCAGCCGTGTAGTGTGGCGCGATCTGGAAACCCGCGCAGTACGTTGCCAACGCACTCTTGAAGTAATCCGGCCGTCGCTTCACGACAGCTTCACATGTGGTGGTGTACAAGCCTGGCATGATGCGCCATCGCACGCCATTTCGGTGGCTTGTCGTACTGTCACTCGCCTTGTCGGCGGCCGTTGTTTCGGCTCAGATCGTCGGGTCCGATGGCGATGCCCACCTGATGACCGCACGGGTCGAGCTCGGCCGGCTCCTGTTCTGGGATCCAATTCTCTCGGGCGACCGGGATATCGCTTGCGCCACGTGTCATCGGCCCGACTTTGCATACGCCGATGGTCGTGACCGCTCGATTGGCACAGGCTCCCTCCTCCTGAGGCGCAACGCTCCGACGATTCTCAATACCGCGTTCAACGGACACGATGGCCGACGGCGCCGGCGGAGTGGCGAAGCCAGACCTGCTCCCGATCCGGCGGCCGCGCCGATGTTCTGGGACAATCGCGTTCGTGGACTGGAGGCACAGGCGCTCGAGCCGATCAAGACGTTCGAGGAAATGCGTGGCAAGACGGTGACGGAAGACTCCGCCGTCGCCACGATCGTCTCGCGGTTGCAACGGGTTCCTGAATATGTGCGGCGGTTCGGCGATGCCTTCGGCAGTGGCTCGGCGATTGAGCCGACGCTCGTCGCTCGGGCCATCGCCGCGTTTGAGCGAACACTCGTGGCGATGAACAGCCCGTTCGATCGCTTTCGTGCAGGAGACGATCAGGCGTTGACGCCGAAACAGCGGCGCGGGATGGTTGCCTTCGACCAGGTGGGATGCGATCGGTGTCATGACGGGCCAATGTTTTCAGATTTTGATCTGCACGCCGAAGGTGTGCGGGAACATCCTGAGCTTTCAGCGGCCGATACTGGCGACGGACGTTTCCGATTTCGCACGCCCTCGCTGCGCAACGTTGCGTTGACGGCTCCCTACATGCACAACGGCACCCTGGCCACGCTCGCGGATGTCTTGCGCTTCTACGACAACGGGCGCTCCGAGAATTCCCTCGTGTCGAGTCGTGACGGACGCCGCAGAGACCGCGGGGCCACGCGCGAACCACGCCTGGATCGAGATTTCGTGAGGGTCGACGATATGAGCGACGAGCAGATGGCCGAGATCATCGCGTTCCTCGAATCGCTCACGGACTCGAACTTTGACAGGCGGATTCCAGCCACGGTGCCCAGCGGGCTCGCCCCCGGAGGACAGATCTCGCGCCGCTAGGCGGCACGTGTTTCCTTCGTCTGCAGGCCACCGCTGCGCCATACTACGCGCATGCGCCGCACGCGAATCGGTGGTCTGGCCGGCGGTTTGGTGCTCGTTCTCTTCCTGGCTCGTGGCGGTCTCACTCAGCAATCCGCACCGCAGTCCGGCGGCGACTGGCCGATGTACCGCCACGATTACGCCGGCACCGGTTACTCCCCGCTCTCGCAAATCAACACCGCCAACGTTTCTAACCTCCGCGAGGTCTGGTCGTATTCCTTGCAGGCTCCGAATTCTCAGGCAACTCCTATTGTCGTCAACGGCACCATGTATGTGCCCGCTGCCGACCGTGTGGTCGCGCTCGAACCCGAAACCGGCGCAGAACGCTGGCGGCATGTTTCCGGCGCCGCCCCGTCTCGCCGCGGGGTTGCGTACTGGCCGGGCGACGGTCGGACTCCGCGAATCATTTTTACGGCTGGTCGCTGGCTGATGGCGCTCGATGCTGTGACAGGGAACCCGGTTGCTGAATTCGGCAAGAACGGCGAAGTCGATCTCGTCGTGCCGTACAACTCGGTGCCGCTCGTGTTCAGGAACGTGGTTGTCGTGGGCGCGAACAACCCGCCGGGGTCAGGGGGTGCGCCGGGCAACGCACGCGCGTTCGATGCGCGAACAGGAACAAAGCTCTGGGAGTTCAGCTCGGTCGCGCTGCCCGACAGCATTGGGCACGACACATGGGAGGGTGATAGCTGGAAGGGCCGCTTCGGCGCCAATGCATGGCCGTTCTATTTCACCCTGGATGAGCAACGCGGCGTTCTCTATCTGCCGCTCGCGTCTCCGATTCCAGGCGGCTACGGCGGAGATCGAGCAGGCGCCAACCTGTACGGAAACTCTGTGGTCGCCGTAGATGTCCAGAGCGGCGCCTACAAATGGCACTTTCAAACGATTCATCACGACTTGTGGGATGCCGATCCGCCCGCACCACCCGGACTCGTCGACATCCTGCGCGATGGCCGTCGAATTCCAGCGATGGTGCTCACGACGAAGTCGGGCTACATGTACGTCCTGAATCGCGAAACGGGCCAGCCAATCTTCGGTGTCGATGAACGCGCGGTGCCGACTAGCGACGTTCCGGGCGAGCGGAGCTTTCCCACGCAACCGATTCCCGCAAAGCCGCGCGCACTCGCGCGAGTCGCGTACAGTTCCCAGGATCTCGTCAGCGCCGCAGATACGACTGCAGAACATGCTGAGGCGTGTCGGGGGCTGATCGAAAAAAGTGGCGGCGTCTACAACGGTGGGCCGTTCACGCCATGGAAGTATCGCGAGGCAGGATCGACAACACCGGTCTCTCTCGTGTTCCCCGGAGGATTGGGCGGCCCCAACTGGGGAGGAACAGCCTTGGACCCCGCGTCGGGTTATGTCTTCGTCGCAACTCAGGACGTCGGAGCTCTCGGCTTTGTCCGAAAAGCTCGAGAGGACGCCGCTGTCGCGTACGAGAAAGCTACGCCAGGACGTGCGACCTTCGATGTACAAGTTGGCGACGAGAACTGGCCGTGCCAGAAACCGCCATGGGGCAGCCTGGTCGCCGTCAACACGGCGACCGGCGACGTTGCGTGGCAGGTCCCGCTCGGCATCACGGAACAACTGCCTGCCGGCAAACAAAACACCGGCCGTCCTGTGCTGGCTGGTCCCATTGCCACTGCCGGAGGCCTGTTGTTCGTTGCGTCCACCGACGACAATCGCATCCGTGCGATCGATTCGAGAACCGGCAAGGAGCTGTGGACGAACCGGCTGGCACGTCGAGGCAATGCCAATCCGATGACCTTCCTCGGTCGCAACGGCAAGCAGCATGTCGCCATTGTCGCCACCGATTCGCTCAGGGTATTTGCGCTGCCGTAAAGTAGGCAGGCAGATCGCTCTTGGTGTCGCGCAGGATCTCGACGATGGCGCGGCGATCGGCAAGGGCAAGCTTCGAATAATCCCAACTGGTCGCCGCGCCTGACAATATTTCCCACAGGCGCTCGTATACCAACGCTCTGGCATCGGCCGGGAGCGCGTCGAACGCCTCCGAATAGATCATGTAGCTGCACGGATAGCGAAGCAGCCTGCGGGTCAGGTCGAGATCGCGCAGCGAACGGCCCTTGTTATCGCGAGGTCCCTTTGCCGGAAAGTCCTTGGCAAAGCCGGACGAGCCTTCGAACGGCGATGGCAGAGGCGCTTCATCCACGAACAGCATGTAATCGACCAGTTCGCGTAGCGTTTCCCGCACGTAGGGCGGCAGCGCGCCGGGTTTGCCTCCGTCGTGCGCGGCGATGCGCGCCTGCCAGCCGAGGCGGATCAGCAGGTTCGCCATGTGTGTCTGGTGGTTCAACACCATGAGAGCGGCCACATCGCTGTGCGGCGACAGGTACGCGCCTGCGTCGAAGACCTCGCTTCCCGTTTTCAGCTTGGGCGCGAATTCGGCACGCACATAAGAACGGGGCACATGGAGGACGGGCACATTGCCGAGATGTTTCACCGGCACCTGTGTCCCCGTGACGTACCAGCCGCCCCAGCGATCTTCGATGGGCGTGCGATGGTCCATGGCCCATCCCTGCGCGTACTCATTCTGGTTGTCCGAAAGAGGCAGCACGCTCATGGTGAGCACGCCGGGCACGCCATGCGTCTGAGGCAGCAGATGGCATTGGAGACAATCGGCGTCGCGGCGCACGAATTGCGGCTTCTGTTGAGGCTTCTGCGTCAATGAATAGAAGTGCACGCCCTGGCCCGGGTCGAGCACCGTAGCCTCCATCGTGTCGGCGCCCTTGGCCCAGCCGATTGCGACGGCGTCGTTGAAGTAAATCGCACGGGGGGTTGCCTTGCTGATGTGCACGCGCTGCAGACTGTTTTCGGAGAACACGAGCGCCTGCGACGAGACGGGAATGGCCAGCGCGTTCAGCACAGACGCGAGATAGCCGCGCGGTGCCGGCTCGAACGCAAGCTGGACGTCGTCAGTTTCAATGCGCTCGTTCAACCTGACGATCGCATCTTGCACGGGGCGCGTCGAGTACAGAATCGCCGGATGATCGCGGGACACCCAGATATTGCTGTTCTGGGCTGATAGCACCGCGATGCCGAGCGTAAACGCCAGTCCGCCGATGGAAAGGGCCGGGAATCGGCACATTCGGGACCAGATTAGCACGCTGCGTGACTGCCCTAATCCCTAATCCCTAGTCCCGAATCCCGAGTCCCCGATCCCAAAACAGTTTCATGCCTCCGAGTACGCCCACGCTCCCGCTATGCCTGCGAGGATGACCTCAACCAGTCCCCAGATCGACGTGAGGACGATCATGTCTCGCGGGAAGAGATTCATCACGTAGAAGAACAGGTTCGGATACAAGTAGCCAAGGCCCCAGCACAGCGCTGACGCGCAGACGGCGGTTTTGACACCAGGACCGAACCTCGGCCGAATCGCCGCATATGTCCACACCAGCACGAAGGCAAATCCGAAGCTGATCAGCACGAACCAGATGATCATGCGGGGATCGATCGGCGGCCGGTTGAGCGCAGCCATTGCGGCGTTCATTTCTTCTGCGATGAGCACGCCGTTGAGGATGAATTCGCCGAAGTTGATGATGATTCCCGCGACGAGACCGCCCACGAGGACCCGACCGAGATTGATATGGCCCATGCAGACACCTCCTGCTGACGGTTAGCTGGCGTTGTGCGCAGGATTATACGCACGCAATGACCATTTGCCTTGACGATATCCTTCGGACGATGGCATCGTCGTCCTTCGACGTTGCTCAGGACGACCCTGAGCCTGTCGAAGGGTCGTCCCAGGGTCAGGGAAAGAGTGCGATGTGAAGAAGGCGACCATGGCCAAGCATCAACTGATGACCACGAAAGAGTACCTGGAGACGCCGGAAAAGCTCGTTCCAACGGAATTGATCTACGGCAGTCTTCGCGTGGCGGATGCCCCACTGCCCCATCATCAACGGGCGGTCCGGGACTTGCTCTTTGCGCTGGTCGATCACGCGGAAAACAGGCATCTCGGCGAGGTCTTGGTCTCACCGCTCGACGTCATTCTGGACGCGGAGCGCTCACTCGTCGTTCAGCCGGACCTGCTGTTTATTTCAAATGAACGCAGCCACATCTTGAGCGATCGCGTGCGAGGCGCGCCAGATCTGGTCGTCGAGGTGCTCTCGCCGAATCCTCGCATTGGCGAGCTTGGCGAGCGGATTGCGTGGTTCGCTGAGTATGGCGTCCGAGAGTGCTGGCTGGTACACCAGCTTCAACGCCGGGTTGAGGTGCTTACCTTTTCCGGCGCGAACGTCATCGCATCCTTCGGCGAGCGAACGCCGATTCGATCACAAGTACTGCCGGAGTTCGATCGGACGCTGGCGTCGATGCTGCGGTGGTGTTGAAGTCTGGCTAACCGCCTTGCGCCTGCCGACTTTCGACTTGCGCCTTTCGACTATCATCGCACCCGCCATCCCGGCTCAGCCTCGACCGTCACTAGCACCGGCTGTCCGCCGTCCGGACTTGCGGCCAATACCATTCCGTTCGACTCGATGCCCATCAACTTCGCGGGCTTCAAGTTTGCGACGACCACAATCGTCCGGCCCACGAGCGACTCCGGTTGGTAGGCCTCAGCGATGCCCGCAAGAATCGTGCGCTGTTCGGTGCCGAGATCGACCTGGAGCTTGAGGAGCTTCTTCGATTTCGGGACGGCTTCGGCGGCAATCACCTTCGCGGTCCGGAGCTCGACGTTCATGAACTGGTCGATCGAAATGCGTCCATCTGTTGGAGCCTTTGGAACGGTTCCGGGTTCTACGTTCTGGGTGCTGGGGTTCTGGTTCTGGGTTGTCGGTTCCGGGTTCGCGGGCGTAGATTCGGACACAATTTTCTCCTTCGCGGTCTTTCGGTCGAAACGGGGCCACAGCGGCGCATCCTGGACAAGCAGACGCTCACCGTCGGACCGCCATCGCCCGTCTCGATCGAGGTTCAGCGAATCGGACGAGGCGCCGACACGCCGCAGGATCTCGCGCGACGACGCCGGCATGATCGGCGACAACAGAACGGCGGCGAGCCGAATGGCCTCGGCGGCATCGAAGAGAACCTGGCTCAAGCGATCGGCTTGCGAGGGGTCTTTCGCGAGCGCCCAGGGCGCGGCATCAGCAATGTGCAGGTTCGTCGCATCAATCAGGCGAAACACGTGTGCTGCGGCCTGGGTAATCTCGAGCTCGTCCATCGCGTGCCGATAGGCCCTGGCCACTTCACTCGGAATGTCTCTGAGCCGCGGCGACGTCTCGCCGGTTGGAAGCAACCGGCCCTGCCGATACTGATGCGCCATCGCCGTGACGCGACTCACGAGGTTGCCCAGGTTGTTCGCGAGATCGGCGTTGTACCGTTCGTCGAATCGCTCCCACGCGAAGTCGCCATCCTCGCCGAACACAATTTCCTTCACGAGATACAGCCGAAGCGGATCGACGCCATGACGCCCGGCGGCCAGCAGCGGATCCACGATTGTGCCGGCGGATTTGCTCATGCGCTGTCCGGCGAGCGTCATGAATCCGTGCGCAAATACCTTCTTCGGAACAGGAAGCTTTGCGCTCATCAGCATCGCCGGCCAGATCACCGTATGGAACCGCGTGATGTCCTTGCCGATCAAGTGCAGATCGGCCGGCCACCATTGGTCGAACCGTTCGGGCTCGCTCCCAAGCCCCACTGCCGCTGCGTAGTTAATGAGCGCGTCGAACCAGACATAAACGACGCTGTTGCGATCCCAAGGCAGCGGTATGCCCCAGGACTGCCCTGCCCGGCTGATCGAGATGTCATCCAGCCCGCTTTCGAGCAGTCGAAGCTGTTCGTTCCGGCGCGCTTCCGGCTCGAAGAAGCCGGGCTTTGTCCTGAAGAGATCCAGCAGCGGCTGCTGGTACTTCGATAGCCGGAAGAAGTAGTTCTTCTCCTTGATCCACTGCGGTTCGGTCTGCGGGTGCAGCGGACATCGTCCGCCCACGAGTTCTTTCTCGGGCTTGAACGCTTCGCAGCCGACGCAATACCACCCTTCGTACACGCCTTCGTAGATGTCGCCGGCGTCGTAGATGCGCTGGACCAGCTCTGTCACGCCGGCTTTGTGGCGCGGCTCCGTCGTTCTGATGAAGTAGTCGTACGAAAGATCCAGTGCGCGCCACGTCCGCTGGAACATCTCCTCCATGCGATCGCAATAGGCGAGCGGATCGAGACCCTGCTCGGTCGCGCTCTTGTAGACATTCTGGGAGTGTTCGTCGTTCCCCATGAGGAAGAACGTCTCGGCGCCGCCCAGCCGCTTGTAGCGGGCGATGACGTCGCCGCACACCTTCTCGTACGCGGTTCCCAGGTGCGGAGCGCTGTTGACGTAGTCGATGGCCGTGGTCAGATAGAAACGTGACAAGTCCTAATCCCCAATCCCTAATCCCTGGGACTATCCAGATATGCCTTGGTCGCCGCGGCCTGCACATCCTTCACAGGCACGCCGCGTTCGGCGGCGATGCGCAGACAATCGTCGAACTCCGGCGAGAAGTTGACGATTGCGCCGCCCAGACGGGCCACCTTGAATTTCACGGTGCCCAGGGGCGTGTTAACCGCCACGATCTCGCGGTCGAGCCGTTCGCGCGTCATCTCGTGATACCGCACGCCTATCGTCGTCGTCTCGCGGAAGACGATCGCCGTCATCTCCTGGCGCTGATCGGGCCGCGCAAGAATCGTGAGCAGCGTGCCGGGCCTGTTCTTCTTCATCTGCACTGGAGTGAAGTACACCTCGAGGGCCCCGGCGACGTAGAGCCGCTCCATCACCAGCCCGAAAATCTGCGGGTTCATGTCGTCAATCTCGCATTCGAGTTCCACGATGTGCTCGGTCTGCGGCTGGTCGGTGCTCTCGCCGACGAGCACGCGCAGCACGTTCGGAGTGTTCGGCAGGTCGCGATCACCTGCGCCATAGCCGACGCCCGTGAGAGTCATGGCTGGAACAGGGCCGTATGACGCCGCGTAGCTGGTCACGAGCAAGGCGCCGGTCGGCGTCACGAGCTCGCTCTGAATACCGGACGAGTACACCGGCGTCCCTGCCAGCAACTTGACAGTTGCGGGCGCCGGAACCGGAAAGTGGCCATGGGCAGAGTTGACCATGCCGCCGCCGACGTTCAGCGGCGAGCTGAGGATGCGATCGGCGCGAAACCACTCCAAGGCGAACACGGCGCCGACGATATCGATAATCGAGTCGAGGGCTCCGACTTCGTGGAGGTGGATTTGTTCAATCGGCACCTGATGGATGGCCGCTTCGGCCTCGCCCAGCCGGCGAAAGAGCGCTTGCGCACGACGCCGAGCCTCGGTCGAGAGCGCCGATCGTTCGATCAGCGTGTTGATCTCGGCCAGGGTGCGATGCGAATGATGGTGACGATGCTCGACGGCTGCCGGCGCGTGTGAAGGTTCGTGCGCATGCGAGTGTCCGTGGGCGTGCCCATCGGCATGGTCGTCATGATGGTGGTCATGCTGATGGTCGTGATGATGATGCGTCTGGGCATCGCCGTTCTCATGAACGAGGAACTTCGTCGCCGAGACACCCGCCCGCAGCACGCGTTTGCTGGAAACCGACGCTTCGCCGATGGCGAGACTCCCCAACGCTCGACGCAGCTCGTCGAGCGGCAGCCCCGCGTCGAGCAGGGCACCGAGCACCATGTCGCCGGATGCTCCGTTGAAGCAATCGAAGTACAGAATGCGGGACATTCGTTGGTATTTCCTCACGCTTCGGCGGGTCCAGCAGGACCCGCCCTACGTACTCTCCGCCATCTGCCATCTGCCATGACAGGGATCAAGCCCTATAGTCTACCCGCTTCGCGGAAGCTGAAATAGCGCGTGTCGGCCAGGATGACGTGATCGATGACGTCGATCCCCATGATTTCGCCCGCCTGCGCCAACCGCCTTGTCAAATCAACATCATCCCGGCTGGGCATCGGATCGCCGGACGGATGGTTGTGAAACAGCACGATCGCAGCGGCACACGCCGAGGCAGCTTCGCGGAAGATCTCTCGCGGGTGCGCGGGACTCGAGTCGAGTGTCCCGACCGACACTACCGACGTGCGGATGAGCCGATGTTTGGTATCGAGCATCATCAGGCCGAACTGCTCCACTGGCTTCGATCCGAATTGCGGCAAGAGATATGTCGCCGCATCGCGCGGGGTGACGAACTGCAACCGTGCCGGCGGGCACCGCAGGAGCGTGCGGCGCCCTAGCTCGACGGCGGCCAGCACCTGAGCCGCCTTCGCCATCCCCATCCCCTCGACGTGGCACAGGTCGTCCACGGTCGCGCGTGGCATCCCATGCAGTCCGCCAGTCATCTCGAGGATTTCATTGGCGAGCACCAGGGCGTTTCCGCGCCGCGAGCCGCTGCCAACGACGATCGCCACCAGCTCGTTGTCGCCGAGGCCAGCCGCGCCAAGGCGAAGCAGCTTCTCGCGCGGCCGATCGTTTACCGACAGGGCTTTCATTGGCAAGCTATACTCAGGCTGATGTCGCGTCGTCACTCGTCCCGCTTGTGCGTTGTACTTGTCTACTCGTGTTTCTTCAGCATGGCCTGCGCCACCCCGCCGAGCCGGGAAATGGATCAGGCGCAGGGCGCCATCGATGCCGCGCGAGCCGCCGGAGCGGATCGCTACGCGACCGAGCAATACGCCGCGGCCGTCAAGGCGCTCGCCAGCGCACACGAGGCGGTGGCGCAGCGCGACTATCGCCTGGCTCTGAATCACGCGCTCGAGAGCCGCGATCGTGCCCAGACCGCCGCGAAAGAGGCGGCCGCACAGCAGGCCGCGTTGCGCAGCGCCGTCGAACGCCGGCTCGGAGAAGTGACGGCGCTCCTCGATCAGGGCCGGCGGCGGCTTGGCGCCGCCGAGGCGGCACGGCTGCCGCGGCGCGCGCTCACCGCTGCCCGCGCGGCGATCGCCGAGGCCGAGTCGTCTTTGCAAAAAGCGGGCACGGACATTCAGGAAGGTAATTATCTGGAAAGTCAGAAACGGTTGGCGGAATCTGCCAGCCGTCTCCAATCAGCGATCGCAGAAATCGACACGGTCATGAAACCGCGGGGCAAACCGGCGCGCCGACCCGTTTAAGACTCCAGCCAGGTTCCTTCAAACACGAGTTTTGCCCATCCGGTCAGGTAGATTCTCCCATCTTCGAGCCATTCGACCCGTTGGCTGCCCCCGGGCGAGATGACTTCGACGTCCCGCGCGGCGCCTCCATAGGACGCCGCGGCCACGGCCGCGCCGCAGGCACCCGTGCCGGAGGCCTGGGTTGGGCCGACGCCGCGCTCCCAGATGAGGATGCGCACGCGGTGTGGCGTCTCTACCTTCGCGAACGACACGTTGGTGCGATCCGGAAAGTGAGAATGATGTTCGAGCGCGGGGCCAAGCGCGTTCAGGCGCGATTCGAGAAGTGGATCGTCGAGAAGCACGCACTGCGGGTTCCCGACCGACAGCACCACCGCCCGTACCCTCTCGCCTGCGGCTTCCAGTTCGACCTGTCTGATGTGCTGGGGCACGCCCATCGATGCGCGGAACGTCAGTGCATCGCTGTCGCGGCTGCGCAACTCCAGCACCTTCGACCCGGCAGCCGTGTCAATCGTGACCTCAGTTGTGCCCGGAGATTCCCGGACAGCCAATGCGGCCAGGCAGCGAATGCCATTACCCGAGACCTCGGAGTTGCTGCCGTCGGCGTTGAACAGCCGCATGCTGAAAGAGGATGGGCCCATGGCGTAGATCATCAGCCCATCGGCGCCGATGCCGGTGTGCCTGTGGCACATCGCCCGGGCCAGCGTGGGTCCATCCAGGCCGCGCACCTCGGACTCCGGCACGAGCAGAAAGTCGTTGCCGTAGGCGTGCCCTTTGACGACGCGAATGCCGCTCGCCATTGGCTACACCTCGCAGAATGCCAGCAGATGCCAGCCGTAACGCCTGGTCAATGAGCGCGGCATCGCGTTGAACAGCCCGACGAAGAAGGTGTTGTAGAGCATCCCCTTGAGGCCGCCGTGCAGGCGCGTCTTGACGGGAAAGCGCTCGGGCACGATGCGAACACGCGAAAAATCCTTCAGAAGGTCGCGGAACTCGCCAATGGAGTATTTCTTCAATTGTGGCGCATCGACGTGCTCGAGCTCGACCTTGGTGACCTGCGACAACGCGTTCAGCCACGAAATGCGGTTGTACACCTGAAACACCGCCAGACCTCCTGGCTTCAGGACGCGACGGCACTCGCGCACGAGAGCGCGGTCATCGGTGGTGTATTGCACGACACCGTGAGCGTACACGAGATCGAATGATCGATCGCGAAACGGGAGCGCTTCGCCGTCGGCCACGGCGAGATCGGCCGTCAGTTTCTCGATGGCGACGTTCTGGACGGCCAGCTTGATGGACGAGCTCGCAAGGTCAACTCCGGTGGCCTTCGCCCCGTTTCGCGCGAAGCGAATCAGATCGGTCCCGGCTCCGCATCCAACCTCCAGCACGCGCCGGCCCTGATACCGGTCGAAGGGCACCAGTCGAGGCAGATGATGCAGCTTCTCGAAATGATATTGCTCCAGGTCGGCGAAGAAACCGGGCGAGCCCGGTGGATGGCTCGTAATCTCGAGATCGTGAATGTGCGTGTCCCAGTACGCGCGCACGGCGCGCTGAGAAGCGGGCTGATCCGAACGTGTGGGCACGGACGCCTACTATAAGATAGTTCCCGCTTGATTCGAGATCTCGCGCGCCTCGCCGAACGTGAATTCGATGTGGTGGTGGTCGGCGGCGGCATCTATGGTTTGACGATTGCCTGCGATGCGGCGCAGCGTGGTCTTTCGGTCGCGCTGGTCGAACGCGGCGATTTCGGCGCCGCTACATCGTTCAACCACCTGAAGACGATTCACGGCGGGTTGCGCTACCTGCAGTCGGCCGACCTCCGGCGCATGCGCGAATCGATTCGAGAGCGGCGCGCGTTCGCACGGATCGCACCACGCTTTGTCGCGCCGCTGGCGTTCGCCATGCCGACGGGCTCGTCCCTCACCCGCAACCCGATTGCGATGAAAACGGCGCTCGCGCTCGACGCGCTCGTAGGCGTCGACCGCAATGACGGCGTCGACGTGACACGCCACCTGCCACCGGGTCGGGTCGTCGCGGGGGCGCAATGCCGCGAGCTGTTCGAAGGGGCGATTCGCACTGTCGCCTCGGCCGCGGTCTGGCACGATTACGAGACGACCAGCGGCGATCGTCTCACGCTGTCTTTTGCGAAGGCGGCTGCCAAATACGGCGCCGCGCTGGCGAATTACACCGAGGCTTGCTCGCTGCGACTGAACGACGGGAGGGTTACCGGCACGAGCGCGCGCGACGGGTTGACCGGATCGGCATTCGAGATCCGGGCTCGCGTCGTCGTGAATGCCTCAGGCCCATGGAGCGCGACGCTGCTCAACCAGTTGGGCGTTCGGACGCGATGGCCCTTGCTGAAGGCGATGAACGTCGTCACGTCTCGTCCGGCGCGCAAGGCCGCGCTGGTCGCGCCGACGCGCTTCGGCCGTGCGCTCGTGATGCTGCCGTGGCAAGGGCGGACGCTCGTCGGCACGAGCGAGTCTGCCGACCAGCGACAGCCCGACGATCAGGCCGCCACGCGTGGCGAAGTGGACGCATTCGTGCGCGAGATCAACGATACTTTTCCGGCCTTCGCCCTGAAGCCGGACGAGATCACACTGGTGCATCGCGGTGTTGTGCCGGCGGCGGAGAGCGGCGAACGGCTGACGCTGGCAGGCCACTCGCGCATCATCGATCACGACAGCGACGGTGGAATGGCCGGACTGATCTCGATTGTCGGCGTCAAGTACACCACGGCACGAGCGGTCGCCGAGCGCGCTGTCAATCTGGTGTTCCAGAAACTCGGTCGCTCCCCCGTCCAATGCCGCACGGCCGAGACGGTGCTGCCCGAAGCGGGTCTGGACGATCGAGACGCATCCGATCCCGTCCTGCACGCGATTCGGGATGAAATGGCGCAAACACTCGTCGACGTCGTCGTCCGACGAACGGGTCTTGGTGCGGCCGGTCATCCAGGGGACGACGTTGCGACCGATATCGCCGGCCGCATGCAGGCGGCAATTGGCTGGTCCGAGGAACGGAAGCGCCGCGAAATCGAAGCGCTGAGGGTCTTCTACGAGGTTCTATGAAAAGGGTGTTCGTTCTCTTGTGCTCCTTGGCTGCGTGCGCCCCGCCTCCGCGTTACGACGTCGTCATTCGTGGTGGAGCGGTATATGACGGCTCCGGCGGACCGGCTGCACGGGTTGATGTTGGCATTCGCGGCGATCAAATCGCGGACATCGGCGATTTGAGCCGTGCCAACGCTGCACTCGCGATCGATGCCCGCGGTCTTGCGGTGGCACCTGGCTTCATCAACATGTTGAGTTGGGCCAACGAGTCCTTGATACACGATGGCCGGTCACAGAGCGACATCAGGCAGGGCGTGACTCTCGAGGTGATGGGCGAGGGCGAGTCCATGGGGCCGCTGAGTCCGTCGATGAAGAAACTGAACACCGAGCTTCAGGGCGACATCAAGTACGACATCTCCTGGACGACGCTCGGGGAGTACCTGACGTTCCTTGAAAAGAAGGGCATTTCAACGAACGTGGCGTCGTTTGTCGGCGCGACGACGGTCCGCATCCACGAGCTCGGGTATGCCGATCGGGCGCCGAACCCAGACGAGCTCGACCGCATGCGCGCACTCGTCCGTGCGGCGATGGAGGAAGGCGCGGTCGGCGTCGGGTCTTCTCTGATCTATGCGCCTGCGTTCTACGCGAAGACGGACGAACTGATTGCGCTCGCGGAGGAGGCCGGCAGACACGGCGGGATGTACATCTCGCACATCCGCAGCGAAGGCAACGCATTGCTCGAAGCCGTCGACGAGCTGATTCGAATCGCACGTGATGCGAAGGTGCCGGCCGAGATTTATCACTTGAAAGCCGCAGGCGAACAGAACTGGCCGAAGATGGATCAGGTCATTGCCCGCATCGAAACGGCGCGCGCACAGGGACTGGCGATTACCGCAGACATGTACAACTACCCTGCCGGCGCGACTGGACTCGATGCCGCGATGCCGCCGTGGGTGCAGGAAGGCGGACTGCGCGAATGGATTCGTCGACTCAAGGATCCGGCCATCCGCGAGCGAGTCAGACGCGAGATGACCACGCCGACCAACGCATGGGAGAGTCTCTATCTGGCGGCCGGCTCGCCCGAGCGCGTGTTGCTCGTGGCGTTCAAACAGGACAAGTTGAAGCCGCTCACCGGGAAGACGCTGGCGGCGGTGGCGAAAATGCGGGGCAAGACACCGGAAGAGACCGCGATGGATCTCGTCATCGAGGACGACAGCCGTGTGGGTACCGTGTATTTCCTCATGTCGGAAGACAACATTCGGAAGCAGTTGAAGCTCCCCTGGGTGAGCTTCGACTCCGATGCGGAATCGCTGGCTCCAGAAGGCGTCTTCCTGAAATCGAATCCGCATCCGCGTGCCTACGGAAATGTCGCGCGGTTGCTGGGGCGTTACGTCCGTGATGAGAAGGTGATGTCGATCGAAGAGGCGATCCGGCGGCTCACGTCGTTGCCGGCTGCCAATCTGAAGCTCGACAGGCGCGGTGCGCTGAAACAAGGTCATTACGCGGACGTGGTCGTCTTCGATCCCAACACGATTCAGGACCACGCGACGTTCGATTCACCGCATCGATACAGCACAGGCATGACGCATGTATTCGTCAACGGCGTTCAGGTGCTGAAAGACGGCGAGCACACCGGTGCGACGCCAGGCCGGTTCGTGCGCGGCCCCGGCTACCGGCGCAGGTGAAAAGGGGACGGGATTCCCGTCCCCCTATCGTCGGGTGATTACGTACGTCGCGCCGCCTGATATGCCAAAGCTCGGGTCGCGATCCGTAAAGCCGGCAAGCATGCCGAAGTCCAGACGCAGCATGGCATAGGTGTAGCGTCCGGCCAGCTTGAACAGGCCGCGGCTCTCCAGGCCGGCCGGGACGATCTTCTCGAAGGGCGTGAGCCGGCCGACCACCTCGCCGACGACCTCGAATTCGTTGGTCAGCGCCCGGGCGACGGAAACCCCGAAACCGAGGGCGGTTACCGAATCCTGACCCTCAGGGTTGCCGAGCATGAACAGGCCGGCATTTCCCACGGTCCTCACCGATTGAACGGTCTTGGCCACCAGGAAGGTCGCGAAAAAATCCGTTGTGCCGAGGCCGATGCCGTCGTTGACGGGCGAGGTGGGCAGCTTCGTCCCGAAACGCACGCCCAGAGCGGGCCTCGATTCTGTTTCGGAGGCGAAGCGGATCTTCGTCGCGATGACAAAGTCTTCGAAGCTGGAGGCCCTGTCACCGGCAACGAGCGACGTGTTCCTCGCCAGCGGCGCCGTGGGAATCCGCCGATTGACGTCGAGCTGCTGCACGAGTCCTCCGTCCACCTGGATCTCGGCTGTCGGGCTGAGCCCGATGCTGGTGCCGAAGGTGGCCAGCCGGGTGATATCCCCGTTGAGCCCATTCGCCGTATTCGTTTGATCCTTGTCGAACGTGACGCCCCCCTCGACGAGGATTCGGTCGGCGCCGATGGTTTCGGGATCTTCGGTCAGTAGCGGACGCTGCTGCGCCCACACATCGGCAGCCGCACTCAGGCAGAACGCGAACAACACACAGAATTTGACTGAATTGATCATTGGTCCCCCCGGTTCACCAGCGCCGGCGACTGTCGAGAAGAATGGTCACCGGTCCGTCGTTCACGAGTTCTACTTCCATCTGCGCCTGGAACTCACCTGTTTCGACTGTCAGATTCTTCGCCCGAAGCTCGTCCACGAGCGCTTCGTACAGCGGCCTGGCGGCGAGCGGCGCTTCTGCCCCGTCGAACGACGGCCGCCGTCCTTTACGGCAGTCGCCGCACAGCGTGAACTGCGAGACCGCCAGCACCGCACCCCCCGCTTCCCCGATGGAGAGGTTCATCTTGCCGGCTGCGTCCTCGAAGATGCGAAGGTCGTTCACTTTGCCGGCGATATACGCGATGTCGTCCGGACCGTCGCCCTTCTCGACGCCCGCGAAGACGAGCAGTCCGCGCCCAATCTCCCCGACGAGGCGGTCGCCGACGCGCACGCGCGCAGACGTGACGCGTTGGACGACGGCGCGCATAGGGTCGTTTACGTGCCGATCCGAATCTGGAGCAGTCTGGGGGAGTCCTGCTCCTCGAGAATTTCCGCCGCCGGGTTCAACCGTGTGTCGAGCAGGTGCCGCGGCGACACGTTCGACAGCGCTTTGAGCATCGAGTTCTTGACGCCGACATTGTCGCGCTCGAGATCCATCAGGAGCTGCTTGATGCGTTGGCGCTGCAGACTCAAGTCGCCACACGCTGGACAGCAGCAGCTGATGACGGGCAGCTTCATCGACGTCGTGTAGTCGCGGCAGTCGCCCTCGCCGATGTACACCAGTGGTCGAATCACCACGTGCGCGCGGTCGTCCGACACGAGGCGTGCCGGCATGGCTTTCAGGCTGCCTTCGAAGAACAGATTCAGCAGGAGTGTTTCGATGAAGTCGTCGGCATGATGCCCGAGCGCGATCTTGGTGGCCCCGACTTTGTCGGCCAGCCGGTACAGCGCGCCGCGCCGCAAACGCGCGCAAAGTGAGCACGGCGTCGTGTTGGCGCCGAGCAGGTCGTCCATTACGTCGCCGATGGAGGTGTGTTCGACGTGGCACTCCCAGCCGTGCGCGTCGCACGTGCTCTTGATGGTGCCGTGCTGGAAGTCCTCATACCCGGAATCGATGTTGACTCCGATGATCGAAAACCGAATCGGCGCGCGCTTGCGCAGCACATCGAGAATCTGTATCAGCGCCCAGCTGTCCTTTCCGCCCGAGAGGCCGACCATCACGCGGTCGCCGTCTTCGATCAGATTGAAGTCGTGGATCGCTTTCGTGACTTTTCTCGCAACCTTGGCTTCAAGGTGCGTCGAGTACCCCACCGCTGCCGTCCTTTCTTCATCCGGGGGCTCCTGCGCCCCCGCGTCCGCCGACGTTCGCAGCATTCAAGCGAACTCTGGCGAGACCACGCCGAAGCCGAGCGAAGGCGGGCCGCTTCGCTCGGTCACGGATCAACGTGGCCGCCGGGCGGCACCCATCCGGTCGTGATGTCTGCGTCAGTGTACTCCGGGATCAGGTGGATCATCGCGCCAAGAAAGCGGGCGTCTCCCGGCGGACAGTTGTCGCGCTGCGGACACGGGTTGTCGAGGAACGGCACGAAGCCCGCGGTCGTCTCGATCGAGAGCGTGTAGAGATAGCTCGTGGGCTGCACCTCGCGGCGGAACGGCACGCCCGCCGGGACGTCGAGGGAGATCTTTCTGAGCTCTCCCGGCGTCATCTCCAGGGTCTGCGTCTCGCTTCCGGTCGCCACCGTCACGCGATTCGCGATGCTGCCGTTGCGGACCTCGACGTTCAATCGCGCAATGGCTTTCGTGAGCCATCTGTTGCCGCCGAGGCTCGCGACCGGCCCACGCAACACGACTTCGGCCTTCGAATGGCCCTTGACCCAGAACCACCAGTCATTCGATCCCGGCGGGGTCTGTTCCGGATTGAACGCGTTGTCGTCGGGAAAGTAGGCAAACGCCTGCGGGCCTGGCTGCGGTGGTCCGACTGTCTTTCTCATGCGGTCGCTATCCTGCGCCACCGGCAAATCGTGCAGGAGCGTCAACTCAATCGGTAGCAGCCGAAGCGCGCCCGATTTGGTGTGCTCGCCTGGGCGCAGCGACACGGTGAAGGGATTCAGGAGGATTTGAGCTGTGAATACCGCGCCGCCAAGGAATGCCGCAATCGCCGCGCCTGTGCCAGCGGTCGCCGGAATGAGCAGCAGAAACAACGGGTAGAACGCGAGGAAGTAACGACTGCCAACCGGTCCTCCTCCGCCATTCCAGGTGAACGGCCACACGAACACGTGCATCAGCACGACACCCGCAATCGTGGCGAGTGTGAGCCATTGCCACAGATACTTCTCCCTGGACAGCAGGAACAGCACCAGGGCGAGAATACCCGGGAAGAAGTACGGAAGCAGGCCCGCATTCCGCCCCAGAAGGAAATACCAGAGGTTGTGGAGTAGGACCGTGCCCGAGTGGGTGTTGACCAGCACATCGCCCACCATCAAGTCTTCCCGGACGCGCGATGGGCCGCTGTTGTCGAAGGTCTCCCACGTGTTGGCGAACGGAAAGCCGGTGAAGTTGTAGAACGTCTTTCGATCGCCGCCTTGATAGTTGAACTCGCCCGTGATCGCGGCATTCATCGCGAACAGGGCCGCCGTCAGCGCACCGCAAATCGCGATGGTCGCGGCCGCATGTTTCCATTGACGGCGACTCAACGCCAGCAGCACCATCGGGCCGATGACGACGAGATGGGATGGCTTCGAGAACGTCGCGAGCGCGATGAAGACGGCTGCAATGTAGTCGGATGCCGGACCCATGAGAAGGTTCTTCTCCTCGCGGGCGACCTCCTTGTATGCCCAGAAGAACACCGCGTACAGCACGAGGGAAAAATTCAACAGCTCGGGAACGAGCCACACGAAGTACACCGGAACGACCGACACGCACAGAAACGCCACCGCCAGCGGGACTGCCACCCAGTTCGACTTCGTGGCGGCCAGGATGAACAGATAGATGAGGAGGAGGTCGAACGTGAGCAGCAGTGCATGAAGGATCAGAAAACCGTTCGTGCCGAACGCGTACACGAAGGGCGCAGCGACGAGCGGGTAAATGTACGATTTGGAGAAGTAGAGGCGCGTGGCCCCTTCCGGATCGTCGTGTTTCACCCAGCGGAAGAACGGGAACGAGCCAGAGCCCCGAATTTCGATGTCCTTGCCCTTTTTCAGGAAGATGCCCTGTGGTCCCGGTGTGAATTCCTCCCAGACGCGCACGAGGTCCTGCCGCTCGTAGCCGAAGTCGAAGTCACGCGCAAGGCTGTGCCCGAGCAGGTAGTAGGTCGACTCGTCGCCCTTGAACCCGCCGCCATTTGCTTTCGGAAAGTCGACCGAAACGGCAAACGCCAGCAGCAGGGCGCCAAAGAGCGCCGAAACGAGGATGCCGGGCTTTCTCGTCACGTCAGCAACCGATGCACCGCGTTCGACCATGTCATGCCGGAGACTCTGTCGAGAGCCGCCTGCCCCATTCTTTCAGCAGCCGCGGTGTCGTCCATCACTTCCCGCAACGCCACCGCCAGCGTCTCGGGCCGCGGGGAGCACAACTTTCCGTTGACGTCGTTGGTCACCAGTTCCGCCGGTCCCCCGCTGTCGGTGCAGGTGATGACGGCCTTGCGCGAGGCAAAAGCTTCGACGGTCACAAACCCGTAATCCTCGTCGAGGGGCGGAAAACAGACCGCGCGGCAGTTGGCGAGGTGTTCCAGTAACTGCTGATCGTCAATACGCCCGATCAGCTTGACGCGCGTACGACAGGTTCCTGGTCACAATCGCCTGCTCGAGTGCCCGATGCTCCTCCCCTTCGCCGGCGATGATGCACTTGATGCCGGCGGCTTCGGGGTTTGCGAGCGCCTCAATCAGCAGAGACATCCGCTTCAGCGGTGCGAGCCGCGACACCGCGAAGATGTAATCGCCATAGCCGTCGCATCGATACGCGCGCTGCGGTGGCGGCGGATAGAGCACGTCGGAGGGAATGCGGCCCCAGCGATGGAGCCGCGCCTTCACGGTGCTCGAGATTGCCAGTACGCGGCGAACATGCTTTTTCAGCAACCAGCGGTCCGCGACGTGAATGAGGCCGCGGCGCGCCGTTTCTTTGACCCGTCCCTTCCACTTCAATGACGCGCTGAACGAGTCCCACTGATCGTAGTACTCGCGCATCGTGTGATTGAGCCAGCACACATGATTGTGATGGCGAACGGCGTAGCCGGGAAACCGCGTCGAGATCACCTGGTCTATGGCACGCCCGTCGATACCGATACCCACGTCGGTGAGCCAGGTCGCCAGGTAGGCCGCGCCCTGCCGTCCGAATCGATTCTGCGGCGTCAAAACGAGCTCGGCCTGATGTCCTTCGTCTCGAAGCGCCTGCACCAGAGCACGTGCCATCACCAGATGGCCGCCCTCTACGAACAACGGTGTCGACGTGACGACGGCCACACGTTTACTCATGCCAGAAACGAGAGATCCGCACGCAACGGCTCGCGCCGCCGGCCGGCCTTTCGGGTGGCCGAGCCCTCGCACAGCAGGACGTACAGTTGCTCCATCTTCCGCACGAACGCGGCGATGTCGTAGCGCCGGGCCGTCTGGCGCGCGGCATCGGCGAGGCGGGCGCGCTCTGCCGGCCGGCTGATCAAATCGGCGATGGCGTCCGCGAGCGCACTGGCATTGCGTTTGGGCACGATGCGGGCGTCGAGGCCGTCGGTCAGGATGTCGAGCAGTCCGTCGGCGTCGGTGGCGACGATGGGTTTGCCCGAGGCGAGCGCTTCGAAGGCCGTGAGCGGCGTGCCCTCCCAGAGCGAGGGAAAAACACTCAGATCGAATGCGCTCAGAACGGCCGCCACATCTTTGGCGAATCCCACGAAGACGAAGCGATCGCCGAGCCCCAGCCGGCTGGCCTGTGCTTCGAGCGACTCACGCAGTGGGCCCTCGCCCACGAGAAAGAACCGGGCGTTTGGCTTCCGGTCTACGACCAGGCGCGCGGCGTCCACGAGGTATGAGTTGCCTTTCGAGTCGTGGAGCCGGGTAATCGTGCCGATCGCGAAGTCGTCGGCGCCGATGCCAAGCTGATGCCGGGCGACGGCGATCTCTTCACTCGATCGCGCACGGCTGAACTCGTCGTGTGGCGCGCCGAGATAGACCACTTTGACCTTTTCCGGTTGAACCATTCGCGCATGGACGACGAAATCGGCCGTGCTCTTCGAGACGGCGATGGCAATGTCGGTATAGCGCTCGAGCGCGCGATCGGCGACCTTCTGAAACCAGGGCGTGTCGGTAAGGTTCGCGTGCTCGTGCAGAATCGCGGGGATGCCGCGCATCGCCGCGGCCATGCGGCCGAAGGTCGTGGCGCCGTACCCGTGCAGATGGAGCAGCTCGATCTGTTTCCGATCGATGATCTTCAGGAGCGCGGGCAACGTCGAGGGATCGAACTTCCCCTTCTGCAGGTACGTGATGTCGATGCCGAGCGCGTCGAGGGTCTCCTCGGACAGGTCCTTTTTTCGAAGCGAGACGAGCGAGACGTCGAATCGCGCGGGATCGAACCGGGGAATCATCCATGCAAACAGGCGCTTGACGCCGTGCATGCGCGACCCTTCCCATCCGAGATGATCGCAGACCTGCAGGACTCTGATCTTGTTCATGCCGTCCCGCCAAAGTGGTGAAGGACTGGCATTACCGTTGGCTCAATATCCGCGCCGGCACGCCGACGGCGGTGGCGCGCTCGGGCACCGAGTCGCGCACGACGGCGCCCGCGCCAATCACCGCTTGGGCGCCGATCGTCACGCCATCGAGCACCTTCACGCCCGCTCCGAGCCAGGCGCCATCGCCTACGGTGATGCCGGTGGACGTGCGCGCCTGATCAAGTACGGGGCGTGACGCATCGCTGAAGTCGTGATCGCCGCCGATAAGATAACTGTAGGCGGCGATGAGCACATTTCGGCCTACCCGCACGCGGCTCGCGGAAAAAATCTCGCAGTTGAAGCCGATGTTCGCGCCGTCGGCAAGCTCGATGTCGCCGTTCTTGCACGAGAGAATGGTGTTGCGGCCCACGAACACACCGGTCCCGACAAGGATGCCCGTATTCGACTCTCCCTTGGCGTCGATCAGGCAGTTGTCGTCGATGACGACGTTGTCGCCGATTCTGATCTTGTGGGGATGACGCAGCACGACGTTCTGCCCGAAGACGACATTGCGTCCGCACGAGCCGAGCAGGAGCGGATACAGGACTCTTTCGCAACGCCAGCCCGAGCGCGCCCGGCACGTGCTGCGACACCATGACGACGAGCTCGTGTTTGACGAGTGGTCCCAGTCCGGGCCTGCCGACAATGAGCGCTGAGTATTTGTCGCGGGCAGAGGCGCCGGGTCTCGAGAGCTCGTCCTGCACGCGCGGGATCTGCGTTACAGCCACCCGCGCTCCTTGTACCACGCCAATGTCCTGCGGATGCCGTCGCGGAGCCCGACCTCGGGAGCGTAGCCAACTTCGGTGCGCGCGCGGCTGATGTCGAAGGCCCGGCTCTTCGTAAAAAAATCCACCCTTCTCCGGTAGATCGGCGGCTCTATCCCCAGCGGCACGCAGATCGCCTCGCATGCGGCTCCCGCCATCCAGAACGGCCAGACAGGGAGCTTCAGTGAGGGCGGTGCCACCCCCGCCCCGGCGGCAATCAATGCTATCAACTCGTTGAGCGTCGTAACCTCGCCTCCCGCAAGGATGTAGGTCCGATTGGCGGCCGCAGGCACTTCGCCGCACAGGCGAAAGCCCTCGACCAGGTCATCAATGTACGTCAGATGATAAAAGATGTTTCCCGACCCGAGCACCACAAAACGGCGCCGCGCGATGCCGCGAAACAGCTTGAGCAGACGCCGATCGCCGGGACCGTAGATGCCTGAAGGACGCGCAATGGTCACCGCCATGCCCGTGCGGGCGGCGGCGTCGCGGGCGATGCGCTCGCCTTCGACCTTCGTCTCCTGATAGATATCGCCGGGCCGCAGCGGCGCATCCTCGTTGGCGGGCGGATGTTCGATGTCTCCGTGTACGCCCACCGTGCTGCAGTGCACGACGCGGCGGACGCCGGACTCTGCGGCGGCCTCGACGAGACCCCCGACCGCAGTCGCGTTCACGGCGCGGTAGGTCGCGTCTGGAATACCTGCCTGCCGGTACACCGCGGCGATGTGATACACGATGTCGACATCCCTCACAGCCCGCGCCAGCGCAGCACGATCTTCGAGCGATCCAATCGCCGGGACGACGCCCGAGGCTTCGAGTTGGTGGGCCTGCGCTGATTGACGGACGAGACCTCGGACGTGATACCCGCGCGCGGCGAGCGTTCGCGCGAGATGACCACCTGTAAAGCCGGTGACGCCGGTGACTAGGACGCGCACCGCTCCGCCGCAACCGTGACCGGCGAGCCGGCGATCGTCAGCAGACCCACGCTCGCGAGCGCACCTTCGAGGCTGCGCGTCAAGGCGGCAGACCGCATGGCCTTGTGAAGGGCGATCGGAAGCACGAACTGCTTGTGGGTCGAGACGATGCGAAAGCCGTGGCGGTCGAGCTCGCGGGCGATCTCCGCCGAGCTGAACACGCGATACGCTTCAACCTCGGATCCGAAATTCGCCGCGACCCGACGCCACATCGATTGAAGCGCCGCCGAGCTGCGGAGCGCCGGGTAGTCGAACACCAGCCGCTGTCGGCTGACTCGGCACAGTTCGGACAGCGCGGTGCGCCAATCGGGCACGTGCATCAACATACGCAGACACACAACGGCGTCAAACGAACGGTCGGGATATGCCAGCGCGTGCGCGTCGCCTTCGACGAACTCGACCGGCAGTGCCGAGCCCGCCGCGCGCGTGCGCGCGACGCCCAGCATCTCGCGTGACGCATCGATGCCGGTCACTCGTGCCCCCCGTCCGGCGAGGGCCAGCGCTGCCCGTCCGGTGCCGGTTGCCATGTCGAGGATGCGGAGGCCGGAGACATCGCCGAGGGCCTCGGCCAGCACCCGCTCCTGATCCTGGAGGAGGAGCTGCCCGATCGGTCCGCCAAACCGCTTGGCGTCGAAGCTCGCCGCCATGGCCGGGTCGGCATACGCCTTGTAACTGTAGTGGTCCGTTCCCGCCATCATGCGACCAGGGCGTCGCACGCTTCGCGCGTGCGCTGCAGATAGGCTTCGTACGTGTACCGCGTGTCGGCGAGACGTTTCGCTTTGTGTCCGATGATCGCGGCCGCGGCCGGATCGCCGAGCGCTTTCAAGATCCCGCGAGCGAAACTCTCGGCGTTCGGCTCGGTCAGGATTGCGACGTCGTCCGAAAGTACCTGCGTGTGCGTGAGCAGCCGTGTGGCGACGATCACCCGGCCCGAACGCAGGTACTGATAGATCTTCAACGGCGTGTTCGTACCGGAGCTGCGTGGCGACACCAGGACATCCGCGGCATCGAGATACGCCGGGATCAACTCAGCAGGCTGCTCGCCGACGAACATGATGCCGTTGGCGACGAGAGCCGCGGCCTGTGCTTTGGCGCGGGCAACCTGCTCGGGCTTTCCGCCGGCGAGTACAAAGGAGACGTCAGGCCGCTCGCGGCGCACCACTGCTGCCGCCGCATACAACAGATCCAGGCCTTGATACGGCTCGAACGTGCCTGTGTAGAGCACCACCGGCGAGGTGGCCGCGAGGCCGAGCGATACACGGACCGGCTGGCCGCTGCCTTGAACCGGCCCCTCGCCCGATCCCGGCGCGTTCTCGATGAGCACCGTGCGCGCTCCGGGCACCACTCTGCGGGCGGTCTCTTCGAGATGGGGGCAGATGACGATCGTGACTCGCGATCGTCTGATAGCCGTGCGCTCGAGCTGCTCGAACAGCCATCGAAGAACCGCCGATCGACTGAACGAGAAATTCTCGAGCTGCTGTGGAAGGCTCGAGTGCATATCGTAGAGATGCGGGACGCCGAGCGCCGCGGAAATCACGACGCCGATGGCGGCGCCTTCTTCGTGCGAGTGCACCGCATCGTACTGCCCCAGTCGGGCCCGATTGAGCGCCGCGATCGTGAGTGTCATATCGAGGAACAGCTTCGCAGCGGACGGACCGATTTTCACGTGTGAGACAAACGGAGGCCTGGCCGCGCGATAGATGCGCAGGCCCGGCATGTCCACGTCCTTGCCGAAGGGATAAGTGACGAGGTCGACCGTGTGCCCGAGATCGAGAAGCGCCCGAATACGGTGGTATTCGCTGAATGGCGTCCCCCGAGGCTCGAAGAAGGGCTCGGGGGCAATCATCAGAATCCGCATTCGGCCTTGGCGATTGTAGGGAACCGGATCTGAAACGTCAAACGCGAAATCCGTGGATGCTACGGACCCATAAGCACTTGTGCTACCATCGTGCGCGAGTCGTGTCGACCGATACCTTCCGTCTGCAGTATCTGGCCAGAAGCGCTGCGGGGGTCCCGCGCGACTTGGTGAACTCGTGGGTCGTCTCCCGTTTTAAGGCCATCCGCCCAACCGTTCTCATCTACAACTGTACGTTCGTGTGCGACGCCCGCTGCGAGATGTGCGGCAACTGGAAGATGGGCGACCGGCGATCGGACATGACGCTCGAGCAGCTCGACGGGGTCATGGCCCACCCGTTCTGGGGGGCGGTCGAGAACCTGAACATCTCGGGCGGCGAGCCGACCACGCGGAACGATCTGCCGGAAATGGTGGAGTTGTTTCAGCGCCGTCTTCCCCGGATGCGCAAGATCGGCATCAACACGACCGGCCTGACGCCGCATCGCGCGATTCCGATGCTCACGCGTATCGTGGAGTTCTGTGCCGAAGAGAACCTTCTACTGAGCATCCGCGTCTCGCTCGACGGCATCGGCGACATCCACAATCAGGTCCGGCAGGTCAAAGCCGGCTTCGACAAAGCCTGTCAGACGATCGATGCCATGCAGGAGCTGGCTGCGAAGCACTCGAATTTTCAGTTCGGCATCGCGGCGACCATCTTCGCCATGAACCTCCAGGACGCAGAACACCTCCTGACCTGGTCGAAGAGCCGCGGACTCGACATCGTGTTCAACATGCTGCGCTTCACCGAAAACATGCTGAACAACAAGAATCTCGAAGAGCAGATTCAGTTCCGGCAGCGCGAGAAAGATTTCATGCGAAAGTTCTTTCTCGATCGGGTGTCGGAAGACTCGATTCTGAGCGGCCAGTCGTTCATGTACCTGCACTACGCGGACATGATCGCCAACGGCTACCAGCGCACGATGCCCTGTCCGTTTCAACGTCAGGGGCTCCTGCTGAACCCCGAAGGCAACCTCTTCTACTGCGAGAACTCCGAGAAGCTCGGCAATGTGCTCGATGAGACAGCCGAGGCGCTGTACTTCCGGGTCGCCAACCTGGCGCACCGGGAGGAGATGAAAGAGAAGGTGTGCCCCACGTGCCTCAGTCCGTGCCAGGTCAACGTGGGCGCGATGAAGCAGGTCGTGCCGTACGTGAAGTTCCTGCGTCGCGCCTATCAGGTCAAGCAAGACCCGGCGCGGCATCTGGAAACACTTCCCCCCGTCCGTTGAATTCGGGGACGCCTGCTCCTCGGGCGACCCGCTACCCCGCCCTCCTGCGGCTGACGGTCGCTGTAGCCCTCGTCACGTATTTCTTCGCGAGCGCAGATCCGAAAGCCATCAGTCAGGCCTTCTCGAGAGTGACGGCCGGACCGCTCCTCATCGTCGGTGCGCTCGTCCTCGTCGATCGTGCGCTTATGGCGTACCGCTGGTTTGTGCTCCTTCGCCCGCTCGAGCGCGAGCGCCTGCCGCCCTTCGGCCTGATTCTGAGAATCTTTTTCGTCAGCACCTTTCTGGGCACGTTCCTTCCGGGCAGCATCGGCGGCGATGCGGTGCGCGCCTACAGCCTTTCGACACATGGCGTCCCGATCGGCGACTCGATGGCGTCGGTCTTCGTGGACAGGATGCTCGGGATTCTCTCGTTGCTGCTGATGGCACTGGTGAGCGTGTCGCTCGCCCGCGATCTGGGATCGGAGCAGACGATTCTGGCGGGCCTGGCCGTCGCCGTAGCGGCCTGTGCAATCGCCGGGATGCTCGTTTTCAGTGACAAAACGGATGCGGCGGCCGAAGCGCTGCTGTCGCGGGTGCCGCGGGAATCGATCCGCCGCGTTCCGGCGCAAATCCTGGCCTCGATCCGGCTGTACGCGCAGCATCGGAGTGCGTTGGCCTACGTCCTGGCGGCGTCGCTTGCGGTCCAGATTCTGCGTGTCCTCCAGGCCTACTATCTGGGCACCGCCATGGGTCTGTCGCAACCCACGCATGTGTACTTCGCCTTTGTGCCATTGATTCTGCTCGTCATGCTGCTACCGATCACCGTCAACGGCATCGGCACGTCTCAGGCCGCCTTCATCTGGCTGTTTGCCCGGGTCGGGACGCCAGCGCACGAGGCGTTCGCCTTGTCGGCGCTCTTTGTCGGGCTTCAAATTGTGGGCAACATTCCCGGCGCGTTTTTAGTCGTCTCGAGGACATTTTCCAATGGACGATCGAGGGCACCGTCGCAGTAACTCTTGACAACCCGCGGTTGGTCCCGTACGATCTTTCCACCCTCCAGCTAAGCGGTCAGAGTTTCCCGGCTCGGCCGCGTCTAAATCACTGGCACGATTGAACCGATAAGCATACAAGAGCCCAAAAAGTGGGCCGGGGCTGATTCTTGTACACAGGGTGCTTTATGGCGAAAACAATCGAATCTCGGTGGGTGCTCGGTCTTGTGGTGTTGGTGTTGGTGGGATCCGGCTGTCAGATGGCCAAGAGCTCGAATCCCTTGAGTCCAGTGGTCGCCGGCCCGATCGCGGGGGTCGTCATCTCGGCGCCGAATCTTCTCGAACCAGGCCAGGACTGGCAAATTCACATGCGGGATCAGCCGTTAAAGCTGATGTTCCAGAACGCCGGTACGTCGGGCCAGCGCACGCTGTTCTATACGCTCCAGATTGCCACCGACGCGGCGTTTCAGTCGGTCATCTTCACGCGCACAGGCCTCCAGCCTGCCGGCGGCCCGACGACAACGATTCAGTTGCCCGACGCGCTGCCCCCCGGGAGGACCTACTGGTGGCGCGTTCGCGCGGAAGATGGCGCCAACGTCGGCGAGTACTCGAAGCCCATCAGCTTCGCCGCAGTGGCGGTGGTGACGCTTGGCGCGCCGTCGGCGTTGTCACCCACCGGGACGATTGAGGACCTCACACCGGAATTCAGGGTCCGCGCCGGCAGCAAGTCAGGACCTCACGACCGCATCTCCTACATGCTGCAGGTGTCGAACAACTCGGCTTTCTCCTCGATTGCGGCCACGTTCGTCGTTGACGAAGCTGGCTCCGAAACAGTCATCGCCAGGAATTACTCGTTCCTCAACGGCCGAACCTACTTCTGGCGCGTCAATGCCAGGGATACCGGCGATAGCGGAGCGCTTAGCGCGTGGTCGGGTGTGCAGACATTCAGAACCAATGAACCGCTGCCAGAGCCGCCACCGTCGGCACCGCCATCCGGAGGAGGAGGAGGAGGAGGCCCTGCGCCTGGAGGGCCCCCGGGCGACTGGGCGTCATGTGGATCGACGCCCGGTAGAGACCTTGTGGACTGCGTCCGAGACGCCGTCTACCGCCGCAGCACGACCGAGAACGCCTTCGACATCACCAAGCGCGTGGCGTGGCTGCTGCGAGGCAGGAGCTACGGCCTGCTGCTCAAGCCCGGTGGAGAAAACATCATCACGTGGCGCGGCAAGACCGTTTCGATCAGCCGCATCATTCTGCCGAATGGGAAGCTCGTGAAGGTGCTGTCCGACGCAGGTCCGGGTGGTTCAAACGCTGCATCCTGGCAAGAGTGCTCCGACAAGAACGACCTCGAGTGCTTCGTCGAGTCGAATCGCTGGATCCCGGCGATGGATCCGAACCTGCCGTAAGCAGGTTCGGATCTATCGGATCAGAAACGCAGGCGCAGACCCATGCCGAGCTGGACGCCGCCGACCTTGAGCTCGTCGAACGCGTCGAGATCAGCGGTCGCGCTTGCGTATCTGAAGAAGACCCCGGCGCCGTAATTCGGCCGGAGCATGTAGTTGATGTTGGCGCCGATGTTGAGGCCGACAGCCGAGGCTCTCTCGCGGACGGTGCCCAGACTCAGGCTTTGCGTAGGTGCCGGAACTGCGGCCGTCGTGAATTCCTGGCTGACATTGAAGAACGACGGGCCGATGGACACCATGGCCTCGATCTTGTCCCGAACGGGATAGAAGTACGAGAGCATCAGATGCGTGGCGACCTCTCTGTGTTCGAGGCCGCTGGCCGCTCCGGTCGCGTTGACAGCTCTGTTGAGGGCAACCGGGCTCGGAATCGACGCGGCCACCTGACTGTTGCCCTTGTCTCCGAAGATCGACACACCGATACCAACGCCGAGCGATCCCGGTCCGAAGGGTCCGAACGAGTTCTGCAGGCGGTATCCGAGCGTGAGGTCGAACAATCCGCCACCGTCGACGCCCTGCGCCGTGCTGATGAGAGCGGTTTCGTTGTAGAGGGGAAAGCTCGCGCTTGTTTCGATCGATCGTGATTGGGTTTGCGCGCCGCCATTGATGTCGACGAAGAATTTGGTGGCGGTCTGTGAGGTCTGCGTCTGGGCTGTCGCGGTTGAGCTGCCTGCGAGACAAAACCCTGCAGCCAGCGCCGCGACGATCGTCTTTTTATGCATCGATGTCCTCAGCGTTTGGTTGATTTTCTGATCAGTGTTCAATATGTTCGATGTGTTCAAGTGCTCGAGTCACTTCGACGTTAACGGCAGACATCCTAACATGGATCAGTTCGCGCGACTCTCAGCGGACGACACGTCTTTCAGGGTTTACAGCGCATCGAGTGCCGACTATTATTTACCGCGACGTTCTCCCAGCGTCGTAACCGCATCACAATTGTTTTCGCCGATCATCAGGAGCAGTTCATGCAGCACAGGTTCTTGTCCGCGCTTTGCAGCCTCTTGCTCGTCGTGCTCGCGTTCGGTTGTTCGAAATCGGAACCGCTCACACCGACGCTCCCGACACCGACGCCAGTGACACCCGCAGGCGGCACGACGTTGAAGGTGACCGCTCCCGGACTTGTCTCGCCAGTGGGGGACCTTCGGTTGGAGAACTTCACCGCCCCAACGCTTAACGCGAGTGGCGCGCAGCCGACGATCGAAGGCGCAAGCATCGCGCCGCAGTATCGATTCCAGTTGCTGAACGAGTCGGGTGTCGTCGTGCAGGATTCCGGACTGCGCTCGTCGCCTAACTGGACGCCGACAGTGACGCTCGACTACGACAAGCGGTACACCTGGCAGGTGCGAGCCGAGCTCGACGGCGACATCGGCCCATGGTCGTCGCGCGGCTCTTTCCTGAGCGCGAAAGGCAGCTTCTTCCGCGGGCAGGAAGTGCTCGACTTGTTGACCACGGGCCAGACCGTCGGCAGGCGAATCGGTGGCCAGTTCGTCGCGGGGGGCTGGCAGGCCACCTCGATGCAGGACGGCATCGACTACGACATTCCCACGTGCAGCGAGTGCACCATCGAGTGGGACGTCACCGCGTTCGGCAAGGCCGAAGGCAAGCAGGTCAGCAAAGATCTGAAGTGGCTATCGATGGGCGACGGCACGACGTGGGGCGACTTCGGTACGTTCCGCAATCATCCGTGGAAGATGCACCTGGAGCAGCGCGGCGATGGCAACGGCACCGGCATGAAACTCATTTGGCGGAACGGGAGGAATGGCGACGGCGAGCCCGGCGATCACGACGAGAAAATCGACCCGACGGGCATCGATTGGCGTCAGACAGGTGTGTTTCATTTCACGGTGACCTGGCACCCGGGTGGATATTCGGTGTCAGTCGGCGAAATACAGAACGGCGCGCTGGTCGGCAATCGGGTGTGGTTCAGGGGGAGCTTCTCGCGCCCCTATGCTCCGCCCAATCACCGAATCTCGATCGGCACGCGCTCGCGCAGCGAGACGCTCGAGGGGACATACCGAAACGTGAAGATCTATCCGGGACCGCCGCGCAACTGATTCGTCATCCGACGTCTGAAGCGGCAAGAGCCGGAGACGGGGCGCCCGTCTCCGGCTCTTTGTTTTTCAGCGGCGGCTGTTCAGAAGATTTTCTTCCCCAGACCAATGAGCCCCTGCTTCCACGGGGTCCGATGCGAGATGCCGGTCGTTTCCCGGAACCCGTGGACGTGGCCGACATACCACTCATAGTTCCTGATGAGCGCCTCGCGATTTGAATAGCGCGGCTGGAAGCCCAGCACCTTCTGTGCCCGCTCGATCGACACCCACGAGTCGACGGCGGCGGTCTCATACACCCACTCGTACACCGGGGAGAGTTTCAGCGTCTCCAGAATCTTGAGCACGAAGATGAGCGGGCCTGCCGGCAACGATCGCACTTTCCGGCCGTGTCCGGCGTGGTCGAGAACGGCCTGAAAGTCGTCGCGCAGGCTGCCGAACTCTTTCGCGCCGACATTGAAGACCGTATTCACCTTCGAGGGCTCGCCCGTCATCGTCGCGTAAATCGCATCGCAGAGGTCGGCGACGTCCAGCAGTTGATATCTGTTGTTCCCGCGGCCGATAACCGGAAAGCCGCTGCCGGCATGTGCCCAGTCGTACAGGATCGACCATACGCCGAGCCGCTCTGGCCCGACGAACGTCTTTGGACGAAGTACCGGCACGCACAGGCCGCGGTTGCGGAAGGAAGCGCATTCGCGCTCTGCGAGCACCTTTGCCTCGGCGTACGGTCCGATGGTTTCGATTGCGCTGTCCTCGGCTGCGCCTGACGCCTTCGTGCCGTAAACGGCTGTGGACGAAATATGAATGACGCGCGAGCTGCCGTTGTCGAGCGCCGCCTGCAGAACGTTTCGCGTGCCGGCGACGTCGGTCGACATGATTGCGTCGGGCGTATACGACGGCAGGGCCGCGGCGCCGTGCACCACGATGTCGCAGCCGCAGATGGCCTTGCGAACTGCGTCGATATTCCTGATGTCGCCCGTGATCGCGGTGATGCGATCCCGCTCCGGGTAGTCGAACGCCGCGATGTCGAACGAGACGATCGCGTGGCCCCGATCGAGCAGATACCGTATGAGGTTGATGCCGAGAAAGCCGGCGCCCCCCGTGACGAGGACGGCGCGACCAGGTGTGATGTCCGATGCAGTCATGGCACGCGATAGAGAGTCACGTCGGGAAAAGCCATCACAGGAGTAAGCGTCGCCAGTACTTCGGGATGCACGCGATCGCGATCGGCTCGCATCAACACGTGCGTCACACCGTAGCGGCGCAGCGTTTCGATCGCTTCCTCGGGATGACGTTTCGACGACGTGAAGAACCGATCGATATCCCGGACGCGTTGCTCGCTGCCGACCGCATATTGTCCCCTCCCCCACCCGAGGACCACGCGCCGGTCGGCGGCGACCGCTATCAGGGACGGCGCGGTCGGTCGATTATGAAGAATTACGGTCGAGTCCGCATCCTGCGTCTTCAGGTAGTCGGCGATCGTCAGCTCGTTGCCGGTCAACGCTGCCAGAGCCGGACGCTGATTGTCCGTCCACTTCCGCGCAAGGTAGTGGATCGACGAAGGTGTCGACACCAGCAGCGTGATCGCGATCGCCGCTGCGCCTGCCGCTCGACGGGATCGCGCGAATACCGAGAGAGCGGCAGCCGCAAAGATCCACCACACGTAGAGCCCGGTCTGGTAGAACTGCAGCGTATCGTTATACGGGTCGGTCGCCAGCACAAACGGAATCGCCACACCGGCGACGACGATCCAGGCGAGCATTCGCCACGACGCGCCGTCGGCCATCGACGGGTCTCGCAGCGCCTGCCAGATACGCGCGGCGCCAATCCAGCGGACGCCAGGGCCGATCGCGAGAAAGACGGCCGTCGCTGCCAGCAGGAAGATCGGCCGCTGCAGCGACGCGATCGGTGCGACGGCTTCGGCGAAACGGGTGAAGGCACCCGTCAAGTCGAGCTTGATCAACATGCGCTCGGGAAGCACGAAGAAGGACAGGACCAGCTGCGAGCGCCGATCTTCGGCCGGCAGGGTCAGGATGTTGTAGACGAGCGGGAGCGTGAAGAGTCCCACAAGAGCGATAAGCAGTGCCTGGCGACGCCGGAGCGACCAATCGCGCCCGGCGAAGACGAACGCCGCACAGACGCCAGCCATCAGCACGATGTACGCGAACGGCTTGAACTGAAACAGCACCGCAATCAGAAACGCGCTGACAACGGTCCATCCGAGGCTCGGACGATCGAGGCTTCGCACGAGCGCGTAGAGCGCCGTGAAGAAAACCGGCACCGATGGTGTCCACGTGTTGAAATGGAGGACTTCCATGGTCGGCGCAAGAAAATTCGTCGGCCACAACACGTAGTCCCACTGCCCCGTCTTGTTTGGCAACAGCCAGGCGCCAAGGTATGAAAAGTCGCTTCCGATTAGCAGTAAGACGACGGCCAGCAACGCGGTTTCAGTGGACGCAAGCCGTCGGACGAGGACGAACGCCGTCAGCCCGCCGAGAGCCAGAAATGCGGGCCACGCAAACCGAAAATACATCGGCAGCAGCGGCACCTCCACGAACCGATGCACCATCGTCAAGATCAGCTGCGGGTAATACGCCGCGTGCAGGCCATGGCCTGAATAGAACGACGCCCTTGGCGGAATCGTGTGCGTGGCGTCCGATGCCCAAGCCGCGTAATGGCTGAGATCGTATGAATCGTAGTCGCCGTACACCTGAATGCCGTCAGGATTCTCAACAAGGCGGTGCGCAAACACAATTCCGCCCAACGTAAACGCCAGCGCCGTAATAAGGATGCACGAGACGAGATCGGCGCGAAGCGTCTGACGCCGCTCGCCCTGCAGGCTCGTCATTGACAATCCCAACCCGCCAAGCGCGCAGACGAGGTACGGAAAGACCTGAATGAATCCGGCGCGCCCGAGGATTTCTACGAGGATTGGAACCGCAGCGCTTCCAATACCCAGCTGAATAATGGTGCGCTGCAGCCAGTCCATGTCGCGCGTGAGCCACGCACCGACAGCCATGCCGGGGCCGATAGTGAAAACCAGCCAGGCGACGAAAAATCGCACGGCTTGGGGAGCAAGACTGAGGACGGGATCCAGGACAACCCAGGCCAGTGCGCCTGCAATCGTCCCCAAGGCCAATCGTGGTAACAAGACGCGATATTGTACCGTCCTGCAGTAGATCAGGCCAGGCGGGTCCCCTTAGGGGACCCGCCTGATCGAGCGATGCGTCCTCGGTGAGGAAGGGCCTATCGGCGTTGGATCTCGACGTTGAATCCGTCGCTGTTGTCCTGCAACTCGTTGTCGTTCACGCCCAGGAAGAGACGGCCATCATTGGGCATGTCAATCGGTGATCTCGTCGATCCGATCGGGAAGGGACGACCATTGCCAATCCGGCCAACCAACCCGCCGGCCGACATAGTGGGTACCGGGTAGCGCGGGTTGCCTGGAAAGTCCTTGTTGCCGTCAGGACCGGAGGTCATAGTCCCACCCGCACCAAAGGAAACCGTGCCCTCTGTCGAGAAGGCAATGCGCTCTCCCGCGCGCACGACGAGACCCGAATCGGTCCATTGTCTGTTGGCCTCGACTCGGACTGTTGCCTCTGGAGGACCGCCGCGCCCGCGCCCGCCTCCGCGGCCCCCTGCTACTGGCGGTTGCTGGGAGCCGATAATGCTGTTAAAGACCCGCTTTGCGGGCGGTCCAGAGAGATACAAGCGCGCCACGTCGTTGGCGTGATAGGTGCCGCGACCCGATGTCGTATCGAACGCCACCGTGTCGGACTGCCAGTGATACACCTTGCCCTTTAGGATGCGACCGTCGCGCATGACCAGCGTATGGCGTTCCAGTTCCGGCGGATTGTCGGACGAAGGCAACTGCATCAACTCATCTCGCGAGGGGTCACCGGGCGCGTAGAGAATGACTGCGATGTCGCGCACCGGGAACATCCGCTTCTGTCCATTTACGATGACACCCACGTTGGTTCCCGTGTCATAGAAGAGCTGCCCTGTATGTCGTTCGCCGCTGGTCAATACGAACGTGACTTCTGCTGCCGACGCCACGCTCGCGGCCGCCAGAGAGAGCGTGACGAGGGTGGCTGCGATTAGGTGTCGCATAGAGCCTCCTGGCGCTCGCGCGCCTGTCTTGAGCCGATACACTTCGGCTTCCGACGAACATTGAAGCAATTCACGGGCCGCTCGCACGGCTGTCAGGAATTGACGGGGACGGGAGTCTTTTTGAGCGGCGGCGTGGCCGACAGCGCGGCCCTGCCGAGATTGCCGAGGATGGTGGGATACGCTTCGCATGGTGTCCAGCAGTGCGAGCAGCGTTCTTCGACGACCTCCTGTCGAAGCTCGCGCCGCCGATCGCTGTCCCACAGTGCGCGCAGATCGAACTGCTGCTCGCGGAGGTTGCCGATCTTTGCGTCCCAGATCGAGCAGGCAAACAGGTTCCAATACGCGTCGATGAAGCAAGACGACGACAGCGCGCTGCACGGCAATGGCGACTTGTGGGTTTCGTAGTACTTCGGAATCAGCGCCTGGTACCGGTCTTCGAGAAAGTGCACGGGATGAACGGACGCGCCGTTGGCCTTGCGGTGCCGCTCGACCGCCTCGATGACCTTTGTGTGATGGGGAGCGATGCCCCCATATCCGACATTGGCAAAATAGTGACCCGACTCGTGGCCGATGTTCAGGTGCAGCTCTTTGCGGGTGAAATCCGGTATGACCTGCTGAATGGCGGCGATGGTGTCGTCGACTCGGGTCGCGTTCTTCTCCATCAGCGTCATGCCGATGACTGTCTGGAAGTTTGAACGTTTGATACCCCGGAGCCTCCGATAGGTCTCGATGGCCTTGTCCCAGCTGCCCGGCAGACCGCGCATCTCCTCGTGCAGCGCTTTCGGTCCGTCCATGCTGATGGTCACCATCAGCCGTCCAACCCCGCGCTCGAGCGTTCGCTCGACGAGCTGCATGGTCTTGTCGCCAAACCATCCAGTGGTCGGGAAATTGAGCAGATACAGCGAGCGGCAGCTGCTTTGAATCGCCGCCACCACATCGTCCAGATCGCGCCGCATGAAGAGCTCGCCACCCGTCAGATGCACCCAGCGGAACTGTGAATAGCGGGTGAAGAACTGCTCCACCTCAGCGGGGGTCATCTCATCCACGCTCTTCTTCTGCCAGATGTTGCACATCTCGCAGCGGAAATTGCAGTGATACGTGGCGACGAACGTGACCTTGTATGGAAGCGACGGTGAACGGAGGTTGGCTCCGACGATAGCCGTTCCGAGACCCACTTGTTTGGTGAACACGCGCGTGTATTTTAGCACGTGGTACTATGCAGCCATGTGCTATTCGGCTGCATGGCGCTGCGCGCTGGTGCTGCTGCCGCTGCACCTGTCGGGCTGTTCGGCAGATCGGCCCGCGACGTCGGAAGCCGCGGCCGCTCCTGCAGCGACGTCAGCCCGGGCGCCAGACAGCAGCGCCGCTCAACCTTCATCTCCAACGCAGAAGTCATCTGCGCTTCGCGCGTTCACGGGCGCGCACACGCGCCTTGTCTGGGTCCAGGGAGACGGGACCGACCCTGAAACTGAGGGCGTCAATCTCGTCCTGATGGGCTTCGATTCCGATGACGGCAAAGGCGAGCGGGTGATCGTCGGCCAGCCGCGCAGCATCGTGAAGCCGCGCCTCACGTCGCGCGGCGATCGCGTCGTGTTCTCGAGCCGGATCCTCCCTGGGCCGCCTGAGATCTTCATCGTGAACTGGGACGGCACCGGTCTGCGGAAGCTCGCCGACGGTTTTGCGATGGCGCTCTGGCGAAATCCCGCCGACGGCAGCGACTGGGTGTATGCCGGCACGGAAAACAAGAAGTACGACTTCGCGACGGTCACGCGATTTCCGATCGACGCGCCGTCCAAGCGCGAGCTCGTGTGGGACAAGACGCTCGTGAGCATGGAAGGCTTCAATGTCTCGCCCGACGGACGGTACGCCGGAGGGCTGTGGCCGTGGCCCGCCGCCGGTGTCGCCGATCTCAGAAACGGAGACGTGGAAACAGTTCGGCGAGGGTTGCTGGACGGCGATTGACGACGGCGCGCGGTCCGCTGTTCTGGTACTTCGACGGTGCGCACCGGAACGTGACGATGGTCGACGTGGAGACGGGCGCGAAATGGATGGTGAACATCAACAGCGCACCTGGATTCGATGGCGCGGAAGTCTCGCACCCGCGCTGGACGAACCATCCGCGATTCTTCGCGATTTCCGGGTCCGTACAACCAGGGAGGCCGCAACCAGGTACGCAGCGGCGGTAAGCAGGTCGAAATCCATCTTGGACGCTTCAGTGCGGATTTCTCGAAGGTCGAGGCGTGGGCGCGCGTGACGAACAACTCGGGTGGCGACTCGCACCCTGACGTCTGGATCGATCCTGCCAGCGAGCGCGTATCCGCGCAGGCCGGCTGGTCCGATCGGGCCTGCGCGTGCGTCGGCGGCGAAAGGCCGGCGGCAGCCGGCGCCGGCGCCGGCACGAGTGGTGCTGAACGTGCGCGCTGAAGCGGCCTGGGACCGTTCCCGATCCGCAGGCGATCCTTCCCTATCGCCATGGGCTCGTCGTGAACGAGTACGAGATCGTGGGCGTCGTTGAGGGCAGCTACGCGAGCAAAGACATCAGGATTGCGCAATGGGCGATCCGCGACGGCAAAGTGCTTACGGGCGCGCGGAAGGTCGCGGGCGCCGCGTTCACGCTGACGGTCGAACGCTACGACGCGCATCCGGAGCTCGAAGGTGAGCGGCTCCTCTCGGACAGCGAGACATCGACGCTGCCGCTGTACTATCGCGGTCCCATAGCCTGTGCGGATGGTCTTCAGCTCGTTACCTGTTCCTTTTCTACTTCCTCCCAGTCGCTCTGCTGCTGTATTACGCCGTTCCGCGGCGTGCCCAGCACCTGATTCTGACGCTGGTGAGTTTCGTCTTCTACGGCTGGGCGAATCCGCTGTTCTCGTTCCTGCTCCTCTTCTCCACGCTCATCGACTACATCGCGGGGCTCGTGATCGCGCTCGGCGGACCGAGCTCAGTGGTCGCGCCCGATCGAACGGCTCGACCCGAACGGTCCGAGGGTGCGGCGGCAGCGCGCTGCGATGATCGTCTCGATCTGCGCGAACCTCACGCTGCTGGCCTTCTTCAAGTACTTCAACTTCGGCGTCAACAGCTACAACGACCTCGTGGACTGGATCGGCGTGCCCGACGCCGGTCTCGACGTCACGCTGCGCGTGGCGCTCCCGCTCGGCATCAGCCTGTACATCCTTCAGTCGCTGAGCTACGTGATCGATGTCTATCGCGGCCACTCGACCGCGATGAAGAGCTTCAACGATTTTCTCTGCTTCGAGATGATGTACCCGCAGCTCGTCGCGGGGCCAATCATCCGTTACTCGGAAATCGAGGACCAGCTTCGGCAACGAACATCGACGCCGACGAAGTTTGCGCGCGGAATCGCGTTCTTCTCGCTTGGCCTGGCGAAGAAGATTCTGCTCGCCAACCCATGCGGAAAGATCGCCGACCTCGCGTTCGAGGCGGGCTCCCTGGCACCGCATGGAGGCGTGGTATGGCGTCACCGCGTACGCGTTCCAGATCTACTTCGATTTCAGCGGCTACTCCGACATGGCCATCGGTCTCGGTCTGATGCTGGGCTTCGTGTTTCCGAAGAACTTCGACTCTCCTTACAAATCGCAGTCCATCACCGAATTCTGGCACCGCTGGCACATTTCGCTGTCCGCGTGGCTGCGCGACTATCTGTACGTGCCGCTTGGCGGTAACCGGAAGGGTCGCGTGCGCACCTACGTGAATCTGTTTCTCGTGATGCTGATTGGCGGTCTCTGGCACGGCGCCGCGTGGAACTTTGTGATCTGGGGAGCGTTGCACGGCGTGCTGCTCGCCAGTCGAGCGTCTTCGCGGAAAGGCGGCGCTCTACGGTGCGCTGCCCGCGCCCGCGCGGGTTGGCGATGACGTTCGCGCTGGTTCTTGTCACCTGGGTGTTCTTTCGTGCGCCGGACGTGACACAGGCGTTCAGCTATCTCGGGAACATGTTTGCGCTGGTCCCATCCGCAGGACAGCGCCGGTCTGCTGGCAGGGATCGTCTATCAGCCCTACTACCTCGGCACGTTTCTGCTGGCAGGCCTGATCGTGTGGAGTGCGCCGCAGACGTGGGATTGGACGCGAACGCTCACGTTGCCGAAGGCGGCAGCGCTCGTGGCGGTCTTCGTGTTGTCGGTGGTCGTGCTGGCGACGCAAGTCGTACAACCCGTTCATCTATTTCTTCTTCTGATGTCGAGACCTGAGCAGCCGCTGCCGGCCGGCGGCCACGAGACGCGAGGACGCTCGCGCTCATCGAGATCGAGCACACGACCGTCTCACCGCTCGTCGTGCGCCTGCTGATGGTGTGTTTCCTCACCGCCATCGCCATCGTGCCAATTGCGGAGGTGGCCATTGCGCGCGTGCGTACCGATGAAAGCATCGCGGTCGCATGGCGCCACCTCTCTAGCATTCCCGGCGAGATTCGCTCTTCTCTCGCTCAGGCACCCGACTCGGGCTTGTGGCAGCGCATCGTCGCGACGAACCGAATTGCGCTGACCGGGCTGAGCGGCTTCGAGCGCTCGGCAGAAAACGAATCGTTCATCGGCCGAACGCTGAGGCCGCCGGCGCAGATTGTGATGACCCGCTGGCTCGGCGCCGGCAACGAGCGCGTCTATCCCGGGCGCGAGGGCTGGCTGTTCTATCGGCCGGATGTCGAGTACCTCACGCGCCCGGGGTTCCTCGAGCCCGCACAGATCGAGCGACGGATCGCCGGTGCGCCAGAGTGGACCAACCCGCCACAGCCCGATCCGCGCACGGCGATCGCGCAGTTCGAAGCGCGATCTCGAGGCGCGCGGCATCACGCTCATCGTGATGCCGACGCCGGCTCAAGCCCGGTGTGCACCCGGAAATGCTGGCGCGACGCATACGCGTCGCTCGACGCGCCACTCCAGAATCCGTCTTACGGCGCACTGGTCGACGATCTCAGGCGCGACGGCGTCCTGGTGTTCGACCCTTCGCAGACGTTAGCCGCGGAGGCGCGAAGCGGTGCCCAGTACCTGGCGACCGACACCCACTGGCGACCCGAGGCGATGGAAGCAGTGGCGGCATCGCTGGCAGATCTCCTGACAGCGCGAGCCCTGCTGCCACAGAGCGCGGATCCCGGCTACCAGGTTGAGCGGATGGAAGTGCGCAATATCGGCGACACGGCACGCATGCTCGACCTCCCCGAGCGACTCGACGCTCTTCCCGCCGGAGATCGTCTGGCTGCGACGCATCCTGCACCCGGATGGATCCGCCGTGGCGGTCGTCGCGCGACGCGGACGTGCTGCTGCTCGGCGACAGCTTCAGCAACATCTACGCGCTCGAGTCGATGGGATGGGGCACGTCCGCGGGATTCGCCGAGCAGCTGAGCTACTCTCTGCGGCTGCCCGTCGATCGGATGCTGCAGAACGATCAGGGATGCGTTCGCCACGCGAGCCATGCTGCAGCGGGAGCCCAACCGGCTCCGCGGCAAGCGCGTCGTCGTCTATCAGTTTGCGGTGCGCGAGCTCATCGACGGCGACTGGGCGGTCCTTCCCCTTCCGCCGGTGAGCAAGGGATCGGGCTCTTGAGTGCCGATAACCAGTTGACCCGGCAGGCGTGATTTCTTATATTTGCACCGGTCCTGTGCAGACGCGCCCCGCGTAATCCTTCATCGATAGTGCCCACATCACAGATTACGGTTGTCATTCCAACACGGGACGAAGAAGGCCTTGTCGGCACGATCATCGACGAGGTTCGGCCGTTTGCCGACGACATTCTTGTCATCGATGGCCATTCGCGTGACCGTACGCGCGAAATCGCCGCTGCGAAGGGCGCAAAGGTCGTGCTCGATCGCGGTAAGGGGAAAGGCGACGCGATCCGGCTCGCGTTCGACGAGGCCGCCGGCGATATTGTCGTGTTCATCGATGCCGACGGCTCGCACGAGCCGAAGGATATTCCCGCCATGGTGGCGCCGATCCTGGCAGGCCAGTTCGACATGGTGGTCGGGTCTCGGGGCAAGGGCGGCAGCGATGAGCTCCACGGGACACTGGGCCAGCTTATTCGCTATGTCGGCTCGCAGCTCATCATGCTCGGCATCAACTATCGCTGGAATGTCCGCCTCACTGACAGCCAGAACGGATTTCGAGCCGTTCGACGTGAGGTCGGCAAGCGCCTCGGGTTGACATCGAACCTGACGACGATCGAGCAGGAGATGCTCATGAAAGCCCTCAAACAGGGATTTCGCGTGACTGAAATTCCCAGTCACGAATACGAGCGGAAATGGGGCACGTCCAAGGTTGTGGTGTGGAAACTGTGGTTTGCTTACGTCTGGTCGTTCCTGAGAAACATCTTCTAGCCCGCCGTACTTATCGCGTAAAAATCTGTCATCTGGCAATTTGATTGAAAATAATCAGCGAGTCCGATAAAGTTCAGCTGACCATCAGGGAATCAGCGGAGACGCCATCGGATGTTCAGAAGTTCGCAACTGATCAGCGCGAGCGCGCTGCTTGCCTCGTTCACGATCGTTGCGGCCTGCGGCTCCAAGGCCGCAGTGCCGACACAACCGACCCCGACACCTCCTTCGACTCAACCTCCGCGGACGGTTTCCGCGCCGTCGCTATCAGGGCCTGTCAACGGCGAACAGCTGAGAGAGGCTGCCGTCGTTCTGAAAGCCACCAACGCGCAGATCACTGGCAGCGTGCAGAACGTGAAGTACCGTTTCGAATGGTCCGAGGTGGACACGTTTCCCGACGGCAGCAGGACCGGGTTTAAAGACGAGGTCGACCAGGGTGGCGACACGACATCCTTCCAAATCACCGACACGCTGAAGCCCGGCTTTAAATATTTCTGGCGCGTACGGGCGTCGTCGGGCGACCTGACGAGCGACTGGTCGCCCATCGCGTCGTTCGTGACCCTGAACAGGGGCTACATTCGCGGGCAGGACATCTACGATCCGCTGACCAACGGCGAGACCGTTGGCGCACGAATCGGCGGCACGTTCGTCGCCAATCAGGGTTGGAAGGCGACCAGCCCCAGCGACGGCATCGACTACGACATCCCCACGTGCAACGCCTGCACGGTGGAATTCGACGTGACGGACTTCGGCAAGAAAGCGGGCGTGGCGTTGAAGGCAGATCTGAAGTGGCTCTCGATGGGCGACGGCTCCACGTGGGGCAGCTTCACCGGGTTCCGCAATCACCTCTGGAAGATGCACCTCGAGCAGCGCAGCGACGAGGACACCGGGATGAAGCTCATCTGGCGCAACGGCGGTGACGGCAATGGAGACCCGGGCGACCATGAAGGCAGGCTGCAGCCGACCATGAACTGGCGTTCAACCGCAGTGTTCCATTTCACGATCACGTGGACGCCAGGCAGTTATGAGGTCGCCGTCGGCGAAGTCAACGCGGACGGGTCGCTCACGGGCAACAGAGTCTGGTTCCAGGGTGGCTTCGCGCGTGCCTATGCCCCGCCGAACCACCGTGTCTCGCTCGGCACGCGATCGCGCAGCGAGACTATCCCCGGGCTCTGGCGCAACGTGAGAATTTACCCGGGGCCGCCGCGGGCACGATAGAAGAGCCGCGGGGATCACGCGCTTCGACGGCTGCGACGGGCCTCCAGGACGATGATGGTCCGCTCTTCGGGTGTGACGTCCCGGGACACGCGGGCGGATCGAAGGATCGCGGCAACGGAGTCGAGCGTCTTTCGCTCGGTCTCCGCCACCTCCTTCTGGGCCAGCAGATCACGAATATCGAGCTCGAGTTGCGGAATCGAGTACGGCGGCTCGAGTGCGATCAGGCACCGGCCGTTTCCGATCGGGACGAGTTGAACGCCCGCCAGCCTGCGCAAGGCCCGCGCGTCGGGCACGACGATGATCGACCGAGTGCCGTAGGTCGCGATCTCTGCGGGCTTGCGGGAGTGTCCACGCGGCTTCCCGCCACCCTCGACGAGTTTCACAATTGCACGCCCGAGGTCGGCGTCTGTTGCGCTGAGCCTGGCGAGAATGTCCTCGGGAAGCGTGACCGTGACTGCCCGGGCCGGCCGGCCGTACTTTGGGGGACGTCCTCTCAGCGGCGACGCGAACAAAGGCGCGGAACGCATGTGGGAGACATTCTAAGCGGGTGCCCATATTTTTCTCGGGAAAAATTCGGCAGGCGCCCCGCCCCCGGAGGATTGGGCACACGTTGTGGAGTCGTTGCGCACAACTGCCGATAACACCCGCAAATTCATCCGGAGAGTCGATGCGACTAAAAGTGAAGAATCTCCTGCCTGTGGTCATGTGTCTGTTGCTTGTCAGCTGTGGCTCGAAATCGACGCCGGGTGGTCCGGGACCGTCAACGCCCACACCAATAACCCCGGCCCGATTGACGGCGCCGGCGCCTGACTTCCCCACTAACCAGGGGCAGCTCAACACGCTCCGCCCCACACTGACGGTGGCCAACGGCACGTCCGACCAGTCGGGGACACGAACCTACGAGTTTCAAATCTCCGATCGCGCGGATTTCAGCTCGCTGGCACCCACACCGGCATCATCAGTGATTCGGGGAGGCGCATTCCTGGTCGTGGCGACCAAGACAGGCGTGCCGGAGGGAGAGGGCAAGACAAGTTTCACACCCGATGAGGACCTTCAGCCCACGACCCGCTTCTATTGGCGCTCACGTGTCGCCCAGGGCACTTCGACGTCCGACTGGTCCGAGGTGCGCACTTTCAAGACCAAGCTGATAGGTTTCAATCGTCCAGGCGAGCTGTACGACCCGCTGATTCACAGCCAAACTGTCGGCACGCTGATTGGCTCGACCACCTTCATCGACGGAAAAGGTATTCGCCTGAACAACGGCAACTCGTACGTCCGCTATCAGCTCTTGCAGACGATCACCAACGGCGAGTTCTCTGCGGACGTGAGCGGCCTGTATGGGAACGGCCCTGGCGGCAAGATGCGCGTGCTCTCGATGATGGACGGTGGAAACAACCTGTGCAAGAGCAAGTTCCTCTTCAACCTCCAGTATCGCGGCATCCCGGGCAATCCCGATAACGCGTTCTCGTACAAGGCGATCTTCGGCGATGAGGATTTCAAGAACGAGCCGGATAAGGGCATCCGCACGGCGTCGGTCCGACTGCTGGATCCCTCACGGACCTATCATTTCAAGGGTACGTGGAGCGCGGGCATTCAGATGCTGGTGCAGGAGGACCGTGCTGGCGGCAATACGATCTTCACTCATGGAACGACGACCGGCGGTATCTACAATCCGCCGAACCATACGGCATACCTTGGCGCCAATAACGGCGGCATCTGCGAAGAGGAAGGATCCTGGCCCGGAGTCACATACAGCAACGTGTGGATTGGCAATCGGCCAAGGCCCGAGTCGCTCGGGTCGGCGCTTGACGGCCAATGACGCCGGGTCGTCAAGGCACGACCCGGCCTGCGTACGCGATGGGCTATAATCGCTGAGCGCATGGCAGTTATCACGATCCTCAGGCCCCCGTTGCTGGTGCCGACATGGTCCGATTCCGGTCCCATGACGCCCCCGATCGGTCCGGCCTATCTGGCGGCGAGCCTGCGGCAGGCCGGCCACACGCCGCGCATCATCGACGGCCTCGGCGAGAACCCGTTCGAAGTGACCTCGCTCTTCGGCAACAAGGTGACCGCCATCGGCCTGCGCAGCGAGGAGATCGTCGAGCGGATCGAGCCAGACACCGACATCATCGGCGTCAGCTGCATGTTCTCGCAGGACTGGCCCGAGATTCGGCGGATGATTGCGCTCGTCCGGCGCCGTTTTCCCAATGTGCGGATCGTCGCGGGCGGCGAGCACATTACTGCAGTTCCCGACTTCACGCTCCTCTCCACGCCGGAGGTCGATGTCTGTGCCATCGGCGAAGGCGAGGAAACCATCGTCGACCTGGCGAATGCCGTCGACAGAAGGGGCTCGTTCGACACGATACCCGGGCTGGTTGTCCGCTCAGACGGCGGTACGCGGTCGACGGGCACCCGCGCCCGGATTCGCAACATCGACGACATTCCCCTGCCGGCGTGGGATCTTGTTCCCCTCGACAACTACCTGGATCACGGCCTCGGTTATGGCGTCAACCGCGGGCGCAGCATGCCGATGCTTGCCACGCGCGGCTGCCCGTACGAATGCACCTTCTGCTCCAATCCCGAAATGTGGACGACGCGGTGGATCGCGCGGAATCCGGGCAAGGTGCTCGACGAGATGAAGCTGTACCAGGAACGCTATGAGGCGACGAACTTCGATTTTTACGATCTGACGGCCATCGTCAAGCGGAGCTGGATTATCGAGTTCACTGACCTGATCCTCGAGCGCAAGATGGAGTTTACCTGGCAGCTTCCCAGTGGAACGCGCTCAGAGGCCATCGACGGCGAAGTGAGCCGGCGGCTGTACACCTCGGGATGCCGGAACATGAGCTATGCGCCCGAGAGCGGGTCGCCGGAGGTGCTCAAACGGATCAAGAAGGTCGTCAAGCTCGATCGGCTCGAGGCATCCGTGCGTGGCGCCGTGACCAACCGGCTCAACGTGAAGCTCAACATCATCATGGGATTCCCGAACGAATCGCGCAACGAGCTGCGACAGACCATCAAGTTCCTCTTTCGGATGGGCATGGCCGGTGTGCACGACATGAGCATCTCGATTTTCTCGCCGTATCCGGGGTCGGAGCTCTATCACGACCTGCGGAAGTCAGGGAGAATTCCGGGACTCTCAGATGAGTATTTCCTCGGGCTCGGCGCCTACAAGGACTTCTCTCACCCCGTGTCGTTCACCGAAGGACTGAGTCCCAAGCAGCTCAATACGTACCGGATTCTCGGATTCCTCGTGTTCTACGGCACGCAGTACGCCCTGCGGCCGTGGCGGCTCGTGCGTATCGTTCAGAACCTGCTGCAGGACCGTCAGGAATCGCGACTCGATAAGTCGCTCCACGATCTGGCGCACCGCATCCGCAGCAAGCGGTCGAACGCCAAGCGGGCCGACGCAGCCGCCTGATTTATCAGTTGTGAGCGAACGAAAGGTTTTCTTGATTCTGGCCGCGATCGTCGCGGTCGGCGCGACATTCCGTTTCTACAACCTCGCCTGGGGCGCCCCTTACTACCATTTCCACATGGACGAGCACTTCGTGCTCGGACCCGCAGACACGCTGCGCCGCGATGTACGCGCGGCGGCGATGGGGCCGAAGTTCTTCATGTACCCGCCGATGATGATGTATCTGATCAACATCGTCCGCGGCGCGTATGAAGCGCTCTTCCAGCCGCTCGATCTGACGGTGCCCCGGGATCAGGTGACGTATATGGTCCTGAGCCGTGCGATTGCCGCGGCTTTCGGGACTGCCACGATCCTTGTGGCATACGCCATCGCGAGCCGTGTCGCTGGGCAGGTTGCAGGGCTGCTCTCGGCATTCTTTCTCGCGTGTGCCGTTCTGCACCTCAGAGATTCGCACTTTGCCACGACCGACATGCCCATGGTGTTCTTCTGCATGGTGACGGTCTGGTGGTCTCTGCGGCTGGTCGAACGGGGCGATTGGCTGTCTCTCATCGGCGCTGGTGCGAGTGTTGGAGCGGCGATCGCCGCGAAATATACCGGGCTCATCTCGCTGGGCGTGGTCGGCGTTGCGTATCTGCTCGCGCCCGGGCGGCCGGATCGTGTGCGTCCGCTGACCCCGTGGATCAGATGGACATCACGTGGCGTGGTCCCGATCCTGGTTGCCACGGTCACTTTCTTCGCCCTGCATCCGCTCGTTCTGCGGTTCCCGCGCAAGTTCCTGCTCGACTTCCGGCAGCAGGTCACCGAGCCGCTGACCGGAGTTACGACGCCCATCTTCTTTGCGCAGTTCGCCGACATCACGAATTTTCGTCTCTTCTGGTTTACGAACTTGCTCCTGTGGAGCCTCGGGCCGCTCCTCGAGATTCTCGGAGTAGCTGGAGTCTTCTGGCTTCTGTCGCGTTTCGACAAGCGCGCCGTTGTCGTCGGGATGTTTCCCGTTATCTACTACCTCGTCGCCGGCCACACTGTGGCGCCGATGATTCGCTACACACTGCCCCTCTTGCCGGCACTGGCGATTGCGGCGGGCATCTTCGGCGCTGATCTGCTGGCGCGGCCGAAATGGCGTGCTGTCGGCGCTCTGGTCGTTGGCGCGACGATCGTCACGACGGGTCTGTATGCGCTGGCATATATGAACGTCTTCAGGCAGCCCGATGCGCGGGTCGAAGCGTCCAGGTGGCTTCGCGTGCAGGTCCCCGAGGGCTCGCGGATTCTTGTCGAACCCTCGCAGAACATGATACCGATGGGTTCGTACTATACCGACACGAAGTTCCGGGAAGACTATGTGCTCTGGGGCGCCGGCCGATCGCGTCGCGAGGCCGAACGCGAGCGAAAGGACTACTACCACCTCTTCATGCTTGATGCCTATCGATACCTCTACACCGACCGTCTTGATGACGCGGAGAAGCGGAGGTACATCGCATCCAGGCTGGCGCCGGTCGACTGGATCGTCATCGATGACACGTACGTGCAGTGGTACGACAAGCTTCGCGGGCCTGAACACGCGGTCGTGCGCCAGCACTACAAGGATTTGCTCGACGGGAAGCTCGGCTTCGAGATGGTCCAGACGTTCAAGGTGTATCCGAAGATTTTCGGGGTGACGATTCCGGATGAGCCAGCCGAGTTCACGTTTCGGCTATTCGATCATCCTCGCGTGTATATCTTCCGCCGATCGACGACGCAGTCCTATGGCACCAGTCCCATAATCTCGGCCCCGTCCACGGACGTGGCGCCCGAGTCGAAGGCGCTGTCGCACAACCGCCACCGTTTCTGGCTGGGGTAGTACATTGCGGCGAGCTGGTCCACGCCGCTTGCAACAGCGATCTCTCCTTTACGGAGGACCAACCGCCCTCTCGTGTCGAAGAGATCTTGCTTCGCCATCGATCGCCAGAACACCGGCACACGCGAGCATCCATCGCCCCGGCGGTTCCGGAAGGTGCAGGATCCGCCAAACCCGACGCTTGTCGCAGGAACCCCGATGATGGACTCGACGATCGTGAAATCCGCGCGATTCTCCGTGACATCGTCGGTTTCCAGGGCAGTCCCGTAGCATCCCGGCTCGAAGTTCCGCATCACTTGCGTCACGCTCAGAGTCGAATCCGAGAAATCGAGCAGAAACTGTCTAGCAAGTGTGCTGATTTCCTGAACCGAGTTGTGGAGGCTCAGGGTCGTCGACCTGGTGACGCGGTTCTCGACGTCGCGTCCCTGCGAGCGATAAGTCTCGACAACCTCGAGGGCGAGCACCACGTCAATCGGCGTGATGGCGGCGGTCGCCGGAGCCCTCCAGGTGACGGAGGGCCCGCTGCCGCTGAAGGTGCCGACCGGACAGGACCAATTGAATCTCAGGTTGCTCGTCGCAGTCTCGGCGTCTGTGACGGTCACGCCGACCTCGATCGCTTCTGAAATATCGGCAAAATTCGGCGGCTGGCTCGGCCGCGACCCCTGCACCCTGAACGTTGCAATGATCGGAGGCGCATTCTGGACTGGTGGTCCTGGATCAGGGGGGATGGGGATGGGTGTTGGGGTTACGGGGGCGCTGCACGCCGTCCCGAGCACGATGATGCTGCCAAGCAGCAGACGGGCAAAAATCACTTGGGGGTGCAGCGAATTATACGTATAAGCGCGCGCGCCGCAAAGCGGGCCCGCGCCTCAAGTTGCCGCCAGGATGTTAGAATGTCGGCAGATTCATGAACAAAGCCTTCATTTGCTTCGTCCTTCTGTTTGTCTGGATGATGGAAACCAGGACCGACGCCTATCTGGATCCAGGTAGTGGCAGCATGCTGGTGCAACTGCTCCTCGGAGGCGTCGCCGGCGTGGCAGTGATTGCCAGGCTCGGCTGGCAGCGGTTCCGGGATCTGTTCCGCCCAGCGGGCTCAAAACCGGAAGGCCCAACGAAGTCGCATGAGTGAGATCGCGGCCGAGCCCGGGTCGTTCCGCGATCGAACAGCAAGGGTCTTCTACCACGACGGACACATACTTCGAGGGCTGACAGACACAGCGCTTGAAGACTGGCAGGCGCTCTCAGCCACGAATTTCTATCGCCGCCTTTCGACAAGCGGCGCCCTGGTTCCGACTCGGCAACACGACAACGCATCGCAACTGATCTCATCCGGCCAGACATGGGCCGCGGTCCTCGAGCACGAGCGGCTGCCGTTTGTGTCCTATCCCTACGAATGGTCGTTCGAGATGCTCCGGGACGCGGCGCTTCTCCAACTCGACCTTGTGCTCGCCGGCCTCGACGAGGGCATCGGCCTGAAGGACGCATCCGCCTACAACGTGCAGTGGAAAGGCGCCACCCCGGTCTTCGTCGACATTGCCTCCTTCTACCGTCGCAAAGAAGGCGAGCCCTGGGTCGGGTACCGCCAGTTCTGTCAGATGTTCCTGTACCCTCTTCTTCTTCAGGCCTATCGCGATGTTCCGTTCCAGCCCTGGATGCGCGGCAACATCGACGGCATGGACGCCGAAGTCTGCCTCAACCTGCTCAGCGCGCGTGATTATCTGCGCGGCGGCGTGCTCGCGCATGTCTATCTGCAGGCCAAGGCGCAGAAGGCGTACAACAGCACCACGCGAGACGTGCGCGCCGACCTGAACAATGCGGGCTTCGACAAACGAATCATCAAGGCGAACGCCGAACGGCTCCGCGCGCTCGTTGCGGGACTCGAGTGGAAGCCAAAGCAGTCAGTCTGGTCCGACTATCTGAAGTGCGGCCATTACGAGGCCTCGGACGCGGCACAGAAGCATGACTTCGTCCGCACAGTCGCCGCGACGCGCGAATGGAAGATGGCCTGGGACATCGGCTGCAACGTCGGCGTGTTTTCCCGCATCGTCGCCGAGCGGGCCAAATCGGTCGTGGCGATGGATGCCGATCACCTGGCGATCGACAAGCTGTATCGCGCGCTCAAGTCCGAGCGAGTGCCGAACATCCTTCCGCTCGTCGTCAATGTGACGGATCCGTCGCCGAATCTCGGCTGGCGGAATATGGAACGCAAGCGTATCAACGAGCGGGGCAAGCCCGATCTCGTCCTCGCCCTCGCGCTGATTCACCATGTCGTCATCGGCGGCAACGTTCCGCTGGCTGAATTCATGGAATGGCTGCACGAACTTGGCGGCGATCTCGTGATTGAGTTCGTCACCAGGCAGGATCCGATGGTGGTGACGCTGCTCCGCAACAAGGACGATCACTACTCGGACTACACCGAAGAGAACTTCGAACGCGAGCTGGCCGCGCGGTTCAGAGTCGTGAGGCGTCAGCCTCTGGGTTCGGGCACTCGCGTCATGTACCACGCTGCCCGATAATCACCAGTTCTTGCCCGCCGGAGAGAGGGATTCCGGTTCCTGGTGTCACTTTCAGACGCTTGATGACCTGACCCGTTGCCGCGTCTCGAATCTCGAGGGACGCGTCGACTCGGGAGCGGACGGTTACACCTTTCCCGACGCCCACCGCGAGCGCGACGAACCGGGGGCCGGACGAGGCGGTGTAGAGCCGTTTGTATCCATGAAGCGGTGCACCTGCGGTGTCTGGCGAGTGGCGCGTCCAGTTGGCCAGACCTCGAGGCAGATATTTGCGCGCGGCAGCGAGAGCCGGCGCGATCGATTCGAACCCCGGGAGCTCGGAGAAATGGGCGTGGCGCGGTGGCGAGACGCCGAGGTCGGCGGCTCCTCCGCCCCGGATGCCCGGGCCGGTGTGCAACACGTAAGCGGCGTTGCCGGCGAGAAACGTCATCACGTAAGCCGCTGCGATACGCGAAGGTGAATCGTCTTGCTCGACGGAGCTCTCCGGGCCGATCGGTTCGTTGTTCAGCACGATGCCCGGCAGGGCGCCGCGACAGTTGGCATCGCCGCTCTCTGCAACGGTCCACGGACGGATCAGCGGAGCCGTCGGGCCTTCGTCGCCGAATTGTCGCGGGTAGTGGACGGTCATCGCATCCGCGCCGGAGCCGGCGTAGGTGTCGCACGTGGCGCCGGTTGCCGGCGCGCTCAACGCCACCAGCACGTCCGTTCGATCGGTGAGCCGTTTGCCGAGACGCCGCAATTCCGCGATACCCTCGGGACCTGGAAATCCGTTTTGCCACGACTCATTGGCGATTTCGAATGCGAAGATCTTGTGCTCGCGCCCGCGCGCCATCGCCGCGAACCTGTCGACGACCGACTCACGAGCCTTCGGGTCCGACGTGAAGGGTGCACCTCCAAACAGGGTCCACTGCACGCGGACGCCGTACTGGTCGTAGGCCAGATCTGTCGTGCCGGCGATAATCGCGTCATAATCGTCCCAGCGCGGATCCGTTTGTCGGTCTTCCCAACCGTCGCCGCCGACCGACCCCAGCACGCGAATGTAGTCGATACCAGCGGCGCCCACTGCCTTAAGATTCCGGTCGAGCCGCACCCGGTCGAACTTGTACGCCCAGGCGCCCCAGAACAGCGTCGCGCCGAGGGCGTTGAAGGGGCCTGCCGCATCGGCGACGGCGCGTTTGTGGGAGCGCACCTGACCCTGTCCCATGCCGGCGGGCGGGGCTTGCCGGGCGGCGGCGCCGGCGCGAAGGCCCGGCTCGACTGCCAGAAGACCGATAATTAGGATAGTTACGTATTTCATGCGCGTTGTTTCGACTATCACGATTCTCGTCGCTGCGCTGACCACGCTCGCATGCAGTGGCTCGCCGATCCAGCCGCCGCCGCTCCCCGGACAGCTTCAAGTTTCGTGCCCCCTGCCGATTGTTCGTGAGGCCACGAGCTCGCAAGGGGCAGATGTCCATTTTGACGCACCTGGGCCCACCGGTGGCCGTGAACCGTACTCCGTAGAGTGCACGCCCGGCTCGGCAAGCCTGTTCGCAATCGGCGAGACGAGTGTGAGGTGCACGGCCACCGACGCCGACAGAGCGCAAGCCTCATGCAGATTCCCGGTGAACGTTCGTGTCTCGCAGACGATCGCCAAAACGCGATTTGTCGCATTCGGCGACAGCATCACCATGGGAGCCATCAGCCTGGCTCCGTTGCGCATGCTGGACTTTCCCGATGCGTATCCGTTCAAGTTGCAACAAATGTTGCAGCAGAGGTACCTCTCGCAGACCGTCCTCATCTCGAATGAGGGCATTGGCGGGGAAACCACGCGCAGGGGGTGCTCGCCGCCTGCCGTCTGTGCTCCAGGCGGACAATCCGGAGGTCTTGCTGCTCTTCGAGGGCGTCAACAACGTCAACGGGTTGTCCACCGCGACTCAGGCTTCGGCGCTGCGCACGATGATCGTCGAAGCGCGGAGCCGCGGAGTCGACGTCATCATCGCGACGCTCCTGCCGATGTTGCCGTCTTCGCGCGTCTACCAGCCAGGCACTCCTGCGAAGATCAAGGCGCTGAATGCGGAGATCGTCTCCCTTGCCGCGCAACACATGCTGGGCCCTCCCGTCGATCTGTTCGCCATATTCGACGCCAGCCCGCAACTGATGGGTGCTGATGGCCTCCATCCGACCGCCGAAGGCCAGACGCGTATAGCCGAAGCGTTCCGCGATGAGATCGTGCGGCGCTATGACCTACGGTCGACAACCTCGCTGCGTTTTCCTACTATAAGACGCATCAATGAACCATAGCCGGCTGCGTCGCATCCAGGACGTTCTTGCGCCTGTTCTGCTCGTGGTGCTTCCACTCTGCCTCTTCGGCCCTTTCGCCATCTACTCAGGTAACGAAGCAGAGTTCACGGCGCCGTTCTGGATCATTGTGAGGCCTGTCCTGCTCATGGGCGCCGCGGTTGCCGTCGCACTCGTGGGAATGGGTCTGATGCTGCCGTCGCGCGTAGTCCGTCCGTATGTCGCGCTGCTCTTCGGTCTGGGACTGGTCCTGTGGATCCAGGGAAATTTTCTCATCCCCAGTTACGGTGTCTTCAACGGCGAGGCCATCAACTGGGCGAAGGAATCGTGGCGGAATCCGTATGAGATGACGTTGTGGATTGGGGCGCCACTGATAGCGGTTGCGGCTTCACGCTTCGTCTTTCCCATTGCGCCGTTCGCAAGCGCGATGCTGGTGCTCCTGCAGATCGCATCGCTCGGAATATCCGTCGTGCAGGCTGACGCGCAGCCGCATGCCAAATGGAAGGGCCCGGCGGAATCGATGTTCGAGTTTTCGGGGAAGCAGAACGTCATCCACATCGTGCTCGACGGGTTTCAGTCGGAGTTCTTCCACGAGATTCTCGAAGAAGATCGGACGACGTTCGACCGAAGCTGGTCGGGTGCCGTGTTCTTCGCCGACCATGCCGGGGCGTTTCCGACGACGATGGTGAGCATTCCGGCGATGCTCACGGGAACGGTCTATCGCAACGAACGAAATCTGCAGCTATACGTGCGCGATCATTTCGACAAGGGGTCGCTGTTCAAATCGCTTCGCGCAGGCGGCTTCCGCGTCGACAGCATCACTGAAATGCAATACGACAACGCGTCGGCGACCACCTTCTACCGGATGCCGCGCCCGTTCGTGAGTTATCCGGAGTACGTCCAGTTTGCCGGCTGGCAGCTCGCGGATTTGTCGTTGTTTCGTCACGCACCGCACGTGCTGCGGCCGAAAATCTTCAACGACGATCACTGGCGCCTGCAGGCGATGTTCGGGCCCGGCGACACGAGGACCCGTCGGTTCCATTCCGTGAACGGCGCTGCGGTGCTCGGCGAGTTTGCGCGTCACGCCAGGGTGGGTACGAGCGAGCCGGTCTACAAATACATTCACGTCGGCATTCCGCACTTCCCCGTCGTCGTGGATGCGAATTGCGCGTTTATTGGCACGGTGCCCGGGATTCGCGAGCGGTACAAAGATCAGGCGCGATGTGCCGTCAGACGCGTGACAGCGTTGCTCGACCGGCTGCGGGAACTGGGCGTCTACGACAACACGCTGGTGGTGATCAGTTCCGACCACGGTATCGGCTTTGCCCCGCTGAAATTCGTCAACGGCCGCGAGCTGCCGGCTGGCGCGCTGTCGGAACTCGCCGCGAGGGCGATGGCGCTTCTCGTCGTGAAAGCGCCAGGGAGCACGGGGCCGGTTCGCGTCTGGTACGCGCCGACCGCCATCACCGACATCCCCGCAACCGTGCTCGATGCCGTCGGCGTCAGGCATACGCTACCCGGGACACCTGCGCTCAAGTTGGATGAGAATGCCCGCAGGCAGCGGGCTTTTGCGATGTACAACTGGAAGAACGAGAGCTGGGCGCAGCGGTACTTCGACGCGCTCGACGTCGTAGAGATTGAGGGGCGCCTGCTCGATGGCAACAACTGGACGCCGAGAAGCGCCATCTATGCGCCCCAGTCAACCCCCGATGCTCGCGTGCGTGGGATGCACGAGACGCAGCGGAGTCGAAACGGTTTTCTGTATCGCTGGAGTACGCCTCGGGCGTTCTTTCACGCGCCACCAGACGCGCGAGCGTTCGAGATAAAGGTCCGATCCATCGCCCCGACGCCACAGACGGTGACGTTGACATATGCCGATCATGAGCTCGCCAAATTGACGCTTGCCGACCAATCGTGGGTGACGCTGAAGCACGCCCTTCCGCCGTCGGGCGATCCAAACCTGCGATGGGTGCACCTTAAGGTAGACCCGTCCTGGCAGCCTCGGGGCGATGGGCGCACGCTCGGCGTCCAGACCCGCGATCTCAATTGGGCCCCCTGACCTTGCTATACTGCACGCGGTCACACTACGTCCGGACCTACGTACTAATAATTGTCGATGTCTAGTCCCGGTGCGACTCGCGAAGTCGCCGCTCCGCCGGCGTCGAGCGAGGCTGAGCGCGAGCTGAAGTTCACTTTCTCCAGCGCGCGCGCGCATATCGCGCGCCGCTGGCTCGAGCGCACCTGTCGCCGCGATCCCGAGTTCCCCACAGCGATCGTCTGGACGGTGTACTACGATTCGCCCGCACTTGCTGCGCTCGGGGAGAAGATCAACAGTGACTACCTCAAGCGCAAGATCCGCGTCCGGTGGTATACGGACGCGGCAGGCGTCGTTGCGGGGCCCGCGTTTGTGGAGGCGAAATTCCGCGTTGGCACGCAGCGGGCGAAGGTTCGCGAGCGTCTTCCCTACCGTGCCGAAGAGGTGGCGGAGTGGGACCTCCAGGACCCGAGGCTGCTGGGGTTTCCCGCGTTGCTGAGGGATCGCGGTGTTCTGGGACAGGATTCGTGGCTGCCGATGCTGCTGATTCGCTATCGCCGCGATCGATTCCTCGAGCCCATCAGCCGGTCGCGAGTCAGCCTCGACAGCGACATCGCGGCAGCGGCCGCCAACCCACGATTTTTCCCTGTCAGCGATCCTTCGCCGTTGCGCGCCGTCGTGCTCGAAGTGAAAGGCAGCGACGACCGACTGCCGACAGCGCTGCACCCGTTGCTGCACCTCGGCATTCAGAAGCGTTCGTTTTCGAAATTTCTGGCCGTCTACACTCACACGACGCGCCAGGTGCTCTAGGAGGTCTACCCTGCAGCAGCAACTCGACAAGATACTGGGATCTCTGACGCAAGGAACCGGGCCGCAGGTGTCGCCGGTGGCATTCCTCCTGCTGATGGCGGTCTCGCTCGTCTCCTCGCTTTTCATTTCATATCTGTATGTGCACTTCTATTCCAACCGGGCTACAGGTAGCCAGGTGCACCGCGCCTTCCCGCTGCTCGGTATCTCGATTACGGCGATCTTCATCACGATCCAGTTCTCGCTTCCGCTCTCCCTCGGGCTACTCGGCGCGCTCTCCATCGTCCGTTTCCGGACTCCGATCAAAGAGCCGGAGGAGATCGGTTTCATCATGCTCGTCATCGCGACGTCGATTGCGGTCGCGACCTTCAAGCTGGCATTTGTGGGTATCATCTTCGTTGCAGCGCTCGCGGCTCTCTTCGGACAGATGCTGACACGCCGTTTCATGGGTGTCGAATCGGATGGCACGATCGTGGTCACGCTCGCCGCCAATGGGAGGCCTGCTGATCCGGCTGCCGTCACAGCTCTCGTGCGCAAGCGGCTGCCGCGAGCGAAGCTCGAGAGCGTATCGCAGACCGATCGGGAAACGGTCGTGTCCTACAACTTCCAGGGCATCCCAGACAACGCGCTTGCCGGATTCCAGGCCGAGCTGACCGCCGCCGCGGGCCCGTCTTCGTACAACGTCTTCTTCAACAGGCCTGGTGCGTTGTAGATGCCCAGCCCGCGGCGCATCCCCTCGTGGCTGCTCACCGTCGCAACCCTGGCGATCTGTGTTGGCATGATGACGCTCGAATCGGCGGATCTGTTCCCACTGTGGCGGTTCGCCGTTCAATGGAGTCCGGAGGCATTGTCGAGCTCGCTCGCGGTGCCGACCAAAGAAATCGCGAGCGGCCTCCCTGTGCTGTCGCTCACGCTTGACGACGCCGATCTCCACGATCCAGAGACGGGCGTTCTTCCGAACAAGTTGGAACATGGCATCGAGTGGGAGCGTGAAGGCAGCCTGTCGTACTTTGACGGTGGAAAGCTGCTCTTCGCCGGCGGCGTTGGAGTCCGAATCCACGGGGGCGGCAGCCGCATTACTGCTCCCCGGCCGGGATTCCGGCTGTATTTCCGCCGGAAGTATGGGCCTCGAGAACTTACTCCCGGTGTGCTGTTCAGCGAAGCCGCGCAACCGGTGCGTCGCATCGTCGTACATGACGATGTGCGGCGCACGGGGAACGTCAATTGGTACTTCGTGAATCCGTTGGCATACGACATCGCCCGGGCCGTCGGAGGGATCGCACCGGAGACCAAGCCGGTGCGGTTCTATTTGAACGGCGACTATTACGGTCCGTTCGTTGCCACAGAACGCTTCGACGAGCGGTTTTTCGCGGCGCACTGGGGCTATGACGCCGTTCAGTTCACCCAGGAGGAGATGGATGAGCTGTTTGAGTGGGTGCGGACGACGCGTCCCCTCACCATGGCGAATGTTGCGGCGCACGTGAATGTCGATAACCTCACCAGATGGTTCGTGGCGGTGGCGTTTTCGGCAACCCGCGACGCCTACCAGGGGCCTGGACAGTTTCTCGATCACACGAAACAAACTGGCCGGTGGTTCTGGGTGAACTGGGACATGGACCAAAGCCTCCGCGATTGGAATCACGACAGCTATCAGTACCTGTTGGACCGCGTCGCCGAAGGACGCCGGGGGCGGAATCCGGCCGAGCCCCGCGCGATCATCCTTTCCAATCTGATCGCCGAAGACGGCGCGTATCGCGACTTCTTGAAACGGATCGTGCAGAAGGCGCTCAACCATCAGCTGACCGACGCATTTCTCATGGAGCGCTACGAGCACTATCTGCAGACGGCAACCCAGTTTCAAATACCGCGGCTCAACTACCTGCCCCACTTGCGCCAGTTTCTGCAGAGGCGGCGAAATTTCTTCAGGCTCACCAGCGAGCAATGGTTGAACAGCCCGCCGAGTCAGCGGCTGACGGTCGTCGCTCCGCCAGGCGTCGAGCTCATGATCGACGGTGAGCGCGTCAAAGGTGGATACCAGGGCCTGTACTTCCCCGATGTGGAATTGACGGCCGATATTGGCGCGGACCACCGTGAGGGATTTTCGGAGTGGCGAATCAACGGCCGTTCGAGACCTGGAGCAGGGGCGCTGAAGTTCAAGGTGGATCAGGCGACACGGCTCGAAGCCGTGTTTCACAACACTCCGGCAGCAGAAATGTCGGCGGCTGCGCCGTTGGCTGCCGCGAAGCCCGTCGTGCCAGCGCGACTGGAGTGGCGCGTCATCCCGAGCGGCGAGTCATGGATGGGCTGCGTGCCCGGCGACGAGCTCTGCGACGCCTCCGAAAAGCCCCGCGTGCGAACGACGTTTGCCCAACCTCTGGAAGCGCTCGATCGCGAGGTCTCGACCGACGACTTCCGCGCGTTCGCCAGTGCTTCCGGCCGTCAGGTGCCGCGTCAGCCTGAATGGTATGCGGATGGAACCCACCCGGTCGTCAATGTGACGTGGGACGAGGCGCAAGCCTACTGTGCATGGACCGGGGGACGTCTGCCCACCGAGGAAGAGTGGGAACGTGCTGCCCGCGGCGGGCTCGACGGCAAGCTCTTCCCTTGGGGTGACGACTTCACCGGTCAGGCGAATGCGCGTCACGATCGACCGTTCCACCAATGGAATTCCAGTGCGCCCGTTGGGTCGTATCCGCCCAATGGGTTCGGCTTGCACGACATGGCAGGCAATGTGTGGGAATGGACCTCGAGCGAGTTCACGCCATCGCATGCTAACGGAGCGACCAGCGGCGACTACGACGTGCGGACGGTCAAGGGAGGCAGTTGGGACAATCAACTCGGCCGGCAGCGAGTGTCTGCGCGTGTGGGGCTGTCGCGCACAGGCCGTCATAATCTATATGTGGGCTTCAGGTGCGTAAGGGGTGCAACGAGCTTCTTACGAACGCCGTCATGAACAAGTCCCTGGGAGCCTGGGCTCATCCGACCGTGGCTGCGACGATAGCGGGCGTCGCGGCGTGGGTGAGCCGCGCCTCGTTCGACGTTGCTGGCAGCACGGAGTCGCCCGTGCGCGTTGCCATGCTGCCGTCTCTGGCAGAGTTGATGGGATTGGTCGTCATGTCGCTGTTAATCGCGGCAGGCATGGCCTCGCTCCTCCGCACGCGTGCCGAGTCTGACGAGCCGTACTGGCATCCTGTCGGCGATGCCCTTCTGCCCTTGTTCGCGCTTGGGCTGCTCATCCTTCCGTATTTGCCATGGCTCGCCGATTGGGTTCCTGCGATGAGGGTCCTTGCCGGCCCGGGTCGGCTGTTCGTCTGGATGATCGTCCTCGGACAGGTTTTGTGGATCTTCCTACCTCATGTGGGAAGCAGGTTCGGCCTGCTCTCGCGGGAGCGGAGTCGCGCGCGAGCGGCCCTCGTGTTCGCGTGCACCGCCGTATTTCTGAGCACTCCGTTTGTCTTCAACGTGCGCGCGCTCCCGGCGGCCTTCGGCGACTTGCAGCGAATCGTTCGCGATCTCCCATCCGCCCGATGGTCGGCCGTGCCGTCTGCCAGTGCCGCGGTCCTGTTCGATCAGGAATTCGGCATTCTCCCGTATGCTCCCGTTCTCGTGCTCGGCTTTCTCGGGCTCGGTGCCATGATGCGGCAACCAACGCAGCGACGAGCCGTCCCGCTCTTCGTCGCGTCGCTGTCCCTGATTGTGCTGGCAGCGACCGTCGATCCCTGGTGGAGACGATCGGCCGTGCCCGGCCGGCAGCTCGTTTTGATGCTTCCGCTCCTTGTGATGCCAATCGCATGGATCTATGAGAGGTTGCCACGGCAGTCTCTGTCTCGTGCAGCGGCACAGGTGTTGTGGCTTGTGAGCATGGGCATAACACTCATCGTGGTGCTGGCTGAGCGCGACGTTCCGTTGCCGCAAGATGCTATTGGCGCCTCTTCCCTCCTGCGATGGATGTCGCCGACCTGGCAGCTGTGGAGCGAAGTACCGACCTACGTCACCGGGTCGCCGCTTGCGGCGTCAACCCGGCTTGTCATGTGGCTTGGCGGCCTCGCAGTGTTGACGTGGATATTATTGCGACGGGCGGTTCACTCGGAAGGTCGCGCCGCTCTTCTCGTCACAGCGGGCGTCACCGTTATGTGCGTTGCGATCCCGTCTGCGACCTCGGTATTGATTTCCGATGCGGGAAAACGGTTTGATGTCGAAGCGCGAGGGCTCGTGCCCCTGCTCGAGACATTCGATCCGGTGGCCCGTCCGATCGCCCTTCGATACGATGCGTTGTCATTCGTGGATGCCGGAGACCTTCCACCCATGTTCGCGCTGTCTGCGGTGCGGGGGCAGCGAACCGGCCGGCAGCCTCTGCGCGTTGTCTTGAACGCACGGTTCCGGCTGGCTGCAGGTTCCTATGTCGTTGACGTCGAACGATCGAGCGCCGCCGAAACGGTTCCCGACGCGGCGATCTTCCTGCAAATCGGCCGGGAGGGCGCCGCGCTGCAGTCATGGCCGCTGACGATGGCAGCCGGCGAGCATGCCCGATATCCCTTCCAGGTGCCGCTCGATGCAGAGTTTGTCGGGTTTCGCGCAGCTCCGCCGGTGGAAGCTACCATCGCCGCGCTGCGCATCACGCCCGTGACAATTGTTGAGACCCGAAGGCGCTTTCGAACATCTCCCGTGCTCTCTGCCGCACTCTTCGAGACGGTGACGGCGTTCTTTCACGATCGTCACATATTTTCCGAGCGTGGCGGTTTCTGGGTCACGGGCCGCGCCACGGCCCGAATGACCCTATCAAAATTGAAAGAGACGGATCCTGGCGTGATGTTGGCGATTCACAGTGGCGCGCGGCCGAACGTTGTGACGCTCTCCACCCATGAGTGGTCGCAGCGATTGGCGCTGGTGCCGGGCAGCACAGAACGGCTGATGGTGCCGTCCAAGGCGGGTGACCTGTTCATTCCGCTCGCTATTGAAACGACTGACGGGTTCGTGCCCGCTGAAGTCGAGGCAAGCCGCGACCGCCGATTGCTGGGTGCATGGATCGCGGTTGTTCCGGACGAAGTTTCCAGGACGTCAGTCTCACGCTGAATCGGTAGCCTGACGCAGCCGCGTCCTCCGAACCCCGCGGAACTCAGTTCAGACGCTCAGCGAACGCGGGCGCGGCTCGCTCTGTGAGGACTCGCACACTTCCTTGATGACGTAAATGGGCTTGTCCTGCGACTCGTGATAGGTGCGCGACATGATCTCGGCAAGAAGGCCCATGGTGACGAACTGAATGCCCGCGAAGATCATGAGGACGGCGAGCAACAGCAGCGGACGGTTGGCGATCGACTCGTACCCGAACAGGCGCTGGTAGGACAGATACGCGCCGATGAGGAACCCGCCCACGCCCAGGGGTACGCCGATGAGGCCGAACATCTGCAAGGGGCGCGTCGAGTAGCTCAACAGGAACTTCACTGTCAGAAGGTCGAGGATGACACGGAACGTTCTCGACAGCCCGTACTTGGAATCGCCGTGCTTCCGTGCGCGGTGGTTGACGACCACTTCGCTGATGCTGACACCCATCTCGCTGGCAATCGCCGGAAGGAAGCGGTGCATCTCGCCGTAGAGCTTCAGCGGCTTGACGACCTCGGCACGAAAGACCTTCAGCGAGCAGCCATAATCGTGCAGCTTCACTCCGGTCGACCACGAGATCAGCTTGTTGGCCATTTCAGACGGGAGGCGTCGGGTCAGCCAGGCATCTTTGCGATGTCTTCGCCACCCGCACACGATGTCGTGACCACCTTCAGCCTGCCTGATCATCTCGGGCAGATCGCTCGGGTCGTTCTGCAGGTCGCCGTCTGTCGTGGCGATCAGCCGGCCACGCGCGTATCTGAAGCCAGCGGCGAACGCGGCGGTCTGTCCGAAGTTTCGCCGGAACCGGATGATGCGCCAGCGGGGATCCTGCCGCTGGCAGCGAACGAGCCGATCGTAGCTGTCGTCGGTACTACCGTCGTCGACGGCCAGCACTTCATAGCTCCGCCCCCACCGTTCGAGCGCCCCGGTCAACTCGACATAGAGGGGCTCGATGTTCGGTGATTCGTTGCGGATGGGAATGACAACCGAGAGCTCAGGGTTCACGGCTATGAAGTCGCTATTATACAGATATTTAGCTCGGCTGGAGGCGCCGCTTCCAGAGATAATAGGCTGCGCCGCCCGCGAGCACGAGCACGCCCAGGAGCAGACCGACAGTGCGGCCGTTCTCGTGAATGTAGTCAAGCGCCTGCTTGCCGTACATCACCGCGAGAATGCCTTCGCCAAAGTATCGGATGCCGCGGCCGAGCCCGATCGCCCAGATGAAGGTCGGCAACGGGATGTTGGCAACGCCGCCCATGAGCACAAAAATCTTGAAGGGCGCCGGCGGCGGCAGCAGCGCGGGAACGATGAGCGCCATCGCTCCATATCTGCGCATGAGGTCCGCTGCGCGTTCGACCGTGCCGCCCTTGAATCGTTTTTCTATCAGCGCTTTTCCACCTTTGCGCCCGACGAAATAGAGCGCCAGGCAGCCGGCAATCGATCCCAGCGTGGCAATCGTGGCATAGAGCACCATGCGGTGGGGATGGTTGATGACGAGCATGACGATGAGCAGGTCGTTGACTTCGGGAAACGAGAGAAACGATGAGTCCAGGAAGGCGATGATGAACAGGCCTGGTGCGCCGATGCTGAGGGCGAATGCTTCAACCCATGCTGTGATTCGAGCCATTAGATACGCGTCGACCCGCGTTATATTCTAGCCGCGAAGTGACCGATCGTTTTCCAAAGCTCCTCGCAGCGCTTGGCCTCGTGGCCGGCACCGCAGTCGCGATTTTCTACTTCCAGCAGGGACTGACGCTCAGCCACTACGACGCGAAGGCGCATCTCGTGGTCGCGCGGCGCGTGCTCGATAGCCTCACGCCCGAATATTCCCAGATAGGCGCCGTGTGGCTGCCGCTGCCGCACCTGCTGAACCTGCTTCCCGTTCAAATCGATGCGTTTTATCGCACGGGTGCATCAGGTGTGGCGATCTCGGTCCTGTCGTTCGCGCTCGCGTGGTACGCCATCGCACGTCTGGTGATGAGTGTCAGCGGTTCGCGTGTGGCGGCCTCGATTGGGGTCGCCATGTTTGCGCTCAATCCCAACGTGTTGTATCTGCAATCGACCCCGATGACCGAGCCGCTGCTGTTCGGATTGGTCCTCATCAGCATCAGTCTGGTCTACGACTGGGTGGAATCCGCTCCGGAGCCCCTTCTGCGAACCCGAGCAGGCCTGGCGCTCGTGCTGGCCTGCCTTACCCGTTACGAGGCGTGGTTGGTGACGGCGACGGTGCTCGTTCTCGCGGCAATCGCGCTCTGGCGCCGCGGGCTGGGGCCAATCGCCGCATTGCAGGAAAGCGCCCAGCTCGCCATCTTCCCCGTGCTGGCGATCGTCGCCTTCTTGTTCCATAGCTGGTTTACGACCGGCGCATGGTTTGTGACGGGCGGTTTCTATGTGCCCGATAACGTCGCGACGGGAAACCCGTACAAGGCCTTCATGGCGGTCGTCTACGGCATGCGTCTGCTCATTGGTACTCCGCTCGTCCTCGTGGCGCTCGTCGGGGCTGCCCTTGTTCTCGTTCGGGGTTTCTCACGGCCCGAGCGTGCAGCATCGCTCGTCGTGCTCGCGCTCGTGGCGTTGATGGCCCTTCCCGCCTATGCGTTCTTTCAGGGCCATCCGTTCCGGATGCGTTACCTCGTTGCCCCCACTGTCGGGGCGGCGGTGTTTGTCGGGATGGCCGTGGGTTTGTTGAGAGGGCGCCTGCGTCAAGCTGCGGCCATCGCGACCATCGCCTGGCTCGCTTTCACCGCGAACCCGCTCGATGGCCAGGCGCCCATGGTGCAGGAGGCGCAGTGGGACGTGCCGTTCAGTCAGGGCCGCCGGAAGGTGACCGCGTGCCTCATGCGCGAGTACCACGGCGAGCCCATCCTTGCCAGCATGGGCTCGCTCGCTCACTACATGCAGGAGCTCTCAGGTGAGGGCATCGGCATCCGGAACTTCGTGCACGAAGGGAATCTGCCCTACTGGCAGGAAGCCATCGAGGCGCCCAAGGATCGCGTCGAGTGGATCCTCGTCGAGGAACGGGCTGAAGGCGGCGATCTTCTCTCCGCGAAAGTGCGCGAATCGTCCGCGTTCACGACCGGCTTTACCCGCGTGTGCGCGGATGGTGGGGTTGCATTGTACAAGGCGTCACACCGTTGACTGCTTTACAGTTTCGACGCAGAGACGCAAAGGCGCAAAGGCTCAAGACCGAGGCATCGACTTCGTGGGCCGCGCACGCGGCCCACGTGCAGAAGCGAAGCCAGGCCGAATACAAGAGCTGCACGTTTTCTGGCTCTTGATATTCGGCTGGCTTCGTTTCTGCACGCGCCAATAGCGCGAAGTCGATGCCGGCAGAGAAGTCCGATTGAACGTGCTCCGCGTCTCTGCGCCTCTGCGTCGAAGGTCAGCAGATGGCTTACGTCATGCGGCTACGCAGGAAGTCCTTCGTCACGTGCAGCATCTCGTCGTGGATCACGCCGTTGGTGGCAAGCAATTGATGCTGCCGTGACGTGTGAGGTTGTCCGGTGAAGTCGGTCACCTTCCCGCCGGCCTCTTCCACGATGATCGTGCCGGCGGCGATATCCCACGGTTTCAGATCCTGCTCCCAGAAACCGTCCATCCGTCCCGCGGCCACATAACACAAGTCGAGGGCCGCAGATCCCAGCCGCCGCACCGCGCGCGCCTTACCCACGAAGTCGCCGAACAGGCCGACGATCTCGGGAATCCGGCTATGGATATCGTAGGGAAAGCCCGTCACGAGCATCGACTCGACCAGCGTCGACGCGTTCGAGACGTGAATGGGCCGGCCGTTCAGGAACGCGCCGCCCCCACGCTCGGCGACGAAGAGCTCTTTGCGTGTCGGATCGTAGATGGTGCCAATCTCACCGCGGCCGTCGATCTCGAGCGCCAGAGACGAGCAGAAGATCGGCAGGCCATGGGCGTAGTTGTTCGTGCCGTCGATCGGATCGAACACCCAGCAGTGCGATGCACCGCGCGTGGCCGAGTCTTCGCCGAACTCCTCCGCCAGGATCGTGTGGTCCGGAAAACGCTCCGCGATCATCTTGCGGAACATCGTTTCGACGGCCACATCGGCTTCCGTGACGAGGTCAATCGTTCCCTTGTGCGACACCTGAAAGCCGCTGCTGATAAAGCTCATCTGGATATCGCCGGCCTTCATCACGGCCTCGATGGCCGTTGAGAGCAGCAGGGGGTCCTTGATCATTCGCTGGGCCGGATGTGCTTCAACATCCGCATCTCCGTGCCGCCCTGGGGAGCGTGCGTGATCGACACGTCGTCCATGAACCGCCGAATCAGAAAAATGCCGCGCCCCCCGGCCCTGAGCACGTTTTCAGGACTCAAAGGATCTTGGATGGCTTCTGGATCGAACCCATTCCCCTGGTCGCGCACGTTCACGATGAACGACTCGGGATTGGACTCTGGTGTCGCGCTGTAGTGGATGAACACGCGTTTGGCGGGGTCGTTGCTATTGCCGTGCGTGATGGCGTTAATGACCGATTCGCGGACCGCCATCACCGTCCAATGGAGCGAGTCCTCGTCGAACCCGAGACGCCGAACGATGTATTCGGTGACCGCTTGGACGAGTTCGAGCGCGTCTGTCGTACTGTGGATCTCGAGATGTACGTCCTGGAAGCCGCAGGGCATCGTATCGGACGTAGTATAGTCTCCCGATGGCTTCCATCGCGGCTACGACCGTGAGGCCTGCTCGTCGCGTCAAAGGGACGGTTGCGCTCGCCGGGGACAAGTCCATCTCTCATCGGTACGCCCTGCTCGCCTCGCTGGCCACCGGCCGTTCGACAATCCATCAATACTCCCTGGGCGCCGATTGCGCCGCCACTCTCGAGTGCCTGGCGGGTGCGGGCGTCGACATCCGCCGGAGCCGCTCGCAGGAGCGCGGGCTGACGGTCGAGATAGGCGGCCGCGGATTGCGCGGGCTGCGCCCCCCCGCCGCGCCGCTCGACGCCCAGAACTCGGGCACGACCATGAGGCTGCTGACTGGCATCCTGGCGGCCCACTCCTTTACTTCCGTCGTCCAGGGTGACGCCTCACTGGGCAACCGTCCGATGGGCCGCGTCATCGTGCCGCTCGAACTGATGGGGGCGCGAATCGAGTCCCGCGACAAGAAGCCACCGCTCACCATCCACGGTGGCGTGCTCAAGGGCATCCGCTTTCGTACGGAAGTGCCCAGTGCGCAGGTGAAGAGCGCCATTCTGCTGGCAGGCTTGCAGGCCGAGGGGCGGACGGTCGTCGAGGAATCGGCGACGACCCGCAATCACACCGAGCTCGCACTGCGCGCGTTTGGGGCGAAAGTGCACGCCGACGGACGCACGATCGAGCTTCAAGGGGGGCAGACGCTGCATGGCGGCGAGTTCGTCGTGCCTGGAGACATTTCGTCGGCCGCCTATTGGGTCGCCGCGGCCGCCGCGATTCCCGGTTCCGACGTGGAGATTGAGAACGTCGGCCTCAACCCGACTCGAACAGCCCTGCTCGACGTCCTGCGCCGCGGAGGCGCCGTCGTAGACGAGCACATCGAGCGCGAGGCTGGCGGCGAGCCGTCAGGGCGGGTGCGTGTTCGGTACGGACAGCCACGCGCGGTGACGCTTGGTCCGGAACAGGTGCCGTATCTCATCGACGAGATTCCTGCCCTCGCGGCCTGGGCAAGCCACGGAGGCGAGCTGCACGTGACGGGCGCCGGCGAGCTGAGGGTAAAGGAAAGCGACCGTATCAGCGCGCTCGTTCGAGGATTCCAGGCGCTCGGGGCCGACGTCGAAGAGTTCAGCGATGGATTCCATCTGCGCGGGGCTCGCCGCCTGCGCGGTGGCGAAGCCGATGCCGTCGGCGATCATCGCCTGGCCATGGCCTTCGCCATTGCGGCACTCGGGGCAGAATCTCCGTCGGTTATCAACGGTGCCGATTCGGTGGGCATCTCCTACCCCGAATTCTTCGAAACGCTGGAGTCGTTGTGCGACCCTTCGACAAGCTCAGGGTCGTCCCGAGCAACGTCGAGGGACGAGTGATCATTGCTTGAAGACGGACAAGATCTATCTGGTCGGATTCATGGCCGCCGGCAAAACGACGATGGCGCAGGCCCTTTCGCGGCGGCTTGGATGGCGCGCTGAAGATGTCGACCTTCTCATCGAAGCGCGCGAGCGCCGCGCGGTCGCCGATATCTTCGCGCGCGAAGGGGAACCGTATTTCCGCTCGGTGGAACGGCAGGTTCTCTACTCGCTGCTGCCGCACCGGCACATCGTGATTGCGACGGGAGGCGGCACGTTCATCGATCAGGAGAATCGCGCCGCGATTAACGCCGACGGGCTGTCTGTATGGATTGACGTGCCGTTCGATCAGCTGCTCGGCAGGATTCCGGCCGACGGGCGCCGGCCGCTTGCCGCCGATCGGGTACAGATGGCCATCCTCTACGAAACCCGCCGCCTTGCCTATCAGCACGCGCATATCCGTCTGGACGCGTCTGCCGCGCGCTCCGAGGAGCTGGTCGAGCAGCTCCTCGAACAAGTCGAGTAGAGCGATGCGGTATCTGGTACTCAGCGACATTCACAGCAACCTGGAGGCGCTCGAGGCGGTGCTGCGCGCATCGACGCAGAAATACGACAGCGTGCTCGTGTTGGGCGATCTGGTGGGATATGGCGCCGATCCGAATGCCGTGGTCGATCGCGTGCGCGGCCTGGCGCCCGCCGCGATTGTGCGCGGTAATCACGACAAGGTCGCGTCGGGCCTGGAGGACGCCGAGGATTTCAACCCGATGGCGAAGGCGGCCGCCAACTGGACGCGGGACGCGCTGACGCCCGGCACCATCGAGTATCTCCGCGATCTGCCCGTCGGACCTCTCCTGGTGGATGCCGCGGTCGAGATTTGTCACGGCTCGCCCATGGACGAAGACCTCTACGTGGTGGCCGATCTCGACGCGGCGCGGTCGATTGGGGCCGCGCGCGCTCCGCTCTGTCTGTTCGGCCACACCCACGTGGCCCTCGTGGCCAGGATCGACGGCCAGCGCCGGCTCGAGATCGAGGCGCCACAAGGCCATCCTGAGTTCGAGATGCGCATCGCTCCCGACGCGAAGTACCTCATCAATCCGGGCTCGGTCGGCCAGCCTCGGGACGGCGACGCGCGCGCGGCATATGCGATTGCCGACACCGATCGGAATCTGGTGACGCTCTACCGCGTGACGTATCCAATTGAGGCGGCGCAGAAGAAGATTCTGGCGGCCGGTCTGCCGCCGATGCTGGCGCACCGGCTTGGCATGGGACGGTGACGGTTGGACCGGATAGGACTAGGGATTAGGGATTAGGGATTGGGGATTAGGGATTCGGAACGCCGGGCCCGGAGCCGGAAGCCCGAAGCCTGGATTCGCGCTTTTTCATTTCCATCGCAAACGCGTCTTGCGCTGCGCGGGAGCCGAGAATCCACCCGATCACGACGCCGACGAACAGGACGACGGGAATGAAGATGAAGTGCGCCGACGTCATGTTCGCGAAGTTCATGGGCGGGTCCTCTCGCCCTGCGCCATTCGCGGTTTCGAAATCTGTGCCGACAGAGGTACTGAGTTCCTGCTCCACTTTGCCGAGCTTCTTCCACATCGTCCAGGTGTAGAACAGAAACGCCGCCCAGACGAACGCGTACGCGGCAATCACCAGGGGTGCGGAGGGTAGCTGCTCGCTCGCGGGAATTTCAGTGACCGGCACGAATTCCGACTGCGGCTCCTGTGCCAGGAGCTGCACGGTCGGCGCGAGCGCGCACGTGAAGAGAACAATCGACAGGAATAGGTTCTTCATTCCTCGCTCTCGAGATAAAGCTGATCCACGAGCGCGCGTTGCTCTTCGATACGCACGCGCAGCGTCATCAGCGCGATGTACATCAACAGGAATCCGGCGAAGGCGTACCACAAAGGCAACGCAAAATCGACGGGCAGGGTCGGCACGACCGTCGTCAGCGGGTGAATCGTTCGCCAGATGTTCACGGACAGATAAACGAAGGGCGACGTGGCCATGCCAAACACCGCCAGGCCGGCGGCCAGCGTCTCCGAGCCTGGCCCGCCGTAGCGCCTGAGCAGCAGATAGGAGACGAACACCATCCACAGCAGCAGCGACATCGTCAGCCGTGGATCCCATACCCACCACACGCCCCACGCTTTTCGCGCCCATAAGGGGCCGGTCACCATCGCCAGGGCCCCGTACAGGACCGTCAGTTCAGCGGCGGCGTACGCAATCCAGTCGAAGATCGGGCGTCTCTTGATGAGATAGATTGCGCTGACAACGCCACAGAAGATCGCCGACAACAGCATCAGCATGGCCGGCGGCATGTGGAAGTAAAAAATCTTCTGCACGAGGCCCATCGTTGATTCGTAGGGCGCGCGCGCGACCATGAGCGGCGCTGTCATGAAAATGAAGCCCGCGACGGCGAAAAGCGGAATGAAGGCTCTACGCATGGCTTATTCGGTCATCACCGATTCGAAGGTCCACAGCGACAGCGTCACAAATACTACGTCAAAGCTGAGGAGAAGCATCATCCAGAGCCGCGCCATGTCGAGCTGCGGCTCGACGGCAATCAGCGCCGCGGTTCCGCGCACGCCCGCGATCATGACCGGGATCGTGACCGGATACAACAGGATCGGCAAGAGGACGTCGCGACTGCGCGCGCGTCCGAGCATCGCCGCGAAGAGTGTGCCGACGCACGCGAAGCCGACGGTGCCGAACGCCAGCAGCGCTGCCAGGAGCAGCGGATAGTCGAAGAGTTTCGCCTGGAACAGCAAGGCGACCAGCGGCACGAGGACGAGCTCGGTTGCCAGCAGCAGACAGACGACTCCCACGAGCTTCCCCACGTATACGGCGGGACGAGCGCCGGGCGCAAGGAGCAGCGCGCGGAGCGTGTCGCCGTACCGCTCTCGTTCGAAGGTGCGCCCCAGGGCCAGCGTGCCGGAGAACGCGATGGCAATCCACAGAATGCCGGCCGCCGCGTCGCCGAGCGCCCGGCCGTCGCCGCCTTCGCCCACAAACGACACCGAAAACACGATGACGCACGACAGCGCGAAAAAAATCGTCGTGTTGATGAGCTCGCGGCTGCGCGCCTCGATGGCCAGATCCTTTTTGGCGACGATCCAGACGACGCGCCAGAAAGCGCTCACGACGGCGCTCCCGCGCTCAGGCGCGCCTGGTAGCGCTTGCGCAATCCGCGCACGTCGAGTTCGCTCGCCACCAGCTTGCCATCCTGAAGGATGACTGCCCTGTCCAGAATGAGCTCGGCGACGTCGAGATCGTGTGTCGCCAGTAGAACGATGCAGCCAGAGGTGCGCAATTCGCGCAGCCGCGTAATCAGCGCGACGGTGGACGCGTCGTCCAGGCCGGTGAAGGGTTCGTCAAGTAGCAGGAGGCGGGGATCGTGAAGCAGCGCGCGCTCCAGGGCCAGCCGCTGGCGCATACCCCGCGAGAAGCTCGATACGAGATCGGTGCCGCGGTCGCCCAATCGCGCACGCGCGAGCGCACGCGCCGCCACCGTCTCGGGGTCTGCGAGTCCGTACAGGCGGGCGAAGAACACGAGATTCTCGCGCGCGGTGAGCTCGGAATAGAGGTGAAGGTCGTGAGACAACACGCCGATCCGAGCCCGAAGAACCGCACCCACCTCGCGTGCGGTCCTGCCTCCGTATCGCACTTCGCCGGATGAGGGCGCCGCCAGAGTCGAGACAATCGCGAGCAGCGTGGATTTGCCTGCGCCGTTGGGCCCTAGCAGCCCGACGATTTCCCCGGCACGGCACTCGAGCGAAAGGCGCGACAAGGCGCGGCGGCGGCCAAAATTGCGGCTGAGCTCGCGGATGGAGATCTCGAGAAAATCGACGCTCACGCAGCCACGCCGGAGCCGCCCTCGGCGTCCAGGTCGCGATAGATGCGTTCGAGCTGCGCGAGAAGCGCCGGACGGCGTTCCGCGTACTTCGCGGCGTCGACGTGCCCTGCGCGCCTTTGCTGTTCGAGCCGAACGAGCTCGTTGAAGATCTTCTCGCGTTTGCCTGTCAGTTGCTTCACGCGGGTCGCGTTGGCGGTTGGCGGTGGCTTGCGCGCGGCCGCCCAGAATGCCACACCCATAATCAAGAGCCCTAGTCCCAGCGCGATTCCCCGAGGGATGGCGCTGTGATGGGGCAATCCGGAAATCACAAGCGAGAGCGTTCCACCGGCCGGAATCGCCGGCCCCTGCGCAAGGATGTACCGCTCCCCTTCGAAGACACGCTCCTGGACGTTCGGAAGTTGCGGCGACGAGAGCGACATGTCGCCAAGTCTTTTCATGAGCACCGCGAGGCCGGGCACTGCCAGAGGCATCTTCTGTTCGACGGTCACTGAGCCGGCGTCGATCGGAATCCTGTATGCGAGCTCTACCCCCGTCTGCCCTGGCGCGAAAGGCCCGGTGATGGTGATGTGATCGCCGAGCGCGACAGCCTGAGGCGCACCGTTGAGAACCGTTGCGGTAAGGGCACCAGACGGCAGATCAAGCACCACGGCTGATGGCGGATTCACGGGAGCGCGCTCGGCATTTCGGATGTCGAGAATGTAATAGAGCTGAAGAGCGCCGTCTGTGTGATCGATGATGACTCGGGTTTGATCGCCGAGCACGACATTCCCGGGCTGCGGCTGAAACACGGGTGGAGGCCCTTCGCCGGTCTTTGCCGTGGCCACGAGCATCACGCGAATGCCACCGTCGCCCGGCCATGGAAACTCCTGCGATTCGAGGCGTTCGCCATCCACGGTCGCGACCGCCCGAACGGGTGTGCCTGCTGCTACTCCGCTGAACTCTGCGCGGCCGTTCTCGTCCGTCTGGACCACCTTGAGGACCTTGCCACTGCCATGCATCTCCACCGGGTGGCTCTGGATGTTGTTCGAGAGCTGACCCCGGATCAGGCGCACCGACACGTGCCCGGTCGGGAGATCCGTCACCGGCCTGGGGATGCCCGCCATCTGCTTCGGATCGGGCATCTGGAACTGGGCGAAGGCGGGCGTGGTGAACGTGAAAGTAGAAAGTAAGAAGTGGAAAGTAAAAAGTAAAACGAGCGCGAGGAGTTTCGTGCCGCACGATTTGCAGAACTTCGCGTCGTCATCGTTGACGGTGGTACAGGATGGGCAGACACCAGTCGCCGCGACCGTGGCAGAGCTGACGTCAGGGCCCGCGGGCTGCTGCACGGACGCAGGTGGTTGCTGGCCCGCTTTGCCGAGGCGGCTCGCGAGCTCGCGCTCGATCAATTCGCGATAGCCGGTGCTCGTGTTGTCGAGCTCCTGCAAAAGCCGCACGGCACGCGAGCGGAGCCGGCCGGACATTTCCTGAAAGTCGGCGTCGGCAACCTTGCCCATGGCGTGATCGAATTCGAGCTCCTTGATGGATCTCAGCAGCAGGTTCTTCTCGCGCTCGAGGGCGACGCGCGTCTGGTTGCCGATCATGTCCGGCTGACGGGTTTCGCCGGTCGTGAGCGGCCGCAGCGCAGTCAGCGCGGCAAGACCGACCAGTGCCGCAGCAAAGATGCCCAGGCACACGAAGATGAGATTTTCAGGACTCGTGCCGCGAACGATGAAGACGGCTGCGGTGGCGCACACGAGCGCACCGAGCGTAAAGAACTGCCACGGGCGCAGTGAATCGGGTGTTGGCTGTGTCTGAGACAAGGCTTAATCGAGATCTTCGAGCTCGCGGTCGAGCCGCGCCTGCAGCGCCGCGTCTTCGGGGGTTTCGACGGGCATCGCGGGCTGCGGGCCAGTGTGCCGCGACCATTTCGTTACCACGAACGCGCCAGCCACTGCAGCGATCATCCCGACCGCATAGGGAAGGAACCATGCGAGGCGGTTGAACCCTTTGTCGATGGGCGACGCCAGCGCTTCCTGGCTGCCGTATTTCGCGACGTAGTACTGGATGACGTCTTCTCGCGTCTTGCCCTGTTTGACAAGTCCGGACACTTCGTCGCGCATCGCAGCGGCCTGGGGGCAGGTGCACTCAGCGAGATTCTTTCGACCGCACGTTCCGCACATACAGACGATCTCGCGCTGAAGGTCCCGCTCGGCTGGCGAGTAAATCGCTGTCGACACAGCCTGCCCGGTTTCGATGTGCTGCGCAAACACGGGAGCCGCCAGGCCCAGCATCAGCAGCAGCGTCATGGCAGTCGTCGCCACTTCAGGCGCCGGGAACCTCGCCATCGCGAACGCAAACGTGCGCTCGGGCAGCAGCACGATACCGGTGCCGAGCGCAATGACCGTAAACCCGAGCCAGATCCAGTTGACGAGCGGATTGATCGTGATCTCCAGGCTCGCAGACTTCTCCTTCACCTGATAACTCGGCATGTTCAGGTAGAAGTCTTCTCCGATCCGGCGGCGAATCGCGACTTCGGTGGTTGGCTCTTCGTGCTTGTTGTAGAACCACCGGGCGGGGTACATCTTCGCCACTTCCTTCCCGCCGTGGAACAGCGTGAAGTGGCCGGTGATCATCTGTTTCTGACTGTCCTGGGTGACTCGAAGGTCGTCCATCCTCAGGCTGTAGTCGCCGAGTGTGGTTTGCTGCCCGGGCTTCATCAGCACCATCGTGTCCTGTTTGTACCCCTGCCCTGCAAATCCCACGCACATCAGCATGATGCCGACGTGCACAATGTACCCGCCGTAGCGCCGCCGCGAGCGGCCGACGAGTCCGATCGTCGCGGTGAACAGGTCTGTTCCCGTGCTCCTGCGCCGGATGACCGCGCCGCGCCAGAACTCCTGCCAGATCGTGCCCAGCACGAAGCCCGAGAACACGAAACAAATACCGGACGACCACACTCTGATGCCCAGCGCGAGCACCAGCCCCGCGGTGACCACCGCGGAGGTGCAAGGCCAGAGGAATTGATACCTCAGATTCGAAAGCGTCGTCTTCCGCCAGGCCAGCAGCGGCCCGATTCCCGTCAGCAACAGCAGCAGCAGGCCGATAGGGACCATCCAGCGGTTATAGAACGGCTGCGCAATCGTGATGCGTTCCCCGGTTATCGCTTCGCTGAGCGTCGGGAACATCGTGACGAACAGGATGAAGAACGCGCAGAACAGCAGGATCCAGTTGTTCACCATGAACGCCGCTTCCCGTGACGCCCACGAGTCGAGTTCGTTGCTCGCGCGCAGCAAGGGAAGCCGGTAGATGACGAACCCGAAACTGAAGACCAGGAGCACGACCATGAACACCGAGAACATCATGGCGAGCTCGGGGTTTTCGCCGAACGAGTGCACCGACTGGACGATGCCCGATCGCGTCATGAACGTCGCGAAGATCGTGAGGAAGAACGTCAGGATGACCAGCGTGACGTTCCAGACGCGCAGCATGCTGCGCCGTTCCTGCACCATCACGGAATGGAAGAATGCCGTGGCTGTGAACCATGGCAGGGCGCCGGCGTTCTCGACGGGGTCCCATCCCCAGAATCCGCCCCACCCCAGCTCTTCGTACGCCCAGATCATTCCAAGCGTGAGCCCGAATGTGAGGAAGAGCCAGGCGAACATCGTCCAGCGACGCACGGCGCGCAGCCAGGCGTCGTCGAGATGTCCGGTGATGAGCGCTGCCATGCCGAATGCAAACGGAATCGTCATCCCGACGAAGCCGATATACAGCGACGGCGGATGGATGACCATGTAGATGTTCTGCAGCAGCGGGTTCAGGCCGTTGCCGTCCGGCGGCGTCTCGGTCAGGTAGGTCTGGAACGGGTTGTTGTGGATGATCATGAGGAACAGAAAGAACATCTGCACCCCGGAAATCACCGCCACCACATAAGGAATGAGCTCGCGATGCCGGTCGCGATTCACGTGCACCGCCAAGCTGCCGAAGCACGCCAGCAGGAACACCCAGAACATGATCGAGCCGTCCAGGCCGCCCCAGTACGACGTCAACTTGAAGAACAGCGGCTGGACCGAATCGGAGTAACGGGAGACGTACCTGATCGTGAAATCGTCGGTCACGAACGCGCGCACGATCAGCACCGAGGCCAGCACCATCAGCGCCGTCACCATGTGGAACGCGCCGATGCCGCTGTCGATGAGCCGCTGCGAGCGTCGCCGGGCGCCCGCCACCGACACACCCGCGGCGTAGCTGCACACGACGAAAGTGGTGAGGAGAGTGATGTAGCCGAGAGTGGCCATATGATGTTTACTGAAATCTGAAATTAGAAACTACAATCTAGAAACTAGAATCTAAAATGCGGAATCAGAACGGAAGATTTTAGATTCTAGATTTTAGTTTCTAGATTCTAGTTGCTGGTCCCTGTCTTCGAGTCGTACTTCGTGGCTTCCTCGTACTTCGACGGGCACTTCGCCATCACGCCGTTGGGCGCGACCTGGAACTTCCCATCGTTCGACAGCCGGCCCTTCAGCACCACTTCGGCCTCGTCCTTGAACGTGTCGGGAAGCACACCGGTGTAGGACGCATGGACGACGCTGCCCTTGTTCTCGACTTTGAATTGATATTCGAGCGTGTTGGGTTTCTGCACCCACGTGCCCTTCACAACGAAGCCGTGGAGCTGCAGCGACTTCCCTTTCCACTCCTCGGGGCTGACCATGACTTCATCGACGTGCTTGTAATAGGCCGCGTCACCTTGCAGGGAATACCAGAGCAGTCCGCCAAGGGCCGACGTCAGGACGACTGCAGTAAGTGCGATTCGGACCAGCTTGGGAGTCATAGGCGCAATCTTCGCAAATTTACGCGTCGATGAATGTCTTGAAATGTCTCGTTTTTACCGGCTCTTCGACATCCCCAGAGTATCACAGCCGAGCTCCTTTAAGAGCTGGTAGACATTGGAGATAGGCAACCCCACGACATTCGAGTACGACCCCTCGATTCCCTCGATAAATCGCGCCGCGAGTCCCTGCACGGCGTAGGCGCCGGCCTTGTCGTATGGCTCGTCGGTCGAGACATACCAGGCGATTTCTGACTCCTCCATGAGGGCCATCCGGACACGCGTGGACTCGACGTGCACGAGGCGACGGGCGCGATAACACAGGCAGATGCCCGTGAGCACGCGATGGGCCTGGCCCGAGAGCCGCCGCAGCATGCGTGCCGCGTCTTCGGCATCGGCCGGTTTCGCGAGCGCCTCGTCTTGAATGACGACCGTCGTATCGGCGCCGAGCACGATGTCGTCGGGGCGAATCGCCGCGCCCGCGACCGCCTTGGCCTCGGCCAGACGGGCCACCGCCTGCTCGGGCGTTTCGCTCGGGTAAAAGCGCTCGTCGATGTCGACCGGCAGCACGTCGAATGGAATGCCCGCCGCGCGCAACAGCTCTGCCCGCCGGGGAGACGCCGACGCGAGTGTCAATCGCATGCGCAGCGAATGTTACACTGCGATCTGGTAGCACATTCATGGATCCCATCAGCAGTGTCGTGCCGCGCGCGCTCACCGAGCTCTTTCGTGTTGGTCCCCTGTCGCAAGGCAAGCTCGATCTGGTCTGGCGCGTGGCCGTGGGCGATGCGCTCAGCCGTGTGACGACCGTTCGACTGCAACCCGATGGCGTGGTCGAAGTCCATCCGGCCGATGTGCGCTGGCACAAGGAGCTGAAGCGTTCGGCGTCGGTCATCCTCACCAGACTCAACACGCTGCTGGGGACGAACGTGGTCACGCGCCTCATCGTGAAGTGACATGAAAAAGCCCGTCATTGTCAGCGCCGTCCGCACGCCGTCAGGGAAATTCCTTGGCAGGCTCAAAGCACTTCAGGCGCCTCAGCTTGGTGCGATTGCCGTGCGCGAAGCCGTTCGGCGCGCTCGGGTGGATCCTGCGGCCGTCGAGGAATGCATCATGGGGAATGTCTTGTCTGCCGGCACAGGACAGGCTCCCGCACGGCAGGCCGCGCTCAACGGCGGCCTCAGCAACGATGTGGGTGCGCTCACCATCAACAAGGTCTGCGGCTCGGGATTGAAAGCCGTGATGCTCGCGGCGCAAGGCATCGCGCTCGGCGATATCGACGTGGCCGTCGCCGGCGGCATGGAGTCGATGAGCAACGCGCCTTATCTGCTGCCCCGCGCCCGCGAGGGCCTGCGGATGGGCGACGCCAGCCTCGTCGATTCGATGATTCACGATGGCTTGTGGTGCGCGTTCGAGCACTGCCACATGGGCGTTTCCGGCGAGCATGTCGCCGATGTGTATGGCGTGACTCGAGAGGCGCAAGACGCTTACTCCGCCGAAAGTCATCAGAAGGCGGCTCGAGCCGCAGCCGAAGGGCGATTCAGATCCGAGATCGTCTCTGTGGAGATTCCCCAGGCTAGAGGCGAGACTGTCAGCGTCGCGGAAGACGAAACGATTCGCCCGGACTCGACACCGGAGATTCTTAAGGGATTGAAACCAGCGTTCAAGAAAGACGGGTCGGTCACCGCCGGCAACTCGCCTGGCGTCAATGACGGCGCAGCCGCGCTGGTGGTGATGTCAGAAGACCGTGCTCGATCGCTGGGCCTGCAGCCCATGGCGCGCATCGCAGGGTATGCCACCAGCGGCCTTGCCCCGAAACTGCTGCTGATGACACCGGTTGGAGCCATCCGCAAGTTGCTCGACAGAGTCCAGTGGAAGCTCGAGGACGTCGATCTGTTCGAAATCAACGAAGCCTTCGCGGCCCAGATGCTGGCCATCATCGATGAGCTCGGGCTCAATCCGGCGCGCGTCAACGTGAACGGTGGTGCGATCGCGCTGGGTCATCCGATCGGCGCCAGCGGCGCGCGTGTGTTGACGACGTTGATCTACGCCATGAAGGAACGCGGAGCCAAGCGAGGCGTGGCGTCTTTGTGCCTGGGCGGCGGGAATGGAGTTGCGATGGCGGTCGAGATGTAAGTCGCGAGGCGCAAGTCGGAAGTCGTTAGGCGGAAGGCGGCGCCTTACGACTAGCGTAGCGTTCGATTGCTCCAATAGATCCACGCAAGGACGAGGAGCGGCACGAGCACGGCGATTTCCCAGGCGACCGCTGACAGATTTCCAAAAATGAATTCGCCGGGCAACCAGTACCGTCGGGATACCTCCTTGAAGACATCCCAGCCCGTCATGTAGTACGAGGACGAGAACGGCCAAAGCACCGTCAGACCTGCCGGGCTTCTGGTGTCCTTCCCCATCAGATCGAAAACCAGATGCGATCCGTATGCCGCGGCGATAGCTGCCGCTAGTGCGGTGGCGTCTGTATGGTGCCTGCGGAGAATGAGCCACGCGGCCAGCCCGACAATGGCAACCGCTCCGAGGCTATGTGTGTATGTGCGATGCGACCCGGCCAGGATGTCGAAATCCGGGGCCACCGCAACGGCTGCGGCCGCGATCAGTACGGGCACGGTCAATCGGGGGCGTCGAGCGGCAGCATTCGTCAGGAAGGCGGCAGCAAGGCCGCCGATGGCGTGCCCAACGGGGGTTGGCATTCTTCGCCATATTCTTCAACAGAATGGTGGAGGAAACCGCAACTCATCCCGACGACGGGCGCAGAGGCGAAAGTCTGTATCGCTGTAAGTCACTGAAAACAAGCCTGCTGAAGGCTGTATCAAATCTATTTTCGCTTGACATTCACCCGGCACGTCCCTAGAATGCGGTCTCGCCAACCCTCGACACGCTCCGGGTGCCCTGAGCACGCCGTCGACGGGCAAAGGAGAGTTCACGCATGCCCCCATCAACAGAGAAGCAGGAACGAGACGAGCGCAGCGAGCGCGGCAAAGCGGTCGAGCTGGCGGTCGGCCAGATCGAGAAACAGTTCGGTAAAGGCTCAATCATGCGCCTCGGTCAGCGAGGGGCGGTGCAGCCCATCGACTCGATTCCGACCGGCTCAATCAGCATCGACTACGCGCTCGGCATCGGCGGCATGCCGCGCGGCCGGGTCATCGAGATTTTCGGACCCGAATCGTCCGGCAAGACCACTCTCGCTCTGCAGGTGATTGCGCAATCGCAGAAGACGGGTGGTATGGCGGCATTCGTCGACGCCGAGCACGCGCTGGATGCGGCGTATGCAAAGAAGCTCGGTGTCGATCTCGAGAACCTTCTGGTCTCGCAACCGGACAACGGCGAGCAGGCGCTCGAAATCGTCGAAGTGCTCATTCGGTCTGGTGGCGTCGATGTCGTGGTCGTCGACTCGGTTGCCGCGCTCGTGCCCCGCGCAGAAATCGAAGGCGAAATGGGCGACGCGCAGATGGGCCTTCAGGCCCGCCTCATGTCGCAGGCGCTGCGCAAGCTGACGGGCGTGGTGTCGAAATCGAAAACCTGCCTCATTTTCATCAACCAGCTGCGCGAGAAGATCGGCGTCATGTTCGGCAATCCCGAAACGACGACGGGCGGCCGCGCGCTGAAGTTCTATGCCTCGGTCCGTGTGGACATTCGGCGCATCGCGAGCATCAAGGACGGCGACAGTGTCGTTGGCGGCCGCACGCGTGTGAAGATCGTCAAGAACAAGGTTGCGCCTCCGTTCCGCGAGGCCGAGTTCGACATCATGTACGGAGAGGGTATCTCGCGCGAAGGCGACCTGCTCGATCTCGCCGTCGACAAACGCATTGTCGAGAAGAGCGGCACCTGGTTCGCGTATGGCGGCGAACGGCTCGGACAGGGCCGCGAAAACGCCAAAGGGTTCCTTCGCGAGAACCCGGAGACGTTCAAGCAGATCGAAGAGCGCGTCCGCAAAGAGCTCGGGCTCGCACGCGACGCCGAGGTCGCAACCGTCTAACCATGCGCCGGGTCTGAACCGCAAGACCGGCCTACCGACATGCCGGCACTCATCGAGGCCATTGGAAGGTGGGACTTCACCGCTTTCCAATGGCTTCGCGCCCATCATTGGACGGCGCTCGACCCGCTCATGGCTGGTCTGAGTGATATCGCGCGGGGCGGAGCGCTCTGGATGGGTCTCGCCGTTCTCATCGCGCTCCTGCATCCATCGCGCTGGCCGGCAGCCGTTCAAGTACTGCTCGCCGTGTCGCTGTCTGCTCTCCTTATCGACAACGTCGCCAAGCCTTTCTTCAATCGGGCCCGTCCGTTCGAAAGCTACGCCGATACCCAGGTCTACGGCTACAAGCCGACGTCGCGCTCGTTTCCGTCGGGCCATGCGGCAAACGCCGCGGCCGCGGCGTACGCCTTGACGCGTCTCGCTCCGGAGGCGCGCGCCGTGTTCTGGCTCCTTGCCGCGCTCGTCGCGTTTTCGCGGATTTATCTCGGAGTCCACTACCCCACCGACGTCATCGCCGGGAGTTTGTTGGGATTTGGTATCGCGAAGTTTGTGGTCGGAGGGACGCGATGGAGGGGTGTGTGGGATTCGCGAATTGGTAGATTGGCAGATTCGTAGATTGGTAGATTACCGTCTATCGCTCCTCATCCGTCGCCTTCTCAACCTGCCACATACGATCACAGTCGAGGCAACGAAACCAACGAACACGACTTTCGTTCTCGTAGTCCCGTGCGGGAAGCGCTTCGATGTTCTCACTCTCGCAGCGCGGACACTTCTTCTGTTTCTTTTCAAAGTTCGTCGATTGTTCGGCCATACCATCCAGACCGGAGGAACCGTCTAAGCGGGTTCTCGTAGGTGTGACGTTCGAGGCAGCGCAAAGTATTCTGGGATACCGAAATGCATTTTGTCAATTTCCGTCGCAGAAATGTTGATTTTGGAAGGTTGGGCCGCGCTTAGCGAGTGATGGTGGCCAGGGGCAGAATTGAACTGCCGACACTACGATTTTCAGTCGTATGCTCTACCAACTGAGCTACCTGGCCACGCGCGAGCGCAGAAGACGCCGGGCGTCGAGCCCATAACTATATCAAACATGGGCAAATCTGGTTCATCGCGGCCACCAACGACCAACCACCAACCACTAACCACCAACCACTAACCACCAACCACTAACCAACGATCAGTCCCAGCTCGACGCGAGAATACCCAGCAGCACCAGGAAGAATCCGGCGCCAATACCGGCGCCCACGGCTGCCGCTTTCGCGAGGCTCGTGCCGTTCTGCTTCAGCTCCAACTGCTGAATCTGGCCATACATGATCCGGCGGGCCGGTTCCGGTATGCGGGTTCTGGGCTCGAGTGTGATGCCGTCCTGCTTCACCAGCGCCAGCACGGCGGTCTGCCGTTTGCCGTCAACCGTTCGCACCCGCACGGTCGCGCCGATGGGCAATTTGCTCGCGTAGGCATACCAGTAGTCTGGCGTCCGATTGACCAGCGTGGTTTGTGCCTGCAGGGCAACGTTCGGGACGAGCAGGCACACGACCAGCATTGCCGACATGGATCGCGTCATTGCGGTGCTCCTGTCAGAAATCGACGCCGAATCCCACGTTCCACAGCACGTAGTCGACGTCCTCTCTGAATCCGATTTTGAATGCCGTGGTGAAGAAGGTCTTTTCCGTCGCGTACATCTTGAGACCTGTCTTGAGCACTGCCTGACCGAACACGTCGGTCCGGCGCTCGCTCGCGGCGGGAATGACGACGGGAATATTGCGAGTGGGTGAAACGTACACGGTGCGCATCTGCTGCGGGCGGTCGATCCGCGTGTCGCGACGGACGAGGTCGACGCCGGCGCCCACGAAGGGATTCACCCAGACGTTGCGTCCGAACTGGTAAATCTGCGTCACGCCAAAGCGCACGTCGTGAGCGCGACGATTGGAAGTGGCATATGTGAGTCCACCCTCATGCACCAGGTCTTCGTAAATTTCGTCGGTGCCCGAGGTGTTCCAGCCTGCATCGATTTCGGTTTTCAGATGGTCGGTCCAGTAGTGCCCGCCGCCCACGCCGACAAGCAGCCCGCTCCGCCAGTTGTCGTAAGTTTCAGGTCGGAATTCACTTCCCGTCCATCCGATTGCGATCGCGGTGTCGTTCCTCGGCAGTGCGGGCGGTGCCGTCTGCGCGCCGGCCCAGGCCGGTGTCAGCCAAAAGAGCAATATGGCAGCAGCAACTCGCATCCCATCCTCCTGAGTTTGACTGCGCAAACCGGCCAGCTTGTGGCTCAAGCGCGTTCGAAAACGGACTGATTCGAGGATTTGGAGGGCGCTACTCTCGGATCAGGTCAGCCAAACAGGATTCCGGGGTTGGGATGCCATGAACAAACCTGCCGCTCCACACATACTGCAGCGTATTCGCGCCGAATATCTCGAGATGCCCGGCCTGACGCTCCGGGCCGAACAGGTGCAGCGTCTGTGCGGCGTTGAGCGGACCGTTTGCGATGCGGCACTCGAGATGCTGGTCGAAAGCGGCTTCCTGTCGATGAGGCCCGATGGCGCATACGGCCGGTTCAAGAATCCCGACATCGCGCGCGCGCGGCCGGCCAAGGCCAGCCTCGAGCCAAGCGTGATGTCGACGATGGCGCGCGTCCGCCCGCGCGCCAGCTAATCTCCTGAGTCAGCAGATTCGATGAAACGGTCCGACGCTGGATGGCGAAGTGTTTTGATCGTTGACGACGATCGAGATACACGGGAGATGTATAGCGAATCGTTGCGCTCGATGGGATTTCACCCGACGATCGCCGCGTCGGGCGAAGAAGCGTTGCGCATTGCCAGCACCACGCCACCGGCCGTGCTCGTCACCGATTTGCGCTTCAAAGGCAAGATGGACGGAGTCGAGCTGGCGCGACGGCTGCGCGAGGACGACCGCACGAAGCACGTCCGTATCATCATGCTCACGGGCGCCACGTTCGGCAACGAACGCGATCGGGCCGAAGCCAGTGGCTGCGACCGCCTTCTCCTGAAGCCGTGCCTGCCCCAACAGCTCGCATCGGAAATCCGCCGGTTGGCGGTCGCCACATTTTCACCGGGCAAACAGGGCGGGAATCTCCAGGCCGATAACGGTGCGGACGCGGAACGTTCGCGTCCGCGGCGAACGGATCGCCGCAAGGTCTAATCGCATTTCGACAGGCGTGCCTATCTGATGGCCGCTGCTCTGCGGCTCTCCGGAAACGCCATATCCCATTTCCACGCCGATCCAATGATGGCTTCGAGCGAACTGCGCTGCGGCCGCCATCCGAGAGCGTTCACGATGCGGCTGGAGCCGGCGACGAGGACGGCGGGATCGCCCGGGCGGCGGGGACCGTCGGTAACGGGAATGTCCAGGCCCGTCACGTGGCGAGCCGTGTCGATGACTTCCTGCACCGTGTAGCCGTCACCGCATCCGAGGTTGAAGACGTCCGCGCGCACGTCTTTTGCCGCAAGCGCCTCGAGCGCCCGGATGTGCGCGTCTGCCAGATCTGACACATGGATGTAATCGCGCACGCAGGTGCCGTCGCGCGTCGGGTAGTCGCGACCGAACACCGTGATCGGATGCCGCTTGTCTTTCGCGGCGTGCAATACCAGCGGAATCAGATGGGTCTCCGGATCGTGTCGCTCGCCGCGGCGATCGGTCGCGCCGGCAGCGTTGAAGTAACGAAGGGATGCGTAGCGGAGAGCGTGCGCCTGGTGGTACCAGTGCAGGGCGCGCTCTATGGTCAGTTTCGTTTCGCCGTAGGTGTTGGAGGGAGCCGTCGGATCGTCCTCGGAGATCGGCACGGTGGAGGGTTCGCCGTAAACCGCTGCCGTGGACGAGAACACCAGCATCTTGATCTGCGCTTCCACGAGCGCATCCAGCAGGCAGACGCTGGCAACGACGTTGTTCACGTAGTAGCGCTCCGGCTTCAGCATCGATTCGCCGACAAGCGACGAGGCGGCCATGTGGACGACCGCATCGATGGCGTTCGTCGTGAGAGTGTGTCTCAGGGCCTCTCGATCGAGAAGGTCTCCGTGAACAAATGTCGCCTCCCCGTTGACAGCGTCGGCGTGCCCTTTCGACAGGTTGTCATACACCACAACTCCATGACCGCCCGCCACCAATTGATCCGTAATGACGCTGCCAATGTATCCGGCGCCTCCAGTTACCAACACACGCATGCTGCCTCCGTTTTGTGCCGCCGACAATCGCGCGCGCACTACTTTATCGGAAACATGACTTGGCGCGAATATGCCAGGCGGGTTGCACACACCCCGGACTCTTCGAGCTCGCAGCGTCGTGCACGCTGAAATCGTCCGGTTTGACGCAGAGGCGCAAAGGCGCAGAGGAACACGTACACGAATGGTGATGCGACAGCAATGGCGTGCCAGCAATGTGGCCGCCTCTGCGGAGTGCGTCAGCGGTCTCCATCGGATGCATCGATGTCGTGGGCCGCAGACGCGGCCCACGCGCGGAAAAGAAGACCGCCGAATACAAGAGCTGCCCGATCCTGGCTCTTGATATTCGGCGGTCTTCTTCTCTCGCGCGCGCCGACGGCGCGACATCGATGCCGAGCTGCGTGCCTCTGCGTCGAAGACCGGCGAAGCGGGAGTGTTCAGCCTCCTTATGTCCTGACCTTCTGTTTGTTCCGTCGGGAAACTGCTTCTACGCCAAGTCAGCGTGCAGCGGCCGGCGACACGGTCCCGAGTACGACCCGAACGACGTGGCGTCCGCTGTTGGGCACGATGCGAATCTGTCCTCCGTCCACCTCGTCACCATCGAGTGTGAGCACACGCACGCCCATGCCCGTGTTCTCTGGATTCTCGACCTGGATCACGTATTCCGAGCCGTCGATGCGCCGCGTCACCTGATAGCCGGACCACGCCGCAGGAACGCAGGGCTCGATGCGAAGGTACGATCCTTCACGCCTAATGCCCAGCAGGTACTCGAGCGTGACACGATACATCCACCCTGCGGCGCCGGTGTACCAGGTCCACCCACCCCGCCCCAGGTGGTCTGGCGCCGAGTAGATGTCTGCGGAAACCACGTATGGCTCTACGCGATATCGCTCGACCTGATCCCGATCGGACGATCGACAGATCGGGTTGATGAAACCGAGCAGCTCGTGGGCCTTGTCGCCTCGGCCGAGCAGCGCCTGTGCCATCACAACCCACAACGCGGCGTGCGTGTATTGGCCGCCATTCTCCCGAACGCCGGGTACGTAGCCCCGGATGTAGCCCGGGTTCGGCTCTGCCTTGTCGAACGGCGGCGTCAGCAGAAGAATGAGACGCGAGGAGCGGTCGATCAGCCACTGCTCCACCGACTGCATCGCTTGTCGCGAGCGCTCTGGATCGCCGAGGCCGGAGATCACAGACCAGCTCTGCGCGATGGAATCGATGCGGCACTCGACGTTCTGGCTCGAGCCGAGCGGCGTCCCGTCATCGAAGTACGCGCGCCGATACCACGAGCCGTCCCACGCCGCTTCGCATGCCGCCTTCAACCGTGCGGCATGCGCGCGATGGGTCGCCGCCTGCTGGAGATCGCCGCGCTCTTCGCACACAGACGCGAATGGGCCGAGAAGCGAGGCAAGGAACCACCCCAGCCACACGCTCTCGCCCCGCCCGTGAGCGCCCACCTCGTCCATGCCGTCATTCCAGTCGCCGGTGCCCATCAGCGGCAGGCCATGCACCCCCGTCTCCATCGATCGGGCGATCGCCCGTGTGCAGTGCTCGTAGATCGACATCGCGACGGGTACGACCGTCGGCGTCTCATACACGCTGGCCTCGTCCGGCCCAGGCGCGCGTTGAGCGATGAGCGGGGCCGTGAAATCGAAAATATCTCGGCTGCCCAGCACGCGCGAGTATTCGAGCGCCGCATAGACGAGCCAGAGACGATCGTCCTGAATGCGTGTGCGCACACCTTCGCCGCCGGGCTCGTGCCACCAGTGCTGAGTGTCTCCTTCGGCGAACTGCCGGCCTGCCGCACGGATGATATGGTCGCGTGCGATCTCGCTATCGAAGTGCAGACACGCCAGCACATCCTGGAGTTGATCGCGGAATCCGAATGCTCCACCCGATTGATAGAACGCCGAGCGGGCATAGAAACGGCAGCTGAGCGTCTGATACGCGAGCCACCGGTTGAGCAGGAGATCGAGTGCGCGATCCGGCGTCGCCACTTCGACCGCTGCATTGCGCGAGTTCCACAGTTCAGTGACGCGCGCCAGTTCGGCGTCGATGGCTCCCGGTTGACGGAACCTCGCACTCAGTGCGCGCGCCCCCGATTCGTCGAGGCCTTCGCCGAGCATGAAGGTCACTTCCACCACTTCGCCCGGCGGCACCGTCAGCGCCGCTTGAATGGCGCCGCACGGGTCAAGCACGGCCCCGACGCCGCCTGGCAGGTGCGTAAACTCCATGGCCAGCGGATCGGCCAGCGTTCCGTTTCGACCGATGAAGCTGGATCGATCCCCCGTCATCGTCCGTTCCGGCGCCGTCGTGTCGATAAACGCAATCCGGTTGCCGAAGAGCGGGCGAAAGGCGTTGCGGGCAAACAGCGCCCCCGAGACCGTGTCGATCGACGTGATGATGGTGGCGGCCGAACGCGAGCGCGTGTCGGAGAGGCACCAGTCGACGTAGTAGAAGGCGCTCAATTGCCGCGCGAACGCGCCTGTGTTGCCGATGCGCAGCCGCATCAGCTTGATCGGCTCACTCACGGGAACGAAGGCCGTCAACTCCACCTGCAGGCCACGGTGGTGGTGTTCATAGACGGCATAGCCCTGGCCGAATCGGGTGTAATGAGCAATCGCGCCTCCGGCTGGAGAGGCGGTGGCGCTCCAGAACTCGCCGCGCTCGTCGTCGCGCAGGTAGATGACTTCTCCAGGAGGGTCGACAACGGGATCGTTGGCCCAGGGCGTCAGCCGGTTCTGGTAGCTGTTCTGAGACCAGGTGTTGCCGAGACTCGACTCCGTTGCGACAAAGCCGAAGCGTTCGTTGGCGACAACGTTCGACCAGGGCGCCGGAGGCCGTGCGGTGACATGGAATTCGCGTCCATCGCTGGTGAACCCTCCGAAGCCGCTCTGGAAGACCAGACCCGGCTCTGGCGGCGGCGCTGGCTCGCTCTCGTCTGGAATCGAGGGCGCCATCTCGATGCGCGTTGGCGTTGCCGATGGAAGCATCGGCCGTTTCAGCTGAACTTCGAGCCCTCCCCGATCGCCTTGGAAGATTGCGCGCGCGATCGCGCGCAGCAGCGTGCGATCGTCGTCGCTCATCAACTCCGCGCGGCGCAGAAACAAGCCGCCCGGCCGATCCAGCCACTCGTGCGACGTCCCCGCGTCGGCAATCCGCTGCAGATCTTCGTGCACGTCCTGCCGGTAGCTCGTTCCCACTTCGTTGAGCAGGACGAGATCGAATACCAGGCCTCTCGCGCGCAGATATTCCTGGGCGCGGACGAGCTCCTGCGCGAGGCCGACTTCGGCGGCATCGCCAATGGTGACGAGGACGAGCGGCTCGTCGCCGGAAATTCCGAACTTCCACAGATCCGACGGCGTGCCCCGACTGCGCAGGAGAGCATCCACGGATCGCAGCCGCCAGTCGGGATAGATCACGCGCCCGGCGAGACGCTGATATCGCGCCTCATCCTCGCGGCTGACGCCAAGGTGCCGGAGCTCGATCTCGCTGTGCGTGCTGGCGAGGGCAAACGCACGCGAGCAGACTTGTGGGTCGTGATACTTCTCGATGAGCGCCCGGGTGGCGTCCTCGTTCTCGGCAACGACGGTCGTAAACGACACTCTCGCGGTGACACCGGGAGGCACCCGGAGCTTGACCCGCAGACTGACGATCGGATCGAGCACGGCGCCGGTCGCTCCAGACAGCGGTGTTGCGGAGACGAGCGCCGCGGGACGCCGTACGGTGCCGCCTCGGCCGAGAAAGTGCTCGCGATCCGTTTCGAACTCGACCGCCTCGCCGATTCGTCCGCGGCCCGCCAGGACATGGCCCAGATAGCGACGTGGCTCGTGCGCCCGTGGGCGCCTGGCGCAGATGATACCGTCGTGCTCGGGCACGGCGGTCGACTCGATGAACAGGTTACTGAAGGCCGGGTGCGCCAGATCCGACCCCTGGGGTGCCAGCACGACCTCTGCATAGCTCGTCAGCTCGATCTCGCGGATGGTGCGCGAGTGGTTGGTCACCGATACGCGCCGAAGCTCGGCGTCGTCCTCCGGCGACACGGTCACTTCGGTGAACGTCTCGATGCCTTCGTCGCGCCGGCGAATCACGGCGCGATCCGGCGCAAACGTCGCCTCGTAGCCATCGGCATCGTGTCCGCTCGGCTGAAACCCCGATGCCCAGAACTTGCCGCTCTCGAGGTCGCGAACGTAGCAGAAGGATCCCCATCCATCGCAGGTGGAGTCCTCTCGCCAGCGGGTGACGGCGAGGCCTCTCCACCGCGTGTACCCGCCTCCGGCGTTGGTCAACATCACGCTCATCGAGCCGTTCGATAAGAGATGCGCGCGCGGCATCACGGTGTGCGGCGTAATGTAGCGGCGCACGCGGGACTGCACGATTCGGGCCGGGCCTTCTTCCTTCTTGTGCTCCTCCGGCGGGCGGTCGAGCGGGACGAGATGCGGGCTGCGCTCCTGCAGCAGAAGCTCTGAGGCCTGCACGCGCGGATCGGCGTCGAACCTCGCCTGCATCACGTTGGCGTTCAGGCAATTGTTGAGCGCGACGAGGATCATGCCCTGATGGTGAGCCATGTAGGCTCGCACGATCGCGCGCCGCTCTCCAGGCAGAAGGCGCGCTTTCGTGTAGTCGATCGACTCGTAGAAGCCCATCGGACCCAGCGCGCCTTCGGATTCGAGATGCGCGAGATTCTCGAGCACCTCCTTCGGGCGAACTGATGCGGCCAGCAGGCTCGCATAGGGCGCCACGACGAGGTCATCGGCCAGACCGCGTTTCAATCCGAGCCCGGGCACGCCGAACGCGCGGTACTGATAGTCCGCGCCGTTATCCTGCATGTTGTACGCGCATTCGGAGATGCCCCACGGAACGCCGAACGACTTGGCGTACTCGATGTGACGGTTCACCACCGCTTCGTAGGTCTCGTGGAGCAATGTGCGCGGATACGAGCGCATCACGAGCAGCGGCATCAGATACTCGAACATCGATCCGCTCCACGAGACGAGCGCACGGTGCCGTCCGATCGGCGTCATCAGCCGGCCAAGCTTGAACCAGTGCTCCTGCGAGACGTGACGCATGGCGATGGCGAGAAAGCTGGCCAGTCGCGCCTCGGACGCCAGCGCGTCGTAGTAGGTTGAATCGCGGCGTCCTTCGGTGACGCTGTAGCCAATCGCAAAGAGATGGCGTTCGTTGTCGAAGAGAAAGTCGAGCTCAGTGCTATCGACGAACTGCCGGGCCGCAGTCAGAATGCGGGTCGTCAACTCCTCTCGGGATTGCCGTACCGCGTCGGGCGCCTTCGCGAAGGCGGCAATTTCGCGCTGTCGCTCGGCGACCATGGCCGCTGCCGCATCGAGCCAGAAGGCTGCCCCACGCGCGTCGGCGCTCGGGGGCAGCCGTTCCAGAGCATCGTGGAACCGCGTCGAGAGCACCGTGAGATCCGCCGAAATCGCCCTCAGCCACGCTTGAGAGTCCTGCCGATTCTCGGGCAGCTCGTCGAGCCGCGAGCGAAGGCCACGAAAGTCTGCACGGAAATCCCGCGCATTTTCGCGCCCCAACACCGCCAGCCCCGCCACGGTGTCGCGTTGAAACAGATCCAGCGTGTCTGACAAGCCGTCGCGAAACCGCTCCATGTCGGACGGGCCGGCCTCGGCCATTGCCGGGAGCGTGGCGCTGAGCGTCATGAGATAGCCCAGAAGGTTGCCGCTGTCGACGGTCGACACGTACAGAGGGGCGAGCGGAGCGAGCGATCGCGTGTCGTACCAGTTGAAGAAGTGGCCGCGGTATCGAGGAAGCTTCTGCAGCGCCTCGACCGTGCGATGGATCTGCGCGAGGCATTGTGTCGTGGAAAGATAGCCGAGGTCCCAGGCCGACACGACCGACATCATCTGCAGGCCGATGTTGGTCGGCGAGGTACGATGCGCGATGAGCTCGGATCTGTTTTCCTGATAGTTGTCGGGCACGAGCCAGTTGTCGCCCGGCCCGACGACCACTTCGAAAAAGCGCCATGTCAGGCGCGCCGTACGTCGAAACTCGCGCCGATCGCGGGGCTCGATATCGCGGCGCGGATCCGCGCGCGGCAATCCGGTCTCGTACGCGAGGTCCGGCGAGATCGCCCACATGATGATGATGGGAAGCGCCCAAAGCATGTGTTCGGGCTGAATGAACAGCACGGCGAGACCCAATATTCCCGCCACCACCGGTGCCGTCCACATGCGCAGAAATACTTCTTTGCGATCCACCTTCAGCCGCTCGGCGGCATCGGCGGCCGTCTCCCATTCCAGGAGGCGCTGGCCCATTCGCAGCCGGAACAGTGTGCGGCCGATGGCATCGAGCATCACCGTCGACTGATGGGCGAGAAACGCACTGCGCAGGAGCACCTGATGAAGGCTCTCGGCGAGATTCTCGCGCTCCATCCTGAGGTGATCGCGCAGGCGCACGCCGCGCGCGCGATTCGTGAATGTCTGCCCCCACTGGACGTAGGTCGGAAAGAACAGCACCAGAAAGGCGCCGCCGGTCCACAACGATGGCCCGCCGGGCAGCGCAATCCATCCGGCCGCCAGCAGCAGCACCAGCGAAGGCGGCAGCAGGCTTCGCCTCAGGTTGTCGAAGATCTTCCAGCGCGCGATCGCCGGCAAGGTGTTCGGCACATGGTCTCCGTGGCGAACCGGCATCTTCCGGCCAAGCCAGGGCAGAAGCTGCCAGTCGCCGCGCACCCAGCGATGCAGCCGCGCGACCCATGCCAGGTAGTGGCTGGGATAGTCGTCGATGACTTCGACATCGGTGCAGAGCCCCACACGCGCGAACAGCCCCTCGAACAGGTCGTGGCTCAAAAGCGCATTGTCCGGTACGCGGCCCTCGAGCGCGCGCTCGAACGCGACGACGTCGTAGATGCCCTTGCCGACGTAGCTGCCTTCACCGAAGAGGTCCTGATACACGTCCGACACTGCGGTCGTGTACGGGTCCAGGCCGACGTGGCCGGAGAAGACTTCCGAAAACGTGCTGGCGGAAGCGCTGAGCGCGGCGATGGCGACGCGCGGCTGGAGAATGCTGTAGCCTTCCGCGATGCAGCCGGACGTCGGGTCGATGCGCGCGATATTCAGCGGGTGTGCGATCGTGCCGACCAGCTTCCGGGCGGTGTCCAGCGGCAGATCGGTGTCGGAATCGAGCGTGATGACATAGCGGATCCGCTGCAACTGCTCGATGTCGCCCACGACGACGTCGAAGCTCGTATCACGCGCGCCCCGCAGCACCAGGTTGAACTCGTGCAGCTTGCCGCGCTTGCGCTCCCAACCAATCCAGCGGTCTTCCGACGGGTTCCACTGACGCCTCCGATGGAGGAGGTAGAAGCGGCGGCCTCCGTATCTGGTGTTCAGGCCCTCGATGAGCTCCCTGGCCGTGTCGATAATCACCTGGTCGGTCGCGAGAGTCTCGGCGTCCGCATCTGGAAAATCGCCGAGCAGCGCGAACCGCAGATGTTCGTCGTCGTTGGCGAGCGATCGCACCTCCAACGCGTCCACCAGCTCTCGGACGCGTTCGGGTGACGACAGAATCGTCGGAATCGCCACGATCGTGCTGAGCGCCTCGGGCACACCACTGCGCAGAGCGAGTTTGGGAAGAGGCCGTGGCGGAATGATGGTCGGAAGAATTGCGTTCAGAAAGCTTACAGCGAGCTCGCTGACCGGGATGATCGTCACGATCGCCACGAGCAGCAACATCCAGAACGACGCCCCATGGTTACGCGCGTACATGAGCACGCTGGCGTCGAAGACAGCGGTGGTCAGCGCGAGACTGCCAAGATAGCCAAGAGCGGGGTGCCGGAACGCCAGCCTGCTGATCCGCTCCCTGATGGTCGGCAGATACCCGACAGCCCTTTCGAGCTCGAACCGTCCACGGGAGATCAGGTAATAGCCGACATGATGGGCCCGCTCCCACTCAGGCCGCTCCTGAGTGGCCATTTCGGCCAAAGTAATGGCGCGTTCGGCGACCGCCAGCTCGTCGGCACCCGAGCGCCGCGCGAGCTGTTCCACGGACTTGCGATAGCGATCTCGCGTGGGGCGATCCATGTCGGAGTACGCCGCGACGGGATCGCGCTTGAGGATTCTCTCGACGCGGCTGACCGCCTCGACAAAGGTTGGCCAGTCGAGGGCGGAAAGCGCCCGCATCGTGTTGATGATGTTGGCGATCGACAGCTGGTCGATGGCCTCACGATGCTGCTCGATCCGCAGCAGCTCGTCGGCTGACTGCCCTCGCGCCGTCAGGCGCGTCTGGAGCCATCGCCATGCCGCCGTTGACGCGACCGACTGATCGCGCAAGTCGTGAAGAATCTCGACAAGAAACGTGGACGACACCCTCGCTGCCGCCTGCAATGTCGTTCGTGGCGGTTCGCGGTCCTTCAGCAGACCGGCGGCGAACTGCCGCGCGGACTGGCGTTCCTGACTCGCCCGAAGTATCTGCCCTCCGAGGCCGCACAGCGTCTCGACCAGCGCCAGTCGCAGCATGATGGGTATCGCCCAGAGCTCTCCGATGGTGAGCGGCGTCACATCCTGGTAGGCATCAGCGAACAGGCACAGCGATTCCTGATTGAAACGGCCGGCGGTGTGCGTGACGAAATCGCGTGCGAACACGTACACGCGCGGATACCGACGCCAGCGTCCCGTCGTCAGGGTGGGCAGTTCCTGGTAGTACTTTCGCGGAAGGTTGCGCCGAATCTCGAGCAACTGCGCACGAACGACGTAATGGTTGTCGCGTAACCATTCCTCGGACGGCGTTTCATCGGCAGCAGAGCGGTCGTCGGACAGCGTCTTGTAGATTTGCTCGAGGCGTGCCGCATTGCGTTCGAACCGGGCCAGTAGTTCGCGGCGGGGCTCGGCGCCACTCGTCTCGCGGTGCTCCGCGGCTAGCTGGCGCGCGTGGGATTCAAGCTGATCGAACGGGAGCGGAGCGCGCGTTCCAGGATAATCGTCTTCGAACTCCGGAGGCGCAGCGGTACCTGTTTGTGAATGATGAGTCGCGGAGGTCACTATCGACTAAGGAATGGCTTGTTAGCACGCGCTATGCCAGGACGGGACGGTGCACACCGCTTGAAAGTCCTGTGCGATTGTCCGAATCCGTGCGCCGGAGGGCGAAAGTGACGCAAATCGCGACAGCTACTGCTGACGCTCGAGAATCCACGCAAACGGTTCGACGATCTTCTCCAACAACGGGCGGCGCTTCCACGTCTCGAGCGTCACCTCCTCACTGCTCTGAAGATCGTGCTGAAAATCCGCCGTCAGCCGCGCCGACGTCCCCTCGTCTCGAATGGCCACGTTCACCTCGTCGTTGTGCTCGAACGATCGATTGTCGAAGTGGGTCGTGCCGAGCACGACCCACAGGTCGTCGACGCTCAGGACCTTGGCGTGTGTCATGCCCGCGCGGTATCTTAACGGTCGTTCAGTCATGACACAAACCACGATGGTCGTTCGCCTGGACATATGGCTCGATGTCGCCTGCCTGTACCGCACGCGCTCCGAAGCGCAGCGCGCGTGTCACGGGGGCAAGGTTGAAGTGAACGGGCAAAACGTCAGGCCGCATCGGCAGCTCAAGGTTGGCGACGAGATCCGGCTGAGCCGCCCGTTCGGGCGGAAGCAGACGCTGACGGTATTGGGGCTTGCCGATCGCCACGTGCCCAGAGCCGAGGCGCGGTTGCTCTATCAGGACACGACGCCGCCTGTTTCAGAGGAAGAGAAAGAGATGCGCCGGCTCGAGCGGATCTATCGCGCTGGCATGCAGCGGACGCACACGCCCGACAAACGCGAGCGGCGCGCGCTTCGTAAACTGAAGGGGCGCTAGAGCACGCGATCTTCCATCTGATCGACTTCCCTGGCGGCGTCTTCCTCTCCGGTCTCGATGTGCGGATGCCGCCGCGCGTAGAGGAACGCGATGGCGAAGATCACGACGATGAGTCCGAGAGACAACCACTTGGGAATGAGGAAGTGCACATAGCCCTGCTGATGCGCGAACTCGAGCAACAGCTTGATGCCGACCCAGGCGATGATGACGAAGGCGCCGTCGACGAGTGCCGGATATTTCTGAATCAGCGCCAGCAGCTTTCCGATCACCAGGCGCATCGCGATGATGCCCAGCACGCCGCCGGTGAGAATGACCCACGTCTTGTTCGACATGGCGACCGCCACCAGGATGGAGTCGATCGCGAAGACGATGTCGGTCAGCTCGACTTTGACGACTGTCGCCCAGAACGCCGACAGGCCGAGCATGGCCCTGGCGGGCTTCGGCGCGCGCCGATCGTGCCCCTCTTCCCCACCATAGAAGTGTGTGTACGGCAGATACAGCAAGTACGCCGCGCCGGCGAGTTTGACCCAGCTGAGCTCGATTAGATAGACCGCCAGAAGCGTGGCGACCGCGCGGAAGAAGAACGCGCCCAGGATGCCGTACCGAAGGGCCTGCTTCTGCTGGCTCTTCGGCAGCCCCAGTACCAGTACGGCGAGAACCAGTGCATTGTCAGCACTTAACAGGCCTTCGAGCAGGACGAGGAGAACAATGGTAACGAGGTCATGCCACTCAAACATGCGGGCCTATCATATGATGAATCAGCGCCTTGCTTCGGCGCTATGCTTGCAAGGGACGGGTGCTGCAAACCACGACGATGGATTTCAAGGACTACTACGCGACCCTTGGCGTCCCGAAAACCGCCAGTGAGAAGGAGGTCAAACAGGCCTACCGGAAACTGGCGCGGAAGTACCATCCCGACGTCAACCCCGGCGACAAGTCCTCGGAAACCCGATTCAAGGAAATCAACGAAGCGTACGAAGTCGTGGGCGATCCGGACAAGCGGAAGAAGTACGACGAGCTCGGATCGAACTGGAAGATGTACGAGCAGGCGCAACGCGCGGGTGGTGCGGGCGCCGGTGGATTCGATACGTCTCAGTGGGGCTTCGGCGGCGGTGCCGGTGGCGGTCAGGGAACGTACCGCACGATGACGGCCGACGAGATGCGCGATCTGTTCGGCAACGAAGATCCCTTCTCCGATTTTTTCCACGCGTTCTTTTCGGGCGGCGGCGAGCCGCAGATGCGCGGTCGAGGCGGACGCGCGGGCTCGCGCACGCCGCGTCCACAGCAAGGCCGCGACGTGGAGCACGCGATCGACCTGTCCCTCGAGGACGCCTACCGCGGCACGATGCGTCGCCTTTCGCTGAAGCACAACGGCCAGTCGCGTACCTTCGACGTGAGAATTCCCGCCGGAGTGGGCGAAGGGTCACGCGTGCGCGTGTCGGGCGAGGGCGAGCAGGGGGCCGGCGGCGGGAGTTCCGGGGACCTGTTTCTACGCGTGCATCTCACTCCGGATTCCCGCTTCGAACGGAAGGGGCAGGATTTGCACGCCCGAGTACGCGTGCCGGTTACCACGGCCGTGCTCGGGGGCGAGGCCGAAGTCCCAAACCTGGGCGGCAAGCCTATCAGGCTGAAGATTCCTCCAGGGACCCAGAACGGGCAGGTTTTTCGTCTAAAAGGCAAAGGGATGCCGATAGTCGGCAAGCCAGACCAGTTTGGCGACCTATATGCAACGGTCGAAGCGGAATTGCCCCGCGAGTTGACGTCCGAAGAACGTGCGCACTACGAGGCGCTCGCGAAGCTGGCAGGGGGAAAGAGCTCGGCCGCGTAGTGTCCGGCTTGAGCCGGACCTGAATAAATGCCATGAATCTCAACAAGTACACGGAGAAGGCGCAGGAAGCCGTCCTGGCGGCGCAAGCGCTCGCCGGCGAGATGAATCACGCGCAGATCGAGCCCGAGCACCTCCTGCTGGTGCTCGTGGAACAGACCGACGGGATCGTACCGGCGCTCGTGCGTAAGATGGGCATTGACGTCAAGCCGCTTGCCGAAGAGCTGCGAAACGAGCTGTCACGTCAGCCGGCGGCATACGGGGGGTCGCAGCCTTCGCTCTCGCCGCGTATGAGAAAGGTGACTGACGCGGCCGAGGCCGAGGCCGGGCGGTTGAAGGACGATTTCGTCAGCACCGAACACCTCCTGCTGGGCATCGTCGCCGAAGGCGGCAAGACGATTTCGTCGCGCATCCTGCAGCAGTTCCACATCACGAAAGACCGGATTTTCGAAGTCCTCACACAAGTGCGAGGGGCTCAGCGCGTGACCGATCAGAATCCTGAAGCCAAGTATGAGGCGCTCGAGAAGTACGGCCGCGATCTGACCGAGCTCGCGCGGCGCGGCAAACTCGATCCGGTGATTGGCCGCGACGAAGAGATTCGACGCGTCATCCAGGTGCTTTCACGGCGCACGAAGAACAATCCTGTGCTGATCGGCGAACCTGGCGTCGGAAAGACGGCGATCGTCGAGGGCCTCGCCGGCCGCATCGTGAAGGAGGACGTGCCAGAGGGGCTGAAGAACAAGAAGGTGGTGTCGCTCGACATGGGGGCGCTCATCGCGGGCGCGAAATACCGCGGCGAATTCGAAGATCGCCTGAAGGCGGTGCTGAACGAAGTCGTGCAGTCGGAAGGCGAGATCATCATGTTCATCGACGAGCTCCACACCGTGGTGGGCGCCGGCGCGGCGGAAGGATCGATGGATGCGTCGAACATGCTCAAGCCGATGCTCGCACGCGGCGAGCTGCATACGATTGGTGCCACCACTCTGGACGAATATCGCAAGTACATCGAGAAGGACGCCGCCCTTGAACGGCGATTCCAACCGGTGATGGTGAACGAGCCGACGGTCGAAGACACCATCAGCATCCTTCGAGGACTGCGCGAGCGATACGAGATTCATCATGGCGTCCGCATCAAGGACGCCGCGCTCGTTGCCGCCGCAGTGCTGTCTCATCGGTACATCACCGATCGATTCCTGCCCGACAAAGCCATCGACCTGGTGGACGAAGCGGCGTCGAAGCTGCGCATGGAAATCGATTCGATGCCGGCGGAGCTCGATGAAATCAACCGCCGCGTCATGCAGCTCGAGATCGAACGCGAGGCCCTCCGGAAGGAGAAGGACAAAGCGTCGAAAGAGCGCCTCGAGAAGCTGGAGAAGGAGCTTGCCGATCTCAAAGGCGAGCACACGCGCTTGATGGCGCGCTGGCAGCAGGAGAAAGAGGCCATTCAGCGCCAGCGCAAGTCCAAGGAGGAGCTCGAGCAGCTCCGGCTCGAAATCGAGCGCGCGCAGCGGGCCGGCGACTACGGCAAGGCCTCCGAGCTCCAGTACGGCCGGCTGCCCGAGCTCGAGCGGCAGATTCGCGCCGACGAAGAGCGGCTCGCGAACGCCGCCAAGCAGGGCCAGGCCATGCTCAAGGAAGAGGTGGACGAGGAGGACATCGCCGAAGTCGTCAGCAAGTGGACGCACATTCCAGTTAGCCGCCTGCTGGAAGGTGAAATCCAGAAGCTCATCCACATGGAAGATCGGCTGCACGAGAGAGTTGTCGGGCAGGACGAGGCGATCCGCGCCGTGGCCAACGCCATTCGCCGCGCGCGGGCAGGCCTGCAGGATCCGAACCGTCCGCTCGGAAGTTTCATCTTTCTGGGCCCCACGGGCGTCGGAAAGACCGAGCTGGCCCGGGCGCTCGCGGAATTTCTCTTCGACGACGAGCACGCGATGATTCGGATCGACATGTCCGAATATCAGGAGAAGCACACGGTGTCGCGTCTGATTGGCGCGCCACCCGGATACGTCGGGTACGAGGAAGCCGGCCAGCTGACCGAAGCGGTGCGGCGCCGTCCCTACTCTGTCGTGCTGTTCGACGAGGTTGAAAAAGCGCACCCCGAAGTACTCAACGTTCTGCTGCAACTCCTGGACGAGGGGCGCCTGACGGACGGCAAGGGCAGGACGATCGACTTCAAGAACACAGTGGTGATCATGACGTCGAATCTCGGCAGCGCCTATCTGGCGGATCTCGGTGACCGCGGCATCGACGAAGGTGTCCGGCGGCAGGTGCTCGATGCGCTCCGAACCCACTTCAGACCCGAGTTCATCAACCGCGTCGACGAGATCATCGTCTTCCATCCGCTCAACCGCGAACAGCTGAAGCAGGTGGTCGACATTCAGGTGAAGTCGCTCTTGAAGCGGCTCGAAGAACGCAAGATCTTCGTGACGCTCTCCGACGGGGCCAGGGAGTGGCTCGTGCTCGAAGGGTACGACCCGGCGTACGGCGCGCGGCCGCTCAAGCGCGCCATTCAGCGCCACATCCTCGATCCGCTCGCGATGCGCGTGCTCGAAGGCGAGTTGCTCGAAGGCGACACCGTGCGTGTGGACGCCGGACCTGCCGGATTGCAGTTCGTCAAAGAACAGGCTGCCGTCAGTACGCCGTAATATGCCTTCGGCCACCCGACCACCGAACCCACGCGGCGAGCGTCGCGCCGTGCCGCGACGTCCCAGCGGCACAATCTGGTACGGGCTTGCTTTCCTGCTTCTGCTGGCTCTTGCGCAGACTTACTTCCTCGTGCCCACCGGGCGGCAGATTCCCTACAGCGAGTTCAAATCGCTCCTCCAGCAGGGCAAGCTCGCTGAAGTGACTGTCGGGGAGCAGGTCATTCGAGGTACGTTGAAGCCGGCCGCCGAAGCGGCTGCGCCGGCCGAATCGATCGTGACGACCCGCATCGAAGACCCGCAACTGATCACTGAGCTCGAAAAAGCCGGCATCAAGTACACAGGCGAGCTGACAAGCCGCTGGTTCGGCGAGCTGCTCGGCTGGATGATTCCCCTGCTCCTGCTGATCGGTATCTGGAGCTTCATGTTCCGCCGCATGGGAGGCGCCGAAGGCGGCGTGATGTCGTTCGCGCGGAGCCGCGCGAAGATCTACGCGGAAGACGACGTCAAAGTGCGGTTCACTGATGTCGCGGGCGTCGACGAGGCGAAGGAAGAGCTGATGGAGATCGTCGAGTTCCTGCAGAACCCCAGGAAGTACACGAACATCGGCGGGCGGATACCGAAAGGCGTGCTGCTGGTCGGCCCTCCCGGTACCGGCAAGACCCTGCTCGCCAAAGCCGTCGCAGGCGAGGCGAAGGTTCCGTTCTTCAGCCTCAGCGGCTCGGAGTTCGTCGAGATGTTCGTCGGGGTGGGCGCGGCACGCGTGCGCGATCTGTTCGGCCAGGCCGAAGCGAAAGCGCCGTGCATCGTCTTCATCGACGAGCTGGACGCGCTCGGCAAGACGCGCGTGCAAAGCCCGATGGGGAGCCACGAGGAGCGCGAACAGACGCTCAATCAGCTGCTCGCCGAAATGGACGGGTTCGATTCGCGCAAAGGGGTCATCATCATGGGGGCCACCAACCGGCCCGAGGTGCTCGACCCTGCCCTGCTCCGCCCCGGCCGGTTCGATCGCCAGGTGCTCGTGGACAAGCCCGACGTCCGCGGGCGCGAGGAGATTCTTCGTATCCACGCGCGGTCGGTCAAAATGACGTCGAACGTGGACCTCAAGGTGGTGGCGCAGCGCACAGCCGGATTTGCAGGCGCCGATCTCGCCAATCTCGTCAACGAAGCGGCGCTGCTCGCCGCCCGCAAGAACAAGGACGCGGTCGAGATGAGCGACTTCAACGAGGCCATCGATCGCCTGATAGCCGGTCTCGAGAAGAAGCGCGTGATGAGCGTCCGCGAGCGCGAGATGGTGGCGTATCACGAGTCGGGGCATGCGATTATCGCCAGCGCGCTCCCGGGGCTGGATCCCGTCCACAAGATCTCCATTGTGCAGCGGGGGTTCGGGGCGCTGGGCTACACGATGCAGCTGCCGCTCGAAGATCGCTATCTACTGACGCGCAAAGACCTGGAGAATCAGATGGCGGTGTTGCTCGGCGGACGCACCGCCGAAGAGATTGCCATCGGCGAAATCTCCACGGGTGCCCAGAACGATTTGCAGCGCGCGACCGAGATCGCCCGCGCGATGGTCACGCAGTTCGGCATGAGCGAAGAGCTGGGAACCGTCAACTACGAGGGTTCTCGGCGAACCGCCTTTCTCGATATTCCCCTCGGACCGGAACGCGGCCCCTACGGCGAGGAGACCGCGCAGCGTATCGACGCCGAGGTCAAACGCCTGCTCGAAGAGGCGCACGACACGGCACGCCAGGTCCTGGCGGATCGCCGGCCGCTGCTCGAAACGGTCACGCGAAGGCTGCTGGAGAAAGAGGTAATCGAGGGAGAGGAACTGCGGGAGCTTATCGCAAAGTCCGAACTGCCGATTGCCAATTGAGGGAACGTAGGCCGGGTCTGGCGGGAAACGTAGGCCGGGTCTTGTTTCCCCAAGACCCGGCCCCACTATCAAGCTACCACTTCATCTGGAACGCCAGCCGCGTCAGGCGGCCCTGCAAAATCGTCTGAATCTGGCCGAGGGACGTGCCCACCGTGCTGTTCTGCGAGAATATCGCGTTGCCGTTCAGCAGGTTGAACCAGTCGACCTGTCCCGAGAAGGTCTTGCGGCCGACCCGGAAGGTCTTCTTCACGTTGAAGTCCACCTGGTTGTAGCGTGGATAGAAGAGCGAGCCCGGCTCGTTGACCGTGATCGTTTCGGATCGGGTGCGTCCACCGGGGAATACACCGGCCGCGGGCGCCCACGTAATGACGCGCTCGCCGCCCGCATAGCTCTGCAGCACCGCACCGAGGTCGATGCCCCACCGCACAGGAACGCTGCCGGCTGTCTTGAACTCGTGGCGGAGCGGCATGCCGAAGTCGCCCTGATTGCAGAAGGCCCCGCCGGCCGCGACGTTCGCGCCCGTGTAGCGATCCGCCGTGAGCACGCCATTCGGGTTGTCGTCGTTCGCGCAGAAGTTGGAGATATTGCGCTCCACCGTCCAGCTGCCGAAGATGGTGCCGCCGCCCGGCGTCCGCGCCGTCATCGCGAGATCGAAGCCGTTATAGGTGGACGACAAGTCCGAGAGGGTCTTGTCGCGCTGCTGCGACGTATAGACGGGCAGCTTCGCCGGCCGCAGGTTGAATATCGTGATCTGCTGGCCGGGGCTGACGATGGCCGCCACTTCCGGATCGCGGGAGATGTCTGCCGGGAGCGGGGCCTGGAACGAGGTGTAGTCGGTTTGGCTGTTGATGAGCTCGCGGTCGAGCATCTCCATGTCCTGGAACGTCCGCCGATAGTATTGCGCGATAAGGGACACGCGCGAGAACAGCTGATGCTGCACACCGAAGGTGACCTCGGTGTTGCGCTCGCGCAGAATGTCCGGAGCAAAATCGCGATCTTCGCGGATGCCGAACGTCGCGCCGCCGGGCCCGATTTCATGGGCCTGCGCGATGTCGTCGCCGTCGGTCGCCACCGGGGTGCCGCCAGCGCACGCGTTGCCGGCCGCGTTGATCGAGCAATCGAACCAGTTGCGTGTCTCGTTCGCCGCGCCTGGTGAATAGCGATCGGCAAACCCGCCTGTCAGCGGATCAAGGTAGCGGCTGAAGCTGGCCTTCAGCGCCGTGCGGCCGTCGCCGAACAGGTCGTAGGCCATGCTGAGCCGCGGCGAGACGTCCCACAGCCACTGCGGCACGTGTTTGCGCTCCGGGAAGTACCGCTCGCCGGCAAACCGGCCCGCGTTCATCGAGGTGGCTTCGATCATCGAGTCGAAGTTGTCCAGGCGCACGCCGAGGTTCAGCGTCAGCCGCTTGATCGTCCACGAATCCTGCGCGAACACGCCCATGTCGTAGTTGACATAGCTGAAGCGATTGTATGGCGTCGTGTAGACCGTCACAGAGGTCGGCCGGCCGTTGTTATACGTCTGCACCAGGTCGGCCTGCCGATCGGTGAACACGTGGACCGGGCCGAACGAGTCCGAGAACCCGACCTTGAAGTTATGGCTGCCAGTGACATACGACATCGAGCTGACCACGCGGAAGCCTGCGTCGGCCGTCCGCTGATCCTGACCGTTCGAGATCCACGCCGTGCAGCCGAAGGAGTACGCGCAGCGCGGTGTCACCATCAGTGCGTTCGATTCGCGGCGCGCGTTGTTCAGCCACGCCGGGTTGATGGAGCCGTTCGCGAGGTAGCGATCGAGTCTGACCTCTGGAATGTTGAAGCCCGTCCAGTGCTGGTAGGAGCTCGAATAGCCCGCCTCGAACAGGATCTTGCTCGTCAGCGTACTCGTGAACTTGCCCTGGCCCACGCCGTAGTGCGCTCTGTTCGGATCGCGCTGCGTGCCCGAGCGCGGATCGGCGCCGAACCCGAAGTCCTTGCCCTTGCGTTTCCACGTGCGCTCGAAAAAGACCGCGAGTTTGTTCTTGGAGCTCATCTGCCAGGTGACCCTGCCGAGCACGTCGCGGATGTACTGATCGAGCGTGCTGCGGATGAGCGTGCCGTCGGGCGCGGTCACGTACTCGGCGACGTTCGCCACGACTTCGTCCGTCGAGATGTGACGGGCCGACAGGAAGAACCACAGCTTGTCGCGCCAGATCGGACCGCCCATGGACGCGTTGAAATTCTGGATGTGGGCGATGCCGTTTGCGCTGGTGAAGTTCTGCGCCCGCATCGCGTCGCTGACGTTGTTGCTCTGCCAGTTGCCGTCCGACCCGCCGAAGAAGATGCTGCCGCTCACGATGTTGCCGCCGTCCTTCGGAATCATGTTCGTGCGAAGGCCGCCCGACTGAATCTCCGCGGGATGCGCGCTCGTGCTGACAGTGACCTCGGCGCTCAGCGCGTCGTTGACGTAGCTTTGCTGGTTCGACGTCTCCTGGCTGTTCACGCTCATGCCGTCGATGTGCTGCACGGTGTGCTTGGCCGCGATGCCGTGGCCCCGCGGGTTGGTCTGCTCCATCTGGCGCGACCCGCCCACGTCCGGCGTGCCGAGCCGAATGCCGGGCACCATCATGCCGACCGACATGATGTTACGTGTGGAGGGCAACGCGTCGATGAGGTCGCGCGTCAAGACCTGCGTGCGCGTCGCCTGCGTGACGTCCACCAGCGGGGTCTGACCCGACACGGTGATCGTTTCCTCGAGGGCGCCGACCTTGAGATCGGCGTTCGACGTGACGGCGACGCCGCCCGGCACTTCGACGCCATCGCGGACGACGGTGTTGAAGCCGGTGAGCGTAAAGGTGATCCGGTACACGCCGGGACGCAGATCGACGATCGCGAAGCGACCCTGGTCGTCGGTGACTGCAGTTCTGACTTTCTCGATGAGCACCGGGCTGCTGACTTCGACCGTCACGCCGGGCAGCACGCCGCCTGACTCGTCGCGAGCGACTCCGTTGATCTGACTTTGTGCTGTCGCGATGGCTGGCAGAAGCACCAGACAGGCGAGGAGCAACAGCAGGGTGCGGCCAAGGGTCCGCTGCATAAACATGACCTCCATCAAGCGATCGCGTTGCCGGGCGACGAAAAGGGACCTCGCGTTGCGAGACTAAGTACGTAAGGTTGAATTTGAAGTTGTTATACCATGAATTATTGGCACGTGTTTGTAGCAATTAGTGCCCGATACGAGATCCAATGTTATGAATGAGAAGTCTCCAAATCCATGAACTTCAGAGCTTTAGGCGCGGTGACAATTCTGACGTGTGGTCTCGATGTGACTGCGCTCGAAGCGCAGGATCGGATTACGTTTTCGCGCGATATCGCCCCTGTCGTACACGCGCGGTGCGCCACCTGCCACCGCCCCGGACAGACGGCTCCCTTCAGTCTGCTCAGCTATGAGGATGTGCGCCCGCGAGCGCGACAGATTGCCGAGATCACCAGGGCCGGCAGGATGCCGCCATGGAAGCCGGAACCCGGCCACGGTCGATTCCAGGACGAGCGGCGGCTCAATGAGAGCGAAATAGCCCTCTTGGAGCGTTGGGTCGCGGAGGGCATGCTGCGCGGCGATCCCCAGGATGAACCCAAGGCTCCGCGCTGGCCCGACCAGTGGCAACTCGGCACGCCCGATCTCGTGGTCAGCATGTCTCAGCCGTACATGCTGCCTGCGCAGGCGCGCGATGTCTTTCGCACCTTTGTCATCCCGATTCCCGCGACACGAGCGGCCTACGTCCGGGCGGTAGAGTTTCAGCCCGGTAATCCCGCCGTGGTTCACCACGCGAACATCAAGGTTGATCGGACGCGTTTATCGCGACGCCGCGACGCCGATGAGCCGGGAGTCGGGTATGAAGGCGGCGGCAGCCGTGAGGCCAAGTTTCCCGACGGAATGTTCCTCGGATGGACGCCCGGCCAGTCGCCTCGTCTATCGCCCGAAGGGATGAGCTGGCACCTCGAACCGGACAGCGATCTCGTGGTGGAACTGCACCTGATGCCGGGCACCACGCCGCAACCGGTGCAGGTGAGCGTTGGCCTGTTCTTTACGGATCGAGCGCCGGAGCGGACAGGTTACATGCTGAGGCTCGGCCGGCAGGATATCGACATCGCCGCGGGCCAGCGCGACTACGTCAACGCCGATACCTACACGCTGCCTGTGGGCGTCGAAGCGATCGCCGTTCAACCTCATGCGCACTTTCTCGCGACAGAGATTCGTGCCTGGGCCACATTACCGGACGGCAAAGTCGAGCCGCTCATCTACATCAACGACTGGGATTTCCACTGGCAGGACGTCTACACCTATGCGCGGCCCGTCGCTCTGCCAAAGGGCACGACGATAGAGATGCGGTACACCTATGACAATTCGTCCGCGAATCGTCGCAATCCGCATCGTCCGCCCAGGCGGGTCACGTTTGGTCAGACCAGCGCGTCGGAAATGGGATCGTTCTGGCTGCAGGTCGTGCCGGTGAACCGCGGCGATCTGGTCGTGCTCGAGCGCGATTTTTCGCCGAAGATTCTGCGCGACGACATTGCGGGCAACGAGAAATGGCTGGAAGTCGAACCGGGCAACGCCGAGCTGCGCGCCGAGCTTGCCGCGTGCTACCTCGAGGCGAATCGTCTGGACGCGGCCCTCGTTCAACTGAAAGAGGCGGCCCGGCTGGACCCTACGGCGGGCCGTCACTATGACGTCGGACGAGTACTGCTCCTTCAGCAGAAGTACGATGACGCTGATGCGCCGTTCCGTCAGGCGCTGGCCCTTCGTCCCGAGTTTGCGGAAGCCATGTACGGGCTCGCCGTCGTCTATCACGGCCAGAACAAGCTCGAGGATGCGATCGAGCTGTACCAGGAATCGCTCAAACGCGACCCCGACAACGTGGCGGCGCACTACAACCTTGGCCGCGCATTCGCGGCACGGGGCCAGAACGACCGCGCGATTCAGAGCTATCAGAAAGCCATTGAGCTGGCCCCCGAAGATGCCGATTCGCGACAGGCCCTCGCCCGCGCGTTCGTGATGGTGAACCAGGTTTCCGAGGCCATGTATCAATACCGGCGGACTCTGGAAATCGACCCCGTTCGAGTGGGTGCGTTGCTGGATCTGGCGTGGATTATCGCGACAGCCCCGAACCTCGAGCTTCGAGTGCCTGCCGAGGGTGTGCGCCTGGCGGAGCGCGCGGTGGCGATCACCAACAGCACGAACGCGACCGCCCTCGACACGCTCGCAGCCGCCTATGCCACGGCAGGTCAGATCGAGCGAGCCGTAGAGACGGCCGAGAAAGCGGTCAGTATTGCGCGCGAGGCCGGCGACGACGATCTTGCGCGGCAGATTTCCACACGGCTCGAACGGTACCGGGCACCAAAGTAGACCCCAAGGCCCGGTCGCCATTCGGGCCAGGTAGTGGACATCCGACTACCTATGGTAGTAGATTGTCTTCTACATTCATGCCCAAAACGTCTTCACGCCTCGACCTCCTCCAGGGCACGCTCGATTTGCTGATTCTCCGGACCCTCCAATGGGGGCCGCAGCATGGCCATGGCATCAAGGTGGCCATCTCGGCCAGCTCGCACGACGTGCTCCAGGTCGATCATGGATCGCTGTATCCGGCGCTCCATCGTCTCGAGAAGCAGGGGTGGCTCGCGTCCGAATGGAAGCTCTCCGACAACAAGCAGCGCGCGAAGTATTACCGCCTGACGGCCGCCGGTCGCCGGCAGCTCCGCTCCGAGCGGACGCGCTGGCAGCGGCTCACCGAAGCCATCGGCCGAGTGCTCGATCCCGTCTAAGGCGGCTCAACGCGGAGCACCAGGGAGACCGAGATGACATGGCGCACTCTGCTGACAGTTCTACGCAAGTCCTGGCTTCGTCGCGCTCAGGACGAACGCGACCTGGACGACGAAATTCAATTCCATCTGGCGCGTGAAGCGGAGCTGCTGTCGGAACGTGGCGCGCCCAGGGATACGGCGCGATGGGCGGCAAAGCGGGCATTTGGAAACGTCTCGCTCGCAAAAGAAACGATGCGCGGAGTGTGGATTTCGACCGCTGTCGAACAGCTCGTTCACGATCTGCGGATAGGCTGCCGCATTTTTTCGACGGCTCCCGGCATGAGCGCTGCTGCGGTGGTACTCATTGTTCTGGTGATTGGCGGCAATACGACGGTGTTCTCGATCGCCCATGGGATTCTGACGAAGCCCGCGCCCGGCGTCACTGCACCGAGGCTCGTGACGCTCAGCTGGATCGATGAAAAGGGATGGGTCGATCCCTTCAACAGCTACGCCGCGTATGACGCATTCCAGGAGAGCGCCACGACCCTCGAGTCGCTGCTGGGCTGGGACATGGATCGCGCGACCCTGAGCCACGATGACGGCAGCTATGCGCTGCACCGCGCGTTCGTGACGCCGAGCTATTTCGAGACGCTGGGCGTGCGTTTCGAGAAGGGGCGCAGCTTTACGAAGAGCGAGGCAGATTCGGGGGCGTTCGGTACGCTCGCGATTATCAGCCACCATGCATGGCAGAGCTACTTTCACGGGGCTGAGGACATCGTCGGCAAGCCGGTGATGCTGAACAATCAGCCGGCCACGATCATCGGAGTGGTCACCGGGCCTTTCCGAGGCATGCTCCTCGTACCGCCGGCCGATCTCTGGGTGCCTTTGAGCGCGGTCGCGGCGACGCAATCCGCCGGGCGCCCGTTCGGGAATCGGTCGGACATGGGTGTTGGCATCACAGGACGTCTCGCACCCGGCGTCTCGCGCGAGCAGGCACATGCCGAGCTCTCGGCCATCTGGTCCCGTTTGCAGACGGCCGATCCCAGGCTGAACCAAAAGGTGAAGTTAGTGCTTGCCCCGTACTCGGTGACCGCCGGTGGCAATAGTCTCGTGTCTCAGAACGGCGGCACCTTCCTTGCCATTTTCTCGGTCGTCACCCTGATGACGCTGCTCATCGTCTGCGCGAACGTGGCGAACCTGCTGGTGGCGCGGGCCGTGGTACGTCAACGCGAGCTGTCGTTGCGGCAGTCGCTCGGCGCCTCACGAGTGCGAATCGTCCGCGCCCTTCTCGCCGAGGGCCTCGCCTTGTCGGTCGCGGCCTGGATCGCCGCATGTCTGTTTGCGTGGTGGATCTCGAAATCCATCGGCGGATTTCTGACGCCGACCACACAGGGCATGGCGGCAATGCCCGACTTCACGCCGGACTGGACCGTTATCGGATACGCCTTGGTCCTGGCCATCGTGTGCACGGTCATCTGTACTGTGGCGCCGGCGATCAGGGCGTGCCGGCAGGAGCTCGTTCCATCATTAAAGGCAGGCGAGCAGGCCATCGTCCGCGGCCGATCGAAGCTGACGGGCGGATTGGTCGTGCTGCAGCTCGCATTTTCGGTGCTGTTGGTTACGAGCGCCGGACTGGCCTATCGCTCGCTGTTCCGGATCGGTGAATTCGATGCCGGATTCGATACGCGAGATCTGCTTCTGGTCACCGTCAACACGGCGGGAAGCGCAGCCGACCGATCACAGAATGCGGCACTCCTGGAACGACTGAGCGCAAGCGTCGCCGAAGTGCCGGGCGTGGCCCAGGTGGCCTACGCTCGCGGCGCACCAAGAGAGTTCTCGGGGACAGCGCCGGTTGGACTGCCTGATGGATCATCGACTGGGATACGTGCGGAAAGCACGCGTGTCGGACCTCATTACCTTCGGCTGCTCGGCGTGACTCCTGTCGTCGGACGCGACCTCGGTCCCGAGGATCGGTTTCGATCGACCCGGTCGGCATTGATCTCTCGGAACCTTGCCGAAAAGCTGTGGCCGGGGCAATCGCCGCTCGGTCGGACGCTGCTCTTCGAGCGCCAGGAAGTCGAGGTCGTCGGCGTTGCACCCAACATATTTTTCAGCGGCTTTCGTCGAGAGCATCCGGGAATGGTCCTCCTCTCTGCTCAGCAGGATCCCTTCCAGCCGGGAGAGGCCACGTTGTACGTGAAATGCGCAGGCGACCTCGATGGTGTCAGTGCGGCGATCACCAGGCAACTGCGGCGGACGAACGCGCAGACGCCGATTGCATCCATGCGTACGTGGGACGCACAGATCGACAGCACCACATTTCCGATTCGCGTGCTGACAACTCTGCTGATGTTGTTTGCCGGCGTGTCGCTTTTCATCGCCGCGATTGGCCAGTACGCCGCTGTGTCGTTCGACATGCGCCGCCGGACGCGCGAGTTGGGGCTTCGCATAGCGCTCGGCGCATCCGCCAGACAGGTCATGGCCAGCGCCCTCCGAGATGGGTTCACGTTGACGGCTGTGGGCCTGGTGATTGGGCTGGCAATGAGCCTGGCGGCAGCGGCGATTCTTGGCGGTGCGTTGTACGGTGTCTCGGCGACCGATCCCCTTACCTACATTGCCGTCTCAGCGCTGTTGTCGGCAGCGTCACTGATCGCGTGCTATCTCCCCGCACACCGGGCGTCGCGCATCAATCCGATGACAGCACTCAGGGTCGAATAAGGTTGTTCGTTATTGCGCCGGCTTGTCTTCCGACCCCGGCACGGCGGCTTCAGCCGCTTCGAATCCGATTTTGGAATGCGTGCCGTCGCAGAACGGCTTGGTGGTGGACGCCCCGCATCGGCACAGGGCAATCGGCCGCTTCGTGATCGTGTACGGATTGCCGTTCCAGTCGAGGACAGTGACATCCTCGTCTTCGATCCGATAGGGACCGTTCTGACGAACTCGAATGACCGTCCCCATTTGACGCTACCCCATTTTTTGCATGGCCGACAGGAACTCGGTGTTGCCCTTCGTCTTGCCCATCTTGTCGAGGAGCAGTTCCATCGCTTCGACAGGAGACAACGGATTGAGGACCTTGCGGAGCACCCAGATGCGGTTGAGATCGTCTTTCGGGATGAGCAGCTCTTCCTTGCGAGTGCCGCTCTTCTGCAGATCGATCGCGGGAAACACGCGTTTGTCGGCGAGCTTCCGGTCGAGGTGGATTTCCATGTTGCCCGTCCCCTTGAACTCTTCAAAGATGACGTCGTCCATCCGCGAACCGGTGTCGATGAGCGCCGTGGCGATGATCGTGAGCGACCCGCCTTCTTCGATATTGCGCGCGGCGCCGAAGAACCGCTTGGGTTTCTGCAGCGCGTTCGAGTCGAGACCGCCCGACAGCACCTTGCCTGACGGCGGGATCACCGTGTTGTAGGCGCGCGCAAGGCGCGTCACCGAGTCAAGCAGAATCAGTACGTCCTTCTTGTGCTCGACAAGACGCTTTGCCTTCTCGATGACCATTTCGGCGACCTGCACGTGGCGCTGGGCCGGCTCGTCGAACGTCGACGAAATCACTTCGCCGTCAACCGAACGCTGCATGTCGGTGACTTCTTCGGGCCGCTCGTCGATGAGCAGCACGATGAGGAACACTTCCGGGTGGTTCTGCACGACCGACTGCGCAATGTTCTGCAGCAGCATGGTTTTACCGGTGCGGGGCGGTGCCACGATGAGGCCGCGCTGCCCTTTGCCGATGGGCGTCCACAAATCCATGACGCGCGCCGAGAGGTTTTCGCCCGACGTCTCGAGCTTGAGCCGCTCCTGGGGATAGAGGGGCGTCAGGTTTTCGAAGAACAGCTTGTCGCGCGCCTGCTCCGGCTGTTCGAAGTTGACGGCTTCGACCTTGATGAGCGCAAAGTAGCGCTCGCCCTCTTTCGGCGGGCGAATCTGCCCCGACACCGTGTCGCCCGTCTGCAGGTCGAATTTGCGAATCTGCGACGGCGAGACGTAGATGTCGTCGGGACCCGGCAGGTAGTTGTAGTCGGGGGCGCGCAGGAACCCGAATCCGTCGGGGAGTACTTCGAGCACCCCTTCCGAGAAGATGAAGCCGCTCTGCTCGGTCTGCGCCTTGAGGATCTGGAAAATCAGCTCCTGCTTGCGCATACCGGTCGCACCGGCAACATTCAATTCTTTGGCGATCTGCGTGAGCTTTTGGATGCTCATGTCCTTCAGCTCGCCGATGTTGAGCCCTTCCCCGCGCCGCTGTCCCTGCTGTTGCTGACGCTGTTGCTGCGGGGATTGCTGCGGTTGCGGCGGTTGTTGGGATGGCGGCTGCGCGGCCGGCGGCGGCTGCGGCTGCAGCTTCCACCTTCGCGCTACGCGCTTCGGCGGACAAGTCGGGCGGCGCGGCCGCTGTCTCGGCGGCGGGCGCGTCGGTCGTAGTCGTGGGTTGTTCTGGGGACGCCGCTAGCTCGCTGGCAGAACCGCGCGGCGCCGGATTTTGGCGCTTGTGATTTGTGGGCATAGACTCGTGCTGGTTGTTTGGGGGTGTGGTGCGCGTGCTACGCGCTGCTCTTCCGAAAACAAAACTGAAAGTGTGATCAAATTGCGGGGAAATCTGTGCTTATCAACACCGCGGGACTGAGAGAAAACACCCGCGTCCCAATCAGACAGGAAATAACGACGTCCTTGAGTATAGGGCCCCATCCCCGTCGTTGTCAAGTTACACGTAAGGGTTCTCGCCGATCCCGATGATGCTGCAGGCAACGATCGGTTCGATGTCGAGAGACCGGGCGAGCTGAATCAGCTCGTCGCTTTCGGCCCCTGGGTTCAGCCACACCTCTGGAATCCGCTTGCGGGCGACCTCGGGCATGACCGTCATCCCTATATCGGGTGGCACGTAGAAAGTGGCGATCTCGATGGGTTCGAGCACGTCCAGCACAGACGCGTACGTCTTCAAACCCTCGATCTGCGGCTCGGTTGGATTGATCGGTACGACGATATAGCCCTGCCGCCTGTAGGCGCGCACGGCGCGATTGCCGAACTTCCGGGGATCGGAGGACGCGCCAATGACCGCGACGACCTTATTCATCCGGAAAGATCTTACCCGGATTGAGGATGCCCCGCGGATCGAACGCCGCCTTGATACGCTGCATCAGCGCGATCTCGTCGCGCGAAAGCTCCAGGCCGAGATACGGCGCCTTGGTAAACCCGATCCCGTGCTCGCCGCTAATCGAGCCCTCAAGTGCTACGACCCCTTCGAAGAGCCGCCGGACAGCACGCTCCCCCCGTTCCATCGCGTCTTTCGGGTTCGGATCCTCGGGAATCATGATGTTGACGTGGATGTTGCCGTCCCCCGCATGTCCGAAACTGGCAATGGGCAGCCCGCTTTCCCGCCTGATCTCATCGACGAGGCTGAACAGTTCGGGTACGCGTCCGCGCGGGACCACGACGTCGTTGTTCAGCTTGATGCTGGAAATGCTCCTCAAGGCCGGTGACAGCTCGCGTCGAAGATTCCAGATCTCGTCGCGATCCGCGTCCGACGCAGCGCGCCTGATGGCAATCGCCCGCGCGGCTCGACAGGCCTCCTCCACCAGCAGAATCTCGGGTTCGACCGCCTCGAAGGAGCCGTCGACTTCCACGATGAGCACGGCGGCTGCCTCTGGCGCAGCCATGGGCCGGCCGGTGTGCCGGGCGAGTGCCCTCAAAGAATCCGCATCCACGAGCTCGACCGCGGCCGGCACGACGCGCCGCTGGATCAGCTGTGTTACCGCCTCGACCGCGTGCGAGATATCGGCGAATTCCGCCAGCAGGGTTGCGTGCGCCGCGGGCTTCGGAATCAGCCGCAACGTAATCTCTGTGATGATCGCGAGCGTTCCCTCTGATCCGACGAGCAGTTGCGTCAGGTCGTAGCCGACGACGTTCTTGACGGCCTTCGATCCGGTGTGAATCACCTCACCGGTCGGGAGAACGGCCTCGAGCGCCAGCACGTACCTCTTCGTGGTGCCGTACTTGAAGGCGCGGGGCCCGCCCGCGCACTCTGCGACGTTGCCTCCGAGCGCCGACTGCTTCAAGCTGGCCGGATCGGGTGGATAGAACAAGCCGACCTTTTCAACGGCATCCTGCAGATCGCCAGTGATGACGTTCGGCTGCACGCGCGCGAGCAGATTCACTTCGTCAATTTCCAGAATGCGGTTCATCCGTTCGAGCGACATCACCATGCCACCGCGTGTCGGCACGGCACCACCGGTGTAACCAGTGCCGGCGCCTCTGACGATGAGCGGGACGCGCTCGTCGTTGCACAGTCTGGCGAGTTGAGCGATCTCCGGCGTCGAGACGGGAAGGACCACGAGGTCGGCCGGCATACTCTTCTTGGTGCCGTCGGTGCCGTAGGTGTTTCTGGAGGAAGCGTCCTGAAGAACGAACGGGCCGCCGACGATGCCGGCGACCCGTGAAATGAACCCCGAAGGGAGTGTGTGCACGCTAACGAGTGACGGCACCCTGTCGCTCGTGCTTTTTCACGAACTCGAGGATCCGTGTCGCGCCTTCGCGCAGCCGATCGATCGAGGTCGCGTACGAAATACGCAGAAAGCCCGGAGCGTCGAACCCCTCACCCGCGGCCAGCGCTACGCGCGCCTCGTCGAGCAGCATCTGGGAGAAGTCTGCGGTGCTGGCGATGCCCGTCGATTCCAGCACCTTGGTGATGCGCGGGAACAGGTAGAACGCACCGCGCGGCTTGACGCACTCGATCCGCGGATCTTCCGAGAACCAGCCCATCAGCTTATCGCGCCGGTTCTTGTACTCGCTCAACATGGCGCCGACCGGGTCCTGCGATCCCGTCAAGGCCTGGAGCGCTGCCTTCTGAGTGATCGACGCGATGTTCGACGTCGAATGTCCCTGCAGAGTGTCGGCTGCCGCCACCACTTCCTTCGGCGCGAGCATCCAGCCGCAGCGCCAGCCCGTCATCGAATACGCCTTCGAGGCCGACCCGCAAATCACCGTGCGATCGCGCATGCGATCGGTGAGCACTTTCACGAGGTTGTGGGGGACGTTGTCGTAGATCAGCTTCTCGTAGCAGAGGTCCACGACCATCCAGATCCCACGCTTTGCGGCCGCGTCGGCGATTGCGACCATCTGCTCCTCGGCGATGACCGCTCCGGTCGGGTTCGCCGGTGAGTTGATGATGATGGCCTTCGTGCGCGGCGTGATAGCCGCGATGATCGCCTCGGCGTGAATCGCGAAGCCGTCCTCCGGCGTCGTCTGCACGATGACCGGCCGGGCGTCCGCCAGCTTGACCTGCTCGGGGATGGTCGGCCAGTACGGCGCATGCGTAATCACTTCGTCGCCGGGTCCGTAGAGCACCATCGCCGTGTTGTAGAGCGCCTGCTTGCCGCCGGCGGTGGCGATGCACTCGGCCTCGGAATATGTGACGCCGTAATCGATCTTGTAGCGGTTGCAGATGGCCTGCTTCAAGTCCGGAATGCCGGCGGGCGGCGTGTATTTGGTGAAGTTCTGATCGATCGCGTCCTTCGCGGCCTCCTTCGCCGGCTCCGGCGTCGGAAAATCCGGCTCGCCTGCGCCGAAGTCGACCACATCGACGCCCTGACGCTTCAATTTCGCCGCTTCACCGGCGATCTTCATCGTCGGCGACGTGGATACTCTGCTCATCCGCTCAGCCAGCATGCACTTTCCCTCTCTGTTTCTCTCTCAAACGGCTCTCGACGACTTCCGGCACCAGCCCGCGCACCTGCCCGCCCAGCGCAAACACCTCTTTGATCAACCGCGAGCTAATATAGGTGTACTTCTCGGCGGGCATCATGAAGACCGTCTCGATATGCGGACTCAGGCGACGGTTCATCAGCGCCATCTGAAACTCCGCCTCGAAATCAGACAGCGCGCGGAGCCCGCGGACAATCACATCGGCGTGGCGTGCAGCGACGTAATCGACCAGCAGTCCTTCGAAGGTATCGACCTCGACATTCGGCCGCCCCTTGAACACCTCGCGCACGATGTCGACGCGCTCCTCCATGGTGAACAGCGGCGCCTTCTCCACGTTCACCAGAATCGCGACGATGATCTTGTCGAACAGGTGCGTGCCGCGCTCGATGATGTCGACGTGGCCGTTGGTCAACGGGTCGAACGAGCCCGGATACACAGCCAGTTTCATGTTTAGTGGCTCCGCTTGCGTCCCTCGACTCCGCTCGGGACGCCCCGAGCAACCGTCGAGGGGCGGGGGCCCGTTGCCCCGCGCCGCTCCGCGACCTCGGGAATAGTTTACGGCTGCCGCCTCGGGCTAAAGCGTTGCCGGTATTACATAGAACGCCAATGCGCTGTCGCCCGACATCAAATCCCGCGTTTTCCGCAGCCGCCCCGCCTGCTCCGGCGCCGGACGCCGGCGCGCGTGCTCGAGCACGAGCAGGCCGTCTGGCGCCACGAGGCGCTCGGCGGCGGCAATCGAGGCCGTCAAATCGGGTTCGTCGTAGGGCGGATCCAGCACGACGAGATCGAACGATCCGGACAGCAGGGATTGCGGCGCTCGGATAATAGCATAGCGGTCTCGGACGCCGCAGTGACGCAGGTTCTCCTCGATGAGCGTCAGCGCTCGCCGGTCGGTGTCGATGAAGGTCACGTGTGACGCGCCGCGGCTGAGGGCCTCGATGCCAATCGCGCCCGTGCCCGCGTACAAATCGAGCACGCGGGCTCCGGGTACCCGCTGCGCAACGACATTAAACAGGGTTTCGCGCAGCTTGTCCGATGTCGGACGCAGGCCCTCCCACGTCGGGGTCTTGAGCCTGCGTCCTTTAAGGTCGCCTGCAATGATCCGCATTGTTTCAACGCCGAGACGCCGAGACGGATCGATAATTTGCAAACGTTCGCACCCGGCGTCACTCTCGACTAACCATCAACTACCAACCACCAACCACTAACTATCCTATGTCCATCAGCCCGAACCGGTGAGGCCAGGCGGCTTTCATGCGCTCGGCGATCGGGGCGGTGAGCGCCTGTTCCTCCAGGAAGCGCGCGGCTTCGTCGCGAGCCTGCTCCATCAGCGAGTGATCGCGCAAGAGGTCGCCTGTTCTCAGTGTGGGCAAACCCGACTGACGGGTACCGAAGAAATCGCCAGGTCCGCGCAGTTCGAGATCGCGCTCGGCGATCTCGAAGCCGTTGGTCGTATCGGCGAGTGCCTGCAGCCTCTCCTTGCCCTGTTTCGAAATCGGATACTGATACAACAGAATGCAATGTGACTGATGCGCGCCGCGCCCGACACGGCCGCGCAACTGATGAAGCTGCGACAGTCCGAACCGCTCGGCATGTTCGATCACCATGAGGCTGGCGTTGGGGACGTCGATGCCCACCTCGATGACGGTCGTCGACACGAGCACATGAATCTCGCCCGCCGCGAACGCGCGCATGACGCGATCTTTCGCGTCCTGCTTCATCTTCCCGTGCAGCAGTGCGACGCGGTACTCGGGAAAGATCTCCTGCAGCGTGTCGGCCATCTCGGTCGCGGCTTTGAGATCGACTTTCTCCGACTCCTCTATCAGCGGATACACCACGTAGGCCTGGCGAGCTTGCTCGAGCTGCGCGCGAACGGCAGCATAGACGTCGTCGCGGCGTGATTCCGATCTGACTGCCGTCAGAATCGCGCGGCGTCCCGGCGGCATGTCGCGGATAACCGACACATCGAGATCGCCGTAGACCGTCAGCGCCAGGGTGCGCGGGATCGGCGTCGCCGTCATCACGAGCACGTCGGGCATCAGGCCTTTGGCGCGAAGCGTCGCACGCTGCACGACGCCGAATCGATGCTGCTCGTCGATGATCGCGAGTCCGAGTGAATGGAAGTTGACGGTACCCTGCACCAGAGCATGCGTGCCGACGAGAAGATGAATGTCGCCCGCAGAGAGGCGCGCCAGCACGTCGCGGCGGCGCAGCCCGGCCGTGCCGCCCGTCAGAAGCTCGACGCGGAAGCGCGACTGCTCGAGCAGCCTTCGGAGACTCAGGAAGTGCTGCTCCGCCAGGATTTCCGTCGGCGCCATGAACGCGACTTGCAGCCCGTTCTCCATCGCGACGAGCGCCGCCAGCAGGGCCACGATCGTCTTGCCGGCGCCGACATCGCCCTGCAGCAGCCGATTCATCGGCGTCGTGCGCTGCATGTCTTCGACGATCTCCTTCAACGCGGCGCGCTGGCCATCGGTAAGCCGGAATGGAAGGATGGCGCGCGCCGACTGCCGAATTCGATCGTCGACGTGGATCGCGCGTGGCTTCGATTCGCGCACCGCCGCGCGTTTGCGCAGCAGCAGCCCAAGCTGAAACAGAAAGAACTCTTCGAAGATGACGCGAATCTGCGCCGGGGTCCTGAAGCGGTTCAGTTGATCCGGTGCTGTGTGCGAAGGAGGAAAATGCGTCTCGACGAGCGCCGTTCGACGGCCCGGAAGCTGAAGGCGTTGCCGGACATCCTCGGGAAACGGATCCGGGAGGTCCTCGGGTATGTGCGAAATCAGATCGAACATCAACCGGCGCTGCATCTTCGGGGTCATCGCGCCGGCCTTTTCATAGACCGGCACGATCCGGCCGGTGTGCACCGTCGATGCCTCGTCCTGCTCGCCCGCTTCCCCGTCGCCTGCGTCGATAACCTCGTAATCCGGGTTGATCACCTGCAGGCGCGGACGCGCTTCGACGGTGCCGAAGAGCACGACGCGGACATCTCGCCGAAGAATGTCCTGCAGAAACGCCTGGTTCATCCACACTGCCGGAATCGAGCCGGTCGCATCACCAATTAGCGCTTCGAAGATCTTGAACCCGGGACGCCGGGTCGTGCGCAGCCGGCTGCTTTGAATCCGGCCGGCGATTGCGACCTGCTGGCCCGGCTTCAACGACGAGATCGGTTGCAGGTTGCCGCGGTCTTCGTAGCGGAGTGGAAATCGGTAAAGGAGATCCTCGACGGTCGAGAGCCCGACGCGCTGAAGATCGGCGGCTCGTTTCGGCCCGACACCTTTCAGGAACTGAAGTGGGGTTTGGAGGTAGTCGCTGGACACAGGGGATGAGGGTTCCTGTCGGGTCCTTGCGCGCTCGTCGAACAGGAACCCCTAGACTATTGAACGACGACGACCTGGCCTTTGACGAGCTGAATTTCGCGGATACCGGACGGAAGCGCGAAGGGTTTGTCGAGTGAAACGCCGTTCGGACTCGTCGGCGATTTCGAGTAGTAGCTCACGATGTCCTGGAGCATCCAGGCCGGGATGGGCACGCCGGACAGCGACGCAGATTCGATCGCGAATGTGCCCATGCCATTTTTCGTCTTGAGCACTCCGTTCACGGTCAGAGGCATCTCACCTGTCAAAAGACTGTACGGATCGAGCATGCCGCCCGACTTGCGGCTTTGTCCGACCCGCCCCAGATCGACGGTTGCCTTGCCCGACAAACGCCCGTTGTCGAGGACCGACACCCACGGCTCGGTGACTCCGGGAGGAATGCGGTCGCCCAATTCGTACCGCAGGTAAGAGTTCAACTCCCCTTCGGTAATCGGCGTGGTCGCTGCGGCTTTGCTGCGACTGCCCTCGTTCTTGCTGATGCGATCGAGCTTCGCCTGCAGGCGCGCCGCATCACGCCGCGAGACGGGCTCGGCACCGGAGACGGTGCAAACGACGACGCCTGCGAGAAGCGCGGACGAAATTATTCGTGTCATAACCTGACCAGCTATCTCAAAGGAAAAGCGCCAGTTACAGTTTAGCGCAAGTCTTCTCGCCGTCGACGTGTCCAAAAACTACTGACATATGACATGACAACAACCGGTGACGGTGATTCAGACAGTTTGACATCTGTCGATTGCCTGGGAGCAAGGGCAGATTGACCTTCGCCTTTCTTTTGCGTATAGTTACCGCCGTTCATCGACGAGTGGGCAGCCCGCGCGGTAACCGCGCCCGCTCAATGGAGGCATGAGTGCTCCCGCTAACGAAGCGCCAACGAGAGATTCTCGACTACCTGCAGGACTTCATTCAGCAGCACGGGTATGCTCCCAGCCTCGAGGAAATCGGCCGCCGATTCGGTCTCTCTTCGCTGGCGACGGTTCACAAACACCTGACCAATCTTCAGGAAAAGGGCTTCATCAAACGCGCGTGGAATCGGAGCCGCTCGGTCGAAATGATTCCGACCAGCTCCGGCGGTCGCGCGGTCGATTTGCCGCTGCTGGGCTATGTGGCTGCCGGGTCGCCGATCGAGGCCGTGACCACGTCGGAGACCATCGCGGTTCCTGAAGATTTGGTGGGCCGGCGCGACACGTATGTGTTGCGCGTACGCGGCAACTCCATGATCGACGAGCAAATCTGCGACGGCGATTTCGTGATCGTCGAAGACCGCAAGACCGCCCAGAACGGCGAGACGGTCGTCGCGCTCATCAGCGGTTCCGATGTCACCTTGAAGAAGCTGTACCGCGAAAACGGTCGCGTGCGCCTTCAGCCGGCGAATCCGACGCTGCAGCCCATCTTCGTGGAGCCCGATCAACTGCAGGTTCAGGGAGTGGTGGTTGGTGTCATGCGAAGATATTGAGATGACCGAGTCGAAGCAGATTAATTTCACGATCGTCCCCGACGAATCGTCCGACAGTCCACGCACCTACGCGAACTTCTGCGCCGTCAATCACACGCCGTTCGATTTCACGCTCACCTTCTGCGAGATGGCGCCGCTTTCTGAAAAGGACATTCGCGCCGCCGAGTCGGAGCACGTCGTGCGCGCGGCTGTGAAATCGCGGGTGGTGCTGCCGGTGCAGGTCGTGGCGACCCTTATCGCCGCCTTGCAGGATCAGTTGCGCATCTACACGGAATCGGCGGGTAACGCTGGTCGTGGTGGCCCGATCCATTAAAGCCCGATCCATTAAAGGAAGACGGTCAGGGCGCGACGCCGGTCGCGCCCTGACGGTCATGCACAAGCTCTACACACAGCATCCCGACGCGGATACCGAACTCGACTACCAGAATCCATATCAACTGCTCGTCGCCACGATTCTTTCCGCGCAATCGACCGATGCCGGCGTCAATCGCGTGACGCCAGCCCTCTTCCAGCGCTATCCGAATGCGGCGGCGCTCGCGGCGGCAGACACCGCGGAGCTGGAGCGGCAGATCCACTCAACAGGCTTCTTTCGATCGAAAGCGAAGTCGCTCGTCGGCATGGCGCGCGCGCTGGTGGAACACCATGGCGGCGACGTGCCGCCAAGCATGGAAGCCCTTGTCGAACTCCCTGGCGTAGGGCGTAAGACGGCCAACGTTGTGCTCGGGCACGCGCTCGGTGTTCCCGGCCTGCCGGTCGATCGGCACGTGCTGCGAGTGACGAACCGGATTGGCATCGCGAAGTCTGAGGATCCCGTTGAAGTCGAGCGGCAGTTGTGCGGGGCGTTGCCGCCCGCCGAATGGACCAAGGCATCGGATACCCTGATTCTGCACGGCCGGCGCATCTGCAAACCGAAGCCGCTCTGCGGCGAGTGCGTGGTGCGGGGGGATTGCGATTACTTTCGGAGGGTTGTGTCGCGCAAGACCTGACGCATGCGGACGCGAAAGCGCTTTGGACAGCATTTCCTCGAGCCCGCATGGGCCGACAAGGTGGTCGCGGCGATCGCCCCCACTCCTCATGACGTGTTTCTCGAAATCGGTCCAGGCCCGGGAATCCTGACGCTGCGGCTCGCGCCGAAGGTGTCGCAGATGATGGCTATTGAGATCGATCGCGATCTCGTGGCCAGTCTCGCTCCCAGACTTCCCGCCAACGCCACGATCATCGGCGGCGATGTGCTCGACAGCGACATCGTCGCGGCACTCACCGCGGCGAATATCGCCGGTCCGATACGCGTCGCAGGCAACCTTCCCTACAACATCTCCTCCCCGATTCTGTTCCGTTTGCTCGACCTCGAATCGCAGCGCCCCGTGAAGGACGCCACGTTGATGCTGCAGCGCGAGGTGGCCGATCGCATCGTCGCAAAGCGGGGTACTTCGGAGTACGGTGTCCTGAGCGTGCTGATTCAATGGCGCGCCGACGTGACGCGGCTGCTGGCGATACCTCCTGGCGCGTTCAGACCATCGCCGGAAGTCCGGTCGGCCCTCATCCGGCTGACGTTCCGTCCGCCGGCTTTTCAGTTGAAGAATCCGGCACTGTTCGAGCGGATGGTTCGTCGCATGTTCACCCAACGGCGCAAGACGCTGAGTAATGCACTGGCGTCCTTTGCTGTTGAAGCGGGCACCGAGTCGGTGGCGGTGCTCGGGGCCGCCGGCATCGACCCGCGGCGGAGGGCGGAGACGCTGGAGGTTATTGAAATAGCGAGACTTGCCGACCTATTTGCTGCCGCACGCCAGTGAGCTGTGCTATCCTGCTGCCCTCTCCTCAGGCAGCGCCCAGCAGCCTGTCCGCGTGGTCGCGCGTAATGGCGCACTACGAGCTTTGAAAAGTGGCTCCGGGAGCCTTTTTCTGAATCGCCCTCCCCCAGGCGATGTGCAACTGTGTCGCTATGGCTCCAGCGCTACAAGTGGTCCCGCTTGGCGGGCTCGGCGAATTCGGGATGAACTCGATGGTGCTGTCGACCGATGGCGCCACGATGGTCATCGATGCGGGCGTGATGTTTGCCGGACCGGAGTTGCCCGGCGTAGATCTTCTGATCCCCGACTTCTCGTATCTGCATCAGTGCCAGCCACGTCCGGCCGCGCTGCTGCTGACACACGGTCATGAGGATCACATCGGCGGCGTGCCTTACATCTGGCCGCTCATCGACGGGCCGGTCTATGGAACGCCGCTGACATTGGCTCTGGTGCGACCGAAGCTCGAAGAGCACGGCATCGACCCAGGGGATCGGCTCGTCGCTGTTCAGCCGCGACAGCGCGTACGCGTCGGCGACTGCGACGTTGAATTCCTGCGCGTGACGCACAGCATGCCCGATTGTGTGGCGCTGGCGATTCACACGCCGGCGGGGACGATCGTCCATACCGGCGACTTCAAGATCGATCAGACGCCGATCGACGGGCAGCATTTCGACGTCCACCGCTTCGCCGAACTCGGCAGTACGGGCGTGCTCGCGCTGTTTGCCGACAGCACGAACATCGATCGCAAGGGGTTCACCGGCTCCGAGCTCGAAGTGAAGGACGCGTTCGAGGAGATTTTCACGACGGCCACCGGCAAGCTGCTGGTGACGACGTTCGCGTCGAGCGTATATCGGATGCAGATTCTCGTCGATCTGGCGGCGCAGTTCGGCCGGCAGGTGGCGTTCGTCGGACGAGGGATGCTGCAGAATTCAGAGGCCGCGCAGCGTCTGGGCTATCTGCGGGTTCCGGCGGGCCTCACGATTCGCGACAGCGACATCGACTCGCTGCCGCCGTCCAAGGTGTTGTGCCTTGCCACCGGCTCGCAGGGCGAACCTTTTGCGGCGATGTCGCGTATTGCCATCGACGATCATCGGTACGTCAAGGTCGGATCGGAGGACACGGTCGTGTTCTCGGCGCGGGCGATTCCGGGCAACGAGAAGTCGATCGGGCATGTCATGAATCATCTGGCCCGGCGGGGCGCCGACGTGATCTACGAGGGGATCAAGCACGTGCACGTGTCCGGGCACGGCAGCGAGGAAGAGCTCAAGCTGATGTTGTCACTGGTGAGGCCGAAACATTTCATTCCGATTCACGGCGAGTACCGGCAGCTGTCGCAGCATGCCCGCATCGCCGAGCGGGTGACGGCCGGCATCACGCCCCCCGTGACGGTGATGCTCGTCGAGAACGGCGACATCCTGCGATTCGACGAACACGGCGCCAGCGTCAGCGGCAAGGCTCCTGCGGGACGTGTGCTGATCGACGCATCCGGATCGGGTGAAGTCATCGACGAGGTGCTGCGCGATCGGCGGCATCTCTCCGAGGACGGCCTCATCGTGCCGGTCGTGGCGATCAACAAGCAGACCGGAGAGTTGGAAGGGGATCCCGACGTCGTCAGCCGCGGGCTCGCGCAGGACGCGGCGAGCGCCGAGCTGCTGCGCGAGAGCGTAAAGCTCCTCGGCGACGTCATTCAGGGAGCGAGTATTGAAGAACGGACCGACCAGGGACTCATCAAGGAAAAGATCCGCGTCGAACTCCGGCGCTTCTTCAGAAAACGCTCGGGGCGGCGGCCGCTCATCGTACCGGTCATCATGGAGGTCTAGCGTGGCAGGATCGAGCCTCTCGCGCCGGGTCAGCGAATTTGCCGGAGTAGCGCTGTTTGCCGCAGCGCTCATCTGGTTGATTGCGCTGGCGACCTACGAGCCCACCGACCCTGTGTGGTTCTTCAGCGCGGGTTCGGGCGCGCAGCCGGTGAACTTTGCCGGCCGCGTCGGTGCGTTCCTGGCGGAGCTGTCGTTTCAGCTGCTGGGCTATTCGTCGTATCTGCTGCCGGCGGCCATGGTGATCCTGGGTTGGCACTACTTCTGGTGCCGCTCGCTCGAGGCGCAGTACACCAAGCTGGTCGGCGCGGGCCTGCTGTTCGGCTGCGTCAGTTCGCTTATGAGCCTCGCGTTTGGCAGCGTGGACGTTGCCGGCAAGCCGTTCCGCTCTGGTGGCTACCTGGGTGAATGGGTCGCGTCGTGGTTGGCCGAGTACCTGAACCGCACCGGGTCGATCATCGTGATTCTGACGTTGCTCTTCCTCGCGGTTGTGCTTTCGACACAGCTGTCGCTGGGAAGGGTGTTCTCATCGGCGACTCAGGTCAGCAGGTCGGGCAGCTCGCGCATGTTTGGCCTGTTCAGAAGCTGGCTCGACGAGCGCCGCCGCGCGAAACAGCGCCAGGCGCTGCTTGCCAAACAAAGCAGAAAGAGCGAACCGTCGGCGCCTCCAGAGGTTGCGAGGAAGCCTGTAGAGCCCGCGTTCGTCCGGCCAGCCGTGGTCGCCGACGCAAACACCGCGATGCCGGCCGAAGATCGCCGGCCGCCGCTCATGGCCAAGCGGCCGAAGACGGTCGAGAATCCGCCGCTGCCGCTCCCGGATCCCGAGCCCCGGCCGCCACGCCGTATCGGCGCGTTCACGATTCCGCCGCTGTCGCTGCTGGATGCGCCCAAGACCGAACGCAAAATCGACGAACGCGAGCTGATGGACGGGGCGCGCCTTCTCGAAGAGAAATGCCGCGAGTTCGCCGTCGAAGGCGCCGTCGCGCAGATTCATCCCGGTCCGGTCGTGACGACGTTCGAATTCAAGCCCGACGCCGGCGTGAAATACGGAAAAATCACCGGGCTCGCCGACGATCTGTGCCTCGCGATGCAGGCCGAGTCGGTGCTCATCGATCGCATACCGGGCAAGTCGACGGTGGGCATCCAGATTCCGAATCACACGCGCGAACAGATCTCACTGCGCGAGCTGCTGCAATCGGAAATGTACCAGCGGTCGAACTCGAAACTGACACTGGCGCTCGGCAAGACCATCCACGGCGAGCCGTACATGGCGGACCTTGCGATCATGCCGCACCTGCTGATTGCCGGATCGACAGGCACCGGCAAGTCGGTCGCCATCAATTCGATGCTGTCGAGCATTCTGTTTCGCGCGACGCCCGAAGAGGTGCGGCTCGTCATGATCGATCCCAAGCGCGTCGAGCTCGGGATGTACGAAGACATCCCGCATCTGATGACGCCGGTTGTGGTCGATCCGAAGCAGGCCGTCAACGCGCTGCGCTGGGCCGTGAAGGAAATGGAGGAGCGCTACAAGAAGCTCGCCGCGGCCGGCGTGCGCAATATCGAGCAGTTCAACCGCAACGCCGCCCACATGGCGAAAGAGCCGCACTCGGCCGAATCCGAAGAGCCACTGCTCCCGCTCCCCTACATCGTCGTCGTCATCGACGAGCTTGCCGATCTCATGATGGTCGCGCGGGGGGACGTCGAAGAGTCGATCGCGCGCCTGGCGCAGATGGCGCGAGCGGTCGGCGTGCACCTGCTTCTCGCGACGCAGCGGCCCTCGGTGGACGTCATCACCGGCCTCATCAAAGCCAACCTGCCCTCGCGCATCTCGTTCCGTGTGCAGTCGAAGATCGACTCGCGCACCATTCTCGACGGCAACGGAGCCGAGCAGCTGCTCGGCAGGGGCGACATGCTCTTCATGCCGCCGGGTTCGTCGCGCGCCGTGCGCCTGCACGGGCCGTACATCTCGGAACAGGAGAGCGCGCGCCTCGCGAGCTTTCTCCGCAAGCAGGGCAAGCCGGTCTACAACACGTCGATCACTGCCGAAGAGAAAAAGCTCGACGCGATGGACATGGAAAAAGACGACCTCTACGACGAAGCATCGCGCATCGTCGTTTCGAGCGGCCAGGCGTCGATTTCGTATCTGCAGCGACGACTCCGTATCGGGTTCAGCCGTGCCGCGCGCCTGGTCGACATGATGGAAATGGACGGGCTCGTCTCGCCCGGTGTCGGCGGTAAACCTCGTGAAGTCCTGGTAGACAAGGGGTACTTTGACGAAGTCGATGCGCAACTCAGATAGGTATCTGGCGGGAGCGGTGCTGATGCTGCTGTTCGGAGTGTACGTGTGCGCTCAAACGGCCAATCCAACGGAGGGTGGCGCCTCTGACCCGGATGCGATCTTCGAGACGGCCTCCGGCGCTCGCTATGCGACGTTGCTGATGCAGGATCAGATTGTCTTCAACTCCGCTGCGTCGACGGCCGACGATTTCCGCCTCGTCATCAACAGATACTGGAGTTTCGTCCGGCGCTACCCGTCCAATGGATACACCGACAACGCGCTCTGGCAGGCGGCGAACCTTTCGGCCGAGTCGTTCCGGCGCTTCGAGGAGCAGCGCGACCGAAACCGCGCGCTTCAGTTGCTGCACTGGCTTACGGAACAATATCCGCACAGCAGCCTCAGCAAGATCGCGTCCGTGAAGCTGGCCGAGCTCGAAGCGGTGGCGCCAGCTGCTCCGGAGACACCACCGCCCGCGCCAGCTGCCACAACGGTTGCAGCGCCGGTATCGACTGCAGCACCGGCAGCGACATCGACGACATCGATCGGCACAATCCGAGGGATACAACGCGAGGTGCTCCCCGACGTGGTTCGTGTGACCGTGGAGCTCGACCGAGAGGTCTCCTTCTATCAGGAGCGCATCGAAGGTCCAGCACGGTTGTTTTTCGATCTTCGGGGCACGAAGACGGTGCCGGCGCTCGTTGACTCGACCTTCCGGTACAACTCCGACGTCGTTCGGCACATACGAATGGGCCGCCACCCGAACAGCACGACGCGAATCGTGCTCGATCTCGAGAACGTGCGCCACTACAGCGTGTTTACGCTGTACAACCCGTATCGCATCGTGATTGACGCAGAGCGCGCCGAACACCTTGGGCCGAGGCTCATCGCTTCGAAGGCGCTCACGGGCGCTGGAACACCGATTCCGCTCATTCGGCCTCGGGCTGCCATTGCCCCCAACACGCCAGTTGCATCAAGTGCCTCCCGGCGGGTCGGTTTGCCTGTAGCAGCCAGCAGACCCATCGCACTTACTGCAGCCGTCGCACCTTTGGCACCCCTCCCACGCCCTGCACCGATTGCACTCAACGCACCGATTGCATCCAACGCACTCAGTGCACCCGCACCGAGTGCAACCATCTCACCTATTGCACCCATTGCACCGAAGGCGCCTGACGCAGTCGACGCCGAGACTCCCGGCACCATCGCCGTAGAGAAGCCGGCGGCTGTACGGAAGCCAGTGGCGCCTGCAACGAACTCCAGCGGTAAGTTTTCCGTTTCCCGGCAGCTCGGCCTCGGTGTCTCCCGCATCGTCATAGATGCGGGTCATGGTGGTCACGACCCTGGCGCCTCTGCTCATGGCATCTCCGAAGCCGAGCTCGTGCTCGACATCGCCCTGCGCCTGGAGACACTCCTGGCAGAGCAGGCCGGCATGGACGTCGTCCTGACCCGGCGAACCAACGCATTTATCTCGCTCGACGAGCGTACTGAAATCGCCAACAGGGAGTCGGCAGATCTGTTCCTTTCCATTCACGCCAACGCGAGCGCGAACGTCGCCGCTCGCGGCGTGGAAACCTACTTCCTGAATTTTGCGCTCAACCCGCAAGCCGAAGCGGTGGCGGCGCGAGAGAACGCGACCTCGGGCAAGACGATGAACAGCCTGCCCGAGATCGTCAAGGCGATTACGTTGAACAACAAACTGAACGAGTCGCGCGATTTCGCGTCGAGCATTCAGCGCGCGCTGATTCGGGGCATGCGACCGGGGAACAAGGTCCTGCGGGATCTCGGCGTCAAACAGGCGCCGTTCATGGTGCTCATCGGCGCCGCGATGCCGAGTGTGCTCGCGGAGATCTCGTTTGTGACCAATCGGCAGGAGGCGCGGCTCCTGAAGACGCCGGCCTATCGTCAGCGCATCGCGGAATCGCTCCTGGCCGGGGTCCTGCGCTATCAGGACTCGCTGAAGAAGGTCCAGACGGCGGCGTTACAGTAGGCTGATCCTGGAATCTACAAACTAGAATCTACAAACTAGAATCTGGGAGCTTCATCAGATAGCTGCGCGCGCCTTTCTTATGCCGGCTCGCAGTTTGTTCCGCTTCCCGACTGCACGCCAGGGACTTGGGCTTCGGGCGCTTTCGACAACTTTCGGTAGAACTCGAGTGAGTCGAGCGCAAATCGCTCCGCTCGTGCGAGAAGTCCTCCAGAGTCCATACCGACGCGGATGCACGTTCAGGACCGTCGCGACAACGGCGGGAAATCGATACGTTTCACTGGAAGAACGCAATTATTTCAACGTTCGGCTCGCCAGAGATTGTAGTTTCTAGATTCTAGTTTGTAGATTCTAGTTCCCAGTTTCACCCCGCCCCTGCTGTACAATTGATGCGATGCAAGTCCCCAGTACGCCCATCATCGTCAAGATCATCGAGCCGAACGAGATTTCCGGACTCGGCGACGTGATGCTCGAGGCCATCGGCCTGACCGGCGCAATGGCCGTGGGAGCCGCACTGTTCGGGCTGGTGCTTGCTGCCGTCATTATTGGCTATCGCAAACTCCGGGCGCGACTGGATCCCGACGAGGACATGCAGACACAGCCGTTGGGGTTGACGCCGACGGAGCCGATCGCCAAGACCGAGATACAGCCGCTGGTCCATGGGCGATAGTCGTAGGTCAACGGGCACGATCGGCCCATCGACCAGGTTGTCAGGTTTCAGCGTTTAGATTCCACGTTCCAAGCCCGCTCGCCACTTCAATCAAGGTCCTCACACCCACGCCTGTCGGTCCCTTCGTCATGTAGGGCTTGTTTTCCTCTGTCCATGAAGTGCCTGCGATGTCGAGATGGATCCACGGGAGGCCACCGGTGAACTCCTGCAGAAACAGCGCGGCGGTAATGGCACCGCCAGGGCGCCCGCCCGTGTTGATCATGTCGGCAATTTCGCTGCGCAGCTGATCCTTGTACTCCTCGAACAGCGGCAGCGGCCAGCACTGCTCCCCCGCGCGCTCGGCGACCCTGCGCACGTGCTCGACGAACGGCGGCGGCGTGCCGAAGAGTCCCGTCGTGATCTTTCCGAGCGCGACGGTGATGGCGCCTGTGAGTGTCGCAATGTCCACCAGATGCGTGGCGCCGAGCTGTTGCGCGTGCCAGAGTGCGTCGCCAAGAATGAGCCGGCCCTCGGCGTCTGTGTTCACGACCTCCACCGTTTTGCCTGACGCACTCTTCAACACGTCGCCTGGCCTGATAGCGCGGCCCCCCGGCATGTTCTCGGCAATCGGAACCACGCCGACGATTCGAATCGGGACGTTCAGCGCGGCCACGGCGCGCATCGCACAGACGACGGCCGCTCCGCCTGCCATGTCGTCCTTCATTCGATCCATGTCCAGCGCGGGCTTTATCGAGATACCACCCGTGTCGAACGTGATGCCCTTGCCCACGAATCCGAGCACAGGCGTCTTAGGAGCGCCGGCCGGTTCGTACCGAATCTCGACCAGGCGCGGCGGCTCCGCGCTTCCACGGCCGACACCGAGCAGCATACCCATGCCAAGCCGCTCGAGCTCGGTAGAGTCGAGCACGCGAACCGAAAGCCCGCCGCTTTGTGCGATTTCGGCGAGACGCGCGGCGAAGACCGACGGAGTAAGGGCGTTCCCGGGTTCGTTGTCGAGTTGACGCGCCAGATTGCAGTGCTCGGCAATCACGCGTCCGCGGTGCGCGGCAATTTCAGCCACCTGGCGAGACTGCTCGGTGACGATGATGCCTGATGAGCGAAGCGTAAACGGTTCGTAACCGGCGGTCTTGTACTGTCCGGCGTCGAACTCCGCAAGCGTCAGACCCTCGGCGATTGCCTGGATCATGTCCGGTGTCTCAAGGGCGCCGACGGCGGCAAAAGCTATCCGGCCGATCTTCTTCTGCCGGGCGATCAGTGCCATTGCGGTTGCGGCGCGCCGCGCCCGTTCTAGCGTGAAGGCAGTGCGCGGGCCCAGTCCGACCGCAGCGAGCCTGCGCGCGCGAAAATCGCCTGCCACAAGCGGCGTCAGGAACGCTTCGTACAGCTTTCCGCTGAACTCCTTCGACGCCACGGCGCGATCCAGTTCGCCGTCGGTCGCCTTCGACCACCGCGCGATCTCAGAGACCTGCTCTTCGAAGGCAGAAACAATGACAAGATCGGTATCCACCTCATGAAGCTGGCACGCGAACACATCCATAGGGTTGGATTTTAGTGCACTCTTGCCCTTGGCATTCCAGGGCTGTAGGATGAGACTTACATGATGCGCCTCCTCCTGGCGTCGTCGATTTGCACTGCTGCATTCGTGGTCACTTCGAGTACGCCTGCCGCGCAATCGGAGAAAGAGGAGCAGAAGAAGGAACCAAAGCGGCCCTCGCTCTCACTCAAAGCCACTCCCGGCACAGGCATGGTTCCCGTGCGTATTTCCGCCACGGCAGAGTTCAAAGGCGGAGACGACGATTTCCATGACTATTACTGCCCGACCATCGAGTGGAACTGGGGCGACGGCACGGTATCGGAGGCCTCGATCGACTGTGACCCGTACGAGGCCGGTGTCTCACAGATACGCCGCCGGTATACGCAATCTCACACGTACAAGCGCGCCGGCGCCTTTCGCATCGTGTTTCGCCTCAAGCACCGCGACCGGGTGCTGACCTCGCAAACGACCCTCGTCAGGCTGCTCGGCGGGGGATTCTAGAGTTTCAAGAAGTAGTGTCCGGCTTCAGCCGGACGTGTCGGTCCGGCTAAAGCCGGACGCTACGTACTAGGCCCGAACGCTCAGCGCGACACGCTCGTACACGCCCGCGTCGATTCGATACGCGCGTGCCTCCGCGTTCTCGAGCGACACAATCACGTAGAAAAAATCCGGGCCGCTGGTCGCCTCTGCGATGTCTGTCTGTGATGGAACAGGCGCGGTTGCCACGTGCGAGTGGTACGCACCGATGATCTCGAGTCCGTCGGCGCGCGCTGCGCGCACGGTGTTGAAGTGATCTTCAGGATCGATGAGATATCTCGCCGCGCTCGGGTCGAGGTTCCTCGTGCGCACGCTGCGCACCACCGAGCCGGCCGCCCCGACCAGCAATCCGCAGCACTCGCGGGGCGCCTCCGTACGCGCATGCGCCAACATGTCGCTCACGACAGCCGCTGGAATGTTGATGCTCACCACGAAAGCTATAACACGAAGGACACGAAGACACGAAGACGCGATGAACACCAGCAGCGTGACAGCCTCCGTAGGTGCGCAGCGTTCTCCCGTCGGAGGCATCGACGTCGTGGGCCGCGGACGCGGCCCACGCGAGGAGAAGACCAACAGCCGAATACAAGAGCTGCATGATCCGGGCTCTTGATATTCGACTGTTGGTCTTCTCCTCGCGCGCCACTTGCGCGACGTCGATGCACAGCTCCGAGCACTCTGTGTAGAAGGCAGGCGAAGAGGGACTCGAATGCCGCCGGTAGGAGAGCGCCAGCCGTGACACGCGCGCCATCGTGGTCCGGGTGGAAAAGAGCTCTGCGGCTTTGCGCCTCTGCGTCGAGACAGCAAATCACGATTTGTTGGAGAGAAGTCTTTCCCGCCACAGGTTCGCCGAGTCAAACACTTCGTCGATCGACTTCCCCGTCTCGAGATCGGCCCGCAATTGCTGCAGCACTGCAATCAGGGCGTCGAGCGCAGACCCGATTTCATCGGCGTTCGTCGCGCAGACTTCCTTCCATATATCCGCCGGGCTCGAGGCCAGGCGCGTGGTGTCCTGTAACCCTCGGCCGCTGAGGCTGAGATCGTCCCGGCCGACGGCTTGTCCGACCACGTGCATCAACGCACTGACTGTGAGTTGTGGAAGGTGGCTGATGAACGCGAGCAGGTGATCGTGATCTTCCGGGGAAAGACTTCGAGGAACCGCGCCAAGTCCGGCGGCAAACGATTGGAGCTTGTCGAGCGCCTGCATGTCGTGTCCCCTGGTCGGGGTAAACAGCCATGGGCGCCCCGTAAACATGTCCGGCCGCGCGTGTTCGATACCGCTGCGCGCCGCGCCACCCAGCGGATGGCCGCCGATGAACGTAAATCGCTCCGGGAGCGATTTGGCCGCCTCCACCATCTCGCGCTTGGTGCTTCCGGTGTCGGTGATGACAGCCGAGCCGGGAACGTTCTCGGGCAGCTCCCGCAGAAGGTTGAGATTCTGCTGAATCGGCGCGGCGAGAATCACGAGATCCGCCTCGGCGAGGACGACCGGGTCGTCCGCGGCGACGTCGATGGCGTGGAGCACCATGGCGCGCTCGAGCACGTCTTTCCGATCGACGCCAATGACGAGCCCGTCCGGCCAGATCTGGCGCGCGGCGAGCGCAATCGATCCTCCGATGAGGCCCAGGCCGACGATGCCCACACGCTGAAAGATCGGCGGCTGTCCCGGGCTGCGTCCGGGTTGCAGCACCGGCAACTGCTTTCCTTCAGACACCGATCACGGTTCCCTTCCGGGTCCTAATCCCTAATCCCCAGTCCCTAATCCCTGGAAGTTTTAGCGTCCCCAACCGCGCTTCACCACCGGCTCTACGCAGATGCTGCGGCCGATTGCCGGCGCGATGATGCGCAGCTCGGCCATCACACGGTCGAACTGCGCGGGGAACATCGATTGCGCGCCGTCGCTGAGCGCCTTGTCCGGATTGCAGTGCACTTCGACGATGATGCCGTCGGCGCCCGCGGCCACCGATGCGCGCGCCATCGGCGCAACCTTGTTGCGTTTGCCGGTGGCATGACTCGGGTCCGTGATGATCGGCAGATGACTCAACTTCTTGATGACCGGGATCGCGGAGATGTCGAGCGTATTCCGCGTGTAGCTTTCGAACGTGCGGATGCCGCGCTCGCAGAGAATGACGTCGTTGTTGCCGCCGGCGAGGATGTATTCTGCCGAGAGGAGCCATTCTTCGATGGTCGCCGCGATACCGCGCTTCAGCAGCACGGGTTTACGCATCCGGCCGAGCTCGCGCAGCAGGGTGAAGTTCTGCATGTTGCGCGCGCCAACCTGATAGATGTCCGAGTACTTGCCGACCACTTCGATCTGGCTGACGTCCATGACCTCCGATACCAGCTTCATGTTGTGCTGGTCAGCGGCCGCGCGCAGCATCCGCAGGCCGTCTTCGCCCAGGCCCTGGAAGCTGTACGGCGAGCTGCGCGGCTTGAACGCGCCGCCGCGGAAGATCTTCGCGCCCGCCTTCTTCACCGCTGCTGCCGTGGTGAACACCTGCTCTTCGTTCTCTGCCGAGCAGGGACCGGCCATCACGATGACCTCATCGCCGCCTATCCGCACATCGTCGATGACGATGACCGTGCCTTCTGGCTTGAAGGTGCGGCTCGCCAGCTTGTAGGGCTCGGTGATGCGAAGCACTTCGTGCACGCCGTCCATCACTGAGATCAATGCGGAATCCACTCGATGCGCTCCTACGACACCGAGGACCGTGCGGTTGACGCCCGTCGATCGGTGCACATCCATGCCTGCGTCAACCAGAGTCGCGACCACTTTTTCAATCTGCGCCTCGGTTGCCCGCTCTTCCATCACCACTACCATGGCTATCGATCCTCCATTTTTTCGGCTTGCCCCGCCGTAGCGTCTCCGCGAAGGCGGGCCGTCTTATGAGCCGTGGCGCGCTCGATGCGCCGCGCCTCGTCGATGATCCGTTCGAAGACCCGCACGATGGCGTCCCCCTCGAGCGGGCTGCCTGTATGCTTGCCGTGGGTGCGCACGTGCTGCAGCACCGCCGCCTCGCGGTCGGGCTGGTACACCTCGAGTCCGAGCGATTGCTTCAACTTGCCTATCTCGAGCGCGCAGTGCGCGCGCTCGCTGAGCAGCTCGACAAGCCGTTCGTCGAGCCGATCGATCTGCTGTCTGAGCTCGTCAATGGTCATCAATGTTCTCGCCGGGTCTCGTCCTTAAGCCAGCGAACGTAAGATTCTACCCTTTCAACCAGATCGGGGCTTTTTCCCGCTTCCGCGATCACGCCCACCAACCCGCTGCCGACGACCGCCGCATCGGCAAATCGTCCAATCTGGCGGACGTGTTCGGGCGATGAGATGCCGAAGCCCAACGCGATCGGCAGCGAGGTGGCCCCTCGCATGCGGCCCGCCAGCGCCTCGGCGCCGTCTGCCACCGTGTCGCGTGTCCCGGTTACGCCGAGCCGCGAAATGCCGTAGAGAAAGCCCCGCCCCAGCCTTGCCGCTTCGTTCATACGAAGATCCGTGGTGGTAGGACTCAGCAGAAAGATCATGTCGATGCCGCGCGCGGCCATAGCGTCGCGGAATCCACCGGCCTCTTCGATCGGCAAGTCCAGCACGAGGATACCGTCCACGCCGGCGGCGCGCGCCCGATCGCCGAAGGCATCGACGCCCATCCTGAGCACAGGATTCGCGTAGGTAAACAGCACAATCGGCGCCCTTATCCCCGGACGCACGCGTCCAACGAGATCGAGCACGCCCGACGCGGTCGTGCCCGCCGCAAGAGCCCGCTCCGTCGCGCGCTGAATGACCGGGCCGTCGGCCAGCGGCTCCGAAAACGGGATACCGACCTCCAGCACGTCGGCGCCGGCGCGATCGAGCGCGCGCAGAATGTCGGCCGAACGATCCAGGTCGGGATCACCTGCGGTGACATACGTCACGAGTCCCGTGCGGTTCTCCGCCCGGATACGGCTGAACGCGTCCGAGATCCTAGACGGCGCCACGAGCCCCTTTCTCGTCGAGGAGCCGTGCAACGCTGTCGACATCCTTGTCGCCCCGGCCCGACAGATTCACGAGCACGTGCGCCGAAGGTCCAAGCTCCTGGGCCAGCCGGCATGCGTACGCCACGCCATGCGCCGACTCGAGCGCTGGAATGATGCCCTCCGTGCGCGCCAGCAGTTGAAACGAGTCGAGCGCCTCACCGTCGCCAACCCACGAGTATTCCGCGCGGCCCATGTCGCGGAGCCACGCGTGTTCGGGACCGACGGCGGCGTAGTCGAGGCCCGCCGAAATCGAATGCGTGAGCTCGATGTTGCCGTTCGCATCCTGCAGCACGTAAGTGCGCGTGCCCTGGAGGACGCCGGCGAGCCCGGTTGCAAATCGCGCCGCATGACGGCCGGCCGAGAGCGCTTCCCCACCTGCCTCGACACCGATGAGGCGAACGGATGTGTCGGCGATGAAAGCGTCGAAAATACCGAGCGCGTTGCTGCCGCCACCGACGCACGCGACGACGACGTCTGGCAGCCGGCCGTTCATCTGCTGAAATTGTTCGCGGGCTTCTCGTCCGATGACCGATTGAAATTCGCGAACCATGAGGGGATACGGATGCGGACCCAGCACCGACCCGAGCAGATAGTAGCTGTCGGTGACATTGGTCACCCAGTCGCGCATCGCTTCGTTAATCGCGTCCTTCAGCGTGCGGCTTCCCGCCGACACGCCTCGGACAGTCGCACCAAGCAGCCGCATGCGCACGACATTCAGTGCCTGTCGCGCCATGTCGTCGGTGCCCATATAGACGTGACACTCGAGACCGAGGAGCGCGCAGACGGTGGCCGTCGCCACGCCGTGCTGCCCGGCGCCGGTCTCGGCAATTACCCGGGTCTTGCCCATCCGTTTGGCGAGAAGAGCCTGTCCCAGGGCGTTGTTGATCTTGTGCGCGCCCGTATGCGCCAGATCCTCGCGCTTCAGGAACATGCGGGCCGCCGGTTTCGGCAGCGCGGCCCTCAACCGCGTGACTTCGTACACCGGGGTGGGACGGCCGACATAGTGCGCGAGCAGCCGATCGAACTCGCGCAGAAAGTCATTGTCGTGCCGTGCGTCGAGATAGGCCCGCTCGAGCTCTTCAACCGGCGCGACCAGGGTCTCCGGAACAAATTTTCCGCCGTAGTCGCCATAGTAGCCGCGCGCGTTCGGATCGCGGTGGCCGAATCGTGTGTCAGTCATGTAGTGCCTCGAAGAAGCTCCTCAGCCGGTTCGGATCCTTGACGCCCGGCGACGACTCGACGCCCGACGAGACATCGATGCCGAACGGGCGCACCGAGCGAATCGCCAGCTTCACGTTCGCCGCGTTCAAGCCGCCGGCGAGAATCGTGCGGCGCGTGGCGGCGATGTCGCGCGCGGAGTCCCAGTTCGCCGTCCTGCCCGTTCCCCCATGCCGCGCGGGATCGTGCGCGTCCACCAGGAGCACCACGTCAGGGTCGAATCCGGCGACGTTCACGGTCCCGCCTTCTTCCAATCCCACGGCTTTGAAAATCCGACGGTTCAAGGCGCGACAGAATTCCGGGCTCTCGTGTCCATGCAGCTGCGCGACGTCGAGCCCGACGTCGTCCATGATTCGCAAGACGTCTTCGGCCGGTTCGTCCACAAACACGCCGACCTTTAAAACGGACGCGGGGACGCTCGCAACAATCGCTTTCGCCGTCGCCGGATCCAGGTATCGTGGACTGCCCTGCCAGAACACAAATCCCAGCGCATTGGCGCCAAGCCCAACAGCCAGGTCCGCATCCTGGGAGCGCGTGATGCCACAGATCTTCACGAACATATTTAGTCGCGGGGGCCCCTCGCCCCGCTGCCTTTCAACAGGCTGGCCAGGGCCGCGCCCGGATCCTCGCTTGTCATCAAGCGCTCGCCCATGAGAAACGCGTCGTACCCGGCAGACTTCAGCCGCATCAGATCGCTGCCTGTGTTCAGCCCGCTTTCGGCAACGGCCACGACTGCATCGGGAATCAACTCCACGGCGGCGTCGCTGACCTCCGTATTCACGGTCAGCGTACTCAGATTGCGATTGTTGACGCCGATGATCGACGCGCCCGCATCGAGCGCGACCGGCAGCTCGTGCAGATCGTGAATCTCCACCAGCACGTCCAGCCCAGCGTCGGTGGCCGTCTGATGCAGGCTCTTCAGGGCGGCGGGATCAAGGCCGGCGACAATCAACAGAATCGCGTCTGCGCCGGCCGCCCTTGCCTCCAGCACTTGGTACCGATCGACGATGAAGTCTTTCCTCAGGATCGGCAGGCGCGTCGCGCGACGCACGCCAACGAGGTGATCGACCGAGCCGTCGAAGAACGTCGGCTCGGTCAACACAGAGATGGCCACCGCCCCGGCTCGCTCGTACCCTTCGGCAATGGTCGCCGGGTCGTACTCCGCCTTCAATACCCCTCGCGAGGGGGACCTCCGTTTGCACTCGGCAATCACGTTAATGCGGTCGTCCCGTGCCAGCGCCTGCCGGAAAAGGCCGGGGCGCGGCTGCGCGGCGGCCGCGCGGCGCTCCATTTCGTCGAGCGGCGTGTCGGCCGAGCGGACCGAAATCATGTGCCGGGTCGCGGCGATAATCGCGGCCAGAACGTCCGGCGTCTGCACCGTCGACGTCATACAGCCGGCTCCGCTTTCGATGCTGCAACCATCGCGTCGAGCGTGCGCCTGGCGGCTCCCGAATCGATGGCCTCGGCGGCCCGCGCGATCCCCTCGCGAACAGACGCCGCGCGCCCGCCGACGAAGAGCGATGCGCCGGCGTTCAGCAGCACGACATCGCGACGTGGCCCCTTCTCGCCCGCCAGAATCTCGTGGACAATCGCCGCGTTCGTGGCCGCATCGGCGCCCTTCAGAGCACTCCGGTCCGCTTTCGGGATTCCAAAGTCGGACGGGTGCACATAGAACGTCGATATCGCGCCGTTCCGACATTCCGACACTTTCGTATGACCGGTCGTTGACATCTCGTCGATGCCGTCGGCGCCATGAACGACCCATGCGCGCTCGGATCCGAGCAGGAGCAACGCTTTCGCAATGAGCTCGGTGAGCTCCGAGTGTGGCACGCCAACGAGCTGACATCTGGTGCCGGCTGGATTGGTCAAGGGGCCGAGCAGATTGAATGCGGTTCGTATCGCGAGCTCGCGCCGGACTGGCGCCGCGTGCCGCATCGATGGGTGAAACGTCGGCGCAAAGAAGAACGCAATCCCGATCTGGTCGAGCGACTGCTCCACCACGGCCGGTTCTGCGGCCACGTTCACCCCAAGCGCCTCATAGACATCTGCGCTTCCGCATTGGCTCGACACGGATCGATTGCCGTGCTTCGCCACGCGCAAACCGGCTGCGGCGACCACGAGCGCGGCCGCCGACGAGATATTGAACGTCCCCGAGCGATCGCCGCCGGTGCCGCAGGTATCGAATACATCCTCGAACCGTTTCGACAACGGCACGGCATGTGCGCGCATCGTCCGTGCGAGGCCGACGATTTCTGCCGGCCGCTCTCCCTTCATCGTCAGGCCTACGAGCAAGGCGCCGATTTGCGCCGACGTGGCGTTGCCGCTCATGATGGCGTCCATCGCGTCGGACGACTCCTCGGCGGTGAGGTTCTCTCGCCGCATCAATTTTTCGAGCAACCCGGAGATCGTCATAGGTTCAGAAAGTTGCGAAGAAGATGCTGCCCCTCGCGGGTCATGATCGACTCCGGGTGAAACTGTACGCCGTGGATCGGTAACGTCCGGTGCCTCAGGGCCATCACAGTGCCTTCGGAGTCCACTTGAGCCGCCACCTCGAGCTCGTCTGGCCATCCGTTGCGATCTACGATCAACGAGTGATAGCGCGCCACACTGAGCGGGCTCGCGATGCCCTTGAAGACGCCAAGGCCGTCGTGGCTGATGCTCGACGTCTTGCCGTGCATCGGTGCATTGGCGCGCACAACGGACCCGCCGAAGGCCGTGCCAATGGCCTGGTGTCCCAGGCAGACGCCCAGCAGCGGCGTCGTCGGGCCGAACCGCTTGATCACGTCGATCGTGATGCCCGCCTGCTCCGGCCGCCCCGGCCCGGGCGAGATCACGATGCGTTCGGGATTGAGCGCCGCAATCTCGTCGAGCGTGATCTCGTTGTTCCGGCGCACGAACGGCTGCGTGCCAAGCTCACCGAGATACTGAACGAGGTTGTAGGTAAACGAGTCGTAGTTGTCGATCACGAGGATCACAGGCCCTCCTGCGCAAGTTCGAGCGCCCTGATGAGCGCCTTCGCTTTGTCCTGCGTTTCCTGATACTCCGCCTGCGGATTGGAATCGGCGACGATACCTGCGCCTGCCTGCACCATCGCACGATGCCCGGTAATCACGAGCGTCCGAATGGTGATGCAGAAGTCGAGATTGCCGGCGAAGTCGAGGTATCCCACCGCGCCCGCATAGATGCCGCGTCGATCGGGCTCGAGCTCCGCGATGATTTCCATCGCGCGTACCTTCGGGGCGCCCGAGACGGTCCCCGCCGGAAAACAGGCCACCAGCGCATCGAGCCGATCCTGATCGTCGGCGAGTTTCCCCTCGACGATCGATACCAGATGCATCACGTGCGAATATTTTTCGAGCCCCATGAACTGCGGGACGCGCACCGTGCCGAACTGCGAGACACGGCCTAGGTCGTTGCGCCCGAGATCGACGAGCATCACGTGCTCCGATCGCTCCTTCTCGTTGCGCTTCAGTTCCTCGGCCAGGCGCGTATCCTCTTCGTCGCTCTTGCCGCGCGGGCGGGTTCCCGCAATCGGATGCGTCTGCGCCATGCCACCTTCCACGCGGACGAGCATTTCGGGTGACGACCCGACGATCGATACCTTCCCCATGCGGAGAAAGTACATGTAAGGCGATGGATTGACGTGACGGAGCGCGCGGTACACCGTGAAGGCGTCGGCGGTGATCTGCGATTCGAACCGCTGCGACAGCACCACCTGATAAACGTCGCCGGCGGCGATGTATTCCTTCGCGGTCTTGACCATCTCGATGAAACGGTCGCGCGACACGTTTGACGTCACCTCGACGGCATGGCCCGGCTTCGGGAGCGGATGGGACAGATCGCGCCGCAGTTCGCGTTCGAGAAAATCGATCTTGGTACAGGCGAACTGATACAGCGCCTCGAGATCGTCGTCCGGTGTAATTCGGGCGTTCGCGATGATGAGGATGCGATGCTGCACGTGGTCGAACGCGAGCACGGTGTCGAAGATCATGAAGCCCGCCTCGTCCCGCAAGGCCGGATCCGGCTGACCGTCGTTCTGGAGCGTAATGGGCTCGAACCACGCGGCCGTGTCGTAACCAAGATAGCCGACGGCGCCACCGGTGAATCTGGGCAGTTCAGGGACGAACGGCGAGCTGAAGTCGGCCATCATCGCCCGCAGGACGTCGACGAACGGTTCGGCTCGTTCGGTGGTCGCCCCGGCTTTTTCGACGATGGTTTTGCCGTCGCGCGAGCGAAGCATCACGAACGGATCCTTGCCCAGGAACGAATAGCGGCCGACATGCTCGCCACCCTCGACGCTTTCGAGGAGGAACGCGTAGTCGGAGTGCTCGGCGATACGTAGAAACGCCGAGACCGGCGTGAGGAGATCGGCAACCAGCTCTTTCACCACCGGAACGAAAGTGCTTCGTTGCGCGAGCTCGACGAAGGTATCGAACGTTGTCTGTTTCATAAGTGTCGAACTGCGGCTTCACGCATTAACCCGGCGGGCGGTCGCCTGCCGAGCCACCACTCGGACTGGTCCTCGGCCTGCGCGACCAGCATGTCGAGTCCGCCAATCGTTTCGCATCCAGCGGCGGCCGCCTCTTTCAGCAGGCGGGTGTCGATCGGGTTGTAGACCAGGTCGTACACACACTGGCCGTCGAATGTTCCTTCGAATGGTGTCTCGTCGATGTTGGGAAACATCCCGACCGGTGTCGTATTCACCAGAAGATCCCAGCTCTTTGCTTCCACGGGAAAGGCAGACGCCGCGCCGCCGGCCAACGCCGCGACATCCCTGGCCCTGCCGCGGTTGCGTCCGTACACCGTCACCACGGAACCTGCCGATCCGAGGGCCACCGCCACCGCGCGCGCCGCACCGCCCGTCCCGAGGATGGCGGCACGCGCCCCGCGAAGATTCAACCGGCCAGCGAGTGGCGCCAGAAACCCGCTGACATCCGTATTGCGCGCTTCCCATCCGGCGCCCGCACGCCGATATGTGTTGACGGCCCCCACTTTCCTGCTGAGCTCGTCCACCTCGTCTGCACGCTGAAACAAATCGACCTTATAGGGAATGGTGATGCTGACGCCCTGCACCCCCAGCGCCGTGGCGAACATTGTGAAGTCGTCGGCGCTCGAGGCTACGAGCGGCAGGTACACGGCATCGACTCCCGCCGCCCGGATCGCAGCGTTGTGCATCGCAGGAGACACCGAATGCGACAGTGGCGAGCCGACGACGCCGTAGATCGACGTCGCATCGGTCACCTCCCGAAATCTGAACTCGTCGAGCATGCGGGCCGCGGCGATCATCCCGGGCGCGTGCGCATCGCCCGCATAGCTCCAGTGAGAGTGGAAATGCGCCGCCAGCACGCGAGTCGGTGCGCCCACGGGCCCCATCCCGATCAAAATCGTGTTCCGGGCGCGCTCGAGTTGCAGCAAGTGCAGATTGTCGGCTAATGAGTGCGCGGTAATCGCGATCTTGACGATCTCCGCGCCCGCTGCCCGCATCGCCCGAACGCGATCGATCAGATCCGCGGGTACACCCTGAAAGTCGTGCGACGACAACACGATGCGCTGTCCGCCGGTCGACCGAATCAGCTCGGAGGCGAATGCCGCCTTGAACTCGAGATCGACGTACTCGGCGCCTTGCTGGAGCGCGCACTCGAGAATCTTCCGGCGGTCAGCCTCCGCATCTTTATATGCCCCGCCCTCCCACTCGGGCCGGCAGGTGACGATGACTGGGCCCTTTCGTCCGTCCAGTGCGCCGGCCACATCGGGGTCGCTGACCGAATCCAGCCGCAGCTCGACCAGATCGGCCCCTGCCTGTGAGGCAGCGTCGCGACGGCGGCGCAGCTCCGCCGTTGTGGGCGCAGCGACGGTAATGACGAACAATGGTCTGGACATAAAAAAAGCCTCTTCAACCAGGTCGGCTGAAGAGGCTTTGTTGGCTCCGGGTTACGTTCGATCTCAGGCCAAGGCAGTTGCCCCTTCAGTTCGGGCGTAATACCACCAACCAAAACCAAACGACAGCTTGCCCAACGCGACGACAATCGGGCGCGGGGCGCGTTTGGTGGAGGCCATGAGGCTCCGAGAGTAGCAGGAAGCCTTTGAAATTGTCAAGACATGTGCCACTATAACTAGAAAGGATTCCCAATAGATTCAACAACATGAAGAGACTTCTTTTCGCCCTCTGCACGAGCCTGGCGCTGCTCGTCGTGTCCTTACCGGCTGCTCCGCCGTACTATCCGATCGACCAGGTGAAGCCAGGGACCATCGGAACTGGATACACCGTTTGGCAGGGCGACAAGATTGAAGAGTTCAAGGTTCATATCATCGGCGTTCTGAAGAACGTGATCGGCCCCAAGCGCGATCTCATCCTTGCGAAGCTCGAAGGCGGACCGCTGGCCCAGACCGGTGTCATTGCCGGCATGAGCGGCAGCCCCGTCTATATCGACGGTCAGCTCGTCGGGGCCGTTTCGTACTCTCTTGGCGCGTTTTCAAAGGAACCAATCGCCGGTATCACCCCGATCGCCGAGATGATCGACGCTGCGACGCTCGATACACCCCGAGCGCCGATTGGCACACGCGCGCGGCTTGAATTACCAGTGACCCGCGACAGCGTGGCCGCCGCCATGCGCGCGTCAATGTCCTGGGTACGGCCGTTCGCGGATCGCTCGGGCGACGTGCAGGTGCTCGGCGACGGCGTCAGCGGACAGGTTGCGACGATGCTGCGGCCGATCGCCACTCCGCTGAGCCTCGGCGGATTCTCACCGGATGTCGTCGAGATGCTCGGCGCGTCGTTCCGCGATTACGGATTCCTGCCGGTTGCGGGCGCAGCCGGAGGGCAGTCCTCCGCCGTCTCCGACGGTCCGTTGCGCCCCGGCTCTGCGATTGGCGTCAACATCGTCAGCGGCGACTTCAATATGGGCGCCACCGGAACGGTTACCGAGGTCATTGGCAATCGCGTATATGCCTTTGGGCACCCGTTCTTCAACCTTGGGCCGATCGCATTCCCGATGACCAAGGCGTACATCCATACCCTGCTGCCCAGCATGACCTCGTCCATGAAGATCGCCACACTGGGCGATGTGGTCGGCACCGTCCACCAGGACAGAGCGACAACGATCGCGGGACTGACGGGCAGCGCCCCGGCCACCATCCCGGTCAAGATCTCGCTCGAGTCCGAGCGCGGATTCCAGAAGCAGTTCGCGTTCAAAGTGGTCAGCGACGAGTTGTTTACGCCGCTCTTCACCTACGTGTCGATTTTGAGCACGCTCACCTCGTACGAGCGCGAGACAGGCGCCGCGACGTTCAACATCAAAGGCACGATGAACGTCAAATCACACGGCGAAATCAAGATCGAAGATCTATTCTCCGGGAGCAGCGCGTCGCTCAATACCGCCGGCTCGGTGATGGCGCCGCTCACGTTCCTGCTCGACAACGACTTCGAACCGATTCAAATCGAATCCGTAGACCTCTCGATCCAGTCGACCGAGCAGCCGCGCACGGCGACGATCGAGCGCGTGTGGCTCGATGGCGTACGTGCCCGGGCCGGCCGCTCGGTGCCGTTGAAGGTGCTGATGCGCACCTATCGCGGCGAAGAGATTGTGCGCACTGTGCCGCTGGACATACCGGCGAACGCGAGCGGCTCGCTGTCTGTCATGGTTTCCGATGGCACCAGGCTCGCTCAGTGGGAGCGCCGCGAAGTGCGGCAACCGACCGAGCCGCGCAGCATGCCGCAGTTGATGCGCGCGCTGAACACCATACGGAAGAACAACCGTCTCTACGTGCGCCTCCTGGCCTCCGACGCCGGTGCCGTCATCAGCGGAGAGCCGCTCTCGTCGCTGCCTCCGTCCGTCCTGGGGGTATTTGAAGCCGACCGCAGCACCGGCGACTTCGTGCCGCTGCGGAACGCGACCCTTGGCGAATGGAACCTGCCGACCGAGTTCGCCGTGGTCGGGTCGCGCATGCTGACGATCAACATCGAGTAAGAATCGAATGCGTCTATCTCTGCGAAATCTCCTCGTGCTCGCTCTAGTTGCGGCTTCTGCCGCAACGCTGTCGGCATCCAAACCGGTTTTCTGGCAGACGGCGACGCTCAACGACTTTCTGCGTGGCGAAGTCGAAAATCTGTCCGTCGACAGCCATGGCCGACTCGTCCTCGGACCGGCGACTGAGATAGTGGCCGAGACTACCTCGCCGTTCCTGTGGGCGATGGCGGTGGCCTCCGACGGCTCCATATATGTGGGCAGCGGCAACGAGGGCAAGGTCTTCAAGATCGACCCGGCGGGAAAAACGACGACCTTCTTCGATTCAACCGAGCTCGAGGTGCACGCCCTCGTCCTGGCGCCCGACGGGACGATGTATGCCGCGACGTCGCCTGACGGACGCATTTACAAGATCGACCGGACCGGTAAAGGCACGCCCTACTTCGATCCGGAGGACAAGTACATCTGGAGCCTTGCGCTCGATCCACAGGGTAATCTGTACGCGGGCACCGGGGAAAAGGGCCTGATCTACAAGATCACGCCCGACGGTAAAAGCGCCGTCTTCTACGCGACGAAAGCCACGCACGTCATTTCGCTCGCGTTCGAGCGGACGGGCCAGTTGCTGGCGGGAACCGAAAGTCCCGGACGACTATTCCGCGTGGACAACGCCGGCAAGGCGTTCCTCCTGCTCGATTCGACGTTCCAGGAGGTCCGCTCCATCCGCATCGATCCCCAGGGAAACATCTATCTTGCCGCCCTGAGCGGACGCACCCCGGCGGGCAGCCAGCCGTCTGTGAGTCCCCCGGCCGAGACGAGTCCTTCAGCCCCGCGCGAGCCGGTGCCGACGGTGACCACCGAAGTCACGGCGATCGCAGTGGTCGATACGGGAGGAGCGTCCATCGGGACGACCGAAGCGCCCGCACGAGAAGATCGGCGGGGAGGCCGCGGCGCCATCTATCGAATCCGGCCCGACGGACTATGGGACATTCTCTGGGAATCGGGCGAAGACTCGCCCTACGACTTGATGTTCGATCCCAACGGTGCATTGATCGTCGGAACGGGCCGCAACGGCAAGCTCTACGGCCTGACGGGGGATCCAGCAACTGCGACATTGCTGTTGCAGGCGGCGGCTCAGCAGGTGACGGGCTTTGCGCGCGATGCCAAGGGCAACGTTTATTACGCCACGTCGAATCCCGGGAAGGTGTTTAAGCTGTCCTCGCAACGCGCAGCGGAAGGCACCTACACGTCGGTCGTTCGCGATGCGCAGACGGTTGCCGACTGGGGGACGTTGAGCTGGCGCGCCGCGATCGCCGGAGGCGGCCGCGTCGACGTCTTCACGCGAACGGGCAACACGGCCACGCCGGACGACACCTGGAGCGCGTGGAGCGGGCCGTATTCGGTCGCCAACGGCGAAGAGATCAAGAGCCCGAATGCGCGCTATCTGCAGTGGAAAGCTGTGCTCACGGGCAAGCAGACGAGCCCGATGCTCACATCGGTCTCTGCCGCCTACGTGCAACGCAATCTGCGGCCAAAGGTGACGAGCCTCACGGTACACCCGGCAGGCACAGTGTTTCAGAAGCCCTATCCCACTGGTGACCCCGACATTGCCGGCTTCGACGACCAGGCGCCGGACCGTCGCATTTTGAGCTCAACAGCCACGCCAGGAAGCTCGTCGTCGGCGCTCGGACGTCGGGTCTATCAGCGCGGCCTGCAGACGTTCGTGTGGCGTGCAGAAGACGCCAACGACGACGAGCTGCGGTACGAGATTCTGTACCGGCGCGAGGGCGAAACGGCGTGGAAGTCGCTGAAAGACGAGCTCGAGGAAGCCATCTTCGTGTGGGACACGACATCGGTGCCCAACGGAACATATTTGGTCAAGGTCGTCGCCTCGGACGAGGCATCGAACACGCCCGGCGCAGCACTCGACGGCGAGCTCGAAAGCTCGGCGTTCGACATCGATAACGGCCCGCCGGTGGTGACCGTCACCACCTCGCGCCCGTCCAACGGTCGAACGGTCATTCAGTTCGAAGTCAGAGACGACTGGTCGTCGGTCTCGAAGGTGGAATACTCACTGGATGCACAGCGCTGGCTGGTCGTCTATCCACGCGACGGCATCTTCGACTCGCGCCAGGAACAGTTCGAGCTGACGCTGGACAACGGCGACACAGCCAAGGGACTGATAATCAGGGCGTACGACGCGAAGAACAATTCCGCGACAGCCCGGGGTGATGTGGTGGGAAGTAAGTGATCCTGGAAGCTAGAATCTAAAAGCTAAAATCTAGAATCTGAGAACTAGCGCGGAGATCTTAGATTTCAGATTCTAGATTTTAGATTCTAGTTTCTGAATCACAACATCTTCCATCCGTCGACACGCACGCGGATGTAGGCGCGAAGCGGCGCTCGGACGGTCGTGTGAGAGACCAGCCACACCACATTCTGTGAGACAGGGGTGCCGGCTGCGCGGGCGGGCTCGAAGCGGGCGGTCGCCGCGGCATTCAACAGCTCCACCAATTGCTCGTGAGTCGGCAACCCGCGGCGGCCGGGCATGCGCTCGCCGATGAGCTCCAGCCCTTCGAGATTGCCGTCAGCTGTCACCAGGGCTGCAAACGCCACTTCTTCGTCGTCGCGATTGACGACCGTGGCCGGCATAATCGCCTCGGCATTCGCGCGCGGCAGAAACTCGACCGACGGCAGGTAGATATCGGCCGTGCGGGCCCGCGAGCTCAAGGTCATGGCCGCCTTCAGCGACTCGGGATGGCGGATAGGGCTTTGCGCGAGCAGGAAGGCGCTCATGGCCAGGCAGAGCGATGCGACCACCGAAACGCCAATGCAGGCCGACGTCCGCCGCGAATCGTCGAACAGGTCTCGAATCGACTGTCCGAGCGACGCCTTTTCTTCGGCATCCCAGCGCTCGAGGAAGTCGCTCTGCAAGCGGTTGAGCCCCGGCATGACGGCCACGTCTTCGACGCGGGCGGTGGCCTGAAGGGCGTCGCCGATGAACTCCAGATCCTCTGCCTCGAGCCGGCACGACGCACAGGCGTCGAGGTGATCGGAAATCGCAATGCGGGCATCCACCGGCAGCTCTTCGTCGTAGAAGGCCGACAGCTCGCCGCGCACGCGTTCGCAGTTCCAGGTCAGCATCGCAGGTCCCCCAGCTCTTCGCGCAGCGCCTGACGCGCGCGCGTGAGCCTCGACTTGACGGTGCCGACGGGCAGCCCGAGCGAGAACGCGATTTCCTCGTACCTCAAACCCTCAATCTCCCGCAGCACCAGAGCCGTCCGTTGTTCGAACGGCAGATTATGAATCGCCATCTTCAGTCGTGCGCCGAGTTCCTTGCGCGCAAGCTCGCGATCCGGGGTGCACGCCTCAGCCCCCAGCACCATCTCGCCGTGATCGCGGATGTGCTCGTCGAGCGAGACCTGGTTGGCTCGCTGGCGGCGCCTCCACCATCGCTGACGGTTGCGGACCTGGTTGACGACGATGCGGAAGATCCAGGTTCGCAGCGACGACTGTCCACGGAAGCGGTTCAGCGTGCGGAATACCCGCAAGAAGACCTCCTGAGACAGATCGAGCGCCTCTTCCCGGTCGCCAAGGAGGTGCGTCGCGAGACCGAGGACGAGGCGATGGTGCTCGAACACGAGGGCTGCGTGTGCCGTTTCGTCCCCCTCCAGACAACGCTGGATGAGCGCGGCTTCGCCGCTGGCGACCTCGGATGACCACCCGATTGCTTCGGCCGGTTTGACTGAGAAATTTCCTGCCATCGTGGGTATCCTCGAATATAGCAGGTTCTGGGGGATTCGACCCCGGTTCGGTCGGAATGTTCCCTGACTTACGGAATAGGGACTAGGAGTCGATTCGCTTCACGGGTTCCATAGCTGCCTCCATGGGGAGGCAGCATAGGCGCCGCATGCCGGCCACGTCCTGAGCGGCGTGTGAGGAACGCTGAGAAATTGCCGTTGGCGAGCGCGTTCAAGAGAGCTATTGCCAGTCGGTGCCGACTCGCGACTTTCGACTCGAGACTTGCGACTGTCTGAGCCCAATCCCTAGTCCCCAATCCCTAATCCCTAGATTCTTTGGTACCATGCCCGAGTCGTGAAAAAGATCATTGCCGCCATCGTTGTGCTGGCGGGCCTTGCTGCGGCCGGCATCCTCGCCGATCAGGCGGTCGAACGCGACCGCGAGTACCTCCGTCTCATCAAGCAAGGAGATGATGCGCTCATTCGGGGGGAGACGTTTGTGGCCATCGAGGCGTACAGCGAAGCCATTGCGCTCAAGCGCGGCTCGATGCCGGCGCACCTGAAACGCGGCGAGGCGCATCAACGCCGCGGAGATACGCCGGACATGCTCGCCGCGGCGCTACGCGACCTGCGGACGGCCAACCAGCTCGAGCCGAGCTCCACCCGAGCGCTCGAGAAACTGGGAGACGTCAACGTCCAGCTGCGGCGCTTTGCGAACGCTGCCGAAAACTACGAGGCCTATATCCGCCTCGACGACCGCTCCCCCACCGTGTTCTATAAGCTCGGCCTGGCGTCGCGAGGCGACGGGCGTATTGGACGCGCCCTTTCGGCCCTGCAGCAGGCGGTCAAGCTCAATCCCGGCTTTCACGAAGCGCATTACGTGCTCGGATTGTGTTTAAAGGACCGCGAGCAGCTTCCCGAAGCGCGCGCGGCCTTCGATCGCGCGATCGCGCTCTCACCTGCCTTTATTCCGGCCCGGGAGGAGCTTGCGGAGTTGTATCGGCTGCAGGGTCGCACCCGCGACGAGCTCGAGCAGTTGAATGCGCTGTTTGCGCTCGACCCTGCCAAACCTGAGAGGCTGATTGCTGTCGGCCTCGGGCACCTGCGGGCAGGCAACCGCGAGCTTGCCGTGGTCACGCTTGGCCGGGCCTCGGAGCTGTTTCCCGAAACCCCTGGCGTCTATGCGGCGCTCGGGCAGGTCTGGCTGGAAGCTGCCGAAGACAGTGGCGATCCGAGCGACCTGCGAAAGGCACTCGAAGCGCTCGAACCGATTGCCACGCAGACAACCGCCAGCAGCGAGACGCTGGGACACTTCGGACGCGCGCTGATACTTTCGGGCGAGCACGCTCGGGCCGAGACGGCGCTCCGGCAGGCAGCACAGCGCTTCCCGACCGACCCGGACATCCTGCCGTATCTCGCCACGGTCGCCCAGCGTCTCGGACACCTGGACGAGGCGCGTCAGGCCCTCGTCAGATATTCGGTGCTCGTGGACGAAGACCGGGAAAGGGCCTCGTACGCCGTGCGGATCGCGGACCTTTCGATGAAGTTGAACGACGCGGTGTCTGCCGCTGTGTGGTATCAGAAATCGGAAGCGCTCGGGACCGGCGACACTTCACTGCTCGTCCGGCTTGCCGACGCGCAGGCCAAGGCAGGACAGCTGGACCAGGCGAGGGCCACCGTACAGCGCGCACTTGAAAAAAATCCCGCCGATGTGGCGGCAGGCGCGCTCGCGCGACGTCTTCAAGCCCGGTAGCGCTTTGGGTCGAGCAGATCGCGCAAGCCGTCGCCCAGAAAATTGAACCCCAGGACCAGCAACGCGATGGCCGCGCCCGGAAAGATCGTGAGGTGCGGTGCGTCGAGCAGATGCAACCGTCCCCCATTCAACATCGTGCCCCAGCTCGGCGTCGGAGGCTGAACGCCGAGGCCGAGAAAGCTGAGCGAGGCTTCCGCCAGAATCGCGCCCGCCATGCCGAGAGTCGCCTGCACCATCACAGCCGACATGGTCGTGGGTATGACGTGCCTGAAGAGAATGCGCCCTGTGCCGGCGCCGAGCGCGCGAGCGGCCTGAACGAACTCGAGCTCGCGCGCCTTCAGTACCTGACCTCGTACCAGCCGCGCGTATCCGACCCATCCGATCACCGCGAGCGCCATCACGACATTTCCCAGGCTCGGTCCCAGAACCGCCACGAGCGCGATGGCAAGGAGAATGCCAGGGAACGCGAGCAGCACGTCGATCGTGCGGCTGATGACATCGTCCAGCCACCCGCCGAAGTAGCCGGCGATCGAGCCCAGCAGAATGCCGATGGCCGACGAAATGCCCACGACGGTAAGGCCGACAAAGAGCGAAATGCGCGCACCGGCGAGCACGCGCGAGAAAATATCGCGCCCCAGTTCGTCGAGACCGAACGGATGCGCGAAGCTCGGCCGATCGAGGCGCAGGGCCAGCTCCTGGAACGCGGGATCGTAGGGCGCAACCCATGGCGCCAGGATCGCGGCGACGACCGTCATCAGGACAACGACCGCACCGATCTTGATCACGATCGATCCACCCGGATGCGGGGATCGAGGAAGCTGTAGGTGAGGTCGGTGACGAGGTTCACGCCGACATACGTCAGCGCAATGAGGAGCACGCAGCCCTGCACAAGCGGGTAGTCGCGAAAATTGATGGACTGAATCAGCAGGCGCCCGATGCCAGGCCACGCGAAGATGGTCTCGGTGATGACCGCGCCGGTCAGCACAACGCCGAACTGCAGGCCCAGAATCGTGACGATCGGAATCAGGCTGTTTCGAAACGCGTGATGAAGGATGGCGCGCGTGCGCGACACACCCTTCGCGCGGGCCGCCAGCACGTACGGCTCGCGCAACTCTTCGAGCAGGCTGGCCCGCGTCATGCGCGCGAGGATCGCGGCAAGCGCGGCGCCAAGCGTGACGGCCGGCAGCACGAGATGCGCGGGTGTGCCACGTCCGCCGACCGGCAACCAGCCAAGTTCTACCGCAAAGATAATCGCCAGCAGAGGTCCGAGCCAGAAATTCGGCACCGACATGCCCACCAGGGACAACGTCATCGCGCCAACATCGATCGACGTGCCGCGCCAGACCGCTGCGACAATCCCCAGCGGTACCGCGATCGCCACTGCCACGAACATCGAGGCAAACGCCAGCTCAGCCGTTGCGGGCATGCGCTCGAGAATCTGTTGTGTGACAGGCTGATCGTTGCGCAAGGAGACACCGAGATCGCCATGCAGCAAACCCTGGAGAAACGAGCCGTACTGCACCAGCAGCGGCCGGTTGAGTCCCAGACGCTCGCGCAACTGGTTCACTTCTTCCGGCGTCGCGCCTTCGCCCAGCATGGCGGCCGCCGGATCTCCCGGAATGAAGTGGATGAGGGCGAACACGAGCGTCGCCACGCCGACCAGGACCGGAATGGTCAGCACGAGCCGTCGGATGAGGTACCTAAGCATCGAGATGAAGGCGCTGCATCAGTTTTGCGAGGCCCTGACGGCTGAGGCCCAGGGCGGCGGCCGTGCGCCCGCGATGTCCGGCCGCGCGCGCAAGCGCCGCGCGGACGAATCGCTGTTCGAACTTGAGCCGCGCGCTCTCGAGCGACTCGTGTGGCGTCACTTCGGCGGCTCGGGCAATCGCTACGGGGATCTGGGACGCGCCGACGACACCGCGGGCAGGCGCCGCCACGACCAGCGCGGTGAGCACGTTCTGCAGTTCTCGAACGTTGCCCGGCCAATCATACCGCGCCAGCGCCGAAAGCACGCTCTGTCCGAGCACCGCTCGACTGCCAATGCGTTCGGCGGCCTGCTTCCAGAAGCGCGCGGCCAGTAGCGGGATGTCGTCGACGCGATCGCGCAGCGGCGGCACGTTGATACGGATGACATCGAGCCGGTAAAGCAGGTCCTGCCGAAACCGCCCCGCCTCGACTTCGGCGCGCAGAGACCGGTTGGTCGCAGCGACGAGGCGCGCGTCGAAGGTTCGAGTAAAGTTTTCGCCGACGCGGCGAATCTCTCCCTCCTGAAGCACCCGCAGCACCTTGGCTTGCGCTCGCGCCGACAACTCGCCGACCTCGTCGAGGAACACAGTACCGCCGTCGGCGCTTTCAAACAGGCCAAGCCGCTCTCCCACTGACCCGGTGAATGCGCCTCTGGCGTGACCGAACAGCTCAGCGTCGATCAGGTCTTCGGGCATGGCCGCGCAGTTCAGCGCACAGAAGCGCCGATCGCGGCGGCCACCCGCACGATGAATCGCCCTGGCGACGAGCTCTTTACCTGATCCGCTTTCCCCTTCGATCAGAACGGTGAAGGGCGCGTTGGCTGCGCGAGCGATGGCCTTTCGCACTTCGCCGATCGCCGAGCTTGCGCCGGCCAGATCGAACGGCGCCTGCTCAACAGACGGTGCGTTCTGGCGCTCGACGAGCACATACACCAGGGGGGCGCACACAGCCGCCGCTGCCGCTCCGAATGCCAGCGCGCGTCCGGCGTTCTCGGGCCCCTCCATGCTCCATCGGAAGGCCATAGCCCCCACAAAGCGCCCGAGGTACTGGATTGGGACGGCGCTTTCTATCCAGGTCCCCGAAGGGCCGGGAGCGATAGGCTGACCGACATTGATCGCCCGTTGTGCCAGCTGCTCACTGGCCGTGCCTGACGCTCCAACCAGACGCGTGACCGAACTATGTGACCCGAAGATGCCAACTCCCGCGGCATGCGTATGCCGTCGCACGGCGGCGGCCACCCGTTCGAGTGCTTCCGCTTCGTCCTCGGGTTGATGTGAAAGGGCCAGAAGATTGCGCACGCTGTCGAGCTCCGCCACGCTGCCTCCGCAGTCTTCCACTTGGAAGCGGACCGCCGATTCGCGCGCCGACGCTGGCTGGTCGAGCGCCTTCAACACGGATTCGATGTGCAGTTTCAATAGCGGTGGAATGGCCCCGTGGCGAATCGTGGTGAAACGTTTCAATGAAGCACGTGCGGCCCCCGGGCGTTCAGCGCGGACAAGGCCGTCCACCTGCACCAGCCTCAACTTGATTGCCTGCAGCGGCAGATGCGCCGATCGTGCCGCGGCCAGTCCTGCTGCCACGTGAAGGCGAAGGGCGTCGACGTCGCCGAGACGCGCCTGAATGCTCGCCTCATGTAACCGGACAAGCGACTCGAGCACAGGTGACCCGTCGTTCGCGGCGCGACGCGCACGTGCGATGGTCTCGCGTGCCTCGGAAAGTGCACCGCCTGCGATGTGGAGCCTGGCGACGAGACACCAGTATCTCGTGCAGCAGACGGCATCGCCGGTCGGGGTTACCGCTCCGAGAATTGCCCGGGCATCTGTTTGTCGTTGCTGCCACAGCAGTGTCCTCGCGAGTGCGATTCCGGCAGACAACGTCGATTCCGGATGCCGAAGCGCGGCGGCAGCGGAATATGCCGCACGACATGTCTGCTCCGCCTCGACCAGGTCCGCCAGGTCGGTCTGTGCGAGACCGAGGTGAATCGTGGCGTCGATCGCCGGCCCCGCCGCCTGCCCTTGCTGAAAATAGTTGTGGGCTTCTCCGAAAGCTGCCTTTGCATCGGCCGCGCGGCCCCGTGTGAGCAGAAGCTGCCCGAGTGCCAGTCCTGCATCGCCGGCTCGAATCCAGTCGCCTCTCCGCCCGGCCGCTCCTGCGGCGCCGCGAAGCGCACGCTCGGCGGCGGAGTGACGCCCGCGCTGCAGCATCCGCTCGGCCTCGGTCAACATCTGGGCGACGCGTGCATCGGGCACAGTAGGCCGGGTCTTGCTCTTCAGACCCGGCGAGGCAGGCCCGTCGTAGGCCGCTCTGCTCTCGGCCGCGGCGGCGATCTGCATCCTCTTCCGCGGCTCTTGCTGCACGATGGCGCACACGTCTCGGACATTCAACTGGCGAAGCCGCAGTACGGCCAATGCGACGTTGTTCGGTACGCCGCGCGAATCCAGCAGCACGACCGATCGTTTCGCGAGCACGACCCGGATGTCGCTGGAGAGCGCGACGTGGTCGAGGAGCGCGACATGGCAGGGCACGAATCCGCGCAAGCGAAGATCGCGCGCGGCTGGCAGTTGCGGTACGCAAAGCACGCGCATAGACGAGGGATGTGAGCGCTCGAGCCATTCGAGCAGGCTCTCCGCAGCGGCAATGTGCCTGCTGTCGTGTGCGCGCTGCCGTGGAAAGGCTTCGAAGCGGTACGCCGTACCGATGAAGCCGAAATCAACCAGCCGTCCCTCGGCGTAGGCACGTGCGCACGCATCGACCCAGGTCTGCTGCTCGCTGCGTGGGCCGGCGAGAGCCAATTGCAGACGAACGCGATTGCCCGACGCAAGATCGATGGCAATCAGATTGAAGTCCTGCGCCGGCGTTGCCGTTCCATGGAGAAGAAATCGATCGGCGATGAGCGTGGCCATGCGATGCCTCTCCACGTGCAATCGCCTCGCCTGCGAAAAACAGGCGCAATCGCGCGCCGTCGCGGCCGGACAGTGCAGAAACTTCGTATAGAATGACTGTGAAATGCTGCGTTTTCTCACTGCCGGCGAGTCGCATGGCAAGGGGCTCGTTGCCATTCTCGAGGGCATGCCGGCCGGCCTTCACATCGATTTCGAGGCCATCACCGAGCAGTTGAAGCGGCGCCAAGGGGGTTATGGCCGCGGACGGCGGATGGCCATCGAGTCCGACAAGGCAGAGATTCTCTCGGGCGTGCGCGCGGGCGAAACGCTCGGCTCTCCGATTGCCCTGCTCATTCGCAACAAGGACTGGGAGAACTGGCAGCAGACGATGCATGCCGAAGACGAGGCACCGGCCGGCGCGACAGGCGCGACGAGGCCCGTCGTGACCCGCCCCCGTCCCGGGCACGCCGATCTTGCAGGCGTGATCAAGTACGACCGCACCGACATTCGCGACGTGCTCGAGCGTGCCAGCGCGCGCGAAACGGCCGCTCGCGTCGCTGCTGGTGCGATTGCGCGTCAACTGTTGAAGAAGTTCGACATCGACATCGTCAGCCACGTCTACCAGGTCAACGGCATCGGTCTCGACTCGCCCCTTCGAGTCACATTCGAGGCCGCGCGAGACATCGGTCCCGATTCGGCCCTGCGATGCGCCGATCCGGCCGCCGAAGTACGAATGATTGCCGAGATCGATCGGTGCCGCGACGCTGGTGATACGGCAGGCGGGGCCTATGAGGTTGTCGTTCGCGGTCTTCCCGTCGGACTGGGGAGCTACGTGCAGTGGGATCGCAAGCTGGACGGCCGCCTCGCGCAGGCCATGATGTCGATTCCTGCGATCAAGGGCGTCGGCATCGGTATCGGACCCAAGGCTGCGTCTGTTCCTGGATCGCAGATGCACGATGAAATCGTACCCGCGCCGGCTCGGGCGAAGCCGCCGATTGGTGTGGCCCGGCCCACGAACAACGCCGGCGGTCTCGAAGGGGGCGTCACCAACGGCGAAGACCTCAGAGTCTCCGGATTCATGAAGCCCATCGCGACGCTGATGAAGCCATTGCGGTCGGTCGATCTGTCGGTCATGAGCGAGGCTCCTGCCGTCATCGAACGAAGTGACGTCTGCGCAATTTCCGCCGCCGCTGTCGTCGGCGAAGCGGTAGTCGTCTTGGTGCTCGCAGACGCCTTCCTGGAGAAATTCAGCGGCGACTCGCTTGGCGAGATTGCGCGCAATTACGCCAGCGCCGCCGAACGGCTGCAGGCGCGGTTCCAAAGCCGGGCGCTTGCAGCGTCGCCCCTCGACGACGGCTCGGGGCGCCCTGAGCAGGGTCGAAGGGCGGAGCACCGGGAGCGCGAAGGCGGGCCTGCCGCGCCGGAGCGCCACCAGCAACGGAGGCGCGAAGGCGGGTGATTCGCCCGATTCTGAAATTCGGCGAGGCCCCGCTGCACGAGCGGGCGACGGAAGTCGGCGAGCTGACCTCCGACCTTCAAAGGCTCATCGACGACATGATCGAGACGATGTATGCCGCACCCGGCATCGGACTGGCCGCGCCGCAGGTGGGCGTTCCCCTCAGAATCTTCGTGATCGACCTGTCGGTCGGCCGCAATGCCGCGGACCTCATGGTGTTCGTCAACCCGCAGTTTCTCGAGCTCGAGGGCATGCAGCTCGAAGAAGAGGGGTGCCTCAGCGTTCCGGGCTTCAACGCCACCGTCGCCCGCCCGATGCGGGCCGTCATCAGCGGCCTCGATCGGAACGGCCATCTACGAACGGTCGAAGGCAAGGATCTGCTCGCCCGCGCGCTCCAGCACGAAATGGACCACCTCGACGGCAAACTGTTTCTCGATCGCGTCCGCGGCATCAAGCGCGATCTGATCGTCAAGAAAATCCGCAAGCTCTCGCGCGCCGGCAAATGGTGACGCTCGCCGCCCCGCTTCGAGTCGTCTTCTTCGGTACTCCCCACTTCGCCGTTCCAACGTTGCAGGCACTCAGCCGATCGCGGCATCCCGTGGTGGGCGTCGTCACTCAGCCGGATCGTGCACGGGGACGAGGACACAAGTCGCAGCCCGGACCGGTCAAGGAGCTGGCCGAACGGTACAGTGTGCCCGTGCTTCAGCCTGCGCGTCTTCGCGACGAGGCGTTCCTCGACGCGCTGTGCGGCTTGCAGGCCGATCTCGGTGTTGTCGCGGCATACGGCAGGATTCTGACGCGCGAGGTGCTGGAGACCCCGCGGCTGGGTCTCATCAACGTGCATGCCTCACTCCTGCCGAAGTATCGCGGCGCTGCCCCGATTCACCGAGCCGTCATGTCTGGCGACGCCCAGACCGGCGTCACGATCATGCGCCTCGTCCAGGCACTCGACGCCGGACCCATGATGGCAAAGGTGGTGCGCCCCATCTCCGAGCACGAAACCAGCGCCGAAGTGGAACGCGATATCGCCGAGATTGGCGCTCGGGCACTCGTCGGCGTGGTTGACGCGCTCGCCGAAGGCCGTGCCACCGAAGTTCCTCAGGACGATTCTGAGGCGACCTACGCGCCGAAGATCGAAAAGGCCGACGGTATCGTCGAGTGGTCCCGATCGGCACGCGAGATCCACGACCAGATCCGTGGGCTCCATCCGTGGCCTCATGCCTACTCGGAGCTGGAGGGCGAGCGCACCATCCTGTTGAAATCCGAGATCGCGGACGAAAGCGGCACCCCCGAAACGGTTCCGGGATCCGTTTTCGAAGCACGCGGCGACCAATTGCTCGTCGGAACCGGCCGCGGAGTGCTGCGGCTGCTGATATTGCAGCGGGAGGGCCGGCGGCCTGTCACCGCGCGAGAATTCCTGGCCGGCCGGCCGATTGTTCCTGGAGCGCGTTTCGTCCGCACCGAGGCGCCATGATCGCTCCCGCGCGGACGGCGGCGTTCACCGCGCTCTGCGATGTCAACGCGGGCCGTCTCGATTTACCCGCCGCGCTTGCCGAGGTCAGACCGGCGTTACAGGACGAGCGCGATCGAGCCCTGGCGACGGATCTTGTGACAGGCACACTTCGGTGGCAGCGCCAGATCGATCATCTCATTGCGCATTTTGCCAAGCGGCCTCCGACGAAGCTCGACTTCGAGGTGCTGCAGATTCTGCGACTCGGCATCTATCAACTGCTTCACCTCGATCGGGTTCCGGCAGCAGCGGCCGTCAACGATGCGGTTGCCATGACTCGGCGCGCGAGGAAAACGAGCGCCGCAGGGCTGGTGAACGCCGTGCTGCGTTCCATCTCACGGAATTCGCATCAACTGCCGCTTCCGGCACGTCCACCAGATGGCGATGCCCTGGCCTATCTGGAAGTGTCGCTGTCGCATCCTGGTTGGCTTGCGCGCCGATGGCTGGATCGCTACGGATTTGACGCCGCAGAAGCCTGGGAGAATTTCAACAACGCCCCTGCCCCGCTGATGCTTCGAGTGAACCGGTTGAAGGGCGACAGCGAAACAGTGGTCAAAGCCCTGGCTGAACACGGCGTTGACGTCGAGCCGGCGCGCTATGCCCCCGACGGCCTCGTCGTCAAATCGGGCAATCCCCTCCGAACACCGCTCGCAGGCACCGGCCAGTTCTTCCTGCAGGATGAAGCGTCGCAGCTCGTCGCGCTGCTGGGCGCCCCGGAACCCGGCATGCGCGTGCTCGATACCTGCGCCTCGCCAGGCGGCAAAACGACCGCCATGGCGTCGATGGCTGGCGACCGGGCGGAGATTGTCGCGACCGATGTCCGCAGCGCGCGTGTTGCGCTCCTGCGCGAGACGGTCAACGCCAGCGGCGCACGGAATATTCAGGTTCAGCAGGCCGATCTCGAAGCCGGACTTCCCTTTTCCTCGGAATTCGACATCGTGTTCGTCGATGCTCCGTGCTCGGGTCTCGGAACCGTGCGGCGCGATCCTGAAATTCGCTGGCGCAGAACCGAGGCCGACCTCGCGCCCCTGGCGCACGCGCAGTTGACCATGATCGGTCACGCGGCAGAGGCGGTCCGCCCGGGTGGGCGGCTCATCTATTCCACCTGTTCGAGCGAGCCAGAGGAAAACGACGCGGTCGTGTCGGCGTTCCTGGAGGCCGGCGCCGGGTTCAGGGCCGTAAACCTGACCATCGAGTCGCCCGCGCAGTTCAGTGCAGCACTGCAGCCAGTACTGGACGACACCGGTGTCCTGCGCACGCTGCCCCACAAGCACGGCCTCGAGGCCTTCTACGGCGCCGTCTTGCGCCGTGTAAAATAAGGGGTCTTCATGCTGTTCAGAACCCGAATGTGGAGCGCCGGCCGGCTGTTTGCCATTGCCGCGTGTCTGGTCGCGACCTATCTCATCTTTGCCGTCACCGCCATGCGCGTCGCGCTGAAGGTTCGCGAGATGCCGGCGCCCGATCTGCGCAATCACACGGTCGCGGAAGCGACCGCTACGCTGGAGCAGATGGGCCTGGCGTTGACGGTCGACGAGAGTAAGCGGCTCGATCCGAAGATTCCCGCCGGCCGTATCGCGCTGCAGGATCCTGCACCAGGGGCGATCACGCGCCGTCAGCGCACAATTCGCGTGTGGGTCAGCCAGGGCTCGAGAATCACGATCATTCCAGCGCTCACCGGTGAATCCGAGCGGGCCGCCCAGTTGCGTCTGCAGCAGGACGGCTTGTCGGTCGCCTCATTGGTAGAAGTACGCTCGGCCGATTTTCCCAGCGGCACTGTCATGGCACAGGAACCCCCGGGAAGCGCGCGCGGCACGGAGGTGGCGCTTCTCATCAACCGGGGCGAGCAGAGCCGGTACTACGTGATGCCAGATCTAATTGGCGTGGCCGGAACGCGGGCCGTCGATCTTCTGCGCACGCGCGGATTCCGCGTCACCGTTGTCGGCGAGCTGCCATATCCCGGAGTACCCGCCGGCACTGTTCTCCGTCAATTCCCGACGGCGGGATTTCAGATCGCGGCGGGCGATCCGATTTCGCTCGAGGTCAGCAGTGAACGGTAGACAAGTGCGCATCGCACCATCGATTCTCTCGGCCGATTTCGCAGCGCTCGGCGACGCGATCGCGGCCGTCGAAAGCGGTGGCGCCGATCTCATCCACGTGGACGTGATGGACGGTCACTTCGTACCCAACATCACTATCGGACCCGCCGTGGTCCGCTCGGTGAAACGCGTGGCGAAGGTGCCGCTCGACGTGCATCTGATGATCACCGATGCAGACAAGTACGCCGAAGCGTTCGTCGCTGCGGGCGCCGACATGTTGTCGGTGCACGTCGAAGTGCTGCCACACCTGCATCGCACGGTCGGCCTCATCAAGAGCCTCGGTGTGAAGGCCGGCGTCGTGCTGAACCCTTCGACACCACCGGTGGCGATCGAGGAAATCGCCGGCGAAGTCGATTTCGTGCTGGTGATGTCGGTCAATCCAGGGTTCGGCGGACAGAAGTTCATTCCGACGAGCGTGCAAAAGGTGGTCGCGATCCGGCGCATGCTCGACCGGGCGGCCAACAAGGCGCCCATCGAAATCGACGGCGGCATCGACCTCTCGAACATCGCCCTCGTGGTGGACGCAGGCGTCGAGATTGTCGTCGCCGGCTCCGCCATCTTCAACTCGTCCGATCCGACCGCGGCAACCAGGGCGTTGAAGAACGCGGCCGCAGCCGTCGCTTCGTGATGACCTCGAAGACGCCACAAACCATCGACATCAGAGTGCGCTACGCCGAAACCGACAAGATGGGCGTCGTGTATCACGCGAACTACTTCATGTGGTTCGAAATCGGGCGCTGCGAGCTGCTGCGAGCTATCGGGCGAAGCTACCGCGAGATGGAGGAAGAAGGCATCGGCCTGCCGGTCATCGAAGCCCACTGCGATTACAAGTCGCCCGCCAGATACGACGACGAGCTGCGGCTGAAGACGACGGGCCGGCTGCTGTCGCCGGCACGGGTCGAGTTCGAGTACGAGATTACGCGGCCGGCCGACGGCACCCTCAACGCAACAGGCCGCACCGTTCACGCGGCGATTGATACGAGCGGGCGACCCTGCCGGCTGCCCGACTATATTCGGGAGCTGCTCGTCGAATGAAGGCATTGGTCACCGGCGCCGCCGGATTCATCGGATCACATCTTTCCGCAGCCCTCCTCGATGCGGGCGCCAGCGTCACCGGCATCGACTGTTTCACCGATTATTACGCCCGGTCTCTGAAAGAGGCCAACCTGGCCACTGTTCGCGATCGGCCCAAGTTCTCGTTTATCGAGGCCGCGCTGCAGGACATCGACCTCAAGCCGCAGCTCGCCGGCGTGACTCATGTCTTCCATCTGGCTGCACAGGCGGGGGTGCGGAAAAGCTGGGGACGCGATTTCGACGTCTATACAAGGAACAACATCGAGGCGACTCAGCGCCTCCTTGAAGCGCTCGTGGGCATGCCGATCCAACGATACGTATACGCTTCAAGTTCTTCGGTTTATGGCGACGATGTGCCGCTGCCGATGCGCGAGGATACATACCTGCAGCCCCTGTCGCCCTACGGAGTGTCGAAGCTCGCGGCAGAGCACCTGGGCCAGCTGTATTGGGCCAATTACGGCGTGCCGGCGGTCGCATTGCGGTACTTCACTGTGTACGGTCCGCGTCAGCGGCCCGACATGGGGTTTCACCGCTTTCTGACGGCGGTGAGGGATGGCAATCCCATTACTGTGTACGGTGATGGTGAACAGACACGTGACTTTACGTTCGTCGCCGATATCGTCGACGCAAACATGGCCGCAGCCGACCGGGGCCGGCCAGGCAGCGTGTACAATATTGGTGGTGGCTCCCGGGTCACGCTGAACCACGTGCTCGAGTTGATTGGAACGGTGACTGGAAAAAAGGTCGCCATTCAACGCGAACCGGAACAGAAAGGCGATATGCGCCACACCTACGCCGATACTTCAGCGGCCCGCCGCGACCTCGGCTTTACCCCCAAGGTTTCTCTCGAGAACGGCCTGGAGCAGCAGTATCGGTGGCTCACTAAATGAATACTCCCAGCACGAACTTCTCTGCGCTCTATTGCCTGGTCCTGCTTTTTGCTATGGCGCTGAGCGGCTGTGGATCGAATCCACCCGTCACCGCCGCTCCCGGAGAGGCGGACCAGATTCTCCTCGACCGCGGGAACGCCGCCCTCAAGGAACGACAGTGGACACGATCGCGCCAGTACTTTTCCGAACTGCTCGAATCGTATCCGCAAAGCCCGCTCCGCGCCGAGGCCAAGTTGGGCGTCGGCGATTCGTATCTCGGCGAAAACAACGCGGGGTCCTACGTCTACGCGCAGAACGAATATCGCGAATTCCTGGCGTTCTACCCGACCAACCCGCGCGCCGACTACGCACAGATGCAGTTGGGGATGGTGCACTTCAACCAGATGCTCAATCCTCAGCGGGATCAGACCGAGACCAAGGAAGCGATTCGCGAGTTCCAGACCTTTGTCGATCGGTATCCGAACAGCAAGCTCATCAACGAGGTGCGCAAGAATCTTCGTGCAAGCAAGGATCGGCTGTCGGATTGGGATTTTGAAGTCGGGAAGTTCTATCTGAGCATTCGGAACTTTGCGGGTGCCGAAAGCCGATACAAAGAGATCCTCAAGAACGACCCGGAATACACGAGGAAAGACGGCCTCTACTTCTACTTGGCGGAAACCCTTGAAAGGTCCAATCGAAAGCCCGAAGCTCTGCCCTATTACGAGCGCCTCGTGAGCGAGTACGAGCAAAGCGAGCACCTCGAAGAGGCCAGGCGGCGCATCACGCGGCTGAAGCAGGAAATGAAGGTCGCCGAACCGGGGCAGGAACCGAAGGTCGCCGAACCGGCAGGGCCATGACCTACGCTAGCGGAAACCCTCGAAAAGTCCGATAAGAAGGCCGAGAAGCTCTGCCCTATTACGGTCGCCGAGCCGGCAGGGCCATAACCTACGTTCCCTGAGGATTTCCGACATGCGTTACCGTAACGCGACGTGTGTGCTGTACGTCTTTCTCCTGGCCGTCCCTGCGGCGGCCCAGACACCCCAGGCCGCTCAAACACCCGTGGCGGCCCCTGGCCTCATACCCGCGCCGTCATGGGCTTTCAACGACCTGGCGTGCGCGCCGGCCCTGCTGACCAACGAGACGGCATCCCCGAATGCCGCGCCACTCCGCGTCGTCGGATCGCAGGACTTCACGCATCGGCAGTTGCTGTCCGCGCCGGACGTTCTGGTCATCAGCGGCGGGTCCAACGCCGGCATCCAGACGGGCCAGCGCTATTTCGTGAGGCGCGTGACCAGTACGGCAACAGACCGAGACGTGCCGAAAACGATCCATACGGCGGGATGGGTGCAGATTCTGGGCGTCGATACGATGGTCTCCACAGCCACCATCCTGCACTCGTGCGAAGGCATCCTCTTGGATGACTACCTCGAGCCTTTCGTCGAGCCGATGGTCTCTGCTCAACCCATGGCAGGCAACGTGCCGCAGTACGACAACATGGGGCATATCGTCACCGGCATCGAAGGGCTCCACACCGCTGCCCCCGGCGACTACATGACGATTGATCGCGGCACGAGCGCAGGCGTCGTCGTCGGCGAGAGGTTTCTGGTGTTCAGGGATAAGCGCGAGCTGAGAGTCGAGACGACCGGCCGCTCGGACGTCTTCGGGGCCGCGATCAAACAATCGCCGTTGGTGGAAATCGGTGAGGTGATGGTGGTCGCGGTGCGGCCGGACGATGCGACAGTGCGGGTGACCGTGGCCAAGACCGCGATCACGACCGGCGATCTGATCGCCGCGCTGAGATGAAGTTTCTGTAGGGCGGGTCTTGCACTACAAGACCCGCCCTACGCAGTTTCTGCTTTTGAAAAAGGCTCCCGGAGCGGTTTTTACGATGCTCTCGATCGGCGCTCTTCCACCGCCGGGAACGACTCGACCTTGGATGGAATCCTGCTGAAGCGCCGATAGTAATCCACCGCCGAAATCAACGCCGTCGCCACCACCACCCAAAGCGCGGCATAGCCGATCGTCCCGAGCGACCGCAGGCGCTCTTCCTCTCCGAGAATCAGCGCCAGAATCGCGATCACCTGGGCCATCATCTTCACTTTTCCCAGCGGCGATGCCGGAATCACCACGCCCCGCGCGTACGCGATGCTGCGCAGCGTGGTGACCGCGAGCTCGCGCCCGATGATGACGGCCACCATCCAGGCCGGCGCCAGCCCCATCTGAATGAGCGAAATGAATGCCGCCGAGGTCAGCAGCTTGTCGGCAATCGGATCGATCATCTGGCCGAAAGCGGTCACCTGCTTGCGCCGCCTCGCCAGATATCCGTCGAGCCAGTCAGTAATCGACGCCAGACCGAAAATGGCCGCGCCAATCAACTCCTTGCGCACGCCGAAGATGAGGCGTCCCTCGAAATTGGTCAGCAAGACCACCACCAGCAGCGGCACCAGAAAAATGCGCGTCGCGGTCAGGGCATTCGGCAGGTTGATGGTGTGGCGCACGTCTCGACTAATTGTAATGCAGTATCATCACGCTTCGATATGAAGGCGCTTCTCCTGGTTGGAGGCCAGGGCACCAGGCTCCGTCCTCTCACCATCCACGCACCCAAGTCCATCGTTCCGATCTTCAACCGCCCGTTTCTGCACTATCAGCTCGATCTCATCACCCAGGTGCCGGAGATAGACGAGGTCATTCTCAGTCTCAACTATCAGCCACGCCGTATCGAAGAGGTGTTCGGTGACGGACGGGACGCGGGCATCAGAATCCGGTATGTGGTCGAACCGACGCCGCTCGGCACGGCGGGCGCGGTCCGCTACGCGGCTCGAGGGGTAGACGATACGATCGTCGTGTTCAACGGCGACGTGCTGACACAGGTCGATCTGAACGGCCTCATCGAGTTCCACCGCAGCCGTCGCGCGCGCGCGACGATTGTGCTCACGCCCGTGGATAACCCGACCGCCTATGGGCTGGTCGAGACCGACGCCGACAACAACATCCTGCGCTTTCTCGAGAAGCCGAAGCTCGAAGAAATCACCTGCAATACGATCAACGCGGGCATCTACGTGCTCGAGCCCGGCACGTTCGATCGAATTCCGGAAAACGTCGCATGGTCGATCGAGCGCAGTTTCTTTCCGTCGTTCATCGAACGCGGCGAGACATTTCTGGCGTCGATCTATCGCGATTACTGGATCGACATCGGCACGCCGGAAAAATACATGCAGGTGCATCGCGACATCATGGATGGGCGATACTCGATGCCGCCGTTCAACAGTGCGCAGGGACTGGCCTGGGTCTCGCCCGCCGCGCGCGTCGACACCGGCGCACGTCTTGAAGGTCCTCTTTTCGTGGACGAGGGATGCGTCGTCAAGGCCGGCGCCCGGCTCGGCCCGTACACCGTGCTCGGGAGAAACTGCCACGTCGAGGAAGACGCGCACATCTCGGGCGCGATTGTGTGGCCCGAATCGCATATAGGCCGTGAGGCCCACCTGGTGGATGCCATCGTCGGGCGTTCTGGAGAGATCGGTCGCAACGCCTACCTGATGGGTGGCGTGCTTGGAGACAACACTCACATCGCGGAATACAGCCGTCTATGAACCCCACCATTTTCAAAGCGTATGACGTCCGGGGGAACTACCCGAGCGAGCTCGACGAGCCGACATTTCATCAAATCGGTCGCGCGTTTGTCGCCTACCTGAAGGCCAAGCGAATCGGCGTGGGCCGAGACATGCGGGTGTCGTCGCCCAGCCTGGCCGCCGCATTCATTGCGGGCGCGCGCGAGCAGGGTGCAGATGTCGTGGACTACGGCATGATCGCCACCGACATGATCTACTACGCCGTCGGCACCGAGGGCCTCGACGGCGGCGCGCAGATCACTGCCTCGCACAATCCGAAGCAATACAACGGTTGCAAGATGGTCGGTCGCGGCAATACCCCGCTCAGTGGAGATGCCGGTATTTCAGACATTCGCGACATGCTCGGGGCGAACCGGATTCCGGCGCCTGCCGCCACGCCCGGCGCGTACAACCAGCGATCGGTCCTCGACGGGTACGTGAAGCACGTGCTCGGTTTCATCGACCCGGCCATCGTCAAGCCGTACAAGGTCGTGCTCGACGCGGGGTGCGGCATGGCCGGGGTGGTGGCGCCACCGCTCTTCAAGGCGCTGCCCTGCCACGTTGACGCGCTCTGCTTCGACGTGGACGGCACCTTCCCCACTCACGAAGCGAATCCGCTCATCGAGGAGAACCGGCGCGACATCGTCGCCCGCGTCAAGGCCAATCGCGCCGAAATCGGCATCGCGTGGGACGGCGACGCCGACCGCTGCTTCTTCATCGACGAGGACGGCGAGTTCGTTGCGGGCGATTTCGTGACGGCGCTGCTCGCGGAAGCGTTCATGCTGAAGGAGCCCGGCGCGACCATCGTCTACGACCTTCGGGCGAGCTATGCCGTCAAGGACGTCGCGGCAAAATATGGCGGCAAGGCAGTGATGAACCGGGTGGGTCACGCGTTTTTCAAGGGCCGCATGCGCGAATTGCACGCGGTGTTTGGAGGCGAGGTGACCGGTCACTATTATTTCCGCGACAACTTCTACTGCGACAACGGCTTCATTCCTGCGCTGCTGATGCTGGAGCTCATGTCGAAGAAGAATCAGCCGCTCAAGGAGCTGCTCGCGCCGCTGCGCGCCAAGTACTTCATCTCCGGCGAGATCAACACGAGGATGGCGACCATGGATGCGATGGCGGCGACGATGGCCGCCATCGAAGCGCGATACAAGGGCGCGACGATCTCAAAGCTCGACGGCATCTCCGTCGAATACCCCGACTGGCATTTCAATGTCCGGCCGTCGAATACCGAACCGTTGCTCAGGCTCAACCTCGAAAGCACGACCGAGGAACAAATGGAACACAAGCGCGATGAGGTGCTGTCGATCATCCGTGGCTAGCGGACGTTCGTAGTTCCGGCTTCAGCCAGACGTAGTGTCCGGCTTCAGCCGGACCAAGGAGCTACAGCATCGATCTTGCTTGGCTGTTCGCGAGTGCGCCTGATTCGCGCTGTTCGTGTATTGGCGCACGACATCTCCGGTCGATGTGAGCTAGCCCGTGGCCAGAAAACTCAATCGTCCAGAGCCCAGACGACGTTCTCGTCTGGATGCTCCCTCGCCCCGTTCCGGCGTCTCGCGGCGCGAGTACGCGGAACTGGTCGTGCGGCTTGGTACCGTTGAACTGCAGGCGCAACGCCATCGCGCGGAGCTCGAAGCCCACGCTCGCCGGATTGCTCACCTGCAGGAACAATTGGACAGTCTGAAACCCGTCACACCCTCCGCCGCCCGCTCGAACGACCTCGGTGCATTGCCCCTGTCACCGAAGCCTGCCGTCGAGAGCTAGCCTACATCGACTTCCACGACAGCCCTTGCGTGATCGTCGGCCGTGAAGAACTCGGCGGCGCCGAAACCGAACAACCCCGCAACAAACACTCCAGGCACACTTTGAACCCTTGTGTTGTACTCCTCGACCGCACCGTTGTAATAGTTGCGGGCAAAGGCAACCTTGTTCTCAGTGTCGCTCAGATCAAGCTGGAGCTGCAGGTAACTTTGGTTCGCCTTCAGATCGGGGTACGCTTCAGCCAAGGCGAAGAGCGTGCCGAGCGCGCCGGTGAGCGCGGCATTCGCCGCGGCCGCCGCCCGGGGGCCAGACGCCGCCGTCAGCGCCGCGCGCGACTCGACCACTCGTGTGAGGGTGTCGCGCTCGTAAGCAGCGTAGCCCTTAACGGTCTCGACCAGATTCGGAATCAGGGATGATCGCCGCTGTAACTGCACGTCGACCGCACTCCACGCTTCCCGTACTCTCAGGCGCGTTCTCACGAGGCCGTTGTAGATGAAGACGGTTACAAGGACCATTCCCGCGGCCGCGATCAGGAAGACAGTTACCAGCTTCCACCTCCCCCGCCTCCGCCGCCGCCACCGGATGATCCGCCGCTGAAACCACTCTTGCCCGAGCCGCCGGGCGTGCTGGTCAGCGCAGTCGAGACCGTCGATGAGAACGAGCTGAGATCCGAAGACAACGTAGATGCGTTGAACTGACTCTGCCCGACGTACCAACTACCTGCCGATGGCTGAATCGCAATGTCTTTGAACGCGTTCGCCCAGCGATCGACGCACTTGAACACGATAGCGAAGGGAAGATATGCGGCGAAGATGTTGGCGCGTTCTGCGAATTCCAGCTGTCGTGTCTCGCCCGTCTTTATGTACTTCGCGAAGCCCAGACTTCGGCGCATCATCTCGCGCCCCGATGCCGTTCGCCGCGGCATGGCACCAGAAAACACCATCATGAAAACTCCTGCGACGGCGATTGGCAGTCCAAGGAGTCCGGCGCCCCACCTGTGTCCGAGAACCGTCGTCAGAAATACGCTGCAGGCAGCGGTGACGGCTCCGGCCATGAAATACGCTTGCCGAACCTTGTCGGGATTGCGGACGAACCAGCGATGGCTGACGGCGTCGGTGTAAAGTGCGGTCTTGATGCCGGCGAGGTGTGTGTAGAACTTCTTTTTGAGCGCCGACAGTTTCTGCGAGGCCATGACGGGGCCGCTGTCTGTCGTCGTTGCTCCGGCGAACAGACCCTCGAGCACCTTCCTCTCGTACCCGAGCAAACTGTCGTCCGCCCCTTTGAGCTGATCGAGGCGCCAGTCTCGGGCCCCGAACCAGCCTACCTTTGGAACCTCTGTGATTCGCAGATAGCCTCGCACCGCCAAATCGACGATGGTCGCGGTCAGATCGCGGACATCCGCGCGCTCGTCCAGCAGCACGCCGATTTGAGCAGGGCGCAATGCTTGAGGCGGCTCGAATTCGACGCCCGAGCTGTCGGACTCAAACAGGGGAAGGACCTCCTCCTCCTTTGACTGCGTCAGGTAGGACTGCGTGACATATCGGCGGTCGCGGCCCTCCCGCCACCACAACCTCCCCAGCCCGGCCAGGACGCCCGCAAGCAGCAACGTAGAAGACGCCAGGAGGCCTGGCGTGCGATCGAACAACGCGCTGCCGAAAAGCGGAGCGGGCAGCAGCGCAGGGCGCGGTTCGGGCACTATCCCGCGCCGGAAGCCTGCGACGACTGTCATCTGCTCCCCTTCGCCGAGCCGCCGGGCGGTCGAATATTCGGCCGCCTCTCCTCTGCCCAACCGCGCGTTGCATGGGTCTGTGGAGCCGGCCGCACCCTGATAACACGCCACCCGTTCCACGCCCTCCTGTGGGAGGCGAACGACGATCGAAGCCGACTCAATAGGCACTGGCCAGCTGCCAGTGACATTCCAGTAGAGCTCGTCGTGGTCGGAAAAGCCATTGAGCGCATTCACGACCGTGTAGCGAATCTGGTAGGATGTGCGGCCGTTCGTCGTGCGGTCGGGATCGCCGATCTTGAAGCGAACCAGCGTCCCTTCGCGTGTCGTCTCGACCGGCACCGCTGCGCCGTTGCTCGTCACGTGTTCCAACTCGACGCCGTACTGCCGGATGCGGGAGGCGTCGTAAGCCAGCCGATAACGAATGTCGCGAAAGATGCCGTGGCGCTCGAGACCTCTGAAATCGACGTCGATGTCTTCGACGAACCGCAGGGACCCGTCTGGCTGGACAGCGATGTCGACCCGCATGCGTTCGACGACCCAGCCTTCATCGGCTGCGACCGGCGAGATGAGAAGGGTCAGGATGGCAGCAATGACGAAGAAGCGTAGTCGGGATATCACGTCGCTTCGCTCAGGAGGTGTCATGCGAATCATACAGCGTGCGATGACGTTCTGCGCGGTGATGATGATGGTGGCGGCAACTGATGCCTTCGCGCAGACCGAATTCAAGAACATGGTCGATCACATCCACCTGGCCGTCCCCGATCAGGCCACCGCCGTGGAATGGTATCGAAAGCACTTCGACGGCCAGCCGACCGCCGAGGGGCTCGAGCGGTTGACGTTCGGCGAGACGCGAATCATTTTTCAGCGAAACGCGACGGCGAAACCCAGCCTGGGCAGCGCCATCGACCACGTCGGCTTCTCAGTCGTCGATCTGGATGCCACCATGAAAAGCCTCGAAGCGGACGGCGCCAAGGTGGTGACGCCGGCCCGCGAGGTGGCCGGACTCTTCAAGCTGGCATTCGTTGAGGATCCGTGGGGCGTGCGCCTGGAAATCGTTCAGGACCCGGCAAAGCTGGGGCTGCATCATGTTCATCTCCGCGCGCCCGATCCAGGCGCGGCGCTGGCGTGGTATGCGGCCACGTTCGGCGGCGCCGTCGGGAAGATGAAGGAACGAATTGACGGGATCAACTACGGCGGCGTATGGATCCTCGTGCAGAAAGGCGAAACGACTCCGAGCGCGGGGCATGCGATCGACCATCTGGGATTCCGCCCGACGAACGTCGACGCCGCCGTCGCGGCTCTCAAGACGAAAAACGTCAAGGTCACGACCGAGCCGCGGCCGCTGACCTTGCCGAGCGGCGCGAGCATGAGGTTGGCGTTCATCGAAGGTCCCGAAGGCGCGAGGATCGAGCTGGTCCAACGGCCATGAGAGCCCTCTGTTTGCTGACGGCGGGTCTGATGCTGGCGCTGCCCATCGCGCGCAGCGAGGCTCAGGAGACCAACACGACCCCAGAAGTGAGGAAAGTTCTCGCCCCGACCGGCAGGCTGCGTGTCGGGCTTAATGTCGGAAACCCTTCCTCTCTGCTGCTGTCCGTCCCGGGCCGGCCATCAGGCGTCGGATTCGAGCTGGGCCGTGAGCTCGCCCGATGGCTCGATGTGTCGTTCGAGCCGATGGTGTATCCCAACAACGGCGCGATGCTCGAAGGCATGAGATTGGGGAACGTGGACGTCGTGTTTACGAACGCGACGCCCGCGCGCGCGAAGGAGATGGATTTCACGCAGCCATACCTGGAAGTCGAGGCCGGATACCTGGTGCCGGAGGGTTCCTCGATCGTCATGCCGACCGATTTGGATAATCCGGGTGTTCGTATCGGGGCGATGGAGGGCAGCACGACATCGACGACGTTGCCCACGCTGCTGAAGAGCGCCTCTGTGGTACGAGTGGCGACCATCGACAATGTGACGCAGATGCTCTCGCTTCACACGCTGGACGCCTTTGCCACCAACAAGTCGATTCTGTTCGAGATCGCCGACCGGCTGCCCGGCTCCAGGGTGCTTGACGGTCACTACGGTGTCGAACAGCACGCGCTCGGAATCCCGAAGGGTCGCGAAGCCGGACTCGCCTACGCGCGCCGTTTCGTGACGGCGGCCATCTCGGCCGGGCTGGTGAGGGTGGCGGTTGAGAGGGCCGGCTTACGCGGTGCGATCGTCAAGACTGACGGGCAGTGATTCTTACGAGCTTTCAGAACGTGCCGAGTGTTCCACACACGTGAAACAGCGTGTGCCGTTTTGAGAACGATCTGGCCCCGGGCATGAATCCGCACCACGCCCATATTCTCCCTATCACACAGATAGATCTCGATTTCGCCGCCGGCTGATTGCCGTTCATCAATTCTCGTAAAAGCGGCGTTGAGTTTGCTCCGCCACCGCCGGTGGAGGTGCGCCAGCGATGGCACAGCAGAACACGCGGAACGAGCGGGATGCCGTAGTTGAGGATGCGGTTGTGGCACTCTTGAGCGTTGCCACGGTCGTCCGACCGAACGAGAGCAACAGAGGTATCGTGCTGGAGTGCAGGCTGTGTGGCGAGCTGGACGAGTACCACACGGACGCATGTCCTATTCCCGCCCTGCAAGAGTGGCTCAATCCAATCTAGCATCCTTGGGCTATTCCATATCGCCGGGCGCATATCGCGATACGAATACTGCTAGCAGACCGCCGAAGATCAGCGCCAGGCCGATCTTCACAAAGGCTCCCGTATCCGCGATCCTGCTGAAGGCGCTGAGATCACGCTTCGGGCTCACACCAAATCCAAGCGGTAAGCAGAGAAGCCCGACGCAAGCCGCGACGATTCCACCGATACGAAGAATAGGCTTCCACCGCGGCAGGAACCTAAGAAGATTTACTTGCGTCATGCGCGCTTACTGCAGTGGTTGAGCGGTGTAAATTAGGTAGTTCTGATCCGAGAATACGGCGAGCCCACAGTCCGGCTGAGTGTCCTTGATCGAAAAGACGAACTCAGACGCGCTGTGAACCAACTGAACGGTGAGACCATCAGGCACGACTACTCCGGCAAGCGCGCTCAACGGCAGAAACGCCTTCTTGGCGACGGACTGCTGTAACTCAAGAGTGTTGATCTGACGCGCAAGGCGAATTGCCTGTTTGCGACGCTCCGCACACGCCGGTGACTTTTGGGCCGAGCTGGACGACACACTCACCAACGCCACAACTGCCGCCGTTGCCCCGAGTCCGGCCATCAGATTATGAATCGTCGCCATGCTCGCCCTCCGAAAACTGGCGCACATCATTGTGTTGGACCTACACTACAGAATAGTCCGGGAACGCTCACGAGTAGATTGCGTTCCAAGGCGCAGAGTTACGGCGAATGAGACGGACAACACCTCTGTCGGCAGCCTTCAGCACAACCGCAATGGCGGGACTGTTTCTCGTGACCGGCCTGATTGGCTACAGTCTGAGTCATGGATTCTTTGAGGGATCATGGACTGACGGGATCGTGTGGTGGGAGATACGATTCGGTGTCATCTTCGCCTTGCTTGCAGTCTATTTCTGGCGGAAGGCAATCCGGTCTCTCCCATGACTACCGACCGACTACTGGTTTCCGCCGGAGTAAATGCCGGTGTAAACTTACATCCCCGACGAGTGCAATTTGGGGGTTTTCAGGGTCAGTCGAGAATAGTCGGATAGCGGTTTCGATCAATAGCGACGGGCTTTCGCGGGGTTAGCATAGTGGTAATGCTCTGGCTTCCCAAGCCAGCTAGGCGGGTCCGATTCCCGTACCCCGCTCCAACCTTCGCTCGCTGCGCGACTTCGGTTGGCAAGCCACGCGAAGGTTGTCGCGCCGAAGCGCCTGACGCGAAGGCGGACGCTCAGTAAGACGACTTTGGCGGAGCGGCGCTTGACGTCGTGGCGGATGGTTGGGTACCGCCCTTCGATTCCTGCACAATCTTGACTCCGGCACTCGCACCCACGCGGCTGGCGCCGGCGCTCACGAGGTTCTTCAGCGTCTCGTAGTCGCGCACGCCACCGGCCGCCTTGACGCCAATCTCCGGTCCCACCACGCGACGCATCAAGGCGACGTCGGCGACCGTCGCACCGCCCGGACCAAAACCCGTCGACGTCTTGACGTAGTCGGCCCCGGCGGCTTTCGACAACGAGCACGCCGTCACCTTTTCCTCGTCGGTCAGCAGCGCCGCTTCGATGATGACCTTGCTCAGCACGCCGCAGTCCCTGCACGCACCAACAACCGCCCCGATGTCGCGCTCGACGACCGCGAGATCGCCCGATTTGAGTGCGCCGACGTTGATCACCATGTCTACTTCGTTCGCGCCGTCGTAGATGACGCGGCGGGTCTCGAACTGCTTCACATCGGTCGTCGTCGCGCCGAGCGGAAATCCGACAACCGTGCACACGCCGGCCGAAGACCCATGCAGCAGTCGCGACGCGAGCGATACCCAGGTCGGGTTGACACAAACGGTTGCGAACCCGAAGTCGCGCGCCTCCTTGCAGAGCTTCTCGATCTCCTGGCGCGACGCGTCAGCTTTCAGAAGGGTGTGATCGATAAGACCCGCAACGCCCGACGGCACTTTTTCGCCCGCGTACAGACCCAGGCGCGACGCGCCGGCATCGATGACGCCCTGAACGCGATCCGGACAGCAGTCGTAGAGGACGGCATGACATTCACACGTGCGCGTCCGGCCGCGCGCCAGCGCCGCGGCGACTTCTTCTGCGATGATGCGTTGTAAATCAGCCCAGTTCATTTTTTAGTTTGTCGCGGGGCCCCACCCCCGCGACCTGTACCTCGCGCCCTTGGGCGCTCGGCGAATCTTCCGATCAGGCTCGTTCCAACGCCCGTATCTTCGCCAGCCTCCGTATGTACCTCGGTTCCTTCATCGGCGTTGACAGCCACACGCTGATGACGTCGAGCGCATCCTTCGGCTGGATCAGCGTCGATCCGAGGCTCAACACATTGGCGCCGTTATGCTGACGCGCATAGCGGGCCATCGTCGTGTCGTGGCACACTGCGGCTCTGACACCGGCAATCTTGTTGGCCACAATGGCCGACCCGATCCCTGCCCCGTCGATAACGATGCCCGCGTCGGCCTCGCCGCGTGCGACGGACCTGGCCACGCGAGCCGACGTGTCCGGGTAGTCAACCGGCTCGGACGTAAGCGTGCCCAGATCGTTAACGGCGATGCCCCTCGCCCGTAAAGCTGCGACGATCGTCGCTTTTAACGCCAGCCCGCTGTGATCGCTGCCGATCGCGAGTCGTCTGATGTCGGAAACCGGCGCGAGGTCCTCTTCTGCCCGATCGAGCAGATTTTCGGCCACGACCGTCACGCGCCGGGCTTTCAACGTATCGGCCGCGAGCGGCGTCACGTGGCCGCCCGGGCGCAGCGCAACCGTTTCGCCGAACTCAAGCACGCGCGCGTCGGCCTCGGTGATGATCTCGAACCGTTTCATGTTATCGTTCGCGCCACTGTGACGACCCTTTTCACTGCAGAACAGATTCAACAACGCATCGCGACGCTGGCCTCAGAGATCAATGCCGCCTATCCCGATGGTGACGCGCTCCACTTCGTTGCCGTGCTGAAAGGCGCGTTCATCTTTCTTTCCGATCTCGCGCGTGCGATTGCTCCACGTCCGGTGACACTCGACTTCATCGCCGTCTCGAGCTACGGCGCAGCCACGAAGAGCTCCGGCGAGGTTCGACTGCTCAAAGACCTCGACGCGCCGCTCCAGGGCCGCGACGTCATTATCGTCGAAGACATCGTCGATACGGGCCTGACATTGAACTACCTGCAGGACGTGCTCCGCGCGCGCGACCCGAAATCCCTCCGCACGGCGTGCCTCCTCAGCAAGCCGAGCCGGCGCAAGGTGGACGTGAAAGTGGAATACATCGGATTCGAGATCGAGGACAAGTTCGTGGTCGGCTATGGCCTCGATCACGCCGGACAGTTCAGGCATCTGCCCTTCATCGGCGTTCAGGAGTAATCCCGACAGCCGAGCGTACAGCATTGGCCAGCTTGCGCGCCTCCGCGAGTACCGCCGGCTCGTCGAGCGTCAACATCTTCCGGTCGCGCATCAGAACGCGGCCGTTCACCATCACCGTCCGCACATCTCCGCCGTGGGCCGCATAGACGAGATGCGACACCGGATCGTACATCGGCGTCATCCGCGCGCTCGCCGTCGAGACGATCGCCAGGTCGGCGCGCTTCCCCGCTTCGATCGAGCCGATGAGTCTCTCCAGCCCCAACGCCCTCGCGCCGTTGATGGTGGCCATCGCCAGCGCCGTCGTGGCCGGCACGGCCCGGGGATCGCCGGTTTTCACCTTATGCAGCAACGCCGCAACGCGCATCGCCTCGAACATGTCGAGGTCGTTGTTGCTCGCAGCCCCATCGGTGCCCAGCCCTACCGTGATGCCGTTGGCGAGATACTCGGGCACAGGAGCAATGCCGCTCGCGAGCTTCATATTGCTTTCCGGATTGTGTGAAACAGCAGACTCATGGCTCTTCAGAATCTTCATATCCGCGGCGTCGACCCACACGCCGTGCTTGATGACTGTGCGCGGGCCGAAGAACCCGATCGCCTGAAGATATCCGACCGGCGTCAGCCCTGAATGCTCTTTCTTCGAAGTGCCCAGCTCGGTTTCCGTCTCGGCGACATGAATCAACACCGGCGCCCCGTATTTGGCGGCCAGCGCGCGCGAGGACAGCAGCGTCTTCGAATCGAGCGTGTAGGGCGAGTGTGGCGCCACGGCTGGAACGATCAAGTCGTCGTTGGCAAACTCCTTGAGAAAAGCCTCGGTTCGTGCCAGCCCTTCCTGTGGCGTCCTGGCGTCTGGCACTGGAAACTGAATGATCGTCTGGCCCAGCACGCCCCTCATGCCCACCGCCTTTGTGGTTCGCGCGATCTCTTCCTCGAAGTAGTACATGTCGGCATAGACCGTGGTGCCCGACTGAATCATTTCGAGGGCAGCCAGTCGAGTGCCGGCGCGCACCATCTCTCGAGAAACCGTCTTCGCTTCAGCAGGAAAGATGTACTTCTCGAGCCATTCCTGGAGCCGCAGGTCGTCGGCGAGGCCGCGGTAGAGCACCATCGGCGCGTGCGTGTGTGTATTGATGAGGCCCGGGATGACGATAGAGCCCGTCGCCTGGATCTCGTCGGCCGCCTTGAAGCGCGCGGCGATGTCCGTCGCCGGGCCGACTGCGACGATGGTCGTACCGTCAATCGCGACCGAGCCGGGGTCGTAGATGTTGCGGGCGCCGTCAACGGTCACGACCGCGCCGCCCGAAATCACGAGAGAGACCTGTCGTGGAGCGTTCTGTGCGGTGGTCGTCGCCACAACCGACGCAATCACAACGAGACCAAGCAGCCCGGTGCGTTTCATCGGGCGATTCTACTAATCCCCAATCCCTAATCCCAAATCCCCCGGCTGCGCGCTGCGCGCTACGGCGAGGCAGGCTGGTATATAGTCACTCCGCATGCCCGTGCACATCGTGCCGCATCCGCTGATTCACGACGCACTCAGCCAGCTTCGCGACACCAATACCGAAACCGAAGCGTTTCGCCAGATTGCCAACCGCATCAGCGTGCTGCTGGTCGCCGAGGCGCTGCGCGACCTGCCAACCGAGCGGGCTGTCGTCCAGACGCCGCTCGAACGAGCCGAAGGACGCCGTGTGGCGCGCGACGTGGTCGTCGTGCCGGTATTGCGAGCGGGATTGGGCATGCTCGACGCAGTGTTGCAGCTCCTGCCGTCGGCGCGGGTCGGTCACATCGGCCTGCAGCGCGACGAATCGACCGCCGTCGCGTCGCAGTACTACGCAAAGCTTCCAGACAACCTGCCGTCGAGTTATGTGGTGCTCGTCGATCCGATGCTGGCGACGGGCGGCAGCGCGGTTGCCGCCCTGGATGTACTGAAGAAGGCTGGCGCGAATACCGTGCGCATTGTCTGCATCGTCGCCGCGCCAGAAGGCATCGCGCTCGTCGAAAAAACGCACCCCGATGTCGAGATCTACACTCCAGTCGTCGATCGCGAGCTGAACGCGCAGAAATACATCCTGCCCGGCCTCGGCGACTTCGGCGATCGGTTGTATGGGACGTGTTGATTTAGGCTAAAATTATTCGTTCCGAAGGTTGGGCGCTTGGCTCAGCGGTAGAGCATCGCCTTCACACGGCGGGGGTCAGTGGTTCGAATCCACTAGCGCCCACCAGCTTTCGCCGATCAGTTTGCAACGAATTTGCAACGGCTGGTTGAAAAGGGTTGCGGCAACGCCGTAGCCCTTTTTTTTGCCCGCTCCAGTGGTCGACGCCCGGTACCCTGTCGTCCAGCAGCGCAACCTTCTCGACCTCGACAGGTTTCGATCACCAGCATTTGATGACGCACATGCTACGATGCGTGCCGCTTGGCGCGCACATCTGACGGAGGCTGGCAAACACGATGAAAATCGAGGATCTCAAGAGCTTTCTAGACAGCGTAGGCGTGAATTACGAAGAGGAGCCGATTCAACACGGACGACGCCTGCGCGGGCCGGAAAGCGAGGTGTTTTGCGTCTACGATAGCGGCAGCCCCTTGCAGTAAATCCGCTCCGCGCGCTGCGGTAATCACAGAATTCGGACAGTCGTGAAGACACAAAATAGCAGAGCCATCACAATCTACTCCTCGATCTACGTCCGCTCTCTTGACCACCAGTTCGCGGCCACAGATCCCCGGGAAACAATGCCTTTCAGCTCGATGACATCAGACGGCCTGCACTCGGGCCTGAGAGAGCGTCCAGCAGCGAATCAGCTAGGGCGCGTACGCTGTTTGAGATAAGGTCGAAAGCTAATTCTGGGGCGGGTACCTGTGCGAGCTGCCGCCGCACCTCGAGTTCCGACCACGCTCTCAGCTGATCATTAAGGCCCGCAGCTATCGCCAACAGCCGTATCGTCGTGGCTTTGGCAGTCGGCGATGCATCGTCGTTGATTACGCTCTCAAAAGCCTCCTGCGCGTCGCGATCTCTCGCGAGCCGTCGCCGTATCGGTTTGACCATGAGCGGCAGAATGAATTGTGTGCCTCTTCTGAGATCGTCATCGAGCGTCTTGACCAGATCGCCGGCAGGCGTGCACGTGTACTTCAGAGCGAACATCGTTGGGTAGTTGAGGGCCAGATGACGATCGCCTCCGGTGAATGCCTCGAATACGCTGGCGAGTTCAGGGCTCTCTGGCCATCCCGCACATAGCGATAGGATGACGCCCTGATTGCGAAATGACGGATCGAGTTTCTTAAGCAATGACAGGGTTTCCGAGTCAGCTCCGAACTGCTCACCCAAAATATCTGCGGCCTCGTCTACTGAATCAAACTCCCATTGTTGGCGGCCGCTCTCGTCCAACGCATTGATGCAAGCATCGCGCAGGGCAAGTGATCGTGGCTGGATGTTGGCGCGCAGAAGAAGAACTTCCGGCGTCCTTGCGAGCTTGGAATCGCCGTTTACAGCTTCGAGGAGAGCATCCCGAACATCTATGGACTCGCGGGCAACCAGCGCCATACTCTGCCAGAATGGAGCCGATAAGTGGCCGGCCAGCCGACTGGATGCGCTATCGCCGAACGCGTCTTTTATCGATTGCCAGTTCTGGGCGATCACCCTTAAAAGTGGCAGGTTCGGCTGGTGATGATGCCCCAGACTGATTGCGAGCGGCCGAACCTCGCCAATGTGCTCAGTCAACGGAACCATCACATCCAACCGTTTAATAGTTGTCAGTGCCGCAAAAGCCGCTTGGCGGCGTTCATCATAATCGGGCCCTACGACCCTGAGATTTCGGCCAAGCCGCTCGGCAGCTGTGGACGCCAGTACGGTGCCGGGGTCAATGCGGCTGAAATAGGCAACGGCGGCCGACGTTTTGAGCTCGCCATTCGCCTCGACGTCGTACGAATGCAATACGGACTGCGCGAACTCCTCGTCCGTTGAGGTCGATAGTCCCTCTACGATCTGTCGGCGCAGGAGCGTCGGTAGATGTCCAATTCGGTCGACAATCGATAGGCGGGCTTCAGGAATATCTGCAAGTGCAACGGCAGCAGCTGCCAGGGGCGGTTGCCGCCAATCCAGCGACTTGACCGCGTAGGCGCGCACGGCGGAGTCATTTCCGAAAAACTCGATTAGTTGGTCCGCACCTCCGTCTACGAGTGCTCCCGATGGCTCGTCCGAACCCAGACGTCGCAGACACTTATCCGCCAACTCAGCTTCATCACCTCGCGACGTTAAGGACGCGAGTCCCTTGATTACAAAGTCTGGGCGGTCACACTTTGGGTCAGCGATGAGTTCGAGCAATCGGGCGCGAGCGTGAGCTTGGTCGACGAGAATTCGTGGTATCTCAGTCGCGATGTTCGTAGCGCGGTCAGCGGCCCCAAGGGCGACTCGGATCAAGGCTGCCGATACCTCCTCGTCGCCCATACCCCATCCATCCAGAAGAGCTTTCACCGGCCAATGCGGAAAACTCCCACTCAGCCCCCGAACGAGGATCGACTTTATTGTGTCTGGCCTGGTCACTAGCGCTGCGTGACTGAGCTCGAGGCCCACGTACTTCTCCCTCGACGCCCACGTCTCGATTGCGGCACCTATCGCCGCGTCGTCCCGGAAATTAGTGGCTATGGCCTTCCAGGCGCCGAGGTGCGCGCCGCTGAACGGGTGGTCTTCGTGGTTGATCTCATCAACACATCGCTGAGACACATCCAAGTCGCCAGGAAAGGCTCTGAGCAGGACTTCCCACGCAATCTTTCGTTCGAGCCTTCCATCGGACGTCATCCACCGGTTCGTCGCTTTCAAACAGATTTCTTTGAGCCGGGGATTGGCCGGCCAGCCGAGTGTCAGTAGCTCTGCAACGTCAGATCGCCACGCGTAATCCAATTCCCATTGGTTATCGTGATCCCCGAGGGCAAGCAACTCCTCAAGGTCTCTTTCAACGTGCTCTGCTCGATGCACAAGGGCGCCTATCGCGGTGAGACGAAGCTCACCACAGATGGACTCCCGGGCGTGCTTGATCGCCGAATCCAGCTGTAAGTGTGCGGGCCATCCTTGATGCAATCCGTTAAGGGCAGCTGCTCGCGCCAGTGGCGACGCAGCCGCTGTCGCAAGCGATGCCATGATGTCGCCTACTGCGGGAACATTGGTGGCGAGTCCGGCGAGCGCGCGACTTGCTCCACGTTGTATATGCGCACTCTCACTGTGGAGTGCGCTGATCAGCCCTGATACCACGTTCTCGTCGTATGGCCACCGCGACATGGGGTCGCTCCAGTCAGACCACACGCCTCGGTCAAACACCCAGCGGCGTATCCGGCGATGGACGCGTTCACGTAGCCGTGTTGACCGTAGTCCGTCCAGGGCAGAGGTTAGAAGTCGCTGCCGGTGCGGCAGCCAGAAGTGACGCTCGATCCGCGTCAGCGCTTCAGCGGTTACACGGTCGACAACGTCCGGCGGCACACCGAACTCGCCAAAAGCGATCTCGGCTAGTAACTCCCTCACCGCGAGACCCGAAACCGACTCGTCCGAGTGCGGCTCGATTACCTCCACCAGTCGACGCACATCGTCAGGTCTGGACATCTTGGAGAAGAGACCCAGAATAACCTCACGCCATTGAGGGACCCGACAATGACTCTCGAGTATTTGCTCCTGCGTGGCGACAGGAAGTCGCGCCAAGTGCTCCGCCGCAAGATATTCCTGGAAGGAACGATGAATGAAGCTCAGATCGTGGGTACCTTGGCGGATCAGCACTCCGAGCGTACCTTCGGCTAGGCGTGAGAACTGGGGTAGGTATCGATTCGCCTCGACGGGTGACAGCCCTAGCCCCGTATCGGCTCTGTCCGTTAAGAACGCGTGAACCACCAATTCAAATTGCGCATCGGCTATCACGCCGTCTGGATGTTCGCGCTGCACGACGAAAGCGAGATTTGCAAGGGCCTGTCGGGTGGACACTTCGTCCAACAGGTCTCCATCATCAGTGATCGATGCGGCGACACGTTTTGCCTTGGGGTGCTCGCGCAAGACATGATCAAGCATCCCATCGTACGCGTCGAAGCGTCCTCTTGGGAGCGCCGTCCTCTGAAACCGCATGAATATCAACAAGAGAAGCAGAAGCGGAACTGTGGATAGCGGAGCCAGCTCGGAGGACCGTGCAAGCTCGGCAGTGAGCCGTTCTGCCTCACGGGTCGCATACGTTGCCGACGCACTCGCGATTTCCTCGCGCTCTGATACGTCTCTGGTGGCCTTCAGCAAGAACCACTGCCGACAGAGTTCCTCACGCTGCCTTGCGGATAGCGGAGCTAGTTCAGCCACCTGCCAGCTCGCTCCCGTGAATGAGATGCGTTGCAGGCCGTAGGGTCGACTCGTAACGACAACGGCCGCGCGATGAAGAGTCGCGAAGCCTTGGAGTAAATGGGAGACAATCCGCCCTGCATCCTCGGAAGTCCACTCGTCAATGCCGTCCACCAGAAGCAGAAGCCGGTGATCCTGTATTGCCGCATCAACCAGTGGGAACAGTTCGTTCATGCTCCACTGCGAAAGCCAGCGGCGCACACATTCGCGCAGCGAGGGCTCAGCACCGGACGACACCTGCTGGCACCAGAAGGCAAATGGTATCCAGACCGGCAGGCGTTGACCCCAACGGTGAGCCAGTTCTTCAAATTGAGGTTCGTCGCATAACAGGTCAAGCGCGAGGTACCGGAGGAAAGAACTCTTCCCAGAGCCTGGTGCGCCAAGAATGATGCTGTGGTCGGCTTTAGCGAGCCAAGTTGTCAGCTGCTCGCGTTCGCGCTGGATACTGGGCGCAGCGGTGGCTGAACGTCGGTCTGGTTGCGAGCTTAGAGCGATCTCGCTGGGCTCACGTGACGACGTCGACGATCGCACGATTTGCGAAACCAGGACATCTGGAAGAACGTAGCGCTCTTGAAGTGGAATCGGCGCCTTTCCTGGGCGCGGTGGAATCGGAATCCCGGGATCATGGCCGTTGAACACATCGGTGTAAAAGCTCCGGAGGCGACTCCGAAATGCTACAACTGCTGCGGCATCAAGCCGCCCGCCGAGTGCGGTCGCGGCCGGCTCACCACAGAAAGCGTTAGTCCAATGACGACCAAAGAAGTCATCAACGATTAGCGGTTCGTTCTTGAGGGCCCGTGACAGCTCACCCACGTCCCACAGTACGAGGGACTTCCCGTGCCTTCGCAGAGCCCTCTGTTGACGCTCAAATTCCTCCACCGTCCGAACTTTCGATCCGTCATCGGAGGTGCAGATGTATAGCGCTGAAGCTCTTTCAAACCAGGTACCTCGTCGGAATGCTCTAACCGCGCTCTCTATGGCGCCTGGACCGAATCGGGCCACCCGCTTGCACTGATAGACAGCGTAATCGCCGCCGCCGTTGCTCCGTGCATAAAGGTCGATGCCCTCCTGTTTCTGTCCCCGGACACCATACAGCTGACAATATTCGACCGATGCGTTTAACCGGGCGAGCCGAAGGCAAAGACGTTCAAAGTCTTCCCATCTCAGGGCCGCGACAGGCAGCGTTTGCGCGAGAGTCTGGACTGGCGGATCGACGGACTGGGTTGGCGGCATCTCGAGTCGTCCGGGGACTGGACGGGAGGCATCCGACCGACCCGAGACTGCGCTCGCAGTCTCTCTCCCTGCTGAAGCGACTGGTCGCAACTTGGGTCTACCAATCATGCGCGATTGCACCATTGTGAGCGTCGAGTGCCACAGATTGTACGCGGTAGGTCCTTCAATGGCTTGTTTGCGCCCGACTTCGGCTCGAAAGGGCGGTCGCCTGCCCGCTCTATCGCTGGTTAGGTTGTCTCGGACGGGACGCAGGAGCGGTCCCGAGTCTATTCTGTCGAGTCGCTGGACTCCAGCAACCGGAACAGTTGCGTTACACCGACGGGGTCGATGACGTCGAGGTTGACCGGCCACAAAACCGCGAGTGTATTTGCGAGGTATGACATCGTCTGCGGTAGCGATTTGAAAGACGCAGCGGCACGTCTCGACATTTCGCGTGATCATGAAAGCGATCACACTTTCACCGCCACACGTCTCCCAGCTGATCCAACCCGTCAGATTTCTTAACCGAATCCGACGCCCGCGAACAATGGGAACGTTCGGGTGACGGACCAATTGGTCATCCAATTGACTGCGGTGCAGACGGAGACGGCGGCAGTTCGGAGATTACCGTCGAACAGCTCGCTCAACATCACCCACATCACCGGTCCCCAAGTCACTCCGAACGCGACGGCGAACACGTTGATTGCGACAAGCGCGGTGATGCCGGCCCCACGACTAAGGCTCACGTCGTCGCCGCTGCCCGTCCCCGTCGCGAAGCACACCGCCAGCGTCGCCAACGCCAACGCCATTGTTCCCGCACCGGTGAGGAGCAGCGTCCGCCGACCGACCTTATCGATAATCACAATCGCCACGACCGTCGAGGCGACGCTGACGAGGACGGTGACGATGCTGATGGTGAATGACGCGCCCGTGGAAAACCCGACCAATCGCCACAAGGCGTTCGAGTAGGTCTTGACGACGCTGATGCCGACCAGTTGCTGGAATGCGGCTAGCAGAATCCCTGTCCAGACGATGGCCTTCAGCCCGAAGGTAGAGCCGCGCAAATCTTTGACCGTCGCGACCTTGCCCTCTTCCCCCAGTGCCTCACGGATGACAGCGACCCGCCCGTTCACCGATTCGCCGCCTATCCTGGTCAGCAACGCTCTCGCCTCGTTTTCGTTGCCGTGACGCAGCAAGTCTCGCGGCGATTGAGGTAACAACCGAGAGATGAAGAGATAGCCTCCCGCGAGGATGGCAACCACGACGAACATCGAGCGCCACGCCGCCGCGCCGAAGAACAAAGGGGCGGCCTCCGACCCAGCCGACCACGTCAGCCCGTAAGCCGCGAACAAACCGAGCAGTTGTCCGATGACGATGGCGAACTGCCACAACGAGCCGAGTCGTCCCCGAATGCCCGGCGGCGAGACCTCGGAGATGTACGGAGGCACCACGGCGCTCGCCGCGCCTATCCCTAACCCGACCATGAGCCGGAACAAACCCAGCAGCACCAATTGATTGCTAAGCGCGACAGCCAACGCGCCGATCGCAATCAGCGCGCCTGCGATGGACATCACCCGGTTGCGACCTAACCTCGCTGACACCGGACCCGCGAACCACGCCCCGATGGCGGCGCCGATGAGCGCGATGGCAGCGATGAAACCAACTGCCCCGGCGCTGAGGTCGAGCGTCGGGCGGATGCCGTTAATCGCCGCGTTCATCGTCGACGTGTCGAAGCCGAAGAGAAACCCGCCGAGGGCGGCGCCGGCAGCCACCATCGTGACGTACCGCGTATTGGTTGTTGAATTCGCCATGCTAAGCCTCTGCCGTCGAAAGCGGTCCATCGGAGCCGGCCGGATACTCCTCCATCGGCACTCGTCCATCAGCCCACGCTTCCAGCACGGGAGTGACGACGCGCCACGCGTCTTCAGCTTCGTCGCCCCTGATTGACAAGGCGCTGTCGCCGGTTAGAACGTTCATCAAAACGCGGCTGTACGCGGGCAATTCGGGCGCGAGAAGTCTTGCGGTGAGAGTCATCGGCACGAGACGCGGTGGCGACCCGGCTTCCAGGCCCGTCAGACACAGCGTGAAATCGTAGGGACCGTCCAGTCCGATCCGCAGCTCATCGGCAGCGGGTCTGGCGACATCGCCACCGAACGGCAGATGCGGAACCGGACGAAATCGCACGACGGCTTCCTTGCGCCGCTGCGAAAGCGCCTTGCCGGTTCGCAGCACAAAGCGAGTGCCAGCCCACCGCCAACTGTCGAGCTCCAGCGCGATCTCGGCGAAGGTTTCGGTTTCGCGCGCCGGGTCCACCCCTTTCTCCTCGACGTAAGCCGGAACACTGCGCCCGTCCGCCCCGCCGGTGGCCGCCAGCCGACCGGCGGTGTAGCGAGCGCGGCGAGACTGCCGCGCGGCGTCAGCCGGAGTCAGCGGGCGCACCGTGCGCAGCACGTCGGCTTTGCCGTCGCGCAAATCTCGCTCACCGATGGTGAATGGCGGCTCCATGGCGATGATGCACAAGATTTGCAGCAGATGATTCTGAACAACATCCCTGAGCGCACCGGCGCGGTCGTAGTAAGAGGCTCGATTCTCCAGCGCCAACGTTTCATCCCAGATGATGTCAATCTGTTCGATGTGGGCGCTGTTCCAAATCGGCTCGAATACGCGATTGGCGAGCCGCACGCCGAGCAGGTTTTGCACCGTCGCCAGTCCCAAGGCATGGTCGACCCGGAACACAGCCTTTTCGCCGGCGACACCGGACACGCGCTTCAGAAGGGCGTTCAGCGCCACCGCGCTTTCGAGACTCTCGCCGAACGGCTTCTCCAGCACGATGCGACTGCCTTTCGGCAACCCAACCGCTCCGAGCGCTGTCACCGCGGCGGGAAACACCCCGCTCGGCAGCGCCAGATACGCCGCGACCGGCTCCGCTCCATCACCGGCTGAAGATTCGCCGCCCGAATTTACGAGAGCTGCGGCGATGCTGCTCGCGTCATTGAAATCAATCTTCCGATAGTGAAGCGCGCGCACGACCGCTTCGCGCGAAGCTGCCGACACGTCCGTCGCGGTGTGCTGTTCGAGCTTTTGGACGGCGTGCTGCCTGAACGTTTCGTCGTCCCAGTCTTCCACGGCGGCGCCGACGATACTGAAGCCTTCGGGCAAATTGCCCTCGTTATAAAGCTCCGCGAGGGCGGGCAGCAGAAAGCGTCCGGCGAGATCGCCCGTCGCGCCGAGCAGTAATAGTCGTTTCATCATGATTGTTTCTTTCTGGTCAGCCCGCGAACGCTCGACGAGGGGACGTATTATCCGGCGAACTCACGAACCGGAAGACCTCTCACATCGACGAGCGCCCGGAACAGTGAGCCAGCCAATGGGTCGCTGCCGCGAGCGATACCTTCCCGCGATGTGGTGATGAACAACTGGTCCAGCCGCGAGCCACCGAATGCGCAGGCGGTGACTTTTCTTGCGGGCAGCTCGACCACCTCATCGAGTACGCCGTCCGGGGTGTACCGGCGCACTACGCCGCCGTTGGAGAGCGCGACCCAGACGCCGCCTTCTGCGTCAACCGTCAATCCATCGGGACGCATGGACTCGGCTGAAAGGTCAACGAGCACGCGTCGCCCGGTCAATCCGTTCACGCCGTCATAGTCGAAGACGGACACTTGATGAGTCGCCGTGTCGTTGTAATAGACGCGTGAGCCGTCCGGACTCCACTCGAGTCCATTCGAGACGGTGACATGCTTCAGCACCACGCGCACCGAGCCGTCCGCGTCGAGCCGGTAGAGCGCGCCCGCGCCCGGCTGCTGGTCATAAGCCATCGAGCCGCAGTAAAAGCGACCGTCCGGATCGCAACCGCCTTCGTTCATTCGCACGCCATCGTTCGTCCAGAGCTCGCCCAAATATGTTATTGCTCCGTCCGTGTCCTCCAGCGCAAAGCCCCGCTCGACGCCGATAACGGCGCCACCTTTGCGGCGTGGTCGGACGGCTGCGGCGACATTACCAACATGCTGACGGCCTACTTCACCGTCGGCAGTCAGCGACAAGATGTCGCCAGCCAGCATGTCCACCCAACGCAGTCCGCCCCAACGCTCAGACCAGACCGGACCTTCGCCGTGATAAGCCACGGGGTCGGTCACTTGTTCAGCTCGCATGATCGTGCTTAGACAACCATTCTGATAATGGATCTAAGTCGATTTGATGACAGCGCTTTTCAGAACAGAACAGGGGGTCAGGGGACGGTCATCGCGTTTGCAGAAGGAAGTTCAGCTTCGACGTAGTGTCCGGCTTTAGCCGGACTTCACCCGGTCCGCCTGAAGGCGGACACTACGTACAAAGTGAGCGGAAGCCTTCACTTTCTGTTCTACGTTACCGATCGGCGGTGTGACCAGCCTGCGCAACTGGAACTGGTTGATCGGCCCGCTCTCGAAGCACCTCGAGCAGCAGCTCGTTGGTCTGCGCCGCTCTCGCCCTCAGTTTGGAGCGATGGGCGTCGATGGCCGTTCGAATGCTGTCGCGCGTGTCCCATGACCGATCGATTTGGGCGATCAGTTGGCCGATGCCGATGCTGCCCAGCGGAGGCATCTCCATCTCGAGATCCTCGAGCAATCCCGCGACCTTCGACGCATACGGCAGCGCGGTGAACGGCGTTCCGCACAGAACGGCGAAGATGAGGAAGTGCAGCCTCATTCCCACCGCAAACTCGAAATGGCCCATCACGTCGATGAGTTGCCGCGGCGTGTAACGCTGCCTCAGAATCTCCGCGCTCTCGGCCTTCTGCATGTGCGCGACGACGGCATGGCTGTGCTGGACATCGGTCTTCTCCATCGGCACGAAGACGACATCGGCATCGTATCGCTTGATCATGAAGTCGGCCGCGTTGGCCAGCAACCCATAGTATTCGTCCGGGTTGATGTCGGGTGCGGCTGGACCTGGCTCTCTGACGGAGAATCCAACCAGCCGCCTGGTGACGTCGACGCCCTCGGCTCTCAACGCGTCAGCCGGCAGTGTCTCTCGTTCGAGCAGGAACGCGGGATCCGCGGTCAAGTGAATCTCCCGGGTCACGCCGACATCTTCGAGCAGGCGATGTCCCAGGCGATCCCGCACGGTCACCACCGTGGAGGGTGCCGCGTTCAGCGCATCACGAACGGCGTGTCTCGCCCTCTGCTCTGTCAGGGGGCCCGCACTGATGGCATACACGAAGACGGGTACGTTCAGTTCGTGGGCAATGAACACCTCTCGCACGTATTCTTCCGCATCTCGATCGTAGAGAATGCCCCCACCGCCGAGAATCAGCAGATCAAGGCGCTGTATCTCCGCGGCCATCTCTCGTCTTGTGAGCGACCGCGGCGCAATCACACGTTCCACGTCGTGGCGGGCCAGTGTGTCGGCCGGGTTTTTCGACAGGACCAGGATGTCGGCAGGCACCGTCGCGCGCAGTTGGCGCAGAATCCCTTCAAGAATCGCTTCGTCGCCGAGATTCATTCCGCCGTACGAGCCCGAAATGGCGATTTGCAGTCGGATGGACGAATCCATGATGAACCTCTACACCGGGGAAAGAGATGGCCAGCGGAGCTCGATCTCCTGGCTGCACAAGAGTGCCTGAAATTCTTCGAGGAGCGCGGGACGGTGCCTCACGACCCTCGGCAGGGTGTGTCGTTCGAGGCAGAACGCGGCAAGAAGTCCCGCTGACTCGCCAATGTTCCACTCGACGGGATGCACGCGGAAGGCGCCGTTGGTAATGTGGGTCACGCCCAGGTTCTTGCCGCCGGGGAGCAGGTTTTCGACCCGCACCGGGATCATCGACCCAAGCGGAATCTGGAACGGCCAGCAACCCATGTCTAGATAGCCAGCTCCACTCACGCGAGGATGGAGGTCGATCCGATAACAGCCAATCCCGACCGAATCGCTGAAGATCTCCGGACCGTCCGGCCTGAGCGGATGCGCAATGTGCTGCTCGACAACCGTGAATTCCGCACGAAGCCGCCTCGTTTCGCGGACGTAAGGTGCGGGTGCGAGCCCATCGGCGGTGCCGCCGACGACGTCGGGCCGAAGATGTAAGCCTGGATATCCGATGCCATCGTCGGACCGCGGGGCTTCGGTTTGGAGCCAGTAGAGCAGGCTCAGACTAAGTTGCCTCGCCGCCTCGACGTGCTTCGCCTGCTCGGCGGCATCGACGCCGATGACAGGACCGAACCAGTAATCATTCTGCGGCCAGTTCACTACGCTGATGTCGCTCCGCGCGAAGCCCTCGGCGAAATTGGTACGGTCGAGGATTCGCCGGAACTGCCACCAAGGCCTGTTATCTTCTGCATTGAACAGCAGACGTGTCAGCGGTTCATGCGTCTCAGGACAAACGGTGGTCCAAGAGAACAATGGTCCTGGCCAACCGGGCGGGCGGAAATCGCGCCAGACGTCGGTACTGGCGCGGCTTCTCGATCGTATGGTCCTCGCCGGGCAAGTGCTCCATCGCGAAGCAGACAGTGATGGCCTGCTGGTCTCGCGGATCGGCCTCGTCGGCAGCATGCGGTTCGCCGGTCTCGGCGCGCGACTCTGCTCCGAGCACGTGTTCCACGTTCGCGAGTTGTAACAGCTCTCCGTACGGCGTGGCGTCAATGAAGAACGGCGCTTCAATCAGCCAATCACGTCCTGACGTCAGGTCTTTGACCTCGACGCCTGTTATCCGATCCCCATGCGTCCAGGCACGCAATGGACGGTAGGGGTGCATCACGAAAAGACGGCCGCTCACCTGGTGCGGCGCCATCATCTGATGGAGCACTCCGACGGCGATTCGCGGGTCGTGGCAGAGACCGCTGACCCATCCGTTTCCCGGGTTCAGTCGTGGGTTCGCGCGCGCAGTAGCGGTCAGAGGAAGGTACGAACGATAAAAGTCGCGAATGCCCCGGCGCAATGCACGATAGGTCGCCGTCGCGCCGAACTCTTCAATCCACCGGTGCTCGTCAGGCGGCACCGCCTGGTTCGTCAGCTGCCCTCCGATCCACTGAGTCTCCTCGGTGAGAATCACCCGACGGCCGAGGCGCGCCACAGCAAGGGCAGCAGCGCAGGCGCCCAAGCCACCGCCGATGATGGCAACGTCGGTCCGTAGGACTTCCATCGGTCACTCAGCGATTCCTGCCGCATGGCCCGGTGATTGAAGTCGCATCAGCCCATGATGGTCCACATTTCCAAAATCCTTTGTCCGATCGATTTCTCGGAGTTCTAACGCGATGCACTGGATCACGCCGTTGCCCTCGCCAAATGGTACGAGGCCGACGTTACCGTGATGCATGTCTTCGGTATCCCACCCATGCCCATGCCAGTCGTCGGAATGCCTGTGGAGCCGATTGGCGTCCTGCCTTCGATCAATGCCGAGGAGGTCGCCGATAAGCTCAGGCGTTTCACTCGCCCCGCCCTTGCAGCTGCACCAGGCGTCAAAGTCGAGGTGGTGGCAATGTCCGGCAGCGCGGCCGTCGCGATTGCGCGCACGCCGAACGGATGACAGCCGACCTCCTCGTCTTGGGGACGCACGGACTGACCGGCTTTGAACGGCTCGTCCTCGGATCGGTCACAGAGAAGCTTCTTCGCATCACGAACGTTCCCGTGATGACTGTTCCACCGCCAGTCAAGAAGCCAGAGACTGTGCGGTACAACATGATCCTGCGCCCTGTTGATTTCTCGGACGAATCACTGCGCGCTCTCGCGTATGCGTTGTCCCTGGCTAAGGAAGCAGACGCGCGCATAATCCTGTTACACGTGTTGGAAGGCTTTGTCGGTGAGCCCGACTTGAAAGCGTTGCGGAATCTGCGTGTGTTCGAGTACTACGAGCGTCTCGAACAAGACGCGTCCAAGCGGCTGGCCGCGGTCATTCCCGACGAGGCACGCCTCTGGGCGCGCCCGGTCGAGAGGATCGTGAAGGGCAAGGCGTATCGACAAATCCTCAGACTCGCCGAGGAGGAAGGCGCTGAATTGATCGTCATGGGCGCAAGTGGCCGGGGCGCGTTGAACCGTCTCCTTTTCGGTTCAACGGCCCATCACGTCACTCGCGAGGCGCGGTGCCCTGTTCTTACGCTTCACAGCTAAAGATAGGCATCGAAGCAGGTCGATTTCTAACACCCCCGACGAGCCCGTGTCCTCCGTGGCGACGAGCTAGCCATGAATTGCACGGCTGTCGACAGGAACTTGATCCCGATCGAACATTCCGTAATCACGGATCACGCCAGCGACACGTAATCGGTAGTTCTTGAAGACGGCACCACGTCCCAAGGCTTGCGCTTTTCTATGTGCCTCTAGAGCGCGCCATTCTGAAACTCCCTGTTCGTCGCGAAAAAAAGAAAGGGAGAGGATCTTTCCGGGCTCAACCAGGCTCTCAAAGCGCTCGATTGATATAAAGCCGTTGATTTCCTCGAGTAACGGCCGAAGGCCCGCGGCGATATCGAGATACTCTTGTCGTCGGCCGTCCGCTGGCCATGCTTCGAATATTATCGCGATCATCTTGATCTCCCCAGCGATCTGACGCCTCCGAACATACGCCGGCGCCGCGGTCAGATGATCGCACAGGACGCGCGTGCACGCCGAGCACCATTCGGTGCGACAGCGCCGCAGACTTCATGGGCACTGGCACCCTCTAGGACTGTGGAATCATTACATACGCTCAGACAGTTGCCTGGCAACTGGCGATCCTCTGCACTTCGATAGTGTCTTGGTTATGCCATAACGCTCTCCGACAAGCGTTCTCGGACGTCGCCGGTCCGTTGATGGTCCAACGACCGGAACGCGCGCAGGGTGGCATGCTCGGCAGCGGTTTCGAAGTCCTGACTCTCGTGATGTCATGAGTGAACAGGAGAGCTCAAGGCTTCACAATCGACTCTCGTTCGAGCGGCGCGCCGTCGGCCTCATCATCTGGTATCTCGGGGTATGGCGCAGTGAACCGCCAGATCTCGCCGGTTCGGCTCAGGAAGCTCACGAGTCCCCATACGAGCAGACCGGCGATTGCCACGATCGCGGCCTGAAATGTGGGATTCGTCGTCGATGTGACGCCGACTCCCACCCCCAACGCCGTCACAGTCATCGTCCCCATGACCGCTAATCGCTTACCCACGTCGTGTGTGCTCCTCTTTAGTAAAGCCTTCACTTCGGGCTACCGATCGCACGTCTGTGCTCGCCATTCAAAAGCACACACCAGTACCGGGAGTCCCACTTCCACCATCATCGTGACCGCAATCACATCGCCGATCATGCCCTTCCGCCCGCTCCCTGATCACTCGAGCTCAGCCAAGCGCGCATGCGCAAAGACGGAGTCAGACTGACTCCGTTTCGATCGATGTCGGCCGAGTCGACGCGCCAGAGCCGATCAGAGCCGTGCAGACGTTTTGTCGATCGTTGTGATAAGCATGTCCATGTGATCGTCCTTTGATCTTTTTCACCGCTTCATATCGCAATTGGCGGTCCTCACTTTACGCAGAGGATTTCCTTCAACAGGGTAACCAGGGCGACAAGGCGATTACAGCGTGCAATGCGTGTCGCAAGTCCAATGCCGTCCGGGTTGGGACGCACGGACCCGCGACGTAGCTCAGCCTTTCGCGTGGTCCGGAAGTTGCTTGGTGGACGAGGTGAATCGCGTGCTTACGGAGGAAGCCGGGAGCGAACGCTATCGCGGCATTCTTGGTGCGACGGCGGATCCGGTCGTGTCGTCCGACATCATCCAAGATTCCCGCGCGTCGGTGGTGGTCTCGGCATGACGCAGGTCGTCGATGGCGACCTCGTCAACGTAATGAGTTGGTACGACAACGAATGGGGGTATTCGAGCCAGTTGGTCCGCGAAGCATCGCGAATCGCGCAGACGATCGATCGTCCCGAGATGTCCACCTCACAGTGAGGCGCCGATGATTGACGTACGCCAGCGTGTGCGGATGCCCTCCGGAGCATCCGGCACGTACTACTCCCTTCCCCACCTCGAGAAGAAGGGCGTCGCGAGCATTTCGCGACTGCCGGTGAGCGTCCGCATCCTCCTCGAATCGGTGCTGCGGCATCTTGACGGCCGTCGCATTCGCGATGAGGACGTCGAAGCGCTCGCCCGGTGGCAGCCCGGCGCCGCGCGCACGGCGGAAGTGCCGTTTGTCGTCGGGCGTGTGCTGCTCCAGGACTTCACCGGCGTACCGCTGCTCGTCGATCTCGCGGCGATGCGCTCGGCCGTGGCACGCCGTGGTCGTGACGCAGGGCTTGTTCAGCCGCTGGTTCCCGTCGATCTCGTCATCGATCACTCTGTACAGGTCGACTATTTCGGCCGGGCCGATGCGCTTCGCCTCAACACCGAGATGGAATTCTACCGGAACAGCGAGCGCTACCGTTTTCTCAAGTGGGGAACGCAGGCATTTGACGGCCTGCGGATCGTGCCCCCGGGATTCGGCATCTGCCATCAGGTGAACCTCGAGTTCCTGGCGCATGGCGTGCTGGAAACGGGCGGCGTGCTGTACCCCGATACGCTGGTCGGGACAGACTCGCACACAACGATGATCAACGGCCTCGGGGTCGTGGGGTTCGGTGTCGGCGGAATCGAGGCCGAGGCGGCCATGCTCGGTCAGCCGGTTTATCTTCTCCTTCCAGACGTGGTAGGCGTGCATCTCCACGGCCGCCTGCGTGAAGGCGTGACCGCCACCGACCTGGTACTGAGTATCACCGAGCGTTTGCGCGAGGCGCGAGTGGTCGGCAAGTTCGTCGAATATCACGGCGAGGGGGCGGTGAATCTGTCGGTGCCGGACCGCGCCACACTCGGGAACATGTCGCCCGAATACGGCGCCACGATCGGCTTCTTCCCTGTCGACGACGAGACGTGCCGCTATCTCCACACAACCGGCCGCAGCGACGAACACGTCGACACCGTGCGCCAGTATTTCCAGGCACAGGGGTTGTTCGGCATGCCGGCGCGCGGCGAGTGCGACTACACGACGGTGATCGATGTCGATCTCGGCAGTATTGAGGCATCGGTGGCGGGACCCACGCGGCCGCAGGATCGGATCTCGCTCGGCCATCTCAAGGAGCAATTCCTCGCGCTGCTGTCGAGCCCGGACGGGTACGGCAAGCGTGATGTCGCTCGCCGCGCGACGGTGCGACTTGCCGACGGAAAAGCGCCGCTGCCCGGTGGCGGCGATCAATCGGGAGACACCCTTCCGGATGGGCGCGCACACAACACGAGCACGCTCACCGAAGCGGAGATGATGAACAACCGGCCGACGCCGAACCGGCTCGACCAGTCGAGCACGACGCCGCCGCTCGCGTCGACCGTCGAGATGACTCACGGCGACGTGGTGATCGCAGCCATCACGTCGTGCACCAACACGTCCAATCCGGCCGTGATGCTGGCCGCCGGCCTGCTTGCAAAGAACGCGGTCGAGCAGGGGCTCAGCGTCAAGCCGTGGGTCAAGACATCGCTCGCCCCAGGCTCGCGCGTCGTGAGCGAATACCTCACGAAGACCGGGCTGCAGCCCTTCCTCGACCGATTGGGCTTCAACGTCGTCGGATTCGGCTGCACGACGTGCATCGGCAATTCGGGTCCGCTCGATCGCGAGCTCGAAGACACGCTCACGAGAAACGACCTGATCGCCGCCAGTGTGCTATCCGGAAATCGCAACTTCGAAGCACGCATACACCAGAGCGTGAAGGCGAACTTCCTCATGAGTCCGCCGCTGGTCGTAGCGTTTGCCATCGCCGGACGAATCGACATCGATCTCACGCGCGAACCGCTCGCGAGCGTCGACGGACGCGAGGTCTTTCTGGGCGATATATGGCCATCGACGCAGCACATCGATGCGCTCGTCGGGAGGGCGTTCGATCCCATCGAGTACCAACGCGTCTATGCCGATTTCGCCAACCAGAACCCACTATGGAATCAGATTCCCGCCGCAACCGGTCAACTCTACGAATGGGATGCGGCATCGCTCTATATCCAGCAGCCGCCGTACTTCGATGCCTCGATGGCGATGGCGACTTCCGCAGAGCTCACCGGTGCACGCGCCCTCGCCATCTTCGATGATTCCATCACGACCGACCACATCAGCCCGGCCGGCGCGATCAAGGCCACCTCGCCGGCGGGCGACTACCTGCGAGAGCGTGGCGTCCCGGTGCAGGACTTCAACAGCTACGGCGCGCGTCGAGGCAACCACGAAATCATGGTCCGAGGAACGTTTGCAAACGTCCGCATTCGAAACCTCATGCTGCCCGGCGTCGAGGGCGGCCTGACTCGATATCAGCCCGACGGCGAACGCATGGGGATCTACGACGCTGCCGAACGGTACCGCAATGCAGGCGTCCCTCTAATCGTGATAGCCGGTCAGGATTACGGGGCAGGCAGCTCGCGAGACTGGGCGGCGAAGGGCACTCGGCTGCTTGGCGTACGCGCGGTGATTGCACGGGGATTCGAGCGCATCCATCGGTCGAATCTCATCGGCATGGGCGTTCTACCTTGTCAGTTCCCAGATGGGATAAGCGCGCGATCGCTCGCCCTCGATGGCACGGAGCTCTTCGATCTCTCGCTCGGTGAGCCGCCGCGCGCGCGGCAGCCGGCGACGCTGAACATCGAGCGCCGGGACGGCCGGCTCGAGTCGGTCCCGCTCGTCATGCGAATCGACACGCCGATCGAAGCGGCCTACTTCTCAGCGGGTGGAATCCTACCGTATGTGCTCGAACAACTGGTGGCACAGTCGTGATCAATCTTTCTACGACTGACACGGCATCGATCTCGCACTAGATGACCTGCGGATCCCTTCCACCAAGGCAAGGAGAGAGTTATGGAACCACGGATCAACTACCTGGAGACAGCCCCGGAAGTCGGAGCAGCGATGATCGGTTTCAAAAGGTACGTCCATCAGGCCCGACTCGATCAACGGATCGTCGAACTGGTCAAACTGCGCGCGTCGCTCATCAACGGCGCTGCGTACTGCGCCGACATGCACATGAAGGTCGCCCGGTCGCTCGGTGAAACTGAGCGGCGGCTGAATGCGCTGGGTCTCTGGAGGGAGACGCCATCCTACTATTCCGAACGTGAACGCGCTGCACTGGCCTGGACCGATGCGGTCACGCTCATCACCATGGATCACGTGCCAGACGACGTGTACGATCTTGCGCAGCAGCATTTCTCCGAGAAAGAGCTGGTCGGCCTCACCCTGGCCATTGTGGCCATCAATGGATGGAACCGACTAGCGGTCGCGTTCAGAACTGTACCTGGGACGTTCCAGCTCGGTGTTGGGCCGTCGGTCGCCCGCACAGCACAAAGGCACAATGGACGTCAACGCCGATCGGCAAGACGAGTCAATGGATGATCACACTGAAACGCGCGTACGATCCGGTCTCGCGCACCGATGGCACCCGCTTCCTGGTGGAACGGCTGTGGCCCCGCGGGGTCTCGAAAGCGAAGCTGCGGGTCCACGCATGGTTGAAGGAGGTCGGACCGAGCACCGAACTGCGAAAGTGGTTCGGTCACGACCCGGAGAAATGGACAGAGTTCCGTCGCCGCTACTTCCGCGAGCTTCGCTCGCGGCGAGAGGCGTGGCAGCCGATCCTTTCGGCGGCTCGTCGCGGCACAGTCACGCTCGTCTACAGCTCGCACGACACGGAACACAACAATGCCGTCGCATTGCAGGAGTTCCTGCGGAGGAAGCGTCGCCCGGGCGCGCGGCGGCGATCCGCACGATGACTCCTTCGGGGGGTCGGCGCCACGTCTCACGCTCACTGTCGTTGCGGCCGCTTCCGCCGTTCCGCCTTGACCTCACGGTATGGGCGCTGCGGCGCCGGCCGCGCAATCTGATCGACCGCTGGGACGGGACCACCTATCGGCGTGTGATCGTAGTGGGAAAACGACAGACTGAATTGGCCGTACGGCAGATGGGTTCACCGACGGCGCCGCGTCTGGTTGTGACGGCAACACCCTTTCCTCGGACGCTGCCCGGGAGGCGACACATACGACAGGTCGTCAACCGGCTGCTGGGGCTTCGAATCGACCTCACCGACTGGCATCGCTTGGCCGAGAGTGATGCGCGGCTGCGACCACTTGCTGACAGATTTCAGGGTATGAAGCCGCCGCGGTTTCCTACGATGTTCGAAGCCATGGTCAACGCGTTCGCATGTCAGCAATTGTCACTGGAGGTGGGCCTCGAACTGCTCAATCGTCTGGCGTCCATCACCAGCGCGAGGGTCGAGACGCCGCGCGGCGGCTGCTACGGGTTCCCTACGCCGCAGGACGTGGCGAGGTTCCGTCCGCAGAGATACAAGGCCATCGGGTTCAGTGGCCAGAAGGTTCGCGCATTGCTCGGCCTCGCCCGCGCGATCACGCGGCGGGAAGTCGATCTCGAATGGCTCCGGCCGCAGGACGAAGCAGTTGTGCGGCAGCGCCTACTCAAATTGCGCGGCGTCGGACGCTGGACGGCCGAATACGTGTTATTGAGAGGCCTCGGGCGCCTGAACGTGTTCCCTGGTGATGATGTGGGCGCTCAGAAGCGAATGGCTCGCTGGCTTCGGCGTTCGCGACCTCTGGACTACGCTGGCGTCGGACGCGTGGTTGAACGATGGCAGCCGTTCTCCGGCATGGTGTACTTCCACCTACTCCTCGAGGGGCTATCGAAGTCGGGCGCCCTAAGTCCCGATCCTGACGCTTGATGCCAGTGATGAACGCTTTGCACGGAGTCGTTGATCGTTCTGGCCGCGACCTCAGCCGCTCGCAGGCTCAACTCGTTCAGGTCGGCAAATACGCGCACGTCTGGCTTCACTCGCATGTCGTGTCTCCGCTCAGGCGATCGGTGTTCGAAGGACAAACCGCTCCATCGCCAGCGCGAAGCCCTCTTCCCTGTTCGACGGCGTCACGAACGTGGCCGCGCGCTGTACCTCCGCGCTGGCATTACCCATGGCGATGCTCACCCCGCTCCGCTGGAACATGCGTACATCGTTCGGCATGTCCCCGATGGTCGCGATCTGTGCCGTCGGAATGGCCAGCAGCGCCGACAGAGCGCTGACCACCTCTCCCTTGTTGGCCTTCGGATGCGTCACGTCCACGTAATACGGCTGGGACAGGGCTGCAGACACGAGGTGGCCCAACCGGTGCTGCACCTCTGTGACACACTGCGCCATGGCGTCATGGTCGTCGCCCACACCCACGATCTTCAGGACTCGATCCAGTACACCGTCATAGGTGGGCACGACGGTCGGCGGAAACGCCACCGTCCACTCTTCGCGATCCACATGAGGCCCATGGCGCGAGGTGACATACCATTCGTTTTTGCCGTAGACCCAGACATCGAGTTTGTGCTTTGTCAACGTCTCGATGACCGATTGCGCCGGTTCGGCGGAGACCAGGTGTTCGCGGATGACCGAGAGGTCCGGCCGCACGATCAACCCACCGTTGAATGCCGCGATGGGGTCGCGAAGGGGAAGCGTGTCAATCAACATCTTCATTCCCAGTGGAGGCCGGCCACTGGTGATCGTGAAAGCGATTCCCGCCTCGATAATCCTTCGAACCACGGCATGTGCCCGCGGCGTCAGGATTTTGTCGGGCGTCAGCAGCGTTCCGTCGACGTCCGCCACGACCAAACGCACATTCGCACTGTCTGGCATGCCGGCCATCATTCCCGTGGTCTCACGTCCGCGCGATCGGCGGCAACGATCAACGGCGCGCCTGCGGCTCGCGCAAACGCCTGATCTGCCAATGTGCGCGCGAAGGAGAGTCTGGGGTCGATGCTTGCGCCGAGGTTGTCGCCTGTCATCTCTTCCTTTTTCAGTGCACCAGCGCCGGCCAGGAGTGCCTCGAAGCGCGTCCTGGTGCGAGCCCTACTCAACGATGTTCAGGCGGCCCGAAACGCACGGAGCCTGACCGCTACCAGCGCGCGTAATCCAGCTTCAATCGGCAGCTTTCGTGAATCTGCGGTCACAACCAGCCGCCCCTAAATCCGGCCCGGCGCAATCCTTCGACGATGTACGGACACCGCCGCATCAGGCGCCAGATCAAGCCAGTGCGCTGGTTTTCGATCATGAATACGATCGGGCCCTGATTCAATCCATAGTTCCAAGGCGACACCCAGCCCCATGCGTTGCCAGACTTGACCGGGTAGGTCGGGTTGAAACTCGCCTTGAAGCCGTACGAATCGGCCTGTTCGAGCTTGACCTCATCGGTGAAGTAACGGATCGCTGGCATCACGATCTCCGGCGCAAACGGCAACGAGGCGACCACGGCCCACGGCGCGATCGTGCCGTCGTCGGGCCCATGCGGCGCGCCGCGCGCCATATAATCGAAGAACCGGCGCTCGACGCCGTCAACTTTTAGCGTCGCGGGGCCGGGTCCATCGCTCGCGGTCATGCCCCAGCACTCCTCATCGTAGGAGGCGAACTCGAGTGGATTGTCGATCGCATACGCGCGCTGGACGTACGTCGCACGGCGGCTGTTCTCGAAGTAGTCGAGTCCCTTCTCGCGCATGTACGCGTCCTGGATGCCGCGAAAGTCAATCCAAATGTGCGACAACTGATGAATGAACAGCGGACCCGCGTAGACAAACTCGTGGTCGTAGATCTTTTTCCAGACATACGTGGACAACCAGGCCTGATAACTTTCGTCGGGCAGCGGATAGGTCGGCGATCCCAGTCCGAGCACGTAGAGGAGCAGCGCCTCGTCGTAGCCCTCCCACCGATATTCGAGAAATCCTGATTTCGGCTTGTAGCCGTGCGTGACCGTCGCCCCGCCGTGTTGCGCCCATCGCCAATCGGCACGGCGATACAGCTCGTCAGCCAGCGTTCGGATTTGCTCTTCCTCCGGGACGTCGTTGTCGAAGTAGGCGGCGGCGGTCAAGGCACCAGCGAGCAGGAACGCCGAGTCGACCGTCGAAATCTCGCACCGCCAGGCTCGCCGCCCGGTCTTCATATCGAGAAAGTGATAGTAAAACCCTTTGTAGCCTGTCGCGTCCGGCGCCGTCCCCTGCGGGCTGTCCCGCAGGAACCGTAAGGTCGTGAGCGTGATCGTTACCGCGGCTTTGCGTGTCATGAATCCGCGCTCGACGCCAATCGGGTAGGCGGCCAATGCGAGGCCGGTCGCAGCAATGCTCGACGGCCAGCCGTCCCGCGTTTTGTCGGCAATCAAACCATTCGCCGGGTTGACCTCCTTCAGGAAGTATTCGAATGTCTCCCACTGGAGCCTGTCCAGCAGAGCGTCATCATCGTGCAACGGTTCGGGCATCGTCATGGCTCCGGCAATTCCAGTGTGATGGCCGCTACGAGGTTCGGAGGCAGTTTCCCCGCTAATCAGTAACTATTGTTCTCTCTTGTTGCATGTCATGTGCCGCACATCTAGCCTTGTTGATCAGTGCCCAGGCGTACTCGACGTTACCACTTCACTTGAGACGAAAGCCTTTCATTCTGAAAGATCTGTTAGGCTGCAACCAGGCGCCAACTTTCGGCGCGCCTTCTGCGATCGAAAACCTTGTCGACCGACATCGAGCATGGAGTGTGCAAATGGCAGCAGAATTTGTGACGGCAATAAAGACGAGCGAGATACCGGTCGGCGGGCTCGCGGCCGTCGACGTGCGCGGCACTCGGATCGCCGTCACGAACGTCGGCGGCAAGTACTACGCATTTGACGACACGTGCACACACGAGCAGTGCTCGCTGGCCGAAGAAGGCGACCTGGCTGGCACCACGATCACATGCACCTGTCACGGCTCGGAGTTTGACGTGCGAACGGGCAAGGTGCTCGCTCCTCCAGCGTTGCTTCCAGTCAAGGTGTACCGAACCAGGGTCCAGGACGACGTGCTGCAGATCGAAGTGTGATGTCTCGCACATACGTGATTATTGGTGCGAGCCTGGCCGGCGCCACGGCCGCCATTACGCTGCGCGATGAAGGCGCTGACGGCGCCGTCATCCTGATTGGAGCCGAAGGTTTGCCGCCGTACGAGCGCCCCCCGCTGTCCAAGGCCTATCTTCGCGGGGATGCCCCGTTCGACAAGTCGCTCGTACGGCCGCCCGCGTACTATCAGGAGCACGGGATCGAGACCATGTTCGGCACGCGCGCGATGCGAGTCGATCCGTCCGCGCGCGTCGTCGAGCTCGAGGATCATCGCCGCGTGCCGTTCGACGCGCTGCTCATCGCCACGGGCGCGCGCAATCGGCGCATTGCGATTCCCGGCGGCGATCTTGAAGGCATCTGCAGTCTCCGCACGGTTCAGGACGCCGATCGCATTCGGTCGGAGATGGTCGCCGGCCGCCGGGCCGTCGTCGTGGGCATGGGGTTCATCGGGTCGGAGGTCGCGGCATCGCTTCGACAAAAGGACCTGCAGGTGACCGCCATCGAGCCGGCGAAGACGCCGCTCTTCCGCGTGCTGGGTGAAGACGTCGGCCAGACTATCGCCGATCTCCATCGCGCACACGGCGTGCGGATCGTGTTCGAAGACACGGTCGCGGCCTTCGAGGGAACCACGCGCGTCGCCTCCGTCGTCACAAAAGCCGGCCTGCGTCTTGACTGCGACTTCGTCGTAGCCGGCATCGGCGTCGAACCGGCCGTGGAGATGCTCGAGGATAGCGGCATCCACATGGATAACGGCGTGGTCGTCGACGAGTATTGCGAGACAAACGTTAGCGGCATTTACGCCGCTGGTGACGTGGCGAATCACCATCATCCGATCTTCGACCGCCACATCCGGGTCGAACATTGGCAGAACGCCATCAAGCAGGGCGCCGCGGCCGCGCGCAACATGCTCGGCAAGCATGTGCCGTACGACGAGATCCACTGGTTCTGGTCGGACCAGTACGACGCGAACCTGCAATACGCCGGATTCCACACAAAGTGGGAGCAGCTCGTCGTCCGTGGCCGCCTGGATTCGGGCAGCTTTCTGGCGTGCTATGTGAATGACGGCCGAATCGATGCCGCTGTCGGTCTCAACCGCGGGAAGGACGTGCGCCGCGTCATGCCACTCATCAAGTCGCGACGCACCGTGGATCTCGATCAACTGCGAGATGAAGGCGTTGACTTGCGCTCCTTGCAGCCAGCCACCTGAATGCGGCGCCGTCAGCGCGTGGCAAACGCCATGGCGATGAGCGTCTTCTGTTCCAGCTCGTGAGCCTTGGCCGATCCGGTTGCCGGGCTCGCGGACGCAGAACGCTTGATAGATCGCACGCGGCCATGTGCGATGGCTCGCTTCAACCGCGGCAGCACATACGTGAGCGCTCCCATGTTCGCCGGCTCTTCCTGCACCCATACAACCTCTGCCGCCGTGGCATGTCGTAACAGCTCGTCACGGATCTCGGCGCCCGGGAACGGGTAGAGCTGCTCGAGGACGACGACCGCGGTCGAAGCGTCTTTACGTTTGCTGCGTTCCTGGCGGAGCTCGTGGCCGATCTTGCCGGTGCATACGAGCACGCGCTGAGGGTTTTCAACCTCACGCTCCGGAAGCACCGGGAGAAAGCGCGGACGACCCAACTCCTCCACCGTCGACGACGCATCCGGGTGTCGCAACATGCTCTTCGGGGTGAAGACGATGAGGGGTGTACGCCACGCGCGCAGCACCTGACGCCGGAGAACGTGAAAATACTGCGCGGCCGTGGAGGGCTGGCAGATCTGCATGTTGTCCTCGGCCGCAAGCTGCAGGAACCGCTCGATGCGCGCGCTGGAGTGCTCCGGTCCCTGGCCTTCGTAGCCATGTGGCAGCAACAGCACGACGCCGGAAAGCCGGCCCCACTTGTCTTCACCAGCGCTGATGAACTGATCGATGATCACCTGAGCGCCGTTCGCGAAGTCGCCAAACTGCGCTTCCCACAGCACCAGCGCCTCGGGATAGTCGCGGCTGTAGCCATATTCGAAACCCAGCACTCCGACCTCCGACAGCGTCGAGTTGTAAATCTCGCAGCGTCCCTGATTGGGACCGACATGCGCGAGCAGGACGTACTCCGCCTCGGATTCCGCGTCCACAAGCACGGCGTGACGCTGGTTGAACGTGCCCCGCCGGCTGTCCTGTCCGCTCAGACGAACAGGCGTCCCGGTCTTCACGAGGCTGCCGAACGCGAGCGTCTCCGCCATGCCGAAGTCGATGTGGCGCGCTCCCCTTCCCATTTCCGCTCGCTGCTCGAGAAGCTTCTTCACCTTCGGGTGTATACGAAACTCCGCTGGGTAGCTCGTGAGTGTGCCCGCCAGCTCTCGAATCTCGTCCGCAGAGATGCCGGTGTCCACTTCGAGGGCAGGGTTGTAGCATCCGCCGGCATACGCCTGCCAGTAACTCGGCGGGAGCGACAGCGACGGCCGCTCGCTTGCCTTCGCCGCTTCGTCTTGTGCGACCTGAAACCCGGCTCGGATGTCGCGCCGGCTGGCGGTGATGTCGACGCCGATGCGTTCGGCCACGATTTGCGAGAGCGGCGGGTGTTGCTTGATAAGACCGTAGAGCTTCGGCTGGCTGATAGTCGGATCGTCCACTTCGCTATGGCCATGACGCCTGTAGCCGATGAGATCGACAACCACATCGCTCGCGAACGTGTACCGGTACTCAGCGGCCATGCGTCCGACGCGAATGACGGCGTCAATGTCTTCGGCATTGACATGGAGAATCGGGACAGGCTGGCGCTTTGCGATATCCGCCGCAAATCGAGCCGAGTGCAGCTGTCTGGGAGGGGTCGTGAACCCGATCAGATTGTTGACGATGACATGAACAGACCCACCAACGGAAAATCCGTCGAGATCGGCGAAGTTCAACGTCTCGGCCCAGACTCCCTGGCCTGCGAACGCTGCGTCGCCATGGATGAGGAGCGGCACCACACGCGCGCGACCGCCGACACCCAAGCGATCTTGTCGCGCACGCGCACGGCCGACGGTGACCGGATCCACCGCCTCGAGATGGCTGGGATTGGACACGAGCTGGACCTGCATCGTGCGGCCGTCCCGCAGGCGATACTCACCCGCCGCGCCAATGTGATACTTCACGTCGCCGCCGCCAAGCGTGCTTCGCGGATCGACATCTTCGAACCCTGCGAAGATGTCGGCCGGCGATTTCCCTGCGATGTGCACCATCACGTTCAGGCGCCCCCGATGGGTCATCCCGAGCATCAGTTCCTGTCCGCCGCGCTCACTGGCCGCTTCGAGAATCTCGTCCAGAAGCGGAATCAGCGCGGTGGCGCCCTCGAGGGAATAGCGTTTCGTGCCTGGATAACGCCCGTGCAACACCTCCTCGAGCAGCTCCGCTCTCAAGAGCCGATCGAGAACGCGCACGCGGTCCGGTGCCGGCGCCGGAGTCTCCATGCGCCCCTGAATCCATCGGCGCCGGTCGATGTCGGCGATGTGCATGAAATCGGCGCCGATTCCGCCGCAATAGGCGCGACGTGCAGCATCGGCGGCCTCGCCAGACTGATTCAATTCTGGATGGCGCTCCGGCCGCAGCCACCCGAGCGGGTCGAGCTGCGCTTGAAGATATCCCCACCGCCGGAAGGCATCGAAGATTTGTTCCCTGTCCGCAGGCATGAAGTCTCCTAGTAGCAACGAGTCCTCTGCAAGATCCTTGCTCCAACTCTGCCGGCACGGCCGTTGCACTCGTATCTTGAAAGGAGTGCGGGGATGAACAGCAACGACCGACAGGATCTCAACCAGAACGGGATCGACGACGACATCGAGCCGCCAGTTGTCGACATCGAGGCCGGCAGTCAGCAACTCGCCGATCGGCTCCAGAACAATCCGGGCACGGATCCGACGCTGTCGGGCGGTGACATCGATGCGCGCTGGGAAGATGCTGAATCAGGAGGAGATGAGACCGTCGGAGGCAGCACGGCCACTCCCGGCCAGAACGTGTTGGATGAGATAGGCGAGGCGACGGGCGTGACCTATGGTGACGCTGAAGAGTTGAAGACTGGAGAGAAGCAAGAACGCCGGGACAAGGACCGATGGGAGCGCGATCCCGCTTCTTCCGAAGATTACCTGGACCGCACCAAGGACCAGCAATAACCGTCATCGCGTGACCGGCACCGTCAGCACCGGCCATGACCCTTCGCGAATGACATGGTGCGTTGTCGATCCGAGCAGGGCGACATCCGCTGCGCTCCGCCCGGAAACACCCATCACAATAAGATCGACCGATCGCAGGCGGGCGAGCTTGACGATCGCGGCGCTGGCTTTGCCGCTGGTGACGACCGTCTCGGCGCGTCGTCTGTCCGAACCCGGACGCGGCAGTAGACGGCCCAGCGCCTCGCGCGCGTTCGCTTCGAGGCTCTCCCGCAGCTCTGCCATTGGTCTCGGCGTGACGCCGTCGCCGAACGGCCACTCGACGGCGGTCATCAGAATCAACTTGGCGTTTGCCTCCATCGCCAATCGCTTGCCATACGTCACGGCGTGATTCGCAGCAGCGGAGAAGTCGGTTGGACACAGAATCGTCTCGAACGGTGACCGGCCTTTGCCCCTGCGGCGGCGCTGATTCACGCCACGACGAACCGTAAGGACCGCGCAGGTCGACAAACGAAGCACCTTCTCGGCGATCGAACCCAGCACGAGGCGCTGAATGCCTCCGCGGCCGTGACTGCCGATCACGACGAGGTCCGAACGACTCGCTTTCGCCTGGGCAAGGATTTCCTGGACGACGTTGCCTTGCCGCAGGGAGATCGTGACCTTCACGTCCGAAACCCGCCTGGACACCAATACCTGTTTCAGATCGTCCTCGAGGTCTGTCAGGGTTTCGATCGGCACACCGTCGTGATTCGGCGCCTCGATGACTTCCATCAAGTGCAGTCGGGCGCCCTGCCATCGTGCGAGAGCAATTCCATAGTCGAACGCCTGAAGAGAACTGGGCGAGCGATCGACAGGGCATAGGATTCTCTTCATCATGGATTCTGCTCCTCACGAAAAGAGGGGTCTGAGATTTGCGGCGGCCGAATGTCGACCACCGAGACGAGCGTCCGATGGACCGGACATCGTTGCGCAATCTGGAGCAGCCTCGTTCGCTGCTCCCCGCTCAGCTCTCCCGTGAATTGAAACCACCAGTCGATACGATCGATATGGCCTTCCTTCGTTTCGCATTCCGCACAGTCCACCGCGTGGACCCTCGCGTGGCGAAGCCGCACCGTGACCTCCCGCAGCGGCACACCTTTGCGTCGCGCGTACATCGCGACCGTCATCGAGGCACACGATCCCAGCGCGGCCAGGAGCAGATCATACGGCGTGGGCCCTGCGTCGGTGCCGCCCACGGCTGAAGGCTCGTCAGCGATCAGGCGATGTGAGCCCATTTCAATCGTTTGAGCGAACGATGACGCCAAGCCACGAACGGTCACGTGTCCTTCAAGGGAAGGGTTTTCATGATTCGTCATCCCACTACTCCTTTCCGCCGCTCGTCACATTCGCCAGGAGCAGCGTGAGACCCTCCGCGGCGGTTGGGTGCGTGAACAGGGCATCTCGCAGGGTTGTGTATGGAACATCGCCGAGCATCGCGGTCTGGACGACCGCCATGAGTTCGCTCGCTTCCACGCCGAATACCGTGAACCCGAGGATGCGATCGCTCCCTTCATCGATGAGCATCTTCATGAAACCCCGCGGCTCGGAGAGGGTTCGTGTACGCAGTACCGCAGCCATTGGCATTCGGGCCGTGCGGTACCTAATGTGACGCGCCTTCGCCTCCGCTTCGTTCACTCCGACTCGTGCCAATTCCGGATCGGTGAACATGCAGAACGGTATCAGCCTGTTGCGTGTCGTCCGGCTGCCGCCATTCAGGTTGTCTCGCACAATTCTGAAGTCGTCGAACGCCACGTGCGTGAACTGTGGACTGCCGGCACAGTCCCCCATCGCCCACACGCCTGGCGCGGTCGTTTCGAGGCGCTCGTTGACTTTGATGTAGCCGCGCGAGTCCAGTTCGACGCCGGCCAGCTCGGCTCCCAGGTTGTGAGTGTTCGGCGTCCGGCCCGCAGCAACGAGAAGATCCGAGCCTTCGACGATCTGGTCGCCCGTGGCGCTCACGGCCCGAACTCGGATTCCGTGCCCCGAGCGTCCTTCAACGTGGCGGACGTCCGCGTTCAGCAACACTTCAATCCCTTCGTCGCGAAACAGCTCCAGAAGTGCCGCCCCGACGTCGGGATCCTCGCGGCCGGCGAGCTGCGGTCCCCTCTCGACGACCGTGACCGCGGAGCCAAACCGTCGCATCGCCTGTGCCAGCTCGAGGCCGACATAGCCGCCACCGAGCACGATGAGATGCTCAGGCACCCGTTCGAGCTCGAGAGCCTCGATATGTGTCATGGGCGCCGCATCACACAACCCAGGTACGTCGGGTATGGTCGCACGAGCGCCCACGTTGAGAAACACGCGCTCTCCGGCCACCGTCCTTGCCCCATCGTCCTCACGGTGAACGGCGACCGTTCTTGGGCCGACAAAACGCGCCTTGCCCATGATCAGTTCCACGCCGGAGGCCCGGTATCGATCGGCATGCACCTTGATTAGATCTGCGACCATCCGGCGTTTGCGATCCTGGACCGCCTTCATGTCCGTTCTGATGACGCCAGTGTCCAATCCGAATACTGACGCGCGCGACGCCAACCACTTCACCTTTGCGCTGTGAATGATGTTCTTGCTCGGCAGACACGCCACGTTCGGGCAGGAGCCGCCGATGAGCTTCCATTCGATCACAGCTGTGCTGTGACCGGCCCCCGCCATCGTCCACGCCAGATACTTCCCCGATTCCCCGCTTCCAAGCACGAGAATGTCGTAGCGTTCGACGTCAGTCATGTGACTCCTCTCGGCGGATTGACGTGCAGTGCACGATCCATGGTCTCACCTTCCTTTCCCGCTCTCGCTCGAGTCACGCGGTACGCGTGAGAACAGAGTGTGGCAGTTACGCCATTGACATGCTTGGTCGTGCGGCACATCCTAGGCATTCGACGCCGTGACGCTCGAGCCCGAAGGAGGAGCACATATGTACGAGACGAGTAATGACCTGCCGCCGACTACGCGCCGATCGGCTATCGACGTGCTCAACGAGCATCTCGCCGATGCGATCGATCTCCAACTACAGGCGAAACAGGCGCACTGGAACGTCAAAGGACCAAACTTCATCGGGCTGCACGAGCTGTTCGATCGCGTAGCCGCACAGGCAGGCGAGTACTCCGACCTGATCGCTGAGCGGGCGATCGCGCTCGGCGGTGTGGCGCGCGGAACACTCCAGGCGGTTTCAGGACGGACACAGCTGCGCGAGTATCCGCTCGAAATCGGTGACTGGCGGGCACATGTTCACGCGATGCGGGATGCGCTCGCGACGTTTGGCCGGGGGGTGCGCAAAGCCATCGACGATGTCACCGCGTTGAACGACGCCGACACCGCCGACCTGTTCACCGAGATCTCGCGCGGTGTGGACAAGTCTCTCTGGATGGTCGAAGCGCACGTGCAGGACGCCGCAATGGATGCGACGCACGTCGAAAACGCGCCGGCTGTGCGCGAACCGTCGCGACCGTGATTGTTCCGCGGTGACCGCGCGCGTGCGGCTCCGACCTTAAGATCGAGGCAGCATGTCCGAGCAGCGCGCACACCGGCTGGACCGACCGGTAGACGTCCAGTACGACCACATCCTCGGCAATCCCAGCGCACGAATGACGTTGGTCGAGTATGGCAGCTACACCTGCACGCACTGCCATGCCGCCCACCGCGTGATTGCCGCCCTGAGAGATCGGTTTGGCGGCGAGATGCGTTACGTGTTCCGTCACCTGCCGATCACCGCTCCCCGCGACGACGCCGTCCGTGCTGCTCAGTTCGCGGCGTTCGCAAGTCGAACAACGGATCGCTTCTGGCCGGTGCACGATGCATTGATGCAACACGCGCCGGCCTTCAGCGATACGGACTTCGACCACATCGCGGCGGAATTCGATCTGCCTCCGCGCGATCAGGCCCATGAGGCTGACTGGCAAGCCGCCGTCGCACGTGTCGCCGAGGACGAGGCGAGCGGAACCCGCAGCGGGGCGAGAGTGACGCCGACGTTCTTCATCAATAGCCGGCGATACGAAGGGGCGTGGGACGAAGGCGCTCTGGCCGAGGCCATGCTCGGATCCCTCGGACACCGGCTGCACGCCGCGTCCCTGGACTTCGCGCGGTGGGCGCCATCGACGGGAGTGCTCCTCGTCGTGATGTCGCTGCTGGCGATCGTGCTCACGAACTCAGCGCTCGGAGCGTCATTCGAATCCTTCTGGACGAGGCCGTTCGGCATTCACCTCGGCAGCCGCGCCTTCACGTTGCCGTTCATTCAGTGGATCAACGACGGACTGCTGGCGATCTTTTTTCTCGTCGTCGGGCTCGAGATCAAGCGAGAGTTCTCTGTGGGACGGCTGGCAACCCGCCGTGCCGCCGCACTGCCCATTGCGGCGGCATTCGGCGGCATGACGATACCCGCTCTCATCTTTCTCGCCGTCATCGGTGGTGGCCCGCTCTCGGCCGGTTGGGGGATGGTCATCGCGACCGACACGGCGTTTGCGGTCGCGCTCCTCGTGTTGCTCGGCGATCGCGTGTCGATCGATCTGCGAGTCTTCCTGACCGCTGCGGTCATCGTGGACGACCTCGTCGCCATTGTGGTCGTCGCGTTGTTCTACTCAGGCGCCATCGACATGGGCTATCTGACGGCGTCGGCCGTCGTGACGGGCGTACTCGTGGCACTCAACCGGTCGGGCATCTATAGTCCTCTACCCTATGCAGTCGTCGGAATGCTCCTGTGGGTGTGTCTGCACGACGCCGGACTCCATGCCACATTGGCAGGTGTGATTCTGGCGGTTCTCACGCCGACACGACCTCCGGCAAACGTCAAAGCACTCATGACCCAGGCACAGCTCGTGATCGACACGGAGACGCGATATGCGGGAGGCGCTGTGATGCACCACGGACTGTCCACGCCGGCGCTGCGCACGCTTGATACCATTCACGATCGGCTCGAGTCGCCCGCCGACAAGCTGCTGCGCTCGATAGAACCGTGGTCGAGTTTCGCGGTGCTGCCGCTCTTCGCATTCGCCAATGCTGGCGTCGTCTGGTCAACGGAAGTGTTTTCCGGCCATGGCCGACTGATGCTGGCGATCGTGCTCGGGTTGGTCGTTGGTAAACCGCTTGGCATGACACTCTTCTCCAGGCTCGCCGTGCGTCTGGGGGTCGCCGCAAAGCCCGACGCGTACAGCTGGCGTCAACTGTCCGGGGCCGGCGCACTGGCCGGCATCGGGTTCACGATGTCGCTGTTCATTGCAAACGAGGCGTTTCCATCGCCGACGGATTTTGCGGCGGCGAAGATCGGCATTTTTATCGCCTCCATCGCCGCGGCCTGCGCAGGCGTCGCAATCCTTTGGGACAGAGCCGCGGTAAGCGAAGCAGTCGTGACGCCGAAGCCCGCGTTTCTGTCGGAGGAGGACACATGATGAAAGCAGCCGGTCATCCGTAAGCCATAGATTTCGCGCAGGGGCTGCCGCCGTGTGCGACGGCTGACCGACCGTTGCAGTTGTGCGCCGTATGATGCCAGAGAACGGCACCGTGCGTTGGCGCATCGCTGGCGCGACGACGATCGTCGCGGCAGACGTGGTGCCGTCTGGAGGACACCATGCATACGGTGGTCGCTTCGTTTCTTCGACGGTTCGGATTCCTTCCGTGCGGGTTGATCCTGGCCTGCGGCGCCTGTTCCTCGGAGAACGCGACTCAGGTTGCGACCGCCTCGAGCCCGGCTCCATCCACCGCCATCCAGCCGGGAGGTATGCATTCGGGCTCCGCGTGGCCCTCGTACAACGGCGGCTATGACGCCACTCGCTACTCCACTCTCAGTCAGATCAACACGGGCAACGTGGCCTCCTTGGCCGAGGTCGCGCGGTTCACGCTTCCCGAGACCACAGCCTTCCAGTCTGGCCCCGTGCTGATCGATGGCACGATGTACGTCACGACGGCTGCCAACACGTACGCGCTCGATGCCCGTACGGGCGAGCAGCGATGGGTGCATCACTTCGAGCCGAAGAGCTTCGGCATTGGGACCCCGGTGCGCGGAGTGGGATACGCGGATGGCCGGCTGTTCCGCGGCACGCCTGACGGACACCTGCTCGCGCTTGACGCCAAAACCGGCAAGGTGATCTGGGACGTGGTCGGTTCGGACGCGACGATCGGCGAGTACTACACGGCCGCGCCTGTTGTGTGGGAGGGTCGCATCTATATGGCCAACTCCGGCAGCGACATCGGCGCGATTGGCCACATCCGGGCCTTCGACACGCAGAATGGCAAGCAGCTCTGGAATTTTGACGTCGTACCATCAACCGGACCGGGTTCGGAGACATGGCCAAAGGACAAACCCAAGGTGGGCGGCGGCGTGTACTCGTCGTTTGCGCTGGATACGGACACGGCGATGCTCTACTCACCGACCGGCAATCCTGGACCAGACTTCGTGGCGTCGTATCGCCCCGGCGACAATCTCTATACGTCCAGCGTTGTGATGCTCGACGCGCGAACGGGGGCGCTCCGCGGCTACCAACAGCTGGTCAAGAATGACTTTCACGACTGGGACCTTGCAGCGAGCCCCATCCTGTTCACGTCGCAGGCCGGCAGGAAGATGGTCGCGGTTGCCGGGAAGAATGGATATCTGTACGGTCTTGATCGTGATCTCAAAAATGTGCGCTTCTCGGTCCCCGTCACGAGAATCGAGAACGTCGATGCCCCGCTCACCAAAGAAGGCACCCGCTTCCTCCCAGGTGCCCAGGGTGGGGCCAACTGGTACGGGCCCACGTACTCACCACAGGTCAACGCGATCTACGTCCCCACGATCGATTGGGCGACCACGATCAAACTCGGCGGGCCAGAGAGTCTGACGCTCAAACCCGGTACTCCATTCCTCGGATCGTCCAACGCGTTCGGAGATCAGGATCCCATCTCCCAGCGCCTCGGCCATGTGACGGCGGTCGATGCCGATTCCGGGAAGGTACTGTGGAACTACGACGCGGACACCTCGATGGTCGCGTCGGTGACACCGACAGCGGGCGGCTTGGTCCTCACAGGCGACACCAAGGGCAATTTCATCGCCTTCGACGCCAAGAACGGTAAGGTGCTCCTCAAAAAGCATCTCGGTGATCCGATCGGCGGCGGTATCGTCACCTATGAGATCGGCGGCGTGCAGTATGTCGCCGTGGCGGGTGGAATGAAGAATACGGTCACGCAGCAGACCGACAGCGGCCCCGCATGGGTCGCGATTCTCTCCGTGGCAAAACAGTAGTTGAATCAGGATCCGAGAGTGGCGCGCTCTACAGCTTGGCGCGCCGCAGCAGTTGGGCGTTGATGGCCACGATGACGGTGCTCGCCGACATCAAGACCGCGGCAAACGCAGGCGGCAGCAGAATCCCTCGCGCCGCCAGAACGCCGGCTGCCAACTGCTAAGACGCGATTCCCTGGCGCGATCCGCGCGCCGGTCAGCAGCGTCACACTGAGTGCAAATTGCGGCTCGGTGACCGCGATGGGGACTCCGTCCGCTCCGACGCCTTGAACGTGGCGGACGGCTGTTCCGCGGGTGACATGAAGAAAGCCGATGAACGCAAAACAGAGGATCAGCACGGCTGGAGTCCACGGGGCCGTGCGTGCCAAGAGTCGCTTCGACGTCATGTTCTAACAATCCGTCCGCAGACACCATTCAGGATACTTTTGATGCGACGCGCATGCGTGTCGGGATCTGCACCGTACGAAGCCGACTTCCGCCAGTGGAGGCTGCGTTCTCAGAGCAGTTATAGTGGAGTATCGGAGAGCGCGCATGGCCCAGACAAGAGAGCTTCGAGTATTGGTGGCGACCGACGGCTCCCGTCACGCGCAGGCGGGCATCTCGACTGCCGTGCAGTTTCCCTGGCCCGGGCGAACGCGCGTCCGGGCCATCATCGCTCGGAGAACCCGATCGGAGTACAGGCGGTCGATTCTGTCGGCCACGTTCGATCGCGAGGCCGAGCAGGCGGCCGCCGGCGCGCAGCTCGCGCTCTCGACCCGCTGGCCAGAGGGCCAGATCGAAATCGTCGACAAGACACCGGTGGAGGGCATCCTCGCGGAAGCGGAATCCTTTCGGGCCGATGTGATCGTGCTCGGCTGGCGCGGTCACGGCGCAGTGCGTCGACTGCTGATGGGCAGTGTGTCTCGAGGGGTCGTCCGTGGCACCACATGCGCCGTGCTCGTCGTCCAGCGGCCGGAGCGTGTACGGCAGATTGTTGTCGGCCTCGACGGATCGCCTGGTGCCAGGATCGCCCTGGCGTTTGTCGGCCGGCTGGCGCCGCCACGCGACGGGCACGTGACGCTTGTCAGTACCGTTGAGCTGATGGCATTGCCCTCGCGGCGCGTCCCGGGTGCTGCCACGATTGCGCGCGAAGTGAGACGGCTGAATGCCACTCGTACTCAGACAGCCAGGAAGGCGCTCCATCGCGCAGCCGCGGAGCTCGAACGCGGCGGATGGCGGACTCGCACCCGGCTTCTTCACGGTGAACCGCTGCGCGACCTCCTCTCAGCCGTCGCTGCTGCCCGTGCCCAACTGCTCGTCGTCGGCGCAAGGGGCACCAGCGGCGTCCGTCACTTGCTCCTCGGCAGTGTCGCTGAAGGCGCCCTCAATCGGAGCCCGGTCACGGTACTGGTGGCGCGCTGACGGATGGACGAGGCGAGGGCCGTGCTTCAAGAGCGGAGCGTATCGTGATCGAATTCAAAGAGATAATCTGCCCGGTTGATTTCAGCGATTCCTCGGTTCGCGCGTTCGCTCATGCCGCTGCCCTCGCGCGATGGTACGACGCACACCTGACCGTGCTGCACGTCGTGCCGACGTTCGATCCGGTGCAGGCTCGCGGCAGTCTCGGCGATCCGGTACAAGTCGTCACGCCGATGCCGCGTGAACAGGTGCTCGAAGAGATGAGCCGCGCCCTCGATCTCGCCGCCGAAGCGCCTCGAGCCACTGCCGCCGCGGAGGCCGGTGATCCGCAGACCGTGATCGTCGAACAGGCGATCTCGAAGAAAGCGGATCTCATCGTGATGGGAACTCATGGCCGTCGAGGGTTCAGGAGGCTGCTGCTTGGCTCGATGACCGAGAGCGTGTTGCACCAAGCGCCGTGTCCCGTTCTGACAGTGCCACCACGCGATCGACGTCAGGACTGCGTGAAGGCGTCCTCGGTCGCTATCGCGACCCGATCGACTGCAATGCGCGGCGTAGTGTCGCAGCGCTCTCCTCGAGTCCGCGCACTTCATCCTCGGCCAGCGTCGGCATGAGCACTCTGGTGACGCCTTCGCGACCCAAACGGGACGGCAATGACAACGTCACACCGAAACGCTCCTGATAGGATCCGATGGGCACCACGGCGCCTTCGTTCCGCCCGATCATCTCGGCGATGCGCGCAGCCACGACCCCGATGCCAAGCTGGCTCGCGCCGGTGCCCTCGATGATGCTGATGTTCGCGTAGCGCACGTCATTTTCGACCTCGCTTCGGAGAGGGTCATCCTGGGCGATCGCGGTCCCGGCGACACGAGCCGTCGACCAGAGATACACCTGGGAGGTGCCGTGCTCACCGATGACCTGAGCCTCCACGGACTTCGGATCGAGACCCAGCTTCTGTCCGAGATGAAATCGAAAGCGAAGAGAATCCAGGAAGGTGCCGCTGCTCAGCACGCGGTCGTGCCCGGCGAGGCGTCGTGCGACGTCGGCGAGCGGATCGGGCGGATCGGTGATGACGACCAGGAGCGCGTCCGGCGCGGCTGCGACGATACGGGGAACGATGTCTCTGTAGACCGCGGCATTGGTGGCGAGCAGCCTTAGCCTGCCGGCCGGGTCGTCGCGGTCGGTGGCGCCACCCTTCTTTTCGTTGGCGCCGGCCGTCACCATGACGATCGCGGCGCCGCGCAGATCGTCGTAGTGTCCCGGCCGGAGAGACACGGCCGGCGCGAGGACCGCTCCGTATTGCAGATCGGCGACGGCGCCTCGCGCGCGGTCGTAGTTGCGGTTCACAAGGACGATCTCGCGCGCGGATCCCCGCAGCGCCAGCGCGAACATGCACGCCGTCCCGACTGCGCCCGCACCGACGATGCCAACCTTCATGAGGAACCCCGTGAAGAAGCGAGGCGACGCACAACAGGGATTGTTCAGGCGACTCGATGGTGCACTGCCACACTCGTTCGCACGCCAGCGAGCTCAGGAACCGCAAGAACAGGAACCTTGGAGTTGCGGAGGATCTTCGCAGCGGTCGATCCAAACCATTTGAAGACCGCACGCCGGGCTGGAACACCCACGACGATGAGGTCTGCATGCGTTGCCGCCGCCACGCGGAGTATTTCCTTCGCGACCGGGCCTTCTGAAAGCCGAGGGCGTACCTTCGCACGCACTTCGGAGGGCAACGGTGGCACCATCTGATGAACTCGCGGCCACGCATCAGTGTGCACGAAATCCCAGTGTCGGCGCGGACGCAGGATCGGGTGACGGCGAAGGACGTGCAGCAGCGTGAGTCTTTTTCCTCGCCTCAACAAATCGATTGCCTGGTGCAACGCTGCGCCAGACGCGGCCGAGAAGTCAGTCGCGCAGAGAATCCGGTCGAACCTGCCGAAGCGCTCCGTCATTTGACGTGACGGAAATGAGCGCACCACAAAGGTCGGGCAAAGGGCGGCCTGCACGACCCGCGCGGCGACTGACCAGAGTCGGAGGCGTTCGATCCCCACTCGGCCGTGCGTGCCGATGACCAGGGCATCGGGCTTCCTCGCACTGGCATGGAGCAGAATCACTCTCGCAGGGTCACCTTGCTGGACGCTCACGCGGATAGATACGCCCTCGGCACGGGCGAACCGGCGGAACTCTGTCAGAAGATCCATCCGTTCACGCGCACGCCAATTGAATCGGACGCTCCGGGGAACGGCAAACACAAGGCTCAGCTCAGCGCTCTGGGCCTTCGCGAGCGCGACGCCATACTCAAACGCCGCCAGACTGGCATCGGAGAAATCGACCGCGCACTGAATACGAGAGAAATTGTTCACAGCGCTCTCCATAGGAGATGTATGAGCAAACAGCTCGCCAGTCGTGGCAGGCCACAGAGTTCTACCAGTTGCTCGGCAAAGGAGTGCTTTCGGGCAGTTTAGGGTCTGCGGTCTTTCACAATGAAAGCCTTCGTCTCAGAGTGAAGCTTGCTCCATCGACGGGGTGTAGAGTCCCTGTTGAGCCGCACTATTGAGGCGCGCACGATGGACGAAGGCCGCCTGAGCGGCGGGAACATTTACGCTTCTGCCTCCCCATGTCTTCATGGCAGCCGATTGAAGCGCGCGCCCATACGAGAACGAGAGCACCCAGGGATGGCCGGACATCTGACCCATGGCGTTGAGATGCGCGGTTGCCTGAGATTCGCTCTGCCCGCCCGACAGAAAGACGATGCCCGGCACAGCCGGAGGGACGACGCGCCTTAGGCAACGGACCGTAGCCGACGCGACATCCGCTACCGGTGCCTGAGGCTGATGTCCTGTCCCCGCAACAACCATATTCGGTTTGAGGAGCATGCGCTCGGAGACCACCTGGTGTAGAAAAAGGGCCTCAAAGACTGCGTGCAGCGTTCGTTCGGTGACCTCGAAGCACTTCGTAAGACTGTGATTCCCGTCCATCAGGACCTCAGGCTCCACGATGGGCATCAAGTCACATTCCTGGGATAAGGCGGCGAAACGAGCCAGCGAATGAGCATTGGTGACGATGCCATTCAGTGTGGGGGTATGCTCACCGATTCGAATGACGGCGCGCCACTTCGTGAAACGCGCCCCGAGGGCACGATACTCGCGCAGCCTGTCGCGAAGTGCATCCAGACCTTCGGTAATCGTTTCCGCTGGTGAACCGGAAAGGGGCACGACGCCTTTATCCACCTTCACGCCAGGAATGATCTCTCGTCGCTCCAACATTTGTATGAACGACGTGCCGTCACATCTCTTCTGCCTCAACGTCTCATCGAATAGGATGACGCCGCTGACGTATTCTTCGATCCCTGGGCTGGTGAGGAGCATATCCCGATACGCGAAACGGGTTTCGTCTGTCGACTGGATATTGAGAGATTGGAAGCGTCGGGCAATCGTCGGGAGGCTCTCGTCTGCAGCCAAGATGCCTTTTCCGGGGCGAACGAGTTGTTTCGCAACTGTCTCGAGTTCGTGCATGTCCAATCGATTGCAAGTATTCGACCAGATTTCTCTCTCCGTGTCGTATTCGTGGCTACTACATCATGTTCGGGTAAGCGGTGAAAACAACAGTGACCACAAAACCCCACGGCACAGAGATCGGCAAATATCGTACCGATCGTCTTCTTTGGATCCGTTTGATCGTGTCGACCGGTCAGCCACAAGGGTGTGGCCTACTGGGTTTGCCCAGGGAAACTGCGTCGCCTAGAACATCCACGGTTTCAGGCGGCCCGAAAGGCAATGCTCGTCCGCGTCTCGCACATCCCGCAATGTGTCGACGGTACGGCGCCTGAAACACCACGGCGGTTGCGTGTTCCGTTAGGCTTCGACGGCGTCAGGGTGCGACGAGCAGATGACAGCCCCAATGTCCGGTTTCTCTTTGCGCAGCGTGTCGCAGGCGGTCTGCGGCCTCTTGCAATACTGGCAGATGCGCGTCGGTGCCGATGCCGAGACCTCGGCCATCGGACCAGCAATGCGAACATCTCCGTCAATGCGCTCGGCTCCCTCGGCGTCGTGCACACGCGCGATGTGATCCCGCAGATCGCGATTCTCATAGGCGCGCTTCAGCAACGTCTCTAAGCGCTCGATGATCCCGTCGTTGGTCAGGCTCTCGTATTCGTCGATAGGCGTGCTCGAGGTTGCAGAGCGCAGCGCTTCTAGTGTCTTCGTGAGTTCTTGCACGTCACTGACAATGCGTTGACATTCGGGCGAACCGGGCCGCGAGATGCGCAGCTCGGCGAACGCATGCGCGAGGTGCATGACCATCTCTTTCGCCGCCGTCGTTCGAGGCTGATATTCCGTCTTTAGGTCGGCGAAGATCTTGCCAACGTCACCCTTGCGTCGTCTCTTACCTGGATTGCCGGGCGCGAACTTCGCGCAACGTGGGCACCGCTTTTCGCTTATCGGGATTGGGCCGTGACACGTCGTGCAGATGTTCACGGCCTGCATCTCAGATCGTAGCAGCGGCCCGTCGTCGCGCGCGATCCATGGCGTGCGCGATAGCACGTTCGCGGGTGCGTCAGGCCGCTGGCTAGCGGCAATTGATGAGATACCTGGTCCCTTGGTCGACGCTGCGTCCGTTTGGGCGTCGCTGAAGACGTCGTTTGAGCCGAACGTGACGTCGGGTTGCAATTCTTGTTGCAAGCCGGCGTGGATATCGTCAGATTCCTTAGACATTCCTCAGGTGACCTCCCGCCGATGAGGCAAGTGCACTATGCGTGGGTTCGCTGCCCGTTCGTGCGACTTCCGAGCACTCGCTTGATGTGCGCTCTGCGAATAGCTGCGGGGGTTGCGGGAGGTCATTTCCCCCTCCCATGTCCAATGCAACTCTTTCGCGCTCGCGAGCTGCCACGTGTGTAGAGAGTGAAAATTGCGGGGAGCAAGATTTAAGCCATACCCGCCACTACTCGTAACTACTCGCAAGGGGACACAAGGCGCGCCGCAACATAGAGAGGCCGCCGACTACTCGCATCTACTCGCACTTCAGAACGGAATGTCGTCATCATCCGGTTTTCGTGTTTCTGGTGCCTGCCGTATCACTTCGAGCTTCCACCGTTGCGTATGCGCGTTCTTGTCTTCGTCGGCGCGCCGAATCACGACCGTCGTGCCGCCGTCGAGCACACGGACTTTGTCGATGTTTCTTTCAAGATACCGGCCTAGCGAAATCGTGGTGGCCGCCGTGCCGGCTTTCGGCGCCGGCAGCGATGCCGACATTCCAGATGCATGTAAGAGTTCTTTCGTCTTCACGGGACCGTCGAGGGCTTTCGTCTCTGCTGTCATGCAGGCGTACCACGCGGCAACGAACTCGATGTCATCTTCTTGCGACTGCTGCGCCTGCCGCAGGACTTGATCGCGGTTCTCAAGAAACCCTTCGATCTGCGCATGTTGCAAGATGCCGCCGACGACGTTCGACCACGCCTCAAAGCCGGCGAGGCGCTTGCCGGTGTAGGCCGGCATCGCGGCGGCCACCCACGACTGGATGATCGTGAGAAGCGCCGCGACGAGCGCCGGTCGATGGGTTTTAGTCCATTCGAGCAGATCGGGATGCTTAAAGGTCTTGTCGCGGAGACGGGGATTTTCAACCTGCGCGTCGAGACGACAGACGAACAGCCGGCCGGCGTGTTCTTCGTCGAAGTGGACGTTGTTGCCGCTCCCGACGAACACTGCGCGGTTCGGGATCGTCAGCAATTCGTTGCCGCCAAGCCGGCGATCTTCGCGAACGTCACCGCTGAGCACCGACAACAGATCCTTCGAATGGAGATATGTGATGTTGTCGAGGTTGACGAGCGGTCGACCGCGCATCAGGAGCGTCGTGAGGTACTTGCGAAGCTCCTCCTGATTCGATGACCACGAGGATTCCGGCAGCGGCTCGCCGAGCACGATCCAGCCGATGCACCGGAGCATCAACGTGCCCCCCGTGCCCGTGGCCGGCTTCGAGACGAGGCACATGGGCACAGGTCCGCTGATCAGCTCGCGCGCGAGCACCGTGATGGCCAGGGCGAGGATGTGCGCCCGACCTGCTTCGTCGACGAACGGAAACTCGCCGATCACCCCATCCCAGAGCGCAAGCGCGTCGATGACTGCACCCTCGCTCGGCGTTGCGGGAACGGCCGGCAGGATGAAGCCGGGGGGCGGCGCGTAGAAGATGCCGGACGCGGCGTGGTAGCCGGGATCCTTCAGCAACACTCCACGCCCGTCGAAGCTCGGCGTGCGGATGATGCCGCGGGCGAGCGGCAGGGGGCAGACCGGGCTCGCCATGATCTGCGTGACCAGCCGCTGGCTCGGATACACGTCGACGGTGCGCTTGCTCCCCCTCGATCCGACGTCTTTGAGAAACCGGACCCAGCGCGCCAGCAACTCAGTGAACAGGTCGAGATCGACCTCGGCGAACTGCGCGCCGCTCAACTCCCTGCATTCCTGCGCGATCTGCAGCTTGAGCTGGCGTGCAAATAGATCGTCGAAGTTCGACGTGATGTCTTCGGAGATCGGAATCACGATCTTGCGTTGTCGGCGAAACAGCGTCGGCGGATGGTTGTGCGCCACGAGTCGCTCCCAGACGAGATCGACGGTCTTCGGGTTCACGTCGTCGGCGTAGATGCTGCCGTCGTGCGTCGCGTCGCCGTAGCCTTTTGTGTGCAGCGCCCGCGCCGCCGCCGTAAAGTCTCCGCCGTGGTGGAGCACCGCATACGCCGAGAACTTCGTGTAACCGATCTGCTGTCCGCGGCGCATCGTCTCGAACGGCGTCGACGTCGAAAACACGTTCAGCAGATCGTGTCCGCCATGATTGGTAGTCGCCGACGTGCCGAGCGTCTTGCCCGGCCGCCGCCAATGAGTCACGCCGCTTACGGTGAAGACGGGGGTCCAGTCGGTGAGCACCTCGGCCCATGTCGCGCGGGCGTTGAAGTCGTCTCCCGGCCGCCCTCCCGCGACGCGTGCGGCCTTCTGCTGGCGCGCAGCCTCTTTCACATCCGCCTCGTGGAACGAGCGCGCCAGCTGGTGCAACTCGTGTCGTTCGTCGGGCATTAGCGTGGGGATCGTGGCGAAGCTGCCGGCGCGCAGTCGGTAGGTACCGCCGGTCGGGTGCACTCGGCCGTTGCTCGGGGCGAGGATGATGAAGCCCCCTTCTCCCCGTGTTTCGATCAGCGTATTGATCGTGTCCTTCGGATCGCGCTGTTCATCAAGTCTCTTCGGTCGCGTCGCAAGCTTCGTGTTGCCCGAAATGGCCTCGCAACGGAAGAGCCAGTGCACGCCGCCGCCCGGCGTGTCTTCGACGTAGCCACCCTCCAACATCTCGACGACGTCGCCGAGCCCTGAGCGCCGCGCGAGGTTGACGAAGTGTTCATACACATCGCGGTCGTCAAACTCGAACGCTTCGAGGTTGCCTGACACCTTGCCTGAAACCACGCCCAGCCCGGTGCGCGGCCCATACCACTGATGCACGACGTCCGGCGTCGCCCGGAAGTGCTGATAGCGCTTCCACACACCGTCGGGCGCCTTGCTGCCGTCCTCACGCGGAGGGACCACCGAAAGCCCGGCGTCGTACGCAGCGAAGGCCGCGTCGCGGACGGCGGTAGTCACAGGCCTAGCTCCGTGATTTTGGTGAACGGACCTGGGGTGAGAGGTAAGGCTGTCACCGTCATCGTGTCGCCTCAGGCCCTTTTTCGCGCTCGCGGTCGATCAGCGGTCCGCGGTAGCCGAGCCGGGCCGCGAGATGCCGCACGCGCGTTAGGTCGGCAGCCGTGATGAACACCGGACGCCCGTCCTCGGAGTCCCAATACAGCGCGCCGGCCAGGGCCGGCAGCCGCCGCCGCGTGCGGGCGAGCGTGACCGGCTCCCAGGCGGCGCGAACCGCCGCGACGAGGTCAGGATGCAGCCGATACGTCATTCCGTCTCCTCTCGAGCGTGGAGGTCCGGGCCAATGAGATCGATCAGCGCTTGCCTGTCGGCCTCGCTGATGTAGCACGGCGGCATCCAGTCGCCTCTGATCCAGCGCAGATCGTCGGGGAGTTTGGGAAACGGGAGTGGGGACGTGTCGAGCGCCGCCTTCAACTTGCGCACCGCGGCCTTCCGATCGGCTTCAATGTGGTTCTGCATCCAGCGCGCCTCCGCAAGCATGTCTGTCGTCAGCAGTGCAGATTGGCAGAACTGCTTTTGAAGCGCGTCGAGCCGGCCGATAAAATCGAGCGCGTCGATCGCGACGCGCCAGGGCTCCTTCGTCGGGGGCTTCATGCGCGCCTCCGCGGGAGTTCGACGGGGTCGGCGCACGACTCCAACCACTGGCGGATCCAGTCGCGATGGATGCGAATGTCGCGGCGGTTCCCGATGCGCGCAGCGCGCAGACGGCCGGCCTTGACTGCGTTGTAGATCGTCTTTTTGCCGACCTGCGCCTCGGCCGCCGCTTGCAGCACCGTGAGCCAGACGGCGAGCGCCAGGTCAGCCACGATCGGCCCCCTGTTCGCGCTCCGGGGTCGGCTGCACGGCAGCCGTGATGATCCGCCGAAGGTATCCGGATACCGTCCGGTCGTCTCTGCGCGCCGCACGTTTGACGGCCTGCGCCAGCTCCGCCGACATCTTGAGGGCCACGAAGACTGGGAACGCTCCGGGCTTGCTTGCCATTGACATACCCGCCGAGTGTGTGCTTCCGAAGCGACCCTTTACAACCGGGTGAAACCTACTTAAATACCCTAAATTTCGTAAGCATGGCTCTCCGTTTACTTACTCGTAAAACTGGGTATGGTCTCCGTTATATGACACCATTGCGTAAGTCACAGCTCACCGCGCCGGACCGGCTCCGTCCCCTGCTGTCGTGGGTGAATGGCGACCGAAATGGTCAGGACTTGCGTTTTCAGCTAATCAACTTTCTCAACTCATTTGATGGGAGCGCGGCGGCGGGCTTCGTCGATGTAAGTCTCAATCGACTGGTCGCACGGCTTGACGAGCCCCAACCACAACCAGCGGGAACGTTGGCGGAGCAGTTTGAGACGTTGCGTTTGATCTTGCGTAAGGTCCTTCAAGCCGACGCCGAGCCTCGCAGCTTCCCGTCGTTGCGCTTCGGTGTCCGTCGGGTGCGGGCACCGGCCAAGCGCAGCACGTTGCGCCCTCATGAGCACCGGGCGTATCAGGCGGCCGGGGCTGCCGTGTTGCGCGTCGAGGGGGGCTTGACGGACTTGGTGCCCTTCCTAGTCGGGCATCTGCTCACAGCCCCCGGCATGATGACGGTGGCCCGCTGTCCTGCTCCGCGGGCCGGTCACCGGCGCGAGCCGTGCGGGCGGTGGTTTGTGCAGCAAGTCACCGGCCCCGGACGCCCGCGAGACTACTGCTCAGACGCCTGCCGGGTCCGTGCGAACGATGCGAAGCCGTCGGGCGCCCGTCCCGTCCACCGGACACTACACAGGAGGAAACAGCGATGACACGCCGACACGCAAACAAAGGACTACGGAAGCTGTGTGATCATCCGAGGCGGCGGTGGGCGAAGTGCGCGTGCCCGTGGCACTTCAACTTCAAGTGGAAGGGCACACACTACCGCTTTTCGCTCGACAAGCATCTCGACAAACACCTCGACAGCAAAAGCGAGGCCGAGGACGCAGCCGCGACGATCCGGATCGCGATCAAGGCCGGGAAGTTCGGCCAGCCGGCGCCCGTGCAGGCGATGACGTTGCAACAGCTCGTCGATCTCTACGACGAACGCTACGTGCAGGTCGAACGGGTGAGATCACGTGGTGACTTTCAGACCGGCCTGCGGGTGATCACCCGGACGGTTCTACCCCACCCCACAGGTGGCACGCTGCGCTTTGGCGACTGGCCACTGCCCGACATCAGGACCGACTCCGTCGAACGTTATCGCGAGGCCCGCCATGCGCTCGGCACGGGCATCGGAGGCACGAATCGAAGTCTGTCGCGACTCCGCGCCCTCGTCAATTGGGCGATCAAGATTGGCTACCTCGACGAGACGCCCTTCGAGCGCAAGGGGCAAACGGTGGTGAAGATGTCGCGCGAGACGCCACGCAATCGGCGGTTGAACGCTGACATCGACGAAGAAGCGAAATTGCTGGCCGCGTGCGATTCACACCTCCGCAGCCTCGTCGAATGCGCACTCGAAACGGGTATGAGAAGGGGCGAAATCCTTGGCCTGCGCTGGCGGGACGTCCACGGGATGGGGCTAGCGGAACAGGAAGGCAAGATAGTGATCACGTGGGCGCCGCGATCCGCAATCGTGCTGGCCGCCGAGCATACGAAGACGCGCAAGGCCCGGACGATCCCGATCTCGACACGGTTGAAGACGATCCTCGACATGCGGAGGCTCGATCCGATAGGCGCGCCTCATGCGCCCGACGTCTTCGTCTTCGGCAATGCACTCGGCCAGAAGATCGACAGCCCCAAGCGCGCCTGGATGCGCGCCGTGCTGAAGGCACACGGCATCAAGCCGGGATACACAAAGACGATGAACATGGATGCGCCGTCACGCGCCGCGTTTAAGAAGATCGGGCTCCACTTCCACGATCTCCGCAGGGAATGCGGATCGAGATGGCTCGATGGCGGCGTGCCGCTGCACACGATCCGGGACTGGCTCGGCCACAGCAACATCAGCCAGACCTCGACCTACCTATCCGGCACGGCGCAGACGCAGCATAACGCGATGGCGGCCTATGAAACCCGCTTGCAACGGGTTGCAACGAGGGCCGGCAAAGGGGGGCAAAAGTGGCCACGGTCGGCCGCGAGGCGGGACAAAAAACCTAGTAAAACCGCGGTCGGGCGCGACACGCCCATCATGTAAGTAGGCTTCACACGGCGGGGGTCAGTGGTTCGAATCCACTAGCGCCCACCAGACTTCGCTCGCGTGTATCCCTCAGCGAGCTTCGTCTCGGCAAGCCAGCTTTCGTTCGACTGCAACACCAGCGCTCCTCTGTCGGGTCGCCATCTGCAATCTGCCATATAGCGAGAAATGTCCTGTCTCTGCCAGCGATGAAGTGCTTCGGCTTCGGGCGCCATCAGGATGCCGTGCCCGAGGAGATCTCGGGGACCGGTCCGCGGAGCCACAAACCGGCGCCGCCGGGATCGAAGATCATGCCGATGCGTCCGTGTTTCGGCACTGTGTGGACGAAGCCGCCCTCACCGCCAAACCCACACGCGTGCGCCATCGTGCCGTCGCAATCCTCGACCGAGATGAAGGTGAGCCATACCGGCCCCATATTCCATTCCGGGTCGATCTGATTGAGGCCGCCTTCCTGCGTCGGCGACCGTTCGAACACGCGATAGAGCCCAATCGGTTCGAACGACGTCTCACGCACCGTCCAACCGAACAGCCGGCCGTAGAAGTCGCGCCCCGCCGCGGGGTCGAGCGCCATGAGCTCAACCCACCAGATGCTGCCGAGTACGTCGGTCAGCTCGGCGCCGGCATGCGGCGCCGCCTGCCACAGGCCGAACGCGGCGCCTTCGAGGTCGCGCATCGTCGCGATACGGGCCACGCCCTCGACGTCTTGCTGGTCGACGAGCGTGGCGCCAAGTTCCGTTGCGGCGGCGACCGCCATCTCGATGTGCTCGACCAGGACGTGCGGCACCCACTCATCCCTGCCGGTATCGATGCGATGGATGCTGGCGACCGTCTTGCCGTCGTGTTTGAGAAAGGTGTGGTTAGGAGCGGCCGCGTGGGCAGTCCATCCGACGAGCGAACTGTAGAACGCAACCGCACGATCGGGGTCTGTCGTTCTCAGAACAGAGGTGCAGAAGGATCCGGGTATCATCCTTCGTCCTTCTCGAAAAAGAACCAGCGATGGCCTTCGAAATCCTCTGCCCGGTATCGTCGGCCAGGCGGCCCCTCTTCGATGTCCGAGAGGATCGTCGCACCTGCTGCCTTCGCTCGCGCATGGTGTCGATCTAGGTCGTTTACGTAGACGAGCACCCCGTCGATAATCCATGGCACCGCCGACCACTTGCGCGCCTGCTCGCACGTGTCCCGATGGCGCTTCGGACTACGGTACTCGGGTGTAGGAGACGCAAGCATGATCAATCCGTCACCAGCCTCCATCTCCCCGTGTGATAGTCTCCCGTCCGGCGCTGTGAGACGTGCCGTCTCCCGAAACCCAAACGCACTCCGAAGCCATTCCAAGGCCGCGATCCCGTCCTCGTAAGAGATCATCGGAACGACGGACGGTGTGCTGTGGGCCGCAGCCGCTATCCTCCCGACATTGCGACGTCTGCGCGTCCTCAACGCCTTTCGGCCCGCCGCCCGGCGCTTGCGCGTAGTGGCCGCTTTCCTGCTTGCCGCTCTGTGCTTCCGAGTGGCCGCGGCCTTCCGTGCTCCTGACGATCCCATCCGTCCACTCCTGTCGCAAAGACTCATCGTGCCTGGCTAACAAGTAAACAAGGATGCTATTTGCACCGCCCGGGCAGGGCCAAATACCATTCACGCCATGATGTGGCTGCTGCTCGGCCTAACGACGATGCTACTGCTACTCCTTGTGTGGATAGCCACCAAAGAGAGCCGCAGTGTCCGCGTTCTCGGTGCGGCTGCCGTACTGGTGCATACGCTTACGCTCATCGGGGGTCTCGGCTTGGAGCCGACGAGCATTTGGATAACTGTCGCCGGTGCGATCGGCGTCGCTTCACAGGCTACTGTGCTCGCCGTCGTCACTCTGTGGATCGCCACCAGACAGAGCCGCGTCGGTCGAGTCATCGGCGCTTTAATCCTGGCCGTGCTGTCCGTGGCATTGACGTACGGCATGATCTTCGGACCAATGTGGAAGATCAACGTCCTGATTGTTGCTGCGATTACGTTCACGTGGATCTTGGGACAGCAGAGACGCGTTTGGGCACGCACATGAATGGTAACCACCCACACGTGCTAGCCGTTTTGTGCTAGATTCCTTCGCGCTGTCTGCCCGTTAGCTGCCAGCGACCCTCCGGACACATCTCAACCCTAAAGGATTACGGCGCGTTTAGCGGCGGCGTGGCGATCCGTGTCGTTCACTTGCGGCGATGCCGCTTTTTCAACGGGTCACGTTTCGAACGAAAAGAATGAAGGAGGTTGACGTGAAAAAGCCTATCTCACGGGTCGTCGTCTTAGCGGTGTGTCTCATCCTGATGAGCGTGACAACCTTCCTGGTGGAAGCGCAAAGACTGCCCCCGAACCGCCGCTTCGTGGACAACCAGGACGGAACGATTACGGACAACAGGACGGGGCTGATCTGGGAGAAGAAGACGGGTACCGTCGGCATCGGCATAGTTTGTTCTGATCTCGGGACTTGTCCCGACCCCAGTGATGTGAACAATCGATACGTATGGTCTGACAGCGGCTCGGCGCCAGACGGGCCGGTGTTTACGGATTTTCTCGCCAAGATGAACTGCACGATCTCTACAAATGGGACGTGTGTGAGTCCTTATCCTGATTGGCGGATACCGACCGTAGCGGAATTAGAAACGATTTTGACGCCAAATTGCCTCGTCCCTCCCTGCATCCATCCGATCTTCGGGCCCACGCAGAGGGACTACTGGTCGTCTACTACCAGCGCCAATCCCAACTCCGACCCCCCTCCCGAAAATAACGCGTGGGACATGGACTTCTTCAATGGCACTGTGGGAGACGACTGGAAGAGTCAAGCCCAAGGCAATCACGTGCGCGCTGTGCGACGCGGTCCGTGATTCCTGGCACTGCTGACTTGCGCGTTCATGATGTCTGCGGTCCGGTTTAGGGGTCGCACGCACAAGCCCGGTCGCTGCGTTCGCGCGGCGGCCGGGTTTCTGGCAAGCCAGCCTCCGTACGACTGCAACACAGCGCTCCTCCGTCGGGGCGCCATCTGCCATCTGCCATCTGCCCTGACAGATCGTCCCAGCCGTCGCGGCCTATTTCTTCGCTTCTGACAGCAGGGCGCTCAGAATCCTGGCGTATTCCTCGTCGGCGGCCGTGAAGGCCTTCTGGTAGTCGCCATCCGACATCTTCGGCGTCTGCTTGTCGGGCTCGCCGTCGAACATCACGACCTTCCCGGCCCGGGTCCACGTGTCGTACATGTTGTCCTGCTTGCGCGCGGACAAGCCCGGCTCGCCCATGTCCTGGACGAAGACCTTCGTGTCGGCCGCCACCGTGCCGCTCAGCTCCATGTACGTGTCACGGTATTGCTTCCCCGCAAGACGCGGCTCCATCAGTTGCGGTGCGGAGTAATGGCCCGAGATGACCAGCAGCTGCACATTGGGAAAATATAACGCGGCGGCAAAGGTGCCTTCGGGAGTGGCAATCTTCGCGGCGATCGAGTCGAGCTTCTTGGCGTCCATCACCTGGACCAGCTCTTTGGCAATCGCCGCGGATTTGGACGTCTGGGCCGCGGCGAGGGCCGGCAGACACACGAGCATCAGACCGACAGCAAGGGCTGAAAGAAAAGACGCACGGTTCAGCATGGGAACCCCTCTTTCCAGGGCCAGACGTGGATTTTTGGGTACGGATGAATCGCCGATTTCTACCACCCTTGTGGCGTGGCGTCAATCAGGTAAGCGCCGGACTACCCGATAAAGAGGGCATCTTCTTCGTCTGTGCGGCCCCGCTTGGCCCCGGAGCGCCCCGTGAGCTCGCGAACGACTTCGATGGCGGCCTTGACGCCGGCCATCAGCGCGGCGCCGTCCCGGAGAGGCGTGAGGATGACATCCTGGACGGTCGTGGCGGTGTGTTCGATGCGCTCGGTGATGTCGTTGACCAGGCGGTCAATGCGCTCGACCTGGCCGGCGGCGAGCGAGCTCATGCGGGCGGTATCGCGGGCGATGGCGTTGATGCTGTCGGCCAGCGGCCTCATCTCGTGCTCGACCTGGGAGAGCATCCGATCGAGCCGCCGCGCCACGGTCCAGCCATACACGATGAGGGCAACCTGAATGGCCGCCATCGTGAACGTCGCCAGCGCAATAACCCCCAGAAAGACTTCCGCCCAAAACGTCACGCGCTCTCCTCGCTTCGTATTTTCGGCTTTAATTCGCCACTTCACCAGATCAGAAGATGCTCATCCTGAGGTTCAGGAACCTCTTCGGATCCTTACGAATGTCGGCCAGCAACTGTTGCATCTCCGTGATCGTCCGGTTCAAGTTGTCATACAGCTGCTTGTCGTTTATCAACTGGCCCATGGTGCCCTGCCCCTGATTCAGCCTCGCCGTCAACTGCTCGATGTTGGTCGTCATGGCGTCCAGGCGCTTGTAGAGCGAGTCATTGGCGATGAGCTGCCCCATTGTGCCCTGCCCCTGGTTGAGCTTGCTCGAGAGGCTGCTGAAGTTGGCGGTCGCTTCCGTCAGGTTCTTCGCCAGCGCCGGATCGTTCATCAACTGCCCGATACTGCCCTGGCCTGCATTGATCTTGTTCGTGATCGCGTTCAGGTTCCTGAGCGACGCCTCGAGCTGTCGCGCGCTCTCGGGATTGTTGATCAATTGTCCCAGCGTTCCCTTGCCTTCCGCCAGCCCTTCCGTCACGCTGCGTGCCGCCGCGGTGAACTGCCGCAGTTCGACGTACAGCTGCTCGTCGGTCATCAGCTTGCCCACGGAGCCTTTACCCCTTCGGACGTCGGCAATCAGACCCGTCAGCTCTGCAATGCCTCTGTTCGCCTGTGCGGTCACGTCGGAGAGCTGCGCCGGAGGCGCATCTGAGGGCACGTACCCCCATTCGGGGATCGGCTCGCCGGTCGTGGTGGCATTGATGTCCACCGCGCCCTCGCCGAGCAGCGACACCGATCCAATCGTCGCGCGCGAGGTCGTCCGGACGCGCTCCTGCATGTCCTTGCGCAACTCGAGCGTCATCTCGACCTCGGAGCCGACAAACGCGATGTCCCGCACGGCGCCAACCGTGACGCCCGCCACGCGGACCGGCGAGCCTCGCTGCACGCCGGCAGCGTTGGGAAACTTCACTTTCAGGCTGTAGCGCTGCCAGAAGAACCCGCCCTCGCCGCCGAGCGCCAGAATGAGCGCCGCCGCGATCAGCAACGCGACGACGGCCATCACCCCGATTTTCAGTTCCGACCACTTCAACGACCGCGTGCGAGGCATGGACCTGTTCCTTTGCGGTCCGGCTGAAGCCGGACACGACATACCGTCTACGACAGAAACGCCTGAATGTACGGATCCTTCGACGCGCGCAGCTCGTCGGCGGTCCCCTCGAAGATGATGAGGCCGTCTTTCAGCATCATGAACTCGGCTTCCTGCATCTTTTCGGGCCCGGCGTCGACGAAGTCGACCGCGTTGCCCCGGCGCACGGCTTCTTGCGTCGCCACGAAAAAAGCGTCGCGCAGCTGATGCGTCACGAGAATCGACGTGACCTCCTCGAAATCGCGCAGCTTGACGATTTCCTCGTCAATCGTGGTCGCGGTGATGGGGTCGAGGCCGGTCGTCGGCTCGTCATACAGCAGAATTCCCGGTCTCACCGCCATCGCGCGGGCAATTGCCACACGCCGGCGCTGCCCCCCCGACAGCTCTGACGGCCGGCGATCGATGAACTGTTCGAGCCGGACGAACCCGAGCACTTCTTCGACCCGTTTCCTGACCGACTCGAGCGGCTGGTCGGTCTCCTCGTACAGCTTATAGCCGACGTTCTCCGCCACCGAGAGCGAATCGAACAAAGCGCCTTCCTGAAACACCATGCCGATGTCGGCGCGCACTTTCATCATCTGATCTTCGGTGAAATCATTCACGAGCTGTCCGTTCACGTACACATTGCCGCCATCGGGCTTCAACAGGCCGAGAATGAGCTTCAACGAAATCGACTTCCCGGCGCCGCTCGCGCCGAGGATGATTTTGGTGTGCCCTCTCCCGAGCGTGAAGCTGACGTCACGCAGCACGACCGTGTCGTCGAATGCGAGCGACACCCGCTCGAAGACGATGATCGGCTCGTCGGCACCAGCGGGTTTGTCGATAAGGGCGTAGCGTGTCTCTGTGCTCACGGTAAACGCTCAACGGTTAACGGTAGACGGTCAATAGAACAACGTAATCATCAACCGCGTGATGAAGAAGTCGAGCACCAGCACCGTCACCGACGCGGCGACCACGGCGTTGGTGGTCGCCCGTCCGACGCCCTGCGTGCCTCCCTTGGTACGCAAACCCACGTGGCATCCAATGCTGACGATGGCGAAGCCGAGGATGAAGGGCTTGACCAGACCCATCCACACGTCATCCATGTACAGGCCGTCCGTGATCGATTTCCAGTACACGCTGGACGGCACTTGAAGTTGCTGGATGGCGATGATGCCGCCGCCGAGAATACCCATGAAGTCGGCGATAATCGTCAGCACCGGCGCCATCACCACGCCGGCAATCACGCGCGGCACGACCAGCTTGCGCACCGGATCGGTTCCCAGGGCTCGCAGTGCATTTATTTGATCCGTGACCACCATCGAGCCGAGCTCGGCTGCGATACCCGACCCCACACGACCGGCGAGCATCAGCGCCGTCAGCACGGGGCCCAGCTCCTTCACCATCGACGCGCTGACCAGCCGTCCCACGACGGGCCGCGCACCGAACTGGTCGAGCGTCAGACCGCTCTGCAGCGCGAGCACAGCGCCGGTGAAGATCCCGGTCAGCAGAACGACGGTCAGCGAGCCGACGCCGATGGCCTCGAGCTGCTCGATACAATCGTGAAAATAGAACGGGCGGCTGAACGAACCGCGCGCCGAAGCCCAACTGAGCTTGATGTATTCCTGAACCTCCAGGATCGCTGACTTCAGCCAGTTGTCCAGCGCCTTCAGCACGTCAGCTCCGGGTCGATTGCGCGCCGGCGAACCCCAGCTCGCGACTCTTCAACGTCTTGATCTTGTCACGGAGCGTCGCCGCCCGCTCGAAATCGAGATTGGCTGCGGCGTGACGCATCTGGCCTTGCAGTTCTTCAATACGCGCATCGAGCTCTTCCGGGCTCAAGTAGGCCTCGCGGTCTTCCATCACGGCGGGCGTGGCGTAATCCAGGTTGTAGACGCTGAGCGACACGTCGTCGATGGCTTTGATGATCGAGGCCGGGGTAATGCCGTGTTCCTTGTTGTAGGCGTCCTGCAGTTCCCGCCGTCGCGCGGTTTCCTCGAGCGCGACCCGCATCGACTCGGTCACCGTGTCAGCATACATGATGACCCGCCCCTTCACGTTGCGAGCGGCGCGGCCAGAAGTCTGGATGAGCGATCCCGCCGATCGGAGGAACCCTTCCTTGTCGGCATCCAGGATGGCGACGAGCGACACTTCCGGCAAATCCAGTCCTTCTCTCAAGAGATTGATGCCGACGAGCACGTCGAACTCGCCCAGACGGAGATCGCGCAAGATCTTGATGCGGTCCAGCGTCTCCACCTCGGAGTGCAGATATCGAACCTTCACGCCGAGCTCCTGGTAGTAAGTCGTCAGGTCTTCGGCCATGCGCTTGGTCAGCGTCGTGACGAGCGTGCGCGTGTGCTCTGCGGCCCGTGTGCGGATTTCTCCCAGCAGGTCGTCGATCTGCCCTTTCACGGGACGCACCTCGATCGGCGGATCGGTCAACCCTGTCGGACGGATGATTTGTTCCACCACCACACCGCCCGCTTTCGACAGCTCGTACGGGCCCGGTGTGGCAGACACGAAGATCAGCTGCCGGGCACGCGCCTGCCATTCCTCGAACGTGAGCGGCCGGTTGTCGAGCGCCGACGGCAGCCGGAATCCGAACTCTACGAGCGTTTCCTTGCGCGATCGATCGCCGTGATACATCCCTCGGATCTGCGGGATCGTCTGGTGGCTTTCGTCGATGACGAGCAACGCGTCGTCCGGCAGGTAGTCGAGCAGCGTCGGGGGAGGATCTCCCGGTGCGCGGCCCGTGAGATGGCGCGAGTAGTTCTCGATGCCATGGCAGTAGCCGATCTCTTTCATCATCTCGAGGTCGAACATCGTGCGCTGGTGCAGCCGTTGAGCTTCGAGCACTTTGCCCATCTTCTCGAGCTCCGTCCGCCGCTCGATGAGCTCCGCCTTGATCGATTGCACCGCCGTCCTCGTCTGCTCGCGCGGAGCCACGAAGTGCGACTTCGGGTAGATGGCAATCTTGTCGTGACGTCTGCCGCTCTTCCCCGTGAGCGGATCGAACGTCGTCAGCGCGTCCACATCGTCGCCGAACAGCTCGATGCGCAGCGCCTGTTCTTCGTACGACGGATAGACCTCGATGACATCCCCACGTACACGAAAGGTTCCGCGGCCGAACTCGATGTCGTTGCGCTCGTACTGAATGTCCACGAGCTTGCGCAGAATCTGATCGCGCGGAATCCGCTGCCCCACCGCCAGAGGCAGCAGCATGCCGTAATACGCCTCGGGAGATCCCAGGCCGTAGATGCACGAGACGCTCGACACGATGATGACATCACGCCGCTCGAAGAGCGACCGGGTCGCCGACAGGCGCATCCGATCGATCTCGTCGTTGATGATGGCTTCCTTCTCGATGTACGAATCGGTCGAGGGCATGTACGCTTCGGGCTGGTAGTAGTCGTAGTAGCTGACGAAGTACTCCACCGCATTGTCCGGAAAGAATCGGCGAAACTCCTGATACAGCTGCGCCGCGAGGGTCTTGTTGTGGACCATCACAAGAACGGGCCGGTTCACTTCGGCGATGACCTTGGCCATCGTGAAGGTCTTCCCTGAGCCAGTGACGCCCAGCAGCACCTGGTGCGCGTCGCCGCGCCCGAGCCCCTCGACCAGTTCCGGAATGGCCCGGGCCTGGTCCCCTTTCAGCTCGAAGTCGGAGACGAGGGTGAATTTGTCGAAATGTGAAGGCATGCCCCTATCGGCACGGCGCGGAAATTTGCGCTGTGCTCAACAGACAATCGGTACTACAGGTCTATCTGCGGTTCTAGGTTCTGGGTTCTGGGTTCTGGGTTCTGGGTTCGCGATCTGGCAGGCCGTGTGCAAGTCGGCTCACATGGCCGGACTCAAGAAGCCCGAGGATTTCGATGTTTGGAAGCTCGCGTGGGAACTCAAGAAGCGCGTGTACTTGTTTACAGCAACACCTCCAGCATCTCGCGATCGACGATTCTGCGATGATATTCGCCGAGCCGCCCACTCGGCACCCGACTTGGTCTCTGAAGGCTACTACCGACTCAACCCTCGCGAGTTTCACCGCTTTCTCAACGACGCCAAGGCATCACTTGGCGAAGTACGGAATCAGCTCATGCACGCCAAGGATGAGCGGTTGGTTACAGCGGACGAATCTCGAGAAATGCTCAACCTAGCAGGCAGGGCAATTGGAGCTGCCAATAAGCTGCAAGAGTATCTGCGCACGTGCCCGCAGAAGTTCAACCCGCGCCTTAAAGCGCCCGGAACCACAAACCCGAGACAGCGGCCAAGGCAGGCGACGTTCCACCGATTCCCATAGAACCCAGAACCTAGAACCAAGAACCTAGAACCGCTTTTTCCGTATTCACCGACACTTCTTCCTTGGCGCTTTTCGCGTGTTTTGCCACGCGAGTGTCAGCGCCTCGCCTAGCGCGTCGTCATCGACCGTCTTCAGAATGACGCGGGTGTAGCCGCTGCGTCCCCACGCGCCGGCTTCGGCGACGAACGCGGCAGGATGGTCTTCGATGAACAGCGTCTGCTGATCTGGCGTGAGCTTCACCATGCCGAACTGGTCGTCGGAATGAAGCGACGCAAAGATGCGCTTGTCCACGCGAAAGTCGGGATGGCCCATGTGCCCGCCCTCGCTCGCCCCATCGAACGCCAATGCCATGCGCCGGAAGCGTTGTGCCGTCATCGATGGTGCTGCCACGTGGCAGATTGTGCCACGTCCGGGGGACGACAGGAATCGAGCGGTTCTAGGTTCTAGGGTTCTAGGTTCCGGGGCCCGGGAACCCAGAACCTAGAACCCAGAACCGGAACCCAGAACCCCAGAACCTAGAACCGCAGAGTTCAGTTCACCGGTGCAAAGTAGCCCTCTCGCGTCCGAACCTGGACCCGCTGCGAGGGAGGCTGCTTGAGCCGGATTTCGACTTTCCGCCATTTGCCGTCGCGGGTGGTGTTCGTGGGCGCGTAGCCGAGCAGGTATTGCCCATGGATTTCCTCGGCGATGCTGTTGTACATCGTCTCGAGCTCCTTCATCGACGCGGGAAACACGGCGCGGCCACCGGTTAGGCGGGCGATTTCCGACAGCCTGGACTGCAGCATGAACCGCCCGGAACCCGTTCCCGTGAATAGCCCGATCGGGTACACGGTGACATCTGACGCGCGCAGCAGTCGTAGCGTGTCATTCCACGTGCGAGAGCTCGATGTGTCGTCGCCGTCGGTGTAGATCAGAAGCACTTTCCGGCCTGTCTGATCGAACGCGCTCCCGAGATACACCGACACCGCGTCATACAGCGACGTGCGGCCCTTGGCTTTATTGCTGCGAATGCGCTCGACGAGCCGCGCGAACTCGGCCTGAGAGAACCTCGCCGCCCGCACTTCGTCGCTGAACTCGACCAGCGAGAAATCGACCGCCTTTGGAAAGGTATTCAGAAACTTGATGGCCGCGTTGCGCGAAAACGCGAGGTCCTTCTGCATGCTCTCGCTGGTGTCGAAGAGCAGCCCCACGTGCAAGGGCACGGCCTCCTCCCCCGAAGAGGTGCTGAAATAGGTAACCGCCTGCAGCTTTCCGTCTTCCTTCACCTCGAAGTCGTCCACTTTCAGGTCGCGCACCGGCTCGCCCTGCCGGTCGGTGACGGTCACCGCAAATCCGGCCACATCAACCGCGGTCTTGTATGAGAACTGCGCCCGCGCCGATATCCAGCACAGGCTGATGAGGATGGCCGCGAAGAACGGGGTCCGGTGAGTCCTAGTGGCCTGTCTCCGCTGAATCAGTACCGATTGCCGGAGCGCGGCGCCCGGCTGGCAAGGCGCGACGAGCGAGAATATCGGGAATATTTGAGCGAGGAGCAACGCCGCCAGCCGGGATGCCCCTCCCGGCAGGCGGTACTGATTCAGCGGAGACAGGCCACTAGTCATAAGGGGCGTATAATGGATAGTTTACAGCGATAGCAGAAGAGCGAACGCGCGATCCGGATCACACATGAGGTGTCTGGCGGTTTGCCAAGACGAGCTGGTTATCAGGATGCTGGAGCAAATCCTGGCCTCCAGCATCGAAGTCGATTTCCTGGTCGAAAGCCGCGCCCTGGCGCGGAAGCTTTCGGCTGCGGGTCTGCCAGTCGTCGCCGGCGATGTCAAGCGGACCGACACGTATCTGAAGGCCGACGTCTCGCCGCAAACCTGCATCATCATCGAAGATACCGGGCGCAAGGACCTGCCGAAGCTGATCGATGCGATTCGCGATGCCGGCGGGGCGCTCATCTACGTGCTCGGAGTGGGAACGGCCGATCGCGACAAGCGGGCCGAAGCCATCCGCGACCAGTTTCCCGACGTCTCCTACCTGTCCCTGTCGGAGCTCTTCGAAGCGCCGCTCCTCACCGAGTTCAGCCGCGCCCTGACGCGCGCGCGTGTGCAGCAGTACCAGCGCTACCTCGCTGACGCCGATCGCATCCTTATCCTGCTACACAACGAGCCCGATCCCGACGCGATGGCCAGCGGGCTCGCGCTGCGCACCGTGCTGCACCGCACGCAGAGCCACCGCCGTGATTGCCGCGCTCGAGGGGGTGACCCGTCCCGAGAACCTGCGGATGGCCAATCTGCTCGATATTCACGTCGAGACGATCGCGCCCGATGTCATTCCGGACTTCGATCGCGTCTGCATGGTGGACGTGCAGCCGCACTACTTTCCCGGCCTCGACCGCGTCGATCTCGTCATCGACCATCATCCCGAGCAGCATGGCTACAACGCCGTCTTCAAGGACATCCGGGAAGACTACGGCTCGACCTGCACGATTCTGACCGAGCACTTGCGCGCGATCGACGCCAGCATCTCCGAGCGCACGGCGACGGCCATGCTCTATGCCATCAAGTCGGACACGCTGTTTTTCAATCGCCAGGCCAATCGCTGCGACATCGAAGCGTTCTCGTACCTCTATCCGCTGGCCGACGCCAACCTCATCCGCAAGATGGAGGGTGCGGAAATCACGATGGAGCGGCTGCAGCTGATCACCAAGGCAACTCAGCGCGGCCGCATGGTCGATCAGATTTTCTCGGTGTTTCTCGGCGAAGTCCCGCGCGACGACGCGATTCCGTATGTGGCTGACTTCTTCCTGCAGCTCGAAAACGTCCGCTGGACGCTCATCTCCGGCATCGTCAATGGTTCGTTCGTGATGTCGGTGCGCAATCTCGGATACACGAGGAACGCCGGCGATTTCGTGCGGCGCTACTTCGTCGACATCGGTTCGGCCGGCGGCCACCGGGCGATGGCCAAGGCGGTCGTTCCGCTCGACGCGTTTGAGGCGCGCTTCGGCGCAATCGACGACACACGTCGGCGAGAAAATGTCAGCCCTGCTGCAGCGAGTTCCTGCACGAAACACCCGATGAAAAGCGGAAGAAGGAGCCCGTCGGAAGCCACTAGCGCTGGCTCGCAGTCATGGCAAATGGCTGATGGCAGATGGCAGTGGTTCTCGAGTTCTGCCATGTGCCCTCTGCCCTCTGCCATGACAAAAATCACGCCTACTCCCCTCCGCCCACAACCGGCTCAATAAACTGCCGGTAGGCGTCTTCGTATCCCCGATCCATCAGCTCACCCAGGCTCTGATAGCGATCCGATCGCTCGTCGTAGGTGCCCTCGAAGTCGAGCGGGCCGATGGGATTGTGCGCCGGCTGAATCAGGAACAGCCCGTTGAAGCGCTTCTTGTGCGAGCCGATCACGTCGCGCACGACGCTGGTTTCGCCGGCCGCCATCTGCTCGGCCAGTCGTGAGCGAAGAGAACCAGACGGCGTGCGCAGGTGGTGAGGCGTCGAGCGTTCCGAGTCGGGAGCACACCAGAATCACCTGCTCGACCCCCGCCGCGAGCAACTCGGTCGAGCAATCGCGCCACCGCGCCGATACGATCGCACAAGCGATGCGCCTCGCCCTTCCAGTAGCTTTCGGGCGAGAACGTGAGGAGATGCGGCTCGGTGAGCACAGGAATGGTTATGGCTGCGGCCAGAGCGTCGAGCACCTGACTTCGTCCGACACCGGCCAGATCGATGAGGTCGCCGCGCCCCCGGTGAAAGAATGCCGCCCGCCGCGGCTCGCCAATGGCCGCAAAGACCAGGTCGGTGCGCGTTTCGAGATCGAGCGCTGTCGAGGATGAGCTCGCGGAAGCCGGGTTGCCCGAGGTTCTCGAACAGCAACTCCGCGTATCGCCGGCTCAGTTCCGGGACCGTGGGCTCCTTCGCTGTCGTAGGCCCGCGAAACAGATGCCAGAGGGACGCTCGGAACATGCCGAAGACCCGGTTCGGTGCTCCACGGAGAACCGATGATCCTCGCCCACCATCTCCCGGGATCCCGATGGCCGCGTGCTGCGCCCTGGCCGTTCACAAACAGCCCCGGCTCCCCGCGGAAACGGATCGCCGCCACCGCCAGAACCCCGAACGCGCCCGCCAGACACAGCGTGACCAGCCTGCGGCACGAGCGTCGGCAACGTCTGCGGGGCGAACGCGTATCCGACCATGTCAGCGTACGCAGTGGCCAGCCGCAGCCCGCATCAACGTTGATCATCTGAACGAGAAAGCTGAGCGGATAGGCGACGAGGCCGGTTGCCAGGACGAGCAGCGGAGCGGCGAGAATGGCGACGGCCGCAAGGACAAGCAGAGTCGGCCCACTGAAGTGCCCGACGCCACCGGTACATCCGGACGGGCGGCCGCCGGCGCCATACGCCGCCGTCTTCCCACGTCTTGGCGCCCGCATCGATGGCCGCGAAGAGCGCACACACGACGCCCACGCCCCGGGCGGCGACAACGTCAACCTTCACGCCGGCTTCGTCGAGCGCACGCAAGCACGCCGGCGTGGTAGGCCCCGCCGGTGCCGTTGCCGGTCAGGAGAACCGCGGTTCTCAGATGTGGAGAATAGCTCACGCCTCGTCGTGGATGGTGACGAGCTTGACGATCTCGAAATTTCGCGTGCCGCTGGGTGTGGTGACCTTGATCTCGTCGCCCTCGATCTTGCCGACGATGGCGCGGCCGATCGGCGAGCTGGTCGAGATGAGTCCCTTGGCCGCATCGGCTTCTTCCGGCATGACGAGCTGATAGGTAATCGACTCGCCGTTGTCTTCGCGAAGATTGACGGTCGATCCGAACGCCGCGCGATCGTGCGGAATTTTGTCGAGATTCATGATCGAGATCTCGGCAATCCGCTTCTTGAGCATCGCGATCCGCGCGTTGACGATGCCCTGACGATCCTTCGCCGCCTGATACTCCGCGTTCTCACGCAGATCGCCCGAGCTCGCGTGCGCGCTGTATTTCCTTGGGCAGCTCGTGGTGCAGCTCGCGCTCGAGCTCTGCGACTTCTTCTTCGAATTTCTTGAGGATTTTCGCCTTCATTCGCAGGAAGATCCTAGCACATCTGTTATGCTCTCCAGATGACTGGAGCGCCGCACTCCAGCGTCAAACGCTACCGCGAGCTCGCGCGCAATCCCCCCAAAGACGGACTCGAACGCGAGCTGCTGCTCGACGGTCCACATCTGTTGCACGAGGCGCGCAAGTCGGGTCTCACGGTCGAGAGCGCGGCCTTCGAGCAGGATGTCTTCAACGATCCATCCGTGCGCGAACTGGCGGATCAGCTCGCCGCAGATGGCGCCGACGTGCTGATCGTGTCGCGAGAGACGCTGGCTTCAATGAGCCCGGTGAAGACACCAACTGGAGCCGTGGGCATCGCGCGCCGGTCGCTGGCGTCGCTGGACGAGGTCCTTCGTTCCGCAAACGCCCTCGTCGTCGTGGCGCACGACGTTCAGGATCCCGGTAACGTCGGAGGGATCGTGCGCACAGCCGAAGCGGCCGGTGCGACCGCGTTTATCGCCACTCCGTCCTCGGCGGACCCGCTCGGGTGGAAGGCGCTCCGCGGTTCGATGGGGAGCGCGCTGCGCCTGCCGATTGCACGCGCGGAGATGATGGACACGCTCGCCGCTCTCAGCAGGGCCAACATTGCGACCGTCGGTCTCGTCCCGCACGGCGGCGAGCCGCTGTTCGCGGCCGATCTCAAGAAGCCATCGGCACTGATTCTCGGCGGCGAAGGACCAGGGCTGCCCGGACATCCTGAAGCAGCTCGATCGACGGGTGTCGATTCCCATGACAGCCCCGGTCGAGTCGCTGAACGTGGGTGTAGCGGCCGCACTCGTGCTGTACGAGGCGTTTCGACAGAGATCGTGAGATGAGCCTGTTCGACGATCCTTCAACCGACTCTCCCGCCGGCATGGCCGGCACTCCCCTCGCCGAGCGGATGCGCCCGGCGACGTTCGACGAGTTCGTCGGCCAGCAGGATGTGCTCGCACCGGGGAAACCGCTTCGCGAGGCGATCGAACACGATCGGCTCAGATCGATCATCCTCTGGGGCCCGCCCGGCACCGGCAAGACGACGCTCGCGCGTCTTATCGCAAAGGCGACCCGCGCACGGTTCGTATCGTTCAGCGCCGTCATGGCCGGCATCAAGGAAATCAAGGACGTGATGGCGGCGGCGGAACAGTCGCGGCGGCAGATGAACCGCCGGACGATCGTGTTCGTCGACGAGATCCATCGGTTCAACAAGTCGCAGCAGGATGCCTTTCTGCCGCGCGTCGAGGCAGGCGACATCGTGCTCATCGGCGCAACAACCGAGAATCCCTCCTTTGAGGTCAACGCTGCGCTCTTGTCGCGATCCAAGGTCTACACCTTGCGCGGTCTGTCGGAACCGGAGATCGTCAGCATCCTCGATCGCGCCCTTCACGACACGGAACGCGGGCTCGGCCAGGAGCCGATTGTCGTCGCTGATGGTGTGCTCCAGGCGATCGCCCGCTATTCGAACGGTGACGCGCGTGCCGCATTGAACCTGCTCGAGCTCGCGACGGCTGCGGCGCCGCGCGAGGCAGATGGCTCGACACGGCGGCTCGATCTCGACACATTGCAGCAGTCGGTTCAGCGGCGGGCGCTGCTCTACGACAAGAGCGGCGAGGAGCACTACAACATCATGTCGGCGCTGCACAAATCGATGCGCAACAGCGATCCGGACGCGGCTGTCTACTGGCTGGCGCGCATGCTCGAGGCCGGGGAAGATCCGCTCTATGTCGCACGCCGTCTCATCCGATTCGCGTCCGAGGATATCGGCAACGCCGATCCCCAGGCGCTGGCAGTGGCTGTCGCCGCCAAAGAGGCCGTCCACTTCATCGGGATGCCCGAGGGCAACACCGCGCTCGCGCAGGCCGCGATCTACCTGGCGACCGCGCCCAAGAGCAACGCCGTCTATGTTGCCTATAACGAAGCTGCCGAGGATGCCGTGCGCGAGATTGCCGAGCCGGTGCCGCTGCACATCCGCAACGCGCCCGACGAAGCTGATGAAAGAGATGAACTACGGGAAAGGCTACAAGTACGCCCACGATGAGGCCGACGGCATCGCGAACATGGACTGCCTGCCGCCGTCATTGTCGGGCAAGACGTACTACGCGCCGACCAACCGCGGCTTCGAGCAGACGATTCGCAAGCGCATCGACGAATGGCGCGAGGCACGCAAGAAGAGCAGGGATTAGGGACTGGGGATTAGGGATTAGGGATTTGGGATCAGGAGAAATCAGAATCGCCGAGGCGGCAACCGCTGAAGAGTACGCGCTGGGCCGCAGTCTGTTCGAGGAGTATGCCGCGGCGATCGACGTGGACCTTTGCTTCCAGCACTTTTCCGCGGAGCTCGACAGCTTGTCTGTCATGTATCGGCCGCCGGCGGGTGTTCTGTTGATGGCGACGGTCGATGTCGAAAACGCCGGATGCGTCGGCCTGCGCAAATTCCGCGATGACGTGTGCGAGATGAAACGGCTATATGTGAGGCCGGCCTTTCGCGGCCGGCGTATCGGCCGCAGGCTTGCCGAAGCAGCCGCGCAGCGGGCTGGCGAATTGGGTTACAGGACGCTGGTGCTCGACACGTTGGCGTCGATGGACGCCGCGCATGAGCTCTATCTGTCCATGGGATTCAAGCCGTCTTCGGCCTACTATCCGAACCCGCTGCCTGGTGTGAAGTATCTGACTCTCGATCTTCGGCAGAGGTCCTAGCCATGGCCATCTCATCCTGAGCGCGTGGAAGCACCGCACACACTCTACGATCAGTCGGCCACGCATCTTACGATGCCGTTATACCTGCGACCAGAGACCGAAGTCGAGCCTCAGACCATCGGCGACCTCGCCGAATTCTTTCTCACCAACCTGCTGTTTCCCGCGACCCGGTTGACGGCGCTTCACACCAAGCGTGCGGGAGTTGGTGCGCGCCTCAACATCGGCGAGTTCACCAGCCCGCGATGGAAGGCCGCGCAGAAGAAAATCATCCGGGGCGAATACGCCGTCGTCGAGATCAGAGGGGAAACCCGCGACTTTCCACGCCAGAAGATCTGGTTTTCGGCGCACGTCAATCCCACAGGGGGCAACGAGTTGCTCGTTGCCGGCACGATCGCCGTCCAGTGCAGCCTGTCGTACCTGCGGCACCTCGCTGTTTCGCCAGAGCGAGTCGAAGCCCTGCTGAACATCGCCAGGATGGCGTGGAGCCGCGTGCCTGCCGGACCCGCCTACGGTTATGGAAATCTGGCCATCACCCTCGCACGGCCGGTATTCGACCCGCGAATGCCGAGGTCACCTGGGGCATCAATGCCTTGGGAATACATCAAGCCGCCAGAGCATCGCGTGCATCCGGTCCCGATTGCCTATGTTGGCCACGACATCGAGGGCAACCTGGCGTCGCTGTATTGCAACAACTGTGGAATCAAGGGCGCCTTCTGGGCCAATTTTCTGTCAGCGGCGCACGTCGAGCTGGCTGGAGGCGAAGCGGCGTTGAAGCGCCAGGTGAACGGCATGCGCGTCGAGGCGCTCGATCATGGCGGCATGCTCGTCATCGCCACGACAACCCCGTTGCCCGACGACACTGAAGACACGCGCGCGAGATTTCTGCGCCTCGACGACGCGCTCAGGCCGGCGTTCCTGTCGCGCGATGAGACACCCGAGATGAAGCGCGGTATGCTCGGGTACTTCTACCGGGAACGCCCGCCACTGAGGTAGACTGCCGCCGTGCATCGCCGTGCCCTGCTGAAAACTGTCCTCCTCGCGCTGTTGCCGAGGCCCGCAATCGCCGCGCCTGCCGTCTCGACCCTCATCGGCAATGGCACCGCGGGTTATACGGATCTCCAGGTCAACAATCCCTACGGTGTCATCATCGGACGCGATCGCGCCCTGTATTTTTGCGACGTCGACAATCAGCGCATCCGGCGGCTCGATCTGAAGTCGCGCACCATTCGCACGATTGCCGGCGACGGCGCGCGCGCGTACAGCGGCGATGGCGGTCCTGCCACGTCCGGATCGCTCAACATGCCGCACGAGATCGTCTTCGACGCGCAGAACCACATGTACATCGCCGAGCGCGACAGCCACGTCGTGCGAAAAGTGGACGGACGCACCGGCGTCATTTCAACGCTCGCCGGCACCGGCGCAGCTGGATTCTCCGGCGACGGTGGCCCGGCTTCGAAGGCGCAGCTCAGGCAGCCGCATAGCATCGCGATCGGGCCAGATGGCCGCCTGCTCATCTGCGACATCGGCAACCAACGCATCCGCGCCGTCGATCTTGCGGCGGGGACTATCGTCACCATCGGCGGCACTGGCGAGCGCCTGCCCACGCCCGATGGCGCCCCCTTGGCCGGCACACCGCTCAACGGTCCCCGCACGATGGTCATCGATCGTGACGGCACGATCTACCTCGCCCTGCGAGAGGGCAATGCGTTGTATCGGATCGCGCCGAAGACAGGCACGCTGCATCACCTCGCAGGCACGGGCGAACAGGGCTGGACCGGCGACGGCGGCCCGGCCCGTGTGGCGAAGTTGTCGGGCCCGAAAGGACTCGCCCTCTGGCGTCGCAACCTATACGTCGCCGACACGGAAAGCCACACCATCCGCTCGGTGAACCTCGACAGCGGCATCATCACGACCGTGCTGGGCACGGGAGTACGCGGCGACGGCCCCGAGACCGACCCGCTTCAGTGCAAGCTATCGCGCCCCCACGGGTTGTTTGCAGACACGGACGGCACGCTGTACGTGACCGACAGCGAGGCACACCGGATACGGATACTTCGTCCGTGATGACGGCTGCAGCGGCGATGGTGCTGGCCATCGCGTTTGCCTTTCCCAATCAGGACGGCTCGAGACTGCTGGCGACCGGCGACATCGCTGACCCGAATGTCCTGCGGGCGGCTCTCTGCAGTGGCGGGCAGCGGCTGGCCGTTGCATTCGAACGCCGGCAGCCCGAGGGCAAGGACAGCACCGGCAGGCAGACGCCTCACAACTTCGCCAACACCGCGGGCGCCGTCTTCCGCATCGTCGGCGGACAGGCGAGTCCGGGCGCTTCGTGTCTTCTTACGGACGAGGCGTTCCTCAGGGAGGCGACGCTCGTCCCGCTGAAACGTCCGTCGCAAGATGCTCGCTGCTCGAAGGCCTGGTATCCGCTCTTCCAGGCGGCGAAATCGCGCCCGGTCGTCGCCTGCTGGCCGATTGGCGAATCGACATCCGGAACCCAGGTCGCCATCATCGAATTCTCGCGGCGTCTGTCCGACGCCCTGGCGAGCCTCGTCGTCGTCGATGGCGACCGGCGCCTCTATATCGACTACCCTGCGAAATTCAACGGACCTGGCGCAGACCTATGGCGCGTCGATGACGGTGGTGAGATTCATGCCGAGGCGTTCGACGTGATGTTCCTGCTGAAGCGCGGCACGACGTATTGGTTGGCGCTCGACTGGGCCGGCGCCGAAGGCAATGCACTCTCACTGCACGCCGCTGAAGCCACCGGACAGTTCAAGGAACTGATCAGCGACTCGTGGTACAGATCGCCGCTTTAGGTATTGAGCTACTTCGTTGGCACCTTCGACATCAGCTCCTGGAACCAATTCAGCACGACGTAAATCTGCTGAACCTGCGGCGACGACCCGCTTTGGGCCAGGACTGCGGAGATGGGAGCCACAATCCGGCCGTCGGGCAAACTGTCGAACGCGCGCGGTTCGCTCGGAATGGACGGCCCGAATCCCCGCGGCACGTCGACCGGAGCGGTGAACGTGAAGATCGGGGCTGTTTTAACGTTGACGACCACGAAGCGACCTGGCGCCGGTACGTAGAACAATTCCTTGCCGTCCCGGGACCACAGCGGCCGTCCACCTTCTTGCGCGATCAGATGCTTCCTCCCATCTGGCGGAAAGGGCTGGACGTAGGTGGAACCTTCGGTCACCCCTGGCTGTCCAACCTGGTAGGCAACCCAGCGGCCATCAGGTGAGAACATCGCGTTGGCCGGAACCGTAGAAGCCGTGACGCCGCCAAACAGCGCCGCCTTCCGATCCTCGAGCGAAAACGTCCAGAGTGACGAAATGGTCCCCTTCGTCGCGCTGAACAGCAGGACCTTGCCATCTGGAGACCACGACTCCGGTGTATGCGACGTGCCCCGCTCTGGTGTCGTAAGGGGCTCTGCGATGCCACCGTCAGCCGACTGCCAGAACACAGCCGGATCGCCCCGCCGATCGGATTGAAACGCGACGCGGCTGCCGTCGCTGGACCAGACAGGAAAGCGGTTGTTCCCTTCGAACGTGAGCTGTCGCACCGCGCTTACACCAGACAACTCGTACGTGGAGATGACGGCCGACTTCCCGTCGCTGGTTCCAAAGACGAGACGTGTGCCGTCCGGGGAGACGCGCGGATATTCGTAGACACCTGGCGGAACCTTCAGCGCCGTCGCTACACCCTTCCGGTCAATCAACGCGAGGTCCGATTGACCCAACGCCGCCGTCGCCGGCCCGGGAACGTAGACCAGCGATCCGGAATCGGACACGCTGAACAACGCTGCACCACTGTTGGCGATTTGCGTTCGCCATATGCCTTCCACTACCGGAACCCGCCCTCCGGTGACCTGCAGCCGCTTGAGATCAAAGGGCACCGCGAACAGCACTCCGCCGCGCACGAACACCAGGTGACCGGTCGGAACATAGCGGGCGTGGCTGCCACCCTCAAGCAAGGTCTTGCGTTCGCCCGAGCGGAGAGACTGCGCCACAATGCGCGCCTGGTCCCATCGATCGCGGCTGGTGAGGGTTCCGCCGAGCGTGAACAGGAGCGTCTGTCCGTCGGGCAATATCTGCGGGCTGGCCATCACACCTTCACTCGTCGCCTCGATGAGCCGTTCCGGCTGACCGCCATCCTGGGAGACCCGCATGATCCCCTCTATCTGCGCGAATACGATCCCGCTCGTGTTCCAGCTCATACCGTAAGGACTCGTCGCCGGACAGATGGTCACCGCCGTGCCTCCGGTGACGGCTATCTGTTTGATTGTCCGATCGGCTCCCGACCAGAAGGCGATGGATCGACCATCCGGCGAGAAGGTGGGGTTCGATACGAATTGGTTTTGAGGGTCTTCCGTGCCCCGGATGGGCCGTGCCTCGAGCTCCGACAGTGAATGGAGGTACACGCGAGAGTTGGTCGAGTAGGCCATCAGCGTGCCGTCCGGAGAAATGGCCACCACCTGGCGGTTGGCATTCGTCAGCTGCTGGCCCTCTCCGAGCACGAACGGAAATCGCGTGATGGCAGGTGGCAGCGTCGTCGATGGTTTGAAGTACAGCGTAGCAAGGCTGGCGAGTGCGCCAACGACGATCGCCGTTCCAACCACCGGGAGCGCGCGCTTCCACAGCGGCTGTGTCGGTGCCACCATTTGCGCCATGACGGGCGCCGCACGAGGAGCCGCCGCAATCGCTTCAATCTCGACACGCAAATCGCCGGCAGCCTGCCACCGCTTCTTCGGATTCTTTTCCAGGCATCGCCGGAGAAGCTCGGGCATCCGCGTGTTCAGATTGGGCGGTAGCAAGTCGAAGTCGGGCTCGCGTACGAGGACCGAGGCGAGCACGTCGGGGGCGGTGTCGCCCTGGAATGGCTGGCGGCCCGTCAACATCTCGTACATCACGCCGCCGAACGAAAAGACGTCGCTCCGCTGATCGGCTGGAAGGCCCTTCGCCTGCTCGGGTGACATGTAGGCCGCGGTCCCCAGGATGACGCCCGCCTGGGTCGCCATCATGCTCAAGGTCGGCGAGTGCGTCAGGTTCGACGCCGCTGGGGTACCGTCCATCGCCTTGGCCAGCCCGAAGTCGAGTACCTTCACGGTGCCGTCGGGGCGCAGTTTGATATTGGCGGGTTTGAGATCGCGATGGATGACGCCCCGCTCATGCGCCGCTTCGAGCGCCTCCGCGATCTGCCTGGCGACCGTCAGCGCCTCGTCGATCGGAATCGGTCCGCGCGCAATCCGCTCCGACAAGTCCACGCCGTCGACGAGTTCCATAACCAGCGCATTCACGCCGCTCGACTCTTCGAGACCATGAATCTGCGCGATGTTGGGATGATTCAGCAACGCGAGGGTCTGCGCTTCGCGCGTGAACCGTGCCAACCGTTCCGCATCGTTCGCGAACGAGTCAGGCAGAACTTTGATAGCGACGTCGCGATTCAGCTTGGTGTCTCTCGCGCGAAACACTTCACCCATCCCACCAACACCAATGGCGGAGATGATTTCGTACGGACCAAGCCGCGTGCCGGGAATGAGCGCCAAGCTGTCGTGGATTATATAGATAGAGCGGCGCGGACGAACCGCTTGCGGTCGCTAATCCCTAATCCCCAGTCCCCAAGCCCCGTCCTATTTGGGCGAAGCCTGTCGCACCATCAGCCAGCCGACGATGAACATCGCCACACCGGCGTAGAACGGATTAGGCTGAGGACCCATCGGGCCGGCCATGAAGATGTCTACCAGCAAAATCCACATGGCGAACGCCTGCAGAAATCTGCCGAGATAAAACACCATCGCAGCGACCCTGGGGCTCATATCCGCTGGAAGTTCTTCTCGATCTCGCGGCGTGTGAGCCGCAGCATCACGGGCCGTCCGTGCGGGCAGACCGTGGAGTACGCGGTGCGCCGGAGCTCTTCGAGAATATGGAGCATCTTCTCATGCGTCAGCGGATAGTTTGCCTTCACCGCTGCGTGACACGCCGTCGTGGCTGCAATCCGGCGGAGGGCGTCGCCGACCTCCCTGCCACGATCCAAGCCTTCCAGATCCTCGGCCAGCGCCCGGAGGGCAACGACTGCAGTCTTCGCGCCTCAGAATCGCCGGGACACCCGTCAACCGGAGCGTTTCGCCCCCGAAGTCATCGACGCCGAATCCCAACCGGTCGAGATCGTCGGCATGGTTCAGGAGCGCCTGGCGGCTCTCGGGCGATAGCTCGACCAGAAGAGGCTCCAGCAGCCGCTGACTCTCGAGACGGCCCGCGCTCAGGCGCTCCATCACACGCTCGAACAATACGCGCTCGTGCGCGACGTGCTGATCGATGATGGCAATGCCGTCGGCGTCGATCGCGATGATGAATGTGTCGCGGAACTGCCCGAGCGGTATCATGGGTTTGAACGGTTCTGAGGTTCCAGGTTCTGAGGTTCTGGGTTCTAAGGTTCCTGGTTCCAGGGTTCCTGTTCCTACGGCTCCGGTTGCCCTGCGGCATCCACCGGCTCGGAAAAATGCCGCCGCTCAACACACCCGGAATCGACTGGGCGGCTGGCAGCGGGCTCGTCATAGCGTGCCTGGCACCAGTTGCAGCTCGCGGCACCATTCCCTTGCCAATTGCGTCGGCGATCGCGTGCTTGACGGCTTCGTGCACGAAGGACTGATCGCGGAACCGCACTTCCGCCTTCGTCGGGTGCACGTTCACGTCGATCCGATCCGGAGGGATCTCGAGGAACAGATGAACTTCCGGGCTTCGTTCCTTGATCGACGCGTTGCTGTACGCCTCGATAATCGCGTGCGCGATCGTCCGTCCTTTACGATGCGGCGATTGACGAACACGTTCTGGACGCCCCGCGTGGGACCCTGCTCGGCCAGCGCCGCGACGAATCCTTTGATCGCTGAACCCGGTCAGGCTCTTGCCAACCGGCACGAGATCGGGCCGTGTCGCCGAATACCTGATAGAGGCGATCCTCGAACCTGGCCACAGCCGGCCAGTTGCAGCACCGTCCGCGGCCCGCTGGTCAGCGAGAAGCCGATTTCCGGATAGCCGAGCGCGAACTGCGTGACCACGCGTGAAACCTGCGTCGCCTCGCCGGTGTCGGTCTTCAGGAACTTCCGTCGTGCGGGCAGGTTGTAGAACAGATCGCCGACTTCGATCGACGTGCCTTCCGGGGTGCCGATTTCCTGAACTGAGGCGATCGCTCCGCCGTTGACGCGTATTTCCGTGCCGGCGATCTCGCCTCGCAGACGCGTCTTCATCACGAAATGCGACACGGAAGCGATGCTCGGCAGCGCCTCGCCGCGGAACCCCAGCGTGCTGATGGCCGCAAGGTCGTCAGCCCGCCGGATCTTGCTCGTCGCGTGCCGCTCGATGGACAGCCGCGCGTCTTCCGGCCCCATCCCCTCGCCGTCGTCATCGACGCGCACCAGCCGTTTTCCGCCCAGTTCGACGTACACCTGGATGCGGCGCGCACCTGCATCGATTGCGTTTTCGATGAGCTCTTTGACGACAGAAGCCGGTCGCTCGACCACTTCGCCGGCAGCGATCTGGTTGGCGAGATCGGAGGGGAGGAGGTTGATTCGGCCCATGGGGTGACCTGAGCCTAAGGCACGGCGGGTCCAAAGAACAGGACCCGCCCTACGTCTGTAGGCCGGGTCTTGCTCTTCAGACCCGGCACTCTTAATCGCCCACCTTCACCGACAAGGCGGCCTGCGCCGCCGCCAGCCGCGCTACCGGGACGCGATACGGCGACATGGAAACGTAGTTGAGCCCGACCTTCTCGAAGAAGTGAATCGACGACGGGTCGCCGCCGTGCTCGCCGCAGATACCGAGCTTGAGGCCAGGGCGAGTCGCGCGTCCCTTTTCGACGGCGGTGCGCACAAGCGACCCCACGCCGACCGTGTCGATGGTGCTGAACGGATCCTTCTCGAGAATTTTCTTGTCCTGGTACGCGCCGAGGAACTTGCCGATGTCGTCGCGGGAGAAGCCGAAGGTCGTCTGCGTCAGGTCGTTCGTGCCGAACGAGAAGAACTCCGCCTCGCCGGCGATCTCGTCGGCCGTCACGGCCCCGCGCGGCACTTCGATCATCGTGCCGACGAGATACTCGATCTTCACGCCTTTCTCCTTCATCGTCTCGGCCGCGACGCGATCGACGACCGCCTTCTGATCGCGCAGCTCCTTCACATGCCCGACGAGCGGAATCATGATCTCCGGCACGATCTTCAGCCCTTCCTTCTTCAGCTGAATGGCCGCCTCGATGATGGCGCGCGTCTGCATCTCGGTGATTTCCGGATAGGTGATGCCCAGGCGTACGCCGCGATGTCCGAGCATCGGGTTGAACTCGTGTAGCTGCTCGACGCGCGCGAGCAGCTTCTTCTTGCTCTCGAGCTCGCGCTTGTCGCCATTGGTCACTTCGAGCTTGGCAATCTCGACCATCAAGTCTTCACGCTTCGGCAGGAACTCGTGAAGCGGAGGATCGATCGTCCGGATGGTCACCGGCGAGCCGTTCATGGCCTTGAACACACCGTAGAAGTCGGCGCGCTGCAGCGGCAGCAGCTCCAGGACGGCCTTCTTGCGATCGGCCACGTTGTCGGCCAGGATCATCCGCTGCACGATCGGCAGGCGATCTTCGCCGAAGAACATGTGCTCGGTCCGGCACAGGCCGATACCGCGGGCGCCGAACGCGTACGCCAGCTCGGCCTGATCCGGCAGATCGGCATTCGCGCGGATGCCCAGACGGCGCACCTTGTCGGCCCATTCCAGAATCTTGCTGAAGCGCTGGTAGATGTCCGACTTCTTCGCCTCCAGCTGGCCGTTGACGACCTGCAGAATCTCGCTCGGCTTCGACGCCATCTTGCCGAGCTTGATCTCGCCCTTCAGGCCGTCGAACGACACGCACTCGCCTTCCTTCACCACCTTGCCGTCAACGGTGAACTGCTTGTCCTTCTCGGAAATCTGTCAGCGATCCGGCGCCGACGATAGACGGCTTGCCCATCTGACGGCCGACGACAGCCGCGTGCGACGTCATGCCGCCCGTCGCCGTGAGGATGCCCTGCGCGACGTGCATGCCGTGAATGTCGTCGGGCACCGTTTCCTTGCGGACGAGAATCACCTGCTTGCCCTGGCGCGTCCACTCCACCGCATCGTCCGCGCGTGAAGACGACCTGGCCCGAAGCCGCACCCGGCGACGCCGGCAGCCCCTTGGCGAGCACCGGTACCTTCGCCCACTCAGCTCGGATCGAAGCCCGGCGAGAGCAGCTGCGAGAGCGCTTCGGGATCGACGAGCAGCAGCGCCTCCTTCGGCGACACGATCTTCTCGTCGGCGAGGTCAGTGGCGATGACGACCGCCGCGTAGCCGGTGCGCTTGCCGCTGCGGGTCTGCAGCATGTAACAGCTTCTCGTCCTGGATCGTGAACTCGAAGTCCTGGACGTCCTTGTAGTGCTTCTCGAGGCGCGTGGTGATCTCGCGGAGCTGCTTGTAGGCCTTCGGCAGCACCTTCTCGAGCTCGTTGATCTGCTGCGGCGTGCGCACGCCGGACACCACGTCCTCGCCCTGCGCGTTGATCAGGAACTCGCCGTAGAACTCCTTCGCGCCGGTCGCCGGGCTTCGCGTAAAACCGACGCCTGTCGCCGACCGATCGCCCGTGTTGCCGAACACCATCTGCTGCACGTTGACGGCGGTGCCGATGTAATCGGGGATGTCGTAGATGCGCCGGTATTCCTTCGCGCGCGGATTCTGCCACGAGCGGAACACGGCGTTGCGCGATCCCTTGAGCTGCTCGATCGGATCCTGCGGAAACGACTTGCCGGTCTTCTTCTGCACGACCTGCTTGTAGCGCTTGATGACGTCGCTGCAGCGCGGCCTCGTCGAGATCGGTGTCGGCTTTCGCGCCGCGCTCTTTCTTCACGGCATCGAGCTCGTGTTCGAACACGTCCTTGCGCAATTTCCAGCACGACGTTGCCGAACATCTGGATGAAGCGGCGGTAGCTGTCGGCCGCAAACCGGCCGTTGCCCGTCTCCTGCTTCAGCGATTCGACCGTCTCGTCGTTGAGGCCGAGATTCAGGATCGTGTCCATCATGCCGGGCATCGAAAATTTCGCACCCGAACGCACCGACACGAGCAGCGGCTTTTTCGTGTCGCCCAGCTTGCGGCCGGCCGACTTCTCGAGCTTCCGCAGGTTGTCGATCATCTCTTTCTCGATCGACGCCGGAATCTTGCCGCCTTCCTTGTAGTAGATGCGTGCAGACGGGAGTCGAGATGGTGAAGCCTGCCGGCACGGGCAGCTTGGCGTTGGTCATCTCGGCGAGGCCGGAGCCCTTGCCGCCGAGCAGGTCCTTCATGGTGCGATCGCCGTCGGCCTTGCCGTCGCCGAAGAAATAGATGTATTTGCCGGGTTTCGCCAGCTTGGCGACTTTGTCGGTTTCCGCCGTCTTCTTCGCTGCCGCTTTCTTCGCCATTCGACTGTTTACTCCGTCTCCGAAACGATTTCGGAAATGTCTGCGATTCGTAGGATTTGCTGTTCGAGGCGCTTCATGAGGCGCAGGCGTGCCTTTCGCAAGGCGGCGTCATCTACCATCACAAAGATTTCGGTGAAAAATCGATCGACTGCAGGACCGAACTGGGCTGCCTCGACAAATGCGCGGCGCAAATTTTCCCCCGATTTCAGCACGCTGTCAATTGCAGGGCCGCGTTCGTCGAGCTCTTGCAAGCAGCGCAACTTCTGCCGGTTCCTTCAGCCATTTTCGCAGGTCGGGCTCTGACACCTCCAGAAGGTGAAAATCATCGCCAACTTCCCGGGCGATGTTCTTGACACGTTTGAAGGCGACTGCCAGCTTCTGGAAATCAGGCGAGGCGGTGAATTCCGGCAGCACCTCGAGCTTGCGCTTCGCATCCACAGGGCTCTCTTCCAATCGGGTCACCGCCCTCACGTTGCGGATGTCGTAGCCGCGTTGTTCCAGAACGTACTGGTATCGCTCGATCAGGAACGCAATCATGCCGCTGTAGCTGCTGCCATCCGGCCACTTGTCGAACGCCGCGAACGGTTCAGCGGCCTTCTTGAGCAGCGGTATCAGCAGCGGCCGTGCGGACAAGCCCGTCGAGCTCGGGCAGATCGACGAGGACCTTGAAGATACCGTGTGCCTGCCGCCGCAATCCGAACGGATCGCGCGAGCCGGTTGGCTTTTCGCCGGCGTAGAACATACCGACGACTGTGTCGAGCTTGTCGGCGAGCGACACCGCCGCCCACGTGACCGCCGCGTCGCCGAGCTGCTGACGTGTCGGGGGCGCATCGGCCGAAATCGAGTCGGGCAGGTAATGGTAGTAGATCGCCTTCCAGACGCGCTCGGGCTGTCCTTCTTCGCGCGCGTAGATGCCGCCCATCACGCCTTGAAGCTCGGTCAGCTCGGCCACCATCTCCGTCGCAAGGTCGGCCTTGGCCAGCCGGCCGGCCATCGCAGCGGCATCGGCCGCCTGCGGCGACGCCAGCGGCTCAGTGGCAATCCATCGGGCCAGCTGCTCCACACGCTGCGACTTCTCGAAGTAGCTGCCCAGCTTCTTGTGAAAACGGATCGTCTTGAGACGCTCGATGCGTTCGTCGAGACGGACGTCGCGATCGGCGTCCCAGAAGAAGCGTGCGTCGCGAAGCCGCGCCGTCAGCACGCGCTCGTAGTTGCGCGCAACAACTTTCTCGTTGGCGGCATCGGTGTTCGTGACGACGAGAAACGCCGGCTTCAGGTGGCCCGCATCGTCCACGACCGGAAAATTGTGCTGATGGTGAATCATCGTCGTCGTCAGCACTTCTTCCGGAAGCGACAGGAACTCTTTCGCGAACGTTCCGGCCATCACCGTCGGATACTCGATGAGATCCGGCACCTCGTCGAGCAGCGTCGAGTGCATGCGTCGCCGCGCTGCCGACGCGGCCACCGAGACTGCGCGCCTTCGCTTCGAGCGCCGCGCGCGATGCGATCCTGACGTTCCTGCCGGTCGAGAATGACGAAGTGCTCTGCCGAGGCGCGCCAGGTAGTCGTCGAAGGTGCGCACTTTCACGGCCCGACCGGCTCGGCCGCTGGTCGTCAGAAAGCGGTGGCCGTAGGTGACGGCCGCCGACACCACTTCCTGCACCGCTGACGACTCGGAGAGCTCGGTCCGGCGAATCGTGAACGGCACGACGCGACCGCCGTAGAGGTAGAGAATCCAGCGAATCGGCCGCCCGAACAGCAGCTCGCCCTTGCCGTCTTCGAGATAGGCGTCCCAGTGCATGGCCTTCGGGAAGCTGAACGAACGAAGTGTGGTGGCGAGCACATCGGGAAGCACATCCACAGCGGCCTTGCCGCGCTGGTGCTTGCGAAAACCGAGATAGGTGCCCTTGGGCGTCTCCACGCGCTCGAGTTGACGTGACCTCGACGTTGTTCTTGCGTGCAAAGCCGACCGCCGCCGGCGTGGGCGGCCGTCCGGTCCAAAGGCCGCGGCGACGGGAGGACCGGTGACGAGCTCTTCGAGGTCGGTCTGCCGTTCGGAAATCTTGGCGATGCGCGCCGTCAGGCGGCGGGGCGTGCTGTAGCTTTCGACCGGCGCGTCAGCGCTCAGGCGATGCGCCCGCAGAGCGCCGTCAACCGCCGCGCCAATCTGGCGCGTCAGGCCAGGCAGCCATGAGGCAGGAAGCTCCTCGGTCCCGAGTTCTAGCAGGAGTTCGCGATCCATCGCGCGATTCTATCCGTTCGACTGTGACTGTACGGGGGGCAGACCCCCTTGTCCGAGCTCCCCCACATATGCCTGAGCAATCGCCATCGCAATCTGCCGCACGCGCAGCGTATAGGCCGTGCGTTCGGTCACGCCGACGCTGCCGCTCGAATCGAGGATGTTGAAGACGTGCGAGCACTTCAAGGCGTATTCGAGCGCCGGCAGGATGAGGCCGCTCTTCAGCAGCCGTTCGGCCATCCCGTAGTACTTGTCGAACAGGTCGCGGTGAAATGCGGCGAACTCCTCGCGGGACATCCCGTCCACCTGTCCGTAGACATACTTCGACTGTTCGATCTCTTCGCGCAGCCGCACCTCGCCGTACTTCACGCCACCGCCCCACTCGAGATCGAAGATGTTGTCGACCTTCTGCAGAATCATCGCAATCCGTTCGAGCCCGTAGGTCAGCTCCGCGCTCACGGGCGCCAGAGTTGACGCCGCCGACCTGCTGGAAGTAGGTGAACTGCGTAATCTCGAGTCCGTCGAACAGCACCTGCCAGCCGATGCCCCAGGCCCCGAGCGTCGGAGACTCCCAGTTGTCTTCTTCGAACCTGATGTCGTGCGCCCGCGGATCGATGCCGACCGCCTCGAGGCTCTGCAGATAAATCTGCTGCACTTCGTCCGGCGACGGCTTGAGAACGACCTGAAACTGATGGTGTTTGAACACCCGGTTCGGATTCTGTCCGAAGCGGCCGTCATCGGGACGCCGCGACGGCTGCACGTAGGCCACGTTCCACGGTTTCGGGCCGAGCACGCGCAGAAGCGTCTCGGGATGCGACGTGCCGGCGCCCACTTCGAGATCGAGCGGCTGTTGAATGATGCATCCCTGCGAGGCCCAGAAGGCGCTCAGCTTCAGAATCAAATCTTGGAGGGTCACAACCGCGTCATTTCCTTTAGCACTTTGATCGACCGAGGCTCGCGCTCGAGGTGCATTGCGATGAGGCTGCGATGCAGCGACTCCAGCTCGCGCAACATCGCGCGATCGGCGGTCATCCCGGCGAGCGCCTGCGGGCCGATCTTCCGCGCGGCAGTCAGGAACGCCTGGGCTTCGGGTGACAAGCCCTGGACACGCGCGGCCGGGTAGACGCCCTGCAGGCTGAGCAGCCAGTACTCGAAGTACCGCGTCAACGGCTCGGGCGGCACCCCGTCAGCGAGCGCCTCGACCATCGAGACGCCGAGCCGATACAGCCGCTCGTCTTCATGGCTTTCGGCCGCCCATTCGTCGATGAGCTCCGCGAAATAAGACGCACACCCGAGCGCCTCGATCGTGCCGCTCGACAGGGCCGATCGCGACGGCTCGGAGTAGTTCAAGCTCACCAGCTCGCGCCGCTCTTTCTCGAAATAGGCGACGCGGACGTGTGTCAGCGGCTCGAGCGCGCCGACGAACTTCGATTTCGGGCGCCGCGCGCCTTTCGCGACACCCCGCTTCTTCCCGCGATCGCGGGTCAGGAACACCACAATCCGGTCAGCCTCGGCGAGCTTGTAGGTACGGAGGATGAGTGCGTCGGCGCTGTAGAGAGGCATTGTCGGCCCGCCGCGCCGTAGCCTCGGCGAAGGCGGGCCCCTATTCTACCCCGCGCGTTGGAAGTACCGCGTGAACAGCGTGGCCAGCCCAAGGAACGAGGCAAACCCGGCGACGTCGGTGAATGTCGTGATGAAGACCGCCGACGCGAGTGCCGGATCGATTTTAAGGGCTTTCAAACCGAGCGGAATCAGCGTGCCGGCCAGACCGGCCACGAACAGATTGATGATCATCGCCAGGGCCAGGATGATGCCGAGCCGCGGGTCGCCGTTCATGACCGATGCGACGACGGCGGCGATCGAGCCGACCACCAGGCCGTTGCCGATGCCGACCAGTAGCTCCTTGGTCAGGGCTTTCTTCGAGTTCGTCCACGTCAGCTCGCCGAGCGCGATGCCGCGAACGATCACCGTGAGCGTCTGCGTCGCCGCATTGCCGCCCATGCCTGCCACCACGGGCATGAAGATGGCCAGAGCCACCCAGCCGCTGATGGTTTCCTGGAACAGACCGACGACTGCCGCGGCGAGAAAAGCGGTCCCCAGATTCACGATCAGCCAGGGCATGCGCTTTCGCAGCGATTCCGAGGCTGGAGTGAAGACCCGCTCGTCGCTCGACACGCCGGCCAACCGGTAGAGGTCCTCGGTGGCCTCGTCCTTGATAACGTCGATGACGTCGTCCACCGTAATGACGCCGACGAGCTTGTTGGCCTCGTCCACGACGGGAATGGCGAGCAGGTTGTACGACGCGACGAGCCGCGCCACTTCCTCCTGGTCCATGTCCACGCGGACGCTCATCGGGTCGGGCGTCATGATCCGTTTGAGCGGCGTCTCGGGCGACACGAGCAGCAGGCGCCGCAGCGACGTGACGCCCACCAGATGCCCGCGCGCATCGACGATGTAGAGGTAAAAGACCATCTCGACATCGCGCGAGGTCTGCAGCGCGGTGATGGCTTCGCCGACCGTCATGTCTTCGGCCAGGGCGAAGACATGCGGGTTCATGATGCGGCCGGCTGTCTGTTCGGGGTATTCGAGCAGGTTCTCGACTTCACCCGATTCCTTGCGGCCCATCAGTTCGAGCACGGCGGTCGACAGCTCTTCCGGCAGGTTGTCGATGATGGCCGCGGCGTCGTCGGATGGGAGCTCCTGGACGAGCTTGGCGATCTCTTCAGCGGGCCGTCCGGCGAGCAGTCGACCGCCCGCCTCGGGACCGAGCTCGCTGAGGGTCTCCATCGCGAGCCGGCCGTTACGTTCGACGAGTACGGAGAACGCGGCCAGGCGATCGCGCTCGGGCAGATCGCTGAAAATCTGCGCAAGGTCTGCCGGATGCTGTTTTTGCAGGAGATTCGACAGGTTGGCCGTCGCGCCGACCCTGAGCAGGCGCTTCACCGAGTCCTGAACGAGATCGACCTTCCTCTGCGGTGGCATAAGAACCCGTTACTGTAACATGCGACCCGATCGAAACTCGACGGGATTAGGCGTGGGATTTCGGGAAGTGATTGGGGATTCGGGATTGGGGATTAGACGGTTCACGCTCTGCCATCATCCCTCTGCCATGACGGGCATCATCACTGCCATGTCGGGTATCACTTATCGCGGCCTTTAACCCCTAGCTGGTCCAACATTCTTGGATCCTCGCGCCATTCGTCTCGAACAGCCACGCGCAGGTCGAGAAAGACGCTGCCCCGGAAGAAGTCCTGCATTTCCTTTCGGGCCGCCGTTCCGATCTCCTTGATCATCGACCCGCCCCTGCCGATGACGATGGGCTTCTGCGATTCGCGCTCGACCAGAATCGTGGCGTAGATGCGCGTGGTTGGATCCTCGTCGCTCGGCTCCTGAAATTGATCGATGAGAACAGCCGTCGAAAACGGCAGCTCGTCGTGCGTCAACCGGAGCACCTGCTCGCGCACCATCTCCGCCGCCATGTCGCGTTCGGCCTGATCGGTGAGATAGTCCTCGGGATATAACGGCTCGCCTTCCGGCAATGCGTTCAGCAGAACTTCCTCGAGGTGCGCGACGTTGTCGCCGCTGGCTGCCGAGACCGGCACGATGGCTTCCCAATCGCGTTCCCGGCTCAAGTGATCGATGAGGGGCAGCATCTTGTGCTTCTTGATGAGATCGACCTTGTTGAGAATCAGCACGACCTTGGCGCGCGCATCCTTCACCAGATCAAGCAGGTACCGCAGGCCCGCGCCCGGGCTTTCCGACACGTCAACCACGACGCCGACCACGTCAACTTCGCTCAGAGTCTCGACGGCGGCATCCACCATGCGCACGTTCATGCGATGCAGCGGACGGTGGATGCCTGGCGTGTCGACGAAGACCACCTGTCCGTCACTGTAGTTCTTGACCCCGAGAATGCGCCTGCGCGTGGTTTGAGGCTTGTCCGAGACGATGGCGAGTTTGGCGCCGACGATGCGGTTGAGAAGAGAGGACTTTCCTGCGTTGGGCCGCCCTATCAACGAAACGAAGCCGGCCTTCACGTCAGTCGCGGGGGCCCAGCACCCGCTCCTCGCCGCTACCGTGCGTCGGCTCGAGCTCCTCGAGGCGAGTCATGCGGATCTTTCGCACCCGCCGCCTCTCGGCGTCGATCACCTCGACGTGAAGTCCGTCGATGTCGAACGTCTCGCCAATCAGGGGCACGCGTCCCAGGTGACTCAACAGAAAGCCGCCGACGGTTTCGAAGCCTTCGCGCTCGATCGGCACATGCAGGCGGTCCGCAATTTCGTCCACATCGGCGGTGCCGCTGAACACAAACGAGCCGTTCGCTTCCTCGACAACCGGCTCCGCTTCGACATCGTACTCGTCGCGAATCTCGCCGAAGATCTCCTCGACGAGGTCCTCCAGCGTCACGAGCCCGGCTGTACCGCCGTACTCGTCAAGCACGATCGCGCTCTGAATGCGCTGCTGCTGGAATTCGCGAAGGAGCTCGCTCACCAGCTTCGTCTCGGGCACGAAATGCGCGGGACGAAGGTGGTTCGTGATTGGCGCGTCACCTTTGAAGGTATCGCCAAGCAGGATCAGATCCTTCACGTAGACCAGGCCCAGGATGTTGTCGAGGTTGTCGCGAAATACCGGGATGCGCGAGTACTCCTGTTCCCGGAAGAGCGCGCGCAGATCGTCGAGCGTGGCTTCGGCGACGATCGCCACGATGTCGGGCCGCGGCGTCATCACTTCGCGGACGAGCGTGTCGCCGAAATCGACGATCGACTTCAGCAGCTTGCGCTCCTCCTGTCCGCTGCCCGCAGCCGTGTCGCTGGCGGCCGTTCCGGTCATCAGCTCGCCGTCGTCATTCACTTCGTCTCGGTTGACCGAAACAGGAGCGCTTCGATCTTTGCGCGACCGGTTCAAAAGGTGGAGCATGCCGAACGTGATCGGGTTCAGCGGCCGGCTGAGCAGCCGGAAACTGGGCAGAAGCAGCTCGAGCACCCGCTCGGGATCTTTCGACACGATCAGGAACGGGAGCAGGAACTCGCAAACGGCACCAAACACCAGTGCCGAGCCGGCGAGAAACACGATCGTGCCCGGGCCCGAAACGCCAATCATCAGGGCCAGCAGGAGCACCACTACGGCTTCAATCAGGCCCAGTAGCGTACGGAGCGGCAGGAACAGCAGCATCGGCTCCTGAAGATAGCGTTCGAGATCTGGTGGCCCGCCACTGCCCTCGGCGAGAAGGCGCAGCGAGACGCGCATCAGGGCGTTGAATGCGGCCTGAATGGTGCCGAGGTAGATGGCACCGCACGCCAACAGAAACAACAGAAGGGGAATCATGATGACCGCGCGATCAGCCCGAGGGGCAGGCCGGCCTTCCGCCGAAGCCGGGCTTCGGCCCGGGCCATCCGCCCGCTGTCACTGTCGTGATCGTAACCGAGAAGGTGCAAAAGACCATGTAGGGCAAGCACCCTATATTCGGTCGCCAGGGAATGCCCCAATAGTCTTGCCTGTTTTTGCGCAATCCCGCGCGAAATGGCAATGTCTCCGAGATGAGGCGGGTCCAGAGGACCCGCCCTACGTACGTAGGCCGGGTCTTGCTCTTTAGACCCGGCCGCCGGAAACGACAGCACATCGGTGGTGCTGTCGATACCGCGATAGGTGCGGTTGAGGGTTCTGATCTTGTTGTCTGGAAGAATTGCGACGGTGACAACGCCGCGAGCCGCACGAGGAGCGACGTGCGCGAGCCACGATCCCAAGCCCTTCGCACCGCCGCTACTGCCACCCTCCGAAACCACGCTCACCTGAAGGCTCAGACTTCTCCGCCCTTTCCGGTAAACGATTCGTACGCTTTCACGATCTGCTGCACCAGCTTGTGGCGCACGACGTCGCGGTCATCGAAATGGATGAACGAAATGCCTTCGATTCGCGAGACCACTTTCATGGCTTCGACGAGGCCCGAAATCCGACCCGCCGGCAGGTCGATCTGCGTGATGTCGCCCGTCACGACCGCCTTGGAGCCAAACCCGAGCCTGGTCAGGAACATCTTCATCTGCTCGGACGTGGTGTTCTGCGCCTCGTCGAGGATGACGAACGCGTCGTTCAGCGTGCGCCCGCGCATGAACGCGATAGGCGCGATCTCGATGGTCCCCCGCTCTATCAGCCGCTCGGCGCGTTCGACTTCGACCATGTCATAGAGCGCGTCGTACAGCGGCCGCAGGTACGGGTTCACCTTCTCCTGCAGGTCCCCCGGCAGAAAGCCGAGCTTCTCGCCGGCTTCGACTGCGGGTCGCGCCAGGATGATGCGGTTGACTCGTTTGGCGAGCAGGAACGACACGGCCTGGGCCATGGCCAGATAGGTCTTGCCGGTACCGGCCGGACCGATGCCGAACACGATGTCGTTTTGTTCGATTGCGTCGAGGTACCGCCGTTGGTTGATGGTCTTCGGCGCAACGCGACGCTTACCGGACTGCGTCTGCGTGCTCTTGAGAAAATACTCGCGGAGGTCGATGTTGGGGTCACTGGCGACCAACTGCGCGGCGGTCTTCACGTCACCGTTCGAGACGCGATACCCCTCCTGGAAAAGCGCTCCGAGCTGCGTGAACAGGCGCTCGACCTTGCTCACATCCGCGGGCGCGCCATCAACGATGACGTCGTGCCCTTGCGTCCGCAAGCGAACGCCGAACTGCGACTCGATGTTCTTGAGGTTCTCGTCGTAGGAGCCGAACAGCGTTTCGATCCCTTCTTCGGGGAGCGTGATCCTTGCCAATGTGTCTAGTATATCTCCTTATCCCTCAAGGATTAGCAGGGAGCACCCTGAGTGACGGTTACCGACGTTTCGACTCTCGAATCTGAATGTGCAGCTCGCGAAGCTGCTTCTCGGAGACCGGCGAAGGCGCGCCCATCAGCAGGTCTTCGGCGTTCTGCGTCATCGGAAACGCGATGACCTCGCGGATATTCGGTTCTTTCGCCAGCAACATGACGATGCGGTCGACGCCCGGGGCCAGACCTCCGTGTGGAGGCGCACCGTATCGGAATGCATTCAACATGCCGCCAAACCGCTTCTCCACTTCCTCTGGCCCGTACCCGGCAAGTTCGAACGCCCGCAGCATGATGTCGGGCCGGTGGTTCCGGATGGCGCCACTCGAAAGCTCGACGCCGTTGCAGACGATATCGTATTGAAACGCCTTGATAGACAACGGATCCTGCGTGTTGAGTGCCTCGAGCCCACCCTGCGGCATCGAAAACGGATTGTGGCTGAACGCCACCTGCCCCGTCTCCGGATCTTTCTCGTAGAACGGAAAGTCCGTAATCCAGCAGAACTTGTAGGTGTCCGACTCGATGAGGTCGAGCTCGCGGCCGAGATGCGCGCGCAGCCCGTCCACCGGCCGCCCGATCTTGTCGGCGTGCTCCGATACGAAAAAGATGGCGTCTCCTGTCTTCGCCTGCGTCGCGTTCACCAGTTCCGCGCGCTTGTCGTCGGACAGGAACTTCGCGATCGGCCCCTTGGCCTGTTCGGCCAGCACCAGATAGGCCACGCCGGCAAGTCCAAGCGCCTGGCCGGCTTCGACGGTCTTGTCGAAAAAACTGCGCGACTTTCCAGCCGCTCCAGGCGCAGCAATTGCCCGCACGACGTTGCCGTCCGCCACGGCTTTGGCAAAGACCGCGAAGCCTGAATCGCGGAAGATCTCGCTGACGTCGACGGCTCGAATCGGGTTCCGCAGATCCGGCTTGTCGGTGCCATAGGCGGTCATCGCCTGTTCATACGGAAGACGTGGAAACGGAGGATCGGTGACCCTCCACTCGGAAAATTCCGAAAACAGGCCTGCCAGCACCGGCTCGATCGCCCCGAACACATCATCCTGCTCGACGAACGACATCTCGAGGTCGAGCTGGTAGAACTCGCCCGGCGAGCGATCGGCGCGCGCGTCTTCGTCGCGGAAGCACGGAGCGATCTGGAAGTAACGATCGAACCCCGACACCATCAGGAGCTGCTTGAACTGCTGCGGCGCCTGAGGCAGCGCGTAGAACCTGCCTGCATGAACGCGGCTCGGGACGAGATAGTCGCGCGCTCCTTCGGGTGAGCTCGACGTGAGAATCGGCGTCTGGTACTCGAGAAAGCCCTGTTCGACCATCCGCCGTCTGAGGCTTGAAATGACCTTCGATCGCAGGACGACGTTGCTGTGGATCTTGTCGCGGCGCAGATCGAGAAATCGGTAACGCAGCCGCTGCTCTTCTGGAATCTCCTGAGTGCCGGCAATCTGAAACGGCAGCGTCTCGGCCGCCGAAAGCGTGACGAGGTTGTCAGCAACCACCTCGACGCCGCCCGTCGGCAGCGTGGGGTTGATGTTCTCCTCCGTCCGCGCAATAACCTTGCCCGCCACGGTAATGACGCTCTCGAGCCTCACCGACTCAGCAGACTTGAACGCCTCGGAGTTCGGCGTAAAGACCACCTGCGTTACGCCGTAGTGGTCGCGCAGGTCGATAAACAGCAGATTGCCGTGGTCGCGCTTACGATGCACCCAGCCGGACAGGCGGACGTGCCGCCCGACCTGTTCGGGGCGCAGTTCGTCGTTTCTGTGAGTACGGTACTTGTTTTCAGTCATCAGTCCGCGCAATGAAGGACGCCACTTCTGCTTTAGGCATCGTTTGTTTCGTTTTCGCCGCTACATTGCGCACGGTTACGGTGCCCGCGGCGACCTCGTCGCTGCCGAGAACAGCAATGAACCTGGCTCTCCGCTGGTCGACATGTTTGAAGATCCGGTCCATTTTCCTTGTGGCTTCCGGATAGATGTCCACGCGTAACCGCTCATCCTTCCGCAGTTCGGTGGCCGTCTCCATGGCGGCCATCTGCGCGCTCTCATCCATCGCCGCCACGACGACATCCACCGATGATTGCTCCACGTGCGGCGGAAACATCGCACGTTCCTGCATCACGACGAGGATTCGCTCGAGGCCGAGCGAAAAGCCGCACGCGGGCACGTCGGTGCCTGAAAACATGCCGATCAGGTTGTCGTAGCGCCCGCCGCCCGCGATGCTCCCAGGGAGATCCTTCACGTTGATTTCCATGATCGTGCCGGTGTAGTACCCGAGTCCTCTCGCCAATGCTGGATCGATGCGGAGTTTGTCAGCCGCCGTCGTGGGTGCCGCCAGTTGAAGAATCTGGCGTAGGTTTTCAAGCCCGGTGTCGCCCTGGCCGTCAAACTCCCCGGCGATCGAGTCGAGCCATTCCGGCGAATGACTGCCGCCAATCCAACGAGTAATGCCATCGATCTGCGCCTGGCTGTAGCCCTTCTCCGTCAGTTCCTTTGCCACGCCTTCCTTACCGACCTTGTCGACCTTGTCAATCGTGACCAGCACGTCCCCGTGGCGATCGGCCGGGACGGGAATCTTGTTCAGCCAGGCGGTGATGAACTTGCGGTGGTTGATTCGGACGATGAAGTCGTCGAATCCCAGCTCCGTGAGGATCGCCGACACTGCCGCAATCTGTTCAGCTTCAACCACCGGCGAGGTCGAGCCCACGCTGTCGATGTCGCACTGGTAGAACTCGCGAAAACGGCCGCGAGCCGGACGGTCGGCGCGCCACACCGGCTGAATCTGGTACCGCTTGAAGAGCCTTGGGAGCTTCGATTGGTACTCGGCGACCACGCGCGCCAGCGGCACCGTCAGGTCGTAGCGCAGCGCGAGATCGGCCTGGCCGCTGGCCTCGTGCTCGCCGCGCTTGAGGATCTTGAAGATCAGCTTGTTGCCTTCGTCGCCGTATTTGCCGATGAGCGTCTCGATGTTCTCGGCGGCGGGGGTCTCGAGCGGCTCGAACCCGTAGCGGTCGTAGACGTTCCGGATGATGCCCACCACGTATTCTCGGCGGCGCACGTCTTCCGGCAGGAAATCGCGCATGCCGCGCGCGGGTTGCGTCGACATCAGATGTAATCTTTGCGATAACCGACGTAGCGCTCGGCGTAATCGCGAATGCTCGCCACTTCCTGCTCGGTCAACTCGCGCCTGATCGCCGCCGGGCGCCCCATCAGCAACGAGCGCGCGGGAAACTTCTTCTCTTCGGGCACGAGCGTCCCTGCCGCCACAATCGAATCTTCGCCAATCTCTGCGCCGTTCAACAGCATCGCGCCCATCCCGATGAGCACACGATCATGAATCGTGCAGCCGTGCAACACCGCGGCATGCCCGACCGTCACCTCGTGGCCAATTTTGGTCGGATGCGTGCCGCGCATCACGTGAATGACGGTCCCGTCCTGGATGTTGGTGCGATCACCGATTCGAATGGTATTCACGTCGCCGCGAATCACCACGTTCATCCAGACGCTGCTCTCTTCGCCAATCGTGACGTCTCCGATTACCTGGGCGCTCTGGTCGATATAGGCGGTCGGATGGACCTTTGGAAGGACGGAGCGGAACGCGCGGAGCACGGGTGGAATTATATGCGCGTCATGGCGGATGGCAGAGGGCTGATGGCAGAAGACGTCATCTGCCATTTGCCATCAGCCATCTGCCCTGACTGGCCTAATTCGTACTCTGCGCGGCTCCAGCGGGCCGCCGCGGTGAGGGCCCGCCGCGTAGCGTCATCAGGTGGTCTCGAATAGCCCGTATCTGCGTCTCCGCGTCGCCGTCCATCTGGGGGTACGCGGATTTCGGATACGGCGGCGTCGGCCAGAACTGCGGCATGCGTGTGCCGGGCTGGATACGGCCCGGATTTCGGAGCCAGTCGAGAATCCACTCGGGTTTCAGCCGCTCGTGCGTCATCCGCAGGTCGGGCGCGAGGTTCGAGAGGGGCTGATCGGCCGGGATGCTGCCGAGCACATGGCACTGCTGGCACCGGAGCACATCGAACAAGGCGCGGCCGGGCTGAGCCATGGTCGTCAGCTCGGCATGGTTGTAGGTCCGGAACGAGCCGATGGAATTCCCCGTGGCCTCGAAGTAATCGATGATGGCGTTCCACCGGCCATCGTCCAGACCGAACGTGGGCATCCGCACGTTCAGCCAGGGCCTGATGGTAATCGGCCCCTGCAGGAACGCATATAGCCAGTCCGGCTGCACCTTCGCCCCTTCGGGTGTCAGCATGGGTGGCGCCAGTGTTGGATCGCTCACGACCGTTCGATAGTCGCCGCCATCACCTTCGATCTCGTGGCAACCGACGCAATTCTGGCGACGTACGAGAGCGCGGCCGCGCACCGTGTAATCGCGTTTGGCGGTCCGGGCCGGAAGCGCCGATGCGGGCTGCACATCGCGCTGGAAGCTCATGATCGCCGTCTTCAGGCGCTCGTTCTCCACCTCGTTGAAGTGGAAATTCGGCATGCGCAGCTTCTCGAGCGGCTCGAGAACGCGCCCTTGATCGAACGAGCGCGGATCCTCCAGCTTCTGGTGGAACCATTCGAGCTTGGTGTGCTCGAGGTCGACGAACGCGAAGTCGAGTCGCGTGACGAGTTTGCTGCCTTCCTCCGACAGATCGACGCCAATCGGCTGCGTCGTCTCGAAGCCTTTGATGTCGTGGCAGCTGAAGCAGCCGTAACGCGCGATCACACGCTGGCCCAGGTCGAGCTGCTTGGCATTCGCGTCCATCTTCGCAAGGCGCCCCTGCGCCTCGGTCAACGGCATCAGATTGCGCAGGTAGTCGAGCAGCACCGCATCCACCTGTGCCTGGGTTGGCGTAACCGGAGCCGCTCTCCCTGCCGGGCCCGTGAGGCCGGAAAGGTACGTCGCGACGTCAGCCACCTGCGGGTCGGTGAGACGCAGATCGGGCATATAGGTGCCCGCGTTGTAATGCTTCGGGTCGCGCACCCAGTTGTAGAGCCAGGCGTAGGTTGTCTTGCTGCCGACGCTCTTCAACGGCTGCCCGAACGTGCGGCGCGGGCCGACGGCCGCGCGATCGTTCTCGTCGATGATGTGGCAGCCCAGGCATCCGACCGAGCGCACGATCTGCTCGCCCGCTTTTGCATCGCCCCTCGGCGGATTTGCGACCGCTGGGGTATAGCTCTCGCTGTTGGCGAAGAGATACGCGACCGCCGCGTTGATTTCCGCTTCGTTGCGCGGGTGATCCGCCGGCGCATTGCTGTTCGAGTTGTACCAGACCTGCGGCATCCAGGTGACGTTCTTGATGGCCATCGGGTCGCGCACCCAGTTCTTCACCCAATCCGGCGTCAATTTGCCGCTGATCTTCGTCAGGATCGGACCGGGTTTGCGCAGGTTCTCGAAGCCTCTCGTCTTGTGGCACGCATAGCAGCCGGCGCGCTCGAACGTCGCATAGGCCACGGCCAGCTTGGGCGCATTCGGAACGTAAATCTCCTGCCGGTGACACTGCACACAAGACGACTCGGTCATGTTTGTGGGCAGCATCGGGTAGTCCCACATGTGCGGCTCGTGCCAGTGGTACTTCTCTTCCCATTCCTGACGCTGCTTCGGATTGCCCGGATAGTGCGACGCGTCGTTGAAGCTCGTCGACCCGCCAAGTCCCTGGTGGCAGACCGTGCAACCGGTGGTCGACATCGGGTGCGGCGAATCGCTGCCCACATACGCAGATAAATTCGGGTGGGTCCGGAACGGCTGCGGGTATTTTTCGTATCCGCGGCGATCGATGGCAAGGTGACAGGTCGTGCACCGGTCCATCTTCGCCACGCGCGCGAAGTTCACGTCGTCGACGACGTTGGGCGTGACGATCTGCCGAACGGTCAGCGTCGGCGCCATGAAATCGAGCAACGGGGCGTTCCGGAAGTAATCCTTCACGAAGCTCGGCTCGATCGTCCCGATGACCCGCTGCAGGCGCGTGCTCTCGAAGTTGATCTGATCCCGCTCCTTCTGGAGACGGCCGACCTCGGATGTGTACTTCCCGATTTCGGCCTGTTTCGCGGCGCGCTCGGCGGTAACCCTCTCGACCTCGAGGTTCAGCTCGCGCAGACGCTCTGCCTGGGCTTCTACCCCTTTCTGCTGTTCGCCGACGCCGTCCGGGTTCGCTTTGCGTGCTGCCTCGAACGCGTATCGATCGACGTCGTAGGTGGCTTTGGCGAACTGAGCCTCCTGATTGACACGATACAGCCGGGCGTCGATCTCCGAGAGCTGGTCGTTGAGCTCGTCGATTTGCTGACGACTGCCCTCCATCGCCTTCTCAGCCGCGCCCAGTTGCTGCTGCAACCCGGTCATCTTCGCCTTGTCGATACCGCTTTGGGTCTGAGCGAGCTGCGCCCGCGTGACTTCGAGCTCCAGTTGGGTGAACTGGCGCTGCGTATTCTTCCACTCGCGGTCGAAGTCGTCCCAGACCATCCAGATGGTCGAAAGAAACAGGAAGATGCTGGACGCCGCAAAAACGACGTTGAGAAAGTCGACGTTGTAGGCGTGTCCGACAGCCTTTTTTTCAGCCATAGCGTCTCAGATATTGAAGAAGATCTCGGGAATCGCCACGATGTACTTCAGGTTGAAGATCCACCGAAGCAGCATCTTGACCGGCAGCGACATCATCATCAGGAACAGGAATACGGTAACGTAGAAGCGCGGGGCGCCGAGCTTGCCCACATAGGACTTGAACACCGTGCGCGCCAACACTACGGGTAAGACGAGTACATAGATGAGCGAGAGCAGAATTCCTGGCGCCTCCCGAACGACATAGTTCGTCGGCAGCCCTCCATTCAGCATGCTCACCCAGAAATACTCCGACAGGTTCATATTGGTCAGCGCTTCGAGCTTGTGGGTGTCCCAGTATTCGAATGGCCCGAAGAAGTTCCAGTTCGGCCCGCGCAGGAACGTGCCCAGCACGATAAGCGACGACCACAGGACGACGAAGCCAAAGAGGAACAAGGTGATTTCGACCTTGCGCTCGGAGAAGGTGAAGTAACCGTTCCCCTTCGGGTTCTTGTCGATGTATGGAATGGCGATGAGCCCCACGATGATCAGGCTCGGCAGCACGACGCCCGCCAGCCACGGGTCGAAGTACACGAGCATCTCCTGAAGACCCAGGAAATACCACGGCGCTTTCGACGGGTTCGGCGTGACGGCGCGGTTGGCCGGTTGCTCGAGCGGCGCCTTCAAGAGAATCGACCAGACAATCAGCACAACCGAGCACAAGATGAGCGAGATCAGCTCGGTATAGACGAGATCCGGCCACACCCAGACGCGATCCGATTCGGCCTTCTCGATAGGTCCTTCACCCTTCGCGATACGCCGATCGTTCAACACGGCTTCGCGCATCGAATACCAGGTGAAAAACACCAGCAGGAAGATCAGGCCGACGATGGGCACGTTGTCGGGCTTCGTGATGATGAGCTGGAAATTCGGATCCAGCCCGCCGAGGAAAAAGAACAACGTAAAAAAGGCGAGCAGCCCGTACCCCGTCGCCTTCGAGGCGAAGACTTCTCGTTTCCACACCACTAAGACGAGCGACAGCACCATGAGGCCAAAGTACAGTCGCGGGTCGGCTATCCAGTTGAAGAAGCCCTTAATGAAATCCATAGTCGCTCAGCCTCTACGCACCTGACGCACCCATTGCACCTACCGCACCTATTGCACCCACCGCACCTACATTGGTCCGCTGATGCCACCGTCTTTACGCACGCGCCAGAAGTGCACCGCCATCAACACGGCAATGCCCAGCGGCAACCCGACACAGTGCAGCACATAGAACCGCAGCAGCGCCCCTTCGCCGACGAACGTGCCGCCCAAAAGTGCAAATCGTGCATCGTCTGCCGCGTGGATGAGCTTGACGTCGCCCAGAGCGAGCAGCGCAGCGCCCGGTCCCTCGTGGCCCAGGAAGGGCGTGGCGCGCGCCATGTTCGAGCCGACCGTGATGGCCCAGATCGCCAACTGGTCCCACGGCAGCAGGTAGCCGGTGAACGACAGCAGCAGCGTCAGGACGAGCATGATGACGCCGATGCTCCAGTTGAATTCGCGCGGTGGCTTGTACGATCCGGTCATGAAGACCCGGAACATGTGCAGCCACACGGTGATGACCATCGCGTGCGCGCCCCACCGGTGCATCTCGCGCATGATGCCCAGCGGCACATGTTCGCGGAGGCCCACGATGTCGCTGTAGGCGTACTCCAGCGTCGGCCGGTAGTAGAACATCAGCAGCAATCCGGTCAAGGTCAGGCTCAAGAAGAGAAAGAAGCTCAAGCCACCCATGCACCACGTGTAGCGAAGCTTGACGCCCGACTTTCTGATCCGCACCGGGTGCAGATGCAGGAAGACGTTCGAGAGCATCACGAGCACGCGATTGCGATCGGTATTCGGCCGCTCGTGCCGGAACACCGACGTCCACACCTGCGTTTCGGTCAGCCAGTTCCAGAAGCGGGTCGCCGGGCCTTCCTGCGGTTTGATTGTCTTGGTCTCAGTAGCCATATGCGTTTTCAGATTCTCAGGAACGCTTCCGGATCAATCCATTGGCCCAGCTCGTACTGGAACTTCCGGCTCTTGTCGATCAGGATCTGGCCGTCTTCGGCCAGCACAATGCGGTTCCGCTCGAGCGGACGGGGCGCGGGACCCTCGAAATTGATGCCCGTCGGCCGGAACCCGCTGCCGTGGCAGGGGCACTTGAACTTCGATTCGGCCGCGAGGAAGTTCGGCGTGCATCCCAGGTGGGTGCACGTCGTGTTGAGAACATAAAAACCGCTGGCGCGCTGGACGATGTCGTCGTTGGTGCGGACAATCCAGACCCCGTTCGATTCCTTGAAGCGCTCATCCACGCCCACCCCGAAATCCGAGGGCAGCCCCACCTTGAACTGCTGTGGAGGCTCGTTCAGCACGTTCGGGAACATGAACCGGCCGGTGGCCGCGAGCGCTGCGGCCGACGCGGCCGAAAACGCTCCCCAGGCCATACCGAGCCAAATACGTCGCGTCACCAGCGGCGAGCTGTCGTCCGGATCGCGGGAGCTCACTTTGGCCGCTGTGGCAGCCGCCGTCGTCGTCTTTCCCGCGAGGTTGACGGCCGGTGGAGCCGCTACTGCTGGTTTGGGTGCAACAGGTGCGGCAGGTGCAATAGGTGCGACAGGTGCAGCAGCTGCGGCAGGCTTGCCTGCCGTCGTGTCCGCCGGTTTGTCCGCCGTCTTGTCCGCCGTAGCCCCGCCAGGGGCGGAGGTGGGGATCTTGGTCTCGTCAGCCATAAACGTTCACCGTCTACAGATTCTTCAGTGTTTCGATCGCTGCCTGCCTCACCTTGAGGTCATGGTCGTCAGTGCTCAGTGCCCTCACCTGCTCCGACAAAGTCGTTTCCTTCAGGGCCGCGATGGCACGCAGCCCGCTAATCATCACTTCGCCAACCGGATCCACGTCTTCGCGCGCCTGAGGCTGCCTGGTGACGTTCCGTTCGACGTACGCGCGGTCGAGCATGCGCCGAAGCACCGGAACACTCTCGTGCCGTCCGTGCCGGGCCAGCGCAATGGCCGCGTTCCACTGCACGTCAGGCTGCGCATCTTCCAAGGCCTTGATCAGCGTTTCGTTGCCGGACTCGACCGGCATGGATCCCAGCGCGTACACCGTCATCTTCCGAACACCGGCATCCTCGGACAGATATTGCCGCTCGATGTCGGCCGCTACCGTCGCATCGGCGATAGATCCCAGCGCCCAAATGGCGCTGATGCGCGTTTGACTGTCCTGGTCGTTGAGCGCTTCTATCAGAAGTTGTCGCGCCTCGGCGGGAATCGGCGGGGTCAGCCGGCCCAGCGTCAGCGCGAGATACTGCCGCACTCTCGGGTCGTCGTTTTTAGATTCCGCGAACGCCTTCGTCAGTTCCGGGGCGAGTATCGCTTCTTCTCTCTTCGCGAACTCGGGGTCGGCCATCAGCCGCGACAATTCGTACGCGGCCGGCCACCGCCGGTTGCTTCCGCCCGACCGTATGTCGGTGAGGTACTCCTCGGCCGATCGATCCTCGCTGAGCAGGCTGCGAAAACCGAAATAAAGAAGCACCGTAGCACCGACGACGAGCAGCGGAATAAGGAAGAACTGAACAGCGATAGCGGGCGCCGCAGCCACCGGGCTGCGAGCGACCGCCTCTCGCTCGACTAATTTGTCCATTTAGCGCGAAACGGGCCCTGGGTTTTTCGAATTAATGCGCCAATTTATATACGTATGTACGAAGTACGTCAAATCTTGGGGAGCGTCACCCCGGTCTGCGCCTGATACTTGCCTTTTTTGTCCTTGTACGACAGCTCGCAGGGCTCATCGCTCTGGAAGAACAGGACTTGCGCGATTCCTTCGTTTGCGTAGATTTTCGCCGGCAGCGGCGTCGTGTTCGAGATTTCGAGCGTCACGGTCCCCTCCCATTCGGGCTCGAAGGGGGTGACGTTGACGATGATGCCGCAGCGCGCGTACGTCGATTTGCCGAGACAAATCGTCAGGACGTCGCGAGGGATGCGGAAATATTCGATGGTGCGCGCCAGCGCGAACGAATTCGGCGGCACGATGCAGACATCGGTCTTGACGTCGACAAACGAGCGCGGGTCGAAGTTTTTCGGATCGATGACTGTGTTGTTGATGTTGGTGAAGATCTTGAACTCGTCGGCGACGCGAATGTCGTAGCCGTAGGACGACACGCCGTACGAAATCGCACTGCCGCGGACCTGACTCTCGACAAACGGCTCGATCATCTTGTGTTCACGAGCCATTCGCTTGATCCATCTGTCGGATTTGATTGTCATGTTTGATCCGGGGCGCTGATTCTGAACGTAGTGTCCGGCTTGCTTCAGCCGGACTATCTGCGGAAGAACATCATGACGAGCGTCAGCAGAATACTCAAAAGGATCGACGTCACCAACGGAAAGTAGAACGTGACCGGCCCGCGCCGCACGACGAAATCTCCCGGCAGCCGGAACAGCGGAAATCCGGCCAAGACGAGCAGGCCCAGCACCATCAGGGCAGCGCCGGCAAAGACCAGAAGTCTTCCCACCTTCGCGCTCAACTCCCATCGCTTCGGCGGGCAAGCCCCGCGCTAGTCCACCAGCTCCATGCCAGCAAAGAAATACCCGATCTCGAAGGCCGCCGTTTCGGGCGCGTCCGAGCCATGCGTGGCGTTCTCCCCGATCGAGCTCGCGAACTCCTTGCGGATGGTGCCAGGGTCGGCTTTCGCCGGGTCCGTGGCGCCCATCAGCGTGCGCCATTTCTTGATCGCATCCGGGGCTTCGAGCACCATCGCGACAATCGGGCCGGAGGCCATGAACTCGGTCAACCCCTTGAAGAAGGGGCGCTCCCGGTGAACCGCGTAGAAGCCTTCAGCTTCCTTCTGCGTCAGCCTCAGCGTCTTCATGGCACGGATTCTGAATCCAGCCTCCTCGATGCGCTGAAGAATCTTGCCTGTGTACTGTCGCGACGTCGCGTCCGGCTTGATGATGGCGAATGTTCGCTCCATAGAATCCGTAAATTATATAGCCCTTCGACTCGCCCCGGTATCAACGGGGGTGGCCCAGGGCAAGGAGAAAAAATGCCCGACCAGCCCGCGCTGCCCAGACCGACTGACCCGGATCTGGACAAAGGTGCCGTCGAAGGTGACCGCCCTACGGACAAACAGCAAGGCAACGACAACGCGGTCGGCGCCCTCGACAGCGAGGGTCTCCCGAAAGATCGGCTGGCGATCGCGGAAGACGTTATCGGGGCAAATGCGGATCAGACACAGGGCTAGGTGAGCTGCGCCTGTGTCAGGGCAAATGGCAGATGGCGGATGGCATATGCAACGGCAGGTGGCGTCCTCTGCCATCAGCCATCATCCATCTGCCCTGACACGCGAAGTCAGCGTTCAGCGAAGCGATTCCATGATCTCGTCGAGCGCGGCCTTGGAGGGCCGGGTGCGCTCGAGCGGCAGTGAGGCCAGCGGCTCGTCGACGACGTTGAGCTGGCGCAGGAAATCGTCGCGATCCGGCTCGATGTAAATCAGCCCCGTTGCAAATTCGCCCCGCCGCGCTGTCTCGTGCAACACGCGCATGGCCGAGAGCTTGTCGGTGGGGTCGTAGGTCTCCTCCAGCTTCTTGAGGAACAACCGCGACCCGTCGTGCATCTTCACTTCCTGCGTCGTGCCCGGGTCGAAGTCCACTGAGATATCCTCGAAAAACGGTACGAAGCTCACTTCCTCGAGCGGATCGTCGTGGTCCTTCACATACGCATAGCTCTTGGTGGACCCTTCGTGATCGTTGAAGGTCACACACGGCGAAATGACGTCGAGCATGACGGTTCCGCGATGGCTGAGCGCGGCCTTCAGCAGCGCAAGCAACTGCTTCTTGTCGCCCGAAAAGGATCGCGCGACGAACGTCGCGCCGAGCTGAATGGCCAGGGCGCACGTGTCGATCGGCTGTAGATCGTTGACAACGCCGGTCTTCAGCTTCGAGCCGACATCGGCCGTCGGCGAGAACTGCCCTTTCGTCAACCCGTAACAGCCGTTGTCTTCGATGATGTAGATGATGGGCAGATTGCGGCGCATCAGGTGCACGAACTGGCCGATGCCGATGGCACCGGTATCGCCGTCACCGCTGACGCCGATGGCGATGAGCTTCTGATTCGCGAGCATCGCACCGGTGCCCACCGAAGGCATGCGCCCGTGCACTGCATTGAAGCCGTGCGAGCCCCCCAGAAAATACGCCGGGCTCTTGCTCGAGCAGCCGATGCCCGACAGCTTCACCACCTGCCGCGGATCGACGCCCATCTCGTAAAACGCTTCGATGATGCGCTCTGAAATCGCGTTGTGCCCGCACCCGGCGCACAACGTCGTCTTCCCGCCCTTGTAGACCTGCGGTTCCAACCCGATCCGATTGACCTTTATGGGAGTCGCCATGTTCTCCTAATCCCCAATCCCTAATCCCGAATCCCCAGTTCTATTCCCCGCCTGTCATCGAAGACGCAGAGGCCGGTGTCGCCTTCTTCGCGACCTCGAAGCCTTCCTGCGACAGAAGGTCGTCGCTGATACTGCGGGCGTCAATCGGCAGCCCGTTGTAGTGCAACACGCTCCGAAGCTTCGCCACGCGCTCTGGCGAAAGCTCCAGCTTCATCAACATCAGCAGTTGCGCATCGCGGTTCTGCTCGACGATGTAGGTCCGTTCGTGCGCGTCGATGAAGGCGCCAAGCTCTTCCGTGAACGGATACGCCCGCACTCGGAAATACGAGGTCTCGACCTTGGTCTCCTCGCTTAGTTGATCGCGGGCTTCACCGATCGCCCAGTGTGACGTGCCGTAGCCGATAATGCCGACTTTGGCGCCCTTCCGCTCGTCGACGACGGGCGCCGGCACGTAGTGGCGCGCCGTCTCGAACTTGCGGGACAACCGATCGACGTTGTCGACGTAGTCGTCAGGCCGCTCGCTGTACTGCGCTTTGGGGTTGTGACCCGACCCGCGCGTAAAGAAGGCCGGCATGCCGTCGCCTGGCACTGTCCGATACGCAATCCCGTCGCCGTCCACGTCCTTGTAGCGGCCCCATTCTCCGAGCTTCTTCAACGTCTCTGGTGTGAGCAGTTTGCCGCGATCGATCGGCTTGGTCGGATACTCGAAGCCGTTCGACATCCAGTTGTTCATGCCGAGGTCGAGGTCCATCATCACGAAGATCGGCGTCTGGAACCGCTCGGACAGGTCGAACGCCTGCATCGCCAGCTCGTAGCACTCTTCGACCGAGCTCGGAATGATGAGAATGTGCCGGGTATCGCCATGTGAGAGAAACGCGGTGCTCAGCAGGTCGCCCTGCGCCGTGCGCGTCGGAAGGCCTGTCGATGGTCCGACGCGCTGCACGTCGAAGATCACCGCGGGTGTCTCGGCGTAATAGGCAAGACCGGCAAACTCGGACATGAGCGAGATACCGGGACCGGCGGTCGCGGTCATGGCGCGGGCGCCCGCCCAACCGGCGCCGATCACCATCCCAAGCGAGGCAATCTCGTCTTCCGCCTGCACAATGGCAAAAGTCGCCTTGCCTGTTTCCCTGTCCATGCGGTACTTCCGCATGTAGCCGATCAGCGACTCGCACAAAGACGAAGACGGCGTGATGGGATACCACGCCACGACCGTCACGCCGGCCATCATGCAGCCAATTGCGGCGGCAGCATTGCCCTCGATCAGGATTTTGCCGGCCGTCTCATTCATCCTCTCGATGTGAAACGGGTCTTCCTTGGTAAACGTCGCTGCCGCGTAGTCCCAGCCGGCTTTCAGCGCCCCCTCGTTCAGAGCCACGGCCTTCGCCTTCTTCCCGAGCTGCCTGGCGAGCGCCTGCTCCATCAGCGCCATGTCGATGCCGAGCAGCTTCGCCAGGATGCCGTCGTAAATCATGTTCCGCACGAGGCGGCGGAGCTTGGCGTCTGGACAGACCGGCGTGACCAGCTTGTCGAAGGGCACTGGGTAGAACGTCAGGTCCGAACGGAGCGCATTGAGCTTGAGCGGCTCGTCGTAGACGACCGCCGCCCCGGCTTCGAGGGTCATCACGTCCTCTTTGGCCGTCTCGGGATTCATGGCCACGAGGAAATCGACTTCCTTTTTCCGTCCGACATAGCCGCGTTTGCTCGCGCGGATCGTGTACCAGGTCGGCAGCCCGGCGATGTTCGACGGGAACATGTTCTTCCCCGAAACCGGTACACCCATCAGGAGGATGGAGCGAAGGAGGACGAGATTGGCGGTCTGGCTCCCGGATCCGTTGACCGTTGCAACTTGAATGCTGAAATCGTTGATGACTTTGATGGGAGCCGGGGTGGACTTCTCCTGCGAAACGACGTCAGTCGGTGACATGCCTGGTCCTTGGTGTGGCGTTACGCCGCGTGGTTACTGGGGAATTGACGTATCCCAACCACACATTATATCGCCAATTTGCGGCAAATCGCTTACAGGAGGCTCTTTACAGCAGTTCCAATATCTGCCGGGCTCTTGACGACCTTCACGCCAGCCGCCTCGAGGGCCACCATCTTCTCTGCCGCAGTGCCCTTGCCACCCGCAATGATCGCGCCGGCATGCCCCATTCGACGCCCCGGCGGCGCGGTCTGCCCGGCAATGAATCCGACAACCGGCTTCTTGAAGGACTTTTCTATGTACTGGGCGGCCTCTTCCTCGGCTGTCCCGCCGATTTCGCCAATCATCACCACGGCGTCGGTTTCGGGATCGTCCTGAAACAGCTTCAGCACGTCCACAAACGACGTGCCGATGAGGGGGTCGCCCCCGATGCCGATACAGGACGACTGCCCCATGCCCAGAAGGCTGAGCTGATGAATGGCTTCGTAGGTGAGCGTACCGCTCTTCGACACAATGCCGATCCGCCCTTCGCGGCAGATATGCCCGGGGATAATGCCCGCCTTCGCCTTGCCCGGCGAGATGGCGCCCGGGCAATTGGGCCCGACGACACGCGTCGGCTTGTCGCGCAAATAGACGAACGCGCGCATCATATCGAGCGTCGGAATGCCTTCAGTAATGCAGACGACGAGCCTCAGTCCGGCGTCGGCCGCTTCCATGACCGCGTCGGCCGCGAACGCAGCCGGCACGAAGATGACCGACGTATTCGCTCCAGTCGCCTTTGCCGCGTCCGCCACGGTATTAAAGATCGGCCACCCCTCGTGGGTGGTGCCTCCCTTGCCGGGGGTGACGCCGCCGACGACCTGAGTGCCGTACGCTGCCGCCTGTTTCGCGTGGAACGTCCCTTCCTTGCCGGTTAGACCTTGCACGATGAGACGCGTGGACTTGTCTAGAAGTATGGCCATCTGATAGTTGGTGGTTGGTGGTTCGTCGTTGTGGTTCGTCAGCCGCGCGCCAGGGCGACCACGCGTTCCGCGGCCTCGCCCATCGAATTCGCTGTCGCGAAATTCAGTCCGCTTTCCTTCAGCATCCGCTTCCCTTCCTCGACGTTCGTGCCTTCCATGCGGATGACGATCGGCACAGGGACACCGAGCTCCTGGACAGCGGCGATGACCCCTGCTGCCAAAATGTCGCAACGCAGAATGCCACCAAAGATGTTGATGAGCACCGCGCGTACGTTTTTGTCGGCCATCAGGATCTTGAAGGCGTTGCGGATTTGCTCTTTGTTCGCGCCGCCACCGACATCGAGAAAATTCGCAGGCTCCCCGCCTGCCAGCTTGATGATGTCCATCGTGGCCATCGCCAGGCCGGCGCCGTTCACCATGCAGCCGATGGTGCCGTCGAGGCGGATGTAGTTGAGGCTGTACTTGGACGCCTCGATTTCGAGGGGATCTTCCTCATCCAGATCGCGCAGGTCTTTGAGCTCGGGATGCCGGCCGAGCGCGCTGTCGTCGAAGTTCATCTTCGCATCAAGTGCGAGCAACTCTCCCGACCTGGTGACGATGAGCGGATTGATCTCCAGGAGCGACGCATCCGTTCCGATGAACGCGTTGTACAGCGACGCGAGCATCTTGCCGAACTTGCCCACTTGATCGCCCTCGAGACCGAGCGCAAACGCCAGCTTGCGCGTCTGGAACGGCATGAGACCGGTCGCCGGGTTCACATACTCCTTGAAGATGCGCTCGGGGGTCTTCTCCGCGACGGCTTCGATCTCCATTCCACCGTCCTGGCTGGCCATGATGACGGGCCGGCCGGCCGCTCGATCGATGACGATGCCCAGATACAGTTCGCGCGCGATCGGCAGGCCCTGCTCGATGAGCAGCCGCGACACCGTCCGACCTTCGGGACCGGTCTGATGCGTGACGAGGTTCATGCCGTGAATCTGATTCGCCAGCCGGTCGGCCTCGGCCGGATTCTGCGCGAGCTTCACGCCGCCGCCTTTGCCTCGTCCACCCGCGTGAATTTGTGCTTTCACGACGACCGTGCCGCCACCCAGCCGCTCGGCGACGCCCTTCGCGTCGGCGGCCTTGAACACCGGCTCGCCCTGCGGAACCGGGACGCCGTACTTGGCAAGAATTTGTTTGGCTTGATACTCGTGAATTTTCATATGTGAGAAACAGTGAATGCTAGCGTCCGCTGTTTGTCTGCGTCAAGCCGTTGCGAATAGAATTTAACTTATGACGACCCGTCGGAGCTCCATCGGATCGCTCGTCACCACGAAGTTGATCATCGGCGTGACGGGCGTCCTGCTCTTCGCGTACCTGATTCTTCACATCGCCGGCAACCTGATGGTGTTCCTCGGACCCGACACCTTCAATACCTACGCGCACGCGCTCTCAAGCAACCCGCTCGTGGTTCCGGTCGAGATCGGACTGCTCGTGGTGTTTCTGATTCATCTGTTCAAGGCGATCCAGATGACGTTCCAGAATCAGAGCGCGCGGCCCGAGAAATACGCAAAGAAGGAGTGGGCCGGCGGCGCCAGCCAGAAAACCCTCGCGTCTTCGTCGATGATCTTCACCGGGCTCGCCATCCTGGTCTTCGTGCCGATTCATGTGTGGCAGTTCAAATACGGTACGCACTACGACTTCGGCGAGGGTGTCCGCGATCTCTACCGTACGGAGCTCGAGAATTTCAGCTCGCCACTCGCCGTCGTCCTCTACGTGGCCATGATGGTCGTCGTGGGACTGCACCTGTGGCATGGCGTCGGCAGCTCGTTTCAATCACTCGGCCTGAGTGGCCCCCGCTTCTCGCCGCTCATCCGCAAAACCGGCAAGGTCTCTGCCGTCGTCATTGCCGGCGGGTTCATCGTCATCACGCTCTGGGTGTTCTTCATCGGAGGGCGGTCATGACACTGGACTCCAAGACTCCCAGCGGACCGCTTGCCGACAAGTGGGAACGGCGCAAGTTCGAAAACAAGCTCGTGAACCCGGCCAATCGCCGCAAGTACGACGTCATCATCGTCGGCACCGGCTTGGCGGGATCGTCGGCCGCGGCGGCGCTCGGCGAGCAGGGATACAACGTCAAGCTGTTCTGTATTCTCGACAGCGCGCGCAGGGCACACAGTATCGCCGCGCAGGGCGGCATCAACGCCGCCAAGAACTATCGCAACGACGGCGACAGTGTGTATCGCCTCTTCTACGACACCGTGAAGGGCGGCGACTATCGCGCACGCGAAGCGAACGTCTACCGGCTCGCCCAGATGAGCGTCGACATCATCGACCAGTGCGTGGCGACAGGCGTGCCGTTCGCGCGCGAGTACGGCGGCCTTCTCGATAATCGCTCCTTCGGCGGTGCTCAGGTGTCGCGCACGTTCTACGCGCGCGGACAGACGGGACAGCAGCTGCTGCTCGGCGCGTATCAGTCGATGATGCGGCAGGTGGACGCGGGAACCGTCAGCCTGTTTCCCCGCCGCGAGATGCTCGACCTGGTCCTCATCGACGGGCAGGCCCGCGGCATCATCACCCGCAATCTGATTACCGGTGAACTGGAGCGGCACGACGGCTCGGCCGTACTGCTCTGCACGGGCGGCTACGGCACCGTGTATTACCTGTCGACCAACGCGGTGAACTCGAATGTCACGGCGGCCTGGCGTGCCCACAAGCGCGGCGCGCTCTTCGCCAACCCATGCTTCACCCAGATTCACCCGACATGCATTCCGGTCAGCGGCGATCACCAGTCGAAGCTGACGCTCATGTCCGAGTCACTGCGTAACGACGGGCGCGTGTGGGTGCCCAAGAAGACCGGCGACACGCGTCCTCCCGATCAGATTCCCGAAACCGAGCGCGACTACTACCTCGAGCGCCGCTATCCCAGCTTCGGCAACCTCGTCCCGCGAGATGTCGCGTCGCGCGCGGCGAAGCAACAGGCCGACGAAGGGCACGGCGTCGGCGACACGGGGCTTGCCGTCTATCTCGATTTCAAGGACGCCATCCAGCGTCTTGGCATCGAGACCATCAAGGCACGATACGGCAACCTGTTCGAGATGTACGATCGCATCACGGCCGAAGACCCTTATAAGGTTCCGATGCGCATTTACCCAGCGATCCATTACACGATGGGTGGGCTGTGGGTGGACTACAACCTCGAAAGCACGATTCCAGGTCTCTTTGTCCTGGGCGAAGCCAATTTCTCCGACCACGGGGCAAACCGGCTGGGCGCGAGCGCGCTCATGCAGGGCCTCGCTGACGGGTACTTCATCGCGCCGTACACGGTCGCCAATTACCTGGCCGGCACCAAACTCGGACAGATAACGACCGACCACGACGCCTTCAAGGAAGCCGCGAGCGCGTCGCAGGCCCGGATCGACAAGGTGCTCGGGGTCAAAGGCACGCGTACGGTTCGCCAGTTTCATCGCGAGCTCGGCCGGATCATGTGGGACTACGTCGGCATGGCCCGCAACGAAGCTGGGCTGAAGGAAGCGCTGCAGAAGATCCAGACCCTTCGCGACGAGTTCTGGAGGGACGTCACGGTCACCGGCGAGAAGAGCAATCTCAACCCGATGCTCGACTACGCCGGTCGCGTGGCCGACTACATGGAGTTCGGCGAGCTGTTGACGCTCGATGCGTTGCATCGTAACGAGTCGTGCGGCGGGCATTTCCGCGAAGAGTACCAGACGCCGGATGGCGAAGCGCTACGCGACGACGCCCACTACAGCTACGTTGCGGCGTGGGGTTTCAACGGAGTCGACGTGCCGCCGACTCTTCACACCGAACCACTGGTGTTCGAAGAAGTGCGCCCGTCGCAACGGAGCTATAAGTGATACCCGTCATGGCAGAGGGGACGGCGGATGGCAAAGGGCGGATGGCAGAAATGCCGCTCCTTGATGCGAATTTGCCATCTGCTCTCTGCCATCTGCCCTGTCGTTAAGGAGACTGCGTGTCTGCGAAGACAATTACTGTAAGTCTCAGGGTCTGGCGTCAGCCCGCGAAGAATCAGCCGGGCCGCCTGGTCGACTATGTCGCGAAAGACATCTCGACCGACATGTCGTTTCTCGAGATGCTGGACGTCGTCAACGAAGGGCTCATTCGCAAAGGGGAAGACGCGATTGCGTTCGACTCGGACTGCCGCGAAGGCATCTGCGGCGCCTGCGGCTGCGTCATCAACGGGATCGCACACGGCCCGGATCCAGGCACGACGACCTGTCAGCTTCACATGCGCCGGTTCCGTGATGGCGAGACGATCGTCGTCGAGCCATGGCGCGCCAAAGCGTTTCCCGTCCTGAAGGACCTGATCGTCGATCGGTCGGCGTTCGACCGCATCATCGCGGCCGGCGGCTATATCTCGGCCAGCGTCGGTGGCGCGCCCGACGCGAACGGCCTCCCGGTGCCAAAAGACGACTCAGACGCGGCGATGGATTCGGCGGCGTGCATCGGCTGCGGAGCTTGCGTCGCGGCGTGCAAGAACGCCGCGGCGCATCTGTTCACCAGCGCGAAGATCACCCAACTGGCACTCCTCCCGCAGGGTGTGCCCGAACGCGAACGCCGCGCGGTGCGGATGGTCGATCAGATGCAGGCAGAAGGTTTTGGCGCCTGCTCGAACGAAGGCGAGTGCGAGGCCGTCTGCCCGAAACTGATCTCCATTTCAAATATCGCGAAGATGGTTCGGGAGTACACACGCGCCGTGTGGAAAGGCGTAGGCGCGTGAATGATACCCGTCAGGGCAGAGGGCAGAGGGTAGATGGCAACGGGTGCTGGTAAATAGCGCGGCCTGCCATTTTCGCTCTGCCATCCGCCATCTGCCATGACACCCATTACATCTTTATAACGTCCACCAACTCCTTGACCGCCGCCGCAGATTTCATCAGTGCTGCCTGCTCTTCCGGCTCCAGCTTGATCTCGATGATCTGTTCAATACCTTGCGCACCCAGCTTGGCAGGTACGCCGAGATACTGCCCTTTCACCCCGTACTCGCCCTCGAGGTAGACAGAACACGGCAGAATCTTTTTCTTGTCCTTCAGAATGGCTTCGACCATCTCCGCCGCCGACTCTCCGGGCGCATACCAGGCGCTCGTCCCGACAAGTTTTGTAATTTCCGCGCCGCCATCGGCGGTGCGCTTGCAGATGGCATCGATTCGCTCCTTCGACAGAAGCTGCGTGATCGGGATGCCCGCCACAGTCGAGAGTCGAGGAAGCGGAACCATGGTGTCGCCGTGGCCGCCCAGCACGAACGCATGCACATTCTCTACCGACACGTTCAGCTCTTGCGCAATGAACGTCCGCATGCGGGCCGAGTCGAGCACGCCGGCCATGCCGATGACACGCTGGCGCGGAAAGCCGCTCAGCTTGTAAACGGCCTGGCACATTGCATCCAGTGGATTCGCGACCGGCACGATGATGCAGTTGGGCGAGTACTTGACCACCTGCTCGGTGACCGCTTTCATAATGTTGAAGTTGACGTTCAATAAGTCATCACGACTCATGCCAGGTTTTCGCGGTACGCCGGAAGTCACAACGACAACGTCGGAGTTGGCGCTTTGGGCATAGTCAGCACCGCCGATGACGAGGCTGTCGGAGCCGATAATCGGACAGGTCTCGAGAATGTCGAGCGCCACGCCCGCCGCTTTCTGGTCGGCGATGTCCACAATCACCACATCGGCCAGCTCTTTTTCAGCAATGCTGCGTGCCACCGTTGCGCCGACATTGCCTGCCCCACCCACGACTGTCACTTTACGATTCATCGATGCTCCTATAACTGACTATCGCCTACCGCCTTCCGACTGTCGCCTTCCGACTTTCGACTTTCGACTGAATTAGGTCAACTCACTTCGCGCCCGACAATCCGTTCAACAGAAATTGTGGAAAACCCTGTTGAAAAGATCCGTGAAAGTCGCATCATCGTCCAACAATCCGAAGAAATTAGCAGATTGCACCATCGTAGTGCGATTCACAACGGAGCGCGCGCCACTTCGCGCCCTTCCACACGCACGATCACTCTTCGAGAGCGGCGAGGAGCGGAAAAGCCGACGGATTATACTGTAATCACTACATGAAGATTGTCATCGCCGACGGTCTCCCCTCTTCCGCAATCGACCTTCTCTCGCAGCCTGAGTGGACCATCGACAACCGCCAAGGGCGGCCACTCGTGGAACTATTCGCCGACCTCGCGGATGCGGATGCGCTCGTCGTCAGAAGCGCGACCAAAGTGAGCCAGGAAATGATCCAGGCCGCGCCTAAGCTGCGGGTTATCGCGAGAGCTGGCACGGGAGTTGACAACGTCGACGTGCCCGCCGCCACGGCGCGGGGCATCGTCGTGATGAACGCGCCCGGCGCGAACAGTTTGAGCGTCGCGGAGCTCGCCATGGGTCTCATCCTGTCGCTCGCGAGGAATATTCCCGCTGCCGACGCGTCGATGAAAGCCTCAAAGTGGGAGAAATCGGCCTTCGCGGGCGCCGAAATTCGGTCAAAGACCCTCGGCCTGGTCGGCCTCGGCCGAATCGGACAGGAGGTGGCGGCGCGCGCGCACGCGTTCGAGATGAACGTGATCGCGCACGATCCGTTTATCTCGGCCGAGATGGCGGGCGCGCTCGGCGTCGAGCTTGTCTCGCTCGACGAGCTTTGCGCCCGCGCCGACTACATCTCGCTGCACCTGCCCGCATCGCCTTCGACCAAACACCTCTTTAATGCCGATCGCTTGGGCAGATGCAAGAAAGGCGTTCGCATCATCAATACCGCGCGGGGCGAGCTCGTCGACGAGGCCGCGCTGGCCGACGCCATCGTAAAGGGTCATGTGGCCGGTGCCGGCCTCGACGTCTTCAACGCTGAGCCGCCGAAAGACTGGCGCCTTCCGACGCTGCCGCAGGTCGTGGCGACTCCACACATCGCCGCGTCCACGAAAGAGGCGCAGGAGCAGGTCGGCAGCGAAACGGCGGCCGCGTTGCGTGATTTTCTAAAGGACGGCATCATCCGCAATGCCGTGAACTTCCCGTCTCTTTCGCCGGACGCGTACAAGCGGCTTCGTCCGCACCTGACGCTGGCGCGGTCGCTCGGGTCGATGGTCGCGCAGATGGGCGAAGCACGCATCGACGCCATCGGCGTGCGCTACTACGGGGAGCTCGCAGCGGAAGACAATCAACTGCTCGGCAACGCGGTGCTGGAAGGTGTGTTTTCGGTGATTCTATCGGCCGGCGGCGTGACGCCGGTCAATGCGCGCACGATCGCGGCCGAGCGCGGCATCGAGCTCATCGAATCGCGCAGCTCGCGCGCGCGCACCTATACGAGCCTGATTTCGGTGAAGCTGCACACGAACCAGGGCGAGCGATGGGTGGAAGGCACCGTCTTTGCCAACGGCAGCCTGCGCCTTGTGCGCATCGACGGCGTCGCTGTCGAGTCGCCTCTCGAGGGGACTCTGCTCGTTATCCGCAACAACGACCAGCCGGGCGTCATTGGGGATGTCGGCACGCTGCTGGGGCGGCACAACGTCAACATCGCCAACTTCGCGCTCGGGCGCGACCCGGAGTGCCTGATGGACTGCGCGATTGGCGTCGTGAAAGTGGACGAGAACGGCGCCTCGACCGTGACCGATCGTGTGCTCGCCGATATCCACGCCATTCCAAACATCCGCGAGGCCTGGCGAGTGCGGTTGCTCTGACGCAGCGGTTCTGGGTTCTAGGTTCTGGGGTTCTAGGTTCTGGTTCCAGGTTCACTACAAAGGACAAGAACAGGAGGTTAGGAGATCAGGAGTTCTTGATCTTACTGTCTGCACCAACCCCCTTTCATTGCTTGTGACACTTCAAGCGGGCGAGGTGCCCGCGAGCAGAACGTCTTCGTGGAGTTTCAGAAACAGATTAATGACGGTCCGGCTAAAGCCGGGAGATCTCCTGTTTTGTTTTTCTAAGGCTTCGTGCTAGGGCAGCACGAGACGCTGCTCGCTGCCGGCGGCGTCTCGGATGAGGACCGTTTCGGGATCGACTTTCACGACAGTGTAATAGCCCGCGAATGAATCGCCCTCGCTCACGAGATAGATCTGACCTTCAATCGTAATGATGGCTATCCGCTTCCCCGCCTTCTGCGCCATGCCGGTAAGAGTCAGCGCGGGACGCGGCGGCGTCACCGGCAGCGCCGGTTCGATCGCTGCTGGCTGAACGTCGCTGTCGGCGTGTGGCGTGTCGCCCGATTTCTTGGAGCTGTACCGGAAAGGATTGCGTGTAGACGGACGCAACAGGACTTCGGCCGTGCGCTCGCGGAGCCGAACGGCTTGCGCGTTCAACTGCTCGGCGCTCGGCGGCTGCGCGACGCCAGCCGGCTGCTGAACGGCGTTCGTCTGCGGGGCTGTCGGTGCAGTGTGGTTAGGCGTCACCGCGAGCCAGGTTGCGAGGATTCCGCCCCCGCCAACCCAGAGCGCCTTCAACGTCGTTCGCGTGATCACGCTACATTTATCGTAACACGCGCAGTTTTTTCCGGCCAGAAGCCGGCGCGGGGCGATGGGGTCCGGCGAGCGGGGCCTACGAACGCGATATGGGGCCCCCGCCCCTCGACAAAAGCTCGGGGCGTCCCGAGCAAAGTCGAGGGACGTGACTAATCATGCTACTATTCGTCGTGCGTCCCGCAGGTTGCTCCGAAAGCATCCGGGATCCTTCCCAAAGTCATAAACATACTGTCGCTGTCATCCCCGCACGCTATGCGTCCAGCCGCTTTCCGGGAAAGGCGCTGGCGGATATCGCCGGACGGCCGATGATTGAGCACGTGTATCGCCGCGCCGCCTCCGCGCGGCACGTCGATGCCGTCATCGTGGCGACCGACGACCCGCGTATCGCAGATGCGGTCACACGCTTTGGCGGAGACGTCCGGCTGACCCGCTCCGATCACGTCAGCGGAACGGATCGGCTGGCCGAAGTCGCAACACTTCTCGATTGCGATCTCGTCGTCAACGTCCAGGGCGATGAACCGCTCATCGAACCCGATGCTATCGATGCGGCCATCGAGCCGTTTCGGGATGACGCAGCTCTGTCGATGTCGACCCTTTGCACCCGCTTCGTGGAATCCGACGAAATCTCGAATCCGAACGCCGTCAAGGTCGTGAGCGATGTGCGCGGTTTTGCGCTGTATTTCTCACGGTCGGCCATTCCGCATCCAAGCGGCCGCGGCGAACGTCCTTTTAAACATCTCGGCTTGTACGTCTATCGGCGCGAGTTTCTGCGTCGAATCGCGGCGCTCGAGCCCACGCCACTCGAGCGCACCGAATCGCTCGAGCAACTGCGCGTGCTCGAAAACGGCTTTTCCATCAAGGTTGTCGAGACCACCCACGACTCAATCGGCGTCGACACCCCCGAGGATCTGGAGCGGGTGCGCCGCCAGGTAACGGCGGACGCTCGCGCGTAGCCCAAGGAGTCTCTGAATCGTATGGTGAATACCCAAACGCGGCCCGTGAAATACATCTTCGTAACTGGCGGCGTCGTCTCGTCGCTCGGCAAAGGTCTCGCGGCAGCGTCGATCGGCACGCTCCTCGAGGGGCACGGCTACAAGGTGACACTGCAGAAGTTCGATCCCTATATCAACGTCGATCCGGGCACGATGAGTCCGTATCAGCACGGCGAGGTCTACGTGACCGACGATGGCGCGGAGACCGACCTCGACCTGGGCCACTACGAGCGCTTCACCAATACCCAGACGACCAGGAATCACAACTGGACGACCGGGAAGATTTACCAGTCGGTCATCCAGAAGGAACGGCGCGGCGACTATCTTGGCCGCACGGTGCAGGTGATTCCGCACATCACCAACGAAATCAAGGACAGCATCCGGGCCGTCGCAGCGGATGTCGACATCGTGCTCGTCGAGATCGGCGGCACCGTGGGCGACATCGAAAGCCTGCCGTTTCTCGAAGCCATCCGACAGTTCCGCCAGGATGTGGGCCGCGAACACACGCTCTACATTCACCTGACGCTCGTGCCGTTCATCGGCGCGGCCGGCGAACTGAAGACCAAGCCGACACAGCACAGCGTGCGCGACCTGCGCTCCATTGGTATCCAGCCCGACATCCTGCTCTGCCGTACCGACCGCTTTCTCGATGCCGACCTGAAGAAAAAGATCGCGCTCTTCTGCGACGTCGATTCCGAAGCGGTCATTACCGCGAAAGACGTGTCGAACATCTACGAGGTGCCGTTGGTGCTCGGCGTCGAGGGGTTGGACAAGATCGTTCTGAAGCATCTCGGTCTCCCGCTGACAGAGAAGCGGATGCAGCCGTGGGAAGAGCTCGTCGAGCGCATCAAGAACCCGAAGGATCGCGTCACGATTCACGTCGTCGGAAAGTACGTCGGCTACGAAGACTCCTACAAGAGCCTCAACGAAGCGCTGTATCACGGTGGCTTTGCGCACCGTCTGAAAGTGGACATCAAGTGGGTCGAGGCCGAAGCGCTCGAACAACCTGACGGCGAGCAACTGCTCGACGGCGCCGACGGCATTCTCGTTCCTGGGGGTTTCGGCACGCGCGGAACGCGCGGGATGATGAGGGCCGCACAGATTGCCCGGGAAAGGGGCATTCCCTACTTCGGCATCTGCTACGGATTCCAGTGGGCGGCGGTCGAATACGCGCGCGGCGTGTGCGGCCTGCCCGAAGCGGACTCGACCGAATGTTCGCCCGACACGGAACACAAGGTCATCTACAAGCTCCGCGATCTCCTCGGTGTCGACGACCTCGGCGGGACGATGAGGCTGGGACAGTACGAATGCGTACTCGCGCCAGGATCGCTCGGTCACAAGATTTACGGCGAAACGAACATCCTGGAGCGGCATCGTCACCGCTATGAGTTCAACTGCCTCTACGAGCAGACGCTGACCAATAGTGGCCTCCGCATCTCGGGAAAATCGCCGGACGGAAAATTCGTCGAGATGATTGAGCTGCCCGGCCACCCGTGGTACGTCGCCGTGCAGTTCCATCCCGAGTTCAAGTCGAAGCCGCTTCGTCCACACCCGCTGTTTGCGAGCTTTGTCGAGGCCAGCCACAAGCACAAGACGGAGACAGGAGCCGCACGACCGGCAGAGGCTGGCATCGTTTGAGCGTCGAAACCGCCCGCGTGGCGGCGGGAAGTGTCGCTCTCGGCGGGGGCGCCCCGCTCGCCTTGATTGCCGGCCCGTGCGTCATCGAAAGCGGCGATCACGCGTCGATGATCGCGGAGTCGCTCGTGAAGATCGCGTCGCGCTGCGGCGTACCGTTCATCTTCAAGGCGTCGTACGACAAGGCGAATCGTACATCGCTGAAGTCATTTCGCGGGCCCGGCATCGAAGAGGGACTGAAGGTACTGGCCGCGATCAAGAAGCGGCTCGGCGTACCCGTTCTCACCGATATTCACGAGGCCAGCCAGGCCGCGCCGGTGGCCGAAGTCGCGGACGTGCTGCAGATTCCCGCGTTCCTGTCGCGGCAGACCGACCTCATCGTCGCCGCGGCGAAAACCGGCCGGACCATCAATCTCAAGAAGGGGCAGTTTCTCTCCCCGGCCGACATGAGGCATGCGATTGCAAAAGTGACCGAGTCCGGCAATTCCCAGGTATTTGTCACCGAGCGAGGGTTCAGCTTCGGCTACAACAACCTGGTGGTCGACATGCGCGCCTTCCCAATGCTGCGATCCCTGGGCTACCCGGTGGTTTATGATGCCACTCACAGCCTGCAGCTTCCCGGGGGTGGCGATGGCGTGACGGCCGGACAGGCGGAATACATCGAGCCGCTCGCCTCGGCCGCGGTGGCCGTGGGCATTGACGGGCTGTTCGTCGAGGTGCACGACACCCCTTCGCGGGCAAGAAGCGATGCGCAGAATGCCCTTGCGCTCGAGCGCGTCGAGCCGTTGTTGCGGCATCTGCTTCGGATCAGTGACGCAGCCCGTGCCGGGGGTCTGACCCCCGCGATATCACGGGGGTCAGAATCTATATGACACAAACGCGGACACCTGCCGATCGCGCGCTGGCTCGCCGAGTGCTTCAGACGGAGGCGGCGGCCATCCTGGCCCTCGTCAATCGCCTCGACGAGACCTTTGATCGCGCCGTGCGGATGCTCTACGAATGCCAGGGGCGCGTCATCGTCACGGGCATGGGCAAGTCGGGCATCATCTGCCGCAAAATCGCCGCGACGCTGGCGAGCACCGGCACGTCCGCATTTTTCCTTCATCCCGCGGAGGCGACACACGGCGATCTCGGGGTCATCCAGCCGAGCGATGTGCTGCTGGCCATCTCGCACAGCGGCGAAACCCAGGAAGTGCTGCGGCTGCTCGAAGCGATCCGGCGCATCGGCGCGCGCATCGTCGCCATTACCGGCAATCCGGCGTCGACGCTGGCCCAGTCGGCCGATGTCGCTCTCGATTGTCAGGTGTCCGAGGAAGCCTGTCCGTTGAACCTCGTGCCGACGGCGAGCACGACTGCGGCGCTGGCCATGGGCGACGCCCTCTGCATGACGCTGCTCGTCGAGAAGGGGTTCCGCGAAGAAGACTTCGCCAAGATTCATCCCGGCGGCAAGCTTGGGAAAAAGCTGATGCGCGTCGATCAGCTGATGACGCAGGCGGCCGACGCGCCCATCGTCAGAATCGACACGCCGATGCGCAGCGTGCTGAAAGAAATATCGGGCAAAGGGCTTGGCATGACGTGCGTCGTCAATCACCGGGACGAGCTGGTGGGCATTATCACGGACGGCGATCTTCGGCGCTTCCTGGTCGGCAATAACGGGCTGCTCGAGATGACGGCCGCCGATGTCATGACCAAGCGGCCTATTGTGATCGACCCGTCGACGCTCGCGGCCCAGGCACTCCTCATCATGGAACAACGTAAGATCACGTCGCTCGTGGTCGGCGGTCAAGCTCAGACGGTCGCGGGTGTGATCCATCTGCACGACCTCTGGCGAACCGAGCTGTTTTGAGCTCCTATTATCCGTTCCTCGCCGCGCTCGTCGCGCTCCTCATCGGATTGACGGTCGGGAAGGCGTGGGAGCGCTACAAGCTTCGGGCGGGCCGCCTGATCGATCGCCGGCGTGTGCCCGAATCGCTGCATTACATCGTCGGTTTGAATTTCCTCGTCACCAATCAGATCGACCTCGCCATCGAGGAGCTGAGCAAGGCCGCCGAGAACCTCGGCGACGCGCTCGAGATCCATCTCCTGCTTGGCAGCCTGTATCGTGAAAAGGGACAGGTCGCACGCGCGATCAACATCCACCAGAGCCTCCTGCAGCGGCCGCGCCTGACGCGCCTCGAACACGCCCACGTGTTGCTCTGTCTGGGTCTCGATTTCAAACGCGGCGGCTTCGTCGACCGCGCGCTCGAAGCGTTCAACGAGGTCATCAAGCTCGACCCGAAGAACCAGTACGCCCTGCTGAACATCGAGAAGCTCCACGAGGACCAGCATCAGTGGCAGGAAGCGTACGACGTGCGTCGCTCTCTCGGCAGCCAGGCCGGCGCCGAGGATGGACGCAGTCAGGGCATCCTTGCCTTTCTCGAAAACGAGCTGGGTCTGCAGGCGGTGGCTCGCGGGGACTATCCGGCGGCGATCGCGCGCTTCCAGTCGGCCATCGATCTCGATGCCGGCGTCGTACCGGCGTACTTGAATCTCGGCGACATTCACGCGCGCGACAATCAGATGGCGCAGGCGGCGAGCACCTGGGAGGAAGCCATCGACAAGGCGCCCGAGCGCGCGTATCTGACTTTCGATCGCCTGTCGCTCGCCTACGCCAAAATGGGCGCGCCCGATCGCTTCCCGCAGCTGCTCGGCAAGCTGATTGGGACCAATCCACAGGACTGGCGCGCACGCCTGGCGCTGGCGAGACATCTCGAAGCGCGAAACGACCCGGCCGGCTCGCTCGAGCTCTTGTTCGAAGCGCTGGTGCACAATCCGCACGCACTTACGCTGCATCAGGCGATCTGGCAGGTGCTGGCGCGTTTGGATTTCGAGAGCACGCTCGTACAGCGGTACGTCGATCTCACCCGGCACGCGGTCTTCTACATGGATCCGCACGTCTGCATGCGTTGCCGCTATCGCAGCACCGAGCTGCTCTGGCAATGTCCGCACTGCCACGAATGGAACACCTTCGTGGAAGACAGAATCGCTCCCGCGAAAGAGGCTGAAGAACTAGGCGTTTGAAGAATTTCCTCGCATCCACCGAAACAATGAGGTGGTGGCTGAGGCGCTCCATCGACTTACATACGACGTGACGGTTGATGACGCGCTCGATGTCGCGTGGCGGCTGGCGAGCCGGACCACCGCGTTTCAGAAGCAGCTTCGATTGAACGTCCTGATTGGCAGCGGCCTCGCCGGTCTCGCCCTTACCGGCACACTCATCTATCGGGGAGCAACCGCCACTTCCGCAGTCATGTTCGCCATTGTCGCTGGCATCGTCTTCGCCGCTATTTTCGGGCTGCTTTACAGACACTTCCTGATTAAAGACACACTAAAACTGCACCGCAAGATCATCGCCGAGCAGTTCGGCGGCAAACCGGCCGTACCGTGCGAAGTGGAGCTCCGGCCAGACGCGTTGTGGGCCCGCCACCTGGGCATGGAGTTGCTGTTCCCCTGGAGTATCTGCACCGGCATTGTCGACAATGCAGACGACGTCGAGATCAACTTCTCAACGGGACTGTCCGTCGTTCGCAGCCGCTACTTCGCCACGCCGGCCGAGCGCGAAGCGTTTCTTGCCACCGCACGCCGGCTCTCGGACAAATAGCCGTTACGACTTGAGTCTGTCGAGGGTAATGATGAGCTCGTCCACCTGTCGATCTGTCGCCAGCATCGTGCCATCCGTCTGAATGACAAAGTCGGCGCGCTTCGCCTTCTCTGCCGCCGGCATCTGCGCTGCAATCCGCCGCAGTGCCTCATCGACCGACAGTCGATCGCGTTCGACGATGCGCTGAAGCTGCATTTCCGGCGGGCAGAGCGTGACCGCGACGAAATCGAAGAGCGTCTCGCGCTTCGTCTCATACAGCAACGGTATGGACGCGACGCCCATCCCGCGATCGAGCGTGTCGTACCACTCGAGAATCGTGTCCCAGACAACCGGATGCACGATGGCTTCGACGTGACGACGAGCGTCAGGATCCGCGAATACCTTCGCCCCAAGCAGAGCCCGGTCGATGCTGCCGTCGGGCTTCAACAAGACGCTGCCGAACTGCGTGGCGATGGCTCGAGTCGTGGGTGTGCCGGGACCGAGCGACTCGTGAACAATGGCGTCCGCGTCGATCGTCGGGATGCCGCGGTCCTTCAACCGGGCGAGCACATAGCTCTTCCCCGTCGCAATCCCGCCGGTCAAAGCGACCTTCAGCATATCTCTCGACAGACCATCGACCACCGACCAGGGACAATCGCCTATCGACCAGCGGCGAGGCGCAGCTCTGCCGCGACGATCGTATTGGCCATCAACATGGCAATCGTCAGTGGCCCAACTCCACCCGGAACCGGCGTCAACGCACCGGCGACTTCGGCCACCTCTGGATGCACGTCGCCGACGAGCACCGTTCCCTTGCGTTCGAACAGCCCGCGGCGAGGGTGGCCTTCATGGAAGATGTCGTGGGCGACCCTGGGATCGGTGACCAGATTGATGCCCACGTCGACGACCGTCGCACCTGGTTTGACAAACGATCGCCGGACGAACCCAGGCCGGCCCAGTGCCGCCACAAGGATGTCGGCCGTCGCCGCAACCGCCGGCAGGTCCCGCGTGCGCGAATGGCACACCGTGACCGTGGCACTCTGGTGAAGCAGCAGCAGCGCCACGGGCTTGCCGACGATGTCGCTGCGGCCGATGACCACGGCATGTCTTCCTGCGACGTCGATGCCGCTGCGCTTCAACAGCTCCATGATGCCGGCCGGCGTGCATGCGACGAGAGCGGCGCGGTTCTGAACCAGGCGGCCGACGTTTTCCGGCGTCACGCCGTCCACGTCCTTCGCCGGATCGATCGCATCGAACACCCGTTGCATGGCCGCGGCGCCTAACCCCTCGGGGAGCGGTGCCTGCACCAGAATGCCGTCGGTGTCTGGATCGGCGTTGAGCCGGGCCACCAGAGCGAGGATTGCTTCGAGGGACGCCGACGCGGGAAGGTGCGAGAGCGTCGCCTTCATACCTTCGTCGCCTGCCGATTTGAGCTTGGTATTGACGTAAATCTGCGAGTCCGGTTTGTCTCCCACCAGCACGATGCCGAGCCCGGGCTGCCGCCCTGCGCGGCGCGTGAGCTCGGCGGCGCGAGCCGATAAGTCACTTCTGATTTGGAGGGCTACAGCGGCCCCGTCGAGGATACGCGCTGCCATGTGTCTATTTCGCCGCCTGCTCGATCTCTTTCAGTGTCGACGGGCTGCCCAGCACGATTAGATGATCGCCCGCGTGAAGCACGACGCTGCGCGTGGGGTTGAACTCCATACGGCCATGCGCGTGCTGGATGCCGACAACGATGACGTTCATCTTATCGCGTTGAATGACGTCGGACAGCGCGCGCTCGGCCATTGGCGAGCCGGGCTCGACACGGATTTCCTCGATGGACAGCTCCAGATTGTCGGAACTGGTGGCAATCTCCACGAAGTCGACAACGGCAGGCCGCAGGGCCGTCTGGGCGATTTGCACTGCCCCGATTCGATACGGTGAGATCACCCGGTCGGCGCCGGCTTTCTTGAGCTTCGAAATCGAATCTTCTCCCTCGGCCCGCGCGATGACGAACAGGTCACCCTTCAGCACACGCGCGGTGAGGACAGCGTAGACGTTCTCCGCGTCCGTACCGACAGCGGCGACCAGGCCGCGCGCCCGCTCGATGCCGACCATCCGAAGCGTATCCTCCCGGCTGGCATCACCTTCGACGGCGAGATGCCCGTGCTCATTGGCCTGCACGACGCGGGCGGCGTCACGATCGACGATCACGAACGGAACCTTCTGCCGGGTGAACTCGGTCGCGACAATCGACCCGATGCGACCGTACCCGCAGATGACGTAGTGATCGGCAAGGTTTCTGATCATGCGCACGTACCGCCATCCTTCGACGTACTTGGGCCAACCGCCCTCAACCACGACAGCGGCCAGCACCGAGAAAGCATATAGCGCGGTGCTCACGCCGACCAGAATCAGCAGAAGCGTGAACGCCTGCCCGGCGGTCGACAGCGGATGCACTTCGCGAAAGCCCACCGTCGCCACGGTGGTCACCGTCATGTAGAACGCATCCCATGGGTGCCACCCCTCAATGGCGACGTAGCCGAGCGTTCCGACGGCAATGACCATCGCCAGCACGAACAACGTCGGGAGCAGGCGGCTTTTCACACTATGCCAGGGCGCGCAAATAGTCGCGCACACGGCCTTCAGGATCGCCCGTCGCCAGTAGATCCGAAATGATCGCAACCGACGCCGCACCGGCGCGAATGACATCGGCCGCGCGCTCCAGCGTAATGCCGCCGATGGCGACGATCGGCTTGAGCACTCTCACTTCCCGGAGAACCGCCGATGCCTCGGCCACGAGCGGCGTGCCGGCCGCGCGATATCCCGTGTCTTTGGTCGATGTGCCGAAAACGGGCCCCACAGCTATGTAATCCACTGGCAAGGTCGAGGCCTCCCGCACCTGCTCTTGTGAATGTGTGGAGAATCCGACGATCGCCGACGGTCCAAGGAGGCGGCGCACCGAGTCGGGATCCAGATCATCCTGGCCCACGTGCACGCCATCGGCCCGCGCTAGCTTCGCAATGTCCGCGCGATCGTTCACGATTACGGTGGCCCCCACGGCATGCGCCCGCGCCACGACATCTTCGCACGCAGCGAGAAAGGCCGCGCTCGACGCAGTCTTGCAGCGAACCTGCAGGAACCGGGCGCCGCCCGCGAGGTAGGCCTCTGCGAGCGTCGGCAACGTCCATCCCGCGCGGCGAGTCACCTCGTCGTCAAGGATGGCGTTCAGTGGAGAAAATTTCAGACGGCCTCGGCGTGATTCTTGTTCTTGTCGGAAGTGGGTGCGAAGCGCTCCATGAATTTGGTGCTCAGCCGGCCGGCCAGGAAGTCGGGATCGTTGAGGATACGCAGGTGCATCGGAATCGTGGTTTTCACGCCTTCCACGACCGACATTTCGAGCGCCCGCTTCATACGCACGACGGCCTCGTGGCGGTCGCGTCCGTACGAAATGACCTTCGCGATCAGCGAGTCGTAGTAAGGCGGAATCGTGCAGTCTGAGTGCGCGGCGGAATCGACGCGGATGCCCGGGCCGCCACCGATGCTGAAGACGCTGATGTGGCCGGGCGACGGGACGAACGTCTCGGGATCTTCGGCGTTGACACGACATTCGATCGAGTGGCCGTTGAACGTAATCTCGCCCTGCCGGAACGACAGGCGCTCGCCCGCCGCGATGCGAATCTGCTCTTTGACAATGTCGATGCCCGTCACGAATTCGGTGACCGGGTGCTCCACCTGCAGGCGCGTGTTCGCTTCCATGAAGTAGAACCGGCTCTGATCGTCCATCAGGAACTCGAACGTTCCCGCATTCGTGTACTGCACGGCCCTGGCGGCATCCACAACCTGGTTGCCGAGCTTGCGCCGTTGCTTTTCGGTCAACGCGGGCGAGGGCGATTCTTCGAGCAGTTTCTGATGCCGCCGCTGGATCGAGCATTCCCGCTCGCCAAGATGTACGACCGCCCCGTGGTGGTCGCCGAGCACCTGCACTTCGATGTGGCGAGGGTTTTCGAGATACTTCTCGATGTACACGTCCGGCACACCGAAGGCCGCTTCCGCTTCGCGCTGGGCGGTCTTGAGCGCGTGGCCCAGTTCCTGAGGCGTTCGGACGACCCGCATGCCGCGCCCGCCGCCGCCGGCTGTTGCCTTGACGATCACAGGGAATCCACACGTGGCGGCAAACTTCAGCGCGGCTTCCTCGCTGTCGACGGGGCCATCGGTGCCGGGCAACAGGGGCAGTCCGGCTTTCTTCATCGCGCGCCGGGCCCGCGCCTTGTCGCCCATCAGGCGGATGACCTTCGGGTCTGGACCGATGAAGCGGATGTGACAGGCCTCGCAGACCTCGGCGAGATACGCAGACTCTGAGAGGAATCCGTATCCGGGATGGATGGCGTCTGCGCCGGTGATTTCCGCCGCGCTGATGATCGCCGGTACATTCAGATAGCTGTCGGCGCTGCGCGGAGGGCCAATGCGCACGTCTTCGTCGGCGAATCGCACGTGCAGCGCGTGCTCATCGGCCTCCGAATACACCGCCACGGTCTTGATGCCAAGCTCGCGGCACGCCACGATGACACGCATCGCGATCTCGCCGCGGTTCGCGATCAGAATTTTCTTGAACATGATTAGTCGCGGGGCACCATCGCCCCCATCACGACGCTCATACTTTGATGGCGAACAGCCGCTCGCCGTACTGCACGGGCTGGCCGTTCTCCACGTAGACTTTGACGATCTCGCCTTCGTATTCCGAATCGATTTCGTTCATCAGTTTCATCGCTTCGATGATGCACAACACCTGCCCCTTGCGGACGGTGGTGCCGACATCGACAAACGCCGGCGCTCCGGGCTCGGCGGAGCGGAAGAACGTGCCGACGATCGGAGACTTGACGATCGCGAAATCCAGTTCGTCCGAGACCGGCGGGGTCGGGTTCGGCACGGCCTCGAGCGGCGGGGGCGCGATGCCCGCCGGCACGGGCGGGGTGGGCGCTGGCGCGACGGGCTGCGCCGCGGGCGCGACAAATGGCACGGACGTGTGCACGACGGTATCTTTCCTGATGCGGATCTTGAACCCCTCGCGCTCGAGCTCGAATTCGCTCAGCTCGTGCTCCCGCACCAGATCGAGGATGCGATTGATCTCGTCAAATTCCATGCGTCTCTGTGAGGCTCGTTGGAACGTTTGTGAGCACTTCGACCCCGTCTGACGTCACGAGCACGTCGTCTTCGATCCGCACGCCTCCCCAACCGGGCAGATAGGCGCCCGGTTCGATGGTGAAGACCATTCCAGGCTCGATCGCTTCGTCTGGCGGCGCCGGCTCGCTGCTGGTCGCCTCGCGTCGTGGTCCGATCCGTGGCGTTTCGTGAATTTCGACGCCCAAGCCATGACCGGTGCTGTGGCCGAACACCTCCGCCAGTTTGTGCCGGCCAAGCGTGTCGCGAGCCGCCGCGTCGATATCCCCCGCCCGCACCCCTGGCTTGACGGCCGCTATCGCCGCTTTCTGGGCGTCCAGCACGGCTCCGTAGACCCGCGCCATTTCGGCGTCGGGCTCTCCCAGGGCAACTGTTCGGGTCAGGTCGACGCAGTATCCGCCGTAGACCCCGCCAAAGTCCAGCACCACCAGGTCTCCTGCCTTCATCACCCGTTCTCCTGCATGGGCGTGCGGCAGCGCTGCGTTCGGCCCACTGGCGACAATCGTCTCGAACGAGCAGCGCTCGAAACCGGCAGACTTGATGCGCCAGTCGATGCGGGCGGCGAACTCCTGCTCCTTCACGCCTGCTTTGATCTCGCCGAGGACATCGACAGCCACTGTCGAGAGCAACTGGGCACCGCGCCGCAGCATTTCGACCTCATGCGCATCTTTAATGATGCGCAGCCGCTCGACGAGCCCATCGGTCGCGACGAGCGAAACCGCTCCGGGAGCCTTTTCCGCTGCGCTGCTCTCGGAAAAGGCTCCCGGAGCGATTTCGGCGCCGATGCGCCTGGCCAGATCGTTCGCACGGTTGACCGACATGTACGCGCCCTCGATGCCGAGCCGTTTCGGCTGCAGCTTCTTGATGAGCGCCGTCACCGTCTCGTCATACGTTCGATCAACCGGAACGATCTCGCCGTCCGGACAAGCGTAGGGCGAGTCCCACAATGCCTTTGCGGCGGCACTGTACCGGAAATCGAGGATCAAGTACAGCGTCTCTTGCACGAAGATCGCGATTCCGGCAGTACTCAGAACATTGGTCAGGTAGAACACATTCGGCAGATGCGTCACAACCAGCGCGTCGAGATTGGCCGCACCAATCGCTTCTCGAAGCTTGACGTGGCGATCCGCAAGGGTCTGCCGGGGAGCCAGCCGCACTGAAGAATTCTAGACCGCCCGCCGCTGGCGGTAGGCATGAATCGCGACGAGAAAGCGCTCGAGCCCGGGAAGCTCCGGCGCTACCGTGCATTTTTGGGCATTCGGCCCAGATTCCTCAGGCGAGGACTCGGACGCCGCGCCGAGGGCCTCGAACCCCTCGAGCGCTGCGAGAAATTCGGCCTGCGCTTCGGCAAACGACAGACCGTCATCGACTGGAGCCTGCTGAGGGGTAAGCGCCCGGGCAATCTCGTCGATGGTTTGCTCGAGATCAGGATCGTGCTTGGCCAGGCCAAGCGCTGACCTGTAAAACTTGAGCGCCTCGGGCAACTGGCCCCGCCGGTGATGAATCTCGGCGAGTCCACGCATCGCAGAAAGGTTTTCGGAGGCGCTTCGCAACACGAGGCTCAACTCGGCTTCGGCCGCGTCCAGATCGCCCACCTCGATGAGCGAACGCCCGAGCGTCACCCGCGCCGAAAGATACCCAGGGTGCATCGCCAAACCGGCGCGGCATGTGCCAATGGCTTCTTGATAGTCGCCGCCACGCCGGTATTCCTCGGCCAGTTGCGCAAACGCGATCGACGCCGGATCGCTCTGGACCCGGCGTCGAAGCTCGTCGATGCGAGGGTTATCGGCCACGGCGTATATCTGAGACCTTCGTCGCGCCGAATGCCCTACGGTGCGACCACGACGTTTTGCGTCACCGTCGCGGTCTTACCCTTGCTGTCGGTAATCGTGAGACGCACCGTATAGGTAAACGCCGAGTTGTAAGTGTTTGTGATCGTCACGCCAGTCCCGGTCGCGCTCGTGCAAACCGCCGGGGCTGTGCATCCGAAGTTCCAAACGTAACTCGAAATCGAGTTGGTACCTTCGCCCTTCGATGCACTGGCATTGAAGTTAATTGTGGTGCCCACCGTCGGGTTTGTCGGACTGAACGTGAACAACGCCGTCGCGGCCGATGCGCCCACACTCACAATCTGGACGACTTGATCCGTCTGGCCAGCTTCGTCGGTGACTGTCAGGACCACGTTGAATGTCCCCGCTATGGTGTACACCTTCGAGACAGATGAGCCCGTTCGTCTCGTGCCATCCCCAAAATCCCACTCGTATCTGACGATTTGGTGTCCTTGCCCGGCTGTCGACGTCGCCCCATTGAAGAAGATCGTTGCACCTACCGCTGGAGTGGAAGGACTGAACAAGACAACAGCCGTAGGCGCTGAGCCCGCACCAACCGTAACCGACTTCACGACCTGACTTGACAGACCGCTGCTGTTGGTCACGGTCAACCTGACTTGATATGTGCCTGGCGCGTCGAATTCATGTGTAGCAACCACTCCGGTCGCTGAGGTGTTGTCTCCGAAATCCCAGCTAAAACCCGTGAGGGTACTTCCCAGACCGCCCGTCGACGCGGACGCATCAAACCGCACGCTGGAAAATGCCTGCGGACTTGTCGGCGTGAACGAGAAATCAGCCGCCGGCACTGCGCCGATGACACCGGGCGGAACCAGACGAATGGTGACCGTACGCCGCAGATGCGAGGAGGCGTCTTCGTACCCAGCGCCTTCTGGTGTGACGAAGAGCTGGATACTTGGCGCATCACTCCCGACCATCGGGGGCGCTGTGTAGGTGAAGTTGGCGACTCCGTTGCTGTCGGTCGATCGAGTCCTTGCGGACAAAGAACCGGTACTCAACGGATACCCCGTTCACGACAATCTCGGCTCGCAGTAATACGTTGGCCTTCGGTTGCCCATTTTCATCGCGCGCGACGATGCGAACCTGCGACTGTGACGCACCGTCAAGTGAAAGCACGTCCGGGTTCGCGGTAATCGCGAGTGACAGGGCCAACTCGGACGGTCCTCCCAACGGAGGCGGCTGCGTATCGGTAATCGTGCACGCGCCGATCGTCGAGGCCAGCGCGACCACGGCTAAAGTCGTCAATCGATGGTTCATAAGGTATGGTTCCATTCGTGTTGCCATGCGCTACTCAGGGTCCGCGTAGTCCGCAAAGCTCACGCTCATCCTTCCAGTTACTTCTATTTCGTTGCCCGCCAGGTCTCTGCCAAAAAACTTGATGTCCGCGAAGGTCGAAATGAAGACGCGCCCACCGAACCCGGCGAGCGGGCGCAGCGGAGGTTCGAGCTTGGCTTGATGCCGAACGAGCTCGAACGGCACTGTCGTTGGGCTCTCGCCGATGGTGACCGTCAGTGCGCCGTCAAACGGGAATGGGACATCTACGCCAGCTCTCTCGCGTCCATCGGTACGATGGAACTCGATGTGATAGCGATTGAGCACCACCTGGTTGAGGGGTGCAATCGTCCCCCCCGTGCCCGACAGCCCGCGGTCTTTCGGCTCGAGTCTCAGCGTCGCCTGTCCGATGTCGTTGAAAAACGTCTCCCTCGGCGCCGCGCCCTCCACGGTCACCAACACGGACACGTCCGAAAGCAAGAACGTCGAGAACTCCTGGGGGGTCGCGCCCGATGCGCCCTCGAGCGACTGAATGATCATCATCGACGGTGATCGTCCGGTTCGGGCCACATCGCCACACGAGGCGGATCCCAGGAGGATCGCCACCAGGCCTGCTCCTGCCATCGACGATCGAAGCACTGCGCGCATATGGAACACTTCTCCCTTGTTCATCAAAGCTTGATGATCCTCGGCGTGATGAAGATCAGCAGCTCGGAGCTTTGATCGGTCGTCCTCTGATTCTTGAAGAGCCAGCCAAGAATCGGGATCTTGTAGATGCCTGGAGTCCGCGCGTTGTTCTCCTGCTGCCGGTTGACGTAGATGCCTCCGATGACCGATGTCTGGCCATCGCTGACGAGCAGACTGGTGACGGCGCGCTGGGTGTCGATTGGGGGAATGCCGTTGACCGCGCGCGTGAAGTCAGGCGACGAGTTTTCGAGCTGCACCTGCATGATGACCGTGTTCGCCGCCGTAATCTGCGGCGTCACCTGCAGCCGCAACGCCGCGTCGCGGAATGTGACGGTTACGGTGTTATTGGCGACCGTCTGAATCGGCACCTGGACGCCCTGCGTGATTTCGGCCGGCACGTTGTTTTGCGTCGCCACCCGTGGCGACGAGAGGATGCGGCCGTTGCCCGACGCTTCGAGCGCGGACAGCTCGAGGTCGAGGTTGAACGCGCCGTTCACCGATCCCAGCGCGAGTCCGATGGCGCTCGTCGCCGGTGCGATGCCGAGATCGACCGCCGTCAGAGCTCCATCGACGCCGATCGTGCCGCCGGTACGTCCGCCGATACTGCCCTGGTTCGGAAATGCGAGGCCCGTCGTATTGCCGAGCTCCGGCGCCACCCGACCGGCAAAGCCCCAGCGCACGCCGAGATCGCGCGCAAACGCCCGCGTCGTGGTCACGATTCGCGCTTCGATCTCGACCTGAGGCTGCGGCTGATCGAGCGCGTCGAGCAATTGCACAGCGCCCTGCAGGCGACTGGGGAGATCGCGAATGATGATCGTGTTGGTCCGCGGATCGATCTGAATATCGCCGCGTGCCGACAGAGCCGTCCGCGTCAACAGAGCCGTCAGATCCCCGGCCTTGGCATAGCTGAGCGGCCGGGTCAGCACCTCGAGCTCGCCCGAGAGCGCACGCTCTTCCGCCAATTTGCGGCGCTGCGCTTCTTCGTCGGCCAGAACCGACATCGGCGCGATGCGCACGATCGTCCCGTCGACCGAATATCCGAGCTTGTGGTCGCGCAAAATGATGTCGAGCGCCTGATCCCACGGCACCTGGTTCAGCGAGACGTCAACCGAGCCTTGCACCGACTGATCGATCACGATGTTCAGCCCGCTGATATCGGCGAACGTGCGCAGCACCATGCGCAGATCCGCACCCTGAAAGTCGAGCGTGACCGGATGACCGGTGAATCGCGGCTGGGCTGGCTGCGCAGGCGCGCCGGGTGGTAACTGCGGGATCGCGCCCGGCTGCGGGACCTGTGCAAACGGGCCTGCACCTCTAGCCGGACTCGTCGCGCCTGACGTTCTGCTTGCACCCATTGCACCCGTCGCACCTATTGCACCTGTCGCACCCATGGTGTCCGTCGCCGCGGCCGCACCCAGACCGCCGCGCATCAAGAGGCGATCGATCGGATCGAGTGAAGCCACGACGGCTGGCGCCGCGACCGGTGCGGGGATCTCGGCCGCCGACGCGGACTCTTCGAAAAGTATCGTGAAGTCCTTCTCGCCGTTTTCCGGCGGCATCACGCGATAGGTCGCCGGGCGCAGAAGATCGACCGTGACTCTCGTCGTCGGTACGGTCCCGGTGGTTTGGACGTGAACGGCCGACACGGGCCCTCTCCCGACGAAGACATCGGCGGGCACCAGGGACTTCACATTTGGAAAATCCATGACGACGCGGGGCGCACCGTTCCCGACGGGCGTCACAGCCTCCGCGACGAGTGCGCCGTTGCCCATCAACGTCACACTGGTACCGCCCGGCTGGCTCTCGGCCCGGACGCGTTCCAGCATCGTGGCTGGCCGCGGTGGGTTGCCCGGGGCGACGGGCACCGCGTTGCCGACGGTGCCCACGGGAAACGCGCTGTCGAAGTCCACGTGGATGCGATTGCGATTACTTCGCACTTGGTGTGATGCCGGCTGAGTCAGCCGGATGCGCACGCGCGCCACGCGCGTCCCGTCCCCCGCGGTGGCGTCTTCTACAGACGCGCCCGCGACGACCCCTTTGGCGGAAAGTATCGCAGCGGCGCCGGCCGAATCCACGTCGCGCAGATCCACGAATAGCGTCAAGGGATCGGGACGATTCGTCAGGTACGCCACCGGATCGGTGGTCGCGATGGTCACCGTCGTGATCCGTCGTCCGGCCCCGGCCGAAAGGCTCGTCACACGCACCGGCGCCGACTTCTCGGGGGCGGGTCCGAACGCGCCTAACGGGGTCAGACCAGTGGTCGAGAACCCGCCCAGAACGAGCATGATTACGCCGACCCAAAAACCTCGGGGGCGGCTGATGAGGGGAGCAGTGTTATTTGCCATCTTCGGCAGCTCTAAGTCCCTTTCGCACTTCGCGCTGTTTCACCAGCGAGAGCGGATCGTTGACTTCTTGCATGATTACGAGACCTTTCGGCGTCACGCTTCGGATCACACCGTCGAGCAGCAGATCGTTGGCATGCGCGGGGTACGTCTTTCCATCGGGTCCCGACACCAGTGCCACGTAAGACCCGCGGCTCTCGAGGACTCCGCGCAGCACCAATTCGCCGGTCGCGAGCCCGCCGAGCCCACTCAGCTTCTTGTCCTGCGCAGGCTCGATTCCCCGTGCCATCAAGCTGAGGAACGGATCCCGGCGCCCGACAGGGTCGTAGGTATACGCGTCGAGTGCCGGCGCTACCGCAGCAGGCTGCCCGCTCGCCGGGGCCGACGGAGCCGGCTGCGCCGGCGGCGCGGCCTGCCCTTGCGCCAGGGTTGATGCGGCCAGAAAAACCGCAAGCGTTGCGCCTGTTCTCAACTTCACTCTTTGCATCACCTAGTTCGCCTTCGCCGCGGCCGGCTTCTTCGCCTCGAGCAGCACGAACGTCGTCGCAACGCAGTCAACCGTGATGGTCGAGCTGAGCTCCGGCTTTTCTTTCGCGCGTATCGAGATGTTGCTGACGTTGATGATTCGGGAGAACTTGCTCACGCGATCGAAGAACATCCCGAGGTTGTGATACGTGCCGTCGAGCTGCAGAGCGATGGGCCACTCCGCATGGAGATCCTTGGTGATCGACGGCGCCGGCTTGAATCCTCGAATGGCAAGATTCGACTGCGTGGCCAGCGTCTGAATGCGTCGCAGCAGATCGGCGACATCTTTCTGCTCGGGCAGTACTGCTCTGAGGCTTTCGAGCCGTGCCTCGAGTTCGGCGACCTGTTGACGGAACTGGTTCAACTGATTGGCCGTCGACTGCGCCTTTGCAATCTCGACCTTCAGCCCGTCGAGCCGCTGTTGACGCGTGGCCATCTCGGCTTCGGTTGGCATAACGTAGAAGTAATAAAAGACCCCGACGCCGGCCAGCGCGAGCACGACGAACAGGCCAACCTGCCCGTACCACGGCAACTTGTTCAGATTCAGGTCCATGCGGCTGTCACTTAATATCGGGGTCTCTCAGGGGCGGCATTAATTCGCCTTCGCCGCCACTTTGGCCCGAACCGAAAATCGAATCAGCTCCTGCATGCCCGCCGAGGCGGGCGGCTCGACCTGGCTGTCGATAATTTCCACAGGCCGCTCGAACAGGTTCGACGCCTCCAGCGCAGCAACGAAATCGGACAACGCAGTCAGTGACATGCAGCGTCCGTCGATCACCACCTCGTTCACTTTTTGCGCAAGCGTCGTCAGCCACATCGTGTCGGGCAGCGCACGGCTGATCTGATCGAGCAGGTGCACCGGGCCGGTTTGCCCCTTCCTGAGCTGCTCGATGAGGGTGACCCGCTGTTGCAGCTGCGCGCGCTGAGCCTCGAACTGCTGGACCTGCTGGATGACGTTCTGCAGCCGCCCTCGCTCGGTCTCGGCTTCGGCGATCTGTTGATCGAGCTCGACAGAAGCATTCTGGAGATACCAGAACCACCAGCCAATCCCGAGCGCAGCCACGACGAGGAGCAGGCTGCATCCCACCGTGATCTTCTGGCCAATCTGGAACGTCGATTTGCGCTTGGTACGCTCGCGATCGACTGCGAGGAGGTTGATCTTGATCAACGGTCACCTGCCCGTCTCAAGGCGAGACCCACAGCGACCGCCGCGGTTGGCGCGATCATTTCCCGTTGGTCGGGCGAATACTTCTTCCCGTCGAGGAGCACCTTGCGAAACGGGTCGAACCGCTCGACTGGCGTCGCGAAGCGTTCTTCGAGCGCTTCGCCAAATCCCTCGACGCGCGACGCGCCGCCGCTGAGCATGATGCGATCGATCCGATCGGTCGAGGCCGTCGCCTTGAAAAAGTCGAAGGTCTTCTGTACTTCGAGCAGCACGTTCTCGGTCATCGCGCGCAGCACCGGCATCACGTCTTCGAAGGTGGCGCCGTCGACCGGCACGCCTTTTTTCAGCAGCTCGGCGCTCTCGAACGGCAGGTTCAGCTCGCGCTGCACCGCTTCGGTGTAGGCATTGCCGCCCAGCGAAATATCGCGTGTGAAGACCGACTGTTCGTTGGCGATGATGTTGATGTTGATGGCGCTGGCGCCCGCATTGAGGAGCACGACCACGGCGCCGCGCTCGAACCCGTAATTCAGCTCATAGGCGTTCTGCAGGGCGAACGCGTCGACGTCGACCACGACCGGCGCCCGCCCGGCCTGTGCGATGACGCCCGTGTAGTCGGCGATCTTCTCTTTCTTGGCCGCCACGAGCAGCACGTCCATCGTGCCTTTCGAGTCCGGCCCGCCGCCGGCGTCCAGAATCTGATAGTCGAGGTTCACGTCCTGAATGTCGAACGGGATGTACTGCTCCGCTTCCCAGAAAATGGACTCGTCCAGCTCGGTCGCCGTCATCACTGGCAGCGAAATCTTCTTGACGATCACGGCATTCCCCGAAAGTGAGGCCGCAACATGTTTCGTCTTGAACGCCTTCAACTCGAACACCCGGCGGATGGCCTCGGCGACCGCGGCGGCATCGATGATGGCGCCATCGACGATGCTGTCCGGCGGGACCGGTTGCGTGTTGTAAGCCGCGACGCGGTAACCCGCACCGGCGGCTTTCAACTCGATGGCCTTGACGGCGCTGGACCCAATATCGAGCCCGACGACCGATCGGCTCTTGGTGAACAAGGAAAAGTTCTTCACTGTGACCCGCTCCCGGTGGGCAAGCCCGGTGCCACTCTTGCCCGCACGTTCCATGACCAGAATCGGCGGTGTCCCCGAATCGGGATGACGCTTCTGTCTGCGGATCACAAACCTGTGATCCGCGCGTTCATTCCGCCGCCCTAGCTATCGGCCGAGGGCACTGCAAGCTTGATGGGGCAATTACTTACGTGTGCAACGGCGTACCGTCGGTAAACTTGACACTCTCGACAACAGCTCGTAAGATTTGGGTTTACCGTCGTGCCAGTTTTCCCGAGAAGGATCGCCAGTTTCATGCGGACGTATGTAGCGACTCCGAAAACGATTGACAGCCGTTGGCATGTCATCGATGCCAACGGGCAGGTGCTGGGCCGCGTCGCGACCCTGGCAGCCAAACTGCTTCAAGGCAAGCACAAGGCCACCTACACTCCCTTTATCGACACGGGCGACCACGTCGTCATTGTCAATGCAGAGAAAGTGAAGCTGACCGGGCGGAAGGAAGAACAGAAGGTGTATCGCCGGCACAGCGGCTACGAAGGCGGCCTGCGCGAAGAGCGCGCCAAGGTCGTCCGCCAGGTCAGGCCGGTGCGCATTGTCGAGGAAGCCGTGCACGGCATGCTTCCCAAAACGACGCTCGGCGCCGCGATGTACCGCAAGTTAAAGGTGTACGCCGGCCCGGATCATCCACATATCGCACAGAAACCATCGTCACTCGAGGTCGCATAAGTTGCCAGTCACAGAATTTTACGCAACCGGTCGCCGGAAGACGTCGTCAGCTCGAGTCTTCCTGAGGCCAGGCAAGGGTAACGTTACCGTCAATCACCGCGAGTTCAACGCGTTCTTCCCCACCGAAGCCCTGCGAACCCAGATTAAAACGCCGTTGGTTCTCACCCAGACCGTTGAGCAGTTCGACGTCGTGGCCACCGTGGCCGGCGGCGGCATCAACGGACAGGCCGGGGCTGTGCGTTTGGGGATTGCGCGTGCGCTCGTGGAGTACAACGGCGAGTTGCGCAAGGCATTAAAGAAGGGCGGATTGCTCACCAGAGACGCCCGCGCGAAGGAACGCAAGAAGTACGGCATGGCCGGCGCGCGCAAGCGGTTCCAGTTCAGCAAACGCTAGAGGAGGATACGAAAGGTATGGAGGCCGCTTGACCCCGATCGCCATGAAGGATCTGCTGGAAGCTGGAGTACATTTCGGGCACCAGACCAAACGCTGGAACCCGAAGATGAAGGAGTACATTTTCGGCGAACGCAACGGTATCTACATCATTGACCTCGGCAAGACGGTCAAGCTGTTCAAGGAAGCCGAAGACTTCGTCACCAACCTCGCTGCCGAGGGCAAGACGCTTCTGTTCGTCGGCACGAAGCGGCAGGCTCAGGACGTCATCGCCGAAGAAGCAGTGCGTTCGGGGATGTATTTCGTCAACCAGCGCTGGCTGGGCGGACTCCTCACGAATTTCAACACCATCCAGCGCAGCCTGGCACGGCTCCGCGACCTCGAGTCGATGTCCACCGACGGCCGCTACGATACGCTGTCGAAGAAGGAAGTCGCGCGGCTCGAAAAAGAGCGCCGCAAGCTCGAGAAAAACCTCGAGGGCATCCGCGGCATGGCTCGCCTTCCCGACGCCGTGTTCATCGTCGACACCCGCAAGGAAAAGATTGCGGTCGACGAGGCGCGCAAGCTGAAGATTCCGATCATCGGCATCATCGACACCAACTGCGATCCCGACGAAGTGGACTTCCGCATCCCGGGCAACGACGATGCGCTTCGTGCGATCAGGCTGTTTGCCGCGCGCATTGCCGACGCGGTCAACGCGGGTCGTGGCGCGCGCGAATCGGCGCAGGCCGAATCGGCCTCGGGGCAGGACGAAGGTGGTGCCGAAGACAAGCGCGGTGCGCGTCCGCCGCGACGGGCGGTCGCAGAAGCGGCGACCTCGCCGGCGTAACAAGGTTCTAGGTTCTGGGTTCTAGGTTCTGGGTTCTAGATTCCAGGTTCTTCAGACGCCGGCCGATGTGGCCGGCGTTGTTTTTTTGTACGTAGTGTCCGGCTTCAGCCGGACCGTTGGAGACGACATGGAAATTTCTGCTGCCCTCGTAAAGAAGCTTCGTGATGTGACTGGTGCGGGTTTCATGGAGTGCAAAGCCGCACTGACCGAAGCCAACGGCGACATCGAGGCCGCCATTACCCTTCTTCGCAAACGGGGCCTCGCGTCGGCGGCGAAGAAGGCCGGCCGCACGACCAGCCAGGGGTCGATCGGCAGCTACATCCACATGGGCGGCAAGATCGGCGTCCTGGTGGAAGTGAACTGCGAGTCCGACTTCGTGGCGCGCACCGACCAGTTTGCGGCTCTCGTCAAGGAGATAGGGATGCACATCGCCGCCGCCGATCCCAAATACGTGCGGCGCGAGGAGGTACCCGCCGAGGCACTCGACAAGGAGCGCGATATCTATCGTGCGCAGTTCGCGGGCTCGGGCAAGCCGGAAGAGGTCATCAAGAAGATTGTCGACGGCAAGCTCGACTCCTACTACGAACTGGTCGTTCTGCTCGACCAGAAGTCCATTCGCGATCCCAACGTGAAGATCTCGCAGCTCATCGCCGACGCCACGGCGAAAATGGGCGAGAACATCACGGTGTCGCGATTCGCCAGATTCAAGATTGGCGAAGCAACCGAATAACTCGTGTAGGGACTGGGGACTCGGGATTGGGGATTAGGTCTGCGACGGGCATCACGCGCGTTCAGCGCGTTCCATTCCCTTTAGCCTCCCCGACTCCAAGACTCTGGACTATAATTCTCGCTCGACCATGCCTCCTACCCCCGTCTACAAGCGCATCCTTTTGAAACTGTCAGGGGAAGCGCTGATGGGCGAACAGGCCTTCGGCATCGATCCCGCCGTTACCTCCGGCATAGCCGCCGACATCGCAGAAATCATGGCCCTCGGCGTAGAGGTGGGCATCGTCATCGGCGGCGGCAACATCTTCCGTGGTGTGGCAGCGAGCGCCAAGGGCATGGATCGCGCGACGGGCGACTACATGGGCATGCTCGCAACGGTGATCAACGGCCTGGCCATGCAGGATGCGCTCGAGCAGCAGGGAGTGCTGACGCGCGTGGTCACCGCCATTGAAATGCGTGCCGTGGCCGAGCCGTTCATCCGCCGCCGCGCGATTCGCCACCTCGAGAAAGGCCGCGTGGTGATCTTTGCGGCCGGCACCGGCAATCCGTACTTCACGACCGATACCGCCGCCGCCCTGCGCGCCATGGAAATGAAGGCCGACATCATCCTGAAGGGCACGAAGGTGGACGGCATTTACACGGCCGACCCCATGATCGACACCAGCGCCACGCGGTTCGACAAGATTTCCTACCTGGAAGTCATCGACAAGGGACTCCGCGTGATGGACTCCACGGCGATTACACTGTGCATGGACAACCGGCTCCCCATCATTATTTTCAACCTGCGGACGCCGGGTAATCTGAGGCGAACCGTCATGGGCGAGCCCATCGGGTCCCTTGTGACGGCGTAGGCCGGGTCTTGACTGTAGGCCGGGTCCTGCTTTTTAGACCCGGCAGGCAACGGGAGATTCGAATATGGACGTCAATGATCTGAAAGGACTGTTTGCAGAAGTAAGCAAGCGGATGGACGTCGCCCTACAGCACGTCAAACACGAACTGGCGGGCGTCCGAACCGGCCGCGCGTCGACAGCCCTGCTCGACCACGTCCACGTCGAGGCCTACGGCACGAAAGTTCCGATGAACCAGGTGGCCGGCCTCTCGATTCCCGAGCCCACACTCATCGTCGCGCAGCCCTTCGATCCTTCGCTGCTCGGCGCCGTCGAACGGGCGATTCGCATTTCCGATCTCGGGCTAAATCCGGCCAACGACGGCAAAGTGGTGCGAATTCCCATCCCGGCGCTCACCGACGAGCGGCGGAAAGAGCTCTCCCGGCATGTCCACAAGATGGCCGAAGAAGGGCGCAACACTGTTCGGGGCGTCCGCCGCGACGCCAACGACCGGCTCAAGAAGCTGCTCAAGGATTCCAAGATCTCGGAAGACGACGAGCGCAAAGGCCTGGAAGAAGTCCAGAAAATCACGGACCAGCACGTGAGACTCATCGACGAGACCCAGAAAAAGAAGGACGCCGATCTCCTCGGTCACTGACAACTCTCTAACACTTCACGTAGGTAGCCGCCCGAGATCTTGGCGGGGTGCTTGCACCTCTATGGATCGTAGAGGGGTGGCCTATGAAAAAGCTTTTCGTAAGCCTGCCGATCTGCCTCGTTGTCGGCATGGCCGGCACGGCATTCGTCCAGGCAGCCAACGATATTCACGACGAGATCGAGCACACTGCAAAGGCCGCGCAGGTCTTTCGCGAAGTGATGAGCGCCCCCGACAAGGCGATTCCGAAGGAGATTCTCGGGAACGCTGATTGCGTGGCTGTGTTCCCATCACTGAAGAAAGCGGCGTTCATCTTCGGCGGAGGCGGCGGCAAGGGCGTCGTCGCGTGCCGAAGTGCCAACGGGTGGAGCGCGCCCGCGTTCCTGAAGATGGGTGGCGGAAGCTTCGGCGCCCAGATAGGGGTCGAGTCCACCGACCTTATCATGCTGTTCATGACCCCCGACAGCGCACGAAGCCTTCTCGGGAGCCATGTCAAGCTGGGCGGCAGTTTGTCTGTGGCCGCGGGCCCGGTCGGACGCCAGGCCGGCGCCGCAACGGACGCCAAAATGAACGCTCAGATTCTCAGCTATTCGCGTAACAAGGGGCTATTCGCCGGAGCCTCGCTCGACGGAACTGTGTTGGAGACGGCGGACCACGAAATGGAGAACGTTTACGGACCGAACGTAACTGCGCGTGAGGTGCTCTTCGGAGCGGTCAAGGCGCCAGCGGAAGTCACCACGTTTGCCAAGACGCTGCAGACCTATTCGCCCGCAGCTGTCAGCACTAGCGGAACGAGGTGAGTACGCCGAGAGCGCGTGCTGTGTGGAAGAGGTCGTCATCCAGCGGCACGCGCTTCTGCTTTCCTCCCACCATCTCGAGCGGCCTGATTGTCTTGAGACTGGTCAGTTTCTGACCGATCCGATCGCTCCTCGACAGTTTTCCAAAAGATTCAGGTGAATTGCCGCCAGAATGTTGGCTCCGTGCTTGCAATTCCACGGGCCTTGGAGGAGTGGTATATGAAAAAGCTTTTTGTGAGCCTGCCGATCTGCCTCGTCGTCGGCATGGCCGGCACGGCATTCGGCCAGGCCGCAGGCAAGGACATTCACGACCAGATCGAGCAGACGACCAAGGCTGCGCAGGTTCTGCGCGAGGTGATGGGCGCGGCGGACAAGGCGATTCCGAAGGAGATTCTCTCCAACGCTGATTGCGTGGCCGTATTCCCATCGGTACTCAAGGCGGCGTTCGGCATCGGAGGACGCGGCGGTCGCGGCGTCGCGGTGTGCCGCAGCGCTAACGGGTGGAGTGCGCCTGCGTATCTGAACATGGGCGGCGGCAGCTTCGGCGCCCAGATAGGCGTCGAGTCTACCGACCACATCATGCTGTTCATGACGCCGGAAAGCGCGAAAAGCCTGCTCGAGAGCAATGTGAAGCTGGGCGGCAGCGTGTCAGTGGCCGCAGGCCCAATCGGACGCGAGGCCGAAGCCGCCACCGACGCCAAGCTGAACGCGCAGATTCTCAGCTATTCGCGCAGCAAGGGGCTGTTCGCCGGAGCCGCGCTCGAGGGTGCGGTGATTGAGACGGCGAACGACGACATGGAAGAGGTTTACGGAAAGAACGCGACGGCGCGCGAAGTGCTCTTCGGAGCCGTCAAGGCGCCCATGGAAGTCACCGCGTTTGCCAAGACGCTGCAGACGTATGCGCCGGCTCCTGTCAGCACGAGCGGAACGAAGTAACGTCTGATGCAGTGGAACCCGCGGGCGTCTAGCATTTCGCCGCCGGGCGGTCGCCGAATGAAATGCCGAGAGCGCGTGCTGTGTGGATCAAGTCGTAATCCAGCGGCACGCGCTTCTGCCTTCCGACGATCGTGTCGAGTGGCACGGTGACGATGTCTGGCGGCCTCGACGCGACCATGATGTCGAACTCTCTCAGTAGTATGCAATCGACGGCCTTGCCACCGAATCGCGTGGCAAGAACGCGGTCAAAGCTCGTCGGCGTACCGCCGCGCTGCAGATGGCCGAGCACGACGTGTCGCGCCTCTTTCCCGGTCAGCTTCTCGAGCTGACGCGCGCACACCGCACCGAGGCCACCGAGGCGCTCAGCCGTAGCGTCGTCGCCCTCGGACACGATCGACATCTTTCCGCCTTTGGGCGCCGCGCCCTCCGCCACCACGACGATGCTGAACCGCGCACCGAGCTTCTCGCGCTCTTTCAGCCGTTCGGCGACCATTTCGAGATCGTACGGGATCTCGGGGATGAGAATCACATCTGCCCCGCCCGCGACGCCGGCATACAGTGCGATCCATCCCGCGTAGCGGCCCATCACTTCGACCACCATGACGCGATGGTGCGCTTCGGCCGTGCTGTGAAGCCGATCGATCGCATCGGTGGCGAAGTCCACCGCGGTGTCGAAGCCGAAGGAGCTGACCGTGCCCATGATGTCGTTATCGATGGTTTTCGGCACGCCCACCAGAGGAATACCGTGCTTCGACAGCCGGTGCGCGATGCTGAGCGTGCCATCGCCGCCGATGACCACCAGCCCATCCAGGCGCAGCTTCCGGAAGTTCTCGACCACCAGGGTCGTGTAGTCGACCGGGCCCGCGCTGGTTTCAACAGGATAGGCGAACGGATTGCCGCGATTCCTGGTCCCGAGAATCGTGCCGCCGAGGCGCAGGATGCCGGTGACGTCCTTCGGGCCGAGCACCCGCGTTCGCCCGACCTCGATGAGCCCGTCGAAGCTGTCTTCGATGCCGATGACCTCGATGCCTTTGTTGCAGCACGACTTGACGACAGCTCGAATGACGGCGTTCAGCCCGGGAGCATCCCCGCCGCCCGTCAGTACTCCGATGCGCTCGATGAGTGGCATAAACGATGAATTGTATCGCTTGTGGTAAAATTCTCGTTCGCACAGACGATCGTGCACATCGGTGGGCGGCTAGCTCAGCTGGGAGAGCGCCGCGTTCGCAATGCGGAGGCCGGGAGTTCGATCCTCCCGCCGTCCACCAACCTCCGCTCATGAATACAGGCGGAGGTTGCCCGCCGTAGCCTTGGCGGAGGCGGGCCACCAGTCAGCGCTGAACGAGCTCCGGTTGGCAAGCCAACTTTCCTCAACATTCCCTTCAAGCTTCCGGTCTTGAGCCGCACCTGCGGAACATCGGCTAACAGAACGGCTCAGTTGAGTTCTTGCTCGACGCCGCAGAGCCGCACGTCGATTCCGCTTGGCAGGAAGTGGAAGGACCGACAACGAGACTAGCTAGCGAATCGTGCGTGCCACTCGAAAGCCTACATTGTCCCGAGTCTGGTTCGGGAAGTAGGTCACGTCGCCACGGTGGGCGGATCGCACGGTCGTCCAATCATACGCAAATGAACCACCACGCCTTGTCCTCGCCACATCGTTCGATACACGAAGCACCGAGTCTTCGACGTCGTCGCGTAAAGCGCCTTGCGATGGATACGGTCGCCGACGATCAAAGGTCCACTCCCAGACGTTGCCAAGCATGTCGTAAAGTCCCCATTGGTTGGGGAATAATTGGCGGACCGGAAATGCGCGCTCCTTGCGCGTCGTCGCGTCATACCAGGCGTACTGCGCGAGTAGACCTTCTTCATCTCCGAAGTGATGGCTCGTGGTCGTTCCCGCACGAGCGGCATACTCCCATTCTGCCTCGGTCGGAAGTCGGTACCCGGTGCGATGCAGGTAACTCGCCGGCAGATCGAACCCTTCGGCGACGTCGATGTACTCCGGGTACACCCATTCGCTCATCGGCAGGCTGGCCTGGTCGCTCAGCCAGTTGCAGTACCGGGCTGCGTCGTACCAACTAACGGCCACTTGTGGACTGTCTGGCGTCCGCGAGAACTGCTGAAAGCGTGGCGGATCACCGAAGCGGTTTGTCGCAGCGGCCTTCCACGTCGCCGCATACTCCGGCACCGCCGCGAGAAAACGACTGAACTGGGCGTTTGTCGTTTCGGTGTTCGCAATGGCAAACGTGCGGGGAATGGTGACGCGATGAAGCACTTCCTCAAGAGCGCGTCCACGCTCATTGGCTGGAGACCCCATCATGAACGTACCGCCGGAAAGCACGACCATCATATGGCCCTGATGCTCGTACGTCCGCTGCGGTGTGGCACGGACGGCGACAACCGCAAGCAAACCAAGCACATTCACCAGTGCGGCTGCTGGAACACGACGGAGTTTCATTGTCGGGTTTTGACGATAGAAGTCGCATTTTGGTTGTCTAAGCCGCCTTCGCCAGAGCTGCATTGCCAAGCACTGCCATCGCGGTGCCGTGGCAGTTAGCCACGCGCTGCTGCCATCCTCCACCCCTTTAGGGTGGGAGCGGCGGCACAACAGAACCGGCAGTTGACAGCTGCCACACTCATCAGAGCCTACGCGTCTCGCTCGACTCCGATTGTTTTGAGGAAGGCGTCGACGCCCTCGATGAGATGATGAAATTGCTAGCTTGGGTCGACGAGCATCGTGCCCGATGCTGGCCGGAGAGTCTGGATCTCGAGTCTGAGATTCTCCCAGACTCACGTTGGTTTGAGCACCTTTACACCGGCCCGAACAACCAGGCCGTTGTTGTCTTTCGCCGTTGCGGTGAGCGCACCACCACCGGAACACCGAGTAACAAATGATCTGGCCTCGTCTTTGGTGTGTTGCAGACTCGAAGGGCATAATCATGCAGAGGACGACAGGTTCTGTCCTGTCGAACCCTCAGCCGGCCCGAACACGACGAGCACTTCCAACGTTTCGACGATGTCGTGAAACCGGTGTGATTCGTGTGCCGGTACGAACAGGCACAGCCCCGCTGCCACTTCGACCGTCTGTTCGCCAGAGGTGAACCTCGCGCGTCCGCCCAGGACGTAGTACACCTCATCCTCGTGATGTGGCTGCTGCGCATCAACTGTACCCGGTGACAACCGATAAACGCCTACGCTCAGGCCACGAGACCGAAAGAACTCCTCGTAGGGTTGACTACTCGGCGGGGGAACGGCTCGCACATCCATCCGGCCATCCTGCGGTGCTCGAAGGCCGCAGGTCAAGTCACCGATTGCATGGAGTACACCTCGCCATGCGAATGCCGCCGCCATGCGAGTGCCATCACACTGCTACGGCACCGTGGCCATTCTGAGTGACTGGCACTGCCTACATTTGCCGATTGACGAGTGAAGCGCCTGCGGCGCACAAGGGACACTCGCTCGGCTTCCACATCGTGAACTCGCGATGACCCAATGACTCTACCGGGGTTCCCTGAGACTCGAAATAGCCTCGGCCCATATCGCCGAGCGTTAAGAAGGTACCCACTGCCGCCGTATGTGCCCCTGCATGATTCAACGCGAGTGTCGTCGCACGGACCGAAGATCCAGCGCTGATGACATCGTCCACCACCGCCACGCGCTCACCGCGAGCACGCGCCGCCTGTTCAGCGGACAGCGAATATGTCGCATTGAACAAACCATCCGAGGCTTTGTTCGGGCCTGTCGCGAGGTAAAACCGGACACCGAGTTCACGTGCAATCGCGAATGCCAGGAAGGCTCCACCGAGCATGGGGCCGCACACAGCCGTCACGTCATGACGCCGTATCTTGTCGGCCAGAGCTGTAACCAGCGGCGCAACGTTTGCGGTGTCAACGAACAGGGCGTCGAGTGAAAGCCATAGCTTCGAGTGATAGCCCGATTCGAGAAGAAAATGGCCGTGCCGGATCGGCAGAGCCGAGAGCAGATCGGTCTCAGTCACAGTCACAGCTCATCGTAGCTCTACTCATATCTGAACGCCACGAGGGGCTCGACGCGGAGCCCTGGCACCGCCAATCCAATGCCATCACCAGCCACGTGTGGTAGTAAGCACAATCTGCGTTAGCGATTGTTCACGATTGAGACACCGATGAGTTTCGGCGTTTTTGCCTGACCCGCCAGTAGTTAACGGAGATAAACTCATTTTACCGATTTTCGAGGAGGGACCGAATGGGTGTCGGGCAGAGACTGAGTATCAATCAACTGAAAGAATTGGCAAGAGACGCGGCGGCCAAGACTCTGGAACAGCTAAGGACAGAGGTCATCGCGATCGAACGAACATTTCCCGAACTGGCACTTCCACGGCGACGTCGAGCAGCCCGCCAAGCGCTGAAAGGAGCGCGGAAGCGAACTCGAGAGATGTCCGTTGCTGCCAGAAAAGCGGTGTCCGCTCGTATGAAGAAGTATTGGGCCGAGCGGCGTAAGGCGCAGGCCAAAGTTGGAACGAGGCCTGGAAAGGGCTGACGAGGTCTGCTACGTGTCCCCGTCTTCAACGCTGATAGATGACCACATTCGTAGCGCGCGCCTTCCTTTCATCGTCATGCGCGGTTCTGTCCAGAGCGATATATGCAAGAGTCCTTAGTAGCCAGTTCCACAATCTTCTGAGCTCGCATGCATCAGAATGCCTTTTGAACCGCGTCACAAAAGGGAAATGATCCGGGACCTTCCCGCTGATGCGCAATGGGTCGGAGGTCGCGTTGGTCATAAAACGAAGCGGACGCTGGTCACTCGCGGACCGATTTCTTTTGGGCTAGAGGGTGCTCACTCTCTTTCTAGCCTTGTGGCGAAAGTTCTTTGAGAATCCGCTTCCATTGTTCTGCTGGAATCGGGTACTCCCGTCCACCGCAATGAGGACACACCCCGGTCAGTCTGCCAGCCGCCAGGTGATTTTTTAGGTCGGCCTTAGAGAAGGAATCGTCAACGTTGTGCCCTTTCGGACACTGCCAGGAGACGGCGATTCTTGTGCTCATGAGCCGACCTCCAATACAGCAACTGTCGTAAATCCCTCTGCATTTCTGAGCGCGCGAAGCGCGCCGCCGCAGGTCATGTCCAAGACCACACATTCGCTCCTTTGTCGTGACAACCGTACTCAACAGTATCAACCTACAGGCCGTGAAATCGCACGCTTTATCAACGATGCGATTGCTTTCCCTTGGGATTGAGATTCCCGGGACCCACGTTGCGTCATCGCAGACTGAATCCGCCTTTCCTTACCGCTGGACCCAATATACTCAGGCATATGAGTGCACCGCGAATCGTCATCGCTGCCCTGGTTGTCTGGACGGCGTCGGTCGCGGCGCAACAACCATCCTTCGGGGAGATAGCGCGCGAGGCTGAGAAACGCCGAGAGACGGCAGAGCGACCGTCAAAGACTTACACCAACGATGACCTGAAACCCGTCGAAGGTCGCCTTCCTGCTTGCCAGTCTGAGCACAAGTACGACGCGACTTCAGGCAACGCGTATTTGATTGAGCGCTGCCCGGATGGCACAACCCGTGTCCAGGGTTCGCATGCGCGCACGGATGCGAAATGGACCCACATCACTCGCCCGGACGGTTCCCAATCAGCAACAGACAAGTGCGGCGACAAATGGACGTTTGACGCGCAGACGAAGACGTACAGAAGTGAAAGTGGCGAAGTTCGCCAAGGAGAAGATGCGTTTCGCGAGCGCCTCGAATCACCCGCGCCATGTGCTGGCCAATCCCCTGCGCCGCCGGCAGCCAGAGCCTCTGACCAATCATTCTGTACGGAGACATCGCGAACAGACTCGTCAGAAATCCGCTACGTCGTGCAGCGTTGTCTCGATGGTACCGTGCGCGAATCCGCTACAAATCCCCGCACCGGGGCCACGTGGCAGAGCACCACAACTCCCGATGGTTCCCAGACAGGTAACAACAGCTGTGGAGTGTCGTGGAGCTACAACGCGAGCAGCGATCGATACGAAACGTCCCTCGGCGAAAAAGGCATGGGCCGAAATGTTTTTCTGGCCCACCTGGCGCGGATCAATCGGTGCGAGGTCTATCGCCTTCAATAGCCGGTCCTTGCCCTTGTCCTTGTTCTTCTTCCTCTTGACACCCTAAATGAGCCATGCCATGATCGGCTCCTCTTGCGCACCTAAAGGAGCGTCGTGGAGAAGCTGGATATCCCTCAGGGCACGCTCGACTTGATGATTCTGACGATCCTCGCGCGCGAGCCGATGCATGGCTACGGCATCTCGCAGCGGCTGACCGCACTGAGTCATGACGAGTTCCACGTCAATCCAGGCTCGCTGTTCCCTTCGCTGTACCGGTTGGAGCAGGACGGCAAGCTCAAGGCCGAATGGCAGCCCACCGAGAACAATCGTCGCGCCAAGTACTACCGGCTCACCGCGTCCGGCCGCCGGCAGCTTGAACAGCATCGCGAACGCTGGAATCGTGTCTCCTTTGCAGTCACCAGCGTGCTGGAGGGTGCATGACACTCCTGCATCGCCTTAAGTCCCTCGTCCGATGGATCGCGCAGCGGCAGAGAGCCGAGCGGGATTTGGACGACGAGATGCAGGCGTTCGTGGAAATGGCCACGGCAGACCAAATGCGCGAGGGCGCGACGCCCGCCGAGGCCCAACGTCTGGCTGTGCTCCAGCTGGGAGGCGTCGAACAGGCGAAGGAGCGCGTTCGAACCGGTCGTCACGGGGCGTGGCTCGACGACGTCGAACGGGATGTGCGCTATGGGCTGCGCCAGATCCGGCGCAATCCCGGATTCTCGGCCATCGCGATCGCCACGCTGGCGCTTGGCATCGGTGCAACCACCGCGATCTTCAGCATTGTGAACGCGGTTCTGCTGCGTCCGCTGCCTTTCGAGGAGCCGGACCGCCTGGTCCGGATTTTCACCAAAACGCCAGGCGGACGCCTCTTTGAGCTGTCGCCCGGCAAGTTCTACGACTGGCAGCGCGATGCACAGTCGTTCGAGGCGATGGCGATTTACGGGTGCTGCGGCCTGAGGGACTGGGCGCTGACCGGCACAGGCGTCGCGCGAACGGTCAAAGGCACAGCCGTGAGCGCAGACTTTTTCGACATCGTCAGAGCCCGGCCGTCGCTCGGCCGCGTCTTTCGGCAAGAGGAGGACACGCCAGGCGGCAGATACGTGGTCGTCCTGAGCGATCGATTCTGGAAGACCGAACTCGGCGGCTCCCCCGACGTAATTGGCCGTACCCTGCAACTCAACGACGAACCATACATCATCGTCGGGATCTTGCCGGCCAGTGCGTCCGTTGCGTCGTGGGCCGCGATGGCGGCGGACGTATGGGTCCCGATTGCCCTGCCAGACAAGGCGCGCGCTAACCGTGGAAATCATAATCTGGACGGCGTCGGTCGACTGAGGAGAGATGTCTCGCTGGCTCAGGCGCAAGCCGAACTCGCCGCAATTGCGGCACGGCTCGCGCGCGAGTTTCCGAGATCGGACGGCCAGTGGGAAGCCGTGGTGATCCCGATGCAGGACGTCATCGTCGGCAATCACCGCGCGATGCTCCTCATGTTGCTGGGGGCGGTCGGCCTGGTCCTTCTCATCGTCTGCGCCAACGTCGGCAACCTCGCACTCACGCGGGCGCTCAGCCGACGCAAGGAGATCGCGATTCGTGTGGCGCTTGGCGCGGGACGCGAACGCGTGTTTCGCCAGCTGCTGGTCGAAGCATTGCTACTCGGGATCGCCGGAGGCACGCTAGGACTTCTGCTCGCGTACGGGCTGCTCAGCTCCGCCTCGGTGCTCCTCACCAGCCATGTGCCAAGGGCGGAGGAAATCTCGATCGATGCGCGAGTGCTGCTGTTCGCGTTAGCGGTATCGATCCTGACAGGTCTCCTCGCAGGTACGCTTCCGGCGGTACGCGCCCGCCGGTCCGATGCGAACGATGAGCTGAAGGAACGTGCGGACGGCGCGCGTGCCCTGGGTGTCGAAACGCGTCGCGTGCTCATCGTGTGTGAAGTTGCGCTGTCGCTCGTATTGCTGATGGGCGCCGGTGTCATGGTCCAAAGCCTCCTGGCCCTCCGGTACGGCGACGCAGGCTTCGATCCGAACAACGTGTTGAAGATGGACCTGACGCTGGTCAATGCGCGGTACCGGACGCCTGCTCAACGATTGCCATTCTTCGACACGGCATTGCAACGCATTCGGGCACTTCCAGGCGTTGAGGCCGCGGGAACGATTGACACTCTGCCCCTGATCGACGGATCGGCACAAACGCTCACGCTTGAGGGATATCCGCCTCAGCGAGACCCCGTGGCGGTACAAGTCAGACAGATCAGTGACGGCTACCTGAGTGCCATGCGGATTCCGGTGCTGCATGGCCGCGACATCGTTGAAAGCGATGCGGAAGTGCTGCTCGTCAGCCGCGAGGCAGCGAAGCTCTATTGGGGAACGGACGATCCGGTCGGACGCCGCGCGATCTTGCCCGCCGTGTCCAAGACGTTGCTCCGGGAGGTGGTCGGCGTCGTGGGTGACGTCAAGCAGCGGAATCTCATGGAGACCTCCACGCCCACGGTGTACTTCTATACCCGCGAGCGTTACAACAGGGCGACATTCACCATGCGAACGTCGGTGCCGCCTGCTTCGATCGCTGCTTCTGCCGTGGCGAGCATCCGTGCGATCGATCCACAGCAGCCTGTTGGAGAGATCCGCACGATGGTGCAGGTACTCGAGACTGGACTGACATCACAACGCTTGGCCGCGTTGTTGCTCGGAGGCTTCGCAGGACTGGCGTTGCTGCTTGCGGCACTCGGTATTTATAGCGTTCTCTCGTACATCGTGCGCGGGCGCAGCCGGGAAATCGCCATCAGAATCGCGCTTGGCGCGCGTGCAATCGATGTCTTTCGCATGGTGATCGTCGAGGGCATGTCGCCAGCGCTCGTCGGCATTGCCGTCGGGACGATCGGCGCGCTCGCGTCGGCGAGGGTCATGGAAACACTCATCTTTGGTGTGAGCGCATCAGATCCGCCGACGGTCGTTGCCGTCGCGGCCACGCTCGCCCTTGTCGCGTTGGTGGCCAGCCTCATCCCGGCGTACCGTGCCGTACGGCTCGACGCAGTCAAAGTCTTGCACCCCGACTAAGGTTGAGCGTTCTACGACGGCCGTCCGTCACCGTCCAAGTGCGGTCAATCGTTGCCTGGCCATAGTCGCTGCATCCGTATTCGGCGAGTCTTTCACGACCACCTCATACTCTGCCCTGGCCTCCTTGACACGACCAAGCTCATTGAGCACTTCCGCACGCCGAACACGCGCATTCGGGATCTGCTCGGCTGTGGGGTGCGTCATGATGAGCCGGTCATACGCGGCGAGTGCCTCATTGAGCTTGCGATCAAGACGATACGCTTCGCCAATGTAGTACTCGGCGCTGGCTGCATTGCCGGCTTGAGGTGAGGTATTCAGGTACTCCGTGAATCCCTGCACCGCCAACGAGTAATTGCCGGCCATGTGGTCGGCTCTGGCATTCTCGAACAGTTTTGTCGCGCCAGCCGGGACTGTTGATTTTTCCAGTACCGTTGCCAATCGTTGGTTTGTGTCCGCGAGTTGCTCACGAAGCATACGTACTGCGCTGAGAGCCTCGTCGAGTTTCACTATTTGATCAGCAGCGACCTTGCGAGTTGCGTTCGCCTGCTCGGAGAGCTGCTTCTTCAACTCCTCGGTAGCTTGAGCCAGTTCGCCGACAGCACTCTCAATACGCTCCGTCCGCAGCTCCAGGATGCGGATGTCCGCTGCCAGTTGGCGCTCTGCGGCGGACTGCCCGAACACCGGGCTCGCGCCGACAACTCCGAAGCAGACGAACAGAATGATCCTGCTCATGACGTGTCTCCCATAGGTGCAGCTGGGGGTGCAGTATCGATGTTCCTACAACAGAATAGCGCGAGGACGGACGATCGCGGAGATCACAGTGCTAACCGGAGCCTTGGTGTTCTCGCACATGGCGAGCACTTCGCTGAGCTGGCTGATGCGTGGAACGTCATGTGCGCAGGACCAATACGGCACCACTCTCCAGACGGCGCGCAGCCCCGCCTGCATTGCGCCGCCAACATCAGCATCTGGATTGTCACCCACGAACAGCGCCTCGGAGGCTTCGACGTCGCAGCGCGTCAGCGCTCGACGAAATATTTCAGGATCGGGCTTTCGAACGCCTTCTGCTTCAGAGATCAGGATCGCGTCAAACCACTCGGCGATCCCCAATGTGTCAAGCTTCCGCTGCTGCCATTCCACCTGCCCATTCGTGATGACGCCGAGTTTGAGGCCTCGCTTCCGCAGAGTCTGCAAGGTAAGACGGGTATCCTCACTCAGTTCACACCCCTGCTCGTACAAAGACCAGAAACTCTCCACAAGGCGGCAGGTCAGTTCTGGCGCGAGGCCCCACTCCCCCACTAAGGTGGCGTAGAGCTTCGGTTTGTCTCCGTGTCCGTAGGCATCAAGCTCGAGCAGGCGCTTGATGAAGACGTCCTTTGAGACCGGCGAGAGCTCATTCTGAAAGGCGTCGTACTGCCTGATCGCGACCTTCCGGACCAGCTCATCACGGTCGTAGAGGGTGCCGTCGAGATCGAAAAGGACTGCTCTAACCGTCATCGTTCGCGCGACGAATCATTGCCAGTTCCGCTGCCGAAAACGTGTACGTCGCCAGAATTGAGAGAATGAAGTCCGTCTTCCCGCGAGTGTAGTGATCCACATCTGCGCATCCCTCTGCGAGCGTTCGTTTTAAGGTTGCGTATGCCGCGAGATCCTCGGGATGTTGACGCAAATGATCGCGCAAAGTGAGATGGTTGCGCAGAGCCGCACTTCCTCGGCGGCACACGTAGAGGTGATGCGCAGGCCCGCCTGTTGGTGCCGTGAACGCATCTCTGTCCTGGATTCCTAAATTGCCCTGATGGACGTAGCCGATTCTGGAAAGCCGTCCGATGCTGGTGATGACCTTCGCGTGGAGAGGAATGACCACATCGATGTCGATGACAGGCTTTGCCGCCAATCCTGGCACCGCAGTGCCCCCGACATGCTCGATAGCGACCGCCACGTCGCCGAGACACCGCGACAGCCGTTCGCGCAACTCAGCAAACTGCTCCGGCCAATCCGGATTGTATTCACTGATTTCGATCATCGACTTCGAGAGACACCATTCACGATGATACGATCCTCTGCCTATGCTGCACACCTTGGAAATTCGTGAGGTATTGCAGCTCTCGGCAGAAGAAACTCGTCGGCTGTACGGCTGGGGCGACAACATCTTCGGGACCGCGGGCCTCGACATTACGTACCGCACCAAGGAGGGTCTCGTCCGTTTTCTGTTGTACGCGGGCGCAGACGAGCCTGTCAGCCATGCAGCGGTGTTGAGACATCACGCACGTGCCAACGGCTCTGCGGTGCTTATCGGAGGCATCGGTGGGGTTGTGACGGTTCCCGAGGCGCAGCGGCGAGGCTATGCAGCGATGGTTGTGCGGCACGCGATCAACGTGCTCCGGGATCGCTGGGCCGTGGATTTCGCGCTGCTCTTCTGCGTCGACAGGATGGTCGACTACTATCAACGCCTTGGATTTCGCGAAGTACGCTGCGAGGTTCTGATCGACCAGCCTGCCGGCAAGGCGCCTTGCCCGTTCCACGTGATGACACTCCCCTTCAATCCGCAGGTCGAGGTCATCGACAGCCTTTCTCTCGGAAGCGCTCCCTGGTAGGTCAAACCCGCGGGGTCGGGTTGCACGATGGGTTGGTCAGCTGCCCTTCGGGCTGACACTGCCTGACCCCGTCACGTTCAAGGCTGGAATCGCCGCTTTTGTTCCAGTTCGCCGAGCCACAAAGATGGACACGTTGGCCGCATCGCGTTTCGGAGAGGCTGACGGCCGCTGATCCCCCAGCGTCCACCCGGGCGATGTCCACCCGCAGCGCTGGCATTTGAGCGCCAGCGTCCTCGAGCCCACTTTGATTTCGTTGCTGTGGCCAAGAATCTGGCAAGGAAACTGTCTGCAAACGTTCCACAGCCGGCCGAGCACACGCGTCGATCTGACAGGGGCCCACCGGATAACGACTTGAATTGCCATACACTTCCGCAGATCGCTGAACTTCGCACCCGCGTGAAGCAAACGGCGGACCAACTTATTTGCACCTTTCCTCGCCGAATCGACGTATTAGGGTTAGATGCTCACGGCGGCCGCCTCCGCAGACGTGCCCGAATCTTCGGGCGACGACCTCCTGGCACAGGCCTGTGCCGGCAGCGAGAGCGCCTTCGCCGCGATCGTCCGCGAGCATCAGGCGATGGTGTTTGGCCTCGCCTATCACTTCCTGCAGAGTTGGAGTCAGGCCGAGGAGCTGGCGCAGGACGTGTTCCTGGCGCTGCACCAGAATCTGGCGCGCATCGAGTCGGCCCGCCATCTCGTGTTCTGGCTCAGGCGGGTCACGAGCAACCGGTGCATCGACTGGGTCAGAAGCCCGCGACATCGACGCGAAGTGCCGATGGACGACCTCCGAGAGCCGGGCGCCATGCCGCGTTGGCCCGACCCGATGCTCGACGCCCTGCTGCGCAGGCTCGTGGCTGAGCTGCCGCCGCACCCACGCATTGTCGTGACCCTGCGGTTCCAGGAAGATCTCGAACTGGCCGAAATCGCCGCCATTGTCGATTTGCCGTTGAATACGGTAAAGAGTCACCTGAGGCGCTCGCTGGAAGCATTGCGGCGCAAGCTGGCCCAGCAAGGACACATCCATGAATCTTGAACACGAGCTGCGGCAGGCGTTGAGGCGAACGAGCCCGCCAGCGGGGTTCGACCAGAGAGTGCTCGACAGGATCGCGTCGAACGCAGCCGTTCCAGCGCCGTCCCCGCAGACGAGATGGACTCGGCTGGCCCTGCCGGTGGCGGCGTCGCTGACCTTAGCCCTGGCGGGAGGTTACTACCTCCAGCAGCACGAACGGCAGGAGCAACAGGTGCAGGCCGAACAGGCGGCGCGCGACGTGGTACAGGCGCTCCAGATAGCAAGCGAGAAGGTGTCGGCGGTCCAGGTCAAAGTCCAGGAGATCTCCCATCATGAACGTCAGGTTGAGTACTAGCGGCTGTCTTCTGGTCGTGCTTCTGATCTTCCCCGCCGCCAGTTCGGCGCAGGGCGCCAGGATTCAGCTCGACCATCTGAATCGCCTTGCCGAGAAGGCCACCGAAACCGTTGACGTCACGGTGGACTCGACCATGCTGAAGCAATCGGCCGGGTTTCTTGCCGGCCGTGGCGGCGATAATCCCAAGCTTCAGGAGCTCATCGAAGGCATTCGCGGCATTTACGTCAAGAGCTTCAAGTTCGACGTGCCCGACGCCTACACCGATGCCGATGTCGAGGCCGTTCGCAAACAGGTGGCGCGCGAGGGATGGGCGCGCATCGTCGGCGTTCGAGAAAAGCGCCAGCTGACCGAAATCTACCTGTGGAAAGAGCGGGGTGAGAATGGCGGCCTCGTCGTGATCGCGGCAGAGCCCAACGAGCTGACCGTCGTCAATATCGTGGGACGCGTCGATCTGGCATCGCTCGCGGCGCTCGGACCGATGATTCCGAAATTGGGGAAATAGGCCGACAGTCTGGTCCGGCTGCCCGCCGTCGCTTGGTCCGGCTAAAGCCGGACTCTACTTTATGGCGATCTCGAAGACTCGGGGCCACAGCTTGCCCGTCACGAAGATCCGGTTCGCCTGCGCGTCGAACGCAATGCCGTTGAGCACCGCTTCGGGACTCCGTTTCGCGTTGGGCCCGCCCAGGAGCCCCTTCAGGTCGATCCAGCCAAGCACACGTCCCTCTTTGGGCGAAATGCGGACGATGTAGTCGGTCTGCCAGACGTTCGCCCAGATCTCGCCCCGCACCATCTCGAGCTCGTTCAGGCGCTCGATCGGCACACCCGCGTCCAGCACTTTCAGCTTCCGCCGCTCCTGAAAGCGCGTCGTCTCGAGGAATCGGAGCGTACTCGTGCCGTCGCTCATGATGACGTTGGCCGGATCGTGTGTCAGGCCCCAGCCCTCGCCGAAGTAAGTGAAGTTCCTGATGAACTTCAGCGTCTTGGCGTCGTAGATAAATCCCTGCCTGTCCTGCCAGGTCACCTGAAAGAGCTTTCCCTGGGCGATGGTCATGCCCTCGCCGAAATATTGCGGGTGCAGCTTCTCTTCCTGAATCACCTTGCCGCTTTCGATTTCCACCTTCCGCACTGAAGAGCGCCCTTTCAGGCCGGTACTCTCATAGAGGAAGCCGTCGAAATATTCGAGGCCTTGAGTAAAGGCTTTGGGATCGTGAGGATGGCTGCGCACGACGGTATAGCCATACCTCGGCGCTTTCGAGGCCTGCGGTGGAACGCTCTTCTGGGCCTGCGCCTCGAGCGCAAAGCTTGCGGTAAGGGCCATGAGTGCAACGGGGACGATCTTGGGCATGCAGCATGCTAGCGCGTTTTCGCGTTTAGTAGGGCGGGGCGGACGCAGTAGGGCGGGTCTTGAACTGCAAGACCCGCCCTACGTGGTCGGAGGCCCGCCCTACGTGTGCCCGCAGTTACAATGCCCCCATGAGCGTCATCGTTGGACCGGCTGGCTCAGTTATCGCCAGCGCCGCGTATTCGGATGGACGGCGGGTAGGAGATCTCGCACTCGACGATATCAGCGAAGCCATCGTACAGCCGAACACCTTCGTCTGGATCGGCCTTTACGAGCCGAACGAGCCGCTGCTCCGCAAGATCCAGGAAGAGTTCGGCCTGCACGATCTCGCTATCGAAGATGCCCTCTCCGCTCATCAGCGCCCGAAGGTGGAGCGTTACGACAACTCGCTTTTCGTCGTCCTGCGCACAGCCCAGATCGACGATCCGAAGCCCGGCAAGCCGTGCGACGTACGATACGGCGAGGTCCACATCTTTCTCGGCCGCAACTTCATCGTCACCGTGCGCCATGGCTACGCGACGACGTTTACGCCGGTCCGGACGCGGGCGGAGTCGACGCCGGATCTCCTGAAGCAGGGTCCGGCGTTTGTGTTGTACGCGGTGATGGACTTCATCGTCGATCAGTATTTTCCGATCGTCGATGCGCTCGAGGAAGAGCTGGAGACACTCGAACATCGCGTCTTCACGCAGCCCTTCAGCCGGCGCACGACGACACAGATCTACAAGCTGAAGCGCGACCTCATCGCCCTGAAGCGGGTCGTGTCGCCGGTCATCGAGTTGTCGGCGCGGCTCATCCGGTTCGAAGACGAAGATATTGTGCCAGCTCAGTCGCGGCCCTATTTTCGCGACGTTTACGACCACACGCTCCGCATCAACGACATGATCGACAGCGTACGCGACCTCCTCGGGACCGCACTCGAAGCGCACCTCTCGCTGGTCTCTGTGTCGCAGAACGAAGACACTCGACGTCTCGCCGCCTGGGCGGCGATTTTTGCGGTACCGACGGCCATCGCCGGCATCTACGGTATGAACTTCGACCACATGCCGGAGTTGCGATGGCGGCTCGGGTATCCGCTGGTGCTCGCCGGAATCACCGGTCTGTGCTCGCTGCTCTATGTCCAGTTCAAGCGTGCGAAGTGGCTCTAAATTGGCTCGGTCCTTGCTCCCTTATTCGCCGGGTGAGGTGTTTATGATTCGAGCTACCGAGCTGTCAGGCCGTGCCGTCGTGGACATCGATGCGGCCGAAAAAATCGGCACCGTCGAGAAGATGATCCTCGATCCCGACGGCGGCTGCGTTGCGGGCTTCGTCGTCGTCCGCCACGGATCGGGGTTCACCAAAGATCACATCCTGCTTCCAGCGTCTGCGGTGCACGCGATTGGTCCCGATGCCGTTACCATCCGGCGGGGCGATGTCATCGTAAGCGACATCGAGCGCCTCGAAAAACTGCCGCGAGGGTCTGATTTGATCGGCCGTAAGGTAGTGAGCGAAGTTGGACGATTTCTGGGAAAAGTCAACGACGTGCTGATCGACCGTACCGACGGCCGCATCCTGGGTTATCTGCTGGCAGAACACACCCCGGGTGGACGTTTCGAAGAAATGCTGGGCAGAAGCAGGAACCCGCGTGAAATGCCGTACCTACCGGCCGATGCCAAGCTGAGGGCCGGACGCAACTTGCTCATCGCTTCGGAGGATGCGGTCAACTACGACTGGACCGACGAAGACCAGGACATGGCGGCGGACCATGCGGCCCCCGCGAGCAGGTGGGGCTATGTGCCGCCGCCCTCACCCATGGGTCAGCCGGATGTCAGAAGGATTGATCCCTGAGGCGGTGCTGAAGCTGGCCGACAGCTCGATCGTCGGCCACGCTTCTGGTTTCGCCGATGGTTTCGATGTCCATCGTCTCTGTCCCACGATTGTCGTCGAGCACCTCGAGCACTTGAGCCTTCCACCCCTTCTCATAGGGCTCCGAGACAATCCAGAATTTGCGGTTCCCGATTTTGACCTCTCGTGACATTCGTCTGTGTATGTTTCGGCCGAAAGGCCCCGCGGCCACACCCCGGAACTTGACGCCAACCGGAGCCACGGGGAGAATAGCGCCGTGCCGGTCGAACGTATCACCAAAGAACAGCTCAAGGAACGCCTGGATCGCGGCGAAAAGCCCACGATCCTCGACGTTCGCCTCAAGTACGCGTACGAGCACAGCACGGTGAAGCTGCCCGGCGCCATCCGCGTGCCTCCTTACGCGATTGACTCGGTGCCTATCCCGAGCGGAGGCGACATCGTCGCCTACGACTCCGATCCGAACGAGCTCGTCAGCACCCACGTGGCAGCCGAGCTGCTGCGAAAGGGTATCAAGATCACCGTCCTCAAAGGCGGGGTCCCAGAATGGCTCGCCGCCAACTTTCCGATCGAGACAAAGGAAGCACCACGCTCGGCACCGCCCGAACCTGGGTCGCTAGCCAAGGGTTAGTCTCCGCGTCTCTGGCTGCCGTCGCGTTCGCCTGCTACTACGCGACGCTCGTTCCCGGGCTCGATCTCGGTGACAGTGCGTCATTTCAAACCGGTGTCGGGTCGTTCACACTGACGCCTCGTCATGCCTATCCTCTCTACTACGGACTCGGGAACGTGTTCGTCTGGCTGCACCCGGGCGAAGCCGCACGCGCGCTCAATTTTGCGTCGGCGGTCTATGGCGCGCTCGCGGTGGGCGTGGCGGCATGGGTGACCACGCTGCTGACCCGTTCACGCGTGGCGGGCGTCGCGACCGGAATGTTCCTCGCGTTTTCCTATACCTTCTGGTCTCAGGCGATAACGGCCGAGGTCTACACGCTGCACCTGCTCATCGTCGGGGCCGCGCTCGCCGCACTGCTCGCATGGGCCGAGCGGCCGACGCTCGGCCGGCTGGCGTTGTTTTATGCGGTATATGCCATCGGTTTCGGCAACCACCTGAGCATGATTCTCCTCCTGCCGGCGTTCGCCGCATTTCTGATAGTAGAGCGCCGCCCCGGAGCGACCGATCCCCTGCGGCCCCGCATGATCGCTCTTGCGGTCGGAATCGCGGCCCTGGCCGCTCTCCAATACGCGTGGAATTTTCGCGGACTCTGGGCCGAGCTCGAAGCGCCGGCGTCGATGGGTGAGGCCATCGACCAATTCTGGTTGGACGTAACGAAGGCCGACTGGCGCGAGACGCTTGTCATGAGCGTCTCGGAAACGGGCCTCCAGACACGACACCTTATGTACTGGTTCGATCTGCGCCAGCAAGTTGGCGTGCCGGGTGTTGTGCTCGCCCTCCTCGGCCTCGGATATGTCACGGTGCGCTGGCCCTCGCGGGGCATGCTGCTGATCCTGATCTTCGCGGCGAACCTCGCGTTTGCCTGGACCTACAACGTTGGTGACGCCTATATCTTCTTCCTGCCATCCCATTACGTCGTCGCGTTATGCGCGGGGGCGGGCGTTGGCGCGATCGTCGCTCTGCTCTCTCGCGTGTCGACTCGTACTCTCGCGGCCACCGCAGGCATCCTGCTGCTGGCGTATCCGGCATGGCGCGGCTACGACACGTTTCCTGCTGTCGATCGAAGTGGGGACAATCGCGCGGTCGAGTTGCTGAACGACTTCACCAGCGCATCGCGCGACGCGATTTTCGGTGTGGACAGCAATTGGCAGATACAGAACGCTGTCGAGTACTTCATGCGTGAACACAGGCCTGGAGTGGCCTGGTTCACCACGGACGAGCTCGAGTGGTTTCAATGGAAGGGTGCCCGCGAGCGATTCAATGCGTTTGTGGCGGTCAATACAGAAGCCGGGCGAGACGTCATCGTGACACCTCGGGTGTACCAGAGAATCCACGTCCCGCCCACCTCACCGTGGCAGCACGATCCGCCGCCGGCGATGATGCGCCTAGGAGCGAAGGTCAGCGAGGTTCGCCATGGCACACCCTACGTCCTCGCGGTCCTTCGCCCTGACCGCGAATACTCGCTGAACACGTTCGGCCTCGCCCGTGCGTGGACGTCGCTGACGACAGGTACAGCCATGCCGCCTCTGCGGCAATACACCGTCATCGTCGGCCGGGCCGGCGACCGGCCCGAACTGGTGGACTCGCGCGATCGTCCATATCGCGTGCGGGTCAGGGTCGAACCCTTCGACATCGATGTGCGCATGGAATCGTGGCTGCCCACCGACACCATTCGACGCGCGGGCTTCGGGCATGTTGTCGTGAACGGCCGGCACGAGCTCACCATCGAGCGGGGCATCAGCTTCAGGGCTTTGGGGCCTGACGGCCAGGCCGTCTACGACTCTGGCCTCTTTGGGCCGCTTCTGCAGGTGCCGCTCACCCCCCCATCCGGCCCTAATCCCTAACTCTTGACCTGTAACGTGTTATCTTTGATCGACGTGAAGCTTCGTTCTTTCATCGCCGGGGCCCTGGTGGTTCTGTCTGCAACGGTGGCGGCGCAGTCCACGTCTGCTCCGACAGCCGACGCGACTGCGCGCGATCTCCAGCAGAAGTACGACCGCGTCACCGATTTTTCCGCCGACTTCGTGCATGCGTATCGCGGCGGGGTGCTCAAGCAGCAGGCCACCGAACGCGGCAATCTGCTCGTCAAGAAGCCGGGCAAGATGCGCTGGGAGTATACAGCTCCGGAAAAGAAGCTGTTCGTATCCGATGGCCGGAAAATCTATTCCTATATTCCGCAAGACAAGCAGGTGGTCGTCGGCACCATGCCGCGCGACGAGCAGGCGTCTTCACCCGCATTGTTCCTGACGGGCAAAGGCAATCTCACTCGGGACTTCAACGTGGCTTTCGACAAAGTTGCCGATGCGCCCCCTGGCTCGCTCGCGTTGAAACTGACGCCGAAGCGGCCCGAGCCCGAGTACGAATCCTTGACGCTCGTCGTCGAGCCGAAGACACTGTCTCTGCAGATGCTCATTACGGTCGACGCCCAGGGCGGGCGATCCGTGTTCACCTTCACCAATCTCAAGGAGAATATTGGCCTGACCGATAGCCAGTTCGTGTTCAAGATGCCGCCGAACGTCGATGTCGTTACCGACGCGGGAGGCCGCTAGCATGTTCGTCGGGCCGGCCGCCAGACGCTGGGTCTGCATCGTCGCGATCCTCTCGGCCATCACCGGATGTGCCACCACGTCTGCCCTTCGACAAGCGCGCCGCGCCGAACTGAACCAGGAGCACGACCTGGCCGTCGTGGAATATACCCGTGCCCTCAAGCTCGATCCCGACAGCGTGAACGCCCGCACCGGATTGGAGCGCGCCAAGCTGCGCGCTTCGCAGGAACACTTTACGCGCGCACGGCGTTATGTGGCGAGCGGCCAGCTCGATATGGCCGTGACCGAATATCAGCTCGCGTCCGAGCTCAACCCTGACAACGCCGTGATTCGGGAACAACTGGAAGCGACTCAGAATCAACTGCGTGCAAAGGTGCCGGTCACCCGCAACGGCAAGACCGAACTCGAGGCGCTCGTCGAGCGCATGCGCGACCAGCCCTCGCCCGGCCTAACCGTGGCCGCCGATCCGCTGCCCGATGAGCTGAATTTCCGCAACGCGAACAGCGACGTCGTGATTCGCGCGCTGGCGCAGATGGCCAACGTCAACGTCGTGTTCGACCCGGCCTTCAGGCCACAGCCCATCAATCTCGAGATTCGCAACCAGACCTTCGAGCAGGCGCTGCGGTCGATTACCGGCAGCACGCAAACCTTCTATCGTGTCACTGCGCCGCGCACCGTCACGATCATCCCCGACACACCCGCGAAGCGGCGCGAGTACGAGCAAGAGCTCGTCAGGACGTTTTACCTCAGCAACGGCGACGTGAAAGAGACCATGGACCTTCTGCGCATCGTCATCGACGCGCGCAGAATCGGCGCGACCGCGGGCACCAACGCGATCACGATTACGGATACGCCAGAACGCGTCAGTGCCGCTGGCCGCCTCATCAGCATGATCGACAAAGCCCGGCCGGAAGTGCTGACCGACGTCGAGCTGCTCGAAGTGAACCGAAGGCGGTTCACCGAATACGGATTGCAGCTGGCATCGCCGGGCTCGGTCGGCATCAACGGTGCGGCGGACGTGAACAAGCCAGGGCTCACGCTCGAAGATCTGACCAACCTGACCGCGTCCCAGGTGTTCATGACGGGCGTGCCGGGCCTGTTCTATCGGCTGTTGAAGCAGGACAGTACCACCCGCGTGCTCGCGAATCCGCAGCTTCGATCGCAAGTGGGCATCGCCGCGCAGGCTCAGTTCGGCGACCGCGTGCCGGTGCCGGTCACGACCTTCTCTCCCATTGCCGCGGGCGGCGTGAGCCAGCAGCCGATTACGTCGTTCAACTACGAGAACATCGGCGTCAACATCGACATCACGCCACGCACACACCTGGACAACGACGTGACGCTCGCGCTCGCGATTTCCGTCACGAGTATTTCGGGCGAAGGGTTTGGCGGGTTGCCGACGTTCGGCAACCGCCTGATCAAGACGACGATTCGCCTGCGCGACGGCGAAACGAACATGCTCGCCGGCCTGATTCGCGACGACGAGCGGAAGGTGCGCGACGGAATTCCCGGCCTGAGCGACATCCCAGCGGTGGGTCATCTGTTCGGCCGCTCCAGTAACGAGCGGACCCAGACCGACATCATCCTCATGCTGACGCCGCGAATTGTGCGCGTGCTGGAGTTAACCGAGGACGACCTGCGGGCGTTTCAGATGGGACGCGATTCGGCACCGGGTGGCGGGCCTCCGCCCGGCGCACCGGCAGGCGGCATCGATTTGCCGCTGCCCGACGAGTTGCAAGGACCCAGGCCGCAGCCGGACCCCCAGGATCCTCAGCCCGTGCCTGCGCCGGCCCAGCCATTGCGCCCTCCGGTGCCACCGCCTCCGAATCCGGGGGTGTCCCCACCGCCGCAGTAGCATGTTTGCAGTCCTGCCGCCCCTGGTGGCGCGCGCAAGCGCTCATGGGACGTCTACGGCCATTCTCGACAGAACGGGAACCTACACTTACGAGCAACTCCTCAGCACGTCAGCCGGTATTGCCACCCACCTGCTCGGCGATAGGAACGACCTCGGCGACGCTCGTGTGGCGTTTCTCATCACGCCGGGGTTGGAGTATGTTGCCGTGCAATGGGGCATCTGGCTCGCCGGCGGCATCGCCGTGCCGCTGCCGATATCCCATCCGCCCGCCGAGCTCGACTATCTAATTCGCGATTCGGACGCGTCGATTGTCATCGCAGACGCTGCGAACACCGCGACACTCGAACCCCTTGCCGCCGCTGCGCGCGCGAAGTTCCATACAAGCGAAGCGCTGAACGGCCTTCCGGCTGCCGACTTCGGGCTGCCGGCCGGAAGCCAGGAGCCAGAAGCCAGAAGCCATCCCCGTCGGGCACTTATCGTCTATACGAGCGGCACCACAGGTCGTCCCAAGGGCGTCGTCACCACACACGGAAATCTCACTGCCCAGATCGAATCGCTGGTTGCCGCCTGGGAGTGGACCTCATCCGATCGCACGCTGCTCGTTCTTCCCCTTCACCACGTGCACGGTATCCTCAACGTCGTGTGCTGCGCGCTCTGGAGCGGCGCCGTGCTCGAGATGCTGCCGAAGTTCGAGAGCGAAACGACGTGGGCACGGCTCGCTTCGGGCGAGCTCACTGTGTTCAGTGCAGTGCCGACGATCTATCACCGGCTGATTCGTTCGTGGGAGGCGGCAGAACCGCAACTGCAGCAGTCCCGGTCTCGAGGCTGTGGCACCCTGCGGCTCATGATGAGCGGTTCGGCCGCCCTGCCCAGGACGGTTCTCAATCGCTGGAAGGAGATCACGGACCATGTGCTCCTCGAGCGTTACGGCATGACCGAGGTGGGCATGGCGCTGGCCAACCCTCTTCGCGGCGAGCGGCGGCCGGGATTCGTGGGCCAGCCGTTGCCCGGCGTGCTGGCCCGCCTTCTGGACGGAGAACTGCAACTCAAGGGCCCGGGCGTGTTCTCCGAGTACTGGCGTCAACCCGAAGGAACCCGGCAGGCTTTTGTCGATGGCTGGTTCCGGACCGGCGACGCCGCTGTCGTGGAAGACGGCGCCTATCGGCTGCTCGGACGTACGAGCGTCGACATCCTCAAGAGCGGCGGCCACAAGATTTCGGCGCTCGAAATCGAAGAGGTGCTGCGTACGCATCCGGCCATCGCCGATTGCGTCGTCGTCGGTGTGGAGGATGAAGAATGGGGGCAGCGCGTCTGCTGCGCCGCCGAGCTGCGCCCTGCCGTCAGTCTGGATCTTGAAGAACTAAAAAAATGGGCCAGCACCCGGCTGGCCCCGTACAAGATTCCCAGGGATCTCGCCTGCGTTTCCCAGCTCCCGAGAAACGCCATGGGAAAAGTCGTCAAGCCTGATGTAGCGGCACTCTTTGTTCCACCTGCTCGACCCGCGCGCCCAGCATCTTGAGCCGTTCCACCAGCCGGCCGTAACCTCGTTCCACGGTCTCGACAGGGCTGAGCCGGCTCTGCCCATCCGCGGCCAGCCCCGCGGCAATCAGCGCCATCCCGGATCGCAGGTCGCGACTGTCGAGTTTGCGGCCTCTCAATTTGCTCGGACCGGTCACGATGATGCGGTGCGGGTCGCAGAGAAAGAGATCCGCTCGCATGCCGCTGAGCTGCTCCAGAGCGAAGAGGCGGAGCTCGTACATCCAGTCGTGGATCAGCGTGCGGCCCTCGGCCTGCGTGGCCAGCACCGTCACAAGGCTGACAAAGTCGCTCGGAAAGCTGGGCCACAGGCCCGTCGTGATCCTTCCGGCCGCAACCGGTTTCGACCGCTGAACCGTCATCAGGCCGTCTTCGAACGTGCACTCGATTTTCATCCGCTTCAGCACGAAGGCGATGCCTTCCACATCTTCGGCGCGCGCGCCCCGGACTTCGATCTCGCCGCCCGTCACCGCTGCGACGACCGCCCAACTTCCGGCTTCGATGTAATCGCCGCTGAGCGCGTGCGTGACGCCTTTGGGCCGGCGGGTCCCCTCGATACGGATCGTCGACGATCCGGCGCCAGTGATACCGACCCCCATGCCCTTCAGAAACTCGCACACCTCGACCACGTGCGGTTCAGTGGCGGCATGGCGGATTACCGTGACGCCCTCGATGGTGGCCGCCGCGAGCAGCGCGGTCTCGGTACCAGTGACGGACGCTTCGTCCAGATACATGGAGGCGGCGCGCAGCCCGGCCGGCGCCTCGAGTGCATGGCCGGTCGACGGCAATACGGTCGCCCCCATGTTCACGAGCGCGTCGATATGGGTGCCGATGGTGCGCCGCGCAGGAAAATCCCCGCCGGGTGTGGCCAGATCCGCACGTCCCGTGCGGGCCAGCAGCGGTCCCAACAGCAGCACCGACCCACGCAGTTTGCCCACGAGATCGCTCGACGGCTGCGATGTCCGGATGTTGCGGCAGCGCACACGAACCGTGGTCGTGCCGATGCCCTGCACTTCGGCGCCGACTTCGGTCAGCAGCTTCGCCATGACTTCGACGTCGCCGATGCGAGGCATGTTCGTGAGCACGCACTCTTCGGTCGTCAACAGACACGCCGCCAGCAGCGGAAGTGCGGCGTTCTTGTTGCCTTCGACTTCGATACGGCCCGATATCGGACGCCCGCCTTCAATCAACAGACTCGACATCAAAACTCTCCCAGATAGACGATTTCTTCCTGCAGTGTGACGCCAAACCGCTCGCTGACGCGCGCGCGGCACAGCTCGATCAACCCGCGAATGTCTGCCGCGGTCGCGCGACCTTCGTTGACGATGAAATTGCCGTGCGTCGGGGAGACGCGCGCGTCTCCACGCATCTCGCCTTTCAACCCCGCACGATCGACGAGCGCACCGGCCGACGCCGGAATGTCCGGGGGCACATGAGCGCGCTCCGGATTCTGAAAGATGCAGCCTGCGCTCGGCGTATCGAGCGGCTGCGTCTTCTTGCGGTAGGCGAGCGACTGACGTGCGATGTCGCGGAGGGCTGTCGGGTCGCCCGATGAGACCCGGAAATCGGCCGAGAGCAGCACTTCGCCGGTCTTCTGCAAGCGGCTCCGATCGTACCCGAATTCCATTTCGTCGCGGGAAAGATCGCGGGTGGATCCATCGATGCACGCCAGACGCACCGACTCGACCAGATCGCCAATCAGGCGGCCGCCGAAATGTGCATTCCCGAAAATGGCGCCCCCGACGGTGCCGGGCGTGCCGGCCCACGCTTCGAGGCCCGCGATTCCGCGCTGAACGGTCCATCGCACGAGCCCGTTGATGGTCGTCGCTGCATCGGCACGAACATACCCCTCATCCGTCTGTTCGATGTGGCCGCCGCGTGGCCTGATGACGAGTCCGCGGACGCCGCGATCGCTGATGAGCACGTTCGATCCGCCACCCAGCAGGGTGACGCGAACGCCATTCACATGAGCCGCGCGGAGCGCTTCCACGATCTCATCAGATGTTCTTGTCTCGAGAAGCCAGTCGGCCGGGCCGCCCACCTTGAACGTCGTAAAGGGCGCGAGTGGTGCCTCGCTGCGAAAACGCTCGGCGCCGAATCGCGACAACATGGTGCGCTGGAACGCATCATGAGCCGCCAAGGGTGGCCTCCCGCCGGTGCAGGGCCCCGTCCGCCGCTTCAAGCGAGCACGCCTCGAACTCGACCCAATCGCCTGGTGCGAGTTGGCCCGCAAGTGGAAGGTCTGCGCCAATGACGACCGCTCCAATCGAATAACCGCCGGTCGTCGCGTGATCATTCATGAGAAGAATCGGCTCGCCGGTCGGCGGCACCTGAATGGCCCCAGTCGGCACAGATGTCGAGATGAGCTCCCCCGTCGGCGCCAGATTGATCTTTCCGCCTTCGAGTCGGTAGCCCATGCGATCGGATCGCGACGACACTCGGAACCGTTCACTGGTGAGGTGTTCTCCGAGCCGTTGGTCCGCCACAATCACGCGCAGCTTGCCCTGCGGAAAACGGTTCCGGGAACCTTTTTCCACTGCTGCAGAGAAAAAGGTTCCCGGAACCGTTTTCCCTATCCTCACCACATCGCCCGCCTTCAGCGCGCGGCCATGATACCCACCCATCGCCGTCAGCACGTGTGTCGAGCGGCTGCCGAGCACTTCGGGGACGTCCACACCACCAGCAATGGCGATGTATGCTCTGGCGCCGCTCAGGCGCTCGCCAAACTTCAGCACCGATCCTGCCCTCATCTCGACCGGGTCATTCATGGCCACGGATACTTCGTCCAACGTCAGCCGAAACTCGGCTCCGGTCACCGCAATCGCCGTGTCCTGGTCAGATCGAATCTGTGGCCCTGTCATCGTGACTTCCAATGTCGCTGCACCCGCATCATTGCCAAGCAAACGATTCGCCAACCGATGCGAATACCAGTCGAGGGCGCCGCTCACCGGCACTCCGCTCGACTGAAACCCCCATCGGCCGAGGTCCTGCACGGTAGTCAACATACCCGGACGGACGATCGAGAGCGCGGCCATGGTGGTCAGACTGCAACGAACTTGACGCGGTCGCCGGCCTTCAGAAGGAACGGCTCCGCGCGCGACGGGTCGAAGAGCGTAAGGTCAGTACGTCCGATGATTCTCCACCCGCCCGGCGTGTCGCAGGGATAGATCCCCGTCTGCGTCCCGGCAATCCCGATAGAGCCCGCCGCAACGCGCGGCCGCGGTGTCTCGAGCCGCGGCATGGCGATACGAGCGTCGACTGGCCCCATGTAGGCGAACCCCGGGAGGAATCCCAGCATGTAGACACGATACGGCGTCGCCGCGTGCAGCCTCACGACCTCCGCCTCGCTGCATCGCGCAAACGCGGCAACAGAGGCCAAGTCGGCTCCCACCTCGCCACCATAACTCACGGGCACTTCCACCAGGCGGACACGGTCCTCCGCCGCTGGCGTGGCCGAGGCCGCGAGCATGCTCACCTGCTGGCTGAGCGCCCGCCGATCGATCACGCGTGGATCGAACTGAACCGTCACGGCGTTGTAGGTCGGCACGATATCTCGCACACCGCGGATGGCGAGCCCCTCCAGTGATCTGGCCACCGCGACACAGTGGGCATTCACAACCGGATCGATCGCAGCCTCGAACTGAAACGCGAGACACGAATCGCCCAACGTCACGAGATGGCCGCGGATCATGCGCCAAGCGCCTGAAGTGTTTTCTGATGAATGCCGCCGAACCCGCCGTTCGACATGAACACGACGAGGTCGCCCTCTTTCCGCTCACTTGCGATCGTGGCCACGATGTCGTCAACAGACGAGGCAGCTCGGGCGCGCTGACCTGCGCTCTTGAGATCGGAGACGAGCTGCTGGGCCGACAGCCGCTCTCCCTCTGGGAGCGCCGTCCGGAAGACCGGAGCGATGATGATTTCGTCGGCCGGTCCGAACGCACGTGCAAAGTCCTGCTGAAAGACACGCCGGCTCGATGACGCCGACCGCGGCTCGAACACCGCCCAGATGCGGCGCTGCGGATTGGCAGCCCGCAAGCCGGCGAGGGTTTCGGCAATCGCCGTCGGATGGTGCGCGAAATCGTCGTACACGGTGACGCCGCCCGCCTCTCCATAGATTTCAAGCCGGCGCTTCACGCCCAGAAACTGCCGCAGCCCTTCGGCTATCCGCGCAGCAGGAACCGACACTGCGTTGGCCACCGCAATCGCCGCCAGCGCGTTACGCACGTTATGCACACCGAACAGCGGGATCTGCAACGTCGCAAACAACGAGCCCCGATGCCACACGTCGAACGACTGTCCTGCGGCCGAGACCGTCACGTCGGCGGCCCGCCAGTCGGCCGAATCCGCCAGCCCGAAGGTTTCGACAGGGCTGACCGCGACGTTCTTGAGCGCCAGCGCATCCGGAGAGTCAGCTCCGACGAGCAGCAATCCCGAGCGCGGCACCAGATTCACGAGCCGGCGGAACGCCAGGCGCACCGCGTCGAGGTCGGCGTAGATGTCGGCATGGTCGAACTCGACGTTGTTGATCACGGCGATATCCGGAAGGTACTTCAGAAATTTTGCCGTCTTGTCGAAATACGCGCTGTCGTATTCGTCGCCCTCGATGACGAACTCGCGTCCCTGACCCAGCCGGTAGCTCGATCCGCCATCGCCGAGATTCCGGGCGATGCCGCCGACCAGAATGCTCGGATCGAGTCCAGCGTGCACGAGCAGCCAGCCCGTCAGCGAGGTCGTCGTGGTCTTTCCGTGCGTGCCCGCAATCACAATGGACCGCGCGTCCCAGAGAAAGTGTTCACGCACCGCTTCCGGCAGCGAGCAGTACCGCATCTTGCAGTCGAGAACGGCCTCGAGCTCGACGTTACCCCGCGAAATGGCGTTCCCGACGATGACGAGATCCAGAGCACTGGTGATGTGATCGGCGTTGTAGCCGCTCAACGTCCGGATTCGTTCAGAATCGAGGAATTCGCTCATCGGCGGATACACGTTCTGGTCGGACCCCTGAACGTCGTGCCCCTTACGCTTCAACAGCGCGGCCAGTGTGGCCATGGCCGTCCCGCATATTCCGATGAAATGAATCGTCACTCGACGCCAGCCTCTTCGATGATCACACGCGGATGGCCGTTGGCAACGACCCGCGCCCGTACGCCGAATGGCAGCGTCACCAGCGCACCCGTGGTGTGTCCCGATGGAAACCCATAAACCACCGGTCCGTTGAAGTCCTTCAACAACTCCGCCAGCACGCCCTTCGCAGACGGGTCGCCTCGCGGCTCGTCACAATCCTTGAACTCGCCCAGCACCACAGCCGATGCCATCGCGAGCACACCAGCGAGCTGCAGTTGCGTCAGCATGCGATCGAGGCGGAACGGGCGCTCACTGACATCTTCGAGAAACAGCACGTGCCCCTTGGGCGGATTGAAGGCATAGGGCGTGCCCATCGACGCGACCAGCTGCGCGAGCGTGCCTCCCATGAGCGGACCCGCCGCCTCGCCCGTGCGAACCGTCTCGAGCCCCGCGACTGGGAGCTCGCCGAGCGGTTCCGCCCGCGTAAGGGCGCCGACAAAGGAATCGCGATCGTAGGCATCGATGCCCCGCCCAAGGCGGCGATCGAGCATGGGGCCGTGAAACGACACGATGCCGCAGCGGTTGGTCAGATACGTGAGGATCGTCGTGAGATCGCTGTAGCCGATAAAAGCCTTCGGCGTCAGTCGAAGGTCTTCTTTCTCCAGAAACGGCAGGAGGTGCACGCTACCATAGCCACCCCGAACCGCGATGAGCGCCTTGACCGATGGATCGCGCCAGGCCTCGAGGAATGCGCGCGCGCGCAGATCGCCGGCACCCGAGAGGTAACCGCCATGTTGCGCGAACACGCTTTCGGCGAAGACAGGCTCGAAACCGAGCCGCTCGATCTCTCGGACGCCCTTGTCGAACTCTTCCCTCTGGAATGAACTGGCCGGCGCAACGACGGCGATTCGGTCTCCCGGGCGCAGCCTCTTTGGCTTCAGCATTCGGGTCAGGCAAACTGCGCCATCTGTTCGGAGATCGCGCGATGCTGCTCCGAGCCGATGACGGTTCGCAGTTGTGCCGCCGTCGGCGGCCGCCAGTCGCGCAGAAAGCGCTCCTTTGCGCGCCGGTTCCGCTCGAGCGCCGCTTCCACCTGCTTGACCGACAGCCGGTCGTCCTCTACGGCGTGAATGAGCGCTTCCACGGCTTCCACTTGCAGAGCAATATCGGCGATCTTGCCACTGCCGCAAATCAGCAGCGCATCGCAGCCTGCGGCGACCGCCGCCACGGCCGCCTCTGCGGGCGAATAGTTGTTCGCAATGGCTTTCATTTCCAGATCGTCCGACACGATGACGCCCTGGAATCCAAGTTCCTCGCGGAGAATGCCGTTCACGATCTTCCGGGACAAGGTTGCCGGGAGATCTTCATCTATCGACGTCACACGGACGTGCGCGGTCATGATGAACGCCACGCGCGCCTCGATGGCCGCCTTGAACGGCACGAACTCGATCGCCCGCAGCCTGTCTGGCGGGTGTTCGACAAGCGGGAGCTCGAAATGGGAATCGGTGGCCGTATCCCCGTGGCCCGGAAAATGTTTACCGCACGCCGCCACGCCCGCGCGCTGCAGCTCTTCGATGATGACCCGTCCGAGCTTGGCCACGATCTCGGGCTTGTCGCCAAGCGCACGATCGCCGATGACCGGGTTTTTCGGATTCGTGTGGATGTCGAGCACCGGCGCATAGTCCAATGAGATGCCGACGGCAGCCATTTCTGCCGCAAGCGCGGCCGCGAACTGGCGCGCAAGGGCAGGGTCGTCGCTCCGCCCGAGCACCGCCATCGGCGGCCATTCCGTGAAGGGCGACCTCAATCGCGCGACACGGCCGCCTTCCTGATCGATGCCGACCCATCCGGGCAGCCCGACGCCCAGATTCCTGACATCGAAGGCGAGGCCGGCGACCTGCTCCGGGCTCTCGATGTTGCCCAGCCGGCCAAAGAAGGTCACGCCGCCCAGGTCGAACTCACGTGCCAAAGCGCGCATTTCGACGGGAACCTGTGATCCGGTGAAGCTGCCGATGAGCAACTGACCCATCCGGCGGCGAAGCGGTTGAGGCGACACGACTTGTCATTATAGGATGGCCTTGACCGATAAGCTCTGCATGGGTTCAATGAAACCTGAGACCGAAGTGGAAACCGACGAATCGTCGACCGATGAATCCTGGGGACCGCCGTCGCGGCTGAGCCTTCCAGAGGTCCACGGCACCATCCCCATACCGGTGACCGGCGGCTTCTGGAGGAAGATGCTCGCCTTCGCCGGCCCCGGCTATCTCGTCGCAGTCGGCTACATGGACCCGGGCAACTGGGCCACCGATATCGCGGGCGGCGCCCGGTTCGGCTACACGCTCCTGAGCGTCATCATGCTGTCGAATCTGATGGCGATTCTGCTCCAGTCGCTGTCTGCGCGGCTGGGCATCGCCAGCGGCCGCGACCTGGCGCAGGCCTGCCGTGACGCCTACTCCCCTCGCACCACGTTTGCGCTGTGGATTGTGTGCGAAATTGCCATTGCCGCATGCGACCTTGCCGAAGTGCTCGGCGCTGCGATCGCTCTGCAACTCCTGTTCGGGATCCCCCTGCTCTGGGGCGTGTGCCTGACGGCGACCGACGTGTTCCTCGTGCTGTATTTGCAGAATCGCGGATTCCGGTATGTCGAAGCGATCGTGGTGACGCTGATTCTCGGTATCGCCACCTGCTTTGCGATTGAGCTGTGGATGGCACAGCCCGAAATGGGAGCGCTTGCCTACGGGCTGATCCCTCAAGTCGAAATTCTGCGCAACCCGGAGATGCTCTACATTTCGATCGGCATCCTCGGTGCCACGGTCATGCCGCACAACCTCTATCTGCACTCGTCGATCGTGCAGACGCGGCGATACGGCGACACATTCGAGGCAAAAAAGGAAGCGATTCGCTACGCGACCATCGACTCGACGGTCGCCCTCATGTCGGCGCTCTTCATCAACGGCGCCATCCTCGTCATGGCGGCCGCGACGTTCCACGGTACTCCGCACGAGAGCGTTGCCGACATCGGGGATGCCTATCTGCTGCTCGACCCGCTGCTCGGCGCCACGGTCGCGAGCACGCTCTTTGCGGTCGCGCTGCTCTTCTCCGGGCAAAACGCCACCCTGACTGGCACGCTCGCCGGTCAGATCGTGATGGAGGGATTCCTGAACATCCGCCTGCGGCCGTGGCTGCGGCGGCTGATTACGCGAATGATCGCCATCGTGCCGGCCGTCATCGTGATCGCCATCAAGGGCGAAGAGGGCTCGGGGCCTCTCCTCGTGCTCAGCCAGGTGATCCTGAGCCTTCAGCTCCCGTTTGCCATCTTCCCGCTCGTGCAGTTCACGAGCAACCGGAAGATAATGGGTCCCTTCGCATCGCACTTCTGGGTGAAGGCGCTCGCGTGGCCGGTCTGCCTGATCATCGCCGCGCTCAACATATACCTGCTCTATCAGACGGCCATTCAGTTTTTTGGGGCCTGACGTGTATCAACACATTCTCGTCGCCGTTGAGCATTCGAAAGCCGACGAAGCCATCCTCGCGCACATCACGAGCCTGGCGCGCCTCATGCGGGCGAAGCTGCTCCTGGTGCACGTCGCCGACGGCTTCGCGGCACGCCACTTCGAAGATCTGCAGCTCCGCGAGTCGGAAGAGATCCGAGACGACCGCGCCTATCTCCAGCGTCGCACCGACGAGCTGCGGGCCGCGGGGCTCGAGGCCGACTCCCGCCTGGCCATGGGCGACCCGGCGACCGAGCTCATCAAAATCGCTGAACAGGAAGCCGTGGATCTCATCGCGATGTCGACGCACGGCCACCGCTTCCTGTCCGACGTGATCCACGGCACCACGGTGGACAAAGTGCGGCATACGGTCCGGGTGCCGGTTCTGCTGCTCCGGGCGCACTGAATGCGCATCACGGCGTCCGCGCCCACGCGCATCGACCTGGCCGGCGGCACGGTCGATATCTGGCCTCTTTACCTGTTTCACGAAAACGCGCAAACGATCAACGTAGCAATCAGCTTGCGCGCCCACGCCGAGATCGTTCCGCGCACAGATGGCCGGATTGTCCTGGAGTCGATCGACACGTCACACAGAGTCGACGCGTCCAGCTGGCGGGAGCTCGCCAACGGCAACGGCCTTCCCCTGCTCGGCAGACTGGCGTATTTCTTCAAAGCCGAGAATCTGACGCTTCGGACGCGCGGAGAGTCTCCCGCCGGGGCGGGCATTGCCGGCTCTTCGGCGCTCAACGTGGCCGTCTGCGGCGCCCTCGCGGAGTGGGCGGGCGTGAAGCACGACGCCGATGAGCTGCTCACCATCGCCATGAACCTCGAGGCGCAAGTAATCCAGGTGCCGACGGGGCTGCAGGACTACCGGCCAGCCTATTACGGCGGCGTTGCCGCCATCGAGTTGCGGCCAGACGGCGTGAGGCGTGCACCGATAGACGTCGATCCGTCGGACCTGCAGCGCAGAATCGTGCTCGCCTATACAGGTGCGCCGCATTTTTCAGGCACGAACAACTGGGAAATCACGAAGCGCCACATCGACGGCGATCGCCATGTGATCGAGTGCTTCGGTCGCATCGTCGAGGCAACCGCGGGGCTCCGCGCCGCGCTCGCGAGCGGCGATTGGAACGGTGTGGCCCGCCAGATCAACATGGAGTGGGAGGCACGCAAGACGCTTGCGCCCGGCGTCACGACCCCGACGATTGATGCACTCATCCGCGACGCGTTCGCTGCGGGCGCGCGGGCCGCGAAGGTGTGCGGGGCGGGCGGCGGTGGCTGCCTGTTCTGCCTGGCGGATCCCGAGCACGTGCCCGCCGTGCGGAATGCGCTTTCTTCAGGCGGCGCGCGGCTTCTCGATTTCCATATTGAGACGGACGGATTGCGTGTGCAGACAGTCTCTTGAACAGGAGGTCAGGAGATTAGGAGGGCCTGGTCAACAGAACGAATGACGCGACGACACGCCGGGGACGCGGGCCTCCTGACCTCCTCATCTCCTGTTTTGTATTTGCTGTTGAACTCATGGAGAACCTGGCCATCGCACGGATCTTCGAGGAGATCGCGGATCTTCTCGAGATCAAGAACGACAACGCGTTCAAGATCCGGGCCTATCGCAATGCGTCAGAAACGATCACGCATGCGACCGACAAGCTCGCCGACTGCACCGACGAGCAACTTCGCGCGATTCAAGGCATCGGCAAAGACCTCGCGGCCAAAATCCGTGAGATCGCCGCGACGGGCGAATCCCGATTCCATCGCGAGCTTCTTGAACAGTTTCCTCCGACGATTCTCGATCTGCTCCATCTTCAGGGCGTCGGGCCCAAGACCGTCGCGCAGCTCTACACGCAACTTGGCGTCAAGACGATCGAAGAGCTCGAAGCGGCGTGCCACGACGGACGTGTTCGCGCGCTAAAGGGCCTCGGAGCGAAGAAAGAACAACTCATCCTTCGCTCCTGTGCCGAGCGTAAGCAGCACTCCGGGCGTCATCTGCTGCCCGAAGCGGCAGAGGCGGCCGACCTGTTGCTCGCGTATCTGCGCTCCGAGTGTCCCGCAGTGACCTTCGACAATGTCGGCAGCATCAGACGGGGCGCCGACACATCGGGCGACATCGACATCCTCGCGACAGGCAACGATCCGCACGTGATGTCGACATTTACGACCTACAAGCTGGTCGAGCGCATTCTCGGCCACGGCGAGACCAAGTCGAGCGTCTTGCTCCTGGGCGGCATACAGGCCGATCTGCGCCTCATACCCGAGGCCAGCCGAGGCGCCGCCATGCAGTACTTCACTGGATCGAAATCGCACAACATCGCGCTGCGCGATCGGGCTATTTCGCAGGGCTTCAAGCTGAACGAGTACGGGCTCTTTCGCATAGACGACGGCTCGCTCGTGGCCGGCCGGACCGAAGAGGAGATCTACAAGGCGCTCGGGCTCGCGTTGATTCCGCCCGAGCTGCGGGAAGCTCGCGGCGAGCTCGAAGCCGCGGCGTCACGCGCGCTGCCCAATCTGATCACGCGCGACGACATCCAGGGCGACATCCACTCTCATACGACCGAAACCGACGGCCGGGACGACATCGAGACGATGGCACTTGCGGCGCGTGAGGTGGGGCTGACATACCTGGCGATTACCGATCACAGCAAGGCGCTCGCGATGGCCAACGGGCTCGACGAGCACCGCGCGATCGCGCATGCGCGGCGTGTCCGCGCGATCGGCGAGCGCCTGGACGGCATCACGCTTCTGGCGGGCATCGAATGCGACATCCGGTCTGATGGCTCGATGGACCTGGCCGACGACTGCCTCGCCGAGCTCGACGTTGTGATCGCGTCGATTCACTCGGCGTTCAACCAGGACGAGGCGCAGATGACCGACCGCATGCTCCGGGCGATCGGCAATCCGTATGTCGACATCATCGGCCACCCGACGGGCCGGATCCTGCTGAGGCGAGAGCCTTACAAACTGAATCTCAACGCCGTTATCGACGCGGCGGCGACTGCCGGTGTGGCGCTCGAAATCAACTGCCAGGTCGATCGCCTGGACCTCTCGGACACCAACGCAAAAGCTGCGCACGATCGCGGCGTCGGCATCGTGATCAGCACAGATGCCCATGCGAAGACCGCATTCGGGCGGCTGAAGTGGGGCGTGCAGGTGGCGCGACGAGCGTGGCTGACCCGGAACGATGTGTGGAATACGAGATCTGTGGAGGAATTCCGGGCTGGTCTGAGGAGGAACCGGGCACGGTCCGGTCAGGGGTCCGGCTAAAGCCGGACACTACGTACTTACTTTTTACTTTTTACTTTTTACTTCCTACTTTTTACTTTCCCAGTCTTTCCCTTCTTCCCTTCCCTCGCCCAGTCCGACCGCATCTGCGAGAGCCCGTCCATGTAAACAGCTACCCGTTCGCGCTCCTCTTCAGTCGACATCGACTTCAGCAAATCGATGGCCTTTGCGAAGTCGTGCTTGATGGTCGCCCGTGACGTCTGATAGTACAGCCGCTTGATTTCGGCCAGCTTGTCGTCGGCCGCGAGCATCTTGATCATGGCTTCGCCGACGACAGACGCTTCTTAACGGCCAGCTTCAACGGCTCCTGAAGGTTACGGTCGAGCGCGATCATCTTCAGGTCGCGGTCGTTCAGCCGCTGGACGAAGTTCAGCGACACGCTCAACGGCGTCTTCGGATTCCTGGTGAGCGCCGCGATCACGCCGTAGTTCTTGACCCACGCACGGTTCATTCCGATGATCCGAAGCACCTCTTCCGACACGTTTGCCATTTTGGAAAACGACTCGACTTCCGATTCTGTCAGCTTCGGGCTGCTCAACACCGACGCCGACACCAGCTTGTTCGGATCGCGAATCAGGATGGCGCGCTCCTCTTTCGACCCCTTCATGGCCGCCTTCATCCGATCCGCAACGTTCAGCTGCCCCAGTTTCTGGGTGGCGCTCTGCCGCTCGGGATCCTCATCTCCTGCTTCCGGCAGCGGGTCGCCGCCGGGGTCGGTATCGACAAGCGGCTCGTCGGCGGTGTCGCCGCCCGGCATCGGCTCGACTCCGCGGCCGCGAAAGAACTCGCGCAGACCTTCGCCGACGTCGGACCGGCCGAGAAACAGGGCCAGCGACTGGCTGGGAATTGACGCGAGGGTCACTTCGGCCGCGCCGCGCACTTCGGGATCGCCGTCCTCGGTGAGGATCGCCAGCAGCGCAATCTGCTCATGCGCACGAGGCGCGAGCGCGCCGCGAGCCGCCAGGAGGCGCACATCCTTGGCGACCTCTCCACGCTTGAAGAAATCCAGAAGTGGACTGCGAAGGCCGACGTCCATCAGGGCGAGACGAACTGGTTGAGATTGGAAAGCGTAATTTTCCTGCTGACGACCTGCCCGGGCGCGCCCAGCGGCCTGCCCGGCTGTCCGTTCAGCGCGTAAACAAAGGCGCCGGCATCACCGACGTTGAGCAGGATCAGTTCCTTCGCGGTCACGACGCGTTTGTCGCCGGCATTCATCAGCCCGGAGAATGTCAGATCGCCGTCAGCCGTCACCGACACCCAGCAAGCCGCCCTCGGGGCAATCTCCAGCGTCAGTTCAGACGTAGGCGCGGCCGCAGGCACTGCCGCCGCTGTTTCGACCGAGACCGCCACCGCCTGGGGCAGGGTCTGGGAAACGACCGGCTCTGGTGGGATCAGCGGAGATTCGACGGCGCGCGGCATCGTGCTGACCGGTTCCGCCGGCATCGCCAGGGTCCCGTAGTAGGTGACGAGGCCGATGATTGGCGCGCTGAAGAGCACCAGCCTGATGGCCGTGGTCACGGCCTTTCGATCGCTCTCGAGCCTGACGCTGTCTTCGACAGTCGCAGGATGGGCTGTCGCCGTCGCCGCGTCGGCCGGAAGCTCCGCGATGAAGTCCTGGATCGTTCGGTCGGGATCGAGACCGACTTCCTGCGCGTATGCTCTGATGAACGAGCGTGTGAAGATGCCACCTGGCAGCCTCGCCAAATCGCTGCGCTCCAGCGCCTCGAGCGACATCACGGAGATACGAGTACTGTTCGCGATTTGCCGCAGAGAAACACCCCTCTTCTCGCGCGCTTCACGAAGGCGCGCGCCAACTGTTTGGGCGGGGGGACCCTGTGGCATCAGCAGGTTAAGTTGGGGTCAATGTTAGGTAACGGTTTGACACGTGTCAAACGTCCGGCGGAGACGAGCGACGATTTCGTGCACGTACTCGTCGAGGTCTTCGCCGGCTGGCGGGATGAAGAGACCGATGCCCGCGATGCCCGCCGCGCCGGCCCGAGCGACGAGGGAGGCTCGCTCCGCGGTCATGCCGCCGATTGCGAGGACCGGAAGCCTCTCAATCGCACCGGGCGTAGTGTCCGCCTTCAGGCGGACCGTAGCAGCCATACGACAGGCACTCGTCAACGCGTCGAGGCTCGCCAGACGATGCTCGGGACCTTTCGAGGGTGTTTCGAAGAGCGTACCGAAAACAAGGTAGTCAACGGCACCCTCCCGGGAGATCGCTGACGCTTCTTCGGCGCTATGAACGGATCGGCCGACGCTGGCTCCGGCAGGAAGCAGCAACCTGATCGTACCGGCTGAAATCGAGTCGCTCCGCAGATGCACTCCATCTGCTCCGGCAGCGAGCGCGACGTCTGCACGGTCGTTGACGACCACCTTTGCTCTGGTGCCGTCGACCGCCTCGACACATCGACGCACGAGTCTCGCAAGCGCTCGCGCTTCAAGATCGCGCTCTCTGATGTGAATCAGATCAACGCCCGCACGAGCCGCCGCCGTCACCAGGTGCACGAGCCGCGCGATCGCCTCCGATCCTGCGGAGAGGCGCCGGCGATCGGTCACCAGACAGATCATAACTGCTCGATTGTTTCCATCGCCTCCATGCGACGGCGCGCCATGAGCATCGAGCCGAGCTCTTTGAATCCCATCAGCAGATTGACGACACCGAGACCGGATACGGCGCCGCGTACGTAATTGTTGTTGATGATGTCGTAGATCGCGGGAAAGGTCATGACGAAGTAGTTCCGCGCCCAGAAAGGCGACCAGGGGACCAATACGAGAAGCAGCCCGACTTCGATGAAATAGGCGACGAGAAGCAGATGTTTCAGCATCAGTTTCCCATCTGGACTTTCAACTGCTCGAGCCGGTGCGACACGTCGCGATACTCACCGGCGTCGGCCTGCAGCTCGAGCAGCACGGCGAGGGCCCGCGCGTTCTCGCCGCTCGCTTCGAGCAACAGCGCAAGGTCGTACAGCAGGGCGTGGTACGCGTGCGGACTGGGCGCCGGCGCCTCGACCGCGCGCCCATACCACTCGATTGCGTTCGCCGAATCGCCGGCATCGAGGTAGGCCTTGCCAAGCATGGCGCCAGCCCGGAACCGATGGCGCGGCGACCTGGCGGCGACCTGGAGCGCCTTCATGGCCTCCTCCTGCATGCCCATTTCCATATAGGTGCCCGCGAGCTTGAAATGCTGCTCGGCCGTTTCCGGCGACGAATCGTGCGCCACTTCGTCGCGCATCCCTTTAAGGACATTCTCTATCGGCGCCGTCGTCTGACTTTGGACGGGGCCGTCTTCCCCCTGCTCGTGAAGATCGTGGAGGACGTCGCTCAGATCCACCTCGTGCGACTCGATCCTGCCTGCGGGCGCGGACGGGGGCTCGTCCACTCCGGCGTCCGTGAGAATGCTGTTGAGATCGATCGCATACGCGCTTGCTGCGGGTCCCTTCGCTTCAACCGGTGCGGGCACGGACGGCGGCTGAGGCGGGAACACTTCCGGTGCTGGTGCTGCCTGCGGTGGATTCTCGGGCGCAACCGCGACGGGCATTGGCGCGATCTCTGTGCCACCCGGATCGGCAGGCCACAGGAAGTCGGTGCTCGTGAACGGAGACTGACCGCTCAAGCGATCGGCGATGACGGCGTCGACGTCGGTCTCGCCGAGCATCGCGAGCGCGCGCCGAAACCGCTCGATGTTGGAACGGTCCCAGGGCTCGCGGGCCACGAGATCTTCTGCAATCACCCGCGCTTCCAGGCCGGCACCTTCGGCCAGGTAGGCGTCCGCCAGTTGCGCCTGCGCGCTGTGCATCGTCGCTTCGAGGCCACCATCGACGCAGATCTCCACCAGCCGCATGAGCGCCGGGATGTGGTTCGGTACGCGATTGACGAACTCGTTCAGCGCGGCGGCGGCCGATCCCCATTCGTCGTTCGCAATCGCGGCTCGCGCGGCGACCTCGATACATTCGTATCCGGCATCGAGGTTCACCTCGGCCACCGAACAGCCGAGGATCACGAGCGCGTCGCGCCGGCCCGGATCATCGGTGAGCATCTGCTGGAGGACCGCGGTGCCTTCGCTGACGTGCCCTTCCCGCAGCTCCATCTCCGCGAGCACCCAGAGCAGGTCGGGATCGTTGCCGGCCACTTCGGGCGTCAGCACCAGGCGTGCATTCGCCATGTCGCCCTTGGCTACGAGGCGCCTGACAAGGTCCGCTCGAATGCCCGTGTCCGCAGGATCTGCGTCGGCCGCGCTGGCGAGGGCAATCAGCCCTTCGCCGTCGCGTCCGAGGCGAAACAACTCCTCGGCGACCTGTCGAAGCTCCGCGGCACCCGTGGCAAAATGCGTTGCCCCATTGAAGTCGCCGCCAGCCATGCAGGCCTGCATCAGCAGTCGGCGCAGGTCGATGTCGTCGGGATCAAGCTGTGCCGCCTCGGTGAGCAACTGCAGCGCGTCGGCGTCTTTGCCCTTTTCCTGCAGTTCGACAGCCGCGATTTTGAGCCGTCCAACCGCCGTTTTTGTGTCGCCCAGTTCGACGCGCGCACGCGCGCCTGCCAGCCGCGTGTCGACGTCTGCCCCGTCCAGATCGCCGAGCCGCACCCGCACTTCTGCTTCACCACGCACATCACCGCGGGCTCGCCGTCGGTCGGCCAGCGCATGAAAATGCGAGCGCGCCTCGAGGAGCAGACCCTGCCGCGCGGAGATGCTGCCGAGATGCCACATCGCGCGTTCTTCGTCCGGCTTGATTTTGAGGATCTTCTTGTAGAGGGCGACGGCTTTCGAGAAGAAGCCCTCGCTTCCGAGGTGCTCGGCGATCTTGTTGTATTCGGCAACCGCTTTGTCGATCTGCCCGGCGCGGAAGTACAGGTCTCCCAGCGTATTGGCGGTATTCCAGTCTGAGGGCTGATCGTCGATGACCGCGCGGTACTCCGCGATGGCCTGGTCGATCTTCCCCTGACGGAGCAGCTTCTCCGCTTTACGAAGCGTTCCCTCGCGATCAAATGGCACAGGCAGCGTTCCCGAAAACAGATAAAGAGGTTAGGGAAGGCGAGATCGGTCAGTCAATCGTATCAAATTCCAGCGGCAGCGTTGGCGGGCTGAACGACCGGCGATGCACCGCTGAGTACCCAAATTGTCTCACGGCGGCCAGATGATCGGCCGTCGCATACCCTTTATGTCGATCAAAACCGTAACGGGGATCTTTTGCGTGCAAATCCCGCATCTGCCGGTCCCGTATTACCTTGGCGACGATTGACGCCGCAGCGATGGCTGAACACCGTTGGTCGCCGTGCGGCACACCTCGCTGGGCTATCAACAGATCCGGGATTCGGAACGCATCCACCAATACGGCGTCAGGAAGCGGTACCAACTGCATGACCGCGCGGCGCATGGCCTGCAGCGATGCCTGGTGGATATTGATCGCGTCAATTTCCACGGGTGCCGCCTCGGCGACCGCCCACGCAAGCGCGCGCGAGGTGATCTCCATGAACAGATCCTCCCGCTCGGCCGGAGGCACCTTTTTGGAATCGCTGAGCCAGGGAATGTGCCGATCGGGGTGCAGCACCACTGCGCCGGCCACGACCGGCCCCGCGAGGCATCCACGACCGACCTCATCCACCCCACAGACCCGGTTGAAGCCCAACTTGCGCAGAGCGTTCTCGAGAGTGCGGGTCGCAGCAACTCGGGTCATACGGATCGAACAGAACCGCTGAAAACTACTTCGCCCCTTCCCTCATCCGGGCAGCCTTGCCCTTGAGGTCGCGCAGGAAGTAGAGCTTCGCGCGCCGCACCTTCGCCGAACGCATGACTTCCACCTTCTGGATGATCGGCGAATGCAGCGGGAAGATGCGCTCCACGCCCTGGCCGAACGACACCTTCCGGACTGTGAACGACGCCCGGGCGCCGCCGCGATGCATTCCGATGACCACGCCCTCGAAGACCTGAATGCGCTCCTTGTCGCCCTCGCGCACCTTCACGTGCACACGCACGGTGTCTCCCGACTTCATCTGCGGCCGTTCGGTCATCTGTGTCTTTTCAACGAGCTCAATCGCGCCCATGGGCGACTCCCTTCTTCGCTTCTATCAACTCTCGCAGGATGTCCTGCTCTTCCACGTCCAACTCGGCGTCGGCCAGCAGATCCGGCCGGCGCTGCAGTGTCAGTTCAATCGCCTGCCGCTTCCGCCATTTGCGGATTTCTGCGTGATGGCCCGACACCAGCACATCGGGAACTTTCCACTCCCTGAACTCCGCCGGCCGCGTGTAATGCGGATAATCGAGCAACCCGCGCGAAAATGAATCGGCGGCCACCGAACCCTCGTCGCCGACCACGCCCGGAATCAGCCGCGCGACGGCGTCGACAACTACGAGCGCCGGCAGTTCGCCGCCGCTCAACACATAGTCGCCGATCGACAGTTCCTCGGTCGCCAGCCTCTCGCGCACGCGGTCGTCGATGCCTTCGTATCGCCCGCACAGGATGACGACGCGATCCAGGCTCGACAGACGCTCGGCCTCGGCCTGGGAGAAGCGCCGGCCGTGCGGCGACATCAGCACGATGGCCTGCGGCTCGCCGGCCTCCTCGCGGATGGCGTCGACCGCTTTGAACAGCGGCTCTGGCTTCAGCACCATGCCCGGCCCGCCGCCGTACGGCACATCGTCGACGCTGCGATGCCGATCTTCGGTGAAATCCCGCAGATCGTGCGCATGAACCGCGAGCACCTCGCGCTGGATCGCCTTCGCGAGAATCCCTTCGGCAAGGGCAGCCTCGATCATCCGAGGAAAGATCGTCACGATGTCGAAACGCATGAAGCTAGAATCTTTGGCGTTTCGTGACATTCAGGTCCAGCAGCCCCTCGGGCGCTTCGACGACGATCTTCCTCCCGGGCACATCGACCATGACGCAAATGCCCTCGGCGAGCGGAATCAGAATCTCGCCGTTCCTGCTCTGCACGATCAGCCGGCTGCCGGCGGCTTCGCCTTCGACACGGGTCACCCTACCGATGACCTCACCGCGCGGCGTCTCCACCGTGCATTCGACCAGATCGTGCCGGTAGAACGAGCCTGGCGGAAGCGGCTGCAGCGCATCTGCTCCCACGCGCAACTCGGAGCCGGCCAGACCTTCTGCTTCGTCCATCGTCTCAATCCCCGCGAGCGTGACAATCGGCCGTCCACGATGGAACCGGACGTCTTCGACTGTCACTGACTCAAGGGCGCCTCCACGCTGGATGTGCAGCACGGAACCTGCCTTGAATCGTTCTTCAGGAAAATCGGTTGCCGGATCGACGATGACCTGGCCGCGATTCCCATGAGCGCGCGCGATGCGGCCCACGACTGCCATATCGTCCCAGTCAGTCATTGGCTGCAGGCTTCGGGCTCCTGGCCGTCCCTAATCCCTCACCTCGAGCGTCACGCGCTTACCCAGTCGCTCGCCCGCAATGGACGCGATTGTGCGCATGGCCTGAATCGTTCGTCCCTGGCGCCCAATCAGCTTCCCTACATCGGGTGGCGCCACGGTGACTTCCACCAGCGTCGTGCCGCGGTGCTCTGTTTCCGTCACCGCGACCCGCTGCGGTGAATCGGCCAGGGCCTTCGCGACCGTCTCGATGACGTCGCGGACAGCCGTCACGCCGTTTTGCCCGCTGTCGTGTCCGCCGCGGCGCCTGCGGGCTTGCCCGCCGTAGCCGCTTCAGCGGCGGAGGCGGGTGCACTGACGTGCCGCTTCAGAAGCGTGCGCACCGTGTCGGAGAGCTGTGCGCCCTTGCCGACCCAGTGGTCGATCCGTTCACGCTCGATCACGACCTTCGCAGGCTTCAGCCGCGGGTTGTAGTGTCCGACGATTTCCACGAAGCTGCTGTCACGTGCCGTCCGCGAGTCGGTCACGACCACGCGGTAGAACGGCCGCTTCTTGGAGCCCATTTTTCTCATGCGAATCGCTAACATTCTTCTGCTCCTCTACCTGAACTCCTACCGTCTTCCCATGAGCGAGCCCAACCTCGCGCGAGCTTTCCGGTCCATTTTCCCGCTCGCCATGCCGCCCATCACCTTCAGCATCTTGCGCATCTGCACGAACTGCTTCAGCAGCTTGTTCACTTCTTCCACCGACGTGCCGCTGCCGCGCGCGATACGCTTTCGGCGGCTCCCGTTGATGACGTCGCTGCGGCGGCGTTCGTGCGGCGTCATCGAGTTGATCATCGCCTCGATACGCCCGATCTGCTTGTCGTCGGGCTTCTGCTGGGCAAGCTGCTTGATGTTGCCCATCCCGGGAATCATCCCCATGATCTGATCGAGCGGGCCCATCTTCTTGATGGTTTGCAGCTGCTCCCTGAAATCTTCAAGCGTGAACTCGTCGTTCCTGACCTTCGCTTCGAGCTTCTGCGCTTCCTCGATGTCGATCGCCTGTTCCGCGCGCTCGATGAGCGAGAGCACGTCGCCCATCCCGAGCAGACGCGAGACCAGACGATCGGGGTAGAACTGCTCGAGATCTTCCAGACGCTCACCGCTGCCGACGAACGCAATCGGCACGCCGACGACGGCCACCACCGACAGCGCGGCGCCGCCACGCGCGTCACCGTCGAGCTTGCTCAGGATGACGCCGGTGACGCCGAGGCGGCGGTTGAATTCGCCCGCGCTCTTGATGGCGTCCTGCCCCGTCATCGCGTCGGCAACGTAGAGCAGATCCGACGCGTGCGTCGTGTCGCGAATCGCCTCGAGCTCGGTCATCAGATCGTCGTCGATGTGCAGCCGTCCTGCGGAGTCGACGATGACGACGTCATAGCCCAGGTTCGTTGCTTCGGTCACGGCACCCTTGGCGCGCGCGACGGGATCGGTCTGCCCCGCCGGATCGTGCACCCGCACGCCGAGCCCGGCTTTCTCGGCGACGAGGTTCAACTGTTGAATCGCCGCCGGCCGCTTGACGTCGGTCGAGACCAGCAGCGCGTGTTTGCCCTGCCGCGTCAGCCACTTCGCCAGCTTCCCCGCGGTCGTCGTCTTGCCGGCGCCCTGCAGCCCCAGAAGCACGATGACGCGCGGCCGCGCGTTGGTCGGCTTCAGTCCGCCTTCGGTATCCCCGAAAAGCGCGACCATCTCGTCGCGCACGATCTTGACGACCTGCTGCGAGGGCGACAGGCTGCGCAGCACGTCCTGTCCCAGCGCTCGATCGCGTACACGATCGACGAATGCCTTGACGACCTTGAAATTGACGTCGGCTTCGAGCAGCGCGAGCCGGATCTCGCGCAACGCCGCCTCGACGTTTTCGGGCGTCAGTCGAGTCTCGCCCCGCAGGGACTTGAAGACGTCTTGAAGGCGGTTGCTGAGCGATTCGAACATGGATAAGAACCGCGCTAAGGTGCTCTAGCGCAATCTCTTATCGTAGTTGAGGGGGCCAGAAGCTGTCAACGAAAGATGGCCGCGGGCCTCGGACTCGGGCGTCTGGCGCGCCCGGGTCCGAGGCCCAGCGGCAAAGGTCTCAAGGGGCCTCGTCGGCATCGAACGAGTGGGACAAATCCACGAACCCGTTCATCGCGAGCCGGCAGGACGGCCCGTCGCCGCCGAAACTCGCCAGATGGAACCGCATCTTCGGAACGTAGACGATATCGCCCTGCGAGGCCTCGAAGACCGGCATCCCTTCGATGTTGTAACGAATCTTGTTCAGGAGAATGAACCAGAACTCCGCGCTCTCGGGATGGAAATGCCCTTTTCTGTGCAGCGCCGGCGGTGGAATGCCGGGACCGATGATGATGTTCGCCACGGCGCGATCGTCGTGGACGAAGCGCCGCGTCTTGTCGGTGCCGGCCGCCACGGCGTTGAAATCCACCCAGGGCTTGTTCCCCTCCTCGTACTTGCCCTTGCCCGCCACACGCGCGCGGACGAAATCGAAGCCGGGCATCGGCACCGGCTTGGCGTCGATCGGATACATCCTGCGGGCCTTCGCGATGTTCACTTCGAAACGAAGCGACGGCTGATCGCCGACCGTTTCCATCGTGTACATGTTGCGATACGGCACCTGAACCAGGTACCCCTTTGACGCCACAAATGGCTGCTGCCCGTCGATCGTGAAGCGAATCTGCCCGTCCTGAATCACCCACCACTCACGGGTATCAGCATTCATCCTGCGCGGAGTCGACTTGCCGGGCCCCATGGAGATGTAATCGGCGTGGAGGTTGTCGTCGTCGACGATCGGCTCAACCCAGTCGGTCTGTCCCTTGTGCTTCGCCAGCACATCAGCCAGCTTCGTATGCGGCTTGTGCGGAGCAACGTACTCGTTCAACTTCTTCACCTTCGGCGAGAGCACCATCTGCTCTTCGGGCCCGGCACCCCGCCCTCCTCGAGCAGGCGCCTGCGGCGCCTCCTGTGCAGATACCACCGCGAACCCGGCAACGACCAGAGCGAGACCGAGGACACGCTTCATCATGGGCGGCTCCTACTTTGTACTTTCTACTTTTTACTTTCTACTTACACCGAAGACAGCTTGTGTCCGAGTTTGTCTTTCTTTGTTTTCAGATACCGCCGCGTCGATTCGGATGCTGGAATCTCCAGCGGGATCCATTCCGAGATGCTCAATCCGTAGCCTTCGATGCCGACGAGTTTCCGGGGATTATTGCTCAGTAGCCGCATCGAACGCACGCCCAGTTCCCGGAGAATCTGTACGCCGATGCCATAGTCGCGCTGGTCTGCCTTGAAGCCCAGCTTTTCGTTGGCCTCGACGGTGTCGAGGCCCTGATCCTGCAGCTCATAGGCGCGAATCTTGTTGGCGAGGCCGATCCCGCGCCCCTCCTGGTTGAGATACAGCAGCACGCCGCGCCCCTCGTCGGCGATCCGCTGCAGCGCCGTATCCAGCTGCCCGCCGCAATCGCAGCGCAGTGAGTGCAGCACATCGCCTGTCAGACACTGCGAGTGCACGCGGACGATGATGTCGGCGCCGGTGCCCACCTCGCCGTAGACGAGCGCGATGTGTGTCTGCTTGTCGAGCTGATTCTCGAACGCATGCACTTCGAACTCGCCGAACTCGGTAGGAAGCTTCGCTTTTGCCACTTCCTTCACCATCGACTCGTTGTGCATGCGGTACTTGATCAGGTCCGCGATGGTAATCATCAGCAGGCCGTGCCGCTTCGCGAACTTCGTCAGCTCGGGCACACGCGCCATCGACCCGTCGTCGTTCATGATTTCGCAGATGACGCCGGCCGGATACAGGCCGGCGATGCGGGCCAGGTCGACGGCGGCCTCGGTCTGTCCCGCGCGTACGAGCACACCGCCCGGCTGCGCACGCAGAGGAAACATGTGACCGGGCCGGGCGAGATCGGACGGCTTGGTCCGCGGATCGATTGCCGCAAGCACGGTGTTGTAGCGATCGGTGGCCGAGATGCCCGTGCTCGTCGAATGCTTCGCCTCGATGGTGACGCAGAACGCCGTGCCGAGCCGGGCTGTGTTCTGGTTCACCATCAGCGGAATCTCGAGCTCGTCGAGCCGCTCGCCCGTCATCGGCATGCAGATGAGGCCCCGGCCGAACTTCGCCATGAAGTTGATGGCTTTGGGTGTCACCTTGTCGGCGGCGAGAGTGAGATCGCCTTCGTTCTCGCGATCTTCGTCGTCGCAGACGATGATGATCTCGCCAGCGCGAAACGCCTCGATGGCGTCTTCGATGCGCGCGAACGGGCCCGTCTTCTTCCGGCGGCCTTTGGCGATTTTCAATGCTGCGGTCATCAGTTCCCCCAGGTCCGGCTAACGCCTGTTTCCCACGTCCGGCTAAAGCCGGACACTACGTACTTCGAGAGCGCGAACGACGTATTTGCCTACCATATCGCACTCGAGGTTGACGCGATCGCCAGCGCGCCGCTGACGCAGGTTCGTGTGCGACCAGGTGAACGGCACGATCTGAACGTCGAACGACGCCGCATCGAGCTTCGCAATCGTCAGACTGATGCCGTCTACGGCGACCGACCCTCGATGAATGAGATACGGCGCAAGCCCGGTCGGATACCCGACTGTGACCCAGGAAAACTCCGCTTCGGGACGTATCGCCTGGATCGGGCCGGCTGCGTCGACATGTCCGAGCACCATGTGCCCGCCGAACCGCCCGTTTGCAGCCATGGCGCGTTCCAGGTTGACGAGCGAGCCGGTCTTGAGGTCTCCCAGGCTCGTCACCTTCGCGGTCTCCGGTCCGATCTCCGCCAAAAACGCTCCCGGAGTGGTTTCGACGACGGTCAGGCACACGCCGTTCACGGAGACGCTTTCGCCGAGGCGAAGATCGCCCGCCAGTGCGGTATCGATGCGCAGGCTGAAGCCGGCGTCGATGGACGCGACCGCGGCGACTTCTCCGACTGCTTCAATCAATCCCGTGAACATAACCTTCCAGGAAGACGTCAGGGCCCAACGCGATGGTACGCCGATCCGCAAGCGATTCGACCGGCACGCGATCGACCCCGATCCACGAGACGCCTCCGCTGCCGATCGTCACCGGCGCCACGTACAAATGCACCGCATCGACGAGGCCCGCCGTCCACGCGGCGGCCTGGAGGGTGACACCACCTTCCAGCAGTAGAGACATCATCTGCCGCTCGCCCAGTTTCGCGAACGCATCGGACAGTGCCCCACTGCGTATCGGCAACAACTCGGCACCGCGGCGTTCCAGCTCGCGCGCGCGCGCCGGATGGCTCGCAATGCTCTCTGGCGTGGTCATGATTATGACCGGTCCCGCTTCCAGCGTCGAGAACACCCGGGCCCCCGGTCCAACCCGCAGCCGGCGATCGAATAACACGCGCGTCAGTGGACGGCGCCGGTGTATTTCGCGCACGGTCAGCATCGGATCGTCGACCAGCACAGTCTCCGATCCCACCCCGATCGCATCGACCTCGGCTCGCACTCCATGCGCATGCCGCAGCGATTCGTCCGAGCTGATCTGCGTCCGCTGACCAACTCGCGCGGCGACCTTGTTGTCGAGGCTGGTCGCGGCCTTGATGATGACAAACGGCCGATGCTTCGTCTTGAGCGTGAAATAGGCGCGATTCAGTCTCAGCGCCCGATCCCGCCCCGTTCCGACGGACACATCGATATCGTGTTGGCGCAGATAGTCGAAGCCTCGTCCACTGACGCGTGGATCGGCGTCGAGGGTGGCGGCGACGACACGTGTGATACCCGCCGCCGCAACCCGCTCGACGCACGGTCCCGTCCGTCCGACATGGGCGCACGGCTCGAGCGTGCAATAGAGCGATGCACCCTGAGCGAGTCCTGCGGCTTCGTCGAGCGCGCGCACCTCTGCGTGCGGACCGCCGGCCTGCTCGTGGTATCCCTGCCCCACGATCGTCCCGTCATCGCGCACGACCACCGCGCCAACCATCGGGTTGGGGCTGGTCGTCCCTCGACCCCGTTCGGCGAGATCGAGTGCGCGGTTCATGTAATCGATGTCGGAGAGCATCGAACCCAGCGGTGTCATGGCACGATGTGAAGTGATCTGTCATGGCAGATGGATGAGGGCAGAACATCCCTCTGCCCTGACACGCCGCACTCCATCACCATTTCGTTTCAAACAGCGCATCGACGTACTCGTCCACGTCGAACGGAACCAGGTCGTCGATGGATTCACCGACGCCGACGTAGCGAATCGGCAGCTTCAGCTCCTCGGCGATCGCGACGGCGATGCCGCCCTTGGCCGTGCCATCGAGCTTGGCCAGCACCACGCCGTTCACACCCGCAACGTTCATGAATTCGCGCGCCTGGCTCAGGCCGTTCTGACCCACCGTCGCGTCGAGGACGAGCAGGACTTCATGCGGGGCCCCGGCCACCTCGCGCGCCGCGACTCGGCGGATCTTGTCGAGCTCGTTCATCAGGTTCACCTTGGTGTGAAGACGCCCGGCTGTATCGACCAGAATCGGATCGCGTCCTTTCGCCTTGGCCGATGCAATGCCATCGAACACGACCGCCGCAGGGTCGGCGCCTTCGCGCGCGCGAATCAGGTCGACACCGGCACGTCCGGCCCACACTTCCAGTTGCTCCACCGCAGCCGCCCGAAATGTGTCGGCGGCCACGACGAGTGGCTTCTTCCCCGATGCCTTCAATAGTTGGGCGAGCTTTCCGACGGTGGTGGTCTTGCCGGTCCCGTTGACGCCCACGATGAGCACGACATGCGGCACGTAGCCGTTGGCGGCAATGCCCGGCACGGCCGCGAAAATCGCGCGGATTTCGTCCTTCACCGCGTCTCGCAGGCTCTTGCCAGTGGCGGTCTGCTCCCGTACGGCGGCAATGATTCGGTCGGTGGCGGCGACACCGACGTCGGCCATGATGAGCAACTCTTCGAGCGCCTCGATCGTGTCTACATCGATCGGCCGTCCCTTGCGTTCGGGCGCCTCGGTCTGCGTCACCAGCTCGTCGAACCGCTCGACGATCTGCTGAGTGGTCTTGGAAAGCCCCTCCCTGATACGGTCGAAAAAACCCATTCTGGTTCGTTCTTTCTTTGTCGCGGGGGCCCAGGCCCCGGTCGGTCAGCGGGATTCCTGCTCGGTTTTCTGCGGGCGGAGCATCAACTCTTCGACGGCCACAGCGGCGCTGCGACGCCCCGCCAGTACTTCGGCCATCTGCGTCGCGATCGGCAGCTCGACACCGTGCTTGCGTCCGAGCGCAAGCGCCGCGCCGGTCGTTTTCACGCCTTCGGCCACCATCTTCATCCCTGCGACGACTTCGGAAATCGGCCGCCCATGCGCCAGCTCGACACCCACGTGCCGATTGCGGCTCAGCGAGCCCGTACACGTGAGCACCAGGTCGCCGAGGCCGCTCAAGCCCGCAAGCGTCTCGCGCCGGCCGCCGACGGCACACGCGAGACGCGTGATCTCGGCCAGACCGCGGGTAATCAGGGCGGCAAGCGCGTTTTGTCCGAGCCCGAGCCCCTCGACGACACCAGCCGCGATCGCAATGATGTTCTTCAGCGCGCCGCCAATCTCCACGCCGATGACGTCGGTGCTCGCATACAACCTGAAGTACGCCGCACGGAACTCGCGCTGCACGTCCTCGGCGAGAACCGGATCGACGCAGGCAACCGAGACCGCTGTCGGCAGGCCGCGCGCCACTTCGATCGCGAAGCTGGGTCCGGACAGCACGACGACAGGCCGCCCGCCTCGCACTTCCTGCACGAGCACTTCCGACACGCGCAGCAGTGTGTCCTGTTCGATCCCTTTCGTCGCGCTCACGATGACGGCCTGGCGAGGCACCAACGGCGCCGCCGCACGGATAACTGCCCGCGTCCCATGCGACGGCAGGGCGGCGACGACGATGTCGGCCCGGTGCAGCGCCACTTCGAGCGATGCCGTCGGCGCAACACCCGCCGGCAGCACGATATCGGGCAGGTACACGGCGTTGGCGCGCCGCGCGTTCATTTCGCCGATGAGCTCGGCGTTTCGTCCCCACAACCGCACTTCGTGGCCGGCCGTGGCCAGATGAAAGGCGAGCGCCGTGCCCCAGCTTCCAGTTCCCAGAACCGCAATTTTTGACATCGTCAGTCCCGCGCCGAACGAGGCTCTGCACTCTGTCCGAGCCGCCGTTCGATGCCGGCGGCTACACGTTTCAGATTCGTTCGATGTCGGTGGATCACGATCGCCGCGACGATGACCGCCGCGATGACGGTCACTTCTGGCGCACCGTACGCATAGGCCAGCGGCGCGAGAATCACCGATCCGGCTACCGATCCGAGCGAGATGTACCGCGTCCACCAGACGAGCAGTAGAAAGACCAGCGTGGCAATCGCCGTGGCCTGAGGCGCGAGAATTGAAAACACGCCGCACGTGGTGGCGACGCCCTTGCCGCCCCGGAATCCGAGCCACACGGGATAGATATGTCCGAGCACGGCCGCGATGCCCGCGACCGCGGGCCCTGTGGCGCCGGGGTCGATCTGCCGTGCGACGAGCACGCTCGCAATCCCTTTGCTGAGATCGAGCGCCATCGCGCTGACGCCGATCTTCTTCGTGGTCGTCCGCAGCAGGTTGGCGGCGCCGACGTTGCCGCTTCCGGCCAGGCGCAGATCGATGCCGCGATGGCGTCGAGCGAGCAGATAGGCGAAGGGAATCGAGCCCAACAGATAGCCGACACCCAGGACGAGAAAGGTGCTCATGGTCACGGTAGCAGGGGCGCCTCCGCTATTCGGACATACGTCGGTCCGTTGGGCGTGAGGCGGCTTTCGTACAAGGTTACACGATCGATTCGGCTGGGGCCCGCCGATGCCCCAAATTCGGGTGTTTTCGCGAGTCTGGCGCGCGAAACCCGCTCTTTGAGCCGGGCAAGCGTCAGGTGAGGGCTGAAGACCTCCCGTTCGGCAGGTAAGGCGAGCCTGTCCTGAAGCGCTTGCTGAATGCGACGCAGCTCGCGCAGGCCGCCACGAGCGGCGAGCCAGAGCACCCGAGGGGCGCCTCGTTCGGGGAAGAATCCCAACCCCTCGAACGACAGATCGAATGAGTGTTCTTGGACAGGCTGAGCGAGCGCCTCGCTGAGACGACGCTCGAGTGCCGCATCGGCCGTCCCGAAAAAGCACAGCGTGAGGTGCATGCGATCGGGATGCACCCACGAGGCTCGAACGCGCTGACCCATCGCCGCGCGCACGGCCGTCGAAATCTTCGCGATCTGCTCCCGCGTGTGCTCGTCGATATCTACGGCAACGAATAACCGCTTAGACAAGATGGTCAACTCATCCCATGGCGCGGGACCAACTCTTCACGATTCGCCGCCAACGGCCCTTGTGTTGACGCAGCGCGGCGGGGCCTGTCCCCGATCGTTCCCGTTCGTGCTCGGCGCCAACGGCACGCGTACGTGGGAAGCCGTGTGCAGGCGGCCGACGAGTGTTCTGGTCGAGATCGACCCCGATGAACAACCGCTCAGGCACCCGGCTAGCCTGTCATGGCAGAGAGCAGATGGATGATGCCAGAGAGTGTCTTCTGCCTTCTGCCATCATCCATCTGCCATCTGCCTTGACGGGCGTCACTCCGTCATCCACCGCCGCACCATGTCGAGCGCGGCCTGGGACGCCTGAAACCTCACCATCTCGCGGCCCCCGACAAACCGGTACGTGCGCACGCGTGTCTGGATCTCGCCCTCCCGCATCCAGGCCGCCGCGACGGCAACCGTGCCGACAGGTTTCTCCGGCGTGCCGCCGCCGGGACCGGCCACTCCCGTGACACCGACCGCGAGATCGGCGCCGGCGATCCGCACCATGCCGCTCGCCATCGCTTCGGCAACCGCTTCGCTCACCGCCCCGTGCTCCTGAATGAGGGCCGCCGGGACGCCCAGCAGGTCGGTCTTCGACTGATTGCTGTAGACGACCACGCCGCGATCGACGTAGTCAGAGCTTCCGGGGACTTCGGTGAGCCTCGCCATGACGAGACCGCCCGTGCACGACTCGGCGGCCGCAATTCTGAATCCGCGCGTCCTGCACAGCTCCCCTACCACCTGCTGCATCGTTTCGCCATTCACGCTGAAGAGGTCGCGTCCCAGCCTGTCTTGTGTTTGAATCACCGCCGCGCCGAGCGCGCGGCCCGCTTCCTCCGCGGTCGGCGCATTGGCCGTGAGATGCAGTTCGATCTGTCCAAGCGAGGCAAGAATTGTGCAGTCGATCTTGGTGGGCGATGCGAGCCACTCTTTATAGAGCGGTTGCATCTTCTCCTCGACGGATGACTCGCTCTGCCCGGTAATGCGCAACACACGCCGGAACAGGCATGAAGTGCCGATCCGGGCGCGCAATCGCTCCTGAATCACGGTTTCGAGGATCGGTTTCAGCTCGCGCGGCGGTCCTGGCAGCAGCACGATCAGCTTCTCGCCGTGCTCAATCCACAGGCCCGGCGCCGTGCCGTTGTTATTGGGCAGCACCGTCGCGCCGCGCGGCACCATCGCCTGCCGGCGATTGATCTCCGGCGTCCGCAATCCGCGCGCCGTGAAGCGCTTGTCGATGAGCTCGAAAATCTCGTGGTGATACTCGAGCGGCTGGCCGATGAGATCGGCCACGACGTCTCGCGTCAGGTCGTCATCGGTCGGCCCGAGGCCCCCGGTCAGGATCAACAGGTCGCTTCGCCGCAGCGCATCAGCCACGACGGCCTTCAGCACAGCACGATCGTCTCCGGCCACGCACTTACCCTGAAGGCCGATTCCGAGCTCGTTGAGCCGTTCGGTGATGTACAGCGAGTTGGTGTCGACGTGTGTCGGCGTCAGCATCTCGCTGCCGACGGCCACCACCTCTGCCCTCATGGTTTGTCGCGGGGACCCCTCGCCCCGCTCCTCGCCGCTCGCTTGTGGGGCCCCGGCGCCCCACGCCGCTCGCGGCTCCCTTTCTTCTCGCGGGGTGCCTCGCCGCTCGTGGCTCATCCGAGCCATCCAGGCGCGAGATAGTACGCGCCGCGAAGCAGCAGGTTGGCATAGACCGCAGCCATCGCATCGTCGGCCATCACTCCGAGACCGCCGTGGAGCCGTTCAAACTGACGGGCAGGAAACGGCTTGGCGATGTCGAGCGCGCGAAACAGCAGAAATCCGAGCAACAGTCCTCCCCAGCCCACGGGAATCATAAAGACGGTGATGAGCATCCCCATCACTTCATCGATCACGATCGGTCCGGGATCCACGCACCGCAGATACTCTTCGCAGGGCCGCGTAAAGAGGACGCCGGCGGCAAACAGCCCGGCAATGAGCAGCAGGTCGAAGAGCGGAGTGGCCAACGGACGCGACGCCACGTGCACCAGCACGCCCGCCGCCGAGCCGACGGTGCCGGGCGCAAAGGGAAAAAACCCGATGTACCCAAAACTGCAGATGAAAACCGCGACGCGCGTAATCACTACGACGGACGGACCACCCGCGTGTGCGCGAGTCGGTCGTGCAGCGCGAGGCGATCGGCGCTGATGATGCCAGACACGAAGCCGGCACCAAACGGCAGCGCCGACGCGACGTACGCGATCGTGCGGAGCATGGCCTGCCCGACTGGAACCGGGCTGTCTTCCTGGCCGACGACCTTGATGCCGAACGCCATTTTGCCGATCGACTGACCGCCGACCGTCGTGAACGCGACGAAATAGCCGCCATTCAGCAGCAGGAAGAACGCGGCGATCGGAAGCAGCGGCAGCTCGAACACCTCCGCCGTCGTCAGGCCGAGCAGGCGGAGCGTGAAATACACGACCACCGCGTCGATCGCGAAGACGAGCGACACGTCGATGAGCCCTGCCATGATGCGGCTCAACGCGGTGGCAGGCATGTGCCGGCCCGCGATCACGGCCTTGTGCAGGTCGAACGCCTGGCCGATGACCGCGACCGGAGGTGTTTCGAACAGCGGCTCTTCGTGCAGCGCGACTGGTCTCGACGTGCGGGGACGCGCCCGCGGGATTTCGGCGGTGGCTCTCCTGACGCCAAGCGGCGCGCGTGGCCGTGCCGGAGCCGTAATCAGGGGGGCGTCATCTGCCGCGCCGAACGGGCGCGTCCGCCGCGCCGGCTGAGCCCGCTCTTCGTTGTCGAGTTGGGGCGGGGGGAACAGCGGCAGGTCGGCAGTCACGTCACTCTCGCGCGCGCCCAGAATGCGATCGAGATCGAGTGACGGCCGGTTGCCTTCGGGACCTGGCTCGAGCGTGACATCGACAGCAGGAGCGCTGCCCGGAAAACCGTCATGCATGGACGGCGCGAAGGAGGGCGTGAGAGAAAAATCGTACCCGCAATTCCGGCACCGATCGCCGGTTTCAAATCCGAGGTACCCACACTTAGGACATTTCATCTGGTGAGGCTCATCGGTCTGTCCGCGCCACTCCACCCGGCGCCGTTTGATACGCGAGCAAATCGCGCTGAACTGCCGCCTTCAGCTTGTCTGCCTCAGCGCGGAGGGGATCGGTCGGCCGGACCAGATCAATCGCGCGCAGCGCATCGTAGAGTCGTCCGGACGCAAACAGCGATCGCGCCCGATCGAGGGCCGCCTCGGAGCTGCGGGGAACGACCAGCGGTTCCTGAATGACTTTGGCCGCCGCAAGACCATCCTCCGCTCCGGTGCTCAGGTCCGGCATCACGGCCCGCAGTTGATCCCACCATCGGACGGCCACACCAGCCGTCGCAATCAGCATGATCGTCAGTACGGCGCCCGGCCAGCGCGAACGGACACGCGCAGCCGTGTGCGTGCGCGGGCGGAACGGCAGCCGCAAGGGGGCCATCGCGGTCGCCGGCGCGTCGGGCGTCGCCGCATTGATGCGATCGATGCGCGTCAGAAACGCCAGGGCCACCTCGTGCGCCCCCCCGCGCTTCACCGCGGCATTCAACATCTGCCGGGCCGCCTCGATCTCTCCGCGTTCGAACGCCGCGATGCCGTTGTGCAGCAGTTCTTCCGACTCGCGCTGCTCTTCAGCCATCGCGCTTCGCGCGCGCTCGATGTACGCACGCGCGCGCGTGTGGTTGCGATCGAGGAACAGCGCACGCGTCCAGACATCGATGGCTTGCGCGTAGTCGGCGGCGAAGTAATGATCGAGGCCGCCAATGAGCAAGCTCTCGATCTTGGCGTCGCGTTCGGCGTCGCTATCGATCGGAGCCGGTCTGACATTCAGGTTCGTGCGGAGCGGATCGGACATACGTTCTGACGCTGAAATGGTCAGATTGGAAGATTCGCGGATTCGAAGATTGAAGAGCTCATGTCAATCTCACAATCTGCCAATCGGCGAATCTGCGAAGCGGCATCGCTGATCCGTCGCGGCGATTATGCGGCAGAATGGCGTGTGATACAAGGGCTTCGTGCCACTGATTGAGTGTGTACCCAACGTCAGCGAGGGCCGTCGCGCCGATCGCATCGCTGCGATTGCCGACGCGAATCGCCGGGCCCGGAATCCAGATCCTCGATCAATCATCCGACCCTTCGCACAACCGGACCGTTTACACATTTGCCGGCGAGCCGGCGGCCGTGCGCGACGCGGCAGTCCGCCTGTTCGCGGCCGCCATCTCGTCGATCGATCTTCGCGCGCACGAGGGCGTGCATCCGCGCATCGGCGCTGTCGACGTCGTGCCGTTCGTGCCCTTGCCCGGCGTGTCGATGGACGAGTGCGTGACGCTCGCAAAGGAGGTCGGCAAGACCGTGTCCGACCGATTCGGGTTGCCGGTATTTCTGTACGAAGAGGCCGCGGCGTCAGACGACCGGCGGAATCTCGCCGACGTGCGGCGGGGGGGTCTCAATGGCCTCGCCCACCGCATGCGGAGGCCGGAGTGGCAACCCGATTTCGGGCCGGCTCAGCCACATCCCAGCGCGGGTGCCACGGCGATTGGTGCGCGGCCGATCTTGATTGCCTACAACGTCAATCTGGCCAGCAACCGGCTGAGCGTGGCCAAGCGCATTGCCAGGGCCATCCGCGCGAGCGGCGGCGGGTTGAACTTCGTCAAAGCCATGGGTGTGCCGCTCGAGCATCTCCGCATCGTGCAGGTATCGATGAATCTGACCAACTACCAGGAGACGTCGATGACAACCGTCTTCGACGCGATCGCCCGCGAAGCGGCCGTTGATGGTGTGAGAGTCCTTGAAAGCGAAATCATCGGCCTGGTCCCCGCCGATGCGCTCCCCGCGGATCCCGCCCGACGACTGAAGTTGAGGGCAGAAGATCTCGACCGGGTGTTGGAGAGGCGGTTGGAGCAGTCGTAAGGCGCAAGTCGGAAGTCGTAAGGCGCAAGTCGATTTGCGCCTCGCGACTTACACCGCTTCTTCTTCGCTATCCTCGGCGGCTTCGACGCGTCTCGGGACAATCCCGAACGCCCGCATCTTTCTATAGAGGTTGCTCCGCTCGACGCCCAGCACTTCGGCCGTGCGTGAAATGTTGCCCTGCTGATGGGCGAGCTCTCTCAGAATGTATTCGCGCTCGAACTGATCGCGCGCGGTGTAGAGCGGAATCGAGGGCTCCGAGCCGTCGTCGGTCAGCTTGTCCGCGAGCGCGTCGCTCGCCAGAAACGCCAGGTCGCGTTCGCTGATCTCGTCGCTGGGCGCCATAATCACCACCCGCTCGATCACGTTGCGAAGCTCGCGCACATTGCCCGGCCACCGATAGGTCTGCAGCCGTGCCATGGCGCCCCGCGTCAGCGTTTTCGCGCTGCGCCCGTACTCCAGCGCGAAGTCCGCGATGAAATGTTCGACGAGCAAGGGAATGTCCTCGGAGCGCTCGCGCAGGGGCGGAACGAAGATCGGGATGACGTTGAGCCGGAAATAGAGATCTTCGCGGAACCGCCCCCCGCGGATCTCGGCCAGCAGATCCTTGTTGGTGGCAGCCAGGACGCGCACATCGACCTGCATGCGCGACGTGCTGCCAACCGGCTCGGTCACCTGCTCCTGAAGCACCCGCAGCACTTTGGCCTGTGTCTTCAGGCTCATGTCACCGATTTCGTCGAGAAAAATCGTCCCGTTGTGCGCCGCCTCGAATTTCCCCTTGCGGTCCGCCACCGCGCCGGTAAAGGCGCCCTTCACATGGCCGAAGAGCTCGCTTTCGATGAGCTCCTCGGGAATCGCCGCGCAGTTCACCTCGACAAACGGCTGATTGCGCCGACGGCTCAGGGCGTGCACGGTCCGTGCGACCAGCTCCTTGCCCGTGCCGTTCTCACCGAAGATCAGCACGCGGCCGTTGGTCGGCGCCGCCATGGCGACCTGCTCGCGCAGTTCCCGGATGATGTAGCTCTCACCCACCATCTTTCCGGCACGATCGGCTCGCGCCCGCAGCGCGCGGTTCTCGGCCTCGAGGTGCCGCTGCCGCAGTGCGTTGCGAACGACCAGCACCGTCTTCTCGAGCGAGAGCGGCTTTTCGACGAAGTCGAACGCCCCCATCTTGATAGCCTTCACGGCCGACTCGATGTTGCCGTGGCCCGAAATCATCACGACCTGCGAATCGATTTTCATCTGCCGAAGCCGGCCGAGCGTCGCCAGCCCGTCGATGCCGGGCAGCCACACGTCGAGCACCACGACGTCGAAGACGTCCCGCACGAGGCGATCGACACACTGTTCGCCGCTGTCGACCGAGTCGACGTCGTAGCCTTCGTCGCGCAGCACGCCACTGAGCGCGCTGCGCACGCCCGGCTCGTCGTCGACTATGAGTACGGAGGCTTTATTCATCACCTCAACAAGGAAGCTCGATTGTGAATTTGGTACCGCGCGGCTCGTTGTCGCCGACCTCGATCGTGCCGCCATGTTCGGCCACGATGCGCCGCACGATCGCCAGGCCCAAGCCGCTGCCGCGCCGCTTGGTCGAATAATACGGCATGAACAGCTTCTCCCGCTCGGCCGCGGGAATGCCAGGACCATCGTCGGCGACCAGCAGCCGCACCATCGACGCACTCGGGTCGTGCTGCGTTTCGAGCGTGATGACGCCCGATCGATTCATCGCCTCAATCGCGTTATCGACCAGATTGAGCACGACGCGGCGGATCTGCTCCACGTCCACCCGCACCTTCGGCAGTGTCTCGGCAAAACGGCGCTCGAAGTGCACCTCGCCGAGCAGTCCCGAATACAGGACGAGCGCCTCATTCAGCAGCGCGTGCAGGTCGGTCGGCAGGGCGCGCGGCGCGGGCATGCGCGCGAACTGCGAGAACTCGTCAACGAGGGCCTTCAGCGAATCGACCTCGCCCACAATCGTCGACGTGCACTCCTCGACGAGCGCCTGCGTTGGCTCCGCCGCGGTGCTGAAATGCCGGCGGATGCGCTCGGCGCACAGCTGAATGGGCGTCAGCGGGTTCTTGATCTCGTGGGCCAGACGCCGCGCGACTTCGCGCCACGCGGCCACCTTCTGCGCACGGATCAACGGCGTCACGTCGTCGACCACCAGCACCATGCCGTCCGACCCTTCGGTGCCGCGCAGCACCGTGGCCACCGCCGCGAGCTGCAGCTCGCGATCGTCGCGCGTCAACGCAATCTCCTGGGCCGACGGCTCGGCTTTCCCCGTTCCCGCCGCGCGGAGGAGCGCGCCGAACGGCTGAAGGTCTTCGCGCTTGAACACGTCAGCGGCCTGCTGCCCGACCGCCGACGGCCCGAGACTGAGCAGCCGCTTCGCCGCGCTGTTGAGTGTGCTGATGCGGCCGGCCGCGTCGATCGAGACGACACCCGTGGCGATACGTTCGAGGATGGTCTCGATATAGCGGCGGCGCCCTTCGACTTCGAGGTGCTTCCGCTCCAGATCCACCGTCGACCGCTCGAGCCGCCTGCGGCTCTTCCCCACTTCTGTCGCCATGCTGTTGAACGCTTCGACGAGCGATCCGAACTCGTCGTCACTCACCGTTTCGCGATCGACCCGATAGTCGAGATGCCCGGCCTCGATCTCCCTCGCGGCCGTTGCGAGACGCTGCACGGGCTCGGTGATTCGCTTGGCGAGATACAAGCCCATCCAGGTGGCACCCACGAGAATCATCAGCGTCATCATGAGGAAGAACGAGAGATAGACACCCGCCAAAGGCTGGCGGAGCACGCGAAGCGTGCTGTAATCCTCGTAGGCATCCTGGATGCGGCGCGCACGGCCGGCGAGATTGCCGACGAGCACGTCACTGGCGACCACGATCGCGACCGGATGCGTGGAGCCGGACCGATGAACGGCCGCCGCGGCGCGAATCAATTCACCGCCGTCCGGCAACTGCTCGGGCGTCGGCGGCTCACTTTCGCCGCCGGCGGCGCGCGACGCCATTCGGTCGGCCACTGCGCGCGCGTAACCCCGCGGCATGTCGGGCGCGGCCACGTCCACGTACGCCGTCGCTTCGGGTGGCTGTGTGCGGGGCGCGACGCGATAGACCTCCACCATCTTTACGCGACCCTGCATCACCTCCGGCAGAATGCGGTCGCGGACTGCCCCCACATCGGCGCCGTCGAAGGCCGCGGTCGAGAGCGTGGCCGCCATCCGCTCGGCGTCGGCCGTCACGCGATTCTGCCGATCGCGGTAGTAGTCGCTCGCAATCAGATCGGCCGCCATCAGCACCTCTTCGACCGGTGCGTTGAACCAGCGATCGACGCTGTTTCGAATCAGCTCGCTGCCGACCAGAAGCACGAGCACGGCCGGGATGAGCGTCATGCCGAGCAGCACGGCCACCAGCTTCCCGCGAAAGCGCGCAAACGGCAGCGCGCGGCGGCGCTCGATGATGAGCTTGATCACGTTGCGCGCGAGCACGAACGTGAGCCCGAGAAGAATCGTGAGGTCCGCCGCCCACAGGCCGTACAGGACGAATTCGGTGAGGAAGTCCGGCGAGAGCCCCGCCGACCGGTTTGCGAGCGCGACGATGCCCACCAGCGCGGCGAGCAGCAGAACCATGCCGGCCAGAATGAGCCGCGGATTATCGCGCAGCGGACGGCGCGGCGCCTGGGCCGGACCCTTCATTCCTTCGCGTTCAACAGATCCTTGAGTTCCGTCATGAACTCGCCGATGTCGCGGAAATGCCGGTAGACCGACGCAAACCGCACATAGGCGACCTTGTCGAGCTTCTTCAGCTCCTCCATCACGAACGCGCCGATTTCGTTCGTGCCGATTTCCTTCTCAGAGCGCTCCTGCAGTGTGCTTTCCACTCGATCGGCAACCGCTTCGAGCGACGCGACGCTCACTGGGCGCTTCTCGCACGCCTTCAGCAGTCCCGCCACGAGCTTCTGCCGCTCAAAACGCTCGCGGGTGCCATCCTTCTTCACCACCATATAGGGGATCTCGTCGATCCGCTCGTAGCTGGTGAACCGTTTGCCGCACCCGAGGCATTCGCGGCGACGGCGAATCACCTCGCCCTCGCGGCTCTCGCGAGAGTCGACGACCTTGTCGCCGAGGTGTGCGCAATAGGGACACTTCATGTTTAGTCGCGTCCCTCGGCACGGCTCGGGACGCCCCGAGCACTTGTCGAGGGGCGGGGGCCCCTCGCCCCGCTCCCCGCCGCTTCGCTTGCGGGGCCCCATCGCCCCGCGTCCGCCGTCGTTCGCCGCGTGTCTGCGAACTCTGGCGAGACGCTCTTCTCTTCGGGCATCATCCTCTGACCTTCTGGTGTGACGTCGCGTTCGGCTGCATCGTGGGCAAGCTTGCGCATGCCGCCGAAGCCCAGACCAGCCTGAATCAGAAACACGAAGCCAAGCACGACGGTGGGCAACAGCGACACGGCGTGCAGGACGAGCGCCGCACCGACGGCGCGATCGTTCGGCACGCCATAAAACGATGTCAGGCCGATCTGCACCGCCGCTTCGAACCCTCCCACGCCGCCCGGTGTGGGCACCGAGACACCCACCACCAGCAGCGCGATGAGCAGGAACGAACCTGTAAACGGCATGTCGATGCCGAACGCGCGTATAGCCACCCAGATGCCCCAGCCGATCACCAACCAGAGCGGGAGCGACAGCGCAAGCGCCAGCGCAAGCCGCCGTGGCGTACGCACGACCGCCAGCCCTTCGGCGAATTTCAACAGCCCGCCCGCGAGTTTGTGCGTGACCTTCCCCGGAAGCAGGTGTTCGAGCTTGTAGGCCCACCGTCCCGCCGCCTGCGGATCGCGCGCGGCCACGAACATCGCGCCGAGCACGACCAGCGCCAGGACGCCCACGACCATGCCGCCGAGCTCGAGGAGAGAATACAGACGACTGTCGGCTCGCTCCATTCCCGGATCGAACAACAGGACGAAGGATGCCAGCAGGCAGACACAGGTGACGGCGTCGAGCACTCTCTCGATGATGATCGTCGCGAACGTCGCGGTCGCACTCAACCCTTCCTGCCGCGCCAGAAGGTACGGACGAATCACCTCGCCGGCCCGGGCAGGCAGCACCGCGCTTGCCGCGAACCCGATCGTCGTGGTCCGGAACGCCGCGCCGAACTGTGTATGTCCGATGGGCGCCAGCAAGTACTGCCACCGAAGTGCGCGCAGCACCATCGTCAGGACGGTGATGCCGCACGACAGCGCAATCAGCCACGGATCGGCCTGCCTGATTTCCGCCCACACGACATCGAGATGCGCGCCTCGAAGGAAGAGGGCGAACAGACCAACGGACAGAATGACGACAATGAGCGTACGAAGCGGGTTGCGCATGGGTACGGTAAACAGCGCGTCTACTATAAGGGGGGCTGCAGTGAATGCCAAGAACGCATTAGTAGTGGTGTCATCCGGGCTTGCCACTCGGTCGCGACCTCGGTAGAATCTGCCCTTTCCTAAAACCCTGAGGGCCTCGCAATTGGCATCGTCGTCGCTCATTCTCGAAACATCTCTCGACGGTCTCACGCGTCACAATCAAGGCAAAGTCCGGGACATCTATTCGTTTGCGGAAGACCCGAGCTGTCTGCTGATTGTCGCGACCGATCGCATTTCTGCGTTCGACTACGTACTGGGATCGGGCGTCCCCGACAAGGGCAAAGTCCTGACCCAGTTGTCCGCATTCTGGTTCGGCGAGACCAGCGACATCGTGTCGAACCACATGCGTTCAACCCGGGTCGACGACTTCCCGCCTGCGGCGCGCAGATATGCCGACGTGCTGCGCGGGCGCTCGATGCTCGTTCAGAAGACCGAGCCGTTCCCCATCGAGTGCGTCGCGCGCGGCTATCTCGCGGGCTCGGGCTGGAAGGAATACCACGAGTCAGGAGCGGTCTGTGGCGTAAAGCTGCCGGCGGGGCTGCGGGAGTCGGACAGGTTGCCCGAACCGATTTTCACGCCGGCGACCAAAGCGGCGAGCGGGCACGACGTCAACATCAGCGAGGACGAAGCCGCGCGGATCGTCGGACGGGACGCGATCGAAAAGCTGCGCAACATGACGCTGCGTCTGTACTCGCGAGGCGCGGCTCACGCCGAACACCGCGGCATCATCGTGGCGGACACGAAATTCGAGTTCGGCCGCGTGCTCGACGGCCCCAAAGAGGGCGAGATCTTCCTGATCGACGAGGCGCTGACGCCCGATTCGTCGCGCTTCTGGCCGCGCGACATCTACTCGCCCGGGGGGCCGCAACCGAGCTTCGACAAACAGTTCGTGCGCGATTATCTGGAATCGATCCGCTGGAACAAGCAGCCACCCGTACCCTCCCTGCCCGATGATGTCATCGAAAAAACGCGTGAGAAGTACGTCCAGGCTTTCCGGCTGCTGAGCAGCCTGGAGCTCGAGTAGTGAGAGCTGCGAGCTCGGGGCATCCTGAGCGCGTCGAAAGACGCGACCCATGAACGAAAAGCTTCAGCGGCTGATTGACGAGATGGTGGAGAAAGGCATTCGCCTGCCCGAAGCGACCCGCGAGTTCGAGCGCCGGTTCATCTCGAAGGTGCTCGCCGAGTCCGACGGCAACCTGTCGAAAGCGGCCGACGCGCTCGGCCTGCACCGAAACACGTTGAGCCGCAAGATTACGGAACACCGCATCAAACGCAGACCGTAGCCCATTCTTCGACAGTCTCCCCAACGCGATTGCGCTTGCCCGGCGACAGCCATGTCCATAACATATGTGGCTATGACATCTATCGACGCGCGCATGCTCGATCGCGAGCTGAAGAAGGGCTCGGCGGAGCTGATCATCCTCTCGATCGTCGAACCTCGCGCGCGCCATGGATATGAGATCAGCAAATTAATCGAGACGCAGTCGGACGGACAGTTGAAGTTCCACGTCGCGTCTCTCTATCCGCTCCTGTACCGGCTGGAAGAACGCGGCTGGCTGCACGGGCGGTGGGTAGAGAAACCCGGCGAGCGACGGCGACGGTTCTACGGCCTCACCGCCGAGGGCCGCCGCGTCCTCACCCGCCAGCGCGAGACGTGGAAAGCCTTCGTTCATGCGATGGGCCTCATCACGGGGGTCGACCATGCCTGACCATGTGAAGGGTGACTGGACCGAGCATCTGCGCGAGCGGCTTGCCTCGCTCGGGCTGAGTTCGGCGCGCGAGGCGGAGATCGTCGAAGAACTGTCTCAGCATCTCGACCAACGCTATGAGGAGCTGCTCGCCAGGGGGATGAGCGTCACCGATGCACGGGGGGTGACGATCGACGAGTTGCTCGATCGGGACACGATGGCGGGCCAAATGCGATCGCTTCGGCAGACACACGATCCGCTGCTTATCGCACCAGGCGCGCCGACTCGATTTCTGTTCGGCGATCTCTGGCAGGACATGCGCTACACGGCGCGCATGATTGGGAGGCAACCGGGTTTCGCCGCCGCCGCAGTTGTGACGCTCGCGCTCGGCATCGGCGCCACCGCAGCGATCTTCAGCGTCGTCAACAGCGTGCTCATCAAGCCGCTGCCCTACGCCGATTCGGACGCGCTTGTCCGGATTGTCCATTCGATCGGCGGCAAGGATCAGCCCTATTTCTCCGACAGGGTCTACCTGACCTACGCAGAGCACAGTCAGACCTTGCAGGACCTCGGCGTCTGGACACCTGCGGCCATGGCTACCATCACTGGCCAGGGCGAGCCCGAGGAAGTGCGCACGCTGACGGCGAGTCTCAGCCTGTTGACGACACTCGGCGTACAGCCAGAGATCGGGCGTTGGTTTTCAAAGAGCGATGACATGCCCGGAACGCCGGACACCGTAATCCTCACAAGCGGCGCGTGGCGGCGGATGTTCGGTGGAGACCGCACTGTTCTCGAACGATCGTTGACCATCAACGGTCGTCCTCACCAGATCATCGGCGTGATGCCGGCTGCCTTCCGCTTCGACGGCGACGTCGAAATGGTGTTGCCGCTCCGGATCAACCCCGCGGCGCCGATTCCGTTTTTTCGGCTTGTGGGTATTGCCAGGCTGAAACCCGGTGTCACGCTCGCGCAGGCCAATGCCGATGCCGCCCGCATCCTCCGGATCTGGCTCGTCGGCGACGGAAAGACCGATCCAGCGTTTCAAGCACGATATCAACCCGCGCTGCGTTCGCTCAAGGAGGACGTCGTCGGAGACATCGGCACGACGCTTTGGGTATTGATGACGGCGATCGGGATCGTGCTGTTGATGGCATGCGCCAACGTTGCAAACCTGCTGCTGGTACGAGCGAACGGACGCCGGCAGGAGTTTGCGATTCGCGCGGCCCTGGGCGCGAGCTGGACGCGAGTTGCGCGACAGCTTCTGCTCGAGAGTCTGATGCTCGCGGTCATGGGCGGCGTGTTGGGAATGGCCTTTGCCTATGGTGGCCTGCGCATGCTCGTGGGAATCGGGCCCTCGAACCTGCCCAGACTGTCGGAAATCTCGATAGACCTTGTGGCGCTCGGCTTCGGCCTGGCGCTTTCTCTCATCTCCGGGATCCTGTTCGGGCTCATGCCGATCCTGAAGAGTGCACGATCGCACTCAGCGAATGGCCTTGGTAACACCTTTCGAACCGCCAGCCTGTCACGCGAGCGCCAACGGTCTCAACACGTGCTGGTGGTGGCGCAAATGACGCTGGCGCTGGTGCTGCTCGTGAGCGCGGGACTGATGATTCGCAGTTTCCAGGCTCTTCGCCGCGTCGATCCCGGATTCACCGAGCCCGAGCGGATTCAGACGTTCAGCATTTCCATTCCGCGATCCGTGACCGGCGATGCGAACCGCATGATGAGCCTGCAGCATGAAGTCCTGGACAAGATCGCCGCCATTCGGGGTGTCGCGTCGGCGGCATTCACGACGCGATTGCCTATGGACCCGACCGATCGATGGAGCGCCGCCCTCACCTTCGAGGGCAAAGCAGACGATGGCGGAACGCCCCCCAACCATCAGGTGAAGGTCATCTCGCCCGGTATGTTTCAGACGTTGGGAACGGAACTCGTCGCGGGACGGGACTTCACCTGGATCGATCTCAACGAGGTGCGCGAGGTCGCGATTATTTCCGAGAATCTGGCGCGCCAGACTTGGGGATCTCCCGCGGCGGCGCTAGGCCGGCGGACGCGCGAATATTACGGCCCAAAAGACGGACCCTGGAAGGAGATTGTCGGCGTGGCTCGCGATGTCCACGACGACGGCGCCCATCAAGCCGCGCCGGCAACGATCTACTGGCCCGCACGATTGCGGGGGGTATATCAGCCGCGCAGGGTCAGCGTCGCGATCCGCACCGAACGCGCCGGAACGGAAGGTCTCGACCAACAGGTGCGCGATGCCGTTCGGTCTGTTCACCCCAGTCTTGCGTTGGGACAGGTGCGCACCCTGGGCGAGGTGTACGAACAATCCATGGCACAAACGTCCTTTACGCTCGTGATGCTCGCGATTGCCGGCGCGATGGCGCTACTGCTCGGAATCGTCGGTCTTTACGGTGTGCTCTCCTATGCCGTATCGCAGCGGAGGCGCGAGATCGGAATTCGTGTGGCGCTCGGCGCGCAGGCACCAGATATCCGCGGGCTGTTTGTGAGGCGAGGCCTGTTCCTTGCGGGCCTCGGCGTCGTGATCGGCCTCAGTGGCGCGGCCGCCACCACACAGTTGATGCGATCGTTGCTCTTCGGCGTCAGCCCTCTGGATCCAGTCACCTTTGCCGCGATGCCCCTGGTGCTCGCGGCGGCGGCCGTGCTGGCCAGCTATCTGCCCGCCCGTCGCGCACTCGCGGTTGACCCAATAGAGACGTTAAAAGCACAGTAAACCAACCGACTTGGCACTCCCCCCTTGACAGCGCCAAAAGCCTTTTACTAAATTAGCACTCTTGTAGGGCGAGTGCTAAAGGCTGCCTACGCCCCCCAGTTATGTCCTTTTCGTACGTCACGGACCACACATCATTCACTCACTCAGCTGGAGCGACCTATGAACGCTAGACCGCTACACGACCGCATCCTCGTTCAGCGCATCGAGGAAGGGGAACAGAAAGTCGGCGGAATCATCATCCCGGATTCCGCCAAGGAAAAGCCGCAACAGGGCAAAGTCGTCGCCGTGGGCAACGGCAAAGTCAAGGACGACGGGGGGCGCATCGCGCTCGACGTCAAAGCGGGCGATCTCATTCTCTTTGGCAAGTACTCGGGCCAGGAGATCAAGCTCGACGGCGAGGAATACCTCATCATGCGCGAGGACGAAGTCCTGGCGGTGATCGACTCGGCCAGCGGCACCGGCAAGAAGAAGTAGCGTCCGCCTCGCGCGGCACACGCCCGTGGTGGACCCGCCGTCGCCTTGGCGGAGGCGGGCACGTATTCACTAATTAGGAGCACACGATGGCAAAACAGATTATCTACGGCGAGGAATCGCGTCAGGCGATTCTTCGCGGCGTCAACCAGCTGGCCGACGCCGTCAAAGTGACACTTGGCCCCAAGGGCCGCAACGTCGTTCTCGACAAAAAGTTCGGTTCCCCCACCATCACCAAGGACGGCGTGACCGTCGCCAAGGAGATCGAACTCAAGGATCCCCTGGCGAACATGGGCGCGCAGATGGTGCGTGAGGTAGCCAGCAAGACCTCGGACATCGCGGGCGACGGCACCACCACCGCCACCGTGCTCGCGCAGGCGATTTACCGCGAAGGCGTGAAGAACGTCGTCTCGGGCGCCAATCCCATGGACATCAAGCGCGGCATCGACCGCGCCGTCGAGAAGGTCATCGAGGGCCTTAAGGCTCAGTCCAAGCCGGTCACCGGCAAGATGATCGCGCAGGTCGGCACCATCTCGGCCAACAGCGATGCCGAAATCGGCAAGTTCATCGCCGACGCGATGGAGAAAGTCGGTAAAGACGGCGTCATCACCGTCGAAGAGGCGAAGACGCTCGAGACGTCGCTCGACGTCGTCGAGGGCATGCAGTTCGATCGCGGCTATCTCTCGCCCTATTTCGTCACCGATCCCGAGCGCATGGAAGTGGTGCTCGAGAATCCGGTCATTCTGATTCACGAGAAGAAAATCAGCTCGATGAAAGACCTTCTGCCTGTGCTGGAGCAGGTCGCCCGCATGAGCCGTCCGCTTCTCATCATCGCTGAAGACGTCGAAGGCGAGGCCCTGGCCACGCTGGTGGTCAACAAGCTGCGGGGCACGCTGCAGGCCGCGGCCGTCAAGGCGCCCGGTTTCGGCGACCGCCGCAAGGCCATGCTCGAAGACATCGCGACGCTCACCGGCGGCCGCGCCATCACCGAAGACCTCGGCATCAAGCTCGAGAACATCAAGATGGAGGACCTCGGCAAAGCGAAGAAGATCACCATCGACAAGGACAACACGACCATTGTCGAAGGCGCGGGCAACAGCAAGGACATCGAAGGCCGCGTCAAGCAGATCAGGACGCAGATCGAGGAAACGACATCGGACTACGACCGCGAGAAGCTGCAGGAGCGCCTCGCGAAGCTGGTCGGCGGCGTCGCGGTCATCAAGGTCGGTGCGGCAACCGAGACCGAGATGAAGGAAAAGAAGGCGCGTGTCGAAGACGCCATGCACGCAACCAAGGCCGCGGTCGAGGAAGGCATTGTGCCCGGCGGCGGCGTCGCGCTGATCCGCGCGGGCAAGGGCCTCGAAGGCATGAAGCTCGAAGGCGATCAGCAGATCGGCGTCAACATCGTGCGTCGCGCGATCGAAGAGCCGCTCCGCTGGATTGCGACCAACGCCGGCAAAGAAGGCTCGATCATCGTCTCGCAGGTGAAGGAAGCCAGCGGCTCGACGGGCTACAACGCACAGGATGACAAGCTCGAAGACCTGATCGCGGCCGGTGTGATCGACCCGACCAAGGTCGTTCGTTCGGCGCTGCAGAACGCTTCGTCCATCGCCTCTCTGCTGCTCACGACCGAGGCGCTCGTCTCCGAAATTCCAGAAGAGAAGAAGGAAGCCGCGATGCCGGGCGGACACGGCGGCGGCATGGGCGGGATGTACTAACGCTGGAAGTAGGAAGTAGGAAGTAGTGTAGGGCGGGTCTTGCAGTTCAAGACCCGCCCTACTTCTTTTACGGCGTTTTGTTTTTCAGCGAACGTCGCGCGGGATGACTCGTGTCGCGACGCTATCTCAATGTGAATGCAATCGCGATGGTCACGAGCACCGCAACGGGCTGTCCCTGTCTGGTGCCGGGCGCAAAGCGCCACTGACGTGCGGCCTTGATGGCTTCCTGATCGAGTCCGAACGCCGAATCCAGTGACCGTACGATCCGGATGTTGCCAACTTCGCCGGTGGGCTGGACGATGCACTCGAGGAGGACTTCGCCCTGAATCTTCGCGCGCATGGCCTGCGCGGTGTACTGCGGTTTGACTTCCCGCAACAGTCTCGGTGTTTCCACGCCGTTGCCCGGACGATAAGCGCCACCACCCGTACCGCCACCCCATCCATCTCCAAGACCAGATCCGCGTCCCGAGCCGATGCCGGTGCCGACGCCCGTTCCTGCGCCGCCGCCGCGCCCCAGTCCGAGCGAGTCTGACGTAGGTATGCCTTCCATCGCACCGGCCTGCGCGAGATCGGCGGACGCCAGCGTCTGCGCCGGGATGGTCAGGTTCTGAATGGGACTTTCCGGCGGTTTCTCGGGCTTCGGATCCGGTGCCGGCGGCTTCACCGCTGGTACGGTGATCTTTTCTTTTCCCTTGAGCTCGACTTTCTTGATGGGTTCCGGCTTTTCGTTTCCACCGCCGCCGCCACCACCGCCCGGCCCCGGTACGTCGAGCCACACAATCTGATCATTTAGATCGTTGTTCGTCGTTGTCGAAGAGACAACAACCGAGGGATTCATGGCCACATATGCTGCCAGGGCAAACATCGCGGCATGAATCCCAAGTGAGGTCGCAAGCGCACCAGTGGATCGCTTTCGTGACTCCTGAAACAGGAATCGAACCTCAGCCGGTGCGTCTGCGCGAAGATCGGTCATATTTTTTGGGCCGGGCGCTTACCAATCCTATTTTGCGCCCTCATTTCCTACCGCGCAAGGTGCAAAACGCGAACCACAAAGCGGGGGCGATCACGCGAGTTCGTTAACAGTTCGTCACGTTCGTTAAGTTCGTCGGGTTCGTAAGTTCACCACAGTTCACCACTATACCGCTCCCCTTAAGACGATGGAACCCATTGCGAAGCCGTGCGCACCCGCCGCACCTAGCGCACCTAGCGCCACCCAGTTAGACCCGTCCTGTCCAGGCGCCAATTGCGGCGTTGCCGCCACCGTAAGAGTGCAGGACGGCGAGCGCATCGGCCGCCCGCGGCTCGCTATGAATCGCCACCAGGACGCCGCCCCGCCCGGTCAGCACGTGAAAGATCCGGCCGTCATGCGCTTGAAAGCCGACCCGCCGCATCGTGCCGGCGATACCCGCTTTTGCGAGGCCCTGATCGTTGCCCTGCAGAGCCGCGACGAGCGGCCCGCGCGCCAATGCAGGACCGAGATCGTGGATCTCAAGCGTTTGAGGCGTGCCCAGCGCTCGTTCGATGAAGGCCGACATCTCTGGTGACGCCTTCCCGAGAATCGACAGCGACTCTACCGTGATGCCCTGCTTACGAAGCGCATCGAACCCCTTCTCGGCCCACGCAATGTCCTGAAAAACTCCGACGGTAAAACGCCCGGTTTCGACCTCGACTGCCATTCAGCCTCGCATTCTCAATCTTCCAATCTGCCAATCTACCAATGGTGCGCAGAACCCTAGGGCCATTCCGTCCGGATGACCTGCCCCATGCTGTGCCGCGACATCGCGCTTTCAGCGCTTCGGCTGTCACCCGACCTGACGTGCGCTCCCAGAAGAATCGCCTCCCCGCGCTCGATCTGCGCCCGCCATTGTTCTGACTCGGACTCCGGGAGACCGGCTTTCGCCAGGGTGGCCTTCAGGTCGCCGGCGGCATGTCCCGCCGCCTCGCCGAGCTCGGCGGCCAGGGGACCCGCGGCGACCACGGCGCCAGTTCCCGGCAGGCCGATGGCGATCGCGGCGAGCACGTACCCGCTCAAAGCGCCGAGCCGCGACGCGGCTGGCGAGTCCTCCAGCTCGGAGCCGGGGCTGCCGTCGATCTGCCGGGCAATCGCGCCCTCGGCCTGATGATCGCGCGCAACAACCGACAAATCTTCGGGACCGATCCCCAGTGCGTGCAGCTCGCGGGCCGCGCCGGCGGCCGCGTTGACATTCTGAAAAAGTGACATGAGCAACGGATGCGACATCGCTACGCTAATCTATAACAGGTAGCTACCAGCTACCAGCTACCGGCTACCAGCTGCCTATGAACATCGCCGTCATCGGTGCCGGACCTGCAGGCGCAATGGCGGCCGCGCGTCTGGCGCGCGCCGGCGCGACGGTTGCGCTGTTCGATCCGAGTCATCCGCGCGAGAAGCCGTGCGGCGGCGGTCTCACGGGCCGCGCACTTGCGCTCGTCGCCGACCTCATCGATATCCGGTCGTTACCGTCTGTCGTCATTGAGTCGGCTGTCGTCGAACCTCCAACGCCGCCACGCGGCGGGCGATCCCCTGACACTGCCGCGACAGTACGTCTTACCGGCAGCCGCGCGACGACAGCGTCGCTGGTCGTTCTGAGCCGGGCGGTCTTCGATCGCGCGCTCGTGGATGCAGCCGTCGCCGCCGGCGCTCGACTGGTACCTGAACACGCGGTCCACATCAGCCGCCACGGCACGCAGTTCATCGTACGGACAAATCGCCGGGAGCATCGCGCCGACTACGTCATCGGCGCCGACGGCGCGACCAGCATCGTCCGCAAACAGCTCGCGGCGCCGTTCCTTCGATCGCACCTCTCGGTCTCTGCTGGCTATTTCGTTCACGGGGCGACGGCTTCCTCGATCGCCATCAAGACCATGAGGGAGCAGCCGGGATATCTCTGGTCATTCCCCCGTCCCGATCATCTGGCGATTGGCATCTGCGCGCCGGCGACCCACCGGGTGTCGTCCGCCGAGCTCATCGCACAATCGAAGCGCTGGATTGTGCAGCAGGGCCTCGATCACGGGGCCCGCCTGGTCCGCTACGCCTGGCCCATCCCCAGCATCGCCGACAATAACGCGCGCGAGACGCCCTTTGCCGGACCGGGATGGCTGCTGCTGGGAGACGCGGCTGGGCTTGTCGATCCGCTGACGCGAGAGGGCATCTACTTCGCGCTCCTGTCGGGACAATGGGCCGCCGAGGCCCTGGCGGCCGAGCCGGCGGGCCGCGCGCCCCGACGCTATGCCGAACGGCTGAACAGCGAAGTCCGGCCCGAGATCGCCCGCGCCGCCCGCCTGAGCGGCCTGTTTTTCAACCCCCGCTTCGCGGCGCTCTTCGTGCGCGCGCTCAAAGAGAGCGCACCCGTCAGAGACGTCTTCGTCGACCTGGTCACTGGTGTGCAACCGTATCGCGGTCTGCGTCGCCGGCTCCTGGGCACACACGAGTGGACGCTCGCCGCGCGCACGATTCGGATGCTCCTGACGCCGGGTTTTACTGGTACAATGAAACCAGTCGTATTCTCCCAGGCAACAAGAAGGAGTTAGCCATGATCGGTCGGATAGGCTTGCCCGAGCTCTTCATCATTCTGTTCATCGTCGTGCTGATCTTCGGAGCGAACCGCCTGCCGCAGCTCGCAACCGGCATCGGCAAGTCGATCCGCAGTTTCAAGGACGGGATGAAAGAGGGCGAGAACGACAAAAACGGCTAACGCCGCCCGCGCCTTCCCTTCTGCCGCTCGCGGCGGCCCGGCCGCTGCTTACGACCCTTGGTGGCTCGGCGCTGTTCCTGCTTCGGCCGCGCCTTGCTGTGGCGGGGTCCACGGCGCCGCTCGTCGGTTCTGACAGCTTCCAGCACTTCCACGAGTCCCAGATCGATCTGGCGACGCTCCATATCGACGCGCACCACCTGCACTTCGACGCGATCGCCCAGCTGATACACCTTCTGCGTGTTCTCTCCGCGCAGTGAATGACTCTTTTCGAGGAAGCGATAGTAGTCGTCGGCCATGCTCGACACGTGCACGAGGCCTTCGACGTAGTGCTCCACCAGCTGCACGAACAAGCCGAACGCGGCCACGCCCGTGATGTAGCCTTCGAACTCGTCGCCGACCTTGTCGGCCATGAAGCGGACTTTCTTCCATTGCACGAGCTCGCGCTCGGCTTCGTCCGCGCGGCGCTCCATGTCGGAGCAATGCCTGGCCACCTCCGGCAGATCGCTCTCGAGCTCTTCGACGCGCTCCATGTCGATGCCCTTGTGCCGCAGCTCGCGCAGCATGCGATGCACGACAAGGTCGGGATAGCGACGGATGGGCGAGGTGAAGTGCGTGTATGAATCAGCCGCCAGGCCGAAGTGCCCCAGATTGCGCTCGGCGTATCGCGCCTTCTGCATCGTGCGCAGCATCAGAAACGCTATGGGCCGCTCCTCGGGCTTCCCGCGCAGCTTCTCGATCAGGCGCTGAAAGTTCCTCGGCCGCACCGCACCGGGGGGCGCCGCGAGCGAATAGCCGAATCCGGAAATAAATTCTTCGAACTCTTCCACTTTCAAGACGTCTGGCTGCTCATGGATGCGATAGAGGCACGGCATGCCGCGTCCCTCGACATACGTGGCCACGGTCTCGTTGGCGAGGAGCATGAACTCTTCGATCAACTTGTGCGCGACATTGCGCTCGGCTTCGACGATCTCCTCGACCATGCCGGCGGCGTCGAGCACGACCTCCGCTTCGGGGAGGTCGAAGTCGATCGAGCCTCGTCTTTTCCGCCTCGCATTCAGAATGTGGAACAGTCGCTCCATCAGCTCGAACTTCGGCACCAGGTCGCCGTACTTCGCCATCAACTCGGGCGGCCTGGTGGTCAGGATCGCGTTGACATCGGCATAGGTCATCCGCGCGGCCGTGTTGATGACGCCGTCGTGGAACTCGTAGTGCACGACCGAGCCGTTGGCGTCCACTTCCATCAGACACGATTGCACGAGCCGATCGACACGCGGATTCAGACTGCAGATGCCCGTCGCGAGCTCCGACGGGAACATGTGCACCGCACGATCGGGAAAATAGACCGACGTCGCCCGCTCGTATGCCTCCAGGTCGAGCGCGCTGCCGTCCGTCACGTAGTGCGCCACATCTGCGATGTGCACGCCAAGCCGGACGTGGCCGTTCGCCATCCGCTCGATGCTGATGGCGTCGTCGAAGTCGCGCGCGTGCTCGCCGTCGATCGTCACGGTGACCGTGTCTCGAAAGTCGGTCCGGCCCGCGATGTCTCGCGCACTGACCGCGCCGAAAGTCCTGGCTTCCTCGATCGCGCCTTCGCCGTGCTCATCGGGGATGCCGAACTTGCGAATGATGATCTCGGTATCGACACCCTGCTCGTCGATATCGCCCAGCACCTCGATGACTTTTCCGACGGGGCCGCGTGTCGGCGTCGGCCAGGTCGTGATTTGCACGACGACCATGTCGCCGGGCTCGGCGGCTGCCGACTGACCCGTTGGCACGTGGACATCGGTCAGAATGCGGCGATCGAACGGCTGCACGAAGCCCAGGCCGGACTCGTCCACATCAAAGCGGCCGACGACCGTGGAGTTTCCCCGCTCGAGCACGCGGATGATGCGCCCTTCGACGCGGTCTTCGCTGGTGCGCCGCTCGATGCGCGCGAGGACACGGTCGCCATGCATCGCCTCCTTGATGTTGGCCGGTGAAATGTACACATCGGGCGCATCGCCGCCGGCCTTGTCGGGAATGACGAACCCGTAGCCGGCCGCATGGCGCGTGAGACGGCCAACGACGAGGTCCATCTTGTCGGGCAATCCGACGCGCCCGCCCTTGGTCTCGATGAGCTCGCCCGTCGAGACGAGTGCTTTCAGCAGGCGGCGGAAGGTCGCACGTTCTTCGCGCGAAATTTTCAGGATGCGAATCAATTCGCGGGGTGTTGCGGGGTGTGTGACTTTGTCACGTAGTGATTTGATGATTTGTTCTCGGGAAAGCATTTTTGTGACTATAAACAAGTATGAAGCGGTTCTGGGTTCTTGGTTCTGGGTTCTTGGTTCGGGGAGCGGTTCCAGGTTCGGGGTTCTCGTTCCTCGAACCTAGAACGTAGAACCCAGAACCTAGAACCGCTATTGAAACAGTACGATTTGCAGGTCTCCAACATTCGTGGTCGAAGGCCCGGTGATGATGAGGTCGTTGAGGTTCTGGAAGAAGGCGTATGCGTTGTTGTCGGCCAGGTAGGCATCGGCGTCCATCGAGTGCTGCTCGGCCCGCAGGATTGAAGTCCTGTCCGCATAGGCGCCGGCGGCATCCGTGGGACCGTCGATGCCGTCGGTGCCCAGGCTACCGACCGCGATATCTCTCGGCTCCCCAACGAGCATCCTTGTCACCGAAAGGGCGATCTCCTGGTTGCGCCCGCCCTTGCCGGCGCCAACGACCTTGACGGTGGTTTCTCCACTTGCGATGACCGCAAGTGGTCCTGTCCTGCCGGCTGCGATCGCCCTGGCCCGTTCGAGGACGACCGGCCCCATCGTGCGAGCGTCGCCGACGATCGGCTCTTCGTTGAGCACGACCTCGTAGCCGAGCGAGCGAGCCGCGTCGGCAGCACCCTTCATCGCGTTGAAACGGCCGCCAATGACGCGCGTGATCGAACGATCGAGACGCGGATCGCCGGCCTTGGGCGTCTCCGGGATTCGGCCTTCGAGGCCCGCACGCAAATACGCCGCCGCCGGGCGGGTGAGCAGACTCTCCACACCGAATCGATCGATGTAGTTCCACGCATCGCCAAACGTCGACGGGTCAGGCACGGTGGGGCCGGACCCGATGACGCTGAGATCGTCGCCGACCACGTCCGAAATCGCGAGACAGACCGTCGGGCCGGATGCCGCCGCGGCCAGGCGTCCGCCCTTGACTGCGGACAAGTGTTTGCGAACGGTGTTTAGTGCGGTGATGTCGGCCCCGCCCTTCAGCAGCGCGTTCACCGTCGTGCGCTTGTCGTCGAGCGTGAGCTCCCCCGCGGGCACGGCCATCAGCGCCGACGCGCCGCCCGAGAGCAGGACCACGAGCGTGTCGCCCGGATCCGTCCGGCCCGCGACCTCGAGCGCGCGCCGGCCGGCCGCGACACTGCGCTGGTCGGGCAGCGGATGGCTCGAGGGAATCCATTCGAGCTGCGGCGGCAGCGCGACAGGCAGGTGGGTTCCGATCACAATGCCGTCGCGAATCCGGTCGCCTGCGATTTTTGCGAACTCGCCCGCCATGAAGGGTGCGGCTTTGCCGACTGCGATGACGCGCACGCTCCGGTCCCGCAGTCGCGACGCGATGTCCGCGTCCTGGAGGGCACGATCGATCAGATGATGTGGCGAAGCGGCTTCGATGGCGCCGCGCGCGATGCTCAGAAAATGCTGGCGAAAGTACGACAGAGGCGATGACTCAGTGGATGTTCTTTGGATCGGTCCAGCTCGACAGTCTCGTCACGACGTTGAATTTCCGAAGCAGGGCGCTGACGACCTGATCACCGTTTTTCTTGGTTGAGAGGTGTTCCAGTTGGGAAAGGATGCGCGTGAGGGCGGCTTCGACTGATGTAATGGCGCTGTCTGAATAGTATTCCCGTTGTTGTTCGAGACAGCGTCGATGTTTCAGGAACTCCTCCCGATAGAAATCGGTGAGCTTGGATCCCGGTCTCGCCTTCGAATGGTCCATTTGGGGGTAAGTCCAGTCTAGTAAGCGCCTATAGAACTGTCAACGGCTTAATCCGCGATTTCCCGTGTATTGCGCGCGGCGATCAATCCACCCAGCGAGCCGACAGCCATGCCGGCCAGAAGCACCGCAGCGACCGTCGGAAGCGAAAGAAAAACCAGCGACGCTGGATCGATAGCACCTGCCAGGAACGAGTCGGCCCGCCTTCGGAGCACGAAAAATGTGATCCACAGGACCACGAGCGCCATCGCCGCGCCCACTCCACCTTGAATCAATCCTTCGACGACGAATGGACCGCGGATATAGGCCAGGGGCGCCCCGACCAGCTGCATGATGTGAATCTCTTCGCGTCTCGCGACCAGGGCCAACCGCACGACGCTCGCCACGGTGAGCGCCGCGGCAAACACGAGCAGCGTGGCGAGCGCGAACCCGCCCGCACGGACCAGGCCGACCGCCTGCATCAGGCGCTGGATCCACTGGCGGTCGTATCTCACGTCGGCGACGCCCGGCAACTGGGCGGCCTTCTGCGCGAGCAATTCCACGTCGGCCGGGCTGGCGCCGGCGGCGAGGCGGACCTCGATCGACGCAGGCAGCGGATTGGCGGCCAGGCCCTTCGCGGCCTCGGCGAGCGCGCCGAAATTCTGCTCGAAGCGCCGCAGCGCCTCCTCTTTCGACACGATCTCGACGGCACCGACGACGGGGCTTTCTCGCAGCGCCTTCTCCGTTGCGGCGCGCTGCGGTGCTGTCGCCGTGTCGGCGAGGTACACGGAGAACTCCGCGGCATCCTGCCAGCGGGTGAAGATCCGCTCCATGTTGGTCGTGAGAATCAGGAAGCCGCCCAGCACGACGAACGCGACGGCGATCGTGGCGGTGGCAAGCGCGGCCGTTTTCAGCCCCCGGCCGAGGCTCGCGAGCGCCTCGTCGAAGAAATACCTAAGCGCCCGCATTGGATCCTGGCGCGCTGGGCGCGCGCTCGTCGGTGTCGATGAGCTTGCCGTGGTCGAGCGCAATCGCGCGGCGCCCGACGCGGTGGATGAGATCGCGATCGTGCGTCGCGATGAGCACGGTCGTGCCGCGGGCGTTGACCTCGCGGAAGAGGTTCATGATGTCGAGCGACAGATCGGGATCGAGATTGCCCGTCGGCTCGTCGGCCAGAATCAGCATCGGATCGTTCACCAGGGCGCGCGCGATCGCGATGCGCTGCTGTTCGCCCCCCGACAGCTCCTGCGGATAGGCGTTCATCCGATGCTGCAGGCCTACCCACTTCAGGACCTGGAACGTCTTGCGTTGCTGGGTCGAGACGGGCGCGCCGAGCACCTTCGGCACGATCGAGACGTTCTCGAGCACGGTCTTGCGCGGGATGAGCTTGAAATCCTGGAACACGAAGCCCACGCTGCGGCGATACGCCTGTACCTGCCCGGCCGTCATATGCGCGAGGTTGCGGCCGGCCACGGTAATGGCGCCGTCGGTCGGCACGCTTTCCCGCAGCAGCAACCGCAGAAACGTCGATTTGCCCGCACCGCTCGGACCGGTCAGGAACACGAACTCGCCCTTCTCCACGCGGATCGAGAGGTCGCGCAGCGCGTACACGCCGCGGCTGTAAAGTTTGGATAGATGATGGGTTTCGATCAAGATCGGTTCGGAAAATTTTCTACCCGGTCGAGCTCTCGGCGCAATAGCTCATTCACCAGTTTCGGGTTCGCCTTGCCGCCCGTCGCCTTCATCACCTGGCCCACGAGGAACCCGAGCGTCCCTGTTTTGCCGCTGCGAATCTGTGCAACGGCATCCTGATTCGCGTCGATGACGGCCCGCACGCTCGCCAGAATGGCCCCTTCGTCGCCAATCTGTGCAAGCCCGTCCGCCGCCACGATGTCGTCGGCGCTGCGGCCCGTGTCATACATCTTCTCGAACACGGCTTTCCCGATCGACGCGCTGATCGCAGAGGTCTCGACCAGGCGAATCAACGCCGCGAGCGCGGCGGCAGTCACGCGCTGGCGGTCGAACCGCTCGCCCAGCTCGTTCAGCTTCCTGGCGACCTCTCCCGACACCCAGTTGAATGCCGCGCGTGGATTGCCGGCTGCCCTGGCGGTATCTTCGAAGAGCGCGGTGAGCTCGGTGTTCTCGAGCGCGGTGACTTCGAGATCGGACAACGCGTACTGCGCCATCACGCGCTGGCGCCGGGCTTCGGGCAGCTCGACGATTGAGTCCCGAATCGCGTCGATGCGCGCGCGCGCCAGCTGAACCGGCGGCAGATCCGGCTCGGGGAAGTAGCGGTAGTCGTGCGCGTCTTCCTTGCTGCGCATCGAGAACGTCTCGCGCGCCGCGGCATCCCAGAGACGCGTCTCCTGCACGATGGCGCCGCCCTGCTCGACGACTCGCACCTGGCGATCAATTTCGTACGCGAGCGCCCGCTCGAGATAGCGGAACGAGTTGATGTTCTTCACTTCGGTCTTGGTGCCGAGCGTCTCGGTGCCTTCGGGACGCACCGACACGTTCGCATCGCACCGAAGACTCCCCTCTTCCATGTTGCCGTCGTTCACGCCGAGGGCAATCAATATCTCGCGCAACTTGCGAAACGCGTTCGCCGCGTCGGCGGCCGATCGCAGGTCGGGCTCGGTCACGATTTCGATCAACGGCGTGCCGCTGCGGTTGAAGTCCAGATAGGTCTTCTGATCGGAATCACTGAACCCCTCGTGCAGAGACTTGCCCGCGTCCTCTTCCAGGTGCACGCGGGTGATCCGCACGCGTCTGGCGGCGCCGCCCACGCCGTACTCCAGGGCGCCCGCGGTCGCCAGCGGCAGTTCGTACTGCGAAATCTGGTAGCCCTTCGGCAGGTCGGGATAGAAGTAGTTCTTGCGGGCGAAAATCGACCGCTCCTGCACGATACAGTTGAGCGCCAGCGCCGCCTTGACCGCAAAATCGACCGCCCGGCGGTTCAGGACCGGCAGCGCCCCTGGGTATCCCAGACAGACCGGGCACACATTCGTATTGGGAGCATGCCCGAAACGGGTGCGGCAACCGCAGAAAATCTTGGTCGTTGTGAGCAGCCGGGCATGTATTTCGAGACCGATTACCGGTTCAAATCCCACGACGTGTGATGCTATCATCGTTGCGCCCACGTTCTCGGGTCTCGATTCCCCGTAACCGCCTGTAAATGAAAGGCCAGCATAGTCGTATCTATGAGTAGGCACGAGCAGATGACGGCCGGTGGTTCAGCCCTTCCGGCTCCTGTAGAGGGAGCCAGCGGCGACAAGTCGTTCGCCACGCAGGGCCCCGCTCGTCCGCTCGAGATCGAAACGACATTGGCAGGCCAGGTTCAAGACCACATCGCCGCGGGCAACGATCACGCCGCCCGCGATCTCTTCGCGCAGATCGTCATCCGCCAGCAGCGTCGCGCGTCGCGGATCGCCTGGCACTATCTGCGCGACATGGCCGAAGCCGACGAAGCCGTGCAGGACGCGTTCGTCAAGGCGTACACGCACATCGCGTCGTTCCAGCGGCATCTGTCATTCGAGGTCTGGCTGACGCGGATCCTGATTAACGGCTGCCTCGATCGACAGAAGGCCCGCACGCGCCGATCGCGCTGGATGCTGCCGGTCGCCGACGCGGGACGCCGCGATCAGGACGCGATCGAGCGCGCGACGCGGCCGGCCGATCGGTCGCCCGAAGCGCAACTGCTGGCGCGCGAATGGCGCGATCAGCTCGTCGCCGCGGTGCAGCGGCTGCCGGATCGGCAGCGTCTCGTTTTCATGCTGTGTCACTACGCCGATCATTCGACGCGCGACGTCGCCGGAATGACTGGCTTGAACGAATCGACGGTCCGGGTTCATCTCTTCCGCGCCATTCGCAAGCTTCGTAAGGCCATGGAAGGACAGCACCATGCGATTTGAGAACCGCCTCGCTCCCGTCACCGAATCGCATCTGTCTGACGAACAGTTGATGGAAGTCTACGTGCTGGCCGGCGACAACGCGCACCTGCATGCGTGCCGTCAGTGCACGACGAGGTTCGACCGACTGGTGCGGTCGCTCCAGCACATGCACGATGCAGCGATTCGCGACGCCGACAGCGCATTTACCGCCGAACGCCTTCAGGATCAGCGCGAACGCATCATGCGGCGTATCGAGCGGCACGACCATCCAGCCGAAGTCGTCGCGTTTCCGCAACGCGCCGCAAACCATCCGGCCGTCCATCGTCTGCTCGGGCCCGCGCGCCGTTGGGTGGCTGGCGCCGCGGCCGCCGGTCTCGCCGCGGGCATGTTCCTGGGCTTCGTGATGGATCGGCGAATACACTACGCCGTCGTCGATCACGCTGTTCCGCAGCTGATCTCCGCGCCGGCGCGTCTGGCCGCCGATGCGCGCGACGATCAGTTTTTCCTCGATGTCGAGGCGGCGCTCGTGGGTTCGCGCATCCGCGAGATGCGGCCCGAGTTGAGTGCCATCGATCTCATGACAACGCCCGTCGAAATTCAAGAGGTCGGCTACGTCAGAGAATGACAGGCCGGTCTCCGGGCCCCCCAACCCGACCATGACCTCTTCGTCGCTTCTGTTTCGAAAAGGCCTCGATCTGAAACACGCGGTCGCGGCCGAGCTGAATCAGAACTATTACAGCGATCTCGTCCAGCAAATCAAAGCCGACGACTTCTGCTTTCGCGAGGGGCGGCTCACCGTGCATCTCGCGCGCGAGTTCGGGTTCTGCTACGGCGTCGATCGCGCCGTCGATTACGCCTATCAGACGCGCGAGCGGTTTCCCGATCGCCGCGTGTTCCTCACCGGCGAGATTATTCACAACCCACACGTCAACGATCGCCTGCGCGCCAAAGGCGTCCAGTTCCTGAGCGACCCCTCCGAAGGGCCCGCCCTCGGACCGCAGGACGTCGTCGTGCTCCCGGCCTTCGGCGTCACCACGGGCGAGATGCAGCGTTTCTCAGCTATCGGCTGCGTCATGGTGGACACGACGTGCGGGTCGGTGCTGAACGTCTGGAAGAACGTGAAGCGCTACGCCCAGGACGGATTCACGTCAATCATTCACGGGAAAGTCTGGCACGAGGAGACGCAAGCCACGGCGTCTCAGGCGCTCGACTACAAGGACGGTCACTTCCTGGTCGTGCTCAACCTGGACGAGACCGAAGAGGTCTGCAGCTACATCCGCGAGGGCGGCGACCGCAGACGGTTCCTCGAACGGTTTCGGGATGCGATGTCGCCCGGGTTCGATCCGGACCGGCACCTCGAGCACGTCGGGCTCGCCAATCAGACGACGATGTTGATGTCCGAGTCGCTTCAGGTCCAGGAACTGTTCCGGCAGGCGATGGTCGATCGGCATGGCGTCGACGCGCTCCCCGCGCGATTTCGGGCCTTCGACACGATTTGCAGCGCCACGCAGGATCGGCAGGACGCGGTGGTCACCCTGTTGAGCGAGCAGCCCGTGGACCTGATGCTGGTCATCGGAGGCTACAACAGCAGCAATACCTGCAATCTGGCGCGAATTTGCGCTGCCAAGGTTCCCACGTTTCATATTGCGGACCCCGATTGCCTCGAATCCGCCGAGACGATCCGCTACCGGCCCGCCGGGGGCAAGGCCGAGGTTCGGGCGACTGGCTGGCTTCCTGCTCCGGAAAGTCTCTCGGTTGGGCTAACATCTGGGGCTTCAACTCCGGACAATCTCGTCGGGACAGCGGTCCGGCGGCTCGCGGCGCTCTGCAACCCGTAAACACCTTGTATACCGCCGTCGTAATTGAGGTTAGTAACCGGCAGAGGTAACTTCATGCGAATGATTCTTTGGGCGATCGTCACGTGCGTCCTGGCGGCCTCGGCGGGCCTGCCCGCCCGTCTCGAGGCCCGCGAGAACCAGCAGGACAAGGCGAGTAGTGGTCACGTGAATCCCCGACCGCCCTCGAACTGGTGGAAGACGAGCAAGTACATGCAGGAGCTGAAGCTCACTGCGACGCAATCGGCGGAAATCGAGCAGATTGTGCAGAGCTCGATGGCGCGTCTCAGAGTGGACAAGGACGACCTCGACCGCGCGCAAATCGACTTCCGGTCGATGATGGAACAGCCGCATACGCCCCAACGCGAGCTCCTGAAAGCCGCCGAGCGCCTTGAGATGGCGCGTTTCTCGATCAGCAAGGAACGGACCTCGATGCTCGTGCGTATTCACAGCTTGCTCACGCCCGATCAGCGCAAAGGCCTCGATGTCATTGCGAAGCGTGAAGCCGAGCGGAATCAAGTAACCGAACGTAAAAACAAGTAGCGTCCGGCTTCAGCCGGACCCTGAACTCCGGCGTCAGCCGGACCGTGAACATGGAGTGGGTGATGTTCGGAAGAGCCTTCGTGATATCGGCGTCGTTGATCTTATTGGCTGCGGGCGCGGCACACGCACAGGCGCCATCTGCTGATGCCGCGCGGACCGATGATCTCGTCAAGCAGGCGGTCGAGCGGTACGCCGCCGGTCTCGAAGCCGCGCGTGTCTCGGCAGCGCAGGAGACCTCAGGCACCGTGACGTCGGTGCCGCTCACGCTGGATGACGCCGTGCGCCGCGCCATCGACAACAACCTCGAAATTGCGGTCGAGCGGCTCAACCCGCAGACCTTCGACTTTACGCTCGCGTCCCTGCGTGCGAATTACAAGCCCGTGGCGACCTCGTCATTCGGCCGGCGCGACAACGTGCGTCCGCCGACGAACCTGCTGAATCCGGGCAGCCCGAACGTGTCGACGATGACCTACAACTCAGGGATTGCACAGAACCTGTGGTGGGGCGGCGGCAACATGGCGCTGACCTTCAACAATGCGAAGGTCGTGTCGCCGACCGACAGGCTCGCGTCCTTCGATCCCCAGTTCAATAGCTCCTATCTCTTCAGCTATACGCAGCCGTTGCTTCGCGGCTTCAAGATCGACCAGACGCGGCAACAGATGGCGACCACCGTCATCAACCGCGACAACGCCGAACTGAACCTGAAAGCCCGGACGACGAACACGCTCGCCCAGGTTCGCTCCTCCTATTGGGACTACGTGTACTCGATCCAGGCGGTCGAGGTCGCCAGGCAGTCGCTCGCGCTCGCCTCGAAGCTGCTGTCGGACAACAAGATTCGCGTCGAAGTCGGCACGATGGCGCCCATGGACGTGGTGCAGGCCGAAGCCGAAGAGGCCACGCGCCAGCAGGCGCTGACGCTCGCGACGGCGACCATGCGCACGGCCGAGCTTTCTTTGAAGCGATTGATCGTGAGCGGCACGAACGATCCGCTTTGGTCGCAGCATATCCAGCCAACCGATCGCCCCGACTACGAGTCGGCATCCGTCGACGTGGAGGCCGCGGTCCGGTCGGCGCTGTCGCAGCGAACAGACCTGCAGATCGCGCGCAACAACTTCGAGACCAACAACGTGCTCTTGAAGTCGCAGCGCAATTCAGCGCTGCCCGACGTGGATGCGGTCGTCACCTACGGGGCATCGGGCCTCGGCGGCACGCAATACGAATTCAGCGGCAGCGGCCTCGATCGCGTGCGTCAGGGCATCGCGGTGCAGGGCGGGTACAACGACGCGCTGAGCACCCTCTTCAACCGCGAATATCCGAACTTCCAGTTTGCGTTCAACGTGAGCTATCCCATCGGCGGCAACAACTTCGAGGCCCAGGCCGCCCGCACGCGTCTGCTGATTCAGCAGAACCAGGCGCAGATTCGCGCGACCGAGCTGACCGTGGCCACCGAAGTGAGCAACGCGGCGCTGCAGGTCACCAACAGCATCGAATCGCTGGCCGCCGCGCGCGCCGCGCGCGATCTGTCGCAGCGGCGTCTGGACGCGGAGATGAGCCGGTTCGAAGTCGGCATGTCGAACAACTATCAGGTCGTGCAGTCGCAGCGCGACCTTCGCGAGGCGCAGAATTCCGAACTGCGCGCGCTGCTCAATTATCGGAAAGCACTCGTCGAGTTCGACCGCGTCCAGCAAGCGGGCGCGCGCTAGGGAGAGGTCCCCGGTTTTTATATGCGTAAATACGGAATCATCCTGCTGCTCCTCGTCGTCGCCGGCGGCGCAGCGTTCTATTACTTTTCAGGCGACCGAGCCGCAAGCGCCGCGCAACGGAATGCCATCCAGGCCGAGGCTCGTGCGCAGCGCGGCGGCGGCGGTGGTGGCGGTATGGGCGGGGGCGGTTTCGGCGGTGGTGGCGGCGGTTTCGGCCGCGGCCCGCGTCCGCCGATGACCGTCGAGCTCGCGCCGGTCGTACGGCGAGACATGGCTGCCACCGTTACCGTCGTGGGCAACCTCGTCGGCGCGGCCACCGTCGATGCGGTGCCTCGCGGCCAGGGCCGGCTCGATGCCGTGTATGTGAAGCTGGGTGATCCGGTCAGGCATGGTCAACCGATCGCCAAGCTCGAAGATCGCGAGATCGTCGAACAGATCAATCAGGCCGAAGCGACCTTTAACGTATCGCAGGCGACCATTCGGCAGCGCCAGGCGGACCTGAAGCTCGCGCAGAACAACATGGAACGGTCGAAGAGCCTGTTCGAGCGCGATCTGCTGCCCCGCCAGACATTCGACGATACCGACGCGCGCTATCAGGCGGCCATTGCGCAGCTCGAGCTCGCACAGGCGCAGATGGCCCAGTCGAAGGCGCGGCTCGACGAATTGAAGATCAACCTCTCGAACACGATCATCACGTCGCCTGTCGACGGGTTCATCGGCAAGCGGACGCTCGATCCCGGCGCCAGCGTGGGCGTGAACACGTCATTCATTTCCGTCGTGGATATCCGCACGGTTCGCCTCGTCATCAACGTCATCGAGAAGGATCTTCGCCGCATTCACCAGGGCATCGCGACCGACGTCGAAGTCGACGCGTACCCGGGCGAGCACTTCAACGGACGGGTGGCGCGGCTGGCGCCGATTCTGGACCCCGCCACGCGCACCGCGCAGGTCGAGATCGAGATTCCGAATCCTGGTTACCGTCTGAAGCCCGGCATGTACGCACGCGTGCGCTTCACGGTTGAGAAGCACGACAATGCCCTCGTCGTGCCAACGCTCTCGGTCGTCGATATCCAAGGCAAGTTGGGCGTATGGGTGCCTGGGGAAGGCGACAGTCCTTCGTTTCAACCGGTGGTCATCGGGATCGAGCAACAGGACTTCACCGAGATCACGACCGGCGTCACCGAAGCGCAGAAGGTGATTTCGACCGGCGCCGCGGCGCTGCGTGAAGGCGACCGCATCGTGCTGCCGGGGCAGCGCGCTGGTGGCGGGGGCCGGGCGGCCGGTGGCAACCGCGGAGGAGGACGCCGTGGTGGCGGTCAGGGCGGCGGACAACCGGGCGTCAGCGCAAACGAGGGTCAGCGCCCTGCCCGAAGCGGTCAATAACGGCAAGTAGCGAACGGTAGACGGTGAACGGCTAACGCACGCTGGAGCGACAATGAGCATTCCTCGAATCGCGATCGCACGGCCCGTGACGATGTTCATGATCAGCGCGATCATCATCCTCCTGGGTGGTATCTCAGTCACACGCCTTCCGGTCGACCTCCTGCCCGATGTGACCTATCCGAGGGTCAGCGTCATGGTGCGATATCCGGGAGTCGGCCCCCAGGAAATCGAGCAGCTCATCACGCGGCCGATCGAGCAGACGGTGAGCGCCGTCGCCGGACTCGAGCAACTCGACTCATCATCGAATGAGGGATCCAGCCGCGTATCGCTGGCGTTTAAATGGGGAACCGACCTGAACGAAGCGATGGACGACATGCGCATGCGCCTCGATCGCGTGCGCGGCCGTCTGCCGCTCGAAGCCGAGCCGATGCAGATCTTCCGGCAGGACTCGAACGCGATGCCGATTATGAGCCTGGGCATCGAAGGCGACTACGATCGCGTCACGCTGCGCGAGATGGCCGAAAACCAGATCAGCCAGCGCCTCGAGCGCGTGGACGGCGTGGCCGCCGTCACCACCTTCGGAGGGCTGCGGCGTCAGATTCATGTGCAGCTGTCGAAGGAAAAGATCGCCGCGCTCGACCTTCCGGTGGAACGCGTCACGGCACTGCTCCGCTCTGAGAACCAGAATACGCCGCTCGGCGAGGTCAACCAGGGGGAGCGCACCTACCTGCTGCGCAGCCAGGCTCAGTTCCAGAGCCTCGACGAGATCCGCAACCTCGTGCTCATGACACGCGGCGGAGTCCCCATCTACGTGCGCGATGTCGCCGATGTTGTTGACACGACCGAAGACATTCGATCGATTCTGCGCATCAACGGCCGTCCCGGCGTGCGTCTCTCCGTGCAGAAGCAATCGGGCACCAACACCGTCCAGGTGTCGGATGGCATCCGGGCAGAGATCGAGCGCATCAACACCGAGATGCCGAACATCAAGCTGAACGTGCTCGACGACAGCGCCATCTACATCAATCGGTCGATCCACTCGGTGCAGGAGCACGCGATGCTCGGCGCCGGGCTCGTCACGCTGATCATCTTCTGCTTCCTGCGAAGCTTCCGTTCCACGCTCATCGTCTGCACGTCGATTCCGATTTCGGTCATCGGCACCTTTGCGTTGCTGTACTTCGCGGGCTACACGCTGAACATCATGACGTTCGGGGGCCTTGCGCTCGGCATCGGGATGGTGGTCGACGCGGCCATCGTCGTGCTCGAAAACGCCTATCGCCACATGGAGCACGGCAAGGACCGTGTCACCGCCTCCATCGAGGGATCCGAAGAGGTGTGGGGCGCCATCGTGGCGTCGGTGCTCACGCACATCGCGGTGTTCGTGCCGCTGCTCTTCCTGACGGGCGTCTCGAGCATTCTGTTCAAACAGCTCTCGGTCGTCGTCATCTTCTCGCTCCTGATGTCACTCCTCGTGGCCGTCACGATCGTGCCGGTGCTGTGCGCGCGCCTCTTGAAGCTGCCTCCGCCCGAAGCAGAGCGGAAAGGCATCGGTGGTCGCATCTTCACCTGGAGCGAGAAACTCCTCGAAGGGATGGACGATACGTATCGCCGTTTCCTGCACAAGGCTCTCGAGCACCGTCCGACTGTCCTCGCAATGGGGGCGGCTTCGATCGTTGCCGCAATCCTGATGTTCCCACTGCTGAACACGGAGCTTGCGCCGCAAACCGACGAGGGCGTCGTGAGCGTGTCGGCAGAGCTGGCAGCGGGCACGCGCATCGAGCGTACCGACGCCATCATGTCGCGGCTCGAGGAGATGGTTCGGCAGCTCGTGCCTGAGGCCGAAACCATGATTGCCAGCGCCGGGACCGGTGGTGGTGGTGGTGGCGGCGGGATGGGTGGCGGCGGAACAAGCCGTGGCTTCATTCAGTTGTTCCTCGTGCCCAAGGACGATCGCCAGCGCTCGAGCGATCAGATTTCCTTCGACCTTCGCCGTCAGTTATCGGGCATTCCGGGTGTCATCGTCCGGGCGAATGCCAGCGGCGGCAACAACCAGATCAATCGTCTGATGTCGGGCGGTCAGGGTAACGATGCGCGCATGGGCATCGAAATCCGCGGCGAAGATCTCGAGGCGGCACGCCGCATCGCCCTCGACGTGCAGGACCTGCTTCAAACGACGCCGGGGATTGCAGACCCGCGCCTCGCGCGCGACGAAGCACGTCCCGAGCTCGCAGTGCTGGTCGACCGGCCGAAGGCGGCGCTCTTCGGACTGAACACGACCACGGTCGCGAATACCATTCGCACGAACGTGGCAGGAACGGTGGCCGCGCAATTCCGACAGGGTGGGTACGAGTATCCGATCATCGTCCGCCTGAGACAGGAAGATCGCGAGCTGGTGTCGGACGTCAACGACGTGATGGTCAACACCGCAAGCGGCGTGGCGCTGCCGGTCAAGAACGTGATGGTGATCCAGTCACAGCTCGGACCGAGCCAGATCGAGCGCAAGAATCAGGAGCGCCTGGTGATGGTCAGCGCCGAGCCGGAGATTCCGCTCAGCGAAGCCGTCAAGGCCGTCACGGCGCGCCTTCCGGAAATCAGCCGACCGCAGAATTTCTCCATCGGGTTCGGCGCCGAAGTGGAACAACAGGAGAGGACGTTCAACGAGTTGCGCCTCGTGTTGATTCTGGCGCTCATTCTCGTCTACGCGGTCATGGCGTCACAGTACGAGTCGCTGCGCGATCCGTTCATCATCATGTTCTCGGTGCCAACGGCGGCCATTGGCGTCGTGCTCGCGCTCTACCTGACGAATACGTCGTTCAACCTCCAGGCCTATCTCGGCGTCATCATGCTTGGAGGGATTGTCGTGAGCAACGGCATCCTCCTGGTCGACTATACGAACATTCTGCGGCGGCGCGACGGCATGGAGTTGCGCGAGGCCGTCGAGGTGGCGGGTCGAACCCGGCTGCGGCCCATCCTGATGACCGCGCTGGCGACGATGCTCGGGCTCGTCCCAATGGCCCTCGGCATCGGCGAAGGCAGCGAACTGCAGGTCCCCCTGGCCCGCGTGGTCATCGGCGGACTGCTGACGTCGACCTTCATTACACTGGTGTTCGTGCCCACGGTGTATACGCTGTTCGAAGAGGGATTGTCGGGCCTGCGGAGAAAGCGCGTGCACCCGGACCACGTGGCCGCGCACTAACCTCTCCCCGTCTGTCACAGAACTTTCACAGGGCGCGCCCGAACGGCCACGGCGCGCCCAGCGTCCAAGTAGTTGATGCGAAAATTATTGCTCATCGTCGTGGCTGTCGCGGTACTCGCAGGCGGCGGCTACGCCTACTACAAACACACTCAGAAGCCCCAGGCGCCGACGATTAACACCGCGCGCGTCACGCGGGGCACTATCGCCGAAACAGTCGGTGCCACCGGCACGCTTCAGGCGGTTACCACCGTGCAGGTCGGCACGCAGGTATCCGGCACCATCCTGGAGCTCAATGCCGACTTCAACTCGCTGGTTCGCAAAGGCCAGGTGCTGGCGCGGCTCGACCCTTCCTTGTTCGAGACGCAGATTGAACAGGCAAGGGCGAACCTGATTCGCGCCGAAGCAGACCTCGAGCGCCTTCGTGTCTCGCTCGATGACGCCCACACGAAGTTGAAACGCGCGCGCGATTTGTCGGAGAAAAAGCTGATCGCCCAGACCGAGCTCGAAGCGGCCGACGTGGCCGTCCGTTCGGCCGAGGCACAGCTTCGATCGCAGCAGGCGGCAGTAACGCAGTCGCAGGCGTCGTTGCGGCAGAATCAGGTCAACCTGCAGCATACGGTCATCGAGTCGCCCATCGACGGGCTCGTCATTTCCAGAAACGTCGACGTCGGGCAGACCGTCGCCGCCAGCATGTCGGCGCCCACGCTCTTCGTGCTTGCGGCAGACCTGACGAAAATGCAGGTGCTGGCGAGCCTTGATGAGTCCGACGTCGGCCGCATCCGCCCTGGTCAGATGGTGCGGTTTCGCGTGGACGCGTTCGCCACAGAGGAATTTCTTGGTGGCGTCACGCAGGTGCGACTGCAGCCCACGACGGTGCAGAACGTCGTGACGTATCAGACCGTCATCGATGTCCCGAATCCCCAGCTCAAGTTGAAGCCCGGGATGACAGCCAACGTCAACATCGAGATCGCACGGCGCGATGATGTGCTGCGCGTGCCGAACACGGCGCTCCGGTTCCGTCCGACCAATGAGATCTTTACCGCGCTCGGCCAGACTCCCCCGCCCATGGGTGGCGGCGGCCGAGGCGGCCGTGGAACCGGTGCAGGACCCGAGACCCGCAACGATCAACCCGCCGCGCAGCCTCAGCAGGTCCGGCAAGTCATCCCTCCCCAGGGCGTAGCCACGTCGCAGACTGCAGCCAGCGAGCGCGCATCGCGCGAGCCACGGCCGGCCGCCGAGCGTTCTGTCGGCGAGCGCCCGGCCCGGCAAGAGCGCGCCGCAGCGCAGGAAGAAGGAGGTCGCGCACCGACCGCAGAAGGTGCGTCGGGCGCCGCCGAACCAGGACGTGGCACAGGTCGAGGCGATGGAGGCGGTCGTCGGAGCGGTCGCGGCAATTTCCAGGAACGGATGGCGAACATGACGCCCGAAGAACGCGAGGAGTTCATGGAACGCATGCGCGCCCGCGGCTTCACGCCGCCCGCCGACGGACAATCGGCCGCTGCGCCTGAGCGCGGCGGGAGAGGGCAAGGCCCCCGAACGGCCGCACGCGCCTCAACTGCACCAGCACGAGCACCAGCGCCAACGCCAGCGCAAGGGGGCGCCACAACATTCGATGCGCTGTTTGGGCCACTCGCTCCGACAGAGAGCGTTGGGGTGGCATGGCTGGCCGTCGACAACAAACTGCAGCGCGTGCGCCTCAGGCTGGGCATTACCGATGGTCAGCAGACAGAGCTCCTCCAGGCGATGGAAGGAACCATCAACGACGGAACGGAGCTCGTCACCAATGTCATCACCGGCGCTGTGCGTCAAGCCGCGACGCCGCAGGGCGGCAATGCCTTCCCAGGCATGGGCGGACGCGGCTTCGATCGCGGCGGCGGTGGATTCGGCGGAGGTGGTGGCAATCGAGGCGGTGGACGAGGCCAGTAATGCCGGTCATCTCCGTCCGCGATCTCACCCGGATCTATGACGTCGGCGAGGTGAAGGTGCACGCCCTGCGAGGCGTGTCTCTCGACATCGAAGCGGGCGAGTTCGTGGCCGCGACAGGACCGTCAGGGTCGGGCAAGTCAACGCTCATGCACATTCTCGGCTGCCTCGATCACCCGACGAGCGGTCAGTATGTTCTCGATGGGCGCGACGTCGCCAAGCTCAGCCGGAATGAACTCGCTGAGGTGCGCAACCTCAAGATCGGCTTCGTCTTTCAGGGATTCAATCTGTTGGCGCGCACGTCGGCGCTCGACAACGTCGAGCTGCCCCTGCTCTACATGAACCAGACGATGAAGGCGGCCGAGCGGCACGCGCGGGCGATGGCCGCCCTCAAGTCGGTCGGGCTCACCGAACGGGCGCATCATCATCCGAACCAGTTGTCGGGCGGGCAGCAGCAGCGTGTGGCGATTGCGCGCGCGCTGATCAATCAGCCGTCTCTGCTGCTGGCCGACGAGCCGACGGGCAACCTCGACTCACGTACGAGCGTCGAAGTGATGGGAATTTTTCAGCGACTGAACGCGGAACAGGGCATCACCGTTCTGCTGATCACGCACGAGCACGACATCGCCGAGTACGCGACACGCATCGTCGCGTTCCGCGACGGCCGCATCGTCGGAAATCAACCGGTAACGAACAGACGCAACGCCGATACCGAGCTGGCCTCGATGCCGGCCATTGCATGAAACGTGAATCCGGAATTTAGACTCTAGTTTTTAGAATGTAGTTTCGAGGATCACCCATGTCTCCTGTCATGACCTCCCGTATCGCGCTCAAGGCGCTGGCTCGCAACAAGCTGCGCACCGCGCTGACCATGCTCGGCATGATCATCGGCGTCTCGGCCGTGATCACCCTGGTCGCGCTCGGTAACGGCGCGCAGGTTCGCATCGAAGAGCAAATCCGCTCCGGCGGCACGAACCTGGTGACGGTGATGGCCGGCAACTTCACGATGGGCGGCGTGCGGGGCGGTGTGGGCGCGTCGTCGAGCCTCAAGATAGAAGACGTAGAGGCCATCAAGAAGGAAATACCCAGCATTCAATACATCGCGCCGGGCGTGAATACGCGCGCGCAGGTCATCGCTGGGAACCAGAACTGGTCGACGCGGCTGGAAGGCACCGACGTGGACTTTCCGCTCATCCGCGAATGGCCCGTCAGGTACGGGGCCTTCTTCGGTACTCAGGACGTCAGCGGCGCGTCGAAGGTGGCCGTCCTCGGCAAGACGGTGAGCGATCAGTTGTTCGGGCCCGACGTGGATCCGACCGGACAGATGATTCGCATCCGCAACCAGCCCTTCAAGGTGATTGGCGTCATGGGCACGAAGGGCCAGGCGGCGATGGGCAACGACCAGGACGACACGATTTTTGCGCCCTACACGACCGTGCAGAAGCGGCTTCAGGGACAGCAGAACATCCAGAACATCACGATTTCCGCGTCGAGCGCGGATGCCGTGTCGGATGTGGCCGATGCAGTGGCTGTGCTCATGCGATCGCAACACAAGCTCATCTCCGGCGACCCGGACGACTTCACCGTGCGTACGCAGGAGGAAATTGCGGACATTCGAACGGCCTTCATCGAGACGTTCACGAATCTGCTGGCCGGGATCGCCGCAGTCTCCCTCCTGGTGGGCGGCATCGGGATCATGAACATCATGCTCGTGTCGGTCACCGAACGGACTCGCGAAATCGGTATCCGCATGGCCATCGGGGCCAAAGGACGCGACGTGCTCATGCAATTCCTCGTCGAGGCTGTCGTCGTGAGCATGATTGGCGGAGGCACAGGCATCGCTCTGGGCTTCGCGTTCGCCGAAGCGGCTACGCGAATCTGGGATTACCCGACTCAGGTCTCGATGGATGCCATCGCACTGGCCTTCGGCTTCTCGGCCATGATCGGAATCTTCTTCGGTTTCTATCCGGCACGCAAAGCGGCGGCACTGGATCCGATCGCTGCGCTTCGGTACGAGTGAACCACGAAGGTCACTAAGGTTTTCTTCGCAAACAAGATCACGAAGAAATTATCAGCAGATCTGCAATCGTCCTGCCGGTAACCGGATCGACCATCTCGGGCGCGATTTCGGCAAGCGGACCGAGGACGAACAGGCGATTGCGGAACTGCGGATGCGGTACCGAGAGGCCGCTCTCGTTGATGATCGCGTCGCCGTAGAGAATTAGATCAAGATCGAGCGTCCGAGGCGCCATCGGATAAGGTCGCACCCGTCCCCGCTCTTCTTCAATCTCGAGCAGACGATCGATCAGATCGCGAGCAGACAGCCGCGTGCCACCAACGGCGGCGGCATTCAGATACGGACCGTGCTCATCACCGACGCCTACCGGTACTGTTTCCAGGAAAGATGAGACTCTGAGATCGTTCAGGTCGAATCGCAGCGCGTCGACTGCATATTCCAGGTGGGCACACCGATCGCCGAGATTGCTGCCGAGTGCGATGGCGACGCGGGAAATGGCTCCGGGAGCCTTTTTCATGGTGGCGTTCGAAAAAGGCTCCCGGAGCCTTTCTAATTCCTGGGCCGGTCGGCCATCACCCTGCCGCGGAGGACCTTTCCGTCGGAGTGACGGCCCAGGAGGTCCGCGCGGCCTTCCGCTGCCTGCTGGAGGACGCGCAGGTGCTCTTTCATCTCTCCGAGTATCAATTCCAGCATCTTGCGATTGCGCGCGTTGGTCACGCCTGCAACCCGCGGCGTCCAGCGCTCGATAAACGCGATCTGGTTGAACACGTCGGGCTCGATGCGCATCCAATCAGCTTCAAGGCCGCTCTCCCCCGGTTCCTGCGTGCGGCCGGTCGAATCAATCGGCGTGCCGCCGAGCGCGCTGATGGCGTCCGAGAGCCATTGCAGATGCACCTCCTGCCGGCCGATCACCTGCTGGTACCCGTTGTTCGCATCGTAGCCCGCGATCGAGCGTGCGATGGCCTGCCGTGCGATGAACAGGTCGAGCGTTTCTCGAGAGAAGTCCTGCAGAAACGTCAGCAGCTCGGCGGGGGTCACGAATTCTGTTTCGCCTTGCAGGTGATGCAGACGCGCGTCCAGGGAATGGCGTTGAGCCGTGCCTCGGCAATCGGCTCGCCACAGTCGCGGCACACACCGTAGGTGCCTTTCTGAATGCGCTCGAGCGCTTCTTCGATCGCCTGCAGAATCTTGGCGTCGGTCTGCTTGAGCTTCAACTGAATGTGGACTTCGTTGTTGCCGGTGGCCTGGTCCGCCAGGTCGCCCTGACGCGTATTCGTGTCGAGCGTCACCGTGAGCGGATCGCGGCCCCCTCCGGTGAGAATGTCTCCCCGCTTCCGCAGCAGCATCTCTTTGAAGGCGGTTACATCCATAGCCAATCTGCTATTTTAACTACTCGGCCCGCAGGGCCGCAAGCGGCTTGCGCTTGAGAACGTCGGCGCTCGCAGCAACGCCGATTGTCATGATGAGCAACGACGTGACAACCGTGCCGACGAGATTCTCGTAGAGCACTGGTCGCCAGGGAATGTCGAGCGCGAAGCGGCTGACGCCCCATCCCAGCGCGAGCGCGCCGAAGGATCCCACCGCCCCGGCAAGAGTGCCCAGCAGTCCGTATTCGACCAGCAGCATGGCGGCGATCGCCCGCGAACTGGCGCCCAGGGTCTTGAAGATCGCGGCTTCGTAGACGCGCTGGAACTTGGTCACCGCAACCGCGCCGATGAGAATCAGCCCGCCCGTCAGGATGACAAGACTGCCGACGATGTCGATCGCGACTGTCACGACACCAAAGACCTTGCGGATGGTCTCGAGCACCTCGCGAAGATCGATGACCGACACATTCGGAAACCGCACGACCAGATCGTGCGTGAGGCGCGCACGCTGCGCCGGGTCCGCGACGTTGGCGCGCACCGGCGCGATATACCAGTGCGGCGCGTTCTGGAATGTTCCCGCTCCAAACACGAACATGAAACCGCCGCTGCGTCCGTCGCGCCACTCGACGCGCCGGACTCCGCTCACTCTCGCGTGGATGGGCCGTCCGAGAATATCGAATCGCATCACGTCGCCGACGCCGATGCCGAAGCGCTCGACGATGCCTTCCTCGACGGAGACTTCGGGAAGCTCATCTTGGGGTCTGACCCCCGCAGGTTCTTGGGGTCTGACCCCCGTACTAGCAAGGGGGTCAGACCCCATTGAGGGTTTCGGGAACCGCCCCTCGACGAGCGTCTCGTTCGCCTCGAGCCCGCCGCGATACGTAATGGTGTATTCGCGCGACAGCATCCCGCGGCCCTGCAGGTCTTCGACATCTTCGAGGCGGACACCCCGCCCGGTGACCCTCGCACGCAGCACGGGAATCAGTGTGGATTCCGAGCCGGCCGGCAGCCGCTCCGTCAGAAAGGCTTTCATGCCGGCCACTTGATCCTGTTGGATGTCGATGAGAAACAGATCAGGCGTGTTCTCGCCGATCTGGAGGGCGAACTGACTCAACAGGTTCGTCTGCAGCCCGCGCACGCCCATGATGAAGAACGTGCCAAGGCCCACGGTGAGCAGAATCACCCTGGTCTGATTACCGGGGCGGCTGAGGTGCAGCACCGCCTGACGCATCGGGAACCATCGTGATCGGGCCAGCGGCCGCGTCATGCGCGTCAACAGCCATCCGACCCCGTGCAGCACGACGGTCAGCCCGACAAATCCGAGACAGACGCTCAAGCCCACACGCAGCGAGGCAGCCTGCCACGATGCGAGCCCCACGAGCGCGGCCGCAACGACCACCGTCGCACCAATCTGGAACCAGTCGAGGCGGCGTGCCGGTGTCTCCTGCCGGAGCAACAGCGAGGGCTTTACCTGCCGCACTTCGAGCAGCGGCACCATCGAGAACAGTAACGAGACCAGCACGCCGACACCGAGTCCCTGCAGCACTGCCGACCATGACAAGCCGTACGGCACGGTGAGCGTGCCGATCTGGTTCAAATCGTCGGGAATCGCAGCGATCGCGATGGCCGCGAATGCGACCCCCGCCAGACTTCCGACCAGCCCGAGCCCGAGCGCCTGGAGCAGGTACACCGACAGGATCTGGCGGCTGGTACCCCCGACGCACTTCATCACCGCGATGCTCTTGATCTTCTGCCGCACGAATACCCGCGTCACGCTCGACACCGCAATGCCGCCCAGCACCACGATGACGAGCCCGACGAGGCTCAGGTAGTTCTCGGCGCGCAGGAAGTCTTCCCCGATCTGCTCCTGCCGATCCCGATAGGAGCGGACGCGCACGAACTGCGGCCGAAACTCGGCCTGGAGATCGCGCGTCAACGCGTCGATGCGTTCCTCCGGAACCCGCAGCAGCATCTGGCGGACGACGCGGCTGCCGAAGGCCAGAAGCCCTGTGCCCGGCAAGTCGTCGTAGTCGATCATCACGCGCGGGCCGAGGCTGAAACCGCTGAGCGATCGCCCGGGTTCGAGCGAGATGATGCCGCGCACGGTAAACCGGGAACGGCCAATAGCAATCTCGTCGCCAACCTGCAGGCCGAGCTGCGCCAGCAGTTCGGGACGCACCAGCGCTCCCCTGTTACGCAGCAGCGCATGCGAATACGGACGTCCATCCTGCAGGGTGAATTGCCCGTAAAACGGGAATCCGGGCTGCACCGCCCGAAGCTCGACCACCTTGCTGACGCCCGCACTCTCGTCGGCGGGTCTGGCCATCGTCGCCATCTCGATGGAATCGATGCGCCCCGAACCTGCTATCCCGGCGACGCGCTCGGCGATCCGCTCCGCCGTGCCGGTCTGCCAGGGCCGGTCGGTTGTGAGAAGGATGTCTGCGGCAATCAGCGTGCGCGCTTCAGTCGTCAGCACATGGCGCACGCTCTGGATAACCGACCTCAAGGCCACGATGGCCCCAACGCCGATGGCAATGCAGACGAAGAAGAAGACCAGGCGCTTCCAGGCCGATCGCGTTTCGCGCAGCGCCGTAAGAAAGACGAATCGCACTAGATCTGCACCCGTTCCGCCACACTGCCGTCGCGCAGGTACACGCGCGCGTCGGCCACCGAGGCAATCTCCTGATCGTGGGTGACGACCACGAGCGTCGCGCCGCGCTGTCTGTTGATCTGCAGCAGCAGCTCGATAACGTGGCCCCCCGTTCGGCTGTCGAGATTTCCGGTCGGCTCGTCGGCCAGCACAATGATCGGCTCGTTCGACAGCGCCCGCGCGATCGCGACGCGCTGCTGCTCGCCGCCCGACAACTGGGATGGATAGTGATGGCCTCGATCTTCGAGGCCGACTTCGGCGAGCAGATCGCCTGCCCGGGCAGCGGCGTCGCGGCGCCCGGCGATTTCCATCGGCACCAGGATGTTCTCGAGGGCGGTGAGCGACGGAATCAAATGAAAGGACTGGAACACGAAACCGATTTTCTCGCCGCGCAGCCGTGCGAGCCGATCTTCGTCGAGCGTCGTGATGTCGGTTCCGTCGATGACGATCGATCCGCTGGACGGCGCGTCGAGCCCGGCAATAAGCCCGAGCAGCGTCGACTTGCCGCTTCCCGATGGTCCGACGATGGCCAGGCGCCGGCCCGACGGCACAGCCAGATCGAGGGGATGAAGAATCGTGAGCAGATGGTCGCCGCTCTTGACGGTTTTGGAAACGCCGCGCAGTTCGATCATTTCTCGATCATCTTCTCCACGTGTGGCCAGAGATGATCGGCAATGCGGGCGGCGCCGGCAGCAGTGGGGTGAATGCCATCAGACTGGTTGAGATCGCGCACGCCGGCCACACCCTCGAGCAGGAACGGAATGAACACCACACCGTTTTCTCGCGCCAGATCTCGAAAGACCTGACGAAAGGCGGCTGCGTATTGTTCCCCGTAGTTCGGCGGCGCTTCCATGCCGACGAACAGCACGGGAATCCCCCGCTGCTTTGCGCGGTGAATGATGGTCTGCAGGTTGTCCTTCATCTGGCCAGCGGGTAGCCCCCGCAGGCCGTCGTTCGCACCGAGGGCCAGGATGAGCAGCCGCACATCTCCCTCGAGCGCCCAATTCGCCCGCCGCAGTCCGTCCGCCGAGGTGTCGCCAGAGATGCCGGCGTTGATGACTTCGAACACGTACCCATTCTCTTTCAGCTTGTGCTGAAGTACAGCCGGATACGCTTGATCGACTGGCAGACCGAGACCAGCAGTCAGACTGTCGCCGAGCGCAACAATGCGCGGCGCGGTCGGCGCAGCCGGCGGCGACGGCACCGGTGCCGGGGCCACGTCTCGCGGGACGTCTTCGGTCCGATCGGCGCGGCCGCACGCGAGCGCCGCAAGCACAAGGAGGCAAAGGAGAACGCGATTCAATCCTCCTATTTTACTGTCGTATACTCCCTTGGGTGGTGACCATCGCCTTTCAGCCGGCGCTGACGCGCGCGCGAGCGGCGTTGCAGCGCGGCCAGCACGCCGAGGCGATCGTGGTGCTGACGCAGGCGCTGAAGTCGTCCGGGCTGAAGCATGACGACGAGCTGGGCCTGCGATGCACGCTGGCCGAAGCCTGGCTGATGGGCGACGACGTGGCGCAGGCCGCGGCCATCATCGGCCGCCCACCCGACACGCTACGCGACGACCTTCCGCCCTCTCTTCTTTCGGCTATCTGGCGGCTTCACGGCCGCATTGCCTACGCCAAGGGCGATCAGTCGCGCGCGATCGCCCTGCTCGGCCGCGCTCTGCGTCATGCCGAGCAGGCCCATGACTCGGAAGCCATTGGTCTTGCGCATTTCGAGCTCGGCCACTGCTACAAGCAAGTTGGCGATACCGCCATCGTCCGCGAGCACATCACGAAAGCCGCGCCCGCGCTGCACGCCGCCGGCAATCGGCGATATCTGGCGCTGCTGCACTCATTGTCGGCGTCGTCCTCGGTCAGAGCGGGACGGATCGAAGAAGCGATGACAGCACTGCGCCAGGCCGAAAACCTGGCAGCGTCGGTACAGGCGCATGACGTGCTCGGCATCATCTGCAACAACCAGGCGTACGTCGCCCTGCTTCAACACCAAAACGACCAGGCGGTTGCGCTCTCCGAACGGAGTGCCGCGTTACAGGAACAGACCGGGCCGGGGCGCGGTCTGGCCATCTCGCTGGCGACACTGGGCCAGATTCTCGTCAAGGTCGGAAGGCTCGAACGTGCGGAAACGATCCTGCACAGAGCGCTGCAGGCACGCGGCAAGGCATCACAGTTCCATGAGATCACCGGGGCTGTCTACGACACCCTGGCGCAGATCGCGCTGATGCGCGGCGACTACGAATCCACCGACAACTATCTGCGTCAGGCTGGCGACGCGTATGTCAGCTATGGCGGACTGACAGATCTCTGGTACGAGTGGTCGGTTCGCGTGCTCGAAGCGAAACTTGCGGCGCGCCGCGGCGCGACTGACGCAGCCCTGAAGCTCGCGAATGAGATCGCCGCCAAGGCGCCCCCGGCCGAAGCGATTCAGGGCGAGCTCATCGCGTGCGAAGCCCTGTTGTCCGCGGGGCGCGCAGACGAAGCCGAGGCACGGCTCGGCGAGATCGCCCCGCGCATCGATGCGCGAGCCGTCCCGGGCGCCTGGGGCGAGTACCTCCGGCTCCGAGGTGCCTCGCACGGCGCCGCCGGACGGCTCTCAGAGGCGTATCACGACATCGCGCAGAGTGCGAGTGTGTTCGAGCTCATCGGCGAGGGCTATCAGGGCGGACTGAGCCATCTCGCACTCGGCCAGCTCGCGAGCCGGATCGGGGCCCGCTCGCAGGCGGAGCATCAGTTCGGCCTCGCGGCGTCGATGTTCGAGTACCTCGGCGCCGCGCGCGATCTCCTCGAGACACACCAGTCTGCATCGAAGATGCCCCCGGCAGATTCCACGGAAACCGTCGTCGCCTCCATCGACGCCGAGGACGCAATTGTCCGGCGCCTGGTGGATGCGGCAGCGTTTCCCGAGCTGCTTGCGCATGAAACCGCGGCCGCCGTTCGCGACACGCTCGACGCCGATTGCGCCATCGTGTTCGTCGCTCCGGCGCAAGGCGATCTCAGGCCGGTCGCCTGGACGGGCACCGATGCCGACCGCGCGAAGGCCATTGCCTTGAGGGCGGTCGGCCGCTCGCACGGAAGCGGATGGGTCGTCTCGGAAGCCATCGGCCGCGACGTCGATGGCCCACGCTACGTCGCCGTCCTGCTGCCTCGACCGATGGCCGACCCTCTCCGGCGCCGGCTGAAAATGGTGGCGACCATCACCACCCAAGGGTTCGATCTCTGCATGGCCAGGAAGCGTCCTGCGGCGCCCGCTGAGACCGTGCACGAGCAGGCCCTCGAGCCCCTCCTGCCGGGATTCCTCTGTGCCAGCCCGGCGATGATGCGGGTGGTCGAGCATATTCAGCGCTTGCAGGGCAACGAGCTGACGGTGCTCGTCACGGGCGAGAGCGGAACCGGCAAAGAGCTCGTGGCGCGCGCGATTCATGTAGGCTCGCTGCGAAGCTCCGCTGTGTTTCTCCCCTACAACTGCACCACGACCACCCGAGACTTGGCCGACAGCCAACTGTTCGGGCATCGCCGGGGAAGCTTCACCGGTGCGGTGAGCGATCAGGTCGGTCTGGTCAGAACAGCGGCCGGCGGCACGCTGTTCCTCGACGAGGTCGGCGACCTCCCTATCGACGTGCAGCCCAAGCTCCTTCGCTTTCTCGAGCAGGGCGAGATTATGCCGATCGGCGAAACGCGGCCGCAGCGAGTGGACGTGCGCGTGATTGCGGCCACCAACGCCGACCTCGAGCAGCGCGTGGCCGAAGGGAAGTTCCGTGAAGATCTGTATTACCGGCTTGCCGTCATCCGGATTGTAATTCCGCCGCTTCGCGATCGCCGCGAAGAGATCCCTCACTTGACGACCTTGTTCCTGCGCGAAGCCTCCGAGCGGCTCGCCAAACCTGACGTTTTCCTGATGTCCGAAACCCTGGAGCTGCTCGCCTTGTACTGGTGGCCAGGGAATATTCGTCAGCTGCGCAACGAGATTCAGCGGCTCGTCGCGCTCAGCCGCTCGGGCCAGGGCATCGGTCCGGAGCACCTCTCGCCGGAGATCACGTCGGCCGCGATTCGCCAGCAGAGTGTCACCAGCGACCTTGGGCGTCCTGCGGTACGGATGCCCGTGACATCGCTGGCCGAGGCGGTGGATGGGCTCGAGCGGGAAATCATCGAAGCGACCCTTCATCAGAGCAGCGGCAATATTTCAGAAGCCGCGCGCACCCTTGGTCTGACTCGGAGAGGCCTCTACCTCAAGCTGCGACGGCTCGGCTTCGAAACGGCACCGGTGCGAGAGTAAGCCAGCCAAGCCTCCTTTGGGAGCGCGTCAGAAAGGCATCATCAATAAGCCGACCACTACGAGGATGAGGCCCCCTAAAAACACGGCACCGAAGAACGCCAAGGCAATACCGATCCACAAAGCCGCTTTTTTGGCCTGCTGCCCTAAGTTGGTCACCTAACCCCTTTGCAAGAGCTGGCTAGTCCCGAGCCCTTCCAGGATACGAAGTAGCCAATTTCAGCATCGATTGGATACTTAGTATTCACATGGTCGGCCAGTTCACTCATCGCCCGTTCAAATCTGTACGTATCTAACCATAACAATGTAAATGACTTATCCGGTACATCAGATTTCTGCACACGCTGGCTAATCGATTGGCCTATCGATTGATACATGACGCTACCAGACGGTTGCTATTGGAGGCCCAATGCAGGCACTGACCATCGCCCAGAAGACCCACGCTCCGAAGATGTCGAAACCCATGCGAGCCGATCGCCGCGCGCTCGTGCTCCCCGGCCGTGTCACCTGGAAGGATGCACGGGGCGCTACGCGCTTCGCCAGCGTGTTGACACGCAACATCAGCGAGACCGGGGTCTTCATCGAATGGCGCGAGTCTGCCGCCATTCCACTGTATCGGCTCGTGACGTTCCAGCTCGAGCGCGAGGCACGCAACGTCGAGGGCATCCCGCCCGCCCTGCGCTTTGGAAAAGTCCTGTCGGCCGTCTACCGCGTGGCGGCGTTCCAACGCTCGACGGGGTCGCCAGAGGGGTATGGACTGCGACTTCTGGTCGATCCGGTGTCCAGCTCCCGAATGACCGCCGAGCGCGTCGAGGCTACTGCGTAATCACGCATAGCCGGCAATTCAGATGGCCGCCTGTATCGCAGCGGCCATTTCTTTTGTACCCGCCTTGCCGCCCATGTCCGGTGTCCGCGTCTCTCCACTCGACAGCACCTTCGTAATGGCCGCGACGATCAGATCGTGCGCCTTGTGCTCGCCCAGGTGATCGAACATCAGCGCGCCGGCCCAGATGGCGCCGATGGGGTTGGCAATACCCTTCCCTTTGATGTCGGGCGCCGACCCGTGAATGGGCTCGAACATCGACGGGTATTTCCGCTCGGGATTGATATTGCCGCTCGCCGCCAGGCCGAGGCTGCCAGAGATGGCGGCGCCGAGATCGGTCAGGATGTCGCCGAAGAGATTCGACGCGACGATGACGTCGAGCGTATGCGGGTGCGTCACCATGCGCGCCGCCAGCGCGTCGACGTGGTACTTCTTGAAGGTGACGTTCGGATAATCCTTGCGCACCTCGTCGACGACCGTATCCCAGAGCACCATCGAGTGCTGCAGCGCGTTCGACTTGGTCGCGCTCGCGAGCTCGCGTCTCGGGCGCTTGGCCGCGAGCTCGAACGCGTACCGCGCAATGCGACTGATGCCGTGGCGCGTGAAGAGACCCGACTGCTCCACCGCCTCGAACGGTGTGCCCGCGTGAATCTTTCCGCCGATGCCGGCGTACTCGCCCTCGGAGTTCTCGCGTACGCAAATCATGTCGATATCGGCCGGGCCGCGATTGGCGAGCGGCGAGTTGACGCCGGGAAACAGGCGCATCGGCCGCAGGTTGACGTACTGATCGAATCGCTGCCGTAGCGGCAGAATCAGCTCCCACACGGCGATGTGATCGGGCACCGACGGGTCGCCCACAGCGCCGAAATAGATCGCAGGGAACTCCGCGAGCCGATCGAACGCGTCGGCCGCCATCATCCGGCCGTTCTTCGCGTAGTACGCGCAGCCGTAGGGAAACTCGACCAGGTCGAGGCTGAAGCCGCTGCGCGAGGCGACCGCCTCGAGCACGGTCAGCGCCGCTGGAATCACTTCCTGACCGATACCATCACCTGGGATAACCGCTACACGATGCTTCGCCGCCACTGGTCAGCCTCCATCAGTCGAAAGTCGCAAGTCGTAAAGTGCTAATCGCGTTCGGTTCTAGGTTCTACGTTCTGGGTTCTACGTTCTGGTTCCGCAGAACCCAGAACCAAGAACCCAGAACCTAGAACCGCGAGTCACCGATAGTCGCGCGCAGCGGGATAGCCGGGAAGGCTCATCGCGGCCTTCACGGCGCGCACAATGGCGTCGGCCATCGCGTCTGCCGCCAGGGCGCCGATGCGCGTCACATCGCTGTTGTCGATTTCTCCTGTCGCCAGCGCGAACACGACATCGCCATCGCTCATCGTGTGCGCGGGATAGATCGCACGCGCCAGCCCATCCTGGGCCATCTGCGCAACCTTGGTGGCCTGCGCCTTGGTGAGCCTCGCGTTGGTCGCGACCACGCCAATCGTCGTGTTCTGCCCCACCCTGGCCGGCGGTATCTGCCCCGATCGCATCAACTTGCGCGCGTCGGCAAAGCCCCTGCCGTCCTTGGCGCGGACACCGGCGATGATGGCGCCTGTACCCGGATCGATCACGTCGCCGACAGCGTTGACGGCGACAATGGCGCCCACAGTCAGCACGCCGGAGCCCGCCGACACGCTGATAGCCGTCGTACCGATGCCGCCCTTCATCGGTCCGGCACCGCCGCCCAGCTTTCCGACGGTCGCGCCCGCGCCAGCCCCGACGTTCCCTTCGTCGATCACGCCGGACTTTGCTGCCGCTGCTGCGCGGTATCCACAATCGGCGGTCGGCCAGATGTCCGGGCGCTCGCCGACACCGAGATCGAAAATGATGGCACCAGGTACGATCGGGACCCTCGCCACGCGCGTGTCGAATCCGATCTTCCGCTCGTACAGGTACTTTCGTACGCCTGTCGCCACATCGAGACCGAACGCGCTGCCGCCCGACAGGAACACCGCGTGCACCTGCTGCACGAGATTGATGGGGTCGAGCAGGTCGGTTTCGATCGTGCCCGGCGCCGACCCGCGAACATCGACACCGGCCACCGCTCCCGCTTCGGCGAGAATCACCGTGCAGCCTGTCGGCCGCCCGGTCAGCGTCTGGTGACCGACCTTGATGCCGGCGACGTCGGTAATGTTGGCGCCACTCATAAAGGACGAGATGCGGCCCGGCTCTTGTCTTGCCCCGAGACCGGCGGAGACGGCCAGGAGAACGCCCACTGCGGCCGCCGCAAGCGTTCGTCGCATCCGCACATTCTAACCTCGCCGAAACCCGATAGGGCTTGAATCGTTTCAGCGTCGGTGTCAGATTCGTAGCAGATGTCGGACCAACTCGCGCGGCAGCGCAGCACGACGCTGCTGTTCTATGGATGCGTACTGCTTCTCGGGTACCTGCTCTTCCGGCTGTTCGAACCGTTCCTCAGGCCGCTCGCATGGGCCGCCATCTTCGCCGCGTTCTTCTATTCGCGTCACAAGCGGCTCGAAGGCCGCTTCAGCAGAAGCACCGCGGCGTCCATCAGCACGGCCGCGGTCGCCCTCATGGTCGTCGTACCGTTCGTGCTCGTCATGGTGGCGTTCATCCAGGAGGCCACCGAGACGCTCGGTTCGGTCGATCTCGCGTCCGGCGGTTCGAAGGGGATCGCGCGAGTCCAGGGCGCCTGGAGCTGGTTGCAGCGGCAGCGGTTTGGACGTGGGATCCCCAACCTCGAGGAAGTGCTGCGGATGGCCACCTCGCGTATCGCCGGTCTGGTGGCCGAAGGCGCGGGCTTCCTGGCCCGCAGCATCGCTCTGGTCATCGTCAACGTCGTCATCATGCTGTTCGCCATGTTTTTCTTTTTCAGGGACGGCGACGAGATCATGAGCCGCCTCCGGCGCGTGCTGCCCTTCGATCCATCGTTTCGCGAGGGGCGCATCCGCGAAACCGCCGACCTCATCCGCGCCAGTATCAGCTCCGGCCTCATCGTCGCGTTGGTGCAGGGCACGATTGGCGGCATCACCTTCGCGCTGCTCGGACTGGGCGCACCCATCTTCTGGGGCGTCACGATGACGTTCTTTTCGCTGCTGCCGCTGGGTGCGTGGATCGTGTGGTTTCCGGTCGCCCTGTGGCTGCTCTTGACCGGCGACACGGTCCGCGGCATCGCACTGGCCACCATCGGCGCGGGCGGCATCAGCATGATCGATAATTTCCTGCGTCCGATGCTGCTGGCCGGCCGCACCCAGATGAACGGACTGCTCATCTTCATCAGCCTCCTTGGAGGCATTTCCGCATTCGGCCTGATTGGTCTCGTGCTCGGCCCCGTCATCATGGCCGCCGCGATCAGCTTCGTCGATGCATATGCGACAGAACGCAGGGAGTTGACGGTCACTGATGACCTTTCCCCAGAGAGCGATCGGCGTAGCAAGGCTTGAGGTTCCGGTCTTCGAGGAAATCGAAGCCGATCGACATGCGACGAGTCAGGCGCTCGTCATTGTCGTGTTGTCGAGCATGGCGGCCGGCATCGGCCTCACATCGAGCGTCTACAACGCGCCCGTCGTTCACCGCGTGATGCTGGCGCTGCTGCTGTGGGTGTTCTGGGCAACGGCGACCTATATCGTCGGCGTCTACCTGATGCCCGAGCCGCAGACGCAGACTAACGTCGGCGAGCTGCTGCGAACCATCGGGTTCGCGGCTTCGCCGGGCATCCTCAGGATCTTCGGCTTCATCCCCGCACTGGGCGACGTGATCTACGGGCTCTCGACGGCGTGGATGTTTGTGGCCATGGTCATCGCCATCCGGCAGGCGCTCGACTACAAGAGCACCGGGCGTGCGATCCTCGTGTGCCTCATTACCTGGACCCTTGCGTTGTTGATCACGGCGATGGTAGGAGCGATTCTCTTTCTGTTCGCGGAAGGAGTCGTCTCTTGAGTCCGGCACCGATCGTACCGCCGGCGCCGAATGTGCCACCGGTCAAGACATCTCCACAACCTGAAGATCGAATCCTGCTGGAAGGCCCGCACTCGCGCCTTCGCGAAGCCCGGCTGCTCCTCAAGGTAATCAAGGACTTCGTCCTCGGATTTCGGACGCTCCACTTCTGCGGGCCGTGCGTCACGGTCTTCGGATCGGCGCGCATCCGGGAGGGGCATCCCTACTATCAGCTCGGCATCGAGCTCGGAAAGGGGCTGGCTCGACTGGGGTTCACCGTGATGACCGGCGGTGGCCCCGGTCTCATGGAGGCCGCCAACCGCGGCGCGCGCGAAGCGGGCGGCCGATCGGTCGGCGTCAACATCGTACTGCCGTTCGAACAGGCGCCCAACCGGTACTGCGATCGGATCGTCACGTCGCGCTACTTCTTCGTGCGCAAGGTCCTGCTCTTCAAGTACTCCTACGCATTCGTCGCGTTGCCCGGAGGACTGGGCACGCTCGACGAATTGAACGAGGCGCTGACGCTCATCCAGACTAAGAAGATCGTGCACTATCCGGTCGTGCTGATGGGCGCGACCTATTGGCGCGGATTCATCGCCCTGCTCGAGGACATGGTGAAGGCGGGCACCGTCAGCGCGACCGATCTGAAGCTGTTCCTGGTGACCGACGATCTCAACGAGGCGCTCGAGCACATCCGCAAGAACGCGATCGAAGAGTTCAAGCTGATGAGAAAACCGCCGATGAAGCCGTCACGGATCCTGAGGGAAGAACAGTACCCGGCGGTGTTCACAGATCAGTAGCCTGTCAGGGCAGAGGGATGATGGCAAATGGCAGAGCGAGCCCTCCGCCATCTGCCATCTGCCATCTGCCATCTGCCATGACAGGTTTCTACTCCTCATCCTTTTCCTCGAACGGTCGCACGGCAGAGTTCAGCGCCGACAGCGATACGCTGCGCTGGTAGGCTGCCCAGACCGCTTTCGACAGCAATGTCCGGAAGCCGCCTTTCTCGAGCTGATACAGCGCGTGCGCGCTCGTCCCGCCGGGCGAGGTGACCAGATTGCGCATTTCGGCGGGATGCGACGGCGAGTGTTCGGCGTAGATGGCCGAGCCGCGAACCGTCTGCGTCACGAGCGTCCGCGCGTCCTCTCGCGAAAATCCGAGATGCACGGCCGCATCGATGAGCGCCTCCATAAAGAGGAACACATAGCTTGGGCCGGACCCGCTGATGGCCGTCGCCATGTCGAGAAACGCCTCATCGGCGACGTAGAGCTCTTTGCCAAACGCGCGCAGAATGGTCTGCGCTTCGGCGCGCTGCGCGGGCGTCACCGCCGGGCTGGCCGTCCAGACGGTCATCCCTTCGGCCACCTGCGCCGGCGTATTCGGCATCGAGCGCACGATCGACGTGTGCTTCAACCCCTGCGTCATCGAGTCGATTCGTGCACCAGCGATGATCGACAGCACGAGCGCATCTTTACGCAGCTTGCCGCACAGGTCCCGGAACACAAAACGCAGCATCTGCGGCTTCACCGACAGAATGACGATGTCGGCGTTCTTCACTGCCTTCAGGTTGTCGGTCGTGGTCGCCACTCCGAACCGCTTCTCAAGATCCTGCGTGCGGTCGGTATGCGGATCGCTGGCCGTAATCGCCTTCGCGTCGACGACATGCGAATTCAGCAACCCGCCGACCATCGCGCTGGCCATCGCACCGCTGCCAATGAACGCGATCGACCGCCCGCTCAACGCATTGGCCGCCCGCTTCTCCGCCATGCTTGCTACTTTTTCCATATGGACCTTCCGACTCCCGACTTCCGACTTCAGACTTCCGACTCCAGACTTGCGCCTTGCGACTTCCGACTTGCGCCTTGCGACCCTCAAGGCCTCACCTGCCCCGTCCCCTCAATCACCCACTTATATGTCGTCAACTCGCGCAGGCCCATCGGGCCGCGCGCGTGCAGCTTCTGGGTGGAGATGCCGACCTCGGCGCCGAGACCGAACTCGCCACCGTCGGTGAACTGCGTGCTCGCGTTGACGAATACCGCCGCCGCATCCACCTCGTTCAGGAACCGCTCGGCCGCCGCGTCATCCTGCGTCACGATAGCCTCGGAGTGACCGGAGCCATACTCGCGGATGTGCTCGAGCGCCTCGTCCAGGCTACCCACCACTTTGACCGCCGCGACGAGCGACAGGAACTCTTTGCCCCAATCGTCGGCCGAAGCCGAGACGAACGGCCCCCCGCCGGCGCTCAACAACCGGGACGATTCGACGTCGGCGTGAATCTCGACACCGGCCCTGCTCCACTCGGTAGCCATCTTCGGCAGCCATGACGCCGCAATGTCGCGGTGCACGAGCAGCGTATCGAGGGCGTTGCAGATGGTCGGGCGCCGAACTTTTGCGTTGTAGGCGATACGCAGCGCCATGTCCGGATCCGCCGCTCGATCAACGTAGGTGTGACAGACCCCTGCGCCCGTTTCGATGACCGGAATCGTCGCGTTTTCGATCGTTGCCTTGATCAGCCCCTCGCCGCCTCGGGGAATGATGACGTCGATGTACTCGCGCAGCTTCAGCATGCGTTGCACGACGGCGCGGTCGGTCGAGGCAATCAGCTGCACACTGGTTTCAGGTAGCCCTGCCTCTTTCAAACCGTGCTGAATAGCGGACGCAATGGCGCGATTGGTCGCCAGGGCTTCGCTGCCGCCGCGAAGCACTACTGCGTTGCCGGTCTTGACGCAGATGGCCGCCACATCGCTCGTGACATTCGGCCGCGACTCGTACACGACCCCCACCACGCCAAGCGGGACGCGCCGCTTCGAAATCTCCAGGCCGTTTGGCCGCGTCACCTTGTCGAACTGCTCCCCCACCGGATCTGCCAGGCGCGCCACTGCTTCGACGTCGCGTGCCATCCCGGCCACACGATCGGGCGTCAGGCGCAGACGATCAATCTCGATCCGCGGTGATGCGTTCGCGCAGTCCTGCGCGTTGGCGGCGAGAATCTCCTTCTCGCGCGCACGAATGGCGTCTGCCATGGCCGCGAGCGCCTGGTTCTTGAGCGCCGTGCTCGCCCGCGCAAGCTGAATCGCCGCGGCCTTCGCCCCAGCCGCTTTCTCGATCAGCTCATCTGCAATCACCGGCATCCTCAAATCCCCAATCCCTAATCCCTAGTCCCTAATCCCTGGTTCTAGAGCATAACGACGTTATTGCGATGAATCACTTCGTCCCCGAAGTTGTACCCGAGAATCTGGCCAATTTCGGCCGATCGGCAGCCCTTGATGCGCTCGAGATCGGCCGAGCTGTAGTTGGCGACGCCACAGCCAATCGACCGTCCCTCGGGCCCGACGATGTTGACGCTGTCGCCGCGGTCGAATGGACCTCGCACATTGACCAGTCCGGCCGGCAGCAGCGAACGTCCGCGTCCCAGCGCCGTAACGGCGCCCGCATCGATGTGCGCCGCGGCCTTTCCCGCAAGCCCCGAAAGAATCCAGCGTTTGCGGCTTTCCATGCGCGTTCGATTCGACGGAAATCGCGTCCCCACCGCGTCGCCGCTCACGGCCCTGACAAGGATGTCTTCGGTGGTCCCGCCCGCCACGAGAACGGTCACCCCGGATTCGGTCGCGAGGCGGGCGGCCTGCAGCTTGGTGAACATCCCGCCCGTGCCGCGGGCCGTGCCCGCCCCCGCCGCAAGAGCCATGATGTCATCAGAAATGACCGGCACTTCGGTAATCAGCGTCGCGGCCTTGTTTTGCCGCGGATCCGCCGTGTAGAGCCCCGCCTGGTCTGTCAGAAGGATCAGCAGATCCGCATCGATCAGATTAGCAACGAGCGCCGACAGATTGTCGTTGTCGCCGATCTTGATTTCTTCGGTCGCGACCACGTCGTTCTCGTTGATCACGGGCACGACCTGGCGTTCGAGCAGCGCGAGCAACGTGTTGCGCGAGTTGAGGTAGCCCTGCCGGTCTGCCAAATCGGTGCGTGTCAGCAGCGTCTGCGCGACGAGGAGATCCTCCTTCGAGAACAGCTCGTCCCACATCTGCATCAACCTGGTCTGCCCGACGGCGGCCAGGACCTGCTTGAAGGGGATGTCTTTCCCATTGCGCGAGACGGCCAGCGCCTGGCGGCCGGCGACGATCGCGCCCGACGACACCAGCGCCACCTGGTGCCCGTCGCGCACCAGCCGCGCAATCTGGCGCACCACGCCCATCATGGCCAGTCGGTCGAGATGGTCCTCGCCGCCGGTCAGGGTGTTGGTGCCGACCTTCACCACGAGCCGCTTTTTGGTCCCTCCCCCCATCGTTGCGGGGCTCATTTTATATCGGGCTATAATCGGCCGATTTCTCTAACAGAACCGACGCCTGCAGCCGGTAGCCGGTAGCCCGTAGTCGACAAGGAGATTGCATGTTGCGGAAGTTCTCGATCATCTGCGCGGTCCTGTGCGCAAGTCTGCCCCTCGCCGCTCAGAACGGCGCCAAAAATGGCGAATGGCGTTCGTATGCGGCAGACCCCGGCAGCACGAAGTACTCCCCGCTCGATCAAATCAACAGAGACAACGCCAAGGACCTGCGCATCGCCTGGCGCTTCCGCACCGACAACCTGGGCCCGCGCCCCGACTTCAACATGCAGTCGGTGCCGATCGTGATCGGCGATGTCATGTACGTGCAGGCCGGCACGCGCCGCACAGTCGTCGCGCTGAATGCCGCGACAGGCGAGCAGTTGTGGATGTGGCGGATGGACGAAGGCAAGCGGGGCGCAGCGGCTCCGCGTCAGGGCTCTGGCCGCGGCCTCGCGTATTGGACCGACGGCAAGGGCGACGAGCGCATCGTGACCGTGACGCCCGGCTACAACATGGTCCAGCTCAATGCCAGGACGGGGATTCCCATCGCATCGTTCGGCAAGAATGGCGTGGTCGATCTCAAGACCGAGCTCGATCAGACGGGTATCGATCTCGAGACCGCCGACATCGGACTCAACTCGCCGCCTGCTCTCGGCAACAACGTCATCGTTGTCGGCGCTGCTCACCTGCCGGGTGGCGCGCCGCGCGCGAAGGAAAACGTCAAGGGGTACATCCGCGGGTATGACGTGCGCACCGGCAAGCGGCTGTGGATCTTTCATACGATTCCGCAGCCCGGCGAGTTCGGGAACGAGACATGGGAAAACGATTCGTGGTCTTATTCCGGCAACGCCGGCAACTGGGCGCCGATTTCGATCGACGAAGAACTGAACCGCGTGTATCTGGCCACTGAGGATGCAACCGGCGACTATTTCGGCGGACATCGCCCGGGCGCCAACCTGTTTACCAGCACCGTCGTCTGCCTCGATTTGAACACGGGCAAGCGCTACTGGTACTTCCAGGCGATCCACCACGACATCTGGGACTGGGATTTTCCGGCGCCGCCAATCCTGATGGACATCACCGTGAACGGGAAGCCGATCAAAGCGATCGGGGTGCCGTCGAAGCAGGCGTTTCTCTACACCTTCGATCGCGTGACCGGTCAGCCCGTGTGGCCGATCGAAGAGCGGCCGGTGCCGCGCGGCAAAGTGCCGACCGAGTGGTACTCCCCGACGCAGCCGTATCCCACCAAGCCTGCCGCGTACGACATGCAGGGGATCCGGGAAAGCGACGTGAACGACTGGACGCCCGAGATCAAGGCCGAAGCGCTGCGCGTGCTCAATCTTCACAGGTACAGCGACAACCTGTTCGAGCCGCCGATCGATCGGGGCCAGGACGGCAAATACGGCATGATCATGATGCCGGGCAATAACGGTGGCACCAACTGGGAAGGCGGCGCGTTCGATCCCGAAACGAAGATCGCCTACATCTTCTCGTCGACGGAGTTCAACCGCCGATCGCTCATCAACGATCCCGCGCGCTCCAATATGAACTACATCGACGGCGGCGGGGGTGGTAGAGGTGGCAGAGGCGGCGGCCGGGGCGAGGGTGGCGCAGAAGAAGGCGGCGGACCACCGGCCGGTCGTGGCGCGCCCGCTGCTGCCGCAGGTGCCGGCGGACGCGGAGGCGGTGCAGCGGCCGAAGCGGCGCCGCCACTGAACGCATTCGGTTTGCCCCTCATCAAGCCGCCGTACGGCCGCGTCACGGCCATCAACATGAACACGGGCGATCACGTGTGGATGCAGCCCATTGGCGGCACGCCCGAGAACATCAAGAATCACAAGCTGCTGAAGGGCGTCACGATTCCGCGCACGGGACGCCCCGGACGCACGGGCATCATGGTGACCAAGACATTGCTCTGGGCCGGCGAGCGCGGTCCGCTCGACACCGTCGAAGGCGGCCAGACCGTGTCATGGTTCCGCTCGTACGACAAAACCACGGGCGCGATTGTGTCGGAGATGCAGATTCCAGCCAACGTGACCAACGTGCCGATGACCTACATGTCGGGCGGCAAGCAATACATCGTGGTCGCGGTGGCAGCGGTCGGCAAGCCGGCCGAGCTCATCGCTCTCGCGCTGCCGTAGCTTCGCTGCGGTTCTGGGTTCTGGGTTCTACGTTCTCGGTTCGGTTCAGGGACCAGAACCTAGAACCTCAGAACCTAGAACCCAGAACCGCTATAATTCCTCCACTTCTTCAGTACAGGAGGTTCCATGCGCAGGGTTCTTGCGCTCGCAGGGTTGCTTGTCGTCGCGGCTGTCGTGTCGCTTTCGGCGCAGTTCGGCACGACCAACGGCGAATGGCGCGCGTACGCGGGCGAGCCGGGCAGCACCAAGTACTCCCCTCTGGATCAAATCAACCGGGATAACGCCAAGGATCTCCGCATCGCCTGGCGCTTCAAAACCGACAACCTCGGCCCTCGGCCCGACTACAACATGCAGGTGACTCCGCTGATGGTTAACGGCGTCATGTATGCACAGGCAGGTGTGCGCCGCACCGTCGTGGCGATCGATCCCGCGACAGGCGAGCAGTTGTGGATGTGGCGGATGGACGAAGGCAAGCGCGGCGAAGGAGCGCCCCGCCAGGGAGCGGGCCGCGGCGTCGCCTACTGGACCGACGGCAAGGGTGACGAGCGCATTCTGACGGTCACGCCCGGCTACCATCTCGTCGCGCTGAACGCCAAGACGGGCGTTCCGGTTCCGTCATTCGGCAGAAATGGCGTCGTCGATCTGAAGACAGAGCTCGATCAGCCGGGCCTCGATCTCACGACGGCCGATATCGGGCTGAATGCTCCGCCGGCCGTCGGCAACAACGTTGTCGTCGTGGGTGCCGCACACACACCTGGCGGCGCCCCGCGCACGAAAGAGAACGTCAAGGGCTACGTTCGCGGTTACGACGTGCGCACCGGCAAGCGCCTGTGGATCTTCCACACGATTCCGCAACCGGGCGAACAGGGTAACGAGACGTGGGAAAACGACTCGTGGTCCTACACGGGCAACGCCGGTAACTGGGGCGCCATCACCATCGACGAAGCGGCCAATCGCGTGTATCTGGCGACGGAGATGGCCACCGGCGACTACTACGGCGGTCATCGTCCCGGCGCAAATCTGTTCACCGACTGCATCGTCAGCCTCGATCTCAACACCGGCAAGCGCTACTGGTATTTCCAGGCGATCCATCACGACATCTGGGATTGGGACTTCCCTGCGCCCGGCATCCTGATGGACATCACCGTCGATGGCAAACCGATCAAGGCCATCGGCGTGCCGTCCAAACAGGGATGGCTGTACACATTCGATCGCATCACCGGCCAGCCGGTGTGGCCTATCGTCGAGAAGCCCGTGGAGAAAGGCACCGTACCCAGCGAGTGGTATTCGCCCACACAGCCGTTCCCCACCAAGCCCGCGCCGTTCGATCGGCAGGGTGTGTCGGAAGCGGATCTGATCGACTGGACGCCGGAGCTGAAGGCCGAGGCCCTGCGCATCGCAGGCCTTCACAAGATCGGTCCGATTTTTACTCCTCCCATCACGATGGGTGACGGCGGCAAGGCGGGATTGCTCATGCTGCCCAATGCCACTGGTGGCGCCAACTGGGAAGGCGGCGCGTTCGATCCCGAAACGAAGATCGCCTACATCTTCTCCACGACGAATCCGACCCGCCTCAGCCTTATCAACGATCCGGCCCGCTCGAACATGAACTTCATCCAGGGCGGCGGTGGCGGCGGTGGTGACGGTGATGGAGGTGGTCGTGGCGGTGGTCGCGGCGGCGGCGCTCGAGGCGAGGGGGCTGCGCCGGCCCGGGGTTCGGCGCCGACACCAGCACGAGCGAATCTTCCGCCGACGACGGTGTTCGGGCTGCCCCTCATCAAGCCGCCCTACGGCCGTGTCACCGCCATCAATATGAATTCCGGCGAGCACGTCTGGATGCAGCCGATCGGCGACACACCGGACGCCATCAAGAATCACGAGCGGCTGAAGGGTGTGACGATTCCGAGGACCGGGCGTGGCGGACGCCTCGGCATCATGCTGACCAAGACATTGCTGTGGGCCGGCGAACGTGGTCCGCTCGTAACCGTCAATGGCCAGCAGGGCTCGTGGTTCCGTTCGTACGACAAGGCAACTGGCGAGATCGTGTCGGAATTCCTGCTGCCGGCCAACACGACCGGCGTGCCGATGACTTACATGGTCAACAAGAAGCAGTACATCGTTGTGTCGGTGGGCGCCGCAGGACGCCCGGCCGAGTTCATCGCGCTCAGCCTTCCGTAAAAACAAGAGGGCCGGGAGTTTCCTCCCGGCCCTTTACAGTACGTCGTGTCCGGCTTTAGCCGGACTTACCGGACTTACCTGTTCCCATAATCTCGAATATCGTCGGCGAGCAGCCTGAAGTCGACGCTGTCGGCGCCAACGGTCACCTTGAACGGCTCGAACAAATCGATCTTCTTCGGCAGTTCGACGAGCCCCTGGAGCGTTTCGCCCTTGGCCACCTTCCCGCCTGCAAAGTTCTTCATCGACGTCACCTTGCCGGCCAACGTCTCGCCTTTTTGCACTACCGAGACCTCGGGCTTGAGCTCGAATTCCTTGGTCACTGTCCCCTGCACGAAGAACACGCTCGTCATGCGCGCCTTGGTGCGGAACGCCGCCTTCGCTGGAGAGGTGCCGAAGAGCGCTTCAACGGTCCGATCGTTGAGGACGATCACGTTCAGGTTGCCCCAACCCGTGCGCGACTGCGACGAAAACATCTGCAGCATTTTCGCGTTGTCGGCAGGCTGAGCGTCGATGGCCACCGGCAGCGCGCAGGCCGCCACAGCGAGGAGAGCGAGCACCTTATTCATCACGGTTATCCCTTTCATGGTCAGTTTCAGGCCGGAAGGGAAAGCATACCGGAAGTGGCGGCTGTTGGAAAGCGCGAGGGCGCGTCGAGCCGCTCAGGCCGCCTTGCGTCGATGACGCCGCCGATGCGCTCGCAGAGCGCTCTCGTAGCAGTCAATCGCGCGAACGAAGATTTCCAGGCGCGAGAGCCCGGTCGTCCGCGTCAAGGCAGCAAGCTGCTCGGTACAGCTTGGGCGGAACGCGAATGCTCACCTGCGGGTAGTCGCGCACCCGCTGTCCGTTCACTCCTCCCGGAGGACGACCGGCCTTGCGGCGGGTTGCCCGTTTCTTCTTCATAGTCGTTCCTCGTGTCACGCCGCAGAAGCTTTTTTTGTGCTTTCACAAATCCGTTCAGGGTCGAACATGGAAGTCCAAGCAAAGAATCTGCCAGTGGCGAAACAACACATGGAATTCGTGCTTTAACAAAAGGTGTCTCATCCGGAAACAAATTTGATCTCACCACCCACGCAATTTCTGCCATAGGTGAATGCATTGTGGACAACCATCGCCGGGTGCGCCATTCTGGTCAAATGCCGACTGATCGCACGCGGCGTCCGTTCGTGATGGCGGAAGGCGTGGCCATCCTCGCTCGCACACCTGCGGCCCTCAATGCCCTGCTGCGCGACCTCCCCGAGGGATGGATCTCGGCTCACGAAGGCGGCGAGACGTGGAGCCCGTTCGATGTCATCGGGCACCTGATGCACGGCGAGCGCGCGAACTGGATGCCGCGCGTCAGGATGCTCCTGGAGCACGGCGAGGCGCGACCATTCGATTCGTTCGATCGTTTCGCGCAGTTCAGCGAATCCGAAGGGCGAACTCTATCCGGCCTGCTCGATGAGTTCGCCAGAAGGCGCCAGAAGAGTCTCGATGAACTCGCTGCGCTGCGCCTGACCGACGCCGACCTCGACCGTCGCGGGCGGCATCCGGAATTTGGCATCGTGACGCTCCGCCAGCTTCTGGCCACATGGGTCGCGCACGATCTCGATCACCTCGTGCAGATCTCAAGGGTGCTGGCCCGACAATATGCGGACGAGGTTGGCCCTTGGCGGACGTATCTTCGAGTCATCCGGGAAACGGCCGAAATAATTTGAGAGGCCCTAGTGTCGGGTCTCAGAAGTTCGTTGGCATTCGGCCGGCGATGCATCCCGGTTGGCGGCGTTGCTCGTCGGTCGCATATTCCCGATATGCTCCCTTCTCGCGCCTTGCCACCCGGGCGCCTCGCCGCCCTCGGTGCAACAACGAACTTCTGAGACACGACACTAGCTAGGCAGGCGCCGTGTAGCCCTGCTCAATCGCCGCGCGGATCAACGCGCGACCTTCCTGTGCTGTCAGGCCCGGCCGCGAGGCGATTGCCGTGGCAGCATTTGCAAGGTCACTATCCTTGATGGTCGACCGAAACCAGTTGGCATAGTCGCCGCGATGCAGATGGTAGAGCCACGTCTCTTCGTCCACACCATCCCCGATTTGGAGAAACAGCAGCAGATTCTGGGCGCGAAGGCAGAGCTTGCCCTCCCTGCCGGTGAAATAGAAACTACGCTCAGACGGAATGACACCCGCTGTGTACTTGCGGATGTGACGCTGTCGCTCCGTGCGCGTCAGGGGGCTTCGAAAACGGACAGGAGATGCGTTCTCGCGTGGCGCCCAGAAAACCCCCTCGCCCTGCTGCAGCGGACGGGCATCGAAAGAAGGCAGGCTGATTCCTACGCCGTCGGCGAACTCTTTCAGGGTCTTCTCCGGTGTCTCTCCGATCGCGACAACAACATCGACGCGCTTCAGAACGGCCGCAGCCAGATGCTTCGGTTTCATCGTAATCATCATCAGGCCGGTGACCTTTTGCGGCAACACGATGGGCGTTGAGTTCTGCAGCGCCGGCATCAGATGGTGCGCTTCGTCCACGATAAGCCAGTGCGGGTGTCCAACCGTGGATCGCATCTGTTGAATGCGCGGAAGCAACTCGTCAAAAAATGCAGGACGATCCTCCAGTCGCACGGCAAGCAGATTCACGACCGCGCTCTGTTCCGGCTTGCTCAGCAGACTGATCACCTCTTCGACCGTAGGTTTCTGGTCAGGATCGCCCAGGCAGACCGTCTGTTCCAGATTTGAATAGTCGCCTTCGGGATCCAGAATGCAGAGCCGATAGCGATGGTCGAGCAGGCGCTCCACCACACCCGTCGCCAGCGTCGTTTTGCCGCCATGGGATGTTCCTGCCAGCAGCACGTTGACGCCATACGGCTTGAGACGCAGTTCCTGCCCGTTTTCGTCCACGCCAAGCCCGATTTCGTGTCGTTCGAGCTGAGATTCCATTTCCCGAAGATCTGAAGCGATGAGCCTGTCGATCAACTCCGCGACGCCGGCTCCGTGATCCCTCTGTGTAATCCCATCCGCGCGCTCTTTGACCATCGGCAGGGCATTGGCCACGGCGAACGAGCACTCACACAACTGCATGAAGGCATGATCGTTCTCCGCGTCGCCGATGCCCACCACATTGTGCGGTGAAAGGCGGAGATCATCGAGCGCGGCACGCAGTCCGCTCGCCTTGTTGACGCCCGACGGGAGAACCATGACCGCGCCCTTGTTGAACACCACCTGAAGTTCGAGTCCCAGATCACGAATCGTGTTGAGCACGACATTTTCGTTGGGCGTCCAGGTCGACAGAATCACCTGCCCGACGGAGAGCGGAGCGACGCCGCGGCGCTGCAGCGTTTCAATGAACTTGTCGGGCGGACGCTCACCGAGGATTATTTCGCTCTTGGTATCCGGGCGGTAAAGCAGCGCACCGTTTTCCGCGACGACGCGATCGAACAGTGCCAGGTGAGGGCAGATGCGCAACAGGTCATCGAGCATTCGTCCGGTCACGAGGATGAGCTTGCGCCCTGTCGCGCGAAGGCGCTCGAGCGTGTTGACCACGGCCTCGTCTATCGCGCCGTCGTGCGCGACCGTTCCGTCATAATCGGTGGCAAGCGCAAGATACCGCATACTCCTGCGTCCATTCTACAAGCGGTTCCACCAGCTCCGGCGAAGGTTGTGAAACCATCAGGGTCATCAGGGATGCGTCAGCTCTTTGACCGGGCCGAAGAAGCCCACGATCTTTTTCAGCTTCCCGTCAACTGCAACCGGGACAATCTGCATGCCGGGACGCTTCTGAAGGTGAGCTGTAATGCGTTGGACAACTGCTTCGCGGTTCTCCGCATGTCCGGTGGGATCAGTGTAGGTTCCGTCCGGAGTTAACTTCATCCACCACCTGTTGAGCCGTCCTGACAATGGCACGGGTAGAGCACACGGCACCTCCTCCCGCTTGGGGTCGTGGGCTACTTTGACTCGACTTGAAATCCGCGGCGGACCCAAGCGAGGCCAAGGCCGAACCCATAAACCGCCACGACTGGGACGATCCACAGCCGCACCACGAACAGGGCGCTCTGGACGGTCTGATCGCGGTCGGGCTGAAGAATCCCTGCAAGTAACAGGATCACAACCGCCCAAACAATCGAAGCTAGTAGCCAAAGCCGTTGCCAGCCGTTAAGAGTCGTCATCGCCGCACCTCCTCGGCCTAATTAGACACCGCTTCTCTAAGACTGGTCCCGTCAAAGTGAGACAGTGCCTTCGGGGTTATTAGGGGTTGGCGGATCGGTTTGAGCTGCCGACCAGCCCCTTGCCTTGCGACTGACGACTTCCGACTTCCGCTTGCGCCTTGCGCCTTGCGCCTTGCGACTAGTCTTTTACGGCTAGCACAAAGAATGCGTTGACGTTTCGATGTATCGACACTAGCGTATTGCGTTCGTTGGGTTGCGATGACGAATGCCCCAGTGATGCGCATATTCTTCTTCGCCGTCGTCGCGCTCCTGGCGCTCCTCCTCCGGGTCCACGCCGACGCGCAGGTCTGCCCGTGTTTCTTGGAGGACGCGACACCACCGGTCTTGCAGCTCCCGCCCAATCAGACGCGGGAGGCAACGGGCCCGGGCGGCGTGGTCGTCACCTTCTCCGTGTCCGCCAGCGACAACGTCGATGACGACGTGTGGGTGCGCTGCAGCCCCGAGTCGTGGAGCACGTTCGTGCTCGGGACGACCACAGTGAGCTGCACGGCAACCGACCACATGAAGAACACCGCCGCTGGATCCTTCACCGTCACCGTGGTCCCCGTGAGCGACACCACGCCGCCTGTCCTCACGCTCCCGATCGTCCCGACGGTGAAGACGACGCGCCCTGAAGGCGCGGTCGTAAGCTTTTCGGGGTCGGCGCACGACACGGTCAGCGGGAACGTGCCGGTGGTCTTCAAGCCGGCGTCAGGCAGTACCTTCCCCGTGGGGACGACAACTGTAGCCGCCACGGCCACGGACGCCGCCGGCAACACCATCACGAAGAGCTTCACCGTGACCGTGGTCGTAGGGACAGCAGCCCCCGTGTTCACGAGCCTGACGGCGTCGCCGAACATCCTTTGGCCACCATATCACCAGATGGTGTCCGTGCAGATCACGGCCAAGGTGACCGACGACGACAGTCCCGCGCCGGTCACACGCATCATCGGGGTGGCGAGCAACGAGGCGCAAACGGGCCTGGGGACCGGCGACATCGGTCCGGACTGGTCGATCACCGGTGCCCTGACAGTCAGGCTGCGCGCGGAGCGCGCGAGCAAAGGTTCTGGGCGCGTGTACACGGTGACAGTCGAGAGCCGCGACGCCTCAGGTAACGCCAGTCTGCGTGCCGTCACAGTCAAGGTCCCGCTGCAGCGCTAGAGGGTAGTGGTCCGAACGACGGAGGATCGAATGCGCAGTATTGAGGGAGCAGGCCGATGAAGAGACAGTGCACCTCCTTCGCGATCGTCGCTCTTCTTGCGATCCTTGCGATCGTACGCGGCGACGCGCAGCAGTCGTGTCCGCCATCGGCGACGTCGCCATGCTTCGTCAACGGCCTCGCCCAGCCGGTCTTCTCGGGGCAGCCAACGATGACGCACGATGTCTGGGTGACGGTCCCGGAGGTCGACAGCGATGGTGACGGCCTGAACGATCGCATCCGCGTCCAGATCGCCAGACCCCGCGCCACCGAGTTCGGCACCAGGCTGGCGGTGGTTCTCAGAGTCAGTCCCTATACGGGCGGCACAAAACCGTATCCCACTCACGACTACACGAACATCGATCTGTACGAGCCCGGCGAAGTGTGTCATCTCGACCGTATCGGGCCCGATGAGGTCCCTTCCATCTCGAGGGCCTGGGACGCCACCGAGCCTCCACACCTCCCGATTACGGCCACCAGCTACCAGAGCTATTTCCTCCCGCGAGGCTTCATCTTCGCGGAAGCCAACTCGCTGGGAACGGGCAGTTCTACGGGATGTCCGACGATAGGTGGCGTCGAGGAGAACCTTGCAGTCAAAGCTGTGATCGACTGGTTCAACGGTCAGGGGTTGGCCCACGACGTAACCGGCAACCAGGTTCAGGCGTACTGGACAACTGGGGCGACGACCATGATTGGCACGTCCTACGACGGGACGCTGCCCATTGGTGCCGCCAGCCTGGGAGTGGAAGGGTTGAAGGCCATCGTCCCCATCGCAGGCGTCTCCAGCTATTACTACCACCGGCGCTCGTACGGCACCGTGATTCACTCCTATCCCAACAAGGGTACGGACGCCGACACGCTGTTCGACAACATCCTCACACGCAAGCATCCGGAAGTGTGCGCCTCCATGCGAGCGAACATCGCACGCCGGATCGATCGTCTGACGGGCGACTACAACGCATGGTGGGACGAGCGCAATTACGTCAAAGACGCGGACAAGTTCCGCGCGGCGGTGCTCATCTCGCACGGTCTCAACGATTTCAATGTGAAGCCCCGGCACGCCGCCCGACTCTACGCTGCGCTCAAGGCCCATGGCGTGCCAACCAAGATCTGGTGGAATCAGGGTGGGCATGGCGACCGCGCCAATTCGGCCCGTCAGGCGGTATGGCGCGACACACTCAACCGGTTCTGGAGCCATTATCTATATGGCGTGGACAACGGGGCGATGGGCGGACCGAAGGCGACAGTCGAACGCGAAAACAACGTATGGGTCGACTATGCGGACTGGCCCGTTCCTGGGGCCACCGCCACGACTTTCTACCTGAGACCGAGCGGCAACAACAGCGTCGGCCGCCTCGGAGTGGCGCCTCCGGCGCCGGCGAAACCCGTTTTCGAAACGATCGTCGACGATTCCTCGATCGACGCGGCGGTCCTCGCGGCTGCGGGGCAGTCCCAGCATCGTCTCGTTTACAAGAGTGATCCGATCACGGCGCCGGTCCATATCAGCGGCACGCCCGCAGTCTCGCTGCGCTTGTCGTTCAGCCGTCCCGCCGCTATCGTTAGTGCGATGCTCGTCGACTACAAAGCCAACGGGACTAGGACGATCGTGACGCGCGGCTGGGCCGATCCACAAAACCGCAAATCGCCAGTCGACTCGGAACAGTATCGGCTGCTCGGACGAGACGGCCTTGATTCCGAGACGTTTGCGATCGATCCCGGCAGGCCATATACGATCTCGTTTGAGCTTCAGCCCCACGACTACGTGTTCCAGCCCGGGTCGCGTATCGGCCTCATGCTGTATTCGAGCGACCAGCTGTTCACGCAATATCCACTGCCGGGCACCAGCCTGACGCTTGAGACCGCCAGGAGCACGCTGAGCCTTCCCGTCGTCGGCGGCGCGGCGGCATTCGTCGTGGCTGCGCCGTAAGGACAAGCACATGACGCGCGGGTTTCCCGCCAAGATTGTCGCGGCCATTCACGACCATCAACCAACCAGTGCCTGATGGGCACACTTCTGAGCACACCACGGGCGCTAACAAGGTGGTGAAGGCGACTTCGGATCTGTAAACTGTTGATTCTATTCTTACGCCGGGGTGGCGGAACTGGCAGACGCACAGGACTTAAAATCCTGTGACGCGAAAGCGTCGTGCGGGTTCGATCCCCGCCCCCGGCACTCTACCCTAACAAATTGATACGATTGCACCATTCTGCAGCACCCTGTACGGACTTGTGTAAGTGACTTGTGTAGGTTGTGCAGGCCGTGCGATGGTTCGATTTCACGACGAGCGAGAGGTGAAGGCAGTATCCACCGACGATCGAACGATCGCTGGTGCGCCGTTCGAGAAATGTTTCAACGAGCGTTATGCTTCGTCTTCGTCCCGGTCAAGATCATCGGGCGCGACGGGTGCGTCGTTTGGCCACGCTGCCGCCTCTCGCTCGATCTCGCCACGGAGCCATTCGTGGTGCTCGGCCGTCTGATCGGGCGGCACCGACGCCACGATGCGTTTGAAATCGCGAGCCTCTTCGGGAAGCTCCATACTGAGGGTGTCCAGGTGCATCTCGGCCGACAGTTTCTTGGCGTAGAAGGCATCGATCATCAGCAAAGAGGTGCCGGCGTTCCTCGCAATCGCCATTAGGTCCGGTCTGGGCTTGCCAGCCAGGATCGCGAAGCTGATGCTGGTTGCCCGCAGCGACTTGAAGTTGCGCTTGAAACCGGTGCTATCCACGTGCAGGCTGACCCGCTCATCCTGCAACAGCTCGGTCAGGGCACTGCGATGGTGAATCGGGAAGATCAATGCCCCGCTGCCGCTGGCAACCTTCAGCCGGCGTTCGTAAATCTCAGTGGCAGCAGGCGTGGTGACCACATCACGAGCGTGCTTCTTTCCGCGCACCGTGCACAGCAAAATGCATCCCCCTTGGCATTCTTCACGATGCGACAATCGCGAAACCGTAATCCTGGCGCTGGCGGATTGTCGCTGGCGATCACGTCGCTGATGCGCATCATTGACGCCACGAACCAGCGCATCTCGTCGTCTAGCTCCTGCCGGTAGTGGCGAACGGTCTTGGTCTTGGCGTCCTGAATGCGCAGGCGCGACACCTCCTTCAGCGTGCTCCACTCGGCCGGTGTCAGCCACAGCCTCGGATTGCTTTCGATCTGGCCGGCCTTCGGAAACAGTGGGAGCTGCGTGATGTGGCCTTCCTCTATGGCGTACTTGAGGATCTGCCTGACGGCGATCAGATCCTTGTGGATCGTATGGGCCTTGACGGGTTCGCCTTCTTTCGTGCGATGCCGACGACGCCATTTGACGAACTCCTTCAACTTCGGCGTCGTGACCTCGGCGACGTCGATGGTGCGCCAGAACTGTGCGATCGGACCCCACTTCATCGCCAGATACGTTTGTTTACTCTTCGGCAGCTCACTTTTGTAGGAAGCGCAGAGCTCGGCCATCGTCGGATCGAGCGCCAGCTTGCTGAGCGGGTGCCGATTGCCTTCGGACACCGATGCCCGCAATTTTTTCTTGTACCAGTCCTCACCGAGACGCTGCGCGGTGGGGAGGTGATCGGTTTTCAGTGAGGTCTGGTGCAGTTTGCCATCTAGGTAGGTGCGCGCCTGGAAAAATCGCGATCGCTTGGGGCGCAGTTCGATGAATAGGCGTTGATGTTTTGGGTGCGTGCTGACGTACGGTTCGGTGTCCGGTTCTGGTTTCGCCAGCATCGCACGTTCCTGAGCTTTGGGTTGAAAGAATGGCGCAGCTGCCCCATCGAGCGTAGTACAACACTGCGCCATGTACAACTGAATTCCGCCTGGAGTTTAGAGAGAAGCTCTAAATCTCTAAGCTTTTTGCAGCACATTACTCCGTTGGACCAAGGAGCGTTTCGGAGCGAGTGGAGGTGTCACGGCCTGCTCCGGCTACTCCGCCGTGCTCCACGGGTTCGTCGGTCACTTTTCGTTCTATTTCTTCGATATTTCCATCTTCTCCACGTACTCCATTGATCTTCCGGTAGTACGGCTTGTCGCGGCGCAAAATGCCAATGCTGATACACCGTTCAAGAAACTTCGTCGTGTTCGAGTCACTGGTGCCGCCCAGTTTCACGTGCGCGTCCTTAAACCTGAATCGTTCTGGCAGGCTTGTGTAGACATCGGCATGAGGTTTCGCGAGTTGCGCCACTCCCACGAGCATCCGGTAGCCAATCGGGTCTCCGTCGTCGGCCATCACTCGAGCAAACTCGAATGGTCCGATCTGGCCGAGAGAACGCCCGAAACCCGCCAGAACAACGTCCGCATTGCCACTTTTTGCTTTCTCGAATCCAAGCCGAGTATCGCTATGGTTGACCAATGCGTGAGAACCCGCCGCTTCTTCGAACCATAAGTGAACGTCTGTCAAGAGGTCCGCCGTACTTGTCTGGCTCAGCTTGCGGCGATGATGCAGAATCAACCACGCGCACCCATGCTTTCGAGAAAACTTTCGCAGTGTCTTGTACACCTCGACGGCTTCGTCTGGTTTTGACTCAGCCTTTGACCAGAAAAGTCTCAGGGGATCAACGACCACGAGCACGGGCTGTACCGCTTTTAGCAGCTCATCGAGGAGCAAGATCCAACCGTCAACATCTTTCGTCACCCAGTTTGGAGACCATACGCAGAACTTCTCGGGCACTGAGGTGAGTCCGAGATGCCTGCTGACTGCACTGAGTAGAACGTGGTACTGATCAGGGCTGCTCTCCGCATCAAGATAGAGCACCGGCCCTTGTCTGACGGCACGTCCAAAAATCGGCGTGCCCGAAGCCACTGCCGCCCCAACCATTGCGCAGAATGGTGTCTTCCCCAATCCCGAGCCGCCAACGAGGAAGTTCAGTGTTTTTAGACCGAACAGCCCCTCCACCACGAACTCTTTCTTCGCCCGCTCAGCGAGCAATGCCAGTGTTTCGTGCGTGTACACATCGAGCCGCGCCCGCGCTGAAAGCGTTCATCGAGAAATAGACGTCACAGCCGGACCGTCGCGGCTGTCCAGCCTGCCATCCCCTTCTAAACTCCCGGGTGATTGGCGGCTCACTGCGCTCGGAGTATGCTCTCACCCTCGCTACGCGTCGCCGCCCGTCCGCCGTTTTCGTGACCCTCGGCTTCCTGACAAATTCGCATTGCGTGAGAGAAGAGGAGCGACCATGAAACGCACAGTAGTTGTCGCGGCGGTGAGCGCGTTGTTGAGTCTGGGTCTGGTTGAACGAGCAGCGGCGGCAGACTGTCCCGACGACTCGGTCGAATCTGGCACCGTGTGCATCGACAAGTATGAGGCGAGCATGTGGCATGTGCCACCAGCCGAGAGGAACCTGATCCGCAGGATCCAGCTCGGCACTGTGAGCCTCGAGCAGTTGATCGCCGGAGGCGCAGTGCAGGTGGGAATCGTGGACGGTGACTTCCAAGGCTGCGATGCGATTGGCAACGGATGCGTCAGTGTCTATGCTGTGTCAGTTCCGGGAGTGATGCCCACATCGTGGGCCACCTGGTTTCAAGCGGCGGCAGCGGCTCGAAATTCGTTGAAGCGGCTCCCGACGAACCAGGAGTGGCAAGTCGCCGCGTTCGGCACGCCCGACCCCAACTCTGGATCTTCTCCTTGCAATGTGAACAGCGCCGGCCCGGTGCTGACCGGAAGCGCACCAGGCTGTGTCTCCGACGTCGGGGCCTTCGACATGGTGGGGAACGTCGCCGAGATGGTGGCCGACTGGGGCGACACGGCCAACTCCTGTGTGATTGGCAAAAATAGTTTTGGCGCCGACCGTATCTGCTTTGGGGGAGCGGGACAACTCGATCCTTTAGGCCCTCGCAACAGCAACTATCTTCGGGGCGGGGACTGGGACGACGGCTTCGAGGGCGGGCCGTTGGCGATAGCGGTGAATACTCCCCCGGGGCTCATAGGGGCCAATCAGAGAGGCTTCCGATGTGTTCGCTAGCTCCGGGAAGGTAGGCTCAACAGCGTCTTGGTAAATTAGTTTCTAGACTCGTGATGGTGGTGTCCGTGCCGAGTGGCTCAGGGAGCGAGCATTTCTGACGAAAGCTCGACCAGACAATCCCCTGATTTACGTCAGGTTGGAGCAGTAGTCGCGTTCCCACCATCAACGAGATACTTAAAGTCGAGGGCTTGCGATGGACAACCATCGGCCCGATCAGATTACGGTAGCTATGGGCCGAGGGCTAATGACCGGTCGCAATCGAGGTTCCCTCCATCGAAGCAGAGTACTCAAACCGATCGCGCTCCGCCTGTTGCCCATCGAGCAGCACGACCTCGTCGCCCGAGTTGTTGAGGCTGAGCGCCTGCCCGTTGCGCCGAAACATCCGCGCCTGGTTCGGGCCGATGCTTCCGGTCAGCGTCCAGGTCAGGCCGCTGCGGTCGCGCAACATCCAACCGGTCAGCGACACGGCCGACGCACCCCGGTTGCGGAGTGTGATCTCTTCGAGCTGGTCATCGTTTCCCACCGGATTCGGCAACAGGCTCTCAATGACCACGGTCGTTAGCAAACGACCATGTAAGACGTTTTCCGGTAACGTCCACGGCTTTCAGGCAAACTCTAACCGTGCAAATAGCAGCACTCTACGACATTCATGGAAACCTACCGGCACTGGAGGCGGTGCTCGCCGAAATCAAGGACGTTGATGTCATCTTGATTGGTGGTGATGTCGTCTGGGGACCGTGGCCCCGAGAGACGTTGGCCCTCCTGCAGAGCCTTCCCAATGCCCGGTTCATTCTGGGGAACACCGACCGCGACGTGTTCAATCGATCGCCGAACGGGAAGCACATCAACGATTGGTGTGCTGACCGACTGACCGAAGCCCAATTAGAGTTTTCGCGCTCCTGGCCCGCTACCATCTCAATCGGCGGCATCTTGTTCTGCCACGGATCGCCTCGACGTGACACGGACAGGATCACGGTCGCAACGCCCGCTGAGCGCATCTTGGAGTGGTGTGAAGGCGCGAAGGAGCAGACGATCGTCTGCGGTCACACCCATGCTCAGTTCGAACGACAAATCGACGGACGGAGAGTTGTCAATCCGGGGAGCGTCGGAAACTCCTTTGGCAACCCTGGCGCTTATTGGGCGGTATTTGACTCGGGCTGCGCGCTACGGTTCACTCCTTACGACACAGCGGCTGTCGCCCAGCAGGTGCTTGACAGCGGGTTCCCACGCGCGGAGCGGATGGCCAATGAGCTGCGAGCTCCTGATCCGATCGAACACTCCGTCCGTTCAGCAGATAGAATCTGAACCGCCGAAGACTGTTGCTCAGATTCGTGTTTCTCAGCATTTTGGTGTCCGTGACAACGGTCGGCTACGGCGACGTGTCGCCCAAAACCGGCGAAGGTCGTCTGATTGCTACAGCGCTCATGCTGATTGGCATCGGCGTGATCGGGGTCTTCACGGCGACCTTGGCCAGTTTCTTTCTCACGCACAGCGGGCCGAGCGAGATCGCTCGCCTTGAGGAGCGCCTCTCAAACATCGAAGCGAAGCTGGATCAAGTTTCTCAAGGACAAGGAGTGACATCCCGTTCTTCTGCGTAGCCGTTGAAAGACTCGGCGCACTGGCCGGTTAGAGCAGCGTCAAGCTAGACTCAGCGGCTGCGGTCCGAAAGGCTTATGTGTGAAAGTTAGCATGCGATCTGACAGTCGCGGTTAGACCCGCGCGCTGCGCGCGCCGACCTTGGCTGATGAGGTCGACGTGCTCGCGCGCTAGGCAATCTGCTTTTCCTTCGCCAACGACACACTGTCCAGAAACGTTTGCATGGGGGTCTTCCCGTAACACCACCGGCCCTGATGGGGGCGGTGTGTGTTGTACTCCTCGAGAAACCCGTCCAGGTCTGCTTGCATGGCGTCGAGCGTGGTGTACAGCTGCTTGCGGAAGACCACGCGATAAAACTCATTGAGCAGTGTCTTGTTGAACCGCTCACAGATGCCGTTGGTCTGGGGGCTCTTCGTTTTCGTTCGCGAGTGGTCGATATCTTCCAGCGCCAAGTACAGCTCATACGGATGGCGATCGGCCTGGCCACAGTATTCCGTTCCGCGGTCGGTGAGCACACGGGTCAGCGGAATCCCGTGCTGCTCGAAAAACGGGAGGACCCGATCGTTCAGCACATCAGCGGCTGTGATCGGCGTCTTCTCGGTATAGAGCTTCGCGAAGCCCACTTTCGTGTAGGTGTCGATGAAGGTCTGCTGGTAGATGCGACCGACGCCCTTGAGCGTGCCGACATAGAAGGTGTCTTGCGCGCCGCAGTACCCGGGACATTCGCTCTCGAATTCGCCGTGGGCTTCTTTGTCGCGCTGCACGCGCTCCGAGGCGGCGAGGTGGGCCTCTGTCAAAATGCGCCCTCCTGCGCGACTGTGGCTTCGAGCGCTTTGAGCCGCTGCTTCATGGTGGCCAGGTCATGCCGTACCCAGACACAACGGACACCGGCCGGAGAAATGCTGCGCCCCTGCTTCGCCAGTTCATTGGCGACCCGATGCTGGCCCCACGCGGGCTGATCGATCGCTATTGCCACAATCGCGTCTTCGAGGTCGCCGGCGATGCGATTGCGGAGATTCGGCTTGCGGCGGCTGATCTCGCGGAGCGCCTCTTCGCCGCCCGTGTCGTACAACTCCTTGAAGCGATAGAAGCTGTCCCGGCTGTAGCCCATAACCTTGCAGGCCTGCGACACATTGCCTAACTGCTTGGCGAGCTCCAACACTCCCACTTTGGTCTTGATGATCTTCTGCTCAGTCGTCATGCTCCCTCCAATGAGCGACTGTCAGATTACATCCTAACTAGTTCAGATTATCCTCGCCGCGTGTTCACCTTCGCGTTCACCTCAATCACGCCTTCGTGCTCAACCGCGAACCAACCCATGGCTATGGCTCGGGCCAGCAGTCTTCGGCTCTCCTCGATGCTCGTGAGAGCGCCCCGCAAGGTCCTGACTAAATCAGGCGCAACGCATCACGAACGCTGCAACGGTCACGGAGCGTAAGACGCTCTGTGGAAGGCAACATCGCGAACGACTCCAGGGCGTCCTAAAGGGTACTCCTCAGCCTTGACACCCTGAACCACGCCGAAGCGAGATGGCTGTGCGAAGCCTCGCACGCTCACGCGCCAGTGTCGTCAGGTTTTTGGAGTATAAGATACGTCGCACATGTCACCATCATTCGTAATCCAGCCGCCACCGTCACCCCTGCCCGCGTCAACCGCGTTCCTTCGACATGCGCGCTTTCGGATGCATGACGACTATCTTGTGAAGATCTCTACTTCGTTACGTGAATTGAGCCATCAGCAGATCTGGTGGCGGGCGAACGATGCAAGCAACAGCATCGGCAATCTCATCCTACATTTGTGTGGTAACGCACGTCAGTGGATTGTCGCTGGTGTTGGTGGAGCACCAGATACGCGGGACCGCGCCCACGAGTTTGCCAGTCGTGAGTCAATGGATGTTGACGCACTGCTGGCACTACTTGAACAGACAATCAGCGAAGTCGATGTCACGTTGGGCAACTTGGAAAGCGAAGTGGCCAAGACTGAGGATGACGCGCCCCTGCAGCGGTCATGCGTACCGCAAGGGTACGCTCAGACGGTACTTGATGCAGTGTTTCACGTAGTCGAACACTTTAGCTATCACACGGGTCAGATCGTCATGCTCGCCAAGTGGCATGTCGGCAACCGTATCAGGCTGTATGATGAACAGCGGCTGAATCTGGGTCCTCGGTTCAAGGGTTCATACGATTCGTAGGCCTTTCACGCTGACCGTCCTCGATGTCCTAGTGATCTACACCTGTACTGACCTTTGAGAGTTTAGATACTGCATAGAATAGAAACTGCGTAGGACACTTGGGACGCCCATACACGCTGGGGCGGAACGGCCAACTATGTCATCGGGGCGCACATCAGCAGCGCAAAATCGCCAATCGTCGCGAAGCCAAGGGTGCCATACAGGTGCCGAGCGGCATGGTTGTGGTCACCGGTGAACAGGATGAGTCGCCTGAGTCCATGCACTGCGATCGAATCGGCGAGAAGCGCGTTCATCGTCAGCCTGGACAAGCCGAAGCCGCGACGATCCGGCACGGTGTAGACGCCTCCGATCTGGCCAAGCTGTTTATAGACGGCGTTAAGGCAGGCCATCGAGACCAAGCGGCCATCTTCGACGTAACCCCACCAGCGCCGCGCCTCGGCGTTCCTGCGAAACAGCGCCTCCCGCTCATCCGGCGTCCCCTGCACCGGTATGCCTTCCTCAGCGCAGAATCCCGCGTTGAGGCGCTCCCATTGCTGGAAGTCGTCGGCCCGGAGCTGCCGAACGTGCGAGTGTGGCTTGGGCATTGAGACCTGATTGAGGTCAAGCGCCTGCAGGATCTCTTTCGATGCGAAGACTTCGCTAAAGCCGGGTCTCTTCCGCAGGATAGACCAGATCGCCTCGGCCAGCTTCCACTCGCCCATAACGCCACTGATAGGAATCGGTTCGGCAAGACAGGCTTCGACGATGGTCTGCGCACATTCTGTGCGACCACCGGCCTCAGCCAGGATGGCGGTGCGGCGCGTGAGGCAAAAAACAGCGCGCACATGGCCGTCGTCCTCGATGACTTTGAAGTCGCCTGAGTTGAGGGTCGCACCGAGACGCGGGCCATTCATGGCCAGATTGCCGAGGAGAAACATCGACGTATCCGCGTGCTGCTCTAGAAAGGCGCGAACTGCGGGAAGGTCCGCTTCGTCCACGGCTCTGACAGTTCCCATGACGCCACAGATTCTACGATGGCGGTTCCGTCTTGGGCGTCCTAGACGTCCCAGACCTCTATATTGGTACTGATCTGTAGAGTTGTTGATATGGATTGGATAACAACTGCTAGGACGCCTGGGACGCATCAGGCCCTAAAGCCTGAAGCGATCAGAAGGCCGTCACGACCCCAAATCGGAACGCGGGTGACGGCAGAAACGCCGCCGGACGGTCGGTCGAACCTTCGAGGGGCACAAACACTTCGCCGATCGCGTCGATCTTCAATCGTGGGCCGTTCGACAAGGGCGCGGTGACGCCGAATTTCGCATCCCACTGCAGCCGGTAGGTAGCAGGATCTATTACGGAGTTGCTCGCGGCGCGCTGTGTGGCACGCGTGACGCCTTGTGACAGGAACAACGGAAGCGGATCGGCTCGTCGCCCGAAGAAACCAGCTGACAACGCGAGGCCGCTGGCAGTCTTGAACGCAACTGTGTGGCCAATCGTAAATTGTGGAACTTCGCTGTTACGCGCAGGAGGCTCCCACCAACTGGAACTCTTGATCGACTCGATCGATCGGCCGCTGGATTGAGGGACAGTTTCGTTGAAGAGCCGTAGTGGTGGTGGAGGGGCTGGCAGTGGCGCTGAAGCAATGTCGGTCTGTGCGCTGCCGATCCCAGGCGCGGCCAGACACGTGACAAAGACCAGCGTGAGCGACCTCTGCACGGTGACTTTAGACGCCCCACATAGACTTCTGGCCGTCTGGTGGTTCGTCAATTACCTCGACCGTGGCGGCTTTCCATTGCCCCGTCAGAAGCGTGGCACTGTCTGGCGGGTCCGGTAATGAAGGCCATGTCCCGTCCTAGACGTCCTAGACTTCTATATCGGTACTGACCTGGAGGTCAGAGTATGGATTGGATAACAACTGCTAGGACATCTGGGACGCCTACGACTGGCTATCCGTTCAGCTCCTTCGTCATCGTGACGCACGTCATTTCATCGCCAGAGCGGAGGCGGCGCGTTGTCCCCCCTCTACCACTTCCCGATATCGAAGGAGATGCCTTGAGCCACGCGAAACCCCTCCGCTCCCTGACGGCCAAGGAACTTGAACCACCGGGCATCAGTTCGCAAATCCAACTTGTCATTCATTGGCATCTTCAGACCGCCTCCAGTGTTCACTGCCATGGTCAGGCGCGGCTGCGTGGCGATTGGGCGACCGCTGGAAGAGAAAACGGGAGCGCCGTATTGGGATAGGCCAACTCCAGCGGCGACATACGGTGTCGATTGGCCGACACGCGGAAGGGAATACAAGAGACTGCTGCTTAAACTCAGCGCGTGGATGCGGCCCTCGGCACGACGATAGGCAACATCTGTCTCGACACTGAGCGTCGATGTGACGGGGAACGTGACGGCCGCGCCGACGGGAGATGCTATTTCCGAGCCGAGCGCCACATACGGCGTGACTTCGACACTTTTTGCGTCCTGCGCTGCCACTGGCAATGCACCAAGAGTGAACGCGACGACTGCGAAGACAACAGATTTGTAAGCGCGCATGGCACCTCCTCAGCCGCTTGTTTGCGGCGCGGCCATTTAGACGACCAAAAACTCATAACGGCCGCACGCTCGGGGGCCGGGTTTCGACCGTCCGTTAAAAGGCGTAAGCGCGGTGTCCCAGGCCACAGAAGACTGCACCCCAGACCGGGCTGGCGGACGGATGCGCGGGAAGGCACTACAGATAGAGAACTGTTAGGACGCGTGGGACGTGAATATCTCTACTCCTTACGCTACCTTGACCTCGATGAGCATCTTGTCCAGGCTGGCCCTGTCAAGGAGTTGACCGCCTGCAACGACACCGTGAATTCGTCGAATATTGGCGATGTCAGCGAGTGGATTGGCGTCGAGCAGTACCAGATCAGCTCGCTTACCACTCGCGACAGCGCCGGTCGAACCCTGCAGTCCCAAATAACGTGCAGGATTAATAGTAGCGGTCTGCAGCGCCGCCAGCGGCATCATCCCCGCGCGTACCATCAGCTCAAGTTCGTCGTGTACGCAGAAGCCAGCGATCAACGCGTCACAACCAGCCAGTATTTCGATGCCTGCCTTGGCCATATCGTTGACGACCGCTCTGGCCGTTTCCGCTTGCCCCTTCAGGATGCGAGCGATCTCAGGCTTCGTCACGAAGAGAGTTTGGATATTCGTCCACATCTCGCGGAGGTTCTTGTTCGCAAACGCCAGCTGCTCACTGCGTATTCCTGATTGTGGCGTTCCAATAGTCGCCAGTTCGGCCAGAGCCAGAAGCGTTGGAGTTTGCCAGATTTGCCGCTTGGCCAGCATTTCGAAGAACGGCCGACACATTTCTGGGCGGTACTGTGCCCCGGCTGAGCACGCTTTCCAGACTCGACCGTCTTCCGACAAGTGCTCAATATTCGTGAGGCCGGCCTCAACAGCCTCTTGGACGGTCACTTTCAGCGGCACATGGCCGGCCACGCGCAAGTCTTGCTGCCGTGCTTCCTCCGCAATCGCAAAAAATACTTCGCGAGGCGTGAAGTTGTGCACTTTGACGAGATCCATGCCGCGTTTCTTGAGGAGTTGAACCGCCGCTTTGCCCTCCTCGGCCGTGCGGACGCGCATTCTAAATGGCCAATCTCCCGGAGCGTCGTCCAGGATCGGTCCAGCCGCAAAGATCCGAGGGCCAAGCACGCGACGAGACGACGTGGCTTCGCGCATCTTCAAAATGAGGTCGAGATCCGACCCCATATCACGAATGCCTGTCACGCCGTTCGCGACGTGGAGTTGGAGCGACGACTCTCCGCTTGCCTCAACGTGTGCGTGCATGTCCCACAAGCCGGGAATCAGGTACTTGCCCTCACCGTCAACGATCCGCGCTCCGGCAGTGCGCGCACCGCTCGGGGTGACGCTCACGATGGTTTGGTCTCGGATAAGGACCGTGCTGTTGGGAAGGATGCGCCCATCTGCGACGTCAACAACGTTGACTCGCATGATAGCGATGGTCGTCGTCTGCGCGGCTGATGCCGAGGCCCAAAGCAACACGGCCATGTGCGCCATGAGGGGGGCAACGCGATTTGTCATCTGATGCGCACCTGTTGCGAGACCATCAGTTTATGCCAAATGATGCGTTTCGGTCCTGGGCGTCCTAGACGTCCTAGACTTCTATACTGGCATTGATCTGAAGAGTTGTTGATATGGCTTAGAGATCGAAACTACGAGGACGCCTGGGACGCCCAGACAGGAACGCAACGTCTCTAGCAATCTCAACGCTGGTCAACCCAATAGAACTCCACTTCGTTCGACCAGTCGCAGGGTGTTCCGGCAGGAGTGGACGCGCCGGAGTAAAATCGCCCCCAGACTCGCCTGTGAGAAAGCATCGAGATTCCTACGCTTGGTGTGTCAACTGTTTCTTGCTGATTTCGACTCTTTACGTCCCCTTTTGCAACAGGAACGCTACCGAAGTGGTTTTCTATATTCACGAGGGGTATACCTTCTCACGAGCCGAACAGCGCACCATTCGGACAATTACCGAAGCCGCAGCCCGCGATGCCAGACTTCTTCTCTCAGACCTCCCATCTCACCTGATTGTTCGGGTAAACCCTGGCAAGAAGGTGATCGACGAAATCGGATCCAGCAGCAGCTACTCGGCTCCTAACGTCGTTTACTGGACGGTCGATCCATCTCGCCCTGGCGGCGTTACTGATACCGCGCACGCTCATCTGCGCGCAACGCTGTTCCATCACTTTCACCGCCTGACTCGCCTGAAACATCAAACAGACGTAACCCTGATGGACCATGTCGTCAGCCTCGGAATGGCGACGGCGTTCGAGCGTGACGCCGGGGGCAGAACCTATCCCTGGGCACAGTATTCTGGCGATGTGACCGCCTGGGTTACAGAATTGATGACGCAACCGTCGACCGCGAACCTGAGTGACTGGATGTTTCGTCATCCAGATGGAAGACGTTGGGTAGGAATCCGAGCCGGGACCTATCTCGTGGACCGAGCGAACAGTACCTCCGGGAAATCAGCGGCGGAACTCGTGTCCTTGCCATCTGCAGAGGTAATCCGGCTGGCTCTGAAACAGTGACTCCTGTTGCGCTTGAATGCCTTTGGGTGCGTTGGGTGATGGGCTTCTGGCCTCTCCCTTCTACAAAATCCTCTGCCTTATCAGGGATGGAGAACCCAAGACTCGCAGGCCATCGCCAGTTTATCCTTCCATGATGGCCAACGAGGTGTTCCACGATGTTGTTCCTCTGGGGGCACGACCAGTTGCTCGCGTGCTGTTGATCGATCACCAGCAGCGTATTTTGCTACTGCGCGCTGCGGACCCAGTGAATGGACAGACTTGGTGGGTCACACCTGGCGGCGGACTCGAGTCCGGCGAATCCTTTACAGACGCAGCACGACGGGAGTTATGCGAGGAAACAGGCTTGAAGCCCGCGATCGGTCCATGGGTCTGGACGCGCCGCCACGCGTACGAGTGGAGTGGGCGCTGGTGCGACCAGTACGAGCGGTTTTTCGTGGCGATTACGGCGTCCTGTGAACTCGCGCCGCAGGCCGAGGACAGCTACGTGGCCGAGAAGCGTTGGTGGACGCTTGAGGAACTCCAGACCACCTCAGACGTCTTCGCACCCAAGCACCTCGCTGAGTTGCTCGGACCCATTCTCCGGGGTGAATACCCCGTCGTGGCATTCGACTGTGGTGCCTGACGGCGAATGCGCCCGCCAACTCGTCAACTTTGTAATGTTCGGCACCCATGCGTCACCGAGCCGCCACTGCCACCACCCTTTAGGGTGGCAGTGTGGCAGATGGGGGCATCAGAGGCTTCCAGCAGCAGAAGGAGTATGCTTTCGAGAACCTGCTTGAGATGCACACGAACGGCACCAACTCAATCGTGTTCAGTGCCGCCACTATCCTTCTGACGGGTTCAATCATCTTGGGTCGCCAGCAGGATCGTCAACTGACTGGCGTTCATGGCCTGCCGGTAGAAGGCCATGACATCGTTGCAGGCATAGAGATCCTTGGCACCACACAGATCGACTACCCCAAGATCCGCGCTCGGCTCCGAGGAAACGGTGCGGACCTGCGGTTGGGCTTTCCGCTTCAGAGCCAAATGCTCTGTCGCTTCAAAGAGGTCCTTCGAGACGTCATGAGCGAGAAAGGTTTTCTCGACGCGGAGGTCACACACGATACACGGACGACCTATGGGAATCCTCGGCACCTGACGCTCACGTTCACGATCACCGAGGGGAAACGATCACGCCCAATCGCCCCGGCGCGATCACCTGCTCAACGCTGTCGAGATGACCAGAGATCCGGGACACAGGGAATCGCAAAAGGTCGTAGTCCCGATCGTCAGGTGCAGTGCCAGTGCCATCGCAGTGCCACGGCACCTTGGCCATTCGCCAAGTGCTGCCAATGCCTCCACCCCGTGGGGGCCCACGGCAGCGGTGGGTTCACCCCTTCATCGGAACAGCGTCGGTAACAATTCGGCGAGCAGCTCTCGCGCGACTGGCATAGTGTGCGCGCCGGCGATCTGCCGAAACGCATGGGGAATCTTGGCGGCATCCAGCCGTGCCGAAAACGCCTTCGCGCCGCCAAAGAACAGATCCTCGGTGCCTGACCCGATCCACACGAAGCGTACTTTCTGAGTCGCAACTTTCGCCATTGCAGGTCCAAACCGCTTGTCGAACGATGGCGGGACTAACGAACCGCTGATCGATGCCACGCCACCGAATACGTCGGGATGATTGAGACCGACGTACATTCCGAACTCTCCGCCGAGCGAAAGGCCGGCGATCACCCACTGGCGTGAATCGGAACTGACTCGGTAGCGCTGTTTTACAGCGGGCACTACCTCATTGAGAATGACCGATTCAAACGCGAATAGGTTGGCATCGCCTCGACGCTCGTCTGGCGGGTCGAGCACGTCCGATGCGTGCATGACGACGACAGCTGGCACCATCTTTCCCTCGGCGATTAAATTGTCGAGCATGACCTCGACGAACCCGCCGCCACTGGTCCAATCGTTCTCGTCGCCTGGCGTGCCCGGTAGCAGGAAGAGCACCGGAAACAGGTTGGCCGAGGCGGAGTAGCCAGCTGGCGTGTACACGACGAAGCTGCGTGTCCGCTTTTGCCGCGCAGAAAAGAATCGCTCGCGATGCAGCGTGCCCGGTGGTTTATTCTGCGCTTCCCACGGCCTCGGAGGCGTAGCCGGAATGGTCAACCGGCTATCGGTGAAGCGGCCCGCCTGGACAAAGGTACACCGGCAGGCGGGGTCCGCCGTTCGCACACCATCGATCATGAAGGCGTAGGAGTACAGGTTTGGCGTCAATGGGCCAACTACGACCTCCCATATCCCATCGGGGCCTTTGCTGAGTGCGACAGGCGGCTGCGGCCCCATCCAATTCCCAAACAGCTGAACACTCGATGCAGTCGGCGCAAATACCCTGACTGTGGCACGCCCATCAGGATGAATTTCTGGTGATACCACGGGCGGCGATTGTGCCAACGGCTGTGCCGTGACGATGGCAATTAAAGCACCGAGACGGCCAATGGCTTTCATATAGGCACAAGAGTCTACTCTTACGCCGCGTTGCGAGAAACACTGATACCTGCGCTTCAGCGTGCGAGGGCAATCTGGCCATTCAGAGTGCTGCCAATGCCACCACCCCTGTAAGGGGTGGCATGGCAGCAGTGGCTGGCATCCGTTAAGGTGTCGCGGGCTTGAAGACCTGAACGGTCTTCTCGTCAACAATCTTGTAGCTCAGGCCGGCCGTGTCGAGCGCGAACTTGAGGATGTCTTTGATGTGGGCATTGGTGAATCTCATGGTCAGGGGCGATTGAAGTAACAGCTCCTTGTCGTCGGCACTCATTTCGACGGTAAACCCACCAGCGCGTTCGAGTACCGCCAGAACATCCGGCAAACGCCCCTCGCGAATCGTGACGCGCTCAGCAAGCCACGCGGGTTGCGGTTCGACAACTTGCGCTGTAACGATTCCCTGCAGGGCCATGGCAGCTAAGAGGACACACAGGATGCGCTTCATGCTCCCTCCTCACTTACTGATTGAGCTTGATTGGCGGCGGTCAAGTAGATCGACCATCCGTTTTGTGGCAATCGTTCGGTAGCTGAGACGGATAAGCTGTGCGACAAGCCTCCAATTCACAGCTCCATCGGCCTGCAGACTTGCCCATTGCCCGCGACCGTAGGGCGTGGCAAAGGACTGCTTGCGACGTAGAAGCACATCGACGTTAACAGGATCGAGCCGAAACGCGATTGAAGGTCTGCCATTGAAGACTTCGAAGGTGACAAACGTGCGCCGGCCCGCCCGAAACTTCGGATGGCCCCATGATGCGCGCTCGCTAGTTTCAGGCAACGAGAGGCACAGCTCGCGCAGCTTGGATACTATCGGTCGATCGAACGGATGGGGTGATTGTTTGCGGCTCACATTCGTCGTCCGATGAACGGCGTAACCCCTCGAAAGCCGACGACAAGGTCACTCATATCTCAACGCCACGAGCGGATCGACGCGGGCGGCACGGCGCGCTGGCAGAATACTCACCGCTCCGGTGATCAGCGCCAATGCCACGGGCACCGCCATAAAAGTGAACGGATCATGAGGAGACACACCGAACAAAACAGATCGCATGACACCACTTAACGCCAACGCACTCGCCATCCCAAGAACCAGGCCGGCCATCGTCACGACCGCGCTTTGGCGCATCACCTGACGTAACACTTGCGCAGGCCGCGCTCCCAGTGCCATCCGTACACCGATTTCGCGATGCCGCTCCGCCACAAACTGCGCAAGCAACCCGTACATTCCGACCATCACCAGCAGCAGTGACATGCCTGCAAAGAGTGACAACAACACGGTGGTCAACCGTGATTGAGCGTTTGTCTCACGGAGGGCCGCATCAATCGTGGTCGCTGCATACACAGCCCGCTGCGGCTCAATCTCCTTGAGTGCCGTGCGTATCATCGTCATCGTCGCCGGTCTGGACGAGTCCATGCTGACCAGGTAGTAGGGGTCGGGATAGAACGGCATCAAGCCGCATGTGTACACGACGGGTTGCAGCTCCTCTGTGAGACTGAGCTCTCGGGCATCAGCGACGACTCCGACGATCTGCCTGGGACTGCGCGTCACAATCGAACGACCAATCGGATTCTCTCCACTGAGAAATCTTGTGACGAACGCACGGTTGACGACAGCACGCGTTACGTCGGTCGATCGCGGATCATCGCGGCACGTCTCACCCTGCTCAACCGGAACGCTGAGTGTCTTGAAGTAGTCTGCACTCACCATCCGTACAATCGCGACCTGGCTCTCATCTCGCGCACGTCCGCCAATCGCGAAGGCGGTCGGCGTGTAGTCCTCAGTGGCTGTCGCCGGAATGATGGTGCTGAGGGCAGCAGATGTCACGCCGGGTAAGGCTTTCAACCGCTCGAGCGTTCTCATTTGCCGGTTCATCACGGCCTCGGGCCGCTCGCTCCACGTGGCGGACATCCTGAACGCCAACACCTGCCCCGCACGGAACCCTGGGGACACCTGGTGGAGAGCGTAGAGGCTTCTCACGAGCAAACCAGCACCCACCAGGAGCACGACCGCCAATCCGATCTGAGCCACGACAAGGCTCCGCTGAAAGAGCCTGAAGCCGCTGACCTGGCCTCGCACCCCATGCGTCACGCGTCCCATCACGCCAGCGCGTGTGGCCAGGAGCGCCGGACCCAACGAAAACATGATCGTCGTGCACAACCCCACTGTGAGCGCGAAGCCCATGAGTCGGGCATCGACCCGAAGCTCATCGACGCGAGGTAGCACCGTCGTCGCCATCGCACCAAGAGCGTCGATTCCCCACGCCGCGACAAGAAGGCCAGACGCCGCGCCGGCGAGAGCGAGCAAGATGCCTTCGCGAAGATGGTGTGCCACAACCCTTCGGCGAGTTGCCCCCAAGGCGAATCTCATGGCAATGTCGTGCTGTCGCCGTCCGAAATCCGCCAAGAGTAACAAGGCGATATTGGCACACGCGATCAGGAGCACAAGTGCACCAGCGCCGAGCGTGAGCCACAGCGACTGCTGCCAATCCCCCACTTGTTCCTCATGGAGGGGAACGATCGTCGCCGTCCAAGCCTTGTCGGAAGCTGGATACTGTTGGGATAGCCGTGCCTGCACAGCCGCGAGGTCCTGTTGAGCTTGGTCTAACGTCATGCCGGGTCTAATGCGCCCAACGACCGTCCAAAAACGCGCTTGTCGGGCATTCGCCAATGAAGGAGTCACCTCCGCTGGAATCCACGCGTCCGTCTCAGCGGTCGGATAGCGAAAGGACGCTGGCATCACACCGACAATCGTTCGGGGGACACCGCCCAACACTAAGGTCCGGCCTATTACACCGGGGTCGCGGTTGAACCGGAGTTGCCACATGCGCTCGGCAATAACGACGACGCCAGGACCTCCAAGTGTTTCCTCTTGCTGCGTGGGTGCACGTCCGATGACAGGGGGAACGCCCAACACGGAAAAGAATCCCGCTGACGTCCGCATTGCGGCGAGCCGTTCCGGCTCCGCTCCGCTCGTATCGGTCACATTCTCAAAGTAAATTCCGGCAAGGCCGTCAAACGCCTGAGTCTGGTCAGCCCACTCTCGAAGTCGAACGATTGCGGCTTGACTCTTGAGACGGCCTTCGCTGGCGTTTGTCTCGTAAACGGCAACTAGTCGATCCGCTGCGGGAAACGGTAAAGACTTGAGGAGCACGGTATCGATGGCGGACCAAATCGCACTGTTCGCACCAATCGCAATCGCAAGTGTGGTGATCACTGCAACACTGAGTGCGGGTCGTCTCACAAGAGCCGTGGCAGCGAAATACCAGTGCTGAAGCATTTGCGGAATCTCCTCGATGGCGGGTGTCTACAAACAACGCCTGTGCCATCCAATTCCATTGATTGGCGACAAAGCTGGACGCGAAGTGCCCACTCGTGGGATTGAGGGTCCCAAGGGCGGACATGCTACCCTGCCGCCCACATGATCAAAGGCGCTCGATACGTGCACACAAATCTCATCGCCCAGAACTGGCGCGCTCTTGCCAGCTTCTACGAGTCCGTCCTCGGGTGTGAAGTCGTTCCGCCCATTCGGGAGTTCCCTGCTTCAGCTGTGGAGGCAGGAACAGGTGTGCGGGGCGCAGGTCTGAGCGGGGTGCATTTGCGCCTGCCCGGACTCGGCCCGAACGGCCCGACGATTGAGATCTTCACCTACTCCGACCAGCTCGCGGCGCTACCAGCCGCAGCTAACCGCCCAGGGTTTGCGCATATCGCGTTTGCTGTGGCGCACGTTCCAGATGCGCGTGCCGAAGTAATGGCCGCAGGCGGCAAGCCGATTGGGGACGTCGTGACCGTCATAACGGCGGCGGGCAAACAAATTACCTGGTGCTACGTCACCGACCCAGAGGGGAACATCATCGAGCTGCAGGCAACCGCAGGTGAGCCTAGCTTCGCCTGATTCTCGTTGCTGAGGAAATAACGCGTGAGTTCAAGTCTAAGGGCCGTCAATCGATCGAGCGAAGGGCCTCGCGCCAGAAGTAGATCGCGAACAACGATGCGGTGAGGCATTCGCAATTGGGGGAACTCACCGAGACGAGGAGCATGAATGTGGATCATGATCGCCGGCCCGTACCGCTCTGGATCGCTCGATCCGGCGATCTGGGCAAAACATCTTCAGCAGCTCAACGTGCACGCCCACGCTGTTTTCAAAAAGGGCCACGTGCCGATCATCGGAGTCAACCTAGCCCTGCCGATAATTCAAAGCGCCGGCGAAGAGCACTACGACGAGATCATGATTCTCACGCCGGGGTGGCGGAACTGGCAGACGCACACGGACTTAAAATCCTGTGACGCGAAAGCGTCGTGCGGGTTCGATCCCCGCCCCCGGCACTTTAGATGCAATACGTTACAGCGAGACGAGTTCGGTGGGCGAAACAATAAGCGGGGATATTGTAGCAAAACTGTAGCAGACGAAGCCGTTGCGATTACCCTGAATCTTGTCTTCCGCTTTCGCTGTGGGACGAATCGCGCGCTTACCTAGAACACAAACTTGTCACTGTTCCGCTCGTTGTCCTTGCCGATACCGGCACGAGTGACAAACTCGAGTTCGGGCCTGGGTGGCGGAGGCGCGCCTGATGAGCGATTGGGCGTACGGCGTCGGTGCGCTTAAAGCGTGAAGAGCGATTTCTCAGAAACCGAACATTAGCTGCGGAGACTCTGAGAACAAGCCTATGCCTCACAGGGGCCTTCGCCGGAAAGGCCCGAGGGAAGGCATCGCTGAAGGCACCTTGAGTTGCGGCGGGCTACTTGCATGCTGTGCGCGATGTGCGGGTCCGCATCACGCGTCAGCCAACTGGCGAAGTGCAAGGCGTGGCCGTCGATTGTTACAAGGTGGGCTGCGTGTACGACATGGCTCCAACACTCGCCGAATATCTCGTATTGGAAGGGTTTGCGGAGCTAGAAATGCGAACCCACGACCAACCGACGTCCGTTGAACGACGAAAGACTGCATGGAGGACCGTATTTCAGCGATTCTTTCGGTCTTCCGGCTCGTGAACCACCCTCTCAAACTCAGCCCATCCTTCGGCAATCAGCATCTGGGCAGCAGCCGGTGACAAGACCATCGAGTCGCCAACACTCACTTGGGATAAGTCCACACCATTGAAACGTTGCGCGAGTTTACGCACCAGTCGAACTCGAAGACGCATAGAGCGACTTGAATTCATACACCCCACCATTAAGTGTGCTTTGGGACTACCAACAATTAAGGGCAAAATCTCCGGATTTGCTCAACCAAGCAACAGAGTTGCCACGGCGTGCGCCAAAAGTACACACGAGCACAGGCCGATACGCTTTTTGACGATGCTCTGGTTTTTCGAGAAGGATGGCGAACAGCTGCAATGTGAGATTCGCTCCGCGGCCGACGGGGCCGGAGTCGAACTTACGTGGACGCAAGCCGGCGAGACGCACCGGGAGCAGTTTGCGACTGGTGCAGATGCCGAGACGCGTCGTCTTCATCTGCAAGAGTCGTTGTTGCACGATGGGTGGACGCTCATTGGAGAACCCTCCCCGAAGCGGTTCTCGTGATGCCATACGTGTTGGTGGTCGATGACGAGCGATCGATTCGCAGCGTCTTGCGACGTCGCTTGGAAAGGTGGGGCTACGCCGTGCGAGAAGCGGCGAGCGCGACCGAGGCACTCGACATGATGCTCGCGGAGCCGGCACACCTTGTCATTTCCGATATTCGCATGCCGCAGCACGATGGTCTGTGGCTCCTGCAACGCCTTCGTGAGCAGTGGCCCGAGACGGGCGTGATCATGGTCACCGGCGCCGACGACATAGCGTCCATTGAAAAGAGCCGCACACTCGGAGCCGCTGGGTATGTGTTGAAGCCATTTGACCAGGAGTTGCTCCGGCAGGCGCTGATCCACGCCACAAAGGCGGCCGAAAGGTCGTAGCCGCCAGATGGCCCACGGCCCGTCAGTCGGACGGAGTGATGTCGAGGTCCGGCAGGCCCGACGCGAGGACCGCTAATTCCCGCAACCGAACGAACTGTCTGGGGGTGGGCATTGTGCCCGGAGCAAAGAACACTTGGAGCACACGTCCCTCGCCGTGGCATGACGTCGGCACGGCGAAGTGAACCGGCTCAGTCCCTGGATACGTGGTGAGTGACGCCCCCACGCGAACGGCGTGCACACCGGAGAGTGCGCGAACCGAACTGGCGAATGTTTCAACTAACCCGAGCGAAGCGCCTGTTAACAACCGCGATTCGGTGGGCGCCGACTCGCTCAGACTGCTGGCAGCCAATCCCGAATCGCCCGCCACGGTACTCAGCGGGATCGGCGTGATGAATCGTATGGCCATCCGATACGACACTGACGGGACCAGCCGCGTGATATTCACACGCTCCGCGCATCCTACGACTCGTATCGTCGTCTTCCCTGTCAGCAGGACAATTTCGCGCTCCCCCGGTTTCACAAGGGTCGGTGTTTCAATTAAGGCGCCCCCCTCTGAAATGTCCAGGACCTCAACCACCGGCGAGCGAGTCGTCGAGAGTCTGATCCACGGCAGGGCCGATCCTGGGATCCGAGGAAAGATGCGACGGTCGCTCATGGTGCTGGCAACTGGTTTCAGCAAGCCTTACGCCGCCGTCAAACGACACCGGCGATCGCCGGTGTCATCAGGATGACATGACTTGCAGGCGACACACGGCGATGCATTTCCGGAAAGCGGTGATTTCGGAGCATCACGACTCGTGATCCATTTAAACAGTGGCCCACAACCGTGCAGCGCGTCGGGCTGTAGGACCGCGACTCGACTGACCATTGAAGCGACTCTAGACACAGCATTACTTTTTTTCTGGTCTCTTCCAGGACCTGTAGGACAACGGCCCCGCTATTGACACGTGTAGGTTTGCGCCCTAGTTTGCGCTTGTGGTGAAGTCCCCCGACACCACGCCAGCCTCAACGGTCTACAGATGTCCCAAATGTGAGGGCATCGGAAAGCCCTACCACTTGAAAACGCAGATTGGGCACATGACAACCTAGGGGTTTGGTTCCGCTTCTGTTGGGCGAGGCACTTCAGATAAGCAGGGCACCGACCAGGACTTGTGACACCGGGTGCATTCGTAATCTGACTGCACCGCCAGTCCTCGAATCACTCGACTCGCAATGACGGCATCTGCTCGGCCACACTGAGAGCACGGCTGCACATGTTGTGGGTCGAGAGGCCCCATATGCGGGTCACCTTATCACGATTGGTGCTAGTCGAAATGGTGACATCCTGTGATGTATTCCCTTCAGACATTCCTCGGCACCATTGAAACTTTAGGTAGAGCTGCGTCTCTGCAAAGAACAGATGAGGTGTGACGTGCGAGAGATGTCTCGAACATTCAAGTGGACTTGAAAGTTTCCTTGAGAGCGGGGATCATTTCGTGGTCAGAGACCCGCAGACACAGATACACACTGCGACAGTTCTTGCCCTGGATGCGTCTCCGCGAGACGTGGCGTGTCGTCGAGCAGCCCAACTTGAGGATCATCAGTGAGGATCTCTGTGGACCGCGTCGAACAGCGGCGGATTGAGCTCGCCGCGCCCCATATCCCTTCCTACCCCTTGCCTACCTAATCCGTAGCTCTGCTGTCCACGTCGGTCTCCAGCGCCTTTGCGTCCTCTAGGACGCCGGGAGATTCTGATTCAGCCTGAAGTTGCGCCGGGGGTGTTTCAGGTTTCAGCTTCGCAATGTGCTCCTCGAAAAACTGGCGCAACTCCTCAGCTTCGCCGTCCGAGAGCTGAATATCCGGGAAGGGCCTAGCAGCCGTGGCGCAAGTCTCGTGAATTAATGAATGTTGATTACAGCGATCGGTAACGCTCCAAGATCGCGTCAATGCGCTGGTGCCCTGTGGGATATTCCGCATCGTCCAAGCGGGCACCCGCATTGAGCAGCTCTTCGATGATTTGCAGATGATCGCGTCGCGGTTCGTTGATAGCCGACCAGATTGCCGTGCCGAGTGCCGTGCAGCCATACATGCTTCGCGTTTCCAGCGGAGCCTTTGCGCGGAGGAGTAGCCGAACCGCTTCCAGTTGTCCACGATTCGATGCCCAGTGGAGGGCGTCCAAACCGGTGCCCGCGCCTCCCAAGGGATCGACGGCCTTGCTTCAAGAGGTATTCCGCAACGCTCGTGCGGCCGAGAAAGCTCGCGCACGTCAGCGCTTCGCCTAGCGCCTTCGGTTGATCTCGGAGGCGTCCTTGTTCGTGCCATTCGACTATTTGCGGCTTGCCTGAGCGGCCGGATCGGTCGTCGAAGAGAGGCGCGAGCCGTGAGAAGTCCCCTCGATGGAGTCCCTCAAGCGCGTCGCTGAACGTGGCGTCGTCGTCGGTCGTTGTCATGATCAGTAGAGCGTCGATTGCCTGCAATCGAGTGTGGTCCAGCAATCCTGACACGAATGGCTTATTGAGCCTTTCACAAACCCAAAGGGCGTAAAGAAAGGCATTATCCGGTTGGCAAACCTGCACGAAGGAACTAGCCTCTAGGGGGGAGGGGCTCTATGAAGTTCGTCCTCATTGGCGTTCTCATTATCGCGTCTGGCGCGCCAACGGCCGCTCAACCAGACCAATCGAAATGCCAAGACTTCGGTCGCATGGTTGCTGACATAAATCAGCGGATGGGCGGCACGACGCAGCGGCCCGTTACGGACGCGACGACGCAGGCCATAACGCTCGGCGCACGCATGGGGTTAATAGAACGTATCCGTAAAGTGACTGGCATAGGTGTGGCTGCGGACTGCATCGATGTCCGTTCTCGTTCCTCCTACGGAAACTTCCGCGCGCAGGGAAATGTCACGCTCACAGTTGGTGACATTGTGATCACCGCTGAAGAGGCTGTGGTTGACAACGGCGAGATTCAACTGACCGGAAACGCTCGCGTGCGCCTTCCGGCCAAATAGGATCACACCGACACCTCTCCGCTGCCCGAGACGAACTAAACTCTAGTGTGCAGGGCCAAGTGCGGCTCTGCGGTGTCTAAGGCGCTGGAGGGACTCATGACCACAGTGCTGCTCGCCACGATCCTCAGCATGGCCGGTGCGTTCGTGTTTGCGACCCAACAGCGGGACCAGCAAGCGGCCAAAAGCCCATTCGCAGGTAGCTGGTCAGCCGATTTGTCGCAGTCAAGGCTCGACCCCAAGATGCCCTTCAAGGGGGCTGACATCACGATCAGCGTGACTGGCAACGTCATCACGCTTGCGAGTTCAGTGGTCATGCCAAGCGGGAAAACGATACAAGAGCGGGAGACACTCCGGGCCGACGGAACTGAAACGGCAGCCACAACTTACAACGGGGTGGTGCATGTGGCGAACTGGGTAGGCTCACACGTTCTTGCACTCATCACTAAGAAAGGGAACCAGAACATCGCCCTGATCACCTATGAGGTATCTACCGACGGCCAGACGCTCACTGCGAGAACCTCTGGGCTCATAGAACAGGTGGTCATATTCAAACGCCGCGAGTTGTAACCAGTCCAAACGGATTTCAAACTGACCGACTACCGTGACGATGAGTGTGCCCGAGTGCTATTTCTACCCCACCACCCTCCTACGGGCACTTGAATGTGTCTTCCAGCCGCTTCGAAGCAACCGAGAGCGAGGCGTCGGCATCGAGAAACTGTGCTCTCGTGCCCACGAAATACTGGTCGAATTCGATGTTACAACGCTCGCCCTGCACGTATCCTTTAGTTGGATTAAAGACCTCGATATCAGGATGAATGCGGGTCTTAAGCATTTCGCCAAAACTGGCGATCGAAATCTTGACCTCACGTCGATCACCATTGGCGTCAACAATGAAAAACTGCCACTCCGGACCTGGCCCGTAATTCGGTGGTGATTGCACCAACAAAAGGCCATTCGCCGGAATGCGGTACAGGCGTGCGTTGCCTTCGAAGTCGCCCGGCTCACCGTTCGCCGCCGAGAACGCGATCGTGACGTAGCCGGCGTAGTTAGCCGGGATCAGATGAATCTCGGGGTGCGCCCTTGGCTCCGGCGTCGCGAAAGCCTCGATCGCTGCCTGCTGGAGCTGCTCGACTTGTTCGGGATCTCCGCTGAGTTCGCGTGCGTCCTGGGCGAGCTGTTTCACCCTCGCTACGAGTTCGGGATTCCCGCTCTTCGCTGCAAGATAGATGGCCGTCATCGCCACGGTCAGTTCCTGACGGCCGCGCAGTTTGCTGCCGATCAAGGCCGTGATCCGAGCGCGGGCAGACGACGATAACGGCTTTCGTACGGTCCGGCGCTCCATCATCATCTCTAAAATAAGAAGTGCCGCATATGCCTTAATCTCATTCGTGTTGACCGCTGCGATCGCTTCGGCAAGCGCGTCTTCGCCGAAGTCGGCGGCAGCTTCCGGCGCGCCCGGCCAGAAATGCGCGGCTCCCACCAGCAGCGGAATCACCACCGGATCGTGGTCCTCTGCCAGCATCCCGACGATTAGGGGGATGCGTGTAGTGTCGTCTTGGTAGCGCAGCCACCGAGCGACTTCTTCCCGGATGTAATTGATGAGCACCGGCTCGCGATCTTGCGGCTTGATCTCTCTGACCTCGTACAACACCCGCAGCTTCACATCGGCGGAGGTTCCGGGCGATTCCAGGATCTTGACCATGAACTCCTGCGAAGGCTGCTGTTGTGCCTGCGCGCCGAGCAGAACGCTGCAGCAGAGCACCAACATCGCCACCGTAGGCATTCGTGTGGTCATGGCACTCCATTTTCACAAACGAACCCCGCTACAGCAAGCGGGCTGAAGAATCGCAGTTTACCGCTTGAGTTTTCGTCGATTCACCGAGATACGCGCCAAGTTGGGCGACAGTCTGGCTCGAGTCGCAAGGGTTTTGTCCAGATCGCGTGGACGACTTAGAGATTCGGGGCGTATCCTCGATCCAGAGGTCCAGATGCCACCTACAATTCGGGCTCTCGCGGTAATAGCCATTACCCTCGCTTCGGTTGCCCACCTCGCCGCAAAAGGTCCAACCGTGCGGCTCGTCATCACAGGTGCAGGGCTCACGAAGTCGATCACACTGACTGACCCGAGCGTCCTGGCCGACTCGAACGTCTTTGGCGATGCGTTTTTTGGGCGTATCGCAAATTCGACACTCGATCGATCCCGCTTGGCCTAAGTATGTGGTCTCCTTCTTTGTAGAGTTACCCGCCTGGATGCACCAGGGCGTCCAAAGGAAGTACGTTGTGTATTACGCCAGGCATCCGCAAACGGGCGAAGGCTTTGTCTACCTCCCTGCACCCGGTGAAGAGTGGTACGGTCTAAATGTGAGCACGATTCTTCGTGACGGACTCGAAGGGAATTGGCTTCATGCGTCAAAGGTATGGGCCAAGGCACTCAACACCCATTTGCCGTAGGTACCGACTCCACACCCGCTCTTAATCAACCAGCCATGGCAAAGGCACACGACGACGCCATCGATGAGATGATGAAGTTGCTAGCCTGGGTCGACGAGCATCGTGCCCGATGCTGGCCAGAGAGTCTGGATCTGGAGTCTGACATTCTCCCAGACGCACGCTGGTTTGAGCACCTTTACACCGGCCCGACCAACCAGGCCGCTGTTGTCTGTCGCCGTTGCGGTGAGCGCACCACGACCGGAAACACGGAGTAACCGCTGAAGTCATGCACGCGCTTGTGACAAGGGACGAATGGATGACTCCAGAGACCATAAAGCCACGCGTCACGTCCTTCGCTCCGCAGTTTCTTGTGGACGACCTTCACCGCTCGATCGGGTACTACGAAAAGCTCGGCTTCACGTTCGACGAGCCGTGGGACGGCTTCTATGCCATCGGCCAACTAGACGGTCTGGAATTACACCTGAAGGAAGCGCCGAAGAACCAAGACCAGCGCCGACATCGGCGCGACAATGAGCACCTCGACGCTTCAGCCGGTGTGGACGGCATCGAAGCCTTCTTCAGTCAATGTGTCGCCAACGGTGCAACGATTCTGAAGCCGCTCGCGCCAACCGCGTGGGGCACACTGGACTTCTATGTGGAGGACCCCGACGGCAACATCATCTGCTTTGGCGGCCGTCCAACGGCAGGTTAGGCGCTGGGTGTTATGAACACGACACTCGCCCATAAAGTTTCAGCAGCGGCGCACGAAGCGCTCCCGCACGCCAATCCGCTTTCGTTGGCTCAAATGAATGAACTTGCCACTCTGGCGTTGGCACATAACCCACGCACCGCCGTCGAGGTGGGCTGCGGTCCGGGGACGCTTTCAATAGACCTGGTGAAGCGATCGGACATCCGAGTTACCGCCTTTGAGATCAATCCATACTTCGTGACTCGTGCCCGCCAGTCTCTTGCCCGTGAACAACTTGCCGGTGAAGTGGCCTTTCTTCAGGAGGATGCGCAGACCTACGCGGGTGAAAAAGTTGACCTGATGATATGTATTGGATCATCTGAAGCGTTCGGCACACCTCGTCAAGCTATCTCGCATGCAACGAATCTTCTGCAGACTAACGGTACGCTCGTGTTTGCGGACCTCGTGTGGTTGTCACCACCACCGCAGCAATTCCTGGACGTCCTCGGGGTGCCCGAGGAGCTTTACTGGTCAGCAGAATGTTCGTCACAAGTTTTCGCCACAGACGATCTCGTGGTGCACGCCGAACTTCGAGCATCCGTCGAGTCTTGGGAAGAATACGAACGCGCGATCCTCGCGGGACGTTTGGCTCTGGCCAAGACACTTAGCGTTGATGAGGGGCACGCTCTTCAGGAGAGGGCACATCGTTGGTTTCACGAGTACAAGGCGCGGGGACAACATTGTCTTGGCTTCGCTGCATATGTCGCAACACGCCGTGGGGGCTAACGAGCGGTAGAAGCGGGCCGGCGCACCTTCATACGGATACCTTGAACATGGCAGACGGCAAATGGCGAATAGCAGACGACGTGTTCTGCCATCTGCCATCATCCATCTGCCCTGACCACCCCGCCCCAGGCACTTGGGAAGCACGAGCCTGCCGAACTGCCCGTGATACCTTGTGTCCCACGACGTCATGGATGCCTTTCTGAAGGATCTGAAACACTCAGTCCGCATGTTGGTCCGGACGCCGAGTTTCACGATCGCGGCGCTTTTCGCTCTGACCCTGGGCATCGCGGCAAACACCGTCGTCTTTTCGGTGCTCAACGCGGTTCTGTTGAAACCGCTGCCCTACTCCGATCCGCAGCGGATCGTGATGTTCCAGAACGCGTTTAAGCCGTTTGGCCAGGGAGGCACTGCGTCACCCACGGAATTCAATTTTTGGCGTCAGCAAACAACGGCCTTCCAGGATGTTTCGGCCTACTCCTTGTTCGACGTGGCCAATCTGACGGGTGGGGCATTCCCGGAGCAAATTCGGGTGATGCGCATCAGCGCCGGGTTTTTCCGATTGTGCGGCGCGGATGCGATGTCTGGCCGCACGTTCACGGCTGAGGACGATCGACCGAATGCTCCCAAGACCCTGATGCTTGCTCATGCGTTCTGGCAGCAGCGCTTTGGCGGCGATCCACAGGTTATCGGCAGCCGCGTCACGCTGGACGACGAACGCTATGAAATCATCGGCGTGGCGGATTCGAGTCTCGAGAGTGGTCACGTTTCTGAAATGATGTTGGGAAACGGCGATATCACGATCGAGGAACCGCCGGCCGTCTACATCCCATTTCAGCTGGGCCAGAACAGCACGGACCATAGCCATTTTTTCAACGTCGCCGGTCGCTTGAAGCCGGGAGTGACTGTGGCCGTGGCGAATGCTCGCTTGCAGGCCAGCTTCCCCGAGTATGGCCGCCAATGGCCCGGCGATATGCGTGGGAGGACCGGCTTCCGAGTACAGCCTCTACAAGATGCACTCGTGGGCGGCGTCAGGAGTTCGTTATTGATTCTACTCACCGCCGTCGGCTTGGTGTTGCTCATCGCTTGCGCAAACGTTGCCAACCTGCTGTTGGCGCGAGCGACGGGGCGAACGCGTGAAATCGCCATTCGTGCGGCAGTAGGCGCAGGACGCGGACGGATTGTTCGGCAGCTTCTTACCGAAAGCGTCACGCTGTCCCTTATAGGCGGTTGCCTCGGTGTGGCGGCAGGCTACGCCGGGATCCGCGCCATTTTGACGTTGAGTCCCGGCAATATCCCGAGGATCGGAACAGGTGGCGCCAATGTCAGCCTCGACTGGCAAGTCCTGAGCTTCACGCTTGCCTTGTCGATTCTGACTGGCATTCTGTTTGGACTCGTTCCCGCTCTCCAATCGTCGCGTTGGGATTTGAGCAGCCCGCTCAGAGAGGGCGGCATGCGCAGCGGCCCCGGCTTCAGACAGAGCAAGAGTCGGGCGCTGCTGGTGACTACCGAAATCACGTTGGCTCTCGTGTTGTTAATCGGGGCGGGACTGCTGATCCGAAGCTTCGTCGCGATTCGGCAGGTCGATCTTGGATTCGATGCGAATAGTGTGTTGACGCTGCGGACGTCGTTCGCGGGTCCGAGGTTCGAAGAGCCCGCCAACGTGACGCAAGTAGTTCAAGACGGCATTCGCCGCATCGGTGCGCTTCCAGGCGTCGAGGTCGCGGCTACGACAAGCTCATTGCCACTCGAGCCACCCGAGTACCTGGCGTTCCAGATCGTGGGACGTCCCGAAGGGCCGACTTCTCAAGTTGTTGCGGCCTTTACTCTGGTTTCCCCACGCTACTTCGAGACTCTCAAAATCCCTGTCTTGCGAGGCCGGTCATTTACGGAGCAAGACGGGAGCGGCCCGCCGGTCGTGCTTCTCAACGAGACATTGGCCAAGCGGTTCTGGCCGACGAGCGATCCCGTGGACGACCACATCATCATCGGCGACTCTCTGCGCCGGATCATTGGCATTGTCGGAGACGTGCGTGTCCAGTCCCCACGGCGCGATCCACTGCCCAACGTATACCTGCCTTCGACCACCGGCAGCGACCAACGGTGGGTGATACGAACGAGCGTGGACCCAACATCGCTAAGTGCCGCGATTCAGGATGAGTTGCACCAGTCGAGTGGGGGTCTGCCGGTAGCACGCGTACGAACGATGCGTGAGATCGTATCGAGATCGAGGGCGGCCGATGACTTCAATGCCCTGGTTCTGACGATCTTCGCGGGCGCGGCACTCTTCCTGGCAGTGATTGGGATTTACGGCCTGATGACGTGCTCAGTGATTGAGCACACACAGGAGATCGGAATCCGGCTGGCTTTGGGCGCGGCATCCAGCGACATCCGAAATTCAATGGTACTGCAAGGCCTCCGGCTGGCACTGGTGGGCATTGCTTGTGGGCTCATTGCCGCCTTCGCCCTGACACGACTGATGGCCAACCTGCTGTTTGGTGTCGAAGCGTGGGATCCCCCGGTGTTTCTTGCCGTTCCACTACTATTGGTTAGCGTTACGCTGGCTGCAGTGTGGTTACCAGCAAGACGTGCGGGTCGAGTCGAGCCTGCGGTCGCACTGCGCCGCTCGTAAGAAGGTGCCGTCTTCTGGCAGACGCGTGTTCTGCCATCCGCCATCATCCATCTGCCCTGACAACCTGTCATTCCATCGCGCTATACTCTCCGACCACCCGTGCCGATACGTCCACGTGCCAGATTGCTCCCCCTCATGCGCCCAGGTGACAGGTGAAACAGAAAGACCGGCGCGCTAAAATCCGCGAGCTCTGGCTGGAACGGCCCGAAGAGCATCGCACCACGAATGACCTCTTGATCTTCTACAACTGGCTGGAACGCAACTGGCCCGAGCTTCTCACCACTGGTCATGGCGACCCTTATCAGCAGTTGAAGTCCGCTCTGTCTGGCTTATGGCGTGACTGAACGTCCGCCAGAGACGCGCAATCGGCGTGCGCCTCCGTACTCCCCCACTCCCACGGCGGAACATCCTGTGCATCAGCAATGGCGACCACAATGGAGGTACGACAATGCCAACGAGACGCGCCTTTCTGACTGCTGCGGGCGCCGCAACCTTTCTGCCCGTGAACGCCTTTGCGGGAAACCCGCCAGCAGAGCCACAGGCGGATTTCCTCTTTGTTCAGTCCGCAAGGCACATGATGTATGACAATGCCACGGGCATGCTGACGCTGAAAGACGTCAGCCCCGTCACCGTGTTCTTCTCCGATCGTCCGGAACGGATCGCCGGAAACATGAAGACCGAAGCGTTCGTTCCCTTCTGGAGCTCCGGCAAGAACAGCTTTCTTTCCGACCCACCCAATGCGGACATTTCCATCGTGCACGGCCACACCATGCAGCAGATCGTGACCGTCCTGCAGAACCCGATGCTGCAGGGTCAAGACCTGCTGTACAAGGTGAAGGTCTTACAGGGTGAAATGCCTGCCAATGGAGACGCGGTGTCTGTGTTCATCGACGTGATCGGCATGCCCCTCACACCGGTGTCCTACGCTGGAGTGGCCCGGCGCTCGTACCGGCGTGCCGTCATTTATTGACGATCGAGCTCATCACCGGAGTGCTGTCCGCGGCCAAGGTGGGCAGCACTCTGCCTCGAAGCGACACCATCACGGATCGACACGCGGGACGAACTTTCTGATGTCGTTCGCGCGCGCCCCGTCGAGCGCCTTCACGAACGCGTACTGCGTCTTGATATTCTCGTAACCCAGCTGCTCGTAGAAGCGATGGGCACCGCTTCGAGTCGCGCTCGATGACAGCCGAATGATCGCGCAGCCCCGAGCCTTCGCCCATTCCTCGATCTGCTCCATCAGCATCCGGGCGATCCCTCGACGCCGCCAGTTCCGGTCGACGACCAACCCGCAGATCATCACGAATGGTTCCGATTCCACATGTTCTGCGACGGCGCCATGCACCCATGCGACCGGCTGGCCATCAACGTCAGCGACCAGGAACCGTTCATCCTGCCTGGAAACAATGCGGCGAATTCTTTCCGCCGCATCGCTCCCGGAGAGATCGTACCCAAGTTGACTGGTCAGGCGCGAAATGTCCTCGGCGTCACTCGTGGTGGCGGGTCGTATGGAAGCTGGCACCGGCCCATTTTAGCGCGCGTCCAGGAGCCCCTTCAGGTGACCGATCAGCACGGAGTACTGCTGCGGCTTGTAGAACAGATGGCCGCGGTTGGTGCGCACGATCTCTTCATCTGCCGGCGACAGCGTCATCCCGGTGAAGACCAGCACCGGAAGATGTGCGCACTCAGGCGTCGCCCGGATGAATTGCAAAAGACTGAGCCCGGAACGCCGAGATCCCGTTGGATCAGGAAGCCCGACGTCGAGCACAATCGCGTCCACGTGTTCGGTACCGAGAATCTTGAGCGCCGCATCCACGCTATCAGCGCCTCGCGGCACAAATCCCATCAGCGTCAGGGTCGCGCACATCGAGTTCCGAAGCAGCGCCTCGTCGTCGACGACCAGCACAACGGCGCGCGACACTACCGGCAACAGCACTTGCCGTCGGAGCAGCAGCCGCTCTTGCAGCAGCAGTCCTCGCCGCATCCGTTCGGACAGCAACACGCATCCTTGCAGCACTCGCAGCACGCGTCGGTCTTCGCCGGCGCAGGTTTGTCGAAGAATGGGAACATCGCGCGGAAAATGGACGACAATGTCATAGGCATAAGCCTAGAGTCTGCAGGAGCTTGAGAGTCAAGATCTTGACCTTCAAGCTCACTTGAGGGTTTTAAATCACGCCATGCTCATCGGAGATGTTGCCCGTCTGTCGGATACCACGGCCGCGACCATCCGCTACTACGAAGAGTTGGGCCTCTTAACCGCGCCGCCACGCTCGAATGCGGGATATCGTCACTACGGTGACGCCACCCTCGAGGAACTCCAGTTCATTAAGAAGGCCCAGGGCCTGGGATTTTCTCTGCAGGAGATCGGTGAGATCTTGAAGATCGGCCGTGCCGGCGAAGCGCCTTGCTCGCAGGTGCTCGAGATGGCGCAACGAAATCTCGGCGTCATTGAGGAACGTATCAGGCGTCTTCAAACCTTTCGCGATCGTCTCGGCGAGCTGATCGCACGGTGGAAGGGCAAGCCGGCCCCGATGGCGTGCGGCGCAGGCGGCCTCTGCGAGATCATCAATTCGGCAGATGATCTGCCGCCCGAGCCGGAAGCATGAGTGCCGAGCGGGTCAGGGGAACGCGGAGGGTGCGTCCTCTCGGAACCCGCAGAACAGGCACCGCGCGAACTTCGGCGACATCATCGCCTCGCATTTCGGACATTTCTTCGGCCGCGGCGTCATCTTGCCGTCCTGCTGTCCGTCGCGCAGGTCGATTTCGACGACCTTCGCCGTCAGCCGCTCTTCGGTGAGACCCTCTGTCTCCTGCATCAGCTCGAACATCGCGCGCGTGATGAGACCCAACCGATCGAGCTTCTCTTCCAGACGCACCACTGCATCGCGTGCCAGGCCATCGGTCGACGGCGCGCTCTGAATCCTGCTGAGCTGCTCGTCCAACTGGCCGATTCTGATTTGTTGATAGAGGTCCCACAACATCTCTCACTCCTTTGGCAGGGGTCGGCCGTTATATCGGCTCCGGCCAGCGCATTAGGTAGGAAGAGATGGAAGGGAGGTTTTTATATGGCCGAGAAAATATTTCCCTCCGGCGTGTCGGTACATTTGCATGCACAGCGGCGCTACGTGACGCTGGCTCTTAGACTTACCGCACGCACGTTTCCGCAACCGAACGTGATCGAATCTTGCTCTTAGTCGCTGCGCCATGCCCAGTGCTGAAATCCGTCGAGCGTGCCGCCATCCCGTCGAGTGGCCCGCGCGCGTGCGCCTGGTAACAGAAGTCGAGTGGCATGCAAGTCAAGTGGTGAACCTCAGCGTCACCGGTGTCCTGCTGCAAACCGAGCAGCAGTACAGGATCGGCGAACGCGTCGAGGTCGAGATCGACTTTCTCACGCAGCCCGAGTACCGGACCGTGGTGGCCGGCGTGGGATCGGTTGTGAGAGGGAATAGGACCGCGCCAAGGCGCGCCGCCATTCATTTCGAACTCGGATGCGCACCAAGGGCGGCGTCGTTGTAGCGTGTTATCTCGCCAGACGCGCGCGCCGCGCTTCCCGGAACGACTTCACGCCAAGCGCGATGTAAACGGCGAGCAGCACGCTCATCGCCAGTTGCGCCAGCACCGCCGGGCGCGTCAGATTGCCGGCGCCAATCGCGGGAACGAGCCTTCCGAGCGTGCCCAGCAGGCCGAGGAGCGCCAGGGCAACGGCCGCATGCATCGCGTGCTTGCGCGCCGCTTCATTCTTCGCGACCAATGCCAGGATGACGAATATGGCGCCGAAGAAGGCCGGGATGAGCGCCGTGACGCTGGTGCGTCCGGTCAGAATGTAGCTCGCCAGGCCGAGCAGGATGAGCACGATGCCGAACGTACGGGTCGTTGACGCCATAAGTCTCCTACGCTGACTCCCCGCCGATACGGTTGCCGGCGGGCATCCGCGCATTGTAGCCTCGGCACATGCCGCCGCGCCAGATGAGGTCGGAAGTCTTCATTCCGACCGACACGGACAATAGCGAAGTACGCGCAGGCGGCAGCCTGGTGCGGCTGACAAACCTCCGGAAGCCGTTCTGGCCGGCCCTTGGGATCACCAAAGGCGATCTGCTTCGCTACTACGCCGCAGTTGCGCCGGCCCTTCTCCCCCACATCAAGGCCCGGGCGATGGTGATGAAGCGGTACCCGCATGGCGCGGCGGGCCCGTTCTTCTTCATGAAGCGGACGCCCGAGCCGCGGCCGTCATGGCTGCAGACCTGCTCGATTGGGCACGAGTCGGACAACGTCATCGATTTTCCGATGATTCAGGATCTCGCGGCGCTTTTGTGGGTGGTCAATCTCGGCTGCATTGATCTCAATCAGTGGTACTCGCGCTGCGACGACGTGGACCGGCCGGATTATTGTCATTTCGATCTCGACCCTGGTCCGGGGGCACCCTTCGAACAAGTACTGGAAGCCTCGCTCATCGTCCGCGAGGCGCTCGACACGCTGAAGATGCCGTCGTATCCCAAAACGAGCGGCTCCAAGGGGCTGCACGTGTACGTGCCGCTCAAGCGCGGACCCACGCAGAAAGATGTCTGGACGTTCACGAAGGCTCTGGCCAAGACGCTCGCCGAGCGTCATCCCAAGACGCTCACCGCCGAGTACCGCGTCGCAAAGCGGCCTCGCGGCCGCGTGCTCGTGGACTACAACCAGAACGCATGGGGCCGCACGCTCGCGAGCGTTTACTCTGTCCGCCCGACAACCGCCGCGAGCGTCTCCACGCCCGTGACGTGGCGCGAGATCGAGCGCGGAATCACGCTCGAGCAGTTCACTATGGACGTGGTACTCGCACGCGTCAAACGTCAGGGCGATCTCTTTGCGTCGGCGCTCAGCGGAAAGGGGAAACTGCCCTTCTGATCACGAAGGTCACGAAGGAAGCTGCGCCAACACGGTCACTAAGACAAGACCACGACGACTCGACGAAAGCGTGACCACCTCTGCGGGCTGCGTCAGTTGCCTCTGCGGACGAGCGCACCGCGAGGTCGATGCAGGGCTCTGTGTCCTCTGCGTTAAAAGGACAGGTCTTTAGTGGCAGATGGCGGAAGACGTCTTATGCCATCAGCCATCATCCATCCGCCATGACGGCACCGACGACTATCTAGTGGATCGAGGTCGTCGGTGTATCAGTTGTCTGTTGCGCGATCGCGCGGCCAATCATGTCTTCGAGCTGCTTCTTGTCGATGCGAAACGGGCCGGCCACGGCGGCGCCTGTCTGGATTTCGATCGCAATGACGACTCCGCTCTCTTCGAACGGATTCACGATCCAGCTGAAGCCACGGAGGAAGACGGTGGTGTCGGTCGAGTCGGGATTCTTGGCACGATGAATCGCCAGCAGCATCGCTTTCAGCAATTTCGATACATCATGGTCCGTCCACGCTGCCGGATCGGCCGCGATGCCGGCGATAGCCTGCGTTCTGGCGAAATCGGTTCCGCGGAGCCACACATCGACCTGATATTCCATTTAGTTGTCGGCTGGAATTGTACGAGACAGCCGTTCGGCGAGTCCAGCCGGATCTGTCGTCGGCGACGTGCACGCGAAGTTGTGACACACATACGCCGTCGCACGTTCGTCGCGCATCTCCATCGTTTCGATGAACGGCAGCATGCGAGCCAGCTGCGCCTGTGACGCTCCGGGCTGCACCGGAACGATCACACTGAACGGGTCGTACTTGGCTGCCGCCTCGCGCACGAGACGCTCCGTCCCTTCTTCACCGGGCACGCCGACGATGACCACCTGCGCGACACCGGCATGATAGGTCGAGAGCGCCGCGAGCATCATCGGTACGGCGCGCCCGAGTTGACCGATGCGGGGCCCGAACATCTTCAACGTCCTCTCGAGGCGATCGATGAGCTCGGCCTCGTTCGTCAGATGCGCGAGCACGAGCAGATTCAGCACCGACATCGAGCTCGGCGACGGCTCGGCGCCGTCGTAGTCCTCTTTCATGCGCAAAATGACGCTCGGGTCGGCGCCTGTGGTGTTGAACCACCCGCCGTTCTCCGCGTCCCAGAACTGCTCGTCCTGTCTCCGCTGCAACGTCCGTGCAAATTCAAGCCAATGCGGATCGCCGCCGGCCTGAAAGAGCTCGAGCAGCCCGAAAATCACGTAGGCGTAGTCCTCGGCGTAGCCGTCGATGGCGGCATCGCCGTCGCGATAGCGCCGTTTCAGAACCTGGCGGTCCGCATCCCACATGCGCTGTTCGAGAAACGCTGCCGAGCGTTCTGCCGTGGCGAGATAGCGCGCTCGCGACGCACCGGACGGCAACACCCGCGCGCCGCGTGCAAACGCCGCGAGCATCAGCCCGTTCCAGCCGGTGAGCACCTTGTCGTCGAGATGCGGGCGCGGCCGGGCCAGGCGTGCCTGGAACAGCGTCATGCGCGCCCGCTGCAGAGCGGCGTCCACTTCCTCGTGCGTCTTGCCGGTGCCGCTTTGCGACTTCTTCGATCGATCCGGCCACGTAGAGCAAGTTCTTGCCTGTGAACTCCCCCTGTGGATCCTCTGGCGCGTTGCCGTCTGGCCTGATGCCGAACCGATGCCGAAACACGTCGAAGTCGTCCTTGAGCAGTCCCTCGAGCTCGGTCTGCGTCCAGAGGTAAAAGGCCCCCTCCGTCTTATGGGCGTGCGGATTGGCGGCGTCTTCCGGTGGCACGCTGTCGGCATCCTCCGCCGAGAAGAATCCGCCTTCGGGGTTCGTCATTTCCCGCGTCACATACTCCAGCGTGTCTTCCGCGACATCGGCGAAAAAACGATCGGCGGCAAGCTGAAACATCTCGAGCGCGGCAAGCGTGATCTGAGCCTGGTCGTACAGCATCTTCTCGAAATGCGACACGCGCCAATTGGCGTCCACCGAGTAGCGATGGAATCCGCCGCCCACGTGATCGCGCATCCCTCCGAGCGACATCGCCTGCAGCGTCTTCGCCACCATGAAGGCTGGCGTGTAGTCGCCGGTCCGTGCAGTTTCGCGTAACAGGAAGAGCAGCTCGCTCGGTCTCGGGAACTTCGGGGCGCTGCCAAATCCTCCGCGGGCCTGGTCGAACGTCTGCGCGAACTGCGCCACGCCCTCCTTCAAGGCATCTGTGCCGGGAATATCCCCGCCCGGCGCGACGGTCCTCAGGCCCTTGATCTGCTCGGTCAGGTTATCCGCCGACAACTGCACCTTCGGCCGCTCCTGCCGCCACACGCGGACGATCTCGCCAAGGATTTCGGCAAATCCCGGGCGCCCCCATCGTGAATCCGGCGGAAAATACGTGCCGCCGTAAAACGGCTTCAGGTCGGGCGTCAGCCAGACACTCATCGGCCACCCGCCCGATCCGGTGGTGGCCTGCACGAACGTCATGTACACCCGATCGACGTCTGGCCGCTCTTCGCGATCGACTTTGATCGGAATGAAATCGCGATTCAGAATCTCGGCGATCGCCTGACTCTCGAACGATTCGTGGGCCATCACGTGGCACCAGTGGCACGTCGAATAGCCGATCGAGAGAAAGATCGGCCTGTCCGTCTTGCGGGCCATCTCGAACGCCTCCTGGCCCCAGGGCAGCCAGTCCACCGGATTGTCGGCGTGCTGCAGAAGATAGGGACTACGCTCGCCGGCAAGACGATTAGCCATTCGGTTCGGCTCCAACGGCCCGCATATCGCGCCGCATTTTGCTGTATGAGGCCGTGAACTCCACGCCCCAGAGCAGGATGACGGCGGAGGAATACACCCAGATGAGAAAGACGATGACGGTGGCAATCGATCCGTGAATGCGGGAGAACTGCGACACGTCGCGGATGAACCAGGAAAATCCCGTGAAGCCGGCGTCCCACAACAGGCCCGTGATCAGCGCTCCGAGCCACACGTCCTTCACCAGCACTTTCACGTTCGGCACGAAGTAGTAAATCAACCCGAACACGAGCGCCGGCAGGAACAGCAGCGTGTTGCGAATCAGGAACCCCTGCATCACGCGAAGCGCCGGATAGTGTTCGGAGACGCCGGCAAACCAGCGTGCCTCGATAATCTGCGCCGCTGTCGCGCCGAGCAGGCCGATCATCAGCATGAGACCCGCAGTCAGCAACATCAGGAACGAGAATATCCTGTGGCCCAGGAAGCTGCGTGTCTTCTCGACGCCCCAAGCGTGGTTCACCGCCGTGCTGATCGCACCAAACACGCCCAGCGCCCCCCAGACCAGCAGAATACCGCCCCCGACCCCAAGGCGGATGGGATTCTGGCGGAACGCGTCGACCTGCGCGTTGATGAAATCGAACTGTCCGGGAAAGTACCGAAGCACGAACATCAGCACTTTCTGCCGCGTCTCCTCGTCTGCGGTCACGCTGCCGAGGATCGATACCACGATGAGCGCGAAGGGAAACATCGAGAGCAGCGCGTAATAGGCAATCGAGGCCGCGTAGGTCAGGTCATCTGCCTCGTAAAACTCGACGACCGCACGCCACGCCGACAACCGCGTAATGCGCCAGGTCTCTTTCAGTTCCGCAATGAGATCGCGCTCGTGCCGCAATAAGCCCATCGGTCGCGGGAACCCCCGATTCCGCTCCCCGCTATCATGCCCTCACATGCCTGAGACGCCCAAGAAAGACGCCCGACGCGTGCCGCGTCAAAGAGGATCAGATTGTTGTGGGTGGTAGGACGGATGGGCTGCTGGCTCCGGACTCCGGGCCAGAAGCCCGAAGCCCTGTAGTCGGAAGTCCACTACAGCGAGGCTGCGACCGACGTCGTCGTTTCTTCCTTCTCCGACGCCTCGAGCGCCTTCACCACCAACTCGAACGGCATCATGTTGATGGCGTCGTAGTCGGGCGGACAGCCGAACTCGCGCACCTGGGGCGCGGTGGGGTTGCCGAGCGTCACACATAGACCACAGCCGATGCACAGATCGGCCCGAACTGCGCAGACCATGCGACCGTCGCGATCCTTTTCCTCGACGATACAACCGGCCACGGGACAGGCCGCCTGGCAGATTGAGCAGGCGAAGGCGCCAAAACACCGATCGGGATCGACGACCGCTATCGTTTTGGGGGCCTTCTTGCGCGGCCCGCTCATCATTTTGGTCCACATGTTGGTTCGATTATAGCGGTTCTGGGTTCTGGGTGCTACGTTCTGGTTCCAGGTTCGGGGTCCCCAGATTCCAGATTATAGATTCTAGATTTTAGTTTCGAGATTCTGCACGTCCGCCGCGTCCGCCGGCACCCGATCCAGATACCGCTCGGCGTCGATGGCGGCCATGCACCCCGAGCCGGCCGCCGTAATGGCCTGTCGATAAATGTGATCCTGCACGTCGCCGGCCGCGAATATGCCGGGAATGCTGGTTCTGGTGCCGTGGGTCGTCACGATATAGCCGTTGGCGTCGGTTTCCAACTGTCCCTTGAAGAGGGCTGTATTGGGAGTGTGGCCGATGGCGACGAACACGCCTTCGACCGGCAGTTCGGTTCGGGCGAGGGTCTGCGTGTCGCGCAGCACGATGGCCGTGACCACGCCTTTCTGGACATCGAGCACGTCTTCGACTTCGGAATTCCACGCAAACTCGATCTTCGGATGCGCGAACGCCTTGTCCTGCATGATCTTCGATGCCCGCAGCGTATCGCGCCGATGGATCACGGTCACCTTGGACGCAAACTTCGTCAGGAAGAGCGCCTCCTCCATGGCCGAGTCTCCCCCGCCCACGACTGCGATCGGTTTGCCTCGAAAGAAGAACCCATCGCAGGTCGCGCAGGTCGACACGCCGTGTCCCATGAGCGACCGTTCGGCCGGCAGGCCCAGAAGACGCGCCGATGCGCCGGTCGCGATAATCAGCGACTCACAGTAGATCACCTGATCGCTGATTTCGATTTTGATCGGGCAGCGGTTCAGCTCGATCTTCGTGACGTTGCCCTGCAGGATGTCGGTGCCAAACCGCTCGGCCTGCGCCCGCATGTCGGCCATCAGGTCGGGTCCCATGATGCCATCCCGGAAACCGGGATAGTTCTCGACCATGGTCGTCATCATGAGCTGGCCGCCCGCCTCGACTCCTTCGATGAGCAGCGGTTTCAGGTTGGCGCGGGCCGCATACAGCGCCGCAGTCAGTCCGGCGGGACCGGACCCGATGATAGTGAGATTCCGATGTGAGCTCATTTTTACACGTGTTTGTCGATGAGCTGCTTCAGATGATCCTTGTCTGCCAGGCCGACGACCGATTCCACGATCTCGCCGCCCTTGAAGATGAGAATCGTGGGAATGCCGCGGATGCTGAAGCGCCCGGCGGTGTTCGGATTCTCGTCGACGTTCAGCTTTCCAACCGTGACTTTCCCGTCGTAGTCGGTCGCCAGCGCATCGACCGTCGGCGCCAGGCGCCGGCACGGGCCGCACCATTCGGCCCAGAAATCGACCAGCACGGGCTTATCGGACTTGACGACGGTCTGATCGAAATTGCCATCGGTGAAAATCTGGATCTTGTCTGACGCCATTATGTCGCTGCGCTCCTCTATGGGTTCGTCGAGTTCGTTGAGTTCGAGCCCACGAACTACCGTGTAACGGTTATGTATGCCCTCGGCCGCTCGCGGGCGCTCTCATACAGTTTGACGTACTCGCGGGCCGATCGGTCCCAGGAAAAGTCCTGCCGCATTCCCGCGACCTGCAAGCTCTTCCAGCGAATCGGGTTAGCGAACACCGCCCTGGCTCGCTCCATGGCGCCCATCAGCGCGGCGGCCGTGTAGGGTTCGAACGAGAATCCCGTGCCCGTTCCGGCGGCGTCATTGTAATCCGTAACCGTGTCTGCGAGGCCCCCTGTGGCCCGTACCACAGGAACCGTTCCGTAGCGCATGCTGTACATCTGGTTCAGACCGCACGGTTCGAACTGCGAAGGCATGAGAAACAGGTCGGCCGCCCCTTCCACCAGGTGCGCCAGCGCCTCGTCGAAGCCAATTTTCACCATGAACCGATCGGGCTCGGCCGCCGCCAGGTCGCGAAGCATTTTTTCATACCGCACATCGCCGGTGCCGAGCACGGCGAAACTGCCGTACGCAGGAAGCACCGGGGCCAGCTCGGCAATCAGGTCGAAGCCTTTTTGATCCACCAGACGCGAAACGATTCCGACCAGTGGCCGTCGTAGCTGTTCGGGCGCCGTTCCAGGCGACAACACGTCGAGCAGGGCGCGTTTGGCCAACTCCTTCTTCTCGAGGCTCTGCTCGTCGTACGGCTCGGGCAGATTCGGATCGCGCCGCGGATCCCATCGATCGGTGTCGATCCCGTTCAGAATGCCGTAGAGGTCGGCCGATCGGGGAGCCAGAATGCCTTCGAATCCAAAGCCGTATTCAGAGGTCTGAATCTCGCGCGCATAGGTCGGGCTGACCGTCGAGATGCTGTCGGAAAAGACGATGCCTCCTTTGAGCAGGCTGATCTGTCCCCAGAACTCCAAGGCATCGACCGACATCATCTCGCGTCCGAGCCCGAGCGGCGTCAGCCACTCTGGCGGGACGTTTCCCTGATAGGCGAGGTTGTGAATCGTCAGGACAGTCGTCATGTCGCCGAGACGTGGGTCGCCGGCGTAGCGCGTGCGCAAGTACACTGGCGCCAGGCCGGCCTGCCAGTCGTGTGCGTGAAGGACGTCAAACCGTTCTGCCGACTGAACCGCATACGCGAGTGCCGCCGCACACAGAAAGGCGTACCGCCGTGGGTTATCCGGATAATCGCTTGCGCCGCCGTACAAGGTGCCGCGGTCGTATAGTTCCGGACGATCGATCAGCACGGCTTTGACGTTCTCGGCCAGCGGCAACTCGATTGCCCGGGTTGCGGCGAACGCGCCGCCCATACCGGGTACGTGGATGATGCTCGTCGTGCCTTGAGCCTGCACCCCACGATATTTCGGTGTGACCAGCGTCACCCGGTGGCCAAGCCTGCCGATGGCGAGCGGCAGCGCGCCAAGAACATCGGCAAGCCCGCCCGTCTTGGAAAACGGGAGCGCTTCGGAACCGACCATCAAGATAGACAGACTCATACCGTTTTTGCCGATGCGTGCTGAACAGCGTACGAGGGATACTATTGCATCAGTACGACCGGTGAGCCACAATCCAAACGTGACCACTCCGAAGACAGATCCGCCCTCGGATCGGCCGGCAGAGCGTCCGGCCCGGCCCGAATCGCGTGAAGTTCGGGAACTGCGCGAGCTGAAGAACACGCAGCCCGATCTGGCCTCTGCGGCCGACATGCAGATCGAGCTGTTGGGCGCGCAGCGTCGCGTACAGTCCCGGGTTCCCCTGCCCTCGGCCACCTTCGATCGCCGCAAGCCAGACAACACTCACTGCCGACCTGTCTTGCAATTCAAGGACATTCCGATCGACTGGTCCGACTTCCGGCTGATGGTCCGCCAGACGTCCGATATCCTGCGCCGGTTCGAAACCCTCGAACTGGCCGACTACGACCGCCTCCAGGCCCTGGCGCGCGACGGCCAGCTCGAAGTGGTAGTGGCCAGCTGGTATGAGTCCGCAATGGCCCCCACGCGCCGCAGAACCGACGCACGGAGTCACGAGAAGGAACTGCTGGATCAGGTGCTGCTTCTGGCGATGCGACCGTTTCTGGCGCGTTGCGCCGAAGCGCTGCTGCCCCGTCTGGAGTTGAGCGACTGGCGCCAGCCCTGTTGCCCCCTGTGCGGCGGAGAGCCAGAGTTCGCTTTCATCAATCCCGCCGCCGAGCGGCTGCTCATCTGCAGCCGCTGCACGGGCCAGTGGCGATACGATCCGATTACCTGCCCGTATTGCGAGAACAGCGATCGAAGCCGCATCACGTCGTTCACCAGCCGAGATGGCCGCTATCGCATCTACGCCTGCGACGCCTGTCACCGCTATTTGAAGGCCTTCGACGGCCGCGACGGCAGCCGGCCTGCCCTGCTCGCGGTGGATTCGATCGCCACGCTACCGTTGGACGCGGCCGCGATTCAACGGGGATATCAATCCTGATAGACCTAAGGATCACTAAGGTCACAAAGGCAGAGCCACACAAGATCACTAAGAAACTTAGTGACCTTGGGATCCGACCTTAGTGAGCTTCGTGCTTATTTGGCGGTGGCCACTGCCGGCGAAGACACGCCCAGGACGCCGGCGCGCGACAACCACGACATCAGATGACGCGTTTCCCAGAAGCGGCCGATGTTCGAGGTGGCGCCGAGAACGACCACAGCGAGCGAGGGCCCGCCTTCGGGCATCTTCAGCAGTGTGGCCAGGCAGTAGCCGGCCTTGCTGATGAAGCCGGTCTTGCCACCCAGCACGTCCATCTCGCCACTGCGGAGAATCTGGTTGGTGCTGCGCACCGTTATCACGCGTGCGGCACGACGGTTGGCCGGGATCGTGCGGAACGAGTACTCGGGCGTCCGCATGATCGGGCCGATGCGGTCGTCCGCCGACGCAAACGAGATGAGGCGCGCCATGTCGTAGGCCGACGAGATATTGTCGGCGTACAACCCTGACGGGTCGGTGTAAGCGGTATGGTCGAGGCCAAGGTCGTCGGCCTTCTGGTTCATTCTGGCGATGAATCCGTCGTATCCGAGCGGAGAAATACGCGCCAGGGCGCGGGCGGCGGCGTTATCGGAAGGTATCAGCAACAGGTGCAGCAGATCCGACACGCGGATAAGATCGTTCGTACGGAGATACGTGGTCGAGGCACGCAGCGTATCGGCACGGACGATCTGAATTTCCTGGTTGAGGTCGGTCGCGGTCTCGAGAAACACGATCGCGGTCATCACCTTCGTGATGCTGGCGATCGAGCGCTCGTCCATCGCGTTTTCTTCGTAAAGGACCTTGCCGGTCGACGGATCGTAGACGATGGCCGCAGCCGCCCGAACATCGGGCACGAGGTTGCCGGCTGCATCCGTACGATAGCGCGGCGTCCTGGCTTCGGCCAGCGCTCTGGAAGCTCGACCCGCTCTCGCGCGGGCGGCCCGAATACGGGCAGCGCGGGCGCGAGCGCGAGCGGTTGCCGACGACTTCGCACGCGTCGTCTTGGCCCCCGCTTCGGCAGTCGGCATAACCTTGCCGACGCTCGATCGGATGGTAGTGGCATCCGCACCGGTCGCGATCAGGCTAATGCCCAACCACAGAAACACCATGCGGACAGAGCTGAGGGAAGTCCTGTATATAGACACAGTTAGGTTCTCAGGATGTTTCATCGGTATTGTACCAAAGGCGCAGTAGAGGCTCCAAGGAAAAAATGCCACAACGGGCTGAAAATGGAGAAGATATCGGTCGATATCCTTCAAAAATGGCCATAACGGACCTCAGCCCCGCCGAGTTCGACGCCTTACGGGCCACCATTCGCGAGCGTGGAACCGCCCGGCTGTATATCGTCATCGCCGGCCTCTCTATCTGGAGTGCTCTTGCAATAGCCCTGCTCGCCGCCGGACTTGCTGGCAGCATTACTCTTGCGCCACTTCTCGGTACTGGCCGCGACGTTCGAAATCAACTTCTTCGTCCATACGGGCGTCGAACGCATCGGCCGGTACATCCAGGTGTTCTATGAGGAACGCGCGGGATCGAACGGTTGGGAAACAACGGCGATGAACTACGGCTCGACGTTCTCCGCGAGCGGCGTCCTCGATCCGTTGTTCTCAATCCTTTTTTTCTCGGCCGCCGTCGTAAATTTTCTGAGCTCGCTCGCCGTCGACCTCCCGCCAGGCTGGATCGCCGTCTCACTCGTCGCGCATCTCGCCTTCAATTACAGAATCGTCCGGGCGCGCCAGGCGTCGGCCGCGCAACGAGCGACGGACCTCGAACGCTTTCGAAAATTGGCGACCGAGCGATAAGTCGTTCGCGAGTCGCTCAACTGTCTCACTCCAATAGTTTGGTTCGGTCGCTCCAATTTCCTTATGACGTGGTCGAGCCATGACGTGGTCTCGATCGCAACCGCTCAGACGACACGCGCGTATTTCGTCCAAAGTGTTAGAAAATGTTCGAGTCGTCCTCCGAATGCGTTGTCTCTCCTGAGCACCAGCAAGCTGAACACATAGGTACGGATATTGCTCAGGCCGAACACGGAGGCACGCAATGGGTAGCTTCGTTCGACTCCTCGGATTCACAACCCTCGCCTGCGGCTGCATCGTCGGCAGGTACCTCGAGCTCGCGACGAACCGGGACGTGAACTACATCGAGGAAAAAGGGGATGCGTGCAAGACGCACGGGCACCGGAGAAACCACACGATCCCGCAGAGAGTGCCAGGCACCCCGATTCTGACGGCAGTAAAAACAGCTTAGGTATGTAAGGAGTGCCCGGCTCCAGCCGGACACATCAACGCGGCTTGGGCTGCGTTGCGCCGGGCTTCAGCGTGTACTCGCGCCGGTACATCACTTCCATGTTGTTTCCTTCCGGATCCTTCTTCTTCAGTCTGATTTCAATCTGTCGTCTGCGCTGCGTCGGGTCGGGGTTGGTCGAGTAGTAGCCGAGCACGTAGTAGTCGCTCGTCTCGGCGTCGATCCGCCGCATCGCCTTCGTGTGGTCGTTCGTGTTGACGACGGCGATGCCGCCGGTCAACTCCGCCAGCACGCGCAGACTGTCCTGCGACTTCCGGAGATGGCTCTCCCATTCCACGGGATCGACCGGCTCGTCGATGTCGCCGCCGGCCACGAGACCTCGTGGGTCGAACGTGTAGAACGTGGCGTTTGCGCGATTGGCCTGGCGTGTCAGCTCCGCGAGGCGCATCGACAGCTCGGCGTCGTTGAACTGGCTGCCCTGGTTGAACAGCGCGTTCGAGGGATCGTTCGGATCGACGTTCCGGTTGTTCAGGAACACACTGTCCGCCGTGCCGGCGCGCGACGACGCGAACGGATCAAAGTCGTAACCGTTGCTGATGAGCACGACCGCCTTGCGGCGGTGCTGCGTCTGCTGCAGGTTGTTGAGCATGTCGTACACGGTTTCGAACGCCACATTGGCGCGATGCATCACTTCCTGAGGCGTTTCGCCTGTGGACGACTGTTGAATGATTTCGGACGGCTTCAATCCCCCGCCGGTAATCCGGTTCGCGGCCTCCTCCATGCGCCCGAGGTCGTAGGTCAGGTCGATCGCAATGGACGAAGTGCCCGTCGAAACGATTCCGAACAGGTCGCCCTCGTGGACGAGCTCTTTTGCCATGTCCCGGAAGAGCCGGCGAACCCGATGGGTGTCACGAAAATCGAGGTGAAGGTCATCGATGACGAAAATGATGATCCGGCCCGCCGCGTCGTTGACGGGACGCGAAGGGGGCAAAATGATGCCCTCGCGCACGGGCGCCGCCGCGGCGGTCTGCGTCTGATAGACACGTCCGCCGTGCACCAGCGTGAACGACGTGACGCTCTGCGGCACGCCGTCTTCGAGAACATCGAAATCGTCTTTGGTGAGATCGGCCTGAAACTGCCCGCGTCTGTTACGCACAATCACATCGGAGCTGACCAGGTTGACCGATGTGCGGAAGGTCGGATTTGGTGCCTCGGTTGCGGGCTTTTCGGTTGCCGGAGCTGGCGTCTGTGGTTGCTGTGCACGCAGCGCATCGCCAAAAAACGGGAGCGCCGCCACCACACCTGCGACAAGCCAGGGCGCCAGAACGTACTGTTTTCATGATGTGCTCCAGTATACGCCCACCTTCGCGCGCTGCACCTCACGCGCTACAGCGGGCAAGCCGCGTTCGATCTTTATTCAGACGAGTCTGGCGGGGTTTCAGTCGGGGGTGCCCCCTCGCCGCTCCCTCCGCTGCGGCGGCGACGGCCACCTCGCCGCGACCGGCGCCGGCGGCGCAGGCCGAGTGCGGCCCTTAAGTCACGAATTTTGGGCTCGAACGACTCAATACCCTGACGCACTTCTTCTTCGGTGACCCACAAGTCTGGATTCAGAGACTCGGCCTGCGCTCGAAGCGCCTGGATGCGCTCCGCATCGCCGCCGCGCTCGCTGATTCGAGCCTGCAGTTCCGCGAATCGGGCGCGCAGTCGAGTAAGGTGCTCGGGTCCGATCGTCTGCTCTGCCGGCATGGCCGCAGGTTCGATCGGCGCCTCGGCTTCGGGATGGGTCAGCTGCGCGAACGCCTCGACGAGCGTTTCCTCGGTGAACGGCTCAGCCGGCGTTTCTCCGTCGACATCGGCAGCCGCCAGTTCTTCGACTTCTTCAACCGCTGCTACATCGGCCTCGATCTCAGGCGGCGCGGCCTCCGATGCCGCCTCGGCGGGGATGGCCCGCGGCTGGCGCCGGCGTTCGGGCTTGTCTCGACGGGCGCGCCGGTTTCGCGTGTCCTCCAGAGGCGTCACCGCCGGAGGTTGCGCTTCCAGGATCTTCTGCCAGTTGAATTCGATGTCGGGGTTGTGCTCCTCGATCCAGCGGATGGCCTCTTCGTCGAGCGCTGGACGGCCCACCTTTACGCCCGGAGGCGTGCGAAACCAATAGAGAATCCGCTGCCGCGACCGCCCGCCGCGGCGACCAGCATGCACGAGGGCCGTTGTTTCGTACCCGCGTTTATCGCGGGTAAACCGCAGAAATGGCAAAGCTATTTACGTTTGGCCGAACGGCCAATCTTCTTGCGCGGCTTCGCTGCCGTTTTCTTCGCAGCAGCCCTGCGCGGTGTCTTCTGCCCTCCGGCCTGCCTCGCCGAAGCCTTGGCGGAGGCGGGGCGCGCCGAAGCTTTCGGGGGGGCGGGCTTCGTCGCAGGTTTGGCCGGAACGGATTTTGTCGACGCCTTGGCGGAGGTGGGGGGCCGCACCTCGGCTTTGACGGTAAGGGTGGCCGTGTTCGAGCGTCCGTCGGTTGGCGCTTTATAGACCGGCACGAACCGCATTTCGTCGCCGATCCAGTGGTAGCTGTGGATCTCGGCAACCGGGATGTGGCTGTCGGTGCAAAGGCGCTTGGCGACTTCAATCATCTGCGCCGGTACATATAAATGAAACGCAGACTTAAGTCTGCCAAATGGCACCCATTCGGCCAATGCCTCGAGGTTATTGACCGACTCGACGGTCTCGACCTCGATTACCGCCATCACCTTTCGGCCCCGGTCCTGAGAAACGAGCACGACGTCGGGATACACGGCCGACCCGGCCGTATTCACACCCGTGTTCTGCTCGGCGCCCGGATTGATTCCCACATCGAAACGACGGCGAAACCTGGCTTGAAGGAGGCGGATGACGCGGTCGTGCTCGAGCTGCTCGCGGACCGGCCTTACGAGGATGGGGCTCACGAAATCGCGACTATAACATAGACCGGTTGTAAATAAAGACCCTAGATTAAGAGGTTTGGGCGTTTTTGGGCGTCTAACGGAACCCGCAGAAACAGCCGATAGCACTGCTGAAGCGCTAGAATGACCTTCGAGAGTGCAAAAGCCATGTCGAGCATCGCCGTCTCTACACCAGCTGCCACGCGCACGATTCTGATCGTGGACGACGATCCGAGCGTGACGGAAACGTTCGAACGCATGCTGCGCCTCGAGGGCTATCACGTCGTCACGGCCCTGTCCGCCGAAGCCGGACTGAACCAGGCCGAACGGTCGCACCCCCACGCCATCATTCTCGACCTGCGCATGCCGCTCGTGGACGGATTGCAGTTCCTTCGCGCGCTGCGCGCGAAAGACGAACTCCAAAGGATGCCCGTCGCGATCGTCACCGGCGACTACTTCCTGGACGACGCCGTCTCGCGAGAGTTGAAGGGCCTCGGCGCCGAAGTCCGCTTCAAGCCGCTGTGGCTCGAAGACCTGCTCGCGCTGGCAAGAAATCTGTTAAAAGCCTAGCGGTTCTAGGTTCTTGGTTCTGGGTTCTAGGTTCTTGAATCCAGGTCAGGTTCTGCGGCAGCTCAGAACCTAGAACCAAGAACCTAGAACCCAGAACCGCCCTATCACTTGTAGTACGATCCCCCATTCATGAACGACCGTTTCCTCAGAGCGTGTCGCCGGGAGTCTGTCGATCGAACGCCGGTGTGGTTCATGCGGCAGGCCGGGCGCTACATGCCGGAATACCGCGAGATTCGCAGCCGTCATTCGCTGCTCGACATCTGCCGATCTCCCGAGCTTGCAACGATCGTCACGCTGCAGCCGGTGCGGCGGATCGACGTCGATGCCGCGATTCTGTTTTCCGATCTGCTGCTGCCGCTCGAACCGATGGGCATTCCGTTCGACTTCGTGCGCGGCGAGGGCCCGGCGATTGAAAACCCGCTCCGAAGCGAAGCCGACATCGATCGGCTGAAATACTTCGAGCCGCGCGAAGCGCTTCGCCACGTGCTCGAAGCCATTCAGATGATTCGCCACGAGCTCGACGGTGTGCATGGCGTGCCGCTGATTGGATTCGGCGGCGCACCCTTTACGCTTGCGTCCTATGCGATCGAAGGGGGCCATTCGCAGAACTTCGCGCTCACCAAGTCGCTGATGTACTCGAACTCGGGCGCATGGCACCGTCTCTGCGAGATGTTGAGCTCAATCATGGGCGAATACATGAAGGCGCAGATCGAGGCCGGTGCCCAGGTGATCCAGATATTCGACTCATGGGCGGGGGCCCTGAGCTCGGCCGACTACCGCGAGTTCGTCCTTCCGCACACGCGCAGGATTTTCGACATGATCCGCGACTCGGGCGTGCCGACGATTCACTTCGGCACCGGCACTGCCAACATTCTGGGCGACTTGCGCGACGCAGGCGGCGACGTCATCGGCGCGGACTGGCGCATTCCGCTCGACGAAGCCTGGGATCGCATCGGGCACGATCGCGCCATCCAGGGAAACCTCGACCCGACATTGCTGCTCGCGCCGCTCGATCGCATGCTCACCGGCGCAGACGCCGTGCTCGCGCAGGCCGCCGGCCGGCCGGGGCACATCTTCAATCTGGGGCACGGGATTCTACCGACAACCCCTGTCGATCACGTGCAGGCGCTGGCGCAACACGTGCACCGCTTCAGGCTCGCGCATGCCTAGAGGCGCGCCAGATACGGCCGTGCTGTTGATGGCCCACGGGACCCCCGAATCAGTTGACCAGATGGCCGACTACCTTCGTCTCGTGCGGGGTGGTCGCGAGCCGTCGGCCGAGCTCGTCGAAGAGATGACGCACAACTGGGAGGCGATCGGCGGACGGTCGCCGCTCACCGACATTACCCTGCAACAGGGTGAGGCGTTGCGGGCCCAGCTTGCCGCCGAGGGTCTGGACATCCCGGTTGTGGTCGGCATGCGCAACTGGCGGCCGTTCATCCGCGACGCAATGCGCGAGATCGAGCGCACAGGCGCGCGACGGATTGTCGGGATTCCACTCGCACCGCAGTTCTCGACGCTCAGCGTTCAGAAATACATGGATGCGGCGACCGCCGTGCTTCCCGCGGGCGTGGAATTTCTCTGCGTGCGGTCGTTCCATGATCACCCGACGTTGATCGAGGCCTTCGCCGAGCAGGTGATGGCCGCTCAGCCCCGGCCGGGCGAGACCATCGTCTTTACCGCGCACAGTCTGCCCCAGCGCGTCGCGGCGGCCGGCGATCCGTATCCGAACGAGGTCGCGGCCACCGCACAGGCCGTCGCCGAGCGCACGGGGATCGGTGCGTACCACACCGCGTATCAGAGCGCCGGGCGGACACCCGAGCCCTGGCTTGGGCCGGACTTGACGGAGTTTGTCAGAGAACGTGCAGCCACCGGCGTTCGCGAAATTCTCGTGGTGCCGATTGGATTCGTCTGCGACCACACTGAAATCCTGTTCGATATCGACGTGCAGGCGGCCGCTGCGGCGCGCGACGCCGGCGCGGCCCTCCGGCGCACACAGTCGCTGAACACAGCGCCGACGTTCATCAGCGCGCTTGCTGAATTGGTGAAAAGTAGCGCAGTGCAGTCCCGGTCGTCAGTTGTCAGTCGAGAACTGACGACTGACAACTGATGCCTGCCGACTTCCCCGTCGACATCGCTATCGTCGGCGGGGGCGTCTCCGGACTGTCGGCGGCCTACGAACTGAAGAAGCGCAAACGATCGGTTGTCGTGCTCGAACGCGACGAGCGCGCGGGCGGCATCATCCGGACCGAACGGGTCGGCGAGTTCGTCATCGATGCGGGACCCGACTCGCTGCTCGTGCAGAAGCCTGGCGCCGTCGCGCTGTGCAACGAGCTGGGACTGGGCGATCGGCTCTTCCCGACCAAACTTCCGCGCACTGCATTCATTCTCCGCAATGGCGAGCTGCATCCACTACCGGGTGCGTCGATCCTTGGATTTCCAACGCGGCTGAAGCCCTTCTTCAGGAGCACGCTCTTCGGACTGCCAGCGAAGATGCGGATGGCGGCCGAGCTGTTCGTTCCCAGGCGCCGCGACTCGGGCGACGAATCCATCGCGGCGTTCGTCCGCCGCCGGTTTGGCGCGGAAGCGGTCGCGTATATCGCGGAGCCGCTGCTGGCCGGCATTCACGCCGGCGACGTCGAGCGGCTCTCGATGCGCGCGCTGTTTCCCCGGCTGATTGACGCCGAGGCACAAGCCGGCAGCGTCATCAGGGCGTTTCGGCGCGCCCACGGCCCGCTGAACGCGGATGGTGTGTTCCGGTCGTTTCCCAACGGCCTGGGCGAGCTCGTCGATGGACTCGTGCGCGCCGTGCCAAAAGAGTCGTTGCACGTGGCTTCCCGCGTCACCCGCATCGAAGAAGGCAACGGGTTCACGGTTCACGCAGAGGGCAGGCCACCGGTTCATGCCCGCGCGATCATCCTTGCGATACCCGCATTTGCCGCCGCTGACCTGCTTCGGCTCATCGATGCCGATCTGTCGGCGGCGTGCGGATCGATCCGCTATCTCTCGACGGCCACCGTGGCGTTCGCGTTCCCTCGCGAGGCCGTCCGCCACGGCCTGAAGGGCACGGGCTTCGTCGTGCCGCGTGAGGAAGGCATGAACATCACAGCGGGCGCCTGGATTTCGTCCAAGTGGCCGCAGCGCGCACCCGAAGGCCAGGTGCTGCTGCGTGCGTTTCTCGGCGGGGCACGTGACCCCGACGTGCTTTCGAAAAGCGACAGCGAGCTGGCTGACGCCGCGCTTGCCGACCTCGCGACGATTCTCGGCATCAGCGGACAGCCGACCTTGACGCGCGTCTATCGCTGGAATCGCTCGAGCCCGCAGCAGGAAGTCGGGCACGCCGAGCTCATGAGGCGCATCGACGGCAAACTGGCGGGTCACCCCGGTCTGTTCATTTCGGCTGCCGGGTTTCGTGGCGTCGGTATCCCCGATTGCATCGCGGACGCGCGCAGCACAGCCGGCGCCGCCGCCGCGTTTGTCAGCAATACTCCACAAAAACAAACAGGAGATTAGGAGTTCAGGAGGAATTCGGCAGAAGGCGAACACGACGACGCGACGAGCGCGATGGCCGCGGCGCGCCAACGGCTCGCAGTCGATGGAGGGCTTGAGCGCCTCGTCTCCTCGGTTACAGAAGATCATAAGGTCAGGGAGATCGAGGAACACTGTCGTCCCGCTTCGCTCGTCCTCCATGACAACCACAGAGTTCTGTCTCGACGTCGCGCCATTGGCGCGCGCCGAGGCCCCCGACAGGGCCCTGACGCATCCCACAGAACGGTGACGTTCAGCCTCCTGATCTTCTATCGATATTGGCGTATTGAAACCGCTTCTGGTCTCCTGTTTGCATTTCTTGTCGAGTGCGGGCCGCATTCGTCAGTACGTAGTGTCCGGCTTCAGCCGGACACTCCACACCATACGCCAGGCAGAATTTGTCGTGGCGTAGAAGCAACTTCGAACACCAAATACAAAACAGGTGACCAGGTGCTCAGGAGGAAGACAAATTCTTTGCTGGGACGTATCAGCGAGCCGCTGCCATCATCGTCCCGAGACGTCAATGCCAACCCCTCCTGATCTCTTCGTCTCCTGTTTGCATTTCGTGTCAGGTGCGGGCGGACTTTCCATCCAACACGTTAGAATGGAACGCATGAAACTGGTCTCCTTCGTTGTTGCCCTTTTCCTTGCCTTTCCGATCGTCTCCGCGGCTCAGAACGTTCCACCGCAGGTTGACGCCGTCCTCAAGCAGATCAAAGCGGCAGATAAAGACCAGTTGGCGGTGTCCGAAGAAGACGGGCGCTTCCTCCGGTTGCTTGTGGTCACTCGCGGGGCCAGGCACGCGCTCGAGATCGGCGCCGCCAGTGGATACAGCGCCATCTGGATGGGCCTTGCCATGCGCGAGACCGGCGGAACGCTGGTGACGATCGAGTATGACAAGGCGCGCGCCTCGCAGGCCGCGGCCAATATCAAGAAAGCGGGTCTGTCAGATGTCGTCAAGGTGATTTCGGGCGACGCGTTCGCGGAAATTCCGAAGGTGACGGGCACGTTCGATTTCGTCTTCTGCGATGCGTGGAAGCGCGATTACCAGAAGTTCTTCTCGCTGGTCTTCCCCCGCATGGACAAGGGCGGGCTGTTCCTCGGTCACAACGTGATCAACAAGCGCGACGAGATGGGCGACTTTCTCAAGACGATTCACACGAGCCCGGCCGTCCTGACGTCGATCGTGGCGCCGAGCGGCGAGGGCATGTCGATTACGCTCAAGCGCTAGCGCGCAGGACCCGAAGTACGTAGTGTCCGGCTTCAGCTCCGCCGACAACCTACCGGCGTTTCCGGGCTCGGGTTATAGCCATCGGCCGTTTGGACCGATAAGAGTAACGATGACACCCCCTGCGCCACCGCTAGTCTTGCTCGTCGAAGACGACCAAGGTGTCCGCCGCCCGCTCGAGAAATTTCTCGAGATGCATCGCTTCAAAGTGGTGACGGCCGACACCGCGGATGACGCGATTGATGCCATCCATCAGCATCGTCCGATCGCGGCCATCGTGGACTTGAGGCTCGCACGTGGATCGGGGCGCGACGTCGTCATTTCGATGCCGGCGGGCACGCCGGTCATCATCTTCTCGGGCGTTCCATCAGAATCGGCGGAGCTCGAGCGTCTGCGCCCGCGGACGCGTCTTGTCCAGAAGCCCTATTCGCTCACCATGCTGGTTGAAGCGCTGAATGAAATGATCAACAGCGCGAAGCTTCCGCTGAGCTAGTGGGTGGTTCGTGGTTTGTAGTTCGTAGCTGATAGTCGGAGAGCCCGCAGTAAGGCCCCGAAAGAGAACTGTCCAACGACACTCGCCCCGAGCGGCGCAGGCATCGGTCCCCGTTAGCCGCGACGGCGAACTGTTAGCGATTCAACGCAAAGACGCCAAGACACAAAGTTTCAAGGGCTTGCGCCTTGCTGGACAATCCCCGCGAGCGGCGCGGGGCGGTGGGGCCCCGCAAGCGAGCGGGGACGCCGAGCACGAGCCTGGAATAGTCGAGTGCGAGGTGGTTGCTCGGCGAGCGTAGCGAGCCGAGACCATTAAGAATGACCGGGGCGGGGATTGAACCCGCGGCCCGCGCATTAAAAGTGCGCTGCTCTACCACTGAGCTACCCGGTCGTCGACAGCAAACCTCGAATTTTACCAGATGTCCGCGCAGTCATGTGACCGGCTTGAAAGTCGTGGGCTGCGCTCACTACGATACTTCGGCGCGACTGAGTAAACTCCCTTGAAAAGGCGCGAGCGGCGCGGGGCGAAGGGGCCCCGCAAGCGAAGCGCCGAGGAGCGGGGCGGGGGGCCCCCGCGACTAAGAAATGGATCTCTCCATCAACGAAGGCACCCTCGTGGTCACCGGTGGACCCGGCGATGCGTTGCACAACGCCATCGTGATCCGAAAGACGCCACGCGGGTTGAGCGCCGCCGGCGCCGAGCACATGCTGCTGCAGAAATGGTTCGGCGAGCGCGGCAAGGCGTGGACACTGACTCGCCAGGAACTGATCCAGGACGGCGGGAAGACCTACGATCTGTATGAAGTCGTGCTGACCGACGGCTCGACGCGCAGCCTGTACTTTGACGTGACCGAGCTGCTGTCCCGCCTTCGCGGCTAACGCCGCTACGGCGCGACAGGCTCCACCACGAACCTCACGAACCCGACGAACCTGACGAACCCAACGAACCCTGTGATACAAAGTCTCCGTGTTCTCCAGGTTTGTCCGCCGCACGCACATGTATCTGGCGCTGTTTCTGACGCCCTGGATCATGGCCTACGCCGTCAGCACCATCGCGATGAACCATCGCATGCCGCGCCCGGCGTTGTTCGTCAAGGAGCATGAGCAGATCTACCCGAACGCGTTCGAGCCCGCCACGCCGCCACGAGAGATTGCCCGGCAGATCCTGTCGGACCTGAATCTCGAGGGCGCGTTTGGCGTTCAGGGGCCGGCGCCCGATGGCCGCATCACAATCAACCGCCAAGGCATGCTTTCGCCGCGCCGCATCACATTCACGCCGGACGATCGCCGCGTCGTCGTCGAGCGTCAGGATTTCGAGACGAGCGGCTTCTTGAATCGATTCCATCGCCGGCGGGGATATCAACAGCCCTATGCCGCCGATCTGGCCATGGCAACCAGCGTCGACGCGGTGATCGTGGCGCTGGTGTTCTGGGCACTGTCCGGTATCTGGATGTGGTGGGAGATGCGCGCCACGCGGTTATGGGGTGTCGCCTGTGTCACGGCGGGGGTCGGGATATTCGCGTTCTTCGTGCTGACCGTATGACGTTCCTGCACTTCATCCGGCGCGCGCATCTGTACATGGGCCTCTTTCTTCTGCCGTGGGTCATCATGTTCGGCGTCAGCTCCATTCCGTTGAATCACGTCATGTCGCCCGACCCGGTCAGGTGGACACAAGTTGCAGAGCATCGGTTCAGCGCCGTCGTACCGCCCGCGGGAGAGAATCTGCGCCCGATCGGCCGGGAGATGATGAACGCGGCGGGGGTGAACGGCGGCTATTTCGTGAACCGGGCCAATCCGCGCCAGGTCAACGTCAACCACCCGGACTTCCTGACGCCGGTCCGCGTCATTTACTACACCGAGGAAAGCAGGCTTACCGTCGAGCATCGCGACTTTTCGACGCGGCAGTTCATCACGGGCATGCACTTCCGCGGTGGCTACGACATGGGCGGCTTCTGGGATTCGGTGTGGGCGCTCCTGGTCGACATCGTTTCGATCGCGCTGATGCTCTGGATCGCGACGGGCATTTACATGTGGTGGCAACTGCCATCGACACGGCGATGGGGATGGCTCGCACTGGGCTCGGGCGCGATTTGCTTCGCCGTGATTATCGCGACGCTCTAAAATTTGGCGGTCGTGCGCCCTGCACGGCATAGAGCTGCCTGCCGTCGCTCGATGCGATCAGATCCATGTCGAGGGCCTTGCGCACGTAGTCCACGAGCTGCGGAGAAGCCGTCCGGGTGTCGAGCACGAGATATCTGAACGGCAGCGCCGGTGGTGGCTCTTCTTCAATCGGCTCTTCCCCGCTCGACAGCCTCAAGAGATTGCCGACCACGGGCATGCCTTCGTAGGCTTCGGCCACATTCGGAGGCATGCGTCCGATGTAACCGCCCACCACTGGATGGCCGTGAATCGTGGCGTGATACAACAAACGTCGATCCTGGCTTCCCCTTCCTCGCGACAGCCCATCGCCGATCCCGAATGGCACTTCAATGACGGCGCCGCCGTCCTCGATCGACGCGAGTTGTTCGTAGACAGCCGGCCGGTCGAGCGCCGTCAGAGGAATGGGCGCGTGCAGATAGTCGAGCGCAAGGAGCACGAGGAGCGCCCACACATAGCCCGGGCGGAGGCGGGATCCCGCCAGGCGCAACGCCATCAAGACGCTCAGCGCCAGGTACACGCCCACCATCGCGCGGCCCGGCATGCGCGCGTTCTCGACGAGCGGTACGAATCGCGCGAGCGTCTGTGGCAGCGGCAATCCGAGATCAATCCCTGCCATGGTCAGGAACGGTCCTAGCGCCCACACCGAAAACACGGCGAGCACGACTTTCCATCGGCGAGCCTCTTCCCCATCGATCCATTGCCCTCTGCCCATCAACAGCACAATGACGGGCACGAGGCCGATCCATCCGACCGCCTCGATTCGGTCGAGTCCAAAACGTGCGTACAAGCCGCTTGCCGCGCCTCCGTAGACTGGATGGAAGGGATTGCCGAGGAATGGTGCGAGCGCGTCCACCCCGCGTGGGGCACTGCGCCAGAAATATGTCTGGCTTACGTACTGGCCATTCACCGCGAGCCTGAACGCTTGCACGATGAGGGGCAGACATAGCACCGCAAACGTCGCCACTGTAATCATCAACGCCTGTGCGCCACGCCAGAACACCTCGCTGGACGGAGGCTGAAAGCGAATGCCGACTCGCCACTTCGTCAGCAGCCACGCCAGCACCAACAACCACAACACAAGCAGCGGGTTCTGAACACCTCTAACCGACACCGCGGTGTCGGCGATGTAGAGCGTGGTGCCACCGGTCGCCGCAATGAAGGCAATCAGAACAACGACGAGCGCCATGAGGCCGACGAGAATCAGGCGCGCCGTAAACAGCGATGGCCGGTGTGGTCGGGGCTCGATGGCGGCGTGCACGACCTGCCACGACGCCAGCGAGTAGGCCGCCGCAAACACGGCGAGGTACACCACGTGGTAGTAGGCCGCATACGCGGCGACGGCCAGCGAGAGGCCACAACCGATCGCTGGAGCAATTCGGCCGGTCTGCAGCGACCGCCGCAGGCACAGCACAAACAGCGGAATGACCCATGCCGTGAGCAGATCGAAATGCCCGAGCAGATGGGCAGCGACATACGGCGAACTTCCAAATACCACGCCGGCAAGAAGGGCGATGCGGCGATCGCGGACGATGTCGAACGCGAGTAAGTAAGCGCACACGGCATTCAGGAACACCGATACGACGATGTACAGATTCTCCGCCTCGACCACGGACAACCCCGCCAGCGCGGTCGCGGAGATGAACCCCTGCAGTGCCGTATGGGGATGGTTGATGAGGTCGACGCCGAAGGGGCTGAGGAGATACGGCGACCGGAAAAAATCGAGCTCGGGCGCGCTCAGCGCCCTGCGCATCCACCACAGATTCCAGAGAAAACTGTAGTTGTCGCCCGAAAGGCCTGGAATGTGATCGCGGAAGTGAAGCGCCAGCGGCCACGTCCAGATGATGGACATGGCCGCCAGCAGCACAAGAGGGACGAGGTGCACCCGGGAATCTTAGTCGGATCGCAGCTTGGACGCAGAGTCGCAAAGGCGCAGAGGGACGCCAACGGCGCGAAGTCGATTGCGCCTCTGTTCCTCTGTGTCTCTCTGCGTCTCCGCGTCTCTGCGTCAAGACAGCCGCGTTTACTTACGCAGCGAACTTCCCGCTCTTCCGCCTCTCGTCGTCCAGCCCATCCCAGAACACCTTGACGCCGTCGAGCATCTTCACGCCTGTCGTCAGGAACGGCTCTTCGCGAAACTTGGGCGATTCGTAGCACTCATGAAGCTCGTCCCAGACGTGCGCCTTGTGCTGTTCCTCGATCTTGTCGTGCCAGGTGAAGAACGCCAGCGGCATGTCGGGCACCTTGGTCGCTTTCATCTGCTCGAGCCCGGCAATCAGTTCTTTCCAGAATCCCGCAGCGGCCCAGTTTTCGACCGCGAACGCGGCGCCCATCGCTTCGTTGTAGTCGTCACTGCCGTACAGTCGGAAGAGTTCGTCGGAGAAGTACAGCGTGCTGGCGATGCCATGCCTCCGCTTGCCCATGTCATCGAACGTCAGACCCAGCGACTGGCCAAACCGCAACAGCCATTCGAAGTGTGCGGCCTGAAAACGGAATTTGCCGCCATCCACAGTGCCTTCGGTCGACACCAGCGCCGGATCACCTTCCCTGTCCGCATCGCCGCCGGCATCCGGCAACGGGGCGCTGTGACCGGCCTTGCTGTTATAGATGACACCGAGCTCGTTCATCAGAATTTCCTTCGACTCGCGTGAGGCGTGCAGGCTGTCCGCGTTGATCGCGCGATTGAGCGCGGCAAGCAGAAACTGATTCGAGAACACGGAAAACTCGATGGTGAACCGCCGCAGATGATCGAGCGACATGTCGCCGCGCGAAAACCACTTGGTATAACGGTTATCTGTCACGACCGGATGGCCCATGAACCGCTCTTCGATCGTCTGCTTGAACGCATCAAAATTCTTCGCTGCCATGACTCCTCCTTGGGTCTACCTTTGCCAGCTGAACGGATAGGTCGGGTCTTCCATGCCCATCGCATACGTGGTGAGCTGCAGCGGCCGGAACGTGTCGACCATGACCGCCAGCTCGTCTGTCCGCGTCTTGCCAATCGAGCCTTCGTAAGTGCCCGGGTGCGGCCCGTGCGGAATGCCGTTGGGATGCACCGTGAGTGCCCCCGATTCGATACCTTTGCGCGACATGAAGTCGCCCTTGACGTAGTAGATGACCTCGTCCGAGTCGACGTTCGAATGGTTGTAGGGCGCGGGAATCGACTGCGGGTGATAGTCGAAGAGCCGCGGCACGAACGAACAGAGCACGAATCCCGGGCCGTCGAAAGTCTGATGCACCGGTGGCGGCTGGTGAACGCGGCCCGTAATCGGCTCGAAGTCTTCGATGTTGAACGCGAACGGCCACAAATGCCCATCCCATCCGACCACGTCGAGCGGATGATGCGGATAGATATATCGCGCAATGTAGCCGCGAGCCTTCACACGAACCTCGAACTCCCCTTTTTCGTCGTGCGTGGCCAGCGCGTCTGGCGGCCGGATGTCGCGCTCGGCATACGGCGCGCTCTCGAGGAACTGCCCATACTGGTTGACGTAGCGGCGCGGTGGCTCGATGTGGCCGCCGGAGGTTTCAACGACGAGCATTCGCTGCGCCACCGCGTCTGGCAGGATCCTCCAGATGACACCGGTCGGAATCACGAGGTAGTCGCCCGGCCCGTAACGCAGCGTGCCGAACTGACTTTCGAGGACGCCGGTCCCTTCGTGAACAAAGATCACTTCGTCGCCGTGCGCATACCGATACCAGTAGGCCATCGGCTCGTTCGGCCGCGCCGCCGAGATACACACATCGCTGTTGGCCATCAGCGGCACACGGCCCGTGATCGCGTCCCCGCCTGCCGGCAGATTCGCCGTGCGCAACAGCCGGTGCTGCACCGGACCTGGGTCGGCGTAAGGAATCTTCACTTCGCAGCCCCGTTCGATCTGGCGGACGTCGGTCGGGGGCCGCAAATGGTAGAGCAGCGACTTGTTGCCCACGAAGCCGTGGATGCCCATCAACTCTTCGTGGTAGAGCGAGCCGTCGGGCTGCCGGAACTGCGTGTGGCGCTTGTGCGGGATCTGCCCGAGCCGGTAGTAGTAGCTCATACGAGGTTGCCTCGTCGCGCCTGCTCCCGTTCGATGGCTTCGAAGAGCGACTTGAAGTTGCCTTCGCCAAAGCCCCGGCACCCGTGCCGCTCGATGACTTCGAAGAACAGCGTCGGCCGGTCCTCCACCGGTTGCGTGAAGATCTGAAGGAGGTACCCTTCCTCGTCACGATCGGCGAGAATCCCGAGCTCGGCCAGCTCGCCGACCGGTTCTTCGATCTTCCCGATGCGGTCACTGAGATCGTCGTAGTAGGTGGGCGGTACCCGGAGAAACTCGACACCCGATTCGCGGAGGTGGCGAACCGTCTTCACGATGTCGTCGGTCGCACAGGCGATGTGCTGCACGCCCGGGCCGCGGTAGTAGTCGAGATATTCCTGAATCTGCGACTTGCGCTTGCCGGTTGCCGGCTCGTTGATGGGAAATTTCACGCGGCCGGTCCCATCCTGCATGACCTTCGACATCAGCGCCGAGTACTCCGTCGTGATGGTCTTGTCGTCGAAGTGGATGAGCTGCGTAAAGCCCATCGTTTCTGCAAAGAACCTGACCCACTTCTCCATTCCGCCCAGTTCGACGTTCCCGACGATGTGATCGATCGCCTTCAGGGGGCCACCGCTCGACTTGGCCGCCGGTAATGAGCGGAACCCGGGGGCAAATGCTCCCGCATAGTCATCGCGCTCGACGAACTTGATGAGCGTGTCGCCGTACGCGTGGATCGCCGCGGAGCGCAACACGCCTTTTTCGTCGCGCGCCTCGCCGGGCGGCATCGCCGGCCTGGCGCCTCGGATCGTCGTCTCGTGGAAGGCCGCAGCCGCATCGGGGACCTGAAGCGCGATGATGCCGACCCCGTCGCCATGCTGTCGGACGAATTCAGCCGCCGCGTGATCCGGGCCGAGCGGCGACGTGAGCACAAACCGGATCTCGCCCTGTTCGAGTACATACGAAGCCGAATCGCGGCAGCCGGTCTCGAGACCCCGATACGCGGTCCTGTGGAAGCCGAAGCAGGTCTCGTAAAAGACGGCCGCCTGCCTCGCATTGCCCACGAAGAACTCGAGATGGTCGATGCGCTTTATCGGACAGAAGTCTGGCATAATATGAACTATTGTGGCATGTTGCGCGCATAGTGCAAACGAAAAGTGATGTATTAGTTTAGAATCGTAACCAAAGTGACACAACCAAAGTGACAAAACTGAAATCAGACGGCCCCGACCCTCGACCCCGCCTCGACGCCCTCGACAGGCGGCTCCTGGTCTACCTGCAGAACGATGCCAGGGTACCCACGGCGGAATTGGCTCGCCGCCTGGACCTGTCCGGACCCGGGCTCCAGAAGCGCCTTCGCAAGCTCGAAACCCAGGGGGTCATTCGCGGCTATGCGACGGTCATCAACCGCCAAGCCGTCGGGCTCGACCTCCTCTGCTTCATTCACGTCACCCTGGCCCATCACCGGCCTCAATCGGTGAAGCAGTTTCCCGACAAAATCAAGAACATGCCGGAAGTGCTCGAATGTCACTTCTTGACCGGGGAGTTCGACTACCTGCTGAAGGTCGTGGTCGCCAATCACGACCACCTCGAGAAGTTTCTGTTCGGCAAGCTCATGAAAGCGGGTGGCGTCGATCGCACCCGGACGAGCATCGTCGTCAAGGAAGTCAAAACGTCGACGTCTCTTCCCCTGTGACCGTGCTTGCCTCCACCCGCGCCCTGTTCGAACACGCCGTCGACTACGCAGGGACATTTCCGCCGGCCGACCTTTCGTTGCGCGAGGCCGTCGCCAACTACACGCGCGAACGGGAGAGCACCGAGGCCTGGCTGTTGGGGCGCCTCGTCGTGCGCGCCGGCAACCTCGACGAATTGGACGCGATCCTGCCCCGTACGGCTCCTCGCGAGTACGAGGTCACCGTCATCATGGGCCCGGGCGCACCGGCGCAGTCCGGCCACTTGGCTGCCTTCCATGAGCGCGAGAACCGGCGTATGCGCATCGTGTCTGCCGAGTTCCCTCCAACGGCGGCGGCCGATATTGCTCGTCTCGCAGATGAGATGGACGGCTCCATCGAGACCTTCTTCGAAGCACCGATCGACGACGACCTCGAAAGCCGGCTCGACGCGATCTCGCGGGCGGGCGCTGCCGCGAAAGTGCGGACCGGCGGGACGGTGGCGACGGCTATTCCGTTGCCTTCCTCGCTGGCGCGATTTCTCCACCAGTGCGCCGAGCGCGGCCTTGCATTCAAGGCGACGGCGGGCCTGCATCATGCGCTACGAAGCTGCTACTCTCTTACCTATGCGCACGACAGCGCCACGGCCGTGATGCACGGTTTCGTCAACGTCTCCGTTGCCGCAGCGCTCGCGCGAGCGGGCGCGTCTGTCGCGGACATTGTCGAGGCGCTTACGGAGCCGTCTGCAACCGCGTTCGAGTTCCGCCCCGATCGTGTCGTGTATCGAGGCTCGACGACTGCATTGCAGGACCTCGCCGAGACCCGCCGTTTCTTCCGTTCGTTCGGCTCGTGCAGCTTTCGCGACCCCGCCGAAGAACTGGCACGTCTGCAACTGGTGTGATGTGGACGCCCTCAACGAGACGCACGACGTGGGGCTGCGCAGTTGGGTGGAGTCTGCGAACGACGCAGCGAGCAACTTCCCGATTCAGAATTTACCGTTCGGCGTGTTTTTGCGGGGCGGCGGCGCGCCCGCCATCGGCGTCGCCATAGGCAACGACATTCTCGATCTTCGACAATCGAGCGAACGCGGACTGCTCGAAGGACTATCGTCTGCGCTGCGCGCGTCAGCCGAAGCCTCGACGTTGAACCCGCTGATGGCGCTTGGGCAGCGCGAGATGTCCGCTCTGCGGCGCCGGATCAGCAAGATTCTCGCAGCGGATGGATGGGGCGCCGACCCGCGGCTGCTCACATCGCCCGGCGACGCCGTGATGCTCGTGCCCTCCAGCATCGGCAACTACTCGGACTTCTACGCGTCGATTCATCACGCGACGAATGTCGGCCGGCTGTTTCGACCGGACAATCCACTCCTGCCCAACTATCGACACGTGCCGATTGCCTATCATGGCCGAAGCTCGTCGATCGTCATCAGCGGCACGCCGGTGCGGCGACCCTCGGGCCAAGTGATGCGTTCGGGAGACGCACCCGAGTTTCGCCCCTCCGCGCGTCTCGACTACGAAGCGGAGGTCGGCTTTTTTTGCGCGTCCGGCAATGCGCTTGGCGAGCCGATTCCGATCGACTCCGCCGAATCGCACATTTTCGGCTTGTGCCTGGTCAATGACTGGTCCGCGCGCGACATTCAGGCGTGGGAGTACCAGCCCCTCGGACCGTTTCTCGGGAAGAGCTTTGCCACAACCGTCTCGCCGTGGGTCGTCACTCATGAAGCCCTCGCACCGTTTCGCTGCGCCGCCGCCGAGCGCGCGCCGGACGATCCGCAGCCGTTGCCGTATCTTGCGTCCCGCTCGAATGAAGCGTCAGGTGGTTTTGCCATTACTTACGATGTGCTGCTGCGAACAGCCGCGATGCAGCAGGCCGGCGATGCGCCGGTGCGCCTGAGCCGCTCGTCGCTTCGCGACCTGTACTGGACCCTCGCGCAGATGCTGACGCACCACACGAGCAATGGCTGCAATCTCCTCCCCGGCGATCTCATCGCCACCGGCACGCTTTCCGGCCCGACCGAAGGCACATACGGCTCACTCATCGAAATTACAGAGGGCGGCAAGCGGCCGTTCCAGTTACCGAATGGCGAGTCGCGCACGTTTCTCGAAGACGGCGATGAGATCGTCATGCGCGCATTCTGCGAGCGGACAGGCTGTGCGCGAATCGGATTCGGCGAGTGCACAGGCGTCATCACATGAAGCTCCACGAGTTTCTTTTCAACCATCTGTACGACCACGGCGTACGCCATATTTTCGGCATTCCCGGCGATTTCGTGCTGAACCTGTACAACGCACTCCAGGACGATCGGCGGTTCCGGCTCATCACCCTCGGTCACGAGCCCGCAGTCGGATTCGCCGCCGACGGCGCATCACGCATCACCAACGGGCTGGGCGTCTGCCTGGTCACCTATGGGGCCGGCGGGCTGAACATGATCAACTCGATCGCGTGCGCGTACGCCGAAGAATCGCCGTTAATCGTCCTCTCGGGCGGTCCCGGCAGGCTCGAGCGCGAGGCCGGGCTCCTCGTCCACCACGAGGTGAAGTCGTTCGAATCGCAGTTCAAGATCTATCAGGAAGTCGTCGAATCAGCCGCCATCATCGACGACCATCAGACGGCCGCCGGCGCCATTCATCGTGCGATTGACGTCGCGCTCAAGTTCAAGCGTCCTGTGTACCTGGAAATCCCCCGCGACATGGTGTCGGCCGACATTGAGATCCCGGAGAGTTTTGACGAGGTCGCGCTCAAAGTGAACGCCAGCGCCGTCGCCGAAGCCGCCGGCGAAATCATCGAGCGTCTCTCGCGCGCCGAGCGGCCGTTGCTGATTGTCGGCGTCGAAGTCCATCGCTTCCAGCTTGTCGATCGCGTGATCCGGCTCGCCGAGCGCCTCCGGATTCCGGTGACGTCTTCGTTCCTGGGCCGCGGGGTGTTCCCCACCCGCCATCCGCAATTCATCGGCACGTATCTCGGGGCCGTCAGCCCTCGCCCGATGAGAACGCTCGTCGAGGGTTCGGATTGTCTGCTCCTGCTGGGCGAACGCCTCAGCGACGTCAGCCTCGGCGTCTCGGCGGACCTGCTGCGCGGGCACGATCTCATCACGGCGGTCGCACGCGACGTTTTCATCGGACAGCATCAGTACGAACATACCCCGCTCGAGCTGCTGGTCGATCGGCTGCTCACAGCCCCCGCTCTGCCGGTCTCGCGAGATCCGGTCACCGCCATCGGTACCGACGTGTCTCCCGAGGTGTTCGATCCGTTCAAGCAGGACGAAGCGATCAAGATGCGGCACGCGATCAACCTGCTGAACGAGTTCGTCCGGGATCACGACGAGATGCCGCTCATCGCCGACACCGGCGACGCGCTGTTCGCCAGCGTCGACATCCGGGCCAACCAGTGCATCGCGCCGGCCTACTACGGCACGATGGGTTTCGCGGTACCGGCGGCGCTCGGCGTTCAGATTGCCAGCGGACGACGGCCGCTCGTGCTCGTCGGCGACGGCGCGTTTCAAATGACAGGCAGCGAGATCTCGCAGGCCCGCCGTTACGGCTGCAACCCGATCGTCGTGCTGTTCAACAACCAGCGGTGGGAAATGCTTCAGGCGTTCTTCCCCGACGCGGGCTACAACGAGACGGTCAGCTGGCCGTTTGCGAAGCTGGCCGATCTCTGGGGTGGACGCGGATTCCGTGCCTTCACGCCGCGCCAGTTTCGCGATGCCCTGAACGCCGCATACGACGAGGGCCGCTTCACGCTCATCGAAGTCGGGTTGAAGCCAGGTGACGTCTCGCCGATCCTGCGCGGGTTCGTCGAAGCGTTCAAGAAACGTGTTTACGTCTAGGGATTAGGGATTGGGGATTAGGGATTTGTGCTGAACGCGCATACCGAGTTTGCGTGGACGCCGACGGCAGATGTTATCGACGCGAGCCAACTCCGTCGCTTCATGTTGGCCCATCGCATACAGGACCTGTCCGAACTGCATCGGCGCTCGGTGAGTGATCCGCAATGGTTCTGGGATGCCGTCCTGACCGATCTCGGCATCGAGTTCTTCACACCGTACGACAAGGTCATCGATACGTCGCCAGGCATGCCGTGGACGCGCTGGTGCGTCGGCGGCGAAATGAACATCGTCCATAACTGTCTCGACAAGTGGGTTCGCACGCCAAAGGAGCACTCGCCGGCAATCCGATGGACGACCGAAGAGGGCACGAGCGGCGTGCTGAGTTACGGTGACCTGTCGCAGCAGGTGAATCGCGCGGCCAACGCATTGCGGCGCCTCGGATTTTCGAAACGGGATGTCATCGGCATCTGCATGCCGATGACACCGGAACTTGTCATCGCGTTCTTCGCCATCATCAAAATCGGCGCCATCGTCCTGCCCTTGTTCTCCGGGTATGGCGCCGAACCGATCGCCGCCCGTCTGTCGGACGCGGGGGCAACGGGACTGATTACCGCCGACGGCGCCCGGCGGCGGGGCCGCACGATTCTGATGAAGCCTGTCGCCGACGATGCCGTTCGACGAGTGCCGTCGCTGAGGCATGTTGTCGTCGTCCGGCGCATTGGCGCGAACGTACCCATGCAGCAAGGCCGCGACTGGTGGTGGGACGAGCTCGTCACGCATGAGCCGCCCGACGCCGTCACAGCGCACACCGCGGCAGACGATCCGTTCATGCTGATCTATACGTCGGGTACAACCGGCGCGCCGAAAGGAGCGGTGCACACGCATTGCGGATTCCCGATCAAGGCGGCTCAGGACCAGCAGCACGGCTTCGACATGCGCGGCGGGGACACGATGTTCTGGATTACCGATCTCGGATGGATGATGGGGCCATGGGAGCTGTTGGGCACGACCCTGCTTGGCGCGACGGCGGTGCTGTACGACGGTGCACTGGATTACCCGACGTGCAATCGCCTTTGGACGCTCGTCGAAGAACACCGCGTCTCCATTCTCGGGATCTCTCCAACGCTGGTTCGTATGCTGATGCACGCCCCCGACTCGGCTCCGGAGTCATACGATCTTTCATCGCTGCGCGTGCTCGGTTCGACCGGCGAGCCCTGGAACCCGGATCCGTGGTGGTGGTTGTTCGACACGGTCGGCAAACGGCGACATCCGATCATCAACTACTCCGGAGGCACTGAAATTTCCGGAGGCATTATCTCGGGCAACGTGCTGACGCCGATGAAGCCCTGCGCATTTGCGGGAGCCCTGCCTGGAATGGCTGCCGATGTCGTCGACGCGGAGGGGCGACCGGTGCGCGGCGCGGTTGGCGAGCTCGTCGTGCGCGCTCCGTGGATCGGCATGTGCCGCGGATTCTGGAACGATCCCGAACGTTACCTGCGGACGTACTGGTCGCGATTCCCCGACACGTGGGTCCACGGTGATTGGGCGCTCATCGACGACGACGGTCAATGGTTCATCGTCGGCCGGTCTGATGACACACTGAAGATTGCCGGTAAACGGCTCGGCCCCGCCGAAATCGAGTCAGTACTGGTCGCACATCCCGCCGTCGCCGAGGCCGCGGCGGTGGGCCTTCCCGATGAGCTGAAGGGCGAACGCTTGATGTGCGTTTGCGTGCTGAGCGCCGGCACGAGCGCCAGCCTCGCGCTGGAACAGGAACTGAAAGATTGGGTACGGAACGCCATGGGCCCCGCCTTGAAGCCCGACACGATCGCGTTCGTCGACCAGCTCCCGAAGACGCGGAACGGAAAGATCATGCGACGCGTCATCCGCGCCGTGTATTCGGGGCAGGACCCCGGCGATCTGTCGGCGCTTGAAGATGCCCGCGTGCTGGATCAGCTGCGACCCGCACGGTAGGGCGCGTCTTGCAGTTCAAGACCCGCCCTACTGGGGGGCGGCGGGTCGGCATCGCTTTTGCTCTTTACCAGGACATGAAACGAATCGCCCTGCTCATCCTGCTGTCACTCTTCCTGGCGAGCGCGCGAGTACACGTTCAATCGTCGTCCGTTGATCCGAGTGGCGCCTACCGCGCGGACGGCGTCAGTGCTGATGGTCAGAAGTATCGCGCCGCCGTTCATATCGCGAAGGACGGCGACACCTTCATCGTGCAATGGCTGACGCCCAAGGGCATTGTGGGTGTGGGCGTCGGGGTGATGAACGGCAATACGTTGGTCGTCGGCTATGTCGGCACGACCGCCGGAGTTGTGGTCTACAAGCTCAAGGACAACAAAGAGTTGTCGGGTGAATGGACCGATCTCGAATCCAGCGGCCACGTCTACAAGGAAACGCTGACGAGGCTTGCCGACGGCGAGAAGATTGTCATGCCGAAAGGTGGCGGGCCGGTGTTCTAGTCCGTCGACCCGGCGCACTTTAGTCTGCGTCGGGAAGGATTAGTTCACGTCGCGCCAGAATAGGTTTCACAACCTCGGACAAACACGAGATCAGGAGAGCAGGAGGCTGAACGCCTCCTGCTCAGTTCCACCAATCCACTCTCCAATCGACGTCGTGGGCCGCGGATGCGGCCCACGCGCCAAGACGAAAATCAGCCGAATACAAGAGCGGCACGATCCAGGCTCTTGGGGACGACAGTGGTCCTCTTCTGACCTTCTGATCTTCTGTGACGGCTCGCGCTCGTCGCGTCGTCGTGTTCGCTTTTGCCGAATTCCTCCTGAACTCCTAGTCTCCTGTTTTGCGTTTGTGCGGTGCCAGCGCGTTCAGGTTGAACGGTGCTAGGGAATCGTCTGAGGGCGCACGTACACGACCACTTTCGGCCGGTTGAAGAGATCGATCACCAGGCCCGTCGCCATGCTGAGAACGCTGACACCAATCACGGCGCCGCCCTGGAATTTCTGATACTCGTTGCGGGTGGCCAGCTCGATCAGCAGACCGGTTCCCGCACCGATTGCAAGGCCGATAAGCGGGCCGTTCCACAACGCGTCCGGACGCGTCACGACAATGTTGTTGACGTCCGAGGCTGGAATGCGAAGCGGAGGTGTCGAACGATTGCGGCCGAGCGTCATGTCCAGGGAAGTACCAGCCAGCGAGACGAGTGTGCCCTCGACCGTCGCGCCTCGGGTGTCGGTCACGACGAGCGTCTCGCCTGGCCGCACATTTTTCGTCAGCTCATCGAACGATGTCGCAATCTGCTGAGAGCAGGCAGGCCGCGGTAGAAGGAAGAAGAAAGCCGCGAGCCCGATGGCCGTTCCGACGTGCTTCGTCAAAAGATCACCGAGGCGCGGTAGAACACCATCCTGCGTTCAAATCGTGCCGCGTCGATCGCGAGGCCTGACCCGGCGCCGATGCCCCCCAGCACGCCGAGAAAGCTCAGGCAGCTGCTGAGCGGCGGTCCATCCTCGTAGTTTGGATTGCAGAAAATCCCGGCGGCCGGAAGTGCGGCGATTCCGAGTCCGACGGCCAGCCCAATCAACGTCCCGTTCAGCAGAGAATCGCGACGCGCGACTCTGATCATCCGCACGTCGGCCTCGGCGAGACGTGCGATCGAGACCAGCGCCTCCGTGCCATCAGGCGCCCGCCTCCGAGCCATCAATTCCAGCAATGATGGCGTGAGCGCACCTATCCGGCCCCTCAGCGACTGCCCCTTGGCATCGGTCACATCGACGCTCTCGCCGGACCTGAGTATTGCGGGAAGATCGGAAAAAGACGTGGCGACCGTTTGAGCCGTGACGCCGGCAGGAGCCAGCATCAGGAACGCCGCACAAAAGAGCGCACGCGGCAGCGACATAGGCAGAGTCTCACGCGCGTTATCGGCGTCCTCCGCGTAAAACAGTAGGGCGGGTCTTGATCAGAGGGCGGGTCTTGCAGTGCAAGACCCGCCCTACGAACCAAACGAACCCGTCAGCTTCTCAGTTGCCCCTTCAGCGTGTCGATCAGGTACTTCTTGTGTGCGTTCATGTGATCTTCGACGGTGCCCGCACCCGGGCGGGGCATGTCGAAGTCCATCGTCACCCAGCCGTCATAGTTGCGGCGGCGCAGCTCGGCAAAGAACGCCGGGAAATCGACGCCTCCAGTGCCCAGCAGCTTGTACAGATTGACCTGCTTGTGCTCTTCTTCGCTCGGCGCCGGTCCGCGCCAGCCGCGCGCGGTGTTGTATTTCGGCTCCGCGTCCTTCAAGTGGATGGAGGCGATGCGCGGATAGTAGTCGCGCAGCGCCTTGAGTGGATCGATCCCGCCCAAGGTCGCGTGGCCCGTATCGAGGACGAGAAACACCAGCTTCGGGTCGGTCAGCTCCATCACCATGTCGAGCTCGGGCTGCCGTTCGACGAGCGTCCATGCATGCGGGTGAAACGCGAACTTGATGCCGGCATCCGCCGTGCGCTTCCCCACTTCGTTCAGATTGCGCGCGAGAATCTTGCCGTTCTCGGCACTGAGGTTTTCCGGGCCGACACGCTGGCTCAGATTCACCTTGAGGTGCTTGCAGCCGAAGTGCGAGATGTACCGCGCGCGGGCCGCGTTGTTCTCGAGCGTCTCGGGCAGCCGCTTCGCGTCGAGATACTGACCGCCGCTGCCGACCGTGCACAGCGCGATGCCGGCTGCGTCGAGCAACTTCTTAAAAACCTCGGGCGGCTGAGTCAGGTATTGCGGCATGTCGTCCTGAAACGGCTCGAGACCGTGATAGCCGTACTTCGCGGCCATTTGAATGCCGGTTTCGGGATGGGGCTTCAGACCGCGAAACTGATGGCCACTCATGGCGTAACGCATCTTGTCGCCGGGCAGCGCAAACGCGGGAGCGGCCAGGGCGGCCCCAAGGCCCGCGCCGATGAATTCGCGACGAGTCAGCATGACCAACCTCCTTGGATGTTATTGACGGTGAACGATGTTACACCCGGCCCCGATTTTGCGCATTATGAAGTATGGGCCGTCTACGAGATCTCGCCGCCCCGGGTACGCTGGCACCCGTCGGACGTCATCGCCTTCACTACCGCTGCGAAGGCGACGGCAGCCCCGGCGTCGTCATGGACGCGGGCATTGCCGCTTCGTCCTTGAGTTGGGCGCGTGTACAGCCCGAAGTGGCCCGATTCACGCGCGCATGCAGCTACGATCGCGCAGGGCTCGCCTGGAGCGATCTGAGCACGACTCCGCGTTCACTATCCGCACTTGTCGATGAACTACACCAACTGATTCACCATACGGCCGTTCAGGCGCCGTATGTGCTCGTGGGCCACTCGTTTGGCGGACTCGTCATCCGCGCGTTCGCCCGTAAACATCGCGCGGAAGTCGCGGGCCTCGTCTTCGTGGACCCGCTCCACCCCGAAGAATGGTGCACGCCTTCCCCAGAGCAGCGTCGCATGCTTCGCGGTGGCATTTTTCTGTCACGGGTGGGCGGGCTGCTCGCGCGCGCCGGGTTGGTCCGGTTTCTCCTTTCGAGGCTCAGCGGTGGCGCTCCGGCGCTGCCCAGACGCGCCAGCCAGATGTTGGGTCCGGCGGCCGCGGCCCTTCTCGTCAACATGGTCGGCGAAGTGCAAAAGCTGCCAGCGGAAGTGCTGCCGGCCGTACAGGAACATTGGTCGAACCCGAAAGCGTTCCGCGGCATGTGGCAGCATCTTGCCGCACTGCCCTCGTGCAGCGCCGAGATGATCCGCGGTGTCGATGCATTCGGCGACATTCCGGTGACAGTGCTGTCGGCGGGACGCCGCGCTCCACGCTGGATCGACGCAGACGCATTGCTCGCGCGTGCCTCCACAAGAGGCCGCCACATCGTGTCGCCGGCCAGCGGCCACTGGGTTCACCTGGACGATCCCGGCCTGGTCGTTGAGGCCATTCGCGACGTGGTGATGCAAGTTCGTGCGGACCGGTGAGCCGCGAAGGCCGAACTGGCTCGACTCGCCTATCGTGATGTGTACTCGAACGGGCCGACGGCCATGTACTGACCCGAATGGTCGTATCCCATTTGGTGGTTCACGCGGAAGTGCGACGTCGCACCAAGGTCGCCGCGCTTCAAGATAATGCCTTCCGGCAGAATCACACCGGGGTGGACCTCGGCGCCGGTCACGGGGTTTTTGATCGGCGCACACTCGACATCGACGTACTCGCCGCATCGCGCCTTCGTGTGTAAGCCATCAAAGACAAGCACGTACGGAACGGCATACGGCCCGTGCACCTTCGGCCAGGTCCAGCCCAACGTCTCCCATGGGCCGCCGACTTTTCCACCGAGCAGCGTTTCGATTGCGGTTCGTTGTGCAGCATCCGCGCGTTCGTCGAAGAGAATCAACGCTTCGCCGTTGCCTTCGTGAATAGCGCCGGGCCAGTTGACGTACACGGAAAAGCTCAACCCGTCGAGGCTCACATCACCGTACGTTCCTCGATCGACCTGCCATGTCCAGCCGCCCTCGCACTTGCCGGTGGTCGGCCGCGCGTTGAAGTTGCACGGACATCCCCAATCGCAGTTGCACGCGACGAGCACGTGGCCCTTGAGCTCCCACTTCTCGGCCATCCCGCACCTCAGCCTGCGATGATACCGGCATCCCTCTTGCTCGCCAAATGAGCATGAAACGTTTAGCCCTGCTCATCCTCATTGCATTCGTCGTTGGAATCGCGCCGGTAAAGGTGCAGACACCAGTTGATCCGAGCGGCGCGTATCGCTGCGATGGTGTGAGCCCGGACGGGCAAACATATCGCGCAGCCGTTGAGATCGTCAGAAATGGAGACACCTATATCGTGCGATGGTTGACGCCCAAGGGCGTCGTCAACGTCGGTGTCGGCGTCCTCAAAGACAACACGCTTTCGGTCGGATACATCGGCGCCTCAGCCGGCGTCGTGGTGTATAGGCTCGACGGCAACAAACAACTCTCAGGCCAGTGGACCGATCTCGAAGCAAGCGGTCACCTGTACACCGAGACGCTGACGAAGCTTGGCGACGGCGAAAAAATTTCGATGCCGCTGCCAGCCGGTCCGGTCTTTTAAGCTTCGTGCATGCGGCGTGGCCGGCGGGCCAGGTGACCATGGCCCCTCGACCATCGCCCACATGGCCCCCCTCAAGAGTTCGCGCGATGGCGCCGATAATGCCGTTATGCGCACCAGAAGACAACCCGTGGATCTCATCGTGCGTCGTGGCGCACTCCGCCGCTTTCACAAACTCACGCAGCGGGCCGTTCACCTGCCCGTCAGCGTCTTGTGGGATCGGCGACAGCACGACAGACGAGCGTCATCGGGGCAGGTGCCCGACGAGCGGCGCGGTCCCGATCGGCGTCGGACGCCACCCTTCACCTGGGAATGGGGCGATTTCGTCGTCGTGGGACGAGTGCGAGGGGCGACAAGGCGCGCGCGCGCTTGATCGATCAGGTTCGGTGCTTCACTCCGTCGCGGCCTTGTTTGCGCCGCTCGGTCATTCTTCGCTCTGCGGCCTCAACCGGTGGAACCGCTTCGTTCCGCCATTCGTGGTGGCAGTGCCCGCAGTAGTAAGCGCCGCTCATCCGCCGGCCCGAGAGTATCCACTCCACGCGAACGTACAGGTTGCTGTGGCACCGCTGACACAACGGCAGTGGCATCGGCATGGTCTTGAAGATGGGACGCGATTATCTGCGCTTATCAACGAACAATCAACGAAATCGACGACTAGCTCGCAGGCCATCTTCACACTTTGTGTCGATCAACCTCCGTGCCGCCCGAATCCGCCTGATTCCAAGGTGAACGCGACACCTAGTTGGCTACTGCGTCACCACCACATCGTCGATGAGCACGTCGGCCGTTTCGCTGGAGCCGCTCTTTCCACTGAGGTAGCCACCGAGCGCCAACACATGAGTGCCAGCCGGAAGTGAGCCCAGATTCAGTTGAACTTGCTGCCATCCCGTCGTCGCTGTGATGCCACCCGTGGCACCGAGAAGTTGTGCCACGTACGTATTGGGAGGCACGCCGGATAGAACGCCGCCGAGGCTCACGACCATCTGGCCGAACCTCTCGCTCTTGAGGCCTGTGATGCCAAGCTTGTAGCGGAACGTCAGCGTCACAGGACCAGCCGTCGCAAGCGTGAAGCTGCGTTGCCAACCCCCTGAGATCTTCTGAATGTTCGATCCGTTGATTCCGCCCAGGAGTACCTTCAGGGCCCCGCCCGTGAATCCGCCCGCGGCAAGTTGCTCGCCGCTCGCATAGGCGGGCTGCACCGTCGCACGGAAGAGATCATCGGCGTAGGCAAAGCCGTCGGCCCCCGCGTCGAAGTGTGCTTCGAGAACAGCCGATCCCCCACCACCGACACCGTTTAGCACGGTCAGCGTCGCCGCCGCACTTGTGATGGTGCTGACGCTGTTCGACACATCGACGCTGAAGAGCGCGCCGCTGTCGCCAAGGGTCGTCGGGCTCAGCGTGTAGCTGGCGCTTGTCGCACCCGGAATCGCCATGCCGCCGCGCCGCCACTGATAGCTCAGCGGCGCTGTGCCGGCGGCCACGACGGAGACCGTCGCTTGTCCCGGCTCCGTCACCGTCAGACTGGCCGGCGGCGTAACGATAGTCGGCGCAACCGCTGCAACATTTACCGTAAGCGTTGCGGCAGCGCTTGTCACCGTACTCACGCTGTTCGATACACTCACGCTGAACAATGCGCCACTATCGCCCGCCGCCGTCGGGGTCAGCACATAGCTCGCGCTTGTCGCACCAGGAATCGCCATGCCGTCGCGTCGCCACTGATAGCTGAGCGGCGCCGTCCCCGTCGCGACGACAGAGAACGTCGCCTGCGCCGGAGCGGTAACAGTCACACTGGCGGGCGGCGTGGTAATACTCGGCGCCACCGCTGACGCATTCACGGTCAACATCGCAGCCGCGCTCGTGACCGTGCTCACACTGTTCGACACATCGACGCTGAACAACGCGCCGTTGTCGGCCTCGACCGTGGAGTTCATCACGTAGCTCGCGCTCGTCGCGCCGGGAATCGCGGTGCCGTTGCGTTTCCACTGATAGTTCAGCGGTGCCGTTCCCGTCGCGACGACAGAGAACGACGCTGCAGCCGGGGCGGTCACGGTCACATTCGCGGGCGGGCTGGTGATGCCCGGCGGTACCGGACCAGAGGAGCCGCTCTGCACCAAGACGTCATCCACCAGGACATCCGCGCCTTCGCTGGAGCCGCTCTTTCCGCTGAGGTATCCACCGAGGGCCAGCACGTGAGTGCCCGCCGGAAGCGAGCCCAGATTGAGTTGCACCTGCTGCCACCCAGTCGTCGCAGTGACACCACCCGTGCCACCGAGGAGTTGCGCAACATACGTGTCGGGCGCGACGCCGTAGAGAACGCCGTCGAGGCTCACCAGCATCTGGCCGAACCTGTCGCTCTTGAGCCCCGTGATACTCAGTTTGTAGCGGAACGTCAGGGTCGTCGGACCGGCAGTCGCCAAAGTGAAGTTGCGTTGCCAGCCGCCGGAGATTTTCTGGATGTTCGATCCGTTGATCCCGCCCATTAGTACCTTGAGAGCTCCGCCAGTGAAGCCGCCCGCGGCAAGTTGTTCGCCGCTGGCATAGGCGGGCTGCGTCGTGGCACGGAAGAGATCGTCGGCGTAAGCAAAGCCATCCGCCGCCGTATCGAAGTGGGCGTCGATGATCGCAGATCCTCCGCCACCTCCGCCGTCAAGGACGGTAAGCGTCGCCGCCGCACTCGTGACCGTGTTGACGCTGTTCGACACGACGACGCTGAATGTGGAACCGCTGTCGCTCAACGTCGTCGAGCTCAGCGCATAGCTGGGGTTGGTCGCACCCGGGATGGCCGCACCGTTACGCCGCCACTGATAACTCAGCGGCGCTGTGCCGGCGGCCACAACCGAGAACGTCGCTTGCGCCGGCGCCGTCACCGTGAGACTGGCTGGCGGCGTGGTGATGGTCGGCGCCACCGGTGCGCCATTTACGGTCAGCGTGGCAGATGCGCTCGTCACGCTGCTGACGCTGTTGGTAACGACGACACTGAACAATGCGCCGCTGTCGGACACCGTCGGCGTGAACGTGTAGCCGGCGCTGGTCGCGCCCGGGATTGCGACGGCGTTACGGCGCCATTGATAGCTCAGCGGCGCTGTCCCACCAGCCACGACAGTAAAGGTCGCCGGCGCTGGAACGGTCACCGTCACGCTGGCAGGCGGAGTCGTGATGGTCGGCGCCACCGGTGCGCCATTCACGGTCAGTGTGGCAGATGGGCTCGTCACACTGCCGGCGCTATTGGTGACGACAACGCTGAACAATGCGCCGTTGTCGGAGACCGTCGGCGTGAACGTGTAGCTGGCACTGGTCGCACCCGGGATCGCGACGGCGTTGCGGCGCCATTGATAGCTCAGTGGCGCTGTGCCACCAGCCACGACAGTAAAGGTCGCTTGCGCGGGAACCGTAACCGTCACGTTCGCGGGCGGCGTCGTGATGTTGGGTTGCGTCTGGGTCGGTGCACTGGCCTGCAACATCACATCGTCGATGAACACTTCCGCGAACTCATCCGGATAGGTCTTCTGGTTGTTGTAAGCCCCGAACGTCAGCACGTGCGTACCGGCCGACAGTACGCCAAGGTCCAGTTGCACGAGCTGCCAACCCGTCGTCGTCGTTCCTCCCCCGACGACCTGGGCGATGTAATCATTCGGCGGGAGTCCTTTTAGGCCGCCATCGAGGCTGACCAGCATCTGAGTAAACTCGTCAGGCTCGAACGTGGCCTGCTCCGTGAGCCGATATCGAAACAACAGAATCGCCGGCGACGGGCCGGCCAGCGTGAAGCTCGTGCTCCATCCGCCTGAGATGTTTGAAATATTCTGGCTGTTGATGTTACCGACGCGCACGGTCAGCGCGCCGCCGGTGAAGCCCCCGCTCGTGATGTGCGCGCCGCTGGCATAGTTGGGCTGATTGGTGCCGCGGAACACGTCGTCTGCGTACGTAAATCCGTTAGGTGTCGTGTCGAAGTGAGCATCTAGGAGCAACGCTCCGCCGCCACTTGTGAAGACGGTCAACATCGCGCCCGAGCTCGTGACCGAGCCCACGCTATTCGAGACGACCACGCTGAACGTCGCACCGCTGTCTCCCACCGACGTGGGGCTGAGGGTGTAGCTGGCGCTCGTCGCGCCGGGAATGGCGACACCGTTACGGCGCCACTGATAACTCAAGGGCGACGTGCCCGTGGCGACGACGGAGAACGTCGCGGCGGTCGGCTCGAACGCAAACATACTTGCCGGCTGGGTTGTGATGCTCGGCGCAATGGGCGCTGCGCTTACCGTCAGGGTCGCCGGCGTGCTGGTGACGCTGCCGCCGGCATTCGACACCGTGACGGTGTAGACCGAGCCGCTGTTGCTCACCGCGGTCGGACTGAGCGTATAACTCGAGCTCGTCGCGCCTGAGATGGCCGTGCCGTTGCGTCGCCACTGATAACTCATCGGCGTCGCCCCGATGGCGACAACGCTGAATGTTGCAGGTGCCGGTGCCGTCACGCTCACATTGGCGGGAGGCGTGGTAATGACCGGCGACACAGGCTGCAGAATCGAGTTGGTGTCGGTCGCGAAGTTGTTCGCTGGCGCCGGATCGATGCCGCCCGGCGACACCGACGCGGTGTTGACGAGAGGGATACTCGAACCCTGGGTGACGGTCGCCCTCAGGGTGTAGGTCACATTCCCGCCAACCGGGAGACTCACTATGCTCTCGATGTTTCCAGAACCGTTCTGCGGACAGGAAGCGCCGGCTGCAGCAACGCACGTCCACGTTGCGCCGGTCAACCTCGAGGGGATGGTGTCATACACCGTCGCCATGACATCTTCCGGACCGGCATTGCTGGCCACGATTGTGTACGTCGCCTGTTGTCCGACCGTGATGGACGAAGCACCGTCGGTTTTCGTGATCGAGACATCCGCCAGGGGCACCCTGGCGAGCTCGGTAATCTCTGCAGCGCTCAGCGCTCTCCTGTAGACGCGCACCTCGTCCATCTGGCCGCGGAACTTGCGCGCACCATTGCCCTGCGCGCCGAGGCCAAGATTCACGGTATTCGCCGCGATGGAGGCTGGGCCCAGGCTCGACTCTTCCTCGATACCGTTGATGTACACGCGCATGGCGGTGCCGTCGTACGTAGCCGCCACGTGCATCCATGTATTTCCGTCTGTGGGGTATCTCGTGTCCGAATCAACGCGGAACGTATTTCCAGACGATGCCTCGTTGAATTGCAGGTACACACTGCCGGGCTTCGTCGAAGCGTTGGTGGGATTTAGAGACAGGCTGTATCCATCCACGCTCCCGACGGTCGCACGGCTGATGATGTCCTGTGCACCCTGTGCCTGCGGCTTGATCCACGCACTCAGGGTGAGAGCCGTCGTCGCGTTGAGCCCTTCCTGATCGGCCACCGAACCGTAGGTCGTGGAGCCGTCGAAGCTCAGCGCGAACCCTTTAATGCCGGCGACCCATGACCGGTTGCCCGCCAGGCTGGCGTTGTTGCCCCACCCCGACAGATCGCGTGCCTCTATCCCACTGCCGTCGTCCATCTTCCAGTAGCCCGTGAGGCCGGGATCGGTCGCGATCAAAATGCCACCCGTTCCCGACTTCGTCGCAAGCACCACCAAGCGCCCGGACCATGGATCTCGTGTGCTGGTAACGTATTCGTATCCGCCGCTCAACACCTGGTGACGCGGCCCGAAACTGATGTCCGTGGCGTCGGACTCTGTGAAGAACACGTTGCCCGACGAGTCGTTGTAAAAGACGCGCAACATGTTCGTGACTTCATCGAGCAGGACCTGCGGGCGCCGCCACCCGCCGCCGCTGCTGACCGGCTCGATTGGATAGAGCGTGTTGTCCCAGACGCCTCCAGGCGGGCCGGGCTGAGGACGCCGAACGAGTAGATACAGCGGCGGCACGCTGCTCGAAGCGGTCTTGGGCTTCACGGCCGCGTACACCGTGCCGTCGGCGGCAGACGCCAGGTTGATGTGGTCGTCCGCCATGTTCATTTCTTCATGACCCGCCGCCGCCGGCATCTCATCATTCAACCAGACCGCCGGATCCGTGCCGTCCACATGGACTCGAAACCCCCAGCGCTGGAGAGCGCTGTTGCCCCAGAAGACACCTATCGTGTCGTTCGGCAATGCCACGATGGCGTTGACGTCGCTGACATCCGTCTGGTCGGTCAGGAGAATCGGACCGGTGAAAGAGGAGTACGGGGAATCGCCGTAGTAGATCTCCACGGTGTTGAGGTGATCAGTCGCGATCCAGAGCCTGCCTGTCGAATCGACTTCGACAGTCCCTGTCTCTCCGATAAAGACTGGAACCGGCGTCGGATTCGTCGGCCAGAGGCGATACGTGTGGAGCGCCGGGACGTACTCAATCGTCACGAGCTGCGAGGTGCTGTTGACGAGCAGGATGTGAGTGAGATCGCCGTTAGCTTTGGTGTCGGCCCTGCCTTTCATCCCCGACACTTTGAGCACGGGCGTCCAGGTGTTGTTGGACTCCAGCCGGAACAGCCACGAGCCACTGCTCGGGGTGTTGCTCGGAAGGACCGTCCACCACGTATGCCCGTGAAACCATACCTTCGACTGGGGCGTGGCGGCCGTATCGTCCGACGTCGGAATGATCGGAAGTACCGTCCAGGTCTCCTGCGCGCCTACGATGGCGGCGCCCGACCACATGACGGGTGCAAAAAGAAACTGGATGATCAGCACGAGTCGGCTGATGAAGGCAAACCGCGGGACGCGCGTCAGCATGGAGCCGGTTCGGCTCTCGGGTACGAGCATGCGCGGCAAAAGAGCAACCGGCGTGCCCGGAACGGCCTACATTTGGCGCGGTGTCCCCTCTTTTGGGGATGGCAAATTCCACCGGCGAGCAGCCTTTTGTCCTAGTGTCGTTCGGCCCACAAACAATTGAGGATTTCAAGTGCAGACACGCGCGCGCCTGTCGGACCCTTCAGAAAGACGTCAATCGGCCATCAGCGTGACGGCCGCAAGACACACAGCCATGCCTATCCACTGCGATGGTGCAACCTGCTCGCGCCAGACGATGCGTGCCAGAGCCACGGTCGCAACCGGATAGAGCGACGACAGCACCGCGGCGACATCCAGCCGCGTCTGCTGGCGGGCGAGCACGAAGAACACGTTCCCGCCGGCATCGAGCACGCCGGCCAGCAGTGCCAGCCTGTTTGACGCCGGCGAGGGCACGGGCACGCGACGGATCAGCATCAGTACTAGAGCGATTGCCAGCGTGATTGTTCGCGCCACTGCAAGCGGTCCGAAGACGAGAGCGCGCTCCACCTGCCCGATCATGATGAGAAACCCGCCAAATCCTGCTCCGGCCAGCAGCGCAAGCTTCAGACCTGTTGGAGAGATCCCCTCATCAGCGGGTGCACGGGTCACTAGCCAGATGCCGACGAACGCCACGAGGAAGCCTAGAAACTGGCGGCCGGTGGGAAGCGCTACTGCGATCGCTGTATAGATGGCCGGCAACACTGCCGTCACGACGGCGGCAATGGGCGCAACGATGGCCGCGCCTCCAAGGGCGAGCCCCTGATACAGCGAGATGATGCCAATCGCACCGCCCACTCCGGCCAATGCGGCCCACTTGAGCGTCGAGACAGACGGTGGCTGCTCGCCGAAGAACGCGAGGACCGTCAGTACAACGATGCCCGAGAAGGCAGACAGTGCCAGCACCTGGAACGGACCGCTGCGGCGGGTGGCTGCACCACCGACGAAGTCGCCGCTGCCCCATACAACTGCGGAGGTGAGTGCGAGCAGAATCCCGAGGGACGGCATCTTGTCTGGCGTCGCTCCGGTCAGCGCGCAACTGAGCCGTAGAGGAAAAATCTTCCGGTCGATCGGACGGCGCCGCGCCAGCCGAGATCTGCCAGACGCGTTTCGAGCCGTTCCGACTCGTAGAACACTTTGACGATGTCGAACTCGCGGCCATCGTTGAGCTTTCGCCGCACGATACCGGAGTCGTCTATCAGATGGTCTCTCGCGGTGGATGTCGGCTCCAGGAGGCTGTCAACGAAAAAGACCCGTCCGTCCGGTTTGAGCGCGGCGCTGACGGTTTCCCAGAAGCCGTCGAACCGGGCAGGTGGCACGTGCGAGAGCCAAAACGCAAAGAACACGGCGTCGAACTGCGTGTGCGGCGTCCACGAGAAGATGTCCGCGGTTTGGTACTTCACATTCTTTGGGAGCACGCGACCCAGGTTGATCGCAAGGGCTTCGGACGAAGCGTCCACGGCGAAGACGCTGCGATTCTCTCTCGCCAGCTGCTCGGTCCAGAGGCCGGTGCCGCATGCGAGCTCGAGCACGTCCAGGCCCTGGATCTCGGCCCGCAGTGCGCGCTTGATGATGGCGATTTCGCTGAACCACGCGTCTCGGTGCTCGGCGCCGCGATCGTAGCGTCCCTCTCGCAGAAACCACTGGTCGTACTCGGCCGCGCGTGCGCTGTAGTACGCGACCTGCTGACGCAGAATCGAGTCGTCATTTTCTGACATGAGCGGTGGGTTCAACGGTCCGGCTCAACGGGCCGGCTGAAGCCGGCGATGGTCCGGCTAAAGCCGGACACTACGTACTCAGGATACCGGCACGCAGTTCGGGAAGCAGTCGGTCCCAGATGGCCCTTACTGTGCGATAGCACTCGCAAGATACAGCTTCGAGGCCGGCGCGATCGACAATCGTGATGGCGCCGCGCCGATACCGAACCAACTGACGCGCCTGCAGGCTCGCGGCAACCAGCGTGACCGTCGGACGCCGGACGCCGAGCATCGTCGCAAGGAATTCGTGCGTCAGGCCGAACTCGTCGCTTCCCGCTCTATCGTGCGTCATCAGCAGCCACCGGACGCACCGCTGCTCTGCATTGTGCAGGCCGTTGCAGGCGGTGGTCTGCATAATCTGACTCATCAGGGCCTGGTGATAGCGGATCACACGATTGAAGAGCGCGCCGCGCCGTTCCATCTCGCTGTTGAACACCTCGGCCTTCATCGCATCGGCGACAGGGCCAGGCACCTGCACCAGCACATCACATTCGGCGGTGCGCTGCCCGAAGAACACACTTGCACCGACCGCCCCTTCCGCGCCGATCGTCGCCACCTCCGCCGCCAGTCCGTCCTGTAGCGTCTTGACGAGCAGGCACGCGCCGCCGCTCGGAAAATAGACGTCCTGAATCGGTTCGTCCTGTCTGTGGAGCACCTGCTTGAACTTCATCGGAACGCTCCGGAGATGCGGAGCGATGCGCTGATAGTCGTCCATCGGAAGCGAAGCCAGCAGCTTGTTCCGGGAACGCAATAAGGTAACTGTGGGCATGACCAGACCGGCTTCAGTATTGAGCGGAATCGACACGGGCTTTGCAGGAAACCTGACCGCACGATCAGATTGCGTGAATTTGGTCGGATGACCAATTCAGTGTCTATTCGTATCGCAGTGCCGCAAGTGGATCGAGATGGGCCGCGCGACGGGCTGGAAAATAACAGCCTGCAACGGCGACCGCTATGAGCAGCAGCGAGACGGCGGCATACGTGACAGGATCTGTCGCGGAGACACCGAATAGCAGGCTCGATCCCAGGTGTCCCAGCCACAACGCGCCGACGAGCCCGAGCGCCACACCGGCGGCACTCAACTTCAGTCCTTCGCCGACGATCATCCTGAAGATATCGCCGCGCTGGGCGCCCACCGCCATACGGACGCCAATCTCCCGGGTGCGCGTGGCCGTCGAGTAGTGCACCACGCCGTAAATACCGACCGCCGCCAACAACAAAGCGACGAGCGAGAATGCGACGAACAGCGCGGTTTGAAAGCGGCGCTGCGCTTCGAGCCCTTCGAGCCGGGCGTCCAGCGTGGTCACTCCATAGACCGGCACATGACTATTCACGCGACGCACAGCTGCCTGCAGCGTGCCGGCCAGAGGCATCGGATCGTTCGACGTTCGAATGAGAAGCGTCGCAAGCCGGGATGGATTCTGCGCGAGGGGCTCGAACATCTGCGCCACAGGATCCTGCTCGAGACTCTGACGCCGCATGTCGCCGGCAATGCCTACGACGGTGAACCATGGGCTGCCGGACGCGGGCGGTCCGAGCTTGAATCGTTTCCCCACGGCGTCGCCCCGCGGCCAGAGCCGGCGAGCCATCGTGTCGTTGACGATCGCTACTGGTGGCGCGTTCGGCCCGTCCTCGACAGAAAACAATCGTCCGCGAAGCAACGGGACTTCGAGCGTCTCGAGCGTCCGGGCGCTCATCTCGTCGCGCCGCAGCCGAAGCCGTTCAGCGCTCGCTCGCGCATCGCCCTCGACGGTAATCACTTGTTCCTGAGTCGCGCCAATAAAGAGGTCGCCGATGACGCCGGCGCTCTCGACACCTCCCACTGCTCCGATGTGCTCGAGTACCTCCTGATAGTACGCAGTCCGCTGATTCGTCGTGTGAGAATCCGGCAGGGCGATCTGCATCGAGAGGACTCGCTCTCGGCTGAAGCCGGGATCGACGCCCTGCACGCGCAGCAGGCTGCGCGTCAGCAGGCCCGCACCCACGAGCAGCATGATCGCCAACGCGAACTCCGCGACCACGAGCGCATGACGGGTCAAGCGCGTGGCCGCCCCCGTCGAAGACCCTTTGCTGCTGCCGTGCAAGGCCGTTCCGAGATTCACTCGTCTCCCGGTCATGGCCGGCGCAAGGCCGACGAGAATGCCTGTGACCATGGAAAGAGCCAGCATGAAGAGGAGCGTGCCGGCATCGAGACCGACGCCATTCAACGAAGTCAGGTTGCCTGGCTCGAGCGCCACGATGAGGTCAAGACCTGCTTTGGCGACCAGGAGGCCTGCGAGTCCAGACAGCACCGTCAGCGTCAGGCTTTCCGTGAACAACTGGCGAACGATACGCAGCCGGCTGGCGCCGAGCGCCGTGCGCAGCGCCATCTCGCGATCGCGGCTCGCGCTGCGCGCGAGGGACAGGCTCGTGATGTTCGTGACACCGATGAGCAGCACGCAGAAGACGGCGCCCGTAAGCATCCAGATCGCCAGCCGCACTCGCGGCCCAATGACGTGCAGGCTCAACGGCATCACCGAGACGCCCCGCGCCTGTTCACGGGCCGATCTCGTTTCGTCCATGCGGTGCGCGATGGCGCTCAACTCGGCCTGAGCCTGCGTCAAGGCGACCAACGGCCGCAGCCGTGCGAGGACGAACCACGAAGAGTCCCCCTGTGCACCGCGCAGAGCTTCCCAATTAGAAAATAGCGTGTGCGGTTCCCAGACGTCTGCACTTCCATTCACCAACTGGAAGTCGGGCGGCGCGACCCCGATCACCTCCGAGGGAATGTCGTCGAGCCCGATCGTGGCGCCGATGGCCCGGTCTGCTCCTCCGAAACGCGCCTGCGCGAAGCGATAGCTGATGACCACGACCCGGCGCCGCTCTTGCGCCTCCGCTTCCGTGAATACTCGGCCTCTGTAGGGTTGAACACCAAGAAGCGTGAAGAAGCTCGGCGACGTGCGTACGATGCTGATCCGGTCCAGTTCGCCCGGTGCGGTGAGCCTGACCGAAACCGGATCGTAGACCGCCATGTCGACAAAGCTCTTGCTCTGAGCTCGCCACTGCTCCACATCCCGATACGCCGATCGCCCTTCGCGCATCCCCTGACCCGGCGTTTCTGTCCAGAGCATCACAAGTTGCTCGGGAGATGGATACGGCAGGGGCCGCAGCAATACCGCATTCAGCACTGTGAACATGGCGGTGTTCGCGCCAATCCCGAGCGCCAGCGTGACCAGCGCCACTGCAGTGAACGCGGGATTCTTTCTCAGTCCCCGAAGGGCATACCGAAAGTCCTGAAGGATGCCGTTCATGCGACGCTCCAAACGGTGTTAGACGAGAACGGTCGGCGGATGGTTTGGGTCAACCGGTGGAGCCCGATGATACAGGATTGAGTAGTCTTCACGCAGAGGCGTGCGTGCGAGCGCATCGTGAAACGACCGTCACGTTCCTGCGACAGCAACATGTCGTCCGAATTTGCTTGAACGTGACCCTCCAGTCTTCGTCACGCCACATCCAGTCCCTATAACTCTCTTGCTCGCAATCGCCGAGCGTCGCGGCAGGGAGGCTTCGGCCGACGGCCTGGCTGCGGGACCCCTTTCATACACAACGAGTCGGCCCGTCATGGAGGAAATCAATATGAGTGTGTCAATTCATCGGGCAAGGCTCGTTACCGCTGCGGGGCTGTTCCTTGCGGGGACGATACTTTTCGCGAACGGCACGCGTTTTTCGGACTACACACCACTAATGAGCTCCGCGGGGCCCGTCGCGGTCATCGACGAAGACACTCCAATTACGTTCGGCAATCCGGATTTCCAGCAACAGTCGATTGCAGACCGGTCTACTCAGCTGGCGGGCAACAAACCGAACTCCGGAAACTGGGACATGATCACGGTCAACGAAACCGGGCCTCATAAGGGCCGGTACCTGTTCACCGTGTTCGAGACCGGCCAGTCGGGGGTTCAGCGCCATGACTTGCAGACGGGCGTGACCGACACGATCTGGCAGAGCACGGTCGCATTAGGCCATATCGCGTTCGATGCCTGTTTCTGGACACCCTGGGGAACACTGATCACTGCGGAGGAATCGTGGGAAACGGCGCCGTTGGGTTCCACGAGTCCTTACGGCCGCCTGTTTGAATTGAAGAACCCGAGTGAGGCGCCGGGTATCCTCAACCCGCTGGGGCCGCTGACCAATTCCGGCGCGCAGTTCGTGCATCAGAACGTGATCCCGCGGACGTCTCACGAGGGGATTCAGTTCGACAAGGCCGGCAACATGTACTTCATCGACGAGTTGAACGGCGGGAACGTCTACAAGTACACCTCGGCGGCTCAACTCGGAAAGGTCAAGGGCGGGCAGGCCGACTACTTTGTCGCCGGCCAGACCTTTGTCTTGCGAGTGGGCGACGGCAACACGCCGAACGCCACCGGCCCGTACACCTGGATTCCGATCACCGATGAAACCGGCGCCGCCCTCCCTGGCGCCATCACCATCACCGACACCAACGGCATCACCTCGATCGATGCCCGCAATACGACCAATAAGGCAGCGTTCAAGGGCACCGATTACCAGCGCCCGGAGGACCTGCAGATCCAGACGCTGAGCGGTGTGGACTACCTCTACATGACCACGACCACCACGCACGAAATTTACCGGCTCGATCTGAAGAACAGCACGATCACGGTGTTCGCCAACAGAAACACGATCAATCTGGCCACGAACGCTGCGCTCGGCACGGCGTTGAACAGTCCGGACAATCTGGCCATCGATCACGATGGGAATATCTACATTATCGAGGACCGCAACGGCGGCGTCGACGACGACATCTGGTTTGCGAACGACGTGAACAAGGACGGCGATCTGAACGATCAAGGGGAAGGTCTCGGGCGCTGGGCTTCGAACGGCGCGGTTGGCTCGGAATTCACGGGTCTCTATTTCGACCCAACCGACAAGCGGCGCGGCTGGGTCAACATGCAGCACCCCGCCAGCGGGAACGACCGCACGATCGAAATCACAATCCCGGAATAGGTTCAACCACGTCCCCCGCTACGAAAAAGGGGTCGGGAGGATCCCGCCCCCTTTTTCGTGCCTGCCTCGGGGCCTCTTCATCGGTCTCGGTGCGGCGCTCGCCGGTGTCAGCTGGGAAGTGACTCGGCCGATTAACTGTGCGACACTTTCGTCTCACTCGCGTTTGCAGGGAGACTGAAGATGAACGGACGCACGGTTATTGCCTCAATGGCAGTCGGCCTGATTTTCGCCACGACGCTGACTTTCTCTCAATCGAAGCCGCCAGCCGAAGGGCCCGCCGTTGGCGAGAGCCCCGCGTGGTTCCTGCAGGGATCGTTTCCCGACCCGACGGGTCGAACGATCGTCGATGAAAAGGGCAATGTCACCGTGCCGGCTCGCAGTGGCGGTCCAGGCCGCGGCGCCGCGCGCGGCGCCGGCGGCAATACGACGGGCGCCGAGAGTGCCTCCCCTGTCGTGCAGGTGCCGCCCTGCAGCAAGTCGCCCGTGTGCGGACGGCGCGGGGGAACGCCGCGCCAGTCGATGCAGCGCGTGCAGTGGAAACAAACGATGGGATACACGTATACCTATCCATACGTGCTGCCTCCCGGCTTTGGCGGCGTGCCGTCGGTCGGTCTCGATTCAAAGGGCAACCTTTGGGTCTTTCAGCGCGCGGACGTCGGCAAGCCGCAGCTCTTCAAGTTCGATCCGAACCACAAGCTCATCCTCCAGGTCGGCCCCGATGTGATCGGTTACCAGACGAAGGCCCACGGTATGGCTGTGGACGCAGAAGACAACGTCTGGATCACCGCCGCGGGCAGCGCGACTGTCAAGAAAATCAGCCCCGACGGCAAGCTGCTCGTGACCATTGGCCAGACTGGACGCAGAGGCGATTGGGATGAAGCCAAGGGACAACGACTCCTCTGGGAGCCGGTGATGGTCGCCTTCGCGCCCAACGGCGACGTCTATATCGCCGAGGGACACGGAAACGAGAGCCCGAACGACACCGATTCAGACGATCCGGCCAACAACAGTGGCGCGTCGCGCATCATCCGCGTCGACAAGAACGGCAAGTTCATCAACCAGTGGTTTGGCAACGAGGTCGGGCAGGGAAAATTCAACTCGGCCCATGGACTCGCGGTCGATCCGACCAGCGGCGATGTCTGGATCGGCGACCGCGAGGATTACCGCATCGTCGTCTATTCGGGCGACGGCAACTTCCTCAGGACGATCCAAACGAGAAATCTCGTTTGCGCGATCCATTTCGATCCGCAAGGCAACCCATGGATGGGAAGCGGTCAGGACGGGCAATTCCTGAAGCTCAACCGCGATGGCAAAGTGATCGGTGCGATCGGCAATGGAATGGGCATCGGACCCGGGCAGTTCATCGAAGCCAGCTACTGGGTGTTCGACAAACAGAACAACCTGTATGCCGGCGACACGAGCGTGGGCCGCGTCACGAAGATGCTGGCACCGAAGCAGAAGTGATCAGCAGAAGAGCAACCACTCACGCTTCAACGCCACCGAAGGAATGACCTTCGGAAGCAACTCTCGTTCGCGACACATCTGGCAGCGGAAGAAGATGAACGCCTTGCTGCGGATCACCGCGACGACGAATTTTTCCGTGCCGCAATACGGACACGCCGGGGTCGTCAGGCGATTCGGACTCCGACGGTCGGCAATAGGAACGACGGTCATAACACCTCCTCAGCAAGCATCGCTGGCGGGTGTATCGGCCTGATGAAGCATTTGTAAAATCCGTCGTTTCGACGTCTTTCGTCTCCCTGGTCCGGCGTCGTCCGGGCTTCGGCGCCTGCAAATGCGGTAAATACCGGAGAAGTTCGCGAATTGGACACGGCAACGATTCTGCAATGGCCACAATTCGCGTATGAGACACAGTACCGCTGTGGCTGTGGCCACAGACCCGTCGTCGAATTCCGAGAACGGAAACAACGGCACCTCGCGCCGGCCATCTGATATCGCTCAGAAGTTGAACGATCTCGCTCAAAAGAGCGGACGGCCTCTCACGACCGCTCAACTGGCGGCGATCATCGGGATGAGTGCGACGTTCATCAGAAAAGAAATCAGCAGCGGATACCTGAGGGCCACTCGCATCGGCCGCGGTCGCAAACCCGTGTTTCGAATTCCCCTACACGAAGCCCGCCGCTACGTCAGAGAACTCGGCCTCCTCTAGTCTCTCCACTCGTTCGTCAATCAATCGCGGATGCGCGTGATGCGCGCCATGCACACCATGCGCGCGACGCACACGATGCGCGTCGTGCGCATCGTGCGCGCCATCAAGCCTGCCTCATAGACGTACATACATTCCTCCCGGACCATCAGTGGTGACACTCGTCCGTTTTCCCCATTAGCCATTAGAGGACTTCATGACGCAACGTGCACGCGCCAGATTCGATAGAGCCACGCGCTTCGGTGTGGTCGCCATGGCCGTCGTAGTTCTCATGCTGATGAGCGGAGACCGTCCGCTGGGACAAGGACCCGCGGGCAACGCTGTCGATTTCCTCGGCACCGCGGCCCCTGGTAATCAATACATCACGATGGGACTGGCGCCCAGCCTCAACGCAACCAACTTCACGGTCGAGCTGTGGTTCAAGCGCGAAGGCAACGGCGTCAACACAACCACTGGCACCGGCGGCCTGGCCACTGCCGTTCCTCTTGTTGCGAAGGGGCGCGGCGAAGCCGAGAACTCGAACGTGGACATGAACTACTTTCTCGGGCTCAACAATTCGGGCGGCCAATATTTCCTGGCTGCCGATTTCGAGGAGGGCGCCGGACAGGCCAGCCCTGGATTGAATCACCCGGTTGTTGGGATCACTCCCATTGCGTTGAACACCTGGTACCACGCTGCGGCGACGTACGACAGTACGACTGGCACGTTCCGCCTCTATTTGAACGGCGTGGAACAGACCAATCCGGCCACACCCGGATCACCGTTGGTGCTCGGCCCCAATCACGCACCACGCTCCGATAGCATTCAGCACTCATCCATCGGCACCGCAATCACCTCGGTAGCCACTGCCGCCGCGGGATTTTTCAACGGTGTGATCGACGAAGTGCGCATCTGGAACGTCGTCCGCACGCCCGCCGAGATCCTGGGGAGCATGAATCAAGAGCTGACTTCGGGCCCAGGACTGATTGGTCGCTTTGGCATGAACGAAGCCTCCGGGACAACCGCGGCCAATACCGTGAACAGCGCATCCAACGGCACGCTGACCAACGGACCCACACGCGTCGCGGGCTTTCCAATACCAGATTCCATTCCACCGGCGGTACCGCAGAACGTGATCGCGAATTCCGGCAACGGTCGCGTGACGATCGCCTGGAATCAGAACGCCGATACGGATCTCGCCGGCTACAACATCTACAGGAACGGCTCCAGCACACCGCTGAACGGCGCCCTGCTCACGATTCCGATCTTCACAGACAGCACGGTCACCAACGGCCAGGCATACACGTACGTGGTCAAAGCCGTTGATACGTCATCGAACCCGTCGTTGCAATCCGCCGAGGTGGCGGGCGCGCCCAATCTTCTTGGCGGCGCCGGAATGCAGTTCAACGGAACAACCCAGTATGTGACGTTCGGTGCAGCCACTGGACCCACCGGACTCGGCGCGACGACGCTCACGCTCGAAACCTGGTTCAAACGGACCGGCGCCGGCATTCCGACCAACACTGGTTCGGGTGGGCTTCCCAGTGCGGTTCCCCTCATCACCAAGGGCATGGCCGAAACGGAAGCCCCGCCGGAAGTGAACATGAACTACTTCCTGGGCATTCGTTCGACCGACAACGTGCTCGTCGCCGATTTCGAAGACGCCGCGACCGGATTGAATCATCCTGTGATCGGCTCGACACCGATTCCCATCAGCACCACGACCTGGAACCACGTCGCGGCGACCTACGACGGCGATGAGTGGCGCTTGTACCTCAACGGCAACCTCGAGACCACGCTCTTCGTGGGCGCATTTACACCCGAGTCCACAAGCATCCAGCACGCCGTCATCGGCTCGGCGCTGAACTCGACCGGCGGCATTGGTACTCAGACTCAGGGATTCTTCCACGGCCTCGTCGACGAAGTGCGCATCTGGAACTACGCGCGAAGTCTGGAAGAGATTCAGTTCGGGATGAGTCACGAAATCTTCGTCGGTCCCATCGGGCGTTTCGGTTTGAACGAAGCCTCGGGAACCGCCGTTGGAAACACGGCCGGACCGACTGTGGGCACCGCGGTCGCGTCGCCGACTTGGACCGCCGGCTATCCCTTCCCCGCCGATACACTGCCGCCTGCCGCGCCGGTGGGTCTTGTCGCGACTCCCGGCAACGCGCAGGTCTCGCTGGGATGGACGCAGAATAGCGAGCCGGACCGTGCCGGCTACAACGTCTATCGCAGGACATCGAGCACAGCCTTCGGCACGCCGCTCAACGGCGTCACGCTGCTCACGAGTCCCGCGTACCTCGATACGACCGTGACAAATGAAGTTCAGTACTTCTACGCCGTCAAGGCGGTCGATTTCTTCAACAACATCTCAGAATTTTCGAGCGAGGCAAGCGCAACACCTTCCACGAATCCACCGCCCGCCGTCAATGCAGGGCCCGATCGAACAATCACGCTCTCGAGCTCCGCAGCTTTGAGCGGCATCGTCACCGACAACGGCCCGTTCAGCGCGCTGTGGTCAGAGGTCGGCGGACCTGGCTCCGTGACATTTGCAAATGAAACCTCGCCGGGCACGACCGCGACCTTCACACACACTGGGCAGTACGTTCTGCGGCTGACAGCCAACGACGGCGTCAAAGGCGCGTTCGACGACATGACGGTGACCGTCGACGATCCCGTGCTCGTCGGCGCCGGCGATAGCGCGCCCAATTGCGTAGTCGGCGACCCTATCGCGCCCGCGGAAGCGGTCGCCACGTTGCTTGACGGGATTCCTGGTGCAGTCTTCACGCTCGGCGACAACGCCTACGTGAACGGCACGGCGCAGGAGTTCGCTCAGTGCTACGACCCGACGTGGGGCCGCCACAAGAGCCGCACGCGCCCGGTGACCGGCAACCACGACTACAACACGCCAAACGCAACCGGCTACTACGACTACTTCAACGGCCCCGGGGTCGTCGACGGTCCGGCCGGCAATCGCACGACTGGCGGCTACTACAGCTACAACATCGGCAACTGGCACGTCGTCGTGCTCAACAGCGAGTGCGGCTCAGGGCTCTGGAACAACAATGGATGCGCCGCGGGTTCCGCGCAGGAACAGTGGCTGCGAGCCGATCTCGCAGCGAGCCCGACGAACAACATCATCGCGATGTGGCACAGGCCTCTCTACAGTTCGAGCAGCCCGGATTCCACGCACGCCTTCGTGCAGCCGCTCTGGCAGGCGCTGTATGACTACGGCGTCGATATCTGGCTCGGCGGCCACTGGCACAACTACGAACGGCTGGCACCGATGAACGCGTCCGGCGCGCTCGACACGGCGTTCGGCATCCGGTCGTTCGTTATTGGAACGGGCGGCATCAATCTGAGCGGCGCGTTCCCGAACCTCCGGACGACGAGCGAGGTGCGCAACAGCGCGACCCATGGCGTGATGAAGTTCACGCTGCACGATTCGAGCTACGAGTGGGAATTCATTCCGATCGCCGGCCAGTCCTTCACGGATTCAGGCAGCGGCACGGTGCACAGCGCGCCGGGCGGCAACCTGCCGCCGATCGTGCTGGCGGGGATCGATCAAACAGTCGCGGTCGGTGCCGCGTCACTGAACGGCAGCGTGACAGACGACGGTCCGACGACCGTGACCTGGAGTCAGGTGAGCGGGCCGCCATCGGCAACCGCAACCTTCGGCAACCCGAACTCGGCCGCAACTTCAGTCGGCTTCCCTGCCGCCGGCGTGTACGTTCTGCAGTTGAGCGCGGACGACGGCCTGTTCGTACGCAGCGACACGGTGACCATCACCGTCACAACTGCGTCGGGCAACCTGCCGCCAATCGTCAACGCGGGATCGGATCAGACGATCACGCTGTCGGGGGGCGCGTCGCTGGCGGGAACAATGACAGACGACGGTCTACCCGCGGGCAGCGACATCACGGGCACCTGGAGCAACCAGAGCCCGGCGGTCGGCACCGTCACCTTCGCCGAGGAAACGAACGCCGCGACGACAGCCACTTTCTCTGCGGTTGGGACTTACGTGCTCCGGTTGACGGCGACCGACGGCGATCTGACCGGCTTCGATGACGTCACGGTCACGGTCAATCCCACGACACCGAACAACGCCATCGACTTCAGCGGAACGAACGCGCATATCACGTTCGGTCCAGCGCCGGGGCTCGGCGTCACGACGATGACGATCGAAGCGTGGTTCAGGCGCGATGGCGCGGGCGCCACCGCCGAGTCCGGCTCGAGTGGAATCATCGCCACGCCGATCGTGGCCAAGGGGACAAGTGAGGCCGACGGCAGCAATGTCGATTTGAACTACTTCATGGGCATCACCGCGGCCGGGTTCCTCGCAGCCGACTTCGAGGACGCCGCGACCGGATTGAATCATCCAGTAACGGGCACGACGCCCATCCCGATCAGCAATTCCGTCTGGCACCATGCGGCTGCCACCTACGACGGCACGACGTGGCGCCTGTACCTTGATGGCGTCCTCGAGGCCACCCAGGTTGTCGGCGCCTTTACGCCGAGGTCCGACAGCATTCAGCACGCGTCCATCGGCTCGGCGCTGACGTCGACTGGCAGTCCGGAAGGGTTCTTCGCGGGCCCGATCGACGAAGTCCGCATCTGGAACCGTGCATTGTCGGCCGGGGAGATCGGCACAAATCTCAACCAGCAGATCACGAGCGCGCCCAATCTGGTCGCCCGCTGGGGTCTGAACGAAACCAGCGGCACGACAGCCAACGACTCGACCGCAAGCCCCATCAACGGAACCATCATCGGTATTGCGACGACCGAGTGGACACGGACGGCGGGAGCGCCCTTCAACCTGTCGCCCAATAGTCCGCCCAACATGCCGACGTCGAATGGACCGTTGAACGGCGCCACTGGGCAGACCACATCGCCAAATCTCAGCGTCAACGTGTCCGACTCCGACGGCGATTCACTGGATGTGACCTTCTACGGCCGATCCATGTCTGGACCGGCGCCGGGCGACTTCACGATCGTGGCCGTGCCCGATACACAGCACTACGTCGACGATCCGAACCGTGCGGCAACGTTCACCGCGCAGACGCAGTGGATCGTCAGCAGCCGGCCGGCGTTGAACACCGTGTTCGTCTCGCACCTCGGCGACATCACCGAGCACATCGACGCTCAGCCTGTCGAGTGGACCCGTGCAGATGCGAGCATGGACGTGCTTGATGCCGCAGTGCCTCCCGTCCCGTACGGCATTGCTCCCGGCAACCACGACATGAGCTCTGCGGGCGTCTCGACAAACTACGACATCTACTTCCCCGTATCCCGAATGTCGGGGTATCCGTGGTATGGCGGGTATCTGGGTCAGAATCTCTTCAGCTTCACCGATCCGATCAATCGGCAGAACAAGAACCAGTTCTCGCTGTTCTCGGCAGGAGGGATGGATTTCGTCGTCATCCACCTCGAATACGACATGCCGACTTATGCAGTCGCCTGGGCGGATCGGTACTGAAGGCGTATCCCAATCGCAAAGCCATCATCGCCACACACTTGTTCCTGAGCGACTCCGGCAGCCGTCCGTCGACCGTGCTCAACCGGACGACTGATGGAACGCCGGCCGCGACCGTCTGGACCAATCTGATCGTTCCGAACTGCAATGTCTTCATGGTGCTGAATGGGCATTACCCCGGAGAAGCCAACCGGACCGATCCGACTCCGACCAACGCTGCCTGCCCCAGCCGGGCGGTCCACCAGCTCGAGTCCGACTACCAGAGCCGCGTGAACGGCGGCGATGGCTGGCTTCGTTACATGATTTTCAAGCCCTCCGAGAACAAGATCTACGTCTACACGTACTCGCCGACGCTGAATGGAGGCGCCGGGCAATTTGAAACGGACGCCAACAGCCAGTTCGTACTCGATTTCAACATGCAGGGGACGCCGTTCACGGAAATTGCGACCAACACCGGCGTGAATTCCGGCGGCGACGCTCAAACAACCTGGACGGGCAGAGCGCCGAATACGCAGTACGAGTGGTACACGACGGTCAGCGATGGTAACCAGACGGTCACCGGGCCCAAGTGGACGTTTACGACGGAAGCTGGGGGCGTGGGGCCGGCGATCACGACGCAGCCTGCCGCCAGCCAGACGATCGCTTCAGGGGCGACGGCCGCGTTGAGTGTCGTCGCGACAGGGACAGCGCCGCTGACCTATCAGTGGTTCCAGGGGACGAGCGGGACGACGACCACACCGGTCGGCACCAATAGTCCCAACTTCACGACACCAGCGTTGACCGTCGCGACCAACTACTGGGTCCGGGTCTCCAACTCCTTCGGGCCGCAGGTGAACTCGAACACGGCGGCGATCACAATCGGTGCCGGGCCGGCGATCACGACGCAGCCCGCCGCCAGCCAGACGATCGCGTCAGGGGCGACGGCCGCGTTGAGTGTCGTCGCGACGGGCACGGCGCCGCTGACCTATCAGTGGTTCCAGGGGACGAGCGGGACGACGACCACACCGGTCGGCACCAATAGTCCCAACTTCACGACACCGGCTCTGACCGTCGCAACCAACTACTGGGTCCGTGTCTCCAACGGCTTCGGGCCGCAGGTAAACTCGAACACGGCAGCGATCACAATCGGTGTCGGGGCGGCGATCACGACCCAGCCCGCCGCCAGCCAGACGATCGCCTCGGGTGCCACGTCAGCGCTCAGTGTCGTCGCAACGGGGACGGCGCCGCTGACCTATCAGTGGTTCCAGGGAACGAGCGGAACGACGACCACACCGGTCGGTACCAATAGTCCCAACTTCACGACACCGGCGTTAACAGTCGCGACCAATTACTGGGTCCGTGTCTCCAACACCTTCGGGCCGCAGGTGAACTCGAACACCGCCGCCATCACAATCGGTGCCGGGCCGGCGATCACGACGCAGCCCGCCGCCAGCCAGACGATCGCGTCAGGGGCGACGGCCGCGTTGAGTGTCGTCGCGACGGGCACGGCGCCGCTGACCTATCAGTGGTTCCAGGGGACGAGCGGGACGACGACCACACCGGTCGGTACCAATAGTCCCAACTTCACAACACCGGCGTTGACAGTCGCGACCAACTACTGGGTCCGTGTCTCCAACACCTTCGGGCCGCAGGTGAACTCGAACACAGCCGCGATCACGATCGGTGTCGGGGCAGCGATCACGACGCAGCCCGCCGCCAGCCAGACGATCGCGTCAGGGGCGACGGCCGCGTTGAGTGTCGTCGCGACGGGCACGGCGCCGCTGACCTATCAGTGGTTCCAGGGAACGAGCGGGACGACGACCACACCGGTCGGTACCAATAGTCCCAACTTCACAACACCAGCGTTGACAGTCGCGACCAACTACTGGGTCCGTGTGTCCAACACCTTCGGGCAGCTGAACTCGAACACGGCGGCGATCACGATCGGTGTCGGGCCGGCGATCACGACCCAGCCCGCTGCCAGCCAGACGATCGCCTCCGCTGCGACGGCCACGTTGAGTGTCGTCGCGACGGGCACGGCGCCGCTGACCTATCAGTGGTTCCAGGGCCCAAGCGGCACGACGACCACAGCCGTCGGCACCAATAGTCCCAACTTCACGACACCGGCGTTAACAGTCGCGACCGACTACTGGGTCCGTGTCACTAACTCCTTCGGGCAGATGAACTCGAATACGGCGGCGATCACCATCGCCGCAAATGTCGCGCCGGTCGCCGTCGACGATTCAGCGACCACCCCAGAGGATACGCCGCTGACTCTTACTCAGGCGAACCTGAAAGGGAACGATACCGACGCGGACAACACGAACGCGCAGTTGTCAATCACGGCGGTATCCAATCCGACGAACGGCACTGTCGTGCTGAACGGCAACGGAACAGTGACGTTCACGCCGGCAGCGAACTTCAACGGCCAAGCGAGCTTTGACTACACAGTTAGTGACGGCGCGCTCAACGACACGGGCAACGTGTTGGTCACGGTCACCGCCGTGAACGATGCACCTTCGGCGACGCCTCAAACTCTGGCAACCAGCGAAGACACGCCTCTGAATATCACGTTGGCGGGCACGGACCCCGAAAATCAGACGCTCACGTTCACCGTAACCGCGCCAGCAAATGGCACGCTCAGTGGAACCGGAGCGAACCGCACCTTCACGCCCGCGGCGAACTACAACGGCCCGGCGAGCTTCACGTTCACGGTGAACGACGGCACTGCGACCAGCGCGCCGGCAACCGTCTCGATCACGGTGACGTCGGTCATCGATCCGCCAGTCGCAAACGGTCAGAGCGTCGGGACCGTCCAAGGCATACCTGTCAACCTCACATTGACGGCCTCGAATCCCGATGGAGGTGCAGTGACCTTCGCGGTTCAGACTGGCCCCTCGAACGGGACCCTGAGTGGCACGGCACCAAACCTCACATACACACCGGCGCCCGGGTACTTCGGCGGCGACAGCTTCACATTCACCGCGAGCCCGACCAGTGCCGCGGCCACCGTGTCGATCTCAGTCAATCCGCCAGTGTCGTTCACGCCTCTTGGAGTGGGTACTCACTTCCCGACGACGGATGCCGCCGATCAGGGAGGCGGGCCTGGACCACGGGCGATTACGCCGCCGGTGGTTCAGACCGGCGACCTGGTCGTGATAGTGGCATCGTACCGAGGTACAGCCACGCTGGCGCTGTCGCAGAACGGCGGCCAGGTGTGGACCAGCGAGGCCAACACGCAGGCGAATGGAGTAACGGTGCGCGTGTTCTGGACCCAGTTCAACGGCATTTGGTCGGGTAACCCCGCCGTGACGAATACGACGGGTACGGCGCCACTCACGGTTTACAGCTTCGGCGTGGACATGGCGCCTGGCATGTATCCCGAGATCGACGTGCCCTTCCTCTCGGGGAATCACGCCGGTGGCACAGTCACGGTGCCAAGCTTCACAACAAGCGCGGGAGCACTGGCGCTGGCGGGATGGATCTCGATTGATGACAACACCTGGTCTGCGCCGACGACGGGTTGGAGCACGCCGGGAAACCAGGCGCAATGGCGGAACACCAACGGGTCCGATGGTTCGATCGCGCTCGCGTTCCGGAATATGACCTCAGCGGGCCTGACAGGCTCAGTCGCCCGCAACCAGGCCACACTCGGTCCGGACAATGGCGTCTATTTCCGGATGGCGTTCAAAGCGACCGCTCTCACGCCACCGACATCGCCGGGCGATCCTGCGAACCTGCAAGCATCGGCGGCGGTGGGTCAGGTCAGCTTGACCTGGCAGGACAACGCGACCAACGAATTCGCGTTCCAGATCGAGCGCTGCGCCACCTCCGCGTGCACGAACTTCGCACCGCTTGTCGGAGTTGGACCGAACGTCACCAGCTTCACCGACACCACAGTTGCCAACTCGACGACCTACAGGTATCGGGTACGGGCCATCAACTCGCTCGGGGCCTCGCGGTACTCGACCACAGCTGACATCACGACGCCAACACCGCCGTTCGTGTTCCGTGGCGTTGGCGCGCACTTCCCGACTGTCGAGAACGCCGATCAGGGAGGTGGACCTGGCCCGCGGGCGATCACACCACCGGCGTCACTTCAGCCGGGCGACCTGATGGTAATTGTGGCGTCATACCGGGGAACCGCAACGCTGACGTTGAGCGAGACCGGTGGACAGGTCTGGACGAGCGAAACCAATGCTCAGGCCAACGGACAAACGGTACGTGTGTTCTGGTCTCAGTTCAACGGCTTCTGGACGGCCAATCCGGCGGTCACGAACACGACGGGAACGCTGCCGCTCACAGTCTATGGTTTCGCCTTCGACATGGCGCCCGGGCTCTATCCCGTCATCGACGTGCCGTTTGTCTCGGGCAGCCATGCCGGCGGGACGGTGACAGTGCCCACCTTCGATACAAACTCGGATGGGGCTCTGGTGCTGACCGGATGGATCTCCGGCGACAACAACACGTGGGGTGCAGCGACGACAGGTTGGAGCACCCCGGGCGGGCAGGCGCAGTGGAGGAACAGCAACGGGTCCGACAGTTCGGTCGCGTTTGCATATAGGCTCATGGGACCGGCCGGACCCACCGGAAACATCGCTCGCGCTCAGAGCGCGAGCGGACCAGACAACGGCCTCTATTTCCGGTTGGCTTTCCGGGGACAGGAAATTCCATCGGATCCCCCTGCAGATCCGTCTGACCTGCAGGCCTCGGCCTCCGTGGGACAAGTGGCTCTGACCTGGCTGGACCACGCGTCCAACGAAGCTGGATTCAATATCGAACGGTGCGTCGGCGTGAATTGCACCAGCTTCGCGCCTCACGCCGTGGTAGGACCGAACGTCACCAGCTACAACGACACCAACGTTACCTCTACGACGACCTACAGGTATCAGGTGCGGGCCTTCAATCTCTTCAGCCCGTCGAACTACTCGAACATCGCGACTGTCGCAACACTCACGCCGCCGCCCGCCACCAGCCGTCCCGTTCACGTTCCGAGCGGTCGGCACGCACTTCCCGACCGCGGACAACACGGCGGGCGCGGGTCCGGGACCGGGCGCGGTCACACCTCCGGCGACCATGCAGGCAGGTGATCTGTTCGTCATCGTCGCAGCCTATCGAGGGAACACCACGCTCAGTCTGGTGAACACGGGCGGGCAGACGTGGGCGTCCGAGGCCAACACGCAGGCCAACGACCTCACGGCGCGCGTGTTCTGGACCCGGTTCAACGGCACATGGACCGGAACTCCATCAGTCACGAACACGACGGGAACCGACCCATTGACCGTCTATAGTTTCGCGGCCGCGCTATCGCCGGGCACGCATCCGGAAATAGACGTGCCGGTGTTCTCCGGAAGTCACAGCGGCGGTACGGTGACGGTGCCGAGTTTCAACACCAACACGGCTGGCACACTGGTGCTCGTGGGCTGGGTGTCGGACGAAAACAACACCTGGGCGGCTCCCACGGCGGGTTGGAGCGTGCCGGGCGGCCAGCAGCAATGGCGCAATACGCACGCAGAGGACACTTCGATTGCGCTCGCGTACCGTGTCTTCACAACAGCTGGACCGACCGGATTGGTCGCGCGCGCCCAGGTGTCGGAAACCGACAGCGGGTTGTTCTTCCGGCTCGCGTGGAAGCAGGTGCCGGACTAGCAGCGGGTTGGCGAGCGGCGAATTGAACCTCAGAACCCAGAACCGCGGGTGCGGTTCTGGGTTCTCGGTTCTAGGTTCTGGGGTTCAAGGTGGCGCCAGGATGCTCGAGCCACACGAACCTCAGAACCCAGAACCAAGAACCGTGGGGTTTCCCTTCCCCCCAACAAAGCTCTCCTTTCGGGGTACTTCACGCGGCTAATGCAACCAGGGAATTGACCGATCCTGGGCGGACCCGCCAATATCATCGGGCGAAAATTATTGGAGTCACGCTCATGATGATGTTGTTAATCTGCAGCTATGTCGCTGGATTGATTGGCTTCGTGCTCGGGGCAGCCTGGGCCTCACGGCCGTCAGATGAGGCCGAGACGTGGTCTGTGGGCGCGCGATGAAACCCAATCCGCTCACCACCAGCCCGGTGTCGCACGCAGAGGCCACCCGCCGCTTTCTCGAGCGTCTGAATGACCAGTTAGAGGCGAAGCAGCGCCTTGCGAACGGCCAGCAGGTTGTCAGAGACCGACTGATCACGCTGGCAGCCGCGGACGAGCTCGCACGCTGGTTCAAGAAATAGCCTCGGCTTGACGCCGGTGCGGCGGAGGCGTATGTTCGGAAGTACGCCAAAGACGCCTTGACCGGCGTCGCGGGGGACCCAAGGCGCGAATCCACGCGCACCGGGGCGAATTCTGCTGAAGCCCGTCTGACCTTCTGTAAGGCCGAATCGGGCGACGGCGGATAGAGCAACTCCAGGCTCGAGCCCGTCAGCTAACCTCGCCGGCGTGTGGAGGCCTGCCGTGTTGCAGTTCCTGCATGGCGATGGTGATTCTGCCGTCGCGTCTCTCCGATCCACACTTCGTCGCGGCGTTCTCACACTCCTGATACTCGCCTTTCTCGGCAGCGTCTTTGCGTCCATCGTCTGGGTGCTGGGATCTCGAAATCCCTACACGCCGGCCGGATACGTCGGCTATCTCACCAAGGGAGCGGTATTCGGTCAAAGCCGTTTCTACGGAGTCCAGAGAGGGCCGACCTCGCCCGGCCGGCGCTGGCTCGTCGACGTGACCAACGTCAGCATCACGCCCTACACCTACACCGAGGAGTTCGTCGGCGATCACGCGGTGCTCAGCCGCGACAACCTCAAGATTTCCTTCGCTGTGCATACCGTCTGGCGAGTCGACGACGAGAGAATCCCGTTGTTCATGGAACGCTTCAGCACGACCGTGACCAACGGAGACACAGAGAAGTCGCCGGACGCCATTGTGAGAGTCGCCTATGCGCATTTCGTTCGCGAACCGCTCCGGACCTACGCGCGCGACGAGGTCCAGCGGCGGAACGGATTGACGGTGAAAGAGGAGCTCATCCCGATTGGTCAGGCCGTGCTCGCCCGCATTCAGCAGTACGCCCAAACCAGCCCGTTTGTGATCACCGGTGTTGCTGTCGGAAACGTCCAGTACCCGGCGGAAGTGGCGAACGCGGTCTCGAGAAAACTGGCGGCGACGCAGGAACTGGAGCGAAAGGATACGGAGATCGAAATCGAGCGCAAGGAGCGGACGAAACGTGAGGTGCAGGCTGCAGGTATCGCCAACGCCATGCAGATCATCCGCGGTCAGCTCAGCGCGCTCTACATACAGCACGAAGCGATCGAAGCGCAGAAGCTGATGGTGAATTCACCCAATCACACCACTGTGTATATTCCGGTTGGGCCGATGGGTGTGCCGCTCACGGGTGTTCTTCCGGCGCCTGGCCAGACGGAAGCGCCGCGCGTCGCGTCTTCGCAGAAATAGAAGGATGAGGTGTCAGGGCAGATGGCGGATGGCAGATGGCAGAGTCTGCCATCATCCCTCTGCCCTCTGCCATGATCGTCCCGGCGACGAATAGTCAGCCGTTCAGTTGGAAGCCCGCACCGCGCCCCAGGGGCCAGCAATCGCCAACGTCATCCCCTCGCTCTGCATGTTGACAAACAACGTACTACCGTCGGGGGCAAACGTGGCCCCGGCAAATTCGGAACGACTGATCGCATTGCGGCCGAATTTGTAGATCCCGCCCTGCGGCGTCACACCCACGAGATACTGCTCGTAGTCTCCGTCTTCACAGAGGATGAGATCTCCCCAGGGTGTAACGGTGACGTTATCGGCGTTCTCAATCAGCGTTCCGTCATTGGGCTCGATGAACAACTCCAGCATTCCCGGAGCAGTCGCTTCGTTCGAAGCTCCCTCATACGCACTTGGGGTGTAACGCCAGATCTGACCCTTCTTCTCACGACCTCCGTTGGTGCAGGCAAAATAGACCGCGTTTCTGCCGTACCACATGCCTTCGCCCCTCGCAAAGCGAGCTGCCCCTTTTTCAAACCCGCGGTAACGCAGATCGTCGTTCGGCGAATCGACGTCATCGAGATCGATCCATGTCACCTCAACAGGAGATCCCGGCCGCACGCGCTGCTGATCCCAGTTGCGGGTATCCACGCGCTTCGGGCCCTTGAAGCCAAGCGCCTGGACGCGCCCTCCTTCTGCCAGCCGTCCACGAGTCTTTGGGATGAACCGGTAGATCAACCCGTCGGCGCGATCCTCGGTCTGATACACAATCCCCGAAACGGGGTCCACGGCGACCGCTTCATGGTTGAAGCGGCCCATGTCGGTCAGCGGCTTCGCTCGGGCCACCACCGGCTCGGATGTGGCGGGCACTTCAAAACAATAGCCGTGGTCCTTGGCCAGCACTGCACCCTCTCGCTCCACTGTTTCCTCGCACGTGATCCACGAGTTCCATGGCGTCGGACCGCCCGCACAATTTCGCACAGTGCCGGCGAGGCTCAAGAATGAGTGGACGAGGCGCCGGTTCTGAGTGTCGTACACCATGGTCGTCGTGCCGCCGAGGCACGGCTGGTCGTTTCTCCCTTTGTCGTACACGAGATCTGAATCCAGCTTGCCGAATAGCTCGTTGCGGCTGCCAAACGCGCCTTCCTTCCCGGGGCTGCCCGCGCTGACCTCATGATTGCAAATGAGGATCGTGCGGCCGCCGGAGCCGGGGAATGTGGCCATGCCATCCTGTCGGCCAGGCACGAAGAAGCCATCGGTCATGGTGTCTCCGGCTCGCGCCACAACCCGATACCCAAAGCCTTTCGGCAAATCAAGAATGCCTTTCGGATCGGGAATCAGCGGACCAAATCTGTCGACCAGAGACGACGACGCCGGCCCGTTTTGCCCGGCTGAGAGCCTGTGCAACCCGACGAAGCCCAGCGAGAAAGCGGCCGCCGTTTGCAGAAAGTGACGACGTGTGGCGGCCGAGCGTCCGGGGCCGGGAGTGTCGTTCAGCATATGGGTGATGGCTCCTGTGTTGCCTAAGAAGACACCGCAGGAGTACTCGGAAGCAATACCCCGGAGGACTAGCCCGAAGGAGTACGCGATTGTCACGCACTGTGGAAACCCTTACAGTAGTCAGTAGGGCCGTGTTACCCACCCCAAAGTCCTGGGCGGTCGCCACCGCCATCACCCTGACAACGGTCTCACTCGTCGTCGCTCGTGCTGTCGGCGTTCCCTTTTCCGATCCACCGCTGGGCTCTCACTGCGCCTGTAAGGGCGCGGCCTGCCCGCTCGACTCGAACGGCCGTCGCTGCTCGTGCGGGTGCGCGCTCAAGGTAGACGCCCAGCCGCTGGAGCGTCTCAATTCTCTCGTTGAGCTCTCCTGCTCAGACGGCCAGGCCGGGCCCTATCCGTGCCGCGACGTCGATCTGATGGCGTTTCTCCCCCACTATGAAATGGGGGGCGGGAGTGGGAACGACATCTGGGGGTGGACGGATCCGTCAACCGGGCGCGAGTACGCGCTGGTTGGCCAGTCAACCGGTACGGCGTTCGTGGACATTACGACTCCAAGCGCGCCCGTCTACCTCGGGAACCTCCCGGCCAGGACTGCCAACTCAGCATGGCGCGGCATCAAAGTTTTTTCCGACCACGCCTTCATCGTCAGCGAGGCGGCGAACCACGGCATGCAGGTCTTCGACCTGCGGCAGCTTCGCGACGTGATCGCACCACCGGTTACCTTCACGGAAACCGCGCATTACGCAGGTTTCGGTTCAACGCACACGCTCGCCATCAACAGTCGCACCGGATTCGCCTATGCGGCCGGCACGCGCACATGCGAAGGTGGTCTGCACGTCGTCGACGTCCGCACGCCGGCAACACCGCGCCGAGCCGGCTGCTTCGGCCTTGATGGCTACACGCACGAAACGCAATGCGTCGTCTACAGCGGGCCCGACAGCTTCTATCACGGCCGGGAAATCTGCTTCAACTCTAACGAAGACACGCTGACAATTGTGGACGCCACCGACAAGCTGGAACAGGTTCAGCTATCGCGGACAGGCTACGGCGGCAGTGCGTACACGCACCAAGGATGGCTCACGGAAGATCAGCGGTTCTTTCTCGTCAACGATGAAGGCGACGAGACAGCCTTCAATCACCCGACACGAACGTGGATCTGGGACGTGTCCGATCTCGACGGCCCCGTGATCGCGACTGCCTATGACGGCCCTACCCCGTCGATCGATCACAACCTTTATATTCGCGGAAACCTCGTCTACGAGTCGAACTACCGCAGCGGATTGCGCGTGCTCGACGCGAGCGAGATTACTCAAGGTGTACTGCGCGAGGTTGGCTTCTTCGACATTTTTCCGTTCGACGACCAGCCGGCTTACAACGGTGCCTGGTCGAACTATCCGTTTTTCGCAAGCGGGCTCGTGGCCATCAATGGCATCGAGCAGGGTCTGTTTGTCGTCAGGCCACGTGTCACACCTCAGGGTGCGCCTACGGGCCTTCGCGTGACGATTGCCGGACCAGGAAACACCGCGCCCATCGATCGTGAGTGGTCGTTCGTGGTGATGGTCGCCAACCATGGACCGGAGCGTCTTTCGGAAACGCAGGTGATTCAAATGCCGCCGGCGACAGCGCGGCTCTTGTCAGCGCGCGCATCTCAGGGTGAGTGCTCGGTCACAACGCTTGTCAGTTGCAACGTGGGAAACCTGGCTCCGGGATCCGAAGCCTTCGTGATCGTCACTATTCAGGCCTCCAATGAAGGCGACTTTGCGAGCACCGCGCTGGTCAGTGCGAGAGCGGACGAGGGCTCGAAGCGCGAAGCCTCTGCATTGACGATGACGCGGGGCGTCAGGCACTCTCCAGCCCTCGCAGTGCGACGACCGGGTGGTGAGACGATCTTCTCGATCGGTCGCAACAACACGATCCAATGGACGCTCCGTGGCGTTGCGGGCGGTGTCAGCATCGACCTCTCGCGCGATGATGGCGCGAGCTGGACGAGATTGATCGACGAAGCGGAGAACGTCGGATTTTACGACTGGACCGGAGTTGGCGATCTGACCGCTTCCGCCAGAATTCGCGTCACCAGCGTGAGCAGGCCCGAGCTCACCCAGACGTCCCCCAGTTTTGTGATCGCGAACCCTTTCGCGCGCTGAATTGATCCCCTTAGTCTGCTCAAAGGCAGATTCTCCGGTTTCTTGGATTCGCAGAATGCGAGAAATACAGGGGAATCTCGACTCGTTGCGCGGCAACGGTCCTGCACTCCGCACGAAGAGCACCATGAAGCGCCACCGCCGAGGCCACAGACTGACCGATCTCGCTCAGAAGACTGGCCCTCCCCTGACGACCAGGGAGCTGGCCGTGCTGATCGGGATGAGCACCACGTTCATCCGCAAGGAAATTTGCAGCGGATACCTGCGGGCGACTCGAATCGGCCGCGGACGGAAACCTGTGTTCCGAATCGCGCTGCGCGAAGCACGCCGATACGTAAGAAAGCTCGGTCTCCTCTAACTCGGTCCTTCTTTCACAAACGGTCCGTCATACGCGCGCGATAGGCGCGACGCACGCGATGCGCGTCATGCACGCGACGCACGCCATGCACGCGATGCGCGTCATGCACGCCATGCGCGCCATCGCACCAACCCCCTAGACTTCGCGCAAAACCTTCGGAATAGTCCGGGCCAATTCCATCATTTGCCCTAACCGGCCTTCGCACTCGAACAGTAAAGGACGTACTCGATGACGCAATTTGACTGCGCGAAATCCAGGCGTGTGACTCGCGCGTGCGTGGCCGTCCTTGTTCTGGCGTTCCTTGCGCTGATGTCAGGTGGGCATCCCAGCGGCCAGGGAGCCACGGTCCGCAATGCGCTCATCTTCGACGGGGTCGACGACCGGATTACATTTGGTGCTGCTCCAAGCTTGAATGCAAGGAACTTCACTCTGGAGTTGTGGTTCAACTGGACCGGCGGCGGCGTGGCAACCGGTACCGGCAACGGTGGACTGGCGGCAGCGATTCCTCTTCTGACAAAAGGAGGAGCGCAGGCCGAAACGCCCGCGAACCTGAATATGAATTACTTCCTCGGAATCAGTGGCGGAAAGCTGGCCGCTGACTTCGAGAACAATGCCGGCGGCGGAAACCACCCGGTTACGGGGAATGCGACCATTACCACCGGAGTTTGGCATCACGCGGCCGTTACATACGACGGTTCGACGTGGCGTCTCTATCTTGACGGTGCGCTTGACCACACGTTGGCGCTTGCGGGCGCACCGATACCAGAGTTCACGAGTATCCAGCACGCCGCGGTCGGAACCTCGCTCACATCCACCGGCGCTGCCGCAGGGTTCTTCAGCGGTACCATCGACGAAGTTCGTATCTGGAACGTAGCGCGTGCGGGCGCCGACATCGGCGCAACGATGAACCAGCCCCTGCTCTTTGCGCCAGGCCTGATTGGCCGTTGGGCCTTGAATGATGGCGCGGGAACGACCGCGGTGAACTCCTTGACCGGCCGTCCCAATGGGACGCTGGCCGGCGCCACCGGCGGATTGCCGCTGTGGGTCGTGCGTGATATTCCGGGGACACCAGGGGCGCCACAGACCCTAACTGCGGATAGCGGCAACGGACGTGTGACCATTGCGTGGCCCGAGAACGCCGAACTGGACGTGGCTGGCTACAACGTCTACCGAAACGGGTCTGGCACTCCGCTAAATGTCTCGCTGCTCGCCAGCCCGATCTTCACCGACACGACCGTCGTCAACGGCACGCCGTACACCTACGCCGCCAGAGCGATAGACACATCCTCGAATCAGTCAACGGCGTCGTTGAGCGTTGCCGCGACGCCGCATGTGGCGGCGGGCGCGGGAATGGAGTTCAACGGCGCCAACCAATATGTGAGCTTCGGTGAGGTCGCGGGCCTGGGTGGACTCGGAGTTCAAACCTTCACGCTCGAAACCTGGTTCAAACGAACGGGGCACGGTACTGGAACCAGTACCTGGAGCGTTGGGCTTCGATGGCACCGCGACTGGAAACAACGCTCTCGCAATCCCGCTCATCACCAAGGGCAGGGCTCAAGCGGATGGCTCGAACCAGGACATGAACTATTTCCTGGGAATCAACGATGTAACCGGCGTCCTCGTGACCGACTTCGAGGATACCCCCGGGGGTGTAAACCACCCCGCATCCGGTGTGACGCCGATTCCGATCAGTACGACCGCGTGGCACCATGCGGCTGCAACCTACGACGGGACCAATTGGCGTATCTATCTGGACGGTGCACTCGAGAGCACAACGTCGGCTGGCGGCACCACGCCACGTTTTGACAGCATTCAGCACGCGGCAATCGGGACTGCATTCCAGTCGGGCACAAATCCGGCTGCGTCAGGATTCTTCGCCGGAATTCTCGACGAAGTCCGCATCTGGGACCATGCGCGAAGTCTCGAGCAGATTCGAGACAACAGGTTTGAGGAAATCGTTTCGGCTACTGGACTCATCGGACGCTGGGCATTAAACGAAGCATCGGGAACAACCGTCGTCAGTACCGCGAGGTCCATCAACGGCAGCGGGTCCGCATCGCCGCCAACATGGACGGCAGGCTACCCGTTCCCAATCTATGCGGCCGTACCGTCAGCGCCACAGGGACTCACCGCACAGCCGAACAATGCGCGTGTTTCGTTGAACTGGACGGCCAATAGTGAGTCGGATCTCGCCGGGTACAACGTGTATCGCAGCACGTCGAGCCCTGTGTCCCTCGCGGGCACGCCCGTGAACGGCTCGACGCTCGTGACATCGGCCACTTATCTCGACCTCGGCCTCACGAATGGCACGCCCTACTTCTACGTCGTGACCGCTGTCGACGCGTTCGGAAACGTGTCGGGTCCGTCGAACGAAGCGACGGCGACGCCGCTCGCATCACTGAACCAGACACCGATTGTGACCGCGGGACCAGACCGCAGGATCTCGCTTTCGGAGTTCGCGACGTTAAGCGGAGCCGCCACAGATGACGGGCCGTTCGGCGTCCTTTGGACAAAGGTCAGCGGACCCGGCACGGTGGCGTTTGCGAACGCGGCTTCCGCGAGCACCACAGCGACCTTCACACACGTTGGCGTGTACGTCCTGCGGTTGACCGCGGACGACGGCGCGAAGTCGGCTTCTGATGAGATGACGGTCAGCGTCGGTGCCGAGCTCGTCGGCGCTGGGGACATCGCGCCCGATTGCGTCACCAACCCGGCCGTCAACATCTCTGCCCCACAGGCGACTGCGACGCTCCTGGACAGCCTGCCCGGCACCGTCTTTACGCTTGGTGACACCGCGTACGAGGACGGTACCGCGGCACAGTTTGCGAATTGCTATAACCCACTCTGGGGGCGCCACAAGGCACGAACGCGGCCGGTCACAGGGAATCATGACTACAACACGCCGAACGCGACACCCTACTACGACTACTTCAACGGCGTCGGCGTTCAGAACGGACCGGCGGGCGATCGCGCCGGAGGCTACTACAGCTACAACCTCGGGAACTGGCACATCGTGGTCCTCAACAGCGAGTGCGGATCAGGGCTCTGGAACAACAACGGATGCGCCGCGGGTTCTGCGCAGGAGCAGTGGCTGAAAGCGGACCTGGCAGCGAGTCCTACGAACAACATCATCGCGATGTGGCACAGGCCACTTTATAGTTCGAGCAGCAGCGCCGCGACGCACGCGTTCATTCAACCGCTGTGGCAGGTGCTGTACGACTACGGCGTGGACATCTGGCTCGGCGGCCACTGGCACAACTACGAGCGGCTGGATCCCATCGACGCGTCCGGTGCACTCGATCCGGCATTCGGCATCCGGTCGTTCGTGATCGGAACGGGAGGCATACCCTTAAGCGGAGCGTTCCCCAACCTTCATGCAGCGAGCGTGGTCCGGAATAGTGCGACCCACGGCATCATGAAGTTCACGTTGCACGAAAACAGTTACGACTGGCAGTTCTTTCCGATCCCCGGACAGACATTCACCGATTTGGGCACAGGCACGGTACACGGCACGCCAGGCAATGACCCACCAATAGTGAACGCGGGAGCGGATCAAACAGTCGCATCCGGAGCGGCGGCACTGAACGGCAGCGTCACTGACGACGGCTTCGTCACAGCGACGTGGAGCCAGTTGAGCGGCCCTGGAACGGCAGTGGCAACCTTCGGTAGCCCGAGCTCGCCGGCGACGTCCATCGGCTTTCCCGTGCAAGGTGTGTACGAGCTGCAGCTGACCGCTAACGACGGCCAGTTCGTGCGCAGCGATACGGTCCGCATCACGGTGACGTCTGCATCAGGTAACCTGCCGCCGGTTGTCAATGCGGGAGCGGATCAGTCCACCACGATGCCGGGCCCAGTGACTCTTTCGGCATCTATCGCGGACGACGGTTTTCCGGGTCCCGACGTCACTACCACATGGAGCAACCTGAGCCCCACTACCGGAACAGTCACATTCGCCGACGCCACGACGGCCGCCACGACCGCCACGTTCTCAGCACTTGGCACCTACACCTTGCGGTTGACGGCGAATGACAGCGAGTTGAGCGGCTTCGATGACCTCATCGTGACGGTCAATCCCGTGGAACCGAACAACGCGATCGACTTCGCCGGGACGAATGCGTATGTCACGTTCGGTGCAGCACCGGGGCTCGGCGTTTCGACGTTTACGCTCGAGGCGTGGTTCAAGCGCACGGGCACTGGTGTGGGAACAGGCACCGGATCCGGGGGCTTCAACGATGCGACGACGACAGGTCTCGGGATTCCCCTGCTCACAAAGGGAAGAGCTCAGTCCGACAATTCGAACGTCGACATGAACTATTTCCTTGGAATCAACAGTCTGACTGGTGTCCTCATAGCCGACTTCGAGGACACCAATGGCACGCCTACCCCTGGTGTAAACCATCCGGTCTCCGGGGTGACGCCGATTCTGGTCAGTTCGACGGCCTGGCATCACGCCGCAGCAACCTACGACGGAACTACCTGGCGGCTGTACCTCGATGGAGTGCTCGAGAAGGAGCAGAGCGAGGGAGGGGCCATACCGAGATTTGACAGCATCCAGCATGCGGCTATCGGCTCTGCCCTGCAGTCCCTTCAGTCGGGCGTAGCTCCGGCCGGCGGTTTCTTTGCCGGCGTAATCGACGAAGCCCGAATTTGGAATCGCGCGTTGTCGCTTGGCGAGATTCAGGCGAACATCAACCAGCAGATCACGAGCGCGCCGGATCTCGTCGCGCGCTGGGGTCTCAACGAAGCCACGGGGACAACCGTCAACGACTCGACGCCAAACCCGGTGAATGGCACCATTACCGGTACCGGCTGGACGCGGACAACTGGAGCGCCGTTCGACCTCGTGGTCAATCGGGCGCCGAACCAGCCGCTCCTGAACTCTCCTGCAAATGGCGCAACGGGCCAGACCACGTCGCCGACGCTGAGCGTCAACGTGTCCGATCCTGATCTCACTGCGGTGGACGTCACCTTCTTCGGCCGGTCCACATCCGCGACCCCGGCGCCCGATTTCACGATCGTCGCACTGCCAGATACCCAGCACTACGTGGACAATCCGGCCAACGCGCCGACCTTCACCGCACAGACAAACTGGATCGTCAGCAGCCGATCAACATTGAATACCGTGTTCGTCTCCCACCTCGGCGATATCGTCGAGCACATCGACGCTCAGGAAGTGGAGTGGCAGAACGCGGACGCGAGCATGGACGTGTTGGATAACGCGGTGCCCAAAGTCCCGTATGGTATCGCTCCGGGCAACCACGATATGAGCTCGGCGGGCGTGGCCACATTCTATGATCAGTACTTCCCGCTGTCGCGTATGCAGGGCAATCCCTGGTACGGCGGGTATCTCGGTCAAAACCTTTTCGGCTTCACCGATCCCATCAACCGACAGAACAAGAACAACTTCTCGCTGTTCACAGCCGGCGGGATGGATTTCGTCGTCATCCATCTTGAGTACGACATGCCGGGATATGCAGTGGCCTGGGCGAACCGGGTGCTGGCCGCGTACCCGAACCGGCGCGCGATCATCGCAACGCACCTGTTCCTCAATACCAACGCCGAACGAGGCCCGATCCTGAACCGCACGACTGATGGAACCTCCGCAGCGAACGTCTGGAACAATTTGATCGTCAACAACTGCAATGTGTTCATGGTGTTGAATGGACACTATCCCGGCGAGGCGAGGAAAACCGATTTGAATTCGTGTGGTCGGCCGGTGCATCAGCTCCTGTCCGACTACCAGAGCCGGCAATTGGGAGGTGACGGCTGGCTGCGGTACATGACGTTCAAACCGAGCGAGAACAAGATCTACGTATACACGTACTCGCCTACGCGCCTTGGAGGAGCCGGACAGTTCGAGACGGACGGCGACAGCCAGTTCGTGCTCGATTACAACATGACGCCGTTCGCCGCAATCGCGACGAACAACAATGTGGCGTCCGGGACAAACACGACGACTTCCTGGTCCGGCCGCGCGGCGAACACCCAGTACCGAGTGGTACGCAGCCGTTAGCGATGGTGTGCAGACGGTGAACGGACCGACTTGGTCGTTCACAACGGCCGGAGCACCGAACAACCCGCCGACGGCCACCAATCTGAGTGCGGCGGAGACCTACACGGAAGATGCCCCGCTCAACCTGATCAACATCGTGGTGACCGACGCGGACAGCCCGAACGTCACTGCGACTTTGACGTTGTCCAACGCGGCGGCAGGTAGCTTGAACACAGCCACGTCGGGTGCGGTCACCTCGACCTACACTGCGGCGACGGGTGTGTGGACCGTGAGCGGCGCCCTCGCCAGCGTCAACACATTGCTGGCAGGGCTGACCTTTACGCCGGCGACCAACTTCAATAGTGGCTTCACCATCGCGACCAGCGTGAGTGACGGCGTGGCCCCGGCGGTGACCGGCAGTAAGACGATGACTGGCACGGCGGTGAACGATGCGCCAACGGCCACGAATCTGAGCGCGGCGGAGACCTATACCGAGGAGACAGCGCTCAATCTGATCGATATCGTCGTGACCGACGTGGACAGCCCGAATGTCACCGCGACCTTGACGTTGTCCAACGCGGCGGCAGGTAGCTTGAACACAGCCACGTCGGGTACGGTCACCTCTACCTACACCGCGGGCACGGGTGTGTGGACCGCGAGCGGCGCCCTCGCCAGCGTCAACACATTGCTAGCCGGGCTGACCTTCACGCCGGCGACCAACTTCAGTAGTAACTTCACGATCGCGACCAGCGTGAGCGATGGCGTGGCCCCGGCCGTGACGGGCAGCAAGACGATGAGCGGCACAGCGGTGAACGATGCGCCGACAGCCACCAATCTCAGTGCGCCAGAAACCTACACCGAAGACACGGCCCTTAATCTGATCAACATCGTGGTGACCGACGTCGACAGCTCGAATGTCACCGCGACCTTGACACTCTCGAACCTGACAGCCGGCAGCTTGACCACCGGCACGTCGGGTGCGGTCACGTCAACCTTCAATGCGAGCACCGGCGTGTGGAGCGCGAGCGGCTCGCTGGCCAACGTCAATACGCTGCTCGCCGGGGTGAGCTTCAACCCGGCAGCCAATTTCACCAGTAGTTTCACGATCGCGACCAGCGTGAGTGACGGCACGTCGGCGGTGACCGGCAGCAAGACGATGACCGGCACGGCGGTGAACAACGCACCGACGGCCACCAATCTCAGTGCGGCGGAAACCTACACCGAGGACACGGCGCTCAACCTGATCAATATCGTCGTGACCGACCCGGACAGCACGACCGTGACGGCGACCTTGACACTGTCAAACCTGTCGGCCGGCAGTCTGACCACCGCCACGACGGGCACGGTCACCTCAACCTTCAATGCAAGCACCGGCGTATGGAGCGCGAGCGGCCTGGTGACCGACGTCAACCTGGCGCTGGCGGGTGTGAGTTTCAACCCGGCATCCAACTTCAGCAGTCCCTTCACGATCGCGACCAGCGTGAGTGACGGCACGTCGGCGGTGACCGGCAGTAAGACCATAACGGCGACGGCGGTGAACGACGCCCCGACGGCGAGCAATCTGAGCGCGGCGGAGACCTACACAGAGGACACGCCGCTCAACCTGATCGACATCGTCGTGACGGACCTGGACAGCCCCAACGTCACCGCGACCTTGACGCTGTCTGCCCTGGCCGCCGGCAGCTTGAACACGGCGACTGCCGGGACGGTCACCTCGACCTTTAACGCGGGCACCGGCGTCTGGACCGCGAGTGGCGCAGTGGCGAACGTCAACAGTTTGCTCGCCGGACTGACCTTCACCCCGGCGTCCAACTTCTCCAGTAGCTTTACGATTGGGATCAGCGTCAGCGATGGCGTCGCCCCGGCGGTGACCGGCAGCAAGACGATGACCGGGACGGCGGTGAACGATGCGCCAACGGCCACCAATCTGAGTGCGGCGGAAACCTACACGGAAGATAACGCGCTCAATCTGACTGACATCGTGGTGACCGACGGGGATAGCCCCAACGTCACCGCGACCTTGACGCTCTCGAACCCGGCAGCCGGCAGCTTGAACAACGGCACGTCGGGCCCGGTCACGTCCACTTTCGCAGCGGGTGTCTGGACGGCGAGCGGTGCGCTCGCCAACGTCAATAGCCTCCTGGCAGGCCTCACCTTTACGCCGGCCGCAAACTCTACTAGTGGCTTTACGATTGCGACCAGCGTGAGCGATGGCGTAGCCCCGGCAGTGACTGGCAGTAAGACGATGACAGGGACGGCGGTGAACGATGCGCCGACGGCCACCAATCCGAGTGCGGCGGAGACCTACACGGAAGATACCGCACTCAATCTGACCGACATCGTGGTGGCCGACGGGGATAGCCCCAACGTCACCGCGACCTTGACGCTCTCGAACCCGGCGGCCGGCAGCTTGAACACCGGCACGTCGGGCCCGGTTACGTCCACCTTCGCAGCGGGTGTCTGGACCGCGAGCGGTGCGCTCGCCAATGTCAACACGTTGTTAGCGGGGCTGACTTTCACGCCGGTGACCAACTTCAATGGTGGCTTCACGATTGCGACCAGCGTGAGTGACGGCGTCGCCCCGGCGGTGACCGGCAGCAAGACGATGACCGGTACGGCAGTGAACGATGCGCCAACAGCCACCAATCTGAGCGCGGCGGAGACCTACACCGAGAACGTGGCGCTCAACCTGAGCGACATCGTGATCACCGACCCGGACAGCCCGAATGTCATCGCGACCCTGACACTCTCCGACGTAGCGGCGGGCAGCTTGAACACCGGCACATCGGGTGCAGTTACGTCCACCTTCGCGGCCGGCGTTTGGACCGCGAGCGGCGTCCTCGCCAATATCAATGCGCTCCTGGCAGGCCTCACCTTCACGCCGGCGACCAACTTCACTAGTGGCTTCACGATCGCAACAAGCGTGAGCGATGGCACGGCCCCGGCAGTGACCGGCAGCAAGACGATGACGGGAACGGCGGTCAACGATCCGCCGACGGCGACTAATCTGAGTGCGGCGGATACCTACACGGAAGATACCGCGCTCAATCTGACCGACATCGTGGTCACGGACGGGGACAGCCCCAACGTCACCGCGACCTTGACGCTCTCCAACCCGGCAGCCGGCAGCTTGAACACCGGCACATCGGGCACGGTTACGTCCACCTTCGCGGCCGGCGTCTGGACCGCGAGCGGTGCGCTCGCCAACGTCAATAGCCTCATGGCTGGCCTCACCTTCACGCCGGCGACCAACTTCAATAGTGGCTTCACGATCGCGACCAGCGTGAGTGATGGCACAGCCCCGGCGCTGACCGGCAGCAAGACGATGACGGGAACGGCGGTGAACGATGCGCCGACGGCCACCAATCTGAGTGCGGCGGAGACTTACACGGAGGAGACCGCGCTCAATCTGATCGATATCGTCGTGACCGACGTGGATAGCGCGAATGTTACAGCGACCTTGACGCTCTCGACCATGGCAGCCGGCAGCTTAAATACCGGCACGTCGGGCGCGGTCACCTCCACATTCTCAGCAGGCGTCTGGACCGCGAGCGGTGCGCTCGCCAACGTCAATACGTTGCTGGCGGGGTTAACCTTCACGCCGGCAACCAACTTCACTAGTGGGTTCACGATCGCCACCAGCGTGAGCGACGGCGCAGCCCCGGCGGTGACCGGCGGCAAGACGATAACGGGGACGGCGGTCAACGATCCGCCGACGGCCACCAACTTGAGCGCGGCGGAAACCTACAGCGAGAACGTAGCGCTCAACCTGACCGACATCGTGATCGCCGACGTGGACAGCGCGAATGTCACCGCGACTTTGACGTTGTCCAACGCGGCGGCGGGCAGCTTGAACACCGGCGCGTCGGGGGCAGTCACCTCCACGTACACAGGCACGGGTGTCTGGATCGCGAGCGGTGGCATGGTGGATGTCAACACGTTGCTGGCGGGTCTGACCTTTACGCCGGCCGCAAACTTCACCGCCAGCTTCACAATTGCGACCAGCGTGAGCGACGGCGTGGCCCCGGCGGTGACGGGCAACAAGACGATGACCGGGACGGCGGTGAATGATGCGCCGACGGCCACCAACTTGAGCGCGGCGGAGACCTACACGGAAGATACCGCGCTCAATCTGGCCGACATCGTGGTGGCCGACGGGGATAGCCCCAACGTCACCGCGACCTTGACGCTCTCGAACCCGGCAGCCGGCAGCTTGAACACCGGCACGTCCGGCCCGGTTACGTCCACCTTCGCGGCCGGCGTCTGGACCGCAAGCGGTGCACTCGCCAATGTCAACACGTTATTGGCGGGGCTGACCTTCACGCCGGCGACCAACTTCAATGGTGGCTTCACGATTGCGACCAGCGTGAGTGATGGCATAGCTCCGGCGCTGATTGGCAGCAAGACAATGACGGGGACGGCGGTCAACGACCCGCCGACGATCAGCGACGTGACGAACCAGAGCACGACCGAAGAGACAGCGACCGGTGCAATTGCGTTCACCGTCGGGGATACAGAGACGGCGGCCGGCGCATTGACAGTCACCGGCAGCTCAGACAACCAGACCCTGGTCCCGAACGCCAACATCCTCCCGGGCGGCAGCGGCGCCAACCGGACGGTCACGATCACCCCGGCGGCCAATCAAAGCGGGAGCGCTACGATCACCGTGACGGTGAATGACAGCACCACGGGCACCAGTGACACGTTCACGCTCACCGTGACGACCGTCGCCGACACTCCGTCGGTGACCAACGCGGCCACGAATGAAGACACGCAGACCACGAGTGGCCTCGTGATCTCGCGCAACGTCGCAGATAGCGCCGACGTGACGCATTTCAAGATCACCGGCATCACCAACGGCAGTTTGTACAGGAACAACGGTACGACGGCGGTCACCAACGGCACGTTCCTGACATTCGCTGAGGCCAATGCCGGATTGAAGTTCACTCCGGCGCTGAACAGCACGACGAATGGCAGCTTCACCGTACAGGCGTCGACGTCGGCCGTCGATGCCGGGCTGGGAGGCGGCACGGTATCAGGGACAATTACTGTGACGAGTGTCAATGACCTGCCGACCATCAGCGACATCGGCAATCAGAGCACGAACGAAGGCGTGGCGACCGGCGCGATTGGTTTCACGGTCGGGGATGTGGAAACGGCTGCGGCCACATTGACTGTCTCTGGGAGTTCGGACAACCAGACCCTGGTACCGAACACCAGCTTCGTCTTTGGTGGTAGCGGAACTGCCCGCACCGTGGCGATCACCCCGGCGGCGAATCAAAGCGGAACCGCCACGATCACCATCGCCGTCAGCGATGGCCTGGTAAGCACGTTCGACACGTTCGTCCTGAATGTGGCTGCCGCCGGGGTTGGCCCGACGGTCCAGATCCTCTCGCCGAACGGGGGTGAAAGGCTCTTCACAGGATCCCCATTCATGATCCAGTGGAATGCGACCCCGGGAGCAGCAGCTCTGGGTACATTCAGCGTGCAGTACTCTACGAACAACGGAACGTTCTTGGCAGTGCCCGGCTGCACGAACCTTGGCGCCGCGATGCGGCAATGCATGTGGGCGACGCCGATCATCACGACACTGGGTCGTCTCCGCGTGATCGCAACCGACACCGCAGGACAGAGCAGCACAGACGACTCGGACGCGACGTTCAGCGTCGTCAGCGGATCGCCATCTGTAACCGTAAACAACCCGAGCGGCGGTTCCATGGTGATTGGCACAGTCGCGGCGCTTACGTGGACTCACAACGTCGGCACGGCGACGTTCCCTGTGACGTTCGAGATCGCGATAAGCCGGAACAGCACAACCGGGCCTTGGGAAGTGATTGCGTCGAACGTTCCGCAGGCAACCGCGACGACCGGCAGGTTCGACTGGACGGTGGTCGGCCCCACCTCGAGGAGCGTCCGGTTCCGCGTGCGGCCCACGAATCTCACGGTTCAGGGGACAAGCCGCAGCAACCTGGCGATCGCCAACCCAAGCCTGGCGCTGTTATATCCAGCGCGATCGGTGACCTTGAGAATCGGCCGGAGGGCGACATTCCTCTGGCTGACGAATCTCGGCAGCACCGAGACTGTGAAGATCGAAGTGAGCCGGGATGCGGGCGTGACGTGGGAGCCGGTTGCCGAGTCCGTCCCCGCGAACTTAATCGGAACCTATGGTTGGGTGGTCACCGGACCGGCGACGACACAAATGCGCGCACGGCTGACGTGGAACCGTAACCCCGCTGTCAGTACAGCAAGTTCGGCGAACAACAGGATCACACCCTAGACATCGCTACACGCGGGCGGCCTCGCACAGGCCGCCCGCGCTGCCGGTGTCCCGTATTCCGATCCCCCTTTCACTCCCCTGTATAATCCGCCGCTGCGCGGACACTGGGATTCCTCCAACGGCACCTACCCCGTCCCCCGCCGGGCGGTGACGTTCGCCAATGCGGGCTTCACAAGCGAGGCAGCTATGAGTAAACGGCGGCTTGCGGTGTTCGTGTTAGCAGTGTTGGGCGCAACGGCCGGTTTGGCCGAGGCACAAGCCCCGACACACGAGGCGATTCTCAATGCCATCGGGACAGTCGAAACACTCGTCAGGCGAGTCAACAGGAAGGTCGACGGAATGCAGGTCGCCGTCATCACCAACGAGACGGTGTGCACGGGCCTGGTAGGTCAATGCGGCGGCTCCGGTCACACGACCGCCGCGGCCGCTGCGACTAATCACAATCCAGTTGCCGTCATGCTGTTCGTCACGCGCAACGGCGAGCCCGTCTTGAACCTTCCGGCATCGGCCTTCACTTTCGAAAAGAAGTTCACGCCTGCGGCAGCCCCAGGCTATGGACCCTGTAATGACGTCGTCGGCGGCTCATCGCCGCCTGGAGATCTCGTCGGCTGCGGCCCGTTTACCGACTCCCTCTTTCAAGATGCCGGCGATGGTGTGTATGCCTTCTACGTGCATCCCACTCATCCGGGATTCAACTGGTTTGAAGGTAAGTACACCTTTATGGTGAAGGCGAGTGACGCAAACGACGTGGGCCGGGGCGTGGGAACATTCGTGATCCCGCAGTGACCTTGCAGAGATCTTGTAGGGCGGGTCTTGCCGTTCAAGACCCGCCCTACTTATTAAAGACCCGCCCTACGTACCCGGAATCACCAGACGAACTGCAGACGCGTCGCTCCGAGATAGTAAGAGTCGACAATCTGGTCCTTGAACGTCTTGCGCACGCAGTTGAACTGCATCTTCGTGTGGCGGCCGTCGACGAGGTAGTTGAATCCGGCGATGTAGTCGCGCTCGGTTACGCTGGCGGGTGTCGTCTCGAGATGCCTGTCCGGATCCCACGCATCGTAGCGCAGGGTCGCTTCCCACTTCGGGTTGAGTTTGTAGCCGAAATGGGCGTAGTGCCCCTCGCGCTCGAGCAGGCCGTCCTGGCCCGCCATGTACTCGGCTTTCAGCGTCAGCGGACCATTGGCGTATAGCATCTCCGCTCCCAGACGGTCGCGACGCCCACGCGGATCGATAGCACCGGTCCCCCACACCCGCGAGGTTCCAACCTGCAAACCGGGAACGACGCCGGGCCGGTAAACCAGGCGCCCCGCGATCGCTTTCTGATCGTAATTGGTGCCGTCATCCGGCGCATCGCCGCTGCCGTCGAAGAAGCCGACCTGATAGTCGAGCCGCTCGGTGAGCGGGCCGTGCGCCATCACGCCGATGTTGCGCACGTCTCCATACGCACCGCCGCGGCGGCGATCGGAGATGAACAGCGCCCGCTCGGTATCGAGGCTGGCCGACGACTGCAGCCCTTCGAGGCTCAAAGGGATCTTGAATTGCCCGGCATTCAGCTTCAGGCGCTTGTGGACGGTCAGCGTCACGAACGCATCCTGCACCATGCTGGTCACGATGCTGTCTTCCCGTGGTCCTGAAATGCCGCCGATCATCGACAGCACTTTTGCCGGGTCCACCATCACCGTCCACTTGACCTCGGGGGAAACCACGCCTGTCAACTTCAGCTCGGTGCGACGGAGCTTGAACGTATCGTCGAAGTCGCCGCTACCGCTGAGATACCAGCCTTGCAACAGGCCGCTGAACGTGATGTCGCCGAACGTTTCGACCCTGCGCGACGGATCCTGGCGCGCCGGCACAGTCTCCTGTGCCCTCGCGTCTGGCGCTCCGAGGATGAGGGCGAGGCAGAATAGCGAAAAGCAGAAACCCGTTTTCACAACGAGGAGTATTCTTCACACATCAGATGAAGAGGCTGTGAACGCAGAACACGAAAGTGCTTCATCCTGCCTTCATGTAATTGAGAACGAGGCTGATTGATGTCCACATCCCTTTCGCGCCGCGAGTGGCTGGCCGCAACGATTTCCGGAGCGGCGGCGTTGGCGATCACGGGTCGCGCCCAGCAACAGAAATGGAACGCCGGCGACGTTCAACATCTGCTTCCGGGGGTCAGCCACAATCGCATACTGCTGAAAGCCAGCGTCAATCGCCAGTTGGCGGCACCGCCGTCGCTGCGTGCGGGCCTCCTCAGAACCATTGGCGTGCCGCGCGACACTGATGGCCAGTTCTACTCGTTCGATTTCCGTGGACTTCAACCGGAGCAAACCTATCAGCTGGTCCTCGAAGACGCCGCCCGCCGGCCGCTCTGCGATCCCTGGCGCATTACGACCTTTCCGCACCCTGACGCGCAACCGAAGCACTTTCGGTTGCTCGTCTTCACCTGTGCTGGCGGCCACCCGGCGACGTGGAATCCCGACACGAATCGTCCGTACTGGATGTCGATCGCGCATCGGAGAAAACTGCTGCTGACGGGACTGTCTTACAACCCCAATGCCGTGATTGCGATCGGCGATCACGTCTACTGGGATCTGCGGTCACCGGTGGGATCGGTGATGCTCGGCAACGCGCCCGAAGCGCAAAAGCTGGTCGGCCAGTTCACACGCGACATACCGGTCTTCGGCACCGACAACGAGCTCAAACTCAAGCTCGTCGTCACGCCGCAGATCTGCGATCTCTACGGCACCGATTTTCGCTCCACGCCCATGTTCTTCGTGCAGGACGATCACGACTACTTCGAGAACGACGAGGCGACCGAGCAGATGGTGACGTTTCCGCCCGACGACTTCATGCTTCGGCTGGCGCGGGCGACACAGCGGATGTACTACCCCGAATTCCTGCCCGATGCCGGCCGCCCCGAGGGCTTGCCGTCGAGCGGAACCACCGATCGCTCACCAGGCGTGTCGGAGTCGTTCGGGACGTTGCGTTACGGCAGGCTGCTGGAAATTCTGATGTACGACTGCCGGCGCTACATGTCGTTGACCGGCCCGGCAGGCGGGTTCGTGCCTGACACCGTCGAGGCTTGGTTGATGAGACGAATGACCGCGCACGAGACCCGCCACATCGTCAATCTGCCGTCAACGCCGGTGGGCTGGAGCGCCGGCAAGTGGGGCGAGTGGTACCCGGACCTCCTGCAAGCCGATGGGCAACTGGGGACCGCCAAACCGAAGTATCTCTGGCAATCCGGCTGGAACCTGCAGCACAACCGATTGCTGCAGGCCGCCTCTTCGATGCCCGGGATTCCGCTTTTTCTCAGCGGCGATCTTCACGCACTCGGAGAAGGCCGGATCCTGCGTTACGGCAGCCTCGACTTCCGCCGGAATCCCGTCGTTTCCGTGCTGACCGGCCCGATCAGCACCGGCCCCAAAGCCTGGCCGTCGGCGTGGCGCGGCACACCGCCGCGCACGCCCACGGGCATCGAGCTCGATGCCGGGTTGAATCCGCTCGAGAAGAACGGGTTTTCGATCATCGATTTCACCGAGGACCGGATCGAGGGCCGAATGTTCAACTGGAAGATGGACGAATCAGAAGACCGCCTCGACAATCTCCAGCCGTTCCACCAGTTCAGCGCGACGCGTCGGGCGTAAGGATGCTCAACACATCGCGGTTCAGCAGATCCATCCGCTCGAATTCCCCTGCTTGCGCAAACTGAATGTTCTGTAGCGCGCGTTCGGCCATTCGCCGGTTGGATTCGACTGTGTTGCTGCCGACGTGTGGAGTCAATATGACATTGGCGAGCGATCGCAGGTCGCCGCTACCTTCGGATGGTACATAGGGCTCGCGCGCAAACACGTCGAGCGCGGCCCCTGCGATGCGTCCCGCGGCAAGCGATTCGAACAGCGCGGCTTCGTCCACCACTGCCCCGCGTGCGGTGTTGACGAGCCAGGTGCGATGGTTCAGGTGCGCGAGCCGCTCGCGATTGATGAATCGGATCGTGTCCGGCCTCGAAGGTATGTGCAGGCTGACGAAATCGGCGTCGCGCACTGCCGTCGCAAAATCGTTCGTGAGAAACTGAAAATGGTCCATCATCAGCGGTGCCGGCGCATCCGGTCTGGTGCAGCCGACGACATGCATCCCATAGCCCAGCGCGGCGATGCGCGCCACCGCGCGCCCGATTCCACCGCATCCAACGATCGCGAGCCTTTTTCCATAGAGGTCGCGACCTGCGGGCGAATTCCACGCTCCACTGGCCATGCTCGCCAGAGCCGGCGTCAGTCTTCTTGCCGCGGCGGCAATGAGTAGCATCGCGTGCTCCGCGACAGACTGATCCAGGACACCCGGCGTGTTGGTGCACAGCAAATGCGCCGCAGTCGCCCGCACTTTGTCGACACCGTCGTGGCCGACACCGAAGCGCGCGATGACGCCGCCGGCCGGAAGCGAATCGTAGAGCGGGCCGATGTATTGACGCCCACCCACGATGACGTACCTGGCCAGGTTCTCGCGTATCGCTCGCGCGAGCTCGTTCTCGACATCGGGCACACGCCGGCATTCCAGCCCGGAAGCGGCGACGAAACAGGCCTCGCCTTTGCGATATTCAGCATCGGTCACGAGCACGGTGGGTTTTGCGTCTGGCATGTCAGCCAGAATCTACCATTGACGCGATCTCGAGAGGCCCATATTCTGCCGTAGCCAATGCCACCCACACCGGCGATTTCCAGCGAGACGCAAGTCCATCAGAAGGTGCTCGCCGGCGACACACGCGTCCGCCGCAAGGTGCTCGCCATGACGGTGGCGCTCGCAGCCATTACATATTTCGACCGCGTCGCCATCGGCGTGACGCGGCCCTACATTGCTCGAGACCTCGACCTCACGGCCACGCAGATGGGCTATGTGTTCAGCGCGTTCTATCTGTCGTACGCGCTGTTCGAGATTCCCACGGGCTGGTGGGGAGACAAAGTCGGCACACGGAAAGTCCTGACGCGCATTGTCTGCTGGTGGTCGGCCTTCACGGTGCTGACCGGCTTCGCATCCAGCTACTCGTCGCTGCTGGCGATCCGCTTTCTGTTCGGTGCGGGAGAAGCCGGCGCGTGGCCGAACGTGGCCCGCACGTTCTCGCGCTGGTTCCCGCGCCGCGATCGCGGAACGGTGCAAGGCACGTTCTTCATGGGCGCGCACCTCGCCGGCGGGCTCACGCCGCTCCTCGCGACCGCGCTGCTCGCGTACATGGACTGGCGCACGCTGTTCGGCGTCTTCGGATCGATCGGGTTCATCTGGGCCCTCGCCTGGTATCGATGGTTTCGTGATACGCCGGCCGAGCACCCTTCAGTCAGCGAGGCCGAGCGCACATTCATCGAAGACGGAATCGTCCGCGATGATCGCCCGCTGGAAAAGACGCAGTGGAAGAGACTGCTGGCCAACCGCACCGTGGTGTGTCTCTGCCTGATGTACTTCACGCAAACCTTCGGGAATGCGTTCTACGTCACCTGGCTGCCGACCTATCTCGCGTCGCGCGGTTTGTCGGTCGCCACTGCCGCCGTCCTGTCGGGCCTGCCGCTGACGCTGAGCGTCGTCGCCGATCTGACGGGAGGCATCACGACCGACAGGGCATCCAGACGGCTCGGTCTTCGTCTCGGCCGGGTCATCGTCGGTGGCGGTGCGCTCGCCGCAGCGGGTCTCTTTACGATTGCCGCCACCTTCACGGATTCGCCAATCGTCGGGGCCGTGCTGATTGCACTTGGGGGGGCTTCGTCGAACTTCCTGCTGGGTGCGGCGTGGGGAACGTGTCTCGATATCGGAGGCCGCCGGGCGGGGGCGCTCAGCGGGGCGATGAACACGTCTGGACAGGTCGGCGCAATCCTCAGTCCGATTCTCATCGCGTTTGTCGCGCAGCGTTTCCTGAATCCGAACGCGTCGCTCTATCTGACGGGCGGGCTGTTTCTCATGGGTGCCATCTGCTGGTTGTGGGTCGACCCCACGAAGCCGGTTTCCGACTGAGCGCGCTTTCCCAACGATGAACGGTCACGAGAGCCACGACAGAGCGTTCCTGCGGGCGGCGTACGAGCAGGCGCTGAAGTCGTACAACGAAGGCGGTCTGCCCATCGGCGCGGTGATGGTCGAGAACGAAGCGATCATCGCCCGCGGCCACAATCGGCGCGTGCAAAGCGGCGATCCCATCGCGCACGGTGAGATGGACTGTTTTCGACAAGCAGGCCGCCGGGCGAGATACGACACTGTGACGCTGTACACAACACTGAGCCCGTGCATGATGTGCACCGGCACCGTGCTTCAGTTTGGCGTAAAGCGTGTCGTGGTCGGTGAAAATCGGAATTTTCCCGGCAATATCGATCTGCTGCGTGCCCATGGGGTCAGCGTGACCCTGGTCGGCGATGCGGATTGCATCGAGCTCATGACGCGCTTCATCGGCGAACATCCGGAGCTCTGGGACGAGGACATTGCCGGTCGCACGAGTGTATGAGGGCGCGCGCGCTCTCTCTTTGCGGGCCTTATCTGGATTTGCCGCGGCGAAGGTAGTTTCTGAAGTTGGCGTGATTGACGTGCACCTTGACGGTCTGTCCCGCACGCCCGAGCGATTTGGCTGTGGCCCCGTTCAGAGTCATCACAACGGCTCCGCTGTTGCCCGCCGTCAAAACCAGCTCGCGTTTCGCTTCGAAGCTCTCCTCTTCGCCAACGGCCATCAGCCGGTTGACAGCCCTCTTGCCGTCGACCAATGCGATCACCCAGCTTGGTGACGTCACCGACAGCGTGACTTTCAGCGGTTCGTTGACGACTTTGCGCGTGTCAATTTTTTCCTTTTTGGGTGCGACGGCCGACGACGTGTCATTCGCTGGAGACGGATTGGGTGCAACCGCACCACGCGGAGGCGAGTGGAGGAGAATCTGTGGCCGAACGCTGCACCTGAGCGCTCGTGTTCGTCCCCTCGGCTCTGAGCGAATACGCTCCGAGAGTTGCCGGAGCCGAGACAGCCCAGCGTTGAATCGCGCTCCACAACGACGAGGGCTTCCTCGTGGCCAACGCATAGTAGACAGCGAAGCCGGCCGGGAGAAGACCAACCGCTGCGATGCGCAGCAGCGTGGACCCTTTCGATCGATGGATCTTGATCGGGACGTCCGGAGGAACAGGCGCTTCGAATACGTTTGCGGACGGATAGCCGTCGCTCACAGAATGCCGAGGAAACTGTGCGACGAACTCCGCAACCATGACCTCGGGATCCAGTTTCACCGCGGCCGCAAACGATCGCACGAATCCGCGGCCGACGACGCCGCCCGGCAGATAAGAAATATCGTCGCGTTCCATCGCCTTGAGAACGGCGACCGAAAGCTTCGTGGAATCAGCGATTTTACCGAGCGAGATGCCACGCCACTCTCGCGCTCTCCTGAGCTTCGTACCCACCGTGCGTGTTCGATTGAGAATCATCCAACTCCCTGTATTCGATATGCATGGGGGGCGTTAGTACATATCGGCTCGGTCGATCGGAAGGAACAGCCAGCCGGGTGAAGTTCAGGCGAAGGTCCGCGTTACTCTGCTAGTTCGAGATTCGCCGACACTTTCACGCTTCGCCGGTTAGAGGAGATGGTAGCGTGCTCAGTGACGCTCGGGTGTCCGGGGTGAATAAACCTGATGGCATAAGAACCCGGCGGGAGATATTGCACGCGTACCGGCGTGCGCCCGCGACCGATTCCGTTGACCAGCACCTGTGCGCCCATCGGCGTCGATGTGATGATCAGCTCGCCTTCGATCGGCCCGGGTTCAACCGGTCCGACCACGGTCGCAGTCGGCGGCTGCGGCGTCGGCTCCTGCTGCGGAGGAGTCTCGACCTTCGTGGGAGCCGCAGAACTTGCGGTGGTCCGCACCTCCGGCACCTCTGCGACAGGCGCCTGCCACCGTGCCAGCGCATAAGACACGGAGAATGTCACGGCGAGGATCATGGGAATCGTGACTGGCGTCAGACGCCGCTGTTTAGCGGGGGGAAGCTCGGGGGTCGATGCCGCCCCACCGGCGGCGAGCTCGCGGCGGAATCCGTCGATCACGTCCCGCGGATTCAGGCCGATCGCTTCGGCGTATGCGCGAAGGTAGTTCTCGCGATAAAACTGGCCCGAGGGCCACTTCGACAAATCGTTGCGCTCGAGATCCTGAAAGAAGGCGCGGTTGATTTTCGTATGCGCGGCAATGGTGTCGAGTGAGATGTTGCGACTCAGGCGGGCTGCGCGAAGCGACGCGCCGAATGTCGGCGCATGCACCGCGTCACGAGCTTGATCGACCAGTTCCATACCGGGGGGCCCACCGATCATCCTATAACGAGCGCACTGCGCAATACGAACTCCTCACCCTTCCCCTACGTCAATCCAGTTAAGGGTGCGCTCCACGGCCTTCTGCCAACCGCGATACGATTCCTCGCGGCGGCTCGAGTCCCAGGCCGGCTCCCACTGCCGGTCCGCCCGCCAGTTCTTGCGCAGCGTCTCGAGGTCCTTCCAGAACCCGACCGCCAGGCCGGCCGCATACGCAGCGCCCAACGCGGTTGTCTCGGCAACGACGGGCCGGACGACCGGCACGCCCAGCACATCGGCCTGGAGCTGCATCAGCGTGTCGTTCGCCGTTGCGCCGCCGTCCACTTTCAGGACGGCCAGCTTCACACCCGAGTCGATGGTCATGGCATCGAGGACCGCGCGCGTCTGGAAGCAGATGGCCTCCAGCGTTGCCCGTGCCAGATGCCCCTTCGTGTTGAACCGCGACAGACCGACGATCGCGCCACGGGCGTCAGATCGCCAGTACGGCGCGAAGAGGCCCGAGAACGCGGGAACGAAGTAAGCACCGCCATTGTCCTTGACGGTGTTCGCTAACGTTTCCACCTCGGCCGCCGTCGCGATGATGCCGAGCTGGTCGCGCAGCCACTGCACCGCCGAACCGGTGACGGCAACCGATCCTTCGAGCGCGTACACCGGCGCCGCATCGCCGAGCTTGTAGCACAGCGTCGTCAGGAGGCCTGTCTTGGAAGGCGTGGGCGTCTCACCGGTGTTGAGAAGCATGAAGTTGCCGGTTCCATATGTGTTCTTGGCCTCGCCAACGGAAAAACAGACCTGCCCTACGGTAGCGGCCTGTTGATCGCCCAGGTCGCCGCAGACGGGCACTTCGGCGCCGACAGGCCCGTATCGACGCGTCACACCGTAGCCTTTCCGTTCCGACGACGATCTGATTGCCGGCAGCATCCTGCGCGGGATCCCGAAGAGCGTCAGCAGCTCATCGTCCCAGTCGAGCGTGCGGAGATTCATGAGCAGCGTGCGACTCGCATTGGTGACGTCGGTGACGTGAACGCCGCCATCAACGCCGCCCGTCAGATTCCAGATGACCCACGTGTCGACATTGCCGAAAACCGCCTCGCCTCTTTCGGCCGCTGCCCTGACGCCGTCCACGTTTTCCAGAATCCACTGCAACTTCGTCGCCGAGAAGTACGTGGCGGGCGGCAGTCCCGTGCGTTCGTAGAGCAACTGCCGTTTCGATTCGAGAGCGCTGACGATCCGATCCGTCCGCGTGTCCTGCCACACGATGGCGTTGTACCAGGGGCGGCCTGTTTTCGGATTCCACGCGATGGTAGTCTCGCGCTGGTTGGTCACTCCGATTGCGGCAAGATCCTTTCCATCAAGGTTTGCCGCCCGAAGTGCTCCAACGATCACTTCATTCGTGCGCGCGGCGATCTCGACCGGATCGTGCTCCACCCATCCGGGCTTCGGCATGATCTGCGCGTGCTCGATCTGGCGACGCGCCACTTCTGCGCCCGCGGCATCGAACACCATGAATCGCGTGCTTGTTGTGCCCTGGTCCAATGCTCCAACGTAGCGTGCCATGTGTCTCCCTCGAAGCGATTTCACAGGACCCAACCGCCGAACGGCACTTGCGTTGACGCAGCGCGGCGGGTCCTGGCCCCGATCGTTCCCGTCCGTGCTCGCGGCTGGCTTCGCCGTCAACACAAGTGCCGTTTGTGGTTGAAGCCGCAAGGCAGTTGGGTTGACGTTGCTGCAGCGCGAAGCCGTGTGGAGGCGGCCGACACGAAACGCCTGACCGCGCGAGAAGCCTGCGGGAACCGAGCGAGGTCACGGACCTCGCGTCGAGCGGGCGTTCCGGGCCCCGCAGCGCGGTCCGGCCCCGGCCCGCCTCCGCCAAGGCTTCGGCGCGTCCGCCGTAGCTTCGCGAAGGCGGAAACTTCGGATTCGCGCTGCAGCAACGGCAGCCCAACTGTTCCTATGCCACCTCAAACCATCCCCTCGAATCCGACGAATGTATAGAGCGCGGCGCCAGAGCCTATTCGGTGGGGTGTCAGGGCGCAACCGCATGCGGTAAAATACTCCCTCCCACGGGCTCGAGGAGATTCCATGCTGAAACGATGCTGCTTCGTCTGCCTGATCGTGCTTGTTTCCGCGATAAGGCCAATCTCCGCCCAAACGCCGGACATCGAGTTTTTCGAGGCCAGGATTCGACCGGTCCTCGTCCAGAAGTGCTACAGCTGCCACAACTCCAAGATGCCGGCACCCAAAGGCAGCCTGGTACTTGATAGTAAGGAAGGCCTGCTGAAGGGAGGCACATCGGGTCCAGCGCTCGTGCCGGGCAAGCCGGCGGAAAGCCGATTGCTCAAAGCCCTGAGTTACAGCGATCCGCTGGCACAGATGCCACCCAGCGGCAAACTTCCGGATGCGGTACTGGCCGACTTCGAGCAGTGGATTGCGCGTGGCGCAGCCGATCCTCGCGCAAATGTTTCTGCCCTTGCCTCCGCAGAACCGCAATACAAAGGCATGTCGCTCGCAGAGGGGCGCAAATGGTGGGCCTTTCAGCCGGTGGCGGCCGTTCCTGCGCCCAAAACGGCGAGGGCGGACGGCTGGCCTAAAAACAAAATTGATAATTTCGTTCTCGCGAAGCTGCAGGAGAAGAAACTCGCGCCGTCTCAGCAGGCCGATCGTCGCACGCTCGTGACGCGTGCCTATGTCGATCTGCTCGGCTACAAACCCACTTTCGAAGAAGTGCAGGCGTTCCTGAACGATGGATCGCCGAACGCTTACGAAAGACTCATCGATCGCCTGCTCGCGTCGCCGCATTACGGCGAGCGATGGGCGCGCCGCTGGATGGACGTGGCGCGTTACGCCGAAGATAACCCGACATCGGAGGCAACGAATCCGCCGTATCCGTTCGCATGGCGCTACCGCGACTGGATCATCGAGGCGCTGAACGCCGGCATGCCGTACGATCGCTTCATCAAGCTCCAACTCGCCGCCGACCTGATGCCCGGCACGACGCGTGCTGACATGCGCGCGCTGGGGTATGTCGGCGCCGCGCCCGTCTATCACACCGACCGGCGGTTGTCGGGCGAGGTGATCGGCGGTCTCGTGACCGATGACTGGGACGACCGCATCGATGCCGTTTCGCGCGGCGTGCTCGGGATTTCGGCCGCGTGCGCGCGGTGCCACGATCACAAGTTCGATCCGATTACCCAGAAAGACTACGCCGCGCTGATGGGCGTCTTCGCCTCGACGCTGCGCGCTGAACGGCCAATGTTTGCGGTCGACCAGAAAGTCGAGCAGCGCTACATGTGGCTCCAGCGGCAATTGTTCGACCTGGCCTATTCGATCAATCTGCTCGGGAACGAGGGCACCACGTTCACCAACGGTGCGGAGAAGCGGGTGAAGTGGCAAGCCGAGATGGCGGCGTTCAAAGCGGAAGCGACGGCGCTGCTCGAGAAGTACCCTCAGCTGTTGCAGAGCCTCGATAAATTCTGGAATCCGCCGCGCCGAGGAGGCGGGCCGCCGCCTGCAGCTGCCGCCGCGCTGCCCGCTGCCGGTGCGAAGCCAGTTCCCGGCCAACCGGCTGCGATCGATAAGCCTGCGCCCGCTGCCGCTGCCGTTCAACCGCCGGCGCCCGCGCGGGGCCGCGGTCCGCAGGGTTCGACCGAGCCGTATGTGAACGCCGTGTTCGAGGCGGCGCAATATATCGACGCATCCGATTCGTCGTACACCTATCTTGTGTATAAGCCCGGCGAGGCCCGCGACATGCCCGTGTTCGCGGCGGGCAACTACGCGGCGCCGGGCGAGATCGTGCCTCGCGGATTTCCGGCAGTGCTCGCCAAGGGTGATACGCGATTCAGGCAGGGGTCCGGTCGTTTAGAACTCGCCGAGCGAATCTTCAGCGATACGCCAGGCCTTGCCGCGCGCGTCATCGTGAACCGCGCATGGGGCTGGCACTTCGGGCGCCCGCTCGTTGCCACGCCAAGCGATTTCGGCACGCAGGGCGACAAGCCGACGCACCCGCAGCTGCTCGACGATCTCGCGGCGCGATTCATCGAGCATGGATGGTCGCTGAAGTGGCTCAACAAAGAGATCATGCTGTCGGCCGTCTATCAGCAGTCGAGCAACCCGCGCGAAGACGGATTGAAAGCGGACGAAGCCAACGCCCTCTTGTGGCGCCAGAATCCCAGACGGCTGGATGCAGAAGCGTATCGCGACACGCTCGTGCGGTCCGCCGGCGTGCTCGACGAACAGATGGGCGGCCTCTCGGGAGATCTGGATGACGACGACTTTTACCGGCGCGCGATCTACGGTCGTATCAGCCGCGCCCGCCCGCCCCAGGTGCTGGCGTTGTACGACTTTCCCGAAGCCACGCAAACCGCTCCGGACCGCGACGTCACCACGACGACGCTGCAGCAGATTTTCCTGATGAACAGTGCGTTCATCCAGAAGCTCGCCGAGGCGGCGGCCAAGACCGCTACGACGGCGACCGGTGAGGCGGAACAGATCGGCATGTTGTACCGCCGCATTCTCGCGCGCGATCCAACGGCGTCCGAGATGAAGACCGCGATGGAGTATCTGCGCAAGGGCACGTTGCAGCGGTACGCGCAAGTGTTGTTGGCGACCAACGAGGAGATTTTCCTTCCATGAGTTTCAAGTTGACGCGTCGGCAGATGATCGAATCGCTCGGCGGGGGCGTCGGAGTCGTCGGGCTGGCCGGCCTGTTTGCCAGCATGACGAGGAGCACGGTTCACGCGGCGGGCCTGGGAAACTATCCGGAGCCGCTGCTGGCGCCAAAGGCCAAGCACGTCATCATGCTGTACATGAACGGCGGGCCTTCGCAGCTCGACATGTTCGACCCCAAGCCTGCGCTGTTCAAGTACGCGGGCCAGCGGCCGAACGCGGTGGACCTCCGCACTGAACGGACGACGGGCGGCCTGCTGCCGTCGCCGTTCGAATTCAAGCGCTACGGGCGCAACGGTGTCGAGGTGAGCGAGTTGCTGCCACAGCTTGCGAGTGTCATAGACGACGTGTGCGTCATTCGATCGATGTACACGTTCAACCCCACACACACCCCAGGGCGCGCCTTGTTCCATACAGGCAGCGTGCTGGCGACGCGGCCGTCGATGGGATCGTGGATTACGTACGGGCTTGGGTCTGCAAACGAGAACATCCCCGCGTTCGTCGCGCTCGGCAACGCCAGCGCAGGCGGCCCGCAAAACCGGTCGGCTTTCCTGCCGACGGAGTATCAGGGCGTCGGATTCGCAGTGGCGGATCCGGATCCCGAAAAGATTATTCCCAATCTGCGCAATCAGATTGTCGACAAAGACGCGCAACGCGTCGACATGGATGCGCTGCTCCATTTGAACCAGACCCACGCAAAGTCGTTTGGCAACGATCAGTACCTCGAAGGCCGCATCAAATCAATGGAGTCGGCCTACCGCATGCAGTTCGAGGCACTGGAGCTGTTCGACATCCGCAAAGAGCCACAGCACATTCGCGAGGAGTACGGCACTGGCGCGTTCGGCAACGGCTGCCTGCTGGCGCGGCGGCTGGTCGAAGCAGGCGTGCGCTACATCAACATGGATTATCCGGGTGGGCAGATCTGGGACGACCATCGCGACGTCAACGACAACCTGCGCAAGCGCTGCCCCGACATGGACCAGGCGGCGGCCGCGCTGATTCGCGATTTGAAACGCCGCGGCCTGCTCGACGAAACTCTCGTCGTGTGGGGCGGAGAGTTTGGACGCACGCCGGTGTCGGAGAGCGGATCGGGCCGCGATCACAATCCGTACGGCTTCACGATGTTCGTCGCCGGCGGCGGGTTCAAAGGCGGCATCGCGTACGGCAGCACCGACGAGTTCGGCTTCAAGGCGGAGCAGAACCGGGTGTCCATACACGACCTGCATGCGACGCTGCTGAATCAGCTCGGTATGGATCACACCAAATTGACGTACAGGTATGCGGGTCGCGATTTCCGCCTCACCGACGTGCATGGCGAAGTCGTGAAAGACATCCTTGTCTAAGCGCCTTCTCGCATGTGTGGTGGCCGTAGTCTGTGTTGCGGCGGCGCATCTGCCCGCGCAGGATCAGAATGACGCGAAATCGCGCAAGACGGTGCGCGATCCCGTCTACACGGCGGCGCAGGCCGAACGCGGGAAGCAAGTCTACGAAGCCAACTGCGTGACATGCCATCTCCCCGATCTCGACGGGTCGGCAAACCCCACGGCCGGCGCACGAGGCGCCCCTCTGACCGGCTCTCGATTCGTTCAGGATTTCGGCGAGTCGAAGGTGAGCGCGCTCTTCAACAAGATGAAACGAGACATGCCGTCGGGGCGGCCGGGCGCCTTGACCGACCAGGAATATCTCGATGTGGCCACGTATGTGCTGCACAAGAACAACTTTCCTGCAGGGTCCGCCGAGCTGACCACCGAGGCCGCCGACATCACGTGGATTCCCGGTGCCGGCGGTGGGGAGGGACTCGAGAATTACACGTTCGTTTCTTCGGTGGGGTGTCTTCACCAGGACCCGACGAGGTCGTGGCTGCTCACCAACGCCCAGGAATTGAAGAAAACTGAGCCGACAGCCGCAGCAAGCGCCGACGCAGCCGCTGGTGCACGGCAGGAACGCGGCGAGTTCACGTTCCGCCTGCTCGACGCCATCAGCTACAAGCCGGAGCCGCACAACGGACACAAAGTACGCGTGACCGGCTACATGGTGCGGCTCGGTGCGGAAATACGCGTGAATGTCATGTCGCTGCAGATGGTCGGTGCCGCGTGCGGCAACTAACCCTGATATTCGCGAGCGCCGCGATTGTGATCCTGTGCGCGATCTACGCAACAGCCGCGCAGACACCGACCGTGTGGAGCGGCGTGTATAGCGAAGCCCAGGCTTACCGCGGTGAAAAGGTTGCCGATACCAGGTGCATCGGCTGCCACGGTCCCAAGCTCGATGGCGGCGATTCCGGACCGAAGCTGGTTGGCGGCATGTTCCTGGCCGGCTGGACCAGTCAGTCCGTAGGTGTGATGTTCGACTGGATTCGCGAAGCCATGCCGGCCGAAGCTCCCGGGACGCTAAGCAGGGACGACACGGCTGCGGTCATCGCCTACATCCTGCAATTGAACAAGATGCCCCCGGGCAAACTGGACCTCTCCACAGAGCGCGAGGTGCTGGGTCGAATCGACATCGTTGCCGACAAGCCCTGATAGCACCTATGCTCGGATGGCGCAGTAAACCTCGGATTTTCTGCAGCGGTGAAGGTCGATGAATTTGGCGACGAGCTTCTCCGGACACCAGCCAGACGCCGCGTCCGCGCGCATGATGTCGTAGGCGGCATCGGTGGTCATCGCCTTCCGGTACGGCCGATTCGTCGTGAGCGCATCGAACACATCGACGACCCCCACGATTTGCGCAAGCAGCGGAATCTCGCCTCTCGTGAGACCATCGGGATAGCCGCGGCCATCCTCGCGCTCGTGATGCCAGCGAACGATCGGCCGCACGCGTTCCAGTGAGCGCACGGTGCGGCACAGATTGTCGCCGATCACCGGATGTTGTTTCATCAGCACCATTTCGTCGGCATCCAAACGGCCGGGCTTCAACAGCACGCCATCCGGCACGGCGATTTTTCCTACGTCGTGCAGCGCGGCTCCACGATTCAGCGTGTCGAGATCGAAGGTGGACAGTCCCAGCGCCACTCCGAGTGCCGTCGCGTAATCCGCAAGCCGCTCGCAATGGCCTTCCGTATACGGGTCGCGTGCCTCCACGACCTGTCCGAGCATCGTCATGATCGCTTCGGTTGATTCGAGCTCATCGGTCAGACGCTTCAGACGGAGGAGCGATTTCACTCGCGTCCGAAACTCCGGTATGTCGAGTGGCTTGTTGATGAAGTCGTCGGCGCCCGCATCGAGGCCGGCAAGACGGAACGCGTGGTCCTGGCTTCCGGTGACGAGCACGACAGGCGTCAACCGCGTGAGGCTGCGTGTCTTCAATTCGCGACACACATCCACACCCGACATTCCGGGCATCACCACGTCGAGCACGACCAGATCCGGCGGCTCGTCCGAGGCGAATCGCAATGCATCGGCACCGTTGCTGGCGACGCGTACCGTGTGGCCCGCAGCCACCAGCAGATCGCGCATCCCCTTGGCATTCGGCTCGTAATCATCCACAACGAGAACCTTCGCGCCTGGTTCCATGAGGTATGTCTCCGTTGTTTATCGATGCCAGCCGCAGCCTTAGTGCAAATGACAGACCGTGCAGGGAACGGCGGGGGTGGCGTTAAGCCGTTGATGGAGCACTATTTCGCTGACGGGTTGCGGCGTCCCTCGGCGGCCGGGGGGCCAGATTGTGCAGATGTGGGACACGGCCATGCAGAGTTGAAATCCGGCTACCGCCCGGCTGCCGGCAGCACGAACGGAGGGCCGACGAGTTTCGAGGGGTCAGCAACTGTCAGGAGATAAGAAACGTGTCAGGGCAGATGGATGATGGCAGAGGGCAGAGGTCTTAGCCATCTGCCATTTGCCATCTGCGCTGACTGCGAAGTCAGCGAAGAGAGCGAAGGAGCGAAGGTACGATTCTTCAGCCAGCCCTGTCCGAGGTCAACCGCAAAGTGAGCCGTTCCTGGGCGATTCCACGCATGAAAGGCATGGAGGACGACATGCGCAAGGTACTTGTGGCAGCGCTCATCTCGGTATTCATCACACCGACAGCAGGGTTCGCCCAGACCCAGCGCGAAGGCGGTGATCGCGATCTGACAATCCGCATATCCACAATCCAGCCTTCGACGGCAAATGTTCTCGAGGCGAGCCGCCGGCAGCAGCCACCGAGACGCAGTTGGGCCGGTCGTCATCCGGTGATCTTTGGCGCCCTAATCGGATTGGGCGTTGGCCTCGGCGTTCAGGCGGCAGTCATTCCAGGAGCGAGCGGCGGCGAACCCCACAGTGCCTATCTCCCGATGTTCGGCGGGGTCGGCGCCGGGAGTGGTGCATTAGTGGGTTGGATCGTTTCGGTGGTCCGCTAGTGGAACCGACCCGGTTGCGCCAGGCGTTGGCGTGCGCTACTTGTGAGCTGCGAGCAGCCGTGCCGTTCATTTGATCTCGGTCGTTCGTTTCTCCTTATGCCTGCGCGAATTTGATTCTTCGAACAGGCAGGGAGGACGAGCGATGACACGTCTTATCGTTTTGGCCATGGCTGGAGTGCTGGCGGGATCGATGCACACGAGCGCGGACGAGGCGCTTGCGATCTCGGTGAGACCGACCGTCGCCACGTTTCCGGGCAGCGCCTACGTCACGGTGCTCGTGACGCGCGACACAAAGAACCGTGTGCTCGTCTGGGAAGTCGACGGACCAGACTACTATCGCAGCAGCTCGCAGGAGCTCGACGGCGCCTCCGCACCACGGAGTTATCGTTTCCTGGTGCAAAATTTGCCGGCGGGCGAATTCGAAGTGCGAGCCACCGTCCGGCGCAGTGACCGCACCGTGGCCAGGGATCGGTGCACCATCAAAGTTGTCGGCAGGTCGATTTAACGTCCTCCCGTTATCGGCAGCCCAGGCCGAAAAAGGTAACGCTTTTGGGCTCGCCCATTCGGGTAATTTCTTCTTACGGGCCATCGCGGTACCGTAGCGCGATGAAATGCCAGGTCGGTTTCGCAATTGCAGTCGGCGTGCTGGCGGGATCGATACACACGAACGCAGACGATGCGATTTCGATCACACTGAGACCGGCCGTCGCGATGTTTCGGGGCAACGCGCAACTGAAAGTGCTCGTGACGCGCGACGAAAAGAACCGTGCGCTCGTCTGGGAAATAGACGGCCCGAATTACTATCGCAGCAGCTCGATCGAGCTCAGCGGCGCGTCCGCACCCCGAAGTTATCAGTTCATGCTGCGCGACTTACCGCCCGGCGAATTCGAAGTGCGCGCAACCGTCCGGCGCAATGATCGCACCGCGGCAACCGATCGTCGCCCTCTGAGGGTCATTGGCGGACCCGATTTCAGTGAGAATGAGCCCACCGAGCCGCGGCGACCGCCCCGTCGCTGAGAGTGACAAGCCACGCCGGCATGTGCCGAAGTGAACAGCCGGCCAGGGCCGCGTCAGGGATGATGGTCACCGTTGTATACTCACCATCACTCAAGAGGTTTCCTGATGCTTCGATTCGTTCTCCTCAGCGCCCTTCTTCTCACGCTCGCCACGCATGACGCGGCGGCGCAAGGATTCGTCGCCCCGTTCGCTGGCACCACGCTCACGTCGCCAAGCTCGAGAGGCAGCAGCACGAAGCCGGGGTTCGGCGTGGCGTTCGGCGGCCTCGGAGGGATCGCCGGTTTCGAGACCGAGATTGCGTTCTATCCAGAGGTGATCGACAACTCTGCGAACGGGCTCTCGAAGAGCCGGGTCATCTCGATCTCGGCCGGTACGCTCCTTGGGCCAACGATCGGCCGTGCGAAGCCGTATGTGGCCTTCGGCGCCGGCAATCTCCATCTCAACGTGACGGGTGTTTCAAGTGTTCTGGTTCCGAGTCCGGAGAGTATTTCGAACAACTACTTCACATTCAACGCGGGCGGCGGCGTGATGGGATTTTTCACAGACCATCTGGGTGTGCGTGCCGATCTGCGCTACTACAAGGCCTTCGGGATCAAGATCACCGACCTGGAGGAGGCCGGCATCGCGCTCGACCAGTTCAATTTCTGGCGCGCCAGCTTCGGCCTCGCCTTCAAATTCTGAACTTGCGGACGGGTCTCCCCGGAATCCGGAGACCCGTCCACCCCTTCCCCTAGACAATCTCGATGCTGAAGATATAGCCGCTGTGCGGGCTCTCCATGCCCTTCCATCCCGGGTGGATGCCGGCGTCGCAGCTGACGAGGCGTCCGTCGTGCCAATCCAACCCGTGCGGGTCGCATGATCCGGGCTGAAACTCGACCGTCATGAGAAGCTGGCCTGTCTTGCCGTCATATTTGTTCAGGCCGGCTTTCCCCTCTGCGTAGCTTGTGCTGTTGTTGCCGGTCACGACCCAGATATTGCCCTCGTTGTCGAAACAGACGTCGTGGAGTCGAGGCCTTTCCTCCGAGCTCGCACGGATCAAGACTTCCGGCACCCACGTCTTTGGATCGACACGCAGGATGCCGCCCAGGCGCAGCGCCGCAATCCACAGCTTGCCGTTGTGCCACTTCACGCCATGGCATCCACTCCCGCTGCCGTCGATGCTGAGCGGAATTTGACGATGGGTGATTTGCTTGGAGTTCATGTCGACCTGAAAGATGCCGTATGGTTCGGAGTTCGCGCCCATCCACACGCAGCCGCCCCCGTACGCCATGCCGGACGTAGTTGCGCGCGTGAGTCGTGACGGTCTTGAGCAGTTTGCCGTTCCAATCGACCAGCCACGCCGCCTCATCGGGGTCCGGCAACACAGGAAGGTTGTACGTCTTCGAATTTGACGGCCGTGATCTTCTGCTGGCCGATCCACAGCCCTCCCGGTGCGTCGGTCATCACGGCGAGCGCGTTGGGATACATGCCCGGCGATTTGAACATCCTGGTCGTCTTGGCCATTCGAGTCGGGACGGCGCCGCGTCCCGCGCCGCCACCGCCACCGCGAGCACCGCGACCTGCGCGATCTGGCGAGGCACCACCTTGTTGCGCCAGCAAGGCCGCCGCCGAGCCGAGGTTCAATGCAAGACCAGCCGCCAGAAATTCTCGTCGTTTCATGCTCATGACATCACCTCTCAACGGTGTTGATGGCCGACCTTATACCACACAACGGGACGCCGAGGGCAGTTCCCGGATTGTCAGATCTGCCTGAGAGTGAACGGTCGGCCCAAGTCCCAGCCAGATCGCCACCGCGCTGCCCATCACCAGGAGCACCACCAAGACAACAATGAACATGAGGATTTGAAAAGCTATCCGACGTGGCGTTGTCTTCATTAGCCTCCTCCGTTCTTCCGTGAGATCATCCCGCAGAGGTAGTCACCATGCTGACTCGTTGCTGGTGTGTGTTCATGTTAGCCATTCTGGTCTCGAGCAGCGCAGCTCAGGAGAAACCCCTGGCCAAAGTCGTGCTGGTCGGCGATTCCATTCGGATGGGCTATGCACCGTTTGTGGCAAAGCTGCTCGCCGGTAAAGCGGTCGTCGTCAGCCCGGCACCAAACGGCGAAGACAGTGGCAATATCCTCAGACACCTCGACGAATGGGTCGTCAACGAGAAGCCGGATGTTGTTCACATCAATGCTGGACTGCACGATCTGAAGCTGAAGGACAAGAGCTATCAGGTGCCGCTGGCCGATTACGAGAAAAACCTGAAGACGATCCTGGAGCGCATTCAGAAAGAAACGAGGGCCAGAGTTATTTTCGCCACAACCACGCCGATTGTGGACAACCTTCACGCCCAGCGGAAAGCCGGTTTCGATCGATTCGAAGCCGACGTGCAAAGGTACAACGTTGCGGCGGTATCGGTGATGAAACAGGTTGGCATACCCATCAACGATCTACACACGCTGGTTGAAGGCGGCGGCAAGCAAAAGTTGATGGGCGGCGACGGCACGCATTACACGCCGGAAGGCTACGAAATGCTGGCCCGTGCGGTGACCGACAGTATCCTCCGAGAGCTCAATACAAACAGGAGATGAGGAGATTAGGAGGGCGACGCGACGAGGCCGTCCAGTTCCCGCTTGTGCCGGTAGCCCACCCAGCGATGGAACGCGCGCACATGGCAGGGCGCCGCCGACATCTTCAGGAGGCCGAGCCAGTGCGTCAGCAGGTGTTGAATCAGAAACAGCCGGAACAACGGATGTCCCGTCTCGAGTCCTGATCCGTAGCCGGCGAGCAGCGCGCCCCGAAGTCGTGCGACCGTGCTCGGCAGCACGTACGGCTTGTGCAGCAGGAGGCCGAGTTGATGGTAGAGGCGGGTCACGTCGTGGTAGATCGACCCCGTGCCGAAGCGCGTCAGATCGATCGCCACGATGCCGGTGCCGTCAAAAATGATGTTGCTCGGGCTGAAGTCACCGTGCACGGCAGCAAGGCGACAATCTGCGGGCGTCAGCCCAGCCCCCTGGAATGTGCCCCGGACGGCGGCTCGCCACTTCTCGCCGAGTCCCCTTGGACCCAGTTCGCCAATTCGCTTCAGCCGCACGTCCACGTACTCGATCATGTCGTCCAGTGATAGAGCCTCTCTCTCCACTGGTGTGGCAGCTTGGAGGACCCGAAGCCACCGTCCGGCGTCGTAGCACGCGCGCTCGAGCGATTCGAGTCGCGCGGCGCCAGGCAGTCCGGGTGTCGCGCGTCTAGCCATCGCATCCAATGACTCTCCGGCAACCTCGTTCCACACCAGCGCCGGGATCTCGGGGAAAAACGCGATGATTTCGATGACGCCCAGTCCCGCCTGGCCGGCAAACGTCGGGACGAGCGACCTGGAGGCGGCCGCTGCACGCGCGAGGTGCGTCAGCGTTTTGTCGGTCTTGCCAAGCCGGAGCCGGGGCACCTTCACGACCAGACGGCGCGTCCCGTGCGGAGATCGGACCTCGACTCGCGCCACGTGCGAAGAACGGCGCGCGGCAACCGAGTCTACGCGCAGATCGGGCGACGCGCCGGCCCACGAACGCAAGGCAACGTTGTCGCGCAGGCGGGCAACCACCTCGTCGATCTCTGCCGGACGACGCTCGGAGGTCGCAGGAGACATAGCGCTCAATTCAGGGCGCTTGCGTAGAGCGCTTCGTAATCAGTGATCATTCGCCTGAATGAAAACGCCTCTTCCACACGACGGCGCCCACCCGCCCCGAGCTCTCGACGCCGGGCTGGGTTGTGAACGAGCGCGAGGAGCGTCTGCGCCAACACGACCGGCGCCTGCACCGGCACCAGAATCCCGCTGCGCGACTCCTCGATGACCTCGCAGTTCCCGCCGACCGCCGTCGCGACTGCCGGCACGCCGGCTGCCATCGCGTCCAGAAGCGCGAGCGAGATGCCCTCAGAGAGGCTCGAGAGCACGAAGATGTCCAGCGCGGGCAGCAACTGCGTGGCATCAGGCCGCCATCCCGCAAATCGTACGAACGGCGCCAGCCCAAGCCGGTCTACCGCGGACTCGAGTTCCTTCTTCTGACGGCCCTCGCCTATCAGCACGAGTTTGACCCGGGGCGTTTGCTTGACGACCAGCGCCATCGCCTCCAGCATCGTGTGCAGGTCTTTCACCGGCCGGAATACAGCGACGGTTCCCAAAAGTACATCCGTCTCGGCTACGCCCAGCTCTTCGCGCCACCGTGCGCGGATACCCTGGTCGTCGGGTTGGGGCAGGTGGACACCGTTGTGGACCACCGAGACGCGGGATGGCGGAACAGACCACTCGCGAGTCACCATGTCGGCCACTTCCTGGGATACCGTCGCAATCCGCGCGACGCCTCGGCAGGCCAGCGCTTTGAACGTCGTCCGGAAGCGGTTGCGGAGGTGGTCGGGGGCGCTGTTATAACCGTAATCCAGGCCGTGCTGGGTGTGGACGACGGCACCGATGCCCGCAAGCTTCGCGGCCAGCACCGTCTCAACGAGTCCTCCCCAGTTGTGACAGTGCACGACGTCGAAGCGGCTTCGTCTGAGGATCGAGACCAGGCGAAGAAGGGCGACAGGGTCGTTACCCCGCGTCTTGAGCGGACCAACGACTTTGACATTCTGAGAACTGATTCTCTCAGCGAGGTAGCCCATGCGCCCGAGGCACACGACCGTCGGATTGAGTCCGGCGTCGGCCAGCCCGTTTGTCAGGTCCACCGCACACTGCGCCGCGCCGCCGCCGCGCAGATGCGGCACAATCACGCCAATCTTCATCGCGTCACTAACTCGCTTCGGCCAGCTTCTTCAGAGTTTTCGCCACCGGCCGGGAGCCCGCCTGCACGGCGAACAAGAACAGTTCGATCTCACGTTTCCTCTTGAGGTGTATCACTCGTTTGTTCGCCGACTGCTCCTCGAGCATCTGCAGGATCTTCGGTCTCTGCAAGCGCGGGTACGTCCAAATCCACCGCAGAAATCCCCAGGTCAGCCGCGCTGTGCAGCCCTCCGAGGTGTCGGGACGGCCGCGACCATGAAACATGACCCGCCGCTTGATAACTCTCCAGAGGCACAACCACCGAGGCAGGTCGACAAAGATGATGGTGTCGGCCGCAGCCAATCGGAGGTTCATGGTGCCGTTGTAGTTGCCGTCCATGATCCAGCTCTCTCGTGCGACGAGCGACTGGATCCGTTCCTCCCAAACCTCTGCCGAAATGGGACGCCAACCGGGCTTCCAGTAGTGAGCGTCCAGATGCGTCACCTCGATCCCGAGGCGAGCCCCGAGCTGACGGGCAAACGTGGACTTCCCGGCGCCGCCGGAGCCGATGATCAGAATGCGCTGCATGCGGCCTCGGTTTCGCGTATGAGGTTTCGGCCCGGACCGAAATCCGACTGTGAGGCGACTAATGTCATAGTTTTCAGGCGAACGACACCGACTCGAGGTGCTCTCGAGCTCCCACGGCTCGCTCAGAGCCTCGACAAAGAGCAACCTGCATGCCCACGGGCACGCGTTTCGCTGAGGTAAACGCCGAGCCACGCAGTCGTGAATTCCGCCAGATGGCAGCCTTTTGTCGCCATTGCCTGCCCGCGGCAGACGTTTGGCAGACGTATGTGGACCCGCTGTGCACCGGCGCGGAGCAATGCGCAAGGGCATGCTTGTTGCGAAGGCCGGCGCTGGAGGGTCTTCGTGGCCACCTTCAAAATGCCGTTGACGTGTCCCGGTTGTGGTGCGGCCCTCTCGTTGATCGTCGATCCAACAGAGACACCCGACCACGGCGTGCTTGTCTGCGAACACGCTCACGTCTATCAGATCGACGACCCTGACGACGACCGCGAACTGCAGGCCAGCTTCGGCCCTGCGTACCGGGACCGACTTCAGGCGACTTGCCTCCCGACGCGATCAGGGCCATAGTTTTCTCGAGGATGATCTCGAGACCGCAGCCGGCCCTGAAATGGAGCACGATGTGTGCTCTACTGGCGGCGATGGTCGTCCCCACCGCGTCCGCGCAGGAGCTGCCCCGCGGCGAAATCATCGACGCTGTCCAGTCTCACCACGATGCCTCCCAGCACTACGCGCTCTACCTCCCGTCATATTTCGATCTGTCGCGACAATGGCCGGTAATTCTGGCTTTTGATGGAGGCGGCCGCGGCCGGGAAGGTGTCGAGCGCTATCGCGCCGCCGCCGAGAAATACGGCTACGTCGTGGCTGGATCGAACAACTCGCGCAACGGACCCTGGAATGTGGGCCTCGATGCGGCAGCGGCGATGACCGCAGATATCAAGCGGCGCTTTCCCGTCGACCTCAAGCGGATATACACGGCCGGAATGTCCGGAGGGGCCCGCGTGGCGATCATGGTGGCGCAACGATCCCGCGATATCGCCGGCGTCTTCGCCTCGAGCGGAGGGTACTCCACGACCTTCCACGAATCTGAGCCATTCCCGCTCTTTGGCAGTGCCGGCACCGAAGACTTCAACTACCGCGAGATGCGCATCGTTGACCGGCGGATGACGAGCCCGCATCGGGTGGAAGTCTTCGAAGGCGGGCACACGTGGCTGCCCATCGAGATGGCCACCATCGGTGTCGAGTGGATGGAAATCCAGGCCATGAAGAACGGCCTCCGCCCTCGCGACGAAACGCTCATCGACGAGATCTTCTCAAAACGAGTGACGGGCGCCACCGCGCTGCCGGGTAGTCTGGCGAGGATGCGCGAGTTGAAGCAGATCGCCACGGATTTCGAGGGTCTTCGGGACGTCGCGACGATCATCGAATCGGCCGCTGCGCTGGAAGGGAGGCGGGACGTCGCCGCCGCAATCCGCGCCGAGCAGGCAGAAGATGCGCGTGAATTGCGGGTGAAGAACGAAGCCGACTTGCTGGTGCGGCAATTGAGCTGGCCGGAACGAGCAGACGCCGCGCTCGTCAGTCTGAAGTCGTTTGTGGTATCGCTCCTGGACGTCGCGCGGCAGGACGCGGACTCTTCGGAACGCCGCATCGCGCGGCGAGCGCTGGCCGGTCTGCGCGCGGAGAGGCGCAGCGTCCCCAACACGGCATTTCAGGAATGGATGGAAGACATCCAGCCCCCGGCCCCTCCTCCATCGCGCTAGCCGCAATCCCACTCACGCTATTTCCCATCGGTCAGACAGGCTGGTCGTTAGCGCGTTTGACGTACTTGTAGACGCGTGCGGCGTTCCTCCAGAAGTATTTCTCTGCTTGCGCACGGGTTTTGGTGGAGAAGAACTTCTTCATCAACCCCACTTCCTCCGATATCGTGGCGACGCCGTACGAGTTGGGATAGTCGGTACCGAAGATCACCCGGTCCTCCCCGAACATGCCGAAGAGATATTCCAAACGGTCACGCAAGGGCGTGTAATCGGACACGACCTGACGGTTGTCGGTTCGCGGATGATAGACCTCGGACAACTTGACGAAGATGTTCGGCCGAGCCGCCATCTCCTTGATCACCGCCTCGTACGCCGCTCGGTTCTCGGGTGTTGGATCGAACGACGGCAGATGGTCCATGATGATGCGCAACGTCGGAATGGCGTCGGCCAGCATCACATTGGCCGTCATCAGCGGCATGGAAGGATTCGCCGTGTCCTGCGCCAGGTCGGCTTCCGCCAATAATTTGAGATTCTCCACGGCGACCTGGTCGAGCGTCACCTTGCCGTCTGTGTTTGTGTAGAAGCGGCTGGCGCGGATGGCGCGATAGAGCGGGTTTTTCCGGTACCGCCCCAGAAATTCACCGAATTCGGGCTTGTACGGATCGAGCCGCCCCGAGACACCGACGATGAAGGGATCGGGTTCTGAAACCATCAGGTACCAGAGGTTGTCTTCGACCCAGCCGCTGGATTCCACGACGATCGCGCCGACAATGCCGGAGGGCCTGGCCACCGAAGCGTAGAGACCGGGAAGGGACGTCCTGGACTTCTCCCGGTATGCCGCCGAGCCCATATAGCCTGCGCCCTGCGGTCGAGTACCGTCAAAGAGATGAATATGCGCGTCGATGATGGGAACACCGTCGACGCTGGCGCCGAACTTGTCCGTGCCCTGCGGGCGACCGTCGGTCGGGACTTCCGGCGGTGCAACAGGTAGGGCCGGCGCCGGCGCACTCTGCGCGGCGGCCACGACCTCCCTCGACGGTGCCGAGACCAGAGCCGCAGCGGCCGCGGTCATGCCGAGGAACGTACGGCGATTCACATCCTTGTCGTTATGCATGTCTCGCTCTCTCATCTGAGCACCATGGGCTCCAGCCCGGTCTTTGCAACGATGCCGGCGACTTCCGATGACGCCAGAAATCTGATAAGGGCGCGCGCTGCAGCGGGATTCCTGGAACCTATTGCCACGCCGGCCGAGAACACCGTGACTCTCTGAACCTCTGGCGGCAGCGGTCCAACATAGTCGATGCCCGGCTCCGCCAGGAGCTCGCTCGTCTGCTGGAAGCCAATTTCTGCCTCTCCGCGCGCAATCACGGCGCCGACGCGCTCGCGATCGATTCGCCGGCTCTTACTCAGCACCTGATCGGCGATTCCGAGGCGCTGAAACAGCTCGGTGGAGAGATAGAGCCCGCTGACGCTGGCGGAGTACGCGATCGAGTTCGCCTGCAGGAGCGTGCGCGTCAAAGCCTGCACAGAGCTGATGTCTGGCTTCGGCGCGCCCTTTCGCACGGCCATGCCGATGCTCGAACGTGCCAGTTCGACCCGGCTGTCGGCCAACACTCTGCCGCTCTTGATCAAGAGGCCGAGCGCGTCATCCGCCACTATGACGACGTCCACGGCTTCCCCACGCTCGAGCCGGCTCGGGATGGAGTCGGCTCCAGTCCCCATCGACGTCGCGGCGGTCACGACCTTGCCTTTGACAAGGCGTTCGAGTTGAGGGCGGAGCTCGAGATATGCCGCAGTGAAGGCGCCTGAGGTCATGACCGTAATGTCGTCCGCTGATGCCGGTGCGGACAACGAACAGCAGGATTGCGACGAGCAGTGCCGCCGTCCTGGAAACACGCGGCCTCGTTCTCATAGCGGTTCTATCCCTTCGATGCGTCAGCTTCGAGCGCCGTTAGCCGACGGCAACGGCCGTCCTGCGTTGCTGCAAGTCGGATGTCTTCTTGCTTTCAAGGAGGAGCCAGCTGAACGGCAGGAAAAACAGCAGTTTCAGACCTGGCGCCTCCACGTCTAGTGACGTACCAAGAAACGACAAGCCGTTTGCGTAGGCTTCCACGCATACGACGATCGCGATTGCAATGAATCCTAGAATCTTCGTCTTGCCCCGGCTGTCGACGAGCAATACTGCAACGCACCACAACAGAAACAGATCGACCAGCCACCCTTCTACGCGTTGCCCGAGTGCCTGATACGCAAGCTGGGTGAGCGTCGCGTTTGGTATCAGTTCACTCACACCCTGCAAAAGAAAAATGCCGGCCAAAGCGCCGGTGGACACACATCCCGCCCAGGCGATCCATCTCGACGTCCTGAAATCGAAAACCGCGAATGACATGAGAACCGAGCCCAGCGCAAGCGCCGCGTGGACCACGATCTCGGCTCCGGGACCGACAACCATCTCATACAGGAGTGTTACGGGAAGCGCGAGTAGGAAGACAACGGCTGCGACGAACCCTCGCGGCGATCTCATGCTTATCCCGCCAACATCATATCCCTCCCGATGGACGGTCGTGACACAATGCCGCTCGACAGAGGTGCGATGACCGAGACCGAGCCGTGGACGTGCCCCTCACCAATATTGATGGTCGCCTTATTCTCAGCTTTCGATATTTGGTGAGCCGTCCGGGTTTTCTCACAGTGGCGTACCTGCAGGGACAGCGGAAGCCATACGTCGGACCTGTCCCGCTATTCCTGATCGCCAACGCGCTGTTCTTCGCGACCGAATCGCTGACAGGCGGAAAGGTCTTCACGACACCGATCGACTCACATCTGCCGGAATGCGCGGTCGCTCATCATATTCATGGCGCTGTCATTTGTGGCCGCGCCCTCGATCGCGTTCTTGAAAGGTTTACGGCGCCAATGGTCCCAGTCGAGTTCTCAAAGTCGTGGCGCTCACCGTTGCCGTCGCGAGCATCGTATTGGGCTATCGATTCGTGTTGTTGCTAATCACCTTGTATACCACCTGAGCACAATCTAGCCGGCGTAAACGCTCAGCGAGGTCCGTGGCCGTCAGTGCGCCGGCTCTCCATCGCGTAATTGACGAGCGCAGCCGTTCGATAGATGCCGTGCACGAACTTCCCGTAAGGCAGCGTCACGAAGAGCGCGAGCACCGCGCCGAGATGCACGGCGAGGAGTCCACTCATGACGGCCCGCTCGCGAAACGCCAGCAGCAGAAATCCGGTCAGGCTGATCACGAACAAGAGCGCGATGAACGACTCGTCCATGCCGCGCTGATCGGGATCGCCGAGTGCCGGGTCTCTTCGTCCTCGCAACATCAGGAGCCCGGCCGGCCCGATGAGCAGTCCCGCGCCGCCCGCCATCCCCAGAAGAACGGGAAGGCTCCCGTAGGGATAGGGCGCCGGCCAACCGAATACCGTGTGATAGAACGCCGCCACCGACGTCGACGCAAAACACAGCAGGAATCCGTAAAACGTGCAGTGGTGGAACCAGCGTCGGAACGGAGTCCGCTGCTCTTCGGCCGAGGTGCAGTCGACACCGCCGTCCTGCAAGTGCCGAAGCGTCAGCACGTCACCGAGTGCGCGGGCGAAATCGGCAGCGGTCGGACGGTGTGCTTCGCCCCGCACGTCGCGCCAGAACCGGGCCACACCGATCCAGAGGGCCACGACGCTGAACAGGCCCACGCCTCCGAAGAGCGCCACCATGACGTCGTGTGGAAGGACGCCGTAGAAATCGCCGGCGCCAACCGGCCGGGGGAACACACCGTTCGTTGACGATCAGAACGGCGGCGACCATCACCGCGATCAGTCCGGCGGCGAGAACGAGGCCAGTCAGCAGATTGTGATGCCTGAACGCACTCGACAGGAAAGACGGCCAGCAATAGACCTCGTACGAATGCGCCGCGAATCTCCGCCAGCGTCCTCGGCACGTTGATGCCGAACTCGTGCGGCGGCGCATACTGGCAGGCGTAGAGACACTCGCCGCAGTTGTGGCACAGGTTGGCGAGATACGCGAGATCCGCTTCCGCAAACGTCAGGCGGCTCTCCATCGCCGGAAACACCGGACAGAACTGCTCGCAGTACCGGCACGCATTGCAGACGGTCATCACGTGCTCGCCGTGTGCGATTGGGTCAGCGTGCGGCATGCCGCGCAGCCTCCTCGCCGGCGATGCGGCCGAACACAGTGCCGATGGTCATGCCGACGCCGGCGATGTACCCCTTTCGAAGGATGTTCCCCGCCATGATCTCCCCCGCCGCGTAGATGTTCGGCGCGGGTTCTCCGCCGGTCATCAGCACTTGCGCGCGCTCGTTCACCTTCAAACCAAGATAGGTAAACGTGATCCCGGGACGGAGCGGGTAACCCCAGTACGGAGGCGTGTCGATGCGCTGCGCCCAATGCGTCTTCTCGGGGTTCAGGCCGACGGTCCGGCAGTCGTCGAGGACGGCGTGGCTGAACGATCCGGGGCGCACCGCGCGATTGAAGGCGGCAACAGTCGCCTCCAGCTTCTCGGGCGGCAGGTTCAGCTGCGTCGCAAGCTCTCTGATGGAGTTCGCCGCTTTCGGTGGAAACACCGACGGCATGAATTGGCCGGCCGCCTTGGCATCGACGATCGAAAACGCAATCTGATCCGGCTGCCGGGCCACGAGCATTCCCCAGATGGCGTAGCGCTTCGGCCAGAAATCCTCGCCCTCGTCGTAGAAGCGTTCGGCATGTTTGTTGACGACGATGCCGAGCGACAGGCAGTCGAGCCGCGTCACGATGCCGCCGTCGAACTTCGGCGCACGTGCATCGACGGCGACCGCGTGACACTCCCGCGCGTCTCCGACCGACTGCGCGCCGGCGTCGAGCATCAGCCTGAGGAGCGTACCCTTGTTGTATGGCGTTCCGCGGATGATGAAGTTGTCCGCCGCGTCGCCCCAGATCTCGCGCAGCCAGTCGAGATTGGACTCGAACCCGCCGGTCGCTATCACTAGCGGCCCTGGCGCGGATCGTCCGATCGCGGCCGCCGGTCTGCACGGTTGCGGCACGGAACTGCCCATCGACGCAGCTCGAGGCCAACGACCTCGGCGTCGTACACGACCCGAATCCCGAGACGCTCCGCGGCGGCGTAGTAGCTGTTCATGAGCGCCTTGCCGCCGCCCAGAAAGAACGCGTTGGTGCGAGCCAGATGCAGCGTGCCGCGCAGGGGCGATTGAAAGCGGACACCGAATCGCCGCATCCACTCGGGACAGCCCGCCGATCCGCGAATGACGAGACGTGCCAGCGCTTCGTCGGTCTCAGGCCCGCTGACCCGGAGCAGGTCGGAGACGAATTCGTCTTCAGAGTACGAGTCGGTCAGCAGCTGGCTGGGGCCGGTGTGCATGCACCGGAGGTTGCGCGTGTGGCGACTGTTTCCGCCGCGGAAGTGGCGAGGTGCGCTCTCGACGACAATGACGCGGGCGCCCGCTTCGCGCGCGGTCAGCGCGGCGCACAGGCCCGCGTTGCCGCCGCCGAGCACCGCCACGTCGTAGATGTCCTGCACGGGAGGCATTGTAGGCCGGGTCTGTTCCGCAGACCCGGCAAACCCGGCGGGTCTACAAAGCAAGACCCGCCCTACGCCTCGCCGCGCGGCGGCATCCATCGAGCGAGCATGCGAGGCGCCGCAAGCACCGCGACGGCCACAACCAGGAGAGCGGCGCTGATCGGCCGCGTGACGAAGACCGAGAGATCGCCTTCGCTGATCGCCACGGCTCGGCGGAACTGCTGCTCGGACATCGGTCCGAGAATCAGACCGATCACCGCCGGCGCCATCGGGACATCGTTCGCGCGCATCGCGCAACCAACGATACCGATCGCGTACAACACGGCCAGATCGAGCACCGATCGGTTGAGGCTGTACGCGCCGAGCGACGCCAGCACGAGGATGACGCCGAAGAGCAGCCGCCTGGGCACCAGCATGACGCGCGCCCACACACCGGCGAGCGGCAGGTTCAGGACGAGCAGCATCACGTTGCCGATGAACAGGCTGGCGACCAGCGTCCAGACGAGGTCGGGCCGCGAGGCGAACAGCAGCGGACCCGGCTGAAGGCCGTACTGCTGAAACGCCGCGAGCATGATCGCCGCCGTCGCAGACGAGGGAAGACCGAGCGTGAGCAGCGGCACCAGCACACCCGCGGCCGACGCGTTGTTGGCGGCCTCGGGACCGGCCACGCCTTCGATGGCGCCGTGCCCGAATCGTTCGGGCTCGCGGCTCAGCCGCTTCTCGACCATGTAAGAAAGGAACGTCGGAATCACCGAGCCGCCGCACGGCAGCACCCCCAATGGGAAGCCGATGGCCGTTCCGCGCAGCCAGGGCTTCCACGATCGCTTCCAGTCGTCGCGGCTCATGCCCGTGAAGTCGTGCAGCGTGACGACCTCCATCTCATCGCGGCCGTGACGCCAGGCCTGAAACAGGGTCTCCCCCACCGCGAACAGTCCGATGACGAAGATGACGACATCGATGCCGTCGAGCAGTTGCGAAATCCCGAACGAGAACCGCGCCTCGCCGGTCAGTTGGTCGATGCCGACCAATCCCAGCGCCAGGCCCAGGAAGAGGCTGAAGAGCCCTCGGGCGATCGACGAGCCGAGCAGCACCGACACGGTCGTGAACGCGACGACCGTCAGCGCGAAGTACTCCGCCGGACCGAAGCGCAGCGCGAACGACGCCAGCGGCGGTGCAAAAAACGCGAGCGCCAGGGTGGCGATCGTGCCCGCGACAAACGATCCGATGGCCGCGGTCGTCAGCGCCGCCGCCCCGCGGCCCTGGCGCGCCATCATGTGCCCGTCGATGGCAGTGACGATCGACGCCGTCTCGCCCGGCGTATTCAGCAGGATGCTGGTCGTAGACCCGCCGTACATCGCGCCGTAGTAGATGCCGGCGAACATGATGAACGCGCTCGTGGGTTCGAGCGTGAATGTCGCGGGCAGGAGCAGCGCAACCGTCAGCGCAGGGCCAATGCCCGGAAGCACGCCGACCGCAGTGCCAAGCGTGACGCCCGCCAACGCCCACGCGAGGTGCGGCAGCGTGAGCGCGCTGGCAAACCCCTGGCTGAGCGCGTGCAGTGTGTCCACTCAGAACCAGCGCGCGATGACGCCTGCCGGCAGCGTCACGTTGAGCACGCGAACAAACAGAAGATACGCGCCAGTCGAGACGGACGAGCGCGAACAGCGCATCGCGTCCAGGGTGCTGACGGTCGAACGCCCGTGCCGTCAGCCAGAAGAGCGCTGCAGACGCCAGCACGAACCCGGCCTGCTCCATCAGCACCAGGTCGAGGGCCATGCCAGTGGCAATCAGCGCTAGGCGGCGGCGATCGCTTGCCCGCCGAAGCGCCGGGCGCGAAGGTGGGTCCATCGTCGGCGATGCCGCACGGGCTCGGACGGTTTCCGACACCGCGCGCAAACGCGAACAACAGCAGACCGGCGAGCACCAGCATGGGATACACACCGGCGGTGCGTGGTGGCGTTTCACCTGTTCCCAATCCGAGTTTGGTCAGGATCGCGCGCACGCGCTCGTCTTCGGATTGAGCGAATCGGGTGAACTCGTCGCCGGCCAGATAGCGATCGATCCAGCGATAGCGCGCGAGCTCCTGACGCCACTCGGCCGACCGCACCATGGTCTCGACGGCCCTCTCGAGACGCTCCCGATCGACAGGACTGATCGCCGGGTGGCGCAACAAGCGAGCGCCAGTTCTCGAGCTCGACGTCGACACCCTGCTCACGGAGTGTCGGGATTGAGACGCCGGGCAACCGCTCGGCGCTCGAGATGCCGAGCGCACGCACGGTGCCCGCGGCGATCTGCGGAGCGAACTCTGCCAGGCCGTTGATGCCCGCCGACACCTGTCCGCCGAGAATCGCAGACATCGATTCGCCCCCGCCGGAGAACGCAATGTAGTTCACGCGCCGGGGCGACACACCGACGGCATCGGCCACGAGGCCGGCGAGCATCTGATCGGTCCCGCCCGCCGATCCTCCTCCCCACGAAATCGACTCGGGCCGTTCCCGGAACGCTCGAACGAGATCGTCGAGCGATCGGAACGGTGACGCCGCAGGGACCACGATGACTTCGTATTCGCCTGTCAGCCGCGCAATGGGCGTGACCTCGCGCCAGCGTCACCGGCGATGCGTGCGTGACGATAGCGCCGAGCATGATCAGACCCGAGACCATGACGACGTCGCCGTTGCCGCGCTCGGCGCCGATGAACCGCGCGAGGCCGATCGTTCCTGCCGCGCCGGGAATGTTTTCAACTGAAGACGTGTGAACGATGCCGGCGCGCTGCAGCACCTGCTGCATGACGCGAGCGGTCTGATCCCATCCTCCGCCCGGAGCCGCGGGTGCGATGATCCGGAGGTGCTGGTAGGCGGGCTGTGCAGCAGCGGGCGCCGCAACAGCGCCGATGATCAGCACGACACCCGAGATCTGCGCGAGCCTCACATCTTGGCGGCGCGCAGCTTCGCAGCCGTCGTGCAGTTTTGAACCACCGTGAAGTAGCGGGCGACGCCGTTCTGACCGACGTCAAACGGGTTGGATTCACCGGGCTTCCGAAAGGCAGCAGTGTGGGCCTTGTAGTACCCGTTGTCGAACTCGGTGTGATTCGACAGCAGGACCGTCGCGCCGTAGGCGGCGGCCGCTTTTGCAAATTTCTGCGAAGACGCCAGGTACTGATCGTAGTAGGCGGCAGTTCCATTGAACGGGATGGCAGTCCCTCCGACATACGCCACGCGGAGCGGCTTCCCGTTGTCTTTGACTTCGAACAGATAGGACAGCGTCCCGGCGGTGTGGCCCGGCATCGTGACGATCTGGATCGAAGCATCCCCGACCGCCAGCCTCTGGCCATCGGTCCCGACCATATCGCGCTTCGGCTTGCCGCCGGGACGGTTCGTGGACTTCTCGACGGCGTCCCAATCCTCGGCACCATACACGAGACGCACGCCCGGGATTGAATCCTGCAGAAACGCCGCGCCGCCGTCATGATCGCCGTGCGCGTGCGACATGACCGCGTACTTGACCTTGTTCATGTCGAGGCCGAGTTTCCTCAGTCCCCCGGCGACCTCATCGGCCACCATATAGTCATAGAGCGCCTCGATGAGGATGATCCCCTCGCTGCCGACGATCGCCCATGAGTGGTGGGCTTTCTCGCCGAGGAAGTAGAGGTTGTCGGCGACCTTGGCAGGCTCGACGTGCCACGTCTCCCTTGGCGGCGGGGACGTTCGACCGGCATTGCCTCCGCCACCGCCGCGCCCCCCTGCCGGCGCCGGAGGAGGAGGAATACACAGGCGCATGAAGGTGCCCGACCAGTCGGTGCCTGCCGCAACCTTGGCCGCGGAAACCAGGCCGTCCAGAGAGGGCGGGGCCGTTTGCGCCGATGCGATGACCATACCGGCCGCAACGGCCAGCGCCGTGCCGATGCCGAGTGCGTGCAATCTCACGTGATACCTCCTCTATAGAGCGTCAAACTCGCGAACCATCCTCACGGTGCGATGCACGCGAAGTTTGCCGCTTCGTCGATGCTCCCCGTACCTTTGTAGCGTGCAACCTGCGGATACGGACAGAGCGGACGCGTACGAGTCACCTTGCCCGCGGTGATCTTCGACGCCTGGATCTGTTGCGGCAGCGTCCCGCTTTCGACCCACGAATCGAGCGGGCTCATCATGTCGAACGTGTCAGGGCCTTCACCACTACCGCAGTGGCCCATCCCCGGCACCATGTAGAGACGCAGCCAGGTGGACCCTTTCGCGGGAGCCTTTGTTGCGCTCAGCGCACGCGTGTAGAAGTTGACACTCGCTTGCGGTGCGATGCTGTTGTCGCTCCATCCGTGATACATGAGGAGCTTGCCGCCGCGCTGAGTGAACGCGGTCAGGTTCGGGTCGACGGCCGACAGCGTGCCGTGCCCGACCTTTTCGGCAGCGGCAAGATCCCGCTCGAGATCGAACGTCCGCCAGTTCCAGTTCGGATCCTTGAACACGACGTACTTGAACGATTCCAGCGTATTCACGTACGGCTCCGGGCCGCTGAGCAGGCGCGTCCACCCGAGCTCGGTGCCCGGCTCGAAGCCCGGGAAAATCACTTCGCCGGTGCGACGATTCTTCACCGGACTCATGACGACTTTCGCGGCCTCCAGTTGTGCAGCGGTCAGACAATTTGGACCGTCCGCGCCGCGGCATGCGAGTACGGCCGGATCGAACCGGCAGCGCGTCGGATTCTCGATCAGGCCATCTTCGACACCGTCGAGTTTGTCGCAGGCATCGAGCACCGCCCGATGGATGACGCGATGCTTCTCCTCCGGGATGAAGCTCGCCTTGTCTTTCAGCATCGCCTGCGTCATCCAGAGGCGCCAGGCGTCGAGATGCGTCTTCGGATTGGCGGCGGCGCCGGCAACGATGCCGTCGAAGTCGTTCGGGAATCGCTGTGCCGCCACGAGGGCCTGCCGACCGCCGGTCGAGCACCCGTTGAAGTACGAGCGTTTCATATCCGCGCCGTAGAAGGCGTTGACGATCGATTTGCTCTTCACGGTCATCTCGTGCACGGACCGATACGCGTAGTCGATCAGTTTCTCCGGATGGCCAAGCGCGAAGCTCGCTGACCCGCCGGTGTGTCCGGTGTCGGTGGAACTGGTCGCGTACCCGTCGCGGAGTGCGCGCGCCATCGCGGCATACCCGAGTGAGCCGGCCCACCCGCCGTTGCCAACGGCCTGATACTTCCCGTTCCAGCCGGACGCGGGAAGCCACACTTCAACTTTGATGTCTGAGTCGGACGTCGGCTTGATCGTGGCGGTCACGCGGCAGAAGGCGGGCAGTGTTTTGAAGGCTTCTCCGCCACCTCCGGCTGCCGCCGGCGAGAATCCGCCCGCGGCGACCGACTGCGCCATCGTGATGGTCGTGTCGTTCAGCTTCAACGCCGACAGGCTCTCGCACGACCCGGCGGCCGTCAACGACTCGATCGAGACCCAGAGGGTTACGCACACCGCCATCAGCGCGATTGTCAGCTTCATGGCATCTCTCCGCGTGGATGATACGCCAGTTGACGACGGAACCGTCCTCACTTACTGTCTTCCCAATTCGCTTCATCCGAAAGAGAGAGGTGGCTGTGTCATCCATTGAACGGCGCAGGTTTCTCCAAAGCGGCGCAATGATGGGCGCAGCCACGCTCATGGCATCCGCTGATACCCTTGGCGCACAGCAGGCGACCCCACCGGAAAACGTACGCCCACCGGCCACGCCCGTCATGACCGCGGCGGCCGAAGCGACGCCGCCGCCGGAAGACGACGGGCTCACGACAGACAGCGCCGGGTCCGACTTCATGGTGGACGTCATCAAGTCGCTCGGGTTCGAGTACATCTGCGCCAATCCTGGTTCGAGCTTTCGCGGTCTCCACGAATCGGTCATCAACTACGGCGGCAATCAGAGGCCCGAGCTCATCACCTGCTGTCACGAAGAGTCGTCTGTCGCCATGGGCCATGGTTACTTCAAAGTCGAAGGCAAGCCGTTAGCTGTGATGGCGCACGGCACCGTCGGCCTGCAGCACGCGGCGATGGCGATCTACAACGCGTGGTGCGATCGCGTGCCCGTGTACATCATCCTGGGCAACTACGCCGATGCCGCAACCCGTCGCGGCGCCGAGTGGTACCACGGCGCGCAGGACGTCGCCGCCATGGTTCGCGACTACACGAAATGGGACGACACGCCGTGGTCGCTCGGCCACTTCGCCGAGTCGGCGGTGCGCGCGTACCGCATCGGCATGACGCCGCCAATGGCGCCGGTCGTCATCGTCGCCGACGGTCCGCTTCAAGAGGACGGCATCAAGGACCGCAGCGCGCTTTCGATTCCGAAGCTCACGATGCCGACAGCTCCTCAAGGCGACGCGGGCGCCGTGGCGGAGCTGGCGCGACTGCTGGTCGCTGCCGAAAATCCCGTCCTGGTGGCCGATCGGCTCGCGCGGACGCCCGCCGCGATGCCGCTGCTGGTCGAGCTTGCCGAGACGCTGCAAGCTGCCGTCATCGACAAGGGCGGACGGATGAACTTCCCTTCGCTCCATCCTCTCAATCAATCGGAGCGGGCCAACGCCGTCATCGCCACGGCTGACGTCGTCCTTGGCCTCGAGGTGACAGACTTCTGGGGCACCGTCAACGCAATGCGCGATCAGCAGCATCGCACCCAGCGGCCGCTGACCAAGCAGGGCGCCAGGCTCGTCACCATCACAACCGGCGAACTGTACGTCCGGTCGAACTACCAGGACTTCCGTCGCATGGCGGAGGTTGACCTCGCGATCGCTGCCGACGGCGAGGCGACGCTCCCGGCGCTCATCGATGCCGTGAAGCGACTCGTCACCGGCGACCGCCGGCGTGCCTTCGACGAGCGAGGAGCGCGGTTGGCCGAGGCCCGGCGCGCCACGCTCGAACGTGCGCGGCTCGCGGCGTCGTACGCGTGGGACGCGAGCCCCGTGAGCACCGCACGTTTGTGTGCTGAGCTTTGGGCGCAGATCAAGCAGGAGGACTGGTCGCTCGTGTCGAGCTACTACAGCGATGGTGGCGGCTGGCCCAGGCGGCTCTGGGATTTCAACAAGCCCTATCACTGGCTCGGCGATGCCGGCGGCGGCGGAATCGGCTACGGCGCGCCCGCTTCGGTCGGCGCCGCGCTCGCCAACAAGCGGCACGGGCGGTTGTCTGTGGCCATTCAGACAGACGGCGATCTCATGTACGCGCCCGGGGTGCTGTGGACCGCCGCGCACCACAAGATTCCGCTGCTGAGCATCATGAACAACAACCGCGCGTACCACATGGAAGTGATGCACGTGCAGCGCATGTGCAACCGGCGCAGCCGCGGCGTCGATCGCGGACAGATCGGCAGCATGCTCTCCGATCCCAACATCGACTTCTCGAAGCTCGCGCAGGGGCTGGGTGTGCACGCCGAGGGGCCCATCACGAATCCGAAAGAGGTCGGTCCGGCGATTGCGCGAGCCCTGGCGGTGGTGAAGCGCGGCGAGCCGGCGCTCGTGGATGTCGTCACTCAGGCGCGTTGAGAGGCGCTGATGAAGATCATGATGATTGGAGTCTCGCTCGCGGCGATCGTCGCGCTGTCGTTGGCTCCGGCCGGCGCACAGACCCAGGCCGCGACAGCAGCCGCGCCGGCCGGAAGCGCCGCCAAAGGCAAGGCGCTCTACAACAGGATCGGCTGCTATCAGTGCCACAGCGAACAAGCGCAGGGTGGCACGCAAGGGCCACGGCTGGGGCCGAGGCCGATTCCGTTCCAGGCTTTTCTGAGATACCTGCGCACGCCGACAGGCGAGATGCCGCCGTACAAGGCGAAGGTGATGTCGGATCAGGATGTGGCCGACGTGTACGCGTTCCTGCAGGCGCTACCGCCTCCCCCACCGCTCAGCAGTCTGCCCCTGCTGCAGCCGTAGGGGGGAAATAGCCCGCTAACGTACGGCGAAGCAACTCTCCACGGCGGTGTTGTTGCCCGTGCTGCTGCGCGCGATGATCTCGAACTTCAAGGATGTGCCCGGACCGGTGATGGCTCTCGGCACCTCGAATTCGGTCATCATCGGCGGCAGATCGACGCCCATCGTGAGCCCAACGCCTTCGACGAAGAGCTGATAGCGCGTGATGGCCACGGGGCCCTCCTTGCCGATCTCGGGATGTGAACGTGTCACAGGATCCCAATCGATCTTCACGGGCGCCCGCACTGCGCGCGAGCTATCGCTACAGCTTGCTGCCGCACGCACGCCATTGATCAGGATGTTTCCGGGCGGAGCGGGCATGATGTGCGATAGCGTCGCGGTACTGGACAGCCGCCCGCCCTCCAGCGTACGGGCGACGATGTCGTACGGGCCTTCGGGAAAACGTTCGAAGAGAGCGCTGGGCGTGAGAGCCTCGAACGACGGCTCTGCACTTTCGAAGGACAACTCGGTCAGTCCCTGTGCGCCCAATCCGAGGCGAGCGGCGATCTCGAGCAGTGTGCCGCTGCCGGGTCTCTCGATCTGCAACGACGTCCAGGCCGCGCCGTCGAGCGAAGCGTGGATGCCCAGATCCTTGTCCGTGTGATTGAGTTCGAAGAAGAGCCCGGCCACGTCAAATGGCTGTGCACTCTTGGACTCGTTGCCGGCCGCCGGCGCTTGCGTCGATGGCCCGGCCGAGAAGGCGATCACGAGCGCCAAGAGCGCGAGCGACAGGCGAGCGGTGTACGTGGCCATCTGATTTCCTCCGATGTTTTGCGCCATTCGTCGTATGTATCGGCGCCTTGCGTTCCGAGGGCTAACTCGATGGCTTACGTCGTTTGGAGACTAGACGTGGTCTTGCCTGGGCGAGTACACCTGTCCTGCACTCGCAGCACCTTTGGGATGCGAGAGCCGGAAACTTGGGATCAGGACAGGGAGACTCGAATGGAAACCACGATGACAGCAGAATATTCGCGTCGGCTCAGATGGGTGTTGGCGGCGCTGGCGATACTGACGATCGTGGGTTTCTCTTCGGCTCGGCCGCAGGCGATCGCGGGCTCGGTCGTGGGATGCGGGGCTTATCTGACGGGCGACGAGACCTACGTCCTCGTCGCGGACGTCCTGGATTGTGGAGAGAGCGCGCCGGCCATCACGGTTGTCGGGCCGGCCAAACTGCGACTGAACGGGCACACCGTCAGCTGCGAGCTTGCTCTTGATGACGAGGGAAACCCCGTTCCGAAAGAAGGCACGATCGGAGTACGACTCGAAGGAAAGGGAGCAAGCCTCATCGGCGGAACCAGGCCTCCCTTCGGTATTTATGGCGTGTTTGGCTGCGATCAGGGCGTCCTCCTGAACGGCGAAGGCGATCACCTTGTGCAAGGTGTCACCGTCACCAAGAGCTCGAATGGCGCTTTTGCTGTCGAGTCCGACGAGAACAAGCTTGTCAGCAACGTCGTCCGGCAGGTCCTGGCCTGGGCCAACTCCGACCCCATTGAAGGCAGCGGCTTCCTGGTCTCTGGAGACCGGAACGAACTGGTCGGCAACATCGCGTCGGACAATGACAGTGAAGATGAGGCAGGTTTCACCATCGAGGGCCACGGGAACCACTTGAAGCGAAACATCAGCAAAGACAACGTTGGATATGGGTATCTCGTGGTTGGTCACAGGAACCAGCTGGACGATAACACCGCCCTCAAAAACGAACAGCATGGCTTCGCTGTGGCCGAAGAGGCGCGAGGCAACGTTCTCAACGACAACAAGAGCTTCGAGAATGGCGATGAGCCTGGAGTTGAGGTGGCGGCGTCAGGATTCCACGTCGAGGGCTCCGGCAACCGCCTCGAGGACAACATCGCGAACCGCAACGGGATCTACGGCATTCATCTCGCGGAATCGGCGGAAGGCAACGTCGTGTCGCGCAATACAGCAACCGACAACTTCGGGTTCGTCGGACTGGATGCCTCGGGCGACGCGATCGGCACCGGGCTCGACCTGGTGGACGAGAGCGACTGCAGCAACACCTGGTACAAAAATATTTTCGGCACCAGGTCCGCCGCCTGCATCAAGTAGACGACACGCAATCAGCGGCGCTGCCACGCTCATCGTTGGTCGGGAAGGTGAGCGTGGCACTGCCCTATCGGCCGCGGCCGGAAGCGTTTCGCTCTGAGCGGCCATAGTGATCCGTACGACCAGAGCATCACGCCCACGACGATTCCCACGCAGATCCCGCTGATAAATGCCGACACTCCATCTCTTGACGCAATGGTTAGAAACATCACGACAATCAGTGCGCCGATGACGACACTGGCCATGATGATCGCATCACCGATGTCGGGCGAGGCCTGAGCACCGTGATATGCGTGCCGATAACTACTGATTACCGAGTGAAGCCGGGAGACCGGCTCTCTAGCAGTGGCGAGCTCTGCGTCACTTCCACAATGCGGGCATTTCTTCTCGTCGGTCATGCTGGCCTCCTCCTTACAACTCGAGAATGCGGGCCGCCACGACATCTCCAAACGCAACGAAAGAAAGAACTATTCACTAGATTGTGATTGCACAGATCTTCAGCTGTCAAAACATTTTTGGTCATCTCCCCTGCCTGGTCGGCGCGCGCCGGGAAATCTGCCTGTGGGATGACTTTTCCGCCGGGAGTGTGTCGTACACTTGGCACTCCGCTGAAGGAGCCCACAATGCTCAGGAACAGTTTATCGATCGTTGCGGCACTTACCCTTGCCTATGTCGCGCTCGACGCGCAGACGCCGCCGGCACGGCGGGTGGCCATCACGATCGACGACGGCCCGGTTGTGAACGAGATGACGGACCTCGGCAATTTTCAGCGGATCACCAATGGGCTGGTCGGATCTTTCCAGGTCGAGAAAGTTCCCGTCACCATCTTTATCAACGAGCGCCAGCTGAACGTGCCTGGACAACGCGACGCGCGGGCGGCGGTCGTCGAGCAGTGGCTGAATGCTGGCTTTCAAGTCGGCAGCCACACCTATTCACACCCGAGCGCGAATAACGTTCCGGTCCATCAGTTCCAGGACGACATCGTCAAGGGCGAGGTCATCACACGGCAGATGCTCGACGCGCGCGGTCAGCAATTGGTATGGCTGCGCTATCCATATCTCCACTCAGGCACGACTGCCGAGACGCATCAGGCCATCGTGGATTTTCTGGAGCAGCGCAAATATCGCGTTGCTCCCGTGACGGTTGACTACGCTGATTACACGTTCGCGGGGGCGTACGTGCGAGAACTGCGACGCGGGAACATAGAGGTCGCCGAGAGAATCAAACAGGCCTACCTAGATCAGGTCGATGTGGGATTCGCCTATGCCGAACGGTTTTCGCTGGAACTGTTCGGCCGCGAGATTCCGCAGATTCTGCTCATCCATTGCAACGAGCTCAATTCCGTGACACTGCGCGAGAGCATCGCTCGCATGCGCAAGCGCGGATATGCGTTTATCAGCCTGGACGAAGCGATGCAGGATCCTGGGTACGAACGCCCGGACACGTTCGCGGGACCTGGAGGCTCGTGGCTGAGCCGCAGCGCAACAGTGATGGGGAAACGCCTCACGCCCGAGACGGCCGCGCTTCGACCTGTCGTTCCCAAGTGGATTACTGAGCTGTCTAATTGACGTGGTCATACCGCATCCGTCCAGACGCGCTTTCCTGACCAGTCTGGGGACCGCTGCGATGGGTCCTCTCCTTCTGAGCCGGCGTGCATACGCACAGGCCTTACCCGCTCGCATCGATGCGACCGCTTTGCGACAACGGATCGAAGCGCTCAGTAGGTTCGGACGCCCGCCGGGCGGGACTTTCGCTGACGGTGTCAGTCGCGTCGCCTATTCGGATGCGGATGTTGCTGGTCGCCAGTACGTCATCGATTTGATCCGGGCGGCCGGTCTCGATCCCCGCATGGACGCGGCCGGCAACATCTTCGGCCGCCGCGCCGGCACCGATGCGTCCCTGCCGCCCATCCTCTTCGGTTCGCACATCGATTCGGTGCCGAACGGCGGGAACTTCGACGGCGACCTCGGATCACTCGCCGCGCTGAGTGTGCTCGAAGCCCTCGCTGCCGCAAAGCTGCGCACTCGCCACCCGTTGGAAATGGTCATTTGGTCGTCCGAAGAGGGCGTCGCCTTCACTCGCGGATTAGCCGGGAGCCGCATCGTCGCCGGCGACGTGAAACCTGCGGACATGGATCAGGTCTGGAACGGCATGCGTCGCGCCGACGCGATACGGAAAATCGGCGGCGATCCGGGTCGCATCATGGACGCCATTCGCGCGAAGGGCGCACATCATTGTTATCTCGAGCTTCATATCGAGCAGGGGGGCAATCTCGAACGTCAGAAGCTTCCCATTGGTGTGGTGGAGGGCATCGTCGCGATCGATCGCTTCGAGGTGACGGTCACAGGCTTTGCGAATCACGCAGGGACAACGGCGATGGCCGACCGGCGCGATGCGCTGCTGGCGGCATCGCATCTCACGATTGCTGTGCGCCAGATCGTCAGTTCGGAGCCGGGCCGTCAGGTGGGTACCGTCGGCCGCCTCGAGGTGACGCCCAACGCGCCGAATGTGATTCCCGGCGTTGTACGGCTCACGATCGAGTTGCGCGATCTGTCCGCCGAGAAGCTCACTCGGATGGCAGACCGGATTCGCCTGCGCGCGACCGAGATCGCCCGTGATACGGCAACTTCGATCCAGTTCACTTCCGAGAGCCACAACATACCGGCGAGTGCGGACAACACCGTGCAGCAAGCGATCGAACGAAGCGCCGCGCGACTGGGCCTGGCCAGCCAGCGAATGCCCAGCGGCGCCGGCCACGACGCACAGATGATGGCGCAGCTCTCACCGATGGGCATGATCTTCGTACCGAGTGTTGGCGGTATCAGCCATTCGCCACTGGAGCTCACCAGCTGGGATGACTGCGCGCGAGGGGCGGATGCCCTGCTCGGGACTGTGTTGGAGATGGATCGGATCTGAGTCCGAGCCTGGAGGGAAAATCCTTCGCAGTGAGCGTGATAAGATTGTGGGCTGTAGCACGCTCACCTCACGTCCCCATCGTCCAGAGGCCCAGGACGTGGCCCTTTCAAGGCCAAAACACGGGTTCGAATCCCGTTGGGGACGCCATCCGTTGGACCAGAGCCGCGGTATCAGGAGTGGCAGACCCAGTGGGCTCGATTCGCGCGTCGACCTCAGCTAACAGTAATCGGGAATCGTAGCCGAAGTCCGCTGTCTATTTGGGTCGATCAATGACGTCGAGGGCCTGCTGTGCGGAGCCGCGGACTCTTGCGTCTGGATCGTTGAGAAGAAGACGACGCAGTTCCGGAAGCGCTTCCGTGGCCGCTGGACCCATCTTCGCGAGCGCCAAGCACACGCTATGACGCATACTCCAGTCGGATTCCCGGAGCAGCGAGAGCAGCGCGGGCACGGCAGGGACTGCAACGGAGCCCATCGTCCCGAGCGCTTGGGCCGACCACGCTCTCACCGTGAAGTCCTCGTCTTTGAGGGCGTCGTTCAGTCCCGTGACAACTGCTCTTTGTCCATTTCCTGAGAACTTGGTGCTGAGCCCGAGCATCCACAGCGAGAGTACGAGATTTCTCCTGACAGACACATCAGGTACTCTTCAGCCCGCGAGCCACGGCAGGTAGCGCGTCATCTCCAAGGGAAGCGAGTTGTCTTGTCAATTCTTGCCGTCGCTCCTCTGTAGGATTTGGTCTGCCATCACTACGAGCGATAGCGGAAAGTCCATTGGGAAGCTTTCCGAGTTCTTGGATGACGGCGTCGGCGTCGGGTGGTGGCTGTCTAGCACCGGCCGAGGATGCGACGATCAGGCTGGCCGACAGAACTGTGAGCAAGGCAGATTTCGTCACGAACGAATTAGACACCGATTCTGAAGAGTTAGCTATTCGTCGGGCCTAATCAACAACCTCGGGCCGCCACGAGTAGACCGCCCACGTCCGGACCAACCGCTGATTTCGTTGTTGGGGACGCCAGATTCGTTACCAGCACTCCCCCAAAAATCGTCGCCAGCCCGATGCGTCCTTCAAACCGAATCGCGCGGTGGCCGCGTTCGACGCGAACCCGAAGTAGAATCCTGCCGAGTCATGGAGCGCGAGAGGCTGAAGGCCGGTGAACGCGTAGTCCTCGTCGCGGTTCCGCCCGGGCTGTTGGACGGACTGCCCGAAGAAGACCAGCGTGCAATCGAATCGATCGTCGGAGAGCCGGTAACGTTCGTCGGTTACGACGATGACGGTCGGGTTGAACTCGAATTCGATGACCCCTTCGACGCCCGAACCGAGACGAGCAGCCATACGCATTCCATTTGGGTACTGCCGGAGTTCGTCAAGCCCTGCGGCGGCTGAACCGACACCGGCCGAGACGCCCGCTCACGCCGCGCGTCGGTCAGATCGCCAGATTCCTTGGAAATCTCGTGTGTAATCAATCGCGAATCCCCTTGCGAAGTTGAACCCGCGAATGGCCGATATTACTGAGTGGCTATGAGACGAACTCTATCCGTCATCGGCGCGATGCCATGAATCGGAGTGTAGTTTTCCTCCTGTGGCTCACGGTGCACTTGGAAGCGGGCGTTTCTATTTTCGCGGCCTGCACTCCAACCCCACCTATAGCCGACGAAGTCAAGCAGAGCACTGCTGTGTTTCGTGGACGGGTTATGTCGCTGAAGCCGCTTCCTGACAATACGTCATCGATTGCAACCTTCGACGTTGAACAGTGGTGGAAGGGTGGTCCATCTCGGACGATTGAGGTGCTTTCGTGTGGCGGACAGGTTCCTGAAGGTCAAGAAATCATTTGTGTGGATGGCCCTTACAAATTTTACGTAGGTGCTAGTTACGTCGTGTTTGCCATGCGGTATCCGCCACAGAACCCGTTTCTCAACGCATCAAGTTGCCGACGTACGACAGCAGTAGAGGAAGCCGCCGACGTTATCAGATGGCTCAACACGAATATCTCCAAGCGGCAATAGCGACCTGCGAACAGGCGCCCGCCAACGTGCCAGCTAAACTGCTGGTTTCTATACGACGCGTCGATCAGACCGCATGATTCTGATAATCGTCATCGCTGTCGGCATGGTCGTCTGCGTTGGCGGATGGTGGTTGTTGCTCTACATGCTACGGCGTTACGGGAAGGATGCAGTCGCCGGCAGGAAATCGATCGGATGGGTGAAAGGGAAGGATTGGCGATGGTGACACCAGGCTTCCAGATCAGACACAGGCTCTGGAAACATCTCGCTTGCCTTTTCGCGCCGTCGTTAAATGGGTCTAGTGAGGTGTTCTACGCCGCCCGGTCGGAGACCCAGATTCCCTCGAAGACGGGCTGGTAATTAATCGCGAATCCCGTTGGGGACGCCAACCTTCGCTCGATCACTTCGCAGGCGAGTTTCGGTTGGCAAGCCAGCGAGCCTCCCTCACAGTCTGCAAAGGTTGCGCGCCGAAGCTGCTTGCGGCGAAGGCGGGCAGACGAGCCCAGCGCAATTTGCAGATTCATCTTGCTGAACGACACGCACGCTCTCAAGTTCGGTTTTGGCTTTTCATTTGCACTTCTTCGCACGATGAATGTCCCAATCAAGCGGTTCGTCTACTTCATGAAAAGTGAGAACGATGGCCGTCCCTACGTCGGAGTGATGGAACGTCCGAGAGCGTCTAGCGAAGACCGGCTCCGCCGCGCGTTCGCGAAACGGCATTTCGTCTGAGTCATCGTGCCGATATCTGATTCATGGCGTCTGAGCCGCTATGAGACGGAACATCGGCATCAGCTGCGTCGCTATTTTGACGTTCTGGGGAGTCGCCCTGGGTTGTAAGGAGCTGTTGGAAGCCGCATGAAGCCGTGCCCGCTCTGCGCCGAGGAGATCCAGGACGCCGCGACCGTCTGCAATCACTGTCATCGCGACCTGCCGGCCGTAGCGCCCGCCGCTGCCCCGACTCAGTCCGTCGTCGCAAAGGCACGTCTGTGGCCTTGGTTTGTTGGTGGTCTTGCCGCGCTGGCGGCCCTGGCAGCGCTACCGAGCTTTCTGTCGGGTGTTCCGAACGGCGGATCATCGCCGAGTCCTATGACGGGTGTTCCGGATGTGTCGAGCTGTGAGCTCGAAGCCATGGCTGCGTGGGCATTTCACATTGGTGCTGACGGGGATGGCGGCAACGGCCCTTGGCGCGCGATCAAGATTCAAAATCGCGGGAAGGCTCATTGGACAGATGTCAAGGTAACCATCCGAGGTATCGGTGTGCAGGCGATGAACGGACAACCCGGACAACCAACGGCCACGCACACCCTTCGGCTCGATAATGTCGGAGCTGGCGAACGGGTCTCGAAGGACATCACCGAATTCAAGAAGGCCGACGGGTCGGCATGGATACCGACCATGATGGGGTGGATGGAGATTGTGATTAGCGCGTCCGTGAATGGCCGAACCTGCACATTCGAGCGGCACGAGCGGCAGTCTTACTGAATGATAAGGTCGGTCTATTCCGGTCACATGGGTAACAGATTATTCCGGACACATAGGTAACACTCTCGTAATCAGCTGGTACCAGTAGCGTCGGTTCGCGGGGCGGCGGATTCCAGATACGAGACTCCAAAACGACAATTTAGGATCTGGCTGGACTTCTCGGCACGGCCTGCCGAAAATTCTGAGGAGACATGGCGAAGGCGAGCGGAAAGCGGCGTTTGTCGAAGCGAGAGTATCAGACCCGGGTGCAGACGCTGCGCGAGAGTCTCCTGCAAATGCAGGTCGGCATGAAAAGCGTGCCTTTCAAGGTGCTGCTCCTGCTGGCCGGACCCGAAGGCGCCGGACGGGGTAACCTCCTGCATGCCCTGACCGGCTGGCTCGACCCGCGCGGCGTGGAGACCTTCACGTTTTTTGCTCCGACCGAGGAGGAGCGGGAGCACCCACACCAGTGGCGTTTCTGGCGCAGCCTGCCATCGTTCGGCAGAATCGGCCTCTATGCGGGCTCTTGGTACACCGAGACACTGAGGGAGGCGGCTCGCCGCAAGCGCTTGGGTAACCAACTCGAGCGGGAAGCGGGCCGGATCCGCGAGTTTGAAAAACTTCTGGCCGATAGCGGCACGCTGATTGTGAAGGTCTGGTTGCAGCTCTCCAAACAGGCCCAGGGTCGCCGGCTGCAGGAGTTGAGCGACGACCCCGAAACCGCCTGGCGCGTGACCGACGAGGACTGGCACCACCACCGGATCTACGACCGGCTCGGCAAAACTGCCAGGCGCATCCGGGAACTGACCCACTGCCCGGGCGCCCGCTGGACCGTGATCGACGCGGAGGACGAACGGCGGCGGGACCTTTTGGTTGGCGAGTTGTTGCTCGCTCAGTTCACGCAGCAGCAGAAAAAGGTGGCCCGCCTGAACCGGCGCACAGGGCGCCCCCGTGTCGTGCGGTCGCTGCGTCCTTCCGGCGTGCGGCGCTTGCGGGCTCTGCCATTGGACCAGGATCTCTCGGAGAAGGCGTATGAGGCGCAGCGCGAGAAGTGGCTCGGCCGGTTGAACAGCGCGGTGCGGGCCGCGCTCGAGGCGAGCCGGTCGATTGTGTTCGTCTTTGAGGGCTGGGATGCCGCGGGCAAGGGCGGGGCCATTCGCCGCCTGACGAGTGCGCTTGACCCACGGGACTACAGCGTCATTTCGGTATCAAAGCCGACCGACGAAGAGAAGCACGCCCACTATCTGTGGCGCTTCTGGCGCCAGATCCCACGCGACGGCCGCGTCGCGATCTTTGATCGGTCCTGGTATGGGCGGGTACTGGTGGAGCGCCTGGAGGGTTTCTGTCGCGAGGATGAATGGATGCGCGCGTTCGAGGAACTGAACCGTTTCGAGCAACAGCTGACCGAGCACGGCATCATCGTGCTGAAATACTGGCTGCACGTGTCACACGACGAGCAACTGCGGCGCTTCCGCGAGCGCGAGGCCACACCCCACAAGCGGCACAAGCTGAATACCGAGGACTGGCGGAACCGGAGAAAACGCGGCGCCTACGAGATCGCCGTGGGCGATATGCTGGCGCTTACGCACAAGGAGAACGCTCCCTGGCACCTGGTGCCGTCCAACAGCAAGCGCTTTGCCCGCCTCGAGGTTCTCCGCTCCGCCAGCCGCCAGATCGAGGCGGCCTTGGAAGAGTGACCCGGCGACGAATCCCGAGAATCCGATAAATCGCCCATGAAGTTCTGCGTAGCCTTTCTCGCCTTTCTGGCCTTTGTCTGTATATCCAGCAGCGTTAGTGCGCAACGTTGGTTTGTTTTGCAACATCGGCCAGACGGACGTGTCATTGGACTCCTCGACCTCCCTGATGTCACGAAAGACTTTGCAGACGATGCATGCCGGTCGACAGAATTGACTGCTGCTCCGGTCTACAGCCAGCCGTCCAGGGACGGAGCCGCGATCGGTGCCGTCTACAAGCGCAACCATCCAGAATACGGGTGTGGACTGCTTTTCAAGCGATCGGAAACCTCCACCGAAGAAGAATTGCCAACTTCAGAGAGCGATTACGAGATCGCCTCTGCCGTCGTATATGAACGCCGCGCGCGATGGTTCCGTATCGCCGTTCCACAAGGTTCTGCCTGGATTGAGCAGGCAAACGACGAGGCCTTTCTTCCGTATCCTCAGTTACTTTCGCGGCGAATGGCTTTTCTCAGGAACGACTGGGACGGTCAATTGAGACGGACCGCCGGCTTTGGGTTCCCGAGTGAGCCCTTGCCCGTTGAGTGGAAGGAGCACGTTCCCCGGCAAATCGGAATCGAAATTCTCGGCGTCACCCGAGTCGGCAACGACGATTGGATCCACGTGCGATTGGTGAACGAGAGGTGTGGAGACGACACTCTCAAAACGTTGAAACCAGTGCAAGGCTGGCTTCCAGCGTATCGACCGGACGGAATGACCGCCGCGTGGTTCTATTCAAGGGGTTGCTAGCCGAAGGTCCCAGCAGCCCGCCAACTTCAGGACCAACCGGCAAGGCTCTCGTTGGGGACGCCACCGAACTTACGTGGACGTGCGTCGGACGTTCTCCGCTCGAGGACCTTTCGGCCCCTCGCCGACATCGAACTCGACACTATCACCCTCGCGCAGATCTGCGAGCCCTTCGCCATAGACCGCGCTCTGGTGGAAGAAATACTCCTTCCCTGCCTCGTCCTTGATGAACCCAAATCCTTTATCGACTCGTAAGGTTCGAATATTTCCAACCATCAGTCGCCTCCCGGCCTAGTGCGATGTCACGTTCAAGATCCAAGTATCCACATAACCGGGCAGTACTCGTTGTTCACTCCGGTACAGTCGTAGCAGACGAGAAAGAGTGCGATCGCGTAGTTCGCAATCCTAAGCGCCGCCTGCCTTAGCGGTTAGGCCGCGCGAGGTTTGCGACCTTAGACGCTAGAATCTGTGCGGCTTTTGCCACAGACTGGGAGCAGATGCATGTCAGCAGGTTGCCAGAAAATCGTTGTTGCGGAACAAATCTGCTACTTGAGGTTTGCTGACGGAAAGCCGCATTACAGCGACGAGTTGCCGCACCAAACGGCTCGCGGGGAAATGCTCATCGCCGACTTCGATGCCGACGGCAGAATCATCGGTATCGAGCTCGTCGGCCCGCCCGGCCAAAAACCGTGTCAGAGTTGAGTTGTCACGCCGTAATCCCTGAGAAAGTCGTGGGTTCCACCTGCGTGCTGAATCGCTTCCAGCGTGATTCTGTTGACGATCAGGTGGCGGTCTGATTGACTGTGAACGTCTGGCTCCCTATGGACAGGGACGCGGCTCGCGCCTGCCCGGTGGTATTAGCTGCGACCCGAAACATGACAACGCCGGCGCCGGTTCCGGAGGCCCCGCTGACCACGGTGAGCCAGCTTTGGCTGCTGGTTGCGCTCCACGCGCAGCCGCTCGATGTGGTCACGGTCACGTTCCCGGTTCCACCCGTTGCGTTAAACGACTGACCAGCCTCTGAAAGCGAGAAGGTGCATCCCTGCCCCTGCGAACCGTTCGTCCCGTCTGTCACCGGGACACTCCCGCTCGACACCGAGAGACAAGGCGGTGCCGATCCCGCGTCGATCAGAGACGCGACGACACACGGTGCGATATCAACATAGGTTGTGGTGTTCTTGACCAGTGTGGCGGCGACTCCGGCAGACAACGCGCCCGTCGTCATGTCTCGAGCGGAGAAGGTCACCTGGGCGGCGATCGGCCCCGGAGAGGTTGGGCTCCCCGTGGCATCGATCGTCGTCGTGCGTCCGATCGGGGTCTCTTCCACAGTAAAGGATGCGGTCAGATTCGAACCGACATCTCCGATCTTTCCGCCGTTCGCAAAGATCGACACCGTGTTTGCCGTCCGGTTGCCGACGGCAATATCGAAATCCGAGTGGAACAGGTCGCACCCAACAAGCGACACCGCCAGCGCCAGCCCGGCTGCCAGCAGACACGCCCTGAAACGCAGGCGCTGCACGACGTAAGCGGCGCTCGATGCCTTGGCGGGCGACGTCATACTGGGGCCTGCAGGAATGCAAACGCTAGACCAGTCGACCCGCGACTCCGGCCATTCGATAAATCCCGTAATTCGCTGACTGGTGGGCGTTTTCGGCTATGAACACGGCTATGCTTGCCACGCCTGATCATTGAGGTCACGAGCGTTCGTGACCATCGAATCGCCCTGCGCCGATAAATAGAAGAACCGTTTCCGGTTCAGCAGGAGGCATATGGCCGACGACTTGCCGTCCACGCTACCAAATCTTCAGACTCCGCAGGGAGATGCGCCGGTCCGCACGTGGCGCGAGGGCTTCACTTTTTCTGGTACGGGCGGTGAGTACTTCGGGATCTGGATCGTCAACATCCTGCTCAGCGTGCTGACCCTCGGTGTCTATTCGGCCTGGGCAAAAGTGCGGCGGATGCAGTTCTTCTATCGCAACACGCAACTGGCCGGTGCCGGCTTCGACTATCACGCCAATCCGTGGGCCATCCTCAAGGGACGGCTCATCGCGGGCGGATTGATGGGCGCTTACTACGGGCTGGCGTTCGTGAGCCCGATTGCCGGAGGAGTGGCATTCGGCGTCGTGCTCGGCTTGATGCCGTGGTTCATCAGCCGTGCGCTGCGCTTCCGGCTGTACAACACGAGTTATCGCGGGCTGCGGTTCCGATTTTCCGGCACCACAGGTGAGGCTTACAAGGTGTTCCTGCTGTTGCCGCTCGCGACAATCTGCACCATCGGGTTGCTTGGCCCGATGTGGCACCAGCGATTGAAGAGGTACGTACATTCGAATGCGTGGTACGGCCGGACTCGATTCTCGTTCGACGCAACGGTCGGCAGCTTTTATGGCGTGTATATGCAGGCGCTCGGGCTGCTCATCGCTTTCGTCGCGGCGGGCGGGGTGCTGGCCGGTCCATTTCTCACAGGGGCGATGACGTCCAGCGGATCGACACGCACTATCGGCCTCATCGTCGGGGTGATCGTGGCGGTCCTGCTGTACCTCTCCGGGTCGTTGACGCTGTGGGCCTTTACAACCTCGCGCATTCAGAATCTGGCGTGGAACCACACGCAGCTTGGCCCGCATCGATTCGTGTCGTCGATTGGGACGGGGCGTCTGGCGTTCATTACGGTGACCAACCTGCTGGGTGTGGTATTCACGCTCGGCTTCTACAAGCCGTTCGCGGTAGTGCGGCTCACCGAGTACTTCCTGCGCGAATCCACGGTGGTCGTGTCGGGCAGCTTGAACGATTTCGTCGCCGGCGAAAAGCTGTCGCTCGGCGCGGCCGGGGAAGAAGCCGCCGAGATGTTCGACTTCGACCTCGCGGTATGATGCGACCATGACGGCGGTGCACGCCCGTTACTTCAACGGTATCGACGCAACGTCGTTTCCGGTGGCGGTGGGGATTGCCGACGGCATCGTCTCTGTGACCGGCGCCGGCATCGATCGGCACGAGCGGCTGGCCGCTGTAGACATTTCCGAAGCGATCGGCAGAACGCCACGTCTCATGCGGTTTCCAGACGAAGCGTTCGTCGAGATTACCGACACAGAAGGACTCGCGGTTCTCCTTGCAACTCAGGGTATTCATTCCAGCGCGATCTCACAGTGGGAAGGCAATCCCAGGTGGATTGTTGCAGGCGGAGCGGTCTTCGTTCTCATGCTGGTCGCAGGATATCTCTATGGCATTCCGATGCTGGCCAAAGCCGTGGCCGATCGGATGCCCGAAGTCGCGACAAATCGTCTGAGCCGTGAGGTCCTTTCCATCCTCGACGGACAGATATTCACTCCCAGCGCCATTCCGCTCGCGCGCCGGCAGGAGCTCGATGCCTCGTTCCGCCGACTCGTGTTGCCGCGCGGCGCGAAGCCTTCGTATCAGCTTGTCTTTCGCAAGAGCGATGTGATTGGTGCCAACGCCTTGGCGCTTCCGTCGGGAACGATCGTCGTGACCGACGATCTCGTGGCGTTCGCTGAAGACGATCGAGGACTTTTGGGCGTGCTTGCGCACGAAGCCGGTCACGTCGAGCATCGCCACGGGCTGCGCAACATGTTGCAGAACTCCATGGTCGGACTCCTGGCGGCCTGGTTCATCGGCGACATCAGCTCCATTGCGGCTGCCGCACCGACAGCGCTGCTGGAAGCGAGCTACTCGCGCGGGCTCGAGCGCGAGGCAGATGCCTACGCCGTAGAAGTGCTCACCATGAACCGCATTCCGCTGACGCACCTGGCCGATATTCTGCGTCGCCTCGACGCTGCAAGTGGTGCGTCGGGCATGGGGAGCGCGCTCAAATATCTGTCGACGCATCCCGCGACGGCGGAGCGCATTCAGCAGTTGGAAGGACAGTGACAACTCCGTCCTCTTAGCGATGTGAACACTTCAATGGTGCCAACCAGTCGCTAGATTTCTCGCCGCGGTTGACACGTCCAACGGCTATCCGGTATACGACACGTCTGGTTTTGCGTCAGCCATTCGTTCATAGGAGGAGCGCGTGATCTCTCTGCTCCGATGCGCAGCCGCACTGTTCGCGTTCTGGTTCAGCCTGCCCGTGCAGGTCCAGTCATCAATCCCGGGGGGTTCCGGTCTGCGAGACACGCGCACTGCGGCGCGGTTCCAGACGCCGGTCGTCGCGGGTGGGAACGCCGCCAATGCGCTGACTCCGGCCGAACGGGCTGCGGGCTGGACGCTCCTGTTCGACGGACGATCGCTGGCGGGGTGGCAACCGAGCGAGCAGGCCGTATGGTCCGTCGAGGACGGGATGATCGTTTCCCGCGGCAAGGCGCCGGGGATTCTCAGAACGATCACCACCTACCAGAATTTCGAGCTGAAAGCCGACTTCTGGGCCGACGACACGATGAACAGCGCAATTTTCGTCCGCTGTCCTTCGGACCTGAACGCGAGCCTGTCGTCGAAGGTCTGTTACGAGGTCAACATCTATGACCCGCACGCATCGTGGCCGACGGGCAGCGTGAACGAGGTGCAAACCACCTTGCCTGAGCGTATTCAGACGGCGGGCAAATGGAACTCCTACGAGATCTTGCTCGAGGGCAGCAGAATCGTCGTCAAGTTAAACGGGAAAACCACGGTTGATGCCAGGAACGACCTGTTTACGAGTGGGACGGTCGCCCTCCAGGCCAACGGCCCCGGATCAGGGGGCGGGGCGATCAGGTTTCGGAATATCAGGATTCGTCCGATGTGATCGATACGCAGCGTCTGGAATCCGCCACACAGGGCAATCGGTCCCACCGTCGCAGCCGACCATCACGTCGAAGGGCTGGCCTCCGCGCACACAGCGGCTGGCGCGTTCCGGCTTGTGTAGGAGCGTCTTGCCGTATGGACCGCAAGGACGACAAGCGCGATCAAGGCGGCGTACACGGTGCCGCTCAGTAGACCCAACGTAAAGCCCGCCCATCCGACCACCGGACCCGCGTTGGTCATCAGCAGGAGAACGGCAACCGCAACGCCCATCGGCCTTACGGGAACGAACCGAATGACCCAGGCCGCGAGTGGCGCCGCCACGACGCCGCCGGCGAGCATCGACAACAACACGAAGACGTCAACCCCCGCGATGCCGAGAGAACTGATCAGCGAAAAGGCCGAAGCCGAGGCCACTGCTACCTCGGCGGTATTGACCGAGCCGATCGCGAGGCGCGGACGCACCGCCCGGTTCAGGAGATAAGGCGTGACGATCGGGCCCCACGCTCCGATCAGACCGTTCGTCGTGCCGCCCAGCAGGGCTACTATCGCCAGTGCGCGGGGGTAGGGCTGGGCCGTTCCGATAGCAACACCCGCTTCAGTCTGCTCACCGCTTTGGACGGCCACGTGCGGACGAATGAACCGTATGAGGACGCGTACGCCGACGAGCGTCAGCAGCAGCGCCAGGTACGGTTTGATCGTTCTGCCATCGACATTCGAAAGAACGGTGGCCCCTAACACAGCTCCAGTGCAGCCAGGCAGCGCGAGCCAGACCACCAGACGTCGATCGATATTCTGAAATCGCCAGTGTGCGATCGCAGAGGCCACGCCGGTCACTATCTTCGCGATATTGATGCATGTCGATGCGGTCACCGCCGAGAGACCAACGCCCAGCAGGATGCTGGAGCTCGTCGGTCCGAAGCCCATTCCCAGCGCCCCGTCGACAAACGTCGCCGCGAAGCCGGCCGCCGCAAATAGAAGCAAGTCTCGCATCAGCTGGAATTGACCAAGGAATCCTACTCTTTGCCGACTCGAATGTGGAAACACAATCGTGAAACGGTGGTCCAGGTTCGCATCCACACGCCTGCCTATGTAGGCTTTCTACACCTTTCGTGTAGACATACTACATACATTCCTGCTACAAGATCCCCATGCCGAAAGTCGATCTCCTGCAGGGCACGCTCGATATGCTCATCCTCCGCACCCTCCAGTGGGGCGCCCAGCACGGCCAGGGCATCGCCCAGATGATTCGCAGCACTTCCGGCGACGTGCTGACGGTCGAGACCGGCTCTCTGTATCCTGCGCTCCATCGACTTGAAGCCAAGAGATGGATCTCGGCCGAGTGGAAGCTGTCGGCCAAGAATCAACGGGCGCGGTACTACCGGCTCACGCGGCTCGGGAAAAAGCAGCTCACGATGGAAGAGTCGCAATGGCGGCTGCTCGTGAAGGCGATTGCGAAAGTGCTCAAGCCGGCATAGACAGGAGGTCTCGTGTCTCTGTGGACCCGCATGTGTCGCCGCGCTCGCAAGGAGCAGGACCTCGACGAAGAAATCGCCGCGCACCTCGCGATCGAGACACAGGAACGGATCGAACAGGGGGACGGCGTCGACGAGGCACGTGCCGGCGCCAGGAGCGATTTCGGGAGTGTCGCCCTCGCGAAGGAACGCATGCGCGACGCCTGGGGGTGGACGTGGCTCGAGCGTCTTCTCAGCGATCAGCGCTACATTCTCCGGCACCTGCGTCGCAATCCCGGATTTGCTGTCGTATCAATTTTTGTCCTCGCAGTCGGCCTCGGGGCGATCACGGCGCTCTTCTCGATCGTCAACAGCGTGCTGCTCGAGCCACTCGGGTTCGCTCACGAAGAGCGGCTCTACAGCGTCGTCAACGTGCCACCGGCGAACGCCGGAACCAATCGGCTGTGGCACATAAACGCGCGCCACGTGCACGAATGGAGAGCGCATTGCACCTCGTGTGAAGACGTCGCGATGGCCGAAGGCATCGGCCTCAATCTGACAGGCGGCACCGAACCGGAGCGCGTTTCTGCTCTTCGGAGTCTCCTACAACTTCTTCCGGACACTGGGCGTCCGGCCGGTGCTCGGACGGGATTTTCAACCAGAAGAAGAGCTGGCCCTCGCGGCTGGCTGCGCCGTCAACCCAAGTGCCGTTTGGGGCTGAACTCTTAACAAGCGGTTTCAAAACTCGCATGGGTGTTCGCGCGGGTTTTGAAACCGGTTCTTAGGCTCCTCGTCAAGCCGGCTATCGGTCACTGCCGCCGACTCTTCTCCACCTCGCGCGACAGGAACGTGACGACGCGGTCGAACGGATCGAAGCCGAATGCTTCCGCGATCGCGGGGCGCAGGTTCGAGTTTGCGTTGATGTCGTAAAACACGCGCCGGCCTTCAGGCGTTTCCAGGTACTCGATCCCGCCGACGTCCAGCCTGGCCGCGTGCACGATCGCCGCCGCCGTCTCGACAGCCTCCCGCGGCACGTCGCGGTACGGATAGAACTCTACGGGCGGCGCGGCAATGGCCTCTGGCGCCGGGACTTCGCATACACCATCACCCTCGTCCGGATTGCAGACGGGTGACGGACACAGGTTGAAGCGGCCGTGCGTCTTCACCCGCATCGCATAGAGCAGCTCACCGCCCAGGAACTCGAGTCGGACGATCCCCTGCTCGGGATCGTGGGGCAGGTACTCCTGCAACAGAAACAGGTTGTCGGGCTGCCACGCGTTGGGATCGGCGGCAAAGATCGACTCGACGTGCGCCAGCGACTCTACGACGTGTATGCGTGCGCCGCTGCCACCCTGGTCGGGCTTGAGGATCGCCGGCCAGTGAATCGAGTCAGCATAGGCGCGCAGCGCAGCAACATCGTTGAAGGTGATCGACTGCGGAGTGTCGATGCCGAGCGTGCGCAGCAACGTCGCCTGAGCGCTCTTGCTCAACTCGAGGGCGAACACCTCGGCGCCGTTCAGCACCCGCGCGCCAAGGCGCTCGAGCGTTCGCATGTACGCGAGGGCCAGGGGCACCGCACGGGTGTTCCCGCGAACGTAGGCGCTCGGGCTCGCCTGGTTGAAGTACACATTCGCTGCCGGAGGATCGACGTTGCTGAATGCCGCACGCTTCAGATCAAACGGCTCGAACGCGATGCCCCGCCGCTCGAGCGCGGCAAACAGTGGCTTCTGCCACTCAGGGTGCTCAAAGAGCACGACAAGATCGAGGTCCCGAGCCATATCGCTCATGGTAAACCCAGCTTTTTCGCCACGAGCGACCTCCAGAGTTTGGGTTGTCCTAGGGGCGGTACTGGCCGACCTCCGAGGAGTGGATCTTGAGCGCTTTGTATGTTTCGGCGAACACGCGGGTGACTCTCTCGCCAGATCCCGGCGCAGGCTGCGCATCGAGGTTAAATATACCCGCTACTGCCGTTGCCGCGCCGGGGTTCACCTGCGCAATCAGCGGCTCGATTACGCGAAAGTACGCCCACCCTTCGGCCTGGAACACGCGAGCATCGTCCATCTTGCCCTGGACGAGGGCGGCATCCATATTCGCCGAGTATTTAATCGCCGATTGGATGTAGGTGATCGTGACGTTGCGAACGATTTCGTCCCGTGCCTTTGCTGCCCCTGACGTGTCCCTCGCCAGCAGGGCCTGGAGTCCCCGCTGCATCGCCGCAAGGATCCCGGCGTTGACGGCAGACCCCGTTCCAAACTCGCGGCCGCGCTCGTCGGCTGTGGCATGCGGGGCACATTCGGGCTTCTCTCCGTGGTAGTAGGCGCGGGCCTCGTCCCAGTTGTGAGGTGCACCAGTGTCAGCGGCGTAGTCGCCCTTGAGTGCTTTGTCGACCGAGGCATCGAGCTCATGGAAAGTCCAGGCGACGAGCACCTGATCGCGCGCCGCTTTCTGGATGCCCTGACGGCGAACGAGATCCGCCTCGCCCGCGAAGACGCCGCTGCCTCCGATGGCGGCACTGGCGAACGAATCGAGCCACGCAGAGCCGAGATGCCGCTCGTAGCGACCGAGCACGTGCTCGGTCGAGCGTGCGGCACGCGCAAAGTTGCCGAGCGTTCGCATCGACCCGTTACCTTCGATGGAGTGCCTGCCGTCACGATAGATGATGCCGATCGCCGCAAAATCGACGGTCTTGCGTCGAGCAGGGCGTTGATGGCGCACACGTCTGTGGACATCCTCGCATGCTGACCGACGTCCGAGACAGGCTGATAACCGCCGATCGCGCCGCTCACTTTTGCAGACGGTTGGGAATCCGTTCGAACCTGAGCGCTTGCCGTCTTCCTTCCCTCGTGGCTCCCACCTGTAATCAGGAAACCGAGAGCTAAAGCGGCCAACGTCTTCTTCATGGCATCCTCCATTCTCGATCGCCGAGAATCGGAAGAACATTAAGCGCTGTCTGCCGGCGAGATCCATGCCCCATAAGGCGTACTCCTGCGAGGCGTGACACCGGTGCGGTGGAGTTTCTGAGCTAACGGAAAGTCAAGACGCCGGCTTTCCTAAATCCAGCGACCAGCTCGTTGAGGATTGAGCAACGTTCTCTCTCGCCGACAGGCAGCGAAGTACCTCCCCAGAATCCTTCTAATCTTCTGCTCGCAAATAGATCACTGCCGCACACCTCGAGCTGCAGGAAGTTTTGCGCAAGGTAGATGTCCTCCATCGACGTCGCCACGAAAACGCTCAATAGCGTCGGGATCACCGTTAGTGGCGGATGAGATCCGCTCCAATCAACCATCACGCCGTTGACCGAAGACATCAGATGAAGAAAGGTCGTCCTTTCGTCGAACTGCGTGCGGAACGGCTGAAAATCAGCGGTTTGGCCGCCCGTCTGAGTGAATGTGTGGGGTTGATGATCACCGAAGACGAGCATGACGAACGGTCGCCCGGTCCGACTGGAGCGGTTCTCGAGGAAGGTCAGCAAGCGCTTGACGGCGCGCTCCGTCGAATACGTCTTCAGGATGTACTCATTCAGCGCGCAAGTGAGGTCAAAGTTCGCGTTCACGGAAAACGTTGCGACGAACTTCCGCCCGTCGGCATAGTGCCGGCAGGGATGCGGGGCGTGGTTTTCGGCCAGACTTACAAAAGCAAAGACGGGAGAGAAGCCTGAAGCGTTCAGACGCGTCGTTACCGCCGCTGCAGTCTGTTCATCAGTCGCGGCCCATCCCTTAGGGAGATCGAGATCTTGCTCGTCGAAGAACTCCTCGAAACCGTACGAGGTGAACGCGCTTCTGGCTCTGTAAAAGTCGCCCTCTGCAGAGTAAAACGCCGTGGTCCGGTATCCACGGTCGCGCAGATGCGTGACGATCGACTTCCTGACATAAGGCGCCAAAGACAGGTGTGTGTAATAACCGGCGTATCCGAAGAGACGGGAATCGATCCCCACGAGCGATTCGAACTCGCTGATCCAGGATCCCCCGCCTACCGCGTTCACCCTAATTGGGGTCAACAAGCGGGTGCGCGAGTTCGGCTCGAAGAGGGTGTTCTTCACTGGTGCGCTGAGGCGGAAGATCTGGTTTGGATCAAACGTCGATTCGGCAAACACCAACATGATGTCCGGGGTGTCGCTTCCCGAAGGCGGAAGCGCTACATGGCTGGCAACTGCGGTATGGATGGCTGCTTCGGCGGGCGGAGTGTCCGAGGCAGCATGTATGTAATCGATGACAGATCGCTCCAGATGCAGTGAGTAGACGAGAAAACCGATCGTTCCGAAATCGCGGGAGAGACGGATGACTCCGCCACTGGTCCAGAGTGAATCATCGTTTTCAATCAGGAGCGGAATTCGTTGATTGAACCTGCCGACAAAATCGAGGAAGCCGAATATGACGAGGACCGCCACGCCTATGCTGAGAAATCTGCTCTTCGCAGGAACGGTGGTCGGTCGGGGCCAGCCGGCCGACACGCGCATGAGCGCATAGACGAGTACGAACCCAATCATCAAGGATGCTGCAATCGCGACGACGCCCAGCCAAAGGGGGACCTCGAGCGCGCTGAGCAATCCTCCGGGATTGTCGAGAAAAATCTCAACGTCGAGTAGCGTCAGAGGAAAACGGGTGAGAACAATCTTTACGTAGTTCACCGCCGTCAGCATCACGGTAGTGCAGAGCAGCACGAGCGACGCGATCAGCGCGGCTCGAAGCGGAAGGACGAATGGAAGAAGCAGAATATAGCCGTATAGCAGCCAACCCAGCACTTTGGCGGTCAGCAGGGAAGCGGGAAGCAGCCACGACCCTGACAAAAGCAACGCTCCGGCCAGCACGCATGCAGGGCGATACTGCACGATCCAGGCGGAAAGATGGCCTGCCACGATCGAAGAATACCTCAGTCGACGGTTATAGAATGATGTGTGCTGTCTCGGCAAACCATCGTTCTCGGCATCGCGATGTTGTCCGCAATCGCGGCCACGCTGATGGTGATGCAATCGGAGCCGTCAGGTGTCACGATTGGGTTCTGGTTTGATTCCATCAGCGACGACACACTCAGCACAGTCCCAGAGGGACTTGTTGGGGGAATAGATTCCTCGGATTTGACGACCATTGAGTCGATTGCAAGGGCAGAAATCGCTCACGCGTTCAGAGATTTCCAAGTCACGCTTACGAGCCGGCGGGATGCGACCTATCGAGTACGAGTCGTCGATAGCCTTCGTCATCCGATCGCTCCTCGGGCGCCACCTCCATCAGCTGAGTCTCGCTCGATACCGGGTCTGGGAGGACAGGGAGCGGTCAATTTTCGCCTCATCGCCCATAGCGCCATCTCGTTTGCACCGGCTGATGCTGATCGTGCGGAAATGATCGCGAGTATCGGGCGAGGGATCGGCCGCTCGGCTGTGCACGAGTTCGCGCACCAGTTTCTCGGCTCGACACCCATCCACGACACCAAAGACGTGCGCAGCTATGAATACGACAATGCCGGTCGCGCCGAGCAGTATTACGGCGAGATGCACTGGGATATTGCGCGACCATCCATCGCCAAGCGGATCGGCTTGAGGCAGAAGGGAGACGCCGCGCCGCGGCGCTAAACGAAGTACTCCATGCGGTAATCGACCTCGCAGCGCGCGCCATGCTATACGGAGTGCTCAGAAGAGGTATCTATGAACCCCAGCAACCTCGGACGACCGCAAGTAGAGGACCCGCTTGCCCAGCTGGAACGCCAGCTCATCGATGCGTACCTTGCCGTTACGGGTCAGAACTTCCACGATCTGATGGTGCGCGATGACGCCGCCGCCAAGCGGATTCTGGCTGAGGCTTCGTTGTATGCGAGCCAGCGATTGAGCGAGATCGAGGCGCGATCGCATTTCTTGAAGAAGCTTCACGGCGCCGAATAGGCATCCTGGCTCTCAGGTGAGCGCGAGCATGGTGAGACTCCCAATCACTAACAGAACACCGAGCGGTGCGGTGAGTTGACGGCCCCACGACACGTTCTTTTCGACGGCCATCACAGCGCCGAGCACGAGCATCCAGCCGAGATTGCCCACGCCGACGGCGAACATCACCAGCATGAGCGCCCAGCAGCATCCCACACAGAACAGCCCGTGATGGGCGCCCAGCCACAACGCATTGCGGCGCTCATGCTCCCCTTGCCAATGCCCAAGCACGAAACTGAGCGGTGACCGGCACCTGTCGAGGCAGCGGTGCTTGAGCGGCGTGAACTGATACACCCCCGCCAGGAGCAGCAGCCCGGCACCGCCGACGGAAGGATGCGTTCGCAGCCAGGCATTCGCGAGCACGAGCCGCTGAAGGGCGAGCCCCGCACCGTAGACCATGAAGCCCACGATCGCCCAGGCCGCAAGGTAACCCACGATGACGAGCGCGACGAGCACAGGCCGGTCTCTGCGCTCGCCGGCAATCGTATTGAACGTGGCGATGAGCGGTATGCTCGTGGGCAACATCATCGCAACCGTCATCACAGTCCATGCACCCACGAACACCAGCGCGATCCCGGAGTCGGTCAAGGCGTGGTGGTGAACGGGGCCGTGCAGCGTTGCCCCAAATTGCCACAGCGCCAGCCACGCGGTGAGCGAGATTAGACCGACCGAGCCAACCAGCAGCGCGCTGTGCACGCTCTCGAGCTGGTGCCCCCGCGTCATGCCACGAAGCGGAACGAGCCCGACACCGCGTTGTGACCCTGGAGATTGACGTTGAAGCCCGGCGCGTTCGCCGTATAGCTGGACGCCTTCCCCACATAGGCCGGCGATCCCGGAATCGTCGTAAAGATCGTATCGAGCATGGCCGTCGGCTTTCCGGTCGCGCCCTGGAACGGCATCAGGGTGGCACTGATTGCCTGGCCAATCTTGAGCGTACCGTTCGCGCCTTGCACGTCGAACGTGATCGGCACCTGCTCGACGGCGGCGACTTCGCCAACGAGCTTGGCGAGATCCGCAATCGGCCCGCCGGCTTTGCCCGTCCAGACTTTGAGGAGCGCGTCTTTCTGTTGAGCGGTGGCCCCGTCGTCGATGTACACGCGGACCTTCCAGTTGCCCTTCAAGATATTGCCGGGGATATGGGCCAGGATCACGAACGTGCACCCGGTGACATCGACGTTGTCAATCGTGCCCTTATCGAAATGCCACGCCAGCACGCCGTCGCAGGTACCGAAGTCGGGATCTTCCCCGACCCAGCAGGGGCACAGGATCTTGCACGTGCACACTTCCAGCAGCCGCCCTTCCAGGTTGTAAGCCATTCTGCCGTCCTTCCTTGCTCCCCTTTGGAGGAGCGGCAACATCCTACACCTGCTGCGCTGTGCTTGGCCCGGCCGATCTACATCGTTGGCCATCCTGGCATGTTGTTGCCGCGACTGCTTAAAGGGCCTGACATCCGGCGTGCAGCCAGGGGCCAGACTGTCACTTTCGGCGTGCGGAATCCTGCACAGGGACGCCCTGTTCCTGTAGACTGATTTCATCGGTTTTACACGTCTTTGACGGCTGACAGAGGGCTCAAATATGTCAGACCAGAACCATGGCCATGGCGCGCTCTGGGCGCTCTCAGTGACGCTGCTCATGGCGGTCGGCGCAGGCGCCGCAAACGAGGATCTCCGGCTCGTCAACGCCGCGAAGGATCAGGACCTGCAGCAGGTGCGTACTTTGCTGAAGGGGCGCCCGAACGTCAATGTTCGATCCGAAGATGGGTCGACGGCCCTCTTGTGGGCCGCGCATTGGAATGATCTCCAAACGGCGGCGCTGCTGGTCCGGGCCGGCGCCGACGCCAATGCCGCGAACGATTTTCGGATGACGCCTCTCTCCCAGGCGTGCACGAACGGCAGCACCGAATTCGTCGATTTGCTGCTGAAAGCCGGGGCCAACCCGAACACGCCGATCGGAACGGGCGAGACACCTCTGATGACGTGCGCGAAAAGCGGCAGCGCCGACGGCGTGCGCATGCTGCTCGTTCGCGGCGCCGATGTGAACGCCAGAGAGCCAAACCAGAATCAGACCGCGTTGATGTGGGCCGCCGCGCAAAAACATACGAAGGTGCTCCAGACACTCATCGAGGCGAGCGCCGATCTCCAGGCGCACACCAAACTGGGATTTACCGCGCTCCACTTCGCCGCGCGCGCCGGTGACATGGAGTCGATTCGCACGCTCTTGGACGCCGGCGTCGACGTGAATATCAAATCGCAGCCCGATGTCGAAAATGGCCGGGGACAAGGGGCGGGCGGCGCAGGAGCAGGAAGAGGGGCTGCCGCGTCAGGGCGGGCCGGCGCGGCCCGGGGCGGCGTCGTTGGCGGCGGGGCCGGCGCGCGCGCAGGCACAAACTTCGCCGGCAGCACGGCGCTGCTCGTCGCGACGGTGCGAGGCTACATACCACTCGCGCTGTTCCTGCTGGATCGCGGGGCCGATCCCAACGTCAGTGATGCGGGATTTACCCCGCTGCATTGGGCCGCAGCCACGTGGGAAAACGGACTGGCGAACCCCGTCTACGGGTTTGTCGATCCGATTGGCGGCATTCCGGATCGCGAAGCGAAGCTGCGGCTCGTCAACGCGTTGCTGGCGCACGGCGCGAAACCCAATCTGCAGATGACGGCCCGTCCACCGGGATACGGCGGCACGGGGACCGGTGGTTACAACGATGCGCCCGGCGCGACCGCGTTCATTCTTGCCGCCAATGCGGCGGATGTGGAGATGATGCGCCTTCTGCTTGCAGCGGGCGCCGATCCGCACCTCGTTACCAAGACCAACTCCAATGCGTTGCTCGCGGCGACGGCTCTCACACGGGGAATCGGTGAAATTATCGACGACGAAGAGCGAGCGCTGGAGGCGGTCGAATTCCTGCTCGACCTGGGTGTCGACCCGAAGGCCGTCACCACGTACAACGAAAATGCGCTGTTCGGTCCCGCTTATCGCGGCTGGAACAGGATGATCGAGCTCCTGATCGAAAAGGGCGCCGAGGTGAACATGGTGAACAAGGCCGGTGTCACACCGTGGCTTGCCGCCTCGGGTTTTGGCGATCGTCTCGGAGGCGTGCTCTTCAACAAGGAAGGCGCCGATGTTCTGCTCAAGCACGGGGCGGATCCGAAGCTCGGCCATCCGTGCCAGGCGCAGAACAGATGCCGGCCGGAGTAATGGCGATGCGAACACGGCAGAGACAGCTGATGCTGATGATGGCGTGCGGATCGATTGCGCTCGTCGCGACGATCTCGGCGACCCTGTCGGCAGACCAGTCACCCACGCCGGCGTCCTCCCAGGGCGCAACGGCATCCGCAACGGCGCCAACGCCCGCTCGAGCGCTTGTGACCACCTACTGCGTGACGTGTCACAACCAGCGCACGAAAACCGCCGGCCTCGCGCTCGACACCCTCGACGCTGACCATGTGCCCAACACGGCCGACACCTGGGAAAAGGTCGTCGTCAAGCTCCGAAGCCGCTCGATGCCTCCGCCGGCCGCGCGCCGGCCCGACAACGCGACGTACGACCGCGTCGCCACGTGGCTCGAGAACGAGCTGGATCGTGCCGCCGACGCCCATGTGAATCCGGGCCGCACAGCCGAGTTCCACCGGCTCAACCGCACTGAATACGCCAATGCGGTTCGCGATCTTCTTGGAGTGGAAATCGACCCGAAGGCCATGCTGCCGGCCGACGAACAGGCGTTCGGATTCGACAACAACGCCGACGCCCTGTCGATGCAGCCCGCGCTCCTGGACCGCTACCTCTCTGCGGCCGCGAAGATTGCGCGGCTTGTTGTCGGCGATCCGACCATCCCGGCGGGATTCGAACGATACACGGCTGTGGAAGGCAACTCGAACGAGACCACATGGCTGTGGCAGAACGAGAGGCTCGGAGAGGAATTTCCACTGGGGTCGCGCGGCGGAATCGCGGCGCGTCACTATTTTCCAGTGGATGGCGAGTACGTGTTCAAGATTCGATTGGATCGCACCGACACCGGCCTCATACGAGGCCTGCGCGCGCGCACCGACATCGAGATTCGCATCGACGGCGTCCGCATCGGCCAGTTGACCGTCGGCGGCACACCGGAGTTCACCGGGGGGAATGCGAACGCCGGCATCGGCAACTACGCAGAATCCGGGAGCCCGCTGGCGAACGCCGACGACAAATTAGAAGTGCGCACGCCTGTCAAGTCAGGCATGCGGCAGGTGATCGCCACCATCGTCAAAGCGGACAACCTCTTAGTTGAGGGATTGGCGCTGGATGCGGTCCCGGTCTGGAGCCGCGAATACACGAATAAGCCCGACAACCCGACCCTCATCTCGGCGCTGTTCATTGGCGGGCCCTACGATGGCCGCGTATCGCCGGACTCCCCCGCCAGGCGGCGGCTTTTCGTCTGCGAGCCCACCGGTTTGAACAATGAGACCGCGTGCGCGACCAAGATCCTGTCGGCGCTCGCGCGGCGTGCCTATCGTCGTCCCGTGACCAACGACGACATTCGCACGCTCGTCGGCTTCTACCGGTCGGCGCGCGCAGAGGGAGACTTCGACGCGGGCATTCGTGCGGGAATCGAGATGGTTCTCGTGAGCCCCGATTTCCTTTTCCGGATTTCGCGCGATCCGGCCGGCGCCGCCCCCGGTACTGCCTATGCCCTGCCGGATGTCGAGCTCGCGTCGCGTCTGTCGTTTTTCCTGTGGAGCAGCATTCCCGATGACGAACTGCTCGACACGGCGATTCGTGGCAAGCTGCACGAGCCTGCGGTGCTCGATCGACAAGTCCGCCGCATGCTCGCCGACAAGCGTGCACGTACGGCGCTGGTGGAGAACTTCTTCGCCAATTGGCTGCAGACGCGAAATGTCTGGCTGCTCACACCGGATCTCAACCAGAAGTTTCCCTGGTTCGACGACAACCTGCGGGTCGCCTTCGTCAGGGAAATGGAGTTGTTCCTCGAAGCTCAGCTGAAAGACGATCGCAGCATCGTCGATCTGCTCACGTCCAGCCAGACCTTTCTCAACGAGCAGCTCGCACGGCACTATGGTGTCTCTGGTGTGTATGGGAGCCATTTCCGGCCCGTCACGCTCACCGACGAGAACCGTTTCGGGCTGCTCGGCAAAGCCGCGCTTCTGTCCGTGACGTCCTATTCGACCCGGACGGCGCCCACGATCCGCGGAAAGTATCTGCTCGAGAACATTCTCGCGGCGCCACCACCGGCTCCGCCCCCCAACATACCGGCGCTCGAGGAAACGAGCAAAGACGGTAAAGCCCGCTCGGTCCGCGAAATGCTCGAGGTGCACCGCCGGAATCCAACGTGCGCGAGCTGTCACGCGCGGATGGATCCACTTGGGCTGAGCCTGGAAAATTTCGACGCCATCGGGCAGTGGCGCACCACGGACGCGGGCACACCGATCAACGCCTCGGGCGTGCTGCTGGATGGAACGAAAGTCGATGGCCCCGCGGCGCTGCGGCGTGCTCTTGTCGCGCAGAAAGAACAGTTCGTCAGGACGGTTGCCGACAAACTGCTGACGTATGCGATCGGCCGCGGGCCGGAACACTACGATGCGCCGGCGATACGCGGAGTCGTCCGGGCGGCCGGCGCCGACGACTACCGCTGGTCGTCCACGATTCTCGCGCTTGTGAAAAGTGCCCCGTTTCGGATGAGGAGGACAAGATCATGATCGTGACCAAAAAGTCGATCTCGCGCCGGACGATTCTTCGCGGGATGGGCGCGACCGTGGCATTGCCGCTGCTCGACGCGATGATTCCGGCGCTGACGGCTCAGGTCAGGACGGCGGCGAAACCAATCCGGCGCCTGGGAGTTGTCTACCATCCAAACGGCGTCATTTACGACAAGTGGCTACCGACGGGCGTCGGTACCAGTTTCGAGTTGTCGCCCACACTCAAAGGACTGCAGCCGTTTCGAGACAAGGTGACCGTTGTCACGGGTCTCTTCATGGACCTGGCCGAGGCGCTGGGAGACGGCGGCGGCGATCATTCCCGCGCGTGCGGCGGATATCTGAACGGCGTGCACGTCAAGAAATCGGATACGGTCGTCGAAGCCGGGATCTCGATGGATCAGATTGCGGCCAGGGCGTTCGAGCGCGAGACACAGCTCTCGTCGCTTCAGCTGCAGATGGACGACAACAGCCTCGTCGGCTCGTGCGACGTCGGGTACAGCTGCGCCTACAGCAGCACGATCTCGTGGCTCACGCCGACGCTGCCGCTGATGACCGAGAACAACCCGCGGGTCGTGTTCGAGCGCTTGTTCGGCGCCAGCGACAGCACAGACCCCAGGGTCCGCGCGGCGCGTCTGCGCCGGGACCGCAGCATCCTCGATGCCGTCACGGATCGCGTGAAGCAACTGCAGCGGGAGCTCGGCGCCGCGGACAACCGGAAGGTGAACGATTACCTCACCTCGCTGCGCGACGTGGAGCGGCGGATCCAGCTGACTGAGGAGCAAAGCGAAAAAGAAGTACCTGACGTGGCGCGGCCTGCGGGCATTCCGGAGAGCTTCGACGACCACGCGCATTTGCTCTACGACCTGCAGCTTCTGGCATATCAGTCAGACATCACGCGTGTCAGCACATTCATGTATGGCCGAGAGCAGAGTCCGCGGCCCTATCCTCAGATCGGCGTTCCCGAGCCGCATCACCCGGTGACGCATCACCAGAACGATCCGGAAAAAATGGAGAAGTGCGTCAAGATTCAGGAGTATCACCTGAAACTCTTCACCGACTATCTGGAGAAGCTGAAAAACACTCCCGACGGTGACGGCTCCCTGCTCGATAACGTGATGATTCTCTACGGTGCGGCGATCAGCAACAGCGATCGTCATAGCCACGGGCCGCTCCCGACGCTGCTCGTCGGCGGAGGCTCGGGTACGCTCAAGGGCGGCCGCCACCTGGTGTATCCAGAGCACACGCCGCTGACCAACCTGCAGCTTACGATGCTGAACATGCTCGGTGTGCCCGCCGAGAAGTTGGGCGACAGTACCGGGCAATTCAAGGAGCTCTCCGAGTTGGGTGGGTGACAACCTCCACGGCGGTTACGGTTATTTCGCAGAGGTCAAAGAACACCTGAGAGCGCTTTTCAGTAGTACGTAGTGTCCGGCTTTAGCCGGACCGAGTAAGCGTCCCGAAGGCGGTTAGGTTGGCCTTGCTGCACCACGAATCCGAAGCTTCCGCCTTCGCCAGGCTTGGATTCTTATGTCGTGGAGGCGCCGACGGCGGGCAGCATGTCCACGAACCCCCGCCACCGTTGCTCCGTCGCGGGGCGATTGGCTGCCAGCGCGGCACCGCACCATATGACTGGCGTTGCCTGACTCGACGCCGGCCGCGCCCATATCCGCTGCACCGTCACGGCCACCCCGATTAGCGGCACGCGCACGTTGAAATAGGGCGGCAGGGCGGACATGCGCTGGCCCTGTACCTGAAGCCGCAAGCCATGGTAGCTGGCGTCGATGATCTGCGACGGCACGTCGTTCACCACGGCCTCGAAATGGTTCGCGATCTTTCGTGCCGACCGGCGGGTCGGCCGGCCTTCCATAATGGCCATCATCACGGTACAGAGAAGCGTGGCGCGCTGGAGCGGCCGGACCAGGTACATCGCGTGGCCGCTCACGGCGTGACGCGGATCGGCTTCTGCACCGTCGCCGATCACGACGATGGGCATCGAGGGATTGCGCTGGCGGCTCACTGACAAGAGCCCATCGCGCATTGCGAAAGTGGCGTCGGCGACAAGGAGATCGAAATCACGCGCGTGCATTTCCCCAGCCGCAGTGCGCGGGTCCGCGCGTCGAACGGGCTCGAAGTGGCTGGCCCCGAGCCACTCGGCAATGGTGGCTGACTCTTTGGCATTCGGCAGGGCGACGATGACGCGGGGGCATACGGCCATTGACGAGGTAGTGTCGGTACGTGCATTTCATGTGCCAGCAAAAACACTCAGAGTTCTTGTCAGTTACGCCTTTTGACTCTTTCCAAAGTGAGTGTCTGAGGAAAAAAGTGTTATCGATGCCGTGGTGCGCCGGCGGTATATACTGCAAAAAAAATTCGACAGGGAGGCTTCCGTGAGATCACTCAACACGTTGATCGTACTGCTCATCGCTTGGGCCGCGGCGCCCGCCCTGGCCCAGACCCCTGCTGCCCCGGCAGCGGCACCCGCCCCTGGCCCGCAGACGAATTGGTGGTCGCAGCCTGGCCGCGAGGACGGCCCGGAACGCACTGTCTGGGCGGCGCAGAAGACGCCGGAAACGCCCTACACCGGAGTCAACAAGCCGCTCTGGAAGATCGCCGACATTCTCAAGTCGCATCACGGACAGGCGCGCTGGGAACAGAAGGTTGTTCTGACACGCGACTTCGACGGCCGTTACGTCCAGATGGCGCCGGGCGACAAGGCCAAGTGCATGTTCTACGCCGACGACCGCGTCTTCGGCTGGGTCTATAGCGGCGCTGTGAGGATGACCATCGACGGCCAGGAGCCCAAGGTCTTGTCCAAGGGCTGGGCGTTCAACGTGGCGCCACGCCTGTCCTACTGCATGGAGACGGTCGGCACCGAGCCGGTTGTGTATTACCGCAACACGCCCACCGGGCAAGTGCCGTCGTATCCGGAAAGCGAAACGCCGACGCCCATTCCCGGTTACAAATACATCAAGACGAAGATCACCTCGACCGGCGGCTACGACTCATTCAACGTGCCGTTCTTCAACGTGACGGAGTATGGCGATTCGACGCGCACGGGTCAGCGCTTCCTGTACGACGGCCATACCTCCTCTAACTTGAACATCGGGATGAACCTCAAGGAGTTGCCGCCGTCCACCAACTGGGGCCACTGGCACGCCAACATGGTGGAACTGTGGGTCAATGTTTACGGCAATGTCTGTGCGCTGATCTCCGGCGTAGGAGTGGTCCAGGGCGAAGTGGGCGATGTGATCAATGCCAACGAAGAACGCTGGCACCGTGCCACCAGCTGCCCCAACACCGGCAAGAGCATACGCATGGCGATGACGCCGCGGAGCAAGGAAGGCCAGGTCCACTATTTCCAGGTCGAACAGCCGTCCGAGAAGTAGGTCCGCCAGAACACGGCAAATTGATCTAAGGCCGCGATGCAACATTGATTGGGTTGCATCGCGGCCTCAATATCTTGTTTTGCCGTTCAATTTTCGGCTTGCCCCGACCGGATCGTTTCAACCTTGCCGTTGAACATGGCGCCTTCATTGATCGCGATCCGCGGGGCCGCCAGCTTTCCAGCAACCGTCGCAGAGTGCTGCAACGCAATGCTCTGGCCGGCCACGATGTCGCCACGGACGGCCCCCCGAATGACGACCGACTTTGCGACGACGCCGGCGCTCAGGTTGGCTGTGGGCTCGACCAGGAGAACGTGTTCCTGCAGTTGGATGTCCCCCTCGACGCGTCCCGCAATGTGAATGTCTTCAGCCGCCAGCAATTGCCCTTTCACGAAGATCGTTCGGCCGATGCTGCTCGCCATTGGTTCTCCAGATCATGTGCGCGGAAGCGCGCAACGGATCTGAAATAGCAATTCGAAGGCCGTGCGTTTCATGGAGAAATCCGCACAACTCCTCGTTCCGCCGTGCAAACCAGTAACGAAAGCGTTCGTGCGTAACAAATTTGCGATCCGATCGAAATGTAGGGCGGGTCTTATAAGACCCGCCCTACGTACTCAGCGCTTCGTTGGAGCGACAGCAGTGGGTAACGCGCTGTCGGCGCCTCCGCCCCCTGGAAACACGTGCGAAAACGCGTAACCGACGACGGCAAGTCGCGTCGCCATCTCGGTGCCCGCGAATCGCAGCTGATGCCACGCAGTGGCAGGCGCGTAGATGATGTCCCCTTGATCGGCGACGAACGTCGGTACTGAACCAATCGTCGCTTCCATCTTCCCTTCGAGGACGAACCAGAACTCCGGCCCGGTCACGTGCAGGTGTCCTTTGTCGCCGGGCACCGCGGGCTTCTGCGTCTTCGGATCGCCGCGCAAAATGTTCGCGATGCCGACGTTCACGTAGCCGCCGTCGTGGGCGTCGCCCACAAACTGCGTGGGGTTCTTCTTGGTCAGCGGCTTGCCGGCAATCACCTGGCTGTAGTCGATGTACGGCACGTTCGCTCCGTCGTACGACCCTTTGCTGTTGGCGACGCGTGTCTTCTCGAACCTGATTCCAGGAGTGGTCGGAGGCGTTTCATCGGCCGGATACATCGTTTGAGAATTCGCCATCAGCACTTCGAACCGGAGCGACGGCCGGTCGCCGACGGTCTCCATGCTGTAGACCAGACGCTTCGGCACCTGCACGAGGAAGCCTTTGGTCGCGACGAATGGCTCCTGGCCCTCGATCGTGAAGCGAATCTGTCCGTCCTGCACAATCCAGAACGCGCGGTTGTCCTGATGGAATCGCCGCGGCGTCTTCGCGCCGGGCGCCATCGAGATGTACTCGCCGTGGAAGAGGTTGTCGTCGACGATGAGCTCGGACCAGTTCTGCTGACCTTTGTGCTTCGCGATCACCTCGGACACCTTGGTCCATGCCTTGTGCGGTGGGACGAAGGGATTTGGTTTCACCGGCAGCGGCGTCCAGGCATCGATCTGCGCCTCCTGCCCTTGTACGGTTATCTGAGAACCAACCGTCACCATCATGAAACATGCGGCAACGGCGAGTGCGATCGATCGACTGAGTTTCATTTGAAAGAGCCTCCTATGCACGCGAATGACCTTACTTCGGCAACATGGCGTTCAATCGCGCGAGCAACTGCTTGTGGTGCGCGATGAACCGATCGTAGGTGCCGAACTGGTGCCACTCGAGAATCCGCTCGATGTCGAAGTAATCCTGTTGTGCCTGACGCAGCGCCGAAAACCGTCCCTGTCCTCCGCGCGAAGCTGCTGCGCTCTGTCCGGCCGTCAGTTTCGCGAGCCCCTTTTCGATGTCGAGCAGGAGGAAGTTGATCTCTTTGATCTTCTGCTGGCGCGGCGGTACACCGGCCGGCGGGCTGACTAGCGCTTCTGCCAGAATCCGTCCGTCCGCGTTGAGCGGCGGGTTCGACGCCCATCAGGTGGCAAAGCGTGGGCACGGTGTCGATCGCCTCGGTATAGTCGAAGGTGACCCCCTTCTTGATGCCTGGGCCCACCATCACCAGCGGCATCGTCCACGCCTCCGGGATGTTCGCGGGATGCCCGCCCTCGGTCTGCTCGCCGTGGTCGCCGGTGATGAACATCACCGTTTTCTCCCATTTACCACTCTTCTTTAAAGCGTCGACGAATTGGCCCAGGTACACATCCTGCTGCTGCAACGCCTTGATGTACGGCGAACCCTCGCCCCAGATGTTGTCTTTATAGGGCGATCCCGCGGGAGCGTTGCGACTCTCTCCGGCGCCCACTCCGGTGTCCTGCATGTGAATCCACATGAACGTGGGATCGACCTCACGAAGAAACGTCTGTGCCCAGAACAACGTTTTGTCGTTCCCCACCTTGTAGCCGGCCGCACGCATCCCCGATCCGCCCGCCTGCGCCGTGTAGTGGAAGCTTCCGTCGAGGGAGCGATAGCTGATCTCGTTCACCACGTGGGCCGTGATCTTCAGCGGAAAGAACGAGTCCTGGACGTACTTCTGCTTCCCCGGCAGGATCATGGCCGTGCCGGCCATCTGCACCACATTCGGAATCGAGGACGTGTAACCGTTCTGCGCCCACGGACTCGGGGGGAACCCGTTGGAAGGGTCGGCCGTCTGCACCGTCCAGTTCTGACGGAAATAGGCCCCCTGCGCTACCAGCGCGTCGAAATTTGGCATCGGGACGCGTCCCGGCGCCTTATCGCTGAAGCCATCGATGGTGTAGAGGACAGCGAGCTCCGGACGCTGAGCCGCCGCGGGTTGTTGCGCGGTCGTGACCAGCGGGACCAGTGAGAAGACGCCGGCGACGGTGACGCAAGCAAGAATGAATCGTTTCATGCGGCGATCTCCAAGGTTGTGAGTCTACTTCGCCAGCGGATCGGGGCGTAACTGGAAATGCGCGGCCAGCGGTTTCGTGCCCTTGCCGCCTTCGATCAGCCACGGTGTGCGATCACCGTTGGCTGCCCACAGCCCGCGTCCCTTCCAGCCTGCCTTCGGATCGTCGATGCGACCATCAAATCCCTTGGCGTAGAAACCGATCGGATACGGCACGCGAAGCACAACCATGCGTCCGTTGGCATACGCGATGAGGCCGTCATTCAGATTGCCGGTTGACATCGGCACGTCGTTGCCCAGCCCAAACGTGTTGTGCTGGTCGACCCACGAGTAGTAGCTCGACTCGGCGCTGTTTTCGCCGATGCCTCTGAAGCCCGGGCCGGGATACTGATGGAACGACCACCCTTCGGGACAATGGTCGCCTGTGGCCTTTGGCCCATTGAGCGGTCCTTTGCACTTGCGTCGATCGAAGCTGCCCATGTGCCCGCTGCCGAGCGACACCCAGACCACGCCTTTGCTATCGATGTCAGTACCCCGCGCGCCGAAGCCTGGAAGCGGCACGCGGAAGATCTCGGCCAGCGCGGTCTCCGGGGGATTCGATCCTGGCGCGATTCTCACGATCGCGCCGGGAACCCCCATCGTGGCTCCCCAGATGGATCCGTCTGCAGGATTCGGCAATATCGAATAGAAGGGCGACGTGATCCGCGTGTCTTTTGTCGGATCGGCCGGCTGGTCGGCTTCGACATACGCATCCCGCTTCCCGTTGCCGTTGGTGTCGAGCACGAGCGCCGTCCATCCCTGCGACTTCGCCGCGTCGCCGGTCTGGTCGAACATCTTCGTGTTGACCCAGCCGACGACCGGTCCCCCGCCGCTCGTCCAGAGCGTCTCGTTCGCGTCGTAGCCGAACTGCAGGTGATGCGTCGAGAAGCACGTCTCGACGAACGTGTATTTCTTCGTCTTCAGATCGAGCACGGCGATGTGGCGGATGGCGCGCTCCATCGGGAACGCCCTGGCTGACGGGTGATCCGATCCCTGCTTGCAGAAGGACGGATTCTCCGCGCCGCGCACCGAGGCGGCTAACCACACCCGGCCATCGCGCCCGAACATGGCGTTGTGATTGTTGACGCGGGTTTCCCAGATGCGGTCGCTGCCCCAGTACGCCGAGGATTCGAGCGCATCGAGCGCGGCGGCATGGCCAGGCCCGAGGTTCAGCGGCATGCTGGCATCGCGCACCGGTGCCGTGAAGGTGGTCGCGACGTTCTTGACGGGATCGAGGATCGGCAACGTGTCGGCGCTGTACTCGGGCGATCCGACGAGCGGTCCGTAGGCGTTCACCATTGGATAGCGGCGGTCGCTGGCAATCAGGTCGTGCAGATATTGTTTGTCGTTCATCCAGTCGCGTAGCGTGACGACGATGTTGCGTTCGACGCCCTGCGGACGCGACGGCTTGGCAAACGGAAGCTCGCCGTTGGCGATCCTGTCCGTCCAGTCGCCGTAGTTGGCAAACGAGAGATCTCCGAGGTTCGTCAACTGTCCCAGCATCTGCTGACCGGACTGCCCGGCTTGCACCCGCCGGCGCCACGCGTCGGCCGACGAGGCGAACTTGCCGAACATCAGCGGAATTGTTCGCGTCGATTGCTGCCCGAGCTGATGGCAGCCGATGCACCCGGTGTTCTTCATCGAGCTGATCCAATTCATCTGGGTCAGGCGCGCGGGGATGCTGCTCTTACCGCCGAATTGGTCGGCGGCGGGAATCTTGAGCATCGAGTACCAGTAGATCGCCGGGTAATAATGCGCGGCCGCGGCTTCGCTCGGAGCGATGACCGCGTTGATGCCGAGACGCTGACCCGGTTTTGCCGTCGTCTTGGTGCTATCGACGAGGCCATAACCGCGCGCCCAGACCTGGTAGTTCGCTGGTGGAAGATCGGGTATGACGAAGCGGCCCCGGTCGTCGGTCACCACGCTCTTGATATAGCGGACCGGAAGGTCGCGGGTTTCCGCAATCACCCACACGCCGGCTTCCGGACCCTTGGGTCCGGTCACGACGCCGCCGATGTCGTCGTTGTCGATCGCGACGTCGCTCGCCGGTTGCTGCGCGGATGAAGACCCGAACGGCAGGAACGACCAGATGGCGACAAGGGTCACGAACACTGTGACGAGCGAGAGAGGCAGTTTCTTGATCATGATGCGCTCCGTGGTCTGGATCGTTCGAGTGACGACGAGTAGACACCAAAACGAGGCGCGGCGCAAACGACGGATTGAGCGGCGGCCGGAGTCTACGAAGCCCTCTGTGGCCTCGGAGACGCCGCGAGCGATTCGATGAGCTCGCATGCGCGTGTCAGGGCTGTATCCGAATCGACGCGCCCTCGATAGTCGCGGCATCGCGCACCGAGCTCGCCGTCTTCGAGCATGCCGCGAATGGCGCCGGCGACCGCTCGGGCCCGATACGCGGTCTGCGGAATGCTGCGTCCCAGGCCCAGCCGTTCGATACGAAAGCCGTTGTCGAACTGATCATGTCCATTCGGGACGACGAGCTGGGGAATCCCGGCTCTGACAGCCTGCGCGAGCGTGCCGATTCCGCCGTGATACACAAGCATCGCCGCGCGAGGCAACACGTCGCTGAACGGGAGATACCCGAAGGCCTTGATGTGTGAAGGGAGATCGCTGGGTACCTGATCGGGGTAATTCGTGACGAGCATCGCCCGCACCCCGAGCTCGCGCGCGGCGGCGACCGATTCCCGGAAGTACCGGTGCAGCGTCGCCGTGGCCGAGCCCGGCGTGAAGACGATCGGCGGCGCGCCGGCCCCGAGAAAGCGCTCAGCATCCTCGGGGATAGTTCCAGGCCGCCCGGTGTCCCAGAGAGGAAATCCCACCAGGTGAGTGTGCGGCGGCCAGTCGGGCTGTAATGCAGCGAACCATTCCGGGAAGAACCCGATGACGAGCTGTGGCGAGTGCAGCCACCGATACATGACGCGGTCAATCGGCGGCAACCCGAGCGTCGAGCGAAACTCGTTGAGTGGTCTTTTCAACACCCGGTCAATGACGAGCCAGTCGGCCAGGCGAAAAAACGCGCGCTTGAACCACATCGGCTGCGATGCCGAGATCCGCACGTTTCCTGCCATGCCGGAGTCTGCCAGACTGCGGATGATGCTGGGCTGCAGATGGACGGTTGCTGTCGGCACACCGAGCCGCTCCTGCGCCAGGCGTGCGCCAAACGCAATTCCAGATGCGGCGACAACCGTGCTCGGACCCGCATGCCGCTCGATGTGCCGGTAGATCTCGGGCATGGCCGGGAGCATCGCCCGCCGCGCCACGACTTCGAAGCCTTTGCGCGGGTGCCACAGGTCGGGGTCGGCGATGATGGACCGCGCGTCCTCGATGGTGCCGACCGGCAGGAACCCCAGCGATTGCGCCTCGATGAGCTCCTGAAAAAACGGGTTCGTGACGACCGTTGCCCTGTGCCCGCGTGCCTGAAGGGCCAGCCCCAGCGCCACGACAGGATGGACGTCGCCGGCGCTTCCCACAGCAGGAAGAAGAACGTCGAGTGGTGTCGCCACTCCGACCCTACGAGCCTTCAGCGAGCCGCTTGTCGATCGCGGCTTTGGACATCCAGCGGCCGTTCACCATCACGCCGGCAATCCTGGTGCTGTTGTCGATACTGATCAGCGGGTTGGCGTCGAGGAGCACGAGATCTGCGCGCTTGCCGGCTGCGATTGTGCCGGTCGTCGATTCGGTCCTCAAGTACGTCGCGACGTTTCTTGTTCCCGTCCTGAGTGCCTGATACGGCGTCAGCCCGGCATCGACGAGCGACCGCAGCTCGCGATGCGCAGAGAATCCCGGCACGTTCCAGAACTGCGGCGCGTCAGAGCCAAGTGCGAACGGGACCCCGGCGTCGTGCAGTGCCTTGATGAAGCGGCGCCGGAGACCAAGCAGCTTTGCTCGATCGGCCTGCGGAATCTGCTGAAACTTCTCGCGCTGACCCGTCCAGTTCTTGATCGATTCCTGAGGGATCGCATACTTCATTTCAGGACGTGCGACGAGCGTCGAGGTCGGCAGATCGTTCAACAGGTTGTCCATCAGCACCTGAGTCGGAACCTGCCACACGCCTGCGGCCTTCGAAGCCGCGACGAGCGACGCAAACCTGGATTCGTCAACCGCGCCCATCAGGTTTGTGCCGAAGAACTGAGACTCGCCCGCCGGGTTCGGCGTGAGCGCCTCGACGTAGCCGTCGAGGTGATCGATGCTGGCGTAGCGCGCGTCGAGCGCGCGCATCAGCCCGACAGCTGCCGGCACATGGCCGGCGAACGGAATTTTCAGTTCGTCGGCCTTTGCCGCAAGCGCGTCGAATACATCGCGCGGCACGCCGGGATGGATCTTCAGCAGGTCGTAGCCGGCTGCCTTCTGCGCGATGACGGCCTGGACGGCCATGGGAATGGTCGCCGCGGTCTTGGCGTTGAAAGACGGCCCCGATGTGTAGATCAGTGGGCTGAGGATCTCCCCTTTTGCCGCGCGTTCGCGATATACGAGATGCCGTGGATCGCCCAGCATCCCGCGAATCGTTGTCACACCATTGGCGGCATAGAGAAATAACGTGCGCTCGACTGCCTGATCGGTGGCCGCACCACTCGGAATGTGTGCGTGCATCTCGGCCAGGCCCGGCATCAGAAACTTGCCCTTGCCTTCGACGCGGACTGCGCCGGCCGGAATTTGCGCTTTCGCCGCCGGGGCGACCGACGCAATCTTTCCCTGACTGACGATGACCGTCTGGTCAGCCAGGACTGCGTCGTTCTCCATCGTGAGCACGCTGACGCCCACGAAAGCTGTTGAGGGTGCCTGGCCGGCAGGTTGTGCCGTTACCATGGCCAGTGCCGCAATTGCGATGCCGGCAGCGAAAAGAGTTTGCTGTTTCATGGTCCCTCGGGAGCTCGGTCTATGGTTTCTTTCGCGGAACGGCAGCTTCCGCGGCCGACCTGACATCCGCACGCCACGAGATGTCCGGACTACCCACCCGCTGTACCTGGTTGACTCCGATGACGATGGAGCCGGCGGGATCGACTGGGAAGCCGTCGAGCACGATCGTGGAATACTTCGTGCTCTTTGCTTCGAGCGTCCGCCGCCCTGGCGCCATTTGCTCTGTTTTGAGCACGCCGTTCGCGTCGAACATGAAGACCACCACCGTGAACTGCTCGAAGTCGTCAGCGGTTTGATTAGTCGCCGCGTACAGAAGGACGGGCGGATCGCCCGCGACGGTGAGGACGGTAGCCCGGCCGATCTTGACGGGCGAATCGGGAGCCGTAACCACGACGGCCTGCGTCTCGGTTGCAGCTGCAGCCGCTGCCAACACTCCGGTCATCACCGCAGTCAGTAGGATCATGGAGCCTCCGACGACAGTGTAACGCACCGGATGGCTTCTCTCTGAGCTGCTTGCCAGATAGAATCGGGCATGCGCTGCGCAACGAGCGTTCTACTGTTGCTTCTGGCCACGAGTGCGCTTCCGGCGCAAGATGAGACGCTCCCCGTGGTGCTCGAGCGGCTGCACCGCTATCTGGACGACTACGCGAAGCTCCTGCCGGCCACCATCGCGGTCGAACGCTATGAGCAGAGGTCCGCGACCGGAACTTTCGAGCGCGTGCTGCTGGAATCTGAGTTCGGAATCGTCCGGCTGCCGAATCATCCGCAATGGCTCGGGTTTCGGGATGTCGTGAAGGTGAATGGGAAGGCCGTAGCGGATCGCCAGCGACGGCTGGCCGCGCTGTTCGAAAAGCCCACCGTCAATGCCATTGAGCAGGCCAGACGGATTGCTCTCGAGAGCACCCGATTCAATGTCGGCCGGGTCGCCCGAACCATCAACGATCCGGCGGTCGTCCTGGAACTTCTCGACAGGCGCAACGCCCATCGGATGAAGTTCCAGAAGGAAAAAGAGGACACCCGCGACAACGCTCCTGTCTGGATTGTCGAGTTTGTGGAGACCAATCGTCCCACAGTCGTGCGCACGCCATCGTTGCAGGATGCGCCATCGAATGGGCGCGCATGGATTGATCCGGCGACGGGTCGATTGTTCCGAGCGCAGGCGACTGTCGATACCTTGCCGTCGGTTGGTCGAATCAACTGTAATGTCGACGTGACTTTTCAGAGAAAGCTTCAGCTCGATTTCTGGGTGCCGGCCACGATGAGGGAGCGCTGTTTCGATGGCACATCAACGCAGCAGGGCGAAGCCACCTATGACGGCTATCGCAAATTCACCGTCGAGACACGCGAGTCGCCCGGCGTGACTCCCTGATGAAGCTTATGAGCAAGGCGTTCAAGAAGGAATCAGACGGCCCCGCGGAGCTCGCGCGAGTCAAGAACTACATCACGCCGAGCGGCCTGCAGCGCCTCAAAGACGAGCACCGGTTTCTGCTCACCAGGGAACGCCCGGCCGTGACGGAGGTGGTGGCGTGGGCTGCGAGCAACGGCGATCGCAGTGAAAACGCCGACTATCAGTACGGCAAGCGGCGGCTGCGCCAGATCGATGGGCGGATTCGCTTTCTCACGAAGCGAATCGATGCCGCGGAAGTGGTCGACCCGGAAACTCCGAGAGCGGGGCGGGCGGCGACGAGGGCATTCTTCGGGGCGACCGTGCGCTATGCCAATGCCGCGGGAAAGGAGCGAGTGGTGAGCATCGTCGGCACCGACGAGGTCGATCTCGACCGCAACCACATCAGTTGGGTGTCGCCTCTGGGGCGCGCGTTGATGAAGTCGGGAGCGGGCGACAGCGTGGTTCTCCAAGCGCCGGGCGGCACGGAGCAACTGCTCATCCTGGAAGTGCGTTACGAGCGCATTGCCGTGGAACCGTTCCGCGAACCACCTGGAGCCGAGGCTGTTACTCGGGCCCCTGGAAGTGCGCGTCGCTGACAGGTTGGGGATCACTCACGTCGCACGTTTCCTGTCTGCTTCGCGTCAGTGTGCGTCACAACGATCAGACTCAGGGCAGCGACGGCAATAGCCATTCTCGACATGCGGCTGAAGTCCTTTCGCGGGGTCCGGCTAAAGCCGGACACTACGGCGATTTCTCACGGGCCCGGTGCACCGGCGGACGGCCGAAGCTCCCACTCGAACCTATAGACCATCCGTCCCGTCCGCCGGCTGGCGAGCATCTCCTTCACTCCTGGGAGCTCCAGCGCGAATGACGGTACCGGGATACGATCCGGATCGAAGTCCTGCGGCCCCTTGAACACGACACCGCCAGGCTCGTGCGTATTGGTCTGCTGGAGGATGTTCAAGAGGTAGTCGGCACGGAAGGGTTCCTTTGTCACCGTCGGCGGGTTGCCTGGGCACGTCACGGTCACCAGGTCTCTCGGATCCATAGCGCGGACCTGAACGCTGTGATAGTCGCCGTTGCGCGGCGAGACCACGTTTAGATAGCCGTACGCGAGGCGAGTCGGATCGAGCGGCTGGTTGAGATAGCGCGGAATGTTGACGATCGTGCGGCCATCCACAGCGCAGCCGTGTTTCGTCCCGGAAACCGTCCATGTGATGGCGGTCGGCATCAGGTCGTATTCGGTATTGCCCGTTCCTTCAGGCTGATCAGGCGTGAGTTCAGGCTGCTCGTCGCGCGGCCTGAAACGCAGCGATACGTCGCTCGACACGTACGTCACGTCCTGCGTGTCGTCCTTCAGCCGCAGCGTAGATTTCGCTCGCCCATCGAGGTAAGCGCACCCCACGTCTTCTCCAATGACTCGAAGCTTTGGCTGTCGCACAAGCTGCTGGTCGAGATCGCTGTTACTGACGATGAGAATCAGCTCGGTGACATTCTCGTCGTCGAGGTCCCTGCAGAACGTGCGCTGGGTAGCATTCGTCCAGTCCTCGGGGTCCTTCCAGTCCTGCTTGATCTTCGCGAGGGCCCAGACATGCGGACGCGGCTGGCCCTGCGGAATGCTGTGCCCGAGGCTCTGGAACGCGACCTTGCGGATGACGTTGTCGAATGTGAAGCGGTAATAGGCGGCCGCCAGGTGCGGGATCGCTCCCTCAATCTCCACGTTGCCGGGTGCTTTGAGCGGCCTTTCGAGAATATCCCTCGGCGTGACGTTCGGCCTGAACGTGTCGTCCCGTGTTTCGTATTTCCTGGGAACGGTTTCCTGGTTCCAGTTCCGCAGCGCGAACGCTGGAAAGTGCAAGTCGAAGGGAACGATGGCGTTCACCGCACGAATGCCGTCCGCCCCGGGCCTCGTCGCCGCAAGCTCCCAGATATTCTTGACGACGTCATCGCCCTTTTCCATTGATGCGTAGTAAAAGAAGAGCCAGGCGGCGTACTTCTTTCCCTCCTGGTCCAACGGGAGGTCGAGCGTATTGAATAGTTCGCGTAAGTCTGGTGGCTTGGTCTGATACTTCACCCAGTCGTATTCCCAGTTGGGCACCAGCCGTAACGCTTTCATGACCTTATAGCCGACCCACGTGGCGGTGTTCTCCCGGAGCCAAAGCGGCTCGGCAGCGTCGTACTGCAGCTGCCGGACATGTGAGAGCTCGTGGGCGACCGTGTCGATGAACGCATCGTCTGATAGTTGCGTCTTCACGATGACGTAATCATGAGGTGCCGCGCCGCGATCTGTCGGATCTCCGAGCGTGCACTCTTCCACATGGTCCGGGTTAATCGGCACCTGTTGGCACCTCGGTGTTCGCGGGTCCACAGACTGGGCGTCCACGAGGTACACGTCAACTGCAGCGTCTGGATTGACGTTGGATCTGGGAGTGCCGCTGTCCGGCAGCGGATGAGGAAAGAAGCTCTCCATCACGTTCCAGACGCGTCGAATCATTGCATCGTAATGTGCGCGATTCGCCAGTGGCCCCTTGTTCCAGAGCCTCACCCGCGTTCCGGATACGAGCGCTCCCTCCCATTCCAGCGAGGGCTGCAACTGCACTCTGACGACGTCGGCTTTGGAGCGGTTGAAGATGCTGGCCGGATCGTTGGGCCTGACGCGAAAGGGCTGCAGGTCCTGCAATAGGCTTTGGCTCAACGTCTTTTCTTTGGCATTTATTTCCGCCAACAGCGGCGCCCAGGCTGCCCAGTCGATGACGGGACTGCGGAAGGCCGGGTCGAGGCGCGGATCGTCGACGATGGCGTAGGCCCGGTTGAGAAGCGATTCCTCGTAGCTGATGCTGCCGGCCTTGAGCGCTTCTGCGATCAGAGTCTCGCTCGTCGCTGTGGACGGGGCCGACGGAGAAGCGTCGCTCCGCACCTGGGTGTCCATCTGCGGGACAACGTCTGTTCCTTGCCACCAGGTGAACAGCAGGGCGGTCGCCAGCACGCCCACTGCGCCGACCGCCAGGACGATACGACGCTTGGAGAACATGGTCTGCACCGCCACTGTAATCACTTCTTGATGTATTTGAAAAGGCCGTACGGCCGGACCTGGCTGCCGTAGATGACGCCGTCTTTGTCGGCCGCGACGCCTTCGGCACCACTGGTTACCTGGTAAGCCCCTTCGTCAATGTTGCCCATCGGATCGTCGTAGGGTGTGTTGTGTGTCATGGCAGATGGCAGATGGCAGATGGCAGATGGCAGATGGCACACGACAGGGCACGGCAATCTCTTCCATCATGCATTTGCCATCTGCCCTGACTGAGAACAGTTAATCACGCTCCAGCTTCAAGACCTTGGCGTTCACGGTATCCGCGATGTAGATGGTCCTTTGATCCGGAGTGACCACCAGGTAATGAGCTTCGCCGATCAGGTTTGACGTGGCGCCCTCCGCATCCCGCCCGCCTTTGCCGAGCCAGCCAATGATCTTTCCCTCGTCATCGAGGGAGGCGATCATCCCGTCCATGCCCGACGACATCCAGATGTGTCCCTTCGCGTCCACGAACAGGCCGCTCGTCAGCATCGGCTGCTGAATTTCCCGGAGCGGACTGAGATTGGTGTCGAGCGCCAAGAGTGGTACGGCAGCGCCGGCGCGTTGGGCGGCTGAAGATTAGGCGTGGCACGAGGCGGAACGATGTGCGGATCGTTGCGGCTGGCCCGCCGATTCTGGCCCGGCTGCGCAGGTGCTGACGTGTCCTGTGCCAGGGTGGTGGTCACGGCCAATATCGACAGAACGCCGAGCGCGATGGCTCGTTTCATCTGACCTTCTCCGTTGTCTTTGTTCGTCCGGCGGCTGCCGGCGCGACCGCGATCCCAATGATGCCGCTCCGCTCGAGGGTCGTGCGCAGGAATCCCGACGTCCGGATGTCGTCGATGAACTGATTGACGGCCTTCAGATCGTCTTCAGCCCCCTTCGGCACGATGATGGTCTGCTCGACACCGTACAGGTCGTCTTTCAGCAGACGCAGTTCCGGCGCGTTTCGAAGGGCCTCGGTCAGCCGCTGGCGGTTCGTGCCGAACGCGTCCCACTCTTTGTTCAGCACACCCTGGATGCCCTCGGTGCCCGTGGCTTCGGAAATCTCGACGAGCTGTGCCTGCTTCAACGTGCGCGCCAAATACAAGGCCATCGAATCCGCGCGCCGGGCGGCGATCTTCTGATTCGGCCGGTCGATCTCCTTCACCGATTGAAGCGGCGAATCCTGACGGACGACGAAGGTCTGGAGCACCAGCATGAACGGCTGGGAGAAAAGGATGGGCCCTTCGCGCTCGGGGTTGTAGGCGACCAGTCCGATATCGGCTTTGCCGGTCTGGACCGCATCGATGACGTTCTGCGGTGTCTGGACGCCGATCAAGGTCACTTCCACGCCGCGCCGGCGCGCCAGTTCCCGGGCGAGGTCCACGGCCGGCCCGCCAGGGGCGCCCGTGACCGGATCCTTCACGGTCATCGCGGGATTCGCCGCCAGAAACGCGGCGCGGAGGGTACGCGATTGACCGGGCGCGTTCTGCGCCCCGGCATCCGAGCTCGCGATGAATAGCGCCGCCAGGAGACACAGCCAGGGCCCGCGCACGACACCTCCTCAGAAGGCTGCCACTATAGCCGATTGAGTTTCGGCGGGCGATGCCCCATAGTGTGCGCATGCAGAAGCATCTTCTCGACCGGCGCAACTTCCTGATCCAGATGTCGGCTCTCGGCGCGGCCGCGCGCGGGCTTGGTTCCGTCCCGGCGGAGGCCGCACCACGTGCGGTGACCTACGATCCTGCAGCTAAGCTGGAGATCGCCGTCAGCGAGGTCGAGCTTCGCCGCAATCAGGCCGGACGGATGCTGAAGGCCCGCATCTATCGGCCGAGTGGAGCCGGACCGTTCCCGACCGTTCTCGACCTCCACGGCGGGGCGTGGAACGCGAAGGACCGCTTCGCAGAGGAGCCGATGGATCGGGCGCTGGCCGCGAGCGGCGTTCTCGTCGTCGCGATCGACATGACGCTGGCGCCCGAGGCGCCATACCCGGCGTCGGTGCAGGACGCCAACTACGCCGTGCGCTGGCTCAAAGCGAAGGCGGCGTCCTGGAACGGCGATCCGTCGAAGATCGGTATCTACGCCAGCTCGAGCGGCGGCCACGTGGCCCAGTTGCTGGCCATGCGTCCGGGCGACGCGCGCTACAACGCCATTCCGTTGCCAGAAGCGCCCAAGGTCGACGCGAAGGTGGCCTACCTCGCGATGCGTTCTCCGATCAGCGATCCGTTCGCGCGGTTCCAGAACGCCGAGCGGCTGAAGCGCGAGCCGATGATGGCCAACCACACGACGTTCTTCAAACCGTGGGAGACCATCCACGAGAGCAATCCTCAGGAGATCCTCGAGCGCAAGGAGAAGGTGACGCTCGTCCCCATGCTCATCATGCAGGGCGGGCTCGACGACAACATGCTGCCGTCGGTCCAGGAGAAGTTCGCGAAGACCTACAAGGCCGCCGGCGGCCAGTGCGACTATCACCTCTTCGAGGGCAGCCCGCACGAATGGGTGGCCCACCCGGGTCCTGACACCGATCGCGCACGCGATATGGTGAAGGCGTTTATCGCGCGGCAGATGAACGTCGCGCGATAGCAGCCTCAGCGGGGTGTGAGCTTCCGGAGGTCAGCGAGTAAGCCACCGATGGGTGCGCCGACGTAGTTCTTCAATTGAGCCGGCGCATCCATGATCCTCCCGGCCTGAACAGACACGACCCTCACGGTGTCGGGGAATCCACCGTCCGAGAAGATGTTCTCCTCCGGCCGCCAGAATAGAAAAAGTACCAGTTCCTGCCCCAGGTGATATGGCTCCGGCGCGCCGCTGGCCTGGCTCTGCAGAAACCTGATTGTCTTCTCGGTGGGGCCACCAGTGGCGTGGCGCTTGAAGACTTCCACCGCCTCGGCCGTTTGCGGCGAGACCTGCACCCGATCTCGCGTGACATTGTCGTAGCCCTGGAGGCGCGCAGTAACCCGGTAGGCGTCTGCCGGCAGATCCAGGAACTCATAACAGCCACGCTCATTCGTGAGCGTCGTCCGTCTGAGATCCGGCGCGCTCGCGCTGACGGTTGCGCGGGGGAGACCTTCGTTCAGCACGTTGGTGAGGCAGCCGACGATACTTCCCGTCGTTTGCGCAAGCGCTGGCGTCGTCATTGTCAACACAGTGACGACCGTCAGTATCAGGAGCCTGATTCGCATCACATAGGTTGTATCGGCATTTCGGTAGGATTAGAAAATCCAAGGCGTTCCACTATAATTGCGCCGCTTCCCGTGTCACTGATTTCCGGCACCCGGCTGGGCCCGTACGAGGTCGCCGCCCAAATCGGCAAGGGCGGGATGGGCGAGGTCTATCGCGCGCTCGATCCCAATCTCGGGCGTCAGGTCGCCATCAAGGTGCTGCCAGACACGTTCGCGCGCGATCCCGAACGGCTGGCGCGCTTCGAGCGCGAGGCGAAGACACTCGCGGCACTGAACCATTCCAACATCGCGCAGATTTACGGGTTTGAAAAATCGGACGGCATCCGCGCGCTCGTGATGGAGCTGGTCGAAGGCCCGACGCTTGCCGAACGCATCGCACAAGGACCGATTCCGCTGAACGAGGCGCTGGCGATCGCCAGGCAGATTGCCGAAGCGCTCGAAGCGGCCCACGAGATCGGCATCGTTCATCGAGATCTCAAGCCGGCCAACATCAAGGTCCGGCCTGACGGTACGGTGAAGGTGTTGGATTTCGGTTTGGCCAAAGCAATCACCGGCGCAGTTGGCGCAGCTGACGCTGCGCCCTACCAGCACGCTGACATTTCCGCGTCGCCGACCATCACGTCGCCCGCGCTCAACACCGGCGCCGGCATCATTCTGGGCACGGCGTCCTACATGAGCCCGGAGCAGGCGCGCGGCAAGGCCGTCGACAAGCGCGCCGACCTGTGGGCTTTCGGTTGCGTGCTCTACGAAATGCTGACCGGGCGACGCGCCTTTGCCGGAGACGAGGTGACCGATGTTCTCGCGCGCGTGCTCGAGCGCGATGTCGATCTCGGCGCCATTCCGGCGTCGGTTCCGCCGGCGGTCCATCGCTTGTTGCGCCGGTGCCTGGTGAAGGATCCACGCCAGCGTCTCTCTGGCATCGACGTGGCTCGTCTGGAAATCGACGATGCGTTGGCGGCGCGTCCGGAAATCGCACGAGCCGCATCAACGGGCTCGCATCGGCGAGGGGAACGTGCGGCATGGGCCGCCGGCGTCGTCGGCGCTGCGGTGGTCGCGGGTGGTGCGGCGTACTACAGTCGTCCTGTGCCGGCGCCGCCGCCTGCCTTGCACTTCGAGATACCCGTGGCGCAGATGCGTTCCGCCGCCGATATCGCGATCTCGCCGGACGGTCGTCGCGTCGCGTTCGCCGCGGCGACGCCGAACGGCCGAGAAGGCATCTGGGTTCGCGAGCTCGATGCCCCCACCGCGCGGCTGCTCGCCGGTACCGAGAATACCGTGCTGCAGTCGATGGCGCCGGCCTGGTCTCCCGACGGCCGCTCTCTGGTCTTTGCCGCGGATGGGAATCTGAAGAAGATCGACATCACGGGCGGAGCGCCGCAAACGCTGACCGCGCTCGGTGGCCAGATAGGCGGGATCGACTGGAATCGCGACAACGTGATTCTCTTCGCCAGCAACAATCACGGCCTGCGGCGAATCTCCGCATCGGGCGGCGAGGTGAGCGAGGTGAGCAAACGCGACGAGTCGCTCGCCGAGAACTATCACGACACTCCGGTATTCCTTCCCGACGGAAGGCACTTCCTCTATCTCGCCTGGAGCAACGCGAAACCAGAGAATCGTGCGATCTTTGTCGGCTCGCTCGATTCACCAGAGCGCGCGCGACTGATGACCGCCGAGTCGAACGCGGCTTACAGCCAAGGGCGTCTGCTGTTTCTCCGTGGCGATACGCTCGTGGCGCAGCCCTTCGATCCCGACCGTCGGCAGTTGACAGGTGATGCCGTGGCGCTCGGCGTGCGGGTGGCCAGGGTGGGAGGGGAGATTGGTGCATTTGCTGTGTCCGACACCGGTACGCTCATCTACCGCGAGATCGTTACCGGCCGGGTCACTCGACAGCTAGTGTGGATGGATCGCAGCGGCCAAACGGCCAAAGCGGCAGATGCCGAGTTTCAGATGGCACCCGGCTTCGATTTGTCGCCGAGCGGCAAACAGATCGCCTACGTGGAGGGGATCCCTCCCGACATCTTTCTCTACGACCTCGATCGCCGCGTCAAGACGAGGCTGACGACCAACCCCTCAGTCGACCACGCTCCTGTGTGGTCGCCGGACGGCAGCAGGGTGGTGTTCGATTCGCATCGTCCTGGTCCAGGTGGCAATAACGAGGGGGCCGGTCTGTACGAGAAGCCCGCAAATGGAGCGACCGCGGAGCAGCCGATTCTCGATCGTGAGAACGGCGTCCAGCACTCGCCGCGCGACTGGTCAACCGACGGGAGCGCGCTCGTCTTTGCCAAGCAGGGACAGAACGGGCGCTGGAATCTGTGGGGGCTTCCGCTGACTGGCAACCGCAAGCCGTTTCCGTATCGCAACGGCGACTTCAACGAAGACGAAGCATCGTTGTCGCCCAACAGTCGGTTCCTTGCGTTCACGTCGAACGAGTCGGGCCGGAACGAGGTCATCGTCCAGCCGTTCCCGGATCCCAGCCGCGGCCGCTGGCAGATTTCCACCGAGGGTGGTTCGGCCCCGCGATGGCGCCGCGACGGACGGGAGTTGTACTACCTCGATTTGAAGGGACGTCTGATCGGCGTGTCTGTGACCACGGTTCCCGACTTCAGCGTTCAACAGACGACGCTGGCGCTTCAGACGCCGGTGCAGCTCCCGGTGCCGGTGGGTGTTGGGGGATTGCTCTACGATGTGCAGCCCGACGGACAACGCTTCCTGCTCGTGGTGCCAGTCGCGGGCATCACCCCGCCCCCCATCGGCGTGCGCGTGAATTGGCCGCTTCTGGCAGGGCCCTAGGATCCACACCACACCGTCCGGCTAAAGCCGGACCCTACGTACTAATTCACTTCCAACTGGCGAATCCGCTCCGGCGTCGCACAACGCCTTCACGCTTCGTCAGGAGGACATGCGTATAGCCACGCAGCGCTGTGCAGGCGCGCCAGCCCTACCGTGAGGGGATGAACGAGCCGACATTTGAGCTATGGACAAACGCACTGCACTCGGCGAAGTACTCGACAAGTACCGGCTGGCCTGCCCTCGGTGCAAGTGCCCTGAAGCCGTCGTCTTGATCGATCTCGACTTCGAAGTCACCTGGCAGTGCGTCGACTGCGAAACGCGATGGCCCGCCAGCGACGAAGAACGCGCACTGCTTCTGGGACCAGCGCTGAAAACCGTGCACTAGCGTCCGCGTCCTCGCCTTCGCATAAGATTGCACGGTATGGTCGCGAAGGCTTACGTCAAACGCTTCGTTGTACTCGTCGGCGCGATTGCCCTGGTCGTGCTCATCGCGCGGCCCGCCATCTCTCAAGATGATCGTCAGGATGTCCTGAAGGTCATCCCCGAAAACTACAAACTCCTGTTCGAAAACGGATTCGTCCGCGTCATCGAGGCGCGCGTACCGCCCGGCACGGAAGAGAAGCCCCACCGGCACCTCCGCGGGGTCAGCATCTGCATGACCGAATACACCGTCGAGTCGCGCATCCTTCCCGAGGGCCAGTGGGTGCGGTCGGAGCGCAAGCTCGGGACGGTCTATTGGAGCGAGTCGAGCCTTCACATCCTGCGCAACGTCGGAAACACGACGAGTCACACGATTCGGGTCGAGCTGAAGTACTAGCGCTTCGGCGTGATTTCGTACGTTCGACTGTCCCGCCAAGCTTCGCCGCGACGAAATTCGGAATTTTGGAAGTCCTTCTCTCGTCCACTTCTCCTGACGGTACGTTTGTTGATAAGTAGTCCCCTTGCTAACAAGGAGGCGAAGAGATGCCAGCCGCTACCCGCCCCCGAAACAGGCTTCTCGCAGCGTTGCCGCCGGAGACCTTCGCGCGCGTGGCGCCCTTGATGAAGACCGTCCCCATGCGAAGAAAGCACGTTCTGCACAGCCAGGGTCAACCCATCGAACAGGTCTACTTTCCGAATGGCGGCGTATGTTCGGTTACGACGACGCTGGCAGACGGCTCGACGATCGAGGTGACGACGATCGGAGACGAGGGGTTCGTCGGACTGGACGCGTTTTTCGGGCCTCGACCGATCACGCACACCGACACGGTCGTCCAGGTCGAGGATGCCGACCTCGAAGCGTTGAGCGTGGTGGTCTTTCGGCGAGAGCTCGCGCGGCAGGATGCGTTTCAAGAGTTGATGGGGAGATATGCGCAGGTCGCCCTCGCGCAAATCATGCAGACCACGGCCTGTAATGCCGTCCACGACGTCCAGCAACGGTGCTGCCGCTGGCTGTTGATGACCCACGATCGCGTCCACCGCAACGACTTCAACCTGAGCCACGAGTTCCTGGCCGGCATGCTCGGCGTCCGGCGGCCCACCGTTTCGTTGATCGCCGGCGCTCTCCAACACGCTGGCGCCATCCGCTATCATCGCGGGGTTTTGAACATCGTCGATCGCGCGCGGCTCGAAGATACAGCCTGTGAGTGCTACGCCGCCATCCGCGGCCAGTTCAAACGTCTACTGGCAGCTTGACGTTTTCCCATGTAGAACAATCGACATTCTGTCCGGGCGCTGACAGAGCTTCGCAGCGGAAAAAGGCGAGCGGGGAGGCACAGATCGCCTCCCGTCGTTGGGGTTGGGTATTGCCGTCCACCGTGACATGGGGACGAGCGCAGGTACCCTCCTACTCTGCAACGGCCGTGCCGCTCGTCTTTGGCAGTTTTTCGTCTAGTTTCACTACAACTAGAATCATGATGTGAAGTCTTCCGCACGCATCCTCGCCAGCCTCAGCTTCTGCCACCTGCTCAACGACCTCATGCAGTCGCTGCTGCCGTCGATCTACCCGATGCTGAAACAGTCGTTCGGCCTCAGCTTCGGTCAGATAGGCCTCATCACGCTCGTGAATCAGATCACCGCCTCCTTGCTGCAACCAGTGATCGGTGTGTACACGGATCGGCGGCCGCTCCCCTACTCGTTGGCTGCCGGAATGGCGTTTACACTCGCCGGGATGATGGCACTCGGCTTCGGTCCGACCTACGGCGCGATCATCGCCGCCTCGGCGCTCATCGGTCTCGGATCTGCCGTGTTCCATCCCGAATCGTCCCGGGTCGCACGGCTCGCGTCGGGCGGGCGCCACGGATTTGCGCAGGCCTTCTTCCAGGTCGGCGGCAATCTGGGATCCGCTATCGGCCCACTCGTCGCCGCCTTTTTCGTGCTGCCCTACGGTCAGCGCAGCGTTGCCTGGTTTTCGCTGACGGCGCTTCTGGGAATGTTGTTCCTGTGGAATGTGGGCAACTGGTATAAGCGGACGAGCGTGTTCACCGCATCGGGAGGGTCGGTCGTAAGACCTCCCAGCCTGTCCAGCGCGCAGACACGGACGGCGCTGGCGCTGCTGCTGGCGCTGCTCTTTTCGAAATACATCTATCTCGCGAGCTTCGGGAGCTTCTACACGTTCTATCTCATCCAGCGCTTCAACCTGACGGTGCGAGCCGCTCAGGTGCATCTGTTTCTGTTCCTTGGCGCTGTGGCGGCCGGCACGATTATCGGCGGGCCCATCGGCGACCGCTTTGGACGCAGGAGGGTGATTCTCTGGTCAATTCTCGGAGTGCTCCCGTTCTCGCTCGCGCTTCCTTATGCGAACCTTTTCTGGACGCGGATCCTCACCGTCGTCATCGGCTTCGTCCTTGCGTCGGCGTTCTCTGCCATCATTGTTTATGGTCAGGAGCTGGTGCCGGGACGGGTCGGCGCCATTTCCGGGCTGTTCTTCGGGTTCGCGTTCGGCATTGCCGGGGTGGGCGCCGCTGTTCTTGGCGAACTGGCCGATCGCACGAGCATCACGATGGTGTATCACGTGTGTTCGTTTCTGCCGGCAATCGGTGTGCTGGGATTCTGGTTGCCGAAACTGGATGTTGGTAGGGGGTAGTTGGTGGTTGGTGGTTAGTGGTTGGCCGATGAGAACATTTACTGCACCCGCGATTGTCTTCGCCCTCTTCCTTGGTGGCGTTCTTCTCGCGCAGACGCCGGCGCCAACGTGGCTCGATCGACCGTTGTCGAACTGGAACGCTGCCGGCCGGGCGATTCCCGTCGCGAAGCCGGAGGACGAATCGCTTGCCGAGCTCAGCCAGCGCTGCTCGTATTCGCCGCTGCTCGATACCACCGCAGGCGAGCGCGCGCTCGTCAAAGCCGGCTGGGTCCCGTTTCGCATGTTCGACCGGCAGATCGTCCAGCGGGACGTTGAAATCATCGGCGGCCTGGCGGGCGCAGATGGCATGTGCCGGCCGATGGACTTCAACCCATTCGTCTTCGTGAATGGCCGGTTCGCCGGTACGCTGTCGCCACAACAGATGGACTCGCGGACCGACGGCAGCATCGGCGGGGCCATTCGCCTTTCCCAGGACGACACCGTCGATGCCGGCTTCGGGCGCTACACCGAGACCGACCCGCTGTGCTGCCCCTCCAGTCATCTCACCGTTCGCTACCGGATCGATCGGCAGGCCACAGCGCCGGTCGTCGTCCCGGTCAGCGTGCGCACGACGCGGCCCTAGACGTACGTAGGGCGGTCTTGGAGTTCAAGACCCGCCCCACAAGAACACTTCAAGACCCGCCCCATAGGAACGAGGAACGAGTCTTGCTGGTCGGATGGTCATGGGAATGAGCCGACAACTGCAAGAGTATGCGACACGCCGGACAACACGGAAGCTCCTGCGCGCGACGCCGTGGCTGGGGGCCGCCATCGCCCTCGTGACGCTTTTCAGAGCCATCAGGCGCAAGGGCGTCTTTGGCGGGACGCTCGACACGGCGCTCGACTTCACGCCGGTTATCAGCACGGTAAAGAACATGGCCGAAATAGGCCGCGGACGCGACTTCATCCGCGACAGGCCATAAGAACCAGCGACACCATTGCCCTTCACCGAATCGTTGCCGCAGCGAGACACGCGCGAAACAGCGGGCGGCTACATTTGCCTGTATGGCATATGTGAAGAGATTTCTCCGCCGCGCTCCGTTTTTTCTGATCGTCTTTCTGCGGCTCGCCACTCCTGCTCTCGCGCAGACCACAGCGTCGCTGAGCGGTGTCGTCACCGATGAGCAGGGCGGCGCGCTGCCAGGTGCCACCGTCAGCGCCGTTCACCTCCCCACGGGCTCTCGCGAGGAAACCACCACCGAACGAGACGGCCGTTATGTTCTGAGGAACGTGAGGACCGGCGGTCCGTATTCGCTCGTCGCGGCCATGGCCGGGTTCCGAAGCGTGGAACGGCAGGATGTGACCGTCACCGGCAGCGACGAACGGGCGTTCGACTTCCGGCTCCCCCTCGCGGGCCTCAGCGAAGAGGTTACCGTCACCGCCGGTTCCGAGATCGCCCGCCACCAAAAGCAGACGGCCGATCACATTCTGGACGTGGTCTCGGCAGATTCGCTCGGACGATTTCCCGACAACAACGCGGCAGAGGCGCTGCGGCGCATTCCCGGCGTCTCGATGGAGATCGACCAGGGCGAAGGACGCTTCGTAGTCGTCCGCGGAATCGATGCGAGCCTGAACAACGTGACGATCAACGGTCAGATCGTCGGCACGCCGGCCGAGTTCGGCACGCGCGGTGTATCGATGGATTCGGTGCCTGCCGATCTCATCTCGCGGCTCGAGGTCACCAAGGCCGTCCGGCCCGACATGGATGCCAATGCCATCGGGGCGTCGATCAACATCGCCACGCTCAGCGCGTTCGATCGTCCCCAGGGATTCATGCTCGGGTCACTGCGAACCGGGTACAACGCCATGGGGGGCCGCGCGCCGTACAGCGGAAGCTTCTCGTTCGGCCGGGTCCTGGACGCCGAGCGCCGCTGGGGCATCGTCGTTGGCGGAAGTTATTCGTACCGGCGCTTCAACTCCGAGCTCTACAGAATCGCGGACGGCCAATGGACGAGCCAGAACGGCCAGTTCGTTCCGCAGAATCAGGCGTATTTTCTGTATGACGTCGAGCGCCAGCGCGGCGGCGTCAACGCGTCGCTGGAATTCCGCCCTGCCGCACAGCAGGCGTTTTTTCTGCGTTTCAACAACAACCTCTTCCAGGATCTCGAAGGCCGTCAACAGACACAGTTCGACTTCACCCGCGGCACGTTGACGAACCAGACGCCGACATCAGGACGATTCAGCCAGGGACGGGCCACGCGCGAGTATCGCGACTACACGCAGAAGCACCTCATCAATGCTCTGATGCTCGGCGGCACGCATACCGTCCAACGCACGGCCCTCGACTGGCGCGTGGGAGGCAGCCGCGGGCAGCGCCGAACGCCGAATCGCGTGGACTGGGAATTCCGATCGGCCGCGAATGCGTTTCCGAATACGTACGACCTTTCGATGCCGGTTCTGCCGGTGATCACCCCGGATCCGAGCTTCTACTCAGGCGCAGCGTATCCCTTCCGGCGGGTGAGATTCCGCAGCGATCTCGAGCGCGAAGACGTGTGGACGGGCGAGCTCAATCTGCGGCGCAGCGTCTCGCTCGGCGGCCGCGGCGCGTACTGGAAGACCGGCGTGAAGGTCGTGACGAGAGACAAATATCAGAATCGCGACAACAGAAACTTCAACGGCTCGACCTTCACCCTCGCCGATTTCGGACTCGGGTCGACCGGACCGGATGATTTCTTCGTTAACGACATTCGCTTCGGTCCCACGCTGAATCTTCCCGCGCTCCAGTCGTTCTTTCAGAGCAACCCGGACCGCTTCATTCCCGACACGCTGACGACACAGCAGAACTCGCTGGAACAGGATTTCGAAGCCGGCGAAGACGTCTATGCCGGATACCTGATGATGGGCGTCGATTTCTCGAAGTGGAACCTGCTGGCCGGTGCCCGCGTCGAGAACACGCGGGGCGACTACCTTGCGAACGAACTGGTGTTTGCCGGAGGCGCGTTTACCGGACGCACGAACCCGGCGCGCGGCACCACGAGCTACACCGATGTCCTGCCAGGCGTACATGTGAACATCCATCCGAGGCAGAACGTCACGCTCCGGTTCGCCTTGACGAACACCCTCGGCCGCCCGAGCTACGCCCAGCTCGCGCCCATTCGCGTGTTCGACGACATCCTCAACGAGGACGGCACGTTCACCGGCAGCCTTTCGTCGGGCAACCCCGACCTCGAGCCGTACCGCTCGACGAACATCGACGCGTCCTTCGAGCTCTACGCGAGGAATGGAATGGTCTCGGTGGCGCCCTTCCACAAGCACATCAGAAATCCGATCTACACGCGCAGCTTCGTCGAATCGAATACGGTTCAAAATGGCAGGCGCTACGACCGGTTCGGATTCACTCGTCCAGAGAATGCAGACAGCGGGCGGATTACCGGCGTCGAGCTGAGCTTCCAGACATCGCTGCCGATGCTGCCTTCGCCGTTCGACGGCCTCGGCCTGAACTTCAACTACACGTTCGTCGATTCCTCGGTAACAGTGTTCGGACGCGAGCAGGACGACCTGCCCTTCTTCGGGCAGTCAGATAAGGTCGGCAATGTTGCGGTGCTCTATCAGAAATATGGTCTCGAGGCACAGGTCTCTGCGTCGTACACCAGCCCGATGCTCGGCAGCATTGGAGGCACCCTCGACGGCGACAACTACGCCGACAGCTACCTTCCGGTCGACGCGAAGGTGAGTTATGCGGTCAACCGTCACTTCCGGCCGTTCGTCGAACTGCGCAACCTGAACGACCAGCCGCGACTCCGCTACGCCGGCACGCCCAACCGCCGTGTCGCCCACGAGATCTACTCGTGGACGATTTACGCGGGCATCGATTGGAGCCGCTGAGCAGGACGCGATATTGATACGGGGGACGAAAATACAAACAGGAGATTAGGAGATCAGGAGGGGGCGAGTTTGTCTCAACGCGGAGGTACCGAGCCGCTCGTTGCGTCGTCGCGTTCGGCTCCTCATCGATTGGAGCCGCTGAAAATGCCTGATCTTCTGTGACCTGGGAGACTAACCTCCTAATCTCCTAAACTCCTGTTTGAATTTGTCTTTTGAGCCGCGAGTCCGGCTCAGCCGGCTGTCTCGATTTTCGTCCGCAGTGAGGCGAGTTCTGCATTCACGCTGACGAGCTCTCGTTCGTTGGCCTCCAGTTTCTCTCCCTCGGCGCGCACGAAACGGCTGTAGGGCGCGATGCTGGTGCGAATACGCTCGCTAGCCCGATCGATCTCTTTCCTGAACTGCGTCCTCAACGCGTCGCCGAGGCGCTGCCGCACCTCCGCGATCTTCTGCCGCATCTCTTCCTTGCCCCTCTTCCGTTTTGCGGGGATGACGAAGAAGCCGATGGCGGCAAGCACCGATGCCATCACGAGGCCCGTCACGTCGGCCGCCGCGGTTGACGCCGCGACGGTGACGATGGCGCCCAGGCCAACCGCACCCGCACCGACCGCCGCCGCGGTCGCCACCGCATTTCTCGCACCGTCGGCGAGGTCGCTGGCCTCCTTCTGCCGATCGTAGCCGTCGATGACGCGCTGCGCCTCCCGTCCCACGGAATCGATCATGCCGCGCCGATCGAAATGGAAGCGCTCGGTATCGGGATTGTCGATGAGCTGGCCCGCGTACTGCTGACGCCGTTTGGCCAGGTGTGCCGTCACGCCTTGCCAGTGCCTGAGATCGGAATCGATCATCCAGTCGATGAGCTCGCCCACCTTGCGCTCGATCTGCTGCGGCGCGTCGGCCACCACCTGCCGTTCGAACGCCTCCTGGACCCGGCTGCGGTTCAGCAAATCCATCACGCGCCCGATGCGCATGGTGTCGTCGAAGAACATGTGCCCGCGCTTCTCCATCTCGAGCAGCACGTTCTCGACGTCGGTGATACGCAACGAGAAATCACGCTCCATGTCGCGCTGGTAGACAGCGAGCTGGTCTTCCACCTGTTCCAGCGTGGCGAAGTCGTCTTTCAGCAACGCGCGGCGATCGCGTACCGAGGCGAGCTCGCGCGCACCAATCGCCGTGGCCACGCCGAGCGGGTTCAGCAGCTTCAACTGCGCCCGGCCCGAGGCATTCAGCGTCGTCGACACGTAGGTCTCGAGCTCTTCGAATCCGCTGGCGGCCCACAGCGACGGCTCTCCCCGCTTGGCGCGAAGAGCGAGCTTCGAGCTGACGAAAAAAATGTCGGGCACGAAGCCCAGCAGCAGCCGCGCGTTATCGGCGACGAACCCGCGTATCTCGGCCATCTGCACCGGGCCCTCGAGAATGTCGCTCTTGTTCACGACAACCACGATCTTCTTGCCCCAGCCACGGATCTGTTCCATGAACGCCCGCTCGGTTTCCGTAAAGGGGCGGTCGGCCGACGTGACGAAAAACACCAGATCCGACCGGGGAATGAACTCGGCCGTCATCGTTTCGTGCTCCCGGATGATGGCATTGGTCCCGGGTGTATCGACGATGCGGATTTCGCGGAGGAGGTCCACCGGCGCCTTGATGACCAGTACGTTCGCCTGTCGCACGGTTTGCTCGGGAGCTTCTCCGAACTCGAGGACCGTGATCGTCGCCGTTGTCGGCGTCACGCCTTCCTTCAGGAGCGGCTGGCCGACGAGCGCGTTGATGAACGCGCTCTTGCCGGCGTTGAACTCGCCGACCACCACCAGCAGGAAGAGCTCCTCCAGTTGCGCAATCGATTGGTCGAGAGCCTGCTGGCGATCGGGGGCGGCGTCGGTGCGCGCGAGAGCCATCCGAAGCCGGACGAGCAGGGCGCGCTCCTCTGCGAGAAAGGCGTCCTGCCTGGGGGAAAGCACACGTGTCAGCACACGCGTTGCGGATGCAGGAATCAGTCCAGTCGCGCCAGGAGGCTGAGTACGGCTCGATAGGCTCTCCACATCGCGTCCGGTTCGACGAGGGAAGGCGTATCGGCGGCGGTGTGAATTGTTCGCAGCACCTGGGGGACAAAGCCAGCCGGCAGCCCCGATTCTGTGCCACCGTTCATCACCAGCCAGAGCTGATGTGCCTGCACTTCCGGGACGGTCGCCATCGAAACGGTGGGGATGCCGGCCTTCTGGAAGCTGAGGTCATCGCCAGGCGGCATGCGCGGGAACTCGACGCACGCTCGCGCGACCCCGGCGCAGGCCAGCTGCATCGCCCGGAACAGATCAGTGTTCAAGTCCGTACGAGGCCCGTAAATCAGGGTGTCGCCAAACGCGTTGACGTCGAGGTTCACCATCGCCCGGATCGTCCGATCGACGTGATTCTGGAGATACCTGGCCGACCCGAAAAGCCCCAGTTCCTCCATGTCGAAAAATACGATTCGTACACGGCTTCTCGGCCGCGCCCTCGCCAGCGTCTCTGCCACCCGCACGAGCACGATCACGGAGGCACCGTTGTCCACGGCGCCCTGACTGAATGTGCCATTCGACAGGCGAACGGCATCATAGTGCGCGCCCAGGATGATTTCCGGGTCTCGGCCGGGCAGCGTGACGATGACGTTACGTCCCTCGGTGCGGGGCTCCCCTTTGCGCGGCTCGATCGTGAAGGGCTCGACCTCGAAGGCAATCTTCCGCTCGGTCAGCAGCGTCGTCAGGGCCTCGAATCGCGCCTCGTTGCTTCCAGCCCCGAGGCGCCCGACATCCGCACGGGCGCCCGCGAACAACTGTGCCGCATCCGGCGCCGAAACGACCGGGGCGGTGCGAGCCGCACATGCGGCGGCCAGGCCACACAGCACCACGGCGAGCAATGAGCGAATCCAGATCAAGGGGCGATCACCAGTGAAATGCAAAAATCCCACAGGAGATTAAGAGATAAGGGCATTTCCTCTGCGTCTCCGCGCCTCTGCGTCGAAATCCGTTCCCATCATCCTTCTCCTGAACTCCTGAGCTCCTGTTACCAAAGGTGCACCTAAGACATCCGATACGGGATTTCCCGGAACATCGGCAGCCCGGCCGCTGCGATGACATCGGTGAGCCCGCGCCGGGCGTGGAACTCCATGCCGTCGCGGTTCATCACGACCGTATTGCGATAACTCGGCGCAAGCCGCCGGAATTCGGCGTCGATGAGCCTGAAGCGCCTGACCATGTTTTCGGCGGTCTCGTGAGGGCGGTTTCGGAGCCTGATGTGCTTTTCGATGGTATCGACGCTGGATGTCAGCACTATCACCTTCTCGGGGTTCCACCAGTCCCCAATCGAGAGCACCTGGCGCAGCGCGGGGTGATCTGCCTGGGGGTACTCGGCCATGTGCGCTTCCAGCGTGATGCGCGCACCTTCGAAGAAGATGACCCGGTCTGGACGGTCGTGTTCGGCCGCGTCGCGGTAGTTGGCATCGTAGATTCGTGCGAAATACTCGGTAACCCCGACAGCGTTCCGGCCAGCCGCGATGTCTTCGAGCATGCGCTGATTCCAGACGCCCTCCTCACCCTCGCCGTAGGTCCCGTTGTGGTAGAGGTCCCCCAGCTGGCGAATCAAGGTGCTCTTGCCGATCCCGGGGCCGCCGACAATGGCCACCCGCATCAGATGACGACGCTCGTCGACGCCCACCCGGAATTAACAAAGTCGAAACCTTTGTGACGATTTGCGGTCTCGAGGCGCTCGGCGAGACCGGCGTCCCTACGGCGGACGGCGACTCGTCCCGATAGGAAGATGATGATAGACGCGCAGTCATCGTCCGTTCCCTCGCGAACGATGACCGTACGAAGCGCGAACTCCCGCCGTCGTATCCGATGCTCGAGACGCGCGAGCGCTTCGGAGGACACCCTAGTGAAGAGCGGAAGACGACTGAGGAGCGACGACCAGCAATTCATGTGAGTTGCGGGCATCTTACAACAGCAAAGTCGCGTATCATGTGTGACGATGAATCAACAAAGCACCCGACGATCTGCCCATGATGTCGGGGACGCCTGGACCACGGTCGATGCCGCCGAGATGTACGAGATAGCCCGCTGGGGGCAGGGCTACTTTTCAGTCGGCGACAACGGTCACGTCAAAATCCATCCCACGAAAGAGCCGCACCGATCGATCGATCTCAAACAGTTGGTCGACCACCTGCAGCTGCGCGGCATCACCCTGCCGACGCTCTTGAGATTCCGAGACATCCTCCAGCACCGGCTGCAGGACATCCACGAGGCGTTTCAGGCCGCCATCACGCAGCATGAATACACGGGCAAATACTGCTGCGTGTATCCCATCAAGGTGAACCAGCAGCGTCAGGTCGTGGAGGAAGTCTTCAACTTCGGAAAACCGTTCCATTTCGGCCTCGAGGCCGGTTCGAAGCCCGAGCTCATCGCCGTCGTGTCGATCGCCGACAACGACACCCCCATCATCTGCAACGGCTTCAAGGACGCCGAGTTCATCGAGCTGGCAATGCTGGCCCAGAAAATCGGCCGCAACATCATCCCGGTCGTCGAGAAATACACCGAACTCGACCTCATCCTCGAGCACGCCGAGCGCATCGGCGTGCGACCCAATATCGGGATGCGGGTCAAGCTGGCGGCCCGCGGGGGCGGCCGATGGCAGTCGTCGGGGGGCTACCGCTCCAAGTTCGGGTTGACGGTCGCCGAGATTCTGCAGGGGCTCAAAGAGCTGAAGACGCGGGGCATGGAAGACTGCTTCCAGCTGCTCCATTTCCACCTCGGCAGCCAGATCCCGAACATCCGCATCGTCAAAGGCGCCCTCAACGAGGCCGCTCGCGTCTATGTGGAGCTCGCACAGGCCGGCGCCGGACTCAAATATATGGATGTCGGGGGCGGGCTGGGAGTCGACTATGACGGCTCTCAGACCAATTTCGAGTCGAGCGTCAACTACACCCTCCAGGAATATGCCAACGACGTCGTCTATCACCTGCAGACGGTGTGCGACGAGGCCAAGGTGGCCCACCCGACCATCATCTCGGAAAGCGGGCGCGCGGTCGTGGCGCATCACAGCCTGCTCGTGTTCAACGTGCTCGGCGCTTCAGGCTTTGGCCTCGACGAAGTGACGACCACGGCGACGCCCGAGATGGAGCGGCCGGTCGTCGATCTCATCGAGACCTACTCCAGCCTGACGACGCGCAACGCGCTCGAGAGCTACCACGACGCGCAGCAGGCACTCGACATGGCGATCAACATGTTCTCGACCGGCTACCTGCCGCTCGAACAGCGTTCGCAGGCCGAGAGTCTGTACTGGGCGATCTGCATGAAACTGCAGAAGCTGGTCAAAACGATGGAGGAGGTGCCCGAAGACCTGCAGCACCTCGACGAGTCGCTGTCGGACACCTATTTCTGCAATTTTTCGCTGTTCCAGTCGGTGCCCGACAGCTGGGCTATCAAGCAGCTCTTTCCCATCATGCCGATCCACCGGCTGGACGAGCAGCCGACGCGGCATGCGGTACTGGGCGACATCACGTGCGACTCGGACGGCAAGGTCGACATGTTCATCGACCGCCGCGACGTGCGGCGCACGCTGCCGCTGCACACGTTCAACGGCTCACCCTACTACCTGGGTGTGTTTCTGGTGGGCGCGTACCAGGAGATTCTCGGCGACCTTCACAACCTGTACGGCGACACGCACGCCGTGCACGTCAGCCTGGACAGCGACAACGCGGTCGTCCTCGACGCGGTCATCAAGGGCGACACCGTTCGCGAGGTGTTGAAGTACGTGCAGTTCGACGGAGACGACCTGATTACGAAGCTGCGCGCCGACGTCGAGGGGGCGGTGCGGGCGGGTCGCATCGACTACGAAGAGTCAGGCCGCCTTATTCGCTTTTTCGAAGACGGCCTGCACGGCTACACCTACCTGGAGGGGAAGGGGTAGGGATACTGGTTCCCGTTGCCGTTTCTACGATCCGCTTGTGGCCACGGCGTTGCCGGCCAGCTCGGGCACTTTTCGGAACATCTCCGCGCGAAGCGGCAGGATGAACGAGAAACGGTAGTCGCCATCCATCCGACCGATCGGAATACCAACCAGTTTACCGTTCTGATTCAGCACTCCCCCACCGGACACGCCGGGATGACCGTCGGTGAGCGACGTCACCAGGCCATTGGTCGTGCGCTGGCCGATATACCCCGTACTGAGAATGATCCCTTTCGAGTAGTCATTGCCCAGCCTGAAGATGGGAGCGGCGAAATCGTACGCGTAGTCGACGTCGGTCATCAGCGGCGGGAGGTCGATCTCGCGATCGACTTTGATGATGGCCCAGTCGCCCGGATGCACCTCCGCCTCGGCCGCGCCGCTGTCGACAACCGTCGCGGGGACAGGCTTGTTTTTGTAAAGAACGGTGACCGACGCTGTCGCGCGCTGATTCTCGTTGAGCGCCATCACACCGTGCTTGACCGTGATGAAGTAGCCCTTGCCCAGATATCCGGCGGTGCTGTATCGCATGACGCCAAGCTCGTCGTAGGCGTTCACCTCGACGAAGCTTTTGCGGCGGTCGCGCAGCATGCTGAGCGGCATCAACCCCATCTCGCTGGTCAGATTATGGGTAACCTGCGTGGCGAGCGTGCTCTGCGTCTGCACCGCCGCGGCAATCCTGCTCTCGAGGCGGAGCTGCGTGTACCACGCGCCCAGCGAGAAGCACGATGCGGCGAAACAGAACAGAAGCGCAGTGACCAGGAACGTCCGCCGATTCAAACGCAAACGCATAGGCTGCGGCTCCGCCGTGAGGGGCCCCCTGGGCCCGACACATTCTGAGTTTCTGCTTGTTGTGGGAACCTGGACACTCGGGGAAGCGTTCAGGCTGTCTATCAAATGTAGGGGTGCCGTGGCAACAAGTCAAGAAAATGTTGGGACTTGCCCGGAATTTCCTGTATCCGCAGGGACACAGTCTCCATACTTCGGGGGAAATGTAGGGCGGGTCTTACAGGACCGGTAAGACCCGCCCTACGGACGATTGCTACTTGATCTCGTCGTAGATGACCTGAACGTTTGTGCTCAATCGAGCGGGTTGCGGCTCCGCATAACCGGTGTATTTCGCCGGCTGTTGCCATGCTTTCGCCACTTCCTCCGCGCTCTTGCCCGACTTTTTCCCCTCGCGCACCATGGCCGCAAATTCACGGTTGAACGTCGCGTATTCCATGAGCTCGTTCATATTCATGTTGACGCTGTGCCCCGTGACGGCAGTGTCGGCCAGTTTGCTGAAGGTGCTATGCGCTTTCGCGATGGTATCGCCGATCTCGAGACCACTCCCGCCGTTATTCGCGTCGAGCAGCGGCAGATTTTTGCCGGAGACGATGTCGCCGGCCGACACGACGCGCAGCGTCGGAAACAGTATCCACGCATCGCCGTTCGTGTGTCCGCGGCCGAAGTAGTACAGCTCGATCTGATCGGGCCCCTTGAAGAGCGTCATCCGATCCTTGAAAGTGCGCTTCGGAAGACCTCTCCCCTGATTCTGCTCGAAGATGTTCGTTGGTGGCGGCGCGCCAGGCTTGGTCATGCCAGTGACGGGCCGCATCTGCTTCATGTTGGTCGCGGTGTTCTCCTGCACGACGACATCGACGGTCGCCGGAAACTCGACGTTGCCGCTCACATGATCGCCGTGAGTGTGGGTGTTGATGATGGTCGTCACCGGCTTCGGGCTCAGTTCCTTGATCTTGGCCAGAATCGGTGCTCCCCATCCGGGGTTCTTCGTGTCAACGACAGTGATGCCGTCGGACTGGACGAAGACGGTCGTGTTGCCACCGCCACCCTTGAGTACAAACAGGTTGTCTTTGAGCTTTTCGACCTCGACCACCATGGGCTTTTGCCCACCCTGCTGCGCAACGACGAACGTCAGTGCGCCGACAGCGATCAAGGCTGTGAGAAGAACCATGCGCTTCATGTCGTGCCTCCAGGAAAGAAGACCCGTTGAACGAACCAGACTGCGCCGGCCAGCATCACGACGATCGAGCCGCCGACCGCGAGGCGCCTCCCGGCGGCCTCGCTGCGCGATCGAACCCATGCGAACAGCGACGCGACGAGAACCACGACGGCCAGCTGGCCGATTTCGACCCCTATATTAAATGAGAACAGCGTCCATCCGAGCGCCCGGCCAGGCAAATCCATCTCGCGCAGGACGTTTGCGAACCCGAAACCGTGAATCAGGCCGAACGCAAAGGCCACCCAGGCCCGTGTATCGCGGCCGCCTGCTCGTACCAGCAGATTGTCGGCGCCCACATAGACCACGCTCAACGCGATGGCCGGCTCAATCGCATTGGCCGGCGGTATGACCATCCCGAGCGCCGCGAGCGAGAGCGTGATGCTGTGGGCGATGGTGAAGGCCGTAACAACGAGCAACAACTGCCGGAGCGTCCCGCCGAGCAGGAGCAGGCCGGCCAGAAACATTAGATGATCGGGCCCAATCAGGATGTGGTGGATGCCCGAAGGCACGAATTTCTCCATCACGGCCCAGATACCCTGGTGGGTCCCGGTGAAGTACTGAAAAGTTGTCTTGTTTTTGTCCAGAATGGCCTGCGCGGCCACTTCGCCGCTCTCGTAAACGTTGAGAAACGTCCTGTGTTGGGGATCGTACGGAAACATCACGGTCGCGACGTCCAACCGTCCGATCGGCCGGGCGAGGCTCGACCTGCCCCGGAGCCGGATCGACTGACGTTCGGGCAACGACTCGGGCGGCGACCAGGTGAGGTTTGCCAGCGGGCTTCCGTCGGCGGCTATCTGTAGACGACTGGCCAGAAGCTGAGTGACTGCACTTCCCCGGGCCTTGAGTATCTCGGGTTCGAGCAGCTTTTCGGGTGGCTGAATCCCGAGATCGTTTCCAATATCGAAGATGTGCGCGACGATGGAGATCTCGACGGCAGGCAGTTGGACCCGCACGTCGATATAGCTGAATGGGACGGGATGGGCGTGGGCCACCGACGCGAAACCACACGCGAGCGCTGCCAGCCACGCGACCTTGAGCATGGATGCGACATGGTAGTGCACAAAACACACTACGCACCATTGGCAGTTGGCAGATTGGCAGATTCGTAGATTGCCGGGTTCGGCTACACTCCCGCCATGCCGTCCAGGAGCCATGCGCGGCCCGCATCGAAGGCGTTCGAGCTGGTGCAAGAATTGGGACTCGCTCTACCTGACGTGCAGGAGGGCACGATGTACGGTTCGCCTGCGCTGAAGCTGCGCGGCAAGATGCTCGCGTGCCTTGCGATCAACAAGTCGGCCGATCCGGATTCGCTTGTTGTTCAGGTTGGCTTTGTGAACCGCGACCTGCTGATTGTCAAAGACCCCTCCACGTACTACTTACGGAAGCACTACGCGAGCTATCCCGTGGTTCTGGTGCGGCTGAACCACGTCGCGCGGAGCGATCTGCGCGAGATACTCGAAATGGCGTGGCGGTATGCGAATCCCGACAAGCGTACTACTCGCAACCGCAGGCCGCAGCATTAGAGCGCTTTTCAGTTGTACGTAGTGTCCGGCTTTAGCCGGACCGAGTAGCGTCCAGCCCGAAGTCGCTTGGGTTGGCCTTGCTGCAGCGCGAATCCGAAGCTTCCGCCTTCGCGAAGCTACGGCGGACGCGCCGAAGCCTTGGCGGAGGCGGGCCGGGGCCGGACGCGCGCTGCGAGGCCCAACGATGACCGCCCGACGCGAGGTCCCTGCCTTCGCTCGGTCAACCTCGCTCGAGTCCCCGAGGCTTCTCGCGCGGTCAGGCGCGGCGGGTCGGCCGCCTGCGCACGGCTTCGCGCTGCAGCAAGGCCAACCCAACCGCCCGTGCGACGTTACACGGTTGTGAAAGGCGCTGCAGCGACTCGACTTGCGACTAACGACTTCCGACTAGCGCCTTTCGACTGGCGTCACACGTCCAGCACCCTATCCAGCAAAATCGGTCCGCCATGTTCCGCCGCGATCGACGTGAAAAGAGCCCGCCCCTCGAATCGATGCTCTAAATACGAACACCGCACGCGTTCCACAAAACCCTGCCGGCGAAAAATGTGCTGCGACGTTAAATTGGTGGCCTCGGTCACCGCCACCTGGAACCGTCTCGGCGCCGCGTTCTTCAGACACGCCGCAACCAGACCCTGGCCGATTCCCTGACCTGTGTGACTCCGCGCGACACCAAGGAGGAACAGGTGCAAAGATTCGCCGTGACGAGGCGACCCACCCTTGCGATACTCGGCATCCAGTCGTCCAAGGATGTCGAAGATCGGATTGAACTTCGGACTCAACGTGTCGAGTCCGTCGGGCATCCCCGATGCGGAATCCTCCGCCAGGAGCGCCCCCACCATTTCGCCCGTCGCGGCTGAACGGGCGACGATCGACAGTCCTTCTATCTCGGCTTTGGGACACAAGACACGAACGAAGTGCTCGAACTCGCCGAACGTCAACCCGGCGGCGACGGCCGGCGGATCGCGTTCGCTGAACGCTTCGCCGAGCAGTCTCGCCGTCTCGTCTGCGTCGCGCCCGCGAAATACCTCGTAGTTGATCATGATGGTCTGGCTCGCGGGCGAAGTATAAACTCATGCCTCATGCGGCAACTGAAATTCACTGTGATCGCCGCATTGGCGGCTGCCGGTGTGACCTTCGCGCAGACCGTCCTCACCCCTGGCGTTCACCCTGTCTCAGGCAGGCGGTTCGCGAACGTGATGGGATGGCAGGGCGCGGAGTGGCTCGAGCGGTCCGAGCGCGAGCTCGAGGAAGAACCGGACAAGGCCCTCGATGCCCTGGGCACGCTCACCGGATTGACGGTCGCCGATGTCGGTGCGGGCTCGGGTTACTTCACCGTCCGGCTCGCATCCCGCGTCGGCCCGAAGGGACGCGTCTACGCCAACGATCTTCAGCCCGAGATGCTGAAGATGCTCACCGTACGGCTCGCGCGCGAGCGTGTCGCGAACGTCACCCTCGTGCACGGCGCTGTGGACGATCCACGGCTTCCGGCCGCGTCCCTGGACCTCGTGCTGATGGTCGATGTCTATCACGAGTTCTCGGAGCCGCAGAAGATGCTGCGAGCCTTGCGTGCAGCCGTGAAACCTGATGGACGTCTCGTGCTGCTCGAATACCGCAAGGAAGATCCCGACGTACCCATTCGCTTTGAACACAAAATGTCGGTGGCAGAGGCCAGACAGGAGCTCGAGGCCGAAGGATGGAAACTGTCGAGCGTCGACGACCGTCTCCCCCGCCAGCACATTCTGATTTTTGCGAAAAAATAGCGCGGTTCAGGTACCATGTCGCGGTCCCGGAAAATCAGGTCTTCCTAGGAGAGGATGGGAGCCGCATGGCGATCAAGCGAAGAGCGTTCCTCGAAACGGTCGGTGCTGGGCTGATAGGCACAGGTCTGGCGCACGCGCAAGCTCCGCAGCCCCGCCAGGGATCCACGTTCCTCGGCGAAGGCAACCGAAATGCCCCGCCGCCGATTCCTGTCAAGAAGATCAAGACCGTGGCCCTCTTCAAGAGCCCGGAAGGGTACCCGAACGGCATCGCGGTCGCGCCTGAAGGCTTGTGGATCGGCGAACAGAAGTCAGACAACGCCGTTCTCACCGATTGGGAAGGCAAGCTCCTGAAGACCACCAAGACGCCGTCGAAGAACACGAGCGGCATCGCCTGGGGCGGTGGTCACGTGTGGATGGCGGCGAATGCAGCGCCACAAGGCATCTTCGAGCTCGACTTGAACGGCAAGGTGATCTCACACCGGCAGATCCCGCTTGGCCCCAAGGACAACGGCGGCGGATGCCACGGCATCGAGTACGTCGACGGCAAGCTGTACATTGCCGCGCTCCGCATGCGAGGCATCCTGCGCGTCGACGCAAAAACGTGGCAGCCCGAATTCTTCATTAACTACAACGTGCCGCGCGCACACGGGATGGCGTACAACCGCCAGGACAATTCCATCTGGCTGGTCACGGGGGCTGCAGACGGCGCGGCAGGCTTGATTCAATACGACGCCGCAACCGGACGGACGCTCGCGACGGCGTCGTTCGAGAAGGGCGCGAGCGATCCGCACGGTCTCGCCTGGTATAACGGCGCGCTCTACAGCAGCGACGCCGGCATCCACCCAGGCTGGCCGGACGACGTCTCGCCGACCCATGGGTATATCTTCAGAATAGACTTTGTTTAGTTGGTGGTTGGTGGTTGGTGGTGCTGGTCCCTGGCGAAGCCTACCAATACGCAATCAACCGCCCAGCGGCGATTGCGGCAACCCACGACACCAGCGAAATCCCGCCGACCACCGCGAGACGGCGATGCTCGCGCGGCGAGAGATCGCGAACGCCACGCGCCTGCCACCCGGGAGAGGCCCGCACCGCCGCGGCATTTCCCAGACCGACGGCAATCGCCGAGAACTTGATCAACAGAAAGGGATTACCCAGGTAGTCGGTTGCCTGTGTCGCGAACAGACCGGCGCCCGTGGCAATGGCAAGGAACAGTCCGCCGGCAGCGACAGGCACCGCCGTTTTCGTCACCGAGCGCAACGGCACGTTACGCCATACGCCCAACAGCCGAAGATCGATAATCAGTGAGGCGCCGAACAACGCACCGATGCCGAAGACGTGAAGCAGATTGACGATCGGGTACGTCCAGAGGCTGGACTCGCGCATGAACTCGCCCAGCGCAGACCGCTCCACCCAGACGAAGGCGTCGCGCACTACTTTCGATCTGGGTACACGTTGTAGACCTTCCCGTTGTACATCACGCGCTCGGTCTTCACCTCGAACCGCTTCGGATCGCGATGCCGATGACCGTGCACCGTCACCTTCGCACCCACCGGGATGGTCGTCGCCTGCAGCCCAGAGCTCTCAACACGCGGCGGCGGGGCAAGCGTGATGTCCCAGATCTGTCCATCCACTTTGATCTGCATGGTGCCGTGTGGTCCGGCGAGCTTCACCGGAGTTTCCACGGTCCCGGTAATCTCGAATTCCTGATCTAAATATCCTGCCCATCCGTGATGGGCCATCGCCGGCGCGGCTGCTATCATGACAAGCGCTATGAGGGTGGCAGGCAAGTTCATAATGCACCTCTCGTGTTGTAGGGCGGGTCTTGCAGTTCAAGACCCGCCCTACTCTTCTGATTTTCAGTCTAGCATCTTCACGTGCGTGTGAGGCTCTATGTCCAGTTCGACCAGACGCGAGTTCATCGGCGCAACCGCTGCAACGGCAGCGGCCCTCGTCGCCAGCCGGCTGCATGGCGGCTTGACGGCACCCGCCTTCGCCAAGGCTGCGGGGGGCAAGCAAACGCTTGCGCCCACGGCTGCCGATCCGTTTGCGATCGAGCTCGCCAGTGAGGCCCTCAATGTAGCGCGGAGCGCCGGAGCGTCGTACGCCGACGCACGAGTAGGGCGCTACCGCCGTCAACAAATCCAGACACGCGAACGCCAGGTGAGTTCGGTTGCCGACGCCGAGTCCTACGGCCTCGGCATCCGTACGCTCGTCAACGGTTGCTGGGGATTTGCGGCGACGAGCACGATGACGCGAGCCGGCGTGCAACAGGCGGCCAGGGACGCCCTCGCGCTTTCGCGTGCCGCAGGCGCCGTGCAACGCCACCGGGTCGAGCTCGCAACGGTCGCGCCGGTCACCGGTACATGGATCACACCGGCCGAACGCGATCCGCTCGAGGTGCCGCTTGAAGAGAAAATCGCGTTACTGCTGAAGGCCAACGAGTCGGCGCTCAGGGTGAAGAACGTCCGGTTCGTTTCCTCCGGTCTTCAGTTGCTGCGCGAGGTGAAAACGCTGCTGACGTCGGAGGGCACGAACGTGACGCAGACGTTCATCCGCGTCGGTCCGTCCTTCAGCGCGACGGCCACCGCGCCCGGCGATTTTCAGACCTACGAACACGAGACGGCGCCCCGAGGACAAGGGTGGGAGTACGTCGAATCGCTCGATATGCCGGGCAACGCCGAGCGCTGGGCCTCGATTGCCGCCGAAAAGCTCACCGCGAAGACCGTAGACGCTGGTCAATACGATCTCATTCTCGACCCGACGAACCTGTGGTTGACCATTCACGAATCGATCGGCCACCCGACAGAGCTCGATCGCGCCGTAGGCCAGGAAGCCAACTACGCGGGCACGAGTTTCGTCTCGCCCCCCGAGAAGACGATTGGCAGGCTGCGCTATGGGCCGGAGTTCATGAACGTGCAAGCCGACCGCACGCAGGCCGGCTCGCTTTCTCGCGTCGCGTGGGACGACGAAGGCGTCCCAGCGGACCAGTGGCTCCTCATCGAGAAGGGCATCTTCAAGGACTACCAGACGACGCGCGAGCAGGCGAAGTGGATCGAAAAGCTCACCGGCGTCGGCCGGTCGCACGGCTGTTCGTTCGCCGAGTCGTGGGACGCCGTGCAGTTTCAACGCATGCCGAACATCTCGCTGCTGCCTGGCGAGCGCGACATCACGCTCGACGACATCGTTGCGGCCACCGACCGCGGCATCGTGATCAAGAACCGCGGCTCGTGGTCGATCGACAACCAGCGGTATAACTTCCAGTTCTCCGGGCAGGTGTACTACGAAGTGCGCAACGGCAAAATCGCGGGGATGCTGCGCGACGTCGCCTATCAGAGCAACACGCCGGTGTTCTGGAACGCGCTCGACATGATTGGCGGAAAGTCGTCGTACTGGCTGGGCGGATCGTTCAACGACGGCAAGGGCGAGCCCTCGCAGTCCAGCTCTGTCAGTCACGGATGCCCGCCGTGCCGGTTTCGCAACGTCACCATTCTCAACACAGGACAAAAGTCATGACGCGCGAGGAAGCCCGCGCCCTGGCCGATCGCGTCCTCGCCATGAGCAAAGCCGACGCCACACGCGTGAACATCACGAGCGAATGGGGCGGCAACACGCGCTTCGCCGATGCCAGCATCACGACCTCGGGCGGCGTCACTGACGTATCGGTGACCATCACCGTCACCATCGGCCGCAAGCGGGCGGCCGCGACCACGAACGTCCTCGAAGAGGCCAGCCTTCGGCGCACCGTCGAACTGGCCGCTCAACTCGCGCGGCTGTCGCCCGACGATGCCGAGATGATGCCGGAGCTGGGGCCGCAGAAACATACGACCGTCAACGCGTATATCGAAGACACCGCAAATCTGAATCCCGTGGTTCGTGCCGGTGCCGTGCAGCGGGCCATCCAGGGTGCGGGCAGCGGCCAGATTTTTTCGGCCGGGTTTCTCGATGCGCATGCCATCGCCGTCGCCGTCGCGACGAGCAACGGCCTGTTCGCGTACCACCGCACGACCGATGCGGAGCTCTCGATGACCGCCCGCACGCCCGACGGCACCGGGAGCGGATGGGCCAGCGCAGGATCACGCGACTGGGGCGCCGTCGATCCCGCGGCGCTCGGGCGCGTGGCGGCGCGAAAGGCGCAGGCCAGCCGGAACCCGCAGACGATCGAACCGCGGCCGTACACTGCCGTGCTCGAGCCCCACGCTGTCAACGATCTCGTGCCACTACTGGCCGGCGCGCTCAACGCGCGCAACGCCGACGAAGGGCGCAGCGCATTCTCGAAGCCGGGCGGCGGGACGCGCATCGGCGAACAAGTGTGCGATGCGCGCGTGACGCTTTACACCGATCCGTCAGATCCGGATCTGCTCGGCGTGCCGTTCGATGTCGAGGGCCTGCCGATTCGCCGCACCGTATGGATTGAGAAAGGTGTCCTCAGGAATCTGTCGTACACGCGGTTCTGGGCGCAGAAGCAGGGGGCGCAGCCCACTGGCCAGCAGGTCTACAACGGGGCCTCGGTCTTTTCGGGCGGCGGCCTGAAGCTGACCGGCGGCACGAAAACCACCGACGAGCTCGTCGCCGGTTGCGAGCACGGCGTCCTGATTACACACTTCTTCTACATTCGCTCGCTCGAACCGCGGACGGTGCTCTACACAGGGCTGACGCGCGATGGCGCGTTTCTCATCGAGAAGGGCAAGGTGACGCGTCCGCTGAAGAACCTGCGCTGGAACGAAAGCCCGCTGCTGATGCTGAACCGGCTCGAGGACATCGGGCGGTCAGAGGCGGTCGCTGCAGGTCGTCACATGCCCCCGCTACGGATCCGCGATTTCAATTTCACGTCGTTGTCTGATGCGGTGTAGTTCGACCCTGTGTCGTTTCGACGCAGAGACGCGGAGGCGCAAAGGGAGCCTCGGATGCCCGCCGGTCTCGACACAGAGGCACGGAGCTCCGCATCGACGTCGATGCCACTAACAGAGCCCGCTGACGCGGCCTACAGAGGATGTCGCACTGCATCGTCCGTTCGTCGTGTCATCGCGCTCGTCGCGTCGTCGTGTTCTTACTTAGCCGCTTTTAGCGCTAATCGCGCACGAGGCTGATCGAATCGATTTCCAGCACGCCACGATTTCCGCCATCAGAGTACAGATAGAAGTAGCGTGCTTCGAACGGCACGGTGTACTCGTCATCCAGAAGCATCTCGCCGGACGGTTCGCGAGCAATATCGGAACGGAGCGTCAACTGATCAGATGAAAGACGATGTTCCGGCCCCTCAAATGCGGCGTTGATGTCGGGAATGGCCACCGGGACCGTCGAATTGCGGATGGCCGGCAGCCATGTATAGCGAATCTTGACCGAGCGAATACCGGTGACAGGGGTCTCAAAATCGGGCCCGCGGAGGACCCACTGCACACGTGAGCCATTCTCGAGTGAGAAGGTCGGTGCCCCACTCTCGATTCGTATCACGGCAGCGGGGCCGTCGCCGCTCATCGAGATGGGCCCCCGCGAAACCCTGTTGTCGGCCCACACTGCGAGTTCTTCGCGTGTATCCCAGACATACGGCGTGACGGTCGATACCGGCGTCGGGCCTGTGGGGCCGGGAATGACATAGGACTGGCCGGGTCGTCCGCTTTCGCAGCCCGCAACCGTAATAGCACATACGACGACTATCGCGGACAGCACTCCGTCCTGCTCAGCGAACACGGTAGCCTCCTATTGGTACGGAGACGCCAAAGGTGCCCCTAATCCCGACGCCGCCAAATCGAAACATCAGCACCTGCACCTCGCTCCGTGTGGCGAGAAAGCGCGCAACGACGCGTTCGATGCCGACGCCCATCGCGCCGAGAAACGGCGAAGCGACCGAGGCGTGCGTGTAAGCAGGCTCGACGAAGACGGAGCCGTCTGGGCGCTCCCATCGATATGTGTCGACGTGCTGGTACTCAAAGCTGCCACCGAAGCCGGCCGTAACGAAGACCTGATTGCGACGTGCGTTGCGCTCCCTGAGAATGCGTTTGTACTGAAGCAGATACAGCCCATTGAGCCCGTCATTTTCGACGGGCCCAACCATCTCGGCCACCACTTCGATGGCGTCGCGCGAGGTGGTATTGAAGGTGAGCCGTGGCCCAAGGGTAAGGATGAGGAACCCGTCACTGGCGCCTGCCAGCGCGACAGAGGCACCTCCCGCGGCACCGACCTCGAATCGTGGCGGCGCGGTCTGTGCCTGTGCACCAACAGCCCATGCAGCGAAGACAATCAACATCAGAATGGCGCGAGCTGGCATCCCTCACCTCCATGTTGTCGATCAGGGATGCGAATTTGAGGGAGAGAATGGGTCAAGCGCGGGCTGACCCAGTCTGTATCCGAGTCCCGCTTGCGGGGCGATATTCGACAGGAGCTCAGGAGTTATTCGGTTGTCCTCTTCTCCCGCGCGTGGGCCGCGTCCGCGGCCCACGACGTCGATGCCTCCGACAGAGTCCGCTGACGCAGCCCACGGAGGGCGTCACGCTGTAGTCGTGCCTAGCGTTGCCCTCTCCGTGTCTCCGTGTTGAGACTGCCCTCCTAGTCTCCTGACCTCCTGTTTCAATTTCCGATCTGGCCCTGTCACCTTTCCTGCGTCTGCTACTCTATTCAGGCAGGAGCCCTTTCAATGCACATGGTCAGCGGAGCCGTACTCGAACGATGGATCGGTCTTTCTGACGAGGACGTCGTTTCCCGCGTCCTCCAGGGACAGACGGCGCTCTTCGAAGTACTGATGCGGCGCCACAACGAGCGGGTGTACCGCGCGGCGCGTGCCATTCTCCGCGACGACCGCGAAGCTGAAGACGTGATGCAGCAGGCCTATGTCAACGCCTACGCGCACCTGCGCCAGTTTGACGGGCGGGCGGCGTTCGTCACCTGGTTGACCAGGATTGCGGTGCACGAAGCGATCGCGCGCGCGCGGAAGCAGGGGCGCTACGAGCCACTCGAAAGCGAGGCGGGTATCGTGGATTCGTTTACTTCAGGGGGCGCGGCGCCGGATCCAGAACGGCTTGCCTTCGCGCGAGAGCTGCGTGCCCTGCTCGAAGCCGCCGTCGATACCTTGCCGGATGGAATCCGCGAAGTCTTCGTGCTGCGCGAAGTCCAGGGTATGAGCACGGCGGAAACAGCCCAGGTGCTCGGTGTCAGCGACGACGTCGTCAAGACGCGCCTGTCGCGCGGGAAAGCCGCCCTTCGACGCGATCTTTTCGATCGCGCCGGCCTTGGCGCTGCACAGACGTTCACGTTTCACCAGTCTCGATGCGATCGTGTCGTCGCGGCAGTGTTTAGCCGAATCGGCAGTAGCGTCCGCCTTTAGGCGGACCTTTCGCACCAGGGTCCGGCTAAAGCCGGACGCTACGTACCGCTACTTCTTCGCGTCGTACAAGTGGTTGAGCGACGGCATCGTGCTGTTGGTCAGCCGGCAGTTCAACCCTTCCTTACCCCAGAATTGCGGCGAATGGAACGTGCCGGGCACGGCGTAGATGATGTCTCCCTGTTGCGCAACGATTGCGGTTTTCTCGTCGCCTTCGAAGACCCAGCGCAATTCGCCAAGCATCACAATCCACGACTCCGCGGTATCGGTATGAAGATGCCCGCGATCGCCCTTTTCGGTTGGAAAGGTTGCCGGACGGTAGCCACAGATGAAGTTGCCGCGTGCGCGGTTGGCGCGCATGGCCTCTTGCGTGAATCCCTTCTTGGTCGCGTTCGTCTTCTGGAGCTCGTAGACGTTCACGTGGTACGGCCAGGGCTTGCCGCCGTTCCCCTCGTTGTAGACGTCGAGCGGATTCAGGCCGGTGCCCAGCGTCACGGGCACATACTCGATGCCCGCCGGAGATTGGGCCGGACGCCTTTCGAAGACCGGCGTCGATGATGGTCCCGACGTGACTTCATAACGGATCGCCGGTGCGCTGCCCATCACTTCGATCGAGTGCAACAGGCGCTCGGGCACGAACACATACGAGCCTTTCGTCGCGTTGACAACCTCGAAGGTGCCGTTAGCCTTCTCGATCTCGAATCGGATCTCCCCGTCGAGCACCGCGAACCAGGACGCCGAATCGGGATACATCCGTCGCTCGTGCTTCGTGCCGGGCGGCTCCTGCACCATGAACGACACCGAATTCCCGTCATTGATCACCGGCTCGCGCCACGTCGCCTTACCCTGGTTCTTCGCTTTCAGGTCGGCCAGACGCGTGACCGGTTTCATGGGCGACTTGTATTCGCGATTCAGCGGCTTCGGGTAGTACAAGACGCGTTCTTTCTCCTGTGCGGAGACAACCATCGGCAACAGAAGCAGCACCGGAAGCAGACCGCGCATGTCACCCTCCTACGAACTAGCGTTTCCACAGTCACATAATTGCACAGCCTCGACGCAGAGCCGCCGAGACGTAGAGTTTGCTTCAAAAAGAATTCTTTGCGCCTTTGCGCCTCTGCGTCGAAAAACGGGAGGTCACTGCTAGGAACCTGGCAACATCACAACTCCGACAAACGACGGATTGGGTCCGACCGGAGTCGGCGCGCCGACCGGTTGAAGCGTCCCTTTATTCTGATCGATGCGGAAGACTGTGACGCTGGCGCCGTCCTGATTCGCCACGAGCATCAGCGTCCCGGTTGGATCGATCGTGAAATTGCGTGGACGCCGAATGTCGCGCGATTCGTGTCCGACGAGCGTCATCCGCCCGTCGTCGCCCAGCCGGAATATGACGATGCTGTTGTGGCCGCGATTCGAGCCGTAAAGAAATCGTCCGGAGCGGTGCACGTGCACGTCCGCGGCCGACGCGCCGACCTTGTCCGCAGCGGCCGGCAACGTCGGCAACACCTGCAGCTCGCGAAGCAACCCGGTTTTCGCATCGTAGGCGAACGCGGTCATCGTGAGATCCAGCTCATTGATGACGTACGCGAAACGGCCGTTCGGATGGAAGTCGAGATGCCGCGGCCCGGCGCCGGGCGCCGCGCCGACCATCGGCGGCACGTTCGGCTTCATCGCCCCAGAGGCCGGATCGAAGGAGAGTTGCGCGACCGATGGTCCGCCCTTTAACGGGACGAACACGAATCGATTTGTCGGGTCCGTGCCGATGTAGTGGGCCATCGATCCGAGGCCGAATTCGCGCGTCGAGACGGCCGGGCTCAACCGCCCGTCCAGGCCGATCGGAAACGACGCGATCGTGCCTTGCTTGGCGTCGCCGTAGTTGGCGACCAGCAGCCAGCGGCCGGTCTTGTCGGTCGAGAGATGCGCCGTAATGCTGCCCATCGACGGCTCGTCATTGATAGGCGTGAGGGCGCCAGTCGACTGATTGATCGCAAACGATCGGACGCGGCCGGGATCGGTTTCGTTGACTGCGAACAGGAATTTGGCGGCCGGATCCCACGCCACGAAGGACGGATCCTGGCCGACGTTGGTCGCCTTGCCGGCAGGGGTCAACCGCCCGCTGGCCGTATCGAGCCGGAAGATGGCGATTTCCGGACGATAACCGCCCACATAGACGAAGGGCACCCGCGGCGCTTGCGCCGCCGCCCAGCCGGCGGCGAGCCCGACCGCCAGCAGCACCACAAACACAAAGGTCCTACGAGCCATAAAGAGACGGCGCTATGATACTCTTCCCGGCATAAATCGAAAGGATTCTCCCATGCGTGCAATCCGCTCCGCTCGGTTCGTCCTGTGGCTCGGCTGCGTGCTGGCCTATTTCGCCGCGACCTACGCCGCGGATCGCTCCCCGGCGAACATGGCCGACGCCGCGAACAAGTTTCTCTCCACGCTCACGGCCGAACAGAAGCAGACCGCGATGTTCGCGTTCGACAACGTCAAGGAACGCGAGCGCTTCGGGTTCGTGCCGACCGAGATGCACCCCAGGGTTGGGCTTACCATCGAAAAGATGACCGAGCCCCAGCGGCAGGCCGCGCACAACCTGCTGAAAGCGGGCCTCAGCCAGAAGGGCTACATGACCGCCAACGCGATCATGGAGCTCGAGAGCATTCTGAACCTCATCGAAAACCCGCCGGGTTCGAAGCCCGGCAAGCTCGAGCGCAATCCGCTGAAGTACTACGTCTGGGTATTTGGCACGCCGGCCGCGAAAGGTACATGGGGCTGGAAGGTCGAAGGGCACCACGTGTCGCTCAACTTCACGATGGTGAACGGCAACATGGTCTCGGCGGCGCCGCACTTCTTCGGATCGAATCCGGCGGAAGTGAGAGACGGCGCGAAGAAGGGACTCAGAGTCCTCGGCTTCGAGGAAGATCCCGGTCGCGAACTGGTCATGGCGCTGGACGAAGCACAACGCGCCAAGGCCGTGATCAACACCACCGCGCCAAACGACATCGTGACGCGCAATGAAAGTACTATCAGCGCGCTTACGCCCGCCGGCATTGCCGCAACGGACCTGCAGCCGAAGCAGCGCGAGATGCTCATGCGGGTCGTCGACGCGTACGTCTCGGTGATGGCGCCAGACATCGCCGCCGATCGCATGGCGGGCCTCAAGAAAGCCGGGCTCGACAAGATCACCTTCGCGTGGGCCGGCGAGTTTGAACGCGGGAAGAAGCATTACTATCGCGTCCAGGGCCCGACGTTCCTCATCGAATTCGACAACACGCAGAACGATGGGAATCACGTTCACTCGGTCTGGCGCGATCTCACCGGCGACTTCGGGCGAGATCTCCTCCGCGAACACGTGACGAGCGTTCACCACTAGAAATACGAACAGGAGATGAGGAGATTAGGAGAACACTCCTAGTCTCCTCATCTCCTGCAGAACCCCCTCACCCGTTTACCCGGATCCTGAACTTCAGCACCGTCTCCGCACCAGCATTCACCGGCACCGTGAACTGCGCCGCGAACGCCGCCGTCTTCGTCCACTTGTGCGTGGCGTGCAGCATGCGCCAGGTCGCTGCGCCGATCGGTTCGTTCACTTCGACCGTAATCGGCGTCGTCTTGCGGTTGCGCAGCGTGATGGCGTATTCGATTTCGTAGACGTTCGTGGAAATCTTCTGGAAATCGACCTGATTGCGCTCGCACACCACGTCGAACGCGTTGCCGATCTTCAGGTTCAGCGTCTCGTCCTTGGGTGTGTGCATGATGCGATCTTCGCCGACGAACTGCACGCCGCCGTTTGAATCAGACTGATATACGCGCACGGTTCCCGCCGGCATCGGCATGCCGAGCCCGCCTTTCTCTTCGTTCTTGAACTGGTAGAACACTTCAACCGAGTCCTTGATCGGCGCGCCGGGCATCGCGCCGTTGTGGTAGTAAAACTGGTTGCCATTCACGACATAGCGCTTCTGCAAGGGAAAACCCGTGCCCGAGAGCATGCTCACCTGCTTGGTTTCGTTGTTGTTGATCGTCGTCTTTCGGCCGAGCGTGTAGAGGTGATACTCCGAGAACGCCTCCTGCGCCATCGGGGCCGCTGCCGAAAGCTCGCGACGACCCCTCGACTCATCAGCCAACATCCTCTCGATGTTCTGGCGCACACGATTCAGATCGCCAGCGACCAGCTGCAACTTCGCGTTGCGGAATGCCGTGCCGCTCCCGTTGGTCAGCGTCACCCACCCATCGATGTCGCCTGCCTTGTCGTCGCGCGCAACTGTCAGCACGTAGTCGGCGTTCCACGACAACTTGCTGGCAAGGTACTTCGCCTCCACCCGATGACGCGACGCGCCCCCGTTCTCGAGCGTCCAGATCAACGTCGGCCGGCTGTAGAGCGTCGTCGGCAGCTCAGGAAAGCGAATGTGATCGGCATGAAGCCCTGTGACGATCTCGTTCCCGATCCGCCACACCGGCTGCGTGTTGTAACTGAGCAGGTGCGCAGTCACGTCTTCCTCTTCGGTCGTGCCGTTCACCTGACGGCTTCGCACGAGCGTGACGTCGCGGCCGACATACTTGCGCAGCAGCTTGTCGGGCTCGAGCAGGTCGTACTCGTAGTTCTGCTCGAGCACGCTCACGCGCGCAGGCTCGCTGAGCGAGCGGAACAGGACGGTGGCGGGGTTGACGGTAGCCGCGATGTCCATGAAGCTCAGATCGAACGTGCCCCGTGGCAGATCGAGATTCCGCACATCGCGGACGAGCGCGATGTCGGAGTTGTACACCGTGACGTTCAGATCGACTTGATCATCAAGCGTTGTGGTGCCCTGAGCACCTGCCGCCGGGGCGGCATGAACGGGTTCGACCGTGAGATTGGGCCGGCTGGCAAGGGCGGCGAGCGCCACTCCAAGGACGCCGACGAGCGCGAGTCGTGCAACCATTCGAAGCTCCTTTGAAAGCGGGTGTCCCCCACTGTTCTTAGAACGGAGCCGTCGAATTTCCTTGCAGGCGCTCCCAGGCGAGACCGCCGTTGGTCGTGTAAAACTCTCTGCCGTCTGAAGTTGTCACGCTTGCGCGAAGCGAGTCGACTGCCCGGACAGACACAACCGACATTGCAAACGCCGCGGTGTTGTTGGCAGCCACACCAGGCGGCGGAGCCGTCTTGATCCACGTCTTGCCGCCGTCGATCGATCGCTCCACCGACGTGAAGTTCATCACACGCCACCGGATCAACGGATTCGTCAGAACACTCGACTCGCTCGTCGGCACCACGGCGGCGAGTTCCTGACGCTGGAGCGTCGTCAACGCCATGTCGTTCTGCGCGCCGGCGAGGGCATCCGCAGCTGGGGTGTCGGGCCTCGCCGCACGTGCGGCGGGCGCCGAGGGTGCCGGAGGACGGGCACTATCGCGCGCCTCGTTTACGCGCAATCGCGACTCTTCGGACGGTTCCTGCCGAGCCCCTGCTTTCTTCTCCAATTCCGCAATTTCTGTACTCGGAGTGAGCGGTGCGGCGCCTTGGAGTTCGGACACGGCAGTGCCAGACTCCGGTGGCTTCTCCGCTGGTTTCTCCGGTGTCAGCTCCGGAGGCACTGTCGTCTGTTGTGGGACAGACAGAGCTGGTCCCTGAGAAACGGGACGATCCGGCACGACGATCCAGATCGCGACCGCAGTGGCCACGGCTGTCAGTGGAACGAGCCACCGCCAGAGCGACGCTACACTCCACGATTCGCCCGGCTCTTCCGCCGGGGGCACGATACGTTCCATCGAAGCCAGCACGGCCATACAGCGCGAGCAGTTCGACGCATGCCGTTCCACTGCCTCCGCGTGTTTGGCGTCCAGCGTCCCTTCAGCCCACGTCGCCAGGGTCTCGGCATCGACGCACGCGCCGGACGGCGTCACGACCGTCGAGCGCATCATCGAACGAAGCCAGGCGTCGCGATCGCCGTCGTTCTCCATGGGTTCTCTCATCAACTAGAACGATCCTGCGCAAATTCCTTGCGCGACCCGAGCATTGCTTCGAGATTCATCGTGCCGGCGTCCTTGCTGGCGCACTCGAAGCACCGTGCGATCTCCACGTCGGTCAGCCCGACGGCATGCAGCTTCTTCTCGACCTCGGCGCGAACCGCCTTTCGCGTGCGGGCGAGATGCCGCGACACCGTCGCCTCATGTTCCTTCAGCAACCGGCCGGTCTCGGCCAGGGTGAGCTGTTGAGCGTAATAGAGGCCGAGCCGCAGGCGATCGCGCGCCGCCAGCTGGGCGAGAGCATGCTCGAGCGCGGTTTGCAGGAACTCCACGTATTTCGGGCATTCGGAGTCCGGCAGTTCGAACGGCGTAATGGCAGCCATCTCCTCGGGCAGCGGCTCGACCCGACGTGCCACGCGGGCACGGTCGACATAGCGCTGGGCGAGGACCGCTCGAAGCCACGTCGCCAGGCTGCTGCGGCCATGGAAGTACCGCAGCAGCGACTGCCTCGCCTCGCCGCGGTGATCGATCCCGTACAGCTCCGCATAGAGCGAATCGGCCAACTCCCGGGCGCCGCCCGACGGGTCCAGAGCATCCGCGGCTCGATACAGCCCGGGCCGCATTTCCAGCACGAAGTGATCCCACGCCGCATGCTCGCCGAGGGCGCACGCGCAGGCCAAAGCGAGGTCTTCGAGGTGCAGGGCTTCGGTGTATCTGGAGAGCTCCTCCGAGCCCGGTTCGCCCCCAGGAAACGCTTTCGCACAACTGGCCTCGAGCGCCGCAGCAAAGGCGTCCCGCGGTAGGTGCCATCGCCTGGCTTTTGCCGTCCGATAGAGCCGCTCGCCCAGGTCGGCGTCGATCACCACGTCATCCAGGCCATTCCTTCAAACGATAGCGCATCGGCTGTTTTTCCCCAACGTAAGGCGCCACCAAACAGCTAAGATCGGCTACCAATGGCCGACAACCCGCCCGACAAGACCACCGCGCTGCTCAGCGACGAACCTACGGTCGAGCTTATCTTGAAAGCCCGCAGCGGAGATTCGTCTGCCGTCAACGCGATCCTCCAGCGATGCCTGCCGCCGCTCACGCGGTGGGCGCACGGTCGGCTGCCGGCGGTCGCACGGGGGGCGCTCGACACCGGCGACCTCGTGCAGGACGCCGCGATCAGCGCCATCGCGCGGCTCGACTCGTTCGAGTCGCGCCACGTCGGCGCCATGCAGGCGTATCTCCGCCAATCGGTCATCAACAGGATTCGCGACGAAATGCGGCGCATTGGCCGGCGTCCCGCGGCGGTCGAGCTGCCGCCCGACTACGCGTCGGAAGACCCCTCTCCCCTGGACCTGGCGCTGCAGAATGAAACGTACGATCGCTATCGTTCAGCGATGGGCCAGCTGAAGCCGAAAGAACGCGAGCTCGTGATTGCGCGGGTCGAAGCCCAGTGGACGGCACCTGAGATCGCCGAGCACTTCGGATTCAGCACGGTTGACGCCGCCAGGATGGCGGCCAACCGCGCCGTGGAACGGTTGGGCGCGGCGATGCGCGAGGAGCGCTAGCGGGGTTTGGCAACGGCACCGCGGCTCTCGAGAAATGCCGCGACACCTTCATATTTTTGCGCACGCGCCGAATCGAGGGCCGTTCGGCCGTCGGTGCTCGCGACATTGACGTCGGCACCTAACTCGACGGCAAGCTTCACCGTCTCGAGCACGAGCGCATCCCGCTCGGCACGATTGACCGGCACCCAGGCGGTGCCGCCCCCCATACCCAGCGCGGCCATCACCGCCGTCGTACGTTCCTTCCGTCGCTGATAGCCCTCGCCCTGCACGTAATTGGACTCGTGAACGATTTTCGTATCTGCGCCGTGTTTGGCGAGCAGGCGCATCACGCCTGGCTCGGTAAAGCGCGCGGCCAGCCAGTAGGGTGTGGCATCGACGAGCGCCGGCATGAAGTGATAGTCGTCAGACGATCGCCGCGTCGGCGTCCATACCTTGACGGTGACGTCAGGATTGGCGCCTCTCGCCAGGAGCGCCGCAACCGTCGCCTCGTCGCGGCGCATGATCGCGCAATGCAGGGCGGTGAAACCCGGCTTGTCGCTATTCGGGTCGGCGCCCTTCTCGAGGAGATAACGCGCAATCTCACCGAATCCCGAAAACGCCGCGAGCGTCGTCGCGCTGACACCCCATGCATCGTGATCGCTGACGTTTGCACCCGCCTCAACCAGCAGCTTCGCCGACGCGAGATCGCCGCTGCGGGCCGCAAACATGAGCGCCGTGTCGGCACCGTGCGGAATCATCCGGTTGTATTCGGGAAGACCGTGGGGAGGCACGGCCATCATCTGGCTCCAGCTGTCGGTCTTTGCATGCACGTCTGCTCTGCCGGCCAGCAGCAGCTTGACGACGTCGGCGTGATGCTCGGAGACGGCCCACATGAGCGCTGTCTGACCGCGCGCGCCGCGCGCATTCGGATTCGCCCCCTTCCCGAGCAGAGCTTCGACGGCTGACGCCTTTCCAGACCGCGACGCAACCATCAGCGGCGTCTCGCCCGACACGAGCGCGGTGTTGGGATTGGCGCCGGCCTCGAGCAGCCGCTGCACCATCGGCAGGCTGCCGTTGATGCTCGCCGCCCAGAGCGGCGTCACGCCGAGATCGTTGGCCGCGTTCACGTTCGCCCCGCCGCGAATCAGCTGATCGGCCTTTGCGAGATCATCCCGATACGCCGCCCAGTGGAGCGGTGTGGATCCGTCACCCGAGGGCGCTTCCTGCGCGTACGCCGGCGCAAACAGAAGCAAGAGGATCGCGGTCCGGCTAAAGCCGGACACTACGTACCTGGACACTACGTACTTTGACATGGACTTCATAAAGACAACGCGTCGAGTTGCACTTTGCCCGTGCTTCCGCCGATGCGCTCGACCGGAACATCCATTTTGTCCATCAACGTCATCAGCAGGTTCGCCATCGAGGGCTTGTCGGTAAACGTCACGTGACGGCCACCCTTCAGCTTGCCAGCGCCGCCGCCCATGACGAGCAGCGGAAGGTTCTCACCCGAGTGACGCGTGCTGTTCGAGATGCCGCACCCATATAGCACTGTCATGTGATCGAGCAGCGTGCCATCGCCATCCCCGGTGGCGCGCAGCTTCGCGAGGTACTTCGAGAACAACTCGGTGTGGTACCGGTTGATCTTCGACATGTGCGCGATGAGCTCGGGGTTGTCCTGATGGTGCGAGAGCGGATGATGCGCTTCCGGCACGCCGATCTGCGGATACGGCCGCGCGCTCTGCTCCTTGCCGAGCATGAACGAAATCACACGCGTCAGATCGGTCTGGAACGCGAGCAGCTGCAAGTCGAGCATCAGCTCCAGGTGGTCTTCGAAGACCGGCGGCGCGCCCTGCGGCTGAGCCATCTCCGGCAGCTCGAGATCGACCTGTTGTTCAGCCCGTTGAATCCGGCGTTCGACGTCGCGAACCGCTTCGGTGTACTGCTCAACCCTGACCCGATCCTGAGGCCCGAGCTCGGTGCGCAGCGAGGCGAGCTTCTCATTGACCGAATCGAGGATGCTCTTGTGCTGCCGCAACCTCTGCTCGCGCGACGCACGGTCGGTACTGCCTGCGTCGCCGAAGAGCTTCTCGAATACGGCCCGCGGGTTCCATTCCATCGGCAGCGGCTGCGTCGGGCTGCGCCACGACAAGGTGTGCGTGTAGACGCAGCTCAGATTGCCGGTGCAGGCACCGGCGTTCGCCGGCCGATCCATCGCCATCTCGAGGGATGCGATCTGGGTCTCGTTTGCGTAGTGACGCGCCAGCAGCTGATCCATCGACGTGTCGGCAAAGATCTCGATCTCGGTCTTGCCGCCACGAGCCGTGCCTGTGAGAAATGCTCCAGAGGCGCCGGCATGGATCGCCACCCAGTTGGCGCTGATGCCCGACACCACGGTCATCTGATCGCGGAACGGCTCGAGCGGCTGAAGAATCGGCGTCAACTCGAAGGCACGCCCCTCGGCCTTGGGCGACCAGTACTCCATGGCCATGCCGTTGGGCACATAGAAGGCGAGAAACCGGTGCGCGGGCTTTCTGGCGCGTTGCGCCGCAAGGGACAGCGCCGGTGTCATCGCATCGAGAAACGGCAGCGCCAGCGTGGCACCCAGTCCCCGCAGGATCGTCCGCCGTGAGAGGGCCTTCGATGTCAGGAACATGCAGTCTCCTTGGCAGGCCTACAGGCCTGCGCTCCGTCAACGGTCCGCCTGAAGGCGGACACTACGTACTTCTGAAGCCGGGCGGCGCATTTGAAACGCCGGGCTCTTGACGATTCCCAGGATCAATGACGACCACCGGTAGTCCTGCGCAGCGGCGTTCTGAACAATGCGCCGGACGGACGGACGATCGTAGTGTTCGAGCTTTCGGCCGAGCGCATAGGCCAGCAGCTTCTCGGTGACCGTGCGCGGAAACTGATCGCGACGCTGCAGCAGGAGTGTGCGTAGCCCGCTCAATCCGTCGACATTGGTCCCGCCCATCGTCGTGCCGACGGCGTCGACCGGCTTGCCGGCTTCGTCGGTCGTGCGCCATCCCCCGATGACGTCAAAATTCTCGAGCGCAAAGCCGAGCGGATCGATGACCGAATGGCAACTCGAGCAGGTCGGGTTCGTCCGATGCTCGGCCAGGCGCTCGCGAATGGTCGGCGGCGGTCCGCCCGGCTTCGACGGCGCCAGGTTCGTATCGACTCCGGCCGGCGGCGGCGTCGTCTGCAGGCCAAAAATGTTGTTTAACAGGAACTTCCCTCGCAGAACCGGCGATGTTCTGTCGGGATACGAGGTCGTAGAGAGGAGCGCGCCCTGGGCCAGCAATCCCCCCCGCTGGTTCCTGTCTGGAACCGCGACACGGCGGAAACGGCTGCCGTAAATACCTGCAATGCCGTAGTGCCGCGCGAGCTTCTCGTTGAGGAACGTGTAGTCCGCGTTCAGCAGCTCGACGACACTCCTGTCCTCGCGCAGCGTGCTGGCGACGAAGAGCTCGGTCTCGCGCTTGAACGACTCCATCAGCGTGAGGTCGTAGTTCGGATACCGCTCCGGATCGACCACGACCTCGGCGACACGCCGCAGGTTCAGCCACTGCGCCGCGAAGTCGTCTACGAGTGCATCCGTCGAACGCGGATCGGCCAGCATGCGGCGCACCTGCTGCTCGAGAACCGTCGCATTCGAAAGTTTGCGCTGCTCGGCCAACGTCAGCAGCTGATCGTCTGGAATGCTGGACCAGAGAAAGAACGACAATCGGGAGGCGAGCTCGAGTTCGGACAGCCGGTACGACTGCAGGCTTCCGGCTGCAGGCTGCAGGCCGGCGCGCGGCTGCTGCCGGGCAGGTGCGGGATCGCGATAGACCCTCAACAAGAAGTCGGGATCAACGAGCATGCGCTCGAGGGCAAACTGCACACCGCTTTCGAAAGTGCCCCCCTGACGCCGGCCGTCCGTGTAGAAAGCCATCAACGTCTGAACGTCCGCTTTCCCGACGGGGCGTCGATAGGCCAGCCGCGCGAGACGCGAGAGGATCTGCTCGGCACATCCGCGCTCACCAGATAGTGTCTGTGGACGACAGGTGAAGACACGGTTCTGGGTTCTAGGTTCTGGGTTCTGGGTTCCTGTTCCTGCAGAGTAGGGCGGGTCTTGCTTTGTAGACCCGCCGGAACCATACGGTCCGCCGATGTGCACCGCTGCGACGTTGGCGTAGTCCATGTACACTTCGTCGTTCGTGATGACGCGCCCGCGTTGCTGCGGCTGCGGCAGTCCTTCGGGCTCCCACATCTGGCGGACGAACGAGACGCCGACCACTCGCGATCCTGCGGTGACGGGCACGCGTACCTCGAGGCCGGCGTCGCCCTCGAGCTGCATGTATCTTTCCCACTCCGGCGCGCCGGCAAATCCTGGCTCGCCGTCGCCGGCATAGCTCGCGCCGGCGGGGCGTCCCTGCGCCTTCCCGCCGACCGGGAAGCGCTTCAGCAGCTTGCCGTCGAGACGAACATCGAGCTGCTGCTCCCATCCCATGCCCTTGAGATAGTCCTGGTAGTTTCGCTGGAGCCGCACCGTGATGCGATATTCGCCGTCGACCGGGAAGTGATACCGCACGGCGATTCCACCGCGCGAGCCCAGGGGGAGATCCTCGTGTTGCCGATCTTCCTGCGTCACGTGAAGCGGCACTTCAAACGTCTCGACAATCGCATGCGCAGGTGGCAGCGCGGTCGCAAGCCTGGTGACCTGCCGCGCAACCGACATGTAACGCTCGAGATGCGCCGTCGAGATCGATAACACGTCGGCGAACTTATCGAAGCTGCCGTCGGCGGTTTCGTCGCCGGGCAGTTGTGACTGGACGTCGATGCTTTGCGGATCGAGCCCGAACAAATCGCGGATCGCGTTGGCGTATTCGGTGCGATTCAGACGGTGCACCGCACCGATGCGGCCGGGATCCGGATCCGTTTCCCACGACTGGTCGAGGGCGCTTTCTAATTCCGTGGCCGCAGCCAGATACGTGGCCGAATCGGGACGGGGTCTTCCGGGCGGCGGCATGGATCCGGCGCGCAGCTTCTCGACAACCCGCTCCAGAATTTCCGCGTTCGCGCGCGGACTTGCCAGATCGAGTTGATCGAGAGCAAGTCCACCTGTTCGTGCCTTCTGGTTGTGACAGCTGACGCAGTACTTGCTCAAGAGCGCTTGCGATGTCGAAGCTACCGCGGGCGCAGGCACCTGGCGTGCAGCCGTACGCACATCGAGCAACGTGATGACCGCACAGACACCGATGCCTACCGCAATCACCGACGCGCGCCCGACACGCTGCATCCGCGCCCTCCGGAAAAGGAGCTCTGAGACCGTTTGAGTCATTTTGCCCGAGACGCTAACCCCAAGTAAAGTAAGTGTTTGTATCAGCCGAAAAGACGAAGGATGAGCCATCCCGAGAAGTTCGACGCGGTGTACCGGCTCGAAACGCCCGTCAAGTGCCCACACTGCGGCGATAGCGTCTCCTCGTTGAAGGCGGTCAGATTGCTGCGCGACCAGGTGAACTTCACGTCCACGCTTCCGCGCCGCGGCCGGGTGGTCGCCTGTCCCAACTGCCAGGCGATCCTGCCAGCCGAGCTGACAAATCTGTAGCGCGGGCAGCACTCCCCTTCGACGTCAGACTCCGCGTTAGTTCACGGAATGACCGACTTTGCACGCTCTGGGCATCGTTTTTGAAGGCGTGACATCGTGCTGATGACTGACCAGCCGTTACACGGCGACGTCCTGATTACCACGGAAGGCAGACGCCATCTCCTCAGTGTCGTCCCGCACCCACACCGCCTCACGCTGGGCGAGCTCACAATCGCCCTTCAGATCGCGAAGAAACTGGCCGACGCGAACAAGGCCAGCATCTGGCGGTCGGCCGACGGTGTGTTGAGCAAGGTGCCGCGCGACTAGCCTAGGTCTTGGGAGCGTCCCCCCGCTGCTCGAGTACCGTTCGCAACGGCGTCCGCAACCGATGCCAGAACTCCGAGTATTTGGCGTCGAGGTGGCGATCGACGCGCACGTTCAGCCAGAGTGCGAGCAGTGCTCCAGCGAGCACCCACGGATAGTGCCAGATCGTCCGCGCGGTGACGGCGAGCCAGTTGGCGCTGAGCACTGTCTGCGCGAAGAAAATTCCGCGGCGACGCCAGTTAGGGATAGCGGCGAGGTCGGCGTAATACGTCGCCAGAATCATGGCGGCAGCCGTCGCCGTCATGGCGATCATCAGCCAGTACGCCGATTTGCCAAGCAGATGTGCCGTGCGCTCGCGCTCGATGAGTGAGCGGTTGTCGCCAAAGTGCGCCGCGATGAGCTGCCGAATCGGCGCCGCCGCTTCCGGCGTGCTCGTTGTGATGACGCTTCCGTCTGGAGGCAGCGACCCGGGCGCATACCCTTCTGTATTTCTTGCGATGCGCTGAAACACCGTGCGATGCACCTTCGGCACGACGCTGCTTCCCTGGCACAGCGCGACCACGTCGCGCGGCTGCCATCGATAGAACATGCCAACGCCGGTGCGCGGCACATACAGTTTGTCATCGACGTCCGTGCCGTCGCGGTACAACCGCCGGTGCGACGGCAGAAATCTGAGGCCGTGCGCCTCGGCCTTCGACATCATCCAGTCGAGCGCGACGAGCGAGATGCCCTGGCGCGGATGCCCCCCACCCACATTCGCGTGGGATCCAGTAAACCAGACTTGCTCGATGCGCTCGGCATCGCCGGGGCCCTCGTGCCACAACACTGGCTGGAAGCTGGGACGATCTTCGTCGAGCGCCAGCGCGTGGCACGCGTGCCCCACCTCGGGGCTCAACGTCGTATTTGGGAACTTGAATCTGTAGAACGTGCCATTGATGATGTCGGCAATCCCGAACGGCGATCCCACGGCATCGACCGTCTCCCACACGCCGATGAACTCGATCAGTTTGCGATCGGGATCGGAGAGCTCCGGAATCAGAACGGAAAACTGGCGCCGCAGGTCTTCGTCGTTGACGGCGACATCGCCGCGCACCATCCTCGACAGCGCGGTTTGATATTTGCGCCGGTACTCGATGTACGCGTGGCGCACGGCGCTCCAGAATGCATGATTGGTCTGATACCTCGCGGGATCGAGAATGCCGCAGCTCGTCACGAGCCCGGCCAGCGTCCTGACGGTAAAGGCGCCTCGGCTGTAGCCGAAAAGATAGATGCGATCGCCGACGTCGTACACGCGCGCCAGCTCGCCGTAGAGCTGCTTGATGTTACGGCTCAGTCCCCATCCGAACACACCGCCGAACAGACGCACCCACTTGAGCGATTCCGTGCCCACACCGTCGTGATAGATGGCGACCTGCTGAATGGCGGCGGCGTCGAACCGATGGCCGGTCTGATCGACCGCTTCGTAGAGCTTGAAGACGTTCGTGCCGCGGCCTTTGATCGTGGTGTTGCCGGTGCCGTCGGCGCAGATGATGATGTTTTTCGGCATCGGACCGTCAGGCGTGGAAACCGTCGGCGCGTCCGGATGGTAGCATGCACATGATGGCGTCGGGGGACGAACAGACGGGCGGGGCGATCAAAGAGCGCGCCGAGCTCAAGAATCAGGAACCCAAGCTCTTCAATGTCGTCCTGCTGAACGACGACTACACAACAATGGAATTCGTCTTACAGATTTTGGAAACGCTGTTTCAGAAGTCGCCGGCCGAGGCCTTCCGTATCATGATGCACGTGCACCGGAACGGCCGCGGTCTTGCCGGTGTGTATCCCTGGGAAGTCGCCGAAACGAAGGTCGAGCAGGTGGCCTCGATCGCGCGTGAGGCCGGCTACCCGTTGCGTGCGACTATAGAGGAAGCCTGATGTTCTCCACGGCCGTCGAAGTCGTACTCCATATCGCGTTCCGGGAAGCGGTGTCGCGGCGTCATGCCTACCTGACCCTCGAGCATCTTCTGTACGCGCTCGCCCACGACCCCGATGGCGAGCGCATCCTTGGGGCGTGCGGAGCAGACCTGCATCTGTTGCGACGCAACATCAGCGAGAGCCTTGACTCGACCGTCGAGGCGCTGCCGCGCGGCCAGGAGCGCGAGCCGGAACAGACGACGGCATTCCGCCGGGCGTTGCAAGCGGCCGTGCTGCACGTGCAAAGCGCGCAGCGGCAAGAAGCACAGGTGGGCGATCTCATCGCCGCCATCCTGCAGCAGCCGCAGACGCGAGCGGCCGTCCTGCTGGCCGAGCAGGGCATCACGCGGCTCGACGTGCTCGAGTACCTGGCGCACGGCATCACCAAGACGCCTGCGCACCGCGACGACCGCGGCGGCGCCAACGCACCGGATGGGCGCGATGGCTTCGCGGGCAGCGGCGATCCCGGCCCGGCCACCGCGCGAGATCCGTTGTCTGCCTATTGCATCGACCTGACGGCGCGAGCGCGGCACGGATTACTGGACCCATTGATCGGCCGCAGCCACGAACTGCAACGCACCATCGAGGTGCTCTCCCGGCGGCGCAAGAACAACCCGGTGTTCGTGGGTGATGCGGGCGTCGGTAAAACCGCGATGGCCGAAGGGCTCGCCGTGCGGCTGCTCGGCGATGACATACAGGAGACCTTGAAAGACGCCGAGATCTTCGCGCTCGACACAGGCGCCCTGCTGGCCGGGTCGCGCTTTCGCGGTGATTTCGAGGAGCGCTTCAAAGCCGTGGTGAAGGCGCTGAGCTCGAAGCCCAAGCCCATCCTGTTTATCGACGAGATTCATGCAACCGTCGGTGCGGGCGCGGTGACCGGCGGCACGATGGATCTCGCGACGCTGTTGAAGCCGCTCTTGACAACCGGTGACCTGCGCGTCATCGGCTCGACGACGTTTGAAGAGTTCAAGCACATCGAGAAGGATCGGGCGCTTGCGCGGCGGCTGCAGAAGATCGTCATCGACGAGCCGACCATCGAAGAGACAGTGCAGATCCTCGCGGGGCTACGCAGCCGTTACGAAGAGCACCACCAGGTGACCTACACCGACGCCGCGCTCGATGCCGCGGCGAAGCTGGCGTCACGTCACCTCCGCGACTACCGCCTCCCCGACAGCGCCATCGACGTCATCGACGAAGCCGGCGCCGTGACGCGGCTGAAAAAGGGACCGGATTCCGATCCCCTTATCGTCGACGTCGCCGATATCGAGCCGATCGTGGCACGGATGGCCCGCATTCCAGCCCGCCAGGCATCGTCTTCGGATCGCGAGCGTCTCCGCACGCTCGAAGAGTCTCTCGAGCGTGTGGTGTTCGGACAGCACGAGGCCGTGCATCTCGTCGCGCAGGCCATCAAGCGATCGCGCGCCGGGCTGGCGATGCCCGAACGTCCATCGGGCTGTTTTCTGTTCACCGGACCGACCGGCGTCGGCAAGACCGAGCTCGCCAAGCAACTGGCGCTGCTGCTCGGCAACGAGTTCATCCGCTTCGACATGAGCGAGTACATGGAGAAGCACGCCGTCGCCAGGCTCATCGGCGCACCACCGGGATATGTCGGCTTCGAGCAGGGCGGACAGCTCGTCGACGCCGTGCGCACGCACCCCTACTGCGTGGTGCTGCTCGACGAGATCGAAAAGGCGCACGAGGACATCTACAACATCCTGCTCCAGGTGATGGACCACGCGACGCTCACCGATAACAGCGGGCGGAAAGCGGATTTCCGGAATGCGGTGCTGATTTTGACCTCGAACGCGGGATCGCGCGAAATGAGCGCGGGTTCGATTGGCTTCGCCGACGGCGGTCCCGAGGGCAAAGCCAAGTCGGCGGTCGAGCGGGTATTCAGCCCGGAGTTCCGCAACCGCCTCGACGCCATCGTGTCCTTCAAACCGCTGACCTCCGAGGCGATGGAGACGATCGTCGAGAAATTCGTCCTGCAGATCGAAAACCAGTTGAAGGACCGCAAGGTGGCCATCGCGCTCGAGCCTGACGCGCGCGCATGGCTGGCAAAGAAAGGCTACGACCCGAAGATGGGCGCTCGTCCGCTCGCCCGCGTCATCCAGCGCGAAGTGCGCGATCCGCTGACCGACGAGATTCTCTTTGGCAAGCTCGAGAATGGCGGGACGGTCACGGTCGGTGTCGGTGACGACGCCTTGACGTTTCAGTACCAGGGACTGGGGACTAGGGACTAGGGACTAGGGATTCGGGATTCGGGATTAGGCTCATTACTCGCACCGCTAACCACCAACCACTAACCACCAACTACCGACCATCTGCCATCTGCCATCAGCCATCTGCCCTGACAGTGCTCTTCTATCGATGTACCCCGGGCGCCTCGTGTCCTGTCCGTTCGACATACTCGATATACGAGCCGGGATAGACGTGCGGGGCTGTCTCGGTGCCACTCTCGCCCCCAAGCTCGAGCACGCGATTGCTCAACGCCCGCAGGAACGCGCGATCGTGCGAGACAAACAGCATCGTGCCCTCGAATCCGCTGAGCGACTCGAGCAGCATCTCCTTGGTCGCCAGGTCGAGGTGATTGGTCGGCTCATCCAGGACGAGGAAGTTCGGCGGGTTCAGCAGCATGCGCGCCATCACCAGGCGCGTCTTCTCGCCGCCCGACAGCATGCGGATCTTCTTGTCGACGTCTTCTCCTGAAAACTGAAACGCGCCGGCCAGACTCCGCAGCACGCCAATTGACTCGTGCGGGAAGTCGCGCTGGAGTTGCTCTTCGACCGTGAGATCCGGGTTCAGCACGTCGAGCGCCTGCTGCGAGAAGTACCCCATCTTCAGGCTGGCGCCCAGGGTCACCTGACCCTCGTCCGGCTGGACCGCGCCAGCCACCATCTTCAACAGCGTCGACTTGCCCGCGCCGTTCTTTCCCATCACACACCACCGCTCGCCGCGCCGGATGTTCAGATTCAGGTCCTGATGCACCGCGCGTTTCCCGTACCGCTTCGTCAGATGTTCGAGCGTCGCGACCTGCTCGCCGGACCGCGGTGGCTGACGGAAGTCGAACGTGACGACCCTGCGCTTCTTCGGCAGCTCGATCTTCTCGATTTTCTCGAGCGCCTTGACGCGACTCTGCACCTGCGCGGCCTTGGCGGCGTGCGCCGAAAACCGCTCGATGAACCGCTGCTCTTTCGCGAGCATCGCCTGCTGCCTGGCGTACGCCGCTTCGCGATTCGCTTCGCGGATAGCGCGCTCACGTTCGTAGAAGTCGTAGTTGCCCGAGTAGGTCGTAATCTCGCCGCTGTCGATCTCGGCGATCTTCGAGACGATGCGATTCATGAACTCGCGGTCATGCGAGGTCATCAGCAGGACACCCGTGCGCGCTTTCAGGAAATCTTCGAGCCAGATGATCGACTCGATGTCGAGGTGGTTGGTGGGCTCGTCCATCAGCAGGACGTCGGGCTCGCCAAGGAGCACGCGCGCCATCGCGACGCGCATCTTCCAGCCGCCCGACAGGGCCCCCACATCGCCGTCGATCCGCTCATCGTCGAATCCGAGACCGTGCAGGATCTCGCGCGTGCGGCTCTCCAGCGCGTAGCCGCCCAGGTGCTCGTACTCCTCCTGCACGGCGCCAAAGCGCTCGAGAATGCCGTCCAACTCGCCGGCCTTTCCCGGATCGGACATCGCCAGTTGAAGGGCTTCGAGCTCATGGTGGAGCGCGCCGAGACGCCCGCTGCCGGCAATCGACTCGTCCAATACCGAGCGGCCCGACATCTCCTCGACGTCCTGCCGGAAGTAGCCGACTGTCGCCTTCCGCGGCACAGACACGTCACCTTCGTCGGGATGCTCCTCGCCGACGATCATCCTGAACAGCGTCGTCTTGCCGGAGCCATTTGGACCGACAAGTCCGACCTTCTCACCGTCGTTCAACTGGAACGACGCGTCGACAAACAGCACCTGTTTGCCGTACTGCTTGCTGATTTTGGAAAAGGCGATCACGCGAACCCGCAACCTTTCGGGTATCTCTTTCCTTCAGAATTCATGTTCTTCGCGACTTGGCGGCCTTGGCGTTGAAATAAGGGGCGTTGTTTATGAAACCGGCTGCGGCGATTCGGCGAGAAGCTCGACGCCCGGATGCTGCCTGCCGAAATATTCGAACTCCCAGGGCGAGCTGAAGAGAATCACTTTGCGCTCGAGGCGATCGCTGGCGACAGCGCCCTGGCCACCGAGCGTAAACTTGGCCGACTCATCCGCCAGCCACCGAGCAGACGTGAATGTCGCGGGCTCGATGACCACCTCGACGTTGTACTCGCTGCGCAGCCGGTGGGTGATGACGTCGAGCTGGAGCTGGCCCACCACGCCGACAATCGGCTCCCGGCGGCCTGCGGCGGTGTAGAAGACCTGCATGAGCCCTTCTTCCTCGAGCTGCTTCATGCCCTCGTCGAACTGCTTGTAGCGCGTGTCTTTGAGGCGCACACGCCCGAAGTGCTCGGCTGGGAAGCGCGGCACGCCGAGAAACTTCAGCGGCGCGCCCGTATGCACGGTATCGCCGATGGCAAACTGGCCCGGATTCACCAGCCCGAGGATGTCTCCGGCATACGCCACGTCGATGGTTTCCCGGTCGCGGCCGAAGAAGCGATACGCGCGCGACGCGCGCAACGGCTTGCCGACGCGGCTGTTCCACAGGACCATGTCCTTGGCGAACCGCCCGGAACAGACGCGGACGAAGGCGATGCGATCGCGATGGCGTGGGTCCATGTTCGCCTGAATCTTGAACACGAAACCGGTGAGGCGATCGTCGGTGGGATTGACGACGCCAGAGTCGCTTGGTCGCGCCGACGGCGGCGGCGCCAGTTCAACGAGCGCCTGCAGGAACGGCTCGAGACCGAAGTTCGTCAACGCGCTGCCGAAGAACACGGGCGTCTGCAGACCGGCGAGATATTCCTCGATATCGAAATGGGTGCCCGCAGAGCGGATGACGTCGAGCGATTCACGGAAGTGCGCGTAGACGTTTTCGCCGATGACGGCACGCGCGGCCGGATCGTCCAGCGCCGACACGTCCACGGGCGCGCGGTACTGCCCCTGGGCCTCGCGCTCGTAGAGGTGCAGCGTCTGCTGTTGAATGTCGTACACGCCGCGAAACTCGTCCGCATTGCCCACAGGCCAGTTCACCGGCGCTGCCGCAATGCCCAGCGTGGTCTCGATGTCGTCCATCAGCGCGAGCGGATCCTTGGCGGGCCGGTCGAACTTGTTCACGAACGTCAAGATCGGGAGCCGATGCCGCCGGCAGACCTCGTACAGCTTGCGCGTCTGCGACTCGACGCCGTTCGCCGCGTCGATCACCATCACGACGCTGTCGGCGGCAATCAGCGCGCGATAGGTGTCTTCGCTGAAGTCCTTGTGTCCCGGCGTGTCGAGCAGGGACATGCGCCGGCCCTGAATCTCGAACTCGAGCGCGGCCGACGTAATCGAGATCCCGCGCTGCTGTTCGAGCTCCATCCAGTCGGAGGTCGCCGCACGGCGATCTTTCCGCCCGCGGACAGCGCCCGCAAGCTCGATGGCGCCGGCGTACAACAGCAGCTTCTCGGTCAGCGTGGTTTTGCCCGCATCCGGATGCGAGATGATCGCGAAGGTCCGCCGCCGCGCGACTTCGCGCTCGAGCTCGCTCGCGGTGGACTGATCGGTGCCGGATCGAATATCTGAGTTCGAAGTCGATGTCATAGCTTGTCGAACACTAGTGGAACCGATCCGATTGCGCCAGGCGGGCCGGATCTGTCTGCGTCGCGGCCGGAACTGACGGTGCACGAACACGGCCGCTTGCAGACAGATCCGGCCCACCTGCCGCAACTGCGTCGGTTCCTCCTAACGATGTCGCTGATGGACCCAGATGACCGCGTTGTATCGAGCAAGATCACTTGGCAGGCCGACCTCTGAATTCCAGTCCCGCCGCGCCCGGCTCCCAGGTCCATTCGCCTCTGGCCACGTCGGGATCGACATACTCGATCGTCTTCCGCAGTCCGCCCCGCCGCTGGCCACCCTCGGGTCGAATGACGAACCGTACGCCGCGCCGCTCGATGTTCGCCGGCTGGCCTTGTTCGGCCGCGTCGAGCAGGTCCGAGAACCTCGATCGGGCTTCAGCGACGGAGTGCCGCTTCATGTGTCCATTGTACATTTTGTGTTCGGTACGTAGGGCCGCGAGCTCGATTGCCAGCCAGGCGACCTGCTGGAATGGACAACGGACGAGCGATAGCGCAAACTGACAGGTGATGCGCTCGCGCCTCAGAGTCGTCGCCATCGTCTGCGTTGCGGTCGTCGCCTTTACGGCGATCGCGGCGGTGCCGATGTTCGTGCTGATCGATGCGCAGACGCCGCTGGACGCGCTCTTCTGGGCTCCGACTCCCGCTCCAGCGCCTGCCCTTGAAGACGTCGCACTCCCCGCCGCACCCGTCGTTTCTATCCGATCGCCGCGCGCTCCCCCTCTCGCATAGCCCCTCTTCCACCACCACCGCCATTGCAGCCGTCCGGGGACGGCTCAGAGGAGAGCTATGCGCGTACCGTCACAACTCCGCACGATCTTGGTGTGCACGATGCTCGAGTTTGCCGCGCTGCTGGGATTGCCGATGCGCCCGGAACAGATCGTCGAGCTCATGCGGACGATGAATCAGCCGAAGCTCGCCCATGTCATTCCCGACGAGAGCGACCGCGGCGAGGGCGATCCTGACGACAGACATATAGAATGTCTCATGCCTACACTCACCGTCGAAGGTTACGGAACGTTTGAAGTCGCCGAGAACAAGCGCCTCGTTCTGGCGATCGAGCAGGACGCGAAGGTCGACATTCTGCACGCATGCGGTGGAAACGCCCGCTGCACGACATGCCGGGTGGAGTTCATCGAAGGCGAGCCGTCGAGCATGACGGCCGCCGAGAAGGAACGGCTCGAGCAGCGCGGCCTGTCAGGGGTTCGACTTTCCTGCCAGATCCTCTGCGATCACGACATGACCGTGCGCGCGATCAGCCGGCTCGAAGGCTCGGGCCGTCCCGATCCGGGGCGCACGCCGGAAGACACGATCCAGCCAACCCCAGTGTGGACGTGAAGTTCGTCGGGCCTGCCGCGCCGAAGCGATGGGTGCAGCGGCGCGAAGGCGGGTTCGTTGGGTTCGTTGGGGTCAAGGTCGCGGCAGCGCGAAGATAAACACAGTGGGGGTCCCTGGACTCGTCTCAATCCAGAACGAAGACGGGGACCCGGAGGCGACGGCGACGTACTGCCGTCCCGCGATCTCATAGGTCACGACGCCCGCTCCAATCGGACCTCCGGTGTTGAACCGATACAACTCGCGTCCATTCGCCGCGTCGAGCACCAGAAAATCGCCGGTCAACTCTCCGGTCATCACCACACCACCGTCCGATGTCGTGACAGCGGCAACCATCGGCCGCGGTGACTGGTAGCGCCACTTCACTTCGCCGCTGGAAGCATCGAGTGCCGTCACCCACCCCTGATTCGCTGCGTCCGCCGTGTACGATCCGCCCATATAGGGCGTTCCCGGCACAAACCGAACCTGGTCGGCAAGCGTGAACGTTCCGCACCAGTCGACGGCCGGGACGTACAGAAGGTTCGTGCGAGCATTGAACGCGGGCCCATTCCATTCGACGCCGCCGAACACACCCGGGCAGACGTGCGTGCCTTCTCGAGCCACGGGCGCACGGATGTTGGATCGGGTCGTCACCGGTGTCTCGTATACTCGCTGGCGCGTGTCCCGATCGACGGCCCGCAGCATCCCGTCCTTGCCACTCGTGATGACCAGGTCGCGGAGCCGCCCATTGACGGACGTGCGAATGAGAGGGCTTACCTGCGTCAGATCCCAATCATGGTCGTCTTTCGGCACGATTTGGTCGTACCACACAACCTTCCCCGTACGAACGTCGAGCACCAGCAACGTATTCGTGTAGAGGTTCGTGTCGCCGCGCAGCGCTGACGGAAAGTCAGGCGATGGATTCGAGGTGGCGACAAAGAGATGACCACGCGCAGCGTCGAGCGACATAGGTGTCCAGACAGCACCGCCGCCGAGCGGGATGTTCGCATCGGCCTTCCACGTTTCAAACCCCGGCTCCCCTTTTCCCGGCACGATGTTGAAACGCCACACCGGCTGTCCATCCTCGGCGCGGAACGAGCCGATCCAGCCTCGAATCCCATTCTCGCTACCTGCGGGGCCGATAATGACGAGATCTTCGAAGAGCAGTGGCGGCATGGTGAGCGTTTCGCCGACCGCCGCGTCGGCAACCTTGCGTGCCCAAAGCATGCGGCCGTCCGACGCATCGAGCGCCAGCAGGTAGCCGTCGGACGTACCTCGGTACACACGGCCATCCTTCAACCCGACACCCCGGTTGACTCGCCAGACGTCATTTGCCCGTGGAGTCCAGACGTGACGCCAACGGAGCCGGCATGTCGTCGCATCGATCGCCGCGGTGACATGCAGGGTCGTGGCGTACAACACCCCGTTATACACGAGCGGACCGGACTGAAAGTTCGAGGCCTGTCCCATCTGGAACGCGCAGGCCACCTGCAACCGGCCGGCGTTTACCGGAGTGATTTGCGCGGCCGGCGATGCGCGTGTGCCGTTGTAGTTCTGAGTGTGGTACAGCCACGCGCCCGCGTTGGCCGCCGCAGCGGTAAGCTCCCTTTGATCTGGTGACGTCGTGGCCGGTTTCAAGCCGCCGGAACCGGGCAGGAAATCAGGGGGGCCTGCCTGGCCGGTCGTCGCCAGCCGAACGCTCCTGCGCTGTTCCTGAGTGGCGAGCTGTGATTGCGCTCCGGACGGATAGCCGTTCTGCTCCATCACATACGCGATGACAGCGATATAGTCGGCCGTCGTGAGCGCGTTGCCACGATTCTTCGGCATCGTGGTCTGAGTGCTGTAAAAGAGATCATCCAGCGTGACGAGTGGATGGCTCCACTTCTGAAGGAATGCGCGTCCGACCAGCGGGACCGCAGTGCCGTCGTGGAGCCTGCCGCCGTGGCAGACGGCGCACTCCGCGGTGTAGACAGTCTTGCCCCGGGCCGCATCAGCCCCGGTAAAAACCGCCGGCAGGCTCGACGTCGCGGTTTGCGCGGCGAAGACACCAAAAGCGGACAGCGCGAGGACGATCACGACCGCCAGATGACACACTGGTCGGACCTCGGTCATGAATACACTCCCCACGGTCGGCCATGATACCCTGTTCGACACCGCCCGAACATTTGGAAGGAGACCCTCGATGATGAGGCGCGTCGACCCCGCGCTGGCTCTGGCTGCGTTCCTCATGACTGCTGACGGCGCCGGCGCCCAAACGCGCGCGACAAGCGCCGATGTGAGCGGGATCGTGTACGACCAAACGAACGCGGTGATCCCGAGCGTTGCGATTACGGCGACCAACCCAGAAACGGGCATCACACGCACCACCGTCACCCGATCGGACGGCCGTTTCACACTGCTTGCGCTGCCGCCCGGCGTGTATGCCATTCGAGCCGAGTTGCCGGGATTCGCACCCCAAGTGCGCGATCTGATAGAGGTGATGCTCGGATCGGCTGTCGACGTCACGTTCACGCTCAATATCGCCGGACTCGCCACACAAGTGACGATCACAGACGAGGCGCCGCTGATTGACACACAGAAGACGGCGGTCGCGACTGTGGTGTCACAGCAGCAGATCGACAGCCTGCCCATCAACCTGCGGAACTTCATTTCCTTTTCAGCCATCACGTCGGGCGTGACAACAGACCGGACGCCGCAGCAGGGAGCGTCGGTCACCTCTGGTCTCACGTTCGCCGGCCAGCGCGCCCGATCGAACAACATCACCGTCGACGGCGTCGACAACAACGATGCGGCCGTCGGCAGCGTGCGCGCCATGTTCAGCCAGGAGGCGATCCGCGAGTTCCAGGTCCTCACCCACTCCTATTCGGCTGAATTCGGCAAAGCCTCCGGTGGCGTCGTCAACATCGTGACCAGGAGCGGGACCAATGCCGTGAATGGACGGGCCTTTGGATACTTCCGCGACGAATCGCTGAGTGCGAGGGACTACTTCGAGAAGTTCGACCCGGCCGGAAACGCGCTTGCGCAAAAGACGGCGTCCCCCTACGGCCAGATGCAGTTCGGCGGCACGCTCGGCGGACCGATTCGGCGAAACCGGAGCTTCTACTTTGTGTCGTTCGAGCGGCTCGATGTCGACGCGAACAACATGGTCACGATCGACGATCGGACGCCGGTCAGCTTCGGCTCTGCTGTACTCGGGACGCCGAAACAGATCCTCGAGCGTGCAGGATTTCCCGTCGAGACCGGGAACGTCCCGTACAGGATCGAGGGTGACCAATTCCTGACCAAGATTGATCAACAGATCACCCAGGGGCACGACGCGTCTGTCAGGTACAACTATGCGGACGCGACGAACGAGAACATCGAGCCCTGGGGAGGGCAGGTCGCCAGGAGCCGCGGGGCGGCTCTCGAAAGCACCGATCACATGGCCGCCGTTTCGTACATGGCCGTGAATGGGACGCGGCTGGTCAACGAGCTGCGCTTTCAGTATGCGAAGCGCGATCAGGATGTCCGGTCGCTCGATCCAAGGTGTGGAGGGCCGTGTATCGCGGACAATCAAGGCGGTCCAACGCTCGAAGTGACAGGGTTTGCGAGCGTCGGCCGTCAGCGGTTCACGCCGGCGCCGCGGCGCAGCAGGCGTGTGCAGCTCATCGACACCTTCAGCCGGTACGCCGGCAGCCATCTAATGAAGGCAGGCTTCGATCTCAGCACCATCAACAACGTGAACGAGGCCCTGCCGCTTCATTTTGGTGGACGCTATATTTTTGCCGCGGCGTTGCCCGGAGCCCTTGTGGGACAGCCGAACGCCACGATCAACGCCATACAGGCGGTCGCACTGGGTCTCCCTGCGGCGTACGTGCAGGGCTATGGCAACCCGGTCAGCTCGTATCGTGTGAGCGATCTGTCGCTGTTCGCGCAGGACGAGTGGCGCGTCGCGCCGTCTTTCACCTTGAAGCTGGGCGTTCGCTATCAGAAGCAGTACTGGCCTGACGACACCTACACCGTGCCGGGTATCGACACGTATGCGTTCCCAAGCGATGGGAACAACGTCGCCCCTCGTGTCGCGTTTGCGTGGGATCCGCTCGGCGACAAGAGAACGTCGATTCACGGCGCGTACGGGCTCTTTCACGACAACCACATCACAGCCATCAGCGGTGTCGCCAAAGTTATTGAGGGCGATACTCAGGTGCGGACGTTCGTCGCGCAACTGCCGAACCCGCTCCCCATCGCTGCCTGGAATGCGCCGGGGCGTCGTCTGCCGGAGGCCGCAGTCGGAGTCTTTCCGAGCGTAAAGATCACTGTCGATCCGGCACTGGAAACTCCATACGCACACCACGCATCGATAGGAATCGACCGTGAGCTTCCCGGCAACTTCGGGCTATCGGCAAACCTTGTCTACGCGCGAGGCTTCGCGCAACTCGGCACGATTGACTACAACCCGATCGCCCCGTCACTCGGTGCGGGCCGCCGGCCTGAAGACACCGACGGACGCGCCGGCACATCGGCGTCGATTCTTCAGTACACATCGTTTGGCCAGACGTGGTATCGAGGTCTGACAGTTGCCGCCACCAAGCGATTCCGCAACCGCTATCAGTTCCTCGCAAGCTACACGCTTTCGAAAGCCGACGACAATTCAACCGATTTCCAGAGCGCGTTCATTCCCGAGAACAACGGGCTCGGACGCAACCGGCAGGACCCGGCCGGGTTGCCGGTGGGATTCGATCCGGACGCGGAGCGGGGACCCTCTTCCCAGGACCAGCGGCATCGCCTCGTCTTCAGTGGACTCCTGGTCGCACCCGCCGATGTTCAGCTCTCATGGGTCGTGACGGCCGGATCAGGCCGTCCCTACAACATCCTGGCAGGCGCCGACCTCAATGGCGATGGCAACGGCGGAGCGTTCCCGCCAGACCGTGCGCGCCGCACGCCGGCTGAGGCGGGTTCCAGCGTCGGCCGTAACAGTGCCACCCTCCCCGGGCACGCCACTGTCGATGTTCGGGTGAGCCGCCGGTTCCGCGTAGGCGGCCCCATCAGCCTGGATGGCATCTTCGAGGTGTTTAACCTGTTGAACCGGACCAACTTTACGGAGATCAACAACATCTTTGGCACCGGCGCCTATCCGGCCAGTCCGGCACCAGCGTTCGGGCAATTTACGCAAGCCGGCTCGCCGCGCCAGATTCAGCTGGCGCTGAAGCTCAACTTTTAACCTCAAATGGCCTAATTTCCCGACATCCTGCCCTATTGATTAGCTGTAGGATGGTCGCCTACAGACGGCGGTGCCTCTATGGCAATGCCCAGCCAGTTGATCGGTCGTACGGTTTCCCGGTATCGCATTGTCGAGATGCTGGGTGCCGGAGGCATGGGCGTCGTCTACAAGGCCGAGGACAGCCGGCTGCACCGCTTCGTCGCCCTGAAGTTTCTCTCCAACACGTTGTCGGACGATCCCGTCGCGCTCCGCCAGTTCAGCCGGGAGGCACAAACGGCTTCCTCGCTGAACCATCCGAATATCTGCACGATTTACGAAATCGATGAATGCGACGGTCAGCCCTTCATTGCGATGGAGATGCTGAGCGGTCAAACCGTCAAGCAGCGGCTCGCGGAGTCGACGTTCGGGGACACCGAACTGATCGAGCTGGCCATTCAAATCGCCGACGCACTGGGTGCGGCGCACGGCAACGGCATCATCCACCGTGACGTCAAACCCGCCAACATCTTCATCACCGACCGCAAGCAGGCGAAGCTCCTCGACTTCGGACTCGCCAAGCGGACGTCGTTCATGGAATTCGATGCGGGTTCCAGCAACGGCTTCACGGCATTCGGCCGGATTCTCGGCACGCCGAACTACATGTCGCCCGAGCGGCTCTGCGGCCAGGACATCGATCACCGGAGCGATCTGTTTTCGCTCGGCGCGACACTCTACGAGATGTTGACCGGCCGTCACGCCTTCAGCGGCGCATCGATTATCGAGGTCATCGACGGGATCCTGCATCGCGAAGCGCCGCCCTTCGATCCGGGCGTGCGACCGTGGCCCAGGGGACTGATGCAGATCATCAGCAGGCTCCTGGCGAAGACACCGGGCGACCGCTATGAGTCCGCCGAGGCGCTATCGACGGCGCTGCTCATCCTGCGTCAGGACCTGGCGGCAGGCAAAGCCCCGATGGTCGTCAGCACACCCGAACGATCGCGGGGTCGACTCTCGATCGCGGTCCTGCCCTTCCGCAACCTCGGCGCGCAACCGGATAACGAATATTTTGCCGATGGATTGGCTGAGGAACTGATCACGGCATTGACTCAGATCGAAGACCTGCGCGTGGCAGCCCGAGCCTCAACTTTCACGTTCAAGGGGCGCGATACGGAGCTCCGCGAAATCGGGTCGCGCCTGAGGGTCGACACGGTGTTGGACGGCAGCGTCAGGCGTGCCGGAAACCAGCTTCGCGTGGCCTGCCGGCTGACCAATGTCGCCGACGGCTATCAAATCTGGTCTGAGCGGTACGACCGGGAGATGGCGGACGTCTTCGCCTTGCAGGACGAGATGGCGCGGTCGATAGTCGACAAGCTGAAGGTCGAATGGGTCGACAAGCTTCAGCCCATCCGCCGCTTTACCGACAATCGCGAGTCGTACCTCCATTACTTGAGGGGTCGGTTCTATTGGACCAAGCGGTATGAGGGCGGCCTCATGACAGCGAAGCAGGAATTCGAGCACGCCCTGGAAAAGGACAATCGCAACGCACTGGCGTATTCGGGGCTGGCAGATGTCTTCGCGTTCCTGGGGCTCTATTCCATCATGCCGCCTCGCGCCGCCTTCGCTGTCGCCAAGACCAACGTCGACAAGGCGCTCGGCATCGACGATACGCTGCCAGAAGCCCATACATCGCAGGGACTTATTGCGCTCAGTGCCAACTGGGACTGGCGCCTGGCCGAAGCCGAGTTCATGCGCGCCCTTGACCTGGACAAGACGCAGGCGCCGGCTCATATGTACTACGCCTGGCTGCTGGCGCTCCGGGAACGCCGGACCGAGGCGATTATTGCCATCAAGCGCGCGCAAAACACCGACCCGCTCGCGACGTTGATAAACAGCGGCGCGGGATGGATGTATTTCCTCCTCCGCGAGTACGACCAGGCGATCGCTGAATGCCAGAAGTGCGTGGAGATCGACCCGAATTTTCTTGTCGGCCTGTACGTGATGGCGATGGCGCACGCCCGAAAGGGCCAGTACGACGCCGCGATGCCGCTCATTACCCGGGCAACGGACTTGTCGAAACGAGCCCCGTTCTACCTTGGCTTGCTGGGCCAGATTTACGCCGAGACGGGCCGCATGGCGGAAGCCGAACAGGTGCTCGCCGAGCTCGATGCGAAATCGGCCGCGGGTGTGTTCGTTCCGCCCCATTGTTACGTTTATATACATGCGAGCCGGGGCGATCTGGATCGAGCCTTCGAGTGGCAGGAGAAGGCGTGCGACGAAGGCGCCCCGCCTTTCTATTTTCTTTCCCCTGCGATTGGCAGCATGCATGACGACCCGAGGCACAAGGCCCATCTTGCTCGGATGCAGGAAGCTTCCGGGTCAGATTTTCAGCGGTCCATCGTTTCTCCGAGGTAGACCATGGACGAACAGGTAATCAGGTGGGTCACCGACGTTCATCCCAGTCGCCTGAAAGATCCTGCCTTTGGGGCCGCTCTTTCGACGATCGACACCAACCCTGGCGGTAACGGCTTCCTGCCATTCGCGCGTCTCCCGATGGTCCACTTTGCGAGCCTCACCGTCTTCGACAAGGCGTCGCCACCACTGCTCGTGTTCGAAAGCAATATCGACGCGCCGGAGAAAGAGTATGTGAGGCAACTCGTCAACGTGGGCCGCGATGCACTGAACATCCTCTACCGCGACACTCAAAAGTACCCACCACCTACGGCCGACAACGCCGCCGTCGAGCGATTTTTTCTAGACTTGAAGTCGGGGACGAACCTCTATCACATCGGTCACCCGAATCGGACAGTCCAGGAGATCAAGGGCGACGTCGAGCTGCGGCGATCGATCGCGTACGCACTGGATACCGACAAGGAACTCAAAAGAATGCTCCACGACCGTTCGCCCGCGGCGATCGTCCGCGAAATTCGACGACGCACGAACGGTCCGCTTCTACGGTTCTGGCAACGGCGTCGACCGTGGAACCCTGCGTGGGATGGCCCTTCACCAAGTCCACCCACGCCCTTGAATCAAATCGAGTGGGCGCGCGACACGTGGTCGGGGCCGAAATGGATTTTGAGGGCGGGGTCTTTAGTGGGAATTGCGTTGCTGGTCGCGATCGCACTGGTTATTTTCCTGAATCCATTAGTTTCGCCCCGCGTCCTGATTCTCCTTGAAACCATAGTGGTGTTCTTCCTGGTGCGTGCCGGTTCCGGGGAAGCTACGCTCGCACGCAGCGCCGTTCTCGCGCTGTTCTTCTTCGGCTTGCCCCTGGCGATTCTGTTTCGATTCCAGGCGGTGGTCGATTTCATACAAGCACGTTGGGTGTGGATCATAGCCGCGGGATTTCTCGTGGTGCCCGGATTGATGTTTCTGTCGCTTCTCTACATGGTGTGGCGGGTGATGGTGTCCGATCCAAGGCCAGTCCCTCCGGCGGTGAAAGCCAACCTGCCGAAACTGCTCGAAGCTGAGGATCTCTACCAGAAGAACAGCCACTACAACCATGTGGCCGGCCTGTCGGAGCTGAAGCCCCGATTCCGGTGGCTTCGCTCGTGGCGCACATGGCTCGCGATGGAACTCCTCAATCTCTTTTACCGCACGGAGTATGTCAGGGGCAGGCTCGTCACGATCCCTTCGATTCACTTTGCTCAATGGAGCCTCGTGAATGACCGGTATGTGCTGTTCGTCACCAACTACGATGGGCCGGCGGATAGCTACCTGGATGACTTCTTCAACACGCTGGCCTTCGGCGTGGCGTTCATCTGGCAGGACACGACCATCTTTCCGATGTGTATCGACCCGAGGCGGTTGAAGCTTTGGGTCCGCGAGGGCCAGACGTTGGCCAGCGTCCGGTACCGCGCGCCGGTGTACGAAGGACTTACCGTGAGGGCTATCAACAACAACACGTTCATTCGCAAGCGGCTGTTGTGCGGCCGGACCGAGGCGAGCGCACGGCGATGGTTGCGCCGGTTCGCCACGGCTCCCGAGGAACCCGGGTGGGTTTCACAATTCACGAAGTGGACAAAGGAGCTTGTCGGTGTGAAAGGTTGAAGGAGTTTATGGACTTATCCGACATCCAGGGGCTGGTTTTCCACTCCTACAGGCGTCTGCCGTTTGCCGGGTACGTCATGCTGCGCTTCCGGCAGAATCAGGCCGCGGCTGTACGGGCGTGGCTCGCGGAGCTCGTGCGAGACGGCAACATCGACTCGGCGACGCCCAAGGAAGCCGGCCCACGAAATCGCCCCGGCATCCGCTTGAACGTCGCGTTCACCTACACAGGGCTCGAGGCGCTCGGACTCGACCGTGATGCCCTTCAGACGTTTCCGATGGCATTCGCCGAAGGGTTGGGCGCGAAGTGGAGCGCCCTCGACGCACCAGATCATCGCTCGCGCGCACTGGGCGACGTCGAAGCCAGCGCTCCCCGTAACTGGAAGTGGGGACATCACGGCGATGGAAGCGTTGACGCGATGCTGTTCGTCTTCGCAACGGCGGAGGAAGACCTGAGGGATGAAGTCGCACATTGGACGGACGAAGCCATTGCGCAAGGCGCCATAAGCGATGACGGCTGGAGTGTGCTGTTTGGTACGCTGCCGATACAGAACGCACCAGTTAAAGAGCCGTTCGGCTTCGTCGATGGTATTTCGCAACCTGTACTGAGGGGGGCTCGCGGCCTGTTCGGCGAAAACGACAAACCGACACAGCCCTCGATCCACACGCTGGCGGACGGGGAGATTCTCTTAGGCCACATCGACGGCGCGCGTCAGGTAGCGGCGAGCCCGACCGTTGCGGACAAGTATGCTCCGCTGCCGGTGGCGCGTGACCACCCGGACCGGCGCGACCTCGGCTACAACGGCACGTATCTAGTGTTCCGCCAGCTCGCACAGGATGTTGACGGATTCGACCGCGCATGCGCGGCGGCCGCCGACGAGACGGGCATTCCACAGGATCGCCTCGGGGCGATGCTGGTCGGACGCTGGCAGGATGGCTCGCCACTTCTCACGTGTCCGATCGCTCACGATCCTGACCATGCGACCGCGCCGAGCGGCAACGATTTCGAATACCGGGATGACCCGCATGGCGAGCGCTGCCCCATGGGCGCGCACATCCGGCGCGCCAACCCGAGAGATTCGTTCGGCGACAATCCGGAGCAGAGCTGGCGCCTATCGAACCGCCACAGGATTCTGCGCCGCGGGCGTCCCTACCGGGATGGACAGGACCAGGGCCTGCATTTCATTTGTCTGAACGCCAGCATCGAGCGCCAGTTCGAGTTCATCCAGCAGAACTGGACCAATGACGGCACGTTCGGCGGTCTGGACGCCGAAGACGATCCGATCGCGGGCGCGCGCGACGCTGGTGCCGATTGGACCGTCACACTGCCACCGCCGGCAGAAACCCGTTTCCGGCGCCGCGTGATGCTGCCTGGGCTGGCTCGCTTCGTGACGGTCAGGGGAGGCGCGTACTTCTTCCTGCCAAGCCTGACGGCGCTGCGCTATCTGGCGGCCCTTCCTGCCGCTCCTCCGCCACGCACGGAGTGGGTTCCGACACCACAGCGCCTCAACAGATTTGAGTGGATTCGATTCGCGTCTTTCGTTCGCTTTCCGATTCTCCTGGCCGCCGTTCTTGCCCTCGTGCCCTTCACGCTCCTGGGCAACAGCGGGCTTCGGACGGTCGTGCATCCGATGTTTCTGACGAGTGGTTGGCGGGACATGCTCATCGTGAGCGCGCTGGCGTCGATGGGGGCGAGTCTGGCCATGCACGCGTACCGGGTCGTGACGCTGCACGCCGAGGCGCGCTTCGGTATAACCGTACCTCCGTCACGCGCACTTACATGGAAGCGCGTGCTGATTTGGCAGGCGTTCTCGTTGCCCATTGTTCTGACGACGCTCTGGCAGTCGGCCAGAGACGCGGTCGTCGCACCACGAGCAGGAGCATTTGAGTCCGAGTTGTTCAAGTTCGGCGCTAGCGCATTTGGCGGTTACGTGGTCGTCTTCTTGACTTTGCTCGTCGCGGAGATCCTGCGGAATTGGAGCGTGCGCCCGGAGAACACCGAAGACGCCATGTTGTTACCACCATTGCGGCTTATTGCCGGGTTGAAGCCGAGGCGGTCGAGGATTGCCGGGCTGCGGGTCGTGCGTCTCGTTGAGGGTACCGTTGCCAGGTGGCCACCCGGCCGGGGGGCGGGATATTTCGACCGGAACACAGGAAGGATTCTTCCAGGCCATCTGACCGCTGCCGTACTGGGATCGCTGATAACTTTCATTTATCTGAATGGCTGGTGGGCGCTCTGGCCGCCGTCGGCGCTGCAGTTGCCGCCGATGGCCTATTTCCTCTTCGTCCTGTCGATCGCCGGCTCGGCGGCAGCGGCTGTCGCATTCTTCCTGGATTGGTTCCGCGTCCCTCTCCTGACGGTGCTTGCCGCCTCGTGGATCGCGGCGACCTTTGTGGGCGAATCGGATCACAAGTTCGAAGTGCTTACCCAAAGGGATCTGTCTGCCGCGCCGACCGTGAAAGAGATGATTCGCCAGGCCGACAGCTATCGCGCAGGACGCGGAGAGCTCGATTCCACTGCCAAACCTATCGTAATTGTTGCGGCCGGCGGCGGGGGCGCGCATCAGGCCGCGTGGACAGCAAGAGTGCTCGTCGGGCTGACGAAGTTATGGGGCACGTCATTCACAGGAAACTTGCGTCTGATCAGCGGTGCGTCGGCCGGCAGCGTCGGCGCCATGCACTTCGTTCGGCAGTTCCAGGGCCGTCCATTCGATGGCCAGACGAGCGCAGCTGGCGAAGGTGGCGAGGACACCCTGCAAAATGATGTCGTCGAAGCCGCCAAGGCCGGAGCCACAGGCGACGTCTGGTGGGGCATCACCTATCCGGATCTCACGCGGACCTTGTGGCCGATAGGCGCCTTCGTTCCGAGCACGCTCGATCGCGGGCGAAGCCTCGAGCTTGCATGGTGTCACGCGATGAAACTTGACCCGACCTGTGTGACGCCCACGATGGGCGACTGGCAGGCGGACGTCATAAGGGGATGGCGGCCAGCAGTCGCTTTCAACGCGATGGTCGTCGAGACGGGTCAACGTGCGGTGCTTGCCACATATGGATTTCCTCCTGGATTTCCTCCTGAGTCCACGACAAGGGATGTCGCCTGGCTGACGGGACGAAAGGACTTGCCGGTGATTACGGCTGTACGACTCGCCGCATCCTTTCCCTACATCACAGCTGTGGCCCGGCCCGACAACAACGCCCAGATGGTGCATCTCATCGACGGCGGCTTCTGGGACAACCATGCGGTCGTGACGGTGCTCGAGTGGCTTGCAGCGGCCGACCTGAAAGGGCGTAAGGTCCTCGTCGTGCGAATCCCTCCTCCTTACGAGGGGAATCCGCCGCTCCGCGACCGCGCATGGCCGTGGCAGACGATCGCCCCGTTGCAAGCCGGATTGTCCATGCGAACAAATGCGCAACGGAACAGGAACGATTTTGAGATCGAGCTGTTCCAGGGCGCGCACAAACTGGACATCGTGTGGGCAGAGTTCCCCTATCAACACACCGGCGAGTCTACCGACACGCTGCTGAGCTGGCATCTCTCCAGAAAAGAACGGTGCGGTATCGAGACGGTGTGGGCCGAAAAATACGGCCGGGCCGCGGGCGCATCAGCCAGTCCCGGCGAATCGCCGAAAGGCGCACCAGACATCAATAAGGTCGCTTCGGTCCTCGGCCCGCCGGCGGCCTGGGTGGCGCCGGTCCTGAAGGAGTGCACGCCATGAACGCAGTCGCACGGCCTGTCGCACGCCCGGCTATTCAGCGTTTCCCCGTCGAGGAGGTACCGCCGGGTGAGAACGAAGCCATTGAGAGCATGATCGACACGCTCAAGGAACAGCTCACAGCGCGGTATCCGCACGGCGTGATTCGCCGCGACGCGCACCCAAAACACTATGGCCTGGTGGAAGCACACTTCATCGTCGATGAGCAGATTCCTGTCGCGCTTCAGCACGGCCTGTTCAGCGTGCCCGGATCGCAGTGCGACGCCCTGATTCGGTTCTCGAACGGCAACCCGATCATGGGTCACGATCTCATCCACGATATCCGCGGCTGCGCCATCAAGCTCTTGCTCGGACCTGAACGACCCGGGGCCCCGCTCACGTTCCTGGGCGATGCTGAAGGTCTGGGTGCGACGCACGACTTCGTGACGGCGAGCGGCGAGGCGTTCTTCGGCCGCGATGCCGTCGATTTCGTCGATTTCATCAGAGTGTCGGAAAACCCGTGGAAAGTGATCGCGTATTTCTTTCGGCGTTTCCCGCGTCGGCTGCGGGGCGGATTGCAGATGCTTTCGGCGCAGGCATGTCCGCGAAGTCCATTGGACACGTACTTTTTCAGTCAGACACCTTACCGTTTTGGGCCGCACTGCGTGAAGTATCAAGTGCGGCGGTTTTCGCCACGGGTGAAACGCGACCCCTGGTATCGATGGTTTGGTGTCAGACACGCGCTCGGAACGATCGTGACGATGTTGAGCTTGCTCTCGAGAAGTCTCGCCAACCGCTTACCTGGTTTCCATGAGCTGCGCACCTCGCTGCAGCGGGACGTGCGCAACGAGGGGGCAACGCTGGAATTTCTCGTGCAGCGCTGGCCGGATCTCAGCAAGCTGCCAGTATGGGCCATCGAGAATGGCACTCGACGCTGGGAAGCGAAATGGGAGAGGGTCGCGAGGATTGTGATCCCCGCAGGGCAGAAAGACGTCGGTTCGAAGCAAAATCTCGAGGCGGCAGAGCGGATGAGTTTCAATCCCTGGCGCGTGTTGCCCGAGCACCAGCCGCTTGGCAGCGCCAACCGCGCACGGCTCGCCATTTATCGCGAGATGTCCGCGTTCCGCAACAAGTTAATCAGCCGTGACCAGCGCCCGCAGGAGGCTTATGGCGATCGGGTAGAGGTCGTCACGGACGAAGTCGGTGCCCGCTAGTGGCCTAGCTTCCGCTGCTCATCAGAAACGGAAACTTGACCGTCGGATCGCTGGCGTAGCGTTTCATCTTCAGCGTCAGCTTGCCGCCGGCGCCGGGATTCAGCGTCACCGTGAAGTTTGGTTTGCCGACAGGCACCGTCTTGCCGTTCCAGTCGACCGATTCGATCAGGTGCTCGGCGTACGCGCCTCCCTGGACCACCAGCGTCCGCGGGGTCGTCGCGTTCAGATTCACGAGCGTGACGGCCGTCCCTGTATCGCTCATCTCCGACACGAGCGCCGCCACATCCTCCGGCAAGCCGGCCCGCTGCCTCGCGGGATCGAAATAGCGAAGCCTTGAATTGACGAGATTGCCTCTGCGGTCCGGCTCCATGCCGCCCTGCGTCAACTGAATCAGCGAGGTGGTCGTCACCGGATTGAGGTCGAGCATGTTGTCGGCGAGGCGCTTGTCGGGCTTCGACTGATCTTTCCTGATTCCCTCTACGCGAGTGCGAATCGTCTCTAGATCTTCGGCCATCGCGGTCTCGGGATAGCTGGAATTCCTGCCCTGGAGGTATTCCAGCCATTGGTTCTTGTTGACGCGCGCGAGATCTTCCGGCTTCTGCGAGAAGTACCAGACTTCGAGCGCTCCGACGTTCCACGGAGTATCGCGCCAGCCGTACCATCCGGCCTTCGTGGCCTTTGGATTGGCCATGAGATCAAGACCATACATGGACGGATATTGCGTCTTCCCATCAACGGTCCGCGCGTTGGCGTTCACGGCGTTCGTCATGTCGCGCCATACATCCACGTACTTCTGATCGCCGGTAAGCAGCAGCGCGTTGTTGAGCCCGATAATCGGACGCTCGATGCGATTGCGATTCTCGCGGCGGTTCGTCACGGGATTCACCGGGCTGAATCCCCAGCCGTACGCGCTGCCCCACCATTTGCCGGCTGGCCCGCCGATCTTGCCGTCCAGATCCACAAACGTCGGGATGATGCCGTTGTTCTGCTTCATCCGCTCGAGCCAGCCGTCGGCATAGCCGACGACCCACTTCTTGTACTTCTCATCGCCGGTCGCAAAATACGCGTTCGCGGGCAGCGTCGTCGCGACGAGATTCAGGGCGTGGTCGCCGACCACGTCGTGGTACTCCTGGTAGTGGGCGAGGAACTCGTCGAAGTTGCGCTCGCCGTGGAGCGCATCGAAGCCGGCCATGTCGAACGGCTCGCCGACCCACTCGAGCGATGTGGCCTTGCGGAGCAGAGGCCCCTTGCTGCCGTTCATCATGCTGCGGATGATGTTGTGCTTCGGATCGTAGTTGGGGGCTTCGGGATCCTCCCCCATGTAAAGACCCGCGAACCGCCGCACGCGCTCGAGATATTTCGGATCGGCAGGCACCGACAGGGCCATTCGATTGAAGAGCTGGAGGCCCTCGCCGTGATGCTGCCAATCAGACAGCGCGCTGAATTCCTTGTAGTACATCCCGTCCATGCCGGCCGGCACGAGCTTGGTGGTCTTCGCTTCGGTGTACTGCTTGATCATGCCCTCGTGACCCTTCAGATACATCTGAACGATCTCGTCGCTCGCGCCCAGCGCGTGCAGTTCGGGCCAGTGATTGAAATTCTCGAACGCGTCATCGGGGCCGTCGTTGGCGCCCCACCGGACAAAACACAGTAGGTATCCGCGCTGGTCGAAATATTTCTGAAAGAATTCGCGTGCGGCTACCCCATTCTCGGCCAGCAGTTGTCGCTCCATCTGCGCCCACTTCGGCGCGGCCATCGGAGCATCGATGGTGACCGTCGAGGAGGGACCCGCCGGCGCGGCAGGCTCGGCGCTGGAACATGCCGAAAGTGTCGTGGCCAGGAGCAGGCTGGCGAAAACGCGTCCGAGGTGGTTCGTCATATGCCCTCTTACGGTCCGGATAACGCCGGGAAAGCCTCTCCCGGAGTGGTTTTTTCGAGAGTGCCGCGATGTTAGCATGGAGCCCATCGTGTTGGACGAAAAGGACATCGAGGAGCGATTCGTTCGTGCATCGGGCCCTGGCGGACAGAACGTCAATAAAGTCGCGACCGCTGTCGAGTTGCGCTTCGACGTCGGGGCCTCGGCGCTGCCCCACGAGGTGAAGGAGCGGCTGCGGCATCTGGCGGGCAGCCGAATGACGTCGGACGATATCCTGTTAATTGACAGCCGGGAGCATCGCACGCAGACGCAGAATCGCGAGGCCGCTCGCGCGCGGCTGCATGCGCTCGTCGAACAGGCATCGAAGCGGCCGAAGAAACGACGCCCCACCAGGCCCAAGGCGGCATCACGCGAGCAGCGTCTGAGCGCGAAGAAAAAGCGCGGCGCCGTCAAGCAACTGCGCGGCCGCGCTCGTTCTCACGACGACTGACAAATCTGTCGTCACGCTGTCGTCACGCTCGCGCCGGTCTTTACGTGGGGCGCCAAATGTCAAGTTTGCACAATGCCGCGCGATCCGCGAAGATCGCAGCATGCTGTGGATGGCTTTAGGCGCGATCGGACTCGCCGGCGTGTTCTTCGTCTATCAGATCATGCGGCCGATGATGCGACGGCGCCGCAAATACGACGCCGGCGCCGTCAGCGAGTACTGGATTCACCAGCACGTGCGTTCGCAAGACGCCATGCGTTAACGCGCTTCGCGACGAGCGCGACAATCAGCACCACGATCGCCAGTGCAAGGAGCGGCGCGACCAGCGCCAGCCCGGCAATCACCATCGATCCAATCAACTCGAGCGTCGCGAGAATCGGATTGCCGAAACCTGCCGTCAGTGCAGAGCTCTTCAGCCGCGCAACGGACGTCGCGGCATGGACCACCCCCGCCGTTCCTCCGGCGCCGACAATCGCGATGGTGTATTGCAGCCAGGGCGGAACGTCCGTCAAAACTGACGCGCTGGCCACGATACCCGCGAGTACGGCGGCCGGGGCCGCAAGCGTATCGAGCGCGTTGTCGAAAAACGGCACATAGTACGCCGCGATTTCCAAGACTGTCGCCGTGGCGAGCGTCAGGGTTGCCGCGTCGCTCGACAGCCAGGCAAACGAGGGCGTCAGTTCGATCCATCCACTCTGCGCCGCCAGGCTCAAGGCCAGCAGCGGCACGAACACACGGAATCCCGCCGCGGCCGCCAGCGCCAGCCCCGCGCCGATTCCGAGCAATGATTCTGGCGTCACGACCCCTCCAAAAATCAGCATAGCTGATTTCGGGGTCAGAACTTCCAAGCAACGCGCGCGCCGATGGTGCCTTCGTCGTAGTTGTTACCGATGCGCGCCGGCCCGCCCCACACCCATCGCACTTCCGGCGCGACGTGAAGGTCTCCGAAGATGCGGACCGGCACGCTGGCGCCCAACAGAAGCCCGCCGCGACCTCGCTGCCCGCGGCCATCAGGCATTGCGGACTCAGCCTGATCGAAGGCCACCCCTTCGGGGACCCGGAGAACCGTCGTGTCTTCTGCATAGTCGTACTGCCGGAAACTGACGCCTGCACGAAGAGCCACGTTCACTCTGCCCGGCTGCCGCGTCTCGACGGCCACGGCTGTCGCGATTCCCAGCCCTGCTTTGTTCACGGTCGTACGTCTGGCGATGACCGCCATTTGGAGGATCTCCTCGCGCGTCGCCCCAGGTCCCGCGTAGGAAATGAAGTCGCCTTCGTAGCTCCGTCTCGACTCGCCCGCCGCGTTCGTGATTTCCCCTTCGACGCGCATGTCCCGCCACACGCGATATGCGATGCCGATGCCGGTGACCGGCAGGCGCGTGTTCTGGCGGCCTTCGAACGACACGAGGTCCGTGCGTACGACGCCGGCGATTTCCAGACGCTCAGTGACCTGCGCCGACGCCGACGCCACGCTTGCGAGCCCCACCACTCCGAGCACCAGGAGTTGTCTCATATCTATCCTCCTGGCCCTAGATGCGCAGGAGTCGCCGCAAATGGCTCATAATGAGAGGAATGGCGGGTTTTCCCCTTCCGAAGCTCTTCGAGGCGTTCGCGGGCCCGAGCCGTACGGTTGAGTCCCTTGTCCCGCGGCGTACGTTTTCCGACGTCATCCTGCCGGCGGCGACGAGACGCTCGCTGGACCAGGCGCTCGCGCAGGTCACCAGCCACGATCTGATTTTCAATCGATGGGGCCTGGGCCAGCGCCATCCGACCGGCCTGTCGCTCGCATTCAACTTCGCGGGACCGTCCGGGACCGGCAAAACCATCTGCGCCGAGGCGATTGCCCACGCACTCGGACGCCGCCTGCTGGTCGTCCGCTACGCCGAGCTCGAATCGATGTGGATGGGAGAGACCCCCAAAAATGTCGCGGCTGTGTTCCGGTTCGCGCGTCAGGAGCAGGCTGTCCTGTTCTTCGACGAAGCCGACGCCATCGCTTCGCGCCGCTCGACCTCCATGGACCACGGCTTCCAGCGCGAATCGAACACGGTCGTCAACGTCCTGCTCCAGGAACTGGAACGGTTCAACGGCGTCGTGATTTTCGCGACCAATCTGGCGGCGAACTTCGATCCCGCCTTCGAGCGGCGTATCCGCACACACGTGTTGTTCGAGATGCCGGGCGTGGACGAGCGCGAGCAGATCTGGCGCGTACAGATGCATCCCACGCTGACACCGCTCGCCGACGACGTGAACTTTCGGGAGCTGGCGGAGAAGTACGACGTCAGCGGGGGCGACATTCGCAATGCCGTACTCAAAGCGGCGCTCGCCGCCGCGACTTCTCCCATGCACGACACGCTGAAGCTGATTCATCAGCGCCACCTGGAGGAAGGCATCCAGGACGTGATCGCCGGCAAGCGCGTGATGCGGCAGTCACTGTTCGACCAACAGCCTGCGCTGCTCAGCCATCACCCCGGGGCGGTCTCATCCCAGACCATCATGTACGCGATGGCGATGGCGGGCGTCGCGCTGCTCGTTGCCCTCATAGCGCTCCTGGTCGTCCTGCTTCGCTGATGTTTTGACGCAGAGGCGCAGAGCCGCAGAGAAATTCAAACAGGAGATCAGGAGAATAGGAGGACGGCGTCGAGTACACGTGCTCGGCTCTGCATCAACTCGCGCCGCTGGTTGTGCTGCTCCGGTGATTTTCGCGCCGTTCCGGCGCGCAGGGAGAAGCAGATCCTCAAGTACAAGAGCTACTCGATTATGGCTCTTGTACTTGACGATCTGCTTCTCCCCGCGTGGGCCGGGGCCGCGGCCCACGCCGTCCATGATGAGCGGCTCATTCAGCCTCGTTATCTCCTAGAACCGGTTTCAAAACACGCGCGTCGCCATACGAGTTTTGAAACCGGCTGTTAGGAGTTCGGTCCCAAACGGCACTTGGGTTGACGGCGCAGCCAGCCGCCAGCGGGTGTCCCCGATCGTTTCCGTCCGGCCGCAGGTGCCTCTCACGTACACGTGCTGTTGGCACCGAGCACGGACGGGAACGATCGGGGACAGGACCCGCCGCGCTGAGTCAACACAAGTGCTGTTCCGCGTCTCTGCGCCTCTGCGTCGAAACACGCCGGCATTCAGCTCCTCCTTCGGATCCACCACCGGGCGACGTAGACGCAGACGGCCACCATCGAGATGAAGATAGCGAGCGGGATCAGCACAGACAGCAGACCGAACAGGAGCGAGGCCGCGAATTCGCCGAAGCTCACGCTTGTTTCAGCTCTCCGCGCCGCAGCTGCTGATAGAGCACCAGGGCTTCGCGAATGAGCCGAAGCGCGTCGGAGGGGCCCAGCAGATCCTCCACAACCACCTGTTTCTGCTCGAGCACCTTGTAGTCCTCGAAAAACCTGCGGATCTCGCGAAGCACGTGATTGGGAAGCTGCGTGTGATCGATGTAGTCCTTGAACGCCGGATCGCCGATGCTGACCGCAACGATCTTGTCGTCGAGGCCCTTCTCGTCGCGCATCCGCATCACGCCGATGGCGCGCGCCTCGACGATGGTCAGCGGGTGAACGGGCTCTTGTCCGAGGACCAGGGCATCGAGCGGATCGCCGTCGTCGCAGAACGTGCGCGGAATGAAGCCGTAGTTGGCGGGATAGTGCACGGCGCTGAACAGCACGCGGTCGAGCTTCAGCAGCCCTGTTTCCTTGTCGAGTTCGTACTTGTTCTTGGATCCTTTGGGAACTTCGATGATGACCGGAAAGGACTTTTCGACCGAATAGTGATCGACATAACAGTCATGCCATGGATGCACGCCATCATGATAGTCGATGAGGCATCGTCGTGTAGGATTGCCACATGCTCGAGCTCTCCCGTCGCGCGCTGCTTGGCGCTCTGCTCGCTGGCGCAGCCGGAGCGCGCGCCTCTGCGCAGACGCGCGCGCATGGGAAGGCGAAGCCGCTTTCGAAAGACGCCGTCACGCACGACTGGCCCTCGTTGCTCGGACCGACGCACAACGGGGTGTCCACCGAAACACGTCTGAGCCGCGCGCTGCCGCCTCCGCTCGTCTGGGAGTTCGCGAAAGGTACCAGCTACACCTCCCCCGCACTTGCCGGCGACCGTCTCGTGTTCGTGCACCGAGTCGCCGATCAGGAGATCGTGGAATGCCTGCACTCGGAAACGGGCGCGCCCAACTGGCAGTTCCGCTACGGCACCAGTTTCGAAGATCGCTACGGATACAACAACGGTCCGCGATCGAGCCCCGTTATCGACGGCGACCGCGTGTACACGCTGGGTGCGCAGGGACAACTGCACTGTCTCGACGTTCGCTCGGGCAAGGTGCTCTGGCAGCGCCAGATCAACGAGGCCTATAAAGTCCCGCAGGATTTTTTCGGTACTGCGACGACGCCACTCGTGGAAGACAAGGTGCTGATTCTGAATGTTGGCGCCCCCGGCGGCCCGTGCGTCGTCGGCCTCGACAAGCTGACCGGGCGCGAAGTGTGGCAGGCGGGCAAAGAATGGGGCCCGAGCTACGCGTCGCCCGTTCCGGCTCTCATCCACGGACGCCGGCGCGTCTTCGTCTTTGCCGGGGGCGAGTCAACGCCGCCGACGGGTGGCCTGCTTTCCATCGATCCCGCCAACGGCCGCGTCGACTTTACGTTTCCGTGGCGAAGCCGGTCGTACGAGTCCGTCAACGCATCATGTCCGGTCGTGTTCGACAACAAGGTCTTCATCTCCGCAAGCTACCGCACCGGCGGCGCACTTCTCGAAGTCAGGCCCGACTTCACGCACCGGGTGCTGTGGACGACGCAGGAATTCGGCCTTCATTGGAACACGCCCATCTACCGCAACGGGTTCCTCTATGGCTTCGATGGACGCAACGAGCCCGACGCGTCGCTCGCGTGTGTCGATACGGCCAGCGGCAAAGTCGTGTGGCGCGCGACCCCCGAGTGGAACGAGACGTTCACCGCCGGCGGCCAGCGGCGCGAACAGCTCGTCAGCACCTATCGCGGTTCGCTGCTCGCCGTGGATGGACAGTTTCTCTGCCTGGGCGAGCTCGGCCATCTGGTCTGGATGGATCTTTCGCCGAAGGGCTACAAGGAGATCGCGCGCGCATGGCTGTTCGGCGCGCGCGAATCGTGGGCGCTTCCAGTGCTGAGCCGCGGGCTTCTATACGTCACGCAGAATACCCGGGATGTGATCAATGGCGTCGGCCCGCGCCTCTTGTGTTACGACCTTCGGGTGTAATGGTGCAGGTCGCAAGGCGTAGGTCGAAAGTCGGAAGGCGCAAGGACTCGCCTCGTGACTCGCCTTGCGACTTACGACTATCGACTTGCGCCTTGCGACTACAAGCGGCGGCGCGGGCGGTCCACAAAACAAACCTTGACCCGCGCACCGGATAACAGTTAACTGGCACCCCACAAGGGAGGCTCTCTATGCGCAGGATATATGGCGTGATCGCGATCGTCGCGGCGACGGTGCTGATGTCTGCACTCTCGGCATGCAGCGCCCCACCGGCCCCGGCTCCCGAACCCCAAGCTGACACAACGAAGACCGAGCGGTGGAGTCATCAGGACTGGCCGACGGGCCCTTACCGCGTCGTCGAGAACTGGCCAAAACCGCTGCCCGATACTCGACATTCCCATGATGGCTGGACGTGGGGCTCATTCGGCGGGGTTTACGCCGAATCGCCAGATCGCATCTGGATCGCCATGCGCGGTGAGCTGCCGCTGCCCAAAGACGCCAAGCCATGGACACCGTACGCGGCATTGAACCCGACGCGGGGCGTGGCGACGGGCAACGGCGACGGCATCAGCGCCACCTGCGAACCGAACGAGAAGCGGGGATGGGAGCGTCGCTACGAACACTCGATCATCATTGTGGATGGCGAGGGCAACCTGGTCGGCGAATGGCCGCATCTCGACCCGATGTTCGCCAAGCTGCCGTGCGGCCGGGGGCCGCACCAGATCAAGATCAGCCCATACGATCCCGAGAAACACGTATGGATCATCGACGATCAGCTTCATGTGATCTACAAGTTCACTTACGATGGCAAGCTGGTGTTCACTCACGGCGAGCTCGGCGTGCGGGGACGGGGTCCGAACACGTTCGATCGCCCGACCGACATCGCCTGGCTGCCTGACGGGACCTACTTCATCTCGGACGGATACGGCGGGAAGCGGGTCGCCAAATTCAGCCCGGACGGCAAATTCATCATGGACTGGGGACAGGCCCCCAAGGATCCGCAGAACCCAGGGCCGAACGAGTTCAACACTGTCCACAGCATCGCCATCAGCGCCGACCGGAAGCTGTTCGTCGTCGATCGCGGGCACCAGCGGATGCAGGTGTTCGACGAGAACGGCAAGTTCCTCGACATGTGGCCGCTTCGTTCGCCACACTGGCCGAGCACCCAGGGCACGCTGATGGTGAACCATTTCATCGATCAGGATGGATTCATCTGGGTCGGCGACTCGCCGACGGCCCGCATCCTCAAGTTCGATCAGAAGGGTAACCATCTCTACAGTTGGGGCGCTGCCGGGCCGCAAGCCGGCCGCCTGAACTGCTCGCACGGGATGACGACGGATCAAAAGGGCAACCTGTACCTGGCCGATTGCATGGCCGGGCGGGTGCAGAAGTTCGAGCCGGTGCCTGGTGCGCCCAAGGAGAAGATAGCGGGTCAGATCCTGCGGACTTGGGATAAGACCGCGAAGACTTCGTCGAACTAGCGTTTATCACGGAAGACAAACAAGAGATCAGGAGTTCGGGAGGAGTTGGTCACAACCTCCTGATCTCGTGATCTCTTGTTAGGTTTGGAGTCCGGCTAAAGCCGGACACTACGTACTATCTACTTGCCAGCGCCTTGAGATGCACGCGCGCCACCATGTGCATGTAACCGCCGACGCTGGCGTATTGATCTGAAGCCGCCTCCCTGATGTGCGTCAGCGCCAGATCCTTCCTGCCGATCGCTTCCGAATACAGTCCGATATAGAGGTGTGCGTAGAACAATCCGCCGGGTCGATTTCCTGCTGCCTTCAGCACGTCCTGCGGCGTGAGCGCGCCGCGGAACATCTGGTAGACCTCGCGCATCGGCACGCGTGCATCCGGGCCTACCGGCAGTAGAGCCGCCCGCGCTTTTTCCGGAGTATCCGCGCGCGCGACGCAGAGAAAGTGCCACGCCGCATTCTCGACGTCGTCCGGATTGACCGTCCGGTGCGATTCGAACTGACGCCGGCAATCGGCGAAGCGGCCCGCGTAGTACAGCGCGATGCCGCGCTGCCACAGCTGAGCCGCTTCATCAGGGATGAGTTTCGCGAGCTCATCGAACGTTCTCGCCGACTCTGCAACCTGCCCTTCCTCGAACTGGTTGACCGCGCGATTGAGCAGCGCCTGCGGACTCTGCGCCACGAGCGCACACGCGCACGCGAGAACAAAGAACGTGGAACCAAAGAACGTGGAACCGCTCATCTCAGATCCAAGGCAACAAGCGTGTTGTCGTTCCGAACATACAGAACGCCATCCGCGAGCGCCGGATACGCGCGGATCGTTGGCGGAAGAATCTGCGCCTTCGCAATCGCCTGAAAGGCTTTCGGCGACGCGGCTGCGAGAATCAACTCCCCGCTCTCGCGAACAATCAGCAGGCGATTGCCCGCCAACGTCACCGTCCCTGCGCCAAAACGTTCGGTGCTCCACGACATCTTCCCGCTCTCCAGATGGACGGCGCGAAACACGGGGCCGAATTCCTGCCGGCCGTGAAATCCGTAGAGCTGCCCTTCGTGATGAACGCTGGTTGCGTAATGATTCGACAGCACGTCGTTCGACATCCACACGTCGACGAGCTTCGCGCCGTCGAACTGCAGAACGCCGGCGCCAGGCCCGTACTCGGCCGACACGAAGATCGCGTTGCCGACGACAATCGGCGTCGCCGCGTTCACTGACGCCGCCTGCCGGGCGCGCCATGCGCGCTGGAAGCGGACCTGCCCCGTCGAAGGATCGAGCCCGACCAGCCCATTGCGCGTCAGAAACACGGCATAGCGACGGCCGAGCATCGTGGCGCCCACCCCTGACGAATAGCTCGCGGCATCGGTCGTGGCCGTCCACAGCGCTTTCCCGCTCTTCGCATCGAACGCCACAATGCCGCCCTTACGGCCGCCCACGTTCGCGATCACACGCCCGTTCTCGACCAACGGCGAGCCGGCCGCGCCGAAATACCCCTTCTCGACGTCGAACTGCCGCATGGCATCGACATTCCACAACGACTTTCCGGTCGCCAGCTCGACGGCGTGCAGCTTTCCCTCGGCACCGTACGTAAAGACGATGCCCTCGGCCACGACGGGCACCGCACGAGGACCTTCATCAAAGCCGAAGTCGTCCCGGTAGGTTGTCGGATAGGCGTGACGCCACTGCGGCGCGCCGGTGAGCGCGTCGAACGATTCCACGATTTCGCGGTCGTCGATGCGATGAAAGAGGATGAGCCGGTTCCCGGCAACAACCGGCCCGCTGAGGCCCTGTCCGATTTGCTTGCGCCAGATGACGCGCGGCCCGGTCGCTGCCCACTTCTCGTTCAGCGGCGGACCTGCGTAGGTGCCATTTCGTGCGGGTCCAAGAAACTGCGGCCACTCGGCGGCGAGGAGCGGCGTACAGATGAGAAGCACGAGAAGAAGAAAATGGAGCATTCTGCCAATCTGCGAATCTGCCAACGGTGCGATTAGAAGAACGCCCTTGCGTGCCACGATTCCGCCGCTTTCACCTCCCATTTGCCGGCAAGCAGATCGCCGACGCGCGTCAGCGTGTTATCGAAGACGCGGGTGTTCGGGCCGACGGTGCCTGCCTTGGCGAGCTCTGCGAACCGGTCGCGCGAGACGCGCACGACGGCATCGCCTTCACGATAGAGGATCGGGCCGTTATTGATCAGCTCGAGTCCGAGCACCGATTCCAGCTGCTGCATGCGCCGCACGAGCGCATCGATGGAACACCCCGACACGCCGGCGGCGCGCTCGTCGACGCCAACCAGCACGAACTGGTCGTGACGCAGGTCGCGGGCGGCCCTCAGCGGCACGCCGTGCGCCATCCACTGATTGATGAAGGCATCGGCCTCTTCGAGAACGCGGCTGCTTTCCGCGGGGGCAAGCGGCCGTTCGGCGGCGAAAATCCACAGTCGTGCGTCGGAAGGGAGCTGGTCGAAAGCTATAAGCGGCATGATGCGAACATTCTAACTCAGGCCAGAATCTCCTTCTTCACCTCACCATGGACATCAGTCAGCCGGAAGTGACGCCCCTGATACTTGAACGTCAGCTGTGTATGGTCGACGCCCAGGCAGCGAAGAATGGTCGCGTGCAGATCGTGCACGTGAACGGGATCCTTCGTGATGTTGTAGCAGTAGTCGTCTGTCTCGCCGTAGGTGATGCCCGGCTTCACACCGCCGCCAGCGAGCCACACCGTGAAGCAACGTGGATGATGGTCGCGCCCATAATCGTCTGCGGTGAGCTTGCCCTGGCAATAGACTGTCCGGCCAAACTCTCCGCCCCACACCACCAGCGTGTCCTGCAGTAAGCCGCGCTCCTTGAGATCCTGAATCAGCGCTGCGCTGGGTTGGTCGGTGTCCTGACACTGTCCGACGATCAATTTCGGCAGAGTGTTGTGGTGATCCCATCCTCGATGGAACAGCTGAATAAAGCGGACGCCGCGTTCGGCAAGGCGTCGCGCCAACAGGCAGTTGGCCGCAAAGGTGCCGGGCATACGCGACTCGGGTCCGTACATCTCGAAGATTCGATCGGGTTCCTTTGACAGATCCGTCAGGTCGGGCACCGACGTCTGCATCCGGTAGGCCATCTCGTACTGTGCGATGCGCGTCGTGATCTCCGGATCGGCCGACTCTTCCTGTTTCATCCGGTTCAGCTTCCCCAGATAGTCGAGGTACCGCCGGCGCGCGTCGCTGCTGAATCCCGGAGGATTCGACAAGTACAGCACCGGATCCCCGTTCGATCGGAACTTCACGCCTTGGTACTTGCTGGGGAGGAATCCGCTTCCCCACAGGCGGTCATAGAGCGGCTGGTCGCCAGGCCTGCCCGTGCCCTGCGACACCATGACCACAAAGGAAGGCAGATCGTTGTTTTCGCTTCCCAGCCCGTAGGAAATCCATGCGCCGATGCTCGGCCGGCCGGCCAGCTGCGCGCCTGTCTGGAAAAACGTGATGCCCGGGTCGTGATTGATGGCTTCGGTGTGCATCGACTTGATGAAACACAGATCGTCGACGACCTTCGCCGTATGCGGCAGCAGCTCGCTGACCCACGCACCCGACTGTCCATGCTGCGCGAACGTGAATCTCGGAGGTGCCACTGGAAAGGTCGCCTGCGTCGAGGTCATACCGGTCAACCGCTGCCCCATTCGGATCGAGGCCGGCAGCTCCGAGCCGCGCAGGTCGTTCAGCCGCGGCTTGTAGTCGAACATGTCCATCTGCGCCGGCCCGCCCGATTGAAAGAGATAGATCACGCGCTTGGCCGTGGGCGGAAAGTGCGGCAGACCTGTCAAGGCGCCCGCTGGGCTGGCAGCGCGCAGATCGTCATTCAACAGCGTCGCCAGAGCCGCAGTGCCGATGCCACCGGCCGTCCGCCCGAAAAACTGACGGCGCGTCAACCGCAACTGATGCTCAAGCCGCGGATCCATGCATTACTCCTTTGTAATCGTCTCGTCCATGTTCAGGATCAAACTGGCAAGCGTCGTGTACGCCGCCAGCTCGCTCGCGTCGAGCTCCTCGTCCCTCGGCGATTCGCCCTGGCTGAGATAGTTCAGCGCAGCTTTGGCGTTGGTCCTGTACTCGTCCAGATAACTCGAGAGCGCCTGGTGCAACAACCCGGCTTCGCGTGCGGTTGGGCGGCGTGCCGTCGCCAGGCGGAACGCCATGGCGATCCGTTCCTCCGGGCCCGTGCGGCGCTCTTTCATCACGCGTTCGGCTATTTTGCGTGAGGCCTCCAGATACGTGACGTCGTTCATCAGGTCCAGCGCCTGCAGCGGCGTATTGGTCCTCGTCTCGCGGACGACGCAAGCCTCCCGTCCGGCCGCGTCGAAGTTCATCAACGAAGGAGGCGGACTCGATCGCTTCCAGAAGGTATACAGGCTCCGGCGATAGAGCTTGTCGCCTTTGTCCTGCACGTAGTCCTGTCCTGACAGCTCTTTCCATAACCCCGCCGGCTGGTACGGCTTCACTGACGGCCCGCCCAGGCGCTCGACCAGCAACCCCGAAATGGCGAGGGCCTGATCGCGGATCACTCCCGCCGGCAGGCGCAATCGCGGTGCCCGCGCCAGCAGCCTGTTCTCGGGATCCCTCTGCAGGAGCTCCGGAGTCGCATTCGAGGACTGGCGATAGGTGGCGCTCGTGACGACGAGCTTCTGCATCGCCTTGATGTTCCAACCGGTGCGGACGAACTCGGTCGCCAGCCAGTCGAGAAGCTCGGGGTGGCTGGGCCATTCGCCCTGCGAACCAAAATCTTCTACGGTCTTGACGAGCCCGGTGCCGAAGTACATCTGCCAGAACCGGTTCACGGCCACGCGTGCGGTCAGCGGGTTGGACGGATCGACGAGCCATCGCCCAAATCCCAGGCGATTGTTGGACTGCCCGCCCGGCAGCGAAGGAAGGACAGCCGGTAGTCCGGGCGTGACCTTGTCTCCAGGCTTGTCGTACGCGCCGCGCACCAGCAGGAATGTCTCGCGCGGCACGTCGCGCTCCTGCATCACCATGACTGTAGGAAGGCTTTCGACGAATGCCACCCTCTCGCGGCGAACGGCCTCGAGATCTCGCCAGGCCTCCTGCACCCGCTGAGGAGCGTGATTCTCGAGGTAATACCGCGTGATCTTCTCGGCCTGGGGCTCACTCCTTTTGCTCGTGGGTACGCCGGCAATCTCAGTTATCGACTCGCCAGCCGCCACGACCGCGGCATGTTGCGGCGACAGCGCCACGTCGTAGATCCGCACATCATCGATATCGCCGCGGAACCGGTTGACCGCGCCTCCGCCCCCGCCGATGCGGACCGGATCCCGCGTCTGAAAATTCTGATTCAGGTCGTCGAGATGGACGACAACGTCCTGCGCGCGCCCGTCGACATAGATCTTGATGCCCTCGGCCGTCCGCGATCCGTCATACGTCAGCATCACGTGCTGCCAGCGATTGAGCTCGACAGGCTTCACCGTCTCGACCCGCCCTCCATCGTCCAGCCAGCGCAGAATCAGATTGGCCTGGACCTTCCCGCCTTTCAGGTACAGCCCATACCCAGACTCTTCCTCGACATCCTTTGTGCGAGTAATGATGGCGCCCGTGTCGGCGGTTGGATAGATCCAGGCGGCGAGCGTGAACGTGCTCTGAAAACCGAATGCGCCGAAATCACCGCCGACAATGAACCGCTTGCCGTCGAAGCTGGCGGCCTCGCCGATGCGCCCTGGCGCAAACTGCGGCTGCCCATCGTGAAACTGCGCAATCCCTGGTTTCCCGCTGGCTGCCGCGCCACTCTCGGCCGGCGCATAAAGTTGCGAAGACCGGCTGGCAGGCTGCGCGATGACCTGACTTGTCACATCTCCATCCAGCGGCAGGTACGCGATGAGATCTTCGGGAATCGACCAGTTGATCGCCACAGACTTGTCGAGCGTCGTCTCCCAGTTCCGCTGGGCCTTCACGCCTTCCGCCCGGACGCTCTCGAACCGCTTCTGTGCCAGAGCCAGCTTGCGGTCGATCGCAGTCAATTGGAACTGTTGCGCCGCAGTGGGCGCTTGAATCATCGGCGCCGAGTTGCCGTACTTGTTCGCTTTACCCCGCTCCGGAATATTGTTGAAGTACGCGAAGAGCTGGTAAAACTCCTTCTGCGTAAAAGGATCGTACTTGTGGTCGTGGCAGCGCGCACAACCCAAGGTAAGCCCCATGAAGACCGTTGATGTTGTCTCCACGCGATCCACGACGTACTCGACGGCATACTCTTCCGGGATGATTCCGCCTTCCCCGTTGCCGCGATGATTGCGATTGAAGCCGGTGGCGATCCTCTGGTCGAGCGTGGGACGAGGGAGCATGTCGCCGGCAATCTGCTGCAGAGCAAACTCATCGAATGACAGGTTTCGGTTGAAGGCCTCGATCACCCAGTCGCGCCAGCGCCACATGTATCGCTCGGCGTCCGTCTGATAGCCGTTGGTATCGGCATACCGCGCCGCATCGAGCCACGTGGCGGCCATCCGCTCGCCATATCGGGGAGACTCGAGCAAACGGTCCACGACTTTTTCGTACGCGTTCGGCGACCGATCGGCGAGGAATGCGTCCACTTCGGCTGGCGTCGGAGGCAATCCTGTGAGGTCGAGGCTGACCCGCCGAATCAGCGTGTCGCCGTCTGCCTCAGGACTAGGACGAAGGCCTTCGCGATCGAGCCGATCGAGGACGAACGCGTCAATCCCGTTTCGCTGCCATGTCCGGTCGGTGGTCTCGGGAAGGCGCGGCCGCCGCGGCGCAATGAAGGACCAGTGACTCTCCCATTTCGCGCCTTGCTCGATCCATCGCCGAATCAGCTCGATCTCGCGCGTCGTGAGTGTGCGCCCCGAGGCCGCCGGTGGCATGCGGCGGCCCGGTTCTTCGGCGGTGATCCGCCGGATCATTTCGCTCTTGGTGGTATCGCCGGGCACGATGGCAAAGCGTCCGCCGAGGTCCTGCTTCGCGTCTCGTTCGACGTCGAAGCGCAGCTTCGTCCGGCGCCGTGCCTGGTCGGGTCCGTGGCACGTATAACACTTGTCGGAAAGTACCGGTCTGATGTCGCGATTGAACTCGACCGCGTCTCTTTCCTCTGCCGACTGGCCTGGCAGCCTTACGACGGAAACCAGCACAACAGCGAACACCACAGTCGCCACGCGCATGTTGCCTCCCGGGATCGCGTCAACTGTGCGCCCCCTTGGAGACGGCGTCAAGCGTTCCCTTGAGGCTTAATAAACCTAACAGGAGTTCAGGAGATTAAGAGGCTCTACGTGAGGCTTTCGTTAGCTTTGGAGACGGACTCAACCCTTCGATGACATCAACTTCAGTCCAGCAGCGAAGGCGGAGAAGAACGCGGCGAGCATTGGCACTGTAACAACGGCCGTCAGAATCTTATTTCGGCTTGCGTCTTGAGGTTTCCCGGGACCAATCTTCCAAGAAATCGCCCATCCGAGCGTTGAATCGACAAGACCGACAACCATGCCTGCGACGGCCGCAAGCGCGATGGAATGATTTGGGTATAGCGTCCAGCCCACGGTGAAGTAGATGAGAAGCGAGACCGTTGCCAATTCGGTGTAACGAAATCCCAATCGTTGCGCCGCCAATGCGCCAAGCGTGTCGAGAACCAATACGACAAGACTGAACAACAGAACGTGACCGACGAAGCTGCCGTCACCCATCAGACATTGTTTCGGTCGCTTTAGGGTCTTTGAATACTGGAGTGCCGCGCTACTATGATCCACGACGATGATCGATCCGGCGGTGCATCTCCTCCGCGGCACGTTTCGCAAGGGTCGGCACACGCTGCCGGCGCCGCCGACGTCGGAGTGGACGCCGACGGCAGCGCAACTCGATGCCCTTGGTGAGGCCGGTCCGTCTTCGTGGTCCTCGTGGTACAAGGTGAGTACCGTGGAAAAGCTGATCGCGCACAATCGTGAAGTTCTGAAGCGCATCGTGGCTCTGACCGTTCTCTGCCTGGTAGGTGGAGCCCTGCCCTCGCAATACTCCGCAGCGCAGACGATCGTCGAACCGACTCCAGGTCAACCGGGAAAGGACGTGGTCTGGGTACCGACGCCGCCCGAGCTCGTCGAGAAAATGCTGGACCTGGCCAAGGTGACGCCCAAGGACTTCGTGATGGACCTTGGCTCTGGAGATGGCCGGAACATCATCGCCGCGGCCAGGCGGGGTGTGCGGGCGCTCGGCGTCGAATACAACCCCGATCTCGTCGAGCTGTCGCGCAAACGCGCGAGGGATGCGGGCGTCGCCGACAAAGCGACGTTCGTGCAGGGCGACATGTACGCGGCGGATCTTTCACAGGCAACCGTCCTCGCGCTGTTTCTCACGCCGGAACATCTGGATGGGATGCAGGACAAGTTTCTGGCGATGAAGCCCGGCACCCGCATCGTTTCGAACACATTCTCAATCACCGACTGGGAGCCGGACGCCAGCGAAACGCTCGGCCCACCGTGCAAGGTTTGGTGCACAGCGATCCTCGTCATCGTTCCGGCGCGCGTTGCCGGTACCTGGCAGATGCCCGATACGCAAATGATCTTGCGGCAGGACTATCAGATTCTCAGAGGCACGATGGGAGCGCAGGCGGTGACCGGACGCCTCCGCGGCAACGAGATTACGCTGAAATCCGGTGACACCGAGTACGCGGGACGCGTGACCGCCGATCGCATCGAGGGCACCGCGACGACGGCAGGACGACGGACGGCGTGGACCGCACGGCGAAACTAGGTGCAATTGGTGCGTCAGGTGCAATGGGTGCAATAGGTGCGGGGTGCGATAGGTGCGCACCCGTTGCACCAATTGCACCCATCGCACCCGTTGCACCTGTTGCACCCATCGCACCTAGATTTACGGTTCATGTGGCAGTGGAGGCGTACTCGCAGGCGGCCTGCGAACGCCCGCAGCCTGTTCGAAGGCGTAGACGTAGGCCAGCAGCCTGTCCTCCGTATAGTCCAACCCGAGCAGTTCCGCGCCGACCGGGACGCCTAGCGGAGCGGATGCGCTAGCCGTGGAAAACCCCGCCGGAAATGTGACCGCCGGAAAGCCTGTGCCATTTGAGAGGGTGCCGTTCCGTTCCGTCTGATCGGGCGCCGTAATCGGGACAACCAAGATCTGCTGCAGCGGATAGAGGATGGCATCGAGGTTGAGATCGGCCATTTTCGCCGCCACCGCAACACGCAGCCTGTCACGATTCAACATCCGATCCTTATAGGTCTGGCTGTTCATGCCATCGGCGATGGCGAACTCTGCCTCGAGCGTCGTCTGCACCGCAGACGTCTTGGCCCCAAGCAATTGGGCGATGCTCCTGACCGGTGCCTGAGGACCCAGAGTCGAGAAGTAGCGCTCCATGACCGAGCGCGCCTCGTAGGATGAAGTCGCCACGACGGGCGCAAGCCGGTCGTACTCCGGAAGCTCGAATCTGACGAGCGTCGCACCCAGCGACTGCATCTTCGCAATAACGCCATCCATCACTCTATTGACTTCACGATGGCGCTCCTCGTTTCCGAACAGGTTCGTCATGACGCCAATTCGCGCGCCGGCGAGCGCGTCCTTGCGGAACAGATGCGTGTAGCTCTTCGGCATGCGTCCCTTGCCGAACGCCGTAATCGGATCCTCTGCGTCGTAGCCGGCCATCACGTCGAGCAGCAAGGCTGCGTCTGTCACCGTGCGTGCGAGTGGGCCGACCTCATCCTGCGTCTCGCTGTTTGGGATGAGGCCGCTCCTGCTGACCAGGCCACGCGTCGGACGTATGCCGACGAGACCGTTCGCAGACGCCGGCGACCGGATCGACTGCCCGGTGTCGCTGCCCGTCCCAAGGACAGCAAAGTTCGCGGCGAGGGCCGTGCCGGTGCCGCCGCTCGAACCGCCTGGTGTGCGCGTCAGGTCGTAGGGGTTTTTCGTCTGGCCGCCAAGGCTGCTCAGCGACATGCCGCCCCGCGCGAACTCCGAGAGGTTTGTCTTGCCGATGATCAGTGCTCCCGCCTTACGTATCTTCCCGACGGTGAACGCGTCGCGCATCGGCTGCGAGTGCCTCATGCCGACGTGGCCGCCTGTCGTCGGCATGTCGAACGTGTCGAAGTTGTCCTTGAGGACGATGGGGATGCAGTGCAACGGGCCGGCGCTGGATGGATTGGCCTTGTACTGCCGATCCATGTCCGCCGCCGTCGCCGCCGCTTTCGGATGCACGTCGATGACGGCGCGAAGCGCGGGGCCGCGCAGGTTGTAGGCGTCGATCCGATCGAGATAGTACCTGGTCAATTGCTCGCATGTCAGACGGCCACCGACAAACGCATCGCGAATGCCCGCGATCGTCGCGTCCTGGAGACGAAAGACGGCTTGCGCGTGCGCAACTGTACTGAAGGCAGCAAGCAGGAGTGCCGACGCCGACAGGCTGGCGATCGCCGCGCGCATCGATCTGGTGTCAAAAAGATACACCAAGCGCACACAGACACGCGATTCGGAAGCGAAGCGCTTGACATTCAAACTGATTTTCTTTACAACACGCTCACACGTCATCGGCTCGTCGCATTGTTATGCAGATACCCCTCTATCGCAACGACTGCGGGGCTGCGTCGCACGCCTCCGCTGGTAGTCCTTCCAGTCGAAGTTTGTTCCTTCTGCGCAATCTGTGTTCGATCGTCACGTTCTATCGTCGCCTAGACCGTCGCTGATTTTCGGGTGATCTTTTCGCGCGTGGTTGTGGGTCCTACCGACAAGAAGGGGTTCGGAAAGGAGCTGACAATGGATGCGACACGGAGTCTCCGATTAAGGCTGCTCGCTTGTGTTCTCGTTTTGCTCGTGGCGGCTGCCGCCGCCACGAGCGCCGCCGCCCAGGGCCAGAACGCCATTCTCACAGGAACCGTCACAGACAACGCCGGTATCGTTCCGGGTGCAATGGTGGTCGCCACCGACTCGACGACCGGGCTGAACCGCTCGGCGGAGTCCAACGAACAGGGCGTGTTCCGCGTCCTGGCGCTGCCCGCCGGCAGATATTCCGTGCGCATCGAAATGGCGGGATTCAGACAAATCAACCTGAACGACATCCAACTGGTCAGCGGTGAGACACGCGACCTCGGCAGGCTCGTGCTCGAGGTCGGCACGCTCGCCGAAGCCGTTACCGTAACCGCGGAAGTCACACCGGTGAATACGACGAGCGGTTCGCTTCAGCGGAACATGACCGGCGACCAGCTCACGATGATTCAGGTGAAGGGACGCGACATCTTCGGGATGATGAAAATCCTGCCGGGCGTTAGCGACACGACGTTCAGCCGTGACTACGCGGCCTGGCAGTCGGGCCGCGGGCTGAGCATCAACGGCGGTACTTCACTCAACAAGAACACGACGATTGACGGCGTGTCGGTCGGCGAAGAAGGCGGCGATGGCACGACGCACGTCACGCCGAACCTCGATTCGATTGGCGAAGTCACCGTGATCACAAACGGCTACACCGCCGAGAACGGCCGCCAGTCGAGCGGCCTGATCCGCATCGTCACCAAATCGGGCACGAACCAGCTGAAGGGATCGGCCTGGTATAACGCCCGGCGCGACGAATGGAACGCGAACGACTACTTCCGCAAAAAACAGGGTGCGGAGAAGCCATTCTTCGAAGTCGATATCTCGGGCTACAGCCTCGGCGGTCCTGTCGTGATTCCAGGTCTCATCGACAGCCGCTCGGGCGAGAAGAAAGCCTTTTTCTTCTTTTCGCAGGAGTTCGTTGACGACGTTCGTCCGACGGCGGTGCTGCGGACGAATCTGCCGACCGAGGCGGAACGCCGGGGCGACTTTTCTCAAACCCGGATCACGAACGGGACGATCCAGCCGATCATCGACCCGCTGACCGGGCTGGCGTTCCCCGGGAACATCATTCCGCAGAATCGCATTCACCCGATGGGCCAGCAGATGCTCAATCTGCTGCCGATACCCAACGGCGTGATCAACCAAGCGTCGGGTCAGCAGTTCACGTCGAATGACGCACAGGACACGACGCCGATTCACAAGCGCCGGAATTTCATCATGCGGATCGACGGCGTACTGAGCCCGACTCAGCGGGTCAGTTTCAGATCGATCCTCGACCGCGACGACAGCATCACGTACAACCGTGTGGCGCCTGGCGTCGGCTCCCACAATAACGTCTTCCCCGGCGACTTTGTGAGCGGTTCGTACAATAAAGTGCTCAGTAGCTCGATGGTGAACGAGATGTCAGGGGGCTTCTCGCACAACCATTATGGTTTCCGGGTCGGCACCGGAACCCTCGACATGGAGGATTACACCTCGTACTACCGTTCGAACTTCCCGTTCGATCCGCCGCGGCTCGAGCCATTTGGTGCCTATGGCGATCCGAAGCTGAGTCGCATCAACGTCGACGAATACCCCTACATGCCCGACATCCTCTTCCTTGGCGGCAATCGCGCCAATATGGCGCGATGGCGTCCATGGGCCGGCAACACGCGGCCAGGGCCGACCTGGAACGAGAACTATCGCTACATGTTCCAGAACGACCTGTCGTGGACCAAGGGCCGCCACAACATGAAGTTCGGGATCGTGACCGAACGCAACAGCAAGACGGAACCCGGGTCGGCAACCTATGCCGGGGTGTACGACTTCGGGCACAGCGGCGACAATCCGCTCAGCACGGGCAACGGCTATGCGAACGCACTGCTCGGCTACTTCACGCGGTATGAAGAGCGGACCAATCGCGTCGATCGCGAGCGGCGGCACTGGCAGACGGATTTCTACGCGCAGGACAGCTGGCGCATCTCGCCCACGCTGACTCTGGACTACGGTCTCCGCGTCGCGCATCACGGCGCGATCTACGAAGTGAGAGAGATGAACTCCGCGTTCGATCCGACACTGTTCAATCCCAGACAGGCGCCCGTGTTCTACGAGCCGTATTGTACGACCGGCGTTAGCGGAACGCAGGCGTGCGCGGCGGCGAACCGGCGAGCGAAGAATCCCCTGACTGGAGAAGTCGTCGCGTATGCCTACCAGGGCACAACGGTTCCTGGCTCGGGCAGCACCAGCAACGGCATATTCACAGGAGGGCTCCCCGGAAAGAAGGCAGGGTGGTACTACGACATGCCCTACTTCTCCTATGGTCCGCGCGTCGGGTTCGCGTGGGATTTGACCGGCGACGGCAAGACCGCCCTCCGTGCGGCGGGCGGCATCTTCTACAACTTCCTCAATCAGGGTCAGTACGCATTCGACGGCGGCGCGCTGATTACACAGGACAAGATCATCCGAGCCGCGTCGATCGACGATGTGGCGGCGCTCGGCAAGGCGGGCACGCAATTCGCGGAGACGCCTCAGCAGACCGGTCTGCCCGAGGGCTTCCCGCTGGTCACGCACGGACAACAGGTGTCGGCCGGCGAGCTGCGGCCCGAGACCTACTATCAGGGGAACATCGCGTTCCAGCGCGATATCGGCTTCAGCACCACCGCCGAAATCGCGTGGGTCGGCAACTTCGGACGCAACTTCTGGCGCCTGAAGGATTCGAACAACATCGCACCCAACGCCTACGCCGATCCGAAGAATCTGTTCAACGGCGAACCGATTACCGTCAACCCGATCCGGCGCGATTACCCTGGCATTGGCAACGTCCGGTATCTGATGACGGGCGAGGACACGCTCAACTACAACGCACTGCAATTGAGCGTGCAGCGCCGGTACAGCCGCGGGATGCAGATGGGCCTGGCGTATACCCTCTCGAAGTCTGAAGGCATCCAGGGTTATGACTGGTTGACGGAGGAACTGTACGGCGAGCAAGGCCTTCGTGACCACTACTATGGACCGCCAACGGTGACGACGGCGCAGCTCACCAACATCACGGGAATTACTCGAGCAGACCGGCGCCATATGCTGGTCCTGCACTACAGCTATGAAATTCCGACGCTGAATCTCCCTGTCCTCAAGTACCTCCTCAGCGACTGGGAAGCGTCGGGTGTGACGAGCTTCTCGTCAGGCTATGCGCTCGACCCGATCTGTGGCACCACACTCGGCGGCGTCGCTAACATCGACCCGTCGTTGAGCGGCGTCTTCAGAGCGGGAACGACGATCGCAGACTTGAACAACACGAACTCGCGCTGCGAGTTGACGGGCGAGCCACTCTTCCAGGTGAACCGCGATCCGAATCTTGCGGAAGAGGATCAGATGCACTTCAACCCGGCGGCGTTCCGCCGGCCGCTGCCGAACGGTAACGTTGGTAACCTCGGCAACGCCCCAGTCGGCGTGCTGCGTCATCCAGGGTATTCCAACTGGGACTTCACGCTGGGGCGCCGCTTCAGAATCGGAGGACGCACGAACCTCCGCCTGCAGCTCCAGGTGTACAACCTGTTCAACCAAGTGGAATTCATCGCACTGAACGCCGACTATCTCTTCGGCGCAAGCGGCGTCAATACCTCACCCGACACGGGCAGGTACACGACGACGACCAATCCGAGAAATGTGGGGCTTACGCTGCGGTTCGATTTCTAGGACGGACCGACGACAAGGGCGAGCCGGGAGACGGCTCGCCCTTGTCGTCGCTACGGACTACAGGCTACGGGCTACAGACTTCCGCATCACCCCGTCAGCGTCCGCGTCAGTTCGCGGATGTCCTTGATCTTCTCCACCGTCTCAATCTGGTCGAGCGCCCGCTGGATGCGATCCTTCGACAGCAGCGGTGAAGCACAGTCAGCGAAACGCTCCCGAAGCTCGGCCATCGTGAACGGCCACGCCGGCGATCCCCGGTACCGCTCATCGGAAGGCTGCGTCAGCATCCGTCCGTCGAGGAGGTCCACCTCCACAATGCTGCGAATCCTGTCGAAGCCCATGGCTTCGATCTTCGGATCGAAGGACGTGGAGACCTTCGTCATCATCTGCTGGATTGGCGCACTCGACACGAACTCGTCGGTGAATTCCTGAATGCCGGCTTTTCGTTTCAGGGCGATCACACCGAGCAGAAACGGCACGCAGAACTTCGCTTCGAGCTCGGTCTTCGCCGTCTGGTACCGCAGGGGTTCGAGGATGTTCGACCCCGCTTTCAGCCGGATCGCCTTGATCTGGCCTGGCTGAATATTGTGATCGGACACAAGCTTCAGCATGGCGTCCATGCTGGGATGGCTGAGGCTTCCGCACGGGTACGGCTTCACCGACACGCCTGGATTTACAATCGAGTGCGGCCGGCCGAGCGCTCCAATCAACCGATGAGGCTCGGCGCCACTGCCCAACACCTGAAAATATCCCCAGCGTCCGTCGAGGCCATCCTCACCCGCCGTAAAGCCGTTGGAAGCCAGTAACGCTGCGGTAATGCCATTCTCCGCAGCGCGTCCGGCATGGAGCGGCTTGGTCATCGAGCCGAAATTCACGCGCAGGCCGGCCGCCAGACTCGCAGCAATGCCAATGGCATGCGCGGTACGGGCGGCATCGAGCTTGAGCAATCGGGCCGTGGCGGCAGCCCCGGCAAACGTCCCTGCCGTCGCGGTACTGTGGAACCCGCGCCGGTAGTGATCGGGATCAATGGCCTCCGCGACCTTGCACTCGACCTCGAAGCCCGTCAGGAACGCCTCGAGAAACGCCGCCCCGCTCGCCTGCTGCTGCTCCGCGACGGCAAGCGTCGATGCCAGGGCCGGGACCGTAGGATGGGTAAGTAATCCGTACGTGCGATCAGGCGTCGTCGACAGTTGCGTGTCGTCGAAATCCATGGCGTGCCCGGATGCGCCGTTCGCCAGCGCCGCGTAATGCGGCGGGCCTGCCATTCGCTCTGGTCCGAAAATCGACGCGCCGCGGACATCGTTCGAGACGGACCGGACGTATTGCCGGACGATCGCGCTGCCTCTGGTCTCCGATCCTGCCAGAATGACGGCGAATCCGTCGATGAGGCATCGCTTGGCTTGCGCGATGACGTCTGGTGGAAAGCTCTCGAACTTCCCGCTGGTGATGAAGTCGACAACCGCTCTCGTCGAACCTTTCAGCCCGTCGCCCGTCACCTTTCCCGAGCCAGCCGAGGTGGATGTCTGAGCGCCTCGAGCAGGGGCTCCGCCGGCCAGCGTTCCAACCGCCCCGGCCGCAACAGTGTGGAGAAATTTCTTTCGATTCATACGGACCTCCGAACAGAGGGATTCGCAAGTCTAGATTCTAGATTCTAGATTCTAATCGCGGTGCGCGGTTGGGTTGACGCCGCTGCGACGCGAATCCGAAGCTTCGGGGCCGGACGCGCGCTGCGAGGCCCGACGGCGACCGCCCGACGCGAGGTCCCTGACGTCGCTCGGTCAACCTCGCTCGATTCCCGGAGGCTTCTCGCGCGGTCAGGCGGGACGTGTCGGCCGCCTGCGCACGGCTTCGCGCCGCAGCCACGTCAACCCAACCGCCCACCGAGATTAGTTTCTAGATTCCAGTTTCTAGATTCTAGTTCTAGAGAAGGATCCCTTTCACGACCTGGGCTTTCTCGACGCCTGTAAGCTTGACGTCGAGCCCTTGATACTTCACCGAGAATCGGTCGTGGTCGATGCCGAACTGATTCAGAATGGTCGCCTGGAAATCTCTCACGTGAACGGGATCTCTGACGATGTTGTAGGAGAAATCGTCGGTTTCACCGTAGACGACGCCTGGCTTCACGCCCGCGCCCGCCATCCACATCGTAAAACACCGCGGATGGTGATCTCGGCCGTAGTTGGTCGGCGTCAGCCTCCCCTGTGAGTACACGGTTCGGCCGAATTCGCCGCCCCAGACGATGAGTGTGTCATCCAGCATCCCGCGCTGCTTCAGATCCTGAAGGAAGCCATAGCACGCCTGATCCACGTCCTGGCATTGGCTCGGCAGATGTCCGGTCACGTTCGAATGGACGTCCCAGCCATTCAGCCAGATCTGGACGAATCGCGTGCCGCGCTCGAGCAGCCGGCGCGCCGTCAGGCAGCACTGAGCGAAGCTCCCGGCCCTGCGCGCGTCTTCGCCGTAGAGTTCGTATACGCCCGCAGGCTCGCTCGAGAGATCGGTCAGCTCGGGTACGGACGTCTGCATGCGATAGGCCATCTCGTACTGCGCAATGCGCGTCAGCGTTTCCGGGTCGCCGACGGTCTGGTGCTGAATCTCGTTGAGCTCGCTTAACCCATCCAGCATTCGACGTCGGACGGCCGGCGACACGCCTTCGGGATTATTGATGAACAGCACCGGCTCGGCGCCTGCCCTCAGCGAGACACCTGAATATTTCGCCGGAAGAAACCCCGCGCTCCACATTCGGGCGGACATCGCCTGAATCGGCGTCCGCGTGTTGCTGCGCACCGCGTTCATGACGACGAACGTCGGCAGGTCCTCGGACATGTTGCCCAGACCGTAGGCCAGCCACGATCCGATGCAGGGTCTTCCGCCAATCATCGACCCGGTCTGGATGTACGTAATCGCAGGCTCGTGGTTGATCTGCTCCGTGTGGAGTGATTTCACGATCGCGATCTCGTCTACCATCTTCGCGGTGTGCGGGAGCAGTTCCGAGACCCAGGCACCGCTTTGACCGTGCTGCGAGAAGTTGTAGACCGACGGCGCAACGGGAAATCTCGCCTGGCCGGACGACATCGTCGTCAGCCGCTGTCCCTGGCGGATCGAATCCGGCAGATCTTTGTCGTACCAATCCTTCAAGCCGGGCTTGTAGTCGAACAGATCCTGCTGGGGCGGTCCACCCAGCATGTGCATGTAGACGGCCCGCTTCGCTTTGGGCGCGAAATGAGGAAGATTCGGCAGACCGGTTGCCTTCACCGCATCCTTGAAGCCGAACATCGTCGCCAGCGCAGCCACCCCCAGGCCTCTCGAGGTGCGCGAGAAAAACTGCCGACGCGTCTCGCAGATGACAGCCTCTTTGTAAGGATTCATTTATTCAATGCCTCATCGAGACTGAAAATCTGATTGGCCACCATCGTCAGCGCGGCGAGCGCCGGCGCCGGAAGACTCGGATCCACCGCCGATGCGCCGACGGCAAGCAGTTTCGCCGCCGCCGCCGGATCTGCACTGTAGTGGGCGGCGAAGTCCTCGTACGCGCTTTGCGCGATTGTGCGCTCGGCGGCCGTAAACGTGCGCGCCAGCACACGAACCGTCATGAAGTCGATCGGGTCGCTCGTCGACCGCATCGCGCGCTCGGCAAGCGCGCGCGCCGCTTCGACAAACTGCGGATCGTTCATCGTCACCAGCGCCTGCATGGGCGTGTTCGTCCGCTCGCGCCTGACGACACACACCTCGCGCGTCGGGCCGTCGAAAATGTCCATCGATGCGGGCGGGGCTTGTCGCTTCCACAACGTGTAGAGGCTGCGGCGGTACAGCGACTCGCCTGTGTCCGGCTTGTAGTTTCTCGTGTTGCTCGCCACCATTGAAGTGCCTTCCCACACGCCGTCGGGCTGATAGGGCTTCACCGGAGGGCCGCCAAGCTTTCTCACCAGAAGGCCGCTCGCCGCGAGCGCCGAATCGCGTACGACTTCTCCGTCGAGTCGGAACCGTGGCCCGCGCGCCAGCAGACGATTCCCGGGATCCTTGCTGAGCTTCTCCGGCGACAACACAGCGGACTGGCGGTAGGCAGAGGACGTCACAATCAGCGTAAGCAGCTTCTTCACGTCCCAGCCGGACTCCCGAAACTCCACTGCCAGCCAGTCGAGCAGTTCGGGATGCGAAGGCGTCAGCGCCTGCACACCAAAATCGTCGGCCGACTCTACGATCCCCGCGCCGAACAACTCCTGCCAGAAGCGGTTGACGGTGACGCGTGCGAACAGCGGGTTGCGGCGATCGACCACCCAACGAGCCAGCCCAAGCCGGTTTCGCGGCAGCGTGGCCACCATCGGCGGCAAAAACGACGGCGTGGCCGCTTCCACGAGCTCGCGAGGCTGATCGTACATGCCGCGAAACAGCAGCGGGGCCGTTGCCTTCGAATCACCGCGTTCCTCTAGCACCATCGCGGTGTTCGAGCGCAGCTCGATCTCGCGATGCTCCATGCTGACGCGCCTGAAATCGGCCGACAGCTTCTGATAGCCCGCATCGCGGTTTGCCAGATAGTAGAGTTTCAACGCATCCTTCTCACCCGCCGACAATCCTGCGGCACTCTTCGTCGCCGCAACCGCAACGGCAGACCACGACGCAATCAGCCGCGCCTCCTCCTCGCTGATGACGCGGTTGAACACCCGGAAGTCGCCCACGGACCCATCGATGCCCTTCTCACCGCTCGCAGCCGCTCCCAGCGAAACCGGCTCGCTGTTTTTCACGCTGCTCTTCAGCTCGGGCGCGATCGTCGAATCCTGACCGCCATACGCGCCACGCTCGATCGGCATCCTCGCGCCGTTCAGATAGAACGCGTAGCCGTTCTCCGTTCTGCTTCCGTCATAGGTGAAGGTCAGGTGATTCCACGTACCGGCCTTCATCGGCTTGTTGTACGGCGCCTGCGCGCGGATGACCTTGCCGTCACTGTCCAGCAGTCTCAGCCGTGGCACACCCTCGTCTATTTCGAATGTCCAGCCTGTGGATGGCACCGGCGGCGTCGCCGCCGCATCACCGGCGCTCAACTGGCCCGCAATCATCAGCGCGAGTGCACCCCCCGTCTGCCCCGGGTGAAGGGCAATCTTCGGAAGGTAGACCCACGTCGTCATCGAGAACGGGTCCTCCCCCGTCAGATCGATGGCCGTCAATTTCAGGGAAGAACGTCCATCGAACTTCAATGCCGGCAGCCCGGTCCAGGGAGAGGCATCTTCTGCAGTCACCGCGGCTTCGAGCGGCAGTATCGTTTCAACACCGTTCCGCCGAACGCGGATAGCTACGCCTGGCCTGAGCCACGTCGAAGGCGCTGCGGAGACGGCGAACACTTCCGAATCGATGAGGGGGTCGCTCACGTTCTGACGCTCGCGCGATGCCAGCCATGTGTCGAACCGCGCGTTGGGCGCCGCGTGGGCAGCGCTCATGCGTGACCTCAGCGATTTTCGGAGCCCTTCGAGCTCAAGCCAGCGGGCGCGGTCGCGATCGTCGGGCACGGTCACGACTGGCGGGGGGTCGGGCCGGTTGTTGTCCATCACGCGCTCGGTGGTGTTGTTGAAGAAGGCCTCGAGCGCGTAGTGATCCCTCTGCGAAATCGGATCGAACTTATGGTCGTGGCACGTGGCACATGCAACGGTCAACCCGAGGAACACCGTGCCAGTCGTGTCGGCCCGGTCCTTGATGTACTGAAACCGAACCTCTTCTTCAATCACACCGTTCTCGTTGGTCGTATTGTTGTTCCGGACGAACCCCGTCGCGATGAGATCGTCGAGCGTGGGATTGGGCAGCAGATCGCCGGCGAGCTGATTGACGGCAAATCGATCGAACGGCATGTTGCTGTTGAAGGCCCTGACGACCCAGTCGCGATACGGCCAGATGCCGCCGCGATAGTTGTCGTAGTGGAGGCCGTTCGTATCGCCATACCGCGCCGCGTCGAGCCAGTATCTCGCGCGGTGCTCGCCGTAGTGCGGCGACGTGAGCAGCCGGGCCACAACCTTCGCGTACGCGTCGGGCGACGTATCTGCAACGAACGCGGCAACATCATCGGGCTCGGGCGGCAGCCCCGTCAGGTCGAGCGAGATGCGACGGATAAGCGCGCGTTTGTCGGCCTCGGGATTCGGCGCGAGGCCGGCCTCTTCGACCTTCGCGAGAACGAATCGATCGATTGGCGTGCGAGCCCAACTCTGATCCCTGACGAGCGGGACCGATGGACGTACTGGCGCCACGAATGCCCAGTGCTGGTTCCACCCGGCGCCTTGCTCGATCCAGAGTCTGATGGCTTCTTTCTCGGCGTCGGTCAGTGTCTTGTGCGTCGAAAGCGGCGGCATCCGCCTGGCAGAGTTCTCTTCTGTGATCCTCTGGTAGAGCAGGCTCTGCTCGGGCCTTCCCGGGACGACCGCAGCGCCGTTTCGCCTTGCGGCCAGCGCATCCTCGTGAACGTCCAGGCGAAGATTGACCTTTCGAGTGGACTGGTCCGGCCCATGGCAGGCAAAGCAGTTCTCCGACAGGATCGGACGGATCTCGCGCTGGAAATCCACTGTCCTCCTGGCGGCCACGGCCCCCGCCGGCACCTGTGCGGGCAACGGGACAGGCATCCCCGCGACGATGCTGACATAGAGCGTGGCGAACCCAACGCCGATGATCGAACGAACCCATCGAAGGTGAGGAGTCCTCACGAGCCCTCCCTGGAAATGGGACGAGCATAACGCAACGGACCGGCGCACGCGCGAGAAGAAATTATGAAGATTGATCGGGATGGAACGCACCCCGCCGAGGTGCTTGAAGGGCGGGTCACCGCGCGGTGACCCGCCCTTGCGTCTCTTAAAACAGGAAGCGTGCGCCGAAGCGAATCGTCCGTTCCGTCTGCGCAAGGATGCCGGTGATGCGACCGAAGTTGGCATTGCCCAGCGTGCCGTTCGGATTGGCGTAGTGCGGAATGTTGAGCGCGTTGAAGAAGTCGGCGCGAATCTCGGCGCGCTTCGTTCCCGCCCTGATGACTTTCACGATTGACGCGTCGAGGTTGTAATACGCGGGCCCGGTCAGGAGACCGCGCCTCTCGACATTCCCCCATGCGGTTCCGACTGGCGCAGAAAACACCGACGTGTCGAACCACAGTTCGCTCGACCCGATGCCGCCGAGCACTTCTGGCGTTCCTGAGACGTTCGGCGTATTCGTGTTGCCAGGCGCGCGCAACGCCGTCGCGCTGGCGGTGAAGTCGATAGGTGTTCCAGAGATGGCCGAAACCACGCCGGTGACCTGCCAGTCGCCGAGGGCTTTGCCGATGACGCCGTCCTTCACCCATTTGCCGTCCGGCCCCCACGGCAGCATGTAGACGAAGCTGCTGACGAAGCTATGCGTGGAATCAAACGTGGTCCGCTGGTAGCCCCGCTCCCAATCCGCTGGCGTGGAGATTGTCCCTCCTCCGTCTCCGTTTGCGAAGCTGTACGCCCGTCCCAAAGTGTAGGAGTTGGTGAGCGACAGACCATTCCGCATGCGGCGGTCGATCTTCACCTGCATCGAGTTGTACTCGGACCTCGTAGGCACCGGATTCGACGTGTCCGCCGTTCTGCCATACTTCGTGAACAGAGGCCGGCCGGCGTTGTCAGCCCCGATCACAATCCCGGCGTTCATGTTGTAGGCGGAAAGGATGTCGTGGCCGCGGTTGCCGACATACGCAACCTCCGCCGTAAACCCGCCGGGCAAGGTGCGCTGATACGCGACGTTGAACGAGTGCAGCGTGCCCTCGGTCCTGTTCGGGTCTATCACGTCCAGGCTTTCGGCACGCAGCGGCGACGCATCAAGAACTCCGGTGGCTGGAATCGGAACGAAAGCCGCGGCCGGCAGACCGGTCGCCAGATTCGTGGTCGTCGGCGCAAAGCTGTTGACCGGGGTGAACTGCTGAACCTGTCGGATCGGGTAGGACTGGCCCCAGGAGCTCGGCAGTCCCAAAGCGCTCACGCCGTACCCGGCACGGAACACATTGGCCTCGTTGAAGCGCCAGGATATACCGGTGCGGGGATTGAAGTTCTTCCAATAGGTCTTTACGCCAAGGTTCTGGGAGACATCGCCATAGCCCGCCACGCGAATCGTGTTCGTGTCGGGGTCATACGTGGCTTGCCCACCGACGGGCGTGTAGCCAACGAGCGGGAAGTACAGTTCGTGCCGAAGACCCAAATCGAGCGTGATGTCCGGCCGCAGCTGCCACTTGTCGTGCACAAACGTGTTGACTACCTTGTGCGTGCCTCCGCGATGGATCGTGTCCGATGACTGGCAATCCCCTTGCGGAGGGCATATAAGCCCGCGTTCGATGAAATTCGGCACGTCCAGCAAGAATGAGGCGAGCGAGTTGGCGTAGCCGTTCACGGCCGCGTTGTCGGTCGACGCCGCGGTCTGCGCACCGCGGTACTGGAAGGAACCGCGCGGATGGGGCGTCTGGTCGAGCAGGTGCCGGTTCGAACGCAAGTCACCGCCGACCTTTAGCGTGTGGTTGCCCCACATCTTTGTCGCCGTCGTCGATACCGTCCAGGTGCTCTCCTCGCGATCCCACGGCAGCGACGTTTCGAACCCGATCAGGTATTCGTGGTAGCCCCCGACGTTGATCGTCGAAATGCCGCTGGAGAAGTCGTTGAGGTTCACGCCCTTGATGCCAAACTCGTTGGACGTCTTCAGCAGGTAGTCCTCGCCAATCGCCTCGTTGTGATGATGCGTGCGTCCGAAACGAATCTCCTGCACCATCGTCGCCGACCAGACGCGGTTGTAGGTCCCGCCGACACTCTGCGTCGGATTGGTGCCGCTGCCGGCAAACGGCTTGAGGCCGCCGTAGATGCCGAAGATGGCAGGATCCATCGTTCTGGCGTTCTGTCCGCTGTAGCGTACCGACACCAGATCGTTCTGCCCGACCTGATACGTGATTTTAATGTCCCCCTGATTCGTTCGCCGCTCCCTGACGTAATTCTTTTCGTAGTTGATCGCCGCACCAATCGCGGCCCCGGGGACATTCGGCATCGGGATCGCGTCGATCAAACGCTTCGCGATCGGGCTGATGCGACTCAGCGGAATCTGGTTGCTCGCGAACTGTGTCCGGCCGCTGCCGTCCGCGTTGCCGGTTGCCGGGTCGTAAATGCGCGTCGGTGCCGCGCTGAAGTCGCCATTGCGGAATGGAGCTTCCGGCACGTGCCCCTGGATGAGACGGCCGCTGTCGTCGGCCGTCCGGACGAAATCGCCGAAGAAGAAGAGCTTGCCGCGCTTGAGCGGTCCGCCGAACGTGAAGCCCGCCTGCACGTACTTGGAATCGGCCGGCGCCAGCGTCGTGAACGGATTGCGCGCCATCGTCGCCTCGGTGTTGCCGAAGGCGAAGCCCGATCCGGAGAACGTGTTCGTTCCGGACTTGATCGTGACGTTGGTCACGGCGCCGCCGGCGCGTCCGAACTCGGCGTCGTAGTTGCTGGTCGCGACCGAGACGCTCTCGATCGCCTCGGCCGACGGAATGTAGAAAGCAAGGCTGCCGCCGTTGTCGCTGTTGTCAGCGCCTTCGAGCTGCACGTTGTTGACCTGCCGCGACTGGCCATTGACGTTGCTCGAAAGACTTTCCTGCGAGTTGTAGAACTCGGAGTGCGGGCGGAACGGACGGGACGCGCCCGGCACGGTGATGAGCAGCGCCTGGAAGTTCCGGTTGAACCCCAGCGGCATCTGCGTGATCTGTGCGCTCTCGATGATGCGGCCGGTGTCGGTGCGATCGGTCTGCAGCATCGGCGCTTCGCCGGTGACGATGACCGATTCTTCGAGGGTGCCGACCGCCAGCGAGATCTCGACGCGGATGGTGGTGTTGACGCTGACCTCGACGTTCTCGCGGGTGAACTTCTTGAACCCGACGAGCTCTCCTTCGACTCGATAAGTGCCGGGCGGCGTGTTGTTGAATGTGTAAGCGCCGGCAGCATTGGAAACGGTCGTGCGACTGATATTAGTGCGAACTTCCGTCGCGGTGATGGTGGCACCGGGGATGGCGCCCCCGCTCTCATCCGTGACGTTACCGAGGAGTGTTCCGACCGCAACTTGCGCGGCGGCGTGAGCTGGCGCGAACAACATCCCAAACACGGCGAGTGTCGAGACAACGCGCAGCAGTGGGCGTATACCTGTCATCGCTCTTCTCCTTGTCGGATTGATAACGCGACGCACGTGCGCAGAGCGACTTCGTAAACGCCCCGCGGCCGGTGGTCGTAGCGGCCAAAAACATATGGTCTGTAGAAGAAGAATATAGGTCGGACCGGAGCCGTAATCCAGCGTAATTTCAATGGGATAGCGTCACGTCGATCCAAGGTTTTGAAGTTTCAAAAATGTGCGCTCCTGACGAGCGTAAGCTATGGCCATGCCCGGAGAGTCCCATATCGACACAAGCCGCTTCCATTGGATAGACGCCGCGGTGGGGAGCGCCAATCAGGATCGCGCGTTCGAGCAGCTCGTTCAACAGTTCACGCAGGACAAGCAATACGGCAGTGTGTTCAACGCGTGTTTGATGCGGGCGCGCCTCGAGCTCGGGCTCCCGCTGACGTCGAACCCGTCCATCAGCGAAGTGCCAAACGATCTGCAGCAGCGGTATCAGGACGCCTATGTCGAAGCCGCTCGCGAAGTGGGGCGGCTGTTTCTGAACGACGGAAACATCCCGGACGCCTGGCCCTACTTTCGTGCCGTCGGAGATACCAAACCGATCGTCGAGGCGCTGGATGCATTCGAGGCCGATGAGGCGGAGTCGCCGGCGTCGCTCGAGCGCCTCAGCGCGATCATTCAGATTGCCTTTCAGGAAGGTGCGCACCCGCGAAAAGGGTTCGCGCTGATCCTCAAGCACTACGGCATGTGTCGAGCCGTCACGATGTTCGGTGCCTATCCGCAGCAGAATGGACGTGAGGAATCGCTGCGTCTCGTCATCGGCACGCTCCACGCCGAGATCGTCGAGAACCTGAAGCGGGCGATCTCCGCTGTGGAAGGCACGCCGCCAGAGAGCGATTCGATTCCCGTGCTAATCGCCGGCCGCGACTGGCTTTTCGAGAACCATGCACAGTACACAGACAGTTCTCACCTGGTCGCGCTTCTCAGGTTCTGCGGCGAGCTCGATGACAAACCGGCGCTGACACAAGCCGTGGAAATCGCGGACTACGGATGCCACTTGAGTCCGATGTTCCAATACGGTGACGATCCGCCGTTCGATCGCGGGTACGAGGATCGCGGCATCTATCTGCGCGCGCTCGCCGGCGAAGATGTCGGCCGAGCGGTGACGCATTTCGAAGCGAAGGCGGCTGACTCCGATCTCGACCGCGAAGGGAGCCGCCCGGCAGAAGTGCTGGTGGAGCTGCTCAGCCGGCTCGGCAGACACGACGACGCGATTCGGGCGTTCAGGCGATATCTGACTGATGCGGCGCCGGAGCAGCTCACCTGTCCCACATTGCTGCAGTTGTGCGAGAAGGCCGGCGATTTCGAACAGTTGAAAGAAGTCGCAGAACAGCAGTCGGATCCGCTGACCTATCTGGCCGCGGTCATACGGAGCCGATCGTTAAGCTGACCCCAAAAGAGGGAGCAGGCAATGGTCATCACAAGACGAGAGATCGTACGCATCCTGGGTGCAGGTGCGCTCCCGTTTCTTGTCGGCACATGGCCCGGCGCACGGGCTCAAACCCCGGCTAGAAAATACGAATTGCTGCTGAAAGGAGGGAGGGTCATCGACCCCTCCCAATCCTTCAATGCCGTCGCCGACGTGGCGATCACAGGTGGCAGGATCGCTGCCATCGCCAAAGACATTGACGCGCGCGAGGCCGACCGGACAGTGCCGGTTACCGGTCAGCTCGTGACGCCGGGACTGGTCGATCTCCACACTCACGGATTTGCGGGCATTTCGCATTGGGGGCTGGATCTGGATCAGTACTGCATCGCGCGCGGCGTCACGACCGCGATCGACGCGGGGACTTCCGGTTCCGATAGTTTCGAGGGCTTCCGCCGGCTGGTCATCGAGCGGTCCCGTACCCGAATCCTTGCGTTCCTCAACATCTCGCGTGTGGGCCTGATCGGCCAGCCGGGCGAACTGGTCGACACGCGAATGATCGATGTGCCTTCGGCGCTCCGGGTCGCGAAAGCACACGCTGACGTGATCGTCGGAATCAAAGTCCGCTGCAGTGAGAACTATTCCGGTCCCAACGACCTGGACGCGGTGCGTGCGGCGCGCACCGTGGCGGACCAGATCGGCAAACCGGTCATGATCCATGTGGGCAGTCCCCATTCGCCCATGGAACAGATCCTCGACCTTGCCAGGTCCGGCGATATCGTGACTCACGCATTCCGGCGAGGCGGCACAGGAGGCGTCATCGGCACCGACGGTCGAGTGTCCAGTTACATTCAACGCGCCGCAAAGCGCGGAGTTCTTTTTGATGTCGGCCATGGCAGCGGCAGTTTCTCGTTCGCTGCCGCTGAAGCCGCGCTGAAGGAGGATTTTCCGCCGACGTCGATCAGCAGCGACATCCATGCGTACAGTGTGCTTGGGCCGGTCTTCGACCTGCCCACCACGATGACGAAGATGCTCTTGCTGGGGATCCCTCTCGAGAAAGTTGTGGAGCTGACGACCATCGCTCCTGCGCGAGCCATCACCAAGCAGGAAGAAATGGGCTCCCTCAAGCCTGGAAGCCCGGCCGATATCGCCGTGTTCGATCTGGTTCAGGGGGAGTTCTCGCTGGTTGATTCGCAGGGAGACGTCCGAAAGGCGACGCAGAAGATCGTCCCCGTTTTGGCTCTCCTCCATGGCAGGATTCCCTAGGATTCCCAGGTCCCTAATCCCTGGGGCGTAGGGGGCTGGTTGTGTGATAATCAGGCATTCCGCAAGCGAGGTGAGACCATGAAACGCCATGTGTTCGTCGCGATCTGGTTGAGCAGCGTCACCGTCGCCGTGTTTGCGCAGACCCCGCAGCCCAAGCCGCAGGCCGGTCCCCTCGTCGATTCCTCGCGTCTCGTTGTGCAGATTGAGCAGACCCCGACGGGAACGAGCAGGGTATATGGGGACCCCGCTCAACCGGGTCTGTATCTCAACCGCGTGCACCTTCGACCGAACACGAAAAACCGGCCGCACTATAACGACCAGGATCAAATCGTCACCGTGCTCAAAGGCACCTGGTGGGTCGGCAAGGGCGAAGTGTTCAGGCAGGATCGATTGATGGCCGTTCGCGAAGGCGGGTTGATGTATCTGCCTGCCAAGTTCGCCTACTACGATGTGGCGGGCAGCGGCGAGGTCATCCTGCAGATCACCGGGGTGGGGCCCGTGCAGTCAACGCACGCGGAGTTGGATGCCGCCGGTAAAGCGGTACCGGCCGGCGGGCCATATCCAGAGGACATGCAAGAAGGCGGAGGCCGACGCCGCCGCTACGCGTTAGCCGTGCAGGATGTGAACAATGTGGACCCCGACAACCCGGACCCGCCGCGGGGGACGCAGACACAACAGCCGGATCCGGACAATCCGGGTCCACCGCGGGGAACGCAGACGCAGACTCCGAAATAGGATTTGAACTGGCAGGCCGAAAAAAAAGGGCCGCCGTCCCGAAGGACGGCAGCCCTTTTTTTCTGAGTGGTATTACCTGCTACGCCACGATTTGCGGGATCAACGTGCCATAGACGTCGGTCAGCCGCATATTACGGCCGTTGTAGAGATACGTGAGCTTCGTGTGATCCAGGCCGAGCAGATGCAGCATCGTCGCGTGCAGGTCGTGGTACGAAACCGGCTGCTCGCCGGCCTTGTAGCCGAACTCATCGCTCGAGCCGATTGACTGCCCGCCCTTGATGCCCGCGCCCGCCATCCAGACCGTCATGACGCCCGGGTTGTGATCGCGGCCGACACCGCGCTGCGAAATCGGCATGCGGCCGAACTCGCCGTGCCAGATGACCAGCGTGTCCTCGAGCAGGCCCCGCGCCTTGAGGTCGGTGAGCAACCCGGCAATCGGCAAATCCGATTCCTTGGCGTGCTGGCCGTGATTCGAGAGGATGTTCGAATGCGCGTCCCAGGTATCGGTGTTCTGATTGCCCATGCCGCCCTGGAACAGCTGAACGAAGCGCACACCGTGCTCGACCAGCCGGCGCGCGAGCAAGCACTGCTTGCCGAACGGCTCGGTGATCGGATCGTCCAGACCATATAGCTTCTTGGTCTGTTCTGATTCGCTGCCGATATCGATGGCCTTCGGTGCGCAGCCCTGCATGCGGTACGCGAGCTCGTACGAAGAGATCCGAGCCGACAGATCCGTGGCGCCCGGGAATTTCTCCATGTCGAGCTCGTTCAGCTTCGACAGCAGATCCAGACGATTGCGCTGCGTTTCCGGCGTCATTCCTGCCACCGGCTTCAGATCGACGATCGGATCGCCTGTCGCGCGGAACAGGGTTCCCTGAAACGCCGCCGGCATGTAGCCCGCGCTCCAGTTGGTCGGACCGCCAATCGGTCCGCCCCTGGGGTCGGCAATGACGACGAACGCCGGCAGGCTGGTGCTCTCGGTGCCCAAGCCATACGTGATCCAGGAGCCGGCGCTCGGGAATCCCACGCGGATTTGCCCCGACTGCATCTCGTAATGCGCCTGCACGTGATCGTTCGAGCGGCCGAACACGGAGTGAATGAACGCGATGTCGTCGACGTGCTTCCCGAGGTTCGGGAACACCTCCGACACCAGCTTTCCACTCTGTCCGAAACGGTTGAACTTGAACGGGCTCGGCATCAGCGGCCCGGGATAACCCTGCCGGACGATGACGTCGCCGTGGATCTTGTCGTCGATCGGCTGCCCCGCATACTTGACGAGGCCTTCCTTGTAGTCGAACAGATCGACCGCGCTGGGACCACCGCTCATGAAGAGCGAGATCACCGCCTTCGCGCGCGGCTTGAAGTGCGGGGGCTTCAGGGCATACGGATTGTCCCCCAGCGGCTTGGCCGCACAGGCGTCGCTAACCTCCGCCGCAAGCAGACCCTGGGAGCTCAGCATCTGCGCCAGCGCGACGCCGCTGATACCGCCACCCGCTCGCCACAAGAATTCTCGACGCGACCAGAAATATTTCATGTTGTGCACGGCGTCACCTCATGTAAAGGAATTCGCTGAGGTTCAACAGAACGTGAGTGAAATCAACCAGGGAGCCGGCCTTCACCTTCTCAAGCGCAAGCTTCTTCTCGAGATCGGTCGCAGGTCTTCCGAGCGCATATTGATACCCGAGATCGATCTGTTTCACCGCGTCGCCCGTCTCGCTCGTGATCCGCTCGGCCAGCAGCTCGGCCTCACGCAACACAAACGGATTGTTGAGCAGCGTCAGCGCCTGCGTCGGCACCGTCGACACGTTGCGGGCTCCGGCCGTGAGGTTCATGTCCGGATGATCGAACGTTTCGAACATCGGATACGGAAGCGAGCGCCGCTGGTAGATATAGATGCTGCGACGCCAGGTGGCCGGACCATCAGGCTGGATATCCCACCGCCCCTTGGTCTGCTCGGTCACCAGAATCTCCTTCGGCACGTTCGGGAAGAACGCCAGCCCGCCCATCGTCAGGTTGATGTTGCCGGCGACCGAGAGCATCGCATCGCGAATCGTCTCTGCGTCGAGGCGCTGCGGACGATACCGCCAGAGCAGCCGGTTCTCGGGATCGGTCTTCACGTCGCCGCCATGATCGAACACCGACGCCATCTGGTAGGCCTCGGACGCCATCATGAAGCGATGGAGCTGCTTGATGCTCCAGCCCCGCTTCATGAACTCGACGGCCATATAGTCGAGCAACTCCGGATGCGTCGGCTGCTCGCCCATCTTGCCGAAGTTGTCGAGCGTGGCGACGATGCCACGGCCGAAGTGGTGGTGCCAGACACGATTGACGATCACGCGCGCGGTGAGCGGATTGTCGTTCGAGCCGAGCCACTCTGCGAGCGCCAGCCGCCGTCCCGACGTGCGGCCATCCGGACGCGGGATCTCGGTCGGGTGCTCGCCGTGTAGTGCCACGCTGAGGAAGCCCGGCTTCATTAACGAGCCCCGGCTTTCCGGATCGCCCCGAATCAGGAAATGCGTCGGCGGCGGCTCATATTTGCCGGGGCCTTCCTGGAGGTACGTGCCGTTGGGCCGGTCGGGTGGTGGGAGCCGGCATTTCGGACAGCCGATCGTCTCGTCTCCACGCCCCATCGGCGCGAAGCGCCAGTCGCCGTCCGTAATGATCTCGGCCATCTGCGGCACCCTCGGCCGCTGCTTTTCGATGACCGCGATCTGCGAGGTGAGCTCTTTCTTCTGAGCCCGTTCCTCAGGCTTCATCATCTTCTCAATTTGCTCCGGGCTCCCGCCGCCGCCCCCGGTGAGCACCTGCGTCGCGAGCAACTGCTCGCCCGGCGTGCGTTCCGCTTCGGGCTTGAACACGGCGCGCTGGACGTTCTCGGGGTATTCCTTCTTGATGTACGCCGCACGCAGCTCATCGCGGTACGGCTTCTCGATCGCGGAGATCTTGTCGCGGACCGCCTCGACCCTGTCGTCGATCTCCCTGTTCTTTTGTAGATACGTTTCCGCTTCGCCGCGCGACCCCACCAGCGGCCAATCTGTCTCGACCCACCCGTTCACCGCCGCTGCGAGCGCGTAGTAGTCCTTCTGGGCGATCGGGTCGAACTTGTGGTTGTGGCAACGCGCGCAGTTGACGGTCATCCCCATCACGCCGCGGCCGAGCGTCGCAATCAAGTCGTCGACGTAATCCCACCGGCGCTCAGGGTTGTCTTTTTCGCGGAACAGCACGCGCGGCCCCGCGCGAAGGAAGCCGGTGGCGATGAGCGTTTCGTGCGTGACGTAGTCGAGCTCGTCGCCCGCGATCTGTTCCTTGAGGAACTGGTTGTAGGGTTTGTCCTGATTGAACGCGTTGATGACGTAATCGCGATACCGCCACGCGTTCGGCCGGTCGTAGTCCTGCTCGAATCCGTTCGAGTCGGCATAGCGCGCCACGTCGAGCCAGTGCCGGCCCCAGCGCTCGCCATATTGCGGCGACGCGAGCAGCTTCGTGATCAACCGATCCCATGCGTCGGACGACTGGTCCGCAACAAACGCTTCGACGTCGGCCGGCGACGGCGGCATGCCGATGAGGTCCATGTAAGCGCGGCGAATGAGCGTGCGCTTGTCGGCGCGCGGCGCCGCGACCAGCTTTTTCTCAGCCCGTGTCGCTTCGAGGAACCGATCGATCGGATGTGAGAACTCGGCTTTCGACGCGACAGGCGGCGTCTTCTGGACCGGTAGCTTGAACGCCCAGTAGTTGCGCTGCTCGGGCGTCATCTCCATATTCTCGAGCGCGGCGATCGCGTTCGACGCGGGCTTCGCGGTCGGCGCCGCAGACGCGTCCCATGGCGCGCCCGCATCGATCCAGGCTTTGAACGCCGCGACCTCTTCGGGCTTCAGCTTGTCGCCCTGCATCGGCATCTTGATCGCGTCGAGGTGAGCGACCGCGCGAAACAACCGGCTCTGATCGGCATTGCCAGGAGTGATGGCCGGGCCGTGCGCGCCGCCGCGAATCGCGCCTTCGCGCGTGCGGAGATCCAGCTTCGACAGCTGCATCGCGGCGCCGTGGCAGTTCCAGCACGACCGCTCCATGATCGGCTGAATGTCCTTGGCGAAGCTGATGCCCGTTTCCCAGTTGGCGCCCTGGTCGATCCACGCCTTGATGGCCGCCACTTCGACTGGCTTCAGCGCGTCGCCTTCCATCGGCATCACCGGCTGGTCCAGCCCGGCAACCATCCGATACAGCTTGCTCTTGTCGGCACTGCCGGGCACGATTACCGCTCCGTGTTCGCCGCCTTTCATCGCCGCCTCGCGCGTACTTAGATCGAGCTCCGCGAGCTTCAGGTCGGCACTGTGACAACCTGCGCAGCTCTTTTCGAGGATCGGTTTGATGTCGCGGGCAAACGCGACCTGCGCCGGTGTTGTCGGAGGTGTGGCGGGCGCCTGCGCGTTGGGTAACGCCGTCAGGTAAACGATGGCCAGAGTGGCGAAAATAGTCGAGGGGACGCGTGGTTTCATCGACGTCTCTCCTGTCGAGATGGCCGTTCGGCCATACGTCTCTTACGTCGTCAGCCGCGGTATCAGTGTGCCATAAACGCTTAAGCTATTGAATTATAAAGACTATAAGGGAAGGCGCAGGTTTTGCGTTGTCTCAAATTGTCGCGCCAGGGGCAACGCGGTTCGAGAACCGGAAAACGAGATGTTTCAATGACTTGCCGTGAGGACCGCATCCCTGCGGTCCTCACGGTTGTCTCTGCACGGCTCAAATCAGGCCAATTTCACTAGAAATCGTAGTGGAAGCCCGCCTTGATGAGCGTCCCGCGCTGGATGGCGCTGGGACGATGATACGTGGTGCCGAGCTGCGTGACCCACGTACGAATCGTCGCGTTGTTGGACACGTTGTAGACATCCAGCCGCGGCTGAAGCACCCTGTTGCCGAAGCGAATCGCCTTGCGCAGGCTGAAGTCGAGCTGGTTCAGCTTCGGGAACCGCACGTCCCCTCTCGGCGCGACGTTCACAGCCTGCGTGCCCTGCGTCAGCGCCACTGTGTTGTTGCCGACAGACACGGTGGTCAGCTCGGGGAAGCCCTGCTGATGCTGATAGGAGCCGCTGAATGAAATGCCGAACGGCAGCTCGTACAGCCCCGACATCGAGAGCGAGTAGGGAACGTCGTTCCCCTGAACACCGCGGCTGAATTCCTTGGAGTTCGGGTTGTTGAGATCGGCCGCTCCGACGTAGCCGACGTTCTTGCCGACACTGAGGCCGCCTGTGAGCATCCAGCGATTGCTGAGCCGCTTGTTGACCGTGATGTCTCCACCGTTGTACGTGCTGTCCATCTCGGGGTCGTTGTCCCACACGGTGTCGAGCCGGCCGCGCAACGCAGGATCCTGGTTGAAGACGGTCACCGTCTCGCCGCTATTGCGCTCGACGACCGTGAGCCGCTGATACGTGTTCGTCGGAACTGCCACGTTGCGCTGGCCAAGCTGATGGCGCTTCTCGCGGCGCGTGAAGCCGGCCGAGACCACGAGATTGCCGGGCAACTGCCGCTGAACCTCGACCGTGTATTCGTTGGCATTGGGCCAGCTGTACCCGTCGGCGTAGCGCGCCGACGTGCCCAGGTTGTACCCCGACGAGGGGCCGAGCTCGTTCAACTGTGGAGTGAGGTCGCCGTTGCGATCGCACCCGAGCGTGGCAGCTTCGCTGCAGCGGCTCTGCGGCAGCCACTGACGGTTGTCGCTGGTGTCGCGCACCGGGTTGATGCGGCCGACCACCTGCACACCGACCGGCACGACATATCGATTGGCCGCAAACTTCAAGGCCGTCGAACCGTCGCCGAACAGGTCGTAGACGATGGAGAACCGTGGATTCACCGCCTTCCAATCGGGCGCGCCGTCGATGGCGGCGAAACACTGCGCCGCGATGAACACGGTCTGCGGCTGGCAGGTTTCCGGCATCCAGCCGTAGTTGGTCTCGAATCGCAGGCCCATGTTCAGCGTCAGCTTGCGCGTCGGCCGCCACTTGTCCTGGATGTAGAGACCCTGTTCGCGATCCAGCGTCACCGAGCTCACCGGCGTGTTCCACGTGTTGACCAAATCCGGCACACCACTGCGATAGACCGCTCGCATACCGGAAGTCGAATACACGTTGCCGGTCCGCTTCGCGTAGTTCATCGAGTAGCCGGCTTTGATGTCGTGCGTCGTCGTGAAGTAGCTGACGCTGCCGATGACCACGGCGCGGTACATCGGGTTATTGCTGTAGGTGCCGAGCGCCAGCGTCGCCGTGTTGGTAACCGAGTCGAATCGCGCGATGTCGCCATCCTGTACATCGGGCTGCCGCGAGAATCGATCGTCGACGAAGAAGTGACTGGTGGCCGCGTCGAAAAGGAGCCTCGACGAGCGCGAATGCGTCCACTTCACCTGATGCACGGTCGGGTACTTGTTGTTGTTGTTCGACGCCCGCGAGTCGGCAAACGACCCGCCGAGACGATGCCCGTTGACCTTGCGCTGCAGCGTGAAGTAATAGGAAAACTGGCTGGTTTGATTGATCTGCCACGCGACTTTGTTGTTCGTCGTGTAAAGGTGGTGATCGTCGGGCGTCTGCGTGCCGTCGGGGTTGTAGCTGCCAACGAAGAACTGAAGCAGTTTCTGATAGTGATACGTGGTCGAGAACCACAACTTGTCCTGTTTGATCGGACCGGCAAGCCACATGCCCGTATCCCAGATGTAGTTGATGTCGGCGCCCGGCTTGATGTCGGGCCTGACGGCCAGCACCGCCGGTGACAGCCCCGCGAGTAGATCGGCCCTTACCGCATCGGTGAAGTTGTCTCGGCCCATCCCGCGGCTCGCGCCGCTGAACATCGTACCGCCGTGAAACTGGTTGGTGCCGGTCTTGGTCACCATATTGAAGACCAGCCCACCGCGCGGCGACTCGGCAGGGTTGTTCCCCGCAAGGAAATTGCTTTCGGCAAACGCATACGGATCGAGATACATCGTGGCGCCGTCGCCCTCGCCGTCGAGGCTCGACACGTCCATGCCGTCGATGTAGTAGCCGCCCTCGTTGTCAGTCCCGCGCACGGTGACTCCGGATTGCAGGAACGACTCGGATCCCCCGACGTCGACCTTGCTGACAACGATGCTCGGAATCACGCGCGTGATCGACCACACGTCCATGCGGTTGGGCAACGACTCGAGCACTTCCTGCGTGAGGACCGTCTGCTTCAAAGCCGAAGATGTGTCTAGCAAAGGGGCCTCGCCACTGACGACGATGCCTTCTTCCATCGTGCCGATTTCCAGGCGTGCGTCAGCGCGTGCCGTCTGGTCCGAGTTGACAACAACGCCAGCCTGCGTGAAGGGCCGGAACCCCTGAAGCACGGCTTTGACGCTGTAGGTGCCCGGGACGAGTCGCAGGAACTGATACCCCCCGCGCTCATCGGTCAGCGCCTCCTGATTTCCACCGATGGTGCCTTGTGCACTGGTGAGCGTGACGGTCGCCCCGGGCAGCACCGCGCCGGACGCGTCGGTGACGGTGCCGGCGATGGCGCCCACACCCTGAGCCATGGCGGGAGTGACGAAGCAGGCAGACACCACGAGCGACAAGACCATCAGACGCACGGCGCGAATCGCACCCATACCGACACCCCTCTCACAAAATTGGCGGAACCGCAGCGAACGTTGGTTCCAGTAAACTATTGATTACAGCGACTATACGGCACCGGTACGGGCGGGTTTGTCGCAAATTGTCTCAGGCTGTAGGCCATGCCCTACAGCAACTTACGGCTGGTCTGATACCGTCAGAAGCTCCAGGGCGCGATGCTGGGAGCATGCCAAGCATTTCGAGATTCGATTTTTCCCTCTCGCGGGAACTGGAGAAGGAGCGGAAGCGGCTGCTCGTCGAGGATGCCGAGCTCGCTGACGAGTCCTTCCAGATTGCGCAATACCCGGACGACACCACGCTGCGTCTGACGCATATGCGCAGACTGGAGGACCACGTCGAAAGCTTGACGCTGTACTACGAGCGAGCCGCCCTGCTGCCGGCAGAGTCGTAATTACTGCGGCCGCTTGAACATTCCAACCATCACAGCTTTTCCGACGACGTGGCCATCCATGGCCTTGAAGAGGTTGCGCCGGGTTTCCCAGGCGTCGGCGCCCGGCGCCATGTCGATCTTCGTATCGAGGGCATACACCTCGAACGTGTAGTGGTGCATCGGGCCACTGGCAGGTGCGCCGGGACCGCGGTACACGGCGCCGCTGGCGCTAATTTGGCGCATGCCGTTCGGAAGCTGTGCGCCTTCCGCCATGCCCTCGGGTAACCCTTTTTCCGTTGCGGGGATATTCCACACGAGCCAGTGCACCTGGTCGTCTGTCGTGCGGTTGCGCGCGACTTCCGGATCGCGCATGTGCACCACGAAGCTCTGCGTCGCGGCCGGGGCATTGGTCCAGACCAGTTGCGGCGACACGCCGCGCTCGGCCTGTTGCACCTGCGTGTGGCGATTCGGAATGACGCCGCCATCGGGGAATGCGGGGGTGGAGAGCACCATGGGGGGCGTGGCAGGCGGCTTCTGGCCGCCCGCCGGCGCCGCCGGCGCCTGCGCGCCGAGGACGGCGGCAGCGGAAAAAATGATCAACGACAGGTGAGAAAGCGATCTCATACGAGTGACCTCCAAGGCGGCGTATTGTATCGCGCCAACTAGACGCCAAACTGCGTCAGGTGATGGTTGAGGTGCTTTGCCTGCAGCCGGCCAACATCTTTCCCACTCATTGGCCCGAGCGTCGGACTCTCCGGCCAGGCCGAGTCCAACGGCTTCGCGGTCACCTCTTCGATGAGCCGCAGGCACCGCACGTGCTCCGCTGAAAAATCGTAGCGATCGTTTTGGGGCATCCATCGTTCGCGCGTTGGCGCGCCCTTCGGCCACGGCAGATTGATGACGATGAACTTCATCAGCGGCCGAGGAAGCGGCACCTTCTCGGGCGAAATCGCTCTATGCCCCAGCGCATCTTCCAACACCTCGTTGACGTGCCACAACATCTGACTGACCGACATCTTGCCCCAGCGCGGTGCCGAGTCGGGTCGGAGCGCTTTCACGCGCCGCACGATCTCCGCTTTGCACTGCCCGTCGTGCAACAACATCAACGCACCTATCGCACCCAGTGCACCCAGCCTTTAGTTCGTCTTAGCGCGCACCGTCGGGTATTTGATCCCGAGCTGTTCGAGATACGTCGGATACTTCGTGGGATCGTAGTAGTACTTCTTCATCTGATCGCGGTACTTCGCCATCGAGTCCTGGTTGAGCCAGATGGCCGGCTTGTCTCCAGGGCGAATCAGCGGCGTGTACTTCTTGTCTTTCGTCTGCACGTCACGGAAGTAGGCCCACGCCTCAGTGACCAGCTCGGGTTTCATCAGCAGATCGAGCACGGTCATCACCTGGACCTTTGCCGCCGCGGTGACACCTTTGTGCGCGATTGGCGTCGCCATCGCAATGGCGTTGGCCCAATTGTGTCCCGGCCCCGCCTCGATGTTCGCCGGATATCTCAGCGTCAGCGTCGGCACGTTCCAGCTGATGTCGCCGATATCGTCTGACCCGCCGCCGCGCTTTTCGCCGTCCGGCACGACGACGCGGCCGTTTAACTTGGGTATCTCGGTCGGCAGCCCCTTTTCTTCAACGCCGAGCTCTTTCTGCACCGCCTTGGCGAGCGTCTGATCGGCATCCGTCCACTTCGGCATGCCCACCTTCACGATGTTGGCGTAGGCGGTTTCGGCCACCACTTTGTTCATATGCTGCGGCCACGCCGAGCCGAGCACGCGCGAGCTCATCTCGGTATCGGTCATCAGCGAGGCGGCTTTGGCCATGTTGTCGCCGATCTCCCACATGCGCATGATGTTCGGGTAGTCGGTCTCGCGGAAGTAGTACCAGATCGACGCCGACGGCGGCACCACGTTGGGCTGGTTGCCGCCGAAGGTAATCACCGAGTGCGAGCGCTGCTGAATGCGCAGGTGCTCGCGGCGATAGTTCCATCCGATGTCCATCAGCATGGCGGCGTCCAGCGCGCTGCGTCCCCGCCACGGTGCGCCGGCTGAATGCGCGCTCTCCCCTTTGAACGTGTACTCCACCGACACGAGGCCGTTGCTGGTGCCGTCGCCCCAGTTGACGCCCCAGTCGCTGCCGACGTGCGTGAAAATCACGATGTCGGTGTCCTTGAAGTACCCGTCGCGCACGTAATACGCCTTGGTCGCGAGCAACTCTTCCGCAACGCCGGGCCACAGCTTGATGGTGCCGGGGATTTTCTCGCGCTGCATGATCTTCTTCAGCACGATGGCCGCCGTGATGTTCAGCGGCATCCCGGAATTGTGCCCCTCGCCGTGGCCCGGTCCGCCTTCGAAGAACGGATCGTGATAGGCCACGCCAGGCTTCTGCGAGCCCGTCGGAATGCCGTCGATATCGGATCCCAGCGAGATGACCGGCTTCCCCGATCCCCATGTCGCCATCCACGCCGTGGGAATGCCCGAGATGCCCATCTCGACGGTAAAGCCCTGTTGCCGCAGGATGTTGGTCAGGTACCTGGACGTCTCGATTTCCTGAAATCCAAGCTCGCCGAAGCTGAAGACCGAATCCACCATCTTCTGCGTAAAGTCCTGGAGGTCGTCCACACCTGCGGCGCCTTCTGTCTTGAATGCGGTCAGTCTCGCCTCGGCTTTCGGATCCACAGCCGCGGCTGCCGCGGGCGGCTGCTGTCCGTGCACATGCGCGACTGCAAGAACGGCCAGCGCGGCAAGGGTGGCGAGACATGAGGTTTTCAGCGGTAAGCGTCTGGACAATACGGTCATGGGACTCCTCCGGCACCTCGGTTTATACACCGATTCAGGTATATTTCAGGGGTTAACTCTTTCAGGAGGCACTAGTGAAACGACTTCTCTCCATTACTGTCGGACTATTGTTGGCAGGCTCCGTTTTTGTTCACGCGCAAAAGACCACCGAGCTCAAAACCGGCAGCGGCGGCAGCCCGCATGTCCGAACTGAATGGACGATCGACGGCGCCAGCATCTCGATCGAGTACGGCCGGCCCTTCCTGAAAAAACGCCCGGAAGCCGAGATGATGCCGCCCGGGCGCGAATGGCGCACCGGCGCAGACGTGGCGACGATCATCACCTCGGATAAGCCGCTCAAGTTCGGCGCGATCAGTCTGGCGCCAGGCAGCTACACCATCAACACCGTTCCTGGCGAAAAGGAATGGCAGCTCGTCCTGGGACGTCTGTCGAAGCCCGGTCAGTGGGGCATCCCATACCAAAAGGACCTCGAAATCGGCCGCACGCCAATGAAGGTCGGCAAGACGAAAGCGCCGGTCGAAAACGTGACGATCTCGATCGACGACACGCCGGGCAGCGGCGCGGTGCTTCGGATCGAATGGGGCACGGCTAGCGCGACTGCACCCTTCACGATCGGATAAGGGTCCGGTCGCGCCACTAGGGATTCGGGATCAGTGATTGGGGATTAGGTGTGATACGCGTGACAGAACTAATCCCTAATCCCCAATCACCAATCCCGATAGAGGTCGGACCCGGCGCATTCCACTTCCGGCAGTATCTGTCCTTAGAACACCAGCGCTCCATCGTCGACCTCTGTCGGTCGCTGATTGACGGCGCGGTACCGGCGTATATCCCCATCGTGCGCGGCGGCGGCAAGATGCACGTGAGAATGCTGTGCCTCGGCCGCCACTGGAATGCCAGAACCTATCAATACGAAGTGACGCGCGGCGATTTCGACGGGCTCGCGGCTCCGCCGATCCCGCCCGGTCTGCGGACGCTCGCTCAGGAGATTGCGGCGGCAGCAGGCATGCCTATCGAGCCAGACGTGTGCCTCATCAACTACTACGACGCCGAAGGCAGGATGGGCCTTCACCAGGACAAGGACGAAGGTCCCGTGTCTCTTGCTGCGGGTATTCCGGTGGTTTCAGTGTCAATCGGCGACACCGCCCGATTTCTGTTTGGCGGTCTCCGGCGGCGCGATCCGATCGACGCACTCCCGCTCGAATCGGGCGACGCGTTCGTATTTGGCGGACCTGCACGGCTGCGATACCACGGTGTGTCGCGCATCGCCCCGTTCACAGCGCCACCAGAGCTCGAGCTGACTGGCCGGTTCAACCTGACGTTCCGCCAGTCCGACCAGGCATGCCGCGCGTCGTCGTCGTAGGCGCCGGCGCGGCAGGTACGATGGCGGCCATCTTCGCCGCAACTCACGGGGCCGACACGCGGCTGCTGGAGCGGACGAAAGACGGAGGACGGAAAATTCTCATCAGCGGCGGAGGCCGCTGCAATATTCTTCCTGCCCAGTTGGACGAGTCTCGGTTTGTGACCGAGTCGTCTATGCACACGCTTCGCAAGATCGTGCGCGCGTGGCCGCTTCAGGCGCAGATTGCATTTTTTGAGCGCGAGCTGCACCTTCCGCTGGTCGAAGAAACCGAAACGGGAAAGCTGTTTCCACGGTCACAGAGCGCGCGAGACGTGCGCGACAAGCTCCTGGCACTCGCCCGCCGCGTGGGGGTGCACGTGGTCACCGGCAGGGCCGTCACCGGGATCGAGCAGACGGCGAGCGGTTGGATCATCGCGCGCGCGGAGGCAGAACCTCTCGACGCCGATGCCATCATCCTGGCCACGGGCGGGCTGTCGGTTCCGAACACGGGGAGCGACGGATTCGGACTTCAGATTGCCGCAGAGTTGGGCCACATCATCAATCCAACCTATGCGGCACTGACGCCGCTCGTGTCGAAATGGCTCCGGGATCCTTTTTCGATCGATGCGCCCGAAAAAGGCTCCCGCAGCCATTTCGGGCAGTTGTCGGGGGTGTCGCTGCCTGTCACCATCACCGCACGATCGGACAAGCGCAGCGCGGAAGCGCACGGCGGATTTCTCTTCACCCACCGTGGCTATAGCGGCCCGGCCGTGCTCGATGTCTCTCACGTGGCGGTGAGATCGCTCGCCGAGGCGGCCGAACCGGCAGCGATTTCGGTTCGCTGGTCCCGCTTGGGTGACAGGGATTGGGAGAACGCATTGCAACCCAAAGGGTCGCGCACAGTTCTGGCTGCTGTCGGCGCCGAACTTCCCCATCGACTGGCAGTAGCCCTTCTCACTGCAGCGGATGTGGAACCCGCTCGGACGCTGTCGCACTTGACGAGAGCCGAACGGCAGCGACTCATCGACACGCTGGTACGCGGCCGGCTGCCCTGGAGCGGCGATGAAGGCTACACGAAAGCCGAAGTGACGGGTGGCGGAGTCGGCCTCGCGGAAATCGATCCCATGACGATGGAAAGCCGTCGCCATAGACGTCTGTTTCTTTGCGGCGAAATGCTGGATGCGTTTGGACCGATCGGCGGCTACAACTTCTTGTGGGCATGGGTGACCGGCCGCTCCGCAGGCATCGGCGCCGCCGGGTGCTATGCTTGAGGATCTATGTCCATTTCGACCCGGGTCCTCATCGTCGAAGATCACGCCGACAGCGCGGAGTTCCTGCGACTGCTGCTCGAGCCGGAAGGCTACATCGTCAAAACGGCCGGCAATGCGCAACAAACGCGCACAGAGGTTTCCGCGTCGAAGCCGGACATCATTCTGATGGATCTCATGCTGCCCGACGTCGAAGGGCTGGACCTGCTGCGCGAACTCCGGACGATCGGCCCAGAGTCGCAGATCATCGTCGTCAGCGGACACGGGAGTATTTCGGTGGCGGTCGAAGCGATGGAGAACGGCGCCCTCAGCTTCATCGAAAAGCCAATCAACCCGAGCGTGCTGATGGCGCAGCTGCACAAGGCGGCGGAAAAGCTCGCGTTGACCGACGAGAACCGCCGGCTGCGCGCCGAGCTCAACGAAAGTTCGAGCTATGCCGGCATCATCGGACGCAGTAAGTCGATGCGGCAGCTGTACCAGCTCATCAAGTCGGTTGCGCCGACCGATGCCAACGTGCTCATCACGGGCGAGAACGGCAGCGGCAAAGAGATTGTGGCAACCGCGATTCACGAATCGAGCAAACGGGCGAAGGGCCCATTCATCAAAGTGAACTGCGCGGCCATTCCGACCGAGCTCATCGAGTCGGAGTTGTTCGGCCACAAGCGGGGGGCGTTTACGGGTGCCGTCAACGACAAGCAGGGATTGATGGAGCTCGCGAACAACGGCACGCTCCTGCTCGACGAAATCGGCGACCTGACGCCCAATCTGCAGGTCAAGCTGCTGCGCGTGCTGCAGGATCGGGAGTACCGGCCGGTCGGCAGCACGAAGGTGCTGAAGACCAATTTTCGCCTCATCTCGGCAACCAACGTCAACGTCGAACAGGCGCTCAAGGAAGGGCGGCTGCGCGAAGATCTGTACTTCCGCGTCAACACGCTCACGCTGCCAGTGCCGGCCCTTCGAGAGCGGCTGACAGACATTCCACTTCTGGCTGAATTCTTTCTCCGGAAATACGCGGCGCAGCACGGTAAAGGGATCACGGCGTTCCATCCCGACGCGCTGAAAGCCATGGTCGCCTTCTCGTGGCCGGGTAACGTGCGCGAGCTGCAGCACGTCGTGGAGCGGGCCGTCATCCTCACCCAGGGTGCGATGATCGGAGTGGATGATCTGCCCGACAACATGACGACCCGGTCGGAGGTGCGAACGTGAAGCTATGCCCCTGTCTCTGCGCCACCCGCGAACGCTGAAGGACTACGTCGCCGCCCTGGTTGCGATTGTGGCGATCGTCGTCGCGGTCGTCGCCATCGGCGTCGTCATCCGTTATGGGTTTGCCGTCAACAAGTTGTCGCGCGGCATCGGCCAGACGATGTTCTTGGGAGCCGATGGCAAGGCCTGGTTCCCGCTCGAGGAACATCGGCGCGACGTTCCAATGAACCGCATCTCGGCCTACCTGAGCGACGCGGTCGTCGCCGTTGAAGATCATCGGTTTCATTCGCACATTGGCATCGATCCGATTGGCATCGGCCGCGCCGTCCTGCGCGATATCAGGGCCGGCGCTCTCGAAGAAGGCGGCAGCACGCTGACGCAACAGTTGGCGCGGACGCTGTTTCTCTCGGGATCGCGCGACTTCCTTCGCAAGGGCAAAGAAGCCGTCCTCGCGCTGATGATCGAGCGGCGCCTCTCGAAAGCGCAGATCCTCGAGCTCTATCTCAATCGCATCTACCTCGGCGGCAACGTGTACGGCGTCGAAGCCATGTCGCAGAACGTCTTCGGCAAATCGGCCGCCGATCTGACGCTCTCGGAGGCGGCGTTCATCGCCGGCCTGATCCGGATGCCATCGGCGCTCTGGCCCTGGTCGCACTACGACCGCGCGCTGCGTCGCAGCCACGTCGTGCTGGCACGCATGCGCGACGAAGGACTCATCACGCCACAGGCAGAGCAACAGGCGCGCGCCGCGCCACCGCAGGTGCTGACGACGCCGGGGCTGACACGCGGGGCGTCAGGTTACGCGCAAGACTACCTGCGCCAGCAGTTCAGGGCGGCGTTTGACGATGACAACCCTCCCGACTGGAAGGTTCGCACCACGTTCGTGCCGGCGCTGCAGGCAGAAGCCGAGCGCGCCGTTTCTCAAGGACTCGCCAGGTTCCGGCAGGCCGGTCTGCAAGCCGCGCTCGTGGCCATCGACCCGCACACCGGAGACGTCCTCGCTCTTGTCGGCGGTCGCGACTTCCGCCGCACGCCGTTCAACCGCGCGACCAACGCCAAACGGCAGCCCGGCTCAGCCTTCAAACCTTTCGTCTATGCCGCCGCGCTCAGCAGCGGCCTGTCGCCAATCTCACGCATCGCGGGCCTGAACGATCGCGTGCCGGGCTACGACGAATGGGAAGTGAAGAATGCGAGCGTCGACACACGCGACACATTGACGATGCGCGAAGCGCTGTTCGAATCGAACAACCAGGCGGCCGTGCGGCTGCAAACGCAGATCGGCTCGCGGCCAATTCTGACCATGGCGGAATCCGTTGGCCTGGCTCGCATGCCAGACGTGCCGTCGCTGGCTCTCGGCGTCGGCGAAACGACGCCGCTCCTCTTGACGGCGGCCTACGCGGTGTTTCCAAACGGAGGATTCGGCGTGACGCCGCGGCCGATCGTTCAGGTGCTCGACAACGACGGCTACGCCGTCCTCAATCGCCCTGTCGAACGACGGCTCGTGCTCTCCGAGGCGGTCGCGTATCAAATGGTGTCGATGCTTGCCGACGTCGTCGATATGGGCACCGGCGCAGCCGCGCGCACACTCGGCGTGCGCTTTCCGGTCGCCGGCAAGACAGGCACGACGGACGACTTCAAGGATGCGTGGTTCATCGGCTTCTCATCGTCGGTCGTCGTCGGCGTCTGGGTGGGATTCGATCGGCCGGCCACAATCGGTCCCGACGGCTACGGCGCCCGGTACGCCCTGCCGATGTGGGCCGATTTCATGTCGCGCACGGCCCGCATCCGCAAACCGGCGGAATTCCGTGTCCCGACCACGGTCGAGCCCGTTCGTCTCTGCCAGGTGAGCCACCTCCAACCACGAGAGTCGTGCCCGACCTACACCGAGCACTTCAAACACGGCGATGAGATTCCGGACGACCGGTGCGACGTGCACCGCGGTCCAAACCCGGCGGAGGTCATCGGGGGGATTTTCTCGAAGATTGGGAAAGGGATCGGGAAGATCTTCGGCCGTTAGCACCTCATTCAAAATACGAACACGAGGTCAGGAGATCAGGAGGTTGCAAATATTGCGCTGAACCCGCCTGCCCAACGTCGCAAGCACTGCCTCGCTTGGAATCAACCACTCGAAACGCACCCACAATGCAATTGGTCCGATTTCTGCTCTACCTGGCCTGATGAGCCTCACTGATGCGGAGATCGATCAACTCACGGACAAGATCATCGGCTGCGGAATTGAAGTGCACAAGGCACTCGGGCCGGGACTTCTCGAGTCCGTCTATCGGGAATGTTTGGGTCTAGAGCTGAAAGGCGCTCAACTCCACTTCGAAAGCGAGCGATGTTTCACGCTGAAATACAAGGGCACTCCCATCAACAGCCGGCTTCGAATCGATATGTTGGTGGAGGGCGTGGTGATCGTTGAATTGAAGTCAGTGGAATCAATTCATCCGGTCCACCTCGCGCAAGGGGTCACTTACTTGAAGCTCGCCGACTGCCCGGCAGGATTAATCATGAATTTCAATGTAATTGCTCTCCGATCAGGCATCAGACGCCTTTGTCATCCCGACCGTTATCGTAGGTCATCGCTTTGGCTAAGACCCTCCTGAACTCCTGATCTCGTGTGTGTATTTCGTGGGTGTGTTCGGCTGTTCGATTAGGACAACTGCAGAGATCTCGTTTCCTGTTCCAGGCCGAGCTCCGTGGCGATGTAACGTGCGCGTTCGAGGGCGGCGTGCACGTTGGGCAGGATGTTCTGCTCTCCGACATGCGCGTGGAACTCGGCACGCTCCATCAGGCGCATCGGCTGTTCGCGCGCACCGCACAAAAGGAGCGTACGCCCCGACGCGTGAATCTCGTCGGCGAGATCCTCGAGGGCCTGAAGTCCGGACGCATCCATCGCCGGAACGTGCCGGAGGCGCACGATGATGATCGGCGGGAGCGCTACCAGGCGATCCGAGATACGCGCGAGCTTGTCCGTCGTCCCGAAGAGAAATGGACCATGAATGCGGAACACCGCCGCATAGTCCGGAATGGCCACCCCCTGTAGAGAGTGCAGGCGCCCTTCTTCGATGAGCTTGCGGGTGACGCGCGCCACCGATGTGGTGTTCGCCACACGCCGGATGAACAGCAGCGCCGCGAGCACCATTCCGACCTCGACCGCGACGGTCAGATCGGCCACAACCGTCAGCGCGAAAGTCGAGAGCCACACGGCGATGTCGGCCTTGGTCATCTTGAGCAGCACCGGAATCTCGTGCCACTCCCCCATGTTGTAGGCGACGACGAACAGCAGCCCCGCCAGCACCGCCAGAGGGACCTTCGCGGCCAGCGGAGCGGCGTACAGAAGAATCAGCACCAGCGTAAGGGCATGGATGATTCCCGACATGGGAGTCTTTGCGCCCGAGCGGATGTTGGTCGCCGTTCGCGCAATGGCGCCCGTCGCAGGCAACCCGCCGACGAGCGGCGACAACAGATTGGCGATGCCCTGCCCGATCAACTCCATGTTCGGGTTATGACGCGAGCCCATCATGCGATCGGCGACGGTTGCCGACAGCAGCGATTCAATCGCGCCCAACATGGCCACGGTCATCGCCGGCACCAGAAGATCCGGCAGCACGGCCCATTGAATCGCAGGGATCTGCAACGCGGGAAGGCCGGATGGCACTCCACCGAATCGGGTGCCAATCGTTTCGACAGGGAGTCCCGTCACCACTGCCGCAATCGTGACGGCCATCATCGCCGCGATCGTTCCGGGCACGCGACGGAACACGCGTGGCGTCAGCACGACTATGGCGACCGTCGCAATTCCCAGCGCGGTGGCCGGCCACGAAATCGTATCCACGTGCGTAGCGACTGCGCGCATGCGCTCGAGGAACTCGTCGGGCATCTCGGCGATTCGAAGCCCGAAGAAGTCCCTCAATTGCGTGCTGGCGATGAGCACCGCGATGCCGTTGGTGAAGCCGACGACGACCGGACGCGGAATGTATTTGACTGCCGAGCCGACCCCTGTTGCGCCCAGCGCTACGAGGATGATGCCGGCCATCAACGTGCAGAGGAAGAGGCCGCTCACGCCGTGCTGGCCGATGATGCCGGCGACAACGACAACAAATGCCCCTGTGGGTCCGCCAATCGCCGTCAGCGATCCGCCAAAGGCCGACGTGAGAAATCCAGCAACGATCGCAGTGTAGATGCCGGCTTGGGGAGGCAACCCGGAGGCGATGGCGAAGGCCATAGCCAGCGGCAACGCAACGAGACCAACTGTGACCCCGGCGACGGCATCCGACAGGAAGGTCTGTCTGCTGTATTGCCGGAGAGCTAGAACCGACTGGGGAATCCAGTCATTCATTAACGGCAGGGCCCCCGCCCCACGAGATGAGCACGATTGTCGCGTTGTGCATTATATGGCAAAAAAGCCACTAAACCACTGACTCTGTTACAATAACTAGATCATGATCGGAGTCAGTGGCATCACTATGCGGTACGGCTCGAGGACACTCTTCGAGGACGTCACGACGACGTTTTCGGCAGGCCGGCGTTATGGCTTGACGGGTCCGAACGGGGCCGGCAAATCGACCTTCATGAAGCTGCTCACCGGCGAGCTGGATCCCCAGCAAGGCACCGTCGCGCGACCGCGCAAGCTCGGCGTCCTGCGACAGGACCAGTACGCGTTCGACCAGCACCGCGTCATCGACACTGTCGTCATGGGCAACCGCCGCCTGTGGGATGCGCTGACCGAGCGCGACCGCCTCTATGCCGCGCCCGAGATGACACACGAGGCCGGCATGCGCCTGGGCGAGCTCGAGGGCATCGTCGGCGAGGAAGACGGCTACTCTGCCGAAAGTGACGCGGCCGTCCTGCTCCAGGGCCTCGATATCCCTGACGGGCTGCACCACCGTCAGATGGCCGAGCTGCAGGGCGGACAGAAAGTGCGCGTCCTGCTCGCGCAGGCCCTGTTCGGACATCCCGAAGCGCTGCTGCTCGACGAACCCACGAACCATCTCGATCTCGACTCGATTCACTGGCTCGAGGAATTTCTCAACCGCTACGACGGCACCTTGATCGTCATCTCGCACGACCGGCATTTTCTGAATGCCATCTGCTCGCACATCGCCGACATCGACTATCAGACGATCATCACCTACACGGGCGGTTACGACGACATGGTGCTCGCGAAGACCCAGATCCGCACACGCGTCGAAGCCGACAATGCCCAGCGCGAGAAAAAGATCGCACAGCTCACCGACTTCATTCAGCGTTTCGGCGCCGGCACACGCGCCAGCCAGGCCACGGCCCGCCGCAAGGAAGTCGAGCGGCTGCAGACCACCGAGCTCGCGCGCTCGAACATCCAGCGCCCGTACATCAGGTTCACGATGAAACGGCCATCCGGCAAGGTGGCGCTCGAACTGAAGCACCTGAAGAAATCCTTCGGCGCCCTCAAGGTCATTCCCGGATTCGACGCCGTCATCAACCGTGGCGAGAAGGTCGTGCTCATCGGCCGCAACGGCGCCGGTAAGACGACAATGCTGAAGGCGCTGTTGAGCGACGCGCCGGGCATGCCGCCGTCACCGGGCGATGCCGACGCAGGGAAGATCACGTGGGGCCACGAAGCGTCCATCGGATACTTTCCGCAGGACCAGACGGGAGCGATCACCAAAGGGATGACGGCCGTCGAGTGGCTGCATCAGTTCGATCCAGATGCCTCACGGCAGGACATTCACGGGCTGCTGGGACAAATGCTCTTCAGCGGCGACGAAGGGCTGAAACCCACCGACGCGCTGTCGGGCGGCGAGACCGCTCGGCTGCTCTTCTGCCGCATCATGCTGCAGAAGCCGAACGTGCTCGTCCTCGACGAGCCGACCAATCACCTCGATCTCGAGTCGATCAACGCACTGAACATCGCGCTCCAGAAATTCGAGGGCACGATCTTTCTCGTCACGCACGATCAGGATCTGCTGGAAGAGGTCGGGACGAGGGTGTGGCAGTTCGAGAACGGCCGGATCGTGGACTTTAAGGGGACGTACGAAGAGATGACCGGGTCGCCTGCCTAAGAGGGATTTACATGCTCCGTCTTCGTTCCCGTTCGATGGGCCCCGGCGCTTTGTCTGAATGCCGCATTTCGAAAATCGCGTAGTGCTGCACCACGAGATACTCGGCCAGCGAAGGCGGCAGGTCGTACACCTCCCCGGTCCGGTAATAGTTCAACGACAGGCCCTGGACGGCGCCGTAAGGCTGCCGCGTAATCTTCACCTTCATGAGCCCTGGATACGCTCCCTGCCTCGCACCTTAATATTTATGCTAGCAGAAATCGTGGGCCACGGTACGCACAAAACACTCGGGTGAGAGCGTCAGGATCGGCGCAAGTTGTCCGGACGGAATACAAATGGAATCGTTTCCAGTCATCTACGCGCAGCTAGATCTTCATCCTGCAGACCACGCCGACATCGTCGCAGTACCAGAGGGTGCCGTTCCAGATAGTCAGCCCATGCGCAACCGGGTCGGCATCGCCGAGTTGAATCTTCTCGACGATGGCGCCAGAGGTCGTGTCGTACTTGAAGAAGGCGGCGAGATTCGAATCGCCGTGCCAGAGGTATGCCCCTTCGAACGCCAACCCGTGCGGACGATTTCCCGGCGTGCGGAAGATCTTCTGCACCACCCACGACTTGGGCTCGATCTCGTAGATCGACCGCGCAGAGGTCGAGGTCGTCCACAGACGTCCATCCCTCCATTCCTGACCGTGAGCCCCTTGCAGGCGATTGCTGGGTACCTGTGAGAGCCGTGCCAGGGGCGCGGCGGCGTCGGCGAGGGGCGACCGCGCCTGAGCCATTGGACCGCCCTGGAGCGGGCTCCGGCGCTGGGGCGCATCGCCCGCCATCGTGTACATGATTGACCCAGGCGTCGGCCGCCGCTCGATCACGGCGCCGGTGGTCGCGTTGCACCGGACGTTCTCGTAGCTGAAGGTCGATCCAATCCACAGCGCTTCGCCGTCGAACGTGATCCCACTCGGACGAACCGTGTCGGTTTCAAACGTTCGAAGCACGCGGCCGTCGGCATAGTCGACGAGATAGACCTTGCTGCCTGCGCTCTGATCGATGATCCACAGACCGTCCTTCGTCGCCTGCAGTCCGTTCGGCTGGGGTCCCGGCGACTTGAAAGCAATTTCCACGCGGCCTGTTTTCCGTACCGGAATGTTCGCGAGCGAAGGGGGATTGCAGAGCGACGCGCTGGCGTCGCGAGGCGCGGCGACGGTTGCTGCCGACGCGGTCATGGCGAACCCGAAAAATGCTCGACGGCTAAGCATGGCGTCGCTCCGTTCGCGCCGCGCGCCGCGCTGCGCGCGTCGCGAGGTCAATAGGCCATGGTCATCGGGCCATGGGCGATGGTTGTCGATGGTCTCGTCTTGTGGCCATGACTATAGACCATGACAGGCCTTGGCCGATTTCCGATTGACGATTGCCTATTGCGTATTGACCCGCGCAGCGGGCACATCTTCCGCGAAATGACACGCCGAGAAGTGCCCTGGCGCGATTTCGCGAAGCGGTGGCTCCTCGGTGGAGCAGATTGGTTGCGCCATGAAGCAGCGCGGATGAAAGCGGCAGCCTGACGGAGGATTGGCCGGATTCGGCACGTCGCCCTTGAGCACGATGCGCGCCTTCTTCACATCGGGGTCGTGCGACGGTATCGCGGACAGCAGCGACACGGTGTAGGGATGCCGCGGATCGCGATACAACTCCAGGCTGGACGCGAGCTCGACGATCTTGCCGAGGTACATGACCGCGACGCGGTTGCTGATGTGCTCGACGACCGAGAGATCGTGCGCGATGAACAGATAGGTCAGCGACATCTCCCTCTGGAGGTCGCGCAGCAGATTGACGATCTGAGCCTGGATGGAGACGTCGAGCGCGGAGACCGGCTCGTCGGCGACGATGAAACGGGGGGTCAAAGCGAGCGCACGCGCGATGCCGATGCGCTGGCGCTGTCCTCCGGAGAACTCGTGCGGGTAGCGGGCAGCCTGGCTTGGCGACAGGCCCACCATTCGAAGAAGCTCGGCCACCCGCTCACGTGCCGCACGTCCCTTGGCGATGCCGTGTACCGACAGCACCTCGGTCAGCATGGTGCGGACGCTCAGCCGCGGGTTGAGGCTCGAGTACGGGTCCTGAAAGATGATTTGCATCTGGCGGCGGAGCTGGCGCATCTCGCCGAACGGCAACCCGATGATGTCGCGGCCATCGAATTTGACGCTGCCAGACGAGGGCTCGATGAGCCGCAACACGCAGCGTCCGGTCGTCGTCTTGCCGCAGCCGCTCTCCCCCACCAGGCCGAGCACTTCGCCTTCCTGCACCGAAAACGACACGCCATCCACCGCCCGCACGTAGCCGACAGTTCGAGAGAAGAGTCCCTTCTTGATGGGGAAATATTTCTTGAGATCCGTGACTTCGAGGAGCGTCGTCATGCCGGAGGCACCGGATCCAATGTTCCCGCGGCGATCTCCCGCGAACGCCAGCATCGCGCGAGATGCCCCGTCTCGATCTCCTCCAGCAGCGGATCCTCGAGGCACTTGTCCACCATGACGGGACAACGGGGATGAAACCGGCACCCGACCGGAAAGCGCGCCGGGTTTGGCACGGTGCCGGGAATCACACGGAGACGATCGACAATCTCTCCCAGTTTCGGCAACGACGCCTGCAGCCCGGCCGTGTAGGGATGAAGTGGTCGCCGGAACGCGGATCGCGCGTCCGCATACTCCACCACCTGGCCCCCGTACATCACCGCTACGCGATGTGCCGTCTCGGCCACGACGCCCAGATCGTGGGTGATGAGGATGACGGCCATGCCCATCTCGCGCTGCAGTTCCTTGAGCAGTTCGAGAATCTGCGCCTGAATCGTGACGTCGAGCGCGGTCGTCGGCTCGTCGGCGATCAACACCGCCGGCCGGCATGCCAGGGCCATCGCGATCATCACGCGCTGACGCATTCCGCCGGATAGTTGATGCGGATACTCATCCACGCGCTGCGGCGCCGCCGGAATGCCGACTCGCTCGAGCATTTCGATGGCTCGGACTCGCGCCTGGGCACGCGTCAGCTTCTCGTGGAGCACGAGCGCCTCGATGATCTGCTCGCCGCACGTGTAGACCGGATTGAGCGCGGTCATCGGCTCCTGGAAAATCATCGAGATTTCCTTGCCGCGAATCGCGCGCATTTCCTCGTTGGTCAGGGGAACGAGATCGCGTCCGTTGAACAGAATCCGTCCGCCCACGATGCGGCCCGGCGGCTGCGGAACAAGCTTCAGGATGGACAGTGCGGTGACGCTCTTACCACTGCCTGACTCGCCGACGACGGCCAGTGTTTCGCCGGCATTCACTTCGTAGGACACACCGTCGACCGCCCGCACGACCGCCGTGTCGGTGTAGAAGTACGTTTTGAGGTCCTCGAGGCGGAGTAAAGGCGGCATCTGCTATGCGCGCCCTCCGCTGACCCGGCGGGGATCCAGCGCGTCGCGCAGGCCATCGCCCAGGAAATTGAAGGCCATGACCGTCAGGAAAATCGCCATGCCGGGTACGAACAGAAGCCAGGGGAAGGTCGTGAGGGCGCGGATGCTGCGCGCCTGATTCAGCATGTTCCCCCACGATGCGCTGGGCTCCTGCACACCCACGCCCAGGAACGAGAGGATGACCTCGCCGAGAATGTAGCCGGGAATCGACAGCGTCGCGGCGACGATGACATACGACATCGTATTTGGCAGGACGTGCCGCCGAATCACGCGCAGTCGCGAGAAGCCGAGCGCCTCGGCCGCCGTCACGTAGTCGTTCTTGCGCATCGAGAGCACGAGCCCCCGGATGACGCGCGCCAGCCCGGCCCAGCCGATAAACGCGAGAATCGCCACGATCCCCAGGTAGACCTGATGGCTCGGGAGATCCAGCGGGAAGACCGCGCGGAGCGCGATGATCAAGTAAAGCGACGGGATGCTCAGAAGCAGCTCGGTCATCCGCATGATCACGGTGTCGGCGAAGCCGCCGAAGTATCCCGCAATGCCGCCCAGCAGCAGCCCGAGCGTAAACGAGATCGCGATGCCCACAAGCCCGACGGTCAGCGAGATGCGCGCGCCGAAGAGCAGGCGCGACAGCACATCGCGGCCGTACGAGTCGCTGCCGAAGACGAGCACGCGGCCCGGCGGGTCGACGCCGAACAGGTGCACGTTCGACGGAATCAGCCCAAACAACTCGTAGGGGTACCCGCGCACGAAGAACCGCAGCGGAAGCTCGCGTGACGGATCCTCTTCGTACTCGAAGCTGCTGATGTCGGCCACACGCATCTCGCGCACGAACGGCCGCAGGCTGAAGCTGCCGTCGCTGCGGATCCAGTGAAGCGACTGCGGGGGATGGAAGTACTTCGCCCGATCCATCTCCTCCTGCGGGTACGGTGCGACGAACGGCGCGAACAGCGCCAGCAGGTAGAAGATCGCGAGCACGATGCCGCCGGCGATGGCCAGCGGGCTCTTGCGCATCTGGGTCCAGAAGATGACGGCCGGCGACTGCGGGCTCTCTTCCGGTCGCGGGCCTTCTGCCAGCCCCACGCCCGCCGTCGCTCCGCTTTGGCGAGGCTCGCCGTAGCTCGCGGATCGTGCAGACAGGTCGGGCCGGGTGCGCTCAGTCATAGGTGATGCGTGGATCGGCGACCGCCAGAAGGAGATCGGCGATGAGGTTTCCGATGATCAGGACGAGCGACGCCATCAGCACGGCGCCCATGACGAGATACTGGTCCTGGGTCAGAATCGCATCGAGCGTGATGCGTCCGAGGCCCGGCCACGAGAAGATGATCTCCACGATGAACGACCCCGAGACCAGCGCCCCGAGCGTGTAGCCGAAGAGCGTGATCATCGGGTTCAACGCGTTGCGCAGCGCGTGCTTCACGATGACCTTCCGCTCGCTCAGCCCTTTCGAACGGGCGGTCGTCACGTAATCGAGCCGCAGCACGTCGAGCAGGCTGCCCCGCATCTGCCGCATGCGGCTCGCGAGCGGAATCAGCCCCACGACCAGGGCCGGCAGGGCAAGGTGATGGAGGATGTCGAAGAACTGGCTGATGCCGTCGAGCTCGTCATAGTCGAGCGAGCGCATCCCGCCGACCGGGAACCAGCCGGTGCGTGCCGCCATCATCAGCAGCAGCAGCGCGGCGAGGATTTCCGGCACCGACAGCCAGATGAACGCCATGAAGGACAAGGCCCGATCGACCCAGGAGTGCTGCTTCACCGCGGCGAGCACGCCCAGCGGAATCGCGAGCCCCCAGGTGATGAGCGCCGCCGCGCCCGCGAGGATGAGCGTGTTGACGAAGCCGTCGCTCAGCACTTCGAACACGGGCTGGTGCCGGGCGAACGATTGTCCGAAGTCGAAGTGAAAAATGACGTTCCGCAGATAAATCGCGTACTGGACGTACCACGGTTTGTCGAGGCCGAAACGCACGCGCATGGCCTCGATCGTCTCGGCCGAGATGCCCGGGTTCTCGGCCATCTGGTTGAGGAAATCACCGGGCGCGAGTTGCAGCAGGAGAAATGTAATGAGCGAGATGCCGACGAGGAGCGGGATCGTCTGCAGCAGCCGCCGCAGTACGTAGGTGCGCATGGCGGTGTGTCAGCTGTCGCGGCGCTTCACGTAGAGCCGTTCGGCGTTCCAGAGGATCCGGTGCGCCATGATGCTGGGCTGGACGTTGCCGAAGCGGTTACTGACGGGGATCTTGATCTTGAGGATCGGCAGATGGATGAACCAGCTCTGCTCGCTCATGATCGTCTGCAGCTGTTTCCACGCGCGTTTCTGCGCGGCGCGATCCTGATTGATCAGAATCTCGTCCATGAGCTCGTCCATCCGCGCCTCTTCCGGCGTGGCCGGCTTCTGCTGCCGGGCGAACCAGAAGTGCGTCTCCCCGGACGAGCGCCACACGTTCTGGCCGTTGGCCGGTGACGGCGGCACGCCGCTCTGCAGCCCCAGCAGGATGGCCTCGTACTGGAAGTCCGATCGCAGGTTGGTGATGAGCGTGTTGAAGTCGACCGGCGTCAGCACGACGTTGATGCCCACCTTCGCGAGATCGTCCTTGACGAAGTTCGCCGTCGCCACGCGCATCGTGTTGTCGGCATTCGTCTTCAGCGAAAACGTCACCCGGTTCCCACGCGGGTCTTCGATGACGCCGTCGCCGTTGCGATCAGCGAATCCGATGCTCGCGAGCAGGCGCTTCGATTCGGCGGGATTGTGGTCGTAGTGGACGAGGTCGGGATTGTGCCACTCCTTGTTATTACGCCCCGTTTGCGACCAGCTCTTCTCGCCGTCGCCGAAAAACACGCTCGAGATGATCGCATCGCGATCGATCGCCATCGACAACGCGCGGCGGAACGTCGGGTTGCTGAACCAGGTGTACTTCACGGGATCGACGAAGGATTCGCCGATCTTCCTGCCGGGAATCGGCTTCTCTCCCTTCACGGGCGGCTGCACCTTGTTCAGGTTGAACCAGAAGAACCGGCTGCTGAACTCGGGACCGAGGTCATACAGCGTGAAGTTGCCCTTCTGCTGATTCTCCTCATACCACTTGTAGTTCTCGGGCTTGATGTTGTCGAGGCCGTCGAGCTCGCCCGACCGGAATTTCAAATCCGCGGCGTCCTGATCGGGCACGATGAGCGACACGAGCTCGTTCAGGTATGGCAGCCGTTGCTTGTTCTGATCGAACCCGTGGTAGTGGGGGTTCCGCCCAAGGACCGTCTTCTCCCCGGGCACGTACTGGACGAGCTTGAACGGCCCGCCACCGACGATCTGTTCGGGCGGCGTGCCCACGTTGTACGCGGATGCGAAATTGCCGCTCTTGTAGGCGGCTTCGAGGACGTGCTTCGGCACGATCGACAGGCCGCCCTGGCACAGCACGTCAAGCAGCGCCGAGTTCGGCTTCAGCGTATTGATGATGACGGTATGGGGATCAGGCGCCGACACCTTGAAGCTCTCGCCTCCGACCTGCAGCAGGTCCTGAACTGCAGGATGGAGGACCTTGTCGTATGCGATCTGGAAACTGAACAGCACGTCTTCGGCGGTGATCGGATGACCGTCCGAAAACGCGGCGCCTCGACGCAGGTGGAACGTCCACGTGATGCCGTCAGGGGCGATTTCCCAGGACTTGGCCAGCTCAGGCCCGAACTGCTGGGTGTCATTGTCGTAGCTCACGAGCGTCGCGTCGATCAGCTTCGTGATGTCGCGCGACGAGGTTTCGTTAGCCATGAGCCCGTTGAAGGTCTTCGGGTTCACCGTCACCCCGAGGACAAAGCGTCCACCGTGCCGTCCGGGTGTGGCGACCTGCCTGACGAGCGGCTCCGCGGGCGGTGCGATCCCATCTTTGTATTCGACTGAGTCGGACGCCGATCGGCGGCAGCCGGGCAGCACCGTCGCACAAACGAGGGCGATCGCCAGAACGCGCACCAGCGTCATTTGACGTAGACCCTGTCGATGTTCCAGATCAGGCGGTGCGCCATGATGCTGGGCTGCGCGTTGCCGAACCGGTTGCTCATCGGCACCTTGACGTTGAGGATCGGCAGCCACACGAGCCAACCCTGATCGTTCCAGATGGTCTGAATCTCTTTCCAGATCGCCTTCCGCTCGCCGAGATCGAGCGTCGAGACGAGCGTGTTCATCAACGCGTCGGTTTTCGCTTCCTCTGGAGTCGCCGGCGTTTGCTGGCGTACGAACCAGTAGTGCGAAATCCCGGTTGAACGCAGAAAGTTCTGGGCGTTTGCAGGATCTGGTGGAACGCCGCTCTGCGATCCCATCAGAACGGCTTCGAACTGCAGATCGTTGCGGATGTTGGTGACCAGCGAATTGAAGTCCACCGGCGTCAGCGTGACCCTGAGGCCGACCTTGGCGAGGTCGTCCTTGATGAAGTTCGCGGTTGCCACACGCATGGTGTTGTCCGAATTCGTCTTCAGCTGGAAGCTGATCGGATGGCCCTTGGCGTCCTCGAGAACGCCGTCACCGTTGCCGTCCTTGAATCCGATGCTCGCCAGCAGCCGCTTCGACTCTGCCACGTTGTAGTCGTAGTGAACGAGATCAGGCGTATACCATTCCTTGTTGCTCGGCCCCGAGATGGACCAGCTCTTCGAGCCTTCACCGTAAAAGACGCTCCGGATGATCGCTTCCCGGTCGATGGCCATCGAGATCGCACGGCGGAACACAGGATTGCTGAACCAGGCGTACTTCACGGGGTCGACGACGCTGTCGCCGACGCGCTTGCCTGGCGGCAATGCCTCGCCTTTCAACGGCGTCTGCAACTTGTTCAGGTTGAACCAGAAGAAACGGCTGTTGTTTTCGGGACCGAGGCTGTACAGCGTGTAGTTGCCCTTCTTCTGGTTGTCCTCGTAATACCGGTAATTCTCGGGCTTGATGTTGTCGATCCCATCGAGCTCGCCGGCGCGGAACTTCAAATCGGCCGCGTCCTGATCGGGCACGATGAGAAACACCACCTCATTGAGGTACGGCAGCCGCTTTCCGGCCTTGTCGACGCCGAACCAATACGGATTCCGGCCGAGCACGGTTCTCTCACCCGGCAGATACTGCACGACCTTCCATGGGCCGCTCGTCACGATCTGATCGGGCGGCGTGCTGACGTTGTAGGTCGACGCAAAATTGCCGCTCTTGAAGGCAGATTCGACGACATGTTTCGGGTAGATCTCGAGCACGCCAACGGCAATCAGCAGCGTGCCCATGGGTCGCGGCGTTTTGACGACGACTGTATGTGGATCAGGTGCCGAGAATTCCAGCGGCTTGCCATCGAGCTTCAACTGGTCCTGGACAGCCGGATGCAGAACCGGATCGAGCGCCATCTGCGCGCTGAACAACACGTCCTCAGATGTGATCGGATGGCCGTCGGAGAATTTCGCACCTCGGCGCAGGTGGAACGTCCACGTGACACCATCGGCCGCCGTCTCCCACGATTTCGCCAGCATCGGCACGAGCTTCTGGGCGCCGTTGTCGTAGTCCACCAACGTCGTGAACAGATTCCGCGTTGTAATGTCGGTGGACGAGGTCTCGTTCGCCATCATGCCGTTGAACGTGCGCGGATTCCCGGTCTCCGCAAACACGAACCGGCCGCCGTGCTTCCCGAGCGATGGCGCCTCGACGACCATCGGGTCTTCCGGGAGCGGATGGGGATCGTTGTATTCGGCGACCTCGGCGGACCGCCGGCGGCATCCGGCTACCAGCGTGGCGACACACAGCACGAGGACGAAGAACAGCCTGCACCGGCTGCGGCACGTGTTCGTCATTTGGCGTAGATGCTTTCCGAGTTCCAGATGATCCGATGTGGCAGGATGCTGGGTTGGATGTTGCCGAACTTATTGCTCACCGGCACTTTCTGATTGGCAATCGGCAGCCAGATGAACCATCCCTGCTCGTTGACGAGGGTTTCCACTTCCTTGTAGGCCTTCTTGCGCGCGTGCACGTCCTGCACGCTGACGATCTCGTCCATCAGCCGGTCGATGCGCGCCTCTTCGGGCGTGGACGGCTTGGGCTGTGTGAGGTTCCAGAAATGCGTGAGGCCGGACGATCGATAGACGTTCTGCATCATGCCCGGATCGGGCGGGATACTGCTTTGCAGACCCAGCAGAATCGCGTCGTACTGAAAATCGGATCGGATGTTCGTAATGAGCGTATTGAAATCAGCCGGCGCGAGGACGACGTTGATGCCGACCTTCGCGAGGTCGTCTTTCACGAAATTTGCCAGCCCGATGCGAAGAGTGTTGTCGCTGTTGGTTTTCAGCGTGAAGCTGACGGGATTGCCTCGAGCGTCTTCGAGTACGCCGTCGCCGTTCTTGTCCTTGAACCCGAGGCCCGCAAGAGTCTTCTTTGCCTCTTCAGGGTTGTAGTCGTCATGAACGAGATCGGGTGAGTGCCAGACTTTGTTCGCCCGCGTGGCAATGGCCCAGTTCTTGTGCCCTTCTCCGAAGAACACGCTCGGTATCATGGCCTGGCGATCGATCGCCATCGACACCGCCCGGCGAAATGATGTGTTCCTGAACCACTCGTACTTGATCCGATCCACCTGCGGATCGCCGACCTTCCTGCCTGGCGTCGGCTTTTTGACGGTGTTGAGATTGACCCAGAGGAAATTCGTGTTCAGATCGGGACCGAGATCGTGGAGCGTGAAGTTCCCCTTCTCCTGGTTCTCGGCATACCAGCGATAGTTCTCGGGCTTGACGTCATCGAGGCCGTCAAGCTCGCCGGATCTGAATTTCAAGTCCGCCGCGTCGCGATCGGGCACCACGACATACACAATTTCATTCAGGTAAGGGAGGCGGCGATTCTGCTGGTCCACTCCGTACCAGTAGGGATTCCGTCCAAGCACCGTCTTTTCGCCGGGCACGTACTGCGTCACACGCCACGCACCGCTCGAGACAAGCTTGTCCGGGGGCGTGCTCACGTTATACGCCGACGCAAAGGAGCCGGCCTTGAACGGTTCTTCGAGCACGTGCTTCGGCATGATGCGCACGGCGCTGATCGTATTGAGCGCGATGGCGTTGGACGCCGGGGTCTTCACCACGAACGTGTAGTCGTCGGGCGCCGACACCTCATAAAACTTGTCACCCATCTTCAAGAGATCCTGCACAGACGGATGCAGCGTCGGGTCGAGCGCAACCTGAAAACTGAACAGGACGTCCTGCGCCGTCATCGGGTGGCCGTCGGAAAACGCGGCGCCCTTCCGGAGATGGAAGGTCCACGTCACGCCATCGGGCGCGACCTCCCACGATTTGGCCAGGCCCGGTTCGCTCTGCTGGGTCTCGTTGTTGAAATCGGTCAGCGATGAAAAGGTGAGGTTCGTGATGGCGCTCGACGAGGCTTCGTTGACCATCATCGCGTTGAACGTTTTCGGGCTGAGCGTCTGACCGAGGATGAAGCGGCCGCCATACCGGCCCGGCGTCTGCACTTGGGTGACTTTTGTCTCTGCCGGCAGCGGATGCGGGTCGTGGTACTCGACGACCTCCGCTGCACGCCTGCGGCAGCTCGCCAGGGTCAGCGTTGTCATCAGCAGCAGGAACACCAACATTCTGCTGCTAAATGGCCCCTTTTGACTCATTATTTGGATTCTACCTGTTTTGACGCTGGGGAACGCCGCACGGCCGAGATCCCGCTTGCCAAAAGCCCGTTCTGGCCCTTATTCTGCAATCCCCCCCGGCGTTTCCAAGATCTCCTGAAAAGTAAGGCTGTCGGACCTACGGCGACGCGAGAAGCGTGTGCGCCGAAACAAAAGTGTAAGGATTTCCTATGAGACCCATATCTCTCTTCGGCGTTCTGCTCGGCGCACTGATGGTCGCGGCCTGCGCCTTCGAGAACTCATCGAAGCTTCTGGTTCCCACCGCTCCCGGCAACGTCAACACCGGCGCAGCCGGATCGACGGGATCGTCGTCGACCGGCGGCTCGAACAATTCAGGCGGCGGCTCAGCAGTCACGCCGGCGGCGTTTGCCGGCACCTGGGCCTCGGACACGATTGCCGGACTTCCGCTGGGCAACTGCTCGGATGTGAAGTGGGTCATCACGGCCCAGACCAACACCTCGCTGTCGGGCACGGTGACGGGGAACTGCGCGAGCGGTGTCACGGTTTCGGCAAACCTGACGGGCACCATGCAAAGCGAGAACGTCATCAATCTCGTCGCCAACGGCACGCTGACGGCGGTGGGCGTGCCCTGTCAGTTCAATCTGACAGGCAGCGGCACCCGCCAGAACAACGATTCAATGAAGGTCGACTACAGCGGCAGCTATTGCCTGGGCACGGTCAGCGGCTCGGAGACCCTGCGCAGGTTCCCGACCCTGTAAAAAGCTCCGGGAGCCTTTTTCCCTGAAATTCCTCGGAAAAGGCTCCCGGAGCCGTTTCTCCCGCCAATCTCGCATTCCCTGATGAGAAACGAAAGGATCAGGCCATGCGACTCTTCATACTCCTCACCCTCGTCATCTTCGTTCCGTCCCTTGCATCTGCACAATCTGTCGAGCTCTTCGGCGTGACCGGCGGCATCCAGGTCTGGGACGATGAAGGCAACATCGGGTTCGGCGTGCCGTTCGGCGCGGGCGTCGGATTCAAATCGCCCCACGGCTGGGGCATCGAAGGGCTGGTCGAGCACCAGAAGGCCGAACGCAGCTTTTCGAGCGGCGTCCGGTTCGACTCGACCGTCACCGCTGCCCGTGCAAGGATTCTGAAATACTTCGGAAACGGACGGACGCAGCCCTACGCCGGTGGTGGATTCGGCGTCACCCGCGTCGAATCGGCACGGACCGAGCCGCCGGGTTTCGGCGGAATCTTCAGAAGCGAGCGGACGTCCGGCACGTTGAGCGGATTCGCGGGCGTGCGCATTCCGGCGGGCACCCGGCTGTTCGTGCGGCCCGAGTTCGAAATCTCTCGTGGCGGCGAGCACACGCGCATCGGGGGCAACGTCGCCATCGGGGTTGGGTGGTAATCACGAATGGCCGGATGCGTGGTACATTTTCGACGTGAACCTCTCAGGCGTCTTCCCTCCGATTCCGACGCCATTCACCAACGACGCGGTCGATCATCGGGCCCTCGCCGGCAACGTCTCGCGATGGATGCAGACGCGGCTGGCAGGGCTCGTTGTGCTGGGATCGAATGGCGAGGCGCCGCTCCTCGATGATGCGGAAGCCACCGCGATTATCGAGACGGTACGTGCCCACGTTCCCCGCGACCGCACACTGATTGCCGGCGTGGGCCGCGAGTCGACGGCAGCGACGATCGAGGCCGCCAGAGGCGCCGCACGTATCGGCGCAGATGCCGTGCTCGTGCGGACCCCTTCCTACTACAAGAACGTGATGACGAGCGACGCGTTCGTGCGTCACTACACGGCAGTGGCCGACGCGTCTCCGCTGCCGGTGCTGCTCTACAACGTCACGATGTACACCGGGGTCAATCTCGTGCCCGAGACCGTGGCGCGCCTCGCGACCCACGGGAACATTATCGGGATGAAAGAATCCAATACCGACATCGTGCAGCTCTCTGACACGATCACGCGCACGCCAGATCACTTCACCGTGTTGTGTGGATCGGCCGCCACGTTCTATCACTCGCTATGTGCGGGGGCCGACGGCGCGGTGCTGGCGATCTCCGCCGTGCTGCCGGATATGTGCGTCGACCTCTTTGATTTCGTTCGCAAGCAGCGTCACCCGGAGGCGCTCGCGCTGCAGCGCCGCATCGCTCCGCTCGGCCGTCTGCTCGGCGCCATGCATGGTGTGGCCGGTCTGAAATACGCGCTCGATCAAATCGGATACGCCGGCGGACCCACACGCCCACCGCTGGGGACGTTGCCAGTTGAGGCGCAGAAACAGATTCTCGAACAGCTTGCGGAATTGAAAGTGGGAGTTAGCTAGTAGCACAGTGGCCGGTAGCCTGTAGCCGGGTCACTGTGCAACCGCCAACCACTAACCACCAGCCACTAACCACTAAACTCTGGCGCATATCGCACCAGGCCTCGCACCTGATCGAGTGCTCCGTCGCGCAGTCTCAACACCATGAACTCGTCGCCGACGCCCCACTCGTTCTCGAGCCCGAACGCGTGCGCCGGCTCGAAGCCGAATCGTGAGTAGTACGCCGGAGAACCCATGACGACGCTGGCGTCATATGCCTCCATCCTGCAGCGTCGCAGGCCCTCGCGAATCAATGACGAGCCCAATCCCCTGGCCTGCGCTTTCGGCCTTACGCCGACAGGTCCTAATCCCAGCCCACGAAAACTGGCGGGAGCGTCGGCAACTGTGACCGGTGAGAAGGCCAGATGGCCAACGACTTCGGAGTTGAGACTGATCACCAGTGAAAGCACCATCTTGCCGCGTTCGCGAAGCGAATCGACAATGCGTGCTTCGACATCCCCGCCGAACGCCTCAAGGTGAACCTTCCGAATGGCGTCGGCATCGACATCGGCCTCGTCACGGATCTGCCACCGGGTCACGCTCATTGCATCAGGGCGCGAGTTTGTACAGCGCAGTTTCGGTGGCGATGTACAACGCACCATCCTTCCCTTCCACAACCACACGGACGGCGCCGATCTGATCCTTCAGGAGCCGCTCGACCGAGAGGATGCGTGATGGATTGTCAGGATCGAAGCGTAGACGGATGAGCTCCCGGCCCACCTCGGCGGCCAGGAACAAATTGTCCCGGAAGAGAGGCATCAGATCGCCGCGATAGAACGTCGCAGACGTTGCACCGGTTCCCGCCGGCAGCGCATATGAGGTGCGGAATGCCGCGCGCTTTTGCTTCGGGTCACTCGCGATGGCACTGAGCCTTCCGGCGTCGGATGCCAAGCGATCGACCACCCACAGATTTCCTGTCGCCGGCTGCCAATCCAACGCCTGCGGTTGTGGATGATCGAACGAAGCAATCGGCGGCTGTCCGGATTGATCGTCCGGCGCCGTCGCATCGAGGTTGAGCCTGAGGACCTTGCCGTTGTACGACGCAAAACTGCCGGCGATAAGTGCGTCGGCCGAGCTGTCGAGTGCGACATACAGCTTGGCGTCAGAGCCAATTCGCAGCGCCCCGCTCGCGCCGTAGGCCGACGCCGGTGTCCTGTCGAGCATCACCGCCCGCTCGCCGAAAATCCCGTTCACCGCACGGAACCGCGCCAACATGAACTCCTGGCCGTCGCGCGGCGCCGCCGCGGCATAGAGAGCATACGTCAGCCCGTTTTCATCGAACTTCGGATCGAGTGCGATCGCGAGGAGGCCGCCTTCCGGCAAGGTGATCTCGCGTGAGAGGTCGAGAGCCGCATCCTCGACGAGTACTCCGTTCCTGATGATGCGGACGGTCCCACCGCGCTCCGCAACGAAGATTGAGCCGTCAGACGAAAATGCAAGATCCGATGGAAGGTTGAGGCCTTCGACGACCGGCGAGAGGTTCAGCCGCGCCTCTTCCACCGTGAGAACGGAGATTGACGATGATGAGAACGCCGATCCTGCCCGGACGGCGACGACTACGCGAAGAGCGGGCGACCGCGCGCTTTCGAGTACTGCGCCACCTTCGTTGACGAAGGCCGCAAGCTCGAGCGTGTGCGTCCCCGCTGCAAGCGTCGGCAGCACGGCGCTGCACTCGAATGAGGCGCCCGACCGTGTGCAGCCCGCGCCGGCGAGCGTCGTGCGGGCCCCGTCGATGTAGAGTGCAAATTGAAGAGCAGCGATGTCGGCGGTGTCGGGCGCCGCCTGCGTCCACCCGAGGCGATCTCCAGCGGACACCTGCACATCTCCGGACGGATTGCCGGGATCTGGTATCTCCGGCTCTTTCTTGTCACAACCGGAAAGGCAGGCACATGCGAGTATCACGAGCGCCACACGTCCAGGCACTTCCGCATGATAGCCCACCAGCACCCACGCTGCGTTACGATACGTCGCATGAGACTCGCGGTCGCCGCCGCTGCTCTGGTCCTGCTGAGTACCCGAAACGGCACACGCGCAGTTGCAGGGTCAGCTCTACGCTTCTGGATTTCAGACGCCGGTCGCGATCGTGCAGGACCCCACTGATCGCACCGTCCAGTTCGTCGTTCAGCAGGCAGGGCGAATCCGTGTCGTGCGCAGCGGCACGGTTCTCGGCGCCGACTTCCTGAATCTCACCAGCAGCGTCGTCTGTTGCGGCGAACGAGGTCTGCTCGGCCTCGCGCTCGCGCCCGATTACGCGTCGAGCGGACGCTTCTTCGTCAACTTCACGAATTCAGACGGCGACACCGTTGTGGCGCGCTTCAATCGATCGCCGAATGCGCTCGTCGCCGATCCCGCAACCCGATTCGACCTGATGCTCGGCGGCACCTCGCGCATCGTGGAACAACCGTTTGTCAATCACAATGGCGGACATCTCGCATTCGGTCCAGATGGCTATCTGTACATCGGTCTTGGCGACGGCGGATCAGGTAACGATCCCGCCCATCGCGCTCAGAATCCTGACGAACTGCTCGGCAAGATGCTGCGCATCGACGTCAACGTGCCCGACAACAATTCAAGCGGTTACCGCATTCCGCCGGACAACCCATTCGTGGCCAGCCCCGCACGTGACGAAATATGGTCCTTCGGGCTGAGAAACCCCTGGCGCTACACCTTCGACGATGTCGTACGGGGTGGAACAGGTGCACTCGTGATCGGCGACGTCGGGCAGAACAGCTTCGAGGAAATCGACTACGAGCCTCGCGGAGCCGGTGGACGGAACTATGGGTGGCGCAATCGAGAAGGCGCGCACGACAACGTGACCACGCGTTCGCCGGCATTTCTTCCGTTGACTGATCCAATTTTCGAGTACGGGCGAGGAGACGGAGTGTCAGTGACCGGTGGCTTCGTGTACCGCGGCAGCCGGCTTGGCGGCGCCTTTCGCGGCCGTTATTTTTTTGCCGACTACTCGGGGCGCGTGTGGTCGCTCGCGCTGACGCTGAACAGCTCCGGCGAAGCAACCGCCTCCGATCGCCGCGAGCATACGGCCGAGCTTGGCGGGTCCGCCGTGTTGGGGCTCATCAGCTCGTTCGGCGTCGACGCGGATGGCGAACTTTTCATCGTCAACCACTCGGGCGGCCGCATTGTTCGAATCACGGCCTCGCTGACGGCGCCGCCAGCGCCCACAGGACTGAAGATCAACAAGCCTTGAGGCGCAACAGCGTCGCACTCGAACGCAGCCTGTCGAAGCTCGGCTATGCGTCCCGCTCGCAGGCACGCGACCTCATTCGCGCCGGCAAGGTCGCGGTCAACGGGCGCGTCCTCGCCGATCCGCTCGCGCGAGTCGATCCACAACGACACAAGATTCAGATCGAGGGGATGGCCCGAGCGCGGGCGCGATGGATGCTCATCGTGGCGACACGTGACGGCGGCCGAAGTGCGCGCCAAATTCCCACACTTCGCACGCTGATTCTTCTGTTTCAACGCAAAGACGCGAAGTCGCAAAGAATCTTTTCACGAAGTTATTGCTGCTGCTGTTGCTGCTGCTGCGCGTGGTCGAACGGCTCGCTGGGTTCGCCGGCGTCCGGCACAACCCACGTCGTAATCGGCAGCACACGGTCGGGCCGGATCGGTGAATCGGAGAGCGATACCGTCACGAGCACAGAGAGCTCGCTGCCGGCCTCACCCCGGAACACGCCTCGCGTGGGCGGAACGTCGGCATAATCGCGCCCGAAGGCGACGCGCACGTGCCGCTCGCTCGGCCAGCACATCGTTGGTCGGATCGAATCCCACCCAGCCGAGCGTCGGAAGATACGCCTCGACCCATGCATGCGTGGCGCCTTGCACGGACCTGTCGTTGCTTGTCGAAGCCGGCGACAGGTACCCGCTCACGTACCGACAGGGAATGCCGATGCCGCGCGCGAGCGCAATCATGATGTGCGCAAAATCCTGGCAGACACCCGCGCGGACCTGCAGCGCATCGTCGATCGGCGAATCCACATGGGTGTGCCGCGGCGCGTAGGTGAAACTGCGGAATACGCAGTGTTGAGCCGTCGCATGAGCGTCAGCGGATCGGCATCGCGACGCCACGCGAGCTCGCCGGCGAACGCACGCAACAGCGGGGTTTCGCGCGCAAACCGGCTGAACTGCAGGCCGTGCCAGTCCTCCCCTGTGGCGGCGAGCGCATCCAGATCGTCCCATGCCGAATCCGGCAGGCTGTCCGGAACCGGCGAGACCGGCTGCTATCTCGACGACCGCATCGGCTGTAATCCAGAGTCGCGAATGCCGCCCGGGCACATCGAAGTGATGGACGACGTTGCCGAGCGAATCCTGATAGGCGAACACCCGCGCGCGCGGCTGTGTCGTCAACTCGAAGCGCAGGCATCGCTGGCGTCCGTCGCTGCGCGGCTGCATGCGCACCTCCATCACGCTTTCGCTGATGGGCGCGCTGTAGGCGAAGCGATTGGAGTGCCGAATCAGGTACTGGATATCGCGCGCTCATGACGCGACCGCCGATTCCGTGCGGTAGCTGATGTAGGTCTGATACAGCGCCGTGTGCACCTGCTCGCACTGACGGCGAATGCCCCTGCACGTAGCTCTCGAGGCTGTCGGCCATGATCTCGTCGATCTGGCTGTAGTCGAGGGACGCGCGCAGACGACCGGCCAGGCGATCGACGCGTCCTTGCGCATTGCGCCCGAGCGTTCGCGCGATCGCGCGGAGCGACGCTTCGACGGTGTCGACGGCGAAGCGCACGGATCGTCGGAAAGTCTGGCGCTGAGCAGCAGGAACTCGGCCACCTGTTCGGGACGCACATCGGCGGTATAGCGCTGGCAATACGCTTCGAACCCCGAACACGACCTCAGCAGAGCCATCCACGACACGTACGCGCCGATGCCGCCATCGCCGACCGCGACCTCGGCATCATCGAAGAGTGCCTCGAGCATCGTCGCCGTCGCGGCCGCACGCTCGATCGACCGTCCGATCTGGATGTAGTGCCACCCCTCGGCATGGATCATCGTGGAATCGGTGACGCCTTGAAACAGATGCGCCGCCTCCTTGACGTGCGCCATAGAAGGCCGACCCGCGCGCGGATCGGTTGCGGCGCACGTGCAGATACAGGCGATTCAACTGCTCCCACATCTCGGTGCTGATCTGCTCGCGCACCTGCCGCGCGTTCTCGCGCGCCGCCGCGACGCACGCTTCAATCGTCTGCTGCAGCCGAACGTCTGGCGACGCTCCTCGGTGACCGGAGTGATGGCCACGCCGTATCCACTCGGAGGCATTCCGAGCGCGCCCATGAGCCGGCGGCACGTGTCCGACGACCGGTCGAGCGTCAGTCCGAGGCACACATCACCCAGCCGCGCCGTGTGCTCGGCACGCTCGAGATAGCGGCTCATCCAGTACGCGCAATCAGCGACACGTGACAGCATGGTTCAGTCAGCCAGGACCCAGGTGTCCTTGCTGCCTCCGCCCTGTGAGGAGTTCACGACCAGCGAGCCACGCCGCAGCGCCACGCGCGTCAAACCACCGGGCACCACGGTGAACGATTCGCCGCAAAGCACGTACGGCCGAAGATCGACGTGCCGCGACTCAATCTGATCGTTGACGAAGTTCGGCGCGCGCGACAGCGCGAGCGTCGGCTGCGCGATGTAGTTGCGCGGATCGGCCAGGATCCGGCTGCCGGAACTCGTCGCGCTGTTCTGCGGTGCTGTGCGGGCCCGATGAGCATGCCGTATCCGCCCGACTCTCCCACCGCCTTGACGACAAGCTCGTGGAGGTGCTCGAGCACGTAACGCCGATCGTCTTCGTCGGCAAGCATGTAGGTCTGCACGTTCGGGCAGAATCGGGTCCTCGCCGAGATAGAACCTGATGATCGCCGGCACGTACGCGTATACGGCCTTGTCGTCGGCCACCCCGGTCCCGATCGCGTTGACGATCGACACATTGCCCGCCCGGTACGCATTGAACAGCCCCGGCACGCCCAGGCGCGAATCCGGCCGAAACGCGAGCGGATCGATGAAGTCGTCGTCCACGCGCCGATAAATGACATCCACCCGCCGCAGGCCGGCCGTCGTTCTCATGTAGACGACGTTGTCGTGGACGATCAGGTCGCGCCCTTCGACAAGCTCGATGCCCATCTGCCGCGCAAGAAACGTGTGCTCGAAATACGCGGAGTTGAACACGCCGGGTGTGAGAAGAACGATCGTCGGATTGGATCGGTCGTCCGGTGCCAGTGAGCGAAGCGTCGCAAGCAGCGCCAGGCCGTAGTGGTCGATCGGCCGCACGGAGTAGTCGGTGAACAGCTCCGGGAACACACGCTTGATAATCTGGCGATTGGTGAGCATGTAAGACACCCCGCTCGGCACGCGCAGATTGTCTTCGAGCACGGCGAACTCACCGCCCGGCAGCCGCACCAGATCGGTGCCGGCGACCGACACGTAAATGTCGCGCCTCGGACGGATACCGATCATCTCGCGGCGGTAATGCTGCGCGCTGAACACGAGGTGGCGAGGGACGATGCCCTCGTTCAGAATGCGGCCGTCCTGATAGATGTCCTTGAGAAACATGTTCAGGGCCGTAAGCCGCTGGATGAGCCCACGCTCGATCGTCGCCCATTCCCTGGCCGTGATGATGCGCGGCAGCAGGTCGTACGGAAAGATGCGCTCGGTGCCCTGATCGTCGCCGTAGACCGTGAACGTAACACCCTGATGCAGAAACGAGCTGTCGGCATCCTGCTGACGCTGCCGAAGGTCCGCGGACGAAAGCTCGAGCAACCGGCGGTACAGCGCCGTCGTACGGCTCGCGCGGCACACCGGATCCGTCGAACATCTCGTCGTAGCACTGATCGAGCGCGTATTCCGAGAAGAGGCCGGCGCGCATGCCGAGCGCCCCGCTGGGTCCCATCAATGCGCATAGTACGGCAAGAGCGGGCCGCCGAAACGCGATGAACACAAATGTCTGGCCGCCCGGCGAAAGCACACAATGTTGTGGCAATCGACTATCGCGCCTCGCAAAAACCCTCAGCTTTTCGCGAAGCACGCTTCTTGCTTCGAAATCTGCGTGGCCATCCAACGCGAGACGCTGCTCTGGACCCTCGAGGAGATCAGTCACCTCGTCTCTCACAGCGGTCAGCCGCAAGAGACCCTCGGCAACATCGTCCACCTCATCCAGCGGACGTTCGATACGGACGTCTGCTCGGTGTATCTGCTCGAACCCGACCGATCCACCCTCGTCCTCGCGGCGACCGTCGGCCTGCGCCCCGATAGTGTCGGTCGCATCCGTATGCGCCTGTCAGAAGGGCTGGCCGGGCTCGTCGGAGAGCAGCTGCGGCCGCAGGTCGTGGAGGATGCGACGCGGCATCCACGATTCAAATACTTCAGCGAGGCTGGCGAGGATCCCTACCACTCGTTCCTTGGCGTTCCGCTGATCGACCGGGGCCTGCTGCAAGGTGTACTGGTGGTGCAAACCAGGGAGGCGAGGGCCTTCGGTCCCGACGCGGTCGGCATGCTCTCGACCGCCGGCACGCAGCTCGCATCCATCGTGAGCCACGCGCGCACGCTCGGACAGTTCCTTGCGCCTGCTCACCAGCGACTCGAGGCGTTGGCGCGCAACATGTGGTGGAGCTGGGATAACGACACGACGAGCCTGTTCCGCGCGCTGGACCCGACGCTGTGGCGCGAGCTCGATCACAACCCGATCGCACTCCTCCAGCAGATTCCTGCCGCGCTGCTGGAAGAGCGGGCGTCTGCGCTGCAGCTCCACAGCCGAATCAACCACGCGTACCGCCGCATGCAGGAGCATCTGACGTCCACCCGCACGTGGGGCGCACGCAACGCCGGGGTGCTGGGGGCGCGCCCGGTCGCTTACTTCTCCGCCGAGTTCGGCCTGCATGAATCGGTACCGATTTACTCCGGCGGCCTCGGCATTCTGGCTGGCGACCACATCAAGTCGGCGTCAGACCTCGGCATTCCGCTCGTGGGCGTCGGGCTCTATTACGATCAGGGCTACTTCACACAGCGATTCGATCTGAACGGCCGTCAATTGGAGGACTATCGCGACCTCGACAGCTCACTCCTGCCGCTGTCTGCGGCGATCGACCAGGCCGGCCGGGAGGTCATCGTCAGAATCGAGACGCGCACGGGTCTGCTCGCCGCACGCGTCTGGAAGCTGGCGGTGGGGCGCATCACGCTTCTGCTGCTCGATTCCGACGTGGAAGGCAACCAGCTCGAAGATCGCGGCCTGACTTCTCGGCTGTATGGCGGCGACGATCGGGTTCGCATCCGGCAGGAGCTGCTCCTCGGCGTCGGTGGCATTCGGGCACTGACCGCGCTCGGCATCTCCCCCGGCGTCCTCCATCTCAACGAAGGTCACAGCGCGTTCGCGGGGCTCGAACTGGCCCGCCAGCGGATGACGACCGAAGGCATCGGGGCCTCGGAGGCGCTGCGCAGAACATCCGCGCATGTGGTCTTCACGACCCACACACCCGTGCCGGCCGGACACGATCGCTTTGCACCCGCCCTTGTCGAAGAGCACCTCGGCCCGCTCCGCGAGGCCATGGGCATGAGCGCCGAACAGCTGCTTGCGCTCGGACGGGCCAACCGCGGCGATTTCAGCGAAGGCTTCTGCATGACGATTCTCGCGCTCGCACTGTCGAGGCGCGCCAACGCCGTGTCGTCGCTTCACGGGCAGGTCTCGCGGGCGATGTGGACTCCGCTCTATCCGGGCCGATCCGAAGAACAGGTGCCGATTGGGCATATCACCAACGGCATCCACGTACGCAGCTGGCTCGCCCCCCAGATGCACCAGCTTTACGATCGCCATCTCGGCCCGGACTGGCCGGACCGATGCTCGGAGCCCGCGACCTGGGACTCGATCGAGGACATCGAGGACGGCGAATTATGGGAAACGCGCCAGACGTTGAAGAGACAGCTCATCGAGGCCACTCGCCTGCGCGCTGCCCGCTGCGCCGAGCAGCGTCGCGAGCCTGCTGAGTTCATCGATCAGGCGCGTCACGCGCTCAGCCTCGATGCGCTCACGATCGGGTTTGCCCGGCGGTTTGCGACCTACAAACGCGCCAATCTGGTGCTCCGCGATCTTGAAAGTCTGATCGGGTTGGTCAATGACCCGAAAGTTCCGATTCAGTTCGTCTTCGCGGGCAAGGCGCACCCACACGACATTCCTGGCAAGGAAGTTCTACAGCAGGTCTTCCAACTGGCTCGCGACCCGCGATTCGCGGGAAAGGTGCTCTTTATCGAGGACTACGACGTCAATGTGGGGCGGCACCTCGTGCAGGGCGTCGACGTGTGGTTGAACACTCCGCGTCGGCCAATGGAGGCCTCGGGCACCAGCGGACAGAAGATCGTACTGAACGGCGGGCTCAACCTCTCCATTCTCGATGGATGGTGGGCGGAAGCCTACGACGGCCACAACGGCTTCGCGATCGGACGGGGAGAAACGCACACGTCGGCCGAGGTGCACGACAGCCGAGACGCCGAGGCGCTTGTCCGCGTGCTTCGGGAAGAAGTCGTACCCCTCTACTACGACCGCGACCGCGACGGGCTGCCGCGGAGATGGATCGCGCGGATGAAGCGAGCGATCCGGACGCTGGGCTGGCGGTTCAGCGCCGATCGGATGATCACCGACTACGTGTTGAAGGCATACATTCCGGCGGCGGGCGGTATCAGCAGCGAAATCCGATCTTGATCAGAGACCTCCTGCTGGAGTTATATTCATTTGGACGGAGGCTTTGATGGCAAGACTGAACAAACCCGCCGACGAAAGTCAGAATCCCCTGAAGCCCGCGCGCACGGCAAAACGAGGCAACGGATCGTCCGCCGCACACAAGGATGCCGCTGCAGTCGCAAAGCGCGCGTACGAAATCTACCAGAACCGCGGCGGCAGCCATGGCGCCGATCTCGACGACTGGCTCGAAGCGGAGCGTCAGCTCGGTGGAGCGCCCGGCAACGTCATCGGTCCCGTGCCGCCGAAGCCGAGAAGGCGGAAGGCTTCCGAAGGGCCGGGGCTTTAAGGAAGTAGTACACGGTCGCGGCGGCAACGACCGCCGCCAGGATTCCCCACTCGCGCGGGGTCGCCTGCGCCATCAGCCAGACAATGCCGGCGGCCGCGAGAAGCTGGACGCTGGGCCCTCCGGGCAGCGTGAAGGGCTCACCTGCCATTCTTACGTCGCGCCGCTGCAGCTGGTACGAAGCCGCCACACACAGCAAATACAACAGCAGGGCCGATACGTTGGCCATGATCACGAGACGCTCGAACGTGCTCGAGATTGCCAGCGCGGCCACGATGACAGCGTAGGCGACGATCGCAACCGCCGGCGTCCGGTATCGTGGATGTACGCGCGCCACACTCTGCGGCAGCACGCCGTTGCGAGCCAGCGCAAGCAACGCGCGCGGCGTGCCGAGCATGTCACCTGCAACGTACCCGAAGATCGAGATCGTCCCGCCTGCCAGGAGAAACAGCCGGCCGGCATCGCCCAGCAACCGGCGGCCTGTCTCGGCCAGCGGCGCATCGGTGTACTTGGGCAACTCCGGTCCAAGGACGCCTTGAGCCACGATCTGAACCGCGAGATAGACGATCGTGGCGATGGCGAGCGCGCTCAGGATGGCGAGCGGTACGGTGCGTGACGGATTTCGAATCTCGCCCGAGGGTGTAAGGGCCACTTCCACTCCGACGAATGCAAAGAGCAGAACAATCGACGCCTGGCCCACCTGCGACACGCTTGGCATGGGCGCCCGGAGGAAATCGGGATCCAGCGACCAGATGCCGACACCCACGAGCACAAGCAGCGGAATCAGCTTTGCGGCGGTGATGGCTTCGACGAGCCTGATGCCAGGCTTGATGCCGCGGATGTTCACGACCGCCAGACCCGCAAAGAGGACCACGAGCAACAGCGCGCGCGGCGCGCCGACGTTGAGCACCGGCCAGAAGACGCCGACCGAACCGGCAAACGCCGTCGCCACCGACGCGACAGACAGGCAGGCAGTGGCCCAATACAGAATGCCGCCGAGGTAGCCGGCATACCCGCCGAAGGCCACTTCGATGTACGCATAGAGCCCGCCCGTCAACGAGACACGGCTTCCGGCGGCCGCAAAGCAGAGCGCGATCAGCGTCATGAGCGCGGCGCACACCAGATAGGCAATTGGCGCCGCCGCGCCCAGCGCCGCGGCTACGGTGGCGGGCATGATGAAAATGGACGAGGCAATCGTGACGTTCACGATGCTCGCCGTCAGCTCGCGCGGGCCGATCGCCCGCACGAGTTGCTCCGGCTCGCCCGCGGACGCGGGCCGGACTCGTGCATCAGACATTGCGATCGTACGCCTGTCCGATTTCGTTTTCCGGCAAGTCGTGCTTCAGCACGATCACGGACATGAACTTTCCTCCTACGGAGGTTCTAGGTTCTGGGGTTCTGGGTTCTAGGTTCGAAGAACGCGAACCGAGCTCCTCAATTCCTAGAACCGGGAACCCCGAACCGAACCCAGAACCGCTGTTAATAACAAGAGGCCGGGTCGCCCCGGCCTCTTGTTGTCAGACGGAAATGGCTCCGGGAGCCTTTTTCGCAACCTCTATGGCCAGTTCTGCTTCACGATGTCCGCGCTAATCGACGCCATGGTCGTCCGGCCAGTCGCGGCGGCGGCTTCCACAAGCTCTTTGAAAATGATCTCGGTCAGCAATCGTTCGACGCCGGCAGGACCGAATGCGCCAATCGCCCAGCGCGTCGCGCGCCCGAGCCAGACCGCATCAGCGCCGAGCGCCAGCGCTTTCAGGATGTCGCTGCCGCGCCGGAACCCGCTGTCGATCATCACCGGAATCTTTCCATTCACGGCCGCCACGATCTCGGGCAGCGCCTCGAGCGTGGACGGACCGTAATCCATCGATCGGCCACCGTGATTCGAGACAACGATGCCGTCGAAGCCGTGCTCGACGCAGAGCCGCGCGTCCTCGTGCGTGACGATGCCTTTGATGATGATCGGAACCTTGATGAACTTGCGGACCTCGTTCAGGTACTGCCACGAGTACCACAGACGACCCCCGCCAACGCGATACGCCGTCGCCCCTCGACGCGCGGGCGCGGCAGCAGGTCCTGCACCGCCGGCACGGCCTGCACCGCCGGCTCGACCCCCACCGCCGCCACGCCCGGCTCCACCAGTGCGCCCCCCCAGGTTCCGATCGTGCTGAGTGCGCTCGTAGTACGAGGCCTGCTGATCGACCGTGATGACGACAGCGGTGTAGCCGGCAGCCTGTGCGCGCTCGAGGAGTTCCTGACTCGCGCCCATGTCCTGCCGCGGGTAGAACTGCCACCAGAGCTGCCCCTTCGCACCCTTCGCCACCTCTTCGACCGACTGACTCGAGTTGTTGCTGAGGCACATCGGCGTGTTCGACGAAAGCGATGCGGCGCGATACATGCCGGCTTCGCCGTCCGGATGCAGGGCAACCTGCGTCGCTGTCGGCGCGACGATGACCGGATACTTGAGATTCAGGTTCAGCAACTTCGACGACAGATCGACCGAGGCGGGACTGACCGCGTTGCCCGGCACCAGATCGACCCAGTCGAAGGCCTGTCGGTTGCGCCGCAAATTCCATTCGCCTCCGTCGCCATGGGCGGTGTAGTCGTACACCGCCTGGGGAACGTTCGCGAACATGACCGGCTCGAAGTCGAACGCCGAAAACATCTCGTTCAGACCGGGCGTGCGCCGGTGCTGCGGGAACGGCCGCGGATCGAGCTGTGCGTGAAGAAGCGGCGAACCGGCGATCATGCCGGCCAGTCCTGCGAGCGCCTTGCGGCGCGAGAGTGATATCTGCCAGCGCTTCTCGATGTTGCTCATGAAAGGTCCTCGTCCGCCTGAAGGCGGACACTACGTACTACCCCTGGTCCGCCTACAGGCGGACACCACGTACTAGTTGTTGGTCGCGATCTTTGCCGGCATCGGTCCGTGCACTTTCACGGCCGTGCGATCGAGTGCCTTCAAATTCACCTTGCCGCACATGCCCATGTAGCGTGCGAGCTCCGTCTGCGCCATCTCGACCACACTCTGCACGCCGGCCTCACCGTATGCGGCCAGGCCCCACATGACCGGCCGGCCCAGCAGCACGCCCTGCGCGCCAAGCGCGAGCGCCTTCAACGTATCGGTGCCACGCCGGAACGAGCCGTCGGTCAAGACCGGCACCTTTCCCGCGACCGCATCCACGATGCCCGGAAGCGCGAGAATCATCGCGTCCTTGTTCGCCAGCAGCCCGCCGAAATTCGACGCCACGATTCCCTGCACGTTGTGCTGAAGCGCCGCAGTGGCTTCGGCGGGCGTCGAGATGCCCTTCACGATGACCGGGATGCTCACTCCTTGCTTAATCGCGTCGACCGCAGACCAGTTGATCGAGCTCGCCGTCGCGGGACGCGATCCGCTGGCGGCATGCGACGCGCCCACCGTCACGACGATGGCCTTGGCGCCGGCTTTTACGGCGTCCTGCACCTGCGCTTTCGCGGCCGAATCGGACGCATACACCTGATACCAGAACGATGGCTTGGCAACGGCGGCAATCTCGGTGAGCGGCACACTCGAGCGGCTGCTGACGATCATCAGCGCCTTGCCTGCGGCAGCGCCTTTCGCCGTGGCCAGCTCTGCATCGGGATGAAACCGTTTCTGATCCGCTATCGGCGCGACGATGATCGGCGTGAAGTGCTCTTCGCCGAAAAGGCTCACGCTGAGATCCATGTCCGTCGTCGGGATGTTCATGCGCGGCCGCAGCGTAATGCGATCGAACAGTGCGCGATCGCCGCCGGCAATCAGCGCGAAGGTCGCGGGCGGCAGTTTCTTCTTCGCCTCTTCCTCGAACTCGAGAAGATTGACGAGCTCCTCGCGCGGCGTCAGCCTTGGCGTCAGCGGCGGCTCCCAGGGTGCTCTCTCGCGCTGCTGCGCGGCAGGCGCCTCGCCGCCAATCGCCGATCCGGCAACCGTCCCCGCCACGATGGCGCCAACACTTCCGAGGGCCTGGCGTCTGCTGAGTTTGTTCTCGCTCATGATGATCCTTTTAGGTCCGGCTAAAGCTTGGTCCGGCTAAAGCCGGACACTACGTACGACGTTACACAAAGTTCACTCTGACTGCGGTCTTGTCGATCGACTTCAGGGTCGCTCTTCCGGCATACGCGGCGGCGTGCACCAGCTCGGCCTGGATGACCTCGAGCAATCGCTGCACTCCCTGCGCGCCGTATGCGCCAAGGCCCCAGCGCGCCGCGCGGCCAAGTGCGACGCCATCGGCGCCGAGCGCCAGCGCCTTGAACACGTCGCTGCCGCGGCGGAACCCGCTGTCAATCAGCACCGGGAACCTTCTGTTGACGACGGCGACGATTTCCGGAAGCACCTCGAGTGTCGATGGCCCGTAGTCCATCGACCGGCCGCCGTGGTTCGAGACGATGATGCCGTCCACACCTTCCTTGACGCACGTTTCCGCGTCTTCGGCGGTGACGATGCCCTTGAGAATGACCGGTACCTTGATGACCTTCCGCACTTCGTCGATGTAATCCCAGCTGTACCAAAGCCGGCGGTTCGATATGCGATATTTGGAAAACTGCGCGAACTTGCCGATGCCGGGCTCCCCCGTGCCGGCCGTCGGGATGGGTCCACCCGACGCGAGGGCCTCAGCCGCCGCGGCCGCCGCAGCGTTGCCGCCTCCGCCGCCACGGCCGCCGCCGCGGCCGCCCGTCTGCACGGTGCCTCCGAGGTGACGATCGTGCAGGTCGCGCTCGTAGACAGAAGCCTGCTGATCGACGGTGATGATGATGGCTTTCGTGCCCAGGTCCTGAAACTGTTGAAGCTGTTTGGCCGAGGCGCCGAGGTCGGGGATGGGATAGAACTGATTCCACCGGGGACCGGTTGCCGCCGGCGCAATCTTCTGATGAGGCACTGTCGTGCCGCTTGCGAATGCGGCAAGCGCGTTGGCCGCCGTCGCGCCGCGATACATGCCGATCTCGCCGTCGGGATGCAGGGCACCCTGTCCCGAGCTTGGCGCGGTGAAGATCGGATACTTCATCGGAACGCCGAGGATCGTCGACGACAGGTCCACGGTCTTCGGATCGACCGCTTTGCCGGGAACGATATCGACCCAGTCGAACGCCTGACGATTGCGACGCAGATTCCATTCGCTGCCGTCGCCATGGGCCATGTAGTCGTAGGGCTCGAGCGTCATGTTGCGATAGCACAACGCCTCGAAGTCGAACGCGTCGACCAGCTCGTCGATTCGGGGGATCCGCTTGTGCCCGATCAGGCTATGCGGGTCGATCTGCGCCTTCAGCAGCGGCGAGGCGCCGAAAATACCGGCAAACGCCGCCAGCGCCTTGCGCCGGCTCGCGCTGAACCGCCACTGCTCCTCAATCGCTCCCATAGAAGAGGCCCCCTCAGATTGTTTCAGTGATTGGGCAAAGTACAATTCGCCCCACGTCGATATGGTTCCCGTCATTGTAGCCGTATTTGTCTTTTTGGGAACAGTTTGGACGCTCGCGATCTGGCTCATCGGCGGGTTCACCATCGACCTTTGGGGAGCGACGATTCGAGCCAACGATCCTCTTCGCCCGCTCGCGTTCACGGCAGTTGCCGCCGCCTTATATGTCGCCTCGCGCGGACCGTTGCACCTGCGCCGGATGGTGCTGCCGCTGGTGGTGTTGATATCGCTGTCTCCTGCCGTCGCCGCCGTGGCGAGGAATTCGTGGACTGCCGGCGGCGCCGATCAGTACGCCTATGTGTCACAAGCCGACCTGTGGCTTCAACGCGATTTGACCGTGTCTGTCCCGCTGGCGGCAACCGCGCCGTGGCCCGACGCGATCTGGAGCTTCACACCGCACGGGTTTCGTCCAGCTGTGTCGGGACCGGCCATCGTGCCGGTGACGGCGCCAGGTCTGCCCTTGATGATGGCCGGCACGAAAGCGCTCTTCGGTCACTGCGCGATGTTTCTCGTGACACCGCTGAGCGGGGTACTGCTCGTCTGGATGACCTTCGCGATCGGCCGCCGCGTCGAATCCGAGATCCTCGGGCTTGCCGCGGCGTGGTTCGTCGCGACGAGCCCCGCTGTGCTCGCGATGCTGGTGTCACCGATGAGCGACGTACCAGCCGCGGCTCTGTGGGCCGCGGCGATCTGTCTGACGCTCGGCGAATCGAGGCGCTCTGCATTCTGTGCCGGGCTCGCCGCCTCGGCTGCAATCCTGGTACGACCAAATCTGGCTCCCATTGCAGGTCTCTTGATGGTCTGGAGATGGTGGTCACAACAGGGCGCGCGCGGCAGAAGGGATGCGGCACTGGTCCTCGCCGGCACGATCCCCGGATGCCTGTTTGTCGGCTGGATTAACAACACGCTCTACGGCTCGCCGCTCGCATCGGGCTACGGATCGCTCGCTTCGCTGTTTTCAGTGGCCAATGTCGGCGTGAATCTCAAGAGGTACGGCGGATGGCTGATTGAAAGTCAGACACCCATCGCCGCTCTCGGCATCGTCCTGTTGTTCGTGCCGAGCAGGCGCGTATGGCCGAACGCCCGGCAAAAACAGGCAGCCCTCCTGCTGGGTGGGACCGTCACGATCGTATGGGCGCTTTATCTCATTTACATGCCTTACGAAGCATGGTGGTTCCTGAGATTCATGCTGCCATCATGGCCGGCTATCTGCCTCGGGATGGCGGTGGTGGTGGTTCGGCTTGGACAACTGAGGCACGCCGCATGGCGCGTTGCCGCAATCGGGATGGCGATTCTCATCGGTGCGTACGGCGTGCGCTATGCCGCACGCAATGGCGCATTCCCGTCTGGCGAAGGCGACCACCGGTACGTGAGCATTGCGAAGATGGTCGAACAGGCCACTGATGAATCTGCCGTCATCCTTACAGGCCAGCACAGCGGGCCTGTCCGCTACTATGCGGGGCGTACGAGCCTGCGCTATGAGCTCCTCGACCCCGCGTGGCTCGATCGCGCCATCGAGTGGTTACAGGCACAAGGCCGGCGTCCGCTTTTCCTGCTGGAGGAGTACGAGGTGCTGGAGTTCGAGAAACGCTTCTCCGCCACCAACGCCCATGGCCGGATCAGCCTTGCACCGATCATCGAATACCGCGCCCCGGGCGTGGCGGGCGCGACCTACCTCTTCGACCCCGCGCGGCCGGATGGCGGGGAGCTCCTCACGTCTCCTCCGCCGTCCGCGCGTGGCGCCTGCGTCCTGCCGTCGCCTTTGCTACACTTGCGATGAAGCAATGAAAGTCAGGGCTTGCGCGACCACCGTCGCCGCGTTTTTCCTCGCTGTGGCGGTAGCTGCACAGCTTCCGGCGATTTCGTGGACCTGTCCGATGCACCCCGACGTGCTCGAAGACAAGAAGGGTGCCTGCGGCATCTGCGGAATGGATCTCGAGCCTGTGCGCCTCGTCACCGTGTACACCTGCCCCGTTCATGCCGTCATCGAACAGGCGTCACCGGGCAAATGCCGTATCTGTTCACGCGACCTCGCGCAGAAAACCGCCGCGCTGACCTTCACGTGCGCGAGCGATCGCGACACTGCTCAGCTCGACCCCGGGACGTGCGCGGACGGAAAGCCGATGATCCCTCGGTACACGCCGCGAGCGCACGGCGACCACAATCCGAAACACGGCGGAATCTTCTTCATGGCGCCGGACAACTGGCACCACCTCGAGGGCGCCTATCCGGCCGCGGGCCGGTTCCGCGTTTACGTCTACGACGACTACTCGAAACCGCTGAGCAGCGCCGAGGCGCGCAAGGTTCGAGGCCGCGTGGTGACCAAGGAAGCATTCGACGCAAAAACCGGCACGACCCGCGAACTTGCATCGGCGCCGCTGGTGCTCGCGCGCAACGGCGCGTTCTTCGAGGCCCGCATCGAGCCCCTCGCCCTGCCGGCGCGGATGGTGGCGAAGATCGCGTTCCGTGCCGGTGACAAAGAGAGCCGTTTCGACTTCGCGTTCCCCACCTACTCGCGCGACCTGCCGGCTGCGCTCGCGCCGACGACGTCGAACGCACCTAGCGCACCCGCCTCCGCGGCTGGTGCCGCTACGGCGGGCAAGCCTAACGCACCCGCGTCCGGGGCTGGCGCCGCTACGGCGGACAAGCCCAGCACGCCTGCGAATTTGTTGGACGATTTGAAGGCGAAGCGAGCCGAAGTCGAATCACTCGCCAAAGCTGGAACGCTCGGGGCGATTTATGTTCCAGCCCTTCAAGCCAAGGATCTTGCGCTCGAGATTCAAGCGCAGCAGCGCGGCACAAACCAGGAGGCCGTCGAAGCCAGCGTCAAACAGATCGTAATGGCCGCCTATCAACTCGACAACTACGGAGATCTCGGCGACGGCGAACGAGTACAGGATGCCTACCGAAGCTTCAGCGCGGCCATCTCGCAACTTGATTCGCTCGTCTCCGGACCACGCAGATGAGAGCCGCGGCGGCCGCGGGTACAGGCCTCGTGCTTGCGCTGTTGGCCGCCTCGGGCATGGACGCACACAAGGGGATCACGTCGAAGTTCACCTATAACGCCGACGTCTATCCTGTTTTCCTGAATCGCTGCGGACGTTGCCATATCGACGGCGGTGTCGGCCCCATGTCTCTCCTGAAATACGCGGATGCGTTTCCGTGGGCGGAGTCGCTTCGCTCCGAACTGCTCTCGGCGTATGCCGACGCATCCGCGGATCGGCACGATTTCGTGAAAGCCGCCCACCGCCAGATTTCCGCACGCGAGCTCGATATCGTGCTCGACTGGGCGACGGGCGGCACACCAGAGGGCGACAAATCCGTCACGCCTCAGCCGCCGCTTTTCAGAAATGACTGGGCCGCCGGACGGCCGACTGTGACAGCCGCAATGCCGGCTCCGTACCAGCTGCCGGCGAACGAGTTCGAAGCCACGCAGGAATTTGCAATGCCGCTTTCCATCGAGACGCCGCGCACCATCACGCAGGTCGATCTGCTCCCAGGCAACCCGTCGATCGTGCGTAGCGCCGTTCTGTCGCTGCGGTTGCCTGACGGCACCATACGCGTGCTCGGCACGTGGGTGCCACGTCAATCTGCCGAACCGATTTCTCTCAAGCCCCCCGTTCGACTTGATCCGGGCTCCCAGATCGTCGCGCGCATTCACTACAGGAAAACCTGGAAGTTCGAAGGCGAAGCGATGACCGACCAGTCCAGCATCGGGCTCTACACCGCCGAGTAGCGGACAGGAATCATGCGCGGTGCTTCTATTCTGATCGCCGGAGCCGGCCTGGCTGGCCTCGCCGCCGCACGTGAGCTCACAAAGAAGGGCGCCAACGTGACCGTCGTCGACGCGCGCGCGCGCGTGGGCGGACGTGTGCACACATCGCGCGAGCCGTTCCGGCAACAACAACATGCCGAGTTGGGCGCCGATCTCATCGACGAGAGCCAGACTGCGATTTGCCGGCTCATCAAGGAGGTCGGCCTCCGCACCGCGCGTATTCTTCCAGGAGGCTTTACAGCCGTCACCGAGACGGGGCGCCAGCGGCGAGGCGTCGGGCAGCGCGGATGGTTCGATTTGGCAAAGCGCCTGCAGCCCGAAGTGCACGCCTTCCGCCTGAGCGAGCAGCGCTGGGACGGCGGTGTCGCCAATGTGCTCGCAAGAGAAACCGTGGCGCAGTGGCTCGATCGCGTCCGCGCGTCCAAGGCACTGCGCGATGTGGCTCTGGGCATGCGCGGCTTTTTTCTCGCCGATCCCACCGAGCTGTCGCTCCTTGCCCTCGTCGACCAGTTCTCGGAGGACGGCCTCCCAGGCGGGGAACGCATGTTTCGCATCGTCGGGGGCAACGATCGCCTGCCGGCCGCGCTCGCGAAGGCGCTTGGATCGAAGGTTCAGTTGCAGGCGGTGCTGCGACGCGTGACACACTCGCGCGACGGGGTGACGGCTGCGATCGAGACCCGCGACGGCCTGAGGGAGGAACGCTTCGATTATCTCGTCTGCGCGCTGCCGGCCACCACCCTGCGCGAGATCGTTTTCGAGCCGGCGATGCCCGACGACCAGCGGCGGGCCATCACCGCCCTCAAGTACGGCAACGCAACGAAGACGGCTCTGCAGTTCGATCGCGCGACGTGGAGAAAGCGCGGCAAGCCGCGAGCGTTCGGCACACCATTACCGATTGGCGCAGTCTGGGACGGCAACGAGGAGCAGCGGGCACGGCGCCGGCGCCCGAACACGCCGGGACCGGGAATCCTGACACTCCTCGCAGGTGGCGGTGCAAGTGCGGCGACGCGCCAAATGCTCACGTCAGACGCCGGCCCGTCGGGCCTGGTGCGCGAGCTCTCGTGGCTGGACCTAAAGAACACCGAATTGCTTGGATGGACCACCATCAGTTGGGAGCTCGAGCGCTGGTCCCGAGGCGGCTATGCGTACTTCGACCCGCAGTTTCCGCCGTCTTTGCGTGCGTCACTCGCGCGCCCATGGGGACGGATTTTTTTCGCGGGCGAACACACGAGCATCCGATGGCAGGGTTACATGAATGGCGCCGTCGAAACAGGGTTGAGGGCGGCCGAAGAGGCGGCACTATGTCACACATTGCCTTGATTGGGTTAGGAGCGATGGGTGCGCCGATGGCGCGCAACCTGTTGAAGGGCGGCCATTCACTGACCGTATTCGCCAGACGCGCGGAAGCCATGGCACCGCTCATCGCCGCTGGCGCGCACCCGGCGGCGTCGCCAGCCGAAGCGGCGTCGGGGAGCGAGTTCATCATCACGATGGTGCTCGATACGCGAGCCGTTGAAGAAGTCGTGCTGGGACCACGGGGCGTCATCGAAGGCGCGAAATCGGGATCCGTCGTGATCGATCACAGCACCATCGAGCCTGACGGCGCGCGACAAGTCGCGGCGGCTCTGAAGGAACGCGGCATCGACATGCTCGACGCACCGGTTTCGGGCGGCGCCTCAGTCGCCGAGGCCGGCGCCTTGTCCATCATGACCGGGGGCGACGAGGCCGTGCTCGATCGCGCCCGTCCTATCCTGGCGTGCTACGGACAGACAATCGTGCACATCGGCCCGAGCGGGGCCGGACAAGTCGCGAAGGCCTGCAACCAGATTTGCACGATCGTCAACACGCTCGGCGCGGCAGAGGCGATGTTGATGGCCGAGCGCGCGGGTGTGGATCCCATGAAAGTGAAAGACGTCATCATGTCAGGATACGGTGCGAGCCGCATGCTCGACCTGCAGGCGCCCAAGATGATCGCGCGCAACTTCGAAGGTAAAGTGGAGTCGCGCCTTCACTACAAAGACATTCACATCGTGCTCGATATGGCGCGCGCGCTCGGCATCGAGTTGCCGGCCAGTCTCGCTGCGGCGAAGGTGCTGACGACGCTGCAGGAACGCGGGGGCGCGAGGCGCGACACTGCCGCCGTTTTTGAAGTCCTTGAACGTTGATGTTCATCCCGCCTCAGGGATTCAGACATGCGGCAGCGCTGCTCCTGACCAGGGGGTGTCGAAGCGTTCCGGCGGGCGCATCGCGCGAATCCGTGGCCGAGGCACTCGCCCGCCTTGCCCGCGATCTCGCCGCGCTCGCAGACGACATGCGCGCGGCGCCGGAATCGGCCGGCTGGATGCTCGCAGAGTACTCTCGAATGGTCGAGCAGATGCCGCACGATTTCGATCGCGTCGCGGCAAATGCCATAGCGGCCACAATCCTCGCGCGTGTGCCTGCGCGCATTCCGATCGTCGAACCCTGCGACCTGTTTCTCGTGTACGTTCCCGAAGATCGGCTGCCGGTCGCGGCTCTCCTGGCCGTTGAGCTCACCAAACGGCGGGTGTCGGTTGCGCTGAGCGAATACGAGGTCTCGAGTCAGGAACAGCTGATGGCGGCCGTGCAGCACGGGTTGGACCACCATCGGGCGGGCGTCGTTCTCTGGACCGCCGCATTCGAACGCACGCGATGGGAGCTGCAGTTGTCCGACACCAACCGCCTGCGTGTGCTTCGTTACGTCGATCCGGAGGCGACAGCCGCCCTGGCAGAGTGGGCCCGGCGCCTCAAGCTCATGTAGGTCGGGTTGAACTGCAAGACCCGCCCTACTTTTTTGCAGCACGTCTTGCTTGAGGTGTATTCGATAGATACATCTCCTCCCTCGACTCCCCCCAAATTCCGGCACTCGCCTTGCAGTAAAACATGACACCTGAAGGTGATGAGTCCTATGGACAGGCGCCTCGTAAGAAGGAAGGGATGATCGACGATCGGATTCTCATTTTTGCGCCGGTCGGCAAAGATGCCCCGTTCTCGCTGGACGTTTTGGAGCGAACGGAGCTGCAAGGTGTTTTGTGCGAGACGGCCCGGGATCTCTGCCTGGAATTTCTGCGAGGCGCCTCGGTAATCCTGCTGGCTGAAGAAGCGCTCGAAGATCCGGGCATCGAAGAGCTGATGGAGTGTCTCCGCTCGCAGCCGGCATGGTCGGATATTCCCATCCTCCTGTTTGCGGATGCCGACCGTTCGGAGATCTACCTCCGTACGGTTGGTCTCCTCGAAGGTCTCAGAAACGTCGTCATTCTCGAGCGTCCGATACGTGTGGGCGCGGCGCTCAGCCTCATCAAAAGCGCGATGCGGGCGCGCGAGCGACAATATGAACTTCGAGGCCTGCTCAAAGCGCTGGCCGACACCAGCGCGGAAGCAGAAGCGGCCAACCGAGTGAAGGACGAGTTCCTTGCCACGCTTTCTCACGAGCTGCGCACTCCGCTGAACGCCATTCTCGGCTGGACGACGATGCTTCGCGATGGCAATGTGCAGCCGCGTCACGTCATGCGCGCACTCGACACCATTCATCGAAATGCGACGGCGCAGGTGCAAATCGTCAACGACCTCCTCGATGTCTCGCGAATCGTGCGCGGTCAGATGCAACTGGCACCGCGACATCTGCCTCTCGGTCCGCTGGTTGCGCTTGCCATCGAGTCGATTACACCCACGGCGGGAGCCAAGAGCGTCACCATCACGACGTCGTTCGAGCCGGCGCCGGTCATCGTCTGGGCCGATCACGATCGCCTGCAACAGGTCTTGTGGAACCTTCTCGCGAACGCCGTGAAGTTCACCTCGAGCGGGGGCCGCGTAGACGTGAGCATGCAGGTAGTGGGCAAGGAGGTGTGCGTCGGGGTTGCCGACACGGGCACAGGCATCGCCGCGGAGTTCCTCCCCCACGTGTTCGAGCGGTTCCGGCAAGGCGACGGCAGCTCGACTCGCGAACACGGCGGGCTCGGCCTCGGACTTTCCATCGTCCGCCATGTGGTCGAGTTGCACGGCGGACGCATAAAAGCAGACAGCCCCGGCATCGGTTTGGGAGCGACGTTCGCGGTGTACCTGCCGGTCCGCCAGCCGGAACATGGACCCGAGGTCGACGTGCCCTGGGAGCGGCGGCAACACGAGCGCACGCTCGATCTGGTGGGGACGCACATCCTGATCGTGGACGATGAGCGAGAGGCGCGCGAACGGCTTCGGACGATGCTCGAGTACACGGGCGCGCGCATCAGCGAGGCCGAATCGGCCGCCGAAGCGCATCGGATCTTCGCCGCAGATCGTCCGGATATGCTGCTGGCAGATGTCGCGATGCCGGTCCAGGACGGATATGCAATGATGCGCGCCCTGCGCGGCCTGCCCAATGGCGAAGGGACGCAGGTGCGTGCGGTGGCTGTATCAGCCTATGCGCGCCGCGAAGATCGGCAGCGCGCCTTGAAGGCGGGCTTCAACGATCACATCGGCAAGCCGGTGCAGGCCGACGAGCTGTTCGACGCGCTCGAGCGGGTCTGGCTGCACAGCGCCGCTTCTCTACTGAGCGACGCCCGACCGAACACCAAAGTACACTGAGCCGCGATGGCGCGGTTCAAGCTGTGTATCGAATACACCGGCACGAAGTACAGCGGCTGGCAGATCCAGAAGAACGCCCGCACGGTTCAGGGCGAGCTGACGCGGGTCATCGAAGAGGTGTCGGGTCAGCGTGGGTTTGAACTGTATGGATCCGGCCGCACCGACGCGGGCGTTCACGCGCTGGAACAGGTGGCGCATCTCGACATCATCACGTCGCTCCCTCCCGAGACGCTGAGGCGCCGCGTGAACGACGCGCTGCCGAACGATATTCATGTTCTGAAGGTGGAGCTCATGCGGCGGAAATTCCACGCCCGGCACGATGCCGTGGCTCGCAGCTATCTGTATCAGATCTCCCGACGGCGCTCGGCGTTCGCCAAGAACTTCGTCTGGTGGGTGCGTGACGATCTCGACCTGACAAAGATGCGCGCCGCCGCCCAGCGGTTCGCCGGGATGAAAGACTTCCGTTCGTTTACGGACGACAGTGCCGACGAGAAGTCGACGGTGGTCGCTATCGAACGGATCGAACTGGCGGAGGATGGCGACCTCGTGCTGATACGCATCGAAGGCTCGCATTTTCTGTGGAAGATGGTACGGAGAATGGTCGGCGTGATGGTGAGCGTCGGCACCGGCGGTACGACGATCGAGCAGGCCGAGGCATGTCTGAGGGAGGAATCTCCACTCCCCGCGAAATTGACGGCACCGGCGTCGGGCCTGTTCCTCGAACGCGTGTATTATCGGGGAGATACTCGCAGGCCGGCTCTACGCGGCTGCGTCGACGTCAGGTTTCCACGGTGAACGCGATGGCCGAGCGGCTCATCAAATGTCCGGCGTGCGGCACGACCAATCGTCTGCCTCCTCCCGCGCCCGGCCGCAAAGCCGTCTGCGGCAAATGTAAGGCGCAACTCCCCGAACCTGGCGGCACCCTGCATGTGACCGACCAGACGTTCTCGTCGGAAGTCGAGCACAGCGCGACGCCTGTGCTCCTGGACCTATGGGCCGAGTGGTGCGGACCATGCCACATGCTCGCGCCCACCATCGATCAACTTTCGACCGAAATGGCCGGTCGTGTGAAAGTGGCCAAGCTCAACATCGACGAGAACCCGGCCACGGCGAACCGGTTCGACGTCCGCAGCATTCCGACGCTGCTGGTGCTGAAAGGCGGAACGGAGGTCGATCGCCTCGTCGGCGTGCAGCCGAAGCAGGAAATCGTCAGGCGGCTGGAAAAAATCCTACTTCTGTAAAAACTCGGCCCACTTTTCGACGAGTGCCTTATGCGGACCGGTGCTGGCTGCATACGCGCGCGCGAAGACCGCGGCCTGCGCCTTATCCTGCGCGGGCGACCCAATCGTTTTTCCTTCGACGTGAACCTGATACAGGGCGTGCAGCGCAACGAGGAGGCCGTCTGCGTCGGTCGGATTTTTCTCGAGAAACGAGACGATCGTTGGATAGGCCTGTTCGTGCAGTCCGAGATACGACTGCGCAATGGCGAGGTTGCGCCGGATGTTGTCGTTCTGCGGCTCACGCGCGAGCGCTTCGCGGAGCGGCTCGAGCGCATCCGCCGGCCGGCCGAGACGAAGCCACGCGTCGGCGAGCACCGTTTGCAGCGCCGGCAGCTGAAGCTTGGCTGCGCGCGCGCGTTCCCACGAGGCGACCGCCTCCTTGTCACGGCCCGCCGCGGCATAACAAACGCCGAGATAGAACGACGCAATCGGGGCGTCGGCCGCGTTGCGCAGCGCCACCCCGAACTGGTTCGCCGCCGGATTCAGCTGGCCCTTCATCAGCAGCTCGAGCCCGCGCAGCAGTGAGCCCGCATTCTGGTCGCCCGCGTCGAGCGCCATCATCGCCGTGCCTTCGATCTTGCCGGCACGCGCACGCGCCGTGGCCGCCTTGACCGCCGGATGGTTCTTGTCGATGACTTCGAACACGGCGCGCAACATTTCCGGGGTCAACACGTCTTCTTTCTTGAACTCCGCCAGACGCGCACCGACGACCACACCCGTCATGGCCGCGCGCGCCGGGGCCGGCGTGCTGCCGGCGTCTGGCGAACCAGGCAGGCCCGGTGCCACGGCGGCCGCTTTGGCTCCGGGCAAGACGGCAAATGGCCGCGACAGTTTGCCAACAAACGTGCTGCCCCTCGAGATCATCGCTCGCGCAACGTATCGCCCCGGCGGCAGAGCGCCGACCGGCACGACCGCCATCGCCTGTCTCATCGTCCGGTCCGTGTGCTCGCGTATCTCAGCCTGATGACTCTGCAGTGTCGGACCATCGGCGGTGTCGGCGATCTCGAACACGACTTTGGTTTCGTCCAGCGTCCCGGGTTTGTTCGTATAGACCTCGGTATAGGTGGCCAGCCGGCCATCGGAGACCTGCACGATGACGGGGGCCCGCAGATCGCCGCCGGTTCCTTCGCGGACCGAGTTGAGGATCAGATCGCCGAGCGCGAGCTCGTGATTGGCCATTCCGAACGCCGTTACCTCGCGTTCGACGCTGCCGCTCTTGCCGGCAATGTCGACGGCCCCGAGCCTGATGCGATAGTTGCCGGGATCGACGGCAACCGCGAGCTCGTACCGGATCGGCAGGGTCGTATTGGCTGAGTAGATTTTTCTTTCCTGTCCGCTGAGCACCGGCTTGCCGGCGTTGTCGAAGACCGCGAACCCGATCGCGAGATCGAGCTCCTTCTCCATCGACTCGGGATCGATCTCCGCCGCGAGAATCACCTTTACCTTTCCAGAGGGATCGCGGAAGGTGTAGCTGGACAGCCGCATCGGCAGCTCCGTGTTCGCCGCCGGCGAGCTGAGCACGCGCGACATCACCACGTCGCGCGACCAGGTGTTTGGTGTGCGCACGGCATATTGCACCTGACGTCGTGCACGCACCTCGACGCCTTTGCGTCCCACCACCACGCGGATCTGGTGGGGCCTGCCGTCGCGGTCGCGCTCGGCCGGTTCGACGCCGAGCATGTAGTGCGATGAAATCTCGTGTCTCAGGCGGTCGAAGAGATATTGCGGATTCGCCACGACACGAAACAGCGATCCGCGGGATCTGCCCGCGAGCGTCTCGAGGCCGCCCTCCCGGAGATCGCGATCGAGCGACAGCGTTTCCGAAATGCGCGCCTCGGACGCCGATCCAGCGACCTTCGAGAACATCATGACGTTCACGTTGACGCGTGCTTCGGCCGCCAGCGTCGCGAGGGCGGAGGCCTCCGACTGAGCGCCTTCCAGCATCAGTCCCTGCGACAGAATGATCATCGACTTCGAACCTTCAACGTCGCGAAGGCCCTTCAGGAGCGCGCCAAGCCCTGATACCGACTGAGCGGTGATTTGCCGGATGTGCGTCGCGATCGTCAGCGCCTCCTGTTCGACGTCGCGGTCACACGGCGACATCGTGTTCGGATCGGTATCGCCGCACACGCGAAACAGGAGCCGCTGGGTCGTCACGGGATTCGACCGGTTCTCGAACGTCATCGCCTCGTAGTCGCTGACGTTGTACGTCGACGGAAAACGGTCGTCCGTGCCGACGATTCGCGTGATGGCTTCGAGCACCTGCGCGTGATTCGTCGTGAATTCGACGAAGGGGCCGGGCGGGGGAATCGTGACGAGCGAGAGCCGGTCATCGGCGCCGATATTGCTGACAAAGCTCTTCAGCGCGGCCGTCGCGCCGCGGAGGGCAAGCGTGTCGATGTTGTTGCGATCGATGACCAGCATGATCAGGCGGCCCGGCCGCCGATCTGTGTTGTTCGACACGTAGGGGTCGCGTTCGGGTGCGGGTTTTCCAGGCGCGTCGCTGTCGCTGATGAATTCCGCGCTGACGACCCGCCTCGGCTGCCCGTCCACAGTGACCGTGAACTCCGGCGCCCTGAGATCGCGCACGGGCATGCCCTTGCCATCGACGACCGTGACGTCGACCTCCATCACTTCGACGCCCGAGCGGAAGACGGGCGCCTGGCCCGTCTGCGCGTACAACGAACGCGTGCCGCCGAGCCCGACCGTGACGAGCGCGATCAGCACCGAGAGGATGGCACGCATGGGCGATCTCCTTGCGGAAAATGGCATTGTAATGCAGTACGCTCTGGGCATGAGCCAGGTCTTTACCTCGTCGGCCGCAGGCCGGTTTCTCCGGTACGTCACCTTCGACACCCAGTCCAACGAGCGCTCGCAGACCTATCCGAGCACCCCTGGCCAGGTTGTGCTGCTCAAGCACCTCGTCGAAGAGCTCAAGGAGATCGGCGTCGCCGACGCGTCGATCGATCCGTACGGGTACGTCATGGCCACACTTCCGGCAACGTCTGGCAAAGAGCAGGTGCCGGCGATCGGATTCGTCGCCCATGTTGACACGTCGCCGGAAGTCAGCGGCTCGCACGTGCGCCCGATCGTCCACAAACATTACGACGGACGTGACCTTGTGCTGCCCGACGACCCGTCGATGGTGCTTCGCGAAGCCGACAATCCTGAGCTGAAGAGTCAGCACGGCCACGACATCATCACCGCCTCGGGACTGACGCTGCTCGGCTCGGACGACAAGTCAGGCGTGGCCGAAATCATGGCGGCGGCCGAGTATCTCGCCGCACATCCGGACATCCCTCACGGTCCTATCAAGATTGGCTTCACGCCCGACGAAGAAGTGGGCCGCGGTACCCAGTATTTCGACGTGAACCGCTTCGGCGCGCGGTTCGCATACACCCTCGACGGGCCCCAATGCGGCGACCTCGAGATCGAAAACTTCTCGGCCGATGCGATGACAGTGACGTTCAAAGGGTTCAACGCGCACCCCGGGTACGCCAAAGGCCGAATGGTGAGCGCGGTGAAGCTGGTCTCCGAGTTCGTGCACCGGTTGCCTCGGCATGGACTGTCGCCGGAGACCACGCAGGGCTACGAGGGTTACCTGCACCCTCACACCATCGAAGGTGGCGTGGAGCGATCGGTCGTCAAAGTGCTGCTGCGCGATTTCCAGACGAAAGGGCTCGACGAGAAAGCCCGGATGCTCACGGATCTGGCTGAAGAAGTCGTACGGCCGTTTCCGGCTGCGTCGGTCGAGGTGGAACGGCACGAATCGTATCGGAACATGAAAGAGGTGCTCGACCGGTATCCCGAAGTGATCGAACACGCAAAGACGGCGATGAAACGTGTGGGACTGACCCCACGGTTTCGTCAGATCCGGGGGGGCACCGACGGCGCCCGGCTGTCGTTCATGGGACTGCCGACGCCGAATCTGTTTGCCGGCGAGCACAACATCCATTCACGTCTGGAGTGGACCTCTGTCCAGGATATGGACAAGGCGGTCGAAGTTATCCTCGAAATCTGTCGCAGTTGGGCCGGTGCTTGAGCCCGGCGCACCTTTTGCACCCGTTCGCCTGTGGTGCCAACGCGGCAGTGGCTTGCCGGATCACTCAGACACGCGATTACCAGATTGTTACCCTCGGACGCCGCCAGTGGTGCGAGGGAATGGTCTCGCGCCCGCCTGGTTACGCTGCTCCAAGAGCGCCTCAGCGGCGTACGTGTCGTGGTTGTCGCCAATCGGGAACCGTACATCCACAATCGTGTCGGCGGCGAGGTGACATGGATTCGCCCGGCGAGCGGTCTGGTGACGGCACTCGATCCAATCATGCGCGCGACCGGCGGCGTCTGGTTGGCGCACGGCAGCGGCAGCGCCGATCAGGAGACGTCGGACGAGCGAGGACGGATCCCCGTGCCTCCGAGCAAGCCGTCGTACATGCTTCGGCGGATCTGGCTCAGCAAGGAAGAGGAGCAGGGTTACTATTACGGATTCTCGAACCGTGCGCTCTGGCCGCTCTGCCATATCGCTTACACGCGTCCGGTTTTCGACGCGTCCGACTGGGAGCAGTACGCGCGTGTCAACGCGAAGTTTGCCGAGGCGGTGCTCGAAGAAATCGAAGGCGCGCCAGCGATCGTCCTGGTGCAGGACTATCACTACGCCTTGCTGCCGCGGATCATCAAGGCACGCCGCCCGGACGCCGTCATCACGCATTTCTGGCACATCCCGTGGCCGCACCGCGAAGCGTTCCGCATCTGCCCGTGGCAGGAAGAAATTCTCGACGGGCTGCTCGGGAGCGATCTGCTCGGCTTCCATGTCCAGCTTCACTGCAACAACTTTCTCGAGACGGTGGATCGCCTGATCGAATCGCGCATCGACTACGAGCGGTTTTCGGCCACACGCGGATCGCACGAAACCAAGGTGCGGCCCTTCCCGATCAGCATCGACATGGAGGGCATTTCGCAGAACGGCCTCGCGCGCAGCGATGTGCAGGCCTTCCGCCGAAGCCTCGGGCTGCGCGACGAATGGGTGGTCGGCCTTGGCGTCGATCGTATGGACTACACGAAGGGCATCCCAGAGCGCTTCCGCGCGGTCGATCGCTTTCTCGAACGCTACCCGGTGTGGCGCAAGCGGTTCGTGTTCGTCCAGATGGGTGCCCCGAGCAGGACGGCGATCGTCGAATATCGGGCGCTCAACGAAGAAGTCGACCAGATGGCGGCACAGATCAACGCCAAGCACGGCGTCGACGATTGGCAGCCCATACGCCTGGTTCGCGCGCACCACAGCGTGGAAGACGTCTTCGCGGCCTACCGCGCCGCCAACGTCTGCGTGGTATCGTCACTGCACGACGGCATGAACCTGGTCGCCAAAGAGTTCGTCGCCGCTCGCGACGACAATCAGGGCGTGCTGATTCTTTCGCCGTTCACCGGCGCCGCCCGCGAGCTGCCCGAAGCGCTGCTCGTGAATCCTTATGCCACCGACGCATTTGCCGAGGCTCTCAACGCCGCCCTCACCATGTCGGCCGAAGAGCAGCAGCGGCGCATGCAGCGCCTGCGCGCGCAGGTGGCCGAACACAACATCTTTCGATGGGCCGGTCTGCTCCTTACGGAGACCTTCCGTCTTGCGGAACTCCCCCCGTCGGCACCTCCTTTGCGGTGACGGGCGGAAGGCCGCGTCGATGACGCCAAGATACACACACACATGAATCTGACCAACAAGACTCTCGCCCGCGGTCTGCGCGAAGCGGCGGAAATGAGGTTCTGTGCGCGGAGTTGAGCGTGCAGTTGCCGCCTGGCAATCGCGGCCGCCCGTAGGGCGCCCGATCATTCTGATGGACTTCGACGGCACGCTGGCCGACTTCCATGACGATCCGGCAGAGGTGACGCTGCCTCCACCGCGCCAGATTCTGCTTCAGACGCTGAGCCAGCGGTCCGATCTCTCGGCGGGCATCGTGAGCGGACGCCGCATCACCGATCTGCGCGAGCGTGTGCCGTCCGGTCCATCCTTTTTCCTCGCCGGCCTGCATGGGCTCGAGATCGAGGGGCCGGGTATTCGGTTCGCGCACGCGGCCGCCGCGATCGCGGCGCCGGCCGTCAGCTTGCTCGCGAAAGACCTGAGGCGCGCGGTCAAGCCGCTGCCGGGCGTGTTCGTCGAAGACAAGACCTACTCGGTCGTGCTGCACCTGCGTGCCGCGTCCACCGCAGACCGCGTGCACGCGACGACCCGCTTCAATGCGCTGTCGGCGCCGTTTCTGAGCGAGGGGACATTGCGCCTCCAGCCTGGTGACAACATCCTCGAACTGCTCCCGAACGTGGACTGGACCAAAGGAGACGCCGTCCGCACGATCATGCGCCACGTCGAGGATGAAACCAAAGAGACGGTGTGGCCGGTCTACATTGGCGACGACGCGACGGATGAGGATGCATTCGAAGAGATCGGCAACAGCGGTCTGACGATCGCCGTCGGCCGGCGCACAGGCCTCGCGGCGTTTCAGGTCGACGGACCTTCCGCTGTGGAGTGTTTCCTGAAGTCGATTCTGGCGACGGAGTAGCTGGTCGGTGGTTGGTGGTTGGTAGTTCGTAGTTGATGGCGGAATCTTCGTACTCGCTGCATTCCAGCTTTCAGTTTCTGCAGCGGCGAATCGCCGAACGTGTCATCGGATCGGACGCATGCTCAATGGTCTGATCGATTCCTTGCAACCAGTCGAAGCCTCGGAGGACTGGAGCTAACCAACCACGAACCACCAACTACGAACCACCAACCGACTCAGGGCCGCGCCTTGAGCTCGTCGTAGATCGCCGCCACGTTCATCCGGATGCGAGCCGCCCCGCCAGGCAGGTTAGCGTAAGCCGGCACCGTAATTTCGTCCATGGCCTGCTCGCGCGTCTTTCCTGCCGCGATCGCTTTCCTCACGTTGTCCTGCATGTTCGTGAAGTACTGCCGGAACCGCCGCACGTCGGATGCCTTGCCGATCGCCCCATGCCCCGGCACCATCGTCGCGCTCTCGCCGACGAGCTGAATGCCGCGATCGATGAACTGCAGCCATTCGAGGCTGCTCGCACCGCCTGCGACGTCGATGACCGGGACCCAGTTGTTGATGAACGCGTCGCCCCACAGCGCGATGTTGGCGTTCTTGAAATGAACGATGGTGTCGCCGTCGGTGTGTGCGCGCGCGGGATGATAGAGGTGAATGTCCTCGCCCCCCAGATGAAAGATGAGCTCGCCGTCATAGGACACAATTGGCGCCGCCTTCACAGGATCGAAATCCAGCGGTTCCTTGGAGGTCTTGTATCCCTCCAGAATACGGCCGCGCACGTTCTTCTGTGCGTAGATCGTGGCAATCTTGCCGAACACCGGATTGCCGCCGGCGTGATCGCTGTGATGGTGGGTGTTGATGACGAACCGAATCGGTTGGTTCGTCATTTTTTTTATCTGGGCGAGCACAGCTTCGGCCAGTGCGACCATCTGCCCGTTCCGCTGCTGCCGGTAATAGTTGTCGTCGACGACCAGCACGCCCTCGTCGGTCATGAACACGCCGATGTTGCCGCCGACCTGGCTCATGTCCGGCCCGAAGGGCGCGATGATTGACAGACGGTCGGAGAGCTTGTGGATGGTGAAGAGGTTGGGCGGCATCGGAGGTTTCAGCTCCTGCTGCGCCGCGCTCTTCTGATTCAGCAGGAACGCGAGGACGCCGAGCATGCACACGACCCAGATCGCGCGAGACAGATTGCGCATAGCCACCTCTCGAGCGGGCACTATATCAGCATCGCGGCCGCCGGGCGCGATGCGGTTTTATGGCGCCGAACGATAAATACAGCGCCTCGAACATGCCGATGCCCTGCTCGAGCAACCTGGCATCGTCGGCGATCGACGCCCGCAGCCCCTCGACCAGGTTCGCGATGGTCGCGGCATGGGGAGACTTGTATCGGTCTTCCTTGAGGTCGACGTCGTGGACGATTTCGGCAATGCGCCTGACGGCGATGTCGCGGATGACGAACCGTTCCTGCAGCACCTCGAACGTGCAGAGATCGCCTTCGTGCTTGAAGCCGCCGGCGTGATACATATCGAAGGCGACCGCATCGGGATATCTGTCGGGCGACGCCGCGAAGGCGAATTTCGCGTCCCGGTCGATGAAACGGCGGATGAGCCACGCCGACGCGAACCGATCGACGCCGGGCCGTGGTCGCGTGACCCATGTGCGGCCCTTGTAGAGCTCCGCGTCGAGACGCGAGACGCCGGTGGAAGGGCGACTCTTCGCGGCCGGCCGGTAGTCGGCGACCAGTTCCTTCAGCGCGGCCTCCACGTCACGGGCGCCCGGCGCCGCAAACACATCGCGTCGTACGGCACGCTCGAACCGATCCCGCAACGCGCGAATCGCCTGTAGACCATACTCGCCGTCTCTGGTGGCCCCGTTACGAACCTTCGTACGCATGAGCTTGATCTCCTTTCTCAGTTGGGTGAACTCGCCGGCGCTGGCGGCGTGAAACTGAGCGACGACCTGCCGCTCGTCCGCGTCGTCCATTGACACGCCGAAAATGGCCGCCTGCCCGCCCTGCGCCGTCACCTCGGCGCGGAGCCATTCGAAGTCTTCGCGACTCTGGGCCGATTCGGGGAGCACGTGGACGGCGTTTTTCATCGCGATGGCGCCGACCTGCTGGAGCCGGCGCCAGATCTTCACGCGTGCGTTCGACGGGTGAGCGGGAAGCTGGTGCACAAACACCATCCACCGGTACGGCATCCTGTGAAGTGTAACACCTGTTACAGCCAACCGTGCGGCGAACCGCGATATGCTTGCACCCGTGAACTTTCGCGCCTTGCTCGGCATCGGCGCCATCCTGGCGCTCGTCGTTATCCCGAATCTCATCGCCTTCCTCCTGGAGTGGCTCTGGTTCGGGGCCACCGGCTATCGCAGCGTGTACCTCACCAGCCTGCGCGCACAGGCTTCGCTCGGCACATTCATCCTGGGCTTCGCGTTCGCCGTGCTGTACGGAAATCTCTGGATCGCGGTCTCGTCGATTGCGAGCCCCTACATCGTCATCGGCACAGGGGCCTCGGGCACCGTACAGCCCGCCATGGTGCGGCGCGAACAGATTCGGAAGATGGTCGGCATTGGCTCTCTGGTGGTGTCGCTGATGGTCGGCCTCGCCGGCAGCAGCGAATGGATGCGATGGCTGCAATTCCGCAACGGTGTCCCGTTCGGCTCCGCCGACCCGATTCTCGGCCACGACATCTCGTTCTACGTGTTTCGCCTGCCTTTGTTCGACCTCGCGCAGCAGGTTGTGATCGCCGTGCTCGCGGTGGCGCTCGTCGGCTCTGCGGCCGCCTATGTGCTCGCCGGCGCCCTTAACTTCTCCAAGCGCGGCGGCGTCTCGGTGGGCCGGAAAGCCCGGCTCCATCTGTCGCTGCTCCTGGCGGCAGTCTTCCTGACATTCGCCGTCAACGCGTATCTGCAGATCCCGCACCTGCTGACCGAGGTCATGTCACCCGGCATCGTGCCCGGTGCGTCTTACACCGACGTCGTCGCGCGGATGCCCGCGTTACGCGTGCTCACGGCAGTCGCCGTCCTCTGTGCGGCGCTCGCGGTGTACCACGCGTTCTCGGTTTCCTTCTGGCCCGTGCCGCTCGCCATCGGGTTGTATCTTTTCGCCTCGGTTGGTGGATCGCTGTACGCGGCCGCGATTCAGCGGTTCGTCGTCACGCCGAACGAGCAGGCGGCCGAAACCCCGTACATCACGCATAACATCGCCGCGACGCGTCGGGCTTTCAACCTGGCTGACGTGCGGACACGCAGTGCCTCTGGCGATGCCGCGCTGACACGCGAAGACATCGAACGCAATGCCGACACGATCAAGAACGTGCGGCTGTGGGATCACCAGCCCCTGCTCGATACGTTCGGCCAGATCCAGGAGCTCCGCACGTACTACGACTTCGTATCGGTGGACAACGATCGCTACACGATCAACGGCGAGCTCCGTCAGGTCATGCTCTCCGCGCGGGAGTTGAACTCCCAGAGCCTGCCGAACCGCACATGGATCAACGAGCACCTGACGTTCACGCACGGTTACGGCATCACGCTCGGGCCCGTCAACGAAGTGACGTCGGAGGGCCTGCCGATTCTGTTCGTCAAGGACATCCCCACGCAGTCCTCAGTCCCCGCCGACATCGACATCAAGCAGCCCAGCATCTACTTCGGCGAGCTGACCAACAACTACGTGGTCGTGAACACGCAGGCGAACGAGTTCCACTACTCAATAGGGGAAAAGAACGTCGGAACCTCATACAGCGGCACAGACGGCGTTCGTATCGGCGGCATCGGCCGGCGTCTGCTCTTCAGCCTCGGCTTCCAGTCGATGCAAATCCTGTTCAGCAACGACATCACTGCAGACAGCCGCATTCTGTACCACCGGAACATCACCGATCGCATCACCACTATTGCCCCGTTTCTCCGGTATGACGAGGATCCCTACCTGGTCGCCACCGACGACGGGCGTCTGGTGTGGATCCGCGACGCCTACACGACGACGACCCAATTTCCGTACGCGGCGGCGTCGGTTGGAGGCATCAACTACATACGGAACTCGGTGAAGGTGACCGTAGACGCCTACAACGGGACAACCGAATTTTTCATATCCGATCCCCAGGACCCGCTGGTGCAGACGCTGGCGCGGGCCTATCCTGGCCTGCTGAAGCCGCTCGACGCGATGCCTTCCGACCTCCGGCAGCATCTGAGATATCCGGAGACCATCTTCGGCATCCAGGCAGCGATGTTCTCGACCTATCACATGACGAATCCGGGCGTGTTCTACAACAAGGAAGATCAGTGGGAGATTCCCGCGATCGACATCGACGGCAACCCGCAGTTGATGCAGCCGTACTACACGGTCATGCGCCTGCCCGAGGAGGCCCGCGCAGAGTTCATTCAGATGCTGCCATTCACGCCCTCGCGCAAGGACAATCTCGCGGCGTGGATGGTGGCGCGCTCCGATCCCGAGCGTTACGGCCAGCTCGAGGTGTTCGAGTTTCCGCGCGACACGGTCGTCTACGGGCCAAGGCAGATCATCGCGCGCATCAACCAGGATCAGGTGATCTCGCCTCAGATCACGTTGTGGAATCAGCAAGGTTCTCAGGTCATTCAAGGCACGCTGCTCGTGATTCCCATCGAGGAGGCGCTCTTGTACGTGCGCCCGCTGTACCTGCGCGCGTCGGGCGGACGTATTCCGGAGCTGAATCGGGTGATCGTGGCCTATCAGGATCAGATCGTGATGGCCGACACTCTCGACGCCGCCCTGGAACGGATCTTCGGCGCCGGAACGAGCACGCGGCGGCCAGCAACCCTTTCGACCTCGACGGCTCCGGCGGCTGGACCGGCTGCTCGCGCGGCGGCCGAGCAGGCGCCATCGCTGGATCCTGCGCTGCTCGAGCGGGCCCGGATGCACTACGAAAACGCGATGAAGGCCCAGCGTGAGGGCAATTGGTCTCTTTACGGAGATGAGATCCGGCGACTCGGCGAACTTTTGCGGGGAGCCGCGAAGTGACACGGCCTGCTGAAAGCGCTGCAGCCATCCTGTGGCAGAACTGGCAGCAAGGCTCGCGCATCAGCGAACTGCCGCTCGATTGCCGACCGCTGGATCGCGCCGGCGGCTATGCGGCTCAACATGAAGTGGTCAGGTTCTCGGGTCAGGAAGTCGTCGGATGGAAGATCGCCGCGACCAGCGCCGCCGGGCAGAAACACATCGGCGTCGATGGGCCGCTGGCGGGCCCTCTGCTTGCGAACCGCGTCCTCCACAGCGGCGCGGACGTGCCGCTGGACGGCAACATCATGCTCGTAGCAGAAGCGGAATTCGCCTTCAAGTTCGCCCGCGCGCTGCCGAAGCGCGCGAATCCGTACACGCAGGCCGATGTCGTCGCCGCAGTCGGATCCCTCCACCCGTCGATCGAGGTGCCCGACTCGCGCTACAACGATTTCGCCCGAGTGGGCGCCCCACAACTGATCGCCGACACCGCGTGCGCGTGCTGGTTCGTGCTGGGCACGGCGGCTCCCGCCAGCTGGCGCTCGCGCAATCTCGTGACACACGCCGTGACGGCGCGTCGCAACGGCGACCACGCCGCGAGCGGCAGCGGCGCCAACGTGCTCGGCGATCCGCTCATCGCGCTCACGTGGCTGGTGAACGAGCTGCGCACCTACGCCGACGGCATCAACGCCGGCCAGTTCGTGACGACCGGTACGTGCGTGATACCGGTGCCCATCAAACCCGGCGATCGTGTGCGGGCAGATTTCGGAGACCTGGGCACGGTGGCCGTGACACTCCGCTGAAACACGACGAGCACGATTCTTTTTCTTTCTGAACGCGCCTGACTCACGTCTTTTTGAACAGGAGATCAGGAGTTCAGGAGTAATGTCTTCTTGCCGGGTCAAGCAACAGCGCTCTGCATCGACGTCACGTCTTCGCGTTTGTTTTTCTTCGTGATCTTGTCGGGAGCAGATCTTTGTGGTCTTCGTGTCCTGCGCACCGGCCACGCCGCTCAATGCACCTTCGTCGCACGCTCGCGGAAGAAGGCAATCATGTCCTGTGACTTCGGCGCGGGTGCGCCCAGTTGACGCAGCATCGTCGTGACCTGCCCTCGATGGTAGCTGGCGTGGTTCACGACGTGCTGCAGCATGTGGGCGAAGACCGCCTCGGTATCCTGGCCGTTCATCATCTGATACTTGATGACGCGCTCGAGCTGGTTGGCCGCCGCGAGCGACCCGACGAACATCCGGATCTTCTTTTCCTGCTCGCTCCAGGGCGCACGAATGCTCGCCACGTTTGGAAACGGATCGAAATCCGGCAGGCTCGAAGGCGAGCTTCCCACCCAACGGAGATACCAGAGCCACTCTGCGCCGTAAGTGTGCACGAGCGTGTCCCGTATCGACTTGAAGCTGCTGCCGAGATCCTTGATGTACTGCTCGGGTGTGAGCACCTCGACTGCATCCAGAATGCGATTTCTCGCCCAATAGTGATAGTCGACCAGGCTGACGGCTTCCTGTAAATTCACGGCAGGTTACCCCGCCGGCCGAACTGCGCACCGATACTCGCGGGTAAGAAGCACACCGCGCCGAAGAACGAGAAGACGATCAGGCCAATCGGCAGGAGGTTTGCGGTCGGATCCTGAAGAAACGCGACCAGCGCCTGAGCCCAGAAGGGAAACATCGCCCAGCGCCAGATTCGAACCGGCACGCGATATGCGACGAACGCGACTGCCACCGCGATGACAGGCAACGCGACGGTGAAATAGAGCGGGCTGTCCCAGGCTTCCCTTCGACCGCCGAGCACCGAGACGACAATCCACGTGGCCGCGCCAATTCCCGCCGTCGTCAGCGTCGCCCAAATCGGCTGCAGCATTGGCGAAGATGCCCCCCTTGCGACTTACGACTGTCGACCCTTCGACAAGCTCAGGGTCGCCCCGAGCAAAGTCGAGGGGCGACTTTGCGACTACTTCACGACCGCAGCCGTACGACTTTTGCGGGCGTTCTCATCGGCAAAGAACTCGTCGTGCACGGCCTTGACAGCGCGGTCGGCCTGGTCGCGCTTGATGATGCACGACAGCGTCATTTCCGACGAACTGATGCAGTCGACGTTGATCCCCGCATCCGCCAGCGAGGCGAACATGCGTGCCGAGAGGCCGGGAGTAGCCGCCAGGCGGTGTCCGATGATCGCGATGGTCGCCCAGTCTTTTTCGACCATGCCCTCTTTCGCAAGACCCTTCTGCGTCCAGTCGCTCACCAGCTTGCGCGCCAAGTCGGCAAACTCGTCCTCGATGATGAACGTGATACCCGCGCGGTGATCGGCCGCCGCGCTCTGGATGATCAGCCGGATGTTGATGTCCCTGTCGGCGACGTCCTTGAAGATTTGCGCCGCAACGCCCGGTTCGTCGGGCACGTTCAACAGCGTGATCTTCGCAATCTTCTTGTCGCTCGTCACGCCGACAACTTCTGCTTCCTCCATCGTCCTGGCTCCTTCGCGAATCCACGTCCCCTCCTTCATGTGAAAGCTCGAGCGGATGTGGATGGGGATTTTGTACGACATGCAGATCTCAGCCGCGCGCGGGTGCAGCACCTTCGCGCCGCTCGACGCCATTTCAATCGCTTCCTCGTAGCTCAACTGCGGCCAGAACCGGGCACCGGGCACGATGTTCGGATCGGCCGAGAGAACGCCGTCGACATCGGTGCAGATCTCGCACACCGACGCCTTCAGCGCGGCCGCCACCGCGGCGCCCGTAATGTCGCCGCCCCCGCGTCCGAGAGTCGTAATTTCATCGTTGTCGGTTACACCCTGGAACCCGGCCACGATGACGACCTTGCCCTTGCGCAGCTCTTCTTCGATGCGTTCGGTGTCGATCGACTGGATGCGCGCGCGATTGAACGAGCCGTCCGTCCTGATATTGCACTGCGCACCGGTCAGCCCGATTGCCGGCACGCCCTTGTCATGCAGCGCGAGGGCCAGCGTCGCGACCGCCACCTGCTCGCCGGACGCGAGCAACAGGTCGTAATCGCGGCCGTGCGGGTTCCGCGACACCTGCCGCGCCAGCGCGACCAGCTGATCGGTGGTCTTGCCCATCGCCGACACCGCCACGACGAGGTGCGGCATCGTCTCGAGACAGGTCTTCACCCGCTCGGCAATCGCAAGAATCTTCTCGGCGGTGGCCACAGAGCTTCCACCGTACTTCTGCACGACAATCCGGCCTAACGACATGTACTGATCCTGGAAGTAGAAAGTAAGAAGTCAGAAGTAAAAAGTGGGAAGTGAAAAGTAAAGGCCCGCCTTACTTTCTACTTTCTACTTTCTACTTCTCACTTACAGCGAAAGTACCCCGGCCTTCCATGAAGGCGTCGAACTCGCTCAACCCGCGCCCGAGCTGCACCGGAGGACTGACACGCGGCGCCATCACTTCCGCAGTTTTGTAGCCGTTGCCCGTAATGCAGATCACGATCGGCTCGTCGCGCGGAATCGAACCGTTCTCAATCAACTTCATCGCGCACGCCATCGTGGTGCCCCCGGCGGGCTCCGTGAAGATGCCTTCGGTCTGGGCGATCAACTGCACGCCATCGAGAATCTCGGCATCTGTGGCCATCGCGCCGGAACCGCCGCTCGTCCGTACCGCGCTGAGCACCTGGAACCCGTCGGCCGGATTGCCAATGGCAATCGATCGCGCGATCGTGTTCGGCTTCACCGGATCGGGGAATTCGAGATCGTCGTTCAGCGCGTTAATCACCGGGGCACAACCTGCCGCCTGCGCGGCATGAATCGCCGGCAGGTCGCCGTCGACCAGACCCACTTCTTTCAACTCGCGAAACGCTCGCGCAATGCGCGGCAGCAGCGTGCCGCCGGCCACCGGCGAGACGACGTGCCGCGGGAACTTCCAGCCGAGCTGTTCGGCGATCTCGAAGCCGTAGGTCTTCGCCCCTTCGGCGTAGTAGCTCCGCAGGTTGATGTTGGCGAACCCCCAGCCGTACTTTTCGGCGATCTGCGTACACAACCGGTTCACGTCGTCGTAGTTCCCCTTGATGGCAACAACCTGAGGGGCATAGACGCTCGAGCCCAGAATCTTGCTCGCTTCGAGATCGTGCGGAATGAAAACGAAGCACTCCAGGCCGAGTCGCGCGGCGTGCGCAGACACGCTATTGGCCAGATTCCCGGTCGACGCGCAGCCGAACACTTTGAAGCCGAGCTCGACGGCTCGCGTGGCCGCCACCGACACGACGCGGTCCTTGTACGAAAACGTCGGATGGTTCACCGAGTCGTCTTTGAGATACAGCTCGCGGACGCCAAGCTTCTTCGCGAGACGGTCGGCTCGGACGAGCGGAGTGTATCCGGAATAGTCGCCGGTGCGAGGCTCGCCGTCGATCGGCAGCAGCTCGCGGTAGCGCCACAGATTCTTCGCGCGCGATTCAATTTTCGCGCGCGTGATGTCCTGCCTGACCTTGTCGTAGTCGTAGATGACTTCGAGCGGCCCGAGGCATTTGTCGCAAACCCACAGCGCCTGTGCAGGAAAGGTTGCCTTGCACAAGTGACACTGCAGCCCGGTTACGTAGGTCATATCCCCCCAAAATACGTAGGGCGGGTCCTGCTTTTCCGCCTTCGCTCGAAGCTTCGGCGGACCGCCGTAGCCTTGGCGAAGGCGGTCGGACCAGCCGGGTCTTGCAAGACCCGGTCTACATGAGAATCGGCACCGCCAACGGACGCCGCACGTGGAATGGCAGCGCGTTCATCTCAGAGAGCGCTGCATCCAGCACCGACACCGGACATGCCTCTAACGTCATGACAAAAGGCAATTCGGCTTTGTCGTAGCCGGGGAGCTGCAGTACGGCGTCAATGTTGATACCGTGGGCGGACAGCAGCGCAGCTAACGAAGCAATGATACCCGGACGGTCGGCAACCGTGAAACGAACATAATGCGGTGCCGTAAAGTCGACGCCGACTTCCACCTGCCCTTCCAGGTCCTGCGCAAGGTGCACCTCGGCACCCAGTCCAGCCCGCGCGATCGACATGAGATCGGAGACGACGGCCACGGCCGTCGGGTCGCCGCCCGCGCCAAAGCCCGAATACGTCGTTTCGCCGCCGAACTCCCCCTGCACCGTCACCAGATTCTGGCTGCCCTGCGCTCGAGCCAGAGGCGACGTCATCGGAACCAGCGCAGGCCGCACCGACGCATACAACTGCCTGTCGCCGCCGGACGCGCGTTCGGCCCATGAGATCTGGCGGATCGTGCAGTCGAGCTTTCTGGCATATGTGAAATCAACGCGATCGATCGACGAAATCGATCGGCAGGGAATCTGTTCCGGATCGACCTGGCAGCCCAGGCCGACCGCAATCAGGATGGCAATCTTCGCACGCGCGTCGAAGCCGTCGACATCCGCCGTCGGATCGGCTTCCGCAAATCCCAGGACTTGCGCTTCGCTCAGGGCATCGGCGAACGACAACCCGGCGCCATCCATGCGCGTCAGGATGTAGTTGCAGGTTCCGTTCAAAATGCCCGCCAGACGCAAGAGCCGATCGCCTGCGAGTCCTTCTCGGACCGCGCGGACGATGGGGATGCCGCCGGCGACCGACGCTTCGAACAACAGCTCCCGGTTGTGACGGCGCGCAAGCGCGAGCAACTCGACGCCGTGCGTCGAGATGAGCTGCTTGTTCGCCGTGACGACCGACTTTCCCGCTGCCAGGGATCGCCTGATGAGATCCCCGGCCGCGTCGAGTCCGCCCATCAGCTCGACCACGATGTCGGCGTCCGACTCGATCACGGCGTCGAAGCTGTCGATCCAGTCGATGCCCGCAGGCACCCAGTCGACTTTCTTCCTCTCGACGCCGCGATTACAGATGGTCGTCAACCGCAGCGACGGGTGAATGCCGCGCGACAGAACCTTGGCGACAGAGCGGCCGACCGTGCCAAATCCAACGATGGCGACGTTGAGCGCAGCCTTGCCGCCGGCGCCTGCCGGCGACCCTTGCGGAGCTGTTTCGATCCTCTGCGTCATCGGCCAATCAGCCTTGCTGCCCCGGCTTGATCGTGACAGGGTCGAGAAACGGCATCATGCCTCGTAACTGCTCGCCAACCTGCTCGATCTGATGATCCTGCTCCTCAGCCCGCGTCTTGTTGAACTGCGGGCGTCCGGTCTGGTTCTCTTTGATCCAGGCCTTCGCGAACGTGCCGTCCTTGATCTCGTCGAGCAGTTTTTGCATGGCCTTGCGCGTCTCGTCGGTCACGATACGCGGGCCCGCCACATAGTCGCCGTGCTCGGCGGTGTCGCTGACCGAATAGCGCATGTAATTGATGCCGCCGCGATACATCAGGTCCACGATGAGCTTCAGCTCGTGCAGACACTCGAAGTAAGCAACCTCGGGTTGATACCCGGCCTTCACGAGCGTCTCGAATCCCGCCTTCACGAGGGCGCTGGTGCCACCGCAAAGAATCGCCTGCTCGCCAAACAGGTCGGTCTCGGTCTCTTCCGTGAACGTCGTCTCGATGACACCGGCGCGCGTCACGCCGATGCCCTTTGCATAGGAGAGCGCGAGCGCTTTGGCGTTCCCAGTAGCGTCCTGCTCGACCGCGACCAGCGCCGGCGTGCCGCCGCCTTCGACGAACAGCTCTCGAACACGATGGCCCGGCGCCTTGGGCGCAATCATCGTGACGTCGATGTCTTTCGACGGCTTCACCGTGCCGAACCGGATATTGAACCCGTGCGCGAACATCAGCATCTTTCCCCTGGTCATGTGCGGCTCGATCTCCGCGTAGACCGAGGGCGCCGTCGTGTCGGGCACAAGGATCATCACTACGTCTGCCCATGCCGCCGCTTCCGCCGGCGTCACCACCGCCACGCCGTTGGCTTCTGCCTTGGCCTTCGACCTGCTGTTCGGGGCAAGACCGACCTTCACCTGCACGCCGCTGTCCTTCAAATTGAGCGCGTGCGCGTGACCCTGCGATCCGTATCCGATGATCGCGACCTTCTTCGCCCGGATGAGCGCGAGATCGGCATCGCTGTCGTAGTACATTTTCGCTGCCATAGTGTCCTTTGTTGGCGGGTCCAAACCTCAGGACCCGCCCTACGTCCGTAGGCCGGGTCTTGTTTTGTAGACCCGGCGCCTACACGGAATGAAATACGTTGTGATCGTCTTCGGAAATTCGAATCGCGTCCTGCCCGTTTGCCGCGGCGCGAAGGCCGCGCGACATGGCCACACGGCCCGTCCGCACCATCTCGAGCACGCCGTAAGGTCTCAGCACTTCGAGCAAGCCGTCAATCTTATCTTCAGTGCCTGTAATCTCGATGACGAGCGAGTCGGGTGCGACATCGACCACCCTCGCACGGAACACGTCCACGAGCTGCATGATGTGCGTGCGCGATTCGGCCGACGCCGCAACCTTGATCATGGCGAGATCGCGAAACACCGCCGGCGCGGCGGTGATGTTCTCGACCCGCAGCACGTTGACGAGCTTGTACAGGTGCGCTTCGAGGCGCCGTGCACCCAGCTCGTCGGTGTCTACGACGATCGTCATGCGCGACACGCCGGGGCGATCGGTATGCCCGACCGTCAGCGACTCGATGTTGAACGCGCGGCGCCTGAAGAGCGACGACACGCGCGTCAGCACGCCGGGTTTGTTCTCTACGTGGATGGCAAACGTTGTAATCATGCGGTCCTCAAACGTTGATTGGGGTCTGACCCCCGCGAGTAATACGGGGGTCAGACCCCTAAAATCACAGCACGTCCGCTCCCGTTTCAATAATCGGCGACGGGCTCGGGCGGCGGATCATCGCGTCCAGATCCGCGCCGGCGGGCACCATCGGGTACACCGTGTCTTCCTGCTCGACCTGAAAATCGATGACGACGGTCTTGCGGTTCTTCCTCGCAGCCTCGACCGCCGGCACCACCTCTGCACGCGTCGTCACGGTCTGTGCCGGCAGGCCGAATGCTTCAGCCAGTTTCTGGAAGTTTGGGTTCAACAGCGGAGTGGCTGCATACCGCCGCTCGTAGAAGAACTCCTGCCACTGGCGCACCATGCCCAGGTAGCCGTTGTTGATGATCGCCACGTTGATGTCGATCTGCTCCTGCACGATGGTCGCGAGCTCGCACATCGTCATCTGGAACCCGCCGTCGCCCACGACCACCCAGACTTCCTTGTCCGGACAGGCCATCTTGGCGCCGACCGCCGCGGGTAACGCAAAGCCCATCGTCCCGAGGCCGCCCGACGTGATGAGCGTGCGCGGCTTGTCGTGATGGTAGTACTGCGCTTCCCACATCTGATGCTGGCCTACGTCGGTCACGATGATGGCGTCGCCCTGCGTCGCGCGCCACAAGTCGTTGATGACGTGGGCCGCATACAGATGACCGCTGTCGGGCAGGTTCTGAATGTCGCGAACGGCCGAGTCTCCCTTGAGCTCTTTGATGTGATCAAGCCATTTGGTGCGATCGCCCGCCTTGACGCCGGGCATCAGCACTTCGAGGGCTTCTCTCAGATCGCCGACGATGCCGACGTCGACGCGCACGTTCTTGTTGATTTCGGCGGCGTCGATGTCGATGTGAATCTTCTTCGCGTTCAGCGCGTACGTCTTCAGGTTGCCGGTGACGCGATCGTCAAAGCGCATGCCGAAGGCGAGCAGCAGGTCGGCCTGCTGGATTGCCGAGTTCACCCAGGCCTCGCCGTGCATGCCCATCATGCCGAGGCTCAGCGGATGCGACGCGGGGAACCCGCCGATCCCCAGCAGCGTCTGCGAGGCCGGAATGTTCGCCTTCTCGGCGAAGGCGCGCACGATGTCCATCGCACCCGAGAGGATGATGCCGTGCCCCGCGAGAATCAGCGGGCGTTCCGCCGCGTTGATGAGATCGAGCGCGCGCTGGAATTCCTCGGGACGGGCGCTCCAGTCGGGACGGAATTCCGGCTTCTTCGGAAGCGCGCTCTCCCAGTCGAACTCGCACGTCGACTGCTGTGCGTCCTTCGTGATGTCGATGTGCACAGGACCAGGCCGGCCCGACGCGGCGATGTCGAACGCTTCGCGAAAGGTCGGCGCAATCTCGTCTGCGCGCGTCACAAGGTAATTGTGTTTGGTGATCGGCAGCGTGACGCCCGTCACATCCGATTCCTGGAACGCGTCCGACCCGACCAGCTTGCTGCCCACCTGACCGGTGATGCAGACGATGGGCGAACTGTCCATCATCGCGGTCGCGATGCCCGTCACCATGTTCGTCGCGCCGGGCCCGGACGTCGCAATGGCCACGCCGACCTTGCCGCTCGCGCGTGCGTAGCCATCTGCCATGTGCGTGGCGCCCTGCTCGTGGCGGACGAGCACATGGCGAATCGGATAGTCCAGCATCGCGTCATAGGTCGGAAGAATGGCGCCGCCCGGATACCCGAACACGTCGGTCACCCCCTGGCGAACGAGACATTCCCAAACGATTTGCGCACCTGTGCGTTTCATGCTCGCCCTCTTTTTTTAGTTCGCGTGGGGCCCCACCCCCATGCGCTGCGGTCGCTTACGCTCCCGATCTTGAAATGATCGTCTTTCTGCTCAGTCAGCGGTTCGTCAGGGTGCCCGTCGTCTGCCATCTGCCCTCTGCCATCTGCCCTGACTGGTCACTAACTAGTGATGGCGCCGAGCGATGCCGATGACACCAACTTTGCGTATTTCGCCATCACACCCGTCTCAAAGCGCGGCGCTGGCGGCTTCCAGGCCGACATCCGCTTCGAAATGTCCTCGTCGCTCAGCTCCACACGCAGTTGACGATTGGGAATGTCGAAGACGATGGCATCGCCGTCGCGGACCGCCGCAATGGGGCCACCCGAGGCGGCCTCGGGCGCGACGTGCCCGGCCATCAGTCCGTGCGTGGCCCCCGAAAAGCGGCCGTCGGTGATGAGCGCAACCTGCTCGCCAAGCCCCTGACCCTGCAGGGCGCCCGTGACCGCCAGCATTTCGCGCATGCCCGGACCGCCCTTCGGCCCCTCGTAGCGGATGACGAGCACGTCGCCCGGCTTGATGCGGTTCTTGTCCACGGCCTCGAACGCTGCCTCTTCGTTGTCGAACACGCGCGCGGTACCGCGGAACGTCAGCACCTTTTTGCCGGCAATCTTGACGACGGCGCCTTCGGGCGCCAGGTTGCCGTGGAGGATGGCGAGACCGCCGTTCGGACTCATCGGGTTCGAGAGCGGCCGCACGACTTCCTGCCCCCTGGGCTCGACCACCGCATCCGCTTCCTCGCCGATCGTCTTGCCCGTCACGGTCTGAGCTCCGCCCTTCAAGATGCCCGCTTCCTTCAGCCGGCTCGCTACCAGCCGGGCGCCTCCGGCCTTGTACATGTCGGTCGCAACAAAACGGCCACTTGGCTTCAGGTCCGCGAGCAGCGGCACCTTTGCGCTGATGCGATCGAAGTCATCGATGCTGAGCTCGACGCCCGCTTCGCGAGCGATGGCCAGCAGATGGAGGACGGCATTGGTGGAGCCGCCGGTGGCCGCCACCGACGCAATCGCATTCTCGATCGAGTCGCGTGTGATGAGCTGCCGCGGACGCACGTTGCGCTTCAACAGGTCCATGACGAGCGCACCGGCCTCGCGCCCGATGCGCTGCTTGTCCGGATCGAGCGCGGGCACGTCGTTGAACCCCATCGCCGAGATCCCGAGGAACTCGCCGACCGTGGACATCGTGTTCGCCGTGAATTGCCCGCCGCACGCGCCGGCGCCCGGACAGGCCTGGTTCTCGACGCTCAGCAGGTCGGCGTCCGACATACGGCCCGCCGCGTGCGCGCCGACGGCCTCGAAGACATCCTGGATGGTGATGTTCCTGCCGTGGAACTCGCCGGGTGCGATCGACCCGCCATAGAGCATCACGCCGGGAATGTCGAGGCGCGCGAGCGCCATGATCGTGCCCGGGATCGTCTTGTCGCAGCCCGAAAGCGCGATGAGCCCGTCGAACAGGTTGCCGCGCGCTACGAGCTCGATGGAATCGGCAATGAGATCGCGGCTGATGAGCGAGGCCTTCATACCCTGGCTGCCCATGGTGATGCCGTCGGAGATCGATACGGTGTTGAACTCCATCGGCGTGCCGCCGGCTTTGCGGATACCTTCTTTGACGTGTTCGGCGAGCGTGCGCAGATGGTAGTTGCACGGCCCGATCTCGATCCAGGTGTTCGCGACGCCGATGATCGGCTTCCGCAAATCGGCGTCGGTGAACCCCACGGCTTTGAGCATCGCGCGCGCCGGCGCGCGGCTCGGGCCGTCGGTGATCGCGCTGCTACGAGACTTCATTGGATTGTCAGCCATCACTCTTCTCTTTCCACGAGGCGTACGAACCGAGCGTGCGCATCGACTTGGCAAACTCTGCCAGATGCACGAGCGCGCGCGTGCACTGCAAATCCTGACGCGGCACGGCAATGTCGGCGTAAAACAGATACTCGAACGCCCGGCCGCGCACCGGACGGGACTCGAGTTTCGTGAGATCGATGTCGCGGAGAGCGAACACACTGAGCGCCTTGAAGAGCGCGCCCGGCGTGTTCGGCAGCGTGAACACGATCATCGTCTTGTCCGCCTTCTCCGGGTCGGCGGCGGTTTTGCTGATGAGGATGAAACGCGTGATGTTCTCTTTGAAATCCTGAATGCCCGCGGCAAGCGACTCCAGGCCGAACACCTCGGCCGCACGCGCCGACGCGATCGCCCCCGCGTCCTTGAGCTCCTTGTCGTGAATCATCTTCGCACTGCCGGCGGTGTCGTAGGTCGCCACGATCTCAACGCCCTTCAGGCTCGAGAGAAACCCCTCGCACTGGGCGAGTCCTTGTGGATGCGAGTACACCTTCTTGATGTCCTGCAACTTCGTGCCCGGAAACGCCAGCAGGTTGTGCGACACCTGGAGCAGCACCTCGGCTACGACCGGCAGCTCGTGCTCGAGCAGCAAATCGTAGTTGCGGTGGATGCTCCCGCCGATCGAGTTCTCGATCGGGAGAATCCCGTGCGTCACCCGTCCGCTTTGGACCGACGCAAACACGTCGTCGAAGCTCACGCAGGGCAGCGTGCTGGCGCTCGGGCTGAATCTCAGCGCCGCCGCCTCGCTGTAGGCGCCCGGTTCGCCCTGATAGGCAATCTTCATTTTTTTCTCGCGGGGGCCCCTCGCCCCGCACTACCAACCACCAACTACCAACCAAAAAAAAGGCCATCACCCGCTGCTGCGGATGATGGCCCTTGGGTAATGTATTTCTTCGCTCAGGCTACAGCATCCGCAGCTCGTCGACCGGCATCCGCGTGATGCCGGTCACCGTAACGACGACGGTGACAAAGAAGCTGAGGACGGGCCGGCGCGTCATGATCGGGACGTATTCTGGCGCTCCGATGGTCATAATGTCAAATGAATTTTGATTAACGATTCATTAACGATACTAATGATCTGAGCGCTGTTTCCCTGTATTTCGAGAGCCTGCCTGCAACGGGGTGCTCTTGGCGGGTATGGCGCCAATCAGCAGCAGCGCAGGCGCGTCGAGTCTGGTCAGCGACGGCAGGCGGCCGAGCGTCGTCTCGACGACCTCCTCGTCTATGCGCGATGCGCGGGCGACGACAAAGCACGGTGTGTCGCGTGAAAGACCCGCGTCGATGAGCTGCAACGCCAGATCCCTTTCGTGCCCGCCGGGCATATAGATGACGGTGGTCCCCCCGAGCGCCGCGACCGCTTTCCAGTCCGGCGGCGGATTGCCCTTGCATCGCTGCGCGGTCAGAAAGACGAGCGCCGACCCGAGACGGCGGTCGGTCAGCGACACGCCGGCAGCCGCCGCGGCCCCACTGGCGGCGGTTACCCCCGGCACGATCATGAACGCGACGTTCGCCTCGCGCAGCGCGGCCATCTCTTCACTTGCGCGGCCGAAGATGGCGCCGTCACCGCCTTTCAGCCTCACGACGGTCTGCCCCGCCGCTCCGTACTCGCAGAGGCGCCGATTGATGTCGTCCTGCGTAACCTGCCGCTCGCCGTGCCGCTTGCCGACGCACTCGATGCGCGCGCTCGGCGGAATCAGCTCGAGAATTTCCTGCGTCAGCAGGTCATCGTGCAGCACGACATCGGCCTGCCCCAGCACGCGCAGTGCTTTCAGCGTGAGCAGCTCCGGATCGCCGGGCCCCGCGCCAACGAGGTACACCATCCCCGGCCTGGCTGCGGCCAGCTGATGGAGCTGCTCCTTGCGCTCGGCGGGATTCATATCGCTCGCAAACAGATCGCGACGGGCGTCGCCCAACTGCCGAACCCACGACTCGTAGCCGGGGCCGAACTGCTGTTCGAGCTCGATGCGGATGCGCTGCGCCAGAGCCGGACTGTTGCCGGCGGTCGAAATGGCGATTTGCAGATCGCCGCGGTTGACGACTGCCGGATAGTAAAAGTCGCAGTTGTCGGGATCGTCGACCGAATTGACCAGGACGTGACGGATCTGTGCCTCTCGGTAGATCGCCCGCGCGACCTGCTGGGGCACCGCAACGATGGCGAGCGTGACACCGTCGAGATCGCTCGGCCTGAACTCGCGCGGGTGCCAGACGAGCGTGCCCTCGCCGGCCAGCTTCCGGATGGGCGGCGTGGCCTCGGGCGCCACCACCGTCACCGCCGCGCCCGCAGACAACAATCCCGCCACCTTGGCCTCGCCCACCGGGCCGGCGCCAACCAGGAGGACTGGGCGTCCTTCGAGCTTCAGGAAAATGGGGAACAGGGGCATCGACTTTTCGACATTTGCGGTTCTGGGTTCTGTGTTCTGGGTTCTAGGTTCGGGACTCTTCAGGTTCTTGGTTCTAGCGAACCTAGAACCTCAGAACCGAGAACCTAGAACCGCCATGCTCACTTCACGTGCAACCCGCACTCCTTCGTCTCGGGATGCTCCCACCACCATCGCCCCGCTCGTTCGTGCTCGCCGGGCTGAACGGCCCTGGTGCAGGGCGCACAGCCGATGCTGGGATATCCGCGATCGTGCAGCGCGTTGTAGGGCACGTTGTGCTCGCGGATGTACGCCCACACGTCTTCGTGCGACCACTCGACCAGGGGGTTGACCTTGACGAGCGCGTTGCCCTCGTCCCATTCCACTTTGTGCACCGCCGTACGGGTGACCGACTGCTCCCGCCGCAACCCCGTGATCCAGGCCTCGAGGCCCGCGAGCGCACGGCGCAGCGGCTCCATCTTCCGGACGCCGCAACACAGCTTGCGATTCTCGACCGAGTGATAGAAGAGGTTCATGCCGTGCTCGGCAACCATGTTCTGGACCTCCGCCGGCTGGGGAAACAACACGTCGATCCTGGCGCCGTACTTCTGGCGCGTCGCGTCGATGACGTTGTAGGTTTCCTGCGGAAGCCTGCCCGTATCCAGCGTGAAGATGCGCGCGGTCGCATCGATCTGCATGAGCATGTCGATGAGCACCATGTCTTCGGCGCCAAAGCTCGACGACAGCGCCGTCTGGCGGCCAAACGTGTCGAGCGCCAGGCGCAGCACGTCCTCGGCAGACATGGGGTCGGCACGCCGTGCAAGTGTGGTTACGTCGCTTCGAGTCACGTCAACCCCATCTTATGCCCAGATTCCAGTTTCCAGATTCTAGTTTCCAGCGTCAGTACTTGGACTCCCGTTCCGGCCGCCAGGACTCAGGTTCAGCTTCGGCAGAATCCGCTGGTAGGCCTTGAACATCTCCTCCACGATCCGCGGGACGCGATTCGATCGCTGATACACCCAGCCGGTGTGCCTCACGAGGTGCGCGCCAGAGACGCGCGCGCAGAACAACTGCCCACTCCGCACCTCCCGCGCCACCGCCTGGTAGGGAATGATCGTAATGCCCATCTCCGACCGCACGAGCGCCTTGAGAATCTCGACATTTTCGGTCTCCATGACGATGCGCGGCTCGATGCGTTCCGTAATGAAGAAGGTGTCGACGATCCGCCGGGAGTTGGACGCCGCCTCGAAGAGCACGAACGGCTGCTGCGCGAGATCGTGCGGCAGAATGCGCTTTTTCTTCGCGAGCGGATGAGACGGGTGCGCGACGAGCAGCATCTCCTCTTGCATGGCGGGGACCGTGACCAGCTCCGGCTCGCTTACCGGCAGCGTGATGAAGCCCAGGTCGGCGGCGCCGCCGCGGATCTCCTGCAACAACCGCTGCGAGGTGCCGGTGATCAGCTTCACCTCGACGAGCGAGTTCTGCCGGCGATACTCCTTGAGCAACTGTGGAAACACGTACATGCAGACCGTCATCCCGCCGGCCAGCCGCAGCGTACCGCTCAACCGCTGCTGGCTTTCTCCGATGACCGTGACGGTTTCCTTGATGTCGCCGAACACCCGGTTGCTCAACTGCAGGAGAGATTCGCCGGCCGGCGTGATGCGGATACGGCGGCCAATCCTCAGAAAGATGCTTTCGTTGAGCTCGTCCTCGAGAAGCAGAATCTGACGGCTGATCGCGGACTGCGAGACATGCAGCTTCCGGCCGGCTCCGGTAAACGAGCCGGTTTCGGCAACCGCCTGGACGATCTCGAGCTGGCGAAGATCCATGCATGACGATGATATCTCAGTTCAAGATGGTCGAACACCTGTCCATCTAATCGACGCATGTATCCCGATTTCTCGAGGCGGCCGCACGGTATGCTGTAGCGCGATGACGAGACGGATCGGGGTCCTCTGCCCTTCGTGTGGCGCACCAGTCGGCGGTCGCGACGGTTGCCAGGCGCAGTTCGATCGGTTGAGCGCGCTTGCGTGGGGTTCGCCAGTGCGCGCGTCAATGCACAACCTGGTGGTGGACACCTACGCGCTGCAGCATCCCGATGAGTACTGCGTGTCGCCGAAATCGTACGCGGCCCATCTGACCGGGCTGTGCTGCGGTCTCGAACATCCCGGAGACCAGAAGCTCTACTGGCAGATTCCGCGATGGCTCGACGGACCTGCGGACATCGTCAAGCCGCCCGTCATCGAGACACGCGGTCGCAAGGACATCAGAACCGTCACGGATGCCCCGGAAGCGGCGTATCAGTCCGCGGTCCGCGAGTGGGCATCAGCCGTCTGGTCGGCGTATGAATCACAGCAGTATCTCGCACGCACCTGGCTTTCCGAAGTCGCGCACCGCGTGCGCTCTGGCTAGCTCAGACCCGCTTGAACATCGTCAGCTCCCACGAATCCGCATCGGTATCGTAGCGGATGATGTAGATATCGCCGTCATCGCCTCGAACCTTGAAGTAGCGGTGATCGGGCGAGAGCCACGCATCGAGCACTTCTTCAACGACAATCTTCCTGTCGTCGATGTAAATCACCCGCGGCGTCTCTTCGCCCCGATGGCCCGCATGACATTCGACGCGCAGCATACTCTGACAGCATCCGCTTCAGATTACGCACCATCAAGCACGAAATCGGGACACCCTCCGCTTCAGTCTCAATTCGCACGCGGATAGCGATCGTGTTCACGGGTCAACCACTACGGAGCGGATCGCCGCGTCAGTTGGACACAGCGCTTTTCAGCCATGGCGACTAGACCCATTCACGAGACGCCATGATCTGTGGCGAACCCGGAGCTCCGTTTCGAATGTTGCGCGCGAGAGCGCGGCATGCTCGATGCACGATGGGGCAACGGGTACGAACATGCATCAACCATCGAATCATACAGAGCGGGGGACGCGGCCAGATCTCCGACACCGGCGATTGGTTCTCACCCTGTCCAGTGTTGTCGCGATCGCCATGGCGGTCGTTGCCGTGTCTGCGCAAATCGAGCCACGGCCTCCCACGTTCCACGGGCGTGTCGATCTGGTCAATGTGGGCGTCACAGTCACGGGAAAGAAACACCTGCTCGTCACCGATCTCAGCGCCGGCGATTTCACAGTCTACGAGGACGGCAAGCCGCAGCCCATCGTCGCGTTCGCCACGGGGGCAGAGCCCGGTCCACCGCTGCACTTCGGCGTTCTGCTCGACGTCAGCACCAGCCAGCAGTTCGATCTCCGGTTCACACAGAGCGCAGTCATCAAATTCCTGTCCTCGCTGCCCGACGGCGTCGTCGACCTGACGTTCATCGACTTCGCAAGCCATGTGAGAGGCGCTCGCTACGCTCCAGCCGACTTCCCCCGTCTGGTCGAACGCATCCGCCAATTGAGCGTCGGCGGAAACACGGCGCTCTACGACGCTTTGGGACTCTATCTCAACGGCGCCAGAGAGCAGGACGGCCGGAAGGTCGTCGTGCTCTATACCGACGGCGGCGACACAGAGAGCCGCCTGAGCCTCGGCAAGCTGATCAAGATGCTCAAGGCGTCAGAGGTGACGGTCTACGCGATCGGAGCGCTCTACAATCAGCCACAGGAAGTGCAGTTCCCTCAGCGAGCGCTGCTCGCCAGTCTCGCCGAGGAAACCGGAGGGATGGCATTTTTCCCGATGAGCATCAAGGATCTCGACAAGATCTACGAGCAAGTGATTGGCGAAGTTCGGGCACAGTACACGATTGGCTACGTCTCCTCCAACGAGAAGACCGACGGAAAATGGCGAAAGATCAAAATCAAGGTCACCCGCGACGAAGGCAAGGGACTGAAGGTTCGTGCTCGAAAGGGATACTACGGTCCTTTATTGACGACAGAGCGCGCTCCTCGTTGTTCCGCGCCTCCGTGTGAAGCGGACAGCACCGCTACGAACATGGCGCCTTGATCAACACAACGCCGCCAGTGAGAGCGCGTTCAAGCGACCGGCGCATCCCGCCGATACCTTGGACAGCTCTCAAGGAGGCCGCGATGGCATCTCGCAGCGATTCGATTGAGGAACTTGCGGCGAAACTGGATCATGACGCTCGGTCAATTCCGGCCGTGTACCTGGTAATTGGCCTGGTCGCCGGCCTGATGTTCGGCGTGGAGCTTGGTGGGGACACCGTCGATGTTCAGCGCATGGCCGGCATCGCCTACGGGCTACTGGGCGCCTTCGTCGGCTGGTCCGTCGGCAGGTCGCACCAGACCTGGCTCCGACTGCAGACATCGATTGCGCGCAGCCAGCGGCGAGACCCCTGATCTCCTGTTCAAGAACCTGGCGCGGGCGCGGTCAACAGGCGGGTTCGCGCTCGGCCGGCGCGCTCATGAGCAGATACTTCGCGATCGCCGCGTAGTCCTGAACAGCCCGGTGCAGGTCGGCAATCTTCACGTGCTCGTTGTCGGTGTGGGCCACGTGAATGGAGCCGGGGCCGTACAGGAGCGGCGTGCCCCAATTCGACAGGAACGGGATATCGGTCGTGTAGGGGAATGTTGCTGTGTCGAAGCCCGGAACGGCCGGCATCATGACCGGCGGCACGTCGAGGATCTCCTCGAGCGAGACGAGCGGCGCGAGCGTGGCCATCGACGCGCGCAGTCCGTCGACATCGGCGACCGTGCGGAACATCACTTCGGCTTCCGCCTCGAACGGAATGACATTCGGCGCCACGCCGCCCTTGATGAGACCGACGGTATAGTGCGTCCGCCCCAGCACCGGATGCTCGGGCATCTCCATCTTTCGCAGCAGCAGCAGCGCGTCGATGAGCTTCTCGATAGCCGACTCGCCGAGCTCGGGAAACGACGAATGGGCGGCACGGCCCTTCGCGCGCAGGTTGTATCGGAGCGCGCCGCGGGTGCCGATGCCCAGCCGGTTGTCGGTGGGCTCGCCGTTGATGAGAAACCTCGAGCCCGAGGCCAGCGCCTGCGCCGTCCTGGCTCCGTCGCTACCGCGCTCCTCGCCGACAACGAACAACAATCCGACGTTCGTAATCCCCTCCCGCCTGAGGCGTTCGACTGCTGCGACCTGGCACGCGGCAATGCCCTTGGCGTCGCACGACCCGCGGCCGAAGACGCTGTCGCCTTCGAGGCGGCTGGAAAAAAATGGGGGAACGCAATCGAGGTGAGTCGACAGGACGACGTCGGCCTTCCCGAAGGCCGCGTAGATATTACGGCGGGCGCCCTCGACGACCTGTTCCACGACGCCATATCCCGCTTCGCTGAGCAGCGTCGCCATCCACAGCACGCAGTCCCCTTCGCGTCCCGTGGTCGAATCGATATCAACCAGACTGCGGGTGACCGACACGACGTCGGTCAGGTCGGCCGTCAGCGGACCCATTGTTCCAGGTTGGTGCGTGCGTCGGTTTTCTCGTCGCGATACTTGACGATGACTGGAGTGGAAAGGCTGAGACCCCACTGCGGACCCATACCCTGGGTGACCGCTCGCGATCCTGGAACCACGACTGCCCCTTCGGGAACCACCAGCGGCGCATCGGCCTCGGGTTTGATGACGCGTCCCTGCGGCAAATCGTAAATCGGCGTGGAGCCGGTCAGGATAGTACCCGCGCCAATGACTGCGCGCCGCTTGATGACCGCGCCTTCGTAGATGCCGGTGTTGCCACCGACGAGGACGTCATCTTCGATGACGACTGGAATCGCGCCGACGGGCTCGATGACACCGCCGATCTGCGCACCCGCGCTGATGTGTACACGCTTGCCAACCTGCGCGCACGATCCGACAAGGGCATGCGAATCCACGAGGCTCGATTCGTCCACATACGCCCCGATGTTGATGTACATCGGCGGCACGCAAATCACGCCCTTCGCAACGTACGCGCCGTCTCGAATGGACGAGCCGCCCGGCACGACGCGTACGCCCATGCCTGTCGTCATCTTCTTCAGGGGCAGCGTATCTTTGTCACCAAAAAACCAGCGGCCGCCGTCGACGGACACGTCAACGAGGTCGCCGCAGCGGAATCCAACGAGGATGCCCTGTTTGACCCACGTGTTGACGCGCCATCCGGTCGGGGTGGACGGATCGGGTACTGCGGATCGCACGCGGCCTGCCGATAGCTCCTCGCGAAGCTGGGCAAACACCGCGCGGCTCTCTTTCTTGTCTGCCGAAGCGCCCTGTTCGTACAGCCGCTCGATCTCCCGGGCTAACTGGCTGGTCGCCGCATCGCTCACGCGCTCACCTTGGCGGAAGCAGTCAGCATCCCAAGGTCGCTCAACACCGTGTGAATTCGCGCCCGCGAATCCTGGCGCGGCGGCACCATCGGCAACCGGTAGGCCTCTTCGAGCAACCCCATGGCTGCCATCGCCGCTTTCACGGGAATCGGATTCGACTCGCAGAAATTGACGAGCATCAGCGGCAACAGCCGTTGGTGGATGGCCCGTGCGGCGGCAAAGTCGCCGCGCTCGGCCGCCTCGACCATCTTCGATATCTCTCGCGGTACTTCGTTCGACACGACGCAAATGACGCCCCGGGCGCCAATCGCCATCATCGGAACCGTGATGGCATCTTCGCCGGACAACACGATGAAGTCGGCCGGAACGGCGCGCACATATTCGCATGCCTGCTGCATGTTGCCGGATGCCTCCTTGACCCCGATGATGTTCGGGATCGTCGCGAGCCGGCTCAGAGTGCTGACGTCGATGTTGCAGCCGGTGCGGCCCGGCACGTTGTACAGAATGATTGGAAGCGAAGTGCTTTCGGCAATCGCTTTGTAGTGCTGAATGAGGCCGTCGGGCGTGGGCTTGTTGTAATAGGGCGTCACAGACAGCAGGCCATTCGCGCCGGCGCGCTCCATCTGGCGCGCCGCGTGAATGACCTCGCGAGTGTCGTATCCGCCTGCGCCAGCCAGCACCGGCACCTTGCCACGCGCCTCCTCGGCGCAGATCTGCACGATTCGGGTGCGCTCCTCGTCGGAAAGCGTCGGGCTTTCCCCGGTCGTTCCACACGGCACCAGAAAGTGGACGCCTTCCTCGATCTGACGTCGCGCCAGCCGGCGAACGGCGTCTTCGTCGAGAATGCCGGTGGTGGTGAACGGGGTCACGAGAGCGGTGCCGACGCCGGTGAATGGTTGTCTCATGGATAGCCTCACTTCAACCCGAGTACATCCTGAATCGTAAACCAACCACGCTTACCGTGCACCCACTTCGCCGCCTGCAACGCACCTTGCGCAAACGCGGCGCGATCGCGGTTGGTATGCGTCATCGTAATCGTTTCGAACGGGCCGTCGAAGCCGATTGTGTGGGTGCCGGGGATCGAGCCCGCGCGGTTCGATGCGACGTCGATGTTGTGCTCGTACCCGGCCCGCTGCATTCCCTGTTGCAGCGTAATCGCGGTGCCGGACGGCGCGTCCTTTTTCGCCGAGTGATGAATTTCGTGAATCCAGGCGCCATATTGCGGATAGGGGGCGAACATCCTAGCTGCCTGCTCGGCGAGACTCTGAAACAGCGCAACGCCGAGCGAGAAATTCGACGCCGCAACCACGCCGATACCGCCTTCGGCCGCGATCTTCTTCATCTTCGCTTCGTGCTCGTGCCAACCCGTCGTGCCGATGACGACGTTGATGCCGCGAGCGGCAAGCTTCGGCAGATTCTCGGCGACAGCCGACGGGATGGAAAACTCCACAGCGACATCAGCGTCGGGCGCCGACGGAATGCCGGCGCCACCGATGTTGTTGGTGTCGTCGAGAGTGCCTACGACGTTGAATCCGTATTCGGGCGCGAGCCGCTCGACGAGCTTGCCCATACGGCCGTAACCGACAAGTAAGAGACGCATACAGGCTCCGGGCGGTCAGTCGATCAGTTTCTCCGCCAGCATCAACTCCGCGTTCAGCACGGCCGCACCGGCTGCGCCGCGCACCGTATTGTGCCCCAGCGCGACAAACTTGTAGTCGAAAACCGGGCACGGCCGGACGCGGCCGAGGAATACCGCCATGCCGCCTTCACGTTCGACGTCGAGGCGCGGCTGCGGCCGGTTCGCTTCGTCCATCAGCTGCAGCGGCTGTTTCGGCGCCGACGGGCAGCCGTGATGCTGCGGCTTGCCGGTAAACGTCCGGAATGCCGCGTTCAGCTCGTCGAGCGACGGTTTCTGCCGGAACTGCACGCAGATGGTCTCGGTGTGTCCGTTGATGACGGGCACCCGCGTGGCCTGCGCGCTGACGACCATCGGGTGGGGAACGACGTGATCGCCCTGCAGCGCGCCCATGATCTTCCGCGACTCGGTCTGGATCTTTTCCTCTTCGCCGTCGATGAACGGAATCAGATTCCCGAGAATGTCGAGCGACGGCACGCCGGGATATCCGGCCCCGGAAACGGCCTGCATGGTCGAGACGGTGACCCGGGCGGGCTCGAACTGGCGAGCCGCCGCCAGCGCCATGACGAGCGGTACGGTCGCGCAGTTCGGATTGGTGACGATGGCGCCCTTCCAGCCCTTCGACTGCTGCTGCAGCGGAATCAGCGCAAGGTGATCGGGATTCACTTCGGGCACGAGGAGCGGCACGAACTGCTCCATCCGGAAGTTTCGCGCGTTGGTCACCACGAAGTGGCCGGCCGACGCAAACGCCCCTTCGATGTCGCCCGCGACCTTCGCGTCGAGGCCCGAAAACATGAGCCGCGGCGCACGCCCGGGCGCCGCCGCCTCGACCACCAGGTCGTCGACCTCCTGCGGGCGTGGAACCGAGAGCCGCCACGGCAGGTCGCGATATTTCTTTCCTTCGGATCGTTCACTGGCGCCCAGCCATGCGATGCGGAACCACGGATGATTGGCGAGCTGCATGATGAACTGCTGTCCGACCATGCCCGTCGCGCCCAGAATGCCAACGTCTATCCTGCGGGACACCACAACTGACTCCTTCCTCGTGTTTAGTCGCGGGGGCCCCTCCCCCGCTCCTGGACGCTGCGCTTGCGGGGCCCATCGCCCCGCGCCGCTTCGCGTCCAATGCCGCCTGGCTGGGCTGATGCCCTGCCCTACGCGATGCAATCTACCTACCTGTCGCGCCGAAGCACCGAAGGTGCGAAGGCGGGCCCACCTTCGCGCTGAACGCTTCGGTGGGCAAGCAAAAAAAAACCCGCCGGCGCTGGTGCGTCGGCGGGTGACTGAATCTCGGTTCGCTTCTTGACTAGGCGCCGAGCGCACGCACACCACCGACTCTACCGGTCCCGCTGGTCGGAACCCGCTTTCGACCCTTCGACAGGCTCAGGGTCGTCCCGAGCGTTGTCGAGGGGCGAGTGGTCGGTTTAGTGGTACACGCGAACATTGGCCGACGAGTATAAAGGTGCGCCTCCAGGGTCGTCAAGGCGCGCAATTGACCTTTGCCGGAGCGGGGTGATAATCTAGGACTAAATAGGTCGGATTTTATCCCGGCCCAGTACCCATGATTACCATAAGTCAGAACGCGGCGAGCCAAATCCACAAGATGTTGGCCAAGAACGGCTTAGAAGGCGGGGGCCTGCGTATCGGCATCAAGGCGGGCGGCTGCTCGGGTTACGAGTACATCTTTGGCTGGGAGCAGGACGCCCGGCCAACGGACCAGATTTTTACGGGACCCGGGGAGGCGCGAATTTTTGTCGATCCCAAGAGCTATTCCCTGCTTCAAGGGACCGAGCTCGATTACGACACGAGCCTCATGAGCCGCGGGTTTATGTTCAACAACCCGAACGCGAAGAGCACGTGCGGGTGCGGGCTGTCTTTTAACGCGTAACGGGGTCTGACCCCGTTACAAGCGCCGGGGTCAGACCCCAAGTATCCATTATGTCAACCAGCACAGAAACCATTGAAGAACTCGCCACACGCGAATACAAGTACGGGTTCGTCACCAATGTCGAAGCGGAAGAAATTCCGGCTGGCCTCAGCGAAGACATTATCCGGGTGATCTCGGCCAAAAAGCAGGAGCCGGAGTGGCTGCTCGAGTGGCGGCTGAAGGCGTACCGTGTCTGGCAGAAGATGAAAGAGCCGACGTGGCACAACCTCAAGATCAACCCGATCGACTACCAGAAAATTATCTACTACTCGGCACCCAAACAGAAACCGAGCCTGAAGAGCCTGGACGAGGTCGACCCAGAAGTTCGCAAGACCTTCGAGAAGCTGGGCATCCCGATCGACGAACAGAAAATGCTCTCCGGCATCGCGGTGGACGCCGTCTTCGACAGCGTGTCGGTGGCGACGACGTTCAAGAAGCAGCTCGCCGATGTGGGCATCATCTTCTGTTCGTTTTCAGAGGCGGTGCAGCACCATCCGGATCTGGTGAAGAAATACCTGGGTTCGGTCGTGCCCCATACCGACAACTTCTACGCGGCGCTCAACGCGGCAGTGTTCACTGACGGTTCGTTTGCGTACATCCCGAAGGGTGTGCGCTGCCCGATGGAGCTCTCCACCTACTTCCGCATCAACGCGAAGGGGTCGGGTCAGTTCGAACGCACGTTGCTCATAGCGGAAGAGGGCGCCTATGTCAGCTACCTCGAGGGCTGCACCGCGCCGATGCGCGACGAGAACCAGCTGCACGCCGCGGTTGTCGAGCTCGTGGCGCTCGATAACGCCACGATCAAGTACTCGACGATTCAGAACTGGTACCCCGGCGACCACGAGGGCAAGGGCGGCATCTACAACTTCGTGACCAAGCGCGGCCACTGTGTCGGCGTCAACTCGAAGATCACGTGGACGCAGGTCGAGACGGGTTCGGCCATCACCTGGAAGTACCCGAGCTGCATTCTTCAGGGCGACAACTCGGTCGGCGAGTTCTACTCGGTGGCCACGACCAACAACATGCAGCAGGCGGATACGGGCACGAAGATGATTCACCTCGGGAAGAACACCCGCAGCACCATCGTCTCGAAGGGCATCTCGGCCGGCAGGGGACAGAACACGTATCGCGGCCAGGTGAGAATCGCGAAAAAGGCGCAGGGCGCCCGCAATTACTCGCAGTGCGACTCGCTGCTCATCGGCGACAAGTGCGGCGCACACACGTTTCCCTATCTCGAGATCGGCAATACCAGCGCGAAGGTCGAGCACGAGGCGTCCACGTCGAAGATCGGCGAGGATCAGATTTTCTATCTGCGCCAGCGGGGCCTCTCCGCCGAGGACGCCGTGAACATGATCGTGAACGGCTTCTGCAAGGACGTATTCCGCGAGCTGCCGATGGAATTTGCCGTCGAAGCTCAGAAACTGCTGGGCATCAGCCTCGAAGGATCCGTCGGATAAGAACAACCATGCTTCAGATTACGAATCTTCAGGTCCGCGCCGGAGGCAAGGATATCCTCCGCGGCATCAACTTCACGGTGAACAAGGGCGAGGTGCACGCCATCATGGGCCCGAACGGCTCGGGCAAGAGCACCCTCGCCCGGGTCCTGGCGGGCCATCCTGAATATGAAATCGCCGGAGGCTCGGTCACCTACGACGGCCGCGACTTGCTCGAAATGGCGCCGGAGGATCGCGCGCGCGAAGGCGTGTTCATGGCGTTCCAGTATCCCGTCGAGATTCCGGGAGTGAACAACGCATACTTCCTCAAAGCCGCCATCAACGCCCAGAGGAAGCACCGCGGCATTCCCGAGCTCGACGCCATGGAATTCATGGCGCTCGTCAAGGAAAAGGCCAACATCCTGCACATCGATCCGGCACTGTTGAGCCGGCCGGTGAACGAAGGGTTCTCGGGCGGCGAAAAAAAGCGCAACGAGATCTTCCAGATGGCCGTTCTGGAACCGAAGCTGGCCATTCTCGACGAGACCGATTCCGGGCTCGACATCGACGCGCTCAAGACCGTCGCCGAAGGCGTGAATGCGATGCGCGCTCCCGATCGGGCGATCGTCGTCGTGACGCACTATCAGCGTCTGCTCAACTACATCGTGCCGGACTTCGTGCACGTGCTGCAGGATGGACGAATCGTGCGCTCGGGCGGCAAGGATCTGGCGCTGCACCTCGAAGAAAAAGGCTACGGCTGGATCGAAGCCGAGCCACAGTTGATGTAATGCGGGGCGTCAGCCCTGCCGGAGCATAAATCGGAACCATGGCTCAAGTCGTCGAACAGAAACAGCCCGCAAGCCCGCAACTGGCCCACTACGTCGCCGATTACCGCCGCTCAGTCGAGCAGGGACAGGCGCAACCGGCCTGGGTGACGCAGGCGCGCGAAAGCGCCATCACACAGTTCGAGCGCCTCGGTTTTCCGACGACGAGGAACGAGCTGTGGCGCTTCACCAGCGTGGCGCCCATCGCGGAACGCACGTTCACACGTCCGCGGAACAGTGTCGTCAAGATCAGCGGAAAGCACTCGGCCCCGCTCAGCTCCCCTGTGGCGCATGCTGTGTGCGTGAACGGCCGCTTCGCTCCCGGATTGTCGCAACTCGACACGCTGCCAAAAGGCGTTCAGATCGTCGGCCTGGAAGCGGCGCTGGCGTCGAACCCCGCGCTCCTGGAGCCGTATCTCGCCAAGCTCTCCGTGACGCAGACCAACGCGTTCACGTCGCTGAATACCGCCTTCATGAACGATGGCGTTGTCGTCCTCATCGATCGCCATGTTGTGCTGGAACGGCCTGTCGAAGTGACGTTCGTATCGGCGGCCGAAGGTACCGCGACGATATCGCACCCCCGCCTGCTCGTCGTCGCCGGCGAGGGCTCGCAGATGACACTCCTCGAGCGATACGTCGGCACAGGCACGGCGTTCACGAATGCGGTGGGTGAAATCTGGCTTGGCGCCAATGCCGTTGTGGATCACTACAAGCTCCAGGAAGAGCCTGAGGACTCGTTTCACATCGCGAGCATGTTTCTGCGCAGCGCGCGCAGCGGGAACTTCTCGTCGCACTCGCTCACGTTCGGCGGGGGGCTCGTCCGCAACGACGTGGTGGCGACCCTCGACGGCGAGGGGATCGACTGCACGCTGAACGGCCTGTACGTCGCCCGCGGCACGCAGCTCGTGGACAACCACACGACCATCGATCATGCGATGCCGCATTGCAACAGCCACGAAGTCTACAAAGGCATTCTCGGGGAAAAGTCGCGCGCGGTCTTCAACGGCAAGATCATCGTGAGGCCCGACGCGCAGAAGACCGACGCCAAGCAGACCAACAAGGCGCTGCTCCTCTCGGACGACGCCGTCATCGACACGAAGCCCGAGCTGGAGATTTTCGCCAACGACGTCAAGTGCACTCACGGCGCCGCCATCGGCCAGCTGGACGAAACCGCGCTGTTCTATCTGCGATCGCGGGGGCTGGGCGTGGCCGAGTCGCGGGCGATGCTCGTGCACGCGTTCGCCGGCGACATCCTGAACCGGGTGAAGATCGAGCCGGTTCGTGCGTATCTCGAAGACAAGTTGACCGCGCGGCTGCCCCATGTCAACTAAGGTCGCCACTGCCTTCGACGTCCAGCGAGTCCGGCGGGACTTCCCCATCCTGAACCAGCGGATTCACGGGAAGCCCCTCGTCTATCTCGACAACGCTGCCACGACACAGAAGCCGCAGGCCGTCATCGACGCGATGGTGCGCAGCTACGCCGAAGACAACGCCAATATTCATCGCGGCGTCCATCTGCTGAGCGAGCGGGCGACTCGCGCCTACGAGGAGGCGCGCGAGAAGGTGCGCGCGTTCATGAACGCGCCGGACGCGCGGGAGATTATCTTCGTACGCGGAACGACTGAGGCCATCAACATGGTGGCGCAGACCTTCGGCCGCGTGAATATCGGCAAGGGCGACGAAGTGCTCGTCACCGAGATGGAGCACCATTCGAACATCGTGCCGTGGCAGCTCATCTGCGAGGAGAAAGGCGCCCAGCTCAAGGTGATTCCGATCACCGACGAAGGCGAGCTCCGGATCGATCTCGTCGACGGTCTGATTACCGACCGCACCAGGATCGTCGCCGTCGTACATGTGTCGAACTCGCTCGGCACCATCAACCCGATTGCGTCCATCGTCGAGAAGGCGCACGCCCGGGGAGTGCCGGTGCTGGTGGACGGCGCACAGGCCGTCGCGCACATGCCGGTCGATGTGCAGGCGCTCGGTTGCGACTTTTATGCGTTGTCGGGCCACAAGCTGTTCGGACCCACTGGGATTGGCGTGCTGTGGGGCCGCCTGCCGCTGCTCGAGAAGATGCCGCCCTACCAGGGCGGTGGCGACATGATCAGCGCAGTGACGTTCAGGAAGACGACCTTCAACGTCGTGCCGAACAAGTTCGAAGCCGGCACGCCGAACATTGCAGGATCAGTCGGTCTTGGCGCTGCGATCGACTACCTGCAGGCGATAGACTTGACGGCAATGCAGGCGTATGAACGCGAGTTGCTGACCTACGGAACGCGGGCGCTGACGGCGGTCCCCGGGATCCGGATGGTCGGTACGGCGTCTAAAAAAGCGAGCATCCTGTCGTTCGTGATGGAGGATGTGCACCCACACGACATCGGCACCATTCTCGACCAGGAAGGTGTCGCGATTCGTACGGGCCATCACTGCACGCAGCCGCTCATGGAGCGGATGGGCGTGCCCGCCACCGCGCGGGCGTCGCTGGCACTGTACAATACGAAAGAGGAAATCGACGCGCTCGTCGGCGCTCTCGCCCGCGTGCGCGAGATATTTGCGTAATGGATTTAAGAGAGCTGTACCAAGAGGTCATCCTCGATCACAACAAGCGGCCGCGGAACTTCCGCGTGCCCGACCCGGTGAACCGCAAAGCCGAGGGGTACAACCCGCTGTGCGGCGACAAAATCACCGTCTTCCTGTATATCGAGGGAGACATGATCAAGGATCTCGGTTTTCAGGGGACCGGCTGCGCCATCTCGAAGGCGTCAGCCTCGCTGATGACCGACGCCTTGAAGGGCAAGACCATGGCCGAAGCGAATGCGTTCTTCGACCAGTTCCATGCAATGGTCACCGCACCGGCGACCGCCGACGTCAAATCGGATTCCCTTGGCAAGCTGGCCGTGCTGTCGGGCGTGCGCGAATATCCGATGCGCGTCAAGTGCGCGAGTCTTGCGTGGCACACCATGAAAGCGGCGATGACCGCGGAACACGAAGTGGTCTCCACCGAGTAATCTATGAGCGACCGCATTATTCCGCTTGCCGATGCCCCGGCGCCCCAAGAACAGAATCCTGAACCAGAAGGTCCGGCCGCTCAAGCGACGTTTACACCAAACCCCCTCAACACGCTGACGCTGAAACCCCTTCTCGTCGAAGCCGTGTCCAAGGTGTTCGATCCGGAGATTCCGGTCAACATCTACGAGCTCGGGCTCGTGTACGACCTGGATGTCGACATCGCGAACAACGTGCAGGTGCGAATGACGCTGACCGCTCCGGCCTGCCCTGCCGCGCAGACCATCCCAATCGAGGTCGAGCGGCGCGTCCGCGAAGTGCCTGGCGTGAACGACGTGCAGGTCGCGATCGTATGGGATCCTCCCTGGACGCGCGACAAGATGTCGGACATGGCCAAGCTGACGCTGGGTATGTACTGATACACGCATTGGTAGATTCGCGGATTGGCAGATTAGTAGATTGATTGTCGGATTCACCCATGTCGGGCGGATCTCGCAGTTCAAGACCGCACGACTACTCTTTTAATCATGCAATCTGCCAATCAGCCAATCTGCCAATTCTGTTCATTCCCCCAGCGTCCAGTATCTGGTCAGTATCGCCATGACCGGGTACCGATTCCTCACTTCCACTACCTTGTCGTAATACGCCTGCTTCGAAAATTCTCCGACCAGATACCGATCTCGTAACAGACGCAATTCGTAGCGATAGATGTCGTTGACCGCTGCGCGCGCGGTGGTCGGCGGTGTCGTCGGTCTGGGGATCACACCATGCCTCGCCAGTTGTTCGAGGACCTCCGGCTTATATCGATAAATCATGGAAGCTCCGATAAGATCTTCATTTGAGCCCTTCCAAGCCGGGTCCGACGCCGCCTTTTCCACAACGCAAACGCGGGCAACCCCTGACGGGCGGGCGTCCGTCCGATGGCACGGACATCCTTCAGGTGCTGGTCTTCTGCAAGCTGCTCTCGCCTGACCAGATTGAACCGATCCGGCGCACCGCCAGATTGAAGTCGATCTCGATCGAGCAGACGATGGTCAGCCTCGGCATCGCGACCGAGATACAAGTGGCAGAAGCCCTCGCGCGCTACTCAGGTCTTCGCTTCGTCAAGATCAACCCGCTCGATCTCGATCTCGATGTCGTGACGACCGCCTTGTCCGGCCCGTTCGCCCGGCGCAATGGGCTCATCGCCATCTCGAAGAACGAGACAACGCTGACGGTGGCGGTTCACGATCCGCTCGCGCCGTTTCCGCTCGACGACATCCGCAGCGTCACGGGGCTCGAGGTCGAACGGGTCGTCTCCACCCGCAGCGATGTGGAATCGCTGAACCGCGCGTTCTATGGCCTCAAAACGAGCCTCAAGAGCGCCGAAAAGCAGCTCACGTCGAACTGGCTGGCGGTCGACCTGGGCAACCAGGAGTTTCTGTCGACCGAGACCGAAGAACTCGACCCGGCCGCCGCGCCGGTCATCACTGCGCTGGATCATATCCTGAGCTACGCCTTCGAGCAGCGCGCCTCCGACATCCACTTCGAGCCCAAACGCGATGCCACGGTCATCCGGCTGCGGATCGACGGCGTGCTCCACGAAGTGCACCTGATTCCGCGCATGGTGTACCAGGCAATCGTCTCGCGCATCAAGCTGCTATCGGGCTGCAACCTCGCAGAAAAGCGGCGCCCGCAGGACGGCCGCATCAAGCGCGAACAGGGTGGCCGCGAAATCGAAATCCGCGTGTCGACCATGCCTACCGCGTTCGGCGAGAAAGCCGTGCTGCGCATCTTCGATCCCGACATCCTGCTCAAGCCGGTCGACCGGCTCGGGTTTTCCCAGGCCGAGCTGCCGCTCTTCTTCAACTTCCTGTCGAAGACCAACGGTATCATTCTCGTGACGGGGCCCACGGGCAGCGGTAAGACGACGACGCTCTACTCTGCTCTGAAATTCCTGGCGAAACCGGAAGTGAACATCGTGACGATCGAAGACCCGATCGAAATGATTCACGAGGAATTCAATCAGGTGGCAGTACGCCCGCAAATAGACGTCACCTTCGCAACCGCCTTGCGAACCGTCCTGCGCCAGGATCCGGACATCATCATGGTGGGCGAAATCCGGGACACCGAAACCGCTGAGTACGCCGTTCAGGCGGCGCTGACGGGCCACCTCGTTCTGTCGACCCTCCACACCAACGATGCCCCGTCGTCCATTACCCGGCTGCTCGACCTGAAAGTACCGGGGTTTCTCATCAGCTCCACTGTGCTGGGCATCCTTGCGCAGCGCCTCGTGCGCGTCATCTGCACACACTGTGCAGAAGAATATGCGCCGACCCGCGAGGAGGCACTGGCGCTCGGTGTGCCGCTCGACGTGTTGTCGCAGCGCACCCTCAAGAAAGGCCTGGGCTGCCTGCACTGCCGGCAGACCGGATACAGCGGCCGGGATGGCATCTTCGAGATTCTCCCGATCACCGAACACATCCGTCGCCTGATCTCCGAGCAGGCCGACAGTCCCAGACTGTTCGAGGCCGGCCGCCAGGCAGGCATGCGCACGCTGCACGAAGCAGCCATCGAAAAGGTGCTCGCCGGCACGACGACAGTCAGCGAAATGGTACGCGTCACAGGCAAATGAGCCCCCGCAGGCCGAAGAAGGCCTCACAACTTGCGACGGCTCTCATCGAGCACAATTCAGACGCCATTGCTCTGGTTGATGAAGCGGGGACGGTGCTCTACGCCAATCCGGCGGCGTCGCGCATGCTCGGGGTGCCAATCGACGACGTCGTCGGTTCCAACGTCTTCCGCTGGATCCACGACGCCGACCTGCAGACGATGCGGGCAGACTTCAACAGGACTCTCGCAAAGCCTCGCGTTCCGATCACCAGCGCGTTCCGGATGAAGCACAGCGACGGCACATGGCGGCACGTCGAGAGCGTGGGCGTGAACTGGCTCGACGACTCGGGGATTCGCGGCATCATCATCAACTGCCGCGACGTTACCGAGAGCAAACGATCGGAAGAGGCGCTGCGCGAGGGCGAGGCCCGCTACCGCCAGCTCACCGAGCTGGCCACCGACATCATCTACAACTGCGACCTCGAAGGCCACTTTACCTTCGTCAACCCGACGGCGATGCGGCTGATGAAATTCACCGAGAAAGAGCTGCTCGGCCGCCACTTTCTCTCTCTGATCCGTGAAGACCACAGACAGCGCGCGGCGGAGTTCTACGAACGCCAGCGGCGCGAGTACATCCGCTCGACCTATTTCGAGTTCCCCGCCATCGCAAAAGACGGCACGGAAGTGTGGGTCGGGCAGAGCGTGCAGATCGTCGAGGAGCACGGCCGGGCTGTCGGTGTTCAGGCAATCGCGCGAGACATCACTCAACGGATGGTGCTCGAAGACCAGCTGCGACAGGCTCAGAAGATGGAAGCGATCGGCCGCCTCGCCGGCGGCGTCGCGCACGACTTCAACAACGTGTTGACGGCGATCCTCGGCTCTGCCGATCTGCTGTCGATGATGCTCGAACCCGACGATCCCAAATGGGCCGAGGCCGACGCCATCAAACGCGCGGCCGATCGCGGCGCCGCGCTCACCAAGCAACTGCTCGCCTTCAGCCGGCCCCAGCGGGTAGCGACGACGATCGTCGATCTGGCCGCGGTCGTCGGCAGCATGGAGCCGATGTTGCGGCGGCTCGTGCTCGACAAGATCGTGATCCGCGTAACGGCGGGCCAGGCTCCGCTTCCGGTGCGCGCCGACGAAGCGTCAGTGAATCAGATCGTGCTGAACCTGATCATCAACGCCCGTGATGCGATGCCCGACGGCGGCACGGCCACCATCGACCTGGGTGTCGCGGACCTCGGCGATCCGCTCGCGCCAAGGCTCGGGCTCATGCCCGGGCGCTACGCCGGCATGAGCGTCTCCGACACCGGTCAGGGCATCCCTCCAGACATTCAGCGGCACGTATTCGAGCCATTCTTCACGACGAAGCCCGCCGACAAAGGCACCGGGCTCGGATCTGTCGATTGTGTACGGCATCGTGAAGGGACTCGGGGGCGCGATCGAAGTCCAGAGCGAACTCGGCCAGGGCGCGACGTTTACGATTTATCTGCCGTTGGTGGTCGAGGGGTCCTAGTCTTCGGGCGGCGCCTTACTTGCCGGCGCGTACGTCGGCGAGAATCCGATCGGCGAGCTTCGGGCTGACCGCGCACGTGGAATCGTTAATCCGGCACGACGCGATCGTGAGGCCGCAGCCGCAGTCGCAGGGCTCTTCATTCAGCCGTTTCAACGCGAGAGTCTTCTGCTCGGCTGTGAGGCCCGTCAGATCGAGCCCGGGAATATCTGTCGCCTTGGCGTTGGTGGCAAGGACTTTCTGGCCTTCGGCGGCCTCGTACTCGACGTCGGCGTCGACAGGCAGCTTCGCAAGCACCCGCGCTTCGAGCTCGATCATCGCGGCGCGGATCTGCCCCACGGTCTTCTTCATCATTTTGAGATCCGGGCCCACCATGAAGGTCGTCGGCAGCGCGAAGATCCCGGGAAACGCGTCGGTCAGCTCCTTGGTCTCTGCCACGATCGGGTAGTTCATTTTGTAGTCGGCGGCAAACTTCGACACGTGGTCGCCCGGAGCGTCCTCCGACAGCACGCCGATGATCACGAGGTGGTCTTTGTACTGCTCCTGAAGCTTCACGAGATCGGGAATCTCCGCACGGCACGGTGCACACCACGTCGCCCAGAAATTGAAGATCGTCACCTTCCCCACAAGGTCCTTGTTCGTAATCGTCTTTCCGTCGAGCGTCTTCATCGTGAGCTCAGGAATCACCTTGGGATTCTTCACGAACCGAACACGCGGCTTACCGCCGGTGCTATCCGGGTCGGTAGACGTCGTGAGTTGATCGCTCACCTGGCGCGTGTACTGAACGGCCAGAAAACCGCCGATACCGAGGGCCAGGATGATCACCGCACTCAGCAACGTCTTCATGTTCATACAAGTCTCACAGGGCCGACCGCCGACCTGCCGCGGCAGGCTCGGGTGCCGATTTCGGCAGATCCGGAGTGAAGTCCTCACCCGGGTTCACGAACCGGTCTTTCTCGATTTTATATTGCCTGTCGTAGAGCTGCCTATAGCGGCCGTTGGCCGCCAACAGATCACTCGTGCGTGCCGCGTTCGACGATCTCGCCACCTTCCAACACGAGAATCTCGTCCGCGCTGCGAATCGTCGACAGACGGTGTGCGATGACGAACGTAGTCCTGCCCCGGCGAAGCGCGTGAAGTCCGTCCTGGATGAGGGCCTCGCTCTCGCTGTCGAGGCTCGACGTGGCCTCGTCGAGAATCAGGATGCGCGGATCGGCGAGGATGGCGCGCGCGATCGCGACGCGCTGCCGCTGGCCACCGGACAATTTCACTCCGCGCTCTCCCACGATCGTCTCGAACTTGTTCGGAAACTTGTCGACGAACTCGTCGCAGTGCGCAATGCGGCTTACGGCCTTCACCTCGTCCAGCGTCGCGCCGGGCCGCGAGAAACGGATGTTCTCGGCCACGGTCCCGTCGAACATGAAGTTGTCCTGGAGCACCACGCCGAGTTGCGACCGGTAGTCGCGAAGGCGAACGGTCGCGAGATCGCGGCCGTCTACGAGAACACGCCCGCTCAGCGGACGATTGAACGCCATCACGAGGCTGATCAGCGTGCTCTTGCCAGATCCGCTGGATCCGACCAGCGCCGTCGTCGTTCCGGCGCCGGCCGCGAACGACACATGTTTCAGCACCGGCACGCCCGCGTCGTATTCGAACGACACCTCATCAAATACGACCTCGCCCTTCAGCACGCCGAGCGGCTCTCGCGACGCGTCTTCGTCGTCTTCGGTCGCCATCGCCTTGATTTCGCGAATCCGATCCAGGCCTGCCAGCGCTTCTGAGAGCTGCGTTCCGATCGAGGACATCTGGATCAGGGGCGCCGCCAGCATGCCGACGAAGAAGATGTACATGACGAAGTCGCCGAGCGTCATCGTGCCGGCAAGGATGGCCCGGCCGCCGACGACCATCATGACGACGCCGATCGCGCCGATGACAATGCCGCCGAAGGACGTGACTGCGGAAATGCCCGTCAGCGTCTTGCGGACATTCTCGAAGAGCTTCAGGGCTCCAGTCGCGAACACGCGATCTTCGCGTTCTTCCGCGATGTACGCCTTGACGATTCTGATTCCTCCGAACGACTCGGCGAGACGGCCAGACAACTCGGCCGTCAGCTTCCCGCGATCGCGGAAGAGGGGACGCAGCCGGCTGAACGCCATGATCATGCCGGCCGCAAAGATCGCGAGCACGACGATGCTGATGAGCGTGAGCTGCCAGTTCAGATAGAACAGCACGCCCAGTGCGATGACGGCCGTGACGAGGCCCCCCACCATCTGTACCAAACCCGATCCCACGAGGTTCCGGATGCCATCGGCATCGTTCATGACGCGCGATATCAGCACGCCGGTCTGGGTCGAATCGAAGTAGCTGGTGGGCAGCCGCGTGATGTGCTGCTGCATGCTCATGCGCATGTTCGCAATGGCACGCTGGGCCGCAACACCCAGCACCTGAGAGAGTGAAAAGGCTGTCACGGCGTCGACGACGGTCGCCGCGCCGGCGGCCAATGCCAACGGCATCAGCAGGTCGGCCCGGCCTTGACCGATGACGTCGTCGATGAGGAATTTGGAGGTGGTCGGCAGAACCAGGCCGGCGAGCCTGTTGACAAGCATGAGGGCGAGCCCGAGCGCCAGCCGGCCACGGTGGGCCCATACCAACTCCCTGGCCTCGGCCCAGGCATTGGTGATGTTAACCTTGCGCTTTTTGGATTCAGGCACGCGTCTTTGTTTAGACGTACGGTTCTAGGTTCTAGGTTCTGAGGTTCTGGGTTCTGAAGCTCCTCACCGCGTCAGCCTCCGATACTTAATCCGGTGCGGCTGGTCCGCCGCCGTACCGAGGCGACGGTGCCGGTCGGCCTCGTAATCCTGGTAGTTCCCCTCGAACCAGACGACCTGGCTCTCGCTTTCGAACGCCAGCATGTGGGTGGCGATTCGGTCGAGGAACCAGCGGTCGTGGCTGATGACCACGACGCAACCCGCAAACTGCAGCAATGCCTCTTCGAGGGCCCGCAGGGTGTCGACGTCGAGGTCGTTGGTCGGCTCGTCGAGCAGCAGCAGATTGCTGCCGTTCCGCAGGAGCTTTGCGAGGTGTACGCGGTTGCGCTCGCCGCCCGACAGCTCGCCGACGAGCCGCTGCTGATCGCGTCCCTTGAAGTTGAACCACGACACGTAAGCGCGTGAGGCCACGGTCCGCTTGCCGAGCGTGATTTCCTCTTCGCCGCCGCTGATCTCGTCATGGACGGTCTTGTTCGGGCTCAGCGAGTCGCGGCTTTGATCGACGTAACCCAGCTTCACTGTCTCGCCCAGACGAAGGGTGCCTTCGTCTGGCTTCTCCTGGCCCGTCATCATTCGAAACAGCGTCGTCTTGCCGGCGCCATTGGGGCCAATCACGCCAACAATGCCGCCGCGCGGGAGGGTGAAGTTGAGGTCCTCGATGAGCAGCTTGTCGCCGTACGCCTTGCGAAGCCCCCGCGCTTCGACGACGACGTCGCCAAGCCGCGGCCCCGGCTGAATGTAGATTTCGACGCTCTCGATCTGCTTCGCCGTATCCTGTCCGAGCAGCTCTTCGTAGGCCTTGAGCCGCGCCTTTCCCTTCGCCTGGCGGGCTCGCGGCGCCATGCGCACCCATTCGAGCTCGCGGGCCAGCGTCCTCTGGCGCTTCGACTCTGACTTTTCCTCGAGCTGCAGCCGCTTCTGCTTCTGCTCGAGCCAGGACGAATAGTTGCCCTCCCACGGAATGCCCGAGCCGCGATCGAGCTCGAGGATCCACCCGGCGACGTTATCGAGGAAGTAGCGGTCGTGGGTGACTGCCACCACCGTGCCCTGGTAATCCTTCAGGAAGCGCTCGAGCCACGCCACCGATTCGGCGTCGAGGTGGTTTGTGGGCTCGTCGAGCAACAGCAGATCTGGAGACTGCAGCAGCAACCGGCAAAGAGCAACGCGCCGCCGCTCGCCACCCGACAGCGTCTTGACGTCGACGTCGGGGGGTGGCAGGCGCAGCGCTTCCATCGCAAGGTCCAGCTTCGAATCGAGTTCCCACGCGCCCGCGGCGTCGATCCGGTCCTGCACCCGCGCCTGCTCGGCGAGCACCTTGTCCATCTCGTCGGAAGAGAGATCCTGGGCGAACTTCTCGTTGATCTCATCGAATCGCTGCAGAAGGCCGCGGACCTCCGACACACCTTCTTCGACGATGTCCTTCACGGTTTTCGCAGGATCGAGTTGCGGCTCCTGCGGGAGAAATCCGACCGTGATGCCGTCCGCCGGAAACGCTTCGCCGCCGAAGTCGTGCTCGATCCCGGCCATGATCTTCAGCAGGGTGCTCTTTCCCGAGCCGTTCAGGCCGAGAACACCGATCTTGGCTCCGGGCAGAAACGACAGCCAGATATCCTTCAACACCTGGGAATCAGGTGGGTACACCTTTCCCAGGCCTTTCATCGTGTATATGAATTGGGGCATTTGTTGTCAGGCCGTTGGCCGGTCTCGGCGCAGAGGCGCCGCGACCGACGACTTCACGAAATGAGCTGTCTATTGTAACAGGAGGGCGGTCGCCTAGTGTTAACTGACGCGTCAGGGTAGATGGCAGATGGATGATGGCAGAGAGTACTCTCTGCCATTTGCCATCAGCCCTCTGCCATGACCTCTATTGAGCCTGTACACCTGGCGCCGGCGTACCAGGACGAACGGGAGGAAGGACGGGGGATTGCGTCGGCGTCAATGATGGCGCCTTATGAGCGCCCGGCGTCTGGACTGGCGCGGGCCCCTTCAGACGCTCCCTCATCAATTCCTCCGCCCGCGCGAACAGATCCTCTTTGGAGATTCTGCCGGCGTCCACGTCGGCGAGAATCGACCGCTGGGCCTTATATTCGCGATTCTCCACGCCCGCCTTGCTCTGCAGCATGCGCCACGCCTTGCGGCGTTCCACGCAGAAGAGCACGAGCTGACGCGACAGCGAACGGTACTCGATGTCCCCCTTCGCACCCTGCACTTTGATGTAGACGCCGAAGTCGGGCACGTACGAACGATGGTCGCGCACCAGGTACCGGCGGTATACGACATCCTGCTGCGTGATGCGCACCAGCATGTTCTCGAGCGGGATCAGCTTTTCCGCATCTTCCTTCTTTATCTTCTTCAGATGATTGCGGAATCGCGCCTCGGTGGCACACCAATGTGCGACGGTGTAGCGATATGGCTCGTTATTGGCCTTGAACTTCGTCTCGTACCAATCCGTTTCCATCGACGGGTTGCCCTTCACGTCGAGCGCTTCCGGGTAGGTTTCGCCCATTCTCGGGTTGAACACGAATTCCGGCGCACCACGCGAATCCCGAACCCGCTGTGCCTGAGTCAACGCCATGTCGTCTGCCACGCCGTGCTCGGGCTGGCATGTCGTGAAGCACTGATAAAACGCCGTGCCTCGGTACTCGAGGCCGTCGAGTATGGCCTTGTAGAGCTTCGGCGCGTTGGCGATTGATACCTGAGCGATGAACGGCGAGCCATGACCGGCCAGAAACGTCTCTGCTACGGTTTTCTTCTCGGTGTTCTTGCCCTGGGTCGCACTCCCGAAGACGTTCATGTCGTTGCCGCCCAGCATCGGCGTCGAGTCCGAATTCTGGCCGCCGGTGTTCGAATACACCTGCGTGTCCAGCATGAGCGCCTTCACGTTCGGCCGATTCTGCAGGATGACCTTCGAGGTGTTCTGATATCCGATGTCGCCCATGCCGCCATCGCCGCCGACGACCCACGCCTTCGGCAGCTCGAGGATTTCCTGATCGGTCATGACGGCATCGCTGAAGTGCACGTACTCGTAGAACTCGCGCGCGTTGATCACGTTCTCGGTCCGATGCATCAGCGCATCGGCCAGCCGTTCCGGAATGACCGAACGGCGACCGTGATCGACGATGAAGCTCTCGCCGAGCAGCCAGCCGACGGTAATGCCATCCTGGAACAGCGAATTCATCCACGGATACGGATGGGGGTTATTCGACGGCGTCGAGCCGTACACCGTGTTGCAGCCGGTATGGGCCGCCATGGCCATCACCGACATGCCATTGGCGAGCCGGCCATCGATGGCCTGCAGATTCTTGTGATTGAACGCCTCCTGCCGCATGACGGCAGTCATTGCGCTGACGAGATCCTGATCTGATATCGGACCGTGTTCCGCCATGCGCACCTTGGTATCTGCCTCGTCCTCGCCGCCAAGTCCCATGATGAGGTGCGCAACGGCCTGACGGAAGAGCGCATACTCCTCGGGACTGCGATCCTTGAGCGCGGTCAGTTTCGCCACTCCCTCCCGATCGAGCTCGTCAGCCTTGGCGCGGAAGCGATCCGCTTTCGCATGGAACACCGGCCGCATGTACGCTTCGGTCACCGATGTGATGGCCTTGAGGATGCTCTTCTCGCCGCACCCTGCGCACGCGCCGTCTCCCGACACGAGTGCGTCGTAGTTCCTGCGGACCATCAGCATGTTGCGCAGGGTGGCGGTCTTCGAGTCCTGCGGCCGCGTGTCGCTGTAGAGGCCCAGATACTTTTGCGAGGTATCCGGCAGGAGGTCCAGGAACGCCGTGCCGGTCTCGTGCTCCGCATTGACCTGTTCGGTCTCCTGCACCATCCTCAGCGCCTGGTGCTCGCCGCACGCCGTCACACACGCGGCGCACCCTTTGCACAAGTCGGAGACGAAGATCGAGAACACGCCTCCCGCTCCGGGCGCCTTCTTTTCGGGCGTCGCGAAAATAGCGTTGGTCTTCTGAAACGCCAGCGGCACCTTGTCGAGGACCGCGAAGAACTCGCTCTTCGCCTCTGACGAGAACCCGTCGACGACATTGGTCACGTCGCGAATGATGTCCTGCAGCGGGGTCTTGGCGTTCTTGGCCACCGCGTCGCGCATCATTTCGCGGGTGCGTTTTTCGATTTCCGGCAGCGAGCGGTACATCTTCTGACGCTCGCCGGCATCCGAGACGTAGTTGGTGACAGCCGTCCGAAGCACTGTTTCGAGATCCTGCGAGCAATTCGGCAGCGCCGTGTCAGGACACACGGCAATGCACTCCATACATTGCGTGCAGTTTTCAGGGATGTAGAGCGGCGTTTCGCGTCGCGCCACGTACTTCGACGCGGTGTCGCCGCTTCCCGCAGCCATGACCCCCAGTGACGAGTACGCATTCGCCGGCTGGTGGTACCCGAACTTTCCGCGAAACAGATTGTCGAACTCGGCGATTCGCGTCAGCGGCGTGCGCTCTTCCTGACCGTCCGGGATGGGATGCGATCGGCAACCCGAACCGCATCCGTTGCCGTCGTGGCCTTCGTCAACAACAGGCAGCAGGGCCTTTCCGCGCATCGTCGATCGATCGGCGGCGTTGAGCTCGCCCACGGGGATCTCGCGCACGCGGCTGAAGCCCTGCGTCATGACTTCCATGTTCGATTTGACGACGCCTTCGCCGAGCCGCCCGAACTTCTTCACATACTGTTTGTGCACAACCTCGTGGAACTGCTCCTGGGTGATACGGAATTCCTGCAGGAGCGGCGACACGGAGAAAAACGCGCCGAGAAACGCGTTGCCCTGCATGCGCAGTTGCAGGTCGCCGCGGTCGGTCGCCTTTCGCGCAATTTCGAAACCCGGCAGCGTAAACACCCGGATCTTCTTCTCGATAATCTGCTGGCGGGCCCATAGGGGCAGGCGTTCCCATGCCTGCTCGCCTTCCTCCTCGGATTCCCACACGAGGCAGCCGCCCTCCTGCATGCCGTCGAGCGGATTGCAGTGGGTAAACGCCTTCGGATCGCAGCACAGCACGACGTTCGCATGACGCAGGTCGCAGTTCACCCGGATGCGTTCGGGCGCGGCGACCATGAAGTACGCCGTCGGCGCACCTTTCTTTTCGGATCCGTACTTCGGGTTCGCGCTGACGTGGATGATTTCTTTGGGATTGTCGAACTCGTCGACAACCTTGTCGCGCTCGTAGAGCAGGTCGTTCAGATCGCCGATGATCGCGCCGAGGTTCTTGCCGGTCGTGATCGCGCCCCACCCGCCCACCGAATGGAACCGCACGGCGATGTTGCCCTCGGGCAGCAGGGACGGTGCGTCGTCCGCCTTCACTTCATACGGGTGATCGATGCCCAACGCGATGAAGCGAACGCCGGCGTCGACGCCCTTGCCGTCTTTACGCGTGCGTTGACCCATGGCAAATTCGTACGCACCGATCGTGTGCTCGGGCCGGAAGTCGCGCGATCCCAGGCCATAGACGCCGGCAATCAACCGCGGCATCTGGTCGAAGCTGATCTTCGGAATCCCCGCTTCGCCCATCAGCGCTTTGTTCAGCGCCGTGCGGACGTCGCGACCCATCGGGTTGTCGCCGGCCAGCGGCTCGTCTGTGCGCTCCAGGATGATGACGTTCTTCTTCCCGGCCAGCGCGTTGACCATCGCCGCTTCGGGAAACGGCCGGAACACGTTCGGGTGAATCGACCCGACTTTCGCGCCGCGGGTCTCGCGCAGGTAGTCCACTGCCGCTTCGATGTTCTCCGCGGCCGACCCCAGCGATACGAACACGGTGTCGGCGTCTTCGGTCTTGTACTGGCTGACAAGGCCGTAGTGCCGGCCCGTGAGGTCGCCAAAGTCCCGCCAGGCCGCTTCGAGAAAATCGAGAATCGGCTCGACGAAGTTGTCGCGCCGGGCCACGACACCCTGCATGTAGTGCTCCTGGTTCTGCACGGGGCCCAGAAGCACGGGATTGGTCAGATCGATCATCTTCGGCACACGGCGCCGCTTGGGACCGAACAGGACGCGTTGGCTCTCGGTCGGGCACTCGATGATGTCGTCGGGAGCCCCGAGATACTCGCGGATGAGCGCTGATTCGTGCTTGTAGAACGTTCGCTCGAGGTGCGACGTCAGAAAGCCGTCCATCACGTTCATACCTGGCGTCAGGCTGAGCTCGGTCACGCGCCGCAGCACGAGCGCCTGGTCGGCGGCCTGCTGGGCGTCCTTGCCGAACAGGATGATCCAGCCGGTGTCGAGCGCACCGTAGACGTCATCGTGCCCACAGTGAACGTTAAGGGCGTGCTTGGTGAGCGCACGGGCGGCCACTTCCAGCACCATCGTCGAGCACTTGCCCGGCGCGTGGTAGTACTGCTCCACGCCATAGACAACGCCCTGCCCCGAGGTGTAGTTGACCACGCGCTTGCCGCACACCGAGTGGGCGATGGCGCCTCCCTGCGCGGCGTGCTCGCCTTCGGCTTCGACGGCAATCGTGTTGCCCCCGAAGACGTTGAGCTTTCCCTCGGCAAACGCCTGCTGGTAGAGCTCGCCGCCTTCTGTTGAGGGTGTGATGGGATAGAAGATGCCAGCGTCCGCAATCCTGGTTTCAGTGTGGTATGAAACCAGCTGATTGCCGTTGGCGGTGACGCGAATCCCAGGATACCGGGGTCTGCTCGACATAGACGCATCCCTCCAGACCGGGGCACCTCCCGCGCGGTGAGGTGTCTTCGGCTTGCACTTGTAGGTTACTGGTCCGCATTTTACCTCCCTGTCAAGCTTTCGGTGAAAGATTTCTGGACGAGGGGCCGGGGTCGTGTTATTCAATGCATACACACACGACGCGCACACGACACCCCTCGGAAATCTCGGGCCGCGCACTGCGTGCCCATGGAGGGACTGCGATGGGAATTGCCCTGTCGATCGTCGAGCTTCTCAAACGCGAGCGTATCCCCTACACCTGGTTTCGACACAAACCAACCTACACGGCCCAGGAAGAAGCGGCCGTTTCGCACATCCGTGGGCACAGCTGGGCCAAGGTCGTCATCTGCATGCTCGACGAGCAGCCTGCTCAAGCCGTCCTTCCGGCTCACTACGTCATCGATCTCGAGCAGTTGCGCATTCTCGCGGGCGCCACAACGATGCGCCTGGCGCGGGAAGAAGAACTGGCCGAGCTTTACCCGGATTACGAGGTGGGCGCCATGCCTCCGTTCGGCGCCATTCACGGGCACCGTGTATTCGTCGAACGCTGCCTGGTCGGGGAATGGGAAATGGTCTTCAACGCCGGAACGCACACCGACGCCATCCGGATGCACTACTTCGATTTCGCGGAGCTGGCGAAGCCCACGGTCGGTCAGTTCTGCCGTTGTCGCAGCAGTAAGCAGATGGATTGAAGGTCGCCGGGTCTGAGTTGCAAGACCCGGCCTACGTCGTAGGACGGGTCCTGTTCTTTGGACCCGCCGTTACTGCCGGGCCGTCACGCGCAGCGTTTGTATCTGTTTGGCCGCGTCTTCGATCTGCGCCTCCAGAATCAGCTTGCCGATGTAGGCAGTGGCCTTGCCAGGATTGCCCGTGTGTCCCTGGCCATCGTTGGGCTTGCCGACAAAGAACTTATCAACGCGCAGCTGTGATGGATCGAGGTACAGGAAGCTCGTGGTGTCCTGACTTCCCGCATGGCCGCCAACCTCCTCCATCGTGAGCCCGTTGGCCATCGCAATGGCATCGCCGCGCCCTGGATAGAAGTCGGTGATGTGGTGCACTCGAACACTTGTGCCGGCCCACTCCTTGTTGAGTCTCTCGGACACGGCTTTCTGGCCGGCCTGATTGCCGCCGCTGTCGCCGATGAACGCGATGTCGACAAAGCCTGCGTGCCGCAGGCTTCTGGCGGCATACTCCAGAATCTTCTCGTAGACGTCCTCAGGTATCGTAATGGTGCCCGGAAACCGCATGTGGCCGGCGGCCGGCTTGGGTCCCGGGATCTCGCCCTCGGGAACATAGGCGAGAACCGGCGCCACGATCGCGTTTCCAAGCCGCTTCGCAATCTCTCCCGCCTTGTACTTCACGAGAATATTGTGCTTGCCCAGCACCATGTGGGGCCCGTTCTGCTCGGTCCCGCCGGTTGGAACAATCACCGTGGTCTTGCCCGCCGCGACGGCGTCGCGAACTTCGACCCACGTCAGATTCTCGAGGAACACGCTGTTCGAGGTGGCCTGGGCACCAGCTGTGGCCGACGCCCCAACGAATACAAGCAGCGCGAGAAGGACTTCACGTCGCATGGCGACCTCCACTAACTGAAACACGAAGAACTGAAACACAAAGGACACTAAGTTACGAACCAGACAAGATCATGAAGTAACCCTTGGTGATCCTGACTGGTACAACCTTAGTGACCTTGGTGATTAACGCACTATTTCTTCTCTACGACCACGCGGCGCACATCGATGCGCGTCACCGGAGCCTCACCGTTCACTGGAACCTGACCTATCGCTTCGACAACCGGAAGGCCGTCGACCACGCGTCCGAAAGCCGTGTACTTGCCGTCGAGCACCGGGCTCGGGGCCAACACGATAAAGAATGACATGTCGGCGCTCGCGGGGTCGTTGCCACGGGCCATCGACACGGTGCCCGTCACGTGCTGAGTGTCGTTGAACTCCGGCTGAAGATTTCGAACGAGCCGCTGCTGCGACTCGGAAAGGGGTTCGCTTCTCGAAGGCAGGTAGCCCGTCTGGATCACAAACCCCTTCGCCACCCGATGAAAGCCCATCCCGTTGTACACACCGGCCGCGGCGAGCCGCAAGAAATTCCGCACGTGCTCCGGCGCCTTGTCCGGAGCGAACTCGATGGTGATATTGCCCATGCTCGTCTCGAGCACCGCGCGATACGCGCTCAACTGGGCCACGCTTTCCGTCGAGAATGCCTCTGGTGAAGCCGCCGGCTTGTCTCGTATCGTGACCGACTTGATCGCGATCCGCTCTTTCGGCCGCCCTTTCTCGTCAGACGCAACTTCTGAAATCTTCTGCGCGATGAGAATGCCTTCGCTTATGCGCCCGAAGACGTCGTAGGCGCCATCGAGGCCCGGCTGATCGGCGACGCAGATGAAAAACTGCGTCCCGCCGCTGTCGGGATTTCCCGCGCCCACAACGGCCGACACCGCGCCTCGCGTGTTCTTTTCCGCGTTGCGCTCCGCGCGAAGCACGCCGAAACCTCCAGTGCCGTACGCATCGATTTTCGAAGGATCCTTCGACAGCGGATCCCCGCCCTGCACGATCCCCTGACGTACCACGCGATGGAACACCGTTCCCGTGTAGGTCCCGTCCTGCGCGTTCTTGATGAAGTAGCCTACGTGATTGGGCGCAACTTCCGGAAGCAGATCGATGACGACCGTCCCGAGATCAGTCTCGACGACAGCCTGCTTGTTGCGCATGTCGTCGACCGAGAGCGGCGTCGTGAAAAATTGAGGGGCCGCCGGAGGCTTGGCAGGCGCTGGTTTTGGTTTCGCGCCCTGCTGCCCGGCTTGACTGGCTCCGGACAACATCGCAAACGCGAGCAGCACCGTCGCCGCAGCAGGTCGGAAGACTCTCATGCGAGCAGGTATTATAGACTTCACTCGAATGTTGCTGCGTATCGCGATCATGATCGTCCTCATGGCATCCATGGGCTGCAATAGCAATCACGAGCCGGCCCCTGCAGGAGAAACGTCTCAATCACACAAGATGGCGCCGTCGGACGCCGATGGCGACGTGACTGGAAAAGTCGCGCCGAGTGTGGCACCGCCATCGGCGTTTGTGGCGCTGGAGGCTGGAGAAGGGCTCGACATACCCGTGAAAGCCGAACCGGCGATCATGGACCAGGTGAGCCTCGTGTTCTATCCGTCGTTTCTCATCGCGCAGACGGGTCAGACTGTAGAGTTTCAGAACGGCGAGGACGTGCTCCACAACATCCGCGTCACCGAGGTTGCCGGGCAGAACCCCATTTTCAACGTCGCCACCCCGCCGTTTGGGAAGTACCAGCACAAGTTCGAACGGGCCGGAATGTACACCGTGGGGTGCGATATTCACTCCACCATGCGGGCCGACATTCTGATCACGACGACGCCTTACACGGCCGTGACCGGCAAGGACGGCAGCTTCACGTTCAGCAAGGTGAAAGCGGGGACGTACAGACTTACCGTGTATGCGGGACCGACGCCGACCGTCCGGTCGATTGAAGTGAAACCGGGGACCACCGACCTCGGTATGATTCAGTAACCCGCAGGCGTCTAATCTGTTGGTGCGATCGCGGAGGCCACACTCGCCGCCTCCGGCCGGATGATCTCGTCAATCAGAAACAGATCGGTGAGCAGCGCGCGCAGGTGTATCGACGCGTTCAGGTTGTCGACCATCTGCGAGCTGATTGAGGGCTGGGCCAGCACGAGCTGTACCGAAGCCTGCGCATCATTCGCATCGCGCGACAGCAAGGCAATGAACTTGTCGTAGGCGGCCGCCGGCTGCAGCTTGTCGTCCCTGACGATCTGCGTGAACACATCCGCCAATCCGCTGAGTGACGTGTCACACGTCGTCAGCATCGTGCGGATTTGCGAACCCACGCCACTGCCGGGCTCGGTCCGCAATCCCTGAGCAGCATAGGCGAGCATGAACTCGTAGGCTTCTTCGATGCGTGCGCACCGATCCTTCAATTCGTTTCGCATTGATGTGAATGAATGAGTTCAGGACACAGAGGTCTCAGAGAAAAACGGAGAACACAGAGAATTCTCTTTAAAGATCTCTGTGCCCTCTGTTTTTCTCGGTGGCCTGTGTGTCCTGTGACTTACGCCTTCGGCGGTGTCGCGCCCTCCACGACCCAGCGCTGCGGATCGTGATGTTTGAGGAAGTCTTCCCGGCTGATGTCGCCGAAGACCATGCCCTTGGTAATCCAGATCTTTTCCGGACGAATGGCGAAGTAGATGTGCGCCATCGTGAGCCCGACCAGACCAATGCCCGACAAGCCGTGCAGCACGTACATCAGGCCCCACGTCCCGTCGCTGAAGAGATACGGATTCCGTTCGAAGAACGGATTGCGGACGCGCACCATCATGAAGAGGCCCGTGGGCACGACAGCCAGCGCCGACAAGACGATGGCCGTGTGATACATCTTGTTGTCCCAGGGATACTTCCCGGCCTTACGCGGCGCGGGGACCTTGTCGCCGAGCGCGCGCTTGAACCTGGTGATGGCCTCCCTCACGTCTTCCGCGTTGAGCCAGATCGACCAGAAGTCGAGCCAGAAACTCGCGTGGATGATGTGATAGATGATCGAGATCGTCAGTGCGATGCCTGCCAGGTAGTGGATCTGCACCCAGTCGAACTTCCATCCAAGGATGGGGGCGAACGAGGTGACGAGCAGCGTCAGCATTGACGCCGCCATGATCCAGTGGAAGGCGCGCGCCGCCAACGAGTGGCGCTTCACCTTGGCAGGCACGCGCGCGGCCGCGGCCGGGTCAACCGGCGCGGTGTGGCCGCCGGCCGGCTTTGGCCAGAGGGCCACGTAGAGTGTATGGCTGACCATGAACAAGAGGCCAAACGCGAGCGACGCATAGACGAGCGTCCACTGTGCGTGCGTCAGGATCTCTTCGTTCCAGGGATTGAAACCAGTTTGTACCAACCAGTTCATGATGTTATGCCTCCGCCCGGAGGGCTCGCTTCACCAGGTTACGCATCAGGGGGATCTTGTAGCCGTTGTGCGCCAGCGGCTGGTTACCCTGCACCGCCAACTCACCCGCCATCGACGCCGTATCTTCGTTCTGAGCCTTGCCCGCGACGGCCGATTCGACCGCGTGCAGCCGCATCGGGTGAGCGGCGACGGCGCCCACGACGATGCGCGCCTGCTGAATGTTGCCGCCCGACACCTTGACCGCAGACGCCACGTTCACGAGTGGGAAGTCCCAAACCTGGCGGTCGCGGACCTTCTCGAAGTAGAACTTCGCTCCCGCCCACGTGGCCGGAACGCGGATCGACGTCAACAGGTCGCCCGGCTCGAGCACGGTCATGCGCGTGATGTCGATGGCCGGCCCGATGAAGAACTCTTCGGCCGGCACGACTCGCTCGCCGCTCGAGTTGCGAATTACCATCTGCGCCTCGAGCGCCACGAGCGCCGGCGCCGTGTCGGACGGGCTCACCGCCACGCAACGATTGGCGTCGAACAAGGCGTGCTCGCGGTTGATCGAGGTCGGCGTATCCGCGTAGCAGATATTGCCGCCCGCGCGATAGCACGTCCATCCGGCGCGGTAGTACCAGCAGCGGGTGTCCTGCGAAATGTTGCCGCCGAGTGTGCCCTGATTGCGAATCTGGGGCGAGGCGACGAGGCCGGCCGCCTGCGCGAGCAGGCCGAACTTCTCTCTGATGTCGGAATTTCCGGCGATCTCGGTCAGCGTCGTCATTGCGCCGATCTCGACGCCACCGTCGGGCAGCGCCTTGATGCCGCGCAGCGCCTCGATGCCGCTGAGGTCGATGACCACCGAAGGACGTTTGTTGCGATCCTTGAGCCAGTCGAATGTATCGAGACCGCCGGCCAGCGCCCAGACACTGCGGCGATGCCTCTGCAGCAGCGACACGGCATCGTCGATGCTCGTAGGCTGAAACAGCTCGAAGGCGGGCATTACATCATGAATCGTTGCCATCTCTCAGCCTCCTCTACACGTGGGTCACGAGGCCTTCATCGACGCGTTTTTTTGCGTCGAGCGAGGCCACGATCATGCTTGGTGTCGCCGGCGTGCGGCGCAGGTAGTCGTCCCCAATCGCCGCGTTGACTGCACAGATAGCCGCGGCCGCACCCGCGCAAATGGCGGGCTCGCCGATGCCCTTTGCGCCAACCGGCGTCTGCGAATCAGGAATCTCGACGGCCACCCACTGCATCTGCGTCAGCGGGACATCGAGAATCGTCGGCGGCTTGTTGTAGTGGAACCGGTTCGCCAGCGACACACCATATCGCTGGTCGTAGACCCACTTCTGACTTTTGATGTGTCCGAAGCCCTGGACGCCGCCCCCATGGAGCTGCGCCGCAAGACCCCGGGGATTGATGACGGTGCCGCAATCCGTTGCTGCGCAGTAATCAACCAACCGGTACTCGCCGGTCTCGACGTCGACTTCGACCTCGGCGAACGAGGCCACCCACGACTGCGTGTTGCCCTTGCGCGGGAAGTTGTCGCGCGAGACACCAATGAGCCCCTGGCCCGCCAGCGCGGCCACCGACGCCTTGGTCATGCCGTTGATGTCGGACGGGGCTTCGTGGCCATCGAACTTACCGCCGCGCTTGATGGCCGCCTCTGCTGCCTGCGCAAAGGTGAGCGGTCCGACGCGGCCGTTCGACACGGCATAACTCTCCGGGCGGCCACCGCGCTCGAGCGCCGCGATCTCCTGAAGCTTCTTCTTGAGATCCTGCGCCGCTGCCAGGTTCGCACGCGTGTGTGCGTGGATGGTCTGGCTGCCCGCCTGCGGCGAGCTCCACGCCACATGTTTACCGGTGCTCCCCCAAACGATCTCGAAATGCTCCCACGGCGTGTCGAGCTCTTCAGCCACGATGCGCGCCGTATCGTGCACCGAGCCGGTACCGAGATTCCCGACCCCCTGCTGGACGTACACCTTCCCATCCGGGCGGATCAGAAGCAGGCCATCCATGTTGATCGATCCGGCGGTGTAGGTTCCGAGGCCCACGCCCACGCCAGTCACTTTCGTTCCGACGCGCTGGCCGTTGCGCTTCTTGCGCTCCTCCCAGTTGAAGAGCTTGGCTCCCATATCGAGCGCTTCGCGCAGGTGGCAGCTCGTGAAGAACGTGCGACTCGGTGGAGCGACGCCCTTCGCTTTAGCAGCCGCGACCGCTGCTTCCGGAGGCGGTGGACCGAACTGCGATCCCGTGCTCGGGGCGTTGACCTTCCGAATCTCGACCTGGTCGATGCCCAGCTGCCGCGCCGCTTTGCTGATGAGCGGCTCGAGCATGGCCGATGCCTGCTCGCCACCCGGGGCGCGCTGCGCGACGCGCGGCGGCGTGTTGGTCAGCACGCTGACACCGCGGAAGCGGATCGTTTCGGGGTTGTAGAGCGACGTCGCGGTTGACCCGAGCGTACCGCCATCACCCTGGTTCGCATACGGTCCGCAATCGGAAATAGCGCACAAATCCATCGCCACGACACGGCCGTCCTTGCGGAAACCGATGCGGGCGCGCAAGTGGATGCCCGGACGCCCGCGGCCGATGTAATTTTCTTCCTCGCGTGAAATGCGCATCAACACCGGGCGGCCGCCGGCCTTCTTCGAGAGCACCGCCGGAATGGCCATGGACTGCGCACCGGGAATCTTGCCGCCGAATCCGCCACCGGTGTACTCGCTGATGAGGACGACCTGGTCTTCCTGATCGGGTTTGAATCCGACCCACTGCGCAACGGTCGCCCGCGTACGCGCGACCGACTGCGTCGACCCGTGCAGATACAGCTTGCCGTTCTGCCAGTAGGCCATCGCCGAGCGCGGCTCCATCGCCTGGTGTCCTGTCGACTGGTGCACGACGGTCTCGTCGACGATGAGATCGGCCTGCTTGAGCGCCGCGTCGACATCGCCGATCGACCAATTCACAGTCCCGTCCTCGAGCATCGGAACGCGACCCTCGTCGAGCTCAGCCACTTGCGCCGCCGTGAGCTTGAGCTCGGTGACCTGAGGCACCTTCCACACGTTGCCTTCGGAACGCGCATTGGGCCCGCCGGGCCGCAAGGTCACCATCGGATCAACGACCCACGGAAGCGGCTCGTATTCGACCTTGAGCAACTGTACGGCTTCGGCGCCCGTCAACTCGTCGACGGCGGCGACGGCCGCGATCGGTTCGCCCTGATAGAGAGGCTCGCTGGCGAGCGCCACTTCGGGCACGGTGTTCGCGCGCTGGGCCGGGCCTTCACCAAGCGCCTGCGGCGCGTCCGGCTTCGGCATGTCCTCGCCGGTGATGATCGCGACGACGCCGGGCAGCGCCATTGCCGCGCTCGTGTCGATGCGGCGGATGCGCGCGTGCGGCATCGGGCTCAACAGCAGCTTCGCGAACAGCATTCCGTCTGCGCGGAAGTCTTCGGCGTACTTCGCGCGGCCCGTCACTTTCGCGACGAGATCGTTCAGCTGATAGTTCTGCCCGATCAGTTTGTACTTCTTGGTTTCTGCCACGGACTACGTCCTCCGCAGGTATTCCGCGCCGCGCTCAAACGCATTCAGAATCTTGTTGTAGTCGGCGCAGCGGCAGAGATTGCCGGAAATACCATGCGCGAGTTGCTCGCGCGTCGGGTTCGGATTCGTCTTGAGGAATCCGACCGCCGCCATCACGAAGCCGGACATGCAGAAGGCGCACTGGAAGCCCTGCTCGTCGACCACGGCCTGCTGCACCGGATGCAGCTTGCCGTCGGGCGACTCGAGGCCTTCGATCGAGACGACCTTCTTGTTGCGCACCGTGTGCGTCAAGATCGAGCACGAGTAGTGCGGCACATCGTCGATGAGGACGGTGCAGGCGCCGCACTCGGAACGATCGCAGCCAAGCTTGGTCCCGGTGAGACCGAGCTTGTAGCGCAGCGTCATTGCGAGTGTTTCCTGCTTCATCACGTCCACGCGACGCTGCTGACCGTTGACGGTCAGCGTCATCAGCCGCTCGACGGCGCCGGGCAGTGAGCCCTGGCCGAAGAGCCGTTCCGGGCCACGGAACAAGTAGCTGCTCGCGGACACCGCAGCACCTGCGGCGATCACACCTTTGATGAACGCGCGCCGAGTTACGCCATTGGGCTGTTCTTGAATTTGAATTGGAGCAGTCATGGAGCGATCACCTCGTCATGAAACCCGCAAGGGGTCGCAGCACACCCGAAAACCTTTGAGACTTGGCGGCTTAAGCGGTCATATCGTATCAAAATGCAAGTGGCTCATTGCAAGAATATTTGAGCAAAGCTGTCGGGAAGGCCGACTCTTTTAGTCGGAGTTTGGCGCCCGCTGGCCGGCGCTACGCACTCTCTCGCTTGGGCCGCTGATTGGCTGCCAGAACCCGCTTGCGCAGACGGATGCTTTTCGGGGTGATTTCCACGAATTCGTCGTCGTTGATGAACTCAATTGCCTGTTCGAGTCCCAAGACTCGAGGAGGGATCAGCCGAATGGCTTCGTCTGCCGTGGAAGCCCGCATGTTGGTCTGCTTTTTCTCCTTGGTGACGTTGACGTCCATATCGCTTGGCCGCGCATTCTCGCCGATGATCATCCCCTCGTAGACGGCCACCGCCGGCTCGATGAAAATCTCCCCTCGCTCCTGCAGGTTCGACAAGGCGTAGGCGGTGGCGGCCCCGGTGCGGTCGGCCACGAGCGCGCCGGTGGCGCGGGCGGGAATGGCGCCATGCCACGGCTCCCAGCCGGCGAAGAGATGATTCATGATGCCGGTGCCGCGCGTGTCGGTGAGGAACTGCGAGCGGAAGCCGATCAGGCCGCGCGCGGGAATGCGGAACTCCAGGCGCACGCGGCCGCTGCCGTGATTCACCATTTTCGTCATGGTGCCTTTGCGGCCGCCCGCTTGCGCGATGACGACACCCTGGAAATCCTCGGGCACGTCGATGACGAGATCTTCGACGGGCTCGACGCGCTGGCCGTTCTGCTCCTTGGTCACGATCTCGGGCCGCGAGACCTGAAGCTCGTAACCTTCGCGCCTCATCATCTCGATGAGAATCGAGAGCTGCAGCTCGCCGCGGCCGATGACCTTCACAGTCTCGGGACTGTCGGTGTTCTCCAGACGGATCGACACGTTGCCGACCAGTTCGCGCTCGAGACGATCCCGCACCTGTCGCGAGGTGACATATTGGCCGTCGCGCCCCGCCATCGGCGACGTGTTGACGCCGAAGACCATCGACACCGTCGGCTCGTCGATCGCCACCATCGCCACGGGCGCCTGGCGTTCGACTTCGGTCACCGTCTCGCCGATGGTGATATCGGGCATGCCGGCGAGACACACGATATCGCCCGCCGCGGCGTTCTCGATATCGATGCGCTTCAGTCCATCGAACGAGTACAGCTTCGTGATCTTCGCCTTGCGCGCCTCCGACACTGGAGTGCAGATGGCGACCTCATCGCCGATTTTCACCTTGCCGTTGAAGATGCGTCCGATGGCGATGCGGCCCAGATAGTCGCTCGAGTCGAGGTTCGCCACGAGAATCTGCAGCGGGGCATCAAGCGATCCCATCGGCGGCGGCACATGCTTCACCACCGCTTCAAAGAGCGGCCGAAGATCTTCTCCGGGGTTCGCCAGATCGAGCGTGGCGGTGCCCGTCCTGCCGTTGGTGTAAATCACAGGGAAATCCAGCTGGGCTTCCGACGCGTCGAGATCGATGAACAGATCGAATATCTCGTTGAGCACTTCGGCCGCTCTCGCGTCGGGCCGATCGATCTTGTTGATGACGACAATTGGCGGAAGCCCGCGCGCGAAGGCTTTGGCGAGCACGAAGCGCGTCTGCGGCAGCGGGCCTTCCGACGCGTCGACGAGCAGCAAGACGCCGTCCACCATCGACAAGGTGCGTTCCACCTCGCCGCCGAAATCGGCGTGGCCCGGCGTATCGACGATGTTGATCAGGAGATCCCGGTAGTGGACGGCGGTGTTCTTGGCAAGGATCGTGATCCCGCGCTCGCGTTCGAGCTCGTTGCTGTCCATTGCGCGCTCGGCCACGCGCTCGTTCGCGCGAAAGGCACCGCTCTGATGCAGCAGGGCATCAACCAGGGTTGTCTTGCCGTGATCGACGTGGGCGATGATGGCGACGTTACGGAGGTTCGGATTGGCGACTTTGGATGAATTTCTCGACGAAGGCATCCAACCAGTATAAACGCTGCGGCTACCTTCGAGCGTTCAAGCGCACCACGATTGTGCAGCGACGCGTTCGCTTCCTCCGGAAAGAGCCGCTCTGGAAGTAGTATATCTATCGCGATCTCGCTCATCATTCATGTTCAAGCGGCAAACCTCCGGCTCGGTCGTCTGCACCTCATGCGGTTCGCTCGTCGGCGTGCGCGAGGAAAAGTGTTTCAACTGCGGGCGGCGCAACCCTGGCATGTGGGGATTCGCACCACTGCTGAGAAGCCTCGGCACCGATCTCGGCTTCGTGCCCCTCGTCATCTGGGGCAGCAGCGCGCTCTACATCGTGTCGCTGCTGCTCTCGGGCAGCGCGATGCGCATGAGTGGCGGCCTGTTCGGCTTTCTCGCGCCTGATTCCGGCGTGTTGTTTCTGCTGGGTGCGAGCGGCGGGGTACCGGTCTTCGGCTACGGCCGATGGTGGACGGTGCTGAGCGCCGGATGGCTGCACGGCAGCCTGCTCCACATCATCTTCAACATGATGTGGGTCCGCGATCTCGGTCCGGCGGTCGCAGACATGTTCGGGCCGGGACGGATGGTCATTATTTACACCGTCGCCGGCGTCAGCGGATTTCTGCTCAGCTCGGCTGCGTTCGTCTTCCTGCCGCAGCTGCCGTTCCTGAGCGGCGCAGGCTTTACGGTCGGCGCTTCGGCATCGGTGTTCGGCTTCCTCGGGGCGCTGGTGTACTACGGACGACGTACCGGCAGCTCGCTGACGCGGTCCGAAGCGCTCCGCTATGCGCTGATTCTGGGATTTTTCGGTTTCGTCATGCGCGGCGTGGACAACTTTGCGCACGCCGGCGGCTACTTCGGTGGATACCTGGCCGCGCGCTATCTCGACCCGCTCAAGCCCGAGCGCGTCGATCACGTCGTGATGGCGCTCATCTGTCTTGGCGCGACGCTGGCGGCCATCGCCGCGTCATTCGTTACGGCACTTCCGATGCTAATACAGCAGTAGGTTCGTGGAGTTCGGTGGGTTCGTGGAGTTCGGTGAGTTCGTTGAAGAAAAGGGCGGGTCCACGGTTCAGGACCCGCCCTTTTTTGATTTTCGACTTGCGCCTTACGACTTCCGACTTGCGCCTTACGACTTTAGACCTGCGACTTGCGACTTACTTCGGCGGCACGACCGGCACAAACTGTGGGAACACGTAGGCATACATCATCGAGATGATGCCCATCACCACCATCAACAGGATGCTGTGCTTGATCGTGAACCGGAAGAGCCGGCTTTCGTCGGCCGTGGTCATCCCCGTGGCGGCCACTGCGACGGCAATGCTCGTCAGCGAGATCATCTTGCCCATGACGCCCGCCGCGGAGTTGACCGATGCCGTCAATACCGGGTTCAGTCCGAGCGTGTTCGCCGTCACGACCTGCAGATTGCCGAAAAGCGCATTGGCAGACGTGTCGCTGCCGGTCAGGAACACGCCAAGCCAGCCGAGCACCGCGCTGAAGAACGGGAACGTCGGCCCGGTGGCGGCGAGCGCCAGCCCGAGTGTGGACGTCATCCCCGAGTAGTTCATCAGATACGCCAGGCCCAGCATCGTCGCGATCGTCACCATCGACATCTTCAGCTGCTTGAAGGTGGCGACGTAGGTCGCGGCGAACTGTGACGGCTTGACGCGGAGCAGCATCGCGGCGGCGACGGCCGCCAGGAAGCACGAGGTGCCCGACGCGCTGAGCCAGTTCAGCGTGTACACCGCGCCATACGGTGAAGGCGTCGGCGTCACCGGCGGAATCCGCTGGATCATGTTGTGCAGCCCGGGCACGTTGATGCCGTTCAGCACGTTCGCATTCAACGGCAAGAATCCCGGCAGCAGCCCGTTGGTGAACCGGTCGAACATGGCCTTAATGGAGACCTCGCCCCACGTGAGCACGAAGACGACCAGCAGCAGATACGGCAGCCAGGCGATGAACACTTCGCGGCCGGGATGCTTTTTGGGTGCGAGCGTGGCTTCCTTGTCGCCCTCCAGACGCATGATCGTCGGCGGCGTCCAGAGCTTCAGAACGAGTACCATGGCGACGATGCAGGTGAGCGAGCTGATGATGTCGGTCAGTTCGTGACCGATGTAGTTCGAGACGTAGAACTGTGCGGCGGCGAATGAAACACCGCAGATGAGAATCGCCGGCCAGACTTCGAGCGCGCGCTTGGGACCGGCCATCACGACCGTGAGGTAGGCCGGAATGATGACGGAAATCATCGCGCACAGCCGGCCCGTCATCGCGCTCAGCGGCATCGACGGTATGCCCGTGACGTTGGCGAGCGTGGTGATTGGGATGCCGATCGATCCGAACGCAACCGGCGCGGTGTTCGCCAGGAGACAGATGCCGGCCGCGTAGAAGGGCGAAAAGCCCAGACCTGCCAGCATGGCGCCCGACACCGCCACGGGTGCGCCGAACCCGGCCGCCCCTTCGATGAACGCGCCGAACGAGAACGCGATGAACATCGCCTGCAGCCGGCGATCGTTGGTCAGACCGCCGACCGAATCCTTGATGATCTCGAACTTGCCGGTATCGACGGCGAGTCGATACAGCATGATCGAGCTGAAGACGATCCACGCGATCGGGAAAATACCGAACGCCGCGCCGAACAGCGTCGAAACGATCGCCATCTGGAGCGGCATGCCATAGCCCACCAGGGCGACGAGCAGCGCAGAGCCGAGCGCGGCGAGCGCGGCCTGCCACGCCGGCTTGCGCAGCACGCCGAGCATGATGAACAGCACAACAATGGGGACGGCGGCGGCAAGTGCCGACAGGCCGAGACTTCCCCCGATGGGCTCATAATTGTGTTGCCACATATCTCCCCTCAGTGGACGCAGTTGGTTCGTTATGGAACGCCGCGAACTCTATCACAGGGAATACGGATTAGGGATTGGGGATTAGGGTTGAACGCGCCCCTAGCCAACCTTTCGCTGCTGGGCTTTTGAGGTCTCCTCCATCTTAGTGACGCCCACACGCTCGTTGACGGCTTCCTTCAAGCCGATCTCCAGCCGCTCGCTTCGGATGCCGAGTCGCAGCCGGCCGTAAATGCCGATGAGGTGATTGACGACCCAGACCAGGGCCAGCCAGGCAATCAGATACCCCCGCCAGTCGGCGTAAAGCAGGTGAAACCCGGTCAGCGCCACCATGCCGGCCGAGACGTAGTGGCTGAAGCAGTATTCACAGGTAAACACATAGAAGAATTTGCGAAGGGCAAAGGGACACGCCGATTGGCTCCGGTCAACACAGTAGTCGCGGAGCTCGCGGAACAGTTCCTCATGGGTGACGGTCCAGACGATCGCGGCCACCGGCAGCGCCAGGATCAGCAGGCGGAGCAGATCGACGCTGGAGACGTCCATCATGCGGCCACGCGGCGGGCCGCCCGGCGTCGAAGCCTCGCTTCGACGCGGCGCACGCGATCTCGAGTGCCGGAAATGTATTGAGAGACTGTGAGACCGGCTGCGAGCACGACCAGGAGCAGCACCATCAGCTCGGTAGCAACGGCGGAAAACACGTCGATTGCTGTTCGGTTTTTGGCCATCAACCAAGTCCGAATGAATACCACACCGACACTTTGCCGGGGGTCGTTATGGATGATGTCGCAAAAATCAGACCACGGGCGAAGCAGAGAGCATCCGTCAGGGCAGATGGCAGAGAGCAGAGGGCAGAACGCGTCATCTGCCATCATCCATCTGCCATTTGCCCTGACAGGATCGCCGCTACTTGGTATGCAGATCGATAACCCCATTGATGGCGCGCTGGCAGACGCGGCAGAACGTCGTGACCGTGCGCGATCCCATGATGCACTCGGCTTCCGGCCTGAACAGGCCGCGCGCCTCGTACCCCGCACCTTCGAACGCACCGACCTTGCCCGCATGACTCATCGGCGTGGGCAGGGGCGTCCCTGGCTGGACGAGATCGCGCCACTTCAAGGACGCCGCATCGTGGAGCGCGGTGATGTTCGGTTCCCACGGCTCAACGGTAATCGGCTCACCCGTCTCGTAGGTCACGGCGCCGACATACTCATCGCCCAGTCCCGCGAGATTGTGCGCGAGCTCGTGAATGAAGACGTACTCGGCCGATTCGTTCGACGCGGCCACCGTCGACTGCTGGTTGTAGATCCCGCCGCCGCCGTACTTGGACTCGTTCATCAGCACTTCGATGATGTCGTAGGGCGCCGAGGCGGCGAGGTTGCGGAGGGCGCGATTGTCGTAGGTCAGGGCGTATCGCTCGAGTCCGAAGATGTTGAACCGCACCGAGAGTTGCGCGCCCCGCACCGCAAGTGTCCGGACGTTGAAATCGGCGCGCCGCGATTTGAAGGGCTCTCGTGCGAAGAGCGCCTCGACGAGCCGCACGGCATCAGATCGGAATTTTCCAGCCTGCTCGATTGAATAACCCTCGCTGATGAGCAGGAGATCGACTTTGCGATGGGCGGGCCCGTTCTCGAACAGCAGCACCGGGCCGGCGGTCGGTGGAATGGGTACGGCGCCTGCCGCCACAGGATCGATCTCGGTGGTCCACAACGGCACGAACAGGTTCTGGCGATCCCGTTTCTTCAGGACGATACGAACGGGACCTGCCGGAAATGGAAACCGCAGAGATTCGTGAAACGTGCGGGTGGTCGTCCGGGATTCGGGAACCGTCTCCCACTCTCCGTAGATCGACGCAAACCCGCTCGAGTAGAGAACGCGTTGCGATCGACGATCGATCACCTCGAAGTGGTACTTTCCAAGATTCGTCGTATCGAGGAGGCGCGTCGGACTGCCCGGCCAGGCGCCCTCCGCCAGCACGGTATCGAGCCTCACCGCTTCCCCGCCGGCGCCGCCGGTATGGAAATAGTCCACACGCATCGTGCGGGCGAAGTCCAACGGCGCCGCCTGCCATGCCGACAGGGAGGTGGCGCAGACGAGGAGCGCGGCAAACAACTGGCGCATGTGTTCACTAGATTAAAGGCTCCGGGAGCCTTTTTCATCGGGTGGTGCCTGAAAAAGGCTCCCGGAGCCTTTTTCCAATGTAGTAGTCTCGTTTCCGGAGGCAGCTTCATGGGCGCCACTTCGGAGGATTTGATGGACATTGCACGGGCGGGGGCCGAGCGCATCGACATGCCCGACAGCGGGATTCGCTATCCCAGTTTCAGCGACATCGAAGAACAATGCGCCGACGAATACGACGACCTGCTGGATGCGCTGCACGAAGACGAGCTGTTTGCGCCGGCGGACGTGCAACGACAGGAAGAGATCGTCCAGCGTCTGAAAGAGCTCGTGGACGAAGAGGACCACGAGCTGATCGACGAGCTGGTCGACAACCTCGCGCGTCAGATCTGGCTGAACCAGGAAGCGGCGTTTCACCTGGGTATGGCAGTCGGCCTCAGGCTCGCGGAGGGACGCCGGCACTGACACGGCGACTCTAACGCACACTTCGATGTCAGGGCAGATGGCAGATGGCACACAGGAGGCTTCGCAGTCAGCGCAGATGGCAGAGGGCAGAGGGCAAAAGGTAGATAGCGGGCTGAATGCGACAGTCCGGCCGCTGCTCAAGTGGGCCGGGGGCAAGCGGCAGCTGCTGCCCGCACTCCGGCAGTTTTATCCCGCTCCGTTTAATCATTACTGGGAGCCGTTTCTCGGCAGCGGCGCGGTCTTCTTCGATCTGCACGCGCGCGGCCTGCTCGGGAACGGCGCCACGCTGACCGATCAGAATTCCGACTTGATTGCGTGTTATCGCGCGGTGAGAGATTGCCCCGATGAGGTCATCCACGAGCTGAGGCGGCTCGCGCGCGACCACGAGCGTCGCGGCTCTGCGAACTATTACGAGGTCCGGAACAACCGATTCAACAAGCTGCGGGCCGTGCTGCGGAGATCGGCAAACGGCGGCGGACTCGCCTACAGTCCCGCTCTTGCGGCCATGTTCATCTATCTCAATCGCACCGGCTACAACGGGCTCTTCCGGCTGAACGCGGCCGGCGAGTTCAACGTGCCGGCAGGCCGGTATACGAATCCGCGCATCTGCGACGAGTCGAATCTGCGCGGCGTCTCCTCTGCGCTCGCGCGTGCGGGCGTCACGCTCGAAGAGCAGCGCTTCGAAGCCGTCCTCGAGGCGTCGAGTGCGGGCGACTTCCTATATTTCGATCCGCCATATGCGCCGCTGAGCAAGACCGCACGCTTCACGAATTACACGGCTGAAGGATTCGATCTCGACGATCAGAAACAACTGCGAGACGTATTGATCACGCTGGCATCTCGCGGGTGCCACGTCCTGATGAGCAACTCGACGGCACCGGAGATCGTCGAGCTGTATGAACGAAGCAAGGACGTGAAGGCGGCGGGACTGCACTGCCACCGAGTCCCGGCGCGGCGCGCGATCAACTCCAATGGAACGCGCCGCGGCGTCGTTGAGGAGTTTGTCATCACGAATGTCACGTAGCGCCTATTGCGCTACACTGGAGTTCTTGGACGGAGGACGTGTGAGGTCGATCATCCTGCTCGTGCTCGCGATCGCCATCTCTCCGGTCGGGATGTCCGCCGATGCCAAGACCGACCTCTTCAAGGCAACCACTGACGGCGACCTTGCCGGCGTACGAAAGGCGCTGGACCAGGGCGTCCACGTGAACTCGCTGGACGAGTACGGTCAATCCGCCGTTCTCGTCGCGACAATGGCCTCTCACCCCCGTGTCCTCAAGTACCTGCTCGAGAAGGGAGGCAATCCGAATCTCAGAATGCGGACCACGTATCGAGAGCAGTTTCCGTCATCGGACGCCGGCGGAAAGGGCGCCGACAAGGCAGGCGTAGTGAGACTGCTCCTCAAAGCCGGGGCAAACCGAACGGCCGCCGCGAAGCTTCCTCTTATCGTGGAGAAGTCGCGCAACCCTCGCGCATCATCTGCGACAGTAACCAGCCGTCATATGACGCCGCTCATGATCGCCGCCATCAGAGGAGACGCCGAATGCGCCTCGCTGCTCATCGCCGCTGGAGCGGAGGTGAACGCAAGAAGCGTCGAAGGTCACACCCCTTTGATGTATGCCGTGCTCAGCGACCCGTTCAATCCAGTCATGCACAGGCCGGGGGCAACGGTCGCAGATTTCGTGGCACCAGACAGCTCGGTGGCTGACTTGCTGCGTTCTGAGAAATAGCTGATTACTGTCAGGAGAACAGAGAAGGTCAGCGTGAGAGGAGCACGCCGATAACGGCGACCAGCACACCGAACTGTATGCCGACCAGCCACCTGAATTGGCTGTCCATCCGCTTCATCATCGCCTGGAACTGCCCCTGAACCCCTTCGAATTTCGCGTCAAATTTCGAGTCGAGCCCATCGAACTTCGCGTCGAATCTCGACCCGAGCCCTTCGAACTTCCCGTCGAATCTCGACCCGAGCCCTTCGAACTTCCCGTCGAATCTCGACCCGAGCCCTTCGAACTTCGCGTCGAATCTCGACCCGAGCCCTTCGAATTTCGATTCAAGCGCGTCGAACTTCGCGTCGAACCTCGATCCGAGCGTGTCGAACTTCGAATCGAGCGCCGTCAGTCGATGCTCAAGGGCGAGAAAGCGGCTATCGATCCCGAGGAACCGCACATCGACGTTCGCGAAGCGCTCGTCCATCTTTGCTTCAAGATGGCGAACAGCCTCTTTCAATTCCGTGAAATCCTGGCGTCGATCCTCCAATGCGCGCTCCAGATACTCGAGTCGCCGTTCATCGATAGGCATGGAACTCCTTCAGCGACTCTGACCGGAGTATACCGTCGTCGGTCAAGCGTCCCCTGCCGGGAGCACAATCAAGAGCGATGCCCTCAGGAATTCCTCGGGAAAACCGGAACGCACTTGCGCTCGAGTGCAGTTTCTGATCGAAAAGACGCCGGATCTATAGCGAATTCTGCTATGTGCAGCGCAATCTGGATTTCGCCCAGGCGACGTGCTCAAGGACCAGTGGATCCGTTCGTGTGTCGGCAATGGTCTGGGTTTCCGAGAGCACTTCGAGCGCACGCGGGTCATCGGAATTTCCCAATGCCACGGCAAGATTCCGCCGAAGGCCACGGACTCCGGCACGTGTCATGGCCGTGTCCCCGATGAACGCGGCAAGATCGGTGTCGGTGCGGCGCCACAAATCGATGAGGCTCGGCACATTCAAATCGCGACCTGAGGACCAGGAGGGCTCGGTCGCGTGCACCGGCGCGGCGTTCCACGGGCAGACTTCCTGGCAGATGTCGCACCCGAAGAGATGGTTACCCATCGCCTCGCGCTGCTCTTCGGGAATCGAGCCGCGATATTCGATGGTGAGATACGACACACACTTCGTCGCATCAAGCTCGTACGGCCCTGCGAACGCGCCTGTGGGGCAGGCTTCCAGACAGAGTGTGCACGTGCCGCATTGATCGACGGCAGGCGAATCCGGCTCGAGCGGCAGGCTGCAGATGATGGCCCCGAGCAGCAGCCACGAGCCCAGGTCCGGATTGATCACGCACGTGTTCTTGCCGATCCATCCCAGCCCCGCATATTGCGCATACACACGCTCCTGCACCGGACCGGTGTCGACGTACACGCGTGCCTCGAACGGCTCGGCCTGCTGGTTCTCCATCCAGGTCAGCAGCGCCGCGAGACGTTCCCCCAGCACATGGTGATAGTCGCGGCTCCACGCGTAGCGCGCCACTTCACCGCGCGACGAGTCACTTCGTTCGATCGAATAGGGCTGTCCCGTGTTGTACAGCGCGCCCGTGACGATGACCGACCTGGCCGAGGGCAGGACGTTGCGCACATCGGACCGCCGCGCAGCCGATCGCGGCAGATATGCCATCGTGCCGGCGTACCCACGATCGATCCATTCTTTGAAGAAGCGGAGCTCGGGAAAGGCTTCGACAGGCGCGACACCGCAGAGATCGAACCCAATCTCGCGCGCCCGGATTTTGATTGCGTGGCTTGTCAGCCCGACCTTTACCACAGAGGTGAATCCTCCAACTGAGGAAACACAAAGAGGGCCAAAGAAATTCCAGTGGATGAATTCTCTGTGTTCCTCTTTGTATTTCCTCCGTTCGCGGATCGCCCTCTGTGGTTTAGAAGCTTTCTTACGGTAGGGCGAACGCGGTCAACGTGGCGCCGGAGGGCACAAGGTAATACTGCCGGCCGTCCACCATATATGTCGTTCCGCCGGTTGAACGGATGCCGACACCGAGCTGGTAGTGCCACAGATTCTTGCCGGTCTTCGACTCGAATGCCATGACACTGCCGTCGCCATCGCCGGCAAACACCAGTCCCGACGCGGTCGACAGCACGCCGGACACCGACACATTCGGGTAGCGGAACTCCCATTTGCGATCACCGGTCACGGGATCGATCGCGCGGAGGGCACCATAGTTCACCTGGTCGCGCGGCTTCACCGCGCCCCCGCCCGCGTAGCGCTCGCCGAGCTGGAACGGCTCGTTGTACGAGTGATACGTCGTGCACGTTTCGCGCGCCGTCACCATGAACAAGCGGTTCACCGGATCGTAGGACGGCGAATAGAAATTCGTACCGCCCCCGACATCAGGGCAGGTTCTGGTCCCTTCTTCCGTCGGCATGTTGCCCGGCACGAGGATCGGCCGTCCCTCTGGACTGATGCCCTTCGCCCATGTCTGCTGCACGAACGGCTTGGCCAGGATCATGCGTCCGTTCGTGCGATCGAGCACATAGAAAAAGCCGTTACGGTTGGCAAACAGCAGCGTCTTCCGCGGTTGCCCGCCAATAGTGAGATCGGCCAGGATGGGCACCTGCGTCGAATCCCAGTCGTGGACGTCGTGCGGCGTGAACTGAAAATGCCACTTGATCTTGCCGGTGTCTGCATCGAGCGCAACCACCGACGCGGTGTACAGGTTGTCGCCTTCGCGCACCGCGCTGAAATAGTCGGGACCCGGGTTGCCCGTCCCATAAAAGACGAGATTCTGTTCGGGATCGTAGGTGCCGGTCACCCAGATCGATCCGCCGCCACGAAGATATGCATCAGTGCCTTTCGGCCATGTTTGCCCACCCGGCTCATCCGGTCCGGCAACCGTGTAGAACCGCCAGACCCGCTTCCCTGTCTTCACATCGTAGGCATCGATGAATCCACGAATGCCGTACTCGGCACCTGCCACGCCAACAATGACTTTGTCCTTGACGACAAGCGGTGCGACGGTCACCGAATAGCCCGACTTGTAGTCGAACACCTCGGCGTCCCAAACCACGGCTCCAGTACTCATGTCGAGCGCCAGGAGATGCGCGTCGGCGGTGCCCAGGAACAATCGGTCGTCAAGCGCCCCGAAGCCCCGATTGTTCGGGCCGCAGCACGCTCTGATATCGCCTGGAAGATTTCGCCGATGGCGCCAGATCTGCCGTCCCGAGCGCGCGTCGATCGCCCAGGCGTCGCCGCCCCACCCTGTGACGTACAGCACGCCATCGATCACGAGCGGCGTGGACTGGAAATTTCCAGTCGATCCGGTCTGAAATGTCCACGCCGACTTGAGCTGGCCGACGTTCTCAGGAGTAATTTGCGTGAGGGGGCTATACCGGTGGCCGAAATAATTGCCTGAATAGGTCAGCCACTTCGTCCCATCCTGGAGGCCGGCGAGGATGTCCTGGTTGGTGATGCTTGGCGGACCGCTCTGCGCCGCAAGCGCGATCGAGATCGAGCAAAAGCCGGCGAGGAACAGAGATCGAGCGCGCATAAGCCTCATTTCCTTCTGCTCCGACACCTCTTACGGCAGCGCAAACGCCGTCAGCGCGCTGCCCGACGGGAAGAGCAGATACTGTTTGCCGTCTACCATGTAGGTGGTTCCACCGGTCGACCGAAGTCCGACGCCGAGCTGGTAGTGCCATAAGTACTTGCCGCTCCTCGAGTCGAGCGCGATGACATTGCCGTCGCCGTCACCCGAGAAGACAAGCCCGGACGTTGTCGTCAGAACACCCGATGAGGATGTACCCGCGTAGCGGAACTCCCACTTGCGATCGCCGGTCACCGGATCGATCGCGCGTAGCGCCCCGTAGGGCCTGTGATCTGGCGTCCGTACCGTCCCACCGGATTGGTACTGTTCCCCTTGCCTGAACGGCTCGTTGAAGGTGTAGTAGACGGCGCATGTCTCCTGTGCGTTCACGAAGAACAGCCGTTGCGTTGAGTCGTACGACGGCGAATAGAAGTTGGTGCCGCCGCCCAGATTCGGGCACACCTTGACGCTGCCTTCCTCGCTGGGATTGATGCCAAGGTTGAGAATCGGCCGTCCCTCGGGGCTGATCTCCTTGGCCCAGTTCTGCGAGATGAACGGCTTGGCCAGAATCATCCGGCCGTTCGTCCGATCGAGCACGTAGAAGAACCCATTGCGATTGGCGAACAGCATGGTCTTGCGGGGTGTGCCGTTGATCGTGAGATCGGCGAGCACCGGCACCTGCGTCGAGTCCCAGTCGTGCAGGTCGTGCGGCGTGAACTGAAAATGCCACTTCAATTGACCCGTGTCGGCGTCCAGCGCCACTGCCGAGCAGGTGTAGAGGTTATCTCCCTCGCGCGCAGGACTGTAGTAGTCCGGTCCCGGATTGCCGGTGCCGAAGAACACCAAATTCTGTTCGGGATCGTAAGTACCCGACACCCAGATTGATCCGCCACCCCGAAGGTAGGCGTCCGAGCCTTTCGGCCACGTGTGCCCGCCCGGCTGATCCGGACCGGCCACCGTATGGAACCGCCACACCTGCTTGCCCGTGTTGACGTCGTAGGCGTCGATGAATCCGCGAATGCCGAACTCGGCGCCGGCGATGCCGATGATGACCTTGTCCTTGACGACAATCGGCGCCACGGTAGCCGAGTAGCCGTGCTTGTACTCTGCGAGCTTGGTCTCCCAGAGGACGTCGCCGGTCTTCCTGTCAAGCGCCACGAGAAACGCGTCACCCGTGCCGAGGAAGAGCTTGTCGCCGTGGATGGCAAACCCGCGGTTGTTCGGCCCGCAGCAGCCGCGGAAGTCGTCCGGCATGTTGCGCCGGTACGCCCAGATCTGGCGGCCCGACCGCGCATCGACCGCCCATGCCGTCCCATTGAAGCCGGTGAGATACAGCACGTTGTCCACCAGGAGCGGCGTCGTCTGGAAGTTCGGGGTCAGCCGCGTCTGAAATGTCCACTGCGCCTTCAGCTGAGTCACGTTCTGAGGCGTGATCTGCGTCAACGGACTGAACCGGTGGCCGGCGTAGTTGCCGTGATACATGAGCCACTTGGAACCGTCGGCCGTCAGGCCCGCCAGGAGATCCTGATTGGTCACCGCTGCAGGGTCGGGCTGCTGGGCCACGAGGGTGACCGAGCAGACGACAACCATCAATAAGGCACGCATAGGCCTCCTGATAAAACTTGGGCGGGTCCGAAAAGCGGGACCCGCCCTACGTACACATTCTCGCGCTTAACCACAGAGCCGGCGTCTCAAGGCAGCGCGAACGCGGTCAGCGCGCTTCCCGACGGGAAGAGCAGATACTGCTTGCCGTCGATCATGTAAGTGGTTCCGCCGGTCGACCGCAGGCCGACGCCGAGCTGGTAGTGCCACAAATACTTGCCGCTCCTCGAATCGAGCGAGATGATGTTTCCGTCGCCATCACCCGAGAACACCAATCCAGATGCCGTCGTCAGAATGCCTGACGAGGACGTCACCGGATAACGGAACTCCCACTTGCGATCGCCTGTCACCGGATCGATCGCACGGAGCGCTCCGTAATTCCGCTGCTCGGGTGGACGCGTGGTACCGCCGGACTCGTACTGTTCCCCCTGCCTGAACGGCTCGTGCCAGGAATAGTAGACGGCGCACGTCTCCCGGGCGTTGACGAAGAACAGGCGCTGCGTCGGGTCGTAGGACGGCGAGAAGAAGTTCGTGCCTCCGCCCAGATCCGGGCAGACCTTGATGCTGCCTTCCTCGCTGGGGTTGGTGCCAGGCAGGAGAATCGGCCGCCCTTCAGGGCTAATCTCCTTCGCCCAGTTCTGCGTCACGAACGGCTTGGCCGAAATCATGCGGCCATTGGTGCGATCGAGCACGTAGAAGAACCCATTGCGGTTGGCAAACAGCATCGTCTTGCGAGGTGTGCCGTTGATCGTCAGGTCGGCCAGCACGGGCACCTGCGTCGAGTCCCAGTCGTGCACGTCGTGCGGCGTAAACTGGAAGTGCCACTTCAGTTGGCCGGTGTCGGCGTCCAACGCAACGGCCGAGCACGTATACAGGTTGTCGCCTTCACGCGCGGGGCTGTAGTAGTCCGGTCCGGGGTTGCCGGTTCCGAAGAACACCAGGTTCTGTTCCGGATCGTAGGTGCCCGACACCCAGATCGATCCGCCGCCGCGCAGGTAGGAATCCGACCCCTTGGGCCATGTCTGGCCGCCCGGTTCGCCGGGGCCCGCCACCGTGTGGAACCGCCACGCCCTCTTGCCTGTGTTCACGTCGTATGCGTCGATGAAGCCGCGGATGCCGAACTCGGCGCCGGCAATACCAATGATGACTTTGTCCTTGACGACGATCGGCGCCACCGTGGCCGAGTAGCCGTGCTTGTACTCCGCGAGCTGCGTCTCCCAGACCACGTCGCCCGTTTTCATATCGAGCGCGACGAGGAACGCATCGCCGGTTCCAAGGAAGAGCTTGTCGCCGTGCACCGCGAACCCGCGGTTGTTCGGCCCGCAGCACCCGCGGAAGTCGTCGGGCATGTTGCGGCGATACGCCCAGATTTGACGGCCCGATCGCGCGTCAATCGCCCAGGCTGTCCCGTTGAAACCGGTGACGTACAGCACGTTGTCAACCATTAACGGGGTCGTCTGGAAGTTCGGGGTCAGGCGCGTCTGAAACGTCCACTGCGCCTTGAGCTGATTCACGTTCTGAGGCGTGATCTGCGTCAACGGACTGAACCGGTGGCCGGCGTAGTTCCCGTGATACATGAGCCATTTCGATCCATCGGCCGGAAGTCCGGTAAGGAGATCCTGGTTGGTCACGGCAGCCGGCGCCGGCTGCTGTGCCACGAGGGTGATCGAACAGATGAAAACCATCAATAAAGCGCGCATAGGCCTCCTTAGCGAACCACTACATCGTGCCCGCGCAGCGTGGTGAGATAGCCGACCAGATCGCTCAGGTCGCTATCCGCCAGACGTTTCGCGTCAAACGGCGGCATCAGGGAGTTCTTGTCGTAGAGCACTTCCACGTTCGACTTCAGGTAACCCTGGATGCGCTCCCGCATATCCATCACTTGAATCGAGAACGCGTCTTCATTCTTCTTGATCCCGCGAACCTTCTGGCCGTCCTTGGTGACGACGGTCACGGTCTCGTAGGCGGGCGGAATCCACACATGCGGTGTGCGAATTTCGCGCACCAGGGCATCGCGTGTTCGTGCCGATCCGACACGGCTCAAATCGGGACCGATGCGGCCACCCTTCCCCGCCACGCGGTGGCAGTTCGAGCACTGCTTGGCAAACAGCGTCTCACCGTTGGCAACGTTCCCGGCAGGCATCGTCTCCGCCGGAGCGACAGCATTCATGTTGCGCAGGTACGCCATGATCTGCAGCAATTCGACGTCGGGCCTGTTGCTCGCCGGCATCTCGCTGCCGGGCACCCCCTTGCGGATCGTCTGGAACAGGGCTTCGTCACTGGCTCCGCCCATATACACGACGAGGTTGGGACCACGATAGCCAGAGGCATCGAGACCATGACACTCCCCGCACAACCTGCGGTAGAGCGACATGCCGCCGCGAATGGACTCTTTGTTGTTCAAGTGCGGGTTCTTGCCGGGATATTGCTGCGATCGTTCCTCGCGCTCCTGGGCGGCCAGGTAACCGCTGGCCGCAAGGGTCATCAACCCCAATATGAGTGCAGACCTGAACCGGGTCATTGGGCCTCCTAACATGCGTTGGCGATGGGCCTTTTTATCACAAGTCAGGGCAGATGGATGAGGGCAGATGGCAGAACATGCCATCTGCCATGACAGATCATGACTTTGACACCAACTGCCGGAGCACGTAGGGAAGAATACCGCCGTGGCGGAAGGCCGTCAGTTCTTCCGGGGTATCGATTCGGACGATGGCCTTGATTTCTCGACTCGCGCCGTCGGCCGCTCGCACGCGCACGGCGATTGTCGCCCGCGGTTTGAGGCCCGCGACGGCGATGTCATATGACTCGCGTCCGGTCAAGCCCAGTGACGCCGGCGACTCCCCCGGATTGAATTGCAGCGGCAACACGCCCATGTTGACCAGATTGCTGCGGTGGATCCGCTCGAAGCTTTCAGCAATCACGGCGCGCACACCGAGGAGCAGCGTGCCCTTGGCCGCCCAGTCGCGCGACGACCCCGAACCGTACTCCTTGCCCGCCAGGACGAGCAGCGGCACACCGGCAGCCTGGTAGGCGATGGAGGCATCGTAGATCGTCATCACTTCGACGCCCGGTTGATAGGTCGTCCAGCCGCCCTCGGTGCCCGGCGCGAGCTGGTTGCGCAGACGTGTGTTGGCGAATGTGCCTCGCATCATGACTTCGTGATTGCCTCGGCGGGCGCCGTACGAATTGAAGTCGCTCGGTTTCACACCCTGCGCGATGAGGTACTTCCCAGCAGGCGTGTCGGCCGGAATCGACCCGGCCGGAGAAATATGATCGGTCGTGATGCTGTCTCCGAGCAGCGCGAGGACGCGCGCCCCGCTGATATCCGCCAGCGGCGCGGGTTCGGGGCTGACGTGTTCGACAAACGGCGGCTTACGCACGTAGGTGGAGTGCTCGTCCCACTCGAACAGATTTCCGCTCGGAACGGGCAGCAGCCGCCACCGCTCGTCTCCTTCGAACACGTCGGCGTATTGCCGCTGGAACATCTCCGACTTCACGCTCGTCAGCATGGCGGCTTGAATCTCGCGTTCGGTCGGCCAGATTTCACGGAGGTAGACATCTTTCCCGTCGCGGTCCTTGCCGATTGCCTCGGTCGTCAAATCGACCGTCATGCGGCCCGCCAGCGCATACGCGACCACCAGTGGCGGCGACGCGAGATAGTTCGCCCGCACCTGCGATTGGATGCGCCCTTCGAAATTCCGGTTTCCGCTCAGCACCGAACACACCACGAGATTCTTTTCGGTGACGGCGGTCGACACATCTTCGGGCAGCGGCCCACTGTTGCCAATGCACGTGGTGCAGCCATAGCCGACGAGATTGAAGCCCAGCGCGTCCAGATACGGAGTGAGCCCGGCCTTGTCGAGATAGTCGGTCACGACTTTCGAGCCGGGCGCGAGGCTGGTCTTCACCCACGGCTTGCGTGAGAGGCCGCGCTCGACGGCTTTCTTCGCCAGCAGGCCCGCGCCAATCATCACGCTCGGGTTCGAGGTATTCGTGCAGCTGGTGATGGCCGCGACGACAACCGCGCCGTGATCGAGCTGGTCGAGGGCCCCGCTGAAGGTCGTGGAATCTGTTTCCGCACGTCCGGTATCCGACGGCCGGTCGAGCACCGCAACAGCCGCCGCCTTGGAGGGCTTGGCTTTTTTCTCGGCCATCATCGCCGGCAGCGATGTCTGAAATCCGGCCTTCGCCTTCGTCAACGCCACGCGATCCTGCGGGCGCTTCGGGCCGGCGAGACTCGGCTCGACGGCGCTCAAATCGAGCTCGATCGTCTCGTCGTAGAGAGCGTCGGTTCCCGCCTCTCGGAACAAGCCCTGGGCCTTCGCATACGCCTCGACCAGCCTGACGTGTGCCGGACTGCGCCCTGTCAGCGTGAGGTAGTCGAGCGTCATCTCGTCGATCGGGAACATCGCCGCTGTCGCGCCGTACTCCGGGCACATGTTGCCCAGCGTCGCGCGGTCGGCAATCGTCAGATTCCCCAGACCCGGTCCATGAAACTCGACGAACTTGCCGACGACGCCGTGCTTGCGCAGCCGCTCGGTGACCATCAGCACCAGATCGGTCGCCGTGGCGCCTTCCGGCATCGCTCCGGTCAGTTTGAAGCCGACCACGGGGGGAATGAGCATCGACATGGGCTGGCCCAGCATGGCCGCCTCGGCCTCGATGCCGCCGACGCCCCATCCAAGCACGCCCAGCCCGTTGACCATCGTCGTATGCGAGTCGGTTCCGACCAGCGTGTCGGGGTACGCGACGACGCGGCCGTTGACGACGTCGCGGAAGACGACGCGCGCGAGATACTCGATGTTCACCTGATGCACGATGCCGGTGTCGGGCGGTACGACGCGGAAGTTGCGGAAGGCGTTCTGTCCCCAGCGCAGAAACGAATAGCGCTCTCGATTCCGCGCGAACTCGAGCTCGGCGTTCAATTGAAACGCATCGCTGCGTCCGAAAAAGTCCACCTGCACCGAGTGATCGATGACGAGCTCGACGGGCTGCAGCGGATTGACGCGATCGGGATTGCCGCCGAGACGAATCATGCCGTCGCGCATCGCGGCAAGATCGACGACGCAGGGGACGCCGGTGAAGTCCTGAAGCAGCACCCGCGCGGGCGCAAACGAAATCTCCTTCTGCAGCTGCGCGCCTGGTTTCCACTGTGCCAGGACATCGATGTCGTTGGCGTGCACGAAGCGCGCGTCCTCGTTGCGAAGCAGATTTTCGAGAAGAATCTTCAGCGAGTACGGCAGTTGTGCGACGCCGGGATACGTCGTCTCGAGCTTGCTCAGACTGAAGATTTCGACCGACTCGCTGGCAAGCGTGGATGCTGTGCAGGTAGCGAATGAATTCGTGCTGCTCATTCGCTAATCGTATCAAAAGGGTGAGTACCGCCCTACGTACGACGTGCCACCTCCAGCACCGCCTCGGCCGCCCGGCCGCTGGCACCCGGGCCCCCGAGCCTCGCGCGGACATCGCCGAGCGCGCGGCGCGTGTCGGCGGCACGCTGCTGATTGGTGAGAAATGAAAGGGTTTCGTCCGCGATGCTCTCCGCGGTGCACTCGTCCTGAATCAGCTCGGGTACGATGCGGCGGCCCGCGATCAGATTGACCATCGCAACGTTATCGACGAGCAGAAAACGCCGGCCGAGCCGGTACGTGACCGGCGACAACCGGTAAATCACGACCATCGGACGTCCGTGCAACGCGGCCTGTACGGTAGCCGTTCCGGACGCGGTCACCGCCACGTCGGCGATGGCCAGCACATCGTCAGTCCTCGCCAGCACTTCGATCGGCTGAACGCCATTCCATTTCGTGTTCGAAAAGAGACGATCGTCGAGCGCCGGCGCTCGCGCGATCACGAACTGCGCCTCGGGCAACCGGGCGTGAATGCGGGCGACCGCATCGCGCACCACCGGAAGAAGGCGTTCGACTTCGTTTGGACGGCTGCCCGGCAGCAGGGCGACCACCGGCCGGCTCGCGTCGAGCCCGAGCTCCTGCAGAAACCGCTCCTTCGGCTCTTGCGCCCGGGCCAGATCGACCAGCGGATGGCCGACGAACTGCACGGGTACGCCCGCGTCTCGATAGATCTGCTCTTCGAACGGGAAAATCACCAGGACGCGATCGACCAGGCGCTTCATCACCTGCATCCGGCTTTTGCGCCAGGCCCACAACTGCGGGCTGATGTAATAAATGATGGGAATGCCGAGGCGTCTTGACGGCCGACGCCAGACGGAAGTTGAAATCGGGGAAATCGATCACGACGAGCGCGTTCGGCTTCTCTGTCCGAGCAACTTCGACGAGCCGGTTGAGCACAGAAAACGACTTCGGGAGAACGCGAAGCGCCTCGACGAGCCCGGTGACACTGAGCCCGCGATAGTCGGCGACGAGCTCTCCCCCGCCCGCCATCAGGCGCTGCCCGCCAAAGCCGAAGATGACGGCGTCAGGTTGACGCCGCCGAATTTCGACTGCGAGGGCGCCGGCGTAGAGATCGCCGGACGGCTCCCCGCAGGAAATCATGATTTTGTTCAACGCTTCTTCAGTGTGGCTGACGTGAGATCGAGATCGCCGAGGGAAATCAGCTCGTAATTGCCGAAGCCGGCCTTGCCGAGCTGGTCCTTGAACTGCGCCGCGTCGCCGACCATGACAATGGAAAGCCGATCGGGCTGAATGTAGGTGCGTGCGACGCGCAGCACGTCATCGGGCGTCACCGCGTTGGCGCGTTGACGGTATGTTCGCAGATCGTCGAGAGACAGTTCGTAGAAGACCGCGTTCACGACCTGACGTGCGATGTTGGCCGGCGTTTCGATCGTCAACGGAAAGCTGCCGGTCATGTACGCCTGCGCGCCGGCCAGTTCCCCGTCGCCGATGCGCTCGCGCTGAAGCCGCGTGAACTCGTCCACAATGACGCGGACCGCTTCGCCCGACGCTTCGGTGCGTGTGTCGGTCTCGGCGGTGATATCACCCGCCAGCCGCATCGGCGTCAGATCGGCCGACGCCGAATACGTGAGGCCGCGCTCGGAGCGGAGCACGCGGAACAGCCGATTGCTGCCTTCGCCGCCCAGAATGCGAACCGCCTGGTCCATGCTCATGTAGTCGGGAGTCTTGCGCGGGATGCCGAGCTGGCCGACCCGAACGGACGTCTGCACGGAGCCGGGCTTATCGACGACTACGATGCGGCGGGTCGGCCGTGGCGGCTCCGGCAGGGGCGGAGGCTGCACCGCCTGCCGCTCCCAGTCGCCGAACACTCTGGTCGCCCCCGCCATCGCTTCGTCCGCCGAGATGTCGCCGACAATCGCGAGAATGCTGTTGTTCGGAACGAAGTATCGCCGGTGGAACTCGCGCAGGTCGTCGCGTGTGATTTTGGCGATGGTGTCCGGCAGCCCCGTGTCGGGCATGCCGTACGGGTGGAAACCGTAGATGAGACGATTCAGCACGGTGCGCGCGATGAAGTCGGGCGCTTCCAGGCTGACGCCGAGATTCTCTATGGTCTGCCGCCGTTGACGCTCGATCTCTTCTGGCGCGAACGCGGGCCTCCGGATGACGTCGGCGAGCATGTCCATGCCGACGTCGAAGCTGTCTTTCATGACCAGGACCGTCGCCGACGTGACGTCGCTGTCGGCCCCGGTACCAAGTGCGCCACCGATCGAATCGATGGCGTCTGCGATTTCGAACGCGCTGCGGCTGTTCGTCCCCTGATTCAGCAGAGTGCCCACGAGCGAAGCCGTCCCGCTCTTCCCAGGCGGATCGTAGGCCGATCCTGCCCGCACGATGAGGCGCATCGTCACTTCCGGCTGCTCGTGATGCATCACGATGATCACCTGCATGCCGTTGGGCAGGGTCCGAAGCTCGTAGGGTGGAAACGTGACAGGTCTCGAGGCCAGCGGCCGAGGTGGATTTTCGGATGGCCATGTCGGAGCGACCTGTGCGGCACCGGCCGACACGAGGAGAGCCACGAGCGCGAGCGTCGAGGCAAACAGGGGACGTCGCATCAGCGGCTCCCCTTCGGCAGAATCTTCAGCACGAGGCGGCTCTCCGGCGTGAAGTACGTCTTGGCGACGCGCTGGAGATCGGACACTTTCATGTCCGTGAAAATCTCGACCTCTCCGTCCGCGGTCGTGACATCGTCGTGGATGACCACGGCATGAGCGAGCTGGCTGGCCTTCCCGCGCACCGACTCGCGATCGACGATGTAGTCGCGGAAGAACTGGTTCTTCGCGCGCTGCAGCTCGCGCTCGGAGATCGGCGCGGTGCGCAGCTTGTCGAACTCGGCGACAAGCGCCTTCTCGACTTCGTCGTGCGTGCGGCCGGGCGCAACGAGCGCGACCGCGAAGAACAGATTCGGCTCTTCGATGATGTTGCCGCCGCCGAAGGCCGACAACGCGATCTGCTTCTCGTACACGAGGGATTGATAGATGCGCGAGCTGTCGCCGTCAGACAGAATCTTCGACGTCAGGTGCAGCGGGTATGAATCGGGATGACCGTCGAACGTAATCGGATACGCCACGACGACCGCGGGCAGCGGCCAGCTCTCGTTGACGGTTATGCGCCGTTCCGCCTTTGTCGGCGCCTCCCGCAGGTACTCGCGGGGAATCACGCGGTTCGACGAGGGTACGCGCCCGAGATATCTCGTGACGAGTTCCTTGGCCTGCGCGACGTCGAAGTCGCCGACGATGACGACCGTCGCGTTGCTCGGCACGTAGAACTGGTTGTGAAAATCACGGACGTCCTCGACCGATGCCGAGCCGAGGTCCTTCATGCTGCCGATCGTCGTGTGTTTGTACGGGCTGACAGTGTAGAAATTGTCGTAGAGGATCTCGGACAACCGGCCGAACGGCGGGTTGTCCACGCGCAGCCGGCGCTCTTCCTTGACGACCTCCCGCTCGTTCTCGAACGTCGCCTTGTCGATGCGCAGCGTCGCCATCCGATCGGCTTCGAGCCAGAGCACGAGCGGCAGATACTGTGACGGCACGGTCTGCCAGAACACGGTGGCGTCATCATTGGTGTACGCGTTGCTCTGCCCCCCGATACTCGCGAGCATCGAGGCGTGCTCTTCGGGATCCACGTTCTTGGACCCCTTGAACATCATGTGCTCGAAGAGATGCGCGAACCCGGTGCGGCCCGGCTTCTCGTCTTTCGATCCGACGTGATACCAGACCTCGACATGCGCGATCGGCGTCGAATCGTCGGGCGACAACACGACCGTGAGGCCGTTGGGCAGCTTCATCAGCTCGTACTGGAGACGCGGCGGACGCACCGCGGCGTCGACCGGCCCGAGTGTCAGCACGACACAGAACGCCACAGCGCCAAGCAACTGTTTCCGCATATTGAAGATCATCCCTTCGATCTTAACTTGGATTCCTCGAGCGCGGCTTCCAGTTCGAGCACGCGCCGCTCAAGGTCGGCCATCCTCTTCCGCAGCGCAGGCAGTTTCCGGAAAATCACCGACGATTTCAGCCATTCCTTGTTCTCGATCGCGGGATACCCAGACACGAACGTGCCGTCGGGCACCGAATTCGTAATCCCGCTCTGGCCGACGGCCGAGGCGCCGTTGCCAATCGTCACATGCCCGGCGACCCCTACCTGCCCTGCCAGGGTCACGTTGTCGCCGACCGACGTGCTGCCCGCAATGCCCACCTGGGCCGCGAGCAGGGTGTTCCTGCCCACGGTGACACCGTGCCCGATCTGCACGAGATTGTCGATCTTGGCGCCGGCCTGAATCCGGGTCTCGCCGATCGCCGGACGATCGATCGCCGTATTCGCGCCAATCTCCACATCGTCTTCGATGACGACGCGGCTGGTCTGCGGGATCTTCTGATGGGTGCCGTCGAGCCGCCGCACAAAGCCGTAGCCATCGCTGCCCACGACCGCACCGTTCTGTACGATCACCCGGTTCCCGATGACCACCCGTTCGCGGATGGCCGCGTGCGAGTGAATGAGGCAATCCTCGCCGATGACCGCGCCGTCGCCGATGCACACATTCGGATAGATGACAGTGCGGTCGCCGATGTGCGCGCCATGGCCGACCGACGAAAACGGACCGATCGACACCTCGGCGCCAATGGCCGCATCCGCCGCAACAGCACTCAGCGCATCGATGCCGGCCGGAGGATGCGCCGGCACCACGAAGAGCGACAGCGCGTTGGCGAAGGCGAGATAGGGATGCGTCGTTCGCAGCATCGCGCAGGGGGCTGGGGCTTCGTCGCTGCCGAGGATGACGGCTGATGCGCGGGTGCGGCGCAGCGCGGGCGCGTATTTGCGGTTGGCGAAGAACGCGACGTCGCCCGAGCCCGCCTGTTCGAGCCCGGCGACGCGCTGGATCTCAATCTCTCCATCGCCTTCGAGCCGGCACGCCAGCCGCTCCGCTAGCTCTCTGAGTTTCATTGTTAGTCGCGCCCCTCGGCTGCGCTCGGGGCGCCCTGAGCGTGTCGAAGGGCGGGGGCCCCGCCTCGTTCGACGAGATCGGTGTGCACCGAGAATATCACGCAGTTTTCATCGAGGTTCGTTCAAAGAACTTCGCCAGGTGCGGCAGGTGCAGCGCCGACGCGACCTCGTGGACTTCGCGGTCGCGCTCGTGCGGCGCCAGCGCCAGAACGCGGCGCAGGCGCGAGATCTGCGTGCTTGGGCAGGTCTGCCAGCGGATCTCCGTGAGCGCGTGCCTGGCCCCGCGACGGGAGAGATAGTGACCAACCAGCCGGAAACCGAAGAAGTATGCAATCACGTTCGGCCCGGGCACCAGAAAGAACGCGCCCGACGCGACAAACAGCAAGCCGTCGATAATCATCCATTTCATGTGACGATCCGCTTCGCGCTGCAGCTCGGCGCGCGCGAGCGCGGTCGCCTGTTCGTCCGTGATGTCGTCTGGAAAGTGCAGCATCAGGTCGGATTCGTTCCGCAGGCGCCACAAGAGGCGCTGCTCGGCAATCCTCTCGGCGATCCAGCGCATCGCACGGTCCTTTAGACGTTCGGTCCACGTCCGATGGTCGTGCACGCGCGTCTCGCCCCTGAGACGTTCTTCCTCGACGCGCTTCAGCGCGTCCTTGAAGTTCGCATAAAGCGCGGCCAGACGCCCTTTCGGCGGCACATCGTCCACGATCTCGTCGCCATGGCCCTCATGCTCGCAGTACAACTCGTACCGATCGGGAGCAACCGGGATGAAATACACGTCCATCAAGGGCTGACCGGTGGTGTGTTCCGACGCCGCTGCGGAGTCCGTGGCGGGGCGGTCGCCGCCAGTGGAGGTTTTCCTGCTTGTTCCCATGCGCTCGCAATGACAGACGCCACCGCTGTGATGGCATCGTTCAAACGTTTCTCCAATACAGGACGAGTCCTGACGAACAAAGTTTCAAAATACCGATCGTCGTAGAGATCACGGTCTCCGATGGCCTCCTTATCGGCAGCAAGGACAGCCGCCGCAAGCTGAGAACTCTCGAGCAGTGTGTCAAAAATGAAATCGCGCTCGTGCGTGATCGGCTTGAGTGCGCCCGGCGCGATGGTCAGCTGCTTCTGATAGCGGACGAACAACTCGTCTTCCCAGCGGTTGTGGATGCCCGTCTGCCCGGTGAGCTGCCCGTTGTAGTTGAGCACGGCATGCAGTGGCACGTGCGCATCAGCCACGTAGTGTCCAATGATGGCGGAGAAAAACCGGATATCGCTCTGGGCGTACGGTCCGTTCCGACTCAGCGCTTCGAAGCCCCGAATCAACCGGCCGGCCATTTCGTGTGTGCGCCACGGCACCAACCCGTTCTCCCTCAGCTTTTCAATGCCGTGCTTCTTGACCGCCTCGTCGTAAGCGCGCGGCAAATCGAGGAACGGATATTTGCCGTACGCATCGAAGTCGAGGAAATGATTCGGAGGTTCCTCGGTGAATCCCGCATTGCGCCACAGGTCGGGATCGATCGCCCGTTCGACGATGAACGCCCGGTTTGCGTCGAAGAAGGGGCGGAGCGGTGCGGGAAGGATGTCGAGGGCCCGGGCGACGATGAACTTGTGAGCCTCGAACCCCCACGCGCCGGCCGTCGACGGTATGAACAACAGTACGGTCAACAGGCCGGTGACTGAACGGCGCATACCTTATTATCGCTGGAATGCCCCGTCTCGGCGCCCACATGTCAGTGGCCGGCGGCTTGCCCAACGCCATCGCGCGAGCCAGCCTCCACCGTTGCGAGTCGCTTCAGATTTTCAGCAAGAACGCCAGCCAGTGGCGCGCCCGCCCCCTGCCTCCGGAGGAAATCGCGGCCTTCAGGGGCGCGGCCGCCAAGAGCGGCGTCTCCCCCATCGTCGCGCACGCGAGTTACTTGATCAATATCGCCACGCCCGCTTCCGATCTCCGTGCGCAGTCGATTGCGGCGCTCGGCGAGGAACTCGATCGCGCCGAGGCGCTCGGCCTCCTCGGCGTCGTGCTGCATCCGGGCGCCCGTCTGGCCGCACCGGCCGAACAGGCGTTGTCGCTCATCTCGGCGGCGCTCTCACACGTGCTGAAGAAGCGGCCTCACGGAAACACGATGATTCTCATCGAGCACACGGCAGGTCAAGGCAGCACGATGGGTGCGTCGTTCGAGGAGATCGCGGCGATGCTCGAGGGGGTCAAGACCCATCGCGGCCGTCTCGGTGTGTGCCTCGACACGTGCCATCTGCTCGCGTCCGGCTACGACCTGTGCACCGAGCAGGGCTACACGGAGACGTTCGACCGATTTGAACGGCTCATCGGCTTCGACCGTTTGAAAGTGTTCCACCTGAACGATTCGAAGAAGCCGTGTATGAGCCGGGTCGACCGTCACGAGCACATCGGCAAGGGCTGCATCGGCATCGAGCCTTTCCGGCGACTGCTGAACGACAAGCGTTTTCGGCACCTTCCGATGATTCTGGAAACCGAAAAGACCGAGTGGCGGGAGAAAGGCAAAATCGTCCTCGATCCGCTGGACGAAATGAACCTGAATACGCTCCGGGGCCTGTTGGCGAAAGCGACAACTAAAACAGGAGACTAGGAGACTAGGAGGACATTGTTCGTCCTGAACGCGCCTGCTCCCCACCGAATGCAAACACGAGATCAAGAGCTCACGAGGTTTGCAGTTTTGACGCAGAGGCGCTGAGGCGCTGAGGAACACACCTCTGGGGTTTCTCAACGAGTTTCTGCCGGAGGCATCGACGTCGTGGGCCGCGGATGCGGCCCACGCGCGGAGAAGAAGAGCGCCAAATACAAGAGCGACACGATCCTGGCTCTTGGTATTTGGCGCTCTTCTTCTCCGCGCGCGCCGATGGCGCGACATCGATGCCAGAGCTCCGCGTCTCTGCGTCGAGACCAGAGACTGGATCGGACCTCCTAATCTCCTAATCTCTTGTTGATTTGAGACTCTCGGATCGTTCCCCGAAGACCTCCGCCTCGAACTTGAAAAGCACCGCCCCGTTCTGCCACGCGTCTCGCTGCAGCCCGGCTTTGATGCAGGTCTCGGACGCGAACTCCGCTGCATTCCACTTCCACTCCAGGGCCACCTGGGGCAACAGTAATCCGCGCCGGCGGCCGGATTCGACGAGCAACCCATGTTGTCCAACGACGACTTCAGTAAGGTTGCCAACGGGCTCGATCGGCCCAAGCACCGAGATCTCGAGATCGATGTCGCGGAATTCGTCGACGCTGAGGGACGGGAATCTCGGATCGGACATGGCCGCGGACACGGCGCATCGCTCGACGGCATCGAGCAGGAGCAACTCGGGCTCGGGATATCCGATGCAGCCTCGCAGCGCGCCTGCGATGCGCAGCGTCACGAAGACGCCTCTCCGAAGATCCACGGGGATGAGGGACTGATCTCCAGGGATTAGGGATTGGGGATTGGGGATTAGCTCCGCGCCGATGGCACGGGCAATCGCCAGGCGCGCGATGCGCAGAAGATCCTGCCGGGCCGTATCGGGAAGCCGGCTCACTAGACTCCCTCGGGCATGAACGTGCCAAAGGCGGCGGCAAGATACCCCACGACGGCGTCCTTGTCGCCTGACACGTCGCCCGAATCACCGTACTTGAGCACCCGCGCATCGCGGACGCCGAGCTGCTGCGCCGCGCGCATCACCGACACCGTGGGTCCACCGCCGCACGCATGTTGAGGAAATTGTTCGAGGAGGGTCATCAGGCCGTCTGCGTCGAATCGCCGCACCTCCTGAATGACCTTGCCATCGAGCTTCGCGGCTACCGCGGACTTCTGATAGTGCGACAGGTCGGTGCTGGCAACCAGGACGGCCCGCCGGCCCTTCACGGCCGTCGCAATCGCTTCGCCGAGATCGTTTGCCGTTTCACGCCCCTGATGTCCCATCACGAGCGGCACGATGGCGATATCCGGCAACACCCGCTTGAGAAACGGGAGCTGCATTTCGAGTGAATGCTCGCGGACGTGCGCAATCGGGTGGGGTTTCACTCTCTGCGAGGCAGACGCGACCGCAGCGGCGCAGTCCTCGGCGATCGGCACGTGCCCAAACGGCGTCTCGAATGCGCCGCGTTCGTAAATCGCCACGCCTTCGAAGTCGACGAAGTGCGACGGGCCGACGAGAACGGCGACATCGATGGCCCTTCCCCGGAGCAGGTTGTACGCGTGAGCGGCTATCGGACCTGAGTACATCAATCCGGCATGAGGGGCGACGATCGCCAGCGGCTCGCCAGCGGGAGGCGCATCCGCCGCTTCCAGATAGCGATCGATCTCGCGCGCGAGCGTGTCGGGATCCGACGGGTACCATGATCCCGCGACGGCGGCGCGGCGTAGTTCTTTCATCAGACGTCAGGTCGGGCTGAGGTCGTCACGGTGTGGCGGAAGCCCGGACACTACGTAATTTCGAGCATGTTAACATTTGGCATGCCGGAACGGTTGAATCGCGCCGACGTGGAGCGGATTGCCACACTCGCCCACCTGGAACTGACCGACACCGAAAAAAATCTGCTCGTGCACCAACTATCGCATGTGCTCGAGTACGCCGAGCAGATTCAGCGCATCGATACGGCCGGCGTCCCGCCAACCTCCCACGTCCTCTCGCGTATGCCGGCCGATCGCCCCGACGAGCCTTGCCCGGGTTTGACCAACGCCGAAGCGTTGGCGAATGCTCCCGATCCTGCGCCGCAAGCCGGGCTCTTCCGCGTGCCCCGAGTACTATGAGCCGCGAGCGGTGAGCACACTGCCCTTTCAAACGGCCCGCGACGTCCGCGATGCGATCGCTCGTCGAGACGTCTCGGCGGTCGAGGTCTGCGAGGACGCGCTTGCCCGAATCGATTCGGCCAACCCGAAGCTGAACGCGTTTCTTGCCGTCGCACGCGACCGCGCGCTGGACCGCGCACGGCTCGTCGACCGCGAACGTCATTCGGGCCCTCTCGCCGGCGTCCCTGTCGCGCTCAAGGACAACATCATGACGCGCGGCATTACGACAACCGCGTCTTCGCGCATGCTGCAGCACTTCGTACCGCCCTACGACGCCACGGTCGTCAGGCGCCTTGAAGCCGCGGGAGCGGTCGTGATGGGCAAGACCAACTGTGACGAATTCGCGATGGGATCGTCCACCGAGAACTCCGCCTTCGGGCCGTCGCGCAATCCGTGGAATCCCGACTACATCTCCGGCGGATCCAGCGGAGGATCCGCCGTCGCGGTGGCGTCGGGCATGGCGCCCGTCGCACTCGGATCGGACACGGGTGGATCCATCCGGCAGCCGGCGTCGCTCTGCGGCATCGTCGGCCTGAAGCCGACCTACGGACGCGTGTCGCGATATGGACTTATCGCGTTTGCCTCGTCCCTCGATCAGATTGGGCCGCTGACGCGCACCTCTCACGACGCCGCGACGGCGCTCTCCGTGCTGGCCGGCGCCGACGAATACGACTCGACGGCATCACAAGAGCCCGTGGCAGACTACGCCAGCTCGCTTTCGGGGGATATTCGCGACATCAGACTGGGCGTCCCGCGAAAGATGCTCGAGCAGGGCGTGGACCGATCGGTGCACGACAGCTTTTATGCCGCGCTCGATATTCTGCGTGCCCGCGGCGCCGAACTCATCGACATCGATCTCCCGCACGCGCCGTACGCGATTGCCACCTACTACATCGTCGCAACTGCGGAAGCGAGCTCGAATCTCGCACGCTACGACGGCGTGCGTTACGGATTCCGAGCGGAGGGTGCGCGTGAGCTCAAGGAGATGTACGAAAAGACACGGAGCCAGGGGTTCGGCCCCGAAGTCAAGCGGCGCATCATGCTTGGCACGTATGTCCTGAGTGCCGGCTACTATGACGCGTACTACTTGAAAGCCCAGCAGGTGCGCACGCTCGTGCGGCGCGACTACGAGCAGGCGTTCAACTCCGTCGATGCCGTCGTCATGCCGACCAGCCCGACCCCGGCATTCAAGATCGGCGAGAAGGTGGAAGACCCTCTGTCGCTCTACCTGACAGACATTTTCACGGTTAGCGCAAACCTGGCGGGATTGCCCGGAGTGAGCGTGCCTTGCGGACTGACGTCCGATCGGCTGCCCATCGGACTGCAGTTGACGGGCCGGCCCTTCGATGAAGCCACACTGCTACGGATTGGTGACGCCTTCGAGCGCGACACGAACTGGTGGCAAGAGTCGCCGGAAGGCTAGGCGCGCCTACGCTTTCCGTGCTCGTTCCAAGAGCTCTGGCGTCTTCAGAACGTCGACAGGACCGCGCGGCGCGTCTGGAGGCATGTAGCGGGCAAATGCGTCCTGTCCCACCGTCTCATCGAGGCTCTTGACGACCATCGACCCGCGACTGGTCGTAGGTCGAAGTTTCGAGAATCCGAAGATGATGCAGAAACCCAAAAACAACGCCAGGACGAAGACCGTGCTCGATCCTATGGCGATGAGCGCGCCCAGGCCGAGATCGATCAGATCCTGCGACGTCATGCGTTGGGCTCGGCGACGGGGGGCTTGGCGGGCGGCAAATCGTAGTGCACGAGGCGGTTCCGAACCTCTTCCATCGCGACCCGCTCAGCCTTGTGCGGCTGCGGGTGGATGTCGTGCGCGGTGTGAACGAGGCGCGGCCGGGCACCCCGCCGGAGCTGCTTCGCACGCAGGGCAGCGATGTCGACAAATAAGAATCGATTCGTGACGGCGGGTGCAGGCTCGACGGCCTGAGGTTGGACCACTTCTTCCTGTTCTGGCGTTTCAAGTTCCATAACGTCACAGGATACAAGAACTTACGTTGATTCCGCAAGTGATTAGGGTTCGGGATTAGGGATTAGGGGGATTCGGGCCCAAATCCCGAATCCCTAATCACCAATCACTGGGCGCGTCGCCAGCGTTTACGCTGCGACGTTTACCTTGATTTGCTTCGGCTTTGCTTCCTCGCGAAGAGGCAGTTTGATGCTGAGCACGCCATCCTTGTATTCCGCCTCGACCCCGTTGGGGTCCACGGTGTGCGGTAGGGCAAACGACCGCGTGAAGGTGCCGTAGCTCCGCTCGACGCGATGGAACTGCTCGTCCTTGATCGTTTGCTCGGCCTTCTTCTCGCCCCGAATCGTCAGCGTGAAGTTCTCGACGGTAATGTCGAGCTCGTCCCTGTTCATGCCAGGAACCTCGGCCTTGATGACCAGCTCGTGCGCGCTAGTGCTGTAGATGTCGACCGGTGGCAGCCAAGCCCCACCGAACTCACGAAACGGATCCCATCGAACGATTGCCATAGTGCTTCTCCTTATTTAGTTGTCGCGGGGTCACACCCCCGCCCCTCGACTGTGCTCGGGGCGCCCTGAGCTTGTCGAAGGGCGCGACCCGTACCTCGCCCCCTTGGGGAGCTCGGCTTTGTTTGCGACGACGATCTGCAGTGCGCGAACGTTCAGTGGCTCTGCCATCTGCCATAACAGTTGCTATCCGCCATCTGCCATGACAGGTTGGCACCTACGCGTCCACCACCTCGGCATCCACCACCTCGCCGTCTTTGACGTCCGGCCTGCTGTGATGGGGGGCGCCGGCACCGGCACCCGTATTCGGCGCATTCTGCTTGTACATCTGCTCCGCCAGGGCGTGAGACGTCTTCTGCAGAGCCTCGGTCATACGCCTGATCGCGCCGAGGTCTTCGCCTTTCAGCGCTTCGCGCACGTCGCTGATGGCGTTTTCCACACCGCGAGCGACGTCCGCCGACAGCTTGCCGCGGTGCTCGTTCAGCGTGCGCTCGACCGAGTAGGCCAGCGCATCGGCCTGGTTGCGGGCGTCGATGAGCTCGCGCCGCGATTTGTCCTCGGCCGCATGGCTGTCTGCGTCTTTCACCATCCGCTCGACCTCATCTTTACTGAGGCCTGAGGACCCCGAGATGGTGATCTTCTGTTCGGTCCCCGTCGCCATGTCCTTTGCCGCCACGTTGACGATGCCGTTGGCGTCGATATCGAACGTGACCTCGATCTGCGGCACTCCGCGCGGCGCGGGAGGCAAACCGATCAGATGGAACCGGCCAAGCGTCCGGTTGTCGCGCGCCAGCGGGCGTTCACCCTGCATCACGTGCACTTCGACATTCGGCTGGTTGTCGGCCGCCGTCGAGAACGTCTCGCTCTTGCGCGTCGGAATCGTCGTGTTCCGCGGAATCAACGTTGTCAGCACGCCTCCCAGCGTTTCGATGCCGAGCGAGAGCGGCGTCACGTCGAGCAGCAGCAGATCCTTGACGTCGCCGGCAAGTACGCCGCCCTGTATCGCGGCACCCACTGCCACGACTTCATCAGGGTTCACGCCCTTGTGCGGCTCCTTGCCGAAGTACTCCATCACGAGCTGCTGGACCTTGGGCATCCGCGTCGAGCCACCGACGAGCACGACCTCGTCAATCCGCTTCGGATCGACTCCCGCATCGGCAAGTGCCTTCCTGACCGGCTCCATCGTGCGCTGCAGCAAGTCGTCGACAAGCTGCTCCAGCTTCGCGCGCGTCAGCTTCATCGCCAGGTGCTTCGGACCGGTTTGATCGGCCGTGATGAACGGCAGGTTGATCTCAGTTTCCATCGCGGACGAGAGCTCGATCTTCGCCTTCTCTGCGGCTTCCTTCAGGCGCTGGACGGCCACGCGATCCTTGGTGAGATCGATGCCGTCGGTCTTCCTGAACTCGGTCGCGATCCAATCGATGACACGCTGGTCGAGATCGTCGCCGCCGAGATGCGTGTCGCCATTGGTCGATTTCACCTCGACGACGCCTTCACCCACTTCGAGCACGGAAATATCGAAGGTACCGCCGCCAAAGTCGTACACGGCGATGGTCTCGTCCTTCTTCCTGTCGAGGCCGTACGCCAGCGCGGCGGCCGTCGGCTCGTTGATGATGCGGAGCACGTTGAGGCCCGCAATCTTGCCGGCGTCCTTTGTGGCCTGCCGCTGTGCGTCATTGAAATAGGCAGGCACCGTGACGACCGCATCGGCGACCGATTCGCCAAGGTAGTCTTCGGCGGCCTGCTTGAGCTTCTGCAGCACCATGGCGGAAATCTCTGGGGGCGAGTACTTCTTGCCTCGCGCCTCGACCCACGCATCGCCATTGGTGGCATTCACGATGCGGTAGGGCACGCGCTGGTGCTCGCCGGCCGCTTCCGCGTGCTTGCGGCCCATGAAGCGCTTGATCGAAAAAATGGTGTTTTCCGGATTGGTCACGGACTGGCGCTTGGCCACCTGTCCGACGAGACGCTCGCCCTCTTTGGTAAACGCCACGATCGACGGAGTGGTGCGCGATCCTTCCTGGTTGACCAGGACCGCTGGCTGACCACCCTCCATAACGGCCACGACCGAGTTGGTCGTTCCGAGGTCGATTCCAATCACTTTCTTGCTGTTCGTCTTTGCCATGAGAAGAGTCTAGGCAAGTAATGAGTGTATGTCAAGCATGTTATATGAGTATATTAAACTCATATTATAACCGGCTCGGAATCAGTGCTTTGGGGCGTCTGACCCCCGTACCGGTACGGGGGTCAGACCCCTGTACTAGCCAAATGGGGCCGCGACCTTTATATTTGGGCCGTGAGCGAGATTCGCCTGTTGTTTCTCGGGGACATCGTCGGTAGGCCCGGCCGGGAACTGGTCAGGAAGGGGCTCCCGACCTTAATAGATCACTACGCCGTAGACCTGGTCATCGCCAATGCCGAGAACGCCGCCGCGGGCCGGGGCATCACGCGAGAGATCGGCGACCAGTTATTGAGCTGGGGTGTCGATGTGATGACCTCGGGCAACCACATCTGGGCCCAGCGCGAAACCGCGGACTACATCGGCACCGAGGTTCGGCTCCTGCGACCTGCCAACTTCCCCAAGGGCGTGCCCGGTAACGGAAGCTATCTCGCGCGGACGGCTCAGGGCCGGCCTGTTGGGGTGATCAACGTCATGGGACGTGTCTTCATGCAGGAGCTGGACAACCCGTTTGCGCGCGTCCTCGAAGAAATCGAAAGCCTGCGGTCGCGAACACGCATCATCTTTGTAGATATGCACGCCGAGGCCACGTCGGAAAAAATGGCCATGGGCTGGCACCTCGATGGCAAGGTCACCGCGGTCATCGGCACACACACCCACGTGCAGACTGCAGACGATCAGATTCTGCCGGGTGGAACCGCGTACCTGACCGATGTCGGCATGACCGGGCCTCACGACGGCGTTATCGGCGTCGAGAAAGCCGCTGTGATCGAGAAGTTTCTGCGCGGCATGCCGGCGCGCATGGAAACGGCGAGCGGCAACCCGCGACTGAACGGCATCCTCATTGCTGCTGATGAATCGACCGGAAAGGCCACGTCGATCCAGCGCCTGAGTCTTTCCGCGAAAGAGCTGGAACATGAGCTCGCTGTTTGATCTATTCGAGGAGCCGGAGCCATCCGGGCGGAAGACGCCTGAGGCCCGAGAGCGTCAGAGGATCGTCTTCACGGTCAGCGACCTCACGGCAAACATCCGCAACGTACTGGAAACTGCGTACGCCGAAGTGTGGGTGGAGGCAGAAATTTCCAACTGCCGGCTCTGGAATACGGGGCATCTCTACTTCACGCTGAAAGATCCCGGCGCGCAGATCAAAGCGGTGATGTTCAAGTCCGACGTGCGCACGCTCAGATTCAAGCCCGAAGACGGGCTGCATGTCGTGGTGCGGGGCCGCCTGAGCGTGTACGAGCCCAAGGGCGAATATCAGATTGTCTGCGAGCGAATGGAGCCGCACGGTCTTGGCGCATTGCAGCTCGCCTTTGATCAACTGAAGAGACGCCTGCAGGCCGAAGGCCTGTTCGACGGGGCACGCAAACGCCCCCTTCCTGCCCTGCCCCGAAAAATTGGCGTGGTGACCTCGTTGGACGGCGCGGCTATTCGCGACATCATCAAGGTGCTCGACCGCCGATACCCGAACGCACATCTCGTGATTCGTCCGACTCGTGTCCAGGGCGAGGGCGCCGCCGCGGAGGTGGCGCGCGGCATCCGAGACATCGTCAAGGTCGCAGGCATCGACGTCATCATCGTCGGACGCGGCGGAGGGTCTATTGAAGACCTCTGGGCCTTCAACGAGGAAGTGGTGGCGCGTGCCATGGCGGCTTCACCCGTGCCGATCATCTCGGCCGTCGGGCACGAAGTCGACGTCACCATCGCCGACTTCGCGGCGGACGTGCGCGCGCCGACGCCATCGGCGGCGGCCGAGATGGTCGTTGCGCGGAAGGAAGATTTCTGCAATCACATCGAGCGTCTCCACGCCCGCCTCTCGGCCGCCGTGCGGGGATCGATAGCGCGCCTCGAGTCGCGCGTCCACCAGCTCAACCGCAGGCCCGGATTCGCCGGCTGGTCGGCACGTCTCGCGTTGCGCGGCCGGCACTGCGCGGAGACCACGCACGCCTTGCGTCATGCCGGACGCTCGGAAGTCGCCCGCAGACTGCGTGCCTATCAGATGCTGCGGCTGCAGCTCGAGCAATTCGATCTTCGCCGCCGGCTCGGGACTGTGCGCGCGCGTCTGGTCGGAGTCGATGGCGCCCTGCGTGCCGCGGCGGCCGAGCGGCATCATCGCGCAGAAGCACGTCTGCACACCTGCGCCGCGCGCCTCGACAGCCTGAGCCCGCTCGCGGTGCTCGGCCGGGGTTACGCGGTCGTGTGGGACGCAACGCGGACGCACATCATCCGCAGGGCCACAGACACCAGGCCCGGCGATGCGGTGCGCGTGACTCTGTCTGAGGGCGAATTGACATGCGAAGTGGTGAAAACTGATGGACTCGACAATTAAGGACTTCGAGGCGGCCATCGCCGAGCTCGAAACGATCGTGAAGAAGCTCGAGGAAGGCGACCTTGCGCTGGAGAAGTCGCTCGAGCTGTACGAGCGAGGTGTGCAGCTGTCCCGCTTCTGCCACACGCGCCTCGAAGAGGCGGAAAAGCGCATCGAGATTCTCAACGAGCGCGGCGATCTCCGACCGGCCGGCGCGATGTTTTCAAAAGACGAGAAGTAAATGGCGGTGGCCTCGCTCGCGGAGTATCTCGATACCCGCCGCGCCCAGATAGACGCGGCGCTGATGCGCTTTCTTCCGGCCGCTCCGCACTGCCCAGCCGGCCTCGATACCGCGATGCGCTACAGTCTCGCGGCGGGGGGCAAGCGACTTCGTCCTCTCCTGGCTCTCGCCGCCGCAGAGGCCGTTGCTGGTCCGTCCGGTTCTGAACAGGCCATCAGCGCGGCCCTCCCGGCGGCGTGCGCGGTCGAGCTTATCCATACCTATTCGCTGATTCACGACGACCTTCCGGCCATGGACGACGACTCGCTCAGACGGGGCCGGCCCACCAATCACGTCGTGCACGGAGAGGCCCTGGCGATTCTCGCAGGCGACGGCCTGCTGACCGAAGCGTTCGCGCTGCTCGCGACCGAGCCGCGCGAGCCGCTGTTCGCCGCACGGAAGATTCGCGCCATCCAAGTGGTCGCCACTGCAGCCGGCGCCTGCGGAATGGTCGGGGGGCAGGCGATCGATCTGCTCGCCGTCGGCGCTGCCGCAACCTTCGACCGCGAATCGCTGCAGGATATGCACGCGCGCAAGACTGGCGCGCTGATTCGCGCCTCGGCGGTGGCCGGCGCCGTCATGGCAGGTGGCAGCGACGAATCCATTCGCGCGGTCGACGAGTACGGACAGCAGCTCGGTCTCGCTTTTCAAATCGTCGACGACATTCTCGATGTCGAGGGGGACGCACGAGACCTCGGCAAGACCGCCGGCAAGGACGCCCGCGCCGGCAAGCCTACCTATCCATCCATCTACGGCCTCGACGCATCGCGCCGTCTGGCAGCGGAGCGCCACGACACTGCGATCGGGGCGTTGCGAACGGCAGGCCTGCACCACAGCCGCCTCGCCGATCTCGCGTCCTGGGTCGTCACGCGCAACCATTGAAAGTCCGGCTCGACTCCCTGCTCGTCAGTCGCGGCCTCGCGCAGTCGCGCGAGCGCGCGACCGCCCTGATTCTATCTGGCGTGGTTCTCGTCAACGGACAACCCGCCCGGAAAGCCGGAGAGCAGGTGGCGGCCGATGCTGACGTCGCGCTGAAGGCACCGGACCATCCGTATGTCGGCAGGGGCGGCATCAAGCTTGCGCACGCGCTCGACACGTTCGGCGTCGCGGTAGACGGACGGGAGGCGCTCGATATCGGCGCATCCACAGGAGGGTTCACCGACGTGCTGCTCAAGCGCGGAGCCAGCCGCGTCGTTGCCTTCGACGTCGGACACGGCCAGCTCGACTGGACAATTCGCAACGACCCTCGCGTTGTGGTCATCGAGCGCGCCAACGCACGATCGCTCGAGCCAGCGCACCTTCCATCGCTTGTCGACATCGTGACCGTCGACGTGTCGTTCATCTCGCTGCGGCACATCTTTCCGCGCATCCCTCCCCTGCTGCGACCCGACGCCGACGTCGTGGCGCTCGTCAAGCCTCAGTTCGAGGCCGGGCGCGCCGAGGTTGGCAAGAAGGGGATCGTCCGCGACCCCGAGGTGCAGGCACGCGTGGTGGACGAAGCGACACGCGCGGCCGCTGAGGTAGGATTGCTCCGCGAAGCCATGACGGAATCTCCGATCACCGGCGACACCGGCAACCGCGAGTTCTTCCTGCATCTGAGGAGCCCGCGGTGATGCGCCGCGTCGGCATTGTGGCGAAGACGGGTCTCGAGCGCGCGGCGAGCCACCTTGCGCACATCGCGTCGTGGCTGGAAGAGCGAAATCTCACGCCGGTTTTCGATCCCGACACGGCGGCACTGGCCAGGTCGGCGGGCGCCGACGGACGGCTCGAAACCGTCGATCGCGACGAACTCCCGCGTCATGTCGATGTCATCGTGGTGCTCGGGGGAGACGGCACCCTGCTCGGTACGGCCGGCCGGATCGCGAAAGCGAACTCCGACATCCCCATTCTCGGCGTCAACTTCGGTAGCCTGGGATTCCTCACAGAGGTGACGCTGCCCGAAATCTATGCCTCGCTCGAAACAGCGCTCAATGGCACGGCGCAAATCGAAGAACGGATGATGCTGCAGGTTGCCGTCAACGTCGGCAGCCGGCAACTCGCGGAGCGCATTGTGCTGAACGATGTCGTCGTCACGCAGGGCGCGCTTTCGCGCATCATCGAGCTGTCGGTGTCGGTGGACGGTGAGTTCATGATGCGGATCAAGGCCGACGGGCTGATCATCGCGAGCCCGACCGGCTCGACCGCGTACAACCTGTCGGCCGGCGGGCCGATTGTGCATCCGCAGGTCGACGGTCTCACTATCACGCCTATCGCGCCGCACACGCTGACAAACCGGCCGGTCGTCGTGCCGGGCTCGAGTGAGATTCGCATTCAGCCGCTCATTCACGACGATCAGAGCGAAGTGTTCGCCACGTTCGACGGACAGGCACTGCTGCCGCTGCAAAGCGAACACGTGGTCACCGTGCGCCGAGCGCAGAAGCCCCTGCGGCTCGTCCGAGCGTCCGCCAGGGGTACTTTCAGGTACTGAGAGAGAAGCTGAAGTGGGGAGAGGTGTAGTCTGAAACTAAAATCTAGAATCTAAAATCTAGAATCTAGAATCTAGGAGCTGCGAGATCTAGTTCGCGTCTCTCTACATGTCCCGTGCGGCTGTCCGTATGTTATACCCCTCCTCGATCGACATCACCCAGATCCGTCCGTCGCCGATATCCCCCGTGCGCGCTGTGTTCATCACGACGGCAATCACGTCGTCGACACGATCGTCAGACACGGCCATCTCGATCATCGTCTTGGGCAGCAGGCTCACGTCGTACTCGCGGCCGCGGTACACCGCCTTGTGGCCTTTCTGACGTCCGTGGCCACGCACTTCTGTAATCGTCATGCCGGACACAGAGGCCTTCTCGAGAGCTTCACGGACTTCTTCGACCTTGTTTGGACGAATGATGCACTTTATGAGCTTCATGCTTTTGTCGGAAGTCGTCTGTCGGTACGCGGGTACGCGGTACTGCGCGCGAATTCTACAGTAAACTTGGACGTTCATGTCAGAGCCCTGCACGATCGTCGTGGGTGCGAGGCAACTGCACGATGCACTCAGGCGGTTCACCGGCGTGATCGGCGAGGTCCTGACCTTCAGCGATAGCGAGCCTCTCGAGGCGTTCAACGCGATCGTGTCGCGACGCCCGCACGTGGTGGCATTCGAACGGCTCTTCGCCGCGACTTCGCGTGGCGCCGCGCTCATCAATCGCATCAAGATGGATCCGGCGCTCGCGCGCGTCGAAGTTCGAATCGTGGCCCATGACGGCACCTACGCGCGTGTGTCGCCACGCAGAACGCCACCTGCACGGTCGGCGGCCGCCGGCGCCACCGAGACCGCGGTGGCTGTCGATACCCTCGCGCCTCCTGCAGCGAGTCTCGACTACCGAGGGACGCGCCGTGCAATTCGCTTTCGAATGGCGGATGCGACCGCGACACACGTCGACGGTATGCTCTCGGAACTCATCGACCTCTCCACGGAAGGCGCACAGATCCTTTCGCCAGCCGCGCTGAAGCCCGGGCAGATCATTCGGATGGCGCTAACCGACGAGCGCGGGGTGGTCCGACTGGGCGGCTCCGTCGTGTGGGTGTCTTTCGAGATTCCCGGGGGCGTGTCACGTTATCGGGCAGGCGTCGAGTTCAAGGACGCCGATGCGAAAACGGTGGATGCCTTCTGCAAGCGTCACGAGACTTCGTCGAAACAGCACGTGTCTATCTGGCGCTGACACTGAACCACTCTGCCGCGGCAGATTTTTCCCTGATGATCGTGTCGCCGCGACCCGATCCCGTCGACACAATCGACACGGGCACGCCGCTGACTTCCTCGAGGAATGAGACGTATCGCTGCGCTTCGCGCGGCAGATCCTCGTAGCGCGTCGCTCCCGAGCTCGGCCGGCTCCAGCCTGGCAGCGTCTCGTACACCGGTTCGCACTTCGCCAGCACGTTCAAGTCCGCCGGCCATTCGGTAATGGTGTGACCCCCGTGGCTGTATCCCGTGCACACCTTGATCTCGTCGAGGCCGTCGAGCACATCGAGCTTCGTCAGCGCGACGCTGTCGAGGCCGTTGATGCGCGCGGCGTAGCGGGCGACCACGGCGTCGTACCAGCCGCACCGGCGCGGGCGTCCGGTGACCGAACCGAATTCTTTGCCGCTGTCGCGAAGCCGGTCGCCGGCCCCGCCTAGCAACTCGGTCGGCATCGGACCTTCCCCCACCCGCGTCGCGTAGGCTTTGACGACGCCTAAGACGCCGTTAATCATCTTCGGGCTGACCCCGAGTCCCGTGCACACCCCACCGATCGTTGAATTCGACGACGTCACGAACGGATAGGTGCCGTGATCGATGTCGAGCAGCGTCCCCTGGGCACCCTCGAAGAGCACCGGCTGCCCCGATGCGCTCGTTTTGGCCAGAAACAATGAGACATCGGTCACCCACGGCTTCATCCGCTCGCCGTACGCGAGCATCTGGTCGAACAACGGCCGCCAGTCGAGCTGCGATTCCTTGATCAGGCGGTTGCGGGCCTGCACGTTCTCGCGGATCTCCTGCTCCAGGCCTGAGCGATCGAAGAGGTCGCACACACGGATGCCGCGGCGACCGATCTTGTCCTCGTAGGCGGGCCCGATCCCGCGCGATGTCGTCCCGATCTTGCGCTCGCCACGCCTCGCCTCGGACAACAGATCAAGCTCGCGATGATACGGAAGGATCAGATGGGCGCGTTCGCTGATGAGCAGGCGGTTGTTGACGTCGTAGCCGAGCCGCCCGAGCTCGTCGATTTCCGTAAACAGCGCCTGCGGATCGACGACGACGCCGTTACCGATAGCGCACGTGACGTGTGAGTGCAGGATGCCCGACGGCAGCAGCCGCAAAATGATCTTCCGGCTGTCGACGTACACTGTGTGACCGGCGTTGTGTCCACCCTGGTAACGTGCAACGACGGCGAAGTGCGGCGTCAGCAGATCGACGACCTTGCCTTTGCCCTCGTCTCCCCACTGCGCGCCGAGTACTGCGATGTTCATGGCGGACACATTCTACATTGTCAGGCAATTTCCCTGAGAATTACAAAAGTGGACACGTCGTGAACTTCGCACGACGTCGCGTGCGACTTGTCAAACAATTTTTTTTTTATTTTCAAATTGACAACTCAGGCGCGCGGTCTTAACGTCTGTCTTTCTTTCGCGAACGCTCTTCACTCATCCGTGCCCACACACGAAACCTTGACGGCGTCCAGACCTGCACTCGAACGGCGCCTTGTCGCCGGAGTCGAAGCCTCCCCATCGCGCATTCCGGTGCTGCTCGGCGATTTCCGCACGGGCCGCACGCATCTGCTCTATCGTCTGCGCGAGCGGTTCGGCCGCACGCAATGCCAGCACATCGATCTCGAACGCTCCGCGACAACGCCCGAGCGTTTCTACAACGCCATCGTCAAGGCGTCGCCATTCCGGGTACCGACTCGCAGTGAGCCGGCGTCTGCACGCGAGGCCTTCGATGCCACGCTTGCGTTTCTCGATCAAACGAGAACCGGCGGCGGCAACGAGCCGGCAACATTCCTGCTCGACGAAGTCCTCGAACTGCGCACGTTCGAAAGTTTTCCCGGATTGCGAACGGCGCTCCGCGAGCTGCTGAAAACGCTCGCGAACAGCCCGAACCGCTTCGTACTGACGACGCGGTATGTCTCACGGGCTCATAGACTTCTGAGGGATGCCACCGCGAGGTTCGAGGTCGTCCACGTGCCGCCCCTCTCCTCGGCGGAAGTTCGCGACCTCATGCTGTCGATCGACGGCGGCCACGCCATGCTGCGCGATGGTGCGGCGGCCGAAGCGCTGGCGCGCGCGGTCTACACGCTTTCGGATGGTCGCGTCGGCTATGCGCTCGCGATCGGCGAAGCCTTGAGTCAGATGGTCGACAGTCAGGGCGTCGGCGATCCGGTAAGCGCGCTCACGTCGTTGTTGTCACCGGACGGCCGTCTCGCCGCCACGTGCGCATCGTGCTACGAGCTGCGCCTGCATCGCGCGCGCGGATACGGCGCGTTGAAGGCCATCCTCGAAATCCTCGCGCACGAAGAGCCGCTCACGCTCACCGAGGTGGCGCACCGCCTCAGGCGCACGCCGGGATCGACGAAGGATTACTTGTCCTGGCTCGAAGACGTGGACCTGATCGTGTCGCAGCGCAAGCGCTACAGCTTCACCGATCCCCTGCTGCGTGTCTGGGTGCGGCTCTACTGCCGGCCCTCGTGCCCGTCCGATGAAGACGTCGCGCGCGAGGTACAGTCCTATGCGTTGAGCCGGTTGCCGCAACCCGAGCCCGCGATGGTCGTGGCTGGCGGCGGCGAGAGCGAGCTTACCGATGACGACCGCAAGCCGTGGGGCATTATTGAGATAGATTGAATCTAGAAACTAGAATCTAGAATCTAGAAACTAGAATCTGCGCTTCAGATTGTAGATTCTAGATTTCAGATTTTAGATTCTCGAGCGCCAGCCGAGCCGCCTCCTGCTCTGCTTCTTTCTTGCTGCGCCCTACGGCTTCGGCCATCGGCTTTCCGCCCACACGCACACGCACCTGAAACGTCTTGTGATGATCGGGGCCGGTTTCACCGATCACGGTGTATTCAGGCAGCGGACCGCCGGCTGACTGTACACGCTCCTGCAGCGCCGATTTGAAATCGTGAAACGCGGCGGCCGGCATCCGCGCCTCGTTGATGAGATCCTCGAACTGCCGGGCGATGAACGCCGTCGCCTGTTCGATGCCGCCGTCGAGATAAATCGCCGCAATCAGGGCCTCGTAGCCGTCGGCCACCAGCGCCTGCTTGCGGCGGCCGCCGGTCTTCTCCTCTCCCCGGCCGAGCAGCAGGTGCTCGCCCAGCTCCAGGCGTTCGCCAAGCCTGGCCAGCGAAGCGGTGGAGACGAGCGCGGCTTTCATCTTCGACTTCCAGCCTTCGTCCCGGTCCGGGAAACGGCGGAACAGCAGGTCGGCGATGGCAAAGCCGAGTACCGCATCGCCCAGAAACTCCAGCGACTCGTTGTCGAAGACGCCGCCGCTGACATCCTCGTTAGCGCGAGACGTGTGCGTGAGCGCGTGCTCGAGCAGTCCCGGGTCGCGGAAGGTGTACCCCGCGCGCCGCTCGAGCGCCGAGATTTCGCCACGTAGCAGAATCACTCGGCTGCCCGTCTGGTCGACCCGATGGCTGTCGATGACGCGCCGCGCTTCGTCGGCGTCTTCGCGCCGCACCGCAATCCTGACTTCGGCGATGCCCCCGACGCCCACCGGAAAAATCGATTGCGGCGCGCCTGAGGACACCAGCGACGCAATCCCATGACTCTCGAGCAGGCCGCGAACCACGCGGCTTTCGATGTCGGACGCACTGGTGAACACGACCGTCAGCTCATTCATTTGTCGCGGGGGCCCCTCGCCCCGCTCCGATCGCGGCGATCGCGGCTGGTTGATCGATCTTCAGGATCACCATCGTAATGTCATCGTGCTGCGGCTGTCCCTGCACAAACGCGCTGATGGCTTTGGTCACGCCGTCGCGAATCGCCTCGGGCGGCTCGTCCGCCATGGCTTCGAGAACGGCGCTCAACCGCTCGTCGCCGAAGCAGTCTCCGCGCTCGTTCATCGCTTCGCTGATTCCGTCGGTGAAGAAGAAAATGAGATCGCCACGCGCAACCGGCAGCGTCAGTTCCTGCAGGCAACGCTCGAACCGAACGCCGCTATCGAGATTGAGGCCCAGTACCATGCCGTCAGGCGCCATCACTTCGGCGCGACGGCCGGCCGGCGCCTCGGCCTGAATTCTGATGAACGGCGTGTGACCCGCGCGGGCGCAGGTGAGGGTGCCCGCCGCGGCGTCCACAACGGCATACGTCATCGTGATGAAGCTCCGGCTGTCGAGATGTGGCGCAAGTATCCTGTTCGCTTCGATGAGGAGCGCGCGCGGAGACGTGTGAATGCGACTGAGCGACAGCATCAATCCCTTCAACTCTGCCATGTACAGCGCCGCGGACGTACCCTTACCTGACACGTCAGCAATGATCAGGCCGACGCGCCCGTCAGCAAGCGGCAGGAAGTCATAGTAGTCGCCGCCCACCTCTCTCGCGGGCGCGCAGAGTGCGGCCACCGAGATGCCGGGCGCCTTCAGGGTCCCCTGGGGCAGCAGCGACATCTGGATGTCGCGCGCGATCCGCAGTTCCTGCTCGAGCCGCCGCTTCTCGTCCTGTTCGGCCAGCAGATGCTGGATGCGCCCGGTCATGTCATTGAACGACGCCGCCAGCGTACCGAGTTGATCGTCCGAACGGACCGCGATTCGACGTTCGAAATCTCCGCTTTTCACCCGCTCGGTTCCGCCGAACAACTCGTCAACCGACGACGTGATCGTCCTCGCGAGTGCGAGCCCGTTGGCCAGGGCAATGACCTCGATGACCAGGAGCAACGCGCCAATGCCGACCAGCATCGCCAGGAGTGTGCGGTGAAACCCGGCATTCGCGCCTTCGCGAGAGCTGCCGAGCCAGTTGTAGAGCGTCGACACATCGACGCTCATCGTCACCGGCGGCGTACGTTCGGCCGCGCCCGTTTTCCAATCGACATACGTCAAGTAGGTCACGGTGTTGAAGATCGATCGAGTCCGCTCCTCACCGAGCCTGATTCCCGACGCTTCCAGCTCGCCGTCCCTCAACGCGCCCGCGACAGGAAGATCGACGACGACGGCGTGGCGCGGCGCGGGGCCGTCGGAAAACACGACGGCTCGAGCGGCCTCGCCGTTCTCGACCAACCCCGAGAAGCTCTTACCGGCCAGCCACTTCGGCAGCTCGTCCGGAGAGGCCAGGCTGAGCGACGCGTGCGGATACCGCGCAGAAATAGCCAGCTGCCGCCGCTCGATGATGGTCGCGCGCGCGGCCGGTTCGGCCCGTTCGATCTCGAACAGCGTCGTCCTGCCGAACACTCTCGCCTGCTCGACAATCTCATCGAACCGGTCGCGGACCAGGTACGATCCGATGTCGAAGAACATGAGGAGGAACGCGAGCGCCGAAAACGTCACGAGCAGCAGGATCGGGACGGCACCGACCAGGATGTAAGAGAGGACCAGCTTCCGACTGACGCGCCACAAGATTCCCGAGCGCGTGAGGCGGACAAGCCGAAACGTGGTGAAGGCTGCAAGCGCTATGAGCGTCAGATTGACCGCACGATCGAGCGCGACCTGGTCGGCCGGGGCCAGCCAGACCAGTACCTTGAGCGCGATTGCGGCAACCCACAGAGCGGGAATGGCGCGAATGGATCTCACCCGGCTGTCGATTCTCGAATCCAGCTCAAATACTCGTCGCTGCCGCCGACGACCGGCAGGACAATGAATTCAGGCACGTCGTAGTCGTGCAGCTCGTGAAGGCGTGCCTGCAGCGCGGCCACGCGGCGCGCTGTCGTCTTCATGATGAGTTGCCGCTCGCGGTCGACCTCCACCGCGTCCTTCCAACGGTATGTCGATTCCATCTCGGGGAGCACGTTGACGCAGGCGGCCAGCCGTTCGGTGACAAGAATTGATGCAAGCCGGCGGGCGTCGGCCGTGCTCGCAAGAGTCGTCCATACGACCACGCAATCGCTTTCCATCCTCGTTCCCCTGTTTCCTGCTTGTACTTTCGACGAAAATAAGGTACTAACTAACCTACAAGGACGCGACTTTACTACAGACGAATGCCCACTCGACCCCTCCCCACCCCGGCCATTCAGCAGGCACAGCGCCGCTGGCGGCGGATTTTCGCCGCGCTGTTTTTCTTCGTCGTGTGCGTCCTCGTCGTCGACGCGCTGGTCGGCGATCAGGGACTCGTCGCAACAATCCGGGCCCGCAAACAGTATGATGATCTCACGGCCGACCTGGCGAGGCTCCGGTCCGAAAACGCCGCGCTCCGCGAGGAGGCACGCCGGCTGCGGGAAGATCCCGCGGCGATCGAAGAGATCGCGAGGCGCGAGTTAGGTCTCATGAGTCCGGGAGAGAAGTTGTTCATCATCCGCGATATCGACCCGCCGACCGGGAAGTAAACCGCCCGCGCATGTCGCATCTCATCGATTTCGTCATCCATTTCGACAGGCACCTGCTCGAATTCGTTCAGCAGTACGGCGCGTGGGTCTACGGATTTTTGTTCGCGATCGTGTTTGCGGAGACCGGGCTGGTGGTCACGCCATTCCTGCCTGGGGATTCGCTGCTGTTCGCGGTGGGCGCCCTCAGCGCGACGGGCGTGCTGAACCCCTGGATCTGTTACGTCCTCCTGATTGGCGCGGCGATTCTCGGCGACGGGGTGAACTACTCGATCGGGCGCCGGATCGGTCCACGGCTACTCGGCCTCGGTGGCGGTCCGGCGTTTTCGCATCGGTTGATCAACCCTCTGCATATCAAGCGCGCCCACGAGTTCTTCGAACTGCACGGCGGCAAGGCCGTCATCCTTGCCCGATTCGTGCCCATCGTCCGCACGTTCCTCCCGTTTGTGGCCGGCGCGGCCGAAATGAACGCGGGCTCATTTCTGTTCTACAACATTACGGGTGGCATCGGCTGGGTCACGATCTGCATGGGGGCGGGCTTCCTGTTCGGCAACGTGCCGATCATCAAGGAAAATTTCACACTCGTGACGATCGGCATCGTCATCGTGTCGATCCTGCCGATGCTGTTCGAGGTCATCAAGCACCGCCGGCAGCTGAAGCAGCTGTAGGGTCGCGTAGGCGCAGTCAGGGCAGATGGCACATGGCAGATGGCAATTCAGAACAGCTCTCTGCCATCATCCCTCTGCCCTCTGCCATGACGGCTCAGTGTGTGCGCCCTCTCCGCTTATCGCAATTACTCGCCCAGGTAGGCCTCGCGCACGCGCGGGTTGTTGGCAATCTCAGTCGCGCTGCCTTCGAAAATGACGGCCCCGGTTTCGAGGACGTAACCGCGGTCGGAGTGCTTCAGCGCAGCGCTGGCGTTCTGTTCGACCAGCAGGACGGTCGTGCCTTCCGCTTTGATCTCGTCGATGGTGCTGAAGATGGTGTGACACACGAGCGGCGCAAGTCCGAGCGAGGGCTCGTCAAGGAGCAGCAGCTTGGGCTGCGACATCAGTGCACGCGCCATCGCCAGCATCTGCTGTTCTCCCCCCGAGAGGGTGCCGGCGCGCTGCTTCACGCGTTCCTTCAACCGCGGGAACAGCGTGAACCCGCGCTCGAGATTGCGCTTCACGACCGCCTTGTCCTTCGTCAGGTACGCCCCCATTTCAAGATTCTCGAGGACGGTCAGGTTGGCAAACACGCCGCGCCCTTCCGGAGACATCGACATGCCCCGCGCCACGAGCCTGTGCGCCGCGGAGCCCGTGATGTCGGTTCCGTCGAACACGATGCGGCCACTCTCCGGCGCCAGCAGACCCGTAATCGCCCGGAGCGTGGTCGATTTCCCGGCGCCGTTCGCGCCGAGCAGCGTCACGACTTCGCCGGCCCGCACGGTGAGCGAGACGTCCCGCAGCGCGTGAATCGCGCCGTAGAACACGTTCACCTTCTCGAGCGAGAGCATCTGCCCGTCAGCCGCCGCCAAGGTACGCCTCGATGACTTTCGGGTTCTTCTGAATCTCGGCAGGTGTGCCGATGGCGATTTCTTCGCCATAGTCGATCACCTGAATCGTCTCGCAGATGCCCATCACGACCTTCATATTGTGCTCGACGAGCAGAATCGTGAGCTTCATTTCGTCGCGCAGCCAGCGGATCAGGCGCATGAGATCGAGCGATTCCTGAGGATTCATGCCTGCGGCGGGCTCGTCGAGCAGAAGCAGCTTGGGCTCGGTCGCGAGCGCGCGGGCGATTTCGAGCCGGCGCTGGCTGCCGTACGGCAGGCTCGTCGCCGGCTCGTCGGCAAATTTCTCGAGATTGAAGATCTCGAGCAGCGCCATCGCGCGGTCGTGCATGTCCTTCTCTTCTCTGCGGTGCCTGCCCGTGCCCAGCACGGCATCCGGCAGGGTCTGGCGTGTGCGCAGATGGTGCGCGGTCATCACGTTCTGGATGACGCTCATGTCGGCAAACAGGCGGATATTCTGAAACGTTCGCGCGGCCCCCAGCTTCGTAATCTCGTAGGGCTTCTTCGCCTCGATGCGCGTGCCGTCGAATTCGATTTGCCCTTCGGTCGGGCAGTAGACCCCGGTCAACACGTTGAACACGGTCGTCTTGCCGGCGCCGTTCGGCCCGATGAGGCCGTAGAGGGCCTGTCGGGGCACCGTCATCTCCAGCGACTTCACGGCTGTCAGGCCGCCAAACCGCATGGTCACGTCGCGCACGACGAGGACGGGCGGATTACTCAAGCACCGCCCTCCTCTTCACGGGACGAAGCCAGGCCCAGGAGAACTCTCGCCGTCCGAGCAGGCCCTGCGGCCGGAAGATCATGAGCAGAATCAGAAGCAGCGCGTACAACACCATGCGCAGGCCCGGGAACTGCTGGTCGAATCCCCGCAACGCCTCGGGCAGAACGGTGAGAATCGACGCCCCGAGCACCGCCCCCGTAATCGAGCCGATACCGCCGAGCACAATCATCACGATCACTTCAATCGATTTCACGAAATTGAGATTCTGCGGGTTCAGCGGATTGGCGAAGAGCTGTCCCGACAGTCCCCCCGCCACGCCGGCGAGCGCCGCGCTGATGACGAAGGCCATCACCTTGTAGCGCGTCGTGTTGATGCCCATGGCCTCGGCTGCAATCTCGTCGCTGCGAATCGCAAACAGCACCCGGCCGAACGTGGAATGCGCGATGTTGCGCGTGATCACGATCGTCAGAATCGCCATTGCGAAGATCCAGAAGGTGTTCGTGATCGGAATCGCGTCGGTGAACCCTGTGGCGCCGCCGACGGCGGGGATGTTGAGGATGATCACACGAATGATCTCGCTGAATCCCAGCGTGACGATGGCGAGGTAATCGCCTTTGAGTCGCAGCGACGGGATGCCGACCAGTAATCCCGCCAGTGCCGCAGCCGTGGCACCGGCGAGCAGGCTCGGGATGATGACGATCGATCCGCCAAGCGGCTCGGTGGGCGTGCTGCCGAATAGGGCCGCAATTTGGCGGCCGTGATACACGGTCAGGTAGGTGGCCGTATAGCCTCCGACGGCCATGAAGCCGGCGTGCCCGATCGAGAACTGCCCGGCAAAGCCGTTAATCAGGTTGAGGCTGACCGCAAGCGTGATGTTGATGCCGATGAGGTTGATGATGCGCGCGTAGTACGGATTGATCTGAAAGTCGCCGAACCCGTACTCGAACACGTGGTTGAGCACAACGAGCGCGGCCACTGTGCCTGCGATGACGGCGAGCTTTCTGGCCAGGCTCATGCGCCGCTACACCTTTTCGGTGACCGACGTCCCGAGGATACCGGCGGGGCGGAACAGCAGAATGAGGATGAGCACGGCAAACGCCACCGCGTCGCGATAGGTGGAGTATGCGGTGGCGGAAATCCACGTTTCCATCAGGCCAATCAGCATCCCTCCAAGCATGGCGCCGGGAATGTTGCCGATGCCGCCGAGCACGGCCGCCACAAACGCCTTCAGACCTGTCATGAGGCCCATCAGCGGGTCGATGCGCGGAATCGACAGCGCCACGAGCACGCCCGCGACCGCGGCCAGCGCCGAACCCAGCGCGAAGGTGACCGCAATTACGCGATCTGTGTTGATGCCCATCAGCCGCGCCACAGGCAGGTTGAACGACACGGCGCGCATCGCCTTGCCAATCTTCGTCCGGTGAACGATGAACTCGAGGCCGAACATGAGGATAACCGCCACGACGATGATCATCAGGCTCTGATTGGTGATCTGCACGCCGCCCAGCGAATACGTCTCGGAGCGAATCATCTGCGGGAAGAACCGCGGCGTCGCACCGAACACGACTTGTCCGCCGTATTCGAGCAGCAGGGACACGCCGATGGCGGTGATGAGAGACGTCAGCCTCGAGTGGTGACGGACCGGGCGATAGGCCAGCCGCTCGATCAGAATCCCGATCGCCGCACAGATGGCCATGGCACCCATCGTCACGACGACCGCCCCGAGAATCGACGGGTTCGCGTCCATGTTCATGGCGTTGGCGAGGTAAAAGCCTGCGAAGGCTCCGAGCATGTAAACGTCACCGTGCGCGAAATTGATGAGGCGCAGCACGCCGTACACCATCGTGTACCCGAGCGCGATGAGTGCGTAGATGGCGCCGAGCGAGAGACCGTTAATGAACTGTTGGAGGAAGGTGTCCACTAATTCGGGTTGATGGTTGTCCTGTAGACATACTTCACATCCCCGTTGACGAACTGCAGCTCCTCGATGACAGCCGGCTTCACCACGTCGCGGCTCGGGTTCATTCTGAGCCTGCCCGTGACGCCCGGCACGTCCGCCGCCGCAATGGCGTCGCGCACCTTCGGGCCGTCCGTCGTACCTGCGCGATTAAGGGCGTCGGCCAGCACCTTGGCGGCGTCGTAGCCGAGCGCTGCGATGGAATCGGGCTCGCGATTGAACTTCGCCCGATACGCCTTCCTGAAATTCTGGACGACGGGATCCGGGTTCTCGCCCGAGTAGTGGTTCGAGATGAAGGTGTTTTTCAGCGCCTCGCGTCCGTTTTTCAGCGCATCGCCTACCCAACCGTCGCCGCCGAGTATCGGCATCGTCATGCCGAGCTCGCGCGCCTGGCGCACGATGATGGCGGCTTCCGGATAGTACCCGGTTGCGAAGATCGCGTCCGGCTTCTGCGCGCGAACCTGCGTGAGGATGGCGCGGAAGTCGGCATCGCCCGAGCTGTAGCTCACCGGAGCGAGCACCTGCCCGCCGAGGCTCGTGAATGTCTTTTGAATCGAGTCGGTGAGGCCGACTGAGTAGTCCTGCTGGATGTCTTTCAGCACCGCGACTTTGCGAGCCTTCAAATCGTTGTACGCGAACTTGGCGAGGACTTCGCCCTGAAAGGGGTCGATGAAGCAGACGCGGAAAATATAGTCGCCGACCTGCGTGACGCGCTCGTTCGTCGATGCGGGCGTAATCATCGGAATCTGATATTTCTGCGCGACCGGTGCCGCGGCCAGTGTGCGGCGGCTCGCAACTTCGCCCAGGACGGCCACGACCTTGTCCTGTGTGATCAGCTTGGTCACGGCGTTCGACGCCTCTTCCGGCTTGCTCTGATCGTCTTCGACGAGCAGCCGGATCTTCCGTCCGCCGAGCACGCCGCCGGCGTTGTTGATTTCTTCGACGGCCAGCTGCGAGCCTTCCACCGACGACTGCCCGAAGGAGGCACCGTCGCCCGTCAGCGAACCGTACATGCCGACCAGTACGTCGCCTGTGGTGCTCTGTTGCGTGGTTTCCGATCGGCGCTCGCAGGCCGCCAGGACAGCCATGGCAAGTGCGATAAATGCGACAGATAGACGGCAAAGCTTCATGGGCGGATTATAAAGGACTTTAGAGCGGGGAGGGCCAATGGACACGGCAGATACCGGGATTCGCACAATCCTGTTGCCTGGCGGAGAACGGATTCCGGTTCTCGGCATCGGCACCTGGAATATGGGGGAGCGCCGCCAGAAACGGCGGGAGGAGATTGCCGCGCTTCAGATGGCCGTCGAGCTGGGCATGACGGTCGTCGACACGGCGGAGATGTACGGCGACGGCGCCGCCGAAGAGCTCGTCGCAGAGGCGCTGGGCGCCCGGCGCAATCACGTCTTTCTCGTCAGCAAGGTCCTGCCGCAGCATGCGACCCGTCGAGGCACCATCGCCGCCTGCGAGGCCAGCCTCCGGCGGCTCAAGACCGATCGCCTGGATCTGTACTTGCTGCACTGGCGCGGGCGTGTCCCGCTCGAGGAAACCATCGACGCCTTCGCCACGCTGAAACGTGATGGAAAGATCCGGCACTGGGGCGTCAGCAATCTCGACGTCGATGACATGGAGGAGCTGGCCGCCCAGCGCGTGCAGACGGGCTCGTCCTGCGCGGTCAACCAGGTGCTCTACAACCTGCTGCGGCGCGGCATCGAATACGACCTGCTATCGTGGTGCAAAGCGCGCGGCATTCCGATCATGGCGTACTCGCCGCTCGAGCAGGGCGCGCTGGCCACACACACCGTGCTTGGCGCAATTGCCGCACGGCTGGGTGCGACACCGTCGCAAGTCGCGCTCGCGTGGGTCGTCCGCCATCCGGGAATCATGATGATCCCGAAGGCGGGGAACATCGAGCACGTGCGTGAGAATCTTGGCGCTCTCAGCGTTCAGCTCGCGCCGGAAGACCTCGCCGAACTCGACGAGGCCTTTCCTCCACCTACGCGCAAGATTCCATTGGAGATGATTTAAGAGTACCGGTATCATTTCGTTTCTTATGATGCACACACCACAAAACGGCTTCCGCCCGATCGCATTGCTCCTGCTCGTGATGTTTGTCGCGGCCGCAAATGCCTCGGCTCAGGAAAAAGCCTACGAACCGACGCCAGGCCAGGCGGGCAAGGATGTCGTCTGGGTGCCGACGCCTCAGGAGCTGGTCGAGAAGATGCTCGATATGGCGAAGGTCACACCGCAGGACTTCGTCATCGATCTGGGCTCTGGCGATGGCCGTAACGTGATCGCTGCCGCCAAGCGGGGCGCGCGGGCCATCGGATTCGAGTTCAACCCCGACATGGTCGCACTCTCACGCCGCCGCGCGAAGGAAGCGGGAGTGGCCGATCGCGCGACGTTCGTCGAGGGGGATATGTTCGAAGCGGACATTTCCAAGGCCACTGTGCTCGCGCTGTTTCTTCTGCCGAGCAATCTCGACAAACTGGCGCCGAAGTTCCTCACGCTGAAGCCCGGTACGCGCATCGTCAACAACACGTTCAATGTGACGGGCTGGGACGCAGACGCATCGGAAACCATCGAAGGAACCTGCACAAGCTGGTGCACGTCGATGCTGAACATCGTGCCCGCTCGCGTGGCCGGCACGTGGCGCATGGGCAGCGGCGATCTCACCCTGACGCAGGATTTTCAGAAAGTGTCTGGCACGCTCGGCGCAACAGCAGTCTCGGGCCGCCTCAACGGCGAACAGATCACCTTCAAAGCCGGCGACACCGAATACAAGGGCAACGTCACCGGTGATCGTATGGAAGGCACGGCGACCAGCGCCGGAAAGACGCAGAGCTGGAGCGCAACGAAGTCCAAGTAGCCGCGCGCCGGGCAGAAACATCTAACAGGAGATCAGGAGGTTAGGAGATTCTTTCGTAATTCTCCTGAACTCCTAGTCTCCTGTTTTGTTTTCAGCGCTCCGCGACAACCCTCGGAACGCTCAGTACGCCTGAGGGCAGCGGCGTGAACGCGTCCATGTCCTGGAGCCTGAACCGCTGCCCGAACTGCTCGTTCACCGCACGGACATCAGGCACTCGCTCACCTTCTGCGAGCATGTTGATCGCCGTGTTGTAGACCTCGAGGCGGATTTCGTTCGAACCGCTCCGCAGGTACGGCGTAATCTCGATGCGATACGGCGGCGCCCACAGCGCTCCTACGCGCCGATCGTTCACGAAGACCGTGGCGGCGTCCCTGATGGGCGCCGCAACCACCGCCGCAAACGAGTTGCCCCGCATCGTGCCATCCGCGAGCGCTTCGCGATTGACCGAAGACGCCGGACCGAAGTCCAGATATACGCGAACACCGTCCGCGCGGAATTGAGGCGGCGCGTCCCAACTGCGCCGGTAGGTGCCCGTGCCCGAGAAATACCTCGTCGCCGAAGCCTGCGCCCAGGAATGCGGCAGCATCACATCGCTCGTCCCGGTTCCCCCCATCGTGGCGCTCCATCCCGAAAGCAATGCCTCGCTCGCAATCTGTGCACGCGTCGAGTGCACGGGCGCCGATCCCGCAGCCGAACGAAACACCACAATGCGCGAGGCGTACGGCTCGAGCTCGAGCGGGACGGCTCCTGAAGGTGCGCCGATTCGTTCGACCATCCCGGTCATGGGATCCCAAAGCTCGGCATTGGCCGTCGCGCCGCGAAAACGCGCGGTCACCTGCTGCGAACGATTGGTGGTGTTCGCCAGGAAATAGGCCTGCGCGTCGCCGAGATCGCGGTGCACGAATCCAATCTCCCCCACCGCGGGGGTGAGCGTCACATCCGGTGGAACCGCCTCGTGCAGCGCGCGCTGGAGATCTTCCGCACGTACGGCCCGCAGGGAAGGCCAGTCGCCGTCGGGAAGCCGATCGACGGCGATCACCTTTCCGCCATCGCGAACATAGCCGGTCAGCCATTGCCTGGTCGCGTCCGGCATCCAGCGGACACCTGGCAGGACGATCGCCTTGTAGCCGCGGCTCCGGGCTTCGTTCAGCGTAGCGTCGTCGAAGACGTCGAAGCTGTATCCACTATCGAGAATCGTAGGCACCAGCGACGGCGGTAAGGCGCCGTTCACAGCCGCCCACAGATTCAGGTATGCGCCGGTCCCCGGCCGCATGGCCGCGCGGGCATCGCCCATCGGCGCATAGACCGCAATGTCGGCGACCGGTGTGCCCTGACGGAGCAGAAAACTCACGCGCTGGAGATAGGCGGACAGGTCGGGCATCACCGGCCACCAGGGATTCTTGTCCGTGAACACACCGGCCGCATAGAACGGCCAGCCCGGTGTGCCTGCCTGCGGCGGCGATGCCGGCCATCCGTGTCCGATCAGCTGATTGATCCCGGAAAGAAAGTGCTGATCGGCTTCGCCCTTGATGTCGAGCGGTGTGGCGCGAAACGCCGGCGAGTGGATCCACGTCCAGGTCTCGGAGGCGGCCACCGGCCGCCCGAAGAGATGAGCGGCTGAGGCCGCCCATCGCGCCCGCGACAGCATGCGCCATTCGAACCCTTCGCCGTCGAAGAGATCGGCGAAGCGGAAGCTCGACAACGCCGCCGGAGGCGTGCCGTAGCCCTGGATGCGGAAGCGCACGTTGTTCTTGCGCGACCAGTCGCGAATCGGAACCAGAAAGCGTTCTTCGTACAACTCGGTGAGTGTTTGCCCCGCGTCGCGGCGAACCGTGCGCGACCGCTCTCCGGTGTCGTATTCGAGCATGGGCAGCAGCGGACGCAAGTCGTAGCCGCGCCGCTTCTGAAATTCCGCGAGCATGTCGGGCGTCCAGTCCGCGTCGTACACCTCGAGGCTGTCGCAGAAGATCGAGTGGATCCCTCCAGGTCCTGCCGCCGCGACGAGCTTGTCGCCTACTTCGCGCAGGTGCGTCTCGATCGCGGCGCGCGAATAGTGATCGAGCACATACCCTTCGGCGCCAAGCGCCGGCCGCTTGACAACCTGCCCGGTCCGGCCGGCGAAATAGAAAAGGACGGTGCGGGGGCCGGGGCCCGCGGGGACTTGAATGGGGCCCCTCCCGGAAACATCAAGCGGCTGAAAGCTGCCCGCATCCACTTCGCGCACAGCGCCGCGCCCCACGAAGGCGGCGATCAGCTGCTCGTGTTCGTACGGGGCGGGACGCGCCAGGTGCCTTACGTCGGGGGCGATCTCGCGCCGGTCCGATCGCAGACGCGCAGACGCCAGTTCGGAAGTGATATGCGGGCCGCCAAACGACCAGCCGCTTCCAAGCGTGACGTCCATGCGCATCCCGAGCTCGCGCGCTTTCCGTGCCGTAAAACCGATGAGGTCGAGATACTCTGGCGATAGATACCGGTAGTTGCGGATGCCCCGCGCTGGATCGTCCACGGCCATGGGATAGACCGTCGCGATCTCGAATCCGCCGATGCCGCCTTCTTTCATGCGGCGCATTTCTTGCTCGATCTGCTCGCGGGTAACTGAGGGCCCGAACCACCACCACCGCATCATGATGCGGCTGTCGTCGGGCGGTGTCTTGAAGGCTTGTTCCAGCGCGCTCGCGCCGGTGGCCTGACGCGCAAAGACGCCGCTGCCCATCTGCAGGGCAGCCGCGAACACCAGCGCCGCCATCAGCCATCGTCTGACACCCATTCGAACCCCCTTCTGCATTTTGGTGGTCGATTTTACTCGTGATTTCCCATTTTTGAACACGTTCAAAAAATTGCTTGACGGGTTGAGGGAGGACTCCTACTCTTTGAACATGTTCAAAGACGCAGGCGCGCGCGCCATTCCCCGGCGTGCAACGAGTGAGGAGACCCGCCGACAGATTCTTGCGACGGCGCTCGAGCTGTTTCGCGAGCGCGGCTTCGAGGAGACCACCATCCGCGACATCGCCGGCCGCGCCGGCCTGTCTCTCGGTGCAGCCTACTACTACTTCAAGAGCAAGGAATCCATCGTCTCGGCCTACTACGACTACGTGCAACAGGAGCATCTCAGCCGATCGCGCGCTGCCTTTGCCGGCAGCAGCGACCTGGGTGCCCGACTGCGCACCGCCCTGCATACGAAGATCGACATCATGGAGCACGACCGCGGCTTGCTGCGCGCCCTCTTTCGCTATGGCGGCGATCCGCGCCACGAGCTCTCCTGGTTTGGCCCGGCCACGCGCGATCAGCGCCAGCTCAGCATCGCTGTCTTCGAAGAAGCGATCGACGGAGAGCGGCTGCCCGACGATGTACGCGACGCGGCACCCACGCTGCTGTGGACCCTGCACATGGGCATCGTGCTCTTTTTCGTCTACGACGACTCCCCTGACCACCGGCGAACTCGAAGACTCGTCGATGCGTCGGTCGATTTCGTCGTCGACGTCAGGCGGATTGCAACATCCGCACTCCTGCGCCCGATGCGCCGCAGGGTCGTGAACATCCTGCGCAATGCGGGGTTGCTCGCCGGGACAGGAGGTCTCGCGTGAGCAACATCACACTCAAGATCGCAATCGTCATCGGGCTCGTACTGGCGGCGGTCATGGGATCGCGCGAGGCACCCTGCCGCCTACCGCACGACACGGGTTTTCGACAACAACTCGAACGCGCGCTGGCTTCTTTCGGTAAAGAGCGCAAACAGCACATCGATCCAGTACATCTGCAGAAACATCGGGAGCTGCCGGACGACTGCCTGTCCCCCGCTGATGCGGACGCCGCTTTCGGTGACCACTCGAAGGCCGCGAATCCGCTTTCCGATGGTCGCCCCGCGACGGTGCTCGGCAACCATGGTGTACACGCCAAACGAGACGCTGCCGCCAATGAAGATGAGGCAGATCAAGAGCACCGGCACAAAATTCGGGTGCGCCATCCGCGACAACAACCAGGAGACCGGAATGACCGCGATGAACACGCACAGGAAGTCGATGAGCTTGGCGGCAACGCGTTCGCCGAACGGCGCGCTGACCAGCGGCTCGGCTGCGAGGTACGAGCCCGCCAGCGTCGCGGGATCGCCGAGCTTGCCGAGGACGTCATCGAGCGAATGGCCGCGAGCCAGCCGCTCGGCGATATGGCTGCGCAACTCAGCGGCAATCTGCGCGCGCGACGGCATCCCCATGGGCATCATGTCGAGAACCCTGTTGACGTAATCGTCTGCAGTCGTCACTTCAATCCTCCTAGTTCTGTCGAAGCAGCCTGGTCATCGCTTTCGCAAACGTGGTCCACTCGTGCGTGAGGCGCTCGAGCTCGTGGCGGCCCGCTTCCGTCAGCCGGTAGTACTTGCGCGGCACGCCGCGGTCTGGCGTCTCCCACCGCACGCTGACGAAGTTGGCCCTTTCGAGCCGGTACAGCACGGGATAGAGCGTGCCGTCGGTCACTTCGAGCGCCCCATTGGTTTCCGCCGTCAGCTTCGAAACGATTTCGTATCCGTACGCCTCACCTGATTCGAGCAGGTGAAGCACGATCAACTCGAGCGACCCCCGCTTGAGCTCTCGCTCGATGCTTCGTTTTTCGTCAGCCGGCTCGATGGGCTTGGGCACAACGACATGGTAGCGCAATATATCTTGTTATGCAAGGTATAGTGCCGTGCAAGGCATTTCCCAAGGCGTCACCAAAGTCACCCGCCGACCGCCATTGTCGTCAGCCGCGGGGACTTTCGTCACCATTTGATCGACTTTCGGTACCTCGTACCCCGATTCCCCTTAGAACTTCATTGGCATGGATCGTTCTTTGTTCGGCACCGACTACGTCCGTTCCGGACTCGACAGCTCCGGTGGACGGCGAGGAGGTCCAGTCATGCCAGTAGCGCCGACGCAGATCCAGCGCCTGACCCGTTCCGAGGAGCCGTGGGACAGACTGAACGTCGCCGAGCTCTCACAGACACATTTCCGAACCACGTTACGCGGCTTCGATCGGGATGAGGTACGTGCCATCCTGGACAGCGTCGCTGCCGACTACCGGGTGCTGCAGTTACAGAATGCGTCGCTGCAGCGCCAGTTGGCGGACCTCGAAGGTGTGCTGCAGGCCTATCACCGCGGAGACGGTCCCTCCGCTGAAGCCGGGCTGCAGACAGCACCGGCGCACCACAGGAGCTCGACTCTTGCCGCGCGCGACTTTGAGCGACCTGACTGGACTACCGGCGAATCGCTCCCGGAATCGGCCGACGATGAGACGGTCGAGCTGCTGCTCAAGAGCATCGACCGGATGCTGGTCGAGATACCAGCGTTGCCGTTCGAGTAGCCGGCAGATTGTCTTTTGTCTGCTGCCAGTTTGCACAGCCGACAAAAGGTCGCAATCGAGATGAGTTTCGGGCCGAAACACCCCAAATAACGGGCCGAAACGCATGACACACGGGGCACACGAGTTGCACTTCGCCGACCATGCTCGCATTGCGCCCCGTGGGGCCTGGTCCGGCGCGCGGCTCACGCGCTCCGCTGACGGCTCGTCTGGTTCTCGTCGTCCACACCTGTTTGCTCTCCGCAGCCATCTGGCTGCTGGGAGGGGGCCAGGTTGCGCATGCGCAGGAAATGTGGACGACGCTTCCAAGCATTTCGACTTCGGACACCACCGGAGAGAAACCGCAGTCCAAGGTCTGGTTTAACGGACACACGTGGTGGGCCGCACTACCGACCACTACTGTGAGTCCGTCCGGCACGTGGCTGTTCCGGCTCGAGGCCAACAACACCTGGACGCCCGTTCTTCAGCTGACGTCGCTCAGGGGCAAGGCCGACGCGAAGGCCATCGGCAACATCACGCATGTGCTCGTTGCCGGCCCCTCCTCATCGCAATTGGTGTCTATCGAGTACGTTGCGGCTTCCAACACCTATCAACACTGGTCCGCTCGTCCAACGCCGACATCAGTATTCGTAGGAGAGACCGGCACCATCGACGTCGACTCCACCGGCCGCATGTGGCTGGCTACAGACAACAGCACATTCGTGGAGGTCTATTACAGCGACTTCCCGTATTCCTCATTTACCGGCCCTATCGATCTGGCAACCGACACCGACGGCGGCGACATCAATGCTGTCGTAGCCCTGCCCAACAACACGATTGGTGTGTTCTGGTCGAACTTCCCCAACGAGCGCTGGGGCTTCAGAGTTCACGTGGACGGGACCGATCCCACGGTATGGCTTGCCGACGAAACGCCGGGACTGGCTGGGCACCTGAATCAGCACATGTCCGACGACCACATCAACCTGGCCGTCGGCGCCGATGGAACGCTGTACGCTGTGGTCAAGGCCGGTCACGAGTCGGCGTCCGTTCCGCTGATTTACCTGCTCGTTCGCCATCCACAGTCCGGTGGAGGTGGGACGTGGGACAACCTCTATCCGGTCAGCAGCAGCGGCACACGACCGACTATCGTGTTGAACGAGGACAAGCAGACTCTACAAGTCTTCATCAGCGGCTCTGGCGGAATCGTCCACCACGAGTCTCCCGTGTGGCCGATCAACTTCGGCGCCGGTCAACTCGCGCTTTCCGGAACGCTGAACGATCCGACGAGCACCAAAGATCGCTGGTCGGGACGACTCGTCATGCTCGCGGCAAACGGCGGCACTAACGGACTGCTCATCACGACGGATCCCGGGCGCGTGGGCCTCTGGAAGATGGATGAAGGCAGCGGCTCACAGATCCGCGACATGTCGGGCTGGGGCAACCACGGCACGATCAGTGGCAGCCCGGCCTGGGTTCCCGTCGCGGGCGGGTTCGCGATGAACTTCAACGGCTCCACCCACGCCGTCGTCTCCGATCAGGTGAATCTGAACGCGACGACGGCGTTGAGCCTTGCCGCATGGGTGAAGCCGAATCTTCTTGCGACGCAGGATTTGATCAGCCGGGCGACATTCGGCAGCGTGAACGGCTACGCGCTGTCGCTGTTGTCGAACGGCAAAGCATCGGTGCACTTCAACCAGTTTTCGTCTGGCGATACCTTCCGGCTCGACTCGACGACGTCATATCCGACAAGCGGAAACACATGGATGCACGTGGCCGCCACCTTCAGCGGCAGCACCATGCGTCTCTACATCAACGGCGTTGAAGAAGACTCGATGTCTGGTGTCGGCGCGATCGCCGCAAGCGCGCTCAGCGTCGGCATCGGAGGACAAAGCAACGGCAGCCGGCGCTTCCGCGGCGACATGGACGATGTCCGGATTTACAACCGTGCCTTGACGCCTGCCGAAGTAACCGCGCTGGCCAACAATGGACCAATCAAGGCTGACCTCCTGGTTACCAAGAGCGACTCGGTCTCGACCGTCTATAGCGGCTTCTCGACGGTGACCTACAACATTCAGGTCACCAACCTCGGTCCGAGCGATGTCCCCGCCGCGACGGTGATCGACTCGGTGTCGAGCAAACTGACCGGCGTCACCTGGACGTGCACGGCCTCGTCGGGATCGAGTTGCCCCGCATCGGGCTCGGGCAGCATCAACCATTCGATCAGCCTGGAAGTTGGCGATAGTGCGTCCTACACGCTCCAGGGGACCGTGGCCGCGAGCGCAACTGGGACCCTGGTCAATACGGCAACTGTCAGCGCCTCGGGCATCAACGATCCAGTGCCGGGCAACAACAGCGCCACCGACACGGACACCATCGAGCAGGCCGTCGCTCCGACCATCAGCGTTCAACCGGCCAACGTGACGGTGAACCAGCCCAACTCAGCGACCTTCTCCGTGACGGCGGCGGGAACCGCACCTTTGTCGTACCAGTGGCGCCGCAACGGCGTCGCCATTGCTGGCGCCATCAGTTCTTCGTATGTCCTCAATCCGACGTCTTGGGCCGCCGATAGCGGCGCGCAGTTCTCGGTCGTTGTGTCCAACATCGCCGGCAACATAACCAGCGCGAACGCCACGCTGACGGTCAACGTCGCTCCGAGTATCACGACTCAACCGGGGTCTGTCACGGTGTTCGCACCGGCGTCCGCGACCTTTACTGTGGCCGTGGCCGGCACGACCCCGATGACATATCAGTGGCGCCGCAACGGCGTCGTCATTGGCGGCGCCACCAGTGCTTCGTACGTGTTGAACCCGACAGCCGTATCCGACAGCGGCGCACAATTCACCGTCGTTGTCACCAATGCGCTGGGCTCGGTCACGAGCTCGGCTGCAACGCTGACCGTCAACCAGCCGCCGGCGTCGCCGACCATTACGACACAGCCGGCCAGCACGACCGTAACGGCACCCGCTGCCGCGAGCTTCTCGGTCGTGGCCGTGGGAGATGCGCCGCTCGGCTATCAGTGGCGTCGCAATGGTGTCGCGATTAGCGGCGCCACCAGCGCCTCCTATGTGCTCAGCTCAACCTCGGCGCTCGACAATGGCGCGCAGTTCAGCGTCGTCGTCTCCAACACCGTGGGGACGGCTACCAGTGCTATCGCAACGCTTACGGTGGTGGGCGGAGGTGGCGGCCCGATCGGACCGATTTTCGACGTTCACTTCACATCGAACGCGGATGGATTTACTTATCAGGATGATCTCTTCCGCGGCACCAATCAGCCCACGTACGCCAGCGGCAACTACATCTCGAGCGGCGGGTTTACGGGTGGCGCGCTGCGCGTGCTGGTCGGCGGCATCAACAGCAACACGATTCTCAACATGTCGGGTGGCTGGCGCCGTACCTTCACGCTCGCGGTGCCGACGCAGCTGACCCTGACGTTCCGCCATCGGCTGGTGGGGACCAGCTACGAAAGCGACGAGTTCGGCCAGACGCTGGTCAGCCTCGACGGCGCGCTCTACGGCGTGGCGCCGAATGACTATATCGCGCAGATCATCACCGGATCGACGGGCTGGCAGCTCGTGCAGCTCAACCTCGGGACGGTCGCCGCGGGCACACACACGCTCGCGCTGGGCGGCTACAACAACAAGAAGAACAGCTCGAGCGAAACATCCGAGATCCTGATCGACGACCTCGTGCTGGCGCCCGTTGAGCCAGTACCGCCGAGCATCACGACCCAACCGGCAAATGTCACGGTCACCGAACCTGCTGCTGCAGCGTTCTCTGTCGTCGCCACGGGCGATGCGCCGCTCAACTATCAATGGCAGCGCAACGGCGTCGACATCGGCGGCGCGACCAGCTCGAGCTACACGCTTACTCCAACGGCGGCCCTAGACAGCGGCGCCCAGTTCACAGTGCGGATCACGAACGGCGCCGGGACTGTTACCAGCGCCGCGGCGACCCTGACCGTGAACGCGGTGGTACCGCCGAGCATCACGACGCACCCGGCCAACACCACGGTGACCGCACCGGCTGCGGCGAACTTCTCCGTCTCGGCGACGGGTGGCCTGCCTTTGAGCTACCAGTGGCGGCGCAACGGCGTCAATATCGGCGGGGCCACAACATCGTCGTACGTGCTCGGTATGACGACAGCGGTCGACAACGGCGCGCAGTTCGATGTCGTCGTGTCCAATTTTGGCGGCAGCGTGACGAGCGCGGCGGGCACGCTGACCGTCCTGGGCGGCGGCGCTCCGACCGGCCCGATCTTCGACGTTCACTTCACCTCGAACGCGGATGGATTTACTTACCAGGACGACCTCTTCCGCGGCACCAATCAGCCCACGTACGCCAGCGGCAACTACATCTCGACCGGTGGGTTCTCGGGTGGCGCGCTGCGTGTGCTGGTCGGCGGCATCAACAGCGACCTGATCAACAGCATGTCGGGTGGCTGGCGCCGTACCTTCACGCTTGCGGCGCCGGTGCAGCTGACCCTGACGTTCCGCCATCGGCTGGTCGGGACGAGCTACGAAAGCGACGAATTCGGCCAGACGCTGGTCAGCCTCGACGGCACGCTTCGCGGCGTGGCGCCGAACGATTACATCGCGCAGATCGGCACCGGATCGACGGGCTGGCAGCTCGTGCAGCTCAACCTCGGGACAATCGCCGCCGGCACGCACACGCTCGCGCTGGGCGGCTACAACAACAAGAAGAACAGCTCGAGCGAAACATCCGAGATCCTGATCGACGACCTTCTGCTGGCCGCACCGGCGCCCGTCGCGCCGAGCATCACTACCCAGCCGGCGAACCTCACGGTAACCGAGCCTGGCCAGGCCAGCTTCTCGGTCGTCGCTACGGGCGATGCACCGCTCAGCTATCAGTGGAAGCGCAACGGCTCAAATATCACCGGGGCGACCAGCGCCTCGTACGTGCTGAATCCGACGGCAATGTTGGACAACGGCGCACAGTTCAGCGCGGTCGTCACCAACCCCGCCGGGTCCGTCACCAGCGCGAACGCCACGCTGACGGTGAATCCGGCGCCCGTGCCGCCGAGCATCACGACGCAACCGGCAAGCCTCACAGTGACGGCGCCCGCAGCGGCCGCCTTCTCCGTTGCCGCGACGGGGGATGCACCGCTCGGCTTCCAGTGGCGGCGAAACGGCGTGAACATCGGTGGCGCGACCGGCGCCACTTACACGCTCAATTCGACAGCGGTTCCCGACAATGGCGCCCAGTTCGACGTGGTCGTTTCGAACGCCGCCGGTGTCGTCACTAGCTCGCCCGCGCTGCTCACTGTACTCTACGGCGGCGGAGGCGAACCGAATTCACTATTCGACGTCCACTTCGATACCAATGCGGATGGGTTCACCTATGTGGACGATCTGTTCCGCGGGTCGGAAGAACCGAGCTACGCCAGCGGCGCGTACATCGCATCTGGCGCCTTCACCGGCGGCGGGCTGCGCGTTGCTATCGGTGGTCTCGACAGCCAGAACGTCACCAACATGTCGGGTGGCTGGCAACGCAGCTTCACCCTCGGCATACCGACATCGGTGACACTCTCTTTCCGGTATCGACTGACGGAAACCGCTACATACGAGCAGGACGAATTCAGCCAGATGCTGGTGAGCGTCGACGGCGTCCTGAAGGGAATCGCGCCGAACGACTACATTGCCCAAGTGGTCGGCGGCGGACCCACTTCAACCGGGTGGCAGCTCGTTCAGGTCAACCTGGGAACGCTCGCGGCCGGTACCCACATGGTGGCGCTGGGAGGCTACAACAATCTGAAGACCTATCCCGACGAGTCGGTCGAGGTGCTGATTGACGACGTCGCAGTCATTGACTCTACGCCCGCACCGCCGAGCATTACCGTGCACCCGGCCAACCTTACGGTGACAGAGCCTGGCGGGGCGAACTTCTCGGTTGTCGCATCCGGTGCGACGGGCTATCAGTGGCGACGGAATGGCTCGAATATCAGCGGGGCGAACAGCACATCCTACGCGCTCAACCCGACCGCAATGCCCGACAGCGGTGCGCAGTTCGACGTCATGGTGTGGAATTCGGGTGGTTCGATTACAAGTTCATCCGCCACGCTCACGGTGAATCCGACCCCGGTGCCGCCGAGCATCACTGGGCATCCGGCGAATCTCACGGTGACCGCGCCCAACGCCGCGAATTTCTCGGTCGTGGCAACCGGCGATGCGCCGCTCGGCTATCAGTGGCGCCGCAACGGCGTGGACGTCAGCGGCGCGACGAACTCCAGTTACGCGTTGAATCCAACGGCCGTCGCAGACAGCGGCGCGCAGTTCAGTGTGCGCGTGTCCAACGCCGCAGGCACCATCACGAGCGCCGCCGCCACGCTCACGGTGAGTCCGGCCCCGGTGCCACCGAGCATCACGGGGCACCCCGCGAATCTCACGGTGACCGCGCCCAACGGCGCGAATTTCTCGGTCGTGGCGACCGGCGATGCGCCGCTGAGCTATCAGTGGCGCCGCAACGGCGTGGACATCGGCGGCGCGACGAACTCCAGTTACGCGTTGAATCCAACGGTCGTCGCCGATAGCGGCGCGCAGTTCAGTGTGCAGGTATCCAACGCCGCAGGCTCCGTCACGAGCGCCGCGGCCACACTCACGGTGAATCCGGCGCCCGTTCCGCCGGGCATCACCACGCAGCCGGCGAACCTCACGGTCACTGCGCCCAACGGCGCGAATTTCTCGGTCGTGGCAACCGGCGATGCGCCGCTGAGTTATCAGTGGCGGCGCAACGGTGTGGACATCGGCGGCGCGACGAGCTCGAGTTACGGGCTCCACCCGACGGCGGTCTCCGACAGCGGCGCACAGTTCGACGTCGTCGTGTCGAACGCGGCGGGCACAATCACCAGCGCGATTGCGACGCTCACGGTCAATCCTGCACCGGTGCCACCGAGCATCACGGGGCAGCCGGCGAACCTCACGGTCACCGCGCCCGATGCCGCGACCTTCTCGGTCGTCGCGACCGGCGATGCACCGCTCGGCTACCAGTGGCGGCGCAATGGCGTCGCGATTGACGGCGCGACCAACGCGACCTACATGCTCAACCCGACCGCAGGCGCAGACAACGGTGCGACGTTCGATGTCGTCGTGTCGAATGGCGCCGGCAGCGCGACGAGCGCGATGGCAACGCTGACGGTGAATGTCGCGCCCAGCATTGGCACTCCGCCGGCCAATACAACCGTCGCGGCCCCGGCCTCGGCCACCTTTACTGTCGTGGCATCGGGAACCGCTCCGCTCAGCTACCAGTGGCGGCGGAATGGCGTGAACATCAGCGGCGCAACCGGCGCAAGCTACGTTCTGAACCCGACGGCTGGGGCAGACAGCGGCGCGACGTTCGACGTCGTCGTGTCGAATATCGTCGGCAGCGTCACGAGTGCGGCCGCAACCCTGACGGTCAATGTGCCGCCCAGCATCACGGCTCAGCCGGTTAGCACGACAGTGACTGCGCCAGGCGCCGCAAGCTTCTCTGTTGTCGCTGCGGGAGACGCGCCGCTCGCGTACCAGTGGCGGCGCAACGGCGTCAACATCGGCGGCGCAACGAGCGCGTCTTACGTGCTCGACCCGACGACCGTGGACGACACCGGCACAACGTTCGATGTCGTTGTCTCAAACGGCGCTGGCAGCGTGACGAGTGCGGGGGCCACTCTCACCGTGAATTCCACGCCGACTCCGCCCGCCATTACGACACACCCGGCCAACGTGACGGTGACAGCACCGGGCGCGGCCAATTTCTCGGTTTCCGCTACAGGTGATGCACCGCTCAGTTACCAGTGGCGGCGCAACGGCGTCGATATTGGAGGCGCCACGAGCGCAGCGTATGTTCTTACGCCGACTGCCGGCACGGATAACGGCGCCACGTTCGACGTCGTCATTTCGAACTCGGTCGGCACCGTGGTCAGCGCGGCCGCCACTCTGACGGTCCACGTACCGCCGAGCATCACGACGCCGCCGGTCAATGTGACCGTCACAGAACCAGCCGCCGCGAATTTCTCCGTCGACGCCCTGGGCGATGCTCCGCTCAGCTATCAGTGGCGCCGCAACGGCGTCAACATCGGTGGCGCCACGAGCGCCACTTACGTGCTGACGCCCACGGCAGGCACGGACAACGGCGCGACATTTGACGTAGTCGTCTCGAATGCCGCCGGTAATGTGACCAGCGCGGCCGCGACTCTGACGGTCAACGTGCCGCCCAGCATCACGACACCGCCAGTAAACACCACGGTTGCCGCACCAGCCGCCGCGACCTTTACTGTTGCCGCATCGGGGACTGCTCCGCTCAGCTACCAGTGGCGGCGCGATGGCGTCAATATCAGCGGCGCCAACAGCGCCAGCTATGTGCTCAATCCGACCACCACCACAGACAACGGCGCCGCGTTCGACGTCGTCGTCTCGAACGCCGTCGGCAGCGCTGTCAGCTCGGCCGCGATCCTGACGGTCAACATGGCACCCAGCATCACCACTGCGCCGGCCAACACCACCGTCACCGCGCCGGCAGCGGCGACCTTCTCGGTCGTGGCGTCGGGCACCGCACCGCTCAGCTATCAGTGGCGTCGCAATGGCGTCAATATCAGCGGCGCGACGAGCGCGTCCTACATCCTCGATCCGACAGCCGGCAGCGACAGCGGCGCGCAGTTCAGCGTGGTCGTTTCGAATGCGGCCGGCAGCATCACGAGCGCTTCCGCCACCCTCACGGTATCAGGCGGGGCATCAACGGTGATGGAAGCACACTTCGAAGGTACGGTTGGTGGCTTCGCCTATGCCGATGATCTCTTCCGCGGGACGGTTCAGCCCATTTACGCCAACGGCACGCATCTGCCGAGTGGCGGATTCACAGGCGGCGGCGTGCAGGTGCTCGTCGGCGGCATCAATGGCTCGAACGTCCCCAACTTGTCTGGCGGCTGGCAGAGCAACTTCACGCTGTCGAACGCTGGTCAGGTAACTCTGTCGTTCCGGTACAAGCTGTCGATGATCAATTCCCGCACTGATCGCTACGGGGAGGTACTCGCCAGCCTGGACGGCGTTCTGAAGGGCACGGCGCCGAACGACTACGTCGTCCGGCTGTTCGGAACCGGAGGAGGCGGCACATCAACAACCGGCTGGCAAGAGGTGCAAATCACTCTCGGCACGCTCACGGCGGGCAATCATGTCCTGGCGTTGGGCAGCTTCATGAGCCGAAAGTCGGCCACTACTGAAATTGCGGAGGTGCTTATCGACGATGTGATGCTGACCGTCGCTCAGTGAGCGGCTGCACGAACACCAAACCTCTTGATGCAGTGACTGTTCAGCCAGGACCGGCTGTCGGTCACTGCCCTTCCCTCCGGTTCACCTTCGCAACGAACTCCTCCCAGGTCGGGGGCGGCGGAGGCGGCGGTGGCGGCACACGGTGCCTGACGAGATAGATCGGTGTGGGCCTTGCGGGCAGTTGGGGCAAGGACGAAAAGTCTGAACCGGGGAACAGGAACCATAACATCGTCATCGCCATCACGGCTGCTGTTGCCATACTCAGCAATGCAAGTCTTTTCCACATGTTTTGTTCTCCCTTCCTTCCGTACTCGAGCCGCCACCACACGTCGGCGGGGACTCCTCGCGCAAGCCGCGCCACGATGTGAATGCCGGTCGTTGCCGGTGCTTCTTCCAGGTCGTGAAGTGATTCCCAGACATCGGACTCGATCTCCGCGCGCCGCCGCCGGCGCACGTCACTCTGCAGGCCTATGGTGTAGAAGCGCGCCCATATGCGGACCAACCCTACCGCCCACGCCAGAAGCCTGCGCCTCATGCCGGCCGCAGTCGACGGTTACCTGGTGCGCGCTTCGTGCGTAGCGCTGGACCGTGCTCCCTGGCCACTGTTTCGCCCTCGCCCGTCAACGAGTAGAGGCGGCGGCCAGGACGGTTTTCACGCGCGGGAATTTCCGGATCTTCCCACCGGCTGGTGAGCAATCCCATGTCTTCGAGTCGCGAAAGGGCGCGATAGAGCGTCCCGTATGCCGTCAGCAGCCGGCTATCCGACGCTTCGCGCAGGTGCTTGGCTAGCAGGTAACCATGAAACTCCGAGGCACCTCGGCGCGACAGCGCCAACGCCGCCGCACAAATCGAGATCTCAATGGGCAGAAGCTGACCTGGCTTTCGACGCATCGCCTATTATAAGCATATATCTGCTCATAACGTCTACCCGCCTGCTCACCTGTGAACACCGTCTCCAGAATCAACGGATCCGAGGCTGAAATCACCGTACCGATCGTGAATGACACCATTCGATGAAAGGGCTGGGTGCCTGTGATCTGCCTGGCACGATGACTGCAGATTTTAATAAATGACGGCAGCGCACGATCGCAACCTTTCGACCTCTCGACGGGTTTGCGATCTCAGCGCCACACGAACGGATGGCCTGATGAACAGTGCATCCTCTTTCGCATGAACATGCGATTTACATATGGAGGGTTCCGTGGCTGATTCTCTGCTCAAACGATTGTCGTCTGCTCTTCAACCGTCCGTCCTGGAGAATGTCGCCGGCCAGCTGGGAGAACGCAAGGAGGCTGTCTCTCGCGGCATCGAGTTGTCGACAGCGGCGCTGCTTGGCGGGTTGAGCCGGAAATCTGACGATCCCGACACCATGCGTGAAGTGATCGACCTGGCAGTCAAGACACCGGCCAACGCTGTCGCATCCGGAGTCACGGCAGGCCAACTCACCAATCCCGACTCCTCGTACCTCGCGAGCAGCAAGCGCTTTCTCTCGTCGCTCTTCGGCGGAAGCCAGGACAACGGCGTTAACTCGATCGCGCGTGAATCGGGCCTGCGGCCCGGCACCGCATGGACGGTCATGGCTCTCGCCGCGCAGTCCGTGTTGAGCTCCATCGGAACACGGGTCCGCGATGAGGGCATGACAACGAGCTCGCTTGCCGGGTTGCTGCGGAGCGAAGGGCCCAGCCTGCGCACACTGGCGCCCGCGGGGGTCTACAATGCATTTGCCTCGCCTTCCTTTGGCGTGGAAGCGCGCGACCCCGTCATCACTCAATCCGTCGAGAGCGATCCGGTCGTCAGTCAGGCAGTCCTGAAGGAACGATCCAGACTGCCCTGGCTGCTGCCTCTGTTGGCGCTCCTTGCGCTCGGCACGCTCTGGTTTGGCCTTCGAAGCCGGGACAGAACATACGTGGCGGAAGCCCCGGTGCCAAGCGCTCCGGCCGTCGAGCTGAGAGACGTCCCGGCTACCACGGGAAGACTAGCGCTGGGCGATTTTGTGACGCGCACATTGCCCGACGGAACGACGATCGCGGTCCCGGAACGTGGCGTCGAGGGCAGGCTGCTGGCGTTCATTCAGGATCCCAGCCGCATGCCAGACAAGACCACGTGGTTCGACTTCGATCGACTCCTGTTTGATACGGGGTCGGCAACGCTGCAACCCCAGTCTCAGGACCAGCTCCGCGCAGTCGCCTCGATCCTCAAGGCTAATCCGGGCGTGCATTTGAAGATCGGCGGATATACAGACAATGTCGGTTCCGCGGCCCAGAACATGACGCTCTCGCAGGACCGCGCCAACAACGTGATGAGCGAACTGGTGGTCCTGGGTGTGGCTCCGGAACGTCTGGCGGCCGAGGGATACGGCCAGCAACATTCCGTCGCCGACAATTCGACCGAAGCTGGCCGCGCCATGAACCGCCGTATCTCGATGTTGGTCACACAACGTTAGGATGCGGTTTCGTCAGTCGTCGGGAGGCTCCAGATGGTCGACGCTTCGCGGGCTCGTCCGGACACCATGGTCACATCTGTGGACGACGACGCCCGCGAGACGGCGACGACGCTCGTCGAAGAAGAGGTCGCTGTCTCGAAACACGTGGTGCCGACACGTCACATTCAGATCTCGCGACGGACGCGCGAGCACGAACAGCTCGTCGACGAACTGTTGACGCGCGAGCACGTCGAGATCGAACGGACCCATATCGGCACACCCGTTGACGTGATGCCATCCGTACGCGAGGAACAAGACAGCATTGTCATTCCTGTTGTCGAGGAAGTTCTGACGATCGAACGGCAACTGATTTTGAAAGAAGAGGTGCGCATTCGACGCGTCAAGGCAACAGAGAGATATCAGGAGCGAGTGACCCTTCACACGCAGGAAGCGGTGATACGTCGATGGCCGGCGCAGCCCGCTCCTGCCGATACCGCAGAAGATTCGCCGTCGGACCACAAGGAGGAGCCATGAACTACGAAAAAGTCGTCACCTTGTTCGATACATCCGAGCACGCCGAAGCCGCGAGGAGAAACCTCGAGAAGGCGGGCTTTTCCACCAATGACATCAGTATCGTCAGCAAGGAAGGCCTGCCAGGTACTGGCACGATGCTCCGCGAGCCAGGGCTCTGGCACAGACTCTTCGGCAGGCACATCGAAGAGCACGAGGCGAGGGTGTACGGCAATGCCGTCGAGGGCGGCGGAGTCGTTCTCACACTTCGTGCATCGGAACCAGACGTGCCGAGAGCACTGGGGATACTGAATCAGCACAACGTTGTCGATGTGAAGAACCGGGCGATTGAGACCGGGTTGCTGTCGAAATCGGCTGCTGCACGGTTCGGCCCTGCGATGGCCGCAGCCATGCCTGCCAAACCGGTCACGATCGACATGGGCAAGACCGAGGTACTGCGGCTCGCAGAGGAGCAGCTGGAAGTCGGCAAACGCCTCGTCAAGGAAGGAACGGCCCGCATCCGCCGCTTCATCACGGAGAAACCCGTCGAAGCGCAGGTGAAGCTGCACGAGGAGCACGTCGAGATCGTCCGCCGGGCAGTCTCCGATCCCGCCTTCGTGAGGGACGTCGACTGGTCGGACAGAACGATCTATGTTGACGAAACCGTGGAAGTGCCGACCGTCAGCAAGTCGGTTCACATTGCCGAAGAAGTCGTGGTCGGCAGGAGAGGAACCGACCGCGTCGAAACCGTGAAGGATACGGTGCGGCGCCAGCAAGTGGACGTGGAGCGCAATCCCGAAGGAGAGCGTTCAGCGCGTAAGTAAGTAAAAGTAAACGTCCGCTTGACGCGAGAGGTAGGGCGGGTCTTGTAAGACCCGCCCTACATGTCTGCGCCGTCGGCTACCTGCACATCCCGCTGCCCGAATCGCGGAAATGCCCGCCGGCAACAGGAATGAATTCCCAATCGTACCCGTTGCTTCGCAAACTCAGTTTGAGCACACCGAACGTGCTCGAGTCGCGCACCTCGCTGTTGGGCAGGATCCGCTTGAACGGATCGAGGCTCCTCCCGCCGGTGCCGACGACGAATTGACGGATGCCGCGCTCAGGGTCGGCCTGACCATCCGCGTTCTGCAGGCCGAATCGCTCGTAGTCGTGATCGTGCCCCGTGATGATCACCTCGACACCGTGCTCCTGAAGCAGGCGCCAGATGGCCCTCATTTTCGAGTAGCTGCCGTGGTCACCCGAGCTGAACAGCGGGTGGTGCCAGTACGCGGCTGCGCAGGCTGTCTTGTTCGAGGCCAGATCCGCGCGCACCCATTCATATTGCGCCGACCCTTCCCTCGCGGGGATGTTGCTGTTCAACGACAGGATGTGCCAGCCCGCCACATCGTAGCTGTAGTAGCCCTCGCCCGGGGAGCCGGCGTTCGAACCGAAGTAGCCGAAATACCCGGTCGCGTTCGGCGTGTCGTATTCGTGGTTGCCGGGCGACGGACGCGTCCGGCCGAGATGGCGACCCCACGTCGGCCTGTAGCAATCCTGAAACTCCTGGGCCGTGCCTCTCGGATATACGTTGTCGCCGGTTGTGAAGATCACGCCGTCTTGCTGATCCAGCAGACGGGCCGTGGCTTCGTCGTTGCCGTTGTCGCACGCGGAGGTGTCGCCTGCCCCAATCAGGACACCCACGGGGCCCGGCAATGGCGCGGGACGAGGATCGACCGGCGGCGCGGGCAATACCGGCGACGCCGACGGACTTGGGGAGATGGGCGATGGCGGAGGCAAAGCATCGCCGGCCCCGCACGCAGCGCCGCACAGGGCAACGGCCATCAACTCGCGAAGAAGATGTCTGACGATCACGCCACCTTAGCGATGCGTGCGGGCTCGCGCTGCACGTAAGGGCCCTGTCGTGGCCCGGTGTTGTAGTGATCGGCGAACTCCCACGTCAGCTCACGCGAATTCGGGATGTTGATCCACTTGCGCAGAAGCAGACGCTTACGTGCCGGCTCGTCCCAATCCACGAACGCATCGCGGTTGTGAAACACCGAGTAGTTGCTCAGCAGCAGCAGATCCCCGGGCTCGAGCAGCACTTCGAAGCTCAACTCCGGCTGCATCGACAGACGCGCGACTTCGTTGACGGCGTCCTTTTCCAGCTGGCTCAGCGGCGGCGCGCCCGGGAGCTGCTCCGACGTCAGGATGGCCTTCTGGTTGAAGCGGCAGCTCAATTTCCCGCTGTAATAGGAATACACCGGCACGCGGTGCGACGTGATGTCGCGGTAGCGGACCGGTGGCCCGTTGCCGCGAATGTTGTAGTGGAAGCCGTTGTAGAGCGGTTCGAGGAACTCTTCGTGCCGCGCGAGTATCTCGTTATAGATGGCCATCGAGCTGGCCAGCGTGTTCACCCCGCCGCTCTTCGCCTGGCGCACACAGAGCAGCGCCAGGATGTCCGCCGAGTCGCAGTGTGGAGTGAGCTGCGCGTTGGTATTGGTTCCGCGAACGGTGATGTCCTGGTAGTTGTTTCCGCGGTCTTCGACGCGCCCGATGAGAGTGCCTTCCGTGTCCTGAGCGACCGACGTCCCGATGTGCGCGGTGATGCCGGCGTACAGCAGCTCGAGCTGTTCAACGGTCTTGCCGCCGATCGGCACGCCCTTGAGCAGCGTCACTCCGCGGCCGTCCTCGATCTGGTCGCGCATGGCCGTCACCAGACGGCCGAACGTGTCCAGCGGAAAGTCTCTCTGCGTGACATCCGCATGACCCTTTGAGAGGCCCGCCACTTTGGTGAACGCCGATTCGATTTCCCCCGCTTCGCGCGCGTTCAGACGGTAGATCCACGAGTCGTCTTTCGTCATGTCTGCCCCAATCCAGGCAGACCGCTCGGCCACGGGTCCCTGCAACATATCCGGCTTCGGCATTGTCATTTCTGCGCCTCGTGGTTATTTCGGTCCCGTATCCTTCGCGGCGATCACGGGAACGACCGTGCCTTCGATCGGGCAGCCGCCCGCCTCGAGCAGGCTGTCGACCCACGCGTTGCTGAACTTGCCTTCTCGTCTCAGGTCGGCGAGGTAGTCTTCGTTCGCCGCCCGATACGCGTTCAGACGGTGCAGCAGCTCGTGCGCGATGTCCTGCGGCACGATCACCACACCCGCGGCATCGGCAACCACGATGTTGCCCGGGCTGACGACGACACCGCCGCAGCAGATCGGATAGCCAATCTCGCCGGGCCCGCGGTGCAGCGGACCGATAGACGTCGTGCCGCGCGCAAAAATGGGAAAGTCGAGCTCACGAATCGCCGGCAGATCGCGAACCAGCCCGTCCAGGATGAACCCGGCGATTCCGCGGTGTTTGGCCTTTGTCGAGATGATGTCGCCGATGAGGGCGTTCATCGTCGACGCCCGGCCATCGACCACGACGATGTCTCCGGGCTGCGCCACATCCAGCGACTTGTGGACCATCAGGTTGTCGCCGGGAAACACCTTCACGGTCAGGGCCGGTCCGCACAACCGGTGGTGATCGCCGGTCAGGCACCGGATGCCCGAGTCAACCGCGTAGAGGCGATTGAGCAGGTCCGAGATGTCCGGCGTGGCAAATTCGGCGAAGAGCTGGACGAAGCTCGCTGGAAGTCGTGGAACGTCGAGGTTGACTCGGAACCCCGGTCCGGCGTGCATCTCAGCAGAGCGAGGCTTCTGCGCCATATGTTGAGTTCTCCATCGTGGAGTGGGTTGCAACCTGCCTGCCCGCGGACTTCACCCGCCGAGCTCTCGCCGAACGCGCGCGTAACTCCTTGCAGAACAACAGCTATCGGCAGGATGAGGTCGCCGGCTTCCGCCACGGAGGAGGAAGCGATGGACGCATCCAGGCGACAAAGGTCTGCTGCCGGGAGACCTTTAGTCCCGTCCGTCCTACCTCACTTGAGTGCCATTCAACTCGAATGACAACACGCCCTGATCGTTCGACTTCATCGGCGTGCTGCCGCTCGTCGCCTGGGTCGCGATCCCTACCTTGGTATCAGGACCACTCGACGACACGGTCACGTGAAACGTCTTCCCACGCGCCATGTTGACGATCAGGTGCCGCGATCGTGGAGCCACCGATTTGAAGCTGTAGGCGGTCTCGCCGAGCTCGTAGCGATCCGATGCGGCTCGCGCGAGCAACACGACCCACTGATTCGACGGGTCGCCGACATGAGCACCGGTCGAGGCTCCGTTTGCGGAATCGAGCCGTGTGATCGGCGCCATGGCCGCGAGCGTGTCGGCGTCGCCGATTTGAAAGACATTCAGGAAGACGTCATAGGCCTGGCTGACCGACGGACGCAGCTCGACTCGGCCCCATCCCAGGTACTCGCGCTCGCCCTGCGTCATGGCCGGCGCGCCCCATGGTGTCATCCCATCCGCGTCGCCACTCTGAAATTCCATGCCGGGACCGCCGAGGAAACTGATGACCGGCGCGCGCGGCAACAGGGTCTTCATGAAGAACCGCCCGTGCGTCGGCGCCGATCTGAACTGGCTCCCTCGCAACCCGTCGAACTTGTTCGTGAGCTTGATCGTGTCGCTATCCTGCGACACCCACTGCCCAACGCGCGGCGTGCCGGCCTGGCCGTTGACGAACTCGGGCTGCGCCGGAACCCAGATCTTCCAGACCTTCTCATCGGTCGAGGGATTCGTCGCATTGAAGCGATCGAACACGACGACGAACTCGCTGTTCGCCGGTCCGTGAAGGTAGATGAACTCCCGCTGCGACACGGTCGCCGTCGATGCGCTCCACATGGGCGTGTTGTCGTAGCCGATGTAGTCGAAGCCCCGGCCGTTCAGGGTTTCCGCCATCACACTGCCGGCCCGTCCAATCCGTTTGATTCCACGTGCGCCGAAGAACGGATCGACCTGACGTCCCCCTGTAAAGCCGAGTCCGGGATCGGACGATCCTTTGTGCAAACTGACGACGTTCTCGAACACTGCACCCTTCTCGGGCCCTCGTGTCAGCACGCCGTCGCCGCTCTTCGTGTTCCCGGCCTGAAGCACGAGATTGCCGAATTTGTGCAGGCTGAACGTTCCGTACTCCGGTGTGTCGTGCCCGTACATGGTGTGTTGCTGCGCGTAGAAGATCACCTGCGAGTCCGAGGGGCTGTAACCCGATCGCATGACGCGTTGTCCGAGGCCGAACTCGGCCGCGAGCGGAATCTCCATCGCGGTCGGCGACGTCGCTTGGACGTCGCGGTCGCCGAAGAGGAACCAGAAGAGCACCGCGTTGGACCACACGCCCCCGTATTCGGTCACTTCACTCGCACAGTTGCGGGCGGTCTTCTCGTGCGACCATTTGGCCAGCGCGGCGTTCGGGTGCCCCGCGCGCCTCAGCATGCCCGCGTTCAGCAGCAGATTCTTGCAGTTGGGTCCGGCGATACCTTCGGAAATCGTTCCCCAACGGTCGTAGTAGGGCCACTCGTGGAGCGAGTGCGGCCGCGTGTTGGACTCGACGAACACGGCGTACTCGGAGAAATAGGGCATCGTGGCGATGTAGTCCACGCCGAGAGCCGGCGAGAACATCGCCACAGGGATGCTGAGAGTGGTGAAGGCTCTGCTGAAATATCCGCCAGACCCTTCGTGCGAGCCGGTGCCCTTCCCGTAGAAGTAATTCACCTCGGCGAGATATCGATCCAGCCATATCGATTTGAACGCGCCGAGCAGTTCGCTCTGAACCTTGGCATCGGGATACGCATCGCCGTGGAAACCGATGATTCCGAGCACGTCCTCCACATCGTTCGACGCCGGATCGTTGGCCAGCATGTCCCGGCCCTGGATCCTCATCGTCAACAGATCCTTGCCCTGATACTTTTTCGTGTACGCCGCGACGTAGGCGTCAACGATGGCGCGGCGATCGGCGTCCGGCAGATGCGCATGGCACCAGTCGTAAGTGGTGACGACCGACAGATACTTCGGCACCGGAAAACCGGTGCTCAGCGCCCCTCCCGTTTGCCCCTCTGCCATGCTCACGCCCGGCAGCAACTGCCGGGCCGACGCCATCGCGCGATCGCAGTACGCCCGGGAACTGTTGAGCGACGATTTGAACGTGAAGCCGCGGCGCGCCATCTCCTGTGGATCGAGCGCTGCCACGAATGCGTAGTTGAAGCCTCCCCAGTTCACCTCGATTCGCGCCTGCCTGCGCGTCAACGCGCTCGTGTCGTTCAGCAGGTCGACGAACGCCTGAAATTCCGACCGATAGTGTTTGGCGATGCGGTCTCGCAGCGCCGGCAGCTCTTCAGAGGTGAAGAACAACCGTGGGTGGTCAGTACGAACGACAGGGCCGTCGGCACGTGGAGTCTGCGCTCCCGCCCCACACGCCACGAAAACCTGAAAGCAGAGAATCAGGGCAAGAACTCTCATGGCTGGCTCCCCAGTTGCTGCGCGGGCGACACACCCTGCGGTGCCGCCGCATCGGACACGGCGCGAACGACGATCTCTGCGTTGCGTCGCCAGTTTCGAAACTGTATGACTTTCAGGCGAGCCTGGCTGCCAAGTCGAGCGCGAAGCACCTCGTCATCCGCCAGGCGGCGCAATGCCTCGACGAGAGCATCTTCGCTGTCGGGCTCGAAGAGCAGCCCGTCCACATGGTCATCGATCAGATCCTCGATGTTCGCCGATCGGGGTGCAACGGTCGCCCGCTCCATCGCCATGTACTCGAGAAGCTTCATGGGCGACGCATACCCCGTCCGGTCCGCGGCCGAGACGGCGATGTCCACGGCGCCGATGTAGCGGACGACGTCGGCATGGGACACGCGCCCGGTGAACATGACGCGTCCCGCAATATCGAGACGCTGGATGACCGACTCCAGGCGTTCGCGATCCGGGCCATCTCCGATGATGAGCAGCTTGAGGCCCGGCACGCGCGCCATCGCGTGCAGCAGCAGATCCATTCCGTGCCATTCCCGGAGGATGCCGGCCCACCCCACGATCACGCTGTCGGACCACGCCAGTTGCTCCCGAACACTCGCCCGCAGGACGGCGCTTGGCTGAAAGAGCCCCGGATTCGCGCCGTTGGGCAGGACCATGACTTTTCCGGGATGCGTGGCAAGCGCGCGCACGCCTCCGGCCAGCGGAGTCGAGACCGCAGCCACAACGGACGCCTGGTTGATCGCCAGGCGCTCGCAGAATCGGGCGAGCCCGTTCAACTTGAGCTGCTCGAACCGCGTGTGCTGTTCTGCTGCGTAAAGCCGGTTGACTTCGAGAATCAACGGAACACGATGATGCCGTGCGGCCAGCACCACACCGACGTCGTTGAGCGCGTGCCGCTTGTAGACGAAATCGGGACGATGCTGGCGCAGCGCTCGACCGAACGTCACATAGTCCAGCGCGCTCGAGCCGACCGCCGCCAGTTCGAACGCCCCTTTCGGGAGCATCGTCTTCAGCCGCTTCAGGAAGCCCTGATGTCCGGTGCCTCGACCGCTGCCATGAGCCATCGCGTGCACGATGACCTCGTGGCCGTTCGCCCTGAAGGCCTCGATCATTTCAAGGATATGAATGCCTTCGGCCCCGTCCGCCAGCGTGCGATGGTGATAGAGGATTTTCATGATGCTGCCAGCAAGGTGGCTTCTTCCTGTAGTGTGTCGCGCACCTGCATCGGTGGTATGCCGGCGACGGCTTCCTCGCGATTGGACAGCACCCAGTCCACCTGATTCGCCAGCGCTTCTCCGTCGGTCGCCGCGTAGTTGATGGTGCCCGCCGGCCTCGTGCCGTTCTCCGCCGCCACGACGGGCACGCCCATCGCCAGCGCTTCGAGCACCGATGAGGCGACGCCGTCACTCGTCGGCGTACGCAGATAGAGCGACGAGTGCTTCAGCGCCGTCAGGAAATGCTCGTGGGCGAGATCGTCGACGATGCAGATCCGATCGGCGAGACGGTGCTGCTTGATGGATTGCTCGACCTTTTGCCACAGGACAGGGTTGATATCGCCCGCCACTCCGCAGATGACGAGCCCCACGTCGGACCGCCGCTCGGCCAGGCGCGCAAAGCCGTCGATAAGCGTCTCGAGATAAAACCCCTCCCGCACGCGAACGTACGTGAACACCACGAACGGGAAGCGCTGGTAGAAGGATTCGATGCGCTCATCCAGCATTTCGGCCTCGGCCTCGAGGTACTGCCGGCTGAACGCCGGGATTGGACGGATTTTTCGACCGGGAATCCCATACTCCCGAATCTTCTCTTTCACAGCTTCGTTGTTGCAGATGATCGTGCGCGGCAGCATGAACATGAGCCAGAAGACCGGCCACAACATCGGCGCCTGCGATCGAGGGAAGTAGACCTGCTTCACGCCTGCGTGAAACGTCAGGACGCAGCGCTTGCCGCACAACAGGTTCAGCATCTGCGCGGCAATAGTCAGCAACAGCCCCTTCGCCGTTGCGCCGTTGATGTGAACGTGGGTCGTGAAGCCGGAGCGACAGAATCTCCAGACCTTGCGCACGTAGTCGGCGCCGCCGGCGACCGTCTCATACTCGGCGCTGGGAATGTTGCGGCTCTTTCCGATGTTGAGCACGACACATTCATGACCGGCGGCCTCGAGATGGTGCTTCAGAAATTCCACACGGACACCCCATCCGGCGCGAGGGGGCGGATATGACGTAATCTCCAGAATTTTTGCCGGCCGGAACGTTCTCGAAGCGCTCATGTCGTTGGTCGCCTCCCGTGTCGCGAGTCTTCGTCGAGTTGCGCGACGAGACGCTCGAGTTCTCGTCGATGGCGGTAGCCTACCCACCGGTTGAACCCTCGCACCTGCCACGATGCCCGATCCGACGTCTTGAGCAGACCGAGCCAGTGGCAGAGCAGGTGTTGAATCAGAAAGAGCCGGAACACCGGCTGATCGGCGCGAAGGCCGGGATCGTAGCCGTCCAGCAACGCCTTCCGCAGTCGCGCGACGGTCGTCGGCAAGAACCACGGCTTGTGCAGCAGGAGCCCGAGCTGGTGATAGATGCGAGTCACATCGTAGAAAACCGAGCCGACGCCGAAGTGCGACAGATCAATGGCGACGATGCGGTTTCCGTCGTGCATGACGTTGCTGAGACTGAAGTCACCGTGCACCGCGGTGAGACGAAGCTCGGACGGCGGCAATCGGGCTTCGGTGAAGACGCGCCGCACGCGCGCCCGCCAGCCGGCATCCAGTCCCTGCGGCCCGAGCTCGGAAATCCGCTTTAATCGAATGTCCACGTAGTCGATCATCTCGTCGAGCGACAACTCACGGCCCTCGACGGCAGTGCCGTCCTGGAGGACTCGAAGCCAGCGTCCCGCACCGCGAAAGGCATGCTCGAGACGGGCAAGACGGGCCGCGCCTGGTATGCCTCGCCCGGTGCGATTCACCATGGCATCCAGCGTGTCGCCGCCGACCTCGCCCCACACAAGCGCAGGGATTTCCGGATAGAACGCCACGACGTCGGGCACGCTCAAGCCCGCCTCGTCCTTCAACGTGAACGCGAGCGCCTGTGCGGCGGCCATTTCCAGTTTCAGCCGGGGCACCCGGCCATCGGCCTTGCCGGGTTTCAACCGCGGAATCTTCACGATCACGCGTCTCGTCGCTGCGGGCGATTCGCTCTCGACCCGCGCCACATACGAGAACGGGCGTGTCGCAACCGAAAGCACACGCGTCACGACCGGACCGCGGCCCATGGACGGCAGCACTTCACCTTGTAACCGTTCGACAGCCCGATCGACGACCTCTGCCGGATTTTCAGACATGGGATAAGAAAAGCCCTACCGGGCGGCGCCAGCCCCCATCTCCAGCGATTCGCGAATACGAGCCACAAACCATCGATCGAGATACCACCGCTCCACCAGGGACTTGGCGCCGATGCGCCGCGCATATGTGTGCAGCGTCGAGGCGGTGGACGTCCGGCTCCAGGTGCGCCTGCGGCGCATCCATTTCTTCAAGAGCGCTTCGACGACATAGAAACTGAGCAACGCCGGCGGTTGCGTGGGAAAGTACGCGTGAAGGAACGTCTCCGAGTACCGACGTACCTTCTCGGTGTCGAACCACGGGTGCCCGAGCCTGAGCACACTCAACTCCACGAGAAAGGCCGCGACGTCCACATAGCAGGGCCCCACGTGAACGTTACCGAAGTCGAACACTTCAATCGCGTCCGGATTCGCCCAGATATGGCGCAGCTTGTAATCGCCGTGCAGCAGAGAACAGGGCACCTCACGGTGGCGGCACGCGCGCGCGGCCTGGACGACCTGCCGGAGCAACCCATCCAATTGCCCCTCCGGCACGCCGAGCGCGACGAGCTTCTCTCGCCGCTTCTTCAAGCGCGCCTCGAACTCGCTCACCGTCCAGACACGGGGACGGGGTTTGTGCACTTTTTCGTGAAAGGCTCGAAGCCACTGGCCGCAGCGCCGGAACGCCACGAGCGACCCGGCTTCGTCGGTGCGCGCCAGCAGACCCAGATCGACACCGGACGCCTTCTCAATGAACACCGCGTTGAGGTCTTCGCAGTGGTCGATCGGACGCACGACGCGCAGACCATTGCCCCGAGGCTCGAAATAGCGGTATGCCCGCGACAACTCGTCGAATTCGAGGCGCAGCAGTTCCGGCGCGTCTGTGACCTGGCCCGGCAGGTACGCGCCGTACTTCGAGTCGCGCCTGACCTTCACCATCAGGTGCTCCGACCGCGGGCGCCCGAATTTCAGCTCGTACTCGAACATCACGGAAAACCCGCGCGACGCCGCGCCGCGCACGCACACAATCTCCGGCACCGGCCGGCTCGCCAGCGACGGGAAGTATTTCGGCCAGCATTTTTCAATGCGCGCGCGAATCTCCTGCTCGAGGTTGTCGTCAGCCGACGCGGGGCGCGTGGCCTGACTCTGCGCCAGCCGTTCCGACACCAATCCGGCCATTCACCGTCCTCCTGAAAAGGCTTCGCCTTCCTTTTTCATTCATGAGGCCCGCATACAGCGCCGCATACGCGCCGACCATGCGTCGCAACGAAAACGCCGCTTCGACGCGGCGGCGTCCGCCCTCCATCAACTCCTGGCGCCTCGTTCGGTCATCCATCAGCGACTGGATGGCCTCTGCCAGAGCCCGCGGCGATCGCGGCGGCACGAGGAGACCGCATGAAGGATCGCTGATGATCTCCACGTTCCCTCCGACGGCGGTCGCGACCGACGGCACGCCTGCAGCCATCGCCTCCAGAAGCGCGAGCGAAATCCCCTCCGACAGGCTCGACAACACGAACACGTCCAGCGCCGGAAGCAGTTGGCTTGCGTCTCTCCGGAAGCCCGGGAAGTGCACGACCGACTCCAATCCGAGGCGTTTGACCGCCGCTTCGAGCTCCTCCTTCTGACGCCCCGTGCCCATCAACACGAGCCGCGCACGCGAGGTTGCCTTCGTCAGCAGCGCCATCGCTTCGAGCATCGTGTGGAGATCCTTCACCGGCCGGAACACCGCAACGGTTCCGATGAGCACGTCCGTTTCGCCGATACCCAGTTCGCCGCGCCATCGCGCGCGCACCTCGAGGCCCTGGTCTCGCGACGGCACATGGACGCCGTTGTGGACGACCGAGACCCGGGCGGACGGCACGTGCCACTCGCGCATCACCATCTGCGCCGCTTCGTGAGAGACCGTCGCCACCCTCGATACTCCCTGGCAGGCGAGCGTCTTCAGGTACAGTCCGAAGGCGGCTGCGAAGGTGATCGGGCGCATCGCTGAATCCGTAGTCCAATCCATGCTGCGTATGAAGCACGGGTTTCCGGACCAGCTTCGCCGCGAGGACGCTGTCGATGAGCCCTCCCCAGTTGTGGCAGTGCACGATGTCAACGCGATGCGCCTTGAGGATCGCCGCAAGACGGAAGGGCGCGGTGGGATCGTTCCCTGTCTTCTTCAGGGGTCCGACGACCGTTACACCCTGACTGCTGAGCTCGTCGGCGAGATACCCGCCGCGCTCGAGGCAGATGACGGTTGGATGGAGGCCAACGCCTCGCATTCCAATCGCCAGGTCCACAACACATTGCGCGGCTCCCCCGCCCAGCAGTCTCGGAACAACGACACCAATCCTCATCTACTCACTCACGATCTCCAGCTGTGCCGTTTACCGCGGGCCGCTCGGGGATGCTTCGGCGAGCACGCGACCCGGAACGGCTTCCACCGTGGTGCGCGGTGCAGCAAGAGATCGCACCCAGGGCCAGAATCCCGAGACCTGAGCGACGAACAACTGACGTCCGTGGCCCCGGCCGATATTCAGCCGTCTCAACCCATACAGGTCGGAGCGCTCGTCATTGGCGCCCGCGATCTGCGTGACAGCGGCGACATAACCCGCCTTCTGCAAGTTGGCCTTGTCGCGATCGTCGAAATCGTCCGCCGTCCCGTTCGGATAGCTGAACAACGTACACGGCGTGCCCACATGCCGCTCGATTTCCCGCTTGGAGTCGACCACCTCGCAGATGCGCCGATCGTCATCGAGCGACGACATGATCGGGTGCTCGACCGTATGCGAACCAATCGTCATTCCGCCCCGCGCCAGTTCCCGCGCCTCGCCCCACGTTAAGAAGGTGTACCGATCTCGGTTGGGCTCGCCGGCAACGTGCCCGCGATTGGCGCGGTCCAGCTGATGCTCCAGCTCGCCTACGACGCGATCGCGCTGGTCTGACGGCATCGACTTGAGTCGCTTCACCACGTCCCTCGCCGCTTCGTCTCGTTCTGCCGGCGTTTGGAACGACAACGTGAGCGGCGCCGGGTCCGCCGCAATCGTCAGGCGTTGCGGGAGCTTCGCGGCACGCAGCAGTCGGCCCACGCGCTCGGTCCAGAGCAATTGAGTGCCGCGCCCGATGTGCCCGGTCGTCAGAAAAATGGTCGCGGGCACACCGAACCGGCGCAGTACCGGATATGCGTAGAGCAAGTTGTTGCGGAACCCGTCGTCGAACGTCACGACGGCGGCATACCGCGGAAGCGGCCGGCCCCGTCGGAGCAGGTCAACTGCCTCTTCCAATCGCAGGCAGCAGAAATGCTTCGCCAGGTAGCGCATCTGCCAGGCGAACATCTCTTGATCGACAACGTTTCTCGCCTCGCCGGCATCGATGTCGGCAGCAGCCGGCATCACACTGTGATAGGTCAGGATGGTCAGACGATTCCGATTGATCCATCGGAACAGCCTGAACACGCCCACGAATCGCAATATTCCAACGCCGCACTCCTTGCACACGGAGAGCAACCGGAATCCTCCGGATGCGTAACTAAGCAAGGCGATTGCCACGGTATTTCCCCACAAAGCGGGAACTGGCGGACAAATGGTCAACCCTGTGGCTGACTAAAGTTCTCCGAAACGCGGTTTCTGCTCAATCCGGGATCCTGCCCGGAGACTTCCTCACCGCCCCTCAGTCCACGCCATGGGCCGTTTCCGGCGAAGTCGGCGATGGTTTCGATCTTGCAGCCGACCCTCCGCCGACCGCGGCTTTCAGATATGTCATTTCCGTCGTTTCGCTTCGTTCACGCAGCCGATCTGCATCTGGATGTCCCATTCCAGGGCCTTCGCCGTGCGTCGCCGGCCACCACCTATGCGCTGGGCCAGGCGCCGCTCACCGCCTGGGATGCCCTCGTTCAATTGACGATCGAGCAGAACGCGGCGTTTCTTCTACTGGCAGGCGATATCTGCGACGGAGCTGAACGCGCCGTAGCGGCTCAGCTTCGTCTGCTCAACGGTCTTCAGCGGCTCGCGGCGCACGGCATTCGCACGTTCATCGTCCGAGGGGGCAGCGATCCTGTTGATCGGTGGATGGGCATCCACCATTGGCCCGACCACGTGCATTGCTTCGGTGGGCACGGCGTCGAATCCGTCTCCGTCACAACAGCTGGCGAGCATCTCGCGACGATCCATGGAATCAGCCATTCCAACGATCGAATAACGAATCGCCTGGCGAGATTCAAACGCGGATCTGAAGCCGGGATGCACATCGGCCTGTTCCATGGCAGCGTTGGCAGCGGCGGCGTGACACCGGGCGATCACTCATCGATTGGCGATTTGCAGGCCGCAGGAATGGACTACTGGGCGTTGGGACATGCCCATCGCCATCAGCGCGTGTCGGACGGCCAGTCCTGGATCGTGTACCCCGGCACGCTGCAGGGCCGAAGTTTCAAAGACGACGAGACTGGCCCGAAAGGCGCTGTCGTCGTGACGGTTGCCGATGGCATGGTCCGCGATGCGACGCATCGGCCGCTCGATGCCGTTCGCCTGATGCGCACCCAGATCGACGTATCCGCACTCAACGGCGTATCGGATCTGCGCCGCGCTCTTCTCGCTGCCGCATTACGACTGCGCAGCGAGTGCATCGGTCGCACCGTCATCGCCACGTGTGACCTTCACGGGCGAGCCCAGGGATCGATCGGAGTGCCGCTGGCCGACGAGGTGTGGGATCGCCTTCTCGACGATCTCCGCCAGGAAGACAATGGCGGAAACACGGCTTTGTGGTGGGATAGCCTGTCGGACATGACCGAGAAACGCGAGCCCCGGCAACACGACGACGTTTCCATGTACGTGCACCGGCTGGTCGAGGTCTTAAGGCGGGCTCCTGCTGGCCTGGACCGGCTTTTGTCCGATCACAGCGCTGCCCTCGGATCGTCCACAAACGCAGGCCGTTCGACAGTCGACTCGATCGAAATCGAACACCTGCTGACCAGAGCCGAACGAGTGGCCATCACTCTCCTCGAGCGGGAACCGTGAAAATACAAGGGTGGTTTGTCGAGCGCTTTGGCGCCCTTCGGAAATACGAGGTCCGCGACCTGCCGGACGGCCTGACTGTCTTCTGCGGACCGAACGGATCCGGCAAGAGCACCCTGTTCGCGTTTCTCCGCCAGGTGCTCTTTGGCGGCGGGCCCAATGTCGCCGGCGGGCGCGCTCACGGTTTCAATGCCGACGGCTGCGCGGGACGTCTCTATTGCGCTGGACCAGGCGGGGTCTACACCATCACGCATCGAGAGGACAACCCCTCGCAGATTCACATTGCGCGTCCCGACGGCAGCCAGGGAAACGAATCCGATCTGGAACGCCTCTTCGGCGGTACGAATGGCCGATCGGTCGGTTCGCTTCTCGCCTTCGACATTAATGATCTGCAAACGCCACCTTCGTTGCCCGCGTCGGTTCGGGAACGCCTGTCTCCGACCGGATCGGGTCGTGAGCTTCGATCCGTCCAGCGTGCGCTCGATACGATTCACACCAGGAGAGCCGCGCTTGCGAATGGGGCAACCCACGATCTGCAGCGCCTTTCCACCGCTCCAGTGGAGTTGCAATCCCGGATTGAACGGTCCACGCGCGCCGCATCGCGATTGTGCCAGTTGCTTCAAACCCAGGGGCAGGCACGGCTCACTCTCGATCTTCGTACCCGCGCGATCTCGGATCTGGTGGCGGAGAACGCCAGGTACGAGGCCCTCGTAGACCTCTCACCTGTGTGGCAGGAGCTCACTCAGGCACGACTTGAGCTGGAGAACACCGAACCGGTCGAAGAGTTCCCGATCGATTCCGAGCAGCGGCTCGAGAGCGCGCTGACGGCGCGCCAGGCGGCCCAACGCACTGTGGCGCAACTGGTCGACCACGAGCGCGCCGCACGTCGCGAAGGCGCGGGCGCGGTCGCGGTCCAGGAGCCGCCCGGCAAAATGACGGGCACGTTCGATCCGCACTACGGCATCGTCGTTCGACAAACGGTGCGGCTGCCGGACATCAGCGCCGCAACCGAAGATCTCTCGGCCTGGCAGCGGCGCCTGAAAGATGCCCTCGAAGCCGCGCGGGCGTCCGAGCGCGAGCTCGAGACCACCGAGCGTGCCGTGCGCGAGCTCGAGCTTACCCGCACCGAGATTGCAACCACGCTGAACCGGCCCGAGCCGCCAAGCGTTGTCGTCCTTGACGAGGAGGCCAGGCTCGTTCAACACGTTCGCACGACGCTGGCCGCCCTGCTCCACGAACAGACGTCCGCCAAGCGGTGGCAGGACCAGATCGCCGAACGCAGCAGCAGCGTCCGGAGCCTCGAGACGCAGGTCGTGCGCATACCCTCGAGCGTGCTGTCGTACGTCGCCTGGTGCGCGTCGGTTGTCGGCATCGTGGCCGCCGTGTTGCGGTACACGATCGACGACGACCTTGGACTGATGTTGCTCGTCGGCTTCTCCATCGCGAGCGCTGCGGGTGCCGCGATTCAGCGCCACCGCCGCACGAAGGCGCTCGAGGAAGACACTACTCGCCGCAACGACCTTACCAGCGCTCGTGGCGAGCTCGAGCGAGCCTGCCAGAGCTTGTTGCACCAACAGGAACGCGCCTCCAGGCGGCGCTTCGAAATCAGCGTCGACAGTGTGCGGCTTGGCTTGCCGCCCGTGCCAACCGATCTGCAGCTCAAGGAGCGAGAGGCCGAGGTCGAAGCGCATCGGCGGCAGCGGGCTGAGTGGGACAAGGCTCAAGAGTCGCTCACCGACAATCTGACCGCGCTCACCAGAAACGAAGAGCTGCGGCGCGAGCAGGCGCAATCCGTCGTTGCGGCGCAGACGCACGAACGCCAGACGGTCCAGCAGTGGCATCAATGGAGGATGCACGCCGGGCTCACGGAGGGCGGCGGCACCGCACGTGGTGCTGCCGACAGCGTGCGCACCGAGGCCGACTTGCTCGAGACCTGCCGGCGCCTGCGCATTCAGATCGCGGAATGGGAGCAGAATGCCACCGACTGGAATAGTCGCGCCCGGGCGGCACTGGTCAGTTTGACGGACACGGATGGATCTGGCGCAGGCAATGGAATCATGGCTGCGGAACCCGAGTTCGAGCGATCCCCAGCCGTGCAGGCCGCGCGCCGACGACTGCGGCAGTGCGACGACACTGTGAGGCACCTGTTCGCGCAAGCCGGTGTGCCGGATGAGACGACCTTCCGCGCAAGACTGGACACGTCTCGCCGGCGTCTTGGGCTGATGCAGACGATCCGCGCGTGCGAGATGCGCTATAGCGAGCGCTTGAGACGGGAACCATCGGCCGACGCCGTATTGCGTGAACTGCCCGATGGGCACGTCGATGAGTGGCGACGTCGAGCGGCACAGACCGTCACCGAGCTGACCAGTCTCGAATCATCGCGCGACGACGTGCTGCGTCAGATCCGCCAGCTCGAGGCCGATATCTCCGCCGCGTCGGCAGAAGCGGCTGAACTGCCCGTCCTCGAAGCCGAACGGTCTGGATTGATAGTGGAGGCCGCGGCCAGCGTCAGCGCTGCGCGAATCCTCGCCGTCGCGGGATCGTTGCTCGAGGACGCGGGCCGTCATGTCGAGCGCGAGGCGCAACCGGCCGCGTTCCGCCGCGGATCTGAAGCATTATCGGCTATCACATTCTCGCGCTACGAACGGATTGGCACGTCAGACGACCAGCGCGATTTCGCCGTGTTCGACTCGAGGAATGGCTGGAAGCCGGCCGACCAATTGAGCCGAGGCACGCTCGAACAGGTCTATTTCAGTCTGCGCGTCGGTCTCGCAGAAGAGTCCGCGCAGATCGGCGCCGGATGTCCGATCGTCATCGACGACGTGCTCGATCACTTCGACCCGAAGCGGAGCCAGGCCATGGCCCGTCAATTGGTCGACCTGAGCCGCAGGCACCAGATATTTGTGTTCACGCGGCGTCCGGAAACCTGCGACCTGCTCCGCAATCTCGATCCCACCGCGCACGTCATCAACTTGCAAGAGCTGTAACAAACCTCCTACGAAAAGATCACAGCGGTACGTCGTAACTCGAGTACGTCGCTGCTCGAGTTGCGCCCCACCTCTTCTGGATCACATTCTTGATCTCCCCTTGATGTCCTAGTATTGGAAGACAAGAACATCTGCTGCAGTCAGCAACTCCGACAAAAGACATCTCGTCGACGGAGTTTCCTCGCGACACGCACGTCTTTCCTCGAAAAATCCCGGTACGGTGGTTGCACTGCGGCGGCCCATGGAATTAAAAGCCTTGTCTCTGCGCACCTCGACGTTCAGCCAGCGTGTTACTCCGGCGTCTCGCCTGCCTTTCGTGCTTAGAGCATTGCTGCTCTTCGTCGCATGGCTCGGCGCAGGCCAGGCCGTCACTGCCCAGGAAACCTGGACAGTGCTGCCGACCATTACAGACTTCCGCAACACGGAAGCGAAACCTCAATCGAAGGTCTGGTTCGAGGGCCACACGTTCTGGACCGTACTGGCCACCACCGACCCCTTGAACCCCGGCACATGGCTGCTGAGGCTCGAACCCAACAACACGTGGACGATCGTTCAGAAGATTTCGACGAACACCGGCTCGAGAGCCGATGTGAAGGTCGTCGGTCACGTCGTCCACATCCTGCTGCACAGTTCGTCGGCGACGATGGTGTCGCTGGAATATGTGCCGGCGACCAAGACGTATCAACCGTGGAGCGTGCGCCCGACGCCAACGAATGTCGTCACCGGAGAGACGGGCACGATCGACATCGACTCGACGGGCCGCATGTGGCTCGCGACTGACTCGGTCGGCATCAATATGTACTACAGCGATTACCCCTACGCGGCATTTGCCGGACCGATTGTGCTCGCCAACGACGTCGACTCGGACGACATCGCGTCGGTCGCCGCGCTTCCCAACAACACAATCGGTGTCTTCTGGTCGAATCAGAACACGCAGCGGTTCGGGTTCAAGTATCACGTCGACGGCGCTGACCCCAATGTGTGGTCAGCCGACGAACTGCCAGGCGCGGACCAAGCCGTGATCAGCGGCATCGGGCTGGCAGAAGACCATGTCAACCTGGCACTCGGCGCAGATGGCAGCTTGTACGCCGCCGTCAAAACAGGCTACAGCGACAGCAACCCCAACCTTCCTGTGATCGGGTTGTTCGTTCGCCGACCCAACGGCACGTGGGAAGACCTGCACTATGTCGCGGGCATCGGCACGCGGCCGATAGTCGTCGTCAACGACGAAATACAGAGCGTCAGAGTCTTCCTCACCAGCATGAGCGGAACGGTCTACATGAGAGAGTCGTCGACCTCGCCCATCAGCTTCGGTCCCTTGGAAGAGGTGATGAGCGGAGGGTTCAGCGACCTCACCAGCATGAAGGACTCGTGGGTCGGCCGACTCCTCATCCTGTCGTCGAACACCGTGGGCACGACGGGAGTGGTGATGCAGCCCGATCCCTCGCTCGTCGGTCACTTCAAGATGGACGAGGCCAGCGGCAATCGCCTCCTGGATGTGTCTGGCTACGGCAACGATGCCGACCTCTTCGGCACACCGGCCTGGTCGACGGGCGTGAAAAAACTCGCGCTCGATCTCGATGGCGCATCCTACGGCGTGGTCTCCGATCAGGGCCAGCTCGACGTCACGACCGGACTCACCATCTCGGGATGGATCCAGCCGTTTGCGCAGACCGATCAGGAGCTCGTCAGCCGAGCCGGCGCCGGCATCGATGGCTACACGTTGGGCCTCTCGTCATCGACCTCGCCGAATCCCGGCACGGTGTTCCTGCACCTGAATCAGTCAACCTTCGGCGATGCGTTCCGTCTGAATTCACTGTCGCAGTACCCAACTGGCGGATTCGCCTGGATGCACGTCGCCGTCACGTATAACGGCTCGACGATGCGTATGTTCATCAACGGTGTCGAGGAGACCTCGATGCCCGGGCCCGCGTCGATCGGCGCCGGAGCGGTGGACTTCGGCATCGGTGCCCACCACGATGGCACGCGTCGCTTCCGCGGCATGATGGACGACCTGAAGATCTACAACAAGGCGTTGACGGCAGCCGAGATCGGCACGCTCATGGGTTCGGGACCCCCACTCGCGGATTTGGCGATCACCAAGAACGACTTCGTCACGAAAGTCAATCTGGGTGACCCGATCACCTACGTCGTTACGGCCACCAACTTCGGGCCGGACGGCGTCACCGGAGCGATGGTCAAGGACCTGATGCCTCCACAGCTCGCGAACATCACGTGGACGTGCGCCGCCCTGGGCGGGGCCAGTTGCGGTGGTGCGAGCGGCTCGGGCAGCATCATCGACTTCGTGAACCTGCCGGCCGGCGGCAGCGTCACCTACACGGTGCACGCGAGCCTCTCGGAAGAAGCATCGGGCACGTTCATGACCAACACGGCCACGATCCGTGCGTCGCACACGAGCGACTTCGTGCCGGGTAACAACAGCGCAACCGATATCGACGAGCTGCCGTTCATTATCGAGGCTCATTACGACGCCAATGCGGACGGCTTCACGTATGCCGATGACTTGTTCCGGGCCACGGCCCAGCCCACCTTTGCCAGCGGGGCGTATGTGAGCCCGGGCGGCTTCGAGGGCGGCGGCCTCCGGGTCCTCCTCGGCGGTATCAACGGATCGAATACCCAGAAGATTTCTGGCGGCTTCCAGAAGAGCTTCAACCTCGGGACGGCGAGCCCGGTCTCGCTGTCGTTCCGCTACAAACTCTCGATGATCAACGGGCGCACGGACCGGTTCGGACAGGTCCTGGCTTCGTTGAACGGCGTGCTCAAGGGCACGTCGCCGAATGACTATATCGTTCAGTTGTTCGGCACCGGCGGCGGTGGCACGAGCACGACCGGATGGCAACAGGTGACGATCGATTTGGGCAATCTGCCTGTGGGCACTCACGTCCTGGCGCTCGGCGGCTATATGAGCCGCAAGAGTTCGAACTCCGAGTTCGCTGAAATCCTCATCGACGATGTTCGCGTGATTTCGGGAGCGATACCTGGACCTGGCGATCCCCCGGTTCCACCGAGCATCATCACGCCACCGGCCAGCCTCAGCGTGACGCAACCGGCCGCCGCAGCGTTTGCGGTGACGGTCGCCGGTGAAGCGCCGTTCACCTATCAGTGGCGTCGGGATGGAGTGAACATCCCGGGCGCCAACAGCACCAGCTATCTGCTGAGTCCCACGTCGATGGCGGACAACGGGCGGCTCTTCGACGTCGTCGTCACCAACGCCGGCGGCAGCGTCACCAGCGTTGCAGCGACGTTGACTGTGATTCCGGCGCCTATCGCACCGAGCATTACAACGCATCCGGCGGCCATGACGGTAACCATGCCGGCGGCGGGAACGTTCACGGTGGTCGCGACGGGTGATGCCCCACTCAGCTATCAGTGGCGCCGCGCCGGCGTCGCAATTGGCGGAGCGACCAGCTCATCCTACGTGTTCAACCCAACCATGGCGGACAATGGCGTGCAATTCGACGTCATCGTCTCCAACCCCGTCGGAACGCTCACGAGCGCCCCGGCGATGCTGACGGTGCTTCCGGCACCTGTGCCGCCGAGCATCACCACGCAGCCGGTCAACATGACGGTGACGCAGCCGGCACCTGCCGGATTCTCGGTGGTCGCGACGGGTGATGCGCCGATGAGCTTCCAGTGGCGTCGCAACGGCGTCAACATCGGCGGCGCAAACGGTTCGAGTTACATGGTCAACCCGACGGCGATCGGTGACAACGGCGCGATGTTCGATGTCGTGGTCACCAACGGCGCCGGGACCGCGACGAGCACGATGGCCACTCTCACGGTGAACGCGGCGCCTGTGCCGCCGAGCATCACCACGCAGCCGGCGGCCGTGACGGTGACGGCGCCTGCCGCAGCCACCTTCTCGGTGGTCGCGACGGGTGATGCACCGCTGACGTATCAGTGGCGTCGCAACGGCGTCAACGTCGCCGGCGCGACGAGCGCGACGTACACCAAGACGCCGACTTCGGTTGCCACCGACAACGGTGCGACCTACAGTGTCGTCGTCACCAACGGTGCAGGCTCGGCCACGAGTGCGAGCGCACTGCTGACGGTGAACCCGACACCGGTGGCGCCGAGCATCACCGCGCAACCGGCGAGCACGACGGTCACTATGCCCGCAGCAGCCACCTTCTCGGTGACGGCGACGGGCACGGCTCCGCTCACGTATCAGTGGCGCCGCGGCGGCGTCAACATCGTGGGCGCGACCAATGCGTCCTACGTGCTGAGCCCAACGGCAATGGCTGACAACGGCGCGGTGATCGACGTCGTGGTCACCAACGCTGCGGGCAGCGCCACGAGCGCGCCTGCGACGCTTACGGTGCTCGAGGGTGTGACATCGGCGGTCTTCGAAGCGCACTTCGAAGGAACGTCTGATGGTTTCGTCTATGCCGATGACATGTTCGGGACCCTGAAGCCGCTCTTTGCCGATGGCATGCTCGTCGGGGCGGACGGCTTTGCAGGCGGCGGCGCCAAGGTGATTCTGGGCGGCATCGACGGGTCGAATACGCCCTACATCTCCGGCGGCTGGAGCCGCAGCTTCTCCCTGGCGAGTGCGGCGCCGACGACAGTGACGTTCCGCTACCGTCTGACCGGGAACAATCTCGACAGCGGTGAGCTCGGCCGGATGATGGTAAGCCTCAACGGCGTGCTCAAGGGTGTGGCGCCGAACACCTACGTCGCTCAGGTGGGCGGAACCGGTGTCACGATGACAACGGGGTGGCAACAGGTGACGCTGAATCTCGGCATGCTGCCAGCGGGCAACCATGTTCTGGCACTCGGCGGATACCTGACCAGAAAGACCGCGCTCAATGAAACGGCGGAGATCACGATCGACGACGTAGTTCTGACCGTCGAGCAATAATCGACTGCTTGACCTTGCCCCAGTAACCGCCCCGCAGTGGGACGGTTACTGGGGTCTCTTCTTGTACGGTTTTTGTACGTTTTGGATCCGGTCTCGGCTATAATCCCCGCCAATTCGTTCGAGCTGAACCCGCAAACAATTGACGGTCAGACTCTTACCCGTGGGATCGCCCAAGGGAGCGTCCATGAAAACCGTGGAGCCGACTCTCAAAGAACGTGTGAGTTACATGTACCGCCAGCTGGTGCTCCTGCAGCAGCTCTTCCAGGTCTCGCGTCAGGTGGAGGACGTCGAGTGGCTGGCAACTGGCGGCGCCAGCCGTGACCTCGCGCTTTGCAGCGGTATCCGAGAGCTCCTCGAGGATCTCGCCAAACACGCACAGCTTCTGAGCTCCACGCCATTTCCCGTCAGCGACTGGCGACCCGGCGACGGGCCTGACGACGCACGATGGCGGGGCCTCACCGAGATCGAAGTTCGCGAAGTGCTCGCCATGCTGTCGAATTACGAAACCCTCGTCGCGTGGGGGGAGAAGCAGACGGGCTTCCATGCGCGTGGGCCTTCGGCCGGATCGCAGGATACGGAGTACCTGAAGGATCAGCGTGCGCAGATAGAACGGTTCCGACGCGAGCTCGGGTTTCTCGAAAAACAGCGCGCCGCCCGCTGACGATCGAGACGATTCAAAGCGACTTTATTCGCTTTCTCATTCGATTTGAGGCAGTCACACCTCACATCCCATCGCAGCCACAGCAACCAGAACGAGCCCCACACACGAACAAGGAGTTTGCCGTGTTCCAGTTCCCGATCAATCAATGGACAGATCTTGCCAATGAGCTCGGAAGCCGCTTCGCGGCCCGGACCGCGACGCACGACGAGACCGACGCGTTCGTCGCCGAGAACTATGCCGCGCTCAAGGCGCGCAGGGTCTTCGCCGCTGGGGTACCAGAGGAGCTCGGAGGCGGCGGCGCCAGTGTGGCCGATCTCGCCGGGATGCTGCGAACCCTCGGCCACCATTGCAGCTCGACTGCCCTCGCCCTGTCGATGCACACGCACCTGGTCGCGACGGCGGCGTGGCGATGGAAGAATCAGAACGCCCCCGTCGACGGGCTGCTCAAGCGGGTGGCCACCGAGGATCTGGTGCTCGTCTCGACCGGCGGGGCCGATTGGCTTCTCGGATCGGGCAAGGCCATCAAGGTCGACGGCGGCTACCGCGTGACGGGGCGAAAGATTTTCTGCAGTGGCGCGCCGGCCGGCGGCCTCATGATGACGACCGCCGTGGTCGACGATCCGGCTGATGGGCCAACAGTGCTGCAAATCGCCATTCCCACGAACGCAACGGGTGTGAAGATTGAGAACGATTGGAAGGCGCTTGGCATGCGTGGTACGGGAAGCCACGACATCTCGCTCGAGGACGTTTTTGTACCCGACGTGGCTGTCGCTTTGCGCCGGCCGAGCGGAAAGTGGCACCCGCTCGTCCACACCGTCGCGATGATCGCGTTGCCGGTGTTCAATGCCGTCTACGTGGGCGTCGCCGAAGCGGCGAGAAATCTCGCCATCGAGGCATCGAGGCGACGTCGTGACGACCGCAGCGTACAGGCGCACGCGGGAGAAATGGAAAACGAGCTCACCTCTGCGCAGCTTGCCCTTGCGCGCATGATCGACATCGCGATGACGCTGAAGCCGGGGGCTGAGACCACGGTCGAAGTCATGTGCTGCCGCGCGATTCTCGGGCGGGGGGCACGCGCCACCGTCGACAAGGCAATGGATCTTGCCGGCGGCGGATCGTTCCTCCGCAGAAACGCGCTCGAGCGCCTGTTCCGGGATGTCCAGGGCGTCCGTTATCACCCGCTTCAGGAAAAACCGCAGAACGTGCTCGCAGGACGCTTCAGCTTCGGGTTGCCACTCGACGATTGATCCACTCTCTTTCTGAACGCGCCCGCACCTGACAAATACGCACAGGAGGCTAGGAGATCAGGAGGAATTCTTTTTCTTTCTGAACGCGCTGAGTCGGGCATCTTGAACAGAAGATTAGAAGTTCAGAAGAATTCGCAGCATTGATGTAACGACGGTGTGTCGAAGCCGCTTGCAAGGTGTCGTGCCACCGTGTTTGATCATGCTGCCTTACCATCACGAGCGCGGGGCCTTGTCCCGGCCGAGCCTCGACTCGTGCTTGTCGAGAAGCGTGTAGAACGGATACGCGGCGCTCCGCGGCAGCTCTTGCGTCGCCACCCACAAGGACCAGTTGGCTGACAGTTGCGATACGCTGTCGGCATGTACGACGAGATCCTGGACCGCGCGCGGGCGCTGGCATTGACATATCTCTCTACGGCCGATGCGCGCCACGTCGGCACGCGCGCATCGCGTAGCGAGCTGCGCCGAGCTCTTGGCGGAGCACTTCCCGCCGAACCGAATTCTGCAATCGAGGTGATCGAGCGGCTCGCCGCTGCCGCCGATCCGGGCATCGTGGCGACGGTGGGGCCGCGCTACTTCGGCTTCGTCACCGGCGGAGTGCACCCGGCGGCGCTCGCGGCCGACTGGCTCGTGTCGGCGTGGGATCAGAATCCCTGTTTGTATGTCCTGTCGCCGGCCGCGTCGGTGATCGAAGACGTCGCCGCATCGTGGATCCTCGAGGCGCTCGGCTTTCCGGCGGACGCGAGCGTCGGGTTCACGACCGGCGCGCAGATGGCGAACATGACCGGCCTCGCCGCGGCGCGTCATCACGTGCTGCGACGCTCCGGATGGGACGTCGAAGCGCAGGGGCTGCAGGGTGCGCCGCGCGTGCACGTCATCGTTGGTGCCGAGGCACACTCGTCGATCTTCGCCTCGCTGCGGATCCTCGGGTTCGGCACGGGCACGGTTCGCCGCGCTACCGCCGACCGACAGGGCCGAATGCGTCCCGAAGCGCTCGCCGAGGAGCTGCGCGCGTGTGACGGGCCAACCATCGTCTGCGCGCAGGCGGGCCACGTCGGGACCGGCGCTTTCGATCCCTTTCCCGAGATCGTCGCGGCCGCCCACGCCCATGGAGCATGGCTGCACGTGGACGGCGCGTTCGGCCTCTGGGCAGCGGCGTCGCCGGCGCGCCGGCATCTCGTGGACGGCATCGAGCGAGCCGACTCCTGGACCACCGACGGCCACAAGTGGCTCAACGTGCCCTACGACTGCGGCATCGTCATCTGCGCCCGGTCCGAGGCGCATCGCGCGGCGATGAGCCAGTTCGCGTCGTACTTCATCCGCGGCGGAGACGAAGAGCGCAACGGCATGGACTGGGTTCCCGAGGCATCGCGCCGCGCGCGCGCCATTCCGGTGTACGCGGTGCTCTGCGCCCTTGGCCGCCGCGGCCTCAAGGATCTGGTAGAGCGCTGCTGCGCGCTGGCGGCGCGGATGGCGGCGAACCTCCGGCGCGAGCCGGGCATCGAGATCCTCAACGACGTCGTCCTCAATCAGGTGCTGGTGCGTTGCGGCAATGAGACCGCTGCGGTCATTGCACGCGTCCAGGAGGAAGGCGCGTGCTGGCTTGGCGGCACGAGCTGGGAAGGCAGCGACGCCATGCGCATTTCCGTCTCGAGCTGGCACACGACCGAGGGCGACATCGACCGCTCCGCCGAGTCGATTGTCCGTGCGCACCGGGCCGTTTACGCCCTGCAGTAACGCGAGGGCTTCAGCATCGCGAGAACCTGTCAGCGCGAACGCGTGTGAGGCTGACTGCTGGACCGCGACTCGTTCCAGAACGAGTAGAATCCAATTCCCTACGGTGAACGCTCTTCTCGCAACGTCGGGATTTTTCTCGAACCGAAGTATCGCTCGGCTTCGTACGCGTTGTGGGATCGACACCGGAGCTCGACATTCCCGACTGACGTCTCACCGCCCACCGCGAACGGCACGACATGGTGGTATTCCAAAAAGCCCGTTTCTGCACACCGGCCCTCCACGCCGACGAAAGCACACCGGCCACCATCCCGTTCCCAGACGGCACGTTTGAGGTCCGCCGGAATGTGACGCGAGCCTGCGTTCTGACGTCGAGCGGCTCGAGGGCGATCTGTCGCGGCAGCCTTCTGTCGCTCGAGCTCTTCGACGAGTAACGTCAGGGCGCGCCCGACGATGACCGCGGGATCGCCGGTCGGCACCGAATGGCGCAGGAGATCCTGCGCTCGACGGAGTTTGTCGTAAGTCTCGCGACCGACCGTGAATTGAATCTTGTAGCGCTCGGGCGCGAGCGGCGTCATTTCCGCAGGGCGGGGCGGCCGCTGCGCCCAGACAGGCGCGACCGCGACGGCGGTATCGACCCGGGCGGCGATCAGCGGCGCTTCCGTCTTGGCTTCCGTCCCGGACGTTGGCGGAATCGCTGGGACCACCGCGGTCGGAAGCTTTCGTACGACGGACGGCACGTCCGGCTGGGGATGGAGCCCTGCGACTAGTAGCTCGATGTCGCGCTTGCTGCAGTGACGGGCCTGCTCGAGTACCTTGGTGTGATTCTCCCGGGTGAGATGCGGTCCCAGCAGTCTGATGGACGTCAGCGTCACCGCGCCCTCTTCGATGAGGTTGAGGACGATCGGAAAGCGTCGCGCGACACGGGCTGTCTCGATGCGGTTGTACGCGGCGTGCTCCGATAGATGAAGGGCCCGCGTGCAGTAGGTGAACAGCGAGGAGTAGCCTGCGGCGAGATAGAGCCGGCGGGTATCCAGTTCCATCAACAGCGTGAGAAGGTGCGTAGTGGACTGTCGCTCGGCGTGTGCCGCGGCACGAACGAGAACCAGCAGCTCACTATCGGACAACTGATCCAAGCCGGCCGAATCGAATGCATGTGAAATCAATGTCGTCATACATCCGGTATAGCATGTGGTTTGCCTCGACGGCAGGCATCGCTTCAAGCGCTCGATCGCGTTCGACTGACGCTTCGTGGTCACTCCTTGCGTGAACGTGCCTTTCGCGCAGCCCCAGGGCCGCGGTGGGCAGAATGTGGGCGAGACCCGTGTATAAGAGGCAAGGCGATCCGAAAGCCTGTCAAGTCTTTCTTCTGTGCTGAGCGCATAATCCGCGCAACAAAAACCAATGTCTTTCGCGCCCGACGTTCGTCCCGGGCCGTATGCAATTCGTGCCGCGATCGGCTCGGCCGGCATGGACCAGCCGACCGCGCCAACGCCTAATCTAAAGCGCTTTTCACAAAGCTGTAGCACCAGAGCGTTGTGAAAACGCTCGCGGGTTCCACAGTTCCTGTTCCACGTTCCCCGTTCGCGGTGGCGCCTAGATGGAAACGCGCGCCTGTTCGAAGAAATGATGGAGTCCTGAATCCGCCGCCCACCTCGAACCTTGGAACACGGAACGCGGAACCGGCTGCCTACAGCGTGCTGAAAAACGCTCGAGCGTTGCAAAATTTGAAGATTACGAATTGCCGGATTGCGGATTGAACGATTGTACTGAGCACAAGCACGCGACTGTCGCACACGAGATTGTCGCTCCTCTGAGTTCGGCCCCGTATGGGTAAGGTGTACCACGCCACGGCACGAACCCAAAGCGCGGGGGTCGTGATTAAGACAAACGTTCGCGTGCAGCCGATAGAAGTGAGTATCGAGGCCGGGTCTGCGGGACAACGCCCAGCGCTCGTGATGGTAAAGGCTGAATTTCTGATCTTCTGTTCAAGACGCCGTGACTCAAGCGCGTTCAGAAAGAAAAGAATTCCTCCTGATCTCCTAGCCTCCTGTGCGTAGTTGTCAGGTGCGGGCGTTCAGCGACGGCCCCGATGACGACTCAGGACGCTGCCCGGTGAACGACTTCTTCGATGGCCATGTCTGATGGGGGTTCGACGGCGTCACTATCCGGAGTGACCTTCGTCTTTCCGTCGAGCAACTGAATGAGGTCGGGGATTTCGCGAATAGCCTTGAGCCTGATTTCCAGTGAAGCGTCCCGCAGCGCCATCAGATCGGAAAACTCTGTGGAGCCGTCGCGCTGGTTCGAGCGATCGGCGCTCGATGTGCGAATCATGAGAGCCCACTCGTCTCCCGTCGCCGAGTACCCAAGCTCGTAATGCCATTGGCACCGTGGCTTTTCGAACTGGGTGGTGAGTGCGCCGAACTTCATGATCGTGACGGACACGCCGCCGAACATTCGCTCTTGCGATGCCTGCTCCGCGCACGGCGGCAAGGCGAGCTCAACCGCCGAGCGCACGGCCTTGAGCGGAATCCACTCTTCTCTCGGCGCCGGCAGCGCACGGAGCTGGTTTTCAATCGTGCTGAGGCATTGGTTCAGGGTTTCCGACGCGTCATTGATGAGATCTGCCAGGAGGCCAAGCCCCTGCAACAAACCCGCGTCAGCGCTGTCACTCAGCGGCGCCGATGGCAACTGGTCTTCGTCGGCGCGAACGGGCGTTGCCGAAAGGGCGGTGACGGCACTCATCTGACGCAAGCTAGAGCAAGGGGCGTGCCTTCGGTCATCTCTATACGAGATCCGAGATCGGGAGGCTGGCAGAGACGGTTCTCAGCAGTGCAAGTGACAAAGGTCGCCTCAGGGGCAGACTGAATAAGGTTACTAGCTCGACGCCCGCCTGCAGCCACCCACGATCCCGTCCTGACGAGTCGTGGCGCAGGCTTTGCTAATTGAGGAGCACTTCGTGAGGTTTCCATTGTGATTCTATGGCATGACCTGAATTTCTGGACCGCCGTAGGACAAATCGCGATTGGTGTCGTCGCCGGCATGATGGTGGGCGTCATGGTCCGGCGCGCACGACGTATGGCTCGCCCTCCTGCCATCCCTTCCAAAGATCGGATGTGCCCTTCGTGTGGAGCGGCATCCCTTCGCCGGGTGCATGGCGGGTCTCGCCTACGCTGGTTCAGCGCCATCACAGGACGTTGGGCCTATTCCTGTGCGCAATGCAACTGGCCCTCAGCGTCGCTCTCGGCCGGCAACAAGCGCTCGATCTTGAAGAAACCGGCGTCTGAGGGCTCTCAAATGATTGGGGCCGAACGCATCATCGCGCCTCAACCGACACGTCTCAACACCAGGGACGATGCGACGCAGGTCAAGGACGCCGTGTTCCAGTATCTGGCTTTGCTCAATGCCGGCGAGGTCGCCGCCAGGGCCAACTGCTACCTCTCAGAGTTCACCAGCTTCGACGCCGACGGCAGACCTTTGAAGTCAAACGGCGTTGACTGGCGCGCGGCCGCCTCTGCGCCCGGGCAGACCTTCGACTTGCGCTGCCGCGATCTCCGCGTTTACGTTCACAGGGACACCGCAATCGCAACAGCCTATCTGGTCGGCACGGCCAAGACGCCAAGCGGCCTCGCCGCGCGCATCACCTTCCGCAGCTCCTGGGTGCACCTGCGACAGCGCGGTCAGTGGAAAATCGCTCACACCCACTTGTCGCCACTGAGTCCGGCGCTGTAGAACAGAAACTGGTTCCGCGTTCCTGCTCCATGTTCCCGGTTCGCGGTGGCGCCACGATCGGGAGGCGCGTCTTTTCTAGAAGATGGATGGCCTTGCGACTTACGACTTGCGACTTACGACTTGCGCCTAGTTCTACTCCCGGCACCTGATCGGTTTCGCCGGCACGCCTGCGGCAATCGTATACGGAGGGATATCCTTGATGACGACCGCGCCGGCGGCGATGATGGCGCCATCGCCAATCGTCACACCCGCGGTAACGACCACGTTAGACCCCAGCCACACATCGTTGCCGATCGTCACATCCTTCTCTGTAATCGGCTGACTGCGAATGAGGCCCTCCTTGCGGATGCCGTGATTCGAGCTGTAGATCATCGTCCCTGGTCCCATGCGCAGGTCGTTGCCGATGGTGATGCTCGAATCGCTGCTGGCCTGCAGGCAGCCCAGATGATTGATGTGGCAGTGCCCACCGATCGCGATGTTCTGAGGGTTCGTGAACTTGACGGTCGGCTCTATCCACGTGCCCTTGCCGACATGCTTCAGACGCGGGATCGCGGTGATGTGGTTGAAATAGTGGAACTCGAGCCATCGGATCAACCAACGCCAGGTGCGGGGGTCACCGAAGAGGATAAATAACAGCCGCAGTTTCTTCATCGCTACAGCCCTTCAAATATCGTCTGCAGCGCTCGCGAGACCGCACGCCCGTCAAAACGTTCGATGTACTCGGAATCGGGCCTGAAGCGTTCGTCGAGCCGATGGCGATGCTCGTACATCTGACAGATGGCTTCCTCGATGGCGTCCACGTCGTCGGGGGACACCACCACGCCGAGCCCGCTTTGATCGGCAATCGTCGTCACCGCGCCTGCGGGCGCCAGCGCGAGGATGGGTTTGCGGAACGGCAGATATTCGTAAAGTTTCACGGGAACCTGCAAACGGGTCCCCGGCTGAATCACGATGAGGACGTCCGATTCGAGCAGGTACTGCAGGCAGCGCTCGTGAGGTACCGGTGGTGTGAGACGCACCGTGGATCCGAGATCGAACTCGCGAATCGTTTCTGCAAGACGAAACTCGGGAGACACCGTGCCCACGAAATGCAGCTCCAGACCATCGCGCGCAATCCGGCCCTTGGCGATTGCCGAGGCCACTGCCTGCACGAGCGGTCGCGGGTCGCGCTGACGATAGAGCGAGCCGGCGTGCGTCAACACCAGGCGCGTCGATGCGCGAAGAACGGGACGGAGAAACGGCGTCAGATGCTCGGCGTCGTACCCATTGGTCACTGTATGGAACTTCCGGGCGAGCGTCGGACCGTAGTGGGCCGCGAACTCGTCCTGGAGCAGTGGCGTGTTCAGGATTACAGCGTCGGCGCGTTTAATCACCATTCGCTCGAGCCACTCGCGCAGCCGCAACTTCCACGAGTCCCCCAGATCGGCGCGTTTCCAGGGCGACCGGGCCCACGGATCTCGAAAGTCGGCCACAAACGTAATGCGGTGCCGCCAGGCCAGCCACGCTGCGACCAAATGACAGGTAAACGGCGGCGCCGATGAGAAGATGACCTCGGGCTTGTGACGTGCGATCGCTCTGGCGCCTTCACTGATCGCCGGCAGGAACCAGCCGATCTCCGTGTCGATATACGGGCGCTTGGCCGATGCCGCTTTGGGAGGCACCGACGGCGACAGATTCCACTCTGATACGCGCCTGCCGCCGCGCGTCAGGACACGACTCACGATTCTACGGATGCCTTGCAGAAACTGCCGTCGCCAGCGGGCGGCAATCGTGAGCCCTCTCAGGACCCTCGTCCGATGGACTTCAACGTCTTCCGGAAGGCGATCCATCAACGCCGCGTCGACAGGTGCCCCGGCGCGGTAGTAGCGCGGATCCACGGTCAGCACAGCGACGGGCCACGCCGACGCACGCAGCTGCTTGATCGTCCGCAGAATTCTGTGGACGCCGGCAGCCCGCTCGGGTGGAAAGTGGGAGCTCACGATGAGCACACGTTTGGCCGTCGGTGGCGGTACCCTGCTCGGGCGCGGGAAGACAGCGATTTTGGCAGAGGTGCCGGCTCGATTCGATGGTCGCTCTCGATGCTGAAGATTTGTGCGCACAGGTGGCCTACTTGTTGGCACGAAGTGAGAGCATGCGATTCAAGATGTGATCGGCAACCTCTTCGGGCGCGCGATCGGTGGTGACGACTTCGAATCGATACGGACGAGCTGCTTTCAGGTTGAACTGGCGAAGGGTCTCGATCTGCCCCGCCGTCAGGCCGCTCTTGCGCGCGACGATCACCTCAGGGCGGTTGTCGAGGACGATGAGCAAATCCGGCTTCGGATACGACCGGCAAAGCAGACGGCGGATGATGCCATGGTTGCTGATCGGCCGCTCCTTGTACAGGTAGCGAAGATCGGTGATGTACCGATCGGCCACAACCCACTGCCCCTTCCGCACCCGGAAGAACACCGACGTCACATATCGATAGATCAACTCGATGTAAAGCGCTGCATAAAACACCCAGCCCTTTGCGGACGATCCGAACCAGGAGCGCAACGAGTTCGAGCGATCGGCATCCGCACTCGAACCGGCCAGGTGCAGACCGGCTTGTCGAACCGCCGGAGTCATACCCAAACGGCGCAGCGCAGGCACGAGCGACAACTGCATCTGCCCCCACGGTCCGAGATACGTCGTCGATATCTTCAGATTCGGAATCGCTCGAGCGCGCTCGGTCAGTGCGCGTATCACCGTGCTCTTGCCGGCGCCATCAGGCCCCACCAGCGCGACGAGTCCGCCTTTGCGTCTCGCGAACATTTTGGTGTCGCATTGAAGCCTCAGATATCGCGCGATGTTGCCCGGCTTGGCGCGAAGGGCCGCCCGAAGCAGGCGCTTCCGCAGGCCGGTGGATGATCCGATCGTGGCAGTGTCTCGCTCGATCCAAGCCGTCGCTGCCTCAAACGCCTTGCGGAGGCCAAACGAATCAAGATGGTCGAGAAGGTATGCGCGGTCCAGTGGTGCCTTCAGGAGACACCGAATCCGGGAGAGCTCGGTCGAGCGCAGAGACCCCTTCCGTAGAAAGTTGTGCACCACCCGGTGCATGAGCTCGTCTTCCGGCGAAAGGTGAAACACGCCATCAGACTCGATGCACCGGGCGAGCATTCGCCGGGCGTCCATATAGAGAATGCCGTACTGCACGGCTTTCCAGTGGATGTCGAGAATGAGCACTTGTCCCTGGCGATAGCGCAGCATCACCAGTTTGAATGGGCTGCGACCTGGCACTGGCACGAACCCGCGTTCTTCCAGCCAGTGGCGGCATGGCAGGATCGCCGACTCTTCTACGAGCAGGTCGAGATCTCCCGCGGGCGATTCCGGATCGAGCGACGGGCGGAGCAGACAACAGGGAATCCCTGCGGCCCGCAATTCGCCTACGACCTCTCTTGCCGAACGGTCAGCATCAGAGACGGATCGATCGTGCGCTACGGTTTGGGGGAACATAGTCGTGGATTCGTCATATCCGCAACGTGCGTGCCAGCCGACGCCGGCAAATGGAGCGGATTCATTGGTTTTCTGGAAGCCTCCACGCCTCACAATCTCCGTCAGGCCGTCTTTAGTCTGCGAAATGTGGCACTAATGCGCGTCACACGGCGGGGAGGACACCAAATCTGATCGCGTAATAGATGATGCCCGACCACTCGTACGCGACGTATTCGCGGTCGTAGTGCCGCAGCCACCATCGCGCGGGGTCGATTCCGGGCGAGGACGTAAGCAAGCCAAGATCGGTGGAGACACCTGCCGACCGGAAAAGATGCCGGAACGTCGCAAGCGCACGGCGCCCGTGATAGGGCGACGTCACGATGACGAGACGACTCACGCCGTGGCGGGCGGCGAATGCTCTCGCTGCCCTGGCTTCGTCGTAGGTATTGGTGACAAGCTGCGGCAGAACGATCACACGATCGGGAGTAATCCCGGCCTCAGTCAACCGCCCCAGCCGCTCGGAACATTTATGACAGTTGTGCTCGGTGACCTCTACCGGCAACGTGAGCAGGACCTGCGCCTCCGGATACAGCCGGCCGAGCTGCGCGGCAACCGGCAAACGTTCCCATTCGTGGCTGGCAAGCACCACGATGGCGTCTGGCTGATCGATCGGCCTGTCCACGAGCAGCATCGTGCCGGCGCACCCGAGCGCAACGGCGGTCAGTACGGTCATCGCAGCAAGCCCCGCAAATACGATGAGGCGTGCCCGCGGAAAGCGTCGTGAAATCACCTTGAATTGGCGGGGGTCTGGAGTTGTCCGCGGCTCAGGAGAAGAGAATCCGCTGCGCAAGGCCCGCGAGGGTTAAGAGCGTAAGTCCGAGCAGCAGCAGCGAACCGGGCTCGACAATCGCTAACGGCACTACGGCGAGCACGAACGGCCATACGGAAGCCGCGGGCATGACCGCCAATATCAAGATGATGACAAGACCGACCCAGATCGTGGTTCGCATTGCCCCAGTCATCTGGCAAAGATGGATCCAGATCGCGCCAGCGGGGAGCCGGCGGGGCCGTCGCCCGCACGGCCCCGCAAGCTCATGGATGTAAAGAGTTTTCGTGCTGATCCCGAAAGATGGGCGTTCGCCTCGAGGCGCGGCGCGTCCTGCAAAGGCAATCCAGGGGCAGGCTTTTCTCTCCTGGTCTGCTATGGACGGTGTGCATTCTCGATCTCCGGCGCGCTTGCGGTGCGGCCGTCTTCGACAATATCACCCGCAGTGGTTTCGATGCGGATCGAGTATGAGATCGGAAATAGCGCAAGAAAATTGCCGACGGCCTTCAGAATCGCCGATGCCATGCGGGCTTCGTCTTCGTCGGTCAGTGTCGAAGTAAATCGAATCACCATTGTGGACAGAATCCTTTCGTATCGTTTTGGATCCAGTTGTTATGTCAAGTGCAAACGACATTCCTGCACGCCGTGGCGATCGCGCCTGGGAAAAGAACCTGCTATGTCGCTCACCGAGGTTGACTTGCAGACAGACGAGCGACTTTTTTCGGCTATCACTATTCCGCTCGGCTGGCCCATGACGGGCGTTGGGCAGTTGACGTAGCCGGTAAGTCAGTCAAAAGCAACCAGATCACAATTTTCGTGTCTTGACTTTGTCGCGGATGGGCCGCACCATTGCCTTCCCACTTCACTTATTCGCAGCCAAGAAAAAACGTGAACGCACTTATCGGAAACAGCCGCGCGGTTGCCTCTCTTCGGGAAGAGGTCGAGCTCTTGAAGCGCTCCGACGCCAAAGTTCTCATCACGGGTGAGAGCGGCGTCGGCAAGGAAGTGCTCGCCCAGGCAATCCATCGCTCGAGCAAACGCGCGAACGCAAACCTCGTGTCGGTGAACTGTGCCGGTGTCGCTGAGACGCTCCTGGAATCGGAGTTGTTCGGTCATACCAAAGGGAGCTTCACGGGCGCCTACCGGGACAAGCCTGGCCTGCTCGAAACAGCGAACCGTGGCACCGTATTCCTGGACGAAGTCGGTGAGATGTCGATGCGGATGCAGGCCCTCCTGCTTCGCTTCCTGGAAACCGGCGAGATCCAGCCGGTGGGCAGCTTGACGCCACATCGCTCGCTCGATGTGCGCATCATCTCGGCCACCAACCGGGGTCTGCCCGGGCACGTCGAGTCTGGTGCATTTCGTTCGGATCTCTACTATCGGTTGAACGTCGTGCACTTGAAGATTCCGCCGTTGCGGCAACGGCCCGACGACATCATGCCGCTCACGAATCACTTCTTGAACAGCCTCAGCGAACAGCAGCAGGTCCAACCGCCTCAGCTCTCGAACGAGGTCATGCAGCAGTTTCTCGGATACGCATGGCCAGGGAACGTTCGTGAGTTGAAGAACGTCATCGAGCGCCTGATCGTGCGGCGGGCCGGCCAGCAGGTGACTGCTGGCGACTCTCTGCCCTGGTCTCAGGACGGCGCGTGCACGCACGTCGATGACACCGGCAAGCCTGTGCGTTCGGTTTCGGTTGCCGATCAGCTCTTCGAGAGAATGGTGAAGGACGGCGAATCCTTCTGGTCCGCCGTGCACCCGGCCTTTCTGTTGAGGGATCTGACGCGCGACCATGTGCGCGAGCTGGTGAGTAAGGGGTTGCGTCAGGCGCGGGGTAACTACAAGATCCTGCTCCCGCTGTTCAACATGAAAGACAGCGACTATCGACGCTTCCTCACGTTCCTGCGCAAGCACGAACTTCATCAGCCCTTCCGCAAATTCCGAACGGCGTCTGTTGCTGATGTCGACACGGAGGGAGATTTTCGGCGGCGCGCCTGATCGGACCGCCACACCGGGATTTCACCTCTGACGTCCGGCACCACCTACACGAGCCTCCCCCACAGAGTTCGCGACCTCGACGTCTGTGCGCCTTGACGCGTGCGGCGGATACGACCGCCGCGTAGCCGAGAAAGGTACAATTCCGCGCGCCTAGATTCCGAAAAGTCATAGTGTCAGGCGAAAACCGTAATCACAGGCCTGAGCAGCTTTTCGAGAAAAGGCGTTGTTTTCGGTTGAAAATCGAGCAATATTGCGAAGGCCGATCGACATAGCCCTCGGCACGCGAGTTGCGTCGTGTGTTCTCACGCTCTCCGTGTGCGCCGCTCAGGGACACGAGAGACCGAATCGGGAGACTGAATGGCAGGCAGGGTTCTCATCGTTAGTCCGAATATCGACTCGCGCAACCTGATGGAGCGATGGCTGCGTCGAGCCGGGTTCGAGACCGAGTGTGTCTCGACGTTCGAAGCGGCCCGGCCGCGGCTGACCGCCACCTCCCCAGACGTGCTGGTGAGTGCGGTACAGCTAGGCGAGTTCAACGGACTGCACCTCGCCATCGTTGGGCGCGATCGTCGGCCCACCCTGGTTGCCATTGTTGTCGGACAGCCCGATACGGTGCTCGCACGGGAAGCCGCGCAACATGGCGCGACCTATCTGAACGAGCCCGCCACCGAGGAAGGGCTCCTCTCGCGGCTCACGATCCTGCTCCACGAGGTCGGACGTCATCGCCGCTGGCCACGGAAACATGTCGCCGAGACGGTGACTGCGGAGTGGGGCGAGGCCTCTGCGCGTATCGTGGATTTGAGCTACGGCGGGCTGCGGCTCGAGGTGGCTGATGCCGGTGCAAAGGCCCCAAAACTGGGATCAGGCGTGCGTGTCAGCCTCCCCGACTACGGCGTTTCCATCGACGCCGCACTCGTGTGGGTCGAACGGGCACCATCCGGGCACCTGCACTGCGGCGCTTCCGTAGACAAGTTGTCGCCGGCGGTCACCACGGCCTGGAGGCAGGTCGTCGATCGAGTCGGTTTGAGCGTGCAGTAAGGTTCCCCGCCTTTTGTTCTCCGCTACGGCGCGTGAAGTCGCCGTATTGAGAGCCCAAGGACGGAATGTCATCGATCTGGTGACCTTTCATCCTCCGAATCGAGGAGAAGTCACTCCCTCCCCGCACACGTGCTCCCGAATCCCAGGAACGCGTAAGCGCTGTTAACGCAGCGTGTTATCGCGCACCGCAGCTCTTGATCGTACCTCCCGCACGGGTGGCGACCCGTTTGCACACCATTACACCCGAAGGCCGTTCAGCAGACAAAAACCTCCGGGAAGCTCGACACATAACAGCCAGCGCCGATGGCCCGCACGTGGCGTGCCGATTGGCGAACGTCGTGTCAGCACGGGCGATGAGCTCGTCTGACGACGAGGGAGTACGACTTAGCGATGTCGAAGACCGCATTGACGTGGGTTATCGGAATTGTCACAGGCACGGTGCTCAGTTTCCGCGACCCGATATTCGGGCTTCTCGCCTACTTGTGGGAGTACTACAACCATCCTCCGCTGCGCTGGTGGGGAGACGAGTTGCCCAATCTGCGCTGGTCTTTCCTGATTGCTTCGATCTTCCTTGCCAGCTACTCGTTTCACGGCAAGACGATTTTCAGACGCGAAATCTTCCGGCACGGATCGACGCGATGGCTGGTGGCACTGCTCGCTATCGCGAGCTTCGTCACAATGTTCCTGGCCATTGATCCCGAGCGCAGCCGCGGCTACGTCGTCGACATCGCCAAGCTCACATTGCTCTTCTGTCTCTTCGTCGGCGTCGTGACCGACATGACGAAGTATCGCTGGGTGACGGCGGCGCTCGTACTGGGTGCCCTCTCGTGGGGCTGGGATGCGTACAACGCTCCGCATTTCAACAGCGGGCGCCTGGTGGCCATCGGCGGCCCCGACTCGTTCAACGACAACGAGGCTGCCGCCCACGTCATTCCGACACTGCCGTTTCTAGCGCTGTTCTTCTGGCAGGGCAACAAGTGGCAGCGCATCCTCGCCATCGTCGCCGCGCCGTTCATCGTCAACATGATCATCCTCTGCAACAGCCGCGGTGCGACCGTCGGAATGGGCCTGGCGCTGCTTGTCGGTCTGCTGCTCATGAACTGGCGGCTGCGGCTCCGGCTGGCGGTCATCGCCGTCGTGGCCATCCCCCTGGTGATGACGCTCGTCGATCAGCGATTCATCGACCGCCAGCTCACGCTGATGCAGTTCATGGAGGAAGGGATCGAAGGGCAGCAGCTTCAGAACGACGGCGCCGCGAACGAGCGCGTGATCTCCTGGAAGGGCGGATTGCGATTGATTGGTGATCGGCCGCTCGGCGTGGGAGGCGGAGGCTACGACCTGCTGAGTCCCGTGTACGCACCAGAAGTCGTCGAAGCGCACGAAGGGGAACTGCGCGCGGTGCACAACACGTATCTCTGGGCCGCTGCCGACTGGGGCGTCGGGGGCCTCATCGCACTGCTCGGCTTCATCGCGTCAGCGCTATTGACGCTGCATCGCGTTCGTCGTCAGGCCGCGAGCGAAGAGATGAAGCTGGAGAGCCTTGCGCTCGAAGTCGCCTTGTTTGCATTCCTCGGCGCAGCGGTGTTCATCAACCGCATGTATGCGGAGATTTTGTACTGGCTCGTCGCAATGGCCGCGTCGCTGGCAAACATTCACGACGCCGCGGCGAAGACTGAAGGCACTGGACAGGCCACATCGTTCGACGTTCGTGCCGCGTGACGAGTGCGCGAACGGAGAAGTCTGACGGGCAGATGTGTTTTGTCTGCGGATCAATTGATTGAGCGTCCGAGTCCGAGGGACGGCCGTTGACGTCGGTGGTGCAAGTCACTCCCGCAGCGTCGTTTAGAGCGCTAACGAGAATCCACGCGATGGTGGAGCACTTGCAGGAAGGACATGGCCAGTGAGGGCGAGCAACGCGGTCGAAGTCAACGATATCGTGCCCAACACCGTCGAAGCGAGTCTCTTAGCGGAGTCGGCGGAAGAACTACCTCAGTTCACGATGGTTGGAGGAATTGCCTTGGCTCAGCCTTCAGGCTCGCCTGGTGAAAGCCGTGAAGAACAGCGTCGTCTCCGCCGGTTGTTTGTCACCTCGCGATCGCTGTTGCAGGTGGCGGAGGAAGCCGACGACGAGCGCGAACTGGTGACCACGGTCGTTCAGGCAGCCGCAATCTGGCACGACGTCGATGCCCGCGCGTACCGCCGCGACCTTCAGGGCCGCTTCGTGCTCGACGTGCGGTTACCGGGCGCCGATCTGTCGGTTGGCCCACGCGACTTCAGTGCCTTTTCAGTCGTCTCGGGTCCGGTGACGCGCATCTCATCAATCGGCGAGCAGGAACAATTGGGCTGGAACGATCTCGCCGGCGAACTGGCGCTGCTGCCGATCGCCTCGAGCGCACAGGCCCAACCGCGCTGGGTGCTCGCCATCCCCATCGAAACCGATTCGATGGTGTCATCGAACCTGCTCCTGCTGTGCGAAATGCTCGGCGCCTGCCTCGACCGCATGGCGACGCGGCGCGAACATGAGCTGAGGAAGCGTCTGATTCGCGATCTCGTCGAACGCGAGGGCGTCGTGGCGGATCTCGGGAACGCCGTGCTCGCAGAAATTGTCAGCTTTCTCGGTGCCGGGTCGGGCCGGCTTGTGACCGGCGTCGGCGCCGGCACGGATGTGGCGGAGGGCACCGAACCTCGAACGATGGCCGAAGCAGGTGGCGCCTGGACCGCCGGTCCGACGGCCAGCCTCGAGCCCGGCCAGTCGCTCATGACGCCACAGCGACTGACGATGGCGTTCTCGGTCGGCAATCGGGCCACGGCCATTATCGACCTCACCGCACTCGAGGGGGCCGACTTCAGCATCAGTCACGCGTCGCTTCTCGATTCTGCCGTCAGCGTCTTGAAGACCTGGCTGGCTGGCGTGCTCGACGGCGCGGCAGCGCAAGCGGCGGAGACGGAACCGGCGCTCGGATTCGAGGCGCGACTCGGCGAAGAACTGATGCGCGCGAAACGCGCCCATCTGGAAACGGGCCTCATCGTGATCGACCTGGCGCCCGGCGCGCAGCGGCGCGATGCGCGCGTCCGCGCCAACGTCCCCAGTCCGGTTGCGAGGCAATTGCGCGGATCGGACGTGCTGGGACGGCTGAAGAGCGGAGAAATCTGCGCCCTGCTCGTGGGCACGAACGCCGAGGGCACCGAGTATGCCGCGACACGGCTGTATCAGAGTCTCGAGGCACTCGCACGACAGCACGACTTACCGGGCGTCACGGTCGGCGCCACCACGTTCAACCTGGCTGACGACTCGGTACCTGACGTGCTCGCCAGGGCCGAACAAAACGCCAAGCGCCGTACCGGCGGGCACGAGTAGTCGAGATGATGCAGCAGGGACGGTCTTTGAGTTGGTATCGGCGGTTGAGCGATCGACGAGGACGGCTTCGGTTCGAGCTCGTTGGCGAGCTGGCGGCAGCACTCAGAACGGTCGAAGTGCTGACCGTGCGGGACATCAGTTGGCGCGGCGCGCTGGTGGAATCGGCCGTGTCCTTGCCGATCGAGTCCGTGCAGACCCTTCGGTTCGTCTCGGGAGATGTGATGGGTGAAGTGACGGCTCGCGTGCGACACGTCACGCGGGCAGACGCGGCCGCGGAGACATATCGAATCGGGTTCGAGTTTCTCGACCTGCAACCGGCGATGCGGGAGGAACTGGGTCGGTTGACCGGTTTCGATTCGCAGAGTGCATCGGATTCGTAACGGAACATGACCGACTCGATTGAAGAACGACGCCGAACGGCGCGCGTGACGGCGCGAGACGGTTCGGAACTGTGGCTCGGACGGCCGCACGCGGTTCGACTCGTCGAAATCAGCATGACGGGCGCGCTGCTGCGCACGTCACACGGCCCTCCAGTGGGAGAGCGTGGAGAGCTGCGCACGAAATTGGGTGACAACACCTTCGCGGTGCAGGTTGAAATTCGCCGCGTGGTGCTGCAATCCGAACCAGGGGAATCACCGGGACGTTACAGCCTCGGAGTGACGTTCGTATCGCTTGATGCTGACAGCCGGCGTTCTCTCGAGCGGTTCCTGAGACAGCCGACGTCACCGTAACCACGGATTTAATGGATGCAGCCGAACGAACGTGTGAGTGGGACAGGACGAATGGGAAATAATTCACGTGCAGGCCTAGTCGGAAGCAGTCGCGCGATGGACGATCTCAAGGAAGAGATTGCGCGCGTGGCCAGTTCAGACGCGAAGGTTCTCATCACAGGTGAGAGCGGCGTCGGCAAGGAACTCGTGGCCCGGGCGATTCAATCGCAGGGTCCTCGAGCCACGCGGCCCTTCGTCGTCGTGAACTGCGCGGGGTTGCCCGAAACGCTCCTCGAGTCGGAGTTCTTCGGGCACGTCAAGGGCAGCTTCACGGGCGCCTACCGCGACAAGCCAGGCAAGCTGGAGATCGCGGACACGGGCACCGTGTTCCTGGACGAGATCGGCGAGATGACGCTGCGGATGCAGTCGCTCATGTTGCGGTTTCTCGAGACCGGCGAGCTGCAGAAAGTCGGTGCGGAGCGCTCGGAGCGCGCCGTCAACGTGCGGGTGATCGGTGCGACCAACCGGGACCTGCGCAAGCTGATCGCCGAGGGGCTATTCCGCGAGGACCTCTTCTACCGGCTCAACGTCATCACGCTCCTGGTGCCCCCGCTCCGCGAGCGCAAGGAAGACGTGCCGGTGCTGATCCATTACTTCCTGAAGCGGTTCACGCAGGATCGGGGACAGCCCGCGCGCGAAATCTCGCCAGACGCGATGCGCGCGCTGTGCGAGTACTCCTGGCCGGGCAACGTGCGCGAGCTCGAGAACGCCATCGAGCGCCTCGTGGTGACCTCCCGGACCGATGTGATCGACATGGAGAGCCTGTCCGACGAGGTGAAGGCGCCGCGTGCGGTCGGCCTCACGGTGAAGCAGGAGCGCCGGCGGTCGGTGGGCGACAGCCTTTACAACATGGTGGTCGAAGAGGGGCAGTCGTTCTGGACGGCCGTCTATCCCCTGTATATGCGGCGGGACATCACGCGTGAACAGATTCGCGACCTCGTGCGCCGGGGACTGAGAGAGACGCGAGGTAACTACAAGATCGTCGCGCGGCTCTTCAACATGGAGCCGACCGACTACAAGAGGTTCCTGAACTTTCTCCGCAAGCACGAGTGTCAGTTGCCATTTCACGAGTTCCGGTAGATCCGGTATGCGTTTGGTGTTTTGAGAATTCGAGGGAGAACCATGAGACGAATGACAGCGTTCCAGATGAGTGTCGGGGCATTGATTCTGAGTGCAGGGACGGCGTGGGCGCAGACGCCCGCGACCGAAGCGAAGAGCACGGCAAGACCGTCACCCTCGTTTGCCGAGGCAAAGGCGGCCGGAGCCGCCGAGGTCGAACCGCCCGCGGGTTATGTGATCGGCGCGGGCGACGTGCTCGGCATCAAGTTCTGGCAGCAGCTTGAGCTCTCGGGCGACGTCGTCGTGCGGCCCGACGGGAAGATTTCGGTGCCGCTGCTGAACGACGTGCAGGCGGCTGGTCAGACGCCGCAGCAGTTGAGCGACAGCATCAAAAGTGTCGCCAAGCGATGGGTCCAGGACCCCAACGTCACCGTGATCATCAGACAGATCAACAGCCGAGCGGTGTTCATCACCGGTCGCGTGGCGCGTGCGGGCCGCTACCCGCTGAACGGCTCCACGTCGATTCTGCAGCTCATCGCGATCGCGGGCGGCCTCGCCGAGTGGGCCGACGGCGAGAACGTCATGCTGATGCGCGCTGACCAGACGACGCGCCGCTTCAATTACAAGGACGTCGTGGCGCGCAAGAACCTGGATCAGAACATCGAACTGTTGCCCGGCGACACCGTCATCGTGCCGTAACGCAGACGACAGAGAGTTGAGATCATCAATGTCCAAGCGCGTCATCGTCGGAATCGTGCTCTCGCTGCTGGCGGCAGGCGCATCGCCCGCGCTCGCTCAGAACACGCCGTTCCAGGGCCTCTTCGGAGCGCAGCTGGCCGGCGCGCCACCGAAGAGCCTGGACCTGTCGACGTCGTTGTTCAGTGTCTACGACACGAACCTGCCTCGGCTCGCGCGTCGCGACACGCGCGGCGACACGTCGCAGCGTGACGTCTACTACAACGACCTGCAGTCGGGTCTGTGGTACACGCAGCGCGGAGAGCGGACGTCGTTTTCGGCCAACGGCACGTCGGCCGTGCAGTACTACCCTCAGCTGGCTGGTGCCGTGCGATGGAGCGGCGCCGGCGCGGTGGGGCTCTCGAGAACGGGCCGCCGGCTGCGGTTCGGTCTCGACCAGCAGGTCCGCTACAGCCCGTTCGCGCACTTCCGCGTGATTCCGGTCCCCAACGCGCCTTCCGGCCTGGCGGATGTGTCGGCGCCGGACGTGGCCCTGGCCGTCTCCGGCCGCGAGTCGTACCGCTACGACACGTCGTTCAACGCGAGCTATCAGCTGACGCCGCGGACCATGTTCAACGCCGGGCTGCAACACGAGTATCTGGACTTCGTTCCCGTTGAGCAGAACGACTGGAGACGGCAGGACGCGAACGTGTCGCTCTCGCGCAGTCTGACGCCGAAGACCGCGTTCGTGGTCGGCTACGGCCTCCACCGGCGCGAGTTCCAGGGCGAGCGGGTGCCGTTGCGCCGCCACGACGTCAACATGGGCGTGAACTACAACAACGCGCTGCCATTCTCTCCGCGAACCAGGCTGAGCTTTTCGGTCGGCACGACGTCGATGTCTCGGGTGCGATCGGCGACGGTCTCGACCAGTGACACGTTCATCCGGCTGATTGGCGGGGCCGACCTGGAGCATCAACTCAGCCGAACCTGGCAAGTTGGCGTGGTCTACAACCGCTGGGTGCAATACATCGAAGGAGTCAGTGACGTGTTCCTTGCCGACACCGTCACCGGCAACCTCAGGGGCTACCTGGGCCCTCGCGTCGAACTGCGCGCCACCTCCGGCTACTCGACGGGCCCGCTCCGATTCGGACCGCGGCAGCGCGCCTACGACACCAACGCGAGTACGGCACGGCTGCGCATAGCCATGTCGCGCGGCCTGGCCGCCCAGGTGGAGTACGTGCACTACAACTATGTGTTCTCAGAAGCTGTGACGCTCCCAACAGGGATTCCCGATCGAGGAAGCCGGCACGTGTTCCGTGTCGGTTTGACGACCTGGCTCCCAATTCTTCAATAGGTGAGGTGCTAGATGGTCCCAGGCAAGTCATATAAACCCGAAGACCTGCTTCGCGCCGCATGGCGTCGCCGGGTCATGATCGCGGTGCCGGTTATCTTGTCCGCGATCGGCGCGGCCATGTGGTCGGTCACGCAGCCGAACGAGTACCGTTCGCAAACCACGTTGCTGGTCGCACCGCCGAGCGGCGCCGGCAGCATCATGGCCGGGACCGAGGTCGTGCCCCTCGAGGATCGGCTGTACACGATTCGCCAGCAGGTCGTCAGCCACGCCCGACTGGTGGAGCTCGCCGAGAGCGCCGGCTTGTACCAGGAGTGGCGCAAGGCGCACCCGAAGGGCGATCTCGCCGAGCGCATGCGGCGCGACGTGACCATCGAGATTGTCAAAGGCAACCCCCGTCGTATTGACGGCAACTTCTTCAACATCAGCTTCATCTCGACGAACCCGCAGACGGCGGCGATGGTGACCAACCGCCTGGCCGATCTCTTCGTTCGCGAGAACGCCGTCGATCGCGAGAACGCTGCCAAGACGACTGCCACGTTTATCGAGACGCAGCTCAACGAGGCCCGCGCCAAGCTCGAGCAGCACGAGGGCAAGATCGAGGCGTACCGTGAACGCTACGCGCCCGAGATGCCGGCGATGCTGTCGTCCAATATGGAGGCGCTCCGCCGGACCGAGACGCAACTGCTGAACCTCGACGCCGCGCTCAGCACCGATCGAGGGCAGCGAACGGCGCTCGAAAGCATGATCGCCGCCGCGCAGGCGCCAGTGCCCCTGGGCACAGCGCCCGTTCAGCGCCGGCCGTCCGATCTGTCCAGTGCGTCGATTGGCGCGCAGCTGGACGCCGCCAGGAGCGATCTCAAGACGTTCGAGCTGCAGCTCACCGCGGAGCACCCGGATGTCATCCGGGCGCGCCGCCGGATTCAGGAGCTCGAAGAGCGTGCGCGCGCCGAAGGTGTTCCGCAGAGCGCCGACGGCCTCGTCCTGTCGCCTGCCGAAGTCGAACGTCGCGACCGCCTGCAGCAGTTGCGGGCGCAGTTGACGGGCCTCGATCAGCAGATCGCCGACAAGGAGCGCAACATTCCCCGCCTGCGTCAGGCGATGACGATGTATCAGGCGCGGCTGGATGCCTCGCCGCGTCATGATGCGGAGTTCACGGCGTTGACGAGGGACCACGCCACGCTGCAGGCGGTGTATCAGAAGCTGTCGACGAGCCGCGAGAGCGCCGGAATCGCCACGAAGCTGGAAGCCGAACAGGCGGAGCGCTTCAAGGTGATCGAGCCGGCCAAGGTTCCGACGACGCCGTTCCGCCCCGACCGTCAGCAGTGGGTGCTGCTGGGCGCTCTGTTCGGCCTTGGACTTGGACTGGGACTCGCCACGCTGTTCGAGTACCTGGATTCGAGCCTGAGAACCGATGTGGACGTGCACGCCGCGCTCGGCATGCCTGTTCTCGCGATGATTCCGGTGATGCACACGTCGGGAGAGTTGACGGGCCGCCGCACGTTGCGCGCCGCTGCGTCGGCACTCTTCCTGACGCTGATGGTCACGGCGCTCGTTTACATGTGGTGAGGGGATAAAGGGACCACAGATGTACGAAAAATTCTACGGACTACGCGAACGGCCGTTTGATTTGACGCCCAACCCGGCGTATCTCTTCATGACGTCGAAACACCGGGAGGCGCTGGCAACGCTGCAGTACGGTCTCTCCCAGCGTAAAGGCTTCACCGTCGTCATCGGTGAAGCCGGCACGGGAAAGACCACGCTCGTGAACGCCGCGCTCCAGGCGCAACGGGGCAACCGGCCTCTCGGGCGGGACTGCGTGGCGTATCTGAACAACCCGACGCTGAGCTCGGCAGAATTCATTGCCTACCTGGCTCCGGCGCTGGGCCTCAGTCGTGAGGCGGCCACGTCGAAGGCGACGTTCCTCATCGAGCTGACGCGCACCGTCACCGACAGACATCAGGCAGGCGGCCTGACCGCGCTGATCGTGGACGAAGCGCAGAATCTGCCCGATCAGCTGCTGGAAGAGATCCGGCTGCTGGCGAACGTCGAGACGGGATCGGACAAGCTTCTGCAGATCGTCCTGACAGGACAGCCGGAGCTCGCCGATCGGCTGAATCAGGTGTCCCTGCGGCAGCTCAAGCAGCGCATCGCATTGCGCTGCGTGCTGAATCCCCTCGACAAGACCGAGACCGGCGCCTACATCGCGGCGCGCATCTGGATGGCGAGTTCGAGTGACCTGACGCTCTTCACGCAGGAAGCGATCGACGTCATCTACGAGGCGTCTCGCGGCATTCCGCGAACCATCAGCGTCATCTGCGACAACTCGCTCGTCGCTGGATTTGCCGGCGGTGAGAGCCTGATAGGACCGGACATCGTCCTCGAGGTCTGCAACGATTTCGACCTCGTGCCCGAACCCAGGGTGGAGTTCACAAAGCTGCCGATCAGACCGGATCCGCCGGCCGACAGCGACATGGGCCGTCTGAGGATGCTGGCGGCAAAGCCGTCAACCGAACAGGCCGCGGCACCTCCGAGGGCGGCGATCACTCGAGATTTATTTCAAGCCTTTCGAGGCCATCGGTAAATCACATTAACCAGAACGTTGACTCGTTCAGACTTGGGGTAAACAGATGAGCCGTCTAGCAGAAGCGATGAAGCGGGCAAATGCCGAGCAGGAGTCGGCACAGCCGGAACAACAGGAGCCGATTAAGCTCGAGAAACCATCGACATCACATCCCAAGATTGCGGTGGCTGTCGAAGCGGCCGCCAAGCTCGAATCGGCCGCCAAGGCCGAGGCCGCAACCGCGACGGCCGAAACGGAGACTGAGACGAGCACACCGCGCGTCAACCCTCCGGTGACGCGCCTGATCGCCGAGAAGCTCGTCGTCACGCCGAGCATCTCGCCTGTCTCGCTTGAGCAGTACCGGCGACTCGCGGCTACCCTGCATCGCCGCCAGACGGAGACCCGGATCAAGACCGTCCTCGTGGCCAGCACGATGGCGGGCGAAGGCAAGACGCTCACCGCGGTCAATCTCGCGCTGACCTTCAGCGAGTCGTACGGCCGGAACGTGCTGCTGATCGACGGCGACCTCCGCCGGCCGACGACGCATGCCGTGCTCGACGTGCCGAACATCCTCGGCTCGGGCATCGGCTCGACGCAGGAGACCGATCAGAAGCTCTCGCTCATTCAGGTGTCTCCGCGGCTGTCAGTGCTGACCGCCGGCCAGCCCGATCCCGACCCGATGAATCGTCTGGCGTCCGACCGCATGCGCCGCGTGCTCATCGAGGCGGCGGCGCAGTTCGATTGGGTGATCATCGATACGCCGCCGGTCGGGACCGTGCCCGACGCGAATCTGCTCGCGACGATGGCGGATGTCGTGCTGCTCGTGGTCCAGGCAGGCAGAACGCCTGCGCGTCTGGTGCAGCGCACAGCCGACGCGCTCGGCCGTGAGCGAGTGATGGGCGTCATCCTGAACCGCGCAGACGATCTCGTGGTGTCGCACGACTCGTCCAGTGCGTACTTGTACGGCCCGAACAACACCACCAACTAGGCCTGAAGTGCTGAAGGCGTTGGAGGCTGTGGTGAAGGTGCATCGTAGCGCCAGGCATGGAGCACTATGTCCAAGCTGTTGATGCAGCGCGTGACATGGCGCGGCATGGCCCTGATTGGGTTCGAGAGCGTGCTCATTCTCAGCGCCGTGCTGCTGGGCACCTATCTTCGCCTGGGCGCGCGCCCGTTCCAACAGGGCGCGGCGCACCTGGCGCTCAAGGGTCTGCTCATCGCCGGCGTCTGCCAGATGTGTCTCTATTACGGCGATCTCTACAACTCCCGCATCGGAGGCGATCGGCGGGAGTTGTACGTTCGCACGCTGCGATCGCTCGGCGCGACGTCCCTGGTTCTCGCCGCTCTGTACTTCTGGCTGCCGGCGCTCATTATCGGGCGCGGCGTGTTCATGATCGCGGCAACGCTCGTGATTGCTTCCGTGGTCGGCTGGCGTGTGTCATTCCAGTGGTTCTCCAAACAGGTCGGGCCGCGCGAACGGCTGCTCCTGGTCGGCACGAGCCCTGCGGCCGTGAGTCTCGCGAAGGAGCTCCAGGCGCGTCACGATCTCGGTGTCGAAGTCGTCGGGTTCGTCGACATCAGTCCGGCTCGCGAGGGCCGGGCGGTGCTGAATCCCCGCGTCGTCGGCACGATTGAGGACATTCCGGAGATTGTCGCGAATCGGGCCGTGGATCGTGTCGTGGTCAACCTGTCGGATGCGCGCGGACAGCTTCCGATGGACACCCTCCTGAATATGAAACTTCACGGCGTCACGTTCGATCACCTGGCCTCGGTGTACGAAGAGTACACCGGAAAGATCGCCGTCGAGAACCTGCGCCCGAGCTGGTTGATCTTCTCCACCGGGTTTCGCAAACCGAAGTCGCTCGTCGCGATGAAACGCGTGGTCGATATCGGCGCCGCATCGGTGGGAATGGTGCTGGCCGCGCCGCTGATGCTCGGTGTCGCCGCCCTCATCAAGCTCGTCTCGCACGGACCGGTCCTGTACCGACAACAACGCGTCGGCGAGCACGGCCAGGTGTTCACGCTCTTCAAATTCCGTTCGATGCGGACCGATGCCGAGGCCAAAACGGGGCCGGTGTGGGCACGGGACAAAGACGACCGCATCATTCCCGGCGGCGGATTCCTGAGGCGGACCCGGCTCGACGAATTGCCGCAACTCTGGAACGTGCTGCGGGGAAACATGAGCCTCGTGGGCCCGCGTCCCGAACGGCCCGAATTCGTGGGCGAATTGACGAACGCCATTCCGTTCTACGGCCAGCGGCACGTCGTGAAGCCTGGCGTGACGGGATGGGCGCAGGTGCGCTACTCCTACGGCGCCAGTGTCGACGACTCGATGGAGAAACTGCAGTACGACCTCTTCTACATCAAGAACCTGACCATCGCACTGGATCTCTTCATCATTTTTCTCACGGTCAAGACCGTCATCCTGCGCCGGGGCGCCAAGTGAGGATCGACACGCCCGACGGCGGACGGGTCTCGATGGTCGTCAACATGCTGACCATCGACGTGGAAGAGCACTTCCACGCAAGCGTGTTCGAGCGGACGGTTGCGCGACAGCAGTGGGACCAGCTCGAGAGCCGGGTGTGCGCCAATACCGATCGCCTGCTGGGGATTCTCGACCGGGCTGGTGTTCGCGCAACGTTCTTCGTTCTCGGATGGGTCGCCGAGCGTTACCCCACGCTGGTGCGGCGCATCGCCGCGTCTGGTCACGAAATTGCCTCGCACGGCTACGCCCACGGACTGATCTACGACGACAGTCCGGAGGCCTTCCGCGCCGATCTGCGGCGCGCCAAGCGCGCAATCGAAGCGGCGGCCGGCGTTCCCGTGTTCGGCTACCGCGCACCAAGCTACTCGGTGACGGCGCGGTCGCTCTGGGCCCTCGACATCCTCATCGAGGAGGGCTACCAGTACGACGCGAGCATCTTCCCCATTCATCACGACCGATACGGCATCGCGGCGTCGCCTCGTCACGCGTACCGGATCTGGCGCCGTCACGGTTCGCTGTGGGAGCTTCCCGGATCGACGGTCAGGCTGGCGGGTGTCAATCTGCCAGTCGCGGGGGGCGGGTACTTCCGATTGCTTCCCTATGCCTGGACGAAATGGGGCATCGATCGGGTGAACCGGAGCGAAGGTCAGCCGGTGGTGTTCTACCTGCATCCGTGGGAAATCGATCAGCACCAGCCCCGCTTCGCGCTCCCGAAACTGCAACGTCTCCGTCACTACGGAAATCTCGGCACCACGGAGGCGAGACTCGAGCGGCTCCTCGCCGATTTCCGATTCGACGCGATCTCGGCGGTGAGCCAGATCGTGCGTCCTGCGGCCGCATAGCCTCACATGATTCCTGTCGTATTTCCATGGCTGACATAAACGTCACGCTCGATGCACCGGCCGACCTGTGGGACGCCTACGTGAACAACACGCGCGCCGCAACCGGCTATCACTTGTCCGGCTGGGCAACCGTGTTCACCAGAGCGTTCGGGCATGACACCCGGTACCTGGCAGCGGAGTCCGGCGGCCAGATCGTCGGCATCCTGCCGCTCGTGATCTTCAAAACGAGATTCTTCCGCCGATTCAGCGTGTCGCTGCCGTTTGTCAACTACGGGGGCATCGTCGCAGATACCCCGGAGATCGAACGCGCATTGATGGATGCGGCGGTCGCCGAAACGAAAAATGCCCGGGGCGAACACCTCGAGATGCGCCACACGCGCCGGCTCTTTCCCGCACTGCCCGCCAAGCAGCACAAGGTGGCGATGGTGCTTCCGCTGGAAGAGAACGAAGACGCGCAGTGGAAGGCGCTTGACCGGAAGATCCGTAATCAGGCACGGAAGGCCGAGAAGAGTCACCTTCGCGCCACCAACGGAGGCCTAGAGCTGCTGGACGCGTTCTACGACGTATTCGCGCACAACATGCGCGACCTCGGCACACCGGCGTACGGCAAGCCGTGGTTTCACCACATTCTGGCGACCTTTCCGGAACGGGCGCGCATCTTCTGTGTGTGGCTCGGCGACCAGCCCATTGCCGCCTCGTATGTTTTCCGGCATGGCGCCACGATGGAGGTCCCGTCCGCCTCGTCTCTCCGCAGCTTCAATTCGCTTTGCGCGAACACGATGCTCTACTGGGAGATGCTGCGGTTTGCGATCGGTCAAGGCTGCCGCCAGTTCGATTTCGGCCGCTCGACCCCAGGAGCGGGAACCTACGACTTCAAGCGGCAATGGGGAGCGCAGCCGCATGAGCTGACCTGGGAGTACTGGCTCGCATCAGGCAATGAACGGTTGCCCGATTTCAGTCCTCAGAACCCGCGTGTGCAGTGGGCCATCGAGGTGTGGCGCCATCTGCCGATACCCGTCACGCGAGCGGTTGGTCCGCTCGTCGTGCGCAACATTCCCTGACAACATGGCTACATTAGCAGCACTGTCGATCGCGATTCTCGTGTTCATCTACGCAGGCTATCCCCTGCTGCTCGCGCTGGTCGTGCGCGTGCGAGGGGCACGCCCGGTGCGGCGCGGCGACGATCTACCATCAGTGAGCCTGGTGATCTCGGCGTACAACGAGGCCGACGTCATCCGGCGCAAGCTCGAGAACACCCTGCAGCTCGACTACCCCCGCGAGCGACTGGAGGTCGTCGTCATATCGGACGCCTCGACGGACGGCACCGACGAGATCGCCGCCGAATTCACGGCGCAGCACGGTGTCCTCGTCGCACGCCAACCGGAGCGCGCAGGCAAGACCGCCGGACTGAATCGAACCGTGCCCGTGCTGCGTGGCGACGTCGTGGTGTTCTCGGACGCCAACGCACTATACGAACGCAATGCGCTGAAGATGCTCGTGCGCAATTTCGCCGATCCGAACGTGGGCTGCGTCACCGGCCAGGCCCGCTATGTCGAGGGCGGCAAGACAGCGGCAGACGCGGGCGAGCGCACGTACTGGGACTATGAGATCTACCTGAAGCGTCTCGAAACGGCGGTGGGATCGACCGTCGGCGGCGACGGCGCGATCTATGCCATCCGCGCACACTTGTGGAAGCCACTGCCTTCGGCCGGCATCAACGATTTTCTCAATCCGCTGCAGATCGTCGATGCGGGGTGGCGCGCCGTGTACGAGCCGGACGCGGTGTGCTACGAGGAGACGGCGGGAACACCAGGTCGAGAATATCGGCGTCGCGTGCGCATCGTGAGCCGCAGCTGGCGGGCGGTGTTTCAGGTACCTGGCGTGCTGAACCCGTTCCGGACCGGATGGTTTGCCGTGTCGGTCGTCTCGCACAAGATGCTGCGCTGGCTGACGGGCGGGTTTGCCGCAACGGCCGCAGCCGGTCTGCTGGGCATGATTGTGGACCAGGCGGGCACGTGGCAACTGGCAGCCGCTGGAGTGGCGGCAAGCGGCGCTGTCGTGTTCCGGCCGACGCGCCGGATCGCCGCGCTCGCGGGCTATTTCTCCATCATTCAGGCCGCGTCGCTGGTGGGTGTGGCCAAAGGCACTTTCGGGAAAGTCGAAGGCACGTGGTCGACGGTACGAGACTCGTCGGACCATTCCTCGCCGACGCCCCGGGCGGGATTCCTGCGATCGGGCCTCCGCCGCCTGCGACGCTCGGCCGCGCCGACTGGCAAGACCATCGCGTATCGCGGTGGCGTGTTCTGGGCACTCCGGCGGCTGCGGCCAAGCCGCAATATCGCGATCCTGCGGTATCACGCGGTCTGCGGACCCGAAGGATATCCGTACGCCGACCCACACCTGTGCGTCACGCCCGCAAATTTCGAACGGCACGTCGCGTATCTCGCCGCGAACTACACGGTGCTTCCGCTGCCGGAGATCGTCGCGCGCCTTCGCGAGAACCGGCCGATGCCGGCCAACACGGTCGCGCTCACCTTCGATGACGGCTATGCCGACAATCTCGAAGCCGCCCGCACGCTGCATCGGCACGGCGCCACTGGGACGTTTTACATGACAGCACGGTGTCTGAACGGCGGCGAGCCGTTCTGGCCCTCGGAGATCCGGTACCTGGTTCCTGCGATTCCCGACGGCACGATCACCCTCGACGTGCCGGGCGAGCGGATCGAGCTGGCCTGTTCGACGCCCGCCGAGCGCAAGGCCGCGCTCACCCGGATCACGCACCTCATGAAGGCGTATCCCGTACCCGTTCGTGAGCACATGCGTGAGCAGCTCCGTGCGCTCGCACCGCACGTCCAGATGCCTCCGATCATGCTCACATGGGATGAAGTGAACGAGATGGCGAGGCTGGGCATGACCATCGGCGCTCATACGCTTACGCACGCGAACCTGCCAAGCGCCGGGCTGGCCGGCGCGACGGACGAAATCACCGGATCGAAGCAGGTCCTCGAGCGCCACATCGGCCGGGACGTCACGATGTTCTCGTACCCGAATGGAGGAGCCGAGTCCTACTACACGCCGGAACTGGAAAAAGTCGTGGCACGCGCCGGATTTCACGCCGCCACCACGTCGCGCAACGGCTTTGCGACGGCCGGCAGCAATCTCTTCGCGCTCAAGCGCGTGCAGGTCGCCGAGCGCGTGGAGGACCTGGTCTTTGCACTCGAGGTAGAGCGCTTCATGCTCGTACCCCATTAAGGAGACGAGATGAGCGACAACCTCAATCGGGACGTCAAATCGGGCATGGTCTGGGGCGTCCTCGAGCGCGGAGGCGTGCAGTTCTGCAAGTTCGTCGCGGGCCTCGCGCTCGCCCGCCTCCTGTCGCCGACTGATTTCGGCATCCTCGGGTTATCCGTGTTCTTCACGGGCGTGTCCGGCAGCGTGGCGAACCTCAGCTTCGGAATGGCGATCATCCAGCGCGACGACGTCAGGCCCGATCACTTCGCAACGCTGTTCGTCACGCAGCTGGTGATGAACACGATCATGTTTCTGACCCTGCTGACGATATCGCCCTATGTCGGCGCGTACTTCGGAAACCCGCTGGTGGGCAGCGTGCTTGCGGTCTCGTCGCTGAACTTTCTGATCAGAGTGCTCGGCGGGTGCCCGTCCGCCATGCTGCGGCGCGGGCGGGGGTTCCGAATCCTGTCGCTCTCGAATGTCATCGATGCGGCCGTGGACGTGTGCGTGGCCGTCGTGTTCGCGGTGCTTGGCTTCGGCGTCTGGAGTCTCGTCTATGGCGCGCTGGCGGGCGCCCTCGTGAGCAACCTGTACCTGGTGCACGCCTCCGGATGGCGGCCGAGCCTGCGGATGACACGAGCCGCATTCAAAGAGATGTTCGCCTTCGGATTGGGGATATCCATCTCCGAGCTGCTGACCGACGCGGCCGATCGCGGCGCCAACTTCGTCATCGGGAAGGTGCTGGGAACCGCCACGCTTGGGCACTTCGAGAAAGCCCAGAGCCTGATGAATCGTCCGCTCCGCGATCTCGGCAGACGCACGCAGAGAGTCCTGTTTCCGGTGTTCGCTCGCATTCGGAACGAGCAGGGCCGCTTCCGTGCCGCCGTTCGCAGAACGGTCATGACCGTGTCGCTGATCGGCTACCCGCTGTTTGTCAGCCTCATCGTGCTGGCGCCACAGGTCGTTTACGTCCTGCTCGGCGACCAGTGGGGAGCCGCCGTCCTGCCCTTCCAGATCCTGTGTATCACTGGCGTGCCCCGCCTGCTTCTGCAGATGATGGTGACGGCAACCTTCGTGACGGGGTCCTCGCGCACGGAACTGAAACGCCGGGCCATGATGGCGGTGCTGACGTTGTGCGGATCGCTCATCGGCGTGCGATGGGGGCTGGCCGGCGTGGCGACGGCCATCACGATCGTCACGATGTTCGGATTGATCTCGGCGGTCTGGCAGGTCCATCGTCTCCAACTGTTGCGGCCCTGGGCAGACGTGATGAAGCCGCAGAGTGTGCCGCTGGCCGGCGCAGTCTTGATGGTCGCCGCCGAACGCGCCGCTCAGGCATGGACGCAATCGATCGGCTTCAACGCCTTTGCCGTGCTGGCGGTGTCTCTCCCCATCGGGTGTGCGGCATATCTGGCGGCGATCGTCGTCATGCGGGACGAAGCGTTGACGCGGCTGGTTACGGAGCTGAAGGGCGATCTGCTGCCGGTCACCGATCGCGTGCCGATGCTCGGAACCCTGGCGCGACGATTCCGCTGATGATTCAACAGGAGGTTAGGAGATTAGGAGCGGTCTCAACACGGAGTCACGAAGTCAGGGAATACAGCGTGACATCCTCCGTGGAGCGCGCCAGCGGGGCTCGGATGACAGGTGGCGACTGCTGGAAGTGCATATGAAACGAGATCTGCTTCGTAAGCTGCGCAGGATGAGCGCTCGCGAGATCCATGCGCGGTCGCATGCATTCCTCACGCAGTGGTGCGAAGAAGCCAGCTACAGCCTGGGCGTGCGCCACGATCCTGACAGCGATCTGACACCAGGAGCGGCCGGCTCGACCTTCACGGATCCGTGGATAGCCCAGCACGAGCAACGCGTCGTCGCCGAGCGCCTTCGCGCCAGCGACCCGGCCTATGTCGCGGAGATCATCAAGGCGGCCGACGCGATCTGCCGTCATGAATTCGCATTATTCGGTATGGTCGCGCGCTACGGCGATCGCGTGCAGTGGCAGGCCGATCCTGTCTCGGGCAAGGTGTGGCCTGCCGACTTCCACACCCGCGTCTGCATCTTCGACGGCAACAGCGGCAACGGCGACGTCAAATACGTTTGGGAGCTGAATCGCCATCAGTTTCTGCCTGTGCTCGGCAAGGCGTACCGTCTGACCGGCGACGAGCGCTATGCGTCAACCGGCCTTGCGTTGATCGACAGCTGGATAGGCGCCAATCCCTGCAACATCGGCATCAACTGGACGAGCGCGCTGGAAGTCGCCGTCCGCAGTCTGTCCTGGTGCTGGGCGTGCGCGCTGTTCGAGGGCGCAGAAACCCTCACCGTCGAACGGCGCCGGCGGATCCTCGGGTCGCTGTCGCAGCACGCGCGGTACATCGAGAGACACCTCTCGTTCTACTTCAGTCCGTACAACCATCTCATCGGCGAAGCAACAGCGCTCTTCGTCATCGGCAGTCTGGTCCCGTCGCTGCGCCGGGCGGCGCGCTGGCGGCAACAGGGATGGGCCATCCTCGAATCCGAGATGCCCAAGCAGTATCACGAGGACGGAGGGACGGTCGAGCAAGCCACGGGCTATCACCACTTCACGCTCGGGTTCCACCTGCACGCCATGCTCGTCAAGAGGCATGTCGAGGGCAACACGGCCGGACACCTGTGGACGGACCTCGAAAAGGCGATCGAGTTCTCTTTGAACATGATGCGCCCGGACGGTTCGATGCCGATGATCGGCGACGCCGACGAGGGCAAGGCGATCGCCCTCGCGCAATCGGATCTCTGGGATTTCAGGGTCTTCCTTGGACTTGGCGCCGCTCTGTTCGGCAGAGGCGACTTCAAGAAAATGGGGGGAGGCCGGCTGTTACCCGACGCGGCCTGGCTGGTGGGCACTGACGGATGGGCCGCGCACGATGGCGTCCAGGATCAGGTGCCGGCTGAAACATCGAGAGCCCTGTCGGGCAGCGGCTACTACGTCATGCGCACGGGCTGGGATCCGCAGGCGCACTACCTCGGGTTCGACTGTGGAGAGCTGGCTGCCGGCGTGTCGGCCGAGGACACCCCGTCGGCTGCGCACGGCCACGCCGATACGCTCTCGATCGAAGTCTCGGCATTTGGTGAACCCCTGCTCGTCGATCCCGGCTTCTGGACCTACAACGGCAGCATGGACTGGCACCGGTACTTTCGAGAGACCGAGGCCCACAACACCGTCGTCGTCGACGGCCGCTCGCAGGCAGAGTTTCGCGGCCGCCTCAAGTGGTCGCACGCGCCGCGCGCAGAGTCCCACGAGTGGATCACGCTCGGCGCGCTCGATTACACAGAAGGGTCACACAACGGGTATAAGCGCCTCGCCGCTCCCGTCACCCATCGACGGACGATCGTCTTTCTCAAGCCCTATTACTGGGTTGTGCGCGACGAGCTCGTTGGCGAAGGCGAGCATACGGTGGACCGCTGCTTTCATTTCGCAACGGCGGACGTCATACACGACAGGACGACGGGCGCCGTGCAGACGCGATCCGCGAATGGCCGCCCCAACCTTGCCGTCATGCCGGTTGAACGCGAAGATGTCGTGGTCGATCTCGCTCGCGGAGGGCCGGCGTCTGCCGGCGGATGGCTGGCTGTCGGCTACGAGCAAAAGGTCCAGGGCGCGGTGGCGAAGTTCCGGAACACGTCTTGCCTTCCGCGTGTGCTCCACACCGTGCTCGTTCCATTCCGCGGAGGGTCGCCGTGGGTGCGCGTGAGCGCACGGCCAATCGAATCGGACTCGGGCTCTCCCCTTGACCGCGCGTTCGAAGTGACACGGCCGGGAGGCCGCGATATCTGGGCATTCTCGAACGGACGGAGCGCGCGGTTTCACGACGGCTGGTTGACCGATGCGCGCTCGACCTGTGTGCAGCTGGATGACAGGGGCACGGTCATCGGGTGCGCACTGGTATCGGGCTCCTCGGTTGAAGTCAATGGTCAACCGGTCCTGAAGCTGGATCGGCGGGTTCGCGCCGCGACGATCTCAATCGTCAACGGACATCCGACCATCGAAACGTCGGAGCCGGCCAGGGTCGTCGCCTCTATGCTCATCGCACCCGAACGTATCGTGTGCAAGGCCGGCTGAGACAGCAGTGATCCGAGCCCTGGCCCGCGCGCTGATGGTTGTCGCGATGCTGACCTCGTTTTCCCACACTGCGACGGCGAAGGAATGGTTCGTGGCGCCTGGCGCTGCGGGCTCCGGAACGAAAGCTGCGCCTTTCGGCGCCGTGCAGGCTGCGCTCGATGCTGCCCAGCCGGGCGACACCGTCCTGGTACAAACGGGTACGTACAAAGAATCCATTCGCACAGTACGCAACGGTTCGGCTGGAGCGCCAATCACCATTCGCGCGCACGACGAAAGTGGTCCAGTGGTGCTGATTATTCGCGGCACAGTACTGCAGATCGATCACTCGTTTGTCGTTGTCGAGAAGTTAATTTTCGACGCCGCATACGCTGCCCGTACCGCTGTCAAAGTGAGCGCCGGAATCCAGTCCATCGTACTGCGCCGCGTACAGGTGCGGCGATCGAGCCGCGACTGCGTCGACGTCGGCGCTGCCGTCAACGTGCTCATCGAGGACTCGCTGATCCATCGTTGTCTGAACCCCGCCGGCGGACGCACAGATGCGCATGGTCTCGTAGCAGGCGCGGTGCGGGGCCTCACGGTTCGCGGCACGGAAATCCATTCCTTTTCCGGCGATGCGATCCAGTTGAATCGCACGGGCACCAGATACGCGCCGGGCTGGGATGACGTGCTCATCGAACGCTGCCGGTTCTGGCTCGCGCCGCTTCCTGAGGCCGAGAACGGGTTTCCAGCCGGCAGTGTCGCGGGCGAAAACGCCCTCGACACCAAAGTCGCGGGCGGATCGCCTCGCGCGCGTATCACCATTCGCGACACGCAGGCGTGGGGCTTCGGAGGCGGATTGATTCGTCTTCAAGCCGCGTTCAATCTGAAGGAGAACATCGACGCCACCGTCGACCGCGTCACGGTGTGGGATTCGGACATCGCCTTTCGCGTTCGCGGCGACGAAACCGGCAATGGTGCGTGGGTGCGGATTCAGAACACCGTGCTCTACGACGTCGACGTGGCGATTCGATACGAAGACGATATCCAGCGCCTGCGCGTATGGAATACGACGTTCGGGCTGGGGGTCGTTCGAGCGTTTCAGGAGGAGTTCTCGAGTCGGGGAAAACCGGACGTCCGCAACGCGATCTTCTTGAGTGCGAGTGTGCCGCCAGAAGCCGCGGGCCCCTCGAATCGCGCTGTCAGCGAGAAATCATTTGTGAGCGCAAGGACGCACGACTACCGGCTCATGCCCCACTCTCCGGCAGTTGACGCAGGAATGGCGCTCCAGGAAGTGCCAACAGACCGCCTTGGCATCAGCCGACCGCAGGGGCGGACCTACGACCTCGGCGCGTACGAACTGCGTCCGTGATGCAAGTCGATGGGCGCTGGTCAAGGGGCGAGCGGCGCTGGGCGATCTTGTGTCGAACGTCTTGTCGTCGCGTCGCGGGAGGTGTGCAAACGCGCAAGACTGTCGACGGACCATAGCCGATTACCCCTCGACCATCGCCCATCGACCGTGATGGCAGCCAGTGGAGGCCCAGGGCCGGTGTTCCGCGTTAGAGCGGTGAGAAGCCGTCAGCTATGCGCTGAGGTATCCAACACCGAGCCCGCGCCTCCAAGGCTGGCTGACTCGTCGATGTGCAAACCCTGGTCCACTGACAAGCGATGAAAAATCACGCTGCCTGCCGCGGCGCCCGTCCCCAAAGCGCCGCGGCAGGCAGACTAAAGGCTGCAAAGCCTCTAGTACTTCACAGTAACCCCCACGTGAACGGTCCTCCCGTCGGCGCCAATCAACCCGGGGCCGGGGTAGGCCGACGCCCTTCGGGTGAAGTACCTGTTATCCAGAACATTGTTGATTCCCAGGGTCAGGATGTAGTTCTGGTTGAACCCATAGTTCGCCGTCAGATCCATGACTTTCTGCTCGGGAATGTATCCCTGAGAGGAATCGGGCAAGAGCACCGTGTTATTCGCGTCGGTGTACTGATCGCCGGTGCGGCTGTACTGGAGTGTTCCCGAGAACCCTCCCATCTTATATGTGCCGCCCCAGCGGCCGATGAAGCTCGAGCTGAACTCGACGCGGTTGCCGGTGACGGGGCCCTGCATATAGCGCGCGCTGATCGGCGCCATCGAAGCGAAGACGAAAAGCTGCTGCCTGCCGGTGGCACCAGTGGCCAGAGCGAGCAGGTCCGCCTCGACAAACAACTCGGCGCCGACATTCCGGCTGTTGGAGATGTTCGTGTAGAAGAACGTCGGCCCGGTGGGCGTCTGTGTCGTCACCGTTCCCAGTCGATCGTTGTACTTGATATAGAAACCGCCGACATCGAACGACACCGCCCTTCCGAGCGTCCCCTTGTACCTGTACTCGGCCACCCAGCCCGTCATGTCCTTGAGATCGGGATCGACGACCACTCTCGCGTCCGGTCGCCAATGGTCGTTGAGAAGCACCGGGCGGTACGCTTCCGTGATATTGGTGTAAATGGTCGTGGCCGAGGTCGCGCGGTATGTCGCGCCAACACCGAACATCGGAAGCGTCCGAATTTGCTCACGGCTGCCGACGATGGGACGCCCCTCAGCGCTCGTCTCGACGTGCTCGTACCGGAAGCCGGGTGTGACAGTCAGCTTGTCCGAGAAGCGAAACGCGTTCTCCACGAAGAGCGCGGTGTTGACTGTTTTGTTGTGGAGGTTCCGATCGACGTCAGGAAAGGCCCACCTGAAGTTCGAATCGACCCCAGCAGGCGCCCATCCGTGCAGCCGGCTCATCTTGGAGCGGTAATACCGCACGCCGGCGACCAACGCGCTGCCGTTCCCCAGAAAGTTGTGGATTCGTGCCACTCGGAGCTCGTTGGAGGAGTTGTGAAAGTGGTCGTTGTAATACTGGCGCAGCGCGTTGGGATTCCAGGGAACGAACGAGACGGTGGCGGTCGCCAGCTGCGCCGCGCTCCACATCACCTGGCGGTGACCTTCGATCCACGCTGAGGTGAAGCTCAGACGGGTGCTGGGATTGATCTCGTATTCGACCTTGGCGGAGGGTACCAGCCACTTCACCGAGAACCAGTTCCCCGGGAAGTTCGACTGGCGCGCATCCTCTTGGAATTGCGCGTCCGTCAGACCGCCTCCCATGTGAATCAGCGAGTCCAGGGCGGTCATCTCGAACCCGATCTTCATCTTGTCGGTGGCCTGGAACTCGACTTGCGCGAAGCCGGTGTTGTTGTCGAACTCGTTGTTCGCCCGCCTCCATCCGTTTCCCTGGCGATGATGGTAGTAGCTGTTGTAGGTACATCTTTCCGATTTTGCCGCCAATCTGATTGTGTGAACTGAGGAAGGCGTTGGAGCCGCCCGTCTGGGTCGAAGAGAGCGTGAACTTGCGATCGGCCGGCGCCCGTCTGATCTGGTAGTTGACCAGACCACCAAACTGCGCGCCGTATTGAAGGGACGCGGACCCGCGCACCATCTCGATGCGCTCGACGGCGTCGAGAGGGGGCGAGAAGTACGTGTCCGGGTAGGCGAAGACTTCGGCCATGATGTCGTAACTGTTCATCCGCTGGTTCGTCTCCCACGATCGGTTCGGGTCGAGGCCGCGGTTCGAGATGCCGATCTGCAGTCCCGAGCTGTCGTGCTCCCAGATCTGGGTTCCCGGTATCTTGGCAAACACCTGACGCTGGTTGCCGGAGGCGTAGTTGGCGTCCATCTGGTCGAGCACGAGGACGTCGCTCTTCTTGCCGGCGTAGAGCGTCGTGCCCACAATTTCGGGAAGGGTCGCGCGGCCGTTGAGCTCGTTTTCGATGTTGACGGCGGCGCCGATGACCGTGACCGCGTCAGAGAAGCTCGCCTGCAGCGACACCTCGAAGTCCTGCCGCGCGTTCGCGGCAAGACGCACGTCCTGCGAAAGCTCGATGAACCCTTGTTTTGTGATGAGCACTCGATATTGGCCCGGGCGAAGGGCGGAGAATATCGTCGTGCCGTCATCGTCGGTGTCCTGGCTGAGGGCCGCACCAGTTGGGATCGGTAGCAATGTCACGGCTGCCGCCTCAACGTCGGCACCTAACGGGCTCTTTACGTGCACGGCGATTGACGTGCCCTGCGCCGCCCCGAGCACCGATGACTGTTGTGGTGCCGGCGGAGTCTGGCCGAGCACCGCGGCTGGACTGACGAGCACGACCAGCATCCAGCAGACGAGACTGGCGGCCCATGCCAGGCCGGACCTCGAAATGACTGTCTTACCGTGAGCGCTGAACTGTCTCATAGAGCCTCTTTCCTGATCAGAACTGAGGGTGAGTGGGGAGCGATGACGAGAAATCGGAGCCGTCGCCTCGGTTCGACAGTCGAGCACGTCGCGGCTTAATGTTCTCTTCATGTTCGCGGCGAGACTTTGCCAGCGCGTGAAATGTTTTTCAATTCTCCGAAAGCGGTAGTCCGATGGCGGGACCGCGTTGACTACTCCGCGATGATTAGTCCGTCGCTCGCGTAACCTCTCAGCTCACAGCACTTCACGCGCTCACTCATACGGATTAGCCAACCGGACTGCGCAGTCCGACTACTCCGTTTGGAGAATTGCCGGGGTACGCCGCGCGTCTTATCCTCTCGCGTCACGATCGTCACCTCAGGAATGAGCGCGTCGTGCTTCATAAGGAGAGCGCAGCAATGAGATCAGTGAATGCCTTTCGGCGGAGTCTGGTGCTTGTCGGTTGCCTCCTGGTGTCGACAGGCCTGGTGCTGTCGCAGAACAGAAGCGCGAACAACGCATCGACGGCCGAGAAGAAGTTCGAAGACTTCCAACCCGCCAATTTCGATCGGTCCACGCAGATCGACAACGAATGGATGCCGCTGAAGCCGGGCACGCGGTTCACCTATAACGGCACCACGGTCGAGGATGACGGCACGAAGGTGCCGCACCGCGTCGTGATCAACGTGACGGACCTAACCAAGACGATTGCCGGCATTCGATCGGTCGTGACCTGGGACCTCGACTACAGCGATGGTCAACTCGCGGAAGCGGAGCTGGCCTTCTTTGCGCAGGACAAGGACGGCAACGTCTGGCGCATGGGCGAGTACCCGGAAGAATACGAAGAAGGCAAGTTCATCGCGGCGCCGGCCTGGATCCACGGAATCGAGGAAGCGCGCGCGGGCATCATGATGCAGGCCAAGCCGCAGCCGAAGACACCCAGCTATTCGCAAGGGTGGGGCCCTGCCGTCGGCTGGACCGATCGCGGCCAGGTCGATCAGGTCGGTCAGAAGACCTCGGTCCCCGCAGGTGCCTACCCGGAAGTGCTGGTCATCGCCGAGACGAGCGCATCGGAACCGGACGCTCAGCAGCTCAAGTATTTCGCGCGTGGCGTCGGGAACGTTCGTGTCGGCTGGCGCGGCGACGGGGAAAAGACCAAAGAGACGCTGGAGCTCACGAAGGTCGAGACGCTCGACGCGAAGAGCCTGGCCGAAGTCCGCGCAGCGGCGCTGAAGATGGAAAAGGGCGCTTACCAGAGAAGCAAGAACGTCTACGGACGTACGTCGCCGGCCGAGCCTGCGATTAGCTCAACCGGAAAATAGTTTTCATTTCAGGAGGTCTGCGATGTTACGTCGGATTATTGGCTCGAGTCTGAAGGGTCGACTCGTCGTGGCCGCTGCTGCGGCGCTCGTGCTGGCGTTCGGCTTTACGCAGCTCGAGCCCCAGCCTGTCGACGTCTTGCCCGAGTTCTCGCGGCAGTACGTGGAGGTGCAGAGCGAGGCGCTCGGGCTGTCCGCCGAGGAAGTGGAAGCGATGATCACCACTCCCCTCGAGGCTGACATGCTCAACGGGACGCCGTGGGTGGAAGAAATCCGGTCCACGTCGATTCCGGGCCTGTCGTCGATCGTGATGGTCTTCGCAAGGGGCACCGACCTCATGAAGGCCCGACAGGTGGTGGCTGAGCGCCTCACGCAGGTGTTCATGCTACCAAGGGTCTCGAAAGCGCCCGTCATGATCAACCCCGTCTCGTCAGCGAGCCGGGTTATGACGATCGGGCTCAGCTCAGACACCATGTCGCTCATCGACATGTCTGTGCTGGCCCGCTGGACGATCGCGCCGAGCCTGATGGGTCTGAAAGGCGTCGCCAACGTCTCGATCTGGGGCGAGCGAAAGTGGCAGCTGCAGGTGCAGGTCGACCCTGTACACATGCGCGATCAGAAAGTGACGCTGGCGCAGGTCGTCAAGACGGCTGGCAACGCCTTGTGGTCGTCACCACTCAGCTATCTCGAAGCTTCGACGCCTGGCACCGGCGGGTGGATCGAAACCGCCAATCAACGGCTCGGAGTACGGCACGTCCTGCCCATCCAGAAGGCGGCAGACCTGGGCCAGGTAACCCTCGACGGCGCGCCGTCCAAGCGTCTATCTGATGTGGCCACCGTGGTTGAAAACCACCAGCCGCTCATTGGCGACTCCATCGTCAAGGGTGCGCCCGCGCTGACGCTGGTCGTTGAGAAATTCCCCTGGGCCAACACCACAGAAGTCACGGCAGAAGTGGAAACGGCGCTCACTCAGCTCCGTCCCGGCCTGAAGGGGATGGAGATGGACTCCACGTTGTTCCGGCCGGCGACTTACCTGGAGCTCGCGAACGGCAATCAGTCGGTTGCCCTGATGATCGGGTCTCTCCTCCTGGTGGGGGGCATCTTTGCCTGTCTTCTGAACTGGCGCAGCGCGCTGATCACCTCCGTCGCAGTCCTGCTGTCGGTCATGGCGGCCGCAACGGTCCTCTACCTGATGGAGATCTCACTCGACCTCGTGACCATCGCGGGCCTCATGTTGGCCCTCAGCATCATCATCGACGACGCCCTGGTTGACGTCCGGAATATCGGGCAGCGGCTGCGTGAGGCCCGCAATGAAGGGAGCACAAAGTCAGCAGCAACCGTCGTGCTCGAAGCGGCCTTCGAGATGCGCAGCCCCCTTCTCTACGCGACAGTGATCATGGCGCTGGCGGTGCTGCCGTTTGTGGCTCTGGACGGCGTCGCTGGCGCGATCTTTCAACCGCTCGTGGCGGCGTACTTGTTGTCTGTGTTCGCCTCGATGGTCGTGGCTCTGACGGTCACGCCGGCGCTCAGCTTGCTGCTGCTACGCAACGGTTCGACGCCAGCCAGTGAGTCAGCCACGTCTGGGATGTTGCGCGGGCTTCACCGTGCGCTTTTCGCGTGGGCAGCGCGTCGACCGGTTCCGGCTCTCGTCGGCGTCGGTGCCCTCGTCGTGCTCGGCATCGCAGCCACGCCGCTCCTCCGCCAGGAGTCCCTGCTCCCGGATTTCAAGGAAACGGATCTGGTGGTTCGCCTTGAGGGCAGTGCCAGCGCTTCCCACGAGGCCATGAGCCGCATCGCCACCATGGCCAGTCGCGACCTGCTCGCGCTTCCAGGCGTCCGTGGTGTGACGGCCCATGTGGGGCGTGCCATCGCGTCGGACAGGCGAGCCAACGTGAATTCCGGCGAGCTCTGGATCAGCATCGACCCTTCCGCCGACCGCGACGCGACCGTGGCCTCGGTCAGGCAGGCGCTGGCCGACTACAGCGGGGTCTCTCACGAAGTCATGACGTATCTGCAAGCCAAGTTGAGGGAAGAGCTGTCGGGAACAGACGATTCCCTGCTCGTTCGCGTCTACGGCGATGACTTGAAAGTGATCCGCAAGAAGGCCGACGAGCTCGCACAGGTCCTCGGACGGGTCAACGGCGTCGTGGAAGCAGCGGTCCAGTACCCGAGAGAAGCGCCAACGGTCGAGGTCGAAGTGGACATCGAGCGCGCCAGACGCTATGGCCTCGCCCCTGGCGAAGTGCGCCGGGCGGCGACCTCATTGGTGTCGGGAATAGAAGTAGGCAGTCTGTTCGAATCACAAAAGGTGTTCGAGGTGGTGGTGTACGGCACACCCGAGACCCGCCACAGTTTGACAAGCCTGCAGGACCTGCTGATTGACACGCCATCCGGCGGTTACGTCGCGCTCAAGGACGTGGCAACGATCCGCGTCGTGCCGACTCCCACCGAAATCCATCGAGATGCAGTAGCGCGTCGCATGGACGTGGCCATCAATGTGCGCGGTCGAGATCTCGCCGCGGTTGCGGCGGACGTCGAACAGGGCATCCAGCAGGTCGACTTCCCGCTCGAATACCGTGCCGAGCTCCTGGGCGAATATGCCGTCCGTCAGGCGGCGCAACGGCGTGTGACGGCACTTGCCGTCGCCGTGGCCATCGGCATTCTCCTGCTCCTTCAGGCGTTCTTCAGGAGCTGGTCGCTGGCGACATTCGTCTTCGTCGCACTCCCGGCGGCATTGACGGGCTGTGTGCTCGCGGCACTGGCCGCCGGTGCAGGCGTCGTCTCGCTCGGATCGATCGTGGGGTTTGTCGCGGTGCTCGGCCTCGCGATACGCAACACAATTCTGCTCGTCGGCCGTTATCAATATCTCGAGCATCACGAAGGCGAAAAATTTGGCGCCGTGCTGGTTGCGCGGGGTACTGAAGAACGCTCGGCAGCGATCCTGATGAGCGCCACGTGGACGGCGCTATCCATGCTGCCGTTTGCCCTGTTCGGCAACATTGCGGGCCTCGAGATCGCCCATCCGCTGGCTGTGGTCGTGCTGGGCGGCCTGGTGACGACAACCGTCGTCAGCCTGCTCGGCGTTCCCGCGATGTACGTCCTCTGTGGGACGGCCGTCTCCGAACCGGATGTGGAGCTTGCTGACGAGCTGCCGGCATCGGCCGCTGCATAGAGGAGAAGGTGAGCCATGAAGAACAGTAACTTGACCGCGGCGGCCTGCCTCTTGGTAGCGGGCATGGCACTGGCGGCCTGTCAGCCGCACAAAGTGGCGCATGTTGCCGATCATCCCGTCAAGGTTGAGGCCATCGAGGGGATGGCCGCCAATCGCGTAACGATGACGGAGCGGGCCATCGAGCGGATCGACCTGAAGACCGATGCGGTTCGTGAGCAGAAGGTGTCACGCTCTACCTCGCTCCGAAAAGTCGTTCTGACTTCGGCGTTGATCTACGACCCGAAGGGTCAGGCCTGGGTCTATACCAGTCCCGAGCCTCGTACCTTCGTCAAACACAAAGTCGACGTGGAATACGTGGAAGGTGAACTGGCCGTGTTGAGCGACGGTCCCCCGACCGGCACGGTCGTCGTCTCGACGGCCGCCGCCGAGGTGTACGGCGCGGACTCTGGGGTTGGACACTGATTCGTCGATCGTCCATCGTCGATCGACGTAGACGATGGACGATGGACGATGGACGAATGAAAGGGAGCTGCGATGTTCCGCTGGATTGTCGGCAATAGCCTGAGGTTCAGGTACCTCGTTCTCGCCCTCGCGGTTGGGCTTATGTACTTCGGCGCCGGGCGCATCTCCAAGATGCCGGTCGACGTGTTTCCAGAGTTCGCGCCGCCCATGGTCGAGATTCAGACCATCTGCCTGGGGCTCGCCGCGGAGGAAGTAGAGACGCTGGTCACCGCTCCAATGGAACTGGTGCTCAACGGAGTGCCCGGAGTGTCGACCATCCGCTCGAAGTCGGTGGCCGACTTGTCGTCGATCAAAATGTACTTCCGGTCCCAGACTGACCTCCTGGAAGCCCGGCAGTTGGTCGCCGAGCGCGTGTCCACGATTTCACCGACGCTGCCAACCTGGGCCGCCCCGCCGGTCATTCTGCCACCCCTGTCGGCGACCAGCCGAATGATGAAGATAGGGATATCGTCCAAAAGCCGATCCCTGATCGATTTGTCGATGATCACCTATTGGACCATCCGGCAACGCCTGCTTCGGGTGCCAGGGGTCGCGAACGTGGCCATCTGGGGCGAGCGGATCGAGATGCTGCAGGTGCAGGTCGTCCCGGAATTGATGACCAAACACCGTGTCTCGCTTAATGAGGTCAATGAGGCCATATCGAAGACGCTGGAAACAAGCCTGTTTCAGTTCTACGACGGGCACCATATCGGCACTGGCGGCTGGATCGACACTCCCAATCAGCGGATGCAAATCCGGCACGTCCTGCCCCTGGTCTTGAAATCAGACGATGTCAAGCCTGACGCCCTGTCCAACGTGCCGCTGGTCGTCCGGAATGGTCAACAGCTATATCTGAAGGATGTGGCCGAAGTGGTCGTCGATCATCAGCCGATGGTTGGCGACGGGATCGTCAACGAGGGGCCTGGCCTTCTGCTCATCGTCGAAAAATTCCCATGGGGGAACACGCTGCAGGTCACACGGGAGGTGGAGAAGGCGCTCGATACGCTGCGTCCCGGTCTACCCGATGTGGAAATCGACGCCGCAATCTTCCGTCCGGCCACGTTTGTCGAAATGGCCATGGACAACCTCACCCATTCGCTGCTCGTCGCCTCGCTGCTCGTCGTCATCGTGCTGATGGCCTTCCTCTATGAGTGGCGTACGGCGTTGATCAGCTGCACGGCGATCCCGCTGTCGCTCATGTCGACCGTGATGGTGCTCGATTACATGGGGACGACGATCAACACGATGGTGCTCGGGGGGCTGGCGATTGCCCTGGGTGCCGTCGTTGACGACGCCATCGTCGATGTGGAAAACGTCGTTCGCCGCCTGCGCCAGGCTCGCAAGGAAGGTGGCAAGCTGCGGTTCGGGAAGACCATTATCGAGGCTTCCTTCGAAGTGCGTCACGCCATCATCTTTTCGTCGCTGATCGAAATCGGGGCACTGCTGCCGGTCTTCGTCATGGAAGGGTTGTCCGGCGCATTCTTCCGGCCGCTGGCGCTGTCTTACTCGCTCGCCATTCTCGCCTCCACGATCGTGGCCCTGACCGTCACGCCGGCGATGGTCTTCCTTCTCTTACGCAACGTCCCGCTCGAGAACCGCGAGTCGCCCTTCACGCACTGGCTGCAACGGCACTACGACTGGTTGCTGGCGAAGATCGTCTTCAAACCGCGCGCGACCTATGCCACTGTTGGCGCCTTTGCGCTGGCCGGCGTCCTGATTTACCCGCAACTTGGACAGTCACTGCTGCCGGACTTCAAGGAGCGAGACTTTCTGATGCACTGGCTGACCAAGCCTGGCACTTCCTGGCCGGAGATGGACCGCATCACCATTCAGGCCAGCAAGGAGTTGCGCACCATACCAGGCGTCCGCAATTTCGGTGCCCATATAGGCCAGGCCCTCCTCATGGACGAAGTGGTCGGCGTGTACTTCGGCGAGAACTGGGTCAGTGTCGATCCGGCCGTTGACTACGACCAGACGTTGGCGAAGATTCAGCAGACCGTCGAAGGCTACCCTGGTCTGTACCGCGACGTGCAGACGTACCTGAAAGAGCGAATCCGCGAGGTGCTGACCGGAACCTCGGATGCCATTGTCGTGCGCATCTACGGCCGCGATCTCAAAGTCCTCGAGCAGAAGGCGACCGAAGTGAAGGAGGCTCTGGCGGGGATTCCCGGCATCATCGACCTGCACCAAGCATTTCAAGAGGACATACCGCAGATTGAAGTCAAAGTGGATCTTCCGAGGGCCCAGCGCTATGGCCTCAAACCCGGTGACGTTCGCCGCGCTGCCTCCATGATGGTGGCCGGCGAAGAAGTGGGTGACGTTCACATTGCCAACCGCACCTACGACGTCAATGTGTGGAGCGTCCCCGAAGCTCGCAATAGCCTGAACGCGCTTCGCGAGATGCTCATCGATACGCCCGACGGCGGCCACGTCCAGCTGCAAGACGTGGCACATGTTGGCATCGCGCCAACGCCGAATGTCGTCAACCGTGAGGGCGGTAAGCGCCGGACGGACGTGAACGCCAACGTGCGTGGCCGCCCTCTCGGTGACGTCTACCGCGACGTCGAGGCGGCGTTGGCAACGGTTGAATTCCCGCACGAGTACTACCCGGTACTGATCGGTGAGTATACGGAGCGGCTGGCTGTGCAGCGGAAGATGACCACGTTCGCGATCGTAGCCGCGATCGGCGTGTTCTTCCTGCTTCTCACATCCTTCAAGAGCGCCCGTCTGGCCACGCTGTCCTATGTATTGTTGCCTTCGGCGCTCGTGGGCGGTGTGATAGCCGCGTACATGGGTGACGGTATCATCTCGCTCGGCTCGATCGTGGGATTCCTCACGGTGTTGGGCATTGCCGCACGCAACGGCATCTTGATGATCAATCACTTTCAACATCTCGAGCAATATGAAGGCGAGGTCTTCGGTCCAGCTCTGGTGCTGCGCGGCGCTCGAGAGCGGCTGGCGCCGATCCTGATGACGGCGTCGGCGACGGGCCTGGCGCTCGTGCCGCTGGTCATCGCCGGCTCTGTTCCGGGCAACGAGGTCGAGCATCCGATGGCCATCGTGATTCTCGGCGGAATCATCACGGCGACGCTGCTCAACCTGTTCGTGGTGCCGAGCCTGTATCTCAGGTTTGCGAAGCCTGCATCCGGGTTGGGCACTCTGGCGTTCGAGCCCGAAGCGCGCCTGAACTAGCGCTTCGAGCGTATGAAGTCGTAACCAAGTACCGGCCGGCTGCGATGCCTCGGGGCATAGCCGGCCGATATCGCGACATACGAGAGTCGGACAGCAAAGGAGAAGAAGATGCAGCACACGAGGAGATGGCTCGGCGTCAGGGTTCCCGATGGATGGAACGACGTCGTGATTGGCGCACTGAAGACGACCGTCATCGCGTTCCTTGCGTTGACTCTCTGGGACTATGTCGAGTCCGGTGATTTCGACCCCGTGGGAGTTGGCAGCAACGCACTCGTCGTGGCCCTGGCTCTCTTGATACTGGACGCCGTCCTTGTGAGCACCGTGAGCGCGGATCGATAGCCTCGACGATGTCTCGGGGTCCGATCCCGAGGAGTCGGCGACCGTATGTGTCGCCGACTCTCACGTCGCCAATGCACTCGCGCCGGCGACCAACCGTCGGCGGTGCTTTCGCCAGACGGTTTTCAGAGCCCAATACAAACAGCCAAATACATACGGGAACTCAGGAGTCTGAACGCTCCAGGTGGCTGCCTTAGCGAGCTGGTGGAACCTCTTCGCACGCCGTCATCGACGCCCCGTCGATGCACCGATGGCGCAACACTAGAGCGTTTTTCGATTGTGCATAGCTTGGCCGGCGAGGGGCCTTGTGCTGCCTTTTGTGTATTTCGACGCAGAGACGCCGAGGCGCAGAGTTGCCTTGGGGCGACCGCGGCCAAAACGCTCGACGTTTCCGCGGGTAATGATCAGGACGACGAAAAACGCGACGACACGACGAGCGCGACGTCAACGGGGCATCGGCGACCGTATGTGTCGCCGACTCACATGTCGACAACGCACTAGCGCCGGCGACCATTGCACGGCGCAATTGCTCATAGCCACAGCCAGATGCAAACAGGAGATGAAGAGATTAAGAGGCTGACGCTCCCCCGCTTTTCCAGGCTGCATTACAGCAGCACGTCAATAGCCACGTCCCGCTTCGATACCCACTCAACACAGAGTACACGGTGTGCTGTATCGACTTCGCGCCGTTGGCGCGCGCGGAGGAGAAAGCAGCCGAAGTACAAGAGCTGCACGAGACCCGCTCTTGTACTTCGGCTGCTTCCTCCTCCGCGCGTGGGCCGCGGTCGCGGCCCACGAAGTCAATACCTCCGACCGAGTCCACTGACGTCACCACGGAGGCCGCCACGCTGATCGGGACGTCGTGCTCGTCGCGTCGTCGCGTTACATGCGTTGAGTGTCCTCAATCGCATAGCACGCTGCTCCTGATCTCATGGTCTCCTGTGTGCTTTTCTTCAGGTGCGGACGCATTCAGAGTGGAACGGTACAGTCCTGAGTTCGTCGAGTTCGTCGAGTTCGTCGAGTTCGTGGGGTTCGTGAGCCCACGAGTTGCAGGGTCAATGCTCCCAGCACATCACGCTCTTCCCGGGAGGTCAGCAAGTCGAAAAGCCTCCTAAACTCCTCATCTCTTGTGTGTTTTCTTGTCAGGTGCGGACGCGTTCAGAGTGGATCGGAGAAAGCCTTTCTAAACTCCTGATCTCCTGTGTGCTTTTTTTGTCAGGTGCGGACGCGTTCAGAATGGCACGGCGCACGAGGCGCGAGCTCCGTGCTACTGCGTGGCCCCTCGGCGAGTCGGGATGGTAAAGACGATGCCAATTTCCGGAGCCCAATCGGTGGATTTGGAAGTGAGTCCGAGGCCGTTGTTGACTCGGACGAACGCATGAGGCGAGACGTGCCACTGGGCCTCGGTAATGAGCCCCACTTCGTCCTGAGTACCTTCGACGCCCAGATACACACGGAAGTGCGGTGACACGCGTTTCAGATACTCGACGGCGTACTCGCCAAGATCGAATGGACTGGAAGAATTGGTCGCAACCTCGAGGGCGGCGCGAGCGGTAATCGTGCCCCAGCGGAAGCCTCGGATCACGCCCGTGCCGAATTTGAGCTCCCACCCGCCGGTTCCGATGAGAAACTTCCGGCCATGATGAGGCACGACCGCCTCGAAGTAGCTGAAGAGCTCGGGACGCTGCGCATTTTCTTCCCGCCAGCGATAGCGCAGCTGCCCCTCGACGTCGCCCAGGCCCGACTGCACGACGCGTGACGGCAATCCGGACGGATCATCCGGCGCCTTGTCGAATGTGGCTCGAATCACAGCCGTTTCGAATTCGACCACAAGCCTGTCTGTAAAGCCGTACGCCGCCCACAGCAGTGCTTCCTTTGCCCGGTAGCGCCCCCGAAAGTCCAGGTCGCCCCTATAACCGTATTCCTCAGGTTTGTACTCGAGATTGTCGTCGACGTACGCCTCGAAGAAGGGATACACGACAAGCTCGCCACGTCGCACGTACGTCCCAAACATCGACGTGGCAACACCTGTCCCGCGGTCCTGCAGGTACGGTGGCGACTGGGTGCTCTCCTGTGCGGCCGCGGGCGCGGCGCCACTCATCGTCAACACGAGTGTCAGCACCAACCAAGGCAACTTGCGCACTCCAGTCCTCCTCGGTCTTATTTCTTGACGATTGTTTCGCTCGGAGGCGCCTGCAGAAAACGAGCAGGGCTCAGCACAAGCTGGTCGAAGCCCACTCCTTCGGCGCCGGCTTGCACGCGCACAGTCGCCTCACCGCTCGTCCTGAACTGAACTTGGCGGTCGGCTCCCACCCATGTCCACCCTTCCTTCGCGGGTCCGCGCATGGTGAGATAGTCGGCCGAGCTCAATTTGAGCACGTCCTTGTTCGCTTTATCAACCGCGCCGGAGAACTGCACGAAGAGCAGATTGGCCTGCGACACTCCTTTGGGCGCACCGACTTTCATCCGAATCCACAAGCGATACGGCACTCCGGCCTGCACGCGCACGTTGAATGTCGCGTTGGGATCGTTCTCTGGCGGAGGATCGAGCTCGTCACCGCGTTGGGTGACACCGACCATCTTGCCGCCTGGTGAAGCGGGATCCTTCCACGACTCCAGCTCGTAGAACACATTGGCGGGCAGATCGCCGACGTGAACAACCACCTCCGGGGCCGTGGCCGCTGCAGGCTTGGCCGGCACCTGCTGGGCCTCGGAAGAGACAACACACGTGAACGCGACGAGCACGACCGTAACCGCGCCTCGAAGAAACTCTGACTTGGACATGGCGATCTCACGCGTCATTGCCGGGCCTCCTGCTGAGAGCAATTGATCGACACTGCATCCGCTGCATGAGGTTGGCGCAACGCGTCACCGATGGTCAATGACCCAAAAGGATTAGTTCCTTTGACTAGGTCACTTGGCTAGTGCTTCCAGGGAATTGATCATTTTCCGCAGCCTGACGACAATCCTCGCCCTTGGACCGAAAGCCGTGTGCACCTGCCGGGAGTGGCAACTGTAAGTCAGAGGACGGGAGTTTGTCCGATGGCGCGAACCGGCCGGATGTCGAGCTCACGGTGATTTTTGTGAGGCACTCATATGGCACATGACAATGCTCAACGGCCGGCGGCGCGTAGCGGCGATTCGACCAAGTCCTCCGGTGGCGGAAGGCTCATCCTCAACGCCGAGAACCTCCGGAAATCGTATGGCCCTCGAGAGGCGCTCTGCGGGTTGACCTTCTCCCTGCAGGCCGGGCGGATCCTCGGGTTCCTTGGACCCAACGGCGCGGGAAAAACCACAGCCATCCGGATCCTGACGACGATTCTCCAGCCCGATGCGGGGCACTTCGTCATCGATGGCATCCCGTCGGAGTACCCGAACAAAATCCGCGAGCGGATTGGGGTGCTTCCGGAAACTCTGGGATTCCACAAGCAGATGAGCGGCATCGAATGTCTGATCTTTTTCGGGAGACTCTACGGTCAGACGTATGCGGATGCCAAATCCCGCGGCGAGGCCCTGCTGAAGGACGTCGGCCTCGATCATCGCTCACGGTCTCTCATCGGCACCTACAGTCGCGGGATGCGTCAACGCCTCGGCATCGCGCGGACGCTCGTCAATGATCCGGCCGTCGTGATTCTGGACGAGCCGACGCTGGGACTCGATCCGAAGGGGCAACAGGAGCTGTTGACCATCATTCGCTGGGTCGCGCGCGAGCGAAACACCGGCGTCATCCTGTGCAGCCACCTTCTGCCCGAAGTCGAAAGCATCTGCGATGACGTCGTGATTTTGAGTTCGGGCTCCGTCGTCGCCAGGGGAACGGCCGCCGAGGTGATCGGATCCAACCGTCCCGATGCCCTGCAGCGCACCAGCATGCGCGTTCAGGTCCCGACGGCGTCTCTGGTCCAGGCCCAGCGCCTCCTCGAAGCACTGCCGAACGTCCTGAGAGTCACCGGTGGCGCGTCGGGAAACTGGCTGACGGTGTCGCTGGCCAACTTGGTGGACGGACCCACCGGCGCCGATCCACGCCTCACGAACAGGATTCTCGAGGCGCTGATACGCGCTGATATTCCGGTTCTGAGTTTCGGCGCCGAAGGTTCGCGGCTGCAGGACGTCTTCCTGCACCTGACAGACGATGGCGTCGCCGAGGAAGCGCTTCACTAATCGCGCATCAACACGTCAAACATAATCCTGTTCAAGAGGTATTTGTATGAGCACCGCACACAGAGTGAGCGATAGTCGGACGACACCGTCGCGTGGAGCTCCCACCTGGTGGCTGTTGTTCACGAGGGAACTCCAGGAGCTGTGGTTGGGCGGCAAAGCGCCCGTCCTCCTTCTCATCTTCAGCGTGCTGCTGGGAATCATGACCTGGGTGATGGCGAGCAACAGCGAGCTGAGCCTCATTCCACCGCAGGAGATGGTGTACGAGACCATGAAGGCCGCTATCGCGGTCGGCCTGTTCATCAGTCTCATCATCGGCGCCGACAGCATCAGTGGCGAGCGCGAGCGAGCGACGATCGAAGGGCTGCTTCTCACCCCAACGAACCGCCGGGAGATCGTCCTCGGCAAGTTTCTTGCCGGTGTCTCCCCGTGGCCGATCGCCATGCTGATTGCCATTCCCTACATGTGGGTCCTGTCGCAGGGGAATGAAGTCTTCTGGCAGGCCGTTCCCTGGGGTGCGTTGCTGGGGACGATTCTGGCCCCCGCTTTTACGGGCATGGGAATGCTCGCCAGTTTCTGGTCCAGCTCGAACAAGACGAGCTTGTTTACCGGCCTCGGCCTGTACGTGCTGTTCCTGCTGCCAAGCCAGCTGCCCGGGCGTGCCCAGACCGGCCTGGCTGGCTCGCTTCTGCAGCAGGTGAACCCCATCGCCGCCACCAATCACTTCCTGTCGAAGATCCTGGTGAACAATCGCACCCTGGGCGAGTGGTGGCCCTTCCTCATCTCGCCAGTGGTGTTCGCCCTATTTGTCTACGCTCTCCTCTTCTATGTGAGCCCCGGCCTGCGCCTCGACGGAGGCGTGACGAGCCGCCGCTGGGCGGCACTCGGCCGCCGCTTCGGGATGGCCACCAGCGCGCTGTTCCTGGCCGTTTTCCTGGCGGCTTCTCCTGCGCAGGCTCAGTCTCCACTACAGATCGCGGTCGACCTGGACTACAGGACGGTTAAGGCCGGCGAAGCCATTCTGTACAACACCGTCGTCACCAATCGTGGAACTGAAGATTCTGCGCCGCTCTCGGTGGCGATGAATATCATCAATCTGGACGCTGCCGGAGACGTCGTCGATCCGGAAGACTGGTCGCCGCAGCGCACCCAGTACCTCGAATCGCTCGCCGCCGGCAAGTCCGTCACGCTGTCCTGGAGAGTGAATGCGATTCTGGATGGCGACTACCTGGTCTACATGGTGCTTCTCCCGGAGCCCTCGGGCGAGAAGGCAACCAGTCAGCCGACTGCCAGCTCGGCGATTCACCTGACGGTGACGCCGTTCACCAAGTTGAACCCAGGTGGCGTGCTTCCGTTCGCGCTTGGTGGCCCTGCCGTGCTGATTCTCGGCATGTCGCTCTTGAACAGGTATCGCCGCCGTCAGATCGATACAGGCGCCAAGTCCTAGGCACGCCCGAATTCGGCTGCTTGCGTGCCCTCGCAAGTGGCCGAATTTGGGGGCTTGCCAAAAAAAGTTGCTACTGAAAGCGTAATTTCACTTGACAGTTGTCCTGAAACACTGCAAACCTTGCGGGATTCAGACATGCTGCGGGAGATGAGGTCCATGAAACAGGGCGCTTCTCGGTCGGCGTCACAAGCGGGCGTCCTCCTGCTTAATTCGCACTTTCGCCCGGTGCACTACAACGCCGAGGCGGTCAACATTCTCGGGTATCCGAAGAAGAGCCGGGAGGCACCATCGCTCGACCCGGTGCTCTCGGAGATTCAGATGAAGAGCCTGAACAAACCGGCCACCACGATGGTGCCGGTCGTGTTCGAATTCATCTCGGGCCGGCGCCGGTACCTCTGCCGCGCGTTCCATCTCGATGCGATCAGCAGCGTGGATGGCCGGGTCCAGCCGCGAGTCGTACTGGTACTCGAACGCGACATGCGGAGCGACTCGAGGCAACCCGCGGACACTACGCGCTGGACCGAAGAATTTTCTCTCACCAACCGCGAGTGCGAAACGGTGAAGCTGCTGCTCACAGGACTGACGAGCAAGGAAATCGCGGTCAAGATGAGTATCAGTCCCAACACGGTCAAAGCCTTCCTCAAACTGGCGATGGCCAAAGTGGGAGCCCCGAATCGCACAGCACTGATTGCGCGCCTCTTCGATATGGCGTCGATCATGACGCTGGCGGTGCGCCCGGAAGATCTAGGTCTGTTCTAAAATCCGCAAAGCGGCACATTGGGTGCCGCTACATGCCACCGGCGAGACGCTCGCTCGGCTGTCGGGTTTCCCGCACAGCCGTTCGGCTCCCCCCACTCCCCTGGTATGAAACCTGAACCTGACATCGGCATGTCAAAGGGCCGGAGGGACAAATGCGTCAAGAGAGACGCCTGCACCGAAGATACCCAGTTGCCTGGGGGCTTAAAGGAAAACTGCTCGCGGCGCTCGAGGCGGACGGGGAGATTCCCGGCCGTGCGCCTGGGGATATCCGGGGGGAGATTTCCGATATCGGCGGTGGAGGGCTCTGCCTGGTAACGAGTGAGAAGACAGAGCCTGCCATGGCCCTGCGCTGCGAGATTTTTGCTCCGCATGTGCCCGTGGGTATTCCCACATTGCTGCAGGTCAAATGGGTGCAGGAGAACGCCGCCGGCCGGATGTACACCCTCGGTCTCCAGTTCGTCGTCTAAACACCTCTCTCTCTCTTCTCTCTCTGCGCCACCCAACGTAACGTCCCCTCGTTCTGCCAGGACGGACGTGAACCCCGTTTGCCTATAGGAGACAATGAAATGTCCAACCCCAGTCGCGACTGGTCACCCTGGTACCACCTTGGAGTTGCCGCTGCTGTGATGAGCGGCCTGCTGTCGACCGGATGCGGGTCGGCCCTTCGAGTGAGTCTCAACGAACAGAGTACAGCGTCCTTCAATGTCGAGCCGATCGCGGGAACTGCCCTCAACCGCGTGAAGCTGACGTCGAAAGCCGCCGAACGGATCGCCGTCAAGACTGCGCAAGTCAGGCAGGACGAAATCACGCGCGAAGGCAACAAGCAGATGCGCAAGACCGTTCCGTACGCGTCGGTGCTCTACGACTCCAATAGCGGCACGTGGGTGTACACGAGCCCGGAGCCGCTCGTCTTCGTTCGGCACCAAATCGCCATCGACTACATCGAAGGCGATCGGGCGGTGCTCTCGGATGGTCCTGCCGCCGGAACCGCGGTCGTGACTGCGGGTGCAGCGGAGCTGTTCGGTACCGAATTCGAGAGCCATTAACACGGCCGGCTTCAAAGATTCTTCACGCTCACTCGAGCGTTCCCGCCCTCCCTCCCCCCAGCTCAACAGCGCCCCTCATTAGGGGCGCTGCCACACCTCACTGTCTCTCCCACTGGCACACGTTCAACACTGAACGCGCGGTTTCACAATCTCAATACCAACAGAAATTCAGAAGAACAAGAGGCTGAACGCTCCGCACTGTGGGGTCTGTTTCGACGCAGAGGCGCTGAGTCGCAGAGGAAACGCGCAGACGAACACAGTGATGCGACGAACGCAATCGCGTGCCATCAGTGTGATCACCTCTGCGGAGTGCGTTAGCGGGCTCTGCCGGAGGCATCGACGTCGTGGGCCGCGGACGCGGCCCACGCGCAGAGAAGAAGCCAGCCGAATATCAAGAGCCGGGATCGTGCAGCTCTTGTATTCGGCTGGTTTCTTCTCCGCGCGCGCCAACGGCGCGACATCGATGCCAGAGCTCCGTGTCTCTGCGTCGAAGACCAGCGAAGTGGGACTTGGATGCCCTGGCAGACTAGGAGTTCAGGAGAGTCTTGTTTCGATTTCGGATCTTCTGTTCTTCTGTTCTGCTGTGAGGGAGACCGGGTTGCTCCAGTGTCAAGCCGGGGATGCGGCCCATCTTCCTGACTTCTCTCCCGAACACCGTCACGAAATCGCGCGCCGGCTGTGACAGGTGATTCCAGTGGCGGAATCCCCAACCGACAGTGACAGCCGGCACGTCGACGAGGCGTATGGCTGCCACGGCACTGCTTTGCGCGAAGTTGTGCGCGTGGACCGCTGGTACGATGGCATGGCCGAGGTTGAGCTCGACAAAGATGCTGGCGGTGTCAAAGTCATCGAAGGTGATCTCCGGTTTCAGGTCCAGGCCGTGCTGTGCCGCAGCCTGCGCCAGCAGTTCCCTGTGTGCGCTGCCTTCGGAGAGACCAATGTAGTGAATCCCCTTCAGATCCCGGAGCCGAATCCGCCTGCGGCGGGCCAGCGGATCGTCATGTGACACCAGCAGAAAGAAATGTTGCCGGGCAACCTCCAGCTCGCTCATCCCGCGCGGAGGATGACCTGTCGTCACCAGCGCGAGATCGGCCTGGTTCAGTCGCAGAATTTCGAAGCATCGGCGCGTCGAGTTGGCCGGCAGAAATCGCAGGGTGATGCCCGGGTGCTCCCGCCGGAATCGGACGACCGTTTCTCTCAGGAAATGACGGACGGTCGTACCGCCCGTCGTAATCGTGAGCGTGCGCGTTTCGCCGTCTCTCAGCGCACGGATGCGCTGGAGTCCTACTTCGATCGCATCGAGCCCCTCGAGGGCAAGCTCGCGCAGAATCCATCCGGCTCTGGTCGGCTCGACACCACGAGCCCGCCGCTCGAGCAGGCTCACGCCGAGATCGGCCTCCAACCTCGCGATGTGCTGGCTCACCGACGATTGCGTGCGGCCGAGCTGCCGAGCCAGCGCACTCAAACTTCCTGCCTCGCACACCGACACGAAGATCCGCAAGTCCTCAAGCGTCATGATATAAGCTGATCCTTATGTTACTTAGCTATATCTTAGTATTGACTAATATTGCCCACGATGGAACCCTCTAAGCAGCGTCTGTTTGATGCGAAGCGGGGGCCGCGATGAAGAGGGCAAGGCTCAGCACATCGGATCTCATCGCCATGAAGCAACGGCACGAGCGGATCGCCGGGCTGACGGCGTACGACTATACGTCGGCGCAGATACTCGACGCGGCGGGTGCACATTTCATCCTGGTGGGCGACTCGCTGGGCATGGTCGTGCAGGGCGAAGAATCCACCCTTCCGGTGACGCTCGATCACATCGTGTATCACTCGAGGCTCGTCGCCAGGGGCGTGCGTCGGGCGCTCGTGGTCGGCGACATGCCGTTCATGACGTATCAGATTTCAGCGGAAGAGGCCCTGCGCAATGCCGCGCGGTTGATGCAGGAGGCGAACGTCGGTGCCGTAAAACTGGAAGGCGGCACGGACATCGCGGCGACAGTGGCGCGTCTGGTCAAGACGGGCATCCCGGTCTGCGGCCATCTGGGCTTTACGCCGCAATCGACGCACACGTTGGGCGGGCCGCGCATGCAGGGCGGGACGATCGCCGAGGCCCTCAGGTTGGTTTCTGATGCGCAGGCGCTGGCGTCCGCCGGTGTATTCGCGATTGTGCTGGAGTTGGTACCCGCGACGCTGGCCGATGAGATCACGGCGCGTGTTCGAGTGCCGACCATCGGCATCGGATCCGGGCCTGCCTGCGACGGCGAGATTCAGGTGTTCCACGACCTCTTTGGCCTGTATACCGATTTCAAGCCACGGCATACGCGTCGCTATCTCGATATGGCGGAGCAGATCACGGCGGCTGCGCGGCGGTACGTCGGCGACGTCACCGACCGGACCTTTCCTGGACCGGAAGAGACCTGCGATCTGACGCCGGACGTGAAAGCGAGGCTTCGGGAAGTCTTGAACCGAGGTAATGAACTTACGGCGTGTCCTCGGTGATAAAGGGCGTCTCCACCGGCGGAACGTCGTCAGGAACGGTCACGTCGATATCCGGGTCACTCTGCGGGATGCATGCGAGATAGATGGCCGACTGAACCGGCTTGAACACGATCGCGGAGTCTTCATCGATCGCCGTCTGCTCGGCGTACATGCGCGAGCCACTAAACGGCACGGGCGCAGACGGGGATGTATCGCGCTGCGCCCGAACTGCGTCACAAACACCCAGACACACAATGACACCGGCGACGAGCGCCACATTCCTCATCCCGGTTCCTGCTACGGAGTGCTGTGCGGGGGTCGAACGCGCTCTTCGTAGTTCACGCGGTGCCCCTTGTCCTTGAAATTGCTGTGGTACTCGCCCAGGGCCAGCGCCTTATCCCTGCTGTCCAGCCACCGGCTCAGCACCTGCTGATTGCCGCCGTGCGCCGCCGTCTCGATGCACACGGCCCGGTACTGCCGGCCCTCTTGAGCGGCGACGGTAGCGACAGCGGAATTCGCCTGGGGTGAGGACCCGCCGGCTCCGCCGCACGCAGTCAATGCCATCAATAGAAATGCACAAGCGACATGTTTCTGCATTGCTCAACCTCTATGGTTTGTCCGCTGTCGTGAACATCGTCTCAACAAACGAGGAGTTGCCTTCGCCGGTGACGGTGCCGATGCCGAGCTGATAGGCTGTACCCGGCTTCAGGAAACCGTCCGGCACCTTGAACCCGTGGGCCGATCCTGGCAGCTTTGCCGTAATGCTGACGTCCATGTCGGGCTGCTCGATGACCACAACGTACGCGGCGAGCCCCTTGGCCGGCTTCCAGTCAATCGACAGGTTGCTTACCGTCACGCGCTGATCTTTCGTGAAAGGCCTCAGAAGCGAAACCGCCGCCGGCAATTGGTGGGTCAGCGTTGCCGTGCTGCGGAGTTTCTTGCCAGACGCGGTGACTCCGTCGAAGGTATATATCCCCGCAGGATACGCGGACTTCAGAGCCTTGATGTCTTTCGGCTCTGGAGACTCGAAACGAAATTGCCGCATCCCCAAGGTAGAGGCGCCTGGAGCTGAGAAATCGATCACGGTGCGGCCATCGGGAGTACGCACCGTAAGCTTCGCCAGCCCGTCTTCGCCCATGGCCTCGACCACAACCTCGGCGTCTTCATCGACGACGTTCTGCTCGAAGTGGACAGTCGCGACCGCAAACGACGCGGCCGCAGGGTCGGCCTTGCCGCCCTGCGCCCACACCAGGCCGTGAAACCCAAGACACAGAATGACTCCAGCGAAAGTGCGTCCTACTCTCCGCATTACGGCCTCCAGTTGTACTGAAGTTTCACGATCAGGGCGTTCGACTCGTAATTCCAGCGCCGTGTTTCGCGATCGGTCAGCGAGCGTTGCAGGTTGTGGTTGTAGACGACGAAGAGGTCGCCCGCCGGGCTGAACGTCCAACGCATCCGCGTGTTCGAGCCCATCGAGTTGCTCTCGTTGTCGTACTGAACGAGACTGCTCAACTGCAGGTTGGGGGAGAATTTAAGCTCCACCCGGCTGCTGTACAAGCTCTGTGTAAACGTCTCGTCGTCGAACCTGCCCATGTTGCGCTCCGCAGCGAGCTCTAGTCTGAACAGCGACCGCTTCAGCGCCACCGCGAGCTCGAGCGAATCCAGCTCTCCAAGGTAATATCCGCCGGTCGCAAATTTCACCTCTCCAGTCAGCGTGCGTTTCTCGGCACTGGAAGCCTCGACCTGATATCGACGCCACTCATACGAGCCGACCGGAACAAGGATTTCCGTGTCCTCACCCTCGAACACACTGAACTCTTCTCGTGGCCGGTCGCCTTCCTTCGAAAAGTTGAACCGGAGGCGTTCGCCGCTTTCGAACTGCCAGTCGAAGGGTTTCACCTGGACGTCATAGCTTTCCCACTGATAGTCCAGATCGTTCACGAGCAAGACCCGGACATCGTGCGACATCTGTCTGACGAAGGTCCCACTGGGACGGGGCTCGAACGCAAAGCTGCCGTTCGACACGTGCACGCCGGTGCGGGGCAGAAAGCCGAGCGACGGATCGAAGCCATCCCCGAGACGCGCGGACGCCAGCTTGAAGTTGTATCGATCGTTCGGGTAGTCGATCCCGAAGCCGTACGCCCGCTTCTCGCCTTCGAGGTCCTCGCGATCGTTCCACATGCCCCACACGGTTGCGGTCAAGTTCTTGTCGCCACGGAATCTCGATGTTTGATAGGTAAAGTCGGCGCCGGTCATCCAGCTCTTCGACCGCCCCAACTGGTCGCCCGCGGTGGCCAGCAGTCCGACCGACGATTCTGCGAAGATGTTCTGTTTGATGCGCGCCACGCCCATCGTGGCTTCGCCGCCGTCGAGACTATCCACATGGCGGGTGTTGACGATGAGCGCGCCGACGTTCGTGCTGCCGATCCGGCCGTTGAGCTTGCCCCCGGCGTTGATCGGAATCTCGACGCCGTCTTCGCCGAGGCCGATGCGCCGGCTGAAGAACGGAATCATCACGTCCTCCAGGCCGAGACCGAACTCGAAGATGTCTGAACCTTCAAGGAAGAAGGCACGCTTTTCCGGGAAGAGCACTTCAAATCGCGTCAGGTTGGTTTCCCGCGCGTCGACCTCGGTTTCGGCGAAATCGGTGTTGACGGTCAGCGAGCCCAGTAGATTGGCGCCCAGTTTCTGCGTCACATCGAGGCTGATATCGCGGGCAAACGTGCTGCTCTCGCCCGCGCTCTTTTCGCCACCGGTGGTAATCGCGGGCCGGATGTTCAGGCCCAGTCCAAGGTTGAAGCTCGGCAGGTTCGTCAGGAGTCCCGCCTGGCTCGTCTGATAGATTTCGTAGTCCTGGGTCGCCCCGGACCAGCGACTGGTTTCCTGCAACCTCTGAACGCGACGCTCGATGTTCATGCCCCAGCTGGACAAGCCCGGTTTGAATCCGACGCTCTTGATCGGAATCCGGATCTCGGCGCTCCAACCGGAGCCATCTGTGGCGGTGTGCGCCTCCCACACGGCGTCCCAGTTGCTGTTCACGTCGGTACCCTGAGCGCTGACGATGCCGTCGAACCGGGTGCCGCTTGGATTGACCGCAAACACGTAGCCGCTGCGGCCATCGAGGAATGTGTCGAGCACGATCAGCACATGGTCTTCGTCGTCGAGCTCCGAGTCGCGAGCCTTGGAGAACGAGACGATGCCCGAGGGATCGGGATCGTTGCAGATCACGCCGATGATCATCTCGGTCGTGTTCGCCAGGACCTTGACGATGGTCTTGCCGGCAGGAACACCGCCTTCCTCCGGTTCAATCGTGATGAGGTTCGCAATCGACTCTGCCTCCGACCATGCCGATTCCGACAGCACGCCGTCGAGTTGCAGGTTGAGCGTCGAAACGACCGCCGTGCGAAGCCCAGGCCTCTGGGCTGGTAGTACCTGCGACACCTGCGCCACCTGCGCCACCTGTGCCGCCGAAGCGGTTTCCGTGCCCGATGGGCTCTGCGCAGCGCCGTGAGACGTCAATAGCAGAAGCAGGACGACAAAGTTCACGACGACAGCAGCGTTTGTTCGATGTAGCAATGGCCACCTCCCTGACACGCAACATCTTTTCGCCCGCAGATCGGTCGGGCGGATGGCGACTGTAGCAAGGCAGCGATGGGGGGACAATTCCTCGGAGGGAGTACTCCGTCGGGCTAGGTCGATGGGGGATGGTCAGCGGACGATGGGCGATGGTCTGTGACCATCGCCCATCGACCACTCAGATCGGAAATACGTTCGCCGCGCGGACTTTGATGGCATCGCGCGTATCCACGACGAGGCCCATGCCGGCAATCTTCTCGTAGTCGAACGCGGCATGGTCTGTCGAGACAATCGCGCAGTCGCAGTGCGATGCGAGCGCGCTCTCGAACGGCAGGCTCGAAAGCGCGCCGCCATGGAGCTCGATTGTCGGCACGTACGGGTCGGTATAGCTCACGACCGCACCGCGCTTGGTGAGCACCTCGAGAATGTCGAGCGCCGGCGACTCGCGCACGTCGCTCACATCCTTCTTGTACGCCACGCCGAACAAGTGTACGCGCGAGCCGTTGATCGATTTCTTCACCGAATTCAAGGCGTCGCCGACACGCTCGACCACGTAGTGGGGCATCGACGAATTGACCTGTCCGGCAAGCTCGATGAACCGGCATTCGAATCCCGACTGCCGTGCCTTCCAGGACAGATAGAACGGATCGATCGGGATGCAATGGCCGCCGAGGCCGGGCCCGGGATAGAACGGCATGAAGCCAAACGGCTTGGTCTTGGCCGCATCGATCACTTCCCAGACATTGATGTCCATCCGGCGGCACATCAGCGCCAGCTCGTTCACCAGGCCGATGTTGACCGCGCGGAACGTGTTCTCGAGCAGCTTCACCATCTCGGCCACGCGCGTCGAGCTGACAGGCACCACACTCGAGACGACCGAGCTGTAGAGCATCGACGCCGCCTCGATGCTCGCGGGGCCGGTCCCGCCGACGACCTTCGGAATGTTCTTCGTGGTGAACCGGCCATTGCCCGGATCAACCCGCTCCGGTGAGAACGCGAGATAGAAATCACGCTCGACCTTCAATCCGCACGCCTCGAGCGCCGGCTGCACGACCTCGTCGGTCGTTCCAGGATAGGTCGTCGATTCGAGAATGATCAGCTGCCCAGGCCGCAATGTCGCGGCCACCGCCTCGACGGCCTTGATGACGTAGGACAGGTCGGGGTCCTTCGTCTTGCGGAGCGGGGTCGGCACGCAGATGTCGATGACGTCCATCGCGCCAAGAAGGGCCACGTCGGCCGTCGCGCGCAGTTTGCCGTTGGCGACGACTTCCGTCAGCTCATGATCGGGCACGTCGGGAATATGGCTCGAGCCCTCATTGATTCGGGCGTTCTTGAATTCGTCGATATCAAAGCCGGTGACGTTGAAGCCCGCGCGGGCGAATTCGACGGCGAGCGGCAGGCCGACGTAACCAAGGCCGATGACACCGATCGAGGCCGTTTTCGTTCGGATACGCTCAATGATGGCGGGCGACGAAATGCACACTGTGCTCACGGTTCGGACCTTCCTTCTTTGATGTTGCTTGTTTCTACTCGACCGTCACGCTCTTCGCGAGGTTACGGGGTTGATCCACATCGCACCCTCGATAGGCGGCGATGTGATACGCCAGAAGCTGCAGCGGCACCACCGACAGCAGTGGAGTCAGGAACGGGTCTGCGGCCGGGATCTGCACGATGCTGTCCTGCGCCGGGTCGAGCATGCCGGTAAACTGCTCGGGATCGACGTCCGTGATCGCAATGACAGAGGCCCCGCGCGCCTTCACTTCCTGAATATTGCTGGCCACCTTCGCGAACAGATCTTCGGTGGCAATCGCGACCACCGGAACACTCTCGTCGATGAGCGCAATCGGGCCGTGCTTCATTTCACCGGCGGGATAGCCCTCCGCATGAATGTAGGAGAGCTCCTTCAGCTTCAACGCGCCCTCGAGCGCAATTGGATAGTTGACTCCGCGTCCCAGATAGAGGAATCCCGCCTGCTTGTAGTGGCGCCGCGCAATCCGTTGAATCTCGCCGTCACGCTCGAGCACCTGCTCGATGAGTGCCGGCACAACCTTCAACGCGTTGATTTTCTGCGCGATGCACGCCGCCGACATCGTGCCCTGCAGCTCCGCCAGATGCAGCGCGAGCAGATGGACGGCCACCAGTTGTGACATGAACGCCTTGGTGGACGCCACACCGATCTCGGGCCCGGCGTGCGTGTACAGGGTGCCGTCCGCTTCCCGCGTCACCATGCTGCCGACGACATTGCAGATCGCCAGGGTCGTCGCCTCTCGATCACGCGCTTCGCGGAGGGCTGCCAGCGTGTCGGCCGTCTCCCCCGATTGGGTAATCGCCACGGCGAGTGTCCGGCCGTCGCTGACCGGCTGGCGATATCGGTACTCGGAGGCGTAGTCAACATCGACTGGCAGGTGCGCATAGCGCTCGATGAGGAACTTGCCCACCAGCCCGGCATGCCAGGACGTCCCGCAAGCCACGATCTGGACGCGCTTCACATCCCGCAGGCGTTCTGCCGGCCCCACCTGCTTCAGCGCCACGCGATTGGTGTCGCGAGAACAATTGCCGCTCAGCGTCTGGCGAACTGCAAGCGGCTGCTCGAAGATCTCCTTCTGCATGAAGTGCCGGTAGGCGCCCTTCTGCACCATCGCCGGATCCCAGTCGACGCGCGACGCCACCTTCTTCAGCCTGCGGCCCTTCCGATCGAAAAATTCGGCGCCATCGCGTCGAATGACAGCCATCTCTCCGTCTTCGAGGAAGATGACGTTGCGCGTATACGGCAGGATTGGCGCCACGTCCGATGCGACGAGAAATTCACCGTCGCCAACGCCGATGACAATAGGCGGCCCTTCGCGCACCGCCACGATCTTGCCGGGGTCGTTGGCCGACATGAACACCATCCCGTAGACACCCTGGACGGTGCGCAGCGCTCTGAGCACCGCGTGCTCCAGACCGTCGCCGTTGGTCTCGCGTTCGACAAGGTGGGCCATCACCTCGGTGTCAGTCTCGGTGGTGAACTGATGTCCCTCGCCCGTGAGCTGCTTCTTGAGCTCGAGATAGTTCTCGATGATGCCGTTGTGCACGAGCACCGTCCGCCCCGAACAGTCGCGGTGCGGATGTGCGTTGTCGGCGGTCGCCCTGCCGTGCGTAGCCCAGCGGGTATGACCAATGCCGCACGTTCCCTCGAGAGGATTCCCGTTGATCGCGTCGACGAGGTGAGAGAGTTTGCCCGCGCTGCGCCGAACCTCGATCGACTCCTGCTTCACCAGCGCAATGCCGGCCGAATCGTACCCGCGGTACTCGAGGCACCGGAGCCCATCGAGGAGAATCGGGACAACGGGTCTGGGTCCTAGATAGCCGATGATGCCGCACATATCAGTTGCTCACCCTCGTCATGATTTGGCCCTCGTTACTGTTCAATGTTCAGACGGTTCCTGCCTGCAAGCTTCGCCGCGTACATCGCGCGATCGGCCCGCGTCAGCAACTCCTGGGCATCGGGCGCGTCGCGGCTGAGCGAGGCGAGACCGATGCTGACCGTGATCGTCATGTCTGCCGGGAGCCCCAGCGACGGATCCGGCTGCCAGCTGGCCACACGCTTGCGGAGCCGCTCTGCGGTCTGGAGTGCATTGGCCTCACTTCCGTGAAGCACGATGACGAACTCGTCGCCGCCCATGCGCGCGCACAAGTCGAAGAAACGGATGGCCCGCCGGATGACCAGCGACACGGCCTGCAACACCGCATCGCCGGCCGCGTGGCCGAATCGATCGTTGACCGACTTGAACAGATCGACATCGACGGTCAGGACCGTCAGGTTCGATCCCTCTCGCGAGGCGCGAGCGATCTCTTCTTCGAGTCGAGCGGCAAAATGTCTGCGGTTGAAAAGGCCGGTCAGCGGATCGGTGGCGACGAGTTTGGCCAGTTCGGCTTTGTCCTTGGCGAGCCGTCCTGCCAGAAGCGCCAGCGTCGCCGGCGCCACAAAGGCTCTCAGCCGTCCAAGATCGGAATGGCTGAAGGCCTGGCCATCGGCTCGATCCGCGAGGTTCAACACTGCCAGCAGACGACCGGCAGCGATCAAGGGCACGAGCATGCACGACGGAGTGCGATACCGAATCCGCCGCTGCGCCGCGGAAGGCTCGTCGCTGACATCCGGGACGATTTTCGGCAGGTGCGACGAAAGCACGTCGCCCATGAGCCCTTCTCCAGCCTTGACCCGTACATCGCTCACAAGCTCCGCGAGGTACCCACGCGTGGCGGCAATCGCCATGAACCCCTCGCGTTCTTCGAACAGCGCGAGCGAGGCCTGGTCGGCCTTGGCCACCTGGGACAGTGTGTCGACGATCAGTTGGTCGATCTGCCCGCTACCGCTCAACTCCGCAAGTCGTGTGGCGAACCTGTGCGACGTGAGGAGCGTGTCCTCCTGAGCGTCGCGCCCATTCTGTGGTTCTCCAACACCTTGCATGTCCAGTACAGACATGTAGCTACTCCACGCGAGGTCGCGTTTTCGCCTCACCACGAACTGAAATTTTGAACGTGGACTGCGACGCAATGCTGTCGAGCTGCGTCGCGTTACTCTTTCAGCTTCCCCACCGCCTGACGATGTTTGACGTGATCGAATCCGTCACGCGGTCGAACCCTGGCGAGGTCGTCTCTCCTTCGAAATGTCGACGCAGAATCTCGACGATGCGCTCGGCCGCCCGGCCATCCCAGAGTTTGGGCCGGCGTCCGGGCAGTGGCGGCGCAGTTTTGATGGCATCCCACGCTTCGATGATGCGGCCCGCCGACGTGCCGACGATGCGGTTGGTCCCTTCGGTAACGGTGGCCGGGCGTTCAGTATTCGATCGCAACGTCAGACATGGCACGCCCAGGACCGTCGTTTCTTCCTGCACACCGCCCGAGTCGGTGAGCACGACCCGGCTCCGCTCGACCAGCCCCAGAAACTCCAGGTAGCCGAGAGGTTCGACCAGTCGCAGTCGCCCTGAATCGAGTAGTGCGGCCGCCGCATTCGAGCCCAGGAGGGCCTGACGCGTCCGCGGGTGCATGGGAAACACGATCGAGATATCGCGCGAAATATGGTCGAGACCCTGCATGATTTGCTCGAAGACATCGCGCTGATCGACGTTGTGGGGCCGATGCAGGGTGAGCACGGCGTAAGGCGTGTTGCCAAGCCCGAGCGCGGCAGGGACTCCCAACCGCCGTGCGTGCTCTCTTTGCGCAAGCAGCGTGTCAATCATCACGTTGCCCACGAAATGAACGCGCGCGGCATCGATGCCCTCTCGGGCGAGATTGGCTTCGGCCGCCGACTCGGTCACAAACAACCAGTCGGAAATCTGATCGGTGAGAACCCGGTTGATCTCTTCAGGCATCGACCGATCGAAGCTGCGGAGCCCGGCTTCCACGTGGGCGACAGGTACTCCGAGCTTGGCGGCCGCAATCGCACACGCCAGCGTCGAGTTGACGTCGCCGACAACCAGAATGAGGTTTGGTTTCGTCTTCTGCAGGACGTCTTCAAAACCCGTCATGACGGCGGCGGTCTGCCGCGCATGACTTCCTGAGCCCACCTGGAGATTGAAGTCCGGACGGGGAATGCCCAGCTGTTCAAAGAACACGTCCGACATCTCGGCATCGTAGTGCTGACCGGTGTGGACGAGGATCGGCGAAAACACGCCAGGCTCACGCCCGAGCGCACGCGCGATCGGCGCGATCTTTATGAAGTTCGGTCGAGCTCCGGCGACAAGGACAATACGACAGCGAGCTTCCACAGAGTCGCCGTAGTGCAAGCATTCGGCCACTCATGCGGAATGCCACATTTCGGCCCCGGTCGAGGCGGTTTCCCTGTAACAGTCGCGCAACCGAAGCAATTCGCGGGGCGGACCGGCGCCAGCCGAACTCGCCGGTGTTCCTCTCGCACGTTGACTTCATTCTTCTACTCGAGGCACAAATCCAGCCGGATGGCGAACTGGTCCGAGATGGCGGCGACTGTGGTGCCAGCCGCGCATTGGTCGCAAAAAAGCAGACAAGAGTCTGCTCTTTGCGGCCACTGCGTCTAGTCTGCCTCGGGTGCAACTACTTCGATTTCCCGGCAACATACATCACTTCAATGGGTTAGATGGAATCGCCGGTTCGGCGTCCTTTTTGCTCATCGCGGCCTCGCCACGTAAGCCAACCGTAGAGGCGACAAGAGTCTTCTCTCAGAGGCCAAAGTATGAAGAAACCGCCAGTTTGTCTTCTCAGTTCCACTCGTTCCGTTGATGCCCATCAGGAACTTGCTGTCGCAGTCATCCGGCAGGCGATGCTGGACGCCGCCAATCCTTCGAGCCGTATTCGCGAGGGCGCTCGAGCATTTCTCGCCGATTCGCCGATGCTGCGGGAATGGTGCGGTGTGGCTGGCCTGGATCCGCACGTGGTTCTTTCGAAGTGCGGCAAACAGGAGACGTAAACTCGCGCGGCTCTCATAAGATGTAAGTGCGGGCCGTTCGAAAGAAGATGGAGAACGACGCCACTGTCGGACGCGTGTTGCTGGCGAGTCTGCACCAGGCGATCGCGGAAGTCGCGCCGGACCGCCTGGAGTTCTACGAACGGTGGCTGGCGCCGTCCGGCCCCGGCGGACCGCTGCTCGATGTCGAATCGTTCATGAGCATGCTCGCCTTCCTCCAGAAGGAAGGCGACGCGTCAGATACCATCGTCACAAGCGCGGGAGGGCACGCCGCGGTCAGGTGCTTCAGGGAGCTGCCCGTCCTGAATCGGGCATACATGCGCGTGCTCCCGCGTCAAATCCGGGCGCAAAAAGCCGTGCGGCTCGTCGTCGGGTTGCTGCCTGCGCTCTATCCGGAAAGCCGAGTCGACATCACGCGTCGTGGCAGTACGGTCTTCATCAATATTGACGGGTCCCCGTTTTGCGCCGCTCGCGCCGCCGATCATCCCTCGTCCGATCAACCCTTGTGCGGGTTCTATGCAGGAGCCATCGCCACATTTCTGCGGTTGTTCCAGCTGCCCGGCTCGGTCAAGGTAAGCCGGTGCAGGGCGTCAGGGTCGAAAAGCTGTCTGTTGATGGTGCTGCCCGGTCAACCACGCAGCGCGGGGGCTGAGGGCTCGCTGCTGGGCCTCGCGGGCCTCGCCCAGCAACCCCTGGAATCGCACCCCAGTGCGGCACCATTATCCGAACTGTCCGAGCCGGTCCCATCCGAGCACGCCGCGACGTCCGAGGTCATCGTGATCGTCGCATCACCCCCGGTTGCCGCTGACGAGAGTGCGCCTGCGCCGCCCGAACCTGCACCAGTCGCGGCAGTTCTGGCGCCGCGCGACAGGGCAGCCATCGAGGCGCGCTGGAATGCACTAGCCGCGCACGTTCCGATGCCTGGTCCAATCCAGCCGGCCACGCTGAAGGTCGATGGGGAGCTGGTTGCCAGGGCAGGCATCGATCGAGACCCCGAAGGCCCCTGGCATCGGCTCTAACGCACTAAAGTCTGCTTTACCGGGACATCGCGCCATGGCTGCCCCATGGCTGACGACTCACCCAAACTCGCAAAACATGCCAAATCAGTGTGTTACAGCAGGTTTACCCTGCGGCACAGGCTTTGCGAAAACTGCGCCCTGACGTGACGAAGCCATCCGTAGTCATCCTTGGCGGTTCCGCCAACGCCCTTTCAGTTACTCGCAGTCTGGGTCGACGAGGCATCAAGGTCTATCTGTCCGCCTCCGAGGGCCGGCACGTTCAGTATTCCCGCTACTGCACCAAATCATTCCCATTCGGCAAGGGTGTGAAAGGCGCTGATTTCTGGCGCGATCTCCTTCTCGGCAACGATCGAGAGGGACTCCGAGGAAGCGTGGTTCTCGCCTGCAATGACGAGGCGGTCACCTTCATCGCGCGCAATCGCTCGGAACTCGCGCGCCATTTCAAGCTGGATTCGTCGGTACCCGCTCTGCAATTGGCGATGCTCGACAAGCTCGAGACGCTGACGCTCGCGAAATCCGTCAATGTTCCCGCCCCACGGTTCTGGCAAGTCGAGAACGCCGACCAATTGCGGCAGATCGAAGGAGAACTTTCCTTTCCGTTGATCGTGAAGCCGCTCCTGTCGCACTTGTTCCAGAAAAAGTTCGGCGGCCGGAAGTTCCTGAACGTCAACTCCCACGCAGAAGTGCGAGCGGCGCTCGAGCAGGTGTGGGCGTCCGGGCTGCAAGCCATGATCTGCGAGTGGATACCCGGGCCCGATCATCTGCTGTCGAACTATTACACCTACATCGACCGAAGCGGCACTCCGCTGTTTCACTTTACGAAGAAAGTCATACGCCGCTTTCCGAAGAACGAAGGCTTGACGTCCTACCACCTCACTGACTGGGATCCAGAGGTGGCGGATATGGGGTGGCGGTTTCTTTCGGGAATCGGGTTTCGCGGGCTGGCCAATGTCGAGTTCAAGCGGGACGTGCGCGACGGGCAACTCAAGCTCGTCGAATGCAATGCCCGCTTTACGGCCCCGCAGGAACTCTTCGTGCGATGCGGCCTGGATACGGCATCGATCGTCTACAACGACCTTGTCGGGCTGCCACTGCCGCGCGAGTTCTCCTATCGACGAGGTGTCCGCCTCTGGTATCCGGTACGTGACTTCCTCGCCTATCGCCAGCTCAGCGCGCTGAACGAGCTGACGTTTGCCGAATGGTTGCAGAGCGTGTGGCACTGGCACGGTCTGCCGTACTTCCGTCCCACCGACCCAATGCCCACGATCATGCCGGCCATGGAGGCGATTCGGCGCCGACTGCTCCTAGGGTCCGGCTAACCGCCTCCGCCAAGGCTACGGCGAGTCGCGCCGAAGCGCCTTCGGCGCAAAGGCGGAACCCGAACACTACTGGCTCGCTGACGAATCGCCGGCCCAGGGCGTCTGAACACCCAGTTCGCGCGCGGAGTCGGTAAGGGATTTGATCAGGTAGTCGGGAATCGCGATACCGGCCGTGTTCTGGTCTTCGACACAACGCAACCGTGCGTCTCCGGGAAGGTTCACCGACGCGAACCCTTCACGCGGTTCCACGGCCGTGAGGGCGCAGAGGAGATCGGCGAGCCGGTCCGCGAACTGCTCGGCAGGGAGCAGGCGCGCGACGTCGAGCGCAAGGAAGAGGTGCCCGCAGCGCGTCTGCCGGTCGAGGTCGCGAAAGACGGATCCGACATCGGGCGCCACGGCCGCACCGGTCAGAACGCCGCTGAGGATTTCTACGATGAGGCCGAGACAGTATCCCTTGGCTCCTGCTGCAGGCAACAGACATCCGCCTCCGTCGACTTCGTTAGGGTCGGTGGTCGGGTTGCCGGCGCTGTCGAGCGCGATGCCGTCGGGAAGTTGCAGGCCCATGCGGCGCGCGTGACTCACCATCGAACCCGCGGATGCGCCAGTGGCGAGATCGATGACCAGCGGAGGTGCGTTTCGGCGAGGACAGGCGAACGCAAACGGGTTGGTGCCGAGCAGACGATGCCGGCCTCCATGCGGAGCGACCTTCGGCATCGAGTTCGAGTACGCGAAGCCGATGAAGCCCTGCTCGGCGGCGCGTGCCGCATAGTACCCCGCTGCACCAAAGTGATTCGAGTCCTTCACCGCGACGATTCCGACTCCGGTCTCCCGGGCCAGATCGAGGGCGTGGTCCATGGCGAGCCGGCCGGCAATCTGGCCGAACCCGTGTTGCGCGTCGAGGGTTCCTGTGGACGGCGCCGTCTGGCACCATCGCATCGATGCGGGTGAACAGAGCAGCCCGAGTCGTAGACGCTTCAGCAAGATCGGCAGCAGATAGAACCCCTGGGTCTGTTGCCCGCGGAGATCGCACCAGGCGAGCGTTTCGGCCAGCGTCTCCGCTTCCTGGGCAGGGACACCAGCCGCTATCGCGAGATCTCGACCGAACCGCTGGAGCTCGTCGAAACGTACACGAGTGTCCTGCGAAGTCATTGCGGCCATTCCCGTTCGCCCAGGAGCACCTCGAGGAGGCGTTCCAGCACAGGAAATGTGCGCTCGGGCTGGTCAATCAAATAGTGATGCTGGAGGCCGGGCGTGGTGTTCACTTCGTTGAAGACCCCACCCGTTTCATCGAGCGGCCGGGAGATATCCGTCGTGATGACATCGTGACCGGCAAGCCGGATTCTGAGCAGACGGGCGATTTCGGCGCCGCGGCGAATCGTATCAGGATGCACGCGCTCGCGAACACTCGAGTTTTCGGCAGCGGTGTTCTCGTTGACCGGCGCCTTGATCATGATTCGGCGATCGGCAGCCAGCACCGACGAAAGGGACAGTCTCTGGTCAGCGAGGCAGCGCTTGAGCTCGACGTCAACCACGATTGGTTGCACGGCCAATGGTGCCACGCCTTGAAGACGGCGCTGGTTCTCTCTCCGAATCAACTGAGCGAGAGACTGACGGCCGTCGCCGACGATGCACGGCGGCCTGCGCTCGATCGCATCGATGAATTCGCCATCGATATAGAGCAGCCGATACGACTGCCCGGCAGCCTGTTGCTCGATCAGAATCGCTTTGCTGTAGGTCGACGCAACCACCGACGCGCGCCGGAGATCACGGCGCGTCTTGATGCCGAGCGTTACACCTCGCCCCGACGCACCGGACGCAGCAGGCTTGACGACTGCCAGGCCCCCGAGGCTCTCCAGAAACGACTCGGCTCGCTCCAGCTCTGCGAGCTCGAACTCGAGGAAACGCCCCACCGGATGCCCGTGTTCTTCCAGCATCCGGCTCACCAGAGGCTTGTTCCCTGCGATCTTGAGCGTGACCGGGCCGTCGAGCATGACGCGCGATCCGCTGACGAATGTTTCGCGCCCATCGCGCGCGATGCGAGCCACTCCGTAGCCGAGATCTTCAAACGTGGCACCGACATTGGCCGCCGCGGTCCTCCACAGCCGGTCGTAGCATCTGATCCTCAGCGCCGAAAACGGCGCGAGATCGCTGTCGAAGCGGCGCTCCAGCAGGAAATGGCGGGCGCGGACCATCAGCGAGACGAACTCTCGCCAGCGTCGCAAGCGCTGCCGGCGCGACACACGGTGTGTCGTGCCAATCGAAGGGACCAATCTGCCTGTGAGGGCTGTCATCGTCGGAATGGGGCCCGCCGTCGCGCTTGTCCGCTTCGGCGGCAGGCACACGGACAGGTATCGTGCGCAAGGGAGCAAGAACGCGTCCAGTGCCGTTACGTCGAAAACTCTTATTGAAATAGCTCGGATCGGCCAGACAAAGGTCCTCTGCAGGGTCTGTTTGTCCGCCTTTACCAGCACAAAAGTCTGACTATCAGAGACCTTTTCGCCCGTGCCATGTCCCCTGGCCCCTCCGCTCGTCTGGAGCGGGCCTTGCACTTGTGGGTGGGTTCGCTACCCGTGACGACAATCAGCCGCGTTCTCGCCCGGATAACTGGAAGTACCCGTGTTCTGGCGGGATCGCCAGATGTGTCGCTTCACTCCAGGCTGGCCAACAGCGTTATCGATGACCTCTCGACGCAGCTCGGCACATCCTGCGACCTCATCGACGTTCACGCGACGAGAACCGGCAGCCTGACCATTCGCATCCGTGCGGATCGGCCTTACGTGGCAAAGCTGCCGCTGCAGGCCGTCACCGAACCGCGGCTTCGTGAAAATGCGCAGAGATTGAAGGCGCTCGGGCAGGCCAGCTGGATGACGCCGTTCCTCAAGGCCCGGTGCCCTGCTCTCGCGCTGTCGGGAACCGCTTCGGGGTACTTCTACTCCGTCGAAACGGCAGTTTCCGGCCAGGATGGCGCGTCCATCCTGAAAGCAGGCGGCAACGCGGACGAAATGATCCTGTCGGCAGAACGCTTCCTTTCCAAACTGCAGAAGGCATCGGTTGCGCTCTCGACCGAACCGCCATCACGATGGGAGGAGCCCTTCGAGTCCGCGGTCACACGCGTGGAGCGAATGGCGAAGCGAGCCGGGAGTGCTCACGCTTACGGGCGGTTGATCGCCGACATTCGAAGCCGGCTCTCCGCGCAGGTCCTTCCGACCGTCTACTCGCATGGCAATTTCTGGTTAGGAAACGCCCTGTTCGACTCAGCCAACAATCTGACGGGAGTCATCGACTGGGACTGCGCCGATGCATGCTCGCTGCCGGCCATTGATCTGATCTACCTCCTCGTTCGCACTCATGGCCTGGCACGCTCGGCGAGCTTCGGCGAAGGGTTTGCCGATTGGATCGATGCCGAGTCGCTGCCGTTCCTGGACACCTGCATCGCCCGCCATTGTCACGAGCTGTCGATTCCGACGGAGCTCATCGTGCCTCTGTCGTACTGCAGCTGGATTCAGCATCTGGATGCGCACTGCCGTTTCGGAACAACGAGAAACACCGACGCACGGTGGCTGGACAGGAATGTGCGCCAGGTGCTCGATCGATGGCGGCCTCGGACGACACCAGACGCCGAGCGGTGGCAGAGGGAACGATGATGACAGAGCGCTGGTTCGGTCCCGTGAAGGTCGAATTGTTCGCTATCAGGAAGACTTATCTCTCCCTCAACGCGGATGAACCAGCGCATGGGACCAATGACGCTGTGACTTTTCTACAGTCGATCCTATGAGTTACGGTCGTTCTCGATACCGGACGGCCTTGGCCTCGCTCTTGAACTATGGGGTGTCCGGACGATGACTCAAGCGCTCCCATGGCAGGATTCGGCGACGGGCACTATCCGCGTGCTGCTGGTGTGCAGCGAACGCGTGACTCGCGCAGCCCTGCGGGCCTTGATCGACGGTCACCCCGAAACGAGCGTGGTCGGCGACGTCGACAGCCTGGACGTCGCGCTCACAACGATTCTGTCCGATCGTCCTGACGTCACGGTATTGGATCCCGATCACTACCAGGGCGACGACGTTGCAGATCTGCTGCGCGCCAGCATCACAGAAACGCGGATCCTCCTGCTGACCGGCTCGCCCACTTCGACACCGATAGCAGAAGCGCTGGAGAACGGCGCCGTCGGACTGGTCCTGAAGCAACAGTCGCCAGAGATGCTCATCAAGGCCATCGAACGGGTCCACGCAGGCGAGCTATGGCTCGACCGGGCGGCGACGACACGCCTGATAGCCGAGTTGTCTGGCGCCAATCACCTCGAGCACAGCGACCCCGCGATAGAGCGGGCGGCGCTCCTGACCAGGCGCGAGCGCCAGGTCATCATGCTTGTCGGTGAAGGCCTGAGGAATTCTCAGATCGCGCACCGCCTCTACATCAGCGAGGTCACGGTGCGCAACCACCTCACGTCCACGTTCAGAAAGCTCGAGGTGGCGAATCGCTTTCAGTTGGTCGCCTACGCATTCCAACACGGCCTTGCGACGCTGCCGTCGCGCGCGAGTGCTGCTCCCGCGCCGTCCGATCGCCGGGTGTTGGAAATGCCGGACGAGGATTTCCTGAGGGAACGCTCACAGCGACGCGTTTGACCCGGCTCGCTCATCGCGCGTCGGCAATGCTCACGCCCGCAACGATGGGCGTGTGCAAGACGGGACACGTGTGCCTCGGCGGCGATCGCTGTAAGTGACGGGGCGAAGCTGTATCGAGACAAAGGCAAGACGACCTGAATGCATCCGGCAAACAAAACGGCAGCTGAATCGGTCGACGAGCTCATCCGGGTTGTGCTCATCGGAAACGAACGAGTGACCCGCGCCGGACTGCGCATGTTGATTGACGGCCAGCCCGGTTTCAGGGTGATTGCAGAAGCGGAGTGCACGAGCAACCTCGACGCCGTGTGGTCGGCCTCGCAGCCGCAGGTCGCCTTGATCGATCTCGACGGCAACGGCTCGATCGACTTCATTCCGCATCTTCGAGCCGCAGGGATCTCAACCACACGCATCATCGTGCTGACCAACACACCCGAATCCAGCGCGTGCTCGAGCGTCATCGAACGCGGCGTTCTGGGGGTCGTCTCGAAGCAACTCGCCCCGGAAGATCTCATCAAGGTGATTGAACGCGTGCATGCCGGCGAAGTCTGGCTCAACCGCGCCACAATCGCGAGCGTGCTCGGAAGCCGGCGTGCCTCTGCCGCCGCGGGACACGCACGCACGATCGGCGGGCCCGGAACGCTTCTACCACGGGAGCGTCAGATCATCACTCTGGTCGGGCAAGGCTTCCGCAACAACGAGATCGCCACTACCATCCTCGTCAGCGAGGCAACGGTCAGAAACTGCCTGGGCTCGATATTCAGGAAGCTCGCCGTTTCCAATCGAGTTCAGCTGATGATCTTTGCGATCCAGGAAGGATTCGTACATCTTCCCGTCTCCGTCAATCCGCCCACTGCTCCTTCGCCTCGGGACGTGCTTCGTCTTGCGACGAGAGAAGGCCGGCCGCTCGAAGAACCTGCGCCAACAGGAAAAAGCGGGATTAAGTGAGGACTCTGTCTATGACTTCTGCATTCGCGAGTCGCGCGGCAATCGGTCTTGTGCAGGTGCTGACGGCGGCGCTTGTCCTGGCGCTCATGCCTGCGCAGGCGGCAGCTCAGGCTAGTAACTTTGACGCCGGCGGCAATCCGCAGATCGGTCCGCTCGGTGTGAACCCGAGAATCGCCTGGCGGAGCGAGTATGACGATAACGTTTTTCGCAGCGCGGCGCGGCCTATGGCCGACATGATCTCGATCCTGGGCGCGAGTACCGATGCCCGGGCGCGGGTGCGGCGAATTGGACTGACCGCCAACGGCACGGCGGACTATGTCCACTACTCCAGACTGCACAGCGAGCGAGGCGCCAATGCGGACGCCGGGCTGAGAGCCGACTTGCTCTTCAACCGGTTCGCTCCCTACATGAGCGCTTCGTACAGCAACTCCAGGCAGCGCGGAAGTCAGGAGATCGACACCAGACCCAGAAGCCAACAGTCGACGTTTGCGGTGGGTGGGATCATCCACCTCGGTGTCAAGACGGCAATCGACCTCTCCGTCAAGCGCTCTCGGACCAACTACGAAGACAACGCCACGATCGATGGAGTGAATCTGAGCGACGCGCTGAATCGGGAATCGAATCAGGCCTCCATCTCGATCCGCCGGGAAGTCACGACACTCACCCGCCTCACGGTATCGGGCGAAATGAATCGGGATCAGTTCAGCGTCTCCCCGTACCGAGACGCAGACAACATCCGCCTGACGTCGGGCTTCGAGTCGGATGGCGTGATCAGGGGACATGCCCGGGCAGGGGTTCAGGTGCGGACGCCTCACGACCCGAGCATCGCAAAGGTGCGTGGATTCTTCCTCTCGGTCGGCACGGCAGCCACGGTGCGAGATCGTCTGGAGATCGGTCTCAACGCGGACCGTGACCTGATGCCTTCTTACAGGTCACAGATCGCTTACTACGACTCTTACGGCTACGAGGGAACGATTTCCTACGCGTTACGCCGCTCGCTTCGGCTGTCAGCACTGTTCGGCCGGCGCCATATCGACTACCGGTCGGGCATCGGCCTTCCATCGGCGACGGACCTGGCCGGCGTCGATATCCAGACGAGATACGGATCCGGCATCGGCTACCAGGTCGGCCAGTCGATGTCGATTGATTTCTCGGGCACCTATGTGGAGCGGACGTCGCCCCTCTTGTCGAGAGGATTCGACGGTTTGAATCTCAGAGCAGGGATCACTCATGCGTTCTAACCTTCTGTTCCGCGCGCTTGTCACACTCGGCGTCATCGGCAGCGTGATGCTGCCCGTCGCAGCGCAGCAAGCTGTGACCCAACAGACCGACTACGTGCTCGGATCGCAGGATGTGTTCACCATCACCGTATGGGGACAGGGGGGCGTATCCGAGCGTTTCACGGTTGAGGCCGACGGGACGTTCACATTTCCCATGCTTGGGCGTGTGAAGGCCGGTGGGCTCACCGTGCGTCAGTTGCAGAACGAGCTCACCGATCGACTCCGCGATGGTTACTTCAACGATCCCCGCCTCACGGTTGTGGTTGAGGAGTACCGGAGTCAGCGGATTTTCATGGTGGGCGAAGTCAAGAACCCCGGCACATACAGCCTCACGCGGCCGATGACGCTCGTCGAGGCGCTGGCGCTCGCTGGGTCGACCACGAGCAACTCCAGCGGCATTGCCCTCATCCGGCGGCGAAGCAGTGGCGACGACGCAACCAAGGGGCCGGTGATTCAAGCAGGCGTCGGGGTGACGGAAATCAACGTCGATCTGACCGCGCTGCAGGCCGGCGTGCTCACCAACAACCCGATGCTGCGCGACGGAGACACGATTGTGGTTCCGCGGCCGGCGCCCGTCTTTGTGTTCGGCCACGTCGGCCGGCCTGGCGAATACATGATCGGGAAAGAGGCAACCGTCCGGCAGGTGCTTTCACTCGCCGGTGGCCTCTCGCAACGGGGCTCGTCAGGACGCCTCAAGATCATCCGTGTGGCGGACGGCACCGAGCAGGAAATCAAAGTGGACCTGGACGACCGCGTACGACCTGGCGACACGCTTATCGTTCCCGAGAGGTACTTCTAATGTCAGAAAAACTGCAGCCGCGTGCGCAGGAATCCGTTTCAAGGCCCGAGCCGCGTGAGTGGCACTTCCTAGACATCTTGCCAATGCTCTACAGGAGGCGCTGGGTCGCGATCACGACGTTTTTCGTTGTCGCAGCCGTGGTTACGGCGTATACGTTGACGGCCACTCCTATTTACGAGGCGCACGCCGAGCTGCTTCTGGGGGAGAAACCGAGCATCGTCACGTTCGAAGGCAGCGCGAACCCCTCCGGCGACCCGAAGGGCTACCTCGAGACGCAGCACAGAATCCTGCGCAGTCGTTCGCTGGCCCGCCGTGTGATCGACAAGCTCGCCTTGTGGAACGAACCCGGCTTTGCGTCCACAGGTCGAGACACGTCGAAGAGCGTGTTTGCGTTACTGACTGGGTGGCGGGCCAACTCTCAATCGCCGTCGCCTGCGAAGGCCAGCAGCAGGGAAAAAATCGGCGAGACGATTGTCATCGATCGGATGCTCTCGAAGTTGAACGTCGTACCGGTTCGGGATACGCGCATTATCGAGATCAGATACGAATCGCCCGATCCGGAACTGGCGGCCCGCATCGTCAACACGTTGGCGAGCACCTACATCGAACAGAACATCGAGGCACGATCTCAGGCGTCGAAGGAAACCTCAGCGTGGCTGGCCGATCAGTTGGGCGAACAGCGCCGTAAGGTGGAGACGAGCGAGTTAGCGCTGCAGAAGTACCGCGAGCGCGGAAACAGCCTGTCTCTGGATGCCGGTCAGAACATCGTCGTTCAACGTCTCACGGCCTTGAATTCCGCGGTCACACAAGCCAAGACCGACCGCATCGCGATTGAATCATTGTATCGTCAGCTCGCCGCCACACAGAACAATCACGAGGCGCTCGACACGTTCCCGCAAATCAGGTCCAACGGCCTCGTGCAAGACATCCGATCGCGACTGGCGAACCTTCAGCGCGAGCGGATGCAGTTTTCGAGCAGTCTCGGGGCAAAGCACCCCGAGATGGTCAGACTCGAGGCGGCCATCAACGTCGCCGAAAGCGAGCTCGCACTGGAGGTGGCCAAGACCGTTGAGTCGGTCCGTCAGGAGTACCTCGCCGCATCGTCAAAGGAGAAAGAGCTGACGGTGGCGCTCGACAGCCAGAAGACAAGCGCGCTCGCGCTCAACCGTCAGGGCATCGAGTACGGCGTGTTGTTCCGGCAGGTGGAGAGCGACCGCCAGATCTACCAGAGTCTTCTGCAGCGCGCGAACGAGGCTGCGGTGTCGAGCAACTTACAAGGCAACAACATCGAGGTCGTAGACGCCGCTGAAGTGCCACGGGCAGCCGTCAGGCCGGATACGCGCTCGAACCTCCTTATCGGTCTCCTGCTCAGCGGCGTTCTCGCGGTGGGGATGGCGCTGCTCGTCGAGGCCACCGACAGCCGGCTACAGACGCCCTCAGACGTCATGAACAGCTTGAGAGTTCCCTTCCTCGGCATACTGCCGTACGTGAGCAAACGACAACTCAAAGGAAGCACGTTGCTCCTGAGCAACGGCGTCCCCGCGGCGTATGCGGAGGCGTGTCGTGCGCTGCGAACCAACATCCTCGCGTCGCCCGGCGCGACCGGGAATGGATCGCTGCTTGTCACGAGCGCCACACCAGGCGATGGCAAGAGCGTGTTATCCGTCAACCTGGCGCTTGCGCTCGGTCGGAGTGGCAAACGCGTGCTCCTGGTCGACGCCGACCTGCGACGGCCGACACTGCATGGGCTTATGGACTGCAGGCAGCGTCCAGGTCTTGCCGAGGTCCTGACTGGCTCGCGCAAGCCAAGCGAAGCGATCGTGCCGACGTCCTGTTCGGGTGTTTGGCTGCTGCCCAGCGGCGCGACGCTCTCGAATCCATCCGAACAGCTGGGTTCGAAGCGATTCCAGGAATTCCTCGACAAACTGACAGAATCCTTTGACTGGGTCATCATCGACTCGCCGCCGGTCATGGCGGTCACCGACCCCGCCGTCATCGCCCGACTCGCAACCGGCGTGCTCTTCGTGGTCAATGCACGACACACGAAGCTAAGAATTGCGCAGGCGGCGCTCGATCGGTTGGAGGCGGCCGGCGCATCGTTTGCCGGCGCGGTGCTGAACGGCGCAACGCTGGATCGGGATCAGTATTACAACACGCGGTACTACCTTCCGTTCTACGGCGAGTACGTCGGTAACACCAAGCGAAGTGCCTGAGGCCTGACGCCCTGTCCCCTTGCGGCTGAACCACATGCGGAAACGGGCCATCGCCGGGTGGCTGACGCCGGAACACGTGAACACCTCGTACCCGTCGCGTCCGTCTGCGATGCCCATGGTGCGCGCAGCCACGGCCGATGACACACCGGAGATCCTCAATCTCATCTCGACCAGCTACGAACGCCAGAATGGCCCTTCCAGCCTGGGGTATTGGCAGTGGAAACACGAACAGAATCCATTCGGCGTTTCCCCCTGCTTGGTTGCGACCTCGGACGGGCGCATTGTCGGCGTGCGAGTGTTTCTCCGCTGGGTTTGGTGCAGCGGAGACCGGACTGTTCGAGCGGTCAGGGCGGTTGATACGGCAACGCTTCCAGAGTGGCGCGGCAGAGGCGTCTTCTCACGGCTGACAATGCGGCTCGTCGAGCAGATGCAGGATGAGGGTGTTCGATTCATCTACAACACGCCAAATGGCAAGAGCATGCCGGGCTATCTCAAGATGGGATGGGCGCCGGTGACAAGAATTCCTCTGTGGGTTCGGCCCGTTCGGCTTGCGATGACCGCGCGTCGAGCGTTCAGCAACGCCTCGGCGCAACTCCCAACTCTCGATCAGTTCAGTACCATCGCGGAACTTCTGGAAGACCGCCGGCTGCCGGAATTTCTGCGCGACGTGGCTCTCAACGACGAACGCTACCATACGCCCCGGACGCCGAGCTATCTTCGCTGGCGGTACGGAAACATTCCTGGGATATCGTACTCGGCCCGGTTCCACTGTGAGGGCGATGCGGGAGCACTCGTCATCGCTCGCGGCAGAGTTCGCGGCCATCTTGGCGAAGTGACGATCAGCGAACTGCTCGTCACACCTTCGATGCGCGGCGTCCAGATCGGCCGTGCCCTGCTCGCCGATCTCGTCCGCAGTACGGATGCCGACTACATTGCGGCATGCGCGGCAAAGGGCACGGTTGAACGGCAAACCCTGGCTCGCGCGGGCTTTCTTCCAGCACCCTATCTCGGCCCGCATTTCACCGCCAGACGTCTCGATTCTACTGGGCTCGACCCGTCGCGATGGCGTAATTGGCGCTGCTCCATCGGAGACCTCGAGATCTTCTAAGTTGATGTTCATCGAATGGGTCCCATTCGTGGCAGTCGGTGTTGCAGCACTCGTGGCCGCCGCGGAGCTGGGGTCCGCCCCACAACTGCGGGTCATCCGTAATCTGCTCATTGCGGGCGCACTCATGCGCATCGTCGGTGTGCTCGCGCGGCACACGATGATCTTCGAACTGTACGGCGGAGGCTCAGACGCCGTCGGGTATTTCGAGACCGGGCGCATCATTGCAGACCATTTTCGCTCGCTGGACTTCTCCATCATCGGCTCGGGACGGTGGGGCGATCGCGAGTGGGGAACGCAAGGCCTTCGGTACGCCTCGGGCCTTGTGCAGACGTTTGTCGGCCCCTCCGTGCGCGGCAGCTTTCTGGTGTTTTCCCTCGCAGCGTTTGCCGGCCTTGTCTGCACAGTTATCGCGTTCGCGCGAACAAACGCCGCCGGTTCGCTGCGGCAGGCGGCCCTTCTGATTTTCCTGTGGCCGACGCTGTGGTTCTGGCCATCGAGCATCGGCAAAGAAGCCGTGCTGCTTCTGGCGATTGGCCTGGTCACGCTCGGTTATGTCGGGCGCGGAGAACGCATTCGATGGTTCACATTGGCGGCAGGGCTCGCCCTCGCGATGGGCATTCGGCCTCACCTGGCGGGTGTTCTAGCGGTGTCGGTGTGCGTTGCCGAGTGGACGCGCCGTGAGTGGACGGTTGCGCGCATGGTACAGACGATGCTCGTGAGCGCGGTTGCGCTCTGGGTGGTGATTTCCTCACTGAATCTTCTGGGTCTGGGCGGCGCAAATTTCGACACCATGGAGGCGTTCATCGTCCACACGGCTGATCAGACCAATCAAGGCGGGAGCGCATTTGAGAGGGCCAGCATGGCGACGGCTGTCCCCATGGCGTTCGTCACCATGCTCTGTCGCCCATTGATCACAGAGGCGAACAGCGCGATGGCGCTGCTGTCGTCACTGGAGATGATGCTGTTCTGGCTTCTCGTCTTCCGGCAGGGACGCGGTCTTCGATCACTATTGCGGTTGTGGCAGTCAAACCGACTGCTGAGGTTTGCGATTCCATTCACGCTGCTGTACGTGCTGATGCTCGGCATCACATTCCAGAACCTTGGCATCATTGCGCGCCAGCGTACGCTCGTCATGCCTGCGCTGTTGCTGGTGCTCGCCATGGCACAGGCTCATCGCACCAGTTCCGCACCAGTTCCGCAGTCCCGGCGTGTTTGGCGGGACCCGGCACAGCAACCAAAGCTCGCCTCATCATGAAGTGGCTGGCGCATGCGTCGCGCAGAGCCGTGCGGCTGATGCAGCCGGTTGTAAGGAGCGACAGCGGCGGCGTGTCCATCCTCGCCTACCACCTGGTTGGTGCCGGGACTCAATCGCCCGTCGATGTACCGCTGAACTCATTTCGACATCAGCTGAGTGAGCTCCGCGAATGTGCTCAGGTGTGCTCTTTGGCCGATGCCGTTGCCCATTTGGAAACCGGAACGGCCAGTACGCGACCAATTGTCGTCATCACCTTCGATGACGGCTTCGACAATTTTCGGACCGCCGCCTGGCCCATTCTGGAAGAACTGCAAATGCCGTGCACGTTGTATGTGCCGGTGGGCTTCGTCGAGGGCACATCCGGATCACCCCTCAGGGGAGTAGAAGGTCTCAAGTCTCTCGAGTGGAGCGCGCTGCGCCAACTCGCATCGGACCCACTCCTGAACATCGGGTCACACAGCTGGCGACATCAGGATCTCCGTCGCCTGAGTGTCGACAAGCTGCGCGAGGATCTGCGGCGTTCCCGGGACCACTTGCAGGATCGACTGCTGCGACCGATCGGGGATTTCTGCTACCCCCAGGCAAAGTGGTCGCGCGCAGTGGAAAACGAGGTCAAAGCCGTCTACCGCACGGCCGTCGTGGCAGGCGGACGAAGAAATGTCGCCGGGCGCTTCAGCGCGCTGCGTCTCGGGCGGATTCCCATTCGTCGGGACATGCCCCTCCAACTGGCTCCAGTTCTCCAGTCGTCGGTCTGGCTCGAGGAATGGGCAGCCAGTTACGCGAGGGCGCTCACGTGAGCGCCGCACTGCGGATTCTGCAGATCGTGCAAAAGCCACAGCGGCGCGGCGCCGAGATCTTCGCGCTGCAGCTGAGCGAACGACTGCGTCTGATAGGTCATGAGGTCAGAACTGCATACTTGTATACGCACGCAGGCGAGAATCCGCTGCCGCTCGCAACGAACGACAGCGTATTGGGAGGTCGGGAACATCACCACTTCGAGAAGATCCCGGGCGTCCATCCGATACTTCTGCGGCGCTTGAAGGGTGTCATCGCCGACTGGCAGCCAGACATCGTGCAGGTGAACGGGGGGCGCACCCTCAAGTACGGTGCCGCCGCTGCGTTCGGCTCACAGTCGCATCCCTGGGTTCTGATCTACCGCAACATCGGTCAGCCTCGCCGCTGGGTTCGCGGATGGCTTCACCACCGACTCTACTCATGGCTCGTCATGCCTCAGGTGCACGGAGTTGTGGGCGTCAGCTCGTCAACCCTGAAGGCGTTGAACGAACTCTACAATCTGACAGTACCGACCGCGCAGATTCCATGCGCCGTTGATCCCCATTCGCTCGTGACGTCATCGTCCCCCACCGTTGTCCGTCGACAGGCTCAAACGCCCCCGGAGGCTCGTGTCGTCCTATACGTCGGCTGTCTCAGCCCGGAGAAACGAGTAGATCGCCTTCTTCGCATTATCGAGACGGCCAGGCGCACGATTCCGAATCTGTATCTGTGGATTGTTGGAGAGGGCCCGAATCGTGCTGCCCTGGAAATGCAAGTGCAGGCATTGTCGCTCGGAGAATGCGTTCGCTTCATGGGCGTACAGCATCAGGTCTCCAATTACATGGGTGCTGCCGACCTCATCGCGCTCACGAGCGACACCGAGGGGATGCCAGCTGTGGTGCTCGAGGCAGGTCTACTTCAACGAGCGGTTGTGACGACGCGGGTCGGTGGACTGAGCGAGTGCGTGTTGGATGGACGGACCGGAATACTCATAGAGCGGAATGATGAGATGGCGTTCGCGCAAGCCATCATCCAACTGCTTCAGCAGCCCGAGCACCTGCAGGGCCTCGGCAATGCCGCCAGAAAGTGGATTGAGCAAAACTTCGTCATAGCGCGGATCGCGGAACAGTACGAAGCATTTTACAGAGACGTTCTCTCGAGCAGACGTCCAGTTACACCGTGATGAGTCTCAAGATCCTGTTCGTCATCGACGGCCTCGGTCAAGGTGGCGCCGAGCGCTCGCTGGCCGAGATGATGCCGGCCCTGGTCTGCGCGGGTATCAAACCGACAGTGGCGTTTTTCTATCGGCACCCTGAGAGCCTTGAAGGTCGTCTTGAGGCAGAGGGTGCCGAGCTGCGCTTCCTTCCCGAACGCGGGATGGCCGGCCGGGTTGCGGCGCTGCGCCGACTGATTCGGGCCGAATGCCCCGACGTTATCCACACAGCGCTGTTCAAGTCGGATCTGATCGGACGACTGGCGGCGATCGGCCACCGCGCCGTCGTCGTCAGCAGCCTGGTGAATACGAGCTACGACAAAATTCGGCTGCAGAATCGCGACATCAATCCGCTCAAACTGTGGCTCGTACGCCTCGTCGACGCTTGGACCGCCCGCTACTTGACTACTCACTTTCACGCCGTCAGCGAACCGGTCAAGAAAGCGGCAATGGAAACGCTTGGACTCCGGGCTGAACGCATCACGGTCGTCGAGCGAGGACGGGGCAACCGGTTTGCCGGGCCGAGCGCCGAGCGTCGCGCGCTGGTCCGACGCCGGCTCGGACTGAATGAGTCCGACGAAGTCATCATTACCGTTGGACGTCAGGAATACCAGAAAGGGCAACGGTACCTGCTCGAGGCAATGGACGATCTGGGACGGCGACATCCTTCCGTCGTTCTGCTCGTTGCCGGAGCGCCCGGTCGCCATACGGACCTGCTCAAAAGGATTCAACACGAACGCGGATTAGACCGTCGAGTTCGGATGCTGGGACATCGGGACGACGTGCCCGATTTACTTGCCTGTGCAGACCTGTTCGTTTTTCCCTCATTGTACGAGGGCGCAGCCGGCGCAGTTCTCGAGGCCATGGCGATGGGACTGCCCATAGTGGCCACAAGAATTCCCACGATCGAGAACGCCGTGGAAGAGGGGCGGAATGCGGTGCTGGTCGAGCGTGCAACCGCTGCCCCATTGGCGCAGGCCATCACGGAGCTGCTGGCTGATCGCGAAAAAGCGCGCGCATTCGGGCTTCGCAGCCGGGAAATCTTCGAAGAACGGTTCACCCTCGATCGGTGTGCGGCGGGAATGGTCGAATTTTACGGTCGTTTCACATGAAGTCCAAAGTCCTGGTTCTGATCAAGGGTCTTGGGTTGGGCGGCGCTGAGCGGCTCCTCGTGGACTCGCTTCCGTTTCTCGATCGTCAGCGGTTCGAGTATCACGTTGGCTATCTCCTGCCCTGGAAACACTTCCTGGTGCCGGAACTCGAAAGAGCCGGAATTCCCGTCCATTGTCTCGGCAGTGGGTGCGCGGCGCACGAGGGATCCGGCACAGTCCCGAGTGCGTGGACAGCGATGACTCTGCTGCCACGAGCGTTTCGACGCCTGCTGGCGCTGCAGCAGCGTGAGCGCTTCGATGTCATCCAGGCCGACTTGCCCGTCGCCGGCATTCTGGCGCGGCTCGCAGGACGATGGTCCTCAGTGCCGGTCGTCTATACCGAACACAATCTGCAGGAGCGCTATCACTCAGTGACGCAATGGGCCAACGCCGCAACGTACGGGTGGAATCGCCGCGTGCTGGCGGTCTCCGGCGAGGTTGCGGAGTCGATTGGCCGCTATGGGCTCCGCGGGCGTACTCGCGTCATGACACTGCCGAACGGCGTGCCCGTTGAGCAGGTTCGGGCAGAAGCTGCGAAGGGTCTCGGCGTCCGAGGTGAACTGGGCATTCCCGGCACGCATCTGGTGGTGGGCACAGTTGCGGTCTTTCGCTCGCAGAAACGGCTTGCCGACTGGCTGGAGGTTGCCGCACGCGTCGCCGCAACTCGCTCGGATGTGACGTTCCTGATGGTTGGCGGTGGTCCGCTCGAAAACCAGATTCGCGAGCGAGTAGCCGCCTTGGGGCTGTCGCATCGCGTCCGTATGACGGGCTTTCGCCCGGATGGCCGTCGGCTCATGGCGGCCATGGACGTGTTCCTGATGACGTCTGAGTTTGAGGGGCTTCCAATTGCGCTTCTCGAAGCGATGGCGCTCGGCAAGCCCGTCGTTTCCACACGTGTGGGCGGCATCCCTGAAGTGCTCGCGGCCGGGGCTGGACTGCTCGCTTCGGTTGGCGCGATCGACGAGTTGAGTTACGGCGTGCTGCAGCTCTTGAATGACGTGAAGCGTCGTGCGCGAATGGGTGCGGCCGGTGCCGCACAAGTCGAATCCGAGTATCACGTCAAACACCGCGTGAGGGCCATCGAGACGCTGTACAAAGAAATTCTCGAGGAGGCCGCGTAGTGATCAAGGTCGCCCACGTGGCAACGGTCGACCTGTCGCTCCGATTTCTGCTTCTCAATCAACTGAAGAGCCTGAACCAAGCGGGATATGCGATCACCGGAGTATCTGCAGCGGGACCGCACGTACCTGACCTGCTGCAACAAGGCATTCGCCATATTCCGGTGACGATGACCAGGTCGATCACGCCCATCGCAGACCTGGCGGCATTGTGGCGGCTCTACCGCCTCATGCGGCGGGAACGATTCACGATTGTGCACTGCCACACACCGAAAGCCGAGCTCCTTGGTCAGCTTGCGGCTCGCCTGGCGCGTGTCCCGGTTGTCGTCGATACCTTTCGCGGCATTTACGACCCTGCCGACAACGGGCGCTTCCGGCGGTGGGTGCTCGCCGCGATGTCTCGGCTTGCCGCAGGCTGCGCCGATCTCGTGCTCTGCCAGAGTCGTGAAGCCATGGAGGCGATGGTTCGAGAGAAGCGTTGCGCGCCCAATCGGATCGCTCTCCTCGGAAATGGCATCGACATCCGCCAGTTCGATCGAGCCCGGCTGAGCCCGCGCGACCTGAAGGCTGCTCGAAAGGAGCTCGGCATCGATTCCACTCGGCCGGTGGTCGGCTTTGTGGGGCGTCTCGTGCGTGAAAAGGGCATTCTGGATTTGTTCAACGCGATGCGTCTGGTTCGGGCACAACTGCCCGACACGCAGTTGATCGTCGTGGGGCCAACCGACACCGACAAGCCAGATGCGATCTCACCGGAGCTGGCAAAGGACTACGGGCTCAGCGAGGGTTGCGTCTTTACAGGACTCCGGACCGACATGCCGCGGCTCTACGGTCTCATGGACGTGTTCGTCCTCCCCTCGTCGCGCGAGGGTTTCCCGCGAGCGCCGATGGAAGCGTCGGCAATGGGATTGCCGTGCGTGTTGACCGACATACCGGGCTGCCGGGAGGTCGTGGAACACGGTCGAAACGGCCTGCTCGTTCCAGTGGGGACGGCTTCGGCACTCGCGAGCGCGATCGTCGCGCTGCTCACCAACAAGGATCTGTCGGAGAGGATGGGACGTGCGGGCCGTCAGAAAGCGATCGAGAGCTTTGACGAGGAGCGCGTCTTCTCTCTCGTCAAAGCGGCGTACGCTCGTCTTCTGTCCGAAAAGGGGCTCGCTCCTGCTGGTGTATTCCGCGCGTCCATCGCACACGTCACCCAATCGTGAACCGCCATTACAGTCGTGTCGGCAAGCGGCTGCTCGATATCGGGATCGCCGCGACAGCTCTGCTTGTCCTGTTCCCGGTAATGATGCTCGTGGCACTGGTGGTCCGGTGCACGATGGGCACCCCGATCCTGTTCCGTCAACGGCGTCCGGGCCTGAACGGCAAACCCTTCGTCATTCTCAAATTTCGGACGCTGCGGCAGCTCGACGGAATGCCGGGCGACGCGACCGATGGCGAGCGCCTCGAACCGGCCGGGCGCATTCTGCGCACCACCAGCCTCGACGAGCTCCCTCAGTTGCTCAACGTGCTGAAGGGAGACATGAGCCTGGTCGGCCCGCGTCCCCTGCTGATGCAGTACCTCGATCGCTACACGACGACGCAGGCACGCAGGCACGAGGTCAGGCCGGGGATTACGGGATTGGCCCAAGTCAATGGGCGCAATGCGCTCTCCTGGGAGGAGAAACTCGCGATGGACGTCTGGTACGTAGATCATCACTCGCTGCGCCAGGATCTCGCGATCCTCGCGCGAACCGCGGGCTCGGTCATCCAGAGACGCGGAGTAAACGCGCCGGGTGAAGCCACTGTGAGTGAATTCCTGGGAAGCGAGCCGTAGCGATGCAAATCCTCATCATTGGCGCCGGCGGCCACGGCCAGGTCGTGGCCGACATCCTCATGGCGGCTTCACGCTACGGCGGCGACGACTACCCGTGTGGTTATCTCGATCACAACGAACAGCTGTGGCGCAAGGACATGTTCGAGCTGCGCGTCCTGGGCTCGGTTGACGAGTGCACTAGATTCGATCACGACGCCGTCATCGTCGGCGTCGGAGACAACCACACGCGGCGGCGCCTGTTCGAACGCCTCTCTCGCTCCCTCGAGCGCTTTGCCATCGCTCGACATCCAAGCGCAGTTCTGTCACCGAACTGCTCGATCAGTCACGGCAGCGTCATTTGCGCCGGGGTCATCGTCAACACTGGTGCCTCGGTCGGCGCCAACGTGATTCTCAATACAGGCTGCAGCATCGACCATCACAACGTGATCGGCGATCACGCGCACATCGCGCCGGGAGCGCGGCTGGGTGGTGACGTGACGATTGGTCAGGGCGCGTTGATTGGCATCGGCGCAGTCGTCCTGCCCGGCCGTCGAGTCGGCGCATGGAGCGTCGTGGGCGCTGGCGCCGTTGTCACAAGAGATGTGCCCGAGGGCGTCACGGCGGTCGGCTCGCCTGCCCGCGTACTGACGTTGAAGGCGACTGCGCTCTCCGTTAAACACAGATAACCATGAATCGTGTCTTTTTATCACCGCCGCACGTCGGTGCGGAAGAACGTCGTCTGCTTCTCGAGGCATTCGAATCGAACTGGATCGCGCCAGTCGGGCCCCATCTCGATCGCTTCGAGCAGGAGTTCGCCGGACGCCTCGCGCTGCCCGGCGCGGTCGCCTTGTCCAGCGGGACCGCGGCGCTTCATCTTGCGCTGCATATCGTGGGTGTCACGAGGCACGACGAAGTCATCACGTCGACGCTCACGTTTGCGGCCACTGCGAATGCCATCGCCTATCTGGGTGCACGCCCGGTCTTCGTCGACTCTACATCGAGCACGTGGACGATGGATCCGGCTCTGTTGGAGGAGGAATTGGAGTCGTGCGCACGACGCGGGCGGCTCCCGAAGGCGGTGATGACCGTCGATCTGTATGGGCAGTGCGCCGACTACGACAAGCTCGTGGAGACCTGCAAGCGGTACGAGGTCCCCTTGATTGCCGATGCGTCAGAAGCGCTGGGCGCGACATACGGTGGCGAACAGGCAGGGCGCTTCGGCGAGATGGCCGCCTTCTCGTTCAACGGCAACAAGATCATTACGAGCGGCGGCGGCGGCATGCTCGTCTCGAGGCGGACGGAATGGCTGGCGCGCGCACGGCACCTGGCGTCTCAGGCGCGTGATCCGGCACCACACTACCAGCATTCGGAAATTGGCTACAACTACCGCATGAGCAATCTGCTGGCCGCGGTTGGACTGGGCCAGCTTCGCAATCTCGATCAGCGCCTCGCTCAGCGCAGAGAACACAACGACTATTACCGGCGTAAATTCGCGTCGCTCCCCGGCATCGACGTGATGCCCGAAGCCTCATACGGACGCAGTAACTGCTGGCTGACGTGCATCACCGTAGACGCCCATCGATTCGGCGCAACGCGCGAAGACCTGCGGCAGCAACTGGAACTCGGCAACATCGAATCTCGACCGGTGTGGAAGCCGATGCACCTGCAGCCGGTCTTCAACGGTTGTCGGGTGCGTGGCGGTGCCGTTTCGGAAAGGCTGTTCGAGCGCGGTCTCTGCCTGCCAAGCGGGTCGAGCCTGACGCCGCAGGACCGCGAGCGTGTCGTCGACACGATCGAGATGTGGCGCGAGTGGGGTCACTCATCCCCCGACAACGGGCGCCTCGCCTCGAATCAATAGACCGAACGCAAACGCAAATTATGCTTCGTTCACATTTCGACAAGACCCACCACGCTGGTGAAGTACCGGTTCTCCCAAACTGGCTGCTCCGGTATCGGGGGGCGGTCATCTGGCTGTTCCACATGGGGTTGGCGGTCGCGTCGAGCTACATTGCGTTTGCCGTTCGTTTCGACGGAAACATCCCGTCCAACTACGGCGCTTTGTGGCGAGACTCACTGGCCACGCTGCTGGTGGCTCGCGGAACGCTGTTCGTGGTATTCCGACTCTATGAGGGCCTGTGGCGCTATACGAGCGTCCGGGATCTCTTCAACATCCTTCTGAGCGTCGGACTCAGCTCGCTGGCGTTTCTGGCGTTCATCGAGGAAGTGGTCGGGCTTACGCACTATCCGCGATCCATCCTGCTGATTGACGCGCTGCTCCTCACCGGCTTCTCGGGCGGCGTCCGACTCATCGCCCGTGCCCACCGCGACCTGGTCGCTGGAAAAGGCGGGCGTCGAGTCCTGATTTACGGCGCCGGGGATGCGGGCGAAGCGGTGGCACGAGAGATGAGACTTCGCCTTTCCAGCGACTACAACCCGGTCGGATTCGTCGATGACGATCGAACGAAGGTCGGCCAGCGGATTCACGGCATCCCGGTGCTTGGCACGCGTCAAGACCTGCCGTCGATCATGAAGCGTCATCGTCCAAATGAAGTGATCGTCACGATTCCCCGTGCCGAGCCGTCCACGTATCGGGGAGTTGTTCGCGCGCTCGAGCCATTCGAGGTGCCGATTAAGACGCTGCCGCACCTGCGCGAGATCCTGGACGGACACGTCTCGACCAGTCAGATTCGCGACCTCTCGCTGGAGGATCTGCTGCGGCGCACGCCGGTCGGCCTGAGCCTCCAGCCCCTTCTGGGGTTGATCGAAGGCAAGACGATTCTCGTCACCGGCGCAGGAGGCTCCATCGGTGCTGAGTTGTGCCGTCAGATCGCCGCTCTCGGCCCGTCCGCCCTGATTCTGTACGAGCGCCACGAGAACAGTCTTTACAGCGTGCTCAACGATCTCAATGCTCGCAGCGGCTCCGCCACCTGTACCTACCCTGTCATTGGGGATGTCACCGATCGGTCCCGGTTCAGGTCGGTGCTCCGGCAGCATCGGCCGGATATCGTCTTTCACGCCGCGGCTCACAAACACGTTCCGCTGATGGAACTCAACGTCTGTGAGGCGGTGAAGAACAACGTCCTCGGCACGGAGACGGCCGCCGAGCTTGCGGAAGAGTGTGGCGTCGAAAGGTTCATCCTGATCTCGAGCGACAAGGCGGTCAGCCCCGCCAGCGTGATGGGCGCCACCAAACGAGTCGCCGAGCTGATGCTCCAGTGCAGGGCATCGGGCAGCCGCACCAAATTCATCACAGTCCGTTTTGGGAATGTACTTGGGAGCAACGGAAGCGTCGTGCCGCTGTTTGTCGAGCAGCTGAAGCGCGGCGGCCCACTCACCGTCACACATCCAGATGTGCGTCGCTACTTCATGCTGATTCACGAAGCGGTTCAGCTTGTCCTGCATGCGGCCACCATCGGCGAGCTCAATTCGATCTACGTGCTGGACATGGGGGAACCCATTCGCCTCGTCGATATCGCAAGGGACCTCATTCGTCTTTCGGGTTTCCGGGCTGATGAAGTGCCGATTACGTTCATCGGGCTGCGACCTGGAGAGAAACTCGACGAGCAGCTGGTGGGGCGTGACGAAGTCGTGGGTCCGTCGCCAGTCCAGAGCGTCATGCAGGTGCGGCCGCGCTATGGTCCTCTCGCGCCGCCTCTGGCAACTGACATGAGGAGCCTGGAAAGGTCCGCGCTCTTAGGCGACTCTGAGGCAGTCATCGTACAGCTGCGCGCGATCGTTCCCGAGTTCGGCCCTGCAGAGGCGGTGACGGCACTTCCAGCCTCCGAGCCGGCACCTTTTCGGGTTCCGGTTCATCATGCGAACGAGTCCCTCGGTCGTCGTGAGCAGGTGGCGGCCCTTGCAACCTGTTCGTCATGTACCTCGGGCAGCGTCCACCGTTCGCGCGTCAACGGCGCATTCGAACACATTTACCGACACTTCACCGACAAGCGGCCTTATCGCTGCTACACATGCGGATGGCGCGGGTGGCTGGACGTCATTGTCACACCGGCGCCTCGAATCGATGCCTCGACCCAGCTTCCCGATCTTCGCCGCCTCGACTTCGGACTCCCGTCCGTCCTTCATGCACCTTCGTCGCCGCTCATGGCAATGGACGTCTCCGGACTCGATCGATCGCCGCTGTGGGACCACACGAATCGCTAATCGCAGATGGATCAGACCGTAACCGTTCCTGCGTGCTGCCCACATGGCAACCGCCACACGTGGATCGGGAGCTCGACCGTCATTGCTCTCCTGGCCTGGGGAGTCTTCTCGCTGGGGGCAGTCAGGCCGTGGGGATACGTTCCCTTGATAGCGGGCTTGATGATGAGCGGCATCGCCAGCGTTCTGATATGCAAGCAGCGAGGTTCGGCCAGATGCGGACTCGCCTTCTCGCTGGTGGCGTTGTGCTGTGCTATCGGTGTCCAACTGGTTCCGCTGCCTGTCGGCATGATCCACGCAATCAGTCCGTCCACGCTTGTTGTCTCTCCGCAGACCGCTGGAGACGCGCTTCCCCTGTCGATCAATCCGAGGTCGACGGCGCTTGGCCTCGCCTTCGTTGTGGCGCTCGGCTTCTTCTTCGTTGGTTCCGTCACAACGATGGAATCGCGCGGCGCGCGCCAACTGGCCGGCGGCCTCGTTGGCCTTGGCGCAATCGTCGCCCTCGTCGGGATAGCTGAGGCCAGCAACTTGTGGATCGGTTTCTATCGCGCGGCCGGATGGCCCCTGCCTCCCGACAGCTCGCCGCACGGCCCATTCGCGAGCAGAAACCACTACGCCGGATGGATGCTGATGACGCTGCCGCTCACCATGGGCTACCTGTGCGCCGCGCTGGAGAAGGGGTGGCACGCACGGCCAGGTCGCGTCATCCTTCTGCAGTGCGCTGCGACGGCGATGGTCATCGCATTGGTCCAAACCAGGTCGCGCGCAGGAATCCTGGGTCTTGCGATCGCGGTCGCGACGATGGGTGGACTGCTGATGCGCCGCAATTCCGCTACGAAAGTCAGGATTGTGATTGCAGGCGTGATGGGTCTCCTCCTCCTCACCGGCATCAGCGTCGCGAGAGTGCAACCCGTTGTCAGCCGCTTCCTCGTTGATTCGTGGTTCACGGCGCATGGCCGTCTGGTGCTTTGGCGCCAAGCCGTCGCGATCGCCCGGGATTTTCCAGTCGCTGGCGCCGGTTTCAGCACATATCAGAGCATCGTGCCGTTTTACCCCACAGCCGGTCTAGATGAGCCGTACGAGGGAGCGCACAACGACTATCTGCAACTGGCAGCCGAGGGCGGCATGCTCGTCGGGCTTCCGTTCCTGTCGACAGTGGGATTTTTCGTCCGCGAGACGCGGCAACGCTTCCGCGAGTCGTCGAGCGACAGCGTGACCGAGTGGCTCCGTGTTGGTGCCGTGGTCGGACTGGCCCTGCTGGCGCTTCAGGAAACCGTCGATTTCAGCTTACGAGTACCTGGCGTTGCTGCGCTGTTTGTGGCTCTCGCGGTCATCGCCGTCCATCACAGCGATCCAGATTCAGTCACAAACTGAGGAGGAGGAACACATTCTGATGCCCAACGGACCCGCAGGCAGTGCGGCAATCTGCCCAGTCGTGGTGATTGAACCCAGGGTGGGATGGATAGCGATCAATCTGCGCGAGCTCATGGAGTACCGCGAGCTCCTCTACTTCTTTGTGTGGCGTGATGTGAAGGTCCGTTACAAGCAGACGGTGCTCGGCGCCGCGTGGGCCATTCTCCAGCCACTCATCACCATGCTCGTCTTCAGTGTGTTCTTCGGGCGCCTGGCCGGCATGCAATCAGACGGTGTCCCGTACCCGCTCTTCTCGTACGCGGCACTGGTACCTTGGACGTTCTTCGCGACCGGACTCAGCCAGTCATCCAACTCGCTATTGAGCGGCGCCAATCTGCTTCGCAAGGTGTACTTTCCGCGATTGCTATTGCCAACCGCCAGCGTACTGGCCGGCGTGATCGATCTCGGCCTGGCGTTCGTGGTGCTTCTGGCGATGATGGTCTGGTACGGCTTCGTACTCTCGAGCGCCGTTCTCATACTTCCTGTCCTGATTCTTCTCGCGATCATCACGAGCCTTGGAGCCGGTCTCTGGTTGTCCGCGTTGAACGTGCAGTTTCGCGATGTTCGCTACATCATTCCCTTCCTCGTCCAGCTCTGGCTGCTGGCCACGCCTATCGCCTATTCCTCCAGTCTCGTCCCAGATTCCTGGCGCCTGTTCTATGGCCTCAATCCCATGGTCGGTGTGGTGGAGGGTTTTCGCTGGGCGCTTCTTGGCACCGACACAGCGCCGGGAGTCATGATTCTGGCTTCATCCGTAGCTGCTTCGCTGATGCTCATAACCGGTGTTCTTGTCTTCCGCCGGATGGAAAGGAACTTCGCCGATGTCGTCTGATGCCGCTATCCACGCGGAGGGTCTCGGCAAGTGTTACCGGCTCGGCGCTCGCGTCGCCGCTCGCGTGACCCTTCGGGAACAGATTAACGACCTGGCACTGTCGCCATATCGCCGCCTGCGATCGGTTTTTCAAGGGGAGTCGGCGCAAATCCTCGGCAATCAAATCTGGGCAGTCAACGATGTGTCGTTTTCCGTCTCGTACGGCGAGGTCGTTGCCGTTATCGGACGGAATGGAGCCGGTAAGTCGACGCTCCTCAAAATGCTCGCGCGTATTACCGAGCCGACTCGAGGACGCGCGGTGATCCGCGGCCGCGTCGGATCGCTCCTCGAAGTTGGAACGGGCTTCCATTCCGAGCTGACCGGTCGTGAAAACATTTTTCTCAACGGGGTGATCCTCGGCATGAAACGGGCGGAAATTGCCGCCAAACTCGACCAGATTATCGCGTTCGCCGAGGTCGAGCGCTTTCTCGACACGCAAGTCAAGCATTACTCGAGCGGGATGTCCCTCCGTCTGGCGTTCGCAGTGGCTGCTCACCTGCAACCCGAGATTCTTCTCGTTGACGAAGTGCTGGCGGTCGGCGACGTCTCCTTCCAGCGGAAGTGCCTCGGCAAGATGAGTGATGTCGCTCACGAAGGGCGGGCAATTCTGTTCGTAAGCCACAACCTCGAAGCCGTGCAGCGGCTGTGCGACCGCTGCATCTGGATCGACGGAGGACGAGTGCGGCTTGATGGAGACACAAGCTCGGTCGTTCGGGCGTATCTGGAACAGGGTGAAAAGGTCGCGTCTTCGTATCACGGCGAGAGTCGATCGGGGCCCGACAGACCGATGGTGCTTTCTGAAGCTGAGATCCTCAATGGACATGGCGAGCCCTGCGACGCGATCTGTTTCGGCGAGCCGTTTTCCATCCGCTTGCGCTGGGACGTGGCCAAGGTCGTACCCGGAGTGAAGTTGGCCGTTCAGGTGCGCGATGCACATCAGCGGCTCATCTTTGGGGCCAGCACTCACGGAACCGAGCTGGAGATCGAAGAGGGAGCGCTGGATACCATTTGCCAGATTCGCGAGAACGTGCTGCGTCCAGGCGATTACACAGTCACGGTCAGCTGCGACCGCCCGCCGCGCAGCTACCTTGACCGTGTCGAGAATTGTCTTCGACTGCGAGTGCTCGACGTACCACGCGCTGGACGTACGCCTGTTCGCCTGCTCCGAGAGGCAATGGTCGCACCAGAGATTGCATGGGACTGCCGAGTGCCCGCGATGAGTGACCAGTAGCATGATCGCATCGACACATTCCGTCGCAGCCCCAACAGTGTCCATCATCCTGCCAACGTGGAACCGCGCGCACTTGTTGGGTCGCGCCATTGGCAGCGTGTTGAGTCAGACCTTCCCCGATTGGGAGCTCATTGTCGTGGACGATGGATCGACGGATAACACCGAACAGATTGTTCACGGTTACCGTGACACACGCATCCGCTACATCCGTCATGACAAGAACTGCGGCCTTCAGGCAGCGCGAAACACCGGCATCCGTGCCGCGGGCGCAAGTCAGTTCATTGCCTTTCAGGACGACGACGACGAATGGCTGCCACAGAAGTTAGAGAAGCAACTTGCGGTATTCCGCAACGGCACACCTACACTTGCTGTTGTTGGATGTGGCCGGCTGACGTACTCTCGCAGGACCGTCAGCAAGGTCCTGCCACAGTGTCGCGGCTGGATTTTCGAAGACCTGCTGGCCGGCCGAGCGACGGGATGCGGGACACCTCTACTCTTGGTGAAGCGCTTTCCCACCGAGCCAGACATCTTCTTCGACGAACAGTTTCCTGCCATGGGCGAGCGGGACTACCTGCTAAGGATCGCGCGCCATCACACCATCGACTTCGTGATGGAGCCCTTAATCAAGGTCTACAGGAACTATGACGGCCCGCATGTCGCGAATCCAAGTAACGCCGCCAGAGCCTACGCAGTATTTCTGCGTAAGTACGCCGGCGACATCGAGGCTCGGCCCGGGCTCAAGAGTTTCTTCTACATGTGCATGGCGAAGGAACTCGCCGAATTGGGTCAACTGGATCAAGCACGTCAGCGAATCGCGGACGCACTGAAGATCGATCGCCGATACCCGACGCGGTACGTGTGGTTTGCGGCGTCCTTTCTGGGAAGGCCCGGCGTTCGAGCGTGCTCGAGGGTCTTCGGCAATAAACCGCCCCGCCCCTTCGCAAACGACTATCGCATTGGATTGATGGAAAGGACGTAGGGAAATGCGACTCGGTGCATTCGTCATGACGCTTAACCGCCCTGCGCTCTTGAAGAAGACGTTGCAGGTGCTGTTGAGCCAGACACGGCCGCCCGATCACATTCTCGTTGTGGACAACGGACCCACGACGGAGACTCAGAATGTCGTTTCAGCGTTTCCAGCCACGTTGGTCAGCTATGAGGCCATGCGCGAGAACCTGGGACCTGCTGGAGCTGCGGCCTATGGCCTCAACCGAATGAGTCAACAGGAGTGCGACTGGATCTACTGGGGCGACGATGATGATCCTCCGGCAGCGGCTGACACGATTGAACGATTGCTGACAATGGGCACAACCGCCGGCAATGACGTCGGCGCCGTCGGTGCCGTCGGCGCCATGTTCGACTGGACTCGAGGCGAGATGCGGCGGCTGCCCGACGCGGCCCTCACCGGCTTTCTCAGTGTCGATATCATCGGGGGCAACGCCCAGCTGATTTTAAAACGGGAGATGGTCCAACGTGTCGGGTTGCCTGATAGCCGCCTATTTTTTGGTCTCGAAGACCTCGAGTACCTGTCTCAGGATCGCGAACGCCGGATATCGGCTGCTGGTTAACGGCGACATGATGCTGGAAATTCGGACCAGAAAGGGTCGTCTGAACCGAAGTCCTCGACGTGCGGTCCTTCCACGTCATTCCCGCACCACCCTCTGGCGACAGTACTACTCGACCCGCAGTTACATTTTTTCGATGAACACGACGTTTGGGCGCCCCGATCTCGCGCGGCGCGAGTTGTTCAGAGCCGCGGCTCGAACATGTCTGTCATGGGGCCGTGGACCGGGATACGGCTCGGCGTTCACAGCGTTGCAGTTACGAGCCGTCGTCGATGGCTATCGCGGCCGCATGGGGCGCACGGTCAATCCGATCCCGAAGTACTCCAGTACATAACCACTGCAGCCGTCTGACAGATTGGCAACCTCATACAAAGCGCCCGGTGAAGGCCTCTCAAAGGCCTTGACCGTCGAATTTCTCGGCATTCCGGGCTCCGGGAAGTCGTGGCTCAATCACCGGATGCTCGAGCGGCTTCGCCGCTGCTCGAACGGAATCCCGCTCGAGCGGTCACAGATGTGGACGATGCGCTTCGGCAGCGATGAGACTCGCCTGGCAAGCGTCGCCAAAGCAGTCGCGCGCAAGCGCGTCTTTCAGCTCGCGACTGCGTGGCAGCAACGCCAGTTTTTGCTCTTCGCGCTCCCCCATCTCGTCCGAGACATGAGAACGACAGGGATCACATGGCCTTCAGCGCGCACACTGCTTTCGGATCTCATGATCGCCCCAGCACTACGACGTTGGAACGGGGACGCGTGCGTAGTAGGGCTCGATGAGAGCCTGCTGCAGCGGAGCGGCATGTTTCTGTCTCATGCTCGGCATCACGTAGACAGCGCGACGGTTCGCCAATTCGTCCATTACACACCGAAATCCGACATCGTCGTCTGGCTGACGACTGCCTGTGAGATCGCGATGTCACGAGCGCAGGCGCGCCCGCGCGGATTGCCCAGACGATTGCGACACATGTCGGAGTCTGATGTCCTCGAGCAGCTCTCTCGGCTTCAAGAAATCTATCGGTGCTGTGTGCATCACATCCGGAGAGATTGCAAAGACGTCACGGTCATCGTCATGGACGCGACCGACAAGGAACGCGCGACGGCTTTTTGTGATTCAACACTCGTGCCCACGGTGTTCGCCGCGTTGCAAAGAAGAATGACTTGATTCAATGAGCGCAACAATGCCCGCTGCCTCCACGCCCACGGTTACAGTCGTCATCCCCACGTACAACCGCGGCGACCTGTTACCGCGCGCGATCCAGAGTGTGATCGCGCAAACATTTCAGGACTGGGAGGTGATCATCGTCGACGATGGGTCCACCGACGATACCGCGGCTGTCGTGCAGTCGTTCCTGAGCGACCGTGTGCGATACGTAAAGCTCGAACGCAATTCCGGTCCAAGTCGGGCACGCAATGTGGGCATCGGCTGCGCTCGAGGGCGTTATCTCGCGTTTCTGGACTCGGATGATGAGTGTCTCCCTCACAAACTCGAGGTCCAGTTGCGGCGCTTCGAGACGAATCCCGGCAATTTCTCCCGTCTCGGCGTGGTCGTGGGCCGACGCAGCGTCCAGGGCGGACGCAGCGCCTCTGCTTCGGCAGGACGTCTTCAACCGCTGCGAGGCGACGTGCGGCGGGCAGTCTTTGGCGCAGGCCTGGTTATCCGCCGTTGGAACAGCGCCTGGCCGACCATGTTGGTGCGCCGCGAATATCTTCAAGAGATCGGCGGGTTCGACGAGCAGTTGCATGCGTCCGAGTGGTGGGACCTGTGTGCGCGACTGTCGAAAGTTGCAGAATTCGATGACGTTGACACGCCAGTGGACATTTACTGGCAGCATACCGGGAGTCGAGCCTGGACGGGCGACCGGCGATTAGTAGCCCTGCAGTACCTCCTTGCCAAGTACCAGCGCGATATTCCGTTCAGGCGACGGCACCAGTCGCATTCCTTGCTCGTCATAGGAGTCCTGGAGCTCCGGCGACATCGCGCCAGCGTCGCGCTCCGGCATTTCTTTCGGTCGCTCTTGCTTTGGCCGCGACCCAGGGCGGCCTGGTTCCTGTCGTTGGCGCTCTGGAGAACGGCAACAGAAAGCCTCACGAGTACGCCTCATGCGGAACCGCGCTGAACCGGTCGTGCGTGCGTCATCCATAAAGGCCGGCGCCGAATCGGTCTCCGCGCGCTTTGAGGAGCAAGTCGCCGCCAATCCGGACCGCCTGGCGGTGAGCGCAGTTGACCAGCAGCTGAGTTATCGGCAGCTCAACGAATCGGCCAATCGCATCGCGCGACGCGTGTTGGCTGCTGCGCCCGAAACGGAGACCGTCGCAGTGCTGCTGGGACAGGGCGGGTCCATCATTGCGGCCATGCTCGGTGTGCTGAAAGCCGGGAAAACGTTTGTGCCTCTGGATCCCCGACAGCCATCGGCCAGAATGCTCCAGATTCTTGGAGACTGCGAGGCGCAGGTTCTCGTAACTGACACCGGGAGTCTGCCAGATGCGCGCGCCCTGCTCGGGCCCGATCTCAAGTTGGTCGACATCGCCACTGTCGACACCAGTCAGTCTTCCGACAACCTCTACCTGTCGGTACCGGGGCAAACATTGGCGTGCCTGATCTACACGTCGGGATCGACGGGATCACCTAAAGGTGTCGTGCAAACCCACACAGGTCTGCTCAACAGGTCAAAGGCGATGGCCGATCTGCTCGGGGCGGATCCTGAGGACCGTTTTTCCTTGGTGGCAAGCTGCTCGGTCGCACAGGGCGTGTCAACGACGCTGCAGGCTCTCCTCAATGGCGCATCCATCCATCCCTTCGACCTCCGTGGACTGGGTGTCGGAGAGCTGGCTGCGTGGCTGGTTGCGCAGGGAATCACAATCCTGACGTGCTCCCCGAGCACGTTTCGGCATTTTGCAGCGACCATATCCACAGAAGACAAACTCCCCAAGCTTCGGAGTATCAGACTCGGAAGTGAGCAAATCCTTCCGCACGACTTCGAACTGTATCGACGGCACTTGCACCGCGGCTGCGTGCTGGTCGGGACGCTGGGTTCGACTGAAGCAGGACCCGTTGCGACCTACGTCATGAATCACGACAGCGAGATCGGTGCTGTCGTGCCGGCCGGCTATCCGTTGAACGGTACGACCGTGAAGATTCTGGACGACCATGGTGGTGTGTGTCCCACTGGGGAGCCGGGCGAGATCGTGGTCCGCAACGATTTTCATTGTGCCGGCTATTGGCGAGATCCCGATCGGACGGCTGCGTTGTTTATCGACGTGCCACATGCCGGGACGGCGAGATTCTGCCGAACGGGTGATATCGGAAAGATGAGCTCCGATGGGTGCATTGAGCACCTGGGCCGCAGAAATCTTCGCGTCAAGATCCGCGGGTTTCGTATTGAGCTGGCGGAGATCGAACGCTCGTTGTGCCGCCATTCAGCTGTGCTGGAGGCAGCCGTAATCGTCAGGCCTCACAGCAATGAAGAGAGCCTTGCTGCTTTCATCGCGTCCAGGACCCCGCAGCCTCTCTCAGTTGAAGAATTGCGCGCGCACCTGCAAATCTCCCTGCCACAACAAATGATCCCGGCATCCTTCGAATTTGTCCCAGCGCTCCCGCGCACGGCGGTCGGCAAGATCGATCGCACGGCACTCGCGGACCTCTGCGCCGCGCGTGTGGCGGCGCCGGTAGAGCAGCCGCCGCGTGATGCGGTTGAGCTGTGCCTGACTCACCTTTGGGAAGATTTGCTCGAACATCATCCCATCAATGTCACAGACGATTTCTTCGCGGTGGGCGGCCATTCGCTCCTGGCCGCTCGGCTGAGCGCCGCAATAGAGCGAACCTTTGGCGTCAGGCTGCCGCTGGCGACGTTCCTGACGGCGGCGACCGTGGAACAACAGGCGCGTCTGCTTCGGGACAAGCGCAGCACGACTGAGTGGCCGTTGCTCGTCCCGATCAACACGCGTGGATCGAAGCCGCCATTGTTCTGTCTTCATCTGGCCGATGGCAATGTCCTGAGTTACCGGGACCTGGCCCGGCATCTGCCGTCCGATCAACCCTTGTATGGCATTCAGGCGAGCGGACTCGACGGGACGAGTCGCATATACACGCGCATCGAGGATATGGCACGTGTCTACGTCGCAGAAATACGAAGGTTTTATCCCAGTGGCCCCTACGCGCTTTGTGGCTGGTCGTACGGCGGATTCATTGCATTCGAAATGGCGCGCCAACTGGAACAACAACGACAACCTATCGCTCTCGTGGCGCTGTTCGATACTCACGCGCCTCGGCACATTCGGCGAGGCCGGCCCGCCCGCAAGCCCCAAGCGCGGATGAGCCGTCAAGTCCTGCGAGCTCCGACTCACCTCCGGGCATTGCTTTACGGACCGAACCGCATTGGCTACCTCAAACAAAAAGCGCAAACCACAAGAAAGCTGATCAGCCTCCCATTTTGGCGCATGCTCTTCGGGTGGGAGACACGGGGGGGATGGCTGCCGCAACGACTGCGCAGCGTCCTTCACTCGAACCGGATCGCTAGACGCGACTACGTTCCATACCGCTACGACGGCGACGTCACCCTGTTCAAAGCCAGTCCTCCCCACTGTGACGGCTTACATGACCTGCACATGGGATGGGATAACTATGTAACCGGATCCCTCGAAACGCATCTGGTCCCCGGTACTCATCACACGATGGTATTCGAGCCTCACGCTCGATCGCTGGCTGAAGAAATCACACGGTGCATCAACAACGCTTGCGTACGTCTCGAGGCAGGCGGTGGCGACAAGGCAGCCTAGCGGGCCTCCTGCCCCTGGCCAGATCGACATCTGGTACCGGCTGACCGAATCGTTGGGTGAGCCGGCCGTGATTGCCGCTCGCGCGTTGCTGTCTCTTGAAGAGCGGAGACGATGCGACCAGTTTCGGTTCGCCTGCGATCGGCGCGACTACGCCGTCTCACATGCCCTCTTGCGAACATCTCTCTCTCGCTATTGCACTGTCGACGCTCGGACGTGGACATTTGGCGCAGGCGCTCACGGCAAGGAACAACTGACGGCTCCGGCCCGATCGGGCCGAGCACTCACCTTCAATCTGGCGCACGCTCATGGAATCGTGGCGTGCGCGATCGCAGGAGACACGCCAGTCGGCATCGACGTGGTCCGTACTGACACCGCATTCGATTATTCGGCCGTTGCATCGCGATACTTCTCGACGCATGAGTTGGTCCAGCTCGACTCATGTCTTCAGGAGAATCGCGCAGCTCGCTTCATGGAATTGTGGGCGCTGAAAGAAGCCTACACGAAGGCAACCGGCGACGGTCTGACCGTAGACTTGGCCGACTTCGGGTTCATCGTTGACGCCCACGGCATTCGTTTCCTGCCGCCACACGACGTCAATCCACACGCGTGGCAGTTCGCACTGTTCACGCTCGAACCGCACTATCGAATCGCGGTAGCGGCTGAGCGCAGGAACATCCCCGCCTGGACCATTCACGCGAGGCCTGCCGATGGCGGATTCGCCATGGCTGACGCTCCCCCCCCGCGATGTCGAGCGCATGGAAAAGTTAGAGCGCGTGGCCGCTGCTCTGCGTGGAGAGGCGCCGGACCGTCCCCCCTACAGTTTCTGGACGCATCTGCCAGGTCTTGACCTCGAGCCAGAACGGGTCGCCGAGGCGACCGCGGCATTCTGCGCGCGATATGACCTCGACTTCATCAAGACCATGCCGAACGGGATGTACCCGGTCGAGGATTGGGGTTGCATTTGCGATTACAGCGACATCGAACAGGGAGGTGTCGCGCGGGTCGCGCAACCTGCCGTGACGTCGATCGAGGACTGGGACAGGCTCGAAGCCATCGACGTCACGAGTGGCTCGTACGGACGCGAGCTCGATCATTTCGCGCTCGTCGTAGACCGCGTCGGACCTTCGATCCCGGTACTGGCAACGGTCTTCTCACCCCTCACCATTGCGGCAAAATTGTCCAATAGCGCATACCGGAAGCATCTCGCCTGCAATCCGGAGGTCGTCGCGCGCGGCCTGGAGGTCATCACGCACGTCACGTGTGAATTCGCACGGGAGGCGGTCGCACGCGGCTGCGCGGGGGTGTTCCTCGCGACACAGGAGGCGAGCCACACCCTGCTCGACGAAGTCTCGTATCGAACGTTTGGAGAGCCCTTCGATATTCGTGTTGTGGAGGCGGCTGCGCAAGCGGGTGGCTGGTTCAACGTCATCCATATGCATGGTGACCGGGTGATGTTCGATCTCCTCGCGCAATATGACGTCGCTGCGCTCAACTGGCACGTCGGTGAAACAGAGCCTTCCATCCGAGGGTACCGGGCGAGCGGTGGAACTCGGCCAATCCTTGGCGGGTTGCAACGCCACCACCTGACGCGCCGCGATCACGAGGCGGTGCGCGGCGACATCGAGCGCGCCATGGTGGAAACTGGAGGGAAAGGCCTTCTGCTCGCACCGGCCTGTGTGATCCGCCATCCGGTCGATGACATCACGCTCAGCTTCGCCGCCAATGCGATCAAGGATTTGGCCAACGCCACCTCTTCCGGCCGAGCCTGACGCGTCAGGCTTTCCCGCCCGCAGCCCTCAGATCGACCAAGGCATCCCGTTCGACATTGAAAGGGCGGAGCCGTGGGCAAATCGATCACGGCTCCAGCCGATACAGTCCGCTGTCTGTGCCAACATACAAAGCGCCATCCCTGCCTTCGGCCACGACGCGCAAGGTCCCGATTTGATCCTTCAACAGGCGTTCCGTCGAGATCACACGTGAGGGGTTGTCCGGGTCGAAGCGCAGACGCAGCAGTTCGCGTCCGCTTTCAGCAGCGATGAACAGGTTGTCCTTGAAGATCGAAATCACATTGCTTCGATAGAATGCGGCAGACGTTGGACCGGTCGCCGGCGGCAGCGCGTACGACGTGCGGGACGTGTTGCTTTCGCGCCCCGCGTTGGCGGGGATGACGCTCAATCGGCCGCTGTCTGTTCCAATCCTGTCGAGGACCCACAGGTCCCCGGTCGCTGGCTGCCAGTCGAGGGCGTGGGGCTGCGGATGCTCAGTCGAAAAAACAGGCGTGGAACGCGGCTGATCGTCCGGTGTCGTGCCGTCGAGATTCAGACGCAGCACTTTGCCGCTATAGGTCGCCGCGCTTTCGTCAAGGGGATCGCCGGCAGAGCTGGCGAGTGCCACGTACAGCTTCCCATCCGGACCGACTCGCAGCGCGCCAGTCGCGGTTTCCGTTGACATGGGCGTCCGCAGCAGAACAGCACGTTCGCCAAAGACGCCATTGACGTAACGAACACGTGCAAGCACGAACTCCCGCCCGCCACGCGGCATGTCGGCCGCGTACAGAACGTACATCATCCCGGTTGCCTCGAACTTCGGGGCGATCGCAATCGCCAGCAAACCCCCTCCCGGCTCGCTGACTTCACTCGAAACATCCAACGCGAGCGTCCCGACCGGAACACCTTTTCGAACGAGGCGGACCTTGCCCGCGCGTTCAGCGACGAAGATCGAGCCATCGGCTGCGAACGCAAGGTCTGAGGGCCGTGCCACACCACTGAACACAGGCGCGAGCTTCAGATGTGCCTCTTCCGCGGTCACGACCGCGAACGCACCGAAATTCACAGCACCTGCACTGGGAGCCGTCGCAGACGGCGACCACGAATCGGCCTGCGGGACTCCCAACGCACGACTCTCGCCGCCGGCGGCGACTGATTGCGGTGCGGCGACGAACGATGACGTCAGACCCTGACGTCGCGCCTCGGGCGTCAGCTCGACAATGGCCGAGTATGCCCGCTGCTCGTAACCCGCATCAGTTGGATTTTGCCTGTTGATGAACACGCCATCGAACGCCCTTGCGTACACGTACGCCCATCGTCGGGCCGGCAGGATGTCACCGGTACTGAGCCAGACGCGAGATATCGATCACCGCCTCGAACGGTGCCGTCCTGTCGGTAGCAACCAGCACCCAATCGACCCAGAACTCGACACGCTGCGTATCCGAGCTGGCCGCCGCTGTCATCCTGAGCTGTGTCCCGCTCAGTTCAGTCGTCAGGCTCACCGAAGGTGGCGGATTGTAATCAAACTGCAGTGTGACATCCGGATATGCCCTGTTTCGATAGTCGAGCAGCTTGGTGAAAGTGATGCTCGAGGGCAGCGCCGAGAATGGCGTCGCCAGTGCGTCGGCGACGGAGTCGTAGAAGGAGGAGGCATTCACGAGTTTCGGCGGAAACTGCCCCTGTGGCGTCTTCTGATCCTTGCGCAGGAGAATGAGTTTCCGGTCGTAGTCGAGCCAGAAACTGTTGACATTCGGGTAAAACGGCCGCGGTCCATCCATCCAGCCGAAGCGGTACGGATGCACGTCCGGCCCGAACGTATTCTGCGCGAGACGTGGGAAGGACGACGAGCAGTAACGAGCCGGCCAGTTCAGCTCATCGGCGGCACTTGTGCATTTGTCGGCGTCGCGCCAGATGGCCACGCCTTTGCGGCCCGCCGTGTCCGGAGTCAGATCGCGGAACGTATTGCGCAGATACCGTGAGCCCTTCCAAGGGTGCGGCTGAATGCTGTAGTTGCCGAACTGGATGCCGTTGTCGGCCGCGTTAATCAGCCGTGTGCCCCCCGCGCCGCGTCCGATGAACGTCGAGTCCTGCACGAGTCCGAAGGTCGTCGAGAGGCGATAGCCGACTCGCTGCCGTGCGAACAGCGCGTTGTAAATCGCCAGCTCGAATATGTACGCGCCCTGGAGAAACCCATCGCTGTTGCCCCACGCGCTGATGCCAACGAGATCGTGCCCGCGATCCTTGTTCTGCCAGCTGTGAAAGCCCACAAACGTGTGACTGTGCGCTTCGTTGGCGACAAACACGCGCGCGATCGTCCCATTGGTGCTGGTGTGATCTTCGGGCCAGTGGTACCCCGTGGCGTCCGCCTTGTCCAGGGACGGCCCCGCGCTGACATTGCCGAGGTGCGCCTCGTGCTCGGACGCGCCCGGCCAGAACCCCGTGGCTTTACGTAGGCGTTCGCCAGTGAGACTCGAATTGTTGCGGTCGGAAAAATGCTGAGGCGTCGTATTGGTGACCAGGTTGTGTACGAAGACCGAATCCGCCTGTTGCGTAGGCTCGTCGACCTCCACGAAGTGGGCGGCCCCATTGCCGGGATTCACACACACGGTATCCTCAACGGTCATCCCATTCGACTCGTGGATATTCGTGCAGCGAAAGCCGCTCTGGAACCACGAGACTCCCCGTACCTGCATGCCCCGGCTGCCATTCCCCAATCGGTGATAGTGCAGCGCGTAACGACCAAGCTTGCCGTAGTGCCCCATGTGACGAAACGCGATGTACTCGATATTTCCGCTCGCCCCTCCGCTATGCGTGATGGTGCTGCCATCGCCATGCGAGGTCGGCATGAACATGACGTGCGCAAACTTCCGCACCCGGACATCGGTCGCGATGTTCGTCGCGCCTTCGAGCTCGGTAGAAATCGTGACGTTTCGCGTCATGAGGCCGACTTCGCCACGAAACGGTGCCTTGCCACTGTGTGCGAAGCGTGTGGCCGTGGTCAGCGTAAGGGTCGAACCCTGGACGGCTGCAATCGTCAGATACTCTGCCTCGGAATTTCGCGAGGTGTAACGATTCGCGCCTGAAGCAACCGAGTGGATCAGACCGTCGGCCGTCTGCGTCAGCACGATCTGACTACCGACCGGCCAATCGCTCACGTCGCCATCGACAGTCACTTTTGTCGCACCTGCCGCCACGTCACCGTTCAGCTTGCCCCACGCCCGCGTCAGCAACGCGCCATGTGCATCGAAGCGGCCCATCGCCCACAGCCCGCAATCAGTGGCCGCAAAGTGCGCACCACCGACGAAGGCCGCGGCCTTCGCCTGAGTGAGTTTGAAGACCAGGTTATGTGTCACGTGTTTCGGGATTTCGTCGCCCTTGCGGCCCATGTCGAGCACGCCATAGACGATCAGATTGCAGCGCACAGCGAGCTGTGTCGAGCGATCGCGCGCGACGCGCAGCGTGCCACGCACAGTGAGGTTCGCCACCTCGGCCGACGGTGCATCGAAGGTCACGATGTGTCCGGCTGCGATTTCTGCCGGCTCTTGCGGGAGTGGCGGCGTGCCGCCCCATGTCGCCGGGTTGGTCCAATCGCCGCTGCGCGCCGTCACCGCCGGCGCCGCGTATAAAGAGGTTGCAGTGCACAGTATCGCGCTAAGCGACACGACGATTGCGAAGGACAGTCCCATATCTGCACGCTTCAGCGCGCAGGATGGCGAATGCAGGGAGTACTCAGCGGCCATCGGACCTCCTGGCGTAGAAGTAAGAAACCGAACATACCGAACATATCGAGACGTGTTTGAGAATGCTTTACGGGTGTACGCGGTGTTTTTTTGCCGACTGGCGTCGGCACCATCACACTCGCAGAGACTGTCGAGTGGTTGTCGCGGTGGAACGTCCGCGAAATGAAACGCTCAGGACTTCAAGGTCTTCCGACTTCGTCAACTGTGAGTTGCCGATTGGTCTGGACACCTCTCACGTCGGTGACGGAGCCACTCGGGAACACTATCGACACGTCAACGGCTTCCGCGCTTCCCACGCCGAAGTGCGTCCTCGCAGTCTGCCCACTGCCAAAGCCATAGCCGGTTCCGATTTCCTGAAATCCCAGTAGACCGGCTTTGCGATTCAGCTCTCCTGCCTTGTAGACGCGAACCTTTGCGCCAATCCCCATCCGGTTCGCGGTTCGTCCCACCACTCGTATCTCGAGCCACCGATTCGGAGGGCTGACGTTTCTCAGCAGGCGCGAGTGGTTGCCGGCGAACCAGTTGGCCAGGAAGAGGTCGATTCTGCCGTCACCGTCATAGTCGGCTGACGGTCCCGCTGGAAAATACGCGTGCGGCTGGTCGTTCGAGATCTCCTGCAGTGGCTGAAATCGCGGGATACCACCTTCGACGCCGACATTTCTGAATATGAGGGGCGTGACAGCCCCCTGGGCGTTCAGCCATGCAGCGGAAAAATACAGATCCGGCCATCCGTCGTTGTCGAAGTCCTGCACCTCGACGTGGGGCGACTTTGTGTTCAGCTGCGCAGGCAGGCCGACTTCAGCGGATACGTCGCGGAAGACAGGCACGTCACCCTGGAGGCCTTCGTTCAGGTACACCCGATTGCGCGCCCGCCGGTGATGGAGGCCAACAATGAGATCCGCACGACTGTCACGATTCAGATCGGCGAAAACGGCGCCGGCGGGCCAGTCTTCCGAATCCAGCGGCTTCCAGGCAAGTGCCGCTTTAGAGCCCGCCGGTTCGACATATTTTCCGTCCCTGGTACTCATGAACAGGCGATTGCTATGACTGACGAAGATATCTGGCCGACCGTCATCATTGATGTCCGCAATCGCGAGTGCCAGACCAAAGAGATCAGTCGGGAGTCCGACCTCGGCCGTGACGTCGGCAAAGCTGAACGCTCCCTGGTTGCGACAAAGCCTGCTGTGCGGGCTTGAACCAAAGCGATCTTCGAGAACCATCAGGTCCAGCGCGCCATCGCCGTCGTAGTCGAGAACGCCGATGCTCCTCGCCGCACCGGCGGCTGTCAGACATCCTCCGCTGGCGGCGCTGACATCGACAAATCTGCCGCGATCGTTACGAAAAAGCGACGGGCGTCGGAGCTGCGCCTCTCGCTGCAGGCTGGACGGCAGCCGGCTGGACGATCGCGCGTTGTTGGCAACGAACAGATCGAGCATCCCGTCATTGTCCAGATCGACGAGTACCGCGCCACTGGTGCGCCCATGGAGCTCGACGGCCGGGCTCGCAATCTGCTCAAATCGACCGTTGGAGAGATTGCGAAACAGTCGATTAGAAACGGGACCCGGTGCTGGCAGGTAATCTCTGTCGGGCCGATCGGCAAAACCTCCTACGAACAGGTCGGCATCCCCGTCTCCGTCGATATCGCCCCACGCGGCGGCATGCGCCATCATGCCTTCGAGCGGTGAGCGCAACCCCGCCTGATTGGTCACGTCCGCAAATCGAATCCCCTCCTCCCAGCCAGCGAGGGGACCATGGGCGAGACAGAGAAGAAGACAGAGCAGCAGGCGGAGGCGTAGCCGTGGCTGCTGCGACATGTGGATCTCTACGGCTGTCGTTCGGACTTGGGTATGTGAACCACCGTCAATGCAACGCCATCCCAGGCCAGACGTCCCCTCACCGGACCGGATCGATTGCCGTTCCAAGTGACGTAGAGTTTGTCGCCTTCGGGCGACACCGCCGAACTGTAGGTTCCAAGAGGTGTGTACCCGTACTTGTCGCGATAGAACGGATGCAGAAACGCGATGACCTTCTTCGTCCGCGTCTTGACGTCGAACTGCACGACCGGTGACCCGTCCTTTTGGCTGCTGCCGTGCGCCCCCGGCACGTAGTAAAGGTAGCGGCCGGTCGAGTCGGCGTCGATCGACGTAATGTAATCCTGGCTGGCCACGGCAGCCTTCCCAATCTCCTCGATGTGTTCCGTTCGCGTGTTGAACCGCCACAACCTGCCGTCGCCGCTCGACGAGACGGTGTACACATAACCATCCGGTGTCTCGCGCGTCGCTGCGCGAATCCCGATGCTTCCAGGAATCGGCACCGGCGGATTGTCGTCTGCGGGGTCATACCGCATCAGCTGGCCACCATCCTCGTTAACGTAGTACGCGCGACCGGTGGACTTCGCAAGAATCACATAGCGATACGGCCCCTTCGGCGCGGAATGCCGCAGCTTGCGAGATCTCGCGTCGTAGGCAAAGAACGAAATGGAGTTGTCGGCCGGGTCACCGGCGATCGTGCCGCCGTAGAAGATCAGCCGATCGGGGTCGATCCCCCCTGTGGGAATGGAGTGCTTCGCGATTGGTGCATGCACAACGACTTCGGTCTTTCCGGTTCCAGGATGCGTGCGAAGAATCCAGTCGCCAATGAAGTGATAGCGATCGGTCGTGACACGCGTCGACCCGCGGTGAGTGGCAAAGTACAACCAGCCGTCGCTTCCAAGATCGATCCGGCTGTGGATCTTGCCGGGCGAGTAATGTCCGTCTGGCAGGTTCAGGAATTCCCTGACATCCACAAGCGTGCGAAACGCTCGGGTCGCGGCGTCGTACTCGAAAACGAAGGCGCTGCCCGCAGGGGCGCGGTGGTCACCGATCGCCGAATAGTATTTGCCGGCCACCGCCACACCGTCACCCCAGACAGACCATGGGTTGCCGGGATAGTTCTGTTCTGGATAGTAGAGAAAATCGATCGTCGGCGGCGTGGTCGCAATCGTGACGCCGCTCGTCAGAGTACCGGTGGATTTCAGAAAGTCAGCTGAATTGTCGGTGACAAACGCCTGGCCTCCGGGAAGGGCAGGCGGACGCCAGGACTCCTGCGCCAGGATGGTCGCGGCGAGCAGGAATATCAGGACAAGGCCAAGGCAGGCTAGTACTCGGCGCAAGGGAGCCTAACGTCACAGTAGGGGGGATCCAGGCAGCCTACAATCATCCGAAGCGCTAAAACGACTGGGACATTCCTCTCTGTCTCACTCTGCCAGGATTTGGCTGTGCCAAGGACTGAAGACTACTGCCCAGGCGAAAAACGACCGACAAATTACAAGAGAGACCTCGACACGAATCTTTCCTCGTCTGATCAGCCGGGTCGCCGTCCGGCCAACGTCCTGCAGAGCCAAAAATGGGTACGATCAGCGTCATATGCGCGAGCCAGCCAATGCCCAATCCGGGTATGTCGACGGTCGACTTGGCGTTTGCTGCATTGGCCCGCCGCGCCGGAGTGGCAGATCGGGTTCGCTATTGGCTGGTTCACATGCCCGAGGAAATCCAGCACGCGCGCAACTCCCGCGAAAGGCAGTCGCTCACAGACCGTCAGGACAGTGCCATCGAATACCACTGTCTGCGTGACCGCTGGGATGAGGTTCTGGACAGCGATGTCGTGGTGTACTGGGGTGACTTCCTGCACATGGCGCATTACCACATGGAGGTGGCACGCCGCCAGGTCCAACTTGGTCTGGCAAAGTCTTTGAACGAGGGGCTGGAGCAGGCGCGCCGGTGGCTAGTACCTGGAAGGCGCGCCCAAGGACGTGCCGGAGCGGACGGTCAGCTTCGGCGGAAACCTGCTCTTCAATACTCTGGCCGACTACGCAGACGCTGGCTATGGTCCGACGCTCGACCGTTTCCTCCGGGAGACCCGTGCGGTCTGGATGCGGGACGTGTTCTCGGCAGAGCGCGCCGCGCGCGCGCGGGATTCCCGTGTCGACACATGTCTCGGGTTCGATTGCTCCCTGCTTCTGGGTCCGCATGACCTGGATCATTTGACCCGGCGCCGGACGACCGAAAACGGAAAGGCGCAAGGCGCGGTTGGCGTCTGGATCGGTCGCACGAGCGGCAGCGAAAGAGCGATCGCGACGTTTGCCGCTGATGTCGCCCGCCGCCTCGACAGCACGGCCGTGTGGCTGCCGTGGCGCGTTACTTCGAAAAGAGTCGCCTGGCAACGTGCGCTATGGAGAATGGGAGGGGTGAACATTCGGAACATCGACGAGCTTCAAACCCCCTTCCTGGGTGACATCCTCGGTCTACTCCCCACTTTCCGTGCGGTCGTGACCGACACCTATCACGTGGCCGTCAACGCGTGGCGAGTCGGCACGCCGGCCGTCTGCGTGGGGGACGTTGCACCACTACAAACGTGGGACGTGAGCGCAGGGCCCCGATTCGGTTGGCGGGACAAACGATGGGTGTTCTCCGCGATGAACGACGCTCTGGACTTCTTCGTTCACCTGCAGGAATTACGTCAGCGGTACTGGAGAGTGCGTCGCCTGGAACATGTCTGCGGTCTCATCAACTCGCCTGACGTCGTCGGCGCGGTGCGTAACGAGGTTCTACGGGCCGTGCCACTGGTCGAACCGCAGCTTCTGGCAGCGCTGGGCATTCGCGATGCGACTCGGACTGCCGCGTCGAGAGCGGCACCCGCATCCGTCGCTTGATGAGCACGCTGGTAAGTCTACCGAACCTTCACATACTTCCTCAGCACTCTCGGCCTCGGCTCCCCGCCAAACACATTGCCGTGCTTGTCGACGGTCACGAACTCAGGGCCGCTGCCCGTCAGCGTTCGCGGATCCCCCCCGTTGTCGAGGATGAACGCGGTCACCCAGCCGGTCTTCGCATCCCCGATGCGAATCCCCTGCTCCCACCCTGGATTCGTCACGTTGTCTGACTCTGAGTCGGCGACGTAGATCTGATCCTTGTCGTCAAAAGCGATCCCGCTCGGCGTGCCGAACTGCAGCCACGTGGACAGGTGCTTTCCTTCCTGATCGAAAATCTGGATGCGGTTATTGCCGCGGTCGGCGACAAACACGCGGCCGCGTGAATCGATCGCGATGCCATGCAGCGTCCGAAATTCACCGGGCGCGTAGCCTGTCTTGCCCCACGCTTTGATGAACCTGCCGTCCTTCGAGAACTTCATGACGCGGTTGTTCTCGTTCACGCCGTGGCCATCGCCGACAAAGATGTCTCCATTGGCCGCTATGGCGACAGAGCTCGGCGACATGAAGTGGCGTTCGTCGCTGCCGGGCACTCCGGCCTCTCCGAGCGTCATCAGCACCTTGCCCTCTGGACTGAACTTCACGACCTGATGGCCGAACTTTCCGCCCGCCTTTGCGGCCATGGCGACCGCCTCCTGGCCCGCCGCATCGGTCGCCCACACGTTGCCTTCGCGATCGACGTGCAGGCCGTGCGGCCAGATGAACATGCCGGCACCGAAGCTCTTGACGACGTTACCCTTCGCATCGAATTTGTAGATCGTGTCGATGTTCTTGATGCGGCCGTTCGGATCGAGGCAGTCGATCCCGAAGCGCCCGCCGTTGGCGACGGTCACCGGATTGGTTTCATCGCATCTGATGAACGCCCAGATGCTTTCCCCGTCGATGTCCACGTGCATCGACGCCGGCGGTCCCATCTCGCGTCCGCCGGGCAGCCTCGCCCAGTCGCCGCCGGGCACCATCGGGCCACCGCCATCGGCCAGTCCCCTCACAGGACGATATGGATTCGGCAACCCGCTTTGCGCGGATGGGTTGATCGCGGCGGCGAGGACGGCGACAAGGCTCAACGCGGCGATGGAGCTGACGTGATGTGTCTTCGGCATGGTGGTACCTTTCTCGCGTTGGATAAGGTCGTCGCCGGCCTTTTTTTGAGTGGCCGGCTACGAGGGAAACTGCCTCCGGATGGGATCGTGTCGTCCGGGAAGAAAGCCAAAGAGGTCGTCGTGGTGCCATTCTTCTGGAATGTCCTCGGCTCGCGTGACCCGGACGAGCTTGCTCTTGCGCCACGAATAGAGCTCGTAGCCGAGCGTCGAAAGAGTCTCGATGAGCTCGTCCAGCGTGTGCCCGAACGCTGCGAGAGTTTGCCTGCTCGCTTCGACGAAGAGAACGGGCCGATGCCTGAGGAGGAGAGCCTCCGCGCCGGCGAGGACGTCGAGTTCGGAGCCTTCAACATCAATTTTGAGCAGCTTGAGTCGATCGAGGTTGAGGCATTTATCGAGCGGGCAAACATCGACACGCGTCTCTCCGTCGTGTGTCGCGCCCGAAAGGGAACCACTGCGCAGGGACGAGGCACCGCCGAGGCCCGAAGCGTACTCGTGAAGAACCGCAGATCCTTCAGACCTGCCAGCGGCGCGCACGTGAATCGTGACGTTGGCAAGGCCGAGCAGATCGATGCGCCGCCGCAGGCACGCCGCGATGGTCGGCGACGGCTCGAAGCTGTGCACCCGCCCATTTGGCCCAACGATCCAGGCCGCAGCTTGCGAGACTCGCCCGACGTTGGCTCCGACATCGACGAAGGTATCGCCCCGTTCGAGGACGAGGGCCAGCGCCATTTTCCACGGGCTTTTCACTCTCATGGCGCCGTGCCTGAGGGCCCCATATAGGAGGGTGTGCCGCCCGCGCAAATAGCCTTTTTCCAGGGCTTCGCGCAGCGGTCCAGGGGTTGGCGTTCGTTCGGCGGAGGTCAGCAAACCCTCGATGCTGCGCACGAGCGCCTGTTCTGCCTTGAGGAAGTCGGCCAACCAACGCACGGTGCGTACCTTATCACCACAGGCGGCGGGTGATTGGCGGCCAATTTTTTTCTTGGACTCTCGAGGACGGCCACGGCGTCCCACCGACCGGTGGTATGCTCACGCCTTCTTTCGCGTCAATCCATCGCTGTGCGGAGGCGTTATGTCCTGGATCGTCGCTAACATCCATCGACTGATGATCGTGTCCGGAGTACTGACCCTCACGATGATCTATGCGTTCTTCGCACCTGAGGCGGCGCTTCAGTCCACGTTCGGGGAAACGCTGAGTGGTCCGGTGGCGTCTGTGGTCGTGCGGAACTGGGGCGCACTCATCGGATTGATCGGAGCGATGCTCATCTACGGCGCATTCAATCCTGCTGTCAGGTCGATGACGCTCGTGGTCGCCGCGACGAGCAAGGCGATCTTCGTGGTTCTGGTGATCTCGCAGGGGCAGCGCTTTCTCGGCTACCAGGCGGGCATCGCGATCGTCGTGGACGCCGTGTGGGTCGCGCTGTTCGTTGCCTATCTCGTCGCGACTCGCCATGCCACCGTCGATTCCACGACGGTCCGCAGGACGACAAGTCTGCCTGTGGGATGACTTCCTCTTCTGCTCCAGGACGTCATTGACTTCACACGATCCGCGTGTTGAAGTAGCGTCGCCATGTCGCGCTGGAAGCTCTCCGTCGGTGTTGTCGCATTGCTGCTTCTGTCCTCGGCACCGACACGAACGGCCGACCAGACGTTGATCGCTCCAGGTTCGACGTGGAAATACAACGACAGCGGCGCAAATCTCGGCGCGCTGTGGAGCGCGTCTGCGTACAACGACAGCAGCTGGCCAACCGGCGCCGCCCAGCTCGGTTACGGCGATGGTGACGAGTCCACTGTCATTTCGTACGGAAGCAGCACGACCAGCCGGCGCATCACCTACTACTTCCGGCGCCATTTCAGCGTCTCGAATCCATCGGCCTTCAACGCATTGAGCGCGCGCTACGTGCGCGATGACGGCGCGGTGATCTATCTCAACGGCATCGAGGTCGCACGATCCAACATGCCTGCCGGTTCGGTGAGCTACACGACGCTGGCGCCGGTGGCCATCGGAGGCGCCGACGAAAGTGCCTGGCTCGAGACGCCGATCGATCCCTCGCTGCTCGTGGCTGGAGATAATGTGCTCGCAGTCGAGATTCATCAGCAATCGGGGACGAGCACGGATGTGAGCTTCGACCTCGAGCTGCGCGCGACAGAAAATCGGCCGCCGGTGCCAAGCGTCACGCTCATCTCACCGGCGCACTCCAGCCTCATCAATACATCGGCGGTCACGTTTACGGCATCGGTCTCGGCACCAGCGGGCCTATTCAGCGCGACCCTGTATATCGGTGGGCCACCAGAAACGGCGGTGTTCAGCGGGCCATCTCAGATTCAGGACGCAACGATTTCCGCGGACTCGCCGGCGACGGCCAACGGGAACAGCACCTCTCTGAAAGTCGACGGCCTGACGCCGCACGCGCACGGTCTGGTGAAGTTCCCCACGCTCGTCGGGAGCGGGGCCGGACGCGTGCCACCTGGTGCCGTCATCACTTCGGCGGTGCTGCAGGTGAACTGCACGAACTTCGGTAACACGCTACGTCTCTACCGCCTGACCCAGGACTGGGTGGAAGACGAGGCGACATGGAACCAGCGCGCGACGGGTCTCGCGTGGGGGTCGGCAGGCGCAGACGGAGCGAATTCGAACGCCGGTGTCGGCTTGACCGGCGACTGCACGACCACGGGTCTCCGCCTGTTCGACGTGACGCAGTTCGTGCAGGAGTGGGCCAACGGCGCTCAGAACTACGGTGTCGTGCTCATCGACTCCGGGGCAGACGGTGTCGACTTTGCCAGCAGCGAATCGACAACTTCGCCCGTCCTGACCGTTGGGTTCAAACCGGGCCAGACGCCGATTGCCACGCAAGCGCTCGCAGGCGCTACCGCCGACGTCAGCTTTTCGACCGATGTGGTTCCTGGACAGACGTACTTCTGGAACGTACGAGTCGTGGACGTGATCGGCCAGCAGGGCTGGGCATCTGTCGATTTTGAGCTGACGGCCGATGGGAACGCTCCCGACGAACCTGTCCTCCTGTTGCCGGTTGACGAAGCCAATAACGTCAGCACATCGGCGACGCTGTCAGCCACGGTAAGCGATCCGGGCCCCGGCCCCCTCAACGTCAGTTTCGAACTGCGGCGGGCGGCACCGCAGGAGTTCACCATCATCGCGGTGCCCGATACCCAGTTCTATGCGGAGTCGTATCCGGCGATCTTCACGTCGCAAATGCAGTGGATCATCGACAAGAAGGAAGAACGCAACATCGTCTTCGTCACCCATGAAGGAGACATCGTCAATCAGAACACGGCGATCCAGTGGGAACGCGCAAACCAGAACCTCAGCATGCTCGATGGCGTCGTGCCCTACGGGATGGGACCGGGCAATCACGATCTGCCGACGACGATGTACAACCAGAACTTTCCGTATACGCGCTATCAGAGCGAGCCTTGGTACGGCGGCCACTATCAGAGCCTGAACGACAACAACTACCAGTTGATATCCGCGAGCGGGATGGACTTCGTCTTCGTTCACCTCGAGTACTGCCCGCCCGCAGGAGCCGTCGCATGGGCGGATTCGATTTACAAGAGCTATCCGAATCGCATCGGCTTCATGACAACGCATGCCTATCTGAACGAAGCTGCGCAGCGCGCGACACATGGCTGCCTGAACACGCAGTACCTGTGGGACGGACTGGCCGTGCCCAATCCGAATCTGCATTTCATGTTGAGCGGGCACGTGCACGACGAGTCGCGCCGCAGCGACGTGGCCAATGGCCACCCGGTGTATCAGATGCTGGCCGACTATCAGGGGCGTGTGAACGGAGGCGACGGCTGGCTGCGGATTCTGCGATTCGTTCCCGGCGATGACAAGGTGTACGTGCAGACATACTCGCCGTGGTTGAATCGCTTCGAAACCGACGCCAACAGCGAGTTCGCACTCGACTTTCCCATGGCAGGCGCCTTCGACAGCGCGGGCAACATGACGGCGGAAAACCATTCGACCGCCGTCGTCAACCCGACGCTGGCGCCCGACACAAAGTACGAATGGCGTGTGACGGTGACCAACGCCAGCGGGAAGATCCGGACCAGCCCCGTCTGGGCGTTCACAACGGCGCACGATGGCACCATCAATCGGCCTCCCGTGGCCGTCAGCCAGTCGCACGGCCTCTCCGAAGACGGAACGATGGGCATCACGCTCGGTGCATCCGATCCTGACGGCGACGTGTTGACGTACTCGATCGTCAATGGACCCGCGAATGGCACTGTGAGCGGCACGCCTCCGGCAGTGGTCTATCAACCCGCCGCCAATTACAGCGGCGCGGACAGCTTCACCTTCCGCGCGAGCGACGGCGAGACCACGAGTAATACGGCGACGGTGTCTGTCGCCGTGCAGCCGGTGAACGATCCACCTGCTGCTGTGACCGAATCCTACTCGGTGCAGGGCGGGAGCACGCTTTCGGTCAGTCTCCCGGGAGTGCTCGGCAACGACAGCGATATCGACAGCACATCGTTGACCGCCGGCGTGGTGACCGGTCCCGCTCACGGCACCCTGTCGCTCGCAACGAACGGTTCGTTCAGTTATACGCCGACGGCCGGCTATTCGGGCCCGGACTCGTTCACCTATCGCGCGAGCGACGGAACGGCTACCTCGGGCCCAACAGTGGTCTCCATCACCGTACAGCCCGCACCACCTCCTCCACCGGTCACGCTCTTCACGGCGAATTTCAATTCCGGGTCGGACAGTTTCACGTACGTTGACAACACGTTCAGAGGCGCCACCCAATCGAGTTATGCGAGCGGCTCACGTGTCTCGTCGGGCGGGTTCACCGGTGGTGCGTTACGCGTTCGATTGGGTGGCGAAAACAGCAACACGATCAACGGCATGTCAGGCGGGTACCGTCGTACGTTCACGCTGAGCACGCCGAGAACGGTTGTACTGTCGTTCCGCTACAACCTCGATCAGGGCTCCGAGTACGAGAGCGATGAATTCAGCCAGGTGCTGGCCAGCATCGACGGCGTGCTCAAAGGGGTGCCTCCTGCCGACTACATCGCGCAAGTGACCGGCAACGGCAACGGCGGAAGCCCGATCGGAACCGGCTGGCGGTTGTTCCAGCAATCGCTCGGCACGCTGCCGGCGGGGACGCACACGGTGATTCTCGGAGGCTACAACAACAGGAAGAACAGCAGCTCCGAGCGCACGACGATTCTTATCGACGATGTGTCGGTGACAGCGCAATAGAAGTAAGTCGAAAGTCGCAAGTCGGAAGTCGTAAGGCGCAAGTCGCCTCATCACGCTTTCAACTGCCTGGCGATGAACGGGATGCCGCGCTTGCCCCAGAACGCATGCTCGTCAGGGAAGACTTCCTGCTCGACAGCGTCTGGCGCGCCAAAGACGCTGTAGATCTTCCGGACTTCGTTGAAGCTCTCGATGCTCGCGCGAACCGGGAAGATGTTGTCTCGCTCTCCCGATTCCACAAAGAGCGGCCGTGGCGCGATGAGGCCTGCGATGTCGTGCATCTCAGCCCAGTTCAGGATTCCGGGCACATAATTGTCGATGCAGTGAGCGAGGCTTCCGATGCTGTCGCGGAAGGTGTTCAGGTAGCCGCTGACGAGCGCCACCCGGATGCGCGGGTCGAGAGCCGTTGCAAACACGGTGACGGTGCCGCCGCCTGAGATGCCCATGCAACCGACGCGGCTCGAATCGAGCTCCGAGCGCGTCGCGATGTAGTCGAGCGTCTGCATCACATCCCACACACGCCAGCCGACCATCGTCTGACCGAGCAGGAGAGCCCCGCCCGCCGCTGGATCGCACGCCTTGCGCGACAGGCCTTGTCGTGCGTTGATGGGATCTCGACGGCAGCCGAATCCCATCGGCTCGATCGCCATCGCAGCCATCCCGGCCTCCGCCACCTGAATGGCGAAATCGTGCTGATAACCGGACTTGTCAGTTCGATCCATGCCGCGTTCGTCGATGCCGACGATGTCGTCAACACCCCGGCCGTGGCCGGGCACGCAAATCATCACAGGGGCCGGCCGTTGCACGTTTGCGGGAAGCAGAAGATAAGCGAGCACGCTGACGCCCGGCTGGCTGTCGAAGACGATCTTTTCGCGCGTGTAACCTGGGAACGAACGCGTCTCGAGCGTGATGGGACTGAGTGGATGTCGGTTCGACGGGAACCCCCCGATGAGCTCGGTCACCCGCGCCCGGAGTGTCTGTTGCCACTTTTCGGCCTCGCCGCGAGTGCCAGCCTGGAAGCGAAGCCGGCGCGGTGCTGCAGTGTAGAGATCGTGGGTGTGCGCAACAGGATCGAATCTGCGGTCTTCAATGCCGCTCGTAATGCCGGTGAGAGGGCCGATGTAGGCCTGGCTTACCGGCGGCGTTTGGGCGCCGAGCCTCGCGACGCGCGAGGTAGCCGCTGCGGCAGTCAATTGCACGAGCTCGCGACGAGAGAGCCTTCTCATGCTCAAACTTTACAGGAGAATATGAGATTAGGAGGGCAGGAAATCGATTCGTTCACTGCCCTCCTGAGCTCCTAATCTCCTGTTGCGCATTTCGTGACGGGCAGCCAACCGCGGCTATTTCTTCGTGATGACCACCTCGACGTACTCGCTCGGCACCACCATCGTCGAATCACCGCTGCGGTTGAAATCGCCAATCAGCTTGATGAGGTCGCTCTCGAGACGCTGCTGCGATTCGACAGAAAGACCCGCGAAGGCTTTGTGCACCGGGCCGTACCACGTTCTGAACACGTCAATGAAGTGTGCAGCCGAAAGGTACCGGAACACGAATTCCCGAGGCGTGACGTCGATCCGCGACGCTGAGTCCCGGAACAGCCGATCGAGATGATCTTCGGCTCCCCACCGCGACGCTGGCGTGAGGCCCGGGGGCGGCGGCACGTGCCGGCCCATCACCATGAACAGCTGACCGATAAACCCCCGCGGTGTCCAGTTCGTCAGACCGATACGGCCGCCCCGCCGGCAGACGCGCAGCAGTTCGCTCGCCGTGCGCGTGTGATTCGGCGCGAACATGACGCCGAACGATGACAGCACGACATCGAACGATCCGTCGGCAAACGGCAGCGCCTCGGCATCGGCCTCCTGGAATCGGATTGCGAGCCGCTCGGCCTCGGCGCGAATGCGGCCGTTCTCGAGCAGCGTGGGGGCGTAATCAGTGGAGGTGACGTCGCACCATCGGCGCGCGGCAGCCAGCGAGCTGTTGCCGTTGCCCGCCGCGACATCCAGCACCTTCGAGCCCGCGCGAAGGTCGACAGCTTCGCACAAAGACTCGCCGACGATCTGCAGCGTCGTGCCGATGATTCCGTAGTCGCCCGACGCCCAGGTGGCGCGTTGCCGCTGCTTGATGGCCTCCAGTTCGGCGGCCGATCGTTCCGTGGTCTCTTCGATTGTGTTCGCCATGATCGTGACTCCTTGTAAAATCGTTTTGCAATTCTGAGAGTCTAGCGAGCCTATGCGGACACTGGAATGACCGCGCGTCCGCTAGACGTTGCCGATCGTCCGGATTCATGTGTGCGTGCGCGCGGAGGGTGCTGATGGATGCGTTGTCGGATGTGTTGCGGGCCGTACGGCTGACGGGCGCCATTTTCTTCGACGTGAACGCATCGGAACCGTGGGTGGCCGAGACACCGCCGGGCGGGTCGATTGTCGGGAGAATGTTCCCCGGAGCCGAGCACCTCATCTCATATCACGTCATCACGCGCGGCTCATGCTGGGCATGCCTCGAAGGGGAGCAACCATTGCGGGTCCGCAGGTGACGTGGTGGTGTTTCCACACGGCGATTCGCATGCGCTGTCGAGCGCACCCGGCATGCGCCACCCGGCGGACGTCGCGCGGTATCGCCGCCCGAGCGACGGTCAGTTGCCGTTCACGATGTCGGTGGGCGACACCGGCCTCGATTCGGCCCACTTCGTCTGCGGGTTTCTGGGCTGCGATGCGCGGCCGTTCAACCCGCTGCTGTCCGCGCTGCCGCGCGTCATCCACGTCAGCGATGCAAAGACGGGCGCCATTGGCGCGTTCGTGCAATTTGCCGTGGCAGAGGCGAAAGAACGGCGGCCCGGTGGCGAGTGCGTACTCGGCCATTTGAGCGAGCTGATGTTCGTGGACGTCGTGCGGCGATATGTGGAAACGCTGCCGGCCGATCGCACCGGCTGGCTCGCCGGGCTTCGCGAGCCGTTCGTGGGGCGCGCGCTGGCCGCATTGCACGGAAGCCCCTCGCGCGACTGGACGCTCGAGTCCATGGCCCGTGAAGTGGGACTCTCGAGATCGGCGCTGGCCGAGCGGTTCACACAGTTCGTGGGACAGCCGCCTATGCAGTATCTGACGAACTGGCGGATGCAGCTTGCCGCGAATCAACTGCGTAGCGGCATGGACAGCGTCGCGACCATAGCCGACCGGGTCGGCTATGAGTCTGAAGCGGCGTTCAGCCGGGCGTTCAAGAAAGCGGTCGGCGCGCCTCCAAGTCAATGGAGGAAAGACCGGTCGCTGGCGAGCGCAACGAGCTGATCGAGAACCGCCCTACCGGCCCTGCTGGTAGAACAGCGAAAACGCCCGCAGGGACGCGAGCCATGCCGCCAGCACGATCGCGTGGCGCAGATAGTTAAGCTGCGACCACCATACAGCCGTAGCGACCGACTGCGGTGAATCAGGCGCGCCCATAAGACCGACCATCGTGGGAATGAAGTACGAGAATGTGAACGCGCGGTCTGCAAGAGCAGCAAGAGCGGCGGCGAGCCACCAGATTCGAAGCGAACCCGACGCTCGCCCCGCGGCGTACAAATTAACTAGCGTGAGCAGCGTGAGCGGTACCGTCGTAACAAATGCCCAGAATCGCCGGCCGGTATCATCCTGACGCACGGCGTCGGGATTCCAATGCGCGCCTGACTCGGGCGAAGCGCTGATCCACCCGGGCACGACGATGCGGTGTTCGTACAGCCCCGCGCCGAACGCAACACCCAGGTTGATGACGAACAGCCACAATAAGACAGCAGAGGTGGTGCCTGACACGTCTATCCTTAGTTAGATCATGATATCCGCCTTTCCTGTCGACGGCCTTGTCCACGGCCGGGGCACACGAGTCGCTGCACTGATCAGCATTGCAGTGCTGACGGTTGCCACCCACGCACTCGCCCAGGCGCGGCCGATCCGCGGAAAGGTCACTGACGATCAGGGTCGGGCGGTGGCCGGAGCCGCCATCGAAGTCACCAGTATCTCGGAGTCCATTGTCGGATTCGTCGTGCAAGACCAGCGACGCCCCGGCGGTCGGAAGTGGCAGGCGATCTCCAGCGAGAACGGCGACTATATGGTCGGCGTGTCTACCTCGGGTGTCTATCTTGTGTCCGCATCCATGGAAGGCGTCGGGTTCGACGAGACTCAGATCGTCGTGGAGCTCGGCGGCGTTCCAAACGTCAACTTGAGGCTGCGGAAGGCTGTTTCCGCTCGAGTCGGTGGAGACGAGTGCGCCGGGAGCACCGACGTCAAGACGTTCGGCCAGGGTACGGCCGCGGCGAATACACGCCATCCATCGCTGGCGCGCCTGCTACGCTGGCTCGAGGCCGTTCGACTTCATACACCAGGGTGCGGCGATTCACCAGTGCTCGAAGTCGGCAAGTGGTCGCCTTCAGATCTCGAGACGCTGCTTGGCGACCTCGGCAATCTGTCTGCATTCCTTCGGTGGGTTCAGGAAAAGCCGGACGAGCGCAGCACTGAAGCACGCAGCAGCATCAAATCACTAACCGGTGGAGTTCCTCGGCCGAGCGAGGCCCGCTTCGTGCGCGACTCCGATCGCGCTGCCATTCTGCTCTACAACCGGCGGTTTAACCTCGATGAGATCGAAGGAATCTTTCACGGCAACGACACTCTGCGGCGCGGAGCGGTGCTCCATGCCGACATCGCCGTCTTCGTTCCCGGCAATTTCATTCAGTATCCCGTCGTCGACGATGGCCGGAGGAAAGGCGGGCGGCGTGGAACCGTGCACTGGCAGATCGGCCGGCAGCTCCTCGATACGCAAGGACCTGGCCCCGGCGCCGACGGCAGTACGCTGCTCTGGTACCGCGCTGTCTCGGCGTATCTGTTTCGTGAGGGCCACCTGGCGGAGGTCGCCCAACATCTGGACAGCGCGCGGCAAGTCTTTCCAAAGCACCCGATGGTCTTGCTCGATAGTGCCTATCTTCATCTGGAATTGTCGTCGCCGGCGATACAGGCGGCCGTGCAAGAGATCCGCACCGAAGGGTCCGATGTGGCCGTCAATTCACGCAGAAGCGAGCTGCAGAGCGCAGAGCGCTTTCTTCGAGAGTTATTGGCAATCGCGCCGGATGACGCCGAAGCTCGCAGTCGGCTGGGCCACACGCTCGGCGAGCTCGGCCGGCATGAGGAGGCGGCTGCGGAATTGCGGCGAGCTATTGCTGCAAACTCCAACTCGAAGCAACTGTACCTGGCGGAGTTGTTCCTGGGCCGGCAGGAGCATGCACTGGGAAGGCGCGCCGAAGCACAACGGCGTTATGAAAATGCGGCGGAGATCTTCCCCGACGCCCAATCGCCGCGGCTTGCGCTCAGTCACCTTGCCGGCCAAGCCGGCGATCGCGCCGCGGCGTTGAGGGCACTCCGAAACATCACCGCCCCTGTGGGAGCCGATGATAGGCGCAATGATCCTTGGTTGTACTACTATCGGCCCCACCTGGAAGACGCCGGACCGCTGATGCGGGAGATGCGTGGGCTGGGGGAAGGAGAAAGTGAAAAGTAAGAAGTAAGAAGTGAAAAGTAGAAAGCGCCGCCCGCTCTCACTTTTTACTTTCTACTTCTTACTTTCTACTTTCGACTCTCCGCCGGCTCAGACGCCAGCTTCAACGCCGAGACGTAGTCGATCTTGCCAGTGCCGAGCAATGGTACAGCCTCGACCTTGATGATCGATCTCGGGACGAAAATCTCCGGAAGTCCGGCCTCGCGTGCTCCGGCAGCGAGAGCGGCGCGACTCGCGTCTTCGCAATCGGTCACGAGGACAAGCTGCTCACCGCGCTTCGGATCGGGTAGCGTCACGACCGCATGGACGGCGTCGGCCCAGAGCTTCGCAATGAAGTCCTCGACCACTCCGAGCGGCACCATCTCACCCGCCACCTTCGCAAATCTCTTCGCGCGGCCGCGAATGCTCACAAAACCGTCCGCGTCCAGCTCGACGATATCGCCCGTGTCGTACCACCCCCCGGCCGGCGGCTCGAGCACACCGGGCTTCTCGGCCCTCAGATAGCCGAGCATCACGTTGGGCCCGCGCACGAAGAGGCGACCACCCTCGGCAATGCCGTCCACACGTTCGACCCGGTGATCGATCCCGGGAAGGATGCGTCCGACCGTGCCCGACTTGAAGTGCATGGGCGTATTCACGGCGATCGCCGGCGCGGTTTCCGTAGCGCCGTACCCTTCGAGAATGCGAATGCCGAATTTCTCGAACCAGACGCGCCGCGTTTCGGCTTTCACGCGTTCGGCGCCCGCAAAGACATAGCGCACGGAATAGAAGTCGTAGTTGTCGGCCACACGCGCGTAGCCGGCAAGAAAGGTATCGGTGCCGAACAGAATCGTCGCGTTGATGCCGTAGGCAAACTCCGGAATCGTCCGGTAGTGCAGCGGCGATGGATAGAGAAACGTTCGAACACCCGCCAGAAGCGGCAGGAGCAGCCCGCCTGTCAGCCCGAAACTGTGAAACACCGGCAGCGCGTTGAGCACGACGTCCTTCGGGTTGATGTCGGCCACCGACGCCAGTTGATACCGGTTGGAGAGGAGGTTTCGGTGACTCAGCACGACGCCCTTCGGCGTGCCTTCCGAACCGGAGGTGAACAGGACGACTGCGGGCTCGTTGGCGCGTTCCGGCCGAGGCCGTGGGCGGCTCGTGAGCGCGCGAATCAGCGCGGCGATCCGTTTCGCCGGACCAATCTCCGGACGGACGTCTTCGAGATACACGATCCTGGCGTGCGGTTCCAGCGCGGCGATCAGATGCTCGAGCTTCGCCTTCTCCACGAACCGTCTGGCGGTGAGAATCAGCGACACCTCGGCAGCCTGGCACGCGGCTCGAACGGACGCCGGCCCTGCGGAAAAGTTCAGCATCGCGGGCACTCGGTCTGTCGCCTGCAGAGCGAAGAACGTCACGACCGCACCGCGCGACGTCGGCAGCAGCACGCCCACACGCTCTGACGGTCGGGTCCGCTTGGCAAGTGCCGATCCAAGCGCATAGCTCGCCGTGATGAGCCCGGTGTAGCTCATCGGCTTCTGCTCCAGGTCGTCCACCACTAGATGCCCGCCCCCGTGCTGACGCCGCGCTTCGAGGAGCGCATCGAACAACGTGGTGTTCACCGGAGCGGCGGCAAACGTCGACTTCACCATCTCGTCGCCAAGCGCGCGCCGCAGAGCCACACGCCGGGCGCGTCCGGCAATCCCCTCTGGCGTCGTCAGCCTGGTCGCCGGAAGAACGCGGATCTGAATGCGTGGAAACAGCCGGCGCCGAACCTTTCCGGCCAGGCGCGAGAACGGCGTGAACTCGACCCCGTCGATGCGCACGGGAACCAGCGCCGCTCCCGTCCGCTCGGCAATCACCGCAGGTCCGTCGTACACCTTCATCAGCGAGCCTGTCGTTGTGATCCGACCCTCAGGAAAAATGATGCACGACGATCCGCGCTCGACGGCACGTATCATGGCGCGAATCGACAACGGGTTTGTTGGATCGACGGGCAGCGCGTTCACGAACATCAGGAACGGCTTCGCCCACCATTTTTTTGCGATGAATGTGTCGACCGCAAAGATCGGATCGCCGGGCAGAAATGCACCGAGCAGCAATCCATCGAGAAACGACGCGTGATTGGCCGCAATGACTGCCTTTGGCAGTGCGCCGCGCACGTGTTCGACTCCCTCGATGCGAACGCGATACAGCACGCGCAGCGCGAGACGTAGAACGCTCTTGGCGATCGCCCTGCGTAGAATCCACCCGGCGACAACTGCTACCAAGATCGTGGCGATCCCGCACACCGCAAAGAGCGCTCCCATCGTCATGCCGCGTGAAGAGAGCACGGCTGCTGCAATCGCCGCGAGCGTCATCGCCAGGGCGTTGACGATGTTGTTGGCGGCAATGACGCGAGCGCGATACCGCGGCTCGCTTTCGTGTTGCAACAGCGCATACAGTGGAACGCAGAACAGGCCTCCGGCGATGGCCAGGCCGGTCAGGTCGCCGAGGATGCGCCAGCTTCCCGGAGTGCTGAGGAACGCGAACACCCCCGCGAGTTCGGTGCCCGGTACGCGGCCGGCACTTGCCAGATGGAGATCGACGGCGAAGAGCCCCATCACCAGGGCTGCGATCGGTACGTGGCGGGCGCTGACTTCACCATGCAGCAACCGTTCGGCGAGCATCGATCCGGCCCCGACTCCGATCGCGAACAGCGCGAGCATCAACGTGACCACCCGCTCGTTTGCAAAGAGGACGTCTTTGGCCAGCACCGGCAATCCCGACACGACGGTCGCGCCGAACAGCCAGAACCATGAAATCGCGAGAATCGGCAACAACAGCGCGGACCGGCTGGTCGCGTGACGAATGACGGCGATCGAATCGTGGAACAGACGCGGCCGGCGTCCGACGTCATCCGGATGCGGGAGCGCCGCGGGAATCTGACGCGAAGCGAGCCAGCCCGCGAACGCACCGCCGATACCACAACCGGCCACAATCGCCGCGCCGCTGTCGAGAAGCACGATACTGCCACCGACAATGGTGCCCAGGAGAATCGCGAGAAATGTTCCGGCTTCGATGAGGGCGTTGCCCGCCACGAGTTCCTCGCTGCGCAGATGTTGCGGCAACAAGGCATATTTGATGGGCCCGAACACCGTCGAATGTGTGCCCAGGAGGAACAGCGCGGCGAGCAACAGCGGAATGCTCTGCTGCCACAATCCCCAGGAGCCGATCGCCATAATCGCAATTTCAGCCACCTTTACCCACCGCGCGATCGCGGCCTTGTCCACTCGATCGGCGAGCGTTCCCGAGGCGCCTGAAAACAGGAAGAAGGGCGCGATGAACAACCCGCCCGCGATCATCACCAGAGCCGCCGCATCGATGCCGGCCCGGGCGGCGAGCCGGTAGGTCACCATGATGGCCAGCGCGCTCTTCAGGAGGTTGTCGTTGAATGCCCCCAGAAACTGCGTGACGAAGAGCGGCGCGAACCGGCGCGACGTCAAGAGCTCCACGGATCGCGATTCCATACCTGCCTCCCCTTCAAACTGCCGAAATGGCGGCCCACGCGGCCACGATCAGCCGATCGCACAACACACTCATGTCTGGCGCCAGCCGCCCGTAGGCGGCGAACTGCACGGGCTCGAGCACGACTCCGAACACCAACGCGGTTGCGAGGTCGGCGTCCTGAGCCGGAATTTCCCCGGACGCGATCCCGCTCTCGACGACTGCACGCATCACCGACACGGGCGTCGGCGTCGTGTCGGCCAACCGTCCGAGCTGTCCGTGCTGTGTGAACACCAGAAATCGAAACAGAATCGGGTTCTCGTCGTGCGCCTCGCAGAAGCCGCGGATCATCGCCGCGACCTTTCCGCGCGCGGTTGACTCGGCACCCGCCAGGGTTTCCAGTCGTGCGGCGAATTCCGTGTAGTTCCGTTCGAACAGTTGCCAGACCAGCTGCTCTTTGCCGGTGAAGTGGCGGTAGAGCGCGCCTTCCGACAGGCCGACCGCGTGCGCGATGTCGCGGACGGTTGTCTCGGCAACGCCCTTGTCGACGAAGAGCTGCATGGCCGCGGCTTCGATTCGTTGTCTCGTATCGGTGTTTGGATGGCGTGGCATGTGGTTTCCGTTAGTGAGTAAATGATTACTCACATTTAGACGAATGTCAAGACCCTTTCAGACGGCACGGATGTCGACACTACAACAGGCTTTAAATCAGGTATTTACGGCCAGATCTAAGCGCGCATGTCCTCACTTGATAATCCCGTTCTGCTTCAGAAATGACACGAGCTGAGCAGGCCACTCCTGATGGGATTGCCAGCCACGTTCCGGGCGAATGCCGAACCCGTGACCGGTTTTTGCGTACATGTGCAGCTCGGCGGGAACACCCACCTTCTTGAACCGAAGGTACGCCTCCGCAAGGCCGATTGAAATGTCCGGACGATCGTCGTAGCCGGCGGCCATGAACGCCGGAGGAGAACCCTCGACAGGCTGAATCAGGTTGCTCTTGCCGGGATAGATCAGCACCTGGAAATCCGGACGCGAGCTGAACTTCTCAACGGGATCCGCGGCGTCGGGGTTGCCCGCATCGTGGCGCAACGCGACGAGCTCTGCCAGTTCTCCGCCTGCCGAGAAACCGGCCGCGCCGATCTTGTTTGGATCCACTCCCCATTCAGCCGCGCGGCTCCGCACCACGCGAATGGCGCGCTGCATGTCTGCGAGACCTTCGACGTCGAACTTGTATCCCGAGCTCTGCAACCGGTTCTTGAGGACGAACGCCGCGATCCCTTTTTCAACGAGCACCTGCGCCGGGTTGAAGCCCTCGTGCATGATCCACAAGCTCGAATGGCCGCCTCCCGGCGCCACGATCATCCCGACACCGGTGTTGATCTCCTTGCGCGGGAGAAACACGATAATCGATGGATTGTGGACGTTAACGATCGTCTCGCCTTTGACGACCTCGGCTTCGTCCTTGCGCGCCTCGGATCCTGGAGCCCCCTTGGGCCAGAGAAAAACCGTCGGCTTGCCGGCGGGAACGACGACCGGCGGCCCTCCTCTTCCACCGCCGCCGCGCGGCGCTGAATCCGGCGCCGTCGAGGGCTGCTGGGCAAACGTACTCTGCGACCCGATCATGCAAAGAAGCAGCAGCGTTTCTGACCATAATAGTCGTGGTGTCATAGCGGTACCTCGTTGCTCACTCGGAGTGTCCAGAGCTATGGCTTCGCCGGAGGCGGAACGAACACTGTCCATGCCTTCATGGTCGGCACGTCCAGCATCAGATCGTAGTTCTGCATGTAGGACGCGCCAGCCGCGTCGTAGTATCGAAGCGCCATCGGCCAGCGCCGTGAACCGTGTTCTGTCTTGACGTTGCGATGTGTCAGTTCGACGTGGGCCCGTTGAATGGCCAGGCCAAAGTGTTTGTCGTTGTGGTTGAGCTCCCACCCGCCGCTGTCGGTCCTGATTTCGACTCTTAGTGCAACCACAGCCGTTTCCTGAGCACCGATGCGCTGCAGAGGCGTGAATATGACCTTGATCACTGGAGTCAGCTGCAGTCCGTCAATATGTACCTCGACCGCCGCAGTGTCGCCCTCGTTGTGCAGGAGGATCTGGGGATTCGACACTTCATCTTCGAAGCCTTTCAAGGACTCGACGGCATAGGTCAGCACCAACCGAGGCGTCGGGAGTTTCAGTAACTGCCTTCGAAGGGCGACGATCTCGGCTTCCCGATCGCTGTTCTTCTCGAGTTGTTGTTCGTACAACTCGTGAGGCGCGGCGAACATTCGTCTGAAACAGAAGATCGCAAGCTCGATGACACCGAAGGTCGCGATTGGTAAGGCGATGTTCAAGGGCCACTCCGACTCGAACGATCTGCCGCTGATGACGTATCGAATCGCACCGGTGGCAAGCGCGACAGCGACCGACGTGAGGTGTGCTGTCCAGCGCAGGCCGGCAGCGGCCTGAACCCATAACTGCCTGTTGTAGTCGCGCCTCGACAAAGGTTCCATCAGCGTCTTTGCATTCTCGTTATTGCTTCGCGAACACGACGAAGCCGGCAGAGGGAATCACGACATTCAGACGACCACCATTCGAGCCAACCACCGCACCCGAATTACCGATGTTTCGACCGCCGTACCTCGCGCTGTCGCTGTTGAAGATCTCCTTCCACCCGGCGTTCGGGATCGCCAGCTCATCCTTTTCGAGAAGGTAGCCGTCTGCAAACGCCGCGTCATTCAAACTGGCAGCCACGAGCACCTCCTCATCCCCGGTCCACCGCTTGAATGCCACGACGCGGTTCGCATTCGACTGATGGACGATGTCGATGTTCTGGGTGCGAATCGAGCGAAGCCGGCGGACGAGCGTGATGAGATCCTGGTAGAACCGGAACACCGCGCGCCCGTTGCCATTCCGCTCGCTGATGATGTCTTCGCGCGCCGCCATGAAATTGTTGTACGTGTACCGACGGGCGGCGCCAATCTCTTCGCCCATGAAGAACATCGGCGTGCCTGCCGAGAGCAGCGACAATCCGCAACAGACGCGCGATCGGGCCTCGGCCCACGTGCGCGTGGCGGCGAAGAGCGGCGCATCGTTGACGGCCACCACGATCGTCCGCGCCGTGCCGCCGGCGTTTCCGGCTTCGTCGTGGGATTCGTGGAAGACCACGCGATTGAAGCGGCTGGCATACAGGGCTCCCGAGAACGAATCCATCCGGAGCGGCTCGTTCGACCCGAATCCTGCCCTCTTCAGCAGGTGCGCCTGGTCCCCTGCCATGATCGAATCGCCGACCAGGCTGTGGTAGAAAGCGACCTCCCAGGTCACGTCGAATCCAAGGCCTCCCTGCGCGGGCGGTTTCGTCACCGCGTCCCATCCCGTATGGTCTTCGGCGATGAGCATGGCCGTCGGCCGGATCATGTGCAGTGTCCGGCTCCACTCGCGCAGCAGTTTCTGCCCGAACACGTTCGCGCTGCCGATCGTGCGGCCGTTGGCGTGAAGCCGGTTGTCGCGATGGATGGCCTGCGTCAAATCGACCCGAAGGCCGTCGACGTGCATGTCTTCTATCAGGAACGCGGCGCTGCTGATGAATTGCTGTCGGACGACTTCTTCCCAGAATCGCGGCGCGAATCCCGAAGACTCGTTGTCCAGATAGCCGCCGTTGGCCGATGCGTAATCCGATCGTCGCCCCTCGTACCAGTAATAAATGTTCTGCTCGGGCGCCGTCGAGTCGTATTCCCACTGGGCGCGGTCAGCATTCGGATCGTAGTGGTTGTACACGACGTCCTGGATGACGGCGATCCCGCGACGGTGACACTCGCGCACGAAGTGGCGGTACTTGTCGCGCCCGCCTGCACTCGACTCGATGCAGAAGTGATGCGTGTCGCCGTAGCCCCAGCTCATGTTGCCGGAGAATTCGGCCATCGGCAGCAGCTCGACGGCGTTCACGCCGAGATCGACAAGGTGGTCGAGGAACGCGATCGCATCGCTCAAGTCGCCTGGCGTGGCCTTGCCGAATCCGAGCGAGCCGACGTGCAGCTCGTAAATGACGAGATCGGCAACCCGCATCGGGACCGGCAGGCCCGACGTGAACTCTGTTGACCAGAATTCCTCGGCCGGGATCAGGTCGGGCTGGGCATTCGCCGGCGTGGACGCAAATCCCCGGCGCACGACATCGGGATCAATCACCACGCTGCAGCTGACGGTTCCGTCCAGCGTCTCGACCGTACCCGGCCACGCGTTCGCATTCGGATTGGTCGCACCCCGTCCGATCTGGCTGCGCGAGAAGATGTCGGTGCGGTACACCGTTTGTCCCTGAGCATTCACGATGCGATACATGTAGGGAAGACTCTTGAAAGCCTCGAAGGTGCCCTGCGGTCCACCTTCCCACATGCCACCCGTGGTCCGCGCGAGCGAGACCACCGGTTGGGCTACATCGATCCCAGTGCCGTTGTCGGCGATGTAGCCACGCGCGGGGTCGCCGAAGACGACGTCGACGCTTTGCGCGTTTGGCGCCCACACAGAAAACCGCAGGCCGGGAACCGGGTTGCCCGGCGCGACATGTTTGTTCGCGCCAAGCCGGCGGCCGTGTGTGAAGTAGTAGCGTTCGACCTGCGTCGCACCGCCCGTAAGTCGAAACTCCCGGTACCGTTCGACGGAATCGACGTCTGGCACCTCGGTTGGGATGCCCCAGAAGTTGCTGCCCTGCGGGCCATCCAGTACGACGCCCCAGCGGAAGGTGCTGTGTTGGTCGGCGAGGTCGAGGGCAATCGACGCGCTAAACACCGGGCAGCCGTCTTCGCCGAGACCCTCCTGCATCGGCGACTCCGTCCAATCGGTGGTGTAGCGCCCGCTGGCACTCCAACTGCCGCGCAACCGGGCGTTGCGAAAGATCCGACGGTTCAGGCCGGTAAGATACTGAAACTCGACGGTCTGTGTGGCCATCGCGTCCTCACTGTTGTCGCGGCGCGTACGAGCGTGGAGGTCTGGGGTTGGAAGTAGGGCGGGTCTTGAACTGCAAGACCCGCCCTACACAAACTACGTGGCTATGTGAGATCCAGGCCGTTCAGATGACCGGTCGCGTCGCCGAAGTGATCCATCCGCGTGCCCATCCGGTCCATCATCGTCAGGAACAGATTGCACATCGGCGTTTCCTTCCGATAGACGACGCGGCGGCCGGTCTTGATGAAGTTGCCGCCGCCTGACCGGCGATGAGCGTCGGCAGATCGTGGTGCGTGTGCTGGTTGCCGTCGGCGAGCCCGGCGCCGTACACGATCATCGAGTTGTCGAGCAGCGAGCCGTTGCCTTCCTGCGCCGCCTTCAGCTTGCGCGACCCACTTCGCGAACTGCTCCATCTGGTAGTGGTTGATCTTCGCAACCTTGTCCATCTGCTCGCACGATGTTCCGGTGGTGCGTGAGCGGATGATGGCCGTCGGGAATGCCGATCTCGCGATAGGCGCGTGACGTGCCCTCGCGCGTCACGAGGAACGTGACCACGCGCGTCAGGTCGGCCTGGAAGGCGACCGTGATCATGTCGGTCATCAGCCTGAAGTGCTCGGCGAAGTCGCTGGGGATGCCGTACGGCTTCTCCATGCCCGGATCGACCTGCGCGTTCTCCTGCTCGGCGCGCTTCAGCTGCTCTTCGATCTGGCGAATCGAGCTCAGATACTCGTCGAGCTTGCGCTGATCGGTCGGACCGAGGTTGCCGTGCAGCGCGCGCGTATCGTCCGTGACGAAGTCGAGAATGCTGCGCCGGTTGATCCGCCGCTGCGCGCGCGCCTCGGGCGTGAGCTCCGCGCCGTCGCCGAACAGCCGCTCGAACAGCGCGCGCGGATCGAGGATCGGCGGCAGCGGCTGCGTCTCGCTGCGCCACGCCAGGTTGTTGGTGTACGCGCACGAATAGCCGGAGTCGCAGTCGCCGGCCTGACGCGCGTCTTCGAGCCCGACTTCGAGCGACGCAAACCGCGTCTGCTTGCCGATCTGATTGGCCACCAGCTGGTCGCACGACACGCTCGCCTTGATGTCGCTGACCGTCTTCTTCACCTGCACGCCGGTGAGATACGAACCGCAGCAGCGGCCGTGGTCGCCGGCGCCGTCGAGCAGCGCGCGCCCGGTGTTGTGCGTCAGGTTGCCGAGCAGGAGGATGTCGTTCTTGTGCGGCTCGAGCGGCTGTCAGCGTCTGCGGCAGCTCGCCGAGCTTGCCCTCGTAGTTCAGGTTCCAGTGCCGCATGTCCATCCCGTTCGGCACGTAGACGAACGCCATGCGCACGGGCGCTTTGCCGGCCTGCGGCTTGGCGAGCGCCGGCGTCATCGCGTCGAGAAACGGCAGCGCGACGGCAGTCCCCATTCCGCGCAGGAACGTTCGTCGTGGAAGCGTGCGGCGTGTGATGAACATCAGCGTGGCCCTCCAGCAACATCTTCGCCCCTGCGGCGCTTGAAATGGCAAGCTTCTGACGATCTGATGAACCAGTCGTCCGGAAACGGTACCCGTCGGCTGCCACGGCGCGATGAATGCTGTCGACCGTCCGCCGGTCGTACGGCTTGAGGCCGCGTCGCAGCGCGTAGGTCAGCATCTTCTCCGTCAAAGTGCGCGAAAACTGCGGCAATTGCGAGACCAGGAGCGCCCGCATCTCCCCGGCCGTGGTGAAGCGCTGGCCGTCCGGCAGCGTGCCGCTCGCGTCGACCGGGAACTGCGCCGTCCACATCGCGCCACCGGCCGATAGCGTCGTAGTTCTCGAGGCCGAAGCCGAGCGGGTCCATGTTGCGATGGCAGGCCGCGCAGGTCGGGATTGCGGCGGTGCACCTCGAGCTGCTCGCGCATCGACTTCGCCTCTGCCCCGGCGGACTCTTCGAGTGCAGGCACGTCGGCCGGCGGCGGCGCGGGTGGGATGCCGAGGATATTCTGCAGCACGTACTTGCCGCGAATGACCGGGATGTGCGCGTCGGATAGCTCGAAACGGTCAGCACGCCCGCCTGGCTCAGCACGCCGCCGCGGCGATCGGTCGTCAGATCGACGCGGCGGAACTCCGAACCGGTCACACCGCCGATGCCGTAGTGCGTCGCGAGGCGCTCGTTGAGGAACGTGTAGTTCGCGTTCAGGAAATCGGTCACCGGACGGTTCTCGCGCAGCACGTGCTCGAAGAACATCGTCGTCTCGGTCTTCATCGCGTCGCGCAGCTCGGGATTCCACTCCTTGAACTTGTCCGGATCCGGCTTGACGACGTCGAGGTTGCGCGTCTCGAGCCACTGGCCGGCGAAGTTCGCGGCAAACGCCGCGGAGCGCGGGTCGGCAAGCATCCGATCGACCTGCGCCTCGAGCACGCGCGGGTCGCGCAGCCTGCCAGACTCGGCGAGCGCCATCAGCTCGTCGTCGGGCATCGAGCTCCACAGGAAGTAGCTGACCCGCGAGGCCAGCTCGAACGGCGACACCTCGTGCACGGCGCGGGATCGCGCGGGTCGGGATCGCGCTCGATGCGGAACAGGAAGTTGGGCGAGACCAGCATCGCCTGGATGGCGAGCTGCAGGCCCTGCTCGGCAGACTGACCGCGCGCCGCGGCCGTGTCGACGAAGCGGACGAGCGCGTCGATCTCGCGACGCGTCGGCGGCCGGCGGTAGGCGCGCCGGGCCAGATTGGTCAGGATCGTTCTCGACGCACGCGCGGCCCGAGTCCGGGTTGCAGGTGAGGATCTTCTTCCGGCTCTCCTTCTCTTTCGCTGGTTCAAAGGGACCGATGAAGATGATCGACTCGAGGAACTTGTTGACCTGCCGCCTGTATGCGTCGCGCTCGGTCAGCATTCTCACGAACCCGTCGTCGATGAACCCGGCGCGGAATACGTGATCGCCTTCGGGCAGGTTCAACCGTGAATTCTTCTTCGGAGTACGGATTGAAGTAGACGAGACCCGACGGCTTCGTCTCGACCGATCTGGGTCGCGAGCAGTTTGCCGTCCATCCAGAAGCCGAGCGTCACCGGCGCCGCATCGAGGCCCTCGATGGGCGGACGCTCGCCGGGGAGGCCGAAGCGGACGATGTACTCGCCGGCGAACTCGACGCGGTGCTCGGCTTCGATGGTGCTGCGATCGAGCCGGCGAATCCTGTTCTCGCGGGCGAGATAGCCGATCTCGAGCGGCTTGGCCGGAATCTCGGTAGAGATCGCCCAACGCGCGATGCGCTCGGCGGCCGCCAGGTAGCGCTCCATCAGCAGCGGCGACACGGTGAGCACATCGCCGATGTTGTCGAAGCCGTCGCTGGAGTCGTCTGCGGGGAAATCTCTGCTCGGCGCGGAAGTGGACGCCAAGCAGATCGCGAATCGTGTTGGTGTACTCGTTGCGATTCAGCCGGTGCGCCGTCATCCGTCCGGGATCGGGTTTCGCCGAGGCATCGGCGCGGTCGAACGCGCGCTCGATGTAAGCCGTCATCGCGCTCATCCGCGCGGCATCCGGTCGCGGCGCGCCAGCCGGCGGCATGTCGCCGGTGCGCAGGCGACGCAAGAATCGCGTCCCAGACGTCGCGCTGCTGAGTCAGCGAATCCGCCGACGTCAAGTCGGTCACGCTCATGCCGCCTGCGACGCGCTTCTCGTTATGACACGTCGCGCACGTCTGCGTCAGCACCGGGCGTACCGTCGGTGTCGAACTCGTCGCCCTGCCCGCTGATACGCGCGGGCACCCCGAGCATCATGGTCGCCGCGATCGCGCCCAGCAGTGCGAGTGGCGCCACGCCGGCGGCACCGCGGCCTCGCGCGGGAGGCTGTTGTTGCTGCTGTTGCTGTTGTTGTTGGCCGCCTCTGCGCCCGCGCGCCGGGGGCGGCGGTGGCTGAGTCGTGATCAACTTCACGTACGTCTCCAGCACGCGCTCCTTCTGATCGGGCCGGACGATTAAATAATGATGTCTGCCCCCGGGCGCCGGCGTGAATCGCGTTCGACCATTGTCAAGAATGCTGATCGTGCCGGGTTCCGAAAGGTCGAAGTAGTTGTCCTCCGGCTTTACGGCATACAGCACCGCCGCGAGCGCCTGCGACGGTGCGTCGTAGGGCATCGACTTGAATGCGCGATAGGCGTCGACGACCGGATGATTCGGCGCCCACGCGGCAATCGCCTCGAGGCTGCTGCCGGGAAACGGCAGCGTGTCGCTCAGCTCCGAGCCCGCCATGACGATGCGGGTGGGCCATTCAGCCAGGAGCTTCCGGTAACCCGCGATATCGGCCTTGATGACCGGATCGACGACATTCCCGTCGAACTGTCCGCCGGCAATGCTCAATACGCGCGGCTTCCTGCCGGCCCAATTCTTCCCATCCGGGTTGGCCATGAGCGACAGAAGATTCGCGGGGGAACCGGCGAGCACGAGCGCGGCGTTTCCATCGGCATACCCGCTGAGCGCGTTTCGTATCAGCGCCACCGGATCGGCGGTATCGTTCAGTTTTTCGATTCCGCGAGGATAGGCTGGCGCACCATCAGCACCAACTCTGGCGAGGACGGCCGATACCATCGGTGGTACCGCATCCGTCTGTTTGCCGGACGAATACATGCCTATCGGCAGCGGGATTCTGTTCTGGACGAAGTCGCCCGCCAGTTCGGCGGCGAAGAAGCGCGCAACCAGATCCAGGAAGGCGGCATTTTTCAGGTTGAAACGGCTCGTGCTGGCCGAAGGCACGCGGATCTGCTGCGTTGCCGCGAAGCCGAACAGCATCGCGAGCGCCAGAATCTGGTCGACGCCGCCGTCGAGAGAAGAATCGAACAGCACGCCCAGCGGCGCGGGTTGGCCTCGTCGAGAGAGCTGCATCGCTTGGCCGATGATCGGGCGGAAAGCCTTAGCCTGTCAAGATTTGCCCGATCCGGCTGTATCAGAAAGTAGAACTCATCGCGGCTCACTCTTTTTCCCGTTTGTCGGGAGCAGCAGATCCAATCCAGACTTTGCATCAAATTGCTTGAAGACCGTCACCCACGATGTCGTCACGAAAATCTCCGTCGTCGGCGACGCATATGCCTCGAGAAGATGACCGCCACGTACCGAACCATCAGACATGCCCACAACGGCATGCGCATGTACGACCGTGCGGCCGTTATTGACGGCCAGGTCGCCGATAAGTGAAAGGAGCTCGACCTGCTCGCCGACCATGTTCCTGCGGTACGCTTTTTTCTCGAGGTCGTAGTAGCCAAGAACCGCCGAGCTCCAGGCACCAATCCCTGTGAAATGACCGGTGCTGATCTGATGTTCTCGCGCCCATCGTGTCAGGCCTGAAAACACTTCGTCGCCGGCCAGGAAGATGACGACCCACGAATGCTCCCCCAGCTGGCGCGTGGTCATGTGCGGCGCGGCCTTGTCGGACGTGATTTCGGCCGGTTTGACGAACTCTGTGTGATTGACGACTGTCACGATCGCTCCTTTCGCACGCGGCGGACGATACGAATCACGTTCAAGATCCGCGCCCATCCAGCGCACGGCTCACGAGGACGCGCGCGAAGTGCGTGCTCCTCGCCGTACCATCCGTCGCTCAATTGGGGCGCGGACAACAGCGGTACGTGTGGTTGACCGCGATCGTGCGCTGAGAAATCGCGCCGATCGGTGAGGTGGCGCGGCTGCAACCGCGACTCGTTCTGGAACGAGTTACGGCTGCACTCCGTAAACCATCTGGCGCTCTCGCAGCAGGGGCGCTCCGCGAAAGTACTGGTCGGCTTCGTACCCGTTGTGCGATCGGTACCGCAGTTCAATATTCGCCGGCGATGTTTGGCCGCCCGCTGCGAATGGCACCACGTGGTGGTACTCGAGAAAACCCCGTTCGCCGCACTGCCCTTGCCGGCCCTTGAATGCGCATCGTCCGCCGTCACGCTCCCACACTGCTCGCTTGACCGCCGCCGCGATCGCAAATGTCCCCGGCGCGCGACACAAAGCTCGATCACGCGAGACTGTTTGCCATCGCCATCAGCGCCAGTTAGTACGCGGAATCGATCGTGGCGATCCCGTGACTGGTGAGCGGAGAAGCCAACGGTCTCGGACGGCGTCGCCGAACGAGGTAAGCTGTCGCAGCATGGCCAGCGTCCTCTCTCCGACGATGACAGTGCGCGAGTTCGAGAACGGCTATTGGTATCGCGAGCAACTGAAGGACTTCGCCGAGAGCATCGGTATCCCCGCCGCGACGAAGCTGCGAAAGGACGAACTCGAAAGGGCCATTTTGGTGTTCCTGCGCACGGGCAATGCTGCATTGCCCACGAAGCGTTCATTGCGCAGGACGGGTCCGAAGGACGTTGAACGTGGCCTCCACCTGAAGCTCAGGATCGAGAACTACACGAGCAACCGTGAGACGAAGGACTTCATCATCGAACAGGGCCATCGGATGGCGCCAGCTGTGCGCAAGAAGTCCGGAGTCTGGTATCGCCTGAACCGCTGGCGAGAAGAACAGATCACGAGCGGCGCGCGCCCCACGTACGGCGATCTCGTCCGGCAGTACATTGTCCTAAACAAGATACAGCGATTCGAGAGGATCCCTATAGGTCGCTACAACAACTTCGTCGCTGATTTCCTGGCCGCTGATAAAAAGGCGACGCGTGCCGAGATAATCGCCGCATGGTACGCGCTCAAGAAGCTCGATGTCCCAAAGGACTATGCGTCGTGGGTCAAGGCGCGGGCGAAGCGCAAGGCCCAGAGCAGGTGACACGGCGGCGCCGGACAAATTCATCCACCGGACCGCGCCTCCCAAACTCACTCAGAATCGTCTCGAGAACGGGCAGCATCGCACCCGCGCGCTTGGCGCGAATGACACAATCCCAGAGCGGCTCGAATTTCTTCCATCCCGCCGAGTATCCCAGATGGCGCAGTCCGGCCACCAGATCTCGGTGAGCGGATGCGCCGCGCACGATCGACGTCCACTTGTAGAACTCGCGGTAGGCCCAGTGGTAACCGTGTTCGAGCTCCGATGCCGTCATGCGCGCCGGGCGGAAGACGGCGTGGCGGGTATCGTAGAAATCCCAGTCCTGAATCGTGATCCGGCCCTGGTCTGATATGCGTTTGTAGAGCGCTGTGCCGGGGTACGGAGTGAGGATGTGAAACGTGGCCGTCTCGATGCCTTGCTCGATGGCCCACTCGACGGTGCGCGCGAACACCGACGCGTCGTCGCCATCCATACCGAAGACGAAGCTCCCGTTGATCATGACCCCGGCGTCGTGCAGGCGGCGAATCGCCCCTGAGTAGTCGCGCCGCATGTTCTGGTACTTGTGCTGCTCGATCAGATTGTCAGGGTTGAGCGTCTCGAATCCGACGAAGAGGCTTCGGAGTCCCGCCTGCACCGCACGCTCGAGAAGACCGGGCGCAAGCACGGCGTTCACGGTTCCGGCGGCTTGCCAGAGGCGCCCCATCCCCTTCATGCCATCGAACAGTGCCGCCGCGAAGCGGCGATCGCCGAAGAGGTGATCATCCAGGAAGTACAAGTGCCGGCCCGGCAGCCGCTCGATTTCGGCGAGCGCCGCGTCGACCGTCTGGGTATAGAAGGAGCGTCCGCCTTCGAAGAACGCATCCTTGTAGCAGAAGTCGCACACGTGCGGGCAGCCGCGCGAGACGACAATGGAATTCGGGACGAGATAGAGCTGTCGCTTGATCAGATCCCGGCGAATCGGCGGAAGATCGGCCAGCGTGCGCAGCGTTGACTGATACACGCGTTTCGGGGAACCGGCTCTGAAATCGGTCAGGAACTGCGGCCATGTGTCCTCGCCGGGTCCGAGGAAGATCGCATCCGCGTGCAAGGCGGCTTCTTCTGGCAGCGACGTCACGTGCAGTCCGCCAAGTACCACGAACGCTCCGCGGGCGCGGTAGTGATCGGCAATGCGATAGGCACGATGCGCAGAGGTGATGTAGACCTGAATGACGACGAGGTCTGGAGAGTCGTTCAGATCGAGCACCTCCACGTGCTCGTCCCGAATCTCCACGGTGGCGTCATCTCCGAGGTACGCGGCCAACGTGGCAAGGCCGAGCGGCGGGAACAGCGAGTACTTGATCGGACGCCAGAACGGACTCGTGGCCTCCGTCAGTGCCGGCAGGATCATCTTGACCCTCATTGCCCGCCCTCTCCGAGCACGAGCACAGAAATGTCGCGCTCGCGCGGACCATCCAGTTCCACGAGGAATACCCGCTGCCATCGTCCGAGCAGCAGCCGCCCTTTCGTCACGTTAAGGCAGGCCGAAGACGGCAGCAGCAACGCACGACAATGGGCATGTCCGTTGGGACGCTCACCCTCTGTCACGTTCACTGTGCGCGTGGTCGGGTCGTCGTGCCGGTATCGGCCTTCACCCGGCGCGGCAGCCTCGAGAAGGGCCTGAAAGTCGGTCAACAGCAGCGGCTCGTGTTCGTTGACAACGATCGCTGTCGTCGTGTGAAGCGTCTGGACGTTGAGAATGCCGGACCACAAGCCCGCTTCGGCTACGAACCGTTCGAGCCGGTCCGTCAGGTCGATGAACTCGGTCGGCTGCACGGTGGTGATGTGGATGCTGGCGTGATGACAGGCAATAGTGGGCGTGAGCGTCTCCATCGATGTCCTCCATGAGAAGCATCGGTGGTCGAGGAGCGGAAGTCTTCAGCGAGTTGTGAGCATTGAGTGAGATGTCGATGAGAATCGCAAGGAGGGCGGGTCTTGAAGGCAGTAAGGCGGGTCTTGCAGTTCAAGACCCGCCCTACGTACGTAGGTGCGCCTTGAGGAACCTGCCCGTGTGCGACGTCTTACTGGCGGCGATGACCTCGGGCGTGCCGGTGGCCACTATCCGGCCGCCGGCGTGGCCGCCCTCGGGGCCGAGGTCGATCACATGGTCGGCGGTCTTGATCACGTCGAGATGATGCTCGATGAGAAGCACGGTGTGGCCCGCATCGACGAGCCGGTTCAACGCTCCGAGCAGGCGCTCCACATCGGCCAGGTGCAGACCGGTCGTCGGCTCGTCCAGGATGTACAGCGTGTGCTTCGAGCGCTGCAGCGTGCTCAGTTCGGTGGCGATCTTGATCCGCTGCGCCTCGCCTCCGGAAAGCGTCGTCGCGGACTGCCCGAGCGTGAGGTAGCCCAGCCCGAGGTCGGCCAGCACCTGGATCTTCCGGCTCACTGCCGGCTCGTTGGCAAAGAAGCTCACGCCTTCTTCAACCGACATGTTCAGCACATCGTCAATCGTCTTGCCGCGAAGCGTCACTTCCAGCGTTTCGCTGTTGAACCTCGCCCCCTTGCACACGCCACAGGTCACCTCGACGTCGGGCATGAAATAGAGCTGGGTCGCAATGGCGCCTTCGCCCTGGCACTCCTCGCACCGGCCGCCCTTGACGTTGAAGCTGAATCGACCCGGTTTGTAGTCGCGCTCGACCGATAACGGCGCCTGCGCGAACAAGTCGCGAATCGTGTCGTAAAAGCCGATGTAAGTGGCAGGATTCGATCGGCTGTTCCGGCCGATCGGCGATTGATCGATGTTGACGACCTTGTGCACGTGCTCGAGGCCGTCGACAGCGTCGTGGTCGCCTGGCAGCGTGCGCGTGTCCACGAGCCGCTTCCACAACGCCTTGTAGAGGATCTCGTTCACGAGCGTGCTCTTCCCTGATCCGGAGGCGCCCGTGATGGCGACGAGGCTGCCGAGCGGGAACCTGACGTCAATCGACTTCAGATTGTTTTCCCTGGCGCCGCGCACCGTCAGCGTCTTCCCGTTCCCCTTGCGGCGCTGTTTCGGCATTGCGATCGCGCGCTTGCCAGACAGGAACTGCCCTGTGGGCGACGTCTTGCACGCGAGCACGGCGTCGAACGAACCCTGGACGACGACGGTACCGCCGTGCACGCCCGGGCCGGGCCCCATCTCGACGATGTGATCGGCCGCACGGATGGTGTCTTCGTCGTGCTCGACGACGATGAGCGTGTTCCCGATGTCGCGCAGGCTCTCGAGCGTGGCGATCATCTTGACGTTGTCCTTCGGATGGAGACCGATGCTCGGCTCGTCCAGCACGTACAACATGCCCATCAATCCAGACCCGATCTGCGTAGACAACCGGATGCGCTGCGACTCGCCACCAGACAACGTGCCCGACCGACGGTTGAAGTTGAGGTAGTCCAGCCCGATGCCCAGGAGCAACTCGACGCGGGTTCGAATCTCTTTCAGCACTTGCTTCCCCGCGTCGGCGCCACGGCCGGCCGGCTTGACGGTCCCAAGGAACGCGTGCAGTTCGTCGAAATTGAGCTGGCCGATCTCGTGAATCGTTTTACCGTTGATCGTGAACAGCAACCTGGTCGCGCGAACCCGCGCACCGCGACAATCGGGGCAGGAATGCTCGACCATGACCTTGTCGAGCCAGGCTTCCATACTCGAATTCGCCTCGCCGCGCTGCCGGTATCGGCGATACCAGCGTTCGATCCGTCGCGCGATTCCGTTGAAGCCGATCTCCTTGCCTTCCTGATCGTCGCGTTTGACCTTGGCCTCGGGCGGCGACGTCAGGACGATCTTCCTCGGGTCGATTCCGTACAGGATGGACTGTCGCGCCGCATCCGTCAGGTCGGTCCAGGGCACGTCGAGCGAAAATTCACACGCCTTGGACAGGCTGTACATCATCCGGCCGTCCCACGTGTCCGGGTTGTACTTGAACGCTTCGCGCACGAAGCAGCCACCGCGGATACTCCGTTTGGGATCGGGGATCAGCAGATCCGGGTGCGTGAGCTTGTCAACGCCCAGACCACCGCACGTCTGGCACGCACTTTCGGGGTTGTTGAAAACGAAGTACACGGGACCGATCTCTCCGTAGACCAGGTGGTGCGTCTTGCTGCAGAGCCCCTCGTAGAAACGCTCCGCTTGCGCTCTGGTCGCGCCCTTGACGACATGGACCTGCATCAGGCCGTCGCCGACGAGCAGCGTGCTCGCGATCCCCGCTTTGATTGCCTTCTCGTGCTTTCGGTCGACGACGAATCGGTCGACGACGGCGTCCATGTTCTTGACCGTGGATTCGTCGAGGTCTACGTCGGCTGAAATATCCACCAGCTTGCCGTCGATGATGAGCCGGCGGCATCCCTTCTTGCGAAGCTCAGTGAAGACGAAGTCCAGATCTTCGCCGTATACCTTGAACACCGGCGCCCGAAGCTCGATCTCCGCACCAGCCGGCAGCGAGAGGATCGCCTCGAGAATCTGGCTTGCCGATCGGCTCGGCGCGGACTCGCCCGTCCTGGGACAGTGCGGCTGACCGATGGTGGCGAACAGCAGATTCAGATAGCTCGAAATATCCGTCATCGTGCCGACGGTCGAACGCGGGTTACTCGTGAGCGTCTTCTGCTCGATCGAGATCACCGGCGACAGGCCGAACACGAAATCGACGTCCGGCTTCGAGACGTGTGCCATGAACCGCTTCGCGTAGCTCGACAGCGACTCCATGTATCGGCGCTGGCCTTCTGCGTAGATCGTGTCGAACGCCAGGCTCGACTTGCCCGACCCTGAGAGGCCGGTTACCACAACGAGACTGTCGCGCGGGATCTCGAGCGTGATGTTCTTCAGGTTGTGGACGCGCGCACCCTGCACCGCGATCGTCGTCCGCGTGGCTTTCGGCGTCTTCTTGCCGTTCCGCTTCGCCGCAGCACTAGGCGTCATGAGCGTTGGAGGTGTAGAAGAATGCCAGCTCCTGCACGTCGACGTTGCTCTTCTTGGTCAGGCGAACCGGCGTTGCCGCCTTGCCGATGATGCCCTGATCCGCAAGGTACTCGCAGGCAATCGTCACGCCCTCGACGTCGAAGTTCCGTTTGAAGTAGGTCTCGATCTCATTGCTCGAGCGTGCGTCGCCCACCTCGCGCAGATAGTCGATGACGAGCGCGAACAGCGCCGGGGCGCGGTCCGACACGTACGCGTCAATGGCATCGAGGGCCGCCTGCACGCTGCTCGCCGTCTTCCTGGTATTGATGAGATCGGCATAGACGGTTTTGAAGAACGACGGGTTCAGCGTCATCGCCTGCGGAAGTACTTCCCGATCGGCAATCAAACGGCGGCTGAGGACCTCGATGCGCGCGAGCGGCGTAGCGGTGTACAGAATCCACAGGGCCGTGTAGTCGAGATCGCCTCTGGTGGTGAGCCACTTGTGCGCCTTGTACATCGGCGGCAGGGCCGACGTCGCGGCCCGCAGCAGCTGCACTTCTGTGTCGCGCTCACCGATCTGGTTGAGTCTCGCACACAGGTCTTCAATCGTCCGATCGTGCGTATAGAGGAGCCGGCCCTTCGCGAGGAACGCATGGAAGAAGGAATTGTTTTCAGAACCTTCGACGGTCTTCCGAAACTCGGTCCGCGGCATCAGAAACGCGTGAACGTTCACGCCATCCGCATTCAGCGCGACATCGGTACACTCGAGCTTCTTGTCGTCGATGGTCACCAGCACGAGATCGATATCCGACTTTGCCCAGACGGTGTCGTGAGAGAGGCTGCCGCAGAGCACGACGGCCAGAATGGAACGATCCTTCTTGATTTCGCCGACCAGCGCGTCCAGCGCCGCGGTAAACGTCTGGCGGACGGAATCGGATTTCATGGGCCACCAATTATGGACGGCGGGTCAGCCCGAGGGCCAGGCCCAGACCAAAGAGCGCACCTTCGCCGGTCGCAATCAGGGCGGCAGTCATCAGGCCAAAATCTGTTTCACCTATCAACCGGCCGAGAGATGTCAAAGTCGCTTGCGATCCTGCCGACGCTTGGGCGAGAAGGTGAATGGTGCCGCCAACCAGCGGCCGCCCGGCCAGGGCAAGGGCCAGCGCCGACAATCCGCAGGATGCGGCGATCGCCGCCGCGGCGCTGAGCCGTTGTCGGCCGCGCGGCGCGGCGAGCCCACCCTCGGAATGTGCCGTGGCGACGCTGTAGCCTACTCCTGCCGCGCTGCCGATCGCGAGGCCCTCCAGGCCGCCCCCGATGTCCATGTTCACTCCGACAAGTGCGGCCAGACTCCACCGACTGAGCCATTGCGCAACGAAGCCGGCAATGCCGCCGCCCAACGCGGCGCCACACATCAACGCAATGGCGCGCCGGGATCGCACACTCGACTCCGCTACCGCCAACCCCGCGCCGACACCAGCGCCGCCGGCAGCGCCACAGCAACCTCCGATGACAGCGAGCACCGGAACAATGGCGAGTGAGGCCGCGCTCCCAGGTGCGGCGGTGAGGATCAAACCGCCCGTGGCGCCGCCAACGACGCCCGCAAGGCCACCCCCGATCGACGCGCTGGTCCATCGTGCCGCAGCAACTGCGGCAGCGCGGCGCAGCCGCAGGCTCACCAGCTCGCGCGCTGTGGCGAGAGGTGCGGGCGCGCCGAAAATCGGGACGTCGCCGGCTTCCGCCGCATCCCAACGGGTGTCGCGCAGCAGCGCACGCGCGAACGTGTGGCGAGGACGAGTGCCAAGGACACGCAACGCCTCGGACGTGCCAAGGGCGTGCAGCAACTCCGCCGCCTCGCGCTGCTCTTCTTCCTCGGTCGCACTGGCCGCGACCCGAGTGATACGGTGCAGGAGGACCTCGTACGGCTCGGAGGGTACCTCGGCCGGGATCACGCGATCGGGAGGCCTCATTCCCGCGCTCGGCCACGCCCCTTCGTCATCTTCCTCGACCACGTCCGGGAAGACGAACCGGTAACCGTGCCGGGAAACCGTGCGAACGTAGCGCGGCTCTCGCGAATCATCGCCGAGCACCCGGCGGATTGTCCGGATGGCCTGGCTCAGCGCGCTGTCCGAGACGACGACATCGCTCCAGATCCGATCGAAGATGTCGCGGCGATGTACCGCTTCGCTGCGCCGTTCGATGAGAAAGACGAGCAAATCGAAATACCGGGGGATGAGCGGCTCCTCCTGCCCGTTGCGGGTGAGCACGCGGCGTCGCGGGGACAGGATGAATTCGCTGAAACGATATCGGGGCACAGCTTCACGAGCCGGGGGCATCGCCATCGTAATACAATAGGCGCCGCGCGAAGCGACACAACACTTCAAGCAGAAAGAGAGCGTCCATGTCCCAACGTCTTACCGAAGGCCGCGTCAACAGGCGTGACTTCATGTCGTATGCCATGGCCGTGGGCGGCGCGGCAGCCGCGGCGAGTCTCGTCGGCCCATCCAGTGCATGGGGTGCGGTTGCGCACAAGCCGCTCGATCCCGTCAATCCCGACATTCTCTTCGGCAGCACCAGCTCGCTCTGGAGCGGCGCACGCAGTATCGAATGGGCCATCAAGCGGGTCTCCGCCCTCGGGTTGCAGGGCATCGAGCCGTACGCCCAGCAGATCGAGCAGTACCGGAGCAATCCGCTGGCGCTCAAGAAGCTCTTCGACGACGCGGGCCTCACGATGATCGACGTGTCCAACGGCGCGAAGGGACAGTCGACCAACTTCATCGACCCCGATCAGATCCCGAAAACGATTGCCGATCACGTGGCATTTGCGCGCGATTTTCTCCAGCCGTTCGGCTGCACGCTCTGGAAGTGCAACATGGGCGCCCGGCCCGTCGGTGGGCCGAGCGACGATCAACTGAAGAGACTCGCCAACACCCTTAACGAGATCGGCCGGCAGACGATTGCGATGGGCATCAGGCTCGCTCCGCATCCTCATATCTGGGGGCCCATGGAGCGCGAGAGCGACGTGCGCCGCGTGATGGAGCTGACCGATCCCAAATATGTGTGGCTCACGACCGACACCGGGCATCTGACGCTGGGCGGCATGGATGCGGTGCAGATCATGAGCGACTATTTCCCGCGCATCGCCGAGGTGCACCTGAAAGATACCTACGCGAAGTACCGAGGCAACACTTCGACGCCGACGCAGGAGTCGCATAAGGTGGCGAGCGTGTATCACAACATGGGCGGTGGCGGCGTCGATTTCCCGGCCGTCTTCAAACTCTTGCGCGACCGGCGCTACAAGGGCTGGGCGATTTTCGACATGGATGGACCAAGGAAGGGCGACGACGGCTTCGACGCGATTGGCGGGAATCTCGAGCTCGCCATCGACGACTATCTCTCGCACAACGTCAATTACATGAGAGTGATGCTCGGCATCAAGCTGCCGCCGTTCTAGTCGCAAGGCGAAAGTCGGAAGTCGTAAGTCGCAAGTCAGGGCGGGTTCTGAAATTTCAGGACCCGCCCTTCTTTTTTCTTCTATTGCAAGACGCCGCCGACCGTCGTCCGTCCGGTGCCGCTGCAGCCGTCGCCGCCATACCGAACGAATTTCTGAATCCGCTTCCCCGTATCGACTTCCGCCGTGTAGATATTCCCGCGCGAATCGACGCTCACCTGGTGCAGCCAGTGAAACTCGCCGGCCTCGCGTCCGCTGCGGCCCAGGCGGCCGAGCTCTTGAAGCGTGTCCCGGTTCAACACGTAGATCGTCATGTTGGAGTTGTCGCCTATGTAGAGACAGCTCTGCTTGGCGTCGGTCGAGAAGTTCATCGAGACCGCCGACCCCGGCAGGCCGTTGGTCTTCACGGCCACCTGCTGTTCCTTGACGAATCCACATTTGCCGGCATCGCCGGTCGTGTTCGCGCACTCTTTGCCGAGGTTGAGATCGCGGCCGTTGAACACCTGTATGCGGTTGTTGCCGCGATCGCACACATAGATGAGGCCTTCCTTACTGATCTTGACGCAGTGCACCGGCGTGCGGAAGAACGCCGGCTTCATGTTGCCTTTTGTGAAGTCGTTCATCCATGGCCCGGCCGCGGCGGCAGCCTTGTCGTCGACCGGGTTGTTGCCGTAGGCCCCGAAATGTCCGATGTATTTCCCGGTCGCTGCATCGACGATGACCACGCGACGATTCCCATACCCATCCGATACATAGAGACGGTTGGTCGTCGGATCGATCGTGAGATCGGCCGGCAGGAAGAAAAACGGCGTGGCATTCTTGCCGCCGTCCTTGTTGTTGCTGTCGGCGCCTGTGGTGGGGCCGCCGATCATCATCACGAATTTGCCTTCCTTCGTGAACTTCAGAATCATGCCGTCGGCCCCGGCAGTCGAGGCCCAGGCAGAGCCGTTCGGTTTGCCGTTGCCGCCATTGCCGCCGATGTAAACGAAGCCATTGTGATCGACGAAGATGCCGTGCTCTCTGGCGGGCCAGACGCAGCCGTCTTCGATCCGGCACTTGCCGGGATCGGCGGGACCGCCCCAGGCCTGCAGCAGCTTGCCGTTCGCGTCGAATTCCATAACAGACGGAGCCGGCAGGCAACAGTCGCCGAGGACGCCATACGGACGAGGGTAGCCGAGCACGTCGACGGGCCGGCCGTCGGGCGCCTTGTGAGTGGGCGGCGTGAGCGCCGCCTCGTCGTTGGTGAGGCTGCGCGGCCGTTGGTACACCCAGATGTGATCGTCGGGCGCGACGGAGAGGCCACCAACCTCACCGATGATCCAGTTGTTGGGCAGCTTCTGCGGCCAGCCCGCGTCGGCGATGAAGCCCGGGACTCTGGCGGTTGGCGGCGTGCCGTAGATGCCGCTGCGCTCGGCAAGCCGCTCGAGAATGCCGGTCTTGGCGAGAGCGGCGGGATCGGGCTTTGGTGCCTGCGCATGTCCCGGCGTCGTGACGATGCCGCCGAGAAGAACGGGGACAATGGCGAGTAGTTTGTATTTCATGCGGCAAGCTTACAACCGCGCGTCAGTCAGATTCCAGAGCCTTCCCGTTCGGGTCGTTTAACAGAGCTTCGGCGAAGAGCGCTTCCGCCGATTGAATAAAAACTTTGACGGGCCGCAAATGAAGAGCCAGCGAGGCTGATGGAAGGATCTTGCGCAACGAGGCGACCAGTGCGTCGGTCGCTCTCTGGCCAGGCGTGCGATCGAGCAACCACCACAAGAGGACCCCGAGGTGCAGCAGGTAAAGCAGGCGGCCGAGGGCGCCGGCGAGCGGCTTCTTCGGTGAGTCGGTGGCCTCGACCACAGCCGTCTCAAATGCGGTCTGCACACGCAACCGCGAGAATGCCGTGCTGCGCGCAAACACGCTTTCCTCGGTGTCGCCGATCATGACCGGCGCAAGCGCACGCAAAGTGACGCGATGCGGACCGATCACCCGCAGGCTGAGCTCGAGTGTATGGATGAACCGGTCGCGCCACTTGCCGCGGGGCATCTCCACGGCGTGCTGCGCGAACTCCTCGGAAAGCTGGTCATACAGGGCCAGCACGACCGATCGCTTACTGGGGAAATAGCGGTACAGAAGCCCCGGGCTCACACCCGCCCGCGCGGCCACTTCGCGCAGCGTTGCTGCCTCGTATCCATGCTCGCCGACGAGCCCGATCGCGATCTCGTAGAGACGGGCCCGTGTGGCCTCGCCTTCGGCGGTCCGCCCCGGCGGACGGCCTCTTTTCCGCGGTTTGCTATTTTCAGTAAACATGTTTACCATTAAAACATGGTCCCCGACGATCCGCAACCACCGCGCGACGCCGGCCCTCATTTGCTTCTGTATGACGGTGCGTGCGGGCTCTGCAATCGCATCGTGCAAGCCGTGCTCGCACGAGACCGGTCAGGGATGTTCCACTTTGCCTCGCTGCAAAGTCCAGCGGCCACTCGATTCGCATCGCGATTCGGCGCCGAACCCGACATGTCCACGTTTGTCGTCGTGTCGAACTACCGGACGCCGCAGTCTGCGTGGCTCACGAAAGGACGCGCGGCCGTGTTCGTCCTGACTGCGTTCGGTGGGCCCTGGAAATTAGCCGCGCTGCTCGGCCTTCTGCCATCTCCCCTGCTCGATCGGATCTACGACGTGATTGCCCGCAATCGACATCGCTTGTTCCCACCCGTTGAACGATGTCTCGTCCCACCTCCGGAATATCGAAGCCGCTTTCTCGATGCAGTCGATGCCGACCGGAAGGATGTGTCGCGATGAAGGTCGTCATCCCTGGAGGGTCGGGGCAAGTGGGAACCGTCCTCGCGCGGGCGTTCCAAGCCCGCGGCCATGACGTGGTGGTTCTCAGCCGTCACCCGTCTGCGCGGCCCTGGCGTGTCGTCCGCTGGGATGGGAGAACGCCCGGCCCATGGTCGAAAGAGATCGACGGCAGCGACGTCGTCATCAATCTCGCAGGCCGCAGCGTGAATTGCCGCTACACCGCGGCCAATCGACGGGAGATTCTCGAATCGCGCGTCCTCGCGACGCGTGCGGTGGGCACGGCCATCGGCGATGCGTCGCATCCTCCTCGCGTTTGGCTCCAGGCGAGTACCGCCACGATTTACGCGCATCGGTACGACGCGCCAAATAACGAGGCGGGTCTAATTGGTGGCGAAGAGCGTCACGCGCCAGATACCTGGAAATTCAGCATCGATGTCGCACGGGCATGGGAACGTGCGTTCGACGAAGCGCTGACGCCCGCGACGCGGAAGGTTGCCCTTCGCTCGGCCATGACCATGAGCCCCGACCCCGGGGGCATCTTCGACACGCTTGTCGCGCTGGCCAGGTACGGGCTTGGAGGTGCGGCCGGCAACGGGCGTCAATTCGTGTCCTGGATTCATTTCGAAGACTTCATCCGGGCCATGCAGTGGCTGATCGCCCATGACGAGATCGAGGGCATCGTCAACGTCGCGGCGCCGCATCCCGTCCCAAATGAAGAGTTCATGCGCGTCCTGCGCAGGGCGTTGGGCATGCGTGTCGGATTGCCTGCGACGAAATGGATGCTGGAAGTCGGCGCCGCGCTCATCCGGACCGAGACCGAGCTCATTCTGAAGAGCCGGCGCGTCGTGCCGGGACGCTTACTCGATGGCGGGTTCGCCTTTCACTATCCGTTCTGGCCCGACGCCGCCGCCGACCTCTGCCGCCGAAGGAAGGCCGCCCACGAGCGAGGCGGATGTACTTCCACTACGTCGTCATCGGCTTCGGCCTGATGACAGTGCGAGGGCTGATTGGCCATCGCGGGAAATAGTTTCACCCCTCGAAACACGACGACGCGACGAGCGCGACGTGCTGAACAGTGTGCAGGTCTCCGTGGACTGCGTCAGCGGACTCCGTAAGAGGGCATCGACGTCGTAGGCCGCGTCTGCGACAAACTCGCTTACGGACCCAGTGTAATCGGTTACAGATACGAGAATTTGGATCGCGCTCTCAAGTATTCGGCAGACCGCTGTGCTCAATTTCGGTATCATTCGCCAATCCTTTTATGAGTTCCTGCAGGCGCGCGTACATCTTGATTTGCGGGATCCTTGGCGCCGCGATTGCGACGGGTGCCCAGACGCCTCCCCCGCTGGCTGAACGCATCGGCCACACCGATCCGAGTCGCTATCGCCGAAGCCGATCGCATGGCAGCGAGGGCGACATGGCGTGCATGACGCTCGTGCCCCGCAACGCGATCCCGCTGCTCAACTTCGTGCACCGCTGTCAGATGACCGCGCCCAAGGGAGGTGTCGGGCATCACTTCCACAATCGAACCGAGGAAATGTTCGTCATCTTCGACGGCGAGGCCGAATTCACGATCGATGGCCGCACGTCTCTGCTCAAGGGAACAGTCGGTGCTCCGGTCCGCATGGGGCATTCGCATGCGATCGTCAATCCGACCGATCGCCCCATCGAGTTCATGAACATCAACGTCGCAACGGTCAGCGGCGAGTATGACGCCTTTGATCTGCAGGACTCTCGCGTCGGTGCGCCGAAAGATCCGATTCCGGTCTTCATGACCATGCGGCTCGATCGAGGACTGATGGGCGAGCGGCAAACGCTGCAGAACTTCCGCGGGGGCACCGGAACGGTGCGATATCGCCGTGCACTCGAGCCAACAGTGTTCCTGACCAACTGGGGCTACGTGGATCACCTGATTCTCACACCGGGCAGTTCCGAAGGCCTTCACAAGCACGCATCGGTCGGCGAGGTGTATTACGTCCTCAACGGCGATGGCAACGTCACCGTTGCCGGCGAGACCGCCGCGATCCACAAGGGCGATGGTGTCCCGATTCTGCCCGACCAGGCTCACGCCCTCGTCAATACCGGAGCGCTGGACCTCGAGCTGATGATCATTGGCGTCGCGACCGAAAAGGGAAAACTCGAGACGGTCGTGGTGCAGTAGATGCTGAAGCGGTTCCTTCGATCCCGTTTTGCTCTGGCCTTGGCGATGACAGCCATCGCGGCCGTTGCGCTCGCGGCGCAGCGAGGCGGCACGGCGCGCATGCTGGACATCTATTGGATCGACGTCGAGGGCGGCGGGGCCACTTTGATCGTGTCGCCCACCGGCGAGTCATTGCTCGTCGATACCGGCTGGCGCAAGGACGACCGAGACGCCAAGCGCATCCACGACGTCGCCACCAAAGTTGCGGGCCTGAAAAAGATCGACTACCTCGTCATCACGCACTTTCACGCCGATCACGTCGGCGGCGTTGGTGCCCTGTCGAAGCTGATCCCGATCGACCGGTTCATCGATCATGGAGACACAGTCGAGAACCGTCCCGGACCTGCGGCCGACGAGTGGGCGATCTATCAGGAAGTGTCGAAGGGCAAGCGATCGCAGCCAAAGCCTGGTGACAAAATTCCACTGAAAGGACTGGATATCACGATTGCCGCCGTGAATGGCGACCTGATCGCGGGCCCCATCAACGGCGGCGGTGCCAACAGTGCCGCGCTCTGTAGCGATCCCGTTCTGAAAAAGCCAGACAACGGCGAAAACGGCCGGAGTGTCGGATTCCTGCTGCAGTACGGGAAGTTCAGGTTTCTCGATCTGGGCGACCTGACCTGGAACAAGGAAATCGAGATGGTGTGCCCGATGAATCGCCTGGGCAAGGTCGATCTGCTGCAGGTGAATCACCACGGTATGGATCTTTCTGGTGCGCCGCAATTCATCAACTCGGTCGGCGCGCGCGTCGCCATCATGAACAACGGGCCGCGCAAGGGCGGCATCGGCGGCTACCTCGACATCGTCAAGAACGCTCCCGGGCTGGAGGATCTCTGGCAACTCCATCTTTCGCTCGTGGCCGAGCGGGACCGCAACACCGCAGAGCCGCACATCGCGAATCTCGACGAAGAAGCGGCGTGCACGGGAAGCTATTTGAAAGCGTCGATCGCGCCCGACGGCCGTTACACGATTACGAATACCCGCAATAACGTCACGAAGACCTATGCACCACGATAACGACGTACCAACTGCGTTGACTGACACTAGGAGAGTGCCATGACCCATAAGTTCGTGACCCTCGTCGCTGCCTTGTTACTTCTGCTGTCTTCAGTAGCCTCTGCCCAGCAATCGGCATCGTCTGGTTTGGTTGGGCAAGTCACGGACTCGTCGGACGCGGCCATACCCGGCGCCACCGTCACCGTCACAAACGTGGGCACCAACGCCCAGCGCACGACCGTCACCGACGGCGAGGGGCGGTTCTCCATTCCCGCGCTCCCACCGGCCACCTATTCCATCAAGGTCGAGCTGCAAGGCTTCCGCACCGCAGAGCTTCAGAATTTCGTGCTGAGGCAGGGCGAGACGGCGCGTCCGACGATCACGCTCGGCGTGGCAACCGTGAGCGAGGCGATCACCGTGACGGGCGAAGCCCCGTTGCTCCAGACGCAGAGCGCATCGGTCGGTCAGGTGATCAGCGAGAAGCAGATCGAAGACCTCCCGCTGAACGGTCGCAACGTGCTCTCGCTGGCGTCGCTCTCGGCAGGCGTGACGCCGCGAAACTTCGCGCGTAACACTCAATTCGGGCGCCGCAATCAGTTCATCACCGTCGAAGGCGGGCGCGACAGCTCGACCAACTACACGATCGATGGCGTCTACGTGCGGTCGCTGCGATTCAACAATCTCTCGCTGAACCCGCCCATCGATGCCGTCCAGGAAGTGAGCCTGCTTCGAAACTCGTTCTCCACGGAGTACGGTCAGGGCCAGGCGGTCGTCTCCATCGTCACCAAGTCCGGCACCAACGAGATGCACGGATCCGGCGTACGAGTTCTACCGGAGCGATCGGTTCGATGCAAAAAATTTCTTCGCGCCAACGAAGCCGGATTACAAGCGCAACCAGTTTGGCGGCACCGGCGGAGGGCCGCTGATGCGCAACAAGGTGTTCGTGTTTGGCTCGTATGAAGCCTTGCGAACCGTTCAGGGGCAGCCGTTCCTGGGCAGCGTGCCAAGCCAGGCGTTTCTCTCAGGAAACTTCTCCTCGCTGGCGACGCCCATCCGCGATCCGCTGACCGGCCAGCCGTTCGCCGGCAACATCATCCCGGCGACCCGGTTCTCGAACTTCGCGCGCATCCTGACACCGACCATTCCTGCACCGAACAGCGCGGGGGCGAACAACTACACGGTCATCAGGAACTTCGTCGACGATGCGGATACGGCAACGGTCCGGACGGACCAGACGCTCAACAACAATCACAGCCTGTTCCAGCGGTTCATGTACTACAAAGGCTCGCAGCTGCAGCCCGCGGCGTTCACGTCAACCGACCTGCCGCAGCGGGGGCGGAACCTCGCGGTCGGACACACGTGGGTGCTCTCGTCGCTCCTGGGTCAACGAATTCCGCTTCGGATACAACTACGCGTACCATCTGAACGCGCCGATCAGCCCGGACGGACGCAACTGGACGAGCGATCTCGGGCCTGCGCAATCTCGCGGCTGCGACATTTCCGCTCGCATACGGACGGCCGAACGTGGCCATCGCCGGCTTCTCGGGACAAGGCGAGGGCGGCAACACGCAGGGAGCCACGGAAAACATCTACAGCGTGTCGAACGCCACCAGCAGAACGTTCGGCGGCCACACGCTCCGGTTTGGATTGCAGGCCCAGTTCCGCAAGTTCGAGCACCTCACGGACAACTCGACACGCGGCAACTTCACCTTCAACGGCAACTTCACGGGCAATGCCATCGCCGATTACCTCCTTGGCTACTGTTCGACCTGCGCCGGTGCGTTCGGCGCGTCAGGGGCGACGTACAACTCACCGACCGTCGCGCCGTTCATCGACGACAACTGGCAAGTGAACGACAAGCTGAGCCTCCAGCTCGGTCTGCGGTGGGAGTATCTCGCTCCCTGGGCCGAGAAGAACGGCGTGGAAGCGGCGTTCGATGCCGCGACGGGCAAGATCGGATACAACGCGCTGCCGACGTCGATGCCGGCGGCACTGATCCCCCTGGTACACCAGCAGGAGGGTTATTTCCCGGACGGAATCCTCCAGAAGGATTTCAACAACTTTGGACCTCGCGTGGGAGTGGCCTACAACCTCACCGACCGCATGGTCCTGCGCACCGGCTTCGGCGTCTACTATGACAACCTCAATCTCAACGAGTTGCAGTTCACTCGTCTGATCCCGCCGTACTACGGGCAGTTCTCGTTGAACCCGGCCGTCACGGCTCCGCTGCTCGTCGACACGCTCTTTCCGGATCTCAATAACATTCCGCAGTTCCCGGCTCCCTTCTCGTTGGATCCGGATAATCGCACGCCGTACACGATGCAGTGGAACGTCAACGTCCAGCGGAGCCTTGGGCGAGATTACCTGGTCGAGGCGGCGTACACGGGCAGCCGAAGCCGGAGCCTGAGCAAGCGGTACAACATCAATCAGGCGGACTTCGGTACAACGCCGATCAATTCCCGCCTGCCGTTCCCGCAGTTCCAGCCGGCGATGCTGTACTCAGCAGCTATCGGCACGGCAGATTTCAAGGGTCTGTCGCTGCGCCTCGAGAAGCGGTACTCCGCAGGGTTGTTCTTCCTTGCCAACTACCAGTTGTCGGAGAATCGCGACAACGGTTCCGGCGAGGTCGAGGCGAATGACACCGCCTTCAGGCTCGATCCCAACGCAGACGAAAGCCTCTCGCGATACCACCAGCGCCATCGGGGTGCGTTCAGCTTCGGTTACGAGCTGCCGTTTGGCACAGGCCGCCGCTGGCTCAACAGTGCTGGGCCCATCGCGTACGTGCTGGGAGACTGGCAGGTTCAGGGTGTCGTCCGCGCAGGCAGCGGATTCCCGTTCACGCTGTCTGGAACAAACGTCTGCACGTGCGGCTCGTTCGTACCCCAGCGCGTCAACTACGCTGCAGGACGAGAGGGCGACCGAGGCGAGGTCGACAACCCGACAGTGGCGCAATGGTACGACCGCACCGCGTATGTATTGCCCGCGGCGGGATTCCAGGGCACGGTCGGACGCAACACGTTGATCGGGCCCGGCTCGAAACAGGTGGATTTCTCGGTGAGCAAGCGCTTCCCGGTCGGAACCATGCGACTCGAGTTCCGCGGGGAGATCTTCAATCTGTTCAACACGACGAACTTCGGACAGCCGGACGGAAACGTCAGCAACGTCACGGCCGGCATCATCTCAACGGCAGACGACGCCCGCAACATGCAGTTCGGCATCCGTCTCGTCTGGTAGGCAAGAAGCGCGTGAGAGGGGACGCCCTGTCCCCTCTCACGCTGTCACCTGGAACTCATCCCCCGCCCACCTTGCGTGGTGTCCGCGAACGCGGCACAAAGCCACGAGTCGAGCTCCCTGTTTTCCAGGGTTGATCTGTTTTGGGCTTCGGCACACCTGCCTTCGCTGGCGGTGCATCTTCGGCCGCGTGGGCGGGAGCTTCCGCTGCGGTTTTTGCGCGTGCAGCGGCGGCCTTCTTCTCGTCCTTCTGGAGACAGCAGTGTTTGTATTTGCGGCCCGAGCCGCAGTGACAGGGCTCGTTGCGGCCGGGCGGTGCTTTAATCGAAGTTGTCATCTCGAACGATTGTACGCGACATGATTCGTGAACTACACCGTCTCTTCGACAGTGGTCAACGCCGAGCGTCCGTACTTGAGATACAGGGCGGGCACGATGAAGAGGTTGAGCAGCGTCGATGTAAAAAGTCCGCCGAGGATAACCACTGCGAGCGGATGTTCGATTTCGTATCCGGCGCGCGTGCCGCCCAGCACAATCGGCACGAGCGCAAGACCCGTGGCGAGTGCCGTCATGAGAATCGGCGCCAGACGCTCCTCGGATCCGCGCAGGATCAGTTCCCTCCCGAACGCCATGCCCTCCTGCAGTTCGAGATGCCGGTAGTGGCTGATCAGCATGATGCCATTCCTGGCGGAGATGCCTATAACCGTGACCAATCCCACCAGCGAGCCCAGAGAGAGCACGCCGCCGGTTAAGAAGGCCGCGATAATCGCGCCCACAAGCGCGAACGGTAGCGTCGCGAAGATGAGCGTCGCCACCCTCGCCGAGCCAAAATCGGCGAGGAGGATCAAGAAGATCGCCGCCACAGCAATGATTCCCAGCAGCGTCAGACGGCTTGACGAGGCCTGGCGCTCGGCATACTCGCCGAGCACCTCCGCATAGAATCCCTGAGGAAACGTCAGCCTCGAGATCTGCGACTGGATATCGCGCGCCACCGCACCAAGGTCGCGTCCGCGCACATTCGATGTGACGTCAATGCGCCGCGATCCATTTTCACGGGTGATCTCATTGGGGGTCGGAACGACTTCCACGCTCGACACGCTGCCGAGCGGCACCATGCCGCCATTCGCGATCGGCACCTGGAGCGCACGAATCGCGTCGAGATTGCGGCGCACTTCAGGAGTGCCCCAGACGACGACATCGAACAGGCGCTGATCCTCGTAGAACTCGCCGACCTTCGTCCCCTGCACCAGCGTGGCGGCGACGCGGCGCACGTCGCCGGGCGTCAGCCCGAATGCGGCCGCGCGATCTGGATCGAATCGAACCTCGACCTTCGGCACCAGGACCTGAGCCTGTACGGTGAGATCGGCGACCCCTTCGACCCTTGTGATCGCCGCGCGTACTCTCTGAGCCTGCGCCTGCAGTCCCTGCAGGTCCGGACCATACACGCGGACCACGATGGTCGCGCTGGCCCCCGTGAGCACTTCCTTGATGCGCTCGCGCAGGTAGGTCAGCAGATCGCGATACAGTCCCGGATACCCATCGACGATCGACTGGATTCGCGCAACCGTGGATTCATAGTCCACCGATGTATCGAGGCTGATCCACAGCTCGGTGAAGTTTGGTCCGACGACCTCATCGGCCACCTCCGCACGCCCGATGTGGGCGCCGAAGTTGCGCACGCCGGGGACGGCCATCAACTCACGGCTGGCACGCTCCGTGATACGTTGCATCGCCTGGATTGACGTACCGGGCTTTTCGACCCAGTGCATCAGGAAGTCGTACTCACGAAAGTTTGGCAGGAACTCCTCACCCAAGAACGGTACGGTGACGCCCGTCAGCGCCAGCATCAAGCCCAATGAGGCCAGTGCGGTCTTGGGTCGGTCCACGAACGACGGTAACACTCGGCGGTACCGCGCCTTCAGTCCACCCACGGCGCGGGATTCGCGTCGCTCAAGGTGCCCGGGCAGCAACAGCAGCGCAATGGCCGGCGTGATCGTCAACGCGACGACGAGCGATGCCAGGATTGCGAGCACATACGCAAGTGCCAGCGGACGGAAGAAGGCGCCGGCGAGACCGTCGAGCATGAACACCGGCAGAAACACGACGACGACGATGAGGCTGCCGTAGAGCACCGCGCTCCGGACTTCCATGGAGGCGTCGAGCACCACCCTGATCGCCGGGAGCCGCTTCCAGGCCATTCGATTGAGGCGTAACCGGCGGACGATGTTCTCGACGTCGATAATGGCGTCGTCGACGACCTCGCCAAGCGCGATGACCAACCCCGCCAGCACCATCGTGTCGAGCGTGCCACCTCGATAATGCAGCAGCAGACCTGCCGCGAGGAGCGAGAGTGGAATGGCGATGCTGCTAATAAGGGCGGTCCGCCAGTCCGCCAGAAAGACCATGAGGACCAGAATCACCAGGACGCAACCGACGAGAAGTGCGCGGCTGAGGTTCTGGAGTGACATCTCAATGAATGTCGCCGGCCGGAAGATCGTCGGATCGACGTCGATCCCGGCCAGCGCGGGCCTCATGTCCCGCAGGGCCTCCTCGACACCGCGGGTGACGGTGAGCGTGTTCGCGCCCAGTTGTTTTTCGACGATCAGCATCAGACCGGGGCCGCTGTTGATCACGGCATCGCCGATCGGCGCTGGAAAGCCCTCGACGACAGTGGCCACGTCGCCGACTCGCAGCACCGCGCCGTTCCGGGACGCAACGACAATGGATTCGAGGTCTCGGACCGAATCCACGGCGGCTGCATGCGTGATGGCGAGGCGTTGGTTGGGCGTGTCGAGGAATCCACCGGCCTGGAGAGAAACGCCTTCGCCCGTCGCCCGCACAACTTGATCGACGGTCACGCCGTGCGCTCGAAGCCGCTCGGGATCAACGAGCACCTGCAATTGGCGATCGCGCTGCCCCCAGATCGCGACGTTCGCAACGCCGGCGATGGCCATCAGCCGAGGTCGGATGGTCCATTTAGCGAGGGTGCTCAACTCGACTTGCGTCAACTTCTCCGAAGTCATGCCGATTTTCATCACCCGGCTCAGCGACGACAACGGCGACAGCATGACGGGTGGCCTGGCAACTGCAGGAAGTTGCGCGGCCGCTCTCGACAGACGTTCCTGCACCATCTGGCGCGCCACCATCACGTTGGTCGAGGGATCCAGAATCAGGACAACCGATGAGAGACCCAGCACGGATTTCGAACGGATCCTGTTCAGGCCCGGGACGCCGTTGAGTGCGGCTTCGAGTGGAACCGTGACGAGCGATTCGACTTCGTTGGTCGAGAGGCCGGGAGCTTCGGTCTGCACCTCCACCAGCGGCGGCGCAAATTCGGGAAAGACGTCGAGTGGCGTGGTGCGGAGTGTTCTGACGGCCATCACGACCAGCAACACACCCAGTGCGACAACGACGATTGGATTGCGGAGTGAGATTGCAACGAGCCAGCGCATAGCGTTAGTGCCCCGCGCCGAATTCAGTGCCAAAGAGCTCCGCCGCTCCGTCGGTCACGACGTTGGCCCCCTCACCGATGCCCCGACTCACGACCACACGCTCCCCCGCATGACGCGTGATCTCGATGCGTCGCCTGGCGAATGCGTTGCCGCCAAGAGCCTCGTACACCCAGGCGGCGCCGTGAATGTCGTACAGGACGGCGGCCTCGGGCACGACGAGTCCTTTCTCTGAAGTCTTCAGCGGAAGTTCCACGAGCACTCGTTCGCCGGGACGGAGTGTGGCGCGGCTTACTGGCAGCGAGTAGTACAGATTCACCGAGGCGGCCAGCGGATCGCCCTGGAGCGGCGCGGTTATCCGGGTCGCAGGCTTCGGGGCATCTGTTGCGCCCAGCTTGGTGACAGACACCGGCTGGGTTTCATCGATCGCATCGGCATCTCCTGAATAGATAGCCACGCGAATCCAGAGCGTATCGACCTGTGCAATCTCGAGGAGCGGTGCGGATGCAGCAACAACCTGTCCCGGGACCGCCGAGATACGTTGGATGATCCCATCAAATGGTGCAGATACTGCGAGTTCGCCCTGCGCACCGACCGGAAGCTTCGAAGCGCCAGCCAGCCGTTCGCGCGCAGCCGTGAGCGTCGCCAGCGAGATCTGATGCTGCGCGCGCGCCTCTTCAACGCTGCGCACACTCGCCGCACCGTCCTTGAGTAATTGCTCGAGTCGCTTGAGTCGCTGGCGCGCCGCCAGTTCTTCCGCTTCCGCAGTGATCTCCGCACGTTGCGCTTCGATACGCTGGTCCCGCTCCGCTGGCACCAGCGGCGCAATCGCCATCAGCCGATCGCCGCGGCTTACGCGCGCCCCGCCGCGAAGCCCCGATCCAGTTACCGTCCCCGCGACAGGGGCGGTCACCACGACACCTCGTCCTTCGGGCACGACGACCTCACCACCCAACGTGCGCGTCGCCGCAGCCACGTCGGTCTTCGCAGCAACCGTCAGAATGCCGAGCCGCTTGACGGCGTCTGCGGTCAGCTTGATTGTGGAGATCTCGGCTTCGGTCCGCGGATGTTGGACGGTGGCGGGAGTCTCGTGGGCCGCTTGCCCGGGCCCACTGCGCGAGCATCCCACCATGAGGACGATGACGCTGACAACGTAACAGAAGCGATACATGGCAGCTCTCAGGGATGTGGGCAGGAACGGCCAATACTCCGTTCGAGCGCGATCGTTGCTCTTTGAAGATCCATCTCGGCATCAAGGAGGCGCGTGCGACCATCGACGAGCCTGCGGCTCACGTCGAGCAGGGAGAACAATGGAATCTCGCCGGCTTGATAGGCGCTTTCGGCCTGACGCAGTTCCGTCTCGAGAGACGGCACGATCTCGTCTCGCCAGGCGCTGATGGCCTGCTCGGCCTGCTCGAGCCTGACCGTTGCAGACCGCACATCCGTCACGACCTGGTTTCTCACGGCTGCGTATAGACGACTGGCCCGCTCGACCTCCGCGTCCGCGCGACCAATCGCTCCCTGGTTGCGGAAAAAGATCGGCACGTCCATACCGAACCCCGGTCCGGATTCGCGACCTTCGGTGCCTTGTCCGTTGAAATCCAGAATGGCAATGAGGGTCAGGACACGCGAGCGTTCCCACCTCGCCCGCTGTGCGGCGGCCTCGATGCCAATCTCGGCTGCGCGCACGTCGGGTCGTGAGGCAAGCGCGTCCTCGAGCCGCGCCCGCTCGGTACCGCACATCGGTGGGTCTGGAACCGCCTCCTGAATCGGACGCAGCTGGTCGGCAGGCATGTCGAGAGCGAGCAGGCCCGCCAGCGTCAAGCGGGCGAGGTTCCGATCGTATTCAGTCGCGCGACGGATGACCTGTATGCGGGCCGCATCGCTGCGCGCCGCTCGTGCCTCGAGCTCGCTGATGTCTCCCGCGCGCAAACGCGCCTCGGTAATGTTCGCGAGCCGTTGCACCAGCTCGGCATTCTCGATGGTCAGCAGCAGGCGGCGATCGGCGATCGCGGCGTCCGCATAAGTTGTGCGCACCTGCGCGACGAGCGTCAGCGCATCCCAGACGAGTCGCTCGCCGACCGCCTGCGCATTGAGTCGCGCCGCAGCCACACGGCGCGGACGCTGCCAGATGAACTCGACGGGGAACTGCGAGGTCCACTCGAGCTGTTTGGGCCCCCACGGGAAAAGAAGCGAGAAGATGGGGTTGCGAAGCAGCCCCGCCTCGACGAGGTCCGCCCGGGCCACACCCAGATCGGCGAGCGTCGCCTGGAACGACGGACTGTTCCACAGCGCGATCGACACCGCCTCCTGTGGTGTGAGGCCATCGTCCAGCGAGACATCCGGAGGCATTTGCGCGCCGGCGTCGGTGCGAATCCCCTGCGAGATGCGCGCACGAATAGCCGCGTCAACTGTCCCACGATCTGGAGCCTGTCCCGTTGTCGCGCATGCGCAGCAGGTGACCGCGATGAGCAGCGTCCAGAGCAGCCCAGTTCTCCGCAGCATTGGAGTCAGATGATGGCAATCTGCAGATTACCGGACGATGAAGCGTCACCTCGGGGAGAGGGTGACGATGAAGGAGCTGCCTCGGCCGCTGGTTGATTCGACCGACAACCGTCCCCCATGAGCCTCCGCTATCCAGCGGGCGATAGGCAGGCCCAGCCCCGCTCCGTTCGAGCGAGTGTCCAGCCGAACGAAGCGCTCAAAAATTCGCTGCTGCTCGCTGGCAGGAATGCCGTCGCCGTCGTCAGTGATACGAATAGTCAGCTCCGTGGGGGTACGCGTTATCGCCGCCGCCACATTCCCGCCGATCTTCGCGTGCCGAATGGCATTGTCCAGGAGGTTGCCGACCATCTGCCGCAGGAGCGTGTTGTCTCCCAGGAACGCCACATCTTCATCTCCAGATGTCTGTACTTCCACATTCCGCTCGTCCGCGAATACGCGAAGCGCCCGGGCGCATTCAGCGATCAGATCGTCGAGATACAAGGGCTCGCAAATCAGCGGAATGCCCTGCGCCTCGGCGCGGGACAGCAGAAACATGGCGTCCACCACGCGCGCCAGCCGCCCGGACTGCTCTGCCACGATCGTGAGCGCTTCGCGGTAGTCGTCCTCCGTTCGCGCGTCGCGCGCGAGCGTGACCTGGGCAGTCGTGCGAACCACCGAAACGGGCGTTCGCAACTCGTGCGACGCGTCGGCCATGAACTGCCGCTGCCCGTGCAACGTTGCGGCAAGACGATCGAGCAGACCGTTGAACGAAGTGGCCAATCGGCCCAGCTCGTCTTCGCTGTGAGGCGCCTGCAAACGTGTCGTCGGATTTCGCTCCGTAATCGCCGCGGCTTGCCGCGCCATGTCGGCGAGCGGCCGCAGCGTCTGCCGACCCACGAACCACCCGCCCACGGCGGCGACGGCGAGCGCCACCAGGACACCCACCGCAAGAGCCCGCATGATCTCGGAATGCTCGGACTCGAGGCCTGCGAGCGGCGCCATCACGGCCGCAACGTAGTGATGATCCTTGAACACCACTGGATGACTGAACAACCGGCGCCTTTCCGGGCCGATCACGATGGTCTCGAGGCTGGTCGCACGCGCAAGCGGCCGCCAGTCTGAGGGGAGCGGCAGGCCCCACATCGCCAGCAGGGCCCCGTCGGGACGTGTCAGAACGAGAGTGCGATCGAGAGCCACGACTTCGATGCTGGCTTCGTCGGCGGCAGCCTGCAGGTCGAGCCCTTCGCCGAACTCCGTGCGCATCACGCCTTCCAGTGTCAGCATGAGGCGCTGCAGTTCGCCATCCATCCGCTCGAGTGCGAGACGCGCCTGCACAACGGAAACGGCGGCGGCACCGGCGATAAGGACCGCGACCACAACGAGGCTGTAGAACAGCGTGAGACGGGCTCGAATCGACAGTCTCATGCAGGCTCGGAACGACGACTTCCCTCCGCGGAGAGCATGTATCCTTCACCGCGCCTCGTCACGATCAACGACGGCCGTCCGGAGTCGTCTATCTTGCGGCGCAGACGCTGAACGCAGACGTCGATGACATTCGACATTGCCTCGAACGCCGAGTCCCAGACGTGCTCGGCGATATCGGCGCGACCGACGACTTCGTCCGCGTGCAACACCAGATGTTCGAGCAGTGCGTATTCGCGTGCGGTCAGAACAAGTGGATCGCCACGACGGAAGACTCGCCGTGCCCGCGTATCCAGCTCAAGCGGCCCGACTCGAATAACGGATGGCATCAGCGGACGACGACCCCGACGAATGACTGCTCGCAGCCTCGCCAGCAATTCACCAAAGTCGAAGGGCTTGGTCAGATAGTCGTCGGCACCACTATCGAGACCTGCGATGCGCGCTTCGACAGCATCGCGCGCGGTAAGCATCAACACGGGCACGGCCGAGCCTTCGCTCCTGATCTGACGGCAAACCGCCAGTCCATCCTGTAGCGGGATCATGATATCGAGAACGATAGCGTCGTAGTCCGTAATGCTCGTCTGGTAGACGGCACTAACCCCATCGCCCACAACGTCAACCGCATAGGCGGCTTCGCGAAGACCCTTGGCGAGCATCTGCGCCGCTCGACGTTCATCTTCGACGAGCAGAATCCTCATCTTCCCGACACTTTGACATGAGCGGAACGAGGCGTAAAGCGCCCTCATGCCTCAGCGCCACGGCCGCGCTCACGGTAAGATAGCCCGCGCAGTGATTTCTCGGCTGGCCCTCAGGAAAGGAGTAACACGTCATGAGTCACCAATCACTCCGGTTGTGGCCAGGCGTGATTGCCGTGGTCCTGCAGTGGCTGGTCATGTTCGGCCTTCCCATTGTGGCTCCCGACCAGGGCGGTACCGCGATCGTCGGCGGAGTCGTCTTTGCGTTGCTGGTCGTGCTCTGGTGGCTCTTCTTCAGCCGGGCGGCCTGGTTGGAGCGAATAGGCGCGATCGTCCTGATGGTTGTGGCCGTGGCCGCGACATCACGTCTCGTTCATCAGTCCATTGCGAACGGGATGATGGGATTCATGTTGTTCATCTACGCCGCGCCGGTCTTGAGTCTCGCGCTTGTGGTGGGGGCGGCGGCCAGCCGCGGACTATCGAACGGGCGGCGGCGCACGTCGATCGCCGCCGCCATTCTCGTTGCGTGCGGAATGCTGACGCTCGTTCGAACCAACGGCATCAGCGGCGACGCCATTGCTGACTTCGAATGGCGGTGGACGCCAACTGCGGAGCAACAGCTGCTCGCGAGCACGCTGGACAACCGCATCGCGAATCAACCGAGCGAGGCAGCACCGACGCCCACCCCGGCACCATCAGTCTCGCCGACTCCTGAGAAACACGGCGATGCCGCACCTGGCGAAATGGCCGCGGACGTGGCTCGGCCTGCCATGAGCGATCCGGGATTCACGCAAGTCGAATGGCCTGGCTTCCGTGGACCGACGCGCGACAGCATTGTTCGCGGCGTACGGATCCAAACGGACTGGTCTCGCACACCGCCGGTAGAGTTATGGCGGCGGCCGATCGGACCGGGGTGGTCTTCCTTCGCCGTTGCCGGCGATCGCTTCTTCACGCAGGAGCAGCGCGGCGACGCCGAGATCGTATCTGCCTACAGCGTGAAGACCGGCGAGCCCGTATGGACACACCGGGACATGGCCCGGTTCTGGGAGTCGAACGCCGGCGCCGGCCCGCGCGCGACGCCGACCCTGAGCAACGGTCGCGTCTACACGCTTGGTGGAACGGGAATCCTGAACGCGCTCGATGCGCGTGACGGCTCGGTTTTGTGGTCGCACAATGCAGCGTCCGACACCGGCAGCACGGTGCCGGACTGGGGAATTGCCAGCTCGCCGCTGGTGGTCGGCGATATCGTTGTCGTGGCCACCAACGGATCGCTCGCGGCCTACGATGGCGCGACCGGCAAGCCGCGATGGTTCGGTCCGAAGGGCGGGCGGGGCTACAGCTCGCCGCACTTGCTGACGATCGACGGAGTGACGCAGATCGCGCTGGTGAACGGACCCGGCGTGATCGGCGTGGCCCCTTCCGACGGCACGGTGCTCTGGGAGCACGAATGGCCAGGCGACAGCATCCTGCAGCCCGCGGTGCTTGCAGGCGGCGACCTGCTCATCGGTAGTGGTTCCGGTCTCGCCGCGAACACGGGCATGGTCCGCGTCACCGTTGGGCACGCGCCCCCCGACTCGGCTCGCGGCGGGCGTGGTGGATGGAACGTGAAAGAGCGCTGGACATCGGCTGGATTGAAGCCATACTTCAACGATTTCGTCGTTCACAATGGCCATGCATTCGGCTTCGATGGCAGCATCCTCGCGTGCATAGACATCGAGGATGGCACGCGCCAATGGAAGGGTGGACGCTATGGACACGGCCAGCTCGTCCTGCTGGCGGACCAGAACCTCCTGCTCGTGCTGTCGGAAGACGGCGAACTGGCGCTCGTGTCGGCAACGCCGGACAAATTCACTGAGATCGCGCGGGTACCGGCGCTCGAGGGCAAGACATGGAATCACCCGGTGCTCATCGGCGACATGCTGCTCGTCCGCAACGGCGAAGAAATGGCTGCGTTCCGGGTGCCCCTCGCCCGGTAAGACATCGCCGTTGACTTCATAACACATGGCACGCATCCCCGTGCGGCTGGGTCTCCTCCTTACAGCACTTCTGTGCTGTCCTGCGAGTACGGCTTCCGCTGATTCGCCCATCGTTCTCATCCTGTATTCCGACGGGTTGCTCACGCCGGCGTCAGCAGACTTTACCAATGGCCTTCGCGACGGCGTGAAAGCGTCATCGGTGCAGATTGAAGCGCAACATCTCGATCTCTCTCGATTCGTCGGGGAAGCGCACGACCGCGCGCTGGCCGACTGGCTGACGTCGCGCCACCGCGATCGGCCGATAGCTGTCGTGGTTCCCCTTGGTGTGCCTGCGAGCGTCTTCGCGAGCCGGTTCGGGCCCGCGATCTGGCCTCAAGCCAGGATTGTGCACGCGGCCATCGATGGCGAGCAGTTGAACGCCGTGTTGAAGCGCGGCGAGCCGGCCGTTCCCCGCGTGATTGAGTATCGCCGGACACTTGAAGCCGCACTGGCACTTTTTCCAGAGTCACGGCGGGTCAGCCTCATCGCCGGCGCAAGCCCGCAGGATCGACGTTGGCTCGATCAAGCCGAAGCCGACCTTGCGCCGCTCGTGAACCGGATTCGCATCGACCGGATCGCTGGACTCCGGTGGCAGGAGGTCCTCGACAGGGTGAGTCATCTTCCGGATGACGCCGTGGCTATCTGGGTGAATTTTTTTGTGGATGCCGACGCCCGCACCGTCGTCATCGCTGATGCGTTTCCAGAAGTTGTCCGCCTCGCCAACCGACCCATTTTCGTCACGTATGTCTCCTTGTTTGGGAGCGGTGCCGTCGGCGGGGCCATCATGGACGCCGCGCAGATGGGCCGGCAAACCTCGGACATCGTGCTGAGTCTGTTGGGCAACCCCAACGCGGCGCCTCCCCCACAGAGAAACGTCCACTCGCAATTCATGTTCGACGCGGCTCAGTTGCGGCGATGGAACGTGTCCGAGCGCAACCTGCCGCCCGGCAGCCTCCTCGTGAACCGGGAGCATTCGCTATGGGATCGTTACTATGGATATGTCGTGGGCGCGAGCGCGCTGCTGCTGGCGCAATCAGCGCTGATTGGCGCGTTGCTCGTCCAGCGGTTGAGACGGCGGCGCGTCGAGGCCGCGCTTCGCGAAAGCGAAACACTTTTCCGAAGCATGGCCGACACCGCGCCGGTCATGATCTGGCGGTCGACGCCCGATATGCGCTGCGACTTCTTCAACCTCCCGTGGTTGACGTTCACTGGACGTCCGCTCGAGCAGGAGCTCGGTGACGGCTGGGCGGACTCCGTACACAAGGACGACTTCGATCGGTGTCTCCATATCTATCGGACAGCCTTTGCTGCCCGCGAACCGTTTCGCATGGAGTACCGGCTCCGGCGGTTCGACGGCGAGTACCGCTGGGTGCTGGACACCGGCATTCCCCGGCTGGAAGCGGATGGCGGTTTTTCCGGCTACATCGGCTCCTGCATCGACATCACCGACCGCAGGCAGGCCGAGCTCGCACTGCATGACGCGCATCTCGAGCTTGCACGGGTGTCGCGCCTCACGTGGCTCGGCGAGTTCGCGGCGTCTGTCGCGCACGAAGTCAGGCAGCCGCTGACCTCGATCATGATGAATGCCCGGAGTGGTCTCCAATATCTCGGTGGCGCCTCGCCGGATCTGGCCGAAGTCCGGGCCGCGCTGTTGGATGTGGTCGATGCCGGCGACAGGGCCGGCAAGATCATTCAGCGCAACCACGAGTTGTTCAGAGATCACACGGTGCAGAAAGCGCCAGTCGACATCAACGACGTCATCCGTGAAGTGGCCGCACTGTCCGGATCGCGACTCGAGAGCCGCGGTTGCGCACTCGCCACGTCGCTCGGTGCCCGCGTCCCGCCCGTCCTTGGCGACCGCGTCCAGTTGCAGCAGGTGCTCTGGAACCTCCTCGTCAACAGCATCGATGCCGTGGAAGGCAACGAGACCGGCTCGCGACGCATCGAGATCACGTCCGGCGTCGCTGCAGGTGATTCGGTGCAGATCGCCGTGCGTGACAACGGCGTCGGTGTCGAACACGTCGACATGAGACGGATGTTCATGCCGTCCTACACCACCAAACCCAACGGGATGGGCATGGGTCTCTCGATCAGCCGCTCGATCGTCGAAGCGCACGGTGGCCAGCTATGGGCAGAGCAAAACACCGACCGGGGCGCGACCCTCTTCCTGATGCTTCCAGCCGAAATAGTGCTTCCTCCCGAAGACGGTGTCACTAATCGAACAGAAAAGAGCATGATCCGCGAGATGCCCATCACGCGGGCGTGAATGTTGCACTTCAAACGATTGGAGGTGCATATGAATTTCCAGAGGTTCACGCTTGCCGTTGCGGCGCTGGTCATAGGTTCAACCTTCAATGCGGTGCAGGCTCAGCAGTCTGTCATCCTGACGGATAACGAAGACTTCGCCTTCAGGGGATGTGTTCGCAGAACGGATATCAACGCATCTGCTCCCTCAACAAACATGCTCGTCTTTAGCCGAGGCGACATCATGCTCGGCACCGTGTCCGCATTGGGTGCAAACGCCCCCGGTCCGGTCGGCACAAGCGGTTCGGGCCGCGTCTTCTACTGGCTCGACCATCACGACAAAGACGATCTTGCGAGACATGTCGGGCAGATGGTCGAAATCGAAGGACACCTCAAGGACTTCACAATGGGTGAAGTCGAGATCGATCGCCAGGGAGCCTTGACGGAGATAGAAATCAAGGCGGGCGGCCACGAGGACAAAGTGCGCGTGCCGACATCCTGGCTGAAACCCACCCCCGCTGGCGAGCAGGAGTACGACATCGTCACGCGGCGGGTTGACGTCCACAAGGTTCGCGTGCTGGGTGCGTGCAACTAGCCTACGCGTTTTCCTGTTGCACATAGTCTGGCCGGTATGTGCTGTTGGCGGTTCGCTCCTTGCTTCTTTGTTTTTCAACAAGGCGCGAGGAGGAACCGCCCAGCCATGCAGACAAAGTTTCGCCCAACATTCATCACGTTCGTCCTGAGCCTGATTCTTACGGTGATGGCGCTCGGGGCGCAGTCACCGCTTCCCTCCTGGCAAGACGGGCCAACCAGAACGTCAATCCTCGAGTTCGTGGCGAAGGTCACGAAAGAGGGTGGTCCAGACTTCGTACCATCCCCAGAGCGCATCGCAACCTTCGACAACGACGGAACGTTGTGGGTTGAACACCCGATGTATACGCAACTCGCGTTCGCGCTCGATCGCGTGAAGACCCTTGCACCGAAGCACCCCGAGTGGAAGACCACACAGCCGTTCAAAGCCGTCCTCGAAAGCGACCTGAAAGCGCTGATGGCCTCGGGCGAGCGCGGCATGGTCGAACTGATTATGGCGACGCATGCCGGGATGAGCACCCGCGAGTTCGAACACATCGTCACGGAGTGGATCGCGACTGCCAGACACCCACGCTTCAAGCGGCCCTACACCGAGCTCGCCTATCAACCGATGCTGGAGCTGCTGGCCTACCTTCGAGCCAACGATTTCAAGACCTACATTGTCTCCGGCGGAGGGGTCGAGTTCATGCGCCCGTGGACCTACAAAGTTTACGGTGTACCACCAGAGCAGGTCGTCGGCAGTACCATCAAGACGAAGTACGAATTCGTCAATGGCACACCCGTGCTGATGCGGTTGGCGCAGGTAGATTTCGTGGATGACAAGGACGGCAAGCCCATCGCGATTAACAAGTTCATCGGGCGCCGGCCGATTGCGGCGTTCGGCAATTCGGATGGCGACCTGCAGATGCTCCAGTGGACCGCGGCTGGCAAGGGCGCACGATTCTGCCTGCTCGTGCATCACACCGACGCCGTGCGTGAGTATGCCTACGACCGAGATACACATTTCGGCCGCCTCGACGTCGCTCTCACTGAAGCCGAGAAGCGCGGATGGACCGTCGTGGACATGAAGCGCGACTGGCGGGAGATCTTCGCGTTCGACGACTAGTTTCGACGCAGAGTCGCAGAGGCGCAGAGTTCAGGCTGAACACACGACGCGACGAGCACGACGACGCGACAAAAATGGGAACGGTTGCTGCCATCGACTTCGCGCCGTTGGCGCGGCGTCCGCGGCCCACGACGTCGATGTCCGACCTCCTGAACTCCTAGTCTCCTGTTCGCATTTTGTGTTTTGGCTCTTTCTTACGATGGTTGGAGCATCGACGTCGAGGCTGCGGACGCGTCGCGCTCGTCGCGTCGTCGTGTTTTTCTGTCCTTCTCTGCGTCTTTGCGTCTCTGCGTCGAAACTGGTTCCCGGCTTGCGATCCGACCCTCTCTTGTCCGGCTAAAGCCGGACACTACGTGCTCAGTTCCTCGTGGGCGAGATCACGCAGCGGAATCCCAGATGGTTCGTGCCTGTGCTGATCTCGCCCTTGCCTCGCGTGCCCACCATGTAGCGCGAGCAATACTGATCGGTGCAGAGGAACGATCCGCCACGGTTGACGCGCTTGGGCACACCGGGTTCGGTGGGGTCGAACGACGAGGGTGGACCCTGGGGATTGCGAGCGGCGCCGCCGGCTGCGGCCAGTTGCGCGTAGTGATCGGGACGATACCAGTCGCTGACCCACTCCCACACGTTTCCACCGACGTCGTGCAACCCGTAACCATTCGCCGGAAACCGCGCCACCGGCGCAATGCCCATGAAATGGTCGTCGCCGCTGTCGTGATCGGGAAAATGACCTTGATGGCTGTTGGCCATCCACCTGTCCTGCTGCCTGAACTCGTTACCCCAAGGAAAGACCTGTCCAGTCAGGCCGCCACGCGCGGCGAACTCCCACTCCGCCTCGGTGGGCAGTCGCTTGCCGGCCCAGGTCGCATACGCCAGGGCGTCCGCATACGCGACATGCACAACCGGAAATGCATCCATTCCCTCAATTGAGCTGTCGGGACCGAGTGGATGGCGCCAGTTCGCGCCCTTCACGTACGACCACCACCGAAAAGGGTTGTCCAGCGGAACGGCATGGTCTGGGGGTGTGAATATTACGGATCCCGCCATCAGCTTGTCTGGCATTGCACCGGGAAAATCCTCGGCACGCGGCGTCTGCTCGGCAACCGTCACGTACCCTGTCGCCTTCACGAACGCGGCGAACTGTCTGTTGGTGACCTCGGTTGTGTCCATCCAGAAGCCGTCAACGAACACTCGATGGATCGGGCGGGAGTCGCGGGTGGCGTGCATCCCCACCGCATCGTTCATGTCTGGCGGATCCTGCGCACCCATCGAGAACTCGCCGCCGGGAATCCACACCATGCGCGCAGGAGCGGGAAAGGGCCCGGGCGGCGGTGCCGTGTTCGCGACTGTTGGCAGGAATCCGGACGGCACGAACACGGGCGGAACTGGCGGCGCGCTCGACGCGGAAATCGCCGCCGGTTCCGAACGGTTCGCACCCAGGAAGATGCCCACGAGACCGACGACCACTAGCGCCGAGACGCCCCATTTCCAGGCGCGTCTCGAACGTCGCGGTGCTGGTGCGCGCTTCGCTGTCTTTCTCATATCGACGTTTCGCAACGAACCGTTCAGCTATTGTCCCGGCGGGTATCGTCGGGTCTTCAAGCAAGATCAGGCCCAGCGATTGAAATCGCACACTCGGTCGGAGCCGCGTACGATCTTGCGGGCTCGGGTGTTGCATCCTCTGAACTGAGGAGGAGCGGATGAATTTCCACGGCTTCACGCTCGCCGTCGCCGGGCTCGTCGCGGTCACGACCGTCAGTGTGTTGCCGGCTCAGCAATCCACGCTCGCGATCGATCACCACGACATCACCTTCACAGGGTGCATTCGCAAAGTGGATCTACAGGCGGCTGCCCCCGCATCCATCCTCGTCTGGAGCCGAAGCGACATCATGCTGGCCGCAGTCACGGCGTTGGGCGCCGGCGTACCGAGCTCAATTGGTACCGCCACGATGTCGGGGCGCGTCTTTTACTGGCTGGACGAAGACGATGATCTCTCCAACCATGTCGGGCAATGGGTTGAAGTCGAGGGACACCTCAAGGACTTCGAAACAGGCGAAGTCGAAATCGATCGAGATGGAGACATCACCGAAATAAAAGTGGAAGTGGGCGGTCGGAAGCAGAAGGCCCGAATCCCGACAGCCTGGCTCCAAGGAAGTGGTGCGGATCACGATCGAGAGTTCGAGATTGCGACGCGCCGAGTCAAGGTCGATGAAGTTCGCGTGCTTGGCGCTTGCACTCTTCCATAGCCCTTAAGGCCTACTGATCGCCGGTTCCGATCTAACATATACTCCCCGCTTGCCTGGCGGAAGATGACCACGCGCATCGTCGGCATCGGCGCCTCGGCCGGCGGTCTCGAAGCGGTTAGCGAGCTGCTAAGCGTGCTTCCGTCGGGAACCGGCATCACGTGGATTGTCGTCCAGCATCTCGATCCGCACCACGTCAGCCTGCTCCCCGAGATCCTCGCGAAGACAACGACAGTACCGGTCAGCCTGGCGCTCGACATCGAGGTCGTGCAGCCCGATCACGTCTATATCATCCCGCCCAATGCCACGCTCACGGTGGCCGACCATCGTTTTCATCTGACCAGGCGGCCCGCGCACGATCGTCATCTCCCCATTGATGCGTTGTTCAAGTCGCTCGCCACCGCATACGCCGAGGGCGCGATTGGTGTGGTGCTGTCGGGCGGCGACTCCGATGGCTCCGTTGGTGTCCAGGCCATCAAGCACGAGGGTGGGATCGTCTTCGCGCAGAGACCCGACTCCGCGCGATTTCCGGACATGCCACGGCACGCCATCGAAACTGGTTGCGTCGATCGGGTACTGAGCCCGCGAGACATCGCCCTCGAGATCGTGGGGCTGAGCGGGCCGATCTCGCTGTCGAATGCCGCCCCTGGCTCTGTCGCCAGCGGAGATGAAGCCCTCCTGAAACTCATTTTTCAGCGACTCCGTGCAGCCCACGGCCTGGACTTCACGCATTACAAGCGAAGCACGCTGCGGAGGCGTCTCGAACGGCGCATGATGCTGCGGGGGATCGAGAGTCTCGAGGAGTATTGCGCCGTCGTCGACCGCGATCCGGCAGAGGTGGCCGCGCTCTACCAGGACTTCCTGATCCGTGTGACCGAGTTCTTCCGCGATTCAGATTCCTTTGAGGTGCTGCGAAGACAGGTGTTTCCGGCTTTACGCGAGGGCCGCGACCCCAGACAGCCAATCAGGATCTGGGTCCCGGGCTGCGCGACCGGCGAAGAGGTGTACTCGCTCGCGATCGAGCTGCTGGAATGCTTCGGCGATCCCGTCTCGGCCTCTGAAGTTCAGATCTTCGGCACCGATGTCAGCGAGCCTGCGCTCGAAAAGGCACGGACCGGCGTCTACCTGGCTAATGTCCTGCGAGACGTCTCGAGTGAGCGCCTGCAACGGTTCTTCGAGGTGCACGACAGCGGCTTCCGCATCGTGAAGCGCATTCGCGATCTGTGCATCTTCGCGCGGCAGGATGTCACGCACGACCCGCCATTCTCGCGCCTCGATCTCATCAGCTGCCGCAATCTGCTGATCTACCTGGACGAGGTTGCCCAGCGGCGGATATTGCAGGCGTTTCACTTCGCGCTGCGCCCGCAAGGCATCCTCATCATTGGTCCCGCCGAAAGCGTCGGCCAGTCGTCGGAGCTCTTCGAGCAGGCGGACAAGCGTTTTCGAATTTACCGGAGGCGGCCGGGCTCTGGACCGGGCACGGCTGGGCAATATAGAGGCGCAGCCCGCCCCGCCGCGCTCGAAGCGATCGACAGCGACCGGCCGCTTCGCCTCGAGACAGAGTCCCTCTCACGAGAGGCCGACCGTTGGTTGCTGGCCCGCTTTGCGCCGGCGAGTCTCCTGGTGGACGAAGCGCTCAATATCCGGCAGTTCCGTGGACGAACTGGTGCCTTCCTCGAGCCCGCCTCCGGCCAGCCGAGCGTCGACTTGCGACGCGTCATTCGCCCAGAGCTGCTGGTGGAGTTATTGCCCGCGATCAAGCGGGCCCGCGAAACGGGCGTGTCGGTCCGCCGCGACGCGCTGCGACTGGACGACGAGCGTGACGTGAGCATCGAGGTCGTTCCGCTGTCGGGACCAGGTGCCATGGAGGAGGGCCTTCTCATCCTGCTGGACGACGGGTCCCATCCCCCAAGAGCCCCCGTGCACGCAGCCCCCTACCGAGGCGCTGCCAGAATCCGAGAAGGACCGCCGCCTCGCCCAGCTGCAGCACGAGATCGAAGGCCTGCGCGACTACCTGCGGCTCACGATCGAGGAGCACGGAGCGGTCCAGGAAGAGCTCAAGTCGGCGCACGAAGAGATGCTCTCGGCGAACGAAGAGTACCAGAGCACGAACGAAGAGCTGGAAACCTCCAAGGAGGAATTGCAGTCGACCAACGAGGAACTGACGACCGCAATCGAGGAGCTGCGAAATCGGAACCGCGATCTCGGCGTTCTCAATGTCGAGTTGGAGCACACGCGCCTGGCGTCGGAGCGAGCCCTGGCGTATGCAGACGCCATCATCGAGACGGTGCATTCGCCACTTGCGGTCATCGATGGGGAGCGGAGGATCAAGCGGGTGAACAGGGCCTTTGTCGAGAGCTTGGAGGTCTCCCGTCAGAAGGTCGAGGGCCTTCTGGTTGATGTGGCGGATGCGCAGCCCTGGAAAATTCCAGAGCTGCGGCAGAGACTGAGCGACGTCATCGGCGACGGTAAGCCAATTGAGAACTGGGAGGTGATATTGGACCTCCCTATTCGCGGCCGGCGAGTGGTGAGCTTGAACGCGAGGAGGATTCCCGGAGACCGCGAGCGCGAGGATCTCGTGCTGCTTGGCGTCGACGATGTCACTGACCGCGCCGACATCGCCACGGATCTTCTCGCGAACAATCAGCGGAAGGATGCATTCCTGGCGATGCTGGCCCATGAGCTGCGACATCCGCTCACGCCGATTATTCACGCGACTCATCTGTTGCGCCTTGGCGACACCGACCCGAAGACCGCCGCGCTCTACGAAACGATCGATACACAGACGCAAAGGCTCGTGCGTTTCGTGAACGATCTCCTCGATGTCGTCCGCATCAATCGAGGTCTCTTCGAGATTGAACGCGAGCGTCTCGATCTGGCCGAAGTCGTGCGACAGGCCGCCTCCTCCATCCGGCCGCTCGCTGAGCTGCGTCGGCAGACGGTCACGCTCTTGCTCGCCAGCCGCCCTCTGCTCGTCGCGGGCGATGCAGGACGGTTGAGCCAGATGGTCACCAACCTGCTGGAGAATGCCGTCAAGTACACCGGGACGGGCGGACAAATCACAGTTACGCTCGAACCGCAGGGAACAGAAGCCATGTTGAGCGTCCGCGACTCCGGAATCGGTATCGAACCGGACGCCCTGACTGCGATTTTTGAGCCCTTCACCCAGGTGGACGGCGAGTCCGCCAGGAGTCAGGGAGGACTGGGGCTGGGGCTCAGCGTCGTTCGGCGTGTAGTGGGATTACATGGCGGTCGTGTCGAGGCGCGTAGCGCCGGGCGCGACGCCGGGAGCGAATTCGTCGTCTGGCTGCCGGCTGTATCCGGCAAAGAAGCGCCCGCGCCGCAGCACGAGGGCCGCACTGAGACATCATCTTCGGCCTCCGTGTCACGCCCCCGGAGGGTTCTCGTCGTCGACGATCGCGAAGAGGTCACGTCGTCGATGACACGGCTGCTCGCCGCCTGGGGACACGAGGTTGCGATAGCGGGTGACGCCGCGACTGCCCTGACGCTCGCCGCCGTCTACCAGCCTGATTGCGCGATTGTGGATCTCAGCTTGCCGGTCGTATCAGGGTACGACCTCGCGAGGCGGCTGCGCGAAGCGCACCCGGCGCGACCGTTGTTCCTCATCGCATTTACCGGCCACGGCGACGGAACTGTTCGCGAAAACTGTCGCGCCGCCGGGTTTGACGCCTGCCTGGTCAAGCCGGGGGATCCCATCGTCTTGAAAGAGCTGCTAGAGAGTATGTCGACAGCCGATGGTGTCATTGCGAACTGAGTCGCGACAAACCGCGACGGCAACTACGCCTCGCGACACTCCAGCCGAGATCCGAACGCCTCCGCAAATTGCCCGCGCTTTCTAGGGCCCACCTCGCCAGTGTGAGATGGTCTGCCCATTGCTTCCAGAGGCCTGACATTCGTCTTTTGATCTCACGCGAGGTGGTCGGTGACCGGAAGCCATGACGTACTGGGAACGTGGGCGCCGCACATTGGCGTCTCTCTGTTCCTGGGCATGATGCTGTTTCATGAGCTGGGACGTCGCCTCGGTGAGCGCCGCCGTGCGAAGGATCTGGAGGGCTCGCGGCTCGGCCTCAGCCCGGTCGAGACCGCGACACTCGGATTGCTCGGCCTGCTCGTCGCCTTCACCTTCTCTGGCGCCGTGACGCGCTTCGATGTACGGCGTCAGCTCGTGACCGAAGAAGCCAATCTCATTGGGACCGCCTGGCTGCGGCTCGATCTCCTGACCGAAGCCGACCAGCCGTCGCTACGCAAACACTTTCGCGACTATCTGGATTCGCGCCTCGCCGTCTATGAGAAGCTGCCCGACATCGAAGCCGCTTACGCCGAACTCGCCCACTCCAAGATGCTGCAGCAACGGATCTGGAAGGAAGCCGTGACGGCCACGCGCAACACCAGTCAGGCCTTTGTCGGCAACCTGCTCCTGTCCTCCATCAACTCGATGATCGACATCACCACAACCAGGACGATGGCCACGCGGATGCATCCACCGGGCGCCGTGTACGCCGTCTTGTTCGCTTCGGCGCTGATGGCCGCGCTCTTCGCGGGCTACAACTCGGCCGGCGGCAAGACCCGCGGCTGGCTCCACGCCACCGGAATGGCGGCCATGTTGTCGGCCGCGCTCTTCGTCATCATCGACATCGAGCATCCACGCCTTGGTATGGTGCGCGTCGATGCGGTGGACGAAGTCCTCCGCGACCTTCGTCGCTCCATGAACTGATGGCAAAGTTGCGCATGTTTCATGTCGTGGTACTGGTGATGCTCGCCGCAGTCATCGTCGTGTCGTCTGGCGCATCACCATCGCAGGCGCCGGCGCGTGCGACAACACCCGACGAACAACGCAAGGTGGCGCGCAGCAGGATTCTCGAGAGGTGGACCGGCGATCTCGAGGGAATGATCGCGCGACGCCGGATCCGCATTGCGACGGCATACAACCGGACGCTCTACTTCATCGACAAGGGTGTGCAGCGCGGAGCGGCTTACGAGTCGTTCAAACTCTTCGAATCTGAGCTCAACAAAAAGCTCAACCCCAGAAATCTTCGCCTGAACGTGGTGTTCATTCCCGTACCCCACGATGAGCTCCTCTCCTCTGTGGTCGAGGGCCGGGCCGACATGGCCGCCGCGGCGCTGACAGTCACGCCGGAGCGCGAGAAGCTGGTCGACTTCACGCCGGCGACGCGAACCAACGTGAACGAGATTGTTGTGACCGGGCCTGGTGCGCCGACCATCGCGAGTGCCGACGACCTGGCGGGACAAGACGTGTTCGTCCGCAAGTCGAGCAGCTACTACGACAGCCTGATCGCGCTGAACAGGCAGCTCAAGGCAAAGGGCAAGAAAGACATCGTCATCAAGCTCGCGCCCGAGACGCTCGATACCGAAGACATCATCGAGATGGTCAACGCCGGCCTGGTCAAGATTACGGTGGCAGACAACTATCTGGCCGAGTTCTGGAAACCGCTCCTCCCCGCCATCGTGCTTCACGAGGACATCCAACTTCGCAGCGGTGGGCATTTGGCGGTCGCCGTGCGCAAGAACAGCCCTCAGTTGGTGGCAGAGGCCACGGCCTGGATCAAGGAGTACGGACCGCGAACCGCGTTCGGCAACGTGATGACGCAGCGTTACCTGAAGTCCACCAAGTTCGCCAAGAGTGCCACTTCACAGGCAGCGCTACAGCGTTTTCATCAGACGATCGAGCTCTTCCGCAAGTACGGACAGCAATACAGGCTCGACTACCTGCTGCTGGCGGCGCAGGCTTTTCAGGAATCCGGCCTTGACCACAGCGTCAGGAGCCCGGTGGGCGCTGTCGGGGTCATGCAAATCCTGCCCGCCACGGGAAAGGAGATGAACGTCGGCGACATCATGCAGGTCGAAAACAACATCCACGCGGGCGTGAAGTACATCCGCCTCCTCATCGACCGGTACTACGCGACGACGCCAATGGATCCTTTCAACCGGGCGGTGTTCGCGTTTGCTGCCTATAACGCCGGGGCCGGACAAATCCGGCAGCTGCGTCTCGAGGCTGAGAAGCGCGGCCTGAACCCGAACGTCTGGTTCAACAACGTCGAGCAGATCGCCTCCGAGCGTATCGGGCGCGAGCCGGTGACGTATGTCAGCAACATCTACAAGTACTACCTCGCCTATCAGCTCGTCCTCGAGGAGATTGAGGCCCGCAGGAAGGTCAGGCACTGAGGAAGTGGGCAATTCTGTGCAGATGGCTCGCTGAGTACCGTTATGGAACATGGGGCGTTCGGCCGATAACCCGGCTGAACGAGGAGGTTACGATGCCGCAAGGGATGATCGCATCGCACGGGACAGCGCCACGCGGGCAGAAGGAAACCCTGGCCCGATATCTGTGTGACTGGCCCGGTTGTGAAAATGTCGCCGAGCACGTGGTCAATGTCGTTCGGGACATTGGACTATTCGCCGCGGTGTGCAAAGAGCATGCACCAATCGAGCGCACCAGGTCGCGCCGGCGCCGGATGCACAAACGAACCGCTGACTGAGCCCCCGGGCGTGAGCGCCTCGCCTCGAGGCGCTCGTGCTCCCCTACTGAATTGTACGTAGTGTCCGCCTTCCCGCCTTCGCCGAGGCTACGGCGGGTCTCGCCGTAGCTCGCGGGTCGCTCGCGAGCGGAGGCGGACAGGCGGACCACGCGTTGTCCGGCTGAGCCCGCGTTGTCCGGCTAAAGCCGGACACTACATACCTTAGACGCCCTAACTAGCTTGACGCCCGCCGCACTGTTGGGTCAGTATCGCGCCTCAATCCATCACCTGCCAGCGCAGAAAGGACGACCCGTGAACAAGTCGAGGCTGTTCATCGCGAGCTGCGTGTCGTTGGTCACGACCGCGATGGTATTTGCGGTTCGCGGCGATATCGAACCCGCCATGCGGGACGCGTTCCAGCTCACCGCTGCCCAGATGGGGCTGATTTGGAGCCCGGCGTTCTGGGCATTCACGGTGGCGATCTTCATCAGCGGTGTGCTCGTCGATCTGGTAGGCATGCGAATGCTGCACGTGCTGTCCGGGCTTGGCTATCTGGTGGGTGTGGCGCTGGTCCTCGTGGCACCGTACTCGACGGCGCCAGTCGTGTCGATCTTCGACACGATGGGAACCACACTGCTGTACGCCGGATTCTTCATCATGGGCCTGTCGCAGGGACTGGTCGAGGGCGTCATCAATCCGTTGATCGCCACAATCTACAACGACGAGAAAACAAAGAAATTGAATCGGCTCCACGCCTGGTGGCCGGGCGGAATGATCATTGGCGGCCTGCTCGCGTATGCGCTGACCCGCGTCGGCGCTCCGTGGCAGGTGAAATTGTCGCTCATACTGCTCCCTGCGATCGCGTACACAGTGATGGCGTTCGCACTCGAGTACCCGCGAACGGAGCGGGTCGCTTCGAATGTCACGACGGCAGACATGTGGAAGGAAGCGGGCAAGCCGCTGTTCCTCCTGTTGTTCGTCTGCATGTGGATGACGGCGGCAGTCGAGTTGGGTCCCGATCAATGGTTCCCGTCAGTCATGAGCAGCCTGACGGGGCTCGACGGCATCCTCTTTCTGGTCTACACGGCTGGTCTCATGTTCGTCATCCGCACCTACTTTGCCGACGTGGCACATAAGTCGCCGATCGGGACGCTCTTTGCGTGCTCGATACTGGTGGCCATCGGTCTTTACTGGCTTGGCAGCCTGCAGCCCGGGACGAGCGCAGCCGCGGCGTTTGCGGCGGCCACTATCTTTGGTGTGGGCAAGACCTACCTATGGCCGACGATGCTGGGCGTCACCACGGAACTGTTCCCGAAGGGCGGCGCGCTGCTGCTCGGCCTGATGGGCGGCGCCGGCATGTTGTCGGTCGCCGCGGCGCTTCCTGTCATGGGTGCGCGGATCGATCAGTACGGCCCTGGCGCCGCGCTCAGGATGATCGCGGGGCTCGGCGTGATCCTCGCCGTGATCTTCGGCGGTCTGTATTTGTACTTCAAGCAACGCGGCGGCTATCGCGCCGTCGACATTTCGGCCAGCCACCGGGTGCGCGCCTCGCGAGCCGGCGAACGGGTACGTGTTTGAAGAGGAGATCGATCATGCACCGAACCGTCGCGCCGACCCTTGTGGTATGGATGGCACTGGCCTGCACGGTCTCGGCCCAGAACGCGCCCGGCAGAGAGATCTTTGAAGATCGCTGCGGCACCTGTCACGGCGCCGACGGCAACGGCGGCGAGCATGCGCGCGGCATCACCCGGGTTGCAGCAGATCTGCAGGATGCGCAACTGACAACGCTGATACGCGAAGGATTGCCCGCTCGCGGAATGCCGCCGGTCGCCGTCACGGATGCGGAACTCCCGCAGTTGCTGTCCTTCGTTCGGACGCTCCGGCCGCGCGGCGGATTTCAGCCATACCGCAAACGCTTCACGATGACCAACGGCCGATCGCTCGACGGCCTCGTGCTGGCCGAAGGATCGGACGATGCCCAGGTTCGGGCCGACGACAACCGCATTCACCTGGTCCGCAGAACTGAGGGCGACAAGTTCCGTGAAGTCACATCGGAAACGAATTGGGCAACGTATAACGGCGATCCTGGTGGTAATCGCTACACGGCGCTGCGGCAGATCGACAAGTCGAATGTGAAACGGCTCGCGCCGAAGTGGATTTTCAGAGTCCCAAACGCGGGGCGGCTCCAGGGTACTCCGGTCGTGGCCGACGGCATCATGTACGTGACGCAGGCGAATGAGTGCTATGCGATCGACGCCGGCAATGGGCGTCAGATCTGGAGGTATGCACGGTCCCGGTCTACCGGTCTGGCGGGTGATGCGGCCAGCGGAATCAATCGCGGCGTCGCCCTCAGCGCTGACAAAGTGTTCATGGTCACAGACAACGCGCACCTCATCGCGCTCAATCGGGCGACCGGTGAGCTCGTGTGGGATATCGAAATGGCGGACTGGCGTGAGAATCACGGCGCCACCTCAGCGCCGCTTGCCGCGGGCAATTTCGTGATTTCCGGCACGGGCGGAGGAGACAACGGCGCGCGAGGGTTTGTGGCCGCATTCGATCAAGCGACGGGCAAAGAGGTCTGGCGTTTTTCGACGCTCCCAAAGCCCGGAGAACCGCTATTTGATACGTGGAAAGGCGCGCATATCGAACGCGGCGGAGCCAACACCTGGTTCACGGGCACGTACGATCCGGAAACCCGCACGCTGTTCTGGCCGACCGGAAATCCCGGGCCGGACTACAACGGCGACGAGCGTGGCGGCGACAATCTCTATTCCGATTGCATCCTCGCGCTCGATCTCACCACGGGCAAGCTGAAGTGGTATTACCAGTTCACACCGCACGACCTCTGGGACTGGGACGCCACTGAAACGCCGATGCTTCTCGACACCAGTTGGGAAGGTCAGCCCCGCAAGCTGCTCGTGCACGCGAACCGCAACGGGTTCTTCTACGTGTTCGATCGGACGAACGGAAAGCTTCTGCTCGCGAAACAGTTCATCAAGAATCTGACGTGGGCCAGCGGAATCGGCGCCGATGGACGACCGATCAAGAACCCGAATCAGACGCCCACGGCCGAGGGCACGCGCGTGTGTCCGTCTCAGGATGGTGCAACCAACTGGTTCTCACCCTCCTACAATCCCTCGACCGGGCTCTACTACATTCAGGTCTTCGAGAAGTGCTCGATCTACACCAAGCGGCCGGTACAGTGGGAGCAGGGCAAAGCGTTCGGCGGCGGAAGCCAGCGCGTCGACACCAACCCGAAACCGCAGCGTTTGCTCTATGCGATCGATCTCCAAACGGGTGCCCGGAGGTGGGAACTGCCGCAAACCGGCACCGGCTCGTCGTGGGGTGGCACGATCGCGACTGCAACCGGTCTCGTCTTTTTTGGTGACGACAGCGGAGCGTTTGCCGCCGCCGACGCTGTGAGCGGCAACCTGCTATGGTCCTTCCCTGCCAATACGAACTGGCACGCGTCGCCGATGGCGTATCAGTTCGACGGTCGGCAGTACATCGCGATCGCGGCGGGAGGAGACATCATGGCGTTCGGCCTCGTCGAGTAAACGCGCTCGCACAGCCGACTCAGGAGTGACGCATGTTCAAGCAGATAGTCCGACACGGATTGACAGCGGTTTGCGCACTCGCGGCGACCGTTACCCTCGCATTGCACGCGCAACAGCCCGCGGCGCCGGCCGTGCAGCAGCCGGCACCTCCGGCACAGGGTGGCAGCCCTGTGCTCAAGCCGCTGCCGATGCCCGAAATACTGAAGCAGTATCAGCCGGTCTCCATCGATCGCCTCAAAAATCCGACGGACGGCGAGTGGCCCATGATCCGTCGCACGTACGATGGTTGGGGCTTCAGTCCGCTCGCACAGATAACCGTTGATAACGTCAGGCGGCTGGAGCCGGTGTGGGGATTTTCCACGGGCGCCACCAATGGACACGAAAGCGCTCCCCTCGTCCTCAATGGCGTGATGTTCGTGTCGACTCCCGGAAACCAGGTGCTCGCCATCGACGCTCGAACAGGAACGTTGCTCTGGCGCTATCGGCGTCCGCTTCCGAACCCGGTCGTCCTGAATCATCCAACCAGCCGTGGTGTGGCGATTTACGGCGATAAGGTGTATTTCGCGGCTGGTGAGGCGGTGCTCGTGGCACTTAATGCCAGGACTGGGGATGAGGTTTGGACGACCCGTGTGGCCGATAACGCGAGCGGCTACTACATGTCGCTTGCGCCGCTTGTCGCAGACGGCAAGGTGCTCATCGGAACCTCCGGGGGCGACCTTGGCATCCGCGGCTTCGTCGCCGCCTTCGACGCAGAGACCGGCAAGGAGTTGTGGAGAACGTTCATGGTGCCCGCGCCAGGGGAACCGGGGAGTGAGACCTGGCCGAAGGGCGATGAATGGAAGCGGGGCGGTGCATCTGTCTGGGTGTCGGCCAACTACGATGCGGCGACCAATCTGTCCTTTTGGGGCACCGGCAACGGCGGACCGTGGATGGGCGATCGGCGGCCCGGCGACAACTTGTATGTCGCGTCGACCGTCGCCATCGATGTCGCCACCGGTCACATCAAAGGGCACATGCAGTACAGCCCCAACGAGTCATGGGACTGGGATGAGGTCTCGCCTCCGATTCTCGTGGATTTCCAGCGCGGCGGACGGACAGTGAGGGGCCTTATCGATGTCGCGCGCAATGGTTACCTGTATTTTCTCGAACGATCCGCCGGCAAGATCAGCTTTGTTGACGGCACCCCGTTCGTGCGACAGAACGTGTTTCGATCGCTCGACCCCAAGACCGGCCGTCCCGATGTCGATCCGGACAGGAAACCCGGCACTGGAAAGCTGGCCGACTTCTGTCCTTCATTGTGGGGCGGCAAGAACTGGCCCCCAATCGCTTTCAATCCGAACACGCGCATGATCTATATCCCGGCCAACGAAAATCTTTGCGCCACGTACATCGGCCGTGAGGTGGAGTACGTGCCCGGCCGCAGCTACACCGGCACGACCGTCACGATGTACCAGTATCCGGGGTCGAAGCACATCGGCGAGGTGCAGGCGTGGAACGTGGACACAGGCAAGCGCGTGTGGACGCACACGTTCGCCAAGTCGGCGAACTGGGGACCGATTCTCACAACCGGCGGTGGACTCGTGTTCTCGGGCGGCACCAACGATCGCATGTTTCGGGCATTCGATGCGAAGAGCGGAAAAGTGTTGTGGGAGTACCCAACCACCTCAGGCATCATCGGCGTTCCGATTTCGTACTCTATTGACGGCCGGCAATATGTCGCCGTGCAGTCGGGTTTCGGGATCGACGCGCGGGGGATGCAGGGGCAGTTGAACCGTTTGCATCCTGGCGAGTACCCGGAAGTGCCTGAAGGCGGCGCGGTGTGGGTGTTTGCGATCAAATAGGAGGCGTCACCAGCCTTCAGCGTATGATGGGAATACGACGGCACTTCGAACCCGGGAATGGGAATCGATCTCAACCCTGACGCGCCTCTTCGGGGACCTGCGAAATACTGCGAGATCAGCGGTCACATCGCCGTTGGCCGTTATGTCTTGCAGATCGGCGACCCCTGCGGCGTCCTGGTCCGCGAGGCTTCGCGCGCCGAACGTGCGCACTTCCGCCCTCGCGCCACACCGATCCTCCGCCGCCCCAGGTTGATTCGAGCACTGATAGATCGACGGATGGAAGTGGCCGCGGCCCTTTCAGCCCTCGACGCAGGGCTTCCCATCGAGGTGAGCGGCGAGCCCGGGACTGGCAAAACGGCCATCCTGCGATACCTGGCGCATCATCCGCGAGCCGCATCGTTTGTGGACGGCATCGTCTACCTGACAGCGCGGCATCAATCGTTTTGCGATCTGCAACAGCTCCTCTTCGAAGCGTTCTACGAGAGCGACGAGCCCCGCAAACCCACTGAATCGGAGATCCGGCGCGGCCTTCAGGAAAAGCAGGCATTGATCATCCTCGACGATGTATATCTGCCGCAGGACGAGCTCGAACAGATGCTCGACATGGCTCCGCATTCTGCATTCGTGGTGGCGACGCGCGAACGGCGCCTGTGGGGCGAAGTGCGCAGCCTCGCTCTGGGTGGACTGACGCCGGAAGATGCCGTCGTGCTGCTCGAGCGAGAAATCGAGCAGGCGCTCGATCCTACGGACCGATCGGGCGCCACGCGCCTCTGTGCCGCCATCGGAGGGCAACCGCGTCGAATCCAGCAGATGGCTGCCGTCATCTTCGACCAAAAGGCGTCGCTCGAAGACTGGGCCCGTACCATCACACCGCAGAGCCTCATCAGAGAACTGCTGTCGTCGATTGACGAGAAGCAGCGGCGCGCATTGCTGGCGTTGACTGCGCTACCTGGCGTGCCACTGCCGGCTCAACACGTCTCGGGTATGGCCGAAGTGACCGATATCGAGCCGTCCTTGATGACGCTCGTCCGACGAGGTCTCGTGGTCTGCAGTCACTCGCGGCATCAACTCGCCGACGGAGTCGCCGATCAGCTGCGCCGAACGGAAGATCTCAGGCCGTGGGTGAACCGCGCGATCACGTACTTCCTCGCGTGGGCCGAACGGCACCGGCGCAGCCCGGATGCATTACTGGACGAAGCCGAAGCGCTGTTGCGCGTGCAACAGCACGCAGTCGACAGCCGTCGTTGGGGAGAAGTTCTCGCGTTGGGTTGGCTCCTCGAGGGAGCATTCGTCGTCCGCGCGCGTTGGGGCGCCTGGGCGACGACGCTCGAGCGCTGCCTTGCTGCCGCGAAGGCGCTCGGCGATCGATCGGCCGAGGCATGGGCACTTCATGAAATCGGCACGCGAGCGTTGTGCCTCGGCGAGACAGACGTGGCGCGCGCACCATTGAGCCAGGCTGTAAAGCTGCGCGAGTCGCTGGGCGATGATGCCGCCATCGCGGTCAGCCGTCAGAATCTCAGCATCGTCCTGCCTCCGGCCATTTGTGCCACCGAGCCTCCGGCGGCCATCAAGCCGCCGATAACACTGGACTTCGATTCGCTGCCGCTTCGCGATCACGTGCCGCGGCCCGTCCGCATTCAAAAGACGACGCGCGTCGACGCGCTGCTCGTCGCGATGGTGCTGTTCGCAATCCTTGGAGGTGTCGGTTATTGGATTCGGTCCGCCGAATTCATGAGAAACGGTGTTTCTTTCATAGACAACGGCCTGAGAGGAACGAGGACGCCGCCGCAAACGCGAGCGGCGGCTGAACCGCGCGAGCTGCAGCAGGAGGAGCTGCGCGCTGTTTCCTTCACTGAATCGGATTTACCCCCCGCCGATCCGCCAGTCGCCGCGAGCATTCTCATCTTCACAGCGCGACCAGGGTCGATCACGAGAGGCGGACCCACTAACCTCTGCTATGCGGTCCGTAGCGCCTTACGAGCACGGATCGAGCCGGGCATCGGCAACATCGATCCAACGAGCACGTTGACGTGTGTTCGTGTTGCGCCGCCACGCACGACCACTTATGAGCTCACCGCGCACGGGAGTGATGGCCATCAGATCAGTCAGCAACTCGTGATCGTCGTCCGGTGAATAGGAAGGCACTTCAGCTCGTTCAAGCGTGGCCGCCAGGGAGAACCTGCGACTCGCGCTCTGATCCTGGCGCACAACCGAAACGCAAACAGAAGGTCAGAAGTTCAGAAGGCAAGAACATTACTGCGTTTTCTGATCGGCGTAGTCCGACGCCGAGGCGCAGAGACGCCGAGAAAACACAATTCAGCGATCGGGAGCAGGGCATCGACTTCGCGCCCGTCGTGTCGTCGCGTTCTTCGTGGATTTGATCATTCCCGGAGGAAGCATCCTGCGCGTCGTTGTGTGGTCGCGGCCGCGCCAGGCAGCTCTGCGCCTTGGCGTCTCTGCGTCAAAACACACAAGGCGGCTATCGGCGCGTGTAAAGCATCACGATCGCCACAACGAGTGCGACCATCGCGAGCCTCGTGTCGAACAGATACAGGATCGGAAACAGGACGAGCAGAATGGCCGCCATAGCCTGAATATCGGGCCACGACGCGTTTCACTTCATGGGACAGGTGTGGTGTCGATCTTTCCCTTTTCCATCGCGATGCCCATCACCATCAACTCCAGGTCCACAGTACCGGTGTTCGTCACGCCATGCGCCTCGCTCAGCGAAATCGGGATGGCGGCTCCCTTGCGTATCGGCGCGGACTCCTTGTCGACCTCAACCGTTCCCTCGCCTTCGACAACATAGAAGATCTCTTCGATACCTGCGTGGCGATGACGGCCGAGTGAGGCACCGGCGGGCAGGACGATGTGGTCGACGTAGGCCCAGTTGCTGAAGAAATCTTCCGGGCCCAACGCGCGCCGGTACTGAGCGGTCCCCTTGCCTCCGAGCATATTCTCCTGCGGCCGCAATTGTTTCCTGTCGAGCCGCATGGTGACGAACGTGGGATGCTTATCCAGCGGGACGCCGATCCGGTCATCTGACGGGTCCCCGACGTTTCGTGTCACTTCCCCAACACCCTTTACAGACGAGACGGCCATGTTCATCCATTGCGTCGGGCGGCTGGTCGGGTTGTAGAGGGCGTGCGAGTGGTCGTATCGAATCGGCGCGCCGACGGGGCCCGCGATGCGGGCGGTGCGTCCATCGACCGTGAACTCCGCCTCATTGTCGAAGATGACGAACATCTCTTCGACTCGCGTGTGATAGTGATGACCGATCCCGCCGTTGGGCGGAATCTCTCCCCTGAACATATACAGGAAGTTCGAACGCATCTGCGCGCTCGTGACGAGCGTCATCGTGTCGATGCCTCCGGGTGCGCCGTCGTGGCGACGATCGACGTGCTGCATCTTCGCCCGGTCCGTTTGCGCGATCCGCTGCGCCAGCGGCTTCGGTGGCTGCGGAGCTTCCTGAGCGAGCACCACCCCGCCGTTGACGGCTGCGAGCGCAGCAAGGCCCCCGGCGAGAGCAGCGAATCGAGTAAACCGCATTGAAGATCCCTTCTTCGAATAGGTATCGTGATTCCGCACGGATTGGCTAATAGTGCGGCAAGGGAGCAATGCCGTCAACCACCCCGTTCAACACTGAACGCGTCCGCACCTGAACAAATACAAACAGGAGGCTAGGAGATCAGGAGGAATTCGGCAAAAGCGAGAGCACGACGAGCGCGACGAGCGCGACGATGCGAAACCGCCCAACTTGTCCGTCTATCAGACCCGACAACAACAGAGCTTTGCATCGACGTCGCGCCCTGGGCGCGCGCTGAGACGAAAACAGCCGAATATCAAGAGCCCGGATTCGTGCCGCTCTTGAATTCGGCTGATTTTCGTCTCGGCGCATCCCACAGAACGAGGACTGAAACCGCTTCTATGAGCTCAAGACTCCCGATCTCCTAATCTCCTGTTTGTATTGGCTGTTTGTGTGGGTGTTTGAAGTGCGCCGGACCACTTGGCGTTCGGACATGAGCCGTAGCCAGCCGGATCGGCCATCGTGTTTGGCGGCGGATGTTCTTAAGGGCACGGTCTCTCTGGCTCTTTCCGTTGCTCGTTAACGAGGCTGTGCGCTAAAGTTCCCGAACATGGTGTTTCGAGCTTCGTTTTCCCTGACTGCCCTGCTCTTGACAGCGGCTGTTGTGACGTCTCATGCACAGGGCGCGCAACCGCCGCAGCTGTCGGGCGAAGGTCTGCCGGACGGTCCCGGCAAGGACGTCACTGTCCAGGCGTGCGGCACCTGTCACGAGTCGCGGCGCTCGGCCTCCGTGCGATTGACCCGGGCGGGATGGGCCGCCGTCATCGACGGCATGATCAAGCGCGGCGCGAACGTCTCAGACGCGGATTTCCCCATCGTCCTCGACTACCTGTCCACACACTTCCTCGGCGAGGCGCCCCTGCCGCTGAACATCAATACAGCGGCACAAATCGACCTCGAGTCTGCGGGTGGCCTGTTGAGAAAAGAGGCCGCCGCGGTCATTCAGTACCGCGAGAAACACGGCCGGTTCAAGACGCTGGATGACCTGAAGAAGGTGCCGGGACTCGATTTCAAGAAGATCGACACGCGCCGCGATTACATGACGGTGATGTAGGCAGGACAACGTTATGCGACTTATCAGGGTAGGGATCGTTCTGCTTCTGTTGTCGTCGGGAGCCACTTACGCGGCCGACTTTCTGACAGAAGGCGCCGACACGGAGCGCACGGGATGGGTTCGGGACGAGAAAGTGTTCACGCCGGGCAACGTTGGGCGGATGAAGCTGCTCTGGAAGCTGACGCTCGAGAGCAAGCCGCGCGCGATGCACAACCTGTTTGCGCCTCTCATTGCCGAGCGGGTGACGACAACCCGGGGCGGGCGCGAGATGGCGGTCGTGGCGGGCGTCTCCGACGACCTCTTCGGCATCGACGTCGCCACCGGCGAGCAGATCTGGCATCGCCGTTTCGAGAGCACGCTCGCAAAGCCGGGCGGGACGAATGACACGCTCTGCCCGGGAGGACAGACCGCCGTCCCGACGTTGAAGGAAACATCTCCGGGAAAGTACACCGTGTATGCCGTGTCGTGGGACGGACGGCTCTGGCAAGTGAACGCGGCAGACGGCCAGGACGTCGCGGCGCCCGAGAAGTTCATCCCGGGGGGCGGCAAACCGTACGCGCTCAACCTGCATGGCGACGTCATCTACACCGCAACGGCGCAAGGCTGTGGCGGGCTGACGAATGCGTTCTACTCGTTCGACCTGGCGACACGCCGGGCGAGCGCCTTCATCCCCGCCGGTGGCGGTCTCTGGGGACGCCGGGGCGCCGCTATCGATCGCGAAGGCCGCGTGTTTCTCGGCACTGGCGACGCGCAATTCGATCCGTTGACACGCCGCCTCGGCAACGGGATTGTTGCGGTGAAGCTCGACGAGAAGAAGCAGCTTCAGCTCGTCGACTTTTTCGGCGCGCCGAATGCGAACTGGTTGTGGCGGCGCGATCTCGACGTCAACGTCACGCCGATGGCCTTCGATGCGCACGGGCGCAAGTTCCTGGTGGGCACCAGCAAGGAATGCCGGCTGTGGCTTCTCGATCGCGACGCGCTCGGTGGCGAGGATCACCGGACGACGCTGCAGACCACTCCGCTCATCTGCAACGACGCACAGGCCTTCGACGCGAAGGGCATCTGGGGGGCGCTGGGTGCGTGGCAGGACGACAAAGGTACGCAATGGGTGATCGCTCCGTTCTGGGGACCGGTGAGCACCACGTTCAAGGCGCCGATCGAGCATGCCCGGCCCGAGGGTGGCGGCGTCGCCGCATTCAAGCTCGAAGAACGTGGCGGCAACTGGCAACTCACTCCCGCCTGGCTCTCGCGTGACATGGATCTCGCGGAGGAAGCCGTCATCGCCAATGGTGTCGTGTTTACGTATGCGGCCGGTGAAGACGGCACGCAGGTCGTGGCCGACAAGGCATGGGACGAACCAGGCGGCGGCGTCTACGGTGGCGGCCTGAGCTCGGGCCCCGTTCGACGCGTTCCGAATTCACGGCGCGCCGCCCTGTACGCGCTCGACGCTCTGACGGGCAAGGAGCTCTGGTCCAGCGGCAACCAGATCGAATCGTGGAATCACTTCAGCGGCCTGACGGTCGCGAATGGGCGTGCGTACATCGCCACGTTCGACGGTGTGCTCTATTGTTTCGGGGTCACACAATGAACCGGAGTGTTTTGATGCGCGCTCACCGTGCCGGCTTCGTTGGACTGGCGACTCTCCTCGCCGCAAGCGCCTCGCTGGCGCAGGTCGGACGCGGTGGATCGCAATGGCTGACGGCCCTGGCCGACGCGCAGCGCACGTCGTGGATCCGCACCGACGACAAGATTTCCGTGGCGGCGTTGTCGAAGCCCGGGTTCGAGCTGCAGTGGAAAACCACGCTCGGCAACCGGCCGCGCGGGCTGCAGGGTCTCGCACAAGGTGTGACGGCAAGTGGCGTGACGCTTTTCATACCGATGTCGCTCGTCGCGGGCAGTTCGAACCGCGTCTACGGGATCGACAACGACCTTGGCTACCTGTTATGGGAGCGTCAGTTCGATCTCGCTGTTCCCGCAGCCACCTCTGCGTGCCCGGGCGGAATGACGTCCGGCGCGACACGCATCGTTCCATTGGACGCGTCGGCGACCAGCGCGCGCGCAAACCCATTCGGCGGTGGCCGCGGCAATGTCGGGTACCGCAGCCTGCTGGGCGAACCTGGTCAAGGTGTGCCGGTCGAGGGACGCATCGGTGGTCCCGCCGGCGCAGCACCTCCGGCCGCGGCGCCAGGCGCAGCACGTGGAGCCGCACCAGTTCCTGCACCTGTGCCTCCCGCACGTGGCGGTCAGGTGACCGAGCGAATCCCGGGCTCGCCCCGCAAAGAAGAAACGGGCAGCTTTCTCGGACGTCCTTCGGGTGTCGTGTACGTCGTGTCGAGCGACGGCATGCTGCACGTGCTCGGCCTGCCATCGGGCAAGGACATTCAGAAGCCGGCGCCGTTCCTCCCTGCCAACTCGAAGTGGTCCGCACCCATCGGCGTGGGCACCATGCTGTATGCGGCGACGTCCGGAGCGTGCGGCGGCGCACCGAACGCCGTCTGGTCGATCGATCTCGACAGCGACGCGAAGCCGGTAACATCGTGGAACACCAATGGTGGGGGCATCGTCGGCGCGATGGCCTTCACGTCCGACGGCACGCTCATCGCCACGATCGGGGCCGGCCAGAGCTCCGGCGACAGCAAGTCGAATGCGGTAGTCGCGCTCGATCCGAAGACGCTGCAATTGAAGGACTGGTTTACGCACCCGACGGCAGAGTTCGTCACCGGTCCGACGATTCTCCGTCACGGCGACAGGGAGATCGTCGCCGCCGCGACGAAGGACGGCCGCGTTCTGCTGCTGAACGCGAGCTCGCTCGGCGGTCCCGATCACGCGACGCCGCTCGTCTCGTCGAGATCGTGGCTGGGTCCTGGAGCGACGGTCGGCACTGATGCACTTGCCGCGTGGCAGCAATCCGATGCGGCGTGGATTCTTCTGCCCGTCGCTGGCCGTGTCGGTGCCGGAATGCCGGCGGCTAACGGTTCTATATCGGCTGGCGCGGTGGTGGCGTTGAAGATCGCCGGCACCGGTGGCACGCTCGCACTCGAGGCTGGGTGGGTGTCGCACGACCTGACCGCTCCTGGCACACCGATCATCGTCAACGGCGTGGTGTTCACGCTGGCAACGGGCGTGTCAGCGGCAGCGCCGGCTCGCGGCACGCCGGCCGTCCTGCACGCCTACGACGGCGTTGCTGGACGCCGGCTCTGGACGAGCGGCAAAGCCATGAGCACGGTAGCGTCGCCGGGCAGCTTTTGGAGCGGCCTGGGGCAGATCTATGTTGGTGCGCATGACGGCACGCTCTACGCGTTCGGTTTCAACGACGAGCGTCGGTCACACTGACGACAGCAACACCGAGACTTTTGTCATGGAGCGATGAACAAAAAGTCTGATGCACGTCATCAGGGCGAGTGCCCACGGCCGCGATAACACACATTTTCTCTGGCCTTTCAATTGCTGTCTTAGCGGCCGACATGACCAATCGCGTCGTGTTCGGACTCGAACCAGCGAGGGCGCGCCCGCGAATCGGACTCGCCCTGGGTGGAGGCTTCGCACGCGGCATCGCGCATGCCGGGGTGTTGAAGGTCTTCGAACGCCATGGTATTCCGATTGATTGCGTCACCGGGATAAGCGCGGGCTCGATCGTCGCGGCCGCGTGTGCCAGCGGCGCGCGGCCCGACGAAATCGCCCGGGCCGGGTGTGCCATGCGCTTCAGCGACGTGGCGCGGTGGAGCATCAGCCGGATGGGATTCGTCGTGAGCGAGCGGATGAAGCCATTCCTGCAGGGGTTGCTCAAGTGTTATCGCTTCGAAGACATGACGATTCCGCTCGGCGTGATGGCCACCGATCTCTGCACTGGTGAGCCGGTGTCCTTTCGCGACAGGGGCGACGTCCTTTTTCCGATTCGAGCGAGCTGCTCCTACCCGGGTCTCTTTCAGCCGCTCCGCCTGAACGGCCGTTTCCTGGTCGATGGCGCGATGAGCGTCGAAGTGCCCGCTCAGCTCGCGCGCGAACTGGGCGCCACCCACGTGATTGCGGTACACCTGCCGGCGCCGGTGCATGGGCGGCCTCCCACCGACGTGTTCAAAGTCGTTCGCCGATGCCTTCAGATCATGCAAGCGCGCAACGAGGATGGCTGGCGGCAGGCGAGCGATCTGGTCATCAGCCCCGATCTCCATTCCATCGAATGGGATGGATTCGAGTGCGGCCCGGCACTGGTGAAAGCCGGAGAGGCAGCCGCGATGGCGGCGTTGCCGGCGATTCAATCCTGGTTCTCGGGTTACGAGGATCAGCCGGTAGCCAGTGGCCAGTAGCCAGTAGCCAGCTATGACACGGGCGGCTTGACGACAAGTCTCCAGTGATTGAGCTTACCGGCATCCGGCGCCTCGACATCGACCATCTTCAGTCGCCAGGTCCCGCCAGCTGGCTGCCCGGCGAGCGTTGCGAGCGAGGGCGTGGTGGCCATCGTGAAGGTGCGAGTCAGGTTGTCGCTGGATCCCCCCTCGCCGTTGTGCAGCCGCACTTCAGTGCCCGCCGGCGATATCAGACTCACCCGCAGATCGCCAATCCAGGCGTGCGAAATATCAACCGACACCTCGACGCTACCCACAAGTGCGGTGCTCGCAGCCGTCAGTGCCCTTTCGATTCCGGTATGCGGAGCGTCGGGAATGAGCGCCCCCGGCGACTCCTGCAAGTCGATCGGAAGAACCGACGCCGCGGCCGACGAGAGTGAGAGCGACCAGCGATTCAGCGTTCCGATGTCTGCCGGTGCGAGATCCTGTACCCTCAGCTGCCATGCACCCTGCGTGTTGCGCCCACGCAGCGTGGCCAGTGCCGGCACAGTCGCCTCGTCCAATGTCGTTTTCAGATCATCGGCGTTGCCGCCGCGGCCTTTCGGATGCAGTTCGATGGTCACGCCCCAGGGCGTGACGAGAGAGACGCGCAGATCGCCGCGAAACGTGTGCGTGATGTCGACTCCGACCTTGATGCTGGAAATCACCAGCGCGTCGGTGATGTTGATCGTGTCGCCGATTCCGGTGACATTGTTATCGGGGATCCCGCGGTTCGGAGTTGACGTCAGGTTGATCGTGTTCGGTGGCGCAACCGTGTCCGACAGGAGGGAGCGGAACGTCATTGACGCGCCGGCCGCGGCAATCTGGTCGATGGTCAGGTTGGAGGACGTTCCGTTCCACCACTTGCTGCCGGGGACGGTGCTGTCGTCGAAACGCGCCGCACCGGCAAACAGATCATTGGCATCGCCGAGCTGGTTTCTCAGACGCTCGAGCTGAAACAGGCCATCTGCCTGCTCCAACGAGAGCTCGTAGTGGCTTGCGCCGGTCATGTGCTCGTGGCTGTTATCGCCGTCTTCATCAATGTGCCAGATGGCCAGACCTTCGTCGGGCAGTGCCGCGTCGCGACCGGCTTTCCGTCGGTTTTCGATAAGAAAATATTCTCGCCCGCCGCGCGAGTAGAAGGCGAAATCGTTCGTATCGGCGCTGAGGGTGACCGTCCGATCGTGCTCGAGCGGTGTCACCGTCCGCGCCCAGCCCGATAGACGTTTCAGATACGCACTGATCGCGATCGGATTTTTTTCACTCACGTTGCCCGCGCACATCAGGCAATAGGCGCCAACCCCGCTCGACTCGTTACCGTAGTCATACAGGTCGGGATAGTCGCAGAGCATGTGGCCGTTCTCGTGACAGAACGTCCCGAGCTCCAGTTCCGCACCCATCGCCGTGAACTGATAGTCGAACGCCGACCGCCCGGGTGCCAGCGGCACCGACGTGCCGAGATGGTGGGCGTGCGGCCAGAGACCTTCGGCCCAGTTGTTGGTGACTGGCCCCGCGTAGTACACGCTGGTCGCATACACGAATCCCTGGTTGTCGGCTGTCAGTCCCGAGAAATCGAATCCCGCAGCTTTGTGGTGCGCCAGCGCTTCCTTGATCAGTTCGACTGCGCGTTGCGGCTGCGGAATAGCGGGATTGGTGTAGAACGTTTTCGGGTGCTGCGCCCGGTAGTACGGAGCGACGATGTTGGTGTACCGGCAGCGGCCGATCGAATTGTCGCGGAAGTAGTCCGACACCGACCCGTTGTTGCCAAAGCCGTTGTAGCCCGGCCGATTGCAGAAGTGGTCGACCTCGTCACGCGCGATCGTCGCCGGCGCGTCGCTGAAATCGATCAGCAGGCACAGACCCACGAAGTCGCCGACCGTTTCGCGCTCTGGCGGCGCCAACAAGGGACCGCCGGCGGCCGCCATCGCCCGCATCGCCCGCATCTGGCGGCGCTTTTCCTCGCGGCGCTGATCGCAGCGCCGGCCGGCGGTCACCAGCGCGGACCGGCGCGCCGCCACGGCTGCGCTTTCGCGCGTGACGCGCACCCCGCGTGGCAATCCGGCAGCGTTGCCGTCGAGCCGCCCCGCGGGGCTCGGCGCCGGCTCCAGTGTGTTCCCATCGGCGCTCACACGCGCCACTTCGTAGTATCCGGTTGCAGGATTTTTCGTGACCGTGAAGCCGTCGAGCGTTTCGAACACCGCGTAGTTCTGATCGCCAGACCCGCGGAGCTGGATCGACGTGCCATCAGGTTGTGTGAACGTGAATACCTTGCCGTCAAAACGTGTCGCCATGATCACTCCCGTCTGCTGTCTGTTTGAATGGTCCAGGTCTTCTTGCTTATTACGATGCAGATGGGGGATTTGAACGCAGGCTTAGTAGAGCGTAACGGTGATCTTCGTCACGCTCAACGAGGAAATAAGCGGAGAGTGAAACGTTGCACACCCCTACTCATATTTGCAGGTGCGCAGTCGCCGATCCTACGGTTCGATCACCGATGTTGCCAATGTCGTGATCGCCAGCAACACGACGCCGATGATCAAAACAAAGCCAAGAAAGGCGGCGACCCAGGCAATGCCGAACCGGTAGCGGGGATCCAGTGTGGCATTCCCGTCGACCAACGTGTGGAGTCTTTTCATTCCGCACCTCTGCTTGCAACAATGGGAAGCGCTGATACTACACCCGTCGTCGACAGATCCGTGATCGTGCAGATCCGTGATCGTGCACGTCTCGATCGTATGGACGCCGCAAGACTTACCTCATCGCCCCCTCGCAGGTGACCGCCCGAACCCTTGGCACCAACCTTGAACCTCGAGCCTCCGGTCTTGGCCAGGACCGTGCACACATGCAGATCATTGCTCACGTTCAGCAGCACGACCCAAACATCCAATCAAGGGTCCGGCGCCGCTATTCGCGCGAGTGCGCCACGCTGGCCGCACACGGGTTCGAGGAGCTGTGTTTCTACAGCGAGCGGCTCGGGGCCTTTTCGGCCCTCCTCTATCTGCCCATGACACTCTTGATGCTGTTCAAAGGAGAAGTGCTGGGCGGACACGGACGATTCGATGCGGGCGGCTCCTACCTGCTGATGCGCCATCGACGTCCCTGGACGATCGCGCTTCCGCTCGGGCTCGGGGTCAAACTCTACACAGCATTCACGGACGGGACGCTCCTCGTTTCCGCGAGCTTCGACAGCTACCTGGTGCCGGCCGGCAACAGCATCATCAAGCACGCCTCGAAACTACCGCTCGACGAGGCCTGGGCGCTGCATCAGCAGCGTGTTGAGGAGATGGAAGATCAGGGTAAGCAGGTCTTGCAGGCGCTCGACTTCAATCGGTACGTCGAGATGTCCCGGCACGAGGAGGGCACTTCCACCTGCTGGCCTTCATGCCGGGCGCCACTCGGGTCTGGCTCTTGAAGATCATTGGGTGATCGCTGCTCGTCCCTGCCGCAACACATACTTCTGAATCTTCCCCGTGGCCGTTTTGGGGAGCTCTCGAACGAACGACACATGCCGAGGTACCTTGAAGTGTGCGAGTCGGGCCCGGACGAACTCCCGCAGTTCCTCTTCGCTGACGACGGTATCCGGTTTCAGCACCACGAACGCATGCGGAACCTCGCCCCATTTGGCATCCGGTACGCCAACCACGCCGGCCTCGACGACGCCCGGATGCTGCAGCAGGACGGCTTCGACTTCGACTGACGAGATGTTTTCGCCGCCGCTGATGATGACGTCTTTGAACCGGTCTCTGATTTCCGCATAGCCATCAGGATGCACGACCGCCGCATCGCCGGAGTGGAACCACCCACCGGCGAAGGCCGATGCGGTCGCGTCCGGATCCCTGTAGTAACCCTCCATGACGACATTTCCGCGCATGACGATTTCGCCCAGTGTCTGTCCATCCCACGGGACGTCGTTGCCGTCCGCATCGACGACGCACTGCTCTCCGGACGTGACGAGCTCGACTCCCTGTCGAGCCTTGATCCGGCACCGCTCGAACGGCGGCAGCTGATCATGGTCCGGCCGGGCCTCGCTGATCGACATCAGGGGCGACGTTTCCGTGAGTCCGTATACGTGAGTCAGCTGCCACCCGAGCTCCTCTTCAACGCGTTGGATGGTTGCAGCGGCTGGCGGTGCTCCAGCCGTGAGGACGCGAACGGGCAGTCGCGCGCGTCGTCTGACACTCGCAGGGGCGTTCGCTATCGCAATCAGCACGGTAGGTGCGGCACACAGCCGCGTAATCGACTCGCGATCGATCAGGTCGAAGATGAGAGCCGGGTCCACCTTTCGCAGGCAGACGTGTGTGCCGCCAACCGCGGTCACAATCCACGTAAACGTCCAGCCATTGGCGTGGAACATGGGGAGCGTCCACAGGTAACGGTCGGCGCACGTCATGGGCGCATGTATCAACGTGCCCACGATGTTGATGTAGGCATTCCTGTGCGTGATCATGACGCCCTTCGGGCGCGAGGTCGTTCCGCTCGTATAGTTGATGGTCAGCAGGCCGTGCTCATCGATGGGCGCCCGTTCGAACGCGCCAGGTTCGCGGGTCAGCAGCTCCTCGTAATCCAGCCACTGGTCGCGCGCGCCCTCGAGGGCCACGAAATGGCGAACGTGCGGCAGTTTGGTCCTGATGGAGTCGATGGCATCCAGCTGACTGCTGTCCACGCAGACGATCTCCGCACCGCAGTGGTTGATGATGTATTCGAAATCGGTCGCGATGAGACGGAAATTGATGGGCACCAGGACGGCGCCGATCTGCGGCACCGCATAGAACGACTCGAGCTGCGCGTGGGTGTTCGTGGAGATATAGGCGACACGGTCGCCCCTCTTCACGCCAAGCCGTTGTAACGCTCCAGACCATCTGTCGCATCGGGCGAAGAATTCTTCGTACGTCCATCGCTCGGTGCCGTCGACCACCGCTTCGCGGCCCGGGTACAGTTTTCGCGCTCGCCGAGCGAAATCAAGGGGCGTCAGCGGAGTTTCCATGGAAATCCGCTTTGACTATATGCGATATGCGCTTTTCACCCTGACTGGAGTCGCACGGTCAGTCGATCGGATAGATGCGGATGATGGACGTGCCCATCCCCCCGGAAATCGGATCGATGCTGATGCTGGAGGTCGCCGGCACTTGGTACCAGACGCCAGCGGCGGCGCGCTCGGATACGGCGAGCATGTGCGCGCGAGCGCCGTCGGGGCCGACGACGCGAATCGCATCGACGGGAGCGAGACGCACGGCGACAACAGCCGACTGATACCACCCTGTGATCCAACCGCCCCGCGGGTGCTCGCCCACAAAAAACCGGCCGGGCAGCGACGCAACCGCCGTGATGCCGTGCGTCGCCGCATCCATGGTAAAGAACCGCGTGCGGCTGGCGTCGAAGATCTGACAGGCGCCGCCGCCGGCGAGCGGGAGTAAGTGGCACTCGAGCTCGAGACGCGATGTCCCCAGATCGCTCGCTCCGTCGGGACCGAGCGCCCAGATCGTCGAGCGCCAATGCGGCGCGCTCGCGAGAACAAACATGAAAACGCCGAGAGGATTGGTCATCGGTGAGGCGAGATCGGGTCGCGGCTCGAGCGCAAGCGCGCGATCGCCAGACAGCGCGATCGGCATGAACGGCGACCCATGTCCCTTGGGCATGTTCCACCGGTAGCTGTTGACCTGTTCGGTGCCGACGACACCCTCGCGCGCTTCCACCACGTCGACGCCAGCCGGGCTCGCAAGCCGCCATCGCCCGGAGTTCGGGTCGAGCGACACCGACGGCGTCAGTAGACCTGTGACACGCAGCTGCCAGCCCGCTGTCTCCGGTCCAGCCACGTGCACCTCGCGAAGATCGGTACGGCTGCCGTCAACCGTCCAGACGAGCGCACGATCATCATCGATGAACAACGCGCCATCCGCGTCGACCGGTGTCAGCCCTTGACCGGCACGGCCGATGTGGATGGTTGTGCGATTGTCCTGGCGCCGTGCGACCGCCGCGATCGAGAGACCGCCCGGCGAAAGGTGTAGCTCGCTTACGCCGAAAGGGACGGTGAATTCTGTGATCGGACGGTCGAGCGTCCGCACCTTCAGGTCTGTTGCAGGCACGAGGAACAGATCGCCGCCGAACCGATCGAGAAATGCCTGAGATCCGACCCCGGCGGCAATGGCGCTCGCGACGACTGCCGCCACCGAAGCGACGCGGATCGTCTTCCGCGTCGACATCATCATCGCGCCCGCGAGCGCCAGCGGAAGCACGACACTCGATGGCCAGTTGCGCGCCGCCTGGTGAAGGCCAACCGCGTCGATACCTCTGCTGCCCATCATCGGCAGCAGCCACGACGCGAACGCGGCGACTGCCACCGCACTGACGAGCTTCCACACCGGTGGTGGAACCTCGTCGCGACGGCGGGCGTATGCGAGCCAGCTGAGCAGCACTCCCCCGATGAGCAGGATCGCTGCAAAGATGGCTTCGAATTCGTCGGGCAACATACCGAACGGTGCGACGGGATCGCGCCACGTCAGCACCGCTCCTGCCATCGCCGCGAGTCCTGCGGCGCCGACGAGCGGCGCCTCGGTGCGCAGGAGCGTCATCGCGAGAACCATCGCGACTGCAAGCAACCCTGTGTTCAGCGAGACGATGAATACGACGAATGTAGCCGCGCGGACGAGCATGGGCTGGATGGCCAATGCCGGCGCGCCGGTCTCGACGCGCGTGTCGACGATGTCGAGCACCGCCTGGAGGCGCGGCACGTCATCCACGCAAAGCGGCATCTGCCAGCGGTGTCCGTTGCGATCGGCGGTAAGGAGGCTCGTCTCACCCGTACGCGTGGCCGCGATGCGCAGCTCACTGAGGCGGTCATAGCGCAGGCAGTGGGAGGCCGCCGCACCTTCGACGAGCTCGAGGGTCTCGTCGCGGAAGACCACACGCCCTGAACCAGCCGCGCTCTCGAATACCGCAGCGTCGCCTAGCGCGGCGGGCGGCGTGCCCGCCGCTCGGCGAATGTCCTGGATACGTCGCTTCAGGCTCGGATGCGACATATGGCGCTCGAGATCGGCGTCCCAGCGCCGTGGGACGCGTGCGATGGCGTGCACCCTGATGAGCGCGCGAACGAGCGCCTCGGAATTGCCCGTGAGCGCAACCGCACGCAGGTCGCTGGCGGTCTCGTGCTTCTGGCGATGCTGCACGAGCACCGCGATCGACACGAGAACGACCGGCGTCCACAGTACGCATGCCCACCATGCGAGCGACGGAATCAGCTGCTGCAGCAGCGGCGTGAGTACTGCGCCGGCGATCACGAGCGATCGCGACACCAGGCGCTGATGACGAAGACGCCGGGGATTGTAGTACTCGAGGTGCGCGAGCTCGTGAGCGCAGATGGCGTCCGTTTCATCCGCATCGAGCCGTTGGAGCAGCGGTCCGCTGAAGACGACCGCCGATCGTCCGAGGGACGGCAGTGCGAACGCGTTCGCGATGCTTCCTCCCTTCAGATCGACGAACTCGAAGTGCGGCGCCGCGAGGCCACTTGCGGCGACGAGTCGATCGAAGCGCGCGCGGATCGCCTCATCAGCAATCGGCTTGGCGCGGATCAGCCACCGAATGACTTCCGTTTGACGCTCCGCCAGAAGGAGCAGGCCCGCGCCTGTCACGAGCGCGACGATCCAGGCACGATTGCCTGCCCAGAGCGCCAGCGCAGGCATGGCGCACACGAGCAGCCAGAAGGTCCAGAAGGCGATGAAGAACCGGATGACGAATGAGAGATAGAACGCGAGGCTCCACGTCTCGTTGTACAGGATGCGGCGGAGCGGCAGAGCCGCAGCGAAGAACGCGATGACGGTCAGCGGAATCGCCCAGATCGCCGCGCGTCCCGTGACCATGAGAAGCAACCAAATCGTGAACGCAAGGCTGCCGCTCGTCACATGCCCGCCGGCAGCCAGCCGCTCGGGCAGCGCGGGATCGTCGGCAAACTGCGCGATCTTCCGACCGCGCACGTACGCGATGATGGCCGGCACGAAGGCTATCGAAGCCGCGACCAGCGCGCGAACGGATTCGCTCAGATCAAGAATGTCCACGGCAGCGGAGCCTGTCTGCAGGCCGCGTGCCCGGCCACGGCGCCGGGGGCATTGCAGATGTGCGCATTCTTCAGCCAATCTGCGACGGAAAAAGGAAGCCTGCGCCAAACGAAGGGGTCGCGCATGTCAAAAGCGTGTGCGAACCTCAGATTCGTCGTTGGCCGCGCAGGCATGCGCTTCGGCGTGACACGTAGCCTTGGCATAGGCGGTTAGCCGGAGCGCGTGAGCGTCCCGAAGGCGGTTGGATTGGCCTTGCTGCATCGCGAATCCGAAGCTTCCGCCTTCGCGAAGCTACGGCGGACGCGCCGAAGCCTTGGCGGAGGCGGGCCGGGGCCGGAGGCGCGCTGCGAGGCCCGACGTGACCGCCCGACGCGAGGTCCCTGCGTTCGCTCGGTCAACCTCGCTCGATGCCCCGAGGCTTCTCGCGCGGTCAGGCATGGCGTGTCGGCCGCCTGCGCACGGCTTCGCGCCGCAGCAAGGCCAACCCAACCGCCCGTGGGACGCTACCCGGTTGTGAAACAGTGACATCGCCAGGATGCGTTTGAAACACTCCGGCCATCGGATACACATGCCGATGCTCGGCAGCGTGGGCCATCGCTACTCTTCCCCGGTGGGCGATTGAATTGACGCAGGAGGGATCATGCCGTGTTTGTGCACCGTCAGTTCCGGCCGCGGCGCAGACAGATCCGCCTCCCGCGTTGGCGCCATGATTGCCGGCGACGTCAATTCAACTGGCCACTGGGGTTCAGACGCGTTGCCACGAGCCGAACCGTCGGCGTGAGCCGCCGCTGGCGCGACGTTATGAAACCAGTTCTAGCCGGCCTGCTCGGCGGGGAGGACGTGGGAGTGCTGCGCGCAGATTTTGAGGAACGGTGAGCGATCGTGGTCAGTGGCGAACGTGCTGGTCGGATAGGCACAACACAGCGAGAACAGATGGTGTTCGCCGAGGGTATTCCACAGTTGTTCCAGCTGAATCGCCGCGTCTCGACGGCCTCCATCGCACAACAGGCTCACCATTTCACCGAAGGCGGAAACGCACGGATGCGTCTTGGCAGCGGCCGCTTCGGCTCTTGCGAGCGCGCCGCCGACGATCTGTTCAAACAGCGCGGGATCGGGCCGGCCGTCGCGGAGAATCTGCCGCAGGGTGGCGGTCGCATCCAATGCGGTGTACCGGCCCAGGCGACGCGCGGCCGCGACGTCCACGCCCTGCGCACGCAGGGCAGCGGCCACGCCCACCCGGTGAGGACGTGTCGCGATGATGATGGCCGATCCCCCATGCGTCAACGACATGCCCACGAACCCGCTAATCAGGTCGATGAGGTCCGAATCGTTCTCGTAGAACTGAACGATATGCGCACCGTCCGGCAGGCGGGCCCAATCGGTGATGGGGGCGCGGCGTGGGCGTTCGATGATCAGGTTCCTTGGCGCGTCAAGCAGGGGCATGTCAAGCACGGCCTCTCTTGGCTCTGATACGTCTCGGTGAGCAATCTTCTTCACCAACTGCAAGGGCACCTGCTCGAAATATGTCCGTGCCTTTCGTTTCTCCTGACTCATTTTCATCATCTCGGAACAGTACTAGGGCGCGAGCCATACGGGTCGCTTCTTTTGACCCTCGGGATGCCACGTTTTGCTTCGCTAACATGCTCAATTACTACAACTTATACGGACGGGGGCGGCCATGCGAGCGCCCGTTCTACTTAGGACACTGAATCGATACTTGCACGGTTCGTTACGATTGGATACGATTACGTCAAGTTACTTTAACGTTTCTGATGGCCACAAAAGGAGGACTTATGGCCACTCGCACCAAACACGCTCCGATGAACTTCAAGTCGATGTTGCAGACCGATGTGCCCCAGGGCCGGAATGGCAAGCACAAACGAATCGTGACCAAGATCCTCTCGGATCTCGATCAGATAGAGACAGGTGTTGCACTCAAGGTACCCTTGGCAGACTTGACGGAGAGCAAGGAAAAGGTCCGGTCCGCGCTGAACCGTGCGACTCTAAAGAGCGGGCGCAGCGTTGCCACGGCCAGCGATGACAAATTTTTATATGTGTGGAATGAAACGCACTAGCGGAGCCTCGCTTCGCCAAAAGAGGAGAGGCATGAAGACGTTTCTGAGTGCAGCACTGCTGGTAACCCTGGTGCCGGTTACCGCGGGGGCACAGATAAGCGCGGGCGAACAGGCGCCGGAACCGACCACGCCGTTCACGATGACTCAGGTGGCGACCTTCAATCTACCCTGGCGCATCGCTTTCCTGCCCGATGGACGCATGCTGGTCACTGAGAAGGTCGGCCCAGTCTGGCTGGTGACTCAGCAGGGAGCGAAGACGCCGGTCGGCAACGTACCGGCTGTCCTGCACCAGGGTCAAGGCGGCATGCTGGGCGTGTTCGTGTCGCCCCACTACGCGAAAGACCAGAGCGTCTACCTCACGTATGCGGAACCGAACGAGGACAGAACGGGATCGAGCCTGGCGCTCGCGCGGGCGCGCCTGGCGACAGGCGCGAACTCCGCCAGCCTCGAGGGACTGCAGGTGCTGTGGCGCCAGATGCCCAAAGGCCGCGGCGGACAGTTCGGCGCAGCGATCGCGTTTTCTCCCGACGGCCGATATCTGTTCCTGACGGTCGGCGATCGTCAACGCATGACGCCCGCTCAAGATCCAGATCAGGAGCTGGGCAAGATCCTGCGTCTCACGCTCGACGGCAAGCCCGCACCGGGAAATCCGATGGCGGGAAAGACCGGTGCAGCCAGCGTTCCGCTGATCAATCCGCCGCGCGACACGGAACTGGCGAAGACTGCGCCGGTCGTCAGCACGTACACCTTCGAAGGACCGAATCTGACGCCCGCTGAAACCTGGACAACCGGTCACCGGACACCGTACGGTCTGGCGTTCGCGCCCGACGGCCGGCTCTGGGAAATCGAGCATGGCCCGAGAGGCGGCGACGAGCTCAACCTGATCGAGCCCGGCAAGAATTACGGCTGGCCGCTCGTCTCCTACGCCACCAATTACAACCGAACGCCGATCCCACACCCGGATACGCGGCCGGATTTGACCAAGCCGGTGATCTACTGGACGCCGATTATCGGGCCCGGCAATCTCATGTTCTACAACGGCGCGATGTTTCCGCAGTGGAAGGGCTCGGCCCTCATCGGTGGGATGGAGACGATGACGCTGAACCGCGTCACGTTCGACGGCAAGGGTGGAGCGAAGCCCGCCGAACGCTGGAGCGTCGGCCACCGCATTCGCGACGTGGAGGTTGCTCCGGACGGCGCGTTGTGGATGGTCGAGGACGCGAATCCCGGCGGGCTGTTTCGCGTGACGCCAAAATAGGACCGATCAGTTCCTGCACTCCGCCAATACAAGCAGGATTGCTTTTGGACATCCTTCGGCCCGAGATCCCTTCGTGCGGGTCTTCAAGCAGTGGTATGCAACGTGCACTCAAATCGTACCGATTACAACACGATACTTTTTGAGGAGACACGATGTCCAAAGCAGGAACCCTTCACGATGCGTTTATCGATGAGCTTCGCGACACCTACGACGCCGAGCGCCAGCTGACCAAAGCCCTCCCAAAACTGGCGAAAGCCGCCACGTCGCCGGTGCTGAGCGAAGCCTTCGCAACCCATCTCGAGGAAACGCAAGGTCAGATCGATCGCCTGGAGAAGGTCTTTGCCAGCCTGGACGAGCCGGTCCGGGGCAAGCATTGCGACGGCATCGCCGGCATCATCGATGAAGGCAAATCCATCATGGAGGAAGACCTCGATGAAACGACGATGGATGCGTGCCTGATCGCTGCCGGCCAGAGGGCCGAGCACTACGAGATGGCGGCCTACGGCACGCTTGTCGCCTGGGCGCGGGCTATGGGTCACACGGCAGCCGCGAACTTGTTGCAACTGAACCTGGACGAGGAAAAGGCCGCAGACGAGAAGCTGTCGTCACTGGCGGAAGGCGGTATCAATCAGGAGGCGGCTGAGATGGCGCATGGCGGCGATGAGGCGAAGGAAGCCGCCCACAGCATGTCGAGCGCGCGCGCTCACAACGGGAAACCGGCGGCAAAGCGCACCTCGCGCCGGTCGTAGGCCAGGGGGCCGCCACGGGCCAAGCTTCAATCTGCTGTGGCGGCCACCTGTTCCTTTCCCACTCGGCGAAAGACAGGTAAGAAAACAGGGCTTGCAGTTTTACTGCAAGCCCTTGCTGCTTCTGGTTGCGGGGCCGTAACGCTCGTGAGCGGCGAGCCGACCTAGAATTCCATGCTCATTCCAAACTTGATCAACCGTCCGCGCTGGACGTCGCTGGGCCGGGCATATGCCGAACCAAGCACGGTGACGCGCCTCTGCACGGAGGATTCGTTGGTGAGGTTGTAGAAATCAATCCGTGGCTCAAAGCGTGTGTTCCGGAGCCTGATCGGCCGACGAAGGCTGATGTCGAGCTGAAACACATTGGGAAAACGCGTCGTCCCGCGCTCGGAGACGATGACTGATTGAGACGCTTGCGTGAGCACCGCCGTCCTCGAGTTCACGAGCACCGTGGTGAGCTCGGGAAATCCCGCATAGTAGGAGGTCGTCGCGCTGCTCGAGATCTGGAACGGCAGGTCAACGACACCGGACAGCCGGTACGCCCACGGCACGTCGTTTCCAAAGGCTCCGATTCTGTAGTCGGGGGAATTCGGATTGTTCAGATCGCCGGTGATGACCGTGCCCGTCGCCTTGCCGAAATTGGCACCGCCCATAAGCGACCAGCCGTTGCTCATGCGTTTGTTCACCGATAGGTCCACGCCGTGATAGTCGACGTCTAATTCCGGTTCATTCGACCAGACGTTGTTGAACTGGCCTCTGGTCGCCGGCGACTGGTTGTAGACGGTCACCGTCTCTCCGCTCGCGACTTCCGTGACGGTCATCGGAATGTAGCTACTCGGCGGCACCAGCGTGTTCCGGACGCCATACTGATCTCGTTGAACGCGGTTCGTGTAGCCGCCCGAGACGACGAGATTGCCGGGAAGTTGATGCTGCAGTTCTACTGAGTACTCGTTTGAATAGGCAGGCTTCAAATCTGGCGCCCATTGGTTCGCGACCCCGAAGTTATAACCGTTCGATGGTCCGAGCTCGTTCATCTGTGGTGTCAGATCTCTGTTGAGATCGCATCCCGACGTCTGGCCCGTTCCACACACCGTCCACGATCGCGTGTCATTGGCAACGACGGCTGGATTGACTCGCAGCCCATTGTCCAGGGCGACCGGTCTGGTATAGCGGTTCGCGGCGAATTTGAGGGCCGTCCTGCCGTCGCCCCTCAAATCGTAGACGGCGGAAAACCGCGGCACGACGGTCTTGAAATCCGGAACGCCGTTGATTTCCGAGAAACACCGCGCATCGACGAACGCGTTGGTCGCCGAGCACGATGGCGGCAGCCAGGCGAACTCGGTCTCGAAACGGAGGCCCAAATCCACGACGAGCTTCTTGGTGGGTCTCCATTTGTCCTGCACGTAGAGCGCGTTCGTCCTGTCCCAGACTTCGTACTGCACCGGCCCCGAGAAGTCGGCCATGATCGGGACGTTGTAGGTGTTCACCGACACCGGAATACTATTGGTGAAGTTCGCGCGCATGCCCGACGTCGAGATATTCTTCCCTTTCTGACCCACTAACCTGAACTGATAGCCGGCCGTGATGTCGTGCCGCCCGGTAAAGACGCTGACGCTTGCGAACATCTGATCCCTGTAGTCATCCCAATCGGGATAGGTTGGATTGGCATCACTATAGCCGTCGGACGTCGTTTCGTAGCGGGACACCGTGCCCAGGACGACCCCGGGTTGTGGCGCCCAGAGATCGTCGTAACGAAGCCGGCTGTACGACGCGTCGAGCACCACATTGCTTCGCCATGGAGTCGTGAATTTCACCTGATGCCAGTCGGGATATTTGTAGTTGAGCGCGCGCGAGTTGCTGTCAGAGTAGGTCCCGGTGATGGGGCGATGCCCGACTCTTCGGTACTGCAGGTTGTTGAAGTAGCTCAGTTGGGCGCTCTTGGTCATCTGCCACGCCACCTTCTCTGAGATCGTCCACTTGATGTTGTCTTCCAACACCTGCCCGCCGTTCGGGTTATAGCTGCCGACAATGTACTGGTTCAGCACGTCGTATTTTCCCGTGAGGGAAACCCAGAGCTTGTCTCGAACGATCGGACCGGAAAACCACCCGCCGGAATCGGAAATGTCCACGATACGAGACGCCGGTTGGAAGTTCGGATTCGCCGCGAGCACGACAGCCGGCACCGAGGCCAGAAGCTGTGTCCGCAGCGCTGCCGACAAGTTGTCGGCATTCAGTCTGCCGCCCGCGCCGGCGTACTGCGCGCCGCCGTGGAACTGGTTGGTGCCGGTCCGTGTGATCATGTTGAAGACCAGACCGCCCCGGTCCCTCGACGCGCTGCCCGCGGCGCCCAATTGAAGGTTCATCTCCTGAAACGCAAACGGATCCAGAAAGAAGGCCGTGCCCGAACCGTTGCCTTCGACATTGCTGACGTCCATGCCGTCGATGAAATAGCCGTTTTCGCCATTACTGCCGCGGACCGTCGGTCCTGATTGCAGGAACGCCGAGGAGCCGCCCACGTCGACCTGGCTCATCACGATAACCGGACTAATCCGTGCGGCGGACCACATGTCAAACCTGTTCGGGAGCGTCCTGAGGACCTCGACGGGAATGACGGTCTGTTTGAGCGCACTCGTGGTGTCGAGCAGCGGCGCCTCGCCGGTTACGGTCACCCCCTCAGCCAATGTGCCGATCTGCAGCTTCAGATCGGCGCGCGCGGTCCCGTCCGCATTGACGATGATGTTCTGCTGCTCGGTCGGACGGAATCCCTGGAGTTCCGCTTTCACGCTATAAGTGCCGGGTACAAGCCGAAGGAACTGATAGACGCCCCGTTCGTCGGTGATCGTTTGCTGATTCGCCCCGATCGTCCCTTGACTGCTTGACAACGCGACCGAGACGCCTGGCATGACGGCGTCGGAGTTATCGGTGATCGTTCCGCTAATGGCGCCGACGCCCTGAGCGCCGGCAGGCAATACAGAAAATGCCCACAGCAACAGCCCCAACAAGGTGCTTCGACCGAACTCTCTTGCGCGCATGATCGACTCCTCCTGTGACGTGTTTCGCCGACCGTCCGGCCTCGTCCTTGTGGAAAAAGAACGCTTCGCTTATTCAGCTGCGCCTAATTTGCGGAGTTGGTCGATGGTTGCCTGAAACGACTTCACCTCAGCCGTGTCGGTGGGAGCTGCGCGCAGCTGTGCCGCGCTGATGGCCGCCGTCAATGGTGTCTGCCCGCGCTTGTTTCTGACGTTCAGATCTGAGCCCTTCTCAGCGAGAAGCAGAACGACTCTGCTGAAGCCCTGCGCGGCCGCACTGTGGAGCGCGGTTTCACCCTGGGAGTTGACGGCATTGATGTTGCTCCCCAGTTCGATCGCCGCCGCCACCGCCGGCAACACGTCGCTTTCAGCTTCGACTTTCGCGCCGTCAAGCACCCGATGACTTCGCCGGTCGACTGCCTGCGATGCCATCATCCCCACCGCCAGCATCAAGGGCGTCGTCCCGTCAGCTTTCGGCAGGCGCGTGTCAGCGCCGGCAGCGGCGAGCGCGCGCATAATCTCAATCTCGAGGTACTGAGCGGCCAACACATATGGCGTCGCGCTGACGAGCGGTCCAAGCAGTTCAAACTGGTGCCCGTTGGCGCGCCGGGATGGCGTGCCCCGGGTGATCACGCGATTGGGATTCGCGCCGTGCTTCAGCAGTGCTTTCACGAGAGCGAGGTCTCCTCGCAGGACGGCCGCATGCAGCGGCGTATAGCCGATCGCGGCCGAGTTCGGGGCGGCGCCGTGCTCCAACAGAAGAGCGCCGACATCCCCATTGCCGCTATGCGCGGCCACGATGAGCGCGCTCGCACCATCGGGCAAGGCCTCGTTCGGGTCGGCGCCCGCGTTCAGCAGGAGCCGCGCCGACTCGACATCACCTGATCTCGCGGCGAACAGCAAGGGCGTGCTCCCACCTCTGAATACCGTGTAGTTCAGTTCTTCGCGGCCGGCACGCTGCGTTTCTTCGCCGGTGACAATCTGCGGATAGGCACGCGACCGGGCACGGAAGTTCGCTCCGGCCTCGAGCAGGAGTTTGACGACCTCAGGACGCTGCTGAGCGACCGCCCACATCAATGCGTTCTGGCTGTGCTGAGCCTCTGTTGCGTTCACATCGGCGCCGCGGACGAGGAGCGCCTTAACCGCCGAGGCGTTTCCCGAACGGGCGCACATCATGAGAACAGTCTCGCCTTTCAGAAGCTTCGCATTCGGGTTCGCGCCGGCCGCCAGCAGCTTCTCGACCAGCACCGCGTTGCGGTTTATACAGGCCAGATACAGCGGCGTCACGCCTGTGTCATTAGTCGCGTCCGCCCGAGCGCCGGCTCGCAACAGGAACTCTGTCGTACTCAGATCGTCCCGCTGCACCGCCCAATGCAGCGCGGTTGCACCATCACCCTGCGGGGCGTTGACATCGACGCGCTGCTTCAGCAGGGCGCGCGCGGCTTCGATGTTTCCCTCCCGAACGGCATTGATCAGGTCGTCAGTCGTCGCAGCAACGATGATCGCTGAGGCGAGACACCCGACGAGCAGTACCGCGAACACACTGGTTCTCGGATGGACAGACACTTCACCCTCCCGCGGATCGGGGCTGTTTCAAAAACTAGATGCCGCTGAGATGCAAATCGTCGAGTTTCCCGGTGCTGTCGCCCAGTCGATCCCACTGCACACCAAACCTGTCCAGCAGCGTCAGGTGCAGGTTGGCCAGCGGCGTATCGCTGGGGAATCTGATGTGACGGCCCGGTCTCAACTGGCCCGCGCCTCCCCCTGCGATCACGATAGGCAGGTCAACCGGTGCGTGCCGATTGCTGTCGGCCATGCCGGCGCCGTACATCATCGTGATGTGATCGAGCATCGAGCCATCGCCATCGGGCGTCGCGCGAAGCTTCTCCAGCATGTAGGCGAACAATGTCACGTGATACAGATTGATTTTGGCGACCTTCTCGACCTTCTCCACCTGGTTTTGATGGTGTGAAATCGGATGGTGTGCATCGGGCACCCCAATCTGCGGATACGTCATGCCGCTGAACTCGCGGCCCATCATCAGCGTGACGATGCGCGTCAGATCGCACTGATATGCGAGCACCTGTAAATCGATCAGGAGCTTCGCGTGTTCGTCGTAGGTAGCAGGAATACCAGAGGGATGCGCGACCAGGGGCAGTTCCTGGTCGCTCTGCTCCTCGGCTTTCTGAATGCGGCGTTCCACGTCCCTGATCGCATCGAGATACTCGTTGAGCTTGCTGCGATCGCCCTGTCCAAGCGACTGCTCCAGGTGCGCCACCTCTGTCATGACGGAGTCGAGAATGCTGCGATCCTGCTGGATCCGCGAGAGCCGCGCCTTCTGGTCCGTGCTTCCGGTATCGCCGAACAGCCGCTCGAACACCGCGCGCGGGTTGTTTTCCATCGGCATCGGTGTGGTCTCGCCGCGCCAGCAGATCGTGCTGGTGTAGTCGCACGCGTAACCCTGGTCGCAGGCGCCCGCCGATTGCGTCGACTCGATGGCCATTTCCAGAGATGCGAGCTGGGTGTGTTTCCCCATCTCCTTCGCAAGAATCTGGTCCATCGAAATGCCGGCGCGTATTTCGCCGCCGCTTGGCGTAATTTTCGGATACACGTCAGTGAGGAACCGCGTGCTGGCTCGTGCATGAACCCCGTCACCGGCCCGTGTGCCTGCCGGAGGTATGCAGTTCAGGCCGCTCACGACCGTCATCTGATTGCGAAACGGGGCGAGCGGAACCATCGTCGTGTTGAACTGATATCCGACGCCTTCGCCGACCGGCGCCCAGTTCTGCATGATCATGCCGTTTGGCACGTACATCACGCCAAAGCGGTTGATGGGGGCGGCCGCGCTTCGCGCGACAGCCGTAAATGCCGGCAGCATGCTGTCGAGCAGCGGCAAGGCGACGGCTGTACCGAGACCGCGCAGGACGGTGCGGCGAGACAGAGCCCTTTTCGAAATCATCATTGCGATGCCTCCGTAATAGTTCCCATGGTGAAAGGCGTGCTCTTCACGATGCCGAGCACCAACGCCGACCAGCGATGACCGGTCGGCGCAGCGTCCCGCGTGATCTGCCGCACCGTCGGTAAGTCGAAATGTTCAAGACCCCGGCCCAGCGCGTACGACAGCAACTTCTCCGTGAGTGTTCGGACGAACTCGTCTCGATGGCTGATGAGAAGCTTCCGCAGTCCGACGGCCCCGTCAAACTGAGTGCCATCGGGAAGCGACGCAGCTGCGTCCACTGGCACCCCATCACTACTCGTGCGCCACTTGCCCAGCGCGTCAAAGTTCTCGAGCGCAAACCCAAGCGGATCCATACGAACGTGACAAGCCGCACATGTCGGGTTCTTCCGATGCGCTTCCAGCCGCTCGCGAACCGATCGCGGCTGATTGTCTTCTCCAGGTTCGACCAGCGTGGGCACGTCGGGCGGTGGCGGGGGCGGCGGGGCGCCCAGCATGTTGTCGAGCAGCCATTTGCCGCGAACCACCGGCGAGGTGCGGTTGGGATAGGACGTGACCGTCAGGATGCTGGCCTGGCCGAGAAGTCCTCCTCGGACACCGTCCTTGAAGGTGACCCGGCGGAACTGGTTTCCGAACACATCCGGGATGCCATAGTGACGGGCCAGCCGCTCATTGATGAATGTATAGTCGGCGCTGAGCAGATCCACCACGCTTCGGTCTTCGCGGATTTGACCGGTGAGAAACCGTCTGGTCTCCTCAAGCATCGCATCGCGAAGATTCTCGTCGAATTCGGGATGGACGTATTCGTCGGGTTTGACTCCCGAGATTTTTCCGAGGTTCAACCACTGAGAGGCAAAGTTCTCGACGAGGGCATCTGCGCGTGGATCCGCGAGCATTCTTCGAACCTGTTGCTCGACCACTGCAGGATCCTGCAGCTTCCCATTGGCGGCCAGGCCGATCAGCTCCGCGTCAGGGATGCTGCTCCACAGGAAAAACGAGATACGCGACGCGAGCTCCAGCTCGGTGAGCCGATACGGCGTTCCCGGAATGCCGGCTGGCTGCCGTTCGACTCGGAACAGAAAACTTGGCGCCGCTAGAATGCGCTCAAGCCCTCGCTGAATGCCAACCTCGAATCCGCCTGCTGCATATCCGCTCCGGTAGAAACTCAGAAGCGTCTCGACATCCTCCTTGTTCACGGGACGCCGATACGCCTGCGAGGCCAGCCTGGACAGAATCTGCGTGGCGCAGGGTTCCTCGCTCGCGCGATCTTTCGGGCGGCAGGAAAATATCTTTCGACGGCTGGGTGTGTCGGCCGTATCCGGTTTCGCTATCGGGTTGTAGGGGCCGCCAATCAACACGCTTTCGACCGACGGGCTGTCGAAATAGTTCTCGTTGGTGACAACGGCATAGCCGGTCTGACGCGGACTGAGTATCCCTTCGCGCTCCCAATACTGGCGCACGAACGAGACGCCCACCTTTCGTACACCGGCCTTGACCGGCACTCGCACCTCGAGGTGGGCATCCGCGGTGTGCATGTACCTCTTCCCAGTCCGGATCTCCCTGGGTGTTGCCGGCATAACTCTCCGGCGCGCTCATCCCTTGACCTTGACCGCCCACCGATAGCCTCTTGACCCGCACACCGTCCACTCGAACGTCAAGATCGTGGGCTTCGCCCATGCCCATGATGTAGAGGTAGACCTGGCGTTTCAGGAGAATCTTGATGCTGTACTCGGCGTCGATTGGAAAGGAATGATCGATCGAAATCCCGCCCTGCGTCCCGAACGGAAGGTCTTCGCTGACGCGATCGTCCTGCACAAGACCCGCTGGAATGGTGTAGGTCTCCACGGTCGGGTTGATGGTCGGATCGCCCACAGCCAGGCGACTGACTTTTCTCGCGGCTGCCAGGTAGCGCTCGAGCCGCGACGGCGAAACCGATAGCAGACCGGCGATATTTTCGAAGCCGTGCTTGTCGGGCTCGTCCGCAATCAACAGCGACTCGCCATCGATTTTCAAGGCCAGCAGGTCTCGGATGGCGTTGGTGTATTCCGTGCGATTCAGCCGGTGGACCGGCACGTGTCCCGGATGAGGTTTTGCGGCAATGGCCGCATCCAGTGCTCTCTCCAGGTGAGCGGTGACGGCATCATAAGTGCCCTTGTCGGGCCGAGGCGCACCTGGCGGCGGCATCTCGTGCGTGCGGAGTTTGCGAGCGACTCTTTCCCAGACCTCGGCATCGCCGGCGACATGCTGAAGATCCAGCTTGTCGATCATCAGGCCGGCGGTCTTGCGCTGCTCGTTATGACAAGTGATGCAATATTTCGCGAGTACGGCGGCGGACGTCTGATCGCTGGGGACAGGGCTGCCCGCCTGCGCCGAGGCTACGGCGGGCAAGAAGTAGGATGCCATTGCAAGGGCCAAGGCACCCAATGCAAGGCAAATGGTTCCGGCGGGCTTCATCACTTCGACACACCCTCCGAATAGTTTTTGAAGATCTTGTTAAAGATACAGCTTCAGGCGGTGTGGCCGCTATCCAAATCTCTGGCGTAGCGGCAGATTTGCCCAGGAATTCGGCTGAAAATCGATGCTTAGTTCCTGAATCGGTCGGCGTAGCGCATCGGCGCGCCCTCTCGCCACGGATGGTAGTCGTTGCTGAACTCGATGCGCTCGCCGAGCGGCGGATGGTGGGCACGCCACAGCTTGAAGAGCGGTCCCGGCCAGGGATTGGCAAGTGCTTCCTGCTGCAATTTCACGAACGCCGTACCTGCACTGTGATTCGTTTGGGTGATCTCGAGCGCGAAGCGATCCGCTTCGTGCTCGAGGTGACGTGTGAGGGCGAGTTGCGCCGGCGCGATCGCGAGCGAAAACACGCTCGTCACGATGAGCAGCAACGGCAGCGACGCCACATCGGCAATGTCGGTGAACCCGAACCGGTGTCCCCAGCGCGCCACGATCGTCCCCATCGTCTTGTAGGCCGCGTAGAGCAGGACGAGGATCAGCAGCGATGAGACCGCCACCAGCTGCCAGACGTGCCCGAGCACGTAATGTCCCATTTCGTGGCCCATCACGAAGAGCAGCTCGCGCTCGTTCAAGCGCGCGATGATCGTGTCCCACAGGACGATCCGCTTGGTCTGCCAGATGCCTGCGACATACGCATTCAGCATTTTTGTATCGACGCTCTTGTTGACCTCGAACACGCGACTGCCCTCGATGCCCGCGCGATCCGCCAGCTCGAGGATGCGCGTCTCCAGCGCCTTGTCGTGCATCGGTTCGAACTGGTTGAAGAGCGGCGCGATCCAGATGGGCGCGACGAGATTGGCAACGACGATGAAGGGAATGGCGGCAGCGGCGGTGTACAGCCACCATCGCCGCGGGCTCTTGCGCAGCAGCAGATAGGGCACCCACAGGAACAGCCCTCCGGCTACGCACGTCACCGCCAGTGCCGTGAGCGAGTCGGTAGACCATTTCTGCAGTGTCTGATTCGAGAGCCCGTAGTCGTGCTGGCGCACGAACTCTTCGTAATAGGTGAGCGGCAGCGTGATCGCCGAGGTCACGATCGTGAACAGCGCGAAGTAGACCACGATGGTGAAGAACCAGTTGCGTCCAATCAGCTTGGCCCATGTGCGTAGTTTGGCTGACATGCCGCTGAACAAGAGGGCCACAAGCAGCGCGACACCCACCACCTGGTTGAGCACCCATAATCGATTGCCGCTCGTGTAGTAGCGAAGCGCCGTCGGCGTCGCCGGCGGCACGGCGACTGGCGTGTCTTCGCTGACTGGCGGCGGCGCGAGACTCGCGGGTGGTGTGCCGGCAAGCTGCGTCAGGTTGAGCGCGAACGCGAGCGCGAAAGCTGGAAACATGCTTTCACTTCGCCGCGAAGCAATAAACCAGGCCGGCTCCGCCGGTCGCCACCAGATTCTCCTGCGAGCAGCCCTTGGACGGATGGGCCGAATTCCAGGGCGATCCGGGGTTGCCGAACGTGAGGCGATCGTGATGCCCCACCGTCGCGCTCTGCTCGCCGCCGCTCGACGTCCAGTTCTGGCAGGTCGCCGTGGTGGCCCGACCCTCAACTGTCGAACCGGTCAGGATGTCGTGCCGGTTGGGCGCGCCCGAGGCGTTTATCGGGCGGCCCTGCTCGTCGAGGGCGGTGTCGTTGTTGATGTTGGCCTTGTCCGAGTGCAGATCCGCGACATTCGATGCGATGAGCACCCCCTTGGCGTTGTGCCACGGCCCGGCGCCGACCCGATCGCGGGCGTGGACATCAGGATTGCTCGTGCTGAGATACGCGCGCCACGTGCGATTGCCCGCGCCCGCCTTTGCCGCAAGCGTCTGACAGAGCTTGTCGGCTCCCTCCACTCCTCCGAGGTTGCCGCCATTGCCCGAGCCCGCACTGCTCACGAAAAAGCCGAGCGATGTGTTTTGCGCGTCAATCGTGGCAGCGACCGCCGTAGCGAGCGCCAGTGTCACGAGCATCAACGTCCTGCGCATGATTCGTCCTCCATACTCGCTACTAAACGATTTCGATGGCGAAGATGGAGCCGGCCGTCGGACTCTGCAATCCCTTCCACCCTGGATGCAGCCCGGCATCCGAGCTGACGAGCCGCCCGTCGTGCCACACGAGGCCGTGTGGATCGGAGGACCCCGGCGCAAAATCGACGGTCATCACCAGCTGGCCGGTCTTACCGTCGTACTTGTTGAGGCCGGGCCGATATTCCTCGTAGCCGTTGCTGTTGTTGCCGGTCACCACCCAGATATTTCCCTCGTGGTCGAACGCCACGTCGTGCAGACGCGGTTTCTCCTCCGAGCTCACGCGAATAAGGACTTCGGCCGTCCAGCTCGCCGGATCGACCCGCAGGATGCCGCCGAGACGTAATGCGGCGATCCACAGCTTGCCCTGATGCCACTTCACCCCGTGGCATCCACCGCCGTTGGACCCGAGCGCGAGCGGAATCTGGCGATGAGAAACCTGATTCGAGTTCATGTCCACTTGGAAGATGCCATATGGATCCTGGTTGGCACCAACCCAGACGCAGCCGTTTCCATAGGCGAGTCCCGAGGTGTTGCGCGCATGCGTCGTGAGGGTCTTGACGAGCTTGCCGTTCCAGTCGACGAGCCACGCGGCTTCGTCGAGGCCGGTATCGTCCAGCGGCACGCTGTACTGCTTTGCATTCGACGGGTTCGCTTTCTGCTGACCGATCCACAAGCCGCCCGGCCCATCGGTCATCACGGCAAGCGCGTTCGGGTACATGCCCGGCGACTTGAACAGCGCCTTGGTCCTTGCCGTCTTCTTCACGACCGTCGCCGGCCCGCCGCTGCGATTGCTGCCGGTCGAGGCGCCGCCCTGCGCGGAGGCGTTCTGATCCGCCAAGACAGCCGCAGCCGAACCGATTGTTGCCGCCAACCCGGTTGCGAGAAACTCTCTCCGTTTCATATGCGTCGCCTCATCTGAAGTGTGAACGGAACCTTATACTACACAGGAACTTGATGCCGGGATACTTGGAAGACTTCGCGGTGGGGCAGACCTTTCGCACACGAGATCGGCAAATCACCGCAGAAGAGATCATGCGGTTCGCCGCCGATTTCGATCCGCAGCCGTTCCATCTCGACGAGGCTCGGGCAGAGGCGAGTATTTTCAAGGGACTTGCGGCCAGCGGCTGGCACACCGCCGCGCTCACCATGAAGCTGTTGGTGGAAAGCGACTTTGTTCCCGTCGGCGGGATGATCGGACTCGGCTTCGAGGGCCGGTGGCCGAAGCCGGTGCGGCCGGGTGACACGCTGCACGTCGAGACGGAAGTGCTCAACATCCGGCGGTCGAACTCGAGTCCCATGCAAGGCGTGATGACCGTCCGCGCAATCACCCTCAACCAGAACGGCGAGACCGTTCAGCTGTCCACCTTCAATCTCATCGTGCCGTATCGATCCGCGCCAGGATGAAAATCACTGCCTGGTCAGCCAGCGGGCCTGCCAGGTCACGACGAGAGTCCGGAAGTTCGGGCCCTCGCGCACGAACATACCCGCGTTGTAGGCGACCCTGATCGACTGTTGCCCCATCACCGGCACCGACAGCGCGAGCCCCACCGGGGCACTGTCGATACGCAGCGCGGGCTGCCGGCCCTCGATTCGCGCCTCACCGCCTGCGTACCACGCTCCCGCGACGGCCACCCAGAGTCGCGGACGGAACGTATAGCTCGCACGCCCTTGAAGCGTCAGCAGGGCATCCCGCGTGCGGGTCAACCCGCCCGGAAAGAACTGCGCGTTCTTGGTGAACAGCCAGACTCCTCCGGACACGTCGAGATCCCACTTCCCTCTTGGCACCGATATACCGGCTTCCGGTTTGAACGCCCAGCGGTTGCTCCCGATGTTGATCAACCTCATGCGGTCGTACTGCCCGGTCGGCGCCGCAACCGTGAGGCTCGCTCCCAGGATGTTGCGGCGCGGTGCCTTTGCGAACGCCTGCGCGCCCATGGCGGGATTGCCGCGCAGGTGTGTCGAGAGCTTGACGCGCGCATCAACGAGCCCGGAGAGCGCGACCGGGCGCGTCGCTCTCCCTGGGGTCACGTCGCCCCACCCATAGGGCACGAGTGCTGTCAGCAACGCAAGATCGCCAAAGAGTCCGAACGTATATCCCAGACCGAGCGTCGCGATTCTGCGCGTCACCTCGATGTCACCGAGAGGCAAGGTGGGATCGGTGACAAGCGATCCGGACGAATGTACCAGACTCGTGGCGGCGAATGCGGCGCCCACCGGGCTGGCGGAATACGCCCGTGGCTCGATCTCCTGCGCCACACCGGGCTGTGCAGTCAGCAGGTAAGAGAAGAAGATGAGGACAGCGACACGTCTGGATGGCTCGAGCGGCACATCCACCCAGATTCAAGACCCGGCCCACGTTCGAAAGGAGTCGCACGCGCAGCGGTTGACGCCTGCGTCCTGTCTCGAATTGATGACGTGGACTGTCCCCGCCACGGGCCGATCCCGTCAACACTACGGCCAGAATTCGTGGCATTCCTTATGCTCCAGCGGCGCCGGGAGCTCCCATGCAAAACCGACTGACGCGGCGTGTGTTGCCCAGCCTGATACTCATCCTGGCGTCGAGCGTGGCCGTCGCACGCGCGCAATGGCCGACGACCGGCCAGCTCCGCGCATTGCTGGACAAGACGAGCCTTCATCGACTCATCGAGGGCGATCCCCCGGTGACGACGGGCCTCGACGATGCCCTGACCGAGATCGACTTTCTCGATCGTTACAAGCCATCGGCATTCGCGCCCCTCGGTGCGCAGCCGCAAGATGCCGCCGGCGCATTTCGCGCCGGTCCAGGTGCGTACGACTTCGTCGCGGAAAGCTATTGCCTCCACGCCGGCACGCACGGACCTGGCGGCGGCGATGGCTATGTGTCTGCGCCGTTGCAGGGGGCCCAGCACAACGCCGTTCGACATATCCTGCAGAACGCCGTCTCCCATCCCGAGATTCCTCAGCAGGACATTCAGGTGCTGCTGTGGGCCATCCTCGCGCGCACGCGAATTGGCGACATGCCACGCAAGATGCAGTGGACTGCCGCACGGCTGCTGACACCCGCCGAGCTCGTCGATCTCAACGGAGGAGCGCTCGGCCTCGTTAGCGACCGCGCGTGGGGCGAGACCAATCAATCCCTTCCACCCGGTGTGCGCCGGGCGATGGAGATTGAAGGGCGTCTTCGGCAAATGCTCACGAGCTTTGATTCCTCCTTCGTCGAGATCGAGCGCCTTGCCGTGCTCGGTGGGGACCCAACGCCCGACTCCGCGTCGCGCAAGATTCCTGAAGGCCGCTGGTCGTACCACCCCGAAGGCTATTTCATCCGTTTCTTCCCGAGCGGCTACTCGCGGACCGAGGTGCACGTCTATGTGCCCGAACCGATGACAATCGTTCGGGACAACGCCGATCGGATCGCCTGGATCATCGATCAACGAGGCACGCGATTTGACGTGGGCGACGTCGATCGCGTCACGGATCGCCGCCCGACCGCAACCCGGCAAGCCACCGCATGGCGGGCGCTTCTCGAGCAGCCCACGATTGGCGGCGCCGACCGCACAAGCGCAACACGCGATACGCGGGACCTCGTCGATCTCGCGCAGTTGCACGCCGGGCTGGAGGCGGCGTCGAACGCAGGCGTCCTCGAGTTGGTCTCCAAGGCATGGGCAGCCGAGTTCTGCGTGCAGGCCGGCGGATGCATTCGCGAGCGCGCGGCGGGGTCGCGGTCGATGCTCAGGCACACAGTGGATCTCTCCGAAACCGTTGCCGTCCCGGGTCATCGCGGTCGCCAGCGCCTTGGGCTCTCGGGGCGGAGTCAGCGTTGATGGAAGGGCTACACGGAGCTATCGTCCGGCGGCTGCCGGCGGGTTTTTTCCCGCGAGCTCGTCAGCCAACCAGCCGTTTACATCGTCCACTTGCTCCTGTGTCGACTGATGGCCCTTGTCGTAGGCAAGCATCAAACGTTTGGGCGCCGTGATGATGTTATAGGCCGCATACATCGACGTCGGCGGACATGTCTCGTCGTTGAAGCCCCACGAATACAGTCCCTGCACACTCACGCGGCGGGCGAAGTTCACGACGTCGTAATAGCGCGTCGTGACGAACTTGGCCTCGTCACGATGGACGGCAGGGCCTTCGGTCGCGCGGAACATGTGCGGCCAGCCGCCGGCGCGTGCGTGCAGATAGCCGGTCACGTCCGAGAGGGCCGGATAGTATGCCGCCAGCCGGGTCACGCGACGATCGAGTCCCGCGGTGACGATCGCCAAAGCGCCGCCCTGGCTGCCTCCCGTCACGCCCAGGTTCCGTCCGTCCCACTGCGGTAACGACGTCAGGAAATCATTGGCGCGTAGCGTTCCCGTGTACACGCGACGGTAGTAGTACCGCTCGCGCGAATCGAGTCCGAACGTCGGATAGCCGTTCAGCCCTCCACGCGCGAGGCTGTCGTACACCTCTTGCGGTTGAATCACCGGAATGCCATGGATGCCAATCTGGAACGTGATGAGGCCGCGGCCGGCAAGCTCGGCCAGCCCGCGGTACGGCCGCACGCCGGCGCCCGGCACACTCAGCAGCGCGGGATATTTTCCGGCCGCCCGTGGCATGCAGAGAACGCCATAGAGACGGCTCGCACCTTCCGTGAGACCAACGTTCTGCAGATTGATCTGCCAGCAATCCACATTCGCCGTGCCGTATTCCGGCAGCGGCGTCCACTTCGCATCGATCGGCAGCGCCGCCAGCCGTTGACGCTCCGCGTCCCAGAACGAATCGAAGTCGGGCGGGTTCACCTGCGTCGGCTGGATGCTGTCGGGCGCAAACCCCGCCGTGCCAACGCCACGATAGGTACGCCCTTCGATCTCGGCGGTCGCGACGAGTCGCACGAACCCAGGTTCCTTCAGCGTACCGCCAGCTACCTTCAACGGACTCGTCCCGACGACGGCGGTCGCCTGGGTGATGGGCGGAAGCATCTCGGGTCCGACGCCGTACTTCACCGTCACACCGCTTACCTGATGGCCATCGCGCAGGACGTCGATGCGGAACGTCACCGCCTCGCCTGGCTTGTAGGTCCAGTCCGGATGATCCGGCGTCACCGTGACGGCAACCCGACTGAATGGCTGGCGAGGCCCCTGCGCCACGGGCGTGGCCACCACACCGGCCACGATGATGCACGCGCTGAGTAACCGACGGAGGGTGTTGGATGGCGACATGGCGGGATGATACTCCCTGCCGTGAATTTGTCGATCCCCGCCGCGCCCATTCGACGTGATGGTGGAGGTGAGATATGGGGACAATCGGGCGTTCAAAACTGCAACGGTGGACCGGCCTGGCGCTCAGCGGGCTTGCCGTGCTCTTTCTTCTCTTTGACAGCGCAGGCAAGCTGCTTCAGGTACAACCCGTGATCGATGGAACCCTGCAGCTCGGGTATCCTCGGGACAGCGTGTTCGGCCTGGGGCTGGTCCTGCTTTCGTGTGTGTTGGCGTACGTCGTTCCTCGCACGTCCGTGCTGGGCGCACTGCTGTTGACCGGCTATCTGGGCGGCGCCGTCGCCACACACGTACGTGTGGCAAACCCCCTATTCAGCCACGTCCTCTTTCCCACGTACGTCGCGGCATTCCTGTGGGGTGGACTCATGCTCCGCGACGCACGGTTGCGCGTGCTGTTGCCGATTCGGAGAGCGTCATGAATCAGGTCAGATCGAAAGACGGGACGCCGATTGCCTACGAGCGATCCGGCAGCGGCCCCGCGCTCATTCTGGTTGACGGCGCTCTGTGCAGCCGCGCCTTCGGCCCGTCGCCGAAGCTCGCCCCGCTGCTCGCACAACACTTCACCGTGTTCGCGTACGACCGCCGCGGCCGCGGGCAAAGCGGCGACACGCAACCGTATGCCCCGGCGCGCGAGGTCGAAGACATCGCGGCGCTCATCCAGGAAGCCGGCGGGTCGGCGTCTCTGCTCGGCCTGTCGTCGGGAGGCGCGCTGGCCCTCCAGGCGGCAGCGGCGAACCTTGCGATCAACAGGGTCGTTGCATACGAGCCCCCCTACGTGGACGATGCCGGTCAGCGCGGCGGCGACGCGTACGAAGGCCATCTCAAACGTCTCATCGCGAGCGGCGATCGCAGTGGCGCGGTGAAGTACTTCATGAAGGATATGGTCGGCGTGCCCGCTCCGTTCGTCGTCTTGATGCGGCTGATGCCGTGGATCTGGCGCAAGCTCGCGGCCGTCGCCCATACCCTCCCTTACGACGCCGCGTTGATGACGGCCTTCAGGATTCCACGTTCGAGCTTCGCGTTCATCCGAGTGCCCGCACTGGTCATGAACGGGTCGAAAACCGATCAGAGGCTGAAGGATGCCGCGCGGGCGATCGCGGAGTCCATTCCCGGCGCGCGGCACAACGAACTGGCCGGGCAGACGCACAACGTGAAGCCGGGTGTCCTGACGCCGGCGGTGGTTGAGTTCCTCCGGAGCTGACGAACATGCGGTTCATCATCATGCACAAGACCAACGCTCACTGGGAAGCGGGCGCGATTCCGACGCCAGAGTTGATTGGGCGCGTGGGTGGCCTGCTCGGCGAGATTGCGAAGGCTGGAGCACTGCTCGCCGGAGAGGGTCTTCGCCCGAGCTCGGAGGGAGTGCGGCTCACGTTCTCATCGGGCACAAAGAGTGTCACCAACGGGCCCTTCGAACGCGGCAACGAGTTGCCGGCCGCGTTCAGCATCGTTCGCACCGCGTCGCTCGACGAAGCCGTCGAGTGGGCATCGCGCCAGGCCACGGTGCTGGGTGATGGCGAGGTCGACATCCGTCCCGTGACCGAGCCATGGGACATCGGAATCGGATCGCGTCCCCCGGAGATCACGACGCGGCGCTACATGGTGCTGCGAAAGGCCACTGTCGCGACGGAAGCCGGCGTCGCGCCGTCATCGGCACAGCGTGCAGACCTGGCGCGTCTCGCCGACGAGGCCGAGCCTGAGAACGTGCACCTCGCAACAGTGACCATGCGCCCCAGCGCGAGGGGCAGGCGTTACAAGAACTCGACCAACGGCGTCAGCGTCGTCGACGGCCCGTTCACCGAGTCGAAGGAGCTGATTGGTGGATACGTTGTCGTGTCGGCTGAATCTCTCGACGCCGCCGGGCGATGGGCGGCGCAGTACATCGATGTCGTCCAGGCGGACGAAGTCGACGTCCGCGAGTTGGAGTGAATCGGCTCCAGATCCTTCACGCACCACGCAGCCACCGATCTGCAGTCATGCGACGAGACGATTTGTCATGTCGCGGCAGAGCCTTTCACGACTTTGTGCTTCTTGATGAACGCCGGATCGATCTCGATGCCCGACCCGGGGCCCGTGGGCACGATCACGACGCCGCCGTCGGTTTTCAGCGAGGACGTCTTGCACTCGAACGGCACCTCATCATCGAGGCCTTTGAATTCGTGATACGGGCCCGCGTTCGGAATCGCGGAGACCAAATGAATCATGTACAGGTAGCCCAGCCCGTCTGAAATGTGCGGGGTGTGCACCTTCCCCATCGCCGCGGCCATGCGCGCCACCTTTATGCAGCGGGTGAACCCGCCGAAGTAGTACATGTCGGCCTGGGTGATATCGAGCGCGTCGTTGGCGATAAGCCAGCGGAAGGCGTGCATGCTGGCCTCCTGCTCCCCGCCGGCGACTGGAATCTGCACGCCATCCTTCACCGCTTTCGTTTCCTCGTACCAGTCGAACGGCACCGGCTCTTCGTAAAACGCGTAGTTGTATTCCTCGAGCAGCTTGCCGAACTTGATGCCCTCCTCCACGCCGTATGACCCGTTCGAGTCGGCGTAGCAGACCATCTGGTCGCCGAATTCTTTGCGCACCATCGGGATGAGTTTTTCCGATCGGCCGGCGGGATATTCGACATGGCTCATGCGCCCGCCAATCTTGATCTTCAGCGCCCTGGCCTGCGACTCGGCGACCTGCTTCCTAAGGCTGTCCATCACGGCTTCCGCGCTGTTGTCGCGCTCGCCGTTCGCCCGATACACGGCGACTTTCGGGTTGTGAATCTTGCCGCCGACAAGCAGCCCCATGGATTTGTTGGCGATGCGGCCGAGCATGTCGAGGATGGCGAACTCGATGGTCGCGAGTGGAACCCACAGCGCCAGGCTCTGCAGCTTATAGTTGCTCTCGTAAACGTACACCTCGTCGAGCAGCGTCTCGAGGTCGCGGGCATCCTTGCCGATGAAGAAGGGCTGCAACCGGTTCACCTGGATCGGATACAGCGATCGCTGCTGCGAGTTGTTGGCGGCGGAAATGCCTTCTGCCCCGTCCTTCGAGCGCACGCGGCAGAGAAAGTTGTTGTTCAGTTGGAGCAGCTCGAGGGTGTCGATGATGACCGGCGATGAGAAGAGCTCGCGCCTGAGGACAGGCTGCTTCAGCACTTCGTCGAGCTGCGCGTATTTTTCGGCAGGCAAACCGGGACGAGCGGCAGGCGCTGGCGCAGGCGTGGCCGACGGAGCGGCGCACCCGGGGAGCACGGCACTGGCGCCACCAAGAAACGCACTCGCAAGAAACCGGCGACGGTTGGTGTTGACAGGCATTGGATGCACCTCGCTTTCCGGATGCCCTTCTTATACACCAGCGGCGCGCCTCGAAGCTCGCATCAATTCGTCCTGCACCCGCGCGGCTCTGTTATGCGTACGGCTATGCAGCCGCCGTAGTCCGTTTCGCAAACGGTAGGTACTTGACGGTAAGCTGGTCGATCCTGCCGTTGAATTTGAACGGCGCCTTGTCGTAGTAGTCGGGCGACACCGGCGAGCCGAGCGCGACGCCGATGTCGAGACAATCCAGGCTGAAGAGCAACGGGGCGCTGACGGGGACGCGGCCTTCAGCGACGAGCGTGCCATTGACCTTGATCGTGACGTCCAGCGGACCGGCAGGTTTCAATTCCGCGTACGACGTCTCGACGTCGATGGTCACCTTGCCAACCGGGAGCTTCTCCTTGGCGCGAATCTTCGTGCGCTGGATGATGAAGAGGTTGTACTCGTAGCAGAGGATGCCGTCCTCGACAAAGCACGTGACACCACCGGCAATCGATCCCAGCTTGTAGAGCACACCATTGGCGTTGACCGGCACGTCGGCGGTGATCGTGACGAGGTTCGGCTTGTTGCCGAGCGCAGGCGCACAGAATTCCGGCACTCGGGTGATATCGCCCGAGAAGGTCCACTCGGTGTACGGCGGCGCAATTCTCATCTCGGGATGCAGCAGCGGAATCCACAGGCCGCCGCCGATTGGCAGCGCCTTGTTGCGCGCCGCCTCCATCGCGAACAACTCTTTCAGTTGCGCGAGCTTCTCCGGCACCTTCGCTGCGAGATCGTTGTTCTGCGTCCAGTCCTCGTCGAGGTTGTAGAGCTCCCACGTGTCCTGGTCCGGCGTCCACGAGCGGATGCCAGGTGGCAGCCCTGGCATCCAGGGCACGCGTGGCCCGAACGCCGACGCCATCCAGCCGTCGTTATAGATTGCGCGGCTACCCATCACCTCGAAGTACTGAGTCACAAGACGGCCCGCAGCGTTCGGATCGTCGAAGGAATACGCAAAGCTCACGCCGTCGATCGGATCCTGAGCAATCCCATTCACTTCCCGAGGTGGCGAGATGCCAAGTACCTCGTAGATCGTGGGCACGACGTCGTTCACATGATGGAATTGCGGCCGCGGTGTCGTGTCCGGCTTGATCTTCGCCGGCCACCGAACCGCGAGCGGATTGCGGGTCCCACCGAAGTGCGACGCGACGAGCTTCGTGCCCTTGTAGGGCGTGCTGCCGGCCCAGCCCCACCCGGCATGGTACTGGTTGTCGACCTTCGGAGACCCGAGCACGTCGAGACCCCCCAGGGCCTCGAGCGTCTTGATGTGCATGGCCACCGTCGTTGGGATGGCGTTCTGTGCGAGCAGCTCGGCGATCGTGCCGTTCTGGCCTTCGGCTGACGATCCGTTGTCGCCCCAGATGTAGAAGATCAGCGTGTTCTCACCGTAACCGAGCCGATCGATCTCGTCGACGATCCGACCGACCTGTGTGTCCACGTGTTCGGTGAACCCCGCCGCGACTTCCATCAATCGTCGCTGAAAGGGTTTCTCATCCTCCGGAATACTGTCCCACGACGCCAGCGTCGCATCGCGTGGCGTGAGCTGGGCGTCCTGGGGAATCCATCCCTGCTGCTTGGCCCGCGCAAATACCCGCTCGCGATACTTGTCCCAGCCGTCGTCGAACTTGCCTTTGTACTTATCCGCCCATTCCTTCATGATGTGGTGCGGGCCATGGATGGCGCCGCTCGCCCAGTACATATAGAAGGGCTTGTCGGGCTGGAGAGCCTTCTGCCGGTGCAACCACCCGATCGCATCGTCAGCAAGATCTTCGCTCACGTGATAGCCCTGCTCGCGCGTGCGGGGCGGAGCGACGTAGGTCGTGTTACGAACCAGGTTGGGCTCGTACTGCGATGTCTCGCCGGTGAGAAAGCCGTAAAAATAGTCGAAGCCGTAGCCAGTCGGCCAGCAGTCGAAGGGGCCCGCGGCGGTTGTTTGTTCCGCAGGCGTGTTGTGCCACTTGCCCCACGCGCCCGTCGTATAGCCGTAGTGTCGCAGCACCTCGGCGGCGGTGGCGCAGCCCTTGGGAATGACGCCTGAGTAGCCGTCCCAGTCGTTGGCCAGCTCCGCGATCTGTCCGTTTCCAACACGGTGGTGGTTCCGCCCGGTCAGGAGGGATGCTCGAGTCGGGGAACACATGGCCGTGGTGTGGAATCGGTTGTAGGTAATGCCTTCCTTGGAGATTCTGTCGAGGGCCGGGGTATGTACTTCGCCCCCGAACGTCGTGGGTAGTCCGGGTCCAGCATCATCGATAAGAACGATCAGGATGTTCGGCGCATCGGCATGCAGACGGCGCGGTTCGACGCGTTTCTTGTACAGCGATTCCTGCATGGTTCGTCCCGCGACGCTCGCTGACGGTGTGGGAGCAAATGGCAGAACGTCCTGCGCAGGTAGTCTCGGGAATGCCGTGTGGGTGCCTGGTGTCGCGTTCGCCGAGCTCATACTGCCTCCAAGAACTGCCACATCGGACTCGTTATCTGACGGAGTAGCCTCGCGCCTCGAGACAGGCGCTCGCGGCTTTCTTGAACTGATCGACAGCCTGTTGATTTGCCTGGACGGCCTGCTGCGCACCGCTCTGGCCAGCTCTTCGCTTGGCGTTGGTGCGTCCGCGCACGCCGCGAAGCGAGCCCGCGACCGCGCCAACCGCGACGCCCCTGCCGGCGTTCCCGCTGATTGCCCCGATGGCCAGTCCTGTTGCTGTCCCGGTGGCGGCGCCTCGGGCCACCTTGCCTTTGCCCGCGCTCTCGGCGCTCGCCTTGCCGGCGGCGGCGGCGTCCACCTGGCCAGCCGCCAGAGTCAAGCCGGTATTCGTCTCGGCCCACCCGTAGCACGCGTCCTCATCCTTCTTCTGCTGATTCGCTGACTGGCCCTTGGCGGGATAGATGAACATGCCGATCTGTGCCAACGTGAGCTTGGGGGCCGGGGCCGTTGTGGGCGTGGCCACTTGTGCGAACGCCTTAGTGGCCAGCAGCAACCCGGCCAGCATTGCGACACGACACACCATGGGAACCTCCTCGTGCAGGCGCTCCAGCTATTCGGCGACCGATTGATGGAAGTGGATGACCCGCCAGTCCCCGTCGCGCCGGATGAACACGGCCGTCGAACCGAGGCCAACGGGCGGGGATGTGAACCCGGCCTTGTCGGTGTAGGTCCCCTCCGATACCGCCGAGACCAGGACGACATCCGGGGACAGCACGCGCGTGCGCCTTTCGATGATTTGGTGATCCTGCCTCTGCAGCAGCGCGTACGTCGTGCGGAACGCCGCAAGGGCTTCGTCGTACCCCTTGAGCATCGTGTCATCGGTGATGAACGTAAAGGTGTCGTCCTTGGTCGACGCGGAGAGCACAGCCTCAGCGTCGGCCGCGCTCGCCGCGGCAACGGCCTTATCGAGGATCGCCTCTACGGTGGCGACGATCTCCGGGTCGTTGTGACTCACGGCGACCGCTTGCGACCCACAGGCTGGCGCGATGACGATCGCGAGGAGGATCAATGAACGCCTCCGGATGTTACTCAGCGACATTAGGAACTCCTGTCGATGGCTGATGACTGCTTCGGCTGCGGGTCTTAGCACGGCCCGTACCGACGTGATTTCCGGACGCGAGCGCTCGGTTGCACACCGAGAACGTCTATCGGCGCTCGGAAGTGGACAAGGGGGTCGGCTTCAATCCGAGAACGATGCGCCATGGCGCCATGGGATGTCGCGGGGCGTCGCGGGATGTCGCGGTGCGTTTGAGCACCGAGCGAGGGCCCACAAATGTCGTGCTCTCCAAGTAACGTTTCCTGATCACACTGCCAAATGCCCGATGCAATCCAAACTTGTCGATAAAGTCGTTGGCTTCCGCCGCCAGCTTCGGGCTGTTCTTTCTGAACGCAACCGCCAGGTCGCCGCCAGTGCGAAGCGCCACGTCGTCGTGGATGATGAGATGCGGGAACACCTTCGACCAAAAGGTGGCGAGATAGTCATCGACGACCACGATCCTGATCAGGCCGGCATTGACCATCTCGAGCAGGTCCTCATCCTCGAGGTGCTCGGGAAGGTCGTGGATTGCCACCGGCGCCAGTCCCTTCGACTGGAATCGTGAATTCAGGGCAAGCAGGCTCTGATAGTAGCTGGTCGACTTCCGCGCGAAGACTTCCTGGCCGGACAGATCGTCGAGCGTCACAATCGTCGGCGCTCCGGGACCCGTCACGACGATCTCATTCACGTTGCGTGCGGTCGGATTGGAAAAATCGACAATGGCTCGACGCTCGGGCGTGACGGTGAGTGACGCCGCAACGAGGTCAACCTTGCCGTCGACGAGCGCCAGCAGCAGGAGGTCACGCCGGAGCGGGACGAAGACGACATGGACCTTGAGGTTGCCTGTCCTGAGTTTCTTGTTCAAGGTGTCCTCGAACATCGTGAGGTATTCGTACACGGCCCCTCGCTGGATGCCGTTGTCGACGAAGTAAAGCGTGCGGTTGAACCTCACGCCAACGCGGATCATCCGACGCTTCACCATCTCGTCGAGATCGCCCGTGAAGGGACGATCGATCGACAATCGGATCGACTCGGGAAGGGCCGACTGGTACTCGAGCGGCGCCAATGGTACTTCTTGGGAGACCTCAGCGGCGGGCGTCGGAATAGACGCGGCGTCCTGCTCTTCGGTCGGGCCAGAGCAACCCGAGGATGAGAGGGTCATCAGGATCGCCAGCGCAAACCGTTGGCCAACAAGTGCTGTCATGCGTTCCGGCCAAGCGACAGACGATGAATCTCGGTGATCACTCCGAAGAGGAATGCGGTCGACAGGCCGAACATGAGCGCGCCCAGCATCGCTTCCACGCCCTCCAGCAGTTTCCATTCGCGCGGAAGCACGACCTCGTCGGCGCCCGACGTCGAATAGGATCCCAACGAAAAGCTCATCGCAGCCGGCCAGTCGTGGAAACCTACGGCGGCCCGATAGAACGTCGCCCAGATCGCCACTTCAATCATGTGAAGCGTCACGATATAGAGGGTCAGCAATACGACCAATCTCAGGAGGAACGGACGGCCGCGGTTGCTGATGTCGCGGGCTCGAATCTCGAACAAACGAAGCGTCACGACGTAAAGACCGGCGACGTGCACTGCAACCGTTGCGAGGACCAGACATAAAGCGGCCAACACTGCCATGCTTCTGTGCTCCGGCGGCCTGGGCGCCGCTCCTCCCAACCTTATCTGTGCTTACGCGGAAACCATGTGGCGTCGAGCCCCGCGTTGTAGCGGTACTGGCTCTGCCGGCCGGAACCGGGGAGTGCTCCAGAGCAGGCTTCCCGCGGCGATGTCCAGCCAGAGTGGCGTTCGCGAATTACTCAATGGGCGAGCCTGTCGGGGAGACGACGGTAGTCTCGTCAAGCGATGAGAGCAAAAGCGATGCCTCTGTCTCGGGGCGAAGCCCCGACGCGGAAGTCCCGGGCGTCGGCCCCGGCTACAGACGGTACTCGTTGTGCTGTGCTGATGGGCGACCCAAGTGCCCGGATTCCGATCGGGAGGACACCATGAAACGTGCGTCGGCTAAAAGCGACCCAGCACATCCGTCATGCAATCGCCGGCGTTTTCTTGCCGCAGCGCTTGGCGCGTGCGTCCTTGCCCCCTCGCCCTCCTTGACCGCGCAGATTGGATCCAGGTCGGCCGGGGCGTTGACCAAGGAGGAACGCGATCGTATGACGCCGCGGCAGGTCATCGACGCGCTGAAACAGGGCAACGAGCGGTTTCGCACGGGAGCAACGTCCTGCCGGGATTACCGAAATCAGCAACGTTCCAGCGCCGCCGGGCAATACCCCGCGGCGGTCGGGCTGGGATGCGTTGACTCGCGAGCGCCCGCCGAAATCATTTTCGACATGGGCATCGGCGACATGTTCAGCGCCCGCATCGCGGGCAATGTCGTCAACGACGATCTGCTCGGCAGCCTGGAGTTTGCGTGCGCTGTGGCGGGTGCCAAGGTGATCGTGCTGTTCGGACACACGGCCTGCGGCGCCATCAAGGGCGCAATCGAAGACGTGGAGATGGGCAATCTCACTGGCCTGCTGGCGCGAATCAAGCCGGCGATCACGGCGACGAAGTTCGCCGGTGACACATCGAGCAAGAACGCCGCGTATGTCGATGCCGTCGCGCGAACCAATGTCCTGCTCGGGATGGAGGGCATCCGTCGGCGCAGTCCAGTCCTGGCAGATCAGGAGAGCAAGGGAGCCATTCAGATCACCGGTGGTATGTACGACCTGGCCACCGGTTCGGTGGAGTTTCTGAATTAGCGCGGCCGCTGAAAAAGCCAACGCGCCGCCGCCCACGAGGGGCGGCGGCGCATCAGACAGATTGCGTACGCCTGGGCGTCAGGATCGGGCGACGTCGAATCGATCGAGATTCATCACCTTGTCCCACGCGGCCACGAAGTCGCGCACGAACTTCTCCTTCGCATCGTCGCAGCCATAGACCTCCGAGATGGCGCGGAGCTCGGAGTTCGAACCGAAGATGAGATCCACGCGGCCCCCGGTCCACTTGACGTCGCTCTTCGTGCGACCACGGCCCTCGAAGACATCCACGGCGTCGGACGTCGGCAGCCAGGCCGTATCCATGTCGAGGAGATTCACGAAGAAGTCGTTGGTCAAAGTACCAGGCCGCTTGGTGAACACGCCGAGACCGTTTTTCCCGGCGCTCACATGCAGGACACGCAGTCCGCCGACGAGCACCGTCATCTCCGGGGCGCTCAGCGTCAGCCGGGAGGCGCGCTCGATCATCAGATGTTCGGCAGGTACGTGGTGTCCGTGCCCAACGTAGTTACGGAACCCGTCCGCGTCCGGCTCGAGCACTTCGAACGATTGCACGTCGGTCTGCTCCTGCGACGCGTCAGTGCGTCCAGGGGTGAAGGGCACCTGCACGTTGTGTCCTCCATCCTTTGCAGCCTTCTCAACGGCCGCACATCCGCCCAGCACGATCAGGTCGGCAAGCGAAACCTTTTTCTTCCCGCCCGCCTGCGCGTCATTGAACGCCTTCTGAATTCCCTCCAGCGACTTCAGCACTTTTGCCAATTCCGGCGGATTGTTGACATGCCAATCCTTCTGCGGCGCGAGGCGAATGCGTGCACCGTTGGCGCCGCCGCGCTTGTCGGTGCCGCGGAAAGACGACGCAGAAGCCCAAGCGGTCGACACAAGCTGGGAGATCGACAAGCCAGATGCCAGGATCTGCTGCTTGAGAGCGGCGATGTCCTTCGCGTCGACGAGCTCGTGATTCACCGCAGGAACAGGGTCCTGCCACAACTGCGGCTCCTTGGGAACTTCAGGGCCGAGGTAGCGCGAGATGGGACCCATGTCGCGGTGCGTCAGCTTGAACCATGCCTTCGCGAAGGCGTCCGCGAACTCCTGCGGGTTCTTATGGAAGCGCCGCGAGATCTTCTCGTAGGCCGGATCGAAGCGCAGCGCGAGGTCCGTCGTCAGCATCCCGGGAGCGATCTTGCCAGACGGGTTGTGGGCGTCCGGCACCGTGTCATTCCCCGCACGGTTCTTCGGCTTCCACTGCTTCGCCCCAGCCGGACTCGTGGTCAGCTCCCACTCGTACTCGAAGAGGTGCTTGAAGAAGTCGTTTCCCCACCGGGTCGGCGTCGTCGTCCATGTGACCTCGAGACCGCTGGTGATGGTGTGGGTTCCTCTGCCCGTTTCGTAGCTGCTCTTCCAGCCGAAACCCTGCTCTTCGAGGTTGCCGCCCTCCGGTTCGGGACCGACATGGGTCGCAGGACCCGCGCCGTGGGTCTTGCCGAACGTGTGGCCGCCGGCAATGAGCGCCACCGTCTCCTCGTCGTTCATCGCCATGCGGCGGAACGTCTCGCGAATGTCTCGCGCGGCGGCGACAGGATCGGGGTTGCCGTTCGGCCCCTCTGGATTGACGTAGATGAGGCCCATCTGCACGGCGCCCAGAGGATTGGCCAGTTGCCGATCGCCGCTGTAGCGCTCGTCGCCGAGCCATGTGGCTTCGGACCCCCAGTTGACGTGCTCGGGCTCCCACACATCCTCACGCCCGCCGGCGAAGCCGAACGTCTTGAACCCCATCGACTCGAGAGCGACGTTGCCTGTGAGCACCATCAGGTCGGCCCACGAGATCTTCCGGCCGTACTTCTGTTTGATCGGCCAGAGCAGCCGGCGCGCTTTGTCTAGATTCGCGTTGTCGGGCCAGCTGCCGAGGGGCGCGAAGCGCAGCATGCCCGACCCCGCGCCGCCGCGGCCGTCGTGGATGCGGTACGTCCCGGCACTGTGCCACGCCATTCGAATGAACAGAGGGCCGTAGTGACCGAAGTCCGCCGGCCACCAGTCCTGCGACTTCGTCATCACCGCCTCGATGTCCTTCTTCAGCGCGTCGAGGTCGAGCGACTTGAACTCTTTGGCGTAGTTGAACGACTCGCCCATCGGATCGCCGGCCGGGTGGTCCGTGTGGAGGGTGTTCAGGTGCAACTGATTCGGCCACCAGTCGCGGTTCGATCTGCCTTGGTGCGATTTGGCCGAGAACGGGCACTTCTGTTCGTTTTCCATGTTGACGTTGACCTCTACTTTCTTCGCGTTCGTCGCGTTGTCTTTTGTTTGTTTCGCTTGCCCGCCGTAGCCTTGGCCGACGCGGGCCTGCCCGCCGTAGCCTTGGCGAAGGCGGGCCTTCGGGACCGCGCCAGACAATCGGGGCAGCGACCCCAGTACACGACCTCGGCCTCGTCGATCTCGTAGCCCCTGTCGTCGGCCGCCGTGAGACAGGGCATGGAACCAACGGCACAATCGACATCGACCATGCGACCGCAGGTCCTGCAAATCAAATGATGGTGGTTGTCGCCGACGCGATCCTCGAAGCGCGCCGGTGAACCGGCGGGTTGAATGCGCCGGATCAGGCCCTCGGTCACCAGGACGCCGAGTGCGTCGTACACCGACTGGATCGAGATGGCGCCGATCTCGGCCCTGACGGCCTCGGTCACGCCGTCGGCCGTAATGTGAGGCTGCCCCGCCACTGCCCGCAAGACTGCCAATCGCTGGGCGGTGACCTGAATGCCGTGTTGCCGAAGGAGCTCGGTGGGGTCCATGGGACTTGTGGGGCGGGTCCTGTTTGTGGACCCGCCACGCGCGGAGTATAGATCAATTATTGGAATGATTCCAAACGTTGGCGACCGACTGCTGGCGAGCCGAGCTCGCTGCGTCACAAACGGCCGGCAGCCCACAGAATCGAGTTCCTTACGAGCATCCGGTACGACGGGTTGCGGTGCGTCTCGCGCGACGTTCCCGGTTGTATGCACACCACTCGCGCGGTGGGATGGACGCCGACCCACGCCAGCGTGGAATTACTCCCCGCGTTCGACGTCTGAAGCAGCGGCGTAATCTTCGGCGATTGCCACATGTCTTTGAACGTCTCTTCGTTGGTCAGCGTAAAGGGCTTCGTGTGTCGCAGGATCGGATGTTGACCAACCGGACGCACATCCAGGCTCGCGGCGGTTCCCACCGTGGACCGCTTCATGCCGCTGCGATCGGTCAGCACCAGCAGCCCGCCCGTCACTTCCTGATACCACCACGACCAGTCCTGGTTGTCGCCGAGCGAGTGGTGTAGAAGCACGAATCCTTTGCCGGCTTCGACCGCCTGACGCGCAAGGGTGCGGGTCGCTTCCGGCCAGTCCATTTGATCATTCAAGACGAGGACGTCATAGCCGGGATGCGGACGCCCGCCGCTCGGTTCCCACGGATAGTCCGGCGGCTCGTCACGCTCGGTTCCACCACCAATTGCACCGCGACCTTGAGTCGGAGAAACACCACGCGCAGGCGGCGGTCCTGGCGGTGCCGGCTGCAGAGCCGCGAAGCTGGCGGGCTGATCGATGGGCCAGATCTCCATTCCGAAAAACATGGGATCGAGAAACATCTCCTGAAACGTCGGCGGATATGGTTTTCCCCCCGTCGTCAGCTGCACCCACACCTGAGTCTTCGTCACCTTTTGCGCGGCGCCGCGAGCCGGTCGCAGGAATGCGGCCGCTCCGGCTGCCGCAGTGGCCGCCAAAAAGCGCCGACGTGAGGCGTTCGTTCTGGTTGTGCTCTTCATGATGCCAACCTTCCTCCCGCCCATAAAACCATGTTGTGAACCACCTGCCGGTAATTGGGGTCCTGACAGACATGTCTCGTATGACCCGGCTGGAAAGACACGACACGCGCTTTCTGGTGCGGACCGACCCAGCCCAGTGCGGGATTGTTGAACGAGGGATCATCAGATACGAAGAGCACGGTCGACTTCGGCGAGATCCACATGTTTGGAAATGTCTCGTCCCACGGCAGCGCGAACGGCTCGATGCCGCGGACAATCGGGTGGTTTCCGACCGGCGTGACCCTCTGCCTGACGAACTGCTTGAGCCGGCCTTGGGTCTTCATGCCCGGCACGTTGGGATTGTAGAGATAACACCCGATAACTTCCTCGCTCCACCACGCCCACTGGTCATTGTTGGTGCCGACGGCATGGTGCAACACGACCACGCCCTTCCCGGCATCGAGGTGTTTCACCATTTTGTTGCGATCTGATTCGGGCCATCCGCCGGTGATCCAGTCGTTGGTCACGATCACGTCAGGTGCGTTCGGACCGCCGATGCCGTCAAACGCGCGCGGGTGCGGCAGCACAGTCGTGTCGACGTCCTGAAACATCGGGTCGGTGAACATCGCATACATCTGCAACGGCGACGTGTGGCCGCCCGGAGTGAACTGGACTTTCAGTCTCGGCCCTCGCGTCGGCGTCTGCGCGCCGCGCCGGGGCGCGGCCTCGAGCTTGGGTGAAACCGCAGCGGTGGTAAGCGCCGCTCCGAGAAAATCGCGTCTCGACCAGTTCGGCATCGTGTGCTTCCTCAGTCTTCCTTCCAGGGGTTGTTGGCGAAGACCGCCAGTTCAGGCCACAGAGCACGACGAGGCATGTCGAGCGCCGCGATGATCGTCTCGGCGATATCGCTCGCATAGAGCTTGTTCGGGTTGTTGCGGCCGGTCTTGCCGCCGAAGTTGGTCTGCACTTCGGATGGGCAGACGGAGATCACGCGAATGCCGTGCGGGCGAAGCTCGGCCTGCCAGCACTGCGAAATGCCGCGCACAGCCCACTTGCTCGCGGCATACGGCGTCGCCGCCGCGGCGCCCTTCATGCCCGATGTCGACGCGATGTTGATGATCTCGCCCGATTTGCGTTCTTTCATCTGCGGGACGACGCGGTTGGTGATGTCGACCAGTCCAAAGACATTGGTGTCGAACAACGTCTTCATCTTTCCCACATCGAGGGCGCCGATTTCGGCACGGTAGTCGAAGGCGGCGTTGTTCACGAGCACGTCGATGCCGCCCATGTGTTGCATGCACGTATCGACCGTACGTGCATTGTCTTCGGCAACGGCGACGTCGGCTCGAACGCCCACGGCGCCGGTCTGCCGGCCCATCGCGTCAATAGCCGGCTGGTTGCGGCCGGTGAACACAACCTTGTGGCCGGCCTTTGTCGCGACTTCGACCAGAGCGGCGCCAATCCCTTGACTGCCACCCGTAATCAGAAAACGGAGTGCTGACATCGAAACCTCTCGGTGATCCTATCTCAAGGTGGTCAGGCCAGTGGCCCGCCGAGGCGCAACTCCTCGGTTGGTGGTTGGTGGTCGGTGGTTGTAGTGTTCGTCAGTCTCGCAACGCGGGGTCGGGAGGCTCAGTCAGCAAACTGAAACAAATACTCATGTTGTGCGGGAACGCCTCGCGGGTGCCCCCGCCTCTTTTCCCTCGACACATCCGATTGAGTGCTGACGCGATTGAGCGGCTGCGGTGATCTTCAGTCCTGCCAGGGATTGCGGCCAGGCGAGATGCCGCGGCGACCTTCATGACTTCGCTACTCTCGTTGTCCAGCCCGACGTCCACGCCCTCGTCTGCCGAGTGCAAAAACGGCATGGTTTGGAGGAACGGACCTCTCCGACTGCTTCGCGTCAACGCTCAGCCACCCCGGTCGGGGAGGCACTGGAGGATCCGACTGATGACTGACGTCTATTTCAGCTTCAGATAGTAGTAGTCATCACCGTAACCGTCGTCAGGGGGGGCGGTGGGCGGTGGTACGTATCCGGGGTCAGGCGGTGGTTGCCCTGGCGGTGGTTCCCCTGGCGCCGGCATCGTGATCTGTCCGACCATCGACGGATGAAACGTACAGCGATAACCGGTCACCGGTTTGACCAGTGCCAGCGGAGGGCTCGATTGACCGGGTGCGAGATTTCCGACTGGGGTTCCGTCGTCGAGCACGATGTCGTGGTTGATCAGGTCGGCGTTCTGCCAGACGATCGTGTTGCCCGTTGCGGCCTGCAAGGGGTTCGGAGCAAACGCGCCGGTCCCGAATGAGCCGGTGATGTTGACCGTGAACTGGACTGGCGCCGCTATCGTGACCTGTCCCACCTCCGTCGGATGCAACGCGCAGTGATAACTGGTCACCGGGGCGACTACTGCCAGCGGAAGGCTGGATTGACCGGGCGCGAGATTCCCGACTGGGGTCCCGTCGTCGAGCACGATGTCGTGGTTGATCAGGTCGGCGTTCAGCCAGACGATCGTGTTGCCCGTTGCGGCCTGCAGGGGGTTCGGAGCAAACGCGCCGCCGGTGATGTTGACCGTTAACTGGACCGGAACTGGAGTCCCATCCGCCGGAGGAATCTGCCCAGGATCCGGCACGGGAGGCGGTGTATCTCCTGGTGGTTGAGGGTCGTCGTAGCCGTCGCCATCGTCGTCAACGCGCTGGAGAGGCGTCCGGCTAACGCCGCGCGCGGCGGGCGACGGACTCGACGACAGAGTCGATGGCGACACCGGGGAGAGTTGATTCCGGCCGTCCGCGCAGCCCCACACGGCACCGAGCCCGATGACCGCCAAAGTCAGTCCGAATGATGTATTCAGTCCCATACGTAGCCTGGTTCCAACGCAATGCCGGTACCACCGGAAAGTGCTGGAAATCGCGCGTATATCGTGAAAATGGGCGAGCTCGCCTTACGAAACGAGAAAGTCCTTACGCGTACGGGCTGAGCCTGAAGTTCGTTCGGCGAACTGCCTTAACATCAGGTGCCTTGAGCAACCCGCACTGCAACTAGTTGAATGGGGTTCCCGTTCTCCGACCACATCGCGCTCCTGGAGCAGTGCCTGGCTGGCCGCCAGGCGATTGTCGACGGCCTCGAGCGCCAGTTATTCAGCGCACAGGGAAAGGCAAACGCGCACAACGGTGATCGCGAATCGATCGCCGGCACCTTCAGCGCCTGTCTTCCCCTCCTGAACGGGCAATTGGACGCGGCGCATCTGGCCGATGGGTTCGAGCCGGTGCGTCAGGACGGCTACGCGCGTGAGCTCGACCCGGTGGAGCTTGTCCTTCGCGCGTGTCACCACTGGGACAGCAACCGCTGGCCCGGAAGGAATGGCCGCCTTGTCTACGCGCATGGTCTCTATGCCGTTTCTCTCCTGCGTCAGCTCGAGCGTTTGAGTTTGAGGATTTGGGACGAAGGCGACGATCGCGCAGTCGAGCGCCTGAAGCACGTGCAGCGCCTTCTCGACCTGCTCAACGCAGGCGAGGGGATCCAACTGTTGCGCGACGCGCGGTGGCTGATTCAGACCGCGCAGGGCCCGCTGACAAGGCACGTGCGACCGTACTTCATCAAGGCCGGCCAGGTGTCGGGCTCGTTCACCGGCGCGGACGGCATCGAGATTCACAGGGCGGGCGCCGTGCTGGCCGGCGGCCACTTGCGCTCTCAGTTCCGGCATCTTTCAGGGCGCACTGGCTGGGCGTTCGATGATCCGCAGCTGCTCGCTCTGACCCGCACGTCGAATTCGATGGACATGGCGTTGCTCGTCCGCGACCTGGTCCCGTTGCTGGACGCATACAGTGCAGCATACGAGCGGCAGGACAGCGACGTGCGGCTGGCGTTGGCAGATGCGATCCTCCAGGGCTTGTCCGCCGATCCCGAGCTGCTGCTGACACGTCTGGATCTGCTCGGGCCATCGACCACGATCGAAGATCTCTTCCTCGATCCCGGCCACACGGACGCGGCGCCCTACACAGCAATGGGCGAGGTGCATCGAGAGTACCTGACGCGTTACGTCGAGCTGGTTGGACGCACAGCGGCGTCGCTGAGGGAAGACAGCCGCGCGTTCGACCCTGCGCACGCTGCCTACTCACCGCTCGGCGTTGTTTACGGGTTCTGCGCGGACCTCCTTGCGAACATGGTCCTGAATACGCTCCACTCCCCTTCTGCGCGAGGCCGCAGCCTCGAGGACATGTTCAACAGCCGGGAACGGCTCGAGGAGAAGCGGACCCAGGCGCAGGAATGGGAACGGCTACCGAAAGGCGACCGCGAACGGGCGCCGTTTGAACACTCGACCGAATGGGCGGCCCAGATGTACGCCCGGCTGGCCGGAGCGCTCGAGGCCCGCGCGGCCCGTCCCACCGAACCGAACGCCTCGATCCTGCCGAAGGCCCGTCTCTATGTGGTGCCACGTGGTGTGGCCATCGACTCGCTGCCCGATGGCGTTCTGGCGGCCGGCATCGTCCGGGCGCAAGAACACTGTCTGACGTCGGATGTCACGCGGGCTCGCTCGACCGGGGCGACCGCGCTGACGCCGGACAGGCTGGCCGCCGACCGTGCCGAAGGTCGATTGCTCGCCTGCGTACACGCCGAGGGTGCCTGGTTCGGTATTTCAAAGGTCCCGCTGACGCTATTTACGAGTCAGGGGAAAGACGCGTTGATGATGGACGTACCTTCCGCCGTCGTCGACGTGCTCCACCTGGTATGCCCGGAGCATCTTGTCGTGATCAGCAATGGATAAGACGACTACCGAAGCGATGAGTCATGCTCTTTTTTCGGGTACGCGTGCTCCAATATGGAACGCGTGCTCTGAACTGCGCGCCCCTCTCTGTGACTCATGTTCCGGACTAACCCAAAGTGCTGCTTGAAGTTGCAATGTGATACACCCCCATGCCTTCGAGATGGCGATGAGTTTGCTCCCCCAAGGCCAGCATCAATGGACTCAAGCACGCGTCTCTGGATGTGGGTTGTCACAGCCCTTTGGTTAACCGGCGCGGCCGCCGGACTCGCTGTACTTTGGGTCTACGACAACGCGCCGGGGGAAGGAGCGACGGCTCCCGCGAAATGGCCCGCCGACACGGCTCTTGCTCGATCCCACGACCGGCCTACGCTGGTTCTGCTGGCACATCCACAGTGCTCGTGCACGCGCGCGAGCCTGGCCGAGCTCGCTGAAGCGCTCGCCCGCGTCACGGTTCGTCCAAAGACTTACGTGCTCTTCTTGAAGCCCGATGGCTTTTCCGAGGATTGGGCGAAGAGCGACCTGTGGCAGACCGCTGCCGCCCTTCCCGATGTCACGGTCCTGCGCGACGATGACGGAGCGGAAGCGCATTTATTCGGCGCATCGACGTCGGGCCAGACGCTCCTTTACGACGAAGCTGGCAGCCTGCTCTTCGCCGGCGGCATCACCGGTGCGCGTGCGCACCAGGGCGACAACGATGGACGTCGAGCGATTGTCGCTCTGTTGAATCGTGGATCGTCCGTGCCCGCAGCCACGAATGTCTTCGGCTGCCGCCTGTTTTCAACCGGCCTCTAGGGCGATTTGAGGAACAGGACCATGCCTTCAGAACAACCAGACACTCACACTGCGGCCTCGGCAACTGCCCGGGCCGCCGAACTTTTTGCTGCATCCAAGCATGAAATTCACGCGCGCACCGACCGGCTGTTTGCCGGTCTGATGGCCCTACAGTGGATCGGCGGGATTGTGTTCGCGCTGTGGGTCTCGCCTCTTGCCTGGTCCGGATCGACGAGCCGGACGCATATTCATGTCTGGGCCGCCGTGTTTCTGGGCGGCCTCATCAGTCTCTTTCCGGCGATCCTTGGGTTGCTGCGGCCTGGGCAGCCGTCCACACGATACACGATTGCGACGGCTCAGATGCTGATGGGCGCGCTGCTGATCCATCTCACTGGCGGGCGCATCGAAACGCATTTCCACGTGTTCGGTTCGCTGGCGTTTCTGGCCTTCTATCGTGACTGGCGCGTCCTGGTCCCTGCGACTGTCGTCGTGGCGCTGGATCACATGCTGCGCGGATTCTTCTGGCCGCAGTCTGTCTACGGAGTCGTTGTCGCCAGCCAGTGGCGCTGGGTGGAGCACGCCGCGTGGGTGATCTTCGAAGACATCTTCCTCGTCGTCGCCTGCCGCCGCGGCATCGTGGAGCTGCGCGAGAATGCCGACCGCACGGCAGCGCTCGAGCACGAGGTCCGGACACGCCAGGAGGCGGAGTTCGACGCGAGAAACAGTCACGCGCGCAACGACGCGATCCTCGACGTCGCGCTCGACTGCGTGATACTGATGGACGAGGACGGCAGAATCGTCCAGTTCAATCCGGCTGCCGAGCGGACATTTGGTTATCGTGCGTCAGAAGCCGTTGGGCAGCAGCTGGCCGACCTGATCATTCCGGCCGACAAACGCGAGGAGCATCGAGAAGGCCTGGCCCGGTATCTGAGGACCGGAGAGGCGACGGTGATGAACCAGCGTCTCGAGCTGACGGCTGTCCGAAAAGGGGGCGAGGTCTTTCCGGTCGAAGTGGCGATTGCGCCCATTTCGTCGGATGGCTCGGCGATGTTCGCCGGCTACATGCGCGACATTACCGAGCGGCGCCGCAGCGAGGCAGCTGCTGGCTGATTACACCCGCGACCTGGAAGTCGCGCACGACACACATCGGCAGAACAGTGAGCAGCTCGCGACGCTGGTTGCCGAGCTTCGACTCACGCAACGCCGGGCCGAAGAGGCGACCAGAGCAAAGAGCGACTTCCTCGCCAGCATGAGCCACGAGCTCCGGACACCGTTGAACGCCATCATTCTCTACAGCGAGCTCCTTCAGGAAGAGGCCGAAGATGACGGCGGGAATAAAGGGTCGATCACCGATCTCCAGAAGATTCAATCTGCCGGGAAACACTTGCTGTCGCTCATCAACGGCATTCTCGACTTGTCGAAGATCGAGGCTGGCAAGATGGCGCTCTCGCGGGAGTCATTCGACGTGCGGGAAATGCTCGAGGAGCTGCTCGACACGGTCGGACCTCTCGTACGAAAGAACAACAATACGCTCACCGTGCATTGCGGCGATGGAGTCGGAACGATGAACTCGGATCTCATGAAGACCAGACAGATCCTGCTCAATCTCCTCAGCAATGCCGGCAAGTTCACTCGCGATGGCGCTGTCACGCTGGGCGTGTCGCGGCAGACCGAAGGCGCTCAGGTATTTGTCGAGTTCACCGTCACCGATACAGGGGTCGGCATGACCGTCGCGGAGACAGAGAAGATTTTCGAGGCGTTCACGCAAGCCGACGTCACGACAACCCGGAAGTATGGCGGCACAGGCCTGGGATTGGCGCTCGTATCGCGGTTCTGCGAACTCATGAATGGATCCGTGTCTGTGCAGAGCCGGCCGGGAGAGGGATCGCGTTTCACCGTACGGCTGCCGCTGGACGCCGCGCCGGCCGCCGTGCCCGCGATGATCGAGGCGTGATGACGACGGCAGCGCAACAGCAGGTGACCATCATGCTGGTCGAAGACAACGAGGCGAGCCGCGATGCGCTGTCTCGTCGCCTTGAACGACACGGCTATCGCGTGCTGCTCGCCCTCGACGGACGTCAGGCCGTCTTGATGGCGCATGCGGCGTCGCCCGATCTCATCCTGATGGATCTGGGTCTCCCGGTGCTCGACGGCTGGGACGCCACGCGCCAATTAAAGGGAGACGCGGCCACCCGTCACATACCCATCATCGTGCTGAGTGCGCACGCCATGACCAACGATCGCGACCTGGCGCTCGCCGCCGGTGGAGACGACTTCGACACGAAACCCGTTCGATTTCAGGCTCTTCTGGGAAAGATCGAGGCGCTTCTTGCCAGAAAGGAAGTCCCGTCGTGAACCGTCAGGGCTCGCTTCTCGTCGTCGACGACTCCGACATGAACCGCGATGTGTTGTCGCGCCGTCTTGTCCAGAAGGGATTTCTGGTCGATACCGCTGCCAACGGCGACGAAGCACTGGAGCGTGCAGCGAGCCGCGACTACGATCTCATTCTCCTCGATGTCGAGATGCCGGGCCTCGGCGGCCTCGACGTGCTGACGCGGTTGCGCGCCAGCCGCTCGCAGACCGAGCTGCCTGTGATCATGGTCACCGCCAGGGCGGAAAGCGACAGTGTCGTCGAGGCCCTCGGGCGTGGCGCGAACGACTACCTCACCAAGCCGCTCGACTTCGCCGTTGCACTCGCGCGCATCCGTACCCATCTCTCCCACAAATGGGCGGTGGCGGACCTGCACGAGAGCGAAGAGCGATACGCTCTCGCAGCACGGGGCACGAACGACGGACTCTGGGACTGGAACGTCCTGACGAATGAAGTGTACTGGTCGCCGCGATGGAAGGCCCTGCTGGGATACGAAGAGGAAGAAATCGGCACCGATCCGGAGGAATGGCTCTCGCGCATCCATCACGATGACGTCCAGCTTGCGAAGGCCACGCTGCACGCCCACCTCGCCAGTGGAACAGGTCACTATGAAAGCGAGCATCGGATCCGTCATCGCAACGGCACATACCGCTGGATGCGCTGCCGGGGCGCAGCTGTCACCGATGCCCAAGGTCGCGTCACGCGGCTGGCAGGATCACTGACCGACATCACCGAGACCAAGGTGGCCGACGCACTCACCGGGCTGCCGAACCGGCTTCTCTTCGTCGATTTACTCGACCGCGCCATCAAGCGCACTAAGCGCCGGCCAGACTACGTCTTCGCTCTGCTCGTTCTCGGCCTCGATCGATTCAAGGTCGTAAATCAGAGCCTGGGTGTGCTCAGCGCCGACCGCCTGCTCGTTGCGGTGGCCCGTCGGCTTCAGTCCTGTCTTCGCGGAACCGATGTCGTGTCGCGGGACAGCAGTGGTTTCACGCTGGCGCGTCTCGGGGGAGACGAGTTCACGGTGCTGCTTGACGATATTGCCGACGCGAGCGACGCCATTCGGGTGGCCGAGCGGCTCCAAGCCGCGCTGTGCACGGCGTTCGACGTCGAGGGGCACCAGGTATTCACGTCGGCAGCCATTGGCATCACTGTCAGCACAACCGGCTATGACCGGCCGGAACAACTCCTGCAGGATGCAGCGATTGCGCTACATCGAGCAAAGGCGGGGAGCGCTGTTCCGTACGAGCTCTTTGATCCGGCCATGCGGGAGCGCGCAGTCACCCGCCTGCAGATGGAGACCGACCTGCGGAATGCCATAAACAATGAAGAGATCACGGTTGTCTACCAGCCGATCATCTCGCTTGTGACCGGTGCTATTAAGGGTTTCGAGGCGCTGGCGCGCTGGCACCATCCCACGCGTGGCCCGATCAACCCGGCGGACTTCATTCCCATCGCCGAAGACACGGGAATGATTCGGCCGCTCGGTAAGCTCGTTCTGGCTCAATCGTGCGGGCAGATGGCGAAATGGGAAAGGGAGTTCGGTTGTCGCGCGCCGGGCTTCATCAGCGTCAACGTTGCGGCGGGCCAGTTCGGCCATCATGACCTCGTCGCGGAAGTTGAGCAGATCCTTCACGATACGGGGCTGAAACCGTCGAAGCTGAAGCTGGAGATTACCGAGAGCGTTTTTATCACCGACATTGGCCGCGCCGAAGCCACACTGGCGCAGTTGCAATCGATGGGCGTGGCCTGGAGCATCGACGATTTCGGGACGGGCTATTCTTCACTCACCTACCTCCACCGGCTCCGGGCCAACACCATAAAGGTCGATCGATCGTTCGTCAGTCGTATGGGCGTCGATGCCAAGGGTTCAGAGATGGTTCGAACCATCGTGGCGCTGGCGCTCAATCTCGGGATGGATGTCGTCGCGGAGGGAGTGGAGACCATCGATCAACGGGTCGAGCTGCAAACACTCGGTTGCGCGCACGCTCAGGGGTTCTACTTCTCACGGCCCGTTCATACCGCTGCGTGCGATGAGTTAATCGCCTCTCAACCGTGGCGTGAGGATGATTCCGGCGTGGGCCACGAGGCCCAGGAGTCGGCTCTCGCCGACGCCGACCGGTAGACGGCGAACGCCGGGCACCGGCGTTTTGAGCATTTGGATGACCCTCGCCATGGCGAGGAGCCGTACGCCGGGCTTCCACCGCCGCACCTGTCCTTTCCCCAACGTAGATAAACGCGAGGATCGTTCCCTTGTTGGTGACCCTAATGAACTAAATGAGGCTAGAATTCGCACGGCGTAGGACGCATCCGACAAATGACTGACCGCCAGAGGCCGCTCGACCGTCCGGCTTGGGTGCCGAAGGATCTCTTTCCTCCAACGATGCTTCTCGCCGCCGGATCCCGGCTCGGCCCTTACGAGATCCATTCGATGCTCGGGTCGGGTGGAATGGGTCAGGTCTACCGCGCCACTGACACGCGCCTCGGTCGAGCTGTGGCGATCAAAATCTTGAGACCTGAGATCGCCACCGATGCGGCCTTCCGCGCACGGTTCGATCGCGAAGCCAGGATGATTTCTCGGCTCGACCATCCGAATATCTGCACGCTGTACGACGTGGGCGAGGACCGCGGCACCGCGTTTCTCGTCATGCAATATCTCGAAGGCGTTCCTCTGTCAGATCGGATTGACAGCGGACCGACACCTGCGGACGAGGTGGTCCGAGTCGGAATCAGCCTCGCGTCGGCGCTGACCTACGCGCATGGACGCGGGGTCCTTCACCGCGACATCAAACCGCAGAACGTGATCGTGCTGGGAGATCAAACCATCAAGCTTGTCGACTTTGGAATCGCGAAATCGTACGGCGCGAATACGACCGGCACGTCAGCCGACACGAACAGAGTGTTCACGACAACCGGTGACGCGTTGGGAACACCGTCGTACATGTCGCCGGAGCAACTGAGCGGACGCGACCTCGATGGGCGGTCGGATATCTTCAGCCTCGGTGTTCTCATGTACGAGCTCGCCTCCGGCAGTCATCCGTTCCGTCGTGAGACAACGGCGCTCACCGCGGCGGCGATCCTCGACGCGCGCTATCCCGGCCTTCCCAGCGCGTCGGGTACGTTTGATGACCTTGACCCAATCCTGAGCAGGATGCTTGCGCGAGTTCCTGCGGATCGATATCCCACGATAGGCGACTGCCTGGCGGATCTCCGGCAGGTCGAGCAGCGCACGATTCCGGCGGCTGCTGTAACTGGATCTTCACGTCGGAAGTTCACCTGGGGCCTTGCCACGCTCGGTGCAGCTGCCGCGGTAGTCCTTGCCGTCGTGATTGTGTCGGATCGCCGCGAGCAGCCATCGCCTGCTCCCACACGCAAAGCGCCCACGGCCGGGGCACGCGCTGCCGGGTCCGACCGCAACGATCTCGTCCAGGCTATCGTTCCGGCGGCGTTCCTTGGTGCACGTCCGGCTGCGGCTCAGAATGCAGGCGCGCCCCTGCCAACATACCGGCCCGTCGATGGCATCCTTCCGCAGCGTGAGGGCGGCAATGTTTCGGAGGTCGGCGTCACAGTCTGGAGGTTGAGGCGTGCAGCCGCAACCGACACGACGCGCTTGCTCGTGCATCCGCCGCAAGGTGGGGTCGAGCAGTGGACACCCGAGCGCGTCGCAGCGGGAACGCCGTTGAAAGTGGGCGAACGGGTCCGCTTCTCTATCGAATTCCCGCGCGACGGGTACCTCTATGTCATCGATCGCGAGCAGTACGCGGATGGAAGCACCAGCGAGCCGTATCTGATTTTCCCGACGACGCGGACCAGGAGCGGCGATAACAGGGTCACGGGCGGGCGGCTGATCGAGATTCCCGCCCAAACCGATGCGCCGCCGTATTTGACGTTGCAGAGGACCCGCGAGGACCAGTTGGCTGAGCGGATCACCGTGCTCATCTCTCAGCACCCGCTGCCCGATGTCGTCCCCGGCCCGGCGCCGATCGTTCTCAGCCGAAGCACGGTCGCAGCATGGGAGAAGCGGGGTGGCTCAATGGTCAACGAGCTCGAGATGATCGGCGGCGCCGGACAGGTCTGGTCGGCGGTCGAGCAGCGCGCTGGCGCGGACACGACACTGCTGCTCACTCAGTATGAGCCGCCGCCGCAGACGCTCCTCCGAGTCGAAACCAGCAGCCCCGACCTTGTGGTGGCACAGTTCACGCTGTCGCACGCGCGAGTGCGCGCGTCCGATGACAAACCCCAACGGTAACCCGCGGCACACTCTTGGGAAGGACACAACATGCCAAGGTACGACCTTCAGTTCACAGCGGCGACTGGGACAGTGGAGTGTGGCAACGTGATCGTTTCGATGGCGGGCGGATCGGTCAGCATCAACTTTAGGCCTCAAGGCCAGGGCGGAAATGGCGTCGCCATCCCCAACGCGACCTACACCGCTGCGGGTGGTGGTACGGCAGCCAGTCCGAATCCGGGCGACCTGTTGAATCTCGCAGGGTACCAGGTGACGGTGGGAACTACGCAGTGCCAATTCAACGGGAATGCCGTGTTCCAGAATGCTCAGGGGTCGCAGCGGAAAGGCTATTACCGCGCCGCCAAACTCACCGACGAGCAGGGCGACTGGGACGCAGCCGATGGCGGCTCAGGCACGATCTAGCAACCACATGACGGTCATGTCGGGACGTACGCTGCGGAGGATCGCTGCGGCAGCAGGCGCGCTGGCCTTCGTGGGCTCGCACGCGCTGCTGCCGGTCGGCCTGGCCAGAGCGCAGGCCGGGCAGATATCTGCTGCCAATGCCCAGGCGCTGACCCAAGGAACCGTCGTCGAGAGGACGCTCGCAGGCGGCGAGCGTCACAGCTTTTCGATCGATCTTGCCGCCGGAGACTTTCTCCATGCGGTCATCGATCAACGCGGTGCAGACGTCACAGCCTTCTTGTTCGCTCCCGACTCGACCCAACTTATCACCGCGGATAGCCCAAATGGCCGGCGGGGCCCTGAACGCATCGCGTGGGTTGCCGCAACCGCAGGCATCTACAGGCTCGACGTGGCGAACGCGCCTGGCCCCGGTGGCTCCAAGGGCGCGTATCAGCTGACAGTCAAGGCCCAGCGTCCCGGCACGACGGCCGACGCGACACACGCCCACGCCGAGCGACTCTTTGCCGAAGCCGAGCCACTGCGCAGGATCAATACAGCCGTCTCGCGCGCTGCGGCCCGCGATCGGTACCTGGCGGCGCTCGACATCTTTTCCGACCGCGGCCTTTCGTACGAACAAGGACTCTGTCTGTTCAACGTCGGAATTCTTCATCTACGCGCGGGTGAGGCGCGCGAGGCGATCCCGTACCTGACGCGGGCGCGCCCGCTGTTCAACGCGACGACCGATTCCATGTACGCGTCGGTGACAAACGCGCTTGGCGGAGCACTCGACATCACCGGCGATCCCGAGACGGCGATGGCGCAGTATCGCGAAACGCTCACGTCGGTAATCGCCGCCGCAGACCGCCCACTTGAGGCCATCGTGCGCAACAACATCGGCAAGCTCTACGCCGACATGGCCGACTGGCAACGTGCGCTCGAGGAGTATCGGCAGGCACTGGTGCTCTTCCAGCAATTGGGGGACCGCCGCCGTGAGGCGCTCGCGCTCCACAACATCGGCGTGTCCTACGCGACGACGGCGAGCTGAAGCGCGGCATTGAGTATCTCCAGCAATCCTTGACGATTCGACGCGCCATCGACGACAAGGCAGGCGAAGCGGACGCGCTGACTCAGCTTGGTCTTGCGGAAACCGTCGGCGGCAATCCTCGCGGCGGCCTCGAGTATTACGCACGCGCCCTGCCGCTCCTGGAGATCGTGGGCGATCGGCGAGCGGAAGGGCTCACGTTGACTTACGTTGGACGAGCTCATCTTGCGGCGGGAGACGCCGCACCCGCTCTTAAATCCTTGCAGCGCGCCGTGCAGCTGCGCGCGACGAACGGCGACAAGCGCGGCGAGGCGTTGGCCGTCACAAGCCTCGCCGAGGCACACGCCCTCAACGGCGATCAGCAACAGTCGCTCGCGCAGGCGAACGAAGCTGCGGCCATCTTCCGGTCTCTCGGTTATGAACACGGACTCGGTCTCGCGTTGCCCGTCGTCGCGCGGGCGCAACGGGCGCTCGGGCGCAGTGACGACGCATTGCAAAGTATCCGCGAGGCGCTGAGAGCACTCGAGGCGGTCCGAGGTGTCACCTCGAGCCCCGAGATGAGAGCTAGTTATTTCGGGCGGCATCAGGATGCGTACAGCTTCGCGATCGACCTCTTGATGCAGATGCACCAGGAGCGCCCAGGGGCGGGGTTCGATGCACAGGCACTGCAGACGAGCGAGCGTGCGCGGGCTCGCAGCCTGCTGGACATGCTCGGCGAGAGCGGCGCGGAGCTGCGACACGCGGTCAATCCCTCACTCGTCAGTCGCGAGCGGCAGCTCGCCCGTCTGCTGGACGCGAAAGCAGACCGCTTGATTAACTTCCAAGGCAAAGCCACTTCCGAGGCCGAAGCGCTGTCGCGCGACGCTCGCACGCTCGAAGCAGAGTACGAGGAAGTGCGATCGGCGATTCGCGCAGCGAGTCCTCAGTACGGCGCGTTGACCCAGCCCCGCCTCCTCGAAGCCGAGACCATCCAGCGAGAGCTCCTGGATGCGGATACCACCCTGCTCGAGTACTCGCTTGGCCCTGACTCCAGCTTCGTTTGGGTCGTCGATCGCGAGGGGCTGAAAAGCTATCGGCTGGCGCCACGCGCGGTGATCGAACAGGCCACGCGTGAAGCCTACGACCTGGTCACCGCCCGCGCTGGCGCCCCAAGCGCCGAACCGGCGCAGCAACGAGCGCGCCGGATTGCGGAGGCGGACGCGGCACTTCCTGGCGCACTGCGCCGGCTCACGGATCTCGTGCTGACACCGATCGGCGTGTTACCGAAAACACCTCGACTTGTCGTGGTTGCCGACGGGGCGCTGCAGTATCTGCCGTTCGAGATACTTCCGGTGCCTTCGACGAGCAGCGAGCGCGAGCGGCCGACGATCGTTGACTTCGAGATCGTGACACTCCCTTCCGCATCGACCTTGTCGATGCAACGTGCTCGAACCGCTGGCCGGAAGCGGCCGTTGCTCGGGGTGGCCGTGTTTGCCGATCCGGTGTTCGACGTGTCGGATCCACGAGTTCGCGGCAAGCGGACCGCCTCAGTCTCTGATGACGCGCAAGCGCGGATACTTGCGCACGCGACCGAGCCGACTTCTGCCAGCTCCGCACGGATCGCTCGCTTGCGCTTCACCGACGAGGAGGCGAAGGCGATTCTCGCCACGGCGGCCGGAGAGAAGAACCTGGCCGCGGTCGGATTTGCGGCGACTAAGGCGTCTGTCGTCGGCTCCGCGTTGAGCGCCTACCGCTACGTACATTTTGCGACTCATGGATTCCTGGACACCGAGCGTCCGTCGCTCTCGGCGATTGCGCTGTCGCTGGTTGACGCGGCCGGCAGCCCAAGGGAAGGATTTCTTCGCGCGCACGAGCTCTATAACCTCGATCTCTCGGCAGACCTAGTTGTCTTGAGCGCCTGTCAGACCGGATTGGGCAAGGAGATCAGGGGAGAAGGCCTGGTCGGATTGACTCGCGCCTTCATGTACGCCGGTGCCGCGCGTGTCATCGTCAGCTTGTGGAGCATCAGCGACCGGGCCACCGCCACACTGATGGCACGTCTGTATCGCGAAATGCTTCGCGACAGGAGGACTCCCGCGGCGTCGCTTCGCGCTGCGCAATTGTCCCTGCGCAGCAATCCTCAGTGGGAACATCCGTATTTCTGGGCGGCGTTCATCCTGCAAGGTGACTGGCGCTGATCGAACTGGAGAACGCGACCGAAGCCGACCTCGAAATGCTTCCTCACGCGCAACCCGTTGGATTTCGCCTCGAGGTGTTCGACGTCACTCGATCTCGAGGATGGCCTCCACTTCGACCGGCGCATTCCCTGGCAACGCAGCCAGGCCCACCGCGGACCGTGCGTGCTTGCCAATCGACTCGCCGAACACCTCGACCATCAGGTCGGAGAATCCGTTGATGACGGCAGGCTGTTCTGCAAATCCATCGGCGGAGTTCACCATCCCCAGAACCTTGACGACGCGTTTGACACGATCGAGCGTGCCGAGCTCTGCACGCACGTTCGCCAGAAAGAGCAAGCCGGCGTGGCGGGCTGCCTGATAGCCCTGATCCACCGTAAGCTCGCGTCCGACCTTTCCGAACGGCTTCAAGTCCCGCGAGGTCGTGCCGGAAACAAAGAGGAGGTTGCCGACGCGGACGGCTCTCACGTAATTGGCCACCGGGGCGGGCACCGGCGGCAGCGTGATCTTCCGCTCCTTCAACCGTTCTTCTGCCCTCGTCGCGCTCTGCGCTGACGCCGTGCCAGTGAACACCGCGGACATCAACAGGGCCGCCAACACCTGTCCACCGAAGCGCCAAGCGCGAAGGTGGACGACGTCACGTGATCGCATCATCGTCACCTAAAAAATCAATTTGAAGCCCAGCTGCATCTGCCTCATGTTCGGATAGGTCAGGCTGGTCGCGCTGATGCGCCCGAACGTTGCTGAACCAAATATTGCGTTGGGCTGGCCGTAATTCACGCTGTTGAATACGTTGAACATCTCCACGCGGACCTGTAGCCGTACGTTCTGACCGACGGGGATGTTCTTCGCCATCGACAAATCGGTATTGACCGATTTTGGCCCCCTCAGCACATTGCGCGGGGCGTTGCCGAACGTGAATTGCGCCGGCATAGCAAACGCCGACGGGTCGAAGCAGTCGATGAGATCGCGGTTCGTTGGACTCGGCTTGCAATTCAGTTTGGGGACGGCCCCGATGAGATCCGGCCGCTGGAGTCCCGAGATGCCGATATTCGCGCGGTCGGGAGCGATCGTCACGTTGATTGGCAACCCGCTCTGCAACGTCGTCACACCACTGACCTGCCATCCCGCGACGACGTACTTCAGAATCGGTTGCGACGAGTCCTTGAGGAACGGCACATCGTAGATGTAGCTCGCAACGAACCGATGCGGCACATCCCAGTTCGCCGGGCCGTAGTCGGCCCAGATGTCATAGTTGTTCATCGTCTGGCCGCCACCGTTGGAGTGGGTGGCCATGTCGCGCGTGCGCGACCAGGTATAGTGCAGGTCCGTCTGCAGACCCTGACTCATACGCCGGCGCAGAATCACGCTGACGGCGTCGTAGTCGGCAATCAGATCGTTCTGAATGATGCGGCGTGACCGGAATCGAGGGTTCGGCCTGCGGGGATCGACCGCGCCTTCGCCGGGCTGCGGCGTGTTGTTGAAGAAGCTGCGATCGAGACCGCTCGTATTCGACCCCACATACTGCAAATCCAACGCGGTGCCCGTCCACAGCTCCCGCTGCACGTCGAAGCTCCATTGGTTCTTGCGAGCATTCGGGAGATGCCGCGTCGGCGAAATGATGTCGGGAGGACCGCCGGGTCCGACCACACCAAACGGCTGCTCCAGCGACAATGTTGGATTCGCCGGATCTGAACTGAACGTCGCCACGGCAGCGATTGGCGGGTTGTTGGTCAGAAACGTGAACGAGTTCATCTGATTCGGGTTGTAGTAGATGCCGAACCCGGCACGCAGGACCGTTTTCTCGTTGATTCGATACGTCGCACCAAGCCGTGGCGCAATGTCCTTGTAGTTCGGATCGTGGAACTCGAAGCCCTCGGCCGGGAAGCTGGCCGGAATGATGGTGTTGAAGTCTTCGGACAGCATGGACGCGAGTCCGGCATAGGTTTGAACCGGCGTGTTCAACTCATAGCGCAGGCCGAGACTCAGCGTGAGATCTTGCGTGGCCTGCCAGACATCGTTGACGAAAAAGCCGTTGCGCCATCCACCGACGTGGCCCTGAATCTGGTCGGTCGGTGGAATGACCGTTCGGGCCAGGCCCAGCATGAAATCAGCCACCGCATGTCCCGTCATGTCGCCCGTGAAGTCGAAGCGCCCGCGCGGGTCGTTCGCTGCCCTGCGACCCGTGGCCAATCGCCGCAGATCGAACCCGGTTCGTATGCTGTGCGATCCCCGTGTGTATGCCAGCACGTTCGACGCTTGAAATGTCGTGTCGAATTGATACCAGTTGGTGCCTCCCCCTCCGAGTCCACTGAAGGCGCTGATGTTGATGCTCGGGATTCCGGGGTTGTTGTATTTGACATCGCCGTCGAAGCCAGGAATGCCGAGAGCCGATCCTGCGGGCGTGAGGGCGTTGACTTCAAAATCATTCAACGTGTCGAAACCGACTCGGTGATAGCCAATCCGGAAATCGTTGTACAGGTGCGCTCCCAGCGTGTGCGTGTATGAGACCAGCGTGTTGTGGTTGACGCGGGGTTGCGTGACGAACTGAGTCGGCAGCGCGTTAACGAATACGTTGCTGCTGACGCTGTCGTGCCAGTTGTAGCGGACCGACAGCCGGACCTTGTTGCCGAGATTCTGATCGCCGCGCAGAAGAAGTTGGTCGACATTCTCCTTGCTTGGCACGGTCGTCTGCAGGTTCGAGGCCAGTCCCGGCCGGTTCGGGGCGGGATAGAACTGCAAAATCCTTCGCGCAATCGGCGACAACTGTGCCGATGGAATGATGTTTCCGGGGTATGGCTGACGCGTGAACGGGTTCCGGATGGGCGTGGCGATCTCGGAGAAGTTGCCCTCGCGCATCGGGGCTGTCGGCACGGTAATGATAGGACTGCTCAGTGTCTCGGCCCGCACGCCTTCATACGCTGACATGAAAAACGTTTTGTTGCGGCCGTCGTAGAGCCCCGGGACCACAACCGGTCCGCCCATCTGAAAGCCAAATTGATTGCGTTTTCGAGGATTCTTGGGATTCGCCTGATTCTCGAAATACCCGCGCTGATCCAGCGCGTCGTCCTGAAAGAACTCAAAAATAGACCCGTGCGGTGTGTTCGTGCCGCTCTTGGTGACGACGTTGATGTGGACGCCCAGGTAGGAGCCGTACTCCGCCGATGTGCTGCCGGTCTGCACCTGAATTTCTTCGACGGCGTCGGCGATGGGACGCATGCTGGTCATCGCGAGAAGATTCGCCGAAGAGTTGATGCCGTCCAGCGACAGGCTGTTCTGTATCTCGCGCTGTCCGGCGCCTCGAAAGCTCACACCGATGTCGCTGGTCGGTCCACTAAGGACACCCGGTGCGGTGGTGGCAAGAGCCCAGACATTGCGGCCGCTCAACGGCAAGTCGACGACCGCCCGTTCGTTGATCCGTTCCGAAACCGCGTGTGTGTCGGTCTCGAGGATTGGGGCACCAGCCGTGACGATGACCGATTCGGCCAACGCGCCGAGCTGCATGGTCGCATTTGTGCGAACGACCTGGTTATTCGCCACTTCGACGCCGGTCGCCTTGAACGTCTGAAAACCGGAGACCGTCACCGTGACGTCATACGTGCCGGTGCGGACGAATTGCATCTGGTAGTACCCTTCCGCGTTGGTCGTCGTCTCGTAAGTGTCCTTGGTGCCGACATTCACGGCAACGACCTGCGCGCCCGGGACCACACCACCATCTCGATCGGTCACCGTGCCGACCAGCGCGGTCTGCGACGCCAGCTGAGCCTCCGCCTCCGCGCTGTGCGCTACGGCGGACAAGCACACGAGCAGAACGAGCCTGATTGCCGACGAGATTCGACGCATCATCGTGACCCCTCCTTGTCCGTCCACAACGGGCGGGAGATTCCATTGAGATCCCAGACCACCCGACCAGCCTTGACCGTGAGCTCACATTCCAGTTTCTGATTGCCCATCATCTTCGCGCCCGATGTGTCGATGAACCCGAAGGTGCCGCGGCGGACCGCCAGCACCGCGATATCTGCCTCAGCGCCGGCACCGAGATGACCAAGCTCGGAGTGCTTGATGATTTCGGCTGCGCGTGCGGTGTTGGCCTTGATGACGTCCGCCAGCGGCATCCCCATGTTGAGGAATTTCGACATCGTGTTCAGGATGTCCTTCATGCCGCTGTTCTGACTGCCGATGTGAAGGTCGGTGCTAATCACGTCGGGATGGAATCCCTCCTTCATCGCGGGGACAACTTGGCGGAATAGAAAGCTGCCGCCACCATGACCCGCATCGAAGATCACGCCTCGCTTTCGCGCCGCCCAGACGAAGGGACGCACCTTGCCGTTCTCGTCCACGATCGGAATGCGGCCGCCGACGTGCGCGTACGTGTGGGTCAGGATGTCGCCGGGACCCAGGTGCTTCATAAGCAAGTCTTCAAGCGACAGCGGCGGCGTATGGCCGCCGAAGTCAACCATCACGGGAACGTTCGTCTGACGTGCGGCTGTCACCGCACGCGTCACCGGTTCCCATTCCGGTCCGCTGTAGTGCGCCACTTTCACTCCGACGACGAGACCCGGATGCTGCCGGATCCGCATCGCGGTGAGCCTGGCATCCATGTCGGACAGATCCTGCTCGACGGGCCCGCCCCTCATGCCGGACCCGACGATGTTGAGGAAGGAAAGTATGCGTGTCTGCGAGCGGTCGATGACCTGCTCTTTGAACTTCGGGAAGCTTCTCCATCCCGCGCCGCCCACGTCGACAAGCGTCGTTTGTCCGGAGCGGAAGGAGTGGCTGTCGGGTTGAACGGCGCTGTAGCCGTCGCTGTACTGCGACTCTTCGTCGTGGCCCCAGAACACATGCGCGTGGATGTCGATCAGGCCGGGGGTGACGTGGAGGCCCGTGGCGTCAGCGACCTGCCGGGCCCGCGCGGGTGCGATGTTGCTGGCAACCAGGGCGATCTTGTTTCCCGTAACGGCCACGTCCATGACCGCGTTGATGCTGTTCCGCGGATCGATGACGTGGCCGCCTCTGATGAGGAGATCGAATTCTTGAGTCTGGGCCTGAGCCGACCTGAAGGTGGGCTGGCCAGCCACAAGAACCACCAACAAACAGCAGAACAACCCGCGGCGAATGTGTCTCATCACGTTCGGCCTTTTGGTGTGTTCGGGCCGGAAAGCACCTGCCGAAGACGGCGCGCGACGATCTTCTCATCGCCCGATCGCATCATCCACACGCCGATGACGATGGTGGCGCCTTCGGCGCGAGTTCCAATCGAGGGCTCGCCTTCGCGCAGGAGCCTGACGACATCAGCCGCCGTCATTCCTTTAGCCGGAGCATCCCAGGAAATTCGTATGTGTGGAACATGGTTCGCGATCTCGGGCACGAAGATCTCCGCCTTTACCCCGGGCACCTCGGTCGCACTTTTCTGAATCGTCTCGGCGCGCTTGTCGAACTCACGCCTTTCCTGCTCGTGGTTTTTTTTCACGTAGAGATCGAGGGCCACGAGCATCCCCAGCATCTCTTCTTTGTTGACCTTCATGCCACGGCCAACGGTGTCCGAATTCGGAGGTCCGTTCAAGCGCGCGGCCGCGATGAGGTCTTTCCGTCCGAGCAGCAGACCGGCGCTTTGCGGCCCACGGATACCCTTGCCCCCGGAAAACGCCACGAGGTCGAAGCCCATCGCGGTGTACTTCCACAGGTTCTCCACCGGCGGAACGTCTGCAGCGGCGTCGTTGAGCGTGGGAATCCCGCGTTTCTTTCCGATTTGCGCAAACTCTACGTCTTTGATGTGCCCGACATTGGTGTTGGCGTTGTAGAAGAGCATCATGGCGGTCTTCTCGTTGATCGCCCGCTCCAGATCTTCCCGTGTCTCTACTTCAACTATCCGCACGCCGCAGGTGCGAACGGCATGGTCGTACCCGAAGCGATGGGATTTCTGAGTGATGACCTCACTCTTCATGCCTTCCAGATTTGGGAGACTGGCAATCTTCTTCCGGTCCGTGCCCGTGAGGACGGCCGCCGTTCCCAGGGTCAGCGCCGCCGCCGCTCCCGACGTGACCATCGCCGCCTCAGCGCGCACCAGCTCGGCGATGCGTTCGCCAACCCGATCATGCAACTCGTCGAGCATCACGTAGTGCTCGGAGGCATATTGGATGGCGTCCATCACTTCAGGAGGCATGAGCGACGATGTCATGGCCGTGTACGTTCCCGCCGCATTGATGAAGGGGCGGATGCCCATCTCACGGAAGTAGTCGCGCTTGGCTGCGAACGCCGTGACGGCTGGTAGTGAGCTCGCCCCGATGGCGCCTCCGACAATGGGCAATCCCGAAACCGTCTCGAGAAAACGTCGTCGGTTCCACATCTGTCACCTCCGAGGGCTGTGCGTCAGATTATGTCGGGCGAGAATAGCCCTCTAGGGGCCGCGGGGCAAGAGAAAGTGGTCGCGACAACCACCTACGTGATGATCGTGGACGGGATGCCTCGCGGCGTGACTATGGCATCCTATTGACCGATGAAGATCCATCTGCTCCGGCGGGAGTCGGTCACGCCGGTCGCGATCTATATCGCGCGCTGTCACGAACAGCCGGACTCATTCGACCGGTGGCTCGATTTCGGTGCGCTGTTGTTGTACCGCGAGCGGGAGTATCGCTCCATGTATAGCTCGAGCTGGCTGATTCGCCGCGAGAAGCCGGCGCCCGCACCGGACAGCCCATTTCAGCCGTACGATCTGACAGTCGAGGCGGCGGGCCATCTGGCCGACGCAATGCAGCTTCACGCGCCGCTCTCGCCTGACGATCTTTTCGGTCTGAAGCGCTCGGCGCTCGACGGTCTGCGCCGGACCCTTCGCCCCGTGAAAGCGCACGCGTTCGGATGGCTCGTAGCCGCGCGGCTCCACTCCGATCTCCTGGAGGAGACCGAAGCCACCGCGGCGGAGGCGCGCGCCGCGGATCTCGGTGAGAAGCACATCAACGACTCGGCGCCGGGCAGCTACATGAAAGCGATGGACGCGTTCGTAGAGCGCGTCCGCAAACGCGCCTTGCGAGTGCGGACCGCCGTCGAGGGAGAAGCCTTCACGCGCTATCTGACGACCGAGGGCGAATTCTGCGAGCAGGAGCGCGCATCCGCGCTTGCGGGATTCGACGAAGCAAGAGTGCCCGCGGCGCTCCGCGAGCTCGTCCCGCTGGCGCGTCAAATCGGCGTCGGTGACGACCCCTGCCGGGGCTGGTTCATCCAGAAGATGCCGCGTCGCGCACGGCAGGCCGCGTCAAAGATGATCGCGGAACACGCAGAGGCCATCGACGCGTGGCTCGAGACGTGCGATGAGCCGTATGAAGGCGAGGCTGCCGCCTTCTTCTGGCTGCGCGAGGCCGGCGAAGAGCTGTAGCTTTCGCTACGATGCCGTACGGCCGGCTGCGATATTGTTCAGGTCGCATCCGCATCCGACTGGCCCGCGTGTCTGACATGCGTGATTGCCGGCCAGGCAGTTCATCAGTCGGGGACGCCTCGAGGAAAAGCGAAGGACGAATGCTCGACTGCGTACATTCTGAGGTGCCTGGTTTGGCGTCTCAAAGCTCCCAAAGCATCTCGTCGTGATCGGTAATGTATAGGACGATAGGGCAGCAAATCTCCCTGAGGGCGGTAGTTTTGCAATGACGTAGGCAGCGGCATGCGACCAAGAACGTCCGTAATGCTTCTCGCCGGCGGCGCTCTCGCTGCGGCCTCCCTCCGTCGGGGGCTCTCACTGATGGAAGCAGTCGCCGGACGGCCTCTGCTGAACGGCTATGGCGCCCCTCCGACGCGCCTGCGGGTTACACAGCAGGACCTCCTGAAACGGCGCGCCGAGAATGACGACGAGCTAACGACGAAAATCCGGACGACGCACCACCGGTTGGTCGAACGCACCAAGGCCGAGTACGACCGATACATCGCTGGCACGCGGAAAGAACCGCCAGGGATCGACGTCCTGATCATTTCGGGCGGAGGGGACTGGGGAGCGTTCGGGGCGGGGTTCCTCAAGGGATGGCATCAGATTTCGCCGCAGCACCCTCTCGCCAAGCCCGAATTCGACGTGGTCACCGGAGTGAGCACGGGCACGCTGATCGCCCCGTTCGCATTCCTGGGCGACGAGTCGTCGATCGACCAGATCGTGAACCTCTATCGCAACCCGCAGAAGGACTGGGTGAAGCATCGCGGGGTCTTGTACTTCTTGCCGGACAACATGTCGTTCGCCGAGGTACCCGGATTGGAGCGAGAGATACGCAAATACGTCACCGTAGACATGGTTCGTCGTATCGCAAAGTCGGGCGCCGATGGCCGGCTCCTGGCCGTCAGCACGACCGACCTCGATCAGGGAACCGCGCGGGTGTTCGACCTGGTGGCGGAAGCGCAATGCGCTGCCGATTCCGGGCAGCTTGACCGCATTCACGACATCATGCTCGCCTCGGCAGGAATTCCCGGCGCGTTTCCGTTCCGGATGATCGACGATGACCTCTTTGTAGACGGCGGCGTCACGGGAAACATCATCTATGGCGGGCGGCGAGGGGAAGAGCAAAGCATGCCGGCCCTGTGGCACAAGGCCTACCCGGACCTGCCGATCCCTAAGTTGCGCTTCTGGGTGATCTTCAACAATCAATTCCGCCCGGTGCCGGTCGTGACGCCGCCCAACTGGTTTGCCGTCATTCAACGGAGCCTGGACACGGCCACCCGTGCTTCGACGTGCACCGCCGTGCGGCATTTGTACGCGTTGGCCGAGATCGCGAGGCTCAAGCACAAAGCGGAGGTGGAGGTGCGTATGGTGTCGATCCCCGCGGATTGGTCGCCGCCGGTTGCCGGGGTTTTCGTCAAGGAGACCATGAACGATCTGGTTGACCTCGGCGAAAAGATGGGCGCGGATCCAGCGACGTGGAGCTACGAGCCTCCGGCGTTTTGAGCAGCCACTAACGCAGCGTCGTCCCGTCTCCCGTCGTGAGTGGCCTCTCGCCGTATCCGAAGCGGCGAAGAGTTTCCTTGATCTCATCGAGGATCGCGGGATCGTCGATAGTCGCCGGCACGGAGTACGGCTGGCCGTCGGCGATCGAGCGCATCGTCCCGCGGAGCACTTTTCCAGATCGCGTCTTCGGAAGACGATCGACGATCGCCGCCTGCTTGAAGGCAGCCACCGGGCCAATCCGCTCGCGGACGAGCGCAACGACCTCGCTGGTTACGTCGGCCGCCTCTCGGGACACCCCGTTCTTCAGCACGAGGAACCCAAAAGGCACCTGTCCTTTGAGCGCGTCATGCACGCCGACGACAGCGCATTCGGCGACGTCGCAGTGCGACGCCAGGACCTCCTCCATCGCGCCGGTCGACAACCGATGTCCGGCGACGTTGATGATGTCGTCGGTGCGCGTCATGATCCAGAAATAGCCGTCTTCGTCTTCGAATCCGGCGTCGGCCGTCTTGTAGTAGCCGGGGAACTCGGTCAAATACGACGTCACGAAGCCAGCGTCATTGTTCCAGAGCGTCGGCAGACACCCCGGCGGCAGCGGAAGCTTCACGACGATGTTGCCAATCTCTCCTTTCTTGACCTCTTGACCCGCTTCGTCCACAACCGACACCGAATAGCCCGGCATCGGCTTCGTGGTGGACCCGTACTTCACAGGCTGCCTGGCAAGACCCATCGGATTCGCGCAAATTGGCCACGCTGTTTCGGTCTGCCACCAGTGATCGATCACAGGAACGCCGAGGCGCTGTTCGGCCCACTGGATGGTGTTGGGATCGGCGCGCTCGCCGGCAAGGAAGAGCGTCTCGAACCTGCTCAGGTCGTACTTTCCGGTGAACGCGCCCTGCGGATCGGCGCGCTTGATCGCCCTGAAGGCGGTGGGCGCCGTGAAGAGCACCTTCACGCCGTGTTGTGAGATGACACGCCAGAACGCACCGGCGTCTGGCGTGCCGACTGGCTTGCCCTCATAGAGAATCGTTGTGCACCCGTAAAGGAGCGGCCCATAGACGATGTAGCTGTGGCCAACGGCCCAGCCGAGATCCGAGGCCGCCCAGTAGACGTCGCCAGGCTCGACGCCGTAGATGTGGCGCATGCTCCACGTCAGCGCCACCGCGTGGCCGCCGTTGTCGTGCACAACGCCCTTGGGTTTTCCCGTCGTGCCCGACGTGTACAAGATGTAGAGCGGGTCGGTGGCCAGCACTGGCACGCAATCGTTGACCGGCTCCACGTTGCGCATGGCGGATGTCCACTCGACATCGCGTCCTGGCTCGAGCGCGGCTTCCTGTATGGGGCGCTGCAACAGCAGGCAGGCCGCGGGCCGGTGCGACGCCCGCTCGAGCGCGCCGTCGAGAAGCGGCTTGTATGCGATGACACGGCCGGGCTCGATGCCGCACGACGCCCAGACGATGACCTTCGGCCGCGCGTCGTCGATGCGCACGGCCAGCTCGCTCGACGCAAACCCGCCGAACACGACCGAGTGCACGGCGCCCAGGCGCGCCGAGGCGAGCATCGTCATCACCGCTTCCGGCGTGTTGGGCATGAAGACGAGCACGCGATCGCCCTTCGAGACGCCAAGGCGGCGAAGCGCACCTGCGACGCGAGCCACTTCGTCGCGAAGCTCGCGATAGGTGAAGCGCCGGATCGTGCCTGTTACGGGACTGTCGTAAACGAGCGCCAGCTGGTCGGCGCGTGGTCCGTTGGCGTGACGATCGAGGGCGCAAAAGCAGGTGTTGAGCATTCCACCGGGAAACCATCGGTAGAACGGGGCTCCACTGTTATCGAGGACCGCCGTCCACTTCTTGTCCCAGTGCACGGACTCGGCAGCTTCGGCCCAGAACGCTTCGGGATCGCGAATCGAGCGCAAATATGCGGCGTCGTACGCGTCGCCGGACTTCGCGCTCATGGCTTCGTGCGCGCGAACGCGATGAGGGCGTATCCCGACCGGTGCATGTTTTTCTCCCGGAACGTGCTTCTGTCGCGACTTTATCAGAGTACGCTCGCGCGCCGCGATCGAGTGGATGCCGAGCACGCGCACGCTTGGCGGTTCGCATCCGTACCAGAGAATTGCCGCGAATGACCCTGGACGTCGTTCGTTCGGGGAGCGACACAGGCTGTTACGATTGACGCGTGCGTGTGACTTTCTCTCGCCGTCCTCGTTGCGGCGCTGACGGCGTGCGGATCCTCGGGCGAGGTGATCTACCCCCATCCTCCCGGAGAACCCGGCACCGACCCAGGCCCCGAGATCACGGGAGTGAGCTGCAACAATCCGTCCGCATCGTGCGCGGATGTCGGCGTTGGCACGGGAGACGCCGTCAAGGCGTTCGCGCTCGTCACGGTGCGCGTGACCGTTGACGATCTGGTCGATCCGCCGGTGCGTGTGGGTCCGACCGAGGTGGCGTTCCTGCATCCACCGCTCGGGTCATTCGAGTTCCGCGGGCGCGACCGCGAGCTCACGACTTTCATGCTCCAGGATCGCGCGTCGAGCGCGGTAGCCGAACGCGCGTTCTTCGAACGAGACGCCGACGCGCTGGTCGGGACGTGGATTGTCGGCATGCGCCGCGGATCGTCAAGACGGGTGCACGGACGCTACGCGGGCAGGATCCGCGGCACCGAGCTGCCTGCCGGACGCGATCGACACATCCTGATCGAGCTCGTCGATTTCTGCTACCCGGAGCTCCGCGTGCACAGTCGCCTCCACTGGTCCTTCAGCGATGGGTCCGGCAGCCCGGTTAGGCTGGAGCCGGTGGTGTCGGTCAGTGGATGTGCGCGTCCTGACCGCTAGACGAGCCATAACAACCAAGCCCGTGACAGAATGGTTTGCTTGAGGCTGGGGGCTTGAGGGACATGCGTTCGTTACTTCAGAAGCTGCACATCTCTGAAATCAACCCCGGGGCCTGCACAGGCCCCGAATGGATTCGCGATCCGGACAGCCACAAACTGACGTCCTTCAATCCATCGACCGGTGACGCCATCGCGGCGGTCGAGCTCGCGAGCGTGGCGAGTTACGACACGGTCGCGACTGCGGCGGCGCAGTCGTTCCACCTCTGGCGCGAACGGCCGGCGCCAAAGCGAGGCGAACTGGTGCGCGATCTCGGCAACGCGCTTCGCGAACTGAAGGAGCCGCTCGGCGATCTGGTCTCGCTCGAGATGGGCAAGATCCGCGGTGAGGGCCACGGTGAAGTGCAGGAGATGATCGACATCTGCGAGTTCGCGGTGGGACTGTCGCGGCAACTCTATGGACTCACCATCGCATCCGAGCGTCCGGGCCACCGGATGATGGAACAGTGGCATCCGCTGGGACCGATCGGCGTGATCACCGCGTTCAACTTCCCTGTCGCCGTATGGTCGTGGAATGCGGCGCTTGCCGCTGTGTGCGGCGACCCGGTCGTCTGGAAACCGGCGGAACCGGTGCCGTTGACGGCCATTGCCGTGCAGCACATTGCCAATCGCGTGATGTCGGATCATGGGGTCAGCGGCGTGTTGACCCTGGCAGTCGGATCGGGCCGCACGGTCGGCGAAGCGATGCTCAACGATCGCCGGCTGCCGATGGTGTCGTTTACAGGCTCGACAGCGATCGGCAGACACGTCTCGGAAATCGTCGCCGGGAGATTCGGACGCACCATTCTCGAGCTCGGCGGCAACAACGCCATCGTCGTCACCGAAGATGCGAACCTCGAGCTGGCGGTTCGCGCGATTGTGTTTGGCGCGGTCGGCACAGCGGGTCAGCGATGCACATCGACGCGCCGCATCATCGCGCATACGTCGATTCTTCCGGAGCTGACGTCACGGTTGCTGAAGGCTTATAAGCAGGTGCCGATCGGTGATCCGCTCGCAGCCGGCACGCTGATGGGTCCCCTCGTGACCGCGCAGGCGGTGACGCAGATGGAGGACGCGATCAGGCAGGCCGTGGTCGAAGGCGGCACCGTATTGTGCGGCGGCAAGCGCCGAGAGGATCTCGGCGAGCAGTTCGTCGAGCCGACAATCATCAGGATGCCGTCACAAAGCGCTATCGTTCAGCACGAGACCTTCGCACCGATTCTGTATCTGTTGGAATACTCGAGCTTCGCCGATGCCATCGCGATCCACAACGCGGTGCCACAGGGCCTCTCGAGTGCACTCTTCACCGAGAGCATGCGAAGAGCCGAAGAGTTCCTCTCCGCTCACGGATCGGATTGCGGCATCGCCAACGTCAACATCGGCACATCGGGCGCGGAAATTGGCGGTGCGTTCGGGGGTGAAAAGGAAACGGGCGGCGGGCGCGAATCCGGCTCAGACGCCTGGAAGGCCTATATGCGGCGTCAAACCAACACCGTCAACTGGTCCACGCAGCTGCCCCTCGCGCAGGGAATCACCTTCGGATAGGTACACCGGCCGTAAATCATTCGCGTAGCACGTTCAACGCGGCGTCCACTTTCTCGAGAAGCTCGCGCCGCTGAGACTCGTCGATAAAGCTGAGCCCTCCCGTGCGGTAATACTCCCCCTCCCGCTCCCACCGGGCCAACACTGCTCGCCGGGCTGCATCGACGCGAACCCGGCGGCCGCCGCGCAGCACGTACACCGGGTTGGTGTGTGCACGGATATCCGGTTCGCTCTCCATCTTTGGACTCGAGGCCCGAGCCGCAATCCAGGTGCTGGCGGACGTATCGACACGAAACGGCAGGGTGAGTTCGGTCAGGGCGCCGTCGCCCACACGCGTCGCAACGACTTGCCCGTTGGCGACAATCTCGAGCTTCTCGATCGGCCTGTGAAAGACGACGCGTGCCTGCCCTTCGGCGACCGGCGCGTCGAGCACGGCTCCGGGCTCCTGACCGTTGACCGTCAGCTCGACGAGCGGGCCGTTGGTCACTGACGCGCGCCCGGCCCGAACACCTGCGGCCCAGCTCTCATATGCTGAGTTTCCGGACGCGGCCTTCACCATCGTTCTTTCCGGACCCAGCAATGGAATCGAGCGCGGCCACGGCGTTCGATTGTTGAGGGGCACCGGGAAGTCGCTGCCGGCGATGCCCGTCACCCGCAGTCCCGCGTTGAGCAGCTCGTACCAGCGCTCGTCGTGCAGGACGCCGAATTGAAACACCTCGATGAAGTCGATGGAGCCGAGCGCGAGGTCCATCAGCAGCGTCGAGTGCGGCTGGTTCCCATCGAAGTGCGCATACCCGACTGTGGCGCCGAGATCGCGTCCACGCTGGAACAGCACGTGCGGGAAGGGCCAGGCGTCGGCAGAGTTGGCATAGACCTCGCCGACGCTCAATGGGCGCAGGATCTCGCGAGGCCCGAGCACGTTCACGTGCCCGTAGAAGTGGCTGCGCGACTCGTGTCCCGGCCGGATGCTGTAGCCCGGCCGCCGCGCTTCCGCCTTTGGGCCGAAGCCGTATTGCACGGCCGCGTCCATCTGACGCTGAAGCTGCAGGAAATTTCCGACGGACAGATCTTCGGCTTCGAGTATGCCGAGGAAGACGTCATCGTCTTCAGGCGCGCGCGTCAGGTGGATGTGATCATCGCCCGACAGCCAACCCTTTGCGGGCATTGGCTCGAGCCGCAGTTCCACGCGACGCTCGCTGCCTGGCCCGAGCGTGAATTCCTGCGATGCAGGTTTGTGGAGAAAGCCGCGATACGCCTCCACGCGGTACTTGCCGGGCGGCAGGACGAAACGCGCGCGCCCGCGCAGGAGAAAGAAATGCGATTGCTCGTTGGCAGTGATCTCGAGCGTCGCCGGGGACGACACGCGCCGCCAGAGCCGTTCGCGATAGAAGAGATCGACGTGCAGCGGGAGCAGGGCGTCGACGGGGCTGAGCCGAAACGGGCGGTCGTCCTTGAACAGATAGACACGCGCTGGCACGCCCGTCGAGAGGTCGAGCTCGGCCGACAGGCCCGGTAGGCCGGTCTGGCGGAACTGCACCCACGCGAGCAGCAGGATCGTGCCGAAGAAGAGATTTACGCGTCGCATCGGTCACCCGTGCTGCATCTTTCGAAGCGGCGACACTCTGCCTGCGACATCGTAAGCTATTTGAGGAACCCTATGCGCATCATCCCTGGCGTCTTCATCGCGGTCTTGTTTGCAACCCCGTCAATTGCCCGTGCTCAGGGCGTGTCAGTCCATGCCGCGGTCGGACCGACCCTCGCTGATTCCGGTTACAGTCTGGCCGGAGGATTCGGCCTGTCGCCGACGTCGCGCATCACGCTCATGGGCAATGTGGAGCGATCGCACCTTCCGAGCCGGCGCAAGGAATCTTCCGGAAGCATTTCGCACTTCCGGGGTGGGACTTTTACGCTGGGATCCGCTGAACTACGCGTGTCGCTCTTCCCACGCGACCGCGTGAGCCCATACGGGCTCGTGGGTTTCGCTGGCGGACGTTCGCGTCCGAACGTGACGGATATCTTTCCAACGCCGATCGTGAACACCGTGTACGCTCCGTTTGCCGGCGGCGGAGTGCAGGTGCCGCTCGGCACTCGCCTCTCGCTCTTTGCCGACGTGCGCCTCGCGCTTCTCGTTGGCACCGAGTCCGACGACCTCTATGCGCTGACGCCGCTGCGGACCGGGTTTTCGTGGCGGTTCTGAGCTATCTGAGTTCGTTAAAGGAACGCCGAGCGCGGCTGCGGGCGATGCGGTCAGCGCTGTTGCTGGTTGATACGACGAGCAACATCCGGTGCACGCATTCGCCGGCAGTTGCCTCGTAGGTCAGCTCTCTGGTGTCGAAGACTTTCAGGCGACGGACGAATCTGTCGGCCAATAACGGAATTGGTATGGGGTACTTTTCTTGCTGCCGCCTCGATACCTTCCTCCTAATCTCCTTATCTCTTGTTTTGCATTTCCGTGGCATGTGCATACCAGTCCGCGAACAAGAGCACTAACGCAGCGTCGTCCCGTCTCCCGTCGTGAATGGCGTCTCGCCGGCCGCATAGCCATTCACCTGAAGTATGTAGGCGAGCATTTGCGCATACGCTTCATCCGAGAGCGAACCCGGATTCGCCGGAGGCATCGCCTTGGCACTGTCGAACAGCGCACGGACCGACTGTCCTGCCCACGTCGCGCGGAACGTCTCGCCCGCCAGTGGCGGCGCCATCGTGCCGTTCGTTAACGTATTCCCGTGGCATACCGCGCAATCGGCCTCGAATGCCGTCTTGCCCGCGGCAGCCTGCGCGGCCGTATATTGCGGAGCGGCGCCCGCCGCGATCGGCGCGGGTTTAGCCGGAGCTACGGTGGCCGGAGCGGCGGTGGTCGTGCGCTGCGGTTCAACCGCCCCCGGGCCTTCGCCAACATAGGTGAACGCGAGGATCGAGCCTCTGTTCGTCATCACGCGCGTGGTGCCCCCCGCCATCGCCTCGGCCAGCCCTCCGGGATCGGTTGCGATGTAGATCGTCTTACCGTCGGGACTGACGGCAGTGTCGCGATAGCGGTTGTCGGATTGGAAGTACCGCGAAAACTTGCCTTGCACCCGCTGCCCATCGGCGCTGAGCGCGACGACATACAGCGACCCGCGCTTCAGTGTCGTCGCCAGTAGCATTCTTTCCCAACCGGGAATGCCGCCATTCTTGGGAGACCCGTAGTATTCGACGCTCGACACACCCACTGTCGGCCAGCAGATGTAGTCGATGCCCTTGCACACCGGATCGCTGAAGTTGTACCCGGTCGCCACCGTGAACATCGTCGCGATCGGCTCTGTGAACGGCCGGGTGAACGCGGACTCCGGCTCGCGCGGCACCGTAGGGGCAATGGCCAGGTCGCTGAACTTGAGCTGCGCGCATGGCGTCGTCGACTCGGCCCATCGGGCATATTCGTACGCCTTGTTGTCCTTCAATCCCGCCACATGCGGCCACCCGTAGTTGGCACCCGCCTTCAGAACGTTGATCTCATCGTCTGTCTTCGGGCCGTGCTCCGATTCGTACAACGTGCCATCCGGACCGAAATCGATGCCCTGCGGATTGCGATGGCCGTAAGTAAAGACGTGGCTGCGCACGCCTGCGATCTGCGGATTGTCGCTGGGAATCGAGCCGTCGAGGTTCAGCCGCAGCGACTTTCCCACATACGAAACGTAGTTCTTCGCCTGGATCTCCGCCTGCGTCGGCAGGCGCTGTGATTCGATCGGGACGCAGTAGTTACCGAGTTGATCGTTCCCCTGGTCGCCGATCGTGTAGTACAGCTTGCGATCCGGACCGATCTTCATCCGCCCGGCCTGATGATCGTTGCCCGCGGGCATTGCCGCGATGAGCGTGACTGGATTACCGAGTGTCTCCGTCGTGCGATCGTAAGTGAAGCGGACGATCTTGGTGTAGAGATAGCGATACGGACTCGTTTCAGCCCGTGTCTGGTGCGGCGGCAAGCTCCGGTCGACGTAGGTGTAGCCGGTGTAGACGACGTTGTTGCCCAGGTCGAGCGCCAACCCCATCAGCCCGTCCTGCCCTCCCGGCGCGCTCACCTCGTCTATTGTCACGGCCACCTTGCGCTCGCCCGTTGACGGATTCACGCGCGTGATGCGCTTGCCCGTGCGCTCGGTCACCCACAGCATGTTGTCTGAGCCCCACGTCACCTCATATGGCCCCGCGAGCCCGGTCACCACTTCGCTCTGGCGGAACTGCTTCGTGCCGCGCACGACGGTCTCCGGCCCATCCTGCGCGATCAGGCTCACAAATACGGTCAGGCACGCGACGGCGGCAACAACGGAGTTTCTCATAGCACCTCTAATGGCAGATGTCAGTCACAAATCATCGTCGTCTCAGTCGCACAAGGCTCACTTCCCGATCGCCGCAAGCCAGTTCTGGACGAGCACGAGTCGTCGCGTATTTCCCACCGACCGGTCCACCGGGCGCGACATGAGGAATCGGCCATCGCGCGCGACGTCGAACCAGCCGAGGCTCGGCGCGTTTGGCCCGACCGTCGCCTCGTCAAACAGCAACGCCGGCACGCCGAGCTTCACTCCGGGAGTGAGCGTCACCGGCATGGCGTTGAATTGCCCGCGCGGCTGCCCGGCCCCATCGCGTGAGCCGCTCATATAAAAGAGCTCACGGCCGTCCCGCGAGAAACGCGGCAGTGTCCCTCCGTCGAGTGTGACTTGCCACCGTCCGTTGCCGCTCGGAAACTGGGTGAGAAAGATGTTCGACTGGCCATCGGGCTGTGTCACCGCGTACGCCAGCACGCTCCCGTCGGGCGAGACGTCGAACCAGTTCACATTCGGTTCATCATCGCCGGACCACAGTTTCTGCGCCGGTCCGATGGCGCCATCAGCCGACAGCGTGGCAAAGCGGAAGCGTCCTCGCCCGCGATCGTCGAGAAGATAGAGGAGCTGATTTCCATCAGGAGACAGGCGGGCAAACCTGCCGGCCGTAATCTCGCGCGGAACGCCGGTGCCATCCGCGCGCCACTCCGCGATTTTCGGAGCATCGGGCGGCCCGCTCCGATACACCATGCGATCGCCAATTGGGAACCACGCAGGCAAGAGGACACCGCCGCGCAGTCGATTTGAGGTCTCTAACGCCAGGCGCAGGTCGACGCCCGTCTCGAGATCGCGGACGACGAGGTTCGGCCGGGTATCGGCATCCACGAAGAACGCCGCGCGTCGGCCGTCGGGTGAGAGCGCCGGGCAGCATCCCCGAGACCGTTCGAGGACCGACCCGGCGATCGGCGACACCGCTCCTTTCCTGCCAACCCAGACCAGCTCAGATTTCGGCGTCGCCGCCGGCGACACGAAGACGAGCGTGCCGTCTCTAGCTGCATCGAAGGCGGTCGCCCCGGGTGCGATGAGCACGGCTCTGGTCAGATCGAGCGGCCCGTCGCCAAAGGGCACTGCCCAGAGGCCTTCGTTCGCGCCGAGCCGAAGGAAGGCCAGGTAGTCCTCTGCGGCGTGCTGGACGACACCGACGGCTGGGTCGGATGTCAGCACGGTTCGTCGAGGGCTCCCGCCTGCATCGATGAGTTCGACGCGGTTCGGTTCGTCGCCTCGCCGATGAACCGACACCACGATGCGGTTGTCAGGAAACGCTGAGATGCCGTGGAAGTCGACCTCGGTCGCCGGATCGAACGCGACGTAAACCTCAGGCGCGCCGCCAGCCGCGGCCACCTTGTAGAGACTGTCGCGCCACACGGAGAAGACAATCGTCCCATCGGTCCGCCACGCCAATCCCATCGCCTGTCCCGACTGGGGGATCTTACAGATGACAAAGATCGGCCCGCCGCCGGCCGGAATGCTTCTGATCGTGCCTTCGGCAGTGAAACCAATCGTTGTGCCGTCGGGCGACCAGAACGGCAAGTCGCTCGTGACGTGCATGGCGCCCAGGTCCTGCGTGTCGAGCGAGTCGAATGCGCGAACGTTGAGATGACCGCCGGCAAAGTATGCGATCCGAGACCCGTCCGGCGCGAGCGCAAAGCTGCTGGCGGCGGCGATCGCCGCTGGCAGCTCGAGGCGCCGCATGGGCCCGATCGGCGCCGGCTTCGCACGCCAGACGATCGTCCCGACTACGGACGCGAGCGCGATCGCGCCGGCCGCGAAGGCCCACATAACGCGCTGCGAGACGCGGGACGGAGGAACAGACGCAGCTGCCGCGTCCTGCTCAAACGCCTTCGCCTGATCAAGCAGGATGCGGGCTTCGCCGATATCGCGCAGCCGTTGCCTGGGGTCGCGCTCGAGACACCGCGCGAGCAACCGACGGAACGCTGGCGGCGTGTCGTCCGGCAGGCGGTCCAGCCGCGGCGCGTCTTTGATGACGGCCGCGAGCGTCTCCGCCACCGTCTCGCCTCCGAACAGCGTTTGCCCGGTCAGCATCTCGTAGAGCACGACGCCAAACGCCCAGATATCCGCGCGCTTGTCGATGGCTTTACCTTTCGCCTGTTCGGGGGCCATGTAGGCCGCCGTGCCGAGAATGATGCCAGCTCCCGTCATCACCGCAGGACTCGTCAGAGTCGGCGAGTGCGATTGTCCACCCTGCCCGCTCGACATTTCGACCGCCTTCGCGAGACCGAAGTCGAGCACTTTGACGACGCCATCGGGACGGACCTTGATGTTCGCCGGCTTGAGATCGCGGTGGATGATGCCTTGCTCATGCGCCGCTTCCAGCGCCTCGGCGATCTGCTTCGCCATCCGCAAGGTGTCGTCCAGTGGAATTGGCCCGCGCGCAATGTGCTGCGACAGATCGTCGCCCTCGACGAGTTCCATGACGAGCGCGGTCGCGACTCCTGATCGGTCCAGGCCATAGATCGCCGCGATGTTCGGATGATTGAGCGCGGCGAGGACTTCCGCTTCGCGCTGGAAGCGCGCGAGTCGCTCGGCGTCAGCCGCGACCGATGCCGGGAGCACCTTGATGGCAACGCTTCGTTTTAGAGTGGTGTCGGTCGCCCGATATACCTCGCCCATGCCGCCGACGCCGAGCGATGCGACGATCTCATAGGGGCCGAGACGTGTGCCGGGAGTAAGTGCCAATGCGACGAAGATTATAAGAGCAGGACCGTCGCGCGCGGCGTGGATTGGTCGTCAGCTCATGTGGCCCCGCGGCCCCGTCACCACCTCGCTCTAGCGGAATTGCTTCGTTGCGCACACTGCGAGCCTTGCGAATCCTGCTGGCGCGCGAGAATCGCGATGACGCGCCCGGAAGCTCGTCAGCTTCCGGGCGAATCGTCAAAGACGCGGGCGGTGTTTACATCAAAAGAGGAACTTCGCACCAAATTGAATCTGCCGCGGCGTGCCGACGATAGCGGTAATCGTACCCGCCTGCGCCGCGCCGATCGACGCGTTCGGGAGATCGAACTGCGCTGTGTTGAGCGCATTGAAGATCTCAGCGCGCAACTGGACGCGCCGCTCCGCTTTGACGCGGAACTCCTTGAACAGCGAGAAGTCGAAATTCACGCGGCCGGGGCCGTACAGAATGTTTCGGCCGGCATTGCCATAGGTGAATGGCGCCGGCGTCGTGAACGCCGACGTGTCGAACCACCGGTCCACGGTCGGGTCTGACAACGTGCCGTCGCCGACACGGTCGGGACGCTGCCCGGTTCCCGTATTGATCGTCGTCGCGTTGAGCGTCGGCGTAAACGGCAGACCGGTCTGGAAGATGTTGATGCCGTTGATCTGCCAACCGCCGGGCAGCGCGTAATTCCACGCGAGCGTCAGACGATGGCGCATATCGAACGGCGAGTTGCCGCGGCTTGCCAGTCGATTGAGAGGGTCTTGCGGCAAGGGGCCGTCCGCGCCGCCGCCGAAACTTTGGCCGACCGTGTCGACGCCATGGGACCACGTATATGACAGGAGCCCGTTCAATCCGTGCGACAGCCGCTTCTGGACGGCGAATTGCAGCGCGTGATATGACGCGGTCCCGTCGGAGACGGCCCAGTTGACGTCCGCCAGCGCGGGACGGACCGCGAAAAATGGACGGCGATCATTCACTGCGCCGGTTCCCGGTACCGCCTGGTTCAGGTTGAACGTCGTGTCGAGATGCTTGCCGATGTTGCCTACGTACGACAGTTTGATCAGCGTTGCCGCAGGAAGCTCCTGCTCGACGGTCAGATTGAACTGTTCGGCGTACCCCGGCTGATAATCAGGATCGACGCCGATAACGCTGCCGCTGGGATTGTCGGCAAGCGCGAGATTGAGCGGAGGAATCGTCGGGAAGCCGTCCGAGACCCGGCGCGTCACGAACTGCGTCCCCGGATTGAAGCTGAAGATCGGCCCGAAGGGCACGTGCCGGTGCAACCGTAACGCAGCACCCCCGTTGCCCGGGGTGTTCCAGAAGATGCCCGCTCCGCCGCGCACGACCGTGCGCTGGGCAATCTGGTACGCAAACCCGAGGCGAGGCGCAAAGGCCTTTTTGAAGGTTTTCACTCCAGCCGATCTGCTCACGCCGTTGCGTCCGGCGACAAGAACTGTTGCGGTAGTCGGATCGAAGCTGGCCCACAAGTCGTCGACTTCAGTGAACGGCGTATCGAGCTCGTACCTGAGGCCAAGATTCAACGTCAGTTTCTGCGTCGCACGCCAATCGTCGGCGATGTATAAACCGTACTCGGTGCTGCGCATCCCGACGTCGGATGCGAGCAGATAGTCCTGCTCGACGAGGCTCGGCGCCCCGAGGAGAAACGACGCCATCACGTGGCCGCCCGTATTCCCCACCGGGTTGTTCGTGATGTTCGGCGAGAAGTTGAAGCGCCCGTTCCCGCGGTTGGTCTGAAACTCGCCCATGTGACGCCGGCGAAGGTCGAAGCCGGCCTTGATCGTGTGCTTCTCACCCTGGAACGTCAGGTTGGTCACGGATTGAAACATTTTTTCGTGACGGAAAATCGGCAGCGAACGGCTGTGACCGATGCCCGTGTAGTTCGCCGGGCTGAAAATCGGTATGCCGTCCTGACCAAGCTGTTGGTTGGCGTTGGGTACACCGAGCTGTTCTCCGAGCTGGTCGCCGCTGACGACGTCGGCTTGCGTGAACTCGAGATTGAAGTGGTTGTAGCCGGCACGCGTGTCGAGCAGCAGGCGCGACGAGAACACATGGACCCACCCGAACACCGCGTGTTCTGCCCACAGATCCGAAGGGCCGGCGAAGGTATCCTCGTTGCCGAGCCCTACGGCCTTGGACAAACCTGGAAGCTGGACGGGGGCGAACGTGTACGGGTTGATGGTCGACGTCTTCGACCAGGAGTAGCGCCCGAGGAAATTGTTCCGATCGCTCTGCGTGTGATCCACGCGCACGTCAAACTGATTCCAGTTCTGCGTGCGCGAGGGCGTGGTGACGAAGTTATTCGACAACGCTGACGTCGTCGGCATCGGATACGCGTTCATCAACTTGGCTGTCACGGGATCCCAGCGGTTCTGCGGTATCAGGTTCCCAGGGAAGGGCAAGCGCGTTACGCCGCCGCCGGGAGCCACCGCCGTCGTCAGCGGATCGTAGATGGTCCCTACTTCGCTGAAGTCCCCTTGCCGCATCTTCGCCGTCGGCACGGTGTTGACGAAGACGCGACCCAACTCCTGGCGGAAGCCGTCATAGTCGGCGAAAAAGAACGTCTTGTTCGCGATAATCGGGCCGCCGATGGCGCCGCCGAATTGATTCTGCTCGAACGGAGGCTTCTCCTGTCCGGCGCGGTTTGCGAAGAAGTTGTTCGCATCGAACCTGGCATTGCGCAGGAACTCGTAGGCGACGCCATGAACGGCATTTCCGCCGGATTTGGTGACGACGTTGATCTGTCCGCCGGGATTCCGCCCTTGATCCGCGGAGTAGAGGTTCGTCTGAACCTTGAACTCCTGGATCGCTTCGACGTTCGGGCGGAGCACCGTCACGAGCGTCAGCCGCGTGTTGTTGTCGACGCCGTCGAACAGGTAGTTGTTCGAGTTTTCCCGGTTGCCGTTGACGAACAGCTCAGTGCCCGGACGGAGGTCATCGGGCCGCGTGCCGCTCATGATCGTGCCGCGCATGCCGGAGCCCGCGCCCGACACGCCAGGGCTGAGCGTCGCCAGTTGCACGAAGTTGCGTCCGCTGAGCGGCAGGTCCTGGACCTGTTTCTCCTCAATCACGGTGCCGAGCACCGACGATTGCGTCTCGAGCATCGGCGCCTGGCCCGCGATCGTCACGGTCTCGCTGATCAAGCCGATCTCGAGCGCGAGGTCGATCTCGGCGCGTTGATTGACCTGCAATTCGACGCCGGTGCGCTCGACCTTGCGAAAGCCCTGGATTTCGGCGTTCAGCCGGTAGCGGCCCGGCTGCAAGGTCGTGAAGATGTATGTGCCCGCGGGACCGGTGGTGACGGTGCGGCTGACCCCGGTCGCCTCGTTCGTCAACACCACTGTGACGCCGGGCACGATGGCGCCAGAGGTATCCCGAATCGTTCCTACCAAATCAGCCGTCGTCACCTGTGCGTAAGCCATGGCCGGCAACAGCAGCGAGCAGAGAGCTATGAGCAAGAGCCGCTTTGGAGTCAGCGTCATACCGTCCTCCTGATTATTCGTGCGTTGGGGGGCTGAAGGTCGGAGAGCTTAACACGTTGGGCGTTACTATCGCATACTGTCGAATGATCATGCCCCGGCACGCATCGCTGGCTCTCGCGCTTTTCGCCGTTGCTGCCGTGTCGGCGCAGTCGGGGCAGGGCACGCTGCGAATCAGGGTGACGCTTGAGGACGCCGCGACGGTGTCGACGCCTATCCAGCGTCACAGGCTGCTCGTCAGCGACGAACCGCCCAGCGCGGAGCCGCGGCTGATTTCCACGACTGCTGATGGCACCGTCGTTGTCTCCTTGCGGCCGGGCTCATACGTCGTCGAATCCGATCGTCCAGTCTCGTTCAATGGCCGCGCGTACGAGTGGAGGCAAGTGGTCGAGATCGTCGCCGGCCGTGAATTCACCCTCGATCTCACTACCGAAAACGCCGAAATCGTCTCATCGGCAACGTTGGAATCGGCATCGCCGACCTCTTCCAATGGTTCCCTCGAGGACGCGTTGTTGGGCAAGCATCAGGAAAGTGTCGTCGCCGTGTGGTCCCCAACCGCGCGGGCGTCGGGGTTTGTCGTCGACTCGCGTGGGCTCATCGCGACAGACGGCCGAGCGGTCGGTACGGCGACAGTCGTCGAGGTGCAACTCGCGCCAACGGTGAAGGTGCCCGCACGCGTGCTGCTCTCGGGGCGTTCGCGAGATGTTGCAATCGTGCAGATCGATCCAAGCCTCGTTGCCACCCGTCCGGCGCTGGCACTTGCCTGTCCGCCGTCGCGGGCGCCGTCCCTCGACGATCGTCAGGCGATTGTGAGCATCACCGCGCCGCATGGGGGTGAGAAAGAACCCTTCCGTGGCGAGGTCACTGTCCTTCAGCCGCGTCGCATCGAGACAGACCTGCGGCTTCCCTTCGGAGGATCAGGCGGCCCGGTGTTCAACGACGCCGGCCTGGTTGTGGGTCTGACGTCGATGGCGGTGGAACCCGATTCCCGTTCCGATGACGCGGCCGTCGTACCAACCGTTTTCATCTGCGAAGCTCTGGCGGCATCTCTGCCAACGATGTCGGGAGCGGCGCCAACGGCGACACGGCTCCCCGTAGACCCCACACGGCCGTATCCCGCCGGCGCGCTCGAAGAAGCCCGGCCAGGCACGACGCCGAACGCGGCTGTTCCTGTGATGTCATCGGCAGACTTCGATGTGGCTTTCATCACGCCGCCGATGGTGCACCGCGCACGGCAGCGGGCTGGCTGGACGGGCGGCGCTCCGGGCGGGCGTTCGCCGGAGGCTGAGGCACGCCTGGGCCGGCTCACCGAGTTCGGCGCCTGGTCCGATTACTTCCGTAGCATGCCGGCTGTGTTGATCGTCCGGGCAACCCCGAAGATGGTGGAAGGATTCTGGAAGCGGCTGGGCCGCGAGGCCGCGCGCACGCAGGGCGCGGACCTTCCGCCGTTCAAGGATTTCAAGACCAGCTTCCGGCACATGCGCGCGACATGCGGCGGTGTCGAGATCACACCCATCCACCCTTTCGTGCTCGAGCACCGCGTGTCGGAGAAAAACATCATCCGTGAGGGCTTGTACGTGTTCGACCCCGACGCATTCGGTCCGCACTGCGGGACGGTGACTTTGTCCCTCTATTCAGAGGCGCAACCGGAACGAGCCGATACGCTCACACCCACTCGGACGATCATCGACCAGATCTGGAATGACTTTGCGCCCTATCGCGAGCGCCGCTAGAGCATTTTCCACAAGTACGTAGTGTCCGCCTTCAGGCGGACGTCGTGAAGTCCGGCTAAAGCCGGACACTACGTAACTACGAACTCATGAACGTCCGATGAGCAGCAGGACAAGGACCGCGACGGCCGGTCCGATAAGTACCATCGACAGTCCCCATCGCATCAACAGCGACTTCAACCGCACCCGTTCATCCTCGGCCGCCGCCGCGACAGTCAGCGCACCCGTCGTCGAGAAGGGCGATGCGTCCACAATTGATGCGCACACGCCCATCGCACACATCAACGCCCACCCGGCGACGCCCCCCGACGACGCCAGCGGCACGGCCATCGGCACGAGCGCCGTGAGGATCCCCGCGGTTGACGCGAACGCCGAGACCAGCCCGGCGATAATGCAGATCACGAACGCGGCCAAGAGCGGCGTACCGACATTCATCGCCGCGTGCCCGAGCATGTTGACCGCGTCCAGCTTCTGCAGCACACCTACGAACGTGACGATCCCTCCAACCATGAAGATCGTCGACCAATCGATTCTGCGAATGCCTTCGGCCCCTGCCTTCGGATCTATCAGCGCGAGTACGGCGCCCAACCCGAATGCGATGATGCCGATGTCCGGCGTGAATCCCTGCGAGAAGCCGATGACGACGGAGAGAATCAGGACGGTGATGCAGGTGAGGGTCAGGATGTGATGTGAAGCGAATCGTGTGTCTGCAGCCGCTGCTGCCGGCTCGATTGCGTCCTCCCGAGAAGCCGAAGCCACACTCGGGCCCGGGCCCGGGAACAACCATGCTGCGGCAGCGAGCAATGCCACATTTGAAATCATCGCCGCGGCCAGGAGCGTAAGGGGATTGAGATCGATGCCGGCCTGACGGGCCGTCGTGACCGTGACGATGCCGAACAGGCTGGTCGGCGCGAACCCGCCAGTGCTCATGCCGGAGTTGAGCGCAACGCCCATCAACATGGGATCCACAGCCGATCGCCTCGCTGCTGCCATCGCGAGCGGGATCATGACGTATCCCGCCTGTGACGAGCCCATCGACGCAATACCGGCCGTAATCAGGTAGACCACCCATGGCAGGAGCGCGCGCCTGTCGCCGGCTGCTGCGATCAGTTTCTGAATAACGCGGTCGATAGTGCCGTTGCCTCGGGCGATGCCAAAGAAATACGTGACGCCCGCAATGATCACCAGGATGTTGACCGGGAATCCGGCCACGACGTCCCGAAGCGGCATGCCCGCCAGCCACACGCCGACCACGGCTGCGGCGGGGAGCATCAGGACGCCGAGATGAATATTGCGGAACGTCGCGATGGCGAACACGGCGACGAAGATGGCGATGGCAAGTGTCGGCATGGGGCGCCGCAATCTTACTGCAGCAGCGGCGCATTGACTCGGGCCCCAGCGCGGCGTAGCCTTCCCCTGGAGATCCCATGCATAGAAGCGCAGTGCTCGGGGCAATCGTGACAGTCGGCTTCATCTCGATCGCGGTCTCGGCGCGTCAGGCGGCGCAGCAGACCTCGACCGCAGCGCTGAACGCCACGAAAATCGAAAAGGTGAAGGACAACCTGTACGTCATCACCGGCTCCGGCGTGGCAAATCGCGACCAGTTCAGCGGCGGCAACAGCGCCGTGTTCGTGACCGAGAAAGGCGTCGTGCTGGTAGACACGAAGCTGCCCGGCTGGGGTCAGCCGATCCTGGATCGCATAAAGACTGTGACCGACAAGCCCATCACCACCATCATCAACACGCACACACACGGCGATCACACGGGCAGCAACGAGTTCTTTGGAGCCGCCGTCACCTTCGTCGCTCACGAGAACACCAGAGCGAACATGGTGAAGATGGACGCGTTCAAAGGTGACAAATCGAAGTTTCTCCCCACCAAGACATACAAAGACAAGCTTTCGATCGGGAGCGGCAGAGACCAGATCGACCTGTACTACTTCGGCATCGGCCATACCAACGGCGACACATTCGTCGTCTTCCCATCGACCAGGACGCTGCATACCGGTGACATGTTCGCGTGGAAAGCGCTTCCGTACATCGACACGGCGAATGGCGGGAGCGTCATTGCGCATGCCCGGACGCTCGCAAACGTCGTCGCCACGGTTCAGAACGTGGATACCGTCATCACCGGCCACACTCCGATGTTGACCTTGAATGATCTGAAGGAATACGCCGAGTTCAACCGCGACTTCGTGGCGTGGGCGACGAGCCAGATGAAAGCCGGGAAGAGCGTGGACCAGGCCGCAGCTGATTACAGAGTTCCCGAACGATACAAGGGCTATGCGGTTTCGCCGGAGCCCGGCCGAGACATGGCCAAAGCGAACCTCGAGATTGTCTTCAACGAGCTCAAGAGATAGACCCGCGCAACGAGTCGTCAGTCCTCGTCCACCGGTGGGCCGGCGGCTCTCGTGACCTCCTCGGCCTTCACGCGATCGATATTGAACTTCCCCGCCGCCGACGTCATCTTCTGCATCACTTCGTCAAAGTCGAAACTCGTGGCTTTGGAGAAGCGAATGGGATTGATCCGGGCGGCGACAAACGGCCGAAGGTAGGGACTGGTGAGTCCCCGCGCCTTGAGCTTGTCGACGATCGCCGTCACGCGGTCGTCGATTGCAAGGACGAGGCGCGCCCGTCGCTCGCGCTCGGCAACGGCTTTCGACAAGGGCTTGTCGAGGAATTCGTCGATTCGGCGCAGCACGGACTGGTAGACGGCGCCGCTCAGCCGCGGGCGTGACTCGTACGCGGCACCAAGGGTGAGATACCAGGGGTGCTCGAACTGAAACGCAAAGGTCTCTTCCGGTTCGCGCCGTTCGTCCGCAAGCGCCCGTGCCATGCGGATTGTTTCCAGCGACTTCTCGCGCAGGTTATGCGCCTTCTCGGTGTTGAGCGCCAGAATCTGATAGGCAACGTCCGCTTCCGGGATAAGCAGCGCGACGACGGCCTTCGCGCCGAGGCGACGCATCGCCTGCAGCCGATGATTGCCGTTGGGTGTTAGATAACGGCCGTCCTGACGAACCACGATGAGCGGATCGAGGAAGCGATCGAGCGTTTCGATCACCGTCATCAGCCGCTTGACGTGCGGATCCGACGGGTCGCGTTGAAACGGAGTCGGCTCGACACGATCGATCGGCAGCGATACCAGCAGCACCGGTCTGCCGCCGAACGGATCGCGATACGCGCCAAGCACCGCGCCGCCGTCGTGCTCGACGAGCGGCGCCAGCGCATCGGCCGCCGCAGTCCTCGTGTGCGTTTCCGCCGGCGAAAGTCCGATCGACGCCGCAGCCTGTTTCTTTCTGCGAATTGCCTTCTTCTTCTTGGCCATGACGACGAGCAGGATACGTCAACACGTCAAGTAAGTCCGGTGTTTCGGGTAAGAGGCGCAGAGCCCCGGTCATAGAACTGCGCCGGCCGACGGTTCAGGATTGGCGTGGAGGATTCAAATGCGTAACTCGAAACTTCAGTTCATTCGCTCGCTGGGGTATCTCGATCCATACCCGGATGATCACCTGTATTCGGGGCTGATGCTTCAACCGAGAATCGTCGGCGGCCTGACGGTGATTGGTCTGCTGCTTCAAACGCCCTGGCTCTTTCTCGCGCTGTCGGCCGCGCTCGGATGGAGTGCGCTCCTTCCAACGTGGAGTCTTTTCGACGCGATCTACAACAACATCGTGGCGCGTCCTCGAGGTCTCGCGCCCTTGGAGGCAGCGCCAGCTCCGCGTCGGTTCGCCGGCGGACTGGCTGCGATTCTTTCGCTTGCGATTGGCGTTGCACTGCTAACGGGAGCCCGGAGCACGGCCTGGGCGCTCGAAGCTCTGCAGACAGCCGCGGTCGCGGCCGTCGCGTTCGGAAAATCTTGTGCCGGAGCGAACCTCTATCATGTTCTGCGTCAGAGGCTACCGGCGCGACAAGCGGTCTAGCTCGCGAAAATAGCCACTGCGGCGTATCATGACCTGCGTGGTATCCAGCGGTGCAGACCTCGACTTCGGTCTCCTCCAGCGGATCGCCACCCGTGACGAAGCTGCGCTGGCAGAACTCTACGACAGGCACAGTCGTCTCGCCTACAGAGTCATCGTGCGTATTTTGGCCAGCCCGTCGGATGCGGAAGACGTGCTGCAGGAAACTTTCTTGCGCGTGTGGACGCGCGCCGACACCTACGACGCCCTGCTGGGGTCGCCTGCCGCGTGGCTGACGCGCATCGCGAGAAACCGCGCCATCGACCGTCTGCGCGCCCGCCGCGTCCGGATAAACGTCGTCGTCGAACCCGCAGTCCACGCCGCCGACGAGGCGCCTCGTTCGCACAGGGCGCTCATCGAAGCGGCGTTCTTCGAGGGCTACACTCACAGCGAACTCGCGACCCGGTTCGGCGTGCCGCTGGGCACGGTGAAGACACGCATCCGTACGGGCTTGGCAGCGATGCGCGACCACTTGGAGCAGGTCACATGATTCCCGACGAGATCGAGGCGCTCGTCCTCGCCGATTCGGTCGGCGCGCTCGACCCTGACGAGAGGGTAGAGCTGCAGGTCCATCTCGACGCGCTGACGCCGGAACAACGAGCCGAGGTCACCCGCCTGTACGACGCCGCGATCGCTGTGGCTCTGAGCGTTCCGCAGTCGGAGCCCCCCGCGCACGCGCGCGAGCGCCTGCTCGCTGCGGTGCGCAAACCCTCGACCTACACCGTGTGGGCGGCCGACGCCGCGTGGATCGAGACCGGCCTGCCCGGCATCCGTGCCCGTATCCTGGCCGTGAACAAGGAGCGATCGCTCGTGACGCTGCTGATTCGCGCCGAGCCGGGCGCGGTTTACCCGTCGCATAAGCACCACGGTCCGGAAGAGTGCTATGTGATCAGTGGGTCTGTGGTGATCGACGGCCGCGTGCTGCGCGCCGGGGATTTCCATCATGCGGACGAGGATTCCGATCACGGCGAGATCATCACGACCGAGGGCGCGGAGGTGCTGCTTGTCGGCGCCATCGAAGACTACCTGCCAGATCGGTAAGCGCGCTGCTTGGCCTCTGCATCAACGTCCGCTTCCCATTTGTCGGCCAGCCCACGAAGCTCCTGCCAGAGCGCGATGTGCGTTTGCGCCATGTCGTGCTGTTCACTCGGGTCGGCTCGGAGGTCGTAGAGGAAGTTCTGCCCTCGGTCCTGCAGATACTTCCAGTTGCCGCGCCGTACTGCACGCTGCGCCGCTGGCCCAGGGGCATTCGGCGGGGCCGGCAGTCTCCAGAAGAGCGTGCGATCGACGATCGTGCCTTTCTGCAGCGCGCTGATGAGATCAATACCCTCGGGACGATAGCTTGCCGGCGGTGTGATCCCGGCGGCCGCCAGAATCGACGCCGTCAGATCCATCGTGAGGCCTACCTGCGACGACGTGATGCCCGGCTTGAGGCGCGCCGGCCACCGCATCAGCAGCGGAACACGAATGCCGCCCTCCCACAATGTGGATTTGCGATGGAACAGCGGGGCGTTGCGCGACAGCCACTCGCCACCGTTGTCGCTCGTGAAGATCACCAGCGTGTTTGTCGTGAGCTTCAGCCGGTCGAGGAGTCCAAGGATGCGGCCAATGCCCTGATCTGCGCGCTCCAGCATCGCAATGTAGTCGGCGCGGGTGCCGCTTTCGATAGAGTTGGTCCAGCCGCGCTTCGCTTCAGGTAAGTCCGGAGCCTGGTATGGCCAATGCGTCGCGTTGTAGGCCACCTCGAGGAAAAACGGCGCTGTAGTGCGCTGCTGGATGAATGTTTCGCTGCGTGCCGTGATTTCGTCGGTCAGGTAGCCCGCAACCTTGGTTGGCTCCTCGTTGTGAAACAGGTCGTGGATCGGCGCAGGCAGTTTCACCCCAGGTATGGTGACCGCGGTGTGGGTGTAATAGTCCACGGCGGCGCCGCGAAACCCCCAGAACTCATCGAACCCATGGCGATTCGGGCCCGCCTCGGCGCGCGCGCCGAGATGCCATTTCCCGATGAGGCCAGTCGCGTAACCGGCGCTTTTCAACATCCGCGGGAGTGATGTATCCGAAGGCAGCAGTTCACGCGCGTCGTCGATCGCCCGCAGCGGCGACTCGATCCCATAGCGCTGCTGGTAGCGGCCGGTGATGAACCCGGTCCGCGTTGGCGAGCAGTTGGCGTGATTGGCGTAGAAGTCGGTCAGCTTGACGCCCTCGCGCGCGAGCCGATCGATGTTCGGCGTCTTCGCATCCGGCGCGCCGTAGCTGCCGATGTCGCCGTAGCCGAGGTCGTCCATGATGAACATGACGATGTTCGGCCGCTGCGACGGCTGAGCGACCGGGCCTGCGATTGCAAGCGCGACCAGCGCGAGACCAATTAAGAGAGTACGCACGTCAAGTCGCCGATCGATTCTTGCGATACGAGTTCTTGACGGCGATCTTGCCGTCGCGAAGAGTAAATAGATCACAGCCGGTTACCTCCACCCGACTCCCGTCTGCTTTCGTCCCCGTAAACGTCCACTCCGACACGGCACGATTGCCTGTGACGAAATGCCGGGGGTTCGCCCAGTGGGCGTCATGAAATGTGTCGAACACAGCAGCGTATGCGGCGCGAACCGCTTGCTTTCCTTCGCTCCGGTGCCCGTTGACATGGCCACCGGCCGATGCTTCGAATACGCAGTCGTCGGTCATCATGGACATCAGGGCGTCGAGATCGTGTCGGTTCCACGCGTCGGCGAAGCGGACCAGCAACTCGAGTGCCTCCTCGTCCGGACGTGCGCCGCTGCCCGTGGTTTGCTTTGGACCGTTCATGTTATTCACTGGCTGCGGGCAAGACGCGACGGAGTCTACTTCATCGGCTGAGACGCGAGCCTACTGCGCGCGCAGCACCTCGATGGGATCCACGCGCATGGCGCGCCTCGCTGGTAACCACGTGGCCACGATGGCCGCGCCAACCAGCGCGAGCGCGGCAGTACCGAGGCTCACGGGATCGAGCGGCTCCGTTTCGAAGAGCAGCCCGCGCAGCACGCGAGTGGCGGCAAACGCCAGCACCAGACCAGCGATGGCGCCAGCCACGGCTAACCTCAGTCCCTCGCCGAGCACCAGCCGGCGCACGTCACCTGCGGTAGCGCCCAGCGCAAGGCGGACACCGATCTCGCTCTGACGCTGGCGCACGGATGCCGCCATCACACCGTAGAGGCCGATGGCTGAAAGCAGCAGCGCCGCCACTGCGAAGATGCCCAAAAGCAGCGCGTTGAAACGTGGCCACGCCAGTGGCATGCGCAGGTACTCGGCGTACGGCGCGACACGCGTCACCCGCACAGTCGGGTCGGTCGCCCGGACCGCGTCGCCAACGACGCGGGCCACGAACGCAGGCGCGGCGGCCGTACGGATTGCCAACCGGCCCGCCGAAATCATGAACTGCCCGGCCGGAACATACAGCGTTGGCCGCGGCGTGACGAGCTCGCGGTATCGGGTGTTCCCCGCTATTCCGACCACACTGAGCCACTCGTTGCGCGAGTCGAGACCACCGAACTTGAGTCGCTTGCCGATGGGATTCTGGCCCGGCCACGTGGCCGCCGCCAAGGCATCGCTGACGATCGCCACACGCGGCGCACCGTCCCGGTCCGCGGACGTGAACTCGCGTCCACGTACGATCGCTACGCCGAGTGTCGAGAAGTACGGTGTGTAGACGGCCTCGAAGTTGAGCGAGGGATTGAGGGCGACCCGGTCGGCCGTCTGTCCCTCGGCGGTGAACCGCGGCAGATCCCACCCTGTTGCGCCGGCGAAGGGCTGGACGTTCAGTGGCGTGACCGACTCGATGCCAGGTGCGGCCCCGACGCGCGCAACCACCTCGTCGTGGAACGTTCGTCGAAGCGCCGTATCCGCGTAGCGCTCGCGCGGCAGATCGAACTCGGCAAAGACGAGGCGATCGGCGGCGAGGCCCAGATCGACGGCCTGCAGCCGCTGCACGCTGCGCGCGAGAAGACCCGCGGCCGCCACAACGGTCACGGCCAGCGCCACCTGAGCAGCCACGAGCAGCCGTCGCCCGCGAGCGCTCGCCACACCCGTCGTGCCGCGTCCTCCGGCGCGCAGGCAGCCGACGAGATCGAGCCGCGACGCGGTCAGCGCTGGTACCACACCAGCCAGCGCCGCAGAGAGAAAGGCGACACCCGTTGTGAAAGCCACCACGGCGACGTCGATGCGGATGGATTCCGGGCGCGGCAGGCCGTCGGGCACGAGCGTCACGACGGTCTGCAGACCCCAGCGCGCCAGCCCGAGACCGACGGCGGCTGCGGCGAGCGCCACCACGAAGCTCTCGGCGAGAAGCTGGACGACCAGCCTGCTACGGCTGGCACCGAGCGCCGCCCGTACGACGAGTTCAGTCCGCCGACCTTCGCCGCGCATCAAGAGGAGATTGGCGACGTTGGCACCGGCGATCGCCAGGATGAGGCCGACGGCCGCAAAGAGCACGACGAGTGCGGTGTCGATCTCTCCGACAATCATGTCCTTGAAGGGACGAACCACCGGACGAAAGTTGATGAAGCCGGCCCCGGGCATCCGAGCATCGAGGTCCGCCATCATCACGGCGAGCTCGTCGGTCGCCTGCGCGACGGTGACATCGCTGCGCAGGCGCCCCAGGATCTCGACGTCGCGCAATATGCCGGTGCGGAACGCCTCGTTAGGGTCGATCTCGGCCAGCGCGTTGAGCGTCGTCCAGATCTCGGATCCGCCCGGGTACTCGAAGTCCGCGGGCATGACCCCTGCCACAGTGAAGGCGTGATTCTGCAGATACAGCGTCTGCCCGATGGCTTTCGGTGCTGCGGCGAACAGCCGCACCCACGCGCTGTGGGATAGCACGACCAGCCGCTCGGCGCCGCGGCGGTCATTCTCAACGGTCAGCGCTCGGCCGATCTGAGGCCGCACGCCGGCCACGTCGAAGAATCCGCCCATCACAGCGACGGTCTTCGCGGTGATCCAGACGTCGCCGAGGCGCCAGTCCTGCTCGAACGCGCCGTTGTAGCCGACGCCCGCGATCTTCTCGAACGAGCGGCTCGCGCGCCCGATCTCCTCGACATCTGCGGATCGGTAGGGCACGTGCGAGGCCAGGCCCGAGCGCGGCACGCGCCACGACACAACAAGGCGCTCCTCGTCCGGAACGGGCAACGGCCTGAGCAAGATGCCGCGAACCAGCGCGAACATCACCGTGGCGCCCGCGATGCCCAGCGCGAGTGTCAGGACGGCACTGGCGTAGAACGCCTTCGATCGACCAGCGTGTCGTAGCGTGAGTCGGAGATCGTAGAGCGATGTGCGAATGAGCATTGACGCCAGTTACTTCTGGTATTTCTGTTCAACGTTGTTGCCAATTCGGTAATGGAGAACAGTTGCCAGCTTCAACGCGAACTCCAACGCGCTTTGATATTTGGGCGTCGTGAAAGCAAAACCGTCGAGTCCCTCGACGCTTGTGAGATATTCGATGCGCATGTAGTCACCACTTGTATTCCAGCGAGATGAGATGGTGATAGTCCCATCGGGTGGCAGCGCTATAGCGTCCTCAGTGCGAGAAGAAAACAACCGTATCGATTTCTTCGCTCGATCGTTTGGGCGATCAAATGACTTCTCAGCAATCACAAATCCCAAAAGTATCGCCACACCAACCAAAATGGGACAAAACACAATCGCCAATAAACCAATGAGTGTCCCTCCCGATCCAAGTCCCCGGAAAGCAAGGTATAGAGCGGGTATCCCAAAAACAGCTGCTACAGCCATCCTGCTTCCGGTCACCCGCGAGGCCACCAAGAAAACACCGGGGCCTTTCAGGGCTGCATCGCAGGTCTGCAGATCCATCTCTGCATCCAGCAACTCTGCTCTAAAACGAGAGATTAAGTTCAGAAAGCTCAGTCTAGCTCCAGGCGTTCACATCACCGACCAAAATTCTCCGACGAACGCACCTGCGTTCGGCTCACGATGCGGAGAAAGCCTTTACCGCGCAGATTGGCGAAGTTTGCCGAACGTGCCCGTTGCGGTAGCATCCCGGCTGTGGCATTTCTCGAGTGGCTGGAGCATCTTCCCGTTTTTGTGACTATCGCGGAATCGGGATCAATCTGGGGATACCCCACCATTCTCGTCCTGCACACCGCCGGCTTGGCGCTCGTCGTTGGTTCCGCCGTTGTCCTTGATGCGCGATTGCTGGGAATGGGCCGTCTGGCGCGCTTGTCCGCATTTGACCTGTTGTTCCCGATCCTGTGGGCGGGATTCACGGTAAATGCGATCAGCGGGTTCATTCTGTTCGCTATCGCAGCAACGACGAAAGCGGCTCAGCCAATCTTCTGGATCAAACTGTCGCTCGTCACCGTGGCGCTGGGCGTTACAGCGCCGATCGTCCGGATCGTCAAGGACGCCAATGAGCAGGCCGCGGTACCGGCATACGGTCGCGTGCTTGCGGTGGTATCACTGGTGACCTGGACCGGTGCCATCGTCGCCGGCCGGCTGATGGCCTACATCAAGTAGACGGGACGATGGCGGTTGAAGCATTCGCGCGGTATCTGGAGAGCACGTCGGTTTCGCTGTTTCTGCAATCGCAGGCGGCGTGGCTTTGGCCGCTCTCCGAGACATTGCACTTCATGGGCCTGGCGCTCCTGATTGGCGCGACAGGGTTCTTCGATCTGCGTTTGCTCGGTTTCATGAAGCGGGTCCCGATCACCGTCGCGCGGCAGTTCATGCCGCTGGCCCTGCTCGGTTTCAGTCTCAATCTGACGACCGGGATTTTGTTCTTCCTGGCCCAGCCTCACCAGTACGTCTTGAGCTGGGCCTGGTGGGGGAAGGTCGCCTTCCTGCTGGTGGCGGGTTTAAATGCCATGTTCTTCGAGACGACGCAGGGCGCCCGCGTTCTGGCGATCGGAGAGGGCAAGGACACGCCGCTAACCTTCAAGGTCGTGGGCGCCGTCTCGCTCGTCGCCTGGTTCGCCGTGCTCTACTTCGGCCGCATGCTGCCGTTTTTTGCCGAGGTACGTTGACGAACCAAAACCCTTCTCGTACAGTCTTTGAAACGTCTTCTGAGAGGAACCGCATGCCACGCCACAGACTGCTCCTGCTCGTGATTGGCTCGAGTTTCCTGCTCTCGAGCCCGGCGCTGCGCGCGCACCATGCAGAAGCCGCCGAGTACGACGCGACCAAGCCGGTCAAGGTCAGCGGGACGCTGACGAAAGTCGAATGGCAGAATCCACATGTCTGGTTCTATGTCGAGGTCAAGGAACAGGACGGAAAAGTGACGACGTGGGGCTTTTCCACGGCACCGCCCGGAGCGCTGATGCGCCGCGGGGTGACCAAGGCGGCGCTCAAGATCGGCTCGGTGGTGAACATCGAAGGCGTTCGTGCCCGTGACGGTTCCAACAACGCTTCATCCCGGCGCATCACGTTCGCCGACGGCACGAATGTGCTGACGCCAACGGAGGGTGCGAAATGAGCCGCCGATTGATCGGTCTGTCACTTGTGACGGCGCTGGCGTTCCTCGCCGGCAATGCGAGCCAGGCGCAGGACATTCCGCGCACGGCAAACGGCAAGCCTGACTTCTCTGGAATCTACACGCCGCCGTCCACGGTCAACGCGACCGGGCCGCGCGGCAACCTGATCTTCAACGCCGACAAGATGGCGCCGGTGAAACCCGGCGCCGAGAGCCTGCTGTACCGGATGCGCACGGGCGATGTTCGTCTCGACGAGCCGCGCGCGGCCTGCCTGCCGTCGGGCTTCCCGTCGGGCATGCTCTACATCCTGCCGATCCAGATCGTGCAGAACCAGAATCACATCGTGATCATCCCGGAGCTCCAGCGCGCCGCACGAATCATCCCGACCGATGGGCGCCCGCATCGCGAGGACATCGAGCCAACCTACTACGGCGACTCAGTGGGACGGTGGGACGGCGACGCGCTGGTTATCGAAACGGTCAACTTCAAGCCGTGGATTCTCGACGACTACCACTACACCGATCCGACGAAGAGCCGCTGGCACACTGACGCGCTCAAGACGACCGAGCGATTGCAGCGTGTCGGCGACAAGCTCCGGTACCGCATCACGATTGACGATTCCAAGATCTTCGAGCGTCCATTTTCGCAGGACTTCGAGCTGACGCTGCGTCCTGATTGGGACAAGCTCGGCCTGCTCGAATACGTGTGCGAGGAGAACAATCGGTGCCCGGGCGGACAATGTCGCGAGTCGAGCACGCAAAAGTAGTCGCCTTGGTGCTCGTTGGGGTTGTGATCGTGGCCGGTGCCATGACGCGTGTGGAAACGCAGCCGCAGACCCCGGCACCCCGTCCCGCCTCGACGGTTCAGCAATTGATGCAGGCGATCCTGTTCCCGAACGCCAACGTGATCTTCGCCGCCGAGAGTGAGGATCCCGCCGCTGTGCGCCGAGATGCCAGGCCGTCGACATCGACCAACCCGCTCGCCGGTCTCTACGGCGGGTGGCAGGCGGTCGAGAACAGCAGCCTTGCACTGTTGGAGTCTGCGGACCTGCTCAACCTCAGCGGCCGCACCTGTGCGAACGGCGCGCTGGTACCAGTCGGTGAATCACAGTGGAAAGCGGCGGTGGAGGCGATGCGCGAGGCGGTACGCGCGTCGGGCGCGGCGGCGCGCGCGCGCAGCCAGGAGCAACTCAGCGAGGCGAACGGACAGCTGGCCGAGTCCTGCAGCGGCTGCCACAGGATCTATCGCCGGGCACAGAATCACTGTTCGCGTTGACGCAGCTTCACTGGGGGCTCGCCACCAGCTATACCGCCCGCTCTTTAGGTCGTGGCGGGCGCAGGATCTCACGGTTTGCAGCCTGATTCCTGCGAGGCGAGGGGCCGATATTTCATCGTATGGCACGATTTCCTCTCGCCTGCTGTGCGGTCGTGATCGGCGCGTTTGCGCCTAAGGCGCGCACAACGAGCGGGCGCGGCATGTCAGACCTCCGTCAACCCGCCTTCCATCGCCGTTCGTTGCTCTACTTGAGTGCCGCGTTTGTCTTTGCGGCGGCGAAACTCTATGCACAATCGCCAGCGCCCTCGTCCGAGTTCATTGCCTTTCGCGGCGACCCAGAACGGGTCGTCGCCACTGTGCTGGTGCCGAGCGTGGAGGGGCCGCAAGTACGCGAAGGATTGTCGCCGCCTCGTGTCGCACGTTTTGGCTATGAGTACTTCGAGCCGCCGGATTACTGGGGCAAGCTGTCCAATGACCACAACGTCGGCGACCGATGGTTGGTTCATACGTCACCGGGGCGGGTATTCGAGGCGACCGTGGAGCGCCGTGTGGGTGGCTACTTCGGGGGTTGCACTGAAGCCATAGGAATCCTGCTGCGTGTCGCGCCGGAGCAGGCGCGCGCATTCGGCGCGGTTCGACCCCGCTACTTTGTCGCGACACCGGCTCCCGCGGAGCCGAATGCCGCTGCTGGTTCCGGCGTCCGCACGTTACCGTCCTCCACAATCACCCCAGATGTCCGCCGATCGATCGAATCGATCCTCGACGCGACGCTCGCACGGGAATTCCCGGGGATCCGATCAAAGGATGCGCAAGGTCTCACCACGCATGCGCGAACGGCGCAATCTCGTTCCGTTCGCGCGTGGGCGCGCGAGCGACTGCAGATCGATGACGCAATGGAACGCGGAGAGAGTAAATTGCGCTACGACGTACAGGCGTTCCAGCTTGCACCAGACCGTGTGCCCGTTCTCTTCGTCCGTGCAGAATGGCTCGTTGGAGGGCGTCAGGGATTCGCCGCATCGCTCTGGCTACGGGGTAGCGAGCCGATCGAAGTGCTCGAAACGAATATAGGGCCGGCGACGTGGCTGCGCGGCAGTCTGTTCCGAGGAGGAGTAGCTCCATCTCACATGGGGTTGATCTTGAACGTTCTCGACCGCGACGGCGATGGGTGGGGGGAAGTGCTGCTCTCTTGGGAAGGTTATGAAAGCCGATCGATCTCTTTGCTCGAGTATTCACCTGAGGGTTTCCAACGCGCAGCGATCACTCTGAGCGGAGGTTGCTGACTCCAGTTACTTCTGGTATTCCGATTCAACGTTGTTGCCAATTCGATAATTGAGAATGTGCCAGCTTTGACGCGACGTCCAACATCCTCGCCTTCTTGCTGACGCTTCGAGCACGAGCTGCGCACGCTGATTCGCACGATGTCGGCCGGGAATCCCCAGTGAGGTGCGCCGCGGATTCACGGAGAGCTCCTGAAACTGGGTTTCACCGTTTCTCAAACAACCGTCGCCACCTACATAGTTCGCCGTCGGCCACGGCCCTCCCAGACGTGGCGTACGTTCTTGACGAACCATGCGCAGCAGCTGATCGCAACCGCAAGGGCAGTGCTGACAACGGACGTCGTCGGCACCACAGGTCTCGTACTAGTCACGGGCGCGGTCGCGGAACCAAATGGCGCCCGGTCTTCCCTATCCTTGCGCACGAGGTCGCCTATTCATTCGACTCGCTTGCGCTCTCGTTCGTGTCGACTTCAAATTGCGATTGACATGGCACGTAGCCCTAGGAAGAATCGGCCCACATATCAGATTCATGGTCGTTGAAACGCGACGCACGGCTGGAGTGATTCTGCTGCTCCTCATGACCGGCGTTGGATGCGAGAACAGCTCTCCACCCAAGCCGGCCATGACGTTCGTCCGACTGGCCCATTCAAATTCAGCGCCACAACTCGGTGAGATTATTTCTCGGTTGCCAGATGTTTCAGTCGAGGAAATCGCACTGCAAAGCGGAGGCTCAATTGCCGTCCTTGCCAAGTTGCAGCAGGGCGCAATCGATATCGGCGCCGCAACGGCGGATGTGTCGTATCTGTCTTTGGTCGGCCGCTTGGGAACCGAGCCACCGTTCCAGGAGCTTCGCGCCATCACAGTACTTGGATTGAACGTCGTCCATTTGTTTGTCCGCGAGGACCTGTCGCCGAAGGTGACGTCAGTTTCAGATCTGCGTGGCCTGAAGGTCAACTTGGGTGTTCGAAGTACGGGGACCGAACTGATTGCGCAACTGTCCCTGAAAGCGGCTGGAGTCGAACTGCCCGATATTCACGCCGAATTCCTGCCATATTCGGCTGCCCTCAAGCAGCTTGCTGCTGGCACTATGGACGCGACGTTCGCTGTTTTTGACCCGGAATCCGGGAACACAGCCATCCACGGCGCCCGGTTGATCGAGCTGGACGGTGCAAGTGTCGAACGGCTCCGCTTGCAACAACCATTTGTCAGCCGAACGCTGATTCCGCGCGCCACGTATCCGCATCAGGACAAGGCGATTTGGACGATCGGGGTTGATTTGCTTCTCGTGTGCCGATCCAGTCTGGACAACACTCTCGTGACTCGCGTGCTCGAGTCATACTTCGCTCCGCTCGGCCCTTCTGCAGCCCTCGGTATCGATCGGGCTTCCACATCCATTCCGTTGCATCCGGCGGCGGCTCGATTCTTTCGTCGCCGAGAGCTCTCACAGTGAGCGCTGAATCAAGGCTTGCCCGGGACGGATGGTTCATGATTGTCCTGGCTGTCTTGACCGGGCTCGGGACGATCACGCTCCTCACATTTGGCTACAACGCAACTCGAGGTTGGCAACGCTCTTCAGAATTGCTGACGGAGCTCGATACCAACGAGGTCGCAACGCTGCTCTCGACGGCCGTGATGCGCGATATGAGCGGGGTCCAGGGACGCGTCCTGGCCAATGACGATTGGGCGGATGCTGCGGTCTCGCTCGCCGACACAAGTGCCCAGGTCGCACTTGCGTTTACGCGATATCCGTATCCCGAATCCTTCTTCAGATGGGAGAGCAACGACAGCACAATTGTCTTCTTCAATCGCGTGGCTCGTTATCCTGCCTGGCTGCCTCAGGAGCGTCCGGAGGGTCACTTCCCCGTGATCCTCGTCACCAACCCGCCAGCCAGCGAGCCCCTTCGGCGACTGGTTGATTCGGTACGGGGCCGGACGTTATCGCTACGTCGCGTTCAATACCACGCTTGGCAATGAGGAATATCAGATCGTCGCTCGCTTGAAATACGGGAATTCACGCACCGAACAACCACAATCCGTTACCGGATTCACCGTCAATCTCTCGTGGGTTCGACAATCCTACTTTCCTGACTTGCTCTCTGAAATCACCGACCTCTCAGAACGCGGAAGCAGGTTGAACATCGGCGTGTTCGATGAGCGGAACGCGCTGGTCTGGGGAGACCAAAGGAGCAGATCGGGGACAGTCAGGAAGTTTCCAATCTTGTTTCTCAATCCGTCATCCGGAAAAATGGCGCTTCCTTCTGAACATCCAGTGCAGACATGGACGATAAGCGTCAGCCAGGCGAGCAACTCTCCGCTCCTCGCGGCATCCCAGGGGGCCGATCAAGCGTTGATCGTTGCCGGCGTTGCGGTGTGCGCGCTTTTCGCCGGCTTGTTCCTCGCGATTCGAGCGACCACCGTTGGATGGGCTCTCGCAGCCATGCGGTCGGATTTTGTCTCGTCCGTCACTCACGAACTGAAGATGCCTCTCACGAATATTCTTGCCATGGCAGATACGCTGGGGCGGGTCCCGGTTTCTCCCGAGACAATTCAAACCTTTTCCGGGCTTCTCAAACAGGAATCAACGCGCCTCAAGCGTCTCATCAATAACCTGCTTGCATCCGCCCGCGTCACCGATATCGCCAGTGCGTACTCATTCGAGCCGTTGGCGATCGCGACGATCATTGAACATGTCCTGCAGGTGTTCCAGCATCCACTCACTGAAGGCAGGTTCGCCCTCGATGTGGATATTCCTCTTGATGTGTCGCTGGTTCGCGTCGATCGCGATTCCATGATATTGGTGATGGATAATTTGATGGACAACGCCATCCGGTACTCCGCGGACACTCGATCGATTCGTATCGCCATCAGGAACGAGCCTCCCAACGTCGTCATTGAGATCGCGGATCGCGGCGTCGGCATACCCGAGCATGATTTACAAACAGTCCAGCGAAAGTATGTCAGGGGGCGGCGTGTGCAGCCCGGAGGGAGCGGCCTGGGTCTTTCAATTGTCGCGCGCATTGTCGGCGATCATGGCGGGCGGTTTGTGCTGGACAGCACCTACGGTGTCGGAACCATCGCGCGGGTGATTCTGCCTTCGATTGAGGATGACATTGCATAAGCGGGTACTTGTCGTCGAAGACGACCGGATTTTCAGATCAATCCTCGAAGGCAACCTGAAGTTCGAAGGATATCAGGTAGAAGCGGTCGGGAGCGGACAGGCAGCCCTGGCCATCGTCGACACCTTCAGACCTGATCTTGTGATACTGGATCTGACCTTGCCAGACAGGGACGGTCTCGCGCTGTGCCCGATGTTGCAACGGACCGGCCGCATCCCGATCATCATCCTCTCAGCGCGAAGCCAAAGGGCAGACAAACTGAAAGGGCTCGATTTGGGTGCGGAGGATTACATTACAAAGCCCGTTGACTTCGAAGAGTTGTTCGCGAGGATTCGCGTTGTGCTTCGGCGCTCTCCGTCGGCCACGGTCAATCATCTGTCGGTCGGTCGCCTGGTAATTGATTTCCAGAAGCAAACCGCCCGATCAGGCAAAAAGGCCGTCACTTTGACGACACAGGAGTTCAAGATCCTGAGGTACCTGGCTGAGCGCCAGGGCCAGGTCGTTACGCGGGACGAACTATTGGCGGCGGTTTGGGGGGGCGTCACTCCGACGACCCTCACCAGATCCGTGGATCAGGCTATCTTTCGACTTCGTCAGAAAATAGAACGGGACCCGCATCAGCCTGTCTTTGTCCGAACAGCCCATCGAGATGGCTACTGCTTGACTCAGGGCTATTAGCGCTTCCACCGAACACCCTGTTCACGAGCGGCGTTCTATTTTTCTGATCGGGCGGCCAACGCCAGCGCCTGTGTGCAGTGTGTGAGTACCTGCATATGGTTTCTGACTGCCGTTTTGCCCACAATGAAGGGATTGCGTCCGGCGGGATTGGCGCGGGCGGAATAGAGCTTCTTGTTCAGGTCGAAGCAGCGCTCGTGGTTTGTAATGAGAACGTCGGCGCCGGCCGCCGCCGCGATGTCTCCGAAGCGGCGTGCTGCCGCCGCAGTAAGCGTTGAGATCGTCCTTGGAGCTTGTTGCGCTGATGACGTTGCTGCCCCAGAATGCCGCCAGATGTGGCACGCCCTTGTCTTTGACGGGAATGAGAGCAGAAACGCTCCCGCGCGTACTGGCTGGCGTTATGTAGAAGGTGATCGTCTCGTCACCGATGGTCAATTTCTGGCCGTCGGCGATGACGTATCGATCAGGACAGTCCTTCTGATGTCGTGATGACCCACACCAGGACGTCGTTGTTCGACAAGACGTAGAGATTGTCGAACATCTTCTCCGCAGGCCTCGTCTGTGTAACCAGAGGAAAGCGGCTTACGGCACCCTGGGTGGGTCCACAGACTTCGCTCTGCAGCACGAGCCAGGCCTCGCCTGCCGCAGCCGTGCCGATGATCTTCATGCCCGAGTCCCTTTGAGGCGCCGTATCAGAAGTCCAACTGCCCGCCCAGCTTGACGAAGCGCCCAAACTGAATGGCTGAAGGTACCATCCAGTTGGGACCGTAGGTGTTGTTCTGCGCGGTGACTGCCGAACCGTTGAGCACATTTGAGATATCGAAATTGCCAGTCAGCCGTACTCCGCCCACCCGCATTCTTTTTGAGAATCGGAGGTCGAGTTGTCGCTGCCGGTCGTTATACATCGTGCCGGGTTCGATCAAGGGGATGTTGACGGTTCCGCTCGAGAGCGGGCGGCCAAGAGACGCAGCTTCAGCACTTGTGTAATTGCGGGTCGCGGTAATTTGGGGTCCCGGCAGATCCCGATATACGACGCCCGTCACCATGCCCCACCGCAGCGGCACGAAACCCGTGACTGTATAGAACTGCAGAATTGGCGTAGTGCTGTTGCAGAAACGGAGCGCGCCAGGCGAGTCGACGACGTAACACGTGTTGGTCGTCTGCTTGTCAGTGCTCAAGCCACCGGTGAACGTGACACCATTCTTCAGCCGCGCCTGCATCGTGACATCGACGCCGTTATAGGTCTGGGTCCCCTTGCCGAAGTCCGTGTCAGGACGCACGACGATCGCTGTCCTGCCGAACAGCGCCTGGCTGACGTCATATAAATCGCAGATCTGACTGCCACCGCCACCCGGCAGCCGGGTATCGACTGGCTCGGTCACACAGTAACGACTGAAATCATTGGGGGTGACGAACGTATTGTCGTTGACTGTGAAGTTCTTGAAATCACGGCGGTAGTACCCTGCCGTGAGCGATATCCCTTGCGCAAGCTGCCGTTGGACCTGTACGGTCGTTTCAAAGTGATAGGGTCTCAGGCTCGTGGTCAATTCCTCGGCATAGACGAGGGCATTTGGATTGTTCTGTCCAAAATTCAGATTCGAGATCTGTCCGCACTCGCCGTTCTGAAGCGGATTCCTGAGATCGCAGTCCGGGACGAAGTTGCCGTTATCGGTCCAGGTTCTGTCGGCCTCGATGACTGAACGCACGACCGGGTTGTTGCGGCCGAGGCCGCGGGTTCCTGCGCCATCCTGTGATGCGACATACCGGCCGAAGCTCGCCTTCAACGCCGTCCTGGCATCCCCGAACAGATCGTAGGACACGCCGATGCGGGGGTTGATGTCATGCCACGTCACAAGGGTCGCTTCCGGAAACTGACGCGCATTGACAAACTGACCGGCACCAAGCGACGTTTCGGGGGAACTCATCGTGAAATAGTCATATCGCAGGCCAGCCGTCACGGTCAGTCGCTTGTGCACCCACTGATCTTGGGCATACAACCCCAGGTTCGGGTGAATGTGGTTTTCATATCTGAACGGTGTCGCGTACAACCGAATGGAGTTGGGCAGGTTGTTCCTGAAGGTCCAGGCCTGGTCTCCGTTTGGCTCACGCCCGAACAAGATCGTTCCCGACTCTCGCCGCATGCCGATCTTGACCGCGTGCGAGCCGGTGATGTACGAGCCGCTGGCTTGGTATTGAAGCAGCTTGGAGTCGTTCGGTCCATACAGATTCGACTCCGCACCGCCACCGAGCGTCGAAGACGCTCCCCACATGATGTTCGTTGACGATTCGAATTTCGAAATCACGTCGTAGCCGACATCCGGCGCGCTACAGAGGCACGTCTCTGTCGTATGCCGGCGCTGGTCGTAGTTCGATGAGTTATGCGCGAGGGAGGCTTCGAGGAGCCATCGATTGTTGATTGGCGATTTCCACCCCACCGACATGAAGATATTCGGCAAATAGGGACTGTAGTTGGTGGCTTCCGGCGCGCTGAGCGCACGGCCCCGGTGCCACGCGATCTGCGGGGCGTTATCTGCAAAGAGACTGAACTTGTGCTTCTGCGCCGCCTGCCACGTCAGTCGCGCGTTCCTGCTGATTTGGGTCAGCTTCAGCTTCGCGGGCTGCGTCAGATCCGGCGTATAGATATTGCCGCGCGGCGTCAGGTTGTCGTAGACGCTCTGGCGAACGGTCACGACTTCATAGGTCTTGTACGATGTGAAGAACCAGAGCTTGTCCCGGAGCAGACGCCCCCCGAAGGCCGGACTAATCTCCAGGAACTTGAGCGTCTTCGACAGGCTGTTGGCGGTAAACCCGTAGTCTCTCAACTCGTCGGTAAGGTTGCTCGCAGCAAGATTTTCGCCGGTATACTCGGTGTAGAAACTCCCACTGAAATTGTTTCCGCCCTCCTTGGGAATGACGTTGGTAATCATGTTCCCGTAGGAAGACTCGGCCGTCCCCCCGCCTGTGGTTACGGCAATCTCTGCGACGTAAGCCTGCGCAACGCGAAAGGTAATGCTTCCCCCCTGCATCCCGTTGATCGTGGCCGTCGTCATGCCGTCAATCGTGTAGTCCGAAGCGGCACCGCCATGGGCGCTCGCCCCCATGTCGTCCACGCCGCCTGGCGCCTGAGAGAGGGGCGCCCCTCTCACGCCGGGCGTGAGAGCGGCGAAGGACTGAGGTGACCGCGAGTTGGACGGCAACGTTTCGAGCATCGCCGTTGTGTACAGCACCTGGGTGGTCGCGTTGTGAGCGTCGACGAGCGGCGTCTCTCCACTGACCGTCACGGTCTCTTCAATGGCGCCAACCTGCATCGCCACGCTGACAGTCGCCGTGAACGACGCCGGCAACTCGAGCCCCTCGCGCCGAATAGTGCTAAAGCCGGTGAGGGAGAAGGTGACCGCGTAGACGCCAGGTCGCAGGTCGACGATGGTGTAGGTCCCATCGGCGCTAGTGACGACGGTGCGCACCTTCTCAATGAGTACTGGGCTCGAAGCCTCTACCGTCACGCCAGGCAGTACCGCGCCGCTGGTGTCCCGCACCACCCCTGCGATTCCGCTTTGGGCCGCGCTCAAGTGAGGAAGCAGCAAGACCACAGCCAAGACCAGGCCGCTGCGTGAGATCATTTGTCCGGACATGCCTGTCTCCTTATCGAATGACAGATTCCGACTCGAGAAACGATTTCATTCTGTGGCCCCGAGTTTTCGCAACAACGCCGTCGTACTGGCGCCGGAAGCACCGGGCCCGGCCTCGTCATCCCCGGCGAAACCGCGACGACCATTGTTTCCGCGCGCGAGTGCCAATGGCGTCAGTCCGCGCTTGTTCTTGACGTTGACGTCGGCGCCCTTGTCGGCGAGCAACTGCACGACCGAATCAAACCCCATCGCCGCCGCAAAATGGACGGCGGTGTCGCTCGCGCGATTGACCGCGTTGACATCGGGGTCTGCAGCCAGTGCCACCATCATCGCCGCGTGAACCTGACTTTCAGTCTCGACGACTCCGCCGTCGCACACACATATCTGCCGGCGGGTTTCATTCCGGCGCACGAAGTCGGTCCGGGCCCGAGCCTCCCCATGGCCGGCCGCCAGCATGAGCGCGGTCGTCCCATCCGGCATCGCCAGCCGCACATCGGCCCCTCCCGCAGCGAGGGCGCGCATGATCTCGACCTCCACGAACTTCGCAGCCAATAGATATGCCGTCGAGCCGATCAGCCGTGAGGCGAGTTGAAAGTCATTGCTGTCGCGCCTCGCCGGAGTGCCCTTCGCCAGACGAATGTCCGGATTCGCGCCATGACGCAGAAGCGCCTGCACCAGCGACAGGTCGCTCCTGTCGATTGCGGCGTGAAGGGCGCTGTAACCGGCCTCTGCGGCGTTCGGATTGGCGCCTTTTTCGAGTAGCAGCGCACCGAGGGCTCCGTGGCCGCTGTGGGCAGCCACTACCAAGGCACTCGCACCGTCCGGCAGCGCATCGTTCACATCCGCGCCGGATGCGAGCAGCAGCCTGGCGGACTCGACGTCGCCCACTCTCGCCGCAAAAAGCAGGGGCGTGCTGCCTCCCCGAAGAACAGTTGATACGTCGCCGCTTCCTCCCCTGTTACCGGTTTCAACAATCTGCGGATATGTACGCGAACGAGCGCGAATGTCCGCCCCACCTTCGAGTAAGACCTGAACCACCTTCGGATGCTGCTGGGCCACTGCCCACATCAGCGCTGTCTGCTGGTTGACCTTCTCTGCCTCGTTCACACGAGCGCCCGCCCTGAGCAGGGCCGCCACGGCGTCCGCATTTCCCGTGCGCGCGCATTCCATGAGCACGGTCTCACCACGTGGCAGTGTCGCGTTGGGATTCGCTCCGGCGGTCAACAGTCTGCTGACCATCGCCGCGCTGCGATTCGTGCAAGCCAGGTGCAGCGGTGTCACGCCCAGATCGTTCGTGACATTCGGGCGGGCGCCAGCGCGCATCAAGAGATCCGCAGTGGTCAGATTGTCCCTGTGCACCGCCCAGTGCAAGGCGGTAGCGCCGTCGGCAGCGGGCGCATTCACGTCGACGCGCGCTCGTATCAGCGCCTGCACTGTCTTGACCTTGCTATCTTTGACGGCGTCAATCAGACGCGTATCACGGACGGCTGCCAGACTCGCGACAGAGGCCAATGCGACGATCCAGCATCCAGCCACGCCCTTCACCTTCAATTGCATCCTCGTTGTCTCCAGAATGAAGCCAGCGCAAGGGAACCACGCACCGCGACAGAGCAGCCACGCGATGCCCCCGGTCGCGGCCGAAACAACTGCCTAGCCCAGAGACAACTGTCGATCGTCCACCCGTCCGGTGCTGTCCCCAATCCGATCCACGTGCACACCGAACTGATCGATCAACGTCAGGTGTAGATTCGCCAGCGGCGTGTCCTTTCCATACCGGATATGACGTCCACCTTTTATGCGGCCCACGCCACCACCCACCAACAGCAGTGGAATATCGAGCGGAGAATGCGAGTTGCTGTCGGCGATGCCGCAGCCGTAGAGCATCGTGATGTGGTCCAGCAACGTCCCATCACCATCGGGCGTTACCCGAAGCTTCTCGATCAGGTATGAGAAGAGGCTGACGTGATAGGCATTGATTTTTGACAGACTCGCAATTTTTTCCACATTGCCCTGGTGGTGCGAGATCGGGTGATGAGAGTCGGGCACGCCGATCTGCGGATAGGTCATGCCGCTCTGTTCGCGTCCAATCATCATCGTGATGACCCGCGTCATGTCGGTTTGATAGGCCAACACCTGCAGGTCGAACATCAACTTGACATGTTCCTCGTAGGTTCCTGGTATGCCAGCCGGGTGGTCGATGGTCGGCAACTGCTGATCCCTCTGTGCTTCCGCCTTCTCGATACGGCGTTCCACATCGCGGATGGCCTCGAGATACTCGACCAGTTTGCTTCTGTCAGCCGGGGAGAGCCTGGTCCGGAAGTCGGAGACCTCCTCGGTCATGGAATCCAGAATGCTGCGCTGTTGACGGAGGCGGGCGAGCCGCGTCTTTGGATCTGTACTGCCGCTATCGCCGAACAGCCGCTCGAAGATCACGCGCGGGTTGTTTTCTGTGGGCAGTGGCGTGTTGGCGCTGCGCCACGAGATCGTGTTGGTGTACGGGCAGGCGAAACCGGTGTCACAGGCACCGGCCATGTCGCTCGATTCGATTCCGAGTTCAAGAGACGCCAGCTGGGTGTACTTCCCCGTTTCCTGCGCGAGGATTTGATCCACGGAAATACCTGCATCGATGAGGGACTCGCTGGTCGGCGGTGAGACGTCCGTGAGAAAGCGTGTGGAAGCCTTGGCGTGCGTACCTCCGGGGCGGCCGGCCATCGGAACACAGTTGAGATTGCTCAGCACGAGCACGTGGTCGCGGAAGGGCTCCAGGCTGGTCATCGAGGACTTGAACTCGAAAGCCGCGCCTTCCGCCGCCGGCACCCAATCCTTCATCATCATGCCGTTGGGAACGTATACCGCGCCGAAACGATTGACGGCCTTCGCCGCGGACTTTTCCGACGCCGTCAATGCCGGCACCATCCCGTCGAGCAGCGGCAATGCCAACGTGACACCCATGCCGCGCAACACAGTGCGACGCGAAATCGACCTCTTGGTAATAATCATCGGCAAGTCTCCTGTCGGTTATCCGGCAACGCTAGCTCGACATCAATTTCGTTGAACGATTCGTCGTTGACGCGCGTCCGAGTCAACGTCCTGGACAATCGCGTGGGTAAAGGGAGTGCTTCTCACAATCGCCATGATCAGCGCCGACCACCGATTGTCTTGAGCCGCCGCTTCCCTGGCGATCTGCCTGATCGCGGGTTGATCGGAGGATTCGAGAACACGCCCAAGCGCGTAACTCAAGAGCCGTTCGGTGAAGGTACGGACAAAGTCCTCTGAATGGCCGACGAGAAGCGCCCGCAGCCCCTTCGGGCCTTCGAACCGGAAGCCATCGGGGAGGCTCGCCGCGACGTCGACAGGAACGCCATCACTCTCGCTCCGCCATTTCCCGAGCGCGTCATAATTCTCGAGCGAGAACCCGAGGGGATCCATACGCGCGTGACACGAGGCGCAGGCGGGATTCCTCCGATGCGCTTCCATGCGGTCACGAATCGACCGTGGTTGACCCTCCTCACCAGCGTCTTTCAGTGCGGGCACCTCCGCAGGCGGCGGCGGTGGGGGCGAGCCGAGCAGGTTGGCCAGGACCCACTTGCCCCGGAGCACCGGTGACGTTCTGTTGGGATACGACGTCACTGCCAGGATACCGGCCTGACCGAGGAGACCGCCACGCTTCCCATCATCGAATGTCACTCGACGGAAGTGGTCGCCGTAGATATTTGGAATTCCGTAATGTCTCGCCAGACGTTCGTTGATGAACGAGTAGTTCGCCGTCACCAAATCCGTCACGCTGAGATCGCCGCGCAGCTGGCTTTCCATGAACAGCCGGTGTTCCTGCAGCATGGCCGCTCTCAGGTTCTCATCGAATTCCGGGTAGGCATCGACATCCGGCACGATACCCGCCAGCTTGCCCAGCGACAGCCACTGTGTGGCGAAGTTCTCTACCAGGGCCACTGAACGCGGATCGTCCAACATGCGTCGAACCTGCTTGGCCAGGGTCGCCGGTTCGCTCAGCTTTCCTCGGATCGCCACGTCCAGGAGCTCGTCGTCCGGGATGCTGCTCCAGAGAAAGAATGACAATCGCGACGCGAGCGCGAGGTCGTTCAGGCGATAGACCGCCCCAGGCCCCTTACCAACGGCCTCCTCCTCGATGCGGAAAATGAAACTCGGCGCCGCCAGGATTCGTTCGACACCTCGTTGGATGCCGGCCTCGAATCCGCCTTCAGCCCGGCCGGCCTCATAGAAGCCGAGCAAGCGCTCGATGTCTTTCTCAGTAGCGGGACGACGATACGCCCGACGAGCCAGGTTCGAGAGAATCTGCTTCGCGCAGGGCGCTTCGGAAGCACGATCCTTTGGAAGGCATGTGAACACCCGGCGACGGCTCGGCGTATCGCCGGGACCGACGGCTGCATACGGTCCACTAATCAAGATCGTGTCGACGGCCGGATGGCCGTGATACAACTCGTCAACGGAGCGTGCAAAGCCACGTTCAGCCGGCCGGAGGATTCCTGTCGTTTCGTAGTACTGCTTGACGAACGAGACGGTCACGTCTCGAGCCCCCGCCTTCACCGGGACGCGCACCTCCAGCCCGGCATCGGCGTTCTGCATGTAGAACTCCCATTCGGGATCGCCCAGATTCTGTCCAATGAAGCTCTCGGCCGCCGCCCTGCCCTTCGCTTCCCCGCCGATGTCAAATCGCTTGAGTAACGTGCCATCCAGACGGATTTCAATCTGGTGCGGATCGCCCATCCCGATGATGTAGTAGTACAACTGTCGTCGCAGCAGTACCTTCAGGGTGTACTCGCCGTCAACCGGAAAGTTGTGGCGAATCACCGTACCGCCTTGGGAACCGAAGGGGAGATCGTCGCGCGTCCGTTGATCTTGAACCAACGCTTTCGGAACGCGATACGTATCGGTCATCGCAGCCCGCGCGGCGCTCCCGACCGCGAGACGACTGACCTGTGCGGCGGCCAACAGATAGCGTTCGAGCAGTGCCGGTGAAACAGAGAGTACGCTGGCGATATTGTGAAAGCTCTCCTGATTCGAATCATCAGGAAGCAGGGCTCGACCATCCACTTCAAGCCCCAGGAGATCACGTACGGCGTTTGTGTACTCAGCTCGATTCAAACGATGAACCGCCACGCGACCGGGGTTGGGATTGGCCGCGCTCGCTTTGTCGAGCGCAGTCTCCAGTTGTGTGGCAAGCGCGCCGTAGGTCGATGCGTCCGGGCGTGGCCTGCCGGGTGGCGGCATCTCCTGAGTTCGGAGCTTACGCGCAACCTTCTCCCATACATCCGGGGGAGCTCCCACGAGATCGACGTCGCCGCTCTGAAGCGAGAGGTTAGCCGTCTTCAGCCGATCGTTGTGGCAGGACACGCAGTACTTGTCCAAGGTGGAGCGGAGTTCCACACGAGCAGTCGAGACCGATGTGCCTGAGGGGACCTGTTCCGTAGAGCGGCGCTGGCCCTGGGCAGACGCGTGACTCACATGGACCGCAACAAGAGCCCATAAAGCCACGTGAAGAACAGGCATCGACGCGAACCGAGCCTTCATTCTTTTCTACCTCGACTCGTAACTTAAGCAGATCGCGCAAACGGCAACCAACGCCCTGGCGCCTGAAACGGTGAAATCTGTGCAAGTGATTGTACAAGACCCGGATAGAGCTCGCTGTTACATCTTGTTTTGCGCTTATAGACGGGGCGCCGCCAACAGAGGCCAAATGTTACATTTTGTTACAGCGGCCCTGGCCGTCATCCGCCTATGTTTAGTCGACCACGCCATACTTCTTGGCGCGGGCAAGCCAGTCCTGTTGGCGAATAACCCGGTTGCTGATGTCCCGCGGAAGGTTCATCTTCGCGGCCTCCGTGAATTTCCCGGTTGCTTTCAGTTCCTTCAGCGCCATATACATCGCGCCCACACCGATCGAGTCGATGTGGTAGTACGCCATGTCAACGCCCTTTGAATGCCACTCGGCCGCTGGGCCGCCCGAGCCGACCATCAACGGCTTCTTAAGTACCGCCTTAGCCTTCTGTTGCTGATCGAGGCTGAACCCCGTTAGGTAAAACGCGTCGCAGCCAGCATCCGCAAGCCGGCCCGCCAGGTCCATCGTTTCCTGCTCCGAGTACCCCTTCGCGGGCCGATGGATGCGCGCCATGATCATCATCGTCTGGTCTCTACGCGCGTCGAGTGCCGCGTTGATTCGACCCACCATCACAGGGATCGGTGCGAGCGCGGCGCCTTTGCCGGCATACGCACTCTCGGGACCACTTGTATCCTCGATCATGATGCAGCCAGCGCCGCCGCGCTCGAGCTGCTGCGTCGTGCGGTAAGTCACAATCGGGCTTCCACCCCCATCCTCACCGTCCACCACGAATGGGAGATCCGTGTTGGACATGATGTCGACTTCGTAGTCGATGACCTCCTGCAGGGTTTGAATGCTGGTGTTGGGCAGGGCATTTCGCGCCGCGATGCCGCTACCACCCAGGAACCCGCCCTTGAAGCCTTCCATCTCGGTCAGCCGCGTCAGCAAGATGCTTTCGACAACCGGCAGCACGAGAGGTTCGCCGCTCGCAATGGCCGCTCGGAGGCGGGCGCCTTTACTCATCTCGGTCACTTCGCCAGCTGCGGATGGTTTGCCGGCGCCACTCTGTGCGGCCGCTGATTCTGACTGAAAGATCGACGTTCCCAGCACTGCCCCCGTTGCCAATCCGGCTTCCTTGATAAACCCTCGCCTGCTCTGGTTGTCATTGGTCATCTGAAATACTCCTCGAGATGTGTGAGCGCTGAACCATCTTGTTGTGGATAGCCTGGGTCAGCGGACGCGAATCGGAACGGCCTTGGTCACCGGTGGTGAATTGCTGACAAGCGTGAGGCGAGCCAATACTCGGCATTGTCTCGTTCTTCTCGAATGCATGGACGGGTGCCCGACAAAGTGCCTTTGCTGCTGTCCACCCGGAATGCAACTCTAAGGGATCGGACAGCACCCGGCTGTTACATCTTGTTACGTCTTACAACGGCGTGGCAGGTGCGGTTCGGTGGATCGCCCGCCGCCAGAAATTGCTCAGGGCGACGACAGCGGTAGGCGACAGACCGTTGGGCTGACGCTCGCAGACGTCTACCCGCTGACGTGCGCGACGGACACTGAGCTGCGCCTGCACCGTGCGCTGCGATGCCGATGGCCGATGGGCCCGCGATAACATCCCCGTGAAACGCGTCAGCCAACGCCACGTGGATCGTTATGCCGACGCTGCTAGCCAAGCAGGGCATCTTGGACGCTACATTGTGTGTGTTACGCCCTCGGTTGGACACCTTCGCGAATCATTAGAAAGGCGCGCCCCACAGAAGCGCCAACCACTCCTCATCTTCTTTAGACTTAAAGCGGCTGCTCTTCTGGCACAGTGCACCAACAAGCTTGGTGTGAGCTGCGTGTTACGCGGCTGAGGGGTTCAAATCGAGTCCCAGTCAGGGACGCCCTGCAAGCTCTTGGTTTTTAGTAGTTTAGAAAGTGGGATTTGCGGGGGGGGGATTTGAACCCCCGACCTTTGGGTTATGAGGAAACGGAAACGAGTTCAAGCTAGTTTTTTGATATTGCGGCTTTGTCTATAACGTTCCTGCTGTCTAAGACTTAAACCCGAGTGCTCTTTTTCCTCCTTACCGCTGCTTTATGCTGTTGCAGCGCGTTCTGCGGGCCGAGTCCTGCAGCGGCTGCCACAGGATCTATCGCCGGGCAAAGAATCACTGTTCGCGTTAGTACGTCGTCCGCCCGCCCGATGTGTCGAAGGTTGCCGCCGTCGAGAACGAACACTCGTCGCTGGCGAGCCAGCACACCATCGCAGTCGTCTCGCGGATCTCGCCAAGCCGGCCCATCGGGATCCGCGAACGCATGTATTCCACCTGACTTTCCGGCAGCTGTTCCAGAATCGGGCTCTGAAACGTCGCGGGCGTGATGCAGTTGACGAGCACCCCCTTGGTGGCGAGTTCCTTTCCGAGCGACTTGGTCAGACCAATCACCCCCGCTTTCGACGCCGAATAGGCGGACGCGTTGGGATTTCCTTCCTTTCCGGCGACCGACGCGATGTTCACCACGCGGCCGTATCCTGAGGCAAGCATGAATGGGACAACCGCACGGCAACAGTAGAAGGTGCCGTGGAGATTGACGTCAATGACGCGAGTCCAGTTCTCTACAGGGAATTCATGCAGCGGCACTGTCGCGCCGGTGATGCCTGCGCTGTTCACCAGCACGTCGATGTGGCCGAGCGCCTTGTGCGCCGACACAGCCGCCTCTGAGACAGCGCGATAGTCGGCAACGTCGAGAATGGCCACGTGGCTCGCGCCAATCGCGTTCGGCGCGTCGGCAACGAGATCGACGTTGACATCCCAGATCGACACGCGTCCCCCTTCCGCCACGATCCGCCGCGCGACGTCGCGGCCAAGGCCGGATGCTCCCCCAGTAACAACAGCGGTGCGGCCGGCAAATCGGCCCTCGAATATCTTCATTGTTGGCTCTTCACGTAGTGTCCGGCTTTAGCCGGACTCGCTCGGTCCGCCTGACCACCTCCGCCAAGGCTACGGTGGTCCGCCGTAGCTTCAGCGAAGGCGGAAGGCGGACACTACGTACAATCTAGCGTGGATAAGGACGGTGCAGCTTGCACTCCGGGTTGAGCCGCACGCCGAAGCCCGGAGCGTCGAGGGCGGAGGCTTTCATGCGGCCGTTGACGGGCACCGGCTCGTCGAGCAGCTGCGGACTGAACATCGGCACCACCGTGTCGGCTCCGGGCGCCATCATCAGGAACTCGGCGAACGGGCTATTGTGGCGCGTGATCACGAAATGATAGCTGTAGACCGACGAGCCGTGCGGCACCACCAGGCGACCATGAGCATCCGCCAGCGCGGAGATCTTCAGCAGCTCGGTGATGCCGCCGCACCAGCCGACGTCGGGCTGCAGGATGTCGCAGCATTCCATCTCGAGCAGCATGCGAAAGCCCCAGCGGGTGGCCTCGTGCTCGCCGGTGGTGACCAGCAATCCCCGCGGCACGTTCCGGCGCAGTTCCGCGTAACCCCAGTAGTCATCGGGTGGCAGGGCCTCCTCAATCCACTTCAGGCCGTACTCTTCGCGCGCCGAGCGTGCCAGACGGGTGGCGTAATCCACGTCAAGGCTCATCCAGCAGTCGTACATCAGCCAGAAGTCGTCGCCGACCCTGCTGCGCATGTTGCTGAGCAGGTCGAGATTCTTCTTCAGTCCTTCTTCCCGCTCGGCCGGCCCATGGTGCAGCGGCAGCTTGCCGCCGATGAAACCCATCTGCTTGGCGAGGTCGGGTCGAGCGCCAGTCGCATAAAACGTCAGTTCGTCGCGCACCGGGCCGCCCAGCAGTGCGTGCACCGGCTCTTTGCGGACTTTTGCCAACAAGTCCCAGAGCGCCAGGTCGACGCCTGAGATCGTGTTGATGACGATCCCCTTGCGGCCGTAGTACAGCGTGGCGTTGAACATCTGGTCCCAGATCTTCTCGATGTCCGTGACCCGGGCACCCTCGATGAACCGCGCCAGGTGCTTTTCAATAATCCAGCAGCCCAGCTCACCGCCGGTTGTGACCGCGAAGCCGACCGTGCCGTCGCTCGCCTCGATCTCGACCACCAGCGTGCCGAGCACGTTGAGGCCGAAGCTCTGACGACTCTGGCGGTAGTCCTCGTACTTGCTCATCGGCGTGGCGATGTGGTCGTCGATCCAATGTCCGCCGGGCTGGTCGTGGTAGTCGGCACCGCCGCCACGGAGGATAAAGGCACGAACGTATCTGATGGTGGGCATGCTCATGGTCGTATACTCCGCCGATTATCCATGTCGAGGCCGGGCAGCATCACGCCGACCATCGCAATCAGAATGGCGCCGATGACGGCCGCGAACCCGAGCACATACAGGCCGGCGAGCGGCCAGCCGAACGACTGCTCCGCCCATGTCCTGACGATCGGTCCAGTAAAGCCGCCCGCCGCGCCAAAAGAATTCACCAGCGCGATGCCGCCCGCTGCCGCAGCTCCCGACAAGTAGCCGGTCGGGAACGTCCAGAACAGCGGCTGAACAGCAATGAAGCCGGACGCCGCGAAGCACAACGCGACGAGCGCCACCAGCGGACTCTGGCTCGCCGCAGCCGACACCGCAATGCCTGCACCAGCGACCGCGAGCGTGCATGCGGCGGTCCAGCGGCGCTCGCCGGTCCGGTCCGAGTAGCGTGGGATCAGGTACGCGGCGATCAACGCGCAGATCCACGGAATCGCCGTCACGAGGCCCACCTCGAGTCCGACTTTCTTACCGAGGAGTTGCGCCACCTGGGTTGGCAGATAGAACACGACGCCGTAGACTGCGACCTGGATGAGGAAATAGATCGCGCTGAGGTAGAGGACACCCGGATTGCTGAGCGCTGCGGCCACGCCGTGGGGACCGTGGCCGCGTTTGCCCTGATCCTCCGCTGCGACGGCCGCGTTCAACACGTGCTTCTCCTCGGCGTCGAGCCACGACGCATCGGACGGCTTGTCGTCAATATAGAAGTAGGCCCAGATCCCGATCGCCGCTGCGAGCAGGCCTTCCACCATGAACATCCATTGCCATCCCTTCAGGTCCAGCACGCCATCCATTTCGAGCAAGACGCCCGACATGGGGCTGCCGAGAATGAACGCCAGCGGCGCCCCGAAGTAGAAAAGCCCCATGACTTTGCCGCGCGCGTACGACGGGAACCAGTACGTCAGGTACAGAATGACTCCAGGGAAGAATCCCGCTTCCGCGATTCCCAGAAGCAGGCGGAGCACGTAGAACGTCGTCGCGGTATGAGCGAACATCATGGCCGCCGAGACGAGACCCCAGGTCACCATGATGCGGGCCATCCAGATGCGGGCGCCCACCTTGTGCATGATGAGGTTGCTCGGCACCTCGAGGAGCGCATAGCCCGCGAAGAACACGCCGGCGCCGAAGGCGTAGGCCGCCTCGCTGAGCCCGGTGTCGAGCTGGAATGCCTGCTTCGCAAATCCGACGTTCGCGCGATCGAGGAACGCGAGGATGTACATCAGCAGCAGGAAGGGCACGAGACGCCAGGTGGCCTTGCTGATGGTCTTCGCCAATGTCACTGCGGAACCGCTTTCGATAGCGATCTCCGCCGTCGTACGCGGATAAGCCTGCATGAATTGTTGTAGTCTCGCTCATCAGCGGACACAAGACCACCTCGCAGAACGCGGACGGTCAGTTACTAGACGAGGCTGGCGCGTCTGTTGCAGGCCTGGGGAAGGCAGGAGCGTCTGATGTTCAAAATCGTGTCGTTTTCCGCCGTGGTGTTGATCGCTGGGGTAACACTCGTGAACGCTCAAGCTACCGTTGATAAGAACCTTCCTGTCAATTCCACGCCGACGATTCAGGGATGTGTGGCGCAGGTTCAACGCGACGGCTCTCTGGCGCCGAAAGCGGGCGCCACTGCCACGCCGGAGACCGTGTCTCAGGAAGCCAACAATCCGGATCCCACCGGTGTCTACCAATTGCTCGACGCGCGGTTGGCCGGCGCGAATGACACCAAGCCAACGTCCTATTCGCTCTCCGGACATGAGGCCGAGTTCGCCAAACTCGAAGGACAACGGGTGGAGGTGAGCGGGACGGTCGTGCCGCCCCTCGGGGACAACCGTCCGGGACAGCCGTCCGCCAGGGACGGCGCCCAGCGGATTCGCGTGTCGGCCGTGAAAAAAATTGAAGGGCGGTGTTCCGCCGCCAAGAAGTAACGGGCGGCGCCACGTCGATCGGCGGAAGATGCGCCGATTGGCGATAGCTATAAGAACAAGTGCCTTGAGACTGAGAGCGAAGTGTGCAAGATGGTTGCGGGGGCTCGCAACCATCTGAATTTTGAGTTTACGTCGGCGGTCGCCTGGCCGGGCCTTATCAGGTCTAAGTGACTTTCCACGCAATAAATTGACGTCGATTCAAGCGTGCCCCGTCGGATGACTGCCTTTTCGTGCGCAGAGGTGCCGCTCGAACTGCCGCGAAATCTGATCTTATTGAGACGATGGACTCCACATCCCAGAGGTACAGGTCCTCCACGGTTCAACCGCGGTTTCGAGCCTTTCGAGGCAAGCCCTGGGGTAGAGTAACAGGGCGAGTGGGCGAGCCGCTTGCACTTGCTGTGACAGAGCAAATTCCGCCTGGACCGGGCGTTCCGATTCCGATGCCTCAGACGAACACGATACGGAGCCTGCTGCCGATGCTCCGCCTCCATACGTGGGCGTTCCCGGCGATCATCCTGCTGGGCTTGGTGCAGTCTCTCTCCGAAGGCTTCGGTATCGGCCTGTTCATCCCGTTGCTCCACGGGTTGGGCGCAGGCGCCCAGTCTCCTCTTCAGGGTGGGTGGCTGGCCGCGAGAATGGACGCGCTCTTCCAACATGTCGCCCCGGACCACCGACTGTCGGTCATTATTGTCACCCTCTTTACGGTCGTCCTGGCCACTGCGCTCCTCTCCTACCTCCACGGTGTGCTGTTCACATGGATCGACGGGAACATCGCGCACCACCTCCGGCGGCGCATCTTCGGGCAGCTGCTGACCATCAGCTTCGGGGCCATCGAGCGGGACCGCTCGGGCCGTCTCCTGAACGTGCTCGCGTCCGACACCTGGCGCACCAGCGAGGCGCTCAAGATCCTCGTGCACCTGTTCGTCACGACCAGCACCGTTGCTGTGTACGTCGCGCTCCTGCTGCTGATGTCGTGGAGGCTCACGCTTCTCGTCGCGGTCGGCATCGTGCTCGTCTCGGCCACTGTCCGCCTGTTCACGAAGGGCGTTCGCGAGCTGGGAGCGAAGATGACCACGAGCAACGCCGAGCTGGCGCACCGGATGGTCGAAGGGATCGACGGCATGCGCGTCATTCGCGCCTACGGCCGAGAGGATTACGAGCGGGGTCGGTTCGATCGCGCATCCGATAGGCTGCGGCGCGTGATCCTTCGAATGGGGTTCGTGCAGGAGGCCGTGCATCCGGTCCACGAAGTCCTCGTGGCGGCCCTCCTCCTGGCCATTCTGTTCGCTACGTCGCGCGGCGCGACCGACATCCCGATCCTGCTCGTCTTCGTCTTCGTCCTCTACCGCCTGCAGCCGCGGGTCAAGGACCTCGAAGCGTCGCGCGTGCACCTCGACGCGCTGGCCTCTTCGGTGGAAGCGGTCGTGTCGCTGCTCGACGTCGAGGACAAGGAGTCCGTCAAATCGGGCCAGATCGTCCATCCCGGAGTCGACGACGGAATCGTTTTCGACAAGGTATCGTTCCGGTACGATCCCCGAGACGAGCCGGCGTTGACGCGAGCGTCGTTCACGATTCCCATAGGGAAGACGACGGCGTTTGTCGGGCCGTCGGGCGGCGGGAAATCCACGGTCATCAAACTGATCCTTCGCTTCTACGACCCGACCGACGGACTGATCCTCACGAACGGCCGGAACCTGCGTGAGTTCGATCTCGACTCCTGGCGTCGCCAGATTGCGGTCGTGAGCCAGGACGGATACCTCTTCAACGCGACCGTGCGCGACAACATCGCCTACGGGCGGCTCGACGCGCGCCACGACGAGATTGTCGACGCGGCGAGGAAGGCCGATGCGCACGACTTCATCGAGCGCCTTCCGGACAAGTACGACACTGTGCTCGGCGATCGCAGCGTGCGTCTCTCCGGCGGTCAGCAGCAGCGAATCTCGGTGGCGCGGGCAATCATCCGCAATCCACGCATCCTGATCCTGGACGAGGCGACCAACGCGCTGGACAGCATCTCCGAGCACTGGATTCAGGAGACGCTGGCCACGCTCAAGGGCGGACGGACGGTGATCATGATCGCCCACCGCCTGGCCACGATCGAGCAGGCAGACCAGATCATCGTCCTAGAGAAGGGCTGCGTATCCGAACGCGGCACACTGCGGGAGCTGGTGACGGCCGGAGGCCTGTTTACCAGGCTGTACAGCCTGCAACATCGCTCGGCGATTGCTGCGGCCGCCGAGGGTGAGTGATGCGCTATGCAATGTTCGACCTCGAGGTCACCGTCGCGTTGAAGGACCTGCCTCTATCGTCTGAGGATGGCGGAGCCGCGATCCTGGTCCGGCGGAAGAGCGTTCCTGTCGCATTCTGGATGCAGGCGACCAACGGCGAGGGTTGCATCACAGCCACCGCGCTGGCGCAGAAGATCGCCGCCGAAGCGGGGGCGAGAATCATTGCCGAAGCCATTCGTGAAGAGTTGGCGGCCCCTGCCGGCTGCGCCGCGCCGTCTGTCACGATTGCCATCTGCACAAGGGATCGACCGCGTGGCGTGACCCGGCTCCTGAACTCGCTCGTCGAGCGAATCGCGAGTCTGCCGCGCGACATCCCGACGCCAGACGTACTCGTCGTCGACAACGCGCCCTCGGACGATCGAACGTGCGAGGTCGCACGGCGCTATCCGGCGGTACGCTATGTCCGCGAGCCGCGCGCGGGACTGAACTTTGCGCGCAACCGCGCCGTGAAAGAAGCCCGTGGCGAGATTCTGGCGTTCCTCGACGATGACGTGATCCCGGATCGCGGATGGTTTGAAGGGTTGGGCGCGGCGTGGAGCTCGAACCCCGACGCAGCGGCCTTCACGGGCCAGGTCCTGCCCATGGAGCTCGAGACCGACGCGCAGATCATCTTCGAAAAGCGTGGCGGCTTTCGACGCGGGTTCGAGCGGATTCGCTTCGGGCCGGTGTTCCCCGGAGACACCATGTATCCCGGTGGCGCGGGCAATTTCGGAGCCGGGGCGAACATGGCGTTCAGGACGCGCGTCCTCGAAGCGCTCGGCGGCTTCGACGAGGCGCTCGACACCGGCGCCGATGTACCGGGGGGCGGCGATCTCGACATCTTTTACAGGATCATCCGGGCGGGCTACCCACTCGTGTATGAGCCGAGGTTCATGGTATTTCACGAGCATCGCCGCGACATGGACGAGTTGAGCCGGCAATACCGGCGAAGCTGGGGCCTCGGGTTCATGTGCTACCTGACGAAGTGCTTCTGGACCGATCCGGAGCGCCGCGTCAACGTTACCCGGCTGATCGTGTGGTGGTTCTGGTACCACACACGTGGTCTTCTTCGCCATCTGAAAAGGCGCTTGCGCCGGCAAGAGCATATTCCACCATCCCTGCTGATCGGCGAGCTCTGGGGAGGCGTCGTCGGCCTGCTGGGCGGCTACGCACGCTCGCGGCGCCGCGTCGACGAAATCCGCAGGCAGGTCCCTTGACCGCCAGTGGACTCTCGGCGCTCGAAGTGGTGATCTGCACCTACAACAACGCCCAGATGCTGGACCAGGCGCTCAGCGCTCTCGCGCGCCAGCACGCCGTTCCGGATGGTTCCTGGAGCTGCCTCGTCGTAGACAACAACTGCACCGACGAGACCCAGGAGGTGATCGAGCAGCACAAGGCGGCCGCGAGGATCCCCGGCCTTCGATCGGTGCGGGAACATACGCAGGGATTGACTCCGGCGCGACTGCGCGGAGTGCGCAGCTGCTTGGCGGCTTGGATCGCATTCGTGGACGACGACTGCATCCTCGAGCCGCACTGGATTGCTCGGGCCCTGGCGTTCATCGAAAGCCACGCACATGTCGGAGCGTTCGGCGGCAAGGTAACCCTGGATTTCGAGAGCGAGCCGCCGGGCTACGTGCGGGCGTACGGCTACTCCTTTGCGGAGCAGAATCACGGCAAGGACCGGACGAAGGTGCCTTTCCTCGCCGGCGCCGGTCTGGTCGTAAGCAGGTCCGGCCTCTCGGCGTGCGGCTGGTCGGAGGCGCCAGTCCTGCCCGATCGCGTCGGGAAGCGGCTCGTCTCAGGCGGCGACGTCGAAATCGTCCTTCGGATCGCCGCTGCCGGCTACGAGCTTTGGTACGTCCCGGAGTGCGAGCTTCGCCATCGAATTCCAGTTAGCCGCATGTCGCTACAGTACCTGTCCGATATCAACCGTAGTCTGGGCGTCAGTCAGGCGATGGCTGATGCCATGGCCATGGAAGGGTCGCGAACCGCGTGGGTCCGGACGGCAGCGCGGCGAATCGCAAGCGATCTGTTCGCGCTATTTCGGTTGACAGCGTCCGTGGCCCGCGGGAAGAGAACGGCGGCCGACTTGCGCATCCAGACGAGCTTCTGGCTCGGGCGAGTCCAAGGAGTGGCCCGAATCATCGTGAGGCCTCGATCGCTAAGACGACGATTGCTCGGTCTGGCCCGACGGCAGAAGACCTTCCTCCCGTGGAAGGTCCTCCACCTCACGATTCGGGATCCTCTGCCCGATCTTCCTGCGGACGCGGCCATCGGCGGCCTGTTCGTGGTGTTCTGGTGCGATCGCGCCCCGCTCGGCCAGCTTTCGATCCCGGCTTCTCTCCTCCCCATACCATCTGCACAGCTCGCCGTTACGATGTGCTCGATTGTGGCTCCCGACGTCGCGCACCGGGTCCTGAGGAGCGCTGCTCCCGACCTCGAACGACTGCTCGCGTTGAACAATCCGCTCGAAACGCTCTCCCGTACGGCGGGCCGCAACACGCCGGATGTGGAATCCGCGCGGATCTCGATTGTGGTCTGCACCAGGAACCGGCCAGACCACCTCGAAAAGTGCCTCTCGTCCATCCGGACACTCTCGCTCGTGCCGCACGAGATTCTCGTCGTCGACAACGACCCGTCGTCCGGAGCGACCGAGCCAATCGTGTCGCGCTTTCCCGAGGTCCGCTACGTCCCCGAGCCGCGGGCAGGGTTGAGCGTCGCGCGCAACACGGGCCTCCTCCACACGACCGGCTCGATCGTCACGTTCACCGACGATGACGTCGTCGTTCACGAGGGCTGGGTGAAGGCGATCCGGGCGGGGTTCCATGCTGACCATGGTGAGAGCGTTATGGCCCTCACGGGCCTCGTGCTCCCCGCCGCGCTCGACACGCCGGCTCAGCATGTCTTCCAGAGCGATCCGCTCGGGTGGAGCTGGGGCTATCGCGCGGTGGACTTCGATGAGACGTTCTTCGAAGCGACGAAGTCTGTTGGGGTCCCCGTTTGGCGGCTCGGCGCCGGAGCCAACATGGCGTTCCGACGTGAGGTCTTCGATCTCGTGGGATTCTTCGACGAGCGGTTGGGTGCGGGAGCGTCCGGATGCAGCGAGGACTCGGAGCTGTGGTACCGGCTGCTGGCAGAGGGTTATCGGTGCCGCTACTGGCCGGACGCGGTCGTGTTCCACCATCATCGCACCGAGTGGGAGGACCTTTCGAGTCAGATGTACAGCTACATGCGCGGACACGTCACGGCCCTGTTCTGCCAGTTCGAGCGGTACCGGCACTGGGGGAACGTTTACCGCGCGTGTCTCGCTCTACCTTGGTACCTGCTGAACATCGCTCGGCGCTCCATGAAACAGCGGATCGGCCGCCTGGTTTATCGCCCGAAGGACAGGCCCGCCTCGCAACCGATTTCCCCGCAGGTCCTCGGCGCCCTCGCCGGCTACGGATACTACCTGCGTCACCGGACGCGTCCCGCGCACGCAAGGGCGCTGCATGTGCGACGCGGGACGGCTCGGGGTGGCAAGCGGCCGTTGTCGGCCTTCCTCGGCCTCAACCCGTTCGAGTCGCCGCTGACGCTCGGCTTTTTCTATCGCGAGAAGATGCGCGCCATCCATCGAATCGCGCCCGAAACGCCGCTCGACAAGGTGCTGGAGGTCGGCGGAGGACGCAGCGGCCTCACCCGTCTTCTGTATCCGTCGACGAGCGTGACCAACCTGGACATGGATGCGTCGTTCGCTGACGCGCCGTGCAACCGTCAGGACGGCGTTCGCTTCGTCTGCGGCGACGCCACCAGGCTGGAATTCGAGGACGGCGCCTTCGATGCCGTCACGATGTTCGACGTGCTCGAGCACGTTCCGGATCACGAACGCGCTGTGCTGGAGGCGCTTCGCGTGCTAAAGCCGGGAGGCCACCTGCTCGTCAGCACGCCCAATGAGCGCTGGCGGTTCCCGTACTACCGGTTCATGGCGCCGATCTGTCCGACTGAAGCCGAGATGTTTGCGGAGTGGGGGCATGTCAGGCGTGGGTACTCGCTGGAGGAGCTCAGCGCGCTCATCGGGTTGCCCTGCGAGCGGACGTCGACGTTCATCTCCCCCCTGACCGTGCTCTGCCACGACGTCGCGTTCTCCCGAGCCCCCCGCCGGGTGCGCCGAGCGGTGTGCCTCGCACTCTGGCCGCTCACCTGGGTGAGCTACCTGCTCCATCGCCCGACCAGCCGTGGAACAGAGACCGTTTCGGTGTGGCGAAAGCCGATGGCGGCACGATGACGACGGCTCCCAGACGATCGCATGCGTCGTCGCAGCCCCCCACTCCAGCTGTGCTGCCTGCCGTGGCGTTGCTGCCGTGGGGCGACGTGGTGGAGGACTTCCTCGACGGCATCGGGGTCTCACTAGGAGAGTTCTCTTCGAGAATGACGGGTGGATGGTTGTTCGGGTACATCGATGCGCTGAAGCTCCAGGGTATTCGCACGACGATCGTCTGCTTCTCCGAGCGTGTCATGAGCACCACGCGGTCGGTACATGAACCGACCGGAGCGCAGTTGGTGATATTGCGCGCCCCGGCGGCGTACCGGGTCATCCGCCGCAGCATGCGCGACCCGTACGGGTGCAGCGTGCACGCGATGTTCGGCGTCAGGAACGGACCCTCTCGTCATTGCTGGCGTGTCGCGCACCATCTTGCGCCGTACCTCGCGACGCCGCTCGTCGCCCTCGCGCGCGAAATCCACCGGGCGCGATGCTCGGCGATTCTCTGCCAGGAGTACGAGTCTCCGCGGTTCGATGCCGCCGTGATGATTGGCCGGTTGCTCCGGATTCCGGTGTTCGGCGTCTTTCAGGGAGGCACTTACCATCGGAGCGGGCTGGAGACGCGAGTTCGGCCGTACTCTATCCGTCGGTCCGCCGGCCTCGTCATCGGCGCTGGCGTCGAGGCAGACCGGGTCAAGACCCGTTACGGAGTGCCGACTGGCAAAGTGTGGCGCATCTTCAACCCGATCGATCTCTCGGTCTGGCAGCCGATGGCACGGCACGACTTACGCCGAGATCTCGGGATCGGCAGCACGACTCGTGTCGCCATCTGGCACGGTCGCGTGGATATCCGGACGAAGGGGCTCGACGTCCTCCTCGAAGCGTGGCGGAGCGTCTCTACGATGCGCCCCGATCGAGATATCCTCCTGATGATCGTCGGGTCCGGCGACGACGCGGAGGCTTTCGATGCGCTGATCCGCACCACCGGCGTCACTCGGGTTCGTTGGATCCGCAATTACGTGCTAAATAAAGCGGACATCTGCGGCTACCTGAGCGCCGCAGATGTGTATGTCTTCCCATCGAGGCGCGAAGGGTTTCCGGTTGCGCCGCTCGAGGCAATGGCTTGTGGCCTTCCTGTCGTCGCAGCGTCAGCGCCCGGCGTCAGCGACATTCTAGGGGACGGCGACACAGAAGCATGCGGGGGCGTCGTGGTTCCTATCGGCGACCCGATACCGCTGGCCGTGGCCCTCGGCCGGCTCCTGGACGACGAAATCCTGTCGCGCAAACTCGGCATGCGCGCCCGTGCGCGCGTGGAGGCAGGTTTTGCGCTTCAGAAGGTCGGATCACAATTGGCGGCATTGCTTAGAAGCTAATCCGGGCGCGGTACACTGCTATTCTTGTATTTCGCGTCGGGACCGTTTTCGTATTGACAGCACTGGAATAGACTTTTCCGACATGCCGGTCATTGAGACCATCATCTTCAACCTGTGACAACTCGACCTTCGCCCACAATGTGCGGAGCCTTTGAGCCAACTCATACCGGCCGTGCCAAATAGCACAGACCGCAGAGCGTTGACGGCTGGCGTGTTGCTGCTTGCCACGACGCTGCTTCCGCGCCTCGCCAGCGCCGACGTGAAGACGATCGGGCCGCTGTCATTCGCAGTGCCGGACGGCTGGAAGTACGAGACCAGCGCGCCTGATCGCGCCCAGATGGCCTGGCAGAACAGTAATGGCGCCTACCTGATCATCCTTCTGACGGCGCCTCAGCCGACAAGCGGCGCTGCCGACAGGGATTTTGCGATTGCGTGGCGCGCGCTGGTCGAGAATGATCCCCGCCTGTCGCTGCCGTCGCCGATCTACGACGTTCGCGGATCGGTCGGCTATGCTGCGAAGTGGTCAGGTGGCGCCGTGGCCAATCGCACGAGGGAGGTCGCCCTCTATATCCTGCAGCCCAGTGCCGCGACGTTCGTTCCGGTGGTGGTTGTCGGTCCCAACCGTGCTGTGCTCGACGCCCTGTATGAAACGGTGCGGACGGTGATTGGCAGCGTCCGTATCGCTCCGCAGCGTGCGGCGCCGATCAAGACGACGATCGGGGTCGCGGATCTCGTCGGCGACTGGAAGACCGGAGGCGCGAGTGTCGTGTCGTATGTGAATGGCAGTACCGGCACCTACGCCGGCACGTCGGTGACGTTTGCCGGGGACTACTATTCCGTCGCAGCCGACGGACGGTACCGCTACAGTTTTCAGGGTCTGTCCGGCGGAAGCGTGGTCCGCGCGGCGGCGGCGGGAACGGTCGAGTTCAGCGGCGAGTGGGTCGTGTTCCACGAGCGGCCGAGTGACAAGCTCACGCGCTACCGCTTCGTGTCCTACGAGCAGGGCCTCACCGGGGCCACGCTGATGACGCTCCTTCCGGAAGCGTACGCGGTCACGGGTTCCAACATTGCGCTCTATGCGGCGCGGTTCGTCCGCGAGGCGCCCGCGAAGTAGCGAAATCGTCAAAATCAAGCGAAGACAGTTTTCCTGCAGCCCGGCGAGCGGGCGAGCACTGTGGTGCCTGCTCAAGTCAGCCTTTGCGGTTGATAGCTACGTTTCGTCTGAACGATGGGAGCACGCCGTACGCGATTATTCAATCCGTCAATCAGGTTGAAGTTTCGCTCAACGTCAAGGACGCCAGAGCTCGTAGAGCAATTCGATGAATCTGAGAATCCGTTGCAACTGATGCGAGGACTAGCCTCATCGAGCTTGGGTACACTACGCGACAAATCAGAGATGTAAAAAGTGGTTGCGGGGGGGGGATTTGAACCCCCGACCTTTGGGTTATGAGCCCAACGAGCTACCGGACTGCTCCACCCCGCGTCAATGTGTAGGGACTGCCTTACAAAGACCGATTTAACCTTACAAGACTATCACAAGAAAGCGGCACTATGGAGTGGCAGGAAATGCGACGAGTCCGAGCGGCACCGCGCGCCAGTTCTTCCATTGCGAAAGCCCCTCGGGCCCGCGTACGGCGAGTTGGCTCGATAGCCCGCCGTCGAGCAACATCGCACGACGGCAGCCCAGCGACTTCATGAACGCCGCCATCTCCGGCACCGTCGGACCCCAGGGAAGCGTCTCGCCCGTGCGGCCCATCGCACCGAACCGCGTAATCGCAATCAGCACGGAACCGTCATCCATCAGACCGAGCGCAAGACGGGAGTCGCGATGCGCAAGGTCAACACCTCGTTCGGGCGCCTGAAGCTCCCACGGAAGCCGACCGTTGCCGACGAGCAATGCCGGATAGGACTGGAACGCGTGCAGGGCTTGCGACCGCGCCGCAGGGAGCTCCTCACGCGTCACCAGCGAAACCCCGCCGGCCCGATCGACGACGAAGGACATGCCAAGAGAACCGGTACCGGGCTGCTGCGACTCCACACCATCGCGCACCAGCCAGCCCCACGGCGCGCCGCCGCTGAACTGCCCCGCGTTGACGGCGACGACACCGGACGAGGGCATCCGATCCACCGTCCAGGTTCCGATCATCCCGTAATCGCGCGACGCATAGTCGAGCGTGAATCGCACGCGCGACGGCTCGAGCCGGACGACAACGACGCGGACGGGCGCAAGCGGCCCGTCCGGCGCCATGCGCATCTCACGCCGCGACACCCCCGGCGACACCTGCTGCCAGGGCGTGGTCAGCGTGAGAAACGCCGCGAGGAAGAAATGAATCACTTGGCCTGGGTGTCGAAGAGCGAGTTCATCAGCGCCATCACGGTACCGCAGCCTTTATTCAACGCGTCGACTTCGTCCTGCCGGAAGACGTATTGCTGACCCTGCCCCTGAACTCTCACGACCGTCATCTTCTCGGCGCCGACCGTGATGGTCGTGGGCGCGGACGCCTTCTTATCCCCGGCGCAGAATACAGGGATGCGCTCTTTCAACATGCCATACGCACGCGCGAACGGCTGAGCCTTCGCACTGGGGGTGGCCGGCTCGCTCCCGGCGGGCGGTGTGTATCCCGGGGGCATGGCCACGTTGGATGCCTCGCCCTCGACCCCCCGCAGGCGCTCGAGACGCGTGCCCTCCAACTTCTGTGGATCGGCGCCGCAACGCTTCAGCATCAGGGCGGCCATTTCCGTCTGCAACTTTTCCGCGTGCTTAATCGCCTGTTCGCCCGTCAGGTTCGCTCCCCCCTCGGCCCAGTCCTGCATCAGCTTCATGAATTCCGGCGAATTCGCCGCGCCACCTCCACACGCCTGGTATTCCGCGGGCGACTTGGCCGACGCGAGCGTCTTTCTCAGCTCGTTGCGCTGGGCGATCTCGTACTGCAGCCCTTTTTCGAACCGGCCAAGCTGATCCTGCGTGATGAAGACGACAGCGGGATCGGCGAACGGATTCGAGGTCGACGCGGAGGGTTCCGGTGCCCTGGGGTCCTTCTCCTCGACTTTCTTCTCCGCCGCCTCCTTCGCCCGCCTCATCAGCCCTCCGAGTTGGGCCTCGACGGGCCTCGCCGCGGCTGCCACCATCACGACAACGAGGAGCCCGCCAAGAAGAGTCACTCTCATCAACACACCTCCGTCACTGATCTACGCGTAAAAGAATCCGAACACGGACCGCGGGTGCCCGGACGCGGCGTGCATCATAGCTCAAATAAACGATAGACTGCCGTTCGTTCCGATGTCAGACGCCGAACCGGCACGCCCTCGAATTCGCCCTCTCGCCGCTGTCGGCGCCGTCGCGGGCGTGCTGCTGTTCATCTATATGCTACAGGCCGCGGGCCCCCGCGAGATACTCAGGCAGCTCCGCCAGATCGGCTACGGCTTCATCGTGGTCTTTGCGCTGTCGGCGGTTCGCATGGCGGTGCGTGCCAAGGCGTGGTCGCTCTGTGTGGAAGATGATGAGCGTTTCACGTTCGGGCAGGCGTTCAAGGCGTTCGTCACCGGCGACGCCGTCGGCAACGTGATGCCGCTCGGGCCGCTGGCGAGTGAAAGCACAAAGGCACTGCTCAGCCGCCGCGATCTCTCGACGCCCGCCGCGTTTTCGTCGGTCGTGCTCGAAAACATCTTCTACAGCATCAGCGTCGCGATCGTCGTGATGATCGGCACGCTCGCGTTCCTGCTCGGCTATCGGCCCACCAACGCTGCGCTCACCATCACGCTCGCCCTGGGCCTGGTCGCCATCATCGCCATCGTCGCTGTGTGGTGGCTTCTCCGAAGTCAGCCTCGTTTGTTGAGCCGGTTCCTCAAGCATGATTCGGTGCGCGCGGCCGAAGACCAGGTGTTCCGCTTCGCATCGGGTCGAACCGGGACGATCGGACAGATCCTCCTCTTCGAGTTCACCTTTCACCTCGCGGCGGTGCTGGAGATCTATTTCCTTCTGATGCTGCTCATCGGACCGAGCGACCGTACGTTCCTGATGGCGCTCGTTCTGGGCACCGTCGAACGGCTCATCACCGTGGCGTTCAAGTTCGTGCCGCTGCGATTGGGAGTCGACCAGGCAGGATCCGGATCCGTCGCGGAGGTGCTGGGCATCGGATCGGCGACGGGCGTGACAATCGCGACGGTGCGGACCGCACGCAACCTGCTCTGGGCGGCGGTGGGGTTGATGATGCTGGCAAGAACGAGCCGCACGCAAAAGAAAGAGCCTGCTGTTTCCAGCAGGCTCTGAATAGGCGGTCCGGCTAAAGCCGGACTCTACGTACTCACGTCCGCCTGAAGGCGGACACTACTTCGCGGGTTCGGCCGCGCGCTTCGCCAGATCCGGCGTAATCGTCCAGAAGTAGACGGTCGCGCCATCGACGTTCAGCGTCTGTTCCGGCTTCCAGTCGCCCATGTCGAAATCGTGCGAGACGATCCGGGTGCCGGGCTTGAGAGTCTTCCACAGCGTGGGACGCAGTTTGAGATTCAGAGACGGCAACAGGTAGAGCGACACGACGGTCGCATCGCTGATGTCGGTCGTGAAGAGGTCCTGATTCAGCACTCTCACGCGGTCGCCGACGCCGTTCTTCTTGACGTTCTCGTTCGCTTCCGCGATGCGCTTCGGATCAATGTCGATACACACCGCCCTGGCGCCGAGCTTTGCCGCGGTGACGGGAATCCGGCCATCTCCGCAACCCAGGTCGTACAACATGTCGCCAGCTTTGACGCTTGCGACCTTCAGCATCGCATCGACGACGGTCTGACGGGTCGGCACGTAAATCACATCGGGCTGTCGAAGCCCTTGCTGAGCGGGTGCCGCCGCAGCCTGCGGGGCCGGTGCCGGACCGGCGGAGGCGGTGGCGATGCCGAGCAGAAGAACACCAACGAGCGCCTTCGCGAATCTCAAGTACATGAGTACCTTCCTTTTGGAAACGTCCGCTCCTCAATGACGCGCGGATAGTAGTCATTGTACACTGCGCTGTTGGCCTCGACGTCCAGAGAGCGCTTCGAACGCTGGTTCTTCGAAGGCACCCAAACCGAACCCGTCGGCCCGCATGCCAGGCCGGTCCACACGGACGCCTGGTGGCGGGTCATGTGCCTCACCGGCGTCGACTACTTCTCCACCCTCGCTTATCAGCCGACGATCGCGTTTATCGCGGCGGGGCTCGTGTCGCCGCTCGCCACGCTCGTGCTGGTGCTGCTGACGCTCTTCGGCGCGCTGCCGATGTACTACCGCGTGGCCGAAGCGAGCCCGCACGGCCAGGGCAGCATTCTGATGCTCGAGTCGCTCTTCCCGCGCTGGAAGGGCAAGGCCGTCGTCCTGATTCTGCTCGGCTTCGCGGCGACGAGCTTCGTCATCACCATCACTCTGTCGGCCGCCGATGCCACGGCGCACGTCATCGAGAATCCACTCGCACCCGCATGGTCTCATCATCCGGTCGCGCTGACCCTTGCGCTCTTGTTCCTGCTCGGCGCGATGTTCATGAGGGGCTTCAGCGAGGTGATTGGTATCGCGGTCGTCATCGTCGCCGTTTACCTGGCGCTGAACGCGATTGTGGTCGCGAGAGCCCTGAGCGTCATCTGGGCTCACCCGGAAGCGCTGCGGGGATGGCGCGCTGCGCTCGCCGGCCAGTTCGGAGGCCCATTGCCGATGATCGCGGCCGCCATGATCGTGTTTCCCAAGCTCGCGCTCGGTCTCTCGGGGTTCGAAACGGGCGTCGCCGTCATGCCGCTCGTCAAGGGCGACCCGTCCGAGACGGAAGACCGGCCGCTCGGCCGCATCCGTAACACGAAGAAGCTGCTTCTGGCGGCCGCCATCATCATGAGCGTGATGCTGATGGCCAGCAGCGTCGTGACGACCGTGCTGATTCCCGCCGAGGTGATGCTGCCCGGAGGCGCGGCGGCGGGACGCGCGCTCGCCTACCTCGCTCATGAGTATCTCGGTACCCTGTTCGGCACGATCTACGACATCGCGACCGTTGCGATGTTATGGTTTGCCGGAGCGTCGGCGCTGGCCGGTCTCCTGAACCTGGTTCCTCGCTATCTGCCGCGCTACGGCATGGCGCCGGAATGGGCGCGCGCCAGCCGTCCGCTGGTCGTCATCTTCACGTTCATCACCTTTGTGGTCACGATCGCGTTCGATGCCGACGTCGAGGCGCAGGGTGGCGCCTATGCCACCGGCGTACTCGTGCTGATTTCGTCGGGCGCGGTCGCCGTCGCGATCATGAAGTGGCAGCAGCGCCATCACGCCGTCCGCTATGGCGTCATCGCGGCGATCTTCCTGTATACGACGTTCCTGAACATGGTTGAGCGGCCCGAAGGCTTGAAGATTGCGTCGATCTTCATCGCCACGATCATCTGCACGTCGTTGATCTCGCGCGTGGCACGATCGACGGAGCTGCGCGTGAAGGGCGTCGAACCAGACGACACCGCCTCCCGCTTCATCGGCGATGCCGCCCGGTTCGGCGTCATCCGGATTATCGCCAACCGGCCCGACCAGGGAGATCGCGCGGAGTACGAATACAAGCTGAGCGAAGCGCGCGACTCACACCATCTCGCGCTGGGTGAACCCGTGCTGTTTCTGGAGGTCCGCCCCGGAGACGCGTCGGAGTTCAGCGAGGTGCTGCACGTCGAGGGTGTGGATATCGAGGGCCACCGCGTGCTGCGTTGTCAGAGCCCTGCCATTCCCAACGCGATCGCGGCCTTGCTGCTCTATCTGCGCGACACGACCGGTCTCATTCCCCATGCCTATTTCGGCTGGACGGAAGGCAATCCGATTGCGTATTTGATGAAGTTCCTCGTGTTCGGCGAGGGAGACACGGCACCGGTGACGCGCGAAGTGCTGAGGCAGACCGAAGACGATCCGTCACGCCGGCCGAGAATTCACGTCGGGTGACTACACGACCTTCTGCACGGCCGCGTGGAGATCGCGAAGTCCCGACTCGACATCCTGCAGGTGCACATGCAACGTGCGGCGGCCGCGTGATGCGAGCACTTCCAGATCGCCCTGTGCCTGCAGTCGTTTGATGATGCCGAAGGTGTAGCGCTGGCCCGGAACGGGCAGGTCCTGCGGATCATCGCAGGTAATCATGAGGAACACACCCGAGTTGGGTCCGCCCTTGTGCGCCTGGCCCGTCGAATGGAGATAGCGCGGACCGAAGCCAACGGTCGTCGCGACGTTCCGCCGATCGCGGACGAGACCGCGAATATTGTCGAGCGCGTTGCGGTGCGCCTGGTTCATCTCGATGAACGCCAGCAGCGCGAAATAGTCGCCCTCACGCAGTTCGTCGACGAGCACCCGAAGGTCCTTCTCCCGCGGCTCCGGCGCGGCGTCTCGCAGTGTGCCCGACTGTTCGAACTCCGCCGCGAGCCGCCGTGTCACGACCTTCGCCGCCTCGACATCTGGCTGGTCGAATGGATTCACCCCGAGCACCGCTCCAGCCACCGCCGTGGCGAACTCCCACCGGTAGAACTCTGCACCCAACGCGTAACGGTCCTGCCACTCGATGCGCACAACCGGATGCCCCGCGCGCTCGAGCTTGTCCACCAGCGCGTCGGCGTTGGCGTCGGGCCCCCCTGCCGAACGCAGATGCACGAAGATTCGGTCGCGGCCATACACCTCGGGCTGTCCAGGCGTCTCGCCGTCGATCGGGATGATGCCCTTGCCCTGTTTCCCGAGCGACTCGGCGACGAGTTGCTCGAGCCACCCGCCGAAACCCGCGATGCCCGGCGGCGCAATCAGCGTCGGCTTGTCGCAGCCTGCGAGCGCGGCCTCACCCAGCACGACGCCGAGCTCGAAGGCCGTGTTCTCGGGTCCGGCCGACACGCAGCGCCGGGCCATCTCCTCCGCGCGGGCAAGCAGCATTCCCGGATCGACGCCGATGAGCGCCGCCGGCAGCAGCCCGAAATTCGACAAGGCCGAATAGCGTCCGCCGACAGTCGGAATACCGGGGAAAATGGCGCGAACGTTCTCTTCGCGCGCTATCTGCTCCATCTTCGATCCCGGATCGGTCGTCACGACGAAGTGGCGGCCCGCATGTGCCTGGCCGACTGTCTGGACCGTGCGATGAAAAAAATGCTGCTTGAGGATGTTCACTTCGAGCGTCGTGCCCGACTTCGAGGCGACGAGAAACAGCGTGCGCGCGAAATCGATCGCGCGTTCGACCGACAGAATCTGTCCGGGATCGGTCGAATCGAGGACATGCAGATCGGGGTAACCCTCTTCCCGGCCGATAATCGAGCGCACGACTTCGGGCGCCAGGCTCGAGCCGCCCATCCCCAGCAACACCACATTGGTGATGCCTTCGGCCTTGATCTCGCTGGCGAACTGAACGGCACGATCGACGCCATCGCGTTCCATCGGCAACGTGAGCCATCCCAGCCATCGATCTTCATCGGCACGAGACCACACCGAAGGGTCGCGCTCCCAGATGCGGCGGATCACCTCTTGCTCGCGGAAGGCCGCCATGCGATCGCGCACGCGGGCGGCCAGGCCTTCGGGAAGACTGCAGGTCAAGTCGGTTGCGGACATTTTTGTGGTTGGTGGTTGGTGGTTCGTGGCTATGCGCGCGCCTGAAGGGGCTGCCGCTGAAATCGCGACCGTCTGATCGAGAGCGCCAGACGATACGCCAGCAGCAGAGCGACGATGCCCGCGTAAATCGCGGGATGCAGTGTATCCGCTTTCACGCGCCACCAGTAGTGCAGGACGCCGGCGATGCCAGTGAGATAGATCAGGCGGTGGAGGCGCTGCCAGTTTCGGCCGCCGAGCCGCCGGATCCATCCGGCCGTCGAGGTCAGCGCCAGCGGAATCATCGAGACGAAAGCGATGAAGCCGACGGTGATGTACGGGCGCTTGGCGACATCCTCCCAGATCGAGGCCAGAAGGTTGACGAAGGTGCTCCACGCGACGAACCCGTCAGGAAAATCGAGGCTGGCGAAGCGATCGCCTACCAGATAGGTGAGAAAGTGCAGCATTCCGTAGAAGAAGGCGAACAGCCCGAGCATCCGTCTGAACCGGATGACGGGATTCCACCCGCTGACGCGTCGGAGCGGTGTGATGGCGAGGGTGATGACGACGAAACGAAGCGTCCAGATGCCGGTCTCGTTGGTGATTTCGACCAGCGGATCGGCCGTGAGGTCGCCGTTGAAGCCACGCCACAGCAGGTGCGCGAACGGGACGAGCGCGGCCGCAAAGACGAGGGGCTTCAATAGTTTCTCTTCAAGTCCATCCCGGCATACAACGATGCCACCTGATCGCCGTAGCCGTTGAAGATGAGCGTCGGCCGCATCAAGAACTCGCCGATGCGGCGCTCGCGCGCCTGCGACCATCGCGGGTGATCGCGCTCGGGATTGACGTTCGAGTAGAACCCGTATTCGTGTGGCGCGCTCAACTGCCAGCTGTTCATCGGCTCGCGCTCGGTCAGGCGGATGCGCACGATCGACTTGATGCTCTTGAAGCCGTACTTCCAGGGCACGACCAGCCGAATGGGCGCACCGTTCTGATTCGGCAGATATTCACCGTACAACCCGACGGCGAGGATAGTGAGCGGATGCATGGCTTCGTCCAGACGCAGGCCTTCTGTGTACGGCCACTCGAGCACGTTGCGCCTGGTCTCCGGCATCTGCTGTTGATTCAAGAGCGTGGTGAACTCGACGAACTTCGCATTCGACCTGGGCTCGACGCGCTTGAGCAGATTGGCGAGCGGAAAGCCGACCCACGGAATCACCATCGACCAGCGCTCGACGCATCGGAGTCGATACACGCGCTCTTCGAGCGTTTCCGGCTTCAGGATGTCTTCGAGATGGTAGTCGGCGGGCTTGTTGACCAACCCCTCGATCTTCACCGTCCAGGGCGTCGTCTTCAGCGTATGGGCGTTGACGGCGGGGTCCCCCTTGTCGGTGCCAAACTCGTAGAAGTTGTTGTAGGTCGTGATGTCCTGGTACGCATTCTGCTTTTCGCCCTTGCCCCAGCCCGAGTCCTTGAGGGCGCCCGGAATCTTGACGCGCGGGGATGACTGGGCCTCAGCCTCGCACACGCCCAGTGCGCCTGCGGCAGCACCCGCGGTAGTCAACGCGGCCGCCCGGATGAAGTCGCGCCGGGCGAGATAGAGCTTCTTGTCTGTGATTTCCGACGAACGGATGTCCGCGGCCTTTTTCAACAGCATAACCAGGCAATTATAGGCCCAACGCCGCCGCTGTCTTCTCCCAGATGAACTCGAGGCTGTTCTTCAACTGGTGGCCGTCTTCCAGCATGTACAGGACTGCGTTCGACTGCGCAGCCGCGAATCGCTCGACCGCGACCGGGCTGACCGATTCGTCGCAGCGGCCCTGGAAGATGAGCATCGGCTGCGGTAGCCGCCGGCCGGACGCGTCGTAGCGCACCGCGTCCTCGTAGAACGCAAATTTCAGCCGACGTGGCTCCTCGTACGCAAAGTGAAACACGTCGATCTCGCCCACCATCTGCCAGGCGTCGATGCCGGCCGACGCCACTTCGGTCCATTTTGCCCACTCGAGCTCCACGGCTGGCGCCAGAAGTATCAGCCGGGTAATCGGGTGTGTCGCGGCTCTGGCCTGGCGCGCGGCCGCCTCGATGGCGACCAATCCGCCCAGGCTCGACCCGATAAGCACCACGCCGCCTGGCGCGAGTGCGGCAAGCCGCGCGTCGAGCTGCTCCAGCATTCGCGAGACGGTCAGCGTTGAAAAATCGGGCTGATTCAGGTCGGGGCATTCCATCTGGATGCCCCGCGCCGCAAAGCGTTCGGCGAAGAAGGTCGCCTTCGATGATTGAGGGGACGAAGCGAAGCCGTGGAGATAGAAGACGTGCATGACTACCGGCTACTGGCTACAGACTACGGGCTAGAGCAGCCGCTGGCACCCCGGCCTGCAGCGGCAGCGGATCTGTCCCTCGCCATCGGTCATGTAGTCGTACGTCAGCTCTTCGCCCGTGCGGATCTTCCGCGCGGCCCGAATCCAGATGACATCGCCGACGATGTGCACGTAGCAATTGCCTTTGCACGAGTGGTTGATGAAGCGCGCCAGATTTCCTCCTACTGCGGCGTCGCGCACCCAGCGGCGGTTGATCTGGAAGCACCAGATCGCGCCTTGCTTCATGTAGCGCGTTTCGCGCCGCAAGCTCTGCTGGTGCGAGATCTTCTCTCCAGCATAGTCGATGATGCGCTTGTTTTTCGGGATCGTCTGCGTGGCAAACACTCCCCAACCGTGCAGTTTCGAACGACGACGTGTGATCATGGGCTCCCGTTCAGAGGGACATTATGCCAACCTTCGCTCAAAACTCACCCGAAGGTTGTCCGCCGTAGCCTTGGCGAAGGCGGACCCCCCACAGCTCGCACGAGCTACGGCTGGCAAGCCAACCTTCTCGCGTTCTGGTACAGTGGTGAATCCGTCGAACGGTGTTCGAGGCGGCAAGGAGCGGAATGGAAGGCATCATCCGGGCGTGGGGCAAAATTCTCGCGGGCTATCAACCGAACCTCTCGATTGAGATTACGCGGGAGTGTCCGCTGACGTGCCCCGGGTGCTATGCGTACGGCAGCGATCATCTGGGCGGAGAGATCAAGCTGCGCGAGCTGCAGGACTTCAAGGGCCAGCAGCTCGTGGACGCGATGTTTGCGCTGCTCGACAAATTCAAGCCGCTGCACGTGTCGATCGTCGGCGGCGAGCCGCTCGTCCGCTTTCGCGAGCTCAGCGAGATTCTGCCGCGGATGGCCGAGATGGGCATCTACACGCAGGTCGTCACGAGCGCCGTGCGTCAGATTCCCATCGAGTGGGCCGGGCTGCGGCGCCTGCAGCTGGTCGTCTCGATCGATGGCTTGCAGCCCGAGCACGACGAGCGGCGGAAGCCGGCCACTTACGAGCGCATCCTCAAACACATCGAGGGCCACGACATCCGCGTGCACTGCACCGTCACCCGGCAGCAGGTGCGGCGCGAGGGGTACCTCGAAGAGTTCGCGAGATTCTGGTCGGCCAACCAGGCGGTGTCGCAAATCTGGATCAGCCTGTACACGCCGCAGGTCGGCGAAATTTCGACCGAGCGTCTGACGAAGGTCGACCGCGAGAGAGTCGTCGCCGACCTGCTCGCTATGCGCACGAAGTACCCCAAGCTGCGCACGCCCAAGGCCTTGCTCGAGTCCTACGTGCTGCCACCGCATTCGCCGGATGACTGCATCTTTGCGAAGACCACCGCGTGTGTGTCTGCCAACTTCGAGAATCCGATCACGCCCTGCCAGTTCGGCGGGAACCCCGACTGCGCCAATTGTGGCTGCATCGCCTCCGCCGCGCTGGCCGCCGTCGGCCGGCACAAGCTCCCGGGCGGTATTCCGGTAGGCAAGCTGTTTGACGCGTCGTTCAAGATTGGAAATCGAGTCAGAGAAGTCCGGGAGAGCTTCGTCACCAGGTAGGGTCGGGCGCTGAATCTGCCGATTTCGACGCAGAGGCGCAGAGCCGCGGAGAAAACGCGCGATCACCTCTGCGGGGTGCGTCAGCAGGCTCTGCCGGAGGCATCGACGTCGTGGGCCGCGACCGCGGCCCACGCGCGGGAAAGAAAACAGCCGAAGTCCAAGAGCGAGTATCGTGCGGCTCTTGTACTTCGGCTGTTTTCTTTTCCGCGCGCGCCAACGGCGCGACATCGATGCCAGAGCTCCGTGCCTCTGCGTCAAAGACCAGCGAAGCGGGACTCGGATGCCCTGGTTGTCTTGACTACCGTCCCACCTTGAGGCGGATTCCGCCATTGACCAGCCGTGGCGTTCCGATCGTCGTCGGATTGGTCCCAACGAAGTAGGTCGTGCCGAAGAGGTTCTGCACGCCGACGAACACGTCCACGGTGCGATTGATGCTGCGCGCCACCGTGAGGTTCATCACGTTGTACTTCGGAAGGCCCACCTCCCGCTTGTCGGGGATGTTCTGAAAAATCGCCACGGTATTCAAGTCGTCGTCGAACTGGTGACCCACGAACTGATTCTCGATCGCGACATTGACGAACCGCGGATTCGTGTAGTTCACCCCGAACGACATCCGATGCTTCGGCACCTCAGCGAGATACTTGCCCGTGAGATCGTTCCCGACGGCATCGACTGTCGATTCGTGCACTTTCGCGATGTCGAAGACGTACGCCCCCGACACGCCAAAGTGGCCGTTCACGCGGTATGCCACGTCGGTCTGAAACCCCGCAATGTTCGTGCTCCCGAGGTTGCGGAGCTGCCGGCAGATGGGCACACCCGCGCAACCCGGCGTCGCAGGAACGTTGTTGCTGGCGACGGTGACGTTGGCAATCGGGTTGGACACCCGGTTATTGAAAAACGTGCCGCGAACCGTGACGCGATCGGTGGCCGCGATGCTGGCGCCAATTTCCTGGCCGGTCAGCCGCTCGGGGCCAAGCGTCTCGTTTGCCAGGGTCAGAACCTGCCCGACGCGGAACGGGCTGTAGAGCTCCTTCAGCGTCGGCGCACGGAATCCCTTGCTGACACTTCCCCACACAGACACACGGTCGGTTGCACGATAGAGTGCGGCTACCCGCGGGCTGACCGTGGTATCGGACTTATCGGGGAGCGAGTCTCGATGCGCGGCCGTCGGCAGGTTGGTCGCGATGGTGGTCTCACGATTGTGCGCGTCGAAGTTGTTCCAGCTGTCGATACGCGCGCTCAGCGTCAACTGCAGCTTCGGCGAGACCTCGATCAGGTCCTGTGCAAACATGCCGAAGAACCGCTGCGTGCCACCCGCGACGCGGTGAATCAGCGGCGTCAGGCCGGTTGCCAGTGCGTAGGTCAGCTCGTCGCTGTCGCCGTCGATCCACCGGAAGTCTGTTCCGGCCGAGATGACGTGCGAGCGGTTCGCCAGTTGGAATGGACGCGACCACTGAATCATCGACCCCACGGCGTTGGTCGGCACTGTCTTCTCGAGCGACAGATTGCTCTGGCTGCGCGGCGGGATCGCGGTGGCCCCGACGGCAAAGGTGTTCTGAAAGAAATCCGAGCTATCGAAGAACACCCGGCCCTCGATGTTGCTGCCCTCTGAAAATCTGAGGCGCACGCCGCCGTTGCCGTATTTCCAGTTCGTGTCGTTGAGCTCGCCAATCTTGCCGTTGTTGCGCTCTTCGTCGAACACGCCGAACCGGAAGAACATGTTCACGCGATCGGTCGGGTTGTAGTCGAGCTTCGCACTGACGTTCTGATAGCGCACGTTGGCTTCGTTGTCGATCGGGCCGCGCTCTTCCTCGGCCACGATCCTGTAGCCATCGGTCTGCAGCGTCGTGGCGTCGAAGGTGAGGCCGAGCCTGCCCCACACGTCGCTGGCAAACAGATCCATCTTGGGCGTCGAGCGGCTGCCGTACTGCGGCTTGAAGATGACGGTGCGCGGGGTCGGGCGATTGGTCACGATGTTGATGACGCCGCCCATCGCGTAGTTGCCGTAGAGGCTGGACGAGGCCCCGTCGATGATTTCAATGCGGTCGGCATTCATCATGGGCACGCGCGTCCAGTACACCCAGCCGCCAAACGGATCGTTGAAGGGAATGTCGTCGAGAAGGACGAGCGTCCGGCTGACACCGCTCGGACCGATCCCGCGCAGCGACACACCCTGCGCCGTTGGATTCGCGGCAAGGCTGCTAGTACGGCGGAACAGGCTGAAGGTCGGCACCTGCCTCAGCACATCGTCGGCGACGACCGCGGGCGACTGTTCGATCTGGACATTGGTGACGACGCTGATGCTCGCCGGCACGTCGGCCACACGCTGCTCGGAACGCGTGGGCGTGACCACGAGCTGCTCGGTCGGGCCGGCAATCCGCAGCCGCACTTCGACGGCCTCGGATTGGGTCGTGATGTCGACCGTCAACTGCTGCATCTGGAAGCCCGTGGCCGACACTCGCAGCGTGTAGACGCCGGGCGCCAGCCCTTCGAGCATGAACCGCTCGCTCGAGCTGGTGGCCGTCCGGCTGAGGTTGCCGACAGGTAACATGGCCGTCACCTGTGCCCCGACAATCGGCAGCCCTTGCGAGTCGAGTACGGTGACATCGATGCGACGCTCGCCGACCGGTGCCTGTGCGAATACGGGCGACGCCAGCACGGCCAGCCACATGAGCAACGCCAGGAGACCTGAACTTCTCATCTGAGAGCCTCTCGAGAAAAGAAGAAATACTGTGAAATTAAGGAGTTAGATTACCACAGGCGCTAATGAAAATCGTGCGAGTCGATCGCCAGCGACGCGCCGGCAAGCGCGTGTAAACGTTCGGCTTTCACGGACGTAACGCCATCCTGGTTCTGCAAGATTCCGTCCACCAGCAGAAACGGCTGCTCGAGAATCGTCAGCCGGTCGCGGTCGAATAAATCGGGCCGGACGATCACGTTCGCGATGCCCGTCTCGTCTTCGAGAGTGAGGAACACGAACCCTTTCGCCGTGCCCGGACGCTGTCGGGTGATGACGCTGCCGGCGACGCGAATGCGTCGCCCGTTGCGCGCATGCGGCAGATCGACGGCGCGCAACACGCCGCGCATCGCCAGCTCGGAGCGCCGCATCGCCATCGGGTGTGGCCCGATCGTCAAATGCGTGCCTGCGTAATCGGCTACCAATCTCTCTTCCGCAGACATTGGTGGGAGTGGACACTGTTCAAGGGATTTGGGATCAGGGATTAGGGATTGGGGCACTAATCCCAAATCCCCAGTCCCTAATCCCTCTTCTGCACCCTGAAAGAGTTCTCCAGCAGGGCGAATGGCCTTTTCCACCTGCCACAACGCTTCGCGGCGCTCGTAGCCGAACGAGGCAAAGGCGCCGATCTCGGCCAGCGTCTGGAGCTCTTCGCGGCCGATACCGGTTCGGTTGACGAGATCGTCAACGGACCGGAAGCGAGGAGGTGGTTCGACGGGAAGAAGGAGTTGGTTCGTTGGGTTCGTTAGGTTCGTGGAGTTCGTCGGGTTCGTGTGCCAGTCGTGGGCGCAGTTGTTGCAAAAAAACGACCCGGCCTTCACCGTCTCGATCATCGACTGATCGTCGCACCCGCACTTCGGGCATGTACCCGGGATACGCGTGACTGGACTAGTCCCTAATCCCCGATCCCTAATCCCTGCTTTTTCCAAGGCACGTCCCATCTCTTCGCGCAATCCAGACACATAGCGCAATCCCAAACGGATGGAGCCATCCTCGTCGACACGGCACAGCCAATCCGAGTGCTGCACGTCGATGCCGGTAAAGCGGACGCCGCGGCGCTGCGCGTCTTTGACGAGCGTGGCCGGGTGATAAAACCCCATCGGCTGGTTGTTGAGCAGCGCTGTATAGAACGCGGCGGGAAAATGCACCTTGAGATACGCGCTCGCATACGCCAGCAGCGCGAAGCTCGCGGCATGCGACTCGGGAAATCCATACAGTGCAAACGCGGTGATCGATGAAATGATCTGCTCCGCCGTATCGCCCACGATGCCGTTGGCCGCCATCCCTTCGCGCAGCTTGATCTCGACCTGCTTCATGCGTTTTTCCGATCGCTTGAAGCCGAGCGCGCGCCGCAAATCTTCGGCCTGCCCGCCCGTGAAGCCGGCGGTGACCATCGCCATCCGCAGCAGTTGCTCCTGAAACAGGGGCACCCCGAGCGTACGCGCGAGAATCGGCTCGAGCGACGGATGCGCATAGGCCACTTCCTCGCGCCCGGCGCGCCGGTTCAGATAGGGATGCACCATGTTGCCGACGATCGGCCCCGGGCGAATAATCGCCACCTCGACGACGAGATCGTAGAAGCGCTCGGGATGGAGACGCGGCAGCGTCGCCATCTGCGCGCGCGACTCCACCTGGAACACGCCGATGGTGTCGGCTTCCTGCAGCATCTTGTAAACGGCCGGGTCGTCGGGCGGAAGGTGGGCCAAATCGACCAGGGATTGGGGATTAGGGATTAGGGATTGGGGCTGGTTCACCAACGTGATCGCGTCTTGCAGCACAGCCATCATGCCCAGGCCGAGCAGATCCACTTTGACGAGGCCCATGTCGGCGCAGTCTTCTTTGTCCCATTGCAGGACCACGCGTCCGGGCATGCTCGCGTTCTCGAGCGGCACGACGCTGTCGAGTTGCCCCTGGCAGATCACCATGCCGCCGGAATGCTGGCCGAGATGCCGCGGCAGGTCCTGCATGCGCGTCCACAATTCGGCAAACCATCGAAACGTCGGATGGTCGAGATCGCAGCCCACCTGCACCATCCGCTTCCGCAACGTATCGGCGGGATCGACGAACTCGAACTGATTCATCACTTTCGACAGGCGATCGACCTGCGCGGCGTCGATGCCGAGCGTCTTCCCCACTTCACGCGCGGCACTCTTGCCGCGATAGGTGATGACGTTGGCCGTCATCGCCGCGCCAAGCCGCCCGTATTTCTCGTACACGTGCTGGATCACGCGCTCGCGGCGATCGCCGCTCGGCAGATCGAGATCGATGTCGGGCCATTCGCCGCGCTCTTCCGACAGGAAGCGCTCGAAGAGGAGATCCATCCCGACCGGATCGACCGCCGTGATGCCGAGGCTGTAGCAGACGGCGCTGTTGGCCGCCGAGCCGCGCCCCTGCACGAGGATGTCGTTGTGACGGCAGAAATTGACGACATCCCACACGATCAGGAAGTAGCCGGCCAGATCGAGCCGCTCGATGAGGTCGAGCTCGCGCGCAATCTGCGCACGGGCCTGGTCGTGATACGGACGATAGCGCTCGCGCGCGCCCAGATCGGTCAGCTTCCGGAGAAAAGACGCGTGCGTCTCGCCCGGCGGCACCGGATAGTCGGGGAAGCGATACCCGAGATCGGCCATCGTATATTCGATCCGTTCGGCTATCGCCTCGGTCGATGCGATCGCCGCTGGCCACTCGCGAAACAGCCGCGCCATCTCCTCGCGCGGCTTCAGATAGCGCTCGGCATTGCGCGCGAGCTTTCTGCCGGCCTCGGCGAGGGTCGTCTTGTGGTGGATGCACGTGAGCACGTCGAACAACGGGCGCTCGCGGGGATCGGCAAATCGCACGCCGTTGGTCGCCACGATCGGCACGTGAAACGCGTCGGCGACATCGGTGAGCATGCGAGTGTCTGCGTCCTGGTCGCGCAGGAGATGCCGCTGAATCTCGACATACACGCGGTCGCGCCCGAACAGCCCGACGAGCGGATCGACGAGCCCGCCCACGCCGTACTTCTCGAATCGCAACAGCTCGCGTCCCGCGAAGGCAATGAGCCCGCGCGTCTGGCCCTCGAGCTCTTCGAGGTCGAGCGCGCCCTCCCCCTTCGGCGCGCGCATTTTCATGCGCGTAATGAGCCGGCACAGGTTTCGATAGCCTTCGGCCGTCTCCACCAGAACCGGCAAGCGCAGGTTCGTTAAGTTCGTGGGGTTCGTTGAGTTCGTAGGTTCGTGGGTTCGTAGGTTTGTGGTGATCGTGAGCTCGGCGCCGATGATGGCCTTGATGCCGGCCGCCGCTGCCGCGCGATGAAAACGCGGCGCGCCGTACACACCATCGCGATCGAGCAGCGCGATAGCGGGATATCCGAAGCGTGCCGCCTGATCGATGAGCGCTTCAGGTAACGATGCGGCTTCCAGGAAACTGAAAGCGGAGGCGGTGTGGAGCTCAATGTACATGATAAGAAGATCTCAGTCAGGGCAGATGGCAGATGGCGGATGGCAAATGTAGATTCAGTCAGGGCAGATGGATGATGGCAGATGGCATAAGACGTCATCCCACGGTCCCTCTCCGTCTGCCATCTGCCATCTGCCATGACAGTTTTTAACCTGCATTAGTCCACTATTCCAGCGACGAACCATGCGCCGGTATCGTGCGCGTGCGAGAGGCGATAGCCACTCCCATCACTCAGGATTACGTCCCATTCATCGCAGTTCCACGGGCATCGTCGATCGTCGATCGTCCATCGTCCATCGTCCCTCCCTCGTCGTTCGACGCTGGACGATCGCAGATCGTCGATCGCCGATCCATGCCACCAATCGCCGGACGAGCGCCAGGGACCTTCCGAGCGCTCGACGCGTCCACCGCCGAAACCGCGGCGATCGGTCGTCACGCGCGCCGGCCGCCCCTGTTCGAGCACGACCCGCGCCGGAATGGATGATCGGAATCGCCGAAGAACGGACGCAGATTTGTGATTAGTGATTAGGGATTGGTGATTAGCAAAGGTGCGCGGAGGGTCGAACTTCGCCATCGCGAACGCGCCGGGACGATACGTGTCGACCAGCGCCGGCGAGCCGATGCGATCGCCGCCCATCAGCGCGCCCAGGCGCGCGACGAGCGTCGCGAGCGTATCGCTCGGCAACGCGCGCGCGAACAACCCGAACTGCAGGACGCGCGCTTCGGTGACGTCAACGCCAACCGTGACGCGATCGATCGCCTCCGACGGCGGATGTGATTCCAGATCGAGCAGCGCGAGCGTGCGCAGCACGCGCGCATCGCGCATCGGCGCGGGCAACTCGATAACACGCTCGTGCCGCTCGGAAGTCACCAGCGCCAACGTGACGCGCAACGCCACGGCACCGCGATCGCCCCGTTCGAGACGCTCGCACAACGGGTCGAGCAGCCGCGCCAGCACAAAAGACAACGGCTCGAGCCCCTCGACAGGCCATTCGAGATCGAGCGACTCTTCGAACTGTTCGGCCACACCAGCAGGCACGAGCGGCCGCATTTCTTCGCCCCGCGCCCACTTCTGCCAGCGGAGCCCGTTTTGCCCGAGGCGGGCGGAGAGCGCGCCCGAAGGGAGCGACGCTAGATCGCCGAGCGTTTTGAGGCCCCAGCGCTTTAGATCGGGTGCAATAGGTGCAATAGGTGCAATGGGTGCGATAGGTGCGTTGGGTGCCAGGCGATCGAGTAAGTCGAGCGGGAGCGGCGCCACCGCGCTTGCTTCATCGCCGCGCGCCACTACCGTCAATCCCGCGCGCGCGTGTGCGAGAAGCATCGCGGCGGTAGACGAGGCGGCAACGGCAATGTGCACGCGCAGGCCGGCATCGGCCGCGGCGCGGCGCAGCTCTTCGCCGATGGCTCGAGGCTCGCCAATAAGTCGCCCAAGCCCGCTGATATCGACCATGACCGCGTCCGAGCCCAGCGTTTCGACGCGCGGTGAAAAATCGCGCGCGAGCTGAAGAAGGGACAGGTTCGTTGGGTTCGTGGGGTTTCCCACGATCCTCACGCCCCCCATACGACCCCCTCCCGAGCTAACAGGCGGCAGATAGAGACACGCGAACATGGCGATCGCTCTCAATTTTCCGCGCCCGAATCACACGCGCGCTGATTGACCGGGTTGAAGCCTGAAGTCCAGAGTCGGACGTCAGCACCACCGTGACCCCGCCCGCACTCCGCGCAATCGGCTCGCTGCCAATCAGCACGCAGGCCGTGTCGCTGCCTTCGATGACGCGTTGCAGCCGCAGCCAGGTCGTGTACGGCAACCGCTTGATCGCCTGGGATCCGACTTCGCCGAGATCGAGCACCACCACGCCGAATCCACCGGCCTGCAACACGATGTTCAGCGCTTTCACGGCGCGATCGAGGCTCTTCTGCAGCGTCCCGAATTCGCACGACACGTTGACGCGCGCGGAACTGCACGCCTCGCCACGGACCCATAACATCCGCGCGAAATCGAGATGATTCGCCGCCGCCGACACCGGATCGAACATGTCGAGCGGGTCGATAAGCGCGACCGCTTCGCCGCGCAATGTCGCGCCGGCAAGCGCTGACACGGCGATGGTGAGACGCCCCGACGACCGGGGACCAATGACCTCGGATAGATGGCCACGCGGGAGGCCGCCATCGAGCCGCGCGTCGAGATCGGCAAGGCCTGTTGGGACCAGCCAACGGACGGTCATGGGGTCTGACCCTGTTTGGCGGGTCCCAAAAGCAGGACCCGCCCTACGTACGTAGGCCGGGTCTTGTTCCTTAGACCCGGCAGTCAGGGTGTGATCGAGCTTGCGGTGACGAAGAAGCGCTTCAAGATCGTCGCGGGCGGCAGAAGGCATAATGATGTCTCCAGATCGACTTTCGCTTTATGTTCGCCATCCTAGATCGAAGCCTGCTGTCAATGCAAGAGGCTTCGCTCTGGTGCCGCGATAATGTCCAAACCATGATCAGAACAGTGACGGCATTGGCATTGGCTGGATGTGTGGCTTCGGCCTGGGTGCTGGCGATCCCGCCGGTGGCCGTCTCGGCTGCGCAGATCCCGCTGCCGCCCTCCCTGTCGGGCTATGTGTCGAAGTATGTGAAGCTCACACAGGCCGAGCAGGCGGCGCTCGCGGCAGGTCAACCGGCGACCAGACTCCTCGACGCCGATCCCGCACACGAGGTCGCAGTCTTTGGCGCAGTCTGGGTCGCCGCTCCGGTAGCGGACTACATCGCCGCGGCCAGGGACATCGAGCGGTTCGAATCGGGCGGAGCGTTCCGCGTGACGAAGAAGATCAGCTCGCCCCCGCGCCTCGAAGATTTCGCGGCCCTCACGATTCCCGAAGACGATGCCGCCGACCTGAGGAAATGCAAAGTCGGACAGTGCGAGATCAAGCTCAGCCAGGCGGCCATCGAGCGCATTCGAAAGGAAATTGACTGGACACGGCCCTCGGTCCGGGCCGACCTCGACCGCATCGGACGCGTGCTGGCGCTCGAGTATGTCAACGGGTACCTCGAAGGCGGCAACGCCCGGCTGGCCGTCTATCGCGACGGCGCGCGCCCCAGGTTCGTGCAGCAGGAATTCGCGTCGATGATCGAGCGCCTGCCGTCATTTGGTGAGTATCTGCCTGATTTGAGGCGATACCTGCTCGAGTTTCCCAAGGCGACGCTCCCCGACAGCGAATCGTTGCTCTACTGGCAGGAAGCACAGTTCGGGCTCAAGCCGACGGTTCGCATCAACCACCTCGTGATTCAGCGGCGCCCGGCGGGCGCGGTGATCGCATCGAAGATGTTGTACGCCAGCCATTACTTCTGGACGGCACTCGAGCTGCGGGTGCTCATCGCCGACCAGGCACGCGGCGGGTTCTGGCTGGTCAGCGTCAACCGCAGTCGATCTGACGGTCTCAGCGGATTTGTCGGCCGGCTGATTCGTAACAAGGTGCGGGGCGAGGCCGAACAGGGGATGACGGCAGTACTGCGGGCGACCAAAGCGATGCTGGAGCGATGAACGCGGGGATCGCCCAACGCAGGCTTCTGAACCAGCGTCTGACGCGGCCCGAGCTCCGCCGGCCCTCCGATGTGATTGCCTGGCTCGGCGCCGTGCAGGCGCAGGAGTTCGAGCCGGCGAAATGGGCGCTCGGGCTGCGCATGCAGGGCGGCACGGCCGTGGCGGACATCCAACACGCGTTCGACAAGGGATCGATTCTCCGCACGCACGTCATGCGCCCGACCTGGCACTTCGTAACGCCGGCCGATATTCGCTGGCTCCTCGAGTTGACGGCTCCGCGCGTGCACAAGGTGATGACGCCCTACAACCGCCGTCTCGGTCTCGACGCCGCCACGCTCACTCGCGGCACCTCTATCATCGAGCGGGCGCTCGCCGATCGGCATTACCTGACGCGAAGCGAGCTCGGCGAGCGGCTGCGGCAATCAGGTCTTGCGCTCGACAACATGCGGCTCGCGCATCTGGCGATGCACGCCGAGCTCGAGGGGGTCATCTGCAGCGGCCCCCGCCGGGGCAAAAAGTCCACCTATGCGCTCATTGCCGAACGGGCGCCCAAAGCGATGCGCCTGCCACGCGACGAAGCACTCGCCACGCTCTGCCGCCGCTACTTCCGGAGCCACGGTCCGGCCACGATTCGAGATTTCGTCTGGTGGTCCGGGCTCATCACGGCAGATGCCCGGCGGGGGCTCGATATCATCCGGGCCAAACGCAAAGACGAGGACGGCCGGACCTACTGGAACGTGAGCACGGCCCCGGGTCCTGCCACGCGCGAAGACCTTGTCCATCTGCTCCCGATCTACGACGAGTACCTGGTGTCATACCGCGATCGCGAGGCCGTGTCGCATGGTCCGTCGTTCGTTCCATCGGGCGGCGGTTCACCGGTCGTCTTTCAGCACGCAATCGTGGTCGCCGGCCAGGTAACCGGCACGTGGAGAACGTCGCGGGATGCCCGAGGCGTCCTGATCCACGCGTATTGGCTCCGGCCACTGAAACGGCACGAGCAGCGCGCGCTGCCCGCCGCGATCGAGCGCTACGCTCGGTTCCTGGGTGAAACGGTGCGTCCCACCCGAGATTAACGGCCAACGCCGACCGACACGATGAGCGACGGCGCATAGCGGCGGCTCGTGGTCGGCACCGGGGGTGCAAAGGTGCCCGGCCTCGACGGGATCGAAAAGGTCTCGGAGGTGGCTTCGTAGAACGGCAGCACGGCATCCGCCTGCAGGAACATTCTGAAGGTCGTCGCGCGGGCAAGCTCATACCCCACGGTGAGCTCCCCCTGCAGACCGTGGCCGTTCCAGGCGGACGAGTAGTAGCCATCGGTCGCGTTATAGGAACCCCCGAAGCTCTGGTTTCCGAAGCTCAGCCCGCCGCCGAGATAGGCCGTGCGATTCGCTCTGGGGCTCAGGAAGTACAACCCCGACAGCTTCAAGAGCGTCTGCGACGTGGCTCCGCGCGACGAGGACGAGAATGAGTCGGCGTTGCTGAACTGAAAGTTGAGGAACGACACGTCGATCGCAAAAGCATCCAGCTCTGCCCGGTAACCGAAGCCCAGGCTGGGCGTGCCGTACGAATCGTTGCCGAAGAGGCTTCCGTAACCCAGCCGGGCGTACCACAGCGAGTCGGTGTGCACTCGGCGCGCGGTGGCCTGCGACGTGGTGACGTTCGTACGATCGATCACGTTGAAGCCCGCCATCGGGCGTCCGGTGACAATCGACAACGCCATCTGATTGTAGAGCGCCGGCAGATCGTCCATGCCGTGGGCAATCCCCTCCCGCCGCCCTCCGGGACCGTCGATGGACACAATGATCGTGTCCCCGAGACGAACGTGCGTCAGCGAATACTGCGACCCGCACCCCTCGGGCAGGACGCGCTCGCCCGCCTGCTGGAACTGCCGTTCCATCAGGAGCCGGGCGGCCACCTGCTCGCTCGGCGAGAACATGTCGTGGGCGGTGTCGACGGTGACGCAGACATCGGCCCGTGCTGCCGTGGCGATGCTCATCAAGGCGCACGTCATGCAGGTGACGATCGAACGAAGAATCCGGCTCTCCATGGCATCCTCCAGGGGCCGCCTGGGCGTCGTGCCCACGGCCGTCTCTCTGGAAGATGCGCTGTCCGCCGTGGAACCGGCTCACGGCCCGCTGACGCTCATGACAACCGGCGCCCGGTAGGGCATGATATTCACGCAATGAGCGACAAGAAGGCGCACCGCTTCGCCACACGAGTCATCCATGGGGGGCAGAAACCCGACCCGCTGACCGGCGCGGTGGTTCCACCGATCTACGCAACGTCTACGTACGTGCAGTCGAGCCCCGGCGTGCACAAAGGGTACGAATATTCGCGCACCGCGAATCCCACCCGTGACGCGCTGCAGAACAGCCTCGCGAATCTCGAGGGCGGCGCAGCCGGCTTCGCGTTTGCCTCGGGGCTCGCGGCCACCGCCACGATTGTGGATCTCGTCGACAGCGGCTCGCATATCGTCGCCATGCGCGATCTCTACGGCGGCACGTATCGGCTGTTCGAGAACGTACGCAAGCGCTCGGCTGGGCTTCAGGCGTCGTTCGTCGACCTTACGGACATGGCCGCACTCGAGGCGGCGCTGCGGCCGAACACGCGCATGATCTGGGTGGAAACGCCGACCAATCCGCTCCTGGAGATCGTCGACCTCAGCGCCATCGCGGGCGTCGCGAAGAGCCGCGGGATCATGACCGTCTGCGACAACACGTTCGCGACGCCCTACCTTCAGAACCCGCTGCAACACGGGTTCGATCTCGTCATGCACTCGACAACGAAGTACCTGAACGGTCATTCGGACGCGGTCGGCGGCGCAGCAGTCATCCGGCACGGCGCGGATGAGCTCGGCGAGAAGCTCGCCTATCTGCAGAATGCCGTGGGCGGAGTGCCCGGGCCTTTCGATTCCTTCCTGACGCTGCGCGGTATCAAGACGCTCGCCCTGCGCATGGAGAGGCACTGCTCCAACGCGCTGGCCATCGCGCAGTTTCTGGAGAAGCATCCGAAGGTCGAACGTGTGATCTATCCGGGTCTGCCGAGTCATCCGCATCACGAAGTCGCAAAGCGCCAGATGCACGGCGGCTTCGGGGGCATCATCAGCATCGTGCTCGGCGGCGGGCTGGAAGACGCCCGCCGCTTCCTCGAGCGTTGTCATCTCTTCGCGCTCGCAGAGAGCCTCGGAGGCGTGGAAAGTCTCATCGAGCATCCCGGGATCATGACGCACGCATCGCTGCCCGTTTCCATGCGCGAGACGCTCGGCATCAGCGACAGTCTCGTCAGGATCTCGGTAGGCGTGGAATCGGTGGACGATCTGATCGCGGAGTTGAACGACGCGCTGGGCTGAACAGATATGGCGAATTCTCCAGGCAAGAAGATCAGCGACACCATCCTCGACACGATCGGCAATACGCCCCTGGTGCGCATCAACCGCATCACCCGAGGCGTGACGGACGCCACGGTCCTCGCCAAGATCGAGACCTTCAATCCCGGCAACTCGATCAAGGACCGGATGGCGGTGCGGATGATCGAAGACGCCGAGCGCAGCGGCCAGCTCAAGCCGGGCGGCACGATCATCGAAGGCACGTCGGGCAACACGGGAATGGGCCTGGCGATCGCGGCAGTCGTCAAGGGCTACAAATGCATCTTCACCACGACCGACAAGCAGTCCAAGGAGAAAGCGGACGCGCTCAAGGCGTTTGGCGCCGAGGTCATCGTCTGCCCGACCGACGTCGACCCCGAGGACCCACGGTCGTACTACTCCGTCTCGTCACGGCTCGAGCATGAGATCCCCAACGCCTGGAAGGCCAATCAGTACGACAACCTCTCGAATAGCGCGGCGCACTACGAGTGGACCGCGCCCGAGATCTGGGATCAGACCGACGGCCGCGTGACGCAGCTCGTCGTCGGCGTCGGAACCGGCGGCACCGCCAGCGGCGTCGGACGCTACCTCAAGGAGCGGAACCCGGCCATCCGCGTGTGGGGCATCGACACCTACGGCTCGGTCTTCAAGAAGTACAAGGAGACCGGCATCTTCGACAAGAACGAGATTTACCCGTACATCACCGAAGGGATCGGAGAGGACTTCCTGCCCAAGAACGTCGACTTCAGCGTCATCGATCACTTCGAGAAGGTCACCGACAAAGACGCCGCGATCATGACGCGCCGCCTGGCGCGCGAAGAAGGGATCTTCGCGGGCAACTCGGCCGGCGCGGCGATGGCCGGTCTGCTGCAGCTTGCCGACCGCTTCACAGGCGACGACATGATCGTCGTGATCTTCCACGACCACGGCTCGCGCTACCTCGCCAAGATGTACAACGACGAGTGGATGCGCGAGAAGGGCTTCCTCGAGGTGACGGGCATGACCGCGCGCGATCTCGTCGCGCTCCACGTGTCGGGCGAACTCTACGCCGTCGAGGCCGCGCATCCCGTCGAAGAGGCCGTGAAGGTGATGAGCGAGCACGACTTCTCGCAGGTGTCCGTCACGAGGGACGGGCGCGTCGTCGGGTCGCTGAACGAAGCACAGCTCTACAAGGAGATCGTCCGCGACCCGAACCTGAAGCACAAGGCCATCGAGGAGATCATGCAGCCGGCGTTCCCGTTCGTCGACATCTCGACGCCGGTGGTGCTGCTGTCGACGATGATCACGCCGGAAAACCCGGCGGTGCTCGTGCGCGACTTCAAGACCGAGAAGACGTTCATCATCACGCGATCCGACATCATTCGCGTGATGTTCTAGGCCTAGGCCAAAGCCTTGCTGTAAAGCGCAAGCAGGCGGCTCCAGGCCTTCTCGGCCTGCGGCTCGCTGTAGACCTGCGAGTCGGGCGGGCACCAGCCGTGAGCCGCGGGATACACTTCGATTTCCGCCGCCAATTTGACCTTCGCGAACGTGTCGCGCAGGACGTTCTTTTCGTCGGGCGCGCGCTTGTCGTCGTTCTCCGCGATCGCGACGAGGAACTGCGCCTTGGTCTTCGATGCTTGAAGGAGCGGGCTGCTCGGCGTGTCGGTCACAAGACCACCGCCATGGAACGACGCAACCGCGCCGACGCGATCGGGCACAGCAGCCGCCGTGCGGAACGCAATAGGGCCACCCATGCAATACCCCTGCGTGCCGATCTTCCGATTCTTTGCGACGCCGGGCTGACTATCGAGCCATCCGATGAACGCCCTCGCGTCGGTCATGTGCGTCGTCTCGTTCAGCCCCTGCGCGAGCGGCCGCACGTCGGCGATCGGAGTTTTCGCGCCGGCCTCCGCAGTCGGCGCCTTCTTGACCCGATAGAACGGGTTCACCACAAGCACCGCATAGCCCGATTCCGCGAGCCGCTTGCCCATCTGGCGAAATGCCGGCCGCATGCCGAAGATGTCGGGCCACACGAGCACGCCCGGCGCGGTGCCGCTCGCAGGATGCACGTAGTAACAGTCGGCGGATCCATCCGGCGTCTTCACGGTGACATCTGATTCGGTGACGGCAACCGCGTTCACCACCTGCGGCAGCAGCATCGCCATGCCCGCTCCCAGCAAGGCGCCGAACTCGCGCCGCGTCACCAATCCGCGCGCCTCGTACTCCTGCCGATCCTTTTCAAATTGATCCTGATCGCACATGGTTCACTCCCGCACCTCAAGGGTGCCTCATCGGCGCCATCATACTGCCCACTTTCCAAAGCTCCTAGTCTCCTCTTCTCGTGTTCAAATTCTGGGAACATCGCGGGAATTCAAGTACCGATACGCCCTCCGGAACAACGTTGGCTCAGGCGCAACCGCTCCCCGAAATCGAAGCCCCGACTCCACTCAAGGGACTCAGGCGCATCGCCGCCGCCCTGCACCATCGCGATTTCCGCGTCCTCTGGTTCGGCGCCTGCTTCTCGAGCATCGGCACCTGGATGCAGAGCCTGGCCGAGAACTGGCTGGTGCTCTCGCTGACGGCATCGGCCTTCTACCTCGGCCTCGACGCGTTTCTGCAGCAATTGCCGATCATGCTCTTCACGCTGATCGGCGGGGTCGTGGCCGACCGCCACGATCGACGGCTGACGTTAATGGCGTCGCAATGGATCCAGTTGTCCACCGCGGCGGCTCTGTCCGCGCTGGTGTATTTCGGCGGCGTTCAGGTGTGGCACATCCTGGTGCTTTCGTTTATCACCGGCACCGCGCAGGCGTTCGGCGGCCCCGCCTATCAGTCACTGATTCCATCGCTCGTCGGGAAGCAGGATCTGACCAACGCCATCGCGCTGAACTCCATCCAGTTCAACGTGGCGCGCATGCTCGGCCCGCTGCTCGCCGGTGCCACGCTGGCGGCGCTGAAGCGCTGGGGCGTGGCCGATATGACGGCGCTCGCGATCTGCTTCGGCCTCAACGCCCTGTCGTTCCTGGCGGTCATCCTGTCGTTGATGTCGCTGCACATCAAGCACATGCCGGCTGTGCGCACCGACAACATGCTGGGCGAGCTGAAACAGGGTCTCGAGTACGTGCGAAAACAGCGCAGCATCAGGGCCCTCATGCTGCTCGGCGCGGCGACGACGTTCTTCGGCATTCCGATGCTGACGCTGCTCCCGGTGTTCGCCCGCGATGTGTTCGGATCGGGCGTCGAGGGGTACAGTGCGCTGCTCGCGTTTTCGGGCGCGGGCGCAGTCGCCGGCTCGATGGTGGTCGCCTGGCTTGGACGGTTCCGGCACATGGGTGTGACGACGCTGCTGATGCAGATCTGCTTCGGCGTCATCATCATTCTGCTCGCGTCGAGCCGATTGCTATTCCTGACCTATGGCCTGCTCTTCGTCAGCGGGCTCACGCTCATGATCGTGATGTCGTGCATCACGTCGCTCGTGCAGCTGATTGCGCCCAACGAGATGCGCGGGCGAGTGATGAGCATCTATCTGGTGGCGTTCCGCGGCGGCATGCCTGTCGGCAGTCTGGTGAGCGGCTACATCGCGAGCGTCAGCTCGGCGCCGACAGTGATCGCGATCAACGGCATCGGGTTAGTTGCCGTCAGCGTGTACTTCCTCTTGAAGACGAAGGAAATCAGAGCCCTGTAATCCAGTAAATCCCGAGCGCAAGCGAGCCGATGGCCGTGGCCGCGGCCGAGAACCCGGCCACGCGGCCGGTCATGCGCCGCGCCGCCAGCGTATGCGCCAGCACGATGCCGAAGAGCGACATCGACATCAGAATCCCCAGCGCGAAAATGCTGACCAGGAACAGCAGCGACCAGAAATGATGCGGGCCCGCGGGGGCGTGCCAGAGCGGAAGCGACAGGATGAGCGCGCGCAGCCCGCTTATCGCGAACACCGCGCCGAGAAGACCCGGCAGCACCGTGTGAATCGCCGGCCGGTGCGAATGCTGACGGCCAACATGCAGATGCCAGTGGCTGTGGACACCGTCGCCGCGTCCTTCGTGCGGGTGTGAGTGGACATAGAGCCGCCCGCGCCACGTGAGCGTGCCGACGATGAGCCCGAGCACGATCAGCAGGCAGCCGCCGATGAACTCGCCGCCCTGTTCGAACCGCACCGGAATCTGCCAGCCAAAGAACAGCACCGCGCCGGCGCCTGATGCGAGCAACAACGCATGGCCGACGGCGAATTTCAGGGCGAGGCCGAACGCGCGAGCGTAGCGCGCGGGGCCGAGGGGCGTGGCCAGCGACAGCGCGGCAATCGCCATCAGGTGATCCGCGCCAAGACCATGGAGGAAGCCGAGAGCGAGGACGGAGCCTGTGAGCACGGGGGGATTATAGCTGGTTGGTGGATGGTGGTTCGTGGTTGGTGGTTCGTGGTTGGGTCGCAGAATCTGCGTACTCGCTGAATTCCAGTTTGCAGATTCTGCGTACGTTGGACGAACTGCTACGGAATTCAGCCCCAGTTTCGTGAACTCAGCGTGGCACGAGACGTGATGTGCCGTTGCCCATGAAACTCACGAGCTCGTTTCGCAACCTCGATGTATGGCAGGAATCCATGGTCCTGGTCGAAGAAATCTACGTGCTCTCAAAACGGTTCCCAACTGAGGAGCGATACGGGCTGACATCGCAAATCCGGCGGGCGTCCGTGTCGATCCCTTCGAACATCGGCGAAGGAGCGCGCCGCAAGCGGCGGAGGGCCTTTTTGAATCATCTCGACATCGCACTCGGTTCCCAGGGCGAAGTCGATGTGCAACTCGAACTGGCGATGCGACTGGGATTCTGCACGAAGGAGGCGCAACGGCGAGTCGCCGAACGGGTCGATCGTATCGGGCGAATGCTCAACGGACTGCTCGAATCTTTGCAACCGGTCGACCCCTCGAACGACGAGAGCTAGCCCAGGAACCCCACGAACCCGAACCACAAACCACTAACCGCCAACCACCAACCACCCACTTGCCATATATACATCCACACATGTATATTCGTGTATGTGAAGCAGGCCAGTGAGCTCTATCGCCTCCTGGGAGACGCCGTCCGGTTGCGCCTGCTCCGCGTCCTGGGCGGCAAGCATGGACGCCTGAACGTGACCGAGCTCACCGCGGTGCTCGGCATCGCGCAGTCGGGCGTGTCGCGGCATTTGCGCCTTCTGAAAGAAGCCGGCCTCGTCGTCGAAGAACGCGGAGGCGGCTTTTCCTTTTATCACCTCTCCGCGGCCCTCGTCGACGGCGGATTCGGCGGCCTCTGGCCGGCGCTGCAGGCCCAGTTCGCCGACGCGTCGCACACCGCGGCGGTTCGCGGCGACGAGGCCCGCCTGCACGAAGTCATGCGCCTGCGGAAAGAGAATTTCGAGGTCCACGGCACCGATCGCGCGCAGTTTGTGCCAGGCCGCAGCTGGGCCGCCTGGTCGCGCGCGCTGGGCCTGCTGCTGCCGCCCCTGGATGTCGCCGATATCGCCTGCGGCGAAGGATACTTGTCTGTGGAGACGGCGCTGTGGGCCCGACGCGTGGTCGGTATCGATCGCTCGACCGACGTGCTGAAGCGCGCCAAGGCGCTCGCGGCCCGCCGCGGCGTCAGGAACATCACATGGAAGCGCGGCGATATGGAAAAAGTGCCGCTCGACACAGCGTCGGTTGATGTGGCGCTGCTGTCGCAGGCGCTGCATCACGCGGCCAGCCCTGCGCGCGCCGTCGCCGAAGCCGCGCGCGTGGTCCGGCCGGGAGGCCGGGTGCTCGTCCTCGATCTCCGCCAGCACGATCAAGAATGGGTCCGCGACCGCGTCGGCGATCGCTGGCTCGGCTTCACCGACACGGAGGTCGAACAGTTTCTCACCGGCGCCGGCCTTGGCCAGGTGCACGTCCGTGTGGGAACGAGGCAACCGGGCGATCCATTTACGGTGCTGATTGCCAGCGGCGAGAAAGCCGCGAGGTAAGAAGAACATTACCTATGTCCAACATCCGCACTCGACTCGAACACCTGCTGAGCCAGCGCATCCTCGTGCTCGACGGCGCGATGGGCACGATGATTCAGCGGCACAAGCTGACGGAAGACGATTTCCGCGGCGGCCGTTTCGCCTCGCATCCCCGGGAGCTCCGCGGCAACAACGACATGCTGGTGCTGACGCGCCCCGATATCATTCTCGGACTTCACGAGGACTACCTCGCGGCGGGCGCCGACATCATCGAAACGAACTCTTTCAGCAGCACCACGATTGCGCAGGCGGACTACGCGATGGAGCCGTTTGTCCGCGAGCTGAACCTCGAGGCCGTGAAGCTGGCGCGTCAAGCCGTCGACAAATGGACGACGCCCGACAAACCACGTTTCGTGGCCGGTGCGCTCGGTCCGACGAACAAAACGTTGTCGATCTCGCCGGATGTGAACGATCCCGCGTTTCGCGCCGTCACGTTCGATCAGGTGAAAGATGCGTTCGCCGAGCAGACCCGCGCGCTCATCGACGGCGGCGTGGACCTCCTGCTCATCGAGACGATCATCGACACCCTCAGCGCAAAGGCCGCCCTGCTGGCCGCCGCCGAAGTCGACCCCGAGGGGCGCGTGCCGATCATCCTGTCGGCGACGATCACCGATCGCAGCGGCCGCACGCTGTCGGGACAGACGATCGACGCGTTCTGGGTCTCGGTGATGCACGCCAGGCCGCTTGCCGTCGGCATCAACTGCGCGCTCGGCGCGCGCGAGATGAGACCGTACCTGGCGGAGCTCTCACGCGCGGCGACCACCTTCGTCTGCAGCTATCCGAACGCGGGGCTGCCCAACGCGTTCGGCCAGTACGACCAGCACGCGCAAGAAACCGGCGAGCTCGTGAAGGATTTCGCCGTCAGCGGGTTCGTGAACATTGTCGGCGGCTGCTGCGGCACGACACCCGAGCATATTCGCGCCATCGCCGACGAGGTGGCCGCCGTTCCCGCGCGCAGAATCCCGACGGCCGACGGACGTCCGTCGTTCAAGTCGCCACACACGCAGTTTGCGGGCCTCGAAGTCCTGCCCGTCCGGACAGACAGCAATTTCCAGATGATTGGCGAGCGCACGAACGTGACCGGCTCGAAGAAGTTTCAGCGGCTGATCAAGGAGGGCAAGTTCGGCGAAGCCGTGAACGTGGCGCTCGATCAGGTGCGCGGGGGCGCGAACCTGATCGACGTCAACATGGACGAGGGCCTGCTCGACTCCGAGCAGGCGATGACGCACTTCCTGAACCTGATTGCGACCGAGCCGGAGATCTCACGGCTGCCCATCATGATCGACAGCTCGAAGTGGTCTGTGCTCGAGGCAGGGTTGAAGTGCGTGCAGGGGAAGCCGGTCGTCAATTCGATCAGCCTGAAGGAAGGTGAAGAAGACTTCCTGAAGAAGGCACGCCGGATCCAGCAGTTCGGTGCGGGCGTCGTCGTGATGGCGTTCGACGAGACCGGACAGGCCGACACGATTGCGCGCAAGGTGGAAATCTGCCGTCGCGCCTACAGGCTGCTGACCGAACGGCTCGACTTCGACCCGACGGACATCATCTTCGACCCGAACATCCTGGCGATTGCGACGGGGCTCGAAGAGCACAACGAGTACGCCGTCAATTTCATCGAAGCGTGCCGGCAGATCAAGGCTGCGTGCCCCGGTGTGAATTTCAGCGGCGGCGTCAGCAACCTGTCGTTTTCGTTCCGCGGCAACGACGTCGTCCGCGAGGCGATTCATTCCGCGTTCCTGTATCACGCCATCAAAGCCGGGCTGAGCATGGGGATCGTCAACGCGGGTCAGCTCGTGGTGTACGAAGACATCCCGAAGGACCTGCTCGAACACGTCGAAGACATCATCTTCAACCGGCGTCCGGACGCCACCGAGCGGATGGTGCAGTTCGCAGAGTCGGTCAGAGGCTCCGGCACAAAGCGTGAGCTCGATCTGAAATGGCGCGATGCCACGGTCGAAGCACGGCTGTCGCACGCGCTCGTGCACGGCATGCTCGATTTCCTCGAGCCCGATCTCGAAGAAGCCCGGCAGAAGTACGCGCGGCCGCTCGAGATCATCGAAGGCCCGCTGATGGACGGGATGAAGGTCGTCGGCGATCTCTTCGGCGCCGGCAAGATGTTCCTGCCGCAGGTGGTCAAGAGCGCGCGCGCCATGAAGAAGGCGGTCGCGTACCTGATGCCGTACATGGAAGAGGAAAAAGCCCGGGCGATGAAGGCGGGCACGGTGACGCGGCCGCAGGGCAAGGTGTTGATGGCCACTGTGAAAGGGGATGTGCACGACATCGGCAAGAACATCGTCGGCGTGGTGCTCGGCTGCAACAACTACGAGGTAATCGACCTTGGCGTGATGGTGCCGACCGACAGGATTCTGCAGACCGCGATCGACGAAAAAGTGGACATGGTCGGCCTGAGCGGGCTCATCACGCCGTCGCTCGACGAAATGGTGTTCGTCGCGAGCGAGATGGAGCGCCGGGGATTCGTGCTTCCGCTCCTCATTGGCGGCGCGACGACGAGCAAACAGCACACCGCGGTGAAAATTGCGCCGGCGTACGAGAACGCCACAGTGCACGTGCTCGACGCATCGCGCGCCGTCGACGTGGTGTCGACGCTTCTCAACCCTGACAAGGTCGCCGAGTTCGATCAGCAGAACAAGAAGACTCAGGGCGAGATCCGCGAGCAGTACGCCGGGCGCGCGCGAAGGCCCCTGCTCTCATACGGCGATGCGCGCTCGAATGCACCGAAGCTCGAATGGAGGGATGTGCCCGCGCCGTCGTTCACCGGTCGCCGATTCCTGGACGACGAACCGCTCGGCGAGATTGCCAGGTACATCGACTGGACACTCTTTTTCGCGACATGGGAGCTGAAGGGGTCGTTCCCGGGCATTCTGAAACATCCGCAATACGGTCCGGCCGCCACAGAGCTCTACGCACATGCGCAGGAGCTGCTGGGTCGCATCATCGAGAGCCGCCTCCTGAAGGCGCGTGGATCGTACGGCTTCTGGCCGGCCAACAGCGACGGCGACGACATCGTCGTCTATGCGGACGAGACTCGCGCCGGCGAGCTGCTGCGCTTCAACATGCTGCGGCAGCAGGAATCACTGCCGAGCGGTCAGCCGAACCGATCGCTGTCCGATTTCGTGGCCCCACGAGCGTCTGGTGTCGCCGACTATGTAGGAGCGTTCGCTCTCACCTCGGGACTCGGCGCGGACGAGCTGGTCAAGCGGTTCGAGAAGCAGCATGACGACTACCGCGCCATCATGGTGAAGGCGCTGGCCGACCGGCTGGCGGAAGCATTTGCGGAGTACCTGCACGCGCGGGTGCGCCGCGAATGGGGGTACGGCGCCAGCGAAGCGCTGACCAACGACGACATGATTGCCGAAAAGTACCGGGGGATACGTCCAGCATTCGGCTACCCGGCGTGCCCCGATCACACGGAGAAGATCAAGCTTTTCGATCTCCTGGCGGCCGAACGGGTGGGCATCAAGCTGACGGAAAGCTGCGCGATGATGCCTGCGGCAAGCGTGAGCGGGCTGTATCTGAGCCATCCGCAGGCGCGCTATTTCATGCTCGGACGCATCGGCCGCGATCAGCTGGAAGACTATGCGTCACGAAAAACGCAGAGTGTCGATGCCACGGCCCGCTGGCTGGCCGAACACCTCGACGATCGGGAAACGGTAGCGAGTTCGTAACGGACGATCAAAGACCGAAGTCGGGCTTCGTCTCTTCGAGAATCTGCAGAATCGCCTTCCGTTGCGGCTCGGAGATGTGTCCGATCGAGCTGTCGACGCCGCTCAACACCTCGTGGAAGCGGTGATACACGTACGACTTCACGATCTCCGGGAGCGCGTTGAACGATTCGGAATAGATCAGGTAGCTGAGCGGATAAGGTGAACAGCCGCTGCCGCAGATCCAGGTCGCGCAGCGTGCGTCCGCGCGTATCTCGCGGGCCCCGAGATTCAAAGTCGGAGACAAACGACGAGGTGCCGCGAATCTGCCCGGCCAGTGCCACTTCATCATCAAAGAGCATCGCGCGTACGAGGGGTTCCGCAGATGCCTTGACGCGACGCAACGTGTTGTCGCGCAGCGTGGACCGCTCGCCGCCGGTTCCGGCACTTTCCTCGTGCAGGGCAATCCGCGCCTCGTAACCGGCGATCGTGATGAGGTTGTGCACGCGGGCCTGATGGCTCAGTATCATGAGCCCCACCATGTCGCTGTGGCGGCTCAGGTACGCAGTGGTATCGAAATGATCGTCCAGGCGCGCGACGCTGCCCACCGGCTTCAACGGTGCGCCGGCGACGTACTGCCGCACGTTGCCCACTTCGTGGCTCAACGCGGGCGCCATCACATTGCCCATGTGAGGAGCCGCGCCGGTGCCAGTGGCATACCATCCGCCCCAGCGCGCGTCGATCGGCGTTCCGTCGGTCGTCGACCCATCGTGCAGGCTTGCCAGCGCGTATCCGTGCCGGTCGGGTATGACGGACCGCACGATGAGACCAGGGACGCCGCCCGTCGACGAAGCCGAGTCGTGGCAGATGAGACACGTGCTGCCCTCGCGAACGAATCGAGGCCGGGCGTCCGGATTCTGCGGAAGGCTGTAGAACACTGTCCCAAGCGTCGGATCGATCGACGCCACCTCCATGATCGGTCCACCCTGCACCCATCCCAGGTAGACGTCATCGTTGAAGTACAGGGCACGCGGCGCCCAGGGCCCGATGCGGTCTACTTGCAGGCTGGTTTTGGAAAAGACGAGTCCCTGAGACGACACGGGAACGTTCAGTGCCTCGAGGACCGCGGGCAGATATCCCCAGGTGGGATCGAACTTCAGCGTCACGGCCCCGCTGTCGATTCGCTTCTGGAGGCGTGCAATCGAGTCGGTCGGGGCGGTTTTTGAGTACCCGATGGCTTCGTGCTCCGCGCCGCGGCCAAGCTGCGCCTTGACGGTGCCAGCGGCGATAAGCAGGGCCGCACCCACAACGACCACGATTCGACGACAAGAGAGCCAGTTTCTCGTGTGCACGATCCCAACGATTTTACGTCAGAGCACCTGGAACTTTTTGTAGCAGGTTGTCGCGCGTCGGGGCATGATGTTGGATCTCAGGATGGAGATATCTGTCGAGTGTCCTTATTGTGGCGAGCCGCTCGAGCTCTTAATAGATCAGAGCGGCGGATCGACGCAGAAGTACGTCGAAGACTGCGCAGTCTGCTGCCAGCCGATGGAAGTCTTCGTCGAGATTGAGAGTGACGAGGAGTGCTCAGTGTCGGTACGCCGGTTTGATGATTGACGCGCGGATTAGCGCGGACGATAGCGAATGAAAAACCTGTCGCTTGGCCAGATGAAGTACTGCGGATGCGTCCGGCATTTTTCCGCGTCGTCTCGAGCAAGATCCACTGGGCACGCATACTGCAGATAGTCGTTGAAACTGTCTTGCGCCAGATGGTCATTGAGGCGGCTCAGCTTCATTTCAATGTGCGTAACATCCGCCTCACGAGCCGTCGCATTTCGGTAGTCCTGGGCAAGCTTCTTGATGTCCTCGAGCGCTGTCCCCTTGAACCCATAACTTACGTGTGTATATTCGTCGCCGAGTTGCACGACTCTGAATTCAAGTGCGAGGCCAGGATTTTCTCGGTACACCATGAACGAAAAGAGCCCGGCGACTCCAAAGTCGCGATAGCTGGGAAACATCGCGGCCCTGCCCTCTGCCGGGTGGTTGTGAAAAAAGATCATCGGTTTGCCGGCGCCGATCACCGCCTTCAGTTTTTCTGAATCGTGCCAGACTCCGGCCTTCGTGGAGTAGAAAGTGACATCGTGCAAGTCACCGTTATAGACGAGGAGATGTTCCTTTCCGTCGGCATGTGTCCTGAAATATTCCGCAGCGACTCTGTCCGCCTCGTCAATCTCGGCCGGGGCTGGAACGAGCGCAACCTGTTTCACTCTCTGGAGAACGCTCTCATACATCAGGGTGTCCCAGCGCTGGTATGTGGCATAGGCCCGCAAATACTCTTGGTAACGTGACTCCCCGACCGCCTGAAGAACGCAATATTCTTCGGCGGCCTCTGTGTTTGCCCCGTTCCGGTGGTATCCCGTCAGGTCGTCGTTCATGACATGACACACTTCATGAAGCGACGATGCCTCGAACAATATTTCGGGCTGTTTTTCGAGAAAGTTAGCCGTCACGCTAATGATGAATGCCTGGTTCCGCATTTCCTCGTCGCGCACGACGTCCGTAAAGACATCACCGACTCGCTTCGCGTTGTAGCCTGCCTCTACCGGATGATTCACGACCCGAAGGCTGATCTTGTAGCTTGCGCCCAACCGTGTCATCGCTTCGGTGATCTTGCGCCGATAGGCCGCCACTTTCTGATCCAGTGCACGCTCCGTGATACAGGCCTGCGAGATCTCAAATCCACCGAAGCACGGTTGTACTTGCGCGCGAGCGGAAGCCCACGCCGCCAGCAGGACAACAGTGGGACCAACGAATCGCCACGTCGACTTCTGCATCAGGGAGCGGATTGTAACCCTGAACCGTGCGCGAAGTCGCGTAACCGCTTCTTAACAAAAGATCAGAAGGCTCTTCTGAACTTCTGATCTTCTGTTGATCATGACCTGACCAGGGCCGAGGTCTGCTGTGGGGACTATCGTGCGACCGTTGCGGAACCGCGAAGACGCGACCCGCGCGATGACGCGATGAGCACGGCGGCCGAAATAAAGACGATGTTGGGCAACCACGCGGCGACAAACGCGGGAATGGCCCGCTCGTGCACTCCGAGGAACTCTCCCGTGTAGAGCAACGCCCAGTACTCCAGGCACATGAGGAACGCGAAGACGCCGCGCATGATGCTGCCGGTACTGAAGCTCACCAAAAAGAGAGCAGCGAGTACAAGGCTCGCAGAGGACAACGCCAAACGCACGTGAAAGGTCCACGCGAAGCGCCGCGCGATGCGCGTGTCGTCACCCCGAGCGGCAGCGATCATCATTTCCCGACGGAGGTCGAGGACGGTCAGTTCGTCGATACCCTTCGGAACGAGCCCTCGATCTCTCATCGACCACGCTACTTCTTCACGCACACCCTGATTGGCGGCAGGCATGACCCACGAAATCGTACCGAAGCTCACCAGCGAGGCGGCGAGCGCAATAAGGATGACGACTTTAGCCGTCGCATGCGAGATGCCGCGCCCGGGCAAGCCGACAGCGATACCGAATGTCACTCCGATGGGAATCGCAAGCGGCAATGCCTGTGGGAGAAGCCCGCGGAACGTGACCTCCGGAACTGATCCCACGACTGGCCACATCAGCAAGGCGAGCACCATACTGATGAAGACCAATGTCCAGACGAGCGTTCGCCGTAGTTTCCGCCGCTCGTCCTCTATCGCAATCGACACGTCGAGCGCACAGATGGCGATTACTCTGAACACCGCCGCATAACCAGCACACAAGGTCCACGCGCGTCGAGTGGTCTCGTTCGCCCCGGCAGAGGCGTACTCCTTCTGCAAATCGGCGATGGCCGGCTCGACGATGCGCTCGAGCGACTTTGCGCTGCAGATGCGTAATGCCAGCCGATGGAGCGCGCGGCCGGGGATCATGTGGCGGGCCTCAACTGTGGCCGACGCCTCAGCGTGCGTGCGGCCGCTTCCCAGGCCTCGAGCACGCGCAGGCCGTAGGCGGTTGGCCGATATAAACGTCGCGGCAGCCCGATGGCACCCGGCGGCTGTTTTTCCGTCCACGATTCGACGTAGCCCTTGTCCTGCATGCGGCCGAGCGTCACGTATACGGTGCCCCGCTTGAGCGCCCCTTTCGACTGCTCAACCAGCTGCAGGCCGAACATCTCTTCTCCTGTCAGAAGCTCCAGGATGAGGCGCTCGGTCGAGGAGAGTCGAGGGATATTCATTTATTGCAGGTATTATCGATCTTACATTTTGTAAGTCAAGTGGAATCTCTGAACCTCAACACCATGTGCTTTTCGGCCAGATCGACGCCGTCGACCCGCAATCCGGCGGGCTCGATCCCCCAGACGACGAACCCGAGTGTTTCGTAGAGCGCCGCAGCCGCGACCGCCCTCTCCGTCACTGCAAGGTGTAACTGTCGAATGCCATCGCCGTGGCGCGCGAACCGGATGGCCTCCTCCACCAGCCGGCGTCCCATCCCTGCGCGTCGATGCTCTGCCCGGACATACATGCCCCACAGTTCCGCTCTGTGGCGAAGTTTCGTCCGTGTCAATCGACGGACTCCGACCGCGCCGATCAGTTCGGGCGTGAAAGCGCCGAAGATGGCCTGCTCGGAATCCGCAAGTGTCTCTCGCACGAGCTCGATCGAGCGAAAGCGATCATCGCCCGGCGAGCTGCCGAACGCATACGGCTCGCGCTCGAGCGCTTCTCGCCGCAGCTCGAAGTACGCGGCCGCATCGGCATCGTGAACTCTTCTGACTATTGAGCTTTGCTGCAAGATTCCTGATTTCGTCCTCTTCGTGCCGTCGTCCTCGTCGTGCCGTCGCGTTTCCGTCTTCGTGCCTTCGTGCCTTCGTGCCCTTGTCAGGCTCCTTCCTTCGTGCCCTTTGTGTCTACGCTTGCCGCGCCCACTTGACGAGCGTCGCGAAATTCGGCGGACGGCCATGCATCAGCAGACCGATCTTGAACACACGCGAGGCGAACCAGAGCGCACCGCCGGCGGCCGCAACGCCAACAGCAATCGACAGCCAGACCTGCCAGACGGGTGGTGGCGCCGTCGAGGTCATGCGCAACAACATGGCGAAGGCATTCATGGGCGGAATGAAGCTCAACGCGGTCGCGAACAGCGAGTTCGGATCGCGCGAAATCGGATACCAGAAGAGCCACGGCAGTGTCATCAGCAGCGTGATCGGCGTCATCAGCGACTGCGCCTCGCGAAGCTCGTTCACCGACGAGCCGATCGCCGCCATTAGCGACCCCATCACGACATACGTAATCAGAAAAAAAATAAAAAGGTAGATCAACAGTGACGCGTCGAGCAGGCCGAACATCGCCATGGATACGAGACCGAGAATACCGAGCGACGAATAGACGACAAGGATGGTGAGTCCGACGGCCATCTGTCCCAGGATTTTCCCGGTCAACAATTCGAGCGGCGACACCGCGGACAGGATGACTTCCATCGTCCGGCTGGATTTCTCTTCGATCGTCGTCGTCAGCAGGTACTGTCCACTGCTCATCACCGACACCATCAACAGCAGCGCGAAGCCCATCGGGAGCACCGCGTTGAAGGCATTCGACGTCGCCGACTCTCCCGTGTCTGTCACGGTGATCGATGGCCCGCGCTCGACCGTCGTCAGCGCGTCGATCCGCTGGCGATCGAGGCCGGCCGCCGCCACTCGCGCATTGACGATCGCGTCGATCGCGGCGCCTCGAATCTCGTTCTGAATCCGGCCGTCCAGATTCGGTGGCACAAACAGATCGTAATCGCCGAACGTCTGCGCCGACCTCTCCACCGCGTCTGGATCGATCACCAGCACGGCAAGCCGGCGCGGCCCTCCGGCGCGCTGCTTCAACAAACCCTTTTCCTCGTCCAGCGCCGACGCCGGCCGTTCCAGCACGTCCAGATCGGGCACTTCTCCGAGGGCGGCCCTCTGCATCTCCGTCGCACCTGGCGCGGCAGCCGCACCGCCGATCGGACTCGATCGCATCGACCGGTTGAACGAGTCGTTGCGACGCGCGACGATGGCCTCGCGGCTGAGGTATTGCCGGATATCGGCCGCCACCTGGCCGGTCTGATCGATGACTACCACCTGTCCGATGATGGCGGGCATCCGGTTGTTCATCAGCCGCGGAAACAAAAAGGCAATTGCCCCAAAGATGAGGACCGGTACGGCCACGGCGATGATGAACCCTTTGGTGCTGACCGTGGCGAGGAAGTCGCGCCGGGCTACGAGAAGAATCTTCCTCATGCCACCAGCCCGATGAAGATATCTTCGAGCGACGGACGGTGCAGCTCGAGCCGTGCCGGTGGAATCGCCTGAGCCACGCGGCGCATCAGGGCAACCGGATCGGCGCCCTCGCGCATGTCCACTCGATATGTTCCGCCGTCGCGCGTCACCTTCGACACCCCCTCGAGGCCTTCGAGCCGCGCGACATCGGCATCGCGCTCGAACGGCTCGAAGACCAGAGCGCGCGGATCGTGCCGGCGCCTGATGGACGAAAGGCTTTCGTCGAGCACCTTGCGTCCGCGATGGAGCATGACGATGTGATCGCAGATCTCTTCGGCCTGGGTCATGACATGCGTCGAAAACAGAATCGTCGCACCCCGGCGGTGCTCTGCGAGAATCACGTCGCGCAACAGGCGCATGTTGACGGGATCGAGACCGCTGAACGGCTCGTCGAGGATCAGCAGATCAGGCTGGTGCAGAATCGCCGCGATGAGCTGCACCTTCTGGAGCATCCCTTTCGAGAGCTCCTCGCATTTCTTCTCCTGCACGCCCGGGAGGCCCATCCGTTCGAGCCACGAGGCGATCTGCGCGGGGGACACACTTTCCAGGCCCTTGAGGCGCGCAATGTAGGTGAGAAACGCGCCGACCTTCATCTTTCGATAGACGCCACGTTCCTCGGGCAGATAGCCGATGCGATCTTTTGCCTCGATCGCCGCCGGCCTTCCGAGCACGGCCAGCTCGCCTCGGTCGGGAAACAGGATCGACATGATCATCCGGAGCGTCGTCGTCTTGCCCGCGCCGTTGGGTCCGATGAAGCCGTAGACGGCGCCGGTCGGCACGAAGAGGTCGAGGTTGTCGACCGCCAGGGTCGCGCCGAAGGTTTTGGTAACGCCGCGGAGCGCGATCGCTGCATCCATGCGGGCTACCAGTCCTCGGAGAGGAGCGCCCAGCGCTCATGGTCGCGCCACCGGCCGTTGATCTTGAGATACCGGGGAGAGACACCCTCGCGTCGAAATCCCAGCGCGCGGACGAGCGCCTTCGACTTGACGTTTTTCGGCTGGATGTTAGCCTCGAGACGATGCAGTTTCATGGTCCTGAAGGCCTGTGTGACCACCAGTGAGAGACCCTGCCGCATCAAACCGCGGCCGGCGTACGGCACGAACGCGTAGTAGCCCAGATACGCGCTCAGAAAGCACCCGCGCACGATCTCGTCAACATTGACGACGCCGACAAGCCCGTCCGGCTGATCAATCCACACGAAGTACGTGGCGCCGCGCGGCTCCTGCCGCTTCATCAAATAGTCGCGAAAGGCTTCCGGCGTGCGTGGCGCCTGCACCCAGGGATGATGCAGCCGGCGGCTTCGCGCCACGGCCGCCAGAAACACATCTTCGTCCTCGAGATTGCCCGGCCGAATGTGCACGCGCTCCGCAATCACAGGTAGTAACTCGCGGCGCCAGTCGCGGCGCCGATGATAGCCCCGAGCGCGACCTCATGGGGCGTGTGCCGCTGAAGCGCGAGACGCGACCACAACAGCGCCGGCAACGTCAAAATCAGCAGATAACCCACTGGCGATCGCATCATCGCGAGCGCCGTCGCGGCAAACGTGGCAAACGCCATGTGCAGCGAGACTTTGACCCACCTGGTGGCCACTCCGCATACAGCGAGCATGCCCAGCGTCGCCGCCACACCCCGCACCAGAAAATCCTGCCGCAGTACCACGGCATAGACGAGCAACGTCAACACCGCCGCGCCTCCGACGAAGTACAGAATCGGCCGCTCTCCACGATTGGAGGCATCGACGTTGTCCCATGCCCCACGGCGTACCTGACGCACCATCAGGATGATGAGGGGAACCACGGTAAAGAGCGCCACAATCGCAACGCTGCGTACCGCGTCGCCCGCCGTTTGCCTGGCGGCGGCTACGGTTCCGACCATGATGCCCACCATGACGAACGGATGGAGAGCGATCGACAGCCAGCGCGCGATCATTCGGCTCGCGGAATGGAATAGGAGAGCATCACGATGCCGCTCTTCGGCAACCTCTCGCAGCTTTCCAGTTTCATGCCGGTAATGCGAGCGCCCGCGGGGAGCAGTTGGATGCCCTGTGAGAGCAGCACCGGCATGATGGCGACCTCGACAGTATCCACCAGGCCGGCGTCGACGAGCGTGCGGAACAACGACCCGCCGCCGAACAGCCAGATGTCTTTGCCAGGCTTCTGCCTCAGCGCGCGAACGGTATCGACCGGCGACATGTTGATGATGGTCACGCCGGGGCGAGGCGGCGCCTGCAGCGTGCGCGAAAAGACGACGACTTCCTTGCCGCCGAACATCGGGGCAAAATCGGTCGGCGCCGTCACCTCCCAGGTCTTGCGACCCATCACGAACGTATCGAACTCTTCGAACATCTTCGCGAAGTCGATCGACTCGTCCATGATGATCCAATCGTATCCGCCGTCCGGGTCGGCGATGAAACCGTCCAGCGTGGCGGCAACGGAGTAGCGGACTCGTCTCATGGACGTTCGGCCGCCGTGCGCAGCTGCTCGTAAAGAGCGCGCGTGCGGGCGGCGTCCTCGAAGTTGACGACGACAAAGGTGTCGCCTGTGCGTATCACCACATAGGGCGGCGAATTCCGATTGATGAAGAGGCGTCCCCTGCCCCACTCCTCCAGCGTGAAGTTGCCGCGGCGGAGACCGGCGGCGGCAAACCCGTTCGTACGGCGCTGTATCCGTGGCAGCGAATCGGCAAGCGTCACGCTTTGAATGGCGTCGAGCGACACGTCCGCGCCGTGAAGCCCGACGCCGACAGACAGAGTACCGCCCGTGAGATCGACAGACGGCTCCCGACTGTAGACATACAACTGGCCAATGACAAACGCCGTCACCAGCACAACGATGGAGATCGAAATCAGCCGAACCCTTCGTCTCCAGATGGCGTCTTTGGGAAACTCATCGACCGAGCGCGCCGGAGCCATCCGGGTCGCGTCGGCGAGCGCTCGCACCAGCGCGTCCGGCTCGTCGGTACCCACTCGAACGCGGCGGCCATCGTCCAATAGAAGCTCAACCGCATCGAGGCCCGATACGTTGTACAGAATGCCGTGCGGCGTCAGGCGGATGCCCCAGCCGTAGTACCAACGGTTCCTCACTGGCGCAAAGGCACTGATCGTGTTGAGCGAGATGCTACGCCGAATCAACCCGACGCCGAACGCAATGTGCAGTCGCCTGACGTCGATTTCGACTGTGAGCCAGCCGAACAATACGAACGCGAGCAGCAAGATGATGGCTAGAATCGCAAACACTGCGACGTCGCGGGTGACGAGCGCATACATGAGAACCAGCGTGACGGGAATGAGCACCCCGTACACCTGCCAGCCGAACTGCGTATGGCGGTAACTCATCATCGCCGGCGTGCCTCGATGACAAGCTCGTCGCTGTCGCGCTCGAACGGGCGGCCGTTGAAATCGCCGCAGATCCGAACGAGCTCGAAGCCGGTCTGTTCAAGAAGCCTGATGATGTCTGACCGATACAGATAGGCCAGTTCGAGATCCATCATGTGCGTGCGAACGAGCGATCCATTCGCATCGAACTCTTCGGTGCGAATCAGCGAGTTCAGCCGCTGCTGCACGGTGTCGTACCGGGTCATGTCCGAGTAGACCACAAAGCCGCCCGCTTCGACCTTGCGCGTCCCCCGTGCGCGCCAGACACCGGCGTGCTGCCCGGCATGGGCGGCCATGAATTCCAGCGACGGATGAAACACGTTCAGTGCGAGCTCGCCGTGCGTCGGCAGGTGTGCATGCGCGCATCGCAGGGCGGCCAGCTGGTCGTCCCAGGTGAGATTATGAAGGAATGCGCGAAACGGGATCATCACCAGCGCATAGCGGTTCTCTACAGCGAACGACCGCATGTCGGCCTGCTGCACGGAGATGCGCGACTGCACGTCGCCGGGCAACGCATCGATTTTCAAGCGCAACTTGTCGAGCATGCCCCGATCGAGATCGACGGCCGTCACCGAAATGCCGGCCTGCGCGACGGGAACGGTTATGCGCCCGGTGCCCGCGCCGAACTCCAGCACTGGACCGCCAGAGGCGACCGCCTTGCGGCAATACCACTCGATGTCGCCCTGAAGACTGCCAGGGTGCATCAAATCGTAGACGTCGGCGTTGTAGTTAGTCGTAATGCAGCGATTCTATCGCAGGCGCAACGACGCGCCGCCATGCGGGAAGGCCGATCTGTCTGCGCCGCGGCCGGAACTGACCCGCCTTCGCGCTGTGCGCTACGGCGCGGCAGGCCAGCGCACGAACACAGCCGCTTGCAGACAGATCCGCCCTCCGCATGGCGAGGGTGTCGTCAGTGTCTGTCGATGAGTTCGCACATCGCGCGCGCAGCCGAAGCGAAGGGCGCCCGCAGGTCGAGGCCAACGCCGGGTTCGAATGGCCAAATGATGCCCAACACTGTCGTTGCGAACGCCCACTTCACGGCACGGCCCGCGTCAAAGTTCAGCCGGCCCGCGTAAATGCGCAAGCGTCGCTCAACTTCGCGGGAACTCTTGACGAGCGGTACAATCGGATTGCGCAAGCTCGGGCCGAGCTCGAATTCGATCTCGCCAATCGCACCCCACGGATCGATGACGGTCCATCCGGCATCCGCGTCGTACAGCACGTTGTAGTGATGAAGGTCTCCGTGGAGAAGGCGCTGTTCGCGCTGCGTCGCACACAGCTCGGCAAACAGGGTTTCCGCGCGGTCCACATACGCCGCCGGAATGAAACCATCGCATTGGCCACGAAATCTCTCGAAGTCGGGAAGAAGCCGCTCGACGGACCCGAGTCCTTCGAGGGAGGCCGCTTGATTCGACATTCTCTGAAGCAGAGACGCAATAATCTCGGACGCCTCATCGTCATGCCCTGCGTCGCAGAGCGTCGAGAGGTCATGTCCGGGGACGAGCCTCGGCATCAGCACGGCACCGGGCGCATGAGCGATCGGCAGAACCATCCCGGCACCGCCGAATGCCTCGAGTACGTCACCGCAACGCCACTCTTCGCTGTGTTCCCTTCGAATGACCTTCAGGACGACCTGTCGATTGGCTTGGGTGCCAAACCCGAGCTGTGACGTCTCTGTGGTGCGGACATCCTGGACGGTCACGCCCCACTCATGCGCATGCGACGCAAACCGCTCATCCACGCTCATGCGATCGGCTTGGCCATGCCGAATCCTGATGGGTCGCAACGAACCGCATACCTTGTGCCGCCAACGGAGCATACGCTTCGTGGAGCATCTTAGTGATGTGATCGACGTCGTCACTCGGTTGAATGAACCGATAGGAGGTCGACCAGCCGCCGTGCGGAAGCCGGATCTGTCTGCAAGCGGCCGTGTTCGTGCACCGTAAGTTCCGGCCGCGGCGCAGACGGATCCGGCTTCCGCATGGCGGTGGATTCGCGTCAAGTCCGGCTAAAGCCGGACACTACGTACAGCGACTCGCGACTTACACGTCGAGCTCCTCCGCTTCCTCGGCGCGTTCCATGATGAACCTGAAGCGCGCGCTCGCGTCTTTGCCCATCAGCTCGTTGATGACGCGATCGGTGACGATCTGATCCGACACATCGACGCGCAGCAGCCTCCGCGTTCTCGGATTCAGCGTCGTCTCCCAGAGCACCTTCGGCATCATCTCGCCAAGGCCCTTGAACCGCGTAATCTCCGGCTTGCCTCGCCCGTTGCCGTGCTTCTTGAGCAGCGCATCGCGCTGCGCATCGTCGAGGGCCCAAAACGTCTCCTTGCCAATGTCGATGCGGTACAGCGGCGGCTGGGCAAGATACACCTTGCCTTCCTGCAACAGCTGCGGAATATGGCGATAAATAAACGTCAGCAGCAATGTGGCGATGTGATTCCCATCGGAGTCGGCATCGGCCAGGATGATCAGCTTGCCGTAGCGTAGCCGCGAGAGTTCGAAGTTCTTGCCAAGGCCGCAGCCCATCGCCGTCACCAGGTCCGAGAGCTCCTTGTTCTCGAGCACCTTCGCGAGCGACGCGCTCTCCGTGTTCAACACCTTCCCGCGCAGCGGGAGGATGGCCTGCCGCGTCCGATCCCTGCCCTGCTTTGCCGAACCGCCAGCCGAGTCTCCCTCGACGATGAACAGTTCCGAATCAGAGCGTCCACTTCCCGTACAGTCGCTCAGCTTGCCGGGAAGATTCAGCCGCCCCGATGTCGCGCTTTTGCGCGTCACCTCCTGTTGGGCAGCCCGGCTCGCTTCGCGGGCACGTGCCGCAAGGATGACGCGCGCCACGATCGACTCGGCCACGCTCCTATTGTGATTCAGCCAGTGCTCCAGAGCCGGCCGCACCAGCGAATCCACTGCCGACAGCACCTCGGGGTTGTTCAGCCGATCTTTGGTCTGGCCCTGGAATTGGGGCTCCGCGAGGAAGAGGCTCAACACGCCCGTCAAACCCTCGCGGATGTCTTCGGCCGTCAACGTGACGCCTTTCGGAGCGAGGTTGTGCGTGTCGATGTAGTTGCGCATGGCTTTGCCGAGGCCAGCGCGAATGCCGCTTTCGTGCGTTCCGCCCGATCCGGTCGGAATCCCGTTCACATAGCTGCGAAGGTGCTCTTCGGTCGACTCGGTCCACTGGAGCGCGAGATCGAGCCGCAGCCCGTTCTGCTTTTCCAGCACGAACGCGACCTCATGCACCGCCTTGGCGCCCCGTTCGGCAACGATCTTCTTCAGATAGGCGAGCAGGCCATCGCTGTGCTCGAAAGTGACCTTCGTCTTCTCACATTCGTCCTCGAAGGAAATCTTCAAGCCCTTGTGAAGATAGCTCGCGATTTCGAGGCGCTCGCGGATCACACCCGGGTCGAGCTCGATTTTAGGAAAGATTCCCGGATCCGGATGGAAGTACACCTTCGTGCCACTGCCGCGCGCTGGACCGATCTTCTTCGGCGGCCCGAGCGGCTTCCCCTGCTTGAATCGCTGCTCCCACTCCGCGCCATCGCGCCGGACGGTGGCGACGAGCTCCTTCGAAAGTGCGTTCACGACGCTGGCGCCGACGCCGTGAAGTCCGCCGGCCGTCTTGTAGTTTCCGTGATCGAACTTTCCGCCCGCGTGCAGCACGGTGAAGATGACCTCGAGCGCGCTCTTCTTGCTCGTAGGATGTTTGTCGATCGGGATACCGCGGCCGTCGTCCTCAATCGTCATGGACGACCCGTCCTTGTGAAGGGTCACCCAGATATTCGAGGCATGCCCGTTCATCGCTTCGTCAATGGAGTTGTCGAGGATCTCCCAGACGAGATGATGCAGTCCCGCACTACCGACGCCGCCGATGTACATCCCGGGGCGCCGACGAACCGGCTCGAGACCTTCGAGAACGGTAATGTCTTTTGCTGTATAGGCCATTCAAACGCTGTTCTTACGCTGATCGGGATTTAGGATGAGGGACTAAGGATTAGCCTCGTGACCAGCGCTCCCGGGATTGTACCAAACCGCGGAGGGAAGTACGAGCGTCAGCTATCAGGCACAGCGATTGCACCGTCATCTTTGGGACTTATGTATCTTTGGTACAGATGCATCGAAAGGATGGCAACCATGCGACTTCCATTGCAAGTCGGCCTGGCCATCGCAGTGCTCGCAGGCACCTCGAGCGCCCAGGCGCAGATGCGATTTCCAGGCTTGGACCAGAACAACGACGGCGTCATCACACGTGGCGAGTGGCGCGGCAGCGATCAATCGTTCCGGAGTCAGGACTGGAACGGCGACGGCATCCTGTCAGGCGACGAAGTGCGTGTCGGCGCGCGGCGGCGGACCGACTGGAACCAGGACTGGAACCGTGACGGCCGAATAGACAACTACGACATCGAAATCGTCCGGCGGTTCCGTGGCTACGACACGAACAACGACAACCGCGTGGCACGCAGCGAGTGGCCCGGGGGAGGCCGTCTGTTCCTGCAGCTCGACACAAACCGTGACGGCTACGTTTCGATGCTGGAATATGCCGAGGGCAGCGGGTACAACCTCGACGCGCTCGGCGGCCCCTCATTCCGCTTCTCCAGCGTAGACGTCAACAATGACGGTTGGATCACTCGCAACGAGTGGAATATGAGCTACACCGACTTCAACCGTCTCGACGTCAACCGCGACAACCGCATCAGCCGCTTCGAGTTCGAGAACGCGGCCATCGGATCGCCATCGAATTTCGACCGATTCGATCGGGTCGATTTGAACAATGACGGCTGGCTCGTGCGCTCGGAATGGCGTGGCTCCGAAGTGGGATTCACCCAGCTCGACACCAACCGCGACAACCGTCTCAGCCGCAGCGAGTTCAACGCGCAAACGACCGACAGTACAACTCGGAGCGCCGCGTGGCGAACCGGTTGGGACCACGGAATCCAGGAAGGCAAGGCGGCGGGTCGTGAGGACTACGTCAGGGGACAGGGATGGGACCTCGAAGGCCAGCGCGAGCTCGAGCGCGCCGACTCCGGCTTCACGCCGCAGATTGGAGCCTTGAGCGATTTTCAAGCCGGCTACCGAGAGGGGTTCCGCACTGCGTACCGTGCCGGATTCATCGAAGCCGGTGGACGCGCACCGCAGTAGCGGCTACGGGCTGCAGGCTCCCGGCTTTTGGCCAGGAGCCTGAAGCCCGAAATCCGAAGCCGACAGACGGCAGCCACTAAACGCCGTTCTTGCGATGATCGGGATTGGGCATCGCGGGCACCTCGATTGCACTTCTTATCAGCGGGAGCTATGCAATCGAAAGGATGACCCTATGCGACGTCCACTGCATATCGCCCTGGCCGTGGCGGTGCTCGCAGGCGCCTGGCCGGCCCAGGCGCAGGATGGCCTCGAGACACCAGGCGGCCCGGTGTTCCGCTTCTCCGACATCGACGAGAACAACGACGGTTGGGTGATTCGCAGCGAGTGGAGCATGAGCAGCGCCGACTTCAAACGTCTCGACAGCAATTTCGACAACATGATCACCCGCTCCGAGTTCGAGCACGATAGGGCATGCGACGATCGGGATTCGCTCGCGCAGTTCAATGCCCGTGATATCGATGGCGACGGCTGGCTCACGCGTCCAGAGTCACAACTGACCACTGCCGAATTCAATCGACTCGACCGCAATCGGGACAGCCGCATCAACCGGCTCGAATTCGACTACGTCGCGCCGACCCATCGCGCCTACATTGGCCCGAGGAGCATGGCGTGGCGAACCGGCTACCAGCGCGGCATTCTGGAAGGGCTCGCGGCGGGCCGTGAAGACTACGTGAGCAATCACGGATGGGATCTCGAGAGCCAGAGCGAGCTCGCGCGAGCCGACTCGGGCTACACACCGCAAGTCGGATTGTTCAGCGACTACCAGGGGGGATATCTCGAGGGCTTCGAAAACGCATACCGGGTCGCGTACTTCAACGCTCGCAACGGACGCTGAGCGTCGGTTTTCCCTACGCCTGCAGCACCGGCAACTCAGGCAGTGACGGCAGGACGCGCGTAAACTCTCCCCGCTGGAGCAGCTCGCGCCCACGCCCACCGCGGCTCGTCAGGCTGTACTTCGCGGTGCTGATCGTCTGTTCGGCTCCGCGACTCGTTTCAACAGTCAGGAGATCGCGGTCGCCCGCAGACGCAACGAACCCCAACACGCGGTCGTCGTCGCTCGCCATCTTGATGAGGATGACGCCACGACCTGGCCCCGCCAGGAAATTGACCTCGTTCACCTTGCACAAGAGCGCACGAGCCTGCCGCGTGGCTGCGATCAACACTTCGCCGCCAGTGACAATGGACACGCCGACGACCTCCGCACCCTGAGCCACGCGGCCGAATCGGCGCCCGGCGCGCGTGCTGACTTCGACGAACGGCTCGAGGCCGAACCTCAGGCTGTAGCCATCGCTCGTCACGGCGACGGCATGTCGCGGCGGTACGTCGCCCTCTTTCTTCGCCTTGATATCGGTCGCCACTCTCGGATCGAGGCTGGCCGCGGCCACCACCCGTTCACCGTCCTTCAGCTTGAACAGGCTCTGCACGGGCTCGCCGTAACCCGTCGATGCGGGCACATCGATGATGCGCGCCGTATAGGCCGTGCCGAAATTGGTGAAGAACACCGCCGTCGCCCGTGTGCTGCCGGCCAGTACAGCGAGCACCGAGTCGCCCTCGCGCAGCCGCGTGGTCGACAGATCTTTCACCTCTTTCTGGCGTTTTATCCACCCATCGCGCGACACGATGACAGTGTTGTCCTCTTCGACGATGAAGTCGTCGGCCGTGTACTCGACCGTGGCTTCCGCCTCGATCAGGGTGCGGCGCTTGTCGAGTCGCGCATCGCCGTAGGTCCTCTGAATCTCCTCGAGCTCCTCGCGGACGAGCTTCCAGCGGCTCTCTTCGTTCTTGAGCAGGCCGCCAATCTGCCGGGCGCGCTTGCGCTTTTCGTCGAGCTCCTGCTGGATGACCAGAATCTCGAGGCGCGCGAGCCGATAGATCTTCAACTCGAGGATCGCATCGGTCTGTTCGGCGTCGAGGCCGAACCGCTTCATGATCTTCTCGGCGGCGTCGGCCTTGCCGTCCGACTTGCGGACAATGCGCAGCACCTCGTCCAGCACATCGAAAATTTTCTCGAACCCCTCGAGAATGTGGATGCGCTTCTTGAGCGCGGCAAGCTCGTGCTCGAGGCGGGCCGTCACCACCTCGAGGCGGAAGTGCAGAAAGTGCCAGAGGATCGACTTCAGATCGAGTCGTTCCGGGCGGCCGACCTCCGGATTTTCCGTCGGAATCAGGCACGTCAGGTTCACCGGAAAGGTGATCTGCATCGGCGTATGCTTGTAGAGATACGCCATCACCATTTTTTCGTCGGCATCCCGCTTCATTTCCAGCGCGATGCGGACGTCTTCGGTGGAGACATCCTTCACATCGAGCAACTGCGGCAGCTTGCGCTTCTCGATGATTTCCCCGATCTGCGCGACGAGCTGCGATTTGTCGACGGTATACGGAATGCTGTCGATCAGAATCGTCTTGGTCGAGCGCGACTCTTCGCCGATGTCCCACGTGCCGCGAAGGCGGATGCTGCCGCTGCCGGTCTTGTAGATGGCCTTGATCTCGTCGGGCGAGTTGAGAATCTGACCACCGGTTGGAAAGTCGGGGCCCTTGATGTACCGGGACAGCTGGGCGTTGCCAAGCTCGTCGTTGTCGAGCAGCTTGATGAGCGCCGTGCACACCTCGCCGAGGTTGTGAGGCGGGATGTTGGTCGCCATCCCGACGGCGATGCCAGTGGCGCCGTTGATGAGAAGATTCGGCAGACGCGCCGGCAGCACGACCGGCTCGGTCTTCGTGCCGTCGTAGTTCGACCGCTCGTGCACCGTGTTTTGCTCGATCTCGGCGAGCAGCTCGTCGCTGATGCGGGTGAGGCGGCACTCGGTGTACCGCATCGCCGCCGCGGAGTCGCCGTCGAGCGATCCGAAGTTGCCGGATCCATCGACGAGGGGATATCGCAGCGAAAAGGACTGCGCCATCCGCACGAGCGTCTCGTAGATCGCGGCGTCGCCGTGCGGGTGAAAACTGCCCATCACATCGCCGACCACTTTCGCGCACTTGCGGTGTTTCGCATCGGCGGTCAGTCCCTGCTGCCACATCGTGTACAAGATGCGGCGCTGCACGGGCTTCAACCCGTCGCGCACGTCCGGCAGCGCGCGCGAGGTGATGACCGACAAGGCGTAGTTCAGGTATCGCGATTGTGCCGCCTCGTGCAGCGGGACTGCACCGTCTCCGCCGTGGCCGTTACCGGAGGCGGTCGTCGTGTCTGCGGGGCCTTCGAAGTCGAATGAACCGTCTGATGGTTTACGGCGTTTGGCCATGCTGATGTTTTAACAGGAGATCACTCTTCTTCTTTCCAACGGGTTTGAAGTGTACCGGGAATTCCCATGCAAGTACAACCACTTGCGGCTACGTCCTGTTCGAACAGGAGATGAGGAGACTAGGAGAACAATCTCCTTGGAGAAATTCCTCCTAATCTCTTCATCTCCTGTTTTATATGTCCCACGAGGGTCGCAAACTACTGTCCCGCCGCAGGCGTCGTGTTGCCCACATCGACGGCGGCTTTCCACGATCCATCCTTCTGCTTTTTCCAAATCGTGAGGTACTTGCCCTGACCGGCGACGGTCTTCCCTTCGGGGCTGATGGATGTGCTCTTCCAACGGCCGAGCGTGTAGCCGAGATCGCCGGATGCGGACACGACCGCCTCGATAGGCTCCCACCTCAGGGTGAAACCCTTACGCGAGAACATCGGCGTATAGAACTTCCGCACGGCCTGCTTACCGCGAACGAAATCCACACCCTCGGGCATGAACACCGCGTCATCGGCGGCAAACTCCACCCAGCCATCGATCCCTTTCGCTGCCGTGGCTCGATCGAAGGCTCTGTCGACGTCCATCAGCGTCGTGCGCAGGTCCTGAGCAAGCGCGGCTGCCGGCAGCACGGCGCACAGCATCAACAACGTTAGAAAGCAACGCATCAGAGCCTCCACACGACTTGAGACTTACGACTGTCGACTTGCGACTTGCGACTTACTCCCCCACCGTCACCACCGTCCGCAGACTCCGATGCGCATCGAGCACCTGCTGACTGAGCTTCTTGCTCAGGTACACCTTCGACTCGTGATTGTCGGGGTGCGGCTCGTATTTGACGACGTCGAAACGGAGATGGTCGAGGGTCCCGCGCATCTCGTAAAACCGGTTCTTGGTTTTGACCAGGATCTCGTCGAACCCGTTGTCGATTGCCCACGCCTCCTGCTGCTCGGTGAGCGCGCGGAAGTGCCCCTGGCCGCGCCAGTCGCGGCGGGTACCGCCGATCCAGGTGTACAGAATCTTCCGGTCGTCGAACTTCACGTAATCTCGCAGCCGCTGCACGAGGTCTGCGAGCTTGGGAATCGATTCGTTCGCCCGGATTTGGTGCGCCACCTTGTAGGAGACCGGCACGACGGTCGTGGGATCGTCCGGCAGCGAGGCGGTGGCCATCAAAATAAGATGATCGCGATTCTCCAACCGTCCGAGGATCTCGGCCGCGGTCTTCCGGCGTTTGTACTCGCCAAAAAACTCCTCGATGTACTCGATCTCCAGCGCGCCCAGTTCGAGCGGATACTGCGTAATCCGGTGCTCCAAATGCGCCCCTTTTTCTGAACAGGAGATTAGGAGGCTCCTAGCCTCCTGTTGAATTCACTTTTCCAGATCGATGCTCAGCTCTGCCCCGAAGATCATCGTTCGATCGTTATCACGCGCCGACCACTTCAACATAGTTGCCACACTCGGTTCAACCATCCCGTCGAACGCGGTTCGACCGTTGACCACCACTCGTATCGGCCGACGGAAGTCGAAGACTGAGGGCGAGAGCAGCAGCGTAAACGCTCTCACCCCGTCGGTCGACGCATCCACGATATTGCCGCGCCGCACCAGGTCGACACGACCCGAGGGTCCGCGGCGCGGAAAGATGGCAGCGAGCGGCACATCGACCTCGGTGGGCTGAAACGTCCCTTCGAGCGCCACGCGCTCGCGGCCGCGCTCGACGACGAAACGCACGGGTTGCCCGATTTCCCATGATTGCATGCCTTCCGCAAGATCACGACCGGTCTGGACGGGAAGGCCATTGACTTCGAGGAACCGGTCGCCCGTGCGCAAGCCGATGACAGACGCGTTCGAGCCCTCAACGACCTCGTGGGCCCGGCGGCCGCGATCGACCGCCGAGTTGATGCGCAACCCGAAATCGAGCTCGCGGCCCCGTCGAAGAAGGTTGGTGTCGGGCAGACGGCTGTCGTTCTGCATCGCACCCAGACGATCGATGACCAGCCAGTGGGCCCGGTTGTACCGATCGGTGCGATCAGTCTGCCATGAGAGGCGGTCGGGCAGCGGTTCGCGCGGATGATCGTTGACGAACGCCTCGAACGCCGCACGCTCCTGCGGCCACCACGCCGTGGAATGGCCGGACTCCGGATAGACCCGAAAGACCACCGTGCCGCCGAGCTTCTCCAGATGGTTCGCGTAGATTTGCGTCACGTGCGCCGGGTACAGCGGATCGCGCCCGCCATTGACGATGAAGAACGGTTTGTTGATGGCGTTCCCGGGAAAGATGTCGCCATCGGCGCCAACCGAGGGCGTGGACAGCACCATCATGTCGCCGATCAGAGGAAGAAAGCTCGCCCAGGGCGTGGTGTCTTTGAACGCCATGAAGAACGCGCCGGTGCCGCCGTCGGACGAGCCGGTCAGATACACGCGGTTCTCGTCGATGTTGTAGGTCCGTTTCAGATGATCGAGGATGCGGCGCAGGTTGTCGGTCTGCGTCGCCGACCACCACATCGACTGCGCCCAGCCGGAGGGGAACACGGCAATCTCGTCGATTGCGCCCGGAAGTCCGTCGACTCGAATGCGATTGACGACAGACGGTCGTAGCCGGCCGATGCCCCCGTGCAGCTGCACGCGGACCTGAATCGGACGCGTGGCCTCGTAGGCCTCCGGCACCACAAACGCGTACTCGTGGCCGACGCCGTCCGAAGTGCGGTGCCGGCCGAACTGGCGTCCCCTGGGCACGTCGTCGTCGTACGGGCGCCCGTGCCGCAGATGCGTCAGCGCGTCATCGAAGGACACGCCGGTTTTCACAATCGCGTCGATGCGCTCGGCGGCCCCCCGAGGGTCGCGGGCCGACCAGAACGCCTCGAAGGCGCGTTCCGCCTTCGCGCTTCGCGCTTCGGCGGACGAGTCCAATTGCGCGCGTCGCGCTTCGGTGGACGAGTCTAGTTGCGCGCGTCGCGCGTCGGCGGATGAAACCTGGGATCCGCCGGGTGCCTGCTCAGGGAGGCGCGCGGCCGCGGTGACAAGACTGGCGGCAAGGCTACCGGCAACGACAGTAAGGCCGATGGCGCGCACGCCGGGATTATAGGACTATCGCGGCTCGTTCGTCGGACGCGATGCGGGCAGCGATCGCTCCCGGTCGCGCTCGTCCAGGATCGAGTTGACCAGGTTTGCGATGCCGAACAGGATGAGGAAGCCCCCGATCCACGTCTGACGCCAGCTTCCGTCGTTGACCAAAAAGAACATGAGCGCCAGGGCCGCACCAAGGCAAATCATCCAGACGCCCGAACTGCGCTGGCTTCGCCGCCTCCCGTTGGCCCATGAGCCGGTCTCTGCCGGCGCGTCCACAATCGCAGACGGCGCCAGTCCCTTTTCGATCATGGCCATCCGCTCGGCATGACGCATCTGACGCTTTCTGCTGTCGAGCCACATAGCGTAGAACGCAACAGCGAACCCACCCGAAATCGCGAACATGGCGATCCCTATTCCAAGCATGTTGCCCACTAGGCCTCCTCTCTTTCGATGTCGAGGCGATTAGACCGGCGGAGCTCGTAGCGCGCTGCCGGGCCGGCAGCGATGCGGCATTCGCCGAGCTCGTGGATCGCTACAAGAGCCTGGTTTTTGGCGTCATTTCGCAGGTCGTGGCCGATAGACGCTGCGTGGACGATCTCGCTCAGGATGTGTTCATCCGAATCTATCGCGGCCTGCCGTCGTTTCGCGGCGACGCGAAGCTTTCGACGTGGATCTACCGCATCGTGCGGAATGTCTGTACTGAGACGGCCCGGGGTCGGCGGCCCGCGGCGTCGCTGGATGAACGAACCGAAGACGGACGGCTGCGCTATGAACCCGCGGTCCTTGATCCGGCCTTTCGCGATTTCGAAGTACGCGACGATCTGGAGCACGCGATCGCGCAGCTACCGGCCGAGCAGAGATTTCTCATTTCGGCGCACTATTTCGCGGGAGTGCAGTATCAGGAGCTGGCCGATATTCTCGAGATGCCCCTGGGCACGGTAAAAACGCAGTTGCACCGGGCGAAAGCCCGGCTGCGAGTGCTCCTGGAGCAGAGGACCGTACCGCGTGAATCCTGACCCTCAGAACGACTGGCTCGATCGCGCGTTGAAATCGCGCGATGCCATGAGGCCGCCCCCCGGCTTCACACCGGCAGTCCTCGGTCGCATTGCCGCCACACGGCAGCCAGGCGCCCTTTCGATAGTTCTTGCGGAAGAGGGTGTGCGCCTGGACATTGCGATGATGGCAAGGCGCGCGGATGAGGCCTGAAAAAAAAGAGCCGGGAACAGCAAAAAATCGCTGCACCCGGCTCGCTGCTCTCGGTTCTATGCCTGACGCGATTCCTGGCTACGCCTGTTCCCCGCTGGGCGCCACCGACGTGCGGCCGCAGTCTTCGCATTGCAGGTAAATAACCGGCAGACTCTCAGATCGTCCGATGATTCTGGCAGCCAGCATGCCGCACCGCGGGCAAACCACACCGACTGCCGCATTGGGTCTTCGTGCCATACGATCGCTCCTAACCCGTTTAGACGCCGGTCGGCCTCTAACGGTTCTATGAATGCCTCCGACCTTTGGGGGTGCTGTGCTGGCCTCGTGACCCGGACCGTCGGAAACTGAGTCGGTTCCGGGTCGAGACATATCGAATTTCCTCATGCGCGCGGATCATGCAAGAAGCTGCCCTCTCCCCGCATGAGCGCCCTTACATTTGTGGATACGACGCTGGAGCGTCCGACATTTCCGTCACCTCGCGATCGCACCGCGATCGTGCCGTAGGTAGGTGATCCTACATTATTGTCACCACATGCGCAAGGATTACACGCGAATGTCGGAATCAGAACCGTCATCGTGTCGCCAGGGCGGGAAGATTCGTAAAAACAGGCCTGAAAACATCGATTTGACGATCCGTGCGGGGCTGGAACGCAGGTTGCTACGTCTCGGTGCGGAGAGTGACTGTCATGAGCCCGTCCACCCACCTGGTCAACCGCGTACGAAGTGAGTTCATCGAAATGCCCGGACTGCGGCTGCGGGTTGACCAGGCCCAGCGGCTCTGGAACCTCGACCGCGCCAGTTGCGAGACCATCCTGCACTCGCTTGTCGAGGCCAAATTTCTCGGTCGGGTGGATGAGGCTTACGTACGGCTATAGCTTCGCAGATTTCGTGTCATGGCAGAGGGCAAATGACAGATGGCTAATGACGTCTTCTGCCATCCGCCATCATCCATCTGCCCTGACAGTGTCAGTGAGCGTCCGCGCCCGGGGCGCTCGCGATAGCGGCGCGCAGCCGGTCGAGCGTCTCCGGCGAGCCGCTGAAGAGCCCCTCCGGATACTTCTTGTGCCGCAGGATGTCGGCGTAAATCGGCCCGCTCTGATACAGGTTGAGCCCCAGGCCGGCCAGGTACTGCAGCCGCAGGTCGCGATCGCGGTTGATCTGCGCGTCGGCCATATACGCCTTCAGGTCTGACGCGCGGCCGGCATAGTTGGCAAACAAATCTACCGCCGAGAAGATGCTGATTTCGCCGAGCGACGCCTTGACCGCCGCATACGCCGGACTGTTGAGGCGCGCCTCCCATTCGTCCACGTTGAAGTGCGGCGGATCGACCGTCCCCATCAGCACCGTATCGTACCCACGTCCCTGGTGTGTGTTGCCCCAGATGACGCCGTTCGGGAACACCTCGAAGAACGTGCCGATCTCGCTCTTCACCGCTTCCGGCGTGCTTTCGTACAGCTGCACGAACAGCGTGACGGTGCCCCCGGGATTCAGCTTCGACTTGGCCAGTTCGAAGAACTCCTTCGTGTACAGCGTCGCCGCGCCCTTCACCCACGGGTCGAGCGGATCCGACGTGATCGCGTCGAATCTCTCGTCGGTCGTCAACAAGAAGTGACGCGCATCGTCGATGACGACGTGCGTCTTCGGATTGCGCACGACGTGGAAATTGTGCTCGCCGAAATGTTCGGAGACGACCCGCGGCACGAGCGGCTCGATTTCGGCGATGACGAGCGACTCGACGTTCTGGTCGATGCTCACCGCGCCCGCCGTGGCGCCGGCGCCGCACCCGATGACCAGCACTTTTTTCGGCGACTTCGGCACGAGCGTGGTGAAGTGCCCCAGCATCCGCTGCAGCCGCATGTCCTGCGGCTGACTCGACGCCTGCACCTTGCCCGCATTGTGGTAGTTCATGATCTCGCCGAAACGGGAGACGGCGACCGACGAGCTGAGCCCCTCGCCGACGTAGAAGATGTCTCCCTCCTGCCCCAGCCACGTCGCGGCGTATCGACCGTAGGCGACCAGGATGCCCGGAATCGTCGGGACGGTTCTGATGAGGAACGCCGCCAGGCCCAGAGCGACGACGAGTGCCGCGGGCGCCACCCACCGCAACGTCCGTTTCCCGGGCGCCGAGCTCAGCTCGGCTGGCGCGAGTAACAGCAGGCCGGACATGCCCGACACGATCATCAGCACCTGCTGCGCCCGTTGCGATCCGAACCAGTACACAAGGACGAGGCTGGCGACGACCGAGCCGACGATCGCGCCGACGGTGTTCGCGGCATACACTCCACCGACGAGCCGGCCGGGATCTTCGCCTCGTCTCGCAACAGCCGCCAGCGCAAGGGGGAAACTCGCGCCCCAGAGTATCGGCCCCGGCAGCACGGCCCAGAACGCGCGCACGAAATCGAGCTGGAAGTTGTACCAGATGCTGGTCGTAATCGACGTGTTAATCGGCCAGTACGGCAGCGAGGCCATCAGCATGTAGGCGCTCCATGCCATGGCGCCGACGTTCAACAACTGGCACCATCCGAGCGCGATGCGCGGACGCTCGACGCTTTTCGCGATGACCGCCCCAAGGCTGCTGCCGATGCCAAGTCCGATGAGGAACACGGCGAGGATGAGCGAGAAGGTGTAAGTCGACGCGCCGAAGAGGAGACTCAAGATGCGCGTCCAGATGACCTGAGCGGCCAACGCACAGAAGCCGGATAAAGCGATCGCCACGTAAACGAGCGCGCGATCGCTCGATCCCGAGGGATTGGTGATTAGGGATTCGGGATTAGGATCCGAGTCCCTCACGCCGGCTGTCGCTGGAGTTCTCGCTGCGACGAGCAAGCCGAGGCCGCCGACCACGAAGTTGATGGCCGCGGCAACATACGTAGCCGTACTCATGTCGAAGACGCGAAGCAGGTAAAACCCTGCGAGCAAGGTGCCCATCACCGCGCCCGCGATATTGCCCGCGTAAAAAAACCCGAGCCACGACACGCCCGTTGGCGTGGTCTGCACCCAGCGGGCCACAGCCGGCAGCGTGGCGCCCATCGCCAGTGTCGGCGGCAACAGGCAGATGCTCGCGACGAGACCGCGGAGCAGATAGCCGGTGACGCCATAGCCGCCCCACGCGGTATAGACGTAGCCGACGAGCGGAAGCACGAGCAGGAGCAACAGGCCGATCACGCCGATGGCGATCTCCAGACACGCGTAAACCTTCAGCGGATGGTGCCTGCGCGAGATATAGCGTGGCAGCAGGAAGCTGCCGAGGCACATGCCGCCCATGAACGTGCCGAGCAGCACGCCGATCGAGACCGATGAGGAGCCGACGAAGAGCTCCAGCATCTGGAACCAGACGATTTCGTATATCAGGGCCGCGGCGCCACTGCCGACAAACAACAGCAGCAGCACCGGCAGCCATTGGTCTGGAGACGACGATTCGGCGGTTCGGTCAAATGTTTCGATGCGCTCGATGGTCTGTGTATTCACCCTGTGTCCCTCTAGCCGGTAGCCGGTAGCCTGTAGCCCCTACTGGTTATGCGCGGTCTTGTAGTGATTCTTCAATACGTCGTCACCGAAGTCGCCGTTGAAGTCGCGCCACACGCTGTGTATGTGGTTCGCGGTGCTCTGCACGTTGTCGAACTCGATGAGGAACGTCGGCCCCTGCACACGGTAATAGTGCGGCTCGTGGAGGGTGCCGGCGCCTATCCACACAAACGCGACTTTGTCGAAGCCGGCTGCGTTGATGCGGCGCATGCGCTCGGCCGAAATCTCGTCGACCATGCGCGATGTGTATTCAGAAATCAGCTCGCGCAGAAGCTTCTGCTGCGCCGCCGTCATGCGCGACGCCGGCAACCCATCGGGCGTCAGCGGATTCACTCTGCGCGAATTGGTGGTGATGATGTCGCCGGGCACCTTGTCCTGGAGGACGGCTGCCTGCCGCTGTTCGGCGTCGAGCACACGTAGCAGCGCGAACGCTTTATCTTCCTCGGCCGACAGCACTCGCAATCCCTGACGCGGGCCCGACATGACTTCGGCCGGGTTCGCGCCGTAGAAGTCGGGAGTCCACGACGTGAACGTCCCGTTGACAATCGTGAAATTCTGCGAGAGATGATGTCCTTCGACGCGCCAGCCCCAGGCGGCCTTGTCGCCCGGCGTGCCGAACACCGTGAAGTAATAGAGCTCGGGATCGCGGTTCATCGCCGGCTTCGGGCCGTCACCGCGGAGCACCAGCTCGAGATCGTTCATGATCTGGCTCGACTGTTTCATGCCCTTCGCGCTGAGCGCCGTCCCAAGCAATTTCTGCGCGGCCTGGCGCTGCGGTGGTGTCATTTCTTTGAGCGGCAGCCCTTTACGCTCGCCGGGCCGCGGCACGTAGTGCCAGTCGAACCGGTTGGCATCCTCGAATTTGATGACGGCCTTCTCACGTTGTTCCGGCCTCAGCGATGCCAGAAAATCCGACGCCGCGCCGGTCGTCGCGGCGGTTGCGCGACCCTGCCCGACCAGAGCGGCGCGTCCGATGAGCAACCCGAGGCACAACAGCAGGACGACAGCTTTCACGGCGTGGAGTGTGGCCTTCATGATGAAATCCTCCCTGCCAATACTTCCGCAACATGCACGGCGCGACGATCGGTGTTCTGCGCCACCTGCTCGCGGCAGCTGAATCCATCGGTGACAATCACGGTGCCGGGCTCCGCGTTGCGGACCGCCGGCAGCAACACACGTTCCCCGAGCGTCTGGGACACCGCGTAGGTTTTCTGCTCGAACCCGAATGGCCCGGCCATCCCGCAGCACCCCGAATCGAGAACCTTGACCGGAGCGCCGGTCGCGCTCAACACCGCCACCTCGTCCTTGATGTTGAAGATCGCTCGATGATGACAGTGCATATGCACCAGCATCTGACGGCTCGTCTGTGCCGGCCGGTATCCGGGCGCGTACTTCACGAGAAACTCGCTCAGCAGCCACGTCTGCTGCTTCAACTTCGCCGTTCGCGGGTCGTCCGGCATCAGGTTCGGCGCTTCATCTCTGAATACGCTCGCACAGCTCGGTTCGAGTACCACGATGGGCGTCCCTGCGGATATTTCGTGCGCGAGGGCATCCAGCGCCTCGTTCAGATACTGCTTTGCCTTGTCGAGCATGCCGAAGTCATACAACGGCCGCCCGCAACACACCTGCCGTTGCAGCACCCTGACATTGAACTCCGCATCCGAGAGCACCTGGCTCGCGGCCTCGGCAATGTGCGGCTGGAAGTAATTCGTGAAAGTGTCTGTCCACAGTAACACATCCCCCGCCTTCGCTTTGCTGCGACTGGGGCCCTTAAGGGCCGCGGTCCGGGAGCGGAACGTCGTTGTCGCGAAGGCCGGGAGCGTGCGCGATGGATGGATATGCAACAACCTGTTGGTGACGCTGCGGCTCAGCGGAAACCGGCCCAGGGCATTCACCAGGCGCGGCGCGTAGGACGCGAGGCGCGCCCAGCGATCGATCTGGCCAAACGCATGGGCATAGAGGGGACGCGGGCGGCCCTCGTAGTAGTGAGACAGGAACTCGGACTTGTATGTCGCCAGGTCGACGTTCGTCGGGCATTCCGTCTTGCAGGCTTTGCACGACAGACACAGATCGAGCGCGTCCTTTACGGCGTCATTCTGCCAGCCGCCCTCGAGCACCTCTCCCTGCAGCAGCTCCCACAAGAGGTGCGCGCGCCCGCGCGTGGAATGCTTTTCTTCGCGCGTCGCCATGTAGCTTGGACACATCGTCCCGGCATCTTCTTTCCGGCATGCCCCGACGCCCACGCAGCGCAGCGTGGCGTTGGCGAGCGACCCGTTGTCCATGGGAAAACGGAAATGCGTCTGGACAGGTCTGGGCGCGTAGTCGGCGCCGAGACGAAGGTCGGCATGCGGCTCGCGGGCGTCGATGAGCTTGCCCGGATTCATCTTGTTGTCGGGATCCCACAGCCGCTTGAACTCGCGGAATGCCCCCATCAACTCGGGACCGAACATTTTGGGCAACAGCGCGCCGCGCGACTGGCCGTCGCCGTGCTCACCCGAAATGGATCCGCCGTGCTCGATGACGACGTCGGCCGCGCGATCGATGAACTCCCGGAACCGAAGGATGCCTGGCTCGCTCTCCAGATCGAAGTTGATGCGCATGTGCACGCACCCTTCGCCGAAGTGCCCGTAGAGCGGGCTCTCATAGCCGTACTCCGCCATCAGCGACCAGATCGACCGGAGGTACGAACCAAGTCGATCGGGCGGCACCGCGGCGTCTTCCCATCCCTCCCACCCGGGTTTCTTGCCCGGTTGAATGGCGACGGCGCCGAGGGCCGATTCGCGCACGTGCCAGATCGCAGCGGCCTCGTGCGGACTACAGGCGATGAAATTCGGACGCGGCCTGAGCGTGGAGAGCCACGTGCCGAACTGTTCGGCCTGCGCATCGGCGTCTTCGGCCGTCCATGCGCCGAACTCGACGAGCAGCGTGCCCTTGCCAAGCGGCAGCAGCTTGAGCTCGTCCAACCGCATGCCTTTCGCGCGGAGCGAATCGGAGATCGCGTTGTCGAAGCCTTCGAGCCCGATCGGTTTGTGCGTCAGGATGGCCGGCACGTGATCGGCCGCAATGAACGCGTCGGGAAAGCCGATGCACACCAGGCGGCGGTACGGCGGGCTCGCGGTGAGGCGGAGCGTCGCTTCGACAACCGTCACGCACGTCCCCTCGCTGCCGACGAGCGCGCGTGCGACGTTGAACCCGTGCTCGGGCAACAACTCGTCGAGGTTATAACCAGAGACCCGGCGTGGAATTCGTGGAAACTTCTCACGGATGAGCGGGGCGAACCGGTCCCGAATGCTCTTCAGCCCCGCGTAGATCTCTCCCCTGCGACCGCCCTCCCGGATGATGCCGGCGAGCTCGGCGTCGGTCGTCGGACCGACGCTCATCCGGGTGCCGTCGTAGAGCATCACGTCGAGCGCGTGGATGTTGTCGACGGTCTTTCCACCCATCAGCGCGTGCACGCCGCACGAGTTGTTGCCGATCATGCCTCCCAGAGTGCAGCGGCTATGCGTGGCCGGATCGGGCGCGAACGTCAGGTGATGCACTTCTGCTGCGTCGCGCACGCGATCGAGCACGATACCCGGCTGCACACGCGCCACTTTCGAGCCCGGATCGAGGGCGAGGATGCGGTTCAGGTATTTCGAAAAATCCATGACAACCGCGACGTTGCAGCACTGGCCTGCCAGGCTGGTACCAGCGCCGCGCGGCAGGATCGGCGCGCCGACCGCGCGACACGCGGTAATGGCCGCCGCCACATCGGCCTCATCCAGTGGAATCACGAGCCCGATAGGCACCTGTCGATAATTCGACGAGTCGGTCGCGTACATGGCACGCGCACCGGCGTCGAAACGCACCTCGCCCCGGACGGTTTCTTTCAGCGTGCGTTCGAGCACATCGCTCGCGGCGAAGGTCTGGCGCGAATGGGCGTGGGAACTTGGGAGTGGGTGGAAGTGAACCGCTGATACCGTCATGCAGCTGTCTCCGCTAGCGGGGCTCGCCGCAGAGAACACGGCGCACTCTCTGCGTACGTAGGGCGGGTCTTGCAGTTCAAGACCCGCCCTACCGCGTCTCTTGCTACTTCCACACGGCTTCGATGGCTTCGAAGCGCGTCTTCCCCGAATTGGTGATGGTGTGCGTGACAGGACCGGTATGCCATTCGAATTCGCCGGCCTTCATTTCCATCCGGTGCGCAGGGCTTTCGGGTCGCTCGACGGTGACGACGCCGTCGCGCGCGGCAATCAAGATGCCCGAACGTGGAAGCATGTAACGCCCCGTCGACTGGCCGGGCTCGAGGATAAGCCGCTCGATATAGACGAGCGCGTTGTCGAGCACCGGCTTGGCCTGATAGCCGGTCGGCCTTGGCGTCGCCAGAAACGACCCTCGAGGCGACACGTCGTCAGGCGCTTGAATTTGAACCGTGATGTTGCGGAACGGCACCGAGCCGATGTTCCCGACCCGATGGGTGATGACTGGCGAGTACCGCACTTCCGCGTCGACCGGCTCGATATTGATGATCTCTTTCGCGCCGAGGGTCTGCCCGCGCAGCGTGGCCGCGCCGATGGAAATCCAGAAGTAGGGGTTCTCATGGATGTGATACAGCGTGCCGCTGTAGGGCTCCACTGTCACATCGAGGACGCGCGCATATTTGTTGTCGAGTTTGACGAAATGATGGGGCTCGCGAATCGCGGGCACCTGCATTGGCGGCGTCGGGGTCCCCTGGGCCAGCACACCGCAGGCCAGCACGGCCACGCCCAGCCCAACCGCACAGATTTTCCTCATGGCTGCGGATAATACTATGATCCCCCGCGCCATGGCCTATGTGCTGGTCGTCGATGACGAGGAAGCGATCCGGAAATTGTTGACGCGGTGGCTCACAGGCTGGGGATATGACTCGAAGGAGGCCGCCACCGCCAACGATGCGATCGACCTCATGAACGCCGAACCCGCGACCATCGTCCTCTGCGATGTGATGATGCCCGTACGAGACGGGGTCTGGCTGGCCGAACAGGTGCGCACCCGCTGGCCGCAGACCGCAGTGATTATGGCCAGCAGTGCGCAGGACATGGAAACCGTGATGCGGATGCGCAAGCAGGGCGTGGTCGATTACGTCACGAAGCCATTCGGGCGCGAGATGTTGAGGCAGGCACTACAGCGGGCGGAGAAATAAGAGGTTGGCTCCATTCTTGCTCCGGAATCACGCGAAGGAGAACGCGTGATGCCCACACAGAATTCGAAAGAAGCGGCCGACCTGAGCGAGCAGGCCATGAGGCTGGCCGAACAACTCGGCCGGATGGCCGGAACCGTGGAGGGGACGGCTGAAGCGTGGCTCAATCGCCAGACGCTGGCCGAGCAACTCACCCACGTTCGCGACAGCGCCGCGCAGATGCTCGAAAGTCTCGGCGTCGGCGCACTCAAGGAGCGCACGGCTCAGCCGGCGAAAAAAGCGGTCCCCACCCGTAAAGCAGCGGATCCGGCGCATGCCCCCGGCAAACGCCGACGAAAGCCGGCCCCTTCCCTGCGCGGCGTGAAGAAATCGAACCCGAAGATTTCTAAAATGCGCCCCGCAGGAACCGTCAGACAACGCCGAAAGTCATTCGCATAGTCACGAGACATGGCATAGGCAGAGGGCATAGACCGGACAACGCCTTCTGCCATCTGCCATCATCCTTCTGCCCTGACTGAGGAATCTCGGCTAAAATATCCGCTCCCTTCCCTTCTAGAGGTGAGATATGCGGATTGCCTGTTGCCTCCTCGCGCTGTTGACGCTGCCAGCCGTTGCACAGGCTCAGCAAGTGCTGACGCTCGAGATTAAAGACTACGCGACCGTGCCCATCACCGGCGCGCCTCTCGGCTCGCTCGGGAAGGCCTCATCCAACGAGATGCTTCTCGCGCGCGTCAACACGATCCGCGAGGAGCCGGGGGGCGCCACTCGGCTGTTCGTCACCGACATGAACGGCCCGCTGTACATCCTCGACAAGAAGACCCGGCAGTTCACCAACTATCTCGACTTCGACGGACGCGACGATCGGCCCGGGCTGTTCCATCGTCTCTTCATCAACACTGGATACGGCAACGGTCTCAACGGCTTTCACTTCGATCCCGACTACCGGCGCACGGGCAAGTTCTACACCGTCCATATGGAAGACCCGAACCTCACAGTGTCGAACATGCCGGACAGCAAGAATCACCCGGGGCTGAACCTCAGCGGATACACCACCACCACCACCATCGATACGCCGGGCACGACGATCAACGAGGGGGTCCTCATCGAGTGGACCGACACGAATCCCGCGAATGCGACGTTCGAAGGCACGGCCCGCGAACTGATGCGCGTCCGGCTGAACACGCGGAGCCACCCCATGGGCGAGGTGACGTTCAATCCAACCGCCCGCCAAGGCGACCCCGACTGGCGCGTCCTGTACTGCGAGGTCGGCGACGGCGCCTCCGGAGAATCGCGCATCGTCGCGATCCGCAACAACCCGCAACGGCTCGACAACCTCGTGGGCAAGATCATCCGCATCGTGCCCGATCTGAACGAGCAGGTCGCGTCCAGCACGGTGAGCGAGAACGGCCGCTACCGCATTCCGAACGATAACCCGTTCGTCGCGACGAAGGGCGCACGTCCGGAGATTTGGGCCTATGGCTTGCGCAATCCGCACCGGCTGAGCTGGGCGCAGGATCCTGCGAATCCGCGCTCGGTGAAACTCATCGCCAACTCCGTCGGCTACCGCACGTGGGAAACCGTGAACATCATCGAGCGGGGCAGCAACCACGGATGGCCGTATCGCGAAGGCAACCAGGTGCTCTCGCCCGATCAGCGATCGCATGCGCCCGTGCCCGAACTCGACAAGATTCCCACGCAGATCGGCGATGAAATCACCGACCAGGTCATCACACCGAAGTATCCGGTCATTCAGTACGGTCACGACCCCAAGGGGGGCGATGCGATCGGCAGCGGCTATGTGTACAACGGCAAGTTGATACCGGCTCTGCGAGGAAAATACATCTTTGGCGATATCACCACCGGCCGTTTCTGGTACGCCGACTACAAGGAAATGATGGCGGCCGATGCCGATGGCAAACCCGAGACGCTCGCCAGCATCCACGAAGTGAAATTTCTCTGGGACAACCCGAACGATTCGCCTGACGCGGGCAAGCAGGTGTACGACACCACGTTCCCGATCAACGAATCGACGTACCACCTTCGCGGTGGCAAGGAAGAGCACCTCGCCTCGCGCCAGCGTGTCGCCAACCAGGGGCGCGCCGACGCGCGCTTCGCCGTCGATCATGACGGCGAGCTCTACATCTACAGCAAGAGTGACGGGTTGATCCGCCAGGTCGTGGCCGGCACATTCAAATAGCGGATGAGGCTCATTGTTTGCGCGCTCGTCGCGTCCGCCACCGCCGTGGCCCTCGCCGCGCCGCCTGAGGCACCGGTGACGCTGGAGCTCGCGGATTTTGCGGCGCTCCCGATTACCGGCAAGATCGACGGCGTCGGCCAGGTCGATGGCATGCTGGCCCGCGTCAACTCGATTCGGGAGGAGCCGGGAGGAACCGGGCGCCTGGTCGTCACCGACATGAACGGGCCGCTCTACTTCCTCGACAAGAAGACCAAGGCCCTGACCACTTATCTCAATTTCAACGGTCGCGACGAGCAGCCTGGGCTGTTCGATCGTTTTTTTGGCGATCCGGGATACAGCAGCGGCGTCAGCCAGTTTCAGTTCGACCCGGACTATCCACGCAACGGCAAGTTCTACACGGTTCACATGGAGAGCCCATCGCTGCCGGGCTCGCAGCGCCCCGACACGGGAAGCGTTCCTGGCTTGAGCTTCGGTCCGTTCGGCTACGAGCCGACCGCCGCCATCGCAACTCCCGGTCCTGTCCTGTACGAGTCTGTGCTCATCGAATGGACGGATACCGACCGCCGGAATAGCACATTCGAGGGTACCGCGCGCGAAATCATGCGCCTGCAACTCAACTACCGGATTCATCCGATGGGCGAACTGGTGTTCCATCCCACCGCGCAGCGTGACGACCCCGAGTGGCGTGTGATGTACATCGGTAATGGCGATGGCGGGGCCGGTGAAATGCGCACGATGGTTCGGCCGAATCCGCAGCGGCTCGACACCCTGGTCGGCAAGATCCTTCGCATCATTCCCGATCCGGGTGCGCACGTGGCCACGAGCACGCCGAGCGAGAACGGCCGCTATCGCGTGCCGAAGGACAATCCGTTCGCCGCCAAGCCAGGCGCGCATCGGGAAATCTGGGCGTACGGTCTGCGCAATCCGCACAGGCTGAGCTGGGCTGCCGACCCGAGGAATGCTCGCGAGTCCCATCTGATCGCGGCAATCGTGGGACTGCGAACCTGGGAGATGGTCAGCATCATCCGCAAGGGCGCGAACTACGGCTACCCGCAACGCGAGGGCAATCAGCTCCTGCAGCCGGACAACGCCGTCGCTCCCCTGCCTTCGGTGGACAGGATTGCCGTTCAGACGGGCGAAACCGTCAGCGATGACGTGGTCGTTCCTACCTACCCTGTCGTTCAGTACGGCCACGTGCCTGATGGCGGCGACGGCATCGGCAGCGGCTACGTGTACACGGGTAAAGCGTTGCCGGCGCTCCGTGGCAAGTACATCTTCTCGGACCTGTCGACCGGACGCGTGTGGTACGCCGACTTCGCAGAAATGCTGGCGGCCGACGATGACGACCCGAAGACGATGGCCGAGATGCACGAGGTGAAGCTGTCCTGGAACGGTCAAGTCCACGACACGTTTACACCAATTGCGCAGGCGGCCTACCAGGCACGCGGGGGGAAGGATCCCGATCTGCCCGGCCGCGGCACAGTGTCGGGCTCGAAGCGGGCGGACGCGCGATTCGCGGTCGATGCCGCCGGCGAGCTCCTTGTTTACAGCAAGACAGACGGGATGATTCGCCAGGTAGTTGGCGTGAAATAGGGCGGGTCCTTAGGACCCGCCGAAGTAGTGTCCGGCTTTAGCCGGACTACCATGAGGCCCCATGCGAAAACTTTTCGTCCCTGCTCTCGCGCTGCTCTTCGTTGCCTACGCCATGCTCGCACAGGCCCAGCGGGGCGGCGGCCCGATGACCATGCCGCCGGAACCAGGCTCGCTGCCCGCGCACCGATTCGAGAAGGTCACAGAAGGCGTCTACTACGGCACTGCCACGGGCTCGGTAACGATCGGCAGCAACGTTGTCGTCATCGTCAACGACGCAGACGTCATGGTGGTCGATCCCGGCATCACACCGGCCGCGGGCACCGCGTTGATCGCCGGCGTCAAGACGCTGACCGACAAGCCGATCAAGTACGTGGTCGACACCCACTATCACTACGATCACGCGTTCGGCAATCAGGTGTTCGGGCCCGATGTCACGATCATCGGCCACGACACGACGCGGCGGCGGCTGGCCGGGCCGGGATCCTTGAAGGAGCGGACGTACCTGACCAACAGCACGGCCGCCATCGCAAATCGCTTCACGCTGCTCAAGAGGCAGACCTCGGAAGCCCCGGATGCCCAACAGCGGGCGATCGTGGAGCGGCAGCTCGTCATCCATCAGCAGTACGCCGACGAGCAGGCCAAGATACGGCCGATTCCTCCCAACGCGACGCTGTCGCGCGACATGACGCTCGTCCGGGGCACGCGTGAAATCCAGATTCGCTTTTTCGGCCGGGCCCACACAGACGGCGACATCGTCATATTCCTGCCAAAGGAGCGCCTGGTCGCGACCGGCGACATGATCACCAGTGCGCTCTCGGTACACGGGCGACGCGTTCGTCGAAGAATGGCCGGCGACGCTGGAGGGTGTTCTTTCACTCGACTTCGACGCGGTGTTGCCGGGACACGGCAGTGTGTTCAAGGGCAAAGATCACATCCGCAATCTGCAGGCGTACTGGCGCGACTTCGCTCAACAGGTAACAGCGCTTCGTAAGCAGGGTGTGTCTCCGGAGGAAGCGGCGAAGCGTATTGATCTGACGAAGCACGCCGCCGTTATTCCTGCTGCCAAAAACCCTGGCGTTGACGTTCGCGGAGTCGATCGCATGTACGATCTCGCCGCGAATCCGAGCGCTCCGGTACGGTAAGCGCGCCGAACGTTCCACGTAATTTTTACCGGCTCGGATGTAGTTTCCATCATCCCGCGTCGGCGATCGCTTCTTCTGTTGGCGAATCCGCCGCCGTTGGATGGCGCGGTTTCTGCACGGCCCGTTGCGCCATCACTCGGTTTCACTGAAACACTCTTGACCGGCGGCGACATGGTAGCGCGCGCTTCCGATCGGTAGGCTCGTACGCAGCGATGTGGGGATTGATTCCAGCCGCGGGACGCGGCACGCGGATTCAACGGCTCGGGTTCTCGAACGAGCTTCTGCCGATTGCCCGAACCTTGGACAGCGGCACGGAACGGCCGCGCGCGGTCGCCGAGTTCCTGGTGGAACGGCTCATCGCGGGAGGCGCAACCAAGTTGTGCTTCGTCATCAACTCGGGCGAGTCGTGGATTCTCGAATACTTCGGCGGGTCGTTTGAAGGCCTCCCTGTCTGTTACGTGGTGCAGCCGCACCCTGCTGGATTGTGCGACGCCATCTTCCGAACACTCCCGCTGATCTTCCTGGACGAGCCCGTGGCCATCGGCCTGCCCGACACGATCTGGTTCCCCGAAAGAGCGCTCGCGACCCTTCCCAACGACGACCTGTCGCTTCTGCTGTTTTCGGTGCGGCGTCCGGAACTGTTCGATGTGGTGCTGACCGACCCGCGGGGGGACGTGCGCCGGATCGACGTCAAGCCGGACGCACCGCAAAGCTCGTGGATCTGTGGCGCCTTCAAGATGCCGGGCGGAATCATGACGGAGCTCTTTCACCTCTGGTGCGACCGAGACCGCCGGGACACGTCCTTCTGCTCGCTTGTGAACGCCTATCTCGCATCAGGCGGCCGCGCCCGCGCGTTTCGGATGGGCACCGACTACGTGGATGTGGGCAAGCTCGACGGCTGGCGCCAGGCGACGCTCCTGCTGCAGGAGCGCGGTGAATTGCCGGTCCTTGCGTGAGATCACTGTGGTTGCTGTTTCGACGCGGAGACGCAAAGACGCAAAGCAGGCCCACCCAAGTCCGCCACGGAAAACGGAAAATGCAACAGGAGATTAGGAGATCAGGAGGGCGTGTATGCGTCGAGTTCGCGCCCGCGGGCGCGCGGAGGCGCGAGAATACGGAACCGCTCCGGGAGCTCTTCCTCCTGAACTCCTAATCTCCTGTTGTTTTTGTATTTGTGGGCGGGCACGTTCAGGGTTGAAGCCCGCAAGCCAACCACCACTATTTGGTACCTCTGCGTCTCTGCGGCTCTGCGTCGAAAAGGGTGAAGAGCCCGGAATCGCGCAGCTCTTGTATTCGGCGATCTTCTGCTCCGCGCGCGCCTTTGGCGCGACGTCGATGTGGATTCCGCGCGGTCCTCCTCCTAAACTCCTAATCTCCTGTTGTTTTTGTATTCATGGGCGGGCGCGTTCAGGGTTGAAGCACCTCTGCGACTCACCCGGTGTTGCGCATCCCGGCGGCGATGCCATTCACCGTGACGGCAAACGCGTCGAAGAGAGACGGATCGGGATCGGACGCACGCAGGCGGCGAAGCAACTCGACCTGGACGAGGTTGATGGGATCGACATACGGATTGCGGACATCAATCGACCGGCGCAGCACGGGATTGGCCTCGAGCAGTACCTCATGGCGTGTCACGGCACGCACCGCGTCGATGGCCCGTGCGAGGCGGTCACGCAGATCGACGCCCAGCGGCAGCAGGTCTGCGGGAACGAGTTGATCGTACTGCGCCGCAATCCGGCCGTCGGCTTTCGCCAGCGTCATCTCCACCAAGTCGATCGTCGAGGCGAAGAACGCCCATTCCGAGTACATCTCGTGCAGCAATCCATCGCCGTGACCGGTTAGCGCATCCTCGATACCGAGCCACGAGGCCAGCAGCAATCGGGTCTGCGTCCAGGCGAACTGCCATGGGATCGCGCGGAGGCTTTGCACGCCCGTGCCCGGCGTACGACGTGCGGGACGGCTGCCGATGCGAATGGCTGCCAATTCCTGTTCCGGTGTCGCGGTACGGAAATACGGAATGAAGCGCGGGTCTTCGTACACGACAGACCGATACGCCGTGCGCGCGCGAGCGGCCACGCGATCCATGCAGGCGCGCCACTCTGCTCTGGGTGATGGCCGGGGCGCCACCGCCGCTTCCAGGGTGGCGGTCGTGTACACCTCGAGTGTGCGGATGGCAATGTCGGCCAGCCCGAACTTGGCCTGCAGCATCTCGCCCTGTTCGGTCGCACGCAGCGTCCCGCGAATCGATCCCGGCGGCTGCGACTGGACCGCGAGATAGGTCGGGCCGCCACCGCGCCCGATACTGCCGCCACGCCCGTGAAAGAGCGTCAGATGCACGCCGGCGCGCTCGCACGCCGCCACGACCTCCTCCTGAGCGCGGTAGAGCGCCCAGTCGGCGCTGAGACGGCCCACGTCTTTGGCGGAATCGGAGTACCCAATCATGACTTCCTGGCGGCCATTGACGCGAGCGCGATACCACGGCATCGCCAACAACTCCGTCATGATCGCGCCCGCCCGTTCGAGATCGCGGGCCGTCTCGAACAGCGGCACGGAGCGTTGCGAGTGGTGCGTCCCTGCAGCGGCCTGCAGGAATTCGACAGCCAGCACGTCCGACGGCGCGCTCGCCATTGTGATGATGTACGCGCCAAGCGACTCGGGGTGAATCCGTGCCGCGATACGAAACGTTTCGAGCACGTCACGCACGCGATCGCCGGCCGTCGCGACCGGGAGATCGTCCAGCCTCACGGTTTCTCCCGAAAGTTGCTCGAGCAGCACGCGCTGGCGATCCTGTTCGCCCAGTTGAGCGTAAGGCCCCATTCCCGCCGCCCTGCCCACCCAGTCCACCGCCTCGGTATGGCGGTCGGCCTCCTGACGGATATCCAGCCGCGCGAGCGTGACCCCAAAGGTCGCGATCCGGCGCAGGATATCGGTCAGCCGGCCGGCTGCGAGGACTCCGTTGCCCGTCGCCTCGAGCGAACGAACGCACAATTCGAGCGGTTCGGCCAGTTCGGCGGCCGACAGATACGGCACGGTGCCGGTCAGCTTCCGCTCCGAATCCGACAACGCCTCCTCGGCAAGATCGCGTGTGGCCGCCAGGCGATCGCGCACCTCGGCCAGCAGCGTCCGGTACGGTTCGCGGGCGGTGCCGACTCTCTCGAGAAGCTCGCCGCTCGCATGCGACGCCGACAACGACAGCTCTCGCCGAAGCGCGACCACCTCCTTGAGATACAAGTCGGCGGCCTGCCAGCGCGCGAGCCAGGTCGCCTGCCGCGTAACCTCCGGCGTGATGCTGGGATTCCCGTCGCGGTCGCCCCCAATCCACGTCCCGAAATGAATGGGTGTGACCTGACGAGGCAGCGCTGTGCCGGCCGCCTCGATGAGCGCGCGATCGACGGCGCGCAGATACTGCGGCAGCGCCTCCCACAGACTCTGTTCGAACACGACGAGGCCCGCGCGGACTTCGTCGAGCGGCGACACCCCTTCGCGGCGCACTTCGTCGGTCTGCCACGCGGCTGCGATCTCGCGATGAAGCTCCGCCAGCGACTCCTCCTGCTCCTCCGATGTCAGGTCCGGGCGATCGCGGAAGGCGAGAATCTGGGCAATCCGGTTGTGTTTCTGCAGAAGCGTGCGGCGGACGATCTCGGTGGGATGCGCCGTGAAGACGAGCTCGACGCGCATCGAGGCAATGACAGCAGCCAGCGCATCGGCGGGAACGCCCTCGCTCCGTAAACGCGCGAACGTCTCGGCGCACGACCCCCGCTGCGGCGCGCCGTGCGGATCGCGCGCATGATCGCGCCGGCGGCGCACGCGGTGATGCTGTTCGGCGATGTTCGCGAGGTTCAGAAAGTGCGCAAACGCGCGTGCTACCGTCAGCGCTGCGCCGATCGGCATCTCGCGAAGAAGACGGTTGAACGGCTCCAGTTCGCCTTCGCAGGTGCGGGCACGTTTGGCAGCCTCGCGCACCTGCTCGACCCGTTCGAAGATGACGTCACCTTCGTAGTGACGAAGTACGCGACCGAGAACCTCGCCGAGCAGACGAACATCGTCGCGCAGCGGCTGATGCGGATCGCGTTGCACTATCGCACCTGCCGCACCTGTTGCACCTATCGCACCTATTGCACCTATTTGACCGCTTGCTCGTAGTTGATGAGGATGACGAGATCTTCCTTACCGACCTGCTTCAAACCGTGCGAGCTTCCCGGACGTGTGAGGACCGCATCGCCCGGGCCGACTTCGAACTCTTTGCCGTCGATCGTCATCAGACCGCGCCCGCTGAGCACGTAGTAGATCTCGTCCTCGCGCTGCACGTGATAGCCGATCGCCGAACCCGGCTTGAACGCGCGTTTACGAAACACCAGCTTGAGGTTCGGTGTCTTGCTGAAGAACGAATAGCCCACGGTCTCGCCGCCACCGTTATGCGTGCCCGGTTCGTTCCGGGCCACTTCCTTGTCACGTTCGAGCACATAGCCGCCCGGCTTGCCCGCCGCGGCGGTGTGCGACTCCTGCGCGTAGGCGGGAACCGATACGGTGGCCCATCCGGCCGCCACGATGGCTGCGACTGCGACGTTCACGTAGCTCTTCGCCTTCATTGGACCTCCCACTCGAGAAACGTACGGGAAGAATAGCATGCCAACTAGCACAACCCTTGCTGCGTACATTGGTGGTGCCGGCAATTGGGAGGAGAGCCATGAAGTTAATCAAGCGTGCTGGAGGATCCGCGATGATCCTTATGTGTACGATCGGTATCGCGGCCGCGCAAATCGAACCGGAAGAACGGGCGATGACGAGCGTGGCTGGCGTCGATATCACTGTCGCCGCAGATGCGTGGACCGGACTACCTCCCGATATCGGCCACATCGAACCGTTGCTCGTCACGATCGCCAACAACGGCACCGTGCCAATCCGTATCCGCTACGATCAGTTCGCGGCCGTTGGGCCGACAGGCGATCGGATGCGTGCCCTCCCGCCGTTCGAGATTCGCGGACACGAATGGGTCGATCCGTATTTCATACCAGGAGGGTATCCATCGGCAGGCTATGCCTTGGGAGGCTATCCGTTCGCCGCCGATCGCTTCTGGGTTGCACCGTACCTTGGGGGGTTCTATCCGGGCTTCAGACCGTTCGGGGGACCGTTCTTCTACGATCCGTGGTTCTATTCGGCCTACTACCCGGCGTGGAAGGTTGGGCTGCCCACACAGGACATGATGGTGCAAGCACTACCTGAAGGCGTCGTCGAACCGGGCGGGAAAATAGCCGGCTTCCTGTACATCGAACACAAGCCAAAGCACGGCAAGCACTCCACGTTTGTCTACGACGTCGTGAATGCGGAAACCCAGGAGCTTATCGGCAAAGTGAAAGAGCCCATCGAAATCGACTGATGAACGCTGCGCCTCTCCGTCGTACGTAGTGTCCGGCTTTAGCCGGACGAGGTCCGCCTGAAGGCGGACACTACGTACATCCGGAGACCGCTTTAGAAGGGCGGCCGCGCACTGAAGACGAATCGCCAGCCGCGGCGCTCGGAATCGAACCGGTGTGCCCCGGCCACTTCCAGGGTAAAGCCTCCCAGGTTCACTCGAACGCCGGAGCCTGCTGAGCGCGGGGCGCTTCGATGTCCACCAAACCAAACGGGGGCTTCGCCGGACCACCAGGTCGTCCCGGCGTCGGCAAAGGCAAAGCCTTCGAGCGGGAAGCGTCCCCAGTTGAGCCGCCGCGAGAACATCCCCAGCAGCGGAAACCGCACCTCGACCTGGGCCGCCAGCATCCGGCTACCCTCGGTGGCATCGGCAAGCTCGACGCACTGACTGGCAGACTGTCCCCTGCACGCCTGCTGCACGAGCACTCCCTCGGTACCGCGGACCAATGCGAGGCGCCTGAGTGACAAAGGCGCCAGACGCGAGTCATCGGCGCCGCGGCCATATCGCCCGAGGTGTACGATGCGGGCCGCGAACGTGAAGGGACGTACAGGCATCCAGTAGCGACGATAGTCCGCCAGAGCCTGCAGATACGAGACGTCGCCGGCAGACGTTGCCAGCTCGAAGCGGTAGCGCTGGCCCATCAGGGGGGCGATGGGGCCGAACACCGCCGTATCGCCCACGAGCGCGGCGCCGGTCTCGACGAGCGACAGCGGCCGATACCCCGGCGCATCGTCATCGGTCGTGTCGGCGATCAGCTTGCCGTCAGTCATGCTGAATGTCCGGCTGCGCATCGCGCGACGGTAGTGCGCCGCATGGTAGCCTGCGCTGAGTTCCATACGGAGCGTTCGGCTGAACGGATACGACAGAAACCCGGAGGTGAGGGTGTGCATCTGTCGCACACGTTCGATGCTGTCGACGAACACGCGTGAGCTGCCGCTGCCATTGATCTGGCGCTGGCGTACGCCGTCCACGTATGGGAGCAGCTCCGTGCGCACACCCCAGCTCCACCGAGTGGCTTGATTCAGATACTGCGCCTGCACGACCAGATCTTCGAGGCGCATGCCAGCTTGCGCCGCAATACCGAACCGGCGATCGCCGAGCACGTCGGAGAACAGGATGGACGATCCTCCGCGGGCGAACGTACCGCTCCCGCCTCCACCTGTTCCCATCATGAACGACGGCCGGCCGATGTTGGTCAGTGAGAGCCGGGAGACGTACGGGGTCGGCTTCGCGTCTGCCTCGACTGCGGACGGCGGCAAAGCCGAAATGGCCTGCTCGAGCGAGGGTAAACGGGACGCCACCTGGAATGGCAACGGCTCGCTACGCTCGTGCGGTTCGTCGGCCAGGTCCAGGACCCTGATCTCGTATCCGCTGTCGTTCAACGTGCTGAACGCAAGCCGGCCGTTCTGACGGGCGGAGGAAATCGACGGGCTGAATGCGGCCAACCCGGTGACGCCGCTCTTGACCCGCGTGACGCGCGCAACCTCGCCGGTTTCGATGTTGATGCGGAAGACATCGGGCTCGCCTGTCAGCCCTGCGCGGAAGAACAGCCCGGTGCCGTCGTGGGTCCAGTGCGGATCGATCGCGCCGCCTTCGATATCGGGCAAGGGCGTCACGGTCTGGGTCCCGACCTCGAAAATGGCGAGCTGGTACGGACCGAACGAGAGTCCGTCGAGATTGGTCGAGGATCGATCGCTCGAGAACGCCAGCCGTTGTCCATCGGGAGACCATGCCGGCTGCACGTCCGAATATGCATCGTTGGTCAGCTGACGAAGCCTGCCGCCTGCAAGATCAAACAGATACAGATCCGTCACGCCGCCATGGAGCGCGGAAAAAGCCACGAGACGGCCGTCGGGAGACCAGCTCGGCTGAAAAATCTGATCGACGCCGGTGACGACGACGTCACGATCGTGCGAGCCATCGGCAACGTTGTAGATGGCAAGCACCGGACGTCCGTTCTTGACGAGCGCAAGGAGAATGCGCTTCCCATCGGGACTCCACGTTCCCGACGATCGCAGAAACCCGAGGCTCTCGATGTGCGGGTCTTGGGCTGTGGTCAGAATCTTCCGCTCGATCGCACCGGTCGTAGCATCGGCAAGAAAGACGTCGATCGACAGGCGATCGCGCTCTGAGAGAAACACAAGGTGGCGTCCGTCCGGGCTAAGCGCCGGAGCGATGTTCATGCGCCCGCTGTTTGCGCGCGATAACACGAGCCGGCCCGCCTCGTCGTCGCCTTCACGTTCGGGCATGGCGCTGGTGATGGCGGCGTGCCATCGCCGTGTCAACTCGGGTTCCGCGACTCCAGTGACGGCTTCGATGCGTCCGACCGCACCTTTGCGCCTCGCAGAAAAAATCTGCTCGATGACTTGTTCGCCGTACTCCTTGGCCAGCCACGCGAACAGCGCCTGGCCGGCGCGGTACGGCGAAATGCGGCTGCCGCCAAGATCGCGGATCGTCGGCAGACGTTCATGGCGTGCGGCATCGCGCAAGAGCATGGTCGAGTACGGATCGTCGGCACCGACCGACAGATATTCCGCCATCCCTTCGATGAACCACAGCGGCAGACCGGAAAGCTCGCGCTTTGCTTTATCGGCCATGTCGTACTGAAACGCATGGACGATCTCATGACCGATGACGTGATTGGTCTCGCCAAGGCCGGCATCGAACGGCAGGATGATGCGGCGCTGCATCCCTTCGGTGACACCCCCGATGCTCTCGCCGAGCATGCCGCCGACAACGTTGGTCTGTTCGAACGCGGCGTGGCTGGGATACAGAATCAGGGGCTGCCGGCTCGAGAGCTGATGCCTCAACGTCTGCGAGAGCCGGTCGTACCAGCGCTCGGCCATCTGCGACGCCCGTTGGGCCGATTCGAGCGACTCCTTATGAAAGTAGATGTCGAAGTGGCTGGTCTGGAGGACCTGGAAGTCAGCCCGGTTGTATCGGACCTTGTTGCGGCCGAAGTATTGCGCCTGCGCGGGCACAGCGTACGCGGCCAACAGCAGACCGACGACAAACACGCGACGTGCCTGAGCGCCCATGGATCACCTAGGTAATCGAAAGAACCGCGCGCTCTACGCGGCCCCTCGTGAAACACTCCGGTGCGGGTGCCCGCAGCCGAAGAAGGTTTTTATGCGTTTGAAACGGAACGAGAAGCCAGCATACCGCAGTTCCGGTACGCTAGCTACAGGAGAAATGGATCGAGGAAGGAAAAATTGGATCGAGGAAGGAAAAAAACGAGGAGAGGTGAAGCGGCAGGCCCGGTGCCCGCCGCTTCCACCGGGTTACCAGCGGAACGACACGCCCCCCGTCGCACGCCAGTAGTGGATATTTTCGATGTTCTGTGAGATGAAATTCAGGTTGTTGTTCGTGTTGCCCAACCCTGAGTAGTAGCGGACGTCGGCACGCAAGCCGACCTGGTCGAAGAACCCAAACACGCCGAGGCCCAGATTCCCGCCGAACTGATCGTCCTTGAAAAAGTTGTTGACCAATCCGTTAGAGTCGAATTCCGGTACGAAATCGGGATCGAGAAGATCGAAATCGAAATCGGGATCGCCTTCGAGGATACCGAGATCCACACGGCCGCCGCTGATGTGGAACCAGCCGATGCCTCCCGAGATGAACGGCATCCAGGTTGCGCTCCGTCCCATCGGGAGCCCCGTGACCAGGTTGAACATGTAGCTGTTCACTCTCGGGTTCTCGCGAGTGAGGTTGTTGGAGACGATGGGATTTCTGATCGCGAGATTGTCGAACGCGACCAAATTGGCGTTGCCCATGAACGACCCGATGAACTCGAAGCCGAGCCCACCCTGCAAGTAGGCGTACTGGGCGTCAAAATTCCAGCTCCCGCCGTCGAGGGCGCCGGCCCACGCACCGCCCACCGAGCCGGTCACGACGTTGTGGTACATCTCGAAGGAGGGCGTCGCCGCGTACACATTCTGAGGTGGCGTCGGCGTTGTCGGTGTCTGTGTTGTCTGCGTTGTCTGCGTTGTCGTTGTCGTTGTTGGCGCCTGCTGCGCGCGCGCTGTCGTTGCAAAAGGCAGCAGCAGCGCAAACGCGCCGGCCGTAAAGAACTTCACTGTCATTGCATTCTCCTCCATTCGCCGTTGGTACGTTTCGGGTTCCAGACCATCCTGACTGGCTGCAATGCTGGTGCCCACCCCCCCTCGCCCCGCGAACGGGGTCAATTCCCCGTGTACCAGTGCGCAAGCGGACGGCAATTTCGGACACGCGCGACCCGCGGCGACTTGTGATGAGCCACACGCGCCCACACACGTTTGTTCTCGCACGCGCCTGACGGTGCTGCTCTTTCGAACGGTGCTGCTCTTTCTATATGACGTGGAAAGACGGAAGATCGGCGGTCACGATGATTCACGAACCATCGATCCGTCGAGAGTGATCTCGACGAGACAATCAGTCAGCGAACAGATGCCGCTGGTGTCGATATCCGTCGCACTGGAATCGCTTGTGGGAACGTAGGTCCGCTTCAGTCGCAGGAACTCGTGGAGCTGCGCCGCGACGTGACCGAAGAGATGATGCCGAGCAATCCGTAGCGATGATGTCGAAAGACTCACCAGCGGAACGACACGCCCGCCGTCGAGCGCCAGAAGGCGATGTCTTTGATGTTCTGGGCGACGAACCTCAAATTGTCGCCTTCGTTGTTGGCGATCCCTGTGTAGTAGCGGACATCGGCACGGAAGCCGACCTGATCGAAGAACCCAAACACACCGAGGCCGAGATTCCCGCCGAACTGGTTGTCCTTGAACAAATTCGTGACCAATCCATCGCTGTCAAAACGCGGTTCGAAGTCGGGATCGAGAAGATCGAAATCGGGATCGGCATCGAGCAGACTGAGATTCACACGGCCGCCGCTGATGTGGAACATGCCGAAGCCTCCCGAGATGAACGGCAGCCAGGTTGAGTTCCGTCCGAACGGGAGCCCCGTCACCAGGTTCAACATATAGCTGTTCACTCGCGGTGAGCTGCGAGTGAGGTCATTGCTGACGATGGGATTGGTGATCGCGAGATTTTCGAACGCGGTCAACTTGGCGTCGGGCATGAACGATCCGATGAACTCGAAGCCGAGCCCGCCGAGCATGTAAGCGTACTGACCGTCGACGGCCCAGCTCCCGCCGTCGAGGTCATGGGACCACGCGCCACCCACCGAGCCGGTCACGATGTTGTGGTACTGAGTGAAGCTGGGAACCGGCGTCGTGTGGACATTCGGAGTTGTCGTCGTTGTCGGTGTTTGTGTCTGTGTTGTCTGCGTTGTCGTCGTTGTTGGCGCCTGCTGCGCGCGCGCTGTCGTCGAACAAAGCAGCAGCAGGGCAAACGCGCCTGCCGTGAAGTACTTCACCCTCATTGCGGTGGCCTCCATTCTCCGTTGGTACGTTCACGGTTCCAGACCATGACTGGGTGCAATGCTGGTGTTGTGACGTGGGCTCAGCCGCAACGTGATCGAAGAGATGATGCCGAGCAATCCGTCGCGCCCATGGCGCGGCGGAAAGCTCGGCGTTCTCTGTCCGGGTGCACGTGCGGCCTTCACCCGCCCGTCGATGATGTCGAAAGACTCGACGTTCTGTTACCAGCGGTACGAAATACCCAGGGTCGTACGCCAGAAGCTGACGTCACTGATGTTTCGGCCTATGAAGTTGTCTCCGCTGTTGCCTATCCCCGAGTAGAATCGGGCGTCGGCACGGACACCGACCTGGTCGAAGAACCCGAACACGCCGAGGCCGAGATTCCCGCCGAACTGGTCCGACTTGAAGAAGTTGTTGACCAATCCATTCGAGTCGAAGTCCGGTGTGAAGTTGGGATCGAAGAGATCGAGATCGAGCTCGTCATTGAGCAGGTCGAAATCCACACGGCCGCCGCTGATGTGGAACCAGCCGATGCCTCCCGAGAGGAACGGCATCCAGGTTTCGCTCTGCCCGATCGGGAGCCCGCCAATCATGTTGAACATGTAGCTGTTCACTCTCGGGTGTTCGCGAGTGAGGTTGTTGCTGAGGATCGGATTGGTGATCGCGAGGTTTTCGAACGCGGACAACTTGGCGTCGCCCATGAACGATCCGATGAACTCGAAGCCGAGCCCGCCCCTCACGTAGGCGTACTGACCATCGAAGTTCCAGCTCCCGCTGTCGAGATCCCCGGCCCACGAGCCGCCCACCGCGCCGGTCACGATGTTGTGGTACTGCGGTGAAGGCGGTATTGGAGTGACGACATTCTGGGGTGCTGGTGGCGCCGGTACTGGCGTCGTCGTTGTCTGCGTTGTTTTCGTCGTCGTGGTCGTTGTCGTTCCTCCGGACTGCGTCGTTCCGGACTGCGTCGTTGTTTCCGACTGCGACTGCTGCGCGCGCGCTGTCGTTGCAAAAAGCAGCAGCGCGAACGCGATCGTAAAGTATTTCACTGTCATTGCACTGTCCTCCATTCGCCGTTGGGTACGTTTCATTCAGACCAGCCTGCTTCGGTGCAATGCTGGTGCCCACCGTGCCCGCCCCCCTGCGCGGCGTGAATTCGCCTGCAGGAGTCCGAAAGCGGGCGGCGATTTCAGACACGTCCGATGCGCTATGAATGGAAAGATGTCGACAAGTGAAGCCGCGACGCTTCAGGCAGCGAACATTCGCCGGTAGTGCCGATACCAGTCGCTCTGGAATCGCTCGTGCGGATCGTACGTCCGCTTCAACCGCAGGAAGTCCGGCAGCTGCGGATAGCAGGCTTCGACCTGATCGCGTCGCGCATGACGGTGATAGGTCAGATAGTAACGGCCTGTTCGCTTGAGTCCTATGTCGATGAGGTCACGGAACGCCTGGCCCGCTCTCGCGATGCCCTCTTCGGTATGGACCGTGTGCAGATTGAAGATGATGCACGCATACGGCTGCTTCGCCCACGCCAGGAAACTCTCGTCGTCCTGTTCGATGAGGCGCACAGTGCCGTACACGATCGGCACACCGTTGCCACGGAACGTTCCTGCAACTTCGGACATGAAGGACGGGAGATCGCGGCGCGGTACGTAAATCTCGGTGATCATTTCGGTCGCGCGATCCCTGGCGCCAAGTTGCGTATCAAGCTTCAGGTGGTAGTTGTCGAGGTACGTGCTCATCTGATGCGTATCGGACCAGTAGATCTGGCCCGACGTGGAAAGGTAGTACTTCGAGTACCGATCGAACGCCGACGCTTTGTCGTTGTGCGCGAGCAGCAGCAGCGCGTGCCAGTCTTCGTCGACGAGCTCGCGCTGCCCGTTCGGCACGGGCGTCTTTGGGTCAACCGGTCGATAGCAGGAAAAGACGCCCTTGCGCAGAAAGTCGCCGGATCGCTCGTCGACCGAGAATTGGAAGTCTCCAAACGCATAGCCCTCCGCAATGCGCTCGTCGAATGCCGCAGGCAGCCCGTCGATGTCGCGCACTTCGACCACACGCTGAATTTTCTGGCGCGGGCTCAGCCGCAGCGTCACCGAAGAGACGATGCCGAACAATCCGTAGCCGCCGATGGCAAGGCGGAACAGCTCGGCATTCTCTGTCCGGCTGCACGTCCGGCGTTCGCCCCGCCCGTCGATGATGTCGAACGACTCCACGTCATCGATGAACGGCTTCATCTTTAAACCACGCCCGTGAACGTTTGCCGCCAGCGCGCCGCCGATCGTCAAACGGTCCGCGCCTGTCTGCTTCTGCCGAATTCCCCATTGGCGTGGCCGGTCCGCCTGCACCTTCAGCAGGTAGTCAACGAGCGCCGGCCACATGATGCCGGCATCGACCTCAACGAGACCTTCGGTGTGATTGAGCGAACGGACCTTGTTGAACTTCGTGAGGTCGACGAGCACAGATTCGCTCCCAAATTGCTGGGCGCCCATCGCATGACGCCCGCCCGCGATCGACACCGCCTGCCCAGCCGCAGCGGCCCGCTTCACCGCACGTTCGATCTGGGCGGCCGATTCAACGGACACGATCTCGCGGACGCGCGTCGGGTTGAGCTGCGAGTGAATGTCGTTGACGACCACTCCCCCGTCTTGTGCCCAGGCAGGAGCGGCCGCAAGCACGCCGGTGGCTCTCAGAAATTCTCTACGGCTGAACGGCATAGTTGGTTCGTGGTTCGTGGTTGATGGTTGGTGGTGGTGGTTCGTAGCTGCGGTGGTCCCGGAGGCGCGAGCCACCTGCGAAGAGCAGCCACACGCCGCCCATCTGCACAACATGCATCAGATCGTTGTGGTTGAAATGCTGATGAAGACGAATGCCGCTTTGCTGCGCGAGTGCGGCGGCAATGGAGACGAGAATGCCTGAGGCGATATAGGCGCGATGCCCGCTGATGCCGTTGGTCCGTCGGGCGATGACGAGTAGCAAAAGAACGATGAGTGTTGATCCGTAGTCGTAGATGACATAACGGAAGTCGTCGTGCTCGAGCATCCACACGACGCACACGACGAGTTTCACAGCCGCGGCGCCAATCAGCCACCGTCTGTCCTGCCCGGAAAACGCGGCTGTGAACGCGGCCGCGAGGAGCAGGAAGCTGGCCACACCCATGCTGATCGTGGTTGCCTTCCAAAGCGCGGTCGCGGCCGGTGCACTCAGCGCATGATGGAACCCGTGATAGGTACCGCCCGCATAACTGCCGATCGCGGCCGCCATGAGGGCCGCTGCCCACAATGTGATGGAGGTCTGACGCAACCCCTGGTTGCGCGTCAAGAGCATCACGCCGAATACCTCTGAGATGGTGCCCAGCAGGTAGTCGGTCGCGAGCGTGACAGGCTCGGAAATGGCCACCATGCGTCTTTTCGGCGCCTGGGCTCGACGGGAACACGGGCCCGATCGACGCTCCGACGATCGCCGGCTTTTGGAGCCGATGCCGGGGCAGCGCTTCACGGTTGACATGCGACGTGTGTCGCACTAATATGCGACAAATGTCGCACATGGAGCACCGCTGATGGCCAAGGCCACGCTCGAGGCGCTTTCGCGACGCGAGCGCGAAATCATGGATACCGTGTTCGCGCTGGGTAATCGTGCGACTGCAGAAGAGATCCGGGCGCGGCTGGTCGATCCCCCGACGAGCTCGTCGGTCCGTGTCATGCTCGCGCGACTCGAGAAAAAGGGATACCTGCGTCACTCCAATGACGGCATCCGTTACGTGTACTCGGCAACGGAATCGCCGCAGAAGGCAAAAAGAACAGCCCTCCAGCGGTATGTGCAGACCTTCTTCGACGGCTCTCTCTCCGAGATGGTTGTCGCTCTCGTCCGGCAGGGATCGTGGACCGAGAAGGAGCTCGAGAAGCTCGCGGCTGAAATTGAACGCGCGAGGAAGGAGAAGAGCCGATGATGTCCTTCGCAGTCATGGCGATCGTGAAAGCGACGCTTGTATGCGGACTGGCGTTCCTCCTTTCGAGTCTGTTACGCCACGCGCGTGCATCGATTCGACACCTGATCTTCGCTCTCGCGTTCACGGCGCTCGCCGTCATTCCTGGTGTCACGCTTGTGCTACCGACTGTTGCGATCACGGTGCCGGCCGCACTCACCGCCAAGCTCAATCGAGCACAAGACACCGCGCCGGCCCTGCCGATGAGCCTGGCAGCCGGCCGTCCCGCGGGTACATCTTCTTCAGCAGGTCGAGAGGCGACACTGAAAGACACCGTGACCTTCGGGCAAGTGGTGACCACCACTTGGCTTATAGGCGTCGTGCTGTTCTTGATGCCAGTCACGGCCGGTTTGTGGCAGCTGCGTTATCTGCGCAAAAGCGCGTGGCCATGGCACGACGGTCAGTCGCTTGTGGAGACGATGACGTCATCCGCGTGCGTGCGCCGACGGATTGACGTCCTCCTGCACGACGCCGTAACAGGCCCGCTGACCTGCGGAGTGTTCAGAGCTTCGATCATCCTCCCGGCGGGCGCTCGCGAGTGGGATGAGGTGTCGCTCCGCTGCGCGCTCAGACACGAGCTCGAGCACATCGCACGTTGGGATTTTTCGACGCTCTGCGTGTCGAGATTAATCGGCGCGGCGTACTGGTTCCACCCTTTGGTCTGGGCCATGCGGAGACAATTACGGCTGGAGGCAGAGCGGGCGTGTGACGATGCCGTTTTGCGCGAGGAAGATGCAAGGGATTATGCGTATCTGCTTGTTTCGATGGCGCAGCAACAACCAGCCGGCACGCCACGACCCGTTCTCGCAATGGCGGGCCGTGACGATCTCTCGGCACGTGTCGCCGCCGTCCTGAATGACCGGCAGCCACGCGGTCATGTTGGACGCCGTGTGGCGGTGGGCTCGGTTGTCACGGCGGCGATGGTGGTTTCCGCCATTTCTCCAGTCACGGTCGTCCGTGCCATGCCTCAGACTCAGCAGACAGCGACAAGCGCTTCCGGGCTGAGATTCGAAACCATCTCGCTCAAGCGCAACCGGGATAACGAAAGATCTTGGTGGCGTATCGGGGACAATGAGGATGGCACAGCAGGCGTCGGTCCCGACGGCCGGGTGCAATGGTTGACCGCCACCAACGTGACGGCGCGTCTGTTGCTGTCGTCCGCGTTTTCCTTCGAGCTGAGGGGCGACCGTGGAATCGGCGGGCCGCATCAAATCGACAACGCTCCAGAGTGGATTGATTCAGATCGCTTTGACGTCGTCGCAAGGGCCCCATCTCGCGCAACGAAGGAGCAGATGAATCAAATGATGCAGTCGCTCCTGGCGGAGCGATTCAGCCTGGAGGTGCACCTCGCGTCGAAGGAGTTTCCGATCCACGCGCTCGCCCTCTCGCGATCGGACGGCAATCCCGGGCCGCGAATGACACCCTCGCACATTGATTGCACGTCAAAGCCAGGCGCATCCTCACCGTGCGGCCTTTCAAGCAGCGCAGGGCGTCTGACGGGACGCGGCGTCACGATGGCGCAACTCGTCAGAATTCTTCCCAATCACCTCGGCGGGGCGCATCGTATCGGACTCGATCGCCGCGTGCTCGATCACACCGGTCTCAGTGGTCCGTTCGACTTCACGCTTGAATGGACGCAAGACTCGGTTTCGCCTGCGATCTTCGTATCAGCGCCGTGGTCTTTTCCCCTGGAGTCGAAAGCGCCGAACTTTGTTGCGGCGTTACAGGATCAACTGGGCCTCATGTTCGAGACCCAATGGGCTCCCCAACCCGTCCTCGCGATCGATCGGATCGCCCCCCCTGCCGAGAACTGACCACCGTCAAATGCCGGTTGACGGGAACACACAATTCATGTAACCTTTCATCCGGATTGACGGATAAATGACCGTTGCCAAAGCCCCCGCGATTCTCGACCACCTGTCCGCCCTGGCCGACCCGACGCGCAGCCGGCTTCTGCTGCTGCTCGATCGTCACGAGCTGGCTGTGTCGGAGCTGTGCGGCATCATGCAGCTTCCGCAGTCCACCGTGAGCCGGCATCTGAAAGCGCTCGCCGACAGCGGGTGGATCTCGGCTCGCGCCGAAGGCACGAGCAATGTGTACGCGATGGCGCGCGACCTCGACGCGTCGGCCAGGCGGCTATGGGCCCTCGTGCGCGAGCAGGTGGGCGCGACGCCCGCCGCAGCGCACGATCAGCGCAGAGTGCAGTCCGTGCTCGCAGAACGCCGCACAAAATCTCAGGAATTCTTTTCCTCGTCTGCCGGACAGTGGGACCGTATGCGAGACGACCTGTTCGGCGAGCGTTTCCATTTGGCCGCGCTGCCGGCCTTCGCCGATCCCGAGTGGACGGTAGGCGATCTCGGGTGCGGCACCGGCCAACTGACGGCCGCGCTCGCGCCGTTTGTGGGTCACATCATTGCGGTCGATGCATCGGCGGCGATGCTGCAGGCCGCCAAAAAACGGTTGCAGGGATTCGCCAACGTCGAACTGCGGCGCGGCGATCTGGAGTCGCTGCCCATAGACGACGCGCGGCTCGATGCCGCGACGCTGGCACTCGTGCTGCATCACCTGCCCGAGCCGGAGCGCGCGCTTCGCGAGGTCGCACGCGTGCTGAAGCCGGGCGGTCGCCTGCTCGTGGTGGACATGCTCCCGCACGAGCGTGAGAGCTATCGACAACAGATGGGTCACGTATGGCTGGGGTTTTCTGATGAACATGTCGAGCGTATCCTCGACACCAGCGGATTTCGGTCTATCCGGACGGTGCACTTGCCGCCGGATGCCCGGTCGAAAGGGCCAGGACTTTTTGTCGCGACTGCAACCACTAAGCAGTATGCCGATGCAACCATTGCATAGGCCGGGTACGTAGGCCGGGTCCTGTGGACCCGGCTCACCGGCGGGTCCATAGGACCCGCCCTACAGGAGAGCAATTACATATGACGACCGCCGTTCAGCAATCACATCCGTTCGCCGCCGCGAAAGCCGCCGGCCGGGAACCGTACAAGGTGAAGGACCTGTCGCTCGCCGACTTCGGCCGCAAGGAACTGCGACTCGCCGAGCAGGAAATGCCCGGATTGATGGCGTTGCGGAAGCAGCACGCGGGCAAACAACCGCTTGCGGGCGCGCGCATCATGGGCAGCCTGCACATGACCATTCAGACAGGCGTGCTCATCGAAACACTGGCCGACCTCGGGGCCGACGTGCGCTGGGTCTCGTGCAACATTTTCTCTACACAGGATCACGCCGCCGCCGCCGTGGTGGTGGGCCGTCCCGAAACGGGCGGGACGGCGAAAGAACCAAAAGGGATTCCGGTGTTCGCGTGGAAGGGCGAAACGCTCGAGGAGTACTGGTGGTGCACGAGCGAAGCGCTCGAATGGCCAGACGGCGGGGGGCCGACACTCATCGTCGATGACGGCGGCGACGCGACGCTGGTGGTCCATAAGGGTGCCGAGTTCGAGAAGGCGGGCAAGGTCCCCGCGTTCAATCCTGACAAGGATCCCGAGGAATGGGGCGTCATTCTCGACTGCATCAATCAGTCGATTCGGAAGGACACGTCGCGCTGGACGCGCCTCGCGTCCTCGATCCGCGGTGTCAGCGAAGAGACGACAACCGGCGTGCACCGGCTATATCAAATGATGGAGGCCGGCACGCTCCTCTTCCCCGCCATCAACGTGAACGACTCGGTGACCAAGAGCAAGTTCGACAACATCTACGGCTGTCGCCACTCGCTGCCAGACGGACTGGCGCGCGCCACCGACGTCATGCTCGGCGGCAAGGTCGCGGTCGTCTTCGGGTACGGCGAAGTCGGCAAGGGTTGCGCGCAGGCCCTGCGCGGCCAGGGGTGCCGCGTGATCGTGACCGAAATCGACCCGATCTGCGCGCTGCAGGCCGCGATGGAAGGCTACCAGGTAACGACGATCGATGAGGTGGTGGACAAGGCCGACGTCTTCATAACCGCAACGGGCAACCACAACATCATCACGCTCGACCACATGAAGCGGATGAAGGACAAGGCGATTGTCGGCAACATCGGCCATTTCGACAACGAGATCGACATGGCCGGCCTGAAGAAGGCGGGCATCGAACGGATCAACATCAAGCCGCAGTACGACGAGTTCCGCTTTCCCGACGGCCACAGCGTGATGATCCTCGCCGAAGGCCGCCTGCTGAACCTCGGCTGCGCGACCGGCCACCCGAGCTTTGTGATGTCGGCATCATTCACCAACCAGGTGATCGCGCAACTCGAGCTGCACAAGAACACCGGCAAGTACGAGAAGAAGGTCTACATGCTGCCGAAGCACCTCGACGAGCAGGTCGCGCGGCTGCACCTCGATCATCTGGGCGTGAAGCTGACGAAGCTGAGCAAGGAGCAGGCCGACTACATCGGCGTCCCGGTTGACGGCCCGTACAAGCCGGATCACTATCGGTACTAAGAACTCAGTCAGGGCAGAGGGCAGATGGCACATGGCAGAACATGCCATCTGCCATCATCCATCTGCCATGACTGCGTCAGTTCCATCTGCCATCTGCCATCCGCCATGACAGCGTCAGTGCCGTGCCATAGCAGCGTCAGTACCTAACGAGGCGGAGGTCCCGTACTCGCGCGGACGACGAGCGTGTGCCGCAGCGTGATGGATGCGGGCATATCCATGGTGTCTCTGCCGGAGAGAATGCCGAGCAGTAATTGCACCGTGCCTTCCCCGATCTGCCGCATCGGCTGGGCAATGGTCGTCAGCGGTGGGAACGTGTGCCGGGCGAAACGGATGTCATCGAAGCCGAAAACCGACAGTTCCCGTGGCACTTTCACCGACAACCGGTAGGCCACCTCGAGCACTCCCATCGCCATTTCGTCGTTGAAACAGAAGATGGCGGTCGGCCGAACCGACCGTCCAAGCAGCCGCTCGGCGGCGGCCGCGCCCGAGGCGATCGAAAAATCCCCCTGCGTGACGATGCAGTGCCGCTCCGCTCGCTGCTCTCGGGCGCGCAACGTCGCGCCCTTGAGGCGATCGCGGCTCAGCGGGCTCACGAGCGGCCCGGTAATGATGCCGATTCGCCGGTGCCCCAGCCCGTAGAGATGATCCATCGCCTCGTAGGCCGCCTTGGCATTGTCGATGTGCACGCTCGGCGCCCCCAGGGTCGGACTGAACTCGCATCCGTTCACGATCGGCGCACATCGCGGATGCATGTCGCGAATCATCGCTGACGCCGCCCCGGGCAGGCGGTGCCCGAGAAAAATCAGGCCGTCTGCCTCCTTCCGCTTGAGCATCATCGCGTAGCCTTCCTCGCGCTTTTCGTCGTGCTGCGTGTCGCCGACCAGCACTGCATACCCCTCGCGGTGCGCAGTGCTTTCGATACCCTGCAGAATGAGGGCAAAAAACGGATTGGAGATGTCCGGGACCGAGACGATCAGCTTGCGGGTCTGCAACGTCCGGAGTTGTTTCGCGGCCGAGTTGGGCTCGTAGCCGAGATGCTCGACGGCCTTGAGGACGCGCTGGCGTGTGACGGGTGCGACGACGCCGGGAACGCTGAGTACGCGCGAGACCGTCGCGGTTGACACGCGTGCACGTTTTGCAACTTCGTAAATAGTGGCCATAGGCAGGCGTCGCAATTCGACGAGGTTGTAATCATATCCAAAAAAGCGTGTCCGTTTTTTTGGATATCGATTACATGGCGAAATGTCATGGACAAGAAACTATGTGGGTGTGATAATCCCGTCACTCACATATGTAATCGATTACAGAGTCACCCAAGCTCTATTCTGCAGGAGGGGTTATGCATCGTAGGAGCTACCAAGGGATTCTCACGTCGATCGTGCTTCTCGTCTTCCTCGCCACGCCGGCGATGGCGCAAATCACCACCGGCACCATCTCAGGCACCGTTCGGGATCAGCAAGGCGGTGTCATTCCCGGCGCCTCCGTCGTGCTCATCAGCGAAGCCCGCGGCACCAGATCGGCACCGGCCATCACCAACGAGACCGGCTCGTACGTCTTTCCGAACATCACGCCCGACACCTACACGATCGAGGTCACGCTGGACGCCTTCAAAACGATCAGGCGCCCCGGCGTATCGGTCAGCGGCGCCGACCGCATCGGCGTACCTCCGCTCGTACTCGAACCGGGCACCCTCGCCGAAACCGTGAACGTCGTCGGCGAAGCCGCGATGGTCCAGAGCCAGAGCGGCGAACGCTCGTTTGCGGTCACGAGCGATCAGATCGAGCACCTGCCTGTCGCGCACGGCAATTTCACCAGCGTGACGGCGCTCACCCCCGGCGTGGTGGCCAACGGCTTATCGGCCGGCGGCACGCGCCTTGGCGGTGCTGGTCAGAACAACATCATGATGGACGGCATCTCGGCCATGGATACCGGCAACAACGGCCAGATGCTGCAAATGAACATTGAATCGATCGGTGAGGTGAAGATCCTCACTCAGGGGTACCAGGCTGAATACGGCCGTTCGAGCGGGCTGCAGATTACCGCGGTCACCAAGGGCGGATCGAACCAATTCAGAGGCGCGGCCTACGACATCGAGACCAATTCCGACTGGAACGAGAACAGCTGGGTCAATGCCAAGAATGGCGACCCGAAGCCGAAGACGAGCACGAAGACGCTCGGCTACACCATCGGCGGCCCGATCGGGAAGCCCGGCGGCAACAACAAGCTCTTCTTCTTCTACGCGCACGAATATCGCCCGGTGACGGCGGCCATCAACAACGGCAACCCGATCCGGATCCGCGTGCCGACCGCAGCCGAGCGTGCGGGAGATTTTTCGCAAACCCGCGACAACAACGGCGCGCTGTTCAACCTCATCAAGGATCCGACGTCAACCCAGCCGTGCACGGCCGCCAATACCGCCGGCTGCTTCCAGGCCGGCGGCGTGTTGGGCCGCATTCCCGCGGATCGCCTCTATTCGACCGGGCTTGCGGTCCTCAATCGCTATCCGGCGCCAAACGTCACACAGGCGGCGGGCACCAACTACAACTACGAGGTGCAGCCGGCGACCACCGACAACCTCACGCAGCAGCCTGCGCTGCGCATCGACTATCAGTTGTCGCCCACCTTGCGCGTGAGCGGCAAGTACTCGGGACAGCGCGCCCGGAAACTGGTCACGCCCGGCACGATCGCGGGTTTCAACGACGTGCAGAACCCGTACCCGTTCATCACGAATTACGGCATCACGGCGAACTACACCCTGGGAACCTCGACGTTCATCGAAGGCACCTACGGGTTCATCCGCAACCAGCTCGCTGGAGGCGCCTCGATCGGCGCGACAGGGACCGGCGGCATCCTCGTCACGGAGTCCTCGAACCGGCTGTCGAGCCTGCCGAATTTCCCGCTCCTGTATCCCAACGCGGGCGTGGTCGATGACCGCTATTACGCGTATCAAGTGCTCAACGATCTGAATCCGCTCTGGTGGGACGGCCAGCGCATCAACATGCCGCCGGCATTCGGATGGGGCAGCCGCATCATGGGCACCGCCGGCGTCGGGGCGTTACCCGGACCGCCGAATCAGGTCTTTCCGGGGTTCCTCAACATCAACCGCACGCAAGACGTGGCCGTCAGCATGACCAGGGTGTGGAGTGCTCACACCTTCAAGGCCGGCGTCTACAACAACCACAGCTTCAAGGCGCAGAACACCGGCGCCGGTGGCGTCGCAAACCTCGGCTTCCAGGGCTACGTCAACTTCGGCAACGACACGAACAACGCGCTCGACACCGGGTTTGGCTACGCCAACGCGGCCGTCGGCGTGTTCACGCAGTATCTGCAGCAGTCGCGTCTCATCGAAGGGAGCATGATCTACAACAACACCGAGTTCTACCTGCAGGACAACTGGAAGGTGAACAACCGGTTGACGCTCGACTACGGCGTGCGCTTCACGCGTCAGCAGCCGCAGCACGATCAGTTCCAGCAGATGTCGAACTTCTTCGTCGACGAGTGGTCACGCTCGAGCGCACCGCTGCTTTATCTGGCCGGCTGCAACAATGGGGCGACGATCTGCAGCGGCAACGCGAAAAATGCGGTGGATCCTCGAACCGGGCAAATCCTCACGGCGTCGGGCGCTGCCAACACGCAGGCGGCGATCGGCACGGTCGTGCCCAATTCCGGCAGCTTGACCAACGGCGTCAAACAGGCCGGCGATGGGATCGCTGAGACATCGTATGTCTGGCCCAAGCTCGTGGTCGCGCCTCGTTTCGGTTTCGCGTACGACCTGACGGGCGACCAGAGATTCGTGCTGCGGGGCGGCGGCGGCCTCTTCTACGACCGGCCCGATGGGAACACGGTGTTCTCGATTCCGGGCAACCCGCCGATTTCGACGTCGCAGGATCTCCGGAACGGTCAGCTACAGACGCTGGGCACCGGGCTCAGCACCGTTGGTGTTCCAGCCATGATCACGTTCCAGTACGACGCCCAGGTCCCTTCCTCGTGGCAGTGGCAGGGCGGCGTGCAGATGGCACTTCCCTGGTCCTCGGCGCTCGACGTGTCGTATGTCGGCAATCGAGGCTACAACCGGCTGCGAGCGTTTCAGGGCGGCGGCAACGGCTCGGTCGATCTGAACGCCATCGATATCGGCGCAGCGTATCTGCCGCAGAATCAGGATCCGACGCTCGCCGCGAGCACCGTGCCCGGCGCAAACGCGTACACGGCGAATCTGCTGCGGCCCTATCGCGGATTCAGCAACATCAACGAGCAGCAGACGAAGTTCTGGGACGAGTACCATTCGATCCAGACCTCGCTGAATCATCGCTTCCGCGACGGGTTGGGCTTCGGCATCAACTACACCCTCGGGCTTTCGTTGAAGGGCAATACAGGCCTGCAGTCGCGGTACGAGCACGGGGCGGACGGCAGCATCAGGCTGCGCGCCGATCAGGCGGAATATGAAAAGATGTTTGAAAACCTCGCGCTGCAGCGGCATGTCATCAAGGCGTACGCCTCGTGGGAGACGCCCAATGCGCCCAGCGCCCTCGGCCGCATCGGCGGGTACATTCTGAACGACTGGCAGCTCTCAGGAGTGCTCACGGCCGGGTCCGCCAACCACGACAACAACAACCAACCCGGCGGTCGATACGACCTGACCTACAACTACGAGACTCTGGGCACCAACACGAACCTGACCGGTTCTCCCGACTATGCCGCCCGCATCGTCTACGTCGGCGATCCCGGGAGCGGCTGTTCGAGCGATCCGTACAGCCAGTTCAATGCAGCCTCCGTCACGGGACCGAAGTACGGCAGCGACGGCCTCGAATCCGGGCGAAATATTCTCGGTGGGTGCCCGGACAAGACGGTCGATATGGCCATTGCCAGGCACATTCGGCTGGGCGGCAACCGGACCGTCCAGTTCCGCATCGATGCGTTTAACGTCTTCAACACGGTCGTGATTAACAACCGTCAGAGGAACGTCACGTACCGTAGTCCGACCGATCTGACGATTACCAACTCGCAGACGCTGCCGAATGGTTCGATCGATCCGGCACGCGTGCAACCTCGCAACGCCGGGTTCGGAGCAGCTACGGGCGCGCAGAACATGCGCAATCTTCAGATGATGGTGCGGTTTGGATTCTAGGAAAGTAGAAGGTAAGAAGTAGAAAGTAAGAAGTGAGAAGTAAGAAGTAAGAAGTAGGGCGGGTCTTGTAGTTCAGACCCGCCCTACTTCTTACCGTCGTCTGCCATCCGCCCTCTGCCCTCCGCCATGACAGGCTCTATTTCACATATTTCTGCACCACACCCGTGAGCTGCGCCAGATAGATGCTGCCCGCAGCGTCCACGGCGGCGCCATGCGCGCTGCCCGCTTCGGGCAGCTTTGCGACGACGGTCCCATTCAGATCGCGCACGACGGCACCCGTCACCATGTGGCCATCCCTGGTCATCGCCAGACCGGAAATGCCGCCCGTGTTCTTCCACTCGTTCAGGAACTTGCCATTTGCGTCGAACACCTGGATGCGCTGGTTGTCGCGGTCCGTCACGTACACGCGCCCCTGACCATCGACCACGACATTGTGCGGCAAGCCAAACTCGCCCGGGCCGGTCCCCCGCTTGCCCCACTCCATCAGGAACTTTCCGTCCCGCGAAAATTTCACGATACGCGCGGCGCCATACCCATCCGTGACGTAAAGATCACCGTTCGGCGCGAATGCAATATCGGTCGGCAGATTGAAGTGGGATGGACCGGCACCGGACGCGCCTCGGGTGCCGAGCCGCAGGATTTCCTTGCCTGCGGGATCCATCTTGTAGATCACATGGCCCGCGGCATCGACGACCCAGATGTTCCCCTGCGGATCCACGCGCACGGAGTGCGCTCCACACGACGTACATCCGGGCGCCCCATACACCGCTGAGTAACGGGAACGGTCCGGCGCCCAGTTCGCCTGGGGAATACCGGCCACCTTGCCCTCGCTGATCAAGCCGTCGCCCCACGAGCGAAGGAGTTTGCCGGCGGTGTCGAATTCCAGAATAGGATGCGCGCCGCGGTGCAGCACCAGCACAGTGCCCTTCTGCGTCACCGCCACGCTCGACGCCTGGATCAGATTCCATGGCGCGGCGAACCCGGCGGCGTTGGTGGCCGGCGCCGGAAACTCCACGAGCTTGTACACCGGAGCCTGACCGCCGGTCGTCTGACCTGCCACCACAATGCTCGTCACAACGGCCAAGACAAGACGAATCGAGCCTCGGAACATACGTCCTCCGATGGTCCGGCTCAAGCCGGACACTACTTGGCGGGACATTAGACCCGCAAGGTCCTGCTGTCAACGACTAGAATCTGAGTGGGAGGATGGGTGGAGCCACTGTGGTACAAGGACGCGATCATCTACGAGGTGCCGGTTAAGTCCTTTTTCGACGCCAATAACGACGGCATCGGAGACTTCGCCGGCCTCATCGAGAAGCTCGACTACCTGCAGGGTCTCGGGGTCACGTGTCTCTGGCTGCTGCCCTGCTTTCCATCGCCGCTCAAGGATGACGGGTACGACATCTCGGACTATACCGAGGTGCATCCCAGCTACGGTACGGTCGACGACTTCAAGCGGTTTCTGAACGCCGCGCACGAGCGAGAGCTGAAGGTGCTCATCGAGCTGGTCGTGAATCACACCTCCGATCAGCATCAGTGGTTCCAGCGGGCACGACACGCGCCGAGCGGATCGGTGAATCGTGACTTCTACGTTTGGAGCGACACCGATCAAAAATATCAGGACGCGCGCATCATCTTCGTCGACACCGAGCAATCCAACTGGGCGTGGGATCCGGTTGCCAAAGCGTACTACTGGCACAGGTTCTTCCATCACCAGCCGGACCTGAACTACGACAACGCGGCGGTGCTCGAGGAAATTCTCCGTGTGATGGATTTCTGGCTGGAGATGGGCGTCGACGGCTTCCGTCTCGACGCCGTTCCGTATCTCATCGAGCGCGAAGGTACCAACTGCGAGAACCTCGCGGAGACGCACGTCATCCTCAGAGCCATTCGCCGGCACATCGACGCGCACTGGCCGAACCGGATGCTGCTGGCCGAGGCGAACCAGTGGCCCTCCGACGTCCGCCCCTATTTCGGCGACGGCGACGAGTGCCACATGGCCTTCCACTTTCCCGTCATGCCCCGCCTGTTCATGGCGCTGCACCTCGAGGAGCGCGACCCCATTGTCGACATCATGGAACGTACGCCGAACATTCCCGAGACCTGCCAATGGGCGCTGTTCCTGCGCAATCACGATGAGCTCACACTCGAGATGGTCACCGACGACGAGCGCGACTACATGTACCTCGCGTACAGCGCCGACCCGATGGCTCGCCTCAACGTCGGCATCCGGCGCCGGCTCGCGCCGTTGATGAACAACAGCCGTCGCAGGATCGAACTGCTGACCAGCGTGCTTTTTTCCCTGCCGGGCACGCCTATCCTCTATTACGGCGACGAAATCGGCATGGGCGACAACATGCATCTCGGCGATCGCAACGGCGTCCGAACGCCGATGCAGTGGACCGGCGACCGCAATGCCGGCTTCTCGCGGGCCGATCCTCAGCAGCTGTTCAGCCCCGTCATCAGCGATCCGGTGTACGGATATCAGGCGGTCAATGTGGAAGCCGAGGAACACGACGGGGCATCGCTGCTCCACTGGACGAGGAACATGATCCGCCTGCGGCGGCTGTTCCGGGTGTTCGGCCGCGGCACCATCGACTTTCTCCGGCCGGCCAATCGCGCGGTGCTCGCGTACGTGCGCCGCTATGAGGAGGATGACGCGATCTTGTGCATCGCCAATCTGGCCCGCAACGTGCAGCCTGTGCATCTCGACTTGCGCGCATTTGCGGGGCTCGTCCCTGTCGAGATCGTGGGTTATACGGAATTCCCCGTCATCGGCGTCGAACCGTATTTTCTGACGCTCGGTCCCTATGACTTCTACTGGTTCGAGCTCCAGCATCGCGATCGCTGAGGCCGGTTCGGCCCGCCCGTCGGAAGCCGTCGTCGGCATCCAGAGCTACAACGATGCAGACACGATTGGGGGCGTCGTCCGAAGCGCGCACGAAGGCATACGGCGGCACGCCCGCACGGGCTGCGTCATTCTGGCCGACGGCGCGTCCACCGACGACACCGTCAGTGTCGCCCGCGGGGTCGCGGGCGACGACTATTCGGTCGTCGCCGTGGACTATCGGCGTCCAACGGTCGATCCGCTCAAGCTGCCGTATCACGGCCGTCCCGGACGGGCGGCGGCGATGCGCGCCGTTCTTCGAGCCGCGCGGGACCGCGCGGCGAAAGCTTGCGTGATGCTCGACGCCCGGCTGACCAACTTGACACCCGAGGCGGTTGAGAGTCTCGTCGAACCTGTGCTGAGCGGAGAGATGGACTACGTGTCGGCTCACTACGTCCGTCATCCGTATGAAGGTGCGCTGACCAAGAGCGTGATCTATCCAGTGTTCCGCGCGTTGTATGGCGTGCGGCTGCGACAGCCGGCGGCGCTCGAGTTCGCGTGCTCCGCGCCGCTGCTGGATCACTTCCTCGCGCAACGATTCTGGGATGCCGAGGAGGCGCCGACGGGCATCGACATGTGGCTGGCCGCGGCGGCGGTAACCGGCAAATATCGTGTGGGCGACGCCCTGCTGGGTGTGCGCTCGGCGGCCATCCGGTCGGTCGCGCCCGACCTCAGCATCGCCCTTGGCCAACTCGTTGGCGCGCTCATGATCGACATGAAATCGCACGCGAATTTCTGGCATCGCCTGCGAGGCTCGATCGTGGTGCCCGTCGTCGGCAACGCCGACGACGTCGTCACTCCGCCGGCTCCGGACATCGACCCCGAGAACCTGCGCGAATCGTTTCGTCTCGGCTATGCGGCACTTCGAGATGTCTGGGCCGCCATCTTGCCGCCCCGCACGATCATCGAATTGAAGAAGGTCGCCGAATCGCCGCCCCACCGGTTCCAGATCCCCGACGAAGTGTGGGCCAGAATCGTGTACGACTTCGCGCTCGGGCATCATCTGAAAACGATGCCGCACGAACATCTGCTCGGGGCGCTCGTGCCGCTGTATCTGGGATGGCTCGCCTCGTTCATGCTGGAGCCCGGCACAGATGATCCGACGGCGGCGGAGCTGCGTATCGACCGGCTCGGCACGGCATTCGAAACCCAGAAGCCTTATCTGATTTCCCGCTGGCGATGGCCGGAGCGGTTCCGGTCGTGACCACTTTCGCCAAGGCTACGGCGGTTAAAGGAGATATCAATGTGGCAGCAGGTTGAACGAATCCTGACGGAGGCCGCGCACCGCAGCGTGGAGAGCGTCGCGGCGTTCCTGCCCGGCGTGCTCGCCCTCATGATGATTCTGCTCTTCGCGGTGCTCCTGAGCGCCCTGGTCCGGGTGCTCGTCTTCCGAGGGCTGCGCGGTCTCGAATTCGATCGGCATGCCTCGCGGTGGGGCATGGGGGCCTTCGGCGACTGGTCGCAGTCGCAGAGCCTCTCGGCGGTCGTCGCCCGTCTGGCGCAATGGACGATTCTGCTGCTCGGCCTGCTCACCGGACTGACGGCGCTCGACGCCGCGATTCCTTCCGAGTTCGCGTTGTCGATGTTCCGATACGTGCCTCACGTGCTGGCTGCCCTGCTCGTGCTGGTGGTCGGCGCGATCCTCGCGCAGTTTTTCTCGCGCGCCGTTCTGATCGGCGCCGTCAACATGCAGATTCACTATGCCCGCGCGTTGAGCGCGGCTGTGCGATGGATCCTGTTGATTGTTGCCGCGTCGATGGCGCTCGAGCAGCTCGGGATCGGGCGGCAGATTCTCGTGCTGGCGTTCGGCATTCTGTTCGGCGGCGTCGTGCTTGCAGCCTCGCTGGCCGTCGGGCTCGGTTCGCAAGATGCGATTCGGCGCGCATTGGAGCAGAAGGCTCGCCAGCCGGCCGAGCCGCCAGGCACGCCGGTTGACCATGTATGACGATGCACACACCACCACTCGACCGTCGCCGCGTCGTCATCGATCACGTCTGGCCCGAAATCGACGCGGGCCGCTTTCCCGTGAAACGTACGGCCGGCGAATCCGTCGGCGTGTATGCGGATGTCTTCGCCGACGGCCACAGCCTGCTCGCCGGCGTGCTCCGCTACCGGCCCTCCGAGGCGGCCGACAGCGCGTGGGAGGAAGTCCCGCTCCGGTTCCTTGACAACGACCGTTGGACGGCGCAGTTCACGCCGCATCACCTCGGCGCATACCAGTACACCCTCGAAGCGTGGATCGACGAGTTCGAATCGTGGCGGGCGGGACTGGCTAAGTGGCTCGAGGCCGACAACGTATCGGAGGGAGAGCTGCTCGAAGGCGCCGCGTTAATCGCGGCGGCGTCCGAGCGCGCTCGCTCGATGCGCGCCGACGCTGATGCAAGCCGCCTGACCGAGCAGGCAGTCGCGCTGGCCACGTCTGGCCCCGTGAACACGCGGGCGCAATCGGCGCTCGCCGACCCGCTGCGCGAGGTGATGTCGCGTTATCCGGATCGCAGCAATGCCACCCGGTACGATCGCCTCCTCGAGGTGCTCGTCAACCGCGAGCGCGCGCGGTTCGGCACGTGGTACGAAATGTTTCCGCGGTCGAACAGCCCAGAGCCCGGCCGCAGTGCAACCTTCAGGGAGGCCGAGTCTCGTTTGCCTGGTATCGCGGCGCTCGGCTTCGACGTGCTCTACCTGCCGCCAGTGCATCCCATCGGCGCAACGGCTCGCAAGGGGCCGAACAACCAGGAGACCGCAGGCCCGGACGATCCAGGCAGCCCGTGGGCCATCGGATCGGCAGAGGGCGGGCATAAGGCGATCGAACCAGGCCTGGGAACGCTCGACGATTTCGATCGCTTCGTGAGAGCCGCCGAACGCGAAGGCCTCGAGATTGCGCTCGACATCGCATTCCAGTGCTCTCCGGACCATCCTTATGTGACCGAGCATCCGGAGTGGTTCCGCAAGCGGCCCGACGGGTCTATCAAGTACGCCGAGAACCCCCCGAAGAAGTATCAGGATATTTTCCCGCTCGACTTCGATACGCCCGACTGGGAAGCGCTGTGGCACGAGCTGCGTTCGGTCGTGCTCTTCTGGATCGAGCATGGCGTGCGCATCTTCCGTGTCGACAATCCGCATACCAAGCCGTTCGGGTTCTGGGAGTGGCTGATTCGCAGCGTCCACGCACAGTTTCCGGACACCATCTTCCTCGCCGAAGCGTTTACGCGCCCGAAAGTGATGAAGCACCTCGCCAAGCTCGGGTTTACGCAGTCCTACACGTATTTCACCTGGCGCAACGAAAAGAGAGATCTCGAGGAGTACTTCACCGAGCTGACGAAAACGGAGATGTGCGAGTACTTCAGGCCCAACCTCTTCGCGAACACCCCCGACATCCTGCACGAATATCTGCAGACCGGCGGGCGGCCCGCGTTTCAGGTGCGGGCCGTGCTCGCGGCGACGCTCGGGGCCACATACGGGATCTACAGTGGCTTCGAATTGTGCGAACACCAGCCGGTCGCGCCCGGCAGCGAGGAGTATCTCGATAGTGAAAAGTACCAGTACCGTCAACGGAACTGGGACGCGCCCGGCAATCTCAACAACCTGATTCGCCGCCTCAACGCGATACGCCGGACCGAGCGCGCACTTCATTACACGACCACGCTGGCGTTCACCCAGACGGACAACGCGCAGCTTCTCGCCTACACCAAGACCATCTCGGGCCGCGGCGTTCTCGTGATTGTGAATCTCGATCCCCGCAGAGCGCAGCAGGGATGGGTCACCGTGCCGCTCGCGACTCTGGCGCTGGACACCGGCCGCAAGTACGAAGTGGAGGACCTGCTCGATGGCGCGCGCTACGGGTGGCAGGGAGACCGCGCGTATGTGCGGCTCGATCCCGCCGAACGCGTCGCGCACATCCTCAAACCGGTCGAAGTGTAGACGCGCATGGCCGAGATGAACGCGGATTTTCTGAGCGATGTCTCGCGAGAGACGCTCGAGCGAGAGGCGCTGCCCCGGTTTGTCGCCCGTCAACGGTGGTTTGGCGGCAAGGCGCGCGCCATCGCGAACGTCCGCTTTCACGACTGGGCACGCATCGAGACGGGCGCGCAGCCGCTGTTTCTGACGCTCGTCAGGGTGGCCTATGCAGACGGCTCGACCGAACAGTGCCTCGTTCCCCTCACTCTTCTGACTGGCGATGACGCGCAGGCCGCCGCGAACGCACCGGACGCTGTACTCGCGCCGATGCCCGGCGCGTCGTCCGATTTGATCGGCGATGCGGTTTGGAGCGAGGAGGCGATGCGGACTCTCATGCACGCGGTCTGGAGCAGCGCGACGTTTCGCTCGCAGCGTGGCGAGATCCTCGCAATCGCCAGTCGCGCGGCCCATGACGAAATCCTCGAGCCGGCCGCCGACGTCGTACGCCTGCCCGCCGTGCACAGCAACTCTGCTCTGGCAATCGGCGGCCGATACCTGCTGAAGCTGTTTCGGCGCATCGAGCCCGGCATCAACCCCGATGTGGAAATTGGCCGCTTCGTCGAGCGAACCAGTGCCCGTGTGAACACCCCGGCGCTGTTCGGATCGATCGAGTACCGCACCGAAGATGGCGCGCTCGCGACACTCGCCCTTGTGCAGAAGCTGGTTCCGAGCAGGGCGAACGCCTGGGATGACGCGCTCGCGCACCTCGAGGCTTTCTTCAAGCGCGCGCAGCCGCAACCAGCGGAGCCGGCGCCCACACTGATGCGCGAGCTGGCTGCCTCGTACGCGGATGCCATGGTCCTGTTGGGAAAACGAACGGCCGAGCTGCACCGTGCGCTCGCTGCCGTGACGGATGAGCCGGACTTCTCGCCCGAATTGGCGACAGCTTCAGAGATTTCAGGGTCTGCGCGGCGAGAGCGTGAACAGGCCCTCGGGACACTGGACCTGCTCGAACGCCATGGTGACACCTTCGACGCCGATGGCAGATTCCTGGCTGCCCAGGTGCTCGCCCGGCGTCAAGCACTGCTCGATCGAATCGACAACCTGTGGTCGGGACTTTGCCCGTACACCAAGATCCGCGTTCATGGCGACTACCACCTGGGACAAGTGCTCTGCGTCGGCGATGACTTCGTCATCATCGATTTCGAAGGAGAACCGGCGCGCCCGCTCGTGGAGCGGCGCGCAAAGCAGTCGCCGCTGCGAGATGTCGCCGGGATGCTCCGCTCGCTGAGCTATGCGGCTGAAGCCGGGCTGCGTGCCGCCGCGGGGGCCAACACGACGCGCACGCAGCTCGCGGTGTGGGCTCGTGGTTGGGAATCGTGGGCGTCGGCGTCGTTTGTCGAAGGCTATCTGCACGCGGCCGAAGCGGCCGCGTTCGTGCCGTCCGATTCACACCAGTTGTGGCACGCCCTCGACCTGTTCACGCTCCACAAAGCGATCTACGAGCTCCACTACGAGATGAACAACCGCCCATCGTGGGTGGCGCTGCCTCTTCGCGGGATCCTGGAAATTCTCGAGTCCGGTCCCAGACGATGAGGCCGGCCGCGACGGCTCCGTGGACCCCACAGCTCGGCGCATGGCCCGCCGATGGAGGTTTTCGGTTTCGAGTATGGGCGCCAGAGCGGCAGCGCGTCGAGCTCGTCATCAATCCCCGGACTTCTGCGGAGACACACGGGCTCGAGCGCTCATCCGACGGCTTTCACAACGGTTACGTCGCCGCCGCCGCCGGCGCACGCTATGCGTACCTGCTGGACGGCGACGGTCCCTTTCCCGATCCGGCGTCGCGCTCTCAGCCCGATGGCGTGCATGGTCCTTCTGCCCTGGTCGATCCACGCGCGTTCCGCTGGTCCGACGCAGAGTGGCGCGGAGTGCCGCTCGAAGACCTCCTCATCTACGAAGCGCACGTCGGAACGTTCTCGCCGGAAGGCACCTACAAGGGACTCGCCGATCGTCTCGAGCATTTGAGCCGGCTTGGCGTCACTGCACTCGAGTTGATGCCGGTCGCCGACTTTCCTGGCCGAAGAAACTGGGGCTACGACGGCGTCGACTTGTTCGCCCCGGCGGCCAGTTATGGATCGCCAGACGACCTTCGGAGTCTCGTGGACGCCGCGCATCGCCATGGTCTTGCGGTGCTCCTCGACGTCGTCTATAACCACTTCGGTCCGGACGGCGCTTACATCTCGAAGTTCAGCCCGTATTACCTCACCGACAAACACCACACACCATGGGGGCAGGCCTTCAACCTCGACGGGCCTCACGCCGCACACGTGCGGTCTTTCTTCATCGAGAACGCGCTGCACTGGATCCAGGAGTACCACATGGACGGCCTGCGCCTCGACGCCGCCCATGCGCTCGTGGACGAAGGTCCTCGTCATTTCCTCCAGGAGCTTAGCGAGTGTGTGCACGCGTCGGTCGACACTCGAAAGGTCGTGTTGATTGCCGAGGACAATCGCAACCTGACAGTCGGTGTCACACCGGCTTCGGCGGGCGGCTGGGGCTTCGACGCGACGTGGTCCGATGACTTTCATCATCAGGTTCGACGTTCGACAACGGCCGATACCGACCCGTATTTTCAGGCGTTCTCGGGATCGACCCGCGATCTCGCCACGACAATCCGGCGCGGCTGGTTCTACAGCGGCCACTCGTCGTCCTTTCGGGGCCAGTTGCACGAGAGCGAGCCGGCTGGCGTCCCGCCTCAGCAGATTGTCGTCTGCCTGCAGAACCACGATCAGGTTGGCAACCTCGCCTCCGGCGAGCGGCTGAATCAGTCGGTCGATCCAGCGGTGTTCCGCGCGCTGACGGCCCTGCTGCTCTTCATTCCGGAAACACCCCTGGTGTTCATGGGACAGGAGTGGGCCGCATCGAGCCCATTTCTCTATTTCACTGACCACGAGCCAGCGCTCGGCGCGCTCGTCACGGATGGGCGGCGGGCGGAGCTTTCAAACAAGTTCTCGGCATTCGCAGATCCGGCCACGCGCGAGCACATTCCCGATCCGCAGGCCGACACGACGTTTCACGCGAGCAAGCTCGACTGGCACGAACGCGCACGCCAACCGCACGCGGGTATCGAGCGCCTGCATCGTGCGCTCATCGCACTTCGCAGCCAGGATTCAGCATTCCGCATCAAGCCGGATGAGAGCCCAATCGAGGTTGCCGCGCTCGACGCCGACACCATCGGTTTGCTCAGAGCGCCCGCTACAGGCTCGGAGCTGCTGCTGATCGTCCGGTTGCGCGGGAGCGGTGTGGTTGATGCCGGGGCGTGGGATGCGATTCCGCCGGGGGCGGAATGGCGGATCGATCTGACCACCGAAGCGCCCGAGTTCGCAGAGACGCCGCAGCCGCCATCGATCGAGCGTGCCTCCCCACGCTTGACTCTGCATTTCCCTGGGCCGGCCGCGGTCATTCTGCGAAGAGCGTGAGTCTTCTCCTGAACGCGTCCGAATCCCCCTTCTAGAACAGGAGATTAGGAGTTCAGGAGGAATTCGGCAAAGCGAACACGACGACGCGACGAGCGCAAAGGCCGCGGCGCGCAACGGCTCGAAGTCGATGGAGGGCTCTGCGCGCCTCGTCTCCTCGGTTACGGAAGATCAGAAGGTCATCCACGACAACCACAGAGTTTCTGTATCGACGTCGCGCCATTGGCGCGCCGCATCCGCGGCCCACGACGTCGATGCTCCGACGGAGGCCCCTGACGTGTCCTGATCTTCTGTTGACCCTGGGATTGAAACCGCTTCTTGATCATGGAACAGCCTCGCACGGCAAAGTTCCTCCAACTCAGCGACACGACGACACGAAGACACGACGACGCCAAGAAGTGATCGGCGCGACGTCGATGCGCTGCTCGGTGTCCCTGTGTTTCCCATGCCCTACGTGCAGCACGCAATCACGAACGGTTTGACGGGGACAGCGAGCACGGCTCGTAAGTAAGAACTCAGTTCAGCTGTGCCCGCGGTGGAGTACGGACCGGTCTGCGGTTGAATGAGATCTTCTTGCGTTCAACCTGGGCGTAGTGCGGCGCCGACCAGGTCGTTCGCGGAAAGGACGGTTCGAGGCCAATGTCACCCTTGGCTGTGATCTACTTGCGTGTCGTCGTGTCGTCGTGTCTTCGTGTCGTCGTGGTCGAGTTCTTCGTGATCTTGTCAGAGTAAGCGACCTTGGTGATCTTCGTGCACCGGTCTCGACGCTGAGACGCAAAACGCAGAGGCAACACGATGGCGTGACGGCCTCCGTAGCTGCGTTCAGCGTCCTCCGTCGGTATGATCGACGTCGTGGGAAATCGGGTCTCCTAATCTCCTGATCTCCTGTAAAGAGTCTTGTGATTCGGACGGGTGTTGAACAGTCCTGCCATCGCGTCTTCGCGTCGTCGCGTCGTCGCGTCGTCGCGTCGTCGCGTCGTCGTGTCGTCGCGTCTTCGTGTCTTCGTGTCTTCGTGGTCGAGTTCTTCGTGATCTTGTCAGAGTAAGCGACCTTCGTGATCTTCGTGTAAGCGCTACGCGCGGGCCGTCGTAACCAAAGTCAGGAGAAGAACTGATGAAAGTTGAAGTGATGAAGGCTCTTCTAATTACGGCGGTCGCATTGTCCATTGCTCTTCCATCGGCGGCGTTGGCGCAGGGCAAGACCGACTTTTCGGGCAGCTGGAAGTTCGACGAGGCGAAGAGTGACCCCGCGCCCGCTCGAGGCGGCGGGGGCGGTGGTGGCGGACGAGGCGGCGGCCGCATGGGTGGTGCGCCGGCCACGGCGATGACGATCAAGCAGTCGGCCACCGAGCTCACCATCGATCGCACGAACGATCAAGGGAACCAGATCGCGGTCTATAAGCTCGATGGTTCTGAGAGCACAAACACCATCGGTCCCGGTCCCGCCATGTCGAAGGCCACCTGGGATGGCGCTCGTATCGTCATTGCAACAACGCAGACGATGCAGGGGCGCGGCGGCGAAATCACGATCGAATCGAAGGATGTCTACAGCCGCGAGGGCGATACGCTCATCGTGGAAACGACACGCACGACGCCGTTCGGCACGACGAATCGGAAGCTCATCTACACGAAGGGCTGACCATCGCAGACTCGAGGGCCGACATGTGTCAAAAGTATGTCGGCCCGGCACTCCGCGTCACATGGGCGAAGGACGTTCTGTCCGATCACGGTGACGTCCCATCCACTCACCATCCACTAAGGTAGCGGCACGTCACTTGCGTACGCGCGCGCGACGCCGAGTTCCTTTTCAATTTTTCAAGGAGTCTAGATGACCAGTTCTGCCAGCGCCCTGTTCGCTGCCGCGTGCGTAATCTTGTTGAGTTCGCTGGCCTGCGGATCTACGCCCACAGAGCCCACGCCACAGCCAGTCTATGAGCAGAAGACCGAGACGTTCACTGGAGTGCTCACCACTGGAGGGGCGACCGCCTTCCACTTCGCTGTCACGAACCCCGGGGATATCGTCGTCGCCATCACCCAGCTTGGACCAACCAGCACCCTTACTATGGGACTGTCGATGGGATTCTGGGACAACGCGACATCGGTGTGTTCCAGAGAGCTCACGACAAATGCGGCGACACTCAACGCGGCGTTCTCCGGCAACCCATCGGCCGCCGGAGAGTACTGCGTCACGATCCTGGATATCGGCAACGTGCAGACATCAACCGACTTTACGCTGACCATCACGCACTACTGAATTCGTACGGTTCTGGGTTCTAGGTTCTGGGTTCTGGGTTCTGGGTTCTGGGTTCTGGTGCGAGGTTCTCGGTTCTGGTTCTTGAACCCAGAACCTAGAACCAAGAACCTAGAACCGCGGGATTACTTCAACAGGTGCGCGACTTTCGCGATACCGGCATTCGCGCAGATTTCGTCTTTGTCGCCGCCCACGGCACCGCTGACGCCGACGGCCCCGATGGCCACATCTCCTACCTTGATAGGGACTCCGCCTCCGATCCCTACCGTGCCTTCAACATTCGATGCAGCAGATCCGAGCGTCGACCCTCGAGCCTTCGCAAACTCGAGTGAGGTCGCAAATCGCGTCGCAAAGGTCAAGGCGGTATAGGCCTTCCGCAAGCTCAAATCGATCGTGTGCAACCCCGTTCCCTCATCACGCGCAAACGCTTTGAGGTGGCCACCCGCGTCGATCACCGACACGCTCGCACGGAATCCGTCGGCGCGGCAGCGCTCAATCGTCGCCTGCACGATCATCTGCGCCATCTCCATCGACAACGCCTTCTCTGTGACCAACCCCTGCGCCGCGGCGGTCGATGACATCACAGCGACGAGCACTCCAACCATCAGAAACAACCGCATAGAAACCTCCGGGAAGGGTGTATCTTTACACCAATCTGAGCTCAGTTGTACACACGCTGAAAGCGAGGTTGCCGTGAAAAGGACCGCGATAGCCCTTTTTGTGTTCGGGATAGCCCTCACGACGCTCGTCTCCGCCCAGGGTGGCGACCCCAGCTACAAGCCCAAACGCATCAATAAGATGATCGAGCTCCTCGAAGCCGGGCAGCCGGTCTACGACATCAGCGTCGAGGGCGTGGGCTATGAAGAGGGGAAGAAACTGGCCAGGGAGCGGTACGACCTGATCCAGTACCAGATGGAGCACGGCGTATTCGAGCCACATCTCTTACGCCAGTTCATGCAGGGGCTGGTCGATGGGGGGCCCACCAAGAGCGGCCACCGCACGCCAACGGTCATCGTCACGCTGCCGGTGCTCGGCCTCGACGCCGTGACCGTGAAAAACAATCACTGGGTCATCGAGCAGATTCTCAGCGCGGGCGTCCACGGTCTCATGTTGTGCCACGCGCGGAACGCCGAGGCGGTTCGGACGTTCGTGTCGACCGCGCGGTATCAGTTCGACCGCCCAGAGTTGAAAGGGGCCGACAAGAGCATTCCCGAGGGGCTGCGCGGTTCGGGCAGTCAGGCCTATGCGTCGCGCATCTGGGGGATCAGCGGCACCGAATACTTCGAGAAAGCCGACCCGTGGCCGATGAACCCGAATGGAGAGCTGATCCTCTCGCTGAAAATGGAGGACAAGTACTCGCTCGCCAACATCGACGAGATCACCAAGACGCCAGGCGTCGCGTGGGGCGAATGGGGCCCTGGCGATCAGGCGATGTCGCTGATGGGCTTGGCGTACCTCAAGAGCGGCGGCAACCAGGGACGGAGCCTTGCGGGTACAAAGGCGACCGGCGGACTTCCGCCTATCGGCGAGCCGAAGCTCGACGCGGCGCGCGCGCGCATCATGGACGCGATGAAGGCCAACAAGTGGGCGCCGCTTCACTCGGTGAACATCGACAACGTCATCGAGCTCATCAAGGCGGGCGTGATGGTGACCCACGGCGACTCGGTCGAGCTGACCAACAAGGGAAGGGCGTTTACCAAGCGCCAGATGCCGTACTAGGTAGTAACCTGTGATGGCCAACGTGCACCATCCTGTCGCACTTTCATACACCGTATCCGCTGTAGAGCTTTACGTCGCCACATGGAAAAATTCGCTGATTTCACTACACAATACGACCTGTTGATCGTAAAGTTTGCTATCCAATTACGCGTCGGACCCCAAACTCGGCATCAAATCCAAGGGGGAATATGATGCGACACGTCCTTCTCAGCGTACTCCTCGTCGGCCTCTTCTCCACTCCTCTATTCGCGCAGTCTCAAGGGCAGATCAACGGCGTCGTCACCGACAGCACCGGCGGAGTCGTGCCCGGGGTCACGGTGACCGCGGTCGAGCAGCAGACGGGCCTTTCGCGCGACACCATCAGCGCGGCGAACGGGTTCTACACGTTTCCTTCACTGCGCCCGACCATCTACGAGATCCGCGCGGTCCTGACAGGTTTCAGGACCATCAGGCGCACGGGCATCGAGCTGGCTGCGAACCAGAATCTCACCGTCAATGTGACGCTTGAGCTCGGCGAGCTGAGCGAGACGGTCAGCGTCGCGGGGGAGGCAGCAAACGTCGACCTCACAACCGCCACGATCAGCGAGGTCGTCGATCACGCGCGCATCGTCGAGCTACCGCTGAACGGCCGCGATGCGGCGAAACTCACGACGCTGGTCGCGGGCACCGTGATCTCGTCGGTCAGTACCTGAAACCGGCAAGACGATCCCCGGCGCGCTGCGGCTGAGCTCGAACGGTTCGCAGGCGCTGTCGGTGTCGTTTCGACTGGACGGCACGAGCAATACCGACCTCTACGAGCATGAAAACCTGACGTTCCCATTTCCGGAGGCGTTGCAGGAGTTCAGTATTCAGACCAGCAACTACAGCGCGGCCCAGGGCAACAGTTCCGGCGCCGTCATCAATGCCGTCACCCGCTCGGGCACCAACTCGTTTCACGGGGGCGCGTTCGGCTACGTGCGGAACAAGGCGTTCAATTCGCGCAACTTCTTCGCAACCGAGCCCGACGCCCTCGATCGCCGGCAGTACGGCGGGTATCTCGGCGGCCCAGTGAAGCTGCCAGGCTACAGCGGCACGAACCGCACGTTCTTCTTTGTTGGCTGGCAAGGCACGCTCCTGAAGAACACGACGGCCACAACCACCGTGTTCGCGCCGACAAACGACCAGCGCAACGGCAACTTTGCGACGTGCGGCGCGCCCTGCAACGTCCCGATTATCGACCCCGTCACGCGGCAGCCGTTCCCGGGCAATCAGATCCCCGTCTCGCGCTTCGATCCGGCGTCGGTGAAACTGATGAGTCACTTTGCTCGAGTCGGCGGAACCGGCCAGCATCAGGTTTCTCGCGCAAGCGCGATGGATTTCAATCAGGTCGTGTTGAAGGTCGACCACCAGGTGACCAACAACGACCAGCTCAGCGGCCGCTACTTCATCGACCATTTCGATAACGCCGCGATTATGACGCCTGGCGATTTGCTCAGCTATCGCACGGGCAGTCCCAAATCACGGGTGCGCACCCAGAGCGGCGTCTATGCCTGGAAGAAAACGCTGTCGGCGACCGCGCTGACCGAATCACATCTCGGCTTCCAGCGCATGCACGCCGGCCGTGTGACGCCCGACACACCAAGCCTGCAGGATCTGGGGATTCGGCTCCCGCTGTATCCAACCACGCCGAATCTTCAGTTGATCAGCGTAGACGGGTACTTCAGTGTCGGCGCCGACGCGCCATCAGACTTCATCCGAAATGGCATCGAGATCAACAATCGGACGAACATGATGGTCGGCAAGCACAGCCTCCAGTTTGGCGCAGAAGCCCAGTGGTACCACGCGACGATCGACAGCGAGTACCGCGTGCCTGGTTCGTTCACCTTCAGCGGCAGCGCCACGGGCAATGCCATGGCCGATTTCATGCTGGGCGACATGCGAACCTTCGATCAGGGCACCGGAGAGTACAAGGACAACAAGAATTTCTACTCCTCGGCGTTCTTCCAGGACGACTACAAGATTCATCCGCGGCTGTCATTGAATCTCGGCCTGCGCTACGAGCCGACACGGCCGTGGCACGAGGTCGTCGGCCGCATTCAAATCTTCGATCTCGAGGCCTACCGCGCAGGCCGGAAGACGACGCTCTTCGACAATGCGCCGCCCGGAGTGTTTTTCCGTGGAGACCCGGGTGTGCCCGAAGACGGCACGCTGGCTGACTACAACAACGTGAGCTTCCGCGGCGGGGCTGCCTGGGACCTGTCCGGCGACGGCAAGACCAGTCTGCGCGGCGGCTGGGGCATGTTCTACGACCAGCACATCATTGGCCGGTTCAACAACGGTGCGACCAACAATCCGCCCTGGAGCATCAGGATCAATGTCACGGAACCAGAGGGTCCCTTTTCAGATCCATACCGGGGCCGCTCGGATTTCAATAGCATCTCCCTGGCGGGAGTCGGCAGACGGGATGCTCCGTTCCCAACTCCGGTAAGCGCCAACAGCTATGACGAGAAGTTCAATACGCCGCTGACCTACAACTACAACCTCACGCTGGAGCGGGAAATCCTGTCGGGATGGATGGCGCGCGCCGCATATGTCGGAGCGAAGACCACGGGTGGCCAGTACTCAATCAGCTTGAACCCGGCCATCTATGTGCCGGGCTCGAACGCGACGACCGGCACGACCGATGCACGTCGTGCACTCCAGCCGTACAGCGCCATCCAGACTTACGTGCAGACTGGGTTGTCCCAGTACCACGCGATGCAGCTGACGCTCAATCGCCGCTTCTCACGCGGCTTTACGATCAATTCCAACTACACGCTCTCCAATTCAGTCGGCAACTTCGGAGGCGAGCTGATTCCGTACTTCATGCCTCAGGATCCCGCGCTGGTGGAGGGACCGCTCGATGAGATGCGCAGGCATCGGTTTGTCACGTCATGGGTGCTCGAGGTTCCTGACGTGGGAACGGACAACGTGGTGGCGCGAGCGGCGCTGCACGGTTGGCAACTGACTGGTATTCTCCAGTACCAGAGCGGCCAGCCCTATACGATCACGACAGGGAATGACACCTCGCGCGATGGTATCGGCGGCGATCGGGGGAAAACAACGGGCGTCAGTATGGACCCACTGGACGGATCCGATCAGACGGTGTGGTTCAATCCGGCGGCCTTCGCGGCCGCCGACATCGGCACGTTCGGCACTGTTGGCAGAGGCGCCTACTTCGGGCCGAACACCTACTACTTCGATATGGGATTGAGCAAGAACGTGCGCTTCAGCAACGACATGGGCATGCAGTTCCGGGCGGAGTTCTTCAATATCTTCAACCAGGTGAATTTCGCCAATCCGAACACTGCCCTGAACAACGCCGCGTCGTTTGGACGCATTACTGGCACGCACGCCAACCAGGGCGATCCGCGCATCATGCAGTTCGGGCTGAAGTTTGTGTTCTGATCTTGTAAGGGTCGGGTCTTGAAGATATGTAGGGCGGGTCTTGAACTACAAGACCCGCCCTACGATTTTGACCCGCCCTACGTTTTTCGTCCGCCCTACGCTTTTCCACCCGCCATGCCCGCCCAACGTTCGTTCTGCAAGACCCCTACGGTTGGCGTCGAACGGTTATACAATCCGCACGTCACATTCCATTACAGGGGGACCAGCCATGCGAACGACCGCCCGCTCCCGGTTGCTTCTCGTCCTGTCGTCGTTCGGCTGTTTGCTGGCCGGCGTCGGCGCCCTCGCGCAGACAGCGACGCTGAAACTCGCGCCGATCGAGAGGCAGATGCCTGCCTACGTTCAGGAGCGCCTGAGTCCGCAGGATCGTGTGCTCTTCGACAAGCTGATGCGTGTGGGCATCGAGTCGGCATGGTCGCTCGTGACCGCCGAAGGATATCCGCAGAACTTCATCAACGAACTGACGCCGCTGAAGTCCAACATGCGCATGGTCGGCCGCGCCCGCACGATGCGCTATCTGCCGAATCGCAAGGATGTGCGCGAGAAGCTCTACTCCGCCGGTCCGCAGCTCAACTACAAGTCGGCGGAGGAAGCGCAGCCCGGCGACATTCTCGTCTTCGATGCAGGCGGCGAAACACGCGCCGGCGTGTCCGGCGGAGTCACGACGATTCGGTTTCTGGTGCGAGGCGGCGCCGGACTCGTCATCGACGGCGCCATGCGCGACGTGCCCGAGCTCGAAGCGATGCCCGTTCAGACCTATATGCGCCGAGGTCATGCTTCGTCTGTCTCGCCGATCATGATGAGCGTCGACTACCAGGTGCCGGTGCGGATCGGCAGCGTCACGGTGATTCCTGGCGACATCCTCGTCGGCGAAAGCACCGGCATTCTCGTCATCCCGGCTGCCATCGCCGCGAAGATTGCCGATAAAGCGCTCGAGCACGACGAAGAAGAAGAATTTCAGCGAGGGCTTCTACTCCAGGGCGAATCGATTGTCGGCGTGTATCCGATGAACGCGGCCACCCGGAAGCGCTTCGAAGAATGGAAGAAGAAGAAGTGATTATCTTATTGCTCATTGCGCTCGTATTGGTGCCGCAGCGTTCGTTCGCGCAAGGCATCGCAATCGATACCACCGGCGTGCGTCCCGGGGCTGTCTCAGTGACGACAACGGCCAATGCGGTGTCGGTCGCATGGCCGGACGAGACCGCCCGGACGTGGACAGCGACGTTCTCGCTCGACCCTCAGCGGCCATTGATTACGTCGATCACGGCCGGCGGCGCGGCGATCGTCAGCGACGCCAGGCCCTATTACCGGGGCGAAACGGGCAAGCGTCGCGGCGGATGGAACGCCTTCTTCGACGATCCCACGTCGCATCCCGAAGGGACGAAGGTCGTCAACGGCACGTTCACGTTGCGCGCGGCGAAAGCGCACTCCATCGGCGAACGCGTGGAGCTGCGCTTCGACGGCCTGCGCATGGGCGGCTTCGAGGGCGCGATCGCGTATACGTTCTATCCCGGCAGCCGCCTCATCCACCAGGAAGCCGTGCTCACCACCAACGATCCGGACGTCGCGTACTACTACGACGCCGGCCTCGACATGTCTGCCCCTGCCGATCGCACAGCGGGCAACAACATGAAATCGGAAATCGCGTACTACGACACCTCGGGTGTACTGAAGCGCGAAGTGCACAACGGGCTGCAGGCCGAGCGCGAGCCCGTGAAAGCCCGGTACCGTACGCTGGCGGCGAAGACGGCCGGCGGCAGCGTGGCGGTGTTTCCGGCTCCGCATCAATATTTCTTCCCGCGCGACTTCTCCTCGAACCTCGCGTACCTCTGGCATCGCGGGTGGCGCGGGCGCGTCGGCATCGGCATCCGGCAACTGCGCGACGAGAACTGGCAGTACTACCCGTGGGTCAACGCGCCGCCCGGACGTACTCAGCGCATGGGCGTGTTCTTCCTGGTTTCCGACGGAACGCCCGAATCGGCGCTCTCGCACGTGCTGCGCTACACCAATCGCGATCGATTTCCCGCGCTCGCCGGATACAAGACGATGAGCACGCACTGGCACCTCGCCGACACCGTACAGGCCATGGCCAACGGGTTCCAGTGGACGCCGCCATTCAAGCCGGTGCTGAAGGCGATGGGCGTCGATGCGTCGATGATCATGGACTTCCACGGCGACGGGCACCCGGCCGATCTCACCGATCTGCGGCTCGACGAGCTCGACGCATATTTCCGCGCGTTGAAGGCTCAGTCTGATCCCGAGTTCCTCTTGATTCCTGCAGAAGAAGCGAACGTGCATCTTGGCGGCCACTGGTCCGTGGTGTTTCCAAAACCGGTGTACTGGTTCATGAGTCGTCCCAAGAACGCGCAGGCCTCCTTCGAGATGCAGCACCCGAAGTACGGGAAGGTCTACAGCACAGCCAACGCCCAGGAGATGCTCGAGCTCGTGCGTCGCGAGGGCGGCTACATGTACCAGACGCATCCGAGGACCAAGGGCTCGACGGGATTCCCCGACAAGATTTTCGAAACCGAGCACTTCCGCGATCCTCGATACCTTGGCGCCGGGTGGAAGGCCATGCCCGCCGACCTTTCGTCACCGCGGCTGGGCGATCGCTCGTTCGATCTGCTCGACGACCTGAGCAATCTGGGGTTGCGCAAGAAGATCTTCGGCGAGGTCGACATGTTCCAGTTCGACCACACCCACGAGCTCTACGCCCACATGAACATCAACTACATCCGGCTCGATCGTCTGCCGTCGTTCGATCGATGGGGTGATGCCCTCGAGCCGCTCGCCAGGGGAGATTTCTTCACGACCACGGGAGAAGTGCTGCTGCCGCGCGTGGACATGTCGAAGTCGACTGCAAACGAGGTCGTGGCCACGGTGGACGCCCAGTGGACGTTTCCGCTTCGTTTCGCCGAGATCGTGTGGAGCGACGGCAAGGTCACACAGCGCGAGACGATTCCGCTGGCCGAGACGAAGGAGTTCGGCAAGCGTACGTTCGAGTGGCGCGCACCCGCCGCCGGCTGGCAATGGGCACGACTGGCTGTGTGGGACGTGGCGGGTAATGGGGCGTTTGTGAATCCCGTCTGGGTGAAGTAAGCACGAGATCCGTCATGGCAGAGGGCAGAGGGCGGATGGCAGACGACGTGTTCTGCCCTCTGCCATCATCCATCTGCCCTGACAACCGTCAGAAGCGTACACCGACGCCGAAGCGCAACTGCTGCGAGTCCAGCCTCTGCCCGGCGCTGATGAATGTGCTCAGCGTGCTGTCGGCGAGGATGCGCTTGTAGCGATAGCCCAGATCGATCTGCAGCGGCCCCCCTTGCAACAGGATGCCGCCACCCCCACCTACAATCGGATCGCGCGTGTCGACGATGTTCAGTGCGGCGCGAATGGCGGCGTCGGTGGCCGAGCCGAGGCCGTTGATGCCGAACCGCAGATGCGCGATGCCCGCGCTGCCTTCGACATACGGACTGACCGCCGATCGAGGCGCCACAAGCAGGCGCACGCCGCCTTCACCGTAAAAGGCCGACACCTTCAAGTCCACGCGTGTGAAGGCCAGCCCCGCGTCGACGAATTCGGGCATCACATTGCCGAGTCTTCCGAACTCTCCCATCAACTGCACACCAGGCACGACTTCCACCCCGATCCGGCCGCCGAAGTCGAAGGGGACGCCAGAATCGGCAAGCGAGGACACCTGGTTCATCGGCAGCGCGCCGAACCCGTCGAGCGAGGTCTGGGCATAGGAATGGGCGGGGATTACGAGGCTCAACACAGCCACACCAGCAGCACATGTCAGGCGCATACGTCGCTCCTCTTCTGAGGAGGCAGGCACCCCATGTGAGGCAAAGGGTGTACCAAGTCTTTACGAGTTCTTTACGCTCGCTTACCTGTTCTTCACAGCACCGGCGCCCCCTTTCGGAGACAATCTCACGGGTGTCCAGGACAATCCTCATCATCGACGACGATCGCGAGCTGTGCGACCTCGTCGGCGAGTTGCTGCGCACCGAGGGGTTCGACGTCGAAGCCCACCACACCGGCGCGGGCGCGGTCGATCTGGCGGCGAGCGGCCGCCACGCGCTCGTGATCCTCGACGTGATGCTGCCCGTACAGAACGGCTTCGAGATTCTGCGTGCGCTTCGAGCGCGCTCTGCCGTGCCCGTCATTCTGCTCACGGCCCGCGGCGAGGACGTCGACCGCATCGTCGGACTCGAGATTGGGGCGGACGACTATCTACCCAAACCCTTCAACTCGCGCGAGCTGACCGCCCGCATTCACGCCGTGCTCAGGCGCATGCAGCCGCGCGAGCAGGATCTGCTACCCCGGCTCGTCGTCGGCGACGTCACCATCGATCCGGCCACACGAACCGTAGCGAAAGACGACTCCCCGGTCGCGTTCACCACGGTCGAATTCGATCTGCTCCACCTGCTGCTTTCTTCCGCCGGCAGGGTCGTCAACCGAGAAGAAATCAGCCAACGCGTGCTCGGCCGGGCGTTCGATCCCTTTGATCGGAGCATTGATGTCCACATCGGCAAGATACGGCGCAAGCTCGGCGACCCTTCGACAAGCTCAGGGTCGTCCCGAGCGCAGTCGAGGGACGATCCGCCGGACGGCGAGGGACGCATCAAGACCATCCGGGGAGTCGGTTACATTTATGCGCAGCCTCGCAGTTAAGATTTTTCTGAGCTTCTGGCTGGCGCAGGTCGTCATTCTGGTCGGCCTCGAACTTTTCCGTCCGCGACCGTCCGGACCCAGGCCGTCTCTTCCTCAACAGCCACTGTTTGGATCGTCGCCGTTCTTCATTCCAACGCCTGTGCTGGTGGCGGCCATCGTCGTATCGGCCGTCGTGTGCTTCCTTCTCGCGCGTCACCTGGCCTCCCCGCTCAAACGCGTCCGCGACGCCAGCGGACGGCTCGCATCGGGCGATCTCACTGCCAGAGCTGGAGCCATGGTCCATCCGCGCCGCGATGAGATCGGCGATCTCGTTCGCGATTTCGATGCAATGGCCGACCGGGTCAGCCTGCTCGTGTCGACGCAGAAGCAGTTGCTGTCGGACATTTCTCACGAGCTGCGATCGCCGCTTGCGCGCCTGCAGGTTGCTGTAGAGCTCGCGAGACGCAAAGCCGGCCCTGATGCTGAGAAACATCTGAACCGCATCGAAGCCGAGGGCACACGGATGAACGAGATGATCGGGCAGATCCTGGCGCTCGCGCGTGCCGACAGTGAGAAACCGGCGGTCAGCGAGGTGTTCGACCTGTCGGAGATCGTGCGACTCGTCGCGAATGACACGGACTACGAGGCTGGCCAGACTGGACGGGCGGTGCAGGTGCGCAACTCGCACCAGGCGAACGTGCGCGGCGATTCTGCTCTGCTTACGAGCGCCATTGAGAACGTCGTGCGAAACGGATGCCGCTATACGCCGCCTGGTACTTCGGTCGACATCTCGCTGAATGTGACGCCTACGCATGCGCGCGTCGTTGTTCGCGATCACGGGCCTGGCGTGCCGCCGCACGAGATCGACCGCATTTTCCTGCCGTTCCATCGCGTCGGGTCATCACGCGATCGCGACTCCGGGGGCGCGGGGCTTGGGCTCTCCATCGCCGCGCGCGCCGCCAGCCTTCACGGTGGATCCATCCGCGCCGTCAACGCAGACGACGGCGGGCTGCAGGTGACGATCGAGATCCCGCTGGCCTGACGCCTCGTGCACAGTCAGCTCGTCCCCAAACTCTCAAGGCGCTTGGGTTGACGTGGCTGCGCCGCGAATCCGAAGCTCCGGGGCCGGACCGCGCTGCGAGGCCTGCTGTGGACCGTTCGCCGCGAAGTCCGTGACCTCGCTCGATTCCCAGAGGCTTCTCGCGCGGTCAGGCGTGGTGTGTCGGCCGCCTGCGCACGGCTTCGCGCCGCAGCCACGTCAACCCAACCGCCACACAGAGCGAGCAGCGAATCTGCCACCGGCCCTGTGTCGCCGGCGCAGCCAGCCGCGAGCGGGTGACCGCGATCGTTTCCGTCCGCCGCGCAGGCGCCTCTCACGTACACGTGCGGTTGGCGCCGAGCACGGGCGGGAACGATCGCGGGCAGGACCCGCCGCGCTGCGTCGACACAGGGCCGTTCGCACATTTACAAACCTTTACATTCGCTTGCCCTTTCTTGACGGCACGCGGCCGTCGATGCCTCTACGCTGATGGTGCCAGCGTGAGGATTGGAGGAGAGGCATGAAGAAGAACCAACGAGTGATGGGACGGCGAGAGGCGCTCGCGATTCTCGGCGCCACGAGCGCAGCGTTTGCGGTCGGGTGTGCGAGCGAGTTGCCGACGAGTCCGGGTGCGATCGCGACCGATACGACAACAACCGGCGGCACCGCCACGACGACCGGCGCGGCGTGCGCCGTGACCCCCAACGAGACTGTTGGACCATATCCTTCGCTCGTCGATCTGTTTCGGAGCGACATCCGCGAAGGCAAGAGCGGCACGCAGCTCGACCTTGCCATCACCGTGGTCAACACGTCTGCCAGCTGCGCACCTCTGACGGGCGTCAACGTCGAGATCTGGCAGTGCGATGCCGGCGGCAACTACTCACAGTATGGAAGCGAGCGGGCACAGACGTACCTGCGAGGCATTCAAACGACGAATGCAAGCGGGCAGGTGACGTTCACAACTGTCTACCCTGGCTGGTATCAGGGGCGCGCCACGCACATCCACGTCGAGGTCACGCGCAACGGGCAGTCACTCAAGGTCACCCAGATTGCATTTCCGGATTCGGTCAACGCAGAGGTGTATGGCACGGGCGTCTATGCGTCGAGAGGCTCGAACCCGACGACAAATTCCCGCGACAACATCTTCGCGGACAGTCTCAACTCGGAGCTCGCGACCGTGTCGAGAAACCCATCAGGCGGATACGCGGCAACGTTTACAGTCGGACTCGCCGCCTAGCAAGGTGTGAAAAATGTATGGCAGCCATTCCTTTGAGTTGAACAGTCGCGGTCTTCGGAGAGGACAGTCGCGTAAGCGGTATCAAAGAAATCCGAGGCTCGCTCAGGGCACTGCCCTTGCATCGCGCCTCGCCGACCGGACGCGACGATCTGCGACGGGCTTCCAAAGGAGCGACCATTGCTGTCACAGCCTTTCCGTTCTGCCTTAATTCTGTTCCTCGTATGCGGTTTTTCTCAGTCGGCCCTCGCCCAGGACGGCGGCGCCCGCGTCTCCGGGTTCTATGCCGGCGCGTTCGGCGAGGGGACAACCAACTCCGCGACGGGAGGCTCGGTCGGGTACCGCTTCACGCCGCGCCTCGGCTTCGAGCTCGAGGCGCTCGCGTTGCCCAACTTCGAAGTGGGCGAAATCGACGGCCCGCGCGAAGGACGCGGGGTCGGATTTCTCGCCAACTTCGTGATGGAGTTTCCAAGCCCCGCCAGGTGGCTGACGCCGTACGTTCAGGGCGGCGGCGGCGGAGCGAACATCAGCTACTCGTCCGATTTCATCTACGAGGATGGCGACGGGCGGCCCCTTCCGGTCGAGCCTCGCGGCCGCCGAATCGGCGGACGCATCGATCCGCGCACACTCGGCGACAACGTGCGGCTCGTACGCGTCAACCGTGGACGTTCGGAGACGAGCGTGGCGCTATCAGTCGGCGGCGGCGTCGACTTCGCGATCTGGCGCGGACTCGCCGTCGGACCGAACATCACGTTCGTCGAGCTGTTTGGCAGCGCACGCAACATTGCGCTGACGAACATCGGTGCGCGCGCAAGCTATAGATTCTAGAGAAGTGAAAAGTAGGAAGTAAGAAGTAAAAAGTGGAAAGCGATCTCGTCCGGCTGGTCCGATCGCTTTCTACTTTCCACTTTCTATTTTTCACTTTCCACTTCCCACTTTCCCCATCCACCCTCTATCCCACGGTAACGCCAGTGTCGGCTGGTTCACATAGCGCTGCACGTTAATGGTCAGCGTCTCGCCCGCCCCGGGGGCCAGCCGGACGGTAAAGTGCGGCGCGTCAATCGGGAACGTGCGATCTCCAGCGGCCACGCTGGTGGCGCGATGCTCGCCGTACGCGCCCATCTGCACCGTCACAGTTCGGGTACTGCAGCGGGTTGACGTTGACCAGCGTCAACGTTACCGCTTCGGGCCTGATCCGTTCGACGAGCGCGGCGACATCCTCCGGCAGACCCGCGCGCCGCCGCTCGGGATCGAAATGGCGCACTTGCGCATGGAGGGGCAAGGGACCGTGACCCGAGCCGTTGGGATCGTTGGCGCCAAGCGTCAGATTGATGAGCGCCTCGGTGGCAACCGGGTTCACACCCGAACCGCGTGTGTGGTGCGGCGGGAAATCGGGCGTGCTCGTATCGGCACGAAGCCGGGACGCCGCGCGCTGGATTTCAGCCAGCCCCTGCTGCAGCGCGCTCAACGGATACCCGGCGTCTCCAGACGTCAGATAACCAATCCATCCACGTTTGGGCAGCCGTTCGAGGTCGCGTGGCTGGAGTGCCCAGAGATAAATGTCGGTTTCCACTTCTCGAAGGTTCGTCAGCCCGCCGGCAGAACCTTTTTCACCGTCATGATGACCGTACCAGCCCTGATCGCCGTAATAGCGCGGCAGCAGCACCCTGCCGTTCTCAACCTTGCTGTTGGCGTACAGATTGTCGACCTGCTTCCTGAGCACCTGCGTGTATCCCTGATCGCCGGTGAGAAGCAGCGCGTTGCCAAATGCTTCCGGCGGTCCGCGCAGAACGTAATTGCGAACTCCCTCGTCTGGCGAATTCCAGCCGAACACACCGCCGTACCATTTACCGCCCCATTCGGCGCCTGTCTGTCCGTTGCGTCCGACGTTCGACGGGATGTTGCCGCCGTTGGCTGCAATCCTGGCCTTCCACGCATCGACGTACTCGAGCAGCCAGGTCTTGTACTTGGCGTCCTGCGTCACAAGGTAGGCGTGGAAAGCCAGATTGGTGGAAGCCAGATTCAACGGATGGTCGCCGAGAATGTTCGTCGCTTTGAGAAACCGCGTGCTCGGTTTGGTCCCGGGAAGCAGCCGTCCGTTCCAGTCCTCCTGTGTGTTCGGCGTCAGCTTGGCGCCCTTGGTGCCGTTGAAGAGGCTTGGAATGATCTTCAGTGTCGCATCGTAATTCTTTGCCTCGAGATCCTCGTTCATGTAGAGGCCGGCCCAACGCCGCAGACGGATGGCATAGCGCTCGTCCGCAGGCCGGCTCAGGCCGTACCAATAGAACGGACCGAGTCCTTCGCCGATGTGCTCCCAGTCGTACGAAGTGGGAAACTCCTTGGAGTACATCCCGTCTTTGGCCAGGTCGGTCGAAGGGTCCTTCGCCTTGGTGTACTGATCGAGATGCCCTTCCCACGCACGATCCCACTGCTCGACGATCGAGTCAGGTCCACCGAGGGCGTGCGCGAGCGGCCAATTGCGGATGCTTTCGACGGCGTCATCGGGGCCATCTTCGATACCCCAGTTTGCGGCGCCGAGAAGATAGCCATTCGCGTCGAGGTATTTCGATGCCCAAAGGTCGACGCCTTCGGCGTTGCGGGCCAGGAGCTCGCGCTCAGCAAGCGCCCAGCCGGGCGCCGGCATCAATTTATTAACTGGGACGAGCACGTCGCCTTGTCCCCGGAGCAAACCGGGATGGGCGGCAAGTCCGAAGGCCAACACAAGACACAGGAAACACGTGCGCCGGTTCATTACCAGGACCTCGTCTGCCATCTGCCATTGCCATCTGCCATGACAAGCTGCAAGCCTACTTGCGCTCCCACGGGAAACGAAGCGTAGGATCGTTGGCCAGTCGTTTGATGCCAATGACGATTGTCTCGCCCGCACCGGCGGCGAGCTGGACTTCGAAGTGCGACCCGTTCAGCGCGACCGTCTGATCGCCCCGGCGTACCGACGTCGCCTGGTGCTCGCCGTACGCGCCCATCTGCACAATCAGCCGGCGCGAAGCCGTGCGACTCGTGTTGACGAGCGTCAGCGTCACGCTGTCTGGCTCGATTTTTTCTACCAGGGCTGCCACGTCTTCGGCGAGGCCGGCGCGGCTGCGGTCGGGATCGAAATACCGCACCTGACTTCGAAGCACGTCTCCCGATCCGTACAGGTTCGCCGCACCGAGCGTCAGGTTGGCGAGCGCCTCGAACGCAACGGGACTCGCCCCGTATCCGCCCGCCTTCTTACTCGTGCGTTCGGCTGTTCGCCGGACGTCCTGCTGCTCCTGCTGCAATGCTTCGAGCGGGTAACCGGCTCGGCTTCCCTGCAGGAACTCGATCCAACCCTGTACTGAACGCCGGTCGGGCGGATTGGGGAGAATCCGTTTCAGGTCCGCGGGATTCAGCGACCAGAGGTACAACTCGATCGTCGTTTCGGAAAGATTCCCAAGCGCACCGGTTGGAAAAAACTCTCCTTCCCGATACCCGTACCAACCCACCTTCCCGCCCGCCTGCCCCGAGCCTGGTCGAGGGGATTCCCCGTAGTAGTGCGGCACGAGCACCTGGCCGTTCTCAGTTCGCGCAGCCGCGAAGATGTTGTCGACCTGCCGGCGAATGGGAGCAATGTAGGCCGTGTTTCTGCTCAACATGGCTGCCTGACCGAACGCCGCGGGTATGCCTCGCATCACGTAATTGCGAAGTCCATCGTCCGGGCTGTTCCAACCGAATATTCCGCCGTACCACTTGCCTGCCCATTCACCGCCGATCCTTCCATCGATCCCGATGTTGGATGGAAAATTTCCACCGTTGGCGGCGGCCCGATCGCGCCACGCTCCGACGTACTCGATACCCAATTCTTGTACTTGGCTTCGTGCGTCAGCAGGTACGCCTGTGTGGCGAGGGTCGCCGCCAGGAGATTCAGCGGATGATCGCCGCGAATATTGGACGAGGTGCTGAATCGTGCGGCACGTTTGGGGTTTTCATCGCCATCCCAGTCAACCGGCGTCACCGGCCGCGTCACCGGTCCGATGCTGCCGTTGAACAGGCTCCTGATGATCTTGTGCTTGGGATCGTAGTTGGGCGCGGCAGGATCTTCGTTCAAGTAGAAGCCGGCGAAGCGGCGCGTACGATCCAGGCTCGTTTGATCGCCCGGACGGCCCAGCGCATGCCAATAGAACGCCTGCAATCCCTCGCCAGTGTGTTCCCAGTCGAATGATGGCGGGAACTCTTTGACGAAGATGCCGTCTTTCGCAAGCTCGACGGTTGGAATCTTCGCACGGCCGAACTGACGAAGGTGGCCCTCCCAGACTTTCTCGTATGCGTCGGCGACCGACTCGGGGGCGCCCATCGCATAGACGAGCGGCCATCCGCGAACGGTCTCCATGATGTCGTCCGGGCCGTCGGTGACGCCCCACCGTTCCGGCACGTTCACGGATCCATCGGGCCGCACGTACCTCTCAACCCAGAGCCGTGCCCCGTCGGCGGCCGCCTGCAGCATTTCCCGTTCGGCAACTGCCCACGCAGGCGCGGGCATCGCCTGATTGATGAGGATGGGGGTGTCTCGACGCTGCCCGGCGAGGTGGACCGCCAGGATCGCAATCACGGCGGCGCACAGTAAAAGGGGTCGGGTGTAATTTTTCACGATTCGTAAAATTACACCCGACCCCGGAAAAACCCAACTACTAACCACCAACCACTAACCAACTAGTTGTTATTCGTGGTCTGCCGCGTCGGGTTCAGCCACACCGGCTGCACGAACGCACCGTTCCCTGCGGAATCCCAGACCGACATGCGCACCCACGTCTTTCCCGTCGCGTCGAGCGGGATGGAGAGCTTCCTGGTTCCGTGGGCAGTCGTATCGGTGGCCTTGATGATCTGCGAATCCACTTTCTTGCCGTCTCCCCAAACCACTTCGATGAACTCGAGCGGATAGGTCCACTCGAGATCGGCCGTCAGCGTCCGTTTCGCGCCCGTGCCCTCGACGGCGTAGTTCTTGATGAGAATCTCGCCGGTGCTCACCCAGAAATCGCCGTTGCGAATCGACCGCAGAATGGGCGTCCAGTCATCGGTCGGTCCCGGCAGCCGATCGAGCTTCACGTAGTTGATCGGATGCCCCGGATAGATATCGTCTTCAGGTCCCTTCCGATACGTGTCGACGTCTGCGATCAGGTACTTGGGTCTCAGACCGCTCGTCGCGTAGAGATTGTTCATCTTGTCGATCGCATCGAAGCACCGCCATTGGCACATGCGCACATCCGACAGATCGTCGCCCATTGCCGGCTTGAACGCGATGCCGAGATAACGGTCGTTTTTCACCCAGGCCTTGTCGAGTATCGCGTCGGGATACCCGGTGGTGCCCTTCGTGCGCGGATGCGAATGGAACCAGTAGCCATTCTCGGCGTCGAGCATCGCCTGCACATCGGCCGTGCTGCCCGTGTGATACGCCTTGCCGTAGCCGGGCACTTCTTCCGAAAACGGCTGACCCGCCTGACGCACTTTGCTCCAGTACACGTTCTTCGGGAACATGACGTTGTAGTGTCCGCCGAAGTACGCGGTCGGTTCCTCCCAGTTGGTCACCAGGAAGTCCTTGTCCGACGCCTTCTGTGACGCGACGTAGTAGTCGCGCTGATCCTCGAACCGGCCCAGTCCCGGATCGTTCGGGCGCAGATCGCCATGGAAATCACTCAGGCCGACGATGTTGATGCCGGTCGAGCGCATCACCATGAGATCTTCGAACGTGTTGTCCAACGACCCGGACGCTCGCAGACGCTCGGTGAACCGCAGGTGGAAATGGTTCACCATCGTCTTGTAGCCTGGAATCGGCTTGAACACGTCGCCGTGCGTGTAGGCCATCACCTGCTGCCTTGTCGCCTCGGCAGTGTCTGGCGTGATGAGGTAATACACCGACATGCGCTGCAGCGTCCCGGGAGGCGCGTTGTGCAACGCGAAGTTCTCGATGTACTGCTGCACCTCCTCGCCTTCTGCCTGTCTCACACCCATGCCGAACTGGCCTTCGGCGTCCTTGCGATACCAGATGTACCCGAGGTTGGTGTCGACCTCGCGGGTGAAGAAAAAGGCGTGCGGTGACGGGAAGGTGGCGATCGATCCGCTCTTGCCCCCACTCGCGACGAGCACCCGGTTCTTCGCTTTCACCGTCACGCGGCTGTCGTTCTTGAGGCCGCCGAATTCGTACTGCTGTGGATCGCCACCGCGATCGCGCCAGGTGACGCGCGGTGTCAGCGCGGTGGAGAACCCGCGCAGTCCTGCTTCGTATTTGTAAGCGACCGATGGCTCATCGGTTTTCGCGATCGCTTCCATCCGGAACAGGTTCGATCCGCGATACGACGTGAACTGCAGACTGCCCGAGAAGATGCCCATCGACAACCCGGGAAAGTTCACTTCGACGCGCGCACCGTCCGTTTTCACGGTGCACGATGTGGCCTTGAACGTGGCGTTTGACGTTCTGATTTCCTCCGGCTTACGCGGCAGACCGTAGACACGTCCGTTGGGGCCGGGCGGCACGTTTCCTCTTCTCGCCGCCGGTTCGCTCTGCGATGCGGGACCGGGCTGCCCGCGTCCAGCTCCGCCTGCCCGCGCAGGCGCCTCGCCGCGTCCACGCGCAGGCTGCTCGGGCGCCACACCCGGGATGACGAATGGCGCATCCCAGAACGCGTACCACTTCTCTTTCTCAATCACTTCCGGGGTGATATCTACGCCGATGCTGATGAGCGGCGCGCCTTGCTGCGTCGTCATGCGGCGCACGCCGCTCTTCACGTAGACCTCTGGCATGAGATTCTGCCCGAGCGGTGCCCACTGCCCGCCCGTCTTGCGCACGGCAAGCTCGCGGACGACCGGCTGTCCATTGGCGATCGCGTAACGGGCGCGGAGCTCCGATCCGTTTGCCCCGTTCCATGTCACCGCCAGCGCGTCCTGCTCGATTGCGGCAGACAATCCAGGCGCCGCCTTGTATTGCGTCAGGTCGCAGTTGATCGACTGCGCCATCACCGCCGGCGCGATGCTGCTGCCGGGCGGCGTCAGCACGCCGGTGGCGATCGCAAGGGCGCCGATCCCCAGAAGGGCGGCTATGGATTTACCGAGTGTGATTTTCATGACCGCCTCCTAGAACGTGAACCGCGCGCCGATGCGCGCGATGCGCGGCGGTGTAACGCCATTCGCATAGCCGAAAGTCGGGCCAGACGTGAAGGTGGCTCCTGTCGGCGTGGCCGAGTTCAACAGATTGAAGAGATCGAAATCGACGCTCACGCGCCGTCCTCCGCTGAAGCTGAAGTCCTTGTTCGCGCGGAAATTCAGAATATTGAACGCCTGTAGCCGCTGAGACCCATAGGGCTCCAGCCGGATCGTAATATTCTGGGATTGCGCGATCGGCGTGCCGCCGTCCGGATCGGCCTGACGGAATTGATAGGTCCGCTGTCCCTTGACGCCGCTCTTGCTCTGAAGGAACCCGGAGACCGACACGCCATATGGCAGACGATAGGTGCCGGTCACGTTACCAGCCCACGCCCACGTCTCGTCCAGCGGGAAGAATTCATCGTTGGGGTTGTTGAAGATTCGCGACAGCCAGCGATGGTTCTTGACGGCAAAGTACGAGATCTGCCCCATCCAGCGCTGCGATGAACGCTTGGTCAACGTGAACTCCATCGAGTGGAAGCGATCGGTGTTGTTCGCATTCACCCTCATGCTGTTCACGAACCTGGCGCCGGCAAATGATGACGAGTAGTCGTACATCGTGACGCGGCCGCCGTCGTCGGCGTTGTTGAGCACGCCATCCGGTCCAGGGTCGCGTCGGGTGATCGGAGTGCTATAGGCACTGTACGGACGGAGCGTGTTGACATCCTCGATGCTGTCGGCGACCGATTTGAAGATGTACATGGCCCGGAAACCGAGACTCGACGCCAGTTCCTTCTCGTAGCTGGCAGTGCTTTCCCATGTGGCCGGCTGTTTCAGCTCGGGATTGATCTGCGCGTTGGCGGCGGCAGTGATGTTTCGAATGTCCAGGCCGTTCAGGCTCAGATCGACCTCGCCTGGCTGATACAACTTGTCGCCGTTGAGGTCGCGCCACGTGAACAGGGCGTTCCCGGTCGCGTTCCTGTTGTACACATCCGCATAGGTGTCGCCAAGAATGTAGTTGTAGAGACCCCAGGTCGCCTTGACGACCGACTTGCCACCCAGATCAAATGCCACGCCGGTCCGTGGCGCAAGCCGGCTCATCTTTTGGACGGAGATGTAGTTGAACGATCCGGCCGGGAACACTGTCGGCCAATCGCGCGCGCCGTCAAACGTCTGCTGCGGCAGATACGAATGCTGCCGCTCCCAGCGCAGACCCAGGTTGAACGTGAGCCTGTCGGTCACGCGCCAACTGTCTTTCAGATACCACGCGTAAATATCCTCGTTGTCGAGAGGTGCCACCGGCGTGTTGTACACGCGCATCTGCACCGGCGTGCCCGATACGCCGTTGATGCGATCGGTAATCAGCACGCAATTGCAGGCGAGGTTGTTGTTGTACACGTCAGACGTGCGGTCCCAGTAGATCGACACACCTGTCTTGAAATCGTGTTGACCGGCAAATTGGCGTTCCGGGAAAAAGCTGATGCTCGACTCGAGCTGATATCGATCGCGTGTCTTGTCCTGATGAAACTCGTGCGAGCCGGTTCTGAGCGAGGTTTCGAGATCTTGTCGCGGTGGCGCATCCGCTCTCGCGTGCGAGCGAGCGGCGTCGTAGTCGGTGACGTAGCCGGTATAGCCAAACATGGTGTTGGCCAGAATCCGCTGTGACAGGGTGCCTTGCCACTCGCCTTTCTGAATGGCCGTCGGGTTCTTGTAGTCACGGGTGGCTTCGAGGGGCCTGAAGCGGTCACCGGCATTCTGTGGCTGCGCCTTGACACCGCGCTGCCACGCGTACACGATGCGATTATTCCGTGACATCTGGTAAGACATCTTCAGCGAGTACCGGTACAGAGAGCTTGCGAAGTACGCTTGAGGTTCGTCGCCCGTCAGGTAACGGCCGTCTGGTCCGGCATCCGCGGCGAATCCCAGAGTCCCGTCGCTTCTCGTCTGGTTGCTATACCCGCCGTAGAACCACAACTTGTCCCGGATGATCCGGCCGCCAAGATCGGCGGCCACATCGTAGAAATGGTCGAGCCTTGGGGGATCGGTCAGGTTCTGCCTGCGCAGCGAGTCATTAAGGTTGCTCTTCTGGGTAGACGGGAGCTGCATCGACGCGCCATAGGCACCGTGGAACGTGTTCCCGCCCGACTTCATGATCGCCACCATCGAGATGCCCGGCGTCGAGACCTCCGCATCGTTGCCGGATGTCCGCACCTGCACTTCCTCGAGGCTGTTGTCGTTGAAGTAGATGGGCGTGTTCTGATCGGCGCCCATTGCGATGTTCATTCCCTCGTACTGCAGCTTGGGCTGCGCCGCAACGCCGTAGCTCGAAATGTTCTGCCGCGCGGCGAGCGTGCTTCCACCGACGTCCATTTGCGCCTGCGTCACGCCGGGTGCCATGGCGAAGATATTCTGAAGATCGCGGCCCCGCGGCACGGTGTCGAGGACCTCTCTGGTGAATGCCACGCTCGCGCTTGTGCTGGTGATATCGACGACCGGGCTCTGGCCGCTCACCGTGACCGATTCCTCCATCGCGCCGACTTTCATGCTCTCGTCTACGCGTGCCGTAAACCCAACGGTCAGCCGGAGATCTTCACGAATGAGTGTGCTGAACCCGGTCAGCTCGAACTTCAACAGATACGTTCCGGCAGGAAGATCGACGAACCGGTACGCGCCCTCGGCGTCGGTCACCTGAACCAGCTCTCGAACCTGCAGCGCAGGACTCGATAATGTGGCAGTGACTCCGGGTAGTACGGCCCCTGACTGGTCTCTGACTGTTCCGTTGATCGTGCCTGACGAGACGCTTTGTGCGTGAGCCGTGATGACTGTAAGGAGGAAGAAGAAGAGGAAGAGAAACGCGGTACCGAAAATCCGCCACTGCCGCCCATGAGCTGCCATCGTCAGACCTCCTTAAGGAGAATGACCGTCAGCGAAAGAATGAGCGTCGCATCCGAGAGAAGTACGGGTGCGGCGTAACGAAACCGGCGGTGAGCCGGATCGTCCAAGTACGTTAAGTGTGCCGATTTAGCGGACTATAGACCTCCTGCTTCAAGCGGTTTGTCTCAGTTTGTCTCAGCGCTGCACAGCATACACTGCCTTACTCGAGAGCGAACACCCATACAACGCCACCCTCGGGAACTTCGGGAAAGTTACCGGGCGACGCCGCATCAATGCGCGCCTGCATCGAGCGCGCATCTTGTCCCCAACCCGAAAGCACGGCGATGTATTGTTTCTGGCCAACCATGAATGATGCGGGCGGCGCATAGATCCCCGAGTTGGTCGGAAATTCCCACAACACGGCGCCTGTTGCCGCATCGAATGCGCGGAACATCCGATCGTTGGTGCCACCGCTGAAGACAAGATTGCCGCCGGTGGTCAGAATCGGGCCCCAATTCGGCGACTTGGCGAAGTGGTGGCTCCAGACTTTCTTACCGGTATCGACGTGCCAGGCCTGCACTTCGCTGAGGTGATCGGCGCCGGGCGCGATGTACATGCGGTTGGTCGTGGCCACACGCGTCTCACCCGATGGCGTCTGCACCGTTCGGCCGATCATGACCGCGCAGAGGTTTTCCTGCGTCGGCACATACACCATCCGCGTTTTCGGGTTGTAGGCGCCTGGCTGCCAGTTCTTCGCGCCGTGCCATGACGGGCAGAAATCTGCGAGTTTGCCGACGTCGGGCTTGCGAGCCTCGTCAATCTCCGGACGTCCCGTTTTGGGATCGAGCCGCTTGAACACGTTCTGTTTTACATACGGCTTGCCCTCGACGAATTTCAACGGCCCTGTCGTGCGCTCGAGGAAGTACAGGTAGCCATTCCGTGCGAAATTCACGAGCCCCTTGACGGTTCGCCCATCGCGCTGGAAGTCGATGAGGATCGGCGGCGACACCTCGTCCCAATCCCATGACTCGTTCGGTGTGTATTGAAAATGACCTTTGATCGCGCCCGTCGTGACGTCCACGGCAACCGTAGAGGCAATGTAGAGGTTGTCGCCCGGCCGGGCATAGCCGACCCAGGGGTACCCGTTGCCCACGCCCCAGAACACGAGGTTGGTTTCCGGATCGTAGTTCCCGGTCACCCATGTGGCTGCTCCACCCGTTCGCCAATCGTCGCCGCGCCAGGTGTCGCTCAACGGTTCTCCGGGCGCCGGCGTCGTATAGGTCTTCCACAGCTGCCGCCCGGTCTCCGGATCGTACGCGGCGATGAACCCTCGGTTCGGGCCATCGCCTCCCGAAATACCGGCGATAAGCTTGCCGCCGGCAACAAGCGGCGGTGCCGTCATGTATTCGCCCGCTGTGTTATTGCCGACGACTGTCCGCCAGACTTCCTTTCCGGTCTTCGCGTCGAGCGCAACGAGCACGGCTTCGGTCAGCACCGCGAACACCCTGTCGCCATAGAGCGTCACACCGCGGTTGACGGGCTTGCCTCGCACACTGCCCGTGGACTCGCTGCGATACCTCCACAGAATCGTGCCCCTCTTCGCATCGAGCGCCAGCACCTGGTTGTACGAGCTCGTCACGAACATCACTCCGCTGTTGACGATCGGCGCCGCCTCGTGGCCGTTGTTCATGCCGGTCGACATAGTCCAGACGGGTTTCAGCCGCTTGACGTTGCCCGCGTTGATTTGGTCGAGCGGGCTGTAGCCCCAACCGTCGTAAGTACGCCGCGTCATCAGCCAGTCGGCGTCCGCTGGATTCTTCAAGCGATCGGCCGACACGTCCGCGTACTGGTGCAACAGTGGCGAAGGCTCAGGAGAAGGCGGCTGTTCCGGAATGCGGAGCGGCGCCGGATCGGCGGCGGCCGGAGACGGCGCCTGTGCCGAAGGCGAAGATCCGACCAGTGAGGTCACGACGAAACCGAACACAATTGCACGTTTCGAAGCACGGATCGTGCGCATGACAACCTCGTCTGAAGGAAGTGCTTACAATCTACTCCAGCTCGGCGACCCATGATCAACCGGCGATGGCTCTTTGTCACCTGTTATGGCGCGTCTGGCGCGGCGGCTCTGGTGTATCAGGTTGTCTGGGTACGCCTGCTCACGCTGGTCCTGGGTCACACGGCCGCCTCTTCGAGCATCGTGCTCGGGGCATTCATGTGTGGCCTCGCGCTTGGAGCATGGAGTGCGGGCCGCCTGAGGCTCTCACCTTCTCGCGCGTTGGCTGCATACGCCGCGCTCGAGCTTCTCATTGGTGGCGCCGCGATCGCCCTGCCCATCGCACTTTCCGCACTCGAGCCGCTCGTGGCATGGGCCTATGCCGACGGTACGTTGCCCGTCCGGTTTGTGCTCGTTCGCGCCACGATCTGTTTCATCCTGCTGGGTCTCCCGGCCGCGGCGATGGGCGCGACATTCCCTGTTGCCGTCACCTGGGTCGCCGGACGTGCAGGCCGCAACAGATCTCAGACGGCCACGCATGATGCGGCAGAAGCTGGAGTCCTGTACACGGCAAATACCGCCGGCGCGGCCGCGGGCGCGCTCGCGGCGGGTTTCTGGCTCCTCCCGTCGTTCGGCGTTCACGCCTCCACATGGTTCGCCGTCGGATTGAACGTGCTGGCCGCCTCCGGCGCGCTATGGTTGCGACACGCGGAAAAGGCAGAAAATGGCTCCAGGAAACGGTTCCGGGATCCGTTTTCGCGAAATCCTTCCGAAAACGGATCCCGGAACCGTTTCCAGAGCGATTTCCCCGCACCGCCACCGGCGATGGCGTGTGTCGCAGCCGCAGTCTCAGGATTTGCCGCGCTCGTCTTCGAGGTGGCATGGACCCGGTTAATCGCCACGATCATCGGACCAACTACCTATGCGTTTGCGCTCATGGCCGCGTCGTTCATCGTCGGCATCGCGATCGGTTCCGCCTTGGGCGTCCGGCTTGCGCGTGCCAGCTCGCAACGTGCCATCTGGTTGTGCGCGGCGCTCATCGTCGCGGCGTGCGGCACGTTGGCAGCGGCATGGTTTACGGCGATCAACGTTCCCCTGATCGTCGCGCGCTATGTGAACGTCGCAAGCGCGTTTGGCCCGTTGCTGCTGCGCGAAGCGGTCGTGGTGGGTCTCCTCGTCACCTCGGCCAGCATCACCTTCGGCGCCACATTTACGCTGGCGCTCGCGGCGGGCTCGACCGGCGTGGACTCGGCCGCGCGCGATACCTCACTCGTGTACGCCGCAAACACGACCGGCGCTGTCTTCGGGAGCCTCGCCGCCGGCTTTTTTCTGCTGCCGCAATTCGGTCTCGCATCCACGTTCCTGCACACGAGCCGGTTGCTGATCGTGGCAGGCGCGGGTTTCGCCGCCTTCGAGATGTATCGACGAAACGTGCGCGGGCCTGGTGCCACGATGACGGTGTTGGCGGGAATATTCGTTCTCGCCGCCACGTTTGCCCTTCCGCAATGGAACGAGGCCTTGCTCGCCAGCGGCATGTACAAATATGCGCGCGGGATAGATCCCGAGGATCTGGCGATCAACGTTCGCGCGGGACACCTGGAGTACTACAAAGAAGGCAGCGCCGGCACCGTCAGCGTGAAGGTTCTTGGCGGAACGCGATCGCTCGCGATCGACGGCAAAGTGGACGCCTCGGACGGCGGCGACATGCTGACACAGCGGTTGCTCGGGCTGCTGCCCACTCTCGTGCACCCCAACCCACAGAGCGCGCTGGTGATCGGGCTTGGCAGCGGCGTGACGGCCGATGCCGTGATGGCATCGGGAACCGTTCGCAGTCTGGACATCGTCGAAATCTCACCCGAGGTGGTCGACGCCGCAGCGCTGTTCGAACGGGAGAACAGGCACGTGCTGAGTGCGCCGGGGGTACGTCTGCTCATGGGAGATGGACGTACGCATTTGCAGTTGACCACCCGGCAGTACGACGTGATTGTCTCCGAACCGTCGAACCCGTGGATGGCAGGCGTGGCCGCGCTGTTCACGCGCGAGTTCTTCGAAGCGGTCCGCCTGCGGTTGACCCCTGACGGCGTTTTCTGCCAATGGGCGCACACCTACGAGATCGATGCGGGTGACCTCCAGTCGATCGTCCGCACGTTTGCAGCGGTCTTTCCGCACGGGACGTTGTGGCTGGTCGGCGATGGCGATCTTTTGTTGATTGGCTCGACGAACGCAGGAATCGAGTCGCAACTGGCAAACGTTGGCGGGCGAGCACAACGGGGATCGGTTGGCGCGCTCCTGGCCGCATCGGGCGTACCACAGCAGTCGGTTCCTTTCTTTCTTCTCTCTTTGTATGCAGGCGGTGCCAACGAGCTGACGTCTTACGGCGGATCGGCCGCCATCCAATCCGACGACCGCATGAACCTGGAATTTACGGCGGCGCGCGCCATGTACGCGCCATCTGACGGGAACGCGCCGGTGCTCCGCGACCTCGCCCGTCGTGCCCTGCAATCCACGGCCGTCTCAGCCGGAGTGCGGCATGCTCGCGCCGACGACTGGGTGGTCCGAGGCGAAGCAGGCATGAAGGCCGAGGCATTCGGCATGGCGCACGAAAGTTTTCGCCACGCCGCCTCTCTCGACGGTGGAAATTTCGAAGCGCTACGGGGCGGTGTCAACGCCGCCGCTGGAGCCGGCCGGCTCGCCGAGGAAACACAATGGCTGCGCGAGCGAGCCGCGAGTGACTTGCCAAACGCCGCCGTCCAGACGGCCTTGTCCTACAGTCTCGCCCTCGCTGGCGATATGGAAGGATCAGTCGCAGCGGCGCTCGACGCCAATCGACTCGCCCCCGACAACCCGCTGACCCTGGAACAGCTTGCTTCCGTCCTCGCGGACGTCCGCGATTCGCGCCTGTCATCGGTCGCCGAAACGCTCGTCAGACGATTCCCGGATCGACAAGACAGCCGCTTCTACCAAGCGACCGCTCTCCTCCTCCAGAATCAGGACCGGGAGGCAGAGACCGTGATCAGCGCGCTTCTACAGGTACATCCGCGCCACGCGAAAGGACGAAATCTCCACGGCATCATCTGCGCCGCCAGGAGACACTACGACTGTGCGATTGCAGCCTTCGAAGCGTCGTTGAAGGTGGACCCTCGTGACGCTGCTGTGTATGTCAACCTCGGCAACGTCCACCTCGAACGCGGTGATGTCGAAGCCGCTGCCAGATTTTTCAGCGAGGCCGTGGCACTGGATCCAACGGCTGAAGCAGCACGTGCGGCGCTTCAGAAAATTACACCTCTAGATCCCTAGAATCGGTCAGCCCGAGCAGTTTGCGAATAGTCGTCAACACCCGATCCGGAGGGCAGGGCTTTGGGAGATACGCATCGCAACCCGCGCGAAGGGCGCTCACCTGCTCGTGATGAAGCGTCCGCCCGCTGAACGCGACAATCGGGATGCCTTTGGTCATCTGATGCGATTTCAGTTGCCGGGCGACCTCCCATCCATCCAGGTCCGGCAGCTCCAGATCGAGCAGCACGAGATCGGGCATCTCCAATTTCGCAAATTCCAGCACCTGGGCGCCCCCTTCGAGCGCCCACACGCGGAACCCGGCGCCCGAGAGATACGTCTCATATCCCTCGCGCGCGTGCCGGTCATCCTCGACGATGAGCAAACGCCTCGTTTTGGTCACGGAAGCCGCAGGATACTCCCTCGACATCGGTACGGTCCATAACACTTCGATCGGCACGCGGCTTGCCTTGGTCGACGACGTGACGACCGAACTCGATCAGCTCTGCATCAACACCATGCGTTTCCTGTCGGTTGACGCCGTCCAGAAGGCCAACAGCGGCCATCCTGGCATGCCGCTCGGTGCGGCGCCGATGGCCTACGTTCTCTGGACCCGTCTGCTGAAACACAACCCTCGAAACCCGGCCTGGGCCGATCGCGATCGCTTCGTGCTCTCGGCGGGCCACGGCTCGATGCTCCTCTACAGCCTGCTGCACCTGACTGGGTACGACCTCCCGCTGGACGAGCTCAAACAGTTCCGGCAGTGGGGCAGCAAGACTCCAGGCCATCCCGAGCGCGGGCACACACCCGGCGTGGAGATCACGACCGGCCCACTCGGACAGGGCTTTGCGAATGCCGTGGGCATGGCGATCGCCGAGGCACAGCTTGCGGCACGCTTCAACCGCCCGGGATTCGAGGTTGTCGACCATGCCACATACGCGATCGTCAGCGACGGCGACCTCATGGAAGGCGTGGCCTCAGAGGCCGCTTCGCTGGCGGGACACCTGCGCCTAGGCAAGTTGACCTGTTTGTACGACAACAATTACGTGTCCCTTGCCGGCTCCACCGACATCACGTTCACCGAGGATCGCGCGCACCGCTTCGAAGCCTATGGCTGGCATACGGTGTCGATCGAAGACGGCAACGATGTCGCGTCCATCGAAGCCGCGCTGCAGGCCGCGCGCGCCGAAACGGCACGCCCGTCTCTCGTTCTCGTGCGCACGCACATCGGCTACGGGTCGCCAAAGCAGGACAGTTTCGAGGCGCACGGGTCCCCGCTCGGCGTCGAAGGGGTGCGCCTGACCAAGCAGAGACTTGGCTGGCCCGCTGATCCGCCCTTCCTGATTCCGGAACCGGCGCTGATGTATTTTCGCGAGGCGATAGCGCGAGGCGCGCACATCGAGGCGGCTTGGAGGGATCGGATGGCGGCCTACGCGCAGGCCTTGCCCGATCTGGCCAACGAGCTGCGACAGAGTCTGGAAAGCGAGCTGCCACTCCATTGGGAAGCGGACATCCCGGTCTTTCCTGCCGACGCGAAGGGCATCGCCACTCGTGCGGCATCGGGCAAGGTGATGAACGCCATTGCGCCGCGCCTGCCCGCGCTTACTGGCGGCTCGGCTGACCTCGATCCTTCCACCAACACGGCGCTCGAAGGCCTCGGCGATTTCAATCCACCACCCGGCGCCAATTGGAGCTTTGGCGGGCGCAATCTGCACTTCGGCGTCCGCGAGCACGCGATGGGCGCCATCGTCAACGGCCTGGCGGCGCATGGAGGAACCCTTCCGTTTGGTGCGACCTTCCTGGTCTTTTCCGACTACATGCGTCCACCGATCCGACTGGCCGCGCTGATGGGCCTGCACGTCGTGCACGTGTTCACTCACGACAGCATCGCGCTTGGCGAGGACGGCCCCACACATCAGCCGGTGGAACAGCTGGCAGCGCTGCGCGCGATCCCGAACCTGATAGTGATCCGTCCGGCCGACGCGAATGAGACGGCGGTCGCCTGGCGAGTCGCCGTGGAGACGCGCGACAGTCCCATCGCGCTGATACTTACCCGGCAGGCGGTGCCCACACTGGATCGGAGCCGCTATGCCACCGCGGACGGCGTGCGGCACGGCGGCTATGTGCTCTCCGATGCGCGAAACGGGCGGCCCGAGCTCATCCTGATGGCGAGCGGTTCCGAGGTCGGTCTCATCCTGGCGGCCGCGGACCGCCTTCAGACACTTGGTGTCGAAGTGCGCTGCGTCTCGATGCCGAGTTGGGAACTGTTCGACGCGCGTTCACAGGAGGAGCGCGATGCGGTGTTGCCGCCGACAGTGACGGCGCGCCTTGCGGTGGAAGCAGGCGCCGCGCAAGGTTGGCATCGCTACGTGGGTGGCCTGGGCGATGTGCTGAGCGTCGATCGCTTTGGTGCGTCTGCGCCCGGCGACCAACTGCTGCGACACTACGGCTTCACAGTCGACGCCGTCTGCGCGCGCGCACAGGCGCTACTGAGAGGGCGGGTCTTGAGCAAGTAGGGCGGGTCTTGAACTACAAGACCCGCCCTGCGAAGGAGTGTGCGTCCATGGCAGCGGAATTTGTCACGGCAATGAAGGCGAGCCAACTGGCGGACGGGCGCATCGCGGCGGTCGATGTGCGTGGTGCACGAATCGCCGTGGCGATGACGGGCACGACCTGCTATGCGTTTGACGATACGTGCACGCACGAGCAGTGCTCGCTCGCCGAAGAAGGGGAACTGGCCGGCACCACGATCACCTGCACGTGCCACGGCTCCGAGTTCGACGCGCGGACGGGCCGGGTGCTTGCCGGACCTGCCTCCGACCCAATCATGGTGTATCGCACTCGGATCCAGGGTGATTCCCTGCAGATCGAAGTGAAGTAGGGCGGGTCTTGAACTACAAGACCCGCCCTACATTCTCGATGACCACGCTGGTGTTGTAGTCGGGCTCCAGGGACTCCGGATCCATGTTCGTACCCAGCAGCACATTGCCTTCGGGCCAGTGCACCTGAAGATTGCCGGACTTGATGGCGGCCACACGCAGCGTGCCAGAGAACGTGCCAGACGTGGATCGAAGTTGCACTCGAGAACCCTCGTCGATGCCGAGGCCTTGAAGATCCTCTGCGCTGATGAGGATGTCGTGGCGCGAGGCACCGGTGAGCGGATCGACATCCCGCTGCACCATGGAATTGAATTGCTTGCCCCGGCGCGTCGAGAGCACGAAGTGCCCTGAAGGGCCGGCCGTCTGCAGAGCGGTGCTCGTCCGCGCAAACCGGGCCTTGCCGTCTGACGTTTGGAAGCGGCCGTTTGCATAGAGATGGCGACCACCCCACTGCACTTGATCTCCCGCTTGTTTCAGCGATTCGATCCCCTGATACAGCGGAATCGCCGCGCCAATCTCACGACGAATGCTCTGCGCGTCGGCCAGCCCAATCAGGCCGTCATCACCCGGGCGGGCGCGACGCGCGACCTCACGGAAGACCCACCACTCGGGCATGGCGGTTCCGATACGCCGGCCGGGTACCTCGGGAGAAAAGATGATGCGCCGTTCAGTGGAGGTTTCCGTACCGCCGCCGGGCGATTCGTATCGCGTCGTGGCGGGAAGCAGGATGACGTCTCCGCCGCACTCGGTCAGCATCGACGAGGTCACGACGATGTCCTGGTGGACGCGCAGACGCGGCGTGCGCAGAGCCTCAATCGATCTCTGACGGTCGGGCAGCGTCTCGAGGAAATTGCCGCCCACCATCCAGAACAGATCGACGTCGCCTCGCGACGCGTGCTCGACCATCTCGGTTGCCGTCCATCCGGAAACTCGAGAGACGGGAAATCCCCACTGCTCTTCCCACCGCGAGGCGGCCTGCGGATCGATCGTCGGGGTGCAGCCTACTTCGGCGCCCCCCTGAACGCCCGAGTGTCCGCGAATCGGCACGAGCCCGCGGTTCTCGACACCGGGAAGACCGCGCGCGAGCCCGACGTTGACGAGCGCACGGACGGTATCCACACCATGGGCGTGCTGCGTCAAGCCCATGGACCACACGAAGATGGCGTTCGGACGCGACATCAGCAGGCGCGCAAATTCCTCGATGCGCGCGCGGGGAGTGCCGCTGACCCGTTCGATGCGATCCCAGGGTACGTCGAGCGCATGTGCGCGCGCCGCTTCGAAGCCGGACGTGCGCTCCCGGACGAAGTCTTCGTCGATGCCATCGAGCTCGACGAGCGCGCGCAGGACACCCGTGAGAAATGCCAGATCGCCGCCAGTGTGGACATCAATCCAGTCATCGGCGAGCGCTGTTCCCGAGAGCGCGCTCTCTGCAATCGACGGAATCCAGTACCGCGCCAGCCCCGGCTCGCGATACGGATTCACGACGGCCACTCGCGCGCCGTTCTTCTTCGCATGGTAGAGATACTTGGTCGTCACCGGCTGGTTGTTCGGGACATTCGAGCCGAACAGCACAATCAAATCGGCGCGAAGCCAGTCGGCGTAGCTGCACGTCGACGCGCCGTGTCCGAGCATTTCCTTCATGGCCACAGTCGAAGCCGCATGGCACAGTCGGGCAGAGTTGTCGACGTGGCTGGTGCCGACAAACCGCGAGAACTTCTGCGCGGCGTAGTAGACCTCGTTGGTCAGTCCCCTCGACGTCAGATACATCGCCATGCGTGAGGGCTCGATCTCGCGAAGCTCGCTGGCGATTCGAGACAGCGCCTCTTCCCACGGGATGACACGGAACCCGGCATCACCGCTCGACCGCATCATAGGATGCGGCAGTCTGCCCAGCTCGCGCAGCTTGCGCGACGACAGCCGCGAGAGCGCGGCAGCGTCGGCAAGCATTGCCGAATCGAGCGCGGGCGCCGTATTGAGCCGCATCAACTCCAGCCGCACCATGCAGAGGTGAGTGCCCGGCAGCGTCCAATCAGCAAGACCTGTAGTGCCAAGCGCACAGCCGTCGCACACGCCTGTTTTGAGAATGCGCCAGGCAAACGGCCACTGGTCGCGATTCTCCCAGGCGATCTTCGCCATCTCGAGATAGTGACGTGGTTTCTGATGGCCGAGGCCGAAAGGGCTGATACTCAACAGTGCTACTCTAACGTCTTATCACTTTGACGCAGAGACGCGGAGCCTCGTGCGATGTCGAGCTGGTGCGTATCGCCGACGGGCGGGCCGATGTCGCGAGCGATCGCGTGGCAGTGGAGGCCCCTCTCGAGGTGCGCCTCAACGGGCACTCGTTCGCCGTCATCATGCGCACGCCGGGAGCAGATGCCGATCTCGTCGTCGGGTTCCTGTTTTCCGAAGGCGTGATCCGATCGGCCGCCGACATCCACCGAGTAGACGAGACCGACGGCGCCAGCGCGTTGAACGTGGTACTCAGCCGAAGCCGCGCAGAGATCCTGCCTGATCTGCTCGATACCCGCCGAGCCGTCGCACAGAACTCGTCCTGCGGATTGTGCGGCCGCCGGACGCTGGAATCTCTCGAAATCGATCGCCCGCCCCTCACCGTGGAATGGCATCTCTCTCCTCAAGTCATCGCGGAGCTGCCGGGTGCGCTTCGTCATGCCCAGCATGCCTTCGACGAAACCGGCGGGCTGCACGCTGCCGGCCTCTTCGATCTCGAAGGCGGTCTTCAGTTGAGCGCCGAGGACGTCGGCCGGCACAACGCCGTAGACAAACTGCTCGGCCGGATGCTGATGGACGGCCAACTGCCCCTGTCGCGCCGCACGCTCGTCGTGAGCGGGCGCTCGTCGTTCGAGATCGTGCAGAAGGCGTTTCTCGGAGGAATCCCGCTGGTGGCCGCGGTGTCGGCGCCGTCGAGCTTCGCAGTCGATCTGGCACGCCGGACGGGAATCACTCTGCTCGGGTTTCTACGCGACGACCGCTTCAATGTGTACGCTCATCCTGCGCGGGTGCTCTTGCGGTAGCAGGATACTATTGCGCGCGGATTTCCGGTACTTCGACGATCCGGACGGTTTCCGTCGGTGGGACCACGATGGCGCGCATCAGAGCGGCGACCATCTCTCGACGCGTGACGAGCCCCAGCTGCTCTGCCGCGACACGCGTGCGAGGAAACCAGCGAAGTAACGCGTAGACGGGCACCAGCATGTATGGCCACCAATGGCCAGGCCCGAGAATGTACCAGGGCCGTAGAATCGTTGCCCGTATCCCACTCGCTCTCACCAGTGTCTCGCCTTCTTCGCGAACGGCGATGTACGCCTGCATGACGGGAGCGGGATGAGCGACGCTGACGTAAACGTTTTTCTATGGCCGACGTTGCTTGAACATCCATTCGAAGAGATCGGCCCGGTCGTACGCCGGATCCCAGGCATTGTGCCCGATATTGGGCAGCTCGGTGTACTGAACGTTTGCGTTTATCTTTCGCAGCGCCTCGGCCATGCCGCGGGACTCTGCCACGGGCACAGTCGGATCGGCGTCACCGTGAAAAATCCAGATCGGTAACTGCCGAATACGATCCGCCACAGCAACAAACACGTCCGCGGATCCTGGCGCGATGGCTGGGTATCCCGCCGCACCAGTGCTGGAGGGCCTTTCGCTGACCCGTCCGCATACGACCACGACGGCTGCGAAGCGATCGGGGTGGTGGTAGGCGAGGTACCAACTGCCGTTGCCGCCCATCGACAGTCCGGTCAGATACACGCGTGACTTGTCCGTGTTGAACTCTGCCATCGCCTTGTCGAGCGCCGCCAGCGCGACGCGTGCGCCGATCGATTGCCAGCCGGCTGTTTCACCCACGGGGCTCTGCGGAAACACCACGATGGCCGGAAAGCGCGTGGCATGCCGGCGAATCGCCCGACCGAGTCCAACCTCGGTCTGAATCAAGCCGTCATTGCCGCGCTCGCCACCTCCGTGAAGCGAAAGCACGACCGGCCATGACATCGAAGATCTGTACTCTCGAGGGACAAAAACCTGGAACGCGTATTCGGTACCGTCGAGACGGACGGAGCGATTCAGAAACCCGGTTTCAATCGTTTGGCCTGAAGCCAGGCGTACGCCAGCCAGCATGATGAGGAGAGCAAACGTCATACGCACACAGGACATTCAGGCCTCCATTTCATTGAGGGTCAGCCCTACTGCGCAACTGTATACGCGATCAACTCCGCAGGAAATTCCGGCCCGCTGATGGCGAGCACGAGGTACTGCTTGCCGTTCAGCATGTAACTCATCGGGTTGCCGGTTTGGGGCGCGGGCATGGTCAGACTGGCCAGCTCGCGGCCTGTCGCTTTGTCGTACGCGTACAACTTGGCGAACCGTTGACCCGACGGCAGCGTGGTGAAGCCCCTCTCCCCCGAGATGACCAGCGTCTTGGTCGTCAACGTCCCGATCGGTCCGATTCGTCCGGTCCGGGGAATCTTGACGCCTTTCAGCATCGGATGGTTCGTCACGGCGTCGAGTGTTTCACCGTGCGGGACCTGCCAGACCATTTCCCCCTTGTTGAGATCGAGGGCGGTAATGCGTCCCCATGGCGGTTTGACGAACGGCAACCCTTCGACCGTGATCGCACATGGCATCAGGTTGCAACCAGGGAAGCTGCCACCACCGCCGGTATCCCCGCCCCCGCCCATGTTGATGTAATCCATATCCGACCGCTTGGGGTCGTTCCCAAGGACGAGGAGTCGCGTGAGCGTGTTGGAGTACACGTACAGAATTCCGGTGTCCGGATCGTACGAGCCACCCGGCCAGTTTGCGCCGTTTGCGATGTACGCCGTCCCGATCTTGCCGCCGTCGCCGCGCGCGATGGGCGGGGTGAACAGGGGACCGAGCTTGATGTTCCCGGCAACTTTCTTCGCCGCTGTCAGCAGTTCGGGCGTGAAGTCAATCAGGTCCTTTTCCTGAACGCCCTGAAGCTCGAACGGCGGTGGCTTGGTCGGGAACGGCTGCGTCGGCGAGTACCATTCGCCCGGCACAGTGCCTTTCTCGACAGGCTTCTCGACGATCGGCCATACAGGTTCGCCCGTCTGTCGATCGAACACATACAGGAAGCCCTGCTTGCTCGGCACAGCGACAATCTTCCTGGGCTTGCCGTCGATCGTGACGTCGGCCAGGATGGGTGCGCACGGAAGATCGAAGTCCCAGACGCCGTGATGAACGAACTGAAAGTGCCACTTGCGCTTCCCGGTGTGCAGATCGACTGCCAGCAGCGACTCGGTGAACAGGTTGTTGCCCGGCCGGTGGCCGCCATAGTAATCGCCAGTGGATAACTCGATGGGGAGGTAGACGATTTCGAGGTCTTCATCCACGGAGAACGGGCCCCACATACCGGCGTTGCCCGAATACGACCAGGAGTCCTTCTCCCAGGTCTCGTTGCCGAACTCTCCGGGCTGGGGAATCGTGTGGAAGATCCACAAGCGTTTGCCTGTTTTGACGTCGAAACCGCGGATATACCCTTTCGCGTTTGTCCTGCTCCGCGGCGCGTTGCCGGCCCGATGCGCCGCTCCCACGATCACCACGTCCTTGGCCACGATCGGCCCCGTGTTCAGGGCGATTTCACCCGTGATCGGATCGAGTACCTGGTCGTTGTTCTGCTTGAGATCGACGATCCCGTTCTGGCCGAACCCACGGACTGGAATCCCGGTTTTCGCCTCCAACGCGACGAGCTGGTACCCTATCGTCACCATGTAGATGCGCTCGTCGCCCTTCCCATCCGTCCAGTACGCCACTCCGCGCCCGGACAACTGGCGTGCCGCCGCTGCGCCGCGTTTTCCTTCATCCAAGCGGTACATCCACAGTACTTCACCCGTCGCCGCATCGATCGCAACGGCGTCGCGTCTCGATCCGACCGTGGCGTACAGCACGCCGTTGATCATCAAGGGCGTCGTTTGAAGATTGAAGTCCGGCCGGATGCCGAAGACATCGGTTTTGAATCGCCAGGCAACCTGCAGTTTGCTGAAGTTCGCGGCGTTGATCTGATCGTGAGGGACATACCGCGTGCTCCCCAGATCGCCGCCGTAGGTACGCCACTCCCCGTTTTTCGTGCCCGTCTGACCGTGGACGGGGACCGCCGTGCACGTCAGAACGAAGATGGGTACCAGCTTCAACCACGCAACGTTGCGGAACATTCGGTCTCCTTCCGTCGATTACGGCCTGCACGGCGACCCGTCGTAGCAGCGTACGCCACGATCGGAGCCAGGAGTCTTGGGAGCGTACTTTGCTGCCGCCTTCTCGTCGATGTCGATGCCCAATCCCGGCAGATCGTTCGAATAGGTCATGCCGTTCTTGCGCTCGGGACAACCCGGGAAAATCTCCTGCAACTGTGCCGAGAAAGGGGCACCTTCCCCACAGCCGAAGTTGGGAACCGCGAAGTCGATGTGCGTGTTGACCGCGTGGCCGATCGGCGACACGTTGCCGGGACCGTGCCAGGCCGTCCGGACGCCGAAGAACTCGCACATCGCCGCGACCTTGCGGCCCATGTTCAGACCACCGCACGCCGAAATGTGCATGCGCATGAAGTCAATCCAACGATTCGAGACGAGTGGAACCCATTCCATCTGGCTGACAGAGACCTCGCCCCACGCAATAGGCGTGCTGCATTGTTTCCGCAGAGTTTCGTGCCAGGCCAGATCCTCTGGTGCGAACACCTCTTCGACCCAGAACATGCGGAACGGCTCGAGCGCCTTGGCCAGAACGAGCCCTTCGCTGGGCTTCAAGCGAAAGTCCACTTCGGCGCACATGTCCACGCCGAAGCCCACTGTCTTTCTCAAGTGCTCCAAAGAACCGATCAGGTTATTCATGTACTGAAGTCCCTGACCCCGCTGCTGATAGATCGGACCACGCTCTCCGAAGCCGGGCGAACCCTGCCCGCCACCGCCAGGGAGATTCCCCTGACCGCCGGTCAGTCCAGTGGGCGCACCTGCCCCACGCGCCGCGCCGCCCGCCCCGCCGCGTCCACCAGCGCCACCACCCCTGCCTGCACCATCTCCACCGACTGCACCCACGCGGAGATGTTTGTACCCTTCCGCGATGCGCGCCCGGGAGTTCTCCTCGAGCTGGCTCAAGTCGCTCCCGTTCACGTTGGCGAACATCGGGAGGGCCGGACGCAACTTGCCGCCCAGCAGGTTGTGGACCGGCATGCCTGCGCGCTTTCCCATGATGTCCCAGAGGGCCCCGTCGATCGCGCTCATCGCGTTGTTGGCATCGACGCTGCCGCGCCAATACGGCGCCAGCCACGCCATCTGCCAGATGTCTTCGATCTCGTCTACGTAGCGTCCGACCGCAGCAGGCTTTAGGTACTGGTCGATCGTCTGAGCCACGATCGCCTGACGCTCGGAATGCCCACCGCATCCCACCCCGTACAGCCCAGGCTCGCTCGTGAGTACCTTGGCGTTGGTCATGTGGGTATTGCCGACCTGGGTCAGAATGATCTTGATGTCGGTGATCTTGAGCCGCGGCAAACCCCGGCGCGTTACCGCCTGCGCGGCTTCGAGGGGGCTTGGCATCGTGCCCAGTATGGTAGCGAACCCGGCGGTGCCGCCGGCCATTGCTTTCAGCGCCGTCACGCCCGCGCCTCCGCCGGCGAGCAATCTGAGTGCCTGCCGACGGTTCACCGTTGTTGGTCGATTCATGAATATGCTCTCTAGAAACTGTACGCGATGTTGAAATCCACTATCCGGGCCGGCAGGATAGCGTTCGGCCTCAGGTAGTTTGCGCCCGATAGAACGGTCCTGCCGGTCACCGTGTTGCTGTTCGCGACGTTGAAGAGGTTGATCTGCCCCTCCACTCGCCGTCCGCCTCCCAAATCGAACCGCTTCGAGACGCGCAAGTCCATCGTGTTCAGATGCGGCAGGCGAAGGCTGCCGATCGGCTCGGCATTTACCGTGATTGTTGGAATGGTGCCGCCACCGCTGAGGGCTACCGTCCGCGCCTGTACGTCTCCGCTTCGATGCTCGAAGTTGGCCGACAGCATCACGTTGTATCGGAACACATAGGCGCTCGACGCGCGAAACAACCACTCCCATGTCTGGTTGTTGTTGTTGATGTCGACGTTCGGATTGATGTTGCTTTCGGCAGGCACAGGGATGTTGACCCTCGTCGCCGAATAGGACGCCAGGAGCTGCCAGCCGTTCGAGAGCCGCTTCGACCCCGTGAGCTCGACCGTCTTGAAGGTCTCTGTGGCACCGGGGTCTGCAACCAGCGTGTTCAACTGGAAAAAGACCGGCCTGTACTCGGCGGGATATTCCCACCACGTGAGGGTCTTGTTCGGATCGTCGGAGGTACCGACCCGGTTGTCAGGCCCCGGGTCTGGCCTCGTATTCGCAATCGTGTAGACGTCGGGGCCCCGCCGCAGATTCTGAGTCCGGATGACATTGAATCGACGCGAGTACAGTCCCGTCACCCTGAGGGCAAAGTTCGCACGCAACTCGCGCTCGAGCGAGAGCGAGAACTGGTCTTCTTTCGTCTGCGGCTGGTCCGGATTGGAAATGACGTTGGCGATGGTTACATTCCCTCGGCCGACCTCTTCAATGAAATCAGTGCCGCCGGTTGTGCTGAGGTTGACCTCGCCAGGGTCGTAGTCGCCATTGCGATTGGGATCTGTCCACCGATATCGCCTCTGGAGGGCGACGTTCGGGTTGAGGGGAAGCACGTGATTCCCGTTGCGCCAGTCGTTGAATCGACCCCACCCTCCCTTGAGCGCAGTCTTACCGTTACCTGTGACGTCGTAAGTGGCGTAGAGGCGCGGCGCCAGGGAGCGTTGAGTGGCCCCCTGGATATGCTCGCTGCAGTTCTCTGGGAAAAACGTGCCGGCCTCCCTGCACTGCGCCGGAATGTACCCGTCGTCGCGGGACCAACGGAGCCCGAGATTGAGCGTGAGCCGCCGCCCGACGGACCATTTGTCCGCCGCGTACACCGCCGTCGAGTGAACCGTGGTTCTCGGATAGTTCGGCGCGTTGTAGGTCAGAATCTCAATCGGCACTCCGTTGTTGAACCGGAGCGCATAATCGCCCTTTGCGGGCGTCCCGATTCGTGAGTCCCACCCTCGACCGGACGTGGTCTTCACGTCGTCATACCCGGCTTTGAAGTCGTGGCTGCCCAGGAAGAGATTGGGGCGGAACCAGCCAACCGAGCCCCTTGATGCCCACGGCCGATAATGGTCGACGACGTTCCCCGCGCCGTTGTTCGTTCCAGATGTAAACGGGATGCCGATGTCGTTCTTCTCGGGACCCGTCCCTCTGATGTTCTGTGTGACGTGGACACGCCACCGCGAGACCTGCAACGATGCCACGAGCGCGTTGCCCTTTACGCCCTGCCATTCAAGCTTTGTGGTGTGCTGTGGTTGAAAGTTGTTCTGCTTCGTTTCGTAGCCCTGGCTCACGAGCACAGGGTCGTCCTTGATGAGCCTCTGGTAGTAGTCGAAGAAGACGAGCCGTTGCGACCGGGTCATTTGACTGGAGACTTTGTTGGTAACCATGAATTGCGACTGATCGACGACGCCAGGTGAGCCGTCCGACTGGAACACCCCCAACGGATTCTCCGAGTTCTGCCGGCCGCGTACCCCGCTGTAGAACCACAGCTTGTTCAGAATGATGCGGCCGCCGATATCCGCGCCCCCGTAGAACCGTCGGCGGAGGTAGTTGGGCGTGTTGATGCCCAGCGCCCGCAGATTGTCGTCGAGGTTCGAAGCCGCGAGCTTGCCGCTCGTTTGCTCCCAAGACGCGTCGCCGTGGAACTGATTGCCACCGGACTTCACAATCAGGTTGAGATTGATGCCGCGATTGGGCGTCTCGACGTCGTTCGCGATGGTCTGCATTCGCGCTTCCTCGAACGAGGCGTAGTCGAAATACGAGCCGCCGCCACCGGTCTGTCCAGCGTCGGTCGTCACGACGCCGTCGAGGACCAGCCAGGACGTCGCCTGGGTGGCTATTCCGTACACGCGCATCGCCGGCAACTGGTTGGATTGAGAACCGCCCACGTCCAACTGCGATCGGACCGAAGGCGACTGGTTCATCAGGGTGATGATCCCGGCGCGGCTCGAGGGGACGACCTCGAGCGTCTCTCTGGTCAGCACGGTCACGGCGCCAGTCGATTGCACATCTATCGTCGGCGTGGCAGACACCGTGACGGATTCCTCGAGCGCGCCGATTTTCAATAACACGTCCACGCGCGCGACGAACCCGGCCGTCAGGCGCAGACTGTCGCGCCGCACGGTCTGAAATCCCGTGAGTGTGTAGGTCACCTCATAAGTGCCAATCGGCAAAGGCGTCAGACGGTAATCGCCCTGGTTGTCAGTCACATCGACCACCTGCGGAAGCTGCAAAGCGGGACTCGTGGCCGTCACCGTGACACCGGGAAGGATCGCGCCGCTTTCGTCCGTGACTCGACCGACGATACTCCCGTTGGTTTGCGCCTGGCCCGCCGACGCAGGAAACACGCAGACGTACAGACTCACGACCAGCATGATTGCAGTGATCGCCAACCTACGATCCATGGTAGCCCCCCCTCTTGTGCCCGGAGTGACCGACCGATTTGTTGTGAAGAATCGCGATGCTACGCCCGGGTAGCTAGAGGAGTCAACTTCTTAAAAACAGTGTTGTAACTACCGGAGCGCTTTCTGATACCAGATGACGAGGTCGCCGTCTTCTTCCCTGTTCGAATAGAGCGTCCTCGAATAGCCGATCGACTTCAGTCCGACCGAAGGCACCTCGACGAGCGCGTTGTTCGACAGCAACACGCCGCCGGGTTTCAACATGTTCGACACGCCGGCCATGGCCAGCCCCTGCTCCAGTCGATCGTAGTACAGAAACACATTGGTCCCGATAACGAGGTCGAAGCGTTCAGGGTCGGGCAGCACCAGGTGCTGTGCCGTCACGTTCAGGTCGCTCATGGCGATTCGTTCCACCAGCGCCGGCCGCACGCTGACGGTGCGCAACTTCAAAATCCCGACGCCCGGGGGGATCGTCGCAGGGACGGGGCTTCCAATCGCCTCACCAAGGCGGCGCCAGTATTCGAGGATCTCGGGTTTCCACGAGATCTCACCGTCGAGCGGCAGGTGGATCGTATAGGACTGGCCGTCGCGCGCCCGCCGAGCGGCCTGTCCGAGGTGTGCGTTGACACGCGGGTTCAGGTCGATCGCGGTGACGTCGAGCGCATCGGGGCGCGCAAGACCCAGACGAATCAGCGAGTCCAGTATCGCGAAGGGCTGGATCGTCTGCGGCGCATAGAAGTCGTAACCCTCCTGTTTGTCGCTGAAATCGAGTCCCGGGCCGATGATTGCGACGCGCCGCACCGGAGGGTTCCTGGGGTCTGACCCCCGTACCAGTACAGGGGTCAGACCCCTCAACGCTTCTTCGATGGCGAAATTGACCCTGACCGACGTATCCGATGACAGTCCCCTCCCGCGATACATCCTCGAACGCTCGGCGAACTCCAGGCTGGGATCGCCAAGCGCGCGCGCCGCCTCTGCCAGGCGCGTGTGCGTCTGGCCTTCTTTCATCACGCGATCGAGCATCGCCAGCAGACGGGGACGAACCGTCGCACCTGTGCCCAGCACCTGCCGTGCGAACTGCGCACGTTCGCCCGGCGTCGATTGGACCAATGTCCGCTCGAAATCGATCAGCCGGGCGTTGACTGCCGCGACGATGTCGTTTGCGTCGATCTGCTGCGAGGTGACGCGGGGCTGGTCGGTGAACGAGGTGCCGAACAGGAGCCAATGCACGATCGACGTCTCGTCGCCCTCCCTCACGCGGGCCCGAGTGTCGCGGTCCCGCCCGGCGATCCACGACGGCCACGCGGCTGCATCAGGGAGGGGTTCGCCCAGTGCCTCGAACACCGGCGCAGCTTGCGCACGCGACAAGTACTGGGGTCTGACCCCCGTACCTGTACGGGGGTCAGACGCCGTTTGTGCCGAAAGGGAGGCGAACAGTAAGAGGGCGGCCGCGGTTGCGCTGAGGAGGCCGGACCTTATCTCCACAACAGGCCGGCGATGGCCGGCGCCACGAGCGATACGGCCGCCAGATTCATGCAGCGTCTACTGCGGAAACCTGGTGGCCTGCCAGGCCTGCAACTGCCAGGTGCCGCCGCGGTTGGTGTGAATGGTCGTATAGCGAATCTTGATCTTCAGGTCCTTGCCCGTGTCGATGACGTTCACGGCCGCCACGCCGTTGACGATGGCCGTGTTGCCGTTGACGCGGACTTTCCAGTCTGTTTCGCTCGGCACGATCGACACATAGTCGATGGTGCCGCCCGTGACGCTCTTGATGAACTGCTCTTTGCTTTCGAAGAGCGCGCTGCTGTGCGTGTAGGTGAGATCGTCGGCGAGCAGCTTTTCGAGCGCCGCACGGTCGGCCTTGATCATCGCCGCGAACCGATCTTTCTCGGCCTGCAGCACCTGCTGGTCTGCCTTCCCGGCCTGGGCAAACCCGAAGCCCGAGAGCATCAACCCAATGACAACCACCAAAACCGTTCGTCCTCTCATACGACCATCTCCTCTTTTGAACAGGAGATTAGGAGATTAGGAGTTCTTTTTTGAAAGAATTCTCCTGTCCCTCCTATTCTCCTAGTCTCCTGTTAAATCTCGTCGCTATTGAACTTTGTTTCCGGCCACGTACACGGCGTCAATCTGCCGGCTGTTTCGGATGTTCGCCAGCGGATCGGCGCCGAGCACGATCAGGTCCGCCCATTTCCCCTGTTCGAGAGTGCCCAGATCTTTCTCCTGCCCCAGGAACTCTGCCGAGCTCTTCGTCGCCGCGGTGATGACCTGCGCCGGCGTCATCCCGGCCTCGACCATCAGCTCGAGTTCCTTGTGCTCGCCAAAGCCTTCGAACCGCGTCAGCACGCCGCTGTCGGTGCCGTACCCTATGGGGATGCCCGCGTCTACCAGACGCTTCAGATTTTCCTTTGCGACTTTCAGAACATTCGGATATCTCGGAAAGTATTTGTCGCCCGTCAGCGCTTTATGGTACGCAGCCGACTTCAGGACCTCCTGCTGCCGGCTGTCGAGCGCACGGGCAAAGAACGGATCCGCCAGTAATGGGCCGGGCTCTTCAAACATGAAGGTCGCCCATTCGCGGTAGAGCGTTGGAATGGCCCAGGTGCCGTGCTTCTTCATCAACTGAATGAGCTCGGCATCCACCGCTCTGTCGCGGACGCTGTGGCCGAAGGCATCAAGCCCGGCGGCCGCCAGCTGCTTGGCGTCGCTCAGATAAAACACGTGCGAGATCACCTTGATGCCGTGCTTGTGTGCGCCCTCGATGATCGGCCGTGAAATTTCGATGGGTGTCTTCTTGAAGTCGCCGAATCGATCGTCCACCCAGATCTTGACGACATCGGGATGCTCCGCGGCGAGCTCTTCCATCTGCGCAGCCGCTTCCGCCGGCGTCGAAGGCTCGTAGGGGATGCCGGGAACGTTCCCCTTGTTGGTGGGGAACCCGTCTTTCACCGTAAAGCCGCGGCCCGCTGTGAAGATGCGCGCGACCGTCGGGCGGCCCTTGCGCTGCTCCGCGCGCATGTCGTAAACGAGCGGCTTCTGGTCCGTGCCGAGCGAGGCGACCGATGTGGTGCCGTAACTCGCGTAGAGCTGCAGATCGCGGGTGACCCCTTCGCGCGTGAAGAACCTGACGGGATCCTGCATCTCGACGTCCGAATTGGACACGTGCGTATGCAGATCGATGAGGCCGGGCATCACGAACTTACCCGAGAGATCCTGCACAGCCGCGCCGGCCGGCGCTTTCAGGCCGGACGCGGGGCCGAGCCAGGTGATGCGGCCGTCGGTCGCAATCAAAGCGCTGTTCGCGACCGGAGCGCCGCCATTGCCGTCTATCAAGGTGAAGTTGCTCAGGACGAGCACGTCGGCTGCGGGCGTTGATGCGGCCGGTGCGGGCTGCTCTTGCGGTGCCCCTCCCCCACAAGCAACCGCCCCGATGGCCAGCGCGAAGAAGAATCCCCTCGCGGCCCCCCTCACTTGGTCCGCTCCCGGGCCTCTTCCAGCAACCGCTTGGCGCGCGATGGATTGAACACGCCACACGAACAGAACCGGGTGAGAACCACGGCCGCCTCATCGGGAGTGCGGCGTCCTTCTTTCACCCAGTCGATCATCTTCTTGGCGAGCGACATGCTCACCATGCCATGACCGCACATCGTCGACAGCGCCAGCACGTCGCTGTTGGGGAGATGCTCGGTCTTGCCTTCGAAGCCGAGCGAATATCCCGCGCTATGACGGGGGATGCCCGCGGCATTGCAGCACGCCAGCGCGCCGTCAACCGACGTCGAGATGTTGATGCTCAAGCCGAGATCGGCCTCTCGCACGGCCTTGGTGCACTGCTCGGCCGCCTCGAGATTGTCGAACACCGCAGCCGCCGTGCACGTCGTGTCGAGCCCCTCGATCACCTTCTTGAAGTCGGGCGAGTTGTCGCGGTTCCAGTGCGAGAGCGGCGACATCGACTTCGACGGCCGGTACGCGCCGCCGTGCCGCGAGTCGCCGAGATTCACCGGCTTGAACTGCATGGCGATCTCGAGAAACCGCCGCAGCTTGGGCACCGAGTTTTCATCGTTCTTTCCGCGGCTGGCAATCGCGAAGACGATGTAGTCGTCGCGAAAGCTCTGCGCGTCTCCGAACCGGTGCAGCGTATTCGTCATGGCTTTGCCATCTCCACTGCGGCTTGAACCGCCGCCTGATTGGTCACGCGGCCGAGGCCGACGTTCGTTTTCGCGCGCTGCAGCGAATACCCGAGCCGCTCGAGCACCGGCGCGACGATGTTGTCCTGCCCTTCCTCGTCGCATCGCGTGCCGACGCCGAGCGCCACGACCGTATCGATGCGCTTCTCGATATCCCACACCAGCCGCACGACCTCTTCGATGCGCTCGAGCGGAACCTTGATCTCGACGATGGCCGACATCAGCTTCTCGTTGAGGATGTCTTCGCGCAGCGTGCCCGTGGCGACGTTGCTCATCAGCGACGTGATGGGATTCTTCTTTTCGAAGGAGACGCCGGCATCGGCCAGCGCCCAGCACATGAGCTGAATCTCGCGAAACCACACGCCAACGCCCGGGCGGCCGAACTCGATGGTGAAGCCGGCCTCGCCGGTCTTGACGCGCCCGCTGATGTCGTTGGTCTTCACTTCTTCGGTGCCGCGCCCTTCCACGCCGGTCGACTCGTGCGGCACGCGCGGGTCCGAGAACGCCCGGCGCACGACCCGCGGCCAGGTGAGCTCGTCGGGCTCGAACGCGGCGGTCGGGCAGACATCCGGTTCCGGGTCGAACCGGAGCCGCAGCATCTGGAAGATCTTGCGCGTCGTACGGACGAGCGTCGGATTGAGGTGCTCCTGGCTCAGCCCGGTATAGCAGGCATAGCACTCGACGCATTCCTGCCGGTTGATGGTGGCGCGCTTGATGGCCGGGTCGACATAGATCGCCCCCATCGGACACACATAAGTGCAGTTCCCGCACGCCACGCACTTGTCAGGGTTGATTTTCATAGTGCCGACAATTTTATATCGGGGTTTCGAACATCTCGAAGCATTTTCGAAAATCCCTAGGATCCATTCCAATTCGCCAGCAGGTCGCGGATGGTCGTCGTCCGGTGCACCCGCAGGGCCGCCACCGCGGCCGTAGAGTCGCGGTCGAGGACGGCGCGGCAGAGCTTCTCGTGCTCACTGGCGATATTCCGCTTATGAGTCCCCCGTGCCCACAACCGACGGTACCGCGAAAAGCGCTCGGACAACGTGCGGCAGAAGCGCATCAGCGAAGGGGAGCCACAGGCCGAATAGAGCGATTCGTGAAAGGCGAGGTTGCGGGGTTCCCAGTCAGAATCAAGCGTGCCCTGGGCGGTGCGCATGCGCTGTTTCGACAGGTCGCGGAAACGCGCCTGGATGTTCGCAGCCCACCGGTCGTCCCCCTTCTTGATGGATTGCCGAATGCCCAGCGCCTCGAGCTCGAACCAGGTCATGGCGAGATCGACGAGCTCTTCCTGCGAAACGGGCGCGACCCGGAAGCCTTTGTGGTCTTCGAGCATGACCAGGTCGTCGGCGACGAGGCGCATCAGGGCTTCTCGCAGCGGACTCAGGCCCGAGCCATACCGCGTCCGAAGGTCCTTGAAGCGCAGTCGCGTGCCTGGAGCCAGCCGGCACTCGAGGATGTCACCGCGGAGCTCGTCGAACACATCCGACGCGAGTGTCCGGGAGGATTGGCGATTGGTTCTCGTCCGCGCAGTCATGCTTAGTCGCGTCCCTCGACTCGCACTCGGGACGCCCTGAGGCTTCTCGAAGGGCGGGGGCCCCTCGCCCCGCTCCTCGCCGCTTCGCTTGCGGGGGCCCCTTCGCCCCGCGCCACTCGCGGCGATCGTTCTTCGAAACGATTCCGATATTGCAGCAAGACTACCCCGCCGAGGATTCTAAGGGTTTCGAGCCCGGGCGAGATCGAGCGCGACGTCGACGATCATGTCTTCCTGTCCGCCGACCATGCGCCGGCGGCCCAGCTCCACGAGAATATCGCGGGTATCGAGGCCATGACGCGCTGCGGCCGTTTCCGCATGCCGCAGAAAGCTCGAATACACGCCCGCGTAGCCGAGCGACAGCGTCTCGCGATCGACGCGCACGGGACGATCCTGCATCGGACGGATGAGGTCCTCTGCGGCGTCCATCAACGCAAACAGGTCGCAGCCATGCGACAGGCCGGATCGATTCAGGACCGCCACAAGCACTTCGAGCGGCGCATTGCCGGCGCCCGCCCCCATGCCGGCCAGCGACCCGTCAACTCTCGTGGCGCCGTGCTCGATCGCGACGAGCGTATTCGCCACGCCGAGCGACAGATTGTGATGGGCGTGCATCCCCTTCTCTGTCTTCGGGTCGAGTGCGTCGTTCAACGCCTTCATCCGGTCGGCCACATCGTGCATCAGCAGCGCACCGGCCGAGTCGACGATGTAGACGCAATGGGCACCATAGGATTCCATCAGCTTCGCCTGTCGCGCCAGCTCGGCGGGCGGCGTCATGTGCGCCATCATCAGAAACCCGACGACGTCCATGCCGAGCTTGCGGGCGTGCTCGATGTGCTGCCGGGCGATGTCGGCTTCGGTCGAATGAGTGGCGATGCGCACCGACTTCGCGCCTGATGCGTACGCCGCATCAAGATCGTCGATCGTGCCGATGCCAGGCAGCAGCAGGACGGTGATCTTCGCGCGGGTGACGCTCGCGACCGCCGCCTCGAGCCATTCGAGATCGCTGTGCGCGCTGAACCCGTAGGTGAAGCTCGAGCCGGAGAGCCCGTCACCGTGGCTGATCTCGATAGCGTCTACGCCGGCCCGATCGAGCGCGGTCGCGATGCGCTGGACGTCTGTGACGGAGTACCGGTGCCTGATGGCATGCATGCCATCCCGAAGCGTGACGTCCTGGACGTAGAGGCTGGACGGATTCATGCCATCACCGGGCGTGCCGCGTGCGCCGCCAGACGCTCGCCCGTCCGCAGGGCGGCAGACGTCATGATATCGAGATTGCCTGCGTATTTCGGCAGGTAGTGTCCAGCCCCCTCGACTTCGAGAAAGACCGTGACCTTGAGACCGCAGGTAAAGACCGTGACGCCGCATCCATCCACAAGCCGCACCGGGCGCGACGCCGAGACCTCATCGAACTGCACCGCCTGCTTCAACCGGTAACCCGGCACGTAGGCCTGCACCTCGGACGCCATTTGATGCACCGACGCCTCGATGGCGGCAGGATCGCCGCCTTCGACGAGGCAGCACACCGTGTTCCGCATGATCAATGGCGGATCGGCGGGATTCAAGACGATGATCGCCTTACCTCGCCCGGCGCCTCCGACACGTTCGAGGCCCCGCGCCGTGGTGCGCGTGAACTCGTCGATGTTCGCGCGCGTGCCGGGACCAGCCGATTTGCTCGCGATGCTGGCCACGATTTCGGCATAGGGCGAGGGCGCGACGCGCGTAATCGCCGCCACCATCGGAATGGTCGCCTGCCCGCCGCAGGTGACGAGATTGACGTTCGGCTGATCGGCGAGCTCGTGGAAATTGACCGAGGGCACGAGGTACGGCCCGACCGCGGCCGGCGTGAGATCGACAATCTGCTTGGAGTGTTTGCGCAGGACGGCGTCGTGCCTGGCGTGGGCACCCGCCGAGGTCGCGTCGAACACCACTGCAATCTCGCTGAAGCCAGGCATCCTGAGCAGACCGTCGAGTCCGTCAGAGGTCGCGGGGACGCCGAGCCGTCCGGCCAGCGCCAGGCCGTCGGAGTGCGGATCGATGCCGACGAGCGCGGCCAGCTCGAGGGCGCTCGAGGTCCGCACGATCTTGATCATCAGATCGGTCCCGATATTGCCGCTGCCGATGATCGCGACCTTCACCGCCATTCAGAATCCTTCCCTGGAAGAAAGCAGGAACACCGGAGCCAGGAGAATTCTAATCTCTCCTCCGGGCTCTGCACGCTCCTCCCACTCCCGGACTCGTTCCGACTGCCGGACCGTGTCTTCCGCCGGATCGGCAAGCGAGCGTACGCATAATCCCTCGTAGTGTCAACACTTATGTCCACTCAACCCTGAGTGGGATTGCGTATCCACGGCGCCATCACGTGCACATGACGTCGTAAGTGTTAACACTTTAGGCCGTTCCCATGTGCCGGCAGCGCCTCTTGATATACTCGGCCCATCGGCGCCAGGCCATTCCGGCGCGTTTCCACCCGCCGACCTGTTCCCATCGGAGGACCGTGTTGAACGATCGGCCCGGCGGCGCCGCCGACAAGCGCCGCACCAAAACTCAGCCCCCACGACCCAAGACGCGCAGCCGCAAGCCTCGCGATATGACCTGGACGGTCTACACCAGCCTGCGCGAATCCATTCTGAACGGCGCGCTCCCGCCCGGCGAGTCGCTCTCGCAGGTGCAGCTCGCCACCAAGCTTGGCGTCAGCCGCGGACCGCTCCGCGAAGCCGTGCGCATGCTGCAGCGCGAAGGCCTCGTCGAAGCCGAAGTCAATCGCCGCGGCCGTGTCAGCTCGTTCTCGATCGACGATCTCGAGCAGCTGTATGCGATGCGCATCGTGCACGAGTCGCTGGCCATCCGCATCACCGTGCCGCGATTCACCCAGCGCGATATGGACGCCCTGGTGAACTGCCTTCGCCGCATGGAGGCGCTGGCCGGTCACGACCTGCGCCAGTGGCAGGCCGTCGATCGCGAGTTTCACTTCACGCTCGTGGCGCACGCCGGCGACCGGCTGATGCGCACCATTCGCGAGCTCTACGATCACGCCGACCGCTACCGGTGGCTGTACATCAAGGGCGTCCCGCGCGCGCTCTCGATTGCGGCCGACGAACACAAGCGCATCGTCGAGGCCTGCGAGGCCGGCGACGCGGCCATGGCCGCCAGCCAGCTTGCCCGCCATCTGGCCCGCACGGCGCTGACCGTCCTGACCCATCACGCGCCCGAACACGACCCCACGACCGTGCGCGCCGCCATCCGGCTGGCCACCGGGGCGGAAACGGCGGCCGCGGTCGGCGTCACGGGGCGCAGCCGCCGCGCATCAGCGCGCTGACTTCTTCGTCTCAACGCAGAGACGCAAAGACGCGAACTGCCTTGGCGCCTTTGCGTTGAGACATCGATCATCCTCAGAACGTCAATTTCGACATCAGTATCAGAAACCGCGGTTCGGTGTTCGCGTTCGCCGTGACGCGCCCAAAATCGGTGGCCGTCGGGTTGAGCTGCGGGTTTGCGAACTGCTGACGGTTCAGCAGATTCGCCGCGTCGAGACGGATCTGCAGCATGGACCTCCCGACGAGCGGGAACGATCGCGAGATGCTGCTGTTCAGCAGCAGCGTCTGATCGGCCCGAAGGCCATCGACACGCAGCGGGAACAGCCGCTCCTGGAAGTCGGCCGGGATGCGCGTCGCGCTGCGCTCGAATCCGGCATCGACGTCGAACCACTCGTTGAGCGTGGGATCGCCTGACGCAATGTTGTTCACGTCTCCGTAGAAGAACACGTTCGTGAACTGCAGCAGCGGACCCGGCTGCCATTCGAACGTCTGCCCGGTCTGCCATCCGCCCAGAATCATGCCGATCAACCCGCCGTTGGAGAAGAACCGGCGGCCGCGGCCGAACGGCAATTCGTAAACGCCGTTGAGCGTGATGCGATGCGGCCTCGCGTTCTGGCTCGTAACCCACTCCGTCGGCACGGCGTCGTACTCGTCGATGACGTTCAACCATTCCTCCGCGCGGATGCCGGAGTACGCCGCGTTGAGACTGAGGCCCTGCGAGAATCGACGCTGAAACGACACTTCCACAGCGTGCGTGCGAACCTTGCCGAGCGGCAGCGCCTGAGCCTGGAGACCGTTCCCCACACTCATGTGCGGGAACGGGCGCAGCAACCGGTTCTTCTGAATCGTCGGGCTGGTGAACAGCGCCTGCGCGGCGAGCTGGTTGTAGAGCGCCGGGTTCGAGGTGCGCAGCGCCGTCAGATTGCCGATGAAAAATGGATTCGCGATGTTTCTGTTGTTTTCGGTCGCAAGCGCCGCGTTCCGCGTATCCGTGTGGTTCCAGTACTGTGCGGGCAGAATGTCCTGTCGCACCGATGCCTGCGTGTTGTTCGTATTGCCGACAAACGAGCTGACGTCGACATTGTCCGAGTACGTGCCGACATACGCGACCTCGATCGCCATGTTGCGGCCGAGCTCTTTCTGAACACCTGCGCGCCACCGCTGCAGACGGGCGTGCTCGCGATCGAGGTTCCCGTAGCTCAACGCCTGTCCGGCGACGAAGTTGCCGCCCAGGGAGGTGCCGACTGGTGTGACGAACCGCGTGCCATCGGCTCTTACAGGGAACGGATCGACCAGTGGCGAGATCCCTGCGCGGGGATTCCCCGACACCCACGTCTGACCGAAATCGTTGCTCGACGGCACCGTCGTCACGGTGCTGAAGCCAAGCTGGTTCGGGGTAATCGCGGTCGCGTTGAGCGAATCGTGGTACACACCGTACCCGCCCTTGACCACCATGCCGTCGTTCACCTGATACGCCGCTGACGCACGGGGCAGCAACATCGCCTGCGACTTCCAGCCCCGGCGGCTTTGTCCCTCCTGCCCGGCATAGATCGCGCCACCCTTCAGGTTGTTGCGGAACGCGTCGACCGACACCTCGGGAATCGGGTTCCGTGCGTACGCCGCAACCACCTCATTGGCAAATGCCGGCACGAAGTCGGGATCGAAGGACGTGATCATGCGGTCGGCCTTCTCGGTCATCCCCTGCTCGATCTCGAAACGGAGGCCGAGGTTCACGGTCAGTTTCGACGTGGCACGCCACGCCTCCTGGGCGAACGCCGAATAGTAGGGCGACGACGTCGCATAGTCGACCGGGGTATTGATGGTGGAGGTCGTCGGAATGCCGAGCATGAAGGCAGCCCAGCTCAAGCCGAGGTTCCCGGGCGTCACCAGCGCCGTATCGGAGTAGCGTCGCGTGTAGGTCGGATCGAACGTGTACAGTCCCTGGCTCGCTAACGGCAGGAACCCGGTCCGCGAGTGCCGCCGCATGTCGGTTCCGAATTTCAACGTGTGGTCGGCGCGGACATGGGTCATGTTCGCGGTGAACTGCAGATTCGTGGTGTCGTACCCTTCAGCCGCGTTATCCCCGAACGTCTGGTAGCCGGCGATCTCGACTCTCGGAAGCGCGCAGGAGCTGCCGCGCGTGCTCCCCGACCGTGCCTCGTCGGACGCCTCGCACTTGTCGTCGAGATAGGCGGGCAGGCCAACGTCGGCCGAACGCATCCCAGCCAGCGTCTTCCGCTCCCCGCCTTCGTGAAATGTATTCGCGCTCACCTGCGCGTCGATGACGGTCGTCGAGCTCTTCACCCACGTCCAGTTTCCCGTCCCCGCATTCGTCGTCCGCTTCATGTCTTCGGAATGGATCGCGGCGCTCTGGTAGGTCCAGTCGTCGAGCCCCTCAGTAAAGTGGCTTCCGCTCCACCTGCCGAAGAACCGGTGCGAATTCGAGTGGTTGTAGTCGAAGCGCGCGCCGTAAATCTGGCTCTGAATCGGATCGGTGTAGGTGCGCACCAGATAGTTATTGGTGGGCTCCTGGCGCGGATCCGTCGGGTTGTTGTTGGGCTTCGGCAGAAACTTGACGTAGTGCTGGTACATGGGGTTGAGGATCCGGTTCTGCGGAATGATGTTCCCGGGAAACGGATCGCGGATGAAGAATCCCGGGCGCGCTGAATCGGCCCTGACGCTCAGCGGATCGTAAATCTGATACCGCACGGGGTCGATCGCGAGCAGGTCCGAGAAATCCCCTCGCAAATGCGCATCAGTCGGAATCGTGTGCTGGGTCGGATTCACCGGACGGTCGTCCTTGTTGAACGAGTAGTTCACGAACGCGAACAGCTTGTTCCGGATGATCGGGCCGCCGAGCGTGGTCGCGATGTTGTTCGACTTTCCGATCGAGTTGATCTTCTGGGACTCGAGCGAATCGGCCAGCGCATTGTCGCCACGCGCTCGCGCCTGCTCGATGTTGGAGTAGTAGTTCCGTTTCGCAAAGTACCGCGGCGCGTTCCACTGGTTGTTCCAGTACTGGTAGTTCAACGTTCCGCGAGTCGCGTTCGAGCCGCTGCGGGTCATCATCGAAATGCCGATGCCCGTCCCGTGCCCGAAGGACGCATCGAAATTCGCCGTCTCGATGCGAACCTCCTCGATCATGTCGGAATTGGGCGACGAGGCGAGGCGTCGATCGCTGCCGTTGTTGGTCGCGCCGTCGATCGTCCATTCGTTCCCGCCCACGGCGCCGGGCGCAGACGTGTCGCTCGACGTGCGGTTGACGAACCCCTGCGCCACATACGGAACGTTGGCCGACGAATTGACGCCGGTGACGAAGCGCGTGAGCAGCACCGGCATGTTCGAAAACATCGGAAGACTCTCGACGCTGCGGCGATCGAGGTTCTGTCCCGTTGTGAGGACGCCGGTTTCGAGCAGCGGGGCCTCGCCGCTCACGGTGACGGTCTCGCTGATCGCGCCCACACCGAGCGTCAGGTCAACGGACGCCTGTTGCGCGACCGACAGGATGATGCCGCTGCGAACCGAGGTTTTGAAACCCACCAACTCGGCGGTGACCCGATAGTTCCCGGGCAGCAGCAAGGGGGCCTGGTAGTAGCCTGTGGAGTTGGTCGTCAGCGTCGCGGAAATGTTCGTATCGACGTTGATGATCGTCACGCTGACGCCGGGCATCGCGCCGCCCTGCTCGTCGAGGACGCGTCCCGAAATCGATCCGCGGGTTTCCTGGGCGTAGGCGCCGGTCGCCGACAGCATCAGAACTGACAGCCACAACGCGATGATCCGCATACTGCCTCCTTACTTCGCTGGGAATAGGCAGGCTGCGGACTTCAGCCGACGTCGGGCGTAGGCGGGTCTTGAAGTTCAAGACCCGCCCTACAACCGCACGGCGTGAACGCCCGTTCAGGTCCGAAGCCTGGAGCCTGCAGCCTGAAGCCGATCTGTAAGACCGATCAGAAGCTCAACCGAGCTCCGATCCTCATGTAGCGCTCGTCGTACTCGCGACCGACGTTGTTGGTGCCCGTGATCGAGCCGAACCCGTTAAGCGACCGGATCGATCCGTCGGCGTTGAACACCACGTTCGATATGTTGGTGCCGCTCGGGTTCGGGAAGTGCGCCGTGTTGGTCACGTTGAAGATTTCCAGCCGGAACTGCAGGTCCATCGACCCCCTCAAATTGAACGAGCGGAACACGCTCATGTCGAGGTTGGCGTAGCCGGGTCCACGGAGCGTGTTGAACCCCGCCGTGCCGAATCGCGCTTCGGTGACCGGTTTGAACGCGGTCGGATCGAAGTAGGGGTTGTCCACGCCAATGCCGCCGAGGATTTCGACGTCGGATTTCACCTGATCGGCGCGCTGGCCGCTGTTCGCGTTGAGCGACGCATTGCTCGCCGAGATGCTGAACGGCGACCCCGAGAAGGCTGTGAAGTACGAGTTGACCTGCCATCCGGCCAGCACACGGCTGAGCGCCCCACCGCTGCTGACGAACTTTCGCCCGGGTCCGAACGGGAGCTCGTAGCTGGCCGAGATGTCGACCTTGTGCGGCGTGTTGCCGCCTTGCGTGCCCTTGTTGAGGTCCCAGTACTCCGGAATCAGGATGCCGCCCGCCCACCAATCGGTCGCCTTGGCGAATGTATACGCCGAGGTCATGGCAAGTCCGTCGGCCATGCGCTTGGTGAGGCTTACTTGGAGCGAGTCGTACTGGACTTTGCCCAGCGGACGCACGACGTTGATGGCAGCGGTCGTGCGGAAGCCGCCCGCAAGGCCGAGCTGGTTGAACGGCAGGCTCCCGTTTCCGCCGCCGATCGGGCTGTAGTTGAGGTTCTGGTTGCGCACCATGTTGTTCTGGCGGTTCCCGACGTATCCGACCTGCGCGGTGATGTTGTACGGCAGCACCTTCTGCATCGAGACGTTGAACGTCGAGATGACGCCGCGCGTGTACTTGCCCACTTCATTGGTCGTAATCGCCGCGCCGGTGGGCACTTCCATCACCGACGTCAGGGCCAGGATCGGCAGGAGCGGGTATCCCTGGCTGAAGCTGCCGACCGGCGTGAAGTTCGTGCCGCCGATCGCCGTGTCGGTAATCTGCACGTTGACCGGGAAATTGCGCATGCGCCCGCCGATCATGTTGTCGTTCTGCGGGTTGCGCGAGTAGCCGGCGCGAAAGACCAGCGAATCGGTGGCTCGATAGGCCACGCCGAGCCGTGGCGTAAAGAGATCTTTCTGCACGTTGATACCGCAGTCGGTCGGGACATCGCCGAGGCCGCACAGCAGCAGCCTGTTGCGCGTGAAGTCGAAGATCTCGACGCCGCGATCGGCGTGCTGCGGAACAGGATAGTACTCCCAGCGCACGCCGGCCGACACCGTCAAATTACGCGTCAACTGAAACTGATCGCGCACGTAGATGCCGTACTCCCACGTTCGGAGCGTGGCTGACTGCTCGTTGCTGCCGTTCTCTTCGTTGAGCAGCGGATTCTGCAGTGCCGTGTTTCGGGAAATCGGCAGGCCGAGGAGAAAATCCGCGTAGCCGTTGAAGAGATTCGGAGCCGTCCCGCCGCTGAGGGCGCTCGCGCCCCCGGTGAAGTTGAAGCTCGGTGCGGTGATCTCGTAGTGATTCATGTGAAGCCGGTGGATGTCGATCCCGAACTTCACGTTGTGCGCGCCCTTGTTCCATCCGGCGTTCATCACCCACTGCCACTGCGGATCGAGATAGTCGAAGACAGAGGCCGTGTTGTCGTTGACGCGGATGCCGTTGCCGTACGAGCTCCACCCCAGAATGTCGATGCGCGGCATCGAGTAGTCGCGCTGCAGCGGAGGCTGGCACGCGTTGAGGATGCCGACCACGTCGCCCCAGCACGTGCCTTTGCCAGGCGCTTCCTGATAGGTGTGCTGGCGCGTAAACCCGAACAAACCATCGACAACGAAGTTCGACGAGACGATGTGCGTGGCGGAAATCGCAGCGCTGCTGACGTTCGAGTCGAGAATCGTCCCGAGCGCCAGGGGATTTTCGCCAGCGGGGCCATACAGGCCCGCGGCCAACTCGTTTGCCGGCAAATAGCTGAACCGGCCATTCAGGCTGGTTCGGCTGTTCATGTTGTAAGTGATCTTGGTATCGATTTTGTGGAAATCCGAGCTGTAATCCGGGACGGCAAAGTAGTTGTTCGCGTTGCCTGGGAGCTGCGGCTGAGGCAGAAACCCAAGGATGTTCTTCGCCACCTGGTTGATCCGGCTTGCGGGAATGAAGTTGCAGGCGTCGAACCGCGGGTCGGTCGTCGAGTTGATGCCGCAGTTCGCGAACGCGAACGGCGCACGTCCCGTGCCGTTCGCAACACCGGTCGCCGGGTCGTAGATGACCGTGCCGGTTCCCGAGAAGTTACCGCTGCGGATAGCCGCAGTCGGCAGCGAGAGGAACTGCGACGCAGAGCCGGAGGCCTGACTCACATAAGGTCCGCCGATCGTCCGCTGCACGGTGGACTCGATGCTCGCGAAGTAGAACAACCTGTCGCGCCGGATCGGCCCGCCCAGCGTGCCGCCGAACACGTTCTTGTTGTCCTTCGTCTTGTTCTGATTCGCCGGAAGGAAGTAATTGCGGGCGCGCAGCTTGTCGTGCGTCAGGTACTCGAAGGCCGAGCCCCGGAGCGTGTTGGTGCCGCTCTTGATCTGCACGTTCACCGAGGCACCGCCGGCCATCCCCTGCTCTGCGTCGAAGCTGTTGGTGACGACGCTGACGGTCTCGATGGCTTCGATGGCGGGCGTGTAGGCCTGAAGGCTCTGAATCCACTGGTTCGTCGCGCTCACACCGTCGAGACGGAAGACGGTGTTCGAGTCTGGCGCGCCGTTAACCGACACGCGCATCGCGCGCGCGGGGTTGTTGATGCCGCCGGTCTGGAAGTAGTTCGGCTGTGCGACGCCGGGTGTCAGCGTCAGCGCGCTCTGAAAGCTCCGGCCGTTGATCGGCAGGTTCTGCAGTTGCTCGCTCGTCGTCTGCGTCTGAACGGCTGCGGTCTCGGTCTGCAGCAGCACCGCATCAGCCGACACGAGCACCGATTCCTGCAGCGCGCCGACGGTGAGCCGCGCGTCCACGCGAACGGCCGCGTTCAGCCGCACCGCGATATCCTGGGCCCGGAACGTCTGAAATCCGGGCAGCGTCACCTCGACCCGGTACGTGCCGGCCGCCACGTTTGGAAAGTTGTAGCCGCCCGTCTCGTTCGACGTCGTCTCGCGCGACTGGTTGGTCTCGGTGTGGGTGATCGTGACGGTCGCGCCGGGCACGGCCAGATCGGCCGAGTCGGTGACGGTGCCGACGATGGATCCGTAAAGAACTTGTGCCCGCGCAGATGTCGCCATCAGTGTGAGCGCGACTACCGCAACGACGGCCGCGAACGTGCCTTTCATTCGTCCTCCTATTGCTCCCGCGATCCGGGGCAAAGCAGCGCTGAAGCAGGATTGAAGCCGTGAGCATAAGGCGCAGCTCCGTAAAGTGTCAACACTTAATGTTCGAAAGCGGGCGCCTTTTTTTCGAATATCCGCGTCGGCCCCTAAGAGTTCCTTGGGATTCAACAGGCTGGATCTTTATCCAAGAAATGGGGAGTGTTGACAGTTGCGGGCGACCGGCATATTCTCGCGCCCCAAATGCCACCACGAAGGCGCAACGGCGTGGAAGCGGTGACCCGTCGTACTTTTCTGGGCAGCGCTGCCGCGGCCGCCGGCCTGTCGCTTGCCGCTCGCCCGGCTGCCGCGCAAGGCGCGCCGATCCCGATTATCGACACGCATATCCACTTGTTCGACCCTACCCGGCCGCAGGGCGCACCCTACAGCGGTCCCAGGGTGCCGGGCCAGACGCCCATACCCGCATACCCCGATCGGTATCGCAAGCTGGCGGCCCCGCTGGGCTCGGTCGGCGCGATCAAAGTCGAAGCCAGCCCCTGGGTCGAGGATAACCTCTGGGTGCTCGACGTCGCCCAGCGCGACACGATCATCGTCGGCGTCATCGGCAACCTCGAACCGGATAAGCCCGAATTCAAGGAGTACTTCGATCGGTACCGCAAGCACCCGTTGTTCCGCGGCATCCGGTACGGAAACTTGTGGGGACGCGACATCGTCAAGCAGAGCGAGAGTCCGGCGTTCATCGACGGGCTCAAGCTGCTGGCAGACGCCGACCTCGTGCTCGACACCGCGAATCCGCGCATGACGCTGCTGCAGGCCATGGTGACGATCAACGACAAAGTGCCCAATCTGCGGATCGTGCTGGACCACCTGCCGAACTTCGAACCGACCGAGGCCGAGCGGCCCGCGTATCTGGCAATCTTGAAAGAAATCTCGCAGCGGCCGCAGATGAACGTGAAGCTGTCGGCAATCCTCCGCCGGGTGGACGGCCAGGTGTTAATGGACCTCGGCGCATACCGGGCCAGGCTCGACTTGCTGATGGCCACGTTCGGCGAAGATCGCATCCTGTTTGGCAGCGACTGGCCGAACAGCGACGGCGTGGCGCCGGTCGATCAGGTGTTCCGCATCGCAAAGGAGTACTTCGCCACTCAGCCTCGCCGCGTGGCCGAGAAGTACTTTTGGAGAAATTCGGTCAACGTCTACAAGTGGGTGAAGCGCGACCCGTCGCAGCCATCTCTCTAGCATCTGAACGTAGTGTCCGGCTTCAGCCGGACCGCACGCGCTCAGCCGTAGTGTCCGGCTTTAGCCGGACCCTTGCGTTCCAACGCGGGAGACGGATCTGTCTGCGTCGCGGCCGGAACTAACGGTGCACGAACACGGCCGCTTGCAGACAGATCCGCCTCCCGCATGGAACCTCATCTTGTCCGGCTCCAGCCGGATCTCAAACTGTGCGCAGTGTCCGGCCTCAGCGGAACCCGTGCGGTCAGGAAGTTTTGACCAGGCCACTGCAAGACCAGAAATCATCTTTGCGTCTTCGCGTCTTTGCGTTGAGACCCAATTGCGTCAAGGGAAACGCAAGGATGTTGGGACTACTGTCGGCGCCTCGCGCCCAGCTTTGCGCTCGGCGTCGTATCGGCGTCCAGATCTCCGAGTACGAACTGAATGCCCCTGAAGAAGAAGTCGCTCAGACTTGCCGAGGCGAAGAACGCCGGCGTGTGGCCCAGTGCTGTGAAGAAGACCCGCCCCTTGCCGTAACTGCGAATCCAGCTGAGCGCATAGTCGGCGTCCGGCCGGACGCACGGGCGGCCGCAGCCGCGTCCCTGGTTCAAGTCGGTCTTGTCGATATCGAGGCTCATCAGCACGCGCACGGTGTCGCGCGACAGGGGCGGCTCGACGAACCGGTAGAACTCGTCCTGATGCTGGAACGACCGCCCGGCGAACGGGGCGACAAGCGGGCTGCCAGGGTCCTCGATCCGCACCGTCGCAATCTCGGTCGGCTCGCGATGGCTTCCCTCGACCGCACCAAGCATCTGGCCGAACTCCGGCCAGTCCATCGAGGCGTGGCTCGTCCCGTGATAGCCCGCCAAGCCTCCGCCCTCGCGGACGAAGCGCGCCAGGCCGGCGCGGATTTCCGGATCGACGAAGATCTGCCCCACTGTGTTGTTGAGGAACACCGCGTCGAACTTCTGGAGCCGGTCGTACTTGAAATTCTCCAGGTCATTGCTGAAGACCGGCTCGTATGCGCCGGTCGCCTTCGCAAACAGCTCGATCGCCATGTTGCCTGCCGGGATCGAGCGATGGCCGCCGTTCGCGCCGCCGTACCCGATGTTCGCATCGAAGACGAGCAGCCTCCGAGCAGTCTTCGGCTTCGCGGCAGCCTTCTGCGGCGTCGCCGCTGCGACCCGTTCCCGCTCTTCCGGAGTCAGACGATCGGATCTCTTAATCGGGATGGTGCGCGAGAGTTGCATCACGCGATCGGCAACCAGCGTCTGGGCCGCTCTCTCGAAGGCTTCCAGCGATCGCGAGAGGTCCCCGGCGGCGTCCGGACCGCCGCTCGCGCTCACAATGATTGCCGGCTTCAACTCTCGCCGGTGAAGCTCATTCACCAGCAGCGCGAAAGCGTTCCGATCGCCAACCCGGACCGCCATCAGCCGGTCGCCTACGAGCGAGATGCCCTCGGCAGGAGTCACGCCCTGCTGCGCCCACTTGCCGAGGTCCGCATATACACCAATGCGGCGTCCATGCGCCTTGAGCACCTCGACCAGCGACTTCGGATTTCCGCTCAGCGCGACGTTGACGCCATGCTCCTCCGCGAGCTTCTCGATCGCCGGCATCGACGCCGGACTTCGCTCGACAACGATCGTCTCTATGCCAAGGCTCTTCGCGAACTCGAACTGATTGCGCGCAGTTGATTCGTCGACGCCCACCTCGGCCGTGACATAGACCGGCATCCGGACGTTCAGCGCAATCATCCGCTCGCGGACGGCGTCCCGTTCCCCCGGCGCCAATCGGTAGTCCAGATTTTTTGGAATCTGGACGCTGACCTTCTGCGTGCTCTCGCCTTCGAAGATGGCGAGGTCGAGCGCCTCGGCCTTGCGAGCCGCGTCGATGAATGTGTCCTGCCGGAAGCTGCCGAGCGACACCCCAACCTGCCAGCCCATCAGCGATTCGACGGCCGTACGAAGCTGCCGCCATGCCGGCACTCGGACGGAGGCCGATCCCCGCGCGGGACCACCGATTGACGGAGGCGCTCCCTGCTGAGCGGAGCCTCGGCCAGCAGGTGCACCGCCCGGATTCCCGGGCGGTGCCTGTGCGAACCCGATAGTGGTCGATGCAATGGCTCCGATGAGAAGCAGGCGAGTACGCATCAGCACGTCCCCTTCAACGCCATCTTCGCGACACTACTGAACTGTCGACGGGGCAAACGCCAGGAGCACGTTTCCCGGCCGTCCGTTCTGAAATCCGGTGTATCCCGACGTCACGTACACCATGCCGTTCACGATCGTGGCGCCGGCCGAACCGATCGATCCGCCGCGTGCCTTGACGCCATTGACGGTCTCGAACTCTTTCGCGGTGTTGTATTGCCAGACTGGTCTGCCATCGAAGCTGGAAAAGGCGCGAAGCATCCCATCCAACCCAGCGGAGAAGACTACGCCCGGGATCACGCTGACGGCCGCACTGAGTCCGGGGTGCTGGGCCATCGATTCCTGAGGTGGTATGTCGGCGAACCATCTCTCGAGGCCGTCCCTCAACCGGATGGCTGCCAACCCTCCGTAGCCTCCCCTCAATGCGAAGTACGCCTGCTCCTCATCCGCAGCGCCACCGAAGAGAATCTGCCCTCTGCTGATGTCCGAGTACCAAACGACCCTGCCCTTGTTGTCCGGATCCAGAGCCCACACGCCGCCGGACTTCTGGCCGGCGACGACGAGCGACCCGCCACCCGGCCGGTCGACCAGGATTGTCCCGGCGGAGAAATCCCAATCAGGATTCTCCGTTTCATCGGGACAGTAGTAGTCGGCCGGACGGCCGCGTGCTGGTCCACCTCGAGCCGGAGGCGGCGGACCAGGACGCCGATGGGCACTTCGTGGCGGATGTCCTGCGGAAGATGGTCCTTGCGGGCATCCCGTATGCCACACATCGCCGTGCATCGCTTGCGTGACCCACAGAACCTTTCCAGTGTTGATGTCCATGGCCATCACGGCATTGGCTCGGCCGAGGTCGGGCGCGGAGAACGCATTGCCTGTCGAGACATAGACGGCCTGCCGTTTGGGATCGATCGTGATCGGGCCCCAGATGCCCGCACCTGATGGTCCCAGAAATTTGACTCCCTTGTCCGTTTTTCTCTCTGAGGGTTCTTCCGGAATCGTGTAGGTCTTCCAGATTTGCTTTCCCGTTGATGCATCCAGCACAGCAACCAGGCCCCGGATCGTGCAGCACATGTGATTGAAACTCGCCGACTCCGGTTCTTCGAGTGAGGCGACGGCCACGTAGACACGCCCGTCGTAAACCGTGACGCCCGCGGTGATGCGCGCGAGCGGATGAGGATCAACTCGTGTCTTCCACAACAGCTTGCCGGTGGACGCATCCACTGCGTACGCATTTCCGCGAATGTCGCCGAAGAACGCCGCCGTCTGAGTCGCCCCTCTTTTGACAAGGCCGATCATCGGCGTACTGCGCAGGCCCGCTTGCGCCTGGAACGACCAGTGCACACAGCCAGTCGCTGCATCCAACGAATAGAGATAACCGGAATCGGAGCCGATGAAGACCCTTCCATCCACGACCGTCGGCTGCCCGTACGCTGAAGATGTCCACGGCAGGCCAAACGCCCACTTGAGCTCCAGCCTCGCAACAGCGGCCGGCGAGAACCCATGGCGCCGCGCCTCGTCTGTGGGTCCCGACTCTTTGGGTCCGAGGCCTCCGGCGACCTTCGCCGCCTGGTAGCGGTTGTTCTTCGTCATGTCCGGGCTCCATCCATTCCATGAAGGCGCAGACAGGTTCGCAACCGGTGGATGGGTTGGACAGACGTTCGACATGGTGCTGGCGCCACCCTTTTCGGTGGAGCCCAATCGCCTTCCACTCACCCACTCCGCGATATCCACCCTTTGCTCGTCGGTCAGCTTCGCCTGGTCGGCGTGGGTCCGCATGCTGCCGGTGGTCATCGACTCATAGAGCTTTTCCGGCGTCAGCTGCTTGAGCATTTCGGGAGACATCGCTTCTTTGATGTCTTCCTTCCCGTGACACGCTTCGCAGACGTTGCCGAAAATCGTCGCGCCCGCTCCTTCCGTCGCTCGATCGGCCAGCGGACGGGGCTGGGTGGTGGACGGAGCCGGCTGTTGCGCACGCGCGGAAACCGCGAAGACGGCCAGGGTCACCGTGGAAGAAACCGCAGCCAGCACAATTGCTTCAAACGCCCTCATTGGTCTCCTCACCTTCTTCGGTGCAAGCATTTTTCGTGACTCGTGGCGCACGCATTCTATGCCCGTTTTTCGCCCGATAACAGTTTTTGCGCTCGTGTCCCGCGTATCGGAACAGAGCAGGAAACCCAGAACCTCTCCCGCTAGAAAATCAAGGGCTGATCACTTAGCACAGAGGGCACAGAGTGCTGCATCGACTTCGCGCCGTTGGCGCGTGTGGAGAAGAAAACAGCCGAAGTACAAGAGCCGCACGGAAAAGCCTGGGTTTTATCGGAAGTTCAGGGCGACTCACGGAACGGAAGCGTTCCTCCACGCGGGAGCCGGATCGTGAGTCAGGAACTTTTGGTCAGGCAATGCCTTGCGCTCAGCACCGCAGCGCAAGCGATCAGTACGAGTGTCACCACGGATAGGAATCCACCCAACTCCAGACATACGGACGGCTGCACTGCCATGCAACAGCCGCAACCCAGATAGCCCCGAAAGCGAGCACCGATCCAAGATCAGAAATCATCTTTGCGTCTTTGCGTCTCTGCGTTGAGACAGAGCTAATCCAGTGCAAAGGCGAGAATATTCGGACCCGATGCCGTCGCGATGTACTGCTTGCCGTTCACCATGTACGTGATCGGCGAGGACTTCCAGATTTCCTGTGTTTCGAAGTGCCACTTGTGCGCGCCCGTTGCCGCATCAACCGCCGCAAATTCGCCGCTCGCCTGACCGTAGAACACCAACCCGCCAGCGGTGGCCAGCGTGCCGCCATAGTTGTTGGAGTTGCCGACTTGTGGAATCTCCCACGCGATGCGCCCGTCGTCGATGCTCATCGCGCGCAGGGCCATCGAACCACCGCCGCCCGCGTTGCCGCGATTGAATCCGCCCGCAGGTAACCCGAGCGGCCCTGGACCGGCTCCTCGTGCGGGAGGGTTGGGTGCGATGGGTGCGACAGGTCCGACAGGTGCGTTAGGTGCGACAGGCTTGTCCGCCGTAGCGTTGGGCGAAGTCGGTGCGGAGGCGGGCGTGTTGGCCCGTCCGCGCCCTCCGCCGAACATGGTACTCCGGTAGACGAAGCAGTTCTCCACGGCCATGACATAGAACAGCCGGGTTGTCGGATGGTACGACGTCGACATCCAGTTGGTCGCCCCGCGAATCGCAGGACACGTCGTGACGCCTTTTTCGTCAGGAGTATTTCCTGGCAAGAGGATCGGACGGCCGTCGGGACCGATGCCGCTTGCCCACGTCAGCTTTTGCACGAACGGACGAGCCAGCACCATTTTGCCGTCCGTGCGATCGATCACGTAGAAGAAGCCGTTGCGGTTGGCCTGCAGCAGCAGCTTCCTGGGCTTCCCCTGCAACACCGCGTCGACCATGACCAGCGGCTCCTGCGCATCCCAGTCCCACAGGTCATGCGGCGTGAACTGAAAATGCCAGCGCAGCTTGCCGGTTTGCGCGTCGAGGGCGACGACGGAGTTGGAGTAGAGATTGTCTCCCTGTCGCTCGCTGCCGTCGGTATCGGGATAAGGATTGCCTGTCGGCCAGAACAACGTGCCGGACTCGGCATCGTAGGTGCCCGTGAGCCAGGTCGCGCCGCCAGCGCGTTCGAGATCGATGGCGCCTTTCCACGTCTCGGCTGCGGCCTCTCCTCGAGCCGGGATCGTCCAGAAGCGCCAGGCCTGCTCCCCCGTCTCAACTTGATAGGCGGCCAGGAAACCACGAATGCCTTCATCGCCACCGGACACGCCCGCGATGACGAGGTTGCCGACGACGAGCGGGGCCATAGTGCCGCCGTAGGGCTGCGACACGTTCTCCGGCAACACGGCTTCCCAGAGCAGCGCGCCGTTCGCGCGGCTGATCGCCAGCAGGTGCGCGTTGTCTGTCACGAGAAACACGCGGGTGCCGAGCACGGCGACGCCGCGGTTGAACCCAATCCCGGCATCGCCGCGAAGGCCCGGTGTACGCGCCCGCGAAAACCGCCAGATCTCGCGTCCGGTGGTCGCGTCGAGCGCCGAGACCTGGTTGGTCGAGCTCACATACATGATGCCGTCGAGCACGAGCGGCGTCGTTTCGTTGTCGAACCCTCGCAGCGAGTGCACCCATCGCACCGACAGCCGGCCAACGTTGGTCGTGTTGATTTGCGTGTGAGCGCTGTAACGGTTGCCATTGAGGCGTCCGTGATAGGTGGGCCAGTCGCCCGGCCGCGGTTTCAGAATCTCATCGAAGTCTCTTGCCGCCGCACCTGTCGCACCAGTCGCACCTGTTGCACCTATTGCACCCGTTGCACCCGTTGCACCCGTTGCACCCGTTGCACCCGTTGCACCCGTTGCACCCGTCGCACCCGTCGCACCTATTGCACCTGTGATGAGGTACGCAATCAGATTCGTTCGTTCTTCGGCGCTCGCCTTAAGCGGCGGCATGATGGATCCGGTTTCGCGCGTGATGGCCGCAGTCAGCTTGTCGACGATCACGAGCCGGCCACTGAGGTCCTGCAGCGGAAGCCTGTGGTTGCCCTCGTTCCGGATGAAACCGCGTACAGTCGTTCCATCCTTCAATTTCGCGCTGGCCATCGAGTAGCCCGGCGCGATCGCCGCAGCAGGTTCGACCAGCGCCCGCGTCAACTCCTCGAGGGTCATTCGCCTGCCCACGCTGGAGAGATCGGGTCCGATTGCGGCGCCGCGACCACCCGCGAGATGACAGGACGCGCACTTCCCTTCGCCAAAGAAAAACCGCGCACCTTCAGCCACGTTACCGCTCACCACGCTCCTTCCATCAGGAGAAGCGTTGAGCGAACGCACGAACGCCGTCACGCTCTCGAGATCGGGCTGCGAGAGCGCCGGAAACGGCGGCATGCCGGTTGACGTGCCGTTTCTGATGATGCCGTGAATCTCGGCATCGGCGAGCGACTGGATTCGACGGCTGTCGGCGAGTGCGGATGCACGTCCGCCCACCCCACCCTGGCCGTGGCACGAGCTGCAGGATTTCGCGAACAGGTCGGCACCCCGAGCGACGAGATTGGCGGCTGGTGGCTGCTGTTGCCAGGCGGCCGCGTACGTCGCGTCCGGCTTTACGGCCGCATACGTAGTGTCCGGCTTTAGCCGGACCGTGAGCGCCAGCGCGAATAACGCTGCCCATGCCGCGAACTTCGGGACCGACCTCTGCACTACTTCACTCCGAACGCATAGACAAACGACTTTCTCGTCGTCACGTAGACCTGGCCGTCTGCGACCGTCACGCTGCTCAGATGCGTCCAGTCGTCTATTGTGGTCCCGCTCGAAAACAGCTCCTCACCCGTTTCGGGATCGAGGCCGTAAAGGATCGCGTGCGTCGTGTTCTGACCACGCTCCTCGGCCGTCATCGTTCCGGTCTTCGGCAGCGGCGGCATGCCTGGCTTCTGGTAGATGGCGTGGTATCTCGGATCCGTGTGCCGCTGCAGCGTGTTCTCGCCGGTCGAAACGGCATACAGCACGCCGTTGGCGATCACCGGGGAGTCCGGCACGGCAAAGTTTCGGGAGACCCACTTCGGCACGAGCACCGGCTTGTCGTTCTGCATCACGACCTGAAACGCCATGATGCTGCCGTCGGCGGCATCACCGTTGGTCCTGCCGAAACCCGCCGACTTCGAGGGTGGTCCCCACATCGGAAAGTACACCCAGCGTTCATTTCGGGCGTTCACGTACGTCGCGGGAGCGCCCCAGACGCCCATCGACGCGTACGAAAGCTCGTCGTTTCCCGCCTTCAGCGAGAAGAGGGGCGTCCGATGATCGGCACCGCCAAGAGACTTCGCGTCGAGCAGATAGATCGTTCCATCTTTGCCGCCCGAGACAACGAGCGGACGATTCTGGAATGTAAATCCCAACGTCCCCCCAGAGCCGTAGTCGAGGTCGTTGGCGTTGAGCTCTTGCAGGTTGGGCGGTGTGAAGTAGTCGAGCACGTTCAGCGATCTGGGCGCCAGACGCAGCAGTGTCTGCCCCCACAAGCCATCTTTCGGCTCCCAGGGACCATCGGCCGTCTGTACGAGCAGCGAATCGTGGGCCCATGCGAGCCCCGCACGGCTCCACGCGCCATTCGGTCGCGCCGTGCTGGTGAAGAAGCGCGTGAGCGGACGCGACGAGTTCTTTATGTCCATCGCGATCATATGAGCCGCGACCGGCGGCGGCTGCGCACCACGGCCGCGCCCCCTCGCCGGCGCGCCTGGCTGCCCGGCCTGCGCTGGACCGCCGGCGCGCGCGGGTGCCGCGTCACCCGCCGCGGCGCCTCCTGCGCGAGCAGCCGCGTCGCCGGCCGGCGCAGGCGCTCCGCCGCCTCCGCCGCCACGCAGCGTACCGGGCGGCGGTGCCGGCGCCCCTGGCACCGGACCGTTGCCGCATCCTCGTCCCACGCTCGTGTAAAGCACACCATCAACGAGATTCAGGCTCCAGTTGCGCGAGAACGGCGTCACGAATTCGGGCGGAGGAACGAACTTGGCTTCACCAGTCGCGATATCGAGCCCATGCAGCCGGCCGTCGGCAGAGATCATGTAGATGATGGAGGCCGATCTGTCGATGACGGGCGTTGCCGTCGACATGTTCGTGCAGATCCAGTTGGCCGCAGACGAAGGCTGCACGGTCTGGTCAATGGTTCGTTGCCAGATCGGTTTGCCGGTCGCCGCATCGAGGGCCGACAGCGTGTTGGCGGCCGACAAGGTGTACACGACGGTTCTCGGTCCGCTCGGCGTCCGCACGTTCTGTGCGACGAGCGGCGCGGTCAACATGGAGTTCCCCGATTCGATTTCGATCGAGACTTCCTTGTCGATCTGCGTCTTCCACCTAAGGGCGAGCCTTCGAACGTTCTGCTTCGAAATCGCGGTTTCGTTGCGATTCCAGCCTGTCCGCTCCTGGTCTCCGCCCCATGTCAGCCATTCGCGCGCACGCGCGCCCTGTGCTTCCAGCACGAGGGCCGTTGCCCCCATACCGATCGCCAGCGCGCACGCGAGACCCGCCGCCCGCAAAAATTTCCATGTACGCATTGATTTCCTCTATGGCGCGGAGCATAGCTGTGGCGCCCGCTAAGTGTCAACACTTCACATCAGGCTATAATCGGCTCGTTCCTCATCATGCGCTCGCTCGTGTACATCCCGCTGTTCGTGCTGGCGGCGACGCTGGCGTTCTCTCAGGAGATCGATAACGCCCTGGGCCCACGCCGCGTAGAGCTGACCATCTTCGACGAGATCGAGGATCGCGCCGAACGCGACGCGTTTCGCGCCGTGTGGGACGCGAAGGAACCGCGCACGAAACGCGACCGCGCAGACGCGTTTGTCGAGCGCTTCCCTCGTTCCATCGTACTGCGGGAGGCCTACGAGCTCGCCGCGCGCGCCAGCGCCGACCTGGGCGATCACCTTACGGCGCTCGACCGCGCGCGCCGCTCGTTGCGCCTGCTGCCGGAGAATCCGCTTCTGCTCGTCATGACGGCCGACCTTGCCGCCAAACAGTCACAACTGGACCTGGCCGACGAAAGCGCCCGCGACGCGCTCCGTCATCTGGCCAACGCAGATACCCCGTCGCCGCTCACGTCCGCCGAATGGCCGCGCGTCCGCGAGGAGCTCCGCGCAACGGCGTACTTCGTGCTGGGCCGTGTGGCTGCCACACGGGGAGCGCTCGCCGACGCGCGGCGGTCGCTCCTGATGGCGCTCAGCCTGAATCATGAGGAGATCGACGCGCTGTACACGCTCGGTGTCGTTCAGATGGCCCTGGGCGACGAGCGCAATGCGGCCATCTCGTTTGCGCATGTGATGCGCACCAAGGGCCCGCTCGCCGGCGCCGCGCGCGAATCCTTGACGGCTTTGTATGCGCGTTTAGCGCCAGCGTCGATGGGCTTCGACGCCTATGCCTCTTCCCTGCAATGGACGCCGCCCCAGGCACCGGTGCGCGCCCCGAGTCCCGCGGCCGGCGCATATGCAGGATCGCTGACCTGCCGCGAATGTCATGCCCCAATTTACCAACGCTGGCAATCGACCGGCATGGCAAAGATGTTCCGCGCATATCGAGCCGAGGACGTGGTCGGCGATTTTTCCGGCAGCCAGACCGTCTCGAACCTCGCGCGTCCCTTGATGCACGAGGGCCGGCACTTCATCGAGATTCGACAGCGTCGTCCATCGTCGATCGTCGATCGTCCATCGTCTAGAGGGGCGCTCCCGACGTCACGAGGGGCGCTCCAGACGTTGGACGATGGACGATGGACGATCGACGAATGGATCCGGTATCCCGTCGACTACGTCATCGGATCGAAGTGGCAACAGGCCTATGCCACCCGCTTGCCCGACTCGCGCATTCTCGTCTTTCCGATTCAATACAGCCGTGGCCGATCGGCATGGCTGAACTACTGGAGCATGGTTGACGGTCCCGGCTCGCCGCGCGCGGACATCTCCCGTTTCCACACGATTCCAGAGGGTGCGATCTATCAGACGGCGTGCGCCCCCTGCCACACAAGCCAGCTGAAATTCAGCGAGGGGATAGAACAGGCCGCCAGCGGCGCGTTCCGGGAGGGAGGCATCAACTGCGAGATGTGTCATGGGCCGTCGCAGGGGCACATCGACCGGATTCGATCGGGCGACAAGACGCCACGCTCGACCTTGGACACGCCACTCCGATTCAACCGGCTGCCGGCTCAGCAATACGTGGCAGTGTGCAGCCAATGTCATGCACAGTCGGCCGTGCACAACGCCGAGACGGCGGGCAACGTCAACTATTCGGAACAGGTGCCGTTCTACCGCGCGTATCCGGTGCATCTCGCCTCGAACTTCTCACGAAAGGCGTTCTTCCGCGACGGGCGTCACCGCGCAACGACGTTCATTGCCGAGGCCTTTACGCGATCAGCGTGTTTCCGCAAAGGCGATGCGACCTGCGGGTCGTGCCACGATCCTCATCCTGCCGATGCCGCAACTAATCCGACGTCGCTGAAGTTTCGCGACAACCCCGATCGGATGTGCGTCCAATGTCATACGACGCTCGCCGATCGTCCCGAACGGCACACACGCCATGCGCCCGCCACCGAAGCGAGCCGTTGCGTGTCGTGCCACATGCCGCGCATCATGGACGCGCTTCTCTTCCCCGCGCGATCGCATGAGATTGATGACATACCGGATGCAGAGATGGCGGCGCGCTTCGGCAAGGACGACAGCCCGAACGCCTGTCTGATGTGTCACAAGGAGCGGGAAGCTCAGTGGCTTCGCCAGGAGTTGGAGCGGTTCTAGGTTCTGGGTTCTAGGTTCTGATTCTGGCGGTTCTGGTTCTTGACGTTCTGCGCTCCGGTTCCAGGCTCTAGGTTCGAATATCGAACCTAGAACCCAGAACCTAGAACCCAGAACCTCAGATCTTCGTTCTGCAGACCGGCGCTTGTCCGCCGCCGATGTCGTCAACCCAATAGATGTAGCCGTTGTACACGGACGCACCGTGCGGAAATGGCGAGCCGTCTGGCAGCACGATGGCCTCGACGACCTCGCCGGTCACCATGTCGCGCTTCATGAATGCGCCCATGTTGGTGTCCGACTCCCAGAGGTGCTGTGCCTTCTCATTCTCGATTCCGATACCATGCGGCCGGAAGCCCGTCGTCGGGAACATGTGCTCAACGGTCCAACTGGTCGGATTGATGCGATAGATCATGCGGCCCGGAGGTACGGCCACCCACAGCTTGCCGCCCTGAACCTGGATGCCGTGCGCTCCAGTGCCTGGAGCTGGCGGCCCGGGGTTGCCGGCGACCGCTCCGCCGCGTCCAACACCCAAGCCGTCTGACGTGCCCTGTCCACGGCCTTCGCGTCCGCCGCCACCGCCCCGCCGCGCCGGCGCGGCTTCGCCTCGGGCGGCCGCCGCCTTCGCACGAACCTGTTGACCGTAGGTATCGGGACGCGCCGCAATGTCGGTCGTTCTTCTGTAGATCACGCCCGCGCCAGGCGTGAAGTGCTTGGTGATGGTCTCGCCGGTCTTCGCGTCGGCCTGAATGACTTCGCGGCTGTAGGTCGAGGCAATCCAGACGCTCTTCCCGTCGTGGCCGATACCGCTCGGGCCCGTGCCCTCGGGCGCAATCTCGCGAATCAGCTTGCCGTCATAGCTCGAGAGATACACCTTGCAGCGTCCCGGTGTTTCGCCGCGGCTGCCGGCGATATCGATCGTCCAGATCCCTTCCTCGGTGCACTGCATGCCATTGCCCGAAAGTCCGGGCGCCGTGAAGAGGATCTCCACTTTTGCTTGTCTTGTCGGATAGCTCAACTTCGGCGTGGCAGGTGTTGCACCCTGTACGCCGGCTATCCCCTTCGCCGTCGCCGCCTGCGCAAGCAGAGCCTGTCGCGAAGGCGGAAAGAGCAAGGTCGCACCTGCCGTCAACGCTGTTGTGCCAAGGAACTCTCTGCGTTTCATCGTGTCCTCTTTCTTTAGTTGTCGTGGGGCCCCACCCCCACGGCCTGTATCTCGCGACCTCCGGTCGCTCGACAATGTTTGCAACGACGATCTTCTCAGTGCCGCAACCGGTCGCATCGCCGAATCGCCTTGAGACTTACGACATTCGACCTGCGACTTGCGACTGACTACCCTACCAGCTAAGTCGCGTGACGATTTGTCCACTCCGCGGTGGGCCAAACACCGTCCCTGTGTTGATGCGGCCGAATCCCGCCGTCGGCACACCCTGCGCGTTGACCTGCTGCGTCTGAAGCGGGTTCGCCGCATCAGGATTATTCAACTGAATGCGATTGAACGCGTTGAAAAATTCGGCGCGTATCTCGAACCGCGTCCGCGCGGTCAATCTGAAGTTCCGGCCGAAGCTGAGCTGCTCGTCCGGACGCCGCTGATAACGGAAATCGTCGTAGTACGGCAGCGACGCTCCGAATTGTCCCGCTGCCGGATTGGACCAGGCCGCTGGATTCAGCACGAAGTCTCGATTCGCATCGTAATCGGTGCCGTCGAGATCCTTCAGGTACATGTCTTGTCCGTCGACGCGGGTCATGCGTGTGTTCTGGAAGAGCAGCGCCGCCAGCTGATTCTGCGATGCCGGAACTGGAATCGGCATGCCGGTCGCGTACCTGACCATTCCGCCGACGGTCCAGCCTCCGAGGGCAGCTCGCACGAACCGGTTCTGAGTGAATGCAGGGACCTCGTAGCTGAAGGCCACAACAGAAATCAGCGGCTCGGACAGCTCCGGCACGAAGAAGACGTCTTCGGGATGATTGAAGACGTCGTTGGCGGTCGTGCCCGGGCCCGTCACTGTGTTCGTCCGCTCGTTCTGCCAGGTGAAGGTGGCCGTCAGGTTCAACCCGCGGGCATATCGCTTGGTTGCCTTCACTTGCAGAGAGTCGTACTTGCTCTCGCCAAGCGGCACGCCCAGGGCGTTGATCGTGCCGAACTGCGGGAACGGTCGCAGACTCTGCGCAACCGTGTTCGCCCCTGAATAGCCGGCATACGGCAGTTTGTTGAATCCGCGCGACGCGGCGACCGGCGAATCGAGCCGTGAAGTCAGCAGCGTCCGATCGGCCGCATTGTTGATATCCAGCCCGAACGACTTCAGTCGATCGATGCTGATCGCGTTGAGGTTGATGAGGTTGTTCGCCGTGAAGCCGTCTCCGCGATTGCCGACATACGCGAAGTCGACGACGAGATCGCGCGTAATTTCCCGCTGGACCGAGAAGCTCCACTGATTCAGCTTCGGCATCCTGCCGGCGTCGGGATGAATCCACTGAGGGGGCGAATCCACTTGCCCCGGCGACGGACGGATGCCGGCGTTGTTGGCCACCCTGAAGAGATCGTCGCGGTTGTACACGAGGCCCGTGAGGAGAAGCGCGCCCGGTTCTCCGAAGGCGGGCGACTCGAAGTTGATTGTGTTCCAGCCGCCGGCGCCGAGCGTCGAACCGCCGTCCGACTGCCCGATGCCGGTTTGCGCATAGGTGATTCCCCAGCCGGCTCGCAGCACGGTCTTGGGCGTCCACTGATACGACACACCCAGACGCGGGCCGAACGAGTAAGGATAGGTCTTCACAAACCGGCAGTTGCAAGCTCCGGCGCCGTCGCCTTCGTAAATAGTCGCACCGAGCAATCCGCCGGCAGCCGGATTCGGTACGTCCGGCGAAAACATGCTACGGCGATCCTGGTCTTCGTAGCCGTACGCCTGCCTGTCCCATCGCAGCCCGTAATCGATCGTCAGGTTCGACTTGATACGCCACGTGTCCTGAACGAACGTCGAAATCGCCGGCCGCCGCCAGTTCGCATCGGAGGGATTCGAAACCGAGGCGTTGTTGACCCTGCCGAGCAGGAAACTGGCATAGGCCAACCCTACCGCCCCGCCGCCGAGGTTCTGGCCGTTCGTCGATGGAAGCGTCGTCTGCTGTGCGTTGAAGTTGTACGCGCCGTGCGAGCCGTGAATCTGGGGATTGCTGAAGATGTCGTCGCGCCACTCGAAGCCGGCCTTGTAGGTGTGGGTATTGCGCGAATGCGTGACGGTGACCAACGCCTGAGGCTTCTTGGTGGCAGGCAGGCTGCCCGCCACCGCCATGCCCAGCGACATGCCTCCACCGGTCTGCGTGAACATGCTGTTGACGACGGGGAACCCGATGCCGTTCACCGCCCCGCGGAGTCCGAGGTTGGCCACCGGATCGAACTCGCGCACTTCGGGCAAGCCGAAATCGGGATTCCAGTGGCGCACATATCCGACGCGGGTGTCCACCAGCGTCGTCGGCGAGAGAGTCCAGTCGTAGGTCACGCGTATGGTGTGGGTGGAGGTCGCAAAACGCCGCACGGCAGTAATGGGCGTCGGCAACCCGTCCGATCCGTTGTAATGCGGTCCCCAGTAGCGTGAGTAGTACCCAGACAGCTTCCCTTTGGTGTTGAAGCTGTGGTCAACCTTCAACGTCGCGATCGACTTGATCGTGTCGGCGGGGAACGCCTGATCCCAGTTGTTGATCAGTCCCGACCGCGTCGCCTTCGGAATGAAGTCCTGCATCTTCAGCGCCACCGGGTCGAGCAGCTCTCTCGGGATCACATTGCCGGGGAACGCATCCCGCACGACCTGGCCGTTGAACACGCGCGTCGTGCGCGGGTCGTAGATCGCGTTCTCCATGATTGGACGTCCGAGAGGATCCACGCCGAGCTGACGGCCGGTCAGCGCTTCGCCGAAGTCGCCGTTCCTCATCCGATCTGTTGGCATCGTGCCAAGCAACCCGGCGCGCGTCTCCACCTGCCGGAATTGCTCGAGCGTATAGAAGAAGAACGTCCGGTTGCGGCCGTCATACACACCGGGGATAGTCGCCGGCCCGCCGATGCTGCCACCGAAGTTGTTGCGACGGTTGGGAGGTTTGACAAGCCTGCCGCCGCCGGCGTTCGTAAACGGAATGCCGGAGCCGAACTTCTCGTTGACGTAGTACTCGAAGAGGCTGCCGCGCAGCGAATTGGTGCCCGACTTGGCGGTCAGGTTGAAGATGCCGCCGGCCACTTGTCCGTATTCCGCCGCGAAATTGCTCGTGTGCACGGTCATCTCTTCGAGAGACTCGACAGATGGCTGCACCTGGTCGATGCGGATCATCAGACGATGGTTGTTGGCTTCCATCCCTTCGACGCGAATCTGAAAGGTGTTCACGGGCGCACCGCCGACCTTCAGCGAGCTGTAGGACGAGATGTTGCCGCCCGGCACGAGGGTCACGAACGAGTACGGGTTGCGAATGCTCGCGGCCGCGAAATTGCCGCGCGCACCGAAATTCAGCGGCAGCGAGTTCAGGTTCTCGCTCGTCACGCTCGACGCGATCTCGGCGCTTTGTGTGTCGAGCATCGAGGCGTCGGCCACGACGTTGACTTCTTCCGCGAGATTGCCGAGCTGCAGCTTCGCGTCGATTCGGGCGGTTTGCCCGACAAAGATGCGAATGCCCTCCTGGCGGAACCGGCCGAAGCCACTCAGCTCCACGCTCAGGTTGTAGGAGCCGACAGGCAGCTGTGCCAGCGTGTAGTTGCCGGTCTGTGTTGTCACGGTTTCGTACCGCGCGCCGTTTTCAGGATTTTCGGCGACCACGCTCGCACCGGGCACGACAGCGCCATCGGGATCGACGACTGTGCCTGTAATGATGCCGCGATCGCTTTGCGCGTACGCGCCGGTCGCGATTAGCAGGCAGAACGCCGCGCATGCCAGCACTTTCATAGATCACCCTCCATCGTTCAGTTGTCGATTGGGGCCTACCCTACGCCTTTCGCGTACAAAGTGTCAACACTTTTGATGGACCCCGAAATGGCAGAAGGCAGATGGATGATGGAAGAGAGTGCCGTCTGCCATCTGCCATCCGCCCTCTGCCCTGACAACGGGACTTCAGTCCCTAGTCCGGGCACCCACTCGAACGGTGCGGATGCGCTCGGCCTCGGGCCGCGCCTCGTAGAACTTGTCGAGGGGGTAACACCCCGAGACCATGCCCATGCGCGGACCTGTCGTGCAGTCGCTGAAGGTGCGGCAGATGGCCGATCGGCGCAGGGGCCGGCCGCTCAGCACGTCGGCGGGCAGATCGGGATACGAGAGCACCACGCGGCCGAGGCCGACCAAATCGGTCAGCCCGGCGCGGACGTTGTACTGGCCCACATTCGGCAGCCACTCCTGAAGGTAACTGTAGGCGGAGCCAACGAAGACCAGCCCGGGAAACTCGGCCTTCAGCCGGGCCGTTGCGTCGATCTGACGGGCAACCCCGCGAAGCGGATCCTCGGGCGGGTCGTAGCCGTCGAGCGGCGGAAAGAACGCAGGACGCTGAATGTGAGGGTTGTAGTACGGGCTGCCCGCCGAAATGCAGATCCATCGGACGCCGAGCGCTTCGAGATGAGTCAGCAGGGCGCGGCCGTCCTCGAGCGCGCCGCCCATGTCTTCGCCGGTCATGACGCCAAAACCAGGCTCATGGCCGCTCGTCTGCTCAGGCACGCCGACTCCGCTTTCGCTCTTGCGGTGCGGCACCATGTCGAAAATCGACACGCGGACAACGATGCCCAGACCGGGTACGGCACTGCGAATGCCATGAACGATCTGAGTGATGAACCGCATCCTGTTTTCGAGCGAGCCGCCGTATTTGCCCGGCCGGGTCGTCGCGCCGAGAAGCTCGTGGCCGAGGTAGCCGTGGCAGGCCTTCGCATCGACGAACTGAAAGCCGCAATCGTAGGCGAGCCGCGCGGCCCCGATGTAGTCGTCGATCAGGCGATCGAGCTCGTCATCGGTGAAGACGCGGACGCCGGCCGCGAAGCGTTTGTCGAGAATGGGGTGATGACAGGCAACAAATGGCGCCGACTTGTCCCACGTGTCGGGGCGCGCGAATCGCCCCGAGTGGGTGATCTGCAATCCTAGATAGAGATCGCTGTCGGCGTTCGATCCAAAGCGCTCGCGATGCGCCGAGACCAGCTCCTCGCGGAGCGAGCCGATGGCTTGCTGCGTCGCCGGCGTGATCATCAACTGGTTGGGATTGGCGCGGCCATCGTGCCGCACGGCGACCGCTTCTCCGCCCCACATGAGCTTTGCTCCGCTCGTCCCGAAATTTCTCCAGCGGCGCCGGGTGAGATCGCTGGGCTCGCCCGAAGGCGTCCCGTCCCAACCCTCCATGGGCAGAATGCAGAAACGATTGCCAACACGAACGCCGTCCACCTCGATTGGCTGCGCGAGCGCACCCGAGGCGTCAACCGTGTCGTCGAGCTCGAGAGAGATGTTGGATTGAAGGAGGTGTTGCCGGAACGCCGCCGATGTCTTTAACGACGCGACCCTGGGGTACGAAGGCGAGGACACGAGTGAATACTACGACAGAACCAGTCAGGGCAGAGGGCAAAGGGCAGATGGCATATGACGTCGTCTGCCATCTGCCATCATCCATCTGCCATGACATGAATCAGTCATTGGCCTTCTTCTTGTCGTCCTTCTTCTCGTCGTTCTTGTCTTCATCACCGCGTCCGAATATACGCCCCCAGAATCCCCGCTTCTTCTTCGGCGCATCGTCGGCCTGATCGGCGATGACGAGCCCGCGATCGCCGGAGACACCTGAATCGGTCACCACCGGCGAACGCTGCGCGCCAGGCGGCAGAGACTCGTGCACGGCCGCGGCAGGAAGTGCCGAGGCGAGCTGCCCGGATGTGGCGACGTAGTAATTGTGCTGCTGGCACAACTCCGTAGGGGCGCTGCCGCGAGCAAAGTATTCCGTGATAACCCGATCACAGAATGCGCCGGGCAACTGGCCCGACTGACGGCACACATTCGCTGCCGTCAAACCTTGTGGAGACTTGAATGTTTGAGGCGCGTCCTTTTCTGTCGCCTGCTTCATGAAACGGGCCCACAGCGGGACGGCGAGCTCACCGGCGAACCCATTCGAGATGATCGTGCGCGGTTTGTCGAATCCGATCCACACGCCGGTCACGAGGTTGGGCGTGAAGCCGACGAACCACGCATCGACGTAGTCGTTGGTCGTTCCGGTTTTGCCCGCGGCCGGCAGCGTGAAGCCTTCCTGCCGCGCCTTGTACGCGGTCCCGTAGTTCACGACATCCGACAGCATGCTCGTCATGAGGAAGGCGGTCTGCGGCGACAGCACCTGCTCGGACTCGCGCTTCACTTCGAATAGCACCGTTCCGTCGGCGTCCTCGACGCGCCGGATGAAAATCGCCGGCCTCAACTGCCCCTGGTCGGCAAAGGACGCATACGCCGAGGTCATCGCCATCAGCGTGACCTCTCCGGAACCGAGCGCAAGCGACGGGACGCTCGGCACGTTCCCCATCCCCATCTTGCGCGCCTGCGTCACCGCCTGAGTGATGCCGATCTCTTCGAGCATCCGGACAGCGGCCCGGTTGCTTGATGTGCGCAGCGCCGTTCGCACCGTCATCGACGGTTCGACCGAGTGCTCGTCTTCCGGTATCCACGCGCCCTGCAACGTCTGGATGGGCTCGTCGAGCCGGGTGACCAGCGAAGACGGAGAGTACCCGGCTTCGAGTGCCGCAGCGTAGACGAACGGCTTGAACGCAGATCCCGGTTGACGCAACGCCTGCGTGGCTCGATTGAACCGGCTCGTCTTGAAGTCGCGCCCGCCGACCATCGCTCGAACTTCACCGGTCGCGGGATCCAGGGCGACCAGGGCGGCTTCGAGCTGATCAGCATCAGGAACAGGGTTCCCCGTTCCGGGGTTCCGGTTCCGGTTCTTCCGGTTCTGGTTCCGGCGGGCTTCGATCTGCTGAAGCGACCTGGCGACGTTCGCTTCGGCGGCCTGCTGCATCGCCGGGTCGATTGTCGTGAAAACCTTGAGTCCGCCTTCGGACAGTCGCTCCCATCCGAACTGCTTGACGAGTTGCTGACGGACCTCCTCCTTGAAGTACTGCCCGTGCGGCTCTTCCCGGCGCAGCAAATCTCGAAGCGCCACCTTTTCCTTCGACGCACGTTGGAAGGCGTCTTCGGTGATGATGCCCTGGTCGTACAACGCTTTTAGAACCAGCGATCGGCGCGCCATGGCGCGGGACATGCTAACTGTAGGGGCATTGACCGAAGGAGCATTCACCATTCCGACCAGAAGCGCTGATTCGGAAAGGTCCAGATCGGCGGCCGACTTGCCGAAATAGCCCCTTGCTGCCGCTTCTACGCCATACAGGCCATCGCCGAAGTACACCTTATTCAGATACAGCTCGAGAATCTCCTCCTTGGAGTAGACGCTCTCGATGCGCATGGCGAGGGCAATCTCGCGGGCTTTCCGCCATAACTTTTTTTCACGACTGAGAAAAGATTGCCTAGCCAGTTGCTGGGTGAGGGTGCTTCCGCCCTGCGCCGCTCTGCCTTCTCGAAGGTCGGCCCAGGCCGCACCCAGGATCCTGATGAGGTCGAATCCCCTATGGACTTCGAACCGCTGGTCTTCGAAGGCGACGATAGCTTTGCGCAGGTGCGGCGAGACCCGCCCGAGGGGCACCTCGATGCGATATTCCCTGAAAATGGTGAAAACTGGGCGATTGTGGACGTCGTACAGCGTGGTCGCCTGCGGCATTTCGCCGAGCGTCCGCAACTCGTCTCGCCCGGGTAAGCCCGCAAAAACCGCCGAGATCGCAACGACAAACGCAAGGACGAGGACGCCCGCTGAAATCGCGACCGCTCGTTGGTGACGGCGCACCCACTCAGCGACCGCTCGCTGGTAGACCGGTGCCCTATCCCTGACCTGCTGAAGTGTCTGTTTGACCGTATTAAGTACACGATCGAACCAGTTTTGGACCATGCTCTGGTCCCGTAGTGCAACTCTCAGGCCGCAACGAACCAGAGTCCCCCATCGGTTCACTTTCGAACCGATGGGGGACTCTACGAACTGAACGAACCCAACGAACCCGACGAACCCGACGAACCCGACGAACTCCCCGAACCCCAACGCGTCAGTTCAGATTCGTGGATATCACATGCAAGCACTTGAAGTTCGAACGTGCTTCATCGAGCAACAGAGCGCATTTGCCGCACAAAATTGAGGCCGCGCACTGGTCCGCCAATTGCTCCCGCAGAACAGGCATGCCCAGCCAGCCCATGCCCGATGTAGAAAAATTCTTCGCGTTTCATCTGCAGTCGGTAAAGGCCCGACTGGAAAGAAACACGGAGCGCGCGATTGAGCGTCAGAGAGCAGAATGGCGCGAGGCGGTGCGCCGCGAAGCACTCCTCGAAGAGCAACTGAACGAAGGGCCAGAAAGCCGCTGAGAGTTCCTCAGACGGGCGCACCCTCCGGAGCACGCGCCGCGTACTGGAGCGGCTTGGTCCAGAGGCTCTCCAGGCCCTCGAGAATGTCAGACGCCCAGCTGAACACGTTGCGGCCCGCCACGATCCGCCGCATGGCTTTCATGCGGAGACGCCGCTCTTCGGGCTCCATGTCGATCGCGCGCGTCAGCGCATTCGCGAATCCATCGACGTCGTAGGGGTTGATGATGAGTGCCTCGCGCAGCTCCTCGGCTGCGCCGGCGAGCGCGCTCAGGACGAGCACGCCGTCTTCGTCGTCGCGCGACGCGACGAACTCCTTGGCGACGAGGTTCATGCCGTCGGCAAGCGAGCTGACGACGCAGAAATGCGCCATGCGGTAGAGCGCGACGAGCTCCGGAAGGCCTAGCGCCTTCTTGTGATAGTGGATAGGCTGCGCCCCGCCCGGAACCGCATGCTTCGCATTCAACTCTTCCACTTTTCGATCGATCTCCGACTCGATCGCGCCATAACTTTCGAGCTCGGACCGCGAGGGCACGCCGACCTGCACGAAGGTGAAGCGACCGCGCAGATCGGGGCGGCGCGTGAGCACGCGGTCGATCGCTTCGAGGCGTTCCGGGATGCCTTTCGTGTAGTCGAGCCGATCGACCCCGACGCCCACGATGTTGTCGCAGGCCAGGCCGAACCTGTGGCGCAGCTCGGCCTGCTGCGCGTCGAGGAACTCGTCGCTCACAACGCCCTGGATGCGGTCGTAATCCACTCCAATGGGGACCGACACGACGGTCGTGCTCCGTCCCTTGAACCGAACGCTCGCGCCGTCGGCCTCGACCTCGGCGCCAAGCTCGTCTTCGACGGCCAGCAGAAAATTCCGGCGATCGCGCTCGACTTGAAACGCCAGCAGGTCGTTGGCGAGCAGCCCCGCGAGAAGCTCGCGGCGCCACTGACACATCAGCAACCGATCGGGATTCGGCCAGGGGATATGCCAGAAGAGCGCGGTGCGCACGTGCGGCCGGCGCCGGCGCAGGTACAACGCCGCCATGGCAAGGTGATAGTCCTGAAGGAAGACCGGCGTATCGGGCGCCAGCATCTCGCGATCGATCGCCGCCGCGAATTGTGCGTTCACCTTCTTGTACGCCGCCCAGTCCTCTCTTCGGAACTTCGGACGGACGTCGACCAGATGGCACAAAGGCCACAGCCCCTCGTTGGCGAAGCCGCCGTAGTAGAGCGAGAACTCCTCCTGCGGAATCCAGAGCCGCCGCAGGTCGTAAGCGGGGCTTCCCGGAGGCACTTGAATCTTGTCGTTCGCATCGACTGTCTGGCGGTCGGCGGTCCCGGCGCCGTGCGCGATCCACGTCCCTCCACGCTCGCGCATCAATGCGTCGAGCGCAACGGCGACGCCGCCGGTCGCGGTGGCGCACGTGATGCGTCCGCCGTCGTCGACATTGTGAAGGTACGGCTCACGATTGGAGACCACCAGCAAAGGCCGGGGGGCATGCGCGTCGATTTCGCCTGCGCGCACGAGCCCCGTACGAAACAGCGCCGGCCCCACCAGCTCGTCGATGGCGATCAAAGCCACGAGCAGCATCTGCACCTGCGCACCCCACGTGGGAAACTCCGTCGCGAGCGCCGCCGCGAGCCCGAGCGTGATGCCCGCCTGAGAAATCAGACCCATCCAGACGTACTCGCCCGCCTCGTCTTTCACGCCCGACACGTGCAGTCCCGTTCGTACGCCAATCCAGATCAATCCGACGCGCACCATGGCCAGCCCCACTGCGGCCAGCCCCGCCGTAGCGAGGGTGTCGAGGCGCAACGACGTCCCGATTGCGACAAAAAAGACGACGAGCAGCGGGAGGGCGCCCGACTGGATGGCGGCCTTCAGCGTCTCGCCCTGCGCGACGGCCACATTCGCGATGACGATGCCCGCGGCCATCGCCGCCAGCAGCGGCTCGACGCGCTGGCTCATGCCTACCTGGCTCAGCAACAGACACACGACGAGCAGCGCCAGCGTGACTTCGCGGCCGACGTACCTCAGGTAAAGGGCGAACAACGCGCCGACGAGGCACCCGAACGCAACGGCTCCGCCAATCTCCCACGACAGCCGCACCAGCATGTTCACGTCGCCCGGCGCGTTATCGCCGAACGTCGCGCGGGCGAGCTGCATGAACACGGAAAACAGCACGAGCACGACGATGTCGGCGAGCACGACCGTCGCCAGCACGAAGTCACTCAGCTTCCCGCGCGAGCCGGTTTCGGCAATGACCGCCGCGGTCATCGTCGGAGAGAAACTCACGACGATGACCACCATCAACGCGATCATCGCGAGCTTGGCCGTGCCCGTCGCCTGGGGCGCAATGGGTAACCATGGCCATACGACCCACGCGAGAAGCGCGAGGCCGGCCATGGCGGTTCCGAGCGTGACGATGGTCGTGAGACCCGCGCCTGCGACCCGGCGCTCGAGGCGTTCGATGTTCAACGTCAGGCCGGCGATGAACGCGATAAGCGTCGTCGCAATGCCGTTCACGGTGAGCAGCTGACGCGCCATCGACTCGGTAATCACGTTGCCCAGATACGGACCGATCAGCAGCCCGAACAACAGGTAACCGGTCAGCCGCGGCATGCGGATTCGGCGTAGAAATTCGCCGGCGACGAGCGCCGCGAGGAGCGTAAACCCGAGCGCGAGGGCCGCCCCGCGCGGATCGGCGGTTACGCCGGTCCCGTCACCAGCGGCAGGTCCTATCTGGCGGACGAGCAGCATCGCCGCAACGACGAGGGCAATCGGTCCCAGCCGGATCATCCCAGCGCCCCTCTGAACACGTCGAGCGCGAGAGCGACGGCGACGAGGGGCAACGGAATGACCGCCACGGTAGACGGTTCGCGCGGCCCTTCACGCGCGGCGAGGTGCAGGATGAGGATGACGAGCGCAAGCACCGCGGCCTCGACAAACCTCGTGATGGATGCGCCCGCCACGAGCAACAACAGCACGATCAACGGGTGCTGGAAATAGTCGAGCTCTCTGACGATGCGTGCACGCGCGAGATCGCCCGCTGCGTTCCACAGAATGCCGGCGAAGAGTCCCGCAAACAGCGCCGACAGCGACAAATACGCCGCCGCCCCACCAACGAGCAGCAGCGAGCCGACCACGAACACCTGCTGCTCGCGCTCGGAATCGGTCTGCCCGATGAGCAACCAGCCGGCAAAAGCGACGATGACAGCGATGCCGCCCATGGCGAGCACGATCAGGAACAGCGTGGCGGGCGACTCCTGCCGGGACAGAACGACCGCAACGCTGCCGAGGGCAGCGATCGCGACCGAAGCGTTCACGCGGGGCCTCTGGGTGTCGAGGTTGAGGCCGACGAAGACACCGATCATCGCCAGTGCCATAGCCACGAGCGGGTCGAGCAGCTGCAGAACGGACGGCGTCAGCAGGTTGAGGCCATTGGGCCCGAGCGCGACGCCCAGAAGCAGCAGCGCAGGAAGGGACCAGATGGTCATCGGATGTTTTTCTCGACCACGGCGATGTGGTGGCCGTCTCCGCGCGTCACCGCCACGAGGACTTTACCTCCGAACGGCAGCGTGTCGAACGTGCGCGTCACGTGTGCTGGCGTCGGCGCCTTCTGCGGACCGAAGACGGTGATGAGATCGCCTGCCTGTATGCCGGCGCGATCGGCCCTCGATCGCAAGTCGACGCCAAGCACCTCGACGCCCTCGCGGGCCGCTGGTCGCATGCGAAGACCAAGCGACGGATCTTCGGGCGACTCGACTACGGCGGCGGCCACGATCGAAACCTCGCGGGCCGCGCCCTCGCTGCGCACACGAAGTTTCACCTCGTCGCCGCGTGCGACGTTCCGTACCCGCGCATGCCAGTCATCGGCCGACACGACGCGCTGTCCATTGAACGTCTCGATGACATCCGCGGCCGTCAGATCGTCGGCCGCAGGTCCGGCCGGATCGACCCAGGCAATGGCGAGTCCGAGCGGCGTTGACTGCACCGTGATTCCAAGTTGTGCCGGGACGTGCGGGCTCTCCTGTCCCAGGCGGTTTGCGGCTTCGAGCACGAGATGTCCGGGCACGAGCGCAGGCACGCCCGCATGCTGCACCGCGACTCCCGCGAGCAATCCTTCGGTCGTGAACACAAATGTGCCGGGCGCGAGGACGGGACCGGGCGGGAGGCGCCAGATCGAGCCTTGCCAGACGGGGCTCTCCACCGGTACGAGCGACCCGACGAAGACCGGACGCAGCGAGAGCGTCCCGTCCACGAGATCGGCCGCGACGAGATAGCGCGGATAGTCGAAGATGCGCGGCATCCAGGCCGTCACCGCCGGCACGTCTGCTTCGGGAAGGCGCATGAGCTCGAAACCGGATTCGGCGAGGCCGACACCGACCGCATCGCCGATTCGGAGCGCCGGCCTGCCGCCTTCGGAGGCGGCGATGGTCGCGGCCACACCCGGCCGAAGGTTCGACAGCGAACGTGCCAGATCGTCGTAGCTGGACTGGGGCCGCAGTTGCGCCAGAACAGGCGCGACAGTGGCGGCCGTCACAGGACGATCCTGAAAACGCAGCCGGGCGAGCAGCCACAGCGTGCACACTGACACCACGATGGTAATCAGCAGGAGCCGTGTCTCACGCGAAATGACTGGTTGACCGTATTTCGGCATAGCGTCGCCTGACTTATTAAGGTTATCGGCGGCCGACGTCCGCGATCGTATCGCGATTCTTCCTTTTGCTCCGACCCTGCCCTCACGGGGTGGGACTGTATTTTGGCCCTACGTGAGTGCGCCTAGCTAGTCGAGCTTCCGCAGGATGTGCACGCGATTACGCAGTTTGGTTGAGATTAGACTCGCGAGATGGGCGTAAGTGATCAGCCCGGTCAGGACCTACGAATATATTTTGCCGCCGAACGAACGCTGCTTGCCTGGATTCGGACCGGCATGGCACTGATGGGGTTTGGCTTCGTGGTCGCGAGGATTGGCCTGCAGCGGCTCAAAAGGGGCGATCCGTATTGGGGGACACACGGCGTGGCTCGCCGTGTTGACAGCCGCGTTTCTCGCAGCACGCGGCGTCGTGCTGATGGTGTATCTGGTGTAGCATCTCTTTCACACAAACAATTCGGTTCCGCCTTCCGCCTTCGCGCTTCGCGCTTCGGCGGACAAGTCGCCGCGACAAAGTCGGCGTTGCTCAGAAAACGGGGTGACCAATGTGGTGGATGTACATCGGTCTCGGCGTCATCGTCGCATTCGTCGTGATTTTCGTGTTTGCCATGCTCGCCGCGAGCTCAACGGATATCGGTGACTCCCGGATCGATTCGCGCTCGAAGTAGCGAGCTGCCAGGCGTCCGCTGGAGAATGCCGCACTGACAGAACGCTTCGATGACCTCGATGACGTGCGGCCAGACCGCCGGCATCGTGGTCTCGATTGGCGCCATTCTGACCAGGATCTGCTGATCGGCGAGCACCTGAGCGCGCCAGCTCCCGCCTCCGGCATGCTCGTTCTGGAGGAGCGGCTGCAGACGATCGACGGCGTTCGCAAAGCGCGCTTCGGGCGTCTCCTGCGCCTCGAATTCATCCCATAACCCGCGAAAACGATCGCACTGGTCTGGCGGAAGCAGTCCAAAAATCCGATCGGCCGCCGCGCGCTCGCGGTGCGCTTTGGCCGCAAGGGCCTCAACGTCATACGCGGACACGTCGCCCGCGTCAATCTCGACGAGATCGTGCACAGCGACCATCTCCATTACCCGCATCCAATCGATGCCGGCAGGTCCCCACTCGCGCAGCACCATGATGACGAGCACCAGATGCCACGAGTGCTCTGCGGAGTTTTCGAGGCGCGAGCTATCGACAAGCGGCGTCCGCCGGAGAACGGACTTCAGTTTGTCTGCCTCGACAAGGAAGGCGATCTGACTCTGAAGGCGCGGATTCATGCGCCCTAGATTACCGGGGCGCCGTCCGCCTGTCGAAATACGGCCCTTCGCCAACGACCGCACAGTAGGGGGACGCGTCGAGGACCTGACAATCGAGCATGCGCCCATCCTCGAGCGTGAGATGCAACGTATCGCCGTCTCTCGCCGGCGGTGGTTCGTCGAATCTGACGACGCTTGCGTGCCCACCTGATGCGACATCGACGTGGTATGGCAGGCGGCCAAGATCCCGCTCGCCACACATCACGCCACCCGTCCCGTGCAGGGCGGCAGATCTCATACCTTCACAGCTGCAACAGGTACGCCAACGTACAAGGGTCCTCCGGATCCGTCCTACGTCTGGAACGGCTCGCGCTCGTCGAAGGGATCGGCCCAACGATCGTTCGGAATCAGCGGCGCCCAGCCGGGTCGGCCTGGATCCTGATCGTACGGATACGATCCAAGCCTGCGGTAGTGCTCCTCATATTCCGCCAGCTTGTCTCGATTCAGCCGCACACCCAACCCGGGCGCAACGGGCACGCGAATCGCTCCGTTCTCGGTACTTGAACTTGCCGCCTTCGATGACATCGTCCTCGAGATGATGATAGTGCGCGTCGGCGGCGAACGAGAGATTGGGCACGACCGCACCCAGGTGCAACATCGTCGCGAGCTGAATGCCGAGTTCCCCCGATGAATGCACCGCGACGCCCAGCTGGAACGTTTCACACACGCTGGCCGCTTTGACGCACGCACGAACGCCACCCCAGAAGGTCGTGTCGAGCAGAATCACGTCCACGGCACGCTGAAGCACGTTGGCAGCAAGCTGCTCGAAATTCACGACAACGGTATTGGTGGCAAGCGGGACAGACAGTTTTTCCCGCGCGTGGCGCATTCCAGTGAGGCCAAATACAGGGTCTTCGAGATAGTCGTTGTTCAGATCGCCAATGGCGCGGCCAAATCGAACCGCCTGGTCCATCGACCACACTGCGTTCGGATCGAACCGGACGCGATCGCGGGGAAACGCGGCGGCGAGCGCACGATAGCACTCGAGCTCGTATTCAGGAGGAAACACTCCCCCTTTCATCTTGTGCGTCGTGAAGCCGCAGGCGGATTTCAGCGACCGGGCATAGTCGATCACTTGATCGGGTGTGCGGATGGCACCCGAACCATTCCGGCCGGCATATCGAAAAAACACGTACGACGCAAATGTCACACGATCGCGAACTCGTCCGCCAAGGATGTCGCAGACCGGCACGCCCCACGCCTGTCCGAGCAGATCCAGGCAGGCGAACTCGATGGCGGCGGCCATCTGCGTGCGGTTGTTGTAGAGCGATGCCGTCGGATTGGCGAGAACAAAACGCATCTCTTCGAGTTGCGCGGGGTCGCGGCCGACGAGATAGCTCTTCAACGCGCGGATACCTGCCACCGCAGATTCGCCTCCGCCGCCCATTTCGCCGAGACCCACGAGCCCGTTGTCGGATTCGATTTCCACGATCGTTCGAACGAAGCGGCCCCAATGGCAGCCGTTCGCATGTCGTAGAGGCGCCTCCAATGGAACGGAGACGGTCGTCGCGCGGACGTCGATGATCTTCATGGACCGGTTACTCATGCGCGGAATGCTAACACTGGAAGTTCGTCAGGTTCGTCGGGTTCGTCGGGTTCGCGCACCTCTCGCACCCATTGCACCCATTGCACCCATTGCACCTATTGCACCTGTTGCACCCAGCGCACCTATTCGTACCGACACCGTTGTCGCAGTCGGCGTATTCTGTCGCGCACCGTGCGCGAATCATGTGCTCTCTGCCGCGATTCTGGAACGTTGACCGATGGCAACCCGTGCCCCAGGTGCTCTTCCATATCACGGTGGAAGGAACTGGGCAGCGCCGCCGAAGTCTTCAGGCCGAAGAGAATTGCGTGGATTCGAGCTGACGGGCAGAACATGCGCCGCAACCCCACCGGCGGCGTTCGCACGGTCAATACGACTGGCTTCGCTCGCGTCAGCGGGCCCGAGCCGCCAGGTGAAGGCGATCGACGAACCGGACCAGTTCGGCGACCGATTTGACATCGAGCTTCGCCATGACACGAGCCCGATGAATTTTGATCGTCTTTTCCGCAATGCCAAGACGGGACGCGACCTGCTTGTTCAGGAGTCCCGTCCCGACAAGGTCGCACACTTCGCGCTCACGCTTCGTGAGCCTGTCATAACGCTTCTGGAGTCCGCTCCGCTCCTGATGGTCGCGATGCCGCTCGATGCTCAGACCAATCGCCGTCCGAATCGACAGCAGGAGCCGCTCCTCTTCGAAGGGCTTCGTGAGAAAATCGACGGCTCCTAACCGCATGACTTTCACGCTGAGGTCGATATCGCCGTAGCCTGTGATCAGGATCACCGGCAGGGCGGGAGTGACTGTGTTCAGCGCCTTGAACACGTCGAGGCCCGACAGATCGGGCATGCGAAAGTCGAGCAACAGGCAGCCATGGCTGTCGCGATCCAGCTCGTTGAGAAACGATGATGCACTGGAATAGTCGCGAACCGCATAGCCCGACACTGTGAGCAGCCGCCCTAACGCCCTCCGCACACCTTCATCGTCATCGACGACGTGGACTGTCGGATTCTCGGCGACCAGCGAGTGCGGCGTCATCACGGACACGGCCAAGGCTCGTCATTCTAAGTGCCAGCGACTGTCAGAGAAAAGTACATAAAGCAGAAACCCCATTCTTGTTGCAATCCCTCCAGTACGACCAAAGTCCTATTCCGTCAGGCCGCGGCCGGCATCAGACTACTTTTTTCCTCCTTGAAGGAAGTGATCGCCTTCGCTGCGATGTCCTGATGAAAGCCCGCTCGTGCCTTCTCGTCCTTCTGGTGCTCGTGATGGCGCCGCGCGCATTTGCGGGCCCTCAGCCAAAGCGCATCCTGATTCTGCACTGGTTTGGTGTCGATGCACTGTTTCGCACGACGCTCGACGCCAGCCTCATTGCCGCCCTTCGCGACGCTGATCCTTCGGCGGAGCTGTACATCGAATCGCTCGAAGGTGACCGCTTTGGTGAAGCGCACCTTGTGTCGATGCGAAGCTATCTCGGGAGTAAGTACGCGGGCCGGGATCTTGACGTGGTGATCGCGGTCACCGACTCGGTCGTGAGTTTTCTACAAACCGAGGGAAAGGGACTTTTCGGCGACGCTCCTGTCGTGTATCTCGTCACGCGGCGGGCCGCTTCCGGCGGCGCGGTTCGGATGACAGGTGTTGCAGCCACAGGCATCACGGGAAATGAACTTGCCCTCATTGATCGCCTGCAACCCGATCTTCGCGAGATTATCGTCGTTGATGGCATGTTCCAGAACGCAGGCATCCTCGAGAGCGAGCTGCGGAGACAGTCTCAAGCGCTCTCACGGCGAGTAAGGCTGACATATCTGCGGGACCGTGCGCTGGCCAACGTCGTCACGATTGTCAGCCAGGCACCGGCCGGCTCCGCCGTGGTTTACGTCCGGCAGCATCTCCGAACGCCAACCGAGGCTTTGAGCCCGCTTCAGGGTCTCACGGAGATCCTTCGCGCATCGCGAGCGCCCGTCTACTCGATCGTCGATGCGCATATGGGCCAGGGCGTGCTGGGTGGGTATGTTTCCGACTTCCGCGAAAACGCGAAGAAAGTGGCACACATCGCCATCCGAGTGGCCGAGGGAGCGAGCGTCGCCGACATTCCGCCGGTGCCGGCGGCATTCGTGCCCATGTTCGACTGGCGGCAGATGAAGAGATGGGGCATTGCGGAGAGCCGCCTGCCCCAGGGAAGCATCGTGTTGTTTCGTCCCCACGGTCTGTGGGCGGAATACGGGCGCTACGCGCTCGCCGCGACGGGCGTGGTGTCGGCACAGTTCCTGACGATCGGGTTCCTGCTGGTTCTGAAAAAACGGCGCGCACGCGCCGAGTCGGCCCTGCGTACCAGCGAGGCGCGCAACACCGCCATCCTGCGCACCATGCCCGATCTCATGTTCATCCTGTCTCCAGAGGGCGTCTATCTGGACTATTACGCGAAGGATCCTCGCGATCTCTTCGTGCAGCCCGCGCAGTTTCTCGGAAAACGCATCAGAGACATCTTTCCTCACGAGCTCGCGGATCGGTTCGAGCGATCGCTCGGCGAAGCCGCGGCGTCCGACGAGCCGGTCGTCTGCGAGTACTCCATTCCCCTGCCTGATGGTGAGCGCCACTACGAAGCACGCATGCTTCACTGCGACAACGACACCATCATGACCATCGTGCGCGACGTGACCGCACGCCATCAATCGGAGGAGCACCTGCATCATGCACAGACCGAGCTGGCCAGTGCGGTCCGGATGCGCGCGCTGGGAGAAATGGCGGCGGGCATCGCGCACGAAGTGAATCAACCGATTTCGGCGATCATGATGAATACGCAGATCTGCCTGAAAGAGGTCGATCGCCCCCAGGCCGCGATGGCTGTACGGGAAGTCCTGCAGGACATCGCGTCGGACGTCGCGCGGGCGGCCAACATCATCAGGCGCATCCGCGGCATGTTCTCGCACGCCCCTCTCCGGAAGGGCCTCGTGTGCGTCAACGATATCGTCAACGATGTCGTGACGCTGAGCGACCGCATGCTTCGAGGGAGAGGCATTCGTCTGCGTCTCGATCTTGCGTCACCCTTGACAGGAGTGATGGGCGATCGCATCCAGTTGCAACAGGTGCTGCTGAACCTGATTCTCAATGGCGTGGACGCCATGCACGACAACGAAACGGATTCGCGGCTTCTGGCCATCACGACGGCCCAGACGTCTGGTGGGGTCACCATCAGCGTGGCCGATTCGGGGCGAGGCGTGACTGAGGCAATCCAGAGGCGGATGTTCCTCCCGTTTTTCACCACCAAGGCCGATGGCATGGGCATGGGGCTCTCGATCAGCCGATCGATCGTCGAGTCGCATGGCGGGCGGTTGCGTCTGGTGCACAGCAGCGGGCAAGGCGCGACCTTCCAGCTCGAGCTGCCGGACGCCGCGTCTGAGTCCCGAGTGGAACGATTGCGAAGTCCACTTCAGGAGACGGAGCGATAGCGACTCGGGTGGCGTCGGTTTATGTCATCATTTGAGCGCACGCGCCCGTAGCTCAGTGGATAGAGCATCGGCCTTCTAAGCCGAGGGTCACAGGTTCGAGTCCTGTCGGGCGCGCCAGCCTTCGCCCGCCGCAGCTCGCATGTTTCCAGACGAGCCAAGGCGGGCTACGGCTGGCAAGCCAGGCGGCCCGGATGCCACACCATGAATATTCGACGAGTGGGAAAGGTTCTCCTCGGTCTCGTTCTGAGTGTGGTGCTCGTCCTCTGCGGACTGGTCGCACTCGCCTTCTGGAATTACTCTCAGCCACCAAGGGTGACATTGACTAACCAGACGGGCGGGCCGATATCCGAGGTGCGGATCAGAGTCGGCGATGCCGAAGTGAATGCCGGAACCGTGCAGGACGGCCGGACCATCCGGCGAACCGTTCCATTCCGAGGCGGCGAGGGGTCGCCGGAGATTTTGTGGATCGACAAAGCCGGTATGGCCCGGCAGCAGAACATGAATACCTATGTAGAGGGACGCGGCGGGTATCAAACAACGGTCGTCATCGACAGGAACGGCCGCGCGAATCTCATAATGCCAAATGGAGATTCCCATCAAGAGCTCAGGGTCAACGGGACGCGGTAACGTGCAATAATTCCGCCTCTGTCAGCCCATGAGAAGGAACTTACTCAAGCGCGCCTGGTATCGGTGGCTGCCGTGCATGGTGACCCTCGCCGCGCTCTGCGTGCCTGAGTGTCTGCACGCGCAGGAAAGCGAACATCAGAAGAAGGTCCTCGTCCTGTATTCGACGGGGAGAGACGCGCCCGTTTCTCTCACGGGCGAGCGCGAGCTGCCGCGCATCCTGAGTGCGGGTCTGGCGAGTCTCGACTACCATTCGGAGTATATCGACGCCGGGAGATTTCCCGACTTGGAGTACCAAGCGGGCTTCCGTGATTTCCTCCAGGTGAAGTACGCCGAGCAGAAGTTCGATGTCGTGATCGCGATGCATGACGTCGCTATCGCATTCCTCAACGAGCATCGTGACACGTTATTTCCGGACACGCCGGTCGTCTTCCTGGCACGCCGTCCGGTCGCCCGGCGCATTCCGAACTCCACAGGCGTGGCTGCCACAGTGGAACTCGGCCAAACCCTCAAACTGGCGACAGCGCTGCAGCCCGATATCGACCACGTCTTTGTCGTGAGCGGTGCAGCCAACCGCGACAGGGCGATCGAGGGCCAGGCGCGGGAGCAGTTCCGCCAGTTCGAACCTCGACTGACCTTTACGTACCTGTCGGGCCTTCCCACGAACCAGCTCGGGGCGCGATTGGCGACTCTGCCGGAACGCTCCATCGTCTATTACCTTCTCGTCTATCGAGACGGCAGTGGTGAGCTCTTCCAGCCGGTGGAGTATCTGGACCGTATCTCGCATCTCGCGAACCGGCCGATCTATTCCTGGGTCGACTCCGCAATGGACCATGGCGTGGTAGGTGGCAGCCTGCAGAATCAGGAGGCAGAGATTGTCGCCGCTGCCCGTCTGGCCCTGCGGGTCTTGCACGGTGAACGAGCCGACCAGATCCCGATTTCCGGGATCGATCTGAAGAGCAACCAGGTCGACTGGCGCCAGCTTCGGCGATGGGGTATCAGCGAAGCACGGGTCCCCAACGGTACTGTCGTAAGATTTCGAGAGTTCAGCATCTGGGAACGCTACAAGCTTTACATTCTGGGCGCCGGCGCGCTTCTCCTGGCACAGACGGCGCTCATCGCGGGGCTCCTTGTTCAAGCGGCAAGACGACGACGGGCCGAGGAGCAGGTCCATCGCAATCAGGCTGAGCTGCACAAGAGCTACGCACGGATTAGTGACCTTGGCGGACGACTGCTGATCTCACAAGAGGCCGAGCGCTCGCGCATCGCACGCGAACTGCACGACGACCTTAGTCAGCAGATGGCGGTGCTGGCAACAGATCTGAAGCTGCTGAGCGGTATGGGCCAGGATCGGGATGGTCATGCCGAGACGCTCGCGCGTGAGGCGCTGGAACGGGCGCAATCCATCGCCAGAAGCGTGCACGAACTTTCGCACCGGCTCCATCCCGCGTCACTGCGGCTGGTCGGCCTCGTCCCCGCACTCGACGGACTTCGACGAGAATTGTCACACGGTGACTTCTCCATCGCGTTCTCGCACGAGAACGTTGCCGCCACGCTGCCGCACGATCTCACGTTGTGCGTGTTCCGCGTCGTGCAGGAGGCGCTGCAAAACGCGGTCAAGCACAGCGGTGCCCGTGATGTGTCAGTACACTTGAAAGGCAGTGATGCCACACTGACCCTGACCATCGTCGATGACGGCACGGGATTCGATGTCGAGTCCGTGTGGGGCAAAGGCCTCGGGCTGGTCAGTATGCGCGAGCGCATGGAATCGATCGGTGGGACAATAGCAATACACTCTGAACCGGGCGCCGGGACACGACTCGAAGCCATCTTGCCAGTGCCTGTGGTTCGGCCGACGGAACCAGTCGCCGTTCTGATTTCGAGGAACCCTACGTAATGCCTATTTCAATTGTCGACCACCGGGAGCCGAATCAAGTCCTGATGATCGTCTCAGGTGAGATGTCGATGCACGACGTGTGGAATGTCCTGATTGCCAGCCGAGTGGGCGAACAGCGCCATTGTGCATTTCTGTTCGATGTGTCAGCGGGGACCATAAGTTGCTCGCATGACGAAATCAGGCAGCTTGCCGCCTACGCGGCTGGTGAAGCGCAAAAGTCTCCGATGGGTCCTGTGGCGTTTATCTCCACCGATCCAGGCACGTTCGGCCTGAGCCGGATGTACCAGTCCTACTCCGCTGCCGAAGGCCGTCAGGAAGTGGGCGTATTTCGCTCTCTATCAGACGCTCAGACCTGGCTCGCGGGCCTGACGTCGTAACCAGTCTTCAGTTCGCCTCCGGGCGATTCCACGTCTGTAGTGTCTCAGGACCGTTCTCGCGGCTTGGCCGCGGCGTCGCGCCAGGAAATCCCGCTCGATGAAGGTCTTCGCTGATGAAGTCGAGGTCATCGAGACCGAGAATGCTCTCGTACATCAGGTGGTCTCTCTCCGGCGACAACGGAAGCCGGTAGCGCATGACTCCGATGTTGCGCGTCACCATCTTCCTCACCCGCGACTCGACGAGATCGGCATCGGCGCGTCCATGAGGAGACAGGCCCATTCGCGCATACGAGACAATCGCCCTCCGTCCGCCATGTCTCGATGAGAACGCGAACTGCCACGCTCGATTCTCGATATAGAGATCCCGACCGGTAATACCGATGATGATGGCGTTCTGCGAGGTCGACTCCCGAAATGCAGCGTCAATCAACTCGGCGACGCGCTCCGCGATGACCTGGCCGCGCTGCTCGTTCCAGACGCGTGATGTGATCTGAACCGCCGGGAGGATGTCGACATTCAGCGCGAGTTCCCGCTGGTAATAACCCTGAAGAGACCGCATCAGCTCAGGCGGAGCTTCGAGCGGCACGAGATGCACCTTAGGTTCGACGGTTCGAAAGGCGATCGCCGAAAGCAGGAGCAGGACAGCCGCAAGTCCGACAGCAAGCGCAATCAGCCGCTTCATGCCCTGTTCGGGATGCAGCAGGCTTGCCAATGCATGGGCGGTCCAAATCACGTATTTAGGTGGCACCGCCAATCCCTCGATTACAGATACGTGCCGAACCTGTTCCTTTTGCAGTTCTCACATGCGAGGATGGTAGTCCCTGCACATGCCGCAGCCTTGCGACCTTCTCCTCACAAACGCCCTCATCGTGACGATGGACGAGCAATTCAGCGTTCACGATCAGGGCTCGATCGCCATTACCGGCAATGGGATCGTCGCAGTCGGCGACCTCGCCGGCGACTTCGACCCGGCCGAGCGCGTCGACTGCCGGGGGCGGGTCGTTATGCCTGGTCTCGTCAACGCCCACACGCACGCGCCCATGACGCTGCTGCGTGGTCTGGCGGACGACCTGCGTCTCGACGTCTGGCTCATGGGGTACATGATGCCCGTCGAGCGCGAGTTCGTGCGCCCGGAGTTCGTCGCCCTCGGGACGAAGCTGGCGTGTGCCGAGATGATCCGCTCGGGCACGACCTGCTTTGCCGACATGTACTACTTCGAGGGCGCGGTCGCCGAGGCGACGGCATCGGCGGGGCTCCGCGCACTCTGCGCCCAAACCGTGCTGAAATTTCCGACGCCGGACGCGGCCAGCTACGAAGACGCGCTGCTGACGGCTCGGGCATTCATCGCGACATGGCACGGGCATCGGCTGATCGTCCCTTCCGTCGCCCCCCATGCGCCGTATACCTGCACCGCCGAAATCTTTCGCGCGTGCGCGGAGCTGGCCGCGGAGTTCGACGTGCCGCTCCACACGCATCTGGCGGAAACGGCGCTCGAGGTCGAACGCGCGCGCCAGGAGTACGGCATGCCGGTCGTCCCATGGGCGAAGAAGCAGCGGCTGTTCGATGCGCGCGTGCTGGCGGCGCACTGCGTCCACATAGACGAGGGAGAAATCCGTACACTCCGCGACGCACAGGCCGGAGTGGCGCACAACCCCGCCAGCAATCTGAAGCTCGGGTCCGGCATCGCGCCGGTTGCGAAGATGCTCGAGCTCGGCCTCAATGTCGGGATTGGCACCGACGGCCCCGCGTCGAACAACGATCTCGACATGTTCAAGGAGATGAGGTTGGCGGCGCTCGTGGCCAAGGGCGTCAGCGGTGATCCGACGGCGATTCCTGCGCGCACGGCTCTCGCCATGGCCACCCGCCTGGGCGCCCGTGCGATGCATCTCGGCGACATCACAGGATCTCTCGAACCCGGGAAGCGCGCCGACCTCATCATCGTCGATCTCAATCAGCCCCACACGACGCCGCGCTTCACGCGCGACGCGAACGCCATCTACTCGCAACTGGTCTATGCCGCAAAGTCGTCCGATGTCGTGGATGCGATGTGCGACGGCCGATGGCTGATGCGCGAGCGGCGGCTGCTGACGCTCGACGAAGCGGACCTGCGGTCAGGCGCCGACGAAGTGGCGCGGCGGATCGACGCCTTTCTGATTCGGCGGGAGCAGAGCGTGCTGCAAAAGCTCGTCGCGATCGGCGGCGCCGCCGAGCAGGAGAGCTTTGAGATCCAGGTCAAGTCCCGCCTGGCCGCCGAAACGTCGGTCCTCGACGCGCTCGAAAGCGACGACATCGCGATCATTCGACAGGTGCACTACCATCAATACGACACGTACTTCTTCTTCGACGATCCCGAGCAGGGCCGCCTTCGCTATCGCGAAGACGAATTCCTCGATGCCCAGAACCAGGTCGTCAATGTCCGCGCACGGCTCACCTTGACCGGTCCCTCGCGCGAGCACGCCTTCGGATCGGTGCTGCTGTTTCGATCGCGCTTCTTTGCCCCCGCCCTGCACTCGCCGCGCTTCTATCGCGAGTACTTCAGGCCGGCACGTGAAAAAGAGGTTGAGAAGGATCGCCGACGCTGGCTCGTCGCCTACCGCGGCGTGCAGTTTTACCTGCACCTCGATCGTCTGCTGACTCCGGCCACCGAGGGCTTTTTCGTCGAAGTGAAATCGCGGACCTGGTCGCGGCGCGACGCCGAAGACAAGGCGGCCGTCATCACCGAGCTGCTTCAACGTCTGGGGGCACGACCCGACGACATTATCGAAGCGGATTACGTCGAACTGTGACGCGGAGTGACCAAACCTTCGCCTCCGTGTAAACGGAACGTGACATCCGGGTTACGACCGTAACTCGGTTGTCCGTTCCCGTACGCCTCGGCCCCCACTGGTGCAGGTCTTGCTCAAACCAGCTCTATTACCCGGGATCACCGGGTAGTAGTCCGCCTGGAAGCTGACAAATGTCCGCTCCAGGCAGACTTTCGGGAACTCGGGAGACCGGTTTCCCAGAAGGCACCGACGGACGCCCGTGCTGAAACTGACGAAACGGCTTCGAACGGCTTGCGACAGCGTGGCTGCCAACATCGAGCGGCTCGCCGGGCTTCATTACCGGTACCGCGATGGCCGCATTCACGTCAACGTACCGGAGGCACTGTTCGAAACCGACGGGCCGATCGATGAGCTCATCAAAGATCAGCTGCCGGCCTCGGCCGCAGCCCTCGAAGCCGCCTCGAGAAATCTGTTCTGTTCGCTGCCGGTCGCGTTCGATCCGGGTCATTCGATTGGTCCGTTTCTAGCCACCGTCGATCGGGATCCGCAGGGACAGCCGTATCGCTTTCTCGACATGGGCGCCCTCATCGCCACGCAGGCATTCGGAGAGAACGATCCGACCGTGATCGAGGCGATCCTGAACCATCTGCCGTACGCGTTCTCGCGCTATGCGCACTCCGAATATCAGACCGCGGTGTCGCTGCGTCTGAAGGCCGAGCTCGATCGCGTCGCTCCCGCCGGCACGCCTCGCCACTTCGTGGTGAATACGGGCGCCGAGGCGGTGGAAAACGCGATCAAATCGGTCCTCCTCAATCGCGTGAAGACGTCGGGCGAACCGGATGGCGGCTTCGTGATTTCGTTCGAAGGTGCGTTTCACGGTCGCACGCTGGGCAGCCTCGCCGTGACGCATCGCAAGAAAGCCCGCCTGGGGTTTCCCACCTTCGACTGGCCTCAGGTCTCGTTTCCCGTTCTCGACGGCCGTCCGAAGGAGACCGCGCGCCGCGAAGAACGGAGCATCAAGCAGGTGTGGGACCTGCTCGTGTCCGGCCGGCTTCCGCACGCCGAGAAGAACAAGGAGACGTTCCGCCGCGAGCTCGACGCGATCGATGCATTCCTGTCGGCGCCAGATCAGCCCGCAGCCTCTTTCATCGCGGCACAGCGGGCCGCCCTCAGCGCAGACACCGTCAGACGAAGCCGTCGTGTGGCCGCGGTGCTGGTCGAGCCGATTCAGGGCGAAGGTGGCGTCCGGCTCACGACGCCGCGATTCATGCAGCGGCTGCGACTGTTTACGGCGATCTATGACGTTCCGCTGATGTTCGACGAGGTCCAGACGGGATGGGGTGCCACCGGCTGCATGTGGGCGCACGAGCTCTTCGATCTGCCGACGCCGCCCGACGTGGTCATCTGGGCAAAGAAGGCGCAGAACGGCGTGCTGTTCGTCAGCGAGGAACTGGCGACCTTCTTCCAGGAGGAGAAGAAGTTCAACACGACCTGGGAAGGTGACGCCGTCGGCATGGTGCGTCTGCTGGCGATGCTCGACAAGATTGATCTCGAACAGGTGCGCTGCACCGGCGCGCTCGCCCGCGCCGGGCTTGAAGCGCTTGCCAAGACCTATTCCGGCCTCATTGAGAACGTGCGCGGCGCCGGCGTCATGCTCGCATTCGACGTGCCGCGGACCGACTGGCGCGACGTGCTGCGCGACCGCGCCTTCCGGCGTGGCCTCGTGATGCTGCCGGCGGGTGAACGTACGCTGCGCTTCTATCCACGGTACGACACAGAGCCCTATGCCATCGCCGAGGGACTCGCCATCCTGAAAGCGGCCGTCGAGGACATGGTGGGAGGGCGAGCAGAGCCGTTGCCGCCCGGACCGGAAATCCGCGTCGGCTCGTTCGAGTGCTCGCTCGACGCGCTCGAGTTCGTCGAGATCACGTCGGCGAACTTCGACGAGCACAAAGCCCAAATCATGGAAGTCGAGACCGAGCACTACGGGTTGTGCAAACAGTATCCGCAGGACATGATGCGGGCCGGAGGCTGGTCGTTGCTCCAGCTGCCTCCCGAGATGCTCGAGACCACGCTCTCGAACCCCCGGGCGATTGGCATCGCACTGCGCGACCTCGTGAGCGGTCGCCTCGTCGCGTACGCCGTCGGAAGCGCGCTCGAGGATCACGACGAAGAAGGGGTGTCCTCGGACCCGCGCTACGGCGACAACAACACGTTCTATCTGCACGCAACAGCCACATTGCCATCGGTGCAGAACTACGCGGAGATCGAGACCCGGGTGCTGGAACTGGTTCGCGTCCGGGCACTGGCCGCCGGCTTCGAATACATCTCGGCGCTCATCGAAGAGCGCGTGCATCAGACAGGGCCGCTCTGGCTCCGCGAGGCGCAGGTGATCCAGGTGGTCGACAACTATCTTCGCAGCGGTGTCCGGTTCGTCTATCTGCAACTTGTGCCCGACAAACGACGCGAACCGCGTCCCCTGGCGACCGCGCAACCGTTGGCGCAGATCGAACCATGAGCGGCCTCGGCATGTGGATCAACCATCGGCACGAGCACGCTCGCGGCGGCGAGACCATGCGGGTCGAGAACCCCGCCACAGAAGAGACAATCGCCTCGGTCCCGCGCGCGCAGGAGGCCGATGTGGCGGCGGCCGTGGAACATGCGCGGGCCGCACAGCGGGAGTGGCGGCGTCTGCCCGGGCTCGACAAGGCGAAGCTCCTGCACGAGGTCGCCGCGTGCGTGCGCGCCATGGGTCGAGAGCTGGCCGAGACGATGACGATCGAGGGCGGCAAGCCCATGATCGAGAACGTGGATGAGGTCGAGTGGACTGCCGCCTGCTTCGACTACTACGCAGAGATCGGACGGCACTCGCGCGGCTCCTCCATCCCGCCCGGTTTCGAACACCAGGTGAATTTCACGGTCAAAGAACCGTATGGCGTAGTCGCCGCCATCGTGCCGTTCAACTATCCGTTGCTGCTGATGGCCTGGAAGGTCGCGCCCGCGCTCGCCGCGGGCAATACCGTCATCATCAAACCTGCCGAAGAGACACCGCTCGCCACGCTCCGGCTGGCGCAGGCGTTCGAGGTCTTGCCGCCCGGGGTGGTCGGGATCGTTACCGGGACCGGATCGGAGGCGGGAGAAGCCCTCGTGCGGCACCCGCACGTCGATGCGATCGCGTTTACGGGCTCGACGGCGACCGGCAAGCACATCATGCGCATCGCCGCCGACTCGCTCAAGAGAGTGAATCTCGAGACGAGCGGAATCGATCCCTTCATCGTCTGTGAAGATGCCGATATCGACATCGCCGCGCGTGGTGCGGTGTGGGCGCGTTATCTGAACGCCGGGCAGGTCTGCACCTCGGCCAAACGGTTCTATGTCGTCGATGCCATCGCCGACGCGTTTGTCGAGCGCTTCGTGCAGCTGGCGCGAGAAGTCGTGGTGGGTGATCCGCGGCGGCCCGAGACCGACATGGGGCCGCTCATCTCGAGCAAGGCGTTGGCAGGAGTGAGACAGTCGATCGACAAGGCGATCTGCGAAGGGGCGCATCTGGCGGCGGGCGGCGGACGGCCCGCGGAGTGCGACCGCGGTCACTTCCTCGAACCCACCGTGCTCGATCGCGTGCAGCATGGCGGCTGTCTGACACGCGAAGAGGTATTCGGCCCCGTGGCCGCGATTATCCGTGTGCAGAACGTCGACGAGGCGATCTCGCTCGCGAACGACAGCCAGTATGGTCTCGGCGCAAACATCTACACGAACAACCTGCGGTACGTGATGCATGCGATGGAGGAAATCAAGGCCGGCACGTTCTGGGTGAACGACCCGCTGACCGACAACGAGGCAGGGCCCTTCGGAGGGATGCGGCAGAGCGGCATCGGCCGCGAGCTCGGCGAAGAAGGGCTCGACGCCTTCCGCGAGCCGAAGCACGTGCACATCGACTACATCCAGGAACGCAAGAGCTACTGGTTCCCGTATGCCGCGCGAAAGTTCTGACGCCATGACGAGCGCCGGCCATCTCAGCGCGCAGGGGGCCATACGAATCAGTACGCCCCTGCCCGGCCCACGCAGCCAGGCCCTCGTCGGCGAGCGGCGACGCTATGTCGCGGCTGGCATTGCCGAAGCGTCGCACGGCCTCTTCTTCGAGCGTGCCGAAGGGGCGCGCCTCGTCGATGTCGATGGAAACGTCTTTCTCGACTTCGCCGGCGGCATTGGGTGCCTCAATGCCGGCCACTCGGCGCCGCGCGTGGTTGCGCGCGTTCGCGAGCAGCTGGCCAAACTGCAGCACGCGTGCTTCATGGTGGCACCCTACGAACCGTATGTCGCCCTTGCGCGCAAGCTGTGCGAGATTGTTCCGATCGGCGGCGCGACGAAGGCAGCGCTGTTCAACAGCGGGGCCGAGGCGGTCGAGAACGCCGTCAAGATTGCACGTGCGGCCACCGGCCGGCCCGCCGTGCTCGCGTTCGATCCTGGATTTCATGGTCGAACGCTTCTCGCGCTGTCGCTCACGAGCAAGATGTCGCCGTACCGGCGCGGGTTCGGGCCCTTCGCGCCCGAGGTGTACCGGTTCCCTGCTCCCGATGTGCTTCGCCGGCCACGTGGCGCCTCGGTTGACGCCGCCGTCAAGCAATCGATCGCCGAGCTGCACCGTTTTTTCAAGAGTACGGTCGATCCCGACTCCATCGCCTGCGCGATTATCGAGCCGGTGATGGGCGAGGGCGGATTCATCACGCCTCCGAACGAGTTCTTGTCGGAACTGGCACGTCTTTGCGCCGCGCACGGCATCCTCCTCGTTGCAGACGAAGTGCAGACCGGATTCGGGCGAACCGGCCGGATGTTCGCCTGCGAGCGCTTCGGCCTCGAGCCCGATCTCATATGCCTCGCGAAATCGCTCTCGAATGGGTTCCCGCTTTCGGCTGTTGTAGGGCGTGCCACCGTCATGGATGCGGCACAGCCCGGAGGGCTGGGCGGTACGTTTGGAGGCAACCCGGTCTCGTGTGCGGCGGCTCTCGGCGCCATTGAAACGATCGAGCAGGACGGCCTGATTGACCGCGCAGAGACCATTGGCGCAACGGTCGCAGCGCATTTCGACCGAATGGCCGCGCTCTACCCTTTTATTGCCGAGGCGCGCGGAGTCGGCGCGATGCGGGCGCTCGAGCTGGTCGAAGATGGCACCTCTCTCACGCCAGATCGCGCTCGCACAGAGCGCGTGCTGGCGCTCGCCGTCAGGCGAGGCCTGCTCCTTCTTTCGGCAGGCTTGTACGGCAACGTCATTCGCACCCTGATGCCACTCACGATCACCGACGCTGAACTCGAGGAGGGATTGTCTGTGCTCGAATCATGTCTGCGAGATGCCGCATGAAACCACGAATTGTCATCCTCGGCGGGGCGGGCGCCATGGGCCGCATCACGACGCAGGACCTGCTGCGCACCAGCGGGAACACGTTACAGGTCGTCATCGCTGATCGCGACGTCTCTGCCGTACGCGGCTTTCCCGTCGAAGCCGTGCAGGTAGACGTCACCGATCCGAAGAGCCTTCGCAGGGCGCTCGACGGCGCCTACGCCACCATCGCGTCGCTGCCGTATCGATACAACCTCGACGCGATGCAAGGCGCACTCGAGGCCGGAGCGCACTACATCGATCTCGGCGGGCTCTTCCATGTCACGCGCCGGCAACTCGAGCTGGCGCCGCACTTCGAACGCCAAGGCGTGATGGCGATCCTCGGCATGGGGTCCGCTCCCGGCATCGTGAACGTCCTGGCCATGCTCGCATCGCGCGATCTCGACCGGGTGCGCGAGATCCACGTGCTGGTGGGCGGCATCGATCAGACCCGCTTCCGGAATACGCCGCCGCTTGGCTTCGGCTACTCGCCGGATACGCTGCTGGACGAGTTCACGATGCCCTCGGCCGTTTTCCGGGGAGGCAAGTTCAAGATGGTGCCTCCTCTTGATCCCGGCGAACATCTCTCGGTCCGATTTCCTGCTCCGGTCGGAACCATCGGCGTCGACACCACGCTGCATTCGGAAGTCGCCACGTTGCCGCTCTCGTTTCGCAGTCGCGGCATTCGAGAAGTGACCTTCCGGCAGGGGTTCGAGAAGGACTTCAAAGACAAACTGAATTTCCTCGTGCAGCTTGGGCTTGCCGACACGGCCGCGCTCCCATCCTCGAACGGCCATGCCACCGTGCCGCGCGATGTGCTGCTTGCGCTGGTCAAGCGCCAGGGGGCGCCTCTGCCGATGGGAAAACCTGTCCGCTACGAGGTGTTGCGGACGGTCGTGCGCGGAACGATCGGCCGGCGGAAGGTGACGGTCATTGCCGACTGCCATGCCGGAAGCAACGCGGGCCACGGGATTGGGCCAGACATCAACACGGGCGCGCCGCCCTCGATCGCGGTGCAGTTGATGGCTCGCGGCGAAATGCCGATCCGTCCGGGGGTATGGGCCCCCGAGCAGGTCGTGCCGATCGCGCCATTCGTGCGCGAGCTGCGGCGCCGCGACATGCCCGTCACCTGCCGGGCAACAGACGCCAGGTAGGAGCGTGTCAACCTGTCATGGCAGAGGGCAGACGGCAGAGGGCTGATGACGTCTTCTGCCATCGGCCATCATCCATCTGCCCTGACTGAGATCGAGTTCTAGTGTCCGGGAATCATGAGATGCGCCGTTGACGTGCCCGCATTCATGATCCACGCGCCGCCCATCTTATTGTTATCTGGCAGTCCCAACGATTGCGCTGTGGCGTTGGGGACTGCAACGGTCGTGTGTGCTCGAGTGTGCTCGCGGTCGGCGCCTCCCAGGTTGTAAAAAACCGATCCGAACTCGGGTTTCACGCGCGTTCCATCCTTTTCAGCCGCATCGAGCATCGCCTGCTTCTTGTCGCCCATCGCTTCGAACTTCATGTTCTGCGCGACGCGCTCGAGGTTCGCGATGCTGGTGCACTCCAGAGAAAAGGGCTGCTGTCCCAGTTGGCCCGATCGGTCATAACAAACCAGCCGGTTCGTGCCCTTCCTCAACGTGTCGTACGTGAAATCGGCTTTCCATTTGACGACCGTAGCGCCCTCGCGTTGATTGGCCGGCGCAGCGAGCAGCGGCGTGTCGATGTCTGGCGATTGCGCAGGCAAACTGACGGAGAGAGTTAGGAAACCAAGACCTATCAGGGCAGCACGCCACATACAAACCTCCTCAGTGTGTCATCGCGTACAACACGATATCGATGCCGACCGCATACGCATCTGGTGAAAATCGGAAGAAGTACTCAGGATCCTCGCCCTCGCGCTCCCATCCGTCTGGGATATCCGTGTTGTGCATCATCACCACCATGAGGCGGCCATGGCTGTCGGCAATGCCACGTGCCGACAGGGGATCCGTGACGCCGCGGTCGGTGTTGCCACCAGTGCGGCGCCAGGATTGGATTGATGGCATCTGCGGCAGTTTCTTCAAATCGAACAACGTATGCCAGATCGGATGACTGACCGGGAGATCGACGATGGGAAACTCGTTCCGCGACAGCGCGAGCCCGATTTGATCGTCGAACTGCTCTTTTGCACGCTCACCCCAATAGTCGGATACGAAGAGAAAGCCGCCCTTCCGCAGGTATTCACCGAGGCGTCTGGCCTCCCCGGCGCTGAAGCTGGCGGTACCGGCGTCTTGCATCAGGATGTATGGGCACTTGAAGAGCTGGTCATCGGTGAGCCGGACGACGACAGAGTCGGGTACCTCACCTTCATCCGCGTCCGGGCGCATGGTCACGGGCGCTTTCGTGAGCTCTTGGAGCCGTGTGCTGAAATTGAGATCGGCCCCGGGATAATCGGTGCTCCAGCCCCGTTTCTCCCGGCGGTTGCTGTTAAACATGGCGCGGCAGAAATTGAAGCTGCCAGTGAAGCTGTCCTTCGTTGGAAATCGCGGAGGGGTATAGCCGTACCCGCCAGACCAGATCCGCTGGGCGAATCCGGCGGCGCCGCAGAGCCCGACTATTGCAGCAGTGGCAACCGCCGTCGCCCATCGCCCGCGGAGCGCTGTCATTTCTCTTATGCTAACACTCGCCAGTATCATGGTCGCGTGATGAAAGCGCTGCGCACTGTTTTATTCGTCCTGGTCTGCGCCGTGTGGACGCACGCACAAACCGGCGTGGACACGATCCGATCGTCCGACCTTGTCGCCGGGCTCAGCAATGCTGGGCATTGGCTCACGTTCTCAGGCGACTATTCGGGCCAGCGTCATAGCCCACTTTCACAGATTACGCCTGGTAATGTCGCGAATCTGAAAGAGCGATGGGTCTTCGATTCCACTCTGCCGGTCGCGGGACGTGGAACCGAATCGACGCCCTTGTTCTTTGGTGGCCGGCTCTACGTCACCGGCCAGGCGGGGCACGCCTGGGCCCTCGATGCCCGGACCGGTCAGCCGGTGTGGACCTACCGGCGTGAGTATCCCTCGGGCATGGTGAATTGCTGCGGCGCCATCAATCGCGGATTCGGCGTGCTCGGCGACACGCTCTATATGGGGACGATCGACGCCCGGCTCGTCGCGCTGAACGTCAAAGACGGCAGCGTGCGTTGGGAAACGCCGGTCGCGGACGGCTCGAAGGGATATTCCGTGACAATGGCGCCGCTAGTGGTGAAAGACAAGGTGATCATCGGAGTCAGCGGGTCCGAGTATCCAACCCGTGGATTCATCGACGCGTACAACGCGAGAACAGGCAATCGAGAATGGCGCTTCTACACCGTGCCAGCACCGGGCGAGCCAGGCAGCCAGACCTGGCCATCTGCCGAGGCGATGGCGAAGGGCGGTGGCGGGGTGTGGGTGGCGGGCAGCTACGACGCCGATCTCAACCTCGTGTTCTATGGCACGGGCAATCCGAATCCTGCGTTCTACGGGCAGGATCGTCTCGGCGACAACCTCTACACGAGCTCGCTCGTCGCCCTCGATGCAGATAGCGGCAAGCTGCGATGGCACTATCAGTACACGCCGCACGATCTGCACGACTGGGATGCCGCGCAGGTGCAGGTGCTCGCGACCTTACCGTTGAAACAGGATATGACGAAGGTCGTGATGTCGGCCAACCGGAACGGGTTTTTCTACGTCCTCGAACGTGCTACCGGGAAAGTGCTGCTGGCTCGTCCGTTCGTCCAAACCGCGTGGGCGAAGGAAGTGGATGCCAACGGGCGGCTCGTCATCCTGAACGATCTGGGCTCGTCGGATGCCTGCATTCCCGATCACCGTGGGGCCACCAACTTTCCACCACCGTCGTACGATCCCGCGCGGCGTCTGTTTTTCGTAACTGCGCGTGAGACGTGTGCCGTCTATACGCCCGGTGCTCCCAAGGAACCGCCGCCGGACAGAGTGACGATGACGATGGGGAGAGGGCCGCAGCGTGTCGCCGACATCGACAGTTACATGGTGCTGCGCGCGCTGGATGCGACGACGGGCGAGAAGAGATGGGAGGTCAAATACAACCCGCTGCCCTCGGCGCGAGGTCTTGCGTTTGGCGGGGGCGTGTTGTCAACGGCTGCGGGACTCGTCTTCGCATCAGACGACGAGGGGAACTTTCGGGCGGTGAACGCAACGGACGGGCGCGTGTTGTGGCAGACGCAGGTCGGCGCCTCGCCGGCTGGCGCAGGGCCAATGACCTACATGCTCGATGGAAAGCAGTGGATCGTCACCGCGGCCGGATCCGCAATCAGAGCGTTCGCGCTGCCGTAGGATCATTCAGCACCACGGCGTCCCACACGGTACTCCGCGATGATTTTTGCGTAGTCCGCGTCCGTGGTGCCGTCGGCACTCAAGGCACTGAGCACCCGCCGCGCCATCTGTCGTTCCATCGAGTCGACAGGATTCTTCGCCGCCGCTGACAGCGCCATCCATTTCTGACGAAGTTGGCTCAGCACCGCGAGCCGGTCATTCGACGCGAGACGGGAAACCAGCGCGTCCATCTCGCGAAGCGCAACTTCTTCTCGACGATCGTCGTCCCGTTCGGCGTCGAGCGCCGCGCGAATGGCGTTATCGCGCCCGAGTTCGGTTGCCCGCCGCCGAAACGTGGACACGTCTTTCAGTCCTTGAAAATCGTCAGCGATCGCCTGGAGCGCGCGAAACGTGTCTTTGCCGCTGCCGGTGCCGGCAGCGGCCACGCGCGCGGCCAGCTGTCGATCGACCTCAACGTCGTCGCGCGGCCTGAGCCCCGCCTTCATCGCATGCAGTTCCATCCACTCGACGGCCTGCAGCGCAAGGTCGCTCGACAACCACACGTGCCCGCCGTCGAAGATGACGAGGCGGTGGGGCGTGGTCAGCGCGCGATCGAGCTTGCGCATCTCCAGATGATTGAAGTCCTCTGTTCCGGCGGTGGCAAAGATCGGAAACGAGAGCGACTTTCTGATGTTGCTGTCCGGATATCCGGCGCTCGACGCGATGACGCCGGCAATCTCTTTGGACGCCAGCGCCACGCCGAGTGCCGTTCGCGCTCCACCGGACATGCCGGCCAGGTAGACACGCTTGGGGTTCACGGCAAGGCGCGCCGCGACATCATTTGTCAGTGCCGCCAGGACTCGAGGGAATTCCATCCCTCCATTGCGGGAATTGTTGGACCCGACGACGATGTATCCGTATCGCTCTGCAGCGGCTCGATACCGTTCAACCGGGACGCGCCCGCGGGCGCCTGGATCGAACGCGAAGATGACCGGCCACGACCGGGATGGGGTGTAGTCGGCAGGGACGAACAGCGCGTAGCTCTGAGACGGATCCGCGGCGCAGGTGACGCGATCGATGATCTGACCGGCCGGCAGATCCTGTCCGAATGCCGCCGTTGCGGCGAGGAGCCAGAGGAGCAGAAGCAAGGCATCGGTGCGTTTCACGTTCGAGATATGGCGCGGATTATACGATGCGCGGCGGAATTGCTCATCCCGGCGCTGCAACATCGGTGCGAACCCCATGAAGAATCACGCGCATGGCGCCGATGAGATCCGTACTACGAAAGGTACAGCGATGACGCGTCGACACACAGCCACGGCTGAGACCCCGGCGCCAATTCTTCGAGCCTACCGTCGTTTCTCGTCGAGCGAACTGGCCGGACTTCGAACCGCACGTGTGAAGTGGGGTCCCGAAGTGTCGGTCATCGACCTCTCGGCTGGCGGTGTGCGATTCGAAATTCCTGCCGAGCTGGCTCCCAGCTCGACCGTCATGCTCGAGTTCTCGGGCCCGACGAAAACCGTGCTACGTACCGCCCAGATTGTGCGGTGCCAAAGCCTCCACCCGATCGACACCACTGCGCGGTCGGAGGCGGCCTGCACGTTCAGGCGGCCCTTTCCGGTGTCCGACTTCGCGGTCCAGACGCTTCCAGGAGGAAGCCCGGCTCGCATCACGAGCAATGACGACCGCGCATGGCAGCAGGTGGTCGGCAAGTGCCGGGACGGACGTCTGATACGCGGCTATACGAACGACTTCAGCCCGCTGACTCCGTACCTGCACATCTCGCCGACACCCTACGCAGAGGGTTCGGAGTTTGTCTCGATGGTCCACCTGGACGCCCTCTTCTTCGGGCGCGATACCGACCGCCGGGACTCGGACGATGTCGAGCTTTCTGGTCCGGACGTCGTGCCCGCCAATGGACGGCGCGTGGCGATTCCTCTGCCGAACGGGACAGAGATCATTGGCTCGGCCCGCAGCTATTCTCGCAGCGGCAGCGGCTTCTTCGTCGACTCGCTCGACGAAGATTCGGGCACCTTCCGCGTGTTCGTGACGGCCGGCGGTATTCGAAGTGTCAGATTCGTCTGAACAGAATCAGCCCGTCACTTCGCGGGCGCCGGCGCCGGGCGCGGCACGGTGCCTGTGATGTTCACCTCGACGTAAATCAAGTCATCCGGCCCGGCATTTTCGTTGGCGTGGGTCGCGCCCTCGGCCACCGTAATGACATCGCCGGCGTTATAGACGCGCTTGACGTCGCCCCGATGTTCAGTGAGTCGCCCCGACACAATGGTGATAATCGACGTGCGTCCGGTGTGCGTGTGAGGCGCCATCACCTTGCCCGGTCCATAGACAAAGCGCGTAGCCGACGCAGCTCCAGCAGGCAGGCCGACTTCGGAAAGGTTGACCTTCGCCACGACCTCCGACGCCGGGCGGCCCGAGGCCGATGGGGTCTGAGCGCCTGTGTGGCTGACCCCGAGAACAATGGCCATTCCAAGACTACCCAAAAGCGCACCGCTCATTCGTCGAACTTTCATAAGCCCTCCGTTGGACACTGACACAAGATATGTGTTGGCAGGCGAATCGAGCACATAGTAAACCAGAGAGCGCCATGTTCGTCATCGAGCTCATCTACAAGGCAGGGCTAGCCGACATTGACGCGCACATGAAGGCGCACATGAAGTACGTGAGGAAGTACTATGCCTCCGGCCATTTCCTTGTCTCGGGCCGGAAAATACCGCGCGACGGCGGGATCATCCTGGCGGCCGGCAAGAGTCGGTCGGACATCGAAGCGATCGTCCACCAAGATCCGTTTGTCGCGCTGGGCCTTGCCGATTTTCGCATCATCGAGTTCCGAGCGAGCCAGCGCGCAGACGACATGCCGCAGCGCGTTGAGCAGTGAATCACGCGTTACGCGTACATCGGCCGGCCACCGCTCAACGATACCCAGCCGCGAACAACCCGGTAGATGAACCACACGCCCACCAGGGCCATCGGCAACCAGGCGAAGATGATGCCGATGCCAAACGTCACGACGATGAAGAGCACGCAGATTGAGATCCACAGCAGCCCGAACCAGAACGTGCGGATCTGCCATCGGAAGTGCGACTCCAGCCACGTGCCGCGGGTGTCGCCCCGTTTTACATAATTCAGGATGACCGCGATGATCGACGGCCAGCCGGTGAGGAATGCACCGACAACGGTCGCCGCACCCAGGATACCGGTGAGCAGGCTGAAGGCATGCAGCGCATAGATGACCAGTGTCCAGGTCACGAGCGACTGTGGCGGCTGTCCGATGGTCTGTGTGCTCATGGATCAACACAATATCAGGTTCGTTGGGTTCGTGAGCCCGAACGCTTCCGCACCTGTTGCACCCAGCGCACCCAGCGCACCTAGCGCACCCAGCGCACCTTTTCCGTCCCTGCCCTGACAGAATCGTCCCCACCAATTCTGTTGCTAGCACAAATCCCGTGGGTCTTTTCCACAAACAGGGGTTGCACAGAATTTGCACCGGCGCATGCGCCCCCACCCCGGCGTTCACCTAGACTCCTGAACACTTTGCGGAGGCTCCGATGCGACGGATTTCACCCGGCGGAACGGTCGTCGTGGCGGCGCTCGCTGTGCTTCTTCTGTCGGTGTCCATGTCTTCTCAAGGACGCCGGATCGGCAGGCTCGAAGTCGAAGACATCGGCGCGCGCGAAGCCGCGGCGCGCGAGATTCTCGTGAAGTTTCAGGGGCCGCCGCAACCCGCCCAGATCGGACAACTCGCGGCGGAGGCCAACGCCGAGGACATGCAGCCCGTCGGCCGAACCGGCATCATCCGCGTCCTTTCGCGTACGCGAAGCGCGGCCGCGTTGCTCGCCGCGCTCGCGAAACGTCCGGATATCGCCTTCGTCGAGCCGAACTACATCGTCCGGGCGCTGTCGGAGCCGAGCGACCCGCATTTTCCGAAGCTGTGGGGGCTCAAGAACACCGGCCAACCAATCAACGGTATCGCCGGAACCATCGGCGCCGACATGCGCGCGGCCGAGGCGTGGGATCTTGCCATCGGTTCCGCCGCAAACGTGGTCGCCGTGGTCGACACCGGCATCGACTATACGCACAGCGACCTCGGGCAGAATATTTGGTCTGCTCCCGCGCCGTTCACGGTGAACATCCGCGGCGTCGCGATCACGTGTCAGGCCGGCACCCATGGGTTCAACGCGATTGCGCATACGTGCGACCCCATGGACGACCACAACCATGGGACGCACGTGGCCGGAACGATAGGCGCCGTGGGCAACAACGGCGCCGGCGTGATAGGCGTCAACTGGATCACATCGTTGATGGGCATCAAGTTCCTCGATGCGACAGGCAGCGGGACAGTCGCCGATGCGATCGACGCCATCGACTTTGCATTGCAGGTCAAGCAGATCTTCGCAGGTTCCGGCGGCGCGAATATCCGGATCCTGTCGAACAGCTGGGGCGGCGGCGACTTCTCGCAGGCGTTGCTGGACCAGATCAACGCGGCCGCCGACGAGGAGATGTTGTTTGTCGCTGCCGCCGGCAACAACGGTCTTCCGAACGACATCATTCCGCTGTACCCGGCCAGCTACGCTGCGCCTAGCATCATCGCCGTGGCGGCAACGAACAACACCGATGGACGCGCGTTTTTTTCCAACTACGGCAGGAACACCGTGCACCTTGGCGCACCCGGCGTCGATATCTTCTCGACGCTGCGCGGCGGCGGCTATGGTTTTCAGAGTGGCACGTCGATGGCGACACCGCATGTTTCCGGTGCTGCCGCGCTGACGCTTTCAAATTGCCCGCTGAACACTTCAAATTTGAAAACCGCGCTGGTCGACTCGGTCGATCCAGTCGCGTCGATGGCAACGACGACGATTTCGGGAGGCCGTCTCAATGTCCGGAGAGCGCTTCTGTCGTGCTCCGAGCCTCCAGCCACGCCGTTGAACCTGACCGCCATCAGCGGAGACAAGCAGATCAAGTTGAGCTGGACGATGGTGGTGAGCGCAACAAGCTATCGGGTGAAGCGCAGCACCACGCCGGGCGGTCCCTACACGGTTGTGGCATCGAACATCAAGGCAGCTCAGTACACGGACACTGGTCTCGCCAACGGAACGACGTACTACTACGTCGTATCAGGTGTGAATTTCCTCGGCGAAAGTGCCGACTCCACTGAGGCGTCTGGCACACCCAGGCTGCCGGCGGACGCGGTTGTTTCTTCGTTCACGGTGCCAGGCATCGCCCTCTCCGGATCGCCTCTGAATGTGTCGATCACGACGAAGAATCAGGGAACCGGTGTCGCCGATTCTTCCACGACGCGCTTCTACGTGTCGGTCAACACCAACGTGGAGCCCATCGATACTCTGCTTGACGAATTCCAGGCCGTGCCCGCGCTCGCGGCAGGAGCGTCCTTCTCATCAGCCTCGTTGACTGTTGCTATCCCATCAGGGCTGTTGCCTGGCGCGTACTATCTGATTGCGAAGGCCGACGCCAACGACGTGCTGCTCGAGAGCAGTGAAACGAACAACACATCTGCTCGCAGGTTTTGGGTAGGACCAGACCTGGAAGTCTCGAACCTGGTTATGCCGGCGATCGCGGCACCGGGCCAGACAATTGAGACAAGCTACACGGTTCACAACCAGGGCGCGGCCGGAGCCGCGGCGTCGACGGTCGCATTCTACTGGTCCACCAATACCAACCTTGATGCCGGCGATACCGTGCTGGCCAGTGCCGGCACCGGGGCCCTCGCGCCGGATGGAACCCAGTCCGGCCAACAGTCGCTCGTGATACCGGCGAACGCCACGCTCGGCACGTACTACATCATCGCAAACGCGGATTCCGCGAATAGCGTTGCCGAATCGTCCGAAACGAACAATACGTTGCGCGCAACGATCCGCGTCGGCGGCGATCTCGTCGTTTCGGACCTCAGCTCGCCGTTGGTGCTTGGTGCCGGGGCGACGTTCGTGACCACCGAGAAGACGAAAAACGCCGGCAGTGTCGCGGTAGATCCATCGGTGACGTATTTCTATCTTTCGCCCGATGCGAGCCTCTCCGCGACCGACACACTTCTCGGGAGCAGGGCGGTCGGCGGTCTGGCCGCCGGCGAGGTCAGCATCGGTAACACGACACTCACGACCCCGGCCGGCACACCGGCCGGCCTCTACTATCTGTTCGCGAAGGCAGATGGCGCCAATGCTGTCCCGGAGACTCAAGAAGGGAACAACACCGGCGTACGCTCGGTCAAAGTGGGTCCCGATCTGGTCGTCGACATTTCGAGTGCCATTGCGCCGGTGGTTGCCGGGTCTACGGCGGTCGTGACAGAGTCGGTCACCAACAAAGGCGGCGGCAACGCCTCGCCTTCGATCGTCCGGTACTACCTCTCAACGAACTATACGCTCGATGCCGCTGACGTCCTGCTTGCAGAAATGCGTGCCGTCGGTCTGCTGTCGCCCAACGCCTCGAGCGGCGGTGTGACGCCGGTCACGATTCCGGCCGGCACCGCACCCGGCACGTACTACATGGTGGCGCAGGCCGACGGTGGCGGATCCGTCGCAGAGAGCACCGAGAACAACAATACTTATGCGCGAAAAATGCAGGTGAACTGACAAAAATCGACCGCGGCCATGTGCATTTCCGGCACGTCTGCCTACGTGGGTGGATGGATCGAGCTTTGCGTCAGGGACAACTTTCGGGAGGAAGATGTGATTGCACGCGTTTTCATCGCTGCGCTTCTCTTGCACTCGTCGCCTCTGGCCGCCCAGACCATCGTTCCGCCTCCGCCACTCGAAACGGCGGAACGAGCGCTGGTTCATGCGCTCATGCTGCCGGATCCGGAGACGTTTCGACAGCTCCTCGCCGCCGACGCCGTGTCCTTCGTCCCGGCTGAAGCACACGGTCCGGATGCCATCGTCGCGAAATGGCTGCCGTTCCTGAGGAGCTCCGAGGTGAGGCTGGCGCCGATCATCGAGTCGTCCGTAACAACAGAATCCGGAGCAATTGGCGAAACTTCCGGAACGTTCACGATCTACGGGCGCGCCCGTCACGGAATGAGCACGACGCCGGCAGGAGCATTTTCGATTGTCTGGCGCCTGGTTGATGGCCACTGGAAGATTGCTATCCTCAGCGGCGGAAGAAAAAAGGCGTGACGCGCGGCTAACGCAACGTTCAGAACCTGGACGTCCGAATCCAGGTATCCGCGCGCGACCAGCTCTTGATCAGATCGTCGTCCACGTCACGTGACGTGGCACCCTGGCCCGCGAGGGCCTTCTGCAAACCGAGCAGCGACCAGCCGTTGTGTGGATGGTCGAGTAGCTCTGCTCGATACGCCTTCTCCGCCTCCACAAAGCGCGTCGCGTCGAGCAGCGCAGCGCCCAGCCAATGCCTCGCTGCGAACGGCAACGGCTCCGGCTCGTCGTAGCCGAGCTCGTCCTCGAGTGCGACGGCCCGTTCGAACGCCGCGATCGCCGCATCTCTGTTGCTGGCCGCAAGTAGCATTTCCCCTTCCAGAATTCCAGCCACAGTACCAAGGAGATTCTTCGCGCTGTGATCGCGGAACGAGGCCTTCGACGTGTCTGCGGCCTTTTTCACACGAGCGAGGTACACGCCAGCGAAATCGGCATTGCCGGTTTTCAGGTGCGCGTACCCCTGAGCGAAGTCCCAGAGACCGCCGAGCACTTCATGGGTGGGACGATTTTTCACGTCCAGCACCTCGTCGAAGCGACCGAAGCGAACCAGCGTCAGCACCTGATAAAAAGTGTCGCCGGTAAGCTTCGCGTAGTCTTTACCCGCCTGCATGGCGATGGCGCCCTGCCCGTCCATCGAGGCGGCGTAGAGCAGCATGTGTAAATTGTGCGCGGGATAAATCGCGAACCCTTCGCCGATCGCGGCCTTCTGGTCAGAGTGCCAGGCCTCGAGATTCGCGCGGACCGAGTCGCCCCACCGGCCGACTTCGTTCCACGTGTGAGAAGGCATGTGATTGATGTGGCTGGCGCCGGGAATCGATCTGCCGAGAAACTCGGCGCACGCCGTGGCGCGCTCGGGCACGATTGTCGACTCGGTGGCGTGCACGTACAGATGACACGCGCCCGGATGATGGACGTCTTTCGACAGAATCCGTTCGAGCACGCGATGCAGCCGCTGCACGCTCTCGCTCTTGATGTCGCGCGTGCCGCGCCTGGGCTCCAGAAGAAACAGCGCGTCCGCGTGCAGCGTGGCAATATCGAGATCGTCCGGATACGCGTCGGCGACTTTACCAATCGCCTCGGCGTACGTCCTGTCCTGGTCGATGCGCTTCTCCGCATCGAACTTCTCCACGTATCGCACCACCATCGCGTCGATGAGCGCGCGCTCTTTCACGCTCGCCTTATCCTTCAGCGTAAGCGCCTTCTGGATCGCGGCGTAGGCATGCGGCGCTTCCTCGGCGTTCATCGGGCCGTTCAAGTAGGATCCCCACGCCCACGCCTCGCCCCAATAGCAGATCGCACAATCCGGATCGCGCTTCCACGCTTCGCGGAACGAGCGAACCGCCTCGGGCTTGGCGAAGGCGTACATCATCTGAAAGCCCTGATCTGAAAACAGCTGCGCGTCCTTGTTCGACGTGGAGATCGGCCGTGTAAACGTTCCCAGGCCGCTCTTGTAGAGATCGATCGGCTCGGTGTATCGCTCGAACAGGGTCTTGGGGGTCGTGGGCGGCTGCGCAGGTGGCGCCTGAGCGCTCGTGCGGATATTTCCGCCGGCGACAAGGAGCAGTCCAACCAGTAACGCGCGTTTGCCAGCGGTCATGCAGCCTCCACAGGCCCCGATAGTACACGGTCGAGCGAAAATTTGCCGGTTTCGACGCAGAGACGCGGAGGCGCAGAGGCGGACTTATTCCCCGACGACTTGCACGATCACGTCCCGCCGGCGCGGCTGCGTGTCGAACTCGAAGAGCGCGATCTGTTGCCAGGGGCCCAGCAATAACTCTCCCTCCTTCACCGGCACAGTGACCGACGGTCCGAGCAACGCCGCCCGTACGTGGCTCGAGCCGTTGTCGTCTCCCCACCGCAGATGATGTTGATAAGAGCCGCCGCGCGGTGCAAGGCGTTCGAACACGGCATTCAGATCGTGCACAGCGCCGGGTTCGAACTCGATGGTCGTCATACCAGCGGTCGAGCCGATCACAAACACCGTGGCAAGCCCATCTCCGATGCCCGCATCTTTGACTGCGCGCCTGACGACAGCCGTCATGTCGTGCGCATCACCTTGCCCACTCGTGCTGACTTCGTGTCTGTGCGTGTGTACCATGGCGTCAGTTTGTGCCGGGCGGTGAGGGGTCTCAAACGAAATTCAAAAACAGGAGATAAGGAGGCAGCCGGCGACGTGCATCGACGTCGTGGGCCGCGAAGGCGGCCCACGCGGAGGAGACGCACACCTGAGCTCCTAATCTCCTGTCTGTTTTTTGTCAGGTGCTGACGCGTTCAGGGATGTTGGCGTATCCGGGCCGGATCAGCTGGCGCGGCGGCGGCGAACGGCAGGCTCTGCGAGCGGGGCGATCACGTGAGTATGCTCGCGGCAGATGTCTTCGAAGCCTGTCGTGGCTTTGTAGAAGTTGCCCATCGAATAGCCGCACAGCAGCGCGAATCCATATCGCTGCGCGAGCCTGTTCCAGAGCATTTCGAGCTTGATGGCCGCCGCAGGCTGCCCCTGCTTCCACAGGACGTCAACCAGTTCGCCGAACGCGCGGATCTGAATGCCACTTTCATGGCCCTCGAGCAGGCTCGATATCAGTCTGCCCACAGTATTTTCGAACCGCTCCTCATCGGGCTGGTCGCCGTTCATGAACAGGTCGAGTGTCTTCTGTGCATCGAGGACGACCAGGCTGCCGGTCTGCAGGGCTCGTTCGACGTCGATGAAACGGCTCTTAAGGCAGGCCAGTATCGCCTCGCGGTGCTTGCGGGTTGCAATCACAATCGCCGGATGGCCATCCACAAACCCCTGGCTCAGAAACCCGGCAACCGTGGTGCACAAGCTTTCATCATCTGCATAGAACTGCACAGCGTGATGATGGTCGTAAATTGGTGCACGTTTCTCCATCGCAATGTTACAAACCTGCAACAGAGGGACCACCGGAGACCCCCTATGTCTGCTGCATTTCACAGCGTTTAGCGAACTGGCACATGTCGCGAGTAGCTACACCCTTGATGCACAGTGACTTACCGTTGAAACGCACCTGCCAGGTCGGCCAGACCCACCTGCAACGTGGCACGTGCGATGGCGTCCAGATCGGCCTCGGGACCAACGAGGTGAACCGTCCGGTGCACGTGGGTGAACGCTTCCCCGGGCGCAAGGCCGAGCGCGGGAGAGGATGTCTCGAGCTCGTAGAAGGGGCCGAGCGGGGGCTGGCCAGGCGCGGGCGGCCCGTCGTTATAGCTGTTGACGACGTCGCCCTTGTAGGGCTCGCGCTGAAGCTCCCACATCGAATTGACGTATCTCGACGCACCGGCTGGGCGTGAGTACTGCACCAGGGTCAGCACGCGGCGCTCGGCGTCATAACTGCCGGCGACGGAGCGCGCGCGGGCAGGCGACAGACCGATCTTGCTGCGATACTGGCCGTCACCTCGGAAGAAAATCACAGACTCTTTCACACGCAATCGATCGTCCGGCACTTTCCCGAAGTACGCGTCGTTGACGACGGCTCCAAGCGTCGCCTCTGGCCCCGGCTCGAACGGAATGGCGACCGTCGTCTCGGGCGAAGGCGTAAACATGCCGAGAATCCAGACCGACACGAGACCAGATGCCGGCGACCACGCCTCGCGCCCCGCATTCCCGACCGTGTTGACCGTTTCGAACGCGACCATGCGCACACCGGATGCGGCGGACGCCCCAAAATGTTTTTCGAACTCGGCCGCGCTCAACAATCTCACCGTGCGATCGACGTCGATGTCGAAGGCTGTGCCGGAATAGTTGACGAGCGACAAACGCTTGCGGAACTGCACGCTCGTCGGCGTCTGGCTGGCGGCGTCCCACTTACCCCAGTCGAACGCGTCGGGCACCTGCCAGTGCTCGAGATCGAAGGGATCGCCCTTCTTGAAATACAGGGAATACTGCCCGCCCTCAGGACCGAGCCAGAATCGATCTTCCCCGCCGAAGACGTTGATATGGGGCTGTCTGGCATGCGACGCGATGGCGGCCCGGCCAATCCATCCGAAGCTCGGCGCGCCGCTCCCGCCTGTCGTGCTGGTCATGACGCGCCCCTGATACTCGGGCGCCACGACGACCTGCGCTCCGCTGCCGGGCTCGGCGAGCACGATGAGCTGCGTGTTTTGGCGGAGAAAGGCCAAATCCGAGTCGAACGCGCCGGGCGACGCGGTCGGAGGGGCTGGAGATGGCTCGTTTGCGCCACAGCCGACGATCAGGGCCCCGGCAATCAACGGCGCGACTATTCTCCAGCAGCGCATCGGGCGGCGATTGTATCGTATAAATAGGGGTAACATGCCGCTGTATGAATACAGGTGCCTCGCGTGCGGGCACCCGTTCGAACTGCTGATACGGAAAGCATCGCAGCAGATCGCCTGCCCGTTGTGCGCGAGTGATTCGGTCGAGCGAATGATGTCGCTGTTTGCCGTCAACTCGGAAAGCACACGCCGGTCCAGCACCGCAGGGGCATACGCGCACAATAACAAGCTGAATGCCAGGCAGGAGCCGGACAAGCCACGGGTTCAGATTGAGCACAAACACCAGCACTAAAACCATGCTTCGCCATCTTGTTCTCTGCGTCGCGCTCGCGCAGGTCGTGCTGCAGACGATCGGCGCCGGCCAGTCCGCGTTCTCGTTTCGCGTGATCACAAGCGGGCTGAGTGCACCGTGGGAAGTTGTGCTGGGCCCGGACGATCAGTTGTGGGTGTCGGAACGAACCGGCAGGCGCGTCATCAGAGTGAATCCGGCGAGCGGTGCCGTCACGCCTGCGCTGGATCTCACCAGCGAGAGTTACAACCCCGGTGAGAGCTGGCATGAGGGACTTCTCGGCCTCGCGCTCCATCCGGATTTGGCGAAAGGCGTCGGACGCGACTATGTGTATGTGGCGTTCACATATGACGCCAACCCCGGGCAGGCGCTTTCCCGAAAATTGAAACTGCGGCGATACACTTACGACGCCGCGAAGCAGGTGCTCGTCAGCCCGCTCGATCTCATCACAGACGTCCCGGCGCATGACGATCACGGCGGTGGACGTCTCGTCTTCGGTCCCGACCAGAAACTGTACCTGACGCGGGGCGACAATGGCGGCAACTGGCTCGCGAACTACTGCAGCCCCATCAGGTCGCAGGACCTCCCCACCGCCACCGAGGTGACGGCGCGCAACTGGTCAACGTATGCAGGAAAGATTCTTCGCCTGAATCTCGACGGCACCATTCCGGCGGATAACCCTCCGTTGAATGGCGTGCGGAGTCATATTTATTCATACGGCCACCGTAACCCCCAGGGCCTCGGTTTCGGTCCTGACGGCCTGCTCTACTCCTCGGAGCACGGCCCGGGAACAGACGATGAGTTGAACCTGATTGTGGCGGGTGGAAACTACGGCTGGCCGTATATCGCCGGCTATCGTGACGATCGTGGCTATGTCTTTGCCAACTGGTCGCAGTCCAAGGTGCCGCCGTGCGCGTCGCTCAAATTCCAGGAATTCGGCGCTCCCCTCTCCGTGCCGCGCATTCGCGAAACAGAATGGCAAGGCACGTTCCTGCCGCCGCTCCGGACGTTCTTCACCGTCCCGGAAAACTACGACTTCGAAAAGTCTGGTGGCGCGACGATCGCGGCCGGCGGTCTCGAGGTGTACACGGCGCGCGAAAACGGCATTTCCGGGTGGGCAAACTCAATTCTGCAGACCGGTATGACGATGGGGCGGGTTTATCGCGTGAAACTGAGCGATGACGGCCGGGCGGCCGTGGGCTCCAACGAAGAGCTCTTCCGGACGGCGAATCGCTATCGCGACATCGGGCTGGGCCGCGACCAACGCACGTTCTATCTCGTGACCGACAACAACGGGCTGGGCCGCACGATGGATCTGTCGGGCGCCAGGGTGACGACGTTCGCCAATCCCGGGTCGGTACTGGAATTCAAATACCAGGCTGGGAAATAAAACAGAAGATCAGAAGATCAGAAGGCTTCTGATCTTCTGTTTTCAGTTGCAGCCGCGCAGCAGGAATACCAGAAAGAGCACTCCCGCAGGCACGCCCATCAGCCACATAAGAATGTAGCCAATCGCTCCTCTCTCTTTGTTCATCACTCCTCCTGCTCCGACACGAGCAAGGAGAATGCCAAAGTTACTGCCGCCTTGCCGCCGCGTCCGCGGCCCACGCACGGAGAAGAAGACAGCCGAAAATACAAGAGCTACACGACTCTGGCTCTTGTATTTCGGTTGTCTTCTTCTCCGCGCGCGCCGACGGCGCGACGTCGATGGGAGCTCCGTGACTCCGTGTCGAAGGGCAGCGAAGCGGGACTCGGCTACAGGCTCCCTGCAACCCGCGTGACGCTGATGCTCCCGTTGGTCGTCATCGCCCGAATCTTCGGTCCGCCCGATCCGAGCGTCGTCGTGAAGCGCCGCTGGCGGCCCGAGTGAATCAACACCGGGAAATCGATGTCCACGCGCCCGTGCACAGTTCCGGTTTCGAGCTCGGCCGAGTAATTGGCGGGAAGCGCGAGCCGCACGCTTCCGTTTGTGGTCTCGACATCGAGCCCCGCCCCTTCCCAACGCTGACCTGCGAGCTCGATGCGAAGCCCGCCGTTCTGCGTCTGACCTTGCAGATCGCCGCCGACCCGCCGTAGCGTGATGCTGCCGTTCACCGCCCGCATCAGGGCCACGCCATTGAATTCCTCGAGCGAAATCCCGCCGTTGAGCGTGTTGATCGAGAGTCGGAGACTGCGCGGCACGTCCAGATAGAAGGACGACGCCCAATGCTCGTTGCGGCGCGCCATCCCGCCCTCCGATCGCACGCGGCCCGCGGTCGTCGTCACCCGCACGGCGTTGACCATCTCGCGTGCACGTGCCTGGGTGTCTGCATACGCCTCAACTCTGGAACGGAGGCGTACCTCCGGCCGCTCCCAGCCTCTCACGCGCACGCTCCCGTTGTGCCCCGGATCGAGATCGAGCGCGCTCTGACCGGTAATAAAGTCGCTGCGCATCTCGCAGTGGCCCGGGTGCCGGCTCTCACGACGGTCTGCGCACAAATCGTCGGCTGGGTCAGTCTGAGCCTGTGTTCGTGAAACGCCCGTTGCCACAGTCATCGCGGCGGCAATCAGGAACACTGAGGTGACGCCAGGAATACGCATGCGCTGCTTCCCTCCGGCGTACTTTGACGAAACGAGGCCGTGGAGGGTTGCCGATCGGACTTACGTGGGCCACCGGCGCACGGGAAAATAGGGATTTCCGAGCCAGATCCGTTACAATGAGTTACACACCCGTTTTCCGCAGGATCGAAAGAATGAAGCAGCTCGTCGTGCGGGTGATGCTGATTAGCATCATCACCGCTACTAGTGTCTTTGCCGATTCGCTCGACGCCGGTCTCGGCGCCGACCGTGGCACTCTGTCGATCGAACAGGTCGCCGCTCGTTCCGACCTCCTCGAGGCCAGCACGAGTTTCTCGCTTCTTCGCTATCCGGAAGCGCTGCAGGCGCCTCAGCGGATTTTCAAGCCGGAGATCTGGAGCGCTATCGAGAGCGCGGCGCGCGAGTACAACCTGGATCCGATGATCCTGGCCGGCATGATTTTCATCGAGAGCTACGGCGACCCGCTGGCGAAGAGCCCGACCGGGCCGGCGGGCATCGCGCAGATGACCAAAGGGTCTGCGAAAGAGCTCGGGCTTTCAACCGGCAGGAAGGTGCGCATCGGGACCAAGACCGTCAAGAAGACACGGTGGGTCGGCAAGGGAAAAAACCGCCGTCGGGTCGTGCAAACCGTTCGGGAGCCAATCTACAAGTCCCTAGACGAGCGCTACATCCCTTCCCGGGCCATCGACGCCATGGCCCGGCGCGTCAGTGGTCGACGTGCCTGGCTTGGCGGGAAAACGGATTTCGCGATCGCCGAGTATCACATGGGCGCCGGACGCATGGCGAAACTGCTGTCGGCGTACTTCGGCCGCACGATCAAGCCGTCGGACGTGACGGCCCAGATGAGCGCAACGGGGCTCTCCTACGCGGAGCTCTTCTGGACGAACACACCCTATTCCCGCCCCGGCGTGTATGAGGCGCTCGACGCGTTGACGCAAGTGGATTACTCGCCCACCTACTACTTCCGCGTGCGGCAGGCGATGCGGCTGCTCAGGATCTATCGCGCGTCGCCGGACGAGTATGCGCGGCTCGCGTCGGTCTATCAGGGCAAGTTTGGATGGGCGGTGCTGCCGAGCGCGCAGTGGAGCTTCGTCAGCGAGCCGCTACCGAAAGCACTGCCGGCGGCGCCCGCTTCAGGCGTGCTGCACAAGGACATGAGCGAGCGTTTCGTGCTTCTGCCCGGCATCGCCTCGACCACCTTCGGTGTGCGGGCCATCGACGAGGCCATGACGGCCGAACGCTCGACCGTAGGCTCGGCACTCTTTGTGGCGCACCATCTGAGGCGCCTTCAGGGCGACCAGTACCGCGGATTCGAGATTACCCGCATGCTTGCGCATGGAGACGAGCAGGAAGATGACGAGTCGTTTCCGCTTCACACGCTGGGATGGGCGTTCGACGTGCCGACGAAGAATCTCTCGAAGACCGATCGGCGCGATCTCAAGTTCATCCTGACCGATCTTCGTCAGGCCGGGCTCCTGGCGTATGTGGAAGACGGCAAGGAGCCGACCTATCACATCGTGCGTCATCCGGATCACGCCGCGCGGTTCGAGCAGTTTTATTGGGATGCGATGGCCGGAACGCCGCCCGCGGACCAGCGTCCGCGTGTCGTCGCCACAGCGGGTACGCCCACGCCAGCCGGTACACCCACGGCGCCACACGTCGTCCACGATCTCGGCAGAAGCCGGGTTCCGGGCGTACTGGTGGCCGTCAGCAGTCTCTTCTCGAGAATCTTCTCCTTCTTCGGTTAAGCACGTCCTCCCGGCGCGCGCGCGTAGGTGCGACGGAGATTTTCGAGAGTCCGGTCGATCGATTCGCGTGCGATCCGGTCGATGATGGGCTCGACGATTGCACCGAGACCGAACGGAATGCTGCGGCTCAACGTCAGCGACTCGAGCTCAACGATAACCCCGCCTGCCACCTGCTCGTAGCGCCAGTACGAGTTCATGCGCCACAGGAAACCGCGATCCTGATCTTGTGGCAACGCCCGTTCAGCCGGCGTGCCCGCATCTTCGATTTCGACGATCTTCGTGCTGACGCTTCGGCTCGACACGTGCTGAGGGCCATGGCGCCGGTACTCGATCACGTGCTCGGTGTCGTAGGTAACGGTCACGATCTTGGTGCGCGTCATGCGAATCGCCAGCCTCAGCCGGTCGGGTTGACGGTCGATCACGCGCAGCGCGACCACGTCCTGCTGATGTGGTCCCCGCTCGTTGGGGTTCTGAAGCCGCGTCAGCAGCGCGTCGAGCGAGACGCCAGGCAGAAAGACGGCGCCTCGCCAGTGCTGGATCAATCCGTCAGGGACGTCCATGGCCCTGCCGCCGGCATCGAGTGTGCTCAGTTTGGCGATGACGATCGTTCCCCGCGCCAGCGCCTCTCTCGTAGCGACGGCATCGTGGCAGTGATCGGCCACCAGAAACCGTCCCTTCGATCGCACCTCGCGGTCGATCCGCCCCTCGGTCGCCGCGACGTACGCCTTCCACGCGTGCACGGTGCCGGCCTGGAGCGTTTCCGCCGCAGCGCCTGTGGCCAGACCGATCGTGAGCGTCGCGGCGGCGATCGCCAATGGCATGCGAGCGACCCTGGACGTCATGCCAGCCGCTCCTGCACCCGCGTGGGCAGCGGCTCGGCGCGATAGAGAGCGACGGTCGTCCGCGCCACGGATGCCACGAGCGCGATCACCAGGCCGACGGTGCCCACACCGAATCCGACATCGAATAGCAGGAACTCACCCCACCCGAACATCGACACCGTCGGCTTCACGAACAGCGTCAGCGTGCCGATGGCCAGCAGGATACGCAGTTCCGTCGGGCCGACGTTTAGAAACGACATGCGGAACTCTCCCTTCACGGCGGTGGCCAGAAACACCTCGGCCGATACCAGCAGGTAGGCGACGAGAAATGCCAGACCGACGATGGGGCTCATGAAGGTCGAGAGCGTCATACCGCCCACGAGCATCGTGATGCCGACGATGTCGAGGACGTGGTCGACGTAGAAGCCGTAGCGCGGGCGCTCGTGTTTGCGCACGCGCGCGAGGGTTCCGTCGAGGCTGTCGCCGAACCAGTTGACCGCCAGCGCCACTACCACGAGGGCAAGAGCCGGGAGCCAGACACGCGAGGTCCAGAACGCGATGCCCGCACCAGCCATGGCGCCGAGCGCCAGCAGCGTCAAGTGGTCGGAGTTGATCCAAGATGGCAGGCGCGGGGCGATCCAGACGAGGACCCGTTTCTCCGCGACGGCGAGAACACCGGTGTTGATACGAACGTGAGTGGCCGAGCAGGACATCCCTTTTTCCTCCTACTCGGTAATGCGTAGACCGCCCCGCAACGGGCTCAGGATGAGCGCGCGCGCCGCGACTATTGACAGGCATTGTTCAAGAGCGTAGCGTCTATCTATTGCCTAAGCTCCGCGCCACCCGCGGAGCGCGGGGGACCCAGAGAGGTGCAAAGCACCTCAGGGGCGAATTGGCGAAACCGCCATAGGACACTTCCGAGTCCGAGCCCGTCAGCTAACCCCGTCGGCGCTTAACGGAAGCGCACTTCTGGTTGAAAGCCGCAGCGCGCTGCGGCTTTTTCTATTTCGGGCAACCAGCAGCGCGGCTTCTCCGAGGCCCGAACATGCCTGAAGAAGGGTTATTCGGTCAGATTAAGCGATTCGTGGTCGGCGAGCCGATTCCGTCGCATCTGGCGCATCACGAACGCCTGTCCCGCGTCACCGGCCTTGCAGTGCTGTCGTCCGATCCGCTGTCGTCGGTTGCGTACGCGACCGAAGAGATACTGCGGGTCCTGATACTTGTGAATGTCAGCGCGCTGGTGTTTGCGACGCCCATCGCGCTCGTCATCGCCAGCATTCTCGCGATTGTCGTCTTCTCGTACCGCCAGACCATTCACGCCTATCCGAACGGTGGTGGTGCTTACATCGTCGCGCGCGAAAATCTGGGGGAAATACCCAGCCTCGTCGCCGCGTCGGCGCTGCTGATCGACTACATTTTGACCGTTGCAGTCAGCATCGCCGCGGGCGTCGCGGCGCTGACCTCTGCGTTTCCGCAGTGGATTGATCTCCGTGTTCAGCTGACCCTGGCATTTCTGCTGATCCTGATGCTTGGCAATCTCCGCGGCATTCGCGAGTCTGGAAATATTTTCGCGGCGCCGACCTACTTTTTCATCGTCAGCCTGCTCACCCTTATCGCCGTTGGGACGTGGCAGACACTCACCGGTGCCGTCCAACCGATCGCGCCGGTTGGACCGATGGCATCACTCGACCAGCCGCTCACCTTGTTTCTCCTCCTCAGGGCGTTCTCAAACGGTTGCACGGCCATGACCGGTGTGGAGGCAGTGTCCAACGGCGTCCCGGCCTTCAGACCGCCGGAAGCGCGCAATGCAGCGGCAACCATGGTGATCATGGCCGTGCTGTCGATCACGATGTTCGTCGGCATCACATTACTGGCACAGCGCTACGGCATCATTCCAAGTGAGCATGAAACAGTCGTGTCTCAGCTGGCGCGAGGGGTGTTTGACGGGCGCGGCGTGCCTTACTACCTGGTCCAGGCGGCGACGATGCTGATTCTCGTGCTGGCGGCCAATACGGCCTACGCTGACTTCCCTCGCCTCGCGTCGATCCTCGCCCGCGATCGCTATCTTCCCCGCCAATTCATGAACCAGGGCGACAGGCTCGCCTTTTCGAACGGTATTCTGGGTTTGAGCGCGCTTGCCGCCATCCTGCTCGTCCTGTTCCGCGGCGACACGCACGCGCTGATTCCGCTGTACATGATCGGCGTGTTCGTGTCATTCACGCTGTCCCAAGCAGGAATGGTCGTGCATTGGGGAAAACTTCGCGGGCCCGGGTGGCGAACCAGCGCGGTCATCAGCGGCGCCGGTGCAATCGTGACGGGCATCGTGCTGGTGGTCGTCGCCATCACGAAGACGCACGAAGGCGCCTGGATCATCATGCTCCTGATTCCCGTCCAGGTTGTGTTGTTCCAAATCACCAGGGCGCATTACAACAACGTGGCGGCGCAATTGACGTTGATGGACTGGCAACCGGAAGAGCGTCACGAGAACAGGGTGATCGTGCCCATTAGCGGGGTGCAGCGGGCGGTGGTCGGGGCGCTCGATTACGCGCGTACGCTGTCTCCCGATGTGCGGGCGATTTACATCGACGTCGATCCGGCGGGGACCAGACAGATTCGCAAGGACTGGGAACGATGGGGCCGCGGGGTGCCGCTCGTCGTCTTGGCATCGCCGTATCGATCGTTGATGGAGCCGTTGCTTGAATACATCGAGCAGCTCGCTGCTGAGCGACCCGACGATTACATTACGGTGGTATTGCCGGAATTCGTGCCTGCCCGCTGGTGGCATCACCTCTTTCACAATCAGCGGGCGCTCTTGATCAAGGGCGGCCTGCTGTTCAAGCCCAATACCATCGTCACGAGCGTACCCTTCCATCTCGTCAGGTGACATTCATGGACACGCGTGTTCGCGCATCAATTGTCACGCTTAGAATGTTTGCCATCGTTGCCATGATTGCGAGCGTGACCGCACTCTGGAAGTTCATGCTGTGGCTGCCCTGGCAAGTCGACTGCGTGCTTGCCGCAGCCGCCGCCTTCGCCTTCGCCTACAAATTCGAGCGTGAGGAGTCGCGTTGAACATCTGGTTGTGGGTCATCTGCCGGACGAAATCGTGCTGCTCGCGCGCGAGTGGCAGGATTCGTGAAGTACCCGCGAGGGCAATCGTGCGCAATTGCGGAAAGGCCATTGACACATCCACGGAACCGGCATACCGTGGCGGCATTGCCTAAGTTCCGCACCTTTTGCGGAGCGCGGGGGACCCAGAGGAAGCAGTGCAGGCTTCCGGGGGCGAATCGGCAAACGCCGTAGGACACTTCCGAGTCCGAGCCCGTCAGCTAACCCCGCCGGCGCTACGGAAGGAGTCATGTCTCGTCTCGACGCGGCCGTGCTCGGCATTCGACTTTCGGCCGTTCTCCTCATCATCTTCGTCGTCCCCCTGCTGTGGCGGGTGATGCAGTGGCTGCCATGGCAGATAGACTGCCTCGTCGCCGCGGCGGCGGCGTTCGCCTTCGCCTACGCATTCGAGCGCGAGGATCGGCGTTAACCGTGTACGCGATCTCAGCGCAGCGGCGCAGACGCTTCCGTGACTGGTTCTTTCAAGGCATGCGGCAACCAGAGGGACCGCATGCTCACCCGATCCATCAGGCGCCATGGTGGAAGGTCATGTGTCTGACGGGCGTGGACTATTTCTCCACGCTCGGTTATCAGCCCGGCATCGCCTTTCTCGCCGCCGGCGCCCTGGCGCCCATCGCCACGCTCATCCTCGTATTGCTCACGCTCGTCGGCGCCCTGCCCGTGTACAGCCGGGTCGCCGCCGCGAGCCCGCATGGGCAGGGCAGCATTTCGATGCTCGAAGAAATCCTGCCGAGGTGGCGCGGCAAAGCGTTCGTGCTCGTACTGCTCGGGTTTGCGGCGACCGACTTCATCATCACGATTACCCTCTCGGCGGCGGACGCGACCGAACACATCATTCACAACCCGTTCGTGCCGCCCGCGATCGATCATCCGGTCGCGGTCACGCTCGTACTGCTGACAGGACTGGGCGCCATATTCCTGAAAGGCTTCCGCGAGGCAATCGGCCTTGCCGTGGTCATCGTCGCCCTGTATATCGCACTGAACGTGGTCGTCATCGCCGTGGGCCTGCGCGAAATCATGTTTCATCCGGAGTATCTACCCCGATGGACCTCGGCGCTCAGGACGCAGCACAGCAATCCGATGCTGATGCTGGTGGCTGCGCTTCTCGTCTTTCCAAAACTGGCGCTCGGCCTGTCGGGGTTCGAAACCGGCGTCGCCGTCATGCCGCTCGTCGAGGGTGAGCCCGGCGACTCGGAAGAATCGCCGCGGGGACGTATCCACAACACGCAAAAGCTCCTGCGAGCGGCGGCGCTCATCATGAGCGTGCTCCTCATCACCAGTTCCACCGTGACGACGCTGCTCATTCCGCCGGAGGCCTTCGCTGAAGGGGGCGAGGCGTCGGGCCGGGCGCTTGCGTATCTCGCACACCACTACCTGGGCGATGTCTTCGGCACGATCTACGACATCAGCACCATCGCGATTCTGTGGTTTGCCGGCGCGTCGGCCATGGCCGGACTGCTGAACCTGGTGCCGCGCTATCTGCCCCGCTACGGCATGGCCCCCGAATGGACGCGTGCCACTCGGCCGCTCGTCACACTGTTCACGGGCATCGGGTTTCTCATTACAGTCATCTTCGACGCCGATGTCACGGCCCAGGGCGGCGCGTACGCAACCGGCGTGCTCGTGCTGATGACGTCGGCCGCTCTCGCTGTGACGCTGGCGCTCCAGCGGGCCGGCAACCGACTGATGATCCCATACGCGGCCATCACGCTCGTCTTCATCTACACGACCGTTAGAAACGTGATGGAACGGCCCGACGGCGTCAAGATTGCGTCCTGGTTCATCGTCACGATCATCGTGACGTCCCTGATTTCGCGCGTACTGCGATCGACCGAACTGCGCGTCCAGGGCGTTCAACCCGATTCGATCGCCAATCGATTTCTGAGCGAAGCCGGCGATGCGCCCGTCCGGCTCATCGCGAACCGCCCCGATACGGGACTTCCGCAGGAGTACGCGCGCAAGCTGCGAGACGCGCGGGAATCGCACCACCTGCCCCCTGGCACGCGCGTGCTGTTCCTGGAGGTGAAGCCGTCGGACGCCTCGCTCTTCAGCGAGGTCCTGACAGTCACGGGCGCGGATGTCGGCGGACATCACGTGCTGCGGTGCTCGAGCCCGGCCATCCCTAATGCGATTGCGGCCTTGCTGCTGTTCATTCGAGACGAGACGCACCGCATTCCCCACGCGTATTTCGGGTGGACCGAGGGAAATCCGATTGCGTATCTGCTGAAGTTCCTCGCGTTCGGCGAAGGAGACACGGCGCCGGTTACGCGTGAGGTGTTGCGGCAGGCCGAACCTGATCCCGAGCTGAGGCCGAAAATTCACGTCGGGTAAGAAATTCCTGGACGGCGTTTTTTCTGAACGCGCCCGATTCACGGCCCTTTTTAACAGGAGATTAAGAGATTAGGAGAACTTGTTTTCTGGTTTTCCTTTCTGCCCTTCTACTCTTCTGCTCAAGACGACGTGATTCAGGCGCGTTCAGAAAGAAAGTATGCCTCCTGATCTCCTAATCTCCTGTTCAAGGAAAGGATCAGGCGCGTTCAGAAATCGACCTGATCGATAGCCCTAGGGAGCGGGTTGGAGGCCGCCCGAATAGGGGGGCCTCCAACCATCGGCAGATCGACTCAGTGCACCATCGTCTGCTGGGGATTACCGCCGACGCTCTCGCGAACCGCGGTACGGAGCGCATCGCCCAGACGTTCTCGCACCGCCGCGCCGATCTTTTCCCGCATGCCATCGCAGAGGCGATCGCGCAGCGCATCGGTCATCCGATAACGGATCGCATCGGTGAGACGCTCGGGGTCAAGGCCGGCGCCGAACGCCATCTGCTCGGCGAGCGCGGCACGAAGCGCGCCTCCGAGCCGTTCGCGGAGCACCTCCTCTACCTGCTCGCGAACAGCGTCGGCTGTCCGCTCCCGCACGGCTTCACTCACCTGCTCGCGCAACGCCGTCCCGACCCGATCGCGCAGCTGTTGCTGAATGCGGTCGATCTCACCGAAACGGCCCGGTACCAGGCCGCCGTTGCCGCCGGCCAGACGCCGCTCGGCCAATGCTGTTCTGAACCCTTCCTTCAAGCGTTCCCGGCCTGCCTCCTCGAGACGTTCGCGCAGCACATCGCGCAGCCGTTCGCGCACGCCTTCCTGGATGCGCTCGCGGATCGGATCCTCCAGGTATTCGCGAAGCACCGCGATGAAGCGCTCGCTATCCAGTTGGAAACCGACGTGTGCCTGTTTCGCGGCGGACTGGACCGCCTCTCGCAAACGCTCGCGGACAGCAGCGCGAATACGGTCGCGAATGACCTCTCTCAAGCGCTCGCGCGCGGCATCCTGTATCCGCTCACGCACGGCATCCGCGATCCTGTCGCGAACCGACGACACAACCCCTTCCGCGCCGCTCGCCCCGAGTTGCTCGGCAATCGGGCTCTGGGCTATGGCCGTTCGTACCACATCGCCAACCCGATCGCGGATGGCCTCGCCCACGCGTTCCCGCAATCCCTCGGCCACGCGCTTTTCCACAGCCTCACCGACGCCCTGGCTGACCATCTCGGCCACACGCTCGGGTTCGAATCTCCCAGCGGCATTCTCCAGTATCGCGTTGCGCAGTTCCGGCCCCAGGCGCTCGCGAATCGCTTCGCGGATGCGCTCGCGTACCACGTCCTCGAGACGGTCGCGCACGCCCTCGGCGACACGTTCACGCAAGGCTTCCGCCACGCGCTCGCGAAGTTCCTCGGAAATGCGCTCCCCGGGCTCGCCGATGGGCTGGGCAACGGGGCCCGCGCCCACGGGTTGGCCCGAAAGCGTACTGATGGCCGTCAGGATCGCCTGATTGAGACGTGTCACATCGCTCGAACTCATTGCTTCCATGATGACTCTCCTTGTGATGTCTTTCGACCGGCAGGTTGCAGGGGAAGGCCAGTTCGTCAGCGTTTTCGCAGGCCGACGAGAACAACACCGCTCTTGACGTCAACTCGAGCCTCAGGGTCGACGGCGCACGGCAATTCGAGCACGCGGCTGAACGGGCCGCGCGGGATTTCCGCGTGAAGATAGATTCGACCATTCGAGACGGACTCACCACGGCGGATGCCGGAAACACGCAGCCGATTTTCCGTCGCTTCGACGTGGACATCACTCCCCTCGACGCCAGACACGGCGATCTCAACGATCAGATCTGAGCCGGCGTCGATTAGATTCACGAGCGGCGTGAACGAGAAGGGAGGAACCCGCTCGCCTATCGCTGGGTCTCGGCGAGCGAGCGCGTCGAGCTCGGCAAAGCTGCGTTCGACCTCGCTGTCGGCTGGAGCTTGCTCGGACGTGGACACTTGCTCGATCGCGCCAAGATCGGCACCGGTGGCCGCACGATAAATCGTTCGGACCTGCTCGTGCATGATCTCGATGGTAGCTGGATGCATTACAGCCCCTCCTTGCCTGTGTGCGCCCGCACTTGATGATGTGGAATTCTTTTCATGAACGTCGCACGACATTGCATCGTGCGCCCGCACCGACGAAGCAAGCCCTGTGCCTCGGACGCAACTGCGAATGCTTTGGAAACTTGTCGAATGGAATTGCGCGCGTGTACCGATCTGCGGCAGCGCTGTCTACGCAGCGATCATTTCACACGCCTCGAGATCGAAGTTGATGGCGGGAGTTTAACTTTGCTTCACGAGATTGCGTCGATTCTGTAACGACACGACATGGGCGCGACAGGTGATGTTATCCAGCGAAGGTATAAATGCGAACCTCCAACGGGGTGGCGTGATCTTTGATCTGCACACACTTGCGTCGAAACCGTACAAGAGATCGGAGCTCAGGAAATTTTCGAATCGAAGGCAACTACGAAGCGCGATGATGCGACGAGCTCACGTAGGATGAAAGGGTTCGACGTCGAGAGGAGGACCGTTGTGCGCATGATGACCTGGTTGGTGATGGCAATTGCGTTGACCTGCGCGAGCGACGCGATTCGGGCGCAGGACGTTGAGACGAAAGCGGCACAGATGTCTGCCGAGACCTGGTTGTCGCTTGTGGACCACGAATCCTACGCGGAGAGCTGGACGGCAGCAGCGAGCGGATTCAAAAACGCGGTGAGCCAGGAGCGATGGGAGGCCCTGGTCAGCGCGGCTCGCGGCCCCTTGGGAATACTCAAGGAACGGTCATTGAGAAAAGCGACAACCACGAAAACAGTTCCCGGTGCGCCCGACGGCGAATACGTCGTCTTCCAGTTCGGCACGAGCTTCGAGCACAAAGCCGCGGCAATCGAGATCGTAACTGCTGTGAAAGACACCGACGGCACCTGGCACGTCGGCGGCTACTTCATGAAATGAGTTCGACTCCGAAATAGGACGACGATCTTCCGATCGGGCAACGACGTCGGGCGATTTCGTACTGCAGTCCGTAACCTTCAGATTGAGAAACTTCGGACGCGTTCAGCATCAGAAATCGAATTGATCGATGTTGTCCTTCATGAAAAACAGCGGCGGGCCCGAGGCTGAGTAGCAACTCAGGACAAATGCATCTTCTACCCTTCTGTTCTTCTGTTTCCATGAGGTGGTTCAGGCGCGTTCAGCAAGAAAACATTCCTCCTTAATCTCGTAACCTCCTGTTCAAAAGAACGGGATCGGACGCATTCAGTATCAGAAGTCGAATTGATCGATGTTGTCCTTCCTGAAGAACAGCGGCGGGCCGAGGATGATTTCTGATCCGCGGATCTCGATCGGCCCGAGCCGGCCCGCGTTCATCGATGTCGCGCCCGGCCGCAGCGTCCCCTGCACGAGCTGCGCGCCCGCCTGCACCGTCAGATAGCCGAGATTGGCCGTGTTCCAGAGCATCACGGTCTGCACCGTTCCGTCGTGCACGTACGGCTTGTTCATGTTGGGGAGCGAGAGCCCGATGACCTTCACGTCTTTGCGGCCGGCCTGGCGCACCGCCTCGCCCGCGCCGGGTACGGCCGGCGCCGAGATCGCCATCACCAGCTTCACCGCCGGAAACGCGCGCAGGATCGTCTGTGTCTCGGCAAACGCCTTGTCGCGATCGTCGTCGCTCGGCCTGATGGTCGCCAGCTTCAGATTCGGATGACGTTCGGCGAGGCGCTTCTTGATGAAGCTGATCCATTCGTTCTGGTTGGCCGCGCTCAGCGCGCCCGTGATGACCGCAAACTCGCCTTTTCCCTCCAGAAGCCGCGCCGCTTCGTCGGTGAGCGCGGTGCCAATACCTTCCGCCGTCGCCTGATTGACGAAGAACGTGCGTGCGTCCGGCTCAGCATCGGCGTCCCATGTAATAACGTGAATGCCGCGTTCCCGCGCCTTGCGAAGCGACGTGGAGATCGCCGCCCGGTTTTCCACGGCGACGGCGATGACGTCGACCCCGCGCGTGATCCAGTTTTCGACCATCTCGCTCTGGCGGGCCGCATCGAGCCCGGTGGGACCGTCCCAGATCAACTCGACACCGAGCTCGCGCGCAGCCTCTTCTGCGCCAATCCGGCAACTGACGAAATACGGATCTCCTTTCGCCTTCGGCATCATCGCAATGACCGGTCGCACCGCTGCGGCGCCGGCCGGATCGCGATCGGGACCGATCGATCGCACGAGCCACACGTTGGTGGCCGAGACAATCAGCGCGCCGCCCAGGATGGCGGCACACAGCATCGCAACTTGACTGTTCTTCACGTCCAGCTCCCCTTCGATCGATTGGGGTCTGACCCCCGTACCAGTAACCAGTACGGGGTCAGACCCCAGTGGCACGGTTTTTTCGATGGCGATCACACGATCAATCGCAATCGTCGCGACGAGCAGCACGCCCGTCACGACGCCGATCAGCTCCGACGGCAGCGCGGCAAGGTGCAGCCCATTCTTGAGCACCGACAGGGCCAGCAGCCCGAGAACCGTGCCGCCGATGCTGCCGTACCCGCCGAACACCGATGTGCCGCCAAGCACGACGGCCGTAATGGCGTCGAGCTCGTATCCATTTCCCGCATCCGATCGTGCCTGCCCGAGATGCGCGACGTAGATAATGGCCGCCACGCTCGCGAGAATCCCCGAAAGCAGATACACGAGCCCGACCCGTCGCCCGACGGGAATGCCTGAATATCGCGCGCCGCCCTCGCTGAATCCGATCGCATAAAGCGATCGGCCGTACACGGACCGGTGCAGGAGCACGCTGTACGCCGCCAGCACTGCCAGGAAAATCGGCAGCTGCACCGGGATGACGCCCCAAAGATATCCCTGCCCGAAATGTAGAAACGGCGCCGGAAAACCGGTGTAGCTGACAGCCGCCTCCGTCATCCCTTCGGCGATGCCCCGAAACAGCGCAAATGTGCCGAGTGTCACGATCAACGGAGGAAGGCTCAGCTTCGAGACGAGCAACGCGTTCAAGCCACCGCCCGCTGTGCCGACGGCCATTGCTGCCACTGCAGCCAGCCCAAGGGGAAGATGCAGATCGCGCCACGCCGCCCCGAACGAGACCGCCGAGAGCCCCATCATCGCGCCCACCGACAAATCGATGCCGCCGGTAATCAGAATCGGCGTCAGCGCAATCGCCAGCAACCCGAGCTCGACGTTGAGCCGGGCGATCTCGAAGACATTGCCCGTCGTGAAAAAGTTCGGGGCAATCAGCGAGAAGACCGCCACCTCGAGGGCAATCGCGGCAGCGAGGATCCGCTTATGCGCGCGCCGCACCAAGCGCCCCCGCCGATGTCCGGGCGCGTGCCGGAAGCGCGTTCAGGCCGACCGCGACCAGAATAATCGCACCCTGGATCGCCCGCTCCCAGTACGCGCTGACACCCAGATATGTCAGCGCGGGTCCGATCGCACCCAGCAGCACAACACCGAGCAGCGTGCCGACAAGCGTGCCTCTACCCCCGGTGATGGCCGTCCCGCCCACAACGACAGCCGCAATGACTTTCATTTCGAGGCCGAGCCCCGCGTTCGGCGGAATCTGGTTGAACCGGACCGAATTGAGGATTGCGGCAAGCGCCGTCAACGCACCCAGTACGCCAAACGCCGCAATTTTCACGCGGGCGATGTCGACTCCAGCCAGCCTGGCGGCCTCGGCATTCGATCCCGTCAGATACAGGAGACGGCCGGCGCCTGTATAGCGCAGACCCCAGCTCAGCCCCGCGAAGACGATCGCCGCGAGCAACCCGGCGACGAGAGGAAACGCCGACTGCGGCAGCCCGAACCACTGAAAGCCGGCCGGGAGGTTCTGCACCCATGCGCCCTGCGTCACCCATCGCAACCCGTCGCGCAGCGCAATCATCATCGCCAGCGTGACGACGATCGACGGCAGCTTGAGATACGCAACCAGCAATCCGCTCAGGGCGCCGAGCAGTCCACCCAGCCCGCAGACGACGAGGACATCCAACAGCAATGGCGCGCCGGCTTTGGCGAGCACGCCCGCAACGACGCCGCACACGGCGAAGATCGATCCGACCGAGATGTCGATTTCGCCGGTGAGTATCACCAGCGTCATGCCGGCAGCGACAATCAGGACAGGCAGCGTGGCCAGGAACAGATCGTTCAGGTTATCGGGCGCAAAATACGCCGGGCGGACAGCCGCCATCACCATGCACACCGCTAGAATGGCGAACGCGACGCCCAATTCGCGCCGGTGGTGCGTCAGCATTGGCCCAGCGCTATCGCCATGACGCGCTCCTGAGTGGCCTCTTCCCGGTCCAGCACACCGGCGATGGTGCCGTTGCGCATCACGGCGACACGATCGCTCATGCCGAGAATCTCGGGAAGCTCGGACGAAATCATCAGAATCGCCAGCCCGCGCGAAGCCATCTGCTGCATCAGCGAGTGGATTTCGGCTTTGGCACCAACGTCCACGCCCTGCGTCGGCTCATCGAGGATCAAGATCGATGGCTTGGTCGCAAGCCACTTCGCGAGCGCAACCTTCTGCTGGTTCCCACCCGAGAGCGATTCAACGGGTTGAGCGACAGAGGCCGCCTTGATCTGAAGCCGCTCCACATATTCCTGCGCCTGGCTCCGTTCCAACGCACGATCGATTAGCCCGCGGTGAGCCACCTGATCGAGGCTTGCCAGGCTCACGTTTTCGTCCACGGGCATGTCCGGTACCACACCATGACGCCGTCGATCCTCGGGCACATATCCGATGCCCTGTCGAATCGCGTCGGAGGGAGATGCCACGATCGCGGCCTTGCCCCGAACCACCAGCTCTCCGGAATCTGCTGGTGTGAGGCCGAAGATCGTTCCCGCCAGCTCCGTCCTGCCCGAGCCGACGAGGCCGGCCAATCCCAGGATCTCGCCGCTGCGAAGCGCGAGCGAGATGTCGCGCACGCCAGCGGTCGCGCAGGAGATCTGACGGAGCTCGAGCGCGACGTCGTCGCGCACGACACGTTGCTTGGGGAAAATCGTCGACAGCTCGCGCCCGATCATCATGCTGATGAGCGCAGCCGGCGTGAGCGCCTCGCGGGGGTGCGTGCCGACCGTCTGGCCGTCGCGCAGCACTGTCACGCGATCGGCGAGCGAGAACACTTCCTCGAGACGATGGGAAATGTAAATGATGCCGGCGCCGTCCGAGCGGAGACGCCGAATGGCCTCGAACAGCCTCGCCACCTCGCGCTCACTCAACGAAGCCGTCGGCTCGTCCATGATGAGCACGCGCGCATCGGCGCCGATGGCCTTGGCAATCTCCACGAGCTGCTGCTCCGGCATGCTGAGCGTCTCGACGAGCCGCTCGGGGTCTATCGCCGCTCCCACGCGCGTTAACAGCTCGGTGCCGAGGCGGCGCCGTGCCGCCCAGTCGATGCGGCGCCATCCGCGGCGATCCTCCAGCGCGAACGCGATGTTCTCGGCGACCGTCAGATGCCCGAAGAGCGACGGCTGCTGATGAATGACCGCGATGCCGAGCGCCCGCGCAGCCGCGGGCGTCATCGAGGCGACAGCCGAGCCGGCAACCTCGACGGTGCCCGAATCGGCGGCCACCGCACCCGACATCACCTTGATCAGCGTCGATTTGCCGGCGCCGTTCCCGCCGACGAGCGCATGCACTTCGCCGGCATGGAGATCAAACGACACTCCGTCGAGCGCGCGTATGCCTGGGTACGTCTTGCGAACCGACCGCGCAACCAGCAGGGGATTCACAGATGGAACACTTCGACGAGCGGCCCCGAAACCGGGCTGTCGTCTGCATTGGCAGGCATGATCTCGCGCATGTGACGCCACCACCGTCGGCACACGTCGGTCGACGCGATCTGCTGCCACCGTTCTTCGCTGTCGATCTCGGCATAGGCGAACAGATCGCGCGTGTCCGGATCAAGAAAGATGGAATAGCTCGTCACCCCGTGATCGACGAGCACCTGCTCCAGCTCCTTCCAGATCGGATTGTGCCGGCGCGCGTACTCCGCTTCCTGCCCTTCATGCACCGACATCCGAAAGGCCTTTCGAATCATCAGACGATGCCCGCGCCGAGACGGGCGGCAGCCGGACGCTCGACAGTCTTTTTCTGCCGATAACCGCTCGCTCGATACACCGCGACGGGGTCGATGGCGCCGCCGGCACGCCGGCGGGCGGTCGCGAGGATGGGCGTCACGTCGGTCGTGAACGCCTGCTTCAAGGTTTGCAGAGCCATCAGGGGATCGTTGGCCTCCTGATAGCCGGTGAGCGCTTCGCGGTCGACCAGATGCGCCTGCACGTATCCCCGGACCAGCTCGATGGCACTCGTGACCAGAGACTCGATGGGGTCCGTCACGTTGTGCGACTGATCCAGCATGTATGCCGGATCGAATCCCGGCACACCCGACCGTTCGGCATCGACGAGCTCGTTGAAGATCAGGAAGAGCTGAAACGGCTTGATCGATCCCGCATCGAGATCGTCGTCGCCGTATTGACTGTCGTTGAAGTGAAACCCGCCGAGCTTGCCAAACTGGATGAGCCTCGCGACGATGAGCTCGACGTTGACGTTGGGCGCATGATGGCCGAGATCGACGAGCGAGAACGCGCGCGGCCCCAGTTGGGTCGCGCAGTAGTAGCTCGTGCCCCAGTCGTTCAACACCGTCGAATAGAACGCCGGCTCGTAGAACTTGTGCTCGATAAAGAGGCGCCAGCCTTCCGGCAGCGCGGCATAGATATCTTTCAGGCTCTGCAGATACCGCTCGAGCGCCCGCCTGAAATGAATCTGTCCGGGAAAGTTGCCGCCGTCGCCAATCCACACCGTATGCGAGCGCGCGCCCAGACGCGCGCCGATGTCGAGGCACTCGAGGTTATGGTCGATGGCCTGACGCCTGATGGCAGCATCGGTGTGCGAGAGACTCCCGAACTTGTACGACGCCTGCTGGTCGGGCTGATCCTGAAAGGTGTTCGAGTTCATCGAGTCGATGAAGAGGCCACGGGCCTGGGCGAACCCGCGCAGCGTCGCCGGATCGGCGGGCCGATCCCATGGAATGTGGAGCGAGATGCCGGGTGTCACACGCGTCAGCTGGAAGACGACCTCGCAGTCCTCGAGCTTCTCGAACACATCGCGCGGCTCGCCGGGCACCGGGAAACGCGCGAAGCGCGTCCCGCCGGCGCCCACGCCCCACGACGGAACGGCGACGCGGAACGCCATCGCGAGGCGAACCAGGTCCTCGATATCGACGCCGCGGCGCGCGAGTTGACGGCCGAGGTGCTCGTAGTCCTCTACGAGCGACGCCTCGCGGGTATGGTTGTGGTCTTCGATGCGCAGGTTGATCAACCCGCAGAATATAGCACCCCAAATGGACGTTGTGGCATGATGCGGTCGCGATGCAGCCGGCCACGTATCTTGCCTTCGACCTGGGCGCCGAGAGCGGCCGTGCCGTGCTCGGGGAGCTGCAATCCGGCACGCTGACGGTCCGCGAGATTCACCGCTTCGCCAACGATCCGGTCGCGTATGGCGACTCCCTGCACTGGGACGCCGCCCGGCTCTGGTACGAAATGCGGGCGGGCCTTGCGGCTCTCCGCGACACCACGCTCGCCGGTATTGGCGTCGATACCTGGGGCGTGGATTACGCGCTGCTGGGGGAGCAGTTGGAACTGCTCCAGAATCCGTACCACTATCGCGACAAGCGCAACGTGACGGCCATGGCCGAAGTCCTGCGCCAGGTCGGGAAGGACGAAATTTACGCCGTCACGGGCATCCAGTTCCTGCACATCAACACGATCAATCAGCTCGCAGCCGCCCGGCGGCTCACACCCCGTCTTCTCTCGGCCGCCGATCGATTCGTCATGATGCCCGACCTGTTCAACCTGTGGCTGACCGGTCGTGCCGTTTCCGAATTCACGAACGCGACGACAACCCAGCTCGTCGACGCCAGGGCGCGGACCTGGGCCACGGCGCTGATGACGCAGCTCGATCTGCCGCCCCACATCGCTCCGCCGATGGTCGAAGCGGGATCGATTGTCGGACCGCTGCTGCCGCGCGTCTCGCCGCACGCGTCGCTTGCCGGCACGCCGGTCGTTGCGTCGGCATCGCACGACACGGCGTCGGCCGTCGCCGCCATCACCGCGCGCGACGGCACGGCCTTCATCAGCTCGGGCACCTGGTCGCTCGTCGGTATCGAGCTCGACGCGCCCGTGCTGACGCCCGACGCGATGCGCCTGAATTTCTCCAACGAAGGGGGTGTCGGTGGCACAACCCGGTTGCTGAAAAACGTGATGGGGTTGTGGATGCTGCAGAGCTGCCGGCGGTACTGGCTGCAGAACGGCCGGGAGTTCGACTATGCCGAGCTGATGGCCGCGGCGGCCGAAGCCGAGGGCCTGCAGCACCTGGTCGATCCCGACGAGGGCTCGTTTGTCGCGCCAGACAGCATGCCCGACGCCATCGATCGCTTCTGCTCCAGGACCGATCAGCCCGTCCCGGCCAGGCCCGGCGAGTACGCGCGGGCCATTCTCGACAGCCTCGCGATGAAGTACCGCCTCGTTCTCCGCGACCTCGAAACAGTGACCGGCCGGCCAATCCAGCAAATCCGGGTGATTGGTGGAGGATCGAAAAATCGCGTGCTCAATCAGTACACCGCCGACGCGACAGGTCGGCGCGTCATCGCAGGTCCTGCCGAAGCAACCGCGTTGGGCAACATCGGCGTGCAGCTCATCGCCACGGGACGCGCTGCGTCGCTGGCCGAGGCACGTGCCATCATTGATCGCTCGTTCCCGACAGAAAGTTTCGAACCACGTGACCGAGACCCCTGGAACCGCGAATTTGCCCGGTTCCAGCAGTATTGCGAACTCGCTTATGCCTGAGACGAAGAGCCTCCGCCACCTCGAAGACCTGTGGAATCCATCCGTGGCCGCGACACTCGAGACCAGCCAACTGTCGCTGCTGCGGTATCGCTCGAATCTGCTCGGCGCCGATCTGCGCATCACGAACTTCGGCGGGGGCAACACCAGCTCGAAGATCGAGCTGCCCGATCCCTTTACCGGGCAGCCCACGCGCGTGCTGGCCGTCAAAGGCAGCGGTGGCGATCTCGGCTCGATCGCCGACTCCGGGTTTGCGCAGCTCTATCTCGACAAACTCGAACACCTCAAAGCGCGTTACCGCGGTGAGCCGTTCGAAGACGAAATGGTCGCCTTCTACGCCCTCTCCGCGTTCGGACAGAACCGCGTCGCCGCGTCCATCGACACGCCGCTGCATGCGTTTATTCCCGCGCCACACGTCGATCACCTGCACCCCGACTGGGCCATCGCGCTTGCAGCCAGTGCCAACGGCAGGCAGAAGCTGGACGAATTCAATCGCGACTTCAATCGGCGAATCCTCTGGGTCCCGTGGCAGCGGCCCGGCTTCGAGTTGGCCTTGATGATCGAGAACGCCGTCAAGGCCGACCCGGCGAGCGACGGGCTGATTCTCGGCAGTCACGGGCTCTTTACCTGGGGCGCGACCGAACGCGAGTGCTATCTGAACAGCATCCGTACCATCGACGAGATGGGCCAGTTCATCGACGCGCATCGCGCACGGCGTCCCGTCCGCTTCGGTGGGGCCGTACACACGCCCGTTGACGCACGCCGCGAGATTGCGGCGCGTGTGTTGCCGGCGTTGCGCGGAGCGCTTTCCACAACGCGGCGGGTCATCGCGCATTTTGCCGAAGATGCGGTGTCGCTCGACTTTGCGGGATCGGCGTGGGCGGCAGAGCTCGGCCGGCTCGGCACCAGTTGCCCCGACCACTTTCTGCGAACACGCATCTGCCCGCTCGTCGTGGAGTGGGATCCGGCTTCCGGCAACATCGACAGCCTCAAGGCGGTGTTTACCAGACAGGTCGCGAGCTATCGGGCCGACTACACGAAATATTACGAGTCGTTCGCCACAGCCGACTCACCGAAACTGCGAGACTCGAGCCCGTCGGTCGTCATCATTCCCGGCGTAGGCCTCTTCGGGTTTGGCAAGAACAAGAAAGAAGCGCGCATCACAACCGAGTTCTTCATCAACGCCATCAACGTCATGGCGGGAGCGACAGCGCTCGAAGACGAAGCGGGTCCGGCTAAAGCCGGACACTACGTACTGCCACAGGCAAAGAACCCCGAGCAGTCGAAACAGTTCGAGCAGTTCCACAACTACGTGGCCCTGCCCCGCTCCGAGGCTTTCCGCATCGAATACTGGGCGCTCGAGGAAGCCAAGCTGCAGCGGATGCCGCCCGAGGCCGAGTTCAGCCGCAAGATCGTGCTGATTGTGGGAGGTGGCAGCGGTATCGGCCGCGAGGTGGCCTTGCTGCTCGCGCGAAAAGGCGCGCACATGGTCGTCGCCGATGCCAACGCCGAGCGGGCTGCCGGAGCCGCCGCGGATGCCGGGCAGGCCGCATCCACCGACGCCGTGGGAAGCGTGGCGGTGAATCTCGGTTCGCGCGCAAGCCTGGCCGACGCGGCCACGTTTACCGCGCTGCTCTTCGGCGGCCTCGATGCCATCGTCAACACTGCCGCCATCTATCCGGTTGCGGGTCCAGACGGCCGTCTGACCGACGCACAGTGGGCCGACACGTTTCTCGTGAATGTCACGGGCAACTATCTGCTGGCGCAGGAGACGGACTGGATCTTCAAAGAGCAGCAACTTCCGGCGGCGATGGTGCTGACCGGGTCGGCCAACGCGGTGGTGCCGAAGAAGGGCAGCGAGGCCTACGACACGAGCAAGAGCGCGGTGAACCATCTCATCCGGGAGCTGGCCATCGGGCTGGCGCCGCATGTGCGCGTCAACGGGATTGCTCCGGCGACGGTCGTGGCCGGCTCGACGATGTTCCCGCGCGATCGCGTAATGCAGTCTCTGCAGAAGTATGGAATTGCATTTGGGGACGCGGAATCGACGGACGCGCTGCGAGAGAAGCTCGCTGATTTCTACGCCCTGCGGACGCTCACACGCCGGCCGATCCTTCCCAGAGACTGCGCAGAAGCGATCGTGTGGCTTCTCAGCGACGCCAGCGCCAAGACCACGGGGCACATCATTCCGGTGGACGGGGGCCTGAGTGAGGCCTCCTTACGCTGAGCGGAAAAGGTAACGGATCCCGGTACCTTTTCAATAGAACAACAATCTGATGATCTTCGAATCTGTCAGTTTTCCAATTCCGCCAAACACCGATCCGCTCCAGGTGATGGTGAGCTTAATGGATAGAGGACGAGAAGACGGGGATGACACAGTGGTAGAGTCCGGCTTTGGCCGGACGGGTTCGGGAGCAGCGATTTCGACCTCGAGCGGATCGGGATAGCGTTCGACGAACTCACGGACGACCGGTTCGGGATCCAGGCCGATCGCCTCTGCATACACGCGGATGAAGGATTTTCTGAAGATGCCAGAGGGCCATCGCGACACATCGTCGCGCTCGAGCCCTTCGAGAAGCGGCACGCTGATTTTCGTGGTTTCGGCAATCGATCGGAGATTGATCTGCCGGCGCTCCCGTTCGTAGCGCAGCCGGCCGCCAAAGCTTTCCATGGTGAAGTCGAACGCTACATGAAGAGGCCCACATAATACGCAGGGGCATCACCAGGGAAAAGTGATGCCCCTGCTGCGTCGTCAGCCCAGCTCCCCCAGCTCACGGACCTGCCGTGTTTTTGATTAAGCCGACAACGCGCGACCTGCTATGGCAAGTCGCGTGCCTGTCGAAAACCCCTTGAAAACGCCATTTCTCGTCACTTCACCATGTAAATTTTTCCATACGACTGAACTTTTTTCCGTGTCACCCAGTTGACCGAGCCACCAAGAAAGGACAGAGGACGTCGAGAATGCTCCTTTCCCGTCTCTGTGTCCCCTCTTGCGTGATGTTTTTTGCGTTCCCGAGTACGGCACGCTTCCTGCTCTGTCACCACGCAGATTGAAGCGTAGCGCGCTCGGCGCACTACATACGAAGGGAGAACGTAATTATGCAGGTCCGTCGAATCGTCAACGTGCTCGCAGTAGGGTTAGTCGTGGTCGGCAGCACCACCGCGTGTGCGACCAAGAAGTTCGTCCGCACCGAAGTCGCGGCAGTCGGCGCCAGGGTCGAAACGCTTTCTCAGTCGCTTGAAAGCACTCAGGAAGCGACTCGGCAGAACTCCGCGCAGATCAAGCAGGTGGATGCCAAGGCCGACCAGGTCGGCATCTGGGCAAAGGAAGCGCAGACTGCAGCCACCACGGCAAATTCTGCAGCGACCGCGGCAAATTCTGCAGCAGCCGCGGCAGACGCCAAGGCCACAGCCGTCGATGTCGCGAGCAAGCGGCTCGTGTATGAAGTCGTCATCAGCGAGGACCAAGGCGGCTTCAAGTTCGCCTCGTCACAGCTCCCAGAGCCGGTCCAGGCGCGCATCGATCAGATGATCGCCGAGCTCAAGGCGAATCCGCGCGGCAACTTCGTCGAGATCGAAGGGCACACCGATAACAGCGGCGACAAGATGGTGAACCAGCGCATCGGCGAGGCCCGTGCCGAGGCGGTCAAGCGCTATCTCTACGAAGCGCATCAGGTGCCTCTGCACAAGATCAACGTCATCAGCTGGGGCGAAGACAAGCCCGTGAGCCCGAACACCTCGCGTGCGGGCCGCTCGCAGAATCGCCGGGTCGTCATCCGCATCCTCGCGTAAGCGTTCCGTAATTCTCTCTCCGACGGCCGGGTCCCCGAACAAGGGACCCGGCCACCCTCCCGCCTTCGCGCCGTTTCGCACATCGCTTCGGCGCGGCAGGCCACGAAACTTTGCGAACACCACGAACTCCCCTGTAACTCGATGTATTCTGGGTACTCAATGCGAGTCCTCATCGTCGAAGACGACGCCGCGGCCAGGCGCGGCCTGACCGAACTGGTTCGCGCCTGGGGCTATGAAGCCGAAGGTGCGTCCGACGGTCAGGAGGGCCTGGAGAAGGTCACCACCTACCGCCCTTCGGTGGTGCTCGCCGACATGGTCATGCCCCGCATGGACGGCCTCGAGCTGCTGAGCCGCGTCAAGGATCAGCTGTCGAGCCTGACATTCGTGCTCATAACTGCCCAGGGCAGCGTCGACACTGCGGTGTCGGCGATGAAGGAAGGCGCATACGACTATCTGGCCAAGCCGGTCGAGCCGCAACGCCTTCGGACGATGCTGACGCACGTCGCCGAGCGGGAAACTGCGCTGCGCGACGTGGCCGGACTGCGGCGCCAGCTGCAGGAGCACGGACGATTCGGCGAGATGGTCGGCAACGCGCCTGCGCTGCGTGCGGTCTATCGCGTCATCGAGCAGGCCGCGCCAACCGCCGCCTCAGTGTTCGTCTACGGCGAATCCGGAACCGGCAAGGAACTGGTCGCCAAGACCATTCATCAGCTCAGCGGCCGCAGCAAACATCCGTTTGTCGCCATCAACTGCGCGGCCATTCCCGAGTCGCTGCTCGAGAACGAAATCTTCGGTCACGAACGCGGCGCCTTTACGGGCGCCATGGATCGGCGTCCAGGCTGTTTCGAAATGGCTCATACGGGAACACTGTTTCTCGACGAGATCGCCGAAGTCTCCCCTGCCATCCAGGTCAAACTGCTGCGCGTGCTGCAGGAGCGAACGGTGCGGCGCCTGGGAGGCCAGAAAGAACAACCGGTTGACGTACGCCTGATCGCGGCCACCAACGTGGACCCGGCAAAGGCCGTCCAACAAGGGAAATTACGCGAAGATCTGTACTACCGTATCAACGTCATCGGCATCTGTGTTCCACCGCTCCGCGAACGGGTAGAGGACATCCCGCTGCTGGTCGAGACCTTCATTGCCGAGTTCAACGCACGGAACGGCAAGTCGGTCAGGGCGCTGGCGCCGGAGGCGATACGCCTGCTGCAGCGATATTTGTGGCCGGGCAACGTTCGCGAACTGCGCAACGTCATCGAGCGCGCCGTCATCCTGAGCCCGGGCGACTTCGTCGAGACGGACCATCTGCCCGGCGATCTCTCCGGGCCGCCTCCGCCATCGATTCAGTCGGCTGGCCTCACGCCGGGCATGACCGTCGACGAAGCCGAACGCCGGCTCATCGAGCTCACGCTCGCGCATACTCGCGACAACAAGACGCGGGCGGCCGAAATACTCGGCGTCACGGTAAAGACTCTTCACAACAAGTTGAAACGATTCCGCCGCGAAGCTGAAAAACCCTGATCTGCCATGCGCGCCAGTTTGAGAGTCAGGCAAACCGCCGCGGTCACCCTGCTGATAGCGCTCGCCATGATTGTGCTGAGCCTGCAGCATGTCGCCAATCTTGCGCGCGTGGGCCTGGAAGACAGCCGCGGCATCGGCGACCTGCTGGGCCGCACCATCTATCAGCGCGCGCGCGATGCCATTGCGGCGGGCGGCGATCCGGCGTCCTCCCTGGGCAACGATGCCGGCATCCGCTCCATCCTGGAGTCGACGGCCGCCTACAGCCGGAACGTCACCTATGCCGCCGTCGTCGACAACGAAGGCCGGGCGATCTTGCACAGTTTCCCGGCGGCCGAGGGCCAGAGGATCGAGCCCGGCGAGAGCCTGGCGGCGGTACTCGAGCGAGATACGCTCGCGCAGATCCGGGCCATTTACGCCGATCGAGCGCTCGAGGTGGTGTTGCCCCTGGAGCTCGGCGACTCCCCGTTCGGAGCGATTCGCGTCGGGCTCTCCCCCATCCTCATTCGCGACGACCTGACGAAGGCCGTCCAGCCGATGCTCTGGACCACCGCCGTGATCTCGTGCGCGTCCATTCTGGTCGGGATGATCCTCGCAGGCCTCATCCTGCGCCCCATTCACGTCATCAACAGCGGTCTCATGAAGCTGCAGCGCGGCGAGAAGGTCGGCAGCATCGACCTGCCACCCGATGAGGAGCTCGAAGGCGTCGGAGAATCGTTCAGGGCCATCAGCGAGAAGCTGGCAGCGCGATCGCTCGGCAGGCTCATGGCCGGCGTAACGCACGAAGTCAGAAACCCGCTGAACGCCATGACCATACATCTCGAGCTCGTACGCGAGCATCTTCACCGGTTGCAGCAAAGCTCGCGGACGCCCGTCGGCGCCGTACTCGGCCTCGACGGCCGCGAGGAGCCGCCGCAGCCGGACATGAGCGGCGCTCGCGAGCACATCGACGTGATTGCATCAGAAATCAAGCGCCTCGACGAGGTCATCACCGGCTTCGTCCGATTCATCAGGCCCGAAGAGCTGCAACTCCAGCCTGTGAACGTGCAGTTGGTGATCAACGAGGTGATTGCGCTCGTCGAGCCCGACGCCCGGCGCAGCGGCATCGTGTGTCGAGCCGAAGTCTCGAACGTCGGCGAGATGCGGGCGGATCCCGCCCTGCTGCGACAGGCGCTGCTGAACCTGGCGCTCAACGGCTGCCAGGCCATGCCTGCCGGGGGCAAGCTGACCATGGGCGCGAGGACGGCCAAAGATCGACGCCTGGAGCTCACGATCGAAGACACGGGCGTCGGCATTCCAGCCGACAAGCTGGATCGCATTTTCGACCTCTACTACACAACAAAGCCCGAGGGCAGCGGCATCGGACTGTCGATCGTTTACCGGATCGTGCAGTTACACGGTGGAGAGGTCGAGGTACAGTCGACTGAGGGACGCGGAACAACGTTCCGGCTGTTGTTACCTCAAATGTAAAGGATAATAGGGACACAAAGAGCCAACGATGTTGAGGAGTGCGCTACGAGGCGCCATTCTGCTGGGCGTGGCATGCGGCGCTGCGTGTGCTTCAAACCCTGCGCGCTCGGCGGGCGCGGTACCCCTTGAAATCCCCGAGCCGCCGCCGCGTATTGCGATGGATCCCGTGCCCGCAGTGGCCGAAGCGCCGCCGCCCGAGGCACCAGAGACCGCACCGCCGGTCATACCGGCCGCCGCAGCGCCTTCAACTCCGCGTGTGCCTGCGGCGCCGCCGGCAGTCTCACCGCCGGTAGCGCAGACGCCCGAGCCCGCTCGCCAGTCGCCTCCACCGGAGCTTCGTCCGGCAGGGCCCGCCGGGCGCACGCTGACGACGGCTCAGGTGCGCGAACGGCTGGTCCGCACGAAGCAGAAGCTGGACTCGATCGACCGGCGCCGGCTCAACCCCGGTAAGCGCGCCGATTACGACTCGGCCCGGGGGTTCCTGTCGCAGGCCCATGCGGCAGTCCAGGCGAACAATCTGCTGCTGGCGGAATCGTCTGTGGACAAGGCGGAAACGTTGGCTGATGGTTTGAGATAAAGCCCGCGTCATGGCAGAGGGCAGATGGCTGATGGCAGAGGGTCAATCCTGACGCTCTCTGGCTATCGCCGAAGTAGTGCCTGCCAGCCGAGTACTCAGGCGGATCTCGGTTGCAAGTGGCATGGGCGTAGGATCCAAGCGTGTTCGCGTGGCCACTACCGATTGTTGTGGGCAGCTCCACCGACGCACCGAACAGCAATGCGCCGTTCCACTCGCGCACCGGGATTTTCTGAAGCCGACCTTTGGGATCCACGTAGTACAGCGCGCGGCCATCTCGCCCCGATACAACCTGATCACCACCCGCGGCCGAAACTGTGTAGCGTCGCGACTACACGGTTTAAGGGAAAGCGTCTCAGGGCAGATGGAAGATGGCAGAAGACATCATCCATCTACCATCTGCCCTGACGGGCTACACGTGATCTACCAGAGCAGCGTTGGCGGATGGTTTGAGATAAGACGTGTCATGGCAGATGGATGATGGCAGATGGCAGAAAACGTCATCTGCCATCCGCCATCTGCGATCTGCCCTGACGGACTTCAGCTAGTATCATCTGCCATCCGCCATCTGCGATCTGCCCTGACAGATCTCAGCTAGTTACCACAACAACTTCAGCGCAATTTGCCCGATCCGAGGGTCGGCAGCGGTAACAATACGGCCGAAGTTCGCCGCGCTGACGCTGGTGCTCACCGCCGTGGTGTTCACCGTCGCGCTGAGCGGCACGCTGAAGTTTACCTGGTTGAACGCGTTGAACAGCTCACCGCGGACCTGAATCCGCATCCCCTCGCGCCCCGGCATGCGGAAACTACGCGCCACTGAGATGTCGGTCTTCGCCAAACCCGGTCCACTGATCGCACCCTTCGGCACGTTGCCGTAGATGCCGCGCGGCAACGACGCTACCGGCGCGAACGCAGTGGTGTCGAAAAACGCGTTTACCATGTCTTCCCGGCTCGAATGGTCCCGTTTGATGTCGTCAACCGTCTTGCCGGTCGCCAGCTGCGCCAGTTGCCGGCCCGCACCGCCGGTGCCGTCGAGCGCCACGTCGGTGCCCATCGTAAACGTCAGCGGACTGCCGCTCGACCAGTTGTGCACACCGCTTACCGTCCATCCACCCAGAAGAGCGTTGACGACGGGGTTATCCAGCTGCGCGTTCGGCTCCCACATCCACGACAGCCCGACGACGTGCCGGCGATCGAACTGCGAACGTCCCTTCATCGAGGCGAAGTCAAGGTCGAACGGGTTTGCGACCCCCGCGGTCAAACCGGCGCCCAAATCGAGCATCGTGTCCTCCGCCTTCGACAGTGTGTAGAAGGTCGAGAACATGAACCCGTGGCTCATCCGCTTGGTGGCCTTCAGCTCGAGACCGTGGTACCAGCTCTCGTAAACCGTCTCGAGTACGCGCGACGTCGGACCGATGATGCCGGGCTCGTAGAGGACCCGGTCGTTGATGTTCTGGGTCGAAGGAGTCGCGCCAGTGAGTGGCGAGTTGATGAACTGGGCCGGGTTGAAATGACGATGACCCTCCAGCTTCTTCCCGAACCGAGCGATGTATGCAGCGTCAACGACGATGTCGTTGGTCAGCTGGCGCTGGAACGACACGTTGCCGTGGTGCACGTAAGGTGTGGCCATCTCGAGATCGTTGTAGACGAAGTTGAGCGGCAGCGGATACAGCGGACAATTCAGCCCTGGGTACGCGCTGACCCGCACGCACCCGAAGTCGCCGGAAATCGGCACGCCCGATGGCGGCGGCGTCCGGTTCAGCGAGCCAAACGGATCTTCGATACGTCCAGTGAACAACTGAACTGTGCCAGTCCACGGCGCCTCGGCGGCGTGGACCGACGTTCCGGCGATGTGGTTGTAGTAGATACCGTAACCGCCGCGGATTACGGTTCGGCCGTTGCCGTCCACATCCCAGGCCACGCCGATCCGCGGCGCGAAGTTGTTGAGATCGTTCTCGAGCGTCTTGAACGGCACATTGGGATCGCCCGGAAAGAGAATTCCACGCGGTGCATCGGGTTTCACCGTCGACTGCGTCCCGAACTCCCATGAGGTGTAGCGTCCGTATTCCTGCTCCCACGGGAAGAAGGGCTCGTAGCGAAGACCGGCGTTCATGGTGAGCCGCGGCGTGAGCTTCCACTCATCCTGGATGAAGAACTGGTGCTTCCAGAGCAGCGGGAAGCTGTCGGCCGCACCGAACCCGTGGCTGACGTTGTCAAAGGCGCCGAGCATGAAGTCGGCCATCGAATTGCCCGAGCGCGTGCCGGTAAAGGTCGCGCTGCGCGCACCGTTGCCGCGAATAAGGTCGAAGTTGACGTATTGCCCCTCGTAACCGAACTTGAAGGTGTGGGCGCTCCGCACCAGCGTCATCACGTCCTTCCAGTGCCAGTTCCTGTAGACCTGCCGCTCGGGCCCCGTAAACGACAGATTGGGGCCACCAGAAATGTTCAAGCTGTACCCCACGCCCAGATACCCCTCGTCGATGTTGATGCCCATGTCGCGTGGAAGGACTCTCTCGGTCGCCGTGCGGAACGACGACGAGTCTATGTAGGACACGGTCAGCTCGTTCAGAAACGTCGAGCTGAAAGTGTGGGTATTGGTCAGGCCGTAGTTGTTGATATCCGCGACGTTGCTCTCATCGACGTAATCGACGTTTCCAGGCGAGCTGATGCGCTCGTAATTGTCCTTGAAATAGTGTCCGAACAGCGTGTTCTTGGACGAAACGGTGTAATCCACCCGGGTGATGAAGTTATAGGCGTCGAGCGGCGACGGAATGAGTTTGACGGCGGTGCCGGACGCCGACCGCGGGATGTACTTCTCGAGATAGTTCCTGGCGACGGGGCTGATGCAGCCTAGATCGATCACGTTGCCGGACACGCACGGCGCTCCCGCCGCATTCGTGAAGGGCTGGTTGTTCAAGGGGTTGACGGGGTTTCTCAAGGCTGTAGTCAGGTTTCTGAAGTCTCCCGCGCGCTGCGCATCGGTCGGCACGGTCGCCTGCTGACCGACGGCCTCGGCCCGATTGGTCATCTTCTGGTAAGCGCCGAAGAAGAACAGCTTATTCGTCACGATGCGGCCGCCGCCAGCGGCTCCCCACTGGTTCTGCTCCTGATCCGGCTTCCGTGGCGCGAAGTAGTTCCGGGCGTTCAGCGCGTCGTTGCGGTGAAATTCCCACGCCGACCCGTGGAACTGGTTGCTGCCGGCCTTGGTGACCATCGTCACCTGCGCGCCGGCGTTGTTGCCGAACTCGGCCGAGAAGGTGGAGGTCTGCACGCGGATTTCTTGAACCGCGTCCGGCGGCGGCGGGTTGAAGCCGGAGGTCTGCGAATAATTCGTGAAGTTGGCGCCGTTCAATGTGAAGTTGTTCTGCGAGCGCGACGCTCCGTGCACAATCATCGTCGGGCCGCCGCGCGTACTGGCCATCTCCTGGGACGCCGACACGTCAGTGATGCCTGGCAGCGTACTCGCCAGCTCGACGACGTTGCGGCCGTTGAGCGGCAGCTCCTGCACCCGCCGATCGTCGACCAGGCCGGACATCGTCGCACTGCGTGTCTCGACCAGCGCCGCGGTACCGGCGACCGTAACTGTCTCGCTGAGCTGGCCGACGCTCATCCGGAAGTCGACGCGCAGGTTTTCTCCGGCGGTCAACTCGGTCGTCGCTCGCTGACTCGTAAACCCGGTGAGCTGTGCGGTGATTTCGTAGTTGCCTCTCGGCATCGCGAGAAAGTTGAAGAACCCGGTTTCGTCCGTGACCGCCGAACGCGTTACCTGCTGTCCGACCATCGTCGCCACCACATCGGCGCCGGGGATCACTGCCCCTTGTTCGTCCCTCACGTACCCACTGATAGTCCCGGCCACCTGCGCATCCGCGGCGGTCGGCAACCCGATCGACGCGCAGAGGACCAGTAGAATCGCTGTTCGCTTAATCACATTCCCCCCTGTCAATTTCCGAGTAAACAAAGCGTTATGCCGTGGTCGACGACAGCTCAGAGAGCTCCTTGAAGGTCCCTGTGCTGTCGCCAAACCGATCGACAGGCACGCCGATCTTGTCGAGCAACGTAACGTGCAGATTCGTGAGAGGCGTCTGGTCCGGATAGATCAGGTGCCGGCCGCCTTTAATCGTGCCCGCCCCTCCGCCGACGACGACCGTGGGCAGCGGGCTGTGCGTGTGGCGATCGCTGTTGCTGAGTCCTGCGCCGAAAAGAATGACCGAATTGTCGAGCAGCGTGCCTTCGCCATCCGGAATCGACCGCAGCTTCTCCAGGTACTTCGTGAACAACGTGACGTGATGCACCTGTATCTTCGTACATTTCTCGAGCTTCTCCGGATCGTTCTGATGGTGCGTCAATTGATGGTGTGGATCGGCAATGCCGATTTGCGGATACGTGCGTGCGCTCTGCTCGCGCCCGTACATGAACGTGATGACGCGTGTCAGATCGCACTGGAACGCCAGCGCCTGCAGATCGTACAGCAGCTCCACGTGCTCGTCGAACGAGTCGGGAATCCCGACCGGCCGATCGACCTCCGGCAGCTCCCGCGAGCTCTGTTCCTCGGCCTTCTGGATGCGGCGCTCGACGTCGCGCAGCGACTCGAGGTAGTCGCTCACTTTCCTGTTGTCGTCGGGGCCCAGCTTCAACTGCAGCTGCTTCACGCGCGCCGTCACCGAATCGAGAATGCTTCGATCCTGCCGGAGGCGTGCCATCCGCACGTTCGGATCGGTGCTGTCGCTCGAGCCGAAGAGCCGCTCGAACACCACACGCGGATCGTTTTCCGAGATCAGCGGCAGCGTCGGCGTCAGCCACGACAGCGTGTTGCTGTACGCGCAGCTGTAGCCGGTGTCGCACGACCCGACCAGGTTATTGTTGTCCACCGTCAACTGCAGCGACGAGAGCTGCGTCTCGCGTTCGAACGCCTTTGCGGCAAGCTGGTCCATCGACACCCCGTTCAGGACCATACTGTCCGACTTCTTCACGTGCACGCCCGTCAGATACGACCCCGACGCGCGCGAGTGATCGCCGCCGCCATCCCCGAGCGCTTCCGCCTGCCGATCGGCGAGCCCGGTAACCACGACGACGCGATCGCGGAACGCTTCAAAAGGAGAGAGTACGCGTGAGAACTCGAACGTCGAGCCGGATCCCGTCGGCAGCCAGTTTTCGTACACGACGCCGTTCGGGTGGTACACCACGCCGAGACGACGCACCGGTTTGGCGGCGGTCTTCTGCGACGCCGTCAGCGCCGGCACCATTGCGTCGAGCAGCGGAAGGGACAGCCCCACGCCGATGCCGCGAAGCACCGTGCGCCGCGAAATAGCCTTCTTGGTAACGATCATGATCGAGATCTCCTGAATTGAAACGGCGGGCTCTTCACGATACCCAGAATCATCGATGACCACCGATAGTCGTCCGCTGCGGCCGCACGCATGACACCGCGAATCGCCGGCGCGTCGTAGTACTCCATCTGCCGCCCGACCGCGTAGGTCAACAGTTTGCCGGTCACGGCCTGGACGAACTGGTCTTTCTTCCCCACCAGCGCGGCCCGAAGCGCCGCAGGCCCGTCGACCTTCGTGCCGTCGAGCAGCACGCCCGACGCGTCGATGGGCGCATCGCCATCGCTGGTCCGCCACTGCCCGAGGGCATCGAAATTCTCGAGACTGAGACCCAGCGGATCCATGCGCGCGTGGCAGCTCGCGCACCCCGGATTCGAGCGGTGATGCTCGAGCATCTCGCGGATCGAGCTCGTCTTCATGTTCGGCTTCTCGTCGAGATTGGTGTCCACGTTGGGTGGCGGAGGCGGCACGGGCGCGGCGAGGATGTTTTCGAGCAGCCACTTCCCGCGAATCGTCGGCGACGTCCGGTGCGGGTACGAGGTAATCGACAGGATGGCCGCCTTCCCCAGAAGACCCCAGCGGTTCTGGTCGGCCAGCGTGACGCGGCGGAAGTGACTGCCGTACACCTTCGGGATGCCGTAGTGTTGCGCGAGCTGCTCGTTGACGAACGTATGGTCGGCCGTCAGCAAGTCGACGACGCCGCGGTCTTCTTCGAGCTGGCTTTCCAGGAAGAGCTCGGTCTCGCGGACGAACGCCGTGCGCAGGTTATCGTCGAACCAGGGGAACCGGCGATTGGCGTCGGGCGTCAGCAGCCACACGTTGCGCACCTGCAGCCACTGGCTGAAGAAATTCCCGACCAGCGCCGTGCGCGCACGCGGATCGGCGAGCATGCGCCGCACCTGCTGCTCGAGCACTTTCGGTTCCCGCAGTCTTCCCTTGATCGCCAGATCGAGCAGTTCGTCGTCAGGGATACTGCTCCATAGAAAGAAGGACAGGCGCGAGGCCAGCGACACGTCCGATACGCGATAGGCCGCGCCCGGCTTGACTCCGCCAGGCTCGGCTTCAATCCGGAAGAGGAAATCGGGGCTGACGAGAATCCGCTCGAGCGCAACTCGAATGCCCGCGTCGAACGTTCCGCCGGCCCGGCCCTTCCGATAGAACTCGAGAAGCGTCTGCACGTCTTCGCTCGTGGACGGCCGCCGGTAGGCACGACGCGCGAGGTTCGACAGAATCTTCGACGCACAGGCTGTTTCTTCGCGCGAGGTCCGGCTAAAGCCGGACACTACGTTATTTTCCGGATAACACACGAAGATGCGGCGGCGGCTCGGCGACTCTTCGGGCACTTCGGCCTTGTAGGGTCCCCCGATGAGGAGCAGCGAAATGATCATCGGCGCTCTGATGTCGCCGTCGTAGTCGTGACCCCAGATCGGGATGCGGTCGGGTCCGAGTCCCTCGGATTTCGCGGCGTCCGCCCTCACTGTCGTCGCTGTGACGTGCCGCAAACCGGCTTTGACGGGAACGCGGACCTCGAGCACGCTGTCGGCGGTGAAAAGAGGGTTCGAGGGATCTTCCTCGGGCGCCACAAGCGCCACCTGAAATCTGGACGACAGAGACTCGCCGCCGATTGTGAACTGGCCAATCCGCGCACCGTCCACGCGAATCTCGATCTCATTCGGCACGTGAAGGCCGCGAACCAACCCTGTGTAAGTCCTGTCGAGCCGGACGCGGAAGACGTAATCGGCGTCAACGGGAAAAAAGTGGCGCGCGGCGATGCCGCCGCGGGAACCCAGCGGAAACTCCTCGCCCAGCCGTTCGGTCTGCCAGAGCCACGTGCGCTCGTTCGAGTTGTTTTTGACGGCGGTGTACCGCTCAAACGCAGGGCGGAGGGTCGGATCGCCGACTGCCAGGCGCGAAATCTTCGCCGCCGCCGATAGATACCGATCCAACAGGGCCGGCACGACGGTCAGCGCATCGGCGTTGGTATCGAACCCGTGCGCCTGCTCATCGGGCGGCAGCGCCGCGGTGCTGTCGATCTCCACGCCAAGCAGATCGCGAACCGCGTTGGCGTACTCCGTGCGATTCAGTCGATGCAGATCGGCGGGACGACCGGGATTGGGGCTGTTGGCCGCCGCGCGATCCAGCTCCGACTCGAGCCATAACGAGACCTGATCGTAGGTCGCGTTGTCCGGCCTGCGAGCTCCCGGAGGCGGCATCGAGCGGCTCCGCAGTTGGACGATGACCTTCTCCCAGATCTCCGCCGAGTTGAACACGTGCTCGGCGTCGGCCTTGTCCAGCACGAGATCGCCGCGCCGCAGTTTCTCGTTGTGGCAGGTCACGCAGTACCGGGTCACGAGCTCGCGCGCGGGGGTGGCGGGTGACGCGCTACTTGGCGCCGGCGTCTGTCGCGCGGCGATCGTGGGGTCTGACCCCCGTACTGGTAAGGGGGTCAGACCCCCTTTGAGCGTCACGATCACGCCCATCCAGGCAGCGCACACGCAAAGAAAGGTGCTCCTGTTCATCCTCGGCATCACCGGCATTTGGTCTGAGCCATACACGGTTTGCCTAGCTTGGGATCCGCACCATGTTTGACGAGCAGCGCGGCCGTATCCGTGTTGAAGAGGACGCCACCGAGCCGGTCGCCAAGACCCGATGCCGCGAGCCACGGCGTAATGCCCGCTTTGCTCATGGCGTTGACGTTCGCGCCCCGATCGATGAGCAATTGCACCAGCGTGTTCCATCCGCGATACGCAGGCCCGAAGAGGGCGTTCTCCCCATTGGCAGCCAATGCCTTGGGATCCACACCCAACTCCAGCAGCAGATTGACGGTTTCGAGCGCCTGGGCCTCCGTCACGGCGCTCTCCCCAATTGTCCTGTTCATGCCGACAGCCGCCATGATGGCGGTCGTGCCTGTCTTGGTCACCGCTTTGGGATCGGCGCCCTTGGCTAGCAGCAGCCGCATGATCTCGATGTCGGTCGTCGCGGCCGCGAGGACGAAGGGTGTTGCGCCGACGACGTCGTTGAACCCGGCTGCGAATCCCGGCGGTCGGCGGCTCATGCGGGCATTCGGGTCGGCGCCGTGCGCCAGAAGGGCGTTCACGAGTTGCAGCTTTGCGCGCCGATCCGGAATGCCGCTCATCGCATCGCTGAAACCGAACACCGGGTTGGCCTCGCCGCCTTCCCAGGTGCCCGACGCCCAATGAAGCGGTGTAAAGCCGGCAGTGCCTGCATCCGCGGCGGCGCCCTGGTCGAGCAGAAACAGCGCGAGCGCCACCTGCGCTCGTACGGTCGCCACGAGCAGTGGGGAGCTGCCTCCAGAGACGGAGGCCTCATAACTCGGACCACCGGTCCTCGAGGGTCCGCCACGGTATGCGGATTCGCCTGTCGAACCGGCCTTCCCGTCCGCTTCAGGCTGTGACAGAACGTTCACATCGAGGCCCGCGGCCAGCAGCACCCGGGCGCTCTCGATATCTCCCTCGCGCGCGGCGAAGTGCAGCGCGGTAAATCCCTTCTTCGTGCGAGCGCGCAGGTCTGCGCCGTGCTCGATGAGCGCGCGCACAACCTCCGGGTGCCGTTCTGACGCGGCCCACATCAGCGCCGTTTGATTCTGTGCTTGCTCTTTGACATTTACGTCGGCGCCACGCGCGACGAGCAGACGGACGGCATCGGCGCTGCCACTGCTGGCGCACGTCATCACAGGGGTTTCGCCGGTGGCGATAGCCGTGTTTGGACGTGCGCCTGCGGCGAGCAGACGCTCGACCAGCGCGGTACTTCCGTTCGTGCACGCCCGAGACAGCGGGGTCATCCGAAGGTCGTTCGCCTGGTTGACGTCGGCGCCGGCGCGAATCAGCGCGTCTGCTGTTTCGAGATCATTCCAGTGCGCGGCCCACAGGAGCGCCGTCGTGCCGTCTTCAGATGTGGCATTCACGTCGGCGCGCTGATTCAAGAGCGCACGAACCGCTTTCTCGTCGCGGTTTCTCGCCGCGTTCACAAGCCGGCCGTCACCGGCGGCCGTGGCGGTCACCGAGACCACCAGCAGCGCCGCAAGCACGGCTGGTGGCTTGAAGAAGGTGGATGACATCGTGTCCTTTTCCCGAGCTCCCTCAGCGCTGAATGACGGTCCGGGCGAGCTTCAGCGTCGCGTCCATCGGCGCTTCAAGACCGCCGCTCGGCAGCGAGGCGATGCGGAATCCCTGCTTCAGCCGCCTGACCACATCGGCCTCGGTCACGGTAATCGCCGCCGGAATGTTGCGCGCCCGGCAGGCATCGAGCACGAGCTGAACGGCTTCTTCGTGTTCGGGCGACCCCTGGGGAACGCCGAGCGACCACGAGAGATCGTTCGGACCGACGAACAGCACTCCGATGCCCGGCACCGACAGAATCTCGTTGATATTGCGTACACCCTCCACGGTCTCGACCTGCAGGAAGAGGAGGATCTCGCCTTCCGGATTCGCCGGCCAGATATCTGCACGGCGTGAGTACTCGGGCCGCGTCAATCCCCAGAACCATGCGGCGGGCATGTTGCCGTTACCGCGGCGTCCGATCGGATTGGGATACTTCGTGCCTTTCAGCTGCGGATACCGCGCCGATGACACCGCTTCGAGCGCCTGTTGCCTGTTTTCAATCGCAGGAAACATGATGCCGAACGCCCCCATATCGAGCACCTGCTTGACGATGGCCTCGCTGGGTGAGCGGCCGTAGGTCGGGATGCGCACGATCGGCGGCACGCGCACCTGCAAGTTGCCTTGTTTGGCGATCTCGGCCTTGTTGGTGGTGCCCAGGAGGAACGTCTCGAGGCGCTCGAAGTCCATTCCCCGGTGTTCCATGTCGATGATCATGAAATCGAGATCCGACGAGGAGAACTGCGCGGCGGCATACAGCGAAAAGTCGTACATGATGGCGCCCGCGAGCGACTTGCCCTTCGCCAGCTTGTCGATGGCGCCGTTGATGCGCACCGTTCCCTCTTGTGCCGACACGAAGCCGGCTCCCAACCACACGGCAAGCAGCACAGCGGCCGCCGCGGGCACCACAACTCGAAACCTGAACTGACGCATGGACGCGTATCCTTTCAATCAGTACTTTTTACTTTTAACTTTCTACTTTTTACTTCTCGTTACTTCAGTGGAACTCGTACGGATTCTTTCTGAGCCATCTGCCAGACGCCGCTGTTGTTTTGCGTGTACACCTCGAGCGTGCGGACCCGGTACAGCTCGCCCTTTCCAGGCTGTATGTCCACCAAGCCGGTGAGCACGGCCGTCTTGCCGTAGATGCGGATATTCGTGGCGCTCGGCGTCATCGACTGATAGTGTGACGGCCCCTTCAACACGTTGGCGATGTATTCGGCTTTCGTCTCTTTTTGGCCGCCGCCGTGCGTATAGACGAGGTCGTCCGCCAGGTACTTTTGCAGAAGGGCTTTGTCCTGCTTGATAGCGCCCTGTCTCCATCCAGCGCCAGCCTCTTCTACGCCATCGGCAGGACCGGCGGCCGACAACATTGCTGTGGCAGCCACGGCGATCGTCAACGCGACAAATTGTCTCATCGGAGATCCTCCAATCAACGCGGTCAACTCCATTTGCTCAGAACTTCACGTTCACGCCGAACTTCAGCATGCGGCCACGAGCGATGTTGGCGGCCTGTCCGTATGCCGGGCCGAGCGTGCTGTTGCGGCTCTGCACCGTGGCGACGTTCATCAGGTTATGCGCCTCGAACACCGGTTCGAAGGTCCGATCGCCGGTGCGAAAAATCTTCCGGATGTTCATGTCCACCAGGGTGAGGCTGGCCGTCCGAGTCTCGCCGCGGGGCTCCACCTGGATCGACTGGTTGACCTGCGTCAGCGCGACGGTATTGCCCGACACCTGCACGGTCGTGGACTCTGGAGAACCGGCGTAACTCTGTAGATTTCCGGCCACCATTATGCCGTACGGCGCCTCGTAAATACCCGATGCTTTGAGTACCCACGGAAGGTCCATGCTGACCGCCCCGATCCTGTCCTGAAAGTTCGGGTTGTTCAGGTCGCCGGTCGGAAAAGTGTCGCCTTCGTTGCGCCCGAAGCTGGCGCTCCCCGAGATCATCCAGCGATCGGCCAGGCGCTTGTTGATGCGCAGATCCACGCCCTTGTAGACGGTGTCGAGCTCGGAGAAATTGTCCCAGAGCACATCGAAGCGCCCGCGCAGCGAGGGCGCCTGGTTGTAGACCGTGACCTGGCGACCGCTGCTGACCTCGGTCACATGAATCGGCGTGTAGCTCTCCATCGGGACGAGCAGGTTCTTGTTGCCGATGAGCCGCTCGTTCGTCCTGTAGTAGAAGCCAATCGCGGCGACGGTGTTTCTGGCGATCTGCCGATCGAACTCGACGAAGTACTCCATCGAGTACGGACGCTTCAGATCGTCGGCATAGCGATTGGTCGTCCCGAAATTGAAGCCGGTCGATGGACCGAGCTCGCTCAGCTGCGGGATGCGATCGCCGTTGTCATCGCGCCACGTTCGCGTGTCGCTCGTCACGCTGACAGGATTGACCCGGTCGATGTGTCCGGTGGCTGTGCCGATGTTGTAGCGGCTGACGCCCACCTTGATGGCCGCCCGGCCATCTCCGTGAATGTCGTAGATGGCGCCGAGGCGCGGCGACGGATCGAGCCAGTTGGGCACATCCTCGAGCGCGGCAAAGCACTGCCCCGCGACAAACTGTGTCTGCACCTGGCAGGTCTCCGGCTGCCAGCCGCGGAACTTCTCCAGACGCAACCCGAGATTGACCGTCAACTTTCGGGAGGCCGACCACTTGTCCTGTACGAACACCGCGGTGTCCTGCACATACGAGGTTCTCGACACGGGAGTGTTGTACGTATTGACCGAGTCGGGCACTCCGTTCCGCACCACGGCGCGCATCCCCGAAGTCGAGAAATTCTCGGCGAAGTACCGGCCGTTGTCCCACTGGATACCGGCCTTCAGATCGTGGCGTCCAGTGAAGTAGCTCAGGCTCCCATGCGCGACGGTCCGGCGATCGCGCGACACTTCGTAGACTTCCTGCGCCACCATGTGCGCCCGTCGAAGACTGTCGAACACGGCGATGGCGCCCGGCTGCACCTCGGGGCGCGGCACCTGGGGCTGATAGTTCTTGATGTTGCTGGCCGACACGTCCATGACCATCTTTGCGGAAAACGTCTTGGTCCACTTCGCCTGGTTCACGTGCCCTTCGAGCTCCTGCAGGTGCGTGGACGCGCTTTCCCAGAAATCGGTCAGGCTGTTGCCGCTGCGGTGGAATCTCTGCTTGTTCGAATACAGGTAGCTGTAATGCAGCTGGCTGCTCGAGCTGAGTCGCGTACGACAACTTGCCGGAATAGGTCACCATCTTGTTGTCGTCGACAAACTGGGTCCCGTCGGGGTTGTAGCTGCCCACGCGATACTGGTCGAGGAACGTGCGCTTCAGCGTGCCGACGAACCACAACTTATCGACCAGCACCGGGCCGTTGACCGACAGCCCCAGGTCGTACATCTTGAGGACTTTCGAACCGGGTTGCAGGTCGGGGTTGGCGGCCAGCGCCAGCGGCGGCACGCCGAGGAGAAGCTCGCGCCGCAGATCGGCCGAGATGTTGTTGAACTGCAGCGAGTCGTCTGTGCCGTTGTACATGAATGAGCCGCGAAGCTTATTGGTGCCCGTCATCGTCACCATGTTGTAGACGAACCCGCCGCGCGACGTTTCGGCCGAGACGCCGCCCGTCTGATAGGCGAGCTGCTCGAACATGAAGGGGTCGTAATAAATCTGGATGCCGCCATCACCCGAGACCGAGCCGATGTTCATGCCGTCGATCAGGTAGTTCGTCTCGGAACCCCCTCGGCTGCCATGGACACTCGTCGTCGACTGCTGGAAGGCGCCTGTGCCACCGACATCGATGTTGTTCTGGATGACGGCCGGAACGAGGCGGCCGATCGACCAGACGTTGTTCGTATCGGGCAGAAGATCCAGGACTTCGCGCGTCATCACGGTCTGGTTCAGCACGGCGGTCGTGTCGAGCAGCGGCGCTTCGCCCGACACGGTCACCGACTCCTGCACCCGGTCCACCTGCATCGTCAAGTCAGCGCGCGATGTCGCCTGGGCGTTGACGGTGACGTTCTCGACGGCGACGGTACGGAAGCCGGTCAGCTCGCCTCGCACGGTGTACCGGCCCGGCACCAGGCGCGGGAACTGGTATGTGCCGCGCGCATCGGTCACCGTCACCTGATTACCGCCAATGGTGCCTGGGTTGGACAAGGTGACCGTCACGCCCGGCAGAACCGCGCCGGATGCGTCGAGGGCCGTGCCGGCGATCGACCCGAAGCTGCCTTGCGCATGAGCCAACGGCGCCATGCATGAAGACAGGAACACAATACTGAACGTCCACGCCGCGAAAGCTCGAGTACTCATAGATGCTCCTCTCGTACCCCGCACTCGAATGAACGTGCCACGCACAGACAAACCGAAGGAAGCACACTACTCCCCTCGGCTCATGTCGCCTGCGTTGACCGCCTATCCTCGTCTAGAGAATTCGAGTATAGGGGCGGCCAGAGAAGCGATTTGTCTCAAATTGTTTCGAGATGCTTAGGTAAACAGCAGAATTCGTTCACCAAATTGGATCTCAAGTGCGGGGCTACAGTACATACCCGAGATCCACTGTCAGGACGGGGCACTTTCTACTTCTTACTTCTCACTTTCTACTTTCTACTTTCCCTAATTCCACCGTCCCGTAATCGCCCGCCAGACTTCATTCATCGACGCCGCTTCGCCCATCGTCTCTTTCGCATCGAGCCGGTGGCCCGTGCGGGCCTGCGCGCGTTCGGGAATCAGCGTCTGCGTGACAAATCGATCGAGATCGTCGCGCAACTGTTTCGACTCGGGCTGCGAGCCGGCTCGAATCCAGCCCGCGACGGCCGCGTTCCACGCGCCGTCCAGATCGCCGGCACCACGCCTGGCGACCACGAGCCAGTAGGTCGCCGGGCGCGAGAGCGGATTGGCGTCGAGCTCGTCAACGACGGCCGACTGCATCGACGAGTACGCGTCCTTGCGCGCTCCGCCTGTGAGGGCTTCGGCAACGCGCGAGAGTGTGGCGGCCCACCACTCGAGCAGCTTCTCGAACTCGGCGGCCGGCATGCGCCCTCGAGCAGCGGGAATCACGCGCGTGAACATTTCCGACGCGGGTCCCGGCTGGTCTTCGAGGAACAATGCCGTGCCGAGCCCGATCTGCCATTCGATGGCTTCCTGTGGCGCGAGATTGCGGGGATTCAAGGAGACCAGCTCGGCCCTGGCCCCGGCGAGATCCTGAGGATCCTTTGTGGCGCGAAAGCGCTCGAGCCGCGCGCGGGCCGCAATGAGCGTCGCCGACGGTGCGGTACTCTGGCTTGGCCTTCGCGATCGCTGCTGCGGCAATCGCGTCATCGTACAGGCCCTCGTTGTAGAGGGCGCGTGCGCGGGCCAGATCGCTCTGGGCGGCGGCGGAGGCTGGTGACAGAAGCACCAGAGCCCACACCGCGAGCACTATCCACTGTTTTCGCATTGTGTGGTTACTCGGTCCGGCTAAAGCCGGACACTACGTACTGTGTGGATACCGACCGCACCTATTGCACCCATTGCACCTAGCGCACCCAGCGCACCCAGCGCACCTAGCGCACGCAGCGCACCTAGCTATTGTCTCCGTCGAGAAGACCACCGATGGTGCCCAGAACCGAGCCCTCTTCCCGTCCACCGCGCCCGATGCCAGGCACAGCCGACACAATTCGGTTCGCAAGGCGGCTGAGCGGAAGCGACTGCAACCAAACTTTCCCAGGGCCGCGCAGCGTCGCAAAGAACAGGCCCTCGCCGCCGAACAGCGCCGACTTGATCTTCCCTACGTACTGGATGTCGTAGTTCACCGAGGGCTGCAACGCGACGATGCAGCCTGTGTCGACGCGGATGAGCTCTCCTGGCCCGAGGGTGCGCTCATGCAGCGTGCCGCCGGCATGCACGAACGCCCAGCCGTTGCCCTGCAGCCGCTGCATGATGAACCCTTCGCCCCCGAACAGGCCGACGCCGAGCTTGCGCTGAAACGCAATCCCGATGCTGACGCCTTTGGCCGCGGCGAGAAACGAGTCCTTCTGCGTCACCAGCTCTCCACCGATCTCGGAGAGTTGGATGGGAATGATTTTCCCAGGGTAGGGCGCGCCAAACGCCACTCGTTTCTTCTGACTGCTGCGGTTGTAGAAGACGGTCATGAAGAGCGATTCCCCGGTCAGCAGCCGCTTGCCGGCGCCCATGAGCGCACCCATGAATCCGGTCTGCTGCTGCGACCCGTCACCGAATATCGTCTCCATCTCGATGCCGTCATCCATGTACATCATGCCGCCCGCTTCGGCAACCGTCGCTTCGTTCGGGTCGAGCTCGACTTCGACAAACTGCATGTCGTCGCCGTAGATCTTGTAGTCAATCTCATGCATCTCGGACATGGAGCCTCAAGGGGAAATGAGAATCTGAGATCTAGAAAGTAAGAAGTAAAAAGTAAAAAAGTAAAAAGTAATCTACCACCGCCCCGGGCCAGCCATTCGACGCCAATCTGCGAATCAATCTGCGGATCTGCGAATCTGCGAACCTGCGGGTTGAGGAGTCCCGCCTCCCGGCAGCCACCCGACCGGCACGTCGACGTACGAGCGGTCGAGGTCGCGCACCGACGAAACGCCGAGCAGCTTCATCGTGCGGACCATGCCGGTACGAAGAATCTCGATCGCACGCTCGACGCCCGGCTGGCCGGCAGCCGCCAGGCCATAGGCATACGCACGTCCAATGAGCACGGCGCGCGCGCCCATTGCCAGCGCCTTGACGACGTCGCCTCCGTTGCGAATGCCTCCATCGACCAGCACGTCAATCCGATCGCCGACGGCTGCCACGACTTCCGGAAGCGATCGGATACTCCCTGGGACGCCGTCGAGCTGCCTGCCGCCGTGGTTCGAGACCACGAGCGCGCGCGCGCCTTCGTCAACCACCCGACGCGCGTCTTCCGCCGTGTGCACGCCTTTGACGATGATCGGGCCGTTCCACAGCTCGCGAATCCATTTGAGATCGTCCCAGCACACAACCGACTGTTCGAGCGTCTTGCCAACGTCCGCATATGGCATCGGTCCTGATGGAAGCAGCACGTTGGGAAACGCCATCAGGCCGCCGTCGGCAAGCATGCCTGCCACCCAGGCTGGACGCGCGATCATCTGCCCGAGGTAAGGAAGACCGGAGATGCCGCGGCCGAGCAGCTCCTTGATGCCGTTGCGAAGATCCCGTTCGCGCAGGCCGGGCACACCAGTGTCGATCGTCACCACCAATGCGGTGAAGCCAGCCGCTTTGGCGCGGTTCAACATGTTGATCGACGCCTCGCGGCCGCCGCACAGGTAGACCTGATACCACGCCGGACCGGTCGTCGCCGCGCGAACCTGCTCCATCGGCGTTCCCGACAAGGTCGAGAGCACGTACGCGGTTCCCGCCTTCCCCGCCGCCCGCGCCGCGAGCGCTTCGCCGTTGGGGTAGAACATGCGACTGCTGCCGACGGGCGCCAGGATGAACGGCAGATCGAGCGACACACCCATCACGGTCGTTTTGAGATCGACGGAAGGGATCGCGACGGCACCACGCGGACGAAACGTGAGCTGTTCGAAGGCTTTCACGTTGTCGCGAAGCGTCACTTCGGCGTCGGCGCCACCATCGATGTAGTCGAACACGACTCTAGGCAGCCGGCGCTCGGCGAGCCGGCGAAGGTCGCTGATATTGAGGACGTGAGGCGGATCGACGCGGGACATGCAGGGATTCTATCCCACGCAGATTGGAAGCCGTAGAGCGGGTCTTGCAACCGTAGGGCGGGTCTTGCAGTTCAAGACCCGCCCTACGAGTCATGCAATGACGGTATGAAGTGCGTCTGCCAGCGCATCGACGGTCACGCGATGGGCATTGACACGTCGCGCCAATTCGACGAGGTCGGCCGTGTCGAGCTGGCCGCTGGCGGCCGCGATGTCGGGCTGCAGGGCGACAAGGTCGTCCCACGTACGTCGAGCCTCGGCGAATGCGTCCAGGAATTCATTGTGTTCAGCCACGTGCACTCCAAGTTGTGTCGTCGGTCTCCGCCTGCCGCTCAATCCCGGCATGTGGGTCGAAGGCTGGCGCCTGCTTGACAGATCGCCTGGTCAGATCGACGAATACCTTCTTGTCCGGCCATCTCACCGAGTCGATCGACTCGGGCCGAATGAGCACCTTCTTGCCGAACCACCAGTTGCTCGTATCGACGACGACCTGGCGAATCGCCCAGCTCTCATCGTGGACGAGGAAGTCGTCGACGTGTCCGAGCTCTCCGTCCAACGCGTACATGTGATAGCCGATCACCTCGCGCGTACTCCGCAGGTGTGTATCCTCCGCATCCTTTGCCTCGTCTTCGGCGCGCTGTTCCTCGAGCCCCCCGATCGTCCATCCCGGAGTGCCCCAGTAATGCGGGTAATGGTAGTACCGCAGGAACTCGGCTTCGCGCTGCCGCGAGACCGGTCTTCGTGTGTCGATATCCGGACTGTTCCTGACCTGGTCGCGCGTGATGGACAGTGACATCGTTCGCGCGTTCCAATCTACCTGCCGAATCGCCTGTGGCGAAACCAGCACGAGCCGGCCAAGACGCCACGAGGCCGTGTCGACGACCAGATACCGAACTGTCCATTGTTCGTCGTCGAAATAGAACGCATCGACATGACCGATATCGCCGTCTGTCGCATTGATGCGGTATCTCTGAAGATTCCTGACACTGCGTAACATGTTCGTTCACCTGGCACCATGCGGTGCGGGAACCAGGTGAGCCACGTGGCTCACCTGGTCGTTGCCGGTAGACATCGCGATTAGCGACTTCAGGAACGACGCGACAGTCGCAGACCAAGAGCAGCGGCCATCGACAGAAGGCCGAGCAGCCCAGCGAACGGCAACGGACTCGCCGTCTTCGGGAGCTCTCGACGCGGCTCGATTCCCGCCGTCGCGACAGGCGCCGGCATTGCCGGCTCTGTCTCGGTGACCACGGTCTCCGTGGTCGTCGTCGTCACCGTTTGCGCCGCCATGGCGATCGTAGGCTGGCTGATCTGGCCGACGACGACTTCGAACACCTCCAGATCGAAGTTCTGCGGACCCGCGGTGTTGCCGCCGGTTGGCTCGCTGGCCGGATCGGTGCGGACCCTCGCTCTCGTCTGAATGCCTTCGAGCTGTATACGTTGGCCAACGTAGGGCTTGAGGGTTCTTTCAGCCTTGCCCTTCGTTTCGTATGGCTTGCCACCGAGGGAGTTGCTGCAGGACAGATCAGTTCCTGCAGGAAGCGATGCTCCTGGTGCGATCTCGATCGCATCCACAAGCACGAAATCGTTGCCGCGGTTCAGGCCAGACTGCAAAGGGCCCCCGGGTCCCCTGGCGTGATGGCGTCTGTATTCGCTCTCCTGCATCACACAGCCGACCAGCGTGACTGAACGTTGCTCAGAGTTGTATTGCGCCCAGCCTGGTGTGGCAAACGTCAACGCAGCGAGAGTGCTCGCGGCTACGGTCTGTTTGATACCCATTGAATCAACCTCCTGACAGTGTTTCCTACTACCCCTGTTGTAATGCAATGTCGCTGCCCTCGCGCATCCGCCGGCACCGCGTGCGCGTGCGATTCGAAACCGTTGAGCACGCGCGGTCCGCGGCTGGTATGTGTGTTGCTCGGTTGTTCGCGCGAGAGGCAGGGTCGTGAAAATCGCAACAGCACTATTCGCAGTATTCACGGGCATCACGCTCGTTATTCAACAGGTGCCGCTGGCCGCGCAGCGCACGGCGCCAACATTCAGAGCGGGAGTGGAACTGACAGTCGTGCTCGTCAACGTTACCGATCGAGACAGCAAGCCGGTTTCCACGTTGACGCGCAACGATTTCGTACTGCTGGAAAACGGAACGCCGCAGCCGCTGGCGCACTTTCTCAGCGCCGACGGCGCGGTCGACGTGGCTCTGCTGGTCGACATGAGCGGGAGCATTACGCCCGCACTGACCGACCTGCGTCGAACCGCGGGGGACTTCGTCGAGGCGCTTCGACCGAACGACCGTGTCATGCTCGTCGGGTTCGATCAGCGCGTCCGCCAGCTCAGTGAGCTCACTGATGATCGACACGTGCTCGAAAAAGCGGTCGATCGTGTACGGCCGGGGGGGTCGACCAGCCTGTTCGACAGCATCTACATCAGTCTGAACTCGCTGGCGACGACTTCGTCACCGGATTTCACACGACGGACGGCGGTAGTGGTGATTACCGACGGAGACGACACGTCGAGCAATCTGCTGCCACAGGAGGTTCGAGAGCAGTCGAGGCGGTATGGCATTCCGATCTACATGATCCTGATCAACCAGTCCATCGAAGAGATGCGCGACCGCTTTGGTTCTTACGAGCACAAGCAGCGGCGGTTCGAGATGAAAGCGCTGGGACAGGAAACGGGGGGCCGCACGCTCGTCGTCGCGGAGGGCCGCAGCTTCAAGGATGCGTTCCGCTCGATTGTCAGCGACCTCTCGCAACAATATGTCCTGGCATACGAGCGGAGTCGCGCACAAATCGCTCCGCAAATCAGTGTGCGGATTCCCTCGCGGCCGTCGGTCGTCGTGAAGACGCACGTGGGGCACGACCAGATGCGCACCGGCGGCTGAGCAGCGCACGGCCGGTTGATGGTACATTCTGGGCGTGCTCCGCCTCGCCTTCCTCGGCTGCGGCTTCATCACACAGGTGCATAGCCGTCATCTGAAGGGGTTCAAGACCCAGATCGTCTGCAGCTATGCGAGCCGGGATCGCGCCCGGGCCGACGAGTACTGCCGTCGGTATCAGGGTGCGGCCAGCTATGACGGCTACACGGCAGCGATCGACGATGCGCGCGTGCAGGCAGTGGTCATCGCCGTCCCGCCGCGCTTCCATCTCGAACTCACCTTGCGCGCGCTCGCCGCGGGCAAACACGTGCTGGTCGAGAAGCCGGCGTTTCCCAGGCTGGAAGACTTTCAGACGGTCATCGACGCGCGCAACGACGCACATCGCGTCGTGCTCGTGGGGGAAAACGACCATTACAAACCGCTCGCCGTCGTCCTGAGAAAGCTGGTCGCCGAAGGGGCCATCGGCGACATGGTGTTCGCGCACTTCACGACGATCGCCGAGCGCCTGAAGCGCGCCGACGACTGGCGCAACGACGAAAGCCTGGCGGGCGGCGACGCGTTCTTCGAAGAGGGGATTCACTGGCTGCACATCGCGGGAAGCCTCGGCCCGAAGATTGTGTCGATCGACGGCTACCGGCCGTCGATCGCGCGCGACGGGCCAGACACGCGCGCGAAGAGCATGATGGTGGCGTTCCGGTACGACAATCAGGCCGTGGGGGCGCTGTACTACTCCCGTGAGATCCCCTCGCTCTTCAGGGGGCTGAGACTGTCGAAGCTCTACGGACGCAAAGGCATCATCACGTTCGAATCGAATGGCCTTTTCGTGCTCGCGAGAGGCAGCGGCGTGCCGAGACTCATCCTGCCCGGCTTTCGCGATATCCGTGGCTATCAGGCGATGTACCGAGACTTCCATGCGGCCATCACCGAAGGGCGCGCCCCCGAGATGAGCCTCGAGCGCGCAATGGACGATCACCGCCTCATGGACGACGTCTATTCGAGCCTCGGACGCACGGCCTGATGGGGAACGAACGCTACGACATCGTCATCATCGGAAGCGGCGCGGGCGGTGGCACATTGGCGCACGCGCTGGCCGACACGTCGGCGCGCATCCTGATTCTCGAGCGCGGCGACTTTGTGCCGCAGGAGGATGAGAACTGGAGCCCGCAAGCCGTCTGGAAACAGCTCCGCTATCAGACGACAGAACGGTGGATCGACGACAAGGGCCGCGAGTTCCGGCCCTATACGCATTACAACGTCGGCGGCAACACGAAATTCTGGGGCAGCGTGCTGTACCGGCTGCGCCGCCAAGACTTCGAAGCGGTGGAGCACATGGACGGTGTGTCGCCGGCGTGGCCGATCGACTACGACACGCTGGCGCCCTATTACGAGCGCGCCGAACGCCTGTATCACGTCCACGGCGAACGCGGCGTCGATCCCACCGAACCTGAGCGCCACGCATTTCCGCACGCGCCAGTTCCGCATTCCGACGGCATGGCGGCCATCGTCGAGCAGTTGCGCGCGTTCGGGCTGCATCCCTCGCCGCTGCCGCTCGGCATTCGCGACGGCTGTATTTTCTGCAACACGTGCAACTCATTCGCCTGCAAGGTGCACGCGAAGAGCGAGGCCGAGGTCTGTTGCGTGCGTCCCGCGCTCGAACGCCCGAATGTGCAGCTGTGGACCAACGCCTATGCGAGGCGCCTGGTGGCAAATCCTTCCGGCACCAGGCTCGAAGCCGTCGAAGTGGAGAGAAACGGGAAGACGATTCGCGTCGAGGCGTCGCTCTTCGTCGTGTCATGCGGCGCAGTAAACTCCGCGGCGCTGCTTCTGCGATCGGCCAGCGACAAGCACCCGCGGGGGCTCGCCAACTCCTCGGGCCTCGTCGGACACCGTTACATGGCCCATCTCGCGACGATGATGCAGGGGTTCCATCCGTTCCGGAAGAACGCGACGGTGTTTCAAAAGACGGTCGCCATCAACGACTTCTACTTCCGCGGGCCGAACACGCGCTACCCGCTCGGGCAGATTCAATCCCAGGGCCGCACGCACGGGGTGATGGCCCAGACCGTGGTGCCGCAGGTGCCCCTGTCGCTGTACGACTGGTGGGTGGCTCGCGGCGTGGACTGGCTGGCGATGTCCGAGGATCTCCCGGACGCCCGCAACCGCGTGACCCTCGATTCGAGCGGACGTATTCAGTTGCGCTATCGTCCGAACAATTTACGAGCCCATCGAATGCTGGTGAAGGAAACGCGCCGCATTCTGCGTCGACTCGGCTACTGGGTCGTGATGACGCACTCGCATGGCAGCAGGAATACGACCCATCAGTGCGGGACGATCGTCTTCGGCCGGGATCCCCGCGAGTCGGTGCTGGATCCCTTTTGCCGATCGCATGACGTCGAGAATCTCTTCGTCGTCGACGCGTCCTTCTTTCCCTCCTCAGCGGCGGTCAACCCGGCATTGACCATCGCCGCGCAGGCCCTGCGTGTGGCCGACCACCTGAAAGCAGACCGGAAGCTCGCCTAGGCCGTCACCCGTGCGCCTCGAACCCTAAATCCGTTTGGATGCCGGCTCCGTAGAGCAGATGGAAGACACGTATTTCTTCCATTTTGTGCCGCGCCACGCGGCGGGAGGTTTCCGGTGAAGAGACTGACTGCGCTTCTGTTTGCAATTGGGCTCGCGGGCATTCTGATGATGCCCGCTGGCGCCTCGAGCCATCGCGAAGCCCCCTTGATCAGCGGCGATCCACGAGCCGACAACACGGATGTCTATGCGTTCGTGAGCCCGGACGCGCCCGGTACCGTCACGATCATCGCCAACTACATCCCGCTCGAGGATCCAGCCGGCGGGCCCAATTTCCACAGCTTCGATGACAACGTCCTCTACGAGATCCATGTCGACAACGACGGCAATGCGAGGGACGACGTTACGTACCAGTTTCGCTTCCGCACACGAGTACGAAATCCAAACAGTTTTCTCTATAACACCGGGCAAATCGACAGCCTCGACGATCCCGACTGGAACATGCCGCAGACCTACAGGGTGACCGAGGTGCGGGACAACTCACGCAGTTCCCTCGGCACGGGCCTCGCTACGCCGCCGGTCAACATCGGCCCGCGCTCGACACCCGCGTATGCCGCTCTGAGCGCCGCTGCCGTCCAGACACTGTCGAACGGCGTCAAGGTGTTTGCCGGACAGGTTGATGATCCGTTCTTTGTGGATCTGGGTTCGGTATTCGACCTGGCGGGACTGCGGCCGTTCAATCCGGCCCACATTCTTCCACTTCCAGTCGCCCCCGGGGTAGACGGAGTTGGGGGGTTCAACACGCACGCGATTGCGATTCAGGTACCGATCACCCAACTCACCCGCGACGGGGCGCTGCACGGGCCATCCGATCCCGCCGCGGTGCTGGGTATCTACGCCAGCGCCAGCCGCCGCGCCGTCTGGGTAGATGGCGACGACGACGATGATGATGACAGGGACGACAGAGGCCACTTTGTGCAAGTCTCACGGCTCGGAAACCCGCTCATCAACGAGGTCGTCATTCCGCTCGGTTCGAAAGACCGCTGGAACAGGTCCGATCCCCGCGACGACGACCGTTTCGTCAGGCGATACACGTCGCCCGAGGTGACCCGGCTCGAGAACTTCCTTTATCCGGTGCTCGACAACGCGCCCGAGACAGGACGGGGAGACCTTGTGGCGGTGCTGCTGACCGGCGTGCCCGGAGTGAACTTCACAGGTGGAAAGATAGCCGACCTGTTGCGGCTGAACACGGGCATCGCGCCAACTGCGGCAGCCGGACAGGGCAACCGGCTCGGCGTCCTGGCCGGTGACCTCGCGGGATTTCCGAATGGCCGGCGGCTGGAGGACGACGTGACCGACATCGATTTGCGTGCCTTCGCATGCGGTTATGGACCAGTCGTTGCCCCAATCATCCAGGGATTTGGTTTCTGCGACGGCAACGCAAACCGAACGCCTAACAATCTGCTGGGTGATGGCGTCGATGCAAACGATCGCCCGTTCTCGACTCAATTTCCATACCTCTCGACGCCTCATCAGGGCTATCAGCACCTCCATGCAGACGTACCCTAATGGCCGTGTCCAAGCGATTCCAGCGCGTTGTCTTGTTGCTCATCCTGGGAGCCACTGCGGCAGTGGCTCCCCATCTCAGTTGGCGCTACCGCTCAGCCGCGGCCGACTCGGAGAGGATCGCACCAGCCCTCGGCCTGCCCGGCGCACCGCCGACGTCGGCCGAGGGGCTACGCCGCCGAATCAACGAAATGGAAGCAGCCGTGCGAGCAAGGCCGAAAGATGTCGGCTCGGCCGTTCTGCTCGCCGATGCGTTGTTGCGTCAGGCACGCGTAACGGGCGACGCCCGGTTGCCGAACCGGGCCGAGGGCGTCCTGATGTCCGTGCTGAAAGACTCGCCGGGCCAGTACGACGCTCTGCGATTGCTCGCGACGGTTCATCTCTCTCAACACAGGTTTCAAGAGGCGCTCGAAGTCGGGCGCCGGACCCGCGATATGCGTCCCGACGATGCGTGGAACTACGGCGTCATCGGCGACGCCTCAAACGAGCTTGGTGAGTACGAGACCGCATTCGGCGCCTTCGACACCATGATGAAGATGCGGCCGAACGCGGCTGCCTATGCGCGCGTGGCCTATGCACGTGAGCTGAAGGGGAATCTTCGTGGTGCCCTCGAGGCGATGCAGATGGCGGTGCAGTCCACCACCGCTCACGATCCGGAAGCCCTCGCGTGGTATATCACGCATGTCGGCGAGATTTACCTCCGCATGGGGCGCATCGACGAAGCCGACCGCGAGTTCCGCCGCGCGGCGTTCATCTTTCCCGAGTATCCGCTTGCCAGAGTCGGACAAGGCAAGGTGCTGACGATTCGAGGAGATCGAGAAGCCGCTCTCGCGTTGTTCCTCGACGAGTTCCGCCGCACACCGACGCTCGACTTGGCCGGGCGCATCGGCGATCTTCACGCCGCCGGCGGCAACCTTGAAGAGGCTGAACGGCATTACCAGCTGGCCGAAGAGCTCGCCGGACCGGGCATCGCACAAACGGAAGCGGCCCTCGCGCTCTTTCTAGCCGAACACGATCGAAAGCCGCAGGAGGCTGTGAAGATTGCGGAGACAGTGGCTCGCACCAGGCGCGACATCTTCACCGAAGATGCCTTGGCCTGGGCGTACTACAAGAGCGGCCGCCTGGACGAGGCGCTCGCGGCCTCGAAGCGAGCACTTCGCACAGGCACGCGCGACGAAGGCATCCTCACGCGTGCCGCCACCATTCGCTCGGCGCTCGCCACGCCCACAGCACAAGCGCAGGTGCGGCAGGGCCGATAGCAACATCGATAAGACACCGCTGGTCTTTCGACGCAGAGACGCCGAGGCGCAGAGAAAGGCATCGCTCTCCATCGACTTCGCGCCAATGGCGTGGGCCGCTTCGCGGCCCACGAAGTCGATACCTCCAACGGACCCGCTGGCGCAACCCATCAGAGGCAGGCCACGTTCAGTTCACTCGCACGTCGCGTTCGTCGCATCGTCGTGTGGATTCGTCGTCGCTGCATTTTCTCGGCGTCTCTGCGCCTCTGCGTCGAGACAGCCCTAGCACCGCCCGATTCGTGATATACGAGGCTCTCGGCCGGCGCTCGCCCGGCCGGACTGGAGATCTCGTTGAGAGCACGCTCGTTCAGCCACGCCGGTATCACGGTGTCGGATTTCCACAAGGCCGTCGCGTTCTACTGGGAGGTGTTCGGCTGCCCGCTCGTGGGCGTGGCCGACACGCCGCCCGATCGCGTGCGCACGTTTTTCGGCGTCAAGCACGATCAACCCACCTGCAAAATCGGCTGGATTCGCGTCCCGGGCGGCGGCGTACTCGAGATTTTCGAGTTTCAGCCTCAGCAGCCGCCAGGGCCGATACCGTGGAACGGCGTCGGCCTCACGCACATTTCCTTCAACGTGAAAAACCTGCAGAAATGGCACGACCACTTGCAGAGTAAAGGTGTGGAGATTGTCAGCCGGCCCGAGCGGTCCCCTCGCGGACACTCGTTCTTTTTCGTCAGAGATTTCGACGGGAACCTGATCGAGTTGATGGACCTCGGCTACATGTATCACGTGTTGAAGTGGTTCGGTCCGTTGGGTGGATGGCTGTTCCGGCGCGGAATGTATAAGCGGTATTACGAAAGTAAAAAGTAAAAAGTAGGAAGTGAAAAGTATGCGTGCTGGACTGATCGCACTCGCCATCGTGTTTCACGCGCACGGCATCTCGGCCCAGACGGGGCTGCCGCGCGTGGTTGTGCTCGCGACGGGGGGAACGATTGCGAGCCGGTTCGATCCGGCAGTTGGTGCGCTGGCGCCGGCAGCCACTGGCGCCGATCTGGTGGGTGCCGTACCCGGCCTCGACAAAGTGGCGGTCGTCGAAGTGGAGCAGATTGCCAATATCGGCAGCTACGACATGACGCCGGACATCTGGCGCCGGCTGTCGACGCGCGCCAACGAGCTGCTGGCGCGCGACGGCGTCAGCGGGATCGTCGTGACGCACGGCACAGACACTCTTGAAGAAACCGCCTATTTTCTCGATCTGACCATCACGAGCGAGAAGCCTGTCGTCGTTGTGGGGGCGCAGCGGGCGGCTTCCTATTTCGACAGCGACGGGCCGCGTAATCTACTGAACGCGGTTCGTGTGGCTGTTTCACCTGAAGCCGTCGGCAAAGGCACGCTCGTCGTGATGAACGGCCAGATCAACGCCGCGCGCGAGGTCACCAAGACGAACACGCTCGAGGTGGAAACCTTCAAGACCCTCGAGTTCGGGGCCCTCGGCGTGGCAGATCTCGGTGCCGTGCGGTTCTATCGGGCTCCGCTGCGGCGCCAGACGCTTCCGCTGTCCGGTCAGCAGACCCTTGGGCGCGTCGAGATCGTGAGCCAGTACGCCGGCGCCGACGGACGCGTCATCTCGCTGCTGCTGCAGCACGGCAAGGTGGACGGGCTCGTCATCGAGGGCTTCGGGCTCGGGCACGTGACGGCCGGCACGCTGGCCGCCATCAAAGAAGCCCGCGGCCGGAACATTCCGGTCGTGCTCAGCACGCGTGTGCCCACCGGCCGGGTCGTGCCGCTCTACGCACGCGACGTCGAAACGCAGCAGCTTGGCTGCGTTCGCGCCGACAATTTGAGCGCACAGAAAGCGCGCGTCCTGTTGATGCTGGCGTTGACCAGAACCGCCGGCACGGCCGAGTTGCAGAAATACTTCGATCGCTGACAGGGATTCAGCGTTGGGTCAGCGCATTGGCAGGAGGCGTCGCCGCCATGCCCTTGAACACGAACTTCTGCGCGCGATTCCCAGGGTTCACTTCCGCCGTGTAGAGATTCCCCTTCGAATCGACGGCGATGAGATGAGGCGCCTGAAAATCACCTGGCGTCGCGCCACGCGCGCCGAACTGATACAGAACCTGAAGCGTCTTGCGATTCAGCACGGCGAGATGCGAATTGCCGAGGTCGGAGACATACAGAAACTGCTGTTGTGGATCTCGGGAGAAGGCCAGCCCGGCGGCCGATCCTGCGGCAGGACCGGCTCGATTGACAAACCCTTGCGCCACGTATTTTCCTTCGGTCGTAAAGACCTGCACGCGTCGGTTTTGCCGGTCGGCGACGTAGACCAACCCGTCATTCGACACCTTGATGGCATGCACGGGATTGCTGAAACGCTGAGATCCCGGCCCCTCGGTGTCGAGCGCCGGCGGTGGTGCCGCACCCGTCGCACCTCCCGCACCTCTCGCACCCGTCGCACCCGTCGCACCCGTTGCACCCGTTGCACCTGTCGCACCTGGCGCACCCGTCGCACCTGGCGCCCCCGCCGGCGGCGCATCATCGGGAGGATTCCCAAACGCACCCCACATCCGCTTCAATGCCCCGCTGTCGGCGTCGAGCACGATCACCCGACGATTCCCGTAGCCATCGGCGATAAACACTTCATTGGTTTTCGCGTAGACAAACACGTCGGCGGGTCGGTTGACATTCTTCGGGTCGGCGTTGCCCTTGCTCTGACCACGCGCACCGAACTGCTTGATGAACTTGCCCTGAATCGTGAACTTCAGGAGCATGTCGTCGCCGATGCCGCTGCCACCGATCCAGACGATGTTCCGATGGTCGATGAAGATGCCGTGTTCGGTGATGGGCCAGTCGTACCCCGTCGCGTCGCCGCCCCAGGCGTTGACGAACTTTCCGTCCGCATCAAACTCGAGAACGGGCGGCGCCGCCCGGCCTTTTAGATTCTCCGCCACTGTTCTGGGACGGTGCAGGATCCAGACGTGATCGCGCCCGTCGACTGCGACCGCAGAGACAACACCCATCACCCAGTCATTGGGAAGTCTCGGCCAGGTCGAATCGACTTGAAACACCGGCATGGCCGCCGACTGCCCGGTCACGGTCGCCGCCGCCAGTACCAGCACCATCAATCGGACGAATCTCTTCAGCATGCGGTCGCCCTTTCCACTCCGATCAGTTCAGCAGATCGAGGAGACGGCTGAACTTGATCGTCAGGCTGCGGTCGGCCCGCAACAGCGTCGAGTCCGCCAGCCCCTGCGTGTCGTTGTAGACGACGAACAGCCCCGTATTGGCCTGATTCAGCCAGCCGAACCGCACGTTGCTCGACCAGAGATCCGCCCGGTCGTTGTACTGCACCAACGCCTGCACGTAAATGCGCGGCGTGAACGAATACGAGATCCGCGAGCTGATGAGGTTGGTGACAAACGCCCCACCTGGCAGATTGAGATCGTTGCGCGTCCAGCTCACCTGTGTGTTGAAAGTCTCGCTCGTCCGGAATCGCAGTTGCGGGGCGTACACGACGCGATCGCCGCCGAAGAAGCCGCCGAACGTCACTCGCATGGTTGCCGACAGAGGTGCTCCCTGGTTGGTAAACGCGACAAACTGCGCTTCGCTATGCTCGTACGCGCCCACCGGCACGACCACCCCCGGGAAAATCTCGAAAGGCGTGAACACGCCCTCCTTCGTCAAATTCATCCCCGTATGAATCTCATGGCCCGCTCTGAACTGCCAGTGCTGATCGAGATGCACGCGCCGCGTTTCCAGCTCGCCGTCGAGATTCCAGTAAGAATCCATGTTCGCGTGCGGCCGCAGCTCGTGGAGCGTCCAGAAGCTGCCCGCGGGCAAACGGATGTTCCGGTTCACCGATGCCTCGACCTTGCGGTACCCGTTTTCGCGTGAGAGAAAACCAACCTCGGGATTGAAGTTGTCACCCACCTTCGCAGCACCAACTCCCAGTCTCCACGCTTCGGTGTTGTGTGTCGCACCAACCTGAAAGGCGTAGTCGTCGCCGGAGAGGCCGGGCGTCTCGGTGCGCGCGATGAAGCCGTTCATCAGCCCGTTCTGTCCGAGCCCGACGCGGGCATCGGCCGCGTAGCTGCGGTTGTAGTCACGAACGCCGGCAAGGTCGCCGGTCGCCTGGCGGTTCACGAAGATCGCGCCGACGGCTGACCGGTTCGGCAACTCCCGCTGCACGCGCGCGACACTGAAATTGTTGGCCGACAGGCCGCGCTCCGTCTCTTCCGCCGTCTGCATGTTGATGATGCCGATGCTCGTGTTGCTGGCGATGCGCCCGGTCAGGCGGCCACCGCCCACGATGGGAATCGGAAGATTGTCTCCCCCGATGCCGATCGCGCGGCTGAAGAACACCTCGGCCTCGCCGCCGATGCCCACCGAGAAGAGACCCGCGTTTTCGAGAAAAAATGGCCGCTTCTCGGGGAAGAAGAGATTGAAGCGATCGAAGTTGATCTGCTGAGTGTCAACCTCGACCTGGGCGAAGTCGGTGTTGTAGGTCGCATCGAGCGTGAGACTCGGTGTGACGCTGTACTTCAGATCGACGCCAATGTCCCCGTTCTGCTTCGAGCCGCGTGTGAGACTGCCTTCCTGGTACGACTTCCCCAGGACGTACGGCGTCAGCTGAAGATTGCGTTGGGTCGGAATCGCGAGGCCCGACAACGTGCCCGCCAGCGACAACCGGTAGAGATGGTACTGGCGCGGGAGCGGCGACCAGAACGCCGTCTCGTTGCGCCGCCGGATGTTGCGCTGGAAATTGATGCCCCACTCCTGCACGTCGCGCGACGGATAGCGAAGAGTGCGGAACGGAATGGCAAACTCCGCGCTCCACCCGTTCTCGAGCATCTGCGAACGGACCTGCCACGACCCATCCCAATTAATATTGAATCCGCCGCCAGACCCGCCGGCTTGTCCACCACCGCCGCCGCCACCACCACCACCACCGCCGCCGCCGCCACCACCACCGCCACCACCGCCACCGCCGCCACCACCGCCACCGCCGCCACCACCGCCGCCACCACCGCTGCCCTGCCCCTCGCCCATCACCTGCCCGTCGAATTCGATGCCGGCGGGACTTGTACCAAACACGAAACCATTCTGCCGATCGCGAAACGTGTCGAGCACCACGAGGAAACTGTCCATGTTGGTCAACGTCGCATCGCGCCGGCTGTCGGCGCTGATAATGAGCTCGGGCTGGCGGTCGTAGTTGACGACGCCGATGTACAGCATCTCGCTCGTATACAGCACGCGCACCTCGGTGTTCTCAGATGCCGGCCTCCCCTCGTCTGGTGTCGTCTGCCAGAACCCGCTGATGACCTTGGCGGTGGCCCAGGCCTTGTCGTCCAGGACGTTCCCATCGACGACTGGTGCCACCTCTGCGACCGATGCCGTCGCTGCGACCGAGCCGGATGGGGGCAATGCGGCTTCTTGAGCCAGGGCCGCTGCTGGATACGCGAGCACGAACGCAAGGCAGACGGGGACGTAGCTGGGTAAGGACATGGCAACAATTCCTGCGCGCTTGGGCATATGGTATCGGGTAAATTACGGAGGCATTAGGGTAACCGAACGTCGAGGAATTGCCCAAACCGGCCCATGTCCACACGCCGAGCCTTTTTGCTTGGAATTACATCGATTGCCGTCGCCCCGCTGGCGGCGCAGACATTCGATCTGGTGATCGCGAACGGCCGCGTCCTCGATCCCGAGTCGGGCCTCGATGCCATTCGAAACATCGGCATTAGCAACGGGCGGATCGCGGTCGTCACGCCCGATCGTCTGACGGCCCGCGCCACAATCGATGCGGCGGGACTCGTCGTGTCTCCGGGATTCATCGATCTTCACGCACACCAGCAGACGGCAGAGACCTATCGCTATCAGGCGCGCGACGGCGTGACGACGGCTTTCGAGCTCGAGCTGGGAACGAGCGACGTCGACGCGTGGTACGCCACGAGAACGCGCAGTCTCATCAATTACGGCGTCAGCATCGGGCACATCCCGGTGCGTATGGCGGTGATGCGAGACCCCGGCAGGATTTTCCCGACCGGTGACGCCGCTCACCGTGCGGCGACGCCGGCAGAGATCAAGGAAATGGGGCAGCGTGTCGCCGAGGGCCTTAGAAGGGGCGCCGTCAGTATCGGGGCGGGTTTCGCCTATACGCCAGCCGCCACGGCCGAGGAACTGCTCGAGATCTTCCGCCTGGCCGGCCGCGAGCGCGTGACGATCCACGTGCATACCCGGCGCGGCATGGCCGGAGTGGACGAAGTGCTGAAGCTCGCCGCTGAGACAAAGGCGCCGCTGCACATCGTGCACATCAACAGCACGGGAGCGGCCGCGACACGCGAGGTGCTTCGGACACTCGCAAACGCCCGCGCACGCGGAGCAGACGTCTCGACGGAAGCCTATCCGTACACCGCGGGCATGACTGAAATACAGTCTGCGAACCTCGACGAATATGAAAAGGCGACCGACGATCGTCTTGCGCAGCTCGAATGGCCGAGAACCGGAGAACGGCTGACCCGCGAAAGCTTTCAGCGATACCGGAAAATCGGCGGTCCGGTTGTGCTGCACAGCAACACGGAAGAAATGGTGGCCGCCGCGATCAACAGCCCGCTCACCATGATCGCCAGCGACTCGTACTGGGAAAATGGCACAGGCCATCCCCGAACCAGCGGCACCTTCTCCAGAGTGCTGGGCCGCTACGTGCGCGAGGCGCGTTCGCTTGGACTGATGGATGCCATTCGAAAAATGACGCTGATGCCGGCTCAGCGGCTCGAGAGACGCGTGGCAGCCATGAAGATGAAAGGTCGGTTGCGCGTAGGCGCCGACGCAGATATCACCATTTTCGAGGCCGCACGGGTGGTCGACCGTTCGACCTATCGCGAGCCGGGATTGCCGCCGACAGGCATCCGGCACGTCATCGTCAACGGCGTGGCGGTTGTGGCCAACGAGCAGCTTGTCGATGGCGTGTTCCCGGGAAGGGCTATTCGAGCCTAGCGGCACCATTGGCAGATTGTGAGATTGGCAGATTGTGAGATTCATGCTGCAACGCAAAGCCGCGACGCTGATGATGCTCGCGATGGCATTCGGAACTCTGACGGCGCAACCGCGGCCCGAGCTCAACTGGTATCGCGGTAACCTTCACGCTCACACGATCAACTCCGATGGCGACTCGCCTCCCTACGACGTCATGGCCTGGTACAAACGCAATGGATACCAGTTCCTGGCGATTACCGACCACAACACGTTCACCGACCCGGCGCTGTTCGACACGAATCCATCGGACACCTTTCTTCTGATCGGCGCCGAGGAGGTGACCAATGCAAAGACGGTCCACCTCAATGCCATCGGGATCAACAAAGTTGTTCCGCCACAGGCCGGTGCAACGGTGCCGGAGATTCTTCAGGCCGCCATCGATGCCATTCGCGCTCAGGGCGGTATCCCTTTGATCAATCATCCGAACTTTCGTTGGGCATTCACGGCCCGAGAGATGCTTCCGCTGAAGGGAGCCGTCCTGGTCGAGATTGCGAGCGGTCACCCCGCTGTGAACCACGCCGGCGATGGGCTCGTGCCAACAACCGAGCAGATGTGGGACGAACTTCTGTCCGCCGGCATGCGCGTCTTCGGCGTGTCGGTCGATGACGCCCACAACTTCCGGCAGGAATTCACGATCGACCGGTCGAATCCGGGACGGGGTTGGGTGGTCGCGCGCGCCGCCGCGCTGACGCGAGAGAACATCCTTGCCGCATTGAGCACTGGCGACTTCTATGCCTCAACTGGTGTGTCGCTGAAGGACGTGCGATCCACGCCTGACTCGTTGACGGTGGAGATCCAAACCGCCCCAAGTGATCCGAAGCGTTACCAGGTCGTCTTCATCGGCAAGGGGGGGCGCACTTTGGCAGTGTCTCGCGAGAATCCCGCCAGCTATCGCTTGATGGGCAGTGAAGGCTACGTTCGAGCCCGCATCGAAGACAGTGGCAGTCTCCGGGCATGGACTCAACCCGTCTTTGTCGCGCGATGAAGAAAACCGCGATTGTCGCCCTGCTGCTTCTCTTCGCAATCGAAAGCCGGTGGAGCCCCGATCGGCCCGCCGCGGCACAACAGCCGTCCCCTGCTCCGAACATCCTGCTCATCCAGGCCGACGACCTTGGCTATGGCGACGTGAGCGCGTATGGCCAGACGCGCTTCGAAACACCGATGCTCGATCGGCTGGCGCGGGAAGGGATGCGCTTTACGCAGTCCTACTCCGGCAGCACCGTGTGTGCGCCATCACGAGCCGCTCTGATGACAGGACGGCATACCGGCCACGGGTGGGTTCGTGGCAATGGCGGCATTCCCCGCCGGCGACGTGCCGTTACGGCCGGAGGATGGCACGATTGCCGAAGTGCTTCGTGGCGCCGGCTATCGCACAGCGCTGATTGGCAAGTGGGGGCTCGGTCAGCCCGGGACCACTGGCATGCCCGATCGGCAGGGATTCGACCACGCGTTCGGCTTTCTCGATCAGCGCCACGCGCATCGGCAATTCACCGACCATTTGTGGCGCAACGGCGAGCGCACCGCGACCGATGTGAATCGCGACTACGTCAACGACCTGTTTACGAAAGAAGCGGCGGCATTCATCGAGCGGGATGATGCTCGTCCCTTCTTCATCTATCTGAACTACACCGTGCCGCACGCGGAGTTGCGGGCACCAGACGACTCGCTCGATCGTTTCCGCGGAAGATTTCCCGAGCAGCCGTTTGGAAATCCGGCCGCCGACGAACGAGCGACCGGGGCACGCTTCGATGTGCCGTCGCTCGGCTACCGCTCTCAGCCGACACCCCGCGCGGCGTTCGCCGCGATGATCACGCGGATGGACCGCGACATCGGCAGGCTCGTCGATCTCATTCGCGCCCGTGGCCTCGACAGCCGCACGCTGTTGCTGTTCACCAGCGACAACGGCCCCCACCGCGAGGGCGGCGGCGACCCCGACTTCTTCAAGAGCACGGCGGCCTTCGTGGTATCAAACGCGATCTCTATGAGGGCGGTATTCGCGTTCCGATGATCGCGCGGTGGACGGGGACCGTCCCGGCGGGCCGCGTCAGCGATCATCCCTGGGCGCACTGGGACGTGCTGCCAACGCTCGCCGACATCGCCGGGCGCGAACGCCCGCGGGCTGGACGGCATATCCATGAGACGCGCGCTTCGCGGTGAGGCCAACCATCGCATGACTTTTTCTACTGGGAGTTCCACGAGCGCGGCTATCAGCAGGCGGTCCGAATGGGCCGCTGGAAGGCCGTGCGGCTGAAACCCGGCAGCCAGCTGGAGTTGTACGAATCTCGATACCGACGCGCGTGAAGAGCGCGATGTCGCAGCTGCCAATCCAGCAGTGATCGCCAGAATCGAAACGTACCTGAAGACAGCGAGAACCGATTCGGAACGCTGGCCCGGACAATGAGGAAGCTGGTCGACGGTGAGGTCTGCCTTCAGCTCGTCCTCGGTGAGGGCGCCGCCGGTGCTGGGGGTCTCGCGAGTCGTGGTCATGCGTCCCAGGGTGCCCGGGCAGGGCAGAGTGTGCAACAGTACGACGAAACCCTAGGCAGTTTGTTCAGTCACGGAGGCCCACGTGGACGCGTTGGACGTCAAGGTGATCGACCTGTTCGCCGCCGAACCGCGCATCGGGGTGCTCGAGGCCTCCCGCCGGCTCGGCGTCGCCCGCGGCACGGTCCAGGCCCGGCTCGACAAGCTCGCCACCTCGGGAGTGGTGACGGGCTGGGGCCCCGACCTCGACCCCGAGCAGCTCGGCTTCCCCGTCACCGCGTTCCTCACCCTGGAGATCCGGCAGGGCGCCGGGCACGAGACCGTCGCCGCGCACCTGGCCGAGATTCCGGAGGTGCTCGAGGCGTTCACCATCACGGGCGCCGGCGACATGTGGGCCAGGGTGGTCGGCGCGCTCCAACGCCGACCTGCAGCGGGTCATCGACCAGGTGCTCAGCCACGAAGGCATCGACCGCTCCACGACCGTGATCGCGCTCGCGACGCAGATCCCCTACCGGATGCTGCCCCTGGTCCGTTCGATGCCCGCTGGTTGAGGAGGTCGCAGCGACTGTCACGAAACCTCCCTGCGCCACGCCTGTCCGATCACGGATCTCGTCACCGGGTCGTGACGGGCCTGACGGCCTCCTCGACCAACGACCGCCGGAGACAGGCACGGGCCCGGCGCGTCCAGCCACCTGGCGCCGAAGGCCAGCAGCAGCATCAGCGCCGAGATGCCGACGCAGTTGAGCAGCACGATGCCGAGGCCGTGCTGGTCGACGTCGACGAAGGGATAGGGATACCAGTCCACGAACGCCCCCCGCACCAGCGTGTAGACGAGCCAGCCCACGGGCACCACGAGGAACGCCCAGATGTCGCGCGTCGTGATCAGTCCGCGCGGTCCGAAGACGACCCAGCCCACCAGGCAGAGCAGCGGCACGACGATGTGCAGCAGCTTGTCGGCCAGCAGGTCGGCTCCGTCGAGGTCGAGCAGCGGACGCAGGAGGAACCAGTGCACGACCCCGCCGCCGACCGCGAGCACCAGCGCGTCCAGCCGCAGCGCCCGGAACACCCGTCCCTCCGACCGCTGGTCACCTGCTTGGGCGTCGGCGGCGAGCACGGCCGACGTACCGGCCACGAGCACGTTGAACCAGATCGTCAGGTAGCTGGCGAACCGCACCAACCTGGTGCCGAGGTCGGGGTCGTTCGCCTTGGCCACGCCCGGCTCGGTGTCGAGGTGCTGCCCACCCTGGATGATCAGGACCAGCTGCAGCACCACGGCGCCCGCCGCGACGAGGAACGTCACCAGGTGGAACGCGCGCGCGTTGCCGGACGACCGTCAGAGCCATGGAGCCACTATCCCGTTGGTAGGGCGCTACGACGTGCGACGCGCGGCCATCTCGCGCAGGCGGACGATGCGCTCGCGCAGCTGGTCGGCCGTCGCCACGGCGGCCGCAGGGCCGCCACACTCGCGGCGTAGCTCGGCGTGGGTCATCCCGTGGGCCTGGCCGGTGCGGTGGTGCCAGGCGGCGACCAGGCCGTTGAGCTCGCGACGCAGGACGGCCAGCTGCTCGTACGTCGAGACCTCGGCGACCGTGTCCGGCTCGGTGACGGGAGGTCTTGCGGCGGTCGTTCTGGCGCTGGCGCAGCAGCGCGCGCATCTGGTCGGGCTCGAGCAGCCCCGGGATGCCGAGGAAGTCCATCTCCTCGTCGGAGCCGACGTGCACCTCGCCCTCGTGCCCGAACGTCGCGCCGTCGAACAGCGCCTGGTCGAACCGCGCCTGCGACCCCAGCGCCTCGAAGCTGCCGAGCAGGTCGTCGGAGGCCGACTCCCCGGCCTCGGCGCGCGCGAGCAGCTCGGCCTCCGCGTCCATCAGGTCGGCCTCGTCGGTGATCACCCGGCCGAGCACGTGGTCGCGCTGGCGCTCCAGCTCGGCGGCGTAGCCGAGCAGGTTGGGCACCGACGGCAAGAAGACCGACGCCGTCTCGCCGCGGCCTCGGGCCCGCACGAACCGGCCCACGGCCTGCGCGAAGAACAGCGGTGTCGACGTGGTCGTCGCGTAGACACCGACCGCCAGGCGCGGCACGTCGACGCCCTCGGAGACCATGCGCACCGCGACCATCCAGCGGTCCTCGGAGTCGGTGAACTTCGCGATCTTCTTCGAGGCGGCCTTCTCGTCGGACAGCACCACCGACGGCGCCTCGCCGGCGATCTGCTTGAGCAGGGCGGCGTACGCGCGCGCGGAGTCCTGGTCGGTGGCGATCACCAGGCCACCGGCGTCGGGCACGTGCCGGCGTACTTCGGAGAGTCGCTTGTCCGCGGCGGCGAGCACCGCCGGGATCCAGGAGCCTGCCGGGTCGAGGGCGGTGCGCAGCGCCTGCGCGTTGAGGTCGTTGGTCAGCGGCTCGCCGAGGCGGGCGGCGATCTCGTCGCCGGCACGGGTGCGCCACTGCATCTCGCCGGAGTAGGCCAGGAACAGCACCGGACGCACGACGTGGTCGGCGAGCGCGTGGGCGTAGCCGTAGTTGTAGTCGGCCAGCGAGCGCGGCACCCCGTCGTCCCCGGGTGCGTAGGTGACGAACGGGATCGGGTTGACGTCGGAACGGAACGGCGTGCCCGTCAGCGCCAGCCGCCGCGTCGCGGGCTGGAACGCCTCACGGACCCCCTCGCCCCACGACAGCGCGTCACCGGCGTGGTGCACCTCGTCGAGGATCACCAGCGTCTTGAAGTTGTCGGTGCGGATCCGCATCGCCAACGGGTTGACCGCGACGCCGGCGTAGGTGACCGCGATGCCGACGTAGTCCTTCGAGGTCTTGCCCTTGCCCGCGGAGTACGTCGGGTCGACCGGGATGCCCGCCCTCGCGGCCGCCTCCGCCCACTGCAGCTTGAGGTGCTCGGTCGGCGCCACGACCGTGACGCGGTCGACGATCCGGCGACCGAGCAGCTCGGCGGCGACGGACAGGGCGAACGTCGTCTTGCCGGCGCCGGGCGTCGCGACGGCGAGGTAGTCCCTGGGTGACCGGGCGAAGTAGTCGGTCATCGCGGCCGACTGCCAGGCGCGCAGGGACGGTGCGGTCCCCCACGCTGCTCGCTCGGGCCACGCAGGTCCGAGCGAGGTCACTCCTGGGAGTCCCCTCCGGTGTCGTCCTTGAGGGACTCCCAGATCTCCTTGCACTCGGGGCAGACCGGGAACTTCTCCGGCGCCCGGCTCGGCACCCAGACCTTGCCGCACAGGGCCACCACGGGGGTGCCCATCACCATCGCCTCGGTGAGCTTGTCCTTCTCGACGTAGTGGGAGAAGCGCTCGTGATCGCCTTCGTCGGTGGGGACGGTACGGCGGTCCTCGCGGACGTCGGTGTCGACTGCCGTCGAGGTCGAGAAGCCGATCGTGGTCACCCGCCGGAGTCTACGACCGAGGCTGGACAGGTCTCGGATCGACGGGCCAGGGTGGATGACCATGCGCACATTTCTCGGAACGGCCGCGGCCGTCGTACTCGCCGTCCTCCTTCGTGCCGACGGCCTCCTCGGCCGGAGACGAACCCGCACAGGCGGCCGGTCTCACCTGGAAACGCGTCGACCTCCCCCACTCCCACCAGAGCCTGCGTGGCCTCGACGCCGTGGACGCCAAGACCGCCTGGGTCAGCGGCGACGAGGGAGGCGTCTGGCGGACGACCGACGGCGGCAAGACCTGGAAGGACGTCCGGCCCGAGGCCGAGAAGGAGCTGGCGTTCCGCGACGTCGAGGCCGACAGCGACCTAGGTCGCCCAGGTGCTCTCCATCGGGCCACGCGGCCAGAGCCGGATCTACAAGACGACCGACGGCGGCAAGTCGTGGGACCTGACGTTCAAGAACACCGAGCTGACGGCGTTCTACGACTGCCTGGCGATGTTCCCCGACGGGATGCACGGGCTGGCGATGAGCGACCCGGTCGACGGCAAGTTCCGGGTGATCGTGACCAAGGACGCCGGTGACACCTGGACGAAGGTCAACCCGGCCGGGATGCCCAAGGCCAAGGACGGCGAGTTCGGGTTCGCCGCGAGCGGCACCTGCGTGGAGACGGCCGGCATCAAGGACGCCTGGATCGCCTCCGGAGGCACCGCTTCGCGGGTCTTCCACTCCAGCGACTACGGGCTGACCTGGTCGGTCGCCAAGACCACCATTCCGCCCAACGCCGACGGTGGCGGCGTCTTCTCGCTCGCCATGCGCACCGCGTCGTCGGGTCTCGCCGTGGGCGGCAACTTCCTCGAGGAGGACAACGGCAAGCGGATGACCGCGCGCACCTCCGACGGCGGCGCCACCTGGTCGCGGGGCGGCAACGTCGGCGGCTACCGCTCCGGCGTCGACTGGGTGCCGATCTCCAAGACGGCCATCGCCGTCGGTCCCAACGGCACCGACGTCACCACCGACGGCGGCAAGACCTGGACCGCCATCGGCCAGACCGGCTTCCACTCGGTGCAGTGCGTCGGCACCCTGTCGACCATGTGCTGGGCCAGCGGTTCCGACGGCACCATCGGCAAGCTGGTCGGCCTCCCCAAGGGATAGCCGAGTCGGCACATCTTCACCCACTGAGGTGGCCGAGTCGGCGCATCTCCCGTGAAGGATGCGCCGACGGCTGCGACATCCGTGAAGTGCGCCGTCGACGGCCCATCCTCGACCGCCGACTCGGCTAGTTCAGGTCGGGGTCCAGAGGCCGGGTCGAGTGCCAGGCCATCTCGCCGGGCTGGCGGCGGAGCACGTCGCGCCACAGGGCGTCGGTGTCGTCGCGGAAGCAGTCGGGTGGCATCGAGGGGACGACGTACCAGCTGCCCTCCTCGATCTCGCCCTCGAGCTGGCCGGCGCCCCAGCCGGCGTACCCGGCGTAGATCCGCAGGCCCTGGAGGCTGCCGTCGATCAGCTCGACCGGGGTGTCGAGGTCGATCACCCCGAGGTCGTCGGTCACCTCGCGGAAGCCGACGGGAGCATCGTCGACCGACCGCAGGAGACCGACCGCGAGCGCGCCCTCGGTCGAGACCGGGCCCCCTCGGAAGAGCACCTCGGGCTCGGCGACGACGTCGGCCCACGACTCGAGGACCTCGGCCACCGGCACCGTCGACGGCCGGTTGAGCACGACGCCCAGGGCACCGTTGTCGTCGGCGTCGAGCAGCAGGACGACCGTCTCCGCGAAGTTCGGGTCGAGCAGCATCGGCGTCGCGACCAACAGCTGCCCGGCCCGAATATCTGGGCGGAGGTCGGCCATGCGTCCAGTGTGCCGCATGGCGGGAGCCCGTGCTGGTGTGGCACCGTCTCGTCCGGGCTCACCGTAGGGTGATCGCATGCCGCGCGTGAGGGGCAAGGCAACTGTCCGGGGCCGCCGGGCGCAGTACTCCGCCTCCACCAAGCGAGCCCTGGTCGACGTGGCCGAGGAGCTGTTCACCGAGCACGGGTACGCCGGCACCTCCCTCGATGCGATCGTCGCCGGCGCCCGCGTCACCAAGGGCGCGCTGTACCACCACTTCGTCGGCAAGCAGGCGCTGTTCGAGGCGGTCTTCGAGCGCGTCGAGGGCGCGGCGTCCAAGGCCGTCCACGACCACATCAAGGGCCAGGACGACCCGTGGCTGAAGGCTCGGGCCGGGCTGCGCGCGTTCCTCGAGGTGGTGCGCGACCCGACCTACCGACGGGTCGTCATCCAGGACGGCCCTGCCGTGCTGGGGTACGAGCGGTTCCGCGAGCAGGAGGAGCGCTCGACCTTCGCCAACGTGCTGGCGATCGTCGGGGCGGTGCTGACGACCGGTCAGCTCGCGATGGACGAGGCGATGCAACGCACCTTCGCGCGGATCTTCTTCGGCGCGATGTCATCGGCCGGCGAGTCCGTGTCGCTCGCCGAGGATCCCGAGGCCGCCGCCGACCGCGTCGAAGCGGCGATCGGGACCATCCTCACCGGCCTCCGGTCGCTGGCCGAGGCGGACGTGCCGCGGGTCGAGCCGCCTACTTCTCCCAGGTGACGTTGCCCGGGGCGCCCGGCACCAGCTCGACCCAGACGTGGCCGGCCGGCACCGCGAGCGGCTTGCCCTTGAACTCGAGGCTGAGCGTCGAGGTGAGCTTGTCCTTGTGCCAGGTCGCCCGGATCACCCGGCCACCGTGGAACAGCCAGGCCGGCCCCTCTCCGACGAACTGGGTCTCGGGAACCCGGTTGCCGGCCGGGTCGAGGTAGCCCGCGTCGCCCACCTGCACCTGCAGCGTCAGCACGCTGTCGGCCGGGAACTGGTCGTCGGGACCGGCGTTGGAGTTGACGTTGACGTAGTGCTCGCCGTCGTACTGCCACTCGGTGGCGTGCCCGCCCGAGAAGGCAGCCGCGAGCGTCGTGGCCTTCTTGCCCTGGGGCAGGTCGCTGCCGTCGCCCCACGGCAGGTAGTCGGCCGGGCGCACGGCCGGCTGCTTGAACGACTTGGCGGTCTCGTCGAGGTGGGCGAACAGGTTGTACGGCGCCGAGCGCGACGTGTCGCGGTAGGTGCCGGGACCGCCCTCCTGGACGAACGGGATGCCGGCGTCGGTGATCCGGCGGATGGTGACCCCGGCCGCGCCACTGGTCACGACCGAGGCGTGGTCGTCGGGCACGATGCCGATGTCGCTGGCCCGCATCGACCGCACCGGGCCGGCGTTGGCGGGGACCTGGGAGTAGTAGAAGACCGCGAGCCGGGTGAGCCCGCCCTCGACCAGCTCCTCGACGACGAGGTCGGCCTTGCTGAGCCCGACCTGCGGAGAGCTGGAGGTGCTGTTGTCGATCTTGGTCACCAGGATCGGGTGCTTGAGCGCGGCGCTCTCGCCCTCGGCGACCTCGAGACCGGTCAGCGGCCAGGTGTCGGGCGTGACCTCCTCCTCCGCGGCCTCGGCCGGGGTGAAGGGCTCGCTCGGGTCGGCCTGCTGGGCCTGCGGTTCCTCGTCGCCACCACCGCAGGCCGTCAGGCTCGCCGCGGTCAGCGTCGCGGCGACGAAGAGGGCCAGGGGGCGCGGAACTCTGCTCAGAGGAGAGTGGACGCACAGGGGAACTCCGATCAGGGGGCAGAACAGTGAATCTGCTCCATTGTGGTTGTCTTTCAAAACGGATCCGCGCAGGAGCGCGGTGTCGGCGCGTCGAGGGCCGGTCACGGCAGCACCTGTCTAGACGAGCGTGGCGCCGCCGTCGACGTACAGCACCTGTCCCGTGACGTACGACGACTCGTCGCTGCACAGGAACGCCGCGACCGCCGCGATGTCCTCCGGGTAGCCCACCCGCCTGACCGGGTTGCGGTCGGCCGCCGCGGCGCGGAAGTCCTCGACGCTCATGCCGACCCGTGCGGCGGTGGCGTCGGTCATGTCGGTGGCGATGAAGCCGGGCGCGATCGCGTTGACGTTGACGCCGTAGGGGCCGAGCTCGATGCCGAGCGTGCGAGTGAAGCCCTGGATGCCCATCTTGGCCGCGGCGTAGTTGGCCTGGCCACGGTTGCCGAGCGCACTCACGCTGGAGAGGTTGACGATCTTGCCGTACTTCTGGGCGACGAAGACCTTCTGCGCCGCCCGGCACATCAAGAACGCCCCGCGCAGGTGCACGTTCATCACGATGTCCCAGTCGTCGTCGGACATCTTGAACAGCAGGTTGTCGCGGGTGACGCCGGCGTTGTTGACCAGGATGTGCAGCCCGCCCAGCTCGTCGACGACCTTCGTCACGGCGGCCTCGACCGAGGCGCTGTCGCCGACGTCGCAGGCGAGGCCCAGATGACCGTCACCGAGTGTTCCGGCTGCCTCCTGGGCCTGCCCCTCGTCGCGACGAACGGAAGACATCATGGTCGGCCCCCTTCCGCGGGCAGAACTCCACTGAAGTCTCGCCCCAGCACGGCCTCGCAGACAAAACGCGGCGCGGGCGGCGAATCCTTGGCCGCAGGTTTGTCGATAATTGCCATTCGCAACAGGCGGTGCGGTTCGTCAGGCAGCTCTTGAAAGGAAACGGTCCACAGCTTGGGAACGCGATACGCCTCACGGCGCAGGACGTCTGAATCGCGTGCGCTCGGATCGCAGCACGCCGCCCCGAATGGACTTCGTACGTCGCACGGCGATCGGGCGACAACTCCAACTCGAAGACGGTCGACCCCCCGCCACTCTGCGAGATCTCGGCGTCCATCGCGACATTCACGTCCCGGCGGAACTGTTCAGCCAGTGCGTCCAAGGCTATCTGGGCCTGAACCTCCTTGCGGCCCGACTGTTCGCCCTCCAGCAGCCGCGCGATTAATCCGACGGCCATCGCCAGCAATACGCTTTGCACGCCGATGACCGCCACCAGCTCGATCAGGCTCATGCCGGCGCACCCGCGCCGCTGCGACGGGGACATCATGGGCTGCCTCCTGCCGCGGGCGAGCTGCGGGGATAGACCCAGGCCGTCAGCCGCACGGGTGCGACGCCTTGGCCATGCACATCGTGCCAGCGTAACTCTACCAGCACGCGCTTGCCGGCCGGCGGAGTGTCGTCGGCAACGACGTCGACCTTCAGCTCGCCGCCGGGCAACGCTTCGGCCGCGGTCTCCGAGAGGCGCCACTACCGCGGTGCGCTGGGTCAGTTCGTTCCAGGGCGCGACGCTGAGCCGTTCAAGACAGTTGTCCGCCTCGGCCAGCGCGCACAAACGGTGTCGATGCTCGCGCTGTTTGATCCGCAGCTTGCTGGTCACTTGGACCGAAACCGCCAGCGCGACTCCAGTACCGGCGGCTCACTGAGCACTTCGGGCAGCGTGAAGCCGCGCGTCCCGTTTGAATCGCCACGTGTCGTACATGTCAGGTGAGTGCCTCGATGACCTTGATCAACGGCAAGAAGAGCGCCAGCACGATGAATCCGACCAGCAGACCCATGCCCACCAACAGTGGTGGAGCGAGGATGTGCAGCCACCATCGCAACCGGTAGGTAAGCCGCCAGCGATGCGGTCGGCCACGGTGCGCAGAGCCCAAGGCAAGTTGCCCAACCGCTCCGCGGCTTGCAGCAAGGAGCGGTCGGCCGCGCTGATCAACCGGCGCAGCCAAAGGCTTTCCCACCAGGGGAGGCCGGCCGCCAGATCGCTGCGGACCAGGCCCAGTTGACGGCGAATCCAAGCGTCCGGATAGGCCGTCGCCAAGGTTTCCACGGCTTGTTCGAGCGGCCGATGGTGCTCGGCCGCCAGCCCCAGGCCGCAACACGGCAGAAGTCTCCAGGCCGCGCGTCCAGCCCAGCGGCACGGGAATCTGCCAGCGCATCCAGCCGATGTAGATCAACAGGCTGTAGACGAAGCCACCCCACACACGATCTGCGACAACCACCAGCAACCACCGGGCCCCGGCGCATGCTGCTGAGGCTGATCAGCAGCTCGGTCATGGCGGGAAGTGCCATGCCGAAATCCTCGAAGATCTGCTTGAACGCCGGCACGATCTTGATCATCACGAACGTCAGAATCAGCGCGCAAACACGACAATCCAGAAGAGATACGCGTAATGTGCGCCATGATCTCACCCGCCATGCTGTCTGGCTCCTGGTCGTCGGCCGCTTGCTCCAATGCGGCGGCAAGCTCGTCGCTCTGCAGGCCCAGGTAGAGCAGGGCGAGCTGCCGGCTGGGCCACCGGGCCTACGGTCGCCAGGGCGGCGGGAAGCGGCGTCCCGGCCTGGAGGGCGTCGTGCAGGCGCAGCGCTCCGGCCGATCACTCCCTGCGACTCCTGAGCAAACGCCGCGACCGCCGGCCCAAGCGGCAAGTGGCGTGCGAGGCCGCGGCTAGCAGCCGCAGCAATGCTGACTGGCCCGCGCGGCGCCGGCTGATCGCCATCACAAGCACCACCACCAGGGCCAGCCAGAGGCCGAACCCCAGCCAACTGGCCGCAAAGAAGCAGACGAACAGGGCTCCCAGCAGGAACAGCACCCAGCCGACCATCTCCAGCATCGCTCCGGCGGCATCTGCCAACCACAGGCTCAGCCGTTGCCGCCGCCAGCTCGCGGCGGCCAACAGCAACAGGCCCAGGGCAATCCCCGACAGGCCGGCCAAGAACAGCGGGATGTAAACGTCGTCGAACATCGTGGTCAGGTGAGTGTTTCGATCACCTTCAGCAAGGGGCCGAATGTGGAGAAAACCAGGAAGCATACGACCAGCAGCACGGTAATGAAGGCGACGGCCGGCGCCACGCGCGCAAGCAGCTTCAGCTCGGAGCGTGCGTGGCTTTCGAACAGTTCGGCGGCAGCCAGCAGCGATTGCGCGAGCGTGGCGCGGCTCTCCCCAACCCGCCAATGCGGCAAACGTGGGAGGCAGCCAGGTGCGCTGCGCCGCTTCCGGCATGCTCTGGCCGGCCGCTACGCGCTGGGATACGCGATGCACGTCGCGCCGCACGAGGGGGTCGCTGGCTACCTCGGCCGAAAGCCGCAACGCTTCCGGCAAGGGGACCTGCTGCTCGACCAGCAGGGCCAAAAGACGCGACAGGTTGCTCATCGAGAGCCAGCGCCGCAGCGGACCGACGATCGGCAAAAGCGAGATGAACGTCTGACGCCCACGCCCGCTCAGCACCAGCCAATCAATGAACAAAAGCAGCAACAGGCACGAGCCGATGGCCAGCCAGACTGGCCAACCGAGGGTCGAAATCATCAGCAGCACTTGCGTCTGTGCGGGAAGCTCGGTGCCGAAGTCGCGGGCCAGGTCGGCCACATCCGCCGCAACCGTGAAGGCGAAGAAGAGGGCCACACCAAGGACGAGGGAAACCAACAGGGTCGGATAGGTCAATGCCATCCATGCCTGGCGCAGGGACGTCGCGTGCCGCTGGTGCCGCATGTAGTCCTGGAGCACGTGCCCCAGTTGGCCGCTGGCCAGGCCCGCCAACATCAGGCTGCGCAGATGGGGCGGCAGGCGATTCTTGAGTGCCGCCAACGCCGCGTCCAAGGGCTGGCCAGCCTCCAGCGACGCGGCCAGGTCCTTCAAAGCCGCAGAAAGGCGTGTGGGCAACTCTTCTGCCGCGGCTCGCAGCCCTTCCGCGATCGGCAGGCTGGAGGCCGAAATCCGTCCCACGCGGGCGACCAAATCGCCAGCCTCTTCGGGCGAAAGCCTCGGTCCCGGTTGCGACACGCTGTTGGTATTCACAGATTGTCTCGCACTGCCAATTCTCGCAATGCCGTGGTCCACGGCACAAACAGCATCAAGGCGTAGGCGGCCACGGCAGTGCCCGCGACGCCCACGGTAAGCAGCAGAGGAAGGAACACGCGAATTCTCTCGGCCTGGCTGGCGGCTCGCTGCTGATAGTCGTCGGCCAGTTCTCGCAGCGTGGCAGCGAGAGCTGGCTGTGCGGTCGAGGAGTCCAACATCCAGCAGAGCAGGGGTGGCAGCCCGCATTTGCGCAGTTCGCCAGAAAGAGTCGCTCCGCTCTCGATCTCGCTGCGCATCCGCGAAGCCATGCGACCCAATCTGCGGCTGCCGCTGGCCTGCGCCGCCACGAGCAGGGAATCGGGCAGCGGCTGATCGTTTTCTACCATCAGAGACAGCGTGTGCGTGAAAGTGGCGAGTTGTGTGTAGCGCAGCAGCTTGCCGAACCAGGGCATGCACCCGAGCCAGCGGAGCCCCACGCGCGGCTCCAAGATCATCGAACGCGAAGTCTGCCACCACCAAAGCGTGACCAGTGCGAGCAACGCCAACGGCGGAGCCCACCACCAATCCTTCAGCCACGCTCCCAGTCGGGAAAGGAGGTGAAACGTAAGGCCTGCGCAATCTGCACGTCGTCCAGGCTGGCGGCCAGGTGCGGGGCGATCGCCACCGCAAAGAACAGCAACAGGAAATAGGTCGTCAGCAGCACGGCGATCGGGTAGGCCAGTGCCAGGCCGGCGTGACGCCGCAATTGCGTACGCGGCGGGCCGCATCGGCCAATCCTTCCAACGCTGCCGGAAGCCGGCCAGCCCGCACTCCCGCCTCCACCACGGAGGCGTAGATCGGGGGCACTCCTGGCAGCATTTGAGTCGACGCTGCCAACGACTCGCCCCGCGCTAGACGCTCGCTCATCTGGGCGGCCACCTCCCCCAAGCGGCCCGGCGTCTCACGAGCGAAGGCCCTCAACCCCGGTTCCAGCGGTGCACCGATACGCGCCAACGCCCCGATTTCCTGATTCAGGGCAATCAGGTCTTCCAAAGAGAGAGCGGTTCCGGCCATAGGAAGTGCGACGCCACCCGGAGCGGTTCGACCGAGACGGTATTAGAGCCACTCTAGACAATGGCCCGCCAGTGGGTGAATCGAGATGCCGGGCAAGTTCAATTGTTGCAAGGCGCGAGGGTAGGAAGCAGAATGACGGCTGCGTCGATTTCAGCAAGGCCGTCAATCTTGTCATCGAGGTGCACCATGAAACGCCTGCTCGTGATCTTGCTCGTGATGGGGTTCGCCGTGAGTTGTCTAGCTATGGAGGCCCAGGCCCAAGTGGGCTACGCCTACGGATATCGACCGTACGCCTACGGCGGCTATGCCTACTACTATCCGCGCGATTACTCGTACAACGTCTCGTACGGCGGGTTGCTGGCGAGGCCGTATCCCAACTACAGCGGTTGGGTGAACGCCGGCTATCCGTTCCGCACCTACAGTTATTACTCCAATTTCAACGGCGCCTTCCCGACCTACGGGTACATTTATGGGTATCCGTACTATGCCAACGCGTACGGATGGTGAGGGGGATTGTGACGGGGTGACTGGGTGACAAGGTGACGGGGTGAGGCGAAGACGCAAGCGCATTGCCACGTCCCGCGGAGCAATCACACTCACGCGATCCATCCGCTTGCGTCACCTTCACCCATTCACCCCGTCACTTTGTCATCCCGTCACCCCGTCATTTCTCATTTGCTT
>CAWAKJ010000001.1:447500-1539771 GCA_963782595.1 Vicinamibacterales bacterium | reverse complement strand
TCCGCAGAGTCCGTAGCAATGGATACCAACGAGGCCCAGGAAGCGTCAATTCCTTAAGGATTTGCCCATCTCGACTGTCAGCGTGTGTTGACTGGGCCTACCTCTTGCCGGGGAGTTCGTTAGCTTTTTGTTAGCTGAGCTTGTGATTCAGACTGCTGCGATCCCACCGCAAAGCAGCACACAAAAAACACAACAAAGGCGCCCAGCGGGCACCTCCGATAACTCTTCATGGGTTTACCGCTTAGGCCGCGATTCTCAAGCCGTCATGGCCCGAGGCACTATCACCTGAACTCTAATTTGACGGCGACAGACTCGTGTGGATCGGTTCCATCGCCGAGCTGTCCGAGCGCGCCTGAGCCCCACGCAAGAACTGTCCCGTCCGCTCTCAGCGCCAGACTGTGTTCGGCGCCGGCTGCAATGGCGATGAACCGGTCAGGAACGCAGAAGGATCGGCGGGATCCCGCACAAGGCCTGCGGTAACCCGGCTGGAGGTGGTTCCGTCGCCCAGCTGTCCCGACCCGTTCTGTCCCCACCCCCAGACGGTACCGCTCACCGAGAGAGCTAGGCTGCGCACGGCCCTGGGACGGTTCTAACGGGACTTGATCAAAACTACTCGGCTTGAGCGCTGTGTCGCTCGACGGAAGAGGATATGGAGCTCGACGGGGAACGCCCAAGTAGATGGTTAGCTATCGGTTAGCTGTCTCCGACCTACAAAGCAAAAAGGCCAGCAAATGCTGGCCTTTGGCTGGAACCCCTATTGTCAGGCCTACAGTAACGTTAAGTACACGAGCGGCACGTTCACTTGGAAGCCACCCGTCGTAAAGTCGATCGTTCCGCCTCCAGACTGAGCGCTGAGACCCACCCCGACTGAAACCGTAATGAGGACAGGTCGCTGGCGTTCCACAAAAAAATCGCGATCGTAGACTCCGGTGATCGAATCTGTGTACTGGTGCGAGTTTAGGTCGCCGCCGGAATCCCAGATCCCTTTGTCCACCCTGTCAGAGAAGTCAAAGATCCGCGTGGTGTCCTGAATTGTTTGACTATCCGAATAGGTATGTGCCACCGAGATCGATGAAACGACACCTGAAATCACCTCGCCGGGGTTGCAGTCATCGAGTTGGTAAATTTGGTGGATCCCATTTAGATTTACGAATGTCAAGATCCTCAGAAAGCCGTCCCGGGGAGGTGTCCAGAGGAAGTCCCAGTACCCCGTGTCTGAGGCGTAATTGCTTACCGAAGCAGTCGCGGTGGCGTACTGAACTTTCACATACAGATGGCCAACGTTTTGCTTTTGAGCGATCGATGAGTGGCCGGCATTAATGCGCGTCGCCTGCTCCAGAAGCTCAAAGTAGGTGGATTGCGGAGTGATCCGGCTCGCTGCCGCAAGGCTGATGAGCTTCGAAAGTCGAGGCTTTAGTTTGGTGTCGTGAATTCGGTTGTTAGCCCGGGCGCTCATCCGCGCGGCCTTCATTTCTCTTTCAAGAATGCCCTTGTCGCCTTTGCCGCCGCGCTCGTGACGAGACGCAATGGCCGCCGTATCAATACCGGCGATCCGGAAAGCGCGGCGGATCAACTTCTTCTTGAACGCAACGCTTACGCGCCGTTTCCGATCTCGGTATCGAGCAATATCGCTCTGCTGAAGATTCCCTGCCCGTTCATCTTTCGTGCGTTGCTTCTCTACCTTGTTCAATAACCTCTTTTCGTCCACGGTGAGCCGCAACTTTGAGGGCATGTGTGCTTCCTATTGAAACTGAATTTCCCTTGGCGTCTGAAGGCCGCATATTACACTTGAACACGGCGCTTGGGACAATTTTTGTCACGCTCGTGGGAATGTTCCAAGAGATTGACCCAAAGGAGTACCGTTACGGCTAGCACAAAAGTCGTTGGGTTTCGGGGAACCGAGGCTACCGTATTGCTCCCTAGCTTCGTTATCCCAATAACTCGTTAGTTGAAGGGACCGTGCGATACCTCTCTCGTCGGTCGTACGCGTTCCAGTCACCGCGTGCCCGACCGTAACCGCACGAGCCTTCTGACAAGAAGGCAGCACCGCGATGGGTGTAGACCGATCTCGCAGCCATGTAAACCACAATTACCGTGGTTCACTAGATAGGAGCCAGCGATCCCTAAATTGCTAGGAGTTTATATGGCTCTGCCAGATGCAGAGAAGATTGGTTAGCTATCCGTTAGCCATTTTCGCCCCTGAACACGACAATGCCCAGCAAAAGCTGGGCATTTTAAAGATTGGTGCGGAAGAGGAGATTTGAACTCCTATGGTATTGCTACCGCCAGCCCCTCAAGCTGGTGCGTCTGCCAGTTCCGCCACTTCCGCGTGGGGTTTATTGAGGACTACGATTTGAAAGTTCCTCTATCAAGTATATGGCGGAAGCTGCGAAGCGACAACAGACGCGGAGACTCGGGCGGCAGTGCACCCGAGAGGGAGGGAACAAACGCGTTTGAGCTTTGCGTCGAGCTAATTTATCGTCGTGCTTGGCAGAGTGGGCGCGAACTTGCCAGTTGCGGAAACCACATGTGAATGTTGGGCGCAAATCTCTTCCGTGTTGGCGTTCTTGTAAAAGGACCCCATCGCATAGCCGCAAAGAAGCGAAAATTCGTGAGTCGCGGCAAGCTGGTTCCACAGCATTTCCAATCTCGTCGCAGCGCTGGTCAAGCCGTCCTTCCACAACACATCGACCATTTCGCCATATGCGCGAATCGTGCAGTCTTCGCGCCCGCGGCAGAGTCGGTCAAGTGCGATGTTTGCGAACTCCTTGAAGCGCCCTGCATCCGGTAAGCCGTCGACCATGAACTCCGACAGTGATTGACGGGCATCAAGAACCAGCAGGTCACCCGCCGCTGTCATCGCATCAAGGTCAAAGTGACGGCTCTCAAGCTCCTTCAGGATGCCGGCATTGTGCTCAGGGGTTCCAATAATCAGAGCGGGCTTACCTGTCGCCACTCCTTCCCCAAGGAAGTCCGCGACGAGCTTGCAGAGAGATTCCTGATTCTCGTAGAAGCGAACCGCGTGAAGGTGCTGCGTGGGCGTTGCCGTTTTGTCTGAACTCATTTTCTACATTGAGCCTATCAGCTTGTGTCCGATTAGCTACACAATTCGGAGGCGACCAGAAGGTGACTCAGAACACGGCGCCCTCCGGGTGAGCCGGTTCTTCAAGCGCCCACGCAATCACATGCAGGAGGGCGTATGTCTCAACTCTGGTGCACGGTCTGGGGCCACGAGGTCGACAACCACAGGTTCTGCCTGGAATCGTGCGACGAACGGCGGTGCCGATGCGGCGCCACGTATCTCGGCAAGGACGGATCGCTCACGCACGTCAGGCACACGCTGACGTGCTTTCTTGGACATCACACCTATCGAAAGCTCGTCGAACGCAACGGCCATACCGAGTACGTGTGCGTGCAGTGCGGTCATCCTCTCCTGTTCGAAGCGGACCGCGATCCGTACCGCGAATCGGCGATCTTCAACAAGAAGGTCCGCTACCTCTGCGGGCTCTTCGGCCACGACGTGCATACGGTCGCCGACCGCGACGGGTACCGCGAGTTCGCGTGCCACTGCGGGCATACCTTTCTGAAAGCGCGCGAAGAGGTCACACACATCACACATCAAGCAATCTGCGTCGTCAGCGGGCATCGCATCAGGTATGTCACGACCCGCGCGGGATATATGGATACGTTTGTCGCGACTGCGGCCACCCGTTCTGCTTTGCGCAGACGATCCGATCAACTTGAAGGGTCATGACCGACGCTATCGCGGATTGACCGCTGCCAATCCTTCGCCCGGCCGCGATCTCGTGGCGCTCGATGATGCGCTGGAGGCATTGGCGAAAGTTGATGAGCGCAGGAGCAAAGTGGTCGAGATGCGTTTCTTTGGCGGGCTCAGCGTTGAGGAGACGGCCGAAGCATTGGGCGTGTCAGTCGATACCGTCATGCGCGACTGGAAGGCGCCACTGGTTTTCATCCACCCTTCGCGCGTGTAGAACAGGAACATCGTCGCGCCCAGCAATCGTGTGCCTCAGTTCGTGGCCGATCGATGCCATCACCTCACAGTCGGCCTTGCGGACGTCGATTTCCAACTGCGCTCACCAGCAAATACCGAGTGGTCCTAGTCATGTCCCGTTCCCACCTCAGTTAACAAGGCGGGAACGGGACGCCGGAACTCGCAGACCGTGGTGAGATTCATTTTCTGTTTAGAATCAGCTACTTACGGCGGCCGGCCTGCGGAAAATCCCTCAACCTCGCCCCGTTCTGTTTGGCACAGCTGCAGCGAATTATTCTGCGTATAGTCGCCGAGACCGGTGATGAAAACTGAACGATGGCAGCAGATCTCGCAGCTCTACGACGTAGCGCTGTCGCTCGGCGGAAGCGAGCGGGCTGAGTTTCTGCGCCACGCCTGTGCCGGCGACTCCGCACTGCAGCGGGAAGTGGAGTCGCTGCTCGCACAAGAGGGTGGCGTCGAGAATTTCTTGAAGCATCCCCCGCAAACGCCAGGGAGACGCACCATGCAGCGATCTGCGTCCGTTACATTGGCGTTGTGTGCGTTGATATTGCAGCCGCGTCCCACACTCGCACAGTCGAGCCCCGGATTCGAACTTGCCCGCACATCTTTCACCTCGGTGCACGAATATGTCGCCGCCGAGGCCATTCCAAGACAGCTCTCACCTCCGCCGAATCTCGTCATATCCGACGCCTATCGTCAGCTCGTCGAGTCGATGCTGCGCGACTCGCCCACATTCCGCCGACAGTGCGTGCGGATTGCCGGCGAGCCGTTGCTCACGGTGTATGTCAACATCCAACCGCCGCCATGGCCATCCGGCATTCGTGCCGCAACTCATGTGAGTCGTCAGCCCAATGGCCGTCTCTCGGCACACATCGCCATTGCCCCGCTCAACGACGTCATCGAATTGCTTGCACATGAGTTCGAGCACGTCATCGAGCACCTCGACGGAGTCGATCTTGCGGCGCTCGCTGCCCTGCCCCGCACCGGCGTTCACCAGCAGGATGAAATGCATGCCGCCTTCGAGACAGTGCGCGCCACATACATCGGACGGAAAGTCACTGCCGAACTGGGGCGGAAGTGATGAGATCCCTTGCGGGAGCGCTGGTGATAGGCGCCATATTGACCGTCGATCAGCAAGACGCTTACCGGTCTGGACTCGACAGTCCCTCTGCGTCTGTCAGCGGAGACGGCCGTTACATCGCATTCGTCACATACGCGCAGCTTGCCGCCGCTGACACCGACAACACCGGCGACGTGTATGTGCTGGACAGGATTCGCCAGCAGGTCACATTCGAGAGTACGAGCGTCGCCGACACAATCGAATGCTTCGATCCCAGGATCAGCGCCGATGGACGCTATGTGGTTTACGAAGCCGATGGCGCGATTGTGTGGCGCGACCGAACGGAGGATGTCACGAGAATCGCAGGCAATGGCCGGCAACCATCCATTACCGAAGACGGTCGGGTTATTCTGTTTACATCGGACCGCGACGTCTACTCCGTCGATCGACAAAGCGGAGAGACAAAACGTGTAAGCGTCGACGTGATGGCGCTCGATCGAACGTGGGTCTCGAACGTCAGTCCCAGCGCCAGCGCAGACGGCCGTTACGTAGCCTTTGTGGCGAGGACGCCTTCGGCCGGTCGTCGTATTCCCGTCTCGGACGTCTTCGTGCGCGACACACAGCTCAACGTCACGAGACGCATCGGAAGCGGATGGGCGCCGTCGATGAGCGCCGATGGGAGGTATGTCGCGTTCATCGGCCCGGTGAATGGCCTCAACCACATCGTCCTCGCCGACCTTCACGTCGACACCACACGAATCATCACGAAGAGCGTCAAGCGCGGACGGGCAAATGGCTCGAGCGCCAACCCGCGCGTGTCCTCCAACGGGCGCTTTGTTGTCTTTCAATCAGAAGCCAGCGATCTGGTGCCGGAAGAGGATATCAATCTGCTGTGGGACGTATTCGTCTACGATCGCGCGAACGACGCGACCATGCGAGTCAGCGGCGATTCTGAGGGTGTCTGGATGGAGCCCAGTATCGGACCCTCGATTGACGGCAGCGGTTCGGTCATCGCTTTCTCGTCGCGCCACCCGACCGGTGCAGCGGACAAGAAAAACGACTTCGATCTGTATGTCGCAACGACGCAGCCAACCCCTAACAGAAGTTCAGAAGGTCAGAAGGCTGCTCTTTTCAAGTAATAGATCGCTCGAGCTGACGCAGCAGTTTTTGCCACATGGCGGAATTGCTGTGTGTGCAGATTTCTCCACGTCTATGTTGCGTCCCCTCTACGCGCTTCCACTACGACGTCGCCCGGAGAGACGCTGGCGATTCCCGTGCCTGTGGGGAGGTCATTGCCGGATCTACCCGCGTCCGGAATAGACCAGGCTGGCGGTGGCTTTAGTGTGGAAGGCGCGCAGGTGATTGGCCACAGCCCGGTGTCAGGGCCTGGCCCATCCGTTTTTGTATTCACCAAGACAGACGTGCAGCGAAATCTGTTTCGGGTCCCGCTGCACTGACCGAGGCCGCCATACCGGACAACTATGTGCGTCCGGCATGGCGAGTGTTGGTTGGCAGAGATCAGTAGATGAACGAACGGCCGAGCGTCTCGCCATCGGGAAACCACGACTTCACTTGAGGCGGCTGCCCGGCGGGAGACTCACCGAGCACGATCCGCGGCTGCATATCTCCTGACCGCGGGCGCACAACCGGTATGGTGACCTGGGTGAGATAGGTCCTCGAACGATCGCGGCTGGCTACACGAACGACGCTCCCACCGGTCTCGGGGTTTACGACCTCGAAGACGTAACTGCCGGCGGGAAGCGCGACGCCGGGGATTTGTACAGCTTTGCTGAACGTAAAGTAAGTCGTTCTGTTCCCGTTCGGCATCGCGCCAATCGAGGATGTTGCCAGCACGGCGACGAGCGCCACTCCGAACAATGTGTGAATGACCTTTTGAGCACGCATTCTGTCCTCCTTGTGATTTCCCTGCGGTGGCATCAGCCATCCGCTCTGATGTAGTTAACGCTCGCACAGGGGCGCGCGAACATCGGAGGGTCGTTACAAGGTGTGGCGCCGCTCAGCGAACGCGGATCGAGCGCGCGAGTCGTACGAGGTCCTCAGGATTGCTCACCGACGCCAGCGTCGTCACGAACGGACGTGCGGCGCTCATCCCGAGAGCAGTGGGCGCAAAGCCGGGGGTGTGAAGCAGCGGGTTCAGCCAGACGATGGCCGCAGAGAGTCGAGCGAGCCGCGCCATCGCCGAGCGCAAGATGCTGACATCGCCGACGTCAATGCCGTCGCTCACGATGATGACGACCGTGTCGCGTCCGAGCAGGCGCTCGCCGTAGATGTGAAGGAACTCGCGCAGGCAGGTGCCGATCGTCGTGCCGCCACCCCACGCGTCTTCCAGCTCGACATGCCGCCGTTCGCCCCCGGCCGCGCGGCGCACTTCACGCGTCACGCGACGCAGCGCCGTCGAGAACGTGAACACCTCTGTGTTGAGCGACGCGCCAGCCAGGGCGACGGCCATCTGCAGCGCCGGCCGGACGAGTGATTCCATCGAACGGCTGCCATCAATCAGCATGACCAGCCGTGGACGGCGCCGGAGGCGCGCACGCCATCGTGGCCTCACGATATCCCCGCCGGTCGGCAGACTGGTTCTGAGCGTACGCCGCAGGTCGAATCGCCTCCCCTTTTCAGCCGGCCGCCACCGGCGAGCGAGCCCGGCATGCACTCGACTGATGAGCAACGCTGCAGCTTCGCGCCACGCGCGATCGGCCGGCTCCAGAATGGCCGCCGGGCCCTCCACGCTCAAGGAGCTGTAGCTCGCCCGAAGCAGACCGGCGCTAGTTTCGGCATCGGCGTCAGCGACGCGACTGACGTAGGCCCTGGCATCAGCCGGCGTCACACCTTCGTGATCCGCGGTGTTCGCAGAGGCGCCCGCCGAACCGGCGGACCTCCGCGGCTCCCGATCCATCTCGCTTTGCGCTGCCGGCGTCGTGCCCCGCGACCGCGGTTCAGGAGCGAGACCGAAGAACCGATCGAACGCCCGATCGAAAACCTCGACGTCCTCGAGACGGCCGGCGAGGACCGGCCTCAGCACGTTACGCACGGCGCGCTCATCGGCGAGCTCCGCCAGCTCGAGCGCATGTGCGGCATCCCGAAGTTCCCGTGGCCCGGCACGAAAGCGGTACTCGTTCCGTAACAGCGCGCAGAACGCCGCGAGATTCTCCGGCAGGCTGGCGAAGGGAAAGCTCACGTGCGCGGCGTGGTGACCGACCCGAGTCCGAAGTCGGTGTCGAGGCTATGGCCCCCCGGTTTCAACTTCATAGATCCACCGAGCACCGGTTCGAGCGCGTCGCCGTGCGACTCCATCACCTGCTGATCTTCCCGGACTTTCAGTACGCAGCTGAGGGTCTGCTCCAACGCCTGCGCATCGAGATGATCGCGGTGCAGGTTGATGAGCGCGCGCGCCCAGTCGAGACTCTCGGCTACGCCCGGCGCTTTCTGCAGAGGCAGTGCCCTCAGCACCTGCATCGATCGTGCGATTTGATCGGCGAGCCTTTCGGACAGTCCAGGTACGCGGGCATGGAGGATGGCGATCTCGTCTTCGAGCGATGGATACGGGAGCCAGAAAAAGAGGCAGCGCCGGCGCAAAGCATCTGACAACTCTCGTGTGCGATTGCTCGTTAGGATGACGTGCGGTGTGTGGCGCGCCCGAATCGTGCCCAGTTCGGGAATCGTCACCTGCCATTCCGCGAGCACCTCGAGCAGGAATGCCTCGAACGCTTCGTCTGCACGATCGACCTCGTCGATGAGCAGCACGGGCGGCGCATCCTGCATGATCGCATCGAGCAGCGGGCGCTTCAGCAGAAACGCTTCGCTGAAAATCTCCGATTCACGTTCTTCCAGTGTGCCGCCTTCCGCTTCGCTCATGCGGATTCGCAGCATCTGACGTGGATAGTTCCATTCGTACAACGCGGTCATGGCGTCGAGACCCTCGTAGCATTGCAGCCGGATCAGACGCGTGCCGAGCACGTCGGCGAGGACCTTCGCGCTCTCTGTCTTGCCGACGCCCGCCGGCCCTTCGATGAGCAACGGCTTTTGCAGCGCCAGCACGAGTTGAAGGGCGGTCGAAAACGCGTCGCTGACGATGAAGCTGCGCTCGCGAAATCGGGCGCGAATAGCCGCGGCGTCGGTCATCGGTGTGCCGGAAGAAACTGCGCGGGATCCTTGACGAAGGCGGCCTTACACTGGGCGGAGCAGAAATAATAGGCGGTTCCGTCCACGTCCGCGCGGTGCCTCGCCGTGGCAATCTCCACTTCCATGTTGCAGACCGGATCGACCGCGCTGGCGGCAGATGCTTGCGCTTCGACGACAGCATCCGGGTGCAACTGCGTGATTTCGGCAAGAATCGACAAGGCCACGTCGGGTGCTGTGCGCGCGCCCAGATCGAGCCCTGCCGGGTAGCGCATGGCATCCACGCCGGGCACGCCCGCTCCCTGCAACCAGCTCTTCACCGTTGCACCGCGCTTCCGCGATGCGACCAGGCCGACGTACGAGGCCCCGGTGCGCAGAATCGTCTCGAGCGCCTCTTCGTCGTAGTGCCCTTGAGACGCCACGACCGCGGACGTCTGGCCACGGCCATCCTTCAGAACATTTTCGAGAGCGTCGAGCGGAGCGACGGAAAAGCCGAGCGAGGCGGAGGCCGCCTCGAGATCGCGCTGCTCAGGCGCATCGACGACCCTGACGACTTCGTAGTCGAGTGTCAGCGCGGTTCTCGTCAGCGCATCGGCGACCGGTGTCATGCCGACGACGACAAGACGGCGCGGGCGCAAGCCGGGTTCGACGTACACGTCCACTGCTCCCTCCGAGACGCACGTCATCTCAACGAAGACGTGCTCGGGATCCGACATGGCACCTGCGGCGGCATCAGGCCCGATCGACACGAGCCGCGGGCGCTGGGTGCGGATACATTCGAGCGCCTGCCGGCGGATGATTTCGCGCGAGCATGCGCCGCCCACGAATCCCTCCATGCGACCGTCGGCGTACACGAGCGCGCGATCGCCGAGATGGGCCGAGACCGGCGCCCGCCGGCCGACGACGGTTGCCGTCGCGTGGTCCTTGCGATCGCGACGCAGCGCCAGCACTTTTTCGAGAAAATCGCGCATAGAGTTTCCTGGCGGTCCAGCAGGACCCGCCCTACGTACGTGCCGACAGCTTTTCCCGCACGTTCGCAAACGTCTTGGCGATGAGCTTCTGCGCTTGCGCGTCGAGCACGCGTCCGCCTACCGACGCGACCGGTCCGCGCATCACGGCGGCGCCGTTCCACTTGAGGATCGTCCCGGTGGGCGGCTCAGGCACGATGTCGGCCCCTGCGGTGAGATCAACCGCGCTGCCAAACCCGCCGCCCGAGATCTTCATGTTGATCCGACGAGCCGCCTCGTCTGGTTGCAGTTCGAACTTGAACTTGAATTGCCCGCGCACTGGCCCGACGCCAACGCCCACGACGGCATCAAAGTGCGTCGGGTCGAGCACGGTCACTTCCTTCACATCGGGGAGGCAGTGTCCGACTTTGTCGGGATCGTTGACGAAGGCCCACACGGCTGACGGATCAGCAGCAATCTGCTCCTGGCCGCTGTATTCGAGGTTCACGGTTTCTTCTCGGCGTCGCGAATGGCACGCCAGACCTTGTCGCGAGTCACCGGCATCTCGAGATGCCGGATACCGAGGGGCGAGAGCGCATCGATAACGGCATTCACGAACGCCGCAGGGCTGCCCACGTTCGGGCTCTCGCCGACGCCTTTGGCGCCAATTGGATGGTGCGGGCTTGGCGTCACCGTGTTGCCCGTCTCCCAGTGAGGCGTCTCGAGAGAGGTCGGCACCAGATAGTCAGTGAAGTTCGTATTGAGGTTGTTCCCCTCGGAGTCGAATTGAATCTCCTGCATGAACGCGATCGCAAACCCTTCGGTCAGGCCACCGTGAATCTGACCTTCGACTACCAGCGGGTTGATGACCGTGCCGCAGTCGTCCACGGCGAGGAAGCGCCGCACCTTCACCTCTCCTGTCTCGCGATCCACATCCACCACGGCGATGTACGTTCCATACGGGAACGTCATGTTCGGCGGGTCGTAATAATTGGTCGCCTCGAGTCCCGCCTCGTTGGGTCCTGGATTCGTGTAAGCGGCAAACGCCACTTCCTGCATCGTCACTGATTTGGCAGGGACACCCTTGACCTGGAACTTGTAGTCCTTCCACTCGACGTCACCTTCACCGGCTTCGAGCAGGTGGGCGGCAATCTTCTTCGCCTTCTCGCGAATGCGGCGTGCGGCCATGGCAATCGCAGCGCCGGCCACCGGTGTGCTGCGGCTCGCATAGGTTCCGAGCCCGTAAGGCGCCGTGTCCGTGTCTCCCTCCTCGACCATGATGGTCTGCGGGTCGAGCCCCAGTTCCTCGGCCACGATCTGGGCCCAGGTCGTCTCGTGCCCCTGTCCCTGCGATTTGGTGCCCGTTCGTACGATGCCCGCGCCCGTTGGATGGATGCGAATCTCTGCGCTGTCGAACATCTTGATGCCGATGATGTCGAAGTGCTTCGACGGCCCTGCGCCGACCACTTCCGTAAAGGTCGAGAAGCCGATGCCCATCAGCTCCCCTTTTGCGCGCTTCTCCTTCTGCTCTTTCAGTAACTGCTGGTACCCAATCTGCTCGAGCGCCTTGTCGAGCGTCATGTGGTAGTCGCCGCTGTCGTAGGTGAAGCCGAGCGGCGATTTGTACGGGAACTGCTCTTTCTTGACGAAGTTCTTGCGGCGCAGCTCGACGGGATCGATTTTCAACTCGTCGGCCAGGATGTCCATCGCGCGCTCGATCGCGTAGCTGGCTTCGGTGACACGGAACGAGCAGCGATAGGCGATGCCGCCCGGAGCCTTGTTCGTGAAAAACGCATCGACTTCCGCGTGTGCGATCGGCACGTCGTAGCTGCCGGTGACCACGCCGAACATGCCGGCCGGATACTTCGAGGGATCGGCAGCGGCGTCGAAAGCGCCGTGATCGGCCGCCGTGGACACGCGCAGCGCCGTCAGCCTGCCATCCGCAGTGGCGCCGAGCTCGATGTCCATGTGGTAGTCACGCGCGAATCCGGTGGACGTGAGGTTCTCTGTCCGCGTCTCGATCCATTTCACCGGGCGTCCGAGCTTGAGGGCGCCGACGATCGCACAGACGTATCCCGGATACACCGGCACCTTGTTTCCGAAGCCGCCACCGAGATCGGGCGAGATGACGTGGATCTTGTCCTCGGGAATGCCGGTGACAATCGAGAGGGCCGTCCGGTAGACATGCGGCGCCTGCGAGGTGACATGGAACTGAAGTCGGCCCATCGTGTCGAAGTGCGCGACGCACCCGCATGGCTCGAGCGGCGCGGGATGACAGCGTTGGAACCAGATGCGCTGGCTCACGCGCTTCGGGCTGGACTCGAGCGCGCGGGCGGTGCCTTCGCGATCGCCCACTTCCCAGTGGTAGATCTGATTCGTCTTCTTCTCGCGATCGGGACGCAGAATCACTTCATCCTTTTTCGCCGTGAAAGGGTCGGTCACGGCTGGCAACGGCTCGTACTCGACCTGGACGGCCTCGGCACCGTCATACGCCGCGGCGCGCGTCTCGGCGAACACCGCGGCGACCTCCTGGTACTGAAACAGGACCTTGCCGATGGCGAGCACCATTTGCTTGTCCAGTCCGTGGAAGGTCGGGAGCCATCCCAGTCCGGCAGCCTCGAGGTCTTTCCCGGTGATGACGGCCTTGACGCCGGGCACTTTCATCGCCTCGCCGATGTCGATGTTCTTGAGTGTCGCGTGCGCGTACGGGCTGCGCACGATCGCCGCGTAGAGCATGCCCGGCAGAGAGAGGTCGTCGACGTAGTTCCCTTTTCCCTGAAGGAAGCGCGGATCTTCCTTGCGCTTCAGGCGGTGGCCGAGCGCGTGCAGTTCGGTTTTCGCTTCAATCGTCATGGTCTCGTCCCCGCTATTGCGCGACTGGCGCAGGCTGGCGCATCACTTCCGCCGCCTGCTGAACGGCCTTCACGATGTTCTGATATCCCGTGCACCGGCAGAGATTGCCGGAAAGCCCCTCGCGGATCTCCGCTTCGCTCGGATTCGCGTTGTTCTGCAGCAGCACGTACGACGTCAGCATCATGCCCGGCGTGCAGAATCCGCACTGCAGGCCATGCTGATCCCAGAAGCCCTGCTGAATCGGATGCAGCGTCCCTCCCTTGGCCAACCCCTCGACCGTCAAGATTTCGTGTCCGTCGGCCTGCGCGGCGAACATGCTGCAGGACTTCACCGCCTTGACGCCGTCCATCACGACGACACAACATCCGCAGCTCGAGGTGTCGCATCCGACGTGTGTGCCTGTCAGGCGGCATTCCTCGCGGAGAAAATACGCGAGCAGCGTTCGCGGTTCGACGTCGCGCTCGCAGACGGCTCCGTTGACCTTGATGCTCACCTTCATGCCTGCACCCCCAGACGCGCCAGGGCCTGGCGCAGACCTCGCGCGACCAGGACACCGGCGAGATGTTTCTTGTATTCGACACTGCCGCGCAGGTCGGCCTGCGGCTCGCTTCGACGCGATGCCGCTTCGGCAGCCGCGCGGATGACGTCGGCGGAAGGCTTCTGCCCCTTTAGGGCCTGCTCCGCTTCGGCAACGCGAATCGCGCACGGGCCGGCCGCGGACAACGCGATGCCCGCCCGGCCGATCGTGCCATTGGCCTCGAGCGAGAGTTGCACAGCAGCAGCGGCCGTCGCGTAGTCGCCGACCTTGCGCTCGATTTTCTGATACGAGCCTGCGGTCCGATCGTCTGCCGCCGGAAATCGCACGGCCAGCGCCATCTCACCGTCGGCGACCGCCGTCGTGAAGCTGTCGACGAGAAATTCGTCGATGGGAATCGTGCGCTCACCGGCTTTGCCTCGCACAACGACCTCGGCGCGGGCGGCGAGGGCCGCGGTCGTCCAGTCGCCGGCGGGGTCGTTGTGGCACAGGCTGCCGACGACGGTCGCCATCTGCCGCACAACCGGGTCCGCCACGACGCGCGACACGTCGTGAAAGAGGCTGAACTTCTTGTCATTGATCCAGGTTGCCCGCTCGATGGCGTTGTCCCGGCCAATGGCACCGATGGTGACCGTGCCATTCACCTTGATGTAGTCGAGCTCGCGCACATCGTTGATATCCACGAGCACGGCGGGCCGAGCGAGACGGAACCGCATGGCGGGCACGAGGCTCTGACCGCCAGCGAGGACCCGCGCATCGGACCCATGCTTCTGCAGTTGTGCGATCGCCTCGTCCACGGAATGGACCCGGATGTATTCGAAGGCTGCTGGGATCACCTTCTAACCTCCTCGTTGCGGGCGGGAAAAAATCATCCTACATCGCCCGAAGGCGGGCCGTCTACAATGCCGGGATGATTAGCGCGGTCGTCCTCGCCGCGGGCGCGTCGAGCAGAATGGGCACGCACAAACTGCTTCTTCCATTGCAGGGCGAGCCGCTCGTCAGGCGGGTCGTCCGCGCAGTTGCCGGCGCGGGGTTCGAAGACGTACTGATTGTCGTCGGGCACGAGCACGAGACCGTTCTCCAGGCGCTCGAAGGCCTCGACCTGAGGCATGCGGTCAACCTCAACTACGCCTCTGGAATGGGAAGCTCATTCCGCGTGGCCATCGAGGCGCTGCCGGCCAGCAGCGCCGCGATGTTTGCGTTGGCCGACCAGCCGCTCCTGGCGTCCGCCGACTATCGGAAGCTCATCGACACCTATCGCGAGCGTCAGGGGGGAATCGTCAGCGTCCGCTACGGGGACGTCACGGCGCCTCCGCATCTCTTCGATCGCGCCTATTTTCCCGAGCTCGCGCGCCTCGAACACGGCGCACGGCCGGTGCTGCAGCGGCATACCGAGCAGACGACAATCCTGCGGTTTGTGCCAGAGCTTCTACTGGATGTGGATACGCCCGAAGACTATGAGCGTGCCAAGGCACTGCTCTCGACGGCACGATGAAGGGATGTCTCGCGTCCGTCGAGGAAGCCCCCCGCGAATCCGCGCTGCAACGCGAGAATCTCACCCAGAATCGACGTCGCGATCTCCTCGGGAGTCTCTGCGCCGAGCGCCAGACCCACGGGGTTGCGCACGCGCGTCGCCTTTGCCGCTTCTGGAACGTAGCCGTCCTCGCGCAGTCCGCCAAGAAGCCTCGCATAACGTGATCGCGGCCCGAGCACGCCGATATACGCCGCAGGCGACTCGATCGCGAAGCGGAGAGACTCGCGGTCGCGCTCGAGATGATGGTTCATGATCACGACGAACGACCGGCCGGTCAGCCGCACCAACTCGCCGAACCTGGTGAAATGTGCACAGACGAGCCGCGCGTGCGGAAACCGTTCCGCGGTCAGAAACGCGCTACGCGCGTCCACCACGCTTACCGAAAAGCCGAGATCCCACGCCTGGCGCTCGAGCGGCTCGGCATCGGATCCGGCACCGAAGATCACCAGTTCCGGCGGGGGCATGCTGACGTCGAAGAAGAGCTCGGTGTCTCCCATGCGCTCAGGTCCTGACTGTGGAAAGACCGCGCGCAGTCGATGTCGTGCGCGGCCGATCGCGTCGATATCGAGTGACGGACTGCCAAGGCTGCCGGCCGAATCGTCCTCGCGGACGAGCAGGCGCGCGTCGGATTCGGAGAGCGGCTTCACCATCACCGCCGGCTCCGCTTTGTCGAGGACGTCGAGCCACGCACGCGAGAGCGGATCGTCTTCGAGGCGCTCGATGAAAATGTCGACCGACCCGCTGCACCCGACGCCAAGACTCCAGACCGAATCTTCCTCGAGGTCGTACTCCTTGAGTGAGGCTCTGCCGGTCGCGATCACCTGAGCGGCTGCATCCGCCACGGCGGGCTCGAGGCATCCACCAGAGAGCTGGCATTCGTACGACCCGTCCTCACGGACGAGAATGCGCGCTCCCTCGCGGCGGTACGCGCTGCCTCTCACGCGCACGACCGTTGCCAGAGCGGCGCGAGCGCCGACGGCGCGAGCGCTTCGGATAGCGCTCAGGATGCGTTCCGTCTCTCGACGGTTCATCTGAATAGTCTAGCTTCTTCGATAAGTGCTTGTCCGGACGCTCGCAGATCTGATAGCTTTTCCAGTTTCACAGAAGGTGTTCAGGAGGTGTGCGATGAGTCTGCGGATTGGTGATACGGCTCCAGACTTTCAGGCTGAAACGACCGACGGTCCTATTCGATTCCACGACTGGATTGGCGATTCGTGGGCGGTGCTGTTTTCGCATCCGAAGGATTTCACGCCCGTGTGCACGACCGAGCTCGGGTCGATGGCCCGGCTCAAGCCCGAGTTCGACAAACGCCGTACCAAGGTCATCGGGCTGAGCGTCGACCCGGTGGACAACCACAGGCGGTGGGCGAACGACATCAAGGAAACGCAGGGAGAGGCGCCGAACTACCCCATGATCGGTGACACCCAGCTCGAGGTGTCGAAGGCGTACGGCATGCTGCCGGCCGAGCTCGAAGGCAGTTGCGATGGCCGTACCGCCGCCGACAATATGACGGTGCGCAACGTGTTCGTCATCGGCCCCGACAAGAAAATCAAGCTCGTCATTGCCTATCCAATGACGACGGGACGCAACTTCGACGAAGTGCTGCGCGTCATCGACTCACTGCAGTTGACCGCAAAGCATAAAGTCGCGACCCCGGCCAACTGGAAGCAGGGCGACGACGTCATCATCGCCGGGTCGGTGTCGGATGATGACGCAAAGAAGGTGTACCCGCAGGGCTGGAAGGCGCCAAAGCCGTACCTTCGGATTGTTCCGCAGCCACGGTTGGATTGAAGTCCACAACGGTGAGGTCTGCGATGAAGTGCGCAGACCTCACCAGACTATCCCTTGTCGGCGCCTCGCTGGCTGATCAGCTCTTCGAGTTGAAACGCATGCCGCACGGGGTGCATCACCGCATGTTCCAACATCGCGTCGATGCAGTACTTCGTCTTCCATCTCGAAGGATACTCGGGCGTCTCCAGCCGATCGTCCGGGACGTCCTGCAGCGGTGCCCGCCATTTCTCCAGGACGTGCTCCATATAACTGTCTGCTTCGGCCGATAGCTCTCCTGCGTCGGGTGTGACGCGAATCTGTGGATCCGGCAGCTCGAGCATCTCGCACATCCATGTCATGTAGCCGCGCGCAGCACCCAGCACGTGGCGAAGCAGCGTATCAAGCGACACGTACGCGGGATCGTCGGTGACAGGCAGTACGACCGACGTCGCCTTCGCGCGTTTCCAGGTGTCGAGAAAATGCCGCAACTGCTCATCGTGCAGCAGCACCAGCGCCCTCACGGCTCGAGAGCGATATGTGAGGGTCACCTTTGCGATCGTTTCAGCGTGTGCTGTTTCCACGCCTGGTCGAGCACTGCCGCGGCAAAGACCAGCCGAAGACCCGCGTTGTTCGATCGCCGCCTGGGCTCGGCCATCCAGGCCACGACGATCCCGACGAGATACAACCCGAGCATCGGTGCGGCGAAGATCGTCATGTTCCACGGGTCGGGCGACGGCGTCAGCACGGCCGCGACGATGAAGATGATGAGCACCGCGTACCGGAGATTGCGCCACAGGAATCTGGCTGTGACGACGCGCATTTTCGCGAGGAAGAAGGCGAGCGTGGGAATCTGAAACACCAGCACCATGCCGACCATCGATCTGACGTAAAGCTCGAAGACGTACTCGACGCGGGGCTCGAACCGGATTCCGGCAAACGTGAAGGTGACGAAGAAACTCATCATCGCCGGGAACAGCACGTAGTGATTGAACGCGGCGCCGCCGACGCTTCCTATCGCGGAGAGCGAGACGAACGGAATGACGAATTTCTTTTCGTTTGCGTACAGTGCCGGGGCGACGAACAACCAGACCTGATACATGATGACGGGCGCCGCGAGCACCAGCCCGGCCATGAACGCGATGTCGACGTAGACGGCAATCCCTTCGGTCGGCCGGCTGAAGATGAGCTCGGTCCCTGGCGGCAGCACTCGCTGGGCAGGCTCGAGGACAAACAGGACGAGCCGCTCCATGAACGCAAACGCGATCGCCATTCCGATAGCAATCCCAATGCACGAATAGATGATCCGCCTGCGAAGGTCGTCGAGATGCTCGAGGAACGACATCGCACCGCCGGCGCCTTCTGCGTCATCGTCATCGGACCGGCGGACCTTGGAAAGCGCAGCAGTCATCTTCGATTCCATTCCTTTCACTTTTTACTTTCCACTTCCTACTTTCCACTTTCCACTTTCCCGTATCCCTTACATTCCCTCGCCTTTCATCATCAGACGCATGTGCGTGTTCGCCTGGCGCAATCCGCCTTCGCCCGCCTGCCAGCCGGTCTGACCGTCGCCGTTGGCGTCGGTGCCGATCGCAATCTGTCCGATCTGCGCCGTGAGCTCATCCACCAGAATCTGGCCTCCGCCGACGTCGGCTGCCATTATCAACTTTCGCGCGGTCGCAATCGCCTCGTCGGTCCATTTCGCGACATTTTCGAGCGACGCGGTCACGTGCGCGGCATGCGTCTTCACGTTGTCTGAGGCACCTTCCGATTTCGCCGCGAGCTGTACGTGCTGCAGGGCGCCCTCGACGCCGCGTTTGATGCCATAGCCCGTTCCCGGCACTTCAATCTTCACGTAGTTGGCGGGCAGCCGCGCGTAGGCCTTCTTCAACAGCGCCTGCGTGTCGGCGCCAGGATCGAGCGCGTTCAACACGTAGCCGCCATACAGCACGAAGTCGTTGATGCGCCCTTCGAGGTCGGCTCGCTCAACTTGCTCCATCGCCACCTGGGCATCGGCGATCGCCGTCGGCAGAAAGCCCTTCGACTCCGGCGTGTCCTTCCAGCTCGTCATCACGTGCCCGATATGCGCGTGCACCGGATTCGCGGGAGTCTGGGCCGCGACGATTGCTGTACCAACCATCATCGCCAGCAGCGCGGCTGCGGAGAGCGGAGTGTAGTGTTTTTGCACGGCGACCTCCAGATGCGGATGTTATATGCCAAAACAACCGCGCCAGCACCGAATGTGAAGCGGAGATGAAGCGTGAGACGTATTCGGTTCTGTAGCGCCGGTCCAGCGCGGCTTGTGGTACATTCACGCCGGCCCCCGGTGTATTGAGAGACCAAGCAAAGGAGAGCGAGATGAAGCGAAGTGTTTTTGTTCTTGCGGCTGGCGCGGCAATCGTGACGGGATCGATTCTGGCCGCACAGCGGCAAGGCGGCGCGCCGCCGCAGCCAATGGGCTTTTTCGTGACGAGCGTCGGAATCGACGGCGGCAACCTCGGCGGCCTTCAGGGCGCCGACGCGCATTGCCAGAAGCTCGCCGCGGCGTCGGGAGTCGAGGGCGCGGGCAACAGAGTGTGGCGTGCGTATCTCAGCACGCAAGGCCCGAACGCGGTCAACGCCCGTGATCGGATCGGCACGGGCCCCTGGGCGAACGCAAGGGGTGGCGTCGTGGCGCGCGACGTGGCGCACCTGCATGGCGACACGGTCGAGCAAGCGCAACTGGGCAGCAATCTGACGAAGACGACCGCGCTCACCGAGAAGAACACGATGGTTCTCGGCGCCGGCGACATGGGCCCGGAAGGCAAGCCGCTGAACCAGCACGACATCCTGACCGGTTCGACCACGGCGGGCCGCGCGTTCCCCGCGGGCGAGGACCGGACCTGCAACAACTGGACGAGCAACTCGACGGGCGCCGCTCAGGTCGGCCACTTCGATCGGACTGGCGGCGGCAACGCCTCGTGGAACTCGGCGCATGCGAGCAAGGGCTGCAGCGGGCCGAACCTCGTGTCGACCGGCGGTAACGGTTACTTCTTTTGCTTCGCTGAGAAGTAGAACCGGGCCAACTCAGTTTTCGCCGGAGGGATCGCGCCAGACCAGAAATGGATCGAGCGCGGTCCCCCCGGACCACCGCTTGTCGGGATCGAGCTTCGCGATCGCGAAATGCAGGTGCGGCGTGCTTTCCGGCGCGTTGCCCGTCGTGCCGACGGCCCCCAGCACATCTCCTTTGCGCAACGTCAGCCCCTCTTTCAGACCAGACGCGTAGCTGTCGAGATGCGCGTAGTAGTAGACGTATTTCACCTCGGGATCGAATTGATAGATCGTCAACCCGCCCGCATTGCTCGTAAATAACTTGGCAATCGTTCCGTCTTCCACGGCGAGCACGTCCGTCCCGCGCGGCGCAAGAATATCGATGGCCTCGTGCTGCCGTCTGCCTCGCGCGTCGTGGAAGCTCGACACGAGATCATCGGCGTCGAGCCCCCTCACCGGTACCGCGAGCGAGCGGCTGCGCAGATCGCCGATGTCCGAGCCCAACACCATCGTGTTGGCAGAGATGGTCGGACCCGGTCTATGCGCCGCGATCGACGGTTGAGGCGACACTCGATCGACCGGGTCAACTCTCGGCACAGACCGATCGACGCGCGCGCTTGTCGAGCCCGCCTGACGATCGAGCGTGACGAAATTGAGCGCCCTCGCACCCGCCCACCAGAGGAGCAGGATGACCGACAGCGTCAGCCACGGAGCCACCGCTTCCGCGTTGACCGACCGGCGTCGATACCGCGTACGGGCGCCCTGTCGGGACTTCATTGGATTGTGACTTTCGTGCCCGGGCTGACAAGCCGGCCAAGCCTCGTCGCATCCCAGTTGGTCAGCCGGATGCAACCATGCGACTCGGTGCGCCCGATGGTCGATGGCTCTGGCGTGCCGTGCAGCCCGAAGTGTTGTTTATTGGTGTCAACCCAGACCACGCCGACCGGATTGTTCGGCCCGGCCGGGATCTTCGCCTTCGCATGCGCAGGGTCGGCATCCCAGAACAGATCCGGGTTGTAATTGAACACCGGATTCCACGACACTCCAGTGACTTTCCACTCGCCGACAGGCAGCGGATCCTTTTCGCCACCCAACGTGACTGGCGCGTGCATCAGGATCTCGCCCTTCCCATTTCGCACGACGAGTGACCTGGTCGCGCCAGACACGACGACTTCAAGCGCCGCAGCGGCCTTCTCCCCGTTCGCCGTCGACGGCACCTGGAAGGGCTCGACGCTCGGAACACGAATCGCTTCGCCGGCTCCCCACGCGGTGCCCGGATTCAACGTGCGCAACAGCGCCGGACTGCTGTGAAACTTTTCGGCGAGTGCTTCGAGCGGGGTGCTGTAGGCCAGCGCCGGAAGCTTGGCGCGTTCCATCATGTCGTCGGGCATCGTGCCGATGAAGGGGCCGGCGACATCCTGCTGCGTGATTGTGTAGGTCGTGACAGGATCCAGCATGCGCAGAGCTGCTATCGTCTCTTCACTGATCGCGCCGTCCGGCCGTCGCAAACCCGCCGACTTCTGAAACGCGCTCAGGGCCAGACGTGTTCGTGGACCACCGCGGCCATCGATTTCGCCAGGAGAGAATCCGGCACGATCGAGCGCCACCTGGACGGCAAGCATCTGTTGCGCATCGGGCGCAAGGGTTGAAGGCTCAGCCGCCTTCTGCTCACCATGCACAGTTGACACCAGCATCAGCAAAAGGGCACATGTGTATGTCCGATGTACAGTCAGGAAGGCACCGTTTCTCATGGCGCCCTAGTGAGCAAACATCGTTCCTGTAAAATGTGATGGCCGGATGACTGACGCCCGCCGCAGACGCGGCCCAATCGCCCAGGAGCTGCCCACAACAGGTGACATGCTGTTTCGCCGGCGCAGCTACATGCCGCTCGTGCTCATTCCTTTGTTTGTGCTCAGTGTGGCCGATGATCGGGCGCCGACGCCGTTCGGATGGGAAGTCGTCTGTTTACTGGTGGCGCTCTCCGGCCTGCTCGTTCGCTCGCTGGTCGTCGGCACGGCGCCTCATGGTACTTCCGCGCGCGGCACGCGGCGGCCCACTGCCGAATCGTTGTCGACGCGTGGCGCGTACTCAATCGTGCGGCATCCGCTGTATATCGCGAACACCCTCGTCGCGCTCGGTTGCGCGCTGCTGTCGGGAACGTGGTACCTTCCGATGATCGTGCTGCTCGTCAGCTTCATCTATCACGAGCGCATCGCGGCGCGCGAAGAGGCCTTTCTGGAGACGACCTTCGGCGACAGCTTTCGGGCGTGGGCGAGCGACGTGCCTGCCATGATTCCGTCGTTCGGCAGCTATCAGCCGTCCGACGTGCCGTTTCAGGCGCGCAGAGTGCTCGTCCAGGAATCACACGGCCTGTGCGCAATTGGAACGGCCTTTCTCGTGCTCGACACGATTGAGGACTCCATGCGGCTCGGGTACTTTCATCTGGATCCACGATGGCTCATATTCTTCATCCTCACACTGATTCCATTGCTGATCGTCGTCACGACAAAGAAGGTCGCGCGGCAGGTGGCGCACACGTCATGACGACATCGAAGGTCAGGCTCGGGTCGGAGCGGCTGCTCGCATCCGGAACGCTGAAGAACTCGCGGGTCGGCATCGTGTCGAATCCCGCGTCGATCGACGCGGGCTTCCGGCACATCGTCCGGGCGATCGCAGACGAGCCCGGCGTGACGCTCGCCGCCATTTTCGGCCCGCAGCACGGCTATCGCGCCGATGTGCAGGACAACATGATCGAGACGGCACACGCGCACGATCCGACGCGGGGCGTGCCGATCTACTCGCTGTACAGCGATACGCGCGAACCCACCGCCGCCATGCTCAACGGACTCGACGTCCTGGTGATCGATCTGCAGGACGTCGGCTCGCGCATCTACACGTTCGTGTATACGATGGCGAATTGTCTGCGCGCCGCCAGGAAGCACGGCGTTCCTGTCATCGTCACCGATCGTCCGAATCCGATCGGCGGCGCCAGGATGGAAGGCCCACTGCTCTTGAAGGGATTCGAGTCGTTCGTGGGGCAGTTTCCAATTCCCTTGCGGCACGGGATGACCATCGCCGAGCTCGCCCGGTTCTTCAACGAAGCCTGCGGCCTCGGAGCCGACCTCACGATTGTGCCGATGGAGGGCTGGCACCGCAGCATGTACTACGAAGACACGGGTCTTCCGTGGGTGATGCCGTCACCGAATGTGCCGACGGTAGACACCACCGTTGTGTACCCCGGCGCCGTGCTTTTCGAGGGAACGAATCTGTCGGAAGGGCGCGGCACGACGCGGCCGTTCGAGCTGATTGGCGCGCCGTGGATCGATCCGGACGCGCTCGCCGAGAAATTGAACCATCACGACCTGGCGGGTGTGCACTTCCGGCCGGTGGTCTTCGAGCCGACATTCCAGAAACACGCCAGGCAACCATGTGCCGGTTGTCAGATACATGTGCTCGACCGGGAGGCGTTCTGCAGCGTCGAAAGCTCGGTCGCGGTGCTCGTGGAGATTCGCGCGCAGAATCCGTCGACGTTTCAGTGGCGGCAGCCGCCGTACGAATACGAGCTCGAGAAGCTTCCATTCGACATCCTGGCCGGCTCGAGCGAGCTGCGGCAACAAATCGAGGCTGGATTGCCCGTACGGACGATGTCTTACAGCTGGGTACAGGATCACGAACGGTTCCGCGATGCGCGGAAGCCGTTTCTGCTGTATTGACACACGTAGGGCGGGTCTTGCACTTCAAGACCCGCCCTACGTATAGAACAGGAGACCTCATGGATCCCCGGCGTCGCGCGGAGCTCATCGCCAGGTACAAGGACGGCTATCGCGAGGTGGCGGCCGCTCTAGAGGGCGCAACTGAGGAAGACCTCGACGCGAGGCCCGGGCCCGACAAGTGGACGGCCCGCGAAATCGTCCATCATCTCGCGGACAGCGAGATGACGTCGGCGGTCCGGCTGCGGCTGCTCGTGGCCGAAGACAACGCGGCCATCCGCGCCTACGACGAGAAAGTGTTCGCCCGACGCCTCCATTACGATCGCCCGATTGCGAATTCGCTGCTGGCGTTCCAGGCAGCGCGAAGCTGCACCGGCGATCTCCTCGATCGCATGACGGAAGCGGATTTCGCCAGCACGGGCACGCATCCCGAACACGGGAGCTACGGCGTGGACCGCTGGCTCGAGATCTACGCCGAGCACGCGCACGGACACGCCAATCAGATCAGGCACGCGCGCAAGTGTGGACGTGCATGAACCCATCGTTCACCTCCTCGATTTCGATCATCGCCTCACCCTCGCGCGTCATGTGGGCCTTCTTCGATCCGAAAGCGCTGGCAACATGGTGGCTGTCGACCCGCTCGGTGACGGTGCCCCGCGTGCTCGGGGCCTACGCCCTTGAATGGGAACCGTCGGAATTCGCCGACGAACTGCTCGGCCGCCTTGGCGGGACGCTGCACGGAACGGTGATGGACTACAAGCCCGATCGCGAGTTCTTCGTCGCCGATGCGTTCTGGTTGCCGCCCGACGGCAACCCGATCGGTCCGATGGCCCTCGAAGTCACCTGCGAAGTGCAGCGTGCGAACAACCCTCAGATCACACTGGTGAAAGTGACGCAGCGCGCATCCGAAGACGGCGAACGCTGGAAGCGCTACTACGAAGTCATCGCACCGGGATGGGAACGGGCGCTGCAGTCGTTGAAGAGATACCTGGAATCGGCCGCCTGATACGTCCCCGAACTACGGATCACCAAGGTCACCAAGGAGACTCCTACCTTAGTGTTCTTTGTGATCCGTCAAGTTTTCTATTCGAACTTCTGCAGGTTCACGAAATTCTGATCCGCGCGTTCGAGACGCGCGTTGGCGCAGATGAACACCACGATCGATCCGCTCGGAACGAGGCCTCTGTCGCTCAACTCGTGCTTCAGCAGCATGCCGGTCGTATCCGCATCCTTGCCGATGGCGGTCGTCAGCGGCACGACGCCGCGATACATCGTCAGGCGTCGCGCAATCACATCGCTTTCGGTGGCGGCGAAGATCGGCGTGCGGGCCCGCTGGGCCGACAGCACCCGCGCGGCGTTCCCCAGACGCGTAATGGCTACGATGGCAAACGCGTGGCAGTGATCGGCCAGCGTCACCGCCGCCTCGCACAGAGCCGGTACGTGCGGAGCGCGCGGCACCTCGACCACTGGCGTCAGCGACCCCATCGCGCCTGTTGAGCCGATGCGCTCGGCTTCGCAGATGACGGCCACAAGCGTCTCCACGGTCTTCACAGGATACAGACCCACTGCTGTCTCGCCCGCAAGCATGATCGCGTCGACACCGTCGTCGACGGCATTGGCTGCGTCGCTGACTTCCGCGCGGGTCGGGCGAGGCTCTACCCGCATGGACTCGAGCACCTGCGTCGCCACGATCACGGGAATGCCCGAGCGGCGGGCTTTGCGCGTAATCTCCTTCTGCGAAGTGGGCACCCGTTCGAGCGGCATCTCGAGCCCGAGATCGCCGCGCGCCACCATCACCCCCTGCGAGACCTTCAGAATTTCGTCGAGGTGATCGAGCGCTTCGGGGCGTTCAATCTTGGCGATGAGCGGAATGTCGGGAGCGCCAACCTCCGTAAGAATCTGACGCGCCTGCCACATGTCATCGGCACGGCGCACGAAGCTCAGCGCAATCATGTCGACGCCGAGACGGGCACCAAACTTCAAGTCGTCGACATCCTTCGGCGTCAGCGCCTCGCCCGACAGCTGAATACCCGGTGCGTTGATCCCCTTGTGCTCGTCCAGCGGACCGCCCTCGATCACCCGCGCGACGATCTCATGACCGTCGGCCTTCTCGATGGCGAGCTGGATCTTGCCGTCGTCGAGCAGCAACTGCCCGCCGGGCTTCGCTTTGCGCAAAAGCTCGGCGTAGGTCGTGTAGATGTGCTCCGCATCGCCCTCGCCGTCGCCGGCACAAATGCGAATGATCTGGCCGTCCTTCAGCTCGATCGGGCCTCCGCCCTTCAGCCGGCCGGTGCGAATCTTCGGTCCGCTCAGATCCTGGAGAATCGAGACGACTTTCATCGCGCGCGCGGCGGCTTTTCTGATGGCTCGAAAGGTCTCTTCGTGCGCCTGTTGCGATCCATGAGAGAAGTTCAACCGGCAGATGTCGACGCCGGCGTGAATCAGCTGTTCGAGGACTTCGTCGCTGCGGCTTGCCGGACCAATCGTGGCGATGATTTTTGTCTGACGCATGTGTTGACGACAGCTTACAACTTACAGGGGACGGCGTACAATCGCTCCGCATGTACGAAAATGTCCGTGGCGCCGCGAAACGCGTGCTCGCGATTGGTGTGCCGCTCGACACCGCGCTGGATGAAGCGGCCATATGGCCGACAGCAGCCCTCGCGCCAGACGGCAGGCTGATACTCATGGAGGGCGACCGCGAACGTGCGGCTGAAGCGCAGCGATTGCTCTCGACCACCGGCCTCACGGCGAGAGCAAGCGTCATCGTCGGCGATCCGCGGCGCATGATGTACAAGCTTGCCGGCCCGTTCGACGTGATTTTCTGCGACGCCGCCTATCTGTCCGCACGCGACACGCTCGAGCGGCTCCTCGCCCCGACTGGAGTGCTGATCACCAATGACCGCAGGTAGCGGGCGACGCGGGCCAGCTTCAACGAGTGTCGCGGAAGCGCTCGAACGAATCGCCAATCTCAACCCGGCGCTGAATGCCTTCATCACGATCTTCGAGGCCGAGGCGATGGTACAGGCGCAGGTCCTCGATGACGAGCTTCGCCAGGGCCGCTCGCGCGGTCTGCTGCACGGCTGGCCGATCTCGGTCAAAGATCTTATTGACGTGAAAGGCTCGTCCACAACAGCCGCGTCGCGGGTTCGGGCAGGGCACGTCGCAGAGGAAGATGCGCCGGTCGTGTCGCGCCTTCGCGAGTCTGGCGCCATCATTATCGGGAAGTGCAACCTTCACGAACTGGCGCTTGGCACCACAAGCGACGAGTCGGCCTTCGGACCTGTGCGCAATCCGCTCGACGTCAGTCGTTCCCCTGGCGGCTCGAGCGGCGGTTCTGCAGCCGCCGTCGCGGGCGGCATGGGATGGGCCTCGATCGGCACCGACACCGGAGGATCAATTCGCATTCCTGCCGCGGCGTGCGGCGTGGTCGGTGTCAAACCCACGTTCGGCGAGATTCCGACGTCAGGCGTCGTGCCGCTGTCGGTCTCGCTCGATCATGTCGGGCCGATCGCGAAGACCGTTCGCGATGCCTGGCTCGTCTACGCCGCGCTCGTTGGCGGCCCGCCGCCGCAGGCCTCGCCTGAATCGATCGATCATTTGCGCATCGGGAGACTCGGCGGCCATCTTCTACAGAAGCTGGACGCCGACGTGCGCCGGAGCTTCGAAGAGGCGCTCGATCGCCTGAAAGCCGGCGGCGCCAGCATCGTGGATGTTCATTTCGGACCGATGCCGGACATTGCCACCACGTATGTGAACGTCGCTCTTCCCGAAGCGTTCGCATATTACGCAGTGTCGCTCGAGAAGGCACCAGAGGCATTCTCGAACGGCGTCCGCACTCGACTGGAGCTGGGCAGCAGGATTTCGCGTGACGAATACGTGAAGGCGCAAGGCGATCGGGCAGTGATGCGGGCGGCCGTAGACGCCGTTCTCGCGAACTGCGATGTGCTTGCATTGCCGACGATGCCAGTGCCACCGCAGAAAGTCGGGGCGCAGACAGTCATCATCGACTCGGTGGAAGAGCCTCTGCGACCGCATACGCTCCGCCTGACACAGCTATTCAATCTCACCGGACACCCGGCAATCTCGCTCCCGAGCCGCAATACACCGGAAGGGTTGCCGTGCGGGTTTCAGCTGGTCGGACGGAGGCACCAGACGGTCGAGCTGCTGAAGGCTGCGCTCAATTGCGAGGCGTATGTAACTCCACGTTGACTTTCATCTTTTGAGCCCCGGTGAAAATCGACAGCAGCAGGCTGACCACGCTGACTATCAAGCCACCGAGGAAGGCCGCCCAGAATCCATCCACATAGAAGCCGAGTCCGAGCAGGCCTGAGACCCATCCGGTGAGCCGCAGCATCAGCGCGTTGATCACGAAGATGAACAGCCCGAGCGACAGGATGAGAATCGGGAGCGACAGGAGCTTGAGCAGCGGGCGCACGCTGGCGTTGAGCACACCGAAGACGAGTGCCACCACCAGCAGCGACCACCAGCTGCCGCGGTGATCGATACCGTTCACCAGCTGGATGGCAACCCACAGCGCTGCGGCGTTGATCAGCAATCGAAGTAAAAAGGGCATCAGCCGGACCGTGAAAATTTCCTGAAATATTATAAGGGGTGGTGATCGAGAACCTGTTTCACGCCTGGGAGCGCCGGCTCCACGCCGCCAGCAAGGACCGCGTCGTCCGGCCGTTCGAATGGGGCCTCGACTGGCTCGAGCTCAACGGTCATCAGCGTCCCGGTACGTCACCCGAACGGATACTCCTCGACTGGGCTTCGCACGCGGTCGCCGACAGCCAGCGGTTCTTCGATGCTCCAGACACATCGGACTACGCGTTCCGGACGGGCGCCGACGGCGCAACCGGGGCGTTGTCGTTTCCGAGCGCGATGCGCACGCCCTACCCCGAGAACAACACGGTTCATGCGCTCTATTTCCGAGCCGGATCTAGAAAAACCGGGTCTACAAAGCAAGACCCGGCCTACGGGCGCAGTCCGGGTCCTGCTTCCGGGACCCGCCGGCGCGTTGGGGACCGCCCGCGAGCTGTGCTCGTCTTGCCGCAATGGAATGCGGGTCCCGACGGGCACGTGGGCCTGTGTCGACTGCTCAATCGCTTCGGGATGAGCGCGCTCCGCCTCACACTGCCGTATCACGACGCGCGGCGGCCGCCGGAGCTCAGTCGCGCCGACTACATCGTGAGCGCAAATATCGGGAGAACCGTGCAGGCCTGCCGCCAGGCAGTGATGGACGCGCGCCGCGCCGTTCACTGGCTTGCGCACCAGGGCTACGAGCACATCGGGATACTCGGCACGAGCCTGGGGTCGTGCCTCTCGCTTCTCACGGCCGCCCACGAGCCGCGGATTCGTGTTCAGGCGCTGAATCACATCTCGCCGTACTTCGCCGACGTCGTCTGGCGCGGCCTCTCGACGACTCATGTGCGACGAGGTCTGGAGGGCGCGATCGATCTTGATCGGTTGCGGCAGATGTGGCTGCCCATCAGTCCGCACATCTATCTCGACCGGGTGCGCGACAGGAAGACGCTGCTCATCTATGCGAAGTACGATCTGACGTTCCCGGTCGATCTCTCACGCGATCTCGTACGCCAGTTCGAGAGCCGCGGCATTCCCCACGAGGTCGCGATCCTCCCATGCGGCCACTATTCGACCGGCCTGACGCCGTTCAAGTATCTCGACGGGTTTTTGCTGGCAAGATTTCTGGACAGGAATTTGTAGCCGGGTCTCAACAGCAAGACCCGGCCTACGTACGTAGGGCGGTCCTGTTCTCCGCCTTCGCTGGAAGCTACGGCGGACCGCCGTAGCCTTGGCGGAGGCGGTTGGACCCGCCTACAAATAATCCAGCAGGCCGAGAAAGGCCTGATAAATCACGGCCGCGAGCTCGAGGAACAGCGGCGTCACCTCGCCCGTATCGACCGCGTCGGCGACCGTGACCGGGTCCGAGAGCAGCAGCCAGATGAGCGCGCCGGCAAAAATGGCCGCGATGACGGCGACACCGGCCGAAAGGCTGACGCTGAGGCGCGAAGAGCGCATGTTGTTACAGTCTGGGCAATAGCGGAATCGGTTCCCCAAGTCCCGCAGCCGCCAATTGCGGTATCACAATAGACGAGTCAGAGACGATAGCGGTTGCAAGCCTGTCCGGATCGAGGTGAGAAATAGCGACCTGACACGCTCGATCGACCGTTACCGAGGCAACTTGTGACGCAAATGTGTCGAAGTATTCATCTGGAAGCTCATACAGAACCAGTTGTGCCATTGCCCGGGCAATCTGCTCTGCCGTCTCGAAGTTCCGCGCATAGCCCCTCGTGAGAGCGGCTTTCGCCACCTCCACCTCGTCCGGAGTCGGAGGCCGGTCGGTGCGAATCGCCTGAATTTCACGTAACGACGAACTAACGGCCTCGGCTGTTCCGTCGCTCTGAACGCTTGTCTGCAGTATGAACGGTCCGCGCCCGCGCCGAAAGTCGAATGCCGTCCTCGCCCCGTAGGTCAGCCCCTTCTCCTGCCGCAGCTTCATATTGATGCGGCTGACGAACTGACCTCCCAGAATCATGTTGAGCACAATCAACGGATGGTAGTCGGGCGTGCTGCGGGCGAGCCCGACTTCCCCGATGCGAATCTCGCTCTGCGCGGCACCTGGTTTGTCGACCAGCACCAGACGATGCACAGGAGCAGACGGGGGCTGGACAATGGCCGCGTCTTCGTAGGGTTCAGGACCCGCATCGATCCACGAGCCGAACACACTGGCCGCCATCTGGTTGAACTCAGCGGCACCGATATCGCCACAAGCGATCAGTGTCGCGTTCGACGCACGATACAAACGCGAGTGGAACGTCCTGACGGTCTCGATCGTCAGTTGCCGCAGCGATTCCTCGGTACCGAGCGCCATGTGTGCGTACGGATGCGTGCCGTAAACGACCTGCATGAACGCACGGTCGGCAATAGCCGACGGCATGTCGCGAATCTGCACGAGACGCGTCAGCCGGAGCTGCCGGATCCGATCGAAGTCGGCGACATCGAGCCGTGGCCGCACAACGCATTCGGCAAGAAGGGACATGGCAGGCTGCAGGAACTTCGCCAGCGCCGTCACCGTGAACACCGTCGCATCCGCGGACACATCGGTGTCGAGATGCGCGCCCAGACGCGCGAAGGCGGCGTTTACGTCGATGGCCGACAAGCTGCCGGTCCCCTCGTCCATCATGTCGGCCACCACGGAGGCGAGCCCCTCGAAGCCCTCGAAGTCGGCGGCCGATCCGATCGGCATCACGAGCATGACCGTCACGACAGGCAGGCCCCGATGCTCGGCCGACCACACCTTCAGCCCATTGGCAAGCGGGCTCTTGTGGATCTGCGGGAAGCGAACCGGCGGCGGCGGTCCGACCGTTGGAAGGCGCGACCGATCGATGACTCGCTCGCCGTTCACGACACCACCGCTGGTGTGGAGTCCGGGAGTGCGAGCGACAACCTGCCCTTCGGTACCACGCTCAAGGCCACACGACTGTCGTGGCGAAGGTGCTCGCGGACGCGGCGATGCAGATCGGCAGCGGTCACGGACGCATACCGCGCCAGATCCTGCTCGAAGTATCCCGGATCGTTCAGGAACACCGAATAGGCATTGAGCTGATCGGCCTTGCCGCCAAAGCCGCCGAGCGTCTGCAGTCGATAGACAAATTGGGCTTCGACCTGCGCGTGCCCGCGCTCCATCTCGTCGGTCGTCGGTCCCTCCGCAGTCAGCCTGTCGAGCTCTTCGTCGATCGCCTGCCGCAGCGTCTCGAGCGTCTGCCCCGGAGCTGCGGTGGCCACCACCTGCCAGAAGCCGGCGAGCTCGCGGGAGTTCTGGAAGGCCATCACATCGGTCGCGATGCGCCGTTCATAGACCAGCGTCTTGTAGAGCCGCGAGACCTTGCCGTTTGCGAAGAGATCCGACAGCAGATCCATCTCGGCGTCGCCGTCAGAAAACATCGCCGGCGAGTGCCAGGCGAGGTAGAGGCGCGGCAGTTCGACGCGATCTTCGAGCACCAGCCGCCGCTCGCCATCGAGCGCGGCGAACGGATCGAGCGGCGTTGGCTTCAATCCTGGCGGGATCTCTTCGAAGTACGCCCTCACGCGCTCCAGCGCGTCATGGGTGTCCACGTCACCTGCCACCACCAGCGACGCATTCGATGGATGGTAGTACGTCTTGAAAAAGTCGCGGACGTCCTCGAACGCCGCGGCCCTCAGATCGGCCGTTTCGCCGATGGTCATCCAATGATAAGGATGATCCTGAGGAAACAACTCGGCCAGCAGCGCACTCGCGGCGAGGCCGTAGGGCCGGTTCTCGTAGTTCTGCCGGCGCTCGTTCAGCACAACTTCGCGCTGCGTCTCGAACTTCTGCACTGTGAGAGCCGGCAGGAGGTATCCCATCCGATCCGATTCCATCCACAGCGCGAGATCGAAGGCGCTGGTCGGAACCACTTCCCAGTAGTTCGTCCGATCGGCGTTCGTCGAGCCGTTGAGGGCGGCGCCTGCCTCCTGCAGCGGATGGAAGTAGCCCTTGTCATAGTGCTGCGAGCCCTCGAACATCAGATGCTCGAACAGGTGCGCGAATCCCGTTCGGCCTGGGTGCTCGTTCTTCGAGCCGACGTGGTACCAGAGATTCACCGCGACCATCGGCAAGCGACGGTCCTCGTGAATGATCACGCGCAGACCATTCTCGAGCGTGGAGACCGTGAAGGGGATGTGCATAGTCAGGGGCCGAAGCCGACCCCGTTATCGGACCGGTGCCACAGGAATCGGCGCCCGCTTGTAGCTCGCGATCGAGATTTCGGCGGCGACGCGTTCCGCCGTCGCCATGAACGCTTTGGCTGCAGGCGACTCTGGCTCGCTCAACATCAGCGGCACGCCAGAATCGCTGCCCTCGCGAATAGGCTGATAGATGGGAATCCGGCCGAGAAACGTGACGTTCATCTTTTCGGCCATCTGCTCCCCGCCGCCATGACCGAAAATGTCGGATTCGTGGCTGCAGCTCGGGCAGACGAAGTGACTCATGTTCTCGACGATGCCGAGCGTGGGGATGTTCAGCTTCTGGTACATCCGAATCGCCCGCCGGCTGTCGGCCAGCGACACCTGCTGTGGCGTGGTGACGACGATCGAGCCCGCGACGGGCACGGTCTGGCTGAGGCTCAACGCCACATCACCCGTTCCCGGCGGCATGTCCACGATCAGGTAATCGAGGTTATCCCACCGCACTTCGCGAAAGAACTGTTGAATCGCACCGTGCAACATCGGCCCGCGCCAGATGACTGGTGAATCCTCGGATGTCATGAATCCCATCGAGATCACCTGTATACCGTGACTCTCTGCAGGGATGATCTTCTGGCCGTCGGTCGTGAGCTGCGTGCTGATGCCAAGCATGATCGGCACGTTCGGACCGTAAATGTCGCCGTCGATGATTCCCACGCGGCTGCCGCACTTCGCCAGCGCGATCGCCAGATTCACGGCGACGGTGGTCTTCCCGACGCCGCCCTTGCCGGCGCCGACCGCCACGACGTTCTTCACACCGTCGACCGGCGCACGCCCGCCGTCGGGAGACGCGACAGCGCGCACGCTCGCCGTCATCTCGATGTCCACCGAGGTGACGCCCGGCAGCGCAGACACCGCGGCTTTCGCCTGATCGCGCATCTGATCTTTCACCGGACATGCAGGCGTCGTCAGCTCGATGCTGAACGCCACGCGGCCCCCATCGATGCGCAGATTCTTGACGAAGCCGAGTGAGACGATGTCCTTTTGCAGATCGGGATCCCTGACCACGGTCAAGGCGCCGAGCACAGAGGTTTCGGTAACCATATTTGTCAGCGTAATGTTCAGGTCAATACGATGCGCACTTCCACGCGCGTGAGCGCGGCGTGCGGCACCGAAACCGAGAGGGCAAAGCGATCGCCGTCCTGCACGCGCGGGGGCAGGACCAGACGCACCGAATGGCGGCCAAGCGCTTCGCCGCTGCCCTCGCAGCTGTCGCACGGATCGGACCAGATCTCTCCGCGTCCGCCGCACCTCAGACAAATCTGGCGGACCGGCACATCGAGGGGCACGGTCACCCCGTGGAATGCCTCGCGGGGGGACAAAATCAGCTCGGCCGACAGCTGGCGATGATCGTCTTCGCTCGACGCAGCGACGAAGCGCGCGCGCATGCGCTCGACCGCGGCGTGCAGCGACGGGAAATCGATCGCGACTTCGTCGTCGAACCAGAAGTGCCCGCGAGCCACCGGTACAGCAAGCATCCGCCGCGCTGCGCGTCCGTCGTCACGTGGGCGAATCGAATAGTTACGCACGACTTCTCGTACGATAGGTTCGCGACTGCGGCTTGTCAAGGCGCGATGCGGGTGCTAGCATCACGCCGACGTGGAGCAGAAAGAATGTCCCGTCTGCGGCGAACGTATGCGGCTACAGACGCGCGAGCAGATCGATCGCGTGCCCGGGACTCGCGAGGTGAAATCCAAGTCCATACGCGAATGGATATGCCCCGAGTGCGACCACTTTGAAGAAGCCGAAGAATTCTGAATCAGAGTGACAGCCCCGGATCGGGGTCGAAGAAGGGGGCGCTAGCGGGCGCCGAGCGTCAGCAGCACTTCTTTGCGGAGCGCGTCCTCGAACTCTTCGAAGTTCAGCGCGGTCTCACACTCGTCGCACAACACTTCGAACACCGCCGGACGACTCTCCTCAGATACTTCGACCCGCGAATCCTCGAGATGCACGACATGCATCTGGAGAGTTTTCACGAGAAAATTCTGGCTGTTCCCACAACTCGGGCACGTCAGGGTCAATTCGCACTCCTCTCGGTCTGGGCGCGCGCGCATCGGCGGCGCATGACCGGCGCAGGGATTGTATGGGATGGGTTGGGACGACGCAATGAAAACTTGGCGCTTTTTGCAGGCTTAAGCCACAAAATCGAAAAATTTGGTTATAAAATGACCCCCAATGGCCGAAACGGTTACTACCCGAGAAGGTACGTTTGAGATCCGCAGCGAGGCTCACGGCCCGCATTGGGTCGCATGGCTGGCCCGCACGGCCGACGCCGCGCCAGAATATGCAATCCTCGTCGTCGGCCAGACTCGGGCCGAAGCCGAAGCCCGCGCACGGCAGTGGGCCGAATCGCGTTAGTCATCGCCGAGCTCCGACAACCCGACCCCGCTCGTCACGGCTGACGGCACCGCTGTGGCGTTCCCCATCACGTGGTCCATCAGGCCGCAATACGTCCCTTTCGCCTCGAGCGAGACGACGGCCAGGCCCGGATCGAGCGTGCGGTGAACCGCTGCCACGCAACCGCAGGGCAGCGCTTTGAACGCCTCGAACTCGAATTGCGCCGTGATTGGCGCGTGCGACTGGCGATGTGCGATAGGCATGTCTCCTCCGTATATATTTGACGCGGACATACCCTTTTTGGTTTCGAAAGGCTCCTGAATTCGGTTTTCGGGGGTTCGGGTTTCGGGCGTCAGATCAGGCCGGGATAGACCACGCGTCCCGATTCGATTTGCGCAAACGGCGTGAGTCGGTGTGGCTGCAGCGCGGCATGACCACGCTGACTCATGATGTGTTGAACGTCGACGCCGCGTGCCGCAAGGGCATCCGACAGGAGCATGCGGTGGCACTGCCACCAGACCGCTTCGGCGCACATCACCGCGAGGGCGCAATGCGCGCCGAATTCCAGCAGTTGGTCCACGGCGCGCGAAAATTCCGACGTCTGCATGTAGTCGGCGTACCCGCGGAACGATTCGTTCCGCCACGCGCCGTTCGGCGAATCGGCGCGCGGCTTCCGCAGGCCTCCAAGCGCGGCAAAATGGCGGTACTGGATGCCTTCCTCTCCAAGACGCGCATCCAGCGCCTCGCGTCCGAAGTGTGGATGACGCCGCGATTTCGGAATCGTCCTGACGTCGGCGAGACCCGTGATGCCGGCGTCGCGCAGCAGCGCGACAAACTCGTCAGCGCTGCGCGTGGAGTGGCCGATTGTCCAGATCCGTCGTTCCGCCGGACCCAACTTGCGCATACACCAGTGTCCCTTCAACGGGCATTCCTGGAAAGAGCGCGCGAGCCGCCTTCACATAGGTGGCGAGCTGCCGCTGGTGCTCAGGCGCCGGCCGGCCGGTCTTGAGCTCGAGCACGGTGACACCGCCATCCCGCCGCTGCACGAGGCAGTCGAAGGTTCCGCGCAGAATCATCCGTTCAGACGCGGGCCGCACGGAAAACGGCACTTCAAATAGTGCCTCGCCCGATTCGAGCGCCTGCACCAGGACGGGCTGCGCGCAGAGGGCGAGGTACGCGGTGCACGCCTGTTGGCAGACATCCTCGATCCCGCCGGCCTCAACCGCCTCTTCGTCGCGAAGCAGGCGCACGACAGCGTCGGCAATCGTTTCGACTCCGGCCGTGCCATCGAGCGTCGTCCCGAACCGCTCGAACAGGCGATGTACAAGCGTGCCTGTCAGGCTTTTACCGCGCGTCTCGATCGGACTGCGTCCGCTCGCCTCCAGCACGGGAGCAAGAGACGCTGTCACACCGACGCGCGGAAGGGCGAAGGGATCAACGAGCGCTCCGAAGTTGTCGTTCACGGGGACGTTCATGGGGTCTGACCCCGCTTCTTGTTCGACGGGGTCAGACCCCGTTTGGGGCGAATCCGCGGCGGCCTGACACACACGAAACACGTGGCTCTGACCTGACGCGGCAATCCACTCTGTCGTCTCAGACGCCGGCGTTGTGCTCGCCACCTCGAACCGCGCTTTCACCCCGGCCGGGAGGATGTCGCCCAGGCTGCCGCCGAACGCTCTCCACTTCCCGTCCTTCACTTCAGACGCAAGATACAAACGGTCGCGCGCACGTGTCAGCGCGACATACAGGAGCCGTTTGGTCTCCTCGCGATCCTTCGCCTTCGCGTCTTCATCGGCTTCGGATTGGAAATCGCCCACGCTCAGCCATGCCTGGCCGCTCTCGGCGTCGGAAACCACGCGAATCGCGCGGCGACCGCTGCCCGTCCCGCGACTGAGATTGACGACGAAAACGACAGGAAATTCGAGTCCTTTGGCCGCATGAATCGTCATGAGGCTCACAGAGTCGCCCGCGTCGATGACGGCGTTCGATTCGTCGCCGGCCGTCAATCGGTCGAGGTGTTCGGCCAGTCTCGATAGCGTCAGGTAGCCGCGGTTCTGCACGCGGCGAATCATCGCGCGGATCTTCTTGAGGTTCTCGCGGGCCTGCCGGACACGGGGTCCACGCGTCTCGAATGCATAAGCCGTCTCGTCGAGCACCAATTCGAGAAGCTCGGCCGGCGTCAGGCGATCGACAAGGGCAAGCCAGCGGGCAACACTCAGCCGAGTGCGTTCGAGCACGACACGATCCTCGGGCGAAAGGGCTCCGGGAGCCATTTTCGGGGCGTCCGCTTCCGAAAATGGCTCCCGGAGCCCTTTCGCGAGATTCGGGGCAAGCGCCTGGATTGCGGGATCGGACAGCCGGACGAACCGCGATCGCAGAAAGGCTGCCGCCCGCAGATTCGATTCGGGCGCCGCCAGAAAGCGAAGCAGCGCCAGCACGTCCTTAATTTCATCCGCCTCGAAAAATCCGAGGCCCTTATACACGTAAGACGGAATGTGCCGGCGTGCGAGCGCCTTCTCGAAATCCTGATGGCTGTCTTTGGTGCGGAAGAGGATGGCAATGTCTCGCGGGCGGATGGGACGCGTCTCGTGCGTGGCCGGATCGCGAACCAACGCTCCCGCGTCGAGCAGCCGCCGAATCTCTGCCGCGACTGCGTCGGCGTGATCCGCGACGCCTGGCGCGGCGACGATCCCGAGCGCGTCCCCCGGAGGAACGGGCACCTCAACGGGAAACCTGTCCTGGTCGCTAAAGCGGAACGCGTCGCGACGCCCTTCGTTCTTTTCGATTTCCTCGAACAGGTCGTTGGCAAACGCCAGCAGTTGAGGAACGGCTCGGAAGCTCTTTGAGATCGCGCGCCGGGAGTCCCGCTCGGGGCGAAGCTCGTCGACGAACTGGCCAGCTTCGTCCATGACGGCGATGTCCGCGTCACGAAAGCCGTAGATCGACTGTTTGCGATCGCCGACAACGAAGATCGATGGCAGGAGCGGAGCGGTGTCGGCCACGCCACTGCCTTCGCCCCACGATCTGATGAGCAACGCCACCAGCGACCACTGCGCGCGGCTCGTGTCCTGGAACTCGTCCAGGAGGACATGGTGGTACCGTCCTTCCAGACGATAGCGGCTTCGCGCAAACTCCTCCATCTGGGTCAGCAGCAGCAGGGCTTGCGCGAGCGTCTCGGAAAAATCCAGGACGCCATGCTCATCGAGCGTGGCGCGGTATTCCTTGAGGGCGATTTCGTACACACGACGGACGGCCCGCGAAAGCACGGCGTTCAGGTCGCGCCTGAACGCCCTCAGCGCGTCGGCGACCTCGCGCGCCACGGTCAGCACGTCCGTGCGGTGGACCCGCCACGCCTCGGGGTTTCGGCAGTCCTTTGCTGAATAGCCGTCGAAACGCTGGCGTGGCTGCCTGTCTTTGTTCAGGAAATGCCCTTCAATCCTGTCGAGGACGCCACGCGCGAGGCCGGGAGCGGGGATCTGTCCGCTGTCAATCAGCCGCATGCCCGCCGAGAAGATGGCCCAGCGCCGATGATTGATTGGACCATTGGCGAGGAAACCTTCGACACCACCCGTCAGACCTCTGAAGACGTTGCGCAAGCGCTCGAATGCCTGCTCGCATGCGCGTTCGGCGGTCAATTCGCGCGGAGTGCCGGACAGTGCGCGCGTCAGGGCGTCTTCCACGACGAGCCGCCGCTCGATCATGTTGGCAAGACCGTCGCGCAGCCTGCCCTCGCGCAGTTCGGCGAACAGGAGCCGGACGTGGTCGTCTTTTTGTGAAAGACCGCGGCCGATATCGAGCGCGCGATCGAGCGCTTCTTCCATCAGACGCGGGACCTGGGTCTCGTCAGCCATTTCGAAACCGGGGTCGAGATCGGCCTCGAGCGGAAACTCGCGAAGCAACGACAGACAGAACGCATCGATGGTGCTGATGGCGATGTCGCCCGATCGCTCCCGGACCTCGCGCCACACCTTCGCCTCGTCCCCTCCGCCCTTCGACGAGCTCAGGGCGTGCTGAGCTTGTCGAAGCACGGAATCCGCGCGCTTTCGAAGCTCCGCAAGGATGCGGCTCCGCATTTCGGCTGCCGCTTTTCGAGTGAACGTAATGGCGAGGATGTTGGCCGGGTCGACGCCGCTGCTGAGGAGATTCAGATACCGATCAACAAGGACGTGCGTCTTTCCGGTGCCCGCCGATGCCTCGAGTACGACGTTGTGGGCGGGATCGACAGCCCGCTCGCGCGCGGCGGCATCGGGGAGATCGAAACGGTTCCGGGATCCGTTTTCGGACGACTCGTTACCGAAAACGGATCCCGGAACCGTTTCCTCATCCCCGAACGGCAGCCAGTCAGACGTCGCCAACGTAGTCTTTCCGGCACACAAGCGCATGCGCGCAGCGGGTGCACATCATGGTGTCGGCAGGGGTCGGGGGAAATTCACCGCGCTCGATACGATCGACGGCATCGAGCAGCCGCGCCTGTGCTGCGGCAAGCGTCGCGTCCTTGTCCTTGCCACGCGCGAGCATTGGCACGAACTGGCGCTCCTGGCCGAAGGCGATGTAGCCGGCCTGGCCGGGCTGCCACTCTTCCCCCCTGGCGTTTCTCAGATGCTGCACGGTGCAGACCGTATAGATCGGCAGCTGCAGCGCCTGCTTCCGATCGGGCGCACGGCTGAGCTTGTAGTCGATGATGCGGAACGTCCTGTCGGCGAGAAGATCGATGCGATCGGCTTTCCCGCGCAGCGCAATGCGCCGCGTCCCCGTCTTGCTCTGCATGTCGAACTCTCCTTCCAGGGAGTGTTCGAGCAGCCGTTCCACCACCGCCGTTTCCCACTCGGCCTCGGCCTGGAAGACCGCCTCGGCCAGCCCTTCGTCGGCCGCCGACCCGAGCAGCCGCGTGCGCTGCACCGCCGCCTCGTCTGCGGGCAGCGTGGCCAGGAGCGGCTCGATGATCTCGCCGAAAATCGCCCGCGCCTCGGGCAGGTTCTCAGGGGTGATGCCTCGATGCCCCTGGCGGTTCCACTCTTCGAAGAACCTCTGGAACACCTCGTGGACGAAAATGCCGAGCTCCTTCGGATTCAGCGTCGCTTCGTCTTCGGGGTCTTCCTCGAGCTTCAGCACGCGTTCGGCAAAGAATCTGAACGGGCACTGCAGATAACGCTCGAGCGAGCTGACGCTGTAAGCCGCGGGCCGATATGACGAGGCCGCGCCGTGAAACTGAGCGGCCGTCGGTTCAGACCTCTTCATGCGCAGGTCGAGCCACTCGGCCGCCTCTCCGTGCACAGCGGTGGCGGCAATCGGCTCGCTCGTCAGCGCTTCGTGCACGAACATTCGGTGCGCCGCCGGCGCGCCAGACGCGACGGTACGCAGCCCCATCCGATCCACATCTTCGAGAAACACACTCGGGCCGATGATGGCGTCGTGTTCGAGCTCGAACGTCGAGAGGTGCACTTGACGCCGTGCAAGGCCGACGAGATCCTGGAAGGCGGCCTGCTCGCCGGCCAGTGCAACTCGAGAATCGGGCCAGTCGAGCTGGCTGACGAGCGACGCAGGATAGAAGATGCTCTTCGACGAGCGTTCGGGCCACTCCCCTTCGACAAGGCCCACGAGGAACACTTCGTCGAACTCTCCGTACCGGGCAGCCTGGGCATCGAGAAGATGCACGCCGCCGGTGCCCGTGCGCGGCGCGAACGTCTGCCCTTCGATCCACCGGCGAATCATGGCAGCCACGCTGGCAAGCTCGACCGGCGCATCATCGAGATGTTGATGCGCCCGCCGCAAGCCGTGAAGGGCCGCAAGCACGGCGCTGCGAGCGCGAAGATGCCGGTCGCGCAGTGCATCGGCCGGCGGTGGAATCCTGTCGTGCGCCTGGAGAAATGCGAGGAGCGCGGTGAGCTGCACAGAGGGCGGCTCGCTGCCGGCGAGTGCCCGTAGTTCGTCAGCCGCTCCGGCTGCCGCCTTCGCCGCCTTCCATCTTCCCGTCATCGCCAGAGCCTGCAACCGATCGACGCCGCCAAAGTACCCTTCGTCGCTGAGCGCGCGGTTGAACGCGGCAATATCGGAACGCCGCACTGGCGCGCCGTCAACCTCGAACGAAAGATGCGGCGAGCTGAGCAGTGCGACGGCGGGCTCGCGGGTGTAGTTCGACGTGACGAACTCGAACACGAGATCGAGCGCAGCGGCGTACGGTTCGGCCGCGAGCGGCAGGGCATCGAAGGTCTGATACGGAACGCCTGCGTCGGCGAATACATCTCTGGCGAGGTACACATACGGCAAAGGCCGCTTGAACACCACCGCGCGACGTTCGAGGTCCGAGGCCCCTGCGGTCTTGATGGCCCGCGCGACCGACGACAGCTCGTCCTCTCGATCCCGGCTCACGCTGAACGGCGCGCCTTCCGCGGCGGCGGCGAGCACAGGACGGCCCGAGTGATCGATGGAGTCGTCCGCATCCGCCTGCAGTTCGGCCTCCTCGAACCCCGGCATGAACTTCTGGAGACGGTCCAGCAGACCCGCGGCAACCGTCGCGCGCGTCGCCACGATGTCGATCTCCTCGACGAGCGGCAGGCGCGTCAACAGCTCGAGATCTGCCGGCCACAGGCCGGCCGGATCGACAGATCGCTCGCCAACGGTCACCACGATGTGGCGGAGCGGCCGTATCGGAGCAGTCTCGAGCAATTGCGTCCTCAAAGCGTATTCGTCAACGGCCCCGGTTCGGTCGCGACGAGTCTCGTAGTCGCGAAATGCGGCGGCAAGAAATTGCGTCTGCTTCAGAAGACGTGCGGCGCCTCGATCGCTGTCGGCGTCTCTCTCGAGCTCGCGTACGAGCAGCCGCTCGAATGTGTCAACCGATGAGCCGCGGCGTCGCAGATCGTCGTACAGCGCGAGCATCTCGAGGAGCAAGCCGGCCCGCAATCGGAAGGGCGGTTCGATGTCTTTCGCCACGTCCCGGGCAGCCGCGCCGACGAGGACTTCGCGCTCCAACTCGCTCAGCCGGCGCGGGGGTTCAGGCAGGCGCGCGTGCATCGCGTCGTACCAGCCCGCGCGAGTCAGCAGCCGCGGCAGGCACAGCGCGCGATCGGACGACGCGTCCGTTTGTAAGTGGTGATTTTCGAGTGTGCGACGAAGCTCGTCGGCGGCTGCGGCGCTCGGAACGATGACGGCACAGCTCTGCGCCAGCCGCACATCCGTCTGACGAACGCGGTGGCGGATGATGCGCTGAAAACTTCGAAGGTCTGCGGCCCTGAACAGACGCGTCTGGCGGGGTGTGATCACCGGATCTCGGGGAGGCGAACGGCCGCTTCCATGCCCTCCTGAGCTTTGCTCAACAGCATCATCGATCCTGAGGCGGCAGAAGACGCGTCCCAGGCGAGCTGCAGCTCCCCGGAAACAGTAGCCTGCCTTCGCGTGCTTAACGCCGTTTCGGCGAGGTGAACCGCGCTCGACAGCAACGCGTGCGCGGGCTTCAGCTCGTCTGGCACCGGCAACACATTCAGCATCTTCGCATGCGCCTTCAGCCGATCGTACCACGTCACCAGCACCTCCGCCTCCGAGCCAGCCAGGTGCTTGATATCGTCGAGCGTCCTCTGTGCCCGCCCCATCGCCGCGATGATGGGCGCCACAGCCTTCATGTACGAGCGAAAGCTCCCGGCGCGCTCGGCCCACTGGTCTCGCGCCAACCGAAGCCGCCGCGCGGCGTCGAGCTGAGCTCTCACCTGCTCGATGAGCGCGTTGATCTCGTCGGGCCGTCTGCGGCCGAGCTCGGCGTCCTTACGGACAACGGCTTCCAACACTCCCTGAACGGCGCGCACGTCCGCGCGCGCGGCGGCGGTCGACGCGCGCTTGCGCATCCCCGCGCCCAGCTCGGCATAGGACTTATCGACGCGCAACTCCTTGTTGATGGTGTCGATCGCCAGGCGGCGAGCCGGACGAATCCAGGCTGCAGGCACGACATTCTGCGGGTTATCGATGGCGGCAATGACGGTGCGAAGAATCGAAACGCGATCGGCCGGTACGTCCGAGGCCTTGGCAACCGCGATGGCCTGGGCGATGGCTTCGGCCGGAGTGGGTGCCCTCATCATCGCGACGCGGTCCGGTCGTGGCTCGGGCGTCGTCGCGACGAGATCGATCGAAAAGCTCGTCTCGCCGGCCGCAGCTCGCAAACCCGAGATGGCCTCGTCGAGCAAGCCCAGCATCTCGCGAACGTCCTCGGCACGGTAGTCGTAGTGATCCTTCGGCCACGATGCGAGACGCTTGCGCGCCTCCACGGCCATGTCGAGACGCTTCCCGGGATCCTTGTTCAGGACGATCGCATTCAGCGTCGCGGCCACTTCGCCGGTGAGCGCGGCGTAGTCGGACTCGGCGCTATTCGCGATATAGGACGTGTAACGCGCGGATTCGGCGTACTTTTCGGTGGCTGTCCAATTCACCGCCGATACGGGCAGGTTCACAACATGGAGAAGTGGATTACTCCCGCCGTTCGGTTCTACGCCGCCAATCGGCATCGAAAAGACAAGCCGATCTCCGACGCGCGCGTACTCGCCATAGCTGACGATGGCTGTGCCATCGTTCAGGAACACGCGGAGCAGCGTGACGGATTCAGCGAAAGCTGGCGCCACGCCCGCGATGACCATCAGCGCGGCCAGCCACATGCAACTTTTCTTGTGCATGAATGGACTTCAGAGTAATGGGCCGTACCGACTGAGTCAAGCCCGTGTGCACAAGTGCGCACTCTTCGCGCACGGCGCGACGGTCCGCCTTCGCGCTTCGCGCTACGGCGCGACAGGTCCGCAGTCGTGTTTGCCCTCCAAAAGTCGCGAAGCACGAAGGAATGTGGAAAACCTGTTGACGTGTGGTGAATTTCCTGTGGAGCGAGCGACAGCAGAGATTTTTTTTTTGCGAGATTCGGAGCGAATCATCGCAACAACGCAATCGAGGATGGCCTTCGTACTTCGTTTGTCTTGTTTCGTATCTGGCGTTACGTAGAATCTGCGGTGCCCCCTCGGTATTGTTTTCGTGACCAACCGAACGTGCAGCACAACTTCGAAAGAATCATTGCGGGTCGCACCTTCGTCATCGAAGTGACGTGGGTTGCCGAAAAGCGCTGGCGCGCCCACATCATGCGCATTCCGGGGGTGCCTACCGCGATGATGCCCTTCTACGGTGAGACACCGGACGAAGCCGCGACTCACCTCAGCGACTGGCTGAACCGCGCCCACCAGCACCGGGCGAATACGGTATAGTAGTCGCTACGCCCGTCTGGCGACCTTGCGTCGCGCCATGCTTCATCCTTTCAAGAAACCTTCTGTCCTGGCGTTTCTCGTCATTGCCCTTGTGCTGGGGGCCGTGGCCGGCATCAGCACGTGGGCCGACAACGAGCTTCCGCGCATCCGCTTTATCGCGACCGGGGGCACGATCGCGACTCGGGGCGGCACCCGGATGAGCGCTGAAGAGGTTTTGCAGCTCGTCCCGGGCCTGCAGCGCCATGCCCGGCCCGAGCCGGAGCAGTTTGCGAACGTCGCCAGCACGGCGATGACCCTCGACCAGTGGGTCCAGCTGGCAAGGCGCGTCAACGAGGTGTTCGATCAAGATCCAGGGCTCACGGGTGCCGTGATCACGTCTGGAACGGACTCGCTCGAGGAACTGGCGTATTTCCTTCATCTCACCGTCAAAACCCCCAAGCCCGTCGTCCTCGTGGGCGCGATGAGAAACGCGGGAGCGCTTGGCTACGAAGGCCCCGCGAACCTGCTCGACGCCTTCCGCGTCGCGGCCTCAGCCGAGTCGCGCGGCAAAGGGATCCTGGTCGTCCTGAACGACGAAATCAACTCCGCGCGCGAGGTGACCAAGACCGACGCGCTGCGGGTGCAGACGTTCCAGAGCCGGCCTGTACGGCATCCTCGGGGTCGTGGATCCGGATCGGGTGGTCTACTACCGCGAGCCGCTGAAGCGGCACACGCAGAAGACTGAATTCGACGTGTCGGTGCTGACCGGCCTGCCCCGTGTGGACATCATGATGTTCTATCAGGGAGCGTCGAGTGACCTGCTGCGCGCCGCCGTTGACGCCGGCGCGAAGGGGATCGTCATCGCGGTCGCCGGCGCCGACCTCACGGGAGGCTCACTCGCGCCCGGAATCAACTACGCCGAGCGCCAGGGAGTGGTCGTCGTGGCTGCGACCAGAACGGGCAGCGGGCGCATTGCCGCGCAGGCGGCCAATCGCGTGCGGGACGGCATGATTGGCGGCGAAGACCTCACCCCGTTGAAGGCCCGCATCCTGCTGATGCTGGCACTGACACGGACGCAGTCGGCCTCCGACATCCAGCGGATGTTCACCGAGTACTAGACCAGCCGTCATCCCTGAACGCGCCCACACCTGACAAAAGCTCACAGGAGATCAAGAGATTAGGAGGACTGAACGTCCCCGTTCTGTGGGAAGACGTCAGGGGCCTCCGTCGGAGCATCGACGTCGTGGAGGACGAGCGAAGCGGGACGACAGTGTTCCCGATCTTCTGACCTTCTGATCTTCTGTAACGAGGAGACGAGGCGCTCAGAGCCCTCCATCGACTTCGAGCCGTTGCGCGCCGCGGCCATCGCGCTCGTCGCGTCGTCGTGTTCGCTTTTGCCGAATTCCTCCTGAACTCCTAATCTCCTGTGAGTTTTTGTTCATCAGTATAATCAGCGAGCGCGTCACACGGATGAGACTGCACGTCAGCACAGACCTCCCGGCGATGAGTCGCGCTGCAGCGGCTCACGCTGCGCGGCTCATACAGATCGCCATCGAAACCCGCGGCGCTGCGCGCATCGTCGCCGCCACGGGCACATCTCAGATGGCGTTTCTCGATCGACTGGCGTCAGCGCCGCACATCGACTGGCGGCGCGTGGAGCTGTTTCATCTCGATGAGTACGTCGGCATCTCGCTCGACCATCCGGCGAGCTTCCGGCGATATCTGCTGGATCGGTTCATCAACAAAGCCGGCATTGTCCGTTATCACCTGCTCGACGGCGAGCATGACGCGGCGACGGTTGCCGACGAAGTCGGACGCGAGCTCGCGGCATCTCCGATCGACGTCGCTTTTGCCGGCATCGGCGAGAACGGGCATCTGGCGTTCAACGATCCGCCTGCCGACTTCGAGACCGAACGCCCCTATGTCATTGTGGCGCTCGACGAGGCGTGCCGGCGACAACAGGTCGGCGAAGGCTGGTTTGGCACGCTCGACGACGTCCCGACTCATGCGATCTCGATGTCGATCCGGCAAATTCTGAAGTCGCGCGAGATTGTGTGTGTCGTGCCCGAGGCAAGAAAAGCAGGGGCTGTCAGCGCATGCGTCGAGGGGGAGATTTCTCCCCTCGCGCCCGCGTCGATTCTGCGGACGCACGACAGCACGGTGATGTTCTTAGACCGCGATGCGGCTGGCAGCCTCCGGAGCGGCTCGTGGAAGCTCCACCCAGAATAAGGCGCCGGCGCCGAGTCTGGACTGCACACCCACCGTTCCGCCGTGCCCTTCGACGAGACGTTTCACCGTCGCGAGACCAAGCCCAATTCCACTGATGTTCTCGTGCTCGCCGCGCACGAACGGCTCGAACAGATTCTTCTGAAGGTCTGGGGCGATCCCGGGGCCGGTGTCCTCCACCTCCAGGCGCACCGTCTCGCCGATGGCTGTCGCGCGCAGCACCACCCGTCTGACCGGCACATCGCCGATGTACTTGATCGCGTTCCGTACGAGATTCTGAGCAATGCTTGTCATCACGCCGACCCGGCATGCGACCTCCAGGTGATCGCTCGGTTGGAGAACGAGATCAATGCCGTTGGCGCGCGCCGCTTCCGAAGCATCGGCCACGACGTTCGCCAGCACGACGGCGAGGTCGCATCGCGCATCGGTTCCGGGCTGTGCGCCCGAACGCGCAAACGCCAGCAGCCCCTCGACAAGATCGTGAACTCGCTGTAACGCCCTCTGCGACCGCACGATGTGCCCTCGTGCCTGCGAATCCACGGATGGTTCGACGAGAGCGAGGCCGAAGCTGACCACACCGAGTGGACTGAGGATGTCGTGTGCCACACGACCCGAGAACCGATCGAGCTCGGCCACGCGCTCGGACAGCAGCTGATTGTGGCTTCGCATCAGCCGGTCGTGGTCTCGGGACGTACGGTATGCGATGAAGGCCGCGACGATCGCCACCGCCGTGGCGAACGCATCCAGGATGGCGATCTCCCTGGTTGTGGCGCGGCGCACCCGGCGGACCTCGAACGCGAGCCGCTCCGACTCTCTGACGTCGAACTCCAGCGTTGCCAGCATCGCCTCGTCGGCGCGATCGAACGCGTCGCCTTTCTCCCGCAGCAGGTTACGTGCGGCCTCTGCGCCTCCGGATTCCTCGGCATTCAGGACAGACTCCGCAACATTCATCGCCCGACGCAAATCGACGCGCAGGTCGTCCCATAACTCTTTTTCTCCGGCAAGTGGCGCCAGCTGCAGAAAGCGCGCGGTGTCCTGCTCCAACCCCATCAGCTCGGCTCGCGCACTGGTCAGGGACGCGCGTCGCGCACCCGGCGACGACACACCATCGACGAGCAACTGGCGCAGACGTCTCAAATGGACGCCGCCACGGCTGAGATATTGGATACTGGGAGCGGCGTTTGTCTCGATGGTGGACGACAGCGAATCCAGCCTGAACAGACGGTGCTGTGTGTACGCAGTTGCGCCCACGAACAACGCGACCGTCACGAGGGACGCGAGCACAAGAGCAGACTGATGCCGTTGAATCGCCATGGTGCCCCCAGGTACAGATCCAGCAAGTCGCGATCCTACTCCCCGCCAAGATTGACACATTCGAAATCGGCGTCCGACCGGCCAAAACCCTCCTTAAGGTGTCTAAAGCAATTGCCATCGCTCGAAGAGTGAAATTGCCTGTCTCTCGGAGGTGCAGTCATGCGGACGCGCATCGCGGTCTCGGTCGTCGTCGTGTCTCTGATCGTCGCCTTCGTGGTCGCACAAACGCCTCCGCCAGAAATTCGCGGCACCGTCACTGATTCGTCCGGCGCTGCGTTACCAGGCGTGCTCGTGACGCTGACCGGTCCAGAGCAACGTTCCACCGTCACCAGTAAGAACGGCGAGTTCGCATTTCAGAGTCTCCGCTTGGGCGCGTACGACCTCCGATTCCAGCTGGCGGGATATCAGACATCTGTCATACAGGTGGACGTCTCGACTCGCGTCGAGCACCTGAAGGTCACGATGAGCGCCGAGACGTCCGCCGAACAGTTCATGCTTCAAGCCAACGAGCTCGGCGCCTCGCCGAGTGCGCACAGTCAATTACTGCGCGACAGCCGCATCGGAATCGGCATGGTAGGAGGCTCCGGCGGTGGCGCATACCGGCCCGGAGCGGGCATGCCGGCACCCTATTTACCGGGCCGGTACAATCCCAACTTCGACACGGAAGCCTACGACCACCTCGACGAAAACCCGTTCCGCAGGGTTTCGACGGACCCGCTCTCGACCTTCTCGATCGACGTCGATACGGCCTCCTACGCCAACGTCCGAAGATTCCTGAACGGCGGCACCGTGCCGCCGGCTGGTGCCGTGCGAATCGAGGAGATGATCAACTACTTCCGGTTCGACTATCCGCAACCGCACGGCGATGCGCCATTCTCAGTCACAACGGAATTGGCGGTTTGCCCCTGGAACACCAAACACCGGCTCGCCCTGATTGGACTGCAGGGCCGCGACATTCCCGCGAAAGAGGCCGCCGCGCGAAACCTCGTGTTCCTGATCGATGTATCGGGCTCCATGATGCCTCCCGACAAGCTTCCGCTGGTGCGTACCGCGATGCGGATGCTGGCAGACGTGCTCACGGAGCGCGACCGCGTTGCCATCGTGGTCTATGCCGGCGCCAGTGGCCTCGTCCTGGCATCCACTCCGGGCGACCAAAAAACGGTCATCCATAAGGCCATCGCCGAGCTCGACGCAGGAGGCTCGACCAACGGCGGCGCAGGAATCAAGCTGGCGTATCGCATTGCCAGGGAACACTTCATCAAGGGCGGCGTGAATCGCGTCGTGCTGGCAACCGATGGTGACTTCAACGTTGGCGTGACGAGTCAGGATGAGCTTGTTCGACTGATCGAGGCGGAGCGTGCAACCGGTGTGTTCCTTTCGGTCCTCGGCGTCGGCACGGGCAATTTGAAAGACTCGACGATGGAAAAGCTCGCAGATAAGGGCAATGGCAACTACGCCTATCTCGACTCTCTTCACGAAGCGCGCAAGGTGCTCGTGCGCGAAGCAGGATCGACCCTGGTGACGATCGCCAAAGACGTGAAGATTCAAGTCGAGTTCAACCCTGCGGCCGTGTCGGCCTACCGGCTCATCGGTTACGAAAACCGCGTGTTGAAAAACGAGGATTTCAACGACGACAAGAAAGACGCGGGCGACATCGGCTCGGGACATTCCGTGACGGCGTTATACGAACTCGTGCCCGCCGGCGTCGAGGTGGACGCGCCATCCGTGGACCCGTTGAAGTACCAGACACCGCCACAGCCGACGCGATCGGCTTCACCCGATGAGTTGGTGACCGTGAAGCTTCGCTACAAGGCACCGGACGGCGAGACGAGCCGGCTCATCTCGACGCCGATACGCAGCCAGGAGAGACCGCTGACTGCGAATCTCGGGTTTGCGTCGGCTGTTGCCGAGGTCGGCATGCTGCTGCGCGGATCGAAGCACGGGGGAAGCGGCAGCTTCGCCGCGGCAATTGCCCGCGCATCGAAGTTCCGCGGAACCGACGGCGAAGGCTACCGATCGGAATTCATCAAGCTGGCAGAGCTCGCCTCGACATTGCAGAAGCTCGAGGTGTCGGCACGGTAGCGCGGACGCGCAGGAGTTCAGTTCGACGAGCGGAATAACTTCTCGATTCGATCGGCCCCCGCCAGAGCGGCCCGCGTGGGGGCGATAAACTCCGCAGGGCGCTGTGCTGCTTCCAGTTGGACCAGGATGTCGGTAAATCGACGCACCTCGTCAACGGCGCCGAGCTCGAGAATCTTAGGTTCGAGCCTGTCCCAGGTACTGCTGAGGTCGCCGCTCGCCTGACTCAACGTTGATGGCTGGCCGGAGGCGATGCCGAGCTCCAACTGCCGCCCGTAGTAGCCGAGCATGACGGCGTCATACGGCACCCGACGTTCGAACCGAGCGGCAAGGTCCGCCACGAGGCGCGTGATTGCGTTGGCATCATCCATCGTTTCGATGCGTTGATGCGCGCTGACAGTCTGGCCGACATGCTCGAGCCGCGATCGAAGCTGAGCGACGAGTTCCGGCTTGAGCAGCGTGTCCGGAAGCGCCGACGCTGACTCGTTCAACGCCCGCACCCTTTCGGCAGCCGCGCTCCAATCCGACGAATAGGCCGCGTCGAAGAGCCCTTTGGCCAACACTCCAATCTCCAGGAGCGCGGACGGTGGGCGGTCGGCCTCTGGAATCACGCTCGCCGGAGCAGGGGATTCAGCGCTTTGCTGGGCAGGAGGTGGTGCGGGCGGCGAACATGCAATCGGGCTAACGGCAACAGCCGTGAGCGCAAGCAGAATCCCGATCGCGGAGAATCTTTCAAGCGTGACAGGTGAAGGCGATCGTCGGTGAGCCATGTCAATGCCACGTCTGCGGACGGATTTGCTATCGCTCGAAGACTCACGAAGACTCTATGACCTCGCGCATCGGATCGTCTGTCCACTTGCGCACCGAATGGTGCGTCACTTGTACGGTCGCACAACAGCCATGCTGACGCCGCCGAGTACGAGCACCGCCGCGAGCACCAGCCGCGGAGAAAGTGCTTCGCCGAGCAGCAGGATCCCACCCAATGCTCCGAGTACTGGCACCACGAGTTGAACCGTCGCAGCGCGGACGGCGGTCAGGTGCTGAAGCGCGGCGTACCACACCACATATCCGAACCCGGACGAAAGCACCCCCGATGCGAGTGCCAATCCGATCCCGACGGGAGTTGCCTTTACGGTGCCACCACTCAGCACAGCGGCGACACTCACGGCGAGCACCATGGGCGCACTTCGCGCGAAGTTCCCGGCTGTAACGAGTACCGGCGCGACGCTCCGGCGGCCGCGCAGTGTGTAGACACCCCAGGCCACACCCGCAGTCACCATCAGCGCCGCGCCAAGCGGCGGTGGTGCGGCAAGCCCCGGTGAGACGAGATAAACAAGTCCGGCGAGCGCTACCGCAAGACCGGCCCACTCCTGCGACGACGTGCGCTCGCCTCCGCGCAGCGCGGCGAAAATCATCGTCGTCTGCACTGCTCCGAAGAGAAGCAGCGCTCCTACCCCCGCTTCGAGACTGACGTAGGCGTAAGAAAACGCCACAGCGTAGGCGGCGAGCGCCGCCGCGGACGCCCAATTTCCAGACGGCCTCGATCGCGGATTGAGAACCGCGGCGAGCATCCACAAGGCTGCAGCGCCGGAGACCAGGCGAATGGTTGTAAAGCTGGCAGGATCGATCTCTGCCCGGCTGAGGGCCAGCCGGCAGAGGATGGAATTGGACGCAAAGGCAACGAGGGCAACCGCCGTCAGAGCAACCACCCTCGCACGAGACGGAGGCGTTGACGTCTCCGTCTCGCGCGATGCGAGGTTGGCCACGGCCGGCTTCACACGAAAGCCGGCTCGATGTTCTGATTCACCCGGAAGAGGTTCTTCGGATCGTATTTCGCCTTGATGTCCGACAGACGCGCGTAGTTCGCGCCATAACTCGCCTGCACCCTGCCGGCACTTTCGTCGTCCATCATGAAATTGACGTAGCCGCCCTCCATGTTGAAAGGATGTACGGCTTTCCAGTACGAACGGCCCCAGGCCTTGAGCGCGTTTGCCTTCTCGGGACTGCTGTCGATTCCGGCGATGACCATCGAGAACGTCGCGTCGCGAACGCTCCACGCGGTGGCGTCTTTGGACACACGATGCACGGCCCCGTCTATGGGATACAGGTGCATCAAACACAGCTCGCTTGGCGCCTGCGCGGCCTGCGCGATGTGCGTGTCGATCGCCTCGTCTGTGAGCGCCTTCACGAAATCGCCTTTCCAGTACCACTGGAGACCTTTCGGGAAGAACGGATCGAACAGCGACTGTATCGCCGGGAATGGCATCGCGCCCATCCAGTTGAAGATGGGCGGTGGCACGGCCTTGAGTAATCGCGCCATCACCTGCTCGCCCTCTGCCGCCGGCCCGTTGTAGCTCGAGATGACAGCGCAGGCGCGGCGTCCCCAGTAATCCTTCGGGAACGGATCCATCGAGGGCACTGTCTTCAAACCAACGAACGAGCCCAGATCTTCCGGCGACGAGCGCAGGAACTCGCGAAACGCGCTCATGACCGCCTTGGCGTGGGTGGCCTCCCAGAAGATCGGCCCCGCATAGACGGTGCTGACCGGATGCGCCTTGAACAGGAAGCTCGTGACGACACCGAAGTTACCGCCGCCACCCCGGATCGCCCAGAACAGATCGGGGTGCTGTTCGGCGCTGGCGGTGACAAAACGCCCATCCGCCAGAACGAGATCGACCTCGAGCAGGCTGTCGATTGTCAGCCCGCGCTTGCGAGTGAGATACCCGGTTCCTCCCCCAAGCGTGAGGCCGGCCACACCGGTGGTCGACACGATTCCGAAGGGCACGGCCAGACCGAACGCGTGCGTCGCGTGATCGACGTCGCCGGAGGTGCAACCTGCCTCGACCCGCACGGTCTGGTTTGCGGGATCGACGCGCACACCCTTGAGCATCGAAAGATCGATCACCAGCCCGCCGTCACAGCTGCCGAGGCCGGGGCCATTGTGCCCGCCACCCCTAATCGCGAGCAGCAGGCCCTGCTCGCGCGCGTAGTTCACGGCGGTGATCACATCGGCCACGTCAGTGCATCGTGCGATGAGCTTCGGACGCTTGTCGATCATCCCGTTGTATAAGGCCCGCGCGGTGTCATAGTCGCTGTCGCCCGCGCGAATGAGACGCCCGCGAAGCGCCTGCTGGAGTGTGATATCCGAGGTCTCGAGTGTCGCGTCTGCCATGGTCCCTCCTGCCAAAAAATCAGATTACGCCGGGGGGTCACTCAAAAACCGGAGATCTTAACACGCACGACCGACGCCAGACAGGTCCATCGCGGGTAAACTGAGGCATCATGAAAACGGTGCCATCCTCTTTGGCCGTCCTGATTGGCGTCGGCTTGCTGGCCTGCGTCGCGCCCATCATGGGGCAGAACGCTGGAGCCGCGCCGCAAGGTCAGGCGCCCGCGCCCCAGCCCGCGTCACGGCCAACGCCGCCGACGCGTGACCCCAATACGCCGGGATACGTCACGGCCAGGGAACTGCCGGACGGTGCCATTCCGCCGGCCGATGCCGAGGGGAATTTCATCATCGGTCCAACGCACAATCCGTCACCGGATATGACAGCGCAGCCTGACGTGCCGCAGGGGACGGTCCACACCTTCACGATGAGTTCGACCGACAGCAAGATCTATCCGGGCATCGCGCGCGAGCAGGGTACGTTCGGCACGCCCGATCCGAGTGATCCGGCCAAACTGGTCGTGACGACCAGCCATTCTGCTCCGTACACCCGCCGTGTCGCTGTCTACGTCCCCAAACAATACGTTCCCGGCACCGTTGCGCCTTTCATCGTCGGTGCCGATGGACCCGATCAATTGTTATTTACGGCGCTCGACAACCTGATCCATCAGAAACGGGTGCCGGTGATGATTGCCATTTCGATCGGCAACGGCAGCGGCGACGCGCAAGGTAGCCAGAGGGGGCTCGAATACGACACGATGTCGGGACGCTATAACGAGTTTGTCGAAACCGAAGTGCTGCCACTCGTGGAGAGGCAGTACAACGTGACGCTGACGAAGGATCCCGAAGGCCGAGCCACAATGGGCTGCAGTTCTGGTGGCTCGGCGGCTCTGATCATGGCGTGGTACGGCGGATCGTACCGCCGGGTGCTCACCTATTCCGGCACATACGTGAACCAGCAATGGCCGCCGGACTCCGAGACGCCGCATGGCGCGTGGGAGTTTCACGAGCGCCTCATTCCCAACAGCCCTGCCAAACCCATTCGTCTTTGGATGCAGGTGGGAGACAGGGACCTTCTCAACCCGAACATCATGCGCGACAACATGCACGACTGGGTCGTGGCCAACGAGAACATGGCCCGAGTGTTGACCGCCAAGGGCTACCGGTACCAGTTTGTGTTCGCGCGCAACGCGGCCCACTGCGATCGCCCCACCAAGCTGCAGACGTTCCCCACGGCGCTCGAATGGCTGTGGAAGGGATATCCCGTCGAGGGCGCCCGAAATCCTCGATAAGGACACATGACGCGGGCGCCATTGAAGGCCTTGCCCATCGGCATCTGGGCAATGGGATTCGGCTCGCTGTTCATGGATGCCTCATCCGAATTAATCCACAGTCTGCTACCGGCGTTCATGGTGACAACCCTCGGCGCGTCGATAGTCACGGTCGGGGTGATCGAGGGTGTCGCTGAAGCGACGGCTGCCGTCATGAAAGTGTTTTCCGGTGCGCTCAGCGACTATCTCGGCAAGCGAAAATTTCTGATGGTGCTGGGGTATGGGCTGGCGGCCGTCACCAAGCCAATCTTCCCTCTGGCCAGCTCAGTTGGCTGGGTATTCGCCGCGCGATTCATCGATCGCGTCGGCAAAGGCGTCCGCGGTGCTCCGCGCGATGCGCTCGTCGCCGACATCACTCCGCCGGCGATGCGCGGCGCGGCGTACGGACTGCGCCAGGCGCTCGATTCGGTAGGCGCCGTCATCGGACCGTTGCTCGCCATCGCGCTCATGATCCGATTTGGCGGAGACATCAGAACGGTGATGTGGTTTGCGGTCGTGCCGGCTTTCGTTGCCGTAACGCTCCTGCTGGTGTATGTCCGGGATCCCCATCGCATCACGAACAATGAAGGCGCGAGAAGACCCCTCACGCTTGCTCACGCGACGCGCCTTCCTCTGCGCTACTGGCTCGTCGTGGTGCTGGGAGCGGTGTTTACGTTGGCGCGTTTCAGCGAGGCGTTTCTCGTGTTGCGCGCGCAGGATATCGGACTGGGGCTCGCCTATGTGCCGGTCGTGATGGTCGTCATGAACATCGTGTATGCCGGCTCCGCGTATCCGGCCGGCGCTGCCGCCGACCGCGTCAGCGCCAGGACGTTACTGTTCCTTGGGCTCGTTCTCCTGGTCGTCGCCGATATCTTCCTGGCCAATGCCTCGTCTGCGCTGATCGTGTTTGCGGGAGCCGCGTTATGGGGATTGCACATGGGTCTTACACAGGGGCTCCTGTCGAAACTTGTCGCGGACACGGCGCCAGTCGAGTTGGTTGGCACAGCGTTTGGCCTATTCAATCTCGTCAGCGGAGGTGCCCTGCTCCTGGCGAGTCTGATTGCCGGTTATCTGTGGAGCTCTTTCGGGCCGTCGGCCACGTTTCTCGCCGGCGCATTCTTCGCGAGCGTGGCAGCCATCGGGTTGCTGGCAGTGGCGCGGGAAAAATCTCGAATCTAGAATCTAGAATCTGGAACTGCAGAACCGGAAGACTCCAGATTTTAGATTCCAGTTTTTAGATTCTAGTTTTTCCATCTATCGCCTCGCGGCGTTGGTTGCGAAGTACCGATCGGCGAAGCTCAGGAACGTCGGCCAGGTCGGATTTGGCGTGTGCCCCGCGGTGTGCTGACGAAATCCCAGGTCGCCATCGATGACGGCTGTGTCGATTGCCGGCATTTCGCGCGTGCCAACGCCGCGTCTGCCGAGCAATTCATAGACAGGGCCGGCGCCAACAGCCGCCAGAAAGCTGCCCTTCGCATCGACCCACGCGTCGTTGATCTCCACGGTTCCGTCGGCCTTCGTCGCCGAGGGACCATTGCCGGCGCTGATGAACACCGGCCGCGGCGCGCAGGCCGCGATGAGCTCGTGCGAATCGACCGGCAACGCATCCCAGCGTCCGGTGTACTTCAGATAGTTGCCACCCATCCAGTAGTAGAAACGTGTTGCAAGGTTCTCGATCGTCTCGCCGTACTTGCGGCGATGCAGCTTGGCGCCGCCCTGACCCGATGAGCTGATGTAGCCGATGGCGAAACGTTCGTCCAGCGCCATCGCGAGGAGTGCGGCCTTTCCCGCGCGCGAATGTCCCTGCACACCGACGCGCGACGCGTCAACCGCCGGATCCGTTTCGAGGTAGTCGAGGACACGGCTTGCGCCCCAGCCCCACGCCGATAATCCCCCCCAATCGTCGAGCGCGCGAGGTTGTCCCTTGTTGACCAGGCCGATGATGCCGGCCTGCAACCCGGCGCCGCAATCACCCTGGACACTGCCGATGTTGAGATTCACGTAGCCCCATCCGCGCGAAAGAATCTGCTGCTGCCACGTCGGTTCTGCCGTTGCGCCTCCGGGGACAGCGCCTGCGGGCAGTGGCCCGGCACCGCGGCCCGCACCACGGCCTGCACCACCCACCTGGCAGGGGTTCACAGACGAGGAGACGTTCGCGGCAAGCTCGAATGCACCGCCGCCAAACTGAATAATCACCGGCACACGTCCGCGCACGTTCGCGGGCAGCGTGAGAATCGCTTGCACGTTAACGGTCATCGCGGGATAGGCAGAATTATCGACGCGACCCAGCAGTTGTTTCGCAACCGTCGCCAGGCTCCCGTCGCTTCCGGGTGTCGTCTTGACCACCTGCCAGCTCACGGCTGGAATGTGCTGCGGCCTTCGACCGTAGACTTCCCTCTCGAAGTCTTCGAGGATCTCGGCGCGCCGTTTTCGCCACGTCGCAGCCGTTCGTACTTTCTGCCCGTTCTTGAACGTCAGCGGATCCGGCAGGTTGGGGTATGGAGTGGCCAGCGCCTCGTTGTAGGTATCTGGGCTCGACGCTACCGCGCCCGGGGGAAAACCTGAGATCTTCAGCAGGTCCATGAGGCGTTTGTGATCCTGGTCGGCCGTCAGCTGCGCGGGCGGGCGCGGTGCACCATTCTGATCGTCCGCTTGCACCGACGGGGACGCGACGAGAGCCAGCAGAAGCAATCCAGGCACGTACCTCATGAGTCCTCCTGAAAGGCAAGAGCCTCATTCTATCAAGCCGTCCCTAGCCCCGGTGGCCAGTTGAATCGACGTACCCCGCAATCATGCGCCAACGCGGGCAGGTGATGTCTGCGTCGATTCAACTGACCACTGGAGCCAGAGCAGTTTCGGCCTGAGGCCTGAAGCCAGGAGCCTGAAGCCGGGCAGCATTTCGGGCGTATACTCCTGCCGTGCCTGCCCGTGTACCGTTTCTTCTCCTGATCATCGGCCTGAGCCTGAGTGCCGCGCTTTCCGGACAGCAGGCGCGCATTAAGACGATGCTCCTCACCGGCCAGTCCAGCCAGTTCCACAACTGGGCCGTCAGCAGTGTCGTTTTGAAACGGATTCTCGATGAAGCCGGCCGCTTCGACACCACTGTCGTCGCCTCTCCCGCGAAGGGCGCAGACATGTCCGGGTTCAAGCCAAGCTTTGCGGGCTACAGCGTCGTCGTGCTGGATTACGAAGGAGACGACTGGCCGGCAGAGACCAGGCAGGCGTTTGCCGAGTACGTGCGGAACGGGGGCGGTCTGGTGCTCGTTCATGCCGCGGATAACGCATTTCCGAAATGGCAGGAGTTCCTCGAGATCTCCGGCGTTGGCGGCTGGGGCGGACGGGATGAGAGCTGGGGACCGAAAGTGCGATGGCGCGACGGCCGGATCGTGCTCGACGGCACGACTCCCGGTAATGCGATGCATCCGGCACGGCACGACTTCCTGGTCGTGACGCGCGCGCCGGACCATCCCATCATGAAGGGCCTTCCCGCTCAGTGGCTCCACGCCAACGACGAAATTTACAGCCAGCTACGAGGGCCCGCGAAAAGTCTGCAGGTGCTGGCGACCGCGTCTGCCGACCCGGCAAAGACCAAGAACGGAACCGGCGAGAACGAGCCGATGTTCATGACCATTCAGTACGGCAAGGGCCGCGTCTTCCACAACACGCTGGGACATGTCGGACCGAAGGAAACCGATCCGGTGCCGTCTATGAACAGCGTAGGCTTCATCGTCTCGATCCAGCGCGGTACCGAGTGGGCCGCAACCGGTCGTGTCACGCAGACCGTTCCGAAGGACTTTCCCACGGCGGACCGAACATCAATCCGTTAAATCTGCCCACGAAGGCACGAATCTTGTGATCATCTGCTCACAAAATAGACTCTGATCCCGACACCACCGCATCCCAGAACGCGCTTGGGTTGACGTGGCTGCATCGCGAATCCGAAGCTCCGGGGCCGGACCGCGCTGCGAGGCCCGCGGTGGGCCGCTGGCCGCGAGGTCCGTGACCTCGCTTGAGTCCCTCAGGCTTCTCGCGCGGTCAGGCGTGACGTGTCGGCCGCCTTCGCACGGCTTCGCGCTGCAGCCACGTCAACCCAAGCGCTTTGCCGGGCGTCGTCATGCGGGCCTCATCACACGCGATGTTAATCGACCGGTCAGTGCTGATAGCTCACGAGTGCTCAGGAGATCAACCCTGGTCTCACGAATCTGCAACAGCCCTGTGTTGACGGCGTAGCCAGCCGCGCGATCGTTTCCGTCCGCCGCGCAGGCGCCCCTCACGTACACGTGCTGTTGGCGCCGAGCACGGACGGGAACGATCGCGGACAGGACCCGCCGCGCTGCGTCAACACAGGGCCGTTGTGACGAGTCGTCATGACCACGAATCCCCACGAACACGGTCTTGACCGGGTGCGTTAATTGGTGCCAGCAGCCGCCACCACGTCCGCTCTCGTGAGCGGCCGATCGGGGTTCGGCGGGTGCGCGGGAATCCATGCATCGTAGTCGAGCTTCAGCCGGTCGAGGGCGGCAACGGCCGACTTGAGGGTTCCCATCTGAAGAGCATTGGGATTCACCACCGTGATGTCCGCCGTCCAAAGCACCTTCTCCGCCGGCAGATACACCGCCAGCATGCCGTCACTATGCTCGGTCGGGATCTGATGCAGTTCGACGACTTTGCCGTTCGTGCCTTTCCGCACATCGCGGTTGCTCACGCCTTGGACGACGTCGGTCCGGCGATTCGCCAGTTTCGAAAGGCTGTCGCCGCCGAGCGTGCGCGGACCAGAGAGAAGCCGCTCGAGAACCTGCTCGTTGTTGCGGTGCGTCAGAATGGTCGCGCCTTCGGCGACAGCCGCCGCAAGCCCGCTGGCGTGATCGAAATGCGCGTGAGAATTGACGACGAACCGGATCGGCTTGTTCGGGATGGCGCGCTTTGCCGCCGCCATTACCGCGGTGCCGCGCGCGTCGCTCTGCCCGCTCTCGACAACCAGCACGTGATCGCCCATATCGACCGCAAGCGACACGTAGTTTCCGCCAATCCTGAACACGGCCTCTCCGATACGCTCGACAGGTGGAGGTGCCGCCGGCGGCGGCGGAGCACCTGCCGGCGCGGCTGCTGCGCCACGGGCCGCCAGCAATTCGGCGAGGTTCGTCGGGTTCGGCGTCGCTGACGCGATGTTCGCATCGAACGTCTGCAGACCCGCCTGTCGCTGCACTACACGAGTCGGCACCTGCACGCCATTCATGTTCTGGTAGCCCGAGTAATCGAACTCGACCAGCAGGTCCCCGACGACCGCATGCTCCACCCGCGATTCAACTCGCGTGACGAGATTCTGGTTGTTGATGTAGCCCGTCACCATGTAGGTCGCGCCCGACGGTGACTTGAAGTTCGCCGGGACGAACGAGACGATCTGCTGCCCACTCTGCGCGCGCACAGTCGCGCTGTTGGCCGCTGCGCCTTTTAAAAATCCCCACGGCGTGGTCCAGATGTTCAATGCCTGCCCCCAGTTGGTGGTGGCTTGCTGAGCGGTGATCGTCTGGTCGAACGCGCCCGGCACCGGTGGCGACACACCGGGCACCGTTGGAAGCTGCGCCATTCCGGTTGCCCGCGATACCAGCGCCGTCGGATCTCCCGATGGCGCGAAATTGATCGTGCGGTTGTATTGCGTGTAGCGCGTCAGGTTGACCGAACCCATGGGCTCGCCAATGCTCTTGCTTTGACCAAAGGCCCCGTTCTGCGCCGTTCCTGCGTAGGCGATCGCATTCAGGTTGTCCACACCCATCGCCTTCGATGCGGCGGCCACCACGGTGGCTGCGCTCTGGGGCCCCTGGGCGGTGACGCCCGATGTCAGGCACACCAGGCACAAGGCAAGGATTAGCATTCTCAGCACCATTACGTCCTCCAGTTCCGCTTACCGCTTTCCAGACACCATCGCCAGCAGCTTGGTCGTGGTATTCCAGTTACGGACAGTCACCCTCTTGTACACCGGCCGCTGAACGAGCTTCGGCAGGTGACTCTGCGCAGCTTTGCTGATCAGCCTCCGGAAGTAAAGTGCGTGGTCGCCCGCGTGGACCTCGTCGACGCCTGGTTTCGTGGTGATCTGAACGAGAGCCTCACTCGGCGTCAATGGCTCCTTCACGAACATGACGTCGTAGCGGTACCGGTCTGGCTGCTTCCCGAACCCGCCGGGCACCTGGGCGACTACGCGCTCGAGCTCTTTGGAGGAAATGAGCACAACGAGCGGGGCATAGCCGAACGCTTCACTCAGCGTCTTCTCGATCGTCCGGGTGAGTGTGGCCTTCGTCGCCGGCTTCGAGGAGAAGACGACGTTGCCGCTCTGAATGTAGGTCTCGACATCGCCGAAGCCCATGGCTTCGAAGCCTGCTCGCAGGTCCGTCATCTTGATGATGTTGTTGCCACCGACATTGATGCCGCGGAGCAACGCGACGTGCCGGCTCTTGTTCATCTTCGCTTCCGGCGCATCGTCTTGGTGAGTTCTCGCTGCGTGCTGCGCCCGATCCACGACTGGGCCCCTTCCGTTGAGTCGCACAGCCGTGTCGCCAAACCGATCGCCGCGTCGCGCAGCACCAGATTGCGCTTGCCGAGCGCCCGAAGCGCCATATCGACACCCTTCTTCACGTAGTCGCGCACATCCAGCGAGCCTGTTTCGACGAGCGGCAGGCACCGAAGGAACTGCTCGTTCGGTGCTTCCTTGTCATGCACGCTGAGCCCCCATAGAAGGGCGAAGGCCGCACGCTTCTTGAATTCCGCCCGCGCACCGGCCCACGCATGCACCTTGCTCCACGCGTGAGGTGTACGGTCGAAGAGCGCGAAGCAAACGGTGTCACAGATAGCCCAGCTGTCGAACTCTCCCGCCCATCGATCCATCTGCCGGGCGTTGACCTCGTGGGGATCGTCGATGAAGGCCGCCATCATGCGCGCCTCATACCACTCCGACTTCCAGAGACCCTCGGCGAGGCTATGGTCTTTGCCGATCTTCTTCGAGTAGCCCTTCAGCTCGCCCACTGTGACACCGAACGCCTTGGTAGACGGAATGCCGTAGCGGGCCATGCTGTCGAGCGTGCGCTTCGTACCGTGCTGCGCCAGCCAATGGAGCGCTTCGTCGAGGCTGACCCGTGTGGTCATCAGGTCGCGAGCTCGACGGCCAGTTCATCGAGACGCACGTACCCCGCCTCCATACCGTCGGTCATCCCAGTCTTGAGGGCACCCTCGCGCGCCTGCTTCGACGAATAGAGAACGCTGTTCGTGATCGTGGTGCGGCGTTGCTCTTCGGTCAGAACAAGGGTGGAAATCGTTTCCCCACCCGTCCAGTCTTCGTCAAAGAGCTCGGTATGGACGATGCGATGAGGCGGCTCGAGCTCACGATAGACGCCGCCCATACCCATCTTCCGTCCGTCCGCATGTTGCCACACGTAGCGGTAGCGCCCGCCCACCCGCAGATCAATCTCGCACACCGGCATCGTCCAGCCCGGAGGGCCGAGCAGCCAGCGACGCACCAGCTCCGGTTTCGTGAAGCAGTCGAACACGAGCTGCCGCGGAGCGTTGACCACTCGGGTGAAGAGAATTTCCCGATCGCTCGGGAGGTGAATGCTGAGAGGTTCTGGCTTCTGCACGTCGAGGCTCCTTGATGGTGGATCAGCCGGCGTACGCGGCGTCGAGCTCGCCGATGTCGATCTTCTTCATCTTCAACATCGCCTGTAAGACGCGCTGCGACTTGACCCGGTCTCGGTCGCCGAGATACCGGCCGAGCGTGTCGGGGATCACCTGCCACGAAAGACCGAACTTGTCTTTGACCCAGCCGCAGGGTTGCTCGCTGCCCCCATCTGCCGTGAGCCTCGACCAGTAGTAGTCCACTTCTTCCTGGGTCTCGCAATGGACCATCAACGACATCGCTTCGGTGAACTTGAATTGCGGCCCGCCGTTGAACACGATGAGCCGCTGACCCTCGATCTCGAAGGTTGCGCTCATCGGCGAGACCGACGTGACGTGGGCTTTCTTGAAGATGGACGTGTAGAACTGGACGGCGTCTTCGACCTTGCCGTCGAACCAGAGGAAGGGCGTAATTTTCGCCATGGATCTGCTCCTTGAAGGGTGTCGGGTTGCCGACGGTTGTTCCGGGCAGGGGCCTGCAGCACCTCGAGCAGGGCATCGAGGCGCTGAAAATTCTCCTCCCAGAGCGCACGATAGTGTTCGAGCCAGTCGACGGCCTCGCCGAGCGGACGGGCATCAATCCGCCGCGGCCGGCGCTGTGCGTCGCGGCCGTGGGTGATGAGGCCGGCGCGTTCCAGAACCTTGAGGTGTTTGGAGATCGCCGGCTGGCTGATTGCGAACGGCTCGGCGAGCTCCGTGACCGTCGCTTCGCCGGATGCCAGACGGGCCAGGATCGCGCGCCGCGTTGGATCGGCGAGGGCGGCGAACGTCGCGTCGAGCTGCGCCGATTCATAACCAGTCAGTTCCATAACTGATTGGTAATATATAAGCGACACCGACCCATGTCAAGTCCAGAACTCTGCCTGAGCCGTTTTTCGTGACCATGACGCATTGAGAAATGAAGGGAGACATCAATCATGCGGCGTATCGCCCTACTTATCCTGCTTTCTGCCTCGAGCGTTTCAGCGGTATCGGCTCAAACGACTCAGGGGGCGGAGCCCAACCTCGCAACCATATTGACTCCAGGGATGACGGTCTGGATGACGGATTCCGGTGGACGGGAAGAAAGGTCGCGAATAGTCAGCGTGTCTGGCGGCATCGTGACCGCCACTGCCGGCGCCGACACCCGTCGTCTCAACGCGACTGACGTCGTGCGGGTCAGAGTGCGCGATTCCGACTCCTTGATCAACGGAGCCTTGATCGGGGCCAGTGCCGCCGTGGCATCAGGGCTGCTCCTGTGCCGCCTGACGGAAACGTGGGAGAACTGCCGCGACGACGTCGGACCGATGTTGCGGATCGGCGCCATTGGCGCCGGCGTGGGCATCGGAATCGATGCGCTGATGCGCAAACGAAAGACGATTTACGACGCCGAGAACAGCTCGACGACACAGCTCTTCGCAGCGCCGATCGTTGCTCGTGGTACGGGAGGACTCCGAGTCTCGCTCAGGTTCTGATGGGCCGTGTTATGTTTTCAGGCTGATGCCCGCCTCTCGGGCCCCTTTTCTCACTTTCCTGCTCATCGCCGCCGCCGTCGTTGGATGGAGCGCGTACGTGCTGACGCTCCCCGACGCCGAGATGATCGGCTACTTCAACGACGACGCGTTCTATTACCTCGTGCCGGCGCACTCGTTTGCGCACGGCCAGGGATGGACGTTCGATCTCGTTACGCGCACGAGCGGGTTTCAGGTGCTCTACGGTTATGGCTCGGCGCTCGCCTCCATATTTACCGGCTACAACCGCGCGCTGCCCGTCGTGATGGGGATCTCCTCGGCCATTGCTCTGCTTGGCGCCGTGTGGCTGCTGCTTCGCACCGGGAGTCAACTTTACGGCGGCGCGATCGCCGCGGTCGCCGTTGCGCTGACATTCGCGGCGCCGCGGGGGTTCCTGCAGATTACCGCCGGACTCGAGTGGGGCTGGGCTGTGTTGATGACCGCGTGGTTCGTATGGACCGTCACACGGCCCGCGCCTTCACCTGCGCTGGCCGCGCTCGCGGCGTTCCTGACGGTGCTCACCCGGATCGATCTGTCCATCTTCGTGGCGATTTATGCCGTGACGATCGCCACATCGCGATGGCACCACGATCCGGCCGCACGAACCTCGTCGCAGACGCTGGTCGCCGCCGCTGGTGCGGGCGCGTGCGCGGCTGTCGCCCTCACGCTGATCAACTCGTGGCTCATCACAGGCGTCTGGATGCCGAGCAGCGTCGCGATGAAAATGCACTGGTCGCGAGTGAACGAGTTTTTGCCCGCAGTCAGTTGGAATCTCATCGTATCGAGCACAGGCATCGGAGCCGTGCTCACCTCGCTGATTGCCATGGGAATCCGGTCCTTCGTCGTGATGGGCGCATTTTTTTGCATCGCGATCTGGACGTGTGCCGACCAATGGAGGCGGGGAGCGGAACGGCGTGCGCTCACGGCCGCTTCGATGGCGGCAATTGCCGCATACACCCTCGCGTACGCCCGCGGCATCAACATGATGGCCGACCACTATTCGGCGGGTATTTTCGTTCCGATGGCGCTGATGACGTGCGCGAGCCTCGCCGCTCTTGGCCGCCACTGGCAGATCGCGGGCGCCGCACTGGGCATCGGCGTCGCCATCACCGGCATGACGGGCCACTGGCGCGGCAATGCGGCGCACAGCCTGATCGCCACGCACGCGCCCAGGCTCGTCGCGATGGTTCCCGGCGGGAGCCGCGTCGCGGCGTGGAACGCCGGCACCGCCGGATGGCAGACCGGCAAACGCGTCATGAACCTCGACGGGCTCGCCAACGCCGGGGTCGTCGAGCCGATCCGATCTCGCACGCTCGTGTGTTATCTCGCCGAGCAGCGAGTCTCTCACCTGATGGACTTCGGGTTCATGTTCCCGGGGCAAATCGACACGAGCTTCGGCAGCAACGACCCGAAGCTGGTGGAAACGCGCAACGGCTACGAATCCGCGGCGCTGTATGGCTGCCTGACGCAGCTTACGGCTGTCGAAGAGAACACTGTCCGCGGCACGCGCTACCGACTGTTCGCAATCGATCCAGGATGTCTCGCAACCATCTGCGCGCGCGTGCGGCAGAAGTCGGACACGACCTACTGAACCTTGCCCGCCCGGACAAGGGACTGCAGGTACATCCAGGTCGAATGGCTTGGTCAGATGGTAGTCAAAGCCGGCTGCGGTGGTGCGCCGGCGGTCCTGCTCGCGCCCGAAACCGGTCGTCGCGACCAGAACGACTCGCGAACCGGCGCGTTGACGAAGCCGCCGCGCCACCTCCAACCCGTCGAGCTTCGGCAGACCGACGTCCAGCAAGACGATGTCGGGGTCCATGCGTTCCGCGGCCTCCAATGCCATCGCTCCATCGTGGGCTACGGCGATCTCGCAGTCCTCGAACCGAAGGAACCGGGACAGGCTGTTGGCGACATCGACGTTGTCGTCGACGATGAGAATGCGCTTGCGCACGGGTCCGTAGTCCGAAACATCGTCGCGCTCGGCCCTCACCGTGGTGGGAAGTGCGGCGCTCACGTCGACGCTCTGGTGGAGCACCAGCGGAAGCCGCACGAGGAACTCGCTTCCCCGTCCTGAACCCTCGCTGTGGGCCTCGATCGTTCCGCCGTGCATCTCCACCAGCCGGCTCGCGACGGTCAGGCCGATGCCCAGGCCGCCCCGCGAGTGATCGTTCGAGTCGTCGGCCTGCGCGAACATGTCGAACACTCTGTCGATCATCTCCGCGGGAATACCCACGCCGTTGTCAACGATCCTCAACACGACTTGCGAATCGAGCCGCCTCACCTGGAGCGTGATGCGACCGCCGGCGTCGGTGTACTTCGCAGCGTTGCTGAGCAGGTTGCAGATGACCTGAGTCAACCGCAGGTCGTCGCCGCGGATTGGCAGTGGGCCCTCTGGGACGTCCACCGACAAGTCGTGAGCGCGAGCCACGATCGCGGGTTGGCTGGCCTCGACGGCCTCCGCGATGACCTGGCGGAAATCGACCGGAGCAAGCCTGAGTCTGATGGTGCCGCGTGTGATACGCGACAGGTCCAGCAGATCGTCCACAAGGCGAGTCAGTTGCGCCACTTGACGGGTGATCACTCCATGCGCCCAGACAATGGAGTCGTTGTCGCGCGCTTCTGCGCCGATGATGAGGGCCGCAGGACCGATTGAGGCGAGGGGGTTTCTGAGCTCGTGACCGAGCATCGCCAGAAACTCGTCTTTGCGGCGGCCCGCCTCCTCGAGCGCGTCCTCGGCCAGCTTGCGTTCGGTGACGTCGACACACGTGCCGATGTAGCCTTCGAAGATTCCGTCAGCACCAAAAAACGGAATGCCTTGGTCGAGCACCCACCGGTACTCTCCATCATGGCGGCGCAGTCTGCACAGCATGGTCAAGTGTTCGCGGCGCGAGAACGCCGCATTGCTTGTCTCAACGCACCTCTCAAGATCGTCGGGGTGAATCGATTCGACCCAGCCGAAGCCGAGCGCCTGCTCGGCGGTATGTCCGGTGAAGTCGAGCCACGGCTGGTTGAAGTAGATGCCTTCGTTGTTCAATCCCGAGCGCCAGAGCAGGACGGGAGAATTGTCGACGAGCGATCGAAAGCGCGCTTCGCTCGCCCGCAGCACTGTTTCGAGCTGACGTTGCGATTCGAGCTGTTGGCGTTCCTCTGCAGCGCGCCTCAACTCGGTCACGTCCCGGGCGACAATCTGGTACTCGACGATGCGGCCGTCGTGGTCGAAAAAGCCACGGCTCGTCCATTGTTGCCAGCGCATCTCGCCGGCATCGGTGACAACCCGGTGATCGATCGTGGCAACGGGATGTTCGGGCGTCAGCACCGCCAGGTGCTGCCTGGTCGAATCGCGCCGGTCGGCGGGAATGAACTCCCAGATTGTCTGACCAACGAGCGCTTCGGGCGAGCGCTGAAAGTAGCGGCAGCATGCCGCGTTGGCAAACGTGTACGTCCCATCTGGGCGCAGCCGGCAGATCAATTCTGTCTGGTCCTCGACGACGGCGCGGTATCGGTCCTGGCTGTCCTGCAGGACCTTCGCGGCGAGGTGCCGCTCCTGGACCACGGCGGTCAACAGAACAAGCGGCAGCGTGATCATAATCAACAGAAGCTGGAGAGATAACACGCTGTCGATAGGAAACTCGGTGAAAAAGGGCCCTCGGCCCATCATCGTGTTCGACCAATGCGCCGAGGCGACGATCAGCAGCATCGAACAGAGGCCACTCATCCGAAAGCGAACGGCGCTCCACAAAAGAAATGGCACCGGCGCGAACAGCAGCGCTGGATAGTGGTGACCGGCAAATGGGGTCATGAATACCGGGATGGTGGCAGCCAGCACCGCGACGGCAAGCACGCTGAACTCCAGACAGCGGAGCCAAGGGAGGTTGCGGCATGCCTTTAACCCATCCGCCGCGACGCTCAAGAACAGAGGGGAGATGATGAGCGTAGCTGTGACGTTCGAGAGCGCTCGCGTGCGCCAACCCAGCCAGAAATTGTCGCTCCAGCCGATTCGATCGAAGAGGTAGGCCACGACGCCGGAACTCGCCGTAGGCATGATCACCGCGGCGATGGCGATGAAAACCGCCGTGCCGACCAGGTCCTCGAACCGTGGCGCGCCGCCGATGATTCGGCGAATCAGGGCGGCGGCAGCGGCGGTCTGTCCGACATTGGCCGCGTACTGGACAAACATGACGGCCCAGGGCGCGTCGGACCCGAAGTTCACCGTCAGGTGCACGTGCATCACCAGCACGCCAGCGAAGACGGGCCACCATAGGCGGTACGGAATGAGCAGAAGGGCAGCCAACAGAATGGCGTTTGGCGGCCACATCATCGAGATGTACGAAGGGGGAAGCCGGGCTAGCAGTCCGACGAGCCCACCGATGTAATAGCCGGCGCAGACCACCAGCACGACGGCGATGTCGAACGGCAACAGCAGGAGACGAGCCCGTTGCATGGGCGCAATCCTATCAGACGGATTTGCCCCACGGACACCACCAATCGTTTGGTAACCTGTGGTACGGAGCTGACTCGTTATTCCCGCCGAGCCGTCAGCATCACGTTCGGATCCGCGACCGTCAACTGTGTGACCTTCGCACCCTCCCTGGCAAAGGCGATTTTTGCGCTCGGGACTCCGTTCGGAAAGAACACGAGGTTGCCCAGGTGATTGAGATTTTGACGCGTGGGCCCACCCGGGCGCTCAATCGTTAGCTGGTCGCGCCCTGACATGTCGCGCCGGACCTCGATGGTGAAGTAGTCGCGAGGGCCCGATCCATACGTGTACTTGCCGACGAGTGCATCGCGGTCCGGCGGCGCGAGCGGCGACGTCGTCGGCTGAACGTCAGCGTCTCCAACTGCCGTCAGGTATTGGACCACAGCAGAAGCATCCGGGCCGCCCTGCTTCGCGTGCCACATCAATGTCAGGCCATGCGGGCCCAAAGTGCGCTGAACGCCGGGGCGCGCTGCGATGAACGCCTTCACGACGTCCAGTTGTCCCATCATCGCCGCAGAGAAAATCGTCGGTCTCGCGCCATGCGTCAGTAGGAAGTCCGCGATCGGCTTGTTGCCGACATGTGACGCGGCATCAATGCACGCTTCCCAATCGCCGAAGCCCCAGTCGATCGAGGCGCGCGCGAGTGCGGGCTGACGTTCGACCAGTTCCTGCACGCGTTTGAGGTCGCGATGCGAGACGCCGACGACCTCTTTCACCAGCGCAGGATCCTGCGCTGGAAACGCATCGCTCGCAGAAGACGGCGGGGAGCCCGGTGATTGTCCCCGGGCCTTTGCGCCAAACAAGGAGACGCCGAGCGCCGAGAAGCCCGATGTCAGCCCGACAAATGAACGACGAGACCACCGCTGCACCATGAATCCAACCTCCTCAAATCCTCAACGCGCGCGCCGGGTCGATGAGTGCGGCACGTCGTGCCGGCATCCAACTGGCAGCCACGACCACCACAAGGAGCACGGCAACGGCCGTTATGAGCGTGACGGGATCCTGCGGTGCCACACCAAAGAGCAGCGTGCGCGCGAAACGGCTGCCTGCAGCCGCACCGGCGATGCCGATCGTGACGCCAGCTATGGCGAGAACCAGCGATTCCATCACGATCGACTTTGCGACACGCCTCGGTGACGCCCCGAGCGCCATCCGCAGCGCAATCTCACGACGCCGTTGCACCACGGCGTAGGCGAGCAGGGCGTACACACCACCAGCTGCTGTGATGAGCCCTGCAACCGCGAAGAGCGTGATAAGCAGCATGGCAAATCGATCCAGCTGCACGGCATCGCCGAACAGTTGGTCCATCGTGGTCACCGAATGCACGGGTTGATCGGGGTCTACACGAAGGGCGTAGGCACGAGCAGTTCGGGCCACGGCCACTGGATCCAGCGCCGTCCGAGCGATCACGTTCATGATGAGGTACGGGTTCTGCGGGTGCGGAATGAAAATCTCAGGCACCGGCTCACTTCGCGGCCCGTCGCGAGCGTCACGCACCACGCCAACCACTTCATAGGGATAGGGCCCGCGCTGGTAGTCGAGAACCAGGTTACGTCCGACCGGGTTCTCAGTGCCCCACGCGTCTGTCGCGAGCTTCTGGTTGATGATCACCACACGGGGAGCATCAACGTCATCACGGTCCGTGAATTCGCGCCCGGTAATCAGGGGAACGCCCAACGTCCCGAAGTATCCAGGTGTCGCCATCCGAATGCTGGCTTGTGTGCCTTCAGGACTGGCATCCTCCGGCCAGTACGGCCGAGTGAAATCGGAGCCGATCGTGCTCATCGGAAGGGCCGTGACAGCTGCCACGGACGTAATCCCGGGAACCTCGCGAAGTGAATGGAACACGCGGCGGTAGTAATCGGTCGTCTGCGCGGCAGTGCGATACCGGGCTGCATCAGGCGTGATGCGCAGGACGAGAAGCTTACTCGTGTCGAAACCCACATCAACTCGTCGTAACTCCGCAAACGTCCGGACCAGCAACCCGGCTCCAACGAGCAACATCACCGCGGCTGCGATTTCGGCGACCACGAGTCCCGCGCGAAGTCGGCCAGACGCCTTTGCCGAGACGGCGACCCCGTCTTTGAGCGCCCCCGCAATCTGCGTGCGACCGGCGCGAAAGGTCGGAACGGCGTTTCCGACAGCAGTGACCAGGAACGCGAGTACGGCTGCAAATGACGCGACTCGTGCGTTCATGGCCACTTCGTGTATGCGCGGAATGCCGGCAGGCGCCACTGAGAGGGCCGCGTCCACCCACCACGCGGTCAGTAAGATGGCGATGACCATCGTGACGCTGGCGCTCAACACACTTTCTGTGATCAACTGCCGCGTGACGCGGCTCCCCGTGGCTCCGACCGCCTGGCGAATCGCAATCTCTCTCGCGCGGGCGACCCCACGCGCGATGGCCAGACTGGCGACGTTGGCGCAAACGAGCAACAGCAGGCACAACATCGCCGCAAAGACGAGAAGGAGCTCCAGGCGGCTCGCCCGGGCGATTTCGTCCACAAGCGGAGAGAGCCGAACACTCCAACCGGCGTTCGTTTCGGGATGCTCAGCCTCCAATCCCCTCGCCAGCGCCTGCATCCGCGCCTCTGCGCCTTCGATGGACATTCCTGCTTTCATCCGGCCGACGACGCGCAGAAACCGGGAGTCGCGAGGGGGTCCGTTTGGAAAACGCGGGCGGTACGACACACGCATGTCCCATGGCGCCCAGAATGCCGCCGCCGCGTCGGGCACCGCGAAGTCTTCCGGCATGACGCCAATCACGCGCCAGTCGCGGCCTTCCACATGAACGGTGCGATCGACGACCTGAGGATCGGCGCCAAGGTTCTGCCACAGGCGGTGACTCAGCACGATGACCGGTTCGGCGCTGGACGGCTGGCGCGACGTGACTGACGTCGCGCCCTCAAACTCGTCCGGGTGGAACGTGCGCCCGAGCCCGGGTTGGCGACGATAGACGTCGAAGAAACCGCGCGTGACATGCACCCCGGTGACCGGCGTGCCTCCGTCGCGGCCCCGGAGCGTGGCCGAAACGGTCATCGAGGCGGTGATCGCGTCGAACGCATCGTTCCGATCGACCCAGTCGACGACATTGCCCGGAGACGGGCCCTCGCGCAGCCGATCCTGTCTGACGTTCGATTCCCACATCATGACGAGCCGATCAGGCTGATCGTAGGGAAGCGGCCGAAGCAGCACCGCATCAACAAACGCGAAGAGTGTCGTCGTTGCTGCAACACCAAGTCCGAGGAGGAGTGAAATGCCGACCGTGACTGCGGGAGATCGCACGAGCACCCGCAGTGCCTGTGCGAGATCGTGGCTGGCGCCGCCAAAGACGAGATCCCAGAGAAGCGCGAACCAGGTCGTCGCGAGGGCGACGCGCCCGCGCGCGTGAGCATCTTTTAGCAGTCGTTTGCCGTCTTCCCGGATGGCATGCCGATCGATCGTCATGCGCGGGCCTTTCGCAACGCTCGGCTCGAGCGGGCGTGATTGACAATCGCTTCGAGGCGCCGAACCTCGGCATCCAACACACGCTTCCCGTGCGGCGTGAGCGCGAAGTACCGACGCCGCTCGTCGTCTTCATCGGCGGCCGGTCGGTCGTCCGACTCCACAATAAAATCGGCCTTCTCGAGTTCCCGAAGTAATCCGTACAAGGCTGCGGGCCAGAGGCGAACCTGGCCGTTCGTACGCTCGGCCACCTCCTGCATGATGCTGTAGCCATGCCGAGGTCCATCTGCCACCGCCAGCAGAATGTGGAGAACCTTCGGCTTGAGCGGCAACAGCCGGTCGACGCTCCTCAACTTGTCAGGCATGCTGCGATAACCTCTATCCATTTACGTGGCCGGGGCGAATACACCTTCAGCCGCGAGTCGACGGGATCGCGAAAGGCAGCGTATTCTATATCTTTCGGTATATACCTGAAAATATCCATATTTCGCTCAGGCTATGCGCCTTCTTCGCATTTCGCCGCCTTTTCGCGAGCGCGTGTTGCGAAGGCCAACCGGAGCCGGATTTCAGGTAACGTTAAACGCCAGCGCCCGCGGTTGGTCGTTGAACTGCACGAAGAGGTTCGGCGGACGCGGCGCCGGTTCATCGATGAAGGAGGCGGGCCATGATGCGATTGTCATTCCGAGGGGTTGGCAGATAATCGACCCGGTCTGAGCGCGCTGATGGCTCGCCTGTTTTCCCTGATCTCACCGCCTGCCATTGTTGTATTCGCCTCGCTGGTGCTGGGCGTAAGTGCATTCAGCGGTCGTGTGCTTACGCGCGTGCATGCGGTTCCATCTGCGTATTCGGTGACGTTCGGATTGGGGATCTGGCTGCTCCTGCTACCATCGCGATTCTGTTTGCTGAGCGTTCCTCTGGCCGCTGCAACTCTGTATGGTCTGACCCTCGTCAATGAGATGAAAGTGGCCGCCGTCGGACTGCCGATCACGTTCTTCGACCTGAAGATGTTCGCAACCGAGCCTACCGTCGTCCTGAATGCCGTCGGCTTCGGCTCCATGATTCCGGCAGCAATAATCGTGCTGGTGGTCCTAGCACTCGGTGCTATTGCCCTCACACTGCTCTACGGCCGATCATGGCGTTTCTGGAAAACAATCGCTGTCAGAGCCAGCGCCCTGGCGCTGATGCTGGGGGTGGAGGTTTTCTGTCTCGGTCGATACGGCACCTTCGTGGCGCAACGGCTTGCAGCATGGCACCCACAGCTCTCGGTCGATCTCTGGACCGCGGAGTCGCAGGTGACGTTGTCGCGTCGGCTTGGTGTAGCGGAGTACATCGGGTTTACACATGCCGCCGGTGACGGAGGCGCTTCGTTTGACTTGGCTGACACCGATCACTTCCCGGCGTCAGATGAACACGCTGCCGTCTCGGCCTACGTCAACGTGACACACAATCGGACCGCACTCCTCCCAAACATCGTGTTCTTTCACGCCGAATCGACGTTCGACCCGAATTACAGTTTTCGGCTCGAGAAGCGCATCGATTTGCCTCTCTGGTCCAGCGGCGATACCACCAAGGCGATCGGACCGCTTCATGTCAATGTCATCGGTGGAGGCAGCTGGGTTACGGAGTTCGAAATTCTCACTGGTGTTGATTCAAGGATATTTGGCTATCAGGGCTTCTATACACATTACTATCTGTCGCCGATGGTAAGGCGGTCGTTTCCGGGTTACCTGGCGAGCAAGGGTTATACAACCGCCGTGTTCTATCCAGTCGACCGATTCTTCCGAGCCGAGGAGGCATTCCGGTCATACGGGTTCGAAACATTCGTCGGTGGCGGAGCACTCGGACTGTCAAACGACTGGAGCGCGCACGTCGATCGCGACATAGCGGCTGCGATTGTGAAATACGGCGCCTTCTCGCCGAGGGCCGATCCTTTCTTCTATTTCATCAGCACCAACGAGAACCACGGCCCGCACTATTGCAAGGAGGGCCGCAAAGCCTCGGAACTCGACCTTGTCTTTGCGGGTGCCGCCACTGAGAAACAACGATGTGCGTTCAATGAGTACCTGCGGCGCGCTCGCTCAACTTCAGCCGCATTCGAGATGGTGTTGGAACGTCTGCAGGCCCTGGAACGAACGACGGGCCGGCCGTATCTGCTGCTGGCCTACGGCGACCACCAGCCTTGGTCGTTTACTGACGGACAGTATGCGGTAGCTGGTGGCATCATGGTGGATACGTCGACTGAGAACTTTTCGGCGCTGCGAACCGCCGTCGATGCCCAGACGACCTTCTTCCACCTCCACGCCACGACGCCAACCGTGATGACCCAACCCCGCTTCAATCAGCCGCCTCCGGTGACTCTTCTTCCCACTCTCGTCAGCGCATTCATAGCCCTGGATGAAAATGACCTCTATATGCCTGTCAACTTTCTTGCTTTCTCGAGGTGTGGCTCCGATTTCCGGCGGCCTGGGTGTGCGATCGCTTCGGAGTTGAGCGAAACATTCCGTTCGGCGCTTTTCTCAGAACCAGCCCAGCGCAGTGTCCGCTGACGCAATTTCGCAAGGAATGCTGTAGCCATGCCGAGGTCCATCTGCCAAAGACAGCAGAATGTGGAGCACCTTCGGCTTAAGCGGCAACAGCCCGTCGACGCTCCGGAGCTTGTCAGGCATTAGTGACCTTCATTGTATATTTTTTAGTATATACCTGAAACTATTCACATTCTGCCTTTTCACGCACCCGCCGTCCTGTCTCTCAGCAACTGGACAATCTCGGGTTTCTTGAAGAACTCCGCCCACCCGAATGCATCGCTGTCATGTTTCGTGTCACGGATACGTGGATCGGCGCCAGCATCAAGCAACAGTCGCACGACCGCGGCGTGTCCCTGGGCAGCAGCGAGGTGCAGCGGAGTCACCTCTGCGTCCCAGTGCGCCCACAACGCGTTCGGGTTCGCTCCATGCTCCAGCAGCCACTTCACCGCGGTTGCGTCACCGCGCTTCGAGAACAGGTGAAGCGCCCCGCCTTTGTCGATCAACGGCCGACTCGCAGTGGCAAGCTGCGACGCCGTGTTCCAATCGCGCACCGCCGCCGCTGCAACCAGATCCAACAAGCCTACGTTCAGCGGCCGGCGGCCACGAGTGGCGCTGTCCATCTCTCCCAGCGTCATCTCGTGGATGCACTTCATGACCGGCAGATCGATCTCAGGATCTGTAGCGTATACAGCCACGGGCATCCCACTGCCGTCAACTGCCAATGGGTCAGCACCCAGTTTCAGCAGCAGATCGACCATTCGCGGACGGTTCATGTCTACGGCGAAGTGCAGCGGCGTGCGGTTGTTTTCGTTGCGGCTTTGACGCTGGTTCAGCGCCGAGGGATCAGCGGTCACGATCCGCCGCACCTCGTCTGCCAGATCCAGCGCAACCGCCGAAAACATGTGGTGGCGCGCACCCCGACTGATGAGGAAGTCGACGACGGCTCGGTGAGCATCATCGCTGCAGCCTTCCCAACAGGAGGCCCAGCCGATCACGCCTCCGGCATGGTCGTCGCCCTCCCCAATGACGTCCCCTCCGGAATCGGCCAATTTGCGCACCATCTCGAGGTTTCCTTGCGCCGCAACCCAGTGCATCGCGTACGTGTTGTCGCCCTTTTCGCGATAGTTCACATCGAGTCCTCGCTTGAGCAACAAATCCACCGTATCGACGTTGCCGCTTTGCGCCGCGGGAAACAGCAGCGACGCCTCATACGGGGGCACCTTCAGAAACACCTTCTCCGGATGCTCGTCGAGCAGCCTTGCCAGTCTCTCGACGTGGCCATTGCGAGCACTTTCGATGATCTGACCTTCAAGGGTCAGTGAGTCGAGATGCTCTTTCAGCGCGCGCCAGCTGGAGAAACCGTACCGCTTCGCGATCTCGAATTGCGCTTCGGCCAGCTTGGCGCTGGGGTTCACCTGTCGCAATTCCACAAGACGTGTTTTCGCCTGCTTTCGCAGCCACTCCAGGTTGGGATTGTCGGGAAGCTCAAGCGACATGGGGACCTTCCTTTCCTTCGAAAGGGACTTGCCCTCTCGTGCCGCCCGTCGTCCGCATGTGGGGCGAGGAATAGAAGGTTGTGATTGAACGACTGTAGGGCGGGTTGAACCCTTTACGCGGACCGTCGGCCGCCCTCGCGGCACTGGCCCCATCGTATCGCGGGCCGAGGGTGCCAGCAAGAGAACAGCGCGATCCGTCTAATCGCGACGCTCCTGACGTTTCGGGAGGATGTGACTGGGAACTTCCGTCACCTTCCGCCATTCGACGTCGAAGCTGCCGCGGTAGCCGAACAGCGGTCCCCAGACGCGGTTGTGTACGTCCACGACGATTCGGAAGCATTGCGCGTCTTCGTCGTACCATTCCCGGACATCGGCGATCCCGCTGAACAGCATCGGGAAGCTGAACCCGATCACACCCTCATAGAACCGCTGCGCGCCGGACCGCACCCTGAGGCCGCCAGACTCGTCGACCGAAAGGTCGATATCAACCGCCAGGTGCTCATGGGATCCGAGGTAGTCGACGATCCGGCGTCGAGCGTCGCTGTAGATCATGTACGCATCGAACCGCCGGGTCCGACGCGATTCGAATGTTCGAATCCACGAAACGGTCTCTCGGCCGAATTGATCGACGAAGGCATAGTTCTCGATCGTGAATGGAATGTGCCGTCCCGTTTCAGGAAACATGATGCGCCGCCAACTGCCCACGCGGAGAAACGGCTCAGTGTAGAACCTGCCCTTCCAGATCTCGTCCATGACGCCGGTCCCGATCGAGGCGAGACCGTCGGAACTCGAGAAGCCGAAGCGCCGCTGAATCTGTGGGTGGAGTCGGTGAAAGTCGGCTCCAAGGGCCCGCTCATAGATTGAACTCATGCCTTCTCCAGAGGGGGACGCCGCAGGCAACGTGCTGCAGAAGGAATGCTTCCGAGGACGAGAAGGTCGATTCCCGCGAGACAGGCGACCGCCACGTTCAGCGACACCGGGTTGAACGCAGCCTCAAAATATCGCGGGGAGTTCAAGCCGACCGCCACGGTAGCCAGGAGCATCGACCCGAGACAAACAGACACCGGCCACCGCTGGTGCCAGGCGACCAACAGCACCGCCGCGAACGCCAGTTCCAGAACGCCGAGAGCGATCACCGCGATGTTTGCGCCACCAGCTGAGAAGCCGGCGTCGCGGAGCATGGCGATCTCATCGACGCTTCGGGTGAGAAGCTTGGGTACGGCCCCTTGATAGGCGAAGACGGCCGCGAGCGCGACACGCGCGATGACGTGGACGAGCGTCTGTCGCATGGCCTGTTCGGGGGCCACACCCTGCTCGAGCCACAGACGCAGACGGTCGAAGCTCCAAGCCGTCGCCCAGCCGATGAGAGGACGGAAGATCAGCCGATCGAAGCGCGCGCCGACGGGTCCAAAACGCGTACGGTAGTCGTACCAGGTGAGGAACCGAATGCCGTCAGAGGTCGGGATGTACTTCCAGTACCCGCTGCCTTCGCGAATGATCGAAAAGGGTTCGCCGGAGCTGAATTTCAGCGCTGAAGATCGGCTGCCGTCCGCCGAATCTCGTTGTCCTACGGTTTCACCCTCTCCGCCTACTTCACAACCGAAACCGATCCGCGTCATGTATCGAAACCGCTGGGGCTCGGTGTCACGCACTTTCGGCATGTAATCGATCCTCGAGAAGCGAAGATCCCATCTCTCGTGCAATACCGGCGTCTGCGTGTGAGCCCAGAGCTCGTCCATCGGGGCCCGAATGAGAATCTCGACGTAGATGCTCATCCCCGAACACCGTTGCCGCATGCCGCGCGCCTCATCGCGGCGATTGAATGATTTCGGAATCGTTCTTGAAGCACGCGCACGATTGGCTGGCCGACCCGGGCGAGCGTGGCTTGTGGCCAGGAAATCGCGCGGATTCGATAGACGACCTCGTCGGTCTGCGGATCGATGAACACTTCAAAGAGCTCTTCTCCGCTCTCCGCGTGATTCGTCAGCGTTCCGTAGGCGAAGCCAAACCGGGCGAGATCATCCAGGCTGCCGACGCTGTAGAGAACACGGCAACCGTTCAAGGACCAGAACCCGAGGTGGCGGATCAGAACCGCCACGACGGTGCCAGCCGCAACCGGAGCGGACCTCGGAAACGTTTCGACCCAGCCAATGTTGAACTGCTTCCAGGCCATCAGGGCGGCTCGTGCTCGCTCAAACGCGGCTTTGCCGTGCCCAATCGCAACAGCTGCCTCGTCGAGGTCTTCGCGTGCGGTGCCGGCGTTGACGATTCCTATTGGGCTGTACGACAACGGCAGGACTTGAGATTCATGAAGGAACCGGTCGATGTCTTCGGCAGACGGACGTCGGGCGAGAAACATGGTTCTCTCAACCGGACACGTGATTACCGAACAGAGCGTCGCGGCGCATTTTCAATGAACATGTTCATTAATATTAGGCCATGACTGGTTCACAGACGCAACCGCGATCTGTTGGGCGAACCGCGTCAGATTGAACAGACGTCCGCCTGCGGTGTCTAAGCCGTTGACGGGGTGGACTGTATGCAGAGCGACATCTATTGGCTCACCTCGCCTCCGTTCGCGGCGCTGTATACCTTGCTCCTGGTCGTGATAGTGGTGGTCACCATCGTCCGGGCTGGGTGGCTGTCGTGGCGCCTGTTCAGCGGCGTGCCACGGCGGCGGATACCGCTCGATCGCGCGCTCGAGGGCTCGGTGTCCGCGGACGATCTCGCGCGCGCGGCGCTCGCAAATCTCGTCTCGCACGAAACGCCGCCGCAGGAACGCCTCGCCCAACTGCGCGCGCTGCCGGGCGTCAAACTGGATGCCGCTCAGCGCACGCTGCGGGCGGCGGACGCCCGATTTGACTATCTCTGGCGCCGCCTGGCCATTCGCGTGTCATCGACGTAGAGCCTGATGCGCCTGGCGCTTATCGCGGCGGCGTTCATCACGGCCTACGGGTTCTTTCCCACGTGGGAGTACTTCACGTTCGGCGACAGGGCCGGCGCCGACACCATCGCCGCGACATGGCCGCAAAGAAAGTCTCAGCAGAGGGTATTGAGGACGGTGTGCTCGGCCAGGCGCACCTGCCCAGCGGGCGGGCGCATGTCTTCTGCGAGCGCATCGCGACGATGCCTGGCGCCCCAACGTATTTCCCGATTCCGCTCGGCGACGTCATCGCCCACGAAGCGGGCCATCTCGTGCTGGGGACGACTAGTCATTCTCGCAGCGGCATCATGGGCGCGAATGCGGACGTGCATGCTATTCACCTCCAGAGTTTCGACACGAGGCAGGCGCGCACCATTCGTACAGAACTGATGAAACTGGCCGGCACCACCGCGCGGTGACTCCCTTCGATGAGGCTCGCATCGTTCTGTCGCCGGCCTGTCGCGACGTGCGTGACGAACAGCGTTCAGCGAGATTGGCGGCTCATTCGTCGTTGTGCCTGTTGTGACGCCTCGCGAGCCTGTGTGTTGCGGTACGCGGCGAGCTCCTCAGCCGTCAGGACCGGGCCCTCGTCGGGAAGCGGAAAGATGCTGAGCGCGGGCGCGCCCATGTAGCTTCCCATCCGTTTGACGCCGACTCTCTGCACTCTCGTCTTTGTGCGGGAGCGCGGCGAGGCTGGCTCGTAGCGTGCCTGACAAACGTAATTCCAGCCGGCTTGACCGTCGGCGCACTCGAAGCTGACCGTCGTCAAGCCATCTGAAGACTGCTTGTGCAGCAGGCTCTCGACCTCATCGAGGGGCACCCGCGGAGCAGCACAATTTGTGAGTACGCCAAGACTCAGCGTCAATGAGAGCACGCCTGCGGCTCTGAACGTACGGCACATAGGGAGACTCGAGGCAAGAAGAATGCCGCGATTATTTCCCACAAATGTGCCGGCGATAGCGAAAGGACGAGACGGATTCGTCACCTCAATCACGGATAGCGCCTGTTCTCGTGACAGCCTCCAGACGCTTCGCACTGCTTTCAGTCGGGTATGAGCTTCGCGACGGGGAGTCGTACCGGGATCCGCTGGTTGCCGCGCGAGGACACCATCCTTCGCCTGAGGATGAGCTCGCTTGGCTTGCCATCCGTAGCTCGTTCAAAGCGGGAGGTCCACCTTCGCTTGGGTGCATCCAGGCCAAGCTACGGTGGACACCTTCGCCTGAAGGGCGAGCGAAGGATGGTGGACCAGACCGGGATCGAACCGGTGACCTCATGAATGCCATTCATGCGCGCTCCCAACTGCGCTACTGGCCCACGTTTGGGAAGGACTAAGCTTTCGATGGTATCGCATCCAAGCTCGCCGATACAATGGTGGCGCTGAATGCAGCGCGTATTGAGCAGAAAGTTCACCATGTTTCACGATCGGCAGCCAGATGCTCTCGCTCGGTTTCGGGATGTCGTCCTTGTTCTGTTACTCGGGATCCCGCAGGTAGCTGCGCAGGCGCCGAAAGCAGAACCCGACACGGCGCCCCCCACCGATCCCAAGGTGTGGGTGAACTACGATTTCGTTCCCGGCAACCGGGTGATTTTCTTCACCGACTACTCGGACGATCAGGTCGGCAATTTCCCCAAGCGGCTCACGTTCAGATCAGGGAACATGGAAGTCGCCGAAGTGGACGGCAAACGGTTCCTCCGGGTCACCGGCTCCAGTGCGTTCGGCATCCCTCTGCCCGAAGTCCTGCCGGCGAAATTCACGATCGAGATCGACGTCATCAATCGCAAGGTGCTCGACGGTGCGGCCTTCCAGTTGCAGGGCTCGGTGCTGTTTGCGAACGACGGCAAGACGTCGAGCATTCGATGGGGCTCCGACGGGGTTGGTATGGCCGGCGGCGGCGCGGAGGTGAGTCTCGACAACAACGTTGCGGCTCGCTCGCGCTTCCGTGGGAAGCCGGCACAGCTTCGCGTTCTCGGGGACGGCGATTACCTCAAGGCCTTCCTGGAAGAGAGGCGCTTCGTCAACGTGCCGAATGCCAGGTTCGTGCGGTCCAGGGGCCTCAACATCCAGGCCGAGGGGCGCGGCGAGGAAAACCCGGTCTACATCGGCGCCATTCGAGTGGCGGCGAGTGACAAGACCATCTATGACGAGCTGTCGGCGAAGGGGCGGGTTGCCACGCAGGGAATCTTGTTCGATATCGGCAGCGACCGCATCAAGCCGGAATCGACGCCGACTCTCAAGGAGATCGCGGCGATGCTGCAGGCGCATCCCGAGCTCAAGCTGTCGATCGAGGGCCACACCGACAACGTCGGGAACCCGGCGGACAATCTGAAGCTGAGCGAGGCACGGGCCGCCGCAGTGACCGCGGCACTGGTAAAGAACTACGCGGTCGATGCGTCCCGTCTCCAGGCCAAGGGCTTCGGCAGCACCAAACCGGTCGCGCCCAACACCACGGTCGAGGCGAGACAGAACAACCGGCGAGTGGAGCTGGTGAAGTTCTAGCCGAATCAATCGTCTCCTGCCGCATGTCCGCGCACCTGCAGTTTGCAACAGTGTCCACTTCAGCCGAAGTCCGTCAGATTCTGGATCTGCAGGCCCGTAACCTTCCGGCATCGCTCTCCCCCGAAACGATGGCCACGCAGGGCTTCGTGACGGTGCGCCACGATCCTGCCGTCCTGCAGCGCATGAACGAGGCGACCCCAGCCGTCATCGCGAAGGCCGGCAGCGACGTCGTCGGCTATGCGCTGATGATGCCGCGCGAGTTCGCGTCAGAGGTCCCCGTGCTGCAGCCGCCTGTTCGACTTCCTCGATACGCTGTCGTGGAATGGCGTTCCACTTCGCGGCAATCCGCGGTGGTTCGTGATGGGCCAGATTTGCGTGGCCGAAGGATACCGGGGCACCGGAATCTTCGACGGGTTGTATCGGACCCTGACCAACACGTATCGCGGCCGTTACGATTTCACGGTGACGGAAGTGGCCCAGCGCAATACCCGCTCGCTGCGCGCGCACGAGCGGATCGGCTTCCGGACACTGCATACCTATTCGGATGCGACAGCGGGTGAAATCTGGCGCGTGATCGTGCTCGATTTCAGTGAGGCCGGCTGAAAGCTCAGCAGGTCCGGCTAAAGCCGGACACTACGTCGGAACGGCTAAAGCCGGACACGTACTGTTCTACACTTGAGCGATGGTGCTCCGCCGTCTCATGCCCGCGCTTGCTCTGATTGCCGTCGCGTGCGCGGCGCCGACCGCGCCCACCGTTCCTGAGGGAGCGATCCGGGTCAACGGCACCGTCCATCACTTGAACCTCGAAGGCGGATTCTGGGCCATTCGCAGCGACGATGGCGTGACCTACGACCCCATCCACGAGCTGGCGTCGACATTCCAAGTCGAAAACCTTCGAGTCACGCTGGTCGGGCGCGTGCGATCGGACATGGGCGGAGTCCACATGGTCGGCCCCATCATCGAAGTGCTGTCAATTGAGAAGCGCTAAATCCACTGTGGGTCCCTGGGTCGTCCTTACATTCCTGCTCTGCACGTTCTCTTTCGAAACGCCGGCGCGGGCGCAGGTGCCTTCCACGGCTCCCGGCGCAACCCAGGAGAAACAACCCGAGGCCCAAAAGGAAAACGAGTCCGAGGAACCCTCGTTCGAGGACGAAGTGACCGTCGTCGCGAGCACGCGTACCGGACGGCGCGTGGAAGACGAACCGATTCGCGTCGAGGTCGTTCCGCAGGAGGAAATCGACGAGAAGATCTTCATGACGCCCGGCGACATTTCGATGATGTTGACCGAGACCAACGGCTTACGTGTGCAGGTCACCTCGCCGTCGTTGGGCGCGGCGAGCGTCCGCGTGCAGGGCCTGCGCGGCCGGTACACACAAATCCTCGCCGATGGGTTGCCGCTTTATGGTCCCGCAGGCTCAATCGGCATTCTGCAGATTCCACCGATGGATCTCGGCCAGGTCGAGGTCATCAAGGGCGTGGCCTCGGCGTTATACGGTGGTTCGGCGCTCGGCGGCGTCATCAACCTGATTTCCCGGCAGCCGCAGCGCAATCAATCCGAGCGCGAGGCGCTGATCAATCGCACCTCGCGCGGAGGCACCGACGGCGTCGTGTGGCTTTCAGAGCGAGGCAACGGCAACTGGGGCTACACGTTTCTCGGCGGCGGCCACTTCCAGGCACGCAACGACATCGATCGAGACGGCTGGACGGATCTCCCCAGCTATCGCCGCGCGATGGCTCGTCCGCGTGTGATGTGGGAAGACGGATCGGGGCGCTCGGTGTTCTTCACGGTCGGCGGAATGGCGGAAGAGCGCCGCGGCGGCAGCATGCCCGACCGCGCAGCGCCAGACGGCCGGCCCTTCCCGGAAAATCTGACGACGCGCCGCTTCGACGGCGGTATCGTGGCGCGTCTTCCCTTCGGGCAGACCCGTTTCCTCACGCTGCGCAGTTCGGGACTGGGCCAATGGCATCACCATGAAATAGGCCCGGTCTCTGAGCGCGATTTCCATCACACCTGGTTCGGCGAAGGAGCTCTGACGGGCCAGAGCGGGCGTCACACGTGGGTACTCGGCGCGGCGCTGCAACGCGATCGATACTCCGCGCGCGCGCTGCCGGCGTTCAACTACAACCACATCGTACCGGGTGTGTTTGCGCAGGACGACTTTCCGGTGACGAGCTGGCTCGCAGTGTCGGCCAGTGCCCGCGGCGACTTTCACAACGAGCATGGAACCTTCTTCAGTCCGCGGGTGTCGGCGTTGCTGCGCACAGCGACCGGTTGGAGCGCTCGACTCTCCACAGGCACCGGCTTCGTGGCACCGACTCCATTCATCGAAGAAACGGAGGCGGCCGGACTGTCGAGGCTGCGTCCGCTGGGCCAGCTCGAGCCCGAGCGTGGACGCAGCCTGTCGTTCGATCTCGGCTGGAAACGAAGCGCGCTCGAACTGAACGCGACGGTGTTTCGCTCGCACATCACCGACGCGCTGGTACTGCGCGGCAACGAAATCGTCAACGCGGGCGGGCCCGTTCGTACGCAGGGCTCCGAACTGATCGCGCGCTATCACGTCGAAGGCATGGATCTGATCGCCACGCACATGTTCGTATGGGCGACCGAACCGAATCCGGACGATCCTGGCCGCCGTGAAGTGCCGTTGAATCCACGTCACACCGCAGGCATCGACTGGCTGTGGAGCATCAGGGAACGCGTACGACTGGGTGTCGAGTTTTTCTACACCGGTCGCCAGCAGCTCGACGAGTCGCCGTTTCGACGCCAGAGCGAACCGTATCTGCTCTGGGGTGCGGTCGCCGAGTGGCGCGTCGGCCGCGCGCGGCTGTTCGTGAACGTCGAAAACCTGTCTGATATTCGGCAGACGTCGCACGATCCGCTCGTGAGGCCGTCACCGGGCCCGCTCGGCGTGTGGACCGTTGACGCATGGGGTCCGCTCGAAGGCCGAATCGTGAACGGCGGGATCCGATTCGGGCTCTGAAGATGCCGCCGCTCCCTGCAATCGTGCTCGCGGGCGGCAGGTCATCGCGCATGGGACGGCCGAAGGCCCTGCTGCCCATTGGTTCCACTCGCGAGACTTTCCTCGAACGCGTGATGCGCACGCTGAAAGATGCCGGCATCGAAGAGGTGGTCGTCGTCGTGGGGGCAGATGCCGCTGCGATTCGTCAGGGGGCGCCGTCCTCGTCGGGTGTTCGGATTGTGGACAATCCCGACTGGGAGCAGGGACAGTTGACATCGTTACTGGCTGGCCTCCGCTCCATCGACACCGCACATGCCAGCGGAGTTCTCATGACACTGGTCGATGTGCCGCTAGTGACCGCCGCGACGGTTCGAAGCCTGATCGCCGTTCAGCGCGAGCGCAATGCTCCAATTGTGCGACCGGTCTCGAACGGACGTCACGGGCACCCGGTGATCTTCGGCCGCGCGTTGTTCGACGAGCTTCAGCGAGCGGATCCGGCGGCGGGCGCCAAACCGGTCATGCGTGCTCATGCCGCCGGGATGATCGAAGTCCCGGTGGACGACGAGGGCGCGTTTACCGACATCGACACACGCGAAGACTACGAGCGATGGATCGGACAACTACTATAGAATTCCCGCATGAGTGAAGTGGGTGTAAAGGTTCGTTGCCAACGCTGCGGCGATCAGATGGAGCTCCGCGACCCCGCACCAGGCACACCCTGGCAGCCCAATCAGTTCTGGGTTTGCCAGCGGTGCGGACGGCACTATTGGACGACCTATCCTTCGCAGCCCGGCGCAGCCGCGTCGGCACCCGCCGCAGCCGCGCCCGTGCCCCCCGCCGCTGCCAAACCGGCCACAGACTAGCGCAGGGTCGCGATGCACACCAGCCCAGACCTCGACGACGAAGACGACGAAATCCTTGAAGATGAAGAGTTTAACGAGGATGCGGAGCTCGACGAAGACGACGAGGATTCCGACGAGGACGACGAGGACACCCCCGAAACGTGGCAAGTTGTCGCAACTTGACTTCGTAGGTTGAAGCACCTACACTGGCCCCGTTCTCGACCGGAGAGGCTCCCAAAGGCCGCATCTCTAAGAAGTTACACGGCTTTCAGCAAACGGCCGGGAACATTCGGAGGACACGGGTATGCCGACCGGCACGATCGCAAGGCTGTTGATCGACAAGGGTTTCGGGTTTATCCGCGATGAGGGAGGAATCGAACACTTCTTTCATCGCAGCTCCGTTCGCGGCGCTGTTTTCGAGCTGCTTCGCGAAGGTCAGCGCGTGGAGTTCACTCCTGAGGAATCTCAGAAGGGACCGCGTGCCGGAGACGTTCGTCTCGTAGAAAGCTAAAGTCTTCCCTGGCCGGCGCCACCCGGCGCCGGACCCACTCGGCCTCGTCGGCGCACTTCCCGACAACGTCGTCGTACTTCAGATCTGTACACAAACAAACCTCAGGAACGCGCGTGTATCGCTGAGATCGTGCATCACGAGATCGGCGCCTGCGCGCGACAATGTCTCCACATCGAACGGGCCGGTGGCAACAGCCACGCACCGGGCTCCCGCCGCTTTGGCACACGCCACATCGAGGAGCGTGTCGCCCACCACGATCACATCCGCCGCCCGGGCCCGTGACGCGCCACACGCTTCCGCGCGGTGCAGCGCCACGTCGACGAGATGATTCCGATCTGTCACGTCGTCGCCGAAAGCGCCGCAGCGAAAGAACTTCCAAAGATCGAAGTGCTCGAGCTTGATGCGCGCGCCCTGTTCGCAGTTGCCCGTGAGCAGGGCGGGAAAGATACTCTCGCGTTCCGCAATCGCGTCGAGGAGCTCGCGTACTCCTGGAAGCACACAACGGCCCTCTGCGGGACGATCGATCGAATGAGGTCTACCCTGCGCAGGAAGCGCCTCGAGGAGACAGGCGAAGTACCGATCGCGAAAACGCTCGTGGTTGTCGCCGCTCAGATCGACGCCGGCGCGAGCGGCGGCGTCGTCGAGGATCCACCTGTCGGTGCGACCCGCCATCTGAATGCCGTCGAAAGCGCCCGTGATGCCGAAAAGCTCGTCGAACGCGCGGTTCATCGCGCGGCTACCCGCGCGGTCTGTTCGAATCAGCGTGCCGTCGATGTCGAAGAGAACGATCGGGCCTTCGCCTGAGCGCGGGCCCGGCAATCAGGATTCCGAGCGCACGTTGCCCGCTCGCGGGCCCTTCGGAGATGATTCCTCGTCGAAGGAGACGCGCTGTCCTTCAGCCAGCTGATCGAAGCTGCCCTGGACGCCGCTGCGATGGAAGAACCACTCTTGTCCACCATCGTCGCGGATAAAGCCGAAGCCGCGATCCCGTACGAGTCGTTTGATCGTGCCTTTTGGCATGGCGCACTCCTTACGTAGCCGGTCTTGCTCTACAATACCAGCAATCTCCAGCGATGTGACGCCGCGTTTGCCCCGAAAAAAGCAGGCGTCCAGTTCCGAACCGCGCGTGCATGGGCGATGTACAATTCCCGTTCGCTTGACGGCGTCGGAAGAGGTTTGGCGCGCCGGCCATTGTTTCGAACGTACAAAGGTCGCGGCGGAGAGATCGAGCGATAGGAGCATTCATGAGAAACGGACATGCGATCGCGGTGGCCATCGCGTTGAGCGTCGCGACGGGATTGGTGGCAGCACAGGGACAGGCACCTGCGCCTCCCGCAGGCGGTCGCGGAGGCGGTCAGGGCCGCGGTGGTCAAGGCGGCGGCGGTGGTCAAGGCGGCGGGGGCGCGGCGCCCGCGCGCGGCGTGACGATTAACCAGAATGTCATTCAGAAAGCCTCGGCCAAGATCGCCGGCGAAAAGATCTCGGGCACCGTCGAGTTGAATGAATACCAGGTCGCCAACGGTGGTCTGATTCAGATTGTGTACAACCTCCAGGGTGTGCCGCCTGGCACGCACGGCGTGCATATTCATGCGGTGGGCCGTTGCGACGCGCCAGACTTCGCCAGCGCAGGCGGGCACTTCGATCCCGGACCGGCCGGCAACGCCGACCCGGATCTGAACCATCCGTTTCACTCGGGTGACTTGCCGAACATCGTCGCGCAGGCCACAGGTGCCGTGGCGCTCACGAGCTACACGACACGATTCAATCTCGGCGGACCGCTGTCTCCGCTTGATGCCGATGGCGCAGCTATCGTGATTCATCAGAACCCTGACACCAATCAGACGGGAACCAAAGGCCAGGGCGTTGGAGGCGGGAATGCGATCGCCTGTGGCGTCCTGGTGAAGTAAGCTGGCAGGGCTTTCCAGCCCCCTGGCCATTCAAGGAGAGTCAATGATGCAGAAGTCACGTCTTCGGATGATCGCCCAATTGATGCCACTGGCCGCGTTCGTGATCGCGGCGAGCGCCTGCGGCGGTTCGGAACCCCCCGCACAACCGCCTGCTGAAGCGCCGGCTGCCGCGCCCGCTCCGACGCCACCGCCGACACCGCCGGCACGCCGCGTGTTCTTCGTCGAACCGCAGGACAAGGCGACCGTGAAGAGCCCGGTGAAGGCGAGATTCGGCCTCGAGGGATACGAGCTTTCGCCGGTGCCGGCAGGAACGATCACGCCGGACCAGGTACGGCAGGGAATGGGACATCACCATCTCGGTATCGACATGGATTGCCTGCCGGCGGGCACGGAAGTCGTAAAGGGCACGCCGTCCTGGGTTCACTTCGGAAAAGGTGAAACCGAGATCGATGTGCAGCTCACCCCCGGCACGCACAAGCTGTCGCTGCAGCTCGCAGACGATCTCCACCGCACGATCGACGGTTTCTGCCAGACCATCACGGTGAACGTCGAGAAGTAGGGTTCCGGGATCCTTTTTCCGGGTAGCGATCGAAAAAGGATCCCGGAACCGTTTTTCACCAGAAACGTAGCGCAGAACGCTCTCGCACCTCACCGGTGGCCGGCTGCCAGAACATCAGCCGGCCGCCGGTCGCCTTCGCAAATCTTTCATCCATCAAAAGACCGATCATCGTCAGGTCGCGACGCTCCGCGACGCCCTTCACGATCGCGGCGTACTGAGTCGCTTCATCCGGCGACAGGTTGGCAGTGGGATGCTCCAGGACGAGGACCGACGGGTCGAACGCCAGAGCGCGGGCAAGATAGATCTGCGAGCGAAGCAGCGGCGGCACGTCGGCGACACGCCTCTCGAGGTCCGGCGGCTCGATCCCGACTTCTCCGGCAAGCGCGGCCACTCGTTCCATAACCGCGGGCGGCACAGGCTCGAGGTTCAAATCGAAAGAAATGGCGAGATTCTGCGCGACCGTCATCGCATCGAGCAGCACAATGCGGTCGCTGGTGATGCCAAAACGTTCGACGAACGTCAGCCATTCATCGCTGTTGAGGATGCCGGCCGTTCTCTGGCCGAGGCTATGCACTTCGCCCTTGTCGGGAAGCGTGGCACCAGTCACCAGGTTGATGAATGTTTCCGCGGCGGGGCGATCGAGCCCGATGAGCATGGTGGCGCGGCCGGCAGGGATACGCAGATCGCGAACCCGCAGTGGTCGCAGGGCACCGTACTGCTTCTCGACGTCCCGGAGGACGATGACGGGATCCGCCCCCATTTACCCGAGCAGCTGATTGACTTCGTTAACCACGCGCGCGCTTTCGGTCAGCGCCTTGATCTCCAGCTGAACGGCGCGGAGATTCGCGAGCAGGCACGAAAATGCGAGGATGTTGTGGACCCACGACGGCACGATGCCCGTATCGACACTCGCACCGATCAGGGCCGTCACCATGGTTGCGAGCATTGCCACGGTCGCAGCCGAAAAGACCGGGCCGCGGACAACCGCGATACGCCGCTCGAACTGGTTCGAGAGCCCACCTTCGGCGGCCGCCTCTCGGACCGCTTTCGCTTTGCCCAAAAAGTAGAACATCATCATCGAATGGGCGAGCAGCGTCATCATGGTGCTGAAGATTCCGATTGAGATGTGCTGCGCGAGCGCCGCGCTCGTCGTGCTGCGGTAGCCTAGATACATCGCGGCAGTGATGCCGGTGATCGACGCGAATATCGCCGTCAGCAATGCAGCCGCCATTCAGCTCTCCCGGGAGACGCGAGCCTTCAATTTTTCAAACCAGTCCTGAGGCAGCCCGATCGTCCCGAACGCCGCCCGGCGACGCTCGCGTTCGCCGTGATAATCGGAGCCGCCCGATACCAGAATGCCGTGGCGCTCGGCAAAGACGAGGTAATGCTCGGTGGTCCAGGTATCGTGCTCGCTGTGAAACGCTTCGACTGCTGTCAGGCCCGCGTCGATCATGCCCGGGATCAGGTCGTCGCGTTTCAACAATCCCGGGTGAGCCAGCGACGCGATGCCGCCGGCATGGTTGATGATGGCGATGACGTCTGCCGGACACGCCCCACGCCGGGCGATGAACGCCGGCTTCCCCTGGCCAATCAGCTGCTCGAACGCCTGACGCATGTCGACGACGTGGCCGGCCTTGACGAGGGCCTTGGCAATGACCGGCCGGCCGAGTGAACGGCCGCCGGGCCGCGCTGCAGTCAGTTGGCCACAGTCCACCGGTTTTCCCAGCTCGGCAAGCTTGTCGGCAATCGCGATCAGACGGCGCACGCGATCCGCTCGCTGCTTTTCGAGAAAAGCTTCGAGTGCCGGGTCATAACGATCGATAAAGTAGCCGAGCACGTGGACGTCGCGGCCGTCGTGCACGGCGGTGATTTCAATTCCGGGCACGAACGCGATACCCGAGGCAGCGGCGGCGCTTTCGACTTCGGCCAGCGCCGCCACCGTATCGTGATCGGTGACGCTCATCGTTCCAATACCCGCACGCCATGCGAGATCCACTAGCGCGGCTGGATCGGAAAGTCCGTCGGACGCGGTTGTGTGAAGGTGAAGGTCGATGACGCGCTTCGACTGGGATCGGGACAGGCTTCCGGTCATTCCCTCAGGTGTCGGCACGGCGGCGTGCCTTGACCGGCACAACCTGGCGGCCGGCAGGACGCCGCCCTTTCCGGCTGACCAGGCTCTTGTACTCGCGGATAAGCAGCTCGAGATGCTGCTTCTCCTCCTCGGCGAACTCCATGAAGATCTGTTTGCCTTCCGAATCTTCGAAGCGCTCCCCGTACTTCTTGAAGAAACGATGCGACCCGCGCTCGCAGCGGATCCCGATCAGCAACGCCTGCTGGTCGTTCACGCCCTTGCGGAGCCGGTCGGCGCCTTCGGCGAACAGCCCGCTGGCTGCGCCCTTGAAGAACAGGAACGCGGGCCGCGATTCGAGCTCCGGATCTATCTTGACGAGCTGCGCATAGCGGGCCTCGAGCGTGCTGAGATGCTCTTTCTCCTCGACGGCGAGCTTCTGAAACACGGTGCGTCCGCGTGGATCCTGCGTGAGCCGCGCCGCTCGCGTGTAGAACTCGAGACCGCTGCGCTCGGTGGCGATGGCGATGCGAAGCGCGTCGCGCGCGAAGATCATCTCGGTCGTCCCGCCCTTCGGGGCCGTGGGCTGCCCGGTCTGGCATTCCTCGCACGTGCCGTAAATCTGCACCACGCTCTGCTTGCCGACGAACTTCCTCGCTGACGCGACCTCTTCGATCAGGGCTTCGATATCGGAGCTGAGGAACTCGAAGGACTGATTGCAGGTCTTGCAGATCAGGTGAAAGTGGCGCGGATGGCGGTACGAGTGTTCGAAGCGGAAGCGCCCCTCACCGAAATCGACTTTCCGGGCGATGCCCGCCTCCATCATCCACTGCAGCGTGCGGTAGACGGTGGCGCGGCTGATGCCCCGATCGTCTTTACGGATGAGATCGACGAGGTCGTCGGCGCTGAGATGCCCCTCCTGCCGGAGAAAGGCATTGACGATGAAATCGCGCTTGCTGGAGCGCTTGCCGCCAGCCGGGCGCACGCGTTCGACATCAATGGACTGCATGCGCGTCAGGTGAACTCAGAAAAAGGCCAGGGGCTGCGCCCCTCGACCTGTTTAGTGATGGTGTCCGCCGCCGCCACCTTCTTCGGTGGTGAACGACGAGCCGCATCCGCATGTGGAGGTGGCATTCGGGTTCTTGATCGTGAACCCGCCGCCGGTGACCGTTTCGACGAAGTCGACCTCGGCGCCCTTGAGGTACCGGATGCTGATCGGATCGACATACAGCTTGACCCCGTTCGACTCGAACACCTGGTCGCCGTCGCCGCCCGCTTCTTCGATCATCAGCCCGTATTGGAAACCGGAGCACCCTCCACCCTGGACGAACACGCGAAGACCGCTGTTGACCTTCTGCTCTTCGGCCAGAAGCTCCGTGATCTTGGATGCTGCCGTAGACGACACGTTAATCATGTAATTTCTCCTGAGTGGAACGTCGGATCATGCTGAGGAAATTATACAATATTGCCCCTTCGTGCCGCTTTCTCATCCCGACACGGTGTGGCGCCTCGCGACACAAAAATGGGCCGAAATCGAGGCCAAAACGCCGGATCTTGGCCCCGCCGTCACGCTCCAACACCGGCTGCTCCGCCTCATCCTGGGCGCCTCCGTCGAGCTCGGTGACGCCGTCTCGTTGAGCCTGCCCCCTGAGACGATAACAGACAAGCTGAAGCGGGGGGTGCCGGCCCTGCGGAACGAAACAGTTGCCATTCCGTCCGGTTTGACCGACCTGCTGCCGAAGATTTGCACCGCGCTCGCCGAAGGGGGCGCCGGCGACAGCGCGCTGCATATCCGGGACGCGATCGTCCGTAAAGATATAGACGCGATTTCGCTGCTCAACGTTTCGCTGGCCAGAAACATCGAGGCCGTTCGAACCAGCGCGCTGCACATGGGCTTTTCGCCCGATCTGGTATGGCTGGTCGGCGAGCTCGGTAGTAGCCCCTTGGCGCACCACCTACAGCATCGTGTGGTGGGGTCTGACCCCCGTACCGGTACGGGGGTCACCCGTACCGGTACGGGGGTCAGACCCCAAGACTGGGACCGGGGCTACTGTCCGTTCTGCGGGTCGTGGCCGGTGCTCATCGAGTCGACGGGCGGCACACGAACGCTGCGCTGCTCGTACTGCGCGCTCGGCTGGTCGCTAAAGTCGAGCGGGTGCATCTACTGCGGCAACTCTGGTGAAGACTTCGTCGCCGCGGCGCCGGATGTGGACCAGCCGCAGCAGCGGGTCGAGCTTTGCGGGAAGTGCAGCGGTTACACGAAAGTGCTCGATGTCGCGGCGCCGACGCCATTCCCGCTGCTCGCCATCGACGATCTGGCGACGCTGCATCTCGATCGCGGCGCCATGGATCGTGGTTATCGCCGGCCCGAGTTGTTCGATCTCGACACGATCGAACCAAGAAAATCGACGTGTTAGGAGGTGCCGAGCGCTTGTAATTTTTCAGCCGACTCGGCTTCGAGATCCTGGTGCAGGCTGTTGCCATGTGCGTCCATCGTCACGATGGCCGGGAAGTCTTTCACCCAAAGATGCCACATGGCTTCGGGCGTCCCGAACTCCATCAGCGAGACGCCATCAGTGCGCTCGATGCAGCGTGCGTAGAACTGCGCGGCGCCGCCGACCGCGTTCAGATACACCGCTCCGGATTCCTTGAGCCCCTGCAGCGTCTTCGCGCCCATGCCGCCCTTGCCGACGACTGCGCGAACGCCATAACGTCGCAGGATTTCCGCCTGGTAAGGTTCCTCGCGAATACTCGTGGTCGGACCGGCGGCCGTCACCTTCCACTGCTCCCCTTCCTTCTTGACGACCGGACCGCAGTGATAGAGGACCGACCCGTTCAGATCCACAGGCGGCTCGTGCTTCATCAGATGCGCGTGTACGGCATCGCGCCCGGTGTACATCCGGCCGGTCACGAGCACGACGTCTCCCACGTGCAGCGAGCGGACCGTCTGTTCGTCGAGAGGCGCTGTCAGACGGATCTCGCGGCCGGTGCGGACGAACCCAGCTTGATCGATCATCGGAATCATCGGGTTGCTCGGATCACGATAAAGCCATCGCGCAATCGAGCCGTCGCGGGCGTCGAGCCTGACCCCGAGCCGGCGAAACGCCCAGCAGTCGTAGGCCACCGACACGAAAAAACTTGCAGGCAGCCGGTTGAGCACGCCGATCTTGCATCCGATGAGGCTGACGTTTCCGCCGAACCCCATTGTGCCGATGCCCAGCGTGTTCACGGTGCCCATGATGTTCGCTTCGAGATCGGCAAGCCGCTGGTCGGGATTGACATCATCCAGCGTCCTGAAGAGCTGCTCCTTCGCGTGCAGATATCCCGACGTGCGATCGCTACCGATGCACACACCGATCGCACCCGGCGCACAACCCTTCCCCTGGGCATGCCACACTGCGTGCAGGATGCACTTGCGCACGCCTTCGAGCGTCCGATCGGCGCGGCCGAGATTGGGCAGCTCGGCCGGCAGCGAGTACTGGCTGTTCATGTTCTCGCAGCCGCCGCCCTTGAGCAGCAGCTTCAACTCGATCTCCTCCTCCTCCCACTGCTCGAAGTGGACGATCGGCGTCCCAGGGCCGAGGTTATCGCCCGAGTTTTCGCCGGTAATCGAGTCGACCGAGTTGGGTCTCAATTTGCCGAGCTTCGTCGCCTGTGCGACGGCCGCGCGAATCTGCGTTCGCATCCAGATCTGGTCCGCGCCGCGCGGCACGCGCACTTCGAAGGTCGGCATGCCGGTGTCCTGGCAGATCGCCCCCTCGTCTGCCGCCGCCTGATCGATGTTCTGCGCGATGATCGTCAACGCCTGCGACGATCGCGTGCCAGGTTCTTCGGCGCCCATCGCCCCTTTCATAGCGGCCCGGACGTCGGGCGGCAAGTCGGTCGAGGTTCGGACGATCAGCTCGAGCACACTGTCGAAGAACGCTGGGAGCATCCGGCTAGTATAGACAAGGTCTGCCCGAAGAAAGGACAAGGTCCGCCTGAGAATGGACAAGGGTCCGCCTAAAGGCGGACACTACTATTCAGGTGAAAGCGGACATCACACATATGTATCGCCGCGAGCGGGATCCGTTGGGCGAGCGCGACGTGCCGGCAGACGCCTATTACGGGATTCAGACTCAGCGCGCCGTGGAAAATTTTCCCATCAGCGGGCTTCGTGCGCCAGACGAGCTCGTCACAGCGACCATCCTCGTCAAGAAAGCCGCGGCGGCAGCCAACCACGCCTGCGGTGAGCTTCCTGCTGATGTCGCCCGCGCCATCATGGACGCCGCCGACGAAGTCCTGTCCGGCAAGCTCCGCGATCAGTTCGTCCTCGACGCGTATCAGGCCGGCGCTGGAACCTCGCACAACATGAACGCCAACGAGGTGCTGGCCAACCGCGCTGCCGAGCTCTTGGGGATGCCCAAGGGGACTTACGAGAAGGTGCATCCCAACGATCACGTGAACATGTCGCAGTCCACCAACGACGTGTTTCCGACAGCCACGCGCCTCGCCCTGCTCCTGGATCACGGCCCGCTCGTGTCAAGCGCGCGGCAGCTCCAGGCGGCGCTCGAGCGCAAGGCGGCCGAGTTCGCGTCGGTACTGAAAGTGGGCCGCACGCACCTGCAGGATGCCGTGCCGATTACGTTCGGCGAGGTCTTCGGCGGCTATGCCGCCTGCATCGAGCGGGGAGCCAACGACCTCGATACGGCGTCTGAACAGTTGATGGAGTTGAATCTCGGGGCGACTGCCGTTGGCACAGGCTTGAACGCGAGCACTGCCTACGCGGAAGCCGCGGTCAACCACCTGCGTGCGTATACCAGGCTGCCGGTGACGCGCGCGAAGAACCTCTTTCGCGTCACCCAGAGCATGGGCGACATCGTCGCGTACTCCGGCGCCATGCGTCGGCTCTCGATTGAGCTCGGGAAGATCGCAAGCGACCTGCGGCTGTTGAGCATGGGGCCACGGGCGGGCCTTTCCGAGATTACCCTGCCGGCCGTGCAGCCCGGCTCGTCTATCATGCCGGGAAAAGTGAACCCGTCGGTGCCCGAGATGGTCAATCAAGTCTGCTATCAGGTGATGGGCTGCGACGTGACAATCGCGATGGCGGCAGAAGCCGGACAGCTCGAGCTGAATGTGATGATGCCGGTGATCGCCTGGAACGCCTTGCATTCCTCGCGCATCCTTCGCGAATCGATGACGGTACTGCGGACGAAAACCGTCGACGGCATGACGGCTGATGCCCACCGCGCGCGCGAACTGCTCGACCGCAGTACAGCCGTTGCAACCGCGCTCAGCCCGCGCATCGGATATGCCGCCACGGCCGAGATCGCCAAAGAGGCGGTGCGCACCGGCAAATCGATTCGGCAGATCGCCCGGGAGCGCGGCGTTCTGACCGATGCCGAGCTCGACGCGCTGCTCGCGCCCGAGCGCATGACGTCACCCAGCGAATGATCCGTATCATCACCGTTCTCCTCGCCGCCTGCGTGTTCGCCGATCTGTCAGCGCAGCAGAATCCCACACCTGATCGCAATCCGCGCCTCTTCGCCCCGCAGGATTTGGGGCTGCTCGAGCCGCCCGATCGCGAGGCGTGGCAGAAACCCGACCAGGTGATGGACGCGTTGCACATCGCGGAAGGAACGACGGTGGCCGATCTTGGCGCGGGCGGCGGCTGGTTTACGACGCGGCTGGCACGTCGCGTGGGGCAGAACGGCCGAGTGTACGCCGTCGACGTGCAGCGGCTCATGATTCAGGCGATCGAGCGACGCATGCAGCGCGAAGGGCTCACGAACGTCACACCGGTGCTCGGCGACGAGGACGACCCCAAGCTGCCTCCCAACGCGAATCCCGACGCCGTCCTCATCGTCGGCTCGTTTTATGAAGTGGAGCATCCCCTCGTCTGGCTCCGCAACGTCGCGCGCACGCTAAAGCCGCGAGGCCGCATCGGCATCATCGACTATCGCGAAGGCGAAGGGGGCCCGGGGCCGGCCGCTGACCAGCGCGTGACGCCGGCCATTGTCATTTCCGTCGCGAAAGCTGCCGGGTTGGAGCTCGTTGACGAGCAAAAATTTCTGCCGTATCAGTTCTTCCTCATTTTCGGTAAGTAGCCCGACATCCATGCGGACCGCGCTCACCATCGCCGGGAGCGATTCGATTGCTGGCGCCGGCATTCAGGCCGATCTGAAAACGTTTGCCGCACTGGGCATCTACGGGGTCTCGGCGATCACGGCGGTCACCGCACAGAACACAGCCGGAGTCATGCAGATCTACACGCTGGCTCCGGACGCAGTACGGTCGCAGATCGACGCCGTGACGCAGGATGCCGACATCGCCGCGGTCAAAACCGGCATGCTCGCCACGGGAGCAATCGTCGGAGTGGTGGCAGACCTTATAGGCCGATTCCGACAGCCAAACCTCGTCGTCGATCCCGTCATGTCTGCCACGCACTCCGACGGTGGGACCCTGCTGGCGGATGAAGCCGTCTCAATACTGAGAACGCGCCTGCTGCCGATGGCATCGGTGGTGACGCCCAATGTGGCCGAGGCGACAGTGTTGTCGGGAGTGCGGATCGATTCGCTCGGCGCGGCACGCGCTGCGGCACAGCGCATCTCCGAGCTTGGACCCATGGCCGTCGTCGTCAAAGGGGGGCATCTACCGGGCGCCGAAGCCATCGACGTGCTGTTCCATGCAGGTGTCTTTACCGAGTTCGTGGCGCCTCGCGCAGACTTTGCCGACGTGCACGGTACCGGCTGCACGTTCGCGTCGGCCATTGCCGCAGGTCTCGCGCTTGGCGACGACATCCCGGCAGCGGTGCAACGGGCGAAGCGGTACGTCTCTGGTGCCCTCGCACATTCGTTCGAGATTGGGCGCGGCGCGCGTATCCTCAACCACTTCTGGGAATTGTCTTTATAATCGTAGGGTTCGGCATGACCCCAGTCGCCGTGACGGCCCGTGCGCTCGAGCTCGACCCGCTGATTCGACTCGTCTCGAACGGCGGCGGACATGGCGCCGTCGCGACGTTCATCGGGGTAGTGCGGGACCACAACCAGAGCCGCCGCGTCATCCACCTCGAATACGAGGCGTATGAGCCGATGGCCCTGAAGGCGCTCGAGCAGATCTGCCAGGAGGCCGATCGGGAGTGGCCGGGAACCCGAATCGCCGTGCATCATCGCGTGGGACGGCTGGCCATCGGCGAGGCGAGCATCGTCATCGCCGCCGCGAGCGCGCATCGTGCGGCGGCCTTCGCGGCCTGCCGGTACGTGATCGAGCGCGTCAAGCAGATCGTTCCGATCTGGAAGCACGAGTTTTTCGAGGGCGGCGAGGTCTGGATTGAAGGCGCGACGGCCAACCCGGAAGACGAGGCGGCGCGCCTGGAAGCGGTGCGGCGCACATGCGCGTAACGGTTCGACTGTTCGCCAGGCTGCGTGATATCGCCCGTTCGAGCGATTTGTCGCGCGAGGTGCCGACTGGCGCGACCGTTGCCGACGTATGGCGCGGGCTCGTCAGCGAGTTTCCGGAAATGGCACGGTATGAGTCATCAATTTCGTCTGCGGTGAATGCCGATTACGCGAGAATGACGGCGATCGTGGCGGATGGCGATGAAGTCGCGTTCCTGCCGCCGGTTTCCGGCGGATGACGTTGATACGAAACAGGAGACCAGGAGACTAGAAGGGCCAGGAGAAATTTTTTTTAACTCCTAAACTCCTAATCTCCTGTTCCGAGGATATGCTCGATAAACTCAATTCCGTTGAAGCCAACTACGAGGAGCTGACTTCGCTCCTGGCGACGCCGGCTGTACAGTCGGATTCTCAAGAGTACCGGAAACACGCGAAAGCGCTGGCCGAAATCGAGCCGCTTGTCGAGAAGTACCGCGAATACAAGTCCGTCCTGAAGGAAATCGAGCAGGCCGAAGAGCTCGTCAAAGGTGCCGACGCCGACATGCGCGAGCTCGCCCGGGAAGAGCTGAAGGGGCTCGAAGAGCGCCGCGATGCGCTCACGGCCGACATCAAGATCCTGCTGATTCCCAAAGATCCGAACGACCAGAAAAACGTCATACTCGAAATCCGCGCCGGCACGGGCGGCGAGGAAGCGGCGCTGTTTGCGTCCGAGCTGTTCCGGATGTACAACAAATTCGCGGAAAAGCAGGGCTGGCGCGTCGAGGTGATGTCGACGAGCGACAGCGATGTCGGCGGTGTGAAGGAAGTCATCGCGACCATTGAAGGGCGTGGCGCCTACAGCAAGCTGAAATACGAGAGCGGCGTGCACCGCGTGCAGCGGGTGCCGGCGACCGAAGCGGCAGGACGCATTCACACGTCCACGGTCACCGTCGCCGTGTTGCCGGAAGCCGAGGAAGTGGACGTCCAGATAGACCTGAAAGACCTGCGCATCGACACGTTCTGCTCGAGCGGCCCCGGCGGCCAGAGCGTCAACACCACCTACTCCGCTGTGCGCCTTACGCACATTCCGACCGGCACAGTCGTATCGCAGCAGGACGAAAAATCGCAAATCAAGAACAAGGCAAAGGCGATGCGCGTGCTGCGCTCGAGGCTCTACGAGATGGAGATGCGCAAGCAGCAGGAAGCCATCGCGAAAGATCGCAGAAGCCAGGTCGGCACCGGCGAACGATCGGAGAAAATCCGCACCTACAACTTCAAGGAAAATCGCATTACCGACCATCGCGTGCCGGGGCTCACGATTCACCGGCTGGCCGAAGTGTTGAACGCCGGCGATCTCAACGACCTGCTCGACAACGTGTCGATGCACTATCAGTCGGAAAAACTGAAGGAAGCGACCACCACATGACAATCCACGACCTCGTGCAGGGTGCGCGTGATCGCTTCGTCACCGCAGGCATCAGCGCCACTCTTGCAGCCCTCGACGCCGAAGTCCTCGCACGCCAGGTGCTCGGTTGGGACCGCGCGCGGTTCCTCACCGATCGCAATGAACGAGCCACGAGCGTCTTCCTGCTCAACTACGAGCCGCTCGTCGCGCGTCGCGAGCGCCGGGAGCCGGTATCCTACATTCTCGGCACTCGCGAATTCTGGGGTCTGCCGTTCGAGGTCGGTCCCGACGTGCTGATCCCGCGGCACGAAACGGAGCTGATCGTCGAAGAAGTGATTGCGATCACGCCAAAGGACGCTCGTCCACTCATCGTCGATGTGGGCACCGGCAGCGGATGCATTGCGATCGTGCTGGCGCGTGAGCTTCCCGGAGCGCGCGTGATCGCAACCGATCTGTCGCGCCACGCGCTGGGCGTCGCCCGGCGCAACGCCGCCCGCCACGGTGTGGCCGACCGCATTCGTTTCGTCGAAACCAGCTTTCTCGACGGCATCAACGAGGCGGTCGACATCGTGGTATCGAACCCGCCGTACGTGCCCTCTGTCGCGCAGCCGGCCCTGATACCGGAAGTGCGCGATTACGAGCCGCCGGTCGCCGTCTTTGCCGGCGAAGACGGCCTCGACGCACTCCGCAGCGTGCTCATCGGCGCGGCGTCAACGCTGGCGCCGGGCGGCTTTCTGGTGATGGAGTTCGGCTGCGGTCAGGACGACTGTGTCGTCGCGCTGGTCAAGGATGTCGAGGGACTCGACGTCGTGAAGATTCGACACGACCTGCAGGACATCCCCCGCACAGTGGTCTGTCAGAAAAGCGGCGGAGGGACCGCGTGAACAGCGACTGTCTGTTCTGCAAGATCATCGCTGGCATCATCCCAGTCAAACCTCTCTATGACGATGCGGAAATGATCGCCATCCCGGACATCAACCCGCAGGCGCCGCTGCACGCGCTCATCATCCCGAAAGCGCACATCCCCTCGCTGAACGATCTCACCCCCGAGCACGAGGCGCTCGTGGGACGGATGTTCCGGCGCGCGGCCGACATCACGAAAGCACGCGGCCACGATGTCCGGGGCTATCGCACGGTCTTCAACACGGGTCCCGAAGCCGGACAGAGCGTCTTTCACATCCACCTTCACGTGCTCGCCGGCCGACCGTTGAGCTGGCCCCCCGGTTAGGGCTTTACGCCCTACAGCAGTTCTGGCAGTTCGCTCAAACTCCGAATGACGGGTACCTGAGAATCGGTCGTGCCTGGTCCTTCCGATCTCCTCACCAGCACTCCCCGCATTCCGACCCGCTTGGCGCCTTCGATATCCTGCGTCAGGCTGTCCCCTACCATCAGCGCATCCCCCGCCGGCACACCGGCGAGCTTCAACGCGGCTTCGAAGATGCTCGGATGAGGCTTCATGTAGCCATGCTGTGAGGATGAGACCGCCACATCAATCAGATCGTCCAGCTCGAAATGCTCCTGAAACGACTCGAGAGAGCGATGCGAATTCGAGATGAGGCCGATGAGAACGTCTCTTGCCGACAAATCCGCGAGTGCCGCGGGCACATCGTCGTACAAGAGGAAATGCTGGCAGGCGGCCCATTCGCGGTAAATCTCGGCCGCGCATGGCTCGAGCGCTGCGCCGCGCCCACCCATCGCCTCGATGATGTGCGAGATATAGTCGATGAAGATCTGCGGATTGTAAACGGCGCCCTGCTCGCGATCGAGGATGTGCGACGCGCTGGCCACGGCAGCAGGGAAACGGTCAGGATCCACGTCAATGCCGTGTGGAGCACAGAATGCCCGGTACCCTTCCCCCTGGAACACCGGACCGGGATAAATCAGCGTGAAGTCTACGTCGAAGAAGACGGCCCTGGTCTGGATCATCTCTGGTAGGGACCGGCGACGACGACGCACGCGCGGTTCACGTCGAGCGCCGCCCTCGCTGCCGCGTTCACGTCATCCAGCGTGACCGAGTCGATGAGTGCCGGCAATCGCACGTCATGGTCGAGCCCGAGACCGAAGAACTCTGCCGTCTGCAGGAACGTGGCGATGGCGGCATTCGTTTCGAGCAGCCGTGGAATCGACCCGATGAGATATTGCTTGCAATCGGCGAGCTCGTCAGGCGTCATGCCGTCGGCCGCCATGCGGCGGATCTCTTCGTCGATCGATCCAATCGCTCGATCGACGTTCGCGGGGTTCACGCCGGCGCGCACGATGAGAGGGCCCTCGACCACATTGGCGTCGAACGAACTGAAGACGTAATAGGCCATTCCCTGACGTTCGCGAATACTGTCGCCAAGTCGTCCGCCGATGCCGTACTGGCCGAGAGCATTGTTCATCAGCGTGTACGCGTAGTACCGGGGGTCGCTCCGGACGATGGTGGTGAACCCGTACGCGATGTCGGCTTGCGCCTTGTTCATCATCGAGATGACGCGCTCCTGCCTCGCGCAATCGGACGGTACGTGCGCTAGGGACACCTCGCGGCCCGCGGATTGGCTCCAGTTTCCGAACACGCGTTCACCGGCCGCCATCGCGCGCTCACGATCCACCGCGCCGACAATGACGGCCGTCGTCAGCGACGGCGCAAAACGATCGGCGTGAAACGCCAGAAGGTCCGGTCGCGCGATCCGGCCGACACTCTCGACGCTGCCCTTCGCCGGCCGTCCATAAGGATGCTGGTTCGGGTAGAGCATGGCGAACAGGGCCAGCATCGCTGTCGCGGCGGGACTGTCTTCGTCCTGGCGGATCGCGTTCAGCACCTCGCCTTTGCGCTTCTCGATTTCCTCCAGCGGAAACGCCGGCTGCATCACGATGTCGCCGATCAGCTCGAGCATCGCCTCGAAATCTTCAGACAGACACGTGCAGCTCACCGTCATCACGTGACGGTTCGCGCCAACGCTCAGCGACACTCCTCGTTCGTCGAGCGCCTCGGCGATGTCTTCGCTGCTCCTGCGCTGGGTGCCCCGGTCGAGCACCCGGGAAGTGAGATGGCTCAGCCCAAGCAGTCGATCTGCGTCGTAGATGCTTCCCGCACGCACGCCCACCTGGAGCGTGACGGCAGGCACGGTGTGCGCTTCTTTCGAGATGATGACGGCGCCGTTGTTCAGCTCGTGCCTGGTCGCCGCCAGACCTTTCTGAAGAGCTGTCGTCATTCTTCAGCTCCGCCGGACGGGTTGAACCAACCGACAGTCCGTTGATCGGTTCGGAGATAGCTCTTCGCCGCGTGATTCACTTCGGCCTGTGTCACGGCGGCAATGCGCGCGGCCGCCTCCTGGTAGACGTCGAGACTGGCAACGGTCTGAAAGTATCCGAGCTGATGTCCGAGATTCGTCACGCTGTCGTTTTCGAACACCAGACGCGCGCGCAACTGGTTTCTCGCCTTCGCGAGCTCGCGCTCGCTGATGCCGTTCCTGCCCACATCGCCGAGCGCTTCAGTGGCAGCCGCCTCCACGTCCTGCAGGCCCACGCCCTCCATGGCCGTGGCGGAAATCAGATACAGAAATGGGTGCTCGGTCGGCAGCAGTCCGGCGCCGATATTCGACGCGAGCCGGCGCTCGACCAGCGCGCGATAGAGTCGCGCACTTCGCTGCGGCGGCGCCGTGCGGAAGCTGGACCACAGGTTGATTCCCTTTGCGCCGGTCAGAATCGCGTCGAGCACGAGCATCGGAAAGAAGTCGGGATCGCCGACGGCAGGCGCACGGTACGCAAGCTTCAGATAAGCCGTGGTGCCCGGCCGTGATACTTCCACGCGCCGCTCGCCGAGCTGCTCTGGCTCGACGACGCGCACGCGACGTGGCGTCGGACCTGAGGGAATGCCACCGAACTGCGTTTCGACCCGCCGCAGCACGTCGTCGGTCTCGACGTCGCCGACCACGACGACGGTGGCGTTGTTCGGAATGTAGTTCCGCCGGTAGTACTGGTAGAGATCGTCTCGCGTCATCGTCTGGAGATCGGACAGCCATCCGATCGTCGGGTGACGATATGGGTGCACCTTGTAGGCGGCGGCGATCACCTCCTGCTCGAGCAGCGTGTCCGGATCATTTTCGCCGCCCTGGAGCTCGGAAATGATGACCGTGCGCTCCGATTCACAATCGTCGGGATCGTAGAGACAGTTCGCCATCCGCTCGGCTTCGATGAACAGCATGCGGTCGAGACCGGCGGTCGACGCGGTTTCCATGTAGGTCGTCTCATCGATCCAGGTGTACCCGTTCCAGCTGCCTCCAAACTTCTCGATGATGCCCTTCACCTGGTCGCGCGGGATGTTGGTGGTCCCCTTGAAGTTCATGTGCTCGACCCAGTGTGAAACACCGGTCAGGCCGGTCACCTCGTCTTTGGATCCCACTTTGTACCAGCACCAGACCGACGCGAGCGGCGCAGTGTGCACCTCGTGCACCAGCACTTTGAGCCCGTTGTCGAGAACGGTCGATGTCATAGTGCTGTCCATTATACCGGCCGCCTCTGGTGGGCCTGGCCCTCTGAACAGCGCGATTCATTAAGGAAATGCGCATTTTTATCGTCGCCCGCTGGCAAGGTCGTTGCATTCCGTACGGACGGATTCGCATAATGAAGGACGTCATGCGCAGGCTTTTCCTCATTCCCGTCATGGTTGGAATACTCGTGTCAGGCGCTGCGCAGGCCTTCGCCCAATCTGCCACGGTGATGCCGAAGCAGCCGTCCATCACGAACCCGGATCAAAAGCCGGAAAGGCGCTCTACCGCGCCGCCAAATGCGCGGTCGGTTGTGGTGCCCTCCAATGTGGTGTGGACCAACACCGGCATCACCGTGCGTCGAGGGCAGTACCTGCGCTTCGAGCCGTCGGGCGAAATTCGGCTCAGCTTCAACGGCGACGACGTCGCTTACGCCTCCGGCGCCATGAGCTTGCGGCACAACGACAAGGCGCCGATTCCGACGATTCCGGCCGGTGCGCTCATCGGACGGGTGGGCAACGGGCAGCCGTTCTCCATCGGTGATACGGCCAAAGCCTTGGACATGCCGGACGGCGGCCGATTGTCTCTCGGCGTCAACGACGACCATGTCCACGACAACAGCGGCAACTTCGTCGTCAAGATCTGGGAGCCGTAGACCCTCTTCGCTGATATGGCAGAGGGCAGAGGGATGATGGCAGAGAGTACGCATCTGCCATCCGCCATCTGCCATTTGCCCTGACCAGGACTCCCCCGTCTCTCTGCCTAAGCCGTTAGTGAAGTACAATTTGCCTTTCCATGTCCGACTGGAAAGACACGCTGAACCTGCCTCGCACCGACTTTCCGATGAAGGCGAATCTGCCGACGACCGAGCCGCAGATGCTCGCCCGCTGGAACGCGATGGACCTGTACGGCAAGCTGCGCGCGGCCCGCGCCGGGGCTCCCAAGTTCGTGCTGCATGATGGGCCGCCCTACACGAGCGGGAGCATTCACATCGGCACCGCGCTGAACAAGATTCTCAAAGAACTGATCGTCAAGTCGAAGTCGATGTCCGGATACGACGCGCCGTACGTGGTCGGGTTCGACTGCCACGGCCTGCCGATTGAACTGAAGGTCGACAAGGAGCTTGGTCCGAAGAAGCGGGACATGACGGCGGTCGAGTTCTGCCGCGCGTGCCGCGCCTATGCCGAGCGCTTTATCGGCACCATGACAGAGCAGTTTCAGCGACTCGGGATTCTCGGTACGTGGGATCAGCCGTACCTGACGATGGATTTCCGATATCAGGCGGCGATTGCCAGGACGTTCGGCCGCTTTGTCGAAAAGGGGCTCGTCTACAAGGGCAAGAAGCCGGTGCATTGGTGTATCCATTGCCGCACCGCGCTCGCCGAAGCCGAAGTCGAGTACGCCGACCACGTGTCGCCGTCGATCTACGTCGAGTTTCCACTTGCCCCTCAGAGCCAGACCGAGCTCGTGTCGCGCGTGCCGGGCCTCGCGAACCGCGATGTGTCGGTCGTCATCTGGACGACCACACCGTGGACCATTCCCTCAAACCTCGCGATCGCCTTTCATCCCGAGTTCGATTACGCCGCCTACGACGTTGACGGCCGCGCCATCATCATGGCGGAAGCTCTGGCGCCGCGCGTGGCCGAAGCGACCGGACTAACCTTCGGTCCACCGATCGCGAAAATGAAGGGGGCACAGCTCGAGACGATCCGCTTCCGGCATCCTCTGTACGCCCGCGATTCCATTGGCGTGCTTGCCGACTACGTGACGCTCGACGCCGGCACAGGGGCCGTCCATACCGCCCCGGGTCACGGCGCCGACGACTTCCTGACCGGCCAGAAGTACGGACTCGAGATCTATGCCCCGGTGGGGCCAAGCGGTCATTTCCTGGATACGGTCGAGCTGTTCTCCGGGCAGCGCGTGTTCGACGCGAACGCGAGCGTCGAGCGCGCACTCAAGGAACGCAACCGGCTGCTGCATCGGTCGAATTTTTCCCATCAGTACCCGCACTGCTGGCGGTGCCATAACCCTGTGATTTTTCTGGCAACTTCCCAGTGGTTTATCCGGATGGACGGCGCGCCGGTAATCGGTGTCGCCGGGCAGCCGCCGCAAACACTCCGCAACGCCGCGTTGACCGCCATCGACAACGACGTCAAGTGGATTCCGTCGTGGGGACACGACCGCATCTACAACATGGTGTCGAGCCGGCCGGACTGGTGCATCTCGCGCCAGCGCGTGTGGGGTGTCCCGATTCCCGCGTTGGACTGCACGAAGTGTGGTGAGGCGATCACGACGCCGGCGCTCGTCGAGAATGCCGCAAGAGTGTTCGAGGCTCATGGCGCCGACGCGTGGTACGAGCGGCCGGTGGAAGATTTCCTTCCCTCGGGGCTGGCCTGTCCAAAGTGCGGCGGGACGGCGTTCGAGAAGGAGATGAACATCCTCGACGTCTGGTTCGACTCCGGATCGAGCCACGAGGCCGTGCTTTCCGTGCGTCCCGAACTGACCTGGCCGTCCGACATCTACCTCGAAGGCAGCGACCAGCACCGCGGCTGGTTCCAGAGCTCCCTGCTGCTCGGTCTGGGCACGAGAGGCCGCCCGCCGTATCGTCAAGTCGTCACCAACGGTTTTGTCATCGACGTCGATGGGCAGAAGATGTCGAAGTCCATCGGCAACGTCGTCGCGCCCCAGGATGTCATCAAGCAGAGTGGCGCTGACGTGCTCAGGCTCTGGGCCGCCATGAGCGATTACTGGGAGGACATCCGCGTAAGCAAGGAGATTCTCACCAGGGCCGCCGAGGCGTACCGAAAGATCCGGAACACGCTCCGGTATCTCGTCATGAATCTGTACGACTTCGACCCATCACGCGATGGTCTGCCACTCGACACGCTCGAGGCCGTGGACAAGTACATTCTGGCCCGCTATGGCGCCGTGGCCAGGCAGACCCTCCGCGCGTACGACGACTACGATTTCAGCACGATTTTTCAGGCGGTCAACGCGTTCACGACCGTCGACCTGAGCGCGTTCTATGCAGACGTCTCGAAAGACCGTTTGTACACATTTGCTCCAGGAGCGAGAGAGCGGCGGTCGGCCCAGACAGCGATGTACGTGATGGCCGATGGCCTCGCGCGCTTGCTTGCGCCCATCCTCTCATTCACGTGCGACGAACTCTGGGGGTATTTGCCCGGCCCTCGTGAGGACTCCGCGCATTTGGCCCTATTTCCCGATACGCCGTCGCTCGATCGACTGACCGATCCTTCGCTGATGGCGCGCTGGGAGCGGCTGATTGCCATCCGCGATCAGGTTCTGGCACGCATCGAGCCTCTGCGAAAGGACAAACAGATCGGCAGCTCGCTCCAGGCGAAGGTAATCCTGACTGCCTCCGGACAGGATCTGGAACTGCTGAAGGCGAATCAGTCGCACCTTCCGATGCTCTTCATCGTTTCTGAGGTCGAGGTGCGGGATGGGACGGCAGATGCCGCACTGGAGATCTCGATCGATCGCGCACCAGGCGTGAAGTGCGAGCGCTGCTGGCGGTACGTCGCCAGCGTCTCTTCCGATCCTGCGCGGCTTGGCATCTGTGAGCGCTGCCAGGATGCCCTCGCCGAAACCGTCCTTCGGCAAGCTCAGGACGCCCTGAGTTCGTCGAAGGGCGTAAGCCCGTGATGCTTGACCCTGCTACGCCGGCTCAGCCGGCGCGCTCGCGCCGGCCGAACCGAGCCCCGGATCTTCTGATCGTTGCGGGCGTGGTTGTGCTCGATCAGATCACGAAAGCTCTGGTCAGGGCGCAGCTGCCCTTGCACGAAAGCGTGACCGTGATACCGGGTTTTTTCGATCTGACGCACGTGCGCAATACTGGGGCGGCGTTCGGCATGCTCAACAGCGTGGATTTCGCCTACAAGCCGGCGGTCATGGTGCTGGTCGCCCTGATTGCTCTCGGTGCGGTCGCCAGCTATGCGCTGACGCTGCCCGCTTCGCAGCGAATGGCGCGCTACGGCCTCGCCCTGATCCTCGGCGGCGCCATCGGGAACCTGATCGATCGGGCAACGATGGGTTATGTCCTGGATTTCGCGGACGTGTACTGGCGTGGCGTGCATTTCTGGGCTTTCAATGTCGCCGACTCCGCGATTACAGTTGGCGTGGTGTTGATGCTGCTGGACGTACTGGGAGCAGGGCGTGTACCCGAGACTGTTTGAAATTCCAGAGATCTTCGGCATCGGCCCGCTGACGATTTACACGTACGGCGTGATGCTGGCGGCCGCCTACCTGGCTGGGCTGCAGCTCGCGATCGTCCGCGGGCGTAAAGCCGGCCTCGACGCGGGACGGCTCCTCGATCTCGGTGTGTACATCGTCATCGCGGCGCTCGTCGGAGCGAAGCTCCTGCTGCTCGTCGTCAACTTCAACTACTTCCGCAACAATCCAGACGAAATTCTCGTGCTCGCGCGATCGGGTGGCGTCTTTTACGGTGGGCTCATCACCGCCACGCTGGTCGCCTTCTGGTATATCCGCCGTCACAAGCTGCCGTTCTGGACGACGTGCGACATGTTCGCGCCGGGCATCGCGCTGGGCCACGTCATCGGTCGACTCGGTTGTCTCATGGCAGGTTGCTGCTACGGCCGCCCGACCAACATGCCATGGGCCGTGACCTTTACCGACCCGTTTGCGGCCGCCAACGTCGGGACGCCACTGAACGTGCCGCTGCACCCGACGCAGGTGTACGAAGCGGGCGCCGAGTTGCTCATCCTGATTTTTCTGCTCGTCACCGAGCGAAAAGGCCAGCCGTTTCCGGGCCGGACGTTCTGGGGCTACATGTTCCTCTACGCGGTCTCCCGGTTCATCATCGAGTTCTACCGCGCCGACGAGCGGGGCTTCGTGATGGGGCTCTCGACGTCGCAGTTCATCTCGCTCATTCTCGCGCCGCTCAGCCTTGCGATGCTCTTATACCTCCGGAAGCGCTTCACACCCGAGCCGGCGAAAGCCGCACGGCGCGCGGCGTGAACGGTAGGCCGGCGATTACGGCGGGTCCAAAAGCAGGACCCGCCCTACCGACGATGACCCGGCAAGTCCGACCATGTCTTCGCGCCACGATCTGAACGTTTCCGCCGAAGAGGCCGGCATCCGCATCGATCGCTATCTGACGAGCGTGCTGGCCGGCCAGTCGCGATCGCAGATCCAGAGACTCATCAAGGACGGGAAGGTCACCGTCGGCGGTCAGGCCGTCCCGGCCAATCGCGTCGTCCGCGCGGGCGATGTCATCGCTGTCGAGATTCCCGAGCCCACGGGCGCAGCCCCGCAGCCCGAAGACCTGGACCTCGACATCGTCTATCAGGACTCGGATCTGGTTGTCGTCAACAAGCCGGCGGGGATGGTCGTGCATCCCGCCGCAGGACATGCGCAGGGGACGCTGGTGAACGCGCTGCTGCACGAGGTGACCGACCTTAGCGGTATCGGCGGAGAGCTGAGGCCGGGGATCGTGCATCGTCTCGATCGCGGCACGTCGGGACTGATGGTGATTGCGAAAAATGACCGGGCGCACACGGAGCTGGCGCGGCAGTTCCACGACCGCGAGGTCGAGAAAGAATACGTCGCGCTGGTGTGGGGCGTCGTCCAGGCAGGGCGGCGCATCGACCTGCCGATCGGACGCGACCCGGCCGACCGCAAGAGGATGTCGGCGCGTGCGCGGCGCGCGCGGTCGGCTGCAACCCGCGTGACGGCCGCGCTGCAGATGCCGGGCGTCTCGCTCATCCACGTCGCAATCGCGACCGGCCGCACGCATCAGATTCGCGTTCATCTCAGCGAGATCGGTCACCCCATAGTCGGCGACTCGGTGTACGGCGGACTGCGCCGGCGAGTCCCGGGCGACCTGAGGCCGCTTCTGGCGCTCGACAGGCCGTTTCTACACGCAGGCCGTCTCGTGTTTCACCATCCCGCGGACGGACGTAAGATGGAGTTCGAGGCGCCGCTCCCACACGATCTTCAGTCCGTACTCGATCTCATCCTGCCGGAAGACTATGAGCGAAACACACCCTGACGTGACACATTCGGACGTCATCTACCAAGGACGCGTGTTGAACATCACTGTCGATCACGTCGCCTATCCAGACGGGCGCATCGTCAAGATGGAAGTCGTGCGGCATCGCGGGTCTGTCGTACTGCTGCCGATGACCTCGCCCGACCGCATTCTGCTCGTTCGGCAATATCGCTACGTCGTCGACAAGTGGTTATGGGAACTGCCGGCCGGCACCCTCGAGCCCAACGAGAGCCTCGAGGCGGCGGCGCGGCGCGAGTGCCATGAAGAGGTCGGCAGGATCGCCGGCAAGGCGCAGAAACTCGCGAGCTTTTTCCCGTCACCCGGCTTTTGCGATGAAGAGATGAATTTTTTTCTGCTGACCGAGCTGCGCGATCGCCGGCCGGACGAAGCGGCACCTCACCAGGACCCCGACGAGATTCTGAACGTGCAGGAATTTTCTGTTCAGGAAGTGCGCGATATGGTCAGAAGAGGTGAGATCTGCGACATGAAAACGGCGGTTGGCTTGACGCTCCTGTAATCAGAGAGCGTGGTCCCTGCACCGCATCTGCCCTGACACGTTTCCAGCTACTGCACAGCCCCCTGCACCCTCGTCTGTGTTCTCCGCTCCCGGTGTTTCGTCGTCGGCGCCGTCAGGGCAAGCAATACCGCCTCGTCGATGGTCGAGACCAGGTGAATCGTCAGATCGCGGCGAAGTTCCTCGTTGAGGTCCTCCTTGACGTCCTTGTCGTTCTGCCTGGGCAGAATGATCTCCTTCACGCCGAGCCGCCGCGCGGCGAGGACCTTTTCCTTGATGCCGCCAACCGGCAGCACCCGGCCCGACAGCGTGATTTCTCCGGTCATCGCGATATCACCGCGCACCGGCCGGCCTGTGAGCTCCGAGGCCAGCGCCACGGCCATCGTGACGCCCGCCGATGGACCGTCCTTCGGAATGGCGCCGGACGGCACGTGCAGGTGGATTTCGGATGATTTGTAGAAGTCCGGATCCACGTTGAACTGCGAGGCGTGAGCCCTGAACCACGAGAGCGCGGCTCTCGCCGATTCCTTCATCACGTCGCCGAGGTGCCCGGTCAGCGTCAGCGTCCCGCCACCCGTCATGCGCGACGCCTCGATAAACAGGACTTCTCCACCGACAGGCGTCCACGCCATGCCGATGGCGACACCCGGGTTTTTCGTCCGCTCCTCGATTTCCTCGTCGAGGTAGCGTGGCGCACCGAGCAGCTCGACCACCGTGTCGCGCGTCAGGGTGACAGCCTCTTCCTTTCCTTCGGCGCGGCGCCGTGCGATCTTGCGGATGAGCGACGCGATCTCGCGCTCGAGGTTGCGGACCCCCGCCTCCCGGGTGTAGCCGCGAATTACGAGGCGGATCGCTTCGTCAGTGAAGGTCACCATCTCGGGCGTCAGCCCATGGTTCGTGATCTGCTTGGCGATGAGGTGCTCTTGGGCAATCTTGAGCTTCTCCTCTTCGGTGTACCCGGCAGCTCGAGCACCTCCATTCTGTCGCGGAGTGGCGGCGGAATCGTGTCGAGCACGTTCGCCGTGGTCACAAAGAGCACTTCTGACAAGTCGAACGGCACGTCGAGATAGTGATCGCGGAACGAGTTGTTCTGTTCCGGGTCGAGCACTTCGAGGAGCGCCGAGCTGGGATCGCCGCGGAAGTCGGATCCGAGCTTGTCAATCTCATCGAGGATGAAGACCGGGTTCTTCGACTCCGCGCGACGCAGACCCTGAATGACCTGCCCCGGCAGCGCGCCGATATACGTCCGCCGATGTCCGCGGATTTCCGCCTCATCGCGCATGCCGCCAAGCGACACGCGCACGAACTTCCGATCCAGGGAATTGGCAATCGACTTGGCCAGCGACGTCTTCCCGACTCCGGGAGGGCCCGCGAAGCACAGGATCGGCCCCTTCATCGTCGGGTTGAGCTTCCGCACCGCGAGGTACTCGAGAATGCGATCTTTCGCTTTCTCGAGGCCCGAGTGATCGGCGTCGAGCACGGCTTTTGTACGGGCCAGATCGATGACTTCGTCGGTTCGCTTCGCCCAGGGCAGCGCGATGAGCCAGTCGAGATAGGTGCGCGAGACGGTGTACTCCGCCGCGGCGACAGGCATTTTCGACAGGCGATCGAGCTCGCGCTTGGCTTCCTTCTTCACGCCCTCGGGCATGCCGGCGGCCTCGATCTTCTCGCGGAGCTCCTCGATTTCCTTCGTCTGATCGTCGCCCTCGCCAAGTTCCTTCTGAATAGCCTTCATCTGCTCGCGCAGGAAGTACTCCCGCTGGTTCTTGCCGACTTCCGACTGCACCTGCGACTGAATCTTCGAGCCAAGCTCCAGAACTTCGGCTTCCTTGATGAGCAGCCGGTTGAGGAGATCGAGGCGCGCGCGCACGTCGACGGTCTCGAGCACTTCCTGCTTCACCGACGTGGTGAGTGTGGCCAGGCTCGACGCGATGAAGTCGGCCAGGCGTCCGGGCTCGGTGATGTTCATCGCCAGCGCCTGCAAATCGTCCGAGAGCAGCGGCGACAGCGAAACCACGTGCTGGAAGTTGGTCTTGATGTTTCGCTGGAGCGCGTCAATTTCGAGGCGATCTTCGTCGCGAATCGTATCGTCCGCCGGATTCACGTGAGCGCGGAGGTACGGGCGGACGGCCGTCACCGACTCCAGCTGCAGCCGCGACAGCCCCTGGACGATGAGGCGCAGGCTGCCATCGGGCAGCTTGAACATCTTGTGGATGTGCGTGGCCGTACCAATCCGGTGAAGATCGGCCTGCGTCGGCTCCTCGACGGCCGCATCGCGCTGGGTAAACACCCCGACGAGCTTGCTTCCGCTGATGGCCTCCTCGATCAAACGAACGGAGCTCTCGCGGGCCACGGCGAGCGGCAGAAACGAATTCGGAAACAACACCGTGTCGCGCAGCGGCAGAATCGGCAGCTCGCTCGGTATGGCGACCGGATGGTCCGCGGACGCATCGCCGATGTCGAGACGTTCCTCTTCACGGCTCATGGCAACAACCCCCGTAGGTGCAGTTTATTACTGTTCGTATTTCTTTAGTGCGGGGCGGGACACAGGCCCCGCCCGTATACGGCGGAGCCTGTATGAGGGACGCCGTTCTAGCTCGACATATCTCCAAAGAAGAACGAGGGGCCATTGCGCTTCTGCGCAAGGACCTTTTCGCGTTCGACCGCCATTTCCCGGCCTTCTTCGCAGTCCTTACAACGCACCGCGAAGGGCAGGGCGCGAAGGCGCTTATCCGAAACCTCTCCGCCGCAGTCGGCGCAGTATCCGTAGGTGCCTTCCTCGAGACGCTTCAGCGCATCACTGATTTTCGTGAGCGTCTCCGTCTTCATCTGGATCAACGCGAACTCGATGTCTTCCTGAATATCCGCCTCGGAACTTTCGCCGGCGTCCAGGACCTCGTGCACCTTGCCCCACGCATCGGCCTCTCGCTGATCTCGAATGCGACCTTGCACCTCGCTCAGGATCTCTTTTCGACGCTCCTCGAGCATCCGCCGCAGGTCGGAATAGCGGGCCTCGTTCATTGAGGAGGTTGTTTTGCCTGTCGTCGTCTTCATGATTCCGACTCCTTCCGCCGTTGTCTCAAATCTAGCCATTCGTCGAATCCGTCGTTCTGGCGCCTATTGCAAATTGAATGCCCACCAGACATTGCCGGAATGGCCGAGAGGATCGCGGGACTTTCGCAGGAAAAAAAGGGCGGGGATGGGAAAAAACCGGTACGGTCGGGCCCAGCTACGGGCTCCAGTCCCCAGGCCTGCCTGCGTTTATCTCGTTCATCACACTCGATTTACAGAGTCTCGTTCCGCCAGCGTGGCAGGATTTCGCGACTCGTAAATGATTAGACGCCGGACGGGCCGGTGCGGTTCGGTTTGAAGACATCAGGCGACAAGGTCGTTAATAGAGGACAATAATCTTTTAGCCTACTCAGGACGGTTTGCCACACCATGCTGTGTCCCGTTTGCAACCAGCGGAAGTCCCGGCGCGCGTGTCCCGCGCTCGGCCGTGACATTTGCGCGGTTTGTTGCGGTACGAAACGTCTGGTCGAAATCAAATGCCCGGCGGACTGCGGGTACCTGTCGTCCGCACGACATCATCCGCCCGCAATCGTGCAGCGCCAGCTGGAGATGGACCGCGCGATGGTCCTTCCCCTTCTGCAGGGCCTGTCCGAGCGCCAGGCGAGGCTCTTTCTGATGCTGGCCGCGCTCACCTCGCGGCATCAAGCCGAGCCGCTTCAGAGTCTCGTGGATGACGACATCGCGCAGGCGGCGGGAGCCTTGGCATCGACGCTCGAGACAGCCGGACGCGGAATCCTGTACGAGCATCGCCCCACGTCGGCGGTCGCTTCCCGACTGATGACCGAATTGAAGGCCATGGTCGACGAGGTGGTAAAAAATGCCGGATCGGCCCTCGAACGCGATGCAGCCATTGCACTGCGTCGCATCGAACAGGCCGCGCAGATGACAGCCGCCTACGCTCAGAAAAACGGCACTTCGGCGGGACCAAGTGAATTGCAGCAGTTGTTCGCTCGCGTGCTGGCCCCACCGGAGGGTGCGGAGCAGCACGACGTCAAGCCCGCCCCGGCCTCGTCCATCATTATTCCGTAGGCTTTACGGTATAATTCAGGGTTCCTTCTGGAGGAAGTAATGGCCAAGAGTTGTGCGGTTTGCGGGAAGAAGCCTGTGGTGGGTCGGACGGTCAGCCATGCGCACAACGTGCGTGCGCGGCGGTTCGAGCCCAACCTGCAGGTCGTCCGCGCGATGATCAACGGTGGCATCCGCCGCATTCGCGTCTGCACCCGCTGCCTGCGTTCCAATAAAGTCACCAAAGCCGCCTAGCGATGCTCTCTGCCGTCACGACTGGATCGGCCCCGAAGGCGCTCGGGCCGTACTCTCAGGCAATCCGGGCCGGCCAGTTTCTGTTCGTCTCGGGTCAGGTGCCAATCGACCCGGCTACGGGCGAGCTCGTTGGCGGGAACATCGCCGACCAGACCCGGCGCGCGTTCGACAACATCGGCGCGATTCTTCAGGCTGGCGGCGCTTCGTTCCAGCAGGTCGTGCGCGCCACCGTCTATCTCGCCGACCTTGGGGATTTTTCCGCCATGAACGAGGTGTACGCGACGTTTTTCACGGCACCTCAGCCCGCCCGCTCGACCATCCAGGCCGCACGCCTACCGCGCGACGCACGCATCGAAGTTGACGTGATCGCGTTCCTGGGCTGACGACAAAAACATCGATCACCAAGGTCACGAAGGGAAGTGATCCGGGTGTTTTGCCGGCGACGATCACGGACGCGCGGCTGATCGTTCCACGTCGAGCACACCTTCGACCCCGCGGAGCAGCTTGATCACTTTCTCGAGGTGCTTCACGTCCTTGATCTCGACCGCCATGTTGATGCGCCCGAGATGATCGCTGTCCGCGCCCGTCGCTTCGACGTTGGTGATGTTCGTGTTGATGGCGGCGATGCGCGAGCTGACGTCGGCGAGAATACCCTGGCGATCTTCCACCTGCATTGTCAGCCTGACGATGTAGCGCGACGCGTCGGCGGCGGTGTCCCATTCGACGTCGATGCGACGCTCGGGGTCGTACAGGAGATTCATCACGTTCGGACACGATGCCGAGTGCACTGACACGCCTTTGCCGCGCGTGATGTAGCCGACGATCTTCTCACCGCGAATCGGATTGCAGCAGCGGGCGCGCACGACCATCAAGTCGTCGATGCCGCTCACCTTGATCTTGTCTTCGCCAGCCGAGGCGCCCACGCCGAGCACCTTGCGCACGACGGAGGCCACGCCACTCTCCGGCGGCTTCTCCTTCAGCTGGTCCTGCGGTACCAGCTTTATGAGCAGTTTTCTCGGCGCGACCTTCCCGTAGCCGATTTCGGCGAAAATCTCGTCGCTCGAGCCGTAATCGCCCGCCAGTTTCTTGAAGACGTCGCTGTCGAACAGCGTCGCCGGGTTCAGATCGAAGCGCCGGGCTTCTTTCTCGAGCAGCCGTCTGCCGAGCTCGACGCTGCGCGCGCGCTCTTCGGCCTGAACGAAGTGCTTGATCTTGTTCCGTGCCCTCGCCGTGACGACGAAGTTGAGCCAGTCGCGGCTCGGTTTGTGGCCCGCGTTGGTGACGATCTCGACGATGTCGCCGTTGCGCAACCGCGTACGCAGGGGCACCATCTTGCCGTTCACGCGCGCGCCGACGCACTGATGGCCGATATCGGTGTGAATCGCGTACGCGAAATCGATGGGCGTCGCCCCGCGCGGAAACCCCTTCACCTGCCCCTTCGGGGTGAAGATGTACACCTCTTCGGGATACAGGTCGACTTTCAGGTTCTGGATGAACTCGTGCGGGTCGCGCACTTCCTGCTGGACTTCCAGAAGCTGCCGAAGCCACTGGAAGTGCCGTTCGTCGCGATGATCGCCGATGCGCCCTTCCTTGTATTTCCAGTGGGCGGCAATGCCCTCCTCCGCGTGGCGATGCATCTCCTCGGTACGAATCTGTACCTCGAACGGCACACCGCGCTCGCTGATCACCGAAGTGTGCAGCGACTGATAGCCGTTCGGCCTGGACATGGCGATGAAATCTTTGATGCGCCCCGGCACGGGCGACCACGTCTGGTGGATGATGCCGAGGGCGGCATAACAGTCTTTTACGCTGTCGGTGATGATGCGCAGGGCCACGAAATCGTAGACCTGGTCGAGCTCGATTCGCTGGCGTTTGAGCTTCTGGTTGATGCTATAGAGACGCTTGAGGCGCCCATCCACCTGCTTCACTGGAACCTGCGCCTCGCTCAGTTTGGCGGTGATGGTCTTCTTCAGATAGTCGATTTCGAGCTCAGCCGCCTTCCGCTTACCCTCCACCTTCGCCGTGAGGGCCTGATACCCGGCCGAGTCGAGATATTTGAACGACAGCTCCTCGAGCTCGTTCTTAATCTTGCTCATGCCGAGCCGGTTTGCGATCGGCGCGTAGATGTCGAGCGTTTCCTGCGCGGTCCGGATCTGCCGATCCTCGGGCATATGCGACAGGGTGCGCATGTTGTGCAGCCGGTCGGCCAGCTTGACGAGGATGACGCGGATGTCGTCGACCATCGCCAGGAGCATCTTGCGGAAGTTTTCGGCCTGCCGCTCTTCGCTCGACGAGAACGGTATCGCGCTGATCTTGGTCACGCCCTCGACGACGTGGGCCACTTCTGGGCCAAAGTGCTCCTGGATCTTTTCAATGGTCGTCAGGGTGTCCTCGACGACGTCGTGGAGCAGGCCGGCGGCAATGGCGACCGGGTCGAGGCGCATTTCGGCCAGAATGCTGGCCACTTCGAGCGGGTGCACCAGGTAGGGCTCCCCTGAATGCCGGACCTGACCCTTATGTTCGAGGGCGGAAAACACGTAGGCCCGGCGAAGGAACTCCCGTTCCTCGTCCGAGGTATACGTCCTCACCTGCTCGAGAAGGTCTTCGAACCTAATCATGCCGTTATCTGGGCCTATGCCGTTTTTTTGAGAACTAAACTGCCGGGAACGGTGTCTAACCTACAGTATCGGCAGATATTTAGGACATTCTAAAGCATCCTTGACTTGGCTTTTCGGCGTTCATATACTTGGCGGGTTTTTCTCCAAAATTCCCGCGGTTTTCGAAATTGAAGGGGGATCTGATGCGCGTGCGAAGTAAGGCGATTCTGGCCTCAACTGCCATCATCGCAGCGGTGGCGTTGTCGGCCTGCGGCCAGCTGGGGAATCTTCAGGCAAAGAAGGCGTTCAAGGACGCCAACACATCCTATCAGGCGCAAAACTACGCTGAAGCCGCGGCGCATTACCAGGAGGTCGTGGCGCAACCTGGCACCGACAGCGATCCCAATCTGGTGCATGCCTATTTCTACCTCGCGAACAGTCTCGACAACCAGTACAAGCCAGCGCGCAAGGGCGAGGCCGACAACGATGCGCTGCTCACCAAGGCGATCGAGAACTACAAGCTCGCGGCCCAGAAAGAAACCGACCCGAAGATGAAGAAGTTGTCGCTGGATTACCTGGTGAACGCCTACGGCCCGGACAAGCTCGACGATCCGACGCAGGCTGAACCCATCGTCCAGCAGATGATTCAACTCGATCCAGCCGACACCACGAATTACTTCGCGCTCGCGAAGATCTACGAGGACGCCGGCAACATCGACGAAGCCGAAGGGCAGCTCGCGAAGGCGCGCGAGGCCAAGCCCAAAGAGGCCGCGGTCTATCAGCAGCTCGCGGGCTTCTACCAGCGCCAGGGCGAGTTCGACAAGCTCATCGCCGCCGTTCAGCAGCGCTCAGAGCTCGAGCCGAACAACCCGGAAGCCCACTACGCCGTCGCGACGTATTACTGGGATGAAGCCTACCGGAACACCCGCCTGAACGACGCCCAGAAGCGCGAGTTCGTAAAGAGCGGTCTTACGGCCGTCGACAAGGCGCTCGCATTGAACCCCGATTACGTCGAGGCGCTCACCTATCGCGGCCTGCTGCTCAGAATCGAAGCGGCAATGGAAACGAAGGATGCCGGACGTCAGAAGCAGCTTCTGAACGAAGCCCAGCAGCTGCAAGAGAAGGCTGTCGGACTGAAGAAGAAACAGGCATCCGGAGCCAACTGACGCTCGTAGGGATTAGGGATTAGCACGGCATAGGGCGGGTCTTGTCGTTCAAGACCCGCCCTACTTTTTTTTAAGACCCGCCCTATTTTTTTATGGAGCGTAGACGACTGGGTGCGAGCGACCTCGACGTGCCGGTCGTCGGTCTGGGCACGTGGCGCACATTCGATGTGCGCGGGGACGCCTCGAAGAGCGGCATCCACGCCGTCGTCGACGAGGCGCTGGCGTCTGGCGCGAACCTCTTCGATTCGTCGCCGATGTACGGCGAAGCGGAACGCGTGCTGAGCGAGGCGCTGGGGCCCCGTCGAGCAAATGCGCTTATCGCCACGAAGGTCTGGGCTTCATCTGCCGCCGAAGGACGCCGCCAGGTCGATCGTGCGATGCGTCTGTTCGACCGTCGCATCGACCTGTATCAAATTCACAATCTGGCGCAATGGCGCGATCACCTGCCCATGCTCGAGGCAGAGCGGGACGCCGGCCGAATCGGTGTCATCGGCGCGACGCATTACAGTCCGAGCGCATTCGGCGAGCTCGCGACCGTGATGAAGACTGGCCGGATCGGCGCCATCCAGGTACCCTACAATCCGCGCGAGCGCGAGGTGGAGCGCACGATTCTCCCTCTCGCGGCCGAGCTCGGGCTGGGCGTCGTCGTGATGCGTCCGTTCGGCGAAGGCGGCCTGTTTCGGCGTCCGCCGCAGCAGTCCGAGCTTGGACCGCTGCGCACCTTCGGCGTCGTCACATGGGCTCAGGCTCTATTGAAATGGATTCTGAGTGATCCGCGGTGCCACACGACGATTCCTGCCACGTCGCAGCCACAACGCGTCGTGGAAAACGCGGCCACCGGTGGGCCACCGTGGTTCGGCCGCGAGGAGCGCACCTACGTCGCGAAGCTCTTCGAGTAGACGCTCCCCGACTTCCAACGCACAGCCGGCAGCGCAAAAAAAAGGCCGCCACGCTTTCGCGTAGCGGCCTTCAATCGGTTCGAGAGTCCGGCTGAAGCCGGACACTACATACCGGACACTACCTGCTAGTTACCCGTTTGCACGCCGGCAGCTCTGCGCATGCCTTCGGTGACGATGCCGATCTTCTCGACTCCCGCGCCCTTGGCGGCGTCGATGACATCCACGATTTCGCCGTAGCGCAGCGTGCCGGCCGCGGCGATGAACATCGTCTTCTCCTGGCGCTGCTCGAAGATGCTGCGGAGCCGCGTCTCGAGCTCGTTGAGAGTGACGATATTCTTGTTCACCGCTATCTGACGATCGGCAGTCATCTCGAGCACGATCTGGCTGCTGTCGACCTGCTGCTGCTGCGCCTGCTGCGTCTCAGCGGGCAGGTTGATGTCGAGCCCTTTCTGCGTCAGCGGGAGGGCCGCCATGAAGATGACGAGGAGCACGAGCAGCACGTCGATCATCGGCGTGACGTTCATGTCCGCGCTGGCTTCGAGGCTCTTCGACTTGACGTTCTGTTCTGCGCCGAAGTGCTTGTGGGCGTGGCCGTGTGTCGTCATTAGTTGCCTCCCCCCATCGTGCGCGCCTTCGGGTCGGTGATGAGGCCCATGTCCTCGACTCCGGCCGCCCGCAGGTTGTCCATGGTCTCCATCACCGTGGCGTAGTCCACATCCACGTCAGCCTTGATGAGGACCATTTTCTCGGTCTGGGTCTCCATGAGGTCCGCCACGCGGCTGCCGAGGTCGCTCTGGCGAATCGGCACCGAGTTGAGGAACACCTGCTTGTTGGCCTGGATACCGACGACCGTCTGTCCCTGCGTGTCGGGCTTGTCGGAGGTATTCGCGGCTTGCGGCAGCTTGACGTCGACGCCCTTCTGAAGCATCGGCGCGACGAGCATCATGATGATCAACAGCACGAGCATGACGTCGACGAGCGGCGTCACGTTGATATCGGATTTGACGCCACCTTTTGCGCCGCCAACATCCATTGACATGGGTGTTACTCCTCTGAATCTAGAATCTGAAATCTATAATCTGAAATCTGGAAACTAGATCCTCGCTTGCGCTCTAGGTTCTAGTTTCCAGTTTCTAGTTTCCAGCGTCAGTTCCTACGCCGTCTTCTTGATGAAGTAGTCCACGAGCTCCGACGACGAGTTGTCCATCTCGACGTTGAAGTACTCGATGCGGCCCGTCAGGTAGTTGTAGAACCACACCGCCGGAATCGCGACGAGCAGTCCGAGCGCGGTCTCGACGAGCGCCTCTGCAATACCGGCAGAGACGGCGCCGATACCACCCGAGCCGGTGGAGGCAATACCTGTGAACGCGTTGATGACGCCGACGACCGTGCCGAGCAGTCCGACGAACGGCGCGGTCGCGCCGATGGTCGCGAGGGCGCTGACGCCCTTCTTCAAGTCGTTGGCGGTGAGTGCGGTCGCGCGTTGAATCGAGCGGCGCACGGTGTCGAGCAGCTCCTCGCGGCTGAGGCCGCCCGCGTTTTCCTGCTGGAACTGATATTCCTGAAGACCTGCGAGGACGACTTTAGCGAGGTGGCTGTAACGATAGTTCTTGTTGGTCGAGATCGCGATGGCGTCCTTCAGGCGGCCGTCCTTGAGGTGCTTGGCCACTTGCGGGGCGTACACCTTCGACTGGTTCTTCGCCTGAATGAAGGTGTAGATGCGCTCGACGGCGACGCCGATCGACCACATCGACATGAAGAAGAGAATCCAGGCCACGGCTTTCGCGACGAAGCCCATCTGTTGCCACATTTCAATTAGGTCAAGAGAACCGCTTTCCATCGTCCGCTCCTTAAATAAACAACTAGTCAGAGTCCAGATTTCGCAGGGTGGGTCTTGCAGCTCAAGAGCCGCCCTGCAGTTACAGCTTTACCGCAGAGTGAAATTGACGGTGACCGTCATGATGACCGGCACCGGCACGCCGTTCAACAGCGTCGGCGTGTACTGCCATTGCCTGACTGCCTCGATGGCCGCCGCGTCGAGCAGCGGAATCGAACGCAGGACGCGCACGTCCTGCACGCGGCCGTCCGGGCCGATGGTCGCTTCGAGAATCACGACGCCCTGCACACGCGCCGACTGCGCGATTGGCGGGTACACCGGACTCTGATCTCTGACTTTTTTCGGCGGCTGAATCGCGCCGCCCACTCGCACCGGCGCCGGTGGCGGCGGTGGCGGTGGCGGTGCTTCGGGCACGCCGCCGGGGATGCCGCCGATGACGCCGCCGATGTCGCCGGACACGGTAGCCACCTGTTCGACGACGTTCAATCCGGTCTCAGGTTTGATTTCCGAAGGCGCCTGCACGGGCGCGGCTGACGGGTTGACCTCCATCACCGGCTTCGGCGCCGCAGCTTGCGGTGGTGGCGGCGGTGGTGGTGGCGGCGGTGGTGGCGGCGGTGCCGACACGAACGCCATCATCGAGGGCGGCGTCGGCAGAACATCGGCCGCCAGGAGAGGAATCACAATCAGAACACCGATGACTGCCACGTGGGCCAGGATCGACAGCGGGAGCGTATACCACTGCTTGCTCCCAACCGAGATCGAGGGTTTCACGACGTCACCGAACATCTCGCGTGCCACTTCAATCCTCCTGCCGAATTTTGTGGGGTCGGCGATTATCTACTTCTGTTGCCGTGGGGCCACGCCCCGCTCCCCGCCGCTGTCTACCTACGAGTGTCATTGGGGCCAGGCACTCGAATTAGACACCGCAAAAGCGAATCTGGTCCGTCACTTCTTTTTGACGCGTCCCTCGACCTGCGCTCGGGACACCGCGAGGCGTCTCGAAGACGGCCTCGCCCGACCGCCCGTCGTCGCCACGTCCGCCAAAGCTGCTGACAACGCAACGACTTCGCCGGACAAGCCAAAATACCGTGCCGTTTGAGGAAAACCCGCGAATCATATGACCCGGTACCCCCAATGTCAACCCGCAAAAAGGGTTAGTTCTTCGCAGAAACCTGCCGGTTTCCGGGTCTCGGTCACACCCGTGTCACACCGGGTGCGCCGACTTGATCCGCATGGCGTAAAAGGACCGCCACACGAACACGAGCGCGGCCCCCAGGAACAGCGCCGCCAGCAGACGCGTCACCTGCGCCCCCTGGTTCGCCGTCAACTGGACCGCCAACTCGACTGCAAGCAGGCCGAACAACGTGGTGAACTTGATAATCGGGTTCATGGCGACAGAAGAAGTGTCCTTGAACGGATCGCCCACCGTGTCGCCAATCACGGTGGCCGCGTGCAGAGGCGTCCCTTTTTCTTTCAACTCGACTTCCACGACTTTCTTTGCATTATCCCAAGCGCCACCGGCGTTCGCCATAAAAATCGCCTGGAACAATCCGAAAAGCGCGATCGAAATGAGGTAGCCGATGAAGAAATACGGCTCCACGAACGCGAACGCCAGCGTCGAGAAGAACACCGCCAGGAAAATATTGAACATGCCACGCTGCGCGTACTGCGTGCAGATCTCAACCACGCGTTTGCTGTCCTCCACCGACGCCTTCTCGACGCCATCGAGCTTGATGTTCGCCTTGATGAACTCCACAGCGCGATACGCGCCGGTCGTCACGGCCTGTGTGGACGCGCCCGTGAACCAGTAAATCACCGACCCGCCTGTGATCAGGCCAAGCAGGAAGGGTGCGTGAAGGATCGAGAGATTCTGCACGTTCTGTGTGAGACCGGCGGTCAGCAGCACCACAATCGAAAAAATCATCGTGGTCGAACCGACGACGGCAGTGCCGATGAGCACGGGCTTTGCCGTCGCTTTGAAGGTATTGCCGGCGCCGTCGTTCTCCTCGAGCAGGTGCTTGGCGGTCGCGAAGTCCGGCGTGAAGCCATAGTCGCGCTTGATTTCCTCCCTGATGCCCGGGATCTGCTCGATGAGCGACAGCTCGAACACCGACTGCGCATTGTCGGTCACAGGTCCGTACGAGTCCACGGCGATGGTGACAGGACCCATGCCGAGAAAGCCGAACGCCACGAGGCCGAACGCAAACACCGGCGCGGCAATCATCAGGGCATCGAAGCCCATCAGACTCACCCAGTAGGCAATGCTCATCAAGGCCACGATGATCAGGCCGAGCCAGTAGCTGCTGAAATTTCCGGCCACCAGGCCGGCGAGGATGTTGAGCGACGCCCCGCCTTCGCGTGACGACGTCACGACCTCACGCACGTGAGATGACTCGGTGGACGTGAAAATCTTCACGACCTCGGGAATGATCGCACCCGCCAGCGTGCCGCAGGTGATCACGGTCGACAGCTTCCACCACATCGTGCCGTCGCCCAGTTCCGGAATCAGGAGATACGAAATCAGGTAGGTCAGCAGCACCGACACGATCGAGGTCAGCCAGACCAGCGAGGTGAGCGGCGTCTCGAAGTTCATCGTGTTCGCATCGCGGTACTTCCCGCGCATGACGACGTTGTTGACCAGGTAGGACAAGCCGCTCGCCACCACCATCGTCGCGCGGATCATGAAAATCCACACGAGCAGCTGTACCTGGACCGTTTCGTCGGCCACCGCCGTCAGGATGAACGTGATCAGCGCGACACCCGTCACGCCGTAGGTCTCGAAGCCGTCCGCGCTCGGGCCCACCGAGTCGCCCGCGTTATCGCCCGTGCAGTCGGCGATGACCCCGGGATTGCGCGCGTCGTCTTCCTTGATGTTGAAGACGATCTTCATCAGGTCGGCGCCGATATCGGCAATCTTCGTGAAGATCCCGCCGGCGATGCGCAGCGCCGAGGCGCCCAGCGATTCGCCGATCGCGAAGCCGAGGAAGCACGAGCCGGCGAGATCCCGCGGAATCCACAGCAGGATGCACAGCATGATGAACAGCTCGACGCTGATGAGCAGCATCCCGATGCTCATGCCCGCCTCGAGCGGAATCTCATGGAGCGCAAACGGCTTTCCTCTCAGGCTCGCGAACGCCGTCCGGGAGTTCGCGAACGTGTTGACGCGGATGCCGAACCACGCCACGCCATAGCTGCCCGCGATGCCGATGAGGCTGAACAGCAGGATGATGAGCACACGCGACAGCGGGAAGTGGAGAATCAAGCCGAAGTACAGCGCGATAATCAGCCCGACGAAGACCTCGAGGATGAGGATGAACCGGCCCTGCGTCACGAGATAGGTCTTGCACGTCTCGTAGATGAGCTCTGAGACATCCAGCATCGATCGGTGCACCTGAAGCTTCTTCAGCCTCGAGTACGAGACAAGCCCGAACAGCAGGCCGATCACGCAGATGCCAACGCCCATCGTGAGCAGCGTTCTCGAGTTGAAGCCGAGCATGCTGACCTGGCTGAGGTCGGGCAAGACGAGGCTCGCTTCGCCGCCTCCCGCGTGTGCCGGCGCCGCTTCTGCCTGCTGCCTCATCGAGGCTTCTGCCGGCGTCACGATGACGACCAGCAGCGCAAGTACGAACCACTTCATCATGATCTCTCCGTCACGTTATCAGGACTCCTGTCCGCAATCAGGGCCGGCAACGTCATGCCGCCGGTCAGAAACACGCGAATGCCTTCCTCGACGCTCAGGTCTGGAAAGAACGCGGCGTCCCGCCGGCAGATGACCACGTCGCCAAGATACAGATGATTGGTAGGGACATAGACGGCGATGAGCGACTCGGTGCGACCGGCCGACTCGATGGAGAACTCCTTGGTTAGAAATCCAAGTATATAACCGCGCGACTCGGTCCGAATCATCACGACCCGCTTGAACCCGTATTCGTTGTCGGGCGAGAACGCCAGGACCAGCTGCTTGACCGGGGCGTAGACCGTGCGAAAGACCGGAATCCGCAGAAGGTACCCTTCCGCCCGAGCCAGCACCCGTCTGCCCAGTACGTTGGTCGCCAGGACGCCGGCGGCGAGCACCACCGCCGCGGTCGTCACGAGGCCCAGCCCCCTCGGCACCGGCCGCTTGATGCTCGCGAAGTAGCGCTCGTACAGCGGCGCCGTGAACCCGTCGACGAATTCGAACACCCAGATAAGGGCCACGATGCTGATGACGACCGGCACCAGTACGAAGAAGCCGGCGACGAAGCGGCGGCGCAGCCAGAGGATCATCCCCGGACCCACCCGGCCGAGATGCCCGCAAGCAGCGCCAGGCCCAGTACGATTCGGTACCAGGCAAACGGCGCAAAGCCCGAGCGCCGCACGAATCCGAGGAAGGGCTTGATGATGAGGAGCGACGAGAGAAATGCCATGACGAACCCGACGGCAATTTCGGCGAGCCGGTCCGGAGTCAACTGGTCGTGCACTTCGAGGAACTCGTGCGCGAATGCGGCGCACATCGTGGGGATCGCCACGAAGAACGAAAACTCCGCCGCGGCCGGTCTATCCAGGCGCATCGCCAGGCCGCCGATGATCGTCGCGCCCGAGCGCGACACGCCGGGCACCAGCGCCAGCATCTGACACAAGCCAATCCCAAAGGCCCGTGGCAGCGGTGTGCGCTCGGCATCGAGGACGAGCGGCGCAGGCCGCAGCCTTTCCACAATCAGCATGATGAGGCCGCCGCCGATGAACGCGCCCGCAAAGACACCCGGACTCTTGTAAAGGACCGACTGCACGAAGTCTGCGAAGAGCGCGCCCGCGACCAGCGCTGGAATCGTGGCGACGACAACGGCAGCGGCGAAATGGCGCGCCTCGTGACTCGTCCCGATATTGCCGACGAGGCTGAAGATCTTCTGACGGTAGAGCCACACGACCGCGAGAATCGATCCGAGCTGGATCATGACAGTGAAGACCCCGCCCGGATCCTCAAAGCCGATGGCCTCCCCGACGAGCAGGAGGTGCGCCGTCGATGAAACAGGCAGGAACTCGGTGATTCCCTGCACGATTCCGAGCAGCGCGGCAGCTAGAAGCGTCACGAAGAACGATAGAACGTGCTAGGTCGCGCGGGCTTTGCGCTGCGACTTCGATTTCCGCGCCGGCTGGGGGGCGGCCACGGCGGTGGTATCGGACGGCGCGCGCGCAGGGACCGACGGCTTCTTGCTGAGCATGATCGCCAGTGACGGCGCGATGAACCAGCCGGAATACGTGGTCGCGATGGTGCCGGCGAGCATGGTGAACGCGAATGCCTCGAGCACTTCCCCGCCGAACAGATACAGCGCCATCACCGACACGAAGACCGTACCCGAGGTGATGACGGTCCGCGTCAGCGTCTGGTTCAAGCTGGTATTGATGGCCGACTCCAGCGGCTCGCGCCGCTGCAGGCGCGTGTTCTCGCGCACGCGATCGAAGATGACGATCATGTCGTTCATCGAGTAGCCGACCATCGTCAGCATCGCCGCAATGACGTTCAGCGACATCTCGTACTGAAAGAAGGCGAGGAACGCCAGCGTGACGAACACATCGTGAAGCGTGGCAATGATCGAGCCCAGTGCGAACGACACACGGAAGCGCCACGCGATCCATGCAGTAATGCCCAGCATCGAGAGCAGCGTCGCGTAGATCGCCTGCCGGCGCAGCTCGGCGCCAACCGTGGGCCCGACAATCTCGGTACCTTCAAGCTTGAAGGCCGGCAGCCCGCCGGCCCTCAGCATCTGCTCGACCTTCGGCACGTCCGCTGCGAGGTTGGTGCCCTGCTCTTCCTGCGTCTGCGGCAGCCGGATGAGCATCTGATTCGCTCCGGCTTCGCCGTACTGCTGCACTTCGTGCGGTATCGCCTGCAGCGCCGTGCGGATCTGATCTTCGGTCACCGGCGAGGTGAACCGGATGATCAGGTTCGTGCCGCCGGAGAACTCGACGCCGAGCGGGATGCCCCGCGTCAGAATCATCGCAAGGCCGGCTGCAATGACAATGGCCGAGAGCGCCATCGCCTGCCAGCGCCAGCGGAGGAAATCGAAGTTCGTGTTCTTGAAAATATGCATGGCTAAATGGACAGCGTCTGCACCTGCCGGCGTCCCGACAGGACGAGCTCGAAGATCGACTTGGAAATGAACGTCGACGTGAAGAGGTTCGAGATGAGCCCGAAGGTCAGCGTCACGGCAAAACCGCGAATGGGCCCGGTGCCGAACTGAAACAGGAACGCCGCCGCAATGAAGCCCGCCACGTGCGTGTCGACCAGCGTGAGGAACACGCGGCTGAACCCGGAGTTGATGGCCGCCTTGACGCCTTTGCCCGACTCGAGCTCTTCCTTGATGCGCTCGAAGATCAACACGTTCGAGTCCACGCCGATGCCGATCGTGAGAATAAACCCGGCAATGCCGGGCAAGGTCATCACCGCGCCGGCGTACGCCATCATCCCGAGCAGGATGATGAGGTTCATGACGAGCGCCACAATCGCGTTCGTGCCCGACAACTTGTAGTACACGAGCAGGAACGTGACGATCATCAGCAGTCCGGCGAGCGACGCGAGGACACCCGCGCGGATCGAATCGGCGCCGAGCGTCGGGCCGATCGTCTGCTGCTGGAGATACGTCAGGGTCGCGGGCAGCGCACCCGACCGGAGAATGAGCGCAAGGTTCTGCGCCTCTTCCTGCGTAAAGCCGCCGGCAATCTGCCCGTCGCCGGCGATGCGCGAGTTGATCGTGGGCGCAGACTGCACCGTATCGTCGAGCACGATCGCCAGCGAGCGGCCGACGTTTTCGCCAGTCACGCGCGCGAACGCGGCGCCTCCCGCGGGGTTCAGCGTGAAGCCCACCGCGGGCAAGTTGTTTTCGTCGAGCTGCACCCGCGCGGTGCGGAGGTCCTGGCCGGTGACCGCCGCCACCCGGCGGACCAGGTAATACAACGGCCCGCCTCCGGCCGTGTCACCCGTACCGGCCACGATTTCCATGTCCGGCGGCACGACGCCACCGGTCGCGCGCAGCAGATCCTCCCGGCTTGCCGCCGGTCCCTGCTCCACCAGCTTCAGCTCGAGCATGCCGGGGGAACCAATCACTTCTTTCGCGCGGTCGACGTCGGACACACCGGGCAGCTGCACGAGAATCTGGTCCTCGCCCTGCTGCGCGATGCTCGGCTCGGTGACCCCCAGTTCGTTGACACGGCGCTCGATCGTCTGACGCGCCTGGTCTACAGCTTCCTCGCGCAGGGTTTGCGCGATGTTCGGCCGCATACGGAACGTGTAGGTGCCATTGGTGCCGGTGCTGCGCTCGAAATCGACGCCTTCCTGCTCGGCCGCCTGCCGGAACGCCTGGTCCTGCGCGGGCGGCACGCCATCGACGCGGAACGACGTCACGTCCTGAATGGTAATGGTGGCCGGCACGCCGCGCCGCTTCAGCTCTTCCTGCAGGCGCGCGCTGTCCTGCTCGGTCTTGACCCGCAGGGCGTCATCGGTCTGAACGCGCAGCACCAGGTGAACGCCGCCTTTGAGGTCGAGCCCCAGCTTCAGCTGCATGTCGCGCAGCCACTGCGGCGCGGGCAGGTTGTAGCGATTGGCGAGGATCGGATAGATGCCGACCCCGAAGAACACGACAAACACAGCAAGGATGGTGATGAGCTTCCAGCGTAAATTCGACATGGTGTTAATTGCTGTCGGCCAGCGACTCCTGTCCCTGATAACCCACGATGGCGTTTTTTGAGAGCTCGATGCGGACCTTGTCGGCAATCTGCAACTGAACGGTATTGCCGTTCACTTTGGCAACCGATCCGTAGATGCCGCCGTTGGTGACCACACGGTCGCCGACCTTCAGGGCATCGAGGAATTCCTGCAGTTTTTTCTGCTTGCGCTTGGTCGGCAGCAGAATGATGAAATAGAAGATCGCGAAGACGAGCGCGATCGGGATCAGCTGAACGTAGGGGTTGACGCCAGGGCCCGTAGGCGTTCCCATGCCCAGTATCGCGTTGTACACACCGACATGCATAAACAGAAATCCGGACCGTCTAGGCAGGAAAGATGCGGCGGTAACTCTGCCTGACTTCCTCCAGTGTGGAGAACACTATAGCCTCCCTTACCCGCCGCATGGTGTCAAGGTAAAAGTGGAGATTATGCAACGTGTTAAGGGTGCCCGCCGTCATCTCACCCGCCTGAAAAAGATGGCGAAGGTAGGCGCGCGAAAAGTTGCGGCACGTATAACACGGACACTCGGCGTCCAGGGGATTCGGGTCGTCGGCAAATTCGGCGTTCTTGATATTCAGACGTCCCGTACTCGTGAATAGCTGTCCGTTGCGGGCGTTGCGCGTCGGAAGGACGCAATCGAACATGTCGATGCCTCGGGCGGCGCACTCCACGAGGTCCAGAGGCGTTCCGACGCCCATCAGGTAGCGCGGCCGATCGGCAGGGAGCCATTCCGCAGACTGCGCAGCCACGTCATACATGATCGGAATGGGTTCGCCCACACTGAGCCCGCCCAGTGCGTACGCTTCGAACCCAATCGCCACGGTTTCTTCTACGCTGCGCCGGCGGAGGTCGGGATAGGTGCCGCCCTGGATGATGCCGAATTGCGCCTGACCGGGATTGGTGATCACGAGCGCACGGTCCGAATGCAGCGCTGGGGGTCTGACCCCCTCGATGTCACGGGGGTCAGACCCCAACATACGGCTCGCAACCCTACGAAGTGATCGCGCCCCCGCCTCGCCCACCGCACCGTGCGCTCCAGCGACTCGCGTGCGCGATCGTGCGACGCCGGATACTCGAGGCATTCGTCCAGGATCATCGCGACGTCCGATCCGAGCTGCGCCTGGATGTCGACAGCCGATTCCGGTGTCAGCAGATGCTCGCTGCCGTCGAGATGCGAACGAAACGTCGCACCCTCTTCATCAATCTTTCTCCGCTCCGCGAGGCTGAAGACCTGGTAGCCGCCGCTGTCGGTCAGGATCGGCTTTGTCCAGCCCATGAACGTGTGCAGTCCACCCAGGCGCCCAATCCGAGCCGCACCTGGCCGGAGATACAAGTGATAGGTGTTGGCGAGAATGATCTCGGCGCCCAGCGCGTCGAGGTCGCGCTGCGTCACAGCCTTCACGGCGCCCTGCGTGCCCACCGCCATGAACGCAGGAGTCTGAACAGCGCCGTGTGGTGTCTCCAGCACACCTCGCCTGGCGGCGCCGTGTGTATGGGTGACGGAGAACGAGAATGTAGACACTGAAGCCAGTTATATTAGTAGCTACCTTGAAAAAACTTCGTGTGGGTGTTATCTACGGCGGCCGATCAGGAGAGCACGAAGTCTCGATCGCGTCAGCTGCCGCTGTCGTGCAGAACCTCAACAAAGATCGCTACGAGCCGACGCCGATTCGCATCGAGAAAGACGGCCGATGGGTCATCGCCGATCGGCTGCCGGCCTCCTCGTCTGCCGCCGAAGTGATCGAGCAAAGCCGCGCCGATGCGGCCCGGCGGCTCGGGCGAGGCGGACGCGAGGCGCATCTGGTGGCACATCCGGGCGAAGAGCAGATCATGACGATCGAGCGCGGCACCCACCCGTCGATCACGGGCCTGTCGCTCGACGTGGTCTTCCCGGTGCTGCACGGGCCATATGGCGAAGACGGGACGGTACAAGGGCTGCTCGAGCTCGCCAACATTCCGTATGTCGGCGCGCCCGTGCTGGCCTCGGCGCTCGGCATGGACAAGGCGGTCGCCAAGCAGGTCTTCGCCGCGCGCGGACTGCCGCTCGCGGACTATCTCGTGGTGCTGCGAAGAGAGTGGATGGCGGCCCCGGCCCCGGTGATCGCCCGGGTGACTGAACAGTTGGGGTATCCCGTGTTCGTCAAGCCGGCGAACCTCGGATCGAGCGTCGGCATTTCCAAAGCGAAGAGCGAAGCGACCCTGCCCGCCGCGATCGACGTCGCCGCGGAATTCGACCGGAAGATCGTCATCGAAGCCGCCGTGCCAAACGCGCGCGAAATCGAAATTGCAGTGCTTGGGAACGACGAGCCCGAGACGTCGGTGCCGGGCGAGGTCGTCCCGTCGCGCGAGTTCTACGACTACGAGGCGAAGTACCTGGATGACAACTCGCAGATCATCATTCCGGCACAGCTGTCACCCAGCGTCACCGCCGAAGTGAGGCGGCTCGCGATCGAAGTGTTCCGATCGGTGGACTGCGCCGGCATGGCGCGCGTCGATTTCCTGATGGACGGCGGCACGGGACATTTGTATGTGAACGAGATCAACACCATTCCCGGCTTCACCACCATCAGCATGTACGCGAAGATGTGGGCGGCGTCGGGCGTGCCGTATCCAGAGCTGCTCGACCGACTCATCGCCCTGGCACGAGAGCGTCACGCCGAGAAACAGCACATCCGCACGACGCTCCCGTAAGCATGAAGGCGTGGGTTCGTTTTCTGCTCTGTTGTGAGTTCGTGCTGGTGGCGATCGCGGCGACTCCCGCGGGAGCGGCGGGCCTCACGTCGCCGGAACCGCTCGCCAAAGCGTACGACCTGATTCTCGATGCGCGCTTCGACTCCGTGGAACGGCAGTTGAAAACCGCGTGCCCGCCGGCGCCACAGCCGGCCTGCCTGGTCGTCGGCGCCGTCAACGACTATTGGCGGCTGCTGTTGAATCCCGAAGACACGCGTCGCGACGCCGCACTCATGGCCCGCATCGACGCGGCGATCGCGTCGGGCGAGGCGTGGGTCGTCAACGAACCGAAACGGGCCGAAGCGTGGTTCTACCTCGGCGGCGCGTATGGCACACGCGTGCTGCTGCGGGGACTTCGCGGGCAATATCTGGCCGCGGCGAGAGACGGCAAGCGCATCCACGATTCCCTGCAGCTCGCGATCAAGATGGACCCCGCCATCGGCGACGCGTACTTCGGGCTGGGCCTGTATCACTACTACGCGGCGATCGCGCCGCGTGCGGCGCGCATCATCAGCATGCTGATGTTTCTGCCGGGCGGCGACCGGGCAGGGGGGCTGCGGGAAATGGAACAGACGCGCAGCAAAGGCATGCTGCTGCGCGGCGAAGCCGACTATCAACTGCATCTCGTCTACTTGTGGTACGAGCGCCAGCACACGACGGCGCTGCGCCTCGCCGAGGAGCTGCGCAGTCGCTATCCGCACAATCCGGTCTTTTATCTCAGGCTCGCAGACGTGCAGGGCAATTATCTGCGCCATCACGAATCGGCACTCGGGACGTATCGATCGATGCTCGAGGCCGCGCGCGCGGGCCGCCTCGCGGCTCCTGAGATATCGGAAGTGCTCGCGCGGCTCGGCATGGCGCAGGAAATGGATGCGCGCTGCGACAGTGCAGGTGCGATCGAGCAGTTGAATGTCGTGATCGCCCGGACGCCGGATGCGCCGTACGCGGCGCTCGCGCGCGCGTATCATCAACTCGGTGTCGTGCACGATCGATCAGGACGACGATCGGAGGCGCTCGCGGCATATCAACGCGCGCAGCGCGCGAATCCGCGCGACGATCGTCTGCGCTTGAACGCGACGCTGCGCGCCGCTGTCCGACGCGCGCCGGCGCGCGCGTGCCGCTGACCTAGTCCAAATTTTTTTCGTTTTCAATCACTTTTTTGTTGACATGAAATTTTTCTCATCCATAATCTACATCTTGTATGAGGGTGGATGGCTCAGACCACCCGTAGTGAGACCTCGGTCCGGCTTTTCAGCTGAGCGAGTCATAACTTCAAGGAGGAAGAATGGCGAAGAAGGGTGGAAAGAAAAAGGGCGGCAAGAAGCGGTAACAGCCGTCCCACCGGTTCCGGGGGTGCTCAGCAATGAACACCCCCTCTTTTTTTTAACTCGACCGATCGACGAGCAGCGAGCCCCGTTCCGTTACAAGCGAGCTGACGTGCCAGGCGGCAGAGGCTTCGCGGTAGACGAGCCGAGCGGTGCTCACAACCTTACAAATGAGAGGGGGGAGCTCCATGGCAAAAAAAGGCGGTAAGAAGAAGGGCGGCAAGAAGCGCTAAGCCCGTTCAGGGAGGCGATCCTCAGCGGATCGCCTCCTGTCTTTCAGCTCTCAGCCCCCCCGACTCCCTCACTGCACGCCATCCCAGATCCGCACTCGTCTGATCACGTCCCACTGATTGATCGCGTCGACGACCTCGATGCCGGCGACTACGCGGCCGAACACCGTGTACCGCGCGTCAAGGTGCGGCTGCGGGCTGTGCGTGATGAAGAACTGGCTGCCGCCGGTGTCTCGCCACGCGAGCGCCATCCCGACCGTACCGCGCAGATACGGCTCCTGATTCAGCTCATCGCGAATCGTAAAGCCCGGCCCCCCTTCACCGTCGCCGCGCGGATCGCCTCCCTGAATGACGAAGTCCGGAACCACGCGGTGAAACGCTAGGCCGTCGAAATACCCTCGCCGCGCCAGCGTGATGAAGTTGTCGGCCGTCAGCGGCGCATCGAGCACGTCGAGCTCGATCTCGATGGTGCCCTTGTCGGTCTCGATGAAGGCGTGAGGTGAAACGGACGGATTGGTCAGCGACGGCGCTTCGTAGTTCACCTGACGCGACGAGGGCGCCGGCCGAATGACGTGTGCGGTTTCGGTGGCGGGATCAAGCGTCCTGAGCAGCTCTGCGGCCTTGACTCTCACCGCCCAATCCTTGTCGCCGAGCGCCGCCCGCAGCGTCGGCAGCGCCGCGTCGGCGCCGTACTTCGAGAGCGCCTCGAGGGCGGCCGCACGCGTGTCGATAACGAGATCCGCGACTCCACGCTTGTAGGCAGCCACGAGCGCATCGACACCGCCGTCGGGCTTCAGCTCGCCGAGGTTTGTCGCCGCCGCGGCGCGGATGCCGACGTCTTCCTTGCTGAGATGGTCGAGCAGAATCGTCGCGATGCCGGGCGCCTTCAACGTCGTCATGGCGGTCAGCACGGACGGCACGACGCGCGCGTCGGCATCGGCGAGCATCGGCGTCAGGCGCGGCAGCGCCCGCTCGGGGTCCTTGGTTCCGAGAATCGTCGCAAGCCCCGCACGCACGCTCCAGTGCGGATCGGGATCGAGTCCCGACAGCACCGTCAGAAAAGAGTCGTCATCGCGTTTGGCAAAACCCTGGAGCGCCGCCAGGCGCACAGTCGGCAGCGGATCGCCGAGAAAATCGACAAACGAATCGACGTTGACCATCGCGGACGACTCGCCAAGCGCCAGCAGTGTCTCGGCGCGGACCATCGGGTTCAGGCCGCGCGTGTACAGCAGCTTGCTGAGCGGGGGCTCGCCGCGCGCATCGCCGATGCGTGCCAGCGCGCGAATCGCCTGGATCGCGACGCCGCTCGTCGCGCGCGAGGGATCGATCAGCGGCAGCAGCGCCGGAACGGCCGCGGCATCGCGCAGGCCTCCGAGTCCCTTGACGGCAAATGCTCTGGTGACGGGACTGTCACTCCGCGCCAGCGTCAACAGCGGCGCCAGCGCGCGCTTGTCTTCGACGCGTTGCAAGGCGTACGCGACGGGCCACCAGTGCAGACGCGGCTGTCCATCGGTCGTGAGCAGCCCGGCGGCAAGCCCGTCATAATTTTTCAGGCGCGCCAGCGCAAACACACCAAGCCTGAACGCGTCGCTCGCCGGATCCACGCTGGCCCTGGTGTCGTCGGCCGGTACGGCCGCTGCGGCGGCGGCATGGGTGGCCACGAACTTGCCGATCGCGGGCGCCGAGGCCGTGTCGCCGATGAGCCCGAGCGCCTCGGCGGCGCGTCCCCCGACGAGCGGAAGGGGATCGGCGAGGGCGGCGCGCAGCGGTTCGGCGGCCGATTGATCGCCTATCAGCCCCAGGGCGAATGCCGCCATCTGCTTCACCTCCGGATCGGTGTCGGTCTGCAGCAGCTTGACGAGCGCCGGTACCCCCTCAGGCAATCCCACACGGCCGACGGCCAGTGCCGCGCGGCGGCGGATGCGGGCCTCGCTGTCGCCGAGCAGAAGAATCAGATCGGGTGGCGGTGGTGGTGGAGGCATCACGTTGCGGCGGCCCTGCACGACGGGCGGCGGCACGATCGGCGCGATCGTCGCGTCGCGGAGGATCCGCTGATCTTCGAAGCGGAGGATCCACGACATCTTCGTCTCGAATGGCACCACTGGCGGAGGCGGCGGCGGGGTCGTTGCGCAACCCGCGGCAAAAATGAGAAAGGACGTCAGCCAGAGTTGGCGGAGATAGCGGCGCAGCATGAAGAGCCTCAATCGGCCATCTTAACTTAGGTGTCTGGGGTGCGGTACACTGCGCCGCAGGTTGGACTTTCGTTACATCGCGATAGACGGCCCCATCGGCGCCGGCAAGTCTGCGCTCGCTGAACGGCTCGCGTCGAGGCTCGACGCATCGCTGGTTCGCGAGGATCAGGAGAACCCGTTCCTCGCCGACTTCTATGCCGATCGGCCGGGCGCGGCGCTGCAAGCGCAGCTGTTCTTTCTGCTGAACCGGCATCGGCAGCTCGTCGATCGCCGGCAGGCCGATCTGTTTTCGCAGGTGGCCATCTGCGATTACATCTTTGAAAAGGACCGGATCTACGCGTACTTGAACCTCGACGACAACGAGCTCTTCATTTACCAGCGCCTCTTCGACCTGCTGGCGCAGGACGTACCCGCGCCAGACCTCGTCATCTACCTGCAGACGCCGAACGATGTCCTGCTCAAGCGGCTGCAGGCGCGCGAGCCGGATTCCGAACGGCCGTCGCTGGTGCCCGACGCCGAGTACCTGCGCGAGTTGAACGAGGCGTACCATCATTTCTTCTTTCACTACACGGCCACGTCGCTGCTGGTTGTCGAAGGATCGCAGTTCCGGCCCCAGGATGACGACGAGGCGCTCGACGATTTGGTGAAGCAAATCAAGACAATGGGGCGTGGCACCCGTTACTACGTGCCCCGCACCGGGTTGAGGTAAAGTCGCCACATATGGCCTGGTTCAAGAAGGCGCGCAAGGGAATTGCCACCGAAGCGGCAAAGCCGAGCCGGGTGCCCGAAGGTCTCTGGGTCAAGTGCACCGGGTGCTCGCAAATCCTCTACAACAAGGATCTCGGGCAGAACATGAGCGTCTGCCCGAAGTGCGGCCATCACTTCCGCATGAACGCGCTCGACCGTCTCCGGTCGCTGTTCGACGGCGAATGGACAGAATACGATCGCGGCCTGGTCTCCACCGATCCGCTCCGGTTCACCGATACGAAGCCCTATCAGACACGGCTGAAAACCAGCATGGAAGCCACGGGCTTGAAAGACGCGGTGATCGTGGCGCGCGGCTGCATCGACGGCTACGAAGCCATCGTCGCGGCGATGGAGTACGGATTCATCGGCGGCAGCATGGGCGTTGTCGTCGGCGAGAAGATCACCAGAGGCATCGAGCGTGCGATCGCCACCCGGCGACCGATGATTATCGTCTCGTGCTCGGGTGGCGCCCGCATGATGGAGGGCGCGCTGTCGCTGATGCAGATGGCGAAGATCTGCGCCGCGCTTGCACGCCTCGACCAGGAGCATCTCCCCTACATTTCCATTCTCACCGACCCGACGACCGGCGGAGTCACGGCGAGCTTCGCGATGCTCGGCGATATAAACATCGCGGAGCCTGGCGCCCTGATCGGCTTCGCGGGACCCCGCGTGATCGAGCAGACGATCCGGCAAAAACTGCCCGAGGGATTTCAGCGGAGCGAGTTCCTGCTCGAGCACGGGATGCTCGACCTCATCATCGATCGGCGAGAGATGAAAGGGACCATCGCGAGAGCGCTTCGCTTCATGGGCCAGCACCCTGTGGAAACCGCCCAGCCAGCGGCCGAGGCCGTGACGGAACCCTAGGCAGGTTCCAGGGTTCCGGGTTCCTATGGATCCGTTTCAGTACCTCCTGTCTCTCGAAAAGTTCGGGATCAAGTTCGGCCTCGCTAACAGTCAGACGCTGACGGCCGCGCTCGGTCATCCGCACCATACATTCAAGAGCATTCTCGTCGCGGGCACCAACGGCAAAGGCTCGGTGACGGCGATGGTCGACTGCGCGCTTGGCGCGTGCGGGCTGCGGGTCGGTCGGTACACCTCTCCGCACCTTGTGCGACTGGAAGAGCGCTTCGCGATTGACGGCGCGCCGGTCCGCACCGAAGTCCTGGCGGAGTTAATCGAAGAAATGAGGGCGCTCATCGACGAGCTCATCGCCAGCGGATCTCTCGACGCGCCGCCCACGTTCTTCGAGGTGACAACGGCGATTGCGTTCGAGCTCTTCAAGCGCGCGGGCGTGCAGGTCGCCGTGCTGGAGGTGGGTCTCGGCGGGCGGCTCGACTCGACCAACATCGTCGATCCCATCGCGGCGGCGATTACGAGCATCGACTTCGATCACGAACAATATCTCGGCCACACGCTTGCCGCGATTGCGGCGGAAAAGGCCGGGGTCATCAGACGCGGCATTCCCGTGGTGGTCGGGCCCGTGCCGGCCGAAGCGCATGAGGTCCTCGCATCGATGTGCGAACTGGCAGGGGCGGAGTTCATCGAAGCGGATGCGGGCACCAGCATCCAGTTCATGACAGAGGATGGCCGCACAATCGTGCAGCATCTGGTTACACCGGTGCGTGATTACGGATCGGTGCCGCTCGGCCTTCGCGGCGATCATCAGATCCCGAATACGCTGGTGGCAGTGAGACTGCTGGAAGAGATCGGGCGCGTCCTGCCGGTGACGGCCGACGCCATCACGGCGGGAATTCGCGACGTGCGATGGCCCGGCCGGCTGCAGCTGGTCGAGCTGCCGGGCGGACGCCGCGTGCTGTTCGATGCGGCTCACAATCCGGCGGGCGCGTGGGCGCTGGCACGGTACCTGAAGCGCGAATTTCCGGAACCGGTCCCGATGGTCTTCGGCGCGATGCGCGACAAGGACGTGGCATTGATGCTGAAGACCCTGCTGCCGGCGGCATCGGCGATGGTCATGACCGAAGCGGCGACCCCGCGCGCGCACAGTGCGGCCGATCTGGCGGCGATCGCGCGCAAGCTGGCCCCGGACGCGACTATCGACGTCGAACCGAGTCCGACGCGCGCGCTGGCGCGCGCGTTGGAGCGATGCCCGCTGGTGTGCGTTGCCGGATCGATCTTTCTCGTCGGCGATCTCCTCGGCAGTCTCGGCCCGTCCGCGCGCGATCTGTAGCGCTTGCCTCGTCGCCGTTGGCGGGGTATCCTTCGAAAGCCTGCTGTTTTCGCCTTTTTGTTCTGCATGATCAAGCTGTTCAGGGGATCCCTGGTCGCCGGCGTTCTGCTTCTTGCCACGGCACAAACCGCCGCGGCGCAACTCACCGATATCCCCGGCTTCGACAGCGTGCTGGCGCAGGTACAGGAGCGTCTGGGCGACAATCGCATCATCCTCCAGGAAGGCGTCGAGCTGAACCAGGGCAACATGCGGTTCTACGCCGACCATGTTGAGTACTTCCTGGAGACCAACCGGCTGCTCGCCACGGGCAACGTCCTGCTGATTGAGGCCGACCACCAGATAGCCGCCGATCGCGCCGACTTCAACGCGAAAACCCGTCTCGGCACGTTCTACAACGCGCAGGGCTTTGCCTCGATTGGCAAAGCGACGGCCCAGGTGAGTGAGCAGCTCGGCACGCTCGATCCGGACGTGCAGTTCTATGGCGAGACGCTCGAGAAGGTCAGCTTTGATACCTACGTCATCACCAAGGGCGGCTTTACGTCGTGCGTGCAGGCCAACCCGCGATGGGAGATGACGTCGGGCTCACTCAGGCTTCGCGTCGATCACTACGCGCTGCTCAGCAACATGACGCTGAGGGTCAAGGGCGTGCCCGCGCTCTATCTTCCCTACATGTACTATCCGCTCAGCAAGGACAACCGGAGCACCGGCTTCCTGATGCCCACCTACGGCAGCTCGAGCTACAAGGGGCACACGATCAGCAACGCGTTCTTCTGGGCGATCAATCGCAGCCAGGACGCCACGTTTCTGCACGACTGGTACTCGAAGACGGGTCAATCGATCGCGGGCGAATACCGGTATGTCTCACTCGGCGGATCGGGCAACCTGCGCACCAATTTTCTGAACGAGCGGCCGATCACGTACCTGATCGACGGCGACGAGCTCCAGCAGCCCGGGCGGCGGACGTTCGGCGCCTACGGCAATCTGAGCCAGTCCCTCGGCGGATCCTGGTATGCGCAGGGTCGCGCTGATTACTCGTCGGACCTCACTGTCGATCAGCTCTACAGCACCGACATCGCGAGCGCGTCGCGGCGGACGAGATCGTACGGCGGCTCCGTGAGCGGAACCACCAAAGGGATTCGCGTCACCGGCATCTTCGATCGCCAGGAATACTTCGCCGAGAACGCCACTTCCTCCGTGCGTGGCAATTCTCCGCGGGTAAATGTCGTGCGGCCCGATCGGCTCATCGGACGTCTGCCGATCTATGCGTCGATGACCTCTGAATATGTCCGTATCGATTCCAAGGCTTTCGACAACGAACGCGTCGCGACCGTGAACGACGGGTTGCACCGCTTCGATATCGTTCCGGCCGTGCGATTTCCGTTCAACAAGCTGGCCTTTCTGGCCGTCAATACAACCGCGCGGTTTCCGACAACGTTCTGGTCGGAGAGCCTTTTCATCGATATGGTGAACGGCGTTCCGACCCCGACGACTACGCGCCTTGGGTCGCCCGTCACCCGTCGCTTCGTCGAGCTCAGCGCCAGCGTCAACGGGCCGACGCTCGTGAAGATCTTTGACGCGCCGAAGAGCTCGTACGCGCAGCGCTTCAGACACTCGATCGAACCGTTCATGACGGTGACCTACCGATCGGCGATTGACAACTTCGATGCGATCCCGAAGGTCGAGGGCTCAGACAACATCGTCGGCAACGCGACGTCCTACAACTACGGGCTGAGCACGCGGTTCTACGCGAAGCGGACGGTCGACGGCCCGCGCGCGATTCCGCGCGAGGTCATCACCGCGACCATCAGGCAGACCTACAACAGCGACGCGCGCTCGATCCTCTCCGACGCCAACGATCGCTCGCGGAACGTCGAGCCGGTATCCCACTTCACGCCCATTCAGCTCAATGTCCGCACCTCGCCCTTCGGCGGCGTGGACGGCACGTTCAGGACCGATTTCGACGGCCGGTACAGCCGATTCAGATCGTTCAGCGCAAACGCCGGCTGGGAAGAGAAACGCATCTCGCTTCTGGCGGGCTGGAGCGCTTCGAGGTTCCGTCCCGACAGGAACGGAAGAAACATCGTCAGACCGAGCCAGTACTTCAATTCCGATCTGAACCTGCGCTTTCAGGAGAATCGATACGGCTTCATCCACCAGCTCAACTGGGACGTCAAAACGCAGTCTCTGCTCCAGCATCGGATGGCCGCGTACTACAACGCGCAGTGCTGCGGGTTTTCGGCTGAGTATCAGTTCATCGATCTCACGCGACTCGCAAGCTCTGCTGTGCCGCAGGACTCGCGCTTCCACTTCTCGGTCACGCTCGGCGGCATCGGAAACGTGTCCAACATCTTTGGCGCGCTCGGAGGCACCACCAATCGGTGACGCCCGGCACGGCAATGCATGTCAGGGCAGAGGGATGCGTTAAACTCTGTCCGTCAATGAAAGGGATTCTGCTGGCCGGCGGCGCCGGTACCCGCCTTCATCCGCTCACCCTGGTCGTCTCGAAGCAGCTCCTTCCGATTTACAACAAGCCGATGGTCTATTACCCGCTGTCGACGCTGATGCTGGCGGATGTGCGTGAGATTCTGCTGATCTCGACGCCCGCCGATATCGACGGCTTCAGGCGGCTGCTTGGCGACGGCAACCACCTGGGACTGCGGATCGAGTACGCCGTGCAGCCGCGACCCGAGGGGCTGGCGCAGTCGTTCGTGATCGGCCGCGACTTCATCGGTACCTCGTCTGTGGCACTCGCGCTCGGCGACAACATCTTCTACGGTCACGGCCTGACCGATGTGCTGCGGTCGGCAAGCGCGCGCACGACCGGAGGTACTGTCTTCGCCTACACCGTCAAAGACCCCGAACGCTATGGCGTCGTCGAATTCACACGCGAGGGCCGGGCCATGGACATCGTCGAGAAGCCCGACAGGCCGAAGTCGTCATGGGCGGTGACGGGTTTGTACTTCTACGACAATCAGGTCGTGGATATCGCGGCGTCGCTCAAGCCCTCGGCCCGGGGCGAGCTCGAGATTACGGACGTGAACCGCGCGTACCTCGAACGCGGCGCGCTGCACGTCGAACGCCTCGGGCGCGGCATCGCGTGGCTCGACACGGGCACCTACGAAGCGCTCCTCCACGCGGCCAACTTCGTTCAGAGCATCGAGGAACGTCAGGGACTGATGATGGCGTGCCTCGAGGAAATCGCGTACCGGATGGGATACATCTCCGCAGATGACGTGCGCCAGATCGCCCGGACGATGACCGGCACCTACGGCCGCTATCTGCTCGAGCTGCTCGACACCGATGCCGTTTAGATTCGAGCCGCTGGCGATTCCCGAGGTGCTCCTGATCGAGCCGCGCGCGATCGCCGACCCGAGAGGCTCCTTCATGGAGATCTACAAACGCTCGGAATTCGCCGCGGCGGGCATCAGCGAGGTCTTCGTGCAGGAGAATCTGTCGATCTCGGAACGTCACGTGTTGCGGGGCCTTCACTATCAGCGGCCGCCGCACGCGCAGAGCAAGCTGGTGCGCGTCGCTGCGGGCAGGATCTTCGATGTCGCCGTCGATCTTCGTCCCGATTCTCCAACGAGCGGCCGCTGGGTGGGTGTCGATCTCTCAGCGGACGACCGGAACGCGATGTATATCCCTGCCTGGTGCGCTCACGGCTTCTGCGTGTTGAGCGATCGCGCGGAGGTGGTGTATCACACGTCCATGGAGTACGCGCCCGACTACGAGGCTGGCGTGATGTGGAACGATCCGGCGCTGGGAATCGACTGGCCGGTCACCAGTCCGTTCGTGTCGGAACGCGACAAGAGCTGGCCACCGTTCGTGCTGACGCGCGCCGTACCGCGCGTGGTCTCTGGAGACAGGTGATGGTGGAAGTTCTCGTGACAGGCGGCGCCGGCTTCATTGGCAGCAATTTCGTGCGTCACGCGCTCCAGGCCCACCCCGACTGGCAGATCACGACGCTGGACAAACTGACGTACGCCGGCCGGATGGAGACGCTCACCGACGTCCTCGACAATCCACGCCACCGGTTCGTGCGCGGCGATATCGCCGATGCGGATATCGCCGGTCCGCTTGTGAAAGCGTCAGAGATCGTGGTGCACTTCGCGGCCGAGACGCACGTGGACCGATCGATTCTGGCAGCGGGCGAATTCCTCATGACCGATGTCATGGGCACGTTCGTGCTGCTCGAAGCGGCGCGCGGATCGTCGAACCTCCGGCGGTTCATCCAGATCTCGACAGACGAGGTGTACGGCAGCGTGTCAGACGGGTCGAGTGTCGAGACCGACGAGCTGCGGCCGCGAAATCCCTATTCGGCGAGCAAGGCGGGCGCCGACCGGCTGGCCTACAGCTATTGGGCGACCTACGGCGTCCCCGTCGTCATCACGCGCGCGTCCAACAATTACGGTCCGTATCAGTTTCCGGAAAAGATCATTCCGTTGTTCATCACCAATGCCGTCGACAACATCGCAGTCCCGTTGTACGGCGCTGGTCTGAACGTCCGCGACTGGCTGCACGTCATGGATCACTGCAGCGGGATCGATGCCGTCATCGAACGGGGCACCACCGGCGAGGTCTACAACATCGGTGGCGGCAACGAAGTTCGCAACGTGGATCTCACCTACATGCTGCTGCGCCTCGCCGAACGGCCGGAATCGCTCATCAGGAACGTGCAGGATCGCCAGGGACACGACCTCCGGTACAGCCTCGACACGTCGAAACTTCGTGCGCTGGGCTGGGAGCCTCGCATCGGCTTCGAGCAGGGCCTGACAGACACCGTGCGCTGGTACCGCGAGAATGAGTGGTGGTGGCGGCCGATCAAAGAGGAAGACCCGGCCTTCCGCGCCTTCTATCAAGCACAGTACGGCTCTCGATCGTGAAAGGCGTCCTCGTCACTGGCGCCCGCGGATTCGCCGGCAGCCATCTGGTCGAACACCTGCGCAAGTCCGGCACGGTGGTCACCGCCTGGGGCCGGCAGGAAGTCGACCTGCTCGATCGCCACGCGGTGTTGTGCGCCATCGCCGAGCTGAAACCGGCCGTGGTTTACCACTGCGCCGGCGTGGCGCATGTGGGAGAGTCGTTCGATCACGTCGGCGATACGCTCGCCGCCAACGTGCTGGGCACGCACCATCTCCTGGACGCGTTGCGGAGCGCGGGAGTCAGGGCTCGCATCTTGATCACAGGCTCCTCCCTTGTGTACCGCCAGTCCGATCGGGCGCTCACCGAGGACGATCCCATCGGTCCGGCGACGCCGTATGCGTTGAGCAAGCTCGCGCAGGAAATGCTGGGGCAGCGCGGCATCACGGAAGACGGCCAGGAGGTGTTGTTCTCGCGATCGTTTAATCACACCGGGCCCGGTCAGGACGCCTCATTCGCGGCAGCGTCGTTTGCGCGGCAGATTGCGCGCATCGAGAAGGGGCGCGTCGCACCAGAGATTGCCGTGGGCAATCTCGACGCCGCACGCGACCTTCACGATGTACGGGACACGATTCGCGCTTATGCGGCCATCGTCGAGCGCGGCGCGCCCGGCCGCATCTACAACGTCTGTGCGGGGCAGACCTACAAAATCCGGGAGGTGCTCGATCGACTCGTCGCGATGAGCCAGGTTCCCGTGACGGTCAGAGTGGATCCCGCCCGATACCGCCCCAGCGACAACCCGATCCTGCTGGGCGATCGTGGCCGCATTCAGCGAGAGCTCGGGTGGACGCCGGAAATCTCCTTGAATCAGACCCTTTCCGACCTGCTTGACTATTGGCGAAGTAAAAGCGAAACTGCGGAGTGTGAGTCGTAACGATCAATCCGTCCTCTTTGATCTCATCCCGAACAAGCCCACGACACGCGACATTGCTCTGCAGGTGAAGGAGCACGGCCCAGCCGGCGGTATGCCGGATGCGGCGCAGCGCGCCGACGGCGCAACCTATCAGGAAGTGACGTGCCGCTCGGCATTGAATCCGGTCAAGGGGATGCCCTTCAACTGGACGTTGAACCCGTACCGAGGGTGCACACACGGCTGCCACTATTGCTTCGCCCGCCGCTACCACGCGCAGTTCGAGCTCGACAGCGACGATGCCTTCTCCTCGGTCATCCTCGTCAAACACAATTTCGTCGACGTGCTCAAGAAGGAGCTCGACAAGCCCTCATGGAAGCGCGAGCTCGTGGCAGTCGGCACCGCAACTGACGTGTACCAGCCCATTGAAGGGCAATACAAGCTCACCCGCAGATCGCTTGAGGCCCTTGCCGCGGCGAGAACGCCTGCCGGCATCATCACGAAAGGACCAATGGTCGTCCGCGATAAGGACGTGCTGCTCGAGCTGTCGCGTCGCGCGAGCTGCACGGTGTATGTGAGCGTCCCCACCGTCGACGAGACCGCCTGGCGCATTCTCGAGCCGGGCACCGCGCATCCCCTGCAGCGGCTTCGCGCCGTCCGCGAACTGAACGACGCGGGCGTGCGCGCAGGTGTGCTCGTGAACCCGATCGTGCCTGGTCTGACGTCGCAGCCGGCGCGGCTCGAGCAAACCATCAAGGCCATCGCCGATCACGGCGCGGCGTTCATGGGCGCCAACCTGCTGTACCTCAAAGACGGCACACGTGTGCACTTCATGAACTTCCTGGAGAAGCACTTTCCGGACCTGGCGACCAAGTATCAGAAGTTGTATCGCGGCGCCTACGCACCGCCCGCATATGCGAAGGAGGTGCAGGGGATGGTGAAGCTGTTACGGAAGCAATACGGCGTGACGAAACGAGACGAAGACGAGACCTCGCGCGAAGGCGGGACACAAGCGCCCGACGCGGCAGGGCGTACCATGCAGGGGACCTTCGCCTTCTGAACATGTCATGGCAGAAGGCATATGGCGGATGGCAGAACACGTCGTCTGCCATCTGCCGTCATCCATCTGCCCTGACTATCTGAGATTCATCAGCGCCTGAACCCGCTCCTCCGTCGGCGGATGTGTGCTGAACATTTTCAGCAGCCCGCCGCCCGAGAACGGTTTGATGATGAACATGTGCGCCGTCGCAGGATTGGCGTCGAGCGGTATCTGCTTCGAACCCTGCTCCAGCTTGCGCAGGGCGTTGATGAGGCCGTGCGGCGAGCCGGCGATCCTCGCCCCGCCCGCGTCGGCGACGAACTCGCGCGCCCGGGAAATCCACGCCTGAATGAGCATCGCCGCGAGCGGAGCCAGGATAATCGTGGCAATCAGCGCGATCGGGTTCGAGCCCCCGCGCTCGTCCCGGCTGCTTCCGCCGCCGAACATCGCCGCGAATTGCGCCATGCGCGCCACCATCATGATGGCGGCGGCAATCGTCGCCGCGACAGAGCTGATCAGGATGTCGCGGTGCTTCACGTGCGCCAGCTCATGCGCCAGGACCCCCTCGAGCTCCTGATCGTCGAGCAGTCGCATAATCCCTTCCGTGGCCGCGACAGCGGCGTGATTGGGATTACGCCCCGTGGCGAATGCGTTCGGCGACATGTCGGGAATGACGTACACCTTCGGCATTGGCAGGCTCGCCATCGTGGCCAGACGGCGCGTCAGGACCGAGAGGCGGTGATCTGGCCCCACTTCCTGGGCGCGATACATCTTCAGCACGATCTTGTCGGAAAACCAGTAGGAAACGAAGTTCATCACGACGGCGAGCCCGAACGCCATGACGAGCCCTTGCGAGCCACCAAGCAACTCTCCAATGACGAGAAGGACGCCACTCAGGAGGCCCAGCAACAGGACGGTCTTGAGAGAGTTGTTCATATACTTTTAGACGGCTGAAAAGTGACTCCGGTTTCCGGCAATACGTCCTATGGTACCCGATATAATTGGACCATGCAGCGTGTCGGTTTGGTGCTAATTGTTGCGTTTGCAGCCAGTTGGCTGCAACTTTCAGCCCAGGTGCCTCAGCCGTTTCCGGGGCGTCAGAATCCGCCGCGCCCAACACCCGCTCCCCCCCAGACCTCCACGCCGCCTCCCACGCCGGCGGCGCCGAGCACGGAAAAACCCGTCGCGGCAGCCGAGCCCACCGAAGGCATGCTCGGCTTCCCCGTGTATCCGTCGTCCCAGTTCATCGCTGCGTACGATGCCGGACGCGGACAGAAGTACTACCTGTATGGCAGCGAAATGCCGTTCGCGGCCCTCGTGAAGTACTACCAGAGCGCGTTGAAGACTCGAGGCAATCTTGTGTTCGATGTGCCGGCGACTTACATGTTCGAGGTCGGCCGCTTTCGAGAAGAGACGATGGCATTTCCGCCAGGCGTGACGATCAAGGACTACACGTGGAACGGCAGCCCCGGCTACCTGAATCCGAGAAAGAACGGGAAGCCGGCGCGCTTCCCGTCCATTATCCAGATTGTTCCGCCCCAGGAAGGCGCGCCGCGCTAGACCGGCTTCGCGACGTAGATCTCCTTCTTCTTCCGGAACTCTTCCGACTTCTCCTGCATGCCAGCCTCCAGCGCGTCCGTTTCCGCGACGCCGTGATCTTTCGCGTACTCGCGCACCTGCTGCGTCAGCTCCATGCTGCAGAACTTCGGCCCGCACATCGAACAGAAGTGGGCGACTTTCGCGCCGTCGGCCGGCAGGGTTTCGTCGTGGAACGCCCGCGCCGTAACGGGATCGAGCGACAGGTTGAACTGATCGTCCCAGCGGAACTCGAAGCGCGCCTTTGAAAGCGCGTCGTCCCATGCCTGCGCGCGCGGATGACCTTTGGCGATGTCCGCCGCGTGTGCCGCTATCTTGTACGCAATGACCCCGGCCTTCACATCGTCCTTGTTGGGCAGGCCGAGATGCTCTTTTGGCGTGACGTAACAGAGCATCGCGGTTCCGTACCAGCCGATCATCGCCGCACCGATGGCTGACGTAATGTGGTCGTATCCTGGCGCGATGTCGGTCGTAAGCGGACCGAGCGTGTAGAAGGGCGCTTCGTCGCACCACTTCAACTGCTTTTCCATATTCTCGCGGATGAGGTGCATGGGCACGTGTCCCGGGCCCTCGTTCATCACCTGGACGTCGTACTCCCACGCAATCTTCGTCAGCTCGCCCTGCGTCTCGAGCTCGGCGAACTGCGGCGCGTCGTTGGCATCGGCGATCGAGCCGGGCCGCAGTCCATCGCCGAGCGAGAACGACACGTCGTAGGCCTTCATGATTTCGCAGATCTCGCGGAAGTGCGTGTACGTGAAGTTTTCTTTGTGATGCGCGAGGCACCACTTCGCCATGATCGATCCCCCGCGCGAGACGATGCCGGTCACTCGGCGAGCGGTCAGGGGAATGTAGCGAAGCAGCACGCCCGCGTGGACCGTGAAATAGTCGACCCCTTGCTCTGCCTGCTCGATGAGCGTGTCGCGGTAAATCTCCCACGTGAGCTCTTCGGGCCGGCCGCCGACCTTTTCGAGAGCCTGGTAAATCGGCACGGTGCCGATGGGCACCGGCGAGTTGCGCAGGATCCACTCGCGCGTCTCGTGGATGTCCTTGCCGGTGGAGAGATCCATCACCGTGTCGGAGCCCCAGAGAATCGCCCAACGCAGCTTCTCGACTTCTTCTTCGATCGACGAGCTCACGGCGGAGTTGCCGATGTTGGCGTTGATCTTTACGAGGAAATTACGGCCGATGATCATCGGCTCGAGCTCGGGATGGTTGATGTTCGCCGGAATAATGGCACGCCCTCGCGCGACTTCGGCGCGCACGAACTCGGCATCGAATCCTTCGCGGGCCGCGATGAACTCCATTTCGGGCGTAATCGCGCCTTTACGCGCGTAGTGCAGCTGCGTGACGTTGTCTTGGCCGCGCAGCGTGGCGCGGAAGAGCGTCTTCGGCAGCTCGGCACGCCGTGTTGAATCAGGAATGTACGTACGCGGTACCGTCTGGACGCCCCGCGCGGCGATCCAGTCGCGGCGGAGCGGCGGCAGTCCTTCGCGCACGTCGTGGCCCTGCGGCCCGCTGGTGTCATACACCTGCAGCGGCGGCTCGCCGCCCGACAGTGAGATCTCCCGCATCGGAACCCGGCGCGATCCAACATGGACTTTGCGGGAATTCGGGTGAGTGACGCTTGTGGCCATTGAATGCTCCTTGCGTACCGTATCAAACCGGACACGACAAGCGAGCGCGGTAACTGGGCAGGACCGCGCTCCCTTCGCCGGTGTCAACCGGATCAGGTTCCAAGGGTTGTGTCTCAATCGCCGCTGCCATCAGCGGGATACCCCTGGCGGTTCAGTAACTATAGCAGTCTTGCGCTGACCCTGTCAGGGCTTATGGCAGAAGGCAGAGGGCATAGTCGGCGGTGGTAGCATCGGTGTCCATGAAGCGCTATGCAGTCGGCGCCATGTGTGGAACGATCGCGTTCGCGGCAATCTACGGATTGCTGATTGTCGGCCTTCAAGCGTCCAGCGGCCGACCGCTCCGGAATGTTGCGAACCTCGCGCTGGCGCTCAGCTTCATCAACATGGTCGTCACCCTGCTGCTCCAGGGGCCAATCCTTCTCGTCATCCGAGGATTCAGCGGTGACCTGGTTGGCCGCGGCGTAATCGCGCTGGCCGTCGTCGGCCTCGCGCCGCTCGGCGCATTCGCCGCGTGACTGATGTTTAGAGAAAGCAATGAAACAGTTGGGGGACTTCTCGACTACATCCGTAACGTGCCAAGCGAATTCATCGTCAATCTAGCACCCAATGTCGTCAGCACGAGCGTGTTTTCGTTGTGGATGCTTTCGCCACCGCGTCGAGCCGGAAGCCCGGAGCCTGGAGCCGGAAGTCTGGAGCCCGAGGCCTGAAACCCGACCTGCTTCTCTTCGATCTCGGCGGTGTGCTCGTCGAGTTTGCTGGACCGACCGAACTCGGGCAGCATCTGCGCTGGCCGTCGACGCCTGACGCCATCCTGAAACGGTGGATCGAATGTCCGCATACGAGTGAATTCGAGCGCGGAGCGCTGACGCCCCTCGTCTGGGCCGAGCGGTTCATCGCCGACTGGGATGTCGATCTGCGGCCCGATGAATTCTTGAAAAGATTCACGACATGGTCGCGTCGCCTGTTGCCTGGAGCCACAGAGCTCCTCGAAGAGCTGCGCCCGCACTATCGACTCGCCGCCCTGAGCAACTCGAACGAGCTTCACTGGGAGCGGAACACGAACGAGCTTCGACTCATCGAGCTGTTCGAGTTCGCGATCTCGTCTCACCAGGTCGGTTTGTGCAAGCCGAATCCCGACATCTTCAAGCTGGCGCTGAAGCGCGCGAACGTCTCGTCGCCCGAGGCCATCATCTTCTTCGACGACCTCGCCGGCAACGTCGAGGCCGCGAAGTCTGTCGGATTGCGCGCGTATCAGGTTCGCGGAGTAGACTCGCTGCGCGAGCTCCTCACGAGAGAACGCCTTCTATAGCCTCGAGCCGGAAGCTTGGAGTCTGAGGTCTGAAGCCCGCGAAGTGCTGCTTACGGCAGGACGGTGATCAGCGCCTCCCGCACGGCAGGCGGCTCATCGCGCCCACGCACGGCCGCCTCGACCCTGACCGCGTAGCGGCCGGGCGCAAGGTCTTTCAGAGGCAGGCGCTTGGCGTATCCGTAAATCTCCCACGGCTTCTCGCCCGATGGCGTGGCACCGTTCTCCAACTCATCGCGGCCGGAGGCCACCGTAGTGCCGTTCTCGGAGACGAGCTTTACCGTGACGTCTACACGACGCGCCTGGCGTGACGTGTCGTTGTCGTAGATCTCGGTGTAGAGCGCGAGCACGTCGGAGCGCGGGAACTCGCGCCGGCTGGTCGCAGGCGCGGGCAGGAGCTTGCTGACGACGGGATCCGGCTGAATGCTCGGCGTCTGCTGAACCGAGGGCGTCGTCATCAGCAGTCCCCCAACCATGAGCTTCTCTTTGCGAAAATCGGGGACTTCAAGGTCGTAGAACACCGAACCCGTCTGGCCACCCACGGATTCACGTGCACCGATCCTCACCTGATAGCGCCCCGGCGGCAGATTGATGCGTGGGTTTGCGCGCACGCCGTGTGCCGTCACCCTCTCGCGCGTCTCCGGACGGAGCGTGAGATCGAGTTCCGTCCAGCCGGCCGACAAGGCCTTTCCCCGCTCGTCGAGGCCGAAGAACGACAGTTCGACCTTGTTCGACACCTGACCTTTCTCGTTCGGCTCCCCGTACTTCAGGCGGCTGCCGTCGAGCTCGATCGCCAGCGCGATGGACGCTTCTGCGGGTGTGTTCTTGAACGGTGCAGCCTGAACGGAAAACACGAGACCGCTCTGCTGGATCGGACTGGTCATGGCGCCAAGCAGCGGCGTCGAGGTACGGCGGCCATCGGGCTTCCGCGCGTCGCGTGCGAGGCGGGCGACATCGTCGCGCTTACGTTCTTCAGCCGTGCGGCCTCTCGGCGAGGCGTATCCGCGACGCGCTTCGACGCGCACACCCGGGCGTTTGACGCGGACTTCGATCTTGTGGAAGCGGCCGTTGCGGGGATGGTTCGGCGGATAGTAGCCCAGCACGTAGTAGCGGCTGTTGGCGTCCACGATGCGCTCGAACACCGGCGCGACGTTGTTCGTGTTGACTGACGCCAATCCACCGGTCTGCTCGGCCAGTTCGCGCAGCGTGTCCTGCGACAACCGGAACTCCTGCATCAGTTCGGCCTGCACATCGAAGGTGCCGCCGCTGACGCCCGTTATGCCACTGGTCGGTGTGTTCGCACCAGGCACCAGCAACACGGGACCGGGGGTGCCGGCGGCGCTGGCCAAGCCCGCTGACTCCATGAAGTCGGTCGTCATGCCGGCGAGCCCGCGGGGATCGATCGTGTAGTAGTTCACATTGGCGCGCGCCGCCGTCGAGATCGCATCCTGTGTCGCACGGATGACGACCGTGGCATCGTGCGCGCCGAACACGTCACGAATCGGAAAGTCGAGGCCTTCGCTGAAGAACAGCACAGCCTTGCGCCGGCCGCGGACGCTCGCCAGGAACTCGGCGGTGTTCTTCAACGTGTCGAGCACGTTCAGCGCGCGCGTTCCGCGCTCGAGCTCGGTTGGATCGGACGTCCGTCCGTAGCCGGCAGGATCCTGGGTATTGATCGATCCCGTGTTCGGGTCGGGCGTCGTCTGCGAGGTGTAACCGAACGCGATGCGTTGATAATACGAGTCCAGCCGCTCGAGGCTGAGCGAGCGCATGCGGCGCCCCTGAAACTTGTCGATGGCCTTGATCAACAGCTCGCGGTTGGTCGTGAACTCCTGCGCGGCGTCGGTGCGGCCGCTCGTGTAGACGACGGCACCGAGATCGTTGGCGCCCATGTGCTTCCGCACGAAGTCGCGCGCGGCGTCGCGTACCTGCGTGCTGCGCATGGGGCTGACGTCGAGGTCGTCGAGAACGAACGCGTACACCCGTCCGTCAAACGGCTTCCGGTTGGTCTGGGTATCGGGAAGCACGGCGCGCCCCTCGACGAGAACTTCTACCGGCCGCTCCACCGGCAGTCCCACAAGCGAGAATGTTTCGACCTTCTGCGGCTTGCCGTCTTCGAAGACCTCGAAGTCTTCGCGCGCCAGACCCGTCACGAAGTTGCCCTGTTCGTCGGTGACGACGACGTCCACGTCGACGTAGTTCACTTCGACTTGAAACGTCACCTCAGGGGCCTGCGGGGGTTGCTGCTGCTCTCCGCGCAGGACCGGAGACTGAAGCATGACCGCCCCCGCGAGGAGGCACAGTGCGGAATTTCGTGTCATGGGCATGAAGTCTATTTAGAGATTGAAAATGCTCCCGCGTCAAGGGGCAAAAAATTCAAAAAACCAGAGAAAGATCCAAGCATTTGTTCGACGATTTTTTGGTTGGGCTTCCATCAATATTCACTTGACCCTTGGCAGCCGAAGCCCCTAACCTGTTGTCCTTCACTTCAATCGATTATCGATCACTTGCGGCTAACGATCACTTGCGGCGGGTTCTGGCTGGTCATTTCCTTAAAGGAGCGTCAGTCATGCGGCGAATTGTAACTTCGGTGTTGGTTTGTCTCCTGTTCGTGTGTGTGCAGGCCGGTGCACAGACACTCGGTACTATCACCGGCGAAGTAAAAGATTCGTCGGGCGGCGTCGTGCCCGGTGCCAACGTCACAGTGACGAACACGGGCACAAATGCAACCCGCGAGGCGCAGAGCAACGAAGCGGGTGCCTATGGCTTTCCAGCGCTGCCGCCCGGTCCCTATGTGGTGAAGGTCGAGCTGCAGGGCTTCCAGACGGTCGAGCGGAAGGTCGAGCTGCACGTCGAGCAGACCGTCCGTGTGGACGTCGCCCTCTCGGTCGGCACGCTCTCCGAGACCACACAGGTCACGGGCGTTGCACCCCTCATCACGACTGAGAACGCGACGGTCGGCACCGTCATCGAGAACCGCCGCATCGTCGAGCTTCCGCTGAACGGGCGCAACTTCCTGTCGCTCGTCGCCCTCAGCCCGAACGTGAGCGCCGAGTTCGCGGGCGCGGGACAGGCCGGCGACCGCCAGGGCGGCACGCGCGCCAACCAGCAGCTCTCGATCTCGGGGCAGCGCCGCGAGTACAACTACTACACACTCGACGGCACGGACAATACCGACGTCAATTTCAATACGTACATTTTGCTGCCGTCAGTTGACGCGCTCGAAGAGTTCAAGGTGCAGACTGGTATCTACTCGGCCGAGTTCGGCCGCGCGGCCAGCCAGGTGAACGTCGTCACCAAGTCCGGCACGAACCAGTTCCATGGAACCGTGTTCGAGTTCCACCGCAACGATGCCTTCGACTCGCGGCCCTACTCGTTCTCGGCCGCACAGGCGGCGCTGCCGAAGGCCCCGTTCAAGTGGAACCAGTACGGCTACACGCTTGGCGGTCCGGTCTGGACCAACAAGGTGTTCTTCATGTCGAACTGGGAAGGGTACCGCGACCGGAAGCAGAATCAGCAGAACTACTCACTGCCGTTGGCGGCCTGGAGGACCGGCGATTTCTCGTCGTACAACGGGCCGCTCTACGATCCGGCCACCTGCAGCGTCGGTCCCGCTCCTGCTCTAGTGAGGACGTGCGCGACGTTCCCCGGCAACCGGATTCCGGCCAGCCGCATCCACCCGACTTCGGTGAAACTGCTCGAGTTCTATCCCGAGCCGAACGCCACCGGCACCGACCCCACCGGTACCGTGAACAACTACACCGGGATACAGGATCGCGTGATCGACAAAGACCAGTTCACGCAGCGCTTCGATTTCGTCCAGAGCTCTTCATCGACCTGGATGGGCCGATACAGCCACAGCCGCGATAGCGAAATCAGCCCGGCACTGAAGCTGAACGGCTCGAAGCTGCAAAACCGAATCCACCAGGCGATGATGGGCAACACGCGCACGCTCTCGCCCACGGTCGTCAACGAATTCCGGATGGGTTTCAACTCGTTCTACAACACGTTCGGCCGCGAGCTGGCGTTCGAGCGTGACGTCACAAGCGAGCTGGCTATCCCTGGCATGTCGTCGCTTCCGGAAACGGCCTGGGGCATTCCCAGCATCGGCATCAACGGGTTGAGCGGCTTTGGTGACAGCACCGAGGGGCCGTACACCGTCCGGAACAAGAACTTCGAGTTCATCGACAACGTGTCGTGGATCAAGGGACGGCACTCCTTCAAGATCGGCGCTCACGTCCGTGTCGACCACTACAACCAGGTCGGCAACCAGTTCCCACGCGGCGGGTTCCAGTTCGACGGCCGGGCGACCGGGTCGTTGACGGGAGCGGTGGCGACCATCGCGCCGTCGTTTGCCGACTTCCTGCTCGGCTACCAGCGTCTCTCCGAGTTGTCGGTCCAGCTGGCCGTGACGGAATTCCGCGCCATCAGCCAGAGCTACTACTTCACCGACACCTGGAGAATGCGCGACAACATGACGCTCGATCTCGGCCTGCGGTACGAGTACGTCCCGCCGTTCGAGGACAAAGCCGGCACGTTGATCAATGCCTCCATGCCGTTCTTCGACCAGGGCCTGCCCGTGGCCGACATGTCGCGGCATCCAACGCTGGTGCGCATCGGCGAAGGACAGTTCTACGAGAATTTCAACATCCGCTACAATCCGGCGATTCAGACGGCGCGTGACGGGCGCCTCGGAAACCGCCTCGTCGACGACGACAAGCTGAACATCGCGCCGCGGGTCGGATGGGCCTGGACGCCTACACCTCTGACGTCCATTCGCGCCGGAGCCGGCATGTTCTACATGCAGGACACGGGCAACCCGCGCTTCGACATGGCCCGCAACGCGGCGGGTCGTCGTCAGGACACGTCCAACAATTTCTTCGGTCAGAACTGGAACGCGCCCTTCGTGGGCTCGGGCACGAATGCCTGCGGCGTGCAGCCGCCGATCGTCTGCATCTCGAACCACTACGTACTCGGCAACGATTTCGACCGGACCACCCCCCGGATGGTGCAGTACCTCTTCAACGTGCAGCGCGAAATCGGGGGCAACTCGGCGATCGAGATCGGCTACCTCGGTTCGCGCAGCTTCCACCTCGAGCGCATGTTCGATCGCAACGACGTGTTGCCAGGAGCGGCCCCCGTTCAGGACAAACGGCCCTACCCGGAGTTCACGCGGGTTCAGACGATCGGCAACGTCGCCGAAGCGAAGTACAACTCAGTCACCGCCAAGCTGACGCGGCGCCTCAACAACGGGTTCTCGGCACTCATCGGCTACACGCTCTCGAAATCCGAGGACAACGGCAGCGGCATCCGCACGCTCAACGGCGATCAGCTGTTCCCGCAGAACAGCAACTGCGCGGCGGATGAGGTCTCGAGCGGATGCGAGTGGGGCGCCTCGATTTTCGACTCGCGGCACCGCGTCGTCTCGTCGATTCTTTACGAGCTGCCGTTCGGTGAGGGGAAGAAATTCGCGCAGAGCGGCGTCGGAGCCGCGGTCCTCGGGGGCTGGCAGATCACCAACATCATGAGCCTCTCGAGCGGTTTCGCGAGAAATCCGAACACTGGACAGGATCGCGCGAACCTGGGTCACGGAGATCAGAGACCGATGATCGTATCCGGCCAGGATCCGAACAATGGACCGAATACGATTGTGGAATGGTTCAATAAGGCAGCATTTGTGCTGCAGCCGGGACAAATATACGGCGATGCCATCCGGAACAGTATTGTCGGACCGGGGATCTTCAACTTCGACATGTCGATCCTGCGGAACTTCACGTTAGGTGGCACCAAGAGCCTTCAGGTCCGGCTCGAGGCCTTCAATACGTTCAACCAGCCCGTGTGGCAGGATCCGAACACGGCAGTGACCGCCGCACAGTATGGGCAGATCACTTCCACGCGCAAGCCGATGCGTGAACTGCAGTTTGGCGTGAAGTTCGGCTTCTAAGGACGAAACGACGACGGCAACGGAAGGGGGTGGGGAGCTCGGCTCCTCACCCCTTTTTTTCGCTCCATCCGCAAAACCCAGGCCCTCCTGCCAAGAACAAGAACACGAAGATCATTAACACGAAGATCACTAAGAAGGAATTCGACAAGATCACTAAGATAAGATCTGTTCTTCTTCGTGATCTTGTCGCGTACCAACTTAGTGTTCTTTGTGATCCGTAGTTCTTCGTGATCCGAGGGGTTCTTATGCCACGTCCTGCCGCTACCGAATTCGCGCAGTTTTACGCCGCTTACATCGCGCGTGTGCCCGAGACGGATCCTCTACCGGCGCTCGAAGCGCAGCCCACCGAGCTTCTGACGATGGCCGATCGCATTGCGCCTGAGGACGAAGTATTTCGATATGCGCCCGACAAGTGGAGCGTCCGCCAGGTGTTTGGTCATCTCATCGATACCGAGCGCGTGATGGGATATCGCGCGTTCTGCATCGCGCGCGGCGAGGTGAAGGCCCTGCCGGGGTTCGACGAGAAGGATTACGTCACGCACGCCGACTCGGAAGACCGCCCGGTCAAGGAGCTGGCGCACGAGTTCGCCGCTGTTCGCCATGCGAATCTCTGGGCTCTGAGGCGGTGGACCGACGAGCATTGGACCCGCGCGGGTAATGCGAACGGACATGCTGTGTCGGCGCGCGCCATCGCCTACATCATGGTGGGACATGTCCGACACCATGTGGCTTTGCTGCGCGAGCGATACGAACTCGAGGTATGACCGCTCCGTCCGTCGCCATCCGACACGTCGCCCCCGCTGACCGGCCGGCGTGGCTCAGTATGCGCAATGCGCTCTGGCCCGGATCGACCGACGATCATGCGCGAGAGACTGCGCGGTTTTTCGACGGGCAGTCGCGCGAGCCGCTCGCGGTGTTGCTCGCCACCGATCAGCACGGCCGCGCTGTCGGATTCGCCGAGCTCTCGATCCGCCCCTATGCCGAAGGCTGCCGGACCCACCATATCGGCTTCCTGGAAGGCTGGTACGTCGAGCCGGAGTCCAGAGGCCGGGGTATCGGTCGCGCACTGGTAGCTGCGTCAGAAGACTGGGCACGCTCGCAGGGCTGCTCGGAATTTGCGTCGGACGCTGAAGTCGACAATGCCGCCAGCATCTCGGCACACCTCGCACTCGGCTTTGTTGACAGAGGCCTCATTCGCTGCTTCAGCAAGCTGTTATGAAGCTCTACAACGAGCTTGCGTCGTGGTGGCAGCTGATGTCGCCCGCGGTCGAGTACGTCGAAGAGGCCGCGTTCTACCGCCAGACTCTGGACAATGCCGCCCGGCAACCTATCGAGACCGTTCTCGAGCTTGGCAGCGGCGGAGGCAACAACGCGACGCACATGAAACGCCACTACAAGGAGCTGGTGCTCGTAGACCTTTCTCCGGGCATGCTCGCGATGAGCCGTGCGCTGAATCCCGAGCTGTCACACCATCAGGGCGACATGCGCACCGTGCGTCTCGACCGGCAGTTCGACGCGGTGTTCGTGCACGATGCGATCTGTTACATGACCACAGAATCCGATCTCCGAAAGGCCATCGAAACGGCGTTCGTGCATTGCCGGCCTGGCGGCGTGGCGCTGTTCTGCCCCGACCACACCCGCGAAAATTTCGAAGCAGGAGCCGAACACGGCGGCGAAGACGATGGGGTGCGGGGGATGCGATGGTTATCGCGGCAATGGCAGCGCAGTCCCGGCGACACGATCTATTTCGTGGACTACGCGTATCTGCTTCGCGAACACGACGGCTCAGTACGCGTCGAACACGACCGCCACCTGGAAGGCTTGTTCCCTCGCGACACATGGCTGCGTCTGCTCAGCGACGTCGGCTTCGAGCACCAGGTATTGCCCTTCGAGCACTCAGACCTGGAGCCCGGCAAGCACGAGGTATTCATGTGTCGCCGGTCCGTAGCCTGAAGCCCGAGGCCTGAAGCCGTTCAGGCCAGCTTCCTCAGGATGAAGCATTTCAGGTAGTACGTCTCCGGCATGCCGAGCACGACAGGATGATCTCTGCCCTGCATGCGTTTTTCCACCACGCTCACATCGGCCCTCGCATCGAGCGCCGCATCGAACACGACCTCGGCGAACGCGGCCTCGTTGACGTGGTACGAACAACTACACGTAATCAGAAATCCACCGGGCTTCAGAAGCTTGAGCGAGCGCAGGTTGATTTCCTTGTATCCGGACAACGCCTTCGGGACTGCCGTCTTGCTCTTGGCGAACGCCGGCGGATCGAGCACGATGGAGTCAAAGGTCTCGCCCATCCGTTCGAGCGTGCGTAGCTCGTCGAACACGTTCGTGGTGCGCGCCTGCACGTTCGACAGACCGTTTCGAGCCGCGTTTCGTGTCAGCAGCGCGGTTGCCTCGTCTGAGATGTCCAGCGCCGTCAGCTCGTCGACGTGCGGCGCGAGCTGCAGCGCGAAGCCTCCGGCATAGCTGAAGCAGTCGAGCGTGCGGCCGCTCACATATCGCGCCGCGGCAATGCGGTTCTCCCGCTGATCGAGAAATGCACCGGTCTTCTGGCCGTGGCGCAGGTCGACGTCGTACTCGATCCTCCCTTCGCGGACCGCGACCTTGTCTGGAACAGTTCCGTGCACCACAGCGACGTTCTGATCGAGCCCCTCGAGCAGCCGCACTCTCGGATCATTGCGCGCGATGATGCCCGCTGGCGCGAGCAGCTCTGCGAGCAAGCTCGCCACCTCGGGAAGAAGGCGGTTGGTGCCTTGTGACAACGTCTGCAGCGAGATGTAGTCGCCGTACCGATCGACGACAAGCGACGGGATGAGGTCGCCTTCCCCGTGCACGAGGCGGTACGCGGACGCGTCGATGTCGAGCAACTCTCGAAACGAAATGGCCTGCTCGAGACGAGACCGCCAGAACTGCCGATCGACCGGCACATCGTCACGTGTCAAAATTCGCAATGTGATCTGCGACCGATCGCTGCAGAAAGCGCGAGCCAGGAAACGGCCGCCAGGGCCGACTACACGCACGACAGCGCCCGGATCGGCCTGCCCGCCCGCCACATCCGACCGGTACACCCAGAAATGGCCGTTGCGGATGCGCTCTTCGCCGCGGGGGGTGACAGTGATTGTTGTTTCCATGCGGTTCTGGGTTCCAGGTTCCGGGTTCTAGGTTCGTGGTGGGCGATGGCTTCAGTACGCCATCATTTCTTGATTCATCCAGCGCGCTTCTTAATTCTTAATAAAGATGCGCTACTGAACTCGAGGCGCCACCACGAACCTAGAACCCAGAACCTAGAACCCAGAACCGTATTATCATTCCACCCTCATGCGGATTGCGATTGGCGCAGACCATGCAGGCTTTCTCCTGAAGGAACACCTGAAGGATACGCTCACAAAGCTGGGACATCAGGTCGACGATTTCGGTACCAACAGCGAAGCGTCGGTGGACTATCCGCCGATCTGTGCGTCGGTCGGGCGCGCCGTGGTGGGCGGAAAAGCCGACCGGGGAATCGTGCTCGGTGGAAGTGGACAAGGCGAGCAGATTGCCGCGAATAAAGTACGTGGCGTACGCGCGGCCCTGTGCAACGATCTCTTTACGGCACGTCTCTCGCGTCAGCACAACAACGCCAACGTGCTGTCCATGGGAGGGCGCATCGTCGCCTTCGGCCTCGCCGACGAGATTCTCAAGCTGTGGCTGGACACCCCGTACGAGGGCGGCCGGCATCAAAAACGCCTCGATCAGATCGCGGAGATTGAACACTCATGACGTCGAAAGCTGTCAGCCCGTCACGCCCCTCGACAGGCTCGGGGCGCCCTGAGCTTGTCGAAGGGCGCTCGCTGGGCCTTGCAGACGCCGATCCAGAAATCGCCGATGCCGTGCGTCGCGAACGCGAACGGCAGAACGATGGTCTGGAGTTGATTGCCTCGGAAAACTTCGTCAGCAGGGCGATTCTCGAGGCTGCGGGTTCCGTGCTGACGAACAAGTACGCCGAAGGCTATCCCGGTAGACGCTACTACGGTGGCTGCGAGTTCGTGGACGTGGCCGAAACGCTCGCCATTACTCGAGCGAAATCTCTGTTCGGCGCGGAACACGCCAACGTGCAGCCCCACTCGGGCGCGCAGGCGAACATGGCGGTGTATTTCACGCTGCTCAAGCCGGGCGATACCGTCCTGGGCATGAACCTCGCGCACGGCGGGCATCTCACGCATGGCCACCCGCTGAACTTTTCCGGCAAGCTCTACACGATCGTTCCTTACGGCGTACGCAAGGAGGATGAGCGCATCGACTACGACGAGCTCTCGCGTCTTGCGGACGAACACAAGCCGAAGATGATCATGGTGGGCGCGAGCGCCTATCCACGCATCATCGATTTCGCCCGCATCAGCGAGGTGGCGGCGCGCGTCGGCGCACCGATGGTCACAGACATGGCCCATATCGCCGGGCTGGTCGCGGCCAAACAGCATCCCAGCCCTGTGCCGCACTCCGACTTCGTCACCACGACGACGCACAAGACGTTGCGCGGACCGCGGGCAGGAATGGTGTTGTGCCGCGAGAAGTATGCGAAGGACCTGGACAAGGCCGTGTTCCCCGGCCTGCAGGGCGGGCCGCTGATGCACATCATCGCCGCCAAGGCCGTGTGCTTCAAGGAAGCCGCCGAGTCGTCTTTTGTGGACTACCAGAAGCAGATCGTCGCCAATGCGAAGCGGCTCGCTTCGTCACTCACGGCTAGCGGGTTCCGGCTCGTCAGCGGCGGCACAGACAACCATCTGATGCTCGTCGATGTGTTTTCGCGCGGTCTCACAGGTAAGGCCGCCGAAGCCGCGCTCGGCAAAGCGGGCATCACCGTCAACAAGAACGCGATCCCCTTCGATCCGAACCCGCCCATGACAGCGAGCGGTATACGTCTCGGAACACCGGCGGTCACCACCCGCGGCATGGGCGAGCGCGAGATGGACAAGATCGGTGAGCTGATCGCACGCGCTCTCCAAACGCCCGACGATGACGCCGCGCTCGGCATGGTGAAAGTGGAAGTCGAAAAGCTGTGCCGGATGTTCCCGCTGTACGAGGCGTAAGGGGTCTGACCCCCGAGACGACACGGGGGTCAGACCCCGACCTCTCGAGTCGCGTCGCGGAGGTCTTTGTCGATGCGGGCTCGCTCGCGCAGGCGCTGCCGTCGTTCGAGAGCCGCCCTGCCCAGCGCGAGATGGCCGAAGCCGTGGCGGACACCTTGCAAAACGGCGGGGTGTTGCTCGTCGAAGCCGGCACCGGTACCGGCAAAACACTTGCCTATCTCGCTCCTGCCATTCTCAGCGGGCACCGTGTACTCGTTTCGACAGGCACGAAGAACCTCCAGGAACAGATTTACTTCAAGGATCTCGCCGTTCTACGCGAAGCGCTCGGCGTGCCGTTTACCGCCACCTACATGAAGGGCCGCGGGAACTATCTGTGCCTGCACCGCTTCGAATCGTTTCGCGAAAGCGTCACGAGCGGTACGCTTCAGCTGTTCGGGGAATCGGCCGCGCAGGTGTTTCTGCCGATCATCGACGAGTGGTCGAAACAGACCGAGACGGGCGACCGCGCCGAGGTGGTGGACCTGCCCGAAGATGTCCCGTTCTGGGGAGAGATTGCCGCAAGCTCCGAAAACTGCATCGGCACCGAGTGCCCGCGCTATACCGACTGCTTCGTCACCCGCATGCGCGCTCGCGCGGCCGAGTCGAATCTGGTCATCGTGAACCATCACCTGCTCTGCGCCGACGCCGCAGTCCGCCAGAGCGCATACGGAGAAGTCATCCCCGAGTGCCAGTACGCGATCGTCGACGAAGCGCATCAGCTCGAAGACGTCGCAACCCAGTATTTCGGCGTGTCGGTGAGCAATTACCGGTTCGACGAGCTGGCAAGGGACGGCGAGCGCCTGATTGCCACCGGGGCCGCCGGTGAGAAGGCGGCCGACCTGCGCGACGCACTCGACCGGGCACGGGAACAGGCGCACGACTTGTTCAGGAACGTCGGCAACAATCTGCCTGTACGTACTCAGCAGCCAGCGGAAACCCGGGTGCGGGTGACGGCGAAGGCACTGGAGCCATTCTACGAAGATGCCGCGCTCGTGATGGGCGCGCTCGATCGGCTCGAGTCGACGGCAGCCCTCATCAAGGCCCCTCCGCCGGACCCGGACAAGCCCCGAGAGACGACGAAAATGGATTTCGCCGGGCTTTCCACTCGCGCCGGCGAGCTGCGCGACGAGCTGCGGTTCATCTTCCGCGCGAACGAGCGCGACTACGTGTACTTCCTCGAAACGCGCGGGCGCGGCATCTTTCTGCGGGCCGCTCCAATCGATGTGTCGAACATCCTGCGCGATGTGCTGTTCGATCGCATGAAAGCGACGGTCCTGACGTCGGCGACCCTGACGGTCGAAGGCACGTTCGACTACATCCGCGGTCGCCTGGGGCTCGACCGATCGGGGACCACACAGTTTGTGAAGCTCGCGTCCGAGTTCGACTACAAGCGGCAGGCCATCCTGTATCTGCCGCGCAGAATGCCCGATCCGCGCTCCGCCGATTTCACCGCGTCGGCGGCGCGCGAGATTATCGGCATCCTCGAGGCCAGCCGGGGCCGCGCGTTCGTTCTCTTCACGAGCTATGCCTCGATGCGCGCCGTCCAGGCGCTTGCCGAGGTCGAATTGCCCTATCCCATGCTCGTGCAAGGCACGGCGCCGCGATCGGCGCTGCTCGAACAATTCAGAATGACGCCCAATGCCGTGCTCTTCGCAACAGCGAGCTTCTGGCAGGGCGTCGACGTGATGGGCGAAGCGTTGAGCTGCGTCATCATCGACAAGCTGCCGTTCGCCTCGCCGGGCGATCCGATCACGGCCGCGCGCATCGAAGCCATCGCCGATCGCGGCGGCCAGCCGTTCGGCGAATATCAGGTTCCGCTCGCCATCCTCACGCTGCTCCAAGGGCTGGGCCGGCTGATCCGCCACCGCGACGACCGGGGCGTACTGGCTGTTCTCGACCCCCGGCTGCAGACCATGGGGTATGGCCGGCGCTTTCTGACGTCGATGCCGCCCGCCTCGATTACCCGCGAGGTCGACGACATTCGCCGGTTTTTCGTCGACAAAGAGGCAAAGGCCCCTTTCGTGTAAACTATTGACTAGCTTTCCTTGTATTCAGGAGTATTCGTAGCGCGCAACTCCAATGGCGCCCTACTGTTGTGGAGGAGTGACATGTTTTCCGGAAAACTCAGCCGGCGGACGCTGACTTCGTGCATCGCGGGCGCGATGCTCGCCCTTGCCGTGCCTGCATTTGCGCAGACCGGGCGCATCCAGGGCAAGGTCGTCGACGACAAAGACGCGGCCGTGCAAGGCGCCCAGGTTCTCGTAACGGCCATTCCCGACCAGGGTGGTCAGAAGTGGCAGGCGACCAGCGACAAGAACGGCAACTACATCATCGGCACGCTGCCCAAGTCGGGCCAGTATCTGGTCGTCGCGTCGAAGGCTGACGTCGGCGAGGATGAAGCCCGCGTGTCGGTAAAGATCGGCAACTTCACCACGACCAACTTCAAGCTGTCGCGCGCCGCCCGTGTCAGCGAGGAACAGGCCAAGAAGAACGCCCAGATCAAGCAGTCCTTCGAAGCGGGCGTGGTTGCCGCGCAGGCCGGCAATCACCAGGCGGCAGTCGAGGCGTTCAGCGCCGCCGCCGTGGCGATGCCAACCTGCGCCGACTGCTTCTTCAACGTCGGCGTCTCGCAGCAGATGATGAAGAACTCGGCAGGCGCCGAAGAGGCCTTCAAGAAGGCCATCGAGCAGCGCCCGAACTACCCGGAGGCGTACAACGCCCTTGCCGCGCTCTATACCCAGGACAAGAAGATGGACCTCGCGGCAGCCGCTTCGGCAAAAGCCGCGGAGCTCAGCGTCGCAGCCGGCGGTGGAAACGCGGACTCGCTCTACAGCGCCGGCGTCGGGCTGTGGAACGCGAACAAGTTCCCCGAAGCGGGTTCGACCTTCGAAGCGGCGATTAAGGCCAATCCGAATCACGCCGATTCGCACTTCATGCTCGGCAAGGTCAACCTGAACCTTGGCAAGCTCAAAGAAGCGGCCATGGAATTCGAGAACTATCTGAAGCTCGACCCGACTGGGAAGAACGCCGCCGAAGCGAAGACGACGTTCGAAGCCCTCAAGCCGATGCTCAAGTAGTTCGTCGGGTTCGTCGGGTTCGTTAGGTTCGTAGGCCGGGTCTTGCTCTTCAAGACCCGGCTTTTTTTGTTCAAGACCCGGCCTTTTTTTGTTCCAGAATCCGGTGTTCGGCAGTGACACTCCAATCCGACATCGCGCGCAATCTGGCCGAAGCCCGGCTGCGCATCCGCAACGCAGCCCAGGGGGCGGGTCGCGCGCCCGAGGACGTCCGCCTCCTCGCCGTCTCGAAAACATTCAGCCTGGAGCACATCAGGGCCGCTGTCGCGGCCGGCCAGGAGGACTTCGGCGAAAACCGCGTCCAGGAAGCCCTACAGAAAATCGACGGATCGGCCGACCTTAAGATCAGATGGCATCTGGTCGGAACGCTCCAGTCGAACAAGGTTCGCAAGGCCGTGGCACGCTTCAGCCTTGTCCATTCGGTGGACAGCCTGGGGCTCCTCAAGGCGATCGATGCCGCAGCAACGGACGCGGGAGCCTCACCGGAGCTGCTGGTCCAGGTAGACCTCGCCAGAGAGGCGACCAAGCACGGAGCGACGCCCGCCGAGGCGAAAGACATCGTCGAGGCCGCGGCGCGCTGCCACTCTGCCCGCTGCGTCGGACTGATGACAATTCCCCCGTTTTTCGAAAACCCGGAAGACGCACGGCCCTACTTCGCTCAGCTCAGCAGCTTTCGCGCGACTCTGCAGAAAGAAGGCGTGGATTCCGGGTTATTGCGGGAGCTCTCCATGGGAATGAGCCACGACTTCGACATCGCCGTGCAGGAAGGCGCCACAATCGTGCGGCTTGGCACGGCCATCTTCGGGCAGCGCGTTATCTAGACATCCCATTGGAGCACACGGTATGAAAGTCAGCCCTCTCGATCTGCGTCAGCTTCGCTTCAGAACCGTCTTCCGCGGATTCGATCGCGCTGAAGTCCTCGCGCTCGTGGCCGAAGTCGCGGACGATTACGAAAACGCCTTGCGCGAAGTCGATCGGCTGCATCAGGAGATCTCGAAGATGGAAGCGCTGCTCAACCAGCACCGCGAGCACGAGCGCGACCTGCGCGACACACTCGTCACGGCGCAGCGTGTGTCGGACGAAATCCGGTCGAACGCCGAGGCACAGGCGCGGCAGATGCTCCGCGAGGCCGAAGGCCGTTCCGACCTGCTGCTGCAGAAGACCCAGGCGCGGCTCGAGGACGTGCAGCGCGAGACCGACGGCATGAAGCTGAAACGCCGCGAAGTCGAACACACCCTCGAGGCGTCAATCTCGGCGCTCCGCAGCACGCTCGAGTTCGTCCGCGAGCAGGAGTTGCGCGAGCGCGAAGAGCGGATTCTGCTGCACCGGCCGCGCGGCACCGAGGCGCAGCCCCAGCCCGAAGCGATCAATGACGTCCTGCGAGTGGGTTCGGGCAACGCCTGAAGCGTTTATTTCGCCACGTACGTGAACGTATCGACGTTCACCTTGAAGTCCCAGGGATAGAAATATCGAGGCAGGAGCTCGATGCGCTCCGTATAGGTGGCATCGACAATCGTATGGTTGGATTCGCGCCGGACACTCAGGGCCTCTGGGGCCAGCGGAATCTCGTACTGCCCGGCAAGGCTCATGACGCGCTCGCGCAGCTCCTGCTCGGGCCGCCGGTCCGAGAACTGAGCGGCCTGCCGCACGTTGTCCTTGAAATTGTAATAGCGCAGGTACACATTGCCTGCCCGCCACGTGGCATGGATCACAAGAGCGGCGATGACGAGCTTGATGATCGCTTTCATTCCGGTCAGCGCACCTGTTTCAGCAGCCGTTTCCAGCGAGTCGCCGCCAGAATGTTTCCTGCCTCCGCCTCGTAAGACCAATAGATCACGAGCGCTCTCCCCTTTACATACTCTCTCGGCAGGAAGCCCCAGTATCGGGAGTCCTGGGAGTTGTCGCGATTGTCGCCCATCATGAAGTAGTGACCGGGCGGCACGGTGACGGGCCCATAGGATTCGCGCGGATCGCCGCTGGACGGCTGGCGGTCGCCCGCCTCAATCTCCTTCGGGACAGGCGGCGGGGCCTCCATGTAATACGCATACGGCTCGTCGAGCAGCTTCCCGTTGATGTAGACGCGTTTGTGCCGCACCTCGACCTGCTCGCCCGGCAGACCGATGACCCGCTTGATGAAATCGCGTTCGGGCTCTTCTGGGAACTTGTGGACGATGACCTCGCCGCGGGCGATCTCGTTCATCGGCAGCAGTGTGCGCTCCACCCCGCTCAGAGACGGGCCGAAGACGAACTTATTGACGAGCAGATGATCGCCGATGAGCAGATTCGGCTCCATAGAGCCGGTGGGAATCTTGAACGCCTGGACGGCGAACGTCCGGATGAACAGCGCGAGCACGACCGCGATGACCAGCGATTCGAAATATTCGCGCGCCACGGACTTCTTGAAGGGGTCGGTCATTCGCCCTCTGTGCCCATCTTCAGCACGGCCAGAAACGCCTCCTGCGGAATCTCGACCTTGCCCACGCGCTTCATCCGTTTCTTGCCTTCCTTCTGCTTCTCGAGCAGCTTGCGCTTCCGCGAGATGTCGCCGCCGTAACACTTGGCCAGCACGTTCTTGCGCAACGCCTTGACCGATTCGCGCGCGATGATGCGTCCGCCGATGGCCGCCTGTATCGCCACTTCGAACATCTGGCGCGGAATCAACTCGCGCATCTTCGACGCCAGCGCCCGCCCGCGCGGATAGGCGTTGTCGCGGTGCACGATCACCGACAACGCGTCGACCGGATCGCCGTTGACGAGGATGTCCATCTTCACGAGCGGCGACGTCCAGTATCCGGTTACATGATAGTCGAGCGACGCGTAGCCGCGGGACAGCGTCTTGAGCCTGTCGTAGAAATCGAGCACCACTTCGTTGAACGGCAGCTCGTAGGTGACGAGCACGCGGTTCGAGCTCAGATATTCGAGCGATTTCTGCACGCCGCGCTTTTCCTGGCAGAGCTGCAGGATGGCGCCCACGTGTTCGGCGGGCGTCAGCATCATCGCGGTGATGATGGGCTCCTCGATCGTCTCGACGTTGGCCTCCGGCAGCTTTGACGGGCTGTCGATCTCGAGCACCTGTCCGTCGGTCGTCCTCACGCGATAGAGCACGCCGGGCGCGGTCGTCACGAGGTCCATGTTGAACTCGCGCTCGAGCCTCTCCTGCACGATCTCCATGTGGAGCAGGCCGAGGAAACCGCAGCGGAAGCCGAACCCGAGCGCCACGGACGTCTCCGGCTCGAAAAAGAACGACGCGTCGTTGAGACGCAGTTTTTCGAGCGCTTCGCGCAGCTCGGCGTATTCATGGCTTTCGACCGGATACAGCCCGGCGAACACCATCGGCTTCAGCTCCTTGAAACCGGGGAACGCCTGCTCGGCCGGCCGGTGGGTCTCGGTGATGGTGTCGCCGATCTTGGCGTCGCTCACGGTCTTGATGTTTGCGACGATGAAGCCGACCTCGCCGGCGCCGAGCTCGTCGATGGGCTCAGGCTTGGGCGAGAAGACGCCGAGTTGATCGATTTCGTAGTCCTGGCCCTGCGCCATCAGCCGGATCTTCGTGCCCTTCCGCAACGTGCCTTCCAGCACCCTCGCAACGATCACCACGCCGCGATAGGCGTCGTACCACGAATCGAAGATGAGGGCCTTCAGCGGCGCCGAGACGTCGCCTTTGGGAGGCGGCAGCCGTGTGACGATCGCCTCGAGCACGTCGGTGATGCCGATGCCCTCCTTGGCGCTCGTCAGGATGGCCCCCGACCCGTCGAGGCCGATGATCTCCTCGATCTGGCGACGAGCCTCTTCGGGCTGCGCGCCGGGAAGATCGATCTTGTTGATGACGGGGATGATCTCGAGGTTGTGCTCGACGGCCAGATACGCATTCGCCAGCGTCTGCGCCTCGACGCCCTGTGACGCATCGACGAGCAGCAGCGCTCCTTCGCACGCGGCAAGCGACCGCGTGACCTCGTACGAAAAGTCGACGTGCCCGGGCGTGTCGATCAGGTTGACGACGTAGCTCTGGCCATCTTTCGCCGTGTAGTTCAGCCGGACGGGATGCGCCTTGATCGTGATGCCACGCTCGCGCTCGAGATCCATCGAATCGAGGACCTGTGCCTCCATCTCGCGCGCCTGGAGCGCTCCGGTCGCCTCGAGGAGGCGATCGGCCAGTGTCGATTTGCCATGATCGATGTGCGCGATGATGGAGAAATTGCGGATGCGTTGGGGATCCATGAATGGCTTCAGGCTTCAGGCTTCGGGCTCCAGGCTCGGGCCTGAATACGAGCGCAACGGCTGATTGTACCTTGGGTGGCCTGAAGCCGGCAGCCCGGAGCCTGAAGCCGGACGCTCCAGCGTCAGCGTCTATCGAGCGGGATATAGGTCTGCGGGTACTCCGGACCGGTGTATTCAGCGCGCGGCCGGATGAGACGGTTGTTGGCGTACTGCTCGAGCGCATGCGCGGTCCAGCCCGAGACGCGGCTGACCGCGAACACGGGCGTGAACTGGTCCACCGGAATGCCAAGCGCGTAATACGTTGTCGCCGAGTAGAAGTCCACGTTGGCATTCAACTGCTTCTGCGCCTTGACGACCTGCTCGATCTTCTGCGAGATCTCGAACCACCGAAGATTGCCCGTCCTCCGGCAGAGCTCTTCGGACATCTTCCGCAAGTGGGTCGCCCGCGGATCTTCCGTTCGATAGACACGATGGCCGAACCCGGGAATTTTCTCTTTCCTGGCGAGCTTGGCGCGGATGACGTCCTCGACCTTCTGGTCGGTCGCGTCCTGACCAATCTCGAGCAGCAGATTCATGACGTCGGTGTTGGCGCCCCCATGGAGCGGCCCCTTCAGCGTTCCGATGGCCCCGACAATGGCGGAATGGACGTCGGTCATCGTGGCCGCGGCGACGCGCGCAGCAAACGTCGACGCGTTGAACTCGTGGTCGGCGTGCAGCACGAGCGCGACGTCGAGGGCATGCGCCTCCAACGGGCTTGGCCGCTTGCCTGTCATCACGTAGAGGAAATTCGCCGCGTGACTCAGCGCCGGATCCGGCTCGATGATGCCGCCGCCGCTCGCAACCCGCGCGAAGGTTGCCACGACGGCGCTCATGTGCGCCGTCAGCGTGACACTGGTGCGATAACGCCCCTCGGGCGACATGTCGTTTGCCCCTGGGTCGAAGTGGGACAGGGCCGACACGAGCGTGCGCAGCGTGTCCATGGCATTGGACGCCGGCAGCGACCGGACCAGGCGCAGCACCCCTTCGGGCAGCCGGCGCGAGGCGGCCAGCTGCGACTGCAGCTCGCCGAGTTCGGCGCGATTCGGCAGCCGCCCATGCCACAGCAGGTAGCAGACTTCCTCGAACGTCGCATGCTGGGCGAGATCGTGGATGTCGTATCCGCGATAAGCCAGTACGCCGCGCTGTCCGTCCAGGTAACAGATGGACGAGTTGGCAACAACGACGTCTTCGAGACCGGCCTTCGCGGGGGTATCGATGGCCACTACGACGATGATAGCGCCCGCCGTAGGCGAGTCGCAAGGCGCAAGTCGAGTCGCTAGTCGAGAGTCGCGCCTTCGACTTGCCTTGCCTTGCGACTTGCGACTTTCGACCTGCGACTTTCGACTTACTGACTGTCCGAAACCTGCGTCTTCAGCACCACGCCGTCACCGGCGAACTGCTGAACGATCGAAAGAAGGCCCGTGTAGAGGAAGCCGATTTGGAACAGCACGAGGAACGGGAGCGTTCCGTAGATGCCGTTCGCGAGTGCGTAGAACACCGTCGCGGTGAAATAGAACCCGAGCCCGAGCTCCACAAGCGGCTGGATGGTCACCGACTGACGGTACCGCTTGTTCACCCATTCGTCGGTCTCACCCTCAATCCGGTACTTCGGGGTTCGCGCGAACTCCGTTTTCTTGTCGAAAAGGGCTTCGAGCACCGCTTTGGTGTTGTTGATACACAGGCCGATGCCGATCGAAATCAGAAACGGCATGTAGCGGAGCCGCGTCACCCAATCCTTGTGAATCTCACGCTGGCAGACGACGTAGAAATTGCAGAACGACATCGTCGCCGCGAAGAAAAGCGGGACGTCGATGAGCAACATTTCGTACCAGCCCATGTTGTAGCGAATCACCATGGACGGGAACATCAGGATGCAGAGCACCGTCATCAGCAGGTAGTTGAAATTCGCCGTAAGGTGGAAAAAGGCCTCGGCCTTCACCGAAAGCGGAAGATCGGCCTGCAACAGCCGCGGCAATAGCTTCTTGCACGTCTGAATCGACCCCTTGGCCCATCGGTGCTGCTGCGACTTGAACGCGTTCATCTCGACCGGCACTTCTGCCGGCGACACGACATCGGGCAGGAACACGAACCGCCAACCACGCATCTGGGCGCGATAGCTCAGGTCGAGGTCCTCGGTCAGGGTGTCGTGCTGCCAGCCCCCGGCGTCGCCGATCGTTTCGCGGCGCCACATGCCGGCCGTGCCATTGAAGTTGAAGAAACGGCCGGCGCGATTCCGGGCGCCGTGTTCGAGCACGAAGTGGCCGTCGAGCAGAATCGACTGAATCTTCGTCAGGAGCGAGTAGTCCTGGTTGATGTGCCCCCAGCGCGCCTGAACCATGCCGACCGCCGCGTCGCCAAAATGGGGCAGCAGCCGGTGGAGAAAATCGCGGCCGGGCAGGAAATCGGCGTCGAAAATGGCGATGTAGCTGCCGCGCGCGACCCTGAGCCCGGCCTCGAGGGCGCCGGCCTTGTACCCGGTGCGATCGGTGCGATGGAAATACTTGATATCGATGCCCTGCGCCGCATGGCGGCGCACCGCCAGTTCCGCGATCTCGCAGGTTTCGTCGGTTGAATCGTCCAGGACCTGAATTTCCAGCAGGTTACGCGGATAATCGAGCCGGCATACGGAGTCGATGAGCCGGTCCGCGACGTACATCTCGTTGTAGATCGGGAGCTGAACAGTGACAACGGGCAGCGGATCGAGCGGAGGTGGTTCGACCGGTTGGGAATCCTTATGCCTCATGTAAAGATACACGAGGTAGTAGCGATGCCAGCCATACACCGCCAGAATGCTCAGGACAAAGAAGTAGCTGACGAGGATGATGGTGTCAGACGGAGTCATTCGGTGAGTGCCGACGGCAAAACGTCCGCAGATTATACTCCAATCGCGACTTTGGCCGACCTCCAGCAATTGTTGGACCAGGTGCGGCTGGGCTCAGTCGCCCCAGAGACGGCCGCTGAGCGGATTCTGCAGCTCGCCAATACCCAGTGGGTACAGTCTATCCAGGATCTCGGCTTCGCACGGGTTGACCACCAACGCGAACTGCGCCAAGGCTTCCCGGAAGTGGTCTTCGGACTGGGGAAAACGCCCGAGCAGATCGCCATCATCGCGGCCGAGATCGTCTCGCGGGGTCACCGACTGCTGGTCACACGCGCGACGGAAGAAGCCTTTGCTGCGGTCCACACGCGGGTGCCCGAAGCAGCCTTTCACACATTAGCCCGGGCGATCACCTTTTCGCGGCCCGATGTGCCGTCCGGGCGCGGCACCATTCTCGTGGCCGCGGCCGGCACCTCGGATTTGCCGGTTGCCGAAGAGGCGTGCGTGACCGCGGAAGTGATGGGAAATACGGTCGATCGGCTCTTCGACGTCGGCGTCGCCGGCATTCATCGTCTTCTCGGGGAGCACGCCCGCCTGATGGCGGCCCGCGCGGTCATCGTCGTGGCGGGAATGGAGGGCGCCCTTCCGAGCGTCGTCGGCGGCCTCGTGAGAGTTCCTGTCATTGCAGTGCCGACCAGTGTCGGTTATGGTGCGAGCTTCGGCGGACTCGCCGCCCTGCTGGGTATGCTGAACAGCTGTGCGTCGGGCGTATCGGTCGTGAATATTGACAACGGGTTTGGCGCGGGGGCAATCGCAAGCAGGATTAATCATCTCTGAGGTTCTAGGTTCTGGGTTCTCGGTTCTGGGTTCCGGAACGCCGAACCCAGAACCGAGAACCCAGAACCCGAACCCAGAACCTAGAACCTAGAACCCAGAACCGTAGGTTCATGCATACAGGTGCTCTTCGGGCCCTCGAATGGGATCGGATTGTCGAGGTCGTGCGCGGTTTCGCGCTCACGCCGCTGGGCGCAGCCCGCCTCGCCGAGCTCGAGCCGCAATCCGATCCGCACCGCGTGGCCCAGCTCGTCGCCGCGACCACCGAGGGCGTCAGATATCTCGACGCGAACCCGGCGTTTTCGCTGAATGCGCCCGACGATCTCGAGGTCGTGCTGGCGGCGCTCGCCGTCGAAGGGCGCGCCCTCGAGCCGCTACGACTGCTCGCGTTTGCTGAGTTCCTCGATTCACTGGCGTTGACGTGCGCGACCATTCGGCGCGTCAGCGGCCCCTTCCCTACCCTGAAAGCGCTCGCTGAGAACTGCGGATCGTTCAAGAACCAGATCGGGGACGTGCGCAGCAAGATCGACCCTTCCGGGGAAGTCAACGACAATGCGAGCCCTGAACTCGCTCGACTCCGAACGCATCTGCGCAAGCAGCGATCTCGCCTGCGATCGACGCTCGAGTCGTATCTCCGCGGAAAGGACACCTCGCGGTACCTGCAGGATCAGGTGGTCAGCGATCGTGACGGCCGCTACGTCCTTGTCGTGAAAGCCGAGCATCGCTCTGCGATTCCGGGAATCATCCATGGCAGTTCCGGCAGCGGCGCCAGTCTCTATCTCGAGCCGCTGAGCACCGTCGAAATCAACAACGAGATCGTCGCGCTGGAGCAACAGGAGCGCGAAGAGGTCTACCGCATCCTGCGGCAGCTCACCGACATGTTCCGGGCCAAGCCTGTCGAGCTTCGACAGGCGGTCGACGCGGCCACCGAGCTCGACATTATTCAGGCGAAGGTGCGCTTTGCACAGCTCACGTCGGGCGTGGCGCCGGTCGTCCCCGCCGATGGCCGGCTCGAATTGAGAGCCGTCCGCCATCCGCTGTTGATTCCGGGAGTCGTCGCCCGGCTGGACAACGACGAGCGTCGTGATGTGCCGGGGAAAGATCCCGTGCCTGTGGACATCGTCGTCGTTCCGCCGACAACCGTTCTCTTGATCACGGGACCGAATACGGGCGGCAAGACCGTGGCTCTCAAAACGGCCGGGCTTTCTGCGTTGATGGCACAGGCGGGACTCTTCGTCCCTGCGGCGGATGCGCGGCTCCCGGTTTTCCGTTCGATCTTCGCCGACATCGGCGACGAGCAGTCGATCGCGGCCAGCTTGAGCACGTTTTCGTGGCACATCACGAACATTGCCGGCATGGACCGGGCGCTCGCGCTGCCCGCGCTCGTGCTGCTCGACGAGCTCGGCGCTGGAACCGATCCGCTGGAGGGTGGTGCGCTCGGCGTGGCTATCATCGAGCACTTCCGCACTCGCGGGGCGACGACAATTTCGACAACGCACTACGAGACCCTGAAGACATATGCAGCGACGACCGACGGTGTGACGGCGGCCGCGTTCGGATTTACTCCCGACACCTATGAGCCGACCTATCACATTCAGTACGGCTCGCCTGGCCGAAGCCTGGCGCTCGAGATGGCCGGCCGGCTCGGACTGAACGCCTCGATCATCGACAACGCCCGCAGGAACCTGTCAGAGCGCGAAGCGCAACTGGCAGAGCACCTGGCAAAGGTCGACACCGATCTGCGGGCCCTCGAGCACGAGCGGCGGCTCGTCAGGCGCGAACGCGAAGCGCTCGGCGAGGCCGACAGCCGCGCGCGCGTGCGCGAGGACGCGCTGCGGCAACGTGAAGAGACGTTCAAGCTGCGGCTCAACGAGAAGCTCGACGAACGGCTGCGCGATGCGCGCGCCGACATCGACGCCATCGTGGCCGATTTGAAGAAGCAGGCGGCTACGCTTGCGGAACAGGCGGCGAAAAACGTGACGGCGGCGCCGTCAACCGGCGACACGGGCCGCCTGCGCGGAGACGCTCGCGCCGCCATCGACGCGCTGGTCGACAAGTACCGGAAGGACGAAGCACCGGTGCCGCCGGTCGACCCAGGCCCGCGGCGTGTCGCCGTGGTCGGTGATCGGGTGATGCTGGGTCCGCTCGGACTCGAGGGTATCGTCGTCAACGTGCACGATCGGGAAGCGGAAGTCGAAGTACGGGGCAAGCGGTTCCGTGCTCACATGGCTGAGCTTCGTGTGCTCGGCGGCCCACCGCCAAAGGCCGAGCCATCGGCGGTGCGCGTGAATGTTCATTTACAACCACGGGAGGGCGTCTCGTCGAGCGAGCTGATGCTGGTCGGCAATACCGTGGATCAGGCGCTCGATCGGCTCGAGAAATTTCTCGACGAAAGCCTGCTCAGCGAACAGCGGACCGTCCGGCTCATCCACGGGTTCGGCACAGGTCGGCTGAAGGAAGCGGTTGTCGAGTTTCTTCACAAGCACCCGCTCGTCACCCAGGTTCGTACGGCGACACCGCAGGAAGGCGGAGGGGGGGTCACTATCGCAGAATTGAAGGATTGACAGATTGGCGGATTGGTAGATTTCGGATTTTAGATTCCCGATTTTAGATTTAAGCTTTCAGTTCACCCCGTGGCGTTTCCCCAGTCGTTCATCGACGACCTGCGCATGCAGGCCGACATCGTGCAGGTTGTGCAGGAGTATGTATCGCTGAGAAAGTCCGGCGCCACATACAAGGGCCTGTGTCCGTTCCACAGCGAGAAAACCCCGTCATTTCAGGTCAACCGGGAAAAAGGCTTCTTCCATTGCTTCGGCTGCCGCGCGGGCGGCGATGTCTTCAAGTTTCTCGAACTGCAGGAGAAGCTCGGCTTCGTCGATGCGGTCAAGCATCTGGCGTCGAAATTCGGCATGCCCATCCCCGAAGAAGTCGGCAGCCGGGAGTCGCACGCCGATGCGGCCGAGCGCGAGGCGCTGCTGAAGGTGCACGAGCTCGCCGCTGACTACTTCCGGACGCAACTGGAGACCCCTGCGGGCAGGAAGGCTCAGCGCATGCTGCACGAGCGCGGCATTGGGGCCGAAACGATCAAGAGATTGGGACTGGGGTACGCACCGCCATCACCTGAAGGGCTGAAAGCGGCGATGGCCAGCCAAGGTCTCGCCTTGCCACTCCTGACGCGGAGCGGCCTGGCGGTCGAGCGCGACAACGGTCAGACCGTCGACCGGTTCCGGGGTCGGCTGATGATTCCGATCGCACGCGACTCGGGCTCAATCATCGCGTTCGGCGGCCGCTCGATGGAGCCCGATCAGCAGCCGAAATACCTGAACTCGCCGGAAACACCCATCTACAGCAAGAGCAGGACGCTCTACGGACTGAATCTGACCAAAGCCGACGTCCGAAGGCTCGGTTACGCCGTCTTAGTAGAAGGGTACTTTGATTTCGCGCAGCTCGTGCAGGCCGGTATCGCGCCGGTCGTTGCGTCATGTGGCACCGCACTCACCTCTGCCCAGGCTCAACTGCTGCGCCGCTTCACCTCCAAAGTGATTCTGAGCTTCGATCCCGATGCTGCCGGCCAGGGGGCTGCCGCCAAATCGTGCGAACTGCTCGTGGCCGAGGGCTTCGAAGTGAACGTGGCGATCCTGCCAGCCGGCCAGGACCCGGACAGCTTCGTCCAGAACCGTGGCAAGGACGCGTATCTCGAGTTGCTCAAGAGTTCGCAGCCGTACCTGGAATATCTGCTCGATCGCGCCGCCGCGGCCCACGACCTTACTCGCGACGAGGGGCGCCGCCAGTTCCTGACGGCGATGCTGCCGGTGGCCGCGCGGATCCCGACCGAAGTCGGTCGCGAGCAGTTTGGCGAACGATTGGCCCACAAAGCTCGTATTACTCAAGAGGCGATTCGAGCGGAGGTCCGAAAAGCGGCGGTCCAAAGGCGCACAGAACCGACCGTGGTTCGAGAACTGGCGAGCTTCGGGCAGGTCAAACAGGCGGAAAAAGGCTTGATCTGGGCCCTTGTGCACGACCCCCCAGAAGGTCTGGCAGCCCTCAACGTTTTGCAGGATAATGACTTAGAGGGCTTGCCAACACGGAGGGTGCTCGAACTCGCCCGCACATTGGCCGATCGCCCCCCGGCGTTGTTGCCTTCTGCCCTTTTCGAGCGTCTAAATCCAGTGGAGGCCCAACTCGTCACAGGGATTGCCGCGGCGACCAACCCGCCGGCCCCGGCGGTCGAGTGTGCGCGGGCCATTCAACGCTTGAGCTGCGAGCGGGAGCAGGCCGCCGTCCAGCGCGAAATCGATCGATTACAGGAACTGGGCGGCGAACACGATTCCGAAATCACCGTGTTATTCCAGCGCAAACGCGATTTATTGCATCAGATCGAAGCGCTGGCCCGCGAAAGAGGGTCGAACCCCATGTTTCGCTGAGCTCGATGGCCCGATCGGTTATCATGTCGGGTTCGAGCAAGGCGGGTTCATGGGTGCCCATGGCAGGAGGAACGCTTGTCGATTGAAGAAAAATACGACGAAGTACGGCAGCTGATTTCCATCGGGAAGGAAAAGGGGTATCTGCTGTACGACGAGGTCAATGAACTGCTGCCGGCCGAAATTACCTCGTCTGACGAGCTCGACGACCTCTTTAATACCTTCGGCAGCGCCGGCATCGAAGTCGTCGATTCCGAAAAGACCTACCTGCAGGAAAAGCAGTTCGACCGCACCGCCGAGGGTAGTGAGGAGATGGAGCTCGACCTCACGCCAGGCGCGCTCGACAAGACAAACGATCCCGTCCGCATGTACCTGCGCGAGATGGGCACCGTGCCGCTGCTCACCCGCGAGGGCGAAGTCGAGATCGCACGCCGTATCGAACGCGGCAAGCTCGCCGTCATCAAGTCCATCTCGCGAACGCCCACGGTCGCAAAGATGATCATCGCGATGGGCGATCAGTTGAAGGCCGGCACGCGCACCATCCGGGAGCTCGTCATCTTCCAGGACGACGAAATCACCGACGAGCGGGTGGAAGAGCGGGCGAAGGAAGTGCTGAAGCAGATCGACGCGATCCGCCGGCAGCGCGCCGTCGTCCAGAAGCTCGAGGAGAAGCTCAACGAGACGGCGAGGGGCACCGACACGCGCCAGAAGCGGAAATATCGCAAGGCCCGCTGGGCGGTGATGCGCTCGCAGGTGGAGCTCTCGCAGCTGGTCCGCGAGGTCGAGTTCACCGAGCTTGTGAAGCGCCGGCTGATCGAGCAGATCAAGGATGAAGTCGAGTCGGTCCGCAAGATCGAGCGCGAGGCCGAGGCGATCGAGCGGCAGATGAACCCGAAGGGCAAGAAGCCGCCGAAGCTGAAAGACGAAGACAAGAAAAACATGCACCGCCGCATAAAGGAATTGCGGGCGGCGGTGAAGGTGCGCACGGACGAGCTCGAACAGACCACCGAGCATCTCCGCGCGACCCTCGACACGATCTACAGAGGAGAGGTCCAGGCCGAGCAGGCCAAGAAGGAGCTGGTCGAAGCCAACCTCCGCCTGGTCGTGTCGATTGCGAAAAAGTACACGAACCGCGGGTTGCAGTTCCTCGATCTCATTCAGGAAGGCAACATCGGCTTGATGAAGGCCGTCGACAAGTTCGAGTACCGCCGAGGCTACAAGTTCTCGACGTATGCCACATGGTGGATCCGTCAGGCGATTACCCGCGCGATTGCGGACCAGGCGCGTACCATCCGCATTCCCGTGCACATGATCGAGACCATCAACAAGCTGATTCGCACCTCGCGTGCGCTCGTGCAGGAGCTCGGCCGCGAGCCGACGTCCGAGGAAATCGCGAAGCGGATGGACATTCCGGTCTCCAAGGTCCGCAAGGTGCTCAAGATCGCGCAGGAGCCGATTTCGCTCGAGACACCCATCGGCGAGGAGGAAGATTCGCATCTTGGCGACTTCATCGAAGATCGCCAGGTCGTGTCGCCTGCCGAAGCGGTGATCAACCTGAACCTGAAGGAGCAGACCGAGTCGGTGCTGAAGACGTTGACGCCGCGCGAAGAGCGCGTCATCAAGATGCGGTTCGGGGTTGGCGACGGGAGCGAACACACGCTCGAAGAGGTCGGGCAGAATTTTGCGGTCACGCGCGAGCGCATCCGGCAGATCGAGGCCAAGGCGCTGCGCAAGCTGCGCCACCCGTCGCGAAGCCGGAAGTTACGTGCGTTCCTGGAGGGACGGACCAGCTAGTCGCAAGGCGCAAGTCGCATGTCGACTATTTCGGGCCTATAGCTCAGCGGTCAGAGCCGCCGGCTCATAACCGGCCTGTCCCAGGTTCGAATCCTGGTGGGCCCACCAATCTTCGCTCGCGTGAGGAGAAGATATTGCTGTTATCCCGCTACGACCAACCAACCCCGCTCGATGCCAGAAGGCATCAGCGGGCGACCATGCCCATGTACTGTTTCCAAGCCCCGCTCGTGCGGGGCTTTTTTTTTATCTATGAACACTGATCTGACTCGCCTCATCCAGTTGCAACAGCTCGAGACCACCGCCGACGAGGCGCGGCGCCGGATTGCGGAGCATCCTGCCCGCACTCAAGCGCTCGACGCACGGCTGCAGTCGGCTCGCGAGCTTCTCGCCGGCGTCAAGGCGCGCCTGACCGCCGCCTCCGACCGGCGGCGGGCGGAGGAAAAGGATGTGGCTGCCGTTCAGGTGCGCCTGGCCAAGTACAAGGATCAACTGCTCGAGGTGAAAACCAACCGCGAGTACACCGCGATGCTCCACGAGATCGAGACCGCGCAAAACGACATCCGCACGCGCGAAGATCGCATCCTCGAGATCATGCTGGAGTCCGACGAGCTCAACGCCGGCATCAAGAAAGCCGAAGCCGAGCTGAAGACGGCCGAAAAAGACATCTCGGCCGAACGCGCCGCCCTCGAGAGCGAGGGGTCGACCCTGCTGAAGGAGATCGACCGTACGAGTGCCGAGCGCCAGACACTGGTCAGGGAAATCGACCGCGGCGTGCTGAACACGTTCGAGCAGGTCGCCAGGAGCCGGAAGGGCATCGGGGTCGCTGAAGCGAAGAACGGCCTCTGCACGATTTGCCACGTGCGGCTGCGGCCGCAGGTATTCAACGAAATCCGCCGCAACGCGTCCATCATCCAGTGCGACAGCTGTCAGCGGATTCTTTATTTCGCCGGCGAGAGCGAAGTGCCGGCCTCAGTCCCGCAGGTGTAAATGGCCATCGTTGCTTATATCGACGGCGGAGCACGGGGCAACCCGGGCCCAGCCGGGTACGGCGTGCGCATCGAGAACGAGCATGGCGCGCTCATCAACGAGTTCAACGGCTTTCTCGGATCGGCGACCAACAATGTTGCCGAGTACAACGGCCTGGTCGCCGCGCTGAAGTACGCGCAGGAGCACGGGCACAGGCACGTGCACATCAAGTCGGACTCGGAACTGCTGGTGAAGCAGATGCGCGGCGAATATCGTGTGAAAAATGCCGGTCTGCAGCCGCTCTACGCACAGGCGCGCACCATCGCGCGCGACCTCGACCGCGTGGTGTACGAGCACGTGCGGCGGGAACAGAACAAGGACGCGGACCGCCTGGCCAACCTGGCGATGGACGAGGGGACTAGTCGCAAGTCGCAAGTCGACAGTCGCTAGTCGCAAGGCGACGGCCGGCATTGCCGGATTGCCAAATTGGCAATTGCCCTATTGAATTGCCAATCGCCAATCAATTCCCAATCGTCAATTGAGAATTCGGCAATGCCGTATTCACCTCCGGCCTCCCCCACCGTGCAAGTGCCGCGGCACCGAGGCCAGCGGTCCAGGCCATGTACTCGAGCAGGAAGCCCACCACCGCGATCGGCCAGACCATGAACCAGAGATCGCCGGTGAGGCCGACGAGCCGCGCAAGAAGCGCCGGCGAGACGATCAGCACAATGCCGGCAAACGTCGCAGCATAGGCGTTCGAGCGCAGGGCATCGATCTTGTCCTGCAACAGCCGCCCAATCTGGTACGCCACAGCGGTAAATCCCACGAGCATCGCAACAAGCGCGGCAACGATGGCCACCGGCAAGAGCACCAGGAGCGGGATGCCGATGACGGTAACCGTGAGCACAATCGCGGTCATGACGAGTACCGGTATGAAGAGCATCTCGGCAAGAAAACCAACGAACCACGACTTGACGGGGTCGGCCGCCACTTGGTCGGCGATCTGTTCTACCGGCTGTCGCGCCACGAACAGCACGAGCGTCGTCAGCAGAACGAGCAACCCGACTCGCACGAGCGTTCCAGTCAACCGCGCGACAGGATAAATCCCGTCCATCCAATCCCACGTCGCACGTCGCGTCCAATCCCCGGTCCAGGGTATGCCGCCGAATCCGACCTCCTGAACACTCCCGCGGAAGATCGCACCCGGATCGCGTGACAGTCCGCCACCGACGACCGTGACATCGCCTCGAACGTCGGCCTGCGGACCAAAGCTCGCCGAGCCCCCGACGACGACGACCTCGCCATCGACCTCGCCATTGATCGTCGCGGCGCCGCCGATGACGACCACGTCACCGCGCACAGCCTCGTCCGGATCGATGGTGACGCTGCCCCCAATTCGAATGACATCCTCCCTCCTGCGAGCGCGCGGCGTCCTGGGCTGATCTGGAAAAAGATCCGGATCGGGAGCCGGGACGGGCGAAACCGCTGGTGGGGTCGGCTCGGCGGGCTTCGGCGTCTGCGTCCTGCCTGACGCCAACAACCGTCGCGCCGCAGGATCGAGATATGACAGCCGAAATACGAGACTCGCGTCGTTGCCCAGCCGCTCGGTCAGTTCTGCGCCGGTCACCGGCGTACCGTCGATCGCGATCGTCGAGTCCGAGAGCTCGATCGAACGGATCGACGTGCGGAAGCGCGGCCTCAGCACCACGCCTTCGGCAATCGGAAGCATCTCGAAGCGCGCCTCGACCTGACGGCGGAGGGCGTCGACGTCCGACTGCGCCGATCCGGTCAGCACCGCCAGCGCGACCAGAAGCGGCACAGTTATGAAAGTTCTTGCCATTGCGATCCCTCCCCATCAGATATCAACAGACGGTGCAGCGCCGACACCGACAGCACACACACGACGGCCATCAACACGAGCCCCGTCGTGCCTTCTCTCGTGGCCGCCGCTCTCGCGACCGCGATCCCCATCGTGGTAAATACGTCCGCCACGGCAAGTGCCGCGCGTGTGAATTGCATCAGCCAGACGCCGAAGCCGACACCGAAGCTGAACAGCTTCGTGATGCTCGACGCGAAAATCGGATGGCTGAGCACCGCCAACAACGCCGAGAGCGAAACACCGGCGATGACGGCTGCCCATCCGATCAACGGCACGAGCGGGCTGCGGAGCGCCTTTCGTCCGGCTGGAAGGGGCGCACGCCTGACGGCCTGCATCGTGCGCGCGACGAAATCGGCCGACGGCGCCGGAGCGTCGGCGCGTTTGAACAGCGCGACGAGCTGCTCTTCCGCAAGCGGGCTCAGCGGGTCTAGTGGGTCTTCGCGCTCCATCCCAGGTTCTCCAGATGCTCCGCCAGCTCTTTCCGCGCACGATGAAGCGAGCTCTTGACCGTGCCCATCGGCAGTCCCGTCATTTCGACAATCTCGTCATAGTCCAATTCACGCTCGTAGCGCAGCGACACGACTTCGCGATATTCGGGCCGTAACAGGTCAATCGCCTTCCGCAGGACCCTTGCGAGCTCGGCGCGCTCGGCCAGCATCGCCGGCGTCGCCGCCGCCGTATCGGCGAACTCGCGGCTTCGTTCGCCAGCGTCTGTTGTCTGTTCGAGAGGTTCGGTAACCAGTGAACCCTTCCTCAACTCGTCGATGGCGACGTGATGTGCAATGGTCAGGAGCCACGCCGAAAACTTACGCTGAACATCGTAGGTGTGCAGCGCGCGGAACGCTTTGACGAACGTGTCCTGCGCGAGCTCCTCGGCGCGCGCGGGGTCTCTCACCATCCGCACGATCAGGCCGTAGACCGGGCGCTGATACCGCTGCACGATGTCGCGAAACGCCGATTCAACCCCATCGAGCGCTCCACGAACCAATTCGACGTCGGAGGCAGGCACGCTCTCTGTTTCTCTACGAAGGTATGACGATCCAGGTTTCAACAGCCTACTGCAACCCTGGACTGGGCTGGCCCGTCTAAGAGTTCATGCGTTTGGCCGCCGTTTTCTGTGGTATTTGTCTGATCTTCGCGTCTACCGGCGAAAGCCTCGGACAAACCCCACCCCCAGCGGAGCTGGCCGCACAACGGATAACCACTCCTCCCAAGCTCGACGGGGTGCTCGACGACGAGGCCTGGTCGCACCAGCCGCTGCAGCTGGAGGGGTGGATGTCGTATAACCCAATGCGCGGCGAGGGGGCGGCAGAGCAGACCTACGTCTGGATCGCCTACGACGAGGCGGCGATTTACGTCGCATTTCGGTGCCTCGACAGCCAGCCCGAACGCATCCGCACCAACATCAGCCGCCGCGATAATGCATTCGGGGACGATTGGGTGGGGCTGAGTCTCGATTCGAGCCGCGCAGGACAGCTGGCGTACCACTTGTTCGTCAACCCGAGCGGCATCCAGATGGATGCGCTGCAGAGCGGCAGCAACGGCGAAGACTTCGCGCCCGACTGGGTGTGGCAGAGCGCCGGCCACATCGGCACAGAAGGGTGGTCGGCCGAGATTCGCGTGCCGCTCGAAAACCTCCGCTTCCGCAGCGGCACGGACGTGCGCATGGGCGTACTGTTCTGGCGGCGTCTCAGCCGAACTGGCGTCTCGACGTCGTGGCCCGAGATGCCTCCGGGGAAGTGGGTGTTCGACGCCAACGCACCGGTCGTGTTCGGCGAGCTTCAATCCCGCCGTCTGCTCGAAGTGATTCCGAGCTCCACGTTCTCGAGCAACCAGGCGCGCCAGGACGACTCGCGCTGGAATCGCACGCGCGCGCGGGGCGACTTCGGCGTCAGCGTGAAGTACGGTGTGACGTCGGCGGTCACACTCGACGCCACGGTCAATCCCGACTTCAGCCAGGTCGAGAGCGATCAGTTCGAGGTCGAGGTCAATCAGCGCTTTCCGGTGTTCTTCAGCGAGAAGCGGCCGTTCTTCATGGAAGGTCTCGGTCTGTTCAACATCGCAGGCACAAACGGCGATGCCACGATGCGCACCGCTGTGCACACGCGGACGATCATCGACCCCAGTGCAGGGCTGAAGCTGACCGGCGCGGCCGGCAGACATACGTTCGGGGTGCTTTCATCAGCCGACGCATCGCCTGAGGGCACGCGTCAGCGTGTCTTCACTGTCGCCCGGGAAGTCATGAACTTCGGCCGCGGGCAGTACGCCGGTCTGGTGCTTGCGGATACCGAGTTCGGAGCCGATCACAATCGTGTCGCGGGCGGCGATGTCGCAATCAGGCGGGGTGAACGCTTTTCGGCGAACGGGTCGTTTCTGTCTTCACACTCGCAAACCTTGAGCGGTGAGACGAGCCGCGGGATAGGCACACAGGGTTCCTATTCGTACAACTCGCGGCGTTTCGACGTTGCCGGACAGCTCGAGCATTACGATCGCGGATTCCGGATGGACACGGCCTTCATCAATCGCGTCGGCCTGACGCGCGGCTGGCAATATCAGGCTCTCAACTTCTACCCCGCGCATCCGCGGTTCCGCTGGATCAAGCGCATCAACCCGTTTTTCTGGATGGTGGCCGGAAACGATCGCGTGCAGGGCGGAACGGAAACGTTCTTCCTGCCGGCCGTCCGGTTCAATTTCACGCGTGCCGGGTTCCTGCGCATGGATTATGCGAACGGGCACGAGACGTTTGCCGGACAGCAGTTCGATGTCGGGCGAATGATGGTTGACGGCGGCGTGCAGATCCTGCGCTGGCTGAACATCGGCGGCAGCGCTCAGAAGGGGCCGGCGATTTTCTACGACGACGAGACGCCGTTCCAGGGTCGCCGCCGCTCGGCAAGTATCCGCGTCGGACTGCAACCCAACTCGCGCGTCAACAGCAACACGTCGTATAACTTCGTGACGTTCAAGAACCACAGCACCGGAGAGCATGTCTACGACGTGCACATCGTAAACATGCGGAATAGTTATCAGTTCAGCCCGCGCTTCTTCGTTCGCGCGGTCGCGCAGTTCGACTCGTCGCGCGAGCGCGTGCTGGCCGATTTTCTCGCCTCATATGAGCTGTCGCCAGGTACCGTCGTGCATGCGGGTTACGGGTCGCTCTACGGCACCGCGCTCGACGATCTGCATTTCATTCACTACAAAGCCACGGCGCGCGCGTTCTTCTTCAAGGCGTCCTACCGGGCGCACTTCTGATGGCGGCCACCAGCCTGCCGGCAATCCTGCCATCGCGACGATAGGACGGGAACAGGGCTGGATGGTCGAACGTGCAAAGCGCCGACACATGAATCTGCGCAGACGGGACGCCGGCACGCTCGAGCTGATCTCGTGAGGCGCGCCACAAGTCGAGGCGAGGCCGGGCCTCATTAGAGGAAAACCAGCGCGAGGCCTCCGGATGCGCGGCAAAGTGCCGCTGGAGATCGGGCCCCACTTCGTAGCAGCATGGGCCGATACTCGGTCCCACTGCCGCCACGAGGTCGGCCGGTTCCGAACCGAAACGTGCAGCCAGCGCGCGAACGGCCGCCATGGCTGCGCCTGCCGCCGTGCCCTTCCAACCGGCGTGAACGGCTGCCACCGCCGGGCGGCAGCGGTCGGCGAGAAGAATCGGGACGCAGTCGGCCGCTCTCACGCTGAGGGCCAGTGAGGGATCATCGCTGACGGCGATGTCGGCCTCGGGAAAGGGCTCCGGGAGCGATTTTCGTTGCTGCCCTCGAAAATGGCTCCCGGAGCCTTTTTCAGCCGCAAACACCTCGGCACCGTGCACCTGTCGCAACCGGACGAGCGTGTCGATCTCAATATCCAGCGCGCGAGCAAGAACGTTCCAGCTTTCCAGGTCCTCGTCAGAACCTTCGAGACGAAGATCACGCGTGGTGAAGTAATGTCGCGCGATGTCCGCGAGAGGGCCGCAACGCAGTGCGGCGCCCCAGGACGCTTGCACCCATTCGAACTCGCCGCTAGGCTTTGGGAAAGCCAGTTCAGCCATGTCCACCAATATTATCGGTATCGGAATGGATGCGACCGAAATCGATCGCATCGAAGCCACCATCACCCGGTATGGCGATCGATTTCTCCAGCGCATTTTCACGCCGGGAGAGATTGCGTATGCGACACGCCGCCGCAATCCAGTGCCGCACTTCGCGGGACGGTTTGCCGCGAAGGAAGCGGCGATGAAGGCGCTCGGCACGGGACATTCGCAGGGAGTGCTGTGGCGCGATATCGAGGTCGTCCGCGCTCCCGGAGCGGCGCCGCAACTGCGGTTTCATGGCGGCGCGGCCCGCCGATTTGCCGTCTTGAAAGCCAATAGTTCGCTTCTGACGATCACACATTCCCAAACGCTCGCCATCGCACAGGTGATGCTGCTCCTCTAGTAGTCATTCGGACCGCCGCGGATTGCGCGGATTCGAGCCATACCCATCTCCGCGTGGCAACTTCTTGCCAGTCAGCGCGTTCGCGTGACGGCGATCGTCCGCTCCTCCTGGTATCCGCCTTGCCCTTCGATCGCGCACAAGGAGCCCACCATGACTGTAAAGATCACCCCCAACGACAAAGGCACCCCCCCAGGCAAGCTTGCAGAAGCAGAGGTTCACTTCGACGACGGCTACTTTCAGGGTCTCAAACTGGTGGGTTTCGCGGTGTGGGAGCGCCGGAACGGTTCGGGCCGCAACGTGACGTTTCCCGCGCGCCAGTACTCGGTCAACGGCGAGCGGCGCAGCTTCGCGTTGCTGCGGCCGATTACCGACTCGACGGCGCAAGACCGCCTGCGCGACCTCATCCTCCAGGCGTATCGCGAGAACGAAGAGCAGTTAGCGATCGCTGAATAAAGTTCGTTGGGGGTTCGTGGAGTTCGTTGAGGTTCGTGGAGTTCGTTGGGTTCGTAGAGTTCGTTGGGTTCGTTCGGTTCGGCGAACCCGACGAACTACGAACTTGACGAACTTACGAACTCGACGAACCTAACGAACGTTGCGAACTTGACGAACTACAGCACTAGCTACAGTACCGGCAGTAGTTTCGCGTTCTCCGCGGCCCGCTTCGGCGGCAGGGTCCACTCCGCGCGAAGGCTCTTGTCGAACTCGTTGCGGAAGAATGTCTCTTTCATGCCGCCGTCGATGATGCTCCAAGGCAGCACGTCGTCGCCGGAGCGATCGCGAAAGACGTAGAAGCCGGCATCGACACCGGCATCGGCAACCGCGCGCCTCCAGTCGCCGCCATTCGCCTCGGCGGCTTCAATGGCCGGAGCCACGCGCCGATCGCCCAGCGAGAGGAGCGCCTGGTAGAAGGAATGTCTTTCAGATTTGATGTTGAAGAACACATTGTCGATGCCGGATGTCAGCGCGCGCAGCCGCTGAACCTTCTCCTCGACAACCCCGGGATCTTCCATCGGCAGCCACTGGTACGCCGTGGATGGTTTGGGGACGAGAGGATTCACGCTCGCGATGATGCGCCCAATCTGCCCTTTGCTTCGCGCGTGCTTCAACATGGAGTCGCGCATCTGCAGCGTCAGATCGCGAATGGCGACCAGGTCGTCGTCGTTCTCGGTCGGCAGGCCGATCATGTAGTACAGCTTCAGGTTCTCGAAGCCGCTCGCAAAGATCAGCTCGGCGCGATCGAGAATTTCGTCGTTCGTCACGGTCTTGTTGATGACGCGACGCAGGCGATCCGAGCCCGTCTCGGGGGCGATCGTCAGCGTCTTTTCTCCGCTCGCGCGAAGGCGGCGGACGATCATCTCAGTCAAATCGTCGAGACGCAGGGAAGCCGGACTGATGGAGTAGCCCATGTCGGCGAGCCCGATCAGAATCCGCTCGATTTCAGGATGATCGCACAGCGCGATCGATACGAGACCCGCCTGCGTCGCATGGGCGCGCGCCTCGCGTGCCCGCTCGAGAATCCGGTCGGCGGGAAACGCGCGCACCGGCAGGTAGTTGTACCCAGCCCAGCAGAATCGGCACAAGTTGGCGCATCCCCGGACGACTTCGACGAGAAATCGGGAACCAAACTCCGTATCGGGCGTGAATATGCGCGTGCAGGGCGGCTCGACCGTGTCGGCTGCCGGCACGGCGGCCTTTTTCACCGCCATTGGCGCGCCCGTGCCCTCTTTGGGAACGAACCGCTCGATGGTGCCGTTGGAGCCGTACTCGATGTCGTAGAACGATGGGATGTAGAACCCGCGCTTCTGCGCGAGCGCCTTCAGCAACGCACGGCGGCCGGTCGCTTCGCGATACGACTCGATCAGGTCGGGCACGAGCATTTCGCCTTCGCCGGCCGCAACCACATCGGCAAACAGGGCCAGCGGTTCGGGATTCACGAACGTGACGGCGCCGCCGATGACGATGAGCGGATCGCGAGCGGTGCGATCGGCGGCGCGCACGGGAACGCCGGCGAGCCGCAGCATTGTCAGGATGTTCGTGTAGTCCCATTCGAACGACACCGAGAACGCGATGATGTCGAAATCGCGGGCAAGCGACTGCGACTCGAGCGTCATCAGTGGCGTTCTCGAGGCGAGCTGCTCCTTCAGTTGCTGTTTCGGCGGAAGGAAGATTCGTTCGCACACGACGTCGTCGTGCGCGTTGAAGAGCTGATAGACGCTCTGAAAGCCCAGGTTCGACATCCCAACGTAATACGTGTTGGGAAACGCCAGCGCGACGCGCAGGCGATCGATGTGTGGCTTGCGTACGTACCCCACCTCCTTCGCGAGCGTGGCTTTTGCGGCTTGTTTCTGCTGCCAGGAGTTCATGGATGCTGAATGACGGCGATCCCGGCAGCAGGCGGCTCACCCTGCGTCGAAGGCGATCTCGAATACCGTGGATATATTCAGTCTACCATTCTATCCCTCGCGGCGCAGGAACGCGGGCACGTCGAACGCCGACAGCGCCTCCAGATCGATGTCGCCAGCGTCGCCGATGGCCCCCCTGGACGCCGGCGTCACGACCGCCGGAGCAGGCGCCGCCGATGCCAGATCCAGCGTCGCCCGTCTGGCAATGGACAGTCGATTCAGGTCGATGGCCGGCGCCGGCAGGTCGGGCTGCTCCTTCAGAATCGACGTGTAGTGTTGAAGATCCACCGGGGTCTGGTTGACCGCTGACGTCACCGGACGCGTTGCCGCAGACTCGAACCCGGTTGCGATGACGGTCACCTTCACGCGCCCGTCGAGCGCCGGATCGACAACGGCGCCGAAGATGATGTTCGCGTCTTCGTGCGCGGCTTCCTGAATCAGGAGCGAGGCTTCGTTTACTTCCATCAACGACATGTCGTGGCCGCCGGTCACGTTGATGATCACGCCGCGCGCTCCCTGCATCGAGGCGCCTTCGAGCAGCGGGCTCGAGATGGCGGCCTTCGCCGCTTCGATGGTGCGGTTCTCGCCCGACATGATGCCCGTTCCCATCATCGCCATACCCATGCCCGACATGATGGTTTTCACATCGGCGAAGTCGAGATTGATGAGCCCCGGCACCAGAATCAGATCCGAAATGCCCTGAATGGCCTGGCGCAGCACGTCGTCGGCCGTCGAAAATGCCTCGGGCAGCGTCGTGTCACGATCGACAATCGCGAGCAGCCGTTCGTTGGGAATGGTGATGATGGTGTCGACGCACTCGCGAAGCGCCGCGAGCCCGCGTTCGGCCTGCGCCAGCCGCTTCCTGCCCTCGAACTTGAACGGTTTGGTGACGACTGCGATCGTCAGCGCGCCGAGCTCGCTCGCCAGGCTTGCTATCACGGGCGCCGCGCCCGTACCGGTGCCGCCGCCGAGCCCGGTCGTGACAAACACCATGTCGGCGCCCGTCAGTCCCTGAATCAAGCTGTCGGTGTCTTCGAGCGCCGCTTCGCGGCCCACGTTCGGATCGGCGCCCGCGCCCAGGCCCTTCGTCAGCTTCGCGCCAATCTGAATCTTGATGGGCGCAGCGTTCTGCGCCAGCGCCTGCATGTCTGTATTGGCGACGATGAATTCGACGCCTTCGAGACCGACCTGGACCATCCGGTTGACGGCGTTGCTGCCGCCGCCACCCACGCCCACAACCTTGATGCGCGCGCCCGTGCGCGTCTCATCGGCCAGCTTCAAACGCAACGGTGTTTCTCGTAGTTCTCCCATTTGCGACCTCCACTCAGAAGAATTCCTTGAACAGCCCGCGCAGCCGTCCGGCCACGCGCCCGAAAGCGCCTGCGCCGACCATCCGGCCGGCTTCACCCACATGATTTCTCTGCGCGTAGAGCACCAGACCAACCGCCGTCGCAAACTCGGGATTGCTGACGTGATCGGCAAGGCCGCCCACGCCGGCCGGTATTCCGCGCCGGATGGGCAGATCGAATATCTGCTCGGCGATATCCGGCATCCCTTCGAGAATCGCGCCACCGCCCGTCAGCACGATGCCGGAATTGAGCGACTTCTCGCAGCCGGCACGGCGAATCTCGTCCCAGACTTGATGAAAGATCTCTTCGGCGCGCGGCTGCAGAATCTCCGACAGCACGCGCCGCGCCATGAGCCTCGGTTTGCGTCCGCCGACGCTCGCAACCTCCATCGTCTCGTCTTCGTCGACGAGCGACGACAGCGCGCACCCGCACTTGCGCTTCAGCTTCTCGGCGTCGGGAATCGGCGTGCGAAGGCCGACGGCGATGTCGTTGGTGAAGTGATCGCCGCCGATGCCAATCACGCCGGTATGCCACAGGCTGCCGCGCTCGAAAATCGCGACATCGGTGGTCCCGCCACCGATGTCGACGATGGCGACGCCCAGTTCCTTTTCGTCGGGCGTCAGTACCGCCTCGCTCGCTGCGAGCTGCTCGATGACGGTGTCGACTACGTTGATGCCCGCACGGTTGACGCACGCGACGACGTTGTGTGTGGCGGTCGCGCCGCCCGTCACAATGTGGACGTTCACCTCGAGTCGCGCACCCGTCATGCCGACCGGCGCCCCGATGCCATCCTGATCGTCGACCACGAAGTCCTGCGGCAGCACGTGGAGGATCTCGCGGCCGGTCGGCAGCGCGACCGCCTTGGCAGCGTCAATCGCGCGCCGCACGTCGTCTCGGGTGATTTCGCGGTTCTTGCCGGCGACCGCGACCACCCCACGGCTGTTGAAACCCTTGATGTGCGGTCCGGAAATGGCGACATTGACAGAGTCGATCTCGACGCCGGCCATCAGCTCTGCCTCGTCGACCGCGTGTTTGATCGAGTCGACCGCCGCTTCGAGATTGACGATGGCGCCTCGGCGAATGCCCTTCGCTTCGGAGATGCCAATGCCGATGATCTCGAGGCTGCCGTCGTCCATCATCTCCGCGACGATGGCCGCCACCTTCGAAGTGCCAATATCCAGCCCGACCAGATATCGCTCTCTAGCTCCCACTCACGACCTCTTTTCTACGCACCACGCCTGCCGTCATTTCGCTTCGGCCGCTTCGCGACCTCGTCCGCTTTCCCTTTGTCGCTCTTCGTGCTCTTCTGAGCCGGCCTCACATAGACCCGCTCGTCGAATCTGAGATCGACGTAGTCAATCACCGGCACCTGCTCTCGCAGCGCCGGCGCGAGCTCGAAATACGACTCCAGCCGCTCGACGAACCGGTCGTGTCCCAGCCGTATGAGAGTCGGGTCGTCCTCGAGCAGCACCACCGCGTTTCGCGCATCGCTGACATCGATCTGCGAAATCCGGCCCGCCAGGCTGCTCCCGCGCAGCGCATCGAGGAGCCGCCGCGCCAGCATGGCGCGATAGATGTCTGAGCTTGGCTCGCCCGCCGCCGACTGCCCGTTGGGCGAAGCCTCAGCGGCACCGGATCGGCCCGACAATCCGTCGATGATCGGCAGATCAAGATCGCCGTAACTTGGTCCGTACTCGTCGATCACCGTCCCGCGCTCGTCCACGAGGTACAACGCGCCGTTAATCCGGCCGATGCCGAGCGGGGCACGCTCGACGATGACGACCTCGACTGTCGACGGCAGCGTTCGGCGCAGAAACGCGTCGGCGACCCACGGGGAACTCATCAGCCCGCGCCGCCACTCCTCGAGGTCGATGGCCAGAATGCTCCGGCCGCGAAGCCCTCCAACGAGGGCCAGCACCTCTCCGGTCGACAGGCGGTGGTTGCCGCGCACGTTGATCTGCCCGATGTGAAAGACCTCGAGCTCCGAAACGGCCACGGCCGTGCGACGGCCGGCATACAGCGCAAGTCCGACGACGAGCATGAGGGCCCCAACACGCCAGCGCCGCAGCAGCAGCCCCCTGCGCTTGCGGGCGGGCTTCACGTGCGCCCGGCGATAGCGCTTGTCTGCCGGAGCCGCAACAGCCATTAGTGGCGTCCTTCCAACGCGGCGATCACCGGTGGCGCGATCGAACCGATCGAGCCTGCGCCCAGCAGCACGATGAGGTCGCCCGGCGCCGCCAGTGCGGCTAGCGCGTTCGGAACGTCGGCCAGCGCGGGAACGACGTGAAGCTCGCCCTTGAAGACGGACCGGACCTGATCGGCCAGCGTCTCGAGAGTGACCCCGTCGATGCGATCCTCGCCGGCAGCGTAGATGTCTGTGAGCACCACCACGTCGGCGCCGGCGAATGCAGGGCCGAACTCGTCCATCAGGAACTTCGTGCGCGAAAAACGATGCGGCTGAAAGGCCACGATGAGATGCCGTTCGGCCAGCGGCCTGGCTGCAGCGACGACCACGGCAATCTCGGTCGGATGGTGTCCGTAGTCCTCGATGACGCCGATGCGGTTCGCTTCGCCGCGCCGCTGGAAGCGGCGATCTGCGCCGTGAAACCCGCCGAGCGCCCTCGCGATATCGCTCCAGGCAATTCCCAACTCGCGCGACATCGCCACGGCAGCCAGGGCATTGAGAACGTTGTGACGTCCCGGCACCGAGAGGTGCAGCTCACCGAGCTCGACCGAACGGCCTCCAGGCCGGCGCGCGCGCACGGTGCACACCGACCCGAAGCCTTTCAGCTGCACATCGACCGCTGCGACGTCTGCCGAATCGTCGAGACCGTAGGTCACGACCGGACGCTTGATCTCGCGGCGGATGGCCCGCAGATGCGCGTCGTCCCAGCAGAGAATCACCACGCCGTTGGATGGAATGCCGTTGGCGAACTGCACGAAGGCCGCCTTCAGGTCTTCGAAGTCTCGATAGGCTTCAAGATGCTCGCGATCGACATTGGTGATCACCGCGAAGCGCGGTGGAAGCTTCAGAAACGAGCGATCGCTCTCGTCGGCCTCCGCCACCAGGTACTTTCCCCGGCCAAGTTTTGCGTTGCTGCCGAACGAGCTCACTCGCCCGCCGATGACCGCAGTGGGATCGAGCCCGGCCACATCGAGCACCAACGCGATCATCGATGTCGTCGTCGTCTTGCCGTGCGCTCCGGCGACGGCGATTCCCTGGCGCAGACGCATCAGCTCCGCCAGCAGCTCCGCGCGCGGCACCACCGCGAGCCCACGCTCGCGTGCCGCTACGATTTCGCTATTGGTGGAACGCACGGCCGACGAATACACAACCACCTCCGCATCGCTCACATTGCGCGCATCGTGCCCCTGGACGACACGCACGCCCAACGACTCGAGTCGAGCCGTAATGTCCGTGGGCTGCACGTCAGATCCCGTCACGTGATAGCCGAGATTCACCAGAAGCTCGGCGATTCCGCTCATCCCGATACCACCTATTCCAACGAAATGGATTCGCTTTGCCTGTCCAAGCACTCCAGACATTTTTTACTCGCGTCCCTCGACGCTGCTCGGGACGCCCCGAGCGCCAGTCGAGGGGCGGGGGCCCCCCGCCCCGCTCAGGTCAATCACCGCATCCACGATGTCTTCCGCCGCCCGCGGTTTCGCCATTCGGCGCGCCGCAGCTGACATCCGGTGGCGCCTGTCGCGATCTCCGGCGAGCGCGAGGATCCGGGTTACCAGGCGCTCGCCGTTCAGATCGCTCTGGTCCAGCACTTCGGCGGCACCCGCGGCCTCCAGCGCGCGCGCGTTGTGGCGCTGGTGATCATCGGTCGCCGTCGGCAGCGGAATGAGAATCGACGGGCGGCCGGCCGCCGTCACTTCCGCCAGCGTCGTCGCGCCTGCGCGCGAGACGACAAGCCCCGCGTCTTTCATCTCACGGTCCATCGCATCAATGAACCGTTCCACCCGGCCCGCGACCGAGTGCCGTGCGAACGCTTCCCGTACGGCGTCGAAGTCGTGCGTTCCGGTCTGGCAGACGAGATTGAGCGCTGCCGACGCGGCCGCCAGCTGCGGCGCCGCTTCCACCAGGGCCATGTTGATGGCGTGTGCGCCCTGGGAACCGCCGAACACCAGCACCCGGACCCGAGCGGTGTTGAGCGCCGCGTCCTGAGCTGGCTCTTTCACCTCCAGAAACTCGGGCCGAACCGGATTACCACTGACAAAACCCTTTCTGCCGAAATACGTCAGCGATGCGTCGTAGGTCACCGCCGCGCGGCTGACCAGCCGCGCCAGCAATCTGTTGGTGACACCGGGCACCGCGTTCTGTTCGAGAACCAGCGTCGGAATGCCGCGAAGCGCGGCAATCGCGACAACCGGCCCCGAGCTGTATCCGCCGACGCCGATGACGACGTCGGGATCGCGCCTCGTTATCAACTGCCACGCGTCCAACCCGCCGAGCGGCAGCAGCGCCGCGCCACGCATCAGCGCCGCGAGTGACTTGCCTTTCAGTCCCGCGCTGCGAATCAGATCGAGTCCGAACTCCGTCGACGGAATCACACGTGCTTCGATGCCCGTTGCCGTTCCCGCGAACGAGATCTGCGCGGCGGGGACTCGCGCTTTCAGCGCCCGCGCGACGGCCAGGCCTGGAAAAAGATGTCCGCCGGTACCACCTCCCGCGATGACGACGCGCATGGTCCTCGCTCACGATGCGGTTTCCGAATGCTGCGACACATTGAGCAGAATGCCCATGCCGATCAGGCTGATGAGCAGCGACGATCCGCCGGCGCTGACAAACGGCAGCGGAATGCCTTTGGTGGGCACCAGCCCGAGCACCACGCTGATGTTGAAGAACGCCTGAACGGCGATCATCGTGGTCAGACCGACGGCGAGGAACGCGCCGAATCGATCCGGGGCGTCCATCGCGATCTTGAAGCCGCGCCAGGCAATCACCATGAAGCACATCATCACAATCGTGGTGCCCAACAGACCGAACTCCTCCCCGATGACCGCATAGATGAAATCGGTGTGCGGTTCGGGCAGATAGAAGAGCTTCTGCACTCCCGACATGAACCCGCGCCCGATGAGGCCGCCCGACCCGACCGCAATCAGCGACTGGATCACCTGAAATCCATCGCCGAGCGGATCGCTCCAGGGATCCCAGAACGCCAGCAGGCGGCGGCGCCGGTATGCCGCACTCATGAGCACGAAATAGACAATCGGCAACCCGCAGAGAATCGCCCCGACGACATAGCGGTAACTGAGGCCGGCGGCAAACACCATCGCCACGGCGATCAGGAGCAGCGTCATCGCAGTGCCGAGATCGGGCTCGAGCAGGATCAATCCGACCAGCGCGCCGACCACCAGACCGATGGGCACCAGCGCGTGCGCAATCTCGTCGATGCGATCCATCCGCCGCTCGAGGAGCGCGGCGATGAAGAAGATGGCCCCGAGCTTGGCCAACTCGGACGGCTGAACGCCGAAGCCTCCGATCCCGAACCAGCGCCGGCTCCCGTTGATCGGAGGGCTGAACAACACCGCCACCAGCGCGCAACCGACCACCCCAAGCGCCATCCAGATGAAGGACGGCTCGCGATAATTGCGATAGTCAAAGCGCATGGCGATGCTCATCGCGGCGAGCCCCAGCGCTGCCCACATCGCCTGCTTCACCAGGAAGAAGTAGGGCTGGTTGAACCGGTTCATCGCCAGTGCCGCCGAGGCGCTGTAGACCATGACAACGCTCGAGCACACCAGCAGCAGCGTGGCGAGGAACAGTACCTTGTCGGACTTGAGCTTTCGGGCCATAGTTAACGCCGCTCGGCAGCCCTAAAGGACTGCGCTTCTGGAACCGACATACAGTGCAACACTGGGCGCTTGCGCGCCGTAGCGCGAAGGCGGCCTGCCAAGCCGAAGCGCCTCGCGGAATACAGGGCGCGAAGACGGGCGAGCGGTCAACAGTCATCAGTCAGCCATGGGGTGAGACACCAGCTTCACAGGCCGGGGCAGCCTGTGTTCCCAGCAGCCAACTCTCATCCGCCGCCGGCCGACTGACGACTGTTCACCGCTCGCGCGTCACCTCGCCCAGTTCCAGCACAACCTTCTTGAACACTTGCCCGCGCTCCGCGTAGTCGCGGAACATGTCGAAGCTCGCACACGCGGGCGCAAGCACCACCGTCGCAGATATCTCTTGTCGCGGGGGCCCCTCACCCCGCTCCGGTCGCTCCGCTTGCGGGGCCCCATCGCCCCGCGCCGCTGCGCGACCTGAAGACTTCGCCAGCTCGAACGATCGCCGCACTGCCGCCGGCAGCGTCGCAGCCGCTTCCACCCGAACAGCGCCTTCGAGCGCCTCCTGAATCAGCGGCGCCGCTTCTCCAATGGTCACCACGGTCGCATTCCGCGATCGAAGAGGCTCCCGCAGCAGGGCAAAGTCCCCGCTCTTGAAGCGGCCGCCCATAATCACCACGAGGCCGCGATCGAAACTCTCGATCGCCCGCTGTGCCGCTTCGACATTGGTCGCTTTCGAATCGTTGACGAAGCGCACGCCGTCGATGACGGCGACCGGCTCGAGCGCGTGCTCGAGTCCAGTGAACGACTCAACCGCCTGGACCATGGCGTTCAGCGGAACGCCCGCGATTTTCGCAACCGTGGCCGCGGCCATGACATCGCTGAACAAGTGGCGGCCGAGCAGACGAATCGACGACAGCGGCACGACAGGCGCACGCACCGAAAACGTGACCGTCCGGGCACGGCTCGCCCGCACCATGGCCAGCGTCTGCGGGTCGTCGGCGTTGACGACGGCAAAGTCGTCCTCCGTCTGATTCTCGAAAATCTTCGCCTTCGCCGCCGCGTAGGCATCCATCGAACCGTGACGGTCGAGGTGATCGGAGGACAGGTTCAGGAGCACCGCGATCCACGGGTGAAACGTCTCGATCGTCTCCAGCTGAAAGCTGCTGACCTCGACGATGTGGAATGTCTCGGGCGTCGAAGCGGCCACCTGGGAGCTGAGCGGCGTACCGATGTTGCCTCCGACGATTGCCTTCAGTCCGCCCGCGTCGAACATCCGGCCGGCGAGAGTCGTGGTCGTCGACTTGCCCTTCGTCCCTGTAATCGCCACGATGCGGCCAGTCAGCCATCTCGAGGCGAGTTCGATCTCACCCATGATCGGCACACCGGCATCGCGCGCGGCGGCGATCGCCGGCTGATCGGGCGGGACGCCGGGGCTGAGCACGAGCAAATCGGCAGACGTGAACGTGTAGGCCCGATGCGCGCCCATCTCGAGACCCACGCCGGCATCGTGCAACCGTTTCGCGATGGCAGGCTCCAACCCGGGCCGTATGTCCGTGAGGGTGACCCGCGCACCGCGATCGGCAAGCAACATCGCGGCGGCCACGCCACTTCGCGCCGCGCCCACAACCGTCACGTTCCGTCCGCGCACAGAAAAGCTCATCTGAGTTTCAATGTCGTCAGGCTGAACAGCGCGAAGATGATTCCCACGATCAGAAAGCGCGTGATCACCTTCGGCTCGCTCCATCCAATCAGCTCGAAGTGGTGGTGCAGCGGAGCCATCTTGAATACGCGCTTGCCGGTCGATTTGAACGACGCCACCTGGATGATCACCGACAGCGCTTCAATCACGAACACGCCGCCGACGATCGGCAGCAGCAGCTCCTGCTTGATCAGGATCGCGACGGTGCCGAGGGCTCCGCCAAGGGCGAGCGATCCGACGTCGCCCATGAAGATGTCCGCCGGGTACGAGTTGTACCAGAGGAATCCAAGGCTCGCCCCGACGAGCGACCCGCAGAAGATCGTGAGCTCGGCAGCCGGCGGAAAGTGCACGAGCAGAAGGTAGTTGGCCAGAACGCTGTGGCCCGTGACATATGCCAGCGCGGTAAAAGCGGCCGCGGCGATCGCGAACGTGCCGATTGCCAGCCCGTCGAGCCCGTCGGTGAGATTCACGGCGTTCGACGCCCCAACCAGCACGACGACCGCGAACGGGATGTACCACCAGCCCAGGTCGGGAATCAGCGATTTGAAGAACGGGAAGATCAACCGTGTGCTGTACAACGGCGGCTGCCTGTAATCGGCAAGGTAAATCAGCATCACGCCGACCAGTACCGCGACGGTGACCTGGGCGAGCAGCTTGTAGCGCGGCAGCAGTCCATGGTGCGACCGGCGCACGATCTTCAGGTAGTCGTCGGCGAATCCAATCGCACCGAACGCCGCAGTGGCGAGCACGGCAATCCCGACGTAAATATTTCGCAAGTCGGCCCAGAGCAGCGTGGGCACGAGCGACGCCGTCAATATCAGAAGCCCTCCCATCGTCGGAGTGCCGGCTTTCGGCGCATGCGACGCCGGACCTTCGTGACGGATGATCTGGCCGATTTGAAACTCGCGCAGCTTGCGGATGAGCCACGGCCCGAGCAGGAGACTGATGACAAGCGCCGTCAGGCTCGCCGCGGCCGTGCGGAACGTGATGTACTGAATGACATTCAGCACCGTAATCTGGTTGTGGAACTGGTAGAGGAGGTTGTAGAGCATCAGCCGCACTCCGCCTTGAGGCGATCGGCCACAACCTCGGTGCGAATGCCACGCGAGCCTTTGACGAGCACGAGATCTCCCGGCCTCACCAGCGTCACGGCGAGATCGGCGGCATCCTTGCTGGTTTCCACGTAGTGCACGTTCGCCGCCGGCATGCCGGCGCCCGCCGCGCCTTCCGCGAGCGCCCGCGCGTTGGATCCACCCACGGCGATCAGCTCGCTGATCCCCACGCGCGCCGCTTCCTGTCCTGATGCGCGATGCAGATCGGCCGACGCGTCTCCGAGCTCGAGCATTTCTCCGATGACGGCCACTTTCCGTTTGTAGCGCGTCTCGCCGGCCACCATCGACAGCGCGCGCGACAATGCCTTCGGATTCGAGTTGTAGGAGTCGTCCACGATCGCCACGCCGCCCGTCCGCGTGATTTCTCCACGCCGGGCGACCGGCTTCAGGGCCGCCGCGCGCGTGACGATGTCGTCCAGCGGAATGTCGAAGCGGATGGCGACAGCGGCCGCCGCCAGGACATTCGCGAGATTCGCGGTGCCGGGCAGCGGTGTCCGGACCTCTGCTTCGCCGATCGGCGTCCGCACGAGGGCCGCTGTGCCGTCGATGCCGAGATCGCGCACGGCCAGCGCGCGAACGTCGGCTGGCCGTTCGAGACCGAACGTCCGTACTCGACCGCTGAATTCCGTTGCGTGGCGCATCACGAGCTCATCGTCGGCATTGGCCACGAGCAGATCATCCGAGCCGGCGCCCTCGAGAATCTCGGCCTTCGCATCGGCGATCGCCTCAACCGTCCCGAAAAACTCGAGGTGGGCCGGACCGACGTTCGTCCACACGCGAACCTCGGGTTCGGCAATCTTGACGAGCGCGCTGATTTCGCCGAAGTGGTTCATCCCCAGCTCGAGAACCCCGATGTCGGGCTTGTGCCTCAATTCGAGGAGCGACAGCGGAAGTCCGATGTGATTGTTCAAATTCCCCCTGTTGCGGAACACCTTGTAGCGCGCCGACAGAAACTCGGCGGTGATCTCCTTCGTCGTAGACTTCCCCGCGCTGCCCGTGACCGCCACCACCGCGGTGCCCGAATCCCGCCGCACGCGGCGGGCCAGGGCCTGCAGGGCTGCCACGGTGTCGGGCACCACGACCAGCGGCGTGCCGGCCAGCTCTGGCGAGCCTGCGAGGCTCGCCTCGCTGACGATCGCACCCACCGCACCCTTGCGCACCGCTTCGACTACGTAATGATTCCCGTCGTACCGCTCACCACGAATGGCGATGAACAGGTCGCCGGGAGTGATCGTCCGGGTATCGATAGAAAAACCCGAAATCTCCCGCTCGCTTCCCTCACCTGAGACGTGTGCGCCCACAGCGGCCGCGATCGTGGCCGGCGTCAGCGTCTCCGCTCCAGCGCCTCACGCGCGATCGCCACTTCGTCGAACGGCAGTTCTCGTGTGCCGATGAGCTGGGTCTTCTCGTGGCCTTTGCCGGCAAGAAGCACGAGATCGCCCGGTCGTGCCTGCTTGATCGCAAACTGAATCGCCTCTTTGCGATCGACGATCGTGAACGTCTGCCTGCCCTCGCGCTGGTCCGGCGCAGCCTTGACAAAGGCGGAATCCCACGCCCCCGGCACGCCGCGTTTGATCTCTTCGATGATGCGCAACGGATCTTCGGTGCGCGGATTGTCGGAGGTCACCACGACAACGTCGCTGAGCCTGGCCGCGACGGCGCCCATCAGCGGACGCTTGGTACGATCGCGATCGCCTCCGCAGCCGAAGACCGTGATGACCCGCTGCTGTGCAAGCGGCCTCGCGGTCTCGAGCAGGTTCTTGAGCGCGTCATCGGTATGGGCGTAGTCGATCACCACGGTGACGTCGTCCTTGTCCTCGGACACGACTTCGAAACGTCCGGGCACACCGCCAAGGTTGGTGAGTCCCCGCTCGATGGCCGCCGCGGGCAGTCCCAGCGCGGTTGCGACCGCGATGGTCGCGAGAATATTCGAGACATTGGGCCGGCCGACGAGCCGCGATTTCACGTGCACATTCCCCTTGGGGGTGCGCGCGTCGAACTCCAGCCCTTTGAATGTCAGGGTCAATGGCCCAGGCGTCACGTCCGCCGGCTTCTTGATCGCGTAGGTCACCGGGCTGGCGGCAATCTTCCGTACCGTCTCACCGCGCGGATCGTCCATGTTGATCGCAGCAGGCGCTCCTGGAGGCAGCATCTCGAAGAGACGTTTCTTGGCGGCGAAATACGACTCCATGTCGCCGTGGTAGTCGAGATGATCTCGAGTCAAGTTTGTGAACACGCCGGCCGCAAACCTCGTCTCGTCCACGCGTCGCAGGGCCAGCGCGTGAGACGACACTTCCATGACGCACGCTTCACACCCTGCGTCCACCATCTGCCGGAACATGCGTTGCACATCTGGTGCCTCCGGCGTCGTGCGCGACGCCGGCAACTCCTGGTTGCCAATCGAGTAGGTCACCGTGCCGATGAGCCCGCACTTTTTACCGACAGCTTCGAAAACAGCACGCAATAAATACGCGGTGGTCGTCTTCCCGTTGGTGCCCGTGATGCCAATTACCTGCATCGAGTGGCTGGGGTGCCCGTAAAACTCGGCTGCCAGCAACGCCATCGCAGCTCGCGCGTCCGGCACGGTGACCCACGGGACGGTGACAGCCGCAGACGCTGGCTGGTCGGATACGACTGCCACAGCGCCCCGCCGGACGGCGTCGGCCGCGAACTCGGCTCCCCTGGCTTTCAGCCCCGTCAGTGCGATGAAGACCTGTCCGGGTTGGACGTGCCGGGAGTCATAGGCAAGGCCCTGTACTTCAATTCCAGGCAGCGACGAAACCCTCATGGCTCGAGTGTCGCAACCGCAACCGACGTTCGTTCCAGACGGAGCTCGCAGGGCATGCCAGGCACGATGGGGGTCCCGGGCGCAGGAATCTGGCTCGTCACCACACCGTTGCCCTTGAGTTTGGCGGTCAGGCCGATGTTGGTCAGCACACGCAGTGCGTCGCGCGCGCTCAGCCCGCGCAGGTCGGGAAGGTCGCTCACCACACCATTGGTGCTCACCGCAACGATCGACGGGGGCTGCCGGCTGTGAGCCGGCTGAATCTCCGGCCGGCTGTCTCGGCGCGCCACAAGCACCGGCGGCGGCGCGTTAAGGGTCGGCGGAATGCTTAAGTGCCGAAGCGTGGCCTCGGCGAGCCGCGCAAACACGGGCCCGGCATTGGGGCCACCGTAGAAGCCGTTCGCATGCGGCGAATCGATGACCACGATGATGGTCGCAACCGGATTGCGCGAAGGAAAGAACCCGACGAACGAGGCGTAGTAATCGGATTTCGAATATCGCCCGTTGACGATCTTCGCGGCCGTTCCGGTCTTTCCAGCAACCGTGTGGCCCTCAACCTGGGCAAATGTCCCGGTCCCGCGTTCGACAATCTGCTCCATGATGTCGGTCAACATCACTGCGGTGTCTTTCGAGATGGTCCGCCCGAGAACGGTCGGCCTCACCTCCTGCCGCTTCCCGTCCTTGATGAGCGCACGCACCAGACGTGGCTGCATCAAGTCTCCGCCGTTGGCGACAGAGCTGACGGCCGCCACCATCTGCAGCGGCGTGACACCGATCTGATAGCCCATCGACATCGACGCCAGAGCGCTGTTGTCAAGGTGCCTCGGATCCCAGACGATGCCCGTCGTCTCGCCTGGGAAGTCGGGTGACAGTGCGCGGCCGAATCCAAATCGGCGCACGTAGAGTCCCAGCCGCTCCGCGCCAAGCTTCAGCCCGACTTTGATGGCGCCCACGTTGCTCGACTTGACCATGACGTCGGTGAACGAGAGTGGGCCATAGGCGTGGACGTCTTCGATGACACGCGAGCCGAAGCGGATTTTTCCGCCTGAGACATCGATGATGTCGTTGACACCAATCACGTGCTCCTCGAGCGCCGCGCTTGCCGTCACGACCTTGAAGGTCGACCCGGGCTCGTAGAGGTCCTGCACGGCTCGATTGCGGCGACGCTCGGGGGAGGCGCTCGCGAACGCGTTCGGGTTGAACGTGGGCTCGTTGGCGAGCGCGAGGATCTCGCCCGTCTTCGGCGACATGACCAGCACGGTGCCGCCAGCGGCACGGTTACGGACGACCGCGTCGTGCAGCTCACGCTCGGCGACGTGCTGAAGGTACTCGTCGATGGTCAGCTCGACCGTTGCGCCGGCCGTCGGTGGACGCTCGAGACGGCTGAATGCTTTTTGGCGCGCATCGGTCTGGTAGAGCAGCCTGCCGAGCTCGCCGCTGATCTGCTTGTCGTACGCGGCCTCGATGCCAGCCAACCCCTTGTTGTCAGTCCCGACAAAACCGAGCAGGTGCGCAGCGAGCTGCTTCTTGGGATAGAACCGGCGATCTTCCTTGATGAAGTACACCCCTGGAAGATTGACCTCGGCAACCCGTCGTGCCTGGTGCGGCGTCACGCGACGTCTGACGTACACAAAGGCGCGCCTCTGACGCAGGCGGGCTGTCAGGGCGTCACGATCCTTGGGCGAGCAGTCAGCGAGCACCGCACACAGTTCTGCTGCCGTCTTCGGCGCGTCTGAAATTTCGCTGGGCACGCCGTACACCGAATCGGCATCCACGCTGTAGGCGAGCACATGCCCCTGGCGGTCGAGAATCTCGCCCCGTTTCGCGGAGATGTCCATCGTGCGCTCGGACTGATTCTCGGCGCGGGCCTGAAGGTCGCTGTGTTTGTGTACCTGCAGATATATCAGGCGGGCCTGAATGCCGCCGGCCCACAACACGAACATCACCGCGCCCAGCATGAGCCGGGCCCGGATCGTGGCTCGCCATTTATCTGAGGTCGGTTTGCTCACGTGATCACTCCTGGGCGGTTCGTTTGGGATCCGGGCGCTCCTGGTCGCTCCGCGCCACGACCGACGCGTCCGGCGGCTCGGTCGACACCACACGCTCGATCACGATTGCTGCCCCGGTTTCCGGCGTGACGAGATGAAGGGAGCCGGTCGCGAGGCGCTCGATGCGCTGCGGCGACTTGAGCGTCTCGATCTCGAGGCGCAAATGCCGGTTGACGGCGGCTTCGTCGTTGCGCTCCTGCTGCATCTGCTCGACGCGATATCCGTGCTGCAGCAACTCGACGCGCTGCCAGCCGGAGAAGAGGAGCACGCCGACAAACAGCACGCCAATCGCAACCGATCGCCACTGCTCGCGCAACCGCCGCTCGTCGACTTCGCGGACGATCGGATTGTTCCGCACGTCTTTCTTGATGGCGTATTCAAACGCTTCTGCAGGTGAGCTCATGTTGTGCCCCTTCTTGCAATCGTGCGGAACCGCTGGTTTTTACACGCACTCCACCGCTCGAAGCTTTGCGCTCCGAGCTCGTGGGTTCCGTTCCAACTCGTCGGGCTGGGGGGTGATCGGCTTTTTGGTCAAGACCCGCATGCGCGCGTCGTCGGCTTGCGCGAGCGCGCGGAACGTGTGCTTGACGATCCGATCCTCGAGCGAGTGAAACGTAATCACCACAAAGCGAGCGCCCGTCTTCAGACGCCCTGCCACAGTCTGCAAAAACCCGTCGACGTGTTCCAACTCGCGATTCACCCAGATCCGGAGCGCCTGAAACGTCCGCGTCGCCGGATCGATTCGCGAATACCCGCGGCGCGGTACCGCCCGCCTCACAATCGCGGCGAGTTGCGCCGTCGTCTGGACCGGAGCCGATTCGCGGGCCAGCACAATCGCTCTCGCGATGCGCCGGGAGAATCGCTCCTCGCCGAACTGGTACACCACATCCGCGATGTCCGATTCGGCCGCATCCCGGAGCAGGTCGGCCGCCGTCGGCCCTGTGGACGTGTCCATCCGCATGTCCAGCGGATCGTCACGCTGAAAACTGAAGCCCCGCCCCTCGGCCTCGAGCTGATACGATGACAGGCCCATATCGGTCAGCGCGCCAGCGAGGCGATCAATGCCGCGGGCATCAAGCACCGACTCAATCGCCCGATAATCCGAATGCACGAGCTCGACCCGATCGCGGTAGCCGCCCAACGTCTCGGCGGCGATGGCCAGCGCAGCGGCATCGCGATCGAGACCAATCACTTTTGTCGCACCCGCCTCGAGCAACGCACGCGCGTGTCCGCCCAGTCCGACCGTGCAGTCCAGGAACACGCCGCCGTGTTCGGGCTGCAGGAATGCAAGCACCTCGCGCGTCATGACCGGCTCGTGTAACGCCATGGCTCCCTTACAGACCCAGGTCCGACAGTGCTCGAGCGTCGTCGTCGGTAAACGGCTCGCGTTGCAGCTTCGCAACGAACCGCTCGTGGTTCCAGACCTCGAGATAGTTGTACTGACCAAACACGTCCACTTCGCCAACCATCGACGCCGAATCGCGCAGCCGCGAAGGAATAACCACGCGGCCCTGGCTGTCGATTTCGGATACCTGGCCATAGAAATTCACACGGTCCAGGAACTTCAAACGAGATGGATGAGTCGAGGGGATCTGCGCCAGCTTCTTCTCGATCTCAGCCCACACCGCCATGGGGTAGAGCCTCACCGAGTCGCCGTGCAGACTGGTAACGAACAGTTCGCGCCCGTGCTCATTCTCGATAAGCGAGCGGAAACCGTTGGGGATTTTGAGTCTCCCCCGATCGTCAATTTTCGCCGGCGAGTTGCCCCGAAGCACGCTCGGCTACTCCATTTCTCTCCAAAAAAGTCCACGGGCATCGTAGAGGACGGGTATGGGGATGTCAACGGGTAAAATACAGATTTTGAACGGCTTACGCTAAATTTTCGCCCCCTAGTTTACACCATGATACGATTTCGCGCACGTGGCTGATCCCTCGACTGTCACCGTCGTGATTCCGGCGTTCGAAGAGGCGGGGGCGGTGGGCTCCGTCGTTCAGACTCTGCGCGACGCTGCTGCGTGGCGCGAGGTGCTCGTCGTCGACGATGGTTCGACGGACGAGACCTCGACGGTCGCCGCAACTGCTGGTGCACGCGTCATCAGACACCCCTACAACAAGGGTAATGGTGCCGCGGTGAAGACGGGAATCCGAAATGCCGCCGGTGAGTACATTTTAGTCATCGATGCCGATGGCCAGCACTCTGCGGCCGATGCGCTGCGTCTGGTCAGTTTCCTTGGCGAGTACGATCTTGTGGTCGGCGCCAGAGCAGGATCGAATCAGCAGGCATCGGCGGCACGCCACGCCGGCAACAACCTCCTGAACTGGCTCGCGAGCTACCTGACGGGCCGCTACATCCCGGATCTCACGTCTGGAATGCGCGCCGCCCGGACGAGCGGTCTTCGCGAATTTCTCCATCTCCTGCCGAACAGATTTTCGACGCCGACAACCACGACGCTGGCGTTCGTCAAAGCCGGCTACAACGTGCGCTTTGAAACGATCACGGTGAGTCCGCGCCTCGGCAAATCCAAGATCAAGCTTGTCTCGGACGGCGCGAGATTCCTGATGATCCTGCTGAGAGTCATCACAGTCTTCAGCCCGCTTCGAATCTTTCTTCCGATTGCAGGCACATTTTTCGTTCTCGGCGCCGGCTACGCGATCTGGACCACCATGACGCGTCGCGACGTCACCGACTCGTCAGTGCTGCTGCTCGTGCTGGCGGTCGTGATCTTTCTCGTCGGGCTTGTCTCCGAGCAGATTTCGACAATGCGCGGGGAAGGGCCGCGATGAATGCGGCCATCGTCATTCCTACATACAACGAGCGCGACAATCTGCCGGAGCTCACTTCGGAGATTCTGAAGTACGAAGGGTACCGAACCATCGTCGTCGACGACGACTCTCCTGACGGAACCGGCGCAGTCGCCGACGATCTTGCTGCTAAGCACCCGGGACGACTGTCCGTGATCCATCGCCGCGGCGCACGGGGGCTCGGACGATCCCTTGCCACCGGCCTCACACGCGCGCTGACTGAGGGCGCCGAACTGATCTTTCAGATGGACGCCGACTTCTCGCACGATCCGAAATATCTGCCCATAATGGCCGCCGCCGCCGACGATGCGGATCTGGTGCTCGGATCGCGCTACCTGAAAGGCGTCAGCGTGGTCAACTGGCCGCTGCATCGCATCATCCTCAGCAGCCTGGCCAACCGATACGTGCAGGCCGTGACCGGACTCGAGCAAAAGGATTGCACGACAGGATTTCGCTGCTGGCGGCGTGAGGCGCTCGCCAGACTTCCGCTCGAAGAGCTGATTTCAGACGGTTACGCCTTTCTCGTTGAGCAACTGTATCTGGCGCGGCGGCTGGGCTGCCGCGTGCGGGAGGTGCCCATCATCTTCATCGAGCGGCGCGACGGCGTATCAAAGCTCTCGCCGACAGTGCTCCTCGAGTCCGCGATCGTGCCGTGGCGATTGCGCCTGAAGGGCTAGTGTATTAACGTGTCGACATCCTTGAAGATGGCAGGCTCTGAACGGCATCCGGCTCCCGGCCTGACCGTGTTCTTCCCCGCGTACAACGACAGCGGGACGATAGCGAGTCTGGTCATCACGGCCCTCGGGACGGCGGCGAAGCTGACGCCGGACTACGAGGTGATCGTTGTCGACGACGGCAGCACCGACTCGACGCCGCAGATTCTCGAAGAGCTCGCGCGAATCTACTCCCGGGTGAAGATCGTGACGCATCCCGCAAACCGCGGCTACGGAGGAGCGCTCCGCAGCGGGTTCGCCAGCGCGTCGAAAGACGTCATCTTCTACACGGACGGCGACGCACAGTACAACCCGTCGGAAATGGAAGCCCTGTGGCCGAAGATGGCGCCCGGCGTCGATCTGGTCAACGGGTTCAAGATGAGCCGGTCCGATCCGTGGCACCGTGTCGTGATCGGCCGGATCTATCACCATACGGTGAAGATGATGTTCGGGCTGCACGTGCGGGACGTGGACTGCGACTTCCGGATGATGCGCCGATCGATCTTCGACCGTGTGCACCTCGAAAAAAACAGCGGCGTCATCTGCCTCGAGATGATGAAGAAGATCCAGGACGCCGGCTTCACGATCGTCGAAGTCCCGGTTCATCATTACCATCGCACGCACGGGCAGTCGCAGTTCTTCAATTTCCGCCGGGTCTTCCACACGGGCATCGATGTGTTGAAGCTGTGGTTTGCGCTTGTCGTGCGCCGCACGCACCGAACGCAGGTCGAGACGGCTGAACCCGTGGGAGAGAGGACGCGGGTGCTGTGACGATGCCGCCGTACCAGAATTTCTACCGCGGTCTGCCCGTGATGATCACCGGCGGCCTCGGCTTCATCGGCAGCAACATCGCGCGCCGGCTCGTCGAGCTCGGCGCCGACGTGCTGCTGATGGACTCGCTCATCCCCGACTCGGGCGCGAACTTCTTCAATATCGACGGCATCGCCGACAGAGTCCGCGTGAACATCGCGGACGTTCGCCAGGAAAGCACGATGAACCACCTCGTGCGCGATCGCGAGGTCATCTTCAACCTCGCCGGCCAGGTGAGCCACATCGACAGCATGAAGGATCCGTACACGGATCTGGACATCAACTGCCGGAGCCAGCTCTCGATTCTCGAGGCGTGCCGCAAGTTCAATCCCCGGGTCAAGGTCGTATTCGCCGGCACGCGCCAGGTGTACGGCAAGCCCGAATCGCTGCCGGTCACCGAAGACCATCTCGTGCGGCCCGTCGACGTCAACGGCATCAACAAGGCCGCCGGCGAGAACTATCACCTCCTCTACAACAACGTGTTCAACGTGCGGGCGTGCTCGCTGCGGCTTACCAATGTCTACGGACCGCGGCAGCTCATCAGGCACAATCGTCAGGGATTCATCGGCTGGTTCATACGGCTCGCTCTACAGGGTGATGAGATTCAGATCTTCGGCGACGGCTCACAGGTTCGCGATCTCGTGTACGTGGACGATGCGGCCGACGCGTTTCTCCGCGCCGGGGCGACCGACGCCTGCAATGGCCGCGTGTTCAACGTCGGTGGATCGGAGCCGATCTCGCACAAGGATCTCGCCTCGCTGCTCATCGAGATCGCCGGCGGAGGCAGCGTCCGCTACGTGCCGTGGCCGGCGGAGAAAAAGGTCATCGACATCGGCAGCTTCTACGCCGATTCTTCCCGGTTTCGAGCGGCCGTCGGCTGGGAGCCGCACGTGACCCTGCGGACCGGCTTCGCCAGAACGCTGGCGTACTACCGCGCACACAGCAGCGAATACCTCGATGACCCGGCCCCCACACCGTCGACCGTCGCATGAAGCCGCGAGCGGCGCAGATTCCATTCGCCGATCTTCATCTCGCCGATGAATCGGCCGATGTCGCCGACGCAATCAAGCGTGTCATCGATCGCGCCTGGTTCGTGCTCGGGCCAGAGGTGGAGGCATTCGAACAGGAATTTGCGCTGACATCGGGTTCGCCTCACGCGGTCGGAGTTGGCAGCGGCACAGACGCGCTGGCCCTCGTGCTTCGAGCGCTCGGCATCGGCCCCGGCGACGAAGTCATCACCACCCCGCTTTCCGCCGCCTACACGGCGCTGGCGATCGTGATGGTGGGCGCGCGTCCGGTTTTCGCGGACATTGATCCCGAGCGCCTGACGCTCGACCCGGCGGCTGCGGAGCAAGCCATCACGGAACGAACCGTTGCGCTGCTGCCCGTTCATCTGTACGGACAGCCGGCAGACATGCCCTCGCTGGCGGCACTCGCCAAACATAAGGGCCTCGCGCTCGTCGAAGACTGCTGCCAGGCCCACCTGGCCACGTGCGAAGGGCAGCCGGTCGGCACATGGGGCGTGGCCGGCGCATTCAGCTTCTATCCGACAAAGAACCTCGGCGCCCTTGGCGACGGCGGCGCCGTCATTACACGCGATCCTTCGCTCGCCGATCACATCAGACGCCTGAGAAACGGCGGCCAGAGCGATCGGTATCACCACGTCGAGCTCGGCGTGAACAGCCGTCTCGACGAGCTGCAGGCGGCGATTCTGCGCGCCAGACTGCCGCGGCTGGCCGAGCGCACCGCACGCCGGCGACTGCTCGCGGGCCGGTATCGGATGGCGCTGGCAGACTCGGCCGTCGTCGTACCGCCCGAGATGGATCCCGGGCACGTGTATCATCTGTTCCCGGTCCGGGCGCAGCGACGGACGCCGTTGCAGGATCGGCTTCGGGCATCTGGAATCGAAACACTCGTGCATTACCCCGTCGCGATTCCCCGGCAGCCGGCGTTCGCGGCGACCGACCCGGCCGACTGCCCGGAGGCCGTGCAGGCCGCGAACGAAGTCCTGTCGCTGCCCCTCTATCCCAGCCTGTCGATCGAGGCCATCCAACTGATTGCCGACGTCGTGCGAAAGGAACAATTGTCGTGAGAGCGTTAATCACCGGCGGCGCAGGTTTCATTGGATCTCATCTGGCAGAGGCACTGCTTGCCGCGGGGCACGACGTTGACGTCATCGACAACCTCTCGACCGGCTCCATCCGCAACATCGGCCATCTGAAGGCGAATCCGCGTTTCAAGTACGTGATCGACACGCTCACCAACGAGCCGCTGCTCGCCGAGCTGGTCGATCGCAACGACGTCATTTTCCATTTCGCCGCCGCGGTCGGTGTCAAGCTGATCGTCGAAGAGCCGGTACACACCATCGAAACCAACGTCCACGGCACCGAGGTGGTGCTCAAACACGCCAACAAGAAGAAGAAGAAGGTCGTCATCGCCTCGACGTCTGAGGTGTACGGCAAGAGCACGGATGTCCCGTTCCGCGAGGACGCGGATCTCGTGATGGGCGCGACGGTCAAACATCGGTGGGCGTACGCGTGCAGCAAGGCCATCGACGAGTTTCTGGCGCTGGCGTACTACAAGGAACGCGGGCTGCCCGTGATCATCGTCCGCTTCTTCAACACGGTGGGGCCTCGCCAGACCGGCCAGTACGGGATGGTCCTGCCCTCCTTCGTGCAGCAGGCCATGGCGGGCCGACCTATCACTGTCTTCGGCGACGGCACACAGTCGCGCAGTTTTACCTATGTCGGCGACGTCGTGGAGTGCCTGATCAAGCTCATCCAGGAGCCGAAGGCCATCGGAGAGGTCTTCAACATCGGAAACAAGGAAGAAGTGTCGATATTGAGGCTGGCGGAAATCGTCAAGGGGATGACCGGTTCCTCGTCGACAATCGAGTTCATTCCCTACGACAAAGCGTATGAGGCCGGGTTCGAGGACATGCCCCGCCGCGTGCCCGATCTCGCAAAGGTGCGTGCTCTGGTCGGTTACGAGCCCAAGGTCCAGTTGAACGAGATTATTACGAGGGTCATCGAATATTTCCGCGCCCACGGCTCCTGATTTATAATTGGGGGGCGTCCCTAATCTGATGAAAACGCTTGTTTTCGGGTTGTTTCTGCTCGCATCCACCGCATCGCCGGCCTGGTCGGCCGGACTTCAGCTGTCAATTCGCGGCGGGCTGGTGACGCTCGACGCGCAGGATGTGACTGTCCGGCAGATCCTCACCGAATGGGCGCGCATCGGTAAAACGCGCATCGTCAACGCCGAGCGGATTGTCGGCGGCCCGATTACGTTGAGGCTCGAGAACATTCCCGAGAAGCAGGCGCTCCAGACGATTCTTCGGACAGTGCCGGGATACATGACCGTGCCACGTCAAGCACTCGTCGCGGACGCGTCGATTTACGACAGCATCCTGGTTATGCCGACAACGACAGCTGTGGCCGCGGCGCGACCGCCGGCAACGGGATTCCCTGGGATGCAACCCGGCGCCAATCTCACACAACTCAGGCCCGTGCCACCGGCGCCGCTCTCGCCCGGCGTGCTGCCAGAGCCACAGGATCCGCCAGATGAGGCCGATGACGCGGCACTTGCGGCCGCGGCGGCTGCCGGACTCATTCCCGTGCCGGCGCCCGCGCCGTACCCAATGCCAATTTCGGCGCCGCTGATGGCTCCCGGCGGCTCGCAGACGCCCCCAGCGCAAACGCCACCGGGAACGGTCGGCGCGCCGTCCAATCCATTTAACGCACCCGGGGGGACGACCACCCCCACGTTTACACCACCGCCGCCGCCACCTGCGTCGACCAACGTGCCGATCACGCGTCCGCGGCCGCCGCAGCCCGATCGATAAACTCTCGCATCGCGATACAATTCCCTTTACGCTCGCATGATGCGTTCGAGCTACGACGCGACAGGCTCCCCACCTTCGCGCAGCGCGCTCCCGCGGACAAGGCAGGGCACTCTCAGCACACATGCCAGAAATCGATCGGTACCGCCCGGAGGACCAGCGCGGCGTAGAGACGCTCTATCGGCGCGTCTTTGGTCCCGACGCCGCCGCCGCGAACCGGCTGCGTTGGGACTGGCAGTACCGGCGCAATCCGAACAACCCTGACGGATCTCCACTCCTTTGGGTGGTGCGCGAAGGGCCGACGATTATCGGCCACTACGCAACCATGCCCGTGCGCCTGTCGCTTGGGGGAAAGGAAATTCAGGCAGCGTGGGGCACCGACGCCATGGTCGCGCCCGAGCGCCAGCGTCGCGGCCTGGGTGAAGAGCTGTTTCGCGTCTGGGATCGCAGTGTCGGCGCCGCCCTCGGCCTTGGACTCTCATCGGCATCGTCCCGTTTGCTCAAGAAGATGCACTTCCCAGACGTGGCGCCAATCCCTGGACTCGTGAAGCCGCTCACGCGCCGGGCCGTCCGCGTGTCGCAGTGGCCGATGACGCTGAACCGGTTCGTGTCGGCCGTCACGCTGCCGATCGTCCGGGTCGCCGCGCGGGTGCGGCCGCTTCGCGCCGATGTCGAGCCAATCCGGCGCTTCGACTCGTCCTTTACCGACTTGTGGGAGCGGCTCGCCGATCGCTTCGAGCTGGCCGTGCGCAGGGATGCCGCGTACCTCAACTGGAAGTTCATCGAGCCGCCGCACGTACGGTATTCGGTCGCCGCGCTGAAGCGCGAGGGGCGGCCGGAAGGGTACGCCGTGTACCGCCATGCGCAAGAGCCGCGCGGCCGCGTCACGCTGCTCGTCGACTTTCTCGCCGACACGCACGACGACATCGGATTCAAGACGTTGCTGCGATGGGTCGACGCCGAGGCGCGCCAGGCGGGCTCGGACAAGATTCGCTGTTACGCCGCACACCTCGGCTTTCGTCGCATCATGCGGCACTCGGGGTACTTCCAGATGCGACCTCACCCGCTGACACTGGCGGCAAAGATCAACGCGGTGAGTGTTCCGTCGAAGTTTTACAAAGCCACCGACGACTGGCACATCACGCTGGGCGATTCGGACCAGGACGTGGGCATTCGAGATTGGGATTAATCAATGGCACTCCCGGAAGAAGTGAATCGCGCGCTGACCTCCGCGATGAAATCGAAGGATGCGACGCGGCTCAGCACGCTGCGCATGCTGAAGACGGCGTTGATGAACCGGGAAATTGAGCGCGGCCATGCGCTCGACGACAACGAGTCGCGCCAGGTCGTGTCGGCGCTGGTCAAGCAGCGCCGCGACTCGATCGAGCAGTTCGTCAAGGGCGGCCGGCAGGATCTGGCCGACAAGGAGACGGCGGAGATCGCCATTCTCCAGGGTTACCTTCCGCCAGCTCTCGATGCGGCCGACCTCGAGACGGCCGTCGACGCCGCCATCGCGGAGACCGGCGCCACCTCTTCGAAGGACATGGGCAAAGTGATGAAGGCGGTGATGGCGCAGCTCGCCGGCAAGACGGTCGATGGAAAGGCCGTGAACGAGCTGGTTCGTCGCAAACTACCGTAGGGCGGGCTTGCACTACAAGACCCGCCCTACAACTCCATCTGCATCGACAGAGGTCGTCCGATCGGCCGGGGTCATCGGCATCGCCACGATGACCAGCCGCGTGCTGGGGCTGATTCGCGATCAGGTTCTCGCGTACTTCTTCGGCGCCGGCGACGCGATGGACGCCTTCCGCATCGCGTTCAGACTTCCCAACGCGCTCCGCGATTTGTTTGCCGAAGGCGCGCTCAGCGCGGCACTGGTGCCGACGTTCTCGCGCACGCTCGCAGCGGGCGGCAGAGCCACCGCCTGGCGTCTTGCGTCGAACGTCATCAGTGTGTTGCTCCTCATCTCTGGAGCGGTGGTACTCGCCGGGATTCTGCTCGCCGATCCTCTCGTCAACCTGTACGCCGCCGGATTCCGCGAGGTGCCCGGCAAGATCGAGCTGACCATCCGCCTGACCCGGCTGATGTTTCCTTTTCTGGGAATGGTGGCGATCGCTGCCGTGCTGATGGCGATGCTCAACGCCCTGCATCGCTTTTTCGTGCCCGCGTTGTCGCCCGCGATGTTCAACGTCGCGATGATCGCGTGCGCAGTCGTCTTCGTGCTGCCTGCGCCGCGCCTCGGCATCGAACCTATCTTCGCGATCGCGATCGGTACTCTGGTGGGCGGGGCCGGACAGATCCTGCTTCAGTGGCCGGCTGTCCGCCGCGAGGGCTTTCGTTATCAGCCGATTCTCGACTGGCGCGATCCGTGGCTGCACGAGATTAGCCGCCTGATGGTGCCTGGCGTCGCCGGGCTCGCCGCCGTGCAGATCAATCTGCTCGTCAACAGCTGGCTCGCCGCCGGTCTCGGCACAGGAGCGGTCTCGTGGCTGGACTATGGCTTCCGGCTGATGTACATGCCGATTGGCCTGTTCGGCATTTCGATTGCGACGGCCTCGCTGCCGACGATTGCGGAGCAGGCGGCGACGCGCGATGATGCGGGCGTGCGCCGCGCCGTGTCGACCGGCCTGCGCTTCATGCTGATGCTCAACGTGCCGGCCACCATCGGGTTGATCGTGCTGGCCACGCCAATCGTGATGTTGATCTTCGAGCACGGCAAGTTCACGCCCTCCGACACGACCGCGACGGCGGGGGCGCTGGCGTTTTATGCGCCCGGACTGATCGGATATTCGGCGGTCAAGCTGCTGTCTCCGGCCTTTTACGCGTTGGGCAATAGCCGCGTGCCGGTCGTCGCGAGCGCGGTCAGCGTCGTGGTGAACATCGCGCTGAACCTGACTCTCGTCCAATCGCTCGGGCATCGCGGCCTGGCGCTGGGCACGGCCGTGGCGGCATTGCTGAACGCCGGCGTCCTCCTGTGGCTGCTGAGCGCACGGCTCGGAGGCCTGGAAGGCGGCCGCCTGCTGAAAGCCTTCATCAAAATCGCATCGGCGTCCGTCTTGATGGCCGTTGCGGCGTACTATGCCGAACGGCTTCTGCACGTTCCATTCGGCGGCCGCGACGTTACCGCGCAAGGGATCCGCGTGTTCGGTGCGATTGGTAGCGCACTGGCCGTCCTTGCACTCTCGGCACACGTGCTGCGCATCGAGGAGTTCGACCAGCTCAGACGCCGGGTTTTAGGGTCCTGAACGTGGTAGATTCGACGGGATGCGCCGCTACCCGTCGCGCAACCCGTCCTATTCGTCGTTTTCATTCGGTCCGGGTCCCCTCTCTCCTGCGCTCAAAGCGCTGATTGGGGCCAACGTGGCCGTCTTCATCCTCATGTGGCTGATGCCGCAGGCTGCGCGGCAGGCCGTCCAGGAATTCTTCGGCCTTCTGCCGGCGGCGGTCTTTCAATCCTTCCGGATCTGGCAGCCCGTCACGTACATGTTCCTGCACGGCACAATTGGGCACATCTTCTTCAACATGCTCGCACTCTGGATGTTCGGCACGGAGCTGGAGCGGATGTGGGGCACCAGATTCTTCCTCAGGTACTACTTCATCACCGGTATTTTCGCCGCGCTGACGACCATCGCTGTGTCGCTGTTGCCCTACCCCACGACGGCGCGCATGTTCTATTCGGTGACGATCGGCGCCTCTGGCGCGGTTTACGGCCTGCTGCTCGCCTACGGCCTGACTTTTCCCAACAGACCGATTTATGTCTACTTCGTCTTTCCGATTCCTGCGAAGTACTTCGTGATGATCATGGGCCTCATCGCGCTGCTCTCCGCCGCAGGAGACAGCGGCGGCGGCATCGCGCACATCACTCACCTGGGTGGGTTGATTGCAGGCTATGCGATGCTGCGCGGCCGGCATCTGATGCGTGGCCGGTCTCTGAGTCCCGCAAACGAAGTGCGCTATCGCTATCTTCGATGGAAGATGGATCGCGCGAGGAAGAAGTTCGGCGTGTACTCAGGCGGAAAGAGAGACTGGGACAAGCGGGTGCACTGAGCCGGGTCTGAAAAACAAGACCCGGCCTACGTACGTCGGACCCGCCTCTCTCCTCCAATCATCACCGCCAGCAGTCCTCCAACCAGCGGGAGCCCGCTTGCGTCCGTCATGTAGGAATACCTGAACATCGAGCCGGCGGCGAACTGAAGGCTGAGGACCATGACCAGCGCCACGGCTGCTGCGATCCTCGTCCAGACGCCCAGCGCGAGGGCGACTCCCGACGTCATAGAGCCTATCGGCACCATGCGCGCAAAGACGGGCGCGCCTGGAATGACGCGCTCGAGATACCAGCGGCTCAGTGACGGTGCGTCGACGGCCCATGATGAGAGCTGAGCGGCGATCGGCGAGGCGTCGAGCAGCCACGAGCTCTTGTCGAACCCGAAAAAGAACATGAAGACGCCGAGAGAGACGCGCAGCAGCAGCAACGCGATGCCTTGAGCTCGGCTGCCCCGCGCTCTGGCGGCTGTCGGGGCTGCGTCCGAAGCGGACGGGCGAGCGCCTCGGGCCGTCATCCGGCGTACGCCATCTGTTTGAGTGCAGTGATGCGGTTGGCCATCGGCGGATGAGACGCGAGCACATCGGGCACAAATCCCTGGCGAAGCCCGACCGCACGGCCGAGGGGATCGGCAATGCACAGATGTGCTGTGCCGCGTTTCACCGACGTCGTCGGCGCGTGCGCCTGTTCGATTTTCTCCAGGGCGCTCGCAAGGGCGAGGGGATTGCGGGTGAGCTCTGCGCCGGAGGCATCGGCAAGGTACTCACGTTGGCGCGAGACCATCATGGCCAGCGCCTGACTGACGATGGGCGCGAGCACGATGGCCACCAGCCAGAACACGAAAAGGAGTATGCCCGCTCCGCCCTTGCCGTCCCTGTCGCGGTCCCTTCTGCCGCCGCCCGCGGCGCCGTGATACAGGCCGCGGCTGGTCCAGTCCGACAGCAACGCGACCGTGCCGACCATGGCCGCAATCACGGTCATCAGACGGATGTCGAGGTTGCGAACGTGGCTCAGCTCGTGGGCGACGACTCCCTGCAGCTCATCCCGGGTGACCGCGTCGAGCAGGCCGCGCGTCACCGCAATCGACGCATGTGCTGGATCGCGCCCAGTGGCGAAGGCGTTCGGGTCGGAATCAGGCACGACATATACCGCTGGCTTCGGGAGGCCGGCAGCTATGCTCATCTCTTCGACGACGTTGTCGAGCTGACGAATTTTCAGGATGTCGTCTTCGGCGGCCGCCGCTCGGAGGACACGGTCAATCGGCACCGCGCCGGTCGAAAGCAGCACCGCGCGGTCTCCCGAGTAATAGCTGGCCAGCGCGGACACGCTGCCCGCCCCGAGCGCCACAAGACTGCCGATGGGGAGCCCGAGCTCGCCGCGTCCGATGTAGAACACATCGAACCCAAAACCGAGCACCAGGAGGAACGCGACGAACACGAACATGACCGCCCATGTGCGGCGACGGTTCGAGGCCTGCTGCTCGAAGAGATTCCCCGCCAGACCTACTTCCTCATCGAGAGATCGACGCCTGGCACCTGGCGTTCGGCAGCGTCGGTAATCTCGAACAGCTCGGCGGGCTTGAAGCCCAGCATCGTGGCAAACAGGACCGACGGAAACGTCTGCTGTGCGGTGTTGAACTTCGTGGCGATGTCGTTGTAGAACTGCCGCGCGAAGCCGACCTTGTTTTCGGTCGAGGTCAGCTCTTCCTGGAGCATCTTGACGTTTTCGTTCGCGCGCAGCGCAGGATAATTTTCTGCCACCGCGAACAACCTGCCCAGCGCTTGCGACAGCTCCCCTTCCTTGCGGCCCGCATCGGCCGGCCCGGTCGCCGACACGGCGCGGGCGCGCGCCTCCATGACTTGCGTCAGCGTGTCTCGCTCGAACTCCATCGCGCCGCGAACGGTGTTGACCAGATTAGGAATCAGATCGTGGCGCCGCTTGAGCTGTACGTCGATCTGGCGCCAGCCGTTGAGCACCTGGTTGCGAAGCCCGATCAGACGGTTGTACAGCGCGATGGCCGAGACAACCCCCACGACGACAACGGCGAGCAGGATCCAGATGGCCATTTCTCACTCCACCCAGTCGCGTCTGACCGGGCTGAACATTCCGAGGACGAAAGTGTCGTCGAGCGCCTCAACCTGGTGCGCCACGCCGGGTGCAATATGCAGCACCTCGCCTTCGCGCAGCGTCACTTCCTCGCCGGCGACGAGCAGCTTCAACGCCCCTTGCAGGACGTAGGTCATCTGCTCGCTGTCGTGCGCATGCTGGGGCACGACGGCGCCGCGTTTCAGGTAAATCTGCGCAACGGTCTCCCGTTCTCCGGACACGAACTTCCGGGAAACCATCTCGGTCACTTTCTCGAGAGCGATTTCGTCCCAGCGGAACAGACGATACGGTTGCAATTGTCTGGAGTTTTACCGCTTGCGTCAGCGGCCTTGGAACGCGATTATACCATTCAGGACGTTGTATAATTTGATGTTCCACCCCGCCGAAAGTTCGGCTCAGCGCTGAACCGGCGGGGTTTACCGTAGCCTCGGCGGAGGCGGTCGGGAGCGTGCATGAAGTCTTCGACGGTGACCAACGGACACAAGACACACGCCCGGGCGCAGCGCTCCCATCAAGGGCTCACCCGCGACGATCTCCTCAAAGCGTATCGCTGGATGGTGCTGTCGAGGCGTCTCGACGACAAGGAAATCCAGCTCAAGAACCAGAGCCGCGCGTTCTTCCAGATCAGCGGCGCCGGACACGAGGCGATTCTCGTCGCCGCCGGCATGGCGTTGAAACCCGGCTACGACTGGTTCTTCCCCTACTATCGCGACCGCGCGCTGATGCTGATGCTCGGCGTGGGCCCGTACGAGATGCTGCTCGCCGCAGTCGGTTCGTCGGACGACCCCTCGTCAGCCGGCCGGATGATGCCGTCGCACTGGAGCAGCCCGGCGCTGCACATCATGAACCGCTCGAGCGCCACCGGCATGCAATGCCTGCAGGGCGCCGGCAGCGCTGAGGCGTCCAAACGGCTGCCGCTTCTCGGCGCCCCGCCGCCACAGGTCGAGCACGACGAGGTCACCTATGTCTCGATCGGCGACGGGGCAACGGGTGAAGGCGAATTCTGGGAGTTTTTGAACACGATCTGCACCGAACAGTTGCCCGTGGTCTGCGTGGTCGAAGACAACGGATACGCCATCTCGTGTCCGGCCGAATACCACACTGCCGGCGGAGACGTGTCGCGGCTCGTCGAATCGTTTCCACACCTCGAAGTCATCCGGGTCGATGGCACCGACGTCGTGCAGAGCTATCGAGCCGTGCTCGAGGCTGTCGCGTATGCGCGAGCGCGCAAGGGACCTGCACTGATCCACGCGAAGGTGGTGCGGCCGTACTCACACTCGCACTCGGACGAAGAGCGCAATTACAAGACGGAAGAAGAGCGTGAGCTCGAGGCGGCACGGGATCCGATCCTGGTCCTTAAGAAGCTCCTTCTATCGGATGGCCTGGCCACCGAGAAGGAGCTTGAAGAGATGCGCAAGGAGATCGACGCCGAAGTGGCCGAGGCGGCCGATCGGGCCTTGAAAGCACCGCGACCCGCTCCCGAAACCGCAGGCCGGTACGTCTATTCGCCAGACGTCGATCCCACCTCGGACGCATTCGACACTCCACCGTCACCCCAGGGCGAGCCGGTCACGATGGTCTCGGCCATCAACCGCACGCTGCACGACGAGATGGAGCGCAACCGTCTGATGGTCATCTTCGGCCAGGACGTGGCCGACGCGAGCCGGAACGACATCATCGAGAAAGTGCCTGGCAAAGGCGGCGTGTTCAAAGCGACGCACGGGCTGCAGCGCGCGTTCGGCAGTCACCGTGTGTTCAATTCACCGCTGGCCGAGGCCAACATCGTCGGCCGGTCCATCGGCATGGCGGTGCGCGGGATCAAACCGGTCGTCGAGATTCAGTTCTTCGACTACATCTGGCCCGCGATGATGCAGATCCGCGATGAGCTCTCGATGCTGCGCTACCGCTCGGCCAACACGTTCAAAGCGCCCGTGGTCATTCGCGTCGCGATCGGGGGATACCTGCGGGGTGGCGGCGTGTACCACAGCCAGTCGGGCGAGAGTATCTTCGCTCACTGCCCGGGGTTGCGGATTGCGTTCCCCTCGACGGCGAGCGATGCCGCGGGGCTCCTGCGGACGGCCATCCGATGTGACGATCCGGTGATGTTCCTCGAGCACAAGCACTTGTATCGCCAGACCTACAACAAATCGGTATATCCAGGGCCGGACTACATGGTGCCGTTCGGCCGCGCGGCCGAGCGTCGCGCCGGCACCGATGTGGTCATCGTCACCTGGGGCGCCTTGGTGCAGCGGTCGCTCTTCGCAGCGCAGATGGCAGAGAAAAACGGACTCAGCGTCGGCGTCATCGATTTACGCACGATTCTTCCGTACGACTTCGAGATGATTGCGGAGACGGTGAAGCGAACGGGCCGAGTGATCGTGGCGCATGAAGATCAGTTGACGTGCGGCTTCGGCGCCGAGATCGCCGCGCGCGTTGCGGAAGACCTGTTCGAGTATCTGGACGCGCCCGTCACGAGAGTCGGCGCGATGGATACGCCCGTGGCGTACGCACCCGAGCTCGAGGAAGTGATCCTGCCCCAGACCGACGACCTCTTGAGAGCGATCGAGAAGGTGACCGCGTACTAGACGCGGTTCCACTACTTACGTGTCGTCGCTCCCCCTGGGGGCGGTTCGTTGACCACAGCCCAGAACACGCCGAGCTGGCGTACCGCGTCGATGAATGCCCGGAAGTCAACCGGCTTCACGACATACGCGTTGGCTCCGAGTTTGTAGCTGCTGACCAGATCCTGCTCTTCTCGCGACGAGGTGAGCATCACCACCGGAATCGTTTTCAGCGCTTCGTCGGCTTTGAGTGCGTGGAGCACTTCGAGGCCATCCACCTTCGGCATCTTGAGATCGAGCAGCAGAACCGCGGGGTTCCCGGCGGGCCGGCTGGCATATTTGTTCCGTTGATAGAGATAGTCGAGCGTCTCGGCCCCGTCGCGCACGACGACGACTTCGTTCGCAAGGTTGATCTCGCCGAGCGCCGCGAGCGTCAGCTCGACATCGTTCGGGTTGTCTTCGGCAAGCACAATCCGCTTCAGCTCGGTCACTGGCACCTTCCTCGGAGCGCCCGTTGCGCGCTCTCCTGCATTATCGGTTCTGGCCGTCCCGATGCGTATTGGTAAGGTATAACTTGAATCGTGGCTGAGCGGCCGTGAAGGCTTATACTTACGCGTCATCATCGCCCATTCAGTGTCCGTAAACACTGCAGGAGTCGCATGAAGCGGACGCCTGCGGCACGCCAGCTGGCGCGGCGCGGAAGACGGCCACGAACCGTGAAAGGACTCGACTCCCTTGCATTGCGGATGGAGATGGCGCGCGAGGAAGAGCGCGCCCGCGTCGCTCGCGAGCTGCACGACGAGCTCGGCCAGGTGCTGACGAGCCTGAAACTGGAATTCATGTGGCTCGTCGACGAGCTCCGCAGGAATGAGCCGAAGCCGGGCATTCAGGTCGTCAACAAATTGCAGTCGCTGATCGGCCTCATCGAGGGCAGCATCCAGTCGGTCCGTCAGATTTCCAGCGATCTTCGGCCAGCCGTGCTCGACCATTTTGGCCTGAAGGAAGCGATTCAATGGGAAGCGACCAAGTTCGAAGCGCGGACGGGCATCCGCTGCCATCTGTCGTTCAGTCTGAAGAACGAGCCGGGCGATCGCACGCGCCAGCTGGCGATGTTCCGGATCTTGCAAGAGGCCTTGACCAACGTGGCGCGACACGCGCACGCCGGCGCCGTCCGCGTCAGCCTGCGCGAACGCGGCAGACGTGTGACATTGAGCATTCGAGACAACGGCCGCGGCATCACGAAAGCCGAGCTCGCGAGCGTCGAATCGATCGGCTTGCTGGGCATGATAGAGCGGGCGCGGCTGCTGGGTGGCGGTGTGTCGATCGCGGGAGTGCCGGGCCGCGGGACCACCGTGACAGTCAACGTACCGGCGATCTCTAAAGTGACAACATGACTCGCATCCTTCTCGTTGAGGACCATCCCATCATGCGCCAGGGCATCAAGCAGGTGCTCGCCGGGGCGTTTCAACCTGCGCTCGTGGGAGAAGCGGCCAACGCCGAGGAGGGCCTGGCCGAAACCCGCACGGCCGAGTGGGATGTCATGGTCCTCGATCTGACTCTGCCTGGCGCGAGCGGCCTGGATTTCCTGAAAGATCTGCGGCGCGAACGGCCCACGCTTCCTGTGCTCGTGCTCAGCATGCATCCTCCCGAGCAGTTTGCGTATCGCGCGATCAGCGCCGGCGCGTCCGGCTATCTCAACAAAGACAGCGCGCCGACCGAGCTCGTCAGAGCCGTCAGTGAAGTCATGGCCGGCCGGCGCTACCTGAACCCTTCTGTCATCGAAGAGCTCGTCATGCGACAGCAGCCGGAGCACCCGCGGCCGCCGCACGAATTGTTGTCGGATCGCGAGTATCAGGTGCTGCGCATGCTCGCATCAGGTCTGACGGTGTCCCAGGTGGCCGCACGGCTCACGCTGAGCGTCAAAACCGTGAGCACATACCGGGCACGCGTCCTCGAAAAGATGCACATGAAGACGACCGCAGAACTGATGCACTACGGCATCCAGCAGGGGTTGGTAGACTGAACAGGAAGCTCAGAACCCGGTAAGATCGCTGAACATGGCGGGTTCACGGAGAATACGATCGGCCGCGGTGCTGGGCGCCGGCACCATGGGTGCGCAGATCGGCGCGCACCTGGCCAATGCCGGCTATCCCGTAACCGTGCTGGACATGTCGGCGCAGATCGCACGCGAAGGGATCGAACGAGCGCGACGACTCAAGCCGGATCCGTTTTTCACGCCTGACGCCGTCGAGCGCATTCACATCGGCGGTTTCGATTCCGATCTGCCGATCATCGCGGAAGCCGACTGGATTATCGAGGCCATCGTCGAACAGCCCGGTGCCAAGCGTTCGCTGCTCGAGCGCGTCGATGCGGTACGGCAGAAAGGCTCGATCGTCAGCTCCAATACGTCGGGCCTCTCCATCGCGGCGCTGTCGCAGGACCGCAGCGAGGATTTCAAGCAGCACTGGCTGGGCACGCACTTCTTCAACCCGCCTCGGTATCTGCCGCTCGTTGAGCTCATTCCCACGGAAGCGACCGACCCGGCCGTCACCGCAGCCATCCGGGATTTCCTCGATCGCCGCCTGGGCAAAAACGTCATCACCGCCAGAGACACGCCGGGATTCATCGCAAATCATGTGGCGCTTCACGGCCTCGTGCGCATCTTTGAATCGCTCGCGGCAGGTGACTATACCGTCGAGGAAGTGGATGCGATGACCGGCGCGGCCATCGGCCGGCCGAAGAGCGCAACGTTCCGGACCGTGGACATCGCTGGACTCGACATTCTCGTGCACGTCGCGAACGACCTCGCTCAGCGCCTGCCCGGTGGACGAGGAGCCCAATTTCATTTCCCGCCGTTCGTACAGGACATGCTCGCGCGGGGATGGATCGGCGAGAAGGCCGGGCGCGGATTTTACGAGCGCCGGAAGAACGAGGCCGGAGAGACCGACATCTGGGCTCTCGATCCCCTCGCGATGGAATATCGCCCCCGGCGACCGGTGCAGATGCCGTCGCTCGAGGCGGCAGCGTCGATCCCCCTTCCCGAGCGGATGAAGAAGCTCTGCTCGGGAACCGATCGCGTCGCCAGATTCTTTCAAGCCACACTTCCCTCCTCGCTCCGCTACACCGCAGAGGTCGCCCCCGAGATCGCCTATTCGATCGACGACATCGATCGCGCAATGCGGTGGGGCTACGGATGGCCGCTCGGCCCATTCGAGCTGGCCGACGCCATCGGATTCGGTGAGAAACCATTTCGAAGCTCACCACTGGGACCGGCCGGGCCCGAGCTCGAGATTCTGCGCAGCGCGCGCGACAGACAGCGCGTCATCGCGTCGAACGCCGGCGCGAGCCTCGTCGATCTGGACGACGGCGTGCTGGCGGTGTCGCTGCATTCGAAGATGAACGCAATTGGCGGCGACGCGCTGAACATGCTTCAGCGCGGCGTGCGCGAGGCCTCGCAGAACTTCTCCGCGCTGGTCGTGACGGCAGAAGGACCGCATTTTTCAGTCGGGGCCAATCTCCTGCTGTTGCTCCTCGAGGCGCAGGAAGGCAACTGGGACGAGATCGACGCGATGATCCGCTCGTTTCAACAGGCCACCCTGGGGCTTCGCTACGCGGACGTGCCGGTCGTCGTCGCTCCCTTCGGCATGACGCTCGGAGGCGGCGTCGAGATTGTGCTCCACGGCGATCGCGTGCAAGCCGCGGCGGAAAGCTACATCGGTCTCGTCGAGGTGGGTGTGGGCCTGATTCCCGCCGGGGGTGGAACAAAGGAAATGCTGCTCCGCCTCGGCCCGCAGAAGGCGTTTGAAACCATTGGCTTCGCGAAGACGTCTACCTCAGCAAGAGATGCTGTCCGCCTGGGCTATCTCAGGAGCGTCGATGCTTCGACGATGAATCGCGATCGGCTGGAGTTTGATGCCAAGCAGGAAGCTCTAAGACGGGCGCATGACGGATATCAGCCGCCGGCGAGGCCCACCGCAATTGCGGTCGGGGGAGAAGGCGTGCGGGCGATGCTGGACCTTGGCGTGCATCTCGCGTGGCGGGCGGGGCGAATCTCCGACCACGACGCCGTGATTGGCCGCAAGTTGTCACTCATCCTGTCCGGCGGCGCCTTGCCTCATGCCGCGAAAGTCAGCGAAGATCAATTGTTGGACCTCGAACGAGAGGCGTTCCTCAGCCTGTGCGGAGAGGCGAAAACGCTCGAACGGATTCAGCACACGTTGAAGACAGGGAAAACACTGAGAAACTGATGGTCGATGTCGGGGCGGGAACGCCGCTGCTGCTGATTCCGGGCATTCAAGGACGGTGGGAATGGATGGCGCCGGCCGTCAACGCGCTGTCGCGCGAGTACCGGGTCATCACGGCTTCGCTGCCGGGCGAGCCGGGCGCGTCGATGTCGTTTGATGCCAATGCGAGCTTCGATCTGTTCGTGCATCAGCTCGACACGATCCTCGATACGTCGGGCGTTCAGACCGCGATCGTGTGCGGCATCTCGTTTGGAGGTCTCATCGCTCTCCGCTACGCCGCACAGCGAAGCAACCGGGTCCGGGGACTGATTCTGGTGTCCACTCCGGGCCCACGCTTGCGGTTGAGCTCCCGCCAGCGACGGTATGCGACGTGGCCGATGCTGACGAGCCCGCTCTTCGCCGTCGGGGCGGTACGACGAGGATGGCGAGAGCTGCAGGCCATGTATCCATCGCCACGCCTGCGGTTGACGGCCTGCGTCAACACGGGATGGCGCGTCCTCAAGGCTCCCGCCATGCCCCGCCGCATGGGCCTGCGCGCGTGCCTCGCAGAACGACAGGACTTCGAAGCCGACTGCGCGCGCGTCAAAGTGCCAACGCTGGTCATCACGGGCGAGCGCGAGCTCGATCAAGTAGTGCCGTGCGACGAGACGATGCGCTATCTCGATCTCATTCCCGGATCGAGCTTCCAGTTGTTCGAGCGCACGGGCCATCTAGGCACCGTGCTCGAACCCGATCGCTTTGCCGCTATCGTCTCGAGGTTCTCTCGAGCGCTATGACCGAAGACATACGCCTCACGACCGTCGATATTGCCGGACCAACCGGGCCGCTCGAGGGGTTGGTCAACGCCAGGGCCGGAGGCGCACCTCGCGCAATCGCCGTGCTTGGGCATCCGCTTCCGACCGAGGGCGGTACGATGCATACGAAGGCGTTGTATCACGCGACGAAAGCCCTCGCCAGAACGGGTGTGCCGGTCCTGCGTTTCGGCTTCCGCGGCGTCGGACGAAGTACCGGCTCCTTCTCGGGAGGTCCCGGGGAGCAGGATGACTTTCGCGCCGCGCTCGACTTCATGACGGCACGCTATCCTGACGTGATGCACGTCTGGACCGGCGGCATGTCGTTTGGCTCCTGGGTCGGCATGACGGTCGGCGCGGCCGACCCGCGCGCCACCGCGCTCATCGGCATCGCGGCCCCCGTCAACCGGTACGACTTCTCACCCATCATCGACGCGGCGAAGCCGACATTTCTGGTCCATGGCGAACGCGACGAGTTGATTCCGCTGAAAGACGTACGAAGGTTTTACGCGCAGTTGCGCGAACCTAGAGAGCTCGTGGTCATCGACGGCGCCGATCATCTGTTCGACGGTAAGGTGTCAGAGGTCGGCGACGCGATCGAAGATCTGCTTCAGGATTTCAATGGCTGACGCGCTGATCGTTTCCGCCGTGCGAACTCCGGTCGGCAGAGCGCCCAACGGGTCGCTGCGCGACACGCGTCCCGACGACCTCGCCGCCGCAGTGATGCGCGAAGTACTGAAGCGCGCTCCTGGCGTGGCGGCCTCCGACATCGAGGACGTCATCATCGGTTGCGCGATGCCCGAAGCCGAACAGGGGCTGAACGTCGCACGCATCGCAAGTCTTCGAGCGGGACTCCCGGTCGAAGCTTCGGCCGTCACCATCAACAGGTTCTGCGCGTCAGGCCTGCAGGCGATTGCGTTTGCCGCCGATCGCATCGGCAGCGGCTCGGCGAGCGCCATCATCGCAGGTGGAACAGAGAGCATGAGCCTCGTGCCGATGGGCGGCAACAAAGTCGCGCCGAACCCCACGCTCGTCGATCAGTATCCCGACGTCTACCTGACGACCGGTCTCGTAGCCGAGAACCACGCGCGCGATCACGGAATCACACGCGAAGAACAGGACGCGTTCGCGCTTCGCAGCCACCAGCGCGCGCTCGCCGCCCTCGATGCCGGAAAGTTTCGCGATGAGACCCTCGCGATCGGCACGTTCGCGGCCGATGAAGGGCCCCGGCGCGACACGTCGCTTGACGCGCTGGCCAAACTGCGGCCCGCCTTTCATACGCATGGCACGGTGACTGCCGGCAATTCATCCCAAACCAGCGACGGCGCTGCGGCGGTACTCGTCACCTCTGCAGAGTATGCGCGAGAGCGCAATCTGAAACCGCTCGCGCGTTTCGTCGCGTATGCCACAGCGGGGGTCGCTCCGGAACGGTTCGGGACAGGTCCGGTACCAGCTATCCGGAAAGTTCTGAAGCTCGCGGGCCTGTCGATGAACGACATCGATCTGATCGAGCTGAACGAAGCCTTTGCGGCGCAGGTCCTGGCGTGTTTGCGCGAGCTGCCGATGGACGAGTCGCGGCTCAACGTCAATGGCGGGGCCATTGCGCTCGGGCATCCGCTGGGGTGCACGGGGGCGAAGCTGACGACCAGCATCGTGTACGAGATGCAACGGCGTCAGGTTCGATACGGGCTGGTCACGATGTGCGTGGGCGGCGGCATGGGCGCGGCCGGCATTCTGGAGCGTGTCGCATGACCGGAGCGGCGTGGCTGCTCGAACCCGGCGATGCGGCATCAATCCTGACGCCGGAACGTCTCTCGGAAGAGCATCGCCTGATCGCACAGACGGCACGCGAGTTTGCCGACAAGGAAGTGATCCCGGGGATCGAGCGGCTCGAGAGGAAAGACTGGGACTTCGCGCGCCAGTTACTCCGGCGGGCCGGCGAGCTGGGATTGATCGGCGTCGATGCGCCTGAAGAGTTCGGCGGTGTTGGACTCGACAGAGCGGCCGCGCTCGTCGTCGCCAGCTACACGGCGGGGAGTGCATCGTTCAGCTCGACATTCGGCGCTCAGAGCAACCTCGCCATCAGCCCCATTCTGTATTTCGGCACGCCGGAGCAGAAGGCGCGTTATCTGCCGAAGCTGATTTCAGGCGAGCTGGTAGGCGCGTACGCATTGAGCGAGTCGGGCTCGGGCTCGGACGCACTTAGCGCTTCCACAAGAGCCGAGCGGATGCCCGACGGCAGTTTTGCGCTCACGGGCGAGAAGATGTGGATTACCAACGGTGGATTCGCGGATGTCTTCATCGTCTTCGCGAAAGTCGGCGGCGACGAGTTCTCTGCGTTCATCGTCGAGCGCGGGTTCAAAGGCGTCAGCACCGGCAGCGAAGAGCACAAGATGGGCCTGCACGGGTCCTCGACGACGCCGTTGATTCTCCAGGACGCCGCAGTGCCGGAGTCGAACCTGCTTGGTGTGATCGGCAAGGGCCACAAGGTGGCGTTCAACGTGCTGAACTTCGGCCGTTTCAAACTCGGCGGGATGTGCGTGGGCGGCGCATACCGCGCCATCCGCGAGAGCGCGCACTACGCCGCAGCGCGCCGGCAGTTTGGAAAACCGATCGCCGAATTCGGGGCCATCAAGCACAAGCTCGGCGAGATGAGCGTGCAGACCTATGCCCTGGAAAGCCTGATGTACCGGACGGCCGGTCTCATGGACGCGGCGATTGCCAGCGAGAGCGGACCTCGAAGCGTGCTCGCAGCAATGGAGGAATTCGCCATCGAGGCGTCGATTGCCAAGGTGGCCGGCAGCGAAACTCTGCAGTTCGTGCTCGACGAAAACGTGCAGATTCATGGGGGCAACGGTTTCGTCAGCGACTACCCTGCCGAGCGCCACTACCGTGACGCCCGCGTGAACAGGATTTTCGAGGGTACCAACGAAATCAATCGACTCCTCATCCCCGGCATGCTGGTTCGGCGGGCGTTGAAGGGCGACCTGCCGCTCATTCCCGCAGCCCGTCGCCTGCAAGACGAGCTTCTGGGAGGTTCAATCGCAGCGGCTTCAGGACCCGACGGGCTCCTCTATGAGCAGAAGGCCGCGATTGAGGCCTTCAAGAAAACCGCGCTGATGGCGCTGGGCCTTGCGATGCAGCGCTATGGCGAGGGGCTGACCGACGAGCAGGAGGTGCTCGTCAGCATCGCCGACATCGTGATCGCGATCGCATGTGCCGAAAGCGCTGTGCTTCGGGCATGTACGGCAACCGGCGCGATCGCGCAGTACCATGTTGATGCGGCCTCAGTCTTCGTGAATGACGCGGCCCAGCGGATCGAGACGTCGGCCAAGCAGGTGCTCGCGGCAATGGCCGAGGGCGATACGCTCCGGACGCACCTGGCGGCGCTGAGACGGTTGCTCAAAGTCACGCCGATTGATACCGTAAGCAGACGGCGCCGCATTGCGGATGAAACGGTGCGCCGCGGAAGCTACATCTTTCAATGAAACGATTCCGAACGGCTCTGACGGTGCTGCTGGCGGTGGTGACGCTGGGCGGCTGCAACGCCGGTAACCCCCCTCCAGCCGAGACCGAAGGCGACTACACGATCCGGATTCAAGCAGACCGCGCGGCCAAGGACGAAGCGTTCCGAAGCCAGCCGAACGAGCCGGTGCCCCCGACCAAGGTGAAGGACTTCGTGCCCCTGAAGTACTTTCCACCCGATCCTGAGTATGTTGTGCCAGCGTCGCTGAATCCGTCACGCGAGCGAGTCGTCGTGCAGATGCCGACCTCTGCCGGCAAGATTCGGAATCAGCAGCGTGTCGGCGTGCTCGAGTTCACCTTGAAGGGCCAGCCGTTCACGCTCGGAGCGTACGTCGAGGAAGGCGCCGATCTAAATCGCCTGTTCGTGCCGTTCAGCGACATGACCAGCGGAACCGAGACCTATTCGGCCGGCCGGTACCTCGAGCTCGATCGTACGGCAAGTGGAGTCTACACAGTGGATTTCAACAAAGCCTACAACCCGTGGTGCTACTACAACGAGAACTTCGACTGTCCGTATCCACCGCGTGACGCCCGTCTTGCGCTGCCTATTCGTGCCGGCGAGCGGCTACCTTAGCCGGCGTTCGGGCCCCGCGACTAATCAATGCCCCTGCTTCAAGCAGTCTTCTTCGATTTCGACGGCGTTATCGCCGACACCGAACCTCTGCACCTTCGCGCCTATCAGCGCGTGCTCGCTCCCGACGGCATCGATCTTCAGAAAGACGATTACTACGCTCGTTACCTGGGATATGACGATGTCGGCTTGTTTCGAGCGCTGGCGGCCGATCGCGGCATCGCCGTGACAAGCGAAAAGATCGATGCATGGGTCGAGTCGAAGGCACAGATCGTCGAGCACATGTTGTCGAGCGGATCGATCTTGTTTCCCGGCACTGTCGACTGCGTGCGAATGTTCGCCGGACGTGTTCCTCTTGCCGTGGCATCTGGAGCGCTGGAACCGGAAATCGACATGGTGCTGAGGCACGCCGGTCTCCGCGACTGCTTTGCCGCCATCGCATCGGCATCGGACGGCGTGCGTGGCAAACCTGCGCCCGATCTGTACCTTCTGGCGATGGCGAAGCTGCGGGGTCAGGCTTTCTCCGCGCCCTTCAATCCTTCCTGCTGCATCGCCATCGAGGACTCGCACTGGGGCCTGGAGTCGGCCCGGACCGCCGGCTTGCGGTGCGTCGCGGTAACGAATACGTATCCCGCGACAGAGCTTGGACAAGCGGATCTCGTCGTCGAGCGACTGGCCGATCTGACACTGTCGAAGGTGGAAGGAATGTTGCGCGATTGAGATCGCACCTCGCCGCTACCAGCGCCTCGCGGGACGTATCGCGACACAACCCTCGAGCGGTGGGGCGGCCGGTGAATCGAGATACGACAGGAACTGGTCGGACTCGGCACTCGGCGGCTGCCTGAAATCGAATGCGGCGACATGGCTCAAGTCCGCATAGCCGGTATAACCAATAGTGGCGCCACGCCCCCCGAGCACATCGAGGACGAGCTTGTCGAATCCAGGGGGCTCGACGTTCATTCTGAAGCCGAGATACACGACGGCTCGGCCAGTACGCTGGAGCAACGCATCCATTTCTGCCCGGTAGTGCGCACACCGCCTCCTTCGCCTCTCGTGTGATATCTCAAAGATCGGACTGTCGCCCAGGTACCCTCCGCGGTGCGGGTCAGAGAGGTTCACGCCTCCGTACCACCACAACCCCGCCAATCCGAAATGCGTCGTGAGGATGGGATCGCCCGGCTGGCGAAGCTCGTTCACCCGTCGAAGGGCTCGACGATCGTCGAGCCCATAGTTGTTGTCGGCCTTTCTCGCGCGAAGCTCGTTCATCCCATTGCCTGCGATGTCGAGCGACACGATGCCGACGCCCAGGACGACAGCACCGGCACTTGACAGGCGCAGCAGCGGCAAACGCCAGCGGCTCTGGAAGGCCAGCCACGTTGCGGCGTCCGCGCACGAGGCGAGCCCGACATAGAGCGCGGGCACACACCACAACCCGAGTCGTTCGAACGGCGGGACAATCTGCAGAACGCCCAGCACGAGCGCGGAAACGGGTACCGCCGCGAAGGCCAAGCCGAAGAGCCCGTGTCGCGCCGTTGCATAAGCAAAACCGGTGATTGTCGCAACCCAGAACAATGCCCAGGACGCCGTACCGACCGGCTTCACGGCGAAGCTTTGAAACCAGTGCCCTACCCATCGCATCGTGTCGCCGATCCCATCGGACACCGGTGGAAACGCAAATCTCCAGTAGCTCTCGAGGTATTCGTTCCCGAGCGCATGACGCAGCGCAAGCGTGTAGTGCGCGGCAAACGACATCACCCACACGAGTCCCAGAGCCGCGGCCTTCGCAGCCTCGCGCGCGCCGTACTGTTGCCAGATTCTGCCGACCAGGAGCGCCGCACAGGCAGGGACGACGAAGGTGGCCCCGTTCGACAGCCATGACCCAACGGCTGCGGCCGCCCACCACGTGGCTGTCCGGCGAAACGCACGATCGCCGCTGTCGGTCTCTGCCGCCCAGGCCGCAAGGGCGGGGAGCAGCAACGCCCAGCAGGTGTCTGCCGAGTAGTGCTTCAACTCAAGGGTGAAAAACACCATCCAGGGAGCGATCGAACACAGCGCAACCAGGATCGCCGCGCCAAACGGCGTCAGCCATCGTCGGCCGATCCACATCGCGACAGCGAGCGTGCAGACACCGAACGCGATCGGAAGCGCGCGCGCCGCCCGCTCGTCGATCCCGAACGTCAGCAATGCGAGACGCTCGAGCGAAAGCCATCCGAGGGGCGCGGTCTGATCGAGCCATAGTGGCCCGGCGAGATCAGAAAAGGACCTCCAACGGGCATTGAGTGCGATCATCTCTTCGTCAACCCAGAGTGGCCGCGCCAGACGCCACACGTAGACGAGAGTGCCGGCGCCTGCGACTGCAATCGCATTCGCCAGCCAATAGGAGTAAGTTGACTGCCTTCCAGACATCGCCGGGCTCGGTTCCACCATCCACATTGTTACATGTCAAACGGAGCGGATGAATCCGCAAAACTGTGGCGAGAGCCCAGGCATGACTGGAGGCAAACCACGCACTATGGGCGATAATGGTCTCGCGCGATGAAAAGTGCCTTCGTCAGCGAATTTTCGAAACTCTCGGCGAGCCCTGATCGAGATCTGGCGACGCCTGCGCTGATGATCGCGAAGCTCGAGTGCCCGTCACTCGATCCTGTCCCCTATCTCGAGCGCCTCGACCGGATGGGTCTCGCCGCGCATGAGCGGCTGGTGGCGAGCGGCTGTCTGCACGACACGCGCCGGTCGGACACGGCTGTCGATGTGCTGAACGCGTACCTTTTCGACGAGGAAGGCTTCACCGGCAACCGCGATCGCTACGACGACCCGAGCAACAGCTTCCTCAACGAAGTGCTCGAACGGCGGACCGGTATTCCGATCACGCTGGCGCTGGTCTATATGGAAGTGGCCCGCCGTGCCGGTATTCAGATCGAAGGCGTGAACTTTCCCGGGCACTTCCTGATGCGCTTCACGCCGCTCATCCTCGATCCGTTTCACCGGGGCGCACGGCTCTCGGAAAACGACTGCCGTCGCCTGCTGCAGCGCCACATCGGCGAGGAGGCCGCGTTCGACCCGGCGCTGCTCGCGCCGGCCACCAAAGCGCAGATGCTGACGCGCATGCTGCTGAACCTGAAGCGCATCTACGTCCGGCTGCATTCGTTTCCCCAGGCGAGAAACGTCACCGAGCTGCTGCTCGCCGTCGATCCGCCGGCGCTCGCCGAGCTGCGCGACCGCGGCCTGCTGGCGTACCACATGAACGACTTCGCAGCCGCGCTCCGCGACCTGCAGCAATATCTGCACTTCAGCGCCGGATCCACCGTCGACGAAGAGACGCGGAGCGATCACGAACAATTGTGGGAGCACGTAAAGACGCTCCGAAGACGCGTCGCCTCGTTGAACTAGACCTCGCAGGCTTCCGACTGCAGACTTCAGACTTTCGCCTGACGACTTCCGACCATCGCCTTTCGACTATCTCAAGTAGTACTCCGCCACGTCCGACACCGGCCAGTAGCCGATCCGTTTGAAGATGTTCGGAGACGCACCACTCGAGACCTCGGTGTAAAGCCAGCAGAACGCGTTGCCCTGCTCGAGTTGCTGTTGCGTGAGCGCCTTCACGCAGGCCGTGCCATAGCCTCGGCCGCGCAGCTCTTGCGGCGTGTACACGAAGTTGATGCGTACGCCGTTCGGCGTCTTGCCCGCCCACGCCGCCATCGACACGGGCCTCTCGTCGTGCCAGACATAGAGTCGGCCCCTGGCAATCGCGTCGCCGACGACCCGAGCGGAGTCGACGGGATCGGGAATGCGCGCCTCGGCGACGAAGACGTCGGCCCACGCGGCCAGGACCGCGTGATCGTCCGGCGTCGCCTGCCGGAAATGCCCGGCCGGTCGAGGCAGATCGGAGTCGACGACCTTCCGTGTCTCATGAATGCGCAACCGCATACCGAGCCTCGGCTCGAGTCCGGAAAGCCGGCTCCACGCGTGCGCGAAATCAGCGGCCGATCGCGCGGGGCCCGTCACGCCGTCGAGATCGGGAACGGCCTCGAACGCGTGCCGCGCAAGCACCGCAATCGGCTCCCGGTTCGATCGGGTAATGACGAGCTTGAAGGGCGAAATGTGAACGGCACACGCCTGTACGCCGGCATGGTCGGCGACAGTGGCGAGGTACGGGTTCGGCGCGGCCGCAGGATTGCGCGCAATGCCTTGCGCGACGCCGAGGATCAGATTGTTTTCGGCTTCGGCCATCATCAAGACCGCCTGCGCGGCGTCGAGAAACGCCTCCGCGGTCTCGTAACGAGTAACATTCACTCCGTATGAATATCACAGGGGCGGGAATCAGGGACTGAGATCCTGCGGTTCTAAGTTCTGGGTTCTGGGGTTCTGGGTTCTGGTTCAAGGTTCTGGGGTTCTGAGTCGGAGTTCACGGTGGGCGATGGATCCAGTACGCCATGATCTTTGAATGCGCTCGGGCATTCTGGCGCCACCGCGATCCCAGAACCTAGAACCGCTCAATCACAATTTGGTTGCATTGATAGCCTGCTCTTTGACGAGGCCGGCCTCCATCGACACGAAGTACGCCCTCGACTGCGTTCGCTTCGACACCACCCGCTCCATTCGACCGTTCTTGAAGTGAACCGCCACGCCGTCATCGATGGCATAGCCCGGCATGATCTGCCTGTCCTGTATCAGCGCGTGGTAGGCAGGTCTGCGCTCGACTTCTCCGTCGTAGTGGGGACAGCAGCTTCCCGGCAGAAAGCCCATGCAGTCGAGCGGCCGCAGGCGATCGGCCCAGGAATCGGTCACGCCCTGCTCGAACCAGCAGATGGCCCCGGCGCTCTGCCCGCCGAGCACCACGCCTGTGTCGTACGCTTCTTTGAGAATCTCGGGCAGCCCCCAATCACGCCACACGGCCAGCATGCTCTTGGTGTTGCCCCCTCCGACATAGATGACATCCTGCTCCAGCAGGACTGTCCGCAGGTCCGGCGTGCGGTGAAAGAACGGCAGGTACTGCGTTTGTGCGCCAAGCGCCGCAAAGGCCTCGTGGAACTTCTCCACGTACGCCGCATCATCGCCCCGTGCGGTCGCGATCATGAGCACGTTGGGTCGATCGCGATTCGACTGATCGAGCAGGTACTTCTCAAGCGCCAGGTTTCCCGGGTCGGTCAGAAATCCCGCGCCGCCGATGGCGATGATGTCAGACATCGTCCAGGTTGAATTCCTCGAGCGACGTCAGCCGGCGATCGGCGAGGTCCAGCGGCAGGTCCCTGGTCAACGGATTGGGGATCGCTACGCAGAAGATTCCCGCCCGCTTCGCCGCGAGAATGCCGTGGGGAGAATCTTCGAACGCGATCGCCTCGTGGGACTGCACGCCCAGCCGTTCGAGCGCGAGCAAGTACAGCGCCGGATCGGGCTTTACAGCCTCGACGTAGTCTCTCGTGCAGATGGCGTCGAAGTGATCGAGCAGAGAGAAACGCTGCAGGTTCCCTGTCACCCACTTCTCGGTCGAGCTCGACGCCACCGCGAGCTTGAGGCCGCGCGTTCTGGCCGACGACACGCAGGCAGCAATACCAGGCAGCAGCGGCTGCCCGCGCATCAGCTGGAGCCAGCGTCTGTTGCAGGCCGATTCGATCTCGCCCCTGTCGAGCGACCGTCCCGACTGCTCCTCGAGGTATCCATGCAGATCGAATCCGTCAATCGTTCCGATGCAGACGGCGTACTTTTCAAACGGCAGAGAGCATCCATGCGAGGTATACAGCTCTGACCACGCCTGAAATCCGGGACTCTCACTGTCAACAATCAGCCCGTCGAAATCGAAAATCAGTGCTTTGATGTGTTTGCTAGTTGAACCCAAGTGCCTTCTTCACCTCAAGATTCGGCACCGGTCGCACGCCACTACGATCGAGCCGCCACTTGTCCATGTACTGCGCCGGCCTCACCAGCGCGACTCCCGATGCCTTCAGAAATGTTTCGAGATCGTTGTCTGCATACGGCTTTGGCACGCCGGCTTCGAATGCTCCCCATAGACCGTCCCAGTGAACCGGGAGGAATGCCTTCGGCTTCAGCACCGGCACAACGAGCTTGGCAACAGTGACGCCGCCCGATCCGATCCACAAGTCAACGGACGTCAGCTTCGCGTCGCGCATCGCGAGCTTCAGATTCTCGATTGGCGCACCGTAGTTCACGCCGTCGACCACGATGGGCACATGCAAATCGACCGGACTCGCCGAATTGTTGAAGAACCAGGAAAATCGGCCAGCAGGACCTTCCACCGTGAACAGGAACCCACGATTGCCGCCGCCGTTGGGAAAATCTTCCGCAACTCCTGCGCGAAGCCCGCCCGATTTCGGATCCGGGACGGGAATTCGACCCAGCTCGACGGGATTGTGCTGCTCGGGATTCACGGACGGGTCTCCGCTGTGATTCCACCTGACCACCCGCATGGTGACGCCGTCGGCGAGCGGAATCGCTTCGCCGCCATTGACGGTCCGGCACCGCTCGGCGGGCACGCCTTCGGCCTGTGCCTGCAGGCACGTCGTTTTCGAACCAACGATCCGCGCACCGGTCAGCTTCGACCAGGTGGCCGTGTCGAAGGAGTGATCCCAGTGGCTGTGGCCTGTGAGCAACAGATTGACGCGGGTCGGTGTACTGAGCGCATTCATGACGCGAGTGACGGCAGCCACATCCGGCTTGAAAGGCCTTCTGGTCTGCGCATAACCCCCGCCACCGCCGAAGAAATCGCTCTGAGGCAGCCTGCTGATGTAGCCGTCGGTGACGACCTGCAGCGGGCCGAGCTCGTAATACATGTTCGAGATCGACATCCAGGTGATGTCCACGAACGACGGACCCGCCGCCGACACGCCGGCGAAAGGCGCGAGGATGCTGATCGCCCCGAGCACGAGCACGCATGTCAGCGCCGGCCTCATATCACTGCCTCTTTCGCAAACGGGCATTCTGATCGCAGCGGGCAGATGTGGCACATCGGATCGGATTCGAGGCACGTGGCCCGGCCGTGATGAGAGAAATATAGCGTTGCGCGCTGCATCGCCGTCAGCACGCCGCCAAGCTCACGGATTGTCGAATCGCGGCTGCGAAGGCGCTCGAGCACCCGCTGTACGTGAGGATCGTCAGGCAGAACGGGATGCCGCCCGGCAAACAGCAGCAGCCGTTGTCCGGACATGGCCGTGAGGTGCGGCAACAGCGCGAGCGCTTCCTGCGCCACTGCCAGGTCGCTGCGAAGCTTGTCAGCAAGATCGCGATTACGCTTGAACACATCGACGCCGGCGGCAAGCGCGCGGAGACGCTCTTCACGATAAGGGCCCGCCAGCGCAGCGGCGCTTTCAAGCTTCGCGCGGGGCGCCCGTCCCATCGAGTCTGGCGTAAGTGCCGGTATGCGTCGCAGCACGCCCATCGCCGCATCGCGACGGGTGGGCGTCGTATGCACACTGAGCACCTCCCATACATAGAGGGCAAACGGATCGTCGGGCGGCTGCGGCAGCGGTCCATAGAACCGCTCGAGCCGATCCATGGCTTCAATCATGCTCCGGGCCGAAGCTTGGCGATCTCCTCATAGAGGTGGGCCGACGCGATAACGCCGCCGTGGAAATTGCCGAGATCGAGCCTTTCGTTGGGTGCGTGCGCGTTCTCGTCGGGCAGCCCCACACCGAAGAGCACGCTCGGGATCCCGAGTTCCTCCTGAAACGTCGCCACGACCGGGATCGAACCACCTTCGCGTGTGAACACGGGAGTCTTGCCGAAGCCCTTCTCGATCGCTTTTCCCGCGGCGCGAATGTATGGGCTGTCGAACTCGGCCATCCACGGCTTACCGCCATGTAACCGGGTGAGCTTCAGTTCGACTGTTGACGGCGTGATTTTCTGGACGTAATCCTCGAACTGCTTCGCGATCTTGTCAGGGACCTGATTGGGCACGAGCCGCATGCTGACCTTCGCCATGGCAATGGCGGGAAGGACGGTTTTCGGACCCTCACCGGTGAAGCCCGAGAGCAGCCCGTTCACCTCGAATGTCGGTCGTCCCCACACGCGCTCGAGCACGGTGTAGCCCGACTCGCCCGCCAGCCTTGGAGCCCCCCATTCCTTCCGATACTTCTTTTCGTCGAACGGCAGCTTTTTCCACTCTGCGCGCTCGGCCTCGGTGAGCTCTCGCACGTCATCGTAGAAGCCGCCGATCTTCACGCGGCCACTCTTGTCCTTCATCTGCGCCAGCATCTGCGAGAGGACGAACGCCGGGTTCGCCATGGCTCCGCCGAAGACGCCAGAGTGCAGGTCGCTCTTCGTGCCGCGAAGATCGATCTGGTAGTAGACGAGCCCGCGAAGGCCGTAGCAGATTGACGGGATCTCCCGGGCGAACATCGCCGAATCCGAGATGACGACAACGTCGGCGGCCAGCAACGGCTTGTTCCGCCTGACGAACTCGTCGAGATGCAGGCTGCCGACTTCCTCTTCGCCTTCGAGGAACACCTTGATGTTCAGCGGCAGCCGTCCCGTCTGCGTCATGTGCGCTTCGATGGCCTTGAAGTGCATGAAGACCTGCCCCTTGTCGTCGGCGGCGCCGCGGGCGTAGATCTCGTTCTCGCGAATGGTCGCTTCGAACGGCGGCGACTCCCACAGATCGACCGGATCGACGGGCTGCACATCGTAGTGTCCATAGAACAGGATCGTCGGCGCGCCCGGCGCGTTGAGCCACTCGCCGTACACGATTGGATTGCCGGGTGTCTCCTCGAGCCGCACGTTCTCGAGCCCGATGTTTTTCAGATGATCGGCACTCCACTCCGCCGCCCGCCGCACGTCGCCCTGATGCTCGGGAAGCGCGCTGATGCTCGGAATGGCAAGATACTGCTTCAGTTCGTCGATGTAGCGATCGCGCTGCACGTTGATGTAGTCAACGACCTTGTCGATGTTTTCCATCACGGTTCCTTCGGATGTTCGATGGGCAGATCGACACGATCGCCCCATTCCTTCCACGATCCGACATAGTTCCGCACCCGCGGATAGCCGAGCAGTCTCAGCGCGAGATAGGAGTGCGCCGCGCGGTAGCCGCCCTGGCAATATGTGACGACCTCGCGATCGGGTGTCACCCCGGCCTGTTCGTACATCGTCTTCAACTCGTCGAGCGGCTTGAATGCCCCGTCGGGGCCGAGGTTCCGTGTCCACTCCACGTGCACCGCGCCCGGCACGGCGCCGCCGCGCGCGGCACGGACGTTGATGCCGCAATACTCGTCGTCACTTCTCGTGTCGACGATGACGGCGTCAGGACTTCCCAGGCGGGCCTTCACGTCGCGCCAGCCGGCCAGGATCTCGCTGTCCCTCAGGCCTTTCCATTCTGTCGGCTGAGGCGCGGGCGCTTTCCGTGTGGTCGTCAGGCCTTTTCTCGCCCACGCGGCATAGCCGCCGTCGAGCACACGCGTGTTTGGATGGCCGAAGAACTCGAGGAACCAGAACGCACGGGCCGCCCGAATCCCCGAGGTGTCGTCGTACAGGACGATGGGCATGTCGTTGGACACGCCGCGCGATGCGAGCAGATGTTCGATGATCCAGAAGAACGCGTTCAGCGGTGCAGGATCGGTATCGATGCTGCTGATGCCGAACAGATCGAGGTGAACGGCCCCCGGTAGATGGTTCTCGCAGTAGTGCTCGACCGGCCGCAGATCGAGAACGAGTGGAGGGTGCGCGGATTCGAGCTCGCCCGATAGATCCTCGGGCGTGACGAGCAGCGACATCGTTTAGAAACTATATCTTACGTACTGTCCCCTGGAACCCTTAGTGGCGGGACAACTGCCGTCCCTCGTACTCTTCGATGCGGGCGCGAGCCCAGTCGGGGACAGGGACGGGTTTTGCCGAGGCGTAGTCGTAGGTCACCATGATCGCCTTACCCTTCGCCACTGCATTGCCACGCTCGTCGAGCATTTCGCAATCGAGCGCCATGCTGGTGCGGCCGATTCTGGTCGTGCCCAGCCAGATGTCGAGGCGCTCGCCGGCCTGCACGGGCCTGATGAAATCGCATTCGGCGCGCGCAAGAATCAGCCCCGGCAGGCGACCGACCGGAGAATCGCCGGTCAGCTCGCGCCAGTACGCCCATCGCGCCTCTTCCATATAGGTGAAGTAGACCGCGTTGTTGACATGGCCAAAGAGATCGCAATCGCGGAAACGCGCGCGAAGTTGATGGCGAAATCGAAATTGCACAGAGTGCTCGGGGTTCGTTCAGTTCGTTAAGTTCGTTGGGTTCGTTGAGTTCGTTGAGTTCAGTACGTAGTGTCCGGCTTCAGCCGGACTAGTGTACTCTGACGTCGTGTCCGAATTCACGCCCGACGAACGACGCGCGCTCGCCCCATATTTCTCCAACCTCGACGGACCCGTGTTCGCGCTGACGAACCTGCCGGAAACCGTGAAAGGCGCCCTGTTTGCGCGCTATTCGCGGTCCGCAAAATCCTTGCGGCGGTTGTTTCTCGACGAGTTCCACAAGGACGTGCAGAGCGGACCGGTCACCGACAGCACCGTCGGCCTCGAGCGAGCCGAGAAGCTGTACGCGAAGGTATTCGCTGATTACGGCGACGACTCCGTCGCGCAGCTCGGCGGCGTCCATCTCGCCTGCGAAGGCGTGTCGAACGTGCTGACGAAAGTGCTCGAATGGGGCCGTCTGATGGCCTACCTCGAGCAATCGACGCGGTACGTGCCCTACACGGATCGTCCGGGAGGCCACTGGAAATACCACGTGCCGGCGGAGCTCGCGGGCACTCCGCTCCGGGAGCACTACGAAGCGACACTCGATCGCGCGTTCGAAGTGTACGCGCGCTGGTTCGAGCCGATGCAGGAGCATTTTCGAGCGCGGTTCCCCAAGGACTCGTCAGACAGCGACGCCGTCTATCGTGCAGCCATTCGCGCCAAGGCGCTCGACACGCTCCGCGGATTGCTGCCCGCGGCGGTGCAGTCGAACCTCGGATTATTCGGAACGGGTCAGGCGTACGAAGCGTTGCTGCTTCGCATGCGCGCGAATCCGCTCGGGGAATCTCAGGCATACGCGGACTTGATTTTGACGGAGCTCCGTAAGGTGATTCCCGCGTTTCTGACCCGTGTCGATCAGCCCGAACGTGGCGGCCGCTGGACGCAGTATCTCGCCGATACCAGAACGGCGACAGCAGGCGTCGCGATGGACGTCCTGGCCGACGTCGCGCGCGAGCCCCGCCCGGAAGTGGTCCTCGCCGATTTCGATCCTGACGGCGAAATCAAAGTGGTCGCGGCCGCGTTGTATGCCGTTTCCGATCTGCCCGACGATCAGCTGTTCGACGTGGCACGGCGGATGACCGGTGACGATCGGGCGAGCGTGCTGCGCGCCTACGTCGGCCGCCGCGAGAATCGCCGGCACAAGCCTGGGCGCGCGTTCGAACGCACCACGTACCGGTTCGACATCCTCGCCGACTACGGTGCCTTTCGCGATCTGCAACGCCACCGCTTGTTGAGCCTCGAATGGCAGCCGCTCGGCGCGCTCCATGGCTATGTCGAACCCGACGCCATCGAAGCGGCCGGCGCGCACGAGGACTGGACAGCTGTAATGGACGCGTCAGCCGACCTCCACGACGCGCTGCACGCGGAGGGCCTCTCTGCCGTTGCGCCCTATGCCGTCTCGATGGCCTATCGCATCCGGTTCTACATGGAGATGAACGCGCGCGAAGCGATGCATCTCATCGAGCTCCGCACGGCGCCCCAGGGACACCCTGCTTATCGCCGCGTCTGCCAGGCCATGCACAGGCTCATCGCCGAGCAAGCCGGCCATCGCCTCATCGCAGACGCGATGACGTTTGCGGATCACACCGAAGTCGAGCTTGAGAGATTGAAGGCCGAGCGCGCGGCCGAGAGGAAGCGGCAGACCCGAACGTAGCCGTGTCTCTTGTCATGGCAGATAGCAGAGGGCAGATGGCAGAGAGCATTGGGCAACCAGAGCGCTGAGGGCTATATCGCTTTTCACAACCGTGTAACGTCACGCGGGCGGTTGGGTTGGCCTTGCGGCGGCGCGAAGCCGTGCGCAGGCGGCCGACACGCCTCGCCTGACCGCGCGAGAAGCCTCGGGGCATCGAGCGAGGTTGACTGAGCGAAGGCAGGGACCTCGCGTCGGGCGGTCACTGTCGGGCCTCGCAGCGCGCGTCCGGCCCCGGAGCTTCGGATTCGCGATGCAGCAAGGCCAACCCAACCGCCTTCGGGACGCTTACTCGGTCCGGCTAAAGCCGGACACTACGTACTACTGAAGTGCGCTCTAACGGCTGATGGCGTCTTCTGCCATCAGCCATCAGCCATCTGCCCTGATACGCTTCACAGTTGTGCGTCAGTTCAGTCGCCTCTGTCCTTGGTCCAGTACCGCGCGTACTCATCCAGAAACGTCAGCGACTCGAACGTGCGCATCCGATCGAAGAACAGGACGCCGTCGAGGTGATCGGTCTCGTGCTGAATCACGCGCGCGGGGAAGTCGTGCGACGTCATCTCGATCCTGGCGCCATGGCGATCGAGCGCGCTCACCTTGATGGAGCGCGCGCGAGGCACCCGGCCGCGGATGTCCGGAATGCTGAGGCAGCCCTCCCAGTCTTCGACCATCTCCGTACCCACCAGAGCGATCACCGGGTTGATCACGACCATCGGCTCGTCGTCCGGCGACAGGGGCTCTTCGTTCTGCGGCGTAATGGCTGCGACGAAGATGCGAAGGCCCTCATGAATCTGCGGCGCCGCCAGTCCTACGCCGTGGTACTCGTGCATGGTGTCGATCATGTCGTCGATCAGTTTCTGCATCGACGGCTGCTTCAATTCCGCGCGCTCGATCTCACGCGCACGGGCGCGCAGAACCGGATGGCCCATGCGGGCGACTTTGAGAAGGGACATAAGGAGATTTTACGGGAATTCGCAGATTGACAGGGCAGGCTAAAGCCGGACGGAGTCTGACCCGATATCCCTGACATGAAGCTTCTCAAAACTGCGCTGATCATCGCGCTCGCGGTCGGCTCGACCGCGTGTTTCGACATGTTCAAGAACCTGTTCAACTCTCCCACGACGCCGACCGACACGAACGGAGACGTACGGTCCTACATCGGCACGTGGACTGGCCCGACGATCGCGCCGGCCGCGCAGAGCTGCGGCGGCCTGCAGTGGAAAATTACGTCTCAAACGGGGAATCAGGTCAGCGGCGACTTCGCGGCGACCTGCGCCGGCGACGTCGCGCTCGCGGGCACCGTGACGGCCACGCACAGTGAGACGACGATTCCATGGGCGGCCACCGGTACGGCCACGAAGGGCGCGGCGACGTGCCCCTTCAGCATGACCGGTACCGGTACGTTCCAGGGCACGTCGAACATTGTCGTGAACTACGCCGGCACGTCGTGCAACGGGCCGGTGAGCGGAGCGGAAACGATTAAGCGCTAGGCGATTGTGACGTCCTTGTTCAGGTAGACGTCCTGAATCGCATTGAGCAGTTGCACGCCTTCCTTCATGGGCCGCTGAAACGCCTTGCGGCCCGAGATGAGACCCATCCCGCCGGCGCGCTTGTTGATGACCGCGGTCTTGACGGCTTCCTTCAGGTCGCTTTCACCCGATGATGCACCGCCCGAGTTGATGAGGCCGGCGCGTCCCATGTAGCAGTTCGCGAGCTGATAGCGGGTCAGATCGATCGGATGATCCGACGACAGGTCGCTGTAGACCTTCTTGTCGGTCTTCCCGAACTTGCCGCCATCGATCGCGTTGTAGCCACCGTTGTTCTCCGGCAGCTTCTGCTTGATGATGTCGGCTTCAATCGTCACGCCGAGGTGATTGGCCTGACCGGTCAGGTCCGCTGCGACGTGGTAATCCTTTTCCTTCGTCTTGAAGGCGGGGTTGCGCAGATAGCACCACAGCACCGTCGCCATGCCGAGGTCGTGCGCCTGGTGGAACAACTCCGACACTTCGACGATCTGCCGCTTCGATTCCTCAGAGCCGAAGTAGATCGTCGCGCCGACCGCCTGGCAGCCCATGTCGAACGCCTGCCGCACATCCGCAAACTTGATCTGATCGTAGGCGTTTGGATACGAGAGGAACTCGTTGTGGTTCAGCTTGACCAGGAACGGAATCCTGTGGGCGTATTTCCGCGCCACCGATCCGAGCACGCCGAGCGTGGACGCGACGGCGTTGCAGCCACCCTCAATCGCCAGCTTCACGATGTTCTCTGGATCGAAATACATCGGATTGGGCGCGAAGGACGCGCCGGCCGAATGCTCGATACCCTGATCGACGGGAAGGATCGAGACATAGCCCGTGCCGGCCAGCCGGCCATGGCTCAGCAGCGACTGGAGGCTGCCCAGCACACGGGTCTGGCGATCGGAGAGGGCGTAAATCCGGTCGATGTAGTCGGGCCCCGGAAGATGCAGCGACTCCTTCGGAATCGTCTTGCACTGATGCTGCAGCAGGCCCGCGGCTTCGTCGCCGAGTATTTCCTCGATCTTCGAACCGATAATTTGTACGGCCATGATGTCCTTCCGACTGAGAAAGCGCCTATTTTAGCATCCGAACGCGCGGCGCCGGGTAATGGAAGTCTTCCACGACCGCAGCGTCGACCGCCTCCCGGACAAAATCGTCGATCGGCAACGCGCGCTCGGCGGCGTCGACGTCCTCACGCCGCGCCTTGGTCGCAGGATGCTTCGGTGTAAACAACTGGCAACAGTCCTGATCTTCGATGATCGAGATGGGATAGGTGCCAAGCCGCTGCGCTTCCGCGGTAATCTCGTCTTTGTCCATGCCGATGAGCGGACGAAAGACCGGCAGCGTCACCACCGATCCGATCGTCGTCATGTTCTCGAGCGTCTGCGACGCGACCTGTCCGATCACCTCGCCGGTCACGAGCGCCCCGGCGTGTGCCTGACGCGCAATCGCCTCGGCGATCCGTAACATCAGGCGCCGATAGATCACGACGCGCAACGGCGGCGGAACGGCGAGCACGACCCTCTGCTGAATCTCGCCGAACGCCACCATGTAGAGCCGCGTGTACTGCTGATAACGCGTCAGCAGCGCGGCAATCTCGCGGACCTTCTCCTGCGACGCACGCGACAGAATCGGATAGCTGTGAAAGTGCACCGGGATCACGCGGCAGCCGCGCCTCATCAATCGATACGCCGCAACCGGCGAATCGATGCCGCCCGACAGCAGCCCGACGAGGCGCCCGCTGACGCCCGTCGGCATGCCGCCTGGTCCGGGCTCCTTGCCGAAGTGATAAAACGCTTCGCTCGTGAGCGCCTCGAGATGGATCGTGAACGCGGGATCGTCGAGGTTCACGACCCATCCCTTCGCCTGCTTGACGCGTCCCCCGACCTCGCGCTCGATCTGCGGCGACGTCAATCGGAATCGCTTGTCCGCGCGACGGGCAGAGACGCGAAACGTCGAGACCTGCAGATCGCCGAGGTCGTCGAGGATCGCCTTCGCGATGAGATCGATATCCAGCGGGACCAGTGCCGCGCGGGAAAAGTTCGCGATGCCGAACACGTGGCGCAGCCGTTCGGCGACCGCGGCCCACGCGCCCGGCGATCCGAGCGTGACCTCGATGCGCCCCATCTTGGGCGTGACGCGGGTCACGTCGAGATCGGCCGTCGCGGTCCTGATGTTGCGAACTAGCCGCGCAATGAACCAGGGACGATTCCGCCCCTTCAGGGCGATCTCCTGATAGTGCACAACGACGGAGTTCATGAAAGGGCCTCGGCCGCGAGGCGGCCGCTGACGGCGGCGCTTTCGATCGTCGCGGGCAATCCGGTATCAATCCAGTCCCCGGCGAGGACCAGGCCCGGAATGGCCGTCGCGGTGCCTGGCCGTTTCGGCTGCCCCGGCGCAATCGAAAACGTGGCGCGCCGCTCGCGCACCACCGTCGCGCGCAGCACCTTTGCCGCGCGCGAGTCGGGCAGCGCCTCGCGCAGCTCCCGCAGCGCCAGATCGATCAGCTCGTCGTTCTGCAGCGCCATCATGTCGTCTGCACCGCTCGACACAAGTGTGAGGTGCGACGACTCGGACTCGAACATCTGCTCCTTGTCGAATACCCACTGCATCGATCGGCCGGGCAATCCGAGAAACGGCGTTTGCAGGACGCGACGATCGAGCCACACGTTGACGCTCACGATCGGCGAGGAGGCCGTATCGGCCGCCGCGCGGCGCAGTGCATCCACTGGCGCCGTGTCGCCGTCGAACAGGTCGGCCAGCGCATACCAGGGAACCGCGGCCACGACCGCGCCCGCATCGACACGCGCGCCACGGGCGTCCACGTAGGCCACACGTCCATTCTGCAGATGAATACGCGCCGGACACCCGATTCGAATGACACCGCCGCGCGTCTCGATGAAACGCCGTGATGGATCCGCGTACAACTCATCCAGCGGACACAACGGCAACGCCAGCGACGCGTCTCGGGGTCCGCCGCCGAACATCTGCGCAAGCACGGCGGCGAACGGAGGAGCGGCGGCCGTTCGCACAGACTGATTCATCGCCGCCAGCGCCAGGGGCTCCCACAGCATCTCCCTGATGCGGGCCGTCTGGCCGTTGTTCCTCAGCCACTCCTCCACCGTTTCGCCGGGAGAGGCGGCGATCTGCGTCGGCGTCTGTCCCTTGGCCCTTGCTTGCAGCTCCGAACGGGCAATCCGGATCGGCCCGGCAAGCCCGAGCGCCGCAAGGCGGTCGCGCCAGTCGAGAGCGGTCCAGTCCAGCAACCCCGCCAGCAGATTGATGGGTGATGGCAATGCGCCAAGACGCAAGCGGCTCCGCACTCCCGCGCGATCGACGAAGTCCACCTCGAGACTCGGCTGCACGCGCACGCGCTCTTCGGTGCCGATCTGCCGGAGAAACGCAAATGTCTCGCTGTAGCACCCCAGCATGACGTGCTGGCCGTTGTCGACCCGCTCACCAGTGCCAGGATCCTCGAACGCGGTCGCCCGCCCGCCGAGCATCGCCTTGGCCTCGAGCACCGTGACCTTCGCGCCGCCTGCGGCGAGCTGGACCGCGGCGCGGAGGCCCGCCACGCCGGCCCCAATCACGAGGACGTCTGGATATTTCATTTCAGCCGGATCATCACTTTCAGCCACGTGACCGCCGCAATCACCGCCTGCCGGCGCCGTGACACACGCACATTCTGGTGGAATACATCGTAACCGGCCCGCTCGATCGCGCGCAGCAGCTCGTAATAGATCGCGCCCATGATGCGTGCCGCGACGAGCCGCCGCTCGTCGTGCTGCGGCAACGCCGCAGCGGCCTTGCGATAGAACTGCCGCGCCCGGTCGACTTCGAACGCCATCAACTGGCGGACATTTTCGGTGACCGTGCCGGCCCGGAGATCCGCCTCGGTGCACCCGAAACGCTCAAGGTCCTGCAGGGGAACATAGACCCGGCCACGCTGCAGATCGACGCCGATGTCGCGAACGATATTCGTCAACTGCAGCGCGATGCCGAGATCGATCGCGTAGTCACGCGTCTGCAGATCGCGGTAGCCGAAGATCTCGACGCAGATGAGCCCGACCGCCGAGGCCACGCGCAGGCAGTACTGCCGCAGCTCTTCGAACGTGGCATAGCGCGTGTGCTGCACATCCATGGCAACACCGTCGATCAGATCTTCAAATGCCGACCGCGGCAGTTTGAACTGCGTGATAAACGGGAGGAGCTGTTTCCCCGGCACCGTCGCCGGCTCCCGCCCTTCATACAACCGGGCGACCTCGTCGCGCCACTGATTCAACGCACACGCCGGATCCCCGTCTCCCGGTTCGTCCACCGCGTCGTCCACGACACGGCAGAAATCCCACACCGCGATAATGGCCTGGCGTTTATGGGCAGGAAGCGCGAGAAATGAATAGTAGAAGCTCGTGGCTCTCTCGCTCATGGTTTCGTCGCGGCGGCCGCCCGCCCCGCTCCTCGCCACACCATCGCACGCCACAGAAGCGACGGCGCGTCCGCCAGGCCCAGGGTGGGCCGGGCCATGAACACGTCATAGTCTTTCTGCTCGAGCCTGTTGAGGATCTGCATGCCGCCGAGCCACGTCACACGCAACTCGTGCCGGAGCCGGCCGCGGACACCATCGCACACGTCGCGCCCCGCCTCGAACGAACTGCGCGTACGCCCTGCGACGCGCCGCAGGACGCGACGCCACGGATCCGTCAGCCGGCGGCTGTCGAGGTCCGCCAGCGCCGCACGTTCGGCCTCGACGTCGCTGAGCGGGACATACAGGCGGCCGTTCTGCCAGTCGCGATCGAGATCCTGCCAGAAATTCGTCAGCTGCAACGCTGTGCAGAGCGCGTCGGAGGAGCGATCAAGCCGTTCCTCGTCGTACCCGGCAATCCGAAGCACCAGCCGCCCGACGGGATTGGCCGACCGGCGGCAGTAGTCGAGCACGCCGCTCCACGTGTCGTAGCGATGCGTCGTGATATCCTGACGAAACGCGCTGAGCAGATCGTCGAACAGCGACACTGGAAGGTCGCAGGTGCGGATGGTCGCGCCGAGCGCCAGAAACATGCGGTCGTAAGGATGGTCGTAGGCGGGCTCTCCAGCGTCCGTCAGGCACGCGTGAAGCCGATTCTGCCAACTGTCCAGCAATTCAAACCGCTCTTCGGCTGGCCGACGCCCTTCGTCGGCGAAGTCGTCCGCTGTACGCGCGAAGGCGTACACCGCGGCGACGTGCGGGCGCATGGGCGCCGGCAGCAGCCACGAGGCGACCGGAAAATTCTCGTAGTGCGTCCGTGCGACCCGTTCGCATTCCTCGTAGGCCGCCCGCAACGCCGGCGAGTCGAGTGGCGCCAGGTGAGCATGTATCGGCAAGGGGGACATTGTAGTCGTCTATGCGCGACGCCATAGCCGCGCTCGTCGCCGCCGCGCTCATTTTCGCGGCCCTGAGCCTCTTGACGACGCTGCACTTCTACCGGAAGCGGCACCGCCAGGCGCGCGACGAGGAACTCGCGCGCGGCCGCAGGATCATCGTGGAGCTGCCCACCGATCCTGAGTTGACGCTGTTCACCGAGGACGAGGAACACTTCTTCTACGGCGCGACGCCGATCGACAAGAAAGACATCATGGCGGTGCGGGTGCTGATCAACGGCTCGCCGATTGCGGCGTTCGTCTCGCCGCGATGGAGCTCGGCTGAGCTCCCGCAGCCGACGGCATTCGACGATCGTCCCGACGGCATCGCGCGCGATCGGTGGGACGTCGCCATCGAGACCCTCAATGGCACGGTGCTCGTCGAGTGCGGTGCCGTCCGCGAGCGTGTGTCTCAGGAGCTCGCGCGGAAGATCTTCGATGCGGTTACCATTCCACTTCGGCCTGGCCTGCGCGATGATTGACCGTACGCGCCAGCACGAACAGCAGGTCGGACAGCCGATTCACATACGCGAGCAGATGCGCTTCCACACTGTCGGTCCCCAGAGCCACGATCGATCGCTCGGCGCGGCGGCACACCGTGCGCGAGAAGTGCAGCAGCGCTCCGGCGCGACTGCCGCCGGGCAGGATGAATCGCCGCAGGGGCGGCAGCTCGGCCTCACACCGATCGATCCAGTTTTCGAGGCGCTGAATATCGGCGTCCGTGACGGCGACCTTCGCCACACGCCCGGCGATCTTCTCGCCCGGGTCGGCGAGCCTCGCACCGATGGCGAACAGATCCTTCTGCAATTGCTCGAGGAGCTCCGACACATCGCCGGAGAGCTCGCTTTGGGCGCGCACCGCGCCCAGGCACGCGTTCAGCTCGTCCACGTCCCCATAGGCGGCCACGCGCGGATTGGCTTTCGAGACGCGGGTGCCGCCAAACAACGCGGTGCCGCCGCCGTCGCCGGTGCGCGTATAGATTTTCATGGCCGACAGTATACGTAATACGAAAAGGGCTCACGGCCGCCTGCCGCCGCAGCCCGCCCGGCGCACGTTTCGCCGGAAGCTGCTGGACTGGTACGACCGCAACGGCCGCACACTGCCGTGGCGCGAGACGTCCGATCCGTACCACATTCTGGTATCCGAGATCATGCTGCAACAGACGCAGGTCGATCGCGTGCTGCCGAAATATCACGAGTGGCTCGACAAGTATCCCTCGTTCGAAGCGCTTGCCTGCGCGCCTGAAACGGACGTCACCGAGACCTGGTACCCGCTCGGCTACAACATCAGGCCCAAACGGCTGCAGGCCATCGCACGCGAAGCCGTCGCACACTACGGAGGCAAGCTGCCTTCGGACGAGGCCACGCTGCTGTCGTTCAAGGGCATCGGCGCGTACACAGCCGGCGCGATTCGCAGCTTCGCCTTCCGCGAGCGCGCCGCGATTCTCGACACCAACGTCGCGCGCGTGCTGTTCCGTGTGTTCATCGGCAAAGGCGCGCCGAAAGCGCACGCCACGAAAAAACACCTCTGGAGGATCTCGGCCGTGCTCGTTCCGCGGCAGCGGGCGTTCGACTTCAATCAGGCTCTGATGGATTTTGGCGCCACGTTGTGCACCTCGAGAAAACCGAAGTGCCTCATCTGCCCCCTGACACCGTGGTGCGCAGCCTATCCGCACAATCCCGAGAATGAGACACGTGTCTGACCGCGTCGTCGTCGTCGCGGCGGTCATCGAACGCGACGGCAGGTTCCTCGTCACGCGCCGGCTCGCGGGCACGCATCTCGCGGGCTACTGGGAATTTCCAGGCGGCAAGGTTCATGACGGCGAGACGCATGAGGCCGCCCTGCAACGTGAGATGACCGAGGAACTGAATGTGTGCCTGTCGATGCCGAGGAAGGTGTTTCAGACCGCGCACGAATACGCTGAACGGATCGTGGAGCTTCACTTCTTCCGTGGCGAGCTGACCGATGAGCCCCGATCGATGCTGGGTCAGGAGCTGCGCTGGATCACACGCGAGCAATTCGGCTCGATAGACTTTCCACCGGCAGACGCCGAGCTAATCGACCGACTGATACACGCGAGCCTGTGAACCGTTGACCGTCAACTCGGTTCCGGGCGACGTGTAGTCGCGCTGAACGTACCCCAGCGCGAACGGCGATGCGTGTTTTGGCGACTCGGTTGCGCTCGTGATTTCCCCGACGTGGCGATCGCCCGCGAAGATCCCGTCCCCATGTGCGGGCACCTGCCCGCCTGAGAGCACGATGGACACGAGGCGGCGGGCGACACGGCCATGGCCACGGTGCATCACGCGGACGATCACCTCCTGGCCGACGTAGCAGCCCTTCGTGAAACTGACGGCACGGCCCTCGATGCCGGCTTCGAGCGGGATGGTCTCGGTGTTCATATCGAGGCCGAATCGCGGACGCCCGGCCTCGATGCGCAGGGCCTCATAGGTCTCGTCGCTCGCGTTCACCCCGCCCGCATCGAGCAGCCGGGCACGCAGCGCACTCGCGTCGCTTGCCGCCACGTGGATGTCGAACCCCGGCAGTGCGAGCGCCGAGTCTCGCACGATCGTCAGCGAGTCGACGGTGACGTTGTCGTATTCGGACGCCAGCTCGGCGACCGGCACGCCTGCGGCAGTGTGAATCACTGCGGCGGCAGACGGACCGTGCACGCCGATGACGTTCTGGCGGGTGCTGACGTCTTGCACCTGCACGTCTTCAGAAAAAATCGATTTCTCCAGGCGTTCGGCCAGTGATCCCGCGACACCGCGCTCCACGCTCAACACCACGCGCGTTCCGGTTTCGATCACGCGCATGTCCGAAATCATGCGGCCCTGCGGCGTGAGGAGCGCGGCGTAGGTGCCTTTACCTGCGGTCAAACCAGCGATGTCATTGGTGAGCAACGCATGCAGAAAGGTCGCGCGATCGCTTCCGGTCAGCACGATGGTGCCAAGCGATGTTCGATCGACGATGATCGCAGACGTGTGCGCGGCGCGGTACTGATCGAGAGAAAACATCTGTTATCCTGATGACACGTGAAATTTCCTGGATATTGTACTTGGCGCCGGTGGGCGATCGTCGCCGCGCTCGTTCTGGCGGCCGGTCCGCGCGTCTCCTCTGCTCAGACGACCTCTGCCAGCACATTCCGCGTGTTTCTGCGCGGCGTCGATATCGGCATCGAAGAGGTCACCGTGTTCGACTCGCCCGAGGGCTGGACGCTGCGGGGCTCGGGCAAACTGGTGTCGACCATCAATCTCACGCTGGACTACTGGGAGGCCCGTTACGATCGCACGTGGACGCCGATCGAACTCACGGTGAATTTCACACAGGGCACGAAGCGCTCGGCAGTCCACACGACGTTCAGCGGCACGACGGCCTCGACCGAGATCACGCTGGACGGCCAACTTCAACGTCTCACGAACACCGTTGCCGCCGACACTATTGTGCTGCCCGATCTCGTCTTTGGTGCGTACGAGGCGCTGGCGGCGCGGCTTGCGTCGCAGAAACCGGGCGCCGAGCTCCAGATATTCATGGCACCGCAGGACGCCGTGCCCGTGACACTGAACACCGTCACGGACGAAACCATTCAGGTGCCGGGGCGGACCATCGCGGCGCGACGCTGGACCCTCAAGGTCGGCGGCGGCGACTCGAAGGTCGACATGGACGTGTGGACCGACGGCAGCCGTCTGCTTCGCCTGGATATCCCCGCGCAGATGGTCAGTGTGGTGCGCGACGACATCGCAAGCGTCTCGGCGCGCGTGGTCACCATGGCGCGCCCGAACGACGAGCAGGTGTCGATTCCTGCGAACGGCTTCAGCCTCGCAGCGACGATTTCGCGACCCGTCACACCTAGCGCACCTAGCGCACCCAACGCACCTAGTTCGGCGCCAGGACGAAAGACGGCGCCAACCCGGCTGCCTGCGGTGGTACTCGTGTCGGGATCGGCAGCCAGCGATCGCGACGAGTTCGTCTCCGGTATCCCCATCTTCGCGCAGCTTGCCAATGCCATCGCCGATGCCGGTTTTCTGGTGGTTCGGTACGATGAACGCGGTGCCGGTCAGAGCGGCGGACGCCAGGAATCGGCGACGCTCGACGAATTCGCCGCCGACGCGCGTGCAGTCGTCACCTACCTTTCGAAACGCCGCGATGTCGACCCGAAACGAATCGCTCTTGTCGGCTACGGCGAAGGCGGCTGGATCTCCCTTCTCGTCGGAGCACAGGAACAGAGGGTTGCCGCGATCGGACTAATCGCCACGCCATCGATTTCAGGGACGGAGCTGGTGCTCGAACAGCAGCGCGCGTTCTTCGAGCGCAACGGCACCGCAAGTACGCCCCCACAAGAAGCCGCCATCGAGCAGCAGAAGAGGATTCTCGATGCCGTCATCACGGGCAAGGGCTGGGAAACGCTGGCACTCGACATCCGGCGGCGCGTCGACACGCCGCTGTATCGCAGCGTCCTTCTGTTCGATCCCGCCAAGACGCTGGCGCGTGTCCGCCAGCCGCTGCTCGTCGTGCAGCCGATGCTCGACCGCGAGATACCACCCCGTCATGGGGAACAGCTGATGCAGCTCGGTCGATCGCGTCCGCGAGCCAAGATCACTGACTTCGTCCAACTCCAGGACGTCAACCATCTGCTCACGCCGGCGACCACCGGCGACGTTGGCGAGTACGGTACCCTGTCACAGCGCAGCGTCAGTCCGGCCGCGGCGCGCGAATTGACTGCGTGGCTCGAGAAGACGCTGCCGTCCGCGCCCCCAAAGTAGATGTGGATTCTCGAGACGAACGACCCCTCAATTGAACCCTTGAAATTCCGGCTTCCGACCGGTTCGGTCAAGACCATCGGGCGCTCGACGGGCGCCGAATTCATTGTCGATGCGGCACTTGTGTCCCGGCTTCACTGCCAGCTCACCGCAACCGTGGACTCGGTGCAGGTGAAAGATCTGGACAGCACCAACGGCACCTTCGTGAACGGGAAGCGCGTGAGCTCGGCAGAACTGAAGGACGGCGACCGGCTCGGAGTCGGGCGATGTGAGTTGGTGGTGTCGAGGTCGGGGGAGGGTGAGAAGGGAAAGTAAGGAGTAAGAGGTCTTTTCACCTCTCACTCTTCAAGAACGGATTCGTGCGGCGTTCCTGACCGATCGTGGTCGGCACGCCGTGACCCGAATACACCCTCGCGTCATCGCCGAATGGAAAGAGCACCTGCGTAATCGAGCGAATCAGCGTCTGGTGGTCGCCACCCGGCAGATCCGTTCGGCCAATCGATCCGGCAAATAACGTGTCGCCGACGAACAGATCCTTCTTCGGCCCTCCCCGCCTGCCAATCGCGAGACAGACGCCGCCCGGACAATGTCCCGGCGTGTGGTGCACGGTGACGTCGTACTCGCCGAACGACAAGGGCGTCTGTAGATCGTAGTAGTGATCGACAGGCGGCAACTCGTCGCACTGCAAGCCGAAGAAGGCCGCTTGCTGGGGCGCGGCGTCGTACAGAAACTGATCGTCGCGGTGAAGGTAAACGGGCACACCCAGTGCCTCCCTGGCACGCCCCACACCGGTGACGTGGTCCACATGGGCGTGAGTCAGCAGGATGCTCTGCACCGCGAACGACTGCCGCGTGACGACATCGAGCAGCATCTCCACTTCGTCTCCCGGATCGATGACGATGGCCTGCCGAGTGGTCTCGCAGGCCACGACATAACCGTTTTTCTGAAAGGGAGGAACGGCGCGCGTTTCGATGAGCATTACTGCGGACCCCGCCGATCTCAGTTGGCCCCGAACATCACCCAGGCGGCCAGGGCTCCAGCCAGTACCAGGATGGTGATGAAAATGGTCATGCCGCTTCTCCGCCGCCCGCTCCGACGCATCGGCTCGACGGAGGCGGCCGCTTCGGCGGCCTCGGTGCGCGTATCGATGACAGCGGCGATGCCGCGGAGATCTGCGGCGATCGCCGCCGCACTCTGCGCGCGGTGCTCCACAGTAGCGGCGAGCATGCGAGCGATGACCTGTTCGAGCTCGGGCGGCACGGCCGGATTCAGGCCGCTCAGCACCTGACCTCGCGCGCGCTGTCTGCCGGTGAGCATCTCGAACATGACGGCGCCCAGCGAATAGATGTCGCTGCGCGTATCTCCGGGCTTGCCCGCGAGCTCTTCGGGTGCGATATACGGTGAGGCCGCGGTCAAACGGGCGGCGCCTCCGCCGGTAAACCCCGACAAGCCGAAGTTCATGAACTTCGCCCGGTCTTTCGGCGTGATCATGATCGTTTCAGGCCTGATGTCGCCGTGCACCAGGTCGGCCGCATGCGCATCGGCCAGTGCGTCTGCGAGGTTGATGCTGAATTCCAATGCCCGTCTCACCTGGAGCGCGCGGCCGTTGATCAGAGACGCCAGCGGATGTCCCTGCACGAACTCGAATACGAGGTAGTAACGGTCGCCAACCTGCCCTCCCTCGAACAACATCGCGATGTTCGGGTGCGAGAGCCGCGCAAGACGCGCGGAGAGGTCGCTCAGCGCATCGAACTTCGCCGGATCACCAGTAATCGCCGGCGGCATCACCTTGATCGCGACGGTGCGTCCGAGTCGCGTATCGCGGGCGCGATACACCTCGCCGAGCCCGCCCGACCCGAGCGTTTCGAGAATCTTGAAATGTGCGATCGCGTCCGGCATACGCGGGGCTACTTCTTCGGCGGCATCGACGGCCGAATCTCGACACGGCTGGGAAGGCTGCGCCGGTCGTGCGACACCAAATCGACGACCACCTGCGCAACGTCCTCCGGACGCAGCTTCCATTCGTTCTGCGGATCGGCATGGCCCATGAAGCCCGTGTTCACGGAACCAGGCTTGATGTAGCTCACCCGGATGCCGTCGTGCCGAACCTCCTGCATCAAGGCTTCGCTGAACGCGTCGACCGCCGCCTTCGACGCACAGTATGACGCGCCCCCGGCGAACGGGTTGCTGCCGGCGAGGCTGCTGACGTTCACGATGTACCCGGCGCCCCGCCGCCGTAGATGAGGAATCGCCGCCCGGCAGCAGTGGAAGATGCCGGTCACGTTTGTGTCCATGACGCGCCGCCAATCGTCGTCGACCTGCGACTCGACGCTGCCAAACCACCCCACGCCAGCGTTGTTGACGAGAATGTCAAGACCGCCCTCCCGCCGTGCCGTCTCGTCGACCAGAGACTGCACGGCACGATGATCACGAACATCGGCTGCAAACGTCATGAGGCGAGCGCCCTTCACGGTGGCGCGGGTCAGATCGTCCGCCGCCTTCTGTAGATGATCCGTGCTGACGCCGCTGATAGTGACGTGAACACCTTCCTGCAGAAGTGCGGCCGCAACGGCGAGGCCGATGCCGCGCGACCCGCCCGTGACGATGGCGACCTTGTTTTCCAGAGAGACGGACATGGTCAGAAATATACATTGGTCCGGCTAAAGCCGGACACTACTGCAACCGGACACTGCAGCAGGGCACTACTTCTGTCCGGCGAAGTAGCCCGGCCGGGCTTTGACAGCGGCGCCGCGATGCCGCACGCGTACCTCCAGGCGATGCCATCCACTTGGCTCCACCCCCTGCGGTGAATAGCTGATGAGATAGCGGTTTCGGAACTCGTCCAGAATTTTCGAAAACGCCGCGGACAGATCCTTCGTGGACTCGATGGCGAAGAGTCTCCCTCCTGTCACCTCGGTCAAATCGCGGGGAAAGCTGGCGCGCGGCTGTCCGACCTCGACGCCATACACGACCACTTCGCCTCTTCGCGCGGTCTCGAGCACCGACTCCGCCGACAGCCAGCTCGACGTATCGACCCCGTCGCTGAACACGATGAGCAGCGGGCGTCCCGCGTCGGACTCGCCGATGAGCATGCCGGTATGAACCGCGTCGACGAGCGATGTCAGCCCGTCGCCGCGATTCCGTAACAACGCCGCGCGGATGCGGTCGAGATCGTCGGTCAGGCCCTGACTGGCAGAGACGATATGGGTGAACGCGACGAGCGCGGCGCGATCGCCGGGCTTAAGTCCGTCCAGCACCGTGGCGCCGGCGGTCTGCAGGTGGCCGAGCCGCAGGCCCTGCAGGCTGGCGCTCATGTCCAGCGCAAGGACGACGTTCAACGGCATCTGCTCGAAGCTGGCAAGATCGATCGTCTGCCGCACGCCGTTGTCCAGCACCTCGAAGTCGGACGGCGACAGGCCGAGTACGGGTGTGCCGTTGGCTGTCACGAGCACGTCGACGCGCACGGCTTCGATACGGCTCGAAAAAGTCTGGGCCGTTGGGAGCGCGGCCGCCAGCACGATGCCGGCCGCGGCGATCAACGGAGGTCGTAGTAGTCCCACCATGGATCCTCCCGCTGCCGCTCTGCGTCGGGCATTGCCGCGAGAAGCTGAAGCTCGCGCTGCGCGGCTGCCCGATTCCCGGAACGCGTGGCAATGTAGCTCAAGGCCAGCCGTGGGGTCTGCGCACGCGGGAACATCGCCGCCGCGCGTTCCAGCTCCGTACGCGCCTGGTCATAGTTGCCGAGCGCCTCGTAGTTGCGGCCGAGAAACAGATGCGCGTAATACAGGCTCCGGTCTACTGCGCCGTTCTGCACGGCATGGCGCAGCTCGGCGACCGCCTGCTCGTGCTGACCGAGCTCGCCGAGCACGCGTCCGTGCCTCACCCGCGCTTCGACGTGATCGGGCTGATCGAGCAGCGCATCCCGGAGAGATTTTTCGGCGCGGCCGAGCTCCGCGCGTGGTGTGCCGACTGTCGGGGTACCGCGATTGGCCTCGGTCAGCGAATCCGAACCAGCCTGAATCAGGGGCGACGAGAACCGCTCGTGCAGCACGCCTCGGTAGAACAACAGCTCGCCATCGTTCGGAAAGATGCGAAGCGCGCGAGTCAGATGCGGAGAGGCTTCCACGAGCGATCGCAGCCGGAGGAGATCTCTCGAGGTTTCCCGATACCACGTACGCACGCCGGGATGACCTGCCGGGGCGGGAACCACACCGTCGAGGAGCGTCCGTCCAAGCTGCCAGTGCAGGCTCAAGTACACGACGCTCTGCCATCGCCCGTCTTTGATCGTGTAAACGCTCACCTGGTTCGGCGATCGCCGGGTCGATTCATCTGGAATCAGCCGGCCGATGTCGGCATGAAGCACGGCGCCGCGCAAAAGAATGCGGTTGGCTTCCTCCGGATCCTTCCTGGCAATGCCTCGCGCATGCCGAAGCGCGGCAGCGACCGTACCCTCGAGCTCGGACCCGCTCCATGTCGAGATGTCCATGGCGGCCTTGCCGAAGTCACCAGGCTCGTGGGTCTCAATCGCCTCGAGCCACATCTTGACGCGGTCAATCTGCCCGGTTGCGCCGGGTTGTGCGGCGGAGGACCCAAACCGCGGGAAAAGAAGGCAAAACCCCGCAATCGCGAGACAGGAAGTTCGGAGGCGGAACCTCGTCAAACGGCTACAATAGCATCACAGAAGGAGCTCGCGATGGCACGAAATCTGGCGATGGCCGTTGCTGCGCTGGCGTGCGTGGTCCTGTCCGGCAGTGGCGTGCAGGCCATACGCCCCAAGGCTGAAGGCACGGCAGCGTCCCCGAAAAAGTCTCCCGAAGCGGTTTCGGCCGATGCGGTGAACAGCGGACTGAAGCGGCTGGCGAAAGCGGACGCAGCGGACGCGCGAAATCCGAAACAGGCGCGCAAGGACTATGAGGCGGCGCTGAAAGATTTTCAAACAGCGATCAAACTGACGCCCGACAGCTACCAAGCGCATACGGGCGCTGGTTATTCATATCGAAAGCTGGGGAACTACGGGCGTGCCCTCGAGAGCTACGATCAGGCCCTGAAGATTTCACCGGCGTTTACAGAGGCGATCGAATACAGAGCCGAGGCCTATCTCGGCCTGAATCGGCTCGAAGAGGTGAAGCAGGCTTACATGCATCTCTTCGTGCACGACCGCACGGCCAGCAACGTGCTGATGAAGGCCATGAAAGCGTGGGGCGACGCGCGCCGTGTCCAGCCTGCGGGAGTCGACCCCGCCGCGCTCAAGGCGTTCGAGTCGTGGGTGGAGGAGCGCGATGCGCTTGCTGCGTCTGTGGTGAATCTCGGGCACAATTCGCCAGACTGGAAGTAGCGCCTGTGAAGTACTGGCTCGCCATCGCCGCTCTCATCCTCCTGGTTGTCATTGCATGGCCCGCCGCCGCGCAGCCATCTGCGTCGGAGTTCTTCTCGAACCGGCTGCCGCGATGGTTTCCCGTGCCCAAGGTTCCGGTGGACAATCCGCTGACCGAACCCAAGGTCGAGCTCGGCCGGTTCCTCTTCTACGACCCGCAACTCTCGGGCAACGGCACCTTTTCGTGCGCCAGTTGTCATCAGCAGGCGCTCGCCTTTACCGATGGCCTCGCACGCGCAGTCGGCTCGACGGGCGCGATGCATCCGCGATCGAGCATGTCGCTCGCCAACGTCGTTTACAACGCGTCGTACGGCTGGGACGACCGCCGCTGGAGCCTCGAATCGCAGATGGACGTGCCGATGAACAACGAGCAACCCATCGAAATGGGGCTGAAGGGCAACGAAGCAGAAGTCCTGTCGCGGTTTGCGATCGATCGCGCGTACGGCGAACGATTCCGCGCGGCGTTTCCTGGTGAGGACTCGCCCGTCACGCTGCCGAACATCGTCAAGGCGATCGCTTCGTTCGAGCGCGTGCTCGTGTCGGCCGACTCGGCGTTCGACCGGTACCTGTATAGAGATGATCACAGCGGCATGTCGCCGGCGTCGAAACGCGGCGCGGCGCTGTTTTTCTCGGATCGGCTCAAGTGCAGTGAATGTCATGGCAGCGTGAACATCTCAGGTCCCACGCTTTTTACCGGAGCGATGCCATCCGATCCGGAAGCGTTCTTCCACGACACCGGCGTCTCGTTCGATCCGGCGAAGTTCCGTGCGCCGACGCTCCGCAATGTGGCCGTCACCGCACCGTACATGCACGATGGCAGCATCGAGACGCTCAAAGACGTGGTGGCCCACTATGCGGCCGGTGGGCGAAGTACACGGCCAAAGAGCGACAAGGTGCGCGGCTTTGCCATCTCGGCGTCCGAGACAGCGGATCTCGTCGCGTTTCTGGAAAGCCTGACGGACTACAAGTTTCTGACCAATCCTGCGCTCAGCAATCCGCTGAGCAATCCCGACATGCGCGAGGAATTGAAGCGGGGTGGACGGACAAAGTCGGATCCTCCCGAATGGCTCACGGGAGTGCACTGAAACGGTTCCGGGATCCGTTTTCGTCTAACCCGCCCGAAAACGGATCCCGGAACCGTTTCCTGCGGCCGCGGGTAAGATTGACCCGCGGATGTCCCTGGTTGCGATCATTGGTGCGGGTGAGATTGGCGGAGCTGTGGCTTACGCCCTTGCCGTGCGCGGGCGCGTCGGCACCATCCGCCTGATCGACGAGAACGCGGCGATCGCGGCCGGCAAAGCGCTCGATCTGACGCAATCCGGGCCGATTCGCCGGTCCGACACGCGTATCGAAGGCGCTCAGGATATCGCGGCGGCCGACGGTGCGGGCGCCATCGTGATTGCCGACGCCGCCGGCGCGGCAACGGAGTGGAGCGGCGAAGCAGGGCTGACTCTGCTGCGACGGCTGGCCAAGAGTGGGAGCCTCGATTGCAGCGTCCTGATTTGCGCGGGCGCCGGACAGCGCATGCTGATGCAGCAGGGCATCGACGAACTGGGCATCTCGCGGCGCCGGATGATCGGATCCGCACCAGAATCGCTTGCGGCCACTGCCCGCGCGCTGGTAGCCATCGAAGCTCGCGCAGCGTCTAATCAGATAGCGCTCACAGTGGTCGGCAGGCCACCCGACAAATTTGCGATCCTCTGGAGCGATGGGTCGATCGGGGGCCACGGCATTTCGACCCTGTTGAGCCCTCCGCAACTGAATCGAATCGAGCGGCGGTTGCACGGGTTGTGGCCCCCCGGGCCCGGCGCGCTGGGCACTGCAGCCGCGCTGGCCTGCGAGGCCGTCATCGGGGGGTCGCGCCGCATCTTCAGTGCGTTCGTGTCGCTCGACCGCGATAATGGAACACAAGCGCCTGTATGCGCCTGGCCTGTTGCGGTTGGACCGTCGGGCCTCGAGCGCATCACCTCGCCGGTATTGACCGGCCGGGATAAAGTCGTCGTCGATGAGGTACTGCAATGAAACGCGTGTCTGGCTTCCTGCTTGTCGCCGTGCTGTCGGTCATTGCCACGGGCGCAGATCCGCGCCGGATCGATCCGAAAGCCTTCCTGGACCACGTGAAGTTTCTTGCGTCGGACGATCTCGAGGGGCGCGGAAACGGCGGGCCGGGCCTCGAGTCGGCGGGAGACTACATCGCCGCACGATTCCGCGAGGCAGGGCTTCAGGCTGCAGGCGATAACGGAACCTTTTTTCAAACATTCGAGATGACGACGGGCCTGTCTGTCGAGGAAGGCAACTCCGTCACGCTGCAGTCCGGACGCACATCCGTGGCCTTCGAGATCGGCCGCGACTACGAGATCGTGTCGACCTCCCGCGACGAATTGTCGAACGCCGAGCCTCTGCCAGTCGTCTTTGCGGGCTACGGCATTTCCGCGCAGTCAGTACGGTATGACGACTATGCGGGCATCGACGCCACCGGCAAAGCCGTGCTCATCTACACGCACGAGCCTCAGGAGAACGACGCGCGCAGCGCCTTCGAGGGACAGACCAACACGACGCATTCGACCATGATGCGCAAAGTGGAGGTCGCGCGGAGTCATGGCGCAAAGGCCATCCTTCTGATCGACGATCCCCATCATCGGCCGGCCGTTCAACGTTTCCGCCGCTGGCTGCGCGAACCGCAGGCCGAAGAATACGGCCTGCCGGTCTTCTACGTATCGCGCGACCTCATGCAGCGGGCGCTCGGCACGCGGTTGAACCTCGACACGGTATCGGAAGAGATCGATCGCGACTTCGCGCCGAAGTCACGGGCGCTCCCGGACATCACGCTCCGCGCCGTGGATCGCACAGCGAAAGTGCGGCGGCCGGTGCGCAACGTCGTCGGCATTCTCAAGGGCAGCGATCCGGCTCTGCAGAGCGAAACCGTCATCGTGGGCGCGCACTACGACCATCTCGGCCGCAGCGGCCGCTTCTCGATGTCGCAGAACACGACCGGCCAGATTCACCATGGCGCCGACGACAACGCATCCGGGACCGCGGCTGTCATCGAGATGGCGAAGGCGGCAGCCGAGGCTCCGACTGAATTCCCTCGCAGCATCATCTTCATGGCGTTCGCCGGAGAAGAACACGGACTGCTGGGATCTTCGTACTACGTCAACCATCCCACGTCTCCGCTCGACAAGACTATTGCGATGGTGAACCTCGACATGGTCGGGCGGGCAGGCGGGCGAATCATGGTCGACGGCCTTGGGAATGCGCCTTCCATCGAAGACGACCTGAAGGCCGCCGAAAAATCCAGCCCGCTCAACATGAGAGCGCTGCGCGGTGGACCCGGCGCAGGCGCGAGCGACGACGCCACCTTCCTGCTCAGAAAGATTCCGGCGATCAACTTCTTCTCCGGCTTTCATTCCGACTATCACCGGCCGAGCGATACGTGGGAAAAGATCGATGCCCGCGGCGGGGCGGCCGTGGCCGACCTCGCGCTGGCACTGACCAGACAGCTGGCGACGCGCGCCAAACGTCCGGAGTTCGTCGAGACCGTGCAGCAGCAGGATCCGCACTCCAGCGGCAACGTCGGTGCGGTGTCCGGCTACGGCCCGTATTTCGGATCCGTGCCGGACTTCGCAAACGAAGGTCAGGGGGTCAAATTCGCCGAAGTTCGATCGGACAGCCCGGCAGCCAAGGCGGGCCTTCGTGGAGGCGACGTGATGATCGCGTTCGCCGGCGCGCCCATCAAGACGCTCTACGACTTCACGTTTGCCCTACGCGAAAAGAAACCGGGCGATCGCGTGGATGTGATTGTGCTGCGCGACGGGAAAGAGGTGAAGACGACGGTCGAGCTGACGAATCGGCCGTAACGACTCGTCAGCCATCTGCCATCTGCCATCTGCCCTGACAGCGGAGAGAGCCTTAGTGCATCGACAGGCCGCCGGCGAAGTCGGCGAGCTGCTCTCGCAGCATCAGCCGGCCGCGATGCAGGCGCGATTTCAGCGTCTGCTCTTTCACCTGCAAGACCGCGCTTGCCTCTTCGGTCGTCAGACCCTGCACGTCGCGCAGGATGACGGGCGCCCGATACAGCACCGGCATGTCCCTCAGCGCGCGGACGAGCGCCTGGCGCATTTCCGTCCGCAGCATTTCTTCGTCAGCCAGCGGCGACCAATCGACGACTTCGCGTTTCAACGGCAGACCGGTCGCCTCGTCGTCCGCCTTTTCCAACGCGCTGGGCAGGTTCTGCTTGAATTCGCGCAGCCGCGACATGGCCGCGTTGAACGTAATGCGATAAATCCAGGATGAGAGCGCCGCGTCGCCGCGGAACGCATCAATCTTCTGATGCACCTTCAGCAGCACGTCCTGCGCGACTTCCTCGGCATCTTCGCGGTTCCGGAGGTACCGGAAAGCGAGCTGGTAGATCTTGGATCCGTAGGAGTCGGACAGGTCCGCCACCGCGGCAGGATCATGGGCTTTCAGCCGCTCGATGAGATTTCGTGTGGTTACCTGTGCCATTGGTGTCCTCTGCTTAATAGAACACCAGGGGGGGCCGGTTTATTCCCCGAGGAGCACCCTGAGGATGACGAGGGGAGCGAAAATGCTGACGAGCAGGAAAACCCCAAGAAATAGAACAGCTTGCGGGCGACCGAAGTTGAGCGTCCAGCCCATGCCGCTGCGGAGCGGCACGAACAGGGCCGGGTCGCGCGGATTGAAGTAGATGCCGCGAAGCTTCCAGTTGGTATCGTCGGTTTCGCGCACGGGCGGCTTGGGATATTGCAGGTACACCGCCGCACGGATGCCAACGATCACCGACAACACGACGCACACGACGAGCACCTGATAGTAGATCTCGCCGAGCCCGCAGCACATACGCTGCCACATGATGATCAACCGGACCGCGAGCAGTCCCTGAAACGACACCCAGATTGCGGCAAGCAGGCTGATGGCCTCGGCCGCCATGAGCATGCGCTCGCGCTCCTGACGGGTCACCTTGTCTTCCACGGCGCTTCGCCGCGTTTGCGTTCTGTACAGCAGCACAGCGGCGAGCGTGCCGAACGCCATCGCCAGCGTCAGCTGAATCCAGACTGGCACCAGGGCGATGGGATAGGACGCGCGCACGAAGCGTTCGGCGGCGCCCCCGGTATCGAAGTAGATGGGGAGCACCGCCGGCAGGGAAGGCGCTCTGCCGATGATGTAGCCGGTTGTGCCCGAGATCGCGGCAATGGTCGTGGCGACGCCCAGGAGCGTCAACGAGGTCGGGCGGTAGATCCTCTTCATTGGCTAATCGCTCCCTGCGCCGCACCGCGCTGTCGCCGTCTCGACGACGCGGCGATCGAAGACTTCGGCGAACCGCTGCACAATCGACACCTCGGCCTCGTCTCTCGAGACATGTCGGCCGATCGCGCGGGCAAGCGACGTCACACCGCCGCTCGCGATGCCACAGGGCACGATGAGTCTGAAGAAATCGAGATCAGTCGTCACGTTGAATGCGAAGCCGTGGCTCGTGATCCAGCGGGAGATGCGCACGCCAATCGCACCCAACTTATCGGCTCCGACCCAGGCTCCCGAGAGGCCCTGAATGCGCCCTCCCTGCAGGCCGAAATCGGCGGCGGCACGAATCATCACTTCTTCGAGATCGCGCACGTATTTGTGCACATCGCACCGATCCGGCCGCAAATCCATGATCGGATAGCCGACGATCTGCCCGGGGCCGTGATACGTGATGTCGCCGCCGCGGCCGGACTCGTGCACTTCAACCTGTCTCGACGCCAGCAGTTCGGGCGTGGCGAGAAGATGCGACCGGGCCGCGTCGGCTTTGACGCCGAGCGTGATGACGTGAGGATGTTCGACGAGGAGGAGAAGATCCGGAACCCGGCCCGCCCGCCGTTCCTCCACCAGCGCCTTCTGCATCTCGCTGGCCGCGACGTACGGAATAACGCCTAGGCGTCGGACTTCGATAACGCGCACGACACAATGTTAACGTGGTGTGCCCTCCGCCTTCTGCCCCGACACAATCGACGTCGGCAGCCGCAACCGCGCTCTGAGACCGCCCAGGGGCGATGCTTCCAGGGAAACCGATCCTCCGTAGACGTCCGAAAGATCGCGTACGATCGCAAGGCCCAGACCCGAGCCTGGCGCAGCCTGATCGCCTCGTACTCCCCGGAGAAGGACGGCTTCGCGCATGTCCTCCGCCAGTCCGTGTCCATCATCGTCAACAGTAATCTCGGCGTTCGTGCCCAGCCGCACCGCGGCCAGGGTGACGGTCGAGCGCCCCCACTTGCACGCGTTGTCGAGGAGGTTGCCGAGCATTTCGTCGAGATCTTCGCGCTGGACGCGCAGGGACAGATCCGCCGGCACGTGCAGGTCGATGCGGATCCCGCGATCCGCGTAAAGACGAAGCAGGGCGCGGGTGAGCCCCTCCACCGATTCCGCGATCGAACATCGTGCGCCGGGCGTCGCTCCCGACGCGGCGGCGCGCGCGTGCGCGAGGTGATAGTCAATCTGCCTGCGCATCCGATCGACTTGCTGCGTGATGACGCTTCCCACTTCGGTCTGGCCGGCCGACGTGACGCGCTCCGCCTCGTGAGCGAGGATGGCGAGCGGTGTTTTCAACCCGTGAGCAAGATCGCCGGCTTTGTCTACCGCGCGCCGGACCGCCCTCTCCCGGTGCTCGAGCAGCGCGTTGAGATCGGTGACCAGAGGTTGCACCTCTGCAGGATAGTTGCCTTCGACGCGCCGGTCGCGCCCTTCGTGAAGGCCGGCGAGACGCGACCGAAGATTGTTGATGGCCGAAAGGCCGCGCCGCACTTGCACGAACCCGGCAGCCATGCAGAACACGGCGAGCATCACGACAAGCGGCCGTCTGAAGATGTCGTGCACGACGATGTGAAGCCCCACGCGAGGATGGAACTCGATGGCGGTGACCAGGAGGGCGCTGGCGATGATGACCAGCCCGATCGTCCAGAGCACGGCACCAAGAAGCAGCCGGCCGCGGAGCGAGTGTGGACTCTTCATGCCGTTACTGCGTAACCCGATACCCGAGGCCGCGGACTGTCTCGATGATCGACGCCCCAAGCTTGCGTCGGAGCCGCGCGACGAATACCTCGACGGTGTTCGAGTCGCGGTCGAAATCCTGAGCGTAGATGTGTTCAGTGAGCTCGCTCTGCGATACGACTCGCGTACGGTGATGCATGAGATACGAAAGGATTCGGAACTCGTGGCTTGTCAGCTTCACCGGCACGCCGTGATGCGTGACACGCGCAAGCCGTGGATCCAGCGTCACGTCACCGCACCGTATGGTGGGTTTCATCTGTCCGGTCGATCGCCGGATGAGCGCCCGCAGCCGGGCGAGCACTTCCTCCATTCTGAACGGCTTCGACACGTAGTCGTCCGCACCTCCGTCGATGCCCTGGACGGTTTCGTGCCAGCTGCCGCGCGCGGTCAGAACCAGCACAGGCATGGCGAGATCGGAGCGGCGCCAGCCCGCGAGCACCGTGAGGCCATCGACGCGAGGAAGGCCAAGGTCGAGCACGACGGCGTCGTACTGCTCGGTGCGCGCAAGAAAATCGGCGCGCTCGCCGTCGGCCGCGCAATCGACGACGTACCCCGCCTCGGCGAGCGCCGCCGACAGCTGCTGCGAAAGCGAAGCCTCGTCTTCGACGACCAGTACCTCTCATTCAGGTTAGGGTCTTAGGGTAATGCTGAACGGCGGCTGAACGAGACGTTCACATCCGGTTCATCGCCCCGAGGATATCCTCTTGCGCCTATGACAACGCCCTTCACATACGAATTCGGCTACAGCTGGTGGATTGGATGGGGTCATCTGGTTCCAATTGCGGTATTTGGCTCAATTGCATGGCTGGTGTGGCGGCTCGGCTGGAATCGATGGCTGGCCGTCGCATCGAGCCTGCTTGCAGCGTGGGGCGTTGCTGGGCTGCTCATCACCCACGTGCTGTTCCAGATCAACGTTCCGCTGAAGCTGCCGACAGCCCGGTTTCTCTCATCGGGATCGGGACGTGTCGTCGACATAGGTGCGGGCTCCGGCCGCGCCGCGATAGGGCTGCTGCTCGCGCGGCCCCGAGCCACGGTGACAGGAATCGACATCTACAAGGGCTACTACGGAATCGACGACAACACACCGGAGCGGCTCATGCTGAATGCCCGCATCGCGGGCGTCGCCGATCGTGCCGAAGCCAAGGTGGGTGACGCGCGCGAGCTTCCGCTCGCGACCGGCACTTACGACGGCGTCATCAGCCTGGCCGCTATCGACCATCTTCCGCGGGTGGGCATCCCGAAGGCGTTGTCCGAAGCGGCGAGGGTGCTGAAGCCTGACGGAGAGTTTCTACTCATGGTGGTGAATGCCGATCCGTGGGCATGGATTGCGTCGCCGCACGCGATTGCGCACCACCCGCCTGCGGATCCGAACCGATGGCGAGCGTCGCTCGAATCATCTGGATTCGAAGTGGTTGAACAGGGCACCCAGCCGGGAGTCTTGTATTTCTTGAGCCGAAAGCCGCGATAGAGTCGAACCCGACGAACTTTAAGCGTCCTTCAGATCCCAGTTTTCGATCATCTTCTTGACGACCTGCATGAACTCGTCCGCGATCGCACCATCGATCACACGATGGTCGTAGCCGATCGTCATGTATGCCCGGAGCCTGATGGTGATCGTGTCGTCGACGACGACCGGGCGCTTTTCGACCGCGCCGACACCGACGATGGCCACCTGCGGCTGGCTGATGATGGCCATGCCAAACAGCGCGCCGAACACGCCCGGGTTGGTGATGGTGAATGTGCCGCCCTGCACATCGTCGGGCTTCAGCTTCTTGTCGCGCGCCCGCGCCGCAAGATCGGCGATGCTCTTGCTGATCTCGAGCAAGCTCATCGTGTCCACATTTTTCACCACCGGCACGATGAGTCCCCACTCGAGTGCCACTGCCACACCGATGTTGATCTCTTTTTTATAAATGATGTCGGTGCCGTCGACCGACGCGTTCACGATGGGCACTTTCTTGAGGCCCTCTGCGCAGGCCTTCGTAATGAACGACATGTAAGTGAGCTTGCCTCCGGCTTTCTCGTAGTCGTTCTTCCTGGCTTTGCGAATCTCATCTACTTTGGTGAAGTCGATTTCGAACGCCGAGTGCACGTGCGGCGAGATGCGCCTGCTCAGCACCATGTGCTCGGCGATCTTGCGGCGCATCACGCTCATGGGCGTGCGCTCGTACTTACTCGGGTCGAGCCCGGCGGTCGCTCCAGGATTTGGTGCCAGCAATTGCTGACCTGACGACACAGTTGGAGGGGCTTGCCCCGCCGTAGCGGTCTGCGAAGTCGGCGCGAAGGCGGGGGCGCCGGCGTCGATGTAAGCGAGGACGTCGTCTCTCGTGACGCGCCCGCCGGCGCCGCTGCCCGCGATGTTCCGCACGTCGATGTGATGCTCGCGCGCAATCTTCCGCACAACCGGCGACAGTCGCAGGCTTCGCGCCTCGGCGGCTGACCACACTAGTCTGGGTGCGCTTGGTGCACTAGGTGCGCCTGGTGCAATAGGTGCACTAGGTGCAATGGGTGCGACAGGTGCAATGGGTGCGACAGGTGCGATGCGTGCGACAGGTGCGACGGGTGCGCTGGGCTTGCCCGCCGTCTTGTCCGCCGTAGCCGCGGCGGAGGCGGAAGCGGCGTCGGCCGCGAAGGCGGGTGCGGGCTTCACCGGTTCTGCGGGCTTGGCCTGTTTCTGTGCAGCTGCCGGTTGGGCGGGCGCGGCCTCCGGCTTGGCGGAGGTCTCATCCACAAGGGCCACCACGGTGTTGATTGGGACCGTCTCACCCTCTTTCACCCTTATCTCGCTGACCACACCCGCGCTCGGCGAGGGAATCTCGGCGTCAACCTTGTCGGTCGATATCTCGAACAGTGGCTCGTCGCGCTCGACGGCATCGCCGACCTTCTTCAGCCATCGGACGATGGTGCCTTCGGCCACCGACTCGCCCATCTGCGGCATCACAACTTGTTTGGCCATGTTCCGTTTACCGTTCGCCGTTTACCGTGCCCATCTGCCATCTGCCATCTGCCATGACAAGTTACATGTGAATGGCCGCGCCGTGCGTGGCATGCGCCGCTTCGCCAACCGCCTCGGAGAACGTGGGATGCGCGTGAATCGTTCGAATGAGTTCCTCGACGGTGCACTCGAGCCGGAGCGCCAGCGTCGCTTCTGCCACCAGTTCGGTCGCCCGCGGCCCGATCATATGCACGCCCAGCACTTCATCGTACTTCTTGTCGGCCACGATTTTCACGAACCCTTCCGTCTCGCCCGCCATCTTCGCCCGGCCGAGCACGAAGAACGGGAAGGTACCGATGCGCACGTCGTAGCCGCGCTCCTGGGCTTCGCGCTCGGTCAATCCGACACTGCCGATCTCCGGGTCGCAATACGTGCAAGCGGGCACGTGATCGTAGTTGATGGGCTTGGCGTTCTGCCCCGCGATCCGTTCAGCGGTAATGACGCCTTCGGCCGACGACACGTGTGCAAGCTGCGGGTGCGGCCTGCCGCCGGCACCGAATGAGATGACATCGCCCACGGCCGAAACGCCCGGGACACCCGTGCGGAACAGATTGTCCACAGCGATGTAGCCACGATCGATGGTGAGGCCGAGGGCTTCGGCACCCATTCCCTGCGTCACGGGTCCGCGTCCGGTCGCCACGAGCAGATACTCCGCCGAGAACGTCTCCATCTTGCCATCAGGAAGCTGCGCCTCGATTTCCACGCCGCTTGCGCCGGCGACGGCTTTCGTCACCTTGGTGCCAGTGTGTATCGCGATGCCCTGCTTCTTGAACGACTTCGCCAACTCTGCCGAAACGGCTTCGTCTTCCGCAGGCACGATGCGGGGCAGCAGTTCGATAATCGTCACCTCGCTGCCGAAACGCCGGAAAATCGACGCAAACTCGACACCGACCGCACCGCTGCCGAGAATGACCATGGACTTCGGGACCTCGCGCAGTCCGATCGCCTCGTCGCTCGTGATGATGCGCTTGCGATCGATCTCGACCCCTGGGACGCTGCGCGGCGTAGACCCGGTTGCGATCACGATCTCCCTGGTGGCGGTCAGGCTCTGCCGATCGCCATCCACGACATCGACCTTCCCCCGGCTGGTGATAGCAGCGGCGCCTTTGATCCACTCAATCTTGTTCTTCTTGAAGAGAAACTCGACCCCCTTGGTGAGGCCAGAGACGACCTTGTCCTTCCGGGTCTGCACCTGGTTCATGTCGATGCCGACGGCGCCTTCGCCGATCGTGACGCCCCACTCCTTGACGTTCTGCACCACCTTGAGCGCGTGCGCGTGCTCGAGTAGTGCCTTGGTTGGAATACACCCCCAGATCAGGCAGGTCCCGCCAAGCGCTTTCTGCTTCTCGACGACGGCCGTCTTCAAGCCGAGCTGCGAAGCGCGAATAGCCGCGACGTAGCCGCCGGTTCCAGCGCCAATCACGACAACGTCGAACTCGTTCGCCATGTGATCTCCAACACGGGGCGCTGCTCAGTCATGAGTCGCAACTGATGCCCATTCAGAGGCCCGAACTGGCCAACTTACTGGAGCCACCGAAGGGGTGTCAAGCAAGCGCCCGCCTTCGCGCGCGTCATCGTGCGCGCTCCGTCCTTCGACGTTGCTCAGGACGTCCCGAGCGATAGTCGAGGGACGCGTTGCCACGCCGAAGCCTGTGTTGATCGGGCAAGCGGAGGCGGGAAAGGTTATACAATGCCGGTGATTTCTCCCATGCACCCCAAGCCGAAAACGGTCCTCATCGTCGATGACGACGAGGGGATGCGTGACACGTTGAACGCCATCCTCGTGCGCGAGTATCGCGTGCTGCGCGCGGCCACCGGGGAGGCGGCGCTGGCGATCCTCAACCGCGAGAACATCGATCTGATGCTGCTCGACGTGCGGTTGCCCGGCATCGGCGGCTTCGACGTGTTGCGCATCGTCAAGGAGAACTACAGCCTGATCGAAGTCATCATGATTTCGGCGATCACCGAGATCGAAACCGCCGTTCAGGCGATGAAGTTCGGCGCCTATCACTACACGACGAAAGATTTCGAATACGAAACCATCCGTTCGCTCGTGCACAACGCCAGCGAACGGCAGGATCTGAACCGGCAGGTCCTGACGCTGAGCGCGCAGGTCGCCGACCAGGGCGACCGGGAGTTCGTGGTCGGGCCGAGCAAGCTGACGCGAGACATCGTCGATCTGGTGCAGAAGGTGGCGAAGCTGTCGGCGACCGTGTTGATTCTGGGAGAAAGCGGAACTGGCAAGGAACTACTGGCACGGCTCATTCATCGGGAAAGCGGCAGCGCGGATGCGCCATTCATTGCCGTCAACCTCGCCGCGATTCCGCGCGAGCTCGTGGAGAGCACACTGTTCGGACACGAGCGCGGCTCGTTTACCGGCGCACTGAAGCAGCAGCTCGGCAAGTTCGAGCTGGCTTCGGGAGGCACGCTGTTTCTGGACGAGGTGGGCGATTTGCCCCTCGAGCTTCAAGCGAAGCTGCTGCGCGCGATTCAGGAAGGCGAAATCGAGCGCGTCGGCGGTGCGAAACCCATCAAGACCGACTTTCGTCTGATTGCGGCAACCAATGTCGACCTGGAGAAGGCCGTCAAGGAAGGACGCTTCCGAGAGGACCTGTTCTACCGCATCAACGTCATCCCCATCAAACTGCCGCCGCTGCGCGACCGCATCGAAGACCTGCCCGAGCTGGCCCGGTTCTTTCTGAACCGGTACAAGGGCCGCTTCCGGAAGAGCACTCAGGGCATTTCGGACTCGACGCTCAAGATCCTGTCAAGTTACTGGTGGCCGGGGAACATCCGCGAGCTCGAGAACCTGATCGAGCGGCTCGTCGCGGTCAGCGACAAGGAATGGATCACCGACGAGGATCTGCCGTTCGAGTTTCACTTCGCACAGCTCGACCGGGTCTCGTCGGGCAGCGAAAGTCTGTTCCAGGAAGCGACGAACACCTTCGAGCGGAACTTCATCCTACGCGCGCTCGAGAAATCCGGATGGAACGTCACAGCGACGGCCCGCTACCTCGGCATTCCCCTGAGCACCTTGAAATTCAAGATGGATCGACTGGACATTCGCGAGCTCGCCAAGAAGCTTCGCGGCGCGTGAACCTCCAGCCCCCGCGTGGGATGTCGCTTTTCACTCCCAACCTCTCACACCCCGGCCAAAAAATTAGCCACCCAGGCTAAGGCACCGCCACATACCGCAACTGATTGATTCTGAAGGCAGTTATCGCGTCGGAGTTTGGTGGGCTCGAAATCGATTCGGCCAAGTGATTGGCCGTTGCCCACGAATAGTCGTGGTTTACGCGCGCGTCGTACGCTGCCGAAGTCCTTCGTTCATAGAGATTTACCGTACTGATTTTTCTGTGCAAGTGTGATGGAACGCCAGTTGCTTTGTAAGCAACCGAACGAACGCTACGGGTCTCGAACGGACCCTTAACTACCAAGAGTCACCTTTCCCCATTTAGTCGAACTATGCAGCAGTCGATGTTCAACCTTCGTGTCCCACTTGCCGACCGGGGCGAGGTGTTCCTGATGAACACCCTCACCGACGCGCAGCTCATCGTTGCGGACGAGGTCGCGGCTCTTCTGGATTGTCTCTCGGCCGATCCGGCGGCCCTCGAGCCACATCGGCTGAACGACGAGCAGCGCGAGGCGCTGGTAACGCTGACCGAGCACGGGTTCATCGTGCCCAGCCGCTCGGCCGACACCGAAGCGCTGAACAAGTTCTTCACCGACTACCGCGAAGACACCGAGCAGATGCGCGTGACGGTGCTCACGACGCTGCAGTGCAATTTCGCCTGCGATTACTGCTTCCAGGGCGATCACGGCGACTACAACAAACACGCGGATCGGATGTCGCTCGACGACAGCGCGCGGTTGTCGGCGTGGATCGAGCAGCGGCTCGACGAGCTGAAGCCGAAGCGCCTGACGCTGACGTTCTTTGGCGGCGAGCCCCTGCTGAATCTGCCGGTGGTGTACGACCAGGCCGAGCGGGCGTTTGCGGCCTGCCAGAAGAGGGGGGTCACTCTCGCCCTCGGCATCATCACCAACGGCATGCTCCTCAGCGAAGAGCTGGTGGACCGCCTGCTGCCCTACGGCCTCGGCTACGTCAAGGTCACGCTCGACGGCGATCGGGACACCCACAACAAGATGCGGCCGCTGCGCGGCGGGCAGGGGACCTTCGACAGGATCATCGAAAACGTCCGCCGGGTCGCCGGGAAGGTGAAGATTGCGGTGGGCGGCAACTTCGACGCCGATACGGCCGCGAGCTATCCGGCTCTGCTGGACTTTTTGAAAGAGCAGGAGTTCGCCGACAAGCTCGCGAAGGTGGCGTTCAAGCCGGTTGTTCGCGAGCGGCAGGTGCCGAAAAACATCATTCCGCTCACGGTCGTCAGCGACAAGCCGCTGGCCGGCACGTGCATGACGGCGGCCGGCTCGGGCGGATCGAGCATCTGCGACACCTGCCAGTTCGTGGACGAGCAGCTCTCCTATCTGCGGGAAGAAACGAAGAAGCGCGGGTTCCCGACCGTGGACGGCGTCCACATGGGCCCGTGCGAAATCCACAAGCGTCACGCCTACACGATCGGTCCGAACGGCTCCACCTACGCATGCCCTGGCTTTACCGGCGAGCCCACGCTCTCGACGGGGCACATCGACGATCGCCAGGAGAGCTGGCGGATGTCGGCGGCGGAGCGGTTCGAGCACCTGTCGGCGTGGCACAAGTGCGGTGATTGCGCGTTTATTCCGGTGTGCGCCGGGGGCTGTTCGGTCGCCTCGCACACCGAGCTTGGGGACATGAATATGCCGACATGTCACAAGCCAGCCTTCGAATCGGCACTCATTTCGCTGGCGCATGAAGCGGCCAGCGCGTCTTAGGAGACAATATATGGCGAAGATCAAAGTCATCAAGTCCGGCAAAGAGAGCGCGAAGCCCCAGAACTTCTGCCCGTGGCTCGTCGATTCAGGCGATCCCGCGCCGCAGAAGTAGGAAATCGCCAAAAGTTGAGTGTATTTCCGACGAAAAGCTCTTCGACTGCCGGCATTCCAGATGTCGAGAGGCTGGCGGTGGCCAACCACCACCAGCCTTTCTAGGTATCCGGCGTGGGAGCGTGATGGACTCGGCTAAGCGATTCAACCGTGCAAGTCAATCAGGCAGCACCCTGTGTCTGCTGCTTCTGTCGGTCGTCATTTCGACGAACTGTTCAACATCTGATAGCGGTACCGCGCAACCGTCAGTTGCCGCTCCCGTCACCCTTTCGATAGGTTTTCCATTCCAAACCGGGACCGCTCCCTTGAATGGAGCGACGCAGGCGGCTCGGCTGCTCACATTAGAAGGCCTGGGCTACCTCGCACGTGACGGCCGTGCTCATCCTCGCCTGGCTGAGGCGTGGAGCGAGTCCTCTGACGGCTTGACGTGGACCATTCGTCTAAGGCGCAATGCGTTCTTCCATGACGGCAGCCCCGTCGACGCATCCTCGGTTCGAGCCTCTCTCGAGCGCTCAATGAAGACCGCCGATCGCGATTTCTTGCCGGGACTATCCGATATTGTTGCGATCGATGCTCCAAGTACTCACGAATTGCTGATACGGGTTCGCAATCGATCCACGTTCCTTCTAGACGATCTCGGCGTCGCAATTACGAAGCGAAGTGAATCCGGTAAGGTCGTCGGGACGGGTCCCTTCGTGACTACGTCGACCTCGGAGGACGAGGTCGTCATGACGGCACTTCAAAACTACTATCGAGGTAAGCCAGCAATTGATCGAATCACGCTCAAGTCGTACCCGACGGTGCGAACGGCATGGGCAGCGATGATGCGTGGAGAAGTTGACTTTCTCTACGAGGTTGGCCCCGAAGTTGTCGAGTTTGTGCAAGGGGAATCATCGGTCACCGTTTTTCGATTTCTGCGAAATTACGCGTACGGGGTTATTCTCAACTCGGCCCGGCCAGAGTTCGCGAATCCGCAGGTTCGACGCGCACTGAACTACGCGATCGATCGAGATGCGATCATTCGTCGAGCGTTCAGAGAGCACGGTGTAGGCACGAGCGGCCCGGCATGGCCCGAGCACTGGGCGTTCGATCCGACTGTTCCGAGTCTCTCGCATGATCCTGTGCGGGCCACGGCTCTTCTCGATTCAGCAAAGCTGCCGGTCACGACAGCTGAAGCGCGTGCGCCATCTCGATTCCGATTCACTTGTCTCTTGCCAGAGAACTTCGCTCTTTGGGAGCGAATGGGATTGCTGGTTCAAAGAAACCTGGCCGAAATCGGTGTCGATATGCGGCTTCAGGCGGTTTCGGTCGACGAATTCAATAAACGCATGGGGTCAGGAGACTTCGATGCCGTGCTGACTGACTTCATCGTCGGAAACAGCCCGACCCGCCCGTATTTTTTCTGGCATTCGCAGAGCAAGCTCAACACCTGGCGATATAAGAACGCGAAGGTTGATGAAGCTCTCGAGCGTATTCGACAAGCCCCCAACGAAACTGAATATCGGGATGCCTTCAGGGATTTTCAGTTGGAGACCCTTGATGACCCACCTGCAATCTTCCTGGCGTTGGGTGAAACGAGCCGTGCGGTAAGTAAACGGTTCCAGGTCATCGCTCCACCGGGAACGGACATCCTTCCAACGATTGCCGATTGGCAACTCGACGACACCGTCGGAAGGATCAGTAATTGAAACGAATCACCTCGCGCTTCGTGTTTCTCTTAGCCGCCGCAGGCATTTTGCCGCTGCTCGTATACGGAGCCGTCTCGATCTTCTCTCTTCGCGACGCTACTCGACGGTCTGTGATTGCCGGCAACGAGAACGTCGCGCGACGTGTCGCCGAACAAATCGGTCTCTACGTTCAGACGAACGTCGATATTCTCCAGTCGGTCGCTGGCAACCTCGGCGATACGAACCTTGCACAATGGCAACAGGATCGCATTTTGAAAAATGCGGTGCTCGACTTCCCTGAGTTCCGGGAAATCTCTCTCTTTGACGCCGCCGGTTCGCAGGTAGCATCGAGTCGCGTGGGTGAGTCAAAGGCCCAGTTTCCGCAATCGGGCACAAGCTTCGGCCCGAATATCACGCTCTCGCCAATCGGGATTGATGATGACTTCCTACCGAGAGCGGTTGTCGGTATCAAGCAAAACCAGTTCGGACAGAGCGCGGGATCGCTCGTCGGCGAGATCAGCCTCGAAGAGATGTGGCGGATGGTCGATCGGATCCGCGTGGGCGACCAGGGATATGCGCTCGTGGTTGCCAAGGATGGCCTGCTCATCGCTCACGGGAACTCGAATGAGAAGCCCCGCGTCGCCCGCGGCGACAATCTCGCGACGCAGCCGCTCGTCAGTCTGGTGCGCAGCCAGCGCGACACCGCGACCGCCTCGCTCGAATACCCTTCTGAAAACGGCGTCCCGATGCTCGGTGTGGCCGCGCCGCTCGAGCCGCTCGGCTGGACCGTCATGGTCGAGCAGCCGCGCGAAGAGGCCTATGCGGTGGCCGATCAACTGACCGCACAGCTCGCGTTCATCATCGGCTTCGCCCTGCTCGTCACCGTCAGCGTCGGCTACTTCTTCGGCCGGTCGTTCATCCGGCCGATCTTCGAGCTGATGCGGGGCACGAACGCGGTCGCCGAAGGCCGGCTCGAAGAGCGCGTCACTATCACGTCGAAGGACGAGTTCCGGCAGCTCGGCGACGCCTTCAACAGCATGGCCGACAAGCTCGTCGAGCTCACAGAAGACGTCCGGAAGAAAGAGCGCCAGGCGATGTTCGGCCGCATGGCCGCCGGCCTGGTGCACGACCTCTCGCACCCGGTTCAGAACATCGGCAACAGCTGCAAGCTCATCGTCCGCGTCTTCGACGACCCCGAATACCGCCAGACGTTCACGCGAACGATCGATCGCGAGATCGACACGTTGAAGCGGGTGCTCGACGACCTGCGCAATGTCGCGCGGCCGGCTCCGGTCGAGCGCTTCCCGGTCGATATCAACCGCTCGGTCGCCGATATCGTGGAATCGATGCGCGGATTCGCCGACGAGTCGGGCATCGCGCTCGAGGCGAAGTTTGCGAGCGAACCCGTCATCATCGAGGGAGACGTGTTCGCGCTCGGCCGCGTCTACCGCAATCTCATCACCAACGCCATTCAGGCCACACAGCCGGGCGGGCGCGTGACGATTGCCACCTCACGGGATCGCGACAAGGTGGAAGTGAGCGTCAGCGACTCGGGCTCGGGCATTCCGGCCGAACGCCTCGGTGCCATCTTCGACGACTTCGTGACGACCAAGAAACGCGGGCTTGGGCTGGGACTGGCCATCACCAAACGCATCGTCGAGCAGCTCGGCGGCACGATAACCGTCGCGAGCGAGCTCGGCAAAGGCACGACGTTCACGATGCGCTTCCCGGTGGCGCAGCGCCCCGTCGCGGTGGTTGCAGCCGCAGGATAGAGGACGTTGTGAATTCGCAGATTCGTAGAGACGCAGATACAGAAGGAGAACTCATGATCTCGAGAAGACTCATCAAGACGGGCGGCATCGAAATCGAAGGGCAGGTCTACCCCGTCAAGTACTTCGAGGCCACCACACCGCGCGGGACGCAGCGGTACAGCTCCGAGCTGATGCTCGGCCCCGGTGATCGCATCATTGTCGACGGCAGCTCTCTGGGCGATCTGGAGTGGAGAATGGCGCGGCTGATGCCTGCGACGATCTACAGCAGGGTGCTCGCGCGCATCGCGGCTGCCTGATCGAAGGCCGCGCACCCGCAAGGAAAACCTGGAGAACACAGAGGGGGAGCTCTCTGTGTCCTCTACCCTGCTCTCGCGTCGCTACTTGCGCGGCAGAACGGCGTCTTTCAGCTGCTTCGCGATCCTGGCCTTCACGACGGTTTTCGCCGGGATCTTGATTGCTTCGCCGGTTGCAGGATTGCGTCCCATCCGGGCCTTCCGATGCTGCTTGACCAGCTTCACCATCCCGGGCAGCACGAATTCGCCCGACCGCTTCAATTCCTTCTCGGCCAGCGTCGTGAGCTCATCGAAAAATTCGCGAGCCTGCGTCCGCTTCACTTCGAACCGCTCGGCGAAGTGTGAGAAGAGTTCCGACTTGCCCATTCTGCGGGCGTCCGCCATCGGCGTCCCCCTGACTTGAGCGCGCGTGGTAAGGCCGCGAGTGCCAATGCGCGCGACAGCACTCGCGGATTACGAAGAGAAAAAAACGCCGTATCCTAGCGCGCGCTCCGCACAGTGTCAAATCGTGAAGGGCGCGGTTTCGGCCTGTTTCTGCCCATAGATGCTAGAATTTTTCGATCATGTCAAGCACGACCCTCGAAACGTTTCCCAACCCTCAGCCCAACCGCGACTACGAGATCGCCATCCGATGTCCTGAGTTCACATCGGTTTGTCCCAAAACCGGTCTCCCCGATTTCGGCGAGATTCGCATCGTCTACGTGCCCGATCGGCTGTGCGTCGAGTTGAAGACCCTCAAATACTACCTAATCGAGTTCCGCAACAAAGGCATTTTCTACGAAAACGTGACAAATCAGATTCTTGACGATCTTGTCGAAGTCTGCCAGCCCCGCCGGATGACGGTGGTCGGCGACTTCTCCGTCCGCGGCGGCATCAAGACCGAAGTGACCGCGCGCTACGAAAAGCCCGTAACCACCTGAGCACGGTGCAAGATCGAGACCCGCTGCGGATCCCCATCGAAGGCGCGCTCGACCTGCATGCGTTCGCGCCACGCGACATCCCGTCGCTCATCGAGGAGTACATAAATGAGGCACATGCCGCCGGGCTGCGCGAGGTGCGGCTCATTCACGGGCGCGGACGCGGCGTGCAGCGCGGCATCGCGCAGCAGGCGCTCGATCGGCATCCGCTCGTGGTGGAATTTTTTGACGATCCCAAGTCGCACCTGGGCGCAACAATTGCCATCCTGAAGGCGCCGTAGGACACAGAGACCACAGAGAAGAACGGAGAACACAGAGGAATTTTGAACGAAATTCTCTGTGTTCTCTTCGTTTCTCTGCGTGCTCTGTGTCCCGCGATCCGGCGGCACGCGCGTTGCGATGAGCCGGACGTGCGCTTGACAGCCGGCGACCGCGTCACCGTGCGCGGTGGACGATGGGTCGTTGAAAAGGCAGAGGCGTTTGCCGATTCCACTCTGCTCACGCTTGCGAGTGCGGAGTCCTCCCTCGTGCCACAGCAGTGCAGGTTGCTGCTGCCGTTCGACCGTCCCGCGCTTTCCCATCCAGCATCGCGCATTCGCGCCGTCACCCGGCAACGGTGGAGGCGCCTCTTCCGCGCCCGCCTGTCGCGACAACGGGTGCACGGGCAGCTGTGCGCGGTACCACGCGCGGCCATCTCCATCCTGCCGTTTCAGCTCGAACCCGCACTCGCCCTGATTCAAGGACGCGCGTCACGATTCCTTCTGGGGGACGAGGTCGGTCTGGGCAAGACGATACAGGCAGGCCTGATGCTCGCAGAGCTGCGACAGCGCTCCTGGTGCGATCGTGCTCTCATCATCACGCCGCCGGGACTGCGCCAGCAGTGGGCCGACGAGCTGCGCCAGCGTTTCGACATTTCATCGAGCGTCATCGACGCGGCGTCGCTCTCGCTGCTCGCGGGCTCTCTCCCGTACGGCGTGAATCCGTGGACGCTCGAATCGGTCGTCATCACGTCAATCGACTTCATCAAGCAGCCCGAAGTATTTCGATCGGTGGCTGCAGAACTGTGGGATTTGGTCATCGTCGACGAGGCGCACCAGGCCAACCTCGCGTCGCTGCGATACGAGGCGGTACGATCGGTCGCCGCTCGCGCTCGGCACCTGGTGCTCGTCACCGGTACTCCGCACGCCGGCGATGAGCAGGCCTATCGCGCCCTCTGCGAGCTCGGACAACTCGACGGTGAGGAGTCGATTCTCCTGTTCCGCCGCACACGCGAGCAGGCCGGCCTTCCCCGGCAGCGGCGCGCGCATCTGCTTCCGGTGCACCAGACGCCGGACGCGATTGAGATGCACCGGCAACTCGACGGATATCTGGCCCGGCTCTGGGCGATCTCGCGCACCGCCGGTCGACAGGACGCACAGCTGGTCGCCCTGGTGCTCGCCAAGCGCGCGTTTTCGAGCGCTCACTCGCTCCTGCGGTCGCTCGAACGCCGCGTCGCTGGCCTGGACGCGCAGGTCGACTCGCCGTCACAACCTACACTCCCGTTCGATGGCGACACGGAGGATTCCGACCAGCCTCTGCTGCCCAGCCTGCCGGCATTCGACCGGGCAGACGAGGAGCGCGCCGTACTCGAGGGTCTCGTCCAGGCGGCGCGGCGCGCCGCAATGGACGAGCGGAAGTTTCATGCGCTGCGTCGAATCCTGCGGCGTGTCCGCGAGCCGGTCATCGTCTTTACTGAATATCGCGACACCCTTCAGGCGATTGAATCTGCGATCGGATCGCTCAGACGCGCGACACTGCTCCACGGCGGTCAGACATCCCAGGAACGCCGGGAGTCGATCGCAGCATTCACGACCGGCGCAGCCGATCTGCTGCTCGCGACCGATGCGGGCTCCCACGGGCTGAACCTTCAGCACCACTGCCGCCTCGTCGTCAATCTCGAGCTTCCATGGAGCCCGATTCGCCTCGAGCAGCGGATCGGCCGTGTCGATCGCATCGGCCAGACGCGCACTGTACATGCGATCAACTTGTTTGCCGCGGGCACAGCGGAGGGCGAGGTCCTGGCCGGCCTTCTGCGGCGCCTCGATCGAATCCGCATGAGCGAGATCGAACTGGCCGCATGCGTGATCGATCGGTCTGAACCGGCTCCCAGACCAAACATCGAACCGGCCAACACAACCAGCGCGGATGTGCGCGATGCCGCAAGGGACGAGGCGCATCGCCTTGTGGCGGCTCGCGACGTCGATACGGACCGGATGATCATTCCAGAGGGCCTGGTGCCTGTCAGCGTTGTGGCGTTTCGTAACAGCGGACTTCGCAAACATCTCATCGCTTTCATGCGCCTTCGAATCGTGTCTGGTGCGGGGCGATTCGTCGAAGATGCTCTCATCGCGATCGGCGTGCGCTTCGACGTGACGCAGCGTCGCCTCGTACGGCGAAATGTACGAGCCACAGCCGAGGCCCTCGTCACCTCACTGCGTCCGGCTCTCATCCAGGCCGCGGGCCAGCATCTGCGAGCGCGCGAAGAGACCATCGCACGCGACTCTGCCCAGTGGGCCGCACGCGCACTCGCGCGCGAGTACCACATTGCCAGCCACGGCGTCCGCCTGGAACCGCTGGTGCAGGCGGGACTCTTCGACAGCCGGGCGTTGAAACAGCAATCCGCTTTGCGGTACCAGAGCGATGCCGTTCAACGCGACAGCGACGCCTTTAGAGATCGGCTCGCGGGCGACTCGCGCGTATTGGCTCCGGACGATCCGGAAATTGTGCTGCTCCTGTTTACATGCTGACTGGCCTGAGCGGGTCCCTCGTCTCGCATCACTTCGCCGAGCGCATTTTGCACGAGGAGTTTGCCGGCCGGCTTGGCGAAGCCGAGGCCGGCGCGGCATATCAATCAGTGACGCGATGGTGGCGCGCTGCATCTACGCAGCTCGGGCCTGCCTCGAGCGTGCGAGTCATATGGGATGTCGCCGCGGCTCCGCTCGCAGAGCACCTCGGCTTCAGCGTGGGCACGCCCAGTGTAGACAAAGACGGCACACTGCACGCGATTCTGAATGGCGCGGGCAACCGCTTGCTCCTGTTCGCGGCAACGTGGAACGTCTCGCTCGACCGCGTATGGCGTCTGGCGGTCCGCAGCGGAATCGGACTCCATGCTCCGTGGGTCTTCTGCACGAACGGGCGTGAATGGCGCCTCGTCGACACTCAGCGCACGTACTCGCGCGCGCACCTTCAGTTCGATCTCGAGCAGACGATGGCCTGTCAGCCGACCTTCCGTGTCTTCTGGGGAGTTTTTCGCGACGAAGCCTTTCGCGAAGTTACCGGCGAGCCTTCGCTCGTCGTCCAGGTGATTCGTTCGTCAGCGCGTCACGGACAGGCCGTCAGCCGGTCGCTCAGGTTCGGCGTCGTCGACGCCGTTCAGCATCTGCTTGGCGCGCTCAACAAATGCGGCCGGCACGAGCTTTCCCGATTGCTCGACGAATCGTTGACGGTCGTCTACCGGCTGCTGTTTCTGATGTTCGCCGAATCGCGCGGGCTCGTACCCAACTGGCATCCTCTTTACCGGGAGAGTTACACCATCGAATCGCTCCGCGACCAGGCCGAGCGTCACGTCCCCATGCGCGGGTTGTGGGAAACGCTTCAGGCCATTTCCCGACTTGCGCATAAGGGATGCCGGGCTGGCAGCCTGGTTGTGCCGCCATTCAACGGGCGGCTGTTCTCGCCAGCACGCTCCCCCATTGCCGAATCGTGCGGTGTCGACGACGAGGCGGCGCGCCTGGCGCTGCTGGCCGTGTCGACGACCCGGCCGGGAGCGCGCATCGACTATCGAGACCTGGGAGTTGAACAGCTTGGTGCCGTCTATGAGAGTGTGCTCGACTACGAGCCCGCTTTCGCCGACTCCAGCCGGAATCAGATTGTCTTCCGGCGGGGTGGTGGCGCTCGAAAATCGAGCGGATCGTTCTACACGCCGCAGGCGATCACCGATTTCGTGGTGCGTCGCACGTTGCACCCGCTCGTGGAGGGCGCCGCCAGCGAGCGCATTCTGCGCCTCCGTATCGTCGACCCTGCCATGGGAAGCGCCGCGTTTCTCGTGACGGCGTGCCGTTACCTTGCGCGCGCATACGAGCGGGCGCTTCTCGCCGAAGGCACAGTGCACGAAGGGGACATCGACGAAACCGACCGCGCAGCGTTCAGACGCCTCGTCGCACAGCGCTGCCTGTTCGGCGTCGATCTCAATTCCACGGCGGTTCAACTGGCGCGGCTCTCGTTGTGGCTGGCGACGTTGTCGGCGAACAAGCCGCTCACGTTTCTCGATCACCACCTCATGTGCGGCAACAGTCTGCTGGGAGCATCGCCGCTCGATCTTGTCCGTCAACCGCCTAGCGCCGGCTGCCGCCCTCCTCGCAGCCCGGACATGCCGCTCTTCACCGATGCAGACCTCGAGCTCTCGCTTGCGCGGGCTGTGGCCGAACGTCGATGGCTTGCCGAGACGCACGACGATACAGCCGACGTCGTACGGGAAAAGGAGCAGCGGCTCAACCGGCTGCGTGTTGCCACAGAATGGCGAACTCTTGCGGATCTGTGGTGCGCCTGCTGGATGTGGCCAGACCCCGAACGGACGCCCGATTCGGCGGTCTTCGCATCGCTTGCAGACAAGATCCGGACCGGCCGATGCAGCCTTCCAGAGCATTTCTCGACACCACTGCTGGACGAGGCCGGCCAAATCGGGCGCACGCACCGTTTCTTCCACTGGATGTTCGAGTTTCCAGAGGTCTATTTCGACCAAGAGGGCCAGCCGCTGCCCAACGGCGGCTTCGACGCGGTGCTCGGGAACCCTCCGTGGGACATGCTGCGCGCAGGTGGGGCCGAGAAGACGTTCTTTCGCTGTTCCGGCGTGTATCGGCACCAGGGCGCGGGACACATCAACCGATACCAGATCTTTCTCGAGCGCGCGCTCACGTTGACCCGACGCGACGGCCGCATCGGCCTTGTGCTGCCGTCCGGATTCGCAACCGACCACACATCGGCGCCCCTTCGGCGTCTGCTGCTGACGCGCACGAACATCGACACCATCAGCGGTTTCGACAATCGCAGAGCGATCTTCCCGATTCACCGCAGCGTCCGGTTTCTCGTCTGCACGGCAACAAAGGGCGAACCGACCGATCGGATCTCGTGCCGCTTCGGCATCGACGAAGCCGCAGAGCTCGAGACGATCCCCGATACGGGCGACCGCCCCGTCACACCGTCGCATCCCATCACGCTGACGCCGTCGTTTATCGCCGCGCTCGACAAAGAGAAGCTGGCGATACCAGAGCTGCGGACCGCGACGGACCTGCGCATCCTCGAACAAATCGTTCATGCGATCCCGCGGCTCGACGCCGCGGACGGCTGGAGCGTCAAGTTCGGACGCGAGCTCAACGCCACGGACGACCGCATCCACTTTCATTCAGGACGTACTGGTCTGCCCGTGCTCGAAGGCAAGCACATCGAACCGTTCGCCGTGCACGTGGATCGCTCCACGCTCAGAATCTCGGCACGTGCGGCGGAAAAACTGCTCGACGCCGCCACGTTTGGCCGCGCGCGTCTTGCATATCGCGACGTCGCGAGCTCGACCAACCGACTGTCGCTCATCGCCGCGGTGTTGCCGCCCGGCGTCGTCACCACGCACTCGCTCTTCTGCCTGAAGACGCGCCTTTCGGCAGACAATCAGGCGTTCCTGTGCGCGATGCTCAATAGCTACGTGGCGAACTATCTGGCGCGGCAGGTCATGACGACGCACCTCGGGTCGGCAACTGTCGAATCGCTGCGGGTACCGAAGCCATCAGGTGACTCGCCCGCGTTCGAGAACATTGTGGGGCTGTCGCACCGGCTCACCACTCGATGGTCGTCGCACCACTACGCGCGCCTGCAGGCGCTCGCGGCTGCGTGTTACGGGCTGACCCTGGACGATTTCGCGCATGTCCTCGACACATTTCCCCTCATCGACACAGCCGAGCGCCGCGCGGCGCTGAACGAGTTACGTGACCATGCGCTTTTGAAGTAGGCTAGGGCGTTTTTCATAAGGAGCCCGATGGCCCAGATATCGCTCACCGTCAACGGCAAGGTTCGGAAGGCGGTCGTCGAACCCCGCCTGCTGCTCGTCCACTTCCTCCGCGACCAACTGCGACTGACGGGCACACACATCGGCTGCGACACCAGCCAGTGCGGCGCCTGCACGGTTCTCATCGATGGACGAAGCGCCAAGTCCTGCACCGTCTTCGCCGTACAGGCAGACGGCTCGACGGTCACGACGATTGAAGGGCTCGCTCCGGAGGGCCAGTTGCATCCGCTGCAGACAGGGTTCTGGGAGGAGCACGGCCTCCAGTGCGGCTACTGCACGCCGGGGATGATCATGGCGGCGGTCACGCTGCTCGAAGACAATCCCAACCCGTCAGAGCGCGAGATTCGCGAGGGGATCTCCGGCAATTTCTGCCGCTGCACCGGCTATCAGCACATCGTCAACGCAATCCAGAACGCCGCAAAGCAGAGCTGATTCATGGCCACGACTCCCGTTCTGCCCAAGCTCGTCGGTCAGCGCGTCAAGCGACGCGAGGATCCTCGCCTCATTCAAGGGCGCGCTACCTATGTCGACGACATCGCGCTCGTCGGGATGCAGTATCTGGCATTCAAGCGCAGCGAGATGGCGCATGGACGCATACTCGACATCGATACGCGCGCAGCGGAGACGATCGATGGCGTCGAAGCCGTTTTCACCGGCGCGCAAATCGCAGAGGTCCTGAAGCCCATGCCGATCGGCACACCCCACCCGTCGCCGGAGCATCGGGCGGTCGCGGTCGATACCGTGCGCTATGTCGGCGAACCGGTCGCGGTCGTGGTGGCCCGCGATCGCTACGTGGCACGTGACGCGGCCGACGCCATCGAGGTGACCTACGACATGTTGCCGGCCGTTGTCGATCCTGAGATCGCGATGACGGGAAAGCCGGCCGTGCTTCACTCCGCGTTTCCCAACAACATTGCGCTGCATGTCCCGAGCGGCACGGGAGTGACGAACCCCCGTGAAGTGGATGACTCCGCCATCGACCAGGCGTTTCGGATGGCCGAGGTCGTCATCTCACAACGGATGATGAACCAGCGGCTCGCGCCATCTGCCATGGAGGGGCGCGGTGTCGTCGCGCACTACGAGGAAGGCAAAGGCACGCTGACGATCTGGTCGTCGACCCAGAACCCGCATATCCTGCGCACGTTCATCGCGTCGCAACTCGGGCTCGGCGAGGATCGGGTGCGTGCGATCGCGCCCGAAGTCGGCGGCGGCTTCGGCGCCAAGATCAACATTTACGGTGAAGAGTACGTCGCCGCGGCCGTCTCGAAGCGCCTCGGTATTCCCGTGAAATGGATCGAAGACCGATCCGAGGCCTTCGCCGCGACCAATCATGGGCGCGACATTATCGGCTACGTCGAACTGGCTGCGAAGCGTGACGGAACGGTACTCGGCCTGAAGCTGCGGCTGATCGCCGACATCGGCGCCTACAACCTGCTGTTTACGGCCGATATCCCGACGCTCACGCAGCTGATGGCCAGCGCGACCTACAACATCCCCGCGGTCCGCGCGACGCTGACCGAGGTCTTCACCAACAAAACGCCGACCGATGCCTATCGCGGCGCCGGCCGGCCGGAGGCCACCTACTTCGTCGAGCGCGCCATGGACATGCTCGCCCGAGAATTGAAGATGGACCCGGCCGATCTCCGCCGGAAAAACTTCATCCAGCCGAACCAGTTTCCGTTCAAGACGCAGATGGGCGCCGAGTACGACTCTGGTGACTACGAGAACGCGCTCAACATCGCGCTCGAGAGCGCTCGATGGGAACAGTTGAAGGCCGAGCGCGATGCGGCACGTGCACAGGGCCGGCTCGTCGGCCTCGGCCTGGCGATGTACGTCGAGGTCTGTGGCATGGGCCCTTCCTCGGCGATGGGAACGGGCGGGTGGGAATATTCGCAGGTGACCGTCGAACGCGACGGGCGCATTACCGCCGCAACCGGCGCGTCTCCACACGGCCAGGGCAACGAGACGACATTCGCCCAGATGATTGCCGACGAGTTTGGTGTGCCGATTGAGCACGTCACGATCGTGCACGGCGATACCGCCGTCGTGAAACAGGGCATCGGCACGTTCGGCAGCCGTTCACAGGCAGTCGGTGGAGCCGCGCTGCAGATGGCCGGGGCCAAGGTCAAGTCGAAGATGGCGAAGTTCGCCGCAGCCATGCTTGAAGCGCACGAAGACGACCTCGTCTTCGACAACGGCACGATCGCTGTGAAAGGCTCGCCGTCTTCGGCAAAGCCTTTTGCCAGCGTCGCGGCTTTTGCGTATGTGCCGGTGCCGCTTCCAGAAGGTCTGGAACCCGGACTCAGCGCCGAAGCATTTTTCGAGCCGTCCAACTTTACCTATCCGTTCGGCTGCGACATCGCGATGATCGAGATCGACCGAATGACCGGCGAACCGACACTGCTCAAACTCGTGGCCGTGGACGATGCGGGGAATCGCATCAATCCGCTCATCGTCGAGGGACAGATTCACGGCGGGCTGGCCCAGGGCATCGGGCAGGCGATGATCGAAGAAGTGGTCTACGACGAATCGGGACAGCTCGTGACTGGTTCCTTCATGGATTACGCACTGCCGCGCGCGATCGATTTTCCACGGTTCGAGCTGACTGCTGCGTGCACGCCCACGCCCGTCAACCCGCAGGGCGCCAAGGGCATCGGCGAAGCCGGCACGCTCGGCTCCACGCCCTGCATCGTGGCCGCCGCAGTCGACGCGCTTAGCGAGTTCGGCGTCAAGCACATCGACATGATGCTTCGGCCCGAAAAACTGTGGCGCATCATTCAGGGAGGCCAGTCGTGATCTCGACGGCATTCGAGTACAGCCGCGCCACTTCAGTCGATGATGCTCTAGGGAAGCTGCGCGCAGCGAACGGCAAAGGCAAGCTCATCGCCGGCGGCCATAGCCTGATTCCCGTCATGAAGCTGCGGCTCAGCCAGCCCGGCGCTCTCATCGACATCGCCCGCATTCCGGAGCTCTCCGGCATTCGCAGGAAGGAGGGCAGAATCGAGATTGGTGCAGGCACGGTTCATCACGACGTCGCAACATCGGCCCTCCTTCTGCAGGAGTGCCCGCTGATGGCCGAAACCGCCGCGTCGATTGGCGACCCGCAGGTCCGTAATCGCGGCACGCTTGGCGGCAGCATCGCGCATGCCGATCCGTCTGCCGACTACCCGGCTGCGCTGCTCGCGCTCGACGCCGAGATTCAGATCAGGAGCGCGCGCGGTCCGCGAGCCGTGCGAGCGCAGGATTTCTTCCGTGGTCTGTTCACCGTCGATCTCGAGGCCGACGAGATTATCGTGGGCGTGCAGTTCACGCCGGTACGATCGGCGGCGTACGCCAAGCTGTATCAGCGCGCGTCGCACTTTGCCATCGTCGGAGTGGCCGCAGCGATCGCGGTGAACAATGGAGTGATTCAGGCCGCGCGCATCGGACTGACCGGCGCCGGTTCACACGCCACACGCCTGACCGACGTCGAAGCCGCGCTTCTGGGACAACCGCCGTCACCGCCGAGCATCGAGGCGGCAGCCCGCCTCGCGGGGGCCAGCCTGGTCGACCTGAACTCGGACATTCATGCGAGCGCCGAATACCGTCGAGCCATGGTCTCGGTCTTCACCGAACGAGCACTGGCACGCGCGATGACCCGGCCTTAGCAGCTTCGCTGTATTCGCCGATTGTGAGATTGTGAGATTGATTACCTGTCGGCCGAAACCGGCGGGTCTGGCCCAGATACTTCCTGGCCTTCTCGAGCGCCACGCGCTCGACGTCTTCCCGGGTCGTGCCCTCGGCGCGCGCAAAGCGCGCGCCGGGGTCGACGTTGTCAATCGAGCAGTAGTACTTCTCTCCGACGCGGTACGTGACGATGTGAATCGGCCAGCCGTCAATCGTCTCGTTGCGCTCGGTGTAGTCTTCGGCTTTCATAGATTTTCAAGGGCGGGCAATTAGGGTTTCTCGACGGGCGCCCCGACCAGGTTGCCCCATTCGGTCCACGAACCGTCGTAGTTCCGCACGTTGTTGTACCCGAGCAGATACTTCAGTGCGAACCAGCTGTGGCTCGAGCGCTCGCCGATGCGGCAGTACGCGATGATCGGCTTGTCCCCCTTGACACCCACACCGTCATACAGCGCCTTGATTTCGACCGGCGTCTTGAACGTGCCGTCGTCGTTGGCGAGCTTGGCCCAGGGCATGCTCTTCGCGCCGGGAATATGGCCGCCGCGCTGACAGGTTTCGGGAAGGCCCGGAGGCGCCAGAATTTCTCCGGTGAATTCCGCCGGGCTGCGCACGTCAACGAGCGCTGCGCTCTGCTTCTTCACCGCCTCCTGCACCTCGGGCAGGAACGCCCGAATCGAGTTATCGGCGTCCTTCGCCTGGTAGGTTTTTCGCGGCGGGTTCGCCGCCTCGGTGCTCAGTTCGCCGCCTTCGGCGAGCCACTTCTTGCGGCCGCCGTCCATGATGCGGACATCCTGATGGCCGTAGAGCTTCAGTTGCCAGAATGCCCACGCGGCGAACCAGTTGTTGTTGTCGCCGTAGAGGACCACGGTGGTGTCGTTGTCGATGCCGGAATTGCCGAGAAGCTCTTCCAGTTTCTTCTTCGGAATCACATCGCGCACCAGCGTGTCGCAGAGCTGCGTCGTCCAGTTCCAGCCGACGGCGCCGGGCACATGGCCCTGATCGTAGGCAGAAGTGTCAACGTCGACCTCGACGATACGAACCTTGGGGTCCGTCAAGTGATCCTTCGCCCAATCGGTACTAACCAGCACGCTCATCTTTCGCCTCCTCTTAAAGCGCCCTAAATGCTACTCTATGCTCGTAAATGGCGACGCGCCTGACCACCATACTGGTTGCTGTCATCGTCGGGGCAACCTTCATTGCGGGCCTTATCGTCGGCGCTCAGCGTGACGATGCGAGCGGCCCCGTCGATCTCATCATCGTCAACGGCAAGGTCTATCCGGGCGGCGGCGCCGGGATCCAGGAGGCCGTTGCCGTCCGCGGCAATCAGATCCTTCGGGTCGGCTCCAACCGCGAGGTCAAGCGCCTGCGGCGCGCACAGACGATGGTGCTCGATGCGCATGGCGCCACCGTGCTGCCCGGGCTGAACGACGCCCAGGTTCAACTGATCGCCGGCGCGCTGACGCTCGAACATCTGAACCTTGCACCAGCTAGAACGATCGACGACATCGAGACCGAGCTTCGACAGTACGCCGAAGAAAAGCCGGCGGTCCCCTGGCTCGTGGGCCGCAACGGCGACGCCGACCTGCTGGCGTCGGCAAATGTGCCGGCACGCAAGATTCTCGATGAGGCCGTCCTGGATCGTCCTGTCGTCGTCACCAGCGATGACGGGCATGTCGCGTGGGCGAATTCCAAAGCGCTCGGACTGGCCGGCATCACCCGTAAGACGCCGAATCGAGGTTCGGGGATCGTGGTGAAAGATCGACACACCGGCGAGCCCACCGGAGTACTTAAAGACGACGCGGTCAGCCTGGTGACGCGGGTGGTACCGCAACCCACGCGCGCTCAGAAGCTTGCGGCCCTCCGTGCCGCTATCGGCGAAGCGCACAGCCTGGGAATCACGAGCATGCAGTCCTTCAGTGCGAGCGACGAAGAGCTGCGCCTCCTCGATGACCTCCGACAAGAGGGCGAGTTGACGCTCCGCGTCTCTGCCTCGATTGGCGTTCCCGCGACAGTGACCGAAGCCGAGGTGCTCGAGCTGAACACGCTGCGCGAGCAGTTTCCCGACGATCCCACGCTGAAGCTCGGCGGCGTCACCGTGATCTGCCCGTGCGAGACACCGCAGCTGGCGCGTGCCGTCGCGCTGCTCGACAAGCACAACTGGAGTGTGATGGTCCGGACCGTCGACGGCGCGGATGTTCATGCAGCCGTCAATGCGTTCGAGCGTGCCGTCGAATCCAACGGATCGCCCGACCGCAACCGCAGGAACCGGCTCGACGAAAGCCTGCTCAGCGACGGACAAGCGCGAATTCTGTTCGGCAGCAACTGGCCGGCGGCCCCGCTCGATCCACGCGAGGCCATCGAAGATGCCGTCGCAGAGCCTGGAGAGCTCCGCAACGCGATCGACGCGTATACGAGCCACGCCGCCTATGCGTCTTACGACGAACAGCGCAAAGGCACGCTGGCACGCGGGATGCTCGCCGACATCGTGATTCTGTCGAACGATATCTTCGAATCGTCGCCGCTCGATGCGCTCCGCGAGGCCGCTGTGACGGTCACGATCTTCGACGGCAAAATCGTGTATCAACGCCCGGCGGCAGCCAGTTCGAACGACTAGTTGCCCACTTTCCGACTCATGTAGTTCCCCAAGGTCCGGCTCAAGCCGCACACTACTCTTATGGCGACCAAGATCACTTACGCAACCCTTGGTGGCGACTCGCTCGAAGATCTTCACCACGAGCTCGACAAAGCCATCGCAAGCGCTCCACAGACGTTCGGTCGCGAGCACCTGCTCCTCATAGACGGCAAGCACCTTCGAACCTCCGACCAGTTCGACGATCGCAGCCCCATCGACACGAGCATCGCGCTCGGACGATTTCAGAAGGGCACGCCCGAACATGTGAAGTCGGCGATTGCAGCGGCTCGCGGCGCGTTCCCCGAGTGGGCGGCTCGGTCCTGGCAGGCGCGGCTCGTCTACGTGCGAAAGATCGCCGACGCGATCCGCGATCATCGATACGAGCTTTCTGCCCTCATGGGCTACGAGGTAGGAAAGAACAGACTCGAATGCGTCGGCGACGTCGAAGAGGGCGCCGACCTGATGGCCTACTACTGCGATCAGATCGAGCAGCATGAAGGCTTCGTCGAGAAGATGGGATCACTCGGCCCCGGCGAAGTAAACGTCAGCGTGCTGAGACCCTACGGTGTATGGGCCGTCATTTCGCCGTTCAATTTCCCGATGGCGCTCGCTGCCGGCCCGGTCGGCGGCGCACTGGCGGCCGGAAACACCGTCGTCTTCAAGCCCGCCACCGACACACCTCTCATCGGCGCAAAGTTCGCCGACATGGTCGTCGAGGCCGGACTGCCTCCTGGCGTCTTCAATTTCGTCACGGGTCCCGGCTCGACGGTCGGCCAGGAGCTGATCGACAACGAAGGTATCGACGGCATCGTCTTCACAGGGTCGAAGGAAGTCGGCCTCAAGCTGATCCGCGACAACGCCGCGCGGCCGGTACCCCGGCCGCTCATCATCGAGATGGGCGGAAAGAATCCCGCCATCGTCACCAGCACGGCAGATCTCGACGTGGCGACCGACGGCGTCATGCGCTCGGCGTTCGGGGCGCAGGGCCAGAAGTGCTCGGCGTGCTCGCGCGTGTACATCCAGAAGGACGTCCGCGACAAATTCGTCCAACTGCTCGTCGAGAAAACCAGGCGCATCAAGGTGGGCAACCCGCTCGAGCGCGACGTGTGGATGGGGCCGGTGATCAACGAAGCCGCGGTGAAGACCTACCTTTCGGCGGTCGAGCGCGCCAAAAAAGACGGCGGGAAGATTCTTGTAGGAGGAAGACGGATAACCGAGTCCCCCTTCGATCGCGGATACTTCGTCGAACCGACGGTCATCGACGGGCTGCCGCCCGGGCATCCGCTCTTTTCGGAAGAGCTGTTCGTGCCCATCATGGTCGTCGCCGACGTGTTGACGCTGGACGAGGCGCTCGAATTGGCCAACCGCACCGAGTACGGGCTGACCGCCGGGATCTACTCGGCCAAAGAGGACGAGCTCGATACGTTCTTCGAACGGATTCAGGCGGGGGTGACCTATGCCAACCGCCGAGCCGGTGCGACGACCGGAGCCTGGCCGGGCATCAACCCCTTCGGCGGATGGAAGGCCAGCGGTTCGACTGGGCGGGGCACGGGCGGTCCGTATTACGTCCAGCAATTCATGCGCGAACAGAGCCGAGTGAGGATTCGCGGCGTCTAAGACGGTTGGTGGTTGGTAGTTAGTGGTTGGTAGCCACGAGCTACCGGCTGCAGGCTACGGGCTACCTTCTCCGAGGAGTAGAGCGATGCGAACGACCGCCCTCATTCTCGGCGCCCTGCTATGCGCTGTCGCTGCCAGCGCCCAAGTACCGCCAATACCAGGCTCGCCGATGCCGGGACCGCCGGGGCCGCGCGTCCAGATGCCGCCGCGTGATAACTCGGCAGCTCCGACTACTCCCACCGGCACCGCGCGCATTCGAGGACGAGTCGCTTCTGCCGACACAGGCGCGCCGTTGCGGCGCGCGACCGTGCGTGTGTCCTCGGGCGAACTACGGATCAATCGGAGCGTGAATACGGACGCCGACGGCAGATACGAACTGGCCGAACTGCCGGCCGGCCGCTACAACATCTTCGTGACGCGAAACGGGTACGTCTCACTGCAGTTCGGACAACGGCGGCCGTTCGAATCAGGCAGACCGCTTGATGTGGGAAATGCGCAAACCGTCGAGAAAATCGACTTCGCGCTTCCGCGCGGTGGCATCATCACGGGCCGCATCACCGACGAGCTCGGCGAACCGCTTGCAGGCGTACGGATGCAGGCGATGCGGCATCAATACATGCCGAACGGCCAGCGGCAACTCGTTCCCGGCGGAGCAGGCTTCTTCAACTTCATCAGCAACGACCTTGGCGAGTTCAGGTTGTATGGACTCATGCCCGGTGCCTACGTCATCAGCGGAAGCCCGTCTGACGCGATGGTGATCATGCCCGGCGTGGGAGCAGCGGCCTCAGATTCTGATGGTCACGGCACGACGTACTACCCGGGCACCTTGAGTGCCGATGAAGCCCAGGCGGTCACCGTGGGGCTTGCCGAAGAAGCCCACGCGTCGTTCGCAATGGTTGCGGCCAGGATGACGAAAATCAGCGGCATCGTGCGCAGCTCGACAGGGAAACCTGTGACCAACGTGATGCTCAGCATTCGGACACGAACGGGCAACGGCTTCGGCATGCGCAGCGGTCCTGGCATGGGGCCCGACGGAAGCTTCAGCATGGCAAACGTCACGCCAGGTGATCACTGGCTCGAGGTCGTGCCGCGCAGCGCTACGGACGAGTCCGCGTCGGTCGCGATCACGGCCGATGGCCGCGACATCACGGGACTGGTCATCACGACCAGTCCTGGCGCCACGATTTCCGGCCAGGTCATCTTCGACGGATCGTCTGGTCAAAAACCCGAACGCATCATGCTCACTCCTGCGGATCCATTCGGGTCATCACCGGTGCGCATGTTCGACAACACCCAGGGCACGATCGATCAGGACGGGCGCTTCGAAATCAAGGGTGCGTTTGGCCGCATTCTTTTCGCAGCGGCAGGTGCCGGTTTCGGCCCATCGCCTGTCGGGTGGTCGGTCAAGTCTGTGACGTTCAACGGCGCCAATATCACCGAGACGCCACTCGATATTTCTGCGATCGGTAGCAGCGTCGCCGGCATCGAGATTGTGCTGACCGACAGACAGACGACACTCTCGGGCACGGTGAGGAGTCCACAGGGTCCAGTCACCGACTATGCCGTCGCCATTTTTCCTGAGACGCCCAGAGAAGGGGCGGTGAACGCTCGGTACGTGCGCATCGCTCGCCCGGATCAACAGGGACGATTCGAAACGAAAGGGTTGCCGCCCGGTGATTACTTCGCGGTCGCCGTCGAATCGCTCGAGCAAGGGGTCCAGTGGGATCCGGCATTTCGCAAACAGATCGAACCTGCCGCGAAGCGGTTCCGTCTCACTGAGGGCCTCACATCGACGATCGAACTGCAACTGACGCCCTAGAGCCATGGTGCACGCGAGAGTGCTTCTTTCGGTTGCAGCGTTAGTGTTCACCGCGGGTCTCGCGGGCCGAATTGCAGCCTCGCAAATCTCTACAGGGACGGGCACGCCCGCACCGACCCCGGCGCCAGAGAACGCCGTGCCGTCCAATGCACCGGCCAGTGTTCATGGACGAGTACTCGCCGGGGACACTGGCGCACCTCTCCGCGGGGCAACCGTGCACATCATGGGAGGCGGATCGGCAGCGGCCCCCCCACTCAACAGAACGGCTGTCACCGATCGTCAAGGCCAGTATCGCTTTGACGATGTCCCGCCAGGCAGGTACACGATCAATGCTTCGCGCACTGGTTTCGTCCAGATGCGCGCGGGGCAAAAGCATCCGCTCGCGCGGGGTCAATTGTGGACGGTGCCGTCTACCGATCGGCTCGACTTCATCCTTCCGCGCGGCGGTGTCATTGCCGGCCGGCTGACAGATTCGAGCGGGGAACCGCTTCCGGGAATCCGGCTGACGACGCTTCGTGTGATCTATCAACCGAACGGCGAAAGGCTGACGCCTTACACGATGATGGACGGCCGTAGCGACGACCGTGGACAGTTCCGTGTCGCTGGACTCATGCCCGGCATTTACATGCTAGCCGCGCACTATCAGAGTAACGAGACCGGCGAGCAACTGATGACGACCTACTATCCGGGCACGACGAATCTACACGAGGCTGAACGCATCGAGATTGGGCTGAGCGAACAGGTGAGCGCCAGTTTTTCCATGCTGGAAGGCCGCCCCGCACGCATCTCCGGATATGTTCGATCGTCAGACGGAAAACCTCTTCAGGGCGCACGCCTCGCGCTCAGAACGGACCAGGGCGTGTTCGAGAATTGGGGCCGCGTCGAGGATGCCTCAGGCTGGTTCGAGCTATCTGGAGTAACACCTGGCGACTACGTCCTCGAAGTCAGTCGATCGGGTGCGGGCGGCAGGCCTGACTTTTTCAAACAAACGGAATTTGCGTCAGTAAAGCTGTCCGTCGGCAAAGATGATCTTACGGGGCTGGTGGTCACAACTGGCATCGGCACGACCGTAGCTGGTCGCGTGATTTACGAAGGGTCGTCGCCCACTCCAACCTTCGGGAACTTGCGACGGGTCTACGTCGAGATTGTCGACGCCTCACCTGGTATGCGTCCCCCGTCTTCCGATTCGAACAACGGCAGGATTGCAGACGATGGTTCCTTCACGGTGAAAGGTGGATACGGAAAGATGCTGTTCAGGGCCGGCTCGCCCGGCTGGCTGTTGAAGTCGGTCTCGCTCAACGGTGTCGACATGACCGACGTGCCGTACGACTCGAGCCGCGGAGATATCAAGGATCTCGAGATCGTGCTGACCGATCGGCTGCAGGAACTGAGTGGGACCGTCGTGAATGCGTCCGGCAGACCCGCCACTCGCTATGTCGTCGTCGTGTTCCCGAGCGATCTTCCAGAGGGCGTCGTACCGGGCCGTTTTCTGAGGTTACTCTCGCCTCGAGATAATGGCACCTTCAGCATCAACAACCTGCCACCCGGTGGCTATCTTGCGGCCGCTTTCGAGACGATAGATCAGGACATACAGTGGAATCAGGAGTTTCGCAAAGCGATCACGTCTCGGGCCACACCGTTTCATCTGTCGCCCGGGCAAACGCAACGGCTCGAACTTCCATTGATCGAGTAACGTAGTACCCTGCATGCTCCCCTTCCGACTCGCCATCCCGTTTGCGCTGTTCATGACGACGGTCATGGCAGCTCAGGAACCTGGCCCGGGTCCTCTCGGGCGCGGCGGTCAGCCGCCGTTCCCCGGCGGTCGTGGCCGGCTGGGTATGCCCCCCCGCGACAACGTCCCGGTGGCCACCGGCACCGCGAAGATCACCGGCCGCGTCATAGCCGCCGACACGGGTACGCCTGTACGGAGGGCGCAGATTCGAATCACCTCAACCGAAGCACGCCTCAACCGCGTCGTCACGACCGACGGCGACGGCCGGTACGAGTTGCCGAACCTCCCCGCGGGCCGCTATCGCGTATTCGTCGCAAGAGCTGGATATGTGTCGCTGGAATACGGCCAGGCACGCCCGTTCGAAAGCGGCAAACCGCTCGACCTCGCGAACGGCCAAGTGATGGAAAGGCTCGACTTCAGCCTTCCACGGGGCAGCGTCATCACAGGGCGCATTACCGACGAGTTCGGCGACCCGATGACGGACGTGCAGGTGCAGGCGATGCGCTATCAGTTCGTCAACGGAGAGCGCCAGCTCGCCAACGCCGGACGGGCCGCTCAGACCGACGACCTCGGGCAGTACCGGATCTTCGGGTTGATGCCCGGCGAATACATCGTGCGGGCATCGCTGCGCCAAAACCCCGCCGGCAACAGCGCGGCCGAGCCCGATCCGATGGGTTATCCCGGCACGTATTATCCCGGCGTCCTCGACGTCACTCAGGCGGCTTCGGTCACCGTTACGCTCGGGCAGGAAATGAACGCGGTCGCCTTTCCCCTTGTACCGGCCCGCCTGTCACGCATTTCAGGAACGGTGACGAGCTCGGGCGGGCAACCGCTGACCGACGCCAACGTGGTGTTGAGGCCTCGAGGCGCGAACGGTCTGGTCGCGCTCAGAGCAGCGATTGCGGGCGGGGGCAACACTCGGGTCCGCGCAGACGGGCGCTTCGAGCTCACTGGCGTGCCGCCGGGAGACTACGTGCTCGACGTGCAACAACGGCCGCAAAACGCGCGCAACCCGCAAGACATCAACCTCGCTCAACTCGAGTTCGCGTCGATGCCGTTGAGCGTGTCGGGCGACATCGACAGTCTCACAGTGATCACGACCCCTGGCGTAACCATGTCGGGCCGGGTCGTCTATCAGGGACAGAGCCCGCCGAAGCCCAACATCCAGATCATGGCCATGCCGCCGGCTGGCGGCTCATCGCCCTTGATGACGCAGATCGCGGCACGCGCGCTCGGCGGCGGGCGCGTCAACCAGGATGGACTGTTTGAACTTCGCGGCATCGCGGGCACACTGGTCATTCGGGCTCAGGGTATCCCGACCGGCTGGGCGTTGAAGAGCGTCACCGTCGAAGGCGCAGACATCACTGACACCCCATTCGAATTCAAGCCTGGCCGCAACGTGACCGGCGTCGTCGTCACACTGACCGATCGCCTCACCGAAATTTCAGGAGCGGTTCGCGACGCGCGCGGTCAGCCGGTGACCGACTACGTGCTGGTCGCGTTTTCCGAAGACACGAAGCTCTGGGGCGCTCAATCACGATACGTGCAGACGACGCGGCCCAACCAGAACGGCGCATTCACGATGAAGGGTCTCCCTCCCGGGCGCTATCTGGCCGCCGTTGTTCCCGCTCTCGAGAACGGGCTGCAGAACGATCCGGCGGTGCTCGACAAGCTCCGAATGGGCGCGCAGAACTTCTCGCTCGCCGAAGGACAGACGCTGAACCTGAATCTCGAAATGCGATAGCGGTACCGTGGTACGATGTGCGCCTCCACTCATGACCGCACAGAAAAACAACACCTCTCCCAGGCCCGAGCTCGGCGAAGCACTCGGCCTCATCGAAACGCGCGGCTTTGTCGGCATGGTCGAAGCGACCGACGCCATGGTGAAGGCGGCGAACGTCGTCTTTGTCGGCTGGCAGAAAGTCGATGCGGGGCTCGTGACCGCGATCGTGCGCGGTGATGTCGCGTCGGTGAAGGCAGCCACCGATGCGGGGGCGGCCGCGGCCAGGCGGGTCGGCGAGCTCGTGGGCGTGCACGTCATTCCCAGACCCGCGGACGATCTGGAAAAAATCTTTCCTATTGGATAGTTGGTCCGGCTAAAGCCGGACACTACGTACCTTCACTTCTTCCTGCGGCGCTTCGAGCGCATGCGCAGTTTCAGCTCCTTCAGTGTGCCTTCGTTGCCCACCACGAGCAGCGGCTGGCTGGGCGCGCGCAGCAGGTTGAAGAACTGGCCGCTCTCGGTCCGCGCGTAAATCTCGCTTCCGTCCGTCAGCAGGGTAATCGCGCCTCCGCCTCCGATGGCGTCGAACAGCCGGATGCCAAATTTCCGGCGCAGCGTGTCGACGAGCAGGCGCATCTTCGTCACCGACAACCCGTTGCGGCGCAAATCTGCCAGCACGGCAAGCTCGAACAGGTCGACCGGCGAATAGCGACGCTCGGTGAATCCGCCGGCCTCGGTGCGATGCGACGCGATGGACGGCTTGATGAGCTTGCGCGCGTCCCACCACTGAAGCTGGCGGGCAGATAAGCCCGTCAGCGACGCCACTTCGCGTGAGCTGTAGTTTTTCTTCAGGTCGGGGCGCATGACTTACGACTGTATTGCCCTCCGCTCGGCCATCGCGGCGCCATCGAAATCCTTCTGCGTCAACCCGCCTTCACTGTGCGTGCTGAAGAGCAGCGTCACCCTCCGGTAGTTGATGAGGATATCGGGATGATGATCGGCGGCTTCCGATTCGGGCACGAGCCGGTTGACAAACGCCACTGCCGCAGGAAAGTCGTTGAACGTGAACTGTTTTCGAATCGTGCGACCTTCGAGCGTCCAGTCCTTCAGATCTTTCAGCTGCCGCTGTATTTCCTGATCAGAGAGAAGCGCCATCTCAGTACTCCCCGAAACGCTGCGGCCTGGTGGCAGCCAGCAGCGGATCTTCCCGGTTGTCGAGAACGAGGTCTGCCACGATGCGCGCGGTCAGCGGCGCGAGCAGAACGCCGTTCCGGTAGTGACCTGTTGCATAGACGAGGCCCGGCATCTTCGTCGATCGCCCGATGATAGGCAACTCGTCTGCCGTCGCAGGTCGGAGTCCCACGCGGGCGCCGGCAAACGTCGCCTGACACAGGTGCGGCACGAGATCGCACGCACCGTCGAGCAGATCGCGAACACCGGCCACAGTCGTCCGCTCGTCGAAGCCGGCATCCTCAACGGTGGCCCCGACGAGAATCGAGCCGGCGTTGATCGGCACGAGATAGCAGCGTGGCCCCCAGATGATACGGGTGAGCGGGGGGCCGTCAAACGCAAGCTGGAGCAACTGTCCGCGGACGGGCCTGACCGGCACCGGCGGCACACCGCTGATATCGATCTGCCCCGACCAGCTTCCCGCGGCCAGGACGACATGACCCGCCGTGATGGGCGCATCGTTCTCGAGTTGAACCTCGACGTCCCTTCCCCGTTGCTCGATCCGCCGGGCTCGGGCCGGAACGCGCACGCGCGCGCCGTGCTTGATGGATGCCGCCGCAAGCGCGCCGGACAGCTCGGTTGCGGAAACGAAGCCGTGCGTTTTGACGAGCAGCGCCGCCGAGACATCGGGAGTGAGCTGCGGCTCGGCGTCGTGGGCCGCCTTTGCATCGAGCAGCTCGACCTCCAGCCCGGCCGCATGGGCATCCTCGACGATCTGTCCGAGCTCGTTGGCGGGCTCGTCGGCGGTTACGACCTGGAGCGATCCAGTACGGCGATAGCCAATGCCGATGCCGGCATCGCGCGAAACGCGATCGATAAACGCGTCGTACATCTCGAGGCTTCGTCGTGCCAGCGGCAGAATCGGACGCCGAAAGCCTTCGAGGTACGGCACGAGCATTCCAGCGGCGGCCTGTGTCGAACCCAGGCCGGTCCCACGAGAATCGAACAACATGACCGATGCACCGCGCGCCACGAGCTCATAGGTAATGGCCTCGCCTATGATCCCGGCGCCCACAACGGCGACATCGCAATCTGGCATAGATTTCCTTATCATCTCATGCAGCCTTGGATTGCTCCCTTCGAAGGACAATATGAGTCTGAAGGGGACATCCAGCAGGCTGAGCGGGCGAAAATTCCCTGATTTTCACCAATCCCGGACACTGCGGCCGGGTACAGGCCTTGCTGCATCATGGAGCGAGGAGTTTGCTCATGGAAATCAATCGGGCGGCATTCGGAGCCCTGGCAGTCATCGGCGTGGTCGCAGCAGGCGGAGGCGCCTATATGGCGAACCGCCAAAATGAGACGGCGCTCGCGCAACCTGAGCCTGCGTACGCAGTCCCCGCGGCCGGTGTCGTCGCCGAAACCGAAGGTGCGATTACGACCGCGCCCGCGGCGACTTTCGAACCCGCGCCGTCCGTTGTCGACACCGAACCATCGCCACGTGTCACTCGGCGACCGGCGCAAGCGCGTACGGCACCAGCCGCGCCGTCGCGCACCCGTACGGCACCGAGCTACGGCAGCGACAGGGCTCCGTCGCGCACGGCGACGGATACGCCGGTGTCCGCTGCCATCGAGCCCCTCGAGAACACGACGGTCGCACGGGCACCAATCGTTCAGGAGCCTCCTCGGAAGACCTACGACGAGCTGGTTATTCCAGCCGACTCGGTCATCGGGCTGCAGGTCGAAACGGCTGTCACCACAGAGCGCGCAAAACCCGAAGATCAGGTCCGCGCGCGAGTGACGCGCGATGTCAAGGTGCGAGATCAGGTCGCCGTCCCGGCGGGCGCGCGCGTCGAAGGTTCGGTGACGCTCGTGGAGCGCGGCGGACGTTTGAAGGATCAGGCGCGGCTCGGCATCCGGTTCCACACCATCGTGCTGGCCGACGGCACTCGCCTGCCGATTAACACCGAGACGATCTACCGCGAGGGAGAGTCGCCCGCGCGTGAGAGTGCGGCAAAAATTGGTGGCGGTGCGGTTGGCGGCGCGGTACTGGGCGCGATCTTCGGCGGCAAGAAGGGCGCGGTGATCGGCAGCACGGTCGGCGCCGCCGGCGGCGGCGTGGCTGTCGCAGCCAGCGAACCGAATGCCGCAACGCTTCCTGCAGGTTCAACAGTCACCGTCCGCATGGGCGCGCCCGCGACGGTGACCGTGGAACGATAGGGACTAGGGATTAGGGATTGGGGATTAGCCAAATCCCTAATCCCTAGTCACCAATCCCTACTCAGGCTTCATCCTCCACCGCTCCACCCACCGGTCGTCCACGTTCTCAAGCGCCACAATTCCATTCAACGGAAAATCGGCGGGCATCGCCTCGGCGGCGCCGGTCAGCAGTCTTCCCAGCAGTCGTGGCAAATGGGGAAAGTGCCCGGTGAGGAGGATATGTTGCGTTTCCCCAGCCAACGCATCGACGATCCAGTTGGTGGGATCGGTGGGCTGCAATCCGCGCGTGGCAGAAAACGTCGCGAGTGGATTGCAGCACTTCCAGTAGGCTTCGGCGGTTTGCCGGGCCCGCAGTTTGCCGCTGTGCCAGACGATGTCGGGCCGGGCGCCTCGCTCGGCCGCCTTTTGCGCGAGCCTGCCGACCTCGGCACGTCCGCGTTCGGACAGCGGGCGCATCGGATCCACGTCGGCCCCGACTGCGTCGCCATGGTGCACGAGGTAGATCATGGCTACTCGAGTTTCAGTGGGCCGATTTCGGCGAATGGCGGCTGCATTTCTTCGAGGCGGCCGATCTTGACGCCCTGCAGCGTGGCGTCGAAGCGTTCCACGTCGCGCATGGCGCGCTCGAACTGGTTCTTCGCGTTGTCCAGGTGCTTGCCCACCATGCCGAAATGGTCCTGGAATTTGTCGAAGCGCGTGGAAAGCTGCGCGAGCATCTCCTGCACGCGCTTGGCTTCCTCCTGAATCTTCATCCCCCGGAATCCGACCGCCAGCGCCTGGATGTAGGCGTACATCGTGTTCGGCGAGACCGGCACGACATGGCACTCGCGACCATAGGTCAGGATCTCCGGCCGGCTAATCACTTCGTAGTACACGTTTTCGGACGGCACGAACATGAACGCCACGTCGAGCGTCTGCGGTGGCAGCACATACCTATCCGCAATCTCCTTGATACGGGCTTTCACGTCCGAGTAGAACTGCTTCATCGCCGCATCGCGCGCGGGCTCGTCTGTTTCCTGCAGCCCGCGTCGGAAATTGTCCAGCGGAAACTTGCAGTCGATGCAGAGGCCGCCGTAGGGCGTCCGGATCAGCGCATCGACGCGGCCGGTGCCGATCGAGGCCTGGCACTCATACTGCTCTGCCGGAAGAAGATCTCGCAGCATCTGTTCGAGCGTGAACTCGCCGAAGTCTCCACGCAGCTTCGGCGACTGAAGCATTCGCTGGAACTCGTCGAGGCTTCGGCTCTGATCGAGAATGCGGCCGTTTGTCGCTTTCAGATCGCCGAGCGTCTGCGTGACTTCGAGTGACTGCTGCTGAATGGCCGCGCGTGTCTCTTCCCTGACGGCCCGCGTTTCGTCTCGGACCGTGCCGATGGTGCCGTTGAGCGATTGCGTGGCCTGTTGCAGCGCCTGTGCGAAGGTGCGGTTCATCTCCGCATTGACGACGTCGAGCCGTTGCTCCAGCGCACGTACGGCGACCGACGTTTCGTCGCTCCGATGGCCCGCCTTCAACGCGCGAACGGCCAGCGCACCACCGACAAGCCCGATGAAAAGAGCGGCGACAGCGATCGAAAGCTCCGAGAGGGGCATGAGGGGATCTTAGTACAAAGCGTCAAGCTCCAATCACTCGTGAACGAGAACCGACGAACGAGAACCTTGGAACCAGAACTGTGGAACTGGAACCCTTGGAACCGGAACCATTTGTTCCGAGAATCTACGGTACCAACACAATCTTCCCGTACGCGCCGGGCTTGAGCACCTCTTCGTGCGCGCGCGGCGCGTCGGCCAACGGCATTTCCTTGCCGACCTGCGGCTTGAATCCCGACCGCAGCATGCCCGCGACGATCGCGGCATGGGCGACAGCCAGCTCGGCCGGCGTCGCGTTCCAGTTCGTGAGGCCCTTGATGGTGGCGTCTTTGGCCATAATGGCCCGCGGGTTCAGCTCGAGCGTGCCACGGTTGCCGACGACGACGACCCGGCCGCGCTTGGCGATGATCTCCAGATCGCGCGCGAGATTCACGTTCGCCAGCATCTCGATCACGAGATCGACGCCGCGTCCATCCGAACGTGCCACGATCTCCTTGTCGTAGCCCGCGGCCGTGTGATCGAACACCTCCTGGGCGCCCTGCGCGCGCGCAAGTTGCCGGCCGCGCTCGGTACCAGCGGTGCCGAGTACTCGAAGACCGGCGGCGCTCGCGATCTGTACTGCCGCAACGCCAACCGCACCGCTCGCACCGTGAACCAGGACCGTTTCGCCGGGAGCGGCATTTCCCTTGTCGAACAGCGCCCGCCACGCCGTCACGTACGGCACTCCCACTCCGGCCCCCTCGGCAAATGTCACATGGCTGGCGAGATGGTGAACCTGATCAACGCCGCACACCGCCTTTTCCGCGTACGAACCAGACGCGCGGCCGTCGATGCTGCCGCTGATGTACACCCGATCGCCAGGCTTGAACTCCTGCACGCCTGGCCCTACGGCTTCGACGAGCCCCGCGGCATCCGCCCCCGGCGTGTAGGGCAAGGGCGGAAGCGATGCGTACACACCGCTGCGGATGTACGTGTCCACAGGGTTCACGCCGGCTGCCTTCACGCTGACGAGCACTTGCATGGCCGCCGGCGGCCGATCGGGAATGGTTTCGAGCTTCATCACGGATGGATCACCGAATTGGTGCACGCGGATGGCGTTCATGCGCGACAGTTTGACACCATTCGCAACCGTGCAGTAGGCTAAAAGCCTCATGACCCTCGTGTCGCGGCGCCATCACCACCATCACCATCACCACCACCAGGTGGGGGAGCGGAGCTGCGGATAGATCGATCGAACGACACACCGAGCATCCACTGCCCCGCCACAATCGGCGGGGTTTTTTGTTTCAGGAGCTATGAATTTCACAAAACTCGACGGGCTCGTGCCGGCGGTGATTCAGGACGCAGACAGTGGCGAAGTGCTGATGGTCGGCTTCATGAACGACATGGCGCTCGCCAGAACTCGCGAAACCGGGTTGGCGACGTTTTACAGCAGGACGCGGCAGGCCCTGTGGACCAAGGGCGAGACGTCGGGCAACAAGCTCGCCGTCCAGCAGATTCTGGTCGATTGTGACGACGACACGGTGCTGGTCAAAGTGAAGCGCCTCGGCGACGGCAACGTGTGCCACACGGGCGCGCGGAGCTGTTTTCGCGATCTGGAGTAATTAAAGAGTGCCTCTCAAGCTCGGTCTTCCCAAGGGGTCGCTGCAGGATTCGACCGTGCAGCTCTTCGCGCGCGCGGGATTCACCATTTACGTGAGCTCGCGCTCGTACTTTCCGTCAATAGACGACCCCGAAATCGAGTGCATGCTGATTCGCGCCCAGGAGATGGCGCGGTATGTGGCGGACGGCGTGCTCGACTGCGGTCTCACGGGTCAGGATTGGATTGCCGAACATCAGAGCGGCCTGACGACAGCCGCGCCGCTCGTGCCTGTGGCCGATCTCATCTACTCCAAGCAGAGCTTCGGCAAAGTCCGCTGGGTGCTGGCAGCGCCAGAGGACTCGAGGTTCAAGAAGCCTCAGGATCTCGAGGGCGCGACGATAGCGACCGAGCTCGTTCGCGTCACCAAGACGTATTTCGATCGTCTGGGTATGAACGTCAACGTCGAGTTCTCCTGGGGCGCGACCGAGGTGAAGCCGCCCGTTCTGGCCGATGCGATCGTCGAAGCAACCGAGACCGGCTCGACCCTGCGTGCCAACCGGCTTCGCATTCTCGATACCGTCATGGAAAGCAACACGCAGCTGATCGCCAACGATGTGGCGATGCGCGATACGTGGAAGCGGACCAAGATCGAGAACATCTCGCTGCTCTTGAAGGCCGCGATCGAAGCACAGGGGCGCGTCGGCATCATGCTGAACGTGCGGAACGAGGATCTCAAGAGCGTGCTCGCGCTGTTGCCGGCGCTGCAAAGGCCGACAATCTCGCCGCTCAGCGAAGATGGCTGGGTCGCCGTGAACACGATTATCGAGGAGCGCACGGTTCGCGACCTGATCCCGCGACTCAAGCTGGCGCACGCGCAAGGCATTGTCGAGTACCCGCTCAACAAGATCGTGGTGTGATGAAGATCCTGTCCTCTCGCAACCGACGGGCGGTGGAACGGCTGCTGCACACATCGAGTGACGGCGACCGTCAGACCGCGGCCGCCGTCGCGCGAATCGTGGCGGCCGTCCGGGCGCGTGGCGATGCGGCGCTCCTCGGCTACGCGAAGCGATTCGATCGGCTGCAGGAGCCGCTCGAAGTGACCCGGGAGGAAATCGACGAATACGCCGATCGCGTGCCACCCAAAGTCCGGGCCGCCATCGCCGTGGCAGCTCGCAACATCGAAAAGGTGGCCCGCCGCCAGCGGCCGAAGGGATGGAAAATCCAGACAATGGCAGGCGTGACCGTTGAGCAGCGAGTGACGCCGCTCGATCGTGTCGGCTGCTATGTTCCCGGTGGACGCTATCCCCTGCCCTCGACATTGCTGATGACCGTCGTTCCCGCGCGGGTCGCCGGTGTCCGGGAGATCATCGTCGCCTGCCCACGGCCCGCACCAGTCGTGATGGCCGCCGCCCGCGCGGCAGGCGTGACGAAGCTCTTCAGGATGGGCGGCGCGCAGGCGATCGCGGCACTCGCATACGGAACGAAGTCCGTGCCGCGAGTGGACAAGATCGTCGGGCCCGGTAATCAGTACGTTGCGGCCGCGAAAGCGCTCGTTGCGGCCGACTGTGCCATCGACTTTTATGCCGGCCCAACCGAGATCGTGATTGTGTCCGACACGGGGAGACCCGAATGGATCGCCGCCGATCTCATCGCTCAGGCCGAGCACGATCCGCAGGCGCGCGCGCTTCTGATTACGACAAGCCGCCGGACTGCGCAGAGCGTCGCCCGGGCGGTGTCAAGGCAGATGCCGCGGACGGGCCCCGCTCGGCAGTCGCTCGCGCGCCATGGCGGCATCATCATTGCCGGCAGCCGATCCGAAGCCGCCGATCTCGCCAATCGCGCCGCCCCCGAGCATCTCGTGTGCGACGACGACAAGTTTGCGGCCATGGTGCGAGCTGCCGGGGCGATTTTCGTCGGCGCGTATACCGCGCAGGTCGCCGGCGACTACGCCATCGGGTCGAATCATGTGCTGCCCACCAACGGCGCTGCCCGCTTTCGTGGAGGTCTTCACGCGTCCGACTTCGTGCGCGTGTCCACGATACAGAGGATGACGCGCGAGGGATTGAAGAATCTGGCGCCGACGGTGACGACCCTGGCGCGCGAGGAGGGGCTGGAAGCTCACGCGCGTTCGATTGAGGTGCGACTCAGATGACTTACGTGCGCCCGGGCGACCGGGCAGGTGCGCTGCGGCTGCACATGAACGAGAACACCGGTGGATGTTCTCAGGCCGTCATCGAAGCCATCAGGCAGATCTCTGCCGAAGACGTCGCGTACTATCCAGATTATTCGGCGCTCGTCCGCGAATGCGCCACCTATCTCGGCGTGACCGAGCCGCAGCTGACGCTGACCAACGGATTGGATGAAGGCCTGTGGGCCCTCACGGTGAGCGCATTCCGGGAAATACCCGCTGGAGGCGGGTTGCCCGAAGCGATCGTCCCGGTGCCGGCGTTCGAGATGTACTCGGTATTTGTCAAAGCGGCCGGCGGGCGCATGGTCGCTGTCGCTCCGAAACCCGAGTTCGAATTTCCGACCGCAGAAATCTGTGACGCCATCACGGATCGCACGCGGATCATTTTTCTGACGAACCCGAATAACCCGACGGGCCAGCTGATTCCGCGCGACGCCACGCGCGAAATCGTCCGATGTGCGCCGTCCGAGATCACGATCGTCATCGACGAGGCCTACTATGACTTCTGCGGCGAGACCTTTCTGCCCGAGCTCGGCAGCCATTCGAATGTCGTGATCGGGCGGACGTTTGCGAAGGCACACGGCCTCGCCGGGCTGCGCGCGGGCTGCCTCATCGGCGATCCTGCGCGGCTCGAACCGGTGCGCGAAGCGATTCCGCCGTACAGCCTCAGCGTGTTTGCAGCCGCCGGGTGGCGTGCCGCCCTTCGCGATCGCGATTATCTCGACTGGTACCGCAGGCAGGTCATGGAATCCAGAGACCTGCTGTATGCCTTGTGCGACCGGCTGGGGCTTCCCTACTGGAAGAGCGCCGGCAATTTCGTCTTGATTGACGTGAGCCGATCGGGCGAGCCCGCCGAGATCGTCAGGGCGCTCGGGGAACGCGGCATCCTCGTGCGCGATCGCTCGCGGGAGCCGGGATGCAGCGGGTGCATTCGCGTTACTGCGGGGGTCGTCCGGCACACCGAGATCGTCGTGGAAGCGCTGGAGGGTTTGTGCGCCGTGCCGTAGTCGATAGGCGAACGCGTGAGACGCAGATTCGCGTCCGCATCGGCATCGAGGGCAAGGGCCGCTACGATGTCCAGACGGGCATTCGCTTTCTCGACCACATGCTCGAGCTGATGACGCGGCACGGAGCGTTCGATCTCGAAGTGCGCGCAACCGGCGACCTCGACGTCGATCAGCATCACACCGTCGAGGATCTCGGCATCGCGCTCGGCGAGGCGATCTCGAAGGCGCTCGGCACGCGCCGCGGCATCAACCGGGCCGGGTATTTCCTGATGCCGATGGATGAGACGCTCGGCGTCGCGGCCATCGACCTGGGCGGCCGTCCGCACGCAGTTGTCGATCTGGCTCTGCACGTCGAACGGGTCGGCGATTTACAGAGCGAGCTCATCCACGACTTCTTCGAGGGATTCGCGCAGGGCGTCCGCGGGAACGTGCACGTGAAAGTGCTTTATGGCCGCTCGAGCCATCACCACGTTGAAGCGGTGTTCAAAGCGTTCGGCCGCGCTTTGCGTGTGGCCTGCTCGCGCGACAAACAACTGGCGCGCACGCTGCCGAGCACGAAAGGACTGTTGTGATTGCCCTTGTGGACTACGGCGCCGGAAACCTGACCTCGGTGCGCAAGGCGCTCGCCGCTGTCGGCGCCGACGTCCAGACGCCGCAGCGGCCGTCGGATCTCGACACGGTCGACGCCGTCATAGTACCGGGCGTCGGGAACTTCGCTCGAACGGCGGCGCTGGATCGTGAGTGGCGCGATGCCATCATCGGCGTCATCGAGCGTGGCCGCCCCATGCTCGGCATTTGCGTTGGGCTGCAGTGGCTGTTCGAAGGCAGCAGCGAGGCCCCCGGGTACGAAGGGCTGTCGCTGATGTCCGGCGAATGCCAGCTCCTGAAGGCCGAGTGGCCGAACAAAGTGCCGCACGTCGGATGGAACGAGCTGGAGTTTCCGCGCGCATCGCGACTGTTCGACGGCATCAAAGATCGGTCTCAGGTGTACTTTACCCACTCGTATGCCGCGCCTGTCACCGACGACACAATCGCCGTGACGACACATGTCGTACCGTTCGCCAGCGCTGTCGAACGCGGGCACGTGTTCGGCGTGCAGTTCCACCCGGAGAAGTCGGGTGATGTCGGGCTTCGCGTCCTGAAGAATTTTCTCAATGCTCTCTAAACGGATCATCGCGTGCCTGGACGTGCGGAACGGGCAGGTCGTCAAAGGCGTCAATTTCGAAGGGCTGCGTAACGCCGGCGATCCGGCCGAGCTCGCCGAACGCTACAACCAGGAAGGCATCGACGAAGTGGTGATTCTCGACGTCACCGCGACGATCGAAGGGCGCCGCGCGATGGCTGCGACCGTTTCTGCCGTCGCCAGGCGGATTTTCATTCCGCTGACGGTCGGCGGCGGGATTCGCTCTGAGGATGACGCCGCCGCCGCCATCGACGCCGGGGCCGAGAAGGTCAGCCTCAATACCGCTGCGTTGAGCGATCCCGGCCTCATCACGAAGCTGGCCTCGCGCTACGGCAGCCAGGCGGCGATCGTCGCGATCGATGCGAAGTGGGTGAACGGCAGAGCCCTCGTCTACGCCCGGAGCGGCCAGGCCGGCACCGAACGTGAGGCGGTTGAATGGGCAACGGAAGCCGCCGATCGCGGGGCAGGCGAGATTCTGCTGACGTCGATCGATCGGGACGGCACCAAGTCGGGCTTCGACTGCGCGCTCACCGCGGCCGTCTCGAGAGCGGTACCAATACCGGTCATTGCATCCGGCGGCGCAGGGTCGCTCGAGCACTTCGCCGAGGTCTTCGTCGACGGGTGTGCCGACGCCGCGCTCGCCGCTTCAATTTTTCACTTCTCCGAGCACGCGGTTCGCGATCTCAAGGCACTGCTGATCAACCGCGGCATTCCCGTGCGTCTTTAGCCATGTTGATTCCCGCGATCGATCTCAAGGGCGGCAAAGTCGTCCAGCTGATTCAGGGCGAGAAGCTCGCCATCGAAACCAGCGACCTCGACTACTGGATTGGACGGTTTTCCGGGTTCCGCAGAGTGAACGTCATCGACCTCGATGCGGCGATGAGCACCGGCTCCAACGATCACCTGGTGAGGGAGATCTGCGGCCGGCTTCCCTGCCAGGTCGGCGGCGGGGTGCGATCGCCCGAACGGGCGGCCGAGCTCTGCTCGATTGGTGCGAAAAAAGTCATCATCGGTTCCGCCTTGTTCAAGGGCGGCGTCGCCGATGCAACCAGCGCCCAGCGGTTTTCCGATGCGGTGGGGGTCGAACGCATCGTCGGCGCCGTCGACAGTAAGGGAGGACACGTCGTGACGCACGGGTGGAAGTCGGCGACCGGCACAACAGCGACAGAGGCTGTCCGGGCGCTGGAGCGTTACTGCGGCGAGTTCCTCTACACTCACGTCGACAAGGAAGGCTTGATGAAGGGCACCGACATTGCCGCCATCCGCGCCGTACGCGACGCTACGCGCCGGCCCCTCATCGCGGCGGGCGGCATCACGACCCAGGCCGAGATCGACGAGCTCGACGATCTGGGCATCGACGCCGTCGTCGGCATGGCCATCTATACTGGGACGGTTGGAGGGAAACTGGAACTAGAAAGTGGAAATCTGAAATCAGATCAAGTTTTCAGATTTAGTTTCTAGATAGTCACCCTATGACACAAGAGACGCCCACACAGCCCCGACGAGGACCTGAACCACCAGATATCGCCGAGCGCGGGGGTATGAAGAACGGGCAACCGCAACGATCCGATGAGCGGTTGTTCATGCAGCTTCTCGTGTATGGCGGTTGCCGCGACTCGCAAGCGGTGTCGGCGGCACTGTCGAGCGCCGGTGTCGAAGGCGCGGTCTACGAGGACGCCAACGATCCGCAAGGCGTCGCGATCCTTTCGCTCACGAAAGACCCGAATTTCTTCCTCGACACGATGCGGCCCGTGCTGAACAGCCGGCCATTCGAGTCCTTGACCGCCAAGCCCGAATTCACGATGCTCGGGCGCACCTATGCGCTCGGCTACGAGCCCGACCTTGCCGAAGCGATCCTGCACCGCCCGAGGCGCACGGTACTCACCAGGGACTGGCCGTGGGCGGTCTGGTATCCACTGCGGCGGAGCGGACGCTTCGCGCAACTGCCGCCCGAGGAGCAGCGTGTCATCCTCGCCGAACACGGGGCGATCGGCATGTCATATGGCGCGGGCGACTACGCACACGACATCCGGCTCGCCTGCTACGGCCTCGACAAGAACGACAACGACTTTGTCATCGGCCTGCTCGGCAAGGCGCTCTTCCCTCTCTCGCACATCGTGCAGGCGATGCGGAAAACTCAGCAGACCTCGCTCTATCTCGATCGGCTCGGGCCGTTCTTCGTCGGCCGCGCCGTCTGGCAATCGTCACTCTAGCTCTCCTGGGATTAGTACAAAGAACTGCAATTCATCGCCCCGGTTGACACCGAGACGGGCGTATACTTCCGACTGCGGGGAAGCGATTTCCAGGTAGGCTCAGCTGAGAAGGAGAAACCCATGGGTTCGAAACGACCTGCTCGAAGGGACTTCCTAAAAAGCGGCGCCGCGTTGGCTGGTGGTTTTACCCTGGGAGCCGCAGCACCGGCGATGGGTCAAACTCCAGCATCGCCACCAGTGAGCAAGGGCGACCCACCAATGATCAAGGGGGACAAGGATCAGATCCCCTACGGCGAGCGGTCGCGTTTCGTGAACTCGGTACGCATCGCCCACGGCGGCAGGCCTTCGCCCGATGCCTTCGGGCTCTACTTTCATATCGCGACGCCGCTTCAGGATTCGGTGGGAGTGATCACGCCATCCTCGCTCCACTTCGTGGGAACGACCCGTGGTTCCTACATCCCGGAGATCGAACCCAAGGAGCATCGTCTGATGATCCACGGGATGGTGGACCGTCCGCTCACCTTCACCATGGAGGATTTGAAGCGCCTCCCTTCCGTCACCCGTTTGCACTTCATCGAGTGCGCGGGGAATCGGGCGTCGCGCAACGCGAAGACGGTCCAGGAATCGCACGGGATGACCAGTTGCGCCGAATGGACCGGCGTCCCCCTTTCGCTGCTCCTCAAAGAGTGCGGCCTGAAAGGCGGGGCAACCTGGTTCGTCGCCGAGGGCTCCGAAGAAGTGAAGGGCGCGTCGAGCATGCCCATCGCCAAGGCGATGGACGACTGTTTCGTGGCCTACGGCATGAACGGCGAGGACCTGCGACCACAACAAGGCTTCCCACTGCGGCTGATGGTGCCGGGCTTCGAGGGCATCTTTCACACGAAGTATCTGCGGCGAATCAAGGTGGTCGATCGGTACTACATGAACTACAACGACTACGGGCATCTCGATCGCGACCCGAAGATCGCGGCGCTGGAGTACCAGATCGGACCCAAATCGGTCATCACCTACCCTTCAGGCGGACACCAGCTGAAGGGCCGTGGATTCTACGAGATCAGAGGCCTGGCCTGGTCCGGCGGCGGAGCCATTCGCAAGGTGGAAGTGTCGACCGACGGCGGCAAGCGCTGGAACCTCGCCGAGGTCAAGGGGACGGCGCAGCGCATGGCGCATGCGCGATTCACGCATCAGTGGAATTGGGACGGTCAGGAGACTCAGATTCTCTCGCGCTGCGTCGATGAAATCGGTCAGGCGCAGCCGTCGCGCGAACAGCTCGCCAAGTACTGGAACAGGCCCTTTGATGCCACATTCAGCGTGCCGGGACTCGACAACAGCATCCAGCCCTGGAGGATCGCCAGCGACGGGAGCGTGACCAATGGGAACGCTTAGGGCTCTCTCGATCGCGGTCGCGCTGGGGGCGCTCGTCGGTGCCACCGCGCTGGCGCAGTCGCCGACATACGGCGTGGGGCGCACGCCGACTGCAGAGGAAATCCGCGCGTGGGATATCTCCATCGGTCCTACCGGAGAGGAACTCCCGCCGGGGCGCGGAACTTCCAAGGAGGGCGCACAGATCTATCGCGCGAAGTGCGCGGGATGCCACGGAGCGACGGGGATCGAGGGCAAGGCGCCCATTTTGAAAAGTAAGGCCGGCCCGGACGTTGAGCTCTGGGCACGCGGACGCATACTGCCCCTTCGCGCGCCGTTCGCGACGTCAGTTTGGGATTACACCAATCGCGCCATGCCTCTCAATCGTGAGGGAACCCTCACAGCCGACGAGGTGTACGCGCTGACGGCGTTCATGCTCTACATCAACGGTGTCATCCCGGAGGACGAGGTGCTCGACGCGCAGAGCCTGCCGAAGGTAAAGATGCCAATCGGCGACAAGTACGCTGCCCTGCCTGATTGGAAGCCCAAGACGCCAAGGCTCAAAGGCTACCCCTACTGAATCCCGTCATTACGTTATAATACGTAACGGTTACGTGAATTGACGTAATGGAAAACCCGTTCGTGTACGGCGAAGTCGTGCCCGCGGCGTCGTTCGTCGATCGCATCGACGAGCTCGACCGCCTCGTCCGCGATCTGGCGTCGGGCCAGAAAGTGTTCCTGATCTCGCCGCGGCGCTACGGCAAGTCGTCCCTGATCCGTCAGGCGCTGCGCGCCGTGGCCAGGGGCGGCGCCCAGACCACCGAGGTCACCGTCAGCAGCTACAGCTCGTATCTCGCCTTCCTGGAAGGCTACACACGCTCGCTCGTCGCGATGCAGAGCGGCTGGGACAAGGCGCGCACATGGCTCAAGGAAGCGATGGGCGCCGCGAGGCCGGAGCTGCGCCTCGAAGCCGATTCGTCGGGCACGATGGGCATGTCGGTGAAATTCCCGACCGTCCGCACCGATCGCGACATCTCGCGCCTCGCCAACGACGTGTTTTCGCTGCCCGGCCGCCTCAGCGAGGTGCGCAAGACGCGCATCGTGGTGGCGCTCGACGAGTTTCAGGCCATCAACGGGTTCAACGGTGGCAGTGTGGAACACGCGCTGCGCGCGGCCGTCCAGCATCAGCGGAGTGTCGGCTACGTGTTCGCGGGCTCGGAACCCAGTCTGATGGAACGGATGCTCGGGCCGAAGCGGCCGTTCTATAAAGCGGGGCCGGTCATGCGCCTCGAAAAGATCCCTCCCGACCTGTTTTCAACCTTCATCGAGGCGCGGTTCGCGAAGACGGGGATCAAGCCCGAGCCCGGCCTGGGCGGGGCCATCGTGGATCTGGCGGGCAACATGCCGTACGACGTCCAGCGGCTGGCCCACGAAAGCTGGGACGACGCCCGCGCGGCGGGCAGACGGCAGGTCGGCGTCGACGACCTGCACACGACGCTGCATCGACTGCTGGCCGAGCAGGACACGATGTTCGAAGCCCTCTGGCAGCGCCTCACGCTGGCTCAGCGCGCGACCCTCCGCGCCGTCGTCCTTGCGGATGGACGCGAGCTGCTCTCCACCGATCTGCGTAATCGCTACCGGCTGGGTGGCGCCTCGACGGTGCAGACCGCCCTGCAGGCACTCACCCGTGAAGACGTCATCGCTCGTGAAGGGGATCGGTATGCCGTCGTCGACTCCCTGATGCGTGAATGGATCGCACGAAAGACATTCTGACGCGGCTCGGACTGGAGCGCCCCGAAATTCGCGCGTGGGCGATGTACGACTGGGCAAACTCGGCGTTCGCAACAACCATCATCACAGCGATCTTTCCGGTGTATTTCACGTCGGTTGCCGGAGCGGACCTGCCTCCCGGCGAAGCGACGCGGCTGCTGGCACGGACGACGACGGTGGCCCTGGCCACATCGGCGATTGTTGCGCCGCTCCTCGGCGCGATGGCCGACTACGCACCGATCAAGAAGCGTCTGCTGGCGCTGTTCACTGCTATCGGCTGCATCGCCGCGGGGTGTCTGGTGCTCGTGCACCGGAACGACTGGCTGCTGGCGGCCGTCTTGTTCGGCATCGGCAACGTCGGGTTCACGGCGAGCCTGACGCTCTACGACTCGTTTCTGCCGCATCTAGCGCGCGAAGACGAAATCGATCGCATTTCGACGGCCGGCTTTGGCCTCGGATACCTCGGAGGCGGCCTTCTCCTCGCATTGAACGTCGCCTGGATTCTCTCCCCGTCGACCTTCGGCATGCGCGATGCCGGGCAGGCGTCGCGCATGTCGTTTCTGAGCGTTGCTCTCTGGTGGGCGCTCTTCTCCATCCCTCTATTCAGGCGCGTCCCCGAGCCCAAGGTCCGCGTCGCGAGCGGCACACAGTCGGCCATCGCACTGATGCGGGCGTCATTCGTGGGCTTGCTGCGCACCATTCGCGACCTTCGACGCTACCGGCACGCGTTTCTGCTCCTCGTCGCGTTTGTCATCTACAGCGACGGCATCGGCACGATCATCAGAATGGCCACGAGCTACGGTACGGAGCTCGGACTCGATCAGGGCGCTCTGATCAAGGCAATCCTGCTGGTCCAGTTCGCGGGCATTCCGTTCGCGTTCCTGTTCGGATTGCTGGCAGGCCGGATTGGCGCGAAGACGTCGGTCTTCATCGCGTTGGCCGTGTACACCCTGATCAGCGTGATGGGCTACTTCATGCAGACCGAGCGCGATTTCTATGTGCTCGCGCTCATGGTGGCGTCGGTGCAGGGCGGGAGCCAGGCGCTGAGCCGGTCGCTCTTTGCCAGCATGATTCCGAAAGAGCGGTCGTCCGAGTTCTTCGGATTCTTCTCAATCTTCGAGAAGTTTGGCGCGATCGCGGGGCCCGCGACGTTCGAAATCGCCAGCCGCGCCACCGGATCGAGTCGCGGCGCCATCCTGAGCGTGATCGTCTTCTTCGTCGCCGGCGCCACGGTTTTGTCGTTCGTGAACGTCAAGGAGGGTCAGGAGGCGGTGCGCGTGCAGAGCGAAGGAATTGGTAGATTGGCAGATTCGTAGATTGGCAGATTGCCAATTCTCATTTCAGTTGCGCCCGGATCCTGCGCAGCCACTGATCCTGGACGCGCGGATTGGCGCCGTGGCTCGTTTCGCGATCGTACCGGGCCTGCTCTTCCTTCAGCTCACGGTCCATCTCGATGACCATCGCCTGAATGGGTTCTGTGCCGCCGGGCTCGGCGCACGCGTCCTTCAAATCGTCGAACCGCTTGCGGATTTTTCGCGCGGTTAGCTCGGCGATGTCGAAGTGCAGCTGCTCGTGCTCGAGGAGCTGCGCGTCGAGCAGCATCACGTTACGCCGGGCTTCGGCCTGTGCACGGGTCGCGCTCGTGCGCTCTCCCGCGTTGCCCCAGATGTTGCCGTAAACCGTCCGCCACCACGACCGGGACGGGTCGAAGGTCGCCTTCGCCGTAGCGAAGAGATCGCCGATGACGCACTCCCATGACGCCTCGATGTGGAGCCAGCTGAGCGACGCGTTCACGGACTGCGGTGGCGTGCGGCCCTGGAAGTCGGCCTTGGTCAACTTGCGCTCGGCCGACCACTCGATGGGCACCTGAGCGCTCGCCACGGACGCGGCGCAGACGACGCCGACCAGACACGCGATGATCCTCATTGCGATAGGATATCTGCACATGCCGTTCATACGCGACATCTTTGCCGGGGCCCGCAAAGCGCGCCGTCCAGTGATTTCGTTCGAGTTTTTCCCCACGAAAACGCCCGAAGGCGAGCGCGCGCTCCTCGAGAAGACGATTCCGGCGCTCGGCCATCTGAAGCCCGACTTCTGCTCGGTCACCTACGGCGCCGGCGGCAGCACGCGCGAGAAGACCCTCACCATCGTCGATCGCATCCAGCGCCTGCACGGCCTCACCGCCATGGCGCATATGACGTGCGTCAACGCCACGCGCGAAGACACGGCGGCCGTGCTCGAGCAGGCGCGCGCGCTCGGCATCACCAATATCCTCGCACTGCGGGGCGACCCGCCCGGTGGCGGCAGCGACTTTCAGAAGACCGAAGGGGGGTTCGAGTTCTCGTACGAGCTCGTCCGCTTCGTCAAGGAGATGGGCGCCTTCTCGATCGGTGTCGCCGGGTTTCCCGAAGGGCACATCGCGCAGACCGAGGGCAAGTACACGGACTGGCGCCATCTCAAGCACAAGATCGATCAGGGCGCCGATTTCGTCGTCACGCAGTTGTTCTTCAGCAACCGCGATTACTTCGAATTCAGGGACTATCTGACGTCGCTCGGCGTCTCGGTGCCGCTCGTGCCGGGCATCGTTCCGATTCTGAGCTCAGCCCAGATCAAGCGATTCGTGACGTTGTGCGGCGCCGGGCTGCCCGAACGGCTGGTCCGCGAGCTCGACAAGCGTGGAGACGACGACGAGGCGGTGTCGGCGTTCGGCATCGAGTACGCGACACAGCAGTGCGAAGAGTTGCTGCGTGAAGGCGTGCCCGGGCTGCACTTCTACACGTTGAACAAGGCGAAATCGACGACGGCGATCGTCAGGAATCTTGGACTGCTGAAGGAAGCGGCTATCGGCTAAGTCAATTTTCTTTAGTTGGTGGACTGCTTCTCTGTGGCGAGGCTTTGGCTTGTCAGAGAACTGCGGGACGCAGCACCCGGCGCCGCGGAGATGGCAACAGCACGATAACCACCACGCGCCTTGAAGTAGAACCATACGCCGGTGAAGATCACCGCGAGAATCACGCCGAGCACCGAGACCGCCTGCAGCGCGGCTCCGGGCCCGAAGTGATCCATCCGCTCCCCCATCAGCGGCACCACGAGGCCAACAGACAGCATTCCGGCGCCACCCAGCAGCGACAGCACAAGGGCGCCACCGCGCGGGAACTGCTCTGCGGCAACGCCGAGCATCGTCGGCCAGAGGAAGGTCTTGCCGATGCCGAAAAGCGTGGCGGCGATGAAGGCCACAGCGGCGCTCGAACTGCTATCGAGCCCGCCGAGCCAGTAAAGCCCGATGGCCGAAAGCAGCGAGCTGACGATGAGCGTCGCAAGCGGTGATTTGTGGCTGAGGCCGCTCGCCCATTGTCTGAGCGCGAACATCAGTCCCGCGGTGTAGACGAGAAACAACACGCCACTGCCCGCGCCGGGGCTGAGCTGCGGTACGAGCTGGCCCATCACCGTTGGGAACCACTGATCCGGCCCCATCTCGGTTGCAGCGGTCATCCACATGCAGACGAACAGCACGATGAACAGCGGGTTCAGCGTCTGGCGCCACATCTCAGCGGTGGAAATATTCGACGTCACGCGCTCGGTCTGCGGATACGCGAGTGACATGGCCATCACCAGGTAGATGACGGCAGGAATGAGAATCAACGACAGGCGCAACTGCCAGCTCGCGCTGAACATCGCCGACAAGACGAGCGCCAGCAAGCCTCCGATGATCAGCCCTCCCGGCCACCAGGCGTGAACGGCAATGATCTTCTTGGTTTTTTCAGTGCTGTATATCGTCGCGATGAGCGGATTGATGACTCCTTCGACGAGTCCGTGCGAGAGGCCGAACAGAAAGAAGCCGGACCAGAGCATCATCGTGCCCGGGTGATCCAGCAGTGACGCGACGGGCGAGTCGGGACGCGGCGCCAGGATGATCATGACGACGCCGGTGATGAACCCCAGCGCCGACAGCATGTGCAGCGTCCGCATGCCGATGACGTCGACGAGGTTGCCGCTGATGAAAATCGCGATCGTGAACGCCCAGAATGCAGGACTGAAGACGAGCCCCATCTGCTCGTTCGTAATCTGAAACGCCGCGCTCATCGGCCCGGCCACATCGCCGCGGATGGCAAACACCGCCGCTGCCGTGCCGATCGAGAGACAGCTTGTGACGAACAGTTTCTGTTTGTTCACGCTCAGATCACCTCGAACTGAAGCACGGTGTAGCTTGACGTCGTCAGCCGTTCCATCGCGCCCCAGACCTCCTGATGAATCTCGGATGCGACCCATTTCTGACGCAGTTCTTCGCTCTCGTAGGTGATGACGAAGCGATAGTTGAGTCCCGCAGGCGCTGTGCCGACCGGCACGGCCAGCAGCTTCAAGATGCGAACATCGACATAGCCGCGAAACTTCTGCGCCGCAGGCCGGAAGACGGTCTGGAAATAGCGCACCATGTCCTGCTCGTTGGCAGGGGCAACCGCGAGATCGACGTGAACTTGAATCATTAGGATTCCTGAATCTAAAATCTGAAATCTAGAATCTAAAATCTGGATCTCGTCGCTGCGCTCAGCTTCCAGATTCTAGTTTTTAGATTCTAGTTTCCACTTACGAGTACACCAACCCCTGTCCCATTACGGACGTCCTGACGCGATACACACCGGTTTCGGCGGTGATGTACAGCGAGCGGCCGTCGTCGCCCCATCCGCAGTTTGCGGGATCTTCCGGCGGCGTGATGGAACCGAGATGCCTGCCGTCGGGCGACAGTACGAAGACGGCGCTCGGCCCGGTCGCCCAAATATTGCCGTGCACGTCGATCTTCATTCCATCCGGAAGGCCGCCTGCTTTGTCGGCCGTCGCATCGAACAATACACGTCCGTTGCGCACGCTTCCATCCGGCGCCACGTCGTATCGCATCCAGATCCGGCGCTTTTCATCGGAGTTGGATACATACAACGTCTTCTCGTCGGGCGAAAACGCGATGCCGTTCGGACGCGTCAGGTCTGTGATGATGACGTCGAGCTTGCCGTCACGCAGTTTGAAGACGCCGTTGAACGGAAGTTCCTTCGCGGGGTCGTCGTCCTGCCGCGGCAGACCATACGGCGGGTCGGTGAAGAACAATGTGCCGTCTGAGCGAAAGACCAGATCGTTCGGCGCGTTGAACTTCTTCCCCTCGAAGCGATCGACCAGCGTCGTGACCCGCATATCGCTGCCGACGCGCACAATGCGACGGTTGCCGTGCTGGCACAAAAGCACATCGCCGTTCGGCCCCGATGTCATGCCATTCGGACCGACGAAGCCGCCCGGCGGCAGGTGGTTGCCGTCGTAGCCGCCTGGCCTGAGCAGTTCGATGACCCCGCCCCCGGGGGACCACTGCCTGACGACGTTGCCAATGACATCGCTGAACCACAGGGCGCCAGACGGCCGCCAGAGGGGCCCTTCAGTGAATGAAAACCCGCCGGCGACTTTCTCGACGTGCGCGTCGCCTGGCACGAGTCGTTCGAACGCAGGATCGATACTGGTGACGCTCATGAGGCTCATATCGGAATGCGAAACTTTGTTTCAGGTCGGGGTCGGGATGCAAGAGGCTTGCGTATACCGGCCGTCAATCAGGCGCCAAACCCGTCCGTTCGGGCTTTCATCGCGAAGCGCCGGCGGCAGGCGACGCTCCCGGACATTGTCATAGCAACAAAGCATCGCGAAACGGCGAAGCGACGCAGGAATCCCCACCGCCGTAAAGCCCGGGTGGCCGGTCGCGGGGAACGGCCCGCCGTGATTCATGGCAGAACTGACCGCCACGCCCGTGGGCATCTTGTCGTTGAGCAAACGGCCCACCTTCTGCCGGAGAACGGGCTCCAGACGCGCATACAACGCTTCGTCGCGCCCGCCTGTATCCGAATAGATACAGCCGGTCAGATTTCCTTCGAGGTGCGACAACACGGCTTCGGCCTCACCGGCATCACGAACGACGACGCAGAGCGCCGTCGATCCGAACGCTTCGGTCTGCAGTTGCTCGGGCTTTGCGAGAAAGGCCTGCCCGCTGACACGAAGGAGCGTATTCGGATGCCGATAGCCCGATGCAGACGGCGCTTCGGCCGTCGCCAGCGCCGCGCCGGCACCACGGAGCGTCGTCACGCTTGCCGAGAGGCCGGCGGCAACCGCCGATGACAGCAGCGCCGGAGTCGGAGCCGATTCGAACGCCTTCCCCGCCTCTTCGATGAACTGTTCGGTGGCCTCGCCTGCAAAGAGCAACACGAAGCCGGGACTGGTGCAGAACTGCCCGCCACCCAGAAGGCTGCTCGATGAAAACTCCACGGCAATTTTGCCGCCGCGCTCGGTCAGGGCGCCGGGCATCACGATGACCGGGTTGATGCTCGACATCTCGAGATAAATCGGCTTGCCCGCCCCATCGGCCGCTGCCTTCAGCGCCATGCCGGCGGCCCGGCTTCCCGTGAAGGCACTGGCGCCCACGCGTTTGTCCGACACCAACCGCTGTCCCGACTGGTGATCGATCTTGTAGATGAGTTGTACCGTGCCTGTCGGCAGACCGCATTCGACGACGGCCTCGAACGCTTCTTCCGCGAGCATCCGCGACGTGCCGGGATGCAGCGGATGTCCCTTCGCAATCACCGGGTTCCCGGCTGCAATCGCGGCGGCAAAATCACCGCCCGCAGCGCCGTTGAAGGCGAACGGGAAATTATTCGGCCCAAAGACCACGACCGGGCCAATAGGCTCGAAGCACGAACGGATCTGGTTTTTCGTGTCGATCGTCGGCAGCGCCCACGTGCCTTCCAAGACCGCATCGGCCGCCTGTCTCAACTGACCGATCGTGCGCGGCAGCTCGACGTCGGCCAGCCGCGGCGCCGCCGGCAGCGCCGTCTCCAGGTTCGCCTGCATGACGAGCTGCGTCTTGCGGGCCTCGAGGCGCTCGGCGAAGCGCGTCAGAAAACGCGCGATCGACTCGGGTGATGTGCGCCGAAGCTCGCCGGCCGCAGTCGCGGCAGCCGAGAGTGCAGCATCGCAGTCGTCCCACGAGCTGATCGGATACGACTCGGAAAGTCGTTCGCCCGTCGCCGGGTTCACGGCCTGGAAAGTCGAGACCGCCTTCGAGGGACGCCACTTGCCGTCTATTAGTACGGGATACTCAGCCATAGGTTTCACACAATGACGACCGGGTTCTGCAGCACTCCGATCGCCGGAATTTCAATCTCTACCAAATCCTGTTCGTTGAGCGTGAAGTCGTCGGGAGGCACGATGCCTGTTCCGGTCAGGAGCACGGCTCCATGGGGAAACCTCTGCGATCGAAAGAGGTACGACGCCAGCTCGGGAAAGGATCTCTTGATATTGCCGACGCGCGTCTCGCCCGAGAACACCTGCCGGCCGTTGCGGTGGATGGCGCTCCGGATGGTCCATTCACGCGCCTCGGATTCGGTGACGCCGAGCCGTACCCATGGGCCGAGTGCGCACGAGCGATCGTAGACCTTCGCCTGAGGCAGGTATAACAGATTCTCGCCTTCGATGTCGCGCGAGCTCATGTCGTTGCCGATCGTGCAGCCGGCAATGTCGCCGCGCGAGTTCAGCACGAGCGCCAGCTCCGGCTCCGGGACGCTCCAGCGCGCGTCGCGTCGAATGCCCACGGCATCGCGCGCGCCGACGACCTTGGCGGCTATCGACTTGAAAAAAATCTCAGGGCGATCCGCGTCGTATACCCGGTCGTACGCCGTCGCGCTGAAATCGGATTCTTCCATCCGGGCGGTCTTGCTGCGCAGGTAGGTGACGCCCGCCGCCCAGACTTCCTGATGATCCACGGGAGGCGCAAACCGGACCTTGGCCATCTCGATCCGCGGCAGCGTGCCGCGACCAAGATCCTTCAGCGTGCCAGCCGGATCGGCGCTCTCGAATATCTCCGAGATCGTCCCGACTCCCGCGGAGCTCAAATCCAACACGTGCGTGCCGCCGGCGTCCAGTCCGACGCGTATGTTGCCTTCGTCCGCGATAAAGCGGCAGATCTTCAGCGCGTCAGGCAATGGACGTCACCGTGACTGGCTCGCTCAACGGCGCGGCCATCCTGATGGCATTGCGCAACGGCCGGCCGAAAGCGGCGAACTGAATAACCATGACGTCTCCATCCTCCAGCTTCACGTCATCGGCGAAGCTCAAACTGTGCGCGCCATAATAGTGCACGTGCACGTCGCCGGGCCGGCGATGGGCTTCGAACTTGAAGTGATGGTGCTCGATGTTCGCCACACTGTGACACATCTCGCGCTCGCCGGTCGCGATGTCGCGTTCCCAGATGACACGGTCGCGACGCTCGATGCTGACGCGCCCTGGCACCCGGTCGAAATCGGGATCGATCACCAACTCCGGTCCCAGCGCGCAGTTGCGCAGTTTCGAGCCCGCGAGGTGAAGATAGTTCTGCTTTTCGAACCGGTGGTCGGAGAACTCGTTACCCGCAGCCATGCCGATTCGACGCGGCCGGCCGTCGGGATCGATGAGGTAGACGCCCGCGACTTCGGCCTCTTCGCCGCCGTCTTCTGCGTACCCAGGCACCAGGAGTTCTTCGCCCATCGCGCGCAGCACGCTCCCGTTTCCTTTGTAGAACCACTCAGGCGCTGCGCCGCAGCGGCCTCTTTCGGGCCGTCCGCCTTCGAGACCCGTCTTGAACATCCGCATGCTGTCGGTCAACTCCGAATCGCTCTTGCCATGCATCGCGTTGCGACTGGCGGCGCTCCCTAGATGAGTCAGGCCCGTTCCCGACACCAGGCAACGGGCCGGCTCGGGATGATCGACCGGCGCGAGCAGACGCCATGATGACGAGCCGGAGTGGACCGGATCGTAGTCGATTTCGTCGGCTGTGGCGCGTTGGTCGACGAGCGCTTTCAGTGGAACGCGCATGCGGATCGCGTCGTTCGCAAGCGCGACCACAGAATCGGTATCGGCAAGCAGGCGAAGCGCCGGGTCGTCGACCCGGGCGACGTGCCGGGTAGAGCCGTGCTGAAGCTGAACCAGGCGCATGGGCTGCGGGCGACTCATCTCCATTTAATGTTGCAGCCGATGCTGGCACGCTGATCCGGCGAGATTGGCGTGCCCGCGATCAGGGCGTCGATCGCAGCTCGCAAGTCCCTGCCTGTAACCGGAATCTCACTGCCGGGACGGCTGTCGTCGAGCTGTCCGCGGTACACCAGCATTCCACGACTGTCGTAGAGGAAAAAATCGGGCGTGCATTGCGCGTCGTATGCCCGCGCGACCTCCTGAGATGCGTCGAAAAGATAAGGGAAGTTGAAATTCAGCTCTCGCGCCTGATAGGCCAGCTTCGTGGGACTGTCTTCGGGATGTGAGGTGACATCGTTCGCGCTGATAGCCACGATGCCAACGCCCCGGCCGCCATAGTCCATTCCGATGCGCGCGAGCTCGTCCTGCACGTGCTTCACAAACGGGCAGTGCCGGCAGATGAACATCATGAGCAGGCCCTTCGGGCCTTTCACCTCATCTTTCGACAAAGTGTTGCCGGTCACGACGTCCGGAAGCCGGAAGTCCGGCGCAGCAGTTCCCAGCTCTTTCATCGACGATGGTGTTCGGGCCATGAGTTATAGTTTCTGACACTATGAACAATCGAATCAAACTCGTCGCATGTTCGCTTGCGGCTGTGGCCACCGGCGTGCTGTTCGCCCAGCAGCCGCCCGTTTCGGATACGGTGACAAACCCGCTGGCGTCCAGCCCGACAGCCGCGGCCGACGGGCAGCGAATCTACGACGGCACCTGCCAGACGTGCCACGGAGCGGCCGGGGTCGGCGATCCCGGACGCGGGGGCCCTGCGCTGAATGCCACGGGTTTGAAGCAGGGCGACGGAGACGCCGACCTGTTCCGCACCATCCGTCAAGGCGTGTCGGGCACCCAGATGCCGCCCTACAAAGGGCTGCGCGACGAGCAGGTATGGCAGCTCGTCAGCTACATCCGAAGCCTGCAGAACACGGCCGCGTCGACTAGCGCCGCACGCGGCGCCGCCGTCGCACCGGAAGGCAACGTCGCCGCGGGTGAAGCGCTCTTCTACGGCCGTGCGGGATGCGCCAGCTGTCACGAGATCAACGCACGCGGCGGCGTCACGGGCCCCGACCTGTCGAATGCCGGCCGTCTGACGGCGGCAGCGCTCCGCCAGAAAATCGTCTCGCCGAACGAGCCGTTGCCGCCGGCACCCGGCGCACGGGGTGGTGGCGGCGGGGGCGGGGGGCGCGGCGGCGCAGCGCCGGTCACGATCGTCGTGAAGACAGCCGACGGCCGCGAAATTCGCGGCGTCCGGCGGAACGAAGACACGTTCTCGGCGCAGGTCGTCGATGTATCGGGCCGGCTTCATCTCATCGACAAGCTGCGGACGCCCATCGCCGTCGAAGCGCAGTCGTTGATGCCGAACGACTACGCGAAGCGGCTGTCAGAAGACGACATCACCAACATCGTCGGCTTCCTGCGGATGCAGCAGGGCCGCGATCTTTCCAAGACCGCGACGCAGCAAATTGGCGGCGGGATGAGCTACGAGCGGCTCGTCAACACAAGCAAGGAGCCGCACAACTGGCCGATGTACTGGGGCAACTATCAGGGCACGCACTTTTCTCCGCTCACGCAGATCAACGCGAACAACGTGCGACAGTTGAAGACGGCGTGGAGCTTGCCGATCCTCGGCGGCAATTCGACGCTGGAAGCCACGCCGATTGTCGTCGACGGCGTGATGTACACGACAGGCAGCGGCAATCCGGCCACGGTCACCGCGCTCGACGCGCGAACGGGACGGCAGATCTGGCGATGGACCCGTCAGCAGAAAGTCGTGAACCCGTACGAGATCAATCCCTTCGCGCGCGGCGTCGCCATCCTCGGCAATCGCATCTTCGTCGGTACGCTCGACGGCTGGCTCATCGCCATCGACGCCCGGACCGGACAGTCATTGTGGGAAGAGCAGGTCGTCGACACGATGGATGGATCGAGTGTCACGAGCCCGCCGCTCGTGTTGAAAGACATGGTCATCACCGGGATGACCGGTGGTGAGTACGCGACGAGGGGGCATCTGGACGCGTACGATGCCGCCACCGGCAAACGCCGCTGGCGCTTTTACACGATTCCCGGTCCTGGTGAGTTCGGCAACGACACCTGGAAGGGTGACAGCTGGAAAACCGGCGGCGGACCGACGTGGCTGACCGGCAGCTTCGATCCCGAGCTCAACCTCGTGTACTGGGCCGTCGGCAACCCGGCGCCTGAGTTCGATCGGATCTCGCGCGGCGAGATGGACAACCTGTTCAGCAACTCGGTCGTGGCACTCGATGCCGACACCGGCAAGATGAAATGGCACTACCAGTTCACCCCCGATGATGGCCACGACTGGGACTCGGTGCAGGACATGGTGCTCGTCGATCGCGTGTGGCACGGCCAGAACCGGAAGCTGCTGATGCACGCCGATCGCAACGGCCATTTCTATGTGCTCGACAGGACCACCGGCAAGTTCCTGTCCGGCACCCCCTTCGTCTTCCAGAACTGGAACGCCGGCTTCGACGCCAACGGGCACCCGCAGCACATTCCCGGCACGAACTCGAGCCCGAAGGGCAGCGTGCTGGTGTATCCGACCCTGGGAGGGGGAACGAATTTCCAGGCCCCGTCCTATAGCCACCTGACCGGGTGGTTCTATCTCGCGTTTGGCGAAGGCGGTCAGGTGTATACCAGCTCGACGCAGACGATCACCCGCGGTCAACAGTATCTCGGTCGCGGGCGTGCAGCAGGTCCACCGCCGGCACGCGGTCCGAACCAGCCGGCACCAAACGCGGGCATCAAGGCCATCGATCCGGAAACCGGAAAGACGGTCTGGTCGTACCCCATCTATCAGGGATCGCTCACCAACGGCGTGCTCGCCACCGCCGGCAACGTGGTGTTTGTCTCCATTCGTGACGGCAACATCTTCGCGCTCGACGCGAAGACGGGAAAATATCTGTGGCACTTCCAGACCGGCGGCAATCATCAGGCCTCGCCGATGAGTTACGCGATCGACGGCAAGCAGTATGTCGCGCTGGCCGCCGGGAATGTGGTTTACAGCTTCACCTTGCAGGAGTAGCTATGCGCACCAGAACCAGGTTGGCACTCGGCGTAGTACTGTGGTCAGTAGCCACGACCCTTCCCGTCTCTGCCCAGCAGTACGACGCGCGCCGTAATGGCGACGTCGTGCAGCTCGAAGACAAGAAGAACGCGATCACTGTGTCCATCATCACCTCGGTCGGCATGATGGCCTACGAGATGAACGTGCGGGGCCACAATGTTTTGCGGTTCCCCTTCAAGTCGATAGACGACTTCAGGATGAAGCCGACGGGCCTTCACGGCATTCCGCTGCTCGCGCCGTGGGCCAATCGTCTCGACGAACAGGCGTTCTACGCCAACGGCAAGCGCTACGCGTTCGACATGACGCTCGGCAACGTCAACGGTGCCATTCCGATTCACGGCTTCATGACCCGCACCGACGCGTGGCAGGTGCTCGATGTGAAATCCGATGGCAAGGCGGCATGGGTGACGGCCCGCCTCGACACGAGCAAGCAGGCCGACTGGATGAAGCAGTGGCCGTTCGCCCACACGATGGACGTCACCTACAGGCTTCAGGACGGAACGCTCGAGGTCTTGACGAAGGTCACCAACAACGCGCCCGATCCGATGCCGGTGTCGCTCGGCTGGCATCCGTACTACCAGCTGACCGATTCGCCGCGCGAGGAGTGGACGGTCACGATCCCGGCGCGCGCGCGATGGCTGCTCGACTACCGGAAAGTACCGACCGGCGTCACGGAGTCCGCCGCCAAATTCTTTCCGAACAACCAGGGTACGCTGAAGGACTACAACCTGGACGACGTGTTCGGCGACCTCATCAGAGACGCTCAAGGCCGCGCGACTATTGTGTTGAAGGGGCGCAAGCAGCAGCTCGAAATTATTCAGGGACCGAATTACAGATCGCTGGTGATCTACTCGCCGAATCCGCTCAACACGGGACTCGGCAGCCAGATCGCGCCACCCAATCCGAATGCGCCGGCACCTGCAGCGGCACCGGCCGGCGGGCGGGGCGCGGGTGGGGGAAATCCGCTGGCCACGCCGAACTTTATCTGCTTCGAACCGATGGCCGGCATCACCAACGCGTTGAATCTGGCCCACAAAGGTGTCTATAAAGAGCTTCAGTCCATCAAGCCCGGCGGGACCTGGCAGGAGAGTTTCTGGATCAAACCGTCGGGTTTCTAACGGAGGTCTCCATGAAGGGATTAGGGATTAGGGATTGGGGATTGGGGCTGAACGCGTGGGTCACGCTGGCTTCGCTGATCTTGCTCGCCGCGATTTCGGCGTGCGGTGGCGGTGCTCCGCAGCCACAGGAGCAGGCCGCTGCTCCAGCACCTGCAGCGCCCCCGCCCGAGCCGCCGAAGGCGCCGTACTACGTGTACGTCACCAACGAGATTGGCGGCGATCTGACGGTGATCGACGGAGGTACGAATCAGGTTGTCGCGACCGTTCCGCTCGGCAAACGTCCGAGAGGCATCAAGCTCAGCCCCGACGGGACGAAGTTGTTCGTGGCGCTCAGCGGCTCGCCCATGGCCCCTCCGGGAACCGACGAGAGCAAGCTGCCGCCGCCCGACAGAACGGCGGACGGCATCGGCGTGGTCGACATCGCGGCGCGGAAAGTCGCCACGGTAGTGACGAGCGGACCCGATCCTGAACAGGTTTCGCTGAGTTCCGATGGATCGAAATTGTTCGTGTCGAACGAGGACAAGGGCGTGGCCAGCATCATCGACATCGCGGCCAACAAGATCATCGGCGAGGTGAAGGTGGGCGGCGAGCCCGAAGGGGTGACGACGAGCCCGAACGGCCAATGGGTGTACGTCACGTCCGAAGAAGACAATCAGATAGCCGTCATCGACACGGCGACCAACAAGGTCATCAAAATGTTCGAGGTCGGTGCACGGCCCAGGTCGTCGGCGTTTCTGCCCGACAGCTCGAAGGCGTACATCACAGCCGAAAACGGCGGTACCGTGCATGTCGTCGACACGAAGAGCCACTCGGTCGTCAAGACGCTGAAAATCACCGGCGAAATGGCCAGACCGATGGGCGTCATCGCGGCGCCCGACGGGAAGCGTGTCTACGTGACGACCGGCCGCGGCACGATGCTCCTCGCCATCGACACGGCGAAGGACGAGGTGGTCGCATCGGTGAAAGCGGGGACGCGTCCCTGGGGCGTGGAAATCAGCCCGGACGGCAAGCGCCTCTACACCGCAAACGGCCCGTCGAACGACGTGACGGTCATCGATGCGGATACGATGACGGTGATCGCGACAGTGCCCGCGGGCAGGAGCCCGTGGGGCGTGGCGATTAAGTGATACGGGTCAGGGCAGATGGCAGATGGCATGGGGCCAGAGGGCGGCCCAGATTCTAGATTTCAGATTTTAGTTTCTAGATTCTAGTTTCAGCCTCCCTGCCGACAACGGTCGTCCATTCGCGGATGTACCATCGTTTGACGATTCCGTTGACGACATACGGATCGCTCTTGGCGAATTGCTCCGCGGCGGCTGGTGAGTCGCCGCGGAACAGCAGCACGGCGCCGTCGATCGGATTCGCATAGGCGCCGCCAAGCACGAGCTCTTCGCGTGCCACCGCTTCGCGGGCATGCTGCAGATGCGCCGCTCGAAACGGCTTTCGCCGTTCCGCGTAATCCGATCCGGCTTCGTAAAACAGCAAATAGTGCATGAGCGCCTCGTCTAGAGCTTCGTTGATACACGCTCGATGATTGCAGCAGCCCGACTGAGCACAGCGATGTCCTGCGCCCTGAGCCCTTGAAGACCCCGCGCCAGCCGGGCGACCCGCCGGCGGCGGGATTCCTGCAGCAACTTCGTCCCGCGGGTGGTCGCGTCGACGATGGATGCGCGCGCATCGTCCGGATCCTGCCGACGCCTTACCAGTCCCCGCCGCTCCAACCCGGAGACGATCTTTGACATGGTCGGAGGTCTCACCTGTTCGATCCGGGCGAGGTCCGACACACGTGTCGGTCCTGCAAACACCAGTACCGACAGCACGGACAAGCGGGCCGGGCCGACACCGGCGCGCACATCTTCCTTCCGCACTCCGCGAAGCAGATGAATCGCGGCGGAATGCAGGGCATCGGCCACGGTGACCGGCCTTTTTCCTGTTCTGCCTCCAGCCATCCGGTATAGCATAACTTAGTTAGCCTTGGCTAACTATTGACGGGGAGGCGCCATGACAGCAGCCGGACTCGGGCGGATCCACCAGATTTCCATGCGGGCGCACGACATCGAACGGGCGGTGCGCTTCTATCGGGACACGCTGGGAATGCAGTTACTGTTCACGGCTCCTCCCGGGCTCGCGTTCTTCAATTGCGATGGGATCAGACTGATGCTGTCTCGGCCGGAAGCTGGGTTCGATCACCCGGGCTCGGTCGTGTACTTCTACGTCGAGGACATCGCCCAGGCCCACGGAATGTTCGCGTCGCGCGGTGTGACATTCCGGTCGAAGCCGCACAAGATCGCCACGCTGGCCGATCGTGAAGTGTGGCTGGCAGACTTCGACGACAGCGAGGGCAACGTGCTGGCGCTGATGTCCGAACCAAGATTCTAGATTTTAGATTTTAGTTCCGAGAATCCAGTTTGACCGTCCACAAGCTGCCGCGCTGCTCGGCACGCTCGAAGACGATGGCGTCCCGCGTCAGCGACCAGCTCGGATATCGCACGTATCCCTCGACCGACGTGAAGTCGGTGGCCTGGCGCACCTCCTTCGTCCTGCGCGAGACCGTATAGACGTTCCAGACACCGTCGCGCGCGCCGGCAAATGCAATGCGATCGTTGTCCGGGGACCACGAAAACGGCCAGCTCTGCCCTTTTTCGGTCACCAGCAGCTCCACCGGCCCGCCGTCCTTCGGCACGATACCGATGTGCGTGTGATCGCCGCGCTTGATTTCGACGACGATCGACTTTCCATCACGGGACCACACCGGGTACGACATGGCCTCGGCGTCGAAGGTCACCTGCTTGCGCGGACCGCCGTCCAGCGGCTGCCGCCAGACGTTGATAACGCCGCCCTCGTCTATCACGTGAAACGCGATCTCGCGTCCGTCAGGTGAAAGGTGCGGATTCATCACGCCCTCCGCCGAACTCGACATCGGGGTGATCTGGCGCGTCGCCACGTCCAGCCAGTTAAGCGACCACTTGCGATCGAGACCGCCAGCAACAACGAACAATCGCTTCTCGTCGGGCGACCATTGCGGAGTCCACACACCGACAGAGAGCCCCACCGTCAACGACTCGCGCCCCTTGCCATCCTCACCGATGATCCAGGTGGTCGGCGGCTGCCCGATGGAGTACTGCTGGTACGCGATCGTTCCTCCGCGCGAATGCCGCGGCTGGGTGTTGCGGACGTCGTCCGAGGTCAGTGGAACCGCGTCAGCGATGCCGCGCGAAGGAATATCGACCGACCACAGATTCGCGGTTGCCTGAAACAACCAGAGCGCCGATGTGCCGTCGCGCGCGATGGAGAAGTCGCCGACAGACGTACCGGTGAATGTCTGGAGGGTTTGCGGTTCTCCTACTGCCGCACCGGTTTCATCGATGGCAGCACGCACAAGAGTGTCGTTGCCCTCGGGCGTGCGCCCCACCCAGAACACCGCAGTACCATCGGGCGAAAAATGCGGCTTCGCTCCCATGCCGATTTTGGCCCTGGCCGCGCCATCGATCGAGGCTGTCCAGATTTCCGCTGACAATTGCCCGTGCGAAACAGCGAACGCGAGAAGGCGGCCGGTCGGCGATACCGACGGCTTGGAATGGCCTCCGCGAGGCGCGCCGAGTTTCGTCAGTTGACGCTGACCGCGACCATCGCTGCCGACGATCCAGAGAACAGACTGCGCGGCCATGCCACCCGCGTCCGACGTGAAGACCAGATGTTGTCCATCCGGCGTCCAGGCGGGCTGCGATCCGAAATCGACGACCTGCCGCGCAGTGCCGCCGTCGGACGGCACGATCCAGATCCCGCCCTTTTTTCTCGAGTGATAGGCAATCCATCGCGCGTCAGGCGACCACTGGGCGAACATGTTGTGTCCGCCGTCGCTCGTCAGCACAAGCTCCTTGCTTCCCGACACAAAACCCGACGTGTAGATTTCCATCGAGCCCGTCTGATCGGATGAATAGGCCACGGTGCGGCCGTCCGGTGAAATCGATGGAAACGAGTAGGAGTGGCTGCCCGTCGTAAACCTGCGCGGTGAAAGCTGAACGGCAGGCTTCTCGGGGAGCGCGCTCGCGCTGCCCTCGCGGAACGAGTACACGGCAAAGCCCATGGCTGCGAGAAGCACGGTGATGGCGACAAGCGCCGCGAGCGGCACACGTGGCTTTCCACGGTCGACAGAAGATGGGGAATCTTCAACGACGACTGGGATCGCAGGCGGGGCGACTGCCGCCGATGACGCCGCGGGCGACGCCTCGCTGGCATCAACCCGTGCGATAAACCGGTAGCCGCGCTTCGCCGCTGTTTCGACGTACCGCGCTTCAAACGCATCGTCTCCAAGCGCCTTCCGCAACTGCGCGACCGCGCGCGTCAGCACGTTCGGGGTCACGAACGTGTCCTTCCAGACAACGTCGAGCAGCTCGTCTTTCGTCACCAGTCGATCACGGTGCTCGATGAGATAGCGAAGGACGTCGAACGTCTTCGGCTCGAGCGACACAGGCTGGCCCGCCCGCGATACCGAGACCTTGCGGAGATCAACCGTAACGTCCCCGAATTCAAAGACTTCCGGCGCCATCACAACTTCCTCACAACTCCCGGCGCAATCATCACGCCTCCGGGGTCAATCGTCATCTGACCCTCACGACTCGGCCCGGGTGCACACGCCAATGTAGCTCCTTCGACAACGAAGGAGGCTCCCGTGACGTTCCGACTGTTCGCCCCCGTCATTCTTGTCATCCTGGTCATCGTCATCGGCTCGAGTGGATCGAGTGCCGCCAGCCACGAAGAGCCAGGATGGGTGGCATTCTCGATCGGCGATTCGGGAGCCGTTATCGTTCCGGTCAGCGTCAACGGCCACGGGCCGTTCCCGTTTCTTCTCGATACGGGATCGAGTCACTCGGTGATGAGTGGTTCCCTTGCCGCGCGACTCGAGCTCGAGTACGTCGCCAAAACGTCGGTGCTCACGTCAACCGGCCGCGAGTGGCGCCCGGTCGTCAAGCTGGATCAGACGCGCATCGGGTCTGCCCGGTCTGAAGGCCTTCTTGCCTCAGTGGCTCCCTCGACCCAGCTTGCCGCAATCGCGCGCGACATAGAGGGGATTATCGGACAGGACTTCTTATTCGAGCTCAACTATACCCTCGATTACCGCAGGAAACGTCTGTCGTGGACAGACGGCAAGGCACTGACAACGGCCACGCGTCTGGCGCTCGTCAGTCGGGAGGGCCGCTATCTGGTCGAGATTGCCGGGCAACCCGGGAAGCCTCCGGTGCGGCTTGTGCCAGATTCAGGAGCAAGCGGATTCGTGATGTATGAGCGCAACGGACGTACACGCCTCACGCTGGATCCAGTTCCGCAGGTGATGTCTGTGCACAGCTTGTCCGGCGGACAAGATGTGCGGACGATGATGCTTCGAGAGCTGACCCTCGGAGGGGTGACGATTCGAAATCAACCAGTCGCGGTGGTGAAGCGCGATTCGGACGATGTGCTGGAGGGCGACGGCTTGTTTCCGCTGCACTTGTTCTCGACAATCACCTTCAATGCCGAGCACAAGTACATCACGCTTTCGCAATGAGCGATACGAACGTCCTTATGAACAAAAACGGCTGCGGGACATCGATTCCGCGCAGCCGTCCTACTTTTTACTTCTTACTTTTTACTTCATCTAGGCGCTATATCCGCGGCCGGCAGTCGCAGCAGCAGACTTCTGCCCCGCGAGCTCGGTCAGGAACTCGTCGTGGTTCATCGGCCGCGAGAACATCGGATAGTTCTTTTCGGTCGCGAGACGCTGCTCTTCTTCGCTGAGCGCCGCCGTGCAGTCTTTCAGCGTAATTACCCTGTAACCCTTCTCGTACCCCGTGCGCATCGTCGACTCGACGCAGCAGTTGGTGAGGAAGCCACCGAGCGCAATGGTTTCGATGCCGCGGCTGCGCAGAATGAAATCCAGATTCGTGCTGGCAAAGCCGCACAATCCGCGCTTGCCTTCAACGACGATGTCGCCGGGTTGCGGCTTGAGCACGTCGACGATTTCAGCGCCCCAGCTCCCTTTGCGGAACGACTTGCTGTCGACGACGCCCTTCAGAATGCCGTAGGGCTCGGTGGACAGCTCACCGTAACCTTCGACGAAGGTAATCGGGGCGTGGACGATCGTGCAGCCCGCTTCGCGCGCCTTTTTCACCGTCGCGATGGTGTTCTGCAGCATGTTGTTCTGATCCATCACGCCCTTCACCGCATCGTGCAACGTGCCGCCCTTCGACGTGAAGTCGTTCTGGTACTCGATCAGGACTAGCGCCGTTCTCTTCGGATCCATGTCTTCCTCCTGAGCTCAATTCGGGTGGATAGCCTTTGACGATACCACACGGACGCGTGGGGTGCACCGATCAAGAAACGTCCGTCACGCCAAGCTGTGGCCATCGCCGGGTCGAGTAACCCTCAATCGCAAAAAGCGCGAGCGCGCTCCAGACGAGACCGAAGCCGACGAGCTGGATGCGCGTAAACGGCTCGTCGTAGAGGAGCACACCGATGGAAATCTGAAGCGTCGGATTGACGTACTGCAGCATCCCGACGAGCGAGAGAGGAATACGCTGGACGCCAGCGGCAAACATCAGGAGGGGCAGCATCGTCACGGGTCCCGAGGCCAGCATCAGGGTATCCCGCAGCGGTCCCGAATTCGGGAAGGCGGCCCGGCCGGCAAGCTGCTCGACAACCAGGAACACCGCGGCGGGCGCGAACAGAATGCCGGTCTCGAGCGTCAATCCACGCACCGGCCCCAGCGGCGCAACCTTCTTCATCAGGCCGTAGATGGCGAACGACCCTCCGAGCGACAGCGCGATCCACGGAACCGTGCGCAGGGCGAGTGTCAGATACACCACACCCGCCGCCGCAAGCGCGACCGATATCCATTGCACTCTGCGCAGCCGTTCGTGAAACACCGCCATGCCGAGCACGACGCTGAGCAGCGGGTTGATGAAATACCCGAGGCTGATCTGTACGATCTGATTGATGCCCACGGCCCACACGAAGATCAGCCAGTTGAACGCGATGACTACCGCGGCGACCGTGTAGACGCCAAGCACTCGTGGCGCTCGAATCGCCTGCCACAAGCCGCCCCAGTCGTTCGACTTCGCGACCATCGCGAGGAGCACGAGAAACGACCATACGATGCGGTGGCTGATGAGCTGCAGCGACGAGATGCCGACGAGCGCCTTCCAGAAGATGGGAAAGAAGCCCCAAAACGCGTACGCCAGCCCGACGTACCACGCGCCTTTCGTGTGTTCGGATGAGGGCATTTACGAGCGGCGGGATCGAACGCCGGACGATTTCTTCACGGCTGTTTCACCGCTGCGCACATCATCTCGAAGACCTTCTGCTCGTAAGGCTGCAAGCCAGCCGGCTGAACGTCACACCGCAGAAACTCGACGAGCTCGGGCGCACGACGGATGAACTCCTGAACGCGCGGTGGCATCATCCGCGACTGTTGCCCACGTTCGCTGACGGCTTCGAACGACGGATCGATGCGGAGCGTGCTCACGACCCTCGGACCCCCCGGGCTGTCGACATCGTCAACCATCACGGCATTGCCGCCGTTGAGCGGAACCTCGCGATCCTGAATCCACAATCTTCCGGCCTGCGGCTCGAACTGCACGTGCAGGCTGACGCCGCCCTGTGTGAGCCATTCGGTGCGGGTGACAGGACCTCCCCTGCCGCCGATCGAGCCACCTCCACCAGATCCGCTCCCACCGCGCGACTGGCCGTCGCCGGATATCCAGCCCGGACGTCCGCGCCAGAGGATCAGCAACTCGAGCGCGCCGCCACCTCCCGGGTCGACGCGACAGATGAACGTCGCCATCGCCGATGGCGACACCGGCAAACTGGCCGATGTACTGCCGGCCCCGGGAGCAACTTGCGCCATCATCATCGTCGCAACGAGCATCTCTCTGAGCATGACGTTACCCCAGTCTCGGCAGGAACCGCCCAGTCCGATTCATGTAGTCGCGGTACGAGTCGCCAAAGCGCGCGATCAGGCGATCTTCTTCCTTCTTCGTGCGCAGGAAAATCAGCGACCACGTCAGAAGGCCGCCGGTCAGCAGAAACCAATTCGCGGCTACGAGCGCATTGGCGACAAGGGATATCAACACGGCATCGTAGAACGGATGCCGAACCCAGCGGTACGGACCTTTCGTGACGAGCGTGTGCTCGCGGCGCGTGACGACCGTGTCGGTCAGATTCCTGCCGAGGCTGTGAAACGCCCAGATGATGAGGCATCCCCCAAGCAAGCCGCCCCCTACACCGATCCAGCGCAGCCACGCCGGCAGGCGGATCGACGACCACGCCATCCACTCGGGGTTAATCAAGTAGGCAATCAGCCCGAGCATCGTGGCGGCGCCGATCGGGCGGAGTGTAAACAGCAGAAACGGCCCCTCCTGCCATCGATCGAGGCGCTCGCCCGTGGACTGCGACCTGATGCGGTAGGAGATCGCGAGAGGAAAGAAGGTGAGCGCACTCACAAGCAGAATCGTGCGGAAAAGCTGTTCGTCAGCCATACAGCTCCTTCTCGATCGCTTCCGGCTTGACCTGCGGGCCGTAACGCTTCGCCACTCCTCCGTTCCGATCAACGAGGAACTTCGTGAAGTTCCACCGAATGGCCCCAAGGCCGAGGAACCCCTTCTTCGCCGACTTCAAGTGTCTGTACAACGGATGGGCGTTCACGCCGTTGACGTCGATCCTGGCGAACAGCGGAAACGACACACCGTAGTTCTCATCGCAGAAGGCGCGAATCTCCCGGCTGCTGCCCGGCTCCTGCCGCCCGAATTGATTGCACGGGAACCCCAGCACGACGAGATCGTCCTGGTGCCGTCGGAACAACTCTTCAAGCCCCTTGTACTGGGGCGTAAATCCGCAGCGGCTGGCCACGTTCACAATCAGCAGGCGCTTTCCGCGGTAGCACTCGAGCGTCGTGGTCTCGCCCTCGATGGTCGTCACTGGAATGTCGTACAGCGTCATACGCGATGGCCGCCTCGAACAATGCTCGATGTCGTCACGATCTGTCCGGCATGACGCTGTGCGTGCTCTGCTGCATGAAACAGAAGACCGATCACGTTCGATGGCAGTCCGGCGCGCCCCACCGTGCGCGGTTGGAGCAGGTCTGCCTCCTTCGTCCTGGCGATCTGCTCGAGAGCACGACGCACCGTCGATTGGCATGCCGCGAGTAGTGACTGGAGCGATGGTCGGGTCTCATCGAGGTGCCGTTCGGCCTCGAGCACCGCGAACTGCTCCCCGGATAGCAATGTGCCTCGTGCGTACGTCATCAGCCGGTCCGTGCTACCCGCGAGGTGCGCGAGATGGTAGCCGACGGACGCCGCGCCGCCAGGCGTCGCCCACAACTGATCGACTGTCAAATCGACGACCGCCGCGTCAACCTCTTCAAGGACCGCGACCAGTGCATGCGCCGCCGGCTGCAACAACGGCGGGATATTCGGCAAGGCGCCCCGCAGCCACGGTTCGGGTTGGAAAGGCGGCATGGAATCAGCCCGTGACCTCGATCGGAGCCAGACAGTCCTGATCGGGAGCGACGCGCTGCGGCAGCCAGGTATTGAAGTCCGCACCCGCTCCCGCAACAAAGAGAATCGGCGAGAGCGCGTCCGCATCGAGTCCGACCTGCCGGCGGAACTGCGCAATCGCCGGCGCCTCGAAGTACACGAGATAGACCTGCCGGACGCCACCAGGCTCGCTGACGTAACGATGCACGAGACAGCGTGGCACAGGAGGCGATTCCACTCCAGCCGCACGCGCCGCTGCAATCAGCGCATCCTGAGGCAGCCGATCGCCAACGACCTGGTCGAACTCGCGCCGCAGAATCACTGGAATGGACGCGGCCACCGGAGTGTTCAGTGACTCCATCGATCGGGAGAAAATCTGCTTGAAGAGGCTGGCCGCGAGCTCTGGAGAAGGTCGCAGCACCAGAACCGGATCCTTGGGATCTGACGCGGTCTCGAGCGCAAGCGTCCAGCTTCGAAGATGCTGGGCCGGGACTGTGTACGGTGCGGTTCGCGTATCCTGCAGCGACCGCATGAACAGAAAGACAAACACGCCGAGGGCCGCCAGGCCTACCGCTATTTTGACGAGAGTCGGCTTTTTCACTGCGAGCAAGTGTACAGAAAAAGGCTCCCGGAGCCTTTTTACCAGTCAGTCGGCTGGTAGTCCTTCAGGAACAGACCCCACACATGTTTGCCAGTGTTGAACCCGCTGACAATCGGATCGACGATGCGGGCGCCGCCGTCGATGCTGTCGAGCGGGGGACTGAAACGCTGCTCAATCTCCTTGCGTTCGGCAATCGCCGCCGGATCCTCGTCGGTGATCCATCCCGTGTCCACGCTGTTCATGTGGATGCCATCGGCGTGATAGTCGGTCGCAGACGTGCGCGTCATCATGTTGAGCGCCGCCTTGGCCATATTCGTGTGGGGATGGCGCGTCGTCTTGAATCGCCGATAGAACTGCCCTTCCATCGCCGACACGTTGACGATGTGCTTGTCGCGTTCGGGTGTGCGAAGCATGAGCGGCTTGAGCCGCGCGTTGAGAATGAACGGCGCAATCGCGTTCACCAGCTGCACCTCGAGCAGTTCCACGGTGGACACCTCGTCGAGCAGCAGCCGCCACGAATTGCGGCCGCGCAAATCGACCTGTTGCAGATCCTGGTCCAGGAATCCGGCGGGAAACATCTCGGGTTGAGAGACGAGCTCTTCGACGAGCAGCGGCACCTGCGATAACGCCGGTGCGTGCGCCAGGCCGGGAACGTCTGCCCGGTCGTATGCGCCGAGAAGCTTTCGAGCATGCTCGGGCATCCCCTGCAACGCCACACCTTCTCCTTCCATCATGTGGGCGTAGTACGCCGGAGGACGCCGCACGGTCTGACACGCGTTGTTGACGATGAAGTCGAGCCGCTCCCGTCGATTCAGCATCTCGCGGCAGAACGCTTCGACGCTTGGCGTATGACGCAAGTCGAGGCCGAAGATCTCGAGCCGGTGCCCCCACTCGCCGAAGTCTGGCTCGCGAGAATAGCGCGACGCCGAGTCGCGCGGAAACCGCGTCGTGACGAGCAGACGGGCGCCAGATCGAAGCAGCTTGAGACCTGCCTGATAGCCGATCTTGACACGACCGCCCGTGACGAGGGCCACACGCCCGCGAAGATCCGCGAGCTCCGTGCGCTTCTCGAAGTTCAACGCAGCGCACGAGGGGCACAACTGATCGTAGAAGTGATGGATCTCGGTGAACTTCTGCTTGCACACGTAGCAGTGTTGGAGCTCGTCGGTCCTGCTCTCGTCGTGTGCGGCCGATTCGTCCTCTACGTCCCGTTGTTGAAATTTCTCAGGCGGAAAGACATTCGGCGTGTGGAAGACCGGTTTGCGGCGAAGCGTCTGGATGCCCGTCTGGGTCCGCTTCGTCAGGTCGTCCTTTACACGCGCCGCTTTGCGGTCGCGGGCCGTGGCCTTAGCCATACGGCGGCGCTCGGCTCGGTCCGGGCTGTACACGAGAGCGACCGCCTGCAGAAGGCGTTGACGCTCTTCCGCCGGCACACCCTCGAGCACCGAGCGATCGCTGGCGATTGCGTTCAGGAATTCGGTCGTCGATCGCAAACGTTCGAGGATTGTCGTCTCTGCCATCACGATCAGCGTATCAGTACCGGCGACGCCCGCATTCTTGAACAGGAGATTAGGAGGTCAGGAGGCACATCCTGATCCCAACATTCGCTGGTCTCAACACGGAGGCACTGGGCTGCGCACCGACGTCGCGCCGTTGGCGCGCGAGGAGAAGAAGACCGTCGAATACAAGAGCGGCACGATCATGGCTCTTGATATTCGGCGGTCTTCTTCTCCTCGCGTGGGCCGCGCCCGCGGCCCACGACGTCGATGCCTACGACAGAGCCCGCTGCGCACTCCACGGAGACCGCCACACTACATGTCGCACATCGAACTCGTCGCGCCATCCAGTCGTTTTGCTGGAGTGTCCTCCGTGGCTCCGTGTTGAGACCCCTAATCCTGGGGCGTTTTCTTTGCGCCTTTGCGTCTCTGCGTCGACGCTCCGATTTCACCTGTCATCACGCCAGCCGCTTGCTCGACCTCATCACGGCAAGCGTCAGTACCACCGCCCCCCAGGCAAACAGCGCAAGCGCTTGGGGCCAGAGTGTCTCGATCCCCACACCCTTGAGAAAAATGCCGCGGAGAATCACCACGAAGTAGCGGAGCGGAATCAAATATGTGATGGGCTGAATCGCATCGGGCATGTTCTCGATCGGAAACACGAATCCCGAGAGGTACATCATCGGAATCAGGAAGAAGAACGTCGAGGTCATCATCGCCTGCTGCTGCGTGTGCGAGATTGTCGACACGAACAGCCCGAGTCCGAGCGTCGTCAGCAGATAGATGAGGCTCATGGCGAACAGCAGCCAGAAACTTCCGAGCATCGGCACCTGAAACCAGAAGAGAATGACCACCAGCACGATGAAGACGTCAATCAGGCCGATGATGCCGTAGGGCAGCAGTTTTCCGAGAATCAACTGGAGCCTGCCGAGCGGCGTGACGTTCAGCTGCTCGAGCGTTCCCATCTCTCTCTCTCGCACAATCGCCATCGATGACAGGTTCGACGTCACAACGAGGAGGAGCATCGCAAAGATGCCTGGCAGCATGAAATAGCGGCTTTCGAGCGTCGGGTTGAACCACACGCGCACGCGCGGCTCGATGCCAGAGCTCCCGCCCTCCTGCGCCGGCATCCCGCCGGCGCGCACGCGCTGTTCGACGAGCTCCTGGGTGTAGGCCGCGATGAGATTCGTCGCGTACCCCAGGGCGATATTCGTCGAGCTCGCATCCGATCCGTCGGCGACCAGCTGCAGTGATGCCGGCCGGCCTGTGGCGACATCCCGGCCGTACCCGGCCGGAATCGACAGCGCCATCCACGCGCGACCCGACTCCAGATCACGGTCCACCTGGCGTGAATCCGACACGACGTCCACGAGCTCGAAGATCCCGGATCCGCTGAACCGACTGATGAGATCCTGACTGCCCGTGCTGCGATCCATGTCCACGACGACGACCGGCACATTCCGAACGTCGGTCGTGGCGGCATATCCGAGGACTGCGAGCTGAATGACCGGTGCAAGGAAGATGATGCCGAAGATGCGCGGGTCCTGACGCAGCTCCAGCACCTCCTTCCACATGACGTAAAAGATCTGTCTCACGCCCACTGCCGTTTCAGACGCGTTGACGCCAGCGTCAGCATCAGTGCCGCGTACACCGCCAGCGCCGCGAGCTGCGTCCAGAAGGTCGCCAGCTCCGCGCCCTTCAAGACAATCGCGCGAAGCGCCACGATGAAGTACCGGGCGGGCACGACGAACGTGATCGCCTGAATCGCCACCGGCATGCTTGCAATCGGGAACACAAACCCCGACAGCATCATCGTCGGCAGGAACGACGCCAGCACCGCGAGCTGAAACGCCACCTGCTGCGACTCCGCGATGGTAGAGATCATCAGGCCCAGGCCAAGAGCCCCCGCCAGATACAACGACAGCGCGAGCAGCAGAAGCAGCCACGACCCGTTCATTGGAAGATCGAACAACGCCATGGAAGCCAGGATGATGAAGATCGATGAGGCGAGCGAGATGACGAAGTAGGGCAACGTCTTGCCGACGATGTAGGCACCGGTGCCAAGCGGCGCCATGCGGACCTGCTCCATGGTGCCGCGCTCTTTCTCGCGCACGACCGAGAGCGACGTCGAAATCACCGCCGAAATCATTCCGATGTAGGCGATGAGCCCTGGGATGAGGAACAACGCGCTGCGTAATTCCGGGTTGTACCAGACCCGCGTGTCCACTGTAATGGGAGCCTGAGCCGTGCGGGTGGATGTGTGCGGCACGTATTGCGCCGACGCGGACTGCAGGATACGCAGCGCGTAGCCCATTACTGTGGCCGCAGTGTTGGAGTTGTCGCCGTTGATGATCACCTGGACTGGCACTCGCCGCCCGGTGAGGAGATCCGCCTGAAGGCCTGCCGGCATCACGAGCACCGCGCGCACCTCCCCGCTATCGATGAGGTGTTCGTACTCCCGGCTGCTCGAGACCGAGGCGGCCAGCCGGAAATACCCGGATTCGACGAACGCATTCACCAGATCCCGGCTGGCAGACGTGCGATCGTTGTCCAGCACCGCCAGCTGGATGTTCGAGACGTCAAAGCTGAGCGCATAGCCGTACAGCAGCAGAAAAAACGACGGCACGAACAGCAGGACCATCAGCGAACGGCGATCGCGGGCGATCTGCCGGAACTCCTTGCGCCCGACTGCGAGGGTTTTACGCATGTTCGACCACATCCAGAAACACGTCTTCGAGCGACGGCATGACGCGATCGATGCCCGCAATCTCGAGACCTCGCGCGTTCAACAAATCCGTGAGCGCGGGCACGTCCACATCAGGCGATCGCAATACTGCATGGACGGCGGTGCCGAACACCGACGCCTTTTCGACGGCAGGAACCCCTTCAAGCACGCGCATCACATCCACTGGACGGTTCGAATGAATCTCGAGAATCGGACGCCGGTCAAAAATGTCCTTCAACTGGCGCGACGTGCCCATGGCCGCCAGTTTGCCGGCATTGATGATGGCAATCCGGTGGCAGTGTTCGGCTTCGTCCAGGTAATGGGTCGTCACCAGAATCGTGACGCCATCGCGCGACATGTTCTCGATGAGCCGCCAGAACTGGCGGCGCGAGAGCGGATCGACACCACCTGTCGGCTCGTCGAGAAACACGATTCGCGGCTCATGCAGGATCGCGCAGCCCAACGCGAGCCGCTGGCGCCAGCCCCCGGCCAGATCGCGGGCCCTGGTCTTCTCGCGCCCCGCAAGCCCGGCCATGTCGACGACAAACTTCATGCGCGCGGCGATCCTGTCGTCGGAAAGGCCGTACATCGCGCCGAAGAACCTGATGTTCTGCTCGACGGTGAGCGCTTCGTACAGCGAGAATTTCTGCGACATGTAGCCGATGCGCCGCTTGACCGCTTCGGGGTCACGGCTGACGTCGACGCCGTCGACCACCGCGGTTCCAGACGAGGGCTTCAACAGTCCACACATCATCCGAATGGTCGTGGACTTGCCGGCGCCGTTCGCGCCAAGGAACCCGAAGATCTCTCCACGGTCCACCGCAAAGCTGATGCGATCGACCGCCGTAAACGCGCCGAATCGGCGCGTCAACTCACGAACAACAATGGCCTCGCGATCCATCACCGCCCCAATGCCCGATCCAGACGCGCCGCCGCCAGCTGCGCGCTGGCGCGCGCGCGCGTCAAATCCAGCTCGGCCTGCAGGAGCGCCACCTGCGCGTCGAGCACGTCGATATTGGCCGCGACACCTGCAGCGAACCGCTCCGTGAGCACGCGCTGCGCTTCGGTGGCGGCGCGCACGCCCGTTTCGGCGGCCTCAATCGCCGCCCGCGCGGCGTTGAGATCGGCCGTACGCTGTCGTACCTCGACTTGCACCTGATCATCGAAATCGCGAAGGCGCGCTTCGGCTCCGCGGCGATTCGCGAGCGCTTCTGCCGTCTCCTCGCGCACGCGGCCGCCATCGAACAGCGTCCATCGGAATTGCACACCCAGGTCCCATGACGGCTTCCAAGCCGCCTGAATGGGAAAGATCCTCGGGTTCGGCCGAGCGTAGTCGTAACCGCCGAGCGCGGTCAGCGTGGGAAGACTCCCAGCCGATGCCGCCGTCACACGATCGGTCGCCGCGGCGATCCGGAATTGAAGCGACTTGCGTTCGGCCCGGTTGGTCAGCGCCGATTTGACTGCAGCGGCGAAGTAGGCCGGGTCTTGAAGAGCAAGACCAGGCGTACTCACCTGTCCAGGGCCGGTGGGGACCGGCACCGCGCCGGCCGAGAGGTCGGCGACGAGCTCGAACGAGGTCTCCTGATCCAGTCCGGTCAACCGGCGGAACTCTGCCGATGTCGTCTCGACGAGGTTGTCGGCTTCGATGCTCAGCAGGCGCTGATGCGCGTGCTGCGCTTCAGTGGTCAGCACGTCGTTCGGAGGAACGAGGCCGACGCTCAATTGATTGCGCACGTCGTTCAGATGTGCTGCGGTGCGGTCGAGGGCCTGTCGCAGCACTCCGGATGCGGCACGAGCAGTAATCACAGCCCAGAACGATCTGGTGACTTCGAGCTTCAGGTCGGCGCTCGCTGCAGCGCGATCGAACCCGGCCGCATCGGCCTCGGCGCCCGCCGCGCGCGTCAGGGCGCTCAGGCGGCCACCGGTGTAGATCGGCCAAAGCAAATCGATACGCGACCGGATGTTGTTCGGGACGTCGGGATAAAGCACTCTGGGCGCACCCAATCCACCCTGCACGATGAACGGCGTGATGTGGTTCGTGCGCGTATAGCTCGCAATCGCCGCAACCAGTGGCCGCTCGGCGGCTTCTCTCTGACCTTCGACAGCGATTGCCGCGTCCTGACGCGCGAGTAGTTCCTGCAGTCGAGGACTCGTGTCGTTGCCGCGCTGAATCGCTTCGTCGAGCGTCAGACGAACTGGCGCGATCTGCGCTGCCGCATCTCCGCACACACAAGAAAGAGATAGGAAGAAAGCGAGAACTGCAGGCCGTTTCATGATGTTTCCTTCGCGAGACGCGCAATAAACACATCCTCGAGCGAGGCCGGCACGCGGCGCACTCCTTCCAGTTCCACGTTTGCGCGCTTGAGAATCGCGGCGAGCCGGTCAGGATCACTCAACTCGGCGCCGGCTTCGAGCCTGACGTGCGCGCGCTCGCCGAATAACTGCACATCGGCCACGCCTGGGAGTCGCTCGAGCACGCGCAGCGCCTGATCGCGATCGGGCGCAATCACTTCCATCACGACGCCTGAGAGAGATGTCCGGAGGTTGGTGGGAGTATCGAGTGCGATCAGCTGCCCTTCGTGCAACAGTGCCACACGGGAGCATCGCTCTGCTTCATCGAGATAGGGCGTGGCCATGAGAATCGTGATGCCCTGTGTAAGAAATTCGGACAGCAGCTTCCAGAACTCGCGGCGGGAAACAGGATCGACGCCGGTCGTCGGCTCATCGAGCAAGATGATCTTCGGTTCGTGAATCAGCGTGCACGCCAGCGCGAGCTTTTGCTTCATGCCGCCCGATAACTGGTCGGCGAGACGTGCGCGGAACGGCGCGAGCTGTGTCAGCTCGAGCAGGCGCTCGCGCCGGTCTCGAATCTGGGGATCACGGATGCGAAGACCGTGAATCTCGGCAAAAAAGGCGACGTTCTCGTCGATGGAGAGATCGCCGTAGAGACTGAACCGCTGCGACAGGTACCCGAGATCGTGGGTCACCCTCTGATGCTCTTTCACCGGATCGCGCCCCAGGACGCGTACGCGTCCGCCATCCGCTTTGAGCAGCCCGCACATCAGCCGTATCGCCGTTGTCTTCCCGGCACCATCCGGTCCGATCAACCCGAACATCTCACCTGACTCGACCTCCAGCGACAGATCGCGCACGGCGACGACCTTGTCGTACCTCTTCGTCACCTGATGCAGTTCAAGCGCGCTCATCCCTGCCCACCTCCGACTGCTGACTGCAACTTGCGACTTACGAACGACTGCCTTGCGACTTACGACTTCCGACTTTCGCCTTGCGCCTTACTGGAACGGGATCTCCGCCTCCACCGGCATGCCTTGCTTGAGAATGCCCTGGCGATTGTCGACGGCGATGCGAACGCGAAAAACCAGCTTCGACCGATCTTCGGCGGTCTGCACGTTGCGGGGCGTAAATTCGGCCTTCGATGCGATGTAGCTGACCTTTCCAGGAATACCGGGTCCGCCAGCGTCGGTAAAGACGGTCGCCGCCTGTCCGAGCTTGATGCGCGGAATCATCGGCTCGTCCACGAACACCTCCGCCCATGCGTGATCCAGATCGGTGAGCACGGCAATGGGCGCCCGCGGTGTCACCATCTCCCCGAAATCGAGCAGCCGTTCAGTGACGATGCCCTCGACCGGCGCAACCACTGTGGCGTCACTCCTGGATTTGTCGAGCGTGGCAATCTGGGCATCGACCGCGGCGACACGCGCACGCGCGGCTTCGATTTCCTCGCGGCGCGAACCCGACTTCAGGCGCGCAACGGCAGCCCGGGCCGCGGCTTCGCGCGCACGCGCGGCCGTCAGACGATCCCTCGCCATGTCCCTCCGCGTCGCCGCGTCATCGCGCTGTTTCTGCGATCCGGAGTTCAACTGGAGGAGTCGTTCGAAGCGCTGCAGGTCGGTTTCAGCCCCCTCCAGATCTGCCCGCGCCGCCGCGATCTCGGCATCGACGGCGGCAGCCTGCGCTTCTGCCTGACGGATGTCTTCGGGCCGCGACCCGGCTTGCAGCAGGCGGAGCTGGGCGTCGGCCTGCGCGCGCTCCGCTTTCGCACGCTGCAGCGCAAGATCGGCATCGCGCGAGTCGAGCCTCGCGATGACGTCGCCCCGATTCACGCGATCCCCTTCCTGAATCTTCAGCTCGACGATGCGGCCCCCGACCTCGGACGCGACGTGCACGTCTGTCGCGTCGGCCTGTCCCGACACGCGCGCGCCTGTCGCCGGCGCGCTCTCCTGGCAAGCCGCGCAGAGCAGGGCCGCCGCAACAGTGAGCCAACCATTCATCGTTGTCATAAATCTCTCTTCGGCTTTGCGCTAATTTTTTCGTGCACCATGCCCGGAGTCGGCGCGAGCATGCGTCTCGCGACCATCTGCAGGTGTCTCACCAGCATGGCCGAGTCAGCCTCTGGGATGTCGACGTGACGGACGCTCCTGATTCGGGCGCGTACGGGCGCCGCCGCGCGGAACATCAGGAGCGGCGCGATGATGGTGAAGTGTGCGAGCGCGGGATGCACGGGCTGGAAGATCTTCTGCCGGCATCCGTCGGCGATGACGCCACTCACGGTGGCGAACATGCCGGCAATCAGCGCGAGCTCTTCGGGGCCGAGGTGCGCGCCCCCGTCGGCGATCTCGCGGAGGAAGATCGGCAGAAAGTGGGTCGATTCGTCGATCGAGCTCACGATCGCCTCAATCAGGCGATCGAGCTTGCGGTCGGGGGCCGCGTCTTCGGCCATCGCCGCGAGGGTGCGCGCGGTGATGGGGGAAAAGACGTCTCGGATGATGGCGGTGTAGAGCGCGCGCTTGTTCGGAAAGTGGTAGTAGATCATCGCCTTGTTGACCCGCGCACGCCGGGCGATGCGGTCGATCGTGGTCGCGGCGAAACCGTGGGCGCCGAACTCGTCGGAGGCGGCAGCCAGGATTCGGCGCCGGGTATCGGGGTTGGTGGTGATGGGGCGAGCCATTAGTTAACTGAACGTTTAGTTAACATGCGAGCCGCTCCCCTGTCAAGCCCCGCCTTCGCGCTTCGGGCTACGGCGGGCAAGCCCGCACCCGCTCTGCGCTTCGGCGAGGCAGGCTCTATCCTTGTTCCATGAACATCGTCATTGCCGGCGGGTCGGGGTTTCTCGGTACGGCGCTGACCAACGCCCTCACGCGCGACGGGCACGCGGTGACCATCCTCACACGACAGAAGCCCGCGTCCCTCTCTGACCGCCCGCACGTGAAACATGTCCAGTGGGATCCAGACGGGCACACCGGTCCCTGGGCCCAGACGCTCGACGGCGCCAATGCCCTCATCAACCTCGCCGGAGAATCCATTGCGGCCAGACGCTGGTCCGCCAATCAGAAACGGAAGCTGCGCGAGAGCCGCCTGCTCGCGACGCAAAGCCTGACGAGAGCCATTCGCGAAACCGCGCGCGTGCCACCGGTGTTCATCAGTGGATCCGCCGTCGGCTACTACGGCGACCGCGGAGACGAAACCCTGACCGAATCGTCACCGCCAGGCCGCGACTTTCTCGCAGCCCTGGCGCGGGATTGGGAGGCAGCAGCATCCGACGCCGCCACCGTGACACGGGTGGCTCTGATTCGCACCGGCATCGTGCTCGATCGAAACGGCGGCGCCCTGCCGCGCATGCTCCCGCCGTTTCAGATGTTCGTCGGCGGTCCGCTCGGATCGGGAGCGCAATACATGCCGTGGATCCACAAAGACGATTGGGTTCGATTGGTGACGTTTGCGGCGACCCATGAAGGCGCGCGCGGCCCGCTGAACGCAACCAGCCCGGGTCCGGTGAGGAACGCGGAGTTCTCGAAGGCGCTTGGCGTGGCGCTGCGACGGCCGAGCTTTCTGCCAGCACCGGCCTTCGCGCTGAGGCTGGCCCTAGGTGAAATGGCCGACGCGCTGCTCCTGAGCGGCCAGCGCGCACTGCCGGTCCGCGCTACCGATCTCGGTTTTTCGTTCCGATACTCCGGTATCGATGACGCGCTCGCGAGCATCCTGAAATAAAATGTCCGCTGCTCGCATTTCGAAGGAGATGACCTCGATGAAACGCCGACTTTTGATTTTCGTGCTGGCACTGGCTGTCGCGCTCGCAGCCGCGCCCGCTCGAGCCGATGTCAAGAAGGAAGAACGCAACCAGGTGTCGTTTGCCGGCATGCTCGGCAAAGTCGCCAATTTCTTCGGCGGTAAGTCCGCCAGAGAAGGGACGCTGTCGAGCGTTGCCGTTTCGGGCGATCGCAAGATGACGACCAGCGGCGACAATACCGCGCAGATCGTAGACCTCCGCGAAGAGAAAATTTACGAGATCGACGTGCGCCGCAAGACCTACAAGGTGACGACGTTCGAAGCGCTGCGCCGCCAGATGCGCGAGGCCGAGGCAAAGGCGCGCGAAGCCGCTGCCCGCGAGCCGGCCGCAGCACCCACGCCCACACCGAAGCCGCAGGAGAAGAAGGAACCCGCGAAGGAAGTCGAAGTCGACTTCGACGTCAAGAATACCGGACAGACGAAGACGACGAACGGCTTCGAGACACGCCAGGTCGTGGCCACGATTACCGTTCGCGAGAAAGGAAAGAAGATCGAAGACAGCGGCGGCATCGTCATGACCGTCGACACGTGGCTCACCAAGCAGGTCGATCTGAAGGAAATCGCCGACTTCGAGCGCCGCTACTACGAGAAGCTTGCCGGCCCGATGGTTGCGGCCGACGCGCAGCAGATGCAGCAGATGGCGACGGCCGCTGCGATGTATCCGGGACTCCAGGAGGCCTTCGCACGCCTCCGCCGCGAAGACTTCGGCGGCACCGCGATTCAGACGATTATGACAATCGACGCGGTGAAGAGCGCGGAAGAGATGAAACAGCAGGCTTCGAGCACGGGCCCGTCAGCCTCGACCAATGAGCCCCCGCCCCCGACCTCGATCGAAGGTGCGATTGGCGGCTTCATGCGCCGGCGTCAGCAGCAGCAGCAGCAGGAAAAGGCTGCGGCAGCGAAGCCCGACGCCAATCCGGCACGCATGACCTTCATGACCATCAACAACGAAGTGTTGAAGATTGCGACCAATGTCACGGCCGCCGACGTCGCGATGCCCACGGGCTTCAAAGAGACAAACTGACGCTGTCAGTGATAGGTGTCAGGGCAGATGGCGGATGGCACATGGCAGAACGTGCCCTCTGCCCTCTGCCATGACGCGCGTGGCGTCGGCAGGTCAGTAAGCCGCGAGCCTTCGGAGCGCGTCAGCAATCTTGTCGGCGTTCGGCAGGTTGTACTGCTCCAGCACCTGCGAAAACGGCGGATGCGTGTCGGGATAGGTGACCCGCATGACCGGCGCATCCAGCACGTCGAACCGCTCTTCTGCCACCACCGCCGCGATGTCGGCACCGATTCCGAGGGTCTTCACGTCTTCGTGAACGATCAACAGACGGCTGGTCTTTTCCACCGACGCGAAAATCGCGGCCTTGTCATACGGGAGCAGCGAACGGAGGTCGATCACCTCCACCTCGATCCCTTCCTTCGCAAGACGATCCGCCGCCTCCAGTGAGGGCTGAACCATGGCCGCGTAGGTGACGAGCGTCACGTCGCTGCCCGGGCGTCGAACGGCCGCAATCCCGATCGGCACGATCTCATCCCCTTCCGGCACCGGCCCCTTCGCGCGACGGTAGAGATACTTGTGCTCGAAATAGATCACCGGATTGTTGTCGCGGATGGCTGCTTTCAGCAGCCCCTTCGCGTCCCACGGAGTCGCGGGCGCAACGACCTTGAGGCCGGGACGATGGATGAACCATCCCTCGGGATTCTGCGAGTGGTACAAGCCTCCGCCGACATTGCCGCCGCTTGGAGCGCGCACCACAATCGGACAGGCGGCGCGGCCCCCGGTTCGATACCGCAACGTCGCGGCCTGGTTGACGATCTGGTCGAAACCGCAGGAGATGAAGTCGGCGAACTGCATCTCGGCCACTGGACGATAGCCGCGCTGTGACGCGCCGACGCTGACGCCGATGATCGCTGATTCGGAGATCGGCATGTCGAGGCAGCGGGCTTCGCCGAACTCGTCGACGATGCCGGCGGTCACGCCGAATGCCCCGCCATACGGCCCCACGTCTTCGCCAAGGACGAACACTTTCGAGTCGCGGCGCATCTCCTCGAACAGCGCTTCGCGAATGGCTTCCAGATAGGTGATTTCTTTCGCCATGATGCGCGCTTACGCGTAGAGATCCGTGACGGCTTCTTCGGGCGCCGGATCCGGGCTGTCTTCGGCAAACCGTACCGCGTCGTCCAGCGTGTCCTTGATGCGCTGGTCGATCTCCTGCGACTTCTCAGGGGTGAGCACGCTCATGTGCTCGAGATAGGTGGTGAAGGTCGTGAGCGGATCGCGGCTCTTCCACATCGCGAGCTCTTCCTTCGTGCGGTAGAACGCTTTGTCGTGCTCGGAATGGCCATGCCAGCGATACGTCTTGCACTCGATGAGCGTGGGGCCCTCGCCGGCGCGCGCCCGGCGGCGGGCGCCCTTGACGGCCTGATAGACCGCGAGCACGTCATTGCCGTTGATGGCGACGCCGTCGAATCCGTAGCCTTCCGCGCGCTCGGCGACGTCCTCGATGGCCATGCTCTTTTCCACCGGCACCGAGTACGCGTAAAGGTTGTTCTCGCAGATGAACACAACAGGCAGCTTGTGGACGCCGGCAATGTTCATCGCCTCGTGGAAATCGCCGGTGTTGCTGGCGCCTTCGCCGAAGTACGCGACGCAGAGGCTGTCGTTCCCTTCCATTTTCATCGTCAGGGCGACGCCCGCGGCGACGGGAAGGTTCGCGCCGAGCATGCTCGTGTTGCCGAAGATCCCGAGCTCATTGACGCCGCTGTGCAGCGCCGAATCGCGGCCTTTCGAGAGACCTGTCGACTTGGCGTACATCTGCGCCATCATCTGGCGCGCGCTGATGCCCTTCATGAGCATGGCGCCGAGGTCGCGATGGAGCGGGAAAATCCAGTCTTCAAGCCGCAGGCCGAAGCAACTGCCCACGACGATGGCCTCCTGGCCGATTCCCGTGTAGACACCGCTGCGCACCCGGCCCTGGCGCACGCCGAGACTGAGCCTTTCATCGAACGAACGAATGAACTTGAGCCAGTAGTACATCTCGAGCAGTTCGTCTGTGCTGAGCTTGAATTTCGTCCGTTTGATTGGGGGCATTGTTCGACGTGAGACCTCGAAATACCAAGTAGGGCTGGACCCGCCCTGCGTATTTGGACCGGCCTAGTGTAAACGACGAATCAGGGTTGCGCGAGCGCGACGGCCAGCAGCACTGCACGCTGCGTGCCTTTCCAGGCATCGGTCGCGTCGAACGTTTCGTGATCGGTGTGCGCGCCCGAGCCCCGGCCGCCGGTGTCGATCGTCAGAGCGGGAATGCCGAGGCTGAGCGGCAGGTTCGAATCGGTCGAGCCTTCCGCGAACGATACCGGAAGGTTGAGTGCTCTCGACACGGACACAGCGGTCTGAACAATCGGCGCCGTCGACGGCACGCGACCCGCCGGCCGCATCCCGACGGTCTCGATCTCGGCGGTCAGGGCCTGGCTATTCCATCGCGCATTTTCCTGCGCCACCGCCTCCTGGACCGCCTGGCGGAACTGTTTCTCGAGCGCGCGCAGCGAAACCGCCTCTCCGGATCGGAGATCCACTTCCATCCATGCCTCGCTCGCGATGGCGTTGATCGACGTGCCGCCCCCGATGCGTCCCACGTTGAATGTCGTGCGGGGTGAACCCGGTACCTGAAAGTCGCTGATGCGCGCCACCGCGCGTCCGAGCGCATGAACCGGGTTGACTGTGCCGAACGAGCCGAAACTGTGTCCGCCCGGTCCCTTGAACGTGACGCGAAAGCGGGCGCTGCCAATGGCGACGTGCGTAATGCCCAGCCCTTCTCCATCGATCGATACAAAGCGATCGATCTGGTCCTTCAGCGTTTCGTTGAAGAGACGCTTCACGCCGCGTAAATCGCCGAGCCCTTCCTCGCCGACCGTGCCGACAAACGTTATCGTCCCCGGCGTGACCACGGCACTCCTGTTCAATGCCCTTGCGACCGCGAGGAGATCGGCCAGCCCGCGGCAGTCGTCGCCGATGCCTGCGCCCCGCAGCATGTATCCCTGCCGCCGAACCTTCACGTCGGTGCCGCGCGGAAACACCGTGTCGAGATGGGCGCTCATCACGAGATTGGGCCGGGGGGAAAGACCGGGCCGCTCGCCGATGACGTTGCCCTCCGCATCGATGCGGACGTTCCTCAATCCGACCTCTCGGAACATCGCCGCGTAGAGCTCGGCCCGCTTCGCCTCCTGAAACGGCGGCGCTTCGACCTCGCAAATCCGGATCTGATCGTCGATCGTCCGCAGCTCGTCGCTTTTCGCGAACTCGACCGCCGCTCGAACCGCCGGATTCTGAAGCAGCTCCGCACCCAGATCGGCCGGGCGCTGCTGCCCCGCAGCGAGGGAGAGCGATCCCGTGAGTATCAAGGAGATGACAACTGGCAGGCGCGAAACTCGCGGGGTCATTGAAACAGACAAGTATTACACACCAACTACGTCTCTTGCCGCGGCGACGCAGTCCGGGCACAGGTCGAAGCCGACATCCGCGCTCAAGATGCTGTACACCCGGTCGCGGGGCATACCCGGACGATACGGGCGGTCCGCCGACAGCGCGTCGAACTTGTCGGCGGTCGCCAGAATGCGGGCGCAGAGCGAAAGCTGATCGCCCCGCAGATTGCGATGGTAGCCGCGTCCGTCCATACGCTCGTGATGCGCGCTGGCGTCGAGGGCGAACTCGCAGAAGAGCGGCACGCGCTCGAGAATCTGATACGAGTAGTAGGGGTGCAGCCGCACGATCTGCCACTCGTTCTCCGTCAGGGGTCCCGGCTTGTCGAGGATGCGATTGGGCACGGCGAGCTTGCCGATATCGTGGAGAAGCCCCGCGCGCTTCACGCGCACGCACTCGGCTTTTGATAAACCGATGTGCCCGGCCATCGCCGTCGCGAGGTCCGCGACGCGCTCGGAGTGCTGGTAGGTAAACGGAGACTTCGCATCGACGACCCACGCGAAGGCCGTCGCAATCTGGTCGAGGCGCTGTTGGTCAACGGCGAACTGCATCACCTTCGGCTCGACCGCAGCTACTTCTCTGTCGAGCTCTGCCGAGGCGACGCGACGCCACACATCCGCATCTGCAGCAACCTCGGCGAAGGCCTTGACGAGATCGGGATCGAACCAGCGCCCGCGGCGCCGGCAGACGACCGCGAGTGCCGCTTCGGGACCGTCCCGTTCAGAGAAAATTTCGGCGACCTGCGCCAGTCCGACGATGCGCGCGAGCAACGGAATGGCTGCTGACTCGAGTCCTTCGGGATAGCCGCCGCCATCCCAATGTTCGTCCATGCAACGGATGGCCTGGGCGGTGGCCTTGGAAAATCCCAGTGCCTGCGCGATCTCGGCGCCTCGCTCGCAGCGAATCTGATAGATGGAGCGGCCGACCGACCGACCGCCAGTGGCCAGGGCGATCAGCTTTTTCAGACGCGCTCCGATCGACCCGCCCGGCTCGGCGAACTTCAGCGCATACGTCGCTTGACCGCGAAGTGTGCGCCAGTCCCGCTCCCAGGCCCCTCGCTTCGCGGCCTGATCATCGCCGCCGAACAGCTGGAACATGCGCCCGGCGTTGGTCGAACACCCTGCATCCTTCAGCAGCAGCGCGTAGAACAGATCCTCTTGCGCGTCTTCCGGTACTCCAATGGTGCGGGCGAGTGCCATCCCGATGAGACACGTGCGCGCCGAGTGCCCGCGCGGATGCCCTTCGGTCAGGTCGAGAGCATAGGAGAGAGCGGAGAGGATGGAACTTACGCTGATGGTGGACACGGCAGGCTACAGGAACTCCGGGGACCCTCCTCTGAAGTCGCCACCGAGGATGGAAACTGAATCTGCGCCCAACCACTGATCGACGACGCGCGCGTACACCGATCGGAAATCGGTCTGGTACCGGACGTCGGTCGCATTGTTTTCGAGCGTTGGATTGCCAGGGTCGGGCGCGAGCGATGGCGCGGTGCCGTAGATGCCGCCCCGTGCGCCACCGCCGATGGCCATCATTACGCTGGCGGCTCCGTGATCGGTACCGCCACTTCCGTTCTCCACGATCCGCCGGCCGAACTCTGAGAACTGCAGAATCAACGTGTCGGTCAGCAGGCCATGGCTGTTGAGATCCTGATAGAACGCATAGAGACCGTCGTTTAATGTCGTCATCAACGTCCCGTACGCCCCGGCCTGCACCGCATGCGTGTCGTATCCGCCTGTCTGCACCCAGAAAATGCGCGTGCCAATCCGCGTCACGAGCGCGCCGGCCACAGCGCGCAAGGCGAGGCCGAATCCGTTGTTCGGATACGTCACCGCCGGCACGTACGCGCCCACCGTGGCGACGCGATCGAGCGTGGCGAGCGCGGACTGCGCACTGGCGTTCACGAATGCCAGATGCGGGCGGTGCAGCGGCAGATGCGACGACATCCGCACGGCGGCGGCGCGCTCGAGCTCGGCCTCGGCCGAACCGTTCGGGCTCGTAAACGCGTACGCAGCCGGATTGCTGATCGACGGGACGGCCACAAGACGCGAGAGCAGCGTATGCGGCATCTCCGAGCTGGTGTTCCAGCCGAGCAGCGGATCGATCGGGGCAGGAATCGTATCCAGATATCGCCCGAGCCAGCCGGGCCCTTGCGTCGACAGCGGATTGGCCGTCGACCAGATGTCGGTGCCCTCGAAGTGCGAGCGGCTCGAGTTTGGATAACCCGTACGCTGAATCAGCGCGACACGGCCCTCGTTGAACATCGTCCGGAGGCCCGTGAGGCGCGGATGCAATCCGAGCTCGTTGCCCGCCGGGTCGCGACCGATCTGCAACGCCTGACCTGCAGGGATCGCCAGCGTCGGGCGACGGCTCTGATAGAACGGATCGCGATAGGGCACGAGCATGCTGAGCGAGTCGTTGCCGCCACCGAGGTACAACACGACAAGATTTCTGAACGACGCACCCTGGGCGAGCGCGATGTCGCAGAGAAATCGCGGCGCCGCGAACCCGAGGCTGAATGCGGCCACGCCACCCCGCACGAAATCGCGCCGGGTGATACTCATATCAACTGATACTCCGACGAGCCTATGAGCAGGTGCAGCAGGCCGGGCGCTTTGATGCGGATCTGTGCCGGGCTGCCCGTCCACGCGGTCCCGCTCCGCAGATAGTCGAGCAGGCTGGCATAGGCGTGCGGCTCCAGCGGCGACGGCGTCAGCCTGTCCAGATAAAACGACAGAAGCGCCTCGGGCGTCGGGCCGCGACCGTTGGCGGCCGCGGCGATGTCGTTCCGCTGACTCGATACCAGCGCCGACGCAAAATTCATTCGCGCAAGCATGCCGGCCGTCGAAAACCAGGCGGTGCCACGCTCCCATCCCGCGACATCGGGCGGCTCGAACAGCTGCTGCCCCATGTTCGACAGAGCATTCAGCGCTCTGTTGAGCGCGAAACCGTTGTATCCGACTTCTTTGAACGACCGCGCGACGTATTCGACGGGCCACGAGTATCGGGCGAAATAGCTGGACGGCGAGTCGAATTCCGGCGACGTCAGCACGGCGTTGACGACCGCTGCCATGTGGCAGTCGCTTTGGCGGTACACAGTGGCGATCCGTGTGATGAACCGTTCGTCTGGCGGAGTGATCTCGCTGACGAGAAACGCCCAGAGCTTTCGCGCGAGCCGCCGGGCTGTCTCCGGATGGCGGGCCAGCGCCGCAATGAGATCGCCGCCGTCCTGCATACCCGCCGATGACGCGCGCGCCGGAATCGTCCGCTCGCCGGTGGAGTAGATCGGAAAGCTGAATGTCTTCGGATCCGTGTCGTGCTGAGCCGCGTTGAAGAAGAATTCATAAAACGATGCGGGATCGCGAGCCTCGCCGATACGGCGAACGTTCCAGCCCGTAAACACTCGCGCGCCGGCGTACACGTCGCTCTCGGTGAACTGGCCGACGCCGATCGTGAACAGCTCCATGACTTCGCGCGCGAAGTTCTCCTGCGGGCGCTGTCGGGTATTCAGGCGGCCGTCGAGCCAGAACAGCATCGCCGGATCTCTGGCCACTTCGAACAGCAGATCCCGAAAGTTCGGCAGCGCATATTCACGAAAGAGCTCCAGTTGGCCGGGCAGACCGGCCGGATGCTCCGACCGTTTCGCTGCCATCATCTGCGTCGCCGTCACACCGCCGACGGCGTTCGCGATCTTGCTGTACGCGGTCGCAAAGTGCTGGTGCCAGAACAGCGCCATTTTTTCCTGGAGCGGACGGCGCGAATGCACCATGCGGAAGAGCCACCGCTGGCGCGCATCGTTGATGATGGTTGCGGGAGAAAACGGCTCCATCGAGCCGGCTGAGGGCGTCACGGCCGCGTACCCGGGCTGCCCCACCCACTGGTCGACCTCGTCTGGCGTCGCGTGATAGTCGACGAGCGACCGCACGGCGGCCGGAAAGCCGCGCTCGCCGAGCGCCACCGCCTCGGCGCCCGAGGCGCCGAAACCAGCACGACGCACGAGGTGTTGAACCCGCGGATCGGAAGACATAGGGTGAAGGAGGAAACTAGAAACTAGAATCTACAATCTTTCAGGGCAGATTCTAGATTTTAGTTTTTAGATTTCAGATTTGTAATCCGACTACTTGCCCGGCAGTTTTCCGCGGCTTGCGAGGTTGGCGAGCAGTTGATAGGCGCCGTCGGTTCCTGCCGTGATCTGTCGCCACAGGCCAAGCCCGACGAAGATCCACCGGCCCTTCCCGACGTTGGCGTGCACCAGCGCGCCCTTCTTCCATCCCACATTGTGTTCGAACGGCTCGTGAATCTGGATGAGATCGGTGTAGCGCGCATCGTCCGGCACGATGAAATACGTGCCGCGCTCCTGCACCCAGTTGCGCCACGCCGCGTCTGCGATCTCGTTCGGATAGTGAAACACGGGATCATCCGGGGACAGCACCTGAATCTGGCCGTTCTCGTCTGTCACGCGCGTGTTGCTGAAGCGTGCCGGGAACGGCGCGTACTGAATCCATGTATTGTTGCGGTTGTACTGGACGACGACCGTGCCGCCCGCCGCGGCGTAGTCGAGAATCCGTTTGTTGTTGGCGCGAAGATCGTCGCGGCTGTCGTAGGCGCGCACGCCAATGAAGATCGCGTGATAACGGCTCAGGTCTCCCCATGCCAGCGCGTCGGCATCCAGCAACTGCACTGTGGCGCCCAGCCCGCGCAGGGCCGCAGGCACGTCGTCGCCGGTGCCCATCACATAGCCGATGTTGAGATTCGGCGCGAGCCGCACGTCCATGACCTTGACGGTTGCCGCCGCGGGCAGCTCGAGTTGCCGGCGCTCGATGTGGGGGTACTCGACTGTCTGAAAACCCGTGTCGAACGACCGGGCATCGGCCGTCGCAACGGATTTCACGACGTACTCTCCCATAGGTGTCTTCACTGCGGGCCGGAGCATGACACGCACGGTCTGCGTTTCGTCCTCGCGCGTGAAGTGCACAGGCTGAGCAGGCGTCGCGGTCCATCCCGCCGGCACCTCCATGCGCACCTGTCCGGCGGTGTCGCCCTTTCCGTGATTCGTGACACTGACACGCACCTCACGATCGACAGCGGCGGTCGTGCCACGGCCGGCGGGCACAATCGCAATGGAGGGCGTTACGCGCAGCGCCAGGCGAGGTACGACGGTCAACTCCATCCGCTTCTCGCCCTCGAGATCGCGTCCTTCATATCTGAACTCGACAGGCCGCTCGATGTTCAATGCCGTGTTACCAGCGTTCAACGCAAGCGACACACGGAAGGGCGTCGGCCGAAACGGCAGACCAAACGGCGCGTCCGGCTCGAACTCGTAACGTGCGGCGTTGGGCAGCGGCTTCCAGTAGGGTTTCGTGATTCGGGCGTCCGCAGGAATCTGCGTCGAAGCGTCGCAGCGATAGACCGCACCAACCTCGAGGGTCCCCGGCTGACACGCCGCGGGAGTCGCAAACCCGGTCAGCGTCACCGATGACACAGCGACGGGCCGGCCTCTATTGCCGACGCTGACGGACACTCGGACGTCCTGCCCGGGAGTGACAACCCCATCATCAGCCAGCGCCTCGACACGAAGGCCATGCGCCAGGACCGCGGCTTCGTTGAACTGCGCCTCCTTGGTCTTCAGTCGTGTATCGATGTTCAGGCGAGCTTCTGCAGACAGTCCCATCGTGCCGAGCTGCTGCCTGAGCGCTCGCACACTGATCAGACCTTCCAGCAGCGAAGGCGCGGCGGCAAACGGGTCGGCAACGACAAACGCCTTCTGCGCGGCCGCTACGTGATCGGCGATGGTGCCGAGCCCCGCAACGAGCTCGGCCGGCGGCTTTCCACCGGCAAACGCGGCTAGCCCCGCAAGAGTGGTATCGATGCCGTGGAAGAGCGACGGTTCCTCACCCGCGGTGGCCGGTACGAACGAATCCATCAACAAGAACCGCTGTTGCGTTCGGCCCGACGGCAATGCCAGGAGTTGCGCCATCGCCTGGCTCTTGTGCATGCCGCGCTCCTCCGTGCCGATCTCGACATACGTCCGGCCGAGCACCGCATCGAACCCTGATACGTCGAACGTCGCCACGTTCAACGCTCCCAGAGGCAGCGGGCCGCCGGTGGGCGCCGCGCTCTGGCCACGTCCGCCGCCTCCACCTCCGGGGCCACCCAGCGGATAGTAAAACTTGCGAGGTTGCCACGGGAGTAGCCCCTCGCGGATCTGCTCGGGATAGCGCGACGGATCTGCCGCCGCCTTGAACGCTTCGCGGCTCAGGATGCCTGACGCCTGATGGTGAAGGCCACCGGCCGTTCCGGACGGGCTCATCCCGAGAATGACATCGGGCCGGGTGGTCCGGATGAGGCGGACGTAGTCGGCGATAATTTCGTCCCTGCCCCACTTTTCCATCGTTTCTTCGATGCTGAACGAATAGCCGAAGTCGATGGCGCGTGTGAAGTACTGTTCGGTCGAGTCGAAGCGGTGCATGGCCTCGAGCTCTCCGGTCCGCAGCACCGCGAGGGGATCGTAGAGCTCGGGGCCGATCTCGTTCTGACCGCCATCGCCGCGCGTGGCGGTTGCGAGAATGGTGCGAAACCCGCGGCCGCGATTCAAAAACACGTGAAGGGCGTTGTTTTCGTCGTCGGGATGCGCAGTCGCCTGCATGAACACAGCGGTGTTGTCGAGCTGTCGCAGCATCAACGCGAGCGCGACCGCGCCATCTTCGAGATCGATCGGTCGCACGCGCAACTGCGCTGCCAAGGGGGCTGACCCCCGTATTAGCAAGGGGGTCAGACCCCAAATCAGCACGCCAATCAGGCCTGCCCGCTTTAACGTCATTTTGATTTCTGGATGACTTCCTGATAATACGCTTCGTACTGCGGAACCACGCGGCCGGCGCAGAAATGCCGCCGCACCCGATCGAGGCCCGCACGCGCGAATGTCTCGTGCAGGGTGGGATCGACCAGCAACGCGATCGCGCTCTCGGCCATCCCGGCGACGTCTTCGGGGTCGCGAAGGAAACCCGAGACGCCATCCTCGACCACTTCCGGCAGGCCGCCGACGCGCGACGCGACGACCGGCACCCCGCAGGCCATCGCCTCGAGCGCAGCGAGTCCAAAGCTTTCCTGCGCAGAAGGAAGCAGGAACAGATCGGAAACGGACAGCAGGGGCACAACCTGATCCTGTTCACCGAGGGCTTCGACATCGCAGGCGAGGCCGCGCTCGTGCACCATACGCATGGCGCGACCCAGCTCGGGGCCTTCGCCGACGAGGATCAGCTTGGCTCGCACGTCCGCCCGCACGCGTTGAAAGATCTCCACGACCGTTTCCACGCGCTTCACGGGCCTGAAATTCGACAAGTGAATGATCAGCTTGTCGTATCTGGACGGCGGGCAGAGTCGCATCCGCAGATCGGGCAGATCGCGGCGCTTGTGCTCGTCGCATTCGAGGAAATTCGGGATGACCCGGATGTCGCTCTTGATCGGCAGGGCCTCGTAGGTGTCGCGACGCAGGCTTTCGGACACGGCCGTGACGCCGTCGGACTGATCGATCGAAAACGCGACGGTTTCGGAGTACGAAGGATCGCTGCCGAGCAGCGTGATGTCGGTGCCGTGGAGTGTGGTGATGACCTTCGGTACTTTCTCGCCCGGGCTGACGCTGGTGGCGGCAAGAATCTGCTTGGCGAGGTACGCAGCGGTCGCGTGCGGAATGCCGTAATGCGCGTGGACGATGTCGAGCGCGAACTCGCGCGACAGCTGCACGATCTTGTTCGCCAGCGAGAGCAGGTATTGGGGCTCTCGGAAGACCGGATAGGTCGGCGTGTGCACGCGATGAAACGCCAGCCCCGCTTCGTACTCGCCCAGACGGAACGGCGGCTCGGTGCTGATGAGATGCACCTGATGGCTGCGCCGCGCCAGCGACTTCGCGAGCTCCGTGGCCACGATGCCACTGCCGCCAACGGACGCGTAACACACGACTCCAATGTTCATTTTTTGTCGAGGGGCCCCGACACCCGCTCCGGTCGCTGACCTGTGTCCTTCAGCAGATGCTCGCGCACGACGGGCTCGTCGACCACGATGCCCTCGGCAAACCGCACGCCGGCCAGGGCGCCAAACTGCGCATCCCGGCTTTCGATGAGCTGATTGAACGTCGAAGAGTTTAGACGCGTCTCTGCGAGCCCGGTTGCACGGGTGAACTGGCTCGCGTAACACGCCAGGGCCCGCCGCTTCACCTCGTAGTACCCCGACACATCAACGACGAATGAGACCGGCCCCGCGTCGTTGATGAAATAGGCGCACACCCACGCGGGCTGCCACGGGTCTCCCGACGCTGCATACCGCTTCAGCTTGGCATTGAACACGGCATCCCGCAACAGCGCGGCAGCGGATTGATGGTCGGGGTGGCGGTCGTGCCAGTACGGAATCGCGATGGCGCGCGGCCGCACGCGACGAATCAGCTCGACGACCAGACGGGCGTGGTCCGGCGAACCGCCGATCGACCGGTCCGGCAACCCGAGGTTCTCACGCCAGGCGGCGCCAAGGACTTTGCACGCCGCGTTGGCCTCTTCGACGCGCTGTTCCGGCGTGCCATTGCTCGACATCTCGCCGCGGGTCAGATCGCAGAGGCCAACCGTGTGACCCAGAGCTGCCTGCTTGGCCAACGTGCCGCCCAGACCGATTTCCAGGTCGTCCGGGTGGGGACCAAACGCGAGCAGATCCAGGGAATTCATTCACGAATGCGAACGAACGAAAACGGCTCGTCGCCCTTGTCGGGGTTGTCCTGGTAGTGACGAAGGATGATACGCGCGGCTGTGAACGACTGGCCCAGGCCGCCGGCACCGCCGCTGAACGCGAAGTAGTGGTGCGGATAGTTTCTGTGAGGGCCGTAGTAGGGAACGCCGTCAATCGTGCGCGAATGTTCGACACTCCAGGAGTACTCGGGCATGACGCCGGAGATCACCGGGCGGAGCACCGACAGCTCGTACATCAATTGGCCGGTGCGCTGGACGAGCGTGCGCTCTTTCGCGCGATCGGGCACGCTGACCTGATCGGCCCCGGAAAAGAGCACGCGATTGCCGACCCAGTGCGTCCAGTGATCTGGCGAGGCGGTGTCGCGAAGAATCAACTCGGGCGGAGTCATTTCGCGCCTGATCCCCGCCGGCAACTCCGGGGTCAGCACGACATAGCTGTCGCAGCGCACAAAACGGCGGCGAAGCGGCTTGAAATCGTCGATCGGGTAGCCGGTCGCCACAACTACTTTCCCTGCGGTCACCACCCCACCCTCGGTCCTGATATCCACCGTACGGCGTCTCGGACGAATGCGTGTCACCGCTGACTGCTCGAAAATCTTGGCGCCCCTCGCCGCGGCGGCTTTCGCCAACCCGAGCGTCGCTCTATAAGGATCGACACTGGCATTCCCGTGTGTGATGAGGCCAAAGCCATTCACGCCGGCACGCCGGACGAGCGGTGCGCCCTTGAGCGCCGCCGCTTCGAGGCCCGCATCGCGGAGCGCGCTGTACTCCTTCTGGAGATCCTGAATGCCCTCGGGCGTGGTGCTGAAGTGCACGGCGTCCCGAATCGCGAGCCCGCACTCGATGCGGAGCCGCTTGAGCGCCGCCACGTACTCGAGCGACCCGCGGCGCGCGCCGTGGTAGATGTGCCGTGCATCGCGCACGCCGTGCTGCTTCGCCAGATTGAAGAAGAACGGCTCGGGTTCATGAAAGACGAAGCCCGTTCCGGCGCCGGCCTGACCCTGCGCGACTCGCCCCTGCTCGAACAACGCCACATCGATCCCTGCAGCCGCGAAGACATAGGCCGCGGCGCAGCCCAGCGCTCCGCCGCCCACGATTGCCACCTCGGTCTGCAGGTCACCGCGGTGCCGTGGATACGAGGGGCGCCGGGACGAAGGGAATCGATCCAGCCAGAAGCTCGTGCCGTAGTGGGTTTTGGCCAAGCCGCCATTTTAGTCGAAAGTCGTAAGTCGAAAGTCTTAAGGCGAAAGGCGTAAGTGCCGGCTCGACGCAGAGACGCAAAGCCGCAAAGAAAACCGCCGGTCTCAGCGGTATCAGTTGCGCGCGGTCGGCGCGCGATTTCCGCGAACGGAGTCCACAGCCGCCCACGAACCCCACGAACCAACCACAGAGGAACTAACGCACAACAGAGGACGACAAAGAGGACATGCCGCTTCAACGCAGAGACGCGAAGCCGCAAAGAAGACCCACTGGTCTGAGCGGCATCGACTTCGCGCTTTCGGCGCGCGAGGAGAAGACGATAGGCCGAATATCAAGAGCCAGGATTGTGCAGCTCTCTTGTATTCGGCTATCGTCTTCTCCTCGCGTGGGCCGCGTCCGCGGCCCACGAAGTCGATGCCGCCCGCGCCAACGAATTTTCTCGGCGTCTCGGCGTCTCGGCGTCGAAACGGCATCACGGTCCGGATGAAGCCCGGACACTACGTGCTGTCGGGCCTTCTGATCTTCTGACCTTCTGTAAAAAGACTCAGCGTCAGGCCCACGACAAACACCACGACGGCGCCGATGACGTTGTGCCACAAGAACGAGATATCCGGCCGGCCGAACGCCACCGACGCCACCGCGGTCATTCCGGCAATCAGCCCGACGAACGCGCCGGTGCCGGTCGCCCGTCGCGTCAGAATCGCAAGCATGAACACACCCAGGATCGAGCCGTAGAAGAACGACCCGAACCGGTTGACCACTTCGATGAGCGAGCCCAGGCTGCTCGCATAAACGGCCACAATGCCGGCGAACACACCCCATACTCCGGTGGCCGCCCGCGACACGCTCAGATAGTGCTCGTCTGGTGCGACCGGCCTGACCAGCCGCTTGTAGAAATCGATGACCGACGCCGTCGACAGCGAGTTCAGTTCGGCCGCAATCGAATCGGTCGCCGCGGTAATGATGGCGGCAATCCAGAGTCCGACGATGCCGATGGGAAGCGCCGTCGTAATCCATGTCGGGAACACATAGTTGACGTCGTTGTAAGACGTATCGCCGGTGACTTGTTTCACCAAAGCCGCCGCCCGCATCCTGATCGCCCGCAGCGCTACTTCCTGGCGATGGAACTCGTCGGTGGCACGCGCCTGTTCGCGCACGTCGTCTGTGTGGCGCGCTGCCGCGATCTCGAGTGCCGCCTGCCGCCGCGCCTCGAAGGTCGCCTGGAATTCGCGCTCGAGTCCGTCGTACGCGGCGGACGATTCGCCCGATCGCACACGCTCTGTGTGAACCGGATTGAACAAGAGCGGCGGCTGGTTGAACAGATAGAACAGAAACGTAAACACGCCCACGACGAGCACGAGCACCTGCAGAGGGATCTTCCAGTACGCGCTCATCAACAGCGACGTCCGTCCGTCATCGACCGATTTCGCAGTGAGATAGCGTTGCACCTGGCTCTGGTCGCATCCGAAGTACGACAACATCAGGAACAGGCCGCCGATCATCCCCGACCAGAACGTATAGGTTTCCGTCAGCGTGAACTTGAAATCGAACGCCTGCAGGCGGCCGGTGCCGCCGGCAATAGACAACGCGTCGTCGACACGCACGCCGCTCGGCAGTCCCTTCACGAGAAACACCATGGCGAGCACGAGGGCAACCATCGTGAGCCCCATTGTCTTCACGTCGGTCCATGTGACCGCCTGTACGCCACCGAGACTCGCGTAAATCGCCGCCGGCGCCAGAATCATCAGCGTCGTCATCGTGACACTCCACCCGAGCACGACGGACAGCACGACCGCGGGCGCGGCGGCGATGGCGCCGCACGACATGGCGCGCGAGACGAGAAACAGGCCGCTCGTCAGCGTGCGGGTCTTCAGATCGAAACGGCGCTCCAGATATTCGTACGCGGTGTAGACCTTCGCCCGGTAGAAGAACGGCACGAGCGTGACGCACAGGATGATCATCGCGAGCGGCAGGCCGTAATAGAACTGCACGAACCGCAGGCCGTCGTTGTAGCCCTGCCCGGTGGTGCCAACCAGCGTGATGGCGCTCAGCTGCGTGGCCATCACCGACAGGCCGACGGCCCACCATGGCATCGAGCGATTCGCGAGGAAGTACGACTCAGTCGTACGGTCGAGGTTGGTTCGCTTGACTCCGTCCCAGATGAGCCACGCGATGTAGGCAGCCACGACCGCCCAGTCGAGAGGATGCATGGCTCAGATTCCGAAGTAGCTCTGCAGCCACCACAAGCCCAACAATGCCAGGACTTCGATGGCAATGACGGAGACGTAGGTACGAGTCCACTTGCGTGGAGAATCGGCGGGCATGCGCGCTAACGGAGTATAGATTCGAGCCAGCGCTGCCGGAAATCGCGTTCCGCGGGCGAGAGCGGTCTGCCCGTCTGTTCGGCCGGAACCAGCTGCAGGGTCGGATCCTCGACCAGCACGACGCTGAGCTCTCGCGTCGTGCTACGCCGGCGAATGGTCAGGCGAACGGTGTCACCAGGCCGGCGCCGCTCGATCGCATCGTCCAGGCGGTAGCGGCCGCTGACCGCGACACCGTCGACCGCCAGGAGCTCATCATCACGGTCGAGCCCCGCCGCGTACAACGGTGTGTCCTCGATCGTCGGCTGGGTCACACGCGCCGCACCACCACTGAATTCGAGCGACAGCGGGCCCATCCAGGCGCGCCTGGGATTCCGTTTCCGCAACACGAGCCCCGCACGCGCCAGGAGCGGCTCGTACTCGGGGACTTCGCGCCCCTGAATGAACCGGTCGAAAAACTCGTCAGCAAACGCCTGATCCTTCGACACCTCGGCCAGGACATTGCGAAGGTCTTCAATCGTGTATGGCCGGGCGACCAATCCTTCCGCCGGAGGCTGTGCGCGTCCGAATTCCTGCCAGAGTCGGCGCATGTAATCGTCGAGCGTCACCTTGTGGCCGGTCCGCGCGCGGAGCGACAAGTCGAGGCCGAGCCCAATCACCGCTCCCCAGTCGTAGTAGGACAGGAAGTGATTCTCGAAGTTCGTCCGATCGCTCCACGCTGCCTGGTCTATAAACTGCGCGAGCCGGCTCACATCTTCGGCGCTCCGATATTTCCGCGCCGGACTACGGATGACGACGTCGAGAGTGTGTCCGAGGCGGCCCACGAAGTCGTGAAGGCTCAACAGGCCCGTGCGGCACATTATGAGCGGCTCGTAGTAGCTCGTGAACCCTTCGGCGAACCACAGTTCGCCAGATGTGTTGGGCGCGTCGAGTCTGAACGGCTCGAGCGAGGCCGGGCGCATGCGCTCGACGTTCCAGCTGTGAAAGAACTCATGCGCAAGGGTGCTGAGCATCGCGAGCTGTTCGTCGGGCAGGCGCAGCCGATATGGCGCCGTCAGAATCGTGCTGTTGCGATGCTCCATCCCGTCATTCGCCGCCCACGGGAAATAGTCGGCGATGAAGGTATACGGCACCTCGAAAGCCGGAAATTCGCCGAACACCGCGCGCTGCTCGCGCACGATTCGCTGGACGGCGGCTGCAAACCGATCGGCGTCGGCGTCGCTGCCGTCGTGGTGCACGGCGATTCGAAATTCCCGGTCGACGCTGAACGTGCGCAGTGTGAAGTCGCTGAGCTCTGCCGGGCTGTCGACCAGATACTGCAGGTTGGCTGCGGTGAACGTGCGGGGATCGCTCGTCGGCCGGAGTTGAGTGGCCACCTTCCAGCCAGGAGGCGTCTCGAACGTAATCTGCACCGGTCGCTGTTCGAGTCCCCGCGCCCACATGAGCGACGCCGGCATATTCATGTGCGCATGCGTGGAGTCGATCGCGAGAAATGTTCCGTCGAGCTGGTCGCCGAATACCTTGTAGCGCACGCGCACCGCGCCGCGGTGCCCGGTCACGTTCCACTGAGACGGATTCGGGCGCCCGACCAGAACGGGACTTCCGCCGGCACTGTCGATCTGGACGTCGTAGACGTTCTTCGAAAATTCGTGGATGGCGTAACGGCCTGGAGACGTGCTCGACATGAGCACCTCGAGCGTGCCCGGAGGCACATCAGGGAACGTCACCTCCACCTGCATCCGATGGTGTTCCGGTTCCGGGAAGCTGACGCGGTATGCAACCGGCGCCTGCGCATCCGCGCGGGCAGAGCTACCGAAAAATGCGCCCAGAACGCAGACGATGGCCGCAGAGGCCCCTCTGTGGTTAAGGAGCAGCATTCACGTTCGTGCAGGAGGTGATCGCCGCGATGAACTCGTCTTCCGGCGCCGCGCCTATGAGCTCGACTGAATCATTGATCACCGTCTTCGGCACGCCGTTCACGCTGTAGCGGCGCACGAGGTCGGGAAACTCGGTGGCATCGATGGCGACGCTCGTGACGAGCGGGCTTTCGACGGCGGCCTGATTCGCGAGCGAGATCATCTGCGGGCAATAAATGCAGCTCGGCGTGAAGAACACCTGCAGATGAACGGGCACGGTCAGCGCCCTGAGCTGCTCTCGGCTCCGTTCGCTCAAGCTGGTCTCGCCGGTCGAGACCATGCGAACGGCTTCGAGGAATCCGGGCAGCTCGTTGCCAAGCGGCGCGCCATAGTAGCGGATGCGATCGCGCTCGGGACCGGCAATGACGACCGCCGGCACCCGATCGACGCCGTGCTCTGCCGCCCTCTCCTTGTCGAGCACGAGGTTCAGCGCCTCGAGCGTGACGTGCTCGTCTTCGCGCACGATCTGTTCGAGTGCGCGTCTGGTCGGCGCGCACATCTCGCACCCGATGGACTGTTCGAAGAAGATCAGCCGCAGAGAATTCGCAGCAGACATGGCTGCCACCTACTTGAACAGATCGTCGAATGCCTTGCGGGCGCTGCTGGGCGCCTGCGGCTGAGCCTGCGAGTGTGTTTCGCGCTCGACCGTCACGCGCGGCGAGAACAGCTCGCAGGTGTTTCGTGCGTCCTTCGGAGAAATGCGCGCCGGGATCGTCTGAGTGCATTCGAACCGCTTTCCCGTGTCGAACGATTCGCACTGCGCGCACGCGTGGAGATCGGCGCCGCAGCGCTTGCACCGCGAGTCGGCAACAATCGCATCGGTGAAGGTGTTGCCGCAGCGGGCGCAGCGCGTCACTTCGTGAAAGCCCGGCACGCTCGGCGCCCGCCCTTCCAGCGCACGCCGTTCAGCTTTTTCGGCGCGTGTTTCTATGCGATCGGCTGGAGGTTTCTGCTGCGGCACCTTGGGCCCGCTTTGAGCCGGCCGCCGTTCCCGGCCTGCATCCTGATAGCCGCGCTGCCGATATTTACGATCAGACACTGGGTGGCTCCTGACTTCCGGCTTCGGACTCCGGGCTTCGGGCTCGTTCTGGCCGGGAGCCTGGAGTCTGGAGCCTGAAGCCTATTTTGACACGTTATACTTCCTTGACTCTCATGCCAAGCCGGTGGGTCGTCATTCTCACGCTGCTCGTCTGCGGCTTGGCGTTCTATTCGTCCGACACGATTCACAGTCAAACCAAACGTCCGATGACGCTCGTGGACCTGCTCAACATCCCGCGTGTCGGCGATCCGCAGATCTCGCCCGACGGCAGAACCGTCACGTTCACCCTCGCCACGACCGACTGGCCCGGAAATCAGCGCGTGCCGCACATCTGGCAGACCAACGCCGACGGCACCGGGCTGCGCGCGGTCACGGGCGAGGCTGGCGCATCCAGCGCGCGCTGGTCACCCGACGGTTCCACCATCGCATTCCTGCTGCGCGGCAGCCTGTTCGTCATACCCGCCGGCCGCGGCATGCCGCGGCAGGTGTCGAAGCGGACGGGCGTCATCGACATCGCATGGCATCCCGACGGATCGTCGATTTACTTCCTGGCGTTCGATCCGCCGACCGACGTCGAACGCGAGCGGCAACGGCTTCGTGGCGATATTCGGGTGCTCGACGAATACCGGCAGCGTCATCTCTGGAAGATGGCCGTCGCCGACGGCGCCGAGACCCGCATTACCGGCGGCGACTACTACGTCTTCGCGTACCGGATAGGCGCGGACGGCAAACGCATCATCATCAGCCGCCGTCCGACTCAGCTGCCCGCCGACACCGACAAGATGGAGCTGTGGAACATCGCCGCCAACGGCACGGACCCCGTACAGCTGACCAGGAATGCGGTGCCCGAAGAGGACGGCGAGCTCGCACCGGACGGATCGCAAGTGCTCTTCATCGCGCGAGCCAACCACCGGCAGGAACCGTACTACAACGCGAATCTGTTCCTCGTCCCGGCATCTGGCGGGCGCACTCGTGCACTGATGCAGGATTTTCCGTACGAAGTGCAGCGCGCGGCGTGGGCGTCCGACAGCAGGTCGATCTGGATGCTCGTCAATACCGGCGTCAGGCTCGACCTGTTCCAGGTCGATCTTGCGTCGCCCACGCCGAAACAGATCACGCAGGGCGATCATGCCCTGGTGCCGACATCCTGGAGCATCGTTGGCGGGCGTCACGTATTCATGATCGATGAGCCATCTCGGATCGGCGATATCTGGACATGGACGCCCGGCGACGCCGCACCCAGACGGGTGACGGGCATCTACGATTACCTCGATCGCGAGTTTGCGCTGCCGAAACAGGAACGCGTGGAATGGAAGGGCATCGACGGCGTCAAAGTGGAAGGCGTGCTCACCTATCCGCTCGACCACCAGCCTGGTAAACGTTATCCACTGGTCGTGCAGCTGCACGGCGGGCCTGAGGCGTCGGACCGTTATGGGTGGGGCTCGATCTTCTTCTACTACCAGCCGGCCTGGGCCGCACGCGGCTATGCGATTCTGCGGCCCAACTATCGCGGGAGCTCAGGGTACGGCAATGCGTTCTACCGTGAGCCGGTCGGCGGCTATTTCAAGAACAGCCATCACGACGTCCTCGCCGGCGTCGATCGCGTCGTGGCGCTGGGTGTCGCCGATCCGAACCACGTCGCGGTCATGGGCTGGAGCGCGGGTGGACATCTCGTGAACAAGCTCGTCACCTTCACCACCCGATTCAAGGCAGCCGCGTCGGGGGCCGGTGTTGCGAACTGGATCTCGCTCTACGGCGTGTCCGACACGCGCTCCGATCGCGACCTGTGGTTTGGGGGCACGCTCTGGCAGAAAGACGCGCCAATCGAGACGTACTGGGAGCACTCTCCGCTGAAGTACGTCTCTGCGGCACGTACGCCTGCGTTGTTCTTCATCGGCGAAAACGACCCGCGCGTGCCGATGTCTCAGGCCATGGAGCTGAGCCGGGCGTTGAAAGCGCAGGGTGTGCCCACCGAGGTTCACATCGCGCCTCGAGAAGGTCACGACTGGGTGCAACCCGTGCACCAGTTGTACAAGATGAACGTCGAGATGGAGTGGGTCGAGAAGTACGTGCGCGATCTCCCCTATACACCCGAGCCAATCCCTACGGAAAACGGCCGCGCGGTCGTTCCCATTCCCTAGACTTGGAACTTAAAGCGATATAGACTTTCGGCCCGTCTTCGCGCTACCGGCGCGACAGACTCCCTGAACACAGATCGACGATGCGCAAATACGTTTTCGGTGCTCTTGTGCTCACGCTGGTCATCGCTTCGGCCGCCGCCGCGTTCTGGCCGGCGCGCCCGGTGCCACAGCCGATCGCTTATCCGCACAAGACCCATGTGACCGACAACCAGATGGAATGTCTCACGTGCCACGTGAACGCCGACCGCTCGATTGCGGCCACGATTCCGAGCGTGACCGAGTGCATGGTCTGTCACGAGAACGTGAAGCCCGAGAGCCCGGAGATTCAGAAGCTCGCCGCCTTCGCCAAGGCGGGTGAGGAACCGCCCTGGGTGCGCGTCTACGGCTTCCATCCGCAAGCCGCCGTCCACTTCACACACAAGCGGCACGTGAAGGCCGGGGTTGAATGCTCCACCTGCCACGGCGACATGGCCAACGCGATGGACATCCGGGAAAACGTCAAGTGGACCATGGGCAAGTGCATCGACTGCCACAGAGAAAAACAGGTGAGCATCGACTGTCTCGTCTGCCACAAATAAAATGAAACGACGCGATTTCCTCAAGACCGGCGGCATTGCAGGCACCGCCGGCCTCATCCTCGACGGCTGCGGCAAGCCCCAGCAGCTCATTCCTCTGCTCGTCTCTGAAACACCGTTCGTCCCCGGAGAAGAAGGCTGGGTGCGCACCGTGTGTCAGCAGTGTTCGGCCGGGTGCGGCATCACGGTTCGCGTCATGCAGGGCGAGTCGATCCGGACCGTTTCTGGCCAGCAGAAACGCACGAAGACGGTGCAGGCGAAGAAAATCGAAGGGAATCCGGAACATCCGGTCAGCATGGGCGGCACCTGTGCACGCGGACAGGCCGGTGTGCAGGCGCTCTATCACCCCGATCGGATTCAGACACCCCTCAAGCGTCTCGGGCCGCGCGGCGCGGGACAGTACGAGCCCATCACCTGGAAGGACGCACAGCAGCTGCTCGTCACGCAGCTACAGCAACTGCAGGCCACGCCGCAGGCGATCGCGCTCGTCACCGGCCGCAGGAATCGCGGCACGATGGGCGCCGTCATCGACCGCTTCGCTTCCGGCCTCGGCACCACCAACGTTGTCTCGTACGATCCGTTCGATCCGGCGCCGGTTCGCAAGGCGATGCAGCTGGTCACCGGCATCTCACGCCTGCCGGCCGTGGACTTCGCCAACGCGAACTACCTGCTCTCGTTCAACGCGAACCTCTTCGAAACGTTCCTCTCGCCTGTTCGCTATATCTATTCGTACGGACAGTTTCGACAGGGGCGTCCCGGTCTGCGCGGCAAGTTCGTGCAAGCAGAGCCACGATTGTCGCAAACGGCGGCATGCGCAGACGAGTGGCTGCCCATCAAACCGGGCACCGAAGGGTTGCTCGCGCTGGCGATGGCACACGTGATCGTCAACGAGAAGCTGTACGACGCGGAGCTCGTGAATCAGAGCACGAACGGATTCGCCGCGTGGTCGGCCACGCTTGGCGACTACGCGCCCGATAAGATCGCCGCTCAAATCGATGTGCCCGCCGCATCGATCCAGCGCGTCGCCCGCGAATTTGCGCAGCGCCGCCCGAGCGTCGCTGTCGGTGACAGCCGAGACGTGGCCTCGCTCACGGCCATCTACGCGTTGAACGCCTTGGTCGGCGCCTTCGGCCGTCCGGGAGGAATCCTGTTTGATGCCGATGAGACGAGCGGTCCCGCCGCAGCCACGGCGGCCGAACCGCAGAGCATTCTCACGCTGGCAGGCGTGATGGCCGGCAGCCAGATCAAGGCGCTGCTCGTGCTGGACGCCAATCCTCTTTTCACGTTGCCCGAAGCCGAGAGGCTGCGCGCGGCGCTCGGCAACGTCCCATTCGTCGCGAGCTTTGCGTCGTTCCTCGACGAAACCTCGGTGATGGCCGACCTCATCCTTCCGAGCCATGTCACGCTCGAGCGCTGGGCGGACGACGTGCCAGAGCCGGGAGTCGGTTTTCCCGTGCGCACGCTCGGGCAACCGGTCGTGGAACCGAGATGGGACACCAGGGATCCCGGCGACGTCCTCATCGAAACCGCAAAGGCGCTCGGCGGCAAGGTCGCCGAGGCGCTTCCGTTCGACACCATGGCGGCAGCCGTCAAGGACTCGTTTCGACCGGTCCATGCGCTGCAGGCCGGCTCGACTGTCGACGCCGACTTCGACGCGTTCTTCCGGAAGGTAACGGCTGCCGGTGGGTGGTGGAATCCCGCGGCGGCGTCGAGTCCAACCGCCTTCGCCAAGACTTCGGCGGGCCAGGCAGGACCCGCCCTGCAGGGCAAAGAGCAGGCGCGCCGCGTGAACTTCGTCATGCCGGAGCAACCGGTGGCCGCACGTGCGTTCGCGGGCGATGCCGCGCAGATGCCGTTCGTGCTCCATATCTACCCATCGGTCGCATTCGCCGACGGTCGCACGGCGCACCTGCCGTGGCTGCAGGAAATGCCCGATCCGATGACGTCGGTGATGTGGGGATCGTGGGTCGAGATCAATACGGAGACTGCTCACAAGCTGGACATTCACGAGGGCGACGTTCTGGCGATTCGATCGCCGCGGGGGAATATCGAGCTGCCGGCATTTCTCTATCCGGGCCTGCGCCCCGACGTCATCGCGATTCCCGCGGGCCAGGGTCATACGCAGTTCGGGCGTTACGCACAGAACCGCGGCGCGAACCCGTTGAGCATTTCCGCCTCGGCAGTGGACGACACATCGGGCGCCGTCGTCCAGACCGGCGTGCGCGTCAGCGTGGCGAAGACAGGCAGGAACGAGCGGTTGGCCAGATTCGGCGCATCGGATGCTCGAGGGCATCATGAGCACCCGTTGCACAGATAACAGCGTGAGGTTCATTTAATGCCTCAGTGGGCAATGACAGTCGATCTCGATCGCTGCACGGGGTGTGAAGCCTGCGTTGTGGCCTGCCATGCCGAGAACAATCTGCCGATCGTGGGAGAAGAGCAGGCCGCGATGGGACGGAGCCACCAGTGGATTCGCGTCGAGCGCTACTGGGAGGGAGAGTTCCCGAACATCCGGGCGCGCTTCATGCCGGTGATGTGCCAGCAGTGCGACGCGGCGCCGTGCGAGCCGGTCTGTCCGGTGAACGCGACCTATCACACAGACGACGGGTTGAACGCCCAGGTGTACAACCGCTGTGTCGGCACGCGGTTCTGCGCCAACAACTGTCCTTACACCGTGCGCTATTTCACGTGGTTCACGCCCGAATGGCCGAGCCCGCTCAATGAGCAGCTGAACCCCGACGTGTCGATCCGCACGAGCGGCATCATGGAAAAGTGCACGTTCTGCGTGCAACGCATCCGCCGGGGACAGGACACGGCGAAAGACGAAAACCGCGGCGTGCGTGATGGCGACATCCAACCGGCGTGCGCGCAGGCGTGTCCCGCGAAAGTGCTGGTCTTCGGCGATCTCAGCGATCCCGACAGCCAGGTTTCTCAGTTGGCCCATTCGCGCCGCGGCTTCCGCCTGCTCGAGGAGCTCGGCACGCGACCGCGCGTCGTTTACCTGAAAGAGGCGGACGCCTAACGTGGCTCACATTCAGGCACCCTTCTCCCCATCTGAAGCGCAGATCAATCGCGACCTGCTGGGCCCGCTCTTCAAGACCGGGCCGAAGTACTGGGTGATGCTCGCCGTGCTCGTCGCCGTGACGGGCATGGTGTTTGTCGCGTGGTTCTTCCAGCTCGCCTACGGCATCGGCATGGCGGGCAAGAACCGGCCGTCGTTCTGGGGCCTGTACATCACGACGTTCGTGTTCTGGATCGGCATCAGCCACGCGGGCACGCTGATCTCGGCGATTCTGCGGGTCGTGCAGGCGGAATGGCGCCGGCCGATTACACGATGCGCCGAAGCGATCACCACGTTCGCGCTCTGCACCGGCTCGCTCTTCCCCATCGTCCATCTCGGACGCGCGTGGCTGTTCTACTGGATGGTCCCGTATCCGAACAGCCGCTATCTGTGGCCGAACTTCCAGTCGCCCCTGATGTGGGACTTCATCGCGATTAACACGTACCTGACCGGCAGCGTCACCTATCTCTACCTGCCGATGATCCCCGACATGGCGGTGGCGCGCGACAAGGCCACCGGCTGGCGCAAGAAGATGTACCGCATCCTCGCGTTGGGATGGCGCGGTACCGAGCGCGAGTGGCTGCGCCTCGAGAAGGCGATCTCGATCATGGCGCTCATCATCATCCCGGTGGCCGTCTCGGTGCACACGATCGTGTCGTGGGACTTCGCGATGACGCTGATGCCGATGTGGCGCAGCACGATCTTCGGGCCGTACTTCGTCGTAGGCGCGATCTTCTCGGGCATCGCGGCGCTGTTGATTGCCATGGTGCTCATCCGCAAGTACTTCAAGCTCGAGAACTACCTGCAGCCGGTACACTTCGACAACCTCGCGAAGATGCTGTTCGCGATGAGCCTGCTCTGGTTCTATTTCACGTTCACGGAGTACCTCGTCACGTGGTATGGCAACGAGGCGCCGGAAATGCCGGTCTTCTGGTCGAAGATTTCGGGCCGGTTCGCCCCGCTCTTCTGGCTGATGGTGACCTGCAACTTCATCATCCCGTTCCCGATTCTCGCCATCAAGAAGTTGCGGCGGATTCCGACGATCTTCTTTGCGTCGTGCTGCATTCTCGTAGGCATGTGGCTCGAGCGGTTCCTCATCATCGTGCCGACGCTGACGCATCCTTTCCTGCCGTACAACTACGGCACCTACTGGCCGTCGCTCACCGAGGCGACGATCGCCTCGGGCACGCTCGGTTTGTTCGTTCTTCTGTATTTCCTGTTCGCGAAGTTCAGCCCGATGATCTCGATCTGGGAATACCAGGAAGGGCTGCAGGTGGCCTCCAAGCATGCCGGCGAGCTGCCGGATCCGACCTTCGTCGGGCAGACGGTTCCGGGCGACGTTCACCCCGGTCATTAGGATTCGCGATGACTCAGAGCTGGTGCCTCGTCAAATTTTCTCAGCCTGCGGAAGCGCGCATGGCGATCCGCCGGTTGCTCCAGGCCGGCATTCAGCCCGATGCGATGGACGTGATGACGTCGCAACCGATTCACGGCGAACCGTTCATTCCGAACATGAAGCCGACCAGGCTGCGGACATGGGCGCTCGTCGGAGCCGGCATCGGCCTCTTGGCCGGTGCAGGCCTGGCAACCGTGACGGCGCTGAACTACCCTCTGGTGAAAGGCGGCATGCCGATCGTGGCGCCTTGGACGGTCGGCCTCATCACGTACGAAACGACGATGCTCGGCGCCGTTCTCGCGACGCTGGTGGGCATGCTGGTCGAGCTAGGGCTGCCGAATTTCAAGAACCTCCCCTACGACCCGAGCGTGGTCGATGGGGGCATCGTGCTTGCTGTGGCGTGCCCGGACGGCCAGCGGGCGTCGGTGGAAAAGGCGGTCGGCGCGGCCGGAGCGACTAGGGTAAACTGGGTATAACTATGACGCAGCGACTGTTCCTCTCACTTACCGGAATCTTTTCTCTTTTTTGCATGACGGCCGTCTATGCCGGCCAGGCGAAGCCGGTGGCCACTCCAGCGGCGAGCCCGGAGTCGATTACAAACGGCGCGGCGCTGTACAAGCGCCAGTGCGTCATGTGCCACGGCGCCACCGGGCAGGGCGACGGGCCGGCGGCCAAGACCCTCAAGGGTAAGCTTCCGAGCCTCGCCGACAAGGCCACGATGTCGAAGCTGACCGACGCACAGATTCACGAAACGATTACCGCCGGCAAGAAAACCGAGATCGGCAACATGCCGGCCCTGGGCAAACGCCTGAAGCCCGAAGAGATTACCGACATCGTCAATTACGTCCGAACGCTGGCGAAATAAACCCGAATCGCGGATGTACAGACAAAGGGCGCCGGAACATTCCGGCGCCCTTTTTATTTCCGAGCTCAGCGACATGTAAGGCGGGTCTTGCAGTTCAAGACCCGCCTACCAGACAAAGCGGACCCTCAGGCCGGCACGTGACGAGTCCGTGGTGCCGACAGACCCGACGCCCGGCAGAACACCCCATCGGCTGTCCTGCAGAGATATCCCGTCTCAACCAGCTCCGACAGTATTCGGCTGCAGGTCGGCGCATCGAGGCTCCAAAGCCGTCGGGCCTGCGCAACGGTCAGCGTCAGCCCCGGCATCTCGCGGAACTCTCCGCGCACGCGTTCGGTGATCGAGTTGGTCCCTCCAGTGAACTGAAGCATAGGTGCCTCCACAAATCCAATCTCTCTCACGATATCGGCGGCTCCTTGCGATTACTGTACCGGTGATAGGATCACATTTCCGTTCGACCTTTCGTTCACGAGGGCACGACAGGCCTATGACGCAGGACGCCAGCATCACCATCAGCCACGGCAAGCTTCAAGTCCCCACAAATCCAGTCATTCCATTCATCGAGGGCGACGGCACCGGACCCGACATCTGGCGCGCGAGCGTGCGCGTGTTCGACGCCGCCGTCGCCAGGGCCTATGGTGGATCGCGCCGAGTGCAGTGGAAGGAAGTGCTCGCGGGCGAAAAATCGTTCAAGCAGGTCAACAGCTGGCTGCCGGATGAAACACTCGACGCCTTTCGACACTATCTGGTCGGCATCAAGGGCCCGCTGACGACGCCCGTCGGCGGCGGCATTCGATCCCTGAACGTCGCGTTGCGCCAGATGCTCGACCTGTATGTCTGCCTTCGCCCTGTTCGCTGGTTCAAGGGCGTACCGTCACCGGTCAAGCATCCCGAGAACGTCGACATGGTGATCTTCCGTGAGAACACCGAGGACATCTACGCGGGCATCGAGTACGCAGCGGGCACGCCCGAAGCGCAGAAAGTGCTCGACTTCTTCGCACAGGAGTTCCCCAGAGAGTTCAAGAAAATCCGGTTCGGGACGCTCGAGGCGAGCCGCGAATGGCAAAGGCAGCTCGAATCAATCGGCGCGCCCCCGCGCGAGGTCGGCGTGCTGGTCGGCGTTGGCCTGAAGCCGATCAGCTATCTGGGCACCGAGCGGCTGGTGCACAGCGCGATTGGGTACGCGGTCAAGCACCGTCGCAAGAACGTGACGCTGGTGCACAAGGGCAATATCATGAAGTTCAGTGAAGGCGCCTTCCGCGACTGGGGCTATAAGGTCGCGAAGGATTTCTACGGCGCCGTCGAGATCGATGGCGGGCCGTGGTGCCGCATTCCCGAGGGCAGGCCCGGCGCCGGCATCGTGATCAAGGACTCGATCGCCGACATCACGCTCCAGCAGGTGCTGACACGCCCGGAGGAATTCGACGTCATCGCCACGCCCAACCTGAACGGCGACTACCTGTCTGACGCGCTCGCCGCGCAGGTTGGCGGCATCGGCATCGCGCCGGGGGGGAACATCAATTACCTCACGGGGCACGCCATCTTCGAAGCCACGCACGGGACAGCGCCGAAGTATGCAAATCAGGACAAGGTGAACCCCGGCTCGGTGGTGTTGTCGGGCGAGATGATGTTCCGGTACATGGGCTGGGACGAAGCCGCCGACCTCATCATCAAGGGGATAGAGGGAGCGATCGCGGCCCGGACAGTGACCTACGATTTCGCGAGGCTGATGGAAGGCGCAAAGGAAGTGAAGTGCTCGGAGTTTGGCGACGCCGTCATCGCGCACATGTAATTGTCCTGCTGGCCGATCAAGCTGGCCTACTCGTACGAGCAGCCCACACACCATCGCCGGCCGCCGGCCTCGACACCGGTGCTGAAATAGCGCCGGTCCCGCGGTTTCTCAGCCCGCCCGCCGACGCAGACTTTTCCAGGCCTCGACGCAGAGACGCAAAGGCGCAAAGAAAACCGCAAGACAAGAACACGACGGCGCGACGAACGCGACGCCCTGATCAGCTTGACGGCCTCCGTGGGTGGCGTAGCGGGCTCCGTCGGAGGCATCAGAGCTCCGTTCCTTCTGTGTTAGGGACCAGCAAGCAGGGTGAATTGCACGTCATGCTGGCCAGCGGAAAATTTGCAACTTCAGTGCCTTGAGCACGGCCTCCACTTCAGCGAGTCGCTGACCTGAATCCTGGTCTGCAGCATCACGAATCGAGCAGTCCTGGAGGCCGATGATCCGGCCATAAGGCCAGGCAGCCACCGGCAATCGCACGAGCGTGATGCGCAACTCCTGAATCGCGATCAGTGACTCTCGCGTGATCGAGCGCGCTCTCAAGTGCACTCCATCGGCACAAACGCTCAGAGACGGATTGAGCCAGTCCTGGCCATCTCGAACATCTCCGTACTGTTTCTCAATTGGCGGGCCGATGCCCGGATCGTGCAGCGGGCCCGGCGGCTGAGTCTGTGTGAGAACCGGCAAGCCACTAAGACCAGCCAACAGACAGCCCAACAGAGTTTTCAGGAAGAACGGGCGCATAAAACCGTCTCGACCTCCTTGACGTCACGCGACGAGCGCGACGGGTGAAATGCAGCGGGACGCCCTCTGTGGGTGGCGTCAGCCGACTCCATCGGAGGCATCCGTTCCTCTGTGTTAAGGACCGGCGAAAGCACGAAGACAGGAGGCGTCTCCCTCCTCATCTCCTGATCTCCTGTTAAGAATTTTTAAGAGCGCAGACCCGAGACAAGGATGAGCAGGAGAAGCGCCGCCGCGAGACCGAAGCCGAGTTGCAGTTTCTGCTTCACGAACAGCACGCCGACCGCCACGAAGCCCGCCGCGGCAGCCAGCAGATACCAGTACAGCTCGTCGAGAGACTCGTCCATCTGGTTGTTGGCCGAGCGGCGTGCCGCGTTCTGGATGATGCGGGCCGCGATCTGCTCGTCGGGCGCCGTCCCGATTTCGAAGTACTCGCCGTTCCCGGCGCGCGCGATTTCGCGGAGCGACGTCCGATCAATCGTCGATCGAATCGGATCGAAGCCGGCGAGCACGACGCCCTTCTCGTCGCGCGGCAGGGGAATCACTCCACCGTTCGACGTGCCGACGCCGATCACGTCCACGGCGATGCTGCGCCCCCCTGCTGCTTTGATCGCCCGTTCCACGTTGCCGCTCCACACCTGGCCATCGGAGACGACGACGAAGGTTCGCGCGTTCTTACTCGGACCATACATTTCCAGGTCCGTGTCAACCAGCTTCACGCCCCAGTAGATCGCATCCTCCACGTTCGTGTTCCAGCTCGTCTCGTTCTCCAGCCGGAACGTCGGCTCGTCGTCCAGGTGATCGAGAAAGAAGAGGATCGTGTTCGGATCGCGCGTGAGCCGTATCTGGGGCACCGCGATGTCGGCGAACGTGGCCAGCGCCATGCGATCGCCGGTCCAGCTGAGTGTCTTCGTAAAGGTGCGCACCCACTCCATCGCGCGCTGCCAGCGGTCGGTTCCCATGTCGCGCACGCGCATCGACGTGGAGCCGTCCATCAGCAACACGACGTCGACGCCGGGGCTGCGCACGATGGCGGTGACGCCCTGCGGCCTCGAGAGCGCGAGAATCGTGCACGACAGCGCGGCGATGAGCGCCAGCCAGAAGGCGAGCTCGCCGACCGGCGAGAACCGCTCGGCGACGGGCACGAGGCGCGCCCTGCGGTAGTTGCGCGCGTCGACCCTCCGACGCACCACATGCCAGCACCACAACACGAGCAGCACCGCGGGCACGACGAGCAGCCACAAATACAGCGGCTCGCCAAACCGCAACGACTCGAAATCAATCACTCGGCCCATCGCACCCTACGCACCTATCGCACCTATTGCACCCATTGCACCCGACGCACCTAGCCCCGTTTCCTGCGCGCAGCGCCCGTTCCGGCAGCCTGCTCCTGACTCTGCTTAATCTCTTTCGGGTCCATGGGAATCCGAATCTGGAACTGCTCCACCTTCATGTCCTTCGGAGGCTCGCCCGGGTCGCCGTGCATGTTCGGGTCGCTCTCGGTGTCCTCGACTTTCTGGTTCGAGAGCGCCTTGCGTTTGCCGGCCCCGACCTCGTCGCGCATCCGCACGGCGAGCTCGTAGTTGAACGCCACGTCCTGCGCCTCGACGCCAGAACGAAGCGCTTCGTGGTAGGCACGAATCGCGGCATCCAGGTTCTTCAGCAGCGTCGCCCGATCCTGGGGGCCGCGCTGCGCGACTCGATACAGCGCATTGGCCGCGAGCACGCGCATACCGGGATCGACAGCCTCGGCGTTGTCGCCGGAGCTGGCTTCGCGCGCCACTTCGATGAGGTCGACGTAGTCGCGCTGCCAATACTGAAGCGTCGCACGCCGCCGCTTGATGTCTTTGAGCGCGTCGTCGGAGACGAGAGGAATCCCCGTGATCTCCTCCTCGAGTTTGGCGTATTCCAGCTGGGGATCGACGAAATCGAGCACCGCCATGTCTTCCTGGGCGATGGCCATCCGGCGCTCGAACCTCCCGGCCGACAGCGTGATGCCGCCGATGAGCGCGAGAACGATGGCGGTGACGAGAATCGGGACGGAACGCCGCATGACCTGCTCCTCTGTTGAATCCTGGGACTGCGCTATGGAAACGTTCTGAATATCCGCAGGGTCATCTGCAGGCTCAAGGCGAGCATCCACAGCATCACCGCAGCCAGGGCGAATTTCTGGTACTTCGGCTGCTTGACGGCGTACTCGCGTACTTCGACGCGGCCTGTCGCAGCCGCGTCAATCTCCTTGATGGCCTGCACGATCGTTTCCTGGCTCGCCGCGGGGTAGAACTTGCCGCCCGTCGCGTCGATCGCCTTTTTCCAGACCTGATCTGGCACGACGTCGAAGAGCCCGCGGGCGTAGGCCGTGCGGATCATGTAGACGGGCACCTTGTTGTCGACCGCCTTCTTGAGCACCTGCTCGAGCGACATGGTGCCGATCTGCACGTTGTTGTCCTGACCGTCGCTGAAGATCACCATGATGTTGCCAGACGAATCGAGAAAGTCGAACGCGTTGAAGAGATCGACCCCCTCGTCTATGGCCTTCATGATGATCGTGCCCTGATCCGGAAACCGCTGCCACTCGTTGACGTCGCTGATCATCTTCAGGCTGAGCAGCAGGTTTTCGTAGTCGGTCGTGAACGGCGTGATGACGTACGCTTCGTTTCCGAACTGCTCGAGCGCAATCAGGTCGCGATAGTGCCCCTTCATGCGCACGCGGATGAAGTACTCCGCCGCCGCCATCGTATTCGAGAACGCCGTATCGCTTTGTGTCTTCAGCTGCTGGCCGCTGAACGGCGAGAGCATGCTCAGCGACGCGTCCATGATGACGGCGATCCTCCGGCCCGGATACGAGACCTGACGGGCCGACAACGACGAGTACGGATCGGCGAGCGCCAGACAGAAAAACGGAAGACCGGCCAGAAAGAGCAGAAACGGTGCGTGACGCACGAACGCCACCGGCGAACGCCGGATGCGCGGCAGTACCGCTGGGAGCGCGATCGCCGTGCGCCCGGCCAGCCGGCCCCGGATCGATCGCCACCCAAGCGTCGATATCGCCAGCACAATCAGCAAGGCGACGGCGATGAGCGCCGCACTCTTCGACTGGAATACCAGATCGCCGAGCGAAGCCGTGCCCCACTGGCTCAACGTTCCCGTCACGAGCGCGATGAGCGCGTTCAGCGTGCCCATGTCGGTCTTGCGCCGCCGCCTTCCGGGCGCGGCTTCGTGCGGCCGAATTGCAGAATCCGCCTGACGCGCAGCCGCTTGACGGCGTCTTCACTCTCGGCGAGGGCCGCGTCGAGCGCGGTTCCGTCCACGCCGCCATTGCGCCCTTCGGCGGACTCAGGGCGCCCCGAGCCTGTCGACCGTTCGACTGGGCTCACGGTCGACCCTGAGCTTGCCGAAGAGGTCGAGGGGCGTGCGTACCTCGCCGCGGTGAACACGCCCAGAGACTGGCTGAGGGTCTGCCACAGTTCAGCGCCGCCCAACTTCCCATTCAGGGAGACAGTGCCAGGCGTCACGGCCGCCGACAGCAGCGTTCGCTTGCCGAGCAGCGTGCCGAGACCCGGCGCAGCCGGCACCTGGCCCTCGCTCGGCGGTGTCGCACGACCCACCTGTTTCTGGTTCACAGGGCGCGACAACGCGACCGCGCCAGCCAGCCGCACCGCCGACGCGGCCCGTCCGGCGAGCTCGCCGTTCCATCCGTCGCGCTGGCTCTCGGCGCGCACGGTCCCGAGCTCGCGCAGCGACGCGCGCAGGACCGCGAACGGCGACACCTCGCGCTCGCGCGTGGCCGCCGCCGCACGCCGCTTCACCGCAGAGCGCGCGAGGAGCATCAGCACCATCAGAGCGGCGAGGACGAACGCCACGCTCGCAACGATAAGCAGCAGGTTCGATCGGAAGAGGCGCGTCTCGACATCGCCGAATGTGTCGGCCGGCGTATCGCGGATATCGGGCGTGCCGGGCGGCACGAGCGACAGCACGCGGATGGGCACGGGCACGAGCGAATACTGCGCTTCCCGGCCCTGCAGCGCCGACCCGCCCTGCAGCGAGTTCTGCACACGGTAGGTAATCTGCAATCGCGGCAGCAGCACTTCTTTGCCGAAGAACTCCTCGCCCAGCACGCGCATCGTGTACTGATACTGAAAGAACTTCCGCGGCGCGTTGAGAATGTCGCGGAACCGCTGGCCCCCGACGATCTCAAACGGCGTCAGGTGCAGGGCTGAAGGGTCGAGACTCGATTCGTCGACGACCACCGACGCGCGCTCGGTCGCGAGAACCGCGCACGTCAGCGTTAGCCGGAACGTCTCGCCGACGCGCACGGCGTTGTGATCGGTCTTCCACCAGCATTCGATCGGCGCGACGGGGACGTCGATAGGGTTCGTTGGGTTCGTTCGGCTTGCCGCGCCCCTCGACTGGCTCGGGGCGTCCTGAGCTTGTCGAAGGACGCCGGAGCCGCGTTGCGGTGAAGGCGGGTTCGTCGAGTTCGTCGGGTTCGTGCGGCCTGGCGAAGGCGTTTGCGCGAAGAGCGCGCACGGCGCCAGCAGGGCGAGCGCAACCGTGACACGCGTCGCTGCGCCAATCCCTAATCGCCAATCCCTAATCCCTGGATTTGTGGTCATGCTTTCCTCAGCCGCCTCACCATCACGAACTCCAACAGTGCGGGCAGACTCTTTTCCGGGTCAACACCCAGGCGCAGCACGTCGAGACCGTGATCGTGCGCCTGCCGCTCGAGATCGTCCTGCCACGCGCGGACGCGGGCCGACAGATTGCGGAGCTCGCGCCGCGACATCAGGCGCGTCTCTCCGGTTTCCACGTCGAACACGCTCGTCCATCCCGCCGACACATCAGGCAGATCGAACGCGAACGCACTGTCGATCATCACGAGCATCACGTCGTGCACCGAATTGAGCTCGGCAATCTCCTTGATTCGCTCGGGCGCATCCTCGAACAGAAAGTCGGAAATCACAGGCAGGAGCGTCGTCCGGCGAAGATGTCCGCCGATCGTCGTCGCCAGCCGCTGTCCTGTTTTCACGTCCTCCATGCCGACACGACCCTGATACGCGTCGAGGCAATGGATGACGTGACCCCGGCCGACACGCGGCCGCAGGGACTGCATGCGGGCAAATCCCGTGTCGAACGTGATGATGCCGAACATATCCTGAAAATAGACCGCGGACAGTCCGATGGTGGCCATGGCCCGCGCGACGCCGACGGCGATCGGCGTGCCGGTCATGCCGCACCTGGTCGACGGCGACTGATCGGCCACGACGACGATCGGAGCGGTGCCGGGCTGCTCGTACTCGCGGATGACCATCGGCGTGAAGTTGGTCAACGTCGATTGCGCCCAGTCGATCGACGAAAGCCGATCGCCTGCCTGCCAGTCGCGCAGCCCCACGAAGTCGACGCCGGTGCCGTGAAACACGCTGCCGTGATCGCCCAGCGTGTACTCTTTCATCCGTTTCAGCACACGCAGCTCGATTTCGGTGATTGTCGCGAAATCGACCAGGTCTTCGTTTAGGCGCGGGTCCCCACCCGCGCCCCGGCGCTCTCTCGCGGGGGCCCCTGCGCCCCGCTCCGTTCGCGCCGGATTTCGCATACTCACGGGATGGGCACTTTGGCCACGATGTCGTCGATCACCTGCTCGGGCGTGATGCCGTGGCTCGTCGCGTGCGGCCCCAGCCAGATGCGATGCGCGAGCACGTACTTCGCCAGATCCTGCACGTCTTCAGGGTAGACCTCCGAACGGTGACGAACGAGAACCGTCCAGACCTTGACGAGGCGGCCCCACGCGATGGTCGCGCGCGGCGACGCGCCCAGATCAACGTGCTGCTCGACCAAGTCTGAAGGCGAGCGGAACCTCCAGTCGGTCTCCTCGTTGTATGGGCGCGAGGCGCCGACCAGACGACGGATGTACTTGCCGAGCTTCTCGTGCAGGAAGACCTCGCGCGTAATCGCGCCGCGCAGCTGCACAATGCGCTCCTTCGACATCAGCGAATTGAGGCGCACCTGCTTGAAGTCGAAATTCACGAGCTTCTGCTCTTCGTCAGGAGGCAGGTAGCCGATGTTCACGAGGATCGCGAAACGATCGGTCGCCGCTTCCGACAGCGGAAAGGTGCCCTGCCCAAGCTCGACCGGGTTCATCGTCGCGATCGCGAAGCTGAACGTCGGCAGGTCGTAGGTCGTCTTGCCGACGGTGATTTTGCGATCCTGCAGACCCTCGAGGAACGCGCTCTGCGATTTCAGCGGGATGCGGTTGATTTCGTCGAGCAGGATCACTTCCGCCGACGCGAGCGGGCCGAATTCGGTCAGGAACGCACCCGTCGCGGGATTGATCATCTGGAAACCGACGACCTCGGTCGGCTGCAGATCGGCCCGCCCCTGAATCCGCGCGAATTTCGCGTCGCTGATGGCGGCGATGATGACCCCGAAGAATGTCTTGCCGATGCCTGGAACGCCGCGCAGCAGCAGGTTGCCGGCGTTCACCTGCCTTTGCTCGTCCTTGTCGTAGGTCGTCGGAATCTCCGACATCAGCACGACGTTGGCGAGGGCCTTTTCCGTCTCGTATCCGACCAGCGCCTTCCCGGCCTCGGCGACGATGGCTTGGTGGAATTCGATCGCTTCTTTCAGCTCAGGATGCACGATATTGGTCGTCCGATACGGGCTCGAGCCACTGGGTGGTCAGAGTCAGGTTGACGGCGAAATGCGCCATTCTTGTCCCAGGAGCAGCGCCATGCCAATGCTTTTCGCCGGGTTCGATGCAAATCGCATCCCCGGCGGCGATCGCACGCAGGGGTCCACCCCAGGTCTGCACCAGTCCCCGTCCTTCTTTCACGAGCAGGAGCTGCGGCGCGCTGTGGCGGTGCCAGTTGGTGCGTCCACCGGGCTCGAATTCGACGAGATACACAATGACCGATTCGCCCGGCTTCTCGACCATCGGCAACCGCTTCACCCGCGCCGCACCGACGAAATTCGCGGGATCCACCGGCTGGAACGGCACCTCGTCATCGTGAAACTGTTGCATTGAGAGCTAGAACTATACTGGAAACCAGACGCTCTATTTCTTATCCTTCACCCTCGCCCACGCGTCCCGCAGCGAGACGGTGCGGTTGAAGACGAGCGCCCCCGGCCGGGCATCAGAGTCGACGCTGAAGTAGCCGAGACGCTCGAATTGATAACGCGATCCCGGCAACGCCGTCGCGAGACTCGGCTCGATCTTGGCGGCCCTGATGACCTCGAGCGACGTCGGATTCAGGTGGTCGAGAAAGTTGTCCGTCGCAGCAGGGTCTTCGTCGTTGAACAGCCGATCGTAGATGCGCACTTCGGCCTCGAGCGCATGCGCGGCCGACACCCAGTGCAGCGTGGCCTTCACCTTCCGCCCGTCCGGTGAATCGCCGCCTCGGGTTGCCGGATCGTACGAGGCACGAATCTCGGTCACCTCGCCGGTTTCCGGATCCTTGATGACACCCGTGCAGCGGATGAAGTACGCACAGCGAAGGCGCACTTCGTTGCCCGGCGACAGCCGGAAGAACTTCTTCGGCGGCTGCTCCATGAAGTCGTCGCGCTCGATGTAAAGTACCCGGCCGAACGGCACCTTCCGCGTACCCGCCGACAGATCTTCCGGATTGTTGATGACGTCGAGCTCTTCGAACTGATCGTCCGGATAGTTCTCGATGACGACTCTGAGCGGTTTCAGCACGGCCAGTACTCGGGGCGCGTGCGCGTTCAGGTCCTCGCGAATCGCATGCTCGAGGTTCGCGATGTCGACAACGTTGTTGCGCTTCGCCACGCCGATGCGCTCGCAGAAATTCCGGATCGATTCGGGCGTGTATCCGCGGCGCCGCAGCCCCGAGATCGTCGGCATGCGCGGATCGTCCCAGCCGCTCACGTGCCCGCCTTCGACGAGCTCGAGCAGCATGCGCTTGCTCATCACCGTGTAGTTGAGGTTGAGGCGCGCGAACTCGATTTGACGCGGACGCGGCGCCGGCAGCCGCAGCGCTTCGAGGTACCAGTCGTAGAGCGGACGGTGATCTTCGTACTCGAGCGAGCACAGCGAGTAGGTCACGCTTTCGATGTAGTCCGACTGGCCGTGCGCCCAGTCGTACATCGGATAGATGACCCACTTGTCGCCGGTGCGTTGATGCGGCGTCTTGCGGATCCGGTACATCACCGGATCGCGCATGTTGATGTTGCCCGACGCCATGTCGATCTTCGCGCGCAGCACATGTGCGCCGTCGTCGAACTCGCCTGCGCGCATGCGCCGGAAGAGATCGAGGTTCTCCTCGACCGATCGGCTGCGGTACGGGCTCTCGCGACCGGGCTCGGTCAGCGTGCCGCGGTACTCGCGCATCTGGTCGGCTGTCAGGCTGTCGACATACGCCTTGCCGTCGCGGATGAGCTGCTCGGCCCACTGATAGAGCTGCTCGAAATAATCCGACGCGTGATAGAGGTGCTCGCCCCAGTCGAACCCGAGCCAGCGGATGTCGCGCTCGATCTCGTCGACGTACTCCTGGGACTCCTTGACGGGATTGGTGTCGTCGAACCGGAGGTTGCAGCGGCCGCCGAACTCCCCGGCGATGCCGAAGTCGATCGCAATCGCTTTGGCGTGGCCGATGTGCAGCCGCCCGTTCGGTTCCGGCGGGAACCGCGTGACGATATTTTCCCGGTGTTTGCCGGAGACGAGATCCTGCGCGACGATTTCTCGAATGAAATCGCGGGGCGGCGCTTCAGGACGGCTCTCGGCACTAGGGCTGGACATGAGTCCACAATTCTCGCATATGGCAGAATTGCAGGCCAATGCAGGGCAAAAAACGGGCAAGTCCGGCGCTCGAGCGCTACCCGGCCGATCCGCTTCGTCTTTTCAGGAAATGGTTTCGGGACGCCGAGCACGCCGGCGAGCCGCTCGCCGAGGCGATGGCACTGGCGACGGCCACACGCGACGGACGGCCTGCGGTGCGCATGGTGCTGCACCGCGGTTTCAGCCGCGGCGGATTCGTGTTCTATACCAATTACAACAGTCCGAAGGCCGCTGATCTACTCGAGAACCCGCGCGCCGCGTTCGTGTTTCACTGGCCGCGGCTCGAGCGTCAGGTCCGCATCGAAGGCCGCGTGGAAAAACTCACGCGCGCCGAATCGAACCGGTACTTTCAGACGCGTCCGCGCGAGAGCCAGCTCAGCGCGTGGGCCTCACCGCAGAGCGAGACGATCGCCGATCGATCGTTCCTCGAAGCGCAGTTCGCGCGCGTGCAAACACGATTTGGTAATCGCACAATTCCATGTCCGCCGTTCTGGGGCGGCTTTCGAATTGTCGCAAATTGTATCGAGTTCTGGCAGGGACAACCGCATCGTTTGCACGATCGCGTGCTTTATCGCAGAAAAGGAAATGCCTGGACGAATTTCCGCCTCGGACCGTGAAGAAATGTTTCAACTCCCATGATAGGGTAAGCATCAGACCATGCCGCGTCGTTATAAAGGTGTGATGAAACCCATCGACGAAACCGCCATTGGTGCTGCCGCCGCCTCACCATACGAGTCGCGGCCGCTTGGTCAGGCACTCGATTTTCTGCGCGTGCTGTGGGCCATCAATCACGGCCTTGCCACCACCTCGCGCTACATGAAATCAAAATACGGCGTGACGGGACGCCAGCGCCTCATCATCCAGGTCGTCAACGAGTTTCCCGGCATCTCCGCGGGCGATCTCGCGAAGGTGCTGCACCTCGATCCCAGCACGCTTACCGGCGTGCTGCAGCAGATGGGCCATCGCGGCCTGCTGCAACTGCAACCCGACATGCGCGATCGCCGCCGGCTGCGGATTCAGTTGACGACCAGGGGCCGGCGCATGAGCCACATGGCCGTCGGCGCGATCGAAGCGGCGGTCTCCAGGACGCTGTCGGGCGTCTCCCCGGCAAAGCTCAAAGCCACACGCGAAGTACTCGCCTTGCTCGCCGATAATTTGGATCGACATGGGGATGTCGAAGTCCTTACGGAACAGGCCACATCGGCCTGACGATCCAAAAAACCGTCAATCGCGCACCGAACTTTCGTAGGTAGCAACAAAAAAGTCGACGGTTGCGTGCCGCCAAAAAGCACGTCAGAATATTGCCCCGATCGGTTACAAGTCATTCCGGTTACGTGTTTGACCCTCAACGTACTTCATCGCTCGTTTCAATATCCGTCACACGTCCGTTGTCGCCCGGGCGTATGTTGGTGTTCGTCACTCGTACTTTTCTGGAGATCACTATGAGTTTAGGCCGCAACATTTGGTTTGTTATCCTCGCGCTTGCGCTGACCGCGGTGTCCATCCCCACGGGAGCAGCCGCGCAGGGAGTCACGACCGGTGGCATCGCCGGCATCGTCACTGCCGTCCAAAACCAGCCGATCGTGGGCGCGAGCGTGATCGCCATCCACGAGCCGTCGGGCACGACCTATGAAGCGACGACCCGCGCGGACGGACGGTATTCCATTCCCAGTATGCGTGTCGGCGGACCGTACACGATCCAGGTCGTGTATGTCGGCGGAGCCGGCGGCGCGGCGTTCGCGCCGAAGACAGTGGAAAACGTCAACGTCACCCTCGGCGTAAGCGTTGACGTCAACGTCAGCGTCGAAACGATCACGATCGCGGAGCAGGTCGAAGTCACCGGTCAGAGCGATCCGGTCTTCGCGTCCACACGAACTGGCGCGGCGACGGCGGTGGGCCGCGACGACATCGCGAGCCTGCCCACCATCGCTGGACGCCTGGAGTCGATCACGAGGCTGACGCCGCAGGCAAGCGGGAACTCTTTCGCGGGTCAGGATCATCGTCTCAACAACATCACTGTTGATGGTTCGTTCTTCAACAACTCGTTTGGTCTCGGCAACCAGCCTGGCGAGCGAACCAACGTCGCGCCGATTTCGCTCGAAGCCATCGAGCAGGTGCAGGTCAGCGTCGCGCCGTATGACGTGCGTCAAGGCAGCTTCATCGGGGCCGCGGTGAACAGCGTCACGCGCAGCGGCACGAACCGGCTCAGCGCCTCGGTGTATCACCGGATGCGCAACGAAGGGTTTGTGGGTACCGACGCCAAAGGGCAGGTGGTCAATCCTGGCGTGTTCACGTTCCGCGATACCGGCGTGTGGGGAAGCGGTCCCGTCGTCAGGAACAGGCTTTTCGTGTTCGGGAACTACGAGAACGAGGAAGACGATCGTCCTCTCAATACGTTCCGCGCCAATGCTGGCGGCGAAACGGTCGGGGGAAGCATCACCCGAGTGCTGGCGTCAGATCTGACGGCGCTCAGCTCGTTTCTGTCGCAGAATTTCCAGTATGATACCGGCCCGTTCGACAATCTTCAGGATCTGACGCCGGCCAAGCGGTATCTGCTCCGTACCGACTTCAACCTGACCAACAGCAACAAGATCAGTTTCCGTTACAACCAGCTCGATTCGGCCTCGCAGAGCTATCCGTCGAGCTCCTCATCGGCGGGAATCGGCCGGCCGACGTTCACGACCCAACACCTCTCGTTCGGCGGCTCCACGTATTCCGTTCTCGAAAACATCAAGTCCGGCATCGGCGAATGGAACTCGGTGGTCGGCACCAACATGTCGAACAACCTGATCGTCGGTTTCACCTCCAACGACGAGAGCCGCGGCGACATCGGCAAGCTATTCCCGTACGTCGATATCCTGCAGGATGGCGTGGCCTATGCGACATTCGGCTCGGAGGCGTTCACAGTACAGAACGAGCTGCGATACAACACCTTCCAGCTCCAGAACAGCTTCACGAAGTTCGGCGAGCGCCACACGCTGACCTTCGGCGCGACGACGCAGCGATACCACTCGGACAACGTGTTCTGGAGCTGCTGCCCCCAGAGCAACTACGCGTACAACTCGCTCGCCGACTTCTATACCGACGCGCGCGACTACCTGGCGAATCCAAACCGGACGACGTCGCCCGTCAACCTCAGGTTCTTCAAAGTCCGCTATACGAATACGCCGGGCCTCGAGAAGCCGCTTCAGCCGTTGACGGTCTGGTACAGCGGCGCCTACGCCCAAGACGAGTGGCGGCCCAGGAAAGATGTGACGGTGACCGCCGGCATCAGAATGGACCTGTCGGTCTTCGACGAAACCGCGTTTTCCAACCCGAGAGCCGATGCGCTCACGTTCCGCGACGAAACCGGTGCGGCTGTGCAGTACCAATCCGGGAAGTTGCCGGAGCCGAAGATCCTGTGGTCGCCGCGCGTGGCGGCAAACTGGGACGTCAGCGGCCGTGGACAGACTCAGGTGCGCATAGGCACCGGCCTCTTCACCGGTCCACCGCTGTATGTGTGGATTTCCAACCAGCTCGGCAACACCGGCGTGCTCGTCGGGGAGATCACCCAGCAGAACACGACGGCGTTTCCGTTCAATCCCAATATCGATCGCTATAAGCCCACGAACGTCACGGGCGAAGGCGCGACGAGCTTCGAGTTGGACGTGACCGATCCGAACTTCAAGTTTCCACAGGTCTGGCGCACGAACTTCGGCGTCGATCACCGTCTGCCTGGCGGCGTCACCGGCACGGTCGAGTTCCTCTATAACAAAGATGTGAATGGCGTGTACTACATCAACGCCAACCTGCCCGCGGCGCAGGCCACCTTCTCCGGCGTCGACAACCGCCCACGCTGGACCGCAAACCGCATCAACAACTCGCCCGGCAACGTCATCACGAACGCGTTCGTGCTGAAGAACCAGAGCGTCGGCTCGTCGTGGAACATGTCGGGAAGCCTCACGAAGAGCTTGTTCCATGGCTTGTCAATCCGGGGGGCGTACAGCTACGGCGAATCCAGGAACACGATTGACCCTGGTTCGACGGCGTTCTCGACGTTCGCCAACAACCAGCACGCCGGCGATCCCAACAACCCGGGCATCGGGTTGTCTGGATATTCACAGGGGCACCGGTTCTTCGTGGCCACGTCGTTCACCCGCTCGTACTTCGGTTTCGGGGCGACGACAATCTCCAGCTTCTGGGAAGCGCGACCCTCGTTCCCCAATACCACGAGCGCCGCGTCGAACCTGAGCTATGTATTCGCGGGCGACATGAATGGCGACGGCTACTCCGGAAACGACCTCATTTACATTCCGCGCGACACGTCGGAGATGAACTTCGTGCAGTTCACCAACGCCCCGAACGGGCGCGTGTTCACTGCGGCCGAACAGGCGACCGCGTTTGAGGCCTATATTCAGCAGGATCCCTATCTCAGCAAGCACCGGGGCGAGTACGCCCGGCGCGGCGAGTTGTTCTTCCCGATGTTCAACAAGATGGACCTGAGCGTCATTCAGGAGGTGTTCCGCAATATCGGCGGCAGGCGCAATGCGGGCCAGTTCCGTCTCGATATCACGAACTTCAGCAATCTCCTGAACCACAACTGGGGCGTCGCCCAGCGCTCGGTCGTCTCCACGACCGGCGCAAGCGGTGTGCAGATTCTGACCAACGGGGCCGCTGATGCGCAGGGTCGGGTGAACTATCGCATGGCCCTCGTCAACAACCAGCTCCCCACCAGCACCTTTGAGACAGCCACCGCTCTGAGCGATGTGTACCAGATCATGCTCAGCTTCAGGTATACCTTCAACTAGTTGGTGGTTAGTGGTTAGTGGTTAGTGGTTAGTGGTTAGTCAGCCGGGCGGTGCGCATGTGCCGCCCGGCTTTTTTTGTCTTACCAATCCCTGCCGGAAGCCTCCAGTCCGCAGCTCGTAGCCCACAGACTTTTTGGGCGTGTCCGAAGTCTGTACGTTCGGCGCATTGCCAGATGCTGCCGCCGATCCCCTGATAGAATCGAAGGTTGGAGGTTGATGTGAGACGACTCAATGTGTGGCTGACCGGTCTTGTTGGCGCGGCCGTACTGACGGCTGCCTGTGGTGGAGGCTCGGCTCCGCCGCCAGCCAACAACACGGGAGCCCCATCTTCCTCTGCTACTCCCGGCAACGTTTCCCTCGATAAGAACTCGTATCCGGTCTTTCCGAACGCCGACGCCGGCGCCGATCCGTCTGTCCCGGCCGAGCAGGGCGGAAAGGGGTTTACGGGGGAGGGGTGGCAGACCAATACAGACTTCGACTTGATCGGCGATCCGAGAGCGGTGAAGGGTGGTGTGTACCGGGACTTCATTCTTGATTTCCCTGGAACACTAAGGGTGGAAGGCCCCGAGTCGAACACTGCTCTGAACTACATGTTCAAGCCGATGGTGTACGAATCGCTCCTTGGCATGCACCCGACCACCCTCGACTACATTCCCGCGCTGGCGACGCACTGGCAGGTTTCGCCGGACAAGATGACGTATCGCTTCCGCATCAATCCGAACGCACGGTGGTCCGACGGACAACCGGTCGTCGCAGATGATGTGGTCGCGACATGGAATCTGATGATGGACAAAGGCCTGCAGGATCCAAGCAACCAGTTGGTCTTCGGAAAATTCGAGCGGCCAGTCGCGGAAAGCAAATACATCCTGCGGGTGCAGAGCAAGCAGCTCAACTGGCGCAACATGCTCTATTTCTCAGGCATGCTGATCTTTCCCGCTCACGTCCTGAAGAACGTCGATGGCGCGACCTACCTGAGGGACTACAACTTCCAGCTTCTGCCCGGCAGCGGCCCATACGTCATCAATCAAAGCGATGTCGTCAAGGGCCGAAGTCTGACGATTCGCCGTCGCAAGGACTATTGGGCGGAGAAGGAGCGGCGGAATATCGGTCTTGGAAACTTCGACGAAATCCGGGAAATCGTCGTTCGCGATCAGAATCTGGCGTTCGAAATGTTCAAGAAGGGAGACCTGGATTTCTACTTCGTGAACATCTCTCGCCAGTGGGTGCAGGAGATGAATTTCGACAAAGTACAGCGCGGCATGATCCAGAAGCGGAAGGTCTTCAACGATGCGCCGCAGGGGTTCTCCGGCATCGCCTTCAACACCAGGAAGGCCCCGTACGATGACATCCGCGTTCGCAAGGCACTCGCGCAGTTGATGAACCGACCGCTTCTCATTGAGAAGCTATTTTTCAACGAGTACGTGCCCCTCAATTCGTACTTCGCGGGCAGCATCTACGAGAACCCGAACAACCCGAAGAATCTGTACGATCCGCAGGCCGCGCTGAAATTACTGGCTGACGCCGGCTGGAGCTCGCGGGACAGCCAGGGACGTCTGGTGAAGAATGGGCAGCCGCTTGTTGTGGATCTGCTGTACGGGTCCAAGACGTCAGAACCGTTCTTGACGGTGTATCAGGATGACCTGCGCAAGGTCGGGATCGGCATCAATTTACGGCTTGTCACTCCTGAAACCGCCTGGAAGCTCGAAATGGAACGCCGATTCGACACAATGTCGACCGCATGGGGCGCACTGGTCTTCCCGAATCCGGAAACGGCGTTCCACTCCAAGCTTGCCGACCAGGCCGACAACAACAATATTACCGGGCTGAAGGACAAGCGAATCGACGAGCTTTGCGACCTCTATGATAAGGAGTTCGATCAGCAAAAGCGCGCTGCCATCATCCGCGAGATCGATGGGATCGCGGCAAACCACCATCACTACGCTCTCGGATGGACGGCTCCATTTCATCGCATCGCCTACTGGAACAAGTTTGGTCACCCTGAATCGTATCTCAGCCGGGTCGGCGATCAGGCTGACGTCGTCAACATGTGGTGGATCGATCCCGCTAAACAGCGCGAGCTGAACGAGGCCGAGCGTGACACGTCGAGAAAGCTCGATACAGGTCTGATCGAGGTCCGTTACTGGGAGGATTTTGCGCGAAGGCAGGCCGCACGTTGACGAATAGTTTGAGTTCGCCCAGCATGTCCAGGCACTAGCGGGGCCCGTGAGCGCGTATTTTCTTCGACGGTTTCTCCTCGTGATTCCCACGTTTCTGGGAATTACCGTCGCCGTGTTTGTGATCATGCACTTCGTGCCTGGCGGACCCGTCGAACGCGAGATCATGCGGCTCCGGATGGCAGTTGTCACCGAAGGCGGCGCCGGCGCAACAATCGGCGGCGCCAACGAAGGATTGCCGGAGGAAGCGATCGAACAGATTCGGCAGTACTACGGGTTCGACAAGCCCGTTCACATCCGGTACGCGAACTGGCTTTGGAACGTGCTGCACCTCGACCTCGGAAATTCGTACGTCTACCAGGATCCGGTCTGGGATGTCATCGATCGCGATTTCCTATCTCGATTTTTCTCGGCGTCACTGGGTTCGTGTTGAGTTATCTCGTGTGCGTGCCGCTCGGCGTCTTCAAGGCCGTCCGGCACGGCGTCGGTTCGATCTCATCAGCAGCGTGCTGGTCTTCCTCGGATACGCGGTCCCGGGATGGGCGCTGGGTACGGCGTTGCTGGTGCTCTTCGGCGGAGGGAGCTTCTGGAGTGTGTTTCCGCTTGGCGGCTTCCGGTCCGACAACTGGGAGTATCTGTCATTTTCGGAGAAGGTGATCGACCAGGCCCGGCATGTTTCTGCCCGTTATCTGCTACATGATCGGCGGATTCGCCACGCTGACCATTCTGACGAAGAACTCATTGATGGAGAACATGTCGCAGGACTACGTGCGCACGGCATTCGCGAAAGGACTGTCGACGCGACGGGTCATCTTCGTGCATGCCCTCCGCAACTCGCTGATCCCGATCGCCACTGGACTTGGTCACGTGTTCAGCCTCATCCTCGCCGGCTCGTTTCTGATTGAGAAGGTCTTCAACATCGACGGCATGGGGTACCTCGGCTACAACGCCATCCTTCAGCGAGACTATCCGGTTGCGCTCGGCATCTTGGTGATTGGCAGCCTGCTGATGCTCGTCGGCAACATCCTGTCCGACATGATCTACGCCGTCGTCGATCCGCGCATCCGCTTCAAATGAGCGCCGGCCGATCCGAAAGTCTCTTCCGCAAACGCGTCTGCGGAAGTTCCGACGCCTCAAGCGCGGCTACTACTCGTTCCTCGTCGATTCTGCTGGCGTACGCCGTTCTCCTTCCTGCTGCCGTTCCTGATGACGCGGCACGCCGCTGGTGGTGTCGCCATGACGGCCGGTATTTCTTTCCGATGTTGCGCTTCTACAGCGTCACCGAGTTTGGCGTCGAAGGATTCGGAGAGCCGGACTACCGTGCCCTGAAGCAGCAGTTCGCAGAAGCGCGGCAGCGGACGACTGGGTGTTGATGCCGCCATACCCAGTACGGACCCAACGAGGCGCTCCTCGATCTCAACATCGTCGCCGCCGAATCCGCCATCCCGGGCGCATCCATTCGGCACCGACGATCGCGGGCGAGACGTCCTCGTCCGGCTCGCCTATGGCTTCAACATCTCGCATGACCTTCGCCATCGTCGTCATGCTGATCTCGGCGAATCGATCGGCGTCGCTGTGGGTGCCCTGCTCGGCTATTTCGGCGGCAAGCTCGATATTCTCGGCCAGCGGGTGATCGAAATCTGGTCGTCGCTGCCGTTCCTCTACACGATCATTATCATCAGCTCGATCATCGTTCCCGTCTACGTGCCCGGGACGATCAGCGGTGCTCCAGCCATCGTTCTGGCTCCTCGTCTTGATTCTCGCGGCTTCGAATGGGTGGCCATCACCTACTACATCCGTGGCGAGTTCTATCGCGAGAAGGCCAGGGACTACGTCGGGGCCGCCATCGCGACTGGCGTGTCGGAGCCGAAGATCATGTTCCGCCACATCCTGCCGAATGCGCTGACGCCGCGTCGTCTCGTTCGCGCCGTTCGTCATCGTGGCGAATATCAGCTCGCTCGTCGCACTCGACTTTCCTCGGATTCGGCCTTCCCGCGCCGACGCCAAGCTGGGGTGAGCTGATCGGCCAGGGAACGGAGAACCTCACCAAGTGGTGGCTCGTGTTCTTTCCGCTGGGCGCTCTCTTCCTCACCCTCCTCCTCGTCGTCTTCATCGGCGAAGCCGTGCGCGAGGCGTTCGATCCGAAGGAGTTCTCGCAGCTCCAATGACGGCGCCAAACGCCGCTGCTCGACATCCGCGGGCTGCGGACGCACTTCTTCACCGAAGCCGGCGTCGCCAAGGCGGTCGACGGCATCGATCTCAGCATCTATCCGGGCGAGGTCGTCGGACTCGTCGGCGAGTCCGGCTCGGGCAAGAGCGTCACCGCACTCAGCGTGCTGCGGCTCATCCCCAGTCCTCCCGGGCGCATCGTCGCGGGCGAGATCATGTTCAAGGGCCGCGACCTGCTGAAGCTCGACAACGACGACATCCGCGACGTCCGGGGCGACGAGATCAGCATGATCTTCCAGGAGCCGATGACGTCGCTGAACCCGGTGTTCACCATCGGCTTCCAGCTGATGGAGGTGTACCTCCAGCACGAGAAGCTCTCGAAGCAGGAAGCCTTCAACCGCAGCGTCGAGATGCTGCAGCTGGTGGGCATCACGGACGCGCCGGCCCGCATGAAGCAATACCCGCATCAGTTTTCGGGCGGGCAGCGTCAGCGGATCATGATCGCGATGGCGCTGGCGCTGACGCCCGACCTGCTCATCGCCGACGAGCCGACGACGGCGCTCGACGTGACGATTCAGGCGCAGATCCTGGATCTGATGCTGGAGATGAAGGAGCGGCAGAAGGACGCCGCGATCCTCCTCATCACCCACAACCTTGCCGTGGTCGCCGAAACGTGCGATCGCGTGGCGGTGATGTACGGCGGGAAGATTCAGGAGCTCGCGTCCGTCAAGGACATCTTCGACAACCCGATGCACCCGTACACGCGCGGGCTGCTTGGCTCGCTGCCTCGGGTGGACGGACCGAAGGCCGAGCGTCTCACGACGATTCCGGGATCGGTGCCCGACATCCTCGATCTGCCCAAAGGCTGCAAGTTCACGACGCGCTGCCCCGATCGGTTCGAGCCGTGCCCCGACATCGAACCGGTGCTGGTCGAACGGGCGCCCGGGCATTTCGTCCGCTGCCACCTGTACGGAATCACCGACGAACATGCCGCCAATCCTCGACGTTAAGGACCTGCACGTCAGGTTCCCGGTCTTCGGCGGCCTGCTGCTTCGCCGGCAGGGCGAGGTGCACGCGGTGAAAGGCGTGTCGTTCGCGCTCAATCAGGGCGAGACGCTGGGGCTCGTGGGCGAATCCGGCAGCGGCAAGACGACGGTCGGGCGCGCGATCATCAACATCCTGCGCGCGATGAGCTACGACGTCGAGATCACAGGCGACATTCTGTATCACCACCCGTCCGGCATCGTGAACCTCGCGCCGCTCGGCAAGCGCGGGATGCGCCCCTACCGGACGGACATCCAGATGATCTTCCAGGATCCCTACTCGTCCTTGAATCCGCGGATGAGCGTCGTGCAGATCGTCGAAGAGCCGTTGAAGATCCACACGAAGCAGTCGCCGGCCGAACGGCGGGATCGCGTCGTGTGGCTGATGCAGAAGGTCGGGCTGTCTCCCGAGTACATGCATCGCTATCCGCACGAGTTTTCGGGCGGGCAGCGGCAGCGCATCGGCATCGCCCGCGCGCTCGCGACCAATCCGAAGATTGTCATCGCCGACGAGCCCGTGAGCGCGCTCGACGTGTCCATTCAGGCGCAGGTCGTCAACCTGATGCAGGATCTGCAGGAGGAATTCGGCCTCTCCTACATCTTCATCGCACACGATCTCTCTGTCGTGCGCCACATCTCCGATCGCATTGCGGTGATGTTCAAAGGGGAGATCGTGGAAATCGGGATGGCCGAGAGTATCTATCAGAACCCTCAGCACGAGTATTCGAAAACGCTGCTGGCCGCCGTACCCAGGCCCGATCCCGGGCACCGCCGCCGGACGGGCATTCGTACGTAGTGTCCGGCTTTAGCCGGACTGATCAGCCGGACCGTGGAAGCGTGATCGACCTCAGCTTCTGCAACTGCGCAGCCAGCGCGAGCACGCCTTCCTCGCCGAACTGCTTCCCAGCAATCTGCAAGCCGACCGGCATGCCGCCGGAATCGAGTCCTGCGGGAACGCACGCCACAGGCAGACCGGTCAGGCTCAACACGAACGTCGGCGCGATCCAATCGATATAGGTGCTCATCGGCTTGCCCGCAATCGTGTCGGGGTAGTTCTGCTCGACCGGAAATGGAGGGACCGCGACGCAAGGAGTCAGCAGATGGTCGTACTCGGTGAAGAACTGACGGAATTGGTGCCACAGGTGGCCGCGATAGCTTTCGGCCGACGCGAGCTCTTTCGACGTCACTTCGAGTCCCGAGCGAACGTTGTTGCCGACATTGGGGCCGAAGCGGTGCTGCTGGTCGAGGCGCGGGAACATCTGCGTGCAGAACCACAACCCGCGCAGTGACAGGAACGCCGCCCTCGCATCAGACAGGTCGAGCGTGATCTCTTCGACGACCGCACCCTTGCTCTCGAGCGCGAACGCCGCTTCCCGGCATACTCGCTCGACGTCCGGATCGATCCCGATGCCCGCGATATCGGCGCAATAGGCCACGCGAAGGTTCTTGCGCGCTCCCCTCGCGGCTCGAACGAAGTCTCGAGCCTCGATCGGCTGCGCCAGAGGCGAGTACTCGCTGGGGCCCGCGATCGCCTGAAGCATCAGCGCGAGATCTTCGGCAGTCCGCGCCATCGGACCGCTCACCTGCAGCGTGTCCCATACCCAATCGGTCGGATGGATCGGCACCAGACCCACCGACGGGCGCAACCCGGTCACGCCGCAAAACGCCGCCGGGATGCGGAGCGACCCGCCAAGGTCGGTACCTTCAGCAAGCGCAATCATCCCGGTAGCCAGCGCCGCCGCTCCGCCTCCGGTCGAGCCGCCCGCCGACTTGTTCGTGTCCCATGGATTTCGCGTGCGTCCGAACACTTCGTTAAACGTGTTCGCGCCGGCGGCGAACTCGGGGCAGTTCGTCTTTCCCAGAATGACGGCGCCCGCCTCGCGCAGCCGCCGCACGACAAGGGCATCCTCCTCGGGAACGTAATCGGCGTAGATCGGCGATCCGAAGGTCGTTCTCACCCCTCCAACAGGAGTGACGTCCTTAATCCCAACCGTCAACCCGCACAGTGGCCCGGCACCATCACCCGCCCTGATCTTGCGATCCACTTCTTTCGCCTCGTCGATGGCGTGAGGATTCGGCGTGACGATGGCGTTCAGTGTGCCGTTGAGCTCGTCGACACGAGCGAGGCACGCCTGGAGATATTCGACCGCCGATACCTCCCTTGCGGCAATCTTCTCGCGAATCTCTGTCGCGGACAGATCGGCCAGCCCGCTCACGGCTTCCACTCTCCGACAAAGGCCACGGCGCGACAGAATGCGGCCTCGCCGCCTTTGAACTTCCACGGGAAGCAGCCGAGAATCAGCCGTTTGTTCTGCAGTTCGGCCGCACCGATATCGCCGCCGAGATTCTCGATGTGCATGCAGTCTTTCGGGAAGAGCGCGTTGTGCGTCAATTGATACGCCGAGTCCGGAAACAACCTGTCGACAGCTTCCTTACCACCGAATTTTTCCTCGGCTTGCTTGCGCACACGGTCGCAGTGCCCGTGCGCACCTTTCCCGAGGAATCGTCCGATCGGCAGGTTCATCGGATGATCGGTCGAGACACAGTCCACACCCCAGATGCGGATCTCCTTTTCGAGAAGCCACGGCACCAGATCAGGATGCGCCCCCGGGTGCCGGTGGATGTATTTCTCTTCGTCGGCCTTGTCGCCGAACTGCGCGTGCTTATGCCAGCCGGTGTGCAGATATAGCAGGTCGCCCTTTCGCACCTCGACGCGATCCTCGATCATCTTCGGCGTGTACAGTTCGAGCTCGTCCATCGCGTCGGATAAGTTCACGATGACGCCTGGGCCACACAGCCATTCGACGGGAATCTCGTCGATGGTGCGGCCGTTGGTGACGAAATGACGCGGTGCATCAAGATGCGTCCCCATGTGGTTGGACGTCATGATGTACTGCGCGTTGACGCCGTGCTCGGCTTTGCGCTTGATGTACTTGACCTCGAAGGGCGGATAGTACGGCCAGAAGGGGAATTGTTCGTTGAGCGGTTGTGACAGATCGTAGATCTTCATGGGCATCTCCTGTTGGTCCGGCTAAAGCCGGACGCTACGTACTGCCTGCGCCAGTACGTAGTGTCCGCCTTCAGGCGGACCTAGCTCGTTCAAAGGCGCGCTCGAGGACACGCCGCGTCAACACCTTCGCCAACTGCCGCCGGTACCGCGCCGATGCGTGAATATCGCTCGACGGGTCGATGTCGCTCGAAGCCGCGGCATCCGCGGCAGCCTGAATGCACTCCGCTGACGGCAACTGTCCCTCCAGTGTTCGAACGGCCCGTTCCGCAAGCACCGGGCTGTCGCCCACACTGAGGAGCGCCATACGCGCGCCCGCGCAGCGACCGTGCTCGTCGAGCTCGACAGACGCCGCTACACCGACCAGCGCAAAGTCGCCGTGACGTCTCGAGATTTCCTGAAACGCAAAACCGCTGCGTTTCGCGGCAGGCGGAATACGAATCTGCGTCAGCAGCTCGCCAGGCTCGAGGGCTGTTGAAAAGAGCCCGACGAAGAAATCAGACGCGGCAACCTCCCGAACACCTGCGGTGCCGGTCACGGCAAACGTCGCATTCAGTGCAAGCATCACCGCCGGCAGCTCCGCAGCGGGATCGGCATGGGCCAGGCTCCCACCGATCGTGCCGCGATTGCGGATCGCCGGATGCGCGATGTGCGGCATCGTCTCGGCAATGAGCGGAACGAGGCGGGCGACCACGGCGCTGCGTTCGACCGCGCGTTGACGCGTCATCCCTCCGATCGCAAGCCCTCCCGTGCCCTCGCTGATGTAGCTCAGCTCGCTCAGGCCGTTCAGATCCACCAGCACCGACGGCGTCGCAAGCCGGAAGTTCATCGCGGGGATCAGGCTCTGTCCACCCGCCAGCGGCTTCGCGTCGCCGCCGTGCTCGGCGAGCAGCGACAACGCTTCGTCGAGCGAGCGAGGACGATAGTATTCAAACGGCGCTGGTTTCATGTTTCCAGCCGGCTCTTCAATTCCTTGTTGAGAGCCTCGAGCGCCTGACGGGTCATCATCTTGCCGACCGATTCGAGCAGCCGCTGCCCTACCGCCGCGATTCTGCCGCCAACCTGCACATCCGAGGTATAGGTCATCACGGTGACCGGCCCTGGCTGCTCGGCGAGGTCGATCGTTGCGGTGCCTTTCGTAAACCCGACGCCGCCCTTGCCGTCGATGACCATGGCAAACCTCTCGGGCGCCACCTTGTCTTTCAGCTCGACGCTCATGGCAAACTCTGCGGCATTGACGGGCCCGACACTGACTTTCATCACACCGCGATACTTGTCTTCGCCGACCCGCGTCAGCTCCTTCGTGCCAGGGAGCGCTTTGGCAAGAACGACCGGGTCCTGCAGGATCTCCCACACACGATCGCGGGGACCTTCGAACGTAAACGTGCCGCTGAGAATCATTTTTTCGCTGCCTCAATGAGCTCGAACAGCCGGTTGGGGCTGAGCGGAATCTCGGTAATCTCCACGCCGGATCCCGCAAGGGCATCTTCCACCGCCTGCGCAAACAACGCACCGGTCGGAATGCAGCCGGCCTCGCCGACGCCTTTCATCCCCAGCGGGTTGTAGGGCGACGGTGTTTCTCGATGAGCCGTTTCTATCGGCGGCACATCGGTCGCGGTCGGAATCAGATAGTCCATGAACGACGCGTTCAGAAGCTGGCCCTGCTCGTCATAGATGAGCTGCTCGTAGAACGCATTACCGATACCCTGCGCGACGCCGCCATGAATCTGACCCTCGACGAGCATGGGATTGATGATCGTTCCGCAATCGTGGACGACAAGATATCGTTTGATCTCGACGGTGGCCGTTTCGGGATCAACCTCCACTATCATCGCGTGCACACCGCTCGCGGTGCTGCCGCGATCCGGTCCAAAGTACGCGGTGCTTTCGAGCCCAGGCTCTGTCCCGGGGCGAACTGCTCCGCGCAGCGGGTTGGCCTTACCAGACAACTCACCCAGTGAAATCCTTCGTGCGGGTTCATCCCTCACATGGACGCGGCCGTTTGAGAGCTCGAGCTGCTCCTTCGGCGCGTTCAGCACGGTACTAGCGAGATTCAGCACCTTCTCCCTGACAGCCATCGCCGCTGCATGGCAGGCGCTTCCGGCAACGACCGCGCCTCGGCTGGCAAACGTGCCGGTCCCCCAGTGAAACTCGCGTGTGTCGCCGGTGACCACGCGCACGTCCTCGACATCGACACCGAGCGCATCGGCCACCAGCTGGGCAAACACCGTGAAGTGACCTTGTCCCTGTGTGCCGACACCTGTGGCACAGCGCACCTTTCCGCTGGGCTCGACCGTCACGCGTGCGCCTTCGTAGGGACCAATACCCGTGCCTTCGACGTAACACGCAACCCCAACGCCGACGTGACGCCCCTGGGCTCTGAGCTTCGGCTGCTCTTCGCGAACGAACGCCTCATAGCCGATCATGGCGGCAGCCTGCTCCAGCGTCGGCAGGTAGTCGCCGCTGTCATAGATGAGCGGCGCGGAATCCTGAAACATGATCTGGTGATTGACGGGAAACCGGTCTGGCGGAATCAGGTTGCGCTTGCGGATCTCGACACGATCGATGCCGAGCTCGCGCGCAGCCAGATCGAGCAGGCGCTCGCTCACGAACACGCCGTGCTGACGGCCGGCTCCGCGAACCGGTGTAACAATCGTTTTATTGGTGAAGACAGCCGTGAACTCGCTTTCGTAATCGGCGATGTCGTACGGACCCAGCAGCGTGCACTGGCTGTTGATGGGAATCGTCAGCCCGTACGGATCGTAGGCGCCGGTGTCGAAGAGAAAGACGTCTCGCACCCCGAGAATGCGGCCGTCCCTGGTCAGCGCCATCTCCGCATCGTGCACCTGCCCCCGCTCCTGCGTCGTCGCGTAGAAGTTCTCCTGGCGATCTTCGGTCCACTTGAGCGGCCGGTTCAGGCGCATCGCCGCCCACGGCAGCAGCAGCTCTTCCGGATAGAACATCATGATCTTGGGGCCGAACCCGCCGCCGACGAACGGTGCGATGACGTTCACCTGCGACTCGAGCAGCCCGAGCATGGCGGCGAGGCCGTTGCGGATGGGAATCGGCGCCTGCGTCGTGTCCCAGATCGTCAGCTCTTCCGATCTCGCATTCCATTGGACCGCCACGACTCTGTTCTCGATCGGCGCCGACGCGCCACGATCGTAGAAAAACCGCCGTTTGACGATGAAATCGGCCCGCGCTCTCGCCGACGCGTAGTCGCCTTTGCGCTGCACGACATGAGCCGCCACATTCGATTTCAGATGCTCGTGTATCAGTGGAGCGTCATCAGCGAGGCCTTTTTCCATGTCGACGATTGCGCCGATTGGATCGATGTCCACGACGACTTCGCGAATGGCGTCTTCAGCGACATAGCGGCTGTCGGCCACGATCATCGCGATGGGCTCGCCGACATAGCGGACTTTGCCTTTCGCGAGCGGCAGCTGAGTGCACCCGTGATACACAAGATTTGGAATCGGCGGCGGCGGCACCAGAACAGGGCCCGGCTTCAGGTAATCGCCGAGGTCGCCGGCCGTGTAAACGGCATGCACTCCCGTGTGCCGTTTTGCCGCACTGACATCCACATTTGTAATACGCCCGTGCGCGTGCTCGCTGCGAACAAACGCCACGTGCAGCATTCCGGGAAGCTGTACATCGTCCACGAAGAGTGCGCGTCCGGTGAGGAGTCGCGCGTCCTCGTTCCGGACGACGCGAGCGCTAAGGTAGCGGTGTGCGGCTGGCACGCCTGACGGCCTCGACGATGTTGTGGTAGCCGGTACACCGGCATAGATTCGATGAAAGCGCGTCACGGATCTCCGAATCCGACGGGTTCGGCGTGTCGCGGAGAAACGCGGTCAGCGTCATCAGAAAACCGGGTGTGCAGAAGCCGCACTGCAGCCCGTGCTCCTCCCGGAACGCGGTTTGAAGTGGATTGAGCTCGCCTTGCGGACCGGCAAGACATTCAACCGTTTGGAGTTCATGTCCGTCCGCTTGGACGGCAAGCATGATGCAGGAGCGAACCGCATCACCGTCGAACAGAATTGTGCATGCGCCGCACACGCCGTGTTCACAGCCGACGTGCGTGCCGGTGAGCCCGAGCTCCTGGCGGATGAAGTCGCTCAGAAGCAGGCGAGGCTCGATCTCTCGCTGATAACGGATGCCGTTGACGGTAACGCTGATGGAAGTCGCGACGCTCATCGGAGTGATGAGGCTGTAGGTTACTGTAGATGCCCCGCTTTATGAAACTGCGCCGCGCTGTCGCGAGGCTTTCGGGCTTAGCTGGAGCGGCACAGGTACGCCAGCCTTCGGCCGGCCGGCGCCCTGCCGCGCCCCACGGCGAGTGGGAGGTCACCGCGCGCGAGCTGCTCGAGAGCTGCGCGCGATCGGTTGTCGCAGGGACGAGACACGTGCGCGCAAACATCATGACGTTCTCGGCAGACCGAAGCCGTCGCCGCGTGCACGCGGCGACCGCGTACAACATGGAGAACGACTCGGATTGCGATCTCGACATCGCCGCGACCGCTGCGGCGAGCGGCAAAGCCGTCACGGAGCGGCGTGCCGCGGTTGCCGATCTCGTTTTGCTCCAGATCCTGGCGGTGCCGACGTGGGGACTTCAGTCGGCAGAGCAGGCGCGAGTGCGGCCGACGTTGCGGAGCATCCTGAGCGTGCCGATTTTCAACCCCGAAGACGTTGACGGCCCGCTGCTGGGCACACTTCAGGTCGACAGCGACCTCACCGTAGAGGAAGCTGGGTTCGACAGGCCCGAATCGGCCGAGCTGCTGCAGCAATTCGCCGATGTGCTGGCGCTGCTGCTCATCGGAGTCCAGGTGCGCGTTGGCGATGGCAGAGGTGAGACGGCGAGAACCGCCCCGAATTCCCGCGTGCAGAACGCGTCACAGGTAGAGCCGGGGTTGTATGTCGCGAACCGGACGACGTCGATTTTTCAGGTGTCGAAGAACCGTTACTCCTGACGGCCCGCCTTCTTTCTCAGTTCTTCTAAGCAACCTGAACGGGTCTGCATCTGACAAACACACACAGGAGATTAGGAGATCAGGAGGAACTCGGCAAAAGCGAGAACACGACGACGCGACGAGCGCGACGACGCGAAGTCGATGGAGGACGCTGGGTCTCCTAGGTCACAGAAGATCAGAAGGTCAGAAGATCGGGGACACCTGTCGTCCCGCTTCGCTCGTCCTTCACACGAAACCACAGAGCTCTGCATCGACGTCGCGCCATTGGCGCGCGTCGAGACGAAAACAGCCGAATATCAAGAGCCCAGATCGTGTAGCTCTTGTATTCGGCTGATTTTCGTCTCGGCACGTGGGCCGCATCCGCGGCCCACGACGTCGATGCCTCCGACGGAGGCCCCTGACGCATCCACAGAAGCGAGACGTTCAGCCTCTTGATCCTCTGATCTTCTGTTGACGTTGAGGCATTGAAACCGCTTTTAGGAGCTCAGGAGGTGGCAATGCACGATGAACGTGCTCTGCGCCTTTGCGGCTCTGCGTCGACACCGGGCAGCGCCAGAGGGCAGCCTGCTACTCATAACGCAGCGCTTCGATCGGATCGAGCCGAGACGCCCGCACCGCCGGCCACAGCCCGCTGAGAATCCCCGCCAGCGCGAGAATCCCGCTCGAAGTCATCAGGATGCCGCTCGACATGACGAGCTGAATGTCGGTCTGTCGCGTCGGATCGTCGAGCAGCGTCGCCAGAAACGGCCTTGTGCCGATGAGCCATACAAGGACGTACGACAGGGCGATGCCGATGACACCGCCGAGAAATGTGATCGTCAGCGCTTCGAGCAGAAACTGCGTCAGGATGTGCCGCCGGCGCGCGCCAAGCGCCTTGCGCACGCCGATTTCTCTGGTGCGCTCGGTCACCGACACCATCATGATGTTCATCACGCCGACGCCGCCAATCATCAGCGTGAGCGTGCCGATGAAATACAACACGAACTGCAGCCCATCGGTGATGCCGCTAATCATGGCCACCGAATCGCCGGTATCGCGGATGTTCACCGCCCGCATATCGCGCGGGTTGAAGCGGTGCCGTGTGGCGAGCAGGTCCCGTACCTGCCGGATGGCCTGGTTATGCAGATCCGGAGTAATCGCCTGGAACAGGATGTTGTCGACATTCTCGCGCTGGTTCACGGTGTACGGCACGAACACCGACAGTTTGTCCGGATAGAAGTAGTTCGAGATCTGCGCCTTGTTCGGCATCACGCCGATCACCTCGAACGCGACGCCGTTGATGCGGATCGTTTCGCCCACCGGCGGGATGTTGCTGAACAGCCTGCGAGCCACCTCGTACCCGAGAAACGCCACGCGCCGGCGGCTTTCCACGTCCTCGTGGTTGAGGAACCTTCCAAACTCGGCCGTTTCGGTCCGCATGATCGCGTACTCGGGCGCGACGCCCCGCACGCCGGCGGTCGTTTGTCTCAGGCCGTAGGTAATCGGTACCGATTGCATGTACTCGGGGCTGACGAACTTGAGCGCGCCCAGTTCGCTCATGGCCTCGACGTCGGCCTGCTTGAGGACGACTCGCCGACCCGACCGCTCGCCTCCCGCCTGCATGCTGGTTTGCCCGCTGCCGACGAGCACCGTGCCGGGTGAGAAGGCGTTGCGGAATCCGTACATGATCGCGCGCTGAAACCCGCTGCCGTACGCCATCAACAGCGCCACCGTCACGATACCCCACGAAATGCCGAGCATCGTCAGCGCCGCGCGGAAACGGTGCGCGATGAGCGATCCGATGGCCTGCGTGATGACTTCGCGATAAAGCCGCACGTCAGGCCTCGTACCTGAGCGATTCCACGGGCGGCAACGCGGCGGCGCGAGAAGCGGGATACAGGGCCGCAAGCAACCCCACGACCGCCAGCGCGCCCGAGGCAATCACGCCGGTCCAGGGAGTGATGATCATTCCAGAGAAACGCGCCGGCATCGGGAGCAGATTGATCAGCTGGCAGAGTCCCCAGCCGCACACGAGCCCCAGTGCGCCGCTCAGCAACGTGAGCGCAAGCCCTTCGATGATGAACTGGCGGTGAATGCTGTGGCTGGTGGCACCGAGAGCCTTGCGCAGCCCGATCTCGCGCGTGCGCTCGCGCACGGCGATGAGCATGATGTTCATCACGCCGATGCCACCGAGCACGAGGGTGATGAGGCTGACACCAAGAAAAAAACTCTTCATGCTCTGCATCATTTTGCTGAACATGACCGACTCGACCGCCGTGTTCCAGAGCGACAGCGCTTCCCTGTCTTCCGGATCGAATCCCTTCACCGGCGCCAGCACGCGCCTGATTTCCTTCTCGACCATCGTCTGACCAAAGATCCCGAATACGCTCGTGTTCTCGTTCCGATCGAACTCTTCACGCAGCGATTCCGACACCCAGGCATATGGGGCCGCGATAATCACCGAGATCGAGTCGGCCGTGACGTTCGGGCCTATCAGCGGAAAGTCGCGCCGCATCGCCTCGTAGGGTATGAACAAACGAAGCTCATCCCGCCCGCTATAGCTCGAGTCTTGAAATTTCTGCCGGATCTTCCCGATCACCGTATAACCGAGGCCATTCAGCTTCACCTCTTCGCCGATAGGGTCTCTGTCGGCGAACAACTGCGTCGACGCTTCGCGGCCGATGACGACCACGCGGCGCGCCTCATCGTTGTCGGCCTGATTGATCAATCGGCCGTGGGACACCTCTATCGTGCGGATGGTCTGAAAGTCGGGCCAGATGCCGCTGGTCTGAAGCGACGCCGCGTTATAGGCGCTCTTGACCGACACGCCTCCGCGCATCAGTTCGGGACTGAGGTACTGGATCATCCGCGATTTGTTTCTCAGTTCGTGGACGTCGCCCAGCGCAAGGCGAATGACACGACCCGCCCGCTCGCCGCCGACCTGCACGCTGGTGCGGCCGTTGCGAATGACGACGATGTTCCTGCCGAGCTCTTCGAGCACGGCCTGGTTGCCACGCTGGAATCCTTCGCCCATCGCCGACAGAATCACGATGGAGATGACCCCCCACATGATGCCGAACATGGTGAGGAAGCTTCGCAGCTTGTTGGTGCGAAGGTTATCGAGCGATTGTGTGAGGGCTTCTTTCATGAATCTTGAGAACCGCGGTTCTAGGTTCTGGGTTCTGGGTTCTAGGTTCGATCGGAACCAGCACTCCAGAACCGAAAACCGGAACCGCAGAACCTGGCACTTGGAACCCAGAACCTAGAACCCAGAACCTAGAACCGCGGGAATCAGATTTCTAGCTCGGCAACACCACGCGGTCGCCCTGGTTCAACCCTTCCAATACTTGCGTCCGCGTGCCATTGCTGATGCCGACCTTGATACCAACCCGCCGGCGGCCGTTTCGCTGGCTGGCATCCAGCACATCCACCGATGCCTTGCGCGTGGCGTCGTAACTGATCGCCGCTTCGGGGACGAGCAGGACGTTCGGCCGCTCCTCGAGGACGATCTCGGCGTTAGCCGTCATGTTCGCCTTGAGCGCGTTGCCCGGATTCTCGATCGAGACGCGCACTTCGAAATTCGTGACGTTGTCGCGCTCGACGCCCATCGGTGAAATCTGCGTTACCTTGCCCTGGAACGTTCGCTCTTTGAACGTCTCCACACGGATGCGCGCCGACTGGCCAAGCCGCAGATTGCCGATTTCGGTCTCGTCGACACGCCCGCGCACGAACACATGCGAGATGTCGCCCATCGTGATGACAGACGTGGCAGCGGCGCCCATATTCAGAATCGACGACACGGGGCTGCCGATCTCGATGTCGCGCGCGAGGATTCGCCCTCGAATGGGCGCACGAATCGTGGCGTTGGCCAGCTCTTCTTCCGCGCGCTCGACAGCCGCCTGCGCCTGCGCGACATTGGCGGACGCCTCAGACACGCGCGCCTTCGCCACGGCCAACTGGGATTCGGCCGCCCGGCGACGGTTCTCGGCCTGGTCGAGCTGCGTGCGCGCTTCTTCGAGCTGGTGCTGCGCGATCAGCTTCTGCGCGAACAGGCTTTTGGCCCGATCGTGAGAACGCCGGGCGAACTCGACTTCAGGGCCTTCGGCTTCGACACGGCTCTTTTCGTAGTTCGCCTCTGCCGCCAGATGGGCTGCGCCGGCGCCCAGCAGCGTGGCGCGTGCTTCGCGCACGCGCGCCATCAGGTTCTCTCGGTCGAGCTCGACCAGCACCGTGCCGGCCTCGACTTCCTGATCGACTTCGACAGGTAACAGCTTGATGATGCCGTTCGCTTTCGATTTGATTTCGACCTTGGTAATCGGCTCGATCTTGCCGGTGGCCACCACGGAGCGGGCAATCGTTCCCCGCTCGACTGTGGCCAGCCTGGATTCAGGAATCGCGGTCGAGCCGCCCAGGTATGCAGACGCACCCCACCCGACTGCGGCGAGGGTGAGGGCCGCCCCGACGCCGTAAACCGCGCGCTTTCCGGATTTGGTCATTCCCACCCATTATCAGACGGTCGAGACCTTCGAAATGTTGCAATGTATAACGCGAAACTGAGGGAGAAGGTAACAAACCACGCGTAGGTGTAGAGCCAGTCCCAGAGATTGGGATTGGCCACCTGCCCGCCAGGCGTGAGAGCGGCACGGACGAAGCCAGGCACGACGGGAAGAATGGACAGCGCGAGGACAGCCATGGCACGCCGGTTCACGCCGCCCGTATAGCTGTAACGCCCGTCCAGCCTGAACAGATCGTCGAGCGACAGCTGCCGCTTTCGAATGACCCAATAGTCGGCAATCAGGATGCCGCCGATCGCGCCCATCAGGCTCGAGTAGCCGATGAGCCACGTGAAGATGTATGCGGAGGCGTCGGCGTAAAGTTTCCACGGCATCATGACAATGCCGATGGCAGCAGTGATAAGTCCTCCGCCCACGTAGCTGATTCTCCTCGGCGCAAGACTCGAGAAATCGTTGGCCGGTGAAACCACGTTTGCCGCCATGTTCGTCGTGAGCTGCGCCAGCATGATGATGACCGCGCCCAGCACCACGACGGCGGGGTTTCCGATGCGCGCGATGAGCGCGACGGGATCCCAGATGGCCTCGCCGAACAATACGATGGTCGCGCTCGTCACGGCCACGCCGATAAACGCAAATGCCGTCATCGTCGCCGGCAATCCGAGCGCCTGCCCGAGCGCTTGCGATCGCTGGCTGCGCGCGTAGCGCGTGAAGTCCGGAATGTTGAGGCTGAGCGTCGCCCAGTAGCCGACGTTTGCCGTCACCGCCGCAGGGAACAGCTGCCAGAACGGTACCGTGCGCTGCTGCAGTCGAGTCGACTGCGCGAGGATGTGGCCCAGACCGCCGCCGCGTACGATGGCCCATCCCAGCAACAGTGCGCCACCTCCGAGCAGCAGGGGCGCCGACCATCCCTCCAGTTTCTTGATACCTTCGAGTCCCTTCAGGATGATCCACACCTGCAGGAGCCAGAACGCCGCAAAGGAGATCCAGATGCCCACGGCGATGCCACTCCATGGTGGCCAGACGGCCGCGACGAGCGTATTGAGCGCGACCGCTCCGATCCACGTTTGAATCCCGAACCATCCACACGCGACGAGCGCGCGCAGGATGGCAGGCACGTTCGCCCCTTTCACGCCGAAGCTGGCGCGGCACAGCACCGGAAATGACACGCCGTACTTGGTGCCCGCATGCGCGTTGAGAATCATCGGCAGCAGCACGATCGTGTTGCCGAGCAGAATTGTGAGCATGGCCTGCCACCACGTCATGCCCTGCTCCATCAATCCGGACGCGAGCGTGTAGGTCGTGATCACCACGCTCATCCCGATCCACAACGCCGCAATGTGATAGGTAGACCAGGTCCGGCGGGAGAGCGGTGTCGGCGCGAGATCGGGATTCCAGAGCGGACTCTGCGACAGGTCTTCCTTGATTTCCACGAAGTCCGAAACGGCTGTCGGCATAGGCGCCGTAAGAATACTGCAGGGATTGGGGATTAGGGATTTGGGATTAGCGGCGACTAAAATCGCTCCGATGAAACGCCCGGTTGCATTTGCGGTCGTGCTGACGACAGTGACGGCCATTTCGATCGCTCAGGCTCCAGTTCCAGACGATTGGCCCTCTTATGGCCGCACCGTCGGCGGAACGCGCTTCTCACCACTGACGCGCATATCACGCGACAACGTGTCCAAGCTCGTTGTCGCCTGGCGCTATCACACGGGCGAACCCGTGCTCGAGCTCGCGCGACAACCGTCACTCCAGGTGACGCCGATCGTCGTCGACAACGTGATGTACATCAGCACGCCGCTCGGGAAAGTGATGGCGCTCGATCCTGCGACCGGACGTGAAATCTGGCGCTATGACGCCCGTGTCAATCCCAAGGTGGGATACGGCGACTTCGCCAGCCGTGGCGTTGCCACCTGGGTTGACAGCACAGTGAAGCCAGGCATGCCCTGCCGGCGGCGCATCTTCATCGCCACGATGGATGCGCGGCTCGTCTCGCTCGATGCAGCATCAGGCAATCCTTGCTTCGCCTTCGGAGTCGAAGGCACTATCGGCCTGCGAGAGGGTCTCCGAATCCGCCCTGCGTTTCCGGCGGCCTATGAAGTCACCTCGCCGCCCATTGTCGTCGGCGATCTCGTCATCACAGGCTCTGCCATCGCCGACAATTCACGCCCCGCTCCCGCAAGCGGTGAAGTGCGTGCGTTCGATGCGCGAACGGGTGCGCTTCGATGGACATGGGATCCGATACCGCAGAATCCGACCGATCCGGCCTTTGCCACGTGGCGTGACGGCAGCGCGGCCCGCACCGGCGCCGCCAATGTCTGGTCCGTGATGGCCGCCGACCCGGCGCGCGATCTGCTGTTCGTGCCAACCTCGAGCGCCGCACCGGATTACTACGGGGCGCTCCGCCTCGGCGACAACCGATACGCGAATTCGATTGTTGCCTTGCGTGCATCGACGGGCATTGTGGTGTGGCATTTCCAGACCGTGCATCACGATCTCTGGGATTACGACAACGCGTCTCCGCCTGCGCTCGTCAATGTGATGCGCGACGGGAAGACCCTTCCAGCGGTAGTGCAGGCTACCAAGACCGGGCAGCTCTTCGTTCTGCATCGTGACACTGGCGTGCCGATCTTCCCCGTTGAAGAGCGCAAAGTGCCAGCGAGCACGATTCCGCGCGAAGAAGCATCTCCGACGCAGCCATTCACGACGCTCACACCCCCGCTCAGCCCGCACCGCTTCACCGCAGACGAGGTGTTCGGCATCACTCCGGAAGGACGAGCGGCCTGCAAGGAGATGATGGCCGGACTACGCAACGAGGGCATCTTCACGCCGCCCAGTCTCGAAGGGACGCTGGTCATTCCGTCGAACATCGGCGGGGCACATTGGGGCGGCGTGGCAGCCGACGACCAGTCGGGCATCGTCGTCGTGCCGGTCAATCGTGTCGCGGCGGTGGTTCAGCTGATTCCGGCGAAGGGCTTCGATCTCGCCGCAGCCCGTCAGGAATCGAGCCGTCTGGGTCAGGGCTACGAATACACGATGATGGAAGACACGCCGTACGTGATGAGACGGCGACTCCTGCTCGGCCCTGGACAAGTGCCCTGCACTCCGCCGCCGTTCGGCGCCCTGGTCGCCATCAGTCTGCGAACCGGCCAACGACTGTGGGAAGTTCCTCTCGGCACTCCCCCGTTGCCTGCCGGCGCGCCAGCGCCGCCGGTCAATCTCGGCATGCCGAATCTCGGCGGGCCGATTGTGACCGCCGGCCGACTCGTCTTCATCGCCGCGACGCTCGACCGCATGTTCCGCGCCTTCGACATCGATAGTGGCAAGGAACTATGGACGACGCCGCTCCCCGCTGGCGGACGGGCGACGCCGATGACGTATGAATCGGGCGGACGGCAGTTCGTTGTGATTGCAGCAGGCGGCGGGAACGAGTTTGGTGCAGGCGATGCGATTCTGGCGTTCGCTCTTCCCTGAACGCGCCCGCACCTGATTAACGAAACAGGAGACTAGGAGATCTTGGCCATCCGAGTCGCGCTTTCGCTGGCCGGCGACGCAGAGGCGCGGAGTTCTGGCATGTCGCGAAGTTGGCGCCGCGTCCGCGGCCCGCGACGTCGATGCCTCGCGGTGAGAGCCTTGATGCTGGTTGAAAGCGACCGCAGGCGCGCCGCATCGCTCGGTGCGGGGGCATTGGCTGCATCGACATTCAGTTGCGTCGCGAGCCGGTCGAGCTCATCGAGGATGGTGCGGGCGTTTCTCTCCTGACCGGTGCGAAGATCGTCGGCGCGATTCAACGCCGCTTTCAGCGCCGTCGCGCGCTGGGTCTGGATTCCCTTACTGCGTGTCAACTGATCGAGGTACGCGCGCGACACGACCGTCACCGTCGGCCACGTGATTCGCTGCTGGTGCTGTGGATTGAGCTGCTCAACATACGCCAGCATCGCCGCATTGATTTCGTTCTGTGACAAATGCTCGCTCGACTTCAGCCTGAACACATCAAGACCGCGGGCGATTTCTGTCGCGTAGATGTGGCCGTTGTACCAATAGCTCGACCAGTATCCGCCGGTGATCAGCTGCTTCGCGTCGAGCGGGCCGCGATCGAAATAGGCGATTTCGAACGGCCTGGCCGAATCCGTGAAGTCGAAAACCGAGATGCCCCCCTGATACCACGACTGGACCATGATGTCGCGCCCTGGCACCGGAACAAGCGACCCGTTGTGCGCCACACAGTTTTCCTGTTCCGTCTGCGGCGCCGGCAGCTTGTAATAACCGGCGAAGCGCAGTTTTTTGTCGACGATGTCGAAGATCGCGTTCGCGCCCCAGTTTGGCGGATCCGTCGCCTTGCATCGAGGACGCGAGCCCCCGCCCCATTCATCGGTGAAGACCACCTTGGTCCCGTCGTTGTTGAACGTGGCTGAGTGCCAGTAAGCGAAATTCTTGTCGAGCACCTCATCAAGGCGTAGAGGGTTCATCGGGTCTGAAATATCCAGCAGAATGCCGTTTCCCGAACACGCTCCGGCAGCCAGACCCAGCTCCGGGAAAACGGTCAGATCGTGGCACTGGTTGGTCTCGCGGGACCGCTGCGTTCCGGGACCATGATCGCCGCCTGTCCAAAGGCCGGCAACGGCGCCCGTCGCTCTGTTCGCGAAGATGCGCGGCCGACTGATAATGCGCGCCTTCTCCGGCGATGCGAGCGGTACCTGAATGACATCGATGCTGAACAATGCGGTGTTCGGATCTTCCTGCGGATCGAGCGGAGAGCAGCCGGCCAGCTCCTCTGCCCGCCGGACGACTTTCGTTCCCGATCCGTAGAGATAGACGTTTTGCGTGTCGTCAGGATCCGCGAGCAGCGTGTGCGTGTGCGAGCCGCGGCAGGTCTGCACGGCCGCCACCTGCTTCGGGTTTCGGATATCGCTGATGTCGAAGATGCGAATCCCGCGAAAGCGCTCCGGGCTGACGTGCGGTTCTACGCCTTCGGTGCCGCAATCAACCCGCCCGCGCGACTGTTCTACAGACATGAAGAGAAGATTTCCATAAACCGACACATCGCCCTGGCCGCCGGGGCACACGACCGATGCGAGCTGACGGGGCCGACGCGGATTCTCGATCTCATAAATATTGAAGCCGTGATAGTTGCCGACGAAGGCGTGGCCTTGACGGAGGGCGAGATCGGAGTTTCCGAAGTTCAAATTGTCTGCGCCGGGCTGCGGTGGCGCCGGAGTTCCCGCTCGTTCGTGCGCGCGCTCGATCCGCTCGATCTCCTCTTCTTGTTGACGCGTCTTTTCCGGCGGTGTTTCCAGGCCGGCCGGCGCCTTTGGATCGAAGAATCCTTGCGGCTTCGGCAGACTCGCCACAATCTCCATGTTGCGGGCTGCTGTTCCGGCATCATGGAAGCCGGCTTTGAGAGTCGCCCGCGGATCTGTGGAGGCCGAAGGCCGCTGCTGCGCCCCTCCTGGAATGCCGGCACACAACCCAAAACCCGCCACAAACAACCCTGCTGCAGCGAACCTCATGGCTTGCGCTCCTCGAGCATGGTGCTCATCCGCGAGATTTCCATCCGCTGATCGGCGTCGACATCTGACGCAAAAGCAAAGATATCCGTCTGCTGGCCGGCACCGGCAGACGCAAACAGCTCTTCGACCATCACCAACGCACCCTCGTGATGTCTTATCATGCGCTCGAGAAACAGACGGTCGAATTCTGCACCTCTCACATCAGCGAGGCGCCTCATCTCGTCTGCCGTCAGCATGCCCGGCATCAGCGTCGCGCCGGCTGCGTGATGCGCATGAGGGTCGGGCAGCAGCGCGCCACGGGCTTTCAGCCAGTCGCCCATCATCTGGATCTCGTCGGCTTGCGAGATCTCAATTCGTCTGGCGAGCATCTGCACGTCTTCACGCGACGTTCGCGCGGAGACGAGCGCGGTCATCTCAAGCGCCTGCTGATGGTGCCCAATCATGCCTTGCATGAATCGGACTTCAGCAGCAGTGTAGCGAAGCTGCGAGAGGTCCGTCGCCTGTCGTGCGCTGATGACTCGGCCCGGCTTGCCAGGCGCGCCGGGCTGCACGATTGGCACGGCGGGCTCCACGGGCATGCTTCTGCATGCGGCGCCGCTGAGCATTGCCAGCAGGACTATTACCGAGCGTCCCCAATCCATTTTTTCAACGGTTTCGTGAACGCCAGCAGCACCAGCCCGGCAGCGGCCGAGAACATCGTGACGGAGCCGAAGAGCTGCGGGAGCGGTAACGATTCGATGAGGCCCGCCACGCGGCCGGCGACGAGATTGCCGAGAGCAGCCCCCATGAACCAGATGCCCATCATCTGACCGACATAGCGCGCGGGTGACAGTTTCGTGATGCTGCTCAGACCAATCGGGCTCAGGCACAACTCGCCGACGGTATGGAAGAAGTAGGTCACGATGAGCCAGCTGGGGCTGACTGGATTCTCGAGCGTGGCGTTCAACGAGCCCCAAGCCAGCACTGCGAACCCCACACCCAGGAAAATGAGCCCGAAGCCCATCTTCGCTGGAATGGACGGGTTGCGCGACCCCAGCCAGAGCCAGAGCGCACTGAAGAGCGGAGCGAGAAGAATGATGAAGAGGCCATTCACCGACTGCAGCCAGCTTGCCGGCATTTCCCATCCGCCGATGGCGCGATCGGTCAACCGCTCCGCAAACAGATTCATGGACGAGCCGGCCTGTTCGAAGCCCGACCAGAAACACGCCGCGGCGAGGAAGCACACGGCGATGACGCCGACGCGCTTTTTCTCGGCCGTCGTCAGGCCGCCGAAGACGACGACATAGAGAAGGTAAGCGGCGGCGAGCGAGACAATGAAGAGGCCGGCCGAATCGACGAAGCCGATGAGCGTCAGATGAACGGCGCCTATGGCTTGAAGCGCCCAGAGGATCAGCGCAAGCCCAACCACCGCTTCGAGGGCGCGCACCAGCGCACGCAATGCCGCACTGCGAGCCGCAGAGGACTGTGCTTCAGGACGCAGCTCACCGGCAGTGCCCAGATGACGGCCGCCGAGGGAGTACTGAATGAGCCCGAGTACCATGCCGACGCCGGCGGCGCCAAACCCCAGGTGCCAGTCGACCACCTCGCCGAGATAGCCGCAAATCAGCGGGCCCATCATTCCGCCGATGTTGATCCCCATGTAGTAAATCGAGAACCCGGCATCGCGCCGTGCCCCGCCTTCCGGATACAAATCGCCGACGATGGCGCTGATGTTCGGCTTCAGCAATCCCGTGCCGATGACAATCAGTGAAAGACCGGAGTAAAACGCGAGGATATTGGGAATCGCGAGCGTGAAGTGCCCGGCGGCAATGACAACGCCGCCCCAGAACACCGACCGTCGAAGACCAAGCAATCGATCGGCAATCCAGCCACCCGGCAGGGCGACGACATAGACGGCGGCGGTATAGAGCCCGTAGATGGCGGTCGCGGTCACGTCGTCCAGACCCATGCCGCCGGTGGCAACGGCGTTGGTCATGAACAGCACGAGAATGGCGCGCATCCCGTAATAGCTGAAGCGCTCCCACATCTCGGTGAAGAAGAGTGTGGACAGGCCGCGGGGATGGCCGAACCAGCGCACCTCAGTCATCGAAGCGATCGAACATGATGGGTTGTGCGCCCTCCCACAGCGTCAAACGGCCGAGATCGGCGAGGTGTTCTGCCCCGTCGACAACCGTCAGAAAGTGATTGCCCGCGAGCAGGCCGGCCTTGCTGCCGAACTGCGTGCGCCCGTACGCTATGAGAATCTCCGTCTCGCTCACACCTCCCGGGTAGAACAGAATCTCTCCCGGCAGCGGGTATGTCGTCGCATTTTCCGGAGGAAGGGACAGAGACCGACTTCCCAGGGGCACCCATGTGGATTCGCCGCTCCAGCGCACGTGCAGCAGATTTTCGCTGAACGGCAGCATTTCGAGGAATGCCGCGCACGTGAGCGGGGCCTTCTCGGTCTCGAGCCGGCCCTTGAACCTGTAGGGGCCTGCGGTAATCAGCAAGTCAGACATGAGCATCCTCTGGCAGGGCTAACCACCTCCGCCAAGGCTACGGTGGTCCGCCGAAGCCTTGTGCGAAGGCGGACGCCCTGGACGGACAAAGGCGCCTTTCGTTGCGGCCACAATCTTCCCGTCGAGAAAAATGGTCTCGCCACGGCGAATTGTCCGGACCACCACACCGCCGAACTCGAATCCCAGATAGGGACTCATCTTGTGCCGCTGGAACAGTTGTGCAGGCTCCAGCGTATACGAACGCGCTGGATCGAGCAGCAGAAGATCTGCATCGCTTCCAACACTAAGTGTCCCTTTCGATGGGATCCGGAAGCGCGCGGCCGGACTGGCCGCCAGGAGCCCCGCAATGTGCTCGAACCGGAGGCGCCGGCCGTCGAGCCCGCGTTCCAGGAGCACCCCGAGTGTCGATTGCACACCGGCAACACCCCCCCACGACGCGCGGAAATCACCCTGCTTCTTCAGCGACGGATGGGCAGGAGAGTGGTCCGAGGCGATCAGATCGACATGGCCGTCGAGAACCTCGTTCCACAGCTTCGCGTGCTCTTCGGCGTCGCGCAGCGGTGGCGCACACTTGGCGGCCACGCCGATTGCCTCGAGATCGTCTTCGGTGAAAAACAGATAGTGCGGACAGGTTTCAACCGACACATCCACGCCGCGCGCCCGCGCCTCGGTCACTTTCATGACACCGCTGCCCGTGCTGACGTGAACGATGTGGAGTCTCGCGCCGGTCTCTGCGGCGAGATCGATGGCGCTGGAGATCGCCTCGAGCTCCGCCGCAACAGGGCGCGAGTCGAGAAAGTCTCTGGCCGTCGATCCTGTGATGGCGGCCGAAAGGGTGCGCGTCATCCCGTCGCTTTCGGCGTGAACGGCGATCGGCAGACCCAGGCGCGCGGCTTCGCGCATGCCGTCGAGCAATGTCGTGTCGTCAGCTCGCGGAAACTCGGGCAGGCCCGAATCGCACATGAACGCCTTGAATCCCACCACGCCCCGCTCGGCCATCGCGGCCATCTCGCGGACCGATCCAGGAATCAAGCCGCCCCACAAACCAAAATCGGTGATCGACGATGCCTCCAGCGCCGTGCGCTTCCGGTCCACCTCTTCGGCGTTCACCGTGCAGGGCGTCGAGTTGAGCGGCATGTCGAAGAAGAGGGTGCCACCGCCAGCCGCCAGGGCGCGGCTGCCGGTATCCGCGCCTTCCCATTCGGTTCGGCCCGGTTCGTTGAAATGCAGATGAACGTCGATCACACCTGGAAAGACATGGCAGCCGCGCGCGTCGATTTCCTGTCCGCCCCCAGGCAAGTCCGGCGCGATCTCCTCGATGCGGCCGCCTGAAATCCGTATGTCGGCCTTCACGCGGCGATCGGGATACACGAGAGTGCCGCCGCGAACGATCGCGTCAGACACGGCTGCCGAGCGCGAGCTCGTCGAGGAATTTCAAGCCGGCGTCAAGGGCGACGGCGACATCGTCTTCGCGGACGTTTTCGGCCGGATGATGGCTGACGCCTTTCTCGCATCGAAGAAACAACATCCCGGCCGGCATGGAGCCCGCAAGCACCATCGCGTCGTGTCCGGCGCCGCTCGGCATGCGATGTGATGGTGCGCCCGCCTTCGCGACCGCTCGTTCCAGCATCGCCGTGATGGACGAGTCCATCGATACCGATGGTTGATCGAGCCGCGGCTCGCACGTCATCGTCAGTCCCCGTCGCGCCGCAATTTCGCCTGCCGCCGACGTCAGCCGTTGAACGGCCGCCCTGCGCTCGGAATCGGCCGGATGACGGACGTCGAGCGAGGCGGTCGCCCTTGCGGGCACGACGTTGCCGGCGCCGGGCTCTACCGCGATTCTTCCCACCGTCGCAACAAGCCCCGATGTGGCCAGCGCTTCGCGCTCGACTTCGGCGATCCATGCGGCGGCACACGCCAGTGCGTCTTTGCGCATCTTCATCGGCGTCGTTCCGGCATGGGCGGCGACTCCCGTAAATGTGAGCTCTGCGCGGCTCTGACCGGAAATGACGTCGACCACAGCGAGCGGAAGGTTGAGGTTCTCGAGAACGGGCCCTTGTTCGATGTGAAACTCCAGATACCCCAGGGCATTCGCGGCCGCCTTTGCGTCGGGGATGCGGCTCGGCTCGAGGCCGAAGTTCCGGATGGCGTCGCGCAGCGTTTTGCCTGCTTCGTCGGCACGATCGAGCAGGGCGTTCTCGAATGTGCCTGCCAGCGCGCGGCTGCCGAGAAACGGCACGCCAAATCGGACGCCCTCTTCGTCGGAGAATCCAACGACCTCGATCGCAAACGGGAAACGCTTCTCCTCGAGGAGTTCCACGAGCGCCACCGCCATGACCACGCCGAGTACGCCATCGAAAGCCCCGGCGTTGGGCACCGTGTCGAGGTGCGAGCCGATATAGAAGCGCGGCTGGTCTTCCCCTCTTCGTGGCAATACGCCGCGAATGTTCCCCATCGCATCCACGCGCACCGTCATTCCGCCTCTCGCCATCCATCCGGCAAGCGCGGTGTGCACGTCGCGCATCGGTTTTGACAGAAACCTGCGGGTCGTGGCGTCGCGCTCTTCAGACAACTTCGCCAGCTGCCGGCACCAGCGAATGACGGCGCGGGCCTGCTCAATCGACGTCATGAGCCGCGATATGTGCTGTAACCGTAGGGCGAGACGAGCAGCGGCACATGATAGTTGCCGGCCGAACTGGCGACCCCGATGCGGATGACGATGACGCCCATGAACGGGGGATCGGTCAATGCGACACCAAGCCGGTGAAAGTAGTCGGCCGCGTGAAACGACAGCTCGTAGATGCCGATCTCGAGCTTGTCGGCGGAGATGAGCGGCTCATCGGTACGGCCGTCGGCGTTGGTCGTGACCGCCGCCACGAGCCGGCGCTCGGCCCCTTTGACCAAGTGCAGCTCGACGGCGATGCCGTGCGCAGGGGTTCCGCGGGTGATATCGAGAACGTGTGTCGAGATTCGCGCCATAGTCTTGAACAGGAGGTCAGGAGATAACCTAATCTCCTGTTTACGTACGTCTCAGTGTCAAACCGAGGCAGCCATAGGGCGGCCGTGCGTCCGTGTACACGCCGAGTTGGTCGCCGCGCTCGGCAATGGTATCCCAAGTGCGGTTCTGGGCTTCGAGGCGCACTTCAGCGATCACACTGATTTCGTCGAGCAGTCTCGTGCCCATCCTGTAGATGACCTGCTGAATGCTTCCCGATTCGAACGACGCGAACACGTCGCGGACCGTTCGCCGCACGTGTGCCGTCACCGCGCCGTCGGTGAATGCTGCTTCAGGACGCAGGTAGGTCCATTCGAGGTCGAGCCACATGTGCAGGGGCCGGTTCGTCAAATCGGGCAGCGTCGTGTACTGGTCGCGCACAAAGCCGCGGAATGCGCTGCCTCCAAGACGGAGCAGCTTGAATCCGCGTACGCCGGAGAGGGCTTCCGCGATGCCCTTGCGTGTGATTTCGAGGCGCGCCGTCGCGCAGTCGGGACCCGACGGCGCAAAGGCCACGTTGTTGCCGAGATCGGCGTAGGAAATCTCCGCCGCCGAAATCTGCAGCCCTTCGACCTGAGCATAAGTCGCGAGAAACTTCTCGCCGAGAAATCGGCAATATGCCTCGAGATCGTTCCCGCCGAAGTTCATCGTTTCTCGCTGGATGAAATTCTTCATCGAGTCGGTCGCGACGAGGCCCGTGTTGTCGCCTTCCGTATAGGTCTTCCAGAACGCGTCGCCATAGACCAACAGAAGCACGTTGGCCGCGAACACGGGGCTCTTGCCTTCTGATATCGCGCCACTGCGATTGAGGCGATACGCGATGACATCGCCCTTTCCGTAGTAGTGCCGTTTCGGTCCTGAGGCGAATGTATTCACGAATGCTCCTCACCTTCGAGCCTGAATCGCGCAATGCGATACACCTGCCGCAGCGCTTCCTCATGTTCGGCGTCTCGCGTCGATGTGAGACGCCGCTCGAGTGCGTTGAGCACGTCGTGCTTGGTGGCGCCCTTCACCGCATACAGAAACGGAAAGCCGAACTTCTGCTGGTACGCCGTGTTCAACGCACGAAGCCGTTCATGCTCCGCGGGGGTCAGAGTGTCGAGCCCCGCACCTGATTGTTCGCGTCTTGATGCGTGCGAAAGGGGTCTGACCCCCGTATCAGTAAGGGGGTCAGACCCCATGGCCACACCGAGATCCGGATGTGCGCGCAACAGGGCCAGCTGCTCGTCTGCCGCCGCCGATGCGACCACAGCAACCATCGCTTCGTGCAGGGCGTCGAACGACGCGAACGGCCTCACCTTCCATGTACGCTCGGCCACCCACGGCGAGTTCTCGAACACCCACCCGACCGCATCGACAAAGCCGCTGCAATCCTTCTCGTTCAGTTCCCCAATCTTCATCATTCTTCAATCGTCAATCGACATTCGAAAATACGACATCTCCTTCAACCCGGACTTCGCGCACGCTTTCGGGCCCGGCCAGCATGAACAGCGAAGCAAGCGCCTGTGCGGGGTTATCGGCTCGACGCACGGCCGCGTCGAGCACGCCGCCACCGGGCGCTCGCAAATGGACGATATCCGCCGACTTGCCTGGAAGGAGATCGCCGATTTCCTCTTCAAGGCCCAGGGCCCTTGCACCCGCTCCCGTCGCCAGGTACAGCAGTCGAGCGGCGTCGAGCGGTTCGGGATCGGGCGCCAGCCGCTGCATCAGATAGGCCTGCAGCCCTTCCTTGAGCATCCCGAATCCGATGCCACCACCGACGTCAGTGCCAAGGGCGCACGTGACGCCGGCTGCGACATGGCGCCTGAGGGGAAAACATCCGCTGGCAAGCGATGCGTTGCTGCCCGGGCAGTGCGCCACCGCAGTGCCCGCAGCGGCAAGCCGATCGATCTCCGGCTGTGTCGCGTGGACGTTGTGCGCCATCACAGATCGAGTGCCGCTCAGGTTGAACCGCTCGTAGATCGCGAGGTAGTCGGATGCCCATGGAAACAGCCGCGACACCTCACGGATTTCATTGATGTTTTCGTTGATGTGAGTCTGCAGGCGCACGTCCAGATGGTCGGTCATGAGCTGCTGGCATACCTCGAGCATCGATTCGGTGGTCGAATACGCGAAGCGCGGCGTGACGGCGTATAACAGGCGTCCTCGTTTGTGGTATCGCTCGATGAGCAGCGCGCTTTCCTGGTATGCACGCTCGGCGGACACATGCAGGTCTGGCCGCAACAGGCGATCGGACACCACGAGCCCGGACACCACGCGCAATCCGGATGCGCCGGCTGCCTCGAAGAGCTCGCCGGTCGCGACCGCGAAGTGCGCACCGAACACCAGTGCCGTCGTCGTGCCGTGCGAAGCCAGTGCGCGCAGAAACAGACGTGACGTCTCCGCGGCGTAACCCGAGTCGGCCATCCTGGCCTCTTCGGGCAGGGCCACGGCTTCCAGCCAGTCGAGCAACGTGCGCCCCATCGAGCCGATGATGCGCACCTGCGGAAAGTGGACGTGTGCGTCGACAAGTCCGGGAAGGATGAACCCGCCACGCCAGTCGACGGTCTCCACCCCTGGACTCAACTCGCGGACGGCCGCGTACTCGCCGCATGCGACCACACGGCCATCGCCAACGAGAAGCCCACCGTCCTCGTGGCAGACGAGTGAGCGGCGATCGCCCATGTCGAGCAAAAACGGATTCGCCGGCGTGTGAAAGATCGTGGCCCGGAAGAGATTCATTAGTTCAACGCCGCGAGCTCGGTCTTGCGCGCACGTCGAACGGCAAAGAACACGCGCTCGGGCGTAGCCGGACTGTCGAACTGGACCGCCTGGCCGTTGCCGAATGCCGCAATCGCGTCGCGAATCGCTTCGCGGACGGAAAATGCCAGCATCAGCGGGGGCTCGCCCACCGCCTTGCTGCCCCCGACGACGTCCGTCTGGCTTGCACGCGTGAGCATGCTGACGTTGAAAATTTCAGGCACTTCCGACCACGACGGAAGCTTGTAGGTCGATGCGCCGGCTGTGCTGACACGCCCGGTCTCGTCCCACAGCAGCTCTTCGATGGTGAGCCAGCCCACGCCCTGCAGAAAGCCGCCCTCGATCTGCCCGCGATCAATGACCGGCGAAATGGAATCGCCGGCATCGTGCAGGATGTCGGTGCGAATGAGCCGGATCTGTCCCGTGAAGCCGTCGAGCTCGACCTCCGACACCGCCGCGCCATAGGCGTAATAGTGGAAAGGCTTGCCGCGCGACGTCCTGAAATCGAAATGAATGCCAGGCGTTCGATAGAACCCTTCGGCAAACAGCGGCACCCTCTGCTTGTATGCGACTTCACAGAGCGCCCCGAATTCGACCGATTGCGTGCCTGCCGTGACGACCCCGCTTTCGAACCTCACATCGGACGCCTGGCAGTTCAGCAGAGGCGCCGCAACGGTAGCCAGGCGAGCCTTGATCTGCACGCACGCGTCTTCGACGGCCGCGCCGTTCAGATCGCTGCCAGATGAAGCGGCTGTCGCCGATGTGTTCGGAACCTTGTCGGTGCGCGTCGGCATCACGCGGATACGCGAGGGCGACACGCCGAGACTGTCGGCGGCAATCTGAAGGATCTTCGTAAACAAGCCCTGCCCCATTTCAGTGCCGCCGTGATTCACCTGCACCGAGCCGTCACGATAGACGAGCACAACCGCTCCGGCCTGGTTGAAGAACGTGGCCGTAAATGAAATGCCGAACTTCACCGGCGTAATGGCAAGGCCGTGTTTATGGTGCCGGCGTCTAGTATTGAGATGGGCGATCTCGCGGCGCCGGTTGTCGTAATCGCTCGACGCCTTGAGCGCGATCCAGATTTCCTCGATCCGGCCGGCATCGACCACGCGTTCGCCATAGTGCGTGTCGTCGCCTTCCCGGTAGAAGTTCCGTTGACGGACGACGTCGGCGGGCAGATTCAGCGCCTGCGCCGCAAGCGCCAGCACTTCCTCGACGACGAGCATGCCCTGAGGCCCGCCGAATCCGCGAAACGCGGTCTGCGACGTCTTGTGCGTCCTGCACACACGGCCGGTCACGGCAACGGCCGGCAGCTTGTAGGCGTTATCGACGTGAAACATCGAGCGCCACATCACCGGCTCGGAGAGGTCGAGACTCCACCCTCCGTCCGAATACAGCTCGATCTCGACCGCATCGAGCCGCCCATCCGGTTTGAGCCCGGCGCGGTACTTCGCGAGATACGGATGTCGTTTACCCGTGATCGCGATGTCAAGCTCGCGCGTCAGCCGGACGCGGACCGGCCGTTTCGTTTTCCACGTGCCGAGCGCCGCGATCGCCGCATAGGGGTTCGCCTGGACCTCCTTGCCCCCGAACGCGCCGCCCATGCGCAGGCATTCCACCGTCACGTGGTTGCGAGGCAGGCCAAGAACGCGCGCGACGATCTCCTGCGTCTCGGACGGATGCTGCGTCGACGAGTGCACGGCCACTAGTCCCGACTCGTCCAACCATGCGATCGCGGCCTGGGTTTCAAGGTAGAAATGTTCCTGTCCCCCGATTCTCAGCTCTCCCTTTACGCGCACAGGGCTCGTGTCGAGAGCCGTCGTATCGCCGTCGGCGATGCGCAGCTCATCGGTCAGGAAACTGCCTGCGGCGATGGCATCTTCGATGGACAGCACGGCCGGCAACGGCGTGTACGTGGCCGCGACCCGCGCGGCACCCCGCTGTGCCGCCTCGAGCGAGTCGGCCAGGATCCACGCGACCGGCTGGCTGTGAAACATGACTTCGGAGGGGAACAACGGCTCGTCGTGACGATTCGCTCCGCTGTCACCTTCACCAGGCACGTCGGCACGCGTCAGCGTGGTCACGACGCCGGGCTCCTCGAGCGCCGCCGTCTCGTCCAGCGAGGTCAGCATCGCGTGCGCGTGCGGCGCGCACACAGGCCACGCGTGCAGCAGATTGGAAAAGCGCCCGCACAGGTCGTCGGCATAGAGCGCCTCGCCCGTCACATGCGCACGCCCGCTCTCGTGCGCCATCGGTTTGCCAATCACGCTCACGACGCCTGCTCCCAGTGACATTTCTCGATGAGGCTTTTCGCCACTTCGAGTCGGTACTCCCTCGAGCCGCGATGATCGGTCATCGGCTGCAGCGTACGATCCAGTATGGCCTGCACGCGATCGACGGCGCCGTCATTCCACGGCTGACCGATCAGTGCGGTTTCGGCCTCTGCAATCCTGAGTGGCGTCGCGGCCACACCGCCGAACGCGAATCGCGCGCGTTGTACCCTGCCCTGCGCATCCACGTCGAGCCCTATGGCTGCGGCGACGGTGCTGATGTCGTCAAGCTTACGTTTCGAGATCTTGTAAAAGCGGAGGAACTGCGGCAGCGGTTTCGGTATGTCGATGGCGGTCATGATCTCGCCTGGCGCCATCGCGGTTTTTCGATACGCGAGAAAAAAGTCGGCCAGGGGAAGGGTCCGCCGGCCGGCCGGGCCCGCAAGATGGACGATCGCGTCGAGCGCAAGCAGCATCGGCGCGGCATCGCCGATGGGAGAGGCGGTGGCGAGATTGCCGCCAAGCGTCGCGCGATTGCGAATCAGCGGCGACGCAAACAGCGTGAGCCACTCTCGAAACGCATCGGGCAAGTCCGACCAGCGCCGGCCCATCTCGTTGAGAGGGAGCGCCGCGCCGATTCTGATCCATTGCCGGCTGCTGGAAAACTCCCGAAGCTCGTCGATCGCGTCCAGGCTGACGAGATGCGGCCAGCGGCGCAACCGGAGGTTGGATTCAACGGCGAGATCGGTGGCGCCCGCCACCAGCCTGCTGCCGGGGTGCTCCCGCAGCAGCGACAGACACGCATCCACGCTCGTCGGCCTGGAAAATCCCGGCAGCGACAGGGCACCCAGGCGCGGGGCGGGACGAGTCAACCGTCTCCGGAACTCATCGTCCGGTGGCGGTCCCAACGAATGCGCCGCGTCACGAATAGGACGGTATCCCGTGCATCGGCACAGATTCCCAGCCAGCGCCATCGTGTCGCACGGCCCTGTACGATCGCCTCGATACTGCTCCGCGAAGAGGCTGACAACGAACCCGGGCGTGCAATAGCCGCACTGCGACCCGCCTTCGGAGGCCATCGCGCGCTGCGCCTCGCTCAGGTCTCCGCCGGTGGCAAGCGCTTCGACTGTGTAGATTTCGCGACCTGCCGCCATCGGCAGGAACATCAGGCAGCTGTTGACGACACGGTAGGCGGCTCGGTCGCCGTCGGGCTCCACCACGGCAACCGCACACGCGCCACACTCCCCCTCTGCGCAGCCTTCCTTTGCACCGGTCAGTCCCTGCGCCCGGACGAAGTCGAGCAGCGACATGTGTGCCGCGGGGTTCTCGACGTGAACGGTTCTGCCGTTGAGGAGAAACTCGATACCGGCCACGCTATTAGCATACGCTCACGGACGGTTCGTGAGGTTCGTCGGGTTCGTCGGGTTCGTTGGGTTCGTTGGGTTCGTTGGGTTCGTTGGGTTCGGAGGTTAGCGCTCGACGAGGAATTTCGGCGGGCTGTTGACGGCCTGCCCACCGACCATCTGATAGTCGTAGGTCATCGAGAACGTGGACATGCCGGCGATGCGCACGTCGGCCGTTGATTCGATCGCAACCGGCATCAGCGCGCCGCCGATCGGCGAGTAGCTGCTCGCGATGTTCACCCAGCGTATCCAGAACGACGGCGATTTCGAAAGGCGCCCCTCCACACGAACCAGCTCCCCGGAGTTCGCCGTGAGGATTGCCGTGCCAAACACGAGCCGCGAGTCGCGCCGGCGGGGCGTAAGCCGCATTCTGAGCATCCCAGCGCCGGCAAGGCCTTCGAACTCGAAGATGTAGTTCAAATGCGACAGACTTCCCTTTCGCCACTCTTCAATAGCAGAGTGTTCGCGTTCCATTTCCAGCACTTTATAGAGAACTCGCCTGCGGATCCGTTCCGATCCACCCTGCGCGACAATCGAATACTTGAAGCCGGCGCCGGGATCGTACTCGGTCACGGCTTCCATCCAGCCCGATTCGTTCAGCTTGATGCTCGACGCTTCCAGCCGGCGCCGCGCCTGATAGGCAACGGGGGGTTTCTCCAATGCGGCGAGAAAACGCTCGACCGCAACATGGTCGGAGGACGACGCTGGCGCGGGCGCCCCGGCGAGCCGTTGAACGGTAACGAAACAACCCAACAGCAAGAGAACGACCGCCCCAAGGTTCATGCTGCCCATTACAGAGCAACTCGTATGCCCTCCAATGGGCTGCTGCCCGGAACCGGCTATGGGGCCATGACAACGGCCGGCGTTGTATCAGTCCCGGACGAACTGACTGGAGTTAATGCAGGCGGCCGATCGGGCCGAGGTCGAGGTTTAGATCGTTCGGGTCCAGTTTGAAGCGCACGGCAAGCTGATGAACGGTCTGCTCGAGCTTCATCAGCGCCACGCCGACGTTCTCGATTTCCTGGGGTGTCAGCGTCTTTTCTTCAAGCCGTCTGACCGCCTGCCGTTCCATCAGCTTACGGATGAATTCGATGAGACTGAGGACGAGCTTGACGACCGAACGCTGCACATCTTCGGGATCCGGATTCCAGCGAAGAGGTAGTGCTTGGGTGCGTTTGGTGCGTTTGGTGCGCTGCGTGCGTTTGGTGCCCTTGGTGCGTTTGGTTGCCGAGACTTGCGTTGACGAACGCACACGTTTCTTGCGGACGTGCTGTGTTCGCCTCCGTGTCGACGAAGGTGCGGGTCGGCGAGGGGGTTTCTTCACGCGCTCGGACGTTTGGCTTTGACAGCGCCTGCCGCTGCGCCGATCACCTTCTTGATTTCCTTGATCAAGTCATGCGGCAGGCACGGCTTGGTGATGACGACGTCGCACCCCGCGCTCCTGGCGCTTTCGGAATGGCCGGCCATCGCGTGCCCCGTGAGGGCCACCACCGGAATCCCCTTGGTCGACGCATCGGCTTTCAGGCGGCGCGTGGCCTCCCATCCATCGACGACGGGCATCGAGAGGTCCATCAGGATGAGGTCGGGCTTTAGCCGTTTCGCCTTGTCGATGGCCTCGACTCCGTTCTGGGCTTCGGCCACCCTGAAGCCGCAGAACTTGAGGTACTCGCCGTACATCTCCCGCGCATCCGCAAAGTCATCGACCACCAATACCAACGGCTCGTTCCTGGGTTTTGTTGTGGGCATCTCTTCCATTCGCCTTCCCGATCCACCGGTCCTCGCAACAGCCACGGTCGTTACTTCTTCAGAGTTGTCGGCAACGTCAACGTAAACGTCGACCCATGCCCCAACCGGCTCTCGACTTTCAGACTGCCGCGCAGCATCGCGGTCAGCCGCCGGCAAATCGACAAACCAAGACCCGTGCCACCGTATGCCCGGCGCGGAGTGCTGTCGACCTGACGGAAGTCCTCGAAGATCTTCACCTGGTCCCCTTTGGGGATGCCGATGCCGGTGTCGATAACCGATACCGATGCGGTGTGCTTGGCCGTCATTTGCGCCTTGATCGTAATGCTGCCCTTCGGCGTGAATTTGAGCGCGTTGCTCAAAAGGTTGACCAGAATCTGCTTCACCTTCTGCCGGTCGGTGCGCAAGCTCGGCAGGTCCGAGGGCAGCTTGCAGACAACCTGCAGGCCCGACTTCGCAATGATGGGCTCGAGCTCGGTCGTGACCTCTCGTACCAACTCCGTGAGGTTGAAGGCCACGATCTGGATGGGCATGCGGCCGGCTTCGATGCGCGTGATGTCGAGAATTTCGTTGATGAGGGTCAGCAGGTGCCTCGCATTCGCGTCGATGCGCGACAGGTTGCGCCGCTGCGACGCGGACAACTCGCCCGACACGCCCTGCAGCGTCATCGCGGCATATCCGAGGATGGCGTTGAGCGGCGTGCGCAGCTCGTGCGAGACGTTGGCCAGGAACTGCGACTTCGCCGCAGATGCCTGCTCGAGCTCGAGCGCCTGGCGCCGCAGCAGCTCGTTCTGATTGGCCAGCTCGGCGGTGGCTTCCCTGACTTTGCCTTCGAGCTCCTCAGACGCCAGCTTCAACTGCTCGTACAGTTGGTTTCGTTCGATCGCTTCCGTGCGGTCATGCAGGATAGTAACGATCGCGGTCAGCTCGCCAACCTCCGACAGCATCTTCGCGGCGAGTGCCTCGACAGGGACGAGCTTTCCCGTGTTGGGATCGACCAGCGCAATCTCACCGCGCCGCGTCGTCTCCCAGCCGGTGGACAACAGGCCCGACACGAAAGACGTGAAGTGGGCATCGTTGGCGCGCACGATTCGTTGCGCGTCTTCGCCCGATCCCGGCACAACCGTGAACAGGCGCTCGGCGGGATTGTTCATCAGCGAGATTTCGCCTTCCTGATCGGTCACGATGATCGGGTCGGCGACCGAATCGATGAGCAGGTTCAATCGATCCCGTTCCGCGCGCACCTCGGCTTCGGCCGCGCGCAGCCTGACGTAGTTCTCGTCGATCTGCCGGGTCGCCATGCGCAGGTCCGTGATGTTGCGCAGGATCGACACGACCCCGGTGCCTTCGCGCGGATCGCTCACGACCGTGCTGAGCAGCTCGAACAGCAGATCCGATCCTTCGGTCGGGTCGACCAGCAGCAGCTCGCGGCGCCCCGCCTCTCCTTCGCCCAGCGCCGTACGAGAGAGCGCCGCGGAGAAGAACATGTTGTTCAGCTGGACCGCCCGCCTGCGGCCCTCGCTGACATCGTCCGGAGCGGTAAACAGCATCTCCGCCCGCGTGTTGGCGATGATGAGCTGCCCTTCCATATTCGTGAACAGGATCGGGTCGGTCGCGGCGTTGATGATGTTGAAGAGCAGCGCGTGCTCGCGCCGAAGACGCGGGTCTTCGTCGCCGAATGCCACCGTCGGCGCCCCGAGGCGCTGCAGGCAACGGCTCAGTGCATCGGCAACCCACTGCACGTTGGCAGGAGACAGGTCGGTCGCCGGGCTGATGAGCATGAGACCCAGCGGTGGGTCGTCTGCCGATCCTCCACCGACTTTGACCGACGTGAATGGACCGTCACCGAGCAGCGGCACACGCGCTTCGCGCGCGCTGTGGAACGACACGGCCGATCCGTTGGTAAGGGCGCTGACGAGAGGGTTTCCGGTGTCGTCGAGTTGCAGCGCGAACCGCTTGACCTGGCGCAGTGTGACGCCAGCCCCGGCGATGCCTATGAGGGTGCCGCGGGTATGGTCGGGTGCGGCAAACACCGCGCGTTCTGCAGCCGAGTGCGCGAGCAGCCACTCCGCCGCGCTTTGCGCCCCCGTCGAGGCGTCAGAGCAGCGCTGCAGTTCTTCGACAAGCGCCAGCTTGGCTTCGGCTGACACCGTCGAACGCGCCACAATCCCCACGGACTCCCGGGCCATGGCCATGAACCATCACACACGCGGAGCACGTCGCCGGCTGACGCCGGTGCGTGCGCCGGTCACAGGCACACCGGCGCCGCTCAATTCTGCCCGCAGCGCCTGATTCTCTGCCACCAAATCGTCGTACGGTCTCGACTCGAGCGCGGGACGCGCCACCGGCACGGATTGACCGACCGCTTCGGAATACTTCAGATAGGTATCGATCGACGCAACCACCACGCGCGCCTCGACGGTGATGAGGTCGATGCCCACGAGCGAGACGCGCACCCAGGCGTCGATGACAATCCCTTTGTCGAGCACCCGATCGAGAACGTCGATAAGACTCGAACCGCCTGCGGCGCGTTCAACGGCCATTCCCTGTCCTCCGTAACTAGAATCTAAAATCTAGAATCTAGAATCTGATTGCGATCACAGATTTCCCATCCCCTACCGGCGATCCAGCCGCTTGGCACGCAGCCGGGGCGCTCGTTGCGCCGTGCCCGGCACGGCCTCGAGTTGCTGCTCCAGCCGGCGAATGCGCTCTTTCAGCTGCTCGTTCTCCACGACCAGTTCATCGCTGCCCATCGTGAGATGGCGATCGTGGCGCCACCAGTCCAGACCAATCTGCTCGGCCTTGTCGATCGAGCACACCATGAGGCGGATGCGCACGGTGAGCAGCTCAACCTCGGCGATGGAAATCTTGATGTCGCCGGCGATCACCAGCCCTTTGTCGAGTACGCGATCAAGTACATCGACGAGCCCGCTCGCTCGAGCCTGGCCAACCTGGATGGATTCGTTAGGCATAGTGGACGTCAATACTCACCAGAGTCCGCGTGACGCGTTCGAACGACACTGGACGAAGCATCGGAGTATATCCCGGCCCGACTCGCGCGACTACACCCACGGCAGTCCTATTACCCAAAGAGACGTCCAAAACGCAGCCACGGCCGCAATTCGAGGCGCGCGCAAACCGCGGGAGTCGGGCCGCGCCCCTTCGTGTGCCTGCCCACGCCAGCGCTGCTGATTCCCGGCGACGTGCCGCTGTCGGGATTTTCCGCGAAAACTGTTGAGCGCACGCTGCGCGCCCATTGGCAGGCTCGATATCGTCGTCAACAATGCTCGATGACGAGCACGGGCGGCATAGGGATCCGCTGCCCGTCAAGGCAGATGGCAGATGGCAGATGGCAAAATGTACTCTCTGCCATCATCCATCTGCGATCAGCCATGACACTTCACACCTCAGGTGCCGGCGGCTTGAATGTCGGCGGCGCCTGGGGGGCCTGGGCAGCCGGTGGATTCGGCATCGCGGCACCCGGGTTGGCCTGCCCTGGCGCGGGCGCGGCCGGCGTCTGCACGCGGGGCGCGCGCTCCTGCGTCTCCAGGAGGTTGTACTTCTTCAGCTTGTTGTAGAGAGTCGGCCGATACACGCCGAGGATGCTTGCGGCCTTTCGCTTGTTGCCGCGCGTCCGCTCCAGCGTCTGCAGAATGGCCAGCTTCTCGATCTCCTCCAGCGTGTGATGCGGCGGGATCACAAAGCCGGTCTGATTGGGCAGACGCTCGGCATCGCGGATAGTCGGGGGCAGATCCTCCAACGTGATGTCGGTGCTCTCGGCTACGATGACGGCGCGCTCGATCACGTGCTCGAGCTCGCGCACGTTGCCCGGCCAGCGATACCGCAGCAGCGCTTTCGCCGCTTCCGGCTTGATCGAACGGATGTTGCGCTGATGCTGCCCCGAGAAGCGATCGAGGAAGTATTCGGCCAGCAGCAGAATGTCTTCGGTTCTGTCGCGCAACGGCGGAATGGCCAACGTCACGGTGTTGATGCGGAAGTACAGGTCTTCGCGCAGCTTCCCTTCGCCGAGCGCCGCGTCGAGATTGATGTTGGTCGCGCAGACGAGCCGGAAATTCGGCTGGATCACGCGACTGCCGCCGACCGGGCGGAACTCGCGATCCTGCAGCACGCGCAGCAGCTTCACCTGCAGAGCGGCCGGCATCTCGCCGATTTCGTCAAGCAGCAGGGAGCCACCGTCGGCCAGTTCCATCAGACCGGTCTTGTCCGACACCGCGCCGGTGAACGCGCCGCGCTTGTGGCCGAACAGCTCGGATTCGATCAGCTCGCTTGGCAGCGCCGCGCAGTTGATCTTGATGAACGGGCCTTTCTTCCGCTTGCTGTGCTCGTGAATCGCGCTGGCCACGAGCTCTTTGCCGGTGCCGTTTTCGCCGTGAATCAACACGCTCGCGTCGGTCGGCGCGACAGACTTGATGAGATGAAACAGCTGCCGCATCTTGTCGCTGCGCGCGACGATGTTCGCGAAGCTGGTGTGATCGCGCAGTTCTTCCTTGAGCCGCTTGTTCTCGGCCGAGAGTTGGAGTTTTTCAGTGGCCTTGTCCAGCATGACGAGCAGGACGTCGGCGTCCACAGGTTTCTCGATGAAACTGAACGCACCGGCCTTCATCGCCTCAACGGCTTTCGGCACGCTGCCGTAACCGGTGACCATGATGACCTGCGTCTCAGGACTCGCCTCCTTGAAATCCTTCAGAAGGTCGATGCCGTCGGCGTCGGGAAGCATCAGGTCCATGAGAACGACCTCGGGCCGCCACGATCGCAAGATTTCGCGGGCTTGGGCCGCATCGGACACCGTTCTGGCTAAATCCCCGCGGGGCTCAACCAGCAATTTCAAGAAATCAGCGGTGTCCCGGTCGTCATCGATGATTAGTACACGGGTCGCCATTTGTTCACTCTCCAACTCTGAAGTGTATATTCCTACGACAAGTTGTATTAAATCAATACCCTAATGTCGTGAAATCCGGGCATCTGCCGGTAAAAATGCACGTGCTGTGCCGGATCGGAAACGAACCGTCAGGTTTTTGAGAGAGGGCTCAGAAGGGCTCTAAGTGCAGTCCAGTGAACAGCTCCGTGAGAAAAGGGGTCCGAGACCCCTCTTCTCGAGAGCCGGCATACAAAAAACCTGCGCAGCCCTAGATGCCGCCAGGTGTCCGGTTTCCGACATTGAAGTCCGACCCGCCTCCGCGCGTCTGGCTTCCGTAATCGCTGGGACTGCCGTTTCCGCCTTGTCCGGTCGCAGTCTGCCGAGCGTGATCGAATGCTTCGCGGCCGCGGTCGACGGCCTGACGGCCCTTCTCGACCATGTGGTTGACCTGCTCACTCGCCTGACCGTAGGTCTCATACGCTTTCTTGCGGATGTCGCCCGTTGAGTCGTAAATCTTCTGGCGGAACTCCGCGCCTGCCTTCGGCGCAAACATCAACCCAATAGCGGCGCCGAGCGCCGTTCCACACAGCAGCCCGATCAGAAACCCGCCGCCGCCTGCCTCTTCTTCATCGTAATGTGGTTCGTACATGCCGACTCCTCCTTCAGTGACGGAATGACTCTGCGTGTCTACTTCAAGTCACGTGCCAATCTGCGCGTGGCCCCACGCATACGATGTTTATCGACCGCCGGACAATTTCAGGACAACGGGTGCACGCCGTTGTCCACCAAAACGCAATTCCTGTGATCGTATCACTCACATCTCACAAGGGCCCGGAGTTTGCTACGTAATGTAACAGCCATGGTGCGGTCCTCTCTTGCCCTCGTTGCCGTTGCTGCTGTCATCGCGGCCTGTGGGGCCAACACTGAAACGCAGGAATCACAGCCGCCGGCAGCGCCCGTAGCCGCGAACGAGCCCATCGGGCGCGATCAGAAAGACATACCAGCGGTGGCCGTTCCGGAGAACGAAACAGACCGCACGATTCGGCGCGAGCTGAATCGTGCGATCGCCGAAGACCCACGACTGAAAGACCGCGAGATTAGCTTTCTGGTCAGCAACGGCGACATCAGCGTAACCGGGACGGTGAGAAACGAAGACGAGCGCCGGAAGATTAACGACCTCGCAATGAACATCACTGGCGTCAAGAGCGTCGCCAATGCGTTGCGCGTCGACGACTAGGAGGCATGGGGTGAAACCACGCAGCCAGGACGAACAGGACACCGGCCGAGTGACTGCGAAATCTTCGGGCGGTGCTAAGGGGAAAACGAAGGACCTTCGAGAAGCGAACGAGAACATTCGAAAAGCTCGGGAAGACGATGCGATGCCGGCGCTGGTGGATCCGCAGAAAACCGGCAACAGGCCACGGTTCGATCGGGATCGCTAACACAACAGGAGGAGAGTGAAGATGAGACTTGGAATCGCGTGCACGTTGGCGTTGTTACTTCTTGTGCCGGTCGCGCCGGCTCGTGCCGATGTCGTGCTGACGCCGTATGTCGGCTCGCTGTTCGGAGGCGACCTGAACAACACCTCAGGGCATCAAATGTCGTTCGGCGGCTCCGCCGCGTTCATGGGCGGCGGCATCTTCGGCGCGGAACTCGGATTCAACTTCACACCGGAATTCGTTCAGGACACACTGAACAATCCGGACATCGCACAAGCCAGTCTGATGGGTAACCTCATCATCGGCATTCCCATAGGCAATGCGGACCAGGGCGGCCAGGTACGACCGTATGTCACAGGCGGCGCAGGCCTGTTCCGCACATCGGCAAGGCAATCGGAGCTCTTCGACCGATTCAGCTCGAATGACTTCGCCATCAACTTCGGCGGCGGGGTGATGGCCTTCTTCAGCGAGCACGTCGGAGTCCGCGGCGACCTGCGCTACTTCCGGACGCTGACAGACGGCAATCCCGGCAACGGCGTGGACTTCAATCTCGGGGATCTCGACTTCTGGAAGTGGGACGTCGGAGCGGCTTTCCGCTTCTGACGCACTCGGGCTTCGGGCTCCAGGCTTCAGCCGGGAGTCCGGAGTCCGGAGCCTGAAGCCCTTCGGCCGCGCGCTCGTCATGCAGTGCGCGCCGAAAACAGGGCGAACACCAGCACGACCAGGAACATGAAGAGGAAAATCCCTGCGAGCACTTTTGCGATGGCGAACGACGCCCCGGCGATCGTCGTAAATCCAAGCAGGGCGGCCATGAGGCCGACGATCAGAAAGATTGCAGCGAATCTGAGCATACCCTTACTTCAGCAAGCCTCGTTCCTCTGTGAGGGACGCAGAGGTCACAGAGCGAACCGAGGCCACCGAGAATTCGTTCGATCCGAAACTCTCTGTGCCCTCCGTCGCTCAGTGATCTCTGTGTCCCCACTCAGGGCAACGTTCTTGCGTACTTCGACATGGAGGTGACTCGCCATGCCCCAGAAAACGAACGTTCCGGACGAGGAGCGCACCGTCCCGCGCGACGCGGACGAGGAGCTCGAAATGGCCGATGATGACGAGGATTTCGAAGACGATGAAGAGCTGGATGACGATGGTGAAATGGAAGACTTCGACGTTGAGGAAGAGTAGAGACGGACGGGAACCTTTTCGATCGCGATCCTTCGAGAAGGTTCCCGTTCCCTTTTAGTGTTGCGATTCCCTCGGCCAGTTCGTGTCTTTGTGATGGACGAAAGGAACAGCGTCCGAGACGGCGGCAAACGAGCGCTTACCTTCGTCGATCGCTTCGCGCGCTTTGTAGGCGGCATTCCGCAGCCGCTGGAGATCTCGAATCATGCCGTCGAACCAGGGCTCGGCGTCATCGAGAAGCCGGTGTCCCCTCGACGTGAGAAACAGAAACGCGAACCCGGCCCCGATCGCTGCGCCCACGAGCACTTTCGACAGTTGTGTATCTTTGTCCACGGCGATCTCCTTCAGACGACCCGTCTGCCCTGAATCAGTTGCACCAGCAGCGCGATTATCGCGAGAACCAGCAGGACATGGATGAAGCCGCCCATGGTGTAGGAACTGACCACGCCGAGCATCCACAGGACGACCAAGACGAGAAAGAGTGTCCAAAGCATCGCATCCTCCAGTTAACTGAACGAAGAAGAAGCACGGTGTGTGCCATCTCGCCGCTCGGCCCGGTACGTGCCGGGCGTACAGAAGGAGTACAGAGTCATCTCCTGATGTCGTCTTTGTTCACTATGTCGTGTTTGTTCACCGTGTACGGCGCTTCCGGCTCCGAGACCGGCGGATCGTGGACGGGAACCGGCGGCGGCTCGTCGGTCGGCGTCGCCGGCGCTTCGTCTGCTGGCTTACGATCGCGGGGATCTGATTCGGGTTTTTCCGGTGTCTTCTGATGTGCAGTCATGCGGCCGGTCGGTTGCACAATCAATACCGTCAGCGCTTCGACTGTCGTCTCCGCTTCTTCCGGGGGCCGGCCGCAACGGGTTTGAAGACGGGGTCCCTGGTCACCTTGTCGAACGCTGCGAGCAGGACCGAGAGCTTGGCGTAGATCAGATCGACATTCGCCACGCCGAGAACCACATCGCCGTTCAGAACAACGCCCTTGTTCAAGACGTTGTCGAGGACGTCAAGAAGGGATGACTCTTCGGCGATCTCCTCGGACGGGGCGACCTTGGGGAACAGCCAGTCCCCGGAGTGCTTCGCTGATTTCCGGCGGGCCATCTTAGGTGCTGACGAAATGATACGGCGGCCAGGGCCCGCTCACCTCCACGTGATGTCCCTGTCCAGCCAGCGCCACCGTCGCCTTGCTGACCGCCTTTTTCCAAGCCGCTCGGCGCTGGACCTTCACCAGAAACGAGGCGCCCGTGACAAACGGACGCCCCTTGCCGGGTGGAGGAAACGTTTCCTTCCGCGTTCTTGAGGCGATCCGGCCGAGCGCCGTCAGGGCGCCGTTGACCGCCCGCAGGGTCGCGCGCGGGGGGGCGGCCGTCTGGTGCTGGAGCCGCTTCTTCACTTGAAGGTAGTCGCGGCCGCTGGAGAGCGTGCGCGCCGACTCTGCCTGGACCTGCCCGGCAATAATGCGGACGCCCCATTCCTCCAGCCCGCCCAGCCCGGCAAACATGCGCGACAACTGCTTCCGCCGCGCCTGCAGATGGGCGCGGGCGGTATCGTCGCTCGAGAACAGGGTAAACAGCTTCAGCGGAATCACCGGCGCGCGCCGAAAGAAGAACTCGACGATCGACGCGTGCGCGAGCGCGTGCCGCGAAATCGACTCGACATCCTGCAGCTCCTTCTGCAGCGCATCCGCTGCAAAGCGCTCCAGGGGCGCGTCGGCCACGGCGGCCCAGATGTCTTGATCAACAGAGATGAGCCGGGGCGCGCCGGCGCCTGGAACGCCAGCCGGAACGCCGCGCAGCGAAGGCATGCGCGCCGACTGGACGAGGCAGAACACGTAGGTGGCTGACGTCTTCACGACACGTCGTCGTCGATGGTGATTTCGACTCCGGCCACGCGATGCTCTTCGTCAACGATCGCTTCGGTGGTCTGCGTGCGTGCCTTGATCTCGCGGATCCGCTCGAACACGTCCGCCTCGATCGCGGCGAACTCCTCGTCGCCGATCTCCCCCGCTTCGAGCCGCATCTGCGCCTCGAGCAACCGCTCGCTCTGGCGGGCGGGATCGTTCAACTCCTGATCGGCGATCGTCGCAACCTTGTCGAGCACGAAGGAAATGCCGTTGATCAGGAGGCTGTCGAGCAGAAACATCAGACTCTTTCCAGTTTCAACCTGATGTTGACGAAGTTGTACGGTGGCCAGGGACCCGTGTATTTGAAGGTGAGCTTGTCGTGCTCGGCGGCGATCGACTTCACGCGCGTGTCGAATGCCGCTTCCTGATCGCGCGAGACGAGAAACGCGGCGTTCATAATCATCTTGTCGCCGATCGGCTTGTTGATGCGAGACGCGACCGCAACGTCGCGGAGACGGTCGAGAATCTCGGTGCCGTACCGTTCCGATCTCGATTGCAGCGCCGCGTCGATCGCCCGGCCGTACTGCATGCGCGCGAAGTATGTCGAACCCTTCTGCAGCGCGATCTCATTCTTCAAACGGTGGATGCCCTCGTCTTCGTCTTCGATGTCCTTCACGATCGAATCGCGATCCCAGAGCACCTTCAGGCCGAACTCCATCTTGTCGCGCATCTTGGAGAGCACGTCCCCGAACGCGTCGTAGGCGGAACGCAGCAGCTGGACGATGTCGTCCTTCGTCTTGAAGATCGTGCCGAACGACATCGGGATGACGGTGTGATCGCGCATCACAATCTCGTTGACCCGCTCGTGCGCGAGCACGTTTTCGCGTGTCGAGTCGAGGATGCCGAGCGGCACGTCCGAGACGACGGCGGCGAGGTCGCGATAGTGCACCGTATGAATCTCCGAGCCGTTGTCGCCGATGCCGGCAGCCCCGAACTTCAGCGAATCAGCCGACTGAATGACGCAGTAGACGTACTTTCCCCGTGCGCTGTCGACTGCCGACACCTCCGACGACGCCGTCCGGCGCGACGCCGGTTTCTCGCGGGGCGCTTTGGTCATCGTCTTCGCAGGCGGCACCGCACGTTTCACCGCGCGGCGCACTTTCATCCTGGTCGTCTTTTTCGCCATTGATGCTTATGCTCCGCGACGTCGGCGCCGCGCCGGCTGCCGCGCAGCTCTATTGCTCAGCTCGGCCCGAAGCGCCTGATTCTCGGCTGCGAGCTCGTCGTAGGCCCGGGACTCGAGCGCCGGTCGCGCGACCGGCACAGACTGGCCGACGGCCTCAGAGTATTTCAGATACGTGTCGATCGACGCGACGACGACACGTGCCTCGACTGTGATGAGGTCGATACCGACGAGCGATACGCGAACCCAGGCATCGATGACGATGCCCTTGTCGAGGACTCGATCGAGGACATCGATAAGACTGGAGCCGCCAGCAGCTCGTTCAACGGCCATGCAATATGCCTCCTAATGATGCGGCTCGGCAGTATACGTCAATATTTTAGTGCGATATGTGGCAGAACGACGGGAGGGCGGAGGGGGCAGGACGCAAAAGTGTATAAAACCAGGACGCGCTAATGCACCGAGAGCGTCTCCCCCCGGAGGCGCTCGACTGTGGCAACGAGCACAGCCGGATCCACCGGTTTGGCGAGATGAAACTGGAAGCCCGCGGCGAGCACACGATCGCGATCTTCCTCGGTGGTATACGCGGTCAGGGCCGCGGCCGGCATCCGCGCAATCTTGTCGATTTCCGAGCTGCGGACATGGCGAATCAGGTCGTAACCGTCCTCGACGGGCATCCCCAAATCCGCCACCATCACGTCAACCTGCTCGCGGCGGAGCGCGACGAGCGCGGTCGACACGGACGTGGCCACAATCACGGAGGCGCCGTAGTGCCGGAGGATGGCTGCGACCACTTCCCGGGCATCGGGGTCGTCGTCGACGATGAGGACGCGCGTGCCGGCAAGACGCGAACGCAGCTCCGCGCGCGAGCTTTCCTTGACCTCTCGCACTCTGTCGACGTGTACCGCACTTGGCGCGGCCTGCAGGGGCAGCATCACGCGGAAGGTGACGCCGGCGTCCTCGGTCTCGGCCTTAATCGTGCCGCCGTGGAGATCGATGATGTCCCGGATGAGCCCGAGCCCGCGTCCGTACTTGGCCCGCGCGGAATGTTTGCCGGGGTCCTGGGGCCGCTGCCGGCTGAACAGATACGGCAGGGCTTCCGGATCCACGCCCACGCCCGAATCGTGCACGGTGAGCTCAGCCATGCCGCCCTCCACCGGCCTCAGGCAGATCCGGACGACACCATTCTCCGGCGCAAAGTGGATTGCACTGTTGAGCAATCCAATCAGGGCCTGCCGAAGGCGCGCGCCATCGGCGAGAAGCGGCGCCGGAAGGGCTTCGAGCTGGAAGTCGAACGACACGGTTTTGCTGTTGGCTTCCTTCGCCGCATAGGCCGCCCCATTCACCAATTCCTTGGCGTCTACCGGCGCGAGCTTCAACTGGAGATTGCCCGACAGCAGGCGCCACGTGTCAACGACCTCGTTGACGAGATCGAGCTGCTGCTTGGCCTGGCGAATGATGGTCTCGCCTGCCCTGACGTTGCCGGCTTCGTTCAGTGCCTTGCGCTTGATCAGCTCGGCCCAGCCGATGATGCTGTTCAGCGATCCGCGCAGATCGTGCGCCACGACGCTCAGGTAGTCGTCTGAAAACCCGTCGACCTCGCTCGTCTGCCGCTTGACGGGATCGTTTCGCCGCTCGGAAGGCCGAGTCGCTGGAACGTTGGACTTTGTACGGCCGGACATCGGTCTGAAGCTTGTCCCCTTCATGCTATCGATTCCTGCCGGCGCCGTCATCATTCATTCTTCGCACTCCTCAACGGCCAAGGGCCGCCCCAATCGTCATCTGCTTGAAAGAGGCGAGGGGAGGCGTCCGTCGGACGCCTCCCGAGCTTTGTGGTTGCTCCGCATAGATGGGAGCGGTACTGAGGATCCGGAAAGGAATCCGGTCAAGCGTCCGCATTGCAACGCTCGTACCTGTACGAAACCCAGAATTGGCGGGGAATTGGCGAAAATGAGTGCAGTAAAAGCTTACAGAGCGCCGTACGGACTGTCGGCGTGGTCTTTCCGGCCGTTTTTCATCACGACGGCGGCGGCGGTCCTCAAACCCTTGATGATGCCGAGGATGGGCCACGTGCGCGACCTCACAGCATAACCGATGGCACTGCCGGTTCCTGTCATGTGCTTGACCGCGTCGGACACCGACTCCTGCGCGTGCTTGACGTTATAGGTAATAGTCTGCACCTCGTCGAGGATACCGTTGACACGGGCGTGCAGCGGGGCGATATGCACCCGCTCGACCGTCTCGAGGGTCGCCATGGCCCTCTGATACATCCGGTAGCCGAAAAAGCCAGCGACGCAGATCAGGACAAACTCAACCAAACCCACTATGGCCAGTATGGCCAGCCAGACATTAGTCGTCGTCAGATCAACCATTACTAGTCCCCCGAACCTATGAAGCCAGACGCGCGCTGGTCGGCAGCGGACGCAGAGTACGGCGCCGGTCGGGGCGCGCCTGCAGGTTATTCGCCTGGCGGCGAGCCGTCATAGGCTGGCCAACCTCCCAGCCTTCAGTCTCATAGCCGCACAACGTGCACTGTAGTGAGAGCTTATTCGGCGCGAAATGCAGCATGATGACGTGCCCGTGCATACCGCAGACGACCCTGGCGAAATGACGACAAATCCCAACCACGATCCGATAAAAGGTTTGACCAAAAACGTTATCGATAACCATGGTTGTACTCCCAACGGCTACCAAAGCAAGGGACTTGCCGTTTTTGAGGGGCCGGAAATGGCGTGGAAGGCCCCAATGACGAAACTGGGCGACGTCGGACTGACCACTATGGCGGTCACCTGTCGGGAATCATAACAACCGGGATCAATAGGTAATTGTCAGAATTAGATCGACCCCTGTCATGTCGACCTGCTGCGACCGGGGAGACCTCGCCGAGAGCTGGGTAACAGTACTGACGAGCCGCAACATCTCGGTGATGCGATACTCGAAGGAAAACTGACTGAAATCCTCCGCCCCGAACCCCTGACGAAACGAGACGAACAGACGCGAACCGATCTGCTCGCCGAGCGCGATCGACGGGCGGCCGCTTTCGGTGCCCGTCGCGCGAAGCTCGAAGATGTCGAGATTGAGCGCGTCCGCAATCGAATTGGCCAGCGGTGACGCCAGGTAGTCCACTGCCAGGCCGCCAGCACGCTCGGCGAGCCTCAGGCGCTCGCCCTGGCCGAGCTGGTTAATCGGCTGGTTGAACACGATAAGCGACAGCACATCGGCTTCGTCGAGCGGCGGCTGGCTCGAGAGTCGAACCAGCGGCTGCCGTGCGGTGCCTCGAATATTCACGATCGCTGTCACGCCGGTAATCATGCGCTGAGCGTCCACCTGCAGCGCGGGATCGATCGGCCGGGTGCCCTGAAAGCGAATCTGGCTGTCGCGCATGACCTCGAATCGGCGTCGCTGAAAGTCGTAGAAGCCGCGTACGACGTTGACCGAGCCGAAGAGGTCGGCCTGACCACCTGGTGCCTTCCGGATCTGCAGGTCGCCGCCCACCGTTATGTTCATATCGCCAAGGCCAATCCGCGAAAAGCTGGCGTGCATGTTGCGGCCGCGCAGCACGAGATCGTCGGGCAGCCGCAGCCGCACGTCGATCGTGGCGTTGTCGTAAGGGCCGACTTGCAGGTCGTCGCCGGTCGTCTGAGCAGCAGCGGCTGACTCCACTTCGGTCGCCACCGTCGGGGTGGTGCGATAGGGGCTTCTTCCCCACTGATCGAGGATCTGATCCACTTCGAGCCGTCCCGCTCGAGTTTGTATTTCCCCAGTCACGCTGGGTTTCGCCGGATTGCCCGTAATGCGCAGGTCGGTTTCGACCTCGATATTGCCGAACTCGTTGCCGAGCAGCTGAAACCGCGTCGCCGACACTTGCACATTCATTTCCTTCACGCCGGTCCGGGCGATGCCGAGCTCGCCGATCGCGACGAGCCGATCCTGATCGTCGTCGCTCACCTCGAATCGATCGATCAGCAGGCGATCGCCTTCGAACATGAGACGCGCAATGCCATTCGTATATGTCACACCCGTTGGCACCACTGTAAAGCCGGCGTTGGTCGTTTCGACCAGCCCGCTCATGTGCGGCGCCTCGAGGGGGCCGGCGACCCGTACGTCGGCCGTGAACTGGCCGCTCAGCTTCGTCACCTGCGTCGTGACTGGCTGGAGCAGCGCAATGTCGATGGGTGTGCTCTTGATCGCGAGATCGATTTCCTGCGCTCGGGTCGTGTTGCCGGGGCCCTTGGGAACCGGCACAGTGCCGACGGCGGTCAAGACCGCCTGAGGCGTCTGTTCGAGCCGGACATCGACGTCCACGGCGCGACCTGAGTAGCGGGCTTTCCCGGTGAGGGCGTTGAACTGCACTCCATCGACCGCGCCACCGGTGAGCGCGAACTCCGACTGAACGACCGGCTCGTTTCGGGTGCCTCGAATTTCTGCATTGGCATTCACGACTCCCGAGAGCGCCCGATTGCCCAACAGCAGCTCGTTGACGTCCTGCACCTGCAGGTTCTCGATGCGCACGTTCAGATCGTTGGCCACATTCGCCGATCCAGTGCCAATCGCGACCGTCCCGGCCGCGGTCAACCGCTGTTCGCCGCGCTGCAGAATGAAATTGTCCACTGTGAGCGAATCGCCCGTGCGCCGCGCCGTGGCCTCCTGCCCCTTCGGCTGCGACCACTGCGTCTGCCCTACGGTGAGGTCCAGCGCGCGCAAGTGCAGCTCGTCGTGATCGGGATGAAAGATCACATTCCCGCCGAGAGCGAGCGTCCGGGCTTCTTCCGTGGCATTGAGGTCGAACACGAGCTGTTTTTGTTCGTACTGGGTCTTCGCCGAGATGTGTGGAAGATGGCGGCCGGCGATGCTGACGAACGTGGCTTCCGTGTCTGCCTGAATCCGCGCCTGTTCGATGTTGAAGTCCGGCAGCTGCACCGTGTAAAGACTCTTCAGCGTCAGCGCGTCGACGTTGGCACCATAACGCAGCCGAAAGCCCCCGAACGTCCCGGTAATCGTCATGTCCGAGGCCGGGCCCGTCGCATCTCCGACGATGTGCACGGACCCCGCCAACGGGCGATTGAAGCGCTTGGCGAGAGGCTCGACATTCGAAACGGCGGCGTCGAATGCGAGGTTCGACGTGCCCCTGTCTCCGAACGCAAAGACTCCAGCGGCGCTCGCCTTGACGTCCGGTCCTGTCAGAACGAGCTGCTTGATATCAGCAGTTCGATCCACGAACGAGCCTGTGGCCTGCCCCGAATCGATCGCCATTCCGGCAATCGTCGACGGACCGAGGGTTGTCGTACCCGTGAGCTCCAGGAGCTCGGTTGGTGCGGTCTCTGGAATCGTGACCCGAACGCTCATGTCGGCCGAGCCGTTCAAGGCGGTATCGACGAACTCTTTCCGGTCGGCAAGCATCCGCCCAGGCAGGCCCTCGAACGGACCGGCAAAGTTCGCGCGAATTTCCCGGTTTGCCATCTGAAAGTCGACATCGGCGCTGGGAAACTGCACACCGCCGAGCGTGGAGCCGACGAGCGACGCGTTGGTGTCCAGCACGAGATCGTCGATGGTCCGGCCACTGCCCTCGAAGGCAAACGTACCCGTCAGCGATCCCTCCAGGCGCTCGTCGTCGAGCCACTTCATTTTGAGAGGCGCCCCAAAGCGTCGCGGGTTGAGCCATTCCACATTGCCGCTCGCCGAGTAGCTGAGCTGGCGGTCGCGCGACTCGATACCAAGCAGCGTTCCCGATTCGAACCGAGCCCCTTCCACAATCGATTCTTCGAGCTCTCCACTCCCGCTCCAGTTCCGGCCGCTCGCTTCGAAGTGATACGCGCCAGCCGTCTGCGACTCGAGCTTCGGCATCGCGAGGCGCTCGGGCAGACGCCGCAGGTCGAGGTTGCGAAACGTCCCGTCGAGGCTGTAGGTCAGGGGACTCGACGGCGTCGCAAAACGGAATGCTGCGCTGGTGGTCCCTGTCGCACCGTAGGCGGCGCCGCTCGCATCGAAGCGCAGGCTCCCGGGCCGAAACACGCCCTTGGCCGCGACGTTCGCAGCCTGATAGCCGAACTCTTCGACACGGGGACTCGTAAATGTGAAATCAATCTGGGCGGGGCTGAAACGCCAGTTGAACTGCGCCTGGCCTGTAACCCGCGTCTTCCATTCATCGCGATTGAGAATCGGCGCCATGTTGACGTCGCGAGCATCGAGCCGGCCTTCGAGGCGTTGCGACCCGCTGGCGAAGTGACCCACGAGCGGACCACGCACCGACCCGGCCGAGGAGACCACGTCCACGTTCATGTTGAGCGCGTCGAGCGTGCCGCGAGCGGTGAGATCGACGGCAGGTTCCAGGCGAATGCCGGCGAGCGGGCGGACGTAGTGGCCGAGCTCTGGCAGCGACAGACGCGGGGCCTTCAGTCGTATGTCGAGCAGCTGCTGCTGCGGTCCACTGTAGCTGACGCTCGTCTGCACATTGCTGCGATCGGTCTCGATCGCCATGTCGCGGACCGCGATCGAACCGCGATCGAACCGGAGATGCCCTGCCAGCGCATGAATGTTCGTTTCGGCTGCCTTCGCCGACAACTGCGTGATGGAAACGGCAATGCCTGGCTTCTCGTACGCGAAGCGGAGGCCCGCGTTCAGATGGGTGAGATCGTCCACCAGGCGGCCGCGGTCGCTGATAATGACGTGGCCGTTCCTGATCGCGATGGCCTCCATCGTGATCGGCGGCGCGCCCCGGCCGCCGGGCCGCCGCGTCTTGACCAAGCGGCCGACGTTCCACCCGGTGGCGTCGCGCCGAATCAGAATCGTCGGGTTGTCGAGCGCCATCGAGTCGATGATGACGCCCTCCGAAATCATCGTGAGCGGGCTGTACGCGACCGTCAGCCTGTCCATGGCTACGGCGGTCTGTCCTTCGTGGGTCAACGCCACGCCCTCGAGCGCCACGCCCGTAAAGAGGTTGCCGCTGAGGCGCTGTATCGTGAGCTCGCCGTTGAGATATTGCGCGGCCTGCGAGACCAGCTTTTGCCGCAGCCAGTTCTTGAACCAGCTCGTCTGTGTCACCGCCACGCCGGCGCCCAGCACGATAAGGAGAGACAGTACGGCTATCGCGACGTAGCCCGAAAGCCGTCGCAGAGCCCGCCTGGCCGAGGCGCGCGCCTTCAGAACGCCTGGCCGATGCTGAAGTGTACTCGCCACTTCCGCGTCTCCTCAGTGCCGTTGATCACGAGACCGTCGATCGGATTGAGCTGGATGCCGAGATCGAGGCGCAGCGGCCCGATCGGCGTGTCATACCGGATCCCCGGGCCCACCGCCCATCGCAGATCGTTCAACTTCGCACTCCAGGGGTCCAACCACGAATTGCCACCGTCAACAAACAGCACGGCACCGAAGTTTCCCCGGATGGGGAACCTGACCTCCGAAGAGACCAGCAGCATGGTGCGTCCGCCAATGGGGTCTCCTGTGGGTGTCAAAGGGCTTATCTGAAACCGGCCCCACCCGCGTACGCTGGTCGCGCCCCCGACGAAGTAGCGCTTGTTGAATGGAATGAGCGACGCGCTCGGCCCTGCGAGCGTCGCCGACCGGACGCGGTTGGCCCATACGACTCTCGGGCCAAACGGAAAATACTTGCGCGCTTCGCCCATCAGTTCGCTGTAATCGAATGTACCGCGCAACCAGGGGCGTGCCACTTCCAGGCTAGCCGCCACCATATATCCCTGCTCCGGATCGAGCGGCTGCTGCGCGGTATTCCGGTCGAAATCGATGTCGAACCCTGTTTGCGTACCAGAACCGCGCCCGGTTATCGGATTCAAGCCGAGTGCGATCAACTCGTCACGAAACGCGGGATCCCCGAGAACCTCCTGGGCAACCGTGTAGTCCTCGAACTGCTGTATGAACGCGGCACTGAAGATGCTGCGGACGCCCCGCGACGCGCCTATCGGAGCCCGGCCGAGATCTTTGATGACAACCGCACGGCCGCCGCTGGTCCGCGACTCGTATACCGGCTCGTTGGCCCACCAGGTCAATCCTGACAGTTGCAGCGACAGGCCTCGTTGAAAGATGTACGGCTCGGTGAAGCTGCCCCGCAGCCCCTGCTCGAGCGTCGACGCCCGCGCCACGATCTCTCCCGATCTCGCGCCGCCGAAAAAGTTCGAATGGCGCCAGCTGATGCGCCCGCGTGCGTCCTCTTCCGTCCCGTAGCCGGCCGCCAGCTCCAGGCGACGATGTTTGCCTTCGGTGACCGTGACGACAATTGGAACCTCCGGAGACTGATCGTCGGGAAGGCGTGGCGCCACGTTGACGAACTGGAAGAGCTCGAGGATGTTGAGCCGCCGCTGAGTCTCGGTAAGCCGGCTCACTTGATAGAGATCGCCTTCGCTGAAAGCCAGCTCGCGGCGAATGACGTTTTCATCGACCGATACCTCCCCGTCGATCGTCACGGGGCCGAACACCGCTTTCGGGCCTGTCTCTGCCGACAAGGCCAACAGCACTGTCGAGGGCTTCGACCCGGGGCGCTCGAGCATCCGCACATTGCCGTATGGAAAGCCATGGTCGCGCAGTTCGCCGAGCACCATGTCGTGCGAAGTCAGGATCAGCCGCTGATCGCGCGGCATACCAGCCTTAATCGGCAGCCGCGACTGAAGCCTCTCAAGATGGTCGGCGGGAATCGCCGCGAGCCCCTCGAAGGTGACGCTCTCGACAATGACGGGCTCTCCTTCGTTAATCCGCACCGTGATGGCGACCCTGTCCTTGGCGTCGTTCAGCTTGATGTCCACGCCCGCGACTTTGGCATTGGGAAAGCCGCGATCGGCGTAGAACACCTCGATGCGCCGCACGTCGCGATCGAATTCCGCGCGATCGAAGTAGCGCCTGCGCGACCAGGGCAGAAACTCGTTCTCCTGGGTGGTAATGACGTTTCTCAGCTCGCGTTCACTGATGGCGTTCGCGCCTTCGAACGTGATCGACGTCACCTGCACATCGCCCGTTTCCCGGCATGCTGAAAGCGCCAGTGCCAACGCGACCAGAGCGAGCGTCCTCGGTAGAGTAAACATTGGCTCACGCGGCGTGCCGCGACCTGCCTTTCTTCCTGCGCGCTCCTGGCGATCGTTTCGAACCCTGGCTGGCTTCGAGACTCTGCCGCAGCCGCTCCATCAGATCGACGACCTTCCCTTCGGGCGGCGCCCCGGCTGGTGGCAGCTTCGGTTTTTCGCCTTTGATGCGAGCCTTGATCAATTTCATCAGATTGTCGCGGTACTCGTCGGTGTATTTGGACGGATCCCACTCGGCCGCGAGGTGCTCGATGAGCATCTTCGCCATATCGAGCTCGGCTTTGCGCACCTTCTCGCGCGCCGGGAACTCGAGTTGCGAGATGTCCACCAGCTCGTCCGCATAGCGCAACAGCGTCAGGACGAGCGCGGAGTCTATGACTTCGACTGCCGCGAGGTGCTGGGCTTCACGAATGATGATTCTGGCAATGCCGACACGCTTCGACTCTTCGAGCGCATCTCGCAGCAGCGCATAGGCATGATGCGACCCCTTCTGGGGCGCCAGGTAATACGGTGTCTCGAAGTAGCGATCGTCGATCTGGTCGGCCTTGACGAAGTCGACAATGTCGATCGCACGATCCTTGTTGAGCGCGACCGCTTTCAGATCCTCTTTGGTGAGGACGACGAACCGGCCCTTCTCGTATTCGTAGCCCTTGACGAGATCCTCCCAGGCGACGCTCTTCCCATCGCGCTGACACACGCGCTCGTAGCGGATGGGCGACTCGTCCTTCGCGTGCAACATGCGGAATTTCGGCCGATGATCGCGCACGGCGGTGTGAAGCTCGACGGGGATGGAGACGAGTCCGAAGGCGATCGATCCCTTCCAGATTGGTCGTGGCATGGCGTCCGGCGAAGGTGCAAGGAGTGCGCCGTTTTCTCTGCCCGGTAAGTGACGGAATGTGATGCAGAAAGGTGACAGGCTTCGGGCTCCTGACCTCAGGCCAGGAGCCTGAAGCCAGAAGCCCCGTGCGTCCAGTATCAGATATTGAAGTGAATCAGGTAGTGATTGCCCCCGCGGTTGATCCACAGCCGCAGATAGTCTCCGCCCTTGAGGACCTCCACTCGCGAGCCGCCGGGTGGAGGCAGCGTCGTCTCGGCGACCTGCTTGATGTCGCTGGCCGGCACAATCGTGACGACTTCGCGTCCCACGACTTTACCGCCCCGAAGGAACTCTGCCCAGCGCGCAAGCTGTGGCGTTTGTCCTGGAGCGGGGGGTGATGCCGGTGTTTCGGTGACGCGTACCTGATATGTCCCGGCGGCAAGCGCCTGGCCGTCGGCTTTCACGGCCCGCGGAATGCGAACCGTCCCTAGATTCGTTGTCGTACCTGACTGCGGTTGCGTGGCCGGCTTCGCCTGCGCCGAGAGATCGATCGCGGCGCCAAGGAAGGCTGCCAGCGTGCAAGCCAGGCCGATGTTGACGTAGCGGGTCATAAGAACATTCCCCCTTAGTTGCCGGAGACGAGCTGCACCGTCATGGCCGCGCGGCGGTTGAGCCGGCGGGTTTCCTCGCGCGAGTTGTCGTACTTCGGCTGCTCTTCGCCGAAGCTGACGGTGGTTAATCGATCGGCTGCGATGCCGTTCGATACGAGGTACTGCTGCACCGACCGCGCGCGGCGGTCGCCCAGCGCCAGGTTGTATTCCGCGGTGCCGATGCTGCACGTGTGCCCTTCGATGCGGATGCGCAGCGTCGGATCGGCCCGCATGGCTTCCACGGCCTGCGCGAGAATGCGCTGCGCCGCGTCAGTCAGCGAGTAGCGGTCGAAGTCGAAGTACACGTCTTCGAACGTGATCGTCTTGACGGCGCGGGGCACGACGTTGATGTTCACGGTGTCGGACGCCTTCATGCCGTCGCTCGGGCAGGTGCCCGTCACCGTCACAGGCACGGTGCCTGGTGTGTTCGGCGCCGTCCAGACCGTATTCTGCTGGGCTGCGTTGGCGAACGTTCCGGTCGGCGCGCTCCACTGATAGGTGATGACGCACCCAATTGAATCCATCGACGTTGCCGTCACCTTCGACGTCCCGCCCACCTCGACCGTGCACGGGTTGCACTCGGCGTCGACCGTGAGCGTGTGTTGGGGCACCGGCTTTGGCGGCGGTGGCGGCGGCGGCGGCGGGATCGGAACCGGACGGCCTGCCACCCCCGGGTGATAGCCGAGACGGGCCTGCCAGCCCCACTTCGTGCCGAAATCGTCGTCGCTGTCTATGCCGAAGTTATCGCGTTTTTCTGCTTTCGCCGACCAGCCGATGCCGCCGCCGGCAAAGAAGCCATTCCGCATTTGCCACGTCGCACCGAACATGAGTGTCGACTGCAGTGGAAGGGTCGAGAAGACGGGCGCAATGCTGAGGTCATCGCCTGTAATAAGCGCGTTCGGCGGGATGACGAGCCGCGTCACCAGGTCATTGTTGTAGATCTCGCCCCACCACTCGGTCGTGAACTTCAGCGCGCTTCGCGTCGGGAATTGCGCCCCGATACCGAACGGGATGCCACTCGAGAGATTGTATTCGTCAGGATCACCCCGGTGCCGGTATCCGATGCTGCCAGAGACTTCCGCGACGCTCGCGATTTCCGAGCTGACGATCAAGTCGATCTGGGCGCCCAGCTTGCCAGTTCCGGCCCCATCGTCCGCCGAGCCACTTGGTATCTTCAACATGCCGCGGACGGCGAACGCCACAGGCTTCTCGCGCGCGGCCGACAGCATATTCACCTTGCCGCCGATGAAAATGTCGCCGAATTTATTGCCGATCCAGCCCTCTCGCACGAACGGGTAGTTGTTGTCGACACCGCCGACAGTGTCGTTGCCGAACCCGAAAATGGGGCGCGTATCGCGATCGATTCGGGTAATGAATCGCACGGCGCCAAAGATTTCAGCCCGGTTGGCGATGCCGTATGCGAAGGTCCCTTCGAAGTGGGAGATGTCGGTAAAGCCCTGACGCACGTCCCAATTCAGCCGGTAACCACTGACCGACCACGTTCCGTCGCGCAGCACTTCGCCGGTCGGCACGAACCAGAGACCGGTGTCTCCATAAATACTCGTAGTAGCGGGGCGGACGGTCTCTTCCATCCCCGCCTGGCCCTGAGCCCGTACTTCGCCGGTGACCAAAATCAATGCACCGACAAGGGCCAGGATTCCAAATCGTCGCGACATGTGTATCCTCCTGCAGGGTATTACACGCATATAGGCTGAATCCCGAGGGCCCAAATGCACAAGACGTGCCGGGCCGTAAGGAAACAGGGGGGTCAGGGAACAAGCCTTTGCAGGACTGCGAAAAGGCGCGAAAACCTCGTATTCTGCATCACGAGGATATGTGATAGCACATTGTCTGGAATGTAGACAGGGAAATCAATCCCCTTTTCCGCGTATCTTTCCAATTTTCCGTTCGAGGTCCTCATTCAGCCGCGCAAGCTCTCGCCGGTACCCGTCTTCGGCCTGCGCGCGCTCGGCAGGGTCGAAGAGGCCCGCCATCTTCGACCGGTGAAGGATCTCGAGTTCGGCCGTCTTCGAGGCTCGCAGACTGCGCGCCTCGGCAATCGCGGCTTTCTGCTCTTCCGTTGGCGCCCGTTCGACAACGCCGGTGTCCGCATCCTTCTGACGCAGGCGCTCCATGGCAAGTTCCACCGCGCTCTTCGGCCGGTCGTTTTCGCTCATCAGCACAGTGTATCCGGCTACGGGCCGCCGGCTACGGCTGCCCGGCCATTTGACAGAGGCACGACCCTGCCGCTATAACTGTCGGGTCTTGATGTCTGCCCCTCTCCGCCGCGCGACGCCGCACAGCTGTTGTCGATGCTTGTGTATCTCGCCGGCGGCAGCTAGGTAAGAATTTCCCACGCACGAACGTTTTGCGCTGTTTCTCCTAGACAATCCGCCGGCCTCACACCGATTCCCGGATCGCGGTCGATCGCTCGTCCGTCGATTCACGTTGTGTCGTTCGGAGAGGGAGAACAGACAGTCATGCATGCATCAATGGCCAGGGGGTTTCGTGTAGCACTATTTCTCGCTATTCTCACGCCTGCTCACATCGTCCAGGCCCAGACCGGCAACGGCGCGATAGCCGGCGTCGTGCGCGACTCGTCCGGAGCCGCCGTTCCTGGAGCCACGGTTCGCATTGTCAACGAGGCGACTGGGGTCGCCATCGAAGCCGTGACGAACGGCCAGGGGTTGTATCGTGCCGCCCCGCTCGGGATCGGCCAGTACCGCGTCGAAACGACGCTCGACGGATTCGAGAGCCCGGCGCGCCGGATCACGCTCGACGCGGGTCAGACGCTGGAGATCGACATCACGCTGACCCCGTCGCGCATCAACGAGGCCGTCATGGTGACTGCGCGGCGTGTGGAAGAGGTTGCCCAGGAAGTGCCCATCCCGCTGGCCGTGCTCAGCGGCCGACAGATCGAGAACGCTGGCAACTTCAACGTCAACCGTCTGCAACAGTCCGTCCCGACCATCCAGTTCTACACGACCAATCCACGCAACTCGTTTCTCAATATCCGCGGCCTGGGTCTGCCCTTCGGGCTGGCCAACGACGGCATCGAGCCGGGCGTCGGCATGTACGTGGACGGTGTCTTTCATTCCCGTCCCGCCGCGGCCACCTTCGATTTCATCGACGTCGAGCGGCTCGAGGTGCTGCGCGGGCCGCAGGGCACGCTCTTCGGCAAGAACACGACCGCGGGCGCTCTCAACATCACGACCCGCGCGCCCAACTTCTCCAGGAAAGACGCCGGTCTCGAGCTCAGCTACGGAAGCCTCGGCTTCCTGCAGGCGAAGGGTTCGTTCTCGGGCCCGTTGAGCGAATCGATCGCCGGACGCGTGTCGTTCTCTGCGACGACCCGCAACGGCACGCTGACCAACGTCGTCACGCACGAGGATGTGAACACACTCGACAACAAAGGCGTCAGAGGGCAGTTGCGCTTTCTCGCCTCGGAGAAACTGGTTATCACCGTTGCGGGAGACTACACACGCCAGCGCCCGAACGGATATGCGCCGGTCATTGCGGGGGTCGCGCCGACCTTGCGCGCAGCGAACCGGCAATTTCCGGGGATCGCCGCAGACCTCAGGTACACCGTGCCGAGCACGGATCCCTTCGACCGCCTCATCGATACCGACACGCCATGGCGGTCCGAGCAGGATTATGGCGGCGCGTCGCTGACAGCGGACTGGAGGGTTGGCCAGGGCCAGTTGACCGCGATCGCGTCGTGGCGCTCCTGGAAGTGGGGACCCTCGAACGATCGCGACTTCACGGGTCTCCCTGTCACCACGCTCTCGCAGGCTCCGTCGCTGCAAAAACAGTGGACGCAGGAGGTCCGCTACGCCGGAAGAGTCTCGCCACGTCTCGACTTCGTCATTGGCGCGTTCGGATTCCAGCAGACCCTCGACGGAACCATCACGCTCGAAAGCGGCTCGGCCGCTGCCCGCTGGAATCTGGCCCCAAGTGCAGCGGCCGCCACGCCTGGTCTGCTCGACGGATATGGGCAGGTTGCTCTTGTGGACTTCAGGAATACCAGCGCGGCGGTCTTCGGCCAGCTTCAGTGGGCGCTGACCGATCGCCTCCGTGTCCTGCCGGGACTTCGGTTCAACTACGACCGGAAAGAAGGCCTGTACGACCAGGGAATCTACGGCGGCCTGCAAACGACTGATCCTGCACTGGTCGCGATCCAGCGCGGGATCTACAGCCCGGCCGCTTATGACGCGGACATTGACGATACCAACCTGTCGGGTCAGCTGACGCTGGCGTACGCGGTAGAGGAACGCATCAACACATATGCGACCTACGCCACCAGCTTCAAGTCGGTCGGCCTCAACATCGCCGGCGGCCTTCCGATCATTCCCGCCACCGGCCTACCCGACCCTGCGGCGGCCGTCGTCAAGCCCGAAGACGAACGCCATGTCGAAGTCGGCATCAAGACCTCACCGTTTCGGCGAGTCACCGCCAACCTCAGCTTCTACAACACAGAAGTGAAGGACTATCAGACGACCGTGTTCGGGGGCGATCCCAGCGCGCTCCGCGGCTATCTGGCCAACGCCGAGAAGGTCCGCGTGCGCGGCGTCGAGTTCGACGGGAGCGCACAACTGAGCGACCGCTTTTCGTTCTCCGGCACCGCCACGTACGCCGACGGTAAGAACGTCGTCTTCACCAAAGCTCCGGCCTCGCTCGAGGGGACCGGTGGTCCGCAGTTCGTAGACATCTCCGGCTCCGACCTGGCCGGGCTTTCGACATGGGCGTTCTCGCTCGGCGGTGAGTATGCCCATCCGGTTGCGCCCGAGAGACAGATCTTCGGAGGGTTGGATACGACCTACCGCTCGTCGTTCTCGTCGAACGCGACACCGTCCCGGTATCTGGTGATCGATGGGTACGCCGTGGTCAACGCGCGAATCGGACTCCGGCAGGCAAGCCGGTGGTCCATTTCGCTATGGGCCCGCAACCTGCTGGACAAGGACTACTTCGAAATGCTCAATCCGGTAGGAGGCAATACAGGAATCTACGTGGGGTTCCTCGGCGACCCCAGAACCGCCGGTGTGACGTTCCGAGTGAGCCTCGGATCCAACTAGCAGCCGCCAAATGAGGTTCAAGTTCATGCACCTCACAACGGCCGGGAGGATGGTATGAAGCGATTCATCGGTTTCACGTCAGCGCTGGCGATCGCCGCCCTGGCCGCATGTGGTGGCCAACAGACCGGCACCGGCACCAACCCGAACGACACGGCCGCATCGCGGCCCGCCGAGGTATCGCTGCTGAACGTTTCCTACGATCCGACGCGCGAGTTCTATCGCGAGTTCAACGAGGCCTTCGCGAAGCACTGGGCCGCCAAGTCGGCAGGACAACGGGTGGCCATCAAGCAGTCGCACGGAGGATCGGGCGGTCAGGCCCGCGCCGTCATCGACGGCCTCGAAGCCGATGTCGTGACGCTCGCCCTGGCGTATGACGTGGATGCCATTGCCCGATCGGGGCTCATCGGTGCGGGCTGGGCTGCGTCGCTGCCCCAGAACAGCGCGCCGTACACGTCCACCATCGTGTTTCTGGTGCGGAAGGGAAATCCGAAGGGCGTCAAAGACTGGAACGATCTGGTCAGGCCCGGCATCCAGGTCATCACGCCGAATCCCAAGACCTCCGGCGGCGCGCGGTGGAACTACCTGGCCGCCTGGCACTATGCGAAGGTCCAACCTGGCGGCGACGATGCGAAGGCGCGCGAGTTCGTCAGCGCGCTGTTCAGGAACGTGCCGGTACTCGACTCGGGCGCGCGGGGATCGACTACGACGTTCCTCGAGCGCGGCATCGGCGACGTGCTGCTCGCGTGGGAAAACGAAGCGTATCTGGCGCTCGCCGAAGCGAAGGACAAGGTCGACATCATCACGCCATCACTCAGCATCCTCGCGGAACCATCGGTCGCTGTCGTCGACAGCGTCGTCAATCGGCGGGGGACCCGCGATGTCGCGCGCGCGTACCTCGAGTATCTCTATTCGCCGGAGGCGCAGGAGATCGCCGCCCGGCATCATTACCGGCCGCGCGACCAGGCGGTCGCCGCGAAATATTCGGGGACGTTCGCCCAGGTGCAGCTCTTTACGATCGACGAGGCCTTCGGCGGATGGCAGAACGCACAAAAGGCGCACTTCGCCGACGGCGGAACCTTCGATGAGATCTACCGTCCTGGCGGGCGCTAGCCGGAGGTTCGTGTCAGAATGCTAAGCCTATGTCCAGACAAGGGATAGTCGCCGCGGCCCTCGCGATCCTCGCCTGCCTGCCCTCCCTCGCGCAGGGTCAGACCGAGACTCTTGGCAAGACGCCGGAGGCGCCGCTCGCACGGTGGATTGACGTGCAGAATGCCACGCTGAATCTGCGGTACCGTGTCGCCGACAACAGCGCCGGCACCCTCACCACGAACCAGATGCAGCATCGCGAAAGCTTGCGGGCGCGGTTCAAGATCGACGGGCCAGGCAGGTTCGCCCTCAATTTCGGGGCGTTCTCGGGATCGCGGTTCACGAGCGGTTGGAACAACTCGGGCGCCGGCATCGGCGACTGGCAGGACACGCTGGCCATACGCACCCTCTATTTCACGGCACAACCGGTCAGCGGCGTCGAAGGGCAGTACGGCAGCATGCTCATCGTCAAGGGCGAGTCCAGCGAAATTACCACCTACGACGAGGACGGCTATGTCATCGGCGAGCGGGTGTCGGTGCGGCGGCCTCGAGAGATGTTCTTCGACGAGATGTCCGCTACCGTCGGGTATCTCACCGCCAACACCGCAGCGCTCGGCGTGACCAGGCGCGTGAAGTATCTGAACGACCGCCCGAACTACGGTCACTTCCTCGTCGACAAAAAGATCGGCACGCGCGCCGGTGTGTCGACCGACTTCACCTCGGCCGACGGTGCGCGGACGTGGCGGGCCGCCGCCAACGTGAACACGAGGGAGATCCACGTCGCCGACGGCATCCTTATCGAAACCTATAAGCGCACGAACAGGAATCCCGACTACGGATTCGCCGTTTCGGCGAGCAAGGCGCTCAACCGCCGCCTCGGGTTGAACGGCGGCTACGCGAAGATCGACCCATTCTTCGGCGGGCTCAACTCCGATCGCTTCAACATCGGCAACCGCGTGTTCTTCACGACCACAATCAACATCTCTCCGCGCTTCAGCGCGACGGCGTTCGTCACGACGGCCGTTGGCGACAACGTCGCCCTTCCGCAGCGGACCCTGTCGATCCTCGCATTTTCCTACAACGTACTGCCCGACATCCGCCGGTCTGGATTGTTCTAAGCGCATATGGTGCGTTCGAAGCGACCCACAGTCCTGCCCGGCTTTCGGATCACGTTGGGATTCACGCTGTTTTACCTCTTTCTCATCGTCCTGGTGCCGCTGCTGACCCTGCCGGCACGTACGGCTCGAATGGGATGGGACACGGTATGGGCGACGATCAGCGACCCGCGCGTGGTCGCGTCGTACAAGCTGAGCGTCGGCGCGGCGCTTGCCGCAGCGGTCGTGAACGGTGTGTTCGGCTTCGTGGTCGCCTGGGTGCTGGCTCGATATCGGTTCCCGGGAAGGCGCGTGATCGACGCCTTCATCGATTTGCCGTTCGCCTTGCCCACTGCCGTCGCCGGGATCACGCTGACGACGTTGTACGCACCCAATGGCTGGCTGGGCGCGCCACTCGACCGCCTTGGCGTCAAGGTGGCCTTCACCCCGCTTGGCATCACCGTCGCGCTCGTGTTCATCGGACTGCCGTTTGTCGTGCGCACGCTGCAGCCCGTGATCGAAGACCTGGAAGTCGAAATCGAGGAAGCCGCGACGAGCCTGGGCGCGACGCGCGTCCATGTGCTGGCTCGCATCATTCTCCCGTATCTCTATCCCGCCTGGCTCACCGGCTTCTCGCTGGCCTTCGCGCGGGCGGTGGGCGAGTACGGATCCGTGGTGTTCATCGCCGGGAACATGCCGATGCGGACCGAGATCTCGCCTCTCCTCATCATTACCAAGCTCGAGCAGTACGACTATGCAGGCGCCACCGCCATCGCCGTTGTCATGCTGCTCATCTCGTTCACGCTGCTCCTGGTCGTCAATGTCCTCCAGGGCTGGAGCAGCCGGCGGCTGGCACAATGAGGACCCGCGACCCTCGCAGGGGCCTTACCGAACCGCCGCTGGTCAGATGGTTGCTGACAGCGATCGCGCTGGGATTTCTCTTTCTCTTTCTTGCGTTGCCGCTCGTCGCCGTCTTTACCCAGGCGTTCAGACTCGGCTGGTCGGGATATGTGTCGGCGATCGGGGAACCCGACGCGATGGCGGCGCTTCGTCTGACGCTCATCGCGGCGGCGATTGCGGTGCCGGCGAATCTCGTCTTTGGGGTGGCCGCGGCATGGGCCATCGGCAAGTTCCATTTCCGCGGGAAGCAGACGCTCATCACGCTCATCGATCTGCCATTCGCCGTATCGCCTGTCATTGCAGGACTCGTGTTCGTGCTGCTCTTCGGGCGGCAGGGTTACCTCGGCCCCTGGTTGATGAACCACGACATCCGGATCGTATTCGCGATTCCGGGCATCGTGCTCGCGACGATGTTCGTCTCGTTCCCGTTCGTCGCGCGGGAAATCATCCCGGTGATGGAAGCCACCGGCTCACAGGAAGAGGAAGCGGCGCGGGTGCTGGGGGCGAGCGGGCTTCAGACGTTTTTCCGAGTCACGCTGCCCAATATCAAGTGGGGACTGCTCTACGGCGTTATTCTGTGCAATGCACGCGCGATGGGCGAGTTCGGCGCCGTGTCGGTTGTCTCGGGTCACATCCGAGGCCTCACGAACACGCTGCCGCTGCACGTCGAAATTCTCTACAACGAGTACCAGTTCCAGGCGGCATTTGCGGTCGCCTCGCTCCTGGCGTTTCTTGCGCTCATCACGCTCGTGCTGAAGACGATCGTGGAGTACCGGACCAGGCAGTCGATAGAGCCAATAGGTGAAACTGGAAACTAGAAACTAGAAACTAGAATCTGGAATCTAGATTTTAGATTCTAGATTTTAGCTCCAGCGTCAGAAACCCCATGGGTATAGACGTCCGGAACGTCACTAAGAAGTTCGGCAAGTTCACGGCGCTCCGCGGCGTCAGCTTCGAGGTGCGCCCGGGCGAGCTCGTGGCCTTGCTCGGGCCCTCGGGATGCGGCAAGACGACGCTGCTGCGCATCATTGCAGGCCTCGAATCACCGGACGAGGGCAGCGTGCTCTTCGACGGCGAAGACGCCACCAACCGGCAGGTTGGTGAGCGGCGGGTGGGGTTCGTGTTTCAGCACTATGCCCTCTTCCGGCACATGACGGTGTTCGAGAACGTCGCGTTCGGCCTTCGCGTGCGCCCAAGGGCCCAGCGTCCTTCGAACACCGCGATCGCTGAAAAGGTCACGAGCCTGCTGAAGCTCGTGCAGCTCGACTATCTGGGCGACCGTTACCCTCCGCAGCTGTCGGGCGGCCAGCGCCAGCGCGTCGCCCTGGCACGTGCCCTCGCGGTCGAACCCAAAGTGCTGCTGCTCGACGAGCCGTTCGGTGCCCTCGATGCGAAGGTGCGGCAGGAACTGCGCCGCTGGCTGCGACGCCTTCACGAAGAGATTCACCTCACGAGCGTGTTCGTCACACACGATCAGGAGGAAGCGCTCGAGCTCGCGGATCGCATCGTCATCATGAACGAAGGGCTGGTCGAGCAGGACGCCAGCCCCGTCGAGGTGTTCGAACACCCCGCGAGCGCGTTCGTCATGAACTTCCTTGGCAGCGTGAATATCTTTCACGGGCGGGTCGAACAGGGCCGGGCGCTGCTCGGCCCCCTCTCGGTGGATTATCCCCAGCACTCCACGCCCGAGCCCAAACCCGCGGCCGGCTACGCGCGGCCCCACGAGCTGGACGTGGCGCGTACCGAGAGGGGCAATGGCTTGTGGGCCATCCTGGAAACCGCCAACCTCGCCGGCGCGATCGTCAGGCTCGAGCTGCTGGACGACGAGCGCAAGCTGCTGCAGGTCGAGGTCGCGCGCGAGCAATACGACACGCTGAATCCGCACATCGGCGAGCGGTTGTATGTGACGCCGAAGAAGATCAGGGTGTTCGTCGCGTCTTAGATTTGCCGGCCGGCTCGATTCTGAGCAGCGCTCCTTCGTCTTCCGCCGTCAGCACATACAACAGCCCGTCCGGACCCTGGCGTACGTCGCGAAGGCGCTGCTTCAGTTCGACCAGCATGGGCTCGCGTCGAAGCTCTTCCCACTTGTCGTTGAAGACAATGCGCTGCAACTGTCCTGTCCGGGGTATCCCACCCTCGCGAAGTCCCGTAACAAAGAGATTTCGCTTCCAGCCGGGAAATGTACTGCCTGTGTAGAAGGTCATGCCCGTCAAGCCGATCGAGGGCAACCAGACCACCTCCGGATCTTCCATGCCCTCGAGCGTCGGGCGTGGCGAGATGCGATGCCCCCAGTAGTCGCGGCCATAACTGACGAGGGGCCAGCCGTAGTTCCTGCCCGACGCAAGAATATTGACTTCGTCGCCTCCACTCGGACCCTGCTCCGTCTGCCAGATGGCGCCGGTGCCGGGATTCACAGCGAGTCCATGGCCGTTGCGGTGCCCCATCGTGTAGATGCCGGCCTTGTAGCCTGGGCGGTGCGCAAACGGATTGTCATCGGGAATCGAACCGTCGTCGCGCAGCCTCACGACCTTGCCGGCGTAGTCTGCCGGATCCTGGGCGCGCATCACGTCGGGCCCGGATCCGGGCCCGCTGATGCTGAGGTAGATCATCCCGTCGCGGCCGAAGACGATGCGAGACGCTTCTGTTCCCGTCGTATGCGATTGGAAGATGTCGCAGACATCCACGAGCGCAGTACCGTTCCACGTCGCACGCGCAAGCGTGGTCGCCCCTTCCCCATTGGTCGTTGGTTTGTGATACGCGAAGTAGATCCATCCGTTTTCGGAAAACCTCGGATGCAGAACGATATCCATCAGGCCCTGAAGGTTGCCCACGCCACCTGTCTGCACACGTGGAAGGCCTTGAACCGGAGCCGGGTCGAGCACACCGTGACGAACGAGGCGAAGACGCCCGGCCCGCTCGGTAATCAACATCGAACCGTCTGGAAGGAATGCGAGCGACCATGGCTGTTCGAGGGCATTCGTCATGACGACCAGCGTCAGATCGCGTTCTTCGGCCGATTCGAATGCGATTGGCCCTTCGGGCAGCTCAGGTGTTGCCCAAATGATCGCTTCCGGCGCAACGGACGCCCGCAGTTCATGAGGCGCAAGGGTCTGTCGACGCGGCGGCCGTTGGGCGGAGATCACGGAGGCAAGGGCAACAAGCAGACATACGCCGGCCAAATACTTCATTCCTCCGGCCGGTGCATCGATTGTGCCGATACTAGCGTTTGGCGATGGGTACGATGAAGACGAGCGAAAACGACCAGCGCGCGGCGTCCTTTGGCAGTCCGGTTGCGACGTAATCGAGCGAACCCTCGATTTCGACATCGCGCAGCCAGCTGTCGCCCCGCAGTCTGATGAAAGGCGCAACGGCCGTGTCGAGCTCGAAATTGAGCTTGTGGGTATACGCACGCGTGTCGGACGGCCGCTCGGCCGGGCTCAGCTTGTCGACAATATCGAAATGCGAGGAAAGCCAGCCGTCTGTCTGCTCCGATTCGAGCCAGTACAATTTCAGCTCCGACTCCAACTCGATATCGTTGTCGTCGCTGAACGGCTTCGTGATGGCCTCCAGCGACACACCCACCCGAGGAACAGGCGTCGACAGGTCGAGCGCGAGGATCGCTTCGAACACCGCCCCGCCATCCTCGAACGTAATCGTCGGTTCGGCAAGCAGGATCGGCTCGCACAGCACGCGGCAATCCACCTCCGGCGCCGGCGCGTCAACCTGCTGCGCCGACGCGGACGCTGAGCCGACGAAAACAACGAGGAGAAATGCAACGTATCTCATCGAGCTACTGGACGCGCCACGGCGACACATTCTCCCAGTTCTTCAGGTGCCCGGCTGCCCATTCGCTGGTCTGGCTCGTGTGACACACCACGCATGGATTCGGAATCTTATGCCTGCTCGACATCGCGGGCGTGATGAACTTGAACGTGTGGCTGCGCACGTTGACGTCGGCGATTGTCGGCTCGATCTTCGGCATATGGCATTCGACGCAGTCGCTGCCCCGGCTGTTCGACGAATGCTTCGTGTGCGCTTCGATGGTCGTGCCTCGCGGGCCGTTAGGCGAATTCGGTCCGTGGCACGTCAAACACAGCTGCTGAGCGGGCTTGATCAAATCGGCGTTGTAGGCGGTCCCGTGCACGTCGTGACAGCTCGCGCACGTCACACCCTTGGTGTACATGGCGCTCTGCACGTAGTCGTTGCCCTGCATCCGGTTCTTGCGCGCTGTTCCATCAGCGTAGTGCGTGTAGCTCTGCTCGCCGAGATCATGCTCCTCGAGCTTCCAGAAATCGCTCAGTTTCAACCCCATGTGGAAACCGACCGGCCAATCGTGCATCTGGCCCTGCGATCGGATTGCTGAGGGGCTGACCTTGAGAATGGCACTGGATGCACGTGTCGTTCGCCGCAACGTAGTCCAGCCGCGCTGGATCGATGATCGTCGACCGGCTCGGCCGTGCAACGTGTTCGCTACCGGGCCCATGGCACCGCTCGCAACCGACGTTCCACTCGGCGACCTGCTTTGTGTTCGCGTCGTAGTTGGTCGAATGGCACCCATCACAGAGCGGCCCGGTCGGCCGGCCGCTGTTGTCGCCCGCTTTCGCCGGATAATGACTGACCCACCATTCGGTGTTCGGCTGCAGGAAATAAGGCCGCCACACACGATTCGTCACATCCCATTGGGCGGGTGCCGGGTAGTAGTCATCACCCTTGCGCAGAAAATACCGCTGCTTCCATTTCGTGCCGTAGACAAGCGCGACGTCCTGGAGCTCAAAGGTGACGAGCGGATTCCGCTTGGTGAAGTCGCCCAGCACGATGCTTGGATTCACCTTCGGATCGGTGACGACGTTTGCCATTCGAGTCCGCGACCACCGCTCGTACGTCGTCGCGTGGCAGCGTTGACAGGCGAGAGAACCGACGTAGCGTGCCTTGACCTGTGACGTATTGGCCGCCGCTCGTGGCGCGGACAATTTCGCTGGAGTAGCCGCCAGCTTGGGAGAACCGGATTGGGCGACGACGCGGATACTCACTCCGAATGCGGCGACGGCCAGCACCACCACGAAGAGCGCACGGAAGACGAGGGCTGAGCGCATCGACGCTAGCCTATCACGCTAGTCGGCGTGTCGTTCAGTGGGCAGCGCGACGTAGAAGGTCGCGCCTTTTCCTGGTTCGGCCTCGGCCCACACGCGCCCGCCGTGCCTGGCGATGATGCGCTGGACATTGGCGAGGCCGATGCCCGTGCCTTCAAACTCTTCCGCGCGATGCAGCCGCTGAAACACACCGAACAGGCGGCTGGCGTACGCCATGTCGAAGCCGACGCCGTTGTCTCGAACGAACACGACCGACTCCGATCCGGACCCGTTCTGACATCCGATTTCGATCGTCGCGTTTTCGCGATCGCGCGAGTATTTGAACGCATTCGACAGCAGGTTCGTGAAGGCGAGCTGCAGCATGCTCGGATCGCCTGGGACGGTGGGTAGCAGTGCGATGACCCAACTGACGGACCGCGCCGGATCGGACTGGATCACATCGCGCTGCGCCTGCCGCACGATGGTGTTGAGATCGACCTGCGTGTTCATCATTTCGCTGCGGCCCATGCGTGAGAACACCAGCAGCGAGTCGATGAGCTCTCCCATCCTGACCGCGCTCTCGGAAATCAGGCGCAGATAGCGCTGTCTGTTGGCGTCGAACGGCGGGCCGGCCGATTTCTGCAGCAGATCGGTGAATCCCGCGATGTGGCGAAGAGGCGCGCGCAGGTCGTGCGAGACCGAATACGAAAACGCTTCCAGCTCCTTGTTGACGGCCGCCAGCTGATCGCTTCGGGCTCCCAGCTCGGCGATGAGCGTCTGCTGCCGCTCGCGCATCGTCGCATTGTCGAGCTGCACGGCCGTTTCCGTGCAGCATACGCGCAGCAGTGATAGATCGTCGGCGACAAAGAGCGCAGCCTTCGGCAACACGACAAAGAGCAGACCACGTGGCCCGACTTCGCACGGAATCGGCAGGGCATAGACACTGCCCGGCTCGCCTCCCGGCAGAACCCATTCGTAGTTCCTGATGAGCATCGCGCGATTGGTCTGCCACGATTCGAGCAGCCGCCCTTCGGGAACCGCCCGGCCCGGCTCCAGATAGCCCCACCGGCTGATCGCCACAATCAGCTGCTGGCTCTGGTCGTCCCACATGGCCGCCGATACGCCTGTCGCGCCGACAGCCGGCACCACGAACGCGCAAAGCCGGTTCAGCAGGTCGGTTGGCGACGGCGAGCCGGCTGTCAGCGCGCGATTGGCCAGAAACTCGTACAGCTCCGACGACTGCCACAGGCGCCTGAGCCACGACGGCGGCGCGAAGGCGAAGTAATAGTTCAGCGCAGCCCCTAGTGCCGCCAACGGAGTCAGCGCCGCGGTCACCACGCGAGAGAAAGGCAGCAGCGCCGTGAGCACGGCAAGCACGAACACGAGGGCGAGCAGCATGGCGCCCTGCGCTGCGAGCTTCATGCGCCAGTGTGTGACGCCCCGCGCGGCGTTCGCGCCCTTGCGAAACGCGAACGCCACATAGGTCAACAGCCAGATGAAGTAGACAAACGAGAAGAGAACCAGGATGGGCGATTCGAACGGCCACACCGACACCCATGTCGCCAGCAGTGAAACGGCAAGGCCGATTGTCGCCGCTCGAACGAACGTGCGCGACGCGGGCCTGAAGTGAGAGACCACGCGCAGCAGCAAATAGGGGTGCGCGAGCAGCACGGTGATGCCCAGGGGCCGGATCCACGCGGCCTCGATATCGGCAAGGCGAAGCGACCGCTCGAGGATCAGCAGAATGGCCAGCGATCCGAATACCAGGAAGATGTCGAGCGACACGCGGTCGCGCCACCTCGCCCACTGGACCACCATGAGGATGGCCAGGAGCACGATGGACCCCTGCGTGAACCACTCGAGGAACGCCTGCAAAGACACGGATGTAGGTGTAAGTGTAGGTGAAAGTAGAAAGTAGAAAGTAGAAAGTGAGAAGTAGAAAGTGGATCTTCTACTGAGCAACCGAGCCGGTCAGCACCGACCCTGCGACGTGTCCGACCAGTTCCGCCTGCACGATGAACCGGCGCGGAGCCCTGCCGACGAACGAAAACGGATAGCACGTAATCAGCGTGATCGTCGGCTTCGCCGTCGGCGCCAGCACCCACACATCGTCTGGATTGACTATCTGCTTTCTCTTGACGCGATAGTGAAAGTCGCCGTGTGGCGTAATGAGGCTCACTTTGTCGTTTATCTGGATTTGCTCGAGCGGCCGGAACAAGCCATCCCGGTGCGCAGCAATCGCGACGTTTCCGCGCCGATGCCACGGCAGCGGCGTGTCCGGAAGGTGGCCGACGGCCCTGCCAAGGATCTTCTTGTCGTCTCCCTCGGCCACAGCCGCCGACACGTTGAGCCTCGGTATGTCCACGCGGCCGATCAGTGCACCCCTCTTCAGTGGCTTGGCGGCTGCAGGCGGCATCCGGCGAGTCTGCGGCGACCGTTGTCGACCAGGCGGCGGCGCCTGGACATCAGGCGGCTCTTGCATATCTGGCGGCCGCTCCATCGTGACCATCTCCTCGAGCCGGATCTTGGCTTCGCGCTGATATCGCCACGTGTTCACCGTGGTGAAGATGTAGTAGAGGACGCAGGCCATGCCGAACAGGATGAGCAATCGGCTCACCCAGACACTGAACCCGCTGGGTCTGTTAGGGCGCATCGCTCGGCGCTCCTTCCGCGCTCGTGAGATACGCACGGCGCGTTCGCACGGCGACTTTCTGCCCGGTAGGCAGCCTCACATCAACGGCGACCTGGCGCAGACTCTCGTTCCTGCCGCGTTTGGCCGTTGGGACTTCGGAGGGCACGTAGCCAATCGTGTACACGTTGCGGATATCGCGCGCCACTCTCTGGAGCACCTCTTCGATTTCACCGGCACTTTTCGGCCGGAAGGCGATGCCGCCCGTTGATTCGGACAACTGTTTCAGAAAACCGGGATCGGCGTCAGCATCCATGGGGTCGACGAGCGCGATCGTGTAAATCACCGCATTCGACGCCTGGGCGCTGGCGATCACCTGTGCGCGTTTCGTATCGCTGGCGTTATCGCCGCCATCGCTCACGACGATCAGTACTTTGCGTTCGTATCCGCCCTTCTGCACGTAGTCGAGGCCGGTATTGACGGCGTTGTACACGGCCGTCAGTCCCTGTGCCTTGATTGCCTGAATGAGCGCGACGCGGAGCGTGGGTTCGTAATTCGTAAAGGGCTTGTCCGCCGGCAACGGTGTGTGAATATGCTCGTTGAAGCCCAGCACGAAAAATTCGTCCTGCGGATTCATCGCCTTCGAAAACGCCATGCTCGCGGCGATGACCAGGTCTCGGTTTGGCTGCATGCTGCCGCTGCTGTCGATGAGCAGCCCGACGGTGACTGGCGCGTCCTGACTGTTGAAAAAGCTGATGGCCTGCGGCCGCGTGTCTTCAGAAACGCGAAACGCTTCCTGACCCAGGCCGCCGACATACCCGCCATTCCGATCTCTCACCGCCACGTGCAGCACCACGAGCTGAGCTTCCGACGAGAAGTTCGGCTTGAGCGCGGGTGCCTGCGCTGAACCAGCGAGGCTCATCAGAAGAGCCTGTGCGCACGTGACAGCAAGGACTCGTGTCATTCGTTTCCACCAACTCGATTCGTGGCCCATGGCTACCATGGACCACGAATCTCCACTGATCTTACGCTCGGAACCGGAACGCCGTCGCACCCAGGAGCGTAAAGAACCCGAAGAGCCCGATCCCCACGAGCGGGGTGCTCGTCTCCGGCAACCTCGCGCGCGCCATCGTGCCTTGCTGCGCCGGTTCTGCCGATTGATTGCCCGCCGTGCCAACAGGCGGTGTCGTCGCCGCCACTCGAACCAGTTCTTCGTCGGTCAGCTCCGTTTCCTGACCGCTCGGCGACACATAGGCCAGGTCGGCGGAGTTCATCTCATCGTTGGTCACTCGCTCCGCCTGTGTGGTGAGCACCTGCTGATTGGTGGCCTTGGCCAGGCGGCGCGCCTGGTCCTTCGGGTAGATGAACTCGCGGCCGATGGTGTTGCCTGGATACCACCACGTCCTCACAGCCGCGGGCTGGCCCGCAGGAGTCTCGAGGAAGCGAAGCTCCGCGTCGTTTGACGCGTTTGGACGCTGTGCCGAAATCGTGAGAAACATCCCGTACGTCTTATTGCCGCCACCTTTCGCCTGCACCTGCATCACTTTGCGACCGGTCGTCGCATCGACGAACCGGAAGATGTAGGTGCCCGGTGGCAGTGTCACGCTCGGCAGCTCCACGGGCTGGTTGAACGTGAACTCAGTGCGCGAGTCAATCGGACCCTGCGCACGCACCGGCGTGGTTGAGATGGCAGTCAGCATCGCCGCAGCACAAGCGGAAGTTATCGACAATCTCTTGCTCAGCATGTTTTTCTTCCCTCCTCTTGGTTCGGAATGTGCAATTGGCTTGCCGCTAACAACTGTATTGCGATCCTACAATTCTGAACGTCGTTCAGAGCAGCGAGGCCTGTGCAGCGTGTATCAGCTAGAATCGCGCGCTGACGTGACGCCGCACACCATAACGACGCCGGGCACGGCTCATCTGACATTTACGCGCAGTGGATCCGCGACGGTCCTGACGCGGGCCTTCGCCAAAAGCCCGGCAAAGCTCATTGAGACGAAAGGACGCGGCGCCACATGCTGGGTCTACGCCGCCACACTCGGCGGCGGACTGGTGGGCGGGGATGAAATCGCGTTGACCGCGGAAGTGACGGCAGGCTGTCGCGCGTTGCTCACCACTCAGGCGTCGACGAAGGTGTATCGATCGGAGTGCCTTTCGAAACAGACGATCACGGCGACTGTGCACGAGCGGGGTTTACTCGCGGTTATGCCGGATCCCGTGGTGTGTTTCGAAAACTCGAACTTCGCACAGTTTCAGCGATACGATCTGCACGCCGATGCGACGCTCGTCGTGGTGGATTGGATGACGTCGGGACGACACGCCGCCGGCGAGCGATGGGCCTTTTCGCGCTACGAAAGCCGCCTCGACATCACGCGCAGCGCCCGGCGGATTGTCTTCGACTCGGTTGTGCTCGACCGCAACCTCGATTCGGTCGCAGAACGCATGGGCCGCTTCAATGTCATCCTGACGGCTGTCCTGACGGGCCCGCTCGTCGCAACCGCGGCGGAGCAGATCGTCGGATCCGTAGCGCTGAAACCGATCGTCAGCGGCGCGGATCTCGTTGTATCCGCTGCGAAGCTTCGGGATGGTGGCGCACTGATTCGCATGGCCGGCGTGAGCGTCGAACGGCTCGGCTGTGCGTTGCGCGAGCACCTCTCATTTCTGACGCCTCTCGTGGGCGACGATCTCTGGAGCAGAAAATGGTGACGGTATGCATCTGACGCCGCATGAGCTCGACAAGCTTGCCCTGCATCAGGCCGGTTACCTCGCGCAGAAGCGGCTGGCGCGCGGTCTGCGGCTGAACTATCCCGAAGCCGTCGCGCTTATCAGCACGCAAGTGCTGGAACTGATTCGTGATGGCCGCTCCGTCGCAGAGCTGATGGATCTGGGACGCCAGATGCTCGGCCGGTCAGACGTGATGGAATTTGTGCCGGAGATGATCCTCGAAGTGCAGGTGGAAGGCACATTTCCTGACGGCACCAAGCTGGTGACCGTGCATCATCCCATCGCCGCCGAGCACGGCAATCTGGAACTGGCGCTGTATGGAAGCTTCCTGCCTGTGCCCGCTCACCGGGGTCGGACCCCCGTACCTGTACAGGTACGGGGGTCAGACCCCAATGGCACGGAATTCTCGGCGGCCGGAGAGGTCTTCGTGGCCGACGGGCATATGGTCATCAACGAAGGCCGTGAGACGGTCGCGCTGAAGGTCACGAATCTTGGCGATCGACCGATTCAGGTCGGCAGCCACTACCACTTCGCACAGACGAATCGGGCGCTCGACTTCGACCGCGCGGCGGCCGCCGGCTTCCGGCTCGACATTCCTGCGGGAACGGCCGTGCGCTTCGAACCGGGTGAGACAAGGACCGTCCAGCTTGTCGAGATTGCCGGAAACCGGGTCGTCCGGGGAGGCCTGTTGTGAGCTATCGCCTGCCGCGACGGGATTACGCGGACATTTACGGCCCGACGAAAGGCGATCGCCTGCGTCTCGCCGACACCGATCTCGTCGCTGAAGTCGAGCACGATCACACGACCTACGGCGACGAGTGCAAGTTCGGCGGCGGCAAAGTGCTGCGCGACGGTATGGGGCAGGCCTCGGGCGTCGCCGAGGAACGCGCGCTCGATCTCGTCATCACCAATGCGCTCGTCATCGACTGGACCGGTATTTACAAAGCGGACATCGGCGTCAAGAACGGGCGCATCGCCGGCATCGGCAAGGCCGGCAACCCGGACGTGATGGCAGGCGTATCGCCCAATCTCATTGTGGGTGTGACCACCGAGGCCATCGCGGGTGAAGGCCTCATCCTGACGGCCGGCGGCATCGACGCACACATTCACTACATCTGCCCTCAACAGATCGATGTTGCGCTCGCGAGCGGTGTGACGACGTTCATCGGAGGAGGCACCGGCCCCGCAACCGGCACACGCGCGACGACGTGTACGCCGGGATCGTGGTATCTCGAGCGGATGCTGCAATCGACCGACGCATTCCCGATGAATTTCGGGTTTCTTGGCAAAGGCAACAGCTCCATGCCCGAGGGGCTGCACGAGCAGATTCGAGCCGGCGCGATCGGACTGAAGTTGCACGAAGACTGGGGTTCGACGCCTGCCGCCATCGATTGTTGTCTCTCGGTGGCCGATCAGTACGACGTTCAGGTGGCCATCCACACCGACACGCTCAACGAATCGGGCTTCGTGGACGACTCGATTGCGGCGTTCAAAGGACGGGCGATTCACACCTACCACACCGAAGGCGCAGGCGGTGGCCACGCCCCAGACATCATCCGCGTCTGCGGTGAGTCGAACGTACTGCCGAGCTCGACCAACCCGACGCGGCCGCTCACCGTCAACACGCTCGACGAGCACCTCGACATGCTGATGGTCTGCCACCACCTCGACAAGGACATCCCCGAAGACGTCGCCTTCGCGGAAAGCCGCATCAGGAACGAAACGATCGCGGCCGAAGACATCCTTCACGATCTCGGCGCCATCAGCATGATCTCGAGCGACAGCCAGGCGATGGGCCGTGTCGGCGAGGTCGTCGCGCGCACATGGCAGACGGCGCACAAGATGCGGCGCCAACGAGGCAGACTGCCCGCCGAACAGGGCGCGAACGACAACATGCGCATCCGCCGCTACGTCGCGAAGTACACGATCAATCCGGCCATCACACACGGCGTCGCCGACCAGATCGGGTCCGTCGAGGTTGGCAAGCTCGCAGATCTCGTCCTCTGGCATCCGGCGTTTTTCGGCATCAAGCCCGAAATGGTCATCAAGGGCGGCTTCATCGCCTGGTCTCAGATGGGTGACGCCAACGCGTCGATTCCAACGCCGCAGCCGGTTGTGATGCGTCCGATGTTCGGCGGCTATGGCTCGGCTGGAGCGTCCACCTCGTTGGCGTTCGTGTCGAAGGCATCCATCGACAACGGTTCGGTTTCGCGCTACGGACTTCGCAAGCCTGTCTACGCGGTGCGGGGATGTCGCACTCTGAAGAAATCGGACATGAAGCTGAATGACGCCACACCGCAGATGCACGTCGATCCGGAAACCTACATCGTCACGGCAGACGGCGAGCGACTGCGGTGCGAGCCGATGTCGGTGCTCCCTCTCGCGCAACGGTATTTTTTATTTTGACGGAGTCCCATGAGGATCACTAAGGTCACGAAGAAAGGATCGAAACAAGGTCACCAAGAATGCTATTTCTCTTTCTTCGTGATCTTGTGTGGCTCCAACCTTTGTGTTCTTAGTGATCCTGGTCTGTCGTGAGCATGAATCTGCTGGTGTGGCAGTTGATCGACTCGGCCTTCCCTTCCGGGGGCTTTGCGCACTCCGGCGGGCTCGAGGCAAGTGTGCATCATGGACATGTCGCCACGACTGACGACGTTCGCCGGTTTGCGCGGCAGAGCCTTGCGCAGACCGGGCGCGGAGCACTGCCGCTCGTGACGGCGGCGCACCGGCGACCCGACGACCTGGCCGAACTGGACGCTCTGGCGGACGTGTTCCTGTCGAATCCAGTCGCGAATCGCGCAAGCCGCACTCAGGGCCGCGCACTGCTGAAGAGCGCAACGAGATCGTTTCGCCACGCTTCGTTCGCGTCGATCGAGGAACGCGTGCTCGGCGCTCCGCTCGCTTCGCACTATGCGCCCATGTTCGGCGCCGTGCTGAACGCGCTGCACATCAGCCTGACAGACACACAGCGTGCGTTTCTGTTCGTATCGCTGCGCGGTGTCACGTCGGCCGCAGTCCGCCTGGGCCTCGTCGGCGGCTACGACACACAGGATATTCAGGGGCAGGTCGGGCAGGACATCGACAGGGTGATTCACCAGTGCGGCGAGATCGATCCACTCGCGATCGCCCAGACGGCGCCGCTGATTGATCTGGTTCAGTCGACGCACGACCGGCTGTATTCGCGGTTGTTTCAGAGTTAAGGAGACCCATGGCGCGACCGTTTTTCCATCACGCACCGCATCCGCACGATCATGATCACGACCCGGCCAGTCCGGGCGTCTACAGGCACCGCCCAAAGCGGAGCGACCGCGACTACCGCGCGCGATCGTTCACCGTGGGCATCGGCGGCCCGGTCGGCAGCGGCAAGACCGCACTGCTGCTCGCGCTGTGCCGCATGCTCCGCGATCGGCATCAGCTTGGCGTGGTGACCAACGACATCTTCACCAAGGAAGACGCCGAGTTCCTGATGCGCCACAAGGCTCTGCCAGGCGAGCGCATCCGCGCCGTCGAGACCGGCGGATGCCCCCATACGGCCATTCGCGACGACATCACCCCCAATCTGGTCGCGCTCGAAGAGCTGATGGAATCGCTCCGGCCCGAGCTGCTGTTCGTGGAAAGCGGCGGCGACAACCTCGCGGCGCAGTTCAGCCGCGATCTCGCCGACTACACGATCTACGTAATCGACGTGTCAGGCGGCGACAAGATTCCACGGAAAGGCGGGCCTGGTATCACCCAGTCGGATCTCCTCGTCATCAACAAGACCGACCTCGCGCCGCTCGTCGGCGCCGACCTCGGTGTCATGGAGCGAGATGCCCGGGCGATGCGCGGCGACGGCCCGTTTCTGTTTACACAAGTGAAGAACGATCAGGGAGTCGAGGAAGTCGTGACGCACGTCACCAACGCGTGGAGGACGGCGGTTAGTTAGAGCGCCGGATTCGTGCAGCGCACGGAAGCAATCTCATCGCGCTTCTGTTTGAACACGGCGATCCAGTCGTCTACAGATCGCGTGGAATCGCGCTGCGTGAAGCGCGCGACTTCGAACAAATCGCGAAGCTGGGCATCGGAGAGCTGCGCGAGCAGATTTGACAGGAACTGCCGTCCACCTTCGCTGATCTTCGGGTGCTCCAGGGAGCCGCTGAACGACTTGGACAGGTGCGCCACGCAAGCGTTGGCGTCCTTCCAGATCGGCGTGCGCGACCACGCCTCGAAGTTGACGGCGCTTCTCTCGTCCTCGTTGGTCACCGTGGCCTTGCCGAACGTTTTCCCCAGATCGTTGATCAGCATGAACGAGTGTTGGCAGCTTCCGTTCATCTGCGGCGCCAGCCCCAGTGTACGGTCGAGGCACGCCAGCCGCTGCTGCTCGGGTTTGTTGTCGGTGTGTTGGATCATCGCTGCGAGCAGCCTCAGCGCGTCGCGCTGCACAAAGGGCGCCCCGCCGCTCGTCTGATCCACGAAGGTGAGCTCCCCCCATGACCAGCCGGCATTCTCATCCATCTCGTCGCCAGGCAACTTGCGCTCGATCGCCACTGCGGTGAAGTCGCGTGTCCCGGGTGCCTTTGCGTAACTCTTCATCGGGTCCGCCGGACATCCGTTGCACACCACCTTCTGCACGGGATACACGCGATCGACTCCGAACCCGAGCGCCCAGAGGAGACGCGATGCGGCCACTTCGGCGTAAATCTCTCCGTTGGCCGCCCCGTACTTCACGCGGATCTTGTCGTCAGGTGCAATCACACAGTCGAATTTCGGCGTTCCTTTTTGCCTTTTCTCGACGTAATCACATGTCACGACCGCGTCTGGCGCGAATGCTGCGACGTCCTGAGGGCCCACCCTTATATCCTTTGACGCGATGTCACCCGGCGTCCACACCTGGGCATGGCGGATTGCCTCCTGGCGGACTTCCTTGCCAACATTCTCGTACGGGTTTTTGTTCTGGGCGTAAAGCACAGCCGTGCAGCAGAACGCTACAGCCAGCGGGAAAACACGTCCATCCATGCTCTGGGCAGAGCAAGACATGTACCGGAGAGTGGCAATTCCCTTAGCCCCTACACGCCGGGCCTGACAGGATCGAGATCACGATTAGCGGATTCCGACCCTGCGGCACGAGTGCATGCGCCGTGGTGTGCGGGACGAGGCTGAACGTGCCGGCCTGCAGGCGCTGCTCCGAAGTGCCGATGCGCAGTGCTCCCTCTCCCGCCACGACATAGATCCACTCGTCCGCATCGTCGTGCGTGTGCGACAGCCACGAGTCGCGAAGCTGGTGCAGCGTCGCCGTCCCTGTTTCCGTACAGCCAAGCGGAGAATCCTTGCGTGCCTCGCGGCCGCCGATGAAGTTCTTTTCGAGGAACGCCGGCACGGCCGTCACCCTCGGATCGCCAGGGGGGCCCAGCTTCTTCGAAACAGCAGGCTGCACGGGTTCGGGCGCTTTCGGGGGGGGCGGCGCGGCCGAGAGCGCAACATCCATTGTGGCGGACTCGCCCGCTTTCAGCGTGATATCGCGCTCGAGCGTAATCGATCCCGCGCGCTCAAAGCGCAGGCGGTAGTTCCCTAAACGCAGGTTGATGAGCTGGATTGTCCCATCGGGCGCCGTGACGCCTTCTCGCGAGACCGGACCGTTCGCCGTCACGGTCGTGTTACCAAGCGGCGCGCCCAATGCATCCGAGACTTCGATCGTCAATGCCGCAGCCTTGAACGTCGCAGGTTTGGCCGTCCCGCGCGCGGGCGCCGGCGCCGGCGTCTGCGCCCAGAGAGTTGTGGAGATCAGGAAAATTGAGACCGGAGGAACAAGCACTCGTCGCATGGACCCAGTCTATCGCGGCTGCAAAAAGAGGTCGGGAGGTTTTTCGCCGGCTTCACACGAAAAAGCCTCCCGACCCTGAGACAGGACTACTTGGCGGCGCGGAGTGTCAGCCTCTGGACACGCCAGTTCGCGAGCTCGCCGACGAGCAGCTCGTTTTCATTCCGGCAATCAATGGAGTTGACCAGGCTGAACTCCTTTGGAAGCTTGCCGGCGCTGCCGAACTTGCCGAGCACGTTTCCCTTCAGGTCGACCTTGTAGATCGCCGCGTCTTCCATGCCGTCCGGATCTCCGGTGTGCGCAACATAAAGCACCGGTTGCGCTCCGCGAGTGAGACACAGTGCGGTCGGCGCACCCACACTGGTGAATTGCGTCTTGAAGGTGCCCTCCGTGTCGAACACCTGGACACGCTTGTTGCCTTCGTCGCCGACATACACGTTGCCCTGTGCATCGATCGCGATGCCATGCACGATGTTGAACTGCCCCTGGCCTGTGCCGCGCGAGCCCCAGTTCTTGAGCCACTTGCCATTGCGGTCGTATTTCGCCACGCGGGCGTTTCCGTAGCCGTCGGCCACGTAGATATTGCCTTGAGCGTCCCACGCGACGTCGGTCGGTCGAGAAAAGCTCTCTCCCTCGACGCCTGCACCGGGAAGGGGAGCCGGGCCGCCCTCGCGACCGCCACCACCACCGCGACCGCCACCACCGCCACCGGCGGGCGGCTCGGGCTGAATGGTTGGAATGTTCATGGGAAGCGGCGCGAGACGGGGTGCCGGCACGGTCATCGCTTCCGGCTTGCGGCTGAGCACCATCTGCACGCGGCCGGTCGAATCAAACTTGATGACCTGCGACGACATCTGATCGACGACCCAGATGTTATCCTGCGGATCGACACGCACCTGCTGCGGCTGCAGGAATCCGTAGATGCCTTGTCCGATCTCACGCGTGTACTTGCCGTTACGATCGAACTGGAACAACCGGCCGCCCCCATGCGACACCGCGCGCGCGGTGCCGATCGTGATCGTCGGATTTCCCGTCCGAGTGTAGACATAGATGTCGCCGCGCGAGTTCGTCGCTACGCCCGCGACTTCCCCGAGATGGATGTTGTCGGGCATCGACAGCGGCATCGGGTTCGAGTCGAATTGAATCGGCGCCGCCGTCTGGCCGGAAAGCAACCCGCCGCTGATAGCGAGCACGGCCGCAATTGAGAAAATCTGTGTTCTCTTCATGAGGCCCCCTTATCGCGCCGCCGCAGACGAATTGGTCGTCTGCATCTTCGATGGACTCAGGATGATCTTCTGCGCGCGCCATGCGGAGATCTCGGACACAAATAGCTGATCCGGATTGCGGCAGTCGATTTCGTGGACGGTGCTGAACTCGCCAAGACCCTTTCCGGCCTTCCCGAACTTGCCGATGATCGTGCCGTCGAGCTCCATCTTGTAGATTTCGCCGGTGATCGCCCACGACGCCGCGGGGTTCGAGTCGGGATTCGAGTTCGACGAGAACAGATACTGGTGCGGGCCGGGCGACACGCAGACCGCCCACGGATTGCCGACGTTCGTATAGGTCGTCTTGAGCGTCAGGTCGTTGTTCAGGACAACGATGCGACGGTTGCCGCGGTCGCCGACGTAGATATTGCCCTGGGCGTCCGACGAGATCGAATGCGGCGTGCTCAGCTGGTTCGGGCCGTTGCCCTGCGGTCCACCCGCGAACTGCCCGATAAATCGCCCGTTCTTGTCGAACTTCACAACACGCGAGTTCACGTAGCCGTCAGAGACGAAGATATTGCCTTGTGGATCCCACGTGACATCGGTCGGCCGGCCGAAGCCGTACTTACGATCGAGCGCCGGCGGGTTCTGCGCGTTCTGAGTTTGCGTGGCGCCAGCGACCGGCTCTGGCCGGCGGCCGAGCACCATCACGACTCGTCCGGAAGGGTTGAACTTGATGACCATGTTCGTCCCCTCGTCCACGACCCACACGTTGTCTTCCCGATCGACACGCACCTGATGGGCGAACTCGATGCCATAGACGCCGATGCCCCACTCCTTGACGAAGGTGCCGTTCGGATCGAACTCGAAGAGCCGTGTGTCGCCGCTTCGGTGATAGACGAAGACGTGCCCTTTCGAATTGGTGGCAATGCCGATACCCTCGCCGAAGTAGAGGTCGGGCGGAAGCTTGAAGAAATTCGGCACCGACGTATGCGGAATGGTGGACACATTCTCCGCGGTCGCTTTCGTCTGGGCCACCAGGGGTATTACTCCCAGCAGCAAGACCGCGGCGATGGACAGAAGCAGACGAGTCAGTACTCTCATTGAAGCCTCCCGCACCTGTGATGGTGATGTCGTGAGCGTGAAAATTTATACCGGAATGGCTGGATATTCAAGAATTTGCCGATCGACGGGTCTTTGTGCGTAGGGCGGGTCTTGCTCGTCAGACCCGCCGCCCTACCGCAGCGGCGACGGCACGATAGGCGGTTTCTGCAGAATGTCCTTGATTCGCACGACCTCGAGCTCTTCGAAGATGAGGCTCGGTGCGACGACAGACACAGCCGCTGTCGCGCCCGCCCGATACGAAAAGACCGTGCGCTCCTTCGACGCTTCGGACAAATCGCGAAACGCCATCGGCGGCACCGCGCCGAAGCGCATGCCCCGCACCGGCGTTTCCTTGCCGTCGAGCGTGACCTTGACGATCGAATCGATGCCCGGACCGATCCCGCCGCCCTGTCCATCCGAGCGGACCCCACGCACGATGTACCCGAAGTCTCGACCCTGCGCTTTGAGCAGCTCGATGTATTTGGCTTTCAGCTCGGGCGTGGCGATCGCCTGCGTGCTCTCCATCTGGAAGACACCCGCCAGCACCGTGTTCGACCGCCCGTGCCCATTCGACCTCAGGAAATGCTTTTGCGGCACACGGCTCGTCAACAGCGTCACCAGGCGTCCCTTGTCGACGAGCTTCACGTCTTTGGCGCGCACGCCTTCGTCGTCGACGACATAGCTGCCGGCGAGCGGCCTGCCTTCGAAGTGCGTCATCGACGGCGTATCGCTCGCCACGAACGCATCGGCCATAACGCGAAGCCCCGTCCGATTGAGGAACGGCGACGCGGGTGCCTGCCCCATGCGCGGGTTCTCCGTATCGGGCGGGCGCCTTGCCTGCATCATTTGCACGAATGTTTCGGCAATGAACTGCGCGGCGCCGACACCTTCGATCATCACGGGGCCGGCGAACTCTTCGCCGAGTGAGGCCGCTCGCGCGACTGCGACCTCGGCGGCGACCTCTTTCGCGCGCAGGACAAGATCGGCCGCCGACGGAAGATCCCCGATCGTGCGCTCGACCGTGCTGAACGTGCGGCGGACCGGCATGCCATCGCCGGCCTGCGCCTCCGCAAAGACCGTCAGCGACACCATCTGAATCGGCGCGACGGTCTTGACGCCCTCACTGTTCAGGTAATAGCGGGTGCCGTGCACCTCGGAAATTGAGACCTCCGACAGCTCGATATCGGGGTGCACGAAGGCAGCCGAGGACTCCTTCACGCGCGCCGTGAGCGCGGGATCGACGGGACCGCCAACTCCGGGCGGCATGATCGTTTCGACGGCCGCCTCCTGCGAATAGTCCGGGATCGGATCGCTGGCCGCGCGATTCTGGAATGCCGCCTTCTTCCGCGCAAACGTCGAGACTGCCCGCTTATAGGCCGTGTCGGTCGTCAGCCAGATCTCCCGCCGCATCGCATCGTAGTCGTCATCGAGTGGGGCGAGGACCGTCTCGCCGGTGTTCCCGCCGCCGCCACCGAAGCCCTGCATGACGAATCGCGAGCTGTCGAACGTGTAGTCCCCCACGCGCACCTCGACGCGCAGGGTGCGCGTACGCCGCGGCGGGTTTTCCACGACGGCGCCCAGGCGTCCCGACACCTCCGACATCGTCCGATCGAGTACCTCGTAAGAAATGTAGTACGGGGGGGCCTCATCCTTCATGCGCAACTCGGCCATCGAGCGCTGCATTTCGTCCTTCATCGCGGCAAGAGTGGGAGATTCCTGCGCCGCCGGTCGCATGCTCTGGACACAGAGGGCACAGAGAACAAGCGAGAAAGCACAGAGTTTTGTTTTCATTTCCTTGATCAAATTTCTCAGTGTCCTCTGTTTACCTCTGCGAACTCTGTGTCCTTTGACCCCGAGTCACGATTTCCCCGCGCGGATCGGCGGCGCGGGCAGGATGGGCCGCGTCTCTTGAGACTGCAGCTTCTTCTGCACCTCGACCTCGCCGACCAGCAGCGAAGGCGAGGAGGCCGAGACCGGCACGCCACCGCTCTCGGCGCCGCACACACCGTTGAAGACGTCAACGCGATCGTCGGTGGCGAGGATCTTTCCAAACGCGGCGAGAGGTGTGCCGATGAGATCGACGCCCCGGACGAGCTCCGGCTCGCGACGGCGATCGGTATAAATGCGATAGACGACGTTCGGCAGCACGTTGAACGCGTTCGCCGACCCGCGGCCTGTCGTGGTGAAGCCCCCTTCGATGTTGTCGAACAGCAGCCCGAACGGTTTGCCCTGGCGAAACGCCTCTTCACGCAGCTGATCGATCAACTGTTCGCGCGAGACCGTCTTCGTCGACTCGACCTGCAGATTCGACTGGCGCGACACCGGCACGAAACCGGGTTCTGCTCTGCCGTGGCCGTTCGACCTCGGAAAGCTCTTGAGCGGCGCGCGATCCAGCAGGAACGTCTTCAGTACGCCTTTGTCGACAACCGTGACACGCTGCGCCATGACGCCCTGGTCGTCGTACACGTAATGCCCCATCAGCTCCACGTCTCCGACCCTCTTCACCGTCGGGTCGAACGAGACGCTGAGGAAACCCGGCAGCACCGGCTCGCCCACTCGGCTCGTAAACGTCTGCCCGTCGTCGGCGTGGCGCTGACGATTGCCTTCGACGCGATGACCGAAGATTTCGTGGAAGAATACGCCGGCGGCGCGGCCAGAGAGAATCGCCGGTCCGGAGAACGGTTCGACAACGGGAGCGTTGCGGAGCCGCGCGAGGAGACCGACCATCGCGCGCGCTTCAGCTATCAGCTTCTGCTCGTCGGGCAGGCCGTCTGGTGAGGTCGCGAAGTAGCTCGTGTACAGCGGAAGCTCCATGCCGTCTTCCGCCTTCGTCACGCCTTGAATGAAGATACGGCAATTCAGCTCTCCGGTGACGATTTGCGAGCCCTCGCTGTTGACGTAGTAGCGGTTGTCGGCCTCGACCGACAGGGAGACCTGGCTTCGGAGCACGAGCGGATCGTCGCTGAACACGGCCGACACGCGCCGCAAGCGCACTTCCCACGCCTGCGTGTCGAGCGAGTACGAGGCCGGCGGCCCCGTGTGCTCCCGCCGGTCTTCGCGCGAGAAGTCGGGCGCCGGATTGTCGTCCTGCACCTTCGCGGCCACGTTGGTTCTCACGCGCGTCAGCGCTTCGCTCGCCTGCTTGTACCCGCGATCGGTCGCGCGCCACAACGCCAGGCGAATCGGCTTTTCGTCATCGGTCAACGGCAAGCTCGCTTGAACCAGGCGCGGCGACATGGCGCGGGCGTCGCCGCGAATCGGGTGCGTATTGTCGAGCTCGTAATCGCCGACGCGGACTTCCACCGTCGCGAATCGCTGCCGGTTTTCGTCGGCCCTGTCGATGGCGCCGAACGACGCGAGAATCTGAGTCGCTCGGGTGTCGTGAAGCGTGTAGGCCGCGAAGTACGCGGGAACAGGCTGCTTCTTAAGGATGTCGAAGTTCCGTTGCAGTTCGGCCCGAAGAATACCGACGACCGGTCCGGGTCCTGGCGATTGAGCCGACGTGCCCTCGACGAGGCAGGCGAGCGCGGCAACAGTGATCAGGCGAAATATGCGAGTAATGAGGAATGATACCGCACCACGATTAAAGTACGATGAAGACGAACGCGTTGTGCGAAAGTGCGAAAGGGCTCCCCAGAGCAATTTCAACTCAGCAACGCCTGCAGCATCAGCGACACGGCTCGTCGCCGGGCGGGATCAATCAGCCCCAACCAGTCATCCAGCAGAAACTCGATGCGGATAGCCAGCAGTGCGATGCGCCCCATCACGGTGTAGCCGAATGCTGCACCGAAGGTAATCATCAGGTACCAGATACCGACCTTTGCGGTCCGTCCCAGCGCCCCCTTGTGCTCGAACGAAAAAAAGAAGTAGGAAACCGCGCACATCACGCCGCCAACGATGAGCACGTTCCTCAGCGACGCCCAGAAATCGAATCCGCCCCCTTCGATAACCGCCAGCGGCAGAATCGTGTTGCGTATCTGGGCGAGGAAGTCGCCATGAAGAAAGCCAATCAGCTGCAGTCCGGCAAACGTGCCGACGATGAACGAGAGCGGCCATCGGGCAATCCAGCTCCCGCGCGGGGCAAGCCGCCACAGCAGCATCACACCCAGCATCAGGGGCACGATGTACCAGAGATTACGTTGCGCCTCGGCGCCCGCAAGGCCAGGCATCGCCCAGGCTTGAACCATTGAGGGCCACAGACGGCCGATGAGATTGGGCACCAGCACATCCCAGAAGCCCACCACCATCCAGTAGGCCGCCGAGACGCCGACGAGCACCGACTCGGCGACCTTGTAAAAAGGGTTGTCGGCGTACAGAAACGAGAAAATGGCGAGCGTGAAAAATGCCGCCAGCCACAGTCCAACCGTGCGGGGCATGCTGAATCGATATTCGGTCTGTCCAGGCTGCGCCACCTCGGCCCGGGCAAACTCGCCGTAGGTCGCCGGCAGGTACTCCGTCGCGCCTGAAGGCGAGACGGTGGTGCGTATGTACTCGCGTCCCATCCCCGGCTCGATGAATGTTCGGCCCAGCAGCGCGGCAGCACCGGCAGCGAAGATCACCGCCCAGACAATTTGGTCTCTTTTCATTGCCGCGCCTCGCGCCTATCGTGGAAGTACAGAATGTTTGCCACGATGATGAGCATGATGACGAGCAGGTGGGCCACCAGCTGCGGCCCCATTCGCCGCAGTCCCTCGAAGTACTTTGGATCGGGGTTCGGGCCTCCGTACGCGTCAATCACGAGCTTTTCGTATTCGGCCGCACCCTTGATGGCGCCGAGCAGTCCACGAAGCTGGCGCGGCACGTACGGGTACGCCAGCGGCGCCTGCACGCCTGTCGTTCCCGCAACCAGGCGAACAGATGGAAACGGTGTGGCCCCGTACTGCACCCACTCCTTGTAGCCCGGATAGCCAGCCGAGACGTTGATGATGAGCTTCATCTGCTGGACGCTGGTGATGCCCTTCATCATGGGGATGTCCTGAATCGCAGTGCCGGCCGCGTCGGTGGTGTACAGCTCGCGGATGTTCGTCGTGATGACCCGGATGACGGCTTCGTATCCCGACTTGTAGCCGAGATTGACGTAGTCCTCTCCGTACACGAGTGTGGGGTAGTCGGCCCGAATCACCTTGTCGATGGTGTTCTGAACCATCTGCGGACCGACGGGCCACAACGCCATGAAGTACATTTTCAGTCCCTTCGCGGCGCAGTGCTTCACGAACGCGGTGGCCATCGGCTGCAGCTCGCCTTCGGAGGCCGGGTCGTAGTCGAACGACAGCAACACCGGATCGCCTGGCGCCAGTCGATCGATCTCGTCGAAGGTGGCCTGTGCGAGCGCGCCCGGCACCTCTGGAAACGTACGGCCCGTGACGCCGATAAAATAAATCGGAAACAGCACGGCCCACAGCATGAGCAGAAAAATCCAGCGACGATCCAGCGTCCGTAGCGTTTCCATGGCGCCGACGGAGGCAAACCGGCGCACGAGCGGCGCCAGCGTGGCGATGAAGATCGCCACGACCCACCACTGATCTCTCAGAAATTCGGCCATCGATCAGTCCTTACCGAGATACGAACGGTCCACGCCGATCAGAATCTTCAGCGACGTCGCCACGATACCGAGCGCGATGCCGATCATGATGGCGCGGTTCCCCGCCGTGTTGAACACGGCCATGATGTACACGGTGAGGTTTTCGAGACGAAGCCCGGTGAAATACCGGAAGCCCTCCCAGTTCGCGGGATCGATCCAGTCGGTCAGCGCGACGCCCGCGAAGGTTCGTCCCAGCAGAACGATGAAGGCTGTCGCGAGCAGCAGGGTCGCTTCGAGATTCTTTGCGCGGAACGCACGAAACGCGGCTGAGGCGATGTAAAACGCCAGCAGCGCGAAGATGGTCGACGTCAGCGGCTGGAATCCATATTGATAGGAGTACCAGAAAGCACTGCCTGTTTGCCGATACGCGCCCGACCAGCCGTAATCAGGAAATTGCGGCGACGGCTCGACACCGATCTTGCCGAGCCCCACGAACAACGTTCCCAGGAACGACACCAGCACGATGATCGAGTAGGCCCAGCCGCTCTGCTGGTCCGAGATTTTCTTGAGATGCGACCGCAGCAGGTTGCCGCCTCCTAGGATGAAGGCGATCGCGGCGAGCACGTCGAACCAGATCGCCATCGTCTCGCCCCAGCTCTGCGTGTACGGCACGAAGTACGCGCCGATAAGCGTGAATCCCACGACGGTCGTGATGAGCAAGGGAACTGTGCGCTTCACGCTGGGAGGCCGCTCAACTGAAAACTCTGTTGATCAGGAAGTCGACGAACGACCTGAGACCCGCGGATCCCGTGACAGTGGCCAGCGTTTCGGCCGTGACGCCGACGATGATGCCCGCCCCCACGATCAGTTTGCCGACGTCCTGCCCCTTCAGGCTGCCAAGTTGATCGGGTTCGCGGGAAAGGTAGGCGGACGCCGCGAAAAACTCTTCCCCGATGAGCGTGTAGTCGCATGCCGCGACGAAGAACGGCAGTTGCGCCGGCTGCGCCGTGCCGGCGATCTGAATCGCCCCGACGCTATTGCCCAGCTCCGCCAGGATGAGCGACTCGGCAAAAAACGCCCCCATGTAGAAACAGGCGGCAGGGCGCTCGCGCACCATCAGCCCCTGCACATAGGCGACGTAGCCGAATTGCTCGTCGGTGACGTAATAGATCTTGTCCGGCGAAAACGCCTCCGGACGTCCGGCCGACAGATAAGCCGCCTGCACTGTTTCACGTGCGGCGGTCATGACGAGCGACCGTGTGGTGGGCACTTCGACTTGCGCATCGTATTCCGCGGCGGTCTTCGCGACCCGGGAGAGGATCGTCAGGGAGGCGATCGTCTCGATGTTGTTCATGTCCTGGAGGCCAGGAATGTACAGACATGAACGGCCCATTTCTGTAGCCCGGCCTACGGCATTGTCGACTGCCTCGAGCCCGGCTATGCGGCGAACCTTTATCTGCATCCCGCGCCGTGCCGCGAAGATGTAGGCGAGCACGGCCCCGCACAGCATGACCAGCAGTCCAAAGAACCAGATCCGCGTAAGGTCGAACCACCCCGTTTGCGGCATCAGGACTCCTGCCCGCCGGCGCCCTCGATTAACTCCACGTTGGCTCGCGGGATGATAACACCCTCACCCGATTCGAACGTGACTTCGAGCACCCTGGCTTTCGACCCTGATGCCAGTGTCTGCGGCTCGGACGGCAGCCCCGTCACGCGCCCGATGAGCCCGAAATAGGGATCGCGGATCGCCCGAACAGGGGCGCCGATCGCCAGCCGGCCGGCCGCCTCCGAGACCGGGGCGGCGGCCCGCCGACCGGTTTCAAGTGGAATCACCACTTCTGGCCGCATGACGCCGGCGCGTATCTGCGTCGCACCATTCACCGCCGCCGCGTGGCCCTCGCGTGACGCCAGCAGATCGAACGTTCGCCTCGCCATCGCGATTTCTCCGAATCCTTCGGTGATGACGATGGTCAGCCCGATGCGTTCCGAGCCGGTGATCGCCACGCCGAGGTTGTAGCCCAGCACCGCCTCTAGATCGGCGTCGTCGATGCCGCCCGAGACGATGGCCGACACGCCGGCGTGGCGCGCCCGATCGATCGCGTGTGCCGTGACCCGCGCACCGCCGACAGCGATGCAGCCCTTCAGATCTTCCGTAATCAGGTCCTCGGTGAGCTCCTGATCGTGCCGCTTGCATATCATCCGAATCGGCCCGAACGTCTCGCCGCCCACGCCGAAAATCCCCTGTACGAACGTGACATCGGCTTCGATGACGCATCCTTCGCCCGGCACGACTTCGACAACATGTCCCGAGAGGTACGCCTTCACCTGCACGGGCAGCGGCGCGCCGCGGACGATGACCTGACCCGTGACCGCGGAAATCGACTCGATGGTGCCCGAGACCTCCGACTTGTACTCGGTGCGGAACTTGCCGAAGATGCCCTTGGTGCGCGCGAGCGGCTCGCCCGCCTCGATGCGGTCGCGTTCCTTTTTGAGCATGCACTCGGGTACATCACCGGGGGGCATCGACAGCAGCTTGGCGAGGTTCAGCGGCGTGATGTCCCCCGGCATGAACGTCTCGGCCACGACCTGCTGCGCGTCGACGAGATCGCCGGGCCCGACCAGCACGTTGCCGGAAATCGGCAAAAGCCGTCGAACGGTGTACCGCATCGCTGCGACAACCTTGAGTCCTGGTGCATACGCGGCCGCTGACGTCGTCATGCCCGCGGCCCCTGGCGCGCGAGTGACGGATAGAGTTGGAGCGCCGTCACCCACTTTTCGACGAGGCCCCGACCCGCCTCGCGTTCGAGCGGCAGCGCCAGCGGACGGCCGCGCGCGTCGAGGACAAGCCCCACGGTGCCGCCACGTGCTTCGCGCTCGATCGGCTTGCCGGGTCCCGCGCCACAATCGAAGCCCCGGTCGGGCTCGATCGTCACCGTGGCGCTCTCGCCTTCGCCGAGCGGGAACAACCGGATGTCGCCAACCATCATCTGGCCCGACTCGTTGAGCACAGCCGAGCGAATCGCGTATCGAAAACAGGGACGACCGGCCTTGCCAGTCCCTTTTGCCGCCACGCACGTGCCGAGATAGAATCAGACAGTCGCGCTCGAACACTTCGAGCGAGGCCTGCGGATTCACCTGAGCGAGCACGCCCAGGTGCGGCATCATGAAGATCGAGTCCTTGGCGAGCTCGGTGAAGCCTTCCGGCTCGAACGCGTCGATGAGCATCATCGCCGTCTGATGCATCCGCGGCGCGTGCGAGAGCACGCCGCCCGACGCCACCAGCAGATCGAGCTTCATGTTGTCGACGATCGTCTGCCCTGCGGTCTCCTGGCTGAACGTGTCGCCGACGGTGCGCTGCTGCTGCACGCCCTTGAGCGTGGTGGCGAACTCCTTGTGCTGCACGTAGGCCAGGCGCAGCGCCTCGCGCGCGACCGCCTGCTCGAACACCAGCGCGTCGAGCGTCTGCGGGATCGTCGTCGGCCGGATCATCTTGTTCTTGACGCGATTGCGCAGCTCGCGCTCGTCCATGTCGAACGGGACCCAGCGGAGGATGTTCGGCATGCCGGCTTCGGCGCAGACGTTCGAGATCGAATAGCTCATGCCGAGGTTGGCGCTCACCGTGCGGTTGAAGACGCCGTCGAACACGCTGAACACGTCGGTGGTCGCGCCGCCGATGTCGACGCCGACGACGTTGATGCCCTGCCGCTCGGCGATCGTCTGCAGGATGTTTCCGACGGCGCCCGGCGTCGGCATGATCGGCGCGTCGGTCCACTGCATCAGCTTGTCGTAGCCGGGCGCGTGCGCCATCACGTGCTCGAGGAACAGATCGTGGATCGCGTCGCGAGCCGGGCCGAGATTCTCGCGCTCGAGCACCGGCCGCAGGTTGTCGACGACGGTCAGCGCGAATCCATCTGCACCCTCCAGCACCTTGCGAATCGAGCGGCGCAGCGTCCTTGTTGCCGGCGTAGATGATCGGCAGCCGGTATTCGCCGCCAAACCGCGGTCGCGGCTTGGCCGGCGCGATGAGCTCGGCGATCTGCACGACGTGCGTGGTCGTGCCGCCGTCGATGCCGCCGGAGATGAGCATCATGTCGGGCCGCAGCTCGCGAATGCGCTGGATCTGCTCGTGCGGCTTGCGCCGGTCGTTCGACGCGATCACGTCCATGACGATGGCGCCGGCGCCGAGCGCCGCGCGCTTGGCGCTCTCGGCCGTCATCTCGCGCACGACGCCGGCGACCATCATCTGCAGGCCGCCGCCCGCGCTCGACGTCGAGATGTAGATGTCGCAGCCCTCGTGTTCGGTGGCCGGATGAATGATGCGGCCGTCGTCGCCGACGAGCCGCCGCCCGGCAAGCTCCTGCACTTCGGTGACGGCGTTGACCACGCCGATCGTGACGTCGGCGAACGGCGCTTCGACGGTCGTCGGCGCTTCGCCGCGATACGTCTGGCGATAGACGCCGTCAACCTGCTGGATGAGGATGGCCTTGGTGGTGGTGCTGCCGCAGTCGGTCGCGAGAATGACCCGGGCTTTGCCGGGATCGGTGAATTCCCGCGTCATCGTCGCTCGCTGCTCATCGGGCGTGCTCCGCCTCGAGCGCTTCGATGCGGGCGCCGATGTAATCGAGCGCGCCGCGCTGTTCGAGAAAAACTGTGAATTGCTCGTACGCCGTCGCGTCGCCCGCGATCGCCACGAACGGCTGAAAGAAAGTGAGGACTTGCGCCGATAAGTGGTTCAGCGGCCGTCCCATTTCGAGGGCCATCATCGCCGGTGTGGTCAGGCGACGTCGCACGATTTCGCGGCAGACACGTTCGATGATGCGCGCCTGAGCCTCATTGGGCTCGGCGGGGCCCGGCGGATCGACGGCGAACGCATGTCGCAGCCACGCAAAGCGCGGGTTTCCGGCACGAGACACAGCTTTCTATATTACATAACGTTCAGCGGTCAATCTGCTCACTTGATGAAGCTGATCATCGTCGACCGTTCGAAGCCCGACACGTTCAGGCAGCTCAAAGAGAAGTTTGCCGACGACTTGAATGTCGAGGTCATCTGGGATCGCCGCGCGCGACAACGGCGGAGCGTGGCGAACGGGCGCGGCCCCGAACGTCGCTCGCGCGAGCGGCGCCAGCTCGTGAAGTCCTACAACGGCAAGGATTACATCGTCATTCACGTGGCTGGCTGAACAAGGAGCGTCTCATGTCTGTTTCTCCATTCCGGCTTGCCTCGTGGCCCATGGCCTTGGCCGCCGTCGCGTTCTTCATGACGGCCAGCACAGCGTCGGGCCAGTATCGCGGAGGCGTAACGGTCTTCACTGATCCCGAATTCGGGGGCGAAAGCGCGTCGTTTCGTGAAGATGCGCCGGACCTGGTGAGTTTTGATTTGAACGACAAGATCTCGAGCATCCGGGTTTCGCCTGGCGAGTCGTGGGAGGTCTGTCAGGACGTCAAGTACGCCAATCGCTGCCAGATCGTGACTCGGACCATCCCGAACCTGCGCAGCATCGGCTGGGACGATCGCATCTCGTCAATGAGGCGGCTCGGTGGAGGCCGGTTCGGGCGTGGCCGGCCGCCGGTGTCTCCCGAACCCGACAACCAGCGCGGGATTATGGTTTTTGCCGATCGCAACTTCAGAGGCGAAAGCGTTTCGTTTCGCGACGATGCCCCCGACCTGGTGGCCTACGAATTGAACGACAAGATATCGAGCGTCCGGATTCCTCCGGGTGAATCGTGGGAAGTCTGTCAGGACGTCGGCTTCATCAATCGCTGTCAGATCATCACACGAAGCATTTCCGATCTCCGCAGCATCGGTTGGGACGATCGCATCTCGTCCATACGGCGCGTCGAGGGAAAACGCTGAACAGACCCTGACCGCGTCGCCGCCCTGCGATACGCTACACTCTCACGCATGACCCCGACGCACTTGCGTGCGCTATTGGTCGTATCGCTGCTCACCGTAGCCTCCGCGACAATCCTCGTCGCCAAAGACCGCATTTTCGTCGACCAATGGAGTCCGACCCGATCCGAGCTCTACATCGCCGACGCCGATGGCCGGAATGCGCGAAAGCTGGTTGCCGGGCTAGAGCTCGATTACAACGCGTCCTTTTCCTTTGACGGCGAGTGGGTGGTGTTTACCTCCGAGCGTCACGGTTCCGCGGACATCTACCGGGTGCGGACCAATGGCATGGGGCTCGAGCGGCTCACCAACGACCCGGCCTTCGACGATCAGGCCGCGCTTTCGCCGGACGGTAATGCGCTGGCGTTCGTGTCGACCAGAGACACAGGATCGACGGACATTTATGTCCTGGACCTGATGACGCGCCAGACCCGAAACCTGAGCCGCTCGCCAGGCGGCGACTATCGGCCGAGCTGGTCGCCGGATGGACGGAGGATCGCGTTCTCGTCCGATCGCGGGACTGCGCTTCAACGATCGAAGGGCGCCTGGGAACAGGTGCAAGCCGCAAGCGTCTACGTCGTCGGCGCAGATGGCCGGGACCTTCGCAAACTCTCGTCCGACGGCCAGCTCGCGGGATCGCCCAAGTGGTCGCCGGATGGCGGCCGCGTTGTCTTCTACGAACTAGCCGTGGCCGACACGTTTACGGCGCGAGTTGGCGCCCAGGCAACCGTCGAGTCGCGGATCGTGTCGATCGATGTCGCAACCGGCGCCCGGCTCGAGCATGCTTCTGGCCCCGGACTGAAGCTGGCGCCTCAGTATCTGGATTCGACTCGCATAGGCTACCTCGTGAAGTCAGGGACGACCGCGGCGTTGACGTTCAACTCGAATGAGAAGGGGACCGTGGGCGACATCGGAGGCCCGGCCTGGTCGCCCGATGGCCGCCGCGTGGTCTATCACAGCGGACCGATCAGCACGATTCCGTCGCCCCGCACGCCGGGCCAGTTGCTGTCTGGCCGCGACCCGCGATTCGACCTCCTCTTCGCGAGCGGCTTCCCGGCTGTATCGCCAGATGGGCGACAGCTTGTCGTCAGTGAGCGCACCGGACGCGGGAACCCGGACGACCGCACCGCCCTGGTTGTCTGGAACACCGATGGTACGAACCCCCGGCGGATCTTCCGGGCGGAAGGGTCCGTGATGTCGCCACATTGGTCCGCTGACGGGCAGTGGATCGTGTTCGGTGCGGGCACCTATTTTCAGGGACGCTCATCCCGTCCGGCGCAGATCATGGTCGTGAAGCCCGACGGCTCACAGGCTCGGGCGCTCACAACGGAGCCAGGAAATTCCGGGTTCCCGAGTTGGTCGCCTGATGGCAAGCAGGTCGTCTATCGCTTCTGGAAAGACTCGGCCGCGGGACTTCGTATCCTCAATGTTTCTGATGGAGCGGTCCGCACATTGACGACGGGCTATGACAATTTCCCGAGTTGGTCGTCGAAAGGCCGCATAGTGTTCAGCCGGTTTGTGAATAATGAGTTCCACATTTTTGCGATCAACCCGGATGGAACGTCGCTGACGCAGCTGACTAAGGGCCCCTTCGACGATTCGCACCCTGTCTGGTCGACAGATGGTGAGCATGTGCTGTTCAGCAGTTCACGTTTCGGTTTCAAGGACGAAGCGCCGCTTGCGGATATCCCACAGCCCTACGGCGAGCTGTTCATCATGAAAGCCGACGGCTCTGAGCAACGGCCCCTGACCGACAATCGATGGGAGGAAGGCACGCCCGCATGGCTGACCATGCCTCCGACGGGTGCACCCTTCTAGCCGGACGTGACGCCCGCTTCCGGACCCAAATTCAAAAAGGTCAGCGCCTCCGGATCGGCGCCGAACTCCGCTTCGGGCTGAAGCTTCCATTCCAGGGCTGATCGCCGGCCGATCCACTCGAGCACGGCGATGCCTGCAAGTCCAGCTGCCGCCAGTTTCAGCATCGCGGCAGGATCGTGAAGTGTCTGCAGCTCCCAACGAACAGGCCAATACGCGATCGCGTACATTCCCCCGAGATACAACGGCCAGCGCGTCTTGAGCTTCGTGTGTCCGGGCGGGTACGCGCGCGTGAAGGGTACGCTGTCGATAGTCACCGACGCGGCTTGCGCGGCGACGACGACGGCTATGCAGACGAATATCGTGTGCCACGCGGCGACCCGCCATCCCACCAGCGGCAACACGACGAGGGCGTTGGCGGCCAACGCCGGAACCAATGCGAACGACGCCATCGCAGCGCGCACGCCTGACCAATACGATACCGACGCCCCTCGACTGGTGCTCGGGGCGCCCTGAGAGGAGCCGAAGGGCGGCAGCACTGAATGGACGCGCCACGCCCATGCCGCCGGCAGTTCGGTCGGCATGGCAAACGAGGCGCGCATTCCGATGACGATCCAGTACCCAATCACCATCGGAATCCACAACACCACCGTGCGGGGACGATAGAGCACGTCAATGCCACCCGGGCGCGATGAAATAGCCACGCTGATGATGGCGATCGACAGGGACGCCGCGATGGCAATCGGTACCTGCTGCGGCCGGCTGCGGGCAAGCGTGGTGAGAATGAAGTCTGACGTGCCGCGAGCGATTCGATCACGCCCGGTGAAGAGGCCGGCAAGCCGGCGCCGCAGTCGGGCGCTTGCGGCCACACGGGCAGACGGTGCGAGCGCCGCGCGCATCTGTTTCCAGTAGCCGGCGAACGTGACCGCAACCGCCGCAGCCATCGACAGGGGAAGCGCGACGAGCGCGCGCTGAGCAAGGACATCGAGGCCAGGCTCTCGCGAGCCTCTGATGGTTTCGAACAGCCCGAAGAACCACGCCATCGGCATCCAGTCGGCAACGCTCTTGTCCAGGAACGCTGGCGTCGTGTCGCCCATGGCGGTAGGCACCATCATGAAACACAGCACGCCGCTGAGAAACACGAACTGCAGAATCGAGCCTGCTGTCGCGGCAAAGTGCGGGCTGACGAGCAGCACGAGCAGGCCGCGGACGACCACCAGCGAGGAGAAAACGAACACCGCTCCACCGATCGTGCCGGCGAAATGACCCGTCGTGTGACGGAGGATCAGACCGTCGTTACCTCCCGTGACAAGGCCGAATGGCACGCCGGACGTCAGATTCACGGCCAAAGACGCGCCGACAAGAAACGTCGCCAGCGCTGCCAGCTTCGCCGCAACCACCGTCGTGCCACGTACCGGCAGCGGCCCCAGTACCATCGCGTCTCGCTTGTCGAACACGAGCGTGTCCCAGATGAACACGGTGATGAGCCCGGTCGTGATCATCGAATACGCGACAAACACCACGGCGAGCTGGGCCAGCCTCGTTTCGACGAGCTGGGGCATGTGTCTCGCTTTGGCGACGAGCCTGAGGATCTCGAAGTCTCCAAGCGTCGTCATCATGATGTAGATACCGGGCGCGATCAGAAACGCGAAGACGCCGATGATCGCGCGCCGCATCTGCAGATCCGACGTGGCGGACTCGTTGGCGGCGAACTGTTCCAGAAATGTGCGTAAGAGGATGCGAAACGCCGGCGCGTGCGATCGGGCGCTCATTGCAGGTGCATCGCCGCGACTAACCCGCTCGTGCGTGTGTCGATGTTTTCTTCGTCGATGAGCGTGGCGAACACCGCGTCGAGCGACGGCAGCTTCAGCGTGTTGCGCAGATTGTCGACCGAGTCGTGGCCCACCATTCGGCCGTCTTTCAGGATGACGACGCGCGAGCAGACCTGCTCGACCACCTCGAGCACGTGAGAGCTGAAGACGACTACCTTGCCTTCCGCGGCGAGCGAGCGGACGAAGGCCTTCAGCACCCGGGCGGCGCTGACGTCGAGCCCCGAGAACGGTTCATCGAGAATGACGATGCGCGGGTTGTGCAGCACCGCGGCGGCGATGAGGATCTTCTGCCGCATGCCCTTGGAGTAGGACGACAGTGTTTGATACCGATCATCGTAAATGCCGAGCAACTCGAGGAAGCGATCGATCTTCTCCGCGAGAACTCCGTCGGGAATGTTACGCAGCCGCCCGACGAGTTGCAGGTACTCGGGGCCGGTCAGGTATGTGTAGAGATGGGGCTCTTCCGGTACGTAGCCAAGCAGCTTCTTGTAGTCCTGCAACTGGCTCAACGCGTCGCGACCATCGAGCTCGACACGGCCGTTCGACGGCTCGAGCAAGCCCATCAGGATCTTGACGGTCGTGCTCTTTCCAGACCCGTTCGGCCCGAGCAATCCGAACACTTCACCCGGCCGGACCTCGAACGAGACGTGTTCGATCGCCGTCAGTGCGCCGTAACGTTTGGTGAGATCGCGAACGGCAAGCATGGGTAATTGGACACCGGGCAGAGATGAGAGTTCCAGGCTCCCGGGTGATAATGAAGGCCACCACGATCGGCACCATGCCAAGGAGCAGCTCATGAGTACTTCTCAAGTCTCGCTCCGCTCGTTGCTCTGCACGCTGGCAGCTTCGGTGCTCTTGCTGACCGGCAGCTCGTCCTCGGCGCAGTTTCGTGGCGGCATCACTGTTTTTACCGACCCCGATTTTCGCGGCGAAAGCGCCTCGTTCCACAACGACACGCCCGACCTGGTGACCTATGAACTGAACGACAAAATCTCGAGCATCCGCGTGACGCCTGGGGAGTCGTGGGAGGTCTGCCAGGACATCGACTACGCCAACCGCTGCCAGATCATTACGCGCAGCATCTCCAACCTGCGGAGTATCGGGTGGGACGATCGCATCTCGTCACTGCGCCGTCTCGGTGCAAACAGATCCGGGCGCGGGCGGCCGCCATTCTTTCCCGGGCCTGGCAACCAGGGTGGGATGATGGTCTTCACGGATCGCGATTTCAAAGGCGAGAGTGTCTCGTTCCTCGAGGATGCCCCAAACCTGGTCGCGTACGGCTTGAACGACAAGATCTCGAGCATCCGGATCCCGTCCGGTGAGTCCTGGGAAGTCTGTCAGGACGTCGACTTCGTGAATCGCTGCCAGATCATCACGCGAAGCATTCCCGATCTCCGCAGCATCGGCTGGGACGATCGCATTTCATCGCTGCGGCGCGTCGAGCGGAACCGATAAGAACCTGGAATCTAAAAACTAGAATCTAGAAACTAGAATCTGCAGTACTCCAGATTCTAGATTCTAGATTCTAGTTTTTAGATTCCAGATTCACGTTGCCGGCTGCACGTTGCGCCCGGCGTCTGGACCGATATTGAGGACTGTCAGCGCTTCGGGATCGGCTTCCGCCTCGACGTCGGTTTGGACCTTCCATCTCAACGCCAGCCGACGCCCGGCGATCTCGAGGGCGACCATGAAAAACACGCTGCCGCCAAGCAGAAACAGCCAGCCCTGTGGCTCGTGCAACGCTCGCAGCTCTATTCGTACCGGCAGATACGCCGCGGCGTACATGCCCAGCAGATAGAGCTGCCAGCGAGTCTTGAGCTTTGCGTGGCCGGGCGGATACGCGCGCGTAAACGGCACGCTGTCTGTAAGCAGGGAGGCAAACTGCGCGGTAATGAAGATCGCGAGACACACGACAATCGTGTGAACGACGGCGACTCTCCAGCCGACGAGTGGCGCCACGACGAATGCGTTGGCCGCGAGTGCAGGTCCTATGGCAAATGCGACGATGGCCGCGCGGACTCCCGACCAGTACGACGCAGACGGCATGCGTGAATGCACGCTGAAGGCCCAGGCGGCGGGCAACTCGGTCGGCATCGCGAAGGATGCGCGTAGACCGACGACAATCCAGTAGCCCAGCACGATCGGGATCCACAAGACGGCCGTTCTCGCGGTCTGCAGCTCTTCGAAACCGCCCTCCCTGGTGGCAAGCGCCACTCCGATGATGGCGACAGCCATCGACGCCGAGATCGCTATCGGAACCTGCTGCGGCCGGCTGCGGGCGAGCGTGATGAGCACGAAGTCGGCTGTCGCGCGTGCGATGGAATCGCGCCCGGCAAGCAGGCGCGCAACACGACGACGAAGCCCCGCATTCGCGCCAACTCGCGCCGGTGGCGCAAGCGCAGCGCGCATCTGCCTCCAGTAGCCGCCCCACGTCACCGCGGTCGCGCCGGCCACCGAGATCGGGAGCGCAATCAGGGCACGCCCTGCCAGAGCCTCGACGCCCGGCTCACGAGAGCCTCGTATGAGCTCGAACAGACCGAAGAACCAGGAGATCGGCGCTGTCGACCTGCCCAACGCCGCCGGCACCATCATGAAACAGAGCACCGCGCTCAGAAAGACGAACTGGAGCAGCGAGCCGACCGTCGTGGCAAACTGCGGGCTGACAAGCAGCACGAGCAGGCCCCGAACGGTCACCAGCGTGCAGAAGAGAAAGACCGCACCACCGATCGTCCCGGTCAGATGCCCGGCGAGGTGCCTGACGAAGTGCCCTTCGGTCGCGCCTGTCACCAGCGCGAACGGGAATCCGGATGTCACGTTGACCACGAGGGCCGTGCCAAGGAGGAACGTCGCGAGCGCGGCAAGCTTGGCGGAGACGATCGTCATGCCGCTCAACGGCAGCGGGCCGAGCACCATCGAATCGCGCTTGTCGAACACGAGCGTGTCCCAGATGAAGACCGTCAGCACTCCGGTCGTCACCATCGAATACGACACGAAAAGCACTGCCATCTGCGCCAGTCTGGTTTCGATCAGCTCCGGCATGTTCCTGGCCTCGGCGACCTTCAGCGTCAGTTCGTAGCTCGACATCGTCCTCATCATGAGGAACAGGCCGGGCATGACCAGAAATGTGACGACGCCGATGATGGCGCGCCGCATCTGAAGATCGGAGGTTGTCGATTCGTTCGCGACGAACTGCTCGAGAAAGGCTTTCCAGAGGATGCGGAACGCCGGCACCTGCAGACCGCAAAGCATTTGGTATTTCGACACCGGCTCTTGGTGCTTGTTCCGACGAACCCAACGAACTACCAACCACCAGCTACCAACTACCAACCAGAACCGTGATACCCATTCACTCGTACCGGAGTGCCGCAACCGGATTCCGGCCGCAGAGCTTCACGTGTCGAGATGGTGGCATTGCGCCAGCAGTAAACACATTCTGCCAATCTGCTATTGGTGGATCTACAATGCCGCACCATGAGTCTCGACCGTCGCGGCTTTCTCAAGAAGGTGACCGTGGCCCAGGCGGGCGCAATCCTCAGCGCCGGTGCGGCACGTCAGACCCGCAAGCCGGCTGACGTCGTGGTCATCGGCGCCGGCGCTTTTGGCGGCTGGACCGCGTACTACCTCAGTCAACTGGGCGCGTCGGTTAGGCTGGTCGACGCCTACGGCCCGGGAAACTCCCGCGCCACGTCAGGCGACGAAACGCGCGGCGTGCGCAGCTCGTACGGAGACCGGGGGGCCAACGCGGAGCTCTGGACGACCTGGGCGAATCGCGCGATCGATCGCTGGACGAAGTTCGACGCCGAGTGGGGCCGCCAGATGAAGATTCGGCTGTTCTTCAACACGGGCGACCTGATTTTCCGCTCGGCGCCCGAAGTCTTCACCACTCGAACGCAGGAAATCTGGAAAAAGCTGGGGATCCCGTTTCAGGTACTGAAGATCGAGGATGTCGCCCGGCAGTACCCGTCGTTCGATCTGAAGAACATGACGTTCGCGTTGTACGACCCGCGAGCGGGGGTTGTGCGGGCGCGCCGCGCCTGCGAGGTGGTGGCCGAGGCGTTTCGTCAGTCTGGCGGCGAAATCCTGATGGGCTATGCCGCACCCGGCGATCGAAGCGGCGAGCAGTTGCAGAACATCAAGACGACCGGACCGTCTGCCACGCTCGGGGGCGGCACGTTCGTCTTTGCCCTCGGGCCCTGGTTCCCGAAGGCCTTTCCCGATCTCATGGCGTCGCGCATCCGGACGCCGCTCGGCCACGTCCACTACTTCGGCACGCCGCCGGGCAGCGATCGATTCACGTTCCCCAACATTCCGAGCTTCAATTTTCCCGGCGTGACGGGCTGGCCGGCGCTGCCGCCCGATAATCGCGGCTTCCGCGTCCGTTTGCGCGGGTCCGCGCCGACCGATCCGGACGCGAGCGACCGCGCCTTCGATCGCAGCCACGACTCGCTCGCCCGGGCCTTTCTCGCCGAACGCTTTCCGCAGCTCGCCACGGCGCCGCTCCTCGAAACGCGGGCCTGCCACTACGACATGAGCGCGTCTGGCAACTTCATCATCGACCGTTATCCGGGATTCTCGAACGTGTGGGTGATCGGAGGCGGCACCGCAGAGGCATTCAAGTTCGGACCGGTCCTCGGCGAGTACATCGCCAAACGCGTGCTTGGAATCGAAGACGACGCTGCCCTCGCGAAGGCTTTCAGCTTGCCAGCGACCTAATAGCGTTACCAAAAAGCGTTACCACAGAGGAAGAAATCTGAAACTGAGGAAATACAAAGAGGACTCCTCTTGCTTTTGCTCAGTTCGGCGTCAGTTTCTCTGTGGTTAAACCAGAGCGTCAGAAGACCAGAGCGTCAGAAGAAGAAGCGTGTCCCCACGACCAGCCGCCGCGCCGTCGCGGCTGACGTGGCGCGGCCGAAAAACGGCGAGGTCTGCACGCCGCTGAAGTTCTGAGGATTCACGAGGTTCAGCACGTTCGTCGCGCGGGCAAAGATTTCGAAGCGCAGCATTCCGTCGCCGGCGTTGTTTCCGCCGCCACCGTCGCGTCCACCACCACCGCCTCCGCGACCGCCACCACCGCCGCCGCCACCAGTGCCGCCGCCACCACCTCGCTGCGCGGCGACGACCGGCCGCCGGCCGAGCGAGTGCTGCCAGACCAGACCCATGTCGAGGAACGTCGTGGCCTGCCCGCGGCCGCTGTTTCGGATGAAGCCGAACGGCCGCTCGTTGGTCTGACCGTCGCGATTTTCGTCGAGCCCCGTCGTGATGTTGTAGGGCGACCCCGACTGGGCCCGCAGGAACATGTTCATCCTGAAGCCCGCCCGCAAATCGGTGTTCATCGACGCCGACAGACGATGACGGACATCCTGACGCGACGGCCCCCACTCATTCAGCAGATAGAAGCTGTCCGGCGGCAGGCTGAGCGCCCCGTCCGTCTCGTTCAGCGCCTCACCCAGCGTGTAGCCGATGTTCGCCGTGAACCGCCGCGGGCGATGATTGAGCATGACGTTGAATTCGAGCGACCGGTTCTGCGACCGCGCGGTCGATTCGAGCAGCGTGATGTTCCTCAGCGTAAGATCCGGCCGGACACCACCGATCGGCGCGTTCAGGTCGCGGCTTCGAAACAGATTACGGCCGATCTGCTGCGAATAGGTGGCACGCAGGCGCGCCCACCCTGTGAGCGTGCGATCGACGCCCACCGACGCGCGTCGCGTATACGGCATCACGATGTCCGGATGCGCACGGACGATGCTCGGCGGCTGGCCGGCGAGCGGAATGCCTCCGAAAAACGGATCGGGAAAGCCGGGATTGGAAATCACGATATCGCGCTGCTGCTGGCCGTTGGCCCAGAGCGTCTCCTGGTACAGCCCTGCATCGAAGAACTGCGACCACACACCGATACTCGCGCGCAGAGTCGTCTTGCGTCCGGGCAGCGTCCAGTTGATCGAGACCCGCGGCGCGAAGTTCGTCCAGTCCGACAGACGCGTCTGCATATCGTGGCGCAGCGACGCGTTAATCATGACGCTGCGGTTCACGCGGTAGCTGTCCTGGAGATACCAGCCGAACCGGTAGAGCGAGTAGCTGCCATCGGGGTTGATGGTTCTCTGGGTATACGTCGTCGGCAGACCGGCACGGTACATGTCGAGGCTGGCGAATGTGAACGTGCCGTTGGTATTCCGGACTTCGTTGACGGCGAAGCTGTTGTTTCTGATTTCCGCACCGAACTGCATCTGGTGCGCGCGCTTCACGGTGAACTCGAACTCGTTCTCGATCTGAAATTCACGCGACCGCCGGCCGCCGCTGCGCTGCGCGCCTCCCATGGTGAACGCATCGAGCACGCGGATCGTCGGTGCATCGCTCGCCGATACGCTCTCCGAATTCTGCCATTCGTACTGAACGCGAAAATCGTTGACCCACTGACGCCTGATGGTCGCACGATGGCGCATTCTGATCTGGCCGTCGGACTCGACACTCGAATAGGCGCGCTCGGGGAGGTCGAACTCGGAGACACCCTGGTTCAGGCTGTTCCCGCGGCGGAACTCGATCTGGGCACGCAGCTCCTGCGTGTTGGTCAATGCATGCTCGACCTCGAGGTCGAAGCCCGTTCTGGTGCTTGGCTGCGAGACGAGCGTCGAGAAGATCCCGTCCGGCCGGGCCGCGCGAATCGCCTGCTGCTCCTGGGTTTCCGCGCGATCGATGGAAAGCGACATGCCGGTCCGGTTTCGCACGATGGGTCCGTCCACGGTCCACGCATACTGTCGCGTCTGGCCCGACGGGCGCTCGCCCGAGAACGCGTTGCGCGCGTTCATCGCGTCGTCGCGCATGTTCATGTTGAAGCTGTTGCGCCAGCGTCCGCTGCCGGGCCGTGTGCGCACCTCGATGCGCGGCCCCCCATTCCCGCTGCCCGACGCATCGTCGTAGCGCACGCGGACTTCCTGTATCTGCGTACCTGCCGGCAATCTCCCGCCCTGGAACCCGTTGACCCTGATGTCGGCGTTGTCGCCGACGAGCTGCTGCAGCACCTGCGCCAGCTCGTCAGGGTCATCAGGCAACGCGGCGATCTGCTCTGCGGTCAACTCTTCCGTGAACGCGTTCATTAGCTGCGCATCCTCATCGGGCGGCAGCACGTCGATCTCTTCCGCGAGGCCGGCGATCTGAAGCACGACGCTGCGATTGGTCTGCGAGCCGGCGCGCACGCGCAGGTCCTTGACGTCGAGCGGTGTGAAACCAGGTGATTCGATATGCGCCGCGTAGTCGCCGGGCGCGAGCGCGTCGAAGAGCGCTTCGCCGCGTTCGTTCGACGCCATGCTGCGCGTCGCGCCCGTCGACGCGGTCAGTGTGACGGTCGCGCCAGGAATCGTCAGGTCTGTTACGTCCCGTACCGTGAAACGCAACGCGCCAGGACGCGTCTGCGCGGACAGCGGCGCCGCAATACAGACGCACAAGACAACGAGAAGAACTCGCATGGAATGCATAGACGACACAGCCGGTCTCCCGCGTTTACAGCCGAGAGGATCGCCCAAATCACATGAAGCTGCCGTTAAGGGTTAAATCGCGTTTTTTCTAGTCTTTTTGGCTAGTTCGTTCGGAGGATGTCATGCGGATTCTCGACAGCATGATTGACGCGAATCGCGGGGCTCGCCCTCAAGCGCTGGTAGCAATCGGCAGTGTCACCGTTGCGCGGGCACCCCGCGCACCCGGCCCGGGTTCCAGCGTCAGTGTGCCGCCGTGCGCTTCGGCAATCTGCCGCCCGAGCACGAGGCCGATGCCAGAACCCTGCGGCTTGGTCGTAAAAAACGGCACGAACAGATTCGAAGGATTCGCCAATCCCGGTCCGTCATCCTCTATATACACGGACACCTTATGGCTGTTCTGCTGCCATCCGACGCGCACGCCGCCGCCGGTTTCGAGCGCGGCGTCCACCGCGTTGCGCATCAGATTGATCAGCAGCTGCTCGAGTTGATCGGGATCGGCTTGGATGGCCACCCGCTCGCCCGGCTGCACCTGAATCGGCTTCCGCATTTCGAGGCGCGCGACCCGCTCGACGAGTGCCGAGAGATCGACAGAGCGCATATTGGGCCGCGGCAGCCGCGCCAGCGCCGTGTAAGCCGCCGTGAAACGGCTGAGGGCATCCGTTCGGCTGGCGATGATGCCCAGCCCGCGTCGCATGTCGTCGCGCCAGTCTTCCGGCATCGGATCCTGCGACGCAATGCTGTCGAGACTTCCAGCGATCGACTTGATGGGGGCGAGCGAGTTGTTGAGCTCGTGGCCGAGAACGCGAATCAGCCGATGCCACGCGTCGCGCTCCTGCTGGCGCAATGGGACGTTGACGTCGCTGAGCACCACAAGCGTGTGCGGCAGCCCGCCCTGCCGGAATGCCCCGCGCCTCACCTGCCATTGTCCGGTGCCACCGGGAAACGCGATGTTCAGGACCCGCGGCACGCTGCCGTCGAGGCACGCCGACAAGCTGATCTCGTCGGCGGTTCTGCCCATCAACTGTTCGGCGGGGCGCCCGAGCAGGCGCTCTCCCGCCCTGTTGACCAGCCGCAGCCGGTGTTCCTCGTCGAATGCGAACACGGCCACGTCGATCTCGGCCATGACGGTCCGCAGCAAAGCCGAGGCTTCGAGCGATCCGAGCCGCTCGTCGCGCAGCGTGTCGGCCAGGGCGTTGATCTCGAAGAGCGTTTCTCCCAGCGGATCGTCGCGCCGCGCTCCGCGTGCACGAAACGAGAAGTCGCTTTCACGCAGCGCTTCGAGGAGGTTCGCCATCGTCTGAAGCGGAAACACGATGCGATGCCGAAGTGACGCCGCCGCGAACCCCCAAAGGACCAGCATCACGAACCCGGCGGTCACGATCGTTTGTCTGGAGTAGTCGCCGACCCACAGCAGGACGAATGCGGCGACCATGCCGGGCAGACCGGCAGCGATCGACAGGAGAAGAATCCGCCGGTCGTACCGCAACTTCATCAGCTTGTAGATTCTAGATTCCAGATTCGTGTCCCGCCTACGGCTCGATTCCGTATCGCTCGAGTCTTCGGTACAGCGCGCTGCGGCTGAGGCCTAACGCTTTGGCAGCTTCCGTCACGCTGCCATAGCGCGTCACCGCCTTCCGGATGAGAAACGCTTCGACGTCTTCGAGCCCCATGTTCTCGAGGCTCTGCGCACCGTCCTGACTGCGGCGAAGGCCGAGATCGCCCGGCGCGACTGCCGGGCCGGCCGCCATCAGGACGCTGCGCTCGACGGCATGCTCGAGCTCGCGCACGTTACCCGGCCAGGGGTGCCGCAACAACGCGTCCATCGCCGCGCCGTCGAAACCCGTCAGGTGCTTGCGATAGCGCCGCGCATGCTGCTCGAGAAAGTGCGTGGCGAGCGACGGGATATCGTCGCGGCGGTCGCGCAGCGGCGGGAGGGGGATCTCGATGGTGTTGAGCCGGAACAGCAGGTCCTGCCGGAAGCGCCCTGCGGCCACTTCGGCGTCGATGGGGGCGTTGGTCGCCGAGAGGATGCGCACGTCGACACGGCGGGTCCGTGACGATCCCAGCCGTTCGAACTCGCCGGCGGCGATCACACGCAGAAGCTTCGCCTGCTGGGAGAGCGGCACGTTCGCGATTTCGTCGAGGAAGAGCGTCCCGCCGTCGGCAAGCTCGAATCGTCCGACGCGATCGGCGCGCGCGTCGGTAAACGCGCCGCGCACGTGGCCGAACAACTCGCTCTCGAACACGGTCTCTGATACGCCGCCCGCGTTGACGGTCACCATCGGGCGCGACGCGCGAGGCGACAGCGCGTGAATCGCCTGCGCGACGAGTCCCTTGCCAGTGCCGTTTTCGCCCATGATCAGCACGTTAGCGTCGGACGGCGCCGTCCGCTCGATGAGATCGATCACCGGCTTCATCGCGGCCGACTTCGCAATCAGCGGCGGGGCACCGTCGAAGGACAGCTTGGCGGCGCCTTCGAGTTGCCGGCCCCGGCGCAACGCCCGGCTCAATTCCACCTGGGTTCTGACGATGGCAAGCAGGCGGGCGTTGTCCCAGGGCTTCTGCACGAAATCGCGCGCGCCGCGGCGCATGGCTTCGACGGCCACGTCGACGCTGGCCCACGCCGTCAGGACAATGACGGGCAGGGCCGCGTCCTCGGCCTGCAGCCGCGCGAGCAGATCCAGCCCTTCCTGACCGGACGTCGTGTCGCGCGCATAGTTGAGGTCGATCAGCGCCGCGTCGAAGTCGGTTTCGTCCACCGCCGCGAGCACCGCGGCAGGCGAGGATACGAGCTGCACCTGAAAGCCCTCGCTCTTGAGCAGCAGCTGCAGCGCCTCGAGAATGTCGCGCTGATCATCGGCGACGAGAATGCGTGGGACTCTGGATGGCACGGCTACTCTGCTCTCAGCGCTGCCGCCGGATCGACGCGCGATGCGCGAAAGGCCGGAATCGTCGCGGCCGCGAAGGCGACGGTGACGACCGCTGCCACGGCCGCAACCATGACGCCGGGATCGATGGCTTCAACCTGAAACAACATCGACGCAGCAATACGCCCCAGCACGACGGCTCCTGCCAGCCCGACGCTCACACCAACGAGCGCCAGCTTTCCGACATGACGAAGGACCATGCCGCTGATGCGTGCCGCATCGGCGCCAAGGGCGAGGCGGACGCCGATTTCGGGTGTGCGCTGCGCCACGGAGTACGCGAGCACGCCGTACAGACCCAACGCCGCGAGCAGGGTCGCGAGCGCCGCAAAGCCGGCTGAAACGCGGGCCAGCAACGCGTCGGTCTGGGCACGCTCACGAACCTGCTCCTCCATCGAACGGAGACTCTCGATCGGCAGATTGCTGTCGAGTGAGGAGACGATGCTCGAGATGGCCGCGGCGATCTGGCTGCTCTCGAGAGACGACCGCACGTAATAGTTCATCGCACCGCGAGTATCCATCTGGGCGTGCGGGAGGAAGAACTGAGGCGGGATGTCGTCTTTCACATCGCTGTATTTCGCATCCTGGACCAGGCCGACGATCTCGATATCGAACTTCGGCTTGTCGTTTCGACCGAGCTCCATACGCGTCCCGACCGCGTTACGGCCGAGATTGAATTTTCGCGCGAAGGCCTCGTTGACGACGGCCACGTTCTGTGACACGGACGAGTCGGCGCGCGTGAACTCCCGTCCTGCGATCAACGGGATGCCGAGCGTGCTGAAGAAGCGGGGCCCGATTAGCGACGTGCTGGCATCGGTATCGGCATCCGGGCCGGCATCAAAGCCCTGAACCGTGAGATTTGCGCTGGCATCGCTGCCTTCCAGCAACGGAATCGTCGATTGCGTCACTGAACGCACGCCGGCAATCGCACTCAGTCGATCGTCTATCTCCCCGAAGAGCGCCCGCGATCGCTCGGCCGTATAGCCGTTCAGAACCGGCGAAACCCTGAACGTCGTCAGATTCGAAATCTGCATGCCCAGATCGACGCGGCCGATGTTCACGAGGCTCCTGGTGAAGAGACCCGCCACAACCAGGAGAGCCAGGGCGAGCGCAATCTGCGACGTCACGAGCGCCGATCGCAACGCGCCACCGCCACCCGCGGACGTGACGCCTGCCTGCGTCCTGGCCAGCGTCATCACCCGCACCCGGGTGCTATGCAACGCAGGCAGCACCCCGAACAGCAGCGCGGTCGCCAGCGACAGCCCCAACGCAAAGACAACGAGAGGCGCGTCGATGCCAAACCCCTGGGTTTCGACGACACCCGGTACCAGACCACGGAGCACATCCTGCAGAGCGCGCGCCACGAACACTCCCGCCAGAGCACCGAGCACGGCAAGAAGCAGGGATTCGATCAGCAGCTGAGTGACGATCTGTCCACGACTCGCGCCGAGCGAGAGCCTGACCGCGAACTCTCCCGCTCTGGACACGCCGCGTGCCAGCAGAAGGTTGGCGATGTTGGCGCACGCAATGAGCACCACGATCCCGGTGGTGCTGAACAGCAACACGAATACCGGGATCATGTCGCCACGATTGGGTTGCTCGCCGCGGGCACCATCGGCGAGGAGCAGCTTTCGAGACACGTACTGCTGACGCGACTGAGCGGTGCCTTTGAGTTGAGGACCCTCTATGTTTTGCATGATGCCGCTGAACACGGCATGCATCGACGATTCGGCGGCTGCGCGCGCAATTCCCGGTTTGAGGCGCCCGAACAAATAGAGCCAGTGGTCGCTTCGATTCTCGAGATCGTCGTAGTCGGAATGGATCGCGGCGCTCATCGTGAGGGGCACGAACACGTCCGGCGAGTCTTCGAGCGTCGTGCCGCGAAAACCCCGGTGCGCCACACCGACAACGGTCATCGGTTCACCGTTGATCACGAGGGTGTCGTTCAGGATCGACGGGTCTTCGCCGAAACGAGAGCGCCAGTACGCATGGCTGAGAACAGCTACGCGATGAGCACCGGCCGTCTGGTCGTCCGCCGGCGAGAGCAGGCGGCCCAGCGCAGGCTGAAGACCGAGCACGGGAAAGTAACTACCCGACACAAGCAGTGCAATCTCGTTCGACGTCCGGCCGCGGTGCGCGACGTTTGCCGGCACGTCGCGATGCGCAGCGAGACCGGTCAACACCTGCTGACCGCGTTCGAGATCGCGGAACAGCGGGTAGCTGAATACCGCTCCCGGACCGCCCGAATTGCTCGATGAGACCCGCCCCCACTTTTCTCCCGGAGCCGACAGCGTGACGAGCTTCTCGGGATTCGGCACCGGCAGCCGTTGCAACAGCGACTGATTGAAGGCCGAGAAAATCGCGGCATTCGCGCCAATACCCAGCGCAAGGGATGCGATAGCCGCAAGACTCAATACGGGCGTCCGGCGAAGCGATCGAAGCGCGGAGCGAAAATAAAAGACCAAACGGTCGATCATTCGTTCACTCAATCATTGACGATCCAGCCGTCGCGCAGCTTGATGACGCGATTGCCGAACTGCGCGTTGGTTTCCGAATGTGTGACCTGGATGATGGTCGTGCCGTCGTTGTTGAGCTTCTTGAACAGCTCCATAATCTCTCTCGCCTGGTCGGAGTGCAGATTGCCGGTCGGTTCGTCGGCGAGAATCAGGCTCGGGCTGGCCACGACGGCACGTGCCACACCCACCAGCTGCTGCTGTCCACCGGACAACTGACTGGGGTAGAGATCTTTCTTTGCGACGATCTGGAATCGATCGAGCACATCCGAGACGATGCTCTGCCGCTGCGCGCGCGGAACATCGCGGTAGCTCAAGGGCACCTCGAGATTCTCGTACACGGTCAGGTTATCGAGCAGGTGGTAGCTCTGAAACACGAAGCCGATGTGCTTCTTCTGCAGCGCCAGCCGATCTTTCTGCCGCAGCGAATGAATCGGCTGCCCGTGCAGCTCGTATTCGCCTCGCCAGTCGGTGTCGTGCATGCCCAGGATGTGCAGCAGCGTCGACTTCCCCGCTCCCGACGGTCCCATGATCGAGACGAACTCGCCCGGCTTGATGTTGAGATTGATGCGCCGGAGGAGAAACGTCTCTCCGGCGCCGGTTTTGATCGATTTTTCGAGGTTGTTGACGGTGATCACACGGCCCTCAATGCGATGACGGGAGCGACACGACTGGCGCGGCGCGCCGGCAGCCAGATGGCCACGAGCGCCACGACACTCAAGAGTATCGGAATGCCGATAAAAACACCGGGATCCCTGGCCTGCACCCCATACAGGAACCCCGCGATCACCCTCGCCAGCGCCAGCGCGGCGGCGATGCCAATCGCGACGCCGAGGAGCGCCAGGCGCATCCCCTGAAACACCACCATGTTCCTGACATCGCTGGCAACGGCTCCCAGCGCCATCCTGATGCCAATCTCCTGGGCGCGCTGCTCGACCGAATACGCCATCAATCCGTAAATCCCGATGGCGGCAAGCAGCAGTGCCGAGCCGCCAAAGACCGTCATCAGCAGCATGTTGAAACGCTGCCGCGATGTCGATCGCGACACCACGTCGCTCATCGCCCGCACGTCCGACACCGGCAGTCCACTGGCCTGGCGCAACTGCTCCTGAACAGGGGCGCTCAGGGACATCGGCGACACGCGGGTCCTCACCACCCACGCCATCGGCGTAACCCGAACGTTCAAGGCATTGACGGGATCGGGCACCTGCGCCTGCGGGATGAACATCTTCGGACCCGGATCGTCGTTCAGGCCGTCATCGCGCGAATCGGCGACGACTCCGACAATCTGCCGTTCCGGCTCATCCGCGAACTCGCGCATGATCCCCCGGCCGATGACCAGCCGATCGTTCAGCGGATTACCGTCCTTCCAGAACCGCTTCGCCATCGCTTCGTTGATGACGGCGACTGGTGGCATGCCTGCGACATCCCGATCGTTGAACGTGCGTCCCCGCCTCACAGGAATCTTGAACACTTCGAAGTATCCCGGCGAGACCGTGGCCCAGCCTCCGCCACCGTGAAACGGCTCTTTCCCCTGAGGCCGCCCGACGATGTTGAACGGAAGCCCGTAGCCACCTTCCAGCGGAACACAGCAGGTGGCCGAAGCCAGCTCGACACCAGGCAACCCCTGGATGCGATCGCGGCCGTCGCGCACCATGCGCTCCACACCAGCCGACGTCAGAAAGCGTGATCCGCTCAGGGACATCCGCATCGTCAACACGTTGTTTGCGTCGTAGCCGGGATCGACGTGACCCAGCGCGACCGACGTGCGGATGAGCAGCGCGGAGCCCACGAGCAGAATGAGCGCGAGCGCCATCTCGGACACCACGAGGATCGAGCGCGATTTGTTGTGCCGGAATCCGGTGCCCGACCGGCTGCTCGTCTCCTTCAGCGTTTCGCTCAACGTCGTGCGCGAGCCGTGCAACGCCGGGATCAGGCCGAACAAAATACCGGTCGCAATCGAGATCGTCAGCGCAAATCCAAGGACGCGCCAGTCCATGCCGACGAGCGCACCGTTCTCACCGAGTCGAGGGAGCCCGGCCGTATTGACCGACAACAGCGCACGGATGCCGAGATACCCCACGGCGAGCCCGAGGGCGCCTCCAGCGACCGACAGCAATACGCTCTCGGTCAGCAATTGCCGGATGATACGGCCGCGTCCGGCGCCAATCGCGGCGCGTACAGCCATTTCGCGCCGCCGTCCCGTTGCGCGCACAAGCAGGAGATTCGCAACGTTCGCGCACGCTATCAGCAGGACGAAGGCGACCGCGCCCAGCAACACCAGCAACGTCTGGCGGACATCTTTGACGAAGGCTTCCTGGAACGGGGTCACGGTGAAGCTTTCCTTCTCGTCGAGGCTCCGAGGAAACTTGCGCCTGAACTCGGCCGCCGATCGATCAAGCTCGCCCTTGGCCTGCTCGAGCGTAACGCCGGGCTTCAGGCGTCCCGCAGCGCTGAAATAATGGCCCTGATCGGTGGTGTTGGGATCGATCTGGAACGGAATCCAGAGATCCGGCGGCGAGGTGAACTCGCCGACGTCGAATGAGGGACCGATGATGCCGACGATCGTGTGCGGATCGCCGCTGAGCAACATCGTCTTGCCGAGCACCCCTAGATCGGATGCAAAGCGGCGTCTCCAGAGCGAGTGGCTGAGCACGACCACACGCTCACCACCCGGCAATGCCTCCGCGGCCGAAAACGTCCGGCCCTGGAACACCGGGGCGCCGAGCAGACGAAAATAGTCTGCGGTCACCTCCTCGGCCGTCAGCTGCTCCGGAACGCCGCCGCCCGTGAAGTTGATAACGTTGCCGCGGAACGCCGCCACGTCCTGCACGACGTGCGACTGCGCCCGCCAGTGCTGAAACTTCGCCGGTGATGCGCCGTTCCCCGACCCCTGCGGGAAGGTGTTCATGAACATGACGAGGCGATCGGGCTCCGGAAAGGGCACCGGCTTCAGCAGGACGGCGTTCACCACCGAGAAGATCGCCGCGTTCGCGCCGATGCCGATCGCAAGGGTCAGGATGGCGACTATGGTGAACCCGGGGGTTCGGACCAGCATCCGTATCGCGTACCGGAGATCTTGGATCAGTGGCTCCATGCGATTCCTTCAGGCGCAGCCGCGACTGTCTTCATGCGTCATTCCGCAGAGCGGTCAGCGGATTCTGCGCGAGCATGCGCCGGACAGGAACATAGCTCGCGAGAATCGCAACCGCAACGAGCGTCGAGCCCGCGATCGCCATGGTCGCGGGATCGCGCGGGCGCACTTCGTACAGCAACGCCTGGATGGACGGGCCGAGCGCCGCGGCGACAGCCAGTCCGACACCGGTCGATGCCAGCACGAGTGCCGCCGCCTCGCCCAGCACGAGCCGCAGAATACTCTGGCGCGTGGCGCCGAGCGCCATCCGTACGCCGATCTCTCTCGTGCGGCCGCGCACGACATGGCTCATCACACCGAACGTGCCCACGGCCGCAAGGATTAACGCAAGACCGGCGAACAAGGCGGCAATCAGCATCGTGAAGCGCTGTGTCGCGATAGACGCCCGCATGTCGGCTTCGACCGGGCGCAGCCGGGACACTGGCTGATCTGGATCGGACACCATCACCGCGCGCTGCACCGTATCGCCGACGGTGGCCACGGGAAGCGAGCTCTTCACGAGATAGGCTGAAAATGTGAACGGATCGAGTCCCTGGCGGAACGGCGCGTAGATCGTGCCTTTTGGCGCCTGTCCAAGCTCTTCGCGTGTGTCGGCGGCGATCCCGACAATCGTGCGCCAGTCATGTTCAGTGCTTGGTGCCCCGTAGGCAATGCGCTTTCCAAGCGGATCCTGCCCCGGAAAATAGCGGCGCGCGAACGCTTCATTCACCACGACGACATCCGGCGACCGCAGCGTATCCTCGCGCATGATGCCTCGGCCGCGTAGCAGGCGCATCCCCGTCGTATCGAAGTAGCGTTCGCTGACGGTCATGAACGCGGCGAGATTGAATTCACCCGGAGGTGGCGCGGGACGACCCTCAATCCGCACGCCTCGCGTGATGGTCGGCCTCATCGGCGCCTGCATGGCCATCGCGACACTGCGGACACCAGGCGTCGCCGACAATCGCTCGAGCACGTCTTCATGGAATCGGATTCGCGTCGCGGCATCGCGATACTTGGCACCCGGGAGACTGACGTCAACTGCGACGAGATCGCGCGGATCGAAACCAGGATCGAGCGACGTCAAACGGACGAAGCTCGCCAGGAGCAGACCCGCGGCGACGAGCAGCACCTGCGCGATAGCAAGCTCGCTCGAGACCAGCAGCTGTTGAGAACGCCTGCGCTCGTGACTGTCCGTGCTTCGTACGCTCCCCTGGATGGCGGAATTGAGAGGCGTGCGTGATGCGCGCCACGCGGGCCAGAGACCAAACCCAAGGGCAACGATGGCGGTTGCCATGAGTGCGAATGTGGCAATGCGGCCGTTGACCGTCACTTCATCGAGTCGAGGCAGACCCTCGGGCGCCACCTGCACGAGCACATCGATACCCCACGCCGCCAGCAGAAGACCCAGCAGGCCACCGCACGCCGCGAGCACCGCACTTTCTGCAAGAATCTGCCTGAGCATGCGACCCGGAGACGCACCAAGCGCACTGCGCATTGCCATCTCGAGCGCCCGTGCCTTGGTGCGGACGAGCATCAGATTGGCCACGTTCACAGACGCAATCAGCAGCATCAGCGCGACGGCGGCGAGGAGCAGCGTCAACATCGGCGTTGTGTGACCGACGAGCGCCGACTGAAGGGGATCGAGCGCTGTTCCCCATCCTTTGTTGGTACCGGGATACTCCCTGGCGAGCCGGGCCGAGATGACGTCGAGCTCTGCTTGCGCCTCTGGAATCGATATTCCCTCGCGCAACCTTCCGACCACAGTCAGGATGTGCACATCCCGGTTCTGCGGAAGGTTCTGAATCGACGTAAACCTGGGAAGGCCGCGATCGCCGAGCAGCCACAGATCGACGGCCTGCTCGAATCGGAATTCCACCGGCGCGACGCCGACGACCTCGACGAGCTGATCGGACACGGTGATGGTGCGTCCAATCAGATCGGAACGCCCTCCGTAACGACGCCGCCATAGCGATTCGCTGAGAACAACCTGTGCCGCTCGACCAGGTGCATCGTCGGTCGGCAGAAACACCCTGCCTGCAATCGCGTTCACACCAAGCACGGTGAAGAAGTTGCCCGACACCTGCGCGCCCGCGGCCTGCTCGGGGGTACCGCCGCCGGTCAGCCGGACCGGCCCGCTCGAGATGGCGGCGAGTCCTTCGAACATGGTGTTGTTGCGATAGTCGAGAAAGTCGGCGGGTGACAGATCACCGCCTCGCCGAGTTGATTCGGTGCGGTTGAACATCGGCGACGTCGCCGACACCAGCACGAGGCGCTCCGGCTCGGCGTAGGGCAACGGACGCAAGAGCACCGCATCGACCGCACTGAAGATCGTCGTCGTGCCGCCGATGCCGAGGGCCAGCGAGAGGATGGCGGCAGCCGAGGTCATCGGCGACTTCAAGAGCAGTCGCGCGCCAAAGCGAACATCGGAAAGAAATTGAGTCATGAGTACACCTTCACTTGGGTCTGGCGGCGACGATCGGATTGGTCAGCGTGCCGATGCCTTCGTACGAACAGACCGAGACGTCGCCGGCCTTAAAGAAGATGGGCGGCTTGCGCGCCGAGCCCACGCCGGCCGGGCTGCCGGTGGCGATGACGTCGCCAGGCCGAAGCGTAATGATGTGCGACCCGAACGAAATCAGCTCGAAGACCGAGTGAATCATCAGCGACGTGTTCGCGTCCTGCATCAACTGCCCGTTCAGCGTGAACCTGACAGGAAGATTCTGGGGGTTCGGCACGAACTCCTTCGGCACGATGAACGGGCCCATCGGCGCGAACGTGTCGTGGTTCTTGCCAATGACCCAATCGGAGCCATGTCTCGTATCGCCGCGCCCTCCGCGATCCGACACGTCGTTCTCGAGCGTGTAGCCGAAGATGTGGTCGCCGGCGCGATCGGCGGCGACATGGTCCGCTGTTCGGGCGACGACCACGCCAAGCTCGCATTCCCAGTCGATTTGAGTTCGGCCGACCGGCAGTCGAATTGATTCGCCGTTCGCGATGACGATCGTCGGCGACTTCATGAACATGTACGGGTTCCACCGCTTGTCATCCGGTTTGCGTTCCCAGATTCCAGGTGCGCTCGTCGTCCCCGGCAATGCATCTCCCGGAGCAGGTCCTCCTGCCGCCGGCGCTCCGGCCATTTCCGCCGCGTGCGCGCGGTAATTCACGGCAACATTCAACATCGTCGTCGGATACATGATCGGCGGCAGCGTTTTCAGGCTCTTCAGCTCGTGCACGTACGCCGGGCGCCCCGCTCCTTCGAGCGGTTTAGTGTTCTGCAGAATCTCGCCAATCCGCGCGCGTACGCCGCCGTCGTAGCGCACGATCAAGTCCTTCATGTCGGCCGGCGCCGGACCCTTCGGAGCGGGATTCTTCAGCGCCGTGCTGGCCTGCGCCATGTCGATCACTATCGAGTCCTTCAACACGATGCCGACAAAGGTCCGGCCGCCCTGCTCGAATGTTCCGAGCTTGAATGGCATGGGTGCCTGTGCGGAGAAATTCGCCACAATCATGAGCATCGCTATTGCCACACATGCGGGAGTCAATCGCGTCATCATCTGTCCTCCGGTAGCCATGCTACTCCGTCCTCAATGCAATCAACGGATCGACGTGTGTGGCGCGCCGCGCAGGCACGTAACACGCGACCATCGCGACGCCGGCAATCACCGCCGCGACGGCCATCATCGTCGCCGGATCGGCGGGCCGAACGTTGAAGAGCAGCGTCTGCATCAGCCTCGTCACGGCGAACGAACCCGCCAGCCCGAGGAAGAGGCCGGTGAGCGCGAGCGTCAGGCCATGTTTCATCACCATTCCCAGCAATGTGCCGCGCTCTGCGCCGAGCGCCATGCGGATGCCGATTTCCTGACGGCGTTCGCTGACGAGATAGGACAGCACGCCATAGGTCCCAATGGCCGCAAGCAGCAACGCGAGCGCGGCAAAGCAGGCGAGTAATGTCATCAGAAAGCGCGGCCGCGCCATCGATTCGGCAAACACCTCGTCCATTGGACGCATGTCGATGACAGGCAACCTCGCGTCCATCGAGCGGGCCACCTGCTGCAGCGTGGGGGCGATCGTTTCGAACGGCGTGCTCGAACGCACGACGATGTTCAGCGTGCCCGGCGCGCCCTTCGCAACCGCGGGCAGTTGTTCGGCGAGAAGGTACAGCTCGGTGCCGGTTGCCTCGCCGACCCCGCCCTGCTTTACGTCCTTGACGACACCGACGATCGTCATCGATGGCTCACCAGACATGGAAGGTTTCAGGATCCGGCCGAGCGGGCTTTGATTGGGATAGAACCGTTTTGCGAGCGTTTCGTTGACGAGGACGACACCTGCTGCGCTGCCGGCGTCGGCTTCCGTAAATCCTCTTCCTTCCACGACAGGGATGCCCATGGTGGCCAGATAGTCAACTGTCACCTGCTGGTAATAATCCACGTTGTGGATCGGCCCTGCCGGCGGCGTGGGCACGCCGACAAAATCCGTGTCGTTCGCGTTGACGTCGCGGCTCGGCGGTAGCCCCGTCATGGCGGCCGCTGCCTGCACGCCAGGAATCGCGCGAATCTTGCTGACGAGCTCGCGATAGAACGACACGCGTCTCACCGGATCAGGGTACTGGCTGTTTGGCAGCGACATTCTGAAGGTCGTGAGCTGCTGGCGGTTGAATCCGGCATCGACTTGCATCAGGTTCCAGAAGCTGCGCAACAGCAAACCCGCGCCGACGACGAGCACGACCGCGAGCGCGACCTCGGCAATCACGAGGGCGCCGCGCATACGCGCCTTCGCCGTGCCGGCCGTCGTGCGCGCGCCGCCTTCCCTGAGCGAGATGTTCATCGAGCGCTGCGACAGATGCAGCAAGGGCGCCACTCCGACGAGCACTCCAGTGACGAGCGCCAGACCGAGCGTGAACGCCAGCACTGTCGGATCGACCGAAATTTCACTCGCGCGCGGGATACTTTCTGGATTCGCAGCCAGCAGCGCCTGGACGCCGGCAGCGGCAAGCCATACGCCTATTGCGCCGCCAATGATCGAGACCACGACGCCTTCGGTGATGAACTGCTGCAGCATGCGCCGGCGGCTGGCGCCCATTGCCGTGCGCACGGCAAATTCCTTCTGACGCGATTCGGCGCGCGCGAGCAGCAGGTTCGCGAGGTTCGCGCAAGCGATGAGCAACACGAACGCGACCGCCCCCTGGAGCACCCAGACCGCCTGCTTCACCTCGCCGACCAAATCGTCCTTCAACGGATCGATGCGATAACGGTGGGACGTCTGATTCGGCGCGTGTCCCTTGGCCGGAGCGACGCTCTCCCACGTCGCGAGCTGCGTTTCGAGATCGGCCCGCGCCTGGTTAAGCGTCACGCCCGGCTTGAGCCGGCCGACGAGATACAGGAAATGCCCTCCGCGATTGCCCGGGCTCGCGGGGTTGATTCGCAGCGGCCGCCACAACTCGACCTTCTCGTCGTGCACGTCATAGCCAGGCGGCATGACTCCGACGATCCGCGTTCGCAGGCCTCCCACATCGATCAACGTGCCGACGATGCCGGGATTTTCGCTGAACGAGCTGCGCCACAACTCGTAGGAGAGGATGGCCACCTCTTCGGTGTTTGGAACAGTGTCTTCGCGCGCGAACAGCCGGCCGCGCAACGGTTGTACGCCGAGCGCCGTCATCAAGTCGTGCGAGACGGTCGCCGTGACGGGACGGCTCGGGATCTCCGTCCCCAGGTTCGCAGCCCCGACGGTATAGGCGCCAACCGATTCGAACGCCCTGTTGCGCTCTCTGAATTCGATGAACTCGGGGGCCGACACCCAGAACTGGTCGAACATGCCGGCGAACTGGCTGGTGATGAACATCAGCCGCTCCGGGTTCGGGTATTGAAGCGGCTGCAGCACGACGCCGTTCACCACGCTGAAGATTGCGGTGTTCGCACCGATGCCGAGGGCCAGCGTGAGGATGGCAACGACGCTGAACCCGGGGCGGCTCAGCAGCCCGCGAAGTGCGTAACGAATGTCGGAAAAGATCGCGCCCATAGATTCGCCTGTTGACTCAAGAAGATTGCCAGTCGAAGCACTGAAAAGCCTGAAGATTTCTGAGGAAAACGGGCCGGCATGTCCGTCGATGGGATTGCCGTCCCGAATCCGGACGTGACCAGATGGAATCAGGCTTGAGAGCTACTCGTACCGGAGCGCGACCAGCGGATCGACGCGAGCCGCCCGGCGCGCAGGCAGCCACATCGCAAGAACTGAGACTGCCGCGACACCAAGCACCACGACGGCAAAGGTCGTGACGTCGGTCGCGGCGACACCAAAGAGCAATCCTGCCAGAGCGCGCGAGAACAGCAGGGCCAGGCCAACGCCGGCAACAAGACCGATCATCGCCAGCCTCAAGCCCTGGCCAAGGACGACCCGCACGACCTGGCCGGGCGCGGCGCCCAGCGCGACCCGAATACCGATTTCCTTTCGGCGCTGCACGACGGTGTAGCTGAGAACGCCGTGGATGCCGATGAGCGAGAGCACCAGCGCCAGCGACGCAAACACACCGACCAGGAGCATCATGAATCGCTGCTCGCCTGTCGACTGGGCGAGCGTGTCTTGAAGCGGCTCGACCCCGAAGACGGCCAGCGACGGGTCGACTTCACGAACAGCCGCGCGAACAGATGATGCAATGAGCGCCGGATCACCCGACGTACGAACAAGGAGAGTGCCGTTCGACCAGGGCGCCTGCGCAATCGGCAAGTACACCGCAACCGGCGCCAGCTCGGTCAGCCCGTGAATTTTTTCGTCCCCCACGACGCCGACGATCGTGCGGGGCGTCCCATAGATATCTATCCGCTGGCCGATCGGATCCTGGGTGGTGAAGAATCTCGACACGCTCGCTTCGTTGATGAGGACGACCGAAGCCGCCTCTGTGGTGTCGGATTCCAGGATCAGTCGGCCGCGGACCAGCGGAATCCGCAACGTTCGGAAGTAGCCAGGGCTCGCACGCCGAACCGAGATCTCCGGCCAGTCTCTTGCTTCCGCCTCACGGCCAATGACGGCAAACGAGTTCGTGAACCCTGCATCGAGCGGATGATTGCCTGCGATTGCGGCGGACTCGACGCCCGGGAGCGAAGACACACGTTGCATCAGCGCCGCGTTGAACTGGTGTATTTCCTTGAAGTTCGGAAACACCTTGAAGTCGGTCGGATAACGAGTCCCGGGCAGCTGAAACTCCGCCTTGACGACTCGCTCGGCGTCGAAGCCGGGGTTTACCTGCTGAAGATGCCAGAAGCTCTTGATCAAAAGGCCCGCCCCAATCACGAGGACGACAGCGAGCGCAACCTCTCCGATCATCAAGCTGCCACGCGCCATGGCGCTGTCGCGGCCGCCGGTGGCGCCGCGCCCCTGTGCGGTCTTCAACACGGCCTGGAGATCGATGCGGCGCGTCTGCGCAACCGGCACAAGTCCGAAGACGAACCCGACCGCAAGCGCGATCGCAAGCACCACAAGCAACACGCGCGCATCGATGGCCACTTCGGCAAGGCGGGGGATGTCGGCCGGCGCGGCGAGCAGGAGCACGCGGAGGGTCACAGTCGCGACGAAGACGCCAAGCGCAGACGCCAGCAGCAGCAGGATGGTGTTTTCGACGATGTACTGGCGTGCGAGCCGTCCGATTCCTGCACCGAGGGCGCGCCGAACCGCAATCTCGCGCACCCGCACGACACCGCGCGCGAGCAGAAGATGTGCGACGTTCACACACGCGATCAACAGGACGAGCCCGACAGCCGCCAGCAGTACGACCAGGGCCGGCTGAACGGGCCCGAGGACGATTTCGCGGAGATGCTGGACAAAGACGCCGCGCGCTTCGTTGGCGCCGGGGTACGTTTTCTCGAGGTCGGCGGCAATCGCGCCGAGCTCCTGCTGCCCCGACTCCACGGACGCACCTGGCGCGAGGCGACCGATGACGAACAGCGGGTGCGTGTCGCGCGGCAGCCTCTTCGGATCACCCTGCAGTGGCCCGAAGACGTCTACTATGGTCCGCGCATCCCGTTGCGCGTAGCCGCGGCCGTAGTCGGCGGCTCGAAGCACCTGAAGAATGCCGAAGTCCGCAGCGGCGGGCACCACCCCGACGATCTCCCGCGGACGATCATTGATTCGCAGGCTCCGCCCGATAACCCCCGAATCGCGCTGAAACTGCCGCTGCCACAACGCTTCGCTAATCAGGACGACACTGCCCCCACCGGGCATGTCCTCGCTGGCGGTAAACAGACGCCCGAGTATCGGCGAGATGCCGAGCATCGGCAGGAATCGTTCGGTGATATTCAGCGTCGCGACGCGCGATGGGTCGCCGGTATCGGGATTCAGGTTGGCTTCGCCGGCAATGAATGCAGCGAACTCGCCAACGCGACGGCTTCGCTCTTTGAAATCCAGAAAGTCCGGAAGCGACGCCGGTTCGTGGGTCGTACCGCTCGCCCGATCCGTCTCCCAGACCATCACGAGCCGATCCATGTCGGCGAGTGGCACCGGTCTGAGCAACACGGCATCGACGACGGTGAAGATGGCCGTCGTCATGCCGATGCCCAGTGCGAGCGTCAGGATGGCAACCGCGGCAAAGCCAGGGTTCTTGCCGAGCGCTCGGAATCCGTCACGAATGTCATGGAACATCGTTGGTCTCCAAACCTAATCCCGCAACGCCGTCAGCGGATCAATGCTCGCGGCGCGATGCGCCGGAATACAGGCCGCCACGAACCCACACGCGAGCATCAGAACCGCAGCGCCGGCCAGCGTCGTGACATCTGTTGCGCTCAGCCCGAACAGCAGGCTTTCGGCAGCACGCGACACGCCGAGCGCGATGGGAATGCCGAGAAGAATGCCGCCTCCCGTCCACACAAGTGCGCGCCGAAGCGTCGCCCACAACACCTGCGACCGTTCGGCACCCAACGCCATGCGAATGCCGATCTCGCTCGTGCGCTGCACGACCTGATAGCCGATCAATCCATACAGCCCGATACAGGCCAAACCGGCGCCCAACAGACCGAAGGCCACCGAAAGGGTTGCGATCAGTCGCTCCTGAACGAGGGCCCGCTCCACGAGCTCGCGGCCGATGCTGATGCCGTCGGCAGACAGACGGGGATCCTCTGCAACGACGGCGCGCTCGAGCGTCCGCTGCATCGCGACAGGATCGGCTGCGGTGCGGACGAGAAACTGCACGCTGGCCAGTTCCCACGACGGCCGCGTCTTCGACAATTGATTGTATGGAAGATAGAAGCGCAGGTGCGGCCTGTCACGTGGACCGCTCTGCTTCACGTCGCGCACGACGGCAATGACCTCGAAGTCCGTCTGTTTGTCGTCGCCCCATAAGAGCCGCCGGCCAATCGGACTCGCGCCGGCGAAGAATCGCTGCGCCATCGCCTCGTTGATGGCAGCCACTCGCGGTGACGCTTCATCGTCGCGAGCGCTGAAATCTCGACCAGCAACCAGACTGATGCCCATGGTCGAAAAATAACGCGGGCCGACAATATCCCATTGAGCGCGCGGAAAACCCTGGGCTCCGGCAACGAATCCCTCGGGACGCAGCAGATTCGTGCTGCTGTCGCGGCCGAACATCACGCCGTTTTCCGCGAAGCTCGCCGTACTGACACCCGGCACCGCCCTCAGTCTTTCCAGAATGCGATGCGTCACACCGCGAGCCTGGTCGATGGAATAACCGGCGCCTCGAGGATTGACGTTCAGAATCACAAGGCGCTCGGGGAGAAACCCGAGATCGACATCCCGCAGATTGGTGAGCGTGCGCAGAAACAATCCCGAGCCCATCAGTAGGACCAGCGAAACGGCGACCTGCCCGACGACCAGCATCGGGCTGAGCTGCGCAGCACGACGGTCCACAGACGCCCGGCGGTTCGCCAGCGACGTGACGAGCGACGCGCGCGCCGAGCGCCACGCCGGCACCGACCCAAAGAGGATCGCCGTCGCCATCGACACTCCGCCGACGAACATCAGAAGGCGGAGATCGGTGTGTGCCGCGACCGGCAACCGCGTGCCATCTCCTGAAATGAGCCGAAGAAGGCCTTCCCTGCCGGCCCAGGCCACCGCGAGTCCGGCCATGCCGCCCAGCACGGAAAGAAGCACGCTTTCCATCAGCATCTGCCGGATGAGCCTGGTGCGGCTCATGCCGAGGGCGAGCTGAAGATCGACATCGCGCCGGCGCGAAGCCGCCCTCGCGAGCGAGAGGTTCGCGACATTCGCGCAGCAGACGAGCAACACGAGAGTGACCGCCGCCATGAGCAGCTCGAGCGGCCCCGCGAACCGGCCGCGCAGCGTGGACGCACCTTTGTCGGCTGGTGTGAGCCTCGCGGTGAAGCCGTCGATTTCGCCGCGAACATCCGGTGAGATTTGCGGACCAAAGATCTCTTCGAGCTGCCGACGCATCAAGGGCGTCAGACGTGCTTCCGCCTGCGAGGCGCTGATTCCGGGCTTCAACCGACCGATGGTGCGGAGCCAGGCCGTCGCCGGACTCTGGAGCAGGTTGCGCCCAGGGACCACTTGTCCCCACATTGTGAGCGGAACCCACAGAGCCGGCGAGACGCCGACTTCCTCGCCAAAGAATCCTGCAGGGGCCACGCCGACAATCGTCAACGGTGTGCCGCCGACACGAATGCGACGGCCCAGAACGGCGCCATCACCGGCCAGGCGTTGCTGCCAGTAACCGTAGCTCACGACGGCAATCGCCGGCTCGCCGGGCGGCTGCTCATCGCCGCCATCAAACATCCGGCCGAATGCCGCGGGCACGCCAAGCGTCGAGAAGTACGACGAAGATACCAGTGATACACGAGTCTTTTCAGACCCGGTATCGTCGATCGTCACATCCAGCGCCTCGATCGAAATGCTGGCGAGGACATCATCGAAAATATCCGTTTCTTTCCGCACCGCCTGAAACATCGGATACTGGCCGGCAGGCACGTTGAACAGCTCTTCCGGACTCTTCACGGGCAGCGCCTTCAACATGACGGCGTCGAACAGACTGAAAATCGCCGTCGTCGCGCCGATGCCGAGCGAGAGCGTCAGCACGGCAACAATCGTAAAGCTGGGACTCCTGAGCAAGGTGCGGACTGCGTAGCGCAGATCTTGAAACATGCCTAGTCCTTAGTCCGTGCTCCCTCATCCGTGCACAACATCGTGCTCATGGTCGTGTAGCCTCACAATTCGCCTGCAGGATGAGGTCCACGAAAACCCGCGTGAATTCAGCGAATGAATTTTTAGAGCTGCCCGAGCATGGGAAACGCGTCCCAATCGCGAACGTTACCTGAAGGTCTGATCGTCGGCGGTTGGTCCGTAGATCGACGGAACCGGCTGATCCAGGAGGCGGAGATAGACAGTCAACTGACCACGGTGGTGCGCCAGGTGGTTGAGCGTATCGCGAAGCACGACGTGACGCGGGAAGTCAGCGACAACATGACCACCGGCCAGCAGGCGCCACTTCGTCGTCATGAGCATCTCGTCGCTCGTGCGCGACAACGACTCACGCGCTTTCGCCACTTGCGCGTCGAGAGTCGCCACGAGCTTGTCGGTTGCGGGCTGCTGGTACTGGCCCTGTCCCGCCGGCGGCTTGATGTCGAGCTCGTCTTTCTCGATGATGAGCGTGACCCACGACGGCATCGAGGCTACGAGACCTGCGAGCACCGCAAGGGACATTGACTTCGGATGCGGCTTCCAGTCGTCGCGACCAAGGGGCACGGCTTTCAGCGCGGCTCGAGTGCGATCGGCTTCGCGGTCGAGCTCTTCGAGGTACAACTGGATGAAACTCATTGCATCCCTTAAGACACCTTCGTAAACCCTGTTTCCTGATTCAGCTTCTGCGCCGTCACCTCGTCCACAATCTGCCCGTCGAACAGATGAATCGTGCGATCGGCGTGGCGCGCGTACCGGGGATCGTGCGTCACCATACAGAGCGTCGCACCGGCACGATGCAGCTCGCGGAGGAGCTCCATGACGGCCTCGCCGTTTTTCGAATCGAGGTTGCCCGTGGGTTCGTCGGCCAGGAGGATTGACGGCTCACCCGCGACCGCTCGCGCGACCGCGACGCGCTGCTGCTGACCGCCTGAGAGCTGGCTGGGATAGTGCTTCGCACGATGAGCCATGCCGACCCGCTCGAGCGCTTCCTGCACGCGCTTGCGGCGCTCGGCCGACGGCATCCCGCGATAGGTGAGCGGCAGCTCGACGTTGTCGAACACCGTCAAGTCGCCAATCAGGTTGAAGTTCTGGAAGATGAACCCAATCTCCCGGTTGCGCGTCCGCGCGCGCTCGCGCATCGTGAGGTTGGCGACCGGCTTGCCGTTCAGCCAGTACTCGCCTCCTGTCGGCGTGTCGAGCAGGCCGAAGATCGACAGCAGCGTCGACTTGCCGCACCCGGACGGCCCGGCAATCGAGACGTACTCGCCCCGCACAATCTCCAGGTGGATGCCGCCCAGCGCATGGGTTTCGACTTCGTCGGTGTAGAAGACCTTCTTGACGCCATCGAGTTTGATGAGATTTTGATCCATAAGTTCCTTAAGGTCCGGCCCGCCTTCGCGCAGATTCGCCCGTCGCTTCGGCGCGGCAAGCTCTTGAACCACTAACCATCAACCACCAACCACCAACCCTATTACGGCGTTCCGCAGGGCGGGGTTCCGGACAAATTGAGACGATCGTACTCCGCGTACTGCGACATATCGGTCAGCACCACGCAATCGCCGACGTCGAGGCCCCGCACCACCTCAATTGTGTTGACCGAACTGCGGCCGAGCTCGACTGGGGTCAGCAGCGCCGTCGAACGATCGGGTGTCAGCTTGAAGAGGCTCATCTTCGTCGCCTCCTGCCCAAATGCCGGCCGTCCGACGAAGAGCACGTTGTCGAGCCGCTCGAGCTCGATGGTGCCATCGACGCTCATGTCAGGGCGTGCTCCCCGCGGCAGTGCTTCGTCCAGCGCCACGTCAACCGTTACCGTGCCATTTCGTGCGGCCGGATCGATGCGCACCACGCGCCCCCTGGATTCGCCGTTGCGTGTATCGACAACCGCCTTCTGTCCTATGACGACGTCTCGAATCTGCGTTTCCGCGATCTGCAGCTGTGCCTTCAGACGTGTCGGATCGACCACGCGGGCAAGGTTCGTTCCCGGCGAGATGCGCTGTCCAACCTGAACCGGCACCTCCTGCAAGACTCCCGAAAAGCCGGCGCGAATTTTCAGGCCCGTCGCTTCCTGCCGTCGCAGAGTGGCGACCGTCTCGCGGCGTCGCACTTCTGATTCCTGCACGGCCAGCTTCACCGCGAGCGTGCGCTCGCTGTTCGCGAGCCGCTGCTCTTCCATTTTCTGCCGCTTGGCCGCCGTCTCGGCAAGGAGACGCGAGCGGCGCAATTGAATCGCCGGGATGAACCCATTCTTGGCCATCTGCTCGTCGGCGTCGGCGTTCATCTGCGCCTGGGCCGCATCCGAGGCAACCCCCGCCGCGGCAGCGCGCTGGGCCAGCAGATCGCGATCCAGATCGGCCTTGAGCACTTCGTAGTTGTCTTTCGCCGTGCGCAGATCGAGATCGGCGGTCAACGCCGCCTGTTGGGTTTGTGGATTGGTCAACTCGAGCAGCACAGTGTCCGCTTCGACAGCGGTTCCCGGCAGCACAACGACACGCTCGACCGTCCCGTCAGTCAGCGCCGTGATCCAGCGAATCTCGTCGGGCACCAGCACACCGACGCCGCGCACGTTCCGCAGCATCGTTCCGCGCTTCACCGGTTCAATCCACAGTCCGCCCGCTTCGACCGTTGGAGCGGCCGGCCGCAATCGGGCGAGAGCCACGGTGGTCACGATCACCAGCAGCGCAACCGCCGCGCCGGTGATAATCCGATTGCGCTTCTTGCGCTGGGCAACTTCGGGAGGTCTGGCGACATCCATTTGTGCGTAATTAGCTCAAGAACCCTGCCAGCCTGAAGCAACCAAACGAAGGGGTTTTTACCCTTCCCTCTACGTCTGTCGTCCGCCGATGGGATCTGCGTCCCATCATCGGACAGACCGACCTACCTACCAGCCATAGAGGCGCGCGGGGTTCTCCACGAGGATTAGACGACGCGTCGCGGCATCTGGTACCCACGTGGGCAAAAGATTTAAGACTTTTCCATCGTCGGTCGGCATCGATGGAGCGAGATCGGTCGGTTTGCGGCCGGCGACAGGGGTCGAGCCGGGGTGAGGCCAGTTCGTGCCCCACAGAATGCGTTGCGGGTTGGCGGCAACGAGCGCCCGCGCGAGCGGCGCCACGTCGGCAAGGTCGCTCTGCGTTGACACGGAATCGGCCGCGCCCGAGATTTTCACGTAGGCTTTCCCGGCTTTCACGAGATTCACGAGCGCACCGAAGCCCGGCTGCTGAAGGCCGCGCGCGGCGGTCGCGCCGCCGAAGTGGTCGATCACGATCGCCACCGGCGAGGCGAGAAACATGTCGTTGAGCGCTTCGACGATCGAAGGCTGGGTGTTGAACTGAATATGCCAGCCGCGCCCTTTCGCGCGCGCCACCGCGTTCTGAAATCGCTGCCGCGCAACAGCCGGATCGGTGATGCCCGCCGTCGCAAGATTCAAGCGGATACCTCGAATCCCTGCCTTGCCCATCGCATCAAGCTGAGCGTCTGTTGTCTTGTCGTCGATGACGGCCACACCGCGGGCGCGATCGCCAAGCGCTCGTATACCGTCGACCGTGCACGAGTTGTCGGTGCCGTACACACTCGGCTGCACAACTACAACGCGATCGAGGCGAAGCGCCGACAGCAGCTGCTGGAGCTCGGCAGCCGTCGCCGTTTCTGGCGTGTACGTGCGGCCTGAAAAGAACGGGTACTTCTTCGGATCGCCGAACACGTGCACGTGACAATCGCAGCCGCCGGGCGGCACATCGAAGCTCACCTTGGTCTTTGGCTGCGGCACCGCCGCGATTGCGGACCTGGCCCCTCCCAGCAGCCCGGACACACCAGCCGCGACACCCACTTTGAATACTTCGCGTCTTGTCAGCATGGAGGGGAAGTATATAGAAAGTAAAAAGTAAAAAGTGGACTTGAACGCAGTTCAAGAACTATGGCGGAAGACCAGATGCTCAGCCATCAGATAGTTGGGAATGGCGCACACGAGCACCGCGATGGTGTTGGCCACTTCGGCAGGTAACCCGGCGTGAAGCAGCACGGCCGTCAGAACCAGATTCGCCGCAAGCGAGGCCGTTTTCGTGACCTGATACCGCCAGTAACGGCGCAGCCACGCACGCCCAGACGACGCGCGTCGTTCGCCCCACGTCCAGCGGCTGTGCGCCAGGAAGTTCTGCAGCGCCGCGAGCTCAAGCGCGACGGCCGTTGCCGCGAATGGCCGCCATCCCATTCCCCGAGTCAGCAGGGCAATGGCGGCGATCTGCATGATGAATCCGCCGAACCCGACGAGATTGAATACACCCCAGCGACGGAAATTGATCCGCACACTGGGATATGCGCAGCCGCTCACAGACGCGGCTCACGGGCAGGGAGCAAAAGGGGTCTGACCCCCGTTCTATCGCGGGGGTCAGACCCCAATAACTCTCGGTCGAGTTGCCGGGTCGAGCTTCGGGGGGCGGCTTCCTCGGCGCACCGCTCCGATCACGGGGATATAGTCGAGCTCCTGGCTGGCTGCGGCCGCACGCAATAACAGACCTCCCCGGCTCATGTCGCCGCGGCCCACAAACGCCGGCGGGAACACGAGCCGTGCGCCAAAGATGGTCGTCAACACCTGGACATACTTTTCAGACGCCACGCTACCGAGCAGGACGAACTCGGTCTTGTCGCCCGTCGCTGCAGCAAGCTCTCGGGCCGTCTGCTCGAGCGGCGCGCGGTATCCGGGGTTATCGACATCGATCTCGGCGTCTGCAAAGCGCACCAGCACCTGCGATGTAATCGTCGTCTCGGCCGGAACCAGGCCCTGATCTGGTGTAATGACGAACGCCCGCCCGAACCTGCGCGCGTAGGTAATCTTCCCGCGGAAGTACAGGCCGCTCATGTGCGCGAACAGATCGCCGATCGGCACGCCCTCTGTGCGGAGGCGCGCGGCGACCGGAAAACTGGCCTTGGGCGACAGCACCTGCTGCGCGCGGCGTCCGCGGCAGTTTGCTGGAGACAACAGGAAGACGCGCGTGCTCACTCGTCCAATCTTATCAGGGCCACGCTCCCGGGCCGGAGCGTAGAAGGCAACATTGAGATGGCGATGAGAAACAGCACGAGCGTGCCAAACGCGATGTAGCCGGTGGCCGGATGCAGCACCGGCTGCGTGAGCGTGCCCAGCGTGACACCCTCGAGCATCGCGTAGAGGACGCGTTTCAGCGTGCCTTCTCCAGGATCGGAGAGCGCAGCGAGCACAACGAACTTCAGGATGAACGAAGCACCGGTAATGACGGCGAGACTCCGCAGCACCGAAACGCGATCGTGCGCGCCGGCCATCGTATTGATTAGCAGCACGAACAGGAATACGTTGAACAGAAGAAACGGCAGCCCCGATTCGGGAATCACCAGGTTGAACACCTGTGTTGAGGCGAAAAACGTGGCCAGCATCACCACCAGGCCGTTGAGATTCTCGGCCGGCGAACGCGAGCTGTTCATCAACCGTTCCGGCGCGAGCACTCTGCCGCGCACGAGCACCGTGAGCAGCATGATGCCGAGCACGAGCGTAAAGAGCGGCGGCGGCGCGAACACGACGCGGTCGGCCACTCTGATGCCGCCGAGCAGGACGACGGTCAGGAGCAGCAGGGGCAGAACCAGCGCTTCGGTGATGGGTTTCATTTGCGCTTCCTGAAAACGCGCATGGGATTGAAATCGGAAGGCTCGGTCTGAATGCCTTGGACGAGCTCGGCACGAAGCTCGTCGGCATTGTGGATGGAGAGCTCGGGATCGACGACGACAAGACGGCCGCCGGGCGCGAGGGCAATCGCCAGGTCGATGTGCGTCAGTCCAAGTTTGAACAGCTCATCATCCTGGTACAAACGGCCCCAACCTGATCGATAGTAGGAATAGGCGATATAGAACTGCGTCCGGGCGTCTTGTGTGGCGGGATCCGCGCGCGCGAACGCCGCGCGCGCCGCTTCGAATTGATCTCGCCGGAACAGCTCGACGCCGTCCTGGAATGCCTGCTGATCGATGCGATAGGCGCCAACGCTGGCGGCGAGACCACCAGTGACTTCCGCGACGGACTGTGGCTGCCTGATGTACAGCCACAGAAGAAATGTCGCGTAACAAATAGACAGGACGAGGCCGATCACGCGAACAGAGCGGTCTTTCATGAGCACGGAACCTGATGCAAGTTCGTCGCCGCCATTCCTGATTGGCGCCAATATACCGTGGCTGCGCTATGGCGGCGATTTCGGGGCCAATGCGTGGCGCCCTGAAGGGGGCATTGCACACCCCGGCGAGCGTGCGCAGTTGGATGCCGCATTCGCGCGCCTCGCCTCATCGGGTGTGCACTGGGTCCGGTGGTTTCTGCTTTGTGACGGCCGGGCGGGAATCCGCTTCAGCCAGGAAGGACAGCCGCAGGGCCTCGACGATTTCCTGCTGCGGGACGTCGACGCCGCCCTCGCCATTGCCGAACGTCACGGCGTTCGCATCATGTTCGTGCTGCTCGACTTTCTCTGGTGTGATGCCGCGAGTGCCCTGCGCGGTGTGCAGATGGGTGGCCGCGCGCCGCTGCTCGAAACTGCGGCGCGGCGTCAAGCGCTCCTCGATGTCGTGTTCCGGCCGGTGCTCGAGCGGTACGGGCACGAGCCCGCCATCTTCGCGTGGGACATCATCAACGAGCCGGAGTGGATCAAGACACTGACGCTGGACAGCCTCGATGCGTTTCTGAACGAAACCATCTCGCTGATTCGATCGAGTACGTCCCATCCCGTCACCGTGGGATCCGCGGGCCTGCGCTGGCGAGATCGGTATGCCGGGCTTGGGCTGGATTTTTATCAGGTGCACTGGTACGACAGCTTGAAACATCAGCCATCTCTTGAAACACCAGTCTCGCAGCTGGGTTTCGACCGCCCAGTTCTGCTTGGTGAATTTCCCACGAAAGGATCGAGGCGAACACCCGGCGACATCGTGGCGACCGCTCGCGCAGCAGGATATGCAGGAGCGTTCTACTGGTCAGTGTTGTCGGAGGACGAGTGTTCGGCGTGTTTAAAGGGCATTCCCGTTTGACGCTGTCATGGCAGAGGGCAGAGGGATGATGGCAGAGAGCACCGTCTGCCATTTGCCATCTGCCATCTGCCCTGACTCCCCATAGAGGCCATTAACCCATCTCCTCCAGCGCCTTCACACCTGTTCGCATACCGTAGAGAAAGACACCAATGCTCAACACGACGGCCGCTGTAAAACACACGGCCATGATTGTGATGTCCTCCGTCCGGAGTGGCCTGGCTGGCACGCGCATTACCCTCCACATGTAGATGGAAGACGGCCAGCCGACGAGGCCCACCATCGCGATGATGTATGACACCGCGGCAATCATGAACGCGATACCGCCAGGCGACCCGGCTACCTGCGTCGCGTTGTCTGCCGAAAATCTTGGATACCGTGCACCCAGGCCTGTTGCGAGCCCGACCAGCGCGACGCTCATGAAGACGATTCCGGCCCCGGTGACGCTCTTCAGGAATGGCGCGATGCCGAGGTACTCATTCGCCACAACCGTCAGGATGAGGCTGAGACATAGAAGCGGCACGAGCCCCGACCAGAATTTCGACCAGAGAAAATCGCGCAACCGTATCGGCGCCGTCCTGATAATCCAGAATGCCGCGCCTTCCGACGACACCGCGGGAAACACGAATCGCGCCGCGACTGTTGCCATGACGAAGCCGGCCAGTCCCATATTCAGAAACGCATAGAAATTCTTGATCGTCCCCGCCATGTACGGAATGCGATCGAGATCGAGCACGCGGAAGTTGTAGAGATACACCATCACCAGAGCAAGCAGCAGAAGCAGCTGCGACCACTGGGTGACATCGCGCAGGAATACCTTGACGTCTTTGATGAGTAAGTTGCGGCTGACCACCGAAAGCGGCAGCGTAGCGCCCATCGCGTCGAGCATCTCCAGCCTGGTGAAGCGGGCCTTGCGCGCCTCTTGAGATTTGCTGAACCCCGAAAAGTACCAGCGCTCGCTCGCACTGCTCAGTATCACGGTCGAGGCGCAGGCTGTCGTCCACAGCGCACTCGCGTACAGGAGATCGGCGCCACCCGTCAGGCTCGCAAACAGTGTCTCGCCGGCCCAGAACGACGGCAACAGGGGTGTAATCGGCGACTGTAGCGTCGCAAAAAAGCCGGTCACGTCGGGCAGCGAATCGACACGCAGCAACCGCTCGGGCTGGATGAAGCGAAGCAGCAGAACAATGCTGCCCGCGAACACGAGACCCATCAACATCAGAATGTCGCGCGCGCGCCGGGCCGGAAACACGTTGACCAGCAACAACGTCGTGCCGGTTCCTGCGGCGACCGGTATGACGCAGAACGGCGCGACAGTCAGAAGCGCCGTCAGATAGAAGATGCACGGCGCACATCGCGCGATGCCGACGCCGAGCAGCACGGGCAGAAGAAAGACGACGACCATCCACGAGGACTGCAGCACCGTCTTCGCGAAGCGCGCATAGAACAGCCGACGGACAGCAATTGGCGTCGCGACGAGGAGCCGGAGGTCTTCGGAGAGAAAGAAGGTCGAGAGCGCCGTCACGATGCCGCTGAATGCGAGGAACGACAGGAACGTCAGGAAGAGCCACGATAGTCCGATGCGCAGCAGAAAGTCGCCGAGCTCGTCGTACGCACCGAGCTCGGTCGTAATCCAGAACGCGCCCCAGAACAGCGCGGCGAACACCAGCACGCCCACGCCGCCGAATACCCACGCCCGCGCAAAATCGCCGCGCTCGCTGCGCCTGACGCGGTTGCGCGACGCCCAGAGGCCCGGAAGGAGAAGGTACGTGAACGGTTGCACGGCCTACACGATCTCGTCGATCTCTTGCAGGCCGCTTCCGCCGGTCAGTTTCAGGAACACGGGGGTCAGCTGCTCGTCCTGGCCGCCGGCCAGCTCACGCAGTTGGTCAACCGTGCCGCGCGCGATGATCCGGCCTTTCAGGATGATGCTGATCCGATCGCACATCTCCTGCGCCACTTCGAGCGTGTGCGTACTCATCAGGATGGCCACGCCATGTTCGCTCATGCGCTTGAAAATGTTCTTGATGAGCCTGGCCCCGCGGGGATCGAGACCGACCATCGGCTCGTCAACCAGCACTGCCTGCGGACGATGGAGAAATGCCGCGCACATGACGAGGCGCTGCTTCATGCCGTGCGAGAAGCTCTCGACGAGCTCGTGCTCCCAGCGCCCGAGCTCGAACAGTTCGAGCATCTCGTGCACGCGCTGTCCGAGTCCGTCACCATCGATGCCGTACAGTCCTGCGTGAAAGCGCAGAAACTCTCCGGCCGTCAGCTTTTCGTAGATATACGGACGGTCGGGGATGAACCCAAGCGACGCCTTCGCCTCTTCAGGCCTGGCCGCCAGATCGTGGCCATTGACCACAATCCGACCGGACGTCGGCTTCAACAACCCGGCGATCATCCGGATCGACGTCGTCTTTCCGGCGCCGTTCGGTCCGAGAAAGCCGTGTATCTCTCCCGGCTTCACCTCCAGATCTACACCGTCTACCGCTGTGAACTCGCCGTATTGCTTGCGTAATTCATGAATCGCAATCATTGGCCACCACCATCCCTCGACTCCGCTCGGGATGCCCCGAGCATTTGCCGAGGGGCAAGAAAACACGGCAGGCACCATCGCGCCTGCCGCGGCTGCCGCACCCCCGCCATTGCGGTCGGTACGGGCAACGCATCGCCGCCAACCAGCACCGGCGTCGATCCCGGGACGACCTCGAGATCGACGATCGTCATCTTGACGTTGCCGATAAGCGGAATGATGGCCGCCTGCTTGTCGAGGCCGCCGCGCGCAAGACGGAGGTGCGTGGCATCTGCTGGAAACTGGTTGAACGTGGGATCGACGGGCAGCCAGTATCCCCGTTTGGCGCCCTCATCGATGTAGATCTCGGCCCATGCGTGGTAGTAGAACGCGCCGCGCACGTAGGCGACGCCCACGGCGATTCTCGACGGAAGGCCGGCCGCCCTCGACATGGCGACAAAGAGCGCAGTGTGCTCGTTGCAGTCGCCGATCTTCGTACGCAGGACTTCTCGCGCAGACGGCAGACTGACCGTCGGTTTCTTTTGAACGGTCGCGTTGACGTAGCGCGTCAGCGCCTCTGCGCGCGCCCGCGGCCCGGAGACGCCACGCACCGCCTCTTCCGTAGCAGCGCGAATGTCGGGATCGTCGCTTTCAATCAGCGCCTCGGGCGCCAAGTACCGCGAGAGATCGTCCTCGGCCGGCCCGGCCGCAATGGTCTCGGCGTCCACGATTTCGACAATGCCGCCGCTGATGCGCTGTCCGACGCCCTGAAGATCCGGCGATGACAGGTCGGCGCCTTCGATACGCATCCGAAGCCGTCGCACATTGCGCGGATCGCCGATTGGGGGCAGCGGCGGAGTCCTGGCTTCTATCGTGGGAACGACGGCCGCTGCTTCCAGCAGATCCCGCCGCATGCCGCCCGACACTGCGAGGGCCTGTGCCTGTTCGGGCGTTTCGCGAACAGAGATGAAGCCAAGCGGACTTTCTTCGCGGATGATTTCGCCGGTATCGGTAATCCAGGCGGTCGTCTTGAGGCCGGTGAATGCCATCTCGACACGAAATGCGGGTATGGGTGCAGCCGCACCGCGGACAACTTCGCGCTCTCCCACATGCACGGTGACGGGTGCGTTTCTCAACGTTGCCGGATCGAAGACGCTCCACTGGTGGCGTGCACCAGCCTTCAGACCCTGGTCCGCCAGCCGTCGCACGAGGTTGAGCGAGAGCATCGGCCGCTCTGCGAGCGTTCGCGTCTCCGTGCGCGTGCGCTCCCCGCTCGCGATCGAAATCGTCAGGACACGGTCGTGTACCTCGCCGGTGACGGCAATCGGCCCCGTACCGGGATCCAATGTGAACTCGAACGACTGCAGCTCGAACGATCGATTGACGCGGGCGGTCGTGCGCAGTCTGGTAAATGTGTGCGCCCCGAGGAGCGACATCTGGAGCTGACCGTCTTCCTGAAGTTCGAATCCCGCCTCTTCCCTGCCGTCCTGCGCCTTGACCGGCACGGTCTGGCTGACGGTGAAGCCCAGCTTTTCGCCGCGGTAGTACACGCCGCGCCACTGCGCGGACGATCCATATCGCGCCAGGTCGGTCGCCAGATTGCCGGCTCCCTGCGCATAGGAGCGATGCACCAGAACGCCCATGACGCCTATCCATACGATCAGGATTAGCAGGGAGAACGGCCGGGTAACCGACCTCGAGAGGGGCCTGAACCAGGAAGACATAAGGGATGCCGTCCTGGTTATCGGCCCGAGTGGCGCTGGGCGAGAGGCTAGAGGTGGGTCCGTCTGTGCGCAGATGGCGCGCTTCTGCGGGGGACCGCCTGATCGGCGGCATCTTCAATGGCGGCGAGCAGCACCGGAAGATCGTACGAGCCGTTGTGCCGCACGCCGTTGATGAAAAACGTCGGCGTGCCGTTCACACCGCTGCGGGCGCCGCTCAGAAAGTCTTCGCGGACGCGATCGGTATGCCGGTGCTCGATCATGTCGCGTTTGAAGCGGACGAGATCGAGCGCGACGAGACCAGCGTAGGTCAACAGGTGCGTGTCGTTGAGCGCGTACTGATGCTCGAACAACGTGTCGTGCATTTCCCAGAATGCGCCCTGCGCCGCCGCGGCTTCGGCCGCTTCGGCCGCGTGCTGCGCGTGCGGGTGGCTCGACGTCACCGGGAAATGCCTGTACACGAACCGCAAGTGGTCGGCCGCGAGCCGCTGAAGCTCCTTGACGACCGGGTGCGCCTGACCGCAGTGCGGGCATTCGAAATCGCCGTACTCGAGCAGCGTGACCGACGCATCGGCTGGTCCCCAGATGTGATCGCGCTCGTTAACTGGAAGCGCCAACAGAGGCGCGTCGGCTTGTCTTTCCATTGCTCCCCTCTTTTCCTGGTTGATCCGGCTGGCTGATCTTCTTCGCCGCAAGCCTCTCGAGTGCGCTCAGAATGCCATCCGCGCCCGGATTCACATTCGCCGGTGAAACATAGCTCCACCGGACGATTCCGCTCTCGTCGAGCACGAACAGCGCGCGGTCACACACGCCGTCGCGCTTTCGATACGCGCCGTAGCTCTGCGCGACGGCCCCCTTGGGCTCGAAATCCGCGAGCAGCGGAAACCTCAACTTGCGCGCTTGAGAGTACGCAAGATGACACCAGACCCCGTCGACCGAAATCGCGACGAGATCGGCGCCGTAGCGCCTGAACTCGGGCAGCAGCTCGTTGTAGAGCGCAAGCTGATCGCCACACACCGGACTCCAGTCGGCCGGATAGAAGCAGATGATGAGCGGCCGGCCTTTGAACTCGTGCAGCGACAGATGCTGGTCGGGTGTACTCCGCAGAAGAAAATCCGGCGCCTTGGTTCCAGGCGCAAGCACCGGTTTCTGTTCGATTCTTTCGTTCGTTCGTGTTGTCATCGGGATCGCAACAGCAAATGAGGTGCCTCGCATCGACCGTGCAACCACACGCGCGCGCGAGACATTTCTCTTCGACGCTCACGAAAGTTCGGCATGTCGTGAGTGTTCGTGACAAAATGACGGTCATGTCGGATCCCATGGATGAGTCGTTCGTTGCCGAATACCTCGAAAAACCAAGACCGGCCCGACAGGGCCTTCCTTCCAGCTATCGCATGCGCCACGACGCTCACTACGTTGACGAGCTCGAGTCGCGTCGGCGCACATCCGACGCCGCCGCGCCTGCGCTCGCATTTCCCACGAGCATTCCCGTCACGTTCGCCCTGCGCGACATGTCGCAGGAGCTCGAAGGCGTCGCATCGTGCTTCAATCTCGTCTCGACCAAGGGAAGAGGACTGCGCGAGCGGATGGGCCTATCGCTGGCGCGCGTAGGTGTCGACCGCAACATGCGCGCATTTCAGGCGCTGCGCGTACTGCTCGAAGATTCGCCACCGGAGCCGAAGCCCCTGTCTCTGAACGCCCTGGTCGAACACACCGTTCAGGGGTTCAGCGACGAACTGCGTTTGACGAATTCGAACGTGTCGCTCGATCTCGGCGAATCGGTCATTCGCCTGAATGCCGACGCGAAGATGCTGTCGCTCGCGCTGCAGGCGTGCGTCGGCACGCTGGTGTCGCTGGTGGAAGCGTCGAACGTCGAGGGCGGCATTCACATCACCGCACGGGTGACCGACGGACTGGCGTGGATCGAGATGCGGCAGGATGCGTATCGGCTGTCGGCCGATCAGTTCTCGAGGCTGGCCGATCTCGAATGGTCCGAGCGGCCCGGCGGCATTCCGGCAGGAACCGCACTCGCCGCTGCCGCGCGCATCGCGCAGACGCACGGCGGCGCGCTCGACGCGCGCCGTACGGAAGGCGGAGGCTGCACGCTGATTCTCACAGTAAAAGCCTAGAAGTAGTGTCCGGCTTTAGCCGGACCCTTCGGACTTAGGCTCGTCAGTCCAGCCCGTACCGGCGCATCCGTCCGTAAAGCTGCGCTCTGGTGAGGCCGAGGATGGCGGCGGCCCTGGACTTGTTGAAGCGCGCATCCTGAAGCGCTTTTTCAATCATCGTCCGCTCAATCGACTTCAGGTCGTTTGCCGAGCGCGCCGGAACGACGGGCATCGAGATCTGAGGGGGCGTCCTGTACGGGGCGTCTGCCGACGCCATGGCCCGCATGGGCGGCGGCATCGATGGTGGCGGCACCGGGAGAGCCAGATGTTCGGGGAGCACCACTCCCCCGTCGCAGAGGATCGCCGCCCGCTCGAGCACGTTTCTCAGCTCTCGCACATTGCCCGGCCAGTGGTAGTCGACCAGACGCGCGCGCGCCTCGCGGGAAATGCCGGCCGGCGGGCGGCCGAGCCCCTTGCTGATCTCACCGAGAAACGCTTCGCTCAACGCGAGGACGTCTTCGCGGCGCTCGCGCAGCGGCGGCATGTGAATCGCGAAGACATTCAGCCGGTAGTACAGATCCTCACGAAACTGTCCGCGCTCGATCGCCTCAGGAAGATTGCGGTTGGTCGCGGCGATGATGCGCGCGTCGGTGCGGAGCACGCGCGTCCCGCCAAGACGCTGGAACTCGCGCTCCTGCAGGACACGCAGAAACTTCGCCTGCGCAGACGGGCTCATCTCGGCGACTTCGTCGAGAAACAACGTCCCGCCGGCCGCCTGCTCGAGCTGTCCGGGCTTACTCTGCGTGGCGCCGGTGAAGGCGCCGCGTTCGTAGCCGAACAGCTCGGCTTCCAGGAGCTGCTCGGGCAGCGCCGCACAATTGATCGCGACAAACGGGCCGTCGCGCCGGGATGACGCACGGTGAATGAATCGTGCGGCGACTTCCTTGCCGGTGCCCGATTCTCCCAGGAGAAGGGCGGTCGTGTCGGTCGGTGCCACTCTTGTGGCCTGCGTCAGCACCTCGCGCCACGCGTGCGAGTCCCCAATCACGCGACGATACCCAGTCCGCGCATCGAGCTCCTCTGTGAGCGCCTTCACCCGCGACTCGAGGCGCGACGCGCGCTCGTTCGCGGCGTCGGCCCGGTTCCATGCTTCCTGACGACTGTCGCGAGACAGACCCAGGGCGAGCCGGTCGGCAATCCTGCGGGCAATGAGCACATCCTGGCTCTTATAGAACCCTGGAGTGAACGACAGGAACACGACTGCCGCCACGAGCTTGCCTTCGAACTTGATCGGGACTCGCAATGACGACCGCAACCCGAATTTCGCCGACGGCAGATTCCGTTGAATCGGGTCGGCATACGAGTCGTCCAGGATGTCGTACTCCCAGTCAGAGCTTCGCAGGTGCAGCGGAATCTCCGCGGTCTCCGGATAGGTGGCGCCACCAGGCAGGCGGCCCGCCAGCATGCGCACATGGGTGCCATTGGGCAGCGCAACCGGCACCAGCATCGCATCGTGCGGCAAGACCTTCTGCGCGATGCTGGAGATGCGCTCGATGACGTCGGACAGCCCGCCCGAGTCGGTCAACTCCGCAAGAAGCTGATCCAGCAGCTCCAGCGTCGCGGTTCTCGACCGCAGTTCCTGGGCGAGGCGAACATCCTCGGCCATGCGGTGGTGCGAAAGCGCAAGAGACACGTACTCTGCGATGCGCCGCGCGACGGTCACATCGAGCGGCGTGTACTTGCCCGGCTCGAAGGCCATGAAGTTGAGGCCGCCGATCAGACGCTCACCGAATCGAATCGGGATGCGCATCGACGACCGGTAGCCTGCGCGCCCGGCATCGGTGTCGCGTTCGAGGGCATCCGCTGAGAGATCGTGATGAACGTGGTGGTCCCACACCCTGGTCGTCACCAGCGGATACTCGTTCTTGACGACCACTGGCGCTTCGACCGGCATGTCACAACTGCACGCGTACAACGTCATCTCGCTGAAATCGTCGCTGTACATGCCGAGCCCCACCACGTCGTGCGACACCACCTTCCGCGCAATCTCCGATACGCGCCGAAATACGGTCCTGATGTCGAGCACGCTGAACAGTTCAGGGAGAAGCTCGGCCGCCCCTTCGAGGCGTAGAAGGCGTTCGCGTTCCGACGCCGCCGCGTCGGCGCCAATCAGCACGGACGATCCGAGCTCGGCGAGACTCACCAGACGCTGCAGCCGATCGGCATCGAGCGGCGCGGAGTCATGCAACCCGACCCAGAAGCGCACCGACAGCGAATGATGCGAGGGAATGGTGACGATCCGGCCAGTCCGCATGAACGCGAGGATGGCGTCGAGGGCCTCTGTCCCCGGAGACTGGAGCTCGTCCGATGAGGACTGAAGCACTCCAGAGGCCTCGGGCGCGAGCACGTGGGGCAGCTCCGCCTGGTCGAACCGGTGCGCTCCGAACCCGTTGGGCCGCCAGTAACGCATGACGATGCTGTTGTCGCTCCCTCGGCGGAGCGTTCCGAACATCGCCATTGGAGCAATCGCGTTCGCCGCTTGGGTGAGCGCAGACACGCCTCGTTGCGCTGTGCTTTCGACCATCGAAACGGAAAGTTTCTCATGACTGTCGCTTGGGGAGGACAGACTTTGCGCAAAAAACGACAGGTTGTCGATCCTGACGCGCTCTGTCTCGAGAGCCATTTCGCGGCAAATTTCCGCTAAGTCATTCATTTTCAAACTCCTGAAGCGCTGGACTGGATTCGGCTGCGTCTTGGCCTTGCCGTTGCTGTGCCGTCTGGTATGACACGGGGCCTGCCGCACCGTAGCGATATGGGAATCGGCGCGAAGGCGGGGTTTTGGGCCTGTTTCGCGATGCTCCTGGCAGCATCGACGACACCGGCGCTAGCGCAAACGCCCGCCGGCGACCTGATGGTGCGCTTCGGCCAGCAGGCACATCGCTCAAACGGGGACCCTGCGCGGGGTTTTACGAGTCACAACTTACAGGTCAGCTCCGGCCTGACATGGCGGTTCTGACCACGACTGATGGGAGGGCATATGCGTTTCGCAACATTGGTTCTCGCTCTTGCAGTGTTAGCCACGACAGCGCCCGGCGCGCAATCGGTTGCGTCCAAGCAGACGATGTTCGAGATTGAACGGGAATTGCTGAGGCTGCCGACGTATGGCGTCTTCGATTTCATCGCCTTCGGGGTCGAGCGTGGCGAAGTCACGCTGGTCGGCTACTGGTACTACGGCGGCTTGAAGTCACACGCCGCACGAGCGGTCAAGCGAGTGCCCGGCGTGGATTCTGTTGACAACAGAATCGAGGAACTGCCGGCGTCTCCGGGCGATGACCGCATCAGATGGGCCACGTTCTACGCGATCTACAGCGACTCGTTCCTGTCGAGGTACTCGCCCGGTGGACCGATGGCTGCGCGGTACGAGCTCTATCAGTCGAGCCGCTTCCCGGGCTTGCAGCCATTCGGCACGTATCCGATTCACATCATCGTGAAGAACGGCCGGACGACGTTGATGGGCGTGGTTGACTCTGAAGTCGACAGGCGGATGGCAGAAATCCGCGCCCGCGAGATTTCGGGCGTGTTCTCGGTCGAGAACGAACTCGTTGTCGATAGCGAGTAGAGCAAATTGGTGAACATGTCATGGCAGAGGGCAGACGGCAGAAGGCAGATGACGTCTTCTGCCATCATCCATCTGCCCTGACTGAGATCGAGTCTAGAGCAGCAACACCTCCACCCGATGCGCGTGAACGCTGTCTTCGCATGGAGACCACGCAAACACCGTAAACCGCCGGTCCTGCGACGCGACGAGCGCGATCGACTTGCGCTGATCGTGCACGAATTGCGCAGCCGATAGATGGCGAGTCCCACCGAGGTGGGCCGGACTCGTAATCAAAGGGGCGCCGCCTTCGATTGGCTCCGTGACCACGACCGTGTCCACCGGCGCTGCGCCGCGGCGACGCATGATCTTCGCGCCGAATGCCAGCAGTTCGTAGTTCTCCGTGATAACGGCGGCACCGTCGACAGCCGTGAGACCCGCAATCGCCTGCACCACTTCGCGAAGCGCTTCCTTCCAGACTTCCGCCTCACGTCCGTCGCCCGTCTCTCGCATCAAGTCCGCCATCTCGCGAAACGGCGGCGAAACCGCATAGGGCACCGGATGCACGATCGATTCGCGCCATTCGTCGCCGTCTGCCGGCACGACCAGAAGCGAGCCGCCGCGACCGTGACTTCGCATGGCGACTGCAAGCTGCACCAGCACGTTCACCGAATCCACCCACGATGCCGGAGAATCGAAGCCGAGCAGCGACGTCAACAGGTCGGGGCAATCCGGCAGGCTCGACGCCGTCTCGTCTACAACCCTGATTTGGTCGCCTTCGAGGACGGCCACGTTCACGTACTTGCCGGACCGCTCGCCTCGATGGTGTTTCAGAACGATGAGGCCGGGCTCCACCACTTCGAGCACGAAACAGAACTTCGGGATGTTGTGCGTCGTTCCCCAGATGCACAGCTCTCCGTTGTACTCCCAGACTCCCAGGTGGATCCCCGCGTGCTCGACGATCGCGGCGATCTTCGTGAGCGTCGCAGGCGTGAGCGGCAGCGGCCGCTCCACGAGCATCGGATGCACGTTGTGCTCGGGCGGAAGAAACGCCAGCGAGATCTTCGGGACGTACCCTTCTTCGCGCCGGAGGCTGGCCCAGAAGGCCTCGTTGATCATCCGTTCAATCACATCCGTGCTCGGCAACGCGGCAACCGGTGTGAGTCCACGGACCTTCGCCGCCACGAGGTGCTTCGCGTAGTGTTCGTGCGCCTTGGGCGCGACCAGCCGGGCGGGCGGATAAATTTGAGGACCCAATTTGATTTCGATCGTACTACGGTCCCGCAGGCACTGCCTCTGGAGCCGCCGGAAGTAGTGGGTTTGGCGCCGTCTCGGGCAGTGCCGCCGGCAGAGTCAACGCCTCCGGAAGGGACTCGAACACCTGATAGTCAGCCGTGTGCGCGGTGCACGTGCGGCGCGGCTCTCTTCCCCGCACGAAGTAGTCGCGGTAGATCGAGCCAGCGCTGCGACAGGCGGCGCCGGGCAGATTGCCTGACCGCCGGCATACCTCCACTGCCACAACGTCGGGCGGGGGCTCGAACCACGTGTCGCCGTCGCCTTTCGTTGCCGCTTTCATGAACCGCGCCCACATGGGGACGGCGAGCAGCCCGGCAAAGCCCTTCTTGACGATCGTGCGCGGACGATCAAAGCCAACCCACACGCCGGCAACGAGCTTCGGCGTGAAGCCGATGAACCAGGCATCGACGAAATCGTTGGTCGTGCCGGTCTTGCCGGCAGCGGGTGCCGCGAATCCGATCCGTCGCGCCCGGTTCGCCGTGCCCGCATCGATGACCTCGGCGAGCATCGTCGCCATCAGGAACGCTGTCGACTCTGAAACAGCACGCCTTGGCTTTGCGTCACCCTGAAACAGGATGTTGCCGTCCTGGTCTTCGATCCATCTGATGAACATCGGATCGCGGACGATTCCTCCTCGAGCAAACCCGGCATAGGCGGCCGTCATCGAGCCCAGCGTGACCTCGCCCGAACCGAGTGCCAGAGACGGCACGCTTGGGACGGCTCCGACACCTAGTTTCTGAGCGTACAACACCGCCCGCTGGATGCCGACCTCTTCGAGCGTGCGCACCGCGGCGCGATTGCTCGAAGTGCGAAGCGCGGTCCTCATCGTCATGGATGCGGCCTTCGAATGCTCGTCTTCTGGCAGCCAATCACCGTCGTAGGTCTCAATCGGCTCATTGAGTCGATTGATGATGCTCGCGGGCGAATAGCCACTTTCGAGCGCCGCGGCATACACAAAGGGCTTGAAGGCAGAACCCGCCTGGCGCCTGGCCTGGAGCGCCCGATTCAGTCCAACGCTGGAGACATCGCGGCCGCCGACCATGGCGCGCACTTCGCCCGTTGCCGGATCGAGCGCGAAGAGAGCGCCCTGAAGCGGCTCGCCGCCGGTCGCGGGAATGCGGTCCTCGATCTCCTTCAGCGACTGCGCAACGACCGCTTCGGCCGCTCGCTGCATCTCGGGATCGATCGTCGTATAGACCCGCAATCCTCCGTTGTAGACGACGTCTTTGCCGAACCTGTCGATGAGCTCGCGCCTGACGACTTCCTTGAAGTGCACACCGCTCGAATCTTCATGCCGGAGGTTGTCGTGCAGCGCGACGTTCTCGACGACGGCCGACTCGTACGCCCCGCGATTGATGTGACCGTACTCGCGCATCAACTTCAGCACGGTATTCCTCCGGTCGATTGCCCGTTGCACACCGACCGTGGGGTTGGTCGCCGACGGCGCTTTCACGAGCCCCGCGAGCATGGCCGCCTCGGCGAGCGTCAAATCCGATGCGTGTTTGCCGAAGTATCCGCGCGCCGCCGCCTCGGCACCGTAAAGGCCATCGCCAAAGTAGACCTCGTTGAGGTAGATCTCGAGTATCTCGTCCTTGCTGTAAAGCTGCTCGATCCGCTGCGCGAGAATGGCTTCGCGCACCTTGCGGCGCAACGTCTTGTCGCGTGAAAGAAAGCTCAGACGCGCGAGTTGCTGCGTAATGGTGCTCGCGCCCTCCGCGGCGCGGCGCTCGCGCAGATCGATGAGCACCGCGCCTAGGACCCGGATGCCGTCGATACCGTCGTGGCCATAGAAACGGACGTCCTCGGCCGCGACGATGGCGTTCCGCAGATGCGGCGACATGCGATCGAGCGGGACTTCCAGTCGGTACTGCGTGGGAATCGCAAAGATGGACCGATCGTGGACGTCGTAGAGCACAGCGCCCTCAGCGGTCTCACCCAGGGCTCGGAGCTGATCTTTCCCTGGCAGCCCCGCAAGAGTTTGATAGAGAAAGAGACCGGTCAGGATGGTCGAGACGATGCTCAGGGTGACCAGGCCTCGAACGGCGTTTGGATGCTTGCCGGCGAGCGCTCGCAGTTCAGCCTGCGAACGCTGGATATGCTGGCACAACCTGTCAAGCCATTCAGACCAGTCGGGAAGATGCTGGGGCACAATCCTTACAGGAGCAACGGCCGTACCAAGCGCTCGCTAGTCCTTTTTTGCCGTGCGTTCTTCCTTGAAGAGTGCCAGCAGGTCCCGGTGAGCGAACACGGCATCGGGAAGCTCCTGCAGCGCCATGTCGTACCGGCGTTCGTACATGTTGCCTGTTGCGTTCGGCGAGGTCAGCACCTTCACTTGCGCCACGATCGCTTCGACATCGTTCCGCATCGGCAGCGTCTTGTCGTCGAGCAGCTCGTCGATACGGACGATGAGCTGAGACATGGGCCGGAGCCACGCAAACTGGGGATCGTTGAGCAGCACCTGCAGCAGGTCGTGGCTCGACTGGCGGCCGTGGATGCGCTCATAGCCGCTCCGCTCCCAGTCGAGCAGGGTCTTGTGCAGTCGGAGGAGCGCCTGGCGGAGATCGCCCAGAAGCTTCTCACCTTGTCGAGCTTCTTCGACGTCAGGGTCGGTCATACGCGATGCCGTCTTCCACTACAGCCACTATATCGAAGTTGGTTGTCCCTTGGTGTAGCCCGACCCGAAAACCCGGCGCCGTGCAACATCGGGCGCCCTTATTCACGGCACGCTGCAACCGACGTACCCACGTAGGATAATGACGACCGGTCGATGACACTCAACGAGTTGGAAAACGCCGTTTCGCGCTACTGGGGATACACGACGTTCCGGCCGCTCCAGAAGGACGCCATGGAAGCCGTGCTCTCCGCACGCGATTCAATCGTCGTGCTGCCAACAGGAGGCGGCAAGTCTCTCTGTTTTCAGGCGCCGGCTGTCGTTCACGCCGGCGTCGCCATTGTGGTGTCGCCGCTCATCTCACTGATGAAGGATCAGGTGGACACGCTTGTCGGCAACGGCGTCCCGGCGGCGCTGTTCAACAGCACGCTGAGCTCTACTGAAAAAGCCGACGTCATCGCGGCGCTGCGACAGGGCCGATACAAGCTGCTCTACGTGTCGCCGGAACGTCTGGTTGGCGACGGGTCCGAGCACTTTCTCGCACTACTCTCGTCGATCGAGATTAGTTTTGTCGCAATAGACGAGGCACATTGCATCAGCCAATGGGGACACGACTTCAGGCCCGAATACCGGCAGCTGGGGCGATTGAAGCAACTGCTGCCGGGCATCAGCGTTCATGCCTACACAGCGACGGCGACCCGGCGGGTCCGGCGCGACATCGCAGCGCAACTCGGCCTGGAGCGCCCGCAGGAGCTGGTCGGATCGTTCGACCGGCCAAATCTGGTCTATCGAACGCTGCCGCGGGCTTCGCTGAAAAAGCAGCTGATCGACGTGCTGTCCCGACACCCCCGCGAATCGGGCATCGTCTACTGCACCTCACGTCGTGAAGTCGATGCCCTCGCCGCATGGCTGACCGACACCGGCCACGCTGCCCTGCCGTACCATGCGGGTCTCTCGGACGCCGAGCGCAGCCGGCATCAGGACGCGTTCCTCAGCGAACGTGTCGACATCATCGTTGCCACCGTCGCGTTCGGCATGGGCATCGATCGATCGGATGTGCGGTTCGTCGTCCATGCGGGCGCGCCTCGATCGCTCGAGCACTACCAGCAGGAGTCGGGACGCGCGGGCCGGGACGGGCTCGAAGCCGAATGCCTGCTGATTTACTCGCCGGCGGATTTCATGAAGTGGCGCGCGATGCTCGACCAGAATGGAGAGCTCAACGACGCGAGCCGCGAGCTGCTGCGGCAGATGGAGCGCTACGCCTCGAGTGTGGGCTGCCGCCACCGCCATCTGGCCGAATACTTCGGCGATCGGTACGGCAGGGATGGATGCGGCGCCTGCGACGTGTGTCTGAACGAGCTCGAGGCCGCCCCCGAGCCGGTCGTGCTCGCACGCAAGATACTGTCGTGCGTCGCGCGCGTGGGACAGCGCTTCGGCGCAACGCATGTTGCCAGCGTGTTGCGCGGCCAGGCGAGCGAGCAAGTTGTCGCGCGCGGGCACGACACGCTCAGCACGTTTGGACTGCTGCCCGCGGCGTCCAACGCCGAGGTGCGCGGCTACATCGAGCAACTGACAGGAGCAGGCCTGCTCCAGCAGACCGATGGCGTCTATCCAGTCGTGACGCTCACACAGAAGGGGCTCGAGCTCCTGAAAGATGCGTCGAGTATGCCGGGACTGGCCCTCGCACGGCAGCGGCCTCCCCGCAAAGACGCGCCGCGCGCCAAGTCGCGCGTCGAGACCGAGTCGTGGCAGGACGTCGATCGGACGCTCTTCGAACGCCTGCGTGCGGTCCGGCTGGAGATCGCCCGCTCCCGGGGAGTACCGCCATATGTCATCTTCCACGACGCAACGTTGCGCGAGATGGCGCGCATGCGGCCAGCCTCCATCGACGCCCTGCTGACGGTCAAGGGAGTGGGTGCGCGGAAGGCGGACGATCTCGGCGGCGTCTTCCTCGAGGCCATCCGCGCCCATTCCTAGGCCATGCCGCTCGTTTCCCTGGACCACATCTCGATGGCCTACGGCCATCTGCCGCTCGTCGACGACATCAGCCTGCAGATCGAGGCCGGCGAACGCGTGTGCGTCATCGGGCGGAATGGCACCGGGAAGTCCACGCTGCTCCAGATCATCAGCGGAGATGTCATCCCCGATGCGGGCAGCGTCTGGCGGCAGCCCGCATTGCGCATCGCGATGCTGGTGCAGGACGTTCCGCTATCAGCAGACACAACAGTACGTGCCGTCGTCGCCGGAGGGTTCACCCAGGTGCCCGAGCACGAACCATGGCGACTCGATGTCGGCGTCGACATGGTGCTCTCGAGGCTCGGCCTCCCTGCGGATGCGATCGTCGACACGTTGTCCGGCGGATGGCGACGCCGTGTTCTGCTGGCCCGCGCGCTCGTGGCCGAACCCGATGTGCTCCTGCTCGACGAGCCTACCAACCATCTCGACATCGAGTCGATGACCTGGCTCGAAACGTTCCTCGACGACTATCGGGGGGCCGTCGTCTTCGTCACCCACGACCGCGCATTTCTGCGGCACGTCGCCACCCGCATCGTCGAGCTCGATCGCGGGAAGCTGACCTCATGGCCCGGCGATTACGAGACCTTTCTCCAGAAAAAAGAGGAATGGCTCGCCAATGAAGCGGTGCAGAACGAGAAGTTCGACAAGCGGCTCGCGCAGGAAGAAGCCTGGCTTCGACAAGGCATCAAGGCCAGGCGCACGCGGAACGAAGGGCGCGTCCGCGCGCTCGTCGCGATGAGACGAGAGCGCGCCGCGCGGCGGAGCCAGACAGGCCGGGTGCGTCTGCAGGCGGAAGCCGGCGAACGCTCTGGGCAAATGGTGTTCGAGGCGGAAGAGGTCAGTAAATCGTTCGACGGCCCCCCGACGGTGAAGGACGCAACGTTTCGCGTGATGCGAGGCGATCGGGTCGGCCTCATCGGCCCGAACGGCTCGGGGAAGACCACGCTGCTTCGTATGCTGATGGGTGAGCTGAAGCCGGACGCCGGCGAGATGAGACGCGGCGCGAATGTGCAGATCGCGTATTACGATCAGCAGCGCGAACAGCTCGACCCCGAACGAACGGTTTTCGAAACGGTTGGCGACGGAAATGACACCGTCACCGTAAACGGGCGCCCGCAGCACGTACACGGGTACCTGCGCGATTTTCTGTTTCCGGCAGATCGTGCCGGCTCACCCGTCAAGGCGCTGTCGGGAGGAGAGCGGAACCGTCTGCTGCTCGCCCGGCTGTTCACGCGGCCCGCAAACGTGCTCATCCTTGACGAGCCAACCAACGATCTCGACATCGAAACACTCGAGCTCGTCGAGTCCTATCTGGTGGACTGGCCGGGCACACTCCTGCTGGTGAGTCACGACCGTGCGTTCATCGACAATGTCGTGACGAGCACGCTGGTATTCGAAGGCGACGGACGCGTGGAGGAATACGTTGGCGGATATGAAGACTGGCTTCGCCAGAAGCCGCAGGTCCAATTGCCAATCGCCAATCGCCAATCGGCACCGCCAACGTCAGTGCCAACTGAAGGCAATGCAGGCACCCGCAGAAAGCTTTCCTATCGCGAGCAGCAGGAATTCGACGATCTTCCCGCGCTCATCGCGGGTATCGAGTCCGAGCAGGAGGCGTTGAACGCCGCCGTCGCCGCGTCCGAGTTCTACAAGGAATCCGCAGACGCGATCGCCCGCACGCTCGCCCGTCTGGAAGAGTTGAAGGATTCCTTGTTGCGCGCCTATGCGCGGTGGGACGAGCTCGACTCTCGCACCAGACTTCCGTAGGGCGGGTCCTATGGACCCGCCTGGGACTCGTTGCTGCTTTACGCTGGAACAGGCGTTTTCCGACGCCTCGGCGTTCTCACGCCAGTCGACTTGCGGGCGGCAGGTCGACCCGTTCCCGACGTCTTGCGCGGCCGGCGAACCCTGGCCGGCGGCGGCTCAGGCTCGTCGATTTCGATCGTTTCCGTCGGCACCGATTCGGCCTGGAGCGATTCTTCAACCGGTTCGGCCTGCACGACCTCTTCCCGCGGCTCGATGGTCTCGACATCCAGGATCTCGCGGACGTCCTCGGGCTGCCCCTCCACCGGCGCAGACGCCGTTACCGTCCCGCGCTGCAGTACCGGACCCGGAAAGACCCGGATCTGCCCGCGGCGATCGCGCTCGAGCCGGAAGAGTCCCTCGCGCTGGAGCAGACGAAGAAACTCCATGATCGTCGTGAAGCCCCACTTCCGTTCGTCGAAGTTCGGATCGGTGACGCGCAGGTACTGCTTGAACTGGCGAACATACATCGGCCATCTCGGCGACTGCGCGGCGCGGCTGAATGCGTCGCGCGTGTAGTCGGCGATCTGCTGAATCTCCTGAGGATCGCGCTGGGGGGCGACGGGGGGCGCGGCGTGAGACTCGGCCATTGGCTGCGAATCGGCAGCCACGTCCGCCGGTGCGGCCACCGGTGCGGCCGCCGCTGCTGTCTGTGGTAGTACCTCGCTCACCTCGTCGGACTCGACGGCTTCAACCATCATGCTGCGGCCCGAATGCCGCAGCGTGACCAGGCCTGTCTTGGCGACCTTTTCGATGAAATCGCGGAAAGTGCTGACGCCGTAATCCCGCTCGGAGAACGTCGAGTCGAGCTGCAGGAGCGTGCTCTTGAGGAGACCGAGCTGTGGAGACACCTCGCGGTCCGACAGCACTTTGAGCGCGCGCTTCACGAGGGGAATGGCTTTGCCGACATCCACCGATCCGGCGGACCCATTTTCGCGCCGAGGCCCCGGCCCCGGAACAGGGTCGCGCCGTCTCACGAGGTTTTCGTATGCGATGAACTCGTGGCAGTTCTTCTGCATCACCTGACTCGTGAACTGCCGTCCCCCGACGACGAACACTTTCTTGTCGTACTGCTTCAGCTTTTCGACGAGCGTGATGAAATCGCTGTCGCCGCCGACGATGACGAACGCGTTGATGTGGTCGTGCGTGAACGCCATCTCGAGCGCATCGAGCGCGAGATTGATGTCTGCGCCGTTCTTGTCCCCGCCGGGCGTGAGATTCCGCTGCACCATCCGTATGGCGTGCTGCGAGAGCAGCCGGCCGTAGTCGCCCGCGCGTTTCCAGTCGCCGTACGCCACTTTCGTGACGACCTCGCCGCGCTCCTTGATGCCGTCCAGGATCGCCGCAATGTCGAACTGCGTATGCAGCGTGGTCTTCACCCCGATTTCGATGTTGTCGAAATCGATGAAAACCGCAATCTTCAGTCGTTGATCGATCAAAATGTCCTCTCTTCAAAATCTGTCAGCGATCTCGAGCGCCCCGAGCCGGGTCGGCCGTACATCGGCCTCGCCCGTGATGCGGGGGACTGCAGCAGCAATGGAATGATGACCACGTCGGAAAGCTCGCGAGGGAGTCCGAGGGAGGAAACACTAATCGGGCCTTCTGTGCTCATTGCGGCGTAACGTTCGAATTCTAAACATACAAGTGTACTCCGTCCGAGGTCCGTAAACGCGCCCAATGTCTTGAACGCCGTTTTGAGGCCCGCGGCGGGCCCGAATTTATTGATTCCAAGACCGCCCTGCGGCTAGGTGGTACGGCCGTTGCGTATGTATGAGACGGAGGTGTCCGATGCTCTTCACGCTTGCGGCGGTACTGCTCATTCTCTGGGTGCTCGGCCTCGTATCCGGTTACACGCTGGGCAACTTCGTCTATGTGCTCCTCGTGGCCGCGATTGTGCTGTTCCTCGTGGGGCTGATTGGCGGCCGCAGGGCTGTCTAACATTGGACAGCACAAAGACTATGGCGCGAACGATCGTTCAGTTTGATACACCGCTCGTCGATACCAGCGGTGCTCGATACATCGCCAGGGCCTGTGGCCGTGAGCGCTCGGATGGACTGTGGGAGGGCTGGATTGAATTCGAAGACACCGACACCGGAGACATGGTGCGCACGGTCCGCGAAACGACGCAGCCCAATCTCGCGGATTTGAGGTACTGGGCGACAGGCCTCTCGCCTGTGTATCTTGAAGGCGCGCTCGCCCGAACGCGCGAGACGCCCGTTCCAAGGGCCGCGATACGGCGCGGATCGGTCCTGAATCCGTTTTCGGTCTACGAAAAGAATCCCGATCTGCTCGCTCAGGAGCTGACGGCGTTACGAGCGTGGCACCTGCGGCAGATTATCCGGGATTACGATCTGGTCGACGAACACGACGTGCTCCTGGAGAGCCTGACCGCGCCCGAGCTCGGGTCTCTCATCATGCAGCGCGTCCGCGAACTACATGCTTGATCGCCGGCTGACGCGGCGATCGTTCGCCAGGTGATTCACCATCCGCACAATCTCGGCGGGTTCGACCGGCTTGGCCATGTGCACGTGAAAGCCCGCCGCGAGCGCCCGGCTGCGCTCGTCTTCCCGCGCGTGAGCGGTGACAGCCGCCGCCGGAATCGACGCCATTCGGTTTCCGCCAGCGCGAATCCTGCGGATCAGTGAGTACCCGTCCTCGTCGGGCATCGCGATGTCCGCGAGCAGCACGTCGATGTCGTCGCGTTCCAGAATCTCGATCGCGTCCTGAGAATTGCCTGCGACACTGATGCACGCGCCGCGATCTTCGAGCGCGCGACCGATGAGATCGCGCGTGTCCTTTTCATCGTCGACGACGAGCACCCGGACGCCATCAAGACGAACATCGGCCTGCGGCTCGGTCGCCGCGGCGGCAACCCGGTCAGCGGCCTGGCCGCTGGTCGGGAGCGTCACGATGAACGCGGTCCCTTTTCCCTTGCCCGCGCTTTCCACCCGGATCGTGCCTTTGTGGGCCTCGACGAGCTGCTTCGCAATCGACAAACCCAGGCCGAGCCCCGAGTGGTTGCGGGTCGTCGTGCCGTCGCCCTGCCGGAACCGCTCGAAGACGTGGGGCAGGAACTCGGGCTCGATGCCGATGCCGGTATCGGCCACGCGAATCTCGAGAACGCGATCGACGTGGCGCGCCGACACCATGATGCGGCCGCCGGTGGGGGTGAACTTGAGCGAATTGCCGAGCAGGTTCACGAACACCTGCTCGAGCCGCTTGACGTCGCCCCGCAGCGTGGCGTCGGGAATCGGCGACAGCGAAATCTCGACCTGGCTGGCCGCGGCGAGCGGGCTGACCGACTCGACGATGCCGCGAATCAGGTTCGCGGCATCGATGGTGTCGAGATCGAGCGCGGTTCGGCCGCCCGCCATGCGCGCGAAATCGAGCAGATCGTCGACCAGCTTGGCCTGACGCGACGCGTTGCGGTAGATGGACTCGACGGCCTGCGGAAACACTTCGGAGTCCATCGAGTCGGTGCGCAGCATCGACGCCCATCCGAGAATTGCGTTCAGCGGCGTCCGCAACTCGTGCGACACCGTCGACACGAACTCGTCCTTCAACCTGTTCGCCCGCTCGGCATCCGATCGCGCGCGCTCCGCCGTTTCGTAGAGGCGGGCGCGGTCCAGCGCCTGCGTGCAATGCTGGGCCACCGAGACGAGCAACGCCTGGTATTCGTCGTCGAAATTCACTGGCGCATTGAAATGAAATTCGAGAACACCAAGCGGGCTTCCCTTGACCATCAGCGGCAGCGCCGCCATCGAGGCATATCCGTTGTCGGCCGCCCGGGCGGCAGATAACCAGTAACTCTCATGGGAGTCGGCGAGAGACCCGACGAAGACCGGCCGCCCGGTCTTGATGGCGTTGGTCGTGCACAGCCCGGTTTCGCCTGGCTCGGGGTTGTCGCCGAGGAGCTTCAGCTCTCCTTCAGCGGCGCCCACCACGATCCGGGCCTGCTCGACGATGGCCTTGGCCACAGCCGTCACGCTGACCGATTCCGACAAGCTGGCGGTCAGCGCGTGAAGACGGGTCGTTCGCGTCGCGAGCGCACGATAGCGGGTTTCACTGGAGCGCAGAGCCACTTCGGTCCGCTGCCGCTCGACGAGCTCAACGTCGGCGCGGGCCTTCAGCTCTTCGGCGTCGGCGCGCGCACGCTCGACCGATTCGTGCCACCATGTGCGATTCAACGCCTGGGCCGTGCGCGAACAGATCGAGTGGATGTACTCGTGATCGTCGACCGTGAACTCTCGCGGTATGTCGAAATCCATCTGCAGAAACCCGACGACGCGCCGCTCGATCGCAATCGGCAGAATCAGACCGGCCTCGCGATCGCGCCAGGGACCCGCATTGGACCATTTCTCGTATTCGGTCCCGCGGCTCTGCGCAGATGCAGTGACAATGGGCGTCAGCCGCCGCATCGACTCGGCAAACGGCGAGCTGTCGCCAAACGTCTCGAGATCGTACGAGTCCCCTTCGTTGAGCTGGTATCCGGCGACCTGGGCGACAGTGATCCGAAGCCGATCCTCGCTGAGCAGATAGAACACACCCGCGCCCGCCCTGAGCCAGTGCAGCGGCTCGTGCAACGCCGCCGCAATCGCCTCTGCCGATGTGCGCACCTGACCGAGGGCCGCCGTCGACTGGGCGATCCTGTGGGCCTGCGCGGCGACGCGCTCGGCAGCGAGCCTGTCCTGGCGCTCCCGCGAGACACGCTTGGCGGCAGATCCCGTAATCAGGGCAACGACGGTCCACCCGGTGAGAAACACCGCCAGGGCCGCGCCTTCCACGCCGCTGCCGAATCGGAGCAGTTCGCCCGGGCCGAACAGAAAGTAATCAGTGGCAATCGACGACAAGGCGATGAGGAGAAAGGCGGGAGAGGCTCCCCCGAGCCAGGCGGAGATCGCAATAGCCGGCGCAAACGCCGCAAACACGAACCGTCCCGTCCACTGGTCGAGGAGCAGCTCGGCCCAAAGTGCCAGCACGAATATCGCCAGTGAGATGAGCAGGTCGCGATCGGGACGGCGCAGCGACCCACCGGACGGAAACATAGCGCTCCTCAGGGCTGGGGAGCCGTAGGCTGGGGAAAATCAGTATACAGGAGTCGAAAGTAGGGCGGGTCTTGAACTGCAAGACCCGCCCTACAGACGCTTACAGACGCAGAAACTGGCGCACGCGAGTGAGAAACGAATGGCGCGCATCGGCGATGGCGCCGGCTACGGCGTGGGCCTCGCGGTGCCGGTTGAGCTCTTCGCGCCGTGTGGCGGTGACGCTCGTGACGCGTTCGAGCACGGACGGGTTGGCCAGCACCACGCGACGGAATCCCGTCGCGTCGATTTCGAGCAAATCGCAGTCGGTGACCGCCGTGACTGTGGCCGTTCGGGGCTCGCCGGTCAAGAGCGACATCTCGCCCAACACGTCTCCCGCGCGCAGCCGGGCAACCTCACCCACTGTGCCGGCCAGCGTGACGGCGCCTTCGCCTCGACGGAGGACGAACAGTGAATGCCCCGGCGCTCCTTGCCGCACGATGGCTTCGCCCTGCGCGTACATCACCGGCCGCCCGACTGCGAGCAATTGCGCGCGCTCGCTCTCGCCCAACGCCGCGAACATCGGCACCGCGTCGAGCAACCCCGGGTCCACCGCCGGCTGCGGCACGGCGGCCATCCCCCCTTCCTCCCGAGACATCTCGATCTGAATCGGATAGGGAATCGCGATGTTGTTCCGGCGAAACGCATAGTAGATGTACGACCTGACCTGATCCTGTGCGCGATCGTCCGGATCGAAATCGTCCAACCAGAACCACACGCGATACGTGATGGCCGAGCCGGCAAAATCTGCCATTCTGATTTCCGGCAGCCGTGTGGCTGAAAGCTCGGAAGCGCCTTTGAGCGCGTCGACGATGACCGACTTCACGACGTTCGGCGGCACGTCGTAGCTGACGCCCACATCTACGTGCTGGCGCATGTGACGGGTGGGCACCGAGTAATTCGTAATCGTGTCTTTTGCCATCACGCTGTTGGGTACGACGACGAAATTGCCCCACTTCGTCAGGAGCTTGGTTGCCCGCCAGGTGATCTCGCTGACGCTCCCCTCCTGGCCGCCAATCGTCACCCAGTCACCAACACGAAACGGCTTTTCGATCTGTATCGCGAGCCCGGCAAAAAAATTCCCGAGGGTGTCCTGCAGGGCAAACCCGAGCACGACGGCACCGACAGCAGTGGTCGCAAGGATGCGGTCGCGCAGGATGAGGGTGGCCGTAATGCCGAAGAGCAGGATGATCAGCGAGTCCTGCACGATGCTGGGGAACCGATCCGACAGACGATTGAGCTTCCACGGATTGAGCGCCAGCGCGACGATGAGATTGATGACGGCGAATGCCAGCACCAGCGGGTTGACGTCGAGGACGAGCCGACGCGTGTCGTCGGCGAGCGGGAGGTAGTGGAGCGCGATCGACGCCAGCGTGAAGATGCCGAAGAGGCTGGCCGAAAGAAGCAGCCGGCCCCGGATATGCCTGTTGACCGTCGCCCGGTGCAGGCCGAGCGACGTCAACAGCAACGCGAGACCGACAATGACGCTGAGCGGCACGCTGAGTTAGGCGATACCCTTCTTGAACGCCGCGAGCTCGGCCGGTGAAAAGGCGCCCTTCACCGGATTCGGGTTGTCGCCGCCTTTGGCGAGACGATCCGCGCCGACCCCGCGCGCGCCTCCGGAAGCCGCAACCTGCTGTGACTGTTTCTCGCCGGTCACGGATTTCGACAGATTGCTGAGGCCGAAGCCCTTTCTCTTCGGGTCCTCTTCTTTCTTCGCCTCCGGTTTCGGTTTCTCGCCACCGGCAAGGCCAGCCGTCCCTTCGATGACGGTCGCGATCTTCGTCAGGTCGGTCGGCTGATACTTGATGGCCGACGTGTAGCGGGCAGCCACGACTGCGCCAGGCTTCGAACCCGCGAGCTGCTTGACCTTGCCGATGCGCTCCTGGGTCTCTGGATGCGAGGCGAAGAGACCGTTCCTCTCTGCCGCGCCTTTGTTGCGCTCGGCGAGGCGGACGAGAAATTCCGACAGTCCCGTGCCAACATAGCCCGCCTTCTGCGTCAGGATGATGCCTTCTCTGTCGGCATCGAGCTCGTCACCGCGATCGAACGAATTCTCCAGCACCATGCTGTAGGCCCGGTTGGCCAGCGCATCCAGGAACACTCCGCGGTTCGAGAGGGTCTCGCTCGTGCCAATCTCCACGCCCTTGCTCTTTCGAATGGCGTTCACGGTGTGCTTCTGTGCCACGTGCGCGATCTCATGGCCGAGCACCCCGGCGAGCTCTGCTTCCGACTTGATGAGCGCGAGCGCGCCGCGGGTGATGTGGACGTATCCGCCGGGCGCCGCAAACGCGTTGACGCCATCGGTGTCGAGCACGATGAACGTCCACGGAAGCTTGGGTCTGGTCGTCTGCTCCACCAGCACGGTTCCGACCAGCGAGACGTACTTATGCACGGCAGCGTCCTGCACGACACCGAACCGCTGGCGGACCTTCAGGCTCACGTCCGCTCCCAGCTTGATCTCCTCTTCTTCGGTGATGTTCATGTCGTCGAACTGCTGCTTTCGCTGCTGCGCCTGCTCTGCCTTGCGCATGATGCCGCCGAGCTGAGCGTAGGCGGGCGCGCCGAACGCAACAATCGTGACGCCGATGATGGCCTGCGTAAGGCCGGGCAGGACGTGATTCTTCATAATTGATTCTCCTTGACCTCGTAAATCACCACCGGCCTCGTCTTGCCCTTCACGACGACATCGCCGAGAGGCCTGAACGCATATCGGTCGGGGAGCGCCTGACGAACGGCTTCGCTGATGATAATCCGAGTTCCGTATTGCTTGTTCAGCGATTCGAGGCGTGCCCCCAGGTTGACCGAGTCTCCAATGACGGTGTAGCTCATGATGGCCTCCGAGCCGATATTGCCGGCGATCATCGGCCCTGTGCTGATGCCGATGCCGATGTCGAGCGCAGGGCGACCTTCCGCGGCCCACTTTTCGTTCAGCCGCTGCAGTTCGCGGATCATGGCGAGCGCGGCGTCGACCGCATGTTCGGCGTGGTCGGGATCGTCGAGCGGTGCGCCGAAGAGCGCCATCACCATGTCGCCGACGAACTTGTCGAGCGTGCCCCCGTGCGCGAACACGATCTCGACCATGCGCGTGAAGTATTCGTTCAGGATCGCGACGATCTCTTCCGGCTGGCCGCTTTCTGACACGGTCGTGAACCCGCGGATATCGGAAAACAGCACCGTCATCTGCCGACGCTGCCCGCCAAGACGCGCCAGCTCGGGATTCTGCACCAGCTGGTCGTACACGTCGCGGGAGACGTACTGGCTGAAGAGCCGCTTCATTTTCCGCTTCTCGCGGCCTTCGAAGAAGTACTGATAGCCCACCCCACCGAACAACGCGAGCGACGAGGCGAGCGTCGGTTGCGTCAGGTTGATCCAGGTGCCGCCCGCGAACAGCCGCGTTGCGACCGAGACGAACACGACAATCCCCAGGGCAAAGACACCTGCCGCCCACCATGCCGGCAGCAACGTGGCGACGGCACCCACGCCGAGGGCCATCAGCACCACCAACGCCATCCGCACGCCGCGCGATTCCGGCCGCATGAACCGATTCGACAGAACGTCGTCTGCGACTGCCGCGTGGACCTGGATGCCCGGCATCCGCCCTCCGGCGAACGGCGTCTCGAACGCGTCGAACAGGCCTGACGCGCCCATGCCGACGAACACGATCTTGTCTCGAAAGATGGAAGGATCGATGTTGGGCTTCTGATCGGCCAACAGTTGTTCTTCCGAATACAACAGATCGAAAAACGAGTGAGCCTGGTAAGGCCGGCTCTTCAAGTCAGGCAGCAGAGCCGGACCGCGGAAATTGATCAGCGCCCAGAGAGAACTGATACGCCCATCGGGATTGTTGACGTGTCTCCACTCCATCGGCATGCGACGGTCGCCCAGGCGAAGGGTGTCGCCCTCGACGCCGACGTCGCCCGGCCGGATTCCAGCGGCACGGAACGCCGCGGCCAGCCCGAGCGAGGGGATCGCCTTTTCTTCCGTGCGCACAAACGGCACGACGTGACGCATCGGCCCGTCGGGATCGTAGATGAACAGGTTGTGGCCCAGAGCGACAGCCGACGCTGCAAAATCACCCGCCGGTGCGAACAGCGCGCGGCGCTCGGTGATGCCCGCGTCCTTCAGCCGATAGCCCTGATCGGGCCAGGAGTACTCGCCAGTGTGATCGCCTTCGAATGTGGCGTCGGCGAGCAGGATGACGTTGCCGGCTTTGCGAATCGCGCTGACCAGCGCCTTGTCCGATTCCTCTCCGGACATGGTCTCTCCGCCGAACCGAAAGGTGCGATCGTCGGCCTCGGCGAAGTTGATGTCATAGACGATCATCGCCGGCTTGCCGCGGTTCAGATACTCGATGAGATTGGCGTGCACGAATCGCGGCCAGGGCCAGCGCCCCGCATTCGGTTGCAGGTTGCGCAACGAGTACTCGTCGATCTCCACGAGCGCGATGTCCTTGCGCGCGGAGGACGGATCGGCGGTGTGCGACAGGCGCCAATCGTACGTCTTGAGCTCGACGGTCCGAAACGCTTCGACGTCGGTGAGCGCCAGCACCATCGCGGCGGCGCACAGCCCGGCGAGCAATCCTGCGGCGGCTTTTCGCACCGTTGGTAATATAGGATGAACTGTAAGTAAAAAGTGAAAAGTAGAAAGTAAGAAGTGGAAAGTAAGAAGACCTGGCTCACGGCGGCACTGCTGGTGTTGAACTGCTCGCCTGGGTTTGCTCAGGATCTGAGCAAGCACTTCGATGGCATCACAGGCACGTTCGTGCTCTTGAACGCGCACACGGGTGCGTACGTCCGGCACAATCCCGAACGTGCGGCGCAGCGGTTCGCACCGTGTTCCACGTTCAAGATCCCGCACACAGCGGTCCTTCTCGAGACGGGGATCGCGCCCGACCCCGAATTCATCGTCAAGTACGACCCCGCCTACAAGCAGGAAGGCGCCTGGGCGCAAGATCACACCCTGCGTTCCGCATATCGGGTTTCTGCGCTCTGGTACTTTCGCGTCCTCGGCGGCCGTGTCGGACTCTCGGCGGAGCAACGATTTCTCAAGCAGTTCGCCTATGGCAATCAGTCCGCGTCAGGCGGGTTCGACGCCGCTGGCGGGCCGTTCTGGGTTGACGGCACCCTTCGCATTTCAGCCGACGAGCAAGTGGAGTTCCTCAGACGGTTCTATGAAAAGCGGCTGGGACTGTCTGACCGAGCCACGTCCCTGACCAAAGACATCATGCTCGCCGACAGCACGCCGCGCTGGCGCTTGAGCGCCAAGACCGGCGCATGCCGGCCCACCGGCGAAGAAGCCACGATGTGGTATGTCGGGTATGTCGAGCGAGACTCGAATGTGTACTACTTTGCGCTACAGCTCGGCGCGAAGGAATTTGGGGCGGTGTTCGATCAGAGGGTGACGAAAGCCAAGGCAATCCTGACCGAACTCGGAATCCTCGACTGACCTCTAGAACTCATCCCCTTCCCTCGCCGCCCGCGTCTCCGGAAAGATCTTCCTCGCCGCCGCTTCGATTGCCTCCATCTCGTCGTCCGGCCTCCCCGGCTTGTGGTGGAACAGCCACAGGTGCTTGACGCCGCAACTGGCGGCGAACCTGGCGCACTGCAACCAGTCGCTGTGCCCCCATCCTTTGTGCCTGGGCAACTCCTCGGGCGTGAAGTGCGCATCGAGGACGAGCGCGTGTGCGCCCACGGCGAAGTGTGCGAGCGCGAGATCGATGTCGGCGTTGCCGAATTCGTGATCCGTCGCATAGACGACGTCGCCTTGCACGCCCTTGATGCGATATGCATACGCGCCGCCCGGATGATTGAGGGGCTGCGCCGACACGTCGAACCCGTTGATCTCGACACGGCCCCCGGCGTTCATGCGAATCGTCGGACGCGATGGAAGGCGATCGTACGGGACGGGGAAAAACGGCGACTCGAACATCGCTTCTATGTCGCCGAAATGGCGGCCGAGGGCCGGCGCCCAGACAGTCACCGCCACGCCGGCCCGATAGAGCGGCGCAAAAAACGGCAGCCCCTGCACGTGATCCCAGTGATAGTGCGTCAACACGATCGGAATCGCTGTCGCACCCTCGAGCGTGTGGCCGACGCCCACAATTCCGGAACCCGCATCGAGAATGAGCCGGCGACCGGTGCTTTCATCGACAACCTCGAGGCACGGCGTGTTGCAGCCGTGGCCAATCGAAGCGGGCGTGGCATACGGAACGGACCCACGCACTCCCCAGAAACGCACGCGCATGGCTGAATACCGAAACTGGAAACTAAAATCTACAATCTAAAATCTTCCTGGAGATCACGCCGTAGATTCCAGATTTTAGATTTTAGATTCTAAATTCACTCTCTGTACAAGGGCCGCACTTGAAAAAGGACATACAGTGCGATGACCCCGAACAACAGCCCTCCGACGACGCTGCCACTCAGCAGGCTGTGGACGATGCTGACCAACTGTGCATAGAACAGAAGCCGCCACCCGGCCATCGTGCGGTTGAAGAGCCCGGGGAGCGCGGCAATCATCAGCCCGATCTCGGCAATGACGAACAGCGTGAGGAAGCCGAAGCCAGTGGCGTAGCCGATGCCGCCAAAGGGCATGAAGATGGCGCCGATGCCGAGCGCAACCAGCAGGAGCGGCAGGGTGAGGATGAGCAGTACCAGAGTGATCCACGGCCCGAACTTCACGATCCATTCCCGGCCGGCGTCCGGAATCTGGAATGGGGCCTTTTTCACCAGGTACAAGTCGAGAAAGCCAATTAAGTCCTTCGGCGCCTCAGTCGTCGGTGTGGTCATCGGGCCTCCATGTGTTGGCGACCGGATACTAACGCCACCGCCGCAAAACGGAAAAAGAAAAACAATTGGCTCGTTCTGCTTCGCCTACCACGGCAAGGCGGTTGGGTTGGCGTTGCCTGCAGTGCGAAGCCGTGTGGAGGCGGCCGACACGTTACGCCTGACCGCGCGAGAAGCCTGAGGGTATCGAGCGAGGTCACGGACCTCGCGTCTCGCGGCCCACGGCTGGCCTCGCAGCGCGGTCCGGCCTCGGAACTTCGGATTCGCGATGCAGGCAACGTCAACCTAAGCGCCTTCTGAGTTAGGCGATACTTGATGGATGGGCGACGGACGGATTGTCTATTCCACAGGGGTCGGCAGAGTCTGTCCGGGGTGCGGATGGCCGGTGAAGGACTGCAAATGCAGCAGCAAACGGACTGTTGACGAGTCGGTGCCCGGTCGTGTCGTCGCGAAGCTCCGTATGGAGAAGAAGGGGCGCGGCGGCAAGACCGTCACGGTCGTATACGACCTCCCAGACAACGCCGCGTTTCTGAAAGAGCTCGCGCAGGACCTGAAGCGCGCGTGCGGAACCGGCGGAGCGGTTTCAGAGAACACCATTGAGTTGCAAGGTGATCTGCGCGAGCGCGTGCGGGAATACCTGGGCAAGAAGGGTTGGACGGTTAAGGGCTAGGGACTGGGGACTAGGGATTGGGGATTAGCAGATAAGATTGTTGGCATGGCATCGCTCATCGAAGCAATCGATATCAAACGGAAGATGTTTTTCGAATACGAGGGGGCGCCCTACCACGTCCTCGACGTCGAAGTGTCCAGACCGACGGCACGCGGCGGCCAGACGCTGGTCCGCGTCAAGATGCGGAACCTGGTGACGCGCGCAGTGTTCGACCGGACGTTCAAGGCCGGCGACAAATTCGGGGAACCAGATCTGGTGATGGTCGATGCCGCCTTTCTCTATGCCGACAGCAGCGGGCTGAACTTCATGGATCAGGAATCGTTCGAGACGCTGACGCTCAGGCCCGAGCTGCTCGGCGACGATCGGCTCCTGCTCGTCGACAACCTGATCGTCCAGGTGCAGAAATACAACGGCAATCCCATCGGCGTGCAGTTTCCTCCGCATGTGGAAATGACGGTCAGCGACACCGAGGAAGGTGTGCGCGGAAACACGGCCAGCGGCAGCGTGACCAAGGTCGCCCGCCTCGAGTCGGGCCTCTCGATTCAGGTGCCGCTCTTCATCAAGATCGGCGAGAGAGTCCGCGTGCACACCGACACGCGGGAGTTTGCAGGACGGGCATAATGATTGGTAGATTGGCAGATTCGCAAATCTTCCAATGCCAGATCTGAAGCAAGACCTTGCCGCCCTTCGCCTGGAGCGCGAACCGGACTCACACACCGATAGACGCTGGGTGAAGTGGCTCCTCCTTGTCATCTTCCTCCTTGCCGCCGGGGGTGGGGGCTGGTGGTGGTTTTCCCGCGAGCGGCCGATCGCGGTCGAAACCGTCGCGGTTACGCAGCGCCAGGCGGGGGCGCAGGCCTCGGTGCTGAATGCCACCGGGTATGTCACCGCCCGCCGCCGCGCCACCGTCTCGTCGAAGATCACAGGCAAGGTCATAGAGGTCAACATCGAGGAAGGGATGGCGGTTCGCCAGGGGCAAGTCCTGGCGCGTCTCGATGACGAGACGCAGAGCGCCGCGGTCGCGTTGGCAGAAGCGCAAGCCGAAGCCGCGCGCCGAAGCGTCACTGAAAGCGAGGTCCGCCTGATCGAAGCCAAGATCGCTTTCGAGCGTGTGTCGAAGCTCGTCGGCGTCGGCTATTCGACAGCCGCAGAGGTCGATGCCGCGCGTGCCGCGGTCGATTCGTTCGAGGCCCGCATTCGCGCCGCCCGGGAACAAGTGCGTGTCGCCGAACGCCAGATCGCCCTGGAGCGAACGACGCTCGACAGCACAGTCATTCGGGCGCCGTTCGATGGCGTGGCGATCTCGAAGGATGCACAGCCGGGCGAGATGGTGTCTCCCGTGTCGGCCGGCGGCGGCTTTACCCGTACCGGCATCGGCACTATCGTCGACATGCGCTCGCTCGAAATCGAGGTTGACGTCAACGAGAGCTACATCAACCGTGTCAAGCCGGACCAGGCAGTCACGGCGGTCCTCGACGCTTATCCGGAATGGCAGATCCCGGCCCGCGTCATCACGACCGTCCCGTCGGCCGACCGTCAGAAGGCAACCGTCCTGGTGCGGATCGGGTTTTTGAAGCTCGACCCGAGAATCCTCCCCGACATGGGAGTGAAGGTGACGTTCCTGCGCGACTCCGAAGACGGATTGCCGGCCGCGCGGCCAATGACCCTCGTCCCGAAAGGGGCTATCAGGACCGAAGGCAAACAGGCTTACGCGTTCGTTGTACTCAACGACCGCGTCGATCGGCGCGCGATCACCACCGGCGGCACCGACGGAGACCGTGTGGAGGTTGTTGCCGGCCTGACCGCCGGTGAGCGGGTCGTCGTCTCCCCGCCGGCGGAACTTTCCGCAGGCACGCTCGTAGAAAGCAGAGAGTAAAAGTGAGAAGTGAAAAGTGAAAAGTAAGAAGTAGAAAGTGCAAAGCCAGGTGCGACGACCACTTCCACTTTTTACTTTCTACTTATCACTTTCTACTTCTTATTACTTTCTACTTCTTATTACTTTCTACTTCGTGGATCGGACATATGTCAGACACACTTGTAAACGTCAAAGACGTCCACAAGCACTTCACGCGCGGGAACGAGCGCATCGAAGTGCTCAAAGGCGTGAACCTGGACATTCCGAAGGGCGACTTTCTGGCGCTGATGGGTCCATCTGGCTCCGGAAAGACAACACTGCTGAATCTCATCGGCGGGCTCGACACGCCAACGGGCGGCGCCGTCGAGGTGGATGGCGTGCCGGTGAGCACCCTCAGCGGCGGCCGGCTCTCCAAATGGCGCTCGCAGAACATCGGATTCGTGTTTCAGCTCTACAACCTTCTCCCCGTGCTCACGGCGGAGAAAAACGTCGAGCTGCCGCTGCTGCTGACGAAGCTCTCGAAGACGGAACGGAAGAAGCGAGCCGGCATCGCACTGAAAGTGGTCGGCCTGTCCGAGCGGGCCAAGCACTATCCGCGTCAGCTCTCGGGAGGCCAGGAGCAGCGCGTCGGCATCGCGCGCGCGATCGTCACCGACCCGGCGCTGCTCCTCTGCGACGAGCCGACAGGCGATCTCGATCGCAAGGCCGGCGACGAGATTCTCGACCTGCTGCAGTCGCTCAACCGCGACCACGGTAAGACGATTGTCATGGTCACACACGATCCGCATGCAGCCGAGCGCGCCAGCCGGACACTGCACCTGGAAAAAGGCGTGTTGATGCGGGAGACATCATGAAATTCATTCCGCTCATCTGGAAGAACATCTGGCGGCGGAAGTTCCGGACGACCTTTACACTGCTGTCGATTTTCATCGCCTTCGTGCTGTTCGGCATTCTGATGACGATCCGGTACTCGTTCTCGTTCGGCGTCGAAATCGCCGGCGCGGACAGGCTGGTGCTCATTCACAAGGTCAGCCTCATCATGCCGCTGCCCGTGTCCTACCAGACGCGATTGCAGCAGACCAAAGGTGTCGAGCTCGCGTCGCACCAGACGTGGTTTGGCGGCATCTACCAGGATCCGGCGAACTTCTTCGCGAACATGGCTGTCGAGCCGGACTCGTTTCTGAAAATCTACCCGGAGTTCGTCCTGCCGCCCGAACAGGCCGAGGCGTGGCGGAACGATCGTCAGGGCGCGATCATCGGTCGCGATCTTGCGACGCGGTTCGGCTGGAAACTCGGTGACCGCGTCCCTCTCGGCGCCACGATCTGGCAGCCGAAGCAGGGCAACACCTGGGAGTTCAACATCGTCGGTATTTACGATGGCGGCGACGCGGTCGACAAGACGCAGATGTTCTTCCGCTATGACTACCTCGACGAAAACCGGGCGGGGGGCCAGGGGCTGGTCGGATGGTACGTCGTCAGGATTGCCGACCCATCGCAGGCGGTGGAGTTGGGCAGAACATTCGACGACATGTTCGCGAACTCTGCGGCGGAGACCAAGACGACGACCGAGAAGGGCTTCGTCGAGAGCTTTGCCAAGCAGGTCGGCGACATCGGCGGCATCATGATCGCCATTTCATCAACCGTGCTGTTCATGTTCGGCCTCGTCGCCGCCAGCACAATGGCGCAATCGGTCCGCGAACGGACGAGCGAGCTGGCCGTTTTGAAGACGCTCGGATTTTCGGGTCCTGTGATTCTGGCGCTCGTCCTCACCGAGTCGCTGTTCATCGCGTTCACCGGCGGGCTGCTCGGTCTCGGGCTGGCGTGGCTGTTCGTGCAGGGCGGCGATCCGACAAACGGTATGCTGCCGATCTTCGTGCTGCCGACGCGCGACATACTCATCGGCATCGGCCTCATGATTTTGATGGGTGTGCTCGCCGGACTGATGCCGGCGGTCGCGGCGATGCAGCTGAAGATCACCGATGCGTTGAGGCGCACCTGATATGCGGTGGATTGCTCAGACACTGGCCGTTCTCGCGTTGAACATCCGCACGATTCCCGCGAGGCTCAGCTCGTCGGCCGTGGCGATCATCGGCATCGCCGGCGTCGTCGTCGTGTTCGTGTCGGTGCTGTCGATCGCCGCGGGCTTTCAGGCGGCCATGCAAAGCACAGGGGCGCCCGACCGTGCGCTCGTGATGCGCAGCGGCGCCGACAGCGAAATGACAAGCGGCCTTTCGGGCCAGGATGTGGAGATCATCAAGCAGGCTCCGGGCATCAGGCGCAACGGCCAGACGGCGCTTGCGGCGGCCGAGCTGATGGTGATTATCGATTTGCCGAAACTGACGACGCCCGATGCTCCCGCCAACGTACCGGTTCGAGGCATCAGCGCAGAAAGCATTCCCATTCGCAAAGAGTTCTCCATTGTCGACGGACGAATGTTCGAGTTCGGCACCAACGAGGTCATCGCCGGCCGTGCGGCCAGCGGCCAGTTCATCAACCTGAAAGTCGGCGACACGATTGTGTCCGGCCAGAATCGCTGGAACGTGGTCGGCCTCTTCGAAACCGATGGCGGCGTCCCCGAGACCGAAATCTGGGTTGACGCGCGCGTGCTGCAGGGCGCCTATCGCCGCGGAAACACCTATCAATCGTTGCTTGCGCAGCTCGATTCTTACGACTCGTACAATGCCTTCCGCGACTGGCTGACGTCGAATCCGCAGCTCAACGTGTCGATCAGACGCGAAAACGAGTACTACGCCGCGCAGTCGCAGGCCCTGACACGTCTGATTCGGACGATCGGCTTCGGCATCGCCGCGCTCATGGGCATCGGCGCCGTGTTCGGCGCCATCCTCACGATGTACACCGCCGTCGCCACCCGTGCACGCGAGATTGCCACTCTGCGCGCCCTGGGATTCGACACCGGCTCGGTGCTCGTGTCGGTACTCGCCGAATCGATGGTGCTGGGCCTTATCGGTGGCGCGATTGGCAGTGCTGCCGCGTATCTGGCGTTCAACGGCTATCAGACGTCGACCATGAATTTTCAGACGTTCAGCCAGGTCGCATTTGCATTCCGCGTCACGCCTGCACTGCTTGCGACAGGTCTCGCCTATGCGCTCATGATGGGTCTGGTGGGCGGTCTCTTCCCCGCCATTCGCGCCGCAAGGCTGCCGATACCGGTAGCGTTGAGAGAACTCTAGTCAGAATGTAGGGCGGGTCTTGAACTGCAAGACCCGCCCTACGTTAAGTCAATTGCGAATCTGCCAATTCGAGCTACACAGTCGCCAACCGCGCTTCCCGCCTTTCAAGGAACAGAGCCCCCACTCCGAGTATCACGATCAGCATCGCAAGAAGCCAGCCCACAACCGGCAGCGAAATCGCGAGCGCAACGATCGCGGCGCCAGTTGCGAGACGCTGCCACGGTTGAGCCGCAGGTCGTCCGATTCGGTTGAGCATCCACGAGCCGGCCTCGTACGACACGAAGACACCGGACGCGGCAAGCACAACGAAGTACAGCGCGAGCAGCACCGCAGCGAGCGGAATGCCGACAACAGTGGCCGCGAGCAGGATGATGGCAAGCGGCATCAGCACCAGGGCCACCAATCCGGTCAGCATCGACGCACCGACACGTGCCTTCATCACATCCGCGATCCGTGCGGCCCACGTTGGTGAAAAGGCGAGCAACGGGAGTCCGAGGATCAGCAGCGCGAGAAAGCCGAGCAGCCACATCCCGACCCATCCGCCGAATCCGCCCTGATCGATTTCATCGAAGCGGACCTGACCACCGACCCGCGCCTGCGGCGAGATCTCAGGGGGCCGGGCAGAATGAACGATCAGGTCGCCGTCGATCACTGCGCCCGGGAGTACCGACACCCGTTGAGCGCGCGCCACGACGTTGCCGCCCACTTGGCCGTCGATAACGGCAGTCGCCGCGCCGATGCTGAGATCGCGTTCGACTCGCCCTTCAACCCGCACCGTGCCGCCGGCAAGCCTTGCGTCATTGCCCACGAGGGCGCGTCGGCCGAGGCGGACGTCGCGGCCCGCGACGTTCGCGGTGTCGCCAATTTGAGCATCAACGGTCACTGTTTCGCCGGCGGCCCAGAGATCGTTGTCGACGCGAGCACCGACCGAAACCTTCCGGCCGGCTGCCATCACATAGCCGCCGACGGGACCTGCAACCGTGACCTCCTGGCCGGCCGCCGCAAGATCTCCCGCAATCTCGCTTTCGATGTTGACGGTCTGACCCGCTGTCATCAGATCGTCGTTCACCGGCTGATCGATGGTAATCGTCTGAGTGTCGGATTGCTCGACAGCGTCGGTCGTGCCGGCGCACCCACCGAGTGTCGCCATCACAATCAAACTGAGAGAGGTAGACAGAAAGGTTTTCATTGGGGCACCTCCCGGACAAAACATAAGGTGCAAACTCCGCACCGGGCACACGCCAGCCGGCGTCCGACCGTGGGAAGCGCAATCCCATGAATGGCGGACTTCGCGCGAACACTTCATCGATTCGTTCGCGATTGCCCGGCACGCGAATTGAAGCCCGCAGGCCATCGCTCTCCTGATCGCGAAGAGGCCCCCGATGATGAACTTGGGACAAGACCTTCGATACGCCGCGCGCGCGGTGCTGAAGACACCGGCATTCACCGCCACTGCGGTCATCACGCTCGCGCTGTGCATCGGCGCCCTGACGACAATCTTCAGCTTCGTCAACGGCCTGCTGCTCCAGCCTCTGCCGTTCCGGGATCCTGATCGTCTGATGATGGTCGAGGAGAAATGGCTGCCGCGTTTCCCGCGCTTCGAAGCATCGCCTCTGGATTTTCTCGACTGGCGGCAGCAGAGCACAGCCTTCACCGAACTTGCCGCATTCAAGCCGCACGCATTCAATTTGACCGGCGACGATCGGCCCGAACGGCTCATCGGTGCGCGCGTCAGCGCGAATCTCATGTCGCTCGTCGGCGTCAATCCCGCCATCGGAAGGGCCTTCAGAGACGAAGAAGACAAAGACGGCAACAACCACGTCGTACTGCTGGGATATCGATTGTGGCAACGTCGATTTGGAGGAGACACAGGCGTGGTGGGGAACGCCCTCGTGCTCAACGGGCAGAGCGTTACGGTTGTCGGCGTCATGCCGGATGGGTTCGATTTTCCCCGCGAGACAGAGATCTGGATGCCGATGGGCTTTACCGCGCAGGAACTCGAAAGCCGCGGCAATCACATCGTGTGGGCGGTCGGTCGCCTGCGCGCCGGAGTGTCACGCGAACAGGCGCAAGCCGAGATGGACCTCATCATGCCGCGACTCCAGAAGGTATGGGGCGCGAACGTGGTATCTCTGTCGGATCATTACGTCGGCGACGTCCGCCTTGGATTGCTCGTCCTCTTCGGCGCCGGTGGATTCGTCCTGCTGATCGCATGCGTCAACGTCGCGAACCTCCTGCTGGCACGGGCGTCCATTCGACATACGGAGATCGCTCTGCGCGCTGCTCTCGGCGCCAGCCGGTCGAGGATCGCTCAGCAATTACTCACAGAAACGTTGCTGCTGGCGGTACTCGGCGGCACGCTGGGCATCGCCGTCGCGTGGCTGGGAGTCGCGGCTCTGCAGAACGTGCCGGCGCTGATGAGCGCACCGCGCCTCGAACAGGTCCACATCGATTCTTCCGTTTTGTTGTTCACATCGATCATCTCCATCCTCACGGGCGTCGTCTTTGGCCTCTCGCCCGTCCTGAGCCTGTCACGTCCCGATCTGCAAGGTGCATTGAAGCGCTCGGGCAGAGCCGGTGGTCTCGAAACGCGACGTATGACCAGGCTGCGAAATGGCCTGGTGGTGTTCGAAGTCGCCGCCGCGCTCGTGTTGCTGGTTGGGGCCGGACTGCTGCTGAAGAGTTTCTGGAAAATTATCGAAGTACAGCCCGGACTGAACCCTCAGAGTGTCCTGACCGCAAGAATCGATTTGCCGGCCGGCAGCTACCCCGAGGCCTTCCAGAAGAGTCGATTCGCGGAACAGCTACTCGAGCAGCTTCGCAGCCGGCCGGAGGTGCATGCGGCGGCGATCTCGACCGGCCTGCCATTTTCGACGGTTGGCGACTCCGGGATTAGATTTGAAGGACGCGCCGAGGGCGAGCTCGCCGGGACCGCTGCAAACCATTACCGCATTACACCCCGTTACCAGCAAGTGCTGGAGATTCCACTCATCCGCGGCCGCCTCTTCAACGACGGTGACATTGCCGGACGACGGCCAGTCGTGCTGATCAACGAAACGATGGCACTCCGCTTCTTTCCGAACGAGGATCCCCTCGGAAAGCGGCTGGATATTTCCGGGCCGACCTTCATGCGTGAAATCGTCGGCGTGGTCGGCGATGTCAAGCAGGACGGGCTGCGACGGCCGACTCCGCCTCAGGTGTACCGAGCCCTACTACCAGAACCCATCAACGGGCTTCGTCATCTTCGCTCGCGGAACCGGCGAGCCGATGCAGCTGGCAGAAGTCCTGCGCCGTGAAGTGCGAACGGTCGACAGCCATCAGCCGATTTCCCAAGTCAGGCCGATGGACGAGATCGTGTCGCTGTCTCTCTCGGCCGATCGCATGTCGGCAGGGCTGCTGGGTCTTTTCGGATTACTCGCGTTGGGACTGGCCGCTGTCGGTGTGTCCGGTGTGCTCGCCTATTCGGTCACTCAACGAACTCGCGAGATCGGTGTTCGCATGGCACTGGGCGCGCACCAGAACGGGATTCTTCAACTCATCATTCGACAGGGCCTGCAGATTGTGTTGTTGGGAATGGCGATCGGAATCGCCGCGTCGCTGGCGTTGAGCCGCGTGCTCGGAACCCTTCTGTATCAGGTCGAGCCGACCGATGCCGGCACTCTGATGAGCGTCTCTCTCGTGCTGTTGGGGGTTGCCGTCATCGCTGCGGTCATTCCCGCAAGGCGCGCGGCCCGTGTCGATCCGCTCACAGCGCTCCGGTACGAATAGGAATCTCCCGGATCCGCGTACTCGCTCGGAGACGCTTATTTTCCATTCGAGGTCTTCCGAAACGACGCTGACGAAGAACACACGCGGCTCCTCGCTCGGAAACGAATCGAGAAACTGGCTGCCCCGGCCGGACCACGTCTTGATGTGGTCCCACTGGATTTGTTCCTGTGAATCGGACTCCTGAGGTGGTGGTGGAATTGCCCCCCGCATGCGCAGAGGAGCGCGGCAAAAACAAGACCGCTGGCGCGCATTGGCAGCCATCACAATCTAGGGAAAGGAGAACGATATTGGCGCATTGACCGACCGCCGCAAGGCTTTTGGCCGCTCCGAACGCAGGCGAAGAAATGGCGGAAGTCGCGCTATAGTAGGGCCGATGTTCGAAACGTCTGCCCTTCCGCGCCTGAATCCGCAGCAGCGACAAGCCGCGGAATTCGGTTCCGGCCCCTTGCTCATCATTGCCGGCGCTGGCACGGGCAAGACCAACACGCTGGCGCACCGCGTGGCGCATCTGGTCCACTCGGGCGCGAAACCCGAGCGCATCCTGCTGCTGACGTTCTCGCGCCGCGCGGCGATCGAAATGATACGCAGGACGCAGCGAATACTGGGGGCGATAGGTGCAACGGGTGCAAAGGGTGCTATAGGTGCGGAGGCACCTATTGCACCGTCCGCACCTATTGCACCCATTGCACCCAGCGTCCGTCTTCCCTGGTCCGGCACATTCCATTCCATCGCCAACCGACTGATTCGCCGGCACGCGGCCGCCGTCGGCCTCGACGCGAATTTCAGCGTGCTCGATCGAGGAGACGCCGCCGACTTGATGGACGTGCTGCGACACGAGATCGGCTTCTCGAAAACTGAAAAGCGCTTCCCGCGCAAAGACACGTGTCTGGCCATCTACTCGCATCGCGTCAACACGCAGCGGCCGCTTGCCGACACGCTCGATGCGGTTTTTCCATGGTGCGCCGAGTGGGAAGCGCAGCTCACCCAGCTCTATCGCGCCTACGTGGACAAGAAGCTCGCAAACCAGGCGCTCGACTACGACGACCTGCTGCTCTACTGGCACGCGATGATGAGCGATGAACGGCTCGCGGCGGACATCGGCGCCGGGTTCGACCACGTGCTCGTCGATGAGTACCAGGACACCAACGTGTTGCAGGCCGAGATTCTGAAACGGCTCCGCCACGATGGCCGCGGCGTCACCGTCGTCGGCGACGACGCGCAGGCGATTTATTCGTTTCGGGCAGCGACGGTCGACAACATTCTCGGTTTCCCCGATCAGTACATCGGCGAGAACGGACTCGCCGGATCGGTCATCACGCTGGAAGAGAACTATCGGTCAACCCAGGGCGTGCTCGACGCCGCCAATGCGCTCATCGCCGAAGGCACGCGACAGTATCGCAAGGTGCTGCGGACGACCCGCGGAGGGGGGCACAAGCCGCGATACGTGACCGTCGCCGACGACCAGTCGCAAGCGGAGTATGTCGTCGCGCGCGTCCTCGACACGCGCGAGAGCGGCGTGCCGTTGAAGCGTCAGGCCGTGCTGTTCAGGAGCTCGCATCACAGCGATACGCTCGAACTGGAGCTGACGCGACGGAACATTCCATTCGTGAAGTACGGCGGGTTGAAATTTCTGGAAGCGGCCCACGTGAAGGATTTGCTCGCCGTCTTGAGATGGGCCGACAACCCGAAGAACCGCATCGCAGCATTCCGCGCGCTGCAACTGCTGCCCGGCATGGGGCCTTCCACGGCCGAGCAGTTCATGGCGCGATTCGAGCTATCCGGCTATTCCTGGAACGCGTTCAAGGCGTTTCAGCCGCCCGCGGCGGTCGCCGACGCATGGACGCCGTTTGCGGCGCTGATGGTCGGGCTCGCTGTGAGTGACGGGCCCTGGCAGGGACAGGTCGGCCGCGCGCGCGAGTGGTTCGAGCCGCATCTGGAGCGCATCTACGATGCGGCACAGGTGCGCGCCGGCGATCTGGTGCAACTGGAACGATTGTCACATCAGTTTGCCACGCGAGATCAGTTTCTCGCGGAACTGGCGCTCGATCCGCCCGCGGCGACTGGAGACAACGCCGGCACGCCGTACCTCGATGAAGACTACCTGATCCTTTCCACGGTGCACTCGGCGAAAGGACAGGAATGGGACACCGTTTTCATTCTGAACGTGGCCGATGGAAATTTTCCGTCAGAGTTCTCCACAGGACGATCGGATCAGATTGAGGAGGAACGCCGCCTGCTGTACGTCGCGATGACGCGGGCGAAGAACGATCTGCACCTGGTCGCGCCCTTGAAGTACTACGTGACGAACCAGCCGAAGAACGGCGACCGTCACGTGTATGGCGCCAGAAGCCGTTTCCTGACCAAGAGCGTCATGGCGACGCTCGACACAATCACGTGGCCCGACGTTGACGATCGAGCCGACGCGCCCGCATCCGGCCACGCCCGCGTCAACGTGGCGGGGAAGCTTCGCGGGATGTGGTGAGGCTCGATCCACAAGCGCCCGGCTGCGACGGCGAGGGCGCGAACGATTGCAGGCGGTGGTCGAACGCCATCTGCTCGGACTTCGGAAGACCCGACAGGAGCCGCGCTGCAAACGGCTGCAGAAAGCGCCCGTACCGGGCCAGCGTGTTCCGATCGTTCCTCGCGAGCGCGACTCTGACTTCCTCGAGCGTCTTGCCAGTCACAATTTCCATGCGTCCCACGAACACGCGCTTCAGCTCCGACGGCATTGGGGTGATGTTCAGCGGAAGCATCGCATCGACGGCGCCGCTCGAAACGATGTAGAAGACCCGCGTACCCTGCTCGAACCACGAACCGCGCCAACTTTCCACCATCGCCTTCGCTTCTCGGGGGTACAGACCATGCTCCACGAGCACCTGCTCGAGATACGCCTGCGGCGATGGCGCCGATCTTTGCAGATTTAGTGGCGGGAACGTGACGTCCACAGACGAGGTGCGCACGGCCTTGTACGCGGACGCGCCGTCTCGGTTCTCGAACAGGATGATGTCGCCGAGCGCCTCGCGGCGCGTCTGGCTGACGGCAATGTTCCCGTCATGCAGGACGACAGCGGCGATCGGCGGGGGCAGCCGGCCCACTCCGCGGTAGAACAGAAATCGCTCGCGATCGGCTCCGACCTGCAACGGCGCGGCGTCGGTCTCACGGGCGACGTAGTAGTGATTGGGCCCGCGTTCGAGCGGGAATCGTGCCGAACCGCCAGGCTCCACTCGAATGTTCTTCCACGTCAGCGTGTCGCTCATCGTATTCGCAGACATCGGCGCGTTCTGCGTACCGGCCGTTCGCGGAAACCACTCCGTCATGACACCCTGCCGAAAACGGACACTGACGTCGAGATTGACCGGTCCAGGCGCATAGAAATAGATCACAGGCGTTTCCATCCGGACGGTTCCGGCTAATTCGCGCTTGACTCCGGTCCTGACCCGCTCGACAAAGCAGGGCAGATCGGTCGATCCCGTGTGAGGAACCCACTCAACCGCGCGCCCGCTCTCGCCGGCTATTGACGTAAACGTCCCCCATTCGTGTGCAACCAACCCGCGGCTCCCGTCCGGGTGCGTGGTTCCAGCCGGAGTGCGCGCGACGAGCACAGGGGCGACGGCCAGGACAGCAAGAACGGCGAGCGAACCCAGACGCTTCGTCATGACGAGACCTCCTGGCTCCACACTAGCGCGTTGGTATTGCCAATAAAAAATTGTTAATTATTGATTTCACAACTCAAATATCTGTGTATTCTGGCACCATGCCCGACGCCCTGCCGGCTCTGAGCACTGACCAGATCACCGCCTTCGTCGAGCTCTCGCGTCAGGGGCAGATTCGCGCGGCGTCGGCTGTGCTTGGCATCACCGAGCAGGGCCTGCGTAATCGCCTGCTGACGCTGGAACAACGTCTCGGCGTGGAGTTGTATCGAAAGATCCGTGGCCCGCGCCGTTCGACGGTGCTCACCGACCAGGGCCGCCGTTTTCTGCCCCATGCCATCGGATTCCTCGAGCGGGCCCGCGAGCTCTTCCGCACGTTCGACGTCGAGGCTGGCGCACAGGAGATTCACGTCGCGTCGAGCCAGTATCTGATTCGCTATCTGCTGATAGACATCCTGAAGGAGTTCCGCAAAGCGGCGCCCGACATCCACGTCCGCATCAGCACGATGGCCGAGCTGGAGGTCGAAGAAGCACTTCGCGGGAATCCGGAGGTGTCGATGGGCGTCGCCGCCCCGTACGAACCGTCACCCGATCTCGACTACCACGAGCTCTTCGCCATGAGCTGGACCCTCATCACGCCGCCGCGACACCCCCTCCGCCGCAGGCGGCGGACGCAACTCCGGGATCTGGCCGATGAGCCGCTCATCATCTACGAGCGTGGATCTACCGGCCGTCAGCACGTGCTCGACGCGTTCCACGAAAGCGGCATTTCGCCGCACGTGGCGCTCGAAACCACGAGCACGGAAACGATTGTCAGCATGGTCGAGGCTGGACTGGGGATCGCCATCGTTCCATTACTGCCGAGCGGCGCAGTCACGCGAGGCCGCCGCGTCGCCCTGTGCCGGCTCGACGCCATGATCCGGCCGATCCACTCAGGTGTGCTCGTCCGCCGAGGCGAGCAGCTCTCCGCACCAGCATCACGACTGTTCGATTTCATCAGACTGCATTTTTCGCGCTAAGGCTTGGGCAACTGAGTCCCGCTTCGCTTGTCTTGGACGCAGAGGCACAGAGCTCAGGCATCGATGTCGCGCCCTTGGCGGGCCGCGTCCGCGGCCCACGACATCGATGCCTCCAGCAGAGTCCGCTGACGCACTCCGCAGAGGAGGTCTCGCTGCACGGCGCGCTTTCCTCTGCGTCTTTGCGTCTCTGCGTCAAAACGTCCAGTCAATCCGAACTGCATTTTGGCGATAGACGTGGTAGGTTAGCGGCTCAAACCAAAGGAGGGTGATATGAAGCTTGTCTTCGGCCTGGCTGTCTCGATCGCGATCGCCCTCACAACCCCCGCTCTGGCGCAACAGGCGCAGCACGAACACGCGCCCGCGAGCCTTGATGCGGTGGGCGCAGCGGACGTCAGTTTTCAGACGTCATGTGCGCCCGCCCTGCGGCAGGATTTCAATCGAGCGGTGGCGCTGCTCCATTCGTTCTGGTTTGCACAGGCGATTGCCGAGTTCAACGGTGTACTCGAGAAAGACCCCTCGTGCACGATTGCGCACTGGGGCATCGCGCTCAGTCGATGGGGCAACCCGTTCGCCGGTTTGCGATCGCCGCAACAGATTGCACTCGGCCGCGAAGCAATCCAAAAGGCTCAGTCAACCGGCTCGCCGACTCCGCGCGAGCGCGCCTACATCGCGGCCGCCGCGGCCCTCTTTACCGATGGAGATGCCGCCACGCAACGCGCACGCACCCTCGCGTACGAACAAGGCATGGACCGGCTCGTGAAGGAGAACCCGGCGGATATGGAGGGCCGGATCTTCTATGCGCTCGCCGTGAACCAGACCGCGCTCGCCAGCGACAAAAACTACACTCAGCAACTGAAGGCAGCGGCGATTCTGGAGCCGCTCTTCAAGGAGCACCCGAAGCATCCCGGACTCGCGCACTACATCATTCACGCCTACGATCATCCGCCACTTGCCGAAAAGGCGCTTGGAGCCGCGCGAAGCTACGCGTCGCTCGCACCGTCAGTCCCGCACGCGCTGCACATGCCTTCTCACACCTTCACGCGTGTGGGTCTGTGGAAAGAGTCGATCGAGACCAATCGTCGATCGGCAGAGGCCGCACGCAAGGAAAAGGCGACGGCGGAAGAACTGCACGCGATGGATTACCAGGCGTATGCATACTTGCAGATCGCGCAGGATGCCGCGGCGCGCCGTGTCGCCGACGAGTCGGGTGCTGCCGCCGCGCGGCTGGATCCCAATGCAACTGGTGCGGCGGCCCCAGGTGTGGCCGGATTGTATGCCTCCGCCGCCATTCCCGCCCGTTACGTTCTGGAACGAGGTGCCTGGGCTGATGCGGCCGCTCTTTCCGTTCGACCGGCGAATACGCCTTACACGGAAGCCATTACTCACTTTGCACGCGCCATTGGCGCCGCACGATCGGGCAATCCCAAAGCCGCCGCAGCCGATATCGAGCGGCTGGCGGCTCTGCGCGATACGCTGCAGACCATGAAGGACCCGTACTGGGCCGAACAAGTGGACATTCAGCGGCAAATCGCGATCGCGTGGACGACCTTTGCCGAGGGCGACAAGGCTCGAGGCATCGAGTTGCTGCGCACGGCGGCACGAGCCGAAGACGGCACCGACAAATCAGCGATCTCTCCCGGCCCGCTGGCGCCCGCGCGAGAGTTGCTCGGATACATGCTGCTCGAAGCCGGCCGACCCCTCGGAGGCGCTCATCGAGTTCGAAGCGACCACGAAGAAGGAACCAAACCGGTTCCGGGGCCTCTATGGTGCGGCGCGCGCCGCAGAAGCGGCCGGTCAGCGCGCAAAAGCCGTGACGTTTTACAAACAATTACTTCAGGTAGCCAGTGAGCCAGACACCAACCGCCCCGAGATCCAGCACGCACGCAGCTTCATCCGGTAGCCGTGGGCCGGGTCTTGAGGTGCAAGACCCGGCCTACAAGCCGGACCTGGCAGACGCAGGCGCCGTCCTTGCTCCGCCCCGCGGGTGGCTTGCGACGGCGTCGCACCTCGGACCCGGCCTCATCATCAGTGCCGCCATCGTCGGATCGGGCGAGCTCATCGTCACGCCGAAAGTAGGCGCAGCGCTCGGCTTCTCGATGCTTTGGTTCGTCCTGCTCGCGTGCGTCGTGAAAGTGTTCGTGCAGATCGAGCTCGCGCGTCTGGCGATTGTCGAGCGCGTGACAACGCTCGAGGCGCTGAACTCGGTTCCCGGACCACGCCTTCGCGTGTCGTGGCTTCTCTGGTTCTGGCTCTTCATGTATCTGGGGCTGGTGTTCCAGGTAGCCGGACTGATCGGCGGCTGCGTTCTGATCTTCGAGACGATGAACTTCAACCTGTCACGGGATGCGCTTCTGGTGGGCATCACGGCGTCAGGAGCGGTGCTGCTGGTCACGGGCCGGTACAAAGTGGTCGAGGTGGGCTCGACGTTGATGGTGGCGGCCTTCACGCTGAGCACCATCGTTGCGATGATCGCGTTGCAATGGACACCGTATCGCGTGTCGTCGGCACAGTTGATCGACGGACTGAAATTTCAACTTCCGGCTTCGTTCACCGTGGCGTTTGCGGCATTCGGCATCACGGGTGTCGGCGCCTCCGAACTGATCTACTACCCGTACTGGTGTCTCGAGAAAGGGTACGCGCGGCACATCGGCCCGAGAGACGACACGCCTGAATGGCGGCGCCGGATGCTCGGATGGCTGCACGTACTGCACACCGACGCTGTTCTTTCGATGCTGATTTACACGGGCGCCACCATTGCGTTCTACATACTCGGGGCCGCCGTCCTGCACGGCCAGGGCCTGCAGGTCACCGATCGCGAACTGATCGAAACGCTGAGTCAGATGTACCGCCAGACGCTCGGTGCAACCGGCGCATGGATATTTCTTGTCGGAGCCTTTGCCGTTCTGTATTCGACGTTCTTCGTGGCGACAGCATCGAACGCGCGCCTGTTCGCCGACGCCGCCGCCATTTTTGGAGTCGTGCGCTATCCAGACGCCGCGGCCCGCCTGCGCGTCGTGCGCATGGCCTGCGTTGGCCTGCCGATCGCGTCCGGAACAGTCTATTTCCTGTTTCCGCAACCGGTCGTGCTCGTGCTGATCGGAGCTTTGGGCCAGGCGCTGATGCTGCCGTTTCTCGGAGCCGCCGCGCTGTACTTTCACCACAGGCGCCTTTCCGGCGTCATTCATAGCGGTTCGACGTGGACTCTCTTCCTCTGGCTCTCGGCTCTCGCGATGATGCTCGCGGGCGGGTATCAGCTGGTCCAGACAGTTCGGCCTCTGTTATGAAAGAACCCACGCTGGAGGACGTGCGCACCGCCCGTGCCGCAGTCGAAGCGCACGTTCGTCGCACACCTCTCCTGCGCCATCCATTGCTGACGGCGGAGACCGGTCTCGACATCTGGGTCAAGCACGAAAACCACAACCCGACCGGCGCCTTCAAGATCCGTGGCGGCCTCAACCTGATGGCTTCGCTCGGCGCCGACCAACGGCGGTGCGGGGTGATTACAGCGAGCACCGGGAATCACGGTCAGTCGATCGCGTTTGCCGCGCAGCTTGCTGGCGTGTCGTGCATCGTGGCGGTGCCGAACCACAACAATCCGCAGAAGAACGAGAAGATCCGCGCCTTCGGCGCCACCGTGGTCGAACACGGCAGGGATTTCGACGAAGCCCGCGAGTGGGTCGAGCGCGAAGCTCAATCGAACGGCCGCCGCTACGTTCACTCGGCCAACGAGCCGGAGCTCATTGCGGGAGTGGGCACGTACGCGCTGGAAATCTTCGAGGAGCTTCCCGAGCCGGATGTGATCTTCGTGCCGATCGGCGGCGGAAGCGGTGCTTGCGGCTGCAGCATCGTGCGGACCGGCCTCGGGAAGAAGACCCGCATCATCGGCGTACAGGCACTCGAGGCCGACGCGTTCACGCGCTCCTGGCGCGGCCCCGAGCGCGTCGTGGCCGCGCACACCTCAACTTTTGCCGAAGGCCTCGCCACACGTCACAGCTTCGATCTGACGTTCGGCATTCTGAAACGCGAGCTCGACGACATCGTCACGCTCACCGAGGGGGAGTTGGAGGAAGGCGTGCGTCTGGCGCTGCGGGCCACGCAGAATCTCGCCGAAGGCGCCGGCGGCGCGGCGTTGATGGCCGCCGTCAAGATGCGCCGTCACCTGGGCGGGCTGAACGTCGTCTGTGTGATGACCGGCGGTAACCTTAATATGGCCGCGTTACAGCGCATCATCGCCTGACGAATCTTCAGCAACAGAACCGCTACGCAGGCAGCGCTTTGCTTACTGTTCTCGCGTCGCTGCCTGCGGCCCGAAGGTCCAACCCGGTGATGTCTTTCCGCAACGCTCGCAAGTGAGCGCCAGCATCCCGGAGCCCAGTTTGAGATCATCGCGATGACCCATCAGGGAGCAAGAACCCTGTCTGCAGAGATTCCACAACCGGTAAAGAATTCCGTCCCGGTAAAGAATTCCGTTCGTGTCGGGCGCCAGGCTTCGATTTTCCATAATCATTGCAGCACCTCACTTGGAAGTTTCAGCGCCACAAAGCAAACAGTGGACCACGTTCCGGGCTTCCGAGCACCTAGGTGAGATATTCATCTCGCCCAGCCCCCTTTGCATTGAATTAGGGCACACCAGATGCTCGCGTCCACGGACCTACGCGGTCCGATTCACGGACAGTCGATCGCGCGTCTACACCATGTCATCCACAGCACGCGACTAGAGCATCTTCCGATTGAGCGTAGTTGGGCAGGAAGCGGTCTCGGGACCGCCTTTTTTGTCTGTTTCGACGCGGAGGCGCGGAGGCGCAGAGAAGGCACGCTGATCGGTAACACAGAGGAACGGAGATCGACTTCGCGCCGTTGGCGCGCGCGAAGAGGAAGACCGTCGAATATCAAGAGCCCGAATCATGCCGCTCTTGTATTCGGCGGTCTCCCTCTTGGCGCGTGGGCCGCGTTCGCGGCCCACGAAGTCGATGCCTCTGACAGGGCCCGCTTCCGCACCCACAGAGGCCATCACGCTGCACGGCAGGTCGTCGCGCTCGTCGCGTCGGCTTCTGTGGTCTTGTCTCGGCGTCTCGGCGCCTCGGCGTCGGACTACGCCGATCAGAACACCGCAGTAAAGCCGGACACGACGTGCTACAGGAAATCGAGAATGGCGCTAGGAGCGCAGAAGTTGATGAAGGGAAGGTCCGGCTTTACCTTTCACACATCGTCACTCGATGACCGCATCAGAGACGTGCGACATTTCAACGAGGACAGGCCACTACGTCGTAGGCAGAGGCTGAGTTGCGGTTCTGACGGTGGTGTTCAGGGTCCGATGCCGATGTTCCGGGGACTGCGCGTCAAAGACCGTCCAACCCGGAGAGGTCCATCCGCAACGGTCGCACTTGAGCGCCAGCTTCCCGAAGCCGACTTCGACTTCGTCGCGGTGACCCAGCAGGTGGCAAGAGCCCTGTCTGCAAGCATTCCACAACCTGCAAAGAATCAACATCGTCATCAATTTCCTCACGCCGAACTCTCAGCGCCACAAAGCAAACCGGGGACCACGTCCAGGTCCGCCAGCCCTCACCCTTGGCCCTCATCTCACCAATCCTCAATTTTGGGCCGAATTAGGGCAAAAACCAGATGCCCGTGTTGGTCAATGCTTTGGCGGCAAGCCCCTCGTCGTAGCTGAAGCGGGTCTCAAAAAGCAGACTAAAGACACCGTTGTGCTATCTTCATCGTTGCGCGTAGGGCGCCTCCTGTCCGCGGAAAGGGACTGAGTCCCACCTACTCTTCAGGCCCAACTGAATCACCGCTTCTTTCGGCCCGCACCGCGGACAACGGGCGCTTGCGAAAGGAGCGCGTATGCCGACTCGATCTCTTCCAGATCGCCCGAACCTCGATCAACTGAAGATTCAAGCGAACGAACTGCAGCGCGGTCATCACGACGGCGACCGGTCTGCCGGTGCACGGATTGGCGCTCACCATCCCGGGATGAAAGCGTTGTCGGTGGAAAACGTGCTCGAGCGACCCCTTGCTCTGGCAGACGCACAGTTAGTGATTGCGCGCGAGTACGGGTTCAGCAACTGGACGCAGCTCAAACAGCACGTTGAAGCAATCGCCAGTCTCGGCGCCTTCACGCCGCACCGTCGCTTTGCCGAAGCGCTGGAAGCGCTCGAAGCCGGGAACACCGGACAACTCGGCACACTCATCACCGCTGACCCGTCTCTCCTCCACGCGCGCACGAACCTCGAGCCACCGTACGGCTACTTCAGCGGCGCTACACTGTTGCACCACGTGGCCGGCAATCCCAGCCGGACGATGAGTCTGCCCTCGAACATCGTCGAAATCGCGCGACTACTCCTCGACTCTGGCGCCGACGTCAACGCCCGCACGCTCGGCCCGAACGGCGGTGACACGATCGGGCTGCTCATCACGAGCAAGCAGGCCAGCGACATAGGCGTGACGGCGCCGCTGATGGATCTGCTCCTTGGACGTGGCGCACAGCTCGACGTGAGTGCGGAAGGTGCTCTGGACGTCGCGCTCGCGAATCATGCACCTCGTGCCGCAGAAAAAATGATCGAGCTTGGCGCCAGGCCGGATGTGGTGGCCGCTGCAGCGTTAGGGCGCATGGACCTGCTGCGAGGTGCCTTCGACCGTGACGGCCGGCTGCTCTCCAGACCTCGCCGTCACGGCCGGGTGATGGCCGATCGCGATGCCATCGGGCTGGCCATGCTCTTTGCCTATGTGCGCGGGCAGCGCGAGGCCCTGGAGTTCCTCCTAGAAAAGGATGGCAACTGGAACATCACCGGCGCAGGCAACGGCACGGCGCTTCACCGGGCGGCCTGGGACGGCGACCTCGACATCGTGCAGCGCCTGGTGGCGAAGGGCGCAGACATCAGTATCCGAGACGACGTGTACACTGCGACGCCGCTGTCATGGGCACGCCACAACGAGCAGACCAGCGTGTTCGAATGGCTGCGTGAGCACTGCGCCATTGATCTACATGACGCGGTGTCTTTCGATCTCCGCGACCACGTCGAGGCCCGGCTTCGAGACGATCCCGCGACCATCAACGCGCGACGCGACCAATGGGACATTCCTCAGGCGACGCCTCTTCATTCCGCGACGCTCGCGGGACGCGAGGATCTCGTCAAGCTGCTGCTCGACCATGGCGCGGATTCCAATATCGTGGCAGGGAACGGCGTCACGGCGCTCGATATTGCCGACTACCACGGCGCCTCGGCGATCGCGGAGCTGCTCGAGCAGCATGGAGGCACCCGATCATCAGAAGCGGCGAAACCGTCTGGCGACCCGAAACTGCGGCCGTTCGAGAAGGTCGCCAGCGACGTCCTCGAAGCCTATCGGTCCGGCGCCGATTCGGCCGTGCAGCGCGTTCAGGAGTTTTTCAACACCCGCCTGACCGCATGGGATATCCGCCGCGGCGTGCGCATTCGGCTGCAGAAGGGACGCACATCAGGCTCTGACCCCAATCCCGAGATTTCCATCGCCGAGGCGCGCGACACCGTGGCAGGAGTCCGGGGATTCGAAAGCTGGGCCGCGTTTGCCGACAGCGTGACCCGGCTTGGAAACACCTGGGCCAAGCCGCTCTACTGGATCGACCCGGCGCACAGTCGCCTCGAAGTGCGCCGCACGGCCACGGACGCGGAGTGGGACGCGATTGTCGCGGTGATGGCCGAGAAGAAGATCGAAGGTCTCGATGCCTCAGGACAGATGACCGATGCGGCGCTCGCGAAGATTACGGAGCTCGGCCACGTCGTCAGCCTTCAGTTGGCCGGTTCGAGACGGGTGACCGATGCAGGCCTCCAGCAACTGGCGCGGCTGCCCAAGCTGCGGGAGCTGAACCTGAGCGGCTGCTCTTTTACGGATCGCGGGCTCGAGATTTTCCGACAGTTGCCCGAACTGCGGCGGTTCGAGCTGCACTGGCACAAAGATGTCAGTGATACCGGCCTCGCACATCTCGCTGCCTGCCAGCACCTGGAGCGCGTAGACCTGATGGGCTCTCCGGCTGGCGACGGAACCCTCGCCGCCCTGGTTGGCAAACGCAATCTCCGCCATCTGAAGACCGGCACCCGAACGACAGATGCCGCGCTTCCGCTGCTGCACGAGTATCCGATCTTCAAGATGTGGCATGGCGGTGAGGAACGGCACTCGCTGATGAGCGCGGAAAGCGAACTGAATCATCTGATGATCGATGGGCCGTTCACCGACGCGGGTCTGACCCATCTTCGCGGCCTTGACGGCCTGTTCGGTCTCAGCTTTTTCTGGCACAGCAAGGCGTTCACTTCAGCAGGTCTCGCCCCGCTCGCCGATCTGCCGAACCTTGCGTTCCTCGGATGTGAAGGCGAACGCTGCAATGACGACACGATGCGGCGTATTGCCGCCATCCCCCGACTTCGTATGCTGCAGGCGCAGGGGACGGTCGCCACCGACGCCGGGTTCGCCGCGCTCAGCCAATCTGCCACGCTCGAATACTTGTGGGGGCGCGAATGTCCCAATCTGACGGGGCGCGGGTTTGCCTCGCTGGCGTCGATGCCCTCGCTGCGCGGCCTCGCAGTCAGTTGCAAGAGAGTAGACGATGCAGCCCTGACGCTGCTGCCGCGATTTCCGTCGCTGCGTGAACTGATGCCGATGGATGTGCAAGACGCCGGCTTTCAGCATGTCGGATCGCTGCGAACAGCTCGAGCGCCTCTGGTGCATGTACTGCCGCGAGACGTCGGATGCAGCGACAGAGGCAATTGCGGGCCTGTCGAGGCTGCGGACGTATTACGCAGGCCAGACGAAGATCACCGACCGCAGCCTGCAGATTCTGTCCGGCATGACATCGCTCGAGACGCTGGAGTTCTGGAATTGTGCAAGGCTCACCAACGCCGGGGCGGAGCGGCTGGCGACGTTGCCGCGTCTGCGCGAAGTGAGCTTTGACGGCTGCCGGCAGGTGACCGCCGACGTGATCGCCCTGTTCCCGGCACATGTGCGGGCCAGGCACACATCGTGAATTCGCGTGGATGCGATAGTACGCAGTGTCCGCCTTCAGGCGGACCTTGTGAAGTCCGGCTAAAGCCGGACACTACGTATACGGCTCCGCCCTACCAGCGCTACTCGTATCTGAGCGCTTCGATCGGATCGAGGTGCGCAGCGCGACGTGCGGGGTAGAGACCGAACACGAGGCCGACGGAGACAGAGACGAGGAACGCGAGCAGAATCGAGCTCGCTGTCACAATCGTGGACCAGCCTGCGAGCAGGCCAATGAGCTGTGAAATCCCGACGCCGACGATGACACCAATCGTGCCGCCGACGAACGAGATGAGAATCGTCTCGATGAGGAACTGGCGCACGATGTCGGTCCGGCGCGCACCCAGCGCCCGGCGGACGCCGATCTCTCGCGTCCGCTCGAGGATGCTGGCGAGCATAATGTTCATGATCCCGATGCCGCCGACCAGCAGCGAAATCGACGCGAGCGCCACCATGACGACCTCGAAAATGCGCTGCGTCCGGCGCTGTTCCGCAAGCAGGGCGGCCGGCACGATGACGTTGAAGTCCGGCGTATTCCGGTGCGACGCGTTCAGCACACCGCGAATCGTCTCGGCGCCGGCCACGCTGTCGATTCCCGGCTCGAGCTGCAGATAGATGCCGTCGATCTCGTCGCGGAAGCGGCTGTAGTTGTCTTCGAGGCGCAGCATCGCCGTCATGAGCGGAACGTACACCAGGTTGTTCCGGTCTTCCTCGGGGAGTCCGAGTGATTCGGTCTGCGCGCTCAGTTGCGGCCCCGCCACGCCGATCACCCGCAGCCACTGGTCGTTCACTTTGATGTATTCGCCGACGGCTTCAGCAGGGCCGAACAGCGCCGCCTTGGCGCCCTCGCCGAGCACCGCGACCGCCGTCGCCCGTTCGTTCTCCCCTTCATCGAAGAAGCGTCCCGCCGTGAGCCGCAGGTTGCCGATGGGAATGTAGGACGGCGTGACGCCATACACGTTCGGCATGCCACGCTGTGGCTTCGGCAGCATCTTCGACGGCTGGAACCGCTTGCGAGGCGTCGCGGCACTCACGCCTTCCATCGTCGCGCGAATGACCCGGTAGTCCTGGAACGTCAGGCCCGGCGACGAGCTCCGCACTTTGCCGAACGCCTGAGGCTCGGTGGTCTCACGCGCCTCGACGATGACATTACGCACGCCGAGCTGCTCGATGAACGCCATCACCTGTTGCTGCGCGCCCGCGCCGATCGAGAGCATCGCGACAACGGCCGCAACGCCGAAGATCATGCCGAGCATCGTCAGCAGTGAGCGAAGCTTGTGGACGCGAAGGTTCTCGAGGCCGAGCCGCAGATCCTGAAACCCGGAACCGAACTGCGTCACGAGCCTGCCCTTGGCTGAACCGGTCCAGCGCTTCCCGCGCCTTTCGTGTCGTCCACGAGAGGATTCCGCAGCGCCACTTCCGTCCCGACCGGCAGGTCGGTCACCACGACATGCGCTTCCGTGCGATGCGAGACTTTCACCTCGCGCGGCTCGAACGAGCGTCCCTGACGGACGAACACGACCGGCTTGCCGTCCTGTTCGAACAGCGCCTGCCGCGGCAGATAGCGCACCGCCTTGATTGGCGCGCCCGTGACGCGCACCTGTGTCGTGAGGCCCGGACGGAGGCTGCCGGGGCTGCTGCCCGTCACGTCAAAACTGATGTCGAACGTGCGCGTCGGATCGTTCCACGACCACACCTCGCGGCGACTGGCGCCCGCGACCGCCTTGATGGTCGCCGTAAGGCTCTTGCCCTGCACGGCGTGAATCGCCACATCGGCGATCTGGCCGGTGTTCAGGTGCGCGCGATCGTATTCACTGACCTTGGCGATGAGCTCGATGCCCGACTGATGCAGCACCTCGGCGACCTGGCGTCCGGGATAGACCGTGTCGCCGGCGCGGAACTCGGGCACCACCACGCCCGCCCACGCGGCGTTGTTCATGTCGTTGTCTTTCACGGCGACCAGACCATCGAACGGCGCACGCAGCGTCATGTTGTCGATGTTCTTCTGGGCGTTGTCCATCTGCAGCCTGGCTTTGTTGCGCTTTTCCTCCAGCACAGCCAGCGACGCGCGATCGGTATCCGCACGCGATTGCTGGTCGTTCAGGAGCTGAGCGAGCCGCCCCTTCGCCTGTTCCTGCGTCAGCAAGAACTTCTGCTTGTCGATTGCGCTGTGGAGGACTGACCCCTGCACGTCGAGCTCTGCCCGGCGCAGATCGAACCGCGCCGTGAGCAGTGTCACTTCGTCCTGCGCGCCCTGCACGACCGCATCCGCGCGCATCTTCACGATCTCCTGTTCGGCCTGAGCGACCTCCGACTTCGCGGTTTCGAGGCGCTCTTCCTGCTCGCTTTTGTCGAAGTCGACGACGACATCGCCCGCCTTCACTGGCGTTCCGGTCGCCGCCACGGAAAGGATTTGCATCGGACCGCCCACCGAAGGCGCCACGAGTGCCTGCGCGCGCAACGGCTTCAACTCGCCTGTCGCGTGCACCACGACCGGCACGTCGCCCTCGGCGACCCGCGCGGTCGGAATCACGTTGCCGTCGGTTTGTACGCCCTGCATCGGGGCGACGGCGATTGCCGCGATCACCAGCGCAATACCCAGCACACCTGCGACCGACCAGCCGAGACGCTTACGATTCGCTGTTGTCATGCGTGTCACTTCACTGGCGGAATCGGATCTTTCAGGGCCACGCGTTCGCCCGGCTGCACGCCCTGGCTCACGACGTGCTGCTCCTGACCACGTCGCGCGATCTGCACCGGCCGTTCGTCCCAGCCGCCGCGTGTCCGAGCGACGTACGCCACCGAGCGGCCTTCCTTCTCGAAGACCGCGCGCGCGGGAATCAACACGACGTTGGCCACGCGATCGACGGCCACGCGGACGCTCGTGTTCATGCCGGGCCGCAGCCGCGCATCCATCTCGTCGAGCTGGACGATCATGTCGAAGTTGCGCTGCGGCGGCCAGTTGGAGAAATCGACGCGCGCGAGCGCGCTGATGTCGCTGACTTTTCCGGCCAGCTCCTTGTCGGGAATGGCGTCGGCTCTGACGACGACGCGCTGGTCCTGCTGCATGCGGCCGCGCTCTGCCTCTTCGAGCCTGGCCGTCACGCGGAGCGTCGAAAGATCCGGCACTTCGGCTATCACCTGGCCCGGCCATGCGCGATCGCCAGCCTTGAAGTCGGGCGGCGGACAGCACGAACGCCAGTTCGGCATGATCGACACGACGCCATCCACGGGCGAGACGATCTCGAGGCCGCCGAGCTGCCGTTCGGCGTGCTCGAGATCGAAGCGCGCCTTGTCTCGCTTCTGGATTTTGCTGGCCAGCTCCGCCTTCTCGATGTCGCTCAGTGCTTTCAGCTTCCGCTCGGCTTCACCGAGCCGGGCTTTCGTGTCAGAGAGCGTCAGCAATTTCTGCTCGCGTTCCATCCGCGGGAGAAATTCGGACGGCACCGTATCGAGCTCCGCCCGCCGGACGTCGTAGCGCGCCTTCGTCAGGTCGGTCTGCGTCTGCTGCTCCTGAATGCGATACTGTGCCCGCGTCTTGCCGATCTCTTCCTCGGCCTGTTTGAACTCGGAGCGCCTGTCGTTCAGCGTGCGTTGAACGCTCATCGGGTCGAACCGGACGACGACATCGCCTTTCTTGATGTTCATGCCGTTCTTGGCGAGTTCGAGAATCTGCAGGTCGCCCCCGCCCGTGGTGGGGACGGTCAGCGGCACCGACCGTACCGCCTTCACCTCCCCGCGCACTTGCAGGTAGTCGATGAACTCGCCCTTGGTGACGACCGTCGTCGGCACGTCGGCTGCTGCGCCGCGGCCGAACACGCCGCTCATGCCGGCAATGGCGAGGATGATCGCGACGCCGGCGGCAGAGGCGACGACCGTGCGCTTGTTATTTCGCCACATGCCGCTGCACCATGTCACCGGGCTCGAGGCCGGAAGCGACAATCACTTCGTAATCGTTCATCGCGCCGAGCGTGACGGTGCGCGGCCGCACGGTGTCGCCGTCCAGCACCCGAACGGTGAAAGCCTCTTCGTCGCGTACGACTGCGTCGCGCGGGATAACGATCACGTTGTCTTTCCGTTCGAGCTCCACGTCCACCGCCGCCGACAGGTCCGGCATGAGCTTGGGATGGCTTCCCTTGATGCTGACAATCGCGACGAAGTTGCGAACGCGGGTCGTCAGCATGCTCGTCGTGCCGACAGGGGTCACCTGCTCGACGCGGCCCTGGAAGTGAAGGTCGGGGTAGGCATCGAGCGAGATTCGCGCCGGCTGGCCGGCTTGAAGGAGATGGACGTCGGCCTGATTCACCTTCACGCGCACCTGCATCGCCGCCGGATCCACAACCTGCATGATCGGCATGCCGGGACGCGCTTCCTCCCCCTCCTGGATTTCAACCTGTCCCCCCGCGCGCCAGACCATGCGCAGAACCACGACGCCGGGGATGGGTGACTTGACGGCCATCCGCGCGGCGTTGTCCTCGGCCGACGTCATCGCCCTGTGGGCGCGATCGCGCTGGATCTCCAGGATGCGCAGCTCGGCCTGCTCGGCACGGCGCTTCAGATCGAAGGTCGCCTTGAGCTGCTTCTGCTTCGCCTGCGCCTCTTCCAAACGCTGCTGGTTCTTCTCCTGATCGATGCGGCCGAGATACACGTTCTTCTGCATCTCGAGGTTGGCGTTCTGCACGGCATTCGCCGCGACTGCCAGCTCCGCTTCGTCCTTGGCGCGCGTCTGTTCCTGCTCGGCGCGCTTTTTCCGGATTTGCTCCTCCAGATCGCGATACTCGGACCGCTTGTCTATGGCGGCCTTCAACTGGTTCTGCCGGTCGAATTCGACGAGGAGCTGGCCCGGCACGACGGACGTGCCGCTGGGCACGAGATCCGTGATGATGAGCGTGTTGCTGCCTGGTCCGGTCGCGCCCACGAGCCGGGGCGCCGCAACGTTATGAAAATGAATGGATTCGACCAGACCGGTCGTCCGCAACGTCTTGACGAACGCGCCGCGCGCGACCTTCAACGATGCCGTCGCCAGTTGCGCCTCGACCTCGGTACCGACCGCGCGGACGCTGCGGCCGACGGCGAGCGCGACGACTAGAGCCACCACCAGAAGCGCAGGCACCAGATACGGCTTTTTCATCGCTTGCTCAGACTGCTTAGACGCCACAGTTGGAGTTTCGGATGTGATACGAGGCAGCCTCTGATCCTACACCCGCACAATGTCGTGCCGATACGCCTTCTCTTCGCTGCCTCGGCACTATGCGTCGGTGCGCAGGGCCTTTATCGGCGAAATGGATGCGGCTCGCCTCGCCGGGATGATGGCTGCGAGAAACGCAACTGTGGCAAGTGCCACGGCGCCGACGCCGAGAGCCAGGGGATCCCAGAACTGCACTCCGTACAGCTGGGCAGAGAGCAGATAGCCGGCCCCGACGGCCAGCGGCAGACCGAGACCAAGACCAACCATCACGCGACGGAACGCGCCGTGCAACACCATCGTGACGACGTTCCCCCGCCAGGCCCCGAGTGCCATCCGTATTCCGATCTCATTCGTTCGTTGTGCAACGCTGTATGCCGTCACCCCGTACAGCCCGATTGCAGCGAGCGCCAGCGCGACGAGTCCAAACAATCCGGCGAGGCTCGCGACGGCGCGCTGTTGGTTGAAGGACCGATCGATCTGCTCCTGCATCGTTCTGACCGTCGTCACGGTCAGGTTCGGGTCGGCTTCGGCCAGCGCACGTTTGACCTGGGGTTCGAGCGCGCCGGGCGGCACGTCGCTGACGAGCATCAACCCGCTGATGAAGTGCGTTTGAACCTCGATACGCTTCATCATCGGGTTCTTGTAGTCCACCGATTGCGCGAGCGGCACGAAGAACATCGGCCGCGCCGGGCGATCGAGAGCGAACCCGGCGAACTTTGCATCACGCACAACGCCGACGATGCGGAAGGTGTTCACGTGCTCCGGCATGTTGAGGCCGAAGTGCTGATCCAGGGGTTCCTCGCCGTTCTTGAAGAAGCGGCGGACGAACGCCTCGTTCACGACCGCTATTGGCGCTGAATTCTCGTCATCGGCCGACGTGAAGTGACGGCCGCGGACGAGTCTGACGCCGAGATTCTGCAGGTAACTGGCACTGACACGATCCCAGGAAGCTCCAACCTGATCGCCAGGAGCCGGAGGCGGCTGGCCGGCGATGAGCACGCCTTCGCCCCAGTTGTCCGTGAGCGGGTTGTAGAGGGCAAGGCCCGCCCCGCGCACGCCCGGGATGCGATTGAGCCGCTCTTCGACGTCACGATAGAGCGCTGTGAGCCTCTCGGGTGTATACGTCGCGGGTGGTCTGTTCATTTGGACGAGGACGCGAGCGGCAATCTCATACCCGAAGTCCTGGTTTTCAAGGTTGTTGAGACTGCGGGCCAGCATTGTGGACCCGGCGACGAGCACGACCGATATGGCCGCCTGCACGACAAGGAGCGACCTGCGCGCGATCGAGGAGCGATCGCCGGTGGTGCGGCCGGCCCCGCGGAGCGCCTCAACCGGATCGGTGCGCGTCGCGAACCATGCTGGCGCGGCGCCGAAGACAAGACCCGTAACGAGCGCGAGCGTGAAGGCGAATGCCAGCACCAACGGCGCCGGATTCGTCTCGATCGGAAGGAACACGGTTCCCGCGAAGGCGAGTGCCACGAGCAGCCGCGCGGTGCCAATCGCCACCACGAGGCCCGCGATTCCACCAGCCACGGCGAGGAGAGTGCTTTCGACGAGGGCCTGCGCCACGATCTTGCGGCGTGAGGCGCCGATCGCGAGCCTGACCGCCGTCTGACCGCGCCGCGCGACGGCGCGCGCGAGCAACAGGTTGGCGACGTTGGCACACGCGATCAGGAGCACCAGCGCGCAGACGCCGAGGAGAATCTGCAGACTGCGTCCGTACTGCTCCTTCATGATGCCCACACCAGCGCCGGCGGGCACCACGGTGATGATCTGTCGCGGCAGGGCCTGCATCACGCTGGGCATCCAGTTCGCGGGGTAGCCGGAGTCGTGCTGTATCCACTGGTGCAGGACCCCTGTCAGCCGCGCGCCCAGTCCGTCGACCGTGGCCCCCGGCCTCAGCCGACCGATCACGCGCAGCCACGCAGAAATAGGCTGCCTGAGCAGAGACGTGTCTCCGTTGATCGTCGGTTCCTTCTGGAGGGGAATCCAGAGATCCGGAGGGTCGCCACGAAGTGTTTCGCCGAAGAAGCCCGGCGGCGTCACGCCCACGACCGTGAACGGATGCCCCTCTACGAGGAATGTGGCGCCCAGGATCGAGGAATCGCCGCCGTATGTGCCCTGCCACGCGTGGTGGCTCAAAACCAGGACGGGCGGTGAGGCCGGCGAGTCATCCTCGACGGTGATGCCGCGTCCAGTGAGTGCTCGGACGCCGAGCGTGGAGAAGTAGTTGCCCGCGACGAACTCGGACCGGAGGGGTCTTGCCGTGGTTTCCCTGCCCTGCCGCCTCACGCCGAAGCGTGAGCCACCGGCTTGAAATGCCGTGACCTGCTCGAACTCGGGCATCTCGGCCTTCAGCCGCTCGAACAGCGGAAACGAGAACATTCCCCAGCGATCTTGCGGGCCGCCCTGCACGCAGCAGTTGGCACCGTCGCCGATGCGGTACAAACGCGATGGGTCGCTCACCGGCAGGGCGCGCAGCATCACGGCGTGGATGAGGGTGAAGATGGCCGTGGTACCGCCGATGCCCAGGGCGAGCGTCAGCACGGCGGTGACCGTGAACACGCGCGCAGCCCGCAACTGTCGCAGGGCGTAGCGGCATTCGCTGATGAGTGTGCCCAACGACAAGCTTAGACGGTCGGGAAGTCTGAAGGGTTGCACCCTTATCGCTATCCGATGATCGAGACCATCTGCAGCACGTGCAGGCCGAGCGCGCGATCGCCCGTCACTGTCAACTGCGCCGAAGCGCCTTCGCGATCGATACCCTTCGTGAAGATGCGCCAGGCGATCTCCTGTGGAATCGTCGCTTCGGCGACTTGCCGCCCTTTCGGTGATTCCACCTGCTCCCAACGTTCATCAGTGTGGAAGAGATACCAGCTGCCGCCACAATCCCCCGATACGTTGAATCGCACATGAGTGCCCGGCTCGCCGGGCTGGTCGCGATAGTGGTACGGTAGCGCACGCATGAAGCAGTCGAGCACGGGACCGTAGAGCTCGGGCGTCATGATTCCGGGCCGGTTCGTGGCGAGCCGAATCTGTTGCTGGTGGTGCCATCGCTCTGTCAGCTCGCGGGCCGTGTCGAACCAGTTCACCGATCGCTCTTCACCCGCCCAGCTCACGCCGAACGCGGCTTCGGCCATCGGATCGAGTGACCGATGAAACTCGGCGCTCGCGCGCGATGCGACCTCCATCATGGAAATCAGCACATCCGGGCTGAGACGCCGGTACATCTCGACGCCCTCGCGATTCAACCGGTTGATGAACGCCGGAAAGTCGGCCGGCGACGTGAATCGGGGCGGCGGGCCGGGCCGATAGTCGTCGCGGACAACCGACAGCTTCCGCAGTTGTGTGTCGAGGAGATGTGCGGCAACATCCTTGACCTTCCAGGCCGGGGCAATCGTCTGCGCGTCCCAGTCGGCGGGCGTCAGCGACCGCAAAAGCTCGAGCAAACGTGCCTCGACGATGGGAAGAAGGTGAGCGGTCAGCAGCGGCTTCAAAACGCCTCGCCGATGCCGAAGTTGATCCGCCATCGATGCTCTTGCGGCTGCCCGTCGATCCTGAGCCCTTCGAGCAACTTCAACTGGTATCCGAAATCGAAACGAATCAGGCCGAACGGCGTCTCCAGCCGAACTCCGGGCCCCAAGTCGTAGAGAAGGTCGTTCAGATGCACAGCCCAGGGATCCTCCCATGCATTGCCTGCTTCGGCAAAGAAGGCGACGGTAAGGCGCGGCAGGGTGCGGATTCGCATCTCGCCGATCGCCGTCATCATGCTCCTTCCGCCAACCGGTTCACCGGACGCCGACAACGGACTCACTTCGTAGACACCCCAGCCGCGCATCTCCGTGGCGCCTCCGAGAAAAAATCTCTTCAGCAGCGGAATCTCGGAATCGGCGCCGTCGATCGCTCCGTATCGGAACCTGCCGGCAAAGACCACACGATCCCTGAACGCGCGACGGTACTGCCGCACGTCGCCGATGAGATTGAAGTAGTTGAAGGTGCCGGGCATCCACTCCCCGGCCTGCTCGACGTGCAGCGACATCAACCGCGCGAGCCACCCGTCGGTAGCCCCTCCGATCAGCCCCGCACGCTCACTGGTATCCACGTGCCGATGATCCAGATCGAGCGACCACGCACTGAGGATCCCGTCCTGCAGCCCCAGCAGTGTTTCGAGACTCTCGTCAACAACACTGCGCTCGCGCGCCACCGCGTACGATCCCGTGGCCGCAAACTCCTTCGTCCATTGCCAGCTCACCGCCGCCTGGCCCCCGCTCGACGTCGTGAAGAACGACGGTTCGTCGATCTCCTGATGCCGCGCCTGCAGCGACAACGAGAGCGACTCATGCCACGCCTCTGTCTGTGTAAACGCGACCTCACCGGTCCGCTCGATCTCCGACACACGGCCCCTGAGGTCGAAGCGGCGGGCCGCACCGAAGAAGTTCAAGTGGCTAATCCCTGCCTCGAAACCGAGCTTCTCGCCTGCGGCGTACCCAGCCGACAGATTCCACCGCCAGGGGCTGCGCTCGACGACGGTAATCAGCGTCGGAACCTCGGCCGGCTGCAAGTCGATATCGTGCGCGCGTATCTCGACGGACTTGAAGAGCCCGAGCTGGCCGATCCGCTGTTGTGTGGTCTCGATGGCACTGCGGCGGAACAGATCGCCCGGCGCATACGCCAGCCGCCGCCGGATGACCGCATCATCAACGTTGCGATTGCCGGCGATGTCGATCTTTCCGAAGAACCCGCGCGTGCCGGGCTCGGCGCGCAGGACCAGCCGCGTACGTGTGGCATCGACAGGTACCCGCGTAATGCTCAGCTGCGCGTACGGATAACCATAGTTCTGGAGAATTTCGACGGCGCGGTCGCCAGCGGCCTTCTCGAGCTCACTGGTCAGGGTCATTCCCGCTCGAAGCGGCAGGGCCTCTTCGAGAGCTTCACGCGCAACAACGGGAAGGACGTCGAATCCCTCGAGGGTTACGTTCTCGACGATGACGGGAGGAGTGGCCGCGACCTTGGGCGGCGCATGCCGGCAGCCGGCGAGGGCTGCCACGATCGCGAGCACACAGAACCGCCCAATACGCATAATCGAGCGTACACAAAAAAGGGGCGGGTCTGCAGTTCCAGACCCGCCCCACTTTCAACTTCTTACTTCTTACTTTTTACTTCCAGCGCTCCTAGACCAGCTCGTGCATCTTCTCTTCCGCAGTCGGAAAGTCCTTGCCGAGCGGCGTCTTGAGGACTTCTTCCGCGATGGTCAGATAGACGTCACCCACGCCGTTGTGCGTCTTCGTATGAGTGTTGCCCTTGATGCCCCCGCCCGCAACGAGCATCGCGAGGCCGTTGCACTTGTGCGGATCCGCTTCGGCGTGCTCGTGCACGAACACCGTTGCCGTGTTGTCGAGGAGGTTCCCGTCGCCCTCGGGAATCGCGCGCAGCCCTTCGAGCAGGTACGCATACTCTTCGACGTGCCAGCGGCAGATGTCGCGCATGATGCGCTGCTGCGTCGGCGTGCCGGCGTTGGTGTGCGTGTAGTCGTGGTGCCGGTTGTCAGAGTGTCCGAGCCATGGAAAGCGCGTCAGGCTCTGGCACTTGGTGAGCATGTACGAGGCGACGCGCGTCTGGCCCGACGCGAAGGCATGAATCAGAAGATCGGATTGAATCTTCGCAATCTTCGGATAGTCGGTGAGATCGGTAATGTCCTCCGGCTCCTTGATGGTCTTGCCGTAGTCCGGCGGCAGGCTGGCGATGGCGCGCTCGAGATCGCGCACCGACGTCAGGTGCTGGTCGAGACGCTGCTGGTCCGCCGCGCCGAGTGCCGGCTTCAACGCGTTCACATCGTCGGTGACGAGATCGAGCACGCTCTTCTTGCGGCTGACCCAGCCTTCGTCTCTGACACCAAAAAGACGATCGAACAGATTGTGGGGAATGTGCTCCTGCGGCAGCGCGCGCTCGTAGCCGGCCCACGTCATGTTGCGGTGAACGTTTTCGCCGTGTGATTCCTGCGCCACACCAATCTGCAGCGATCGGAAGCGTGTCTGCGTGCCGATCTTCCCGGCCAGGATCTGATCAATCGATGGTCCGGCGGCGCCGCGACCCGTATAGGCAGTGCCGGTCATCAACCCGCACAGGGCGCTGAAGTGTCCATTGCCCTGGCCGTTGAGGCGGGCGGCCACATTGTCGACACCGCTGAGCACGTGCACGTAGTCGCGCACGCGGCCGAGAGGCGAGAGACACGCCGTCAGCTCGAAGTTTTCCCCGGTCTCGCGGGGAATCCAGTAGCGCTCGGGAATACCGTTGCCGTTCCACCACACGAGGAAGCGCTTGTCGATACCGGCAGCTTTTCCCGCCTGTGCGGCGTATGCCGTGCCGTTCATGTTGAACATGGCGGCGAGCGGCGGAAGCCCGACCTGGACCGCCGCGCCGGTCATGCTGATTCCCCTGAGGAACTTCCGTCTGCTGAGCTGCATTACGGCCTCCTAGAGCCAGTCCATTGTCTCAGGAACTCCGGAGATTGCACCAGTCCCACGAGCAGGGTCCTGAATTTAAACTCCGACGCCTTGAATTGGCTGAATAACTGGTCGATCGTCTTCTCGTCGGCGTCGGTTTCGAGCCTTCCATAGGAGTATCGGAACATCTGGCGGACGATGCATTTTTGACACACCGGGCTCTCAGCGAGGATCGTCCCTAACGCCCTGGCTCCAGAAAAGTTCGAGTTCGAAATACCCGCGATCTCACCCTGCGCGTCGATCTCCACCGGAATGGGCGGCGGCCCCCCGCGGCCCCCTCCTCCCCCACCACGCCGGCCGGGCACAGGAATCAACTCCTGCTCGCGGTACCGGCCGATGGCGTCGAAGTGCTCGAAGCCGAATCCGATGGGATCCATCAAACGATGGCACGACGAGCAGACGGGGTTCTCGACGTGTTCAACCATTAGTTGGCGGCGTCCTTTGGCCGGTCCCGTGGTCAGCGGATCGGGCAGCGTCGTGATAACGCCCGGCGGAGGCGGCGGAACGTGCTGGCACAACAGGCGCTCGCGGATGAAGATGCCGCGCGCGGTCGGCGACGTGTCGGTTGGTCCCGCGGTCGAAGCCAGGAACGTGCCCTGTCCGAGAATGCCGGCGCGCTGTGAGTCTGGCGGGAACTTCACCATCTCGAACTGATCCTTCGGCGCAGGCACGCCGTAAATCTCTGCCAGCTCCGAGGTCACAAAACTGTAGTCGGCGGTGAGCGCTTCCATGAAGTTGCGATCGCTCGACACGAGGTGATGCAGCAGCGTGCGCGTCTCCTCGGCCATTGCCAGCGCCAGCTCGGGTGTGAACTCCCTGTATCGCCCGGACTTCACCGCGTTGACGACGCGATCGAAGCGCAGCCATTCTTCGAAGAACTGATCGAGCGCGTCGCGGCTCTTCGCCGCGTTCTCGACGAGACGCCGCGCGGCGCGCTCGCGGCCGGCCACTGTGCTCAGCTCGCCCTCGGCCGCGGCTTCGAAGAGCGCGGCGTCCGGCATCGTGTTCCACAACAGATACGACAGGCGGCTCGCCACGTCGTAGTCCGCATACCGGCCATCCGGTCCGGCTTCGACATGGAAAAGAAAATTCGGCGACTGCAGCATCGCTTCGACGACGACGCGCGCACCGTCGTTGAAGCGGCGGCTGAGGCGTGCCTGCTGCGAGAACGCCGTCGCGTAGCGCTTCGCTTCGGCGTCGGTGAGCGGGCGGCGGAACGCGCGCATCCCGAAACGGCTCACGAACGCGTCTCGGCATTTCACGTCGCTGAACGACGCCGGCTTGCAGGGAATCAGCCCGTTGACGTCGCCGATGCGGAACGCGTTCAGGGCAAGGCGTTCGGCTGCGGCGCTATAGGTCTCGACGAGCAGCGGCGGCATCCCCTGCGCGGTGAGCTGATTCTTGAACCCGTCAACATAGTCTTCCGGCGGAAACCGCTCGGCAGGACGGCTGTAGTCGCCCAGCAGATCGCGCACGGTGTTGTCGTACTGTGCGTGCGTCAGACGGCGGACGAGTTGCTTCGGCGCGGCCTCGTCCTCGGCGCCAATCGTCTTGATTGCCGCCGCCAGTGTCGCGTCCGACACCGACGCGAGCGACGTCGCCCACTTTGCAACGGCCTGCTCTTCGGGTGAACCCGGCTTGATGCGCACACCTCCCGTGTGCCGAATCACGTTCGTGGGTTTCGCCAGGATCAGCGACTTCGATGCATCGGCCCGATCGACGAGGTTCGCGAGCGACAGGCCGAACGCCTGAATCTGCGCAGGCGTGGCGTCTTTCTCGGGGAAGTGCAGACGGGTCGCCGACGCGACGCCCGACGAGGTATGGCAGCCGCTGCACTTCGCGGCTTCGAACACCGGCATCACCTGCGTCTGAAAAAACATCGGGTCAGGTGCGGCGCTTTGCGCCTGCGGGCGCGGAGCCGACGCCACGAGTGCGACGAGAATCGAGACGAGCGACAAACACGCGATGCGCAGGGTCATGCTATTCCTCGATGACCGGCTTTTCGGCCGTCAATGGTGCCCCGCGCGGTACCGGACGCTTTGCCCACGAGACGAACGTACTGGGTCGCTGTTTCCGAAACGTTTCAACCGCCTCCGGAGTGACTTTGGTTTCGCTGAGATAGAGATGCGTCAGGTTCGGCAGCTTCGCGAGCCGCTGAAGCCCCTGATCGCCAATCTGCGTGTACGAAAGATCGAGATGCGCGAGCGTCGGCATGCCCGCCAGCACCGCGGCCACCTCGTCGTCGAGCGATTCGCACGCCCACAGGCTGAGCCGCTCGAGCGGCAGCGACCGCAGAAGCTGCACACCTTCCGGGGAAAGCCGCGCACCGCTGATGTCGAGCCGCTTCAGGTTCTTCAGCCGCGCGAGCTTCGCCACACCCAGATCGCTGATCTGCAGGCCGCCGGTCAGGCGGCAGTTGCCGCCGCCGGGCGCGGCGGGCTGACCGCCCATGCCCAGCTTGATCCCGACACCGAGGTCGAGCTCTTCAAGGCCGGCGAGCAGAGAAATCGTCTCGAGATCGAGATCGGTCACGTTTGGCGTCCAGCACGCGCCGGCGTTGCGGCGCTGCACGCCTTTCAGACTGAGCGTCTTCAGCTTCGGCAGAAGCTTCAGGAAGTTCAGGTTGAGCCCGGTAATCAGCGTGGCGCCGATTTTCAAGTGCTCGAGCTCACTCAGGTTCGGCAGATGCTCGAGGCCGACGTCGCCGAGCATCGTGTAGCTGATGTCGAGATACCGCAGCCCCGCCATTTCTCCCACGTACGGCATGCCGGCGTCGGTGATGTCGACGCCTCGCACGACCAGGCGCCGCAACGCGCGATTGGCGCGCAGATGCGCCATCGATGCGTCAGTCAGGAACTCGGCCGTGTCGAGCGTCAGGTCCTCGAGCTGCTGAAGCGCCTGCAGCTTCTTGATCCCCTTGTCGGTGACGTAGGTGAACGACAGATCGAGTTTCTTCAGCGTCTTGAGCTCGACGATGAAATCGATGTCGTTGTCGGTCGCCCATGTGCGCTCGAGCGATGCCTCGAGGATGGTGCCGTCCTTGTCGCGCACGACCCAGCCGCCGCGCTGCTCGAGGCGTGCGATCGCGTTGGTCACCGCAGGCGAGTCGGACGACCGCCGCAACTGCGCGGCCGCGTCGCCGGCAAACCCGACGACTATCACAAAAAAAAGGACACACGTTACGCGTAACAAGCGCGTTCTCATACGTCTACGTCCTCCGCCGCGCACGGCCGGCGTCGAGGCTCCAGTTGACTTCGGTTTTGGGCAGCGCTTTCCTGAGGCTCTGGTAGGCCTGCTCGGAGAGCTGCGTGTGATACAGATCGAGGTATTTCAGATTGGTCTGCCCGGCAAGCCACTGCAGTGACTTGTCGGTTAAATCGGTGCGATCGAGCTTGAGTTCGACGAAGGTCTTGATCCCGGTCAACAGCGCGATTCCCGCGTCGCTGACAGGCGTGTAGTTCAGGTTCAGCGCCTCGAGATTCGGCAGCTTCGCGACGAAAGCCATCCCTGTGTCCGTCACGCTCGTCTGCTCGAGTCCGAGCCGCTTCAGCGCGGTGAGCTTCGCGATCGTTTCCAGCCCCTCTTCTGCGAAGCGGGTAAAACTGAGGTCGAGATCTTCGAGCTGCGTCAGCGGCGCCAGTCCTGCGAGACCTTTTTCGGTGATGTCGGCCGACGTCAGGTCGAGTCTCTTCAGGTTGGTCAGCCCCGCGAAGTGAGCCATGCCCGCGTCGGTGATGTCGGTGTGACGGAGATTGATGGACTCGAGACGCGTCAACTGAACGAGCTGCTCGATGCCCTCGTCTGTAATTGGCGCGTTGCCAAGATCGATCTCGCGAAGATTCGGCAGGTCCTTCAGCGCCGCGAGGCCGGTCCCCTCGACCAATGTGCTCGGCATCTTCAGCGCACGCAGGCTCGTCAGCGACGCAAGCATCGGCAGCGCGTTGTCCCCGAGCAGCGTATGCCCGAGGTCGAGCCGCTCCAGCGAGCGCACCGCCGCAAGCTGCTCGAGACCGATGGTGCTCGTCTCGGTATGTTGAAGACTGAGCTCCTTCAACTGGGTCAGCCTGCTGAAGACGACGAACTCGCGATCAGTGATGGACGTCCCGTTGAGCGACACGGCCGTGATCCTGCCTTCGACCATCTGGGTCTTGCCGCCGATAGCCCGGAGCCATTCGTCGATGGCCATGTCGCCTTTCGACGCAACCGCCGAAGCCGCAACCGCACGTTTGGGTTCGGGATTGGACGACTCGAGGATGAGGAACTCGGTTTTCGGCAGTTTAGCCGTCAGGTCGCGCACACCCGAGCTCGTGACACGGCTGTAGCGCAGGTCGACCGATCGCAGATTCCTCAACGCCGCCAGTTTCGCCAGGCCCGCATTGGTGACTTTCGTGCGGTAGAGGCTGAGCTCTTCGAGCGCCGTCATGCTCTGCAGCACGTCGAGGCCGGCGTCGGTCACATCGGCGCTCTGAAGATTGAGCCGGCGCAGTTTCGTGAGCCCAGACAGATACGACAGACCGACGTCGGTCATCGTGACGTCCGACAAGTCGAGCTCGACGAGGTTGGTCAGGTCAGAGAGGTTCTGGATTCCTGCATCGGTGATCGAGGTGCCCCGCAGGAACAGGCGCTCGAGCGTCGTCTTGCCCTTGAGGCTCGCCATCCCGGTGTCGTTGAACGTGACCGCGTAGTTCAAATCGAGGTGCGTCAGCGGAAATGCACCCAGCGAGACGCCCGAGCTGCGGGTCTGGTGAATGCGCACTTCCTTGAGATGCGTCAACGACGTCAGCCCTTTCAACGCGGGATCGTTGAAGGGGATGTAGGTTTGAACCGGCTTGCTCACCACGAATTTTTCAAGCTCGGTCGATCCGTTGAACAGCGAGATGGTGGCCTGCACGCGTGGCGCCGGCTGGTCGTACCAAAGTCGCCCGTTGATGTACAGCTCTTTCAAGTGCGGAAGCGGCGGCAGCCGGCGAAGCTCGTCCTGCAGCGACGCGGCGTACATGGTGATGCCGGTGAAGTTCAATGTATGAATGCGGAAGTCGGTTGCAGGAAGATCGGCCAGATCAGTTATCGGTTTGCGCTGCCCTTCGAGCACGATGCTGCCGCCCATGCGCAACATCCATTCAGCCACCATGCGATCGGCGGCAGGCCCCTCGATTTTGCCCGGCCTGGCGCCATCAATCGTCGGACTGGCGGCGGGCGCTGCACCTGTGCTCGTACTCTGCTGCGCGCTGGCAACGGCGGCCGGCGCCAGCAGCCCGGCGGCCAGGGCGGTGGCAGCGAGATATCTGCTGAATTCCGGGGGGAACACAGACCTCACGGTCATGAATCAATACTCCGTTTTGAGAGGGATCAATTGTAGTGGAAAAGGCCGGATTTGGACGTTGGCGCGGTTTTACGGCGTAAACGTCTCCTCCACCGAGATCGTCCAGTTGATGCCATGTGAATCGACGAGAAATTCGTAGAGGCGGGGATCGTCGCCGAACTCCACACTGCCGCCGCCGGCGCTGCGATGATCGGCAATGACTTTCAACACCCGCCCGCTGATGCCGCTGCGAAGCGTCAGCGTGAAGTGGCCCGGCGTCGTGTTGTCGATGTTCTGTGCGACCCAGTTGATCCGGAACGATCCCGACTCGCTGACGAATCCCAGTGTCGTGCTGCCCTGGCCTTTCCACGACCCGAGCTCGCGCGTGGCGGACGTCGCGGCAGGTTTGTCTGGAGCCTGTTGAGACTGATGCGGCGTGCCGCCGCATGCGCCTGCGACGAGCATCAGCACCACCGCTCGTCGAAAAGGGGTGAACCTGGACACGTTCAGAATCGGTACCAGTACTGAAATTTCGCCGACACCTTGCTGTCCTGCGCCCGGAACCGCAGATTGCGATTCTCTTCGAACTCCTGTACCCAGCCCTGGTTGAACGCAAAAAAGAAATCGTTGCCGGGCTGGAGTGTCCAGCGGATGCGGCTCTGCCAACCGAGGTTTCTCGAGCGGTTGTCGTACTGGACGAGGTTGGAGAACGAGACCCGTGGCGATGCGGCGTAGTTGAAGTTCGCGGTCATGATGCGCGCGATGAAATGCCCCTCTGGCAGCCGCGCAAACGTCTGATTGGTGGACAGGCTCATCGTAAACCACGGCGGCAGCTTGTAGGTCATCGACATCGTCAACTGCTCGGCCTTACCGGACCAGTAGTTGCCCCACTGCAGATTGATGCTCGCCGTGACGGGACGCTTCGCGGCGGTTGACAGCAGGTTGCTCCGGAAGCGCGTGAATTTGTACTCGCCGGGCAAAAGGAACACACCAGGCGAGATTTCGAAGGTCTCGAACAGCCGCTCGTACGTCGGATTGAAGTCGAACCAGCCGTGCATGTTGTCGCCGGACTTGAAATGCCAGTCCCACCAGGTGACATACAGATCCCAGCTCTCGACCTCGTGGTTATCCAGCCGCGTGAACCTCGTGAAGTAGATGTCGTGATTCATCTGCAGGATATTGAAGAAAGCCGGACGCGGATTGTAGCTGGCGCCCGCCCGCAACATGCGCACATTGTCGCGCTGCACGAAGCCCAGCGCGGGCCTGAAGTTCTCCTGGATATCGCGCATCGCGACTTGCGCGACGTACCGATCGTTCGGATAGTGCGCCGAGAAGCCGTACGACCAGTCCTTCCCGGCGACGGTCCTTCCCGACGCGCCGCGGTTCTCGCTCCTCACGCCGTAGGCGTTGACCACGAAATTGCGCCGGCGGCCCAGAAAACGTGACGTGGCCAGGCGCATGTCCGCGCCGTATGTGCGCCCGTCCTGTCCGCGGCCCGGATGGCCGTCGGTCACGATCGCGCCGACGTAGGACTGCTGAAACAGGTTGCGTTTGATGCGTCCGACAAAGAAGTTCTTCGCGTCGGCGATCGTCTGGGTGCCGTTGCGCAGGTCACCAGCGCGCACATCCAGTACGCCGATATCGGTGCGCCCGATCGTGCCGCTCAACTTGACACCCGCGTCGATCGGCACCTCGGTGCCCGAGAGCAATCCAATCTGGCGGCTGAAGAACGGAAACACGTCCGCGCCCGTCGCCGGAATCCCTCCGGGCGTCTCTGGACCTGTGCTGGCGAAACTGAACACACCCGCCCCTTCGAGAAAGAACGCGCGCTTTTCCGGAAACAGCAACGAAAACCGCGTCAGATTGATCTGACGGGCATCGACTTCCGTCTCGCCAAAATCGGTGTTGAAGGTGGCCGTCAGCCTCAGGCTCGGCGTAAGGCTGTAGAACAGATCGAGACCTGGTTTGCCGTCGAAGTCGTTCTCGACATCGCCTGCGAGTTGCAGCAGGCGGCCGGCGAGAAACGGGCGCAGGTCGAGGCCAATGCCTTGAGTCGGTTCGCCGAGATTGCGAATCTCGCCCGCTTCCGACACCTGCAGGAACTGTGTCTCGAGTCGGGCGCCCGACCACCGGTCTTCCTCGAGCTTCCGGTAGATGGTGCGCGAGATGTTGAATCCCCACACGTCCTGCCCGGCCGGAAAGCTGAGGCTCTTGAACGGAATCGCAAACTCGGCGACCCATCCTTGTTCGGTGCGGCTCGTCCGCACCTGCCAGATGGCATCCCACTCGGTGTTGAGCTGTCCATTGGAAAATGCGAGGCCGTCCACCAGGGCTCCCGCGGGATTGGTCGCGAAGTAAAAGGCGCTGCGTTGATCGCGAAACGTATCCAGGAGAATTTCTATCCGATCGTCGGCATTGAGCCCCGCGTCGCGCGCCATCTGGGTGCCGATCGTTCGGCCCGGCTCCGAATCGTACGCGACGACGCCGATGTACAGATTGTTCTCGTCGCGCAGCAGCGTGACGTCGGTCCGCTCGGTCGCAGGTTCGCCCTCATAGGGCTGCCGCTGGACGAGGGCGCCGACCTTCGGGGCCGACTCCCAGATAGATTCGCTGAGCGCTCCGTCGATGGTGATTGGCGCCGGGGCAAGCGTCACGGTGGCCGATCTCGCAGCCGCTTCGACCGACAGAGGCGCCTGCGGTGCAACCTGGGCTGAAACCGCAGCGGCATCGCACAATGCAAACGCTGTGAACACAATGAGATGCCGTAGCATGCGCGTGAAAGTGTACTTCAAGCGGCATGCGAACAACTTTGTACTCGAAGCGTTCGGATCGCGTACTCAGGGATAGGAGTCGCGCAGACCTTAAGGGTGTCTCTTGCACATCGGGCCACGAACTCATCGAAGTCGCCGAGCCGTCGCTCAACGACATCACGGACGATCCTTCAGATCAACAGTTTCGTATCCATGTGCACAGGAATCTTGCGAAACCCGATCATGTTTCCAAGACGCCGCACGAGATCTAGCACGAGCCAGCCGCGCTCGAGCGGCGACAATGTCGTGAACGCACGGTCGCGATCAGTATTCTTCCGGGCCAGGTTCTCGCGTGGACGGACCTGACGGCGCGCCGCCACACTCTTGTGTCGCTCGTTCCGGAACGAGCTGCGCGCTCGTGCCGTCGCACGCTCGACGTTCGCGAAGCAGGGGCACTTCCACCGACCCACACCACCGGTCGGCTTCGTAGGCATTGTGACTGCGACATCGAAGCTCCAGGTTTTCTGCCGATGTTTCGCCGCCGTCCGCGAATGGCACCACATGGTGGTATTCGAGGAAGCCCGTTTCGGAGAACAGCGAGTATTCCAGAGCGGGCTCTCCCTTGCAGGAAATCAGCCTCACCAGTATGCGGTCAGCAAGGATGGCAAACGATTCTTCTTGACTGAGGCGTTGGAAGAAAGCTCTTCTCCCCTCACAGTTGTGGTGAACTGGCCTGCCTTGCTGACGAAATAGCGGGCATAACCATCGCGACGCCGAATCGTTCTGCCCATGGCGCCAGCGCGGGCAGGATCCCTTCGTGAAGCGCGATCCCTTCGCGAATCTGCTGCCGGCGTCTGGCGAGTGCGCCTTCTCCCGGAAGCCTGACCGGCGGATTGCCGCGGGCAACCGGTGTCGTGTGACACAGATTCACGAGGTGCTGCATCTCGCGCGTGAACGCCTCGCGTCCGCCAAACGCATCAGGATCGATGAGCTGCAGAAAGATCGACGCAGTCCACTGCTCGGGCTTTTCTGATCGTCCGTGGCCGGCAAGGCCGGAGGTCAGCGCTTCGACGATGAGCGCGAGCGCAAATCCCTTGTGGCCCAGTTCCATGCCGCCGAGCGGCAGCATCGCGCCGGGTGGATCGTCCGACAACACGCGCGGATCGTCCGTCGCGCGGCCATCGGCAGTGACGAGCCACGGCCCCGGCAATCGCTCGCCCTTGACGGCAAGACGCTTGTTCATCGCATTGGTCGTCGTCGAGCTGCTGATATCGATGAGGATGGGATCAGCGTTGGTCGGAAATCCAGCCGCCATCGGATTCGGTGTAATACGTGACGCCACTCCTCCATGGGGCGTCACACCGGAAGCCGCCGGATCGGAACACATCAGCAGAATGACGAGCCCCGCATCGGTGACCGGCTTCAGGTACGCCTGCAGGCATCCGATGTGGTGGCCGCGGCCGATGACAATCGTCACGATTGGATGAGAGAGGATCCGGTTTCGCGCTTCCGCGATCGCCTGCTTCACCAGCCAGTGCCCGGGGAGACGCCGGCCATCCCACGTCATGCACGAACCGAGATCGTGGACGACTTCGGGATCGCCCGACGTCGTCATCAGTCCGTCCCTGATCTGTTCGAGATATCCATCGAGCTGATCGAGACCGTGCGTATCGTGGCCGAGCAAATCACCCTCGACCATCACTTCGGCCATGGTCTTCGCTCGATCGCGCGGCATTCCGGCCTTCTCGAGGAGCGCCATCGCGAACATCACCAGTTCGTCTGCCCGATACCGATTCGACACGGGTGAGAGTGTATTACGGTGGTTGGTGGTTGGTGGCAGTACGTAGTGTCCGGCTTTAGCCGGACGCCGCGAGATCTCTGAACTCGGAGCGCCAGGCCTCTGCGAGCGACGGACAGTTCGCCAACGCACGCGCGGCGTCGAGATCCGTCGTACCGCCGCGGCTGTACGCCACGTCGTTTACAGCTTCGATCGTCCACTGCGAGTAAGGTGAATCGAGAAGCGTGATCGCCTCACCGCTCTCGACCGTTCCCGTCTCGAGTACACGAAGGTACCATCCAGTGCGACCGCTGCGAACGACGAGCTTCGGCATGTCGAGACGCTGCCATCGACGGCCGAGCTTCCAGCACGGCGCCCGAGGTTGTGAAACCTGCACGATGGCCGTGCCGATTCGATAGGTATCACCAATCGCGACGGTCGATTCGGTCTGGCCGGTCACAGAAAAATTCTCGCCGAACCAGCCAGGCCCGCACTCCGGCACGCCGAGCTCCTGGCGCCATGTCGGAAAGTGATCGGCCGAGTACACGCAGACCGCCTTGTCCGGCCCCCCGTGAACCTTCAGATCCGCCTGGCCGTCTCCATCGAGATTCTCTAATCCAAGTCGCACCGGTCCGGAGACAGGCGTTTTGTAAATGCCTGTCATCCATGGTTCGACGTCCTGGATCGGTTTGGGCCGACCGACATTGATGGAGAGGATGCGCGCCGTCATGGTTGGTGGTTGGTAGTTGGTGGTTCATGGGTCCGGCTAAAGCCGGACACTACGTAATAGCACTACGTAATAGCACGAACCACCCACCACTCATCACCCCATCAGCTCGAACGTGCCACGCACGCCGCTCGATCCCGGAAACACGCGGTCCACCTGCGCAGGCGTCAGATCGAATGAGGCCGCGATCGCGCCCTTCAGCACGGCGCGCGTGTCGAGCGTCGGCTTGAGATCGCGTCCCTCGAAGAGCGCGCGATCGCCAAGTCCAGGCCAGTCTGAGAAAACCGTCGAACGGGCCACCTTGGGTCCAATCACAAATCCGGCGCCGGCTGTGCCGTGATCGGTGCCGCGCGTGCCATTCGGCCGGGCGGTTCGTCCGAACTCGGTCATGACGACAACCGTGGTGTTCGACCACGCCGCTCCCATGTCGGTACGGAACGCCATCAACCCTTCCGCGAGCTGTCCGAGCAGCCGATCGAGCGCCCCGCCGGCGAGCCCCTGGTTGGCATGCGTGTCCCATCCGCTGAACTCTACGGCGGCGATGTTCGGCCCGCCGTCCTGCCGCAGGATCTTCGCGGCCGCGTGCATCAGCGGCGTGATGCCGCCGCGGCGGGCGCCGCCACCCGCCATCGGTTCTTCGCCAACCAGATTCTGCTGTTGCACGGCCGCTTCGAAACGACCGTAGAGCATCTTGTCGGTGCGATAGAGCGAAGACAACCGATCCAGATACGCATCGTCCACCGCGCCGAGCTGCGTCGGAGACCACGTCTGCACGTTGAACGATCCGGTGAGCGACCGCGGCATGCCCGACGCAATCGCGATTCCAGCGCGCTCGCCGGACATCACTTGAAGCAACCGGTTGAGCCATCCATCGGACGAGCCAACCGGCCGATCGATGCCGGTCTCGAGGATGGCCTGTCCGTCGAAATGACTCCGGGTGCGGAAAGGAATGGCCATCGCATGGAGAACGGCCAGCTCGTTCTGCTGCCACAACTCGCGCATCGGCGCGAGACCCGGCGCCAGACCGAAGGTGTCGTTCAACTCCACGAGATCGGATTCATCGAAGGCAAACGCGCCCCTCAGCGATCGGTAGGAAGGATCGCCGTAAGGCACGACTGCCGCCAGGCCGTCGAATCCTCCGCGAAGGAGGACGAACACAAACCGGCCGGCCTGCTTCACCTGGGCAAAATTGACGACAGGAAACCCAAATGTCGCGATTCCGCCGAGGCACATGTTGCGAACGAAAGTTCGGCGGTTCATGGTCATCTCCATTGAAAAGCGGGTCCGGCCAGAGCGAGCGCGACGCGCTCGTCCGGCGCGATCGAGGTATCGGCAAGAAAGCGATGCAACGGATCACCGGACGGCGCATCGATGACGTCGAGGAGCCCACGCGGGTCGACGCGCTGCATGCGCAGACGCCGGGCGACGGTGCGTGCCAGCTCGGCGCGATTCAGCAGAGAATCCGGATCGGCCCACTCATCCGTTTTGTCGCCGAACCCCTTCGGCGATTGCGGCGACCAGAGCGGGTGGCGGAGCTGCCGCAGCACGGGCATAACCGTCTCGGCCACCTCTGTCGCGCCGAATGCGCGCAACACGGCGACCAGCCAGTCCTGCGGCGCGCGAAACTTGCGCGCGCTTTCGCTCCACGCTTCGGGAAGATCGATGAGCGCGAGGGAGACGGCCCGCAGGTCGCCACCGCTGTCGCGGAACGTGCGTGCCACGCGATCGACCGCAGAAGCCGGCGGCTCGTCCCCGACAAAATGCGCGACGAGCTTCGTCGCGACGAATCGGGCCGTAGACGGATGACGGCAGAGCGCGCGAATCACGCGCTCGCCCTCTTCGATACCCGCTTCACTGTATTTGACGCCAAGAACGGTTTTCGCGCCCGGCTCGTGGAGCAGCTCCTGAAACGCGAACCCGAATGGCGCGTCGGGTTGGCGTCCGCGCTGCGCCCCTCGACTTCGCTCGGGGCGTCCACCGCGAACGAGCCCGCCGACGGTCCACCCGGTAAGAATTTTTGCGAGCTCTTGGACATCCTGCTGCGTGTACCCGCCATCGACGCCAAGCGTGTGCAGTTCGAGCAGCTCGCGCGCGTAGTTTTCGTTCAACCCACGCTGCTGTCCGCGGCCGGCGCGTCCGCTGAGCCGGCCTCCACGCGAGCCCGGACCGATCGACTGGAAGTTGTCGAGGTACACCAGCATCGCCGGATGCCGTGCCGACGCGAGCACCATGTCTTCGAACCGGCCGAGCACGTGCGGCCGTATGGCTTCTCGCTCGTAGCTGCCGGCCAGCGGCACAACGAGCACCTTGGCGCTAACCGACACACAGAGATGATTCGACCAGAATGCGACGAGGCGCTCGACGAACGGCCGATCGGCCGTCGCACGGGCTGTGAGCGCAGCACGCCCTTCGGCGCCGGCTATCTCGACCAGGCGCCGCCGCGCCTGCTGGCGGGCCTGCCGCTCGTCCGGAGTGTTGACCTGACCAATCGTGCGGAACGATCGAACGGCATCGGCGATGGCAGCTGAAGAGGCTTCGTCGGGCGCGCGAAGGACGGGCGCACCTCCATCGACCTGCGCGCGCAACCACCCACGCGGATCGTTCACTCGACGTTGGTCGCCGGCACGGGCGCCGAGCCCGAAGCCGTTGAGGGCGCGAAGTGTGGCGTTCATGATGACCTCTGACCCATTAGACGACGTCAGAGGCCGGAAGTATCACGTGTCACAAACTTTTCACGATCTTGGCCGTGGTCCGGCATGAAGCCGGACACTACTGGCGAAGAAGCGCGACGATCTCGCGTGGCGTCAGCAAATTCCGGCGTACGCCAGCGCCCACATGCGCAAATCCGTCTCCCGTGTTGTGAATGACGACACGATCCCCGGCGATCGCAATGGCGGTCGTCAAATCGCCGGCCCTGCGCAGCCCGGGAATGTAAAGCTGCGCGACAAAATCGTCATCGCTCGTGATGCTTCGTCCGCCCGCATCGACGATTGCCAGGCGTCCCGGCTCGACTGCGACAGCCAGCAGACCCGCGAACGCCGCATCGCCGGACGCAACAAGCGAGGCGCCGGGCGACGCACGCAGCGCGTCGACAATGTCGGCGACGCGCTGGCTGGCAGCAGTTCTGTTGTAGGTATCGAAGAGCGGAATCTTCGCCGCCTCTTCCGCATCGAACGGCGTGAAGTCGATCGTCTTCACTGCAAAGCCCGCAGACCGAAGCTGCTTCTCGAGTGACGCATCGAGACCGAACGCGATAACCGTGCGCCGCCGTCCCGTTGGAGCAGGTGTGGATTGACTTCGGTCGGACACGCTGTAACCGAGGGAGAGGCGCAACGCCCGAGCCCTCGTCTCGAGCGGTGTCGACACCAGCTGGCGCTGGGCGGCCTCGATCCAGTTCTCCGTCAACTGCGCGGCGGTCACACTGTTGTCCGGCACGGGTCTTTGATGGAAGACGAGCAAGTCCGATAGCGGACTCGGTGCAAACGGCCGCTCCTCACGACGCACATCGGCGGGTTCGTTTTGAAGCCACCGCGCCATCCACGCATAGACCGCCTCGCGCGATTCGCGGTTGTAGTTGTGAGGCGCGTCGAACTGCACGCCGTGCACGCGATCTTCTGCCCCCCGCAACGCATACAGCGCACGGACGGCCGGGTACTCGCGCTGCATGGTGTTGGTCGTCCAGTCGCCCGTGGCCGACACCATCAACAGCGGACGCGGGGCGATCGTCGCGGCAATCTCGACGTTGTTGGTGTCGAGGCGCAGGCCCGGCTGATTCTCGCAGAGGCATCCGCCCTGCATGTGCAGCGAGATCATATTGACCGGAGCCGCTACCGCGACACGTTCGTCAACCGCAGCGAGGAGAAACACCTGCGTGCCGCCGCCCGATGCGCCGGTAGCGCCGATCGCATCGCGTCGCACGTACGGCAACGACTCGAGAAAGTCGAGACTTCTGATGCCGTTCCACAACTGAAGCCCTGCAACGCTCAACCCCCACATCTTCTCGCGCGGCCCGCCGAACAATCGATGTTCGATCTGCTGGCTGTCGTTGTAGCCAGCCATGTCGTAAGTAAACACGACAAAGCCCTGCCGGGCGAGATTGATCGCACGTCCGGGCACCGACGCGATAGCTGAGTTCTCCAGGCGGCCGTACGCCCAGTGGCCGTGTGGAGAAAGAATCGCCGGATACGGCCCGTCACCAATCGGCCTGTACAGATTGCCCGTCACGAAAAATCCCGGCAGGCTTTCGAAGTACACCTTCGACACGAAGTGATCGGGCTGCCTGGTCTCGTCGAAGACATTCGCGCGAAGCGGCGACCGCTCTGGCATCGGCAGAAGACCCGCCGACGCGAGGATCAGTTCCCGAATGTGTGCGGCCCTCCGGTTCCATTCGTCGAGCGAGGTAAATTGTGGAGGCGCAAACGTATCGTTGAGCGTTCGATACGGCTTCCGCTGCGCGGACGCCACCTGCCCGGCGGCGACCGTCGCGGCGAGCACGAGCACACCAGCGAAAAATCTCATACAGGCCCCCTTGTTTTGGCCGTCATGGTAACAGTTGACAAGCGCCGCCGTATTTGTTCATAATTTGTAATTAAATGGGTCGAGACCTCCTCACTGACTTCGAACTGATGATCCTGCTGGCCATTTTGCGCGTGGGCGAGCATGCCTACGGAGTGCCGATTGCACGCGAAATCGAGAGCACGGGACGCCGAAGCGTTATCCTTGGCGCCGTGTATGCGGCCCTCGAGCGCCTCGAGCGCAACGGTCTGGTGTTGTCGCGGATGGGCCATCCCAGCCCAGAGCGCGGTGGCCGGGCCAAGCGATTTTTTGACGTCACGCCCCAGGGGCTGAAGGCGGTGAAAGAGACCCAACGCTCGCTGGTTGCGCTCTGGAAAGGCGTGGCGCAACTGAAGGGAGGGACGACATGACAGGCCCGACACCGCCCCGATTCGCGCGGACCCTTCTGGACCGGCTGGCCCTCGATAACGAACCGCTCGCCGGCGATCTCCTCGAAGAATTTCAGCGCCGCCAGTCGAAGCTCTGGCTGTGGCGTCAACTGCTAGCGGCGCTCGTGATGCACGCGCTCTACGCCCCGCATCCTCCGGTTGCGCTGAATCTCTCCCCGGTCGATCCGGTCGTGGCCGAATGGCTGATGTCGAAGCAACTCTACAAGAGGAAGCGCGTGAACCTCACCGGCAGCGGCGTCGAAGGCATCGGGGGCCTGACGCTGGTCATCCTGGGCTTCATGACGACGACGGTCATCCCCGCCATCTGGTGGTTCGTCGTTGGCGGCATCAGCGCGGGGATCGTACTGGGAATTGTCCTTCTTGAAATGCGAAAACAGGAGATCAGGCGCTCAGGAGAATTTCTCTTTAAACAAAACTCCTGATCTCGTGATCTCCTGTTTTGAATTTTCTGTACCAGTGCTCGGCTGCTACTTGATGTACACCGTTTTGATATTCACGAACTCCTTGATGCCGTAGCTGCCGAGCTCACGCCCATAGCCTGATTCCTTGACGCCACCGAACGGCAGCCGCGGATCGGAGGCCACGAGCGCGTTGACGAACGTGCAGCCGGCTTCGAGCTCCCTCGCCACGCGCTCGCCTCGCGCAGCATCCCTGGTGAACACCGCGGCCCCCAACCCGAAGATGCTGTCGTTCGCGATGCGAATCGCGTCGGCTTCATCGCGCGCCTCGACGATCGACGCGACGGGTCCGAAGAGCTCTTCGTCGTACGCAGGCATGCCCTTCTTTACATCAGCCAGCACGGTCGGTGGATAGAACGACCCCTTTCCCGGCGGAATATCCCCGCCGAGCAGCAGTCTGGCACCCTTCGCCACCGAGTCCCGAACCTGCGTGTGCAGCTCGTCTCGAAGATCCGGACGCGCCTGCGGCCCGACATCGGTGCCCTCCGCGAGCGGATCGCCCATCTTCTTTGCCCTCATCGCCGCAACGAGCTTCTCAGTGAAGGACGCGACGAGCGGCGCCACGACGATGAAGCGCTTGGCGTTGACGCAGCTCTGGCCGGAATTGATCAGCCGCGACGTGGCGCACGTCGTGACCGCGAGTTCGAGGTCGGCGTCTTCGAGCACGATGTACGGATCGGATCCGCCGAGCTCGAGCACCGCCTTTTTGATCACGGCACCTGCCTGTGAGGCAACGGCCTTGCCGGCCGGCGTGCTGCCCGTCAGGGTCACGGCACTGACGAGCGGGTTCTCGATGACCGATTTCACCTGCTTGCTGCCGATGAGAAGGGTGCGGAAGATGCCCTTCGGAAATCCAGCGTCCGCGAACACCTTCTCGATCGCCAGTGCGCACCCGGGCACGTTCGACGCATGCTTCAGCACGCCGGCGTTGCCCGCCATCAGCGCGGGCGCGGCAAACCGGAACACCTGCCAGAACGGAAAATTCCAGGGCATGACGGCGAGCACGACGCCGATCGGTTCGAAGGCTACATAGGATTTCGACGCTTCGGTCCTGCTCATCTCCGGCGCCAGGATCGCTTCGGCGTGCTCGCCGTAGTAGTCGCATCCGAGCGCCGACTTCTCGGTCTCGGCGATGCCCTGCTTGATCGGCTTGCCCATTTCGAGCGCCATGAGCCTCGCAAATTCCTCCTTCCGCTCGCGAAGAATGCCGGCGGCCTTCTTCATCAGCCTCGCTCGCTCCGCGAAAGGAACTTTGCGCCAGGTTTTCCATGCTTCGTGCGCCTCAGCGACGGCGACGGCGGTCTGCTGCGGTGTCATCTCTTCGTAGACCTTAAGTGTGACGCCGGTTGCCGGATTGACTGATTCGATGGCCATGGGAATGGATTATATTTCCCCGTTGGCAACGACATAAGTCCCGGAGGGGTACCTAATGGATTTGAATGGAATCTGGAAACAGGCGGCAGCATTCATCTGCGCGCTCTTCATCGCGATGCCGGTCAGCGCACAGGTTGCGACAGGAACCATCATGGGCAACGTCACCGATTCAAGCGGTGCCGCCGTACCTGGAGCGACCGTCACCGCCACCAACGTCGACACGCAGTTCTCCCGTGAGACGACGACCGATGAGTCGGGCCAGTACGCCCTGCGCCTCCTGCCGTTGGGCAACTACAAAGTCGACGTCGCCTTGACAGGGTTCAAAACGTTCTCACAAACGGGCATCGTGCTCGAGGCGGGCCGCAACGCGCGCATCGACGCCGCGATCGAACCCGGCAACGTGGCCGAATCCGTATCGGTCGTCGGCAACGCCCCTCTCGTCGAAACCAGTACTTCGTCGCTATCGCGGACGGTGAACCAGAATGAAGTGCTGAATCTGCCGCTCGTCAATCGCGATCTCTATTCTCTTCTGAGCGCCACTGGCGGCGTGACGAGCAATGAGAACTCGAATTCGCTTGGCGGGCCCGAACAGCTCACGACCATTAACGGATCGCAGAAGGCCCAGATTGGCACGGTCAACTTCCAGCTCGATGGCGGCAACAACACGGCAGGCCTGCGCGGCACCGGAAATCCCGCGCCCAATCCGGAGGCGGTGCAGGAGTTTCGCGTCATCACGAACAACTACTCTGCCGAATTCGGCCGATATCCAGCCGGAGTCATCGACGTCATCACCAAGTCGGGAACGAACCAGCTGCACGGTGCCGCCTTTGAGTTCTTTCGCGATGAGGCCCTGAATGCGAGCCGGTGGGCCCCGCCCGGCACGCCGTCCACGAAGGATCCACTCGACAGAAATCAATACGGCGCCGCCCTCGGCGGTCCAATCAGCAGGGACCGGACGTTCTTTTTCGCCAGCTACTCCGGCCTGCGGCAGGAAGAAACGTTCTACCGGAACACGGCAGTGGTTCCGACCGCGCTCGAACGGACGGGCGACTTCTCGCTCTCGACGGTGAAGCCGCGCGACCCCAGCACCGGAGTCGCATTCCCGGGAAACGTCATTCCCGCGGCCCGGATCGATGCGGCCGCCAAAGCCATCCAGGACGCCTATGTGCCGCTGGCCAATCTTCCGAACAACTTCTATGAAGTGAGCGTGCCCGATCCGCTGAAGACCGACGAAGTGATCCTGAAGGTCGACCACAATCTGTCGGCCACCCGATCGTTTGCGGTCAGTTATTTCTACCTGAACGGGACGGATACACAGCCGTTGTCAAATGCCACGATCGGCTCGGGCCCCATTCCATGGGTCGATCGCGACTTCAAATGGACACAGCACAACCTGAACGCGGCAGATACGTGGACGCTGAGCGGGACGATGATCAATCAGCTCCGCTTCACGCACACCCGGCAGTTCGGCGCGCGTGTGAACAATCCGACGACCTCGCTCGGCGACCTGAATTCGAAATTCACCATTCAGGGCGATCCGACGCTTCCGCGTTTGAGTATTACCGGCTTCTTCACTGGACAGACGTCGATCGCGGGCCCCGATGCGGGCAGCAACTATTTCGCGGTGAAAGACAGCCTCACCATGAGCCGCGGAAATCACTCGTTCAAATTCGGCGGCGAGATCTCGTACGAGCAGATTGTCCATGACACGCTGCTCGACAACTACGGCGTGTTCAGCTTCAACGCTAGCAAGTCCGGAAACGCGTATGCAGACTTCCTCCTTGGCCTGCCCGCGACGATGACGCAGGACGCGCCGATTCGAAAGCTCGACAACGGCGCGTACTACAGCTTTTTCGCACAGGACGACTTCCGCATCCATCCGCGCGTCACGTTGAATCTCGGCGTCCGTTACGACCTGCAGCAGCCGCTGACCGATCCGCAGGACCGCAAGCTCGCGTTCGTTCCGGGGAGGAAATCGCAGATCGCCCCGAACGCGCCGGAGGGGCTGCTCTTCCCCGGCGACGAGGGCATCGGTCGGGGCATCGTCGGGTGGGACAAGAACAACATCGCGCCTCGGTTGGGGATTGCGTGGGATCCGCGCGGCGACGGCCGGATGTCGGTTCGTGCCGGAGCGGGCATCTTCTACGGCAGCATCACCGGCAACGAATGGAACACGACGGCCGACAATCAGCCGTTTACGGTTCGCCAGTCATTCCCCACCGTGTTCACGCTCTCCGATCCGTACCGGAACCTGCCCGGCGGTGTCGGCCCGTTCCCGTTCGAGTACAACTCGGCAAGCCCGCGATTCACGTTCCCGGCACAGGTCTTCGGCCCGTCGCTCGATTTCGTCTGGCCGAAGTCCTATCAGATGAACGCAACGGTCGAGAGAGAATTGCTGCGCGACATCAGCGTGAGCGCGTCCTACGTCGCGGCGCTCGGCCGCAGCCTTCCCGCCAGCATCGATCGCAACTACCCCGTTTTCGGACCTGGCGCATCGACCGCCAACGTGAACGCGCGGCGGCCGTATCAGCCCGGTGTGATCGGCGCGGCGCGGGTGCTCGAGTCGATCTTTACGAGCGACTATCACGGGCTGCAGATGACCGCGGAAAAGCGCGGTACCCGCTTCTCGGCGAAGGCCTACTACTCGTTCGGTCAGGCCGTCGAGGATCTCGACTATCAGGGCGGGGGGCTGCCGTCGGTGCAGAACTCCGACAAGCTCGATGCCGAGTACGCCCGCACATCGGCCGATCGGACTCATAGCTTCACGTTCTCCGGCATCTGGCGACCTGACTACTTCCGTAATTCGGGGCCGATCGCGCACGCGATTTTCGATAACTGGACGCTCTCCGCGATTGTCACGCTCCAGAGCGGCACACCGTTGACGATCACCGCCGGTCAGGATCGCAACTTCGACGGCAACACCAACGACCGCGCCGATCTCATCGGCGATCCCACGCTCCACAGCGGCCGTTCCCGGGACGTCCTCATCGAGCAGTGGTTCGATACCACCGCGTTTGCGCTGCCCGCAGTGGGCGCCGACGGCAGCGCCCCGCGCAGCGTCGTCGACGGCCCGGGAATTCGCAACGTCGACCTTGGCGTGTTCCGCGACATCCGGCTGACCAGCCGCACGCTGGTGCAGTTCCGCCTGGAGGCGACCAACGTGCTGAACACCGTGAACCTGATGAATCCGGGCACGAACTTCGGCGCGACTGCGTTATTCGGGAAGATTCGCGCCGCGCGGGATATGCGCCGAATTCAGTTAGGGGCGCGCGTGTCGTTCTAAACCGCGCAAAAAGGGGTCGGGAGGTTTCCCGACCCCTTTTTACCAGGTGGGCTTGGTAAGTCCTTCGGCGGCCGTTCTCTGGCCGGTCATTTTTCGAACAACCCCGAGCACATCACTAGTCAGCATCGGCCCCATCACCATCGCGGCCTTCACGACGCTGAGTGCGTGACTGACGACCTGCAACCGACCGGCCGCGATGGCCGCGCAAATCGCGTCAGGATCCGGCTCGGCATCGATCAATGAGTACGTCGTGCCAAGCTGGCGCAACCGATGGACATCGCAGTTTCCAACGAGAGGCTTTCCGTATCGCGCGGCCCAGCGCTCCGCCTGGTGATTGAAATTGAGGAGCTGGGTGAACATCGCGTTGTATTCGACCGCATCGAACAGCTCGGCGTAGCGATGCATGTCGCTTCGCAGGCAGGTGGGTGCGGGAAAGAACGGATGCGGTGCGATCACCAGGCCGCTCTCGCGGCGCTTTAGCCGCGCCACGTCATCGAAGGTGCGGGCATCATCTGCGCCGTTCCGGAAATTCAGCAGCAGGACATGACGGCCTTCGATCGTGCGCTCGACACCGGGAATCAGGAGAAGACCCCGTTCGGCCGCGTACGGCATGAGATCGCGCAGATCGAGTTGGCGTTCGTGCAGCGTGATGGCGAGAGCGTGGTAACCGAGCGCGACGGCGCGGTCGATGAGCTCCCGGGAAGTGTGGGGGATCCTGTCGACCGGATCGTCTGCCGTGTGCGTGTGAAGCTCGACCTTCAGCATGCAGGCGGCGTCATCTCGCTTCGCGCCGACTGCCGCCCGACGCGACAGTCTCGGGAGCCGTCGCGGCGCGCACGTACCTGCCGTCGGCCCGGCGGCAGAGGAAGCGGGATTCGACCAGCGAGTCGAGGAGCTCGCCACAGAATTCGTCGTCGACCTGCCACAAACGGCGTGCCTGCTCGCGATTCAGCCCAAGCCCCGGCATTTCCAGAAACTCGCCGCAAATGCGGTTGATCATCTCCTGCTTGCGAGCATTCTGTGAGCTGCGTTTCATCGTTCCTCCGTCTCGAAGGGTCTCCTAAGACTAAGGTGCATGCACAAGTCGCACCAGAGGCCGACTGTTGTCGTCTCATAGGAGGACTTCGTAAGACGCCCTCGAGAAGTTCGCCGTTTGGAAGACTTTTATGACGCGAGGCTGCGAACTTTCCGCACTTGTGTCGCCCTAGGGTGAGACCGACGGGGCGCCCAACCCCGTATAGACAAACTTCTGCACCCGCTTCCCTTCATACGTTTCTGTAATGAAGAGGTCGCCGGTCGAATTCACGGCAAGGTTGTGGGCGCCGTAGAACTGGCCAGCCCAGTGCCCGGCGCCACCGAACGTGCTGACGACCTCCAGCGTCTGCCGGTCGAGGACGTAGATCAGCTGGTTCGTGCCATCGTTGATGAAGAGAAACGCCTGACGCGGGTCGGTGGAAAACCCGACATCCCACACCGATCCGCTTCCCAGCGTCTCCTTTGCGATCACTGTTTCTCGAACGAACCGCCCGTCCTTGTTGAACACCTGCAGGCGATCGTTGGTCCGGTCGCAGACGTACACGAGACCCTCATTGGAAATCCTGACAGCATGGACGATGCGGAATTGCGGAGATGGCGGCCCGTTCGGATCGTACTGACTCGGGCGGTTTTCGTTCTGCACCACACCGCGGAACGGACCTGGCAGCGTCTCGCCCGCTCGCGTGAAAAATCCATCGTCCGGCTTGTTTCCGAATGCGCCCCAGTGGCGCTTGTATGCACCGGTCGTCGCGTCGAAGACGACCACGCGGTGGTTGACGTAGCCATCGGCCACGTAGACTTCGTTGGCGCCTGTATCGACCACCATGTTTGCCGGCGCGCCGAGATTTTCCGTGTCGTTGCTGCCGCGCCCCTGCCCCTGACGCCCAATCTGCATCACGAACTTGCCATCGCGGGTGAATTTCAGAATGTGCGCGTCTTTCTCGCCGCCGGCGCCCAGCCAGACGTTGTCGTTGCGATCGACGTAAATCCCGTGCTCGAGTTGCGGCCAGTCAAAGCCCTTGCCCGGGCCGCCCCAGGCAGACAGCAGTGTGCCGTTTGCGTCGAACTCGAGCACAGGCGGCGCCGCTTTCCAGATCGAACGCGTTTCGTTCGGCTGCAGTGTCGATGGTCGGTGCGTGATCCAGACGTGATCGCGCCCGTCGACCGCGACGCCCGCCACCGCGCCGATAATCCACCTGTTCGGCAGCGGCTTCGGCCACATCGGATCGACCCGAAACGTCGGGACCTGGCGTACCGACCCGCGCTGAGCGAATGGAAGCGCCATTGACGCGAGCATCGCACACGCGCAGAACAGCAGTCTATTTTTTGAAGAGCCCACCGAGCCTCCTTTTGATCGTGCGTTGCACTTCTTCGGTCGCGCGATTGGTGATCGCGCGGCGGAGAACGCCGGCCATGTCAACCAACACTTGTGGTGCATCGACCGAGCCGGTGATCGTGACCGGGAGCGTCGGCCTGCCCTGCTCCTGGGTATAGCGTACGAGATCGCGGCCCGCCCGCGCGGCAAGCGCGTCGGACAGCTGCACCTGCCCGCGCAAATCGATCACGCTGCCGTCGAGCCGGAAGTATCCCGAAGCCGAGAGCCGGAGATCGTTGGACTCGAATCTCAAATCGCTCGTATTGGCGTCGCCGCCGAGAACGGCCAGTGTCGCGCCGAGCCGGGAGAACGGCTCGTCGCGCGAGCCCTCCGCGCTCTGTGGAGTGGCGTCGGTCCGGCCGGACCCCGCGATGACGATCGTTCGCACGAGGCCGAGGTTCTTGATGATTCCATTGGTGATGTCGACGCGCGACGTGCCTTTCGCCGACCGCAGCACACTTGCGGCATCAACACCGCTGCCAGCCAGATCGATCTGGCCGGAAAGACGTCCTGTGATGGCGCCGGGGCTACCGGCGAACGTCATCACCGATGCCATGTCGATTTCCGACAGCGCTGCCTTCATGCGAAAGCCTGTCACCTTTCCAAGGGAGAACCGGAGCGCCCCGGCGTACTTTCCTCCGAACAGGCCGAAGCCGACCGGGTCGAGCGTCAGCGCATCGCGCGAGATCCTGCCGCGGCCCGACAAACTTTCGAAACCGAGCGTGCCGATCTTCGCACTCTCTGCCGCAAGTGACATGACAATGTTCATTGGAACCGCCGGCGCCCCACTCGACGCACTCGTCGCCGCGATCCCACTATCACCGGCGAACTCGGAGACAAACACCAGCAGCTCGTCCAGATTCAGGTTTCCGGCGCTGACCGACAACTCCCCCAATGGTCCTGCAAGGTCGGTAATCTGCCCGGTCACTTTGATGGAGGCGCCGTCGGCGTGAAGCGTCGCCTCGCGCAAGACGAAGCCCTTGCCTTGCGGCACCAGGGCGAAATCGCCGCGCAGCGTCCGGCCGCCGCCGACCATCTGCATGTCGCTCAGCACGATTTCGTCAATCGACACGAGCTCGACGGGCCCGGAGGCCGATCGAGGTTCCCGGCTTTCTCCCGATGCGAAGGCAAACCTCGGCAGTGGCAGCTCGACGCGGGCACCGATGAGCCGTAGATCGGCGTGTTCGATGCGCCTTGAAAAAAGCGCCCGGAGATTGGTCCCGACCTGCAAACGCTCGATCGTGATCCGCGCGGGTTCGCCTATTGCGACGTCGCCCAGATTGACAATGACGCGGGGATAGATCGCCGCGCTAATCCTTCCAATGGCAACGGGCTGACCGAGCACGTCCGACAGGCGTCCCGCCAGAGCCACCCGTACGTTCTCCTGGCTAAACACAGCTCGAGCCCAGAAGAACAACCCCGCAGACAGTGCAACGAATATGAGAAGGAGGGCCAGCAGGACTCTCTTCAACATGGCGCTCTCACAATCAGACAGTCGCCCCGAACGGCGAATTTTTGTCGCACCTCGGCAGACTCACCGGGCGGTTCGTCCGCCAAAGGCAGCGAAATCGATGGCGCGCGGGTGGTATGGCCCTTGCCGTGTCTTTTTGCCTTACGACCTCTTCCCCAAGGAGCTTATGCAGAATCCGTTCGATACGATCGAAAGTGCTCATCAATATATGCAACTGCTGGACAAAGTGCTCGAAGAGGTCCAGTCCAGCACCGCAGAAGATCTCAAGCGTATCGCGCTCGCCGACCTGGAAGGTATCGGCCGCAGCGCGGATGCCATCCATCTGGTCAGCTACAAGATCGAGCAGTTGAGGCACCACGTCAGAGCCGGCAGCCGCATCCTGAACGACCTCCGAACCATGCGCCGGCTGTTGATGGGCGAACGCAAACCCAGCGAATACGACATCCCGGCCACCCGTCGCGTCTCGTAAAACAACCTCTTCGTGCCCCCAGTGGCTTCGTGGTTTCCGGCCTTCATGGTAAAACGGAGCCGCATATGCCACGAATCCGACTGTCTGGCGCGGCATTCGGCGGCGCGGCCGCCCTTTCGCTGATCCTCAGCGTGTACTCAACCGCGTTTGCTCAGCGAGCAGGGTCGGACCGCTGGGTCGGGACGTGGGCAACGGCGGAAGTCGGACGGGCGCAGAATCCGTTTCCGCCGGCACCCGCGCTTCCGCCGTTTATGCTCAATACCCGCTGCGGGGCGCCACCACCGCCAGTCGCCCCGCCGCCGGGCCAGTCATTCGCACCCGCGCCCTACCTGCACTTCACAAACCAGACACTGCGCCAGGTTGTGCACACCAGCATCGGGGGATCGAGGGCGCGAGTCGTCTTCAGCAACGCATATGGAACGGCAGCGATCACCATCGGCGCCGCACACATCGCGCTTCGCGACAAAGAGAATCTGATTCAGGCGCCGGGCCGCACGTTGACCTTCAGCGGCAGACCGACCGTCACCATCCCTGCGAACGCGGTCGTCTACAGCGACCCGGTCGATTTGGCGGTGCCGCAACTGGCCGATCTCGCCATCGACCTGTACCTACCCGGCACGACCAATGCGCCGGCGACGTTGACGATGCACGGCGGCGCGTTTCAAACCAACTACGTTTCGGAAACGGGCAATCACGCCGGCAAACAAACGTTGCCGGCCGTCGGCAGAACGCAGAGCTGGTTCCTGCTCTCGCGCGTCGACGTCGTGGCGCCCGATGCGACGGGCGCGGTGGTCGCATTCGGTGATTCGATTACCGATGGCGCGCGATCGACGCCGGACACGAACAATCGCTGGCCCGATTACCTTGCCAAACGGCTGCTCTCGCAGGGCGTGAAGCTGGGAGTCCTGAACGCGGGCATCGGCGGCAACCGTGTGCTCAGCGAAGGGACCGTCCCGCCGGGAACGGACGTGCGCGCCGTTGGCGCCGGCATGAACGCATTGGCGCGGTTCGAGCGCCATGTACTGTCGCAGCCTGGCATTACCCACGTCATCGTGCTCGAAGGCATCAACGACATCGGCAACGGACGGCAGAATCCCACGCCGACGGCCGAAGATCTCATCGCGGGGCACAAACAGCTCATCGACCAGGCACACGCGCACGGATTGAAGATCTACGGCGCGACGCTCACGCCCTTCTGGGGCGCGGCCTATTACACCGAGGCCGGTGAAGCAAAGCGGCAGGCGGTGAACGACTGGATCCGAACGAGTAAGGCGTACGACGGCGTCATCGACTTCGACCGCGCCACGCGCGATCCGAAAGATCCGAAGAAGTTGTTCGAGAAATTCGACTCGTGCGACTATCTGCATCCGAGCGATGCGGGCTACCAGGCCATGGGAGAGGCGATCGACCTGTCGCTGTTCAAGTAATCAACCTCACGTAGTGTCCGGCTTTAGCCGGGCCAAACCTGCCAACGCGGGAATCCGATGACCATTCCGAGAGCCGCTCTCTTGCTCATGCTGACGCTCACCGGATGTCAGCGTGCAACCCAGCCGGATCTGATGAGCACCGGCACCTGGGTCGACCTCACCTACGACTTTTCATCCGAAACAATCTACTGGCCCACCGCGAAGCGATTCGAGTTTCAGGTCGAATCAGCCGGCCGTACTCCGGCGGGCTATTACTATGCCGCCAACAACCTCTCCACGTCGGAGCATGGCGGAACGCATCTCGACGCACCGCGGCACTTTGCGGAAGGGAAATGGACGACGGATCAAATTCCGCTGGACCGCCTCGTCGGACCTGGGGTGGTTGTGGATGTGACCAGTCAGGCTTCGAATCCCGACTTTCAGATAACACCCGACTCGCTCGAGGCCTGGGAACGCGCGAACGGCTCGATTCCAGATGGGGCCATCGTTTTGTTTCGCACAGGTTGGGGCAGCCGTTGGCCCGACCCGTTGAAGTATCTGGGCACTTCCAAAACTGGACCCGAGGGCGTGGCAGAGCTGCACTTTCCGGGCATTCATCCAGAGACCGCTCGTTGGCTCGCCGCACGCGGCACGATTGACGCGATCGGCATCGATACCGCGAGTGTCGACTACGGGCAGTCAAAGACCTTCGACACCCACCAGGTTCTGTTCGCCGCGAATATTCCCGCTTTCGAAAATGTCGCTCAGCTCGATCGAGTCCCGGCGAGCGGCAGCTTTGTCATCGCCCTGCCCATGAAGATCCGGGGCGGCAGCGGGGGACCGCTGAGGATAGTGGCCCTTGTACCACGACCGTGACATGACTTCAGTCAGGGCAGATGGATGATGGCGGATGGCAGAAGACGTCATCTGCCCTCTGCCATCTGCCCTCTGCCATGACCGAGATCGTTCACTTCCCCGACTTCGCCAGCTTCGCGCTCGGCGTCGTGTCGGCCTCGAGGTCGCCGAGGACGAACTGAATGCCGCCCAGCATGAGCTTCACCAAGTCCGGCATCATGTAGAACTCCGGCCGGTGGCCGAGCACGCTGTTGAACACACGCCCCTTGCCTTCGCGTTTGATCCACGCCATCCCGTAGTCCCGATCCGGGCGAATGTGCTCCCACTTTCTGAGATCCGTTTTCTCGGCATCGACGCTCAGGAGCACATGCAGCTTCTCGCGCGTGTACGGGCCGGTCGGCGGAAAGTGATAGAACTCGTCCATCATCGAGAATCCCTTGCCGCCGAAGTGTTTCGTGAGCGGGCTGTCGGGATCGTCGATCTTCAGTGTGCCAGGCTCGCCGTTGTACTGGTGCGGACCTTCCTGCGCGCCCATCAGCTCGCCGAACTCGCGCACGTCCTGCGACGCGAAGGTCACGCCGTGAAGGCCGGCCACGCCGCCGCCTTCGCGGACATACCGCATCAATCCGTCGAGCACCTCCGGGTCGGAGAAGACCGGGCCGACGACGCTGTTGAGGAAGACCGCGTCGTACTGCCTGATGTGCGGGTACTTCAGGTTTTCGAGATTGTTGTCGAAGATCGGCTCGTACGCGCCGGTGTACTTGGCGATGAGCTGCAGCATCAGATTCCCGTGGGCGATCGTGGTGTGATAGAAGCCGCCAGCGGGACACACGTCGATGATCAGAAGCTTTCTCGCCTGCCTCGGCTTGACGAGCGCCTGCCTCGGAACCGCGGCATCGATCTTCTGTCGTTCGTCGGCGGGGATGCGTTCGGTCGTCGTCGTCGGCATCATCCGGGAAATCGCGTTGACGCGATAACCCTGGGCGGCACGCACGGCTTTGTCGTAAGCCTCGGCCGCAGCGGGATTGATCGTGAAGAAAAGTGGTCTGGTTGACGGTCGCGACGTTGCGCAATCGCCGCACTTGTTCGGCCATTCCGGTCGCTCGGGCGGCTGCCGCCGGCTCAGATCGACGAGCAATGTCGCAGCGCTGGCCGCGTTGCCAAGATTTGCCCCGACGATCGCATCGCCTTGTTTGTAAACGCCGCGAGCGTCTTCGGTTGCCACGCTCACACCGGGCAGATTCGCCGGCTGACGCGTCAGAATCAATTCGATCTCGAGCACTTTGACGAACTCCAGCAGTTTCTGACGGCCGGCCTCGTCTGCGGGAATCGATTCGAGACGGTAGGCCGGTACGCGCAGCCCGAGCTCGGCAAGCCTGTTCTTGACGATCGTGAGCGCGTCGGCGCCAAGCCTGTAATCGAGATTCGAGCTCACGCCTTCGACAAACGCGACGCCCGCCGCGTCAATCTTCGCAGCCGCGTCCGCGAACGGTATGGCGCCGAACGCATCGGAGCGAATGCCGGCCTTCCAGCCGAGCAAGCCGACGGCGGTACCGCGCGGCCGACGACTGTCCGGTGGACGCGTTTGAGCCGTCGTTCTGGCGCCACCACCTCCATCAACCCGAGGCGGTGTCGGCGTCTGTGCCGACACGAGGCTGCCAATGAGCATCGCGAGCACGATCGCGTGAATCGTCTTTTTCATGCACGTCTCCATCATTCGACCTCAACCAGCCTGGATTATACGGATTGGCAATCGGCGTTGCACATGGCCACGGGCAGCAGTAGGATCGCGTCGATACGGACGGCAAGTCTGGATGTTGCAGGGGAGGCAGGTTATGAGGATTGCGGTCGTCGTTCTATGTGCGCTGTGCTCAGTATCCACGTTTGCTCAGGGCGGTCGGGCGGGCACACCGCCACCACCCGCGACAGAAACTGTCGCGCCCGGGATTCCCGGCGTCGTCGCCAAGGGTGCGAAGGTGACCATCGTCAAAGACGGAATGCGGAGCAGCGAAGGGCCTCTCGCGATGCCCGACGGGACGACGCTCGTGACCGAACCCGGAGCCAGCAGGGTTTACAAGATCGACAAGAGCGGCGCCCTGACCGTGTTCATCGAGAATACGAACAGGGCGAACGGCCTCGCGCTCGACTCGAAAGGGCGCGTGATCGCGACAACGGCCGACAGCATCGCCGTGCTGCATCCGACGCAGACGGTGATCGCGAAGATGCCGTCGCGGCCGAACGACCTCGTGATCGACAAGAAGGACGGGATCTGGTTCACGCTGCCGAGCGACAAACCGTCGGCCGTCTACTACATTGCTCCCGGTGGCCAGCCGGTGAAGATGGGCGAAGCGGCGAGTGCGCATGGCATCCAGCTGAGCCCGGACGAAAAGACACTTTATTCCGGTGATTCCAGCGGCGACCATTTGGACGTGTTTGACATTCAAGCCGACGGCAAGCTGACCAACAAGCGCGCCTTCGGTCCGTACGAAGGCCTGAACGGCGCCAAGGAAAGCCACGCCGACGGGATCGCGGTCGACAGCGAAGGACGCATTTACGTCGGGATCCAGCCTGGCGTGCAGGTGTTCGCCAAGGACGGCAAGTCTCTGGGGTTGATTCCGACCTCGCAGCGCCCGCAGAACCTTGGGTTCGGCGGACCGAACAAGCAGACGCTGTACATTGCCACGCCGTCCTGCCTGTTCTCGCTTCAGATGATCGCGAAGGGATATACGGGAAGAGCTAAGTAATCTGGGTGCAATTGGTGCGATGGGTGCAAAGGGTGCAATAGGTGCGGCGTTCGCACCCATCGCACCTCCGCACCCATTGCACCTATCGCACCTATTGCACCTGCACTCACTTCAAAACATTGATATTCGTCACCCAGTAGGTCACCGAACTGCCCGGGTTCGGCACCACCTGGTGGGCCGTGTTAATCGGTATGTGATACATCTCGCCTAGCACGATCTTGTGCGTATCGCCGCCCTTGATGATTTTCTTGCCATCCGGCCCGTCGACGATTTGCCCGCCCAGAATGACGCTCCCCGCACCGCTCGTGAACATCAGAAAGTGCGAGAAATTCGTGTGCGTTTCGGGCGCGGCTCCCACCTCGCGGCGCTGGATGCTGGCGCTGTAGTGGCCGTAATTGCCCAGCCTGCCCGGCGTGGATAACTGTTTATCCGTCCAGATGTTGTAGGGGTCGGTGCTAAGTGGTGGCGGCGCTCCGCGGCCGCGTTCCTGCGCTGAAAGAGGCACGACGCTCGTTGCCAGCAACGAGCAAAGAAAGAGCCGCCGGATGATGGTCGCGCGCATATCATTCCTCCTTGAAGCAGGTCACGGTTGGCTGAAACGCGCCTAGTGTATCAAGGAGTTTTCTATGCGATCTGTCATTGTGCTGGCATTCGTCGCGGTCATCTTTGCGGGGCTCGTTGCAGGCCAGGCGCCGCAGTCCGCTGGCGCCACGGTGTACGAAGGAGCGCGGCTCATCGTGGGTGACGGCAGCGCGCCGATCGACAACTCCGCGTTCGTCGTCCAGGGCAATCGATTTACGGAGATTGGGAGAAGAGGGCAGGTGAAGGTGCCCGCCGGCGCCGCCCGCGTCGACCTGAGCGGCAAAACGGTGATGCCCGCCATCGTGGATGCGCACACGCACATGCCGACCGAGCAACCCGCGCTGGCGAGTGTCCTGGAGCACAAGGCGTACTACGGCGTCGGGGCTCTGATAAGCCTTGGCAGCGACGCGGGCGACTTGGCGTTGCAGGTGCGGCAGCAGCCGATTGCTGGGGCTCCACTGCTGCGCACAGCGGGGCGCGGAATCACGAGTCCCGAACCGGGACGAACGACGGTGCCGTACTGGGTGACCACCGACGCCGAAGCGCGGAAAGCCGTGCAGGAGCTCGCCGCCAGAAAAGTCGACTTCGTGAAGATCTGGGTGGACGATCGCGATGGCAAATACAAAAAGCTTTCGCCGGAGCTTTACGGCGCGGTGATCGACGAGGCTCACAAGAACAAGCTGCGCGTGACCGCTCACATCGTGACGCTCGAAGACGCGAAGGGCCTTCTGAGGGCCGGGCTCGACGCATTCGCCCATAGCGTGCGCGACAGAGACATCGACGCCGAGATTGTCGCGATGATCAAGCAGCGTCCGAATTTCTTTCTCGTGCCGAATCTTCCAGACCGCGGAGTCAAAACCGATCTTGGCTGGATTGACACGGTTCCGGCTGCAGAGTTGAAGAAGCTGCAGGAGGCGGCGTCCACCGACCGGCCGGCGGCGCAGCAGGCCTTCGGCATTCAGGCGCGGAATCTCGCCAGACTGACCAAAGAGGGCACCGTGATCGCACTCGGCACCGACGGTGGGGTGCCGTGGAGCCATCACCTGGAGATGGAAGACATGGTGGCCGCCGGCATGACCCCCATGCAGGTCATCGTGGCCGCGACTCGAAATGCCGCCCAGGTGCTTCGGCTCACCGATCTCGGCACAGTGGCGGCCGGGAAGAGTGCAGCGTTCGTGGTACTCGACGCTAATCCGTTGGACGACATCACGAATACGCGTCGCATCTCGGCGGTGTATCTCAATGGAACAGCCGTCAATCGCAACGCCCTGAAGGCGAGATTCAGCAGCGGCAAATCGTAAAACGGACCTACCCATTTGGGTAATTTTCTCGCGCCGGCCAGCGGCGGTAGCCTGTCCCCATGAGACGAACGATGCTTTTGCTCATCGGAGTGGCCATCGTCCTCGTGGCACGGCCCGTTGACGCTCAGCGACCCGCAACCGCCAACGGGTCGCAGTCGATCACATTCGACCAGGTCAAGGGATGGATCGACGCCTACAAGGCCGCGCATCCCGGAAACAAGGGCAAGGATTGGGACATCAATGCGAAGACACCGGCGGAGATCGCAGCCGATCCGGCGGCCCGGCAACTGCTATCGATCTGCGGAGAGCATCAGCGTCCCATCATTCCTCTGCTGGCGTGGGAATATGGAGGCGCCGATCACCAGTGGATCAATCCCCAGGGCTCCGCGCTGGTGTACTGCGTGTATACCCCAGTGAAGAATCCATCGGCGAACTGGCGATACGACGCGGCACGCGACCAGATCACGGCTGACGTCTATGTAAGGTTTCGCGAGCAGAATCCCTGCAGGAACCAGCAGGGCGCCGGTCAGGTGAAAGGCTGTATTGGCGACGACACCAACTTCGAAATACTCGTGGACACGGCCAGCATCAATGACGGCCACGACGTTGGACTGTCGCTCGCGAATGCGTCCACAACGTTGAGGCTCGTCATGGCCGACGGGTCAAAAGTGGACCTGTGGCACGACGAGTAGGCGATCAGCCTGCGACCGCAGTCAGGTTCACGTACTCGATCCACACGGGCACGAGCCGATCCATCTGAGCGCGCAGCGCTGCGGCCGAGTCTGACGACAGATCGGCGAACGCATCGCGTGCCAGGCGTGCCTTCGTCGCAGCATCGGCGCGCGACAGATCCATCGAGAGCGGGCCGTCGATTTTTTCCTGGAAGTCGAGCGTCTGAAAGATTCCGTTCACCGTTTCGCGAAGCGCGCCGTACTCCTCGACCGAGAGTCCTGCTGCCGCGGCCCCCTGCGGAATGGTGGCGTGCTCGAACGCGGCCTGACCCGCCGCGCCGCGTTCTTCAGAAGTCTTGGCAGCATCGGCGCGCTGGTGCGCGGCACGTACGGCTTCGATCTCCCTCTTCATTCCGCGCTCGTACGCGCTCAATTTGTCGCTCGTCAACGCGACTCCCCGCTTCCCGGAGGGCGGCGGCGTGGCTTGTTCTTCTGAGGCGCGTGGCGCGGGAGTGGGTTCGCTACTCCCTGCGCATCCTGCACAGGAGATGATGAATATGGCGGACGCTATCGTGAGCGATGCTGGCATCTCCCACTTCTAATACACAGCATCCCGAATTGCAAGGCTCGGGGAACACGCATCAAAGGCGCTCGATGAACATCCCCACTTCGCCAGACAGATCGACCTCGCGATAGCGGAAACACGAAATGGACAGCCCGGCGATCTGGCGGATACCGCTTCTCAGCGCCAGCGAAAATCGAGGGGCGACGAGCACAAGTCGCGGTTTTCTCGATACGTCGATCGCCCAGCCGGGAAACAGACGTTGCACCGTGCGCAGGTTTCGCACGGCCCAGTCCACATGGGCGAGCCCACGCGCCAGCAGACCGTCGTCGAGTGTGGTCTGCACATCGATGATCGCGAGCTGCTGCTTACGGTCCAGCGCCAGCAGATCGATTTCTCCGTACGGACTGCAGACGATCCCCGGGCCAATCGCCAGTATTTCGTCAGCGAGCACGGTTCGACGCTCCATGAGCGTCGCCGTCACCTGTCCTTTCGTCAACGATGGTCCTGGAGTCACCGCGGCAGGAACCGTCCGGGTCGCAGAATCACGTTTCTGCCCGACAGCCCGCGCGGCCGGGGGATTCGACAGGAAGAGATGGGAGATCTCCTCCAAGCCGCGTCCGAGCGGGCTGACTCCTCGTTTGTCATTCGGCGACCCGGCATCAAATGCCATCTCGACACCCTTCAGGGGTTCTCACAAACGACGCACACAGAGTCGTCGCCTCCGTAGGGCGATGGTTCGACTTCAGTGTTCATGGGATCGCTGCACCAGCGTCCATCGACGACATATCGATACCGGTACCGGCCCGGCTCGAGCCTCAGCACCTGAGTCCACACTCTTCCTGACCGCGTCATCTCATTGTCATCGAGCATCCACAGGTTGAAATCACCCACGAGCTGGACTCGTTGCGCCTGAGGGGCTTCAAGTGTAAACACGACACCATCATCAGTCAGTTTCGGCGCGCTGGGACGTGGAAGCGCGAGTTGCACCTCCATCTCGAGCACTTCTGCCGCCAGCGCTTTGTAGTCGTCGAACCCGGCACACCGCCGGCAGTAATTGGCAATGGGCAGCCCATGACTCGCGGCCTCTGCCAGCTTCACACTGTGGCGAATGCTGGTCGTGAAGTACCGGCCCTCGAGATGTTTGTGAATCTCAGCGACGACGTCCCTGACAAACGGCGATCGCCCGTTGTAAAGCGTTGCGAGAGCGCGGACCTCGATCTGGTGCCCGGTCTTCGTGGACAGCACATCGACCGTCTCGAGAAGCTTGCCGATGCCGTGCAGCGAAAAGAAACTCGGGTCGACGGGTACGATGGCTTCCGAGGACGCGCAGAGCGCATTGAACGTCAGAAAGCCGACCTGCGGTGGACAGTCGACGATGGCATAGTCGTACTGGTCGCGGACGTCGTTGAGGATCTCTGACAGGATGCCCTCTTTGTTCGACTCGCCGCCGAGTTTTTCCGGCACGGCGCTCAGGAGAATGTCAGCGGGAGCGACATCGAGATTCACCTGCGCCCGCCGAACGACATCCTTCAGCAGCGTCTCTCGACCGTTGACGTGTTGCACGAACACATCATGCATCGTTCTCAGTGGTGGGTCGGCATGAGGCAACAGTCCCAACGTCGCGTGTCCCTGGGGGTCCATGTCGACCAGCAACGTTCGTCGTCCCTCCAGAGCGAGGAAGGCCGCGAGATTGATGGCGGTGGTGGTCTTTCCACACCCACCCTTCTGGTTGACCACGGCAATCGTCCGCATCACGCACTCTCCTTTCGCGTAAGGAAACTGGGATAGCGCTGTTCTGTTTTGATGCAGAGTAACAGAACTGTAACTTGCTGACAACTATTACTAGTGCCGTGAGCATCCCTCGATCCAACATATTGGGTTCTGAATAGTTCTGAATAACCTGCCAAAGCCCGTTCAGCCCGAGCCCTGGACCCTTAGACTTGTGTGCGGTGGCCGCTGCGGTATACGGACGCGAGAGCGTTCTGGGCGCAGTCGATACGGTGCTCGCCGCCGCGCGACACGGTCTTGCCGCCCTGGTGCTCGAGGGAGATCCCGGCATCGGCAAGACAACAGTGTGGCGCGAGGGGATCGCTCGAGCCGCAGGCAGCGGATACAGAGTCCTGTCGTGCAGGACGACACCAACCGAGGCCCGGCTGTCATTCGCCGCACTTGGCGATCTTCTCGCGCCGATCGAATCCGCCGCGTTCGACTCGCTTCCCGATCCGCAACGTCGAGCGCTGAACGCGGCACTCCTGCGTTTAGAATCCAAAGACACGCCCAACCCGCGCGCCATCGGAAGCGCCATCGTCTCGCTCGTCGGTGGCCTCGCTGCCACGACTCCTGTTCTCCTCGCGATAGACGATCTCCCCGGCATGGATCTGCCGTCGGCGCGCGCACTCGAGTTCGCGCTGCACAGGCTCGAGGCGCAGCCGATCGCAGTACTCGCGACCGCACGACTGAGCGAACGCGGGACTGGGAGCGACGTGCTTTCAAACCGCCTCGACGGCCGCATCCGTCGCTTCCGCGTCGGCCCGCTCAGCCTCGCCGCTCTTTACCATATCATCGAGCACAAGCTCGGTCGCCGACTTCCGCGTCCACTCCTCGTCGCAATCGAGCGTGCGTGTGGAGGCAATCCGTTCTATGCGCTCGAGATTGCCCGCGCGATTGAGGCGACGGGAGGCGCTCTGCGAGGCATGGAGCTTCCGATCCCCGACGATCTGCGCGAGCTTGTGGTCCGGAGGCTGCGGAACCTGCCGCGACGGACGCGCGACGCGTTGCTGCGAGTGAGCGCGCTGGCCCAGCCGACCATCGCGCTGGTCGATTCCGCCGATCTCGGGCCCGCTGAGGAGGCCGGCGTTATTCGAGTGGGCGTCGAAGGGCGGATCGAATTCGCGCATCCGCTGTTCGCCGGTGCGGTCTACGCAGCCGCATCACACGAACGCCGTCGGAAGCTGCACGGCGGGCTCGCGGAGCTCGCGGGCGATATCGAAGAACGCGCGAGGCATCTCATGCTCGCTCGCGCGGACGACGATGGGGACGAGCACGTCGCCAGCGTGCTCCACGACGCTGCTGAACACGCCCTTCGCCGCGGCGCAGTCGAGATCGCTGCAGACCTCGACGAGCAATCAGCGCGGCTCACGCCCGCCCGGCAAAACGACCTTCGCTGGCAACGGTTCCTGCGGTCCGCCAGGCACTATCTGAAGGCAGGCGATCCAGCCCGGTCGCGATTGCTGTGCGAGACAGTACTGGATGCCGGGCCACCGCCGCCTGTGCGTGCACACGCCCTTGGTCTGCTGGCGGAGGGCCGCGTATTCGATCGACCGGATGCCGCTATTCCGCTGCTCGAGGAGGCGCTGGCGTGCGTCGGCGACGACACCGCCCACGCAGCGCAACTCGAGATCTCCCTTGGAGTGGTGTTGCTCGCCGTCTTACAGGTTGGGCGGGCGGAAACACATCTGGTCCACGCAGTCGAGCTGGCCGAGCGGTCCGGGAACACGGCACTTATCGCCGAAGCCATCGCGTTGAAGTCGCTGTCCGAGCTCTTTGCGGGAAAAGGCGTAGACCATCAGTCGCTGAACCGCGCGTTAGCACTCGAGGACGTGGACCGTGAGGTCGGGTTCCAGATGCGCGCCTCGTTCAACGTCGCTCAAGTGAGTTGCCTCATTGGAAACCTGAACGTCGCCAGAGAGCTGCTCACCAACCTGCGAGATCGGCTGAGCGCGCGTGGCGAGGAGGTCGACCTCGCGTGGGTTCTCGGACAACTTTCCGTGACGGAGATGCTGGCCGGCAATTTCGAGCTCGCGGAACGGGAGGCCAACAACGCCGAGCGCGTAGCCGTGCTGACGGGCGTCGAGGTGTTCCGCGCATTCGCGGTCATGGTGCGGGGGATGGTGAAAGCAATTCGCGGCAACAGAGACGGCGCCCGTGCGGATGGAACTGAGGTGATTGCCGTGGCCGAGCGCATTGGGTGGCCGCACGGAGTCGCCCAGAGCCGCTTCGCGCTCGGCTTTCTCTCGTTGTCCGAGGGCGATCCGAAAGCCGCCGTAGCCATGCTCGAACCCGTCGTTGCCGGCGTCGAAGCGATCGGGGTCTACGAGTGGCCAATCGCCATGGCAGTGCCAGATGCCATCGAGGCATTTGTCGCGACCGATGATCTCGAAAGGGCTGCTCGACTCGCGAATGCGCTGGCCGACTGGGGCCGCAGATTCGACCGGCCGTGGGCGCTCGCCACCTCCTCTCGCTGTCGCGCGCTCGTCGAAGCCGCGACCGGCAATCTCGAGAGCGCCGAATCCATCGCCGCGCAGGGGCTCGTCGAACATCAGCGTCTGCCGATGCCGTTCGAGCTGGGACGAACGTTGCTCGTGTACGGACAGCTACAGCGCAGGCGTGGCGCGCGACGGGCGGGACGCGAAACACTCCGGCGGGCGCTCACCATCTTCGAAGAGCTCGGCGCGCCGCTCTGGGCGGAAATGGCCCGGCGCGAAATCGCTCGCATCGGGGTGCGCCGCGCGCCAGTGGAATTGACGGAAGGTGAAAAACGGGTCGCCGAAATGGCGGCACAGGGTCTGAAAAACCCGGAAATCGCGGCGCGGCTGTTCATAAGCCGGCGGACGGTCGAAGCAAACCTGGCTCGCGCCTATCAGAAACTCGGCATCCGCTCCCGGGCCCAGTTGGGCGCGGTTATGTCGAAGCCCCAATAGTCACCAATAGAAAAAATGTGGAGATGACGGATGCGGCAAGACGCTACCCGCATGTAGTGTCAGCGGCTGCGTGACCGTCACATTTCTCGTCGAGTGTTTCTGGCCGGGCGTCACCCGCGACGCGGTCGAATCGGCAAACCAGCGGGCCCGCGAACGAGCGGGCGCCCTGGTTCGTCAGGGATCTTCGCTTCGCTTCCTGGGATCGTTGTTCGTTCCCGCAGACGAAACCGTTTTCTTCCAGTACTCAGCCGTCTCAGCCGAGGAGGTCGAACAGACCTCGCGCGAGGCGGAGCTGCCTTTTAACCGCGTCACCGCGTCGCTGTGGTTCGGATCTGAGCAAGAGGAGACACCATGCGATCCATTTCGAGAATCGGCGCTGGATTCCTGACTCTCGTTGCCGCCGTCGTCACCGCGACGATTCTCGTCGCCGATACGCCTCCGGACGCCACCATTCCCCGCGTGCCCAACCCTCCGCTCGACCTCGGTGCCTTGCCGAACGATCTGAGAGCGGTCCCAGTGCCAGGGCCGTCGAACCTGGCCGACTTCGTCAAAGACTCGGCGATGGCTCTCGCCCTCGGCAAGGCGCTCTTCTGGGACATGCAGGTTGGCAGCGACGAAGTCCAGGCCTGCGCAAGCTGCCACTTCCGCGCCGGCGCCGATCCGAGAACGAAAAACCAGGTGAGCCCCGGCTTGAGGCAGGTGCCCTCCCCGGATCTCACTTTCTCGACCGGTAACGGCCCGAACTATCAGCTCAGGGCGTCGGACTTCCCCCTCACCCGGCTCGCACAGGCGGGTGTTCGCGGCGGGCTCAATCCGGCTACCGACAGTAATGATGCCGTTTCGTCGCAGGGCATTCATCATCCCGGTGATGAAATCGATCCGCAGGGTTTCGTCGTCGGCTCCTGGGCGAACACACGCCGGGTCGAGCCTCGCAACACGCCATCGGTGATCAACGCCGTGTTCAACCACCGTCAGTTCTGGGACGGGCGCGCTGAGAACGTGTTCAACGGCGTCAACCACGTGGGGCAGCGCGATCCCGACTCCAAGCTTTTTCGCGCCGTCGACCCCTTGAATCTGGTCGAGGAACGGGTCGAGCTCACAAACTCGAGCCTCGCGTCGCAGGCCGTGGCTCCCATCGTGAGCGATCTGGAAATGGCCACACCGGGCCGAACGCGTCTCGACGTTGGCGCTGCGCTGGCGAGGGGCAAGCGCGATCAGGGCAAGAGAGTTGCGAGGGTTCGTCCTTTGGGCAAACAGCAGGTATCGCCAACCGATAGCGTCCTCGGCCCAATGAGCAGGTGGCCACTGAAGGGCCTCACCTTCGGCAGATACGATCAGATGATCAAGTTAGCCTTCCACGAGAAGTGGTGGAAGTCGCGACTGCTCATCCGCGTGAACGAGGACGGGTCGAAGACCCTGGTGCCGAGAGACGAGGGCGAGTGCGAGAGCGCCAACTGTGACGAAAACGAGTACGCGCTCATCCAGTACAATTTCTCACTATTTTTTGGAATCGCGGTACAGCTTTACCAGACCACGCTGGTCTCCGACGACACGCCGTGGGATCGCTTTCGACGCGAGAACCCCACCGCAACCGACCCTGACTTGAACCCCTGGACCAACACGAACCCGAACCACATCAGCCGTCTTGCTTTGTTCGGCGCGCACCTCTTCAACGACCGTACGCGCGGCGCTACGAACGTTCGCTGCTCGAACTGCCATGAGCAGAACGAGCTGACCGACGCGTCGGTGCGCCGGGTCGCCGCCGCAACCAGCGGAACCCCCACGCGGAACCGGGACGGCAACGTCATCGATAAAGGGTTCAACAACATCGGTATCCGGCCTACCGACGACGACCTCGGCGTAGGCGCCAGCGATGTCTTCGGTCCACTGTCGTTCACGCGCAGGCTATTCCCTGGTGCACCGCCCGCCACCTTCGACGGTGCGGACGTGACCAAGGGGTTCGGAGTCGAAGGCGCGTTCAAAATTCCATCGCTGCGCAACGTCGCTCTCACCGCGCCATACTTCCACAATGGCGACGTGCGCACGCTGCGCGAAGTCGTCGAGCTCTACAGCCGCGGCGGAAACGTGTTCCCGGTCCTGGGTCTCGACGGTACGGTTATCGAGCCGCTCGGCGTACCCGTACTCGCGCCCGACGAGATCGACGCGATCGTGGCGTTCCTGGAAACCCTCACCGACGAGCGCGTGCTCTATCAGCGGGCTCCGTTTGACCACCCGCAGATCTTCGTGCCGAACGGACATCCAGGCGGATCCAATTCGACAAAAGACAAGAACGGCGATGGCCTTGCCGACGATGTGATGGTCGAAATCCCGGCGGTCGGAGCGGCGGGCGGCCAGCCGCTCCCAGGATTCCTCAAGGGCGTGTTCGGGCCGTAGCGCTCACAACAACTTGTCCAGCGTGATTGGCAGTTTTCTGATCCGGCGGCCGGTTGCGTGAAACACCGCGTTGGCGATTGCAGGCGCCACTCCGATGACGCCGATTTCGCCAACGCCCTTCGCCCCGAGCGGATTGACGACCTCGTCGGGCTCCTCGACAAAGATGACATCGATGTCATGGATGTCGGCGTTGACCGGGACGTGGTACTCCGCGAGATTGTGGTTCACAAATCGCCCGAAAGCCTGATCGATCACGCTTTCCTCTTCGAGCGCCATCCCGATGCCCCAGACGACTCCACCGAGTATCTGACTCCGCGCCGTCTTCGGGTTCAGGATGCGGCCAGCCGCAACAGCACTGACGACCCTCGTCACCTGGATCGTGCCCAGCTCCTCGTCCACGTGCACCTCTGCGAACACCGCCGAATGGCTGTAGCAGCCGTACTGCTCCGCCGTCGATGAAGCCGTCGTCGTCGCTTCCTCTTCGATCGTATCGAGGCCGGCATGACGCATCACCTCGGCAAATGAGACCGAGCGGGATGGGTCGCTCCGCAACGAGATGTGGCCATCGGAGAATGTGACGTCGTCCGGTGCGACACCCGAGAGCGGCGAGTTGTCGACGGTCTGTGCCAGAGTCAATAGCCGTTCGCGCACCTTCTCGCAGACGGCCTTCACCGCCGAGCCCACTGTCGACGCCGTAAACGATCCGCCCTCGACGGGTGCCTTCGGCAACGACGAATCGCCGAGCTTGAACGTGACGCGCTCGATTGGCAGCCCGAGTACCTCCGCTGCGATCTGCGTCATGATCGTGTACGTCCCTGTTCCGATGTCGGCCGTCGCGCTCGATACGGTGAGCGTGCCATCGGCGGTCAACACCGACGTGGCGGACGCTTCCAGCTGCGGAGCCTCCCAGGCGCCGGTTGCCATACCCCACCCGACGAGCTTGTCGCCGTTGCGCATCGACCGCGGCTCAGCGTTCCGTCGCGACCAGCCAAACCGCTCTGCGCCCTGCCGGTAGCACTCGCGCAATGCCTTGCTCGAGAACGGTCGGCCGGTGTTCTGATCCGACTCGGCGTAGTTCCTGAGCCTGAGCTCGAGCGGATCAATACGAAGTTTGAGCGCGAGCTCATCCATCGCGCATTCGAGCGCATACAGACCCCAGGAGGCCCCGGGCGCGCGCATGTCGGCGGGTGAGTTGAGATCGAGTTGCGCAACCTTGCTATCAAGTGTGACGTTGTCGCACTGGTAGAGCATGCCTGACCATTGGACAATCTTCTCGCTGTAGTCCTCGAATCGCGACGTGTTCGAGACGGATTCGTGAATCAGAGAATCGAGCCTGCCCTCGGCGGTGGCGCCGAGCGCCACGCGCTGCCACGTGACCGGGCGATAGGAGAGGCCGAACATCTGTTGGCGCGTCAGTGACACTCGCACCGGGCGTCGGAGCGTCCGCGCCGCCAGCGAGGCCAGGAATACCTGATACTGCGGCCGCAATCCCGATCCGAAGGCGCCGCCGACGAATGGCGAGAGCACGCGTATGTCCTTCTCGGAACAGCCAAAGACGTTACACAAGTAGCCCTGAACATTTTTCACGCCCTGTGTCTTGTCATAGACAGTCAGCGTCCCGTCCTCTTCCCAAACGGCGGTCGTCGCATACATCTCCATCGGATTGTGATGCTCAACCGGCGCCCGATACTGGACGTCGATCTGCAGGGCGGCACTCGCGAGTGCTTTCGCGGCGTTGCCGCGAGGTTTCGGGACCGGGGGGAGAACGAGTCGCTGCTTCGGCACGTACGCGTGTGAACGCACTGCCTCCAGATCCGTTTCGTGCTCCTGTCGTCGGTATTCGATCCGAACCAGCGACGCCGCATAGCTCGCCAGTTCGATGTTTTCGGCAACAACCAGCGCAACAGGCTGAGCGCTGAATCTGACCTCGTTGTCGGCCAGCGGCCGAAAGGTCGTGCCCGGCGAGCCGGCCTCGTCGACGTAGCCGTCATCGGCGGGACGAAGGCGCGGAGCGTTCTCGTGCGTGATGACCTGTATCACGCCGGGAAGCCTGAGGGCATCGCGCGCATGGATGCGTGTGATTCTTCCCCGGGCCACAGTGCTGCACACCACAAATCCGTACGCGAGGTTTGGAACGTTGTGCTCGGCCGCGTACGTCGCAGCACCGGTTACCTTGGCGCGGCCGTCAACGCGGCTGATCGGCTGGCCGATATAGGTGGTCGTCATGCGTTCCTCCCCATCCGGACGGCATGCTGGAGGGCGCGCACGACTGCCCGTTGCGCCAGCGCGATCTTGAACGTGTTGTGCCCAAAGCCCCTGGCGCCGCGCACGATGGCGTACGCGACGGCCTCGAAATGGTCCCTCGTCGCGTCGAGGCCGTTGAGCATCGCTTCGGCGTCGAGGTTTCGCCACGGTTTGTGCGCCACACCGCCAAGCGCGAGCCGCGTGTCGGTAATGGTGTCGCCATCCATCTCGAGGGCGACTGCGACAGACACGAGCGCAAATGCATAGGACGTGCGATCGCGCACCTTCAGATAGGCGTAATGATTGGCGAATCCCTTTGCGGGCAGATCGATCGAGGTGATGATCTCGTCGGCGCTCAGGGTCGTCTCGACGTGTGGTCTGTCGCCAGGCAGACGATGGAACTCGGTGAACGGAATGGCTCGATCGCCGTGTTCGCCGGTGACGCGCACCACGGCGTCGAGCGCGGCGAGCGCGACACACATATCCGACGGGTGCACGGCGATGCACCAGTCGCTCGTCCCGAGAATCGCATGCATGCGGTTGAAGCCATCGAGGGCCGAGCATCCGGCGCCAGGGTCGCGCTTGTTGCAGGGAGTCGCCGTGTCGTAGAAATACGGACAGCGCGTGCGTTGCAGCAGGTTCCCGCCATTGGTGGCCATGTTGCGAAGTTGAGGTGATGCGCCCGACAGGATCGCCCGCGAGAGGAGCGGGTAGCGGCGTTCCACCTGCTCGTTGTACGCCGTGTCGGCGTTGGTCACGAGCGCGCCGAGCCGCAAGCCGCCATTGTCGAGTGGCTCAATGCGATTCAGCGGCAGCCGGGTGATGTCGACCAGACGTCTGGGACGCACGACGTTCTCTTTCATCAGGTCGATGAGATTGGTCCCGCCGGCAATAATCGACGCATGGCGGTTTCCGGACACCTCCTGCACCGCCGATGCGACATCGGCGGGTCGTGTGTAGGAGAAAATGTTCACGGCTCGACGCTCCCTTCCTCGCTCTCCATGGCCTGTTGAATGGCAGCGAGAATGTTCGGATACGCACCGCACCGGCAGATGTTGCCGCTCATCAGCTCGCGGATATCGTCGGCCGTCTTCGCCCGTCCTTCTCTCAACATGCCGACGGCAGAACAGATCTGGCCGGGTGTGCAGTATCCGCACTGAAAGGCATCGTGATCGACGAACGCCTGCTGGACCGGATGAAGTACTTCGCCATCCGACAGCCCTTCGATCGTCGTCACGGTTGAGCCGTCTTTCATGATCGCGAGCGCCAGGCACGAATTGATGCGTTTGCCGTCGACGAGAACCGTACACGCGCCGCACTGGCCGTGATCGCATCCTTTTTTAGTACCGGTCAGGTGAAGGGATTCGCGAAGGGCGTCGAGCAGCGTCGTCCACGGAACGACGTCGAGCGTTACTGGTGCGCCGTTGAGATTCAGGGTAATTGAAACCGCGGGCTCGAGCTTGTCTGGTACTCGTGTCGTCCTGCTGCTGTGTTGACGGGTAACCATCGGCGGCTCCTTCTGATCGGATGTCGCCGACCAAGTGCAACGATCGTGCTAGCAGGAAGCGCCTGACGAATGGCGGCTCGTCCGGCGGGCGGGAAAGAGCAGCGGCGAGAATCGCGACATGTGAAGCTATGGATGACTCGGCGCCCGATGGTCATGCGCCGTACTCAATCGACCGCGCATACGCCCCTCAGTTTGAATCCCGACGATGACAGCATGCGCGACGCCACCACTCTTGCCAAGCTGTTCGAAACCAAATTACAAATACCAACAAGAGATGAGGAGATCAGGAGGAATTCGGGAAAAAGCGATCACACGACGACGCGCCGATGCCTCCGATGAAGGCCCCTGATGCATCCCTACGCAACTCAGGCGCGTTCAGAAAGAACGTATTCCTCCTGATCTCCTAACCTCCTGTTCAAAGACGGGATCGTGCGCGTTCAGAAAAAGAAAGAATTCCTCCTTCGCAGCGCTTCCGAAATGACCGCAAGTCCCGCGTACTGGATTCTGATGGGTGGTTACAGAAAGGCCCGGTAACCGGAACCCAGAACCTAGAACTTAGAACCTAGAACCCTTTTATACGTTCGCCGGAAGCGGCTGCATCATCGGCCGTCCCGCTTCGAGCGCCGCAAGAATGCCGTCGGCATTGATGGCGTGCGGCGGAACACTTCATCACCCAACGCAGCGGAAACCGCGTTGATGGACCTTTTTTAAGGGGCCCAGCATACGTCCCCTTCACGGCGAAAGTGGCGACTATGTACGGGGTGGGCCTGTCCAGGCATACAATCGGCCGCCGAAGCCGGGCGAGTCGCCCGCCGCCGCCAGGAGTGGCTCGGGCGGCAAACTGACGGTACGCTGGTAACGTTCAGCACCAGACACCTGGACCCGCTCCAGCGAGTAGAATTGATTGTTTGCACAATATGCCAACTCTGAAACTGCCGTCCTGCCTGTATCGCAACTTCCTCGCGGTGCTGGGCGTGTTCGCTGCGATGTCATTGACTGCAGCATGCCGGGCGACTCCGCCGCCAGGAGCGGCGCCGCCGCCAAGATCTCCGACAACGTGTGGGCGACCGTCAACGGCCGCGAGATCTCGCGCGATGATGTCGAGAAGGCGTATCGGCGGATGCGGGACGCCTCCCAGCCCCTCTCGACCGAGGAGGAGCTCACCGCCAAGTTGGGCCTGCTGAACGATCTCGTCCTCCAGGACATCCTGATGGCGAAGGCCCGGGAGTTGAAAGTGGAGGTGCCCCCGGCCGAGCTCGACACGGCGTTTGCGGCGGCGAAGAAGAACATTCCTGACGAAACCTTTCAGCAGGAGCTGAAGCAACGCGGCTTGACGGCGGCCGACATGCAGGAAGGACTTCGGCGCGAGCTGCTCACTCAGAAGTTGATCGAGCAGGAAGTCGGATCGAAGGTCACGGTGAGCGCTCAGGAAGTCAGCGACTTCTTTCTGGCGAATCGTGCGCAGTTCAATCTTCCGGAAGAGTCGTACCACATCGCCCAGATCGTGATCACGCCGGGGCGCGAAGCGCAGATCGCGAATCGCACCGGAGACGATGCCGCCAACGAGAAAGCCGCAGCAGCCAAAGCCGCGATGCTGATGGAGAAACTGAAAGGCGGCGCGCCTTTCGCGGATCTGGCGATGGACTATTCCGAGGATCCCGAGTCCGCGCCGCGCGGCGGAGACTTGGGCCTGGTCCCATTGTCGAGGTTGAAGCAGGCCCCGCCGCAGCTGCGCGACGCGGTGCTGAAGAAAGCACCAGGATCGGTCAACTGGGTCGTCGGTGGAGGGGGTGCCCACACCCTCGTGCTCGTGGTCGCACACGAGCCCGCAGGCCAACGCGATTTGTCCACACCCGGCCTGCGCGAGCGCATCACCGAGACGCTTCGCGCGCGCAAGGAAGCGTTGCTGCGCACCGCCTACCTCACTGCGATACGCGGCGACGCGCAGGTCGTCAACTATCTTGCGCGACGGCTGGTCGAGTCGCAGGGCAATCTACCAGGCACACAACCGGCAGCGACGGCACCGGCGAAGTAAAAAGTTGGGCGGTCTTATAAGACCCGCCTTACAGGACCCGCCCTACGTACGTTCTCCCGTCCTCACGGGAGCTTTGTCTTGATCCGCGTCTGCGGTTGTGCCAGCATCTCTTCCGTTTCCTAACATATTCCCTGGTTTCCTGGTCGGCGCCGATCCTGGGCGAGCATTCTCTATCTCGGAGGCCCCATGACAATGAGCAGGTGTAAGTGCACGATCGTGGCAGCCATCGCCGTCCTCGTGACGGCCATCGCGTCGTTAGCGTCAGCACAATCGTCGGCCACGATCGCCGGCAGCGTCAAAGATACCCAGGGCGGTGTGATTCCCGGGGCCACCATCACACTCGTCAGCGAAACGCGCGGCACGACGTTCGAGGCACAGTCGAATGAAGCGGGCGACTTCGTCTTCTCGAGCGTCCCTGGCGATACCTACACCATCAGAATATCGATGGACGGTTTCCGGACGTCGGAGAGGAAGGGCATTGCCGCGAGCCCCGGCGATCGCGTGGCCGTTCCACCGATGACCATCGAAGTCGGCCAGCTCGCCGAAACCATCCTCGTCACCGGCGATGCCCCGATGATTCAGGCACAGACGGGTGAGCGCTCGTTCACGGTGGCGAAGGAACAGGTTGAAAACCTGCCGATTACACTTCGCTATTTCGGACAGTTTGCCACGCTGGCGCCTGGCGTCATCAGCACCGGGACCAATCGGTTCGCCCGCATGGACGGTGCGAGGACGAACTACATGCTCGACGGCATTTCGTCGGTGAACACCGGTGGCAACCAGCCTGGACTCGAGCTGAACGCCGATGCCATCGCCGAAGTGAAGGTCGTGTCATCGGCGTATCAAGCCGAGTATGGCCGCTCGACCGGTATTCAGATTTCCGGCGTCACCAAGAGCGGAACCAACCAGTTCCGAGGATCCTTCTACGACATCGAACGCAACTCGGACTGGAACTCGAACAGCTGGGCAAACATCCGGAACGGCAACGCCAAGGCGGTGGCGAAGGAACGGGACTGGGGGTACACAATCGGCGGCCCCGTCGGCAAGCCGGGTGGCAGCAACAAACTGTTCTTCTTCTACTCCGAACAATTTTCGCCGCGCACCATCGGCGGCGCGGTCAATCGCTTCCGCGTGCCGACCCTGCTCGAGCGACAGGGAGACTTCTCGCAGACCACTGATAACGCTGGAGCGCTCTTCAACCTGATTCGTGATTCATCAACAGGTCTGCCATGCACGGCTGCAGACACTCGTGGATGTTTTCGGGATGGCGGCGTCGTTGGGAAGATTCCTCAGAACCGGCTGTATGGGCTCGGGATGAACATCCTCAAGAGCTATCCCGAGCCAAACGTGAGCGTTGCAGGAGCGAACTACAACCTCGAGACGGTCGCACCCGACAGCGACCGCAACACCTACCAGCATGTCGTCCGGATTGACTACCAGACCTCGTCGAAGCTGCGCATCAGCGCGAAGTACGCGGGTCAGAATGCTACGGTGCAGACAAACCCGGGAACGATTCCGGGTTACAACGACAACGTGTTCCAGTTCCCGGCGATTCTCGTTCCGTCAGCCACGGTCAACTACACGCTGAACTCTTCAACCGTGCTCGAAGGCACCTGGGGCTTGACGCAGGGAAATCAGTTGGGCAACGTGCTCAGCAGCCCTGGAACGGATCCGGCAACGGTTGGCCTCTCCAACTTCCCGCGCTTATATCAGAACGGGCTCGTGCCGCCGGGCTCCTATCAGGAAAAGGTGCTCCAGGAAATGAACGCGCCGTTCTATCAGAACGGGCGTGTCATCCTCGCGCCGAGCTTCACGTGGGGTGGACGCGTCGCGAATTCGCCGCCAAGTCTGATTTACCCGACCTTCCTGTGCATGCAGAACACGAAGGACCTGGCAATCAGTATCACCAAGTTGTGGGGCTCTCACACCTTCAAGGCCGGCTATCAGTCGCAAGACAGCTTGAAGCTTCAGAATCTCGGTACCGTCACTCAAGGGGCGCTGCCTTTCGAGGGCCGAGTCAGCTTCCAGAACGACAGCAACAACCCGCTCGATACGGGCTTCCCGTTTTCGAATGCCGCCATTGGCGTCTTCCAGAATTTCCAGCAGCAGAACCAGTTGTATGAAGGCGACTACCGTTACTACAACAAGGACTTCTTCATTCAGGACAACTGGCGAGTCACTCCGAAGCTGACACTCGACCTCGGCATGCGTTTCACGCACCACGGACCGCAGTACGACATCAAGCAGCAGGCCTCGAACTTCTTCCCCGAGCAATGGTCGAGGGCCAGCGCGCCGCTGCTCTACCTGCCGGGTTGTTCGACGTCAGGTGGCACGTGTCCTGCCGCCAACCGGGTGGCGATCGATCCGAGAACACAACAGTCGCTTGGCCCTGGCTCCTCATTTGCCATCGGCACCATCGTGCCCAATACCGGCGTGATTACCAACGGCATCATTCAGGCCGGCCAGGGGATCGCGAAAGAAAACTACGTCGAAGATTCGCTCGTGTTCGGGCCGCGTATCGGCGCCGCCTACGACATCTCGGGCACGCAGAACATCGTTATTCGCGGCAGCGTGGGCGTGTTCTACGATCGGCCGCAAGGTGATGCCATCTTCGGCCAGATCGGCAACCCGCCCACCGGACAGGGCTCGACCGTCATCAACTCGACCCTTCAGAACGTTGCAGCGGGTACTTCCGCGTTGCAACCGCCTCCGGTGCTGCTCATTCACGAGTACAACGCCGAGGTCGGCGCGGCGACTCAATGGAACGCCGGGATCCAGATGACCCTCCCCTGGTACTCGTCGCTGGACGTCTCGTATGTCGGCACCCACAACTACAACTCGATCGCGTTCGGTTCGATCTCCACACCTGCGGGCCAGAATCCGCTCGATCTCAACGCTCCGGACATCGGTGCCGCGTATCTTCCGCAGAATCAGGATCCGACCGCCGCGGCAAGCACGGTTCCCGGCGCCATGGCCGTTGCCACAGAGTTGCTGCGTCCCTACCGCGGCCTGGGTCCGATTGTTCTTACGTCTCCGCGGTTCAAGACCAACTACGATTCGATTCAGATGTCGTACAACCGCCGCTATCGCAATGGCTGGCAGGCCGGCGTGAACTGGACGCTCGGTTTGAGGTTCGAAGGCAACACGCTCTCCCCTCAGCATCTCGTTCACAACACCGACGGCACGATTGGACTCGCGAGCTATCAGGAGACCAACGACGAGCTGCTGTCGAACGTCGGGCTTCGCCGGCACCTCATCAAGGGCAATTTCGTGTGGGATCTTCCCAACATCGAATCCACGACGGGCGCCATGCGGGTCGTCCGCGCCATCGCCAACGACTGGCAGCTCTCGGGCATCTTTACCGCGGGCTCAGGTGCGCCGTACGACGCCACCTTCACCTACCAGACCGCGGGTGCGAACGTCAACCTGACCGGATCGCCCAATTACACGGCGCGCATTCGCGTGCCTGGAGATCCTGGCTCGGGTTGCTCGAGCAATCAGTACGCGCAATTCGACGCGGCCGCATTTGCCGGGCCGACCTACAACAGCAAGGGCAACGAATCTGGCGCCAACGTTCTAAGCGGTTGCTGGGACCACACGACGGATCTTGCGATCGCCCGCAATATCCGTGTCGGCGGTTCGAGAGAGTTTCAGTTCCGCATCGACGCGTTCAACGTGTTCAACAGCGTGGTGATTAACGCCCGGCAAAGCCAGCTGCAGCTGAACAACCCGAGCGATCCGACGACGATTCGAAACAATCAGTACAACGCCGACGGCACGTTGAGGAGCACGGCGCTGACGCCCGCCACTGCCGGCTTCGGCGCCGCTACCGCTGCCCAAGCGCTGCGGTCGATACAGATGCAGTTCCGCTTCAGGTTCTAGTCGCGGAGAGAAGGCAAACAGGAGATAAGAGATCCTTATCTCCTGTTTCGTATTCCTGTCCGCCTTCAAGGGCATCCATCAACTACCTAAGCGGGCGCCGGCAGTCCAGAGGCATGGCCTGGTTCGGAGGCCGACTATACTTTTCTTGACACTTAGCCAGACGGCTCCCTACCCTACGCACCGCTGAGGTTGCAAAAATGAGATGGTTCCTCGCTCTCGTGCTCGTCGCCGGCGTGTCCCTCTCCGCTGAGGACTACCTGACCGAAGGCGTCGACAACGGACGTACCGGCTGGCTGAAGAACGAAAGGATCTTCACGACCGCCAACGTCGGCTCCATGAAGCTGCTGTGGAAGACCAAGATCAACAGCACTCCGCGGCAGATGCACAACCTGTTTGCGCCGGTCACCGTCTCCGGCGTCACGACGCCCCGCGGTGCGCGCGAGCTGGCGGTGTTTGCCGGTATTTCGGACCAGCTGTACGCGATCGACGTCGCGACGGGTGAGATGATTTGGGAAAAGAAATTCGACAGCATCTACCCTTCGGTCACGACCGGCGTGGGCAGCGTGTTGTGCCCGGGCGGCCAGACTGCGGCACCGCTCATCACGACCACACCGACCAAAGGCAAGTACACGATGTACGCGCTGTCGTGGGATGGCCGTCTTCATACGCTCGACGTCGCCACGGGCGGCGATGTCGCGCCACCGGAGAAATTCGCCGGGCCCAACGGCAAGCCGTATGCGTTGAACCTGTTCAACGGCGTCATCTATACGTCCACGGCTCAGGGATGCGGGGGCAATACCAACGCGTTCCTCTCCTACGATCTCGCCACCAGGAAGTCGAGCGTGTTTGCACCGGCCGGAGGCGGCATGTGGGGCCGGCGTGGCGTCGCCGTCGATCCGGAAGGCCGCGTCTTCATGGGCACCGGCGATGCGCCGTTCGTCGCCGAAACAAACAGCCTGGGTACCGCACTCGTGGCCGCGAAGCTGGATGCCAACAAACAGTTACAGTTTGTCGACTACTTTGCGCCGCCGAACGCCAACTGGCTGTACCGGCGCGACCTCGACCTGAACGTCTCGCCGATGTCGTTCGACTATCGAGGACGCAAATTTCTCGTGGCGACGAGCAAGGAATGCCGCCTGTGGCTGCTCGACCGTGACGACCTTGGCGGATCGGACAACCGCACCACGTTGCAAACGACGCCGCTGCTCTGCAACGACGCGCAGGCGTTCGACGGCAAGGGCATCTGGGGCGCAATGGCCGCCTGGCAGGATGCCAAAGGACGTCAATGGGTCGTCGTGCCGTTCTACGGACCGGTCAGCCGCACGTTCATGGCACCGGTGGAGCATGCACGTCCCGTGAACGGCGGCGTCGCGGCCTACACGCTCGAAGAACGGGACGGCAAGTGGCAGCTCGTTCCTCAATGGCTCTCGAGAGACATGGACCTGGCCGAACATGCGATCGTCGCCAACGGCGTCATCTTCACCTACGGCAGCGGCGAAGACGCGTCACAGATTGTTCCGGACCGCGCGTTCGACGACCCGGCCGGCCCCCAGATCGGCGGAGCCCTCAGCACTGGCATCGACCGGCGGATTCCGGGATCCCGTCGCGCCACGCTCTATGCGCTCGACGCATTGACGGGACGTGAGCTCTGGAATAGCGGCAACGAGATCGCCGGCTGGAGTCATTACAGCGGCCTGACCGTCGCGAACGGCCGCGCGTTCATCACGACATTCGACGGCATGATTTACGCCTTCGGAGTAAAGCAGTGAGGAATCCGATGATGCGTCATGCTCGCAAGTATTCGCTCGCTGTGATTTGCGCGCTCGCGAGCGCGGTTGGCTGGGCCCAGGGACGCAACGTCGGCTTCGACTGGCCCGCCACCAGTGCCGATCCGCAACGCACCGCGTGGCTTCGGCTGGATCCCAACATCTCGGCCGAGAACCTCTCGAAACCGGGATTCGAGTTTCTGTGGCGCGAGAAACTGGCGAATGCGCCTCGTCAGGCGGCCTCTCTCAATCAGGGCGTCACGATGAACGGGCTCATTGGCTTTACGCCCGCATCGTTCGTGACCGGCGTGTCGAACAACGTGTTCGCCGTCGACAACGACACGGGATTTCCCGTGTGGCACCGTCGCTTCGATGCACAGCTTCCGGCGCCGACGCCTCGATGTCCGGGAGGGATCACCGGTGCCGCCGGCCGCGTCGTCAGTCTGGTTCGTGAGCCGTTGCAGCTACCTGCACCGGCTCCTGCTCGCAGCGGATACCGCGGCGGCATCGGGCTGTCCGGCGAGGGCGTTCCGATGGAGATTGCCCGTCGTGATGGAGGCGCCGGTTTGCGCGGGCTGTCGCCCATCCCGGCCGCTCGTGGCGGTGGCGGTGTTCAAGCCGGCCGGTACGCGGGACCTGTCTACGTCGTCTCGAGCGCAGGCACGCTGCACACGCTCGGGCAGAGCTCTGGCATCGATGTGCAAGGGCCGGTGCCATTTCTCCCTCCGAATGCGCGCTATTCGGATCTCACGGCGATCGGAGACGTGTTGTACACCAGTACGAGCAACGAATGCGGCGGTGCCGCCAATGGTGTGTGGGCGATCACGCTGGACGCACAGAAAAAGACCGTCAGCTCGTGGAAAACGAACGGCGGCAGCCCGGTCGGCAATCTCGCATTCACGGCGAGCGGCCTGATTCTCGTGGCAGTCGGCCCGGGCACGCCGAGCGCGGGAGGATATGCAAACGCGATCGTCGCGCTCGATTCCAAGACGCTACAGCCAACCGACTGGTTCTCGAGTGCGGCGACCGAGTTTGTGACGACACCCGTCGTCGTCAGCGTTGCCGGTCGCGAGATCGTCGCCGTCGCGACGCGCGATGGGCGCATCTTCCTTCTCGACGCCGCTGCGCTCGGTGGAACCAATCACGCAACACCGTTCTTCTCGTCGGAATCGCTCGCCGGCAATGTCGCGCCCGATGCGCTTGCGGCATTCGAGCAGCCTGCGGGCACCCCGTGGCTGCTCGTGCCCAGCTCGCGCGCCATCATCGCGTTCAGGATCGTGCAGGACGGCAGCAAGGTATCGCTTCAACAGGGCTGGACGTCACGTGACCTTGCGGTGCCCACGGCGCCCATCGTCGTGAACGACGTTGTCTTTGCCGCCGCGAGCGGCCGGCCCCAGGGAGCGGCGGTGCTGTATGCATTCGACTCGCGAACGGGTCGCGAGTTATGGAACAGCGGCAAGACGATGACGTCGTGGGTGCCACCGGCGAATATCTGGGCCAGCAACAGCCAGGTTCATGCCGGCACACACGACGGCACCGTCTATGCGTTCGGGTATGTGCTCGAGCGCCGGTGACGGTCCGGCTGAAGCCGGACACTACGTACCCGGCGCTGGTCTAGCGGACGTCGAACTTGAACACCACGCCGATTTCGGGTGCCCAGTCCGGCGCTTTTGACGTCAGGCCGAATGCATTGTTCAGCTTCATGTAGATATTTCGCGCGAAGAACACCTGGGCCTCGGTGATGAGCTCAACCTCATCCTGGCTCCCTTCGATGCCTCCGAACACCCGCAGCCGGTTCGAAAGCCGCCTCAGGTATTCGACGGCGTATTCACCAGGTTCCACTGTTCCGCCACTGCTGCCCACTGCCGCACGAGCAGTGACGGTGCCCCATCGCATCCCGCGAATGACTCCGAAGCCAAGCTTGAACTCCCATTCTGACGTGCCGATGAGAGAGTTCACTTCCTGCGATGGAATCACGGTCTCGAAATAGCTGAACAGCTCGGGGCGGGTGTCCGTTTCCTTCCGCCACAGCCAGCGAAGCTGACCTTCTACGTCTCCGAGACCGGATTGTTCGAGCCTCGCGGGCAGTGTCGATGCATCGAAGGGCGACTTCTGCAGCGATGCGGAGATGCCGGCGATCTCGAACTCGACCGCGAGCCGTTCCGAAATGCCGTAGCCCACGAAGATGAGTCCTTCGCTCGCCCTGTAACGCCCGCGAAACTCTGTGCGGTCGATGTGTCCCAGCTCGAACGGCTCGTATTCGAGATTGTTGTCCCTGTAGTACTCGAAGAACGGGTAGACAATCAGCTGCCCCGACTCGACGTAGGTGCCGAAGAGCGACGTCGGAATACCGGGGCCGCGGTCGCGCAGCCTGTCGAACGACACCTGCGCGTACGCCGGAGTACCCGACAAGATGATTGCGGTGAGGATCGCCTGAATTGATTTCACTTCTGCAACGATACTGCTGATTCTCTACCTGATCACATTCTGAAAATACGTAGGGAGGTCCTTCTTGGTGTCTCGCAGGATTTCGACGATCGACTGACGGTCTGCCAGCGACAGCGCCGACCGGTAGCGTTCGGCGCGTTCCTGTCCCGAGAGGACTTCCCAGAGCCGACGATAGATCGGGTCCTTGGCGCCACTTGGCAATGCGTCGAAAGCCGGCGAGTAGATCAAAAAGCTGCAGGGGTACTTCATCAGGCGCCGATTCAAATCGAGCTGCCGCAGTGAGCGCCCCTTTCGGTCGCGGGGCCCGATCGACGAGAACCGCTCGGCGAAGCCCGACGCGCCCCGGACACGGTCGGTCAGCTTCGTTTCGTCGATGAACAACAAGTAATCCACGACCTCGCTCGCGATGCCGAACATCATGCTGGCCACGCGAGCGCTTTCTTCAGGGCTGGACGTGAATGGCGGATGCAACGACGGATCCGCGGCGCGCGCCTCCCAACCAGCCCGCGTCAGAAGGTTCGTCATCCCTGCCTGGTGCGTGAACACCAGATGGGCAACGATGTCGCTCGACAGCGTGCGATAGCCATCCGCATCGAACAGCCCCTCTGTCGACTGGAGTTCGCGACCAGCTCGGGCGGCAAGCCCGGCGACGGTGTTCCCCATGTGCGCCGTCGAACCGGTCGTGCCGGTCACGAACCAGCCTCCAAATCGTCGGGCCATGGCATCGGTGTGATCGATGCGGCGTGGAAAGCCTGGGCCCAGAGACTGATCGGTCAACGTTGTGCTGAACATCAGCAGACCGGGCACGCCGAGCGTATCGCCCGTCGAGTGACATCCCAGGCACCGGAACGTCCGGATGAACTGGGGCGGTCTCGTCGGCGGGCCGGAGCGCTGTTCGAGCGTGTAAAACACCACGCCAGCGGATTCGTCGTGAGCGGTGACCTCGATAAAGTCCCCATCACGCACCCAGCCGAGCGCGACGCGATCGCTGAAATAGAGCGCACGGGGATTCTGTTCGTTGATGAGCTTTCCCTGCAGGCTGTCGCGCGAAAAGACCAGCAACTGCGAGTCAACCGGAATCTCGAGCGCATCGAGCGCCGACCTCAGGAATCCGCCGCGGCCCTCGTAGGTGAGCTGAATGGTTCCCTCTTGCAGCTTCCTGTTCGCGTCGACGACGGCGTTCTTCAGCGGCGTACTTGAATACCTGATTGCCGGATCCTCAGGCGATCCCATAAACGACCCGGCGCGCTGCGCGTCGAGGGCTGCCCAGACGCCGCCACACACAGTTAGATAGAGGGCGAGAGCGAAGAGCGTTCGACCGTGCATCTGAGCACCCCGGATTTTGTGCGTCCGGCTTCCTGCCGTCAAGCGACGCCAATCTCGCAACGCCATGCCATCAAACCTGTTGCACCCGGCTGCACGACGGAATATGGTTAGCGCTGACAATTGGCGTCGTGAGCCTCTCCCCCAGAAGCCCAGCCGCGTGTTGCAGAATATTGGTGTCGGCGCCACCAACTCGCTTCGTGCTGTACACGCTCGGTGCCGTTAGCCGGCGGTGGCAGGCCGGCAATCGACCATGAGCACGGCCCAGCGCGAGTTCGGCGAGCGTCTGCGGAATGAAAGGGAGCGCAACGGCGTCGCCCTGCGGACGATCGCAGACTCCACGAAGATTCCACTGTCCCTGCTGATATCGCTCGAGCGCGGCGACATCGACAAATGGCCCGGTGGCCTGTTCGGACGGGCCCATCTCCGCACCTATGCCGACGCTGTCGGGTTACCTGCCGAACAGGTCGTCCTCGAGTTTCGTTGGCTGTCCGGCGACACGTCGAACGGCACAAGTCCGGCACGAAGTCTCGTGACGCCCGTTCCCGGCGGCACCTTTCGACTGACGCTTGCAGAGGATCGACGCGGGATCCATTCGCTCCTCAACATGCGCGGAGCTGCGACGGCCGTGGCGTTGTGCGTGATTTTTGCCGTTGCGATGGCGCTCGCGCGATTTCTTCAAGTAAACCTCGCGGTCATGTGCGCGCTGGTCGCCCTCACGTACTACACGCTCGCCGTGATGGTACGAAAAATTCGAAGTGCTTATTCACTTCCCGAGCCTTTGAACTCGTCATCCTCGTCCGCGAACAGCACATTGAAGCTCGTCATCGATCCGTAACATCCGGTGATGTAGCCCTGGAGCTTCACCTTCACATCCTCCGGCAGGTCTGACGCGTTCACGTGCTGTTCGAGCGACCGCAGCCGGTTTCGCAGCATCACGATCTTGTGAAAAAAGGTCTCGATCGGCCAGGTCTTTTCTTGTAACCCCGCCGTACCCGGCCGCAGCGCCAGCGTGCCACCGCGCCATTTCTCTGCCGGCGTGACCGAGCTGATCCCGCACTCTTCGCGAATGATGCGCCGAAGGAGCAGTTCGAAGTCGACCGAGGCATCAGAAGGCATGGATGGTGCGATCCTTTCGCGTTCGCTGACAACGGGAAATGGCTCGCGCCCGGGTTGCGGGCGCGAGCCGCCGCGCGGCGTGGGTGTGGGCGCGGAAGTCGACCGCTGCGAACCGTGCGCATCGACTCGTGGTCCGCCGCGATAGTTGTGCTCGCTCCTGCAGAAGCCGCAGACGACGCGGATGGGCTGGCCGTCCTGATCGGACGCCACGACTGTGTGCATGCGATCGGTTTTGCACGCGCGGCAGTAGTCCTCGAGCGACTCGCCGGCGCGGTACGCGCGAGCTGGTGACATGCCGTCTATGATGCCCTCACATCTATCGCGCGCTGCTGACCCCGCTGACGGGATAGTCCTTCCACACAAATTCCAGCGCCGCGGGCAGCGTCTGCTGTTTCACGGCGCGGTCGCAGTGTCCGGCATTGCGCGCAAAGACGAACTGGTACTTGTACTGCTTTTCCGCCAGCACCCTGGCCATGTGCTGATTGGCGAGCACCCAGTCGTGCATCCCGTCGCTTTCGCTGAAGTTGTCCCGGTCGCTGACGTGGAGCCAGAGGCGGATGGGTTTGACCGGGCTCTTCGGGATCAGCGTTCTGTGAAACTCCCAGGCGCCGCCCGGTGTCTCGGCGTTATACGGCCACTGCTGATTCACGTACGTGCCCGAATACGTCAGCACGCGGTGATAGAGATCGGTGCGATACCACGCCATCGCCAGCGCCGCCGAGCCGCCGGAACTGCAGCCCATCGTCGCGCGGGCGTTTGGATCCTTCGTGAGCTTCACGTTGTACTGCTTCTCCACAAGCGGCAGCACTTCGGTTTCGACAAACTGCGCATAGAGGCCCGACATCGTGTCGTATTCCAGGCCCCGCTGACTCCCCTGTGCATCGCCGCTGCCGTTGGCGATCGAGATCGCAATCATCACGGGAACACGCTTTTGTGCGATGAGCGTATCCAGGGCCGTAAACAGCATCTGGTCGGGTCCGTCCGCACCGACGATGAACGGCGCGACGGTGCCGGGCACGTATTGCTGGGGGATGTACACGGCGACGCGCCGGGTGTAGGGTGCGGGACCGCTGTTGACAATCCGCTTCGCGGGATTCGCCGGATCGACCTCTGCCCGCGTGCCGGCGGCCCGAGCGATGCCCGGATAGATCTTGCTCTCGGCCGAGCTCATCGTGAAGGTGTGAATCAACCCGCGAGGCACGCCGTCCTGCACGGTCATCGCCGCTGCCGCAGGGTGTGTGGGACCAAGGATGAAGTTGCCATACGCATCGACCGGCGGAATCGCGCCGTCCGGCAACTCGACAGCGTTGGTGGCGGTGACGTAACCCGGCGTGCGCGGATCGCGTGTGGGTGCCGGGGGCCGATTCCCGCGCCCCGCAGGCTGGGCCGCCGGTGTCTGTGCAGCCGGCGCGACCGGCGCGGCACCTTGGCCTGCAACCAGAGTCGTGCCAGTGATGATTCCGGCCATCAGGATTGCCATGCACAATCGGCTCATTCTGGACCTCCCGCTTTCGCTTCCGCCATTCACGTCGGCGCTATTGTAGAACGACGGCCCTTACCAGCGCAGGGGGTCGGGAAAGAACTCGTCCGCGAGCGTCTGGTAGTACGGCATGAGCTCCGTTACGTTGGGTCGCGACGCTCCCTTCGAGTAGAGATCAAAGCGGTTGAACGCGCGCACCCATTTCACCATGCTGCGATCCGCGTCGTTGATCAGGTTGGAGTACTCGCCTTCTTTGTGCCAGGGGTAGAACGAGTGGTAGCGCAGCATGTACAGCGCTTCGTCCGGCAGGCAATCCTTCACGACCTGATAGATGTACTCGTCGTGACCCCACGACATGTGAACCTTGTCGAGGCCACAACCAGATTCGTATATGCCGTTCTCAGTCTGATACGCCGCGACGTGCGCATCTGGATTGTCCCGAAAAAAATGGTGGTACACGATCTTGGAAGACCAGCCGCACCCGACGGGGAATGTGTCGCCGACAACTGCCCATTGCGGCTCGCCGAAAAGACACAGGATCTTGCCGAGATCGTGGACCAGGCCGGTGGCGATGAACCAGCGCGGCTGGTCGGCCGCGCGGATGGCCTCTGCAGTCTGCAGCGCATGCTCGATTTGCGTGAACTCGACGTCGGGATCGCTGTCGTCAACCAGGGTGTTGAGAAAGTCGAGCGCCTGCCAAACCGTCATCGTCTTTCGGTCCAGCGACAGGTACTCCCGTTTCTTGTCGATCACAAATGCCAGGGTCTGCCGGGTATGGTTCAACTCATAAAACTCTTCGACCCGCGGCCGCGCGTGCTCGTAGTCGCGGAATGTCTCCATAAACCTCTCCAAACAGATTTTAGCGCGGACCTTACAAGTTCACGCGATAACACGAATCTGCACCGATCGGATGCGCGTGAAATCCATCACCCAGTTTGTTTCCCAGGTCTTGCCGCCGTCCTCTGAGAATGCCTGCTCCCAGCGGGGCGATACCGTTGTAATGCGCGACCAGACACAACGGACGCAGATCGGACGATCTTCAAATGTATCCGTGCCTTCGAACACGCCCTGGTCGCCGGCGAACGACCCGACGACGGGTGCATGCAGCACACCGTGCCGAGTGTCCGCCGAGTAGATCGCCCAGTGTGCCGGCGTGGGATTGAATACGCGGACGAACATGCTGTCCTCATTTCCAGCGCCATTCAAGATCGGACGCACTATGAAATCAGAGAGCCGGAAGGTCTTCGGGACGCCGTCGAGGCGCTTGCCAACCGACTGCTGCGCGCGGCGCGCGGCTGACGTCCCATAATCCACGCAAATTGGCGCTGACTCCCGGTACTCGCCTCGGCCCCTATGAGGTGACTGTCCAGATTGGCGCTGGCGGTATCGGTGGCTGCGAATGCGGAACGGCTGGCGCGCTTCCAACGCGAAGCGGAAGTCCTCGCCGGTGGTCTATATGCTTTCAGCGAGAAGCCTCGGGGAATCGAGCGAGGTTGACCGAGCGACGTCAGGGACCTCGCGTCGGGCGGTCACCGTCGGGCTTCGCAGCGCGCGTCCGGCCCCGGAGCTTCGGCTTCGCGATGCAGCAAAGCCAACCCAAATGCCTTCGGGACGTTTACTCGGTCCGGCTAAAGCCGGACACTACGTACTACTGAAAAGCGCTCTAGCGAGCGGCTGTGAGCAGTCGCTTGGCTTCGGTCAGCTCCGGCAGGCCCGCATCAGCATTCGCCCACAACTTCAGGAAACGCTCGTACTCGATACGCGCGCCGGTCTCGTCCCCGGTCTTCTCCAACAGGCGGGCCAGCTCCAGAATGTCGCGGGGATCGAGTACCTGCAGAAGACCGGCGGGCCGGCCCGACGGCTGTCAGACGTCTGTACTCTTCGATGGCAGCCGCGTGATTTCCACGCGCGATCTCCACGCGAGCCGGGCCGTGTCGCGACGGCAGGTTGGTCGCAAACACCGTCGACGCGTCGTTTCCGAGCGTCCGCCACGCCGGCTTTTGCGCCGCTTTAAAGCTCGATATCGCGCGATCGTCCTGGCCTTGCGCAAGCGCAATCTCGGCTTCCAGCAAGGCAACCCACTTCGATTCGACACCATCGTCGCTGTCGTGATGTGCCCTCTGCAACGTGAGGCTCGCGACGGCGTTCTGCACATGTCCGGCACCAATTTCAGCGACACCGCCGATGAAGTCGCCGAGGACCAGCATCGGGTGCTTTTGCTGGCCGGCAAGCACTTTCTCGGCCGCACGCACTTCATCCAGAGCCCGCACGTATTGCTTCTGTTCGATCAGCATCCACGCCAGGGTCAACAATGCGCTCGCGTTGACCTCGGCGTCCGTATCTTCACGTCGGCCCTTGTCGAGAACCTCTGCGGCCTCGCGGTATCGACCAACCCGCGACAACAGGAACGCCTGGATTCTAAAGTCCGGCGAGGCTTTCTCCAGGGCCTCGTCGTACCGGCCAAGCGCCGCCAACGCCAGGCCCCGGCCGAGAATCGAGGCCTCGAAGGCCGGATCGATGGCGAGGGCACGGGAGTACGCCTCGAGCGCTTTGTCCGGCATGCCGTTGGCGAGATATCCCTCGCCCAGGCTGTCCCAGGCGTTCGCTTCGTTCGGCGAATCGTTCGCGACGCCCTGAAATTGTTCGATCGCCTGTTCAAACGAACCAGCTTCCAGCAACGAATAGCCCTGCACGTTGCTGAATGCATTGCCAATCCGAGACGATCTGATGGCATACACCGCAATGGCCGCGACCATGAGGACGATGACGACGAGCGGAAGGCTCAACCTTCTTGGGGTCTGACCCCGGCGAGCGTTAGCGGGGTCAGACGCCGTTGGCTCTTTCACTTCCTCGAGAGCCCGGTGCACGTCGGCCGCCCGCTGATACCGAACGCCCGGATTCTTCTCCAGGCATCGCAAGATGATCGCGCGCATCGATGCGGACAGGCTCGACGGCAACGTCTCCGGCGGCTGATGCAGAATGGCCGCGCTCAATTCAAACCCGGTCGCGCCCGTGAACGGGCGGCGGCCGGTCACCATTTCATACAGCAATACGCCGAGTGCCCAGATGTCTGCACGCTCGTCGCCCCGTTGCCCTCGCAGCAGCTCCGGCGCCATGTACGGCAGCGTGCCGGCAATCATCCCTTCGTTGGTCAACGAGCGCTGCGAGTGCGAGAGCACATCGATCTGGTGCGTGTCGATCGTCCGCGCGAGGCCGAAATCGAGCACCTTCGCGCCGCGCTTCGGCGTAATCATCACGTTGGTGGTCTTCAGATCGCGGTGTATCACGCCGTGTTCGTGCGCGTGTGCGAGCGCGTCGGCGATCTCCATTCCGTACCGCCTCGCGTCAACCATCGACAGCGGCCCCTCTCGCAACAGATCCGCCAGCGATCGTCCCTGCACGAGCTCCATCACGACGAACAGCTGGCCATCGGCACGGCCGACGTCGTAGATGTGGCAGACGTTCGGATGGCTCAGCCGCGACGCGTGCTGCGCCTCGCGGCGGAGCCGCGACTGCGCGTCTTCGCTGTCGAACGACGCCATCTTCAGCGCGACCTCGCGGCCGAGCTCGACGTCGCGCGCGGCATAGACGTGCCCCATGCCGCCGCTGCCGAGGAAGCGCCCGATCTCGTAGTGGCTGATGACGCGGCCGCTCAGGAGGGTCTCGAAGGCCGGCTGCTCAATAAAGCCAGAGGATTGAAGGTGCGCGTCGAGCAGACGCTCGACCTCTGAGCGAACCGACTCGTCGCCCGCGGTTGCCTCGGCAACGAACGCACGCCGCTCGTCAGTGTCGCGCTCGAGCGCCGCGTGAAACACGTCTTTGACGCGCGCCCATTGCTGGGAAGTCATGGTGTGGAGGCACGTTCCATTATGCCGTATGCTTCTGCTATGAAACGTGCCGTTTGCGTCATCTTTCTGCTCACCCTTCTCGGCAGCGGCACCGGGGCGCAGAATTCCCTTCCGGTAGAAATCGATCGTCGCGAAAAACTGGTCGCCGGCAAAGTGGTGACGTGGCGTCGCGACTTTCACGAGCATCCAGAGCTGGGGAATCGTGAGACACGCACGGCGAAGATCGTGGCCGATCATCTGCGAGGTCTCGGGATCGAGGTTCGAGCCGGCATCGCACACACCGGCGTCGTCGGTGTCCTTCGAGGCGGCCGCCCGGGCAAGGTGGTGGCGCTCCGGGCAGACATGGACGGATTGCCGGTCACCGAGCAGGTTGCTCTGCCCTTTGCGTCAAAGGTGAAGGCGACGTACAACGGGCAGGAAGTCGGCGTGATGCACGCCTGCGGTCACGACAACCACGTGGCTATCCTCATGGGCGTCGCCGAAATCCTCGCTGGGATGAAGGACCAGCTGCCGGGAACCGTGAAATTCCTCTTTCAGCCGGCGGAAGAGGGAGCGCCCAGCGGAGAGGAAGGGGGCGCGCAACTGATGATCAAGGAAGGCGCCTTCGACAATCCGAAGCCGGACGCCGTCTTCGGTCTGCACGTGTGGGGCGCCGGCAATGTGGGACACATTTCCTACCGGTCCGGAGCACTGATGGCCGGTTCAGATCTGCTTCGAATCACCGTGAGGGGCAAGCAGACTCACGGCGCGGCACCCTGGGCCGGTGTGGATCCGATTGTCGTGAGCTCCCAGATTGTTCTTGCGCTTCAAACGATCGCGAGCCGTCAGCTCGACGTCACCAAGGCGCCCTCGATTCTGACGATCGGCAGCATCCACGGCGGCATTCGGTTCAACATCATCCCCGACGAAGTGCAGCTTGACGGAACCATCCGCACATTCAACCCCGACATCCAGGAAGACCTGCATCGACGGATCAGGCTGACGGCCGAGTCGATCGCAGCGAGCGCCGGTGCCACAGCGAATGTCGTGATCACCCGCCAGTATCCTGTCACCATCAACGATCCCGGGCTCACCAACACGATGCTTTCGACTCTGCGGCGCGTGGCCGGAGCGGACATGGTGTCCGAACAATCCGTGGTGACAGTCTCAGAGGATTTTTCGTTCTTCGCTCAACGGACGCCAGGCTTGTTCATCTTTCTCGGATCGAATAGGAAAGGTGTGAACCCTGCGACCGCGCCAGCGAATCACTCGCCGCTTTTTGACGTGGATGAGGGGGTGCTGCCGCTAGGCGTTCGCGCTCTTGCCAACCTCGCGATTGACTTTCTGACGCAGTCATAAGCATCGAGCGGCGGCCCGCGATTGTAGGCACGTCTTGTGCCCTACTTCGTCGCGGTTCGTGTGCTAACCGAGTTTTTTCACGCATTTCTCACGCATAAACGTCGCGATCGCTCACCAGAGTCACGACATATCGCGACGAAACAGGCAGAGTGGCTGTCGTGGATCCTCGGCGCCGCGCTACTGGCTGTCGTCGTCGCCGCAGCACTCCACTTCTCAGAGGAACGGGCATTCGTGCGCCTGACGGAACGCGCTCAGCCGCAATGGCTGGGTTGGGCGCTGGCCCTGCAGGCGGCAACATACGTGGCGCAGGGGTGGATCTGGCGCCGAGTCAGCGCCGCCGCCGGCTATCACCTGGCTGGAAGGACGGCGTTCGAACTTGGCCTCGCCAAACTGTTCGCCTACCAGACGCTTCCCTCGGCCGGTCTCAGCAGCAGCATCCTGGTTGCCAAAGCGCTCGAGCATCGGCGACTGGCGGCTCCCGCGATCCATGCGGCAGTCGTCGTCAACATTGCCTCTTACCATCTGGCCTACGTCGTGACGCTCTCGGGCGCCCTCGTCATTCTGATCTCGCGCGGCAACAGCAGTGCTCTCGTGATGGTGACCGCTGTGCTCTTCCTGATCTTCTCGCTGGGACTCGGCGCGGGGATCCTGGTTCTCCCTGGGCAGCGCGGCGGACGGCATCTGGGACCGATCGTGAAGATTCCGGCGATTGGGACGCTCTTCGCCTACCTCGCCAGCGCCGATGCGCGACTCGTCCAAAGCCCGCGCGTGCTTGCCGAAACGATCGGGCTTCAAGTCGCCATCATGCTCCTCGATGCGGCCACGATCTGGACGGTCATTCGTGCGCTGGGAGCAACGGTGTCCGTCAGCGGCGTCTTCGCAAGTTTCATGATTGCCAGTCTGTTTCAGACAGTGGGACTCGTGCCAGGCGGGCTCGGCACATTTGAAGCGACATTGGTGCTGATGCTGCGAATGGTCGGGGTGGATACGGCAGTCGCCCTCTCCGCGACATTGCTTTTTCGCGGTTTCAGCTTCTGGCTGCCGTTGCTGCCGGGATATTGGTGCTCTCGTCGCCTCGTCGGTCGTTCGGTTTCCGGCCCGGTATCCACAACCCCGGTGTCTACAACGCCTTCGACACCGTTCGGCCTGACGGGTGCCGAGGCTGCACATCGTCTCGCCGTGTACGGCCCGAACGAGCCGGCTCCCGTCCGGCGCCTCTCAGTCGTCGTTCAACTGCTGCAGCTCTTCGCCAACCCTCTCGTCATCATCCTGCTCGTGGCGAGCGCGATCTCCGGCGTACTCCGACAGCGAGTCGATGCCTTGATCATCGTGACGATGGTGGTACTGGGCGTCGTGATCAATTTCTGGCAATCCTATCGTTCACAGCAGGCGGCGGAACGACTCCGATCGTCAGTCACCCCTACCGCTACCGTACTCCGTGACGGAACCTGGGTCGAGACCCCGATGCGAAACGTCGTGCCCGGCGATGTGTTCCGGTTGGCAGCCGGAGATCTCGTGCCGGCCGATGCACAGCTGCTCGAGTCACGAGATCTCTCCGTTCAGCAATCGATGTTGACCGGCGAGTCCTTTCCCGCCGACAAGACCACTTCCGAGCTCGTCTTCCTGGGCACCTCGGTCGTCAGCGGCACCGGAAGGGCGTTGGCGACCGCGACGGGGCCGAACACGAAGTTTGGCGACATCGCCGTGCGGTTACAGCGCCGGGCGCCGGAGACGGAGTTCGAGCACGGTCTGCGGCGATTCAGTTGGCTGATCCTTCGGACCACCGTAATGCTTGTTCTGTTCATCGTGTTGATGGGCATCGCGTTCAGGCACGATGCGTTCCAGACGCTGCTCTTCGCCGTGGCGCTGGGCGTCGGCCTCACGCCCGAGTTCCTCCCGATGATCAGCGCCGTCACGCTCACCCAAGGGGCACTCCGGATGGCGCGCGAACAGGTGATCGTTAAACATCTGCCGGCTATTCAGGACTTCGGCAGCATCGACATACTGTGCAGCGACAAGACGGGAACGCTGACGAGTGGGATGATGCAGTTCGATCGGGCCGTCGATCCGATGGGCTCGGAATCACCACGGCCGTTCACGCTCGCCTCGATCAATAGCCGGTTCCAGACCGGTATCCGAAGTCCCCTGGATACCGCCATTCTTCAGAAGGCCGTGGACGATATGCCGGGCTATCAGAAGGTGGACGAGATTCCCTTCGATTTCGAGCGTCGCCGTCTGTCTGTGGTGATGGACGTGCCGGGCGAGAATAGTCGCAGACTCCTGATTGCCAAGGGAGCGCCCGAATCGATCCTCGAACAATCCACCGCGTTCGAAACGGCAGGCCAGGTCGCACCGCTCAGCTCGAAGACGAGGCAGGCCTGCGCCGCGGTCCACGAGCACATGAGCGAGGACGGGCTGCGCGTCCTGGCCGTCGCCTATCGCTGGCTGGAGACGCGCGCTGCCTACTCGCGTGACGATGAGATGGATCTGGTTTTGGCGGGCTTCATCAGCTTCGCCGATCCCGTCCTGCCTGACGTCGGGGACGTGCTGGCGCAACTCAAGCGCGACGGGATCACGGTCAAGATTCTGACGGGCGACAACGAGCGGGTCGCGCGGCACCTCTGTCGTGCCGTCGCGCTGGACGAACCGCAAATACTGACAGGCGACGACATCGAACGCACCGACGACGCCGCACTCGGTCATGCGGCGGAACAGGCAACGCTGTTCGCGCGCGTCTCGCCGGCACAAAAAAACCGGATCATCCTTGCATTGAAGCGCCGAGGGCACGTCGTGGGATTCATAGGCGACGGCATCAATGACGCGCCTTCCCTGCACAGCGCGGACGTCGGCTTGTCCGTGATGACGGCTGCCGACGTCGCGCGCGAGGCCGCAGATATCATTCTGGGACAACGCGGCCTCCGCGTCCTGCACCGCGGGATTCTCGAAGGGCGCCGCGCGTCCGGCAACATGATGAAGTACTTGCTGATGGGAACGAGCTCGAACTTCGGCAACATGTTCAGCATGGCGGCGGCCTCCGTGTTCCTGCCGTTCCTGCCCATGCTGCCGACACAGATCCTTTTGAACAGCTTTCTGTACGACCTGGCCCAAATCACGATCCCCAGCGACAACGTCGATGACGCGTACCTTCGGCGGCCGCAGCGGTGGGATATGCGCGTCGTTCGCGACTTCATGCTGTTCATCGGGCCGATCAGCTCGATTTTCGACTTCCTCACGTTCTACGTGCTGCTGCACTATTTTCACGCGGGCGAATCGTTGTTCCACACAGGCTGGTTCGTCGAATCGCTCGCAACCCAGACGCTGGTGCTCTTCGTCATCCGCACCATGGCGAACCCGTTTCGGAGCCACCCGAGCAGGGCGTTGACGATGACGACGCTCGTCGTCGTCGCCATCGGTGCGGTGCTGCCGGTGACACCGCTGGCCGCGTTTCTCGGGTTTACCAGGCTGCCGATTTCCTATTTTGCGTTTCTGATTCCCACGACCCTTGCGTATCTCGTGCTGGTCGACATGGCGAAACGCCAACTGGCAGGACGACTTGGACTCAAGCCATAAGGTCCCGGGAAACAGATTTATCGTCGCTGTGACCAGGTCGGGCCAGAGCGATCGGGCACATCGAGTGCCGTGAAGATGCCGAGCGGCTCGACCGACTCGACAAGCGCCGCACTGCGCTCTTCGAGAGACGTGATCGCGTCAGAGCGGAACGCCCGATGCTGCTCGTACACGATCATCTCGCTCCAGTATTCGATGACGATGTAGCGGGACGACTTGTTCTGGTCATGAAGGAAGGAACTGCCGAGATAGGACCGCGTGTGGCGATTCATCGCGGTCCATTCCCCCTCGACGCCGTACAACTGCTCGAATTCGTTCTCGCGTCCCTTCTTGACGTCGAACTGCCACATGATCGCGATCATAAGGAGGGTCCATCACCGATCGCCCGGACTGGGCGTGCGTTTGTGAGCGCACATTATAACAATCGTGCGATATCGGTCCGAACCATCACGACCTCTGTTGCTAATCTGTTTCGACATGAAACGACGATTCGGCGCCGAATTCATCGGTACGTTCTGGCTGGTGCTAGGGGGGTGCGGCAGCGCGGTGCTGGCGGCGACGTTCCCCGAAGTGGGCATTGGCCTGCTCGGCGTCTCGCTTGCCTTCGGATTGACGGTGCTGTCGATGGCCTACGCGGTGGGCCACATCTCGGGTGGACACTTCAACCCGGCCGTCTCGATTGGGCTCGTCGCGGGAGGCCGGTTTCCGGCGAAGGATCTTGCGCCCTACGTCGTGGCTCAAGTGCTCGGGGCCGTCGTCGCGGGCGGCGTCCTGTATCTGATTGCCAGCGGCAAACCCGGATTCGATCTCGCGTCCGGCTTTGCATCGAACGGCTACGGCGCTCACTCGCCGGGCGGCTACTCGTTGTTCGCGGCTCTCGTCACCGAGGTCGTGATGACGATGATGTTCCTGGCGATCATCATGGGCGCCACCAGTCGCCGCGCGCCCGTTGGATTCGCCCCGATGGCGATCGGCCTGGGACTCACGCTCATCCACTTGATCAGCATCCCGGTGACGAACACATCGGTGAATCCCGCTCGCAGCACGGGTGTCGCACTGTTCGTTGGCGGCTGGGCCGTCCAGCAGCTATGGCTGTTCTGGGCAGCGCCCATCGCCGGCGCCCTCATCGGCGCAGTCGCATACCGTTCAATCGACACTGAAAACGCATAGGGGTCGGTGACCAGCTCGAATCTCGCGCGGCATATCCTCGTCCCGTTTCTCTTTACGTTCATCGCTGCACGGCTCATCGTGTTCTTGATCGTCGCTCGCCGGATTCCTGACATCTATCTTCATCTCGGCGGCACGCACGTGCACCATTTGAACTACGGCATCTTTCTGCTCTCCGCCGTTGGCGCGTACCTGTTGCTGGGCACTCCTGGTCCACGCGCGAAGCGATGGTGTGCCCGCCTGTACGGGGTCGGCCTCGCCCTGACCTTCGACGAGTTCGGGATGTGGGTTCACCTGGGAGGGAGCTACTGGCAGCGGGCCAGCTTCGATGCGATTGTCGTGATTGCCGCCCTCCTCGCGCTGGCGGTCGTCGCCCCGTCGTGGCGTGAGTTCAAGCCGCATCACTGGGCCACCGCTGCCGCGTTAGCGCTGGCTGTTGTCGCGTTCGGTGTCGGCCTCGTGGATTCTTTCCACTACGCGAACCATCTTCTGATCCGCATGCAGATCCTGGAAAGTTCCCAGCCGCCTCTCCGATGACCGATCTGTGGCAAGATGCGGCACCTATGAGCGACCATGATCCGAACGCGCGAATCAGCCGCAGGCGCTTCGGCGCCACGCTGGCAGCTGGAAGCGCCTTTACGGCACTCCATCAACTGCTCGGCGCAACGGCCAGCTCCGCTCAAACACCGCAGCAACCAAGTGGACCGGAACTTTGTGAGATGAGCGCTGTCGAACTGGTCGGTCGGCTTGCACGAAAGCAGGTGTCGGCGCGCGAAGTGATGACCGCACACCTTGCGCAAATCGAGCGTCTCAATCCGAAGGTCAACGCCATCGTCACGCTCGTGGCGGAACAGGCGATGGCGGTTGCCTCCAAGGCAGACGAATCAATCCTGCGCCGTGCTCCGGTTGGCGTGTTGCACGGCCTGCCGGTGGCCCACAAAGACCTCGTGGACACCGCGGGCATTCGTACGACCCGTGGATCGCAGTTCCTCCGCGACAACGTACCGACGCGAGACGCGCTCCTCGTGACGAGGATGCGCGCAGCTGGCGCCATCACTGTGGGCAAGACCAACACACCCGAGTTTGGCGCGGGCTCACAAACGTTCAACGCGATTTTCGGCGCGACGCGCAATCCGTATGACCTGACGAAGACCTGCGGGGGCAGCAGCGGCGGGGCCGCTGTGGCCGTTGCCGCGCGGATGTTGCCGATTGCAGATGGCAGCGATATGGGCGGCTCCCTCCGCAATCCACCGGCGTTCTGTAATGTCGTCGGACTCCGGCCGTCACCCGGCCGTGTCACCAACGAGTCGACGTCGTGGTTGCCCCTCTCGGTATCTGGACCGATCGCGCGAACGGTGGCCGATGTCGCGCTGTTTCTCAGTGCGATCGCGGGACCGGATGCTCGAAGTCCGCTCTCGATTCAGGAAGACCCTGCGCGCTTCCGGGCTCCGCTCGGGAGAAACCTGAAAGGTGTCAGAGTTGCGTGGTGGAAAGATTTGGGCGGGATTCCCTTCGAGCCGGAGATCCGCCGGGTCGTGAACCTCAATCGGAAGGTCTTCGAAGATCTGGGTTGCGTGGTCGAAGAAGCGGAGCCGGATTTCACCGATCTTGATGAGGCGTTTCCGCTGCTTCGCTACGCTGCTAATCATCCCGTGTATGCACCGCTCGTGCGGCAACGACCGGAGTGGGTGAAGGACACCATCAAGTTCGAAGTGGCGCAGGCCGAGCGCGCAACCGCCGCGGATGTCGGTCGCGCACAGGCGCGACAGGCGCGCATGTACGACCAGAGCCGGCAGTTCTTCGAGCGCTATGAGTACTTCATCCTTCCCGTCACACAGGTGGAGCCGTTTGACGTGGACACGCCGTATCCCACCGAGATTGCCGGCACCTCGATGAGGTCGTACATCGACTGGATGCGGTCGTGCTGGTACGTAACGATGATGTCGAACCCGGCGATATCTGTGCCGGCTGGATTTTCCAAAACCGGATTACCGGTTGGCTTGCAGATCGTCGGCCGCCATCGGGATGAGTGGAGTGTCCTGCAATTGGCCCACGCGTTCGAGCAGGCCACTCGTCACGGAGCACGCCGACCCTCGCGCTAGACCGTCCGGGCCGCGTTCGCTATATCGCGGCCGACACGCCACGCCTGACTGCACCCAACTGCTCGGCGGGGACGCTTACTTGGTCCGGCTAAAGCCGGACACTACGTACAACTGAAAAGCGCTCGCTAGGCTTCTTTGGTAACTTGCGTTCCTTCTGGCCGTTTCCCGGATCTTTTTTCGGCATCGACCGCTGCGGCCTCTGTCTTCGCTTCCATCAGTCTGGCGATGTCGACGCCGAACTGATCCTTCAACATGGACAGCATCGCCGTCATCCCGCCTCCGACCGTGCCCAGGACTTTGCTCACGCCCCCCGAGCCTGCCGTGCCATGACCGTTGCCCATTTCAATGATGTTGATCTTGTCGATGCCCGCGAGCTGCGTGGCAAATGCCTGTGCGAGCTCCGGCATCTTGTCAACGACCATGTTGATGACAGCCGCGTCGTTGAAATTCTTCCACGCCTCAGCTTTTTTCTGAAGCCCTTCCGCCTCGGCAAGAAGTTTCTTCTTGATGACTTCGGCTTCCGCCTCTCCCACTGCAAGCACTTTAGCGGCCTCCGCCCTGCCGATCTTCTCGATTTTGGCTGCCTCGCCGGCGCCCTCGAATTCCAGCTCCTTCTGCGTCGCCTCGGCACGGATGACTGTCGCCTGTTTCAAGCCTTCGGCGCGAAGGATAGCCGCCTGTCGCTCCGCTTCGGCGGGCTTGACGACCGTCGCCTGCAGTTCCTGCTCCCGGCGCGCCGCTTCCTGCGCCTGAACGAGCACTTCCTGCTGCTTGCGGACCTGGTCGATGCGCGTTTCCTGTTCGGTGACCTTCTGACGGGCGATCGCGGTGGCCAGCGGCCCGGCCTGCTCGGCTTCTGCCTGCTTGGCCTGTACCGCTGCGTCGAACTCCGCCTGCCGCGACTCCTTGTCGCGTAACGACTGTGCAATGGCGACGTCGGCTTCGTAGCGCTTGGTCTTGCCCTCCTGGTCGGCCATCGCCGATTTGATCATCGCGTCTCGCTGGGCGAGTGCCTCGCCGACGACCGCGTCACGCTTGACCTCGGCGGTCCGCCGCTTGCCAAGGGCATCGAGATAGCCCTGCTCGTCGCTGATCTGCTGAATCGTCAGGATGTCGATGTTGACGCCCATCTTCTTGAGATCGACGGCGGCCTCGTCTGTCATCTTCTGCGCGAAGGCCTGTCTGTCGGCGTTGATCTCTTCGACGGTCAACGTGCCGAGTATCGCGCGCAGGTGGCCTTCGAGTGTCTGGAAGATGACACCTTTGATCTGCTCGGTGGTCATCCCGAGAAAACGCTCCGACGCACCGCGGAGCGAGATGTCATCGCTGGCAATCTTGACGTTAGCCACCGCCTCGACGGTGACCGCCACGCCTTCCTTGGTATAGGCGCGCTGGATGCGCAGCGGGATCGAAATGATGTTCAGCGACAGATAGGCCACGTCCTCGAGGACCGGGACGCGTAAGGCTGCGCCTCCACGGACAATGCGGAACCCGACCATGGCGCGGTTCCCTTTCTCGTCCATGAGCGCGTGCTTGCGGCCGTAGAAGATCGCCACCTCCGACGGCGGCACTTTGATGTAGTTCCGCGCGAACAGCGCCATCGCCGCGAAGATCCCGAGAAGTCCCAGAAGTACGGCAAGCGCGACGAGAACGGCGGAAGACTCGAGCCTCAAGATGTCGAGTGGATTCATGAGAGACCTCCCGAAACCTGGCTCACGACGACCGAATCACCTCTGAGCGCCGTGATGGTGACTTCACTGCCGCGCGGCAGCGCGCGCCCGTCCTTCGATCTCGCGAGATGCTCGGTACGCTCTCCCGAGACGCTCACTGCGACCTGACCCACGCCGTCGGCGGGAATAGCCACCGACACTTCGGCCGTCCGGCCGATGAGGACGGTCATCTGGAGCTCGCTCGACGCTTGTTGCGAATACAGGATTTTCGCAAACTGATAGACGAGGCCGGCCATCACGATGCCCGCTGCCACTCCAACACCCGAGGCAGCCGGATGCGACAAATCGTAGTAGCGCGCGACGACCCCACCCACGCCAAAGGCCGTGACGAACGCCGCCATAATCCGCGAGCTGAAGACACTGGGGCCGCCGAAATCGCCGGACACCTCATGGCCCACGACGTCGTGGTCGCCGAAGAGATCGCCGACAACCAGCATGATGAGCAGAAACACGAACCCGACTGCTGCAATTCCGGCGTAAATGAGCATGAGACGACGTGACGCTACAGCCTGACTCGATGGTTGTCAAACCCTTCCAAAGCCAGCAACCGTGCCTTGGCGTCAAGGCCGCCGGCGAATCCCGTGAGCTTTCCCGTGGATCCGATCACGCGATGGCACGGCGCCACGATTGAAACGGGATTTCTGCCGTTGGCCGCCCCGACGGCGCGCATGGCGCGGGGATTCCCGATTTGTCTCGCGATCTCGCCGTACGACCGCGTCTCGCCGAACGGGATGGTCAGCAACGCGGTCCACACCTTACGCTGAAAGACCGTTCCCGCAAGATCCATCGTTAGGGAGAACGCTTGCCGCCGCCCGTCGAAATATTCCTCGAGCTGGCGCGCGGTCTCGACGAGCACAGGGTGATTGTCATCCTCGGCCTCGATGTTGAGCCGCACGCGACCCGGGTCGTCCCCCTCCCACAGGATCGCGGCGAGCCCGGCGTCTGTGGCAACCAGCTTGAGCCTCCCGACGGGAGACTCGACGATCTTGTAGACGTAACGCTTATCCACGGCACTGCCCTCCTCATGAATATCGAATATAGGGCTCGCACGCCACCTGTGCCCGCCGTTTTCGGACATGAGAGCATAATGGTATCGATGTCCGAAAATGGCGAGATTGTCGATGAGCAACGCCGTATGGTGCGGTCATGGACCCTGAGACCAGACTCTACAACGCCCTGACCGCGCGCGATTCGCGGTTCGATGGCGTGTTCTTCGTCGGCGTCACATCGACCGACGTGTACTGCCGGCCGATCTGCCCGGCGAAAACGCCCAGGCAGGCCAACTGCCGTTTCTTCGGCACGCCGCAGGAGGCCGAGCAGGCCGGTTTTCGGCCCTGCCTGCGGTGCCGTCCGGAACTGGCGCCTGGGAGTGCGCCGGTAGACGATGCGCAACGCATTGCGCAGCTCATTGTTCAACGTCTGGAAGAAGGCGCCCTCGACGAGAAGGCGGGACTCGAGGACATCGCGGACCAGTTCGAGCTCAGCTCGCGGCAGATTCGCCGCATCGTGCAAAAGGAGCTGGGAGTGCCGCCCATTCAGCTGCTGCTCACCCGCCGGTTGTTGCTGGCCAAGCAACTGTTGACCGAAACGCCGCTGACCATCACCGACGTGGCGTTCGCGAGCGGCTTTTCGAGCCTGCGGCGCTTCAACGACGCCTTCAGCAGGCGCTATGGGATGCCGCCCACGCGTCTCCGCAGGAGAGCGACTGAAGACGGCGCGGCGATCGCCCAAAGCCAGACGTCGACGCTGCAACTCTCGTATCGCCCGCCATACGACTGGAAAGGCATCCTCGCCTTTCTGGCCGCCCGTGCGCTCACGGGCATCGAGCACGTGACCGACAGCGGATACGCGAGAACGGTGCAGCTGGGAAACGCGACGGGCTGGATCCGCGTGACACAAGCACAGAACAAGTACGCACTCGAAGTCGAGTTCACCCACAGTCTGACGCCCGTGCTGCCGGCACTGCTCAACCGCATCCGGGCGCTGTTCGATCTGAACGCACGACCAGACGTGATTGCGAAACATCTGAGAAAAGACGCACGCCTGGCTGCGGCGGTCAAGGCCAACCCCGGAATGCGCGTGCCCGGCGCGTTCAACGGATTCGAGATGGGCCTTCGCGCGATCCTCGGCCAGCAGGTGACGGTAAAAGCGGCGACTACGATCACCTGCCGTTTCGTCGAGGCGTTCGGTGAACCGATTGTCACGCCGTTTACAGAATTGAATCGCCTCACACCGGTGCCGGCCCGGATCGCCGCGGCCAGCGTCGACGACATCGCCAGACACGGCATCGTCGCCGCACGCAGCAGGAGCATCATCGCGCTGGCCGCCGCGCAACAATCCTCAGGCCTCTGCCTCGACGGAGGGGCGCATCCCAATCCCGAGGAGTCCATCAAGCGGCTCGCCGAGCTGCCCGGCATCGGTCCGTGGACGGCGCACTACATCGCGATGCGCGCTTTGCGCTGGCCCGATGCGTTTCCGAAGGAAGACATCGCGGTGCGCAACAGGCTCGGAGGCGTGACCGCAAAAGAGGCGGAGCTGTTGTCACAACGCTGGCGGCCCTGGCGAAGTTACGCGGTGATGTACGTCTGGCGTATGGGTTCATAGTGTCCTATCATGCGGACCGTCTCACGACCAACAGGCAATGGATCACTACCCGCGACGCCTCCGCCACGGCTCCGGAGCCTGGGTAACGCTCGACCCGACCCGCCTGCTGCTCACCCTGAAGCGGCCCTGGTCGATCAAACGCTTGACCCGGCGCCTTGCTGAATGCGGCTTCGTCCGAGATCAAATTGCCATGAGAAAGCGCGGGGCGGCGGCGAGGCGTCTCTCCCCACCCGCCAACGAGGGCCCGCGACATCGATGGATCCGGCACGCCGACGGAGCGATAACCAGGCGGGTTCAGCGCCGGCTCGAGTCGGCTCTTGGGGCAAACGTCGCGCGCCTCGAACCTGTCTATCGATTCAACAACCACGTGCTGGTCGCACTGCGAAGCCGCGTGCTGCTCGTCCGCCCGCGCGAGCGCCTGACGTCAAAGGAGTCGAACCGCTTCGATCGCGAGATGACTCGCCGCGGCTTGAAGGAAGTGACGGTCAAGTCACGATATCTTCGCCGCTTCAGGTACTTCGAGCTACAAAGTCGGTCACGTGCGAATGCGCTCAATCTTCGCGACAGGATGCGCTCGGACCTCCACGACCTCGTCGATGACGTCAAACTCGAGAGCGTGCCGCAGGCAAGTATCTTTGCGTTCGATCCGAACGATCCGATTTACTCACTTCAGTACAACATGCGGCAGGTCCGTGCGCACCGCGCCTGGGACACGACGTTCGGTGATCCGAGAGTGGTGATCGCCGTGCTCGACAGCGGCTGCGATCTTACCCACCCCGATCTCAACTATGCCTCCGACGGCATCAGCCTGGCGACCATGCAGCCGCCCGGTTCGCCTATCCAGGGAGACTCTGCCGGACACGGTACATCCTGCGCGGGCATTGCTGCAGCGACGATCGACAACAGCGAAGGAATCGCCGGCGTTGCCGGAAACTGCCGCATCCTGCCTCTGGCAACGGACCTCGAAACAGACGCCGAAGTGGCGCTCGGTATCGGGTATGCCACCGACAACGGCGCCAGCGTCATCAGCATGAGCTTCGGCGTCTACGCCCCCGAGGACGATCTAGGGTCGACGGGCTGGGACTTCTCCATCATCGATCCCGCGATCGAGGACGCCGTGAAGAGAGGGCTGGTCCTCTGCGCGGCTGCGGGCAACAATGACGTAGAGCTTCTGCGCTATCCCGCCCGACATCCAAGGGTCATCGCGGTCGGCGGAACCGACGAGTCTCGCCGGCGCTGGCGCTATGAGGCGCAGTTTCCAATCCAATACGTTGAGGGATCCAACTACGGCGATGGGCTCTCCGTCATGGCTCCCGCCACAAACGTGGCGACCACTGACATCCAGGGAGACCGTCAGGATGACGGCTCTGGCGGTTTCGCCGACGGAGACTATCATTTCGACTTTGGCGGCACGTCGGCTGCGACGCCACACGTCGCCGGCGCCGCGGCGCTGTTGGTCAGCGTCAACCCCCTCCTCACGAGCCAGGAGACTCGCGAGGTTCTCGAATCGACAACCCGGAAAGTCGGCGGGGTAACCTACGAAACCGTGCCCGGCAACGAGAACGGCACCTGGCACCCCGAGATGGGTTACGGAGTGATTCACGCCGGACGCGCCATCGGCGTTGCGGAGCAGCTTTTTCTTGCACAGCTGAACAACCTCTTCTTCATGAGGTGCGTATGAAGTCGACCAGGGAACAACTTGTCGAGCAGAAGCTCTCGCGATTCGCCAAACTGAAGAAGCTCACAACGAGCCGATCGGCGAGCAGACCATCGAAACGCGACCTCGACCGGACGTTCAACCGGCTGGCCGCGTTGCTGCCAGCCTCGGGCGATATCGGCTACATCGAGTTTCGGCTTCGATCGGGCCGCAGTACGCCGACGTGGACTTTTCTGCTGACCGAAACCGGCGCGCGGATTTCAGCAGAGAAGGCGACGACACCATCTTTGCGCATCGTCGTTGGCGCGGACGATTGGTGGCAAGTGGCTCAGGGTGTCGTATCGCCCATCTCTCTTTTCCTGAGAGGCCGGATGCGGTTCATCGGCGACTGCGGTATCGCCCAGCGGGCTTTCGAGAAGCTCGCCGGTCCCGGCGTGGCGAAGCTTTAGGTGTGGAGGGCACACCATGATTGGCAGGATCACAGAGATTCGTGTCGATACCGAGCTTGGCTGGATAGGCGTCGAAGATGAGGATACCGGAGTCGTCGAGAAGCGCTTTATCTGGAGCGATCTCGTCCGCGACTACACCGCGAGTGACCGCCTCCGCCAGAGCATGTGGCTCTCGCTCTTGCGCGATGCGCTCGTCCATAACCTCGTCGTGAGCGTCGCCGAAGATGACGACAATTTTCTCACTGCGGTAATCCTGAAGCGCGAGTGACCAGCGCCCTTCGCACCAGGTAGTAGAGATATCGGATCTCCAGGTCGTCGAGCCCCTCGCCGAATGTCGTGAGGCCTTGCCTGGTCTTGATCGTGACGCCGCTGCCCTTCACCAACTTCCGTACGACCTTCAACACATGCTCAGTGCCCGGTCCGATTGGAGCTTCTGCCACCGACGAGTGTGACCGCCGCATCTCTTCCGCCGTCTCTCTCGCCGACGCGAACATTGAGTCGCTCGTGCTGTAGTCGACGTCCACGATATCGTCGGCGACAAACGATGCGATCGTTCGTGTCTTCCACACGCGGCGTTCTTCGATATGGATCCCCGTAGTCGACGCCGTGATCATCGTGCGCCCGAGCCTGGATTTCAGAAATGCTGTCACAGCCGTGCTCGCCGGCAGGATGCCGAACGCAAGGGTCATGAACCCGAGAAAGATCCACGCCACGGGATCAGGAGTGTGACTATCCCGGAAGAAACGGGAGAACGGCTCGAATACGACGGCCACGACCGCCGCCGGCACCAGGAAGACCATGAAGACCGCTGGATGGACGCGCGGTGCAGGAATGACGACCTGTACGCGGTCGAGGCTTTCGATGACTTCGCTCCGCATCGACTGCGGGCGGACGACGAGCTCTTCCCGCTGCTCGTCGAGCCGTGCGCGATGCTGCAACGACAGATGGGCCTGGCCCGCGGGAAGCCGGACCGGATGGTCCGTTGACGCGTCCTCGATCTCGAGATTCAAGAGGCTCGCAACTGCCGCTGCCCGTTCCCTCGCTTCGGCATACTGCGTCGAGCTGAACAAGCGGAGGTTCTTGCCGGCGCGCGCCCGCAAGCTGATCGGATACTGATCGGCTGAATCGGAATCACCGCGCTGAAAGCCGAGCATGACGGTGGTGTAGTCGTCGAGGCGATGCGTGGTGGCGGACATCGGCACCAGCAGACCCACCTGTTTGACAACCGTGCGATCGCTTGAGTCAAGTGTCACCCAGCTGCGCCCGAACACCAGAGCGCCGCCGACGAGCGTGAACACGGGGCCAATCAACATGATCAGCAGCTTTCCAAACCACGGCACCTCGTCTGCGTTCTGGACGGGCAAGAGGCCCAGGCTGACAAGCGTGACAGCGATGCCGGCGCCCAGAAATGGCAGACCAAACACTGCCATACAACCGCCGCCTTCGCGGACCTCCAACCGCCCCGGGGCGACGTGACGGAATGCGGGAGGCGACCACATCTACCTACGTATCGGCAGTGGGTGAACTTTTCTCCGGGCTGGTCCGTATCTCCGTGTGCCAATCTACACGGGGAGGACTGTGACCAACCGGAGCGACATCCTGCACGCGCGTGGCAAGACGCTCGTCGAGAGTGTGGTGCGAGACGTGCTGTACGCCTGTCGCCTGTTCCGCCGGGCGCCCCTTGTCGCCCTGACGATTGTGCCAACCGTGGGACTCGGTCTGGGGCTCGTGGCTGTCGTGTTCACGTTCCTCAATTCGGTGCTTTTTCGCGTGGACGAGGTGCGCAAACCCGGAGAGCTGTTTGCGGTCGAGCGTCAGCGATTGGCCATCGCCGAGCCCGAGCCCTTCACACGCCTCCAATATGAGGCGCTCATCCGCGCGACGGGCGTGTTCTCCGATGCATTCGCGAGAGGGCCGGCAGTCGACAGCTGGATCGATGGCCAGAGGATGCAGGGCTCGCTCGTAACGGGGAATTTCTTCCACGTCCTCGGCGTCAACGCCGCACGTGGTCGCACCCTCACCCTGTCGGACGACGAGCCCGGCGCAAACCCGACCATTGTCCTCAGCCACCGCGGCTGGTCTCGGCTGTTTGCGAGCGACCCCGGCGTTCTCAACCGCACACTCGTCTTGGGCCGAGTCGCGTTCCAGGTTGCCGGCGTGATGCCCGAAGGGTTCCGAGGTCTCGAGATCGCGGCGCCGGACTTCTGGGCGCCACTCTCGCTCCTCGGCGCGTTCCTTCCCGGACAAGCCGGACGCGAACAGCTCGTTGCCCTCGGCATCATCGGACGACTGAAGCCGGGTGTGTCGCGCGAACGCGCGCTCGCGGAGCTCGTCGCATGGGACTCGCGCCGTGCTGCCGAAGTCTCTGGCAAGCGGCCGGTCGTGAATCTCGTACTCGAACCGAGGCAGGGGACGATCCCGCTCTCGTCCGACGCTCTCGTGGTGTTCATGCCGCTCTTCATTGCCTTCGGCCTCATCCTGATAGTGGGGTGCGCGAACGTCGCCAACCTCCTGCTGGCGCGCGCGGTCGCGCGCCAGCGCGAAATTGCGATCCGGCTGTCGATTGGCGCGTCGCGAAGCCGCATCATCGGCCAGTTGCTCACCGAAAGCCTGGTGCTGGCGCTCGTGTCTGCCGCGCTCGCCTTCGGCATTTCGCGGCTCGTGCTCGAGGTCGCCCTCTACGCGTTCATGAGCACCTTTCCGCCCGATCTCGGCGACATTCGTCTAAGCGTGCCGCCAGCAGACTGGCGCGTGGCGGTGTTCCTGGTTGCCGGCGCATTCGTATCGACTGTGTTCTTCGCGCTTGCGCCCGCCCTTCAGGCCACGCGACTCGAGCTGGTGCGAGCGATGCGCGGGGAAGTGGTGCGCGATCCGCGCCCCAGCCGCGCGCGAAACGGACTCGTCGCCCTTCAGGTCACCGCATCTGTGCTGCTCCTCATCTGCTCTGCGATCTTCCTGCGCAGTGCGCTGGCAGCGGCGCGGTTCGACCCCGGTTTCCGCACGGCTGATACCGTCATTGCAGACATCTCGAACGAGCAGATGCGCGGGACCATGCTCGACGCCGTGAAGAGCGAACCATCTATCGCCGCGGTTGCAGCTGTGTGGCCTGGCGTGGTGGGCGGGCGCGCCGCCTTCGCCGAGGCTTCGGCGCCTAAAGGCGCCCTTGCCGACGGCGGACGCGGTAAGTCAATGACCGCGTACAAGTTCGTCTCGCCGGAATACTTCAGCATCCTCGACATCCCCATCGTGCGGGGACGTGGCTTCCTCGAGGCCGAGCGGAGCGCACATGCCGCGGTGGCGGTCGTGACGGAAAGCGTCGCGCGGCAACTGTGGCCGGATGGCGATGCCGTTGGCCAGGTCCTGCGGCTCGAACCGGAGGGGCCAGCCCTGAGCGGAGCCGAGGTTAAAAGTGACACGCCGCGGCAAGATGACCCGCCGCTTCTCTCGCGCACCTTCGTCGTCGTCGGCATCGCCCGTGACGTGCCCGGTTTCCGGTTGGCCGGTTTCACGGTGAAAGATGCGGGTGTCTACGTGCCGACGAGCGCCGAGGTTGCCAGGACGTCGCTCGTGATGCGTGCCAACGGCGACCCCGAGCGCGCGCGCGTTGCGCTCGTCGAGCGGCTCACGGCGATCGACATGAGCATGGGCTCGGTCAACACGCTGCGGACTATCGTTGGCGCGGCCGCATATTTTCTACAAATTGCGTTCTGGCTGACGGTCGTGCTGGGAGCGCTGGCGCTTCTCCTGACGTTGTCGGGGCTGTTCAGCGTGCTCTCCTATCTCGTCGAGCAACGCACCAGAGAGATTGGCGTACGCATGGCCATTGGTGCGACCAGCCGAGATATCGGCGCGCTTGTGCTGCTACAGTCCGCACGTCCCGTCGGCATCGGCGTCGTACTCGGCGGCAGCCTTGCGGCCGCGCTTGGTATCGTGCTCCGGTCGACGCTTGGCGGAGAGGCTATTGCGTTCGGCAACGAGTCTGTCGTGCGTCTGTTCGATCCGGTCGCCTACCTCGCAAGCCTGCTCTGCATCGTGACGGCGTGCGCATGCGCGGCGTTGATTCCTGCGTTACGCGCAGGACAGATCGATCCGGTCGCCGCACTCAGGCAGAATTGATCGCACTCCCGGTAAACTGTCTCCCATGAAGCCTTTCGTTATCGTCTTTCTGCTCGTCGTTTTCGTCATTTCTGCATCAAACGCGACCGCCCAGAGCTCTGTCGCCGCCGTCGCCTTCGGCAATCGCCATGCGGTTGCTCTTCGCACCAACGGAGAAGTCCTTACCTGGGGCGAGAACGTCTACTGTCAACTCGGACGCGCATCGAAAGGCAACTCGGGTCGCGACCCCGTTGTGATGATGCGCAACGTCAAGGAAGTCGCCGCCGCATCAGACCACACGCTGGCGCTGGCCGAGGATGGCACGGTGTACGGCTGGGGCATGAACCCCGAGGGCGCACTGGGCACAGGCAACACCAACGATCAGTGCGAAGGACCCGCGCTCGTCGAGTCGCTTCAGGGGCACACGGTGACGCACATCGCGACCGGCAACGGCTTCAGCGTCGCGGTGACGAGCACCGGCGAACTCTACTGCAGTGGCGACAACTCGATGGGACAGTGTCCCGTCGGTAAGACGGGACGCGTTGACGTCTTCACGAAGGTGACGATTCCGGAGCTCGCCGGCAATGTGGCCGAGGTCCGTGCCGGTCTGTTTCACACGCTCATTCTCACGAAGGACAAGAAACTCTATGCCTTGGGGCGCGGCCGTGACGGCCAGTTGGGCAGCGGCAAGACGGTCAACGGCTTCGCACTGGTTCCGGACATGACGGACGTTGTCTCGTTCGCCGCAGGCACCTGGCATAGCGTCGTCGCGCGTGCGGACGGCAGCGTGTGGGCGTGGGGTAACGATTCGAAGTCGCAGCTTTGCGATGGCGGAACGACCAACCGCGCGACCCCTGCAAAGGTAACCTTGCCCGCGGGCGCGAGGGTGACGCAAGTAGCAGCTGGCGGCCATGGCACGTTCATGCGCACAGCCGACGGCGCGCTGTTCGGCTGCGGCGACAATCAGTTTGGTCCGCTCGGAATTGCTCAGGCAATCGCGACGCAGCCCACGCCGATTCCGGCGCCGACAGCGAAGTCCTCTGTGCTGGCGCTCAGCGGAGCGAACGGCGCGGTCAGCACGGATGGCTGCAACGTCAGTCTTGTCGGCCAGAATGATCATGGCATCGTCTCCGCTGCCGACTTACCGGCAGTGAAGGCATTCACCACGCGTGCGAATCTCTCACTCTGTGGAGCGCGCGCCGCCACGCCGCTCGCCACAGTGGTCAATCCCGCGCCGCGCGGCGGCGTGTCGAATTGCTGGACGACGCGGCTGCAGGAGGATTCGGTGACGAATCCGCGGTTCGCGGGTTTGCGGCAAGCCATGCTCGCGGCCGAAGAGCTGCTCAAGAAGAACGCGGCGTTCATGGCTGCGCCGCAGCCCTCGCGTTTCCGTACATCGCTGTCCGCCGGTCCATCGGACGAGGGTGGCGCGCGGATGCACGTCAAGGTGGTGCCCGAACGCAAGAACGACGGCACGCGCGTGTGGTCAACAGGCTGCGAGGTCATCCCGCAGATCGATCGCATCGGCGGCGCCATCGCGCAGATCTCGATCTTCTTCAATCATGATGCGCGCGGACAGTTCATCAACGCGATTGGCGAACCGCCCAAGCTGACGGGCACCGTCGCGGGATATCCGGAATACAACGGGTGGGTCGTCATCACGAAGGACAAGCGGCTGCCGTGGATTCCGCAGACCCTCGCCGATCGGTTGGATGAAGAAGGCGAGAAGCGCGAGAAGGCGCTTGCCGAGGCCAAACGGCGCAAGCCAGGCATCGTCGCGGATTCTGACGCCGGCGGCATCCAATGGCTCGAGAAGCAGGTGCGCGACTATCAGCAGTACCGTGCGTCATTTACCGCAGAGCAGCTTCGAGCACCGGCCGTGTGGGGCGATCCGACGCGCGAGGGGCACAAACGGCTCGAAGCCGAAGCCGCCGCGATGCGTAAACTCAGCGCCGCCGATCAGCAACAGGCGGATGCGCTCGGCCTCGAGAGCCGCAATCTCGAGCGTCAGGCCCAGGCGGAAACAAGAAACAAGAACACCGAGGAAGCCGCTCGCCTGCGTGCGCGATCGAACGAGCTCGGGCTCAAGGTGCGCGAGATCCGGCAGGCGCACATGGCCCGCACGGTTCCGCTCATCATGGATGCGATGGCGACCTACGACTTGAAGAACCTGCAGCCCGGCCCGGCGGACAAGGCAATGCGCGTCAAGCGCGACCCGGCGTTTCCGGACACCTCGACGCCCAACCGGATTCAGGTGATCGCCATCGTGTTTTCGTTCGGCCCAAAGCCGACGGGCGCACAGCTCGACTGGCAGACGAAGACGAAGGAGTCGTTCGATTTCGCGGCGCTTGCCGCGATGCTGCAATAGCGCAGGTCACGTCGCGCTAGTCGCCAAGCCAGGTGAAGACACCGCCGGGATCGGCGCGGGCAAGCAGGATCACGCCGGCCATCGAGCCGACCGCAACAGCAGGAATCCACCAGCGCCGGGCAGATTGGCGATGCAGCATCGGCGCGAGCACCGTCACGACCAGCACCGCCGCCAACATGAGTGGCATTCCGGCAACCACAGCCGCGTAGTGGAAATCGAAGCCGAGATCCTTTGGATCGGGTTGATAGGGAGCAGGCCATTGACCGAGCGACAGGCGCGCACGCAGGATGAAGAGGCCGAACGCGATCAGCCACACAGCCGGAACTGACGCAAGTCCCCACATCCAAACCACGAGCGGTTTCTGCTCCTCCGTCACTCGCATGGGGTGCCTCGCTTAGTTCTTCAACGGCCCTTGAGAGCGTTCCGCAGGTTGTCGGCTAGCGATCCCAGCGAGCCCGCGGGCGCCGCATCCGCCCTCGAGGCGTACTCGCGCAGTTCCGCCTGCTCCCGTTGCTCGGCCACCGCTTTCTTACTGAGGCGAATGCGGCGGCCAGCGGGATCGGCCTCGAGCACCGCGACCTCCACCTCGCTGCCGATCGGGAAGGCCTTCATCAAGTCCGCGTCACGGTCCAGGCCCGTCTCACTTGATGGAATCAAGCCGGTGCGCCCCGGCGACAAGAATACGAACACGCCGAACTTCTCGTGCCGCTCCACTTTGCCGATCACGATCGCGCCAGGTGCCAACCCGCCCTGTGCCGACGCGGCCCGCGACGACTCTTCATCGACGAGAGCGATGCCGATCCGCTTCTGCGCGGTGTCGATGCTCAGGATCTCGAACGATCCGGTCTGGCCCACCGCGACAGACTTCGCCCACCCTCCTGTGCGACCGGTCGGGGCGAACGTGGAGGCGTGCGCCAGCCCTTCGATGCCCGGCTCCAACTCGACGAATGCGCCGAATTCCGCGACGCGCGTCACGCGGCCCGTGCGGACCTGGCCAACTTCGTAGCTGGTCGCGACCGTGCTCCACGGATCGTCCAGGAGCTGCTTCATCCCAAGGGAGATCTTCTGCGTGGCGTCGTCCACACGCAGCACCTTCACGGAGATCTGGTCACCAGGCGCAACGATCTCGTTGGGGTTGGTGACGCGCGACCAGCCCATTTCCGACACGTGAAGCAGACCCTGGATGCCGCCGCCAAGGTCGACGAACGCGCCGAAGTCGCGCACGGATACGACACGGCCCGCGAGCACGGCACCAGGCACAATCGACTTGCGGACGTCCTCGGCATTCGCGAACTGCTGCTCTTCGAGGTACTTGCGCCGCGAGACGACGACGTTCTTCCCGCCGTCCTTGTACTCGATAATCCGGAAGGTGTAGACCTTCCGTTCGTGCACCACCGGATCTTCGGTGCGGACGATGTCGATCTGCGAGAGCGGACAGAACGCGCGCTCGCGAGCGATCCGAACCTCGTAGCCGCCCTTCACCACCTTCTCCACTTTGCCTTCCACCGCGAGCCCTGCGCGAAAGGCATCTTCGAGCTCGCGCTGCGTCGCGGCATTGCGCACGCCCTTTCGCGAGAGCACGATACCGCCGCTCGTGGAGACGACCATCGCCTGAATGCGATCGCCGACCGACACTTCGACATCGCCCTCGGCGTCCTTCAGTTCCGCGAGATCGATCTCGGCCTCGCCTTTGCCGCCCACGTTGACGAAGGCCACCTTGGGACCGAACGCGACGATCGTGCCTTCGATGATCTGGCCCCTGTTGAACTGGCGTGCCTTGGTGGACGCCTCGAACATCGCCGCAAAATCTTCTTCCTGCTCGCTCACTGCGTACTCCTCCGGACTGGAACTTGTGATTATACGACGCGCTGGCGCGCCTCATCCCATCGCCAGACCCGGTTCCCGCTCTCCAAGTGCACGCCGCCCAACCAGCGATCGATACCGCACGTCGCGACTCTGTCCAGCTGACCCGCCAACACCGATCGCCCGGTGTCTGTCAGCGTGACGCCCCCCTGGCGAACTTTTCGGCCACTTTCAGCGTGTGAGACGTCGAGCGTGAGAAGAGGAGGCGACGCGTTGGACAACGATTCAGCCATTGCCGTCAGAGAGAGGTCGGTGATGTAGTAGGCGCGCTCGCCCTCATGCATCTGCGGGAACGCCTTCCGCAGTGAAATAGGGTCGCCGCTGGCCAACTCGAGCAGGCGGCGCTCAGTGCGCGATAGTCCGTCCCCGGTCCACGGGTATTCCTGGAGAAAACGTGTGAGCGCCGCGGCCAGATACGGCAACGCGGACGTGTCGCCCTGTCGAAGGTTGTCCAGCGCCTCGGGTGTCGGTTCACGGAAGACCTGCCAGGCGCGTGCCGCCAAGGCAAACTGCGCGTCGCTGACACGCTGCCTGGTGTCGACGAGCGATGCCAGTTCAACGGGTGTGAGCTCGCCCAGACCCTTGAAGTGGGGACGTCCTGGGAATGAGCCGATACACACGAGAGTCACCGGCTTGGTCGCAGGAAGACGCTCTCGAATCAAGGTGAGCAGTTGAATCAGGTTCAATTGGTCGAACAAATCGTGCTCGAACCACAGAATCAGCTCGTCGTACGACCCGTGACGTTCGATCGCGGCTCGCCACTCGCGCAGATCGTTCACAGGATCAGGATCGGGACCACCGAGATAATGAGCCCGGACGCTGAGCAACTCGGCGTCGTCCAGCCCGCCGGGCACGGGCCCTTCATAAAGGGGATCTGCCCAGATGGAGCAGGCACCCTGAATGCCGGCGGCTTCAATCGTGCGCGTCGTAGACGTGCCATTGGCCACATGCAGGAAGCGAATCTCTGCTGCAATCACGGCGTACCTCAAAAAGAGCTGAGTATGACATTCCCGCGAATCGTGTAGCATGCCAGACGTCTCGTCAGGAGGATCAGTGTCGAGAGTCGTATTAACCAGGGCGTTACTGGCGGCGTTGCTGTGGGTTGGTCCCGCTCTCCAGGGCCGCGTCGAGGCCCAGTCGACTCCCAGCGATCAGCACCAGCACGCCCCGGAAGCCAGCGGGAAACTCGCGCTGGATCGTGGGAAGGATACCCCCTCCCCCCCAGCAGCGGATCGTTATACCGTCGAACCCCAGCGCGCGGCGCAGAGCCCGAACATCGACGGCCGGCTGGATGAAGAAATCTGGTTGCGCGCCGCCGTCATCGACAACTTCGTCCAGCAAGAACCCTCTGAGGGCGACCCAGCCACCGAGCGGACCGTCGTTCGCCTGCTGTACGACTCGAGCACGCTGTACATCGGCGTGCACGCGTATGACACCAACCCGGGTGCCGTCATCGCGACAGAAATGCGCCGTGACTCGCGCCGTATCCTGGACGAAGACAACTTCCAGATCATCTTCGACACGTTCCACGACCGGCGGTCCGGCTACATGTTCGTGACGAGCGCCCTGGGCGCCAAGCTGGAGCAGCAGATTGCCGAAGAAGGAGAGGGCGGGCGCGCCGGCATCGGGACCAGCTCGAACGTCAACCTCGACTGGGACGGCGTGTGGCACGTGTCGTCGCGACGCACGCCCGAAGGCTGGGTCGCCGAGATCGCGATTCCGTTCGTCACCCTTCGATTTCCCGACCTCGAGCGGCAGATCTGGGGCGTCAACTTCATGCGGAACATCCGGCACAAGAACGAGCAGGTGTTCTGGGCGCCGGTACCGACGCCGTACACGCTCACACGCGTGAGCCTCGCCGGCACGATGACGGGCATGGAGAGCCTCGGGCGCGGACTCGATCTCCGGCTCAGCCCGTACGTGCTGGGAGGCTTGCGCCAGGACCGTGTCTCGGGCCGGCTCGACGGGTCCGGATTTCGCGAGCTGGGACTCGACGTGAAGTACGGGATCACATCAGGTCTGAATCTCGACGTGACGGTCAATACCGACTTCGCGGAGGTCGAGGTCGACGAACAGCAGGTGAACCTCACCAGGTTTCCGCTTTTCTTCCCCGAGAAGCGCGACTTCTTTCTCGAGAACGCCGGTATGTTCAGCGTCAAGAACGAGGGAGGCATCACACGCGAGGCCGACCTGTTCTTCACAAGACGCATTGGCCTTTCGGAGTCAGGCCAGCAGATTCCGATTCTGAGCGGAGCACGGCTCACCGGCAAGGTCGACCGTCACAATCTGGCGGTGCTCAACATTCAAACGCAAGGCGCGTTCGGCCGCCCCGGCGATAATTTCTTCGTCGGCCGCTACAGCCGCGACATCCTGGCGCGATCGCGTGTGGGCGGCATCATCGTCAACAAGGAGTCCATCGGCGACGGGCACTACAACCGCACGTTCGCCGTCGACACATCGCTCGCACTGCACCGCCATTTTGTCTTGACCGGATTCCTGGCCCGGTCAGACTCGCCTGGGCAGTCGGCCGGTCAAGCGGCCGGCTCCGTGAACGCGAACTGGACCAGCCCCTCGTACCGCATCTACGGTGAATACACGGACATTCAGGATGCCTTCAACGCCGAGGTCGGCTTCGTCCCTCGAGTCGGCATCCGTCGATCGAAGGCTCACGCCGAATGGAACCCTCGACCGGGCAGGTTCAACATCCGCCGCATGGACCCGATGATGAACATCGTGTACATCACCGACCAGAACAACCGGTTGGTGAGCCGCGAGCACCACAACATGGTCGGGTTCTACTTCGACGATGGGTCGAGCCTGGTTTTCATCTACAACGACATCCTTGAACAGCTCGACGAGCCTTTCAAAATTCGACCGGACGTGACCATTCCCGCCGGCACCTACCGGTTCGGTGAGCCGTCGGTCACCTACGGCAGCAACCCCTCCCGCCGGCTTTACGCCCGGGCTCGCTACTCGCCTCAGACGTTCTTCGGCGGGACGCTCGCCGACTACGGCGGCACGTTGGGACTGAGGCCCACAAGCCGATTGGCAGCGGAAGTTCAGTTCAGCCGTAGTGACGCAGACCTGCCGTGGGGTGCGTTCATCGCGGACCTGGCGTCGCTCCGCCTGGATTTCGCGTTCTCACCCGAACTGACGCTGCGCACGCTGTCGCAGTACAACTCGACGAACAACTCGGTCACGACCAGCGTGCGCTTCAACTGGATCTACAGTCCTGGAAGCGATCTGTACATCGCATACGACGAGCTCGGCCAGAACTACGCCGGCCAGCCGTGGGTTCAGAATCGGCAGCTCGCCGTCAAGATGACGTATCTCTTGTCGAGGTAGCGGTCAACGCTTGTCCGTCGGGCCCTCCGCCTTCCGTTTCAATTCGTCGGCATGCACGTCGAGCCGCACGGTTGGCGCGAACGCAAGGAGCACATTGCCCGGCTGTCCACCTTGAAATCCCGGATATCCGGAACCGATGAACACCATGCCGTTGGCAACGACTGGACCACCCGAAGCGGCAGAGCCACCGCGCGCGGGCACGCCGTTGACGGTGGTGACTTCCTGCCTGCTGTCGAACTCCCAGAGCAACTGACCGGTGCGTGATGAGGTGGCGCGAATCATCCCGTCTCTTGCGCCCGACAGCAACACGCCAGGAATCAGCGTGACAGCGCCGACGACGCCACGCTGGTTTTCGCGCCCCTGGGGGGCAACCAGTGGCGTGTACCAGACCTCCTCGCCCGTCTTGAGATCGAGCGCGAGATGCGCACTGCTGATCAGACCGAAATAGGCCTTCTCGTTGTCCACGGCTCCACCGAAGAGTGTTTCGCCGCGCCCACCCGCGATTTCGCGCGCCACATCCTGTTTCCAGATCACCTGGCCGTTGTCCGGGTTCAGTGCCCAGACGAGCCCCTGCTTCTGCGGGGCGATGAGGATGTCGCGACCATCGGTGGTTGTCGTAAGCGCAGCAGGCGCTGCGAAATCCCAGTCGGGGCCGAGCACGGCGGGACAGTTTTCCGGCGGATAGGGAATGGCAGGCCCTCCGGCGCGGCCGCCACGTCCGCCGCCGCCACCGCGGGTGGGCCACGCTCCCCCGGGAATGGTCTGCACACACCCGTTGTGCCAGGTATCCGCCGGGAGGGCCTGCATCGACCACAGCACCTTGCCGGTGTCGATGTTCATTGCCATGACGGCGTTCGCCGTCTTTGGTGTGCCCGAGAACGCGTTGCCGGTTGTGACATAGAGCGCGCGGCGCTTCACGTCCAGCGTCGGCGTTGCCCAGATGCCGCCGCCCGCCGGCTCCAGCATGTCCTTGCCCCGCGAGTTCTTGCCGACGACTCGCGGCGTCTCCGGAATCGTGTACGTCTTCCAGATCTGCTTGCCCGTGGCCGCGTCGAGCGACGACATGTAGCCGCGGAACGTGCAGCAGGCGTAATCGGCCTGTCCCGATTCCGGTTCCTCGAGCGAGGCGACCGGCACCAACAGACGTCCTTCGAAGAGCACCGGCGTGCCGGTGATCCGCGCAAGCGGGTGCGGATCGGTGAGCGCCTTCCAGACCTGCTCGCCCGTGCTCGCGGAGAGCGCGTACGCATTGCCGCGTATATCACCGAAGTAGATGAGCAACCGGGGATCCTTCGGGTTGATCTGGCCGATGCTGAATCCGCTCCGCACGACCGAATCGGCGCGGAAGCCCCAGTGCACGCACCCCGTTTCGGCGTCGAGCGAGTAGACGTAGCCGGCATTCGACGTCACATACAGCCGCCCGTCGTGCACCGTCTGGCCGTACAACGCCGTCGCGCCTGGAAACCCGAAGGCCCACTTCAGCTGCAGCCGCGACACCTGCCCGGGCGTCAACCCGGCGGCCGGTCCCGGCTGATAGCGCGAATTCCGGTAGTCGACGCCCCAGCCGTTCCAGGCCGGCGCTCCCGACTGGCGCACCTGCGGGCTGCTCGCGCACCTGTTCGGCATCTTCTCGGGCGCCCCGACCAGCTCGCTGTCGAGCTTCCGGCCGCCGACCCATTCGGCGATCAGCCGTTTGTCCGCTTCGCTGAGTGCCGCCGCCATGTTCCGCATCGAACCGGTCGTCATGATTTCGAGGATCCGTTCCGGCGTCATCTGTTTGAGCACCGCCGTCTTCGGTGCCTGATGGCCCGGCTCGTTGCTCTCGTGGCACGAGGCGCAGTTGGCGAAGTACTGAGCAACGCCCGCGCTTTCCGACTGCGCGGCTGCGCTCGCCGCCCACACGACGACCGATGCGAACACGACCGCGCTCCACGCGGGGCACCACTTACTTTGTCGTGTAGTAGTCATATGTGTACGTCCAGGCGAACTGCTGGCCCGGCTCGATGTTGAGATCGATGTAGGGCTCGGGCGACACCACCGTCCGGATCGACCAGTAGCCAAACCGGGTCAACGGCCGATCTCCCGTGATGTGCACACCCGCGCCCACTCGCTTGTTCTCGATGCGGATGTCGTTGTCCTTCACCTCCGCGCCAAAGCCCGTGAAGCTGGCCTGGTAACACTCGGAGCCTTGGAGCACCTTCGAATACACAAGCCTGTTGCCTTGCGGGCTCGCCAGCGACCGCATCTGCTCCTGGGCGCACTGCGTGCCCATACGTTCGCCGGCAGCGAGAGCCGCGTACGGATTGACCGGCGGCGGACCCTGACGGGCCGGTGCGCCAGCAGGCGCACCCTGCGGACCTCGACCACCGCGGCCGGCGGCACGCGTCATCGGCCACGGCACGGTGATCTCGACATCGGGCCCGATGGCCTGCTTGTCGATGGTCGTAAAATTGTGGTTGTAGACATTCGTAACGATGGGCTTCGAGCCCGTGTTCTTCATCACGTGCGAAATCGTCATCTGCGGTTTGCCGGGCGTCAGCCGGACGACCTTCGTATAGACGTAGCCGAAGTTAATCGACGGCTCGCTCAACGTGTGCGTGAACTCCACGGCATCGCGCGAGGTCTTGACATCCCACTTCCCGCCATTGGCAATCACGTAGGGACGCGAGTGGTTGTAGTTCATCTCGTCGCGCTTCAAGACGCCGATTCCTGGCTTGACGAACAATCCTCCGGGCGGCACGTCGGTGTAGCCCAGCGCACCGAACTCTTCGGCGGGGCCCACCATCGCCGTGAAATCGGCAGAGAGGACGTCCTTGTTGGGGCCTTCGTATCCGAAGTCGTAGATATCGGTGATCTTCGAGAACCACGTCCCGTAGTAGTCGTGCCCCTTGTACTTGAGGCTCGCGATCGCCCCCGACCAGTCGAATCGCGTCGTCGTGTAGAAGCCGGCTTTCGCGTCGGGCAGATAGACGGTCGCGGTGATCTCGCCGTTGGTCACCTGATGGGAGGGATGGCTCTGGGCCGACACGAGCACGGAAGCGATGGCCAATACCGCTGCTGTGCGACACAGTCTGATGAAGGTCGTCATCTTCATACTCCATCCAGTTTCACGTTTTCAGACTCAGGTGGGCGACGGTGTAAGAACGTGGCGGCAGTTTGAATGACATCCGGCTGCCGGCCGCGGGCGGGGCCAGCGGTTGCGGCGCGACGCGCCGCGGCTGGTCGAATGTGTTGAACGCCTTCAAGTCTGGCCCGGTCATCGTTTCGCACGAGAGCACGCGCACCGGGACGATGTCCTGCCACTCGAACCCGACCTCGCGCTCGCCATCGAGATCGCGGTTGAGCATGAGCACCGCGGCCTGCCCGGCGGGTTCGTCGATCGTGGCGACGAGATCGACGAACGGCACGTCTCCGTTGCGCGCGAAGTCGGGCTGCAATCCGGCGCCGCTGATGGGATAGGTCTCCGACTCGACACGCACATCGAGCACGCGGCCGCGTGCGTACCGAAGCGCCCAGGCGTACGGGTAATAGATGCTCTGACGCAAGACGCCTTTCTCGTTGGTCACGAGCGGCGCGATGACGTTGACGAGTTGTGCGAGGCACCCGATCCGGACGCAATCCGCATTGCGCAGCAGGGTGTTGACGAAGCCGCCGACGAGCAGCGCGTCCTCGAGGTTGTAGACCTCTTCGAGCAGGCGAGGCGCGGCGGCGCCGCGACCGTCGCTCGCCTGTGGCCCACGCGCGCGATACCAAACGTTCCATTCGTCGAACGACAGCCATAGCCGCTTGTTCGAGCGCTGCAGACCCTGCACGTAGTCACATACCGCGGCGACCTCGTGAATGTGGCGATCCATGTCGAGATTCATCGCCAGGTAGCGCGCGCTGCTGTTGCCCGACCACCGCGCCGTATTGCCGTAGTACGCGTGAAGCGAAAGACCGTCCACCTGGTCGTAGCACTCTTCGAGCACTTCGCGGTCCCAGACAAGGTAGGTCGGCATGAAGGTACCGCTCGAGCCGCACGCGATCAGCTGCAGCTTCGGATCGATGACCCGCATCTGCTTCGCCGCATCACGCGCCTTGCGGCCGTACTCGCGTGCCTGCAGCTGCCCGATCTGCCAGGGGCCGTCCATTTCGTTGCCGAGACACCAGTAGCGCACGTTGTGCGGCCGTTCGTACCCGTGCGAGCGCCGCAGGTCGCTCCAGCGGGTGCCCCGCTCGAAGTTGCAGTACTCGACGTAGGCCACCGCCATCTCGACGCTGCCCGTGCCGAAGTTCATCCCGAGCAGCGGCTCGGTGCCGACCAGAGCGCACCAGTCGATGAACTCGTTGGTGCCGAACTGGTTGGACTCGAGCGAATTCCATGCGCGCTCGAGGACCACTGGCCGCTGGGCTTTGGGACCAACGCCGTCGAGCCAGTTGTAGCCGGAGACGAAGTTTCCTCCCGGATACCGGACGGTGGGCACCCCGAGCGCCTTGACCTCACGCGCGACGTCGGTGCGGAATCCCCTGGCGTCGGCCAGCGGCGATCCGGGCTCGTACACGCCGGTATAGACGGCGCGGCCCAGGTGCTCGAGGAACGATCCGAAAAGGCGCCGGTCGAAGTCGCTTCGTTCGGGCGCTCGACGAAGGAAGGCGCGCGCGGGGCCGGAACGTTGGGCGTAGCCGATCGTCTGCAACCACGAAGCGGTCGCGACACCTGCGCCAGCTTTGCCCAGGCCGGCGAGGAACGAACGTCGGTCGAGGGATCGCATGAAAATGGTTCGGCGCCGGGATGGTAACACACGCCCCTGATTCACAATCGATAATCGATGAGGTCGTTGTCACAATTCGTCCCAATCATTTCCTAGGATTTTCGCCGGAAATCACGCATCGTGGGGAATCCAACGATCGACATTCATTGACACGTCTCTGCGGCCGCCCGAGCGTCGCCTCAATCATGAAACATGGTTTCACGATACGAAACTCGGCCTCGGCCTGTTTTTCCGCAGTCTTCGTGTTTCTGGAGGAATTGATGACCAGTCACCCTGTTAGCTCTGAAAAATGCTGGCAGCGGCTCGGCCGCACGGTTCTTGTCGCAGGAATGCTGATGGTTACAGCGGCCAATGTGTACACCCAGGCGCTGTACGGATCGCTGGTCGGTAACGTGGTGGACGAAACCAGCGCCCTCGTTCCGGGCGCCACCGTCACCATCACGCAGAAAGAAACGAATCAGACGCGCGAGCAGACGACACCCGAAAACGGTGCGTACTCGTTTCCCAATCTGGCGCCGGGTACTTATGACGTCGTCGTCACGCTGCCCGGCTTCAGGACATTCACGACCCGCGACATCACGGTCAATATCGGAGCGATCGTTCGCGTCGACGCGAGGCTCGGGCTCGGGACGCTCGAAGAGTCCGTGGTGGTGACGGGCGAGGCGGCGATCCTGCAGGCCGACAGCGCGGCGTTGCAGTCGGTGACGACGGCTCAGGCGCTCCAGAACCTGCCGATCAACGGGCGCAGCTATCAGAGCCTGCTGACGCTGACGCCCGGAGTGGCACAGCCCAACTACTTTCAAGTGGGCGGCATCAACAATCCGTCACGGTCGATGCAGGTTTCCGTCAACGGGCAGCCGAATACGAATACCGCGTTCCGCCTCGACGGCATGTCGATAACCAATCAGTGGATTCCCGGACTCCAGGCCTATAGTCCCGGCATCGAGGCGATCGAAACCGTGAACATCGTCACGAGCAACTTTGAGGCCGACCAGGGGATGGCCGGCGGCGCCGCCGTGAACGTCCAGGTCAAGAGCGGCACGAATTCGCTGCGCGGTTCGGCATTCGAGTACTTCGAGCACGCGAATCTCCGCTCGAGGAATTACTTCCTGCCGGCCACCAGCGGCAAGCCAAAGGGAACGAAAAACATCTACGGCGGCACGATCGGCGGACCGATCAAACGCGACAAGCTCTTCTACTTCGCCAGTATCGAGACGACGGACTCGAGGGCGGTTGGCGGGCCCTTCGTCGGATCGTCTGCCTTGCTGCTGTCGCTGCCTCCCACCGAGCTCAGGACAGGAAACTTCTCCAGCACTGGTGTCGCGATCTATGACCCGTTAACGGGCAACGCAAATGGTACTGGTCGTACTCCGTTTGCATTTGCCAACTGTCCCGGCGTGGCGTCCATCAGCGATCCCCGATTCGCGGCGTGTAACTACATTCCTGCAAATCGCCTCAGCAAGGTGGCGCAGCGGCTGCTGGCCTATCTGCCGGCGCCGCAAACGGCAGGCAACGTCAATAACTACGTGTCGGCGCCGCCTTTTACGTCGCTCTTCTACAAGATTGATTCGAAGATCACCTGGACACCGACGAGCCGTCTCAACCTCAACGCGCGGATCAGCGGTCTGCACGACGACATGAACTCGGCAGGCCTCTATGGGGCCAATGACAATCCCTTAAGTCTTGGGACCGATCTGAACGCCAAGATCTTCAGCTATTCGCTGGCGGCGACGATGACGTTGACGCCGAACCTCGTGATGGACGTGGTCGGAGGCGCGACAACGCCGCACACCTATCAGCAGCCCAATGGGCCGCAACAGTGCTGGGCCGATACCGTCGGCATTCCGAACGCCTGCCAGGCCAGGGATTGGGCGCTGCCCCAGATGGAGATCGCGGGTTTTACGTCGCGGGGCGGCACCTCGGGCGGTACGCAGCCGCTTGGCAACAACGGGTTCAGCTCTTCGGTCCTCGACTACAACGATGTGCAGTACCAGATGGTTGCCAATCTGGGATGGACCAAGGGCAACCACAACGTGAAGTTCGGCGGCGACATTCACTGGCAGCACATGAATCACTACGAGATCAGTCCGCTGACCTCGATGCGCTTCACCGGCATCGCGACCTCGCTGAATGGAGGTCCGGCGGCAAACTCGTATAACGCATTGGCCGACTTCCTGCTGGGTCAGATTGGCGACAACATGAGCAACGCCCAGGTGCCTCCATGCTTGATCTCCGAGGCCTGTGCACCTGATCGTCCCGTGACGATGCGGGAGCACGAAGTCGGATTCTACGTGCGCGACCAGTGGCAGATCGGGCAGAAACTGACCGCCTCGTTTGGTCTGCGGTGGGAATACTACCCGGTGCCGGTTCGGGCAGACCGTGGGGTAGAGCACTTCGACCTCGCGACCAATCGCGTGTTGATGTGCGGCATCGCCAACAACAGCGACACGTGCGGCGTGACGGTTCAAAAGGATCTGTTCACGCCGCGGCTGGGGATCGCCTACCGCCCATTCGAATCATTCGTCATTCGCGCCGGGTACTCGCGGAATCCGCAGAACGATCATATGTATCGGGGCGCCACGTACACGTATCCCGCCTCCATCACGATCACACAGGCGGGGTTGAACTCATTTCAGCCGGCCGGCACGCTCGAAACCGGCTATCGCGTCTCGCCGATTCCGGATTACAGCTCAGGTTCGCTGGCATTGCCGGCTGGCGCACGCGTCATTACGGCCCCCGACCATTACATTCGGGGAACCATCACGGGGTTCAACGTGACCGCGCAGAAGTCGTTCTCTCGAAACATGAGCGTCCAGGTGGGATACGCGGGGAACCGCCAGCGCGACATGGTTCGTTCGACGAACCACAACTATGGGACCATTGGTGGCGGCGCCGCGAGTCAGCCGTTCTTCCAGGCCCTAGGAACGACCGCGGAATTCAGCTTCCTGGATCCGCTCGGCAGGGTCGACTATGACTCACTGCAAGTGAGTGTGAACCGCCGCTTCGCCGACGGGTTGGCCTTCACTGCCGCCTACGCGCTGGCGAAAGGGACAGACGCGTGGGCCACGGCCATCCTGATTCCGGAGTACTGGTATCTGAATGAGGGTCCGGCGTCTACCGTGTCTCCGAACAAGCTCGATCTCTCGGCGTCGTACGAATTGCCCTTCGGCACGGGCAAGCGCTATCTGACCGACGGTATTGCCGCCGCCATCGTTGGAGGCTGGCAGCTCAACGCGTATTTCACGGCGTTCTCTGGTTCGACAATGACCATGACCGCCAGCGCTGCGTCAATAAACGCGCCGGGCAGCGCTCAACGCGCCGACGAACTCAAGGAGTTCAACGTGCTGGGAGGCGTTGGGCCGGGCACCCCCTGGTTCGACACGACGTCATTTGCTCCAGTCACTGCGGCGCGGTTCGGCACGTCCAAAGCGAACGGATATCGCGGGCCCGGATATGCGAATCTCGACGCCAGCCTGTTCCGGACGTTCCGTTTCTCACAATCCACCGCAGTCCAGGTTCGGCTCGAAGCGCTGAACGTGACGAACACGCCGCACTGGGCGAATCCCGGCACGAACGTCAACGCCATCGATTTCGGGCAGATCACGTTTACGGCAAATCCTGGGCGCGAATACGACGAGCGAAACCTTCGACTTGGGGTTCGCCTCACGTTCTAGATTTCAGCCTACCGTCTTGCCGCATCGGGCAGGGCCGACCTGCTTCGATGCGGCAAGGCAGGGTATGGGGGGCGGCACGCCATCGCTCCTTGCGTGCGACTCGTTCACACAGCTGGCTGACGAGTCTGCTGCGAGAACCATCTGATTACAGAGCTGCCGTCGTTCTCGAGCATGCCGATGCTTCTGATCCGCAACGTCTCGGGCGTGGCGGCCAGTGTGGTTCCACAGTTTGCGACCCTGTCGCCGATAGTATTTCTCGCAGCCACGTCAGAATGTCAGCCGAAGCGCCAGCTGAATCTGGCGGGCGGCCCGGGCCGTACTGGTGATCGTTGCTATATTCCCGGAACCCACACCAGCGGCGGGCAGAGTGAACTGGGGAGTGTTGAACGCATTGAACACTTCCGTGCGGAACGACACTTCCCGCTGTCCCCCCAGCCGAAAACGCTTAGCCAGTGTCAAATCGACGTTCGTCCTTCCAGGTCCGCGAAGCATGTTCCGCGATGAGTTGCCCCAATTAAACGCGGTTGGAGTGCTGAATGCCGCGGGATTGAACCATTGATTGATCGTCTGATCCTCTGGATACAAGGGCACTCCGGATATGACATCCGCCCGGCCTCCCCTGCCCGTGTTGGTCGGTGAGCCTGGAGCCGTGACCGTGAACGGCAGGCCCGTCTGGAACACCATGATTCCGGAAAAGTCCCAGCCGCCGAGAACATAGGACGCGATGTTTTTCTCTTGAAGCCACTTGCGTCCCATCCCGAATGGCAGTTCCCAGGTGCCCGCCACATTCACTCGATGGCGTATATCGCTATTGGAAGGCCCCCAGTCCGCATCGCGATTCAACGGGTCCTGCGGTACAGGGCCACCGGCTCCTCCGTCGCCCCCGGCATTGTCGAAACCCTTGGACCACGTCCAGTTCGATAGCAGGTAAAAGCCCCGGTCAAACCGCCGTTCAACCGACACCTGCATCGAGTTGTATTCCGACGTACCGGACGACTCCAGCCAGTTGATATTTGCCACGCCGGGCAGGTGGTTGATGTACGGCCGCCGCGGATCGAGAGCGCCCGGTCCCGGATCAGGAGCATTCAACGGACGCGCCCACGCAAGATAACGGCCGAGCGAGCCCACATACCCGAGCGTCACCACCGTGCGGCGGTCCAGTTCGCGTTGCACCGCAAGATTGAACTGCGTCATCTGCATGTTCCGGTAATTCGGATCGACTCCCATCAGGGAGTAAATCGGCGGCCCCTGCGTCAAGTTCGGCGTGGTGACGACGGTCGGGAAACCATCCGTCAGGCGGTTTACAGGAACGCCGTTCGTGTTGATGGGAACATTCACCTGAAAGCCGAATGGCGGCTGGCGGAACTGGCGTATGTTCGTGGCGGCGTTTCCCTGCGGCGCGTAGAAGAGTCCGAAGCCGCCGCGGATCACCATCTTGCTCTGCGGCGTGTACGCGAACCCCACGCGCGGCCCGATTGCGAGGTAGTCCGTCTTGATATTACCGGCTCGCGAAACGCCGTTCAGGCCCGCAAGCAGTTGCTCTCCCGTCGCGGGGTCGAAGTTGGCCCACACGTCGTCGTCTTCCACGAACGGGGTGTTGATTTCATAGTGCAGTCCGATATTCAGGGTCAGATTGCGCTTCGCGCGCCATTCATCGCGAATGTAGAAATTGCTCTCCGAGCCTCGCAGAACGGCGGTGCCGGGCGTGAACACATCTCTCACGATGGCGTCGGGAAACCCGAGCAGCATTGCCGCCATCGTGTCGCCGGTCCCTCCCGCCGATACGGTGCTGCGCGTCCATGCCGGACCGAAATTCCACCGGCCAAACGCGCTCTGACCCGGAGGGCTTGCCGTTTCCGACGTGCGCCGCCAGCGAATGTCAGCGCCGAAAAGAATGTTATGCGAGCCCCGCTGCCAGTTCATGTTGCCGATGACCTCATGCATGTGCTGGTTACGGATCAGCGGGGTGGACCGGGCATTGCCCAGACCTACGCGATCCGACGGGTCGATGATCGGCGCCGTAGGCTGATAGGGGTCGCTGTTGTTGCGGCCTGGGATGGTTTGCCACAGTGCGTTGGTCAGCTGGGTTGGAATCAGAGCCATATCGTACTGCGTGTAGCCATACCGGACTTCCAACACCTGGTTCGACGACAGCGGGCGTGTCCAGGAACCAACCATGTTCTGTCCCTTCACGTCATTGTCTCCGGCGAAGCTTGCGGGGCTTCCGCCGATATCCGTATTGAACGTATCGGGGATCGTGAGGAACCCACGATCGATTGAGTAGCGGCCGAACAGCATGTCTCTCTCTGTCAGCTGATGGTCGATGCGTCCATCCGCCCGATGCAGGTTGCTCACCTTCTTCGGATTCGCGACATAATTGTTGAACACGGACGAGTTCTGTGGCGCCGGATACATATTGATCAGAGCGGCTCCGATTCTGTCCCAGCGCTCCGGCGGAATGATGTCATTCGGGAACCGGTCACGAATCACGCCGGTACCGTTCGGGTTCGGCCGCGTGGTCATCGGATCGTAGATGCCGTTTGGCGTTACACCCTGGAAGTTTCCCTGCCGCATGGCCATCGTGGGAACCGTCACCAGCTGGGTGTCTCCGAAGACCTCCCGGTAGCCTTCGTAGGTCGCGAAGAAGAATGTGCGGTTCTTGACGATGGGCCCACCGAGACTTCCGCCGTACTGGTTCAGGCGGAAGGGAGGCTTGTCAAAATCCGGATTCGCGAAGTAATTCCTGGCGTCTAGCGCGCTGTTCCGGAAGAACTCGAACACCGACCCATGAAGGTTGTTGCCGCCCGCCTTCGTCGTGACCACGACCACTGCGCCCGCCGAGCGGCCGTACTCCGCTCCGGCATTGTTCGTAATCACCTTGAACTCCTGGATGCCCTCCACCGCCGGCCGGACCACGAAGGTTTGCGAGATCATCTCGGTGTTGTCGATCCCATCGATCAGCACCTGATTGCTCCAGCTGCTTGCGCCGTTCGCCTGAAGCGTCGTACCTCCGGGCCGTAGCTCGTCGGGCCTTCGTCCGGAGTTGATCGTGTTTTGCTGGGCGTAGTCGAGCCCGGTCACGCCAGGGGCCAGGATCGCCAGTTGAACGAAATTCCTGCCGTTCAGTGGCAGCGCATTCACGGCTTCGGAACTGATCACCTGACCGATCGTCGCATTCTCCGTTTGCAGCAGCGGCGCCGCCGCAGTCACTTCAATTGCCTGCTCCAGACCGCCTACGGCGAGTGTAATGTCCAGGCGCGCTCTCTGGGATACCTGCAGCACGAAGTTGCGGAAAGACTTCGACTGAAATCCCTGCAGGGAAGCGCCCACGGTATGGCTGCCCGGAATCAAATTCACCGCCGAGTACGAGCCGGCGCTGTCAGTAATCAATCGGGTCGTGGTGTTGGTGGCTTCATTGGTGACCTCCACCTGGACACCGGGCATCACGGCTCCGGAGGTGTCTGTTACCGTGCCAACAATCGAGGCCCGCTCAACCTGGCCATACAGCGGCACGACCAGAGCAACGCAAACCATCGCAAGCCCGGAGAGAACCTTAGCCAGAAGCGCCGGCAGCAATCCCGTTCGTTTCTTCATACTTGCCCCTCCTGAGTGTTGCGTTGTGAAGAGGAGGAAAATTACGTCTAGTTTTGAGTGAGACCGGGAATGTAGCAGATAGTGGAACGAAGTCTTGAGACATTTTGAGACAAATTCACGGCTTTCGGCCATCCCGGATTGATGCTCGTTATTGCCTGGCCGCGGGGGCATGGCGCGCCGAGAGCGTCTCCCTCGTGATGGGGCGACCGTTCAGGAATATCGTCTCGATCGCATCATAGGCTTTGACGGAGGTCCGTGGTTACAATCGCGCGTCGCTGCGCGGCACACTGAACGGCGAGCAGCGGTGACGCGATCCAATTTGAGGGCTGTCCAATGATCCAGTCTGTCTCGCGACGTCAGTGGTTCAGGAACATCACCGCCGGAATGAGCGGCCTGCTGGCGAGCGAGCGGCTCGTCCGCGGAGCGCAGGGTCCGACGCCAGCGTCCGGCGCGCTCGTCGATCCACGGTCGGCGATCAAGATCACCAGGATCGAGATCATCCCGGTCAACACGTTGCGCACGATCTTCATCAAGATGCATACCGACGCCGGCGTCGTCGGCATTGGTGAAGGAACGGTCGAGGGCCGCATCGGAACGGTCGTCGCCGCGATCAAGGAGCTCGAGCCGTACCTGATCGGCAAAGACCCGCGGCAACCCGCCCACCACTGGCAGGCCATCTACCGCCAGGCTTTTTACCGCGGTGACATCGTCTTGACGAGCGCGCTCTCGGCTGTGGACATCGCGATGTGGGACATCAAAGGCAAGGCGCTCGGCGTGCCCGTGTATGAGCTGCTCGGCGGACCGACGCGCGACCGCATCCGCGTCTACGGGCAGGCGGAGACTGCCGAAGCGGCACGCGGAGTCATGGCCGAGGGCTACACCTCGATGAAGACCAGCGTGAACAACAGCCGCGGCCGCCCCTCGCGCTACTCCGAGAATCCCGATTTCATCGACGGCTTCGTGGAGAAGATCGCGGCGATCCGCGAGGTCGTCGGGCCGAAATTCGACCTCGGCATCGAGATGCACGCCGACCACTCGCCGCAGGTGGCGATGGTGATCATCAAGGCGCTCGAGAAGTTCCAGCCCTGGTTCTTCGAGGAACCGATTCAGCACCAGAATCTGCCACTGATGGCAGAGATGGCCAAGAAAACACACATCCCATTCGCGACCGGCGAGCGGCTGGTGACGAAGTGGCAGTTCCGCGACCTGCTCAACCTGGGCGCGGCGCAGTTCCTGCAGCCCGACATCACGCACTGCGGCGGGATCACCGAACTGAAGGCGATCGCGACGCTGGCAGAGGCTTACTACGCAGCCATGCTGCCGCATTCACGCGAGGGCATCGTCGGCACGGTGGCGTCGATGCACGTATGCGCCACCATTCCGAACTTCCTCGCGCACGAACTGCCGAGTCTCCAGGCCGCACCGAAGGACGGCGTGGCGCGCAGTTATCTCGGCCGGAGCTACATCAAGAAGCCACTGACGATGACCGCCGGCCATGTCGTCATCAAGGGCAACTTCGATGGGCCGGGCCTCGGCATCGAGCTCGACGACAACCTGATCGAGAACGAACGAAACGCGCCTGAGTGGGAATTCCCGACGCGGTCGGACAGCTTCGACGGCTCGGTCCTGGATCACTGACGATGGATCCCGAGGACGTTATGAAAAACAGAGCCCACGTATTCAGCACCACGATCCTGCTGCTTGTCGCCGCTGCCGCGGCGCCGGCCCAGGAGAAACCTCAGGCACCTCCGCCTGCGCAGGGTCGCGGCAATATGGGCAGGGCCATCGTGCTCGGCCCCGACGATGTCCGCGCGTTCCCCGACGCTCCCGCAGGCTTCAACACGCGACGCGCCGGCGTCCCGGCTGGTCGCATCGAACCATTCGAGTACGACTCGCGCGTCACCGGCACGCGGCGTAAGGCGAACGTCTATCTGCCGCCCGGGTACTCGAGCGACAGGAACTACCCCGTGCTCTACCTGCTGCACGGCATCGGCGGCGACGAGACGGAATGGATCCGCTTCGCGACGCCGGACGCCCTCTTCGACAACCTGATCGCCGCCAAAGCCGCGGTGCCGATGATCGTCGTGATCCCCAACGGCCGTGCGCTCGCCGACGACAGCGCGACGGGCAACCAGTTCGCGCCGGAGAAGGTGGCCGGCTTCGCCAGGTTCGAGCAGGACCTGCTGGACAATCTGATTCCCGCGATCGAGAAGAAGTACGCGGCCCTCACCGACCGCGAGCACCGCGCCCTGGCCGGCCTCTCGATGGGGGGCGGACAGACCCTCAACTTCGGGCTCGGGCACCTCGACACCTTCGCGTGGTTCGGCGCGTTTTCTTCCGCGCCGAACACCAGACCGCCCGCCGAGCTCGTGCCAGATCCGGCCGCGGCGAAGGCCAGGCTGAAGCTCCTCTATCTGTCCTGCGGCAACAAGGACGGGCTCATCAACATCTCTCGAGACGTCCACGCCTACCTCAAGGAGCGCGGCGTGCCGCACATCTGGAACGTCGACGACGAAGGCCATACGCCCAAGACCTGGGCCAGCAACCTCTATCACTTCGCGCAGAGGATTTTCCGCTGACAGCAAGGGCGTGCGCCGTGCCCCGGCTCACTCAAAAAACGGAATCCCCGGCGTGGCGATCCGGCGAAGGCCATCCTCGATCAGGTCAACGCCGATGCCTGGTCTGTCTGGCAGTTTCAAGAAGCTGTTTTCAATGACCGGCGGATTGCTCACAACGCCTTCGTACTGCGTGCTCTGGTTGCTTTCGAGCATGAGGAAATTCGGAATGGACGCGCAGAGGTGAGCCGAAGCCATCATCCCCAGCGGCGAGCTGACCATGTGAGGGGCAAACGGCACGTAGTGGAGATGCGCCAGGTTCGCGATGCGTTGACCTTCTCCGATACCGCCGCACTTCTGAACATCGGGCATGATGATGTCGGCCGCCTTCTTCTCGAGCAGCGTCTGGAACTGGTGAGCCAGAAAGAGGTTTTCGCCGACGCAAATCGGAATGTTGGACGACGCCGTCACTTCCCGGAGCGCGTCCATGTTTTCGGCGGGCACCGGTTCCTCCACCCACAAGGGCTTGAACGCCTCGAATTCACGGATCAGCCGGATGGCCGACGGCAGGTCGAACCGGGTGTGCATCTCCACCATGATTTCCATGTGAGCGCCGACGGCGCTCCTCACGGCGGCGACGGTCTTTACGATCCGTTCGATTTCCTTCGGATTCGCCGTGGTGTTGTACACGTCCTGTTTGTTTGGATCCGCCGGTCGATCGACCCAGAACTTAATCGCGTCGAAGCCTTTGTTTCTGGCTTCTAGACATGACGCCGCAATCTGCTCGGGCGTGCCGCTGTTCGACCGCGGGTGCGTGTAGAGGTGGACGGAGTCCCGAAACTTACCGCCCAGCAGCCGGTACACGGGTACTTCGAGCGCCTTGCCTGCAAGGTCCCACAGCGCAATCTCCAGTCCCGACAACACCGCGATGAACGTGCCGCCCTGGGCGCCGGAGAAGACGTTGTCCTGATTGACGCGCCGCACGTCCTCGAAGAGGCGATTGACGTCGAGCGGGTTCTTCCCGATGAGCTGCGAGCCAAAGACCGACGCGAGGTAGTGGCGCCCGACAACCGCGTCGGTGCCTTCTCCGTATCCGGTGATGCCCTGATTGGTTTCAACCTTGACGAACATGCGCCGCTGCGAACGCGTAGCGAACGCCGTCGAGATCTTGGTGATCTTGAGGTCGCTCGGCTTTGACGCGACCGCCTGCGCCGCCACGGCATGCTGGATGCCGTTGCCGAAGGTGACGAGCATCCCCGCGGCACCGCCAACGCCCGCCTGCTTGAGAAACGAACGCCGTGAACGTTCGGTGCGCATGTGACGGCCTCCCTTGTTGAAGCACTCCTGTCGCGCCTTGAGCTGGATCTGTGACGTTTATCGATAATCGATTATAGTCCTTCCACTTTTCACGAGGATTCCAATGCGAACGCTGACTCTGACCCTTCTGCTTTTTGCGCACGCGCAGACCTACCCGCCGCCGTATCCGCGCGCCGGCGTTACCAAACTGCTGGAGAACGATCGCGTGGTCGTGTGGGATGTCTCGTGGCTGAAGCAGGCCTATCCGACGCATCGTCACATCTACGATTTCGCCGGGGTCTACTACACCAGTGGCGATCGCGTCATCGTGTCACCGGAGGGTATTCGATCGCCGAACAGCTCCGTTGCGTGGGACACCTTCTTCCTGCGCCGCGGACTTACGCACAGCGAGGAAGGCGCGAGCGAGCAGCCGCTTCGCGGGGTGTTCGTGGAGTTCAAGGAACCTCAACCTAGCGGAGCCATCGTCGTGCGCACGAGCCCGCCGGCATTCCCCGGGCCGTCAGGCAGGCAGATGCGCGACAGCGACAGCGTCACGATATGGGAGCTTGCGCCGGCGCCAGGTCCCGCCGGGCCGCCGCACCTCCACGCGCGGGACGCCGTGATTGTCACCTTCACGAAATTGAAGCCGCGTGTGACGTTCGTGGAGCAGGGAACCATCCACAACGATGAGCAGACTGCCAGCGCCGATCGCGTTTTCGCGTTCGAGGTGAAGTAGGGTGCGAGACGCTGACAGGATCCGACCTGAAAGCGTTCAACACGTTCGAGGAACCGCGACGCGTCGCACCGCAACGAATGGATGCGCCGGCAGCTGGCAGCCGAATGTCATGCAAGCTCCCACCGCGTTCGTACACCGTTCTGCACATCGGTCTGAAAGCCTGACGACCAATCTTATTGATACGACGGAACGAAGGGACGTTGTCATGTCTGGACCAATCCGATTGGCCGCCGCACTCATCATCACGATTGTGAGCGTGGCTGGTCTCGAACGTTCGACGCACGCGAACAAGAATTTCATTCCTGACTGGACGTTCACCGGGTCGTCGATCGCCGATACCGAACAGCTCGGAGCCGCCAAATGGACCGCGCAGAACGGAGAGGTGATCGGAACGCCCTCATCGCCCGACGGCGGATGGCTGCTGTTCACGCATCCGCTGCAGGACGTGCAGATGGCGACGTCTTTCCAGTGTGCCGCCGGCTGCCAGGCTGGTTTGTTGCTGCGGCTCGAGAAGACCGCGGATGGATACAAAGGCGTGTTCGTGTCGATCTCCGAGACACCCGGCGCGTTCGCCGTCACGCTCGACGCGCAGGGACGCTTTCTCACGAAGGAGCCGCTCGAGCGTGGCGGCGGCACAGTCCGGGCGCTTGCACCTCCGCCGTCCCAAGGAGCCGCCGCCGACGCAGGACGCGCGGGCGGTCCGGGGCGAGGTGGCCCCGGACGTGGTGGCGGTGGGCGTGGCGCCACCGGGCCTCCGGAGCGATCGCCGTACACGCGGCCGGACTACGTGTTGCGACCGGGCGAATGGAATACGCTTGAAGCCATTCTCGACACAAACATTCTTCGTTCGTGGCTCAACGATGGCCCGGAGGCCGGCGTGGCGAGCGGCCGCGTGGGCGATCAGATCGCACGCTACGGCCGCGCAGGACTGTACGTCGGCGGCACCACGGAGGTGCGATACCGCGCGATTGAAACGAAGGATCTCGGGCGCCGCGTCCTTACGGACGAAAAAATCGGCTCCTCGTTCCGTTTGCAGCGCCTGAACGATTTCTACCAGGCATGGTCGGCGACAGCGGCGGACGTCAACCGGGACGGCGTGCTCGACGTGATCGCTGGGCCGCAGTACTTCCTCGGTCCCGACTATCGCGCCTCGCGCGAAATCTACGTGAGCCGGATCTACAACCCCGGCTCCGAGTACGCCGCTGCCGCAATGAACATCGCATACGACTACACCGGCGACGGATTTCCTGACGTCGTCGTGTCGGAAGGCCGCAGCTTCGTGATGTACGTGAATCCCGGCAAAGAGCTGCGACGGTGGGATCGGTATCCCGCCTTCGCCAACACCGCGGAGGTCGTGTCGTTCAGCGACATCACCGGCGACGGCGCGCCAGACGTGGTGGTGCTGAACAACGGCATGGTGTCGGTCGCCACAGTGAACGGGTCCGCCCCGACATCGCCGTGGACTGTTCACCCCGTATCGGGTTCAGGCTATACCGTCGCGGCGCAGCACGGACTTGGCGCCGGTGACATCAACAGCGACGGTCGTGTCGACATCGTGACTCCGTATGGATGGTGGGAGCATCCGGTCAGTGGTTTCACGAGCGCGTGGCCGTATCATCCCGTGGCCTTCGGTCGATGGCCTCGCGCCGGCGCGAGCCCGGGTGGCGGCGAGCTGCGTGTGGCCGATTTCAACGGCGACGGGTTGAACGACGTTGTCGCCAGTCTGGAAGCGCATGGATGGGGCCTAGCATGGTTCGAGCAAAAGCGATCGGCGGCGGGCGAGGTCTCCTGGGTGCAACACATGATCATCGACGACCTGACCTCGAAGAATGCGGGCGGGGTGGCCATCTCTGAAATACACGCGATCACCACTGCGGATGTGGATCGCGACGGAATTACAGACGTCATTGCCGGTAAACGGCTGTTCTCTCATCTCGACAGCTACACAGATCCAGATCCCCATGGCGATGCGGTGCTCTACGTATTTCGCGCCGTCCGGGACAAGCGCGCGCCTGGAGGCGCGACGTTCGTCCCGCAGCTGGTCCACAACCGATCTGGTGTCGGCTCGATGGTGCAAACGGTCGATTTGAACAAAGACGGCGCCGTCGACATCCTTACGGCGACCAACCGCGGCACGTTCATTTTCTGGGGCACCGCGAAGAAAGATGCGCGAACGAAATGACGATGACGAAATCCAATGTGTGTGCATTTCTCATCATCGCCGGTGTCGCGGCAGCGCTGAGCGCACAGGCGCCTCAAACGCCGCCGCCCGCTCAAGGCGGTGGCGCGGGAGGCCGTGGTGCCGGCCCAGGCGTCGTGGCCGCTGCGCTCTTCGTCGAGAAGTGCGCCGGTTGTCACGGCACGGACGCGTCAGGTGGGCGTGCCGCCAGCCTGTTCGATCAGAAAGTGCTCGCGCGCCTGGATGACGATCGCCTTGCGCGCATCATCAGAGCCGGACTGCCCGCTGCGGGAATGCCGGCGTTCAATGACCTGACCGAAGAACAGTTCGGCCAGCTGATTCATCACATTCGCGCCGAGACCGGCAATCTCGCGCCCAAGCCCGCGTTCATCGCAAATCCCGCGGGGCACATTGTGAAGACCGAGAAGCAGACCGTGAAGGCGGAGCTCATTGCCGACGGTCTCGAAACGCCGTGGGCGTTGGCATTTCTTCCTGACGGACGCCTGCTGGTTACAGAGCGCACCGGCAATCTTCGGATCATCGACAAAGGGCATCTCTCGGAACCAGTTAAGGGCACGCCCAAAGTCCACGTTCAGCAGGACGGCGGATTGATGGACGTCGAGCTGCATCCGAACTACGCGAGGAACGGCTGGATCTATCTCGCGTACTCGGAAGTGCGTCCTGGCTTCACGCCACCGGCGCCTTCGGCGGTACCGCCCACGCCGGAAGTGCCGCCCGGGCGTGGACGTGGGCCGCAGATTCCGTCGATGACGGTGATCGTCCGCGGCAAGCTCGACAAGAACAACCAATGGACCGACGAGCAGCTGATCTTCCGCGCGCCGACGGACGTTTACACCGCGAATGGTACCCACTTCGGGCTGCGGTTCCTGTTCGATCGCGATGGGCATCTCTTTTTTTCCATCGGCGATCGCGGCGTCCCGCTGAACGCTCAAGATCTCTCGAACCCGCTCGGGAAGATCCACCGCATCAATGAAGACGGTTCCGTGCCGAAGGACAATCCGTTCGTGAATACGCCCGGCGCGCTGCCGACGATCTGGAGCTACGGGCACCGCAATCCGCAAGGCTTTGCGTTCGATCCCGTGACCGGCCGGATGTGGTCGTCGGAACACGGTCCGAGCGGCGGCGACGAGATCAACATCATCGAGCGCGGAAAAAACTACGGATGGGGCGTCGTCTCGAAAGGGCTGGCGAGCGGCATCACGAAGCGGTCTCAGACGGGTATGGAAGAACCGCTGACGTACTACACGCCCTCGATTGGGCCGTCGCAGGTGGCGTTCTATACCGGCAATCGTTTTCCCGGATGGAAGAACACCAGCATGTTCGTGGGAGCGATGGCGGGGCACCAACTGCGCCGGTTCCAGATTGCCGACAACAAGATCACCGCCGAAGAAGTGATCGTCGGCCAATTCGGCCGCGTGCGCGACGTTGTTCAGGGCCCGGACGGATACTTTTACCTCGCGCTGCAGAATCCGACTGGCTCAGGTACGGGATTGCCCCTGTCGGCGTCAACGCCAGGCCGTGTCATTCGTCTGGTACCGGCTGCGCCGTAGACTCAGGTCTGCGCGATTGAATTTCATCGATAATCGATTATAGTCGTCTCACTTTTCCTGGAGGCGAACATGTCCTGTCGACTTCTCGGCCCGGTCGCGCTCGCGGCGCTCCTTACTGTGCCTCTGTCCGGCACGCGAAGCACGTTCATCCCCGACTGGACATTCAAGGGCAGCACGCTCGCCGGCTGGCACGTGCTCGGCGCCGCCGACTGGAAGGCAGTCGACGGCGAGCTCGTTGGCGTCCCGAAGTCGCCAGACGGCGGCTGGCTCGTCCTCGACAAGTCGTTCCAGGACGTCCAGGTCGGGGCGGATTTCAAGTGCGTCGGCGCGTGCAAGACGGGTGTGCTGCTCCGCGCCCAGAGTACGCCGACGGGGATGAAGGGCGTCTTCCTCTCGCTGGACGAGGGCGAAGTCGGCGGCTATGCGGTGACGCTGGACGCCGCCGGAAAGATACTGACCAAAGAGCGCCTTCGTCCCGGCGGCGGGTTGATGCGGATCGCGCCATCGGCAGCCGAACAGGCAGCAGCGGCTGCCGCGCGTGGCACCGGTCCGGGACGCGGTGCGGGCGCGCCCGGCGCGCAGGCGCCTGGCGGCCGCGGGCGCGGTGTGTTGCCTTCTGGCGCGACGCTGCCCGACCTGATGGAGCCCACCGCACTGAAGCCGAACGACTGGAATGACCTCGATGTTGTCATCGACGCCAACATCTTCCGGCCCTGGGTCAACACCTCGGCCGGCGGCGGCGGCGCGGCCGACGAAGATCTGGGGGCATTTGGTCCTGTCGCGATCTATGTCGGCGGTTCGGGTGAAGTGCGCTTCCGCGACGTCTCGTATCGCGATCTCAGTCTCAAACGCTTCACCAAGGAAGAGCTGTCGCCCAACTATCGCATGCTGCGGCTCACGCCTTTCTACTATTCGTTCGCGTCGGCCGCCGCGGACTTCGACCGCGACGGCAACATGGACATCGTCTCGGGACCGTTCATCTTCATGGGTCCGGACTTCACGAAGGTGCGCGAGTTCTACATGGCGCTCTCCACCAACCCGTCGACGAACTTCTCGTCCAACTGGCTCGAGTTCGCGGGCGACTTTACCGGCGACGGTTGGCCCGACGTGCTGCTGGCATCGACCTCGAATACACGGCTGTACGTGAACCCGAAAGGCGAGCCGCGGCGGTGGGACTGGCACGCCGGCGTCGTGCCTCCGGCACCGAACGTTTCGGAGGTGTCGATGATGAAGGACGTCGACGCCGATGGCAGGCCCGATCTCGTGTATGCGAGCGCGGGCGCGATGCGATGGGCGAAGCCCGATCCAGCCAATCCAACCGGCCCCTGGCTCTCGACGCAGGTTGGCGAACCCGGTACCTACGCGGCGCATGGCATCGGCGCGGGCGACATCAACGGCGACGGCCGCGTCGACATCCTCAACGTCTATGGATGGTGGGAACAGCCCGCGAACGCCACGACCGGGATGTGGACGTACCATCCCCAGCCCTTCGGCCGTCAGAACGGACGCGGCGCACCCGGAGGCGCCGAGATGTGCGTGTACGACGTCAATGCCGACGGACTCAACGACGTCGTGACATCGATCCAGGCGCACGTGTTCGGGCTCGCGTGGTTCGAGCAGAAGCGCGAGGGCGGAAACATCTCGTTCGTGCGGCACATGATCTCTGACAACTTCGCCTCGAAGAATGCTGGCGGCGTCGTGTTCTCCCAGCCCCATGGCTCGGCGTGCGCCGATATGAATGGCGACAAGATTCCCGATTTCGTCATCGGCAAACGGTTCTTCTCGCACAACGAGAGCTACGCCGATCCCGATCCGTACGGGGCACCGGTGCTCTATGTCTACCGGACGGTTCGCAACAAGCAGGCGCCGGGCGGCGCCGAGTTCGTGCCAGAGCTGGTGCACAATCAATCGGGCGCAGGGTCGCAGGTGCTCGCGGTGGATCTGAACAAAGACGGCGTGATGGATCTGGTGACGTCGGGCGAACTGGGCGCGTTCGCATTTCTCGGACAGCCGCGCGCGAGGAAGTAGCTTGTACGTAGTGTCCGCCTTCAGGCGGACCACGTGAAGTCCGGCTGAAGCCGGACACTACGTACTACTCGGAGAATAGCCTGATGGAGAAGACACTGGATCGGAGAACCTTCAGCCAGCTCCTCGCCATGTCGCTCGCGGCGACGGCGATACCCGTGCCGGCGTGGGCCCAGGGTAAGAAGCGAAGCGTCGTGATCGGGCACACCGGCATTACATGGCCGGGCCGCAGCGGCGGTGGACAGCGTGGCAGTGGGCCGCCGCCTCCTCCCGATCCGGCGCTCAACGAGATGATCTTCAAGGACGTTTCGGAGCTGGGGTTCGCCGGTCTGGAATTGTTCGACTGGCAGATCAACGGTCTAGAGAGCCAGGGCTTGCTCGGCGGATTCGTCGAGAAATACAAGCTGCCGCTGGTGTCGAGCTACACGAGCGTCAACCTGACCGACTCGGCGCAGCGTGCGGACACGATCGCCGCAGCGGTCGCCGTCGGCAAGATCATGAAGAAGTACGGTGGCAAGACGATCGTCATCGGGCCGAACGGCCGTGTCGGTGGCCAGAGCTACAACTACAACGACCACAAGCAGAACATCGTCACGACGCTGAACGAGCTCGGCAAGGCGATCACGGACATCGGTTTGATAGCGGCCCTGCATCAGCACACAGGCACCGCGGTCGAGACGCGTGACGAGACGTACGCGACGATGGAGGCCGTAGACACGCGGTACGTGAAGTTCGGGCCCGACATCGGCCAGCTCCAGAAAGGCGGCGTCGATCCGATCGAGGTCGTCAAGACGTTCCTGCCGGTTGTCCAGCACATGCACTTCAAAGATTGGGTCGGCGGTCCGTCGATGGCCGGCTACTGCCCACTCGGACTCGGCAAGGTAGACCTCGTCCGCGTTCTCGACTTGATGGAAGGCCGGAAGATCCAGGGCATGATCATGGTCGAGCTCGACCGCGGTGGCGAGATGCCGTACGCACCGCGCGAGACGGCACAGATCGCGCACGGCTGGCTCGTCAAGCACGGCGTCCCGATGAAAGCGTGACGTAGAACGAAGGAGCTCGTGAATGTCCCAGACTGCATGGCGATCCCGGCGGTACCTCGCGGTGGCTGTGGGGCTTGCCGCGATTCTCGCCGCCGTCACGACCAGCATGGCGCAATCCTCCACCGGCACGTGGTGGCCTGGATACGGCAATGGTCCGGACAACTCGCGCTACTTCGCGTCGAGACAGATCAACAAGTCCAACGTCACTCAGCTGCAGGTGGCCTGGACCTATCCGTACGGCGAAACAGGCGGCAACCCGCTCATGGCCCGCGGCATGATCTATGGCCGCGGCCGCAACGGATCCATCGTTGCGGTCGATGCGAAGACCGGCAAAGAGCTCTGGGTCCGCGAGAAGATGAACGGCATGACCAGCCGCGGCATGATGTACTGGGAGAGCCGCGACGGCCGCGACCAGCGCCTCATCTTCGCGATGAACAGCCTGCTCCAGCAGCTGGACGCGAAGACCGGGAAGTCGATCATGTCGTTCGGCACGGGTGGCGTCGTCGACTTGAGGATCGGCATCGACGGCCGCGATCCGGAGACCATCAGCAACATTCAGTCGCAGACCCCCGGCGAGGTCTTCGAGAATCTGCTCATCCTCGGCAGCGCGCCCGGTGAAGGCTACATGTCGCCGCCCGGCGACATACGCGCCTATGACGTTCTCACCGGCAAGCTCGTCTGGACGTTCCACACCGTGCCGCGGCCCGGCGAGTTCGGATACGACACATGGCCGAAAGACGCCTGGAAGTACATCGGCGGTACCAACAACTGGGGTGAACTGACGGTCGATACACGTCGCGGGATTGCGTTCGTCCCGACCGGCTCACCCACCTATGACTACTACGGCGCCGACCGGATCGGCGCCAACCTCTTCGGTACGTCGATCGTGGCGCTCGACGCCCGAACGGGAAAGCGCCTCTGGCATTTCCAGATGGTGCACCACGATCTCTGGGACTTCGACAACAACGCGGCGCCGCAGCTCACGACGATCCGGCACAACGGGCGGAGCCGGGATGTCGTCGCCGTCGCCAGCAAGACCGGCTGGCTCTACGTCTTCGATCGCGTGACGGGCGAGCCGATCTGGCCGATCGAAGAGCGTCCCGTGCCGCAGACCGACATGCCGGGCGAGCAGACCTGGCCGACGCAACCCTATCCGACCAACCCGCCACCTTTCGCGAAGCAGTCGTTCGGCGTCGACGACATCAATCCTTATCTCGAGCCCGCGGAGTACGAGCGGTTCAAGCAGCGGGTTCTCGCGGCGAACAACAAAGGGCTGTTCACGCCGATCAACTTCACCGACACCGTCCACATTCCGGGCAGCAACGGCGCCGCCCTGTTCGGCGGCACTGCGGCCGAGCCGACCACCGGCGCTGTCTACGTGATCACCCAGGACAATCCGGGCATGCTCCGGCTGGTCAAACCCAATCCGACCCCGGGCGTCTTCACGCCTGCCGGGGGGTTGATCTACCAGCAGTACTGCCAGCAGTGTCATGGCGCAGATCGTCTCGGAACGGGTGAGGGTGTGCCGCTGCTGCACGCCAACGCCGATCCAGCAGCCAACATCGTAGCCGGCGCTTCTCGTTTCAGTGCGGAAGCCATTCGGGCCATTCTCGAGACAGGCAGAAACCGCATGCCTCCGTTCCCACATCTCAGCGCCGCCGATGTGGACATCCTCATCAGATATCTGACCGCGACGCCCGGAGGTGGTGGCGGGGGCGGCCGCGGTGGTCCACCAGTGGCTTCGGGCGCGCCACCGGAGCTGATTGCCGGATCGGGTTCGGCGCTCGAGCGACCGGCGCCGCCAGGTGGACGCGGCCGCGGCGCCGCGCCGCCGTATCCCGAGGGTGTGCCTCAAACCGAGCGCTTTGTGATCAACGAGTACGGGACGATCGGTTCTCGCATGAAGCCGCCGTTCACGACGATCGTGAAGTACGACCTGAACGTGCCGGCCATCAAGTGGCGCATCGGGTTTGGCGACGATCCCTCTCTCGTCGAGCGCGGTGTCACCGGGACGGGTGTTCCGCAGATGCGTAACAGCATCATCGTCACCGAGTCGGGTCTCGTGCTTGGCGCCGGGCGCGACAATCAGATCCGTGCCTGGGACAGCGAGAGCGGCAAACAGTTATGGTCGTCGTGGTTCGGCGGCAACTTCATCGGTTCGCCGGCGATGTACGAGATGGACGGCCGCACATATCTGCTCGTCCCCGCAGCCAGCACAGCACCAACTGGCCGCGGCGTGGCGGTGCCGCCCGGTGCGCCGATGGGTTGGGTCGCGTATACGCTGCCGCAGAAATAGGTCTGCGATGTCTGGTTCCACAGTTCCTGTTCCACGTTCCCCGTTCGCGGTGGCGCCTGGATAGAGACGCTCGCCCACCTCGAACCTTGGAACGCGGAACAGGAACGCGGAACCGACTGCTCAATCGAATCTGATCTTTGGGTGGCGTTGGCCCAGGTCCACGCCGAAAAAGAACCGTGGCTGCGAGTCTGCTGCGGTCGCCCGAAGCAGCGAACGCTCGTAGGCGCGAGTGCGAGACGATTCGGGCACGCCCATCAAATCCAGGAGTGTCGGGAAGAGATTCTGGTGGCTCGCTCGATAGGTCGTGTCGACCGCCGGACCGTGGTGCCCGAACATCACGAGCGGCACGATGGCTTCCTGGCGCCCAAGTCCGCAGTGTGCGACTGCCTCGCCGCGCTCTGCCAGCGATTCACCATGGTCGGCCGTGTAGACGAAGATCGTGTCTTTCGGGACATCCGAACCCGGAAACAGCCGGCGAAAGAACCCCTCGAGGTTGTAACGCAGGGCATTGTCGTACGAGTTGATGATCTCGTCCTCGCGCCCGGCATCCCATGAACCGTTCGTCCACTGCGGCATCCAGATCGCTTCAGACGAAGGTACGCGCCGGAAGTACGGCACGTGCGCGCCTTCCTTGGTCACCCAGATAAAGTTGCGATTCGAGCCCTGCACCAGAGATCGAATCGTGTCGGCCAGCGCGAAGTCCACCTGCGCGAGATCCTCGCTGTCGCTCAGGAATCGATTGGCGTTCCACCATTCATCCACGAACTCGAGATCTGGCTTCGTGAGATTCCAGACGACGTTCATTTGCGCGTCGAGATAGTAGGTCTTGTACCCAAGCGCCTTGGCGTACTGAAAGATTGTGGGCGCTCGTTGAAGTTGATGGTCTCCGTCGGGCAGGGCCGCAAGAGGCACGCCTGTCATCAACAGCGTGTTCGACGAACCGCTGCATGTCGAACCGGCTGCGGCCGTTCCCCAGTTCAGCAGCAATCCCTGACGCGCGAGCTCTTTGAGAAACGGTGTCGTATCGCGCTCATAGCCGTTGAGACTGAGATGGTCGCCTCGGATTGATTCATCGACGATGAAGACCACGTTCCTGTAGGCGCCGCTGGCGCGCGCGACTGGCGCCACGACGTCTCGCTCGATCTCGGGAAGAAACGTAATCGATGCCAGGTAGTCTCCAGTCGTTCGTGCCATAGCCTGCGCGGAAATCACTGGATACTTCAGACCATGCGCGTAGAGAACTTTGTACCGCGCAATGGCGACATAGAAACCCAGCGTGACGGCCAGTACCAATGGCAGGGTTTTCCAACCGAGACCCGGCCGACTCGGCTTGGAGATCAGAAGAAGCAGCGCAAATGTCAGGGACGGAAGGACAGCCGTCCAGCTGAAATAGAGAGCGAGCGCATCGAGTTGCGTCTCGAGATTGGTGATGAGGAGAAAGGGCTCGACGTTTGTGACATCCGAGAAACGATCGAAGGTGGACTGAAAGCTGTACTCGAGCGCCGTCGCCGCGGTGAACACCGTGAGGTACGCGACGCGAACGCGCCAGCGGGACGCGAGGGCGCAGCAGACAAACGCCGCGGTCAGCGCGGACGAGACAGCAATTGCAAAAACGTGCAGCGCGATGTGCAGGGGTTCATAGGTGACCAGCAGGTCGAGGTAACCCTGATCTCGATTTTGGTCGTAGTAGGACGCGCGAAACAGGATGAGTTCCGCAACGAACAGCAGCGTAGTAAAGACGGTCGCCTTCTTCCACATCCCACCATTGAATATCGGCCGCGCGGGGTGCCCGAATCACCTCCATCTACTTCCGCACCCAGGTCTCGATGATCTTCATGACCTGGCCTCCCCCCTTGGTGACGCTCTCGACCGTCATCGTCTTGCCGTCTGCCGACACCGTGCCGTTGTGCGTTCCAAACGGCTGGCCATTCATTTTCACAACCGCGCTGTAGTGATGATCGTCTATACGCTTGATCGCCATCGTCTCGGCAGACGGTTTACCGCCCATCAGGTACTGGCGCGTCTGTGCCATCCAGCTGCGAGTCGACGGTCATCACTATCGCCGGCTGGGTGCCCACGGGTATGTGGTAGATGAGGCGAACTCCGCCCTTGCAGCACGCCTCCACCGTCATCGTGATGCCCTTGCCTTGAGCGTCGGTCCTCAACCAGGTGCTGCCGACACTCAATTGTGCGTGCGTCTGAGTGGCCCAACCCACCGCCGATAGGAACGCGACGCCGCAGATCAATCGTTTGGTCGCTGTCACAGTTTTCATAGTGACCTCCGCGAAAAGACGATTCCGGTATGTTGCGCTGTGGTGAGGCAAAAAGGCGGGTGCCATTAGTACGATACGTCGAAGGCTGTTGCAGTTCAAGACTGTTTGTTGAGCCATGAGACCCGTATGATCGCCAGTCCATGTCGAAACGCATCGGACGGGGTCGGCGCCGCACTCCCAAACATCCTCTCGCGCGCCTGATGGATGCGCCACACCTCGCCCAAGTTGTGCCTCAACTTTCGCCCGAGACGCTGCATCAGGTCATACGGCACTACGGACTCGATGACTGTGGAGAAATCGTCGCGTCGGCAACACCAGCCCAGCTGGCATCCGTCTTCGATCTCGATCTGTGGCGCAGCGCTCGAGCAGGCCACGAGGAGCGTTTCGATGTGCAGCGGTTTGGCGAGTGGCTCGAACTGCTGGCGGACGCAGGTGGCTCTGCGGCTGCCCGAACCGTGGCGGCCATGGACGATCGTCTCGTAATTGCCGGGCTCTCGGGGTACATTCGCGTGTTCGACCCTGCAGCGATCGCCGCATCCACGTCAATCGATGGTGAACCGATTGACATCGGTGTAGCGCCGCAGGGAGGTTTCGAGTGCGAAGTGGGTGGCTACCTCGTACGTGCAATCCGGGCTGACGCGTGGGACGCAATCCTCGCCCTGCTCTTTGCTCTCGAGGCCGACTGTCACGACCGTTTTCACGCCGTCATGCGTGAGTGTCGTCGGTTGTCTAACTCCAGGCCGGAAATTGACGGGCTCGACGACCTCCTCATCGAGCCGGAACAGCTTCTCCATGACATGGCGCTCGACCGCGAACGACGGCGCTCGCGGCAGGGATACAGCACGCCGGCTGACGCGCGAGCGTTTCTCCTGATGGCGAGACGGCGGCGACGACCGTCGACGGGCCAGCCGAAGGTCAATCCGATCGTTGCCGCGTACTTTCGGGCCGCCAATGACACAGTCGCGTCAGGCGCCGATGTCGCCCAGGATCTGGCGCAGCGCGCAGACGCCTTCGACTCCGTCGTCGACGCGCTCGCCACGGCGGGTCTGGGGCCGCAGCGACCCCGCGCGCTGCTCGAAGGCACCCACTCTCAACCGGTACGTTTTGCGCGTATTCGAGCGTTGATGGAGCACGTTCGCAGCAGCGACGACACCATGTACATCGTGCGAAGCCACGAGCTGACGTTCCTCGCCAATACGCTCATGGCCGGATGTTCGATTCAATCACGATCCTTTACTCCCCAGGAGGCCTCGGATGCAGCCGTTGGCGTCTGCGATCTGGGTCTTGAGCATTGGCCTGCGCAGTGGCCCGACTCCCACGAGGCGTCGCTTGCCGACCTCGACGTGGCGTTGCCCAGCACATTTCTGATGGATCACGACCTTGTGTCCGCGTTCGAGGTGGGATGGGCAGTGCTCTTCGAGAACGTCAGCATGTTCGTGGCCAAGCGACTTCTCTTCGCGCTGTCGCACTTGCGATGCAGTGATGGTGACATACAGAAGGGATTACGAACGCTTCGGATCGAGCTCAGGACGCAGTATCGGGAAGGCACACCATGGCGAGTGCGCAATGCCCTCGACGTAATCGCGATGCTCGACACGCCCGCCTGGGTCAGCGTGCTTGGATTGCTGGATGAATGTCCGGTAATGCCCGCGGCTCTGACGGCTACCCTCGAGGGCCGGACCGGTGCGATCAGTGCGACCGAGTTCGAGTTCATTTCCACCCGCAGCCAGCTCGGCAGGGTTGCAGAATTCATGGCGCGATTTCCCGACATCTTGAGCGGCTGAAGAGACGACCGCCTTGCCGCAAATGTTCGAAAAGCAGACTACTTCCGCCACCGGGGTGAGAGAAATGGCGCAGGAATTACTGGCATCAGACTTGCTCATATGCGGTCGAGGATTTTATGAGCATCTCACTGGTCTCGTTGTTCACGCGACGCTTCGCGGTCACTGCACTGCTGGTTTGCACGTTCACCGTGACGGAGTGGGCGGCGGCGAGCGCCAGCCGTGCCGCAGACAAGCGTGTCAAGTTGTCAGGATGTCTGATTCGCGGCGAAGGCGACGGTGCTGGATACTTGCTGGCGAACCCGCCGACGGAACCATGGTTGAACTCGCCCGGTAAGCAGGTCACGCCGAGCGTTCTGGGAACGAGCGGCGACTACGCGACGATTTTCTATTGGCTCGACGGCCACGACGACCTGAAACAACACATCGGCCACCGGGTCGAAGTGGAAGGTGACCTCAGAGACGATGTGAAGGACGGCGAGATCACGACTGAACGGAAAGACAACTGGACAAACGTGACGGTCAAAGCCGACGGGCGGACGATGAAGGCGCAGGTGCCCAACACGTCGATCTTTCCAACTTCGAATCGCGACAAGGGCCGCAAAAGCGACATCCTGGTTCGCAGAGTCGACGTCGAGGGCGTGCGCATGCTGGGCGTGACATGCAACTAACCGTGCGGGGTGCCAAGCTTCCCGCATTGCCATATTCTCGATTGACGATTGCCGAATTGAATTGACGATTGGCCAATCGGCGATGGCTGATTTCCGGTGCGCTCGACCGATTCAGAAAGGCCGGTCGGCAAGCTCGAAGATCATTCGTACGATCTCCCACCGGTACCCCACGCCGAGAATGAAGAGGCCAAGGAGGGTCATCGAGACCACGGAAAGCCAGAAGGCCAGCGGGTGGGTCGCCTGGTCGATTGGACCGTCGTCTGAGTCATAGAAGGTTCCTCGCATTGTTGCGACTGCGGCATAGACGATGAACCCGCCTCCTACCAGCGTGGCAACACCGCGAAGCAGGTGTTCACTTCCCATTTTCAGATCCTCATGCGAGCGGCATGCGAGCGCGCCTACGGTCGCTCGGCGAGATGTCCTGGCCGGGGCACGAGTCAGTGTGCGGGCTTGACCGCGGCGCCTGCCGGGCTCGGTGCCTGCGCGTAGTCTTCCTGCCGGCGCAGCACGGCGATCGACAACACGATGGCGAACACGCCGATGAGCGCCGAATACATGAAGAACACCACGTACCCGGTGCCGAGCGCCGCCGGGCTGACGCCTGAGCGCTCGAACGCCGTGGCAAAGTTGTCAGGCGCGTAGGTTGTGAAGAGATGACTGATTCCGATCAGCATGCCCCCCGCGTCCGCCGCGCGGGCCGTGCCTTCAACGATGCGGCCTGATTGCGACGCGATCAGCCGGCCCGGAATCGCGTAAAGCGAGGAGAAGAGCGCGTATTGCGTGGCCGTGAAGCCCGCCGACGTGAGGCTCGACATGTACGCGATCAGACATGTGCCAGCGAAGCCCCCAGCGACGTTGTCGAGGCCGATCGCGGCGGCAAGGGCGATCAGGTTGTGGTCCTGCATGGCGAGCCAGATAAACAGAAAGTTGCTCACCGGACCGGCGAACGCGCCAATCACCATCGCCCGCAGCAGCCCGTAGCGCGCGACGGCGAGCCCACCCACGAACACGCCGAACATGGTCATGAAGACGCCGAAGATCTTCCGGACCTCCGCGATCTCCGTCAGCGTATAGCCGAGATCGAGGTAGAACGGGTTCATGATGTTCAGCACGAAGTCGGGGATGCGGTAGAGACAGATGAGCGCCAGGATCAGTCCGGCCGCCGTCTGGTAGCGCGAGAAGAAGTCGCGCAGTGGATCGACGAGCGCCGAAGAGAGGTACACACCAGGTCGCGTGCGTCTGCCTGGCAGCGGAAGCGCGACGAGCGCGATCAGCCCCAGGCCGACGACCACTGCTCCGACTTGCACGAAGACCCGGGCGTCCGACGCCCACGCGGCGAGCACAGCGTCGGCTGCGCCCGCGGCGCCGATGCCTCTGAGCACATTCGCGAACACGCCGGCGTTCGCAGCGAGCCCAGACCCGAGCACCAGCGCCGCGAAGCCGAGGATCGCGAGGCGGATGACCCACTCGAGCGCCTCGCGCGCGGGGGCGCGTGCGATGCCGGCCGTCTCTATCGGCCGGATGGCGTGCTGCTGCTCGCGCGGTGCCGCCAGCACGGCAATGATCCCAACCGTCATCAGGACGGCCATTACCGCATATGAGACGTTCCAGCCGTAGGAGTCGGCGAGGAGCAGCGGCACGGCGCCCGCGGTGATGATGGCAACCCGGTATCCCCACTGGTACGCGGCTGCCATGGCGCCCTGTTTCAATACCTCCGCTGCCTCGATGCGCCACGCATCGATGGCGATGTCCTGCGTGGCCGAGGCGAGGCCCACCAGGACCGCGAACGCGGCGATGGTGCCGAGGCTGCGCATCGGGTCGGACGCCGCCAGCAGCCACAGCCCGAGCATGATGACGCCCTGGCAGACGAGCATCCACGATCGGCGGTGTCCCACCAGGGCTGTGAGGATCGGGATCCGTCCGCGATCGACGAACGGCGCCCAGAGGAACTTGAAACTGGTGACGAGGGTGACGAGGCTGAAGAAGCCGATCACTTCGAGCGAGATCTTCGAGGCGCGCAGCCAGGCCGAGAGCGTGTCGAAGATCAGGAAGTAAGGGAGCCCCGCCGAGAATCCAAGCGCGATCATCACCAGCGCGCGGCGTTCGGTGTAAACGCGAAGCGCCGAGGTGAAGCTGCGCCGGCCGAGGGCCGGTTCAGGCTGCGTGCTCATTACTGAATCTTATCGAGACCTTCCGTCAATTCGATGTAGGTGCCCCACGGATCGGTGAAAAAGGCGATCGCGATGCCGAGCGCCGGCACACTGCGATAGGGCGTGGTCAGTTTGACGCCGTTCGCCTCCAGCGTTTTCGTGAATTCCGCGAGATTCTTGACCTCGAATCCGATGTGATCGACCGCCCTGCCCTGCGTACCGACCACCGGCGCCGGCGACGAGGAAAAGTTCAGCGCCACACCGGGCAGGATCGCCGCGGGAAAGGCTCCACCAAGCCGGGACGTGGCACCAAAGGTTTTGACGTACCACGCCTGCATCTCGGTGTTCGCCGGGTTGAAGAAGTGCACATGGTGAAGCGCAATCGGCGTCGTTTGCGCCGGTACCTCGACGAACTCGACCTTGATGTCGTCTGGCGCCTGCACGAACGCGATTGATGACCCGCCAGCAGCGGGCGGACCGGCGATGTCGTCCTTCACCGGACGATCCGGCGTCGCTTCCGTACTCGTGATCATCGTGTACCCGCTGGCCTTCAACTTATCGACCGTCGACCGGAGGTTCGGTACCGAAAATCCGATGTGATTCAGGACCGTTCCCCGCGTGCCGCCCGGTGCTGCCTGAACCGTGCGGAAAAATATCAGCACGTTGGGAAACTTCACGATCTCGAGGTTGTTCGTCCCGACCTTGATCGCCACTCCTCCCAGGGTATCGACGAAAAATTTCTTCTGAGCGTCGAGATTTGTGGTGTTCAAGTGATGATGGCCATACACGATTGGTCCGTCTTTGGCAGCGGTGAGCTGCGCCGATACGTCGGCCACGGCCACCACAACCATCAAGACGCACAGAATGAGGATCGGGGCGATACTCATGCGCATATCATCCTCCAAGAAAGATCGACCGGGACTTACCGCACAACAGTGGCCAATGCCATCGCCGCCCAATTGGTCGCCGCCGCAGATATGAACTGGTCGGGGCCGTGCGGGAAGTCGCTGTCGAAATACGGTTGAATGGGCAGTGCACGCGTGCGGACGTACCACGATCCGTCTTCCAGCTGAGAGTCGAGCAGAAGCTGAATGCCTCGACGGTACGCCGCATCGTTGACCGCAAGGACGCGCGATTCACGCAAAGCCACAAGGGCCTGACCGGTCGCGTACGCGTCGCTGGCAAGCGATCGGCGTTGTCCCCACCCTCCGTCGGACTGCTGCAGCGCCAGCAGTGCTCGAGCGGTCTTCTTGATCGCCGCCTGGCTGCCCCCACCCCAGATCAACCCGAGTATTTTGAATGCATGATCTTCCGTGCTGGCAGGTTGAGCCGTTTCGAGCCAGCGAACCGCGCGCGCCACGGCTTTGTCGTACTCGGCCCGTTGGCTCTTTGGGCCGTATGTGCGCACCGATCGGATTGAGGCCGCCGTCACTTGGAAGTCACTCGATTCCAATGGCGGGCGCAACGTCAAGCATTGCCATCGGCCATCCGGCGACTGGTTGTTCTTCACGTACCGTGCCCAGGCATCGGTTGTCGAATCACTGGGGTACTTCTCGACTGCCATGCCGAGGAGGATATAGCTGACGGTATCGATACCGCCGGGAATCCCGACGTTCTCCAGCGCGCGTTCGCGATTCTCCTCGAGGTACGCCGCGATCCTGTGCAGTTGCGCGCGCGCGATGTGCTCGTCAACGCGCACGCCCTTCGCGCGCACTGCAGTGATGGTCATGGCGGTCAGCGAATTGTTGTGGCAGGAGACGCATCCCGCTTTCTGGATGAAGGCGACGTCGGCCCGCTGCAACAGCGGAAGGCTCCGGTCGAGCGCGCCGCGAACAGAGCCTGACGGCTGAGGCTTCAGCTGCGGAGGAGCAGGGCTTTGATCCCTGACGCCAGCGCGGTGAAGCGCGTCCACCAGCGTCGTGTTCCCCTGCTTCGTTGCGAAATCGAGAATGGGTCCGCCGGGAGTCTTGGCATCGATGCTCGCGCCTCTCCCGATCAGCGTCTCGATCGCGTCCAGTGGAAGCGTTCTCGGGGAAAGGGCCACGGTTTGCAGGAGGTTGGGGACGGGTTTTGCGTCCCGTTCGAGGAGGATCTTTGTGACGTGCAGGTCGCCCAGCCGGACGGCCGCCGTGAGGGCGCTGCTGAGATCGCTCGGCTCGGCTAGCGGGAGTAACAGCTCAAAACAGGTGGCACAGTCGGCCAGCAGAGCATTGGCGAGGGGGAGCGGCGTCCTGCCGGCACCGTGATCGAGCAGCAGTGCCAGCAGCGAGGCGTCACGAGCAGCGACGGCCAGCTGCAACACACCCCGGCCATCGGGAAGCCGCACGGAAGCACTTGCTCCCCTCTCCAGAAGGAGCTTCACCACGCCATTCGATCCAGCGCGACCCACTGCGATGAGCAGGGCGGTGCGGCCCTCGCCCGAGCGGGCGTTTGCCTCGGCGCCATGATCGAGCAACAGCCGGATTTTCTCCACGTCCTCGATCGCATACATGAGCGCGGTTCCGCCGCCATCATTTTTCGCATTCAGATTCGCGCCTTGCGCCAGCAGAAGCCTGACGTCCTCCACTTCGCCATAGAGGGCCGCGAGCATGATCGGTGTCCAGCCGCCTGGACCCTGGCTATTCACAGACTTCGGATGTTCCCGCAACGCGCGGTTGAATTCTCGATGATTGCCGCTTCGAAGGGCGTGCATCATCCTGACGACCGCGGAATCGGGCTGCGAAGTGATCGAGTCACCTGACAGCGAGTCCGGCCATTCAGCACCTTGATCGATCCATGTCTGAATGACACTGATTTGCTCCTGACGCAGTGGTCCGTCAGGCGGCATTTGCGCTCCGGATCCATTCCCGGTCAACCGACGGTAGAGCGGGCTCGCGGAACTGTTTCCCGGAACGATGCGGGCTCCGTTCGCGCCGACTCTGTTCGGCAGGGCGTCCCGGCGCCGGTCCAGCCGGAGTCCCCGCATTTGCTGGGACGGGCCGTGGCATTCCACGCAATGCTGCCTCAGGATCGGTTGGACATCACGAGCAAAGTCCACTGGCGCAGGCCCCTGCGCGGCCAGCGTCCCGCCCATCAGAAATACCCACACAATGGCACTCGCGCATCGCATCAACACAACTCACCCATTCTGACCTCGGCCATGTCGAAGGACTCGCATTGTATGCGGAGAAGTATCATCGACAATGCCTTTCGATGTCTCTAACGTGTCCGCCGAATTGGAAACAGCGTTCGGCGCGATCGACATCTATCTGTTCGATCAACTCCTCCGTGGCCGATTCGACCGACGTCCGCGTGTGGTCGACGCCGGCTGCGGCGCCGGGCGCAATCTTCCGTATTTCATTCGACGCGGGTTCGATGTCCGCGCAGTCGATGCCGACGCCCTGGCGATTCGCTCGGTGCGTCAACTCGTGGCCTCGCTGAATCCGGCATTGCCGCTGAGCCAGATTCATTGCGGGTCGCTCGATTCGCTCCCGTGGGAAGATGGCACGGCGGACGCCATCATCTGCAGTGCCGTTCTGCATTTCGCGCATGACGAACGGGACTTCGCGGCGATGCTCGTTGAGATGTGGCGCATTCTGGCGCCCGGTGGGCTGTTTTTCGCTCGTTTGGCGACGAGCATCGGCCTCGAGCGTCACCTCTCGTCTGCCACCGGACGCGTGCGCCTGCCCGACGGTTCCGAACGCTTCGTCGTCGACGAGCCGACCATTCTGGCGTGGACGTCCACGCTGGGCGGGACGCTCGCCGACCCGCTCAAGACCACGAACGTGCAGAACCAGCGATGTATGACGACGTGGGTGATGGAGAAGGCGCGATAAGCGAGGTTCAGTTCTCCCCTCCCCGTGCCAACGCCCAAAGCTCTTCCATCCGCTTGATGACCTGCGGCACATCGGCGGCCAGCAGGTACCCGGCTTTGACAAGCGTGTCGGCATGATCTCTTGCCCGCGTCAGGTACTGCTCCTTCGACGCGTAGCGCGAAGCCACAGAGCGTCGAGGATCGCCGGCCTTTCTGGCTTCGTCGGTTGCCGCGAATGGAATCGACGATCCCATCAGCGAGACCACTTCCTTCGGAGCGCCGACTGTCGGGCTTCGAAAGTTCCAGCCCGTGTAGGTTGCGACGGGCACGGCCTGCTCCACCGACCTGATGCCGGCTCGTTCGTTGCCATCAGCGTCGACCTGTGGCACCAGAAGCGGCAGCGGGTTCGCACCCTGCCGTGCGGACTGAATCAGCTGGGGCGACTGAACACTAGCAATCGCCGGGAACATGACGGCCTCGCGGCGAACGAGCGTGCCGTCGACCAGCTTCGGGTATTGGCTGGCAGGAGGTTCACTGCCCTGGCGCACCCAGCGATCCATGGCGGTGAGCAGCGCGCGGAGCGTCCACCAGTACTGCACCGGGTTGTCGAGCTGCTGGCCGGTGGCTCGTCTCGGAGGGAACTGTCCCGGCGAATGCTGCGTGCCTGCGAGGAAGTAAGTCCGGGTGTTATCTGGCGGCGCCACGTCGGTTCTGCCATCGGGCGTCGTGTGGGTGAGCGCGGCCGCACGCGTGTTCCAGTATTCAACCGAGCTGTTGGTGAAAAAGATTTTCGGCTGGTTCTGCCGCGCACGATCGTTGTCGAGCAACCCTTCAGATCGGCCGCTGATGGGATCGCGTGAGGACGCGTTCGTGAACGGAAAATTCGTCACGTTCGACGCCGAAGAAGCATTGGGCGTGGCGCCGCGCTCGTTGATCGAGATCCGGCCGGCGCCGGCGATGTGAGCCATGACACCGTCGTAGACAATCCGATTCTTCTCGTCGCTGTTGAAGCCGTAATACAAGAAGGTACGCAGGAAGCGCCCCGATTGAGACGAACCGAAGGCATACGCGTAGCGCACGCGAGCGGATGCATCGGGCTGGTGCTTCAGCCAGGACGCAGTGTCGCGGAACGCGGCGAGACCGCTTCCCGTCACGGGAAAATCGCGGACACGATAGGAGAGCTCGTAGGTCCTGCCGGGCTCGAACCCCGAGGTCAGCGTCACCGCGTTCCCGCGAAGCTGCCACTGAGCGCGCGCCACCACGTCCTTCTTGCCGTACGCGCCGTCGCGCACCGTCAACGTGGTGTCGGCGGCGGAGACGTCCGCGGGTGTGTAGCGTGCGAGATCGACAAAGACCGCCTCGGTCTGACGCTCGTTCGGCGTAAAGTCTGCGCGGACGCTGCCGGTGGTGCCGGCGGCGACCGGTGCATAGAGCGTGATGCCGTCCTCGCCTGCCACGTCGAACTGCCAGCCGACCCAGACCAGCGTGTACCCTTGCGTGGTCAGGAAACCATCGCCGAGGTGATTCTCTGTCGTCGGATCGCGGCTGCCCGACGCGCGTGCGAATCCCGTCAGGAGGCCCTTGTTACCGCGATTCGACACCTCGACCAGCGCGACGCCGTTGCGCCGAGCCGGGTCCTTCGGCTGCAGAATATAGAGGTCGGCGGAGAACTCGACGAGCCCCTGGCCGTTCTTTTTCGCCTTGTCGAGATCGACCACGACCGAGTTGCGCGGGTGCGACGGATCGACGGCAAAATAGATCGTTCCGACGAGCTTCTCGTAGCCGGACGCGCCGACATCGGCACGTCTGGCAATCTCGACGCGGACGACTTCGGCCCCGGCAGCGGGTGCCAGGCCCACGAGAATCGCAAGGGCGAGGGCTGCGTTCTTTATCATGCGGCAAGTATAGTGAGGTCAGGCGATATGACAAATCGACAGCTCGGCAAGAACGGCCCTCTTGTTTCGGCGATTGGCCTTGGGTGTATGGGCATGTCCGAGTTCTACGCGGGTCGCGACGATGAGGAGTCGATCCGGACGATTCATCGGGCGCTGGAGCTGGGCGTCACGTTCATCGATACCGCCGACGTGTACGGCCCGCATACCAACGAAATCCTGGTGGGAAGAGCTATCCGCGATCGCCGGGCCTCGATCGTGCTCGCGACGAAGTTCGGGAACGTGCGCGATGCGACGGGCGCGAACATCGGCGTGAACGGCTCGCCGGAGTACGTGCGCCAGTGTTGCGATGCGTCGCTCAAGCGGCTGGGCGTCGACGTCATCGACCTCTACTATCAACATCGCGTGGACCTGGACGTGCCGATCGAGGAAACCATCGGAGCGATGGCCGAGCTCGTGCGCGCGGGGAAGGTGCGCTATCTGGGGATGTCGGAAGCCGCGCCCGGCTACGCTTCGGCGAGCGGCGGCGGTCCATCCCATCGCTGCCCTTCAGAGCGAATACTCGCTCTGGACGCGTGATGTCGAGACCAACGGTGTGCTGTCCACGTGCCGGGAGCTCGGCATCGGTTTCGTTCCCTTCAGTCCGCTGGGCCGGGGATTTCTGACAGGCCGCTTCAAGGCGATGGACGACCTGCCCGAAGACGACGTGCGTCACACGTATCCCCGTTTTCAGCCGGGCAACTTCGAGAGCAACCTGGCGCTGGTTCGGAAGATCGAGGAGATGGCCACGCAGAAGAAATGCACTCCGGCACAGCTTGCCCTGGCCTGGCTGCTGGCGAAGGGTGACGATATCGTGCCCATCCCCGGGTCGAAGCGTCGTTCGCGCGTGGAAGAAAACGTGGGCGCAGCCGAAGTCGCTCTCTCTCGGCAGGACGTCGCCACGCTGGACGAGTTTGCGCCGCCGGGAGTCGCCGCCGGCGAGCGGTATCCGCCGCGGTCGATGTCGACGGTCTACCGCTGAGTCAACCGCCTGGCCAACGACGCGATCGTCGTCACCAGCTCGGCAGGATCGATCGGTTTGGCCAGATGAATTTGAAATCCGGCGGACAGTGCCTTCGTACGGTCCTCGGATCGCGCATAGGCCGTCAACGCCGCTGCCGGCACGCCCCGCACGCCGGCATTGTGATGCCGCCTCACCCGATCGATGAACTGGAAACCATCGACGTGCGGCATGCCAAGATCGGCAATGACGACATCCGGCACCTCTGCCTCCAGGCTCTTCAAGGCGTCATCGGCCGAGGTCGCCGTGCTGACGAGAGCACCCGCCGCTTGCAGCACCTCGGACACCAACGCGAGCGCATCGGCTTCATCGTCCACCGCGAGGACGCGGATGTCTCCCAGATTCGGCATAACGATCTGCGGCGCGCCCGCGGCCGATCGGGGATGCACCCGCGCGGCTTTTTCGCGGACTGGATGGACGATCATCACGGGAATCTTCACTCGGAACGTTGCACCCTGATCGACACCTCCACTGGACACGTCGATGGTGCCGCCGTGCATCTCCGTCAACTGGCGCGCAATCGAAAGGCCCAGACCCAATCCGCCTCGCGCTCGGGAGATCCCGGCATCCGCCTGACGGAATCGCTCGAACACATGCGGCAGGAATTCAGGGGAGATGCCGATTCCTGTATCGCTCACCGCGACTTCGACGTGTGAATTGACTCGCTCGAGCCGCACCTGCACCTTGCCGCCCCGGTTCGTGAACTTCACGGCATTCGACAAGAGATTCCACATCACCTGTTGAAGGCGTTCGGGATCACCTGAAATCGGCGTGGCCGCCGGATCGAGCACCGTCTCGACGCGAACACCCTTGGCGTCGGCAGCCGGAGTGATGGCGTCCACGGCGCTCCGCACAATGTCGGGAAACTCGACGGGCTGAACATTCAGTCGAATTTTTCCTGAGACGATCCGCGAGATGTCGAGCACGTCTTCGACGATCTGTGTCAGGGAGGTGGCATTCCGGTCGATCGTCTCGATCGCCTTGTCTCTCTTCTCTGGCGGGATGATGCCCGAGCGCAGAAGGCGCGCGTATCCGAGAATCGCGTTCAGCGGGGTGCGCAGCTCATGCGAGAGGCTGGCAAGAAAGTCATCCTTGATGCGGCTGGCCTGCTGGACGCTCGTGTACAGCCGGGAATTTTCCAGTGCGACCGAGGCCCACGACGCAATGCCTGCCGCGAGCCGCTCATGATGCTCGGTGAAGCGCCCGACATCGGGATGGCCGAAGAACAAGCCGCCGATGACGTCGCCCGACCGGCCCTTCACCGGCACTGCCAGATAGCTGCGCACTGGCAGGTGACCACGAGGCATGCCGTAATAGGGCGCATTGTGACCGTACCGCGGATCCTTCGTAATGTCGTGACTTCGAACCACGCCGATGCCCTTGAAGGTGGGCGTGAAGACCTCCGTGTTTCGCGGCATGGGAAACTTCGAGAATGCTTCGCGAGGCACACCCGAGATGGTGTACAGCGTGTACGACTCGTCGCTCTCGTTGGCCACGTTATAGAAGAATGCACCGAACTCGGCGGTGGTCAGCTCCGTGGCGGCATCCGTTACGGCCTGTACGACCTTGTCTCGATCCAAATCCGACGCGACGATGGCTCCCACATTGTTCAGCGTCTCTGTGACCTCGGCATTCTCCCGCAGCAGTCGTATTCGTTCCGCTTCCGCCAGCTTGAGACCCGTGATGTCGCGAGCGATCTTGGACGCGCCGACAATCGTGCCCACGTCATCCCGCACCGGAGAGACAGTCAACGCGACATCGACTTCGTCGGCCATCCTTGGTGATCCGCACGGTCTCGAAGTGCTCGACGCGTTCGCCCTTCCGCAGCCGCGCCAGGATGTCGTCTTCCTCGGATTGCCGTTCGGGTGGGATCAGAATGCGGACCGGCCGTCCGACGAGCTCTTCGGATGTGTAGCCAAACAGGTGCTCGGCAGAGGCATTGCAGACTGGATGATGCCGTCCAGGTTCTTCGAGATGATGGCGTCCTCGGCGGAGTCGACGATCGCCGCCAGATACGCCTTTGCCGCGAGCGCCTGGCGGCGCGCACCCGACAGCCGAAGCTGGGATGCAACACAGGCGAGCAGTTCGCGCGCGCTGAAAGGCTTGACCAGATACTCGTCGGCTCCGGCCTGCAGGCCTTCGATGCGTGCTTCTTCGCCAGCCCGCGCGGACAGCAGAATGAAGGGCAGTGAACGGGTTCGTTCGTCGGTGCGGACCTCTCTCAGCAAGCCGAACCCATCGAGCTCCGGCATCATCACATCGGACAGGACGAGATCCGGCGCGCCTGCACGAATGCGATCCAGAGCGGCACGTCCATCAGCGACGACCTCGAGCCGGTAGCTCTGTCCGAGAATGCGCGCAAGATACTCGCGCATGTCTGCGTTGTCGTCGGCGACGAGCACACGTGGCGCCGTCTCCGGGGGGGCGTTGGGCGCGCGCGAGATCCCGATCATCCGCTCAACCGGAGGAACGGCCACCTCGTCTGACGAAGGGACCCATCGAAGAGCCTCTTCGACGTAGGGGATTGCGCCAATGCTCGTCGACGTCAACTGCCGTCTCGTGAGGATTCGCTCGGGCGGCAGGTGCGACGTCCCGGTCCGAATCGTCACCGTGAAAGTGGTGCCTCGGCCTTCCTCGCTGACGACGCTCACGCCGCCGCCGTGAAGGCGGGTCAGCTCCTGCACGAGTGCCAATCCAATGCCCGTGCCTTCGTGAGTGCGGGCGCGAGCGTGCCTGACCCGGTGGAAGCGCTCGAACATCCGCGGCAGATCGGCTTTCGGAATTCCCACGCCGGTGTCGGCAACGGACAGCTCGACGCAGTCGCTCAACCATCGCAGGTCAACGGTAATCTGCCCCTCGAACGTGAACTTGAACGCGTTCGACAGCAGATTCAGGAGGATCTTCTCCCACATGTCTCGATCGACATAGATGGGTTCCGGCAGAGGATCGCAGTGGACGACGAGGGCAAGACCGGCTTTCTCCATGGCCGAGCGGAACACACTTGCGAGCTCTGTGGTGAACTGTGCGAGGTCGATGGGCTCGTAGTTGGCGTCGATGCGGCCGGCCTCGATGCGAGCAAAGTCGAGCAGTGTATTCACGAGACGTAAGAGCCGAAGGGCGTTGCGATGCGCGACCTCCTGCCTTTCACGATGTACGGCCGGCAGCGGCGTCTTCGAATCGGAAAGACCGTCCTCGAGCGGTCCCACAAGAAGAGTGAGCGGAGTGCGGAACTCGTGACTGACGTTGCTGAAGAAGGCCGTCTTGGCCCGGTCGAGCTCCGCGAGCGCTTCGGCGCGTTTTCTCTCCTGCTCGTACGCCCGCGCATTGGCGAGGCTGGTTCTCAGCTGATCGGCGACCAGGTCCAGGAAGACGCGGTATTGATCGTCAAACGGACGTCGCGGATTGAGACCGAGCACCAGTCGGCCAGCATGGGCGTCAACGCTCGATGAAGAAACCGAAACCTCCCGCACTAAATCGCGCGGCGCCTTCTCCAGATGTTCCTCGGCTCCGGGTGTGCAGCTTTGGAGTTCGTCGTCCAGGTACACAAGCGCAAATCGAATGTCCTGCGGCTTGGCAGCGAGTGTCTCGGTTGCGAGAAGGCAGGCATCGCGGGCAGTGCGGGCGGTGGAATTCCGCTCGGCGAGATCCTTGAGCAGGGCCAAGCGTCGCTCACCGACCACACGTTCCGTTGTTTCGGTCACGATGCAGTAGACGCCGCCGACCTCGCCCGACTCGATGCGGACCGGATCGTATGACACGTCGAAGTAGGTCTCTTCGCGAAATCCGTAGCGCTCGAGCTCGAACAGCAGATCCTTCGCCCAGAACGCCTCGCCGCTGCCGACGACTCCGGCCAGCAATTCGTGCAGGACGCTGTCCCAGATCTCGCTCCAGGCCTGACGTCCTGGGAGCGCAAGGGCCTGCGGATGCTTGGCGCCGAAGACCGGACGGTAGGCATCGTTATAAAGAACGGTGAACTCCGGACCCCAAAAAAGGATGATTTGGGCCTTCGACGGGAGGAGCATGCTCACGGTGCTGCGCAGGCTCTGGGGCCAGGTGTCCACAGGGCCGAGCGCGGTCTTCGACCAATCGACATCGCGCATGCGCGCGCCCATCTCTCCTCCACCTTGGAGGAACGGAAGGCGCGACCGGTCCATGAAACGATCCTCAGACATCTGCTCAAGATGGAATACGAGCCGAGCGCACCCCACCTTGCATTACTTCTGCCAGGACCGTACAGTCCGCTCGAGCCGCTTAGCCGACTTCCTGCGATACAAGTTGTCGCATTTACAGACACAGTCCTCGGGCTTTGCTACTTCAACAGCACCACCACGCCTGTGACGACGAGCGCGCCCGCCCACAACCAGTCAACGTTGAACCAGGCTGTCCGAAGCAGGCCCAGGCCGAGTTTTCGGTATACGACCCACGCAGCGACCACCATGACCGTGAAATACGCCAGCGTGTGGAGACCGACGGCCATGGCCGCAACGTTCGCACTTGCGGTCCCCATGTGATGCGCATGGTCGTGGCCGGCGGCGGTCACGATCGCCGGCCCCGGCATCAGAAATGGCAGCACCATGAATCCCGCGCCATGCGCGGATGCCATGAGAAACGACCAGGCCACCAGATCGCGAAACCCAACCTGCATCCCGCCGAAGCGTGGATGCCGGTGGTGCCAGAGCCGGTAGAGTCCGAGCGTCATCAACGCGAGAGCGATGAGGACGTTCAGCGAAGCGATCGGCACCGCGAGGCGGGCCAGCCCGACCGCCAGGACGACGACGCCGACGGCCGCCGCGTGACCGAGCGCGATGGCCGGCAGCGCGCGCCACACGCCGCGCGCGCTGCCCTGTTGCATCCCCAACGCCACGGCAAACAACCAGCCCATGCCGGGATTGATGCCGTGGAAGGCTCCGAGAAAGAGCATCGCTTGCCAGTCCATGATCGATCCTCACGACGCGTAACAATACGAATCGGACGAAGCGTCCCCGCCTTCCAGGCGGACCTGGTGCGGCCGCATACTGCCTGTTTCCAGGAAGAAGTTCTTGTCCAGCGCCATCTCGGCGCCAGGCCGCAGATCCACCTTGGCCATCCATCCCTGAACCTCGTCTGGATAGAACTGGTTGTCCCACGGCGTGTAGAGACTGTTCGTGATGTAAGCTCGCCGGCCATCGCGACTGACTTCGACCATCTGCGGCCCGCCGTTCAGTGCCCGGCCCGGCCTGCTCGGATGTCCGGCCCGCGCGACCATGCCGCCGAGTCTGATCGAGCTGACCTTGCGGGGGTTGAACGGATCGCTCACGTCGTACTGGATGAACTCGCCGGTGCCCCAGCACGACACGAACAGGTAGCGATCGTCGACCGACAAATTGATATCGGTCACGAGCGGCGCGGCCGCCTTGAAGCCCTGCAGGATTGGCGGCAGGTTCTTCGGGTCGGCGGGTTCGGCCGGAATCTCGATCACTTTCTTGATGGCCCATGCGTCGCCTGAGCCGTTTGTCTTCTTACGGCTCGTGTCTCGGTACCACAGCCAGATCGATGACGACAGATCCTTCAACGACAAGACGACGCCGACGAACCCGTAGGCGCGCGTCGGGTCGTGCGCAGGGCGCAGCTCGAGTGGCCATCTGCTGCTCGTCGCCGAGTTTCAGTTCCTGCAGGTGGCGCCGGCTGCGGAGATCCCAGACGTGCAGCGCGTTTCCGTATTTCCCACCGAGCAGGAGTTCGGGGTTCACGCCGTTCTTCACCATGTTGGGCGTGCCCCACGTACTGGTCACCATCGTATCGAGCCCCAGGTGCCACCAGATGTCGTACATGAGCTCTTGCGATCCCCGATCAATCTCCCAGCGTCCCCGAACCTCGAACGTCTCCGGATCCAGGATGAACGTGCCACCGGGACCGTTGCCGTCTGGGGCGCCGAGGGCGCTCAGAAGATGCCGTCCGGTCCGCAGTGCACGGTGTGCGGCGCCGCGTAACCGGTGCGCTGCGCCAACGTCTCTGGCTCGATGACTTTGACGATCCGTGGCTGCCGTGGATCGGGCTTCGTGTCGAGAATGTGAATGCGCGAGGAGTGAATGCCCGGCACGACCAGATAGCGCCGCTCCATGTGCGGGTGCGGCGCGTAGGGACAGAGGCAGGAGCTGCAGGCATTCCAGCCGAAGTGGTGCAGCTCGTCGCCGGCGTGTGGCATGTCGGTCTGGCCGACGAGGCGGCCGTAGCCGCTCGAATCGGGATCGAGATCGACGACGCCGATCGCATCGGCACGTCCGTCCTGCCGCGGGTTGACGAGTGAGAGATACGCGAATCTTTCCGGTGGCGACTGCGTCGCCATCGCCGGCGACGGGTAGAACGTGGGGTCGGGTGTCATCAGTGGCATAAGCGCTCCTCGTGAAATGTGTTCTCGATGCGACACCCGCAATCGTCCATCGAGTGATACCGGAGCATCTATGACTGCGACACTGTGCGCCTTGCCCGAAACGCCGGATTTGCTTGACGCGTTGATGAGGGCTCTGAAATCCTTGACTGTTCCTCCCGCGCCCAACACCAAGTCTCTCGAAGAGGGTCGACATGGACGTCCTGTCCGATGTTCTCCGTGTCGTGCGCTTGTCTGGCGCTGTGTTCTTCACCGCCGACTTCTCGTCACCATGGTCGATCGAATCACCGATCCCCGACATGCTGGCGTCGGCCGTGATGTCGCAGGCGGAATGCCTCGTCCTGTTCCACATTCTGGTTGACGGCGAGTGCGAGGTTGAGTGTCAGGGGCATCCCGTGACCACGATGGCGAGCGGCGATGTGATTGTCTTCCCGCGCGGCGACCAGCACACCATGCGCACGCACGGTACGGCGACGGCGACGCCTCTCACATCCATCTTTTCGCCAGGCAGGCACGACGAGCCCGCCGCAGCTGTCGTTCGGCGGAGGTGGAAGAGCGTCCCAGTTCGTGTGTGGCTACTTGAACTGCGACCAACGGTTCAGTCCACTGGTCGAGGCGCTGCCGACCATGCTGCTGGTGCGAAGCCGCGACGACTACTCGACGATCGAAGCGGTGGACGCGAGCGGCAGTCGGCCCTCGGTCGTACCGCCGGGGTCGGGGACCTGGTTGGGTACGACGCTGAAGTTCACCATCAGCGAAGCCCGAGCCGCCCGTCCGGGCAATACCGCCATGCTCGGGCGGCTCACCGAGCTGATGTTCGTCGAGATTCTGCGTGAATACATGCACCGCCTTCCCCAGAATCAGGGCGGCTGGCTCGCGGGACTGAACGACCCGCATGTCGGTAAGGTGCTGCGCATACTGCACACGAATCCGGCTCACGATTGGACCGTCGACGAGCTCGCGCGAGAGGTCGCGGTGTCGCGCTCGGTGCTGGCGCAGCGGTTTACGGAACTGGTGGGTGAAACGCCGATGCGATACCTCGCCAATTGGCGGATGCAACTCGCCAAGCAGATGATGCGCGAAGGGGCGCACAACATCCAGGAAGTCGCGACACGTGTCGGGTATGACTCCGAAGCGGCCTTCAATCGCGCATTCAAGCGTGCGACGGGCTCACCGCCGGCGACGTGGCGCAAGGGAGCGGTCGGCGCTTAGGCTAAGAAATATTGCGTGGGAGGACTGGGTGACTTAGAGCTTTTCAGTTATACGTAGTGTCCGGCTTTAGCCGGACCGAGTACGCGTCGCGGCCCGAGGCACGTGGGTTGGCCTTGCTGCAGCGCGAATCCGAAGCTCCGGGGCCGGACGCGCGCTGCGAGGCCCGACGGTGACCGCCCGACGCGAGGTCCCTGACTTCGCTCAGTCAACCTCGCTCGATTCCCCGAAGCTTCTCGCGCGGTCAGGCGTGGCGGGTGGGCCGCCTGCGCACGGCTTCGCGCCGCAGCAAGGCCAACCCAACCGCCCGTGCGACGCTTACACGGTTGCGTGAAATGCGAATAGCCTGAAGCCAATCCTCGGAAGCCAAAGCGATCCCTACTTTGTCGTCGCCAGCTTCTGCATCGGAATCAAGCGCGCCGCGTTCTCCATTGTCGCAAGATCGGTGGTCCTCGCGGTTACCTTCACCATAAATCGTCCGGCCACGAGCACATGCACCTCGCCGTTGCCCGCCTCGGCGGTCCATTCCTCGTACCCGGGAATTCGTTGATGGTGACGTGGCGGACGACGGTGCCTCTCGTCGCCGGCGGCAGTTGCTTGAGCGACTCCATCAGTAGCGCGAGGACGTCGGGATTGCGGCAGGAATCCATGAGCTCGACGCTGATTCTGCTGACGTTGCGCTCGAAGTTGACGGTGGTCCTGGACACCGACTCCGCTGCATCCGTCTCGCTCTTCGGCGCTCCCCGCTCCCAGCCAGGCATGACGGGATAGAACGCCTCCAGCTTCTGACCCGGCACGACCTGGCACCGTTGCATCAGCAGCGCTGCCGGAGCCGCAGCCCGCGCACGGGCCACTACGCCGCTACCGTACCCGATTGATCCGGCCACCACCACTGCGCACGCCATCCCGGACATTCGCATCGCTGCCTCCTCGAACCGCCTTGCGGACACGCGAGCCCGCGCGTCCGATCAGTCTGGTGCTTGTGGCACATAGCGTCAAGCCAATCGACATGGGCGTACTCGCAGCAAGACCTCGTCGTGTCCCGGCGCGACGAAATTCGGCAGCACGCCGACGAGCCGATAGCCAAGCCGTTCGTAAAGACGGCGTGCATGCTCACGTATGCAGGGGTTGATCCAGCGAGCAGGGGCCAGTAGAACCGCTGCGGGCAGGTCTGACCCGACGACTACCAGGAACGGCCGGGCCAGATCTGCTCCAAATAGGCCGCAAGGGCCACTCGAAATTCGGCGATCGACGGATAGCGCTGTTCAGGACGTTCGTCCGCCGCTCGGAGCAGCACGGCCTGCAGCTCCGCATCGAGCGTTGTGTCGCGCTGCACGCACGAGGCGACCTCGCCCTCCCACGTCCATTGATACCCCGCCAGCAGCGTGTAGAGCACCGCGCCCAGCGAGAACACGTCTGAACGTGCGTCGGGCGCCTGATGCGTCACCTCCGGCGCCGTGTACCGCGGCGTTGTGGGCGGATTGTAGAACTCCCCCGTCGAATGCCGCGCGACTTCGTACGATGACTCGAAATCGACAATCCTGATCGCAGGCTTTCCTTTCTCCAGCCTGTGCAGGATGTTCATCGGGTTCAGATCGACGTGGAAGATTTTCAGACGATGCAGATCGGCGAGGGCCGCGGCAACCTCGATCGTCGCCCTGAGATGCGCCACCATCCTGGCTGGAATCCGCTCTGTGCCGACGACCGTCGCGAGTGGAAGCTCCTCGAAGAGCGAGGCGACCATGTAGACACGTCCGTCGCGGAGCCGTCCGTGGTCGTGCACGACTGGAAAGTACGGCGAGTGCGGCAGTTCGCGATTGATGGTCGTCAGGCTGGCGATTTCGTTGCTCAGGTTCTGCTGGTAGACGAGACCGGGCTTGGAGGTCACCTTGATGAGCGCGCCGGTCCAGCTCTGGCCGTCCAGCCCGACGTACAAAAGATGCCGCGCGTTCTCGAAGGAATCGCGGCCGCTCCGCTCCGGCGCCAGCGGCCGGACGCGCCTGAACCTGTCGAAAGGCGGGGATTTGAAATCGACATCCATCCGGTATCAGTATGACAGCCGCGATGGCGCCAGCCCATCATCGCGGCGCTACGAGGCGTTGGCCCTGACGGAACACAAGGAGCACACGAACATGAAGCCAAAGAACACGATCTGCCTCTGGTTTGACAAGGACGCGCATGAGGCGGCGCGCTTCTACGCCGCCACCTTTCCGGACAGTAAAGTGACCGCTGTTCGGAAGGCGCCCAGTGACTATCCGGGCGGCAAGGAGGGCGATGTGCTGACGGTGGAGTTCACCGTTCTGGGCATTCCCTGTCTCGGTCTCAACGGCGGCCCGGAGTTCACGCACAGCGAGGCCTTTTCCTTCCAGATCGCGACGGACAATCAGGAAGAGACCGACCGCTACTGGAACGCGATCGTCGGCAATGGCGGCAAGGAAAGTCAGTGCGGGTGGTGCAAGGACCGCTGGGGCCTCTCCTGGCAGATCACCCCGCGCGCGCTAACTGACGCGCTTGCGGCTGGTGGCGCTGAGGCCAAGCGTGCCTTTGAGGCGATGATGCCGATGAAGAAGATCGACATTGCCACCATCGAGAGGGCGCGGCGGGGTTGACGTGTTGCGCTGGGCCGGGCGAAACTGCTCCAACATCGCCCGAGGGCTGCGGACTCGCTACCGGGATCAAAGGAGACGCGCACCATGCCGACACTCCTGTCAACGACATCGACGAAGCGCTACCGGTTCGCAACCGGCTTCACCATCGGCGCGACGCTGCTCCTGTGCGGCGGGGCGGTTGCCGCGCAGGACGTCGACCTGGCGGGCAGCAAGGATCACCCGGCCATCTCGCGATACGCCGGTTCGGTGATCATCGGCTACGACTTCAGGAAGTTCGACGAGCTGGTGATGCCGTTGAGCTCGGTCGAGATTACGTATCCCCCAGGCGCGGCGGTGGCCAAGAAGAATCAGAAGATCGAAGGCGTGACGACGCGGATTCTCTACGTCGCGCCGCCGGAACGATCGACGCTCGAGGTGCTACGAAATTACGAGCAGGAGCTGAAGAAGGCCGGTTTCCAGACGCTGTACACCTGTGGCACGACGGCTTGCAGTCCACAGTCGAACGGCATCGTGTCGTTCATGTATCCGATGAGCCGGTCGCAGACGTTGAAGGGAGAAAATCTGCCGCTGGTGCTGACGATGCCACAGGATCAGCGCTATGTCGTGGCCAAGCGTGCGAGCGCGAACGGCGATCTCTATGCCTCGGTGCTGGTGGCGAAGGACACCAATCCGGGGGTGCCGCGGACCAACAACCGCATCGTCGTGCTGCTGGAGGTGATTGAGACGACTGCCATGGACACCGGGCTGGTCACAGTCGATGCGAGCGCGATGGCGAAAGCGATCGAGGCCACCGGACACGTCGCGTTGTACGGAATTCACTTCGACACCAACGAGGCGGAGCTCAAGCCAGAGTCCGTCGGCGCATTGCAGGAGATTGCCACGCTCTTGAAACAGGATGTCAACCTGAAGCTGCTGGTCGTGGGGCACACCGACAGCGTCGGCGGCTTCGACGCGAACATGACGCTATCAGAGCGGCGTGCCGCCGCCGTGTTCCAGGCTTTGACTTCGAAGCATGGCGTTGCGCCGGCGCGACTGCGTGCGGTCGGCGTCGGAATGGCGGCGCCGGTGGCGCCGAACGAGAGCGAAGACGGACGCGCCAAGAACCGACGCGTCGAACTGGTTCGTCAGTAGCGTCAGCTCAGGCGATGATAAGCTCCCTCACCCGATGGGTCGCATACTCGTAACGGGTGGTGCCGGTTTCCTGGGTTCTCATGTTGCGGCCGCGCTCATCGAGCGAGGCCACAACGTTACCGTACTCGACGACCTGAGCGGCGGATTCCGCGACAACGTTCCCGCGGGCGCGCGCTTCGTCCAGGGTAGCATCGCCGATGCGTCGCTCGTGGATGCCGTGTTTGCCGAGGGCGGGTTCACGCACGTCTACCACCTGGCGGCGTATGCCGCCGAAGGCTTGAGCCACTTCATCAGGCGCTTCAACTACACCAACAACGTCATCGGCACCGTGAACCTTGTGAACGCATCGGTGAACACCGGCGTTGGCACCTTCGTGTTCACCTCGTCTATCGCTGTGTACGGCGCGGCGCCGTCGCTGCCCGTGACCGAGGCGATGGTTCCCTCGCCGGCAGATCCGTATGGGATTGCCAAGTACGCCATCGAGCTGGACCTGCGCAGTTGTCACGAGATGTTCGGGCTCGACTACATCATCTTCAGGCCCCACAACATCTTCGGTCCGCGCCAGAACATCGGCGATCGCTATCGCAACGTGGTCGGCATCTTCATGAACCAGGTGCTCCAGGGGCTGCCGATGACGATCTTCGGCGACGGCATGCAGACGCGCGCGTTCAGTTACATCGATGACGTCGCTCCGCTGATAGCCGAGTCGGTAGACATGCCGGACGCCCTTAATCGCGTGTTCAACATCGGCGCGGACGAAGCGTGCTCGCTGAACGATCTGGCCGATCTCGTAGCCGCCGCGATGGACACCGATCCGAAAGTCGTGCACCTGGCGGCACGGCACGAGGTGCAGCACATCTACGCAGATCACGGCGAGGTTCGTCGCGTGTTCGGATCCCGGCACCAGAGGCCGCTTCGCGAGGGGCTCGCGTGCACGGCCGCATGGGTGCGCGAGCATGGCTCGCGCGCGACGAGGCGATTCGAGGGCATCGAAATCAGCACAAAGCTGCCGGACGCGTGGCGCGACCGATGAGGTCCTACCATGCCGCTCATCTTGTGGACGATCCCCGGCGCGCCAGGGTCTGGCAAGTGGTGGCCCGGCACCTCGCGTCTCATGTGGCGCCGGATGCTCACGTCCTCGAGCTGGGAGCCGGCTACTGCGACTGGATCAACAACGTGCCCGCCTCACGCCGCGTGGCGGTCGATGTGTGGCCCGAGCTGCCGGCGCACACCGCGCCTGGCGTCGAGCCGATGGTGCTCGACATCTCGAACGGCCTGCACTCGCTCGGCGACGCCTCGTTCGACGTGGTGCTCGCGTCGAATCTGTTGGAGCACTTCGCGCCCGACTCTGCGGCAGCGGTCGTGCGCGAAGTGGCCAGGCTGCTGAGGCCCGCCGGCCGCTTCATTCTCATTCAGCCGAATTTTCGCTTCGCGTGGCGCCGTTATTTCGACGACTATACCCACCGGTCGATTTTCACCGACGTCTCGCTCCCGGCGCTGTTGCGCGCACAGGGCTTCAGCATCATCGACGTGAAGCCGCGATTCGTTCCGTATTCGATGCAAGGCGTCAGGATTCCGATTGCGAGGTGGCTCGTGAAGGCGTACCTGATGTCGCCATTCAAGCCCGCGGCCGGTCAGATGCTCGTGATCGCGCAGAAGGAGACACCAGCGCGTGTACGGTAACAAGCGCATCAGCGTCGTGCTGCCCGCCTACAACGAGGAACCGCACATCCGTACGGCCGTCAGCGAGTTCTTCCTCCCGGGGGTCGTGGACGAAGTGCTTGTCGTCGACAACAACTCGCGCGACCGCACCGTGGAAGAGGCGGCAGCAACCTCCGCGCGCGTCGTCTCCGAATCTGCCCAAGGGTATGGCTTCGCGCTTCGCCGCGGAATGCGCGAAGCCACAGGCGACCTTCTGATTCTTGCCGAGCCCGACGGCACGTTCGTGGGGCGCGACATCCTGAAGCTGCTGGCGTACTCGGAAGACTTCGACATGGTGTGCGGCACTCGCACAACCCGCGAGCTGATCTGGGCACAGGCCAACATGGGCTGGTTCCTGCGAGTGGGCAACTGGGCAGTCGCGAAGCTGATACAGGTTCTTCATAGCGGTCCGTCGCTTACCGATTGCGGCTGCACGCTGCGGCTCATCCACCGGTCCGCTCTGGAGCGGATCGACGGCAAGTTCACGGTGGGCGGATCGCACTTTCTACCGGAGATGGTGATCCTTGGCCTGAAGGGGGGCCTTCGGATCATCGAGGTTCCTGTGAATTACCGCGGGCGCGTCGGCGAATCGAAGATCACGGGCACGCTGAAGGGCACCGTGACCACGGGCGTCCGTATGATCGCGCTCGTCTTCAGGTATCGCCTCAGTTCATGATCCAGCGCCGTCTTGTCGTGCTGCTCGTCGTGCTGGTTGCAGTAGTGCCTTACCTGCCGACACTCAACGACTACTTTGTGCAGGACGACTTCGGGGTCGTCGGGTTGTTGTCGGCGAAGCCGGCAGGTTATTTTCCCCGCTGGTTCGTGAGTAATTGGATGGACGACATCTGGGGCTACACACCGGACGAGATCCGGCCGTTTCCCGCGGTGACCTACCAGTTCGCGGCGTGGTGGGGCGCCGGGTCGCCAGTCGCCAACCACGTGATCAACATCGGATTCCACGCGACGAACACGATGCTCGTGTTCGGCATCGCGGAAACAGCGGCGGGACTGGCGCTCGGGCCGGCAGCATTCGCGGCGCTCGTGTTCGCCGTGCTGCCGATGCAGACCGAGTCGGTGGCATGGGTCACCGGGCGCGTGGACTCGATGCCTGCGTGCTTCTACCTCGCGTCGTTCCTGCTTTACGCGCGGTGGCGCGCGCGCCCCCGCGCGGCTGTCTACATCTGGTCGATCGTGGTGTACTTCGTGGCGCTGTTCACGAAGCAGAATGCCGTGACGCTGCCGGCCGCTATCGTTCTGTACGACGCGCTGGTGGCGAGACGCCCACTGCGCCCTTCATGGAGCTGGCTCCGGCCTTACATACCGTTCGCCGTGCTCACGGTCGGATACCTGGGTCTGCGCTATGCGCTCTTCGGCGAGGTCGCGCGTGAAGGCATGCTGACTGCGGCACGGTTTGATGCGTTTCTGCAGGAGCTGTCGGTACATCTGCGGCGAATGGTGACCGGCGAAGCAGGGCTGAGTGTTTCCGGGCTCACGATCGCGACACGCGTTGTGGTCGGCGCCACCGTAATCGGCGCGATCGGCGTGTTGCTCGTCGGCGAGCGGGGGCGCACGCTCATCAGGCCGGCCGCCTACTTTCTTGTTGTCTGGATTGGTCTGGCGGTTGCGCCGACGCTGGTCGCCGGCTACGCATCCCCGCGTCACATGTACCTGGCATCCGCAGGGTGGGCCCTGGCGCTCGGCTGTGCGTTGGATGTGCTCTGGCGCGCACGGCCGGCTCCGCTAATGCGGACGCTGGGCATCATGGGCTCGGCAGCGCTCCTGGTGATGTACGGCTCCCAGCTCTGGCAGGACGTTCAGCTCTGGGGCGTTCGGTCGGAGGTGTCGCGGCTCGCGGTCGCCGATGTGGAACGCGAAGCGCTGGCGGCCCCACAGGGAACGCTCATCATCGTGGACGTGCCGCAGCGGAGCTGGAACTTCGCACTGCCGCATGCCCTGCGCCCACCTTTCACTGGCGAAGACCTCACGCGGCGGGTGAGGGTGATTTCCCACTCGTCGATTCATTGCTGCCCGGCGCATCTGTGGGAGCCATACACCAGAGATGCGATGCGCGACTGGAGCGCGGATCCGTCTCAGCCGCCGGTGATCGCACTGCGCTGGGATCCCGACACAGGCCTGTCGTATCGGCTAAGCGACCAACAGGATCCTTTTCTGCGCACGCTTGTCGCGATATTGCGCGACGCCAGAGACGTGGCCTCGCTCGACCGCATGATACTGGACATCTCCCGGAAGCTGGTCGTGCGACCAGGCGTACGCTGAGCAACGGCTGGGCTAGAAGTCGATCGAGCCGCATCTCTATTTGCTGACGCGACTGATTATGGATATCGCCGCTGGCAAGGCGGGCGTCGCCGCACCTGCCGCACGTTAACAGTGCTTCTGCCACTCAGGGTGCTCAAAGAGCACGACGAGATCGAGATCCCGAGTCATGTCGCTGGCCCTTTCATCAATGCTCCAGACATCCTCGCCTACATTTTCGCTGTTTTGCCGCCGGTTGCCGATCGCGACAATTATTTCGCTCACCATGTAATATCCGGCCTCCGCGTGCGTCATGGCTAAGTGAGGCGGAGAGGTGACCACAGCCATCGCGCACATTGACGAGCTGCCCATCCTGATGACTTCCACGACCCCGCTCGCGGGGGTTGCCAAGCTGTACGAGCGCCATTACGAGACGGTGTTCCGCACGGCCCTGCGAGTCACCGGCAATCCGGCCGACGCCGAGGACGTCCTGCACACGGTCTTCGTGCGTGTCCTCGCACGGGGTGGAGACGTCGAAGAGGTTGCGCTGCCGGCCGCGTATTTTCGCCGCGCCGCCGTCAACGCAGCGGTAGATGTGCTGCGCCGACGCGAGCTTCGTGCCGAGTCGGCGCCGGACGATGGGGCGCTATACGCGAGACAGCCCCCGTTCCTGCTGAAAGAGCAGCTCCGGCGAGCCATCGCCGCCTTGGACAGTGACGATGCAAGTCTGTTCCTGCTCCGTTACGTCGAAGGGCTGTCGATTGAAGAATTGGCCGGGATGTTCGAGCTGGAGAAGAACAACGTGACAGTCAGGCTCCACAGAATCCGGCAGCGGCTGCAAGCCGACTTGGAACGCTAGGACGCGGTCACGAAGGAGATTGGCGATGTCTGAAGACCGTTTGGAACGAGCACTTCACGAGATGAGAGCGGAAGACGTGGACGCCGGTCAGATCGAAGACGCGCGAGCGCACGTGTGGGCGAAGGTCGCGAACGCCGGCAACGCCGTCTGTGCGGAGTTCCGTCCGGAGTTCCGGGCGTTTCTGGGCAATGAACTTGGCGCCAGCCGCCGCCTCCTGGTGGAAGACCATCTCAGTCGTTGCCCGAGTTGCCGCACGCGAATCGCCGAGATGAAAGGCGAGAGAACAGTCACCGCGATGCCAGTGCGATCCTCCTCCCGCTGGGTGCGGCGCGGCATGCTTGCCGCGGCCGCCGGGCTGCTCTTTGCGGTCGTGTATGTCGGACGTGACACCATCGACGCCATCATGGCCCCAGGCGGTCCACGGGCCACGGTCGTTTCCGCTGAGGGCGGGTTGTACCGCTTGACCGCCTTATCCGCCGACTTGTCCGCCGAAGCGCGAAGCGCGAAGGTGGAAGCAGGTGCCGCCATCGGCGACGGAGAGTCCGTCCGCACAGGCCCGGGCGCCCGCGCGGTGTTGCAGCTCGCGGACGGATCGACCGTCGATGTCAACGAGCGCACGGAACTGTTCGTCGCCGCTCGGTGGAGCGGCCAGTCAATCCACCTCCAACGCGGCGACATCATCGTCAAAGCCGCCAAACAACGGCGCGGACGTCTGCGCGTTCTGACGCGCGACTCGATCGCCTCCGTGAGGGGAACCATCTTCGCGGTGTCCGCCGGCGTCGGCGGCTCGGTGGTATCGGTCGTCGAGGGGTCGGTGGTGGTGAACCAGCCCGGAAAAGAACTCGTTCTCAGTCCCGGCGGTCAGGCGGCGTCGATCCCGAGGCTCGCGAGCTCGGTCGCGCAAGCGGTCGCCTGGAGCCCCGATTCCGCATACTACCTGGAGGTGCTCGCATCGCTCGCCAAGATCGAACGCGAGCTTGCGAATTTCCCACCCCAACTGCGGAGCAACTCGAGCCTGGTTCCGTATCTCCCTGCGGCGTTGGGCATCTACGGCGCGGTCCCGAATCCCGGCCTCACGATCAGCCGGGCTCTGGCCCTCGCCGAGCAGCAGTCGCCCGGGAATGCGGCGTTCGGAGTTTGGTGGAATTCCGAAGCGGGACAGAAGTTGCGACAGATTGCCGATCGCATCCAGTCGGTCAGTCCGCTGCTCGGAGACGAAATCGTGTTCTGTGTGAGCTTCGTCGCAAACGGCGAGGCTGTGCCGATGCTCATGGCGCGAGTGCAGCCGGGCAAGCGGCCAGAGCTCGCGACGACGCTGCAACGAGTTTTCGCCGAAGCGGGCGAGACCGCGTCGTATTCGATTTCCGACGACATGGTCGTCCTGTCAGACTCGTCGGTGCATTTGTCGTGGGCCGCTGCCCACCTGGGACAGGGGGCCGGCTCTCCGTTTGCGGCCGCCATCAAGGCGCGGTATCAGCGCGGCGTGGGCTGGGTGATCGGGATGGACGCGTCCCACCTGGTCACGTTAGCGGCCGATGAGGACGCGCCGCCGGTCGAGCTCGCTGCGATGATGGGTATGAAATACCTGTTCCTCGAGCAGCGTGCTCCGGCGGGCGCCGAAGAGAACGAGGCGACGTTCACGTTCCAAGGGACACGGACGGGAATGGCGTCGTGGCTGGCAGACTCCGGTTCCGGCGGAGCGGCGGAGTATTTGCCACCCGATGCGCTGATCGCCGGCTCCGTGTCAACGCGGGAGCCGTGGCAGCTGTTCGAAGAGCTCACGGCGCAGATCACCAAGTCTGAGCCGGACTTCGCCACGAGCCTGGCGACGCTCGACGAGAAGCTTGGCGCCGGCTTCGTCCAAAATCTCACCTCCGGGGTGGGGACCGAAGCGGCCCTCGCGGTGACCGGGTTGTCGACGAGCGGCCCGACTTGGGTTTTGGCCATCGTGGCGAACAACCCGTGGCTCATCGACAGCTCCCTCGTGAAGCTGGTAGAGGCGTTCAACGCAGAGCTCGGGCCCGACGACCAGAGCAAACGGATCGTGCTCCAACAGGAAAGCGCGAACGGACGTACCTGGAACACGTTGAACCCCGGAGGACTTCCGCTCGGCATCACCTGGACGTACGATGCCGGCTATATGGTGGCGGCGTCCGATCGCGCGGTAGCGGAGCGCGCGATCGCGACTCGGAACGGCGGTTCCCAGCTCGTTTGGTCGCCCGATTTTCTCGGGCAGCTGCCATCGTCTGCCGGACTCCACCCGTCCGGGTTCGCCTGGCTGAACACGAAAGGGGCTTTTGCGAAGCTGTCTCCGCTGGCCCCGAGCGCAGCGCTGGGCGAGCTCATGGCCGCACGCGATTCGATTCTGGTGGTGTTCGACGGATCGGCGGAACAGATCCATGCGGCCAGCCGTACTCGTATCTCGGGATTGATCATGGACCTGATGCTGATCGAGCGCTTGAGCCAGGCGACCGACACGTCGCCCTGATCCTTCGACCTTTCGAGAGCCTCAAGGTCGTCCCGAGCAACGTCGAGGGACGACAGGGCCGGAGAACTTTTGGACAGAATACCGGTTGTTGAATTAGAAAATCTCAGAGTGACGTTGGGACGGCGGGAGATCCTCCATGGGATCACCTGCCGTCTCGGCGTTTCTGGCACGGGAAAGGCTGTGGGGTTGCTCGGCCCAAACGGGGCCGGTAAGTCTACCCTGATCCTCACCCTCCTCGGATTTCTCCGTCCGAGCGGCGGCCGCGCCCGCATCCTGGGCCTGGACTGCCGCAGCAACATGGACCGTTCGAGAATCGGCTACATGCCCGAGAACGACTCGTTCGTCGGAGAGATGACGGCGGTGTCGTTCCTCCGTCAAATGGCCGAATTGTCGGGCCTCCCGCCCAAGGCGGCGCTCGAAAAGGCGCACGAAGTGCTGTTCGATGTGGGGCTCGGAGAGGCGCGGTACCGGGAGTTGCGGACCTACTCGTATGGGATGAAGCAGATGGCAAAGCTCGCCCAGGCGATCGTACACGGGCCCGAGTTAGTGGTGTTGGACGAACCGACCAATGGCCTCGATCCTGCGGCCCGCCGCCGCATGCTCAAGCTGGTCGAGGAAATGAAAAATGACCACGGGATGAATGTCATCGTCTGCTCCCATCTGCTGCGCGACATCGAGCAGGTGTGCGACGAGGCCATCATCCTCAAGGACGGCATGATCGTGCACCATTGCAACCTCGAAGAGGAGCGGCGGTCGAACAAGAGCTTCGTCGAACTCGAGGTCACAGGCGACGATCGGAATTTGCGCATGGCGCTGCCGGAGATCGGTGCCGAGGGGGTGTCCGAAGGCGGCGGCCGCTGGCGTATCGTTCTGCCCGCGGGCGTCGAAGTCGAAGCTGTCTGGGGACTGACCACGCGGCAGAACCTGCTGGTGAGAAAGCTCACGCACCGTCGGGACTCGCTGGAAGAGATCTTTTTGAAAGCCATGGGCCACCTGGCGCAGACGCCCGGGGAAAGTTCGCCGTCGTCGCGCAGCGGGCTGAACTAAATGGCAGTCTACAAACGAGGATATCAACGCTACGCGGGTCCCCTCACGGGACGCTGGACGCGATTCATGGTCCTGCCCCGCTACGCGTGGGATCGCCTGTATCAGCAGCGACTCGTGATCCTGCTCACGATGTTGGCATTCGTCTGGCCTCTCTTGTGTGCCGGCTTCGTATATCTCACCAATCGCGTCGAGTTGCTTCAGGGGCTCGACCGGGAGTTTCGCGAGTTCATCCGGGTTGACGGCCGGTTCTTCTCGATCTTCATGTACGTCCAGGCGGGTTTCGCGATCTTCCTCGCGGCGCTGGCCGGACCGGGCTTGATCGCGCCGGACCTGGCCAACAACGGCCTGCCCCTTTACTTGAGTCGTCCGCTTACACGCTGGCAGTACGCTCTTGCCCGCCTCATCGTCATCGTCGGCATGCTGTCGGTGGTCACATGGATCCCCGGCCTTCTCCTGTTCGGACTGCAGGTTGGTTTGGCCGGAGGGTGGTGGTTCCTGGCGAACTGGACGCTGGGTGCGGGCATGGTGGTCGGGTTCCTTCTCTGGCTGCTGATCTTGAGCCTGGTCGCCCTCGCCAGTTCCGCGTACGTCAAGTGGAGGGTCGTGGCCGGGGCGATCTGCCTCGCATTCTTCTTCATCTTGACCGGCGTCGCCGAGATGATTGACGAAGTGTTTCGCGTGACGTGGGGGCACGCTCTCGATCCGGCATGGGCCGTCAACCGGGTGTGGTGCGCGCTGCTGGGCGTCGATCCCCCAGCCGGCCCGGGGGCGGGTACCTCCCTGCTGTCGCTGACGGGATTCGTCCTTCTACTCGTCCTCGTGATCGAGCGAAAGCTGCGGCCGGTGGAGGTGGTCCGATGACCGACGCGGCGGTCGTGTTCGAAGACGTCTCGAAGTTCTACGGCGAGGTGCTGGGGGTGAACCGCGTCACGCTGAACATCCCGCCGGGCATCACGAGCCTCGTTGGACCGAACGGCTCGGGCAAGACGACGCTGATGAATCTGATGACCGGGCTGCTGTTCCCCGACGACGGCCGCATCTCCATGCGCGGGATCTCACCGCGCAATCCCGAAGCGTTGATGCGGATCACCGGCTACGCCACGCAATACGACACCGCGCCGCGCTGGGCCACCGGGTTCACCTTCATCACCACCGGGCTGCTTCTTTTCGGATACGGTCGAACGGAGGCGGAGGAAAGAGCGTGGAAAGCGCTCGAGCGCGTGAGTCTCACCGAGGCTGCTAACCGCAAAGTCGCGGCGTACTCCAAGGGCATGCGGCAGCGAGTGCGACTGGCACAGGCCATCGCTCACGATCCCGATATCGTTGTGCTGGACGAGCCGTTGAACGGCCTCGACCCGCTGGTTCGCGCGGAGACGATCGACCTGCTCCGACTCTGGGCCGCGGAGCGAAAGCACGTGATCATCTCGAGCCACGTCCTCCAGGAGGTAGACGTGATCAGCGACCAGGTCGTGCTGATCGCCAACGGGATGATCGTGGCCGAGGGAAAGATCCGCAAGGTCCGCGATGAGATCCAGGAGCATCCCAGCCAGTACATCGTCAGATGTCGCGACGGCGACGCATCCGGCGTGGCCGCGCTGTTGTTCGGAGAGGACCACATTACCGAGATCAAGTTGAATGACGATCGGATGGGCATGCTGGTGATGACACGGGATCGCGAGCAGTTCGCGCGGGCGCTCAGCCGGATTGCACTCGATGGTCATCGCATCGAGAGCGTTGTGCCGGCCGACGAAAACGTCGACGCGTTGTACGAGTACCTGATCGGCGGCAAGTCGTGATGAAACGAAGGGGCAGCGCCCTCGACTTCGCTCGGGCCAGGCAGGCGTGGACGATCGCGAAGATCGAGCTGCACCGTGCCTTCTTCGCCAGGCGCTCTTTCTGGGTGTACGCGCTGGCACTGCTGCCAGCGGTCATTTTTCTGGGTCATGGTCTCGAGGCGAAGTTCCGCAGCGACCGGCTCGCCCGCGGAGGGCTGACGAGTGCGGCCCTCATTGACAGCGTCCGCGAGGGAGAAGCGGCGGACGACGTGAAGAAGCGACTGGGAACTTCCGCAAACGAACACTCGTTCGTGCGCACCCGGCGCGTCCGTCGTGCCGGGAATGGGACGACGACCCATGTGGTCGAGCCGACGGTCGACGCGCGCATCGTCCGTCTCAATATCACCCGCCCTTCCTACAGTGGCGAGCCCGTCGCCCGGATTTACGAGTTCGAGGTGTACGGACCGGAGAGCCGGGAGAATCTCGCGCTCCGCGGTACCGCCACTGGCAGTCCGCCGTGCACGCCCGATCAGGGGCCAGAGAGGGCCGTGAACGGAAGCGTGGCGGCAGGTCGAGCCGATGCGTGGTGCGCCGAAGGCCGGTCACTGTTCCTGCAGATTGATTTGGGATCGGTTCGTCCAGTGGCGCGCCTGGTGGTGAGGCATGCGAGTGCGGGAGGGGAAAACCAGGAGTCCGACACCCGCGACTTCAATATTCAGGTGAGCAACGAGGGAAAGACCTTCACCACAGTCGCCGCGGCGTCGGGTACCGGCTTCGTCGATGAGCGGATCGAGCACCGCGAGTTGGTCTACTTCGACGGGCGGCGCGACGCCCGGTTTCTCTTCGTCGACGGCAAGCTCCAGCAGCGGAACATCAATCGTGTGTTGGACTTCGAAGAGGACCGAATGATTTTCGCGGGCATATTCCAGTACTTCTACTTGCGACTCGCGATTTTCTTCGGGTGCTTGGGCATCTTCATGTATCTCTTCCGCGGCGAGATGAGCAGCCGGACGCTGCACTTCTGGTTTCTCGCGCCGGCCCGGCGCGACGTGCTGCTCGCGGGAAAGTATGCGGCGGGGCTGATTGCGTCTGCCGTGATCTTCGGCGGCGGTGCGCTGCTCACGTTTGCCGTCCTGCTCTGGCCACACGATGCGGTCGAAGTGCAGACCTACTTGAACGCCGGAGGAATGGGCCACATGTTCTGGTATACGGCGGCCGCGGCGCTGGGATGCGTTGGCTACGGCAGCGTCTTTCTCGCGGTCGGACTGTACATGCGCAATCCCATCATCCCGGCGGCCGTGCTGCTCGCCTGGGAGAGCGTCAATGGCATCCTTCCGCATGCGCTGCAGAAAATGAGCATCCTTTACTATCTGCAGTCGCTCTGTCCCGTCCCCGCCCCGATGGACGAGGACGCTCCGACGCTGATCCAGTTGCTGGCGTCGCCCGCCGCGCCCGCCGCGCGGCCTGAAGCGATTCTCGGCTTGCTGATGCTGACCGCGTTCGTCCTGTGGATCGCCAGCCTCGCCGTTCGGCGCATGCAGATCTCATACGGCGCCGAAGCCTGACGTGCTGGTGAGTCAGGCTTTGGTTCGTTCTCTTACTTCTGATCATCGAGCGCGTAGACATACAGCGCCTGTCCCGCCTGCGGAATCTTTATTTCAGGGGCAATCGCTCCTGGCGCATTGCGCGGGCTGCCGCCGCCGAGCCCCGCCATCACCGCGATATATTGCTTGCCGTCCACGCTGTAGGTGATCGGGAATCCCTGCGCGGAGGTCCCCAACCTCGTCTGCCACAACACTTTTCCCGTCTTCACATCGTGAGCACGCACGTACCGATCGATGTCTCCAGCGATGGCAATTCCACCGGCCGTCGAGATGACCCCGCCGAGGTAGGCCGCGCGCTGTTGATGACTCCAGACTTCCTGCATCGTATTGACGTCGTACGCCGCGAGCTTGCCGATGTTGCCGTTGGTCTCGGGCATCGCCAGGAATCGGCGGACCGCTCCGTTCCCGCCGCCGACGGTCTTGCGCACGTAAAAATCCATGCAGGACTGACCCAATGGGACGATCAGCACGCCGGTCGGCTGGTTGTAGCTCATCGCTCCCCAGTTCTTGCCGCCCTGGGTGCTCGGACAGATGTTGATGGGCTTGTCGTACTGCATCTCGAACACATCGGGCCGATAGGTCGGCACACCCGTTTTCGGGTCGATGCGGTCCCACACCGTCTGCTTGACCATCTCTTTGAAGCCGAGGAATTCGCCGGTCTGACGATCCATCTTCCACAGGACGCCCGCCTTGCCGGCGTTGAAGACGAGTTTCCGTTTGCCAGCGTCGAGGAGCACGCGTTCGAACACTTCGTCGAGATCGAAGCTCTCGGCCGGTGCAAACTGGTGATACCAGGCCAGCTTGCCATCGTTGACGTTCAGCGCGACCGTCGAGCTCGTATAGAGGAGTTTGTCGGCGAGCGTCGTCCCGCGGTTCATGAAGCTCCACGGCTTGGCCTGCGCGGTGCCCCAGTAGGTGAGATTGAGCTCCGGATCATACGTACCGGCAATCCAGGTCTCGCCGCCACCTCGTTGTTCCATCGGCAGACTGCCCCATGTGTTCGCTTCCGGCCCGGTTTGGGCGCGTGTCTGGAATCGCCAGACACGCTTGCCGCTATTCACGTCGATGGCGCTGATATAGCAGCCGTCTGTCTGGCGCGGGCCGCACCCGGTCATGCCCTGCAGCATCTTGTCGCCAACCACGATCGTCCCGCTCGTCGTCGCGTGACCCGCGACGTCTGAAAGCGGCGTATCCCACACAATCTCACCGTTGCGGGCATTGATCGCGACGGCATGCGCGTTGTTGGCCGGCAAGAGGATCTTGTCGCCCATGATGCCTATGCTGCGAATCGGGCTACCGCTGCCGCCTGGGGCCTGATACGGACCGGCGCGGGTCTCCCAAATCAGATCGCCCGTCTTGGCATCCAGGGCCTGGACAATGTGACTGGGACTTACTAAATAAAGGACGCCGTTGTGCACGATCGGCGATGTCTGGTTGGTACCCGAATCGTTCATCGCCCATTGCCAGACAAGCTGGAGATGCTGGACGTTGTTGCGGTTGATTTGATCGAGCGCGCTGTAGCTCCAGCCCTGGTAGTTGCCGCGGAACACCAGCCAGTCACTCGCCGGAGGGTTCTTGAGCATTTCGAACGTGACCGGAACATAGTTCTTCACTTCACCGTGAACCGTCACGCCTCGAAAGTCGCCGAGTGCACCGCCACGTCCGCCGCCGCCTGCGCCAGTGCCCGCGCCGAACACCAGGGGCGCGCCTCCCCCACCGCCTCCAACTGCGTCTGGATCACCGCCTCGACCGCCCCCGCCGGCGCCCCGACCACCTGCCCGCCCAACCGCGCTGAGCGTCGTCGTGACACTGGATGTCAATTCGGTCGCGCCCGCTGAAGCGCCCATTCTCTGGAGGATGTAGGCGACTACGTTAACGGTCGTTTCATCGCCAAGCGCCCCCGGGGTGGCCGGCGGCATGGTGTCCATGATGTGGTTGAACAGATCGCCGACCGATCGCGTTCCCCAGAAGGTGACGAAGTTCACCCCGGTCAGCGGCGGCGCATCGCTCGGGCCGTCATCGAGGTTGGGACCGTGGCACCCCGAACAGTTCTGCTGATATGCGACACGGCCGCGCTCGGCCTGCTGCGCTGTGTAACTGGCACCCTGGGCAGGACCTGCTGCACCTGCAGGTGCGGGTTGCTGCGCGGTGACGATAATCATGGCGCAACCAGCGATCATGGCCGCGACGAGTAACAACCTCCAGCGTCCGCTCATCCCTGCCTCCTTGCGTTCACGGGTACCCGTGCTCCCGGCGTTATATCACCCCTCCTCATCCCCGGCCAATAAAAGGCATCTTCGTGGCCATCAGGGTGATGAACTGGACGTTCACGTCGAGCGGTAACCCTCGTGGCACGAAGCATTCGACGAACCGGAGAAGTTCAACTCGACGATCGTTCCGCACCAACCGGACTCTCCCTGCCCGCGCTGTCTTCGGCTTGAAGGCTTGGCTCCAATTGTTCGTCCCGGAAGCCATTCGCAAGTTCTTCGCTCTCCATTTGTGCTATCACGATTAACGATTGACCAGCTGGTCTGGCGATGGTAGCTTCGCCCCTCCCCGTAGTCTTCACACTGGCTCGGCGCAACACGTCAATCATTCCGGTTCGAGGAGAATTTGTGACCGCTACCACGCGCAAACACATGTCCATTCTGGCCATCGCAATCGGCGCTCTGCTCGCGGTCCAATTGGGGCGCGGTCAGACAAGCAACGACTTCGATGGGGACGGCGTCCCGGACAGCGCCGACAACTGTTGGCAGGTCGTGAATCTCGACCAGGCAGACGCCGATTTCGACGGCGTCGGCGATGCCTGCGATCCGGCCACCGGAACGACGGAGCGCGTCAGCGTCGACAGCAACGGCGGGGAGGCAGACGCCAACGCCGATGACGATCGCGTGTCGATCAGCGCCAATGGCCGTTTCGTTGCCTGGGACTCCGTGGCGACCAACCTGGTCCCGGGCGACACGAACGGTCTGCAGGACGTGTTCGTTCACGATAACGAGACCGGCATCACCGAGCTCGTCAGCGTCAGCTCTTCCGGCGAGCAGGGCAACGCCTTCAGCGCCCGAACCGCTATCAGCGCCGATGGCCGCTTCGTCGCGTTTCAGGCCGCCGCCACCAACCTTGTTCCTGACGACACCAACGGTGAAACAGATATTTTTGTGCGCGATCGCCACGCCGGCACAACGGAACGCATTACGGTGAACAACGAGGGCACCGAGGCGGACCTCGGGAGCTTCGGCGCATCGATCAGCGACGATGGCCGTTTCGTCGCGTTTTCGTCCAGCGCCACCAACCTTGTTGACGGAGACACAAACAACACAACAGACGTGTTCATCCGTGACCGTCTGACGGGAACAACCGAACGGGTCAGCGTCAATGACGAAGGCGTTCAGGGAAACGTCGGCAGTAGCGTGCCTTCGATTACTCCTGACGGCCGCTTCGTTGCCTTCCAGTCTGCCGCCAACAATCTGGTGCCCGAGCCCGACACGAACGGGTTCAGGGACATCTTTGTTCGGGATCGCCAGGAAGGCACAACCCAGCGTGTGAACGTCGACAGCAGCGGCAACCAGGCGGACGGGCAGAGCGAGAGCTACGTCCTTTCGATCAGCGCAGACGGCCGCTTTGTCGTGTTTGAGTCACGCGCGACGAATCTCGTGCCGGGCGATGCGAACGGTAACAACGATGTCTTCGTTCGCGACCGTGATACGAATTCTACCGAGCGTATCAGCGTCAATGTCCTCGGAACGGACTCCGACGCCATAAGCGAAGAGCCCGCAATCAGCGCCGACGGCCGTTATGTCTCCTTCCACTCGAGAGCCACGAACATCGTGGTTGCCGACACGAACGATACCGAGGACCTGTTCGTGCGCGACCGCGATACAGACCAGACCGAGCGTGTGACAGTATCGAACGACGGCGCCCAGGCTGACTTCGGCCTCAACAACTCGGCCATCAACGCGGATGGCCGTTTCGTCGCGTGGGTGTCAGGTGCGACGAATCTTGTCCTCGGCGATACGAACGAGAAGACGGACGCGTTCGTTCGAAGTCGCGACATATTCGGTGACACCGACGGCGACGGAGTGTCAGACGCTGGTGACAACTGTCAATGGACGGCAAACGATCAGACCGATTCCGACAACGACGGGCTCGGTGACATCTGCGACGCCGACTCGCCGGACAACGATCAGGACGCCGACGGCGTGCCGACTAACGTCGACAACTGTCCCCTGACACCCAATGGCGATCAGGGGGACACGGATAGCGACGGCATCGGTGATGCGTGCGATCCAAACTCGAACGACGGGCCGGCCGGCAACCTGGATGGCGACGCCTTCGTCAACAACGCCGACAACTGCCCGCTCACTGCGAATGACGATCAGGCCGATGCGGACGGCGATGGGATTGGCGACGCCTGCGATGGCGACCCGAACGATGGACCGGCGGGCGATCTGGATGGTGACGACACCTCGAATGACGCCGACAATTGCCCGCTTCTGGCAAGCGCCGACCTGGCTGACGCCGATGGCGACAGTGTCGGTGACGCCTGCGATCCGGACCTCGGTACGACTGAGCGTATCAGTGTTAACACTGCGGGCATGTACGCCAGTGATGACAGCGACCAGCCTTCACTGAGTGCTGACGGTCGCTTCGTCGCATTTAAATCCTCCGCCACCGATCTGGTGCCCGGAGGCACCAACGGCGCTACGCATATCTTCGTACGCGACCGGCATACCGGCGAAACTCGATTGGTGAGCGCCAACGGCGATGGTGTTCAGGGCGACGGTGATTCCGATGAGCCGGCAATAAGCGCCGACGGGCGTTTCGTGGCGTTTGCGTCCAACGCGACAAACCTCGTAGAGGAGGAAGACAGTAACAATGTCTCGGACGTGTTCATACACAACCTGCAAACGCATGTCACTGAGCGCATCAGCGTCGACAGTGGCGAATCGCAGGGAAACGGCGCCAGCGTCGATGCTGCGATCAGCGCCGACGGCAGCTTCGTGGCGTTTGCTTCGGTGGCGACAAACTTCGTCGACTCCGACCTGGACCAGAATAACGCCCGGGACATATTCGTCCGCGACAGGTCTGAAGGGACGACCGAGCGGGTCAACGTTGACAGCGCGGGAGCGGAAAGCGAGCTCGGCAGTTCCGCCACTTCACCGTCGATCAGCGCCGATGGCAACTTCGTCGCCTTCGACTCGACGGCCGCCAATCTCGTTTCAGGAGATGCCAACGGGACGTGGGACGTTTTCGTGCGTGATCGGGAGGGCGGCATCACCGAGAGAATGAGTGTCGACGTGTCAGGCCTGGCAGCAGGCAATGGTGTCAGCTTCTTTCCATCGATTAGCGCCGATGGCCAAGTGGTCGCCTTCTCATCAACCGCGACGAACCTCGTAGCGGGAGACACCAATGGCCGGGAAGATATCTTCGTCCGTGACCGACAGGCCGTCGCTACCGAGCGTGTCAGCGTCAGCAGTGCGCGGCTTCAGGCCAACGGCGCCAGCCGAAGTTTCACATTTGCGATGAGCGCTGAGGGGCGCTTCGTTGCGTATAGCTCGAGTGCGACGAACCTTGTCACCGGGGACACCAACGGCCGCCGCGACATTTTTGTGTTCGATCGGCTGACAGGCACGACCGAACGCGTGAGCGTCGCCGCTGGCGGAACGCAGGCCGATCTCGGGAGCGATGAGATGTCCCTCAGCGCCGATGGCAGGTTCGTCGCGTTCGGATCGGACGCCACAAACCTCGTTGGGAGTGACATGACTGGTTTCACTGACGTGTTCGTGCGTGATCGCGTCAGTCAGACGCCGGCAGGCACCACGGTAGAGGTCAACCCCGTTGACGCCACAAACGGGACGAGCGGCCGCGCGATTGTGACCTTTGACGAGGTGACGACGCCCGGCAGTACGACTCTCGCCACCAGCACCGAAGGTCCGACGCCGCCTGCTGGTTTCTCACTTGGGGAGCCCGCGACGTACTATGACATCAGCACGACGGCGGTCGTGATACCACCTATCAGGGTCTGCATCAACTACACCGGCGTTAGCTTCGAAAATGAGACCCAGCTGCGCCTCTGGCACTACGAAAATGGTGACTGGGTCGATCAGACCATCCCCGGGTCGCTCGACACGGACGCAAACACGATCTGCGCGCGCGCGAACTCGCTGTCGCCGTTTACTGTTCTCGAGGCCAGCGATACGACCGCCCCGACGCTGAGCGTAACCGCGTCGCCGGCAACGCTGTGGCCGCCGAACCACCGGATGATCACGATCGCGGTGACCGTCGCGGCAAGCGACGAGACCGCACCGGTTATCGAGCTGATCTCCATCACGAGCGACGAAGCCGACAGCGGCGGCGGAAACGGTGACCAGCCCAACGACATTCAAGGCGCCGTAGTCGGCAGCGACGATCGCTCATTCGCGCTCAGGGCGGAACGTCTCGAAAGTGGAGATGGCCGCGTCTACACCATTACGTATCGCGCCACGGATCAGGTAGGCAACACGACAGTTGCGACGGCTGTTGTCACCGTGCCCAAGAACAACAGCGGCAAATAGGCGAACTCTGACTGGGTGGTGGCCTACGCCGAGGAAGGGCACGTGCCCGGTGCCGTCAGTCTGCCGCACGGAAAGATCAACGAGCGAAGTCTGGCCGCGTACCCCGCCGACACGCTCTTCGTCGTCTACTGCAACGGACCGCACTGTAACGGCGCCGATCGCGCGGCCGCACGCCTGGCGCGCCTTGGCCGGCCGGTCAAGAAGATGATTGGCGGCGTCGAGGGGTGGAAGGACGAAGGCTTCCGTCTGGTGACAGTGGACCGAACCTGATCACGCTCACGGTCTGCTTGGCCTCGCGTTCTCGCCCGAGGCGCGAATCTTCGAGGAATCGCACGTGCCGCACAACCTGACGGCCGCCCCTGCCGCCGAGATGATGAAGAGCTTCGCCCTCTCGAAAGTAGTGTCGAAATCAGCTCGCCCCGTTCGACGTACTGGTAGAGCCGTTGACGGGCTCCCAACCCTATCCATATAAGGAGGCGATATGCGCGTCATGGTGATCGTGAAGGCGACGTATGAATCCGAGGCCGAGGACAACCCGTTCGACGTGGAGGGCGCCGCCCAGATGTTCGAGGCGATGGGGAAGTACAACGAGGAGTTGGTAAAGGCCGGGATCATGCTCGCTGGTGACGGGCTCAAGCCGAGCAAGTTCGGGAAGCGGGTGCACTTCAACGGCACAAAACGGACGGTGACCGACGGCCCCTTCGCCGAGACCAAGGAGCTGGTGGCGGGGTTCTGGATCTGGCAGGTGCGGTCGATGGACGAGGCTCTGGAGTGGGCGAAGCGCTGCCCCAACCCGATGCCGGGTCCGTCGGACCTCGAGATCCGTCCGCTCTGGGAGTCGGAGGACTTCGGCCCCGAGATCGCCGCCCAGGAGAACGAGCTCCGCGCCAAGATCGCCAAGGGAGCGAGGTGAACCGCGGCGCGCAATCCCTGCACTACTCACGCACTGCCGAAATGACGCTTGGCAAACGCGCGGCCTGAGCCGGATTCAGCTGTGCATCTGCTGATCAGGCTGCGCAGGAAGTGGGTCCGCAGGCCCTCGTTCGCGGATAATTGATTTGTAGTGACCGCGCCTTCTCACGCCTCGATCTCGATCGGCCGCGACGCCTATGCACGACGAGCATGGGCGGAGGCCTTCGATGCGCTGACGCAGGCGAGCGCAACGGGTCCGCTCGACGCCGACGATGCCGAGCGGCTCGCCTGGTCTGCGATGCTGAGCGGCCGGACCGATGCTTCCTTCGACGCCTTCGAGCGCCTTTATGAAATCAGGCTCGCGTCGGGCGAAAGACTGCGTGCCGCGCGGACGGCGTTCTGGCTCGGCATGCGGCTGATGTCACTGGGCCAGACGGCGCGGGGCGGAGGCTGGCTGGCGCGCGCGCAGCACCTGGTCGAAGGCAACCCCGATTGTGTCGAGTGCGGCTATATGCGCCTCCCGCTGGCGTTCCGCTTCTCACTCGCCGGCGACCATGGAGGCGCGGGCGCGGCGGCGGCGGAGGCGATCGAGATTGCGGATCGTCATCACGACCGCGACCTCGGTGCCCTCGCTCGCGCCTACACGGGCAGCGCATTGATCCGGCAAGGCCGGCTGTCTGAGGGCTTCCCGATGCTCGACGAGGCGATGGTGGCCGTGTCGAGCGACAACGTCCTGCCGGTCGTCACCGGTCTGGTCTACTGCGAAGCGATCTCGGCCTGCCAGCGGAGTCACGCGCTCGACCGAGCGCGCGAATGGACCGCAGGGCTCAGTGCATGGTGCGACGCTCAGCCGCAACTGGTGCCGTTCGCGGGCGCGTGCCTCGTCCATCGATCCGAAGTCATGCAGTTCAGCGGCGCCTGGTCAGACGCGTTCAACGAGGCGCATCGCGTGCTCACACGGTTCGGTCAATCGAGAGCCGATGCGGCCGGCAGCGCCTGCTACCAGGAGGGCGAGATTCACCGGCTGCGTGGAGAACTGGCGGACGCCGAGCACGCCTATAGGCTGGCGAGCGAGAGCGGACGCGATCCACACCCCGGGTTGGCTCTGCTTCGCGTCGCGCAGGATCGCGTCGATCTGGCGGCGGCCGCCACCCGTCGTGTGATGTCTGTGACCACCGATCCGTTGCAGCGCACGCGGTTCCTCCCGGCGCATGTCGAGATTCTGCTGGCAGCATCGGAAATTGGCGAGGCGAGCGCGGCGGCTGAAGAACTGGGCGCGCTCGCCGATCGGTACGGCATGGACGTGCTGAGCGCGATGGCGCAACACGCGAAGGGCGCGGTCGCTCTGGCGGACGGCGACGCCCGCGGCGCGATTCACGCGCTGCGCCGCGCGCACGAGGTCTGGCAGCGTGTCGGGGCGCCGTACTTGAGCGCCCGCATTCGACTACTGTTGGCGCGCGCGTTTCGCGCGCTCGGCGACGAGGACGGCGCAGCCCTCGAGCTCGACGCCGCGAGAAAGGTGTTCGTCCAACTTGGCGCGGCACCCGACGTGCGCGCGGCCGATGCGATGGCCACGCCTGCGACGACCACGACCGCCGGATCCCCACTCGACACGCACGGGCTGAGCGCGCGAGAGCTCGAGGTGCTCCGCCTCGTTGCGTCGGGCAAGACCAATAAGGCCATTGCCGGCGAGCTCTTCCTCAGCGAGAAGACCGTCGATCGCCATGTCAGCAATATCTTCGGCAAGCTGAACGTCTCGTCGCGCGCGGCCGCGACCGCCTGGGCCTATCGGCACCATCTTGTCGGGTAGTGGGTAGAACTACCCATTTCTGATTCCTCGCCAAATTGGGTGGTCTTCCCGAAGTCAGGACCTGTGTGCCCTCGATAAGCTCTGATCCTCGGCAATGTGGCCGACGTGGACGGCGCGGAGGCCGGGAATGGAGGGTCCAATGACACCGCGGATCGAGGGCTTGATCGAGGAAGGCGAGGCGTTCAACAGACTGCGCGAGACCACGCATCGGAAGCGCACCGGCGTGATCGTCATCGGCGCGGGTCAGGCCGGCCTGTCGGTCGGCTACCACCTGAAGAAACTCGGCCTCGAATTCATCGTCATCGACGCGAACACGCGCATCGGCGATTCCTGGCGGCAACGGTGGGACTCGCTCCGTCTGTTCACGCCGAACCGCTTCAACGGCCTCGATGGCATGCCGTTTCCCGGGCCGCGGTATGCATATCCGACCAAGGACGAGATGGCCGACTACCTCGAGTCTTATGCCGCGCATTATCAATTGCCGGTTCTGCACGGCGTGCGCGTCAATCGGCTCTGGCGCGAAGACAACCGGTATCTCGTGGACGCCGGCTCGCATCACTTCGAGGCAGACCACGTGGTGGTGGCGATGGCCAGCTATCAAGGACGAAAGGTCCCAGCGTTCGCCAAAGAGCTGTCGCCCGAGATCGTCCAGCTCCACTCCTGCGAGTACAAGTCGCTGTCGCAGCTGAGACCCGGAGGCGTGCTGATCGTGGGCACCGCCAACTCGGGCGCGGAAATCGCCATGGAGACTGCGCTGACGCATCCGACGTGGATTGCGGGCCGCGATGTCGGCTCGATGCCATTCAACATCAAGAACTTCTGGGTCCAGCGCGTCGTGCTGCCGATGCTCTTCCGCGTGGTGTTTCACCGCATCCTCACGGTCGGAACGCCGATGGGACGCAAGGTGCGAGGGAAGATGATCAGCTCCGGCTTGCCGCGGATCCGTCAGCGGCGCACCGAGCTGGACAGCGTGGGCGTGCGTTGGGTCGACAAAGTCACCGGCGTGAAGGACGGACGCCCGCAGCTGGCCGACGGCCGCAGCCTCGATGTGCCCAACGTCATCTGGTGCACGGGTTACGACCTCGGGCTGTCATGGATCGATCTGCCGATTTTCGAGGAGAACGGCGAACCGCGCCAGACCAGCGGCCTCGTTGACGGCGAGCCGGGACTCTATTTCGTCGGCCAGCACTTCCAGCACTCAGTTTCGTCGACGATGATCCACGGTGTCGGCCGAGACGCCGCATTCATCGTTCGCACGATTGGCAAGCGACGCGCTCGTCGCGCGGTTGTAGTCGCCCCATCTTCGCGCTCTCTGGAGGCTACCCGTGCGCACGTGGCGTGACCGGTTGTTCGTCGCGGCGGTCGAATTCAAAACTGGCAATTTTGACGATTTGGCTGGGTGTCCGGACCGATTTCCGCAACGCTGTTGTGTCCACGCCGGTTTTGGGGATAATCAGGCCGACGCCATCACACTTCTCCAAAGCAGAACGAGCTGAGCCGACAGATCGCCTCCTACTCGAAGAGGACACTCGCCGTGACGATCAGAACCCTTCACAAGGCCGGCGCACTGGCTGCAGGTCTGGTTTCCACATTGTGCCTGGCGGTTCCGGCGCAGGCGCAGCAGACCGCTGTCGTCAACTTCGTGTGCAGTATCGAAGGCGCACCGGCGCAACTGACTGCCAAGGTGCAGGCGGTTAACGAAGCGGGGGTTTGGATCGATCCGTCAGGTCTGTTCGCGGGTTCTGTCTCTACGGGTAACGTAAATTACTTTTACCAAGGGTCGCTGACTTCGGCGACGGCGCGGTATTCCTTTACGGGTACGAATCAGTTCGCCGATTTCGTCGATCTCATCACCAATGATCGCTTCCGAGTGCAGATGATCCCCCAAGGCACGCAGTTGCTGCTGATCATCAATCCACAGGGACCAGGACCGGTACGGTATATGTGTCAGCAAGGGGGCGGATCGGCGACACAACAGCCAGGCTCCCCGGCGCCGCAAGGGCCCGCCGGCCCCGTCGTCAGTTCTGACCCGGAACGCAGGGATTATGGGGTTCAGCCGACGAGGCAACTGCACACTGGCCAAATGCAGGGACCAACGCCTGCCGCCATTCCGGGCGGCCAAGTGATCACGACTCGAGGTCTGGTCGAGCTCGCGCAAGGCAACCAGGCACCCTTCATTGTGTTTGACACTCTGGGCGGCCCTGAGACGATTCCGAGCGCTATTCCGGCAGTGTGGGCTTCCGACGCTGGATCATTCAACGACCAGGTGCAGCGGCAACTGGTGCAGGTGCTTCAACAACAGACAGCAGGTAGAAAAGAGATACCGCTCATCTTCTACTGCCTCTCCGATCAGTGTTGGACGTCGTATAACGCCGCGCTTCGTGCCATTAACGCAGGGTACACGAACGTCCTCTGGTATCGAGGCGGTATCGCAGCCTGGAAAGCGGCCGGCCTGCCGACGGTGCCGAGTCATGTCACGACGCTCGGCCGTTAGGGGCGATTTCCGCAACGGGTTGTTGACGGCGGCGTGAAGGCAGGGAGGTGAATGATGCGGCTCATCGCAGCGCTTCTAACCATCGGTATCACCACCACGCCGGTTGTCGCATTCCAGGCACGCGGCGGCGGCGCGGCCGCCGGTTCCGGCATCAAGGCCTGCTCAATCCTGACCCGGGATCTGGTAGAGCCGTTCGCGGCGAACAAGCGCACGCTCGATCTGATCCCGCCCGAGGAAGAAACAATGGCTGCGGGTTCGGCCTGCGAGTGGGGGATTGTCCGGCTGCAGCTGTATCCGGCGCGGCCCGGCGCCACGCACACGGCGCCGAAGGACTACCAGCCGTTGCCCGGCGTTGGCGACGCAGCGTTCTTCCACAACAATCGCAATCAATACGCCGAGTTGTTGGTGTGGTCAGGCGCGCATCATTTCACGCTGCAGGTGAGCGTGCCCACGGGAAGCTCCGCCGACGCGATCAAGCCGAAGACCGTCGATCTCGCCAATGCCATCATCAAGAAGTTGCGTTAGGGCGTCCCAAGACAACCTTTCATGTCTCGCCCGTCAGAGCTATCGGGGTTCGATTGCAGCAATTGAGGTGGTCCGCCTTCGCAACGCTCTCTTACGTCGACGACGCTTCGGCGAGACAGCCTTCGCCTGTCGGTGAGCGCTCCCCTGCCTAGCGGAGCTCTCAGGACACAGACTCGCCTGCCTAGCCGTAGCTCGCGCAGGTTCGGAGCGGAGTGTGAAATCCCAGGACTTGGGTAACAGCTTCGGTTTCTCTTCTCTGAGCAGAACGCTAGAGTGGAGACCGATGACACACATAGAGCAACGGCGATTAGTGACCTGGCGATGGAAGGCCCTGCAGCAGGCCGCCGCGGGTTGGAGTGTGGCCCAGACGTGTCGGCATTTCGGAATTTCCCGGAAGACCTTTTACAAGTGGAAGAAGCGGCACGCGGTCGGCGGTGACGCCGCGCTCTGTGACCGTGCCCGGACGCCACACCGATGTCCCCGTGCCACGCCGCAGGATGTCATCCGAAAGATCCTGTACCTGCGCCAGCAATACCACTTCGGCCCACGTAGGATTGCAGACTATCTGAAGCGCTTCCACCAGCTCTCCATTGCGGGGTCTTCGGTCCACCGCATCCTACATCGCCACCAGTTACACCGACTGCCGGCCAATCAGAAACACCGGCCGCACGGGAAACGGTGGCAGCGCTACGAGAAACCGCAGCCGGGCCATCGCTTACAGATGGACGTGAAGTTCTTAGAGCGGATTCCAGGCAGCCAGCGACGGCTCTATCAATTTACCGCGATCGATGATTGCACCCGCATCCGTGTGCCGAAGGTGAACGCGTTGAGTTACAGCGAGGATCACGCCAGGCGAGTCATCACGCCCGTGTGGCTTCGCAAGTTCGATGTGATGAACAAGGGGCACCAGTTCTGGCGAGAGATTTCTGATTGACATGTTTGCTCATTCACACAGCCAGATTCGCTGGGTCATCAAGACAGAATGCCTCTTCAGCGGAGGTCGCAGTCTACCGCGATCGCGGGACGAATCTCGATTCGCCTTCTGACAGCAGACGTGGGCAATCAGCCGGGCGCCGTTTGGGGTCCCAACCGAGGCCGTGGTGCGTTCCGACCTTCGTGGAACTCGTCGGCAATCGCACCCGGTGCGAAAGAGGTGCCAGGTCCGGGATGACGAGTCCGGTTCACGCAGACGCATGAAAAAACCTGCGACGGAATCACACGCCGGAAGTACACTGCTTGCGCGAGGAAGTCCGTGGTGGCCTGCCAATTCGTACTGAGGGTCGCAATGAAGATCAAAGCAACGATCGCGTGCTCTGTCCTCGCCGTCGTGACCGCGACGGCGCAAGTCCCCGCACCTAAACCGCCGGTAAAACCGGCCGGAGCGGCTGCTGCACCGAAGTTCAAGGCAATCTGGGAGCCGGTTCCGTTCAACAAGGACATCAACCTGAATGCGATTGCGTGCGTCGGGCCGGAGGCCTGCTGGGCCGTCGGAGACAAGTCGACCATCCTCTTCACGACCGACGGCGGGACCACATGGCAGGTGCAGCTTGGCGGCGATCCGGAGGCGACCGACGGCGACCTGTCGAAGGTGTTCTTCCTGGACGCGAAGAACGGCTGGGCGATGACCGAGAGCGGCAAGATCCTGGGCACCAGGGATGGAAGCACCTGGGCCGAGTTGTCCACCGTCAGCGGTACTTCGTATGGCCTGTGGTTCCTGAGCCCACAGAACGGGTTCGAATTCGAGAATTCCCCTCAAGCGACACAGCGCCGCAGCAACGACGGCGGCAAGAGCTGGACGCCGGAGAGCCGCTGCAGCGTCGACGCCAGCGTCGGCGGACTGCCGCGAAAACTGCCCTGCCTATTGCATGCTGCACACTTTCTCTCACCAACTGTTGGGTTCGCGGGCGGAGGTGCAACCGTCGCGCTGGCCGCGTACGTGGCCACGTTCGGCAGAACGATCGACGGAGGACAGACATGGACGATGTCGGTAATTCCGGAAACCAAACATCAGATCACCGCCGTCAGGTTCTGGACCGAGAAAGACGGGATCGTCGTACTCGCCAGGGGTGAGGAGATCCACTGGACCGGCGATGGAGGCACGACCTGGGCGCGGTCCGTCACGCAGCGCCTGTGGCCCAGCGCCCACGGCGTCGGCGAGGGCAAAATCATCGTCGCAATCGGTGAAGCCGGCGGCATCGGCTACTCCTTCAACGGAGGACGCAACTTCACCTCCAGGCCCTTCGCCTTGCCGGCGCGCGCCCAGGCGGTGACGTTTCCCGATGCGCAGCACGGATACCTGGTCGGGCAGCACGCGATGGTGTATCGCTACCGGATCGTTCCGATCGACTACACGCGTCAGGGGATGATTGCGGCGATGATGCCGTAACCGCGCCCGCACATCGCAGATCGCGCGGATAGCGGGAGGCCTTCAGGCCCGAATCGACGTGCGGCTTTGAATTGACACCCCCAGGACCTCCGCCGCAGATCCGACGTGACTCATTTCAGCATCGAGCTGGCAACGCCGCGCCTTCTGGGACTCGGCGACTCGGAATGTCGCTCGGAAATGTCACTCGGGCTCGATTGCCTTCACAATCTCAGAATTTACTCAAGAAAAACCACGAGATCTGATGAATGGGCTGCGAAGTCGAGAGTCCCGAGCGGAGCGAAGGCTGGCTGGGAGGCAGGGATTCGGCGCCTAAGTCGCGATGAGCGAAGCGAATCGCGCTGCGCAGGAAGACCGGCCGAGCAGCCACAAGCGAGCGTAGCGAGTGAAGTGGCTGGGAGGCAGGGATTCGAACCCCGATACCGTGGTCCAGAGCCACGTGTCCTACCGTTGGACGACCTCCCAATCTGGTATTCCGAGGCGGGCCTGCCGCGCCGAAGCTCGCTCGAGCGGGCGAGCGGAGGCGGGCCGAAACCACAATTATACATGTTAGGCTGACTGTCATGCACCCATCGGGCCCTCTGCATCGCCTCGGATTCGTGTTGATACTGTCGCTCATGGCAGCTACCGCATCGGCGCAGTCCCGCCTCTACATCGGCGGCACAGCCGTAGCCGATGTCAGACGCTTCGACACCATTGAAATCGACCCGCGCGTACTTGCGGGCATCGGCGACGTCTCGTCGAGAGACGGCACCGCCGCGGGCGGCGGCCTTCGCATAGGCACGTTCCTTCATCCGCTGTGGAGCCTGGAATTGGCGGTCGACGCAGGCGGCAGCACGACCAACAGATTCCGGAATCCGATAGAAATCCTTCCAACACGCTCCTCAACGCTGAGACTGCCGGAACTGTCGACCAGCACGAGCTTTCTGACAGTCAGCACAGTCGTAGGCTTTCACCCTCAAAAGACCAGACGGGTGCAACTCGGCTATCTCGGGGGCATTAGTTTGGTGCGAGGGACGTACACTTCGATACTCCCGAATTTCTCGTACATCCCACTCGAGCTCGCCTTCATGCAAGGTCCCTCGTCGTTCGCATCGTCCATTGCGAGCTTCACGTCGCTCACACAGCCGGTGCCAATCGTCGCCGGCGGCCAGACGCTCCGTCGCACGAACAACTCTGTCGGGGGTGTGCTCGGGCTCGAAGCGGCTGTTGACCTGACATCACGAATTGCCCTTGTCCCGGGCCTCAGGACGATCGTGTTTTCGGATCAGGGTCAGAGCGTGTTCCTGATCCGGCCTGAAGCGGGCGTGCGCTGGCAATTCTGACGAGCATCCCTAATCCCCAATCCCTAATCCCCAATCCCTAGTCCCTAATCCCTAGTCCCCCGACGCCTTCGTTTCGCCGCTTTCACCTTCGCTTTCCTGGTCTTCCGCGCCCTCCCCGGCACGGCATCCTGCAGTTCGTAGGCTTCCCGCAGCCAGTCGGTGACGGGCGCCTCCACCTCGTCGCGGTGGCGTATATGAATGATGTGAACGACCTTCGACTTCGACGAGCGATCGATCCTCCGTATCTGCGGGGCTTTGACGACCCGGCCGAGAAAGACGCACACCTCAAGAAAGTTCTTCTTCGGCCTCACGAAGAAGTAGCATGACTTGCGCGAGAACATGATCGAATGGTGTGAGGCGTAAATCCGCTGCTCGCCGAACTCCACCGCGGTCTCGCGCAACCGTTCCCACGCATCTTTCAAATCTTCCGACAGCTCCTCGATCAGAGCGGCTTCCGTCGTCGTCCAGCAATCATGCGCCTCGTCTTCTTCGATCCACTGCTTGCAGTGATAGCACTGGCGGGCCATACACAATTTTAGTGGTTAGTGGGGGAATCCCAGTCCTCAGGCTCTAGTCCTAATCCCCACTAATCCCCAATCCCAAATCCCCAATCCCTGGAAGAGGCAGTCATGCTACAGTGCGCCTCTGGAGGCTCTACCATGGCCGCACTTCGCCGCTTCGGTCTCCTGGTCGCTCCGATCGTTCTTGCTCTGCCGCTCTTCGCGCAATCCAGTCGTACCGTTGTCGTGCAAACCAACTCCGCCGGCGACAGCGTGCATCTGATCGATCCCGCGACCGACAAGATCGTGAGCGAGATTCCTGACGCCGAAGTGATTCACGGCGTCGCGGCCGCCCCCGATGGCAGCCACCTTTATCTCAGCAACGAGTCCACGACGACGCTCGATATCGTGGACGCGCGCACGTTGAAAATCACGAAAAAGATTCCGCTGACAGGACATCCCAACAACGTGGCCATCCGCAAGGACGGCCGGCGCCTGTATGTCGCTATCCAAACACCTGACGGCGGCGTCGACGTCATCGACACCGTCCAGCAGGAGCGCGTCAAATCGATTCGCATCCTGCGCGGCGTGCACAACACCTTCATCACCCCAGACAGCAAGTTCGTCGTCGCCGGCTCGACCGGTGGATCTGTCGCCACCGTCATCGACACGACGACCGAGCTGCCGGCGTGGTCCATTCATTTCGAAGGCGGAGTGCGTCCGATCTGCTTCGAGACCAACCCTGATGGATCCACGAAACGGATGTTCGTGCAGGTCACCAACCTCCACGGCTTTGCGATCGTGGACTGGGAGAAGCGGAAGGAAGTCGGTCGTATCACGCTGCCCGAGGTGCCGGCGGCCGAGCGCAACAGCGATGGCATCCAAGGCGCGCCCGCGCATGGCATTCAGATCGCACCAGACGGCAAGACGCTCTGGTCGACGAGCAAGATCAACAGCCACGTCTATGCGTATTCGATGCCCGATCTGAAGTTCCTGGGCGGCGTCCGCGTGGGCAAAGTGCCCGACTGGCTGACGTTTACACCCGACAGCAGGAAGCTCTACGTGGCGAACGCGCACTCCAACTTCGTGTCGGTTATCGATGTCGTGGCGAGGAAAGAGATCGCGCAGATCAAGGTGGGACAGGTTCCGAAGCGGAACATCACGGCGAAACTCGTGCAGGCCGGATCATAAGACCAGCCAAATAGTGCTGTTCAACTCAGAACGCGTCTGAACTCACAAAAGACCTACAGAGATTAGTGGAACCGATCCGGTCGCGCCAGGTGGGCCGGATCTGTCTGCGTCGCGGCCGGAACTGACGGTGCACGAACACGGCCGCTTGCAGACAGATCCGGCCCGCCTGTCGCAACTGCGTCGGTTCCCACTATCTCCTTCTCTCCTGGCTTTCGCTTTCAAAAACGGCCAGCCGTCCTGAACTCCCGAGAGGTGGCGTGCGCCATCTGTGAGCTGCGAGCAGACCTTCGCGTGACCGGGCCGGTCGGTCAGGTTTTGAAACCGCTTCTAGGAGTTCAGGAGGATTTTGGTTGTGCTCGGGGCACGAACCTAACGAACCCAACGAACTTTAACGAACCCAACGAACTAGACAAATATCAGTACGTCCTCTTCTACCTCTCCGATTTCCACCGCCGACGCGCTGACGCTGGTGATGCGGAAGCGGTAGAGCCCGCGCGGCGCCGGACCGGCAATCCGCTCGCCATCCTTCACCGTGAACGTGCTGTTGTGGCACGGGCACACATAGACCGGTTCCGTTAACGGATGCCCGACGGCGTCAACGATTTCCTGCGCGACCCGGCTCGGATCGGAGACGTAGTCCACGTCGCAGAGCTCGTGCGGACAACGCAGGCACACCGCCGAGAACTCGTCGCCGCCGGTGCGGACGACCATTCCCGCGACGCGCACGGGCTGGTTGGGTGTCGCGGCGCTCGGAAGCGATATGCCTTCAGCTGTAAATGGACGCGCGCGCCAATTGGTCGCGAGATCGTCGAGCGGAATCACGGTGGGACGCGAGAGCGGCCGGTATCGAAGCAGGCGTGAGGTCTGCGCGCCCGCCTTTCGGCCGAGACCGAACACCGTCAGCGCCAGACTCTTCCAGAGGAACGCGCGGCGCGAATCTATCGACCGCGAACCCATTCGGCCAACACCTGAAATTCTGAATCGCCTTGCGTAGACCAGTGCTTGCCGCCACCATGCCAGTGGCTGCCACCGGCCTCTTCCGCCAGCGGGTTCATGAGGAGCACGCTCTTTTCAGGTGCACCTGGGACAACCAGACGCTGAACGCGTTCGAAATTGCGCCGAGACTGCTCTTCCGTGTAGCTGGTGGCGCCAGGCGCAAGCGGTTCGAGAAAGCTGTTGCCGCCGGCGCGCGTATGGCAAGCGGTGCACCTGGCGTTCCCCTTTCGTGCACTGGTGAAGATCGGTTGCACACGCGTTCTGAACGTTTCGAAATTCAGATTCGGCGCCACTGAAACGGCGTTCGTCTTCACCCATCCGGCGAGCGCCTGCCACTCGGGATCGTTTTGAGATGCCCAGTGCTTGCCGCCGCCATGCCAATGGCTGCCTCCGGCTTCCTCTGCGAGCGGATTGGTCAGCAGCACACTTTTCAAGGGCTCTCCCGGCACAACGAGTCGCTGGATACGATCGAAGTTCCGCCGCGCCTGCTCTTCCGTGTAGGTCGACGCACCCGGAGCGAGCGGCTCGAGAAAACTGTTACCGCCGGCGCGCGTATGACACGCCGTACATCGCGCGTTGCCTTTTCTGGGACTCGCGAGGATGGGAAGAACTCGAGCCCTGAACACGTCGAAGTCGAGGCTCGACTCAGCTGCAGCCGGCGCCGCCTGCTGTGCCTGCACAGCCAACGGCGAGGTGACGCAGAGCAGGAACAGGCCGAACAGCGCCGTTCTCATGTTCTGAATGAGACCGCTTATAGCACCGGCCTCTCAACGGGTCAACTCTGCGTTGGGTGCGTTCAGACCCGCTCGAGTGCGAACAACACGCCGAGCACGGTGACGTAACTCGCACCGGCGTACGCCGCGAGCGTGACCACTCGCCAGCGGATGGAGAAACGGTGCCATGCGGCGACGGGATAGCGGCATGCCGCAAGCGTTTGTCCGAGGATTACTTCGATTCGACGGTTCTTCTCGCGCATGTGGCCGTGATTACGCAATCGTTGTACCGATTACAGATTTTTCTGCGGGTCACGAAATACAGGCAAATCGTGGAAGTTCTCAGCGGGTTCAGAGCAGTTCAGTGTGCAAAAACGAGAAACCTGTGTTCCATGGGATCACGACTTCGAGACACGGACCAGCTCAGCCCTCCTGAACTCCTAATCTCTTGTTAGCTTTTTTCAGGCGCGGGCGCGTTCAGCGCTGACCGATCGAATTCAATCCCTGTTTCACTTTGTCGGCGCAGGGATCGCGTGCACCCGGTGCTCGACCTCCGCGAAGCGTGCCTCGGCTTCGGGCTCCGGCCACAGCGACGCCACACCAATCGCCACGATAAACGACAGTGGGATCGACACGAGCCCCGGATTACGCAGCGGGAACCACGCGGTGGTGTTTTTCAGCACGTCTATCTGAATCGTGGGCGACAAGTAGATCAGGAGGAGGCTCGAGGCCGTACCGACGAGCATGCTCATCTGCGCAGCGCGCGTCGTGAACTTTCGCCAGAACATGGAAAGCACCAGGGCCGGAAAGTTCGCGCTGGCGGCGATCGCAAAGGCCAGGCCGACCATATATGCCACGTTCTGACCTTTGAACACGATCCCGAGCACAATCGCGAGCGCACCGAGCACAACAGTGGACGCGCGCGCAACGGTGAACTGCTCTCGCTCCGAAGCGTCGCCGTGCCTCACCACGTTTACCCACAGGTCGTGAGACAACGTCGCCGCCCCGGCGAGCGTCAGGCCGGCCACAACCGCGAGGATGGTCGCAAACGCCACCGCCGAAATAAAGCCGAGAAACGCATCGCCGCCGACGGCCTTCGCCAGAAGCGGCGCCGCCATGTTGCCACCGGCGTCGATCGCGCGAATCGCGGGCTGGCCGACGAGCACCATCGCACCGAAGCCCAGGATGAACGTCAGCAGATAGAAGAAGCCGATGAACGCCGTCGCGTAGCTCACCGAACTGCGTGCGGTTTTCGCATCAGGGACGGTGTAGAACCGCATGAGGATATGCGGCAACCCGGCGGTGCCGAGCATCAGCGCGAGCCCGAGCGACATTGCGTCGAACGGATTCGAGACCAGCCGCCCGGGCGCCAGCACCGCCGCGCCGTATTGGTCGGCCGCCGCTCTGAAGAGCGCGAGCGGGTTGAATCCAAACGGAGACAGCGCCATCACGGCCAGCAGAAACGCCCCGCTCAGAAGCAGAATCGCCTTGATGATCTGCACCCATGTCGTCGCCATCATGCCGCCGAAGAGCACATACGCCAGCATCACGACGCCGACAATCGCGACCGCCAGCTCGTACTCGAGACCGAACAGCAGTCGAATCAGATTGCCCGCGCCCACCATCTGCGCAATCAGGTAGAACGCCACGACCGCAAGAGAGCCGATAGCGGCCGCGACACGCACCGGCCTCTGCCGAAGCCGGAACGCCACGACATCCGCAAACGTGTATTTGCCGAGATTGCGCAGCGGCTCGGCAATGAGGAACATGACGACGGGCCATCCGACCAGGAACCCGATCGAATAAATCAGACCGTCGAAGCCCGACAGCGCGACGAGGCCCGCGATGCCGAGAAAGCTCGCGGCGCTCATGTAGTCGCCGGCGAGCGCGAGGCCGTTCTGCAGTCCGGTCACGCTTCCGCCGGCCGTGTAGAAGTGCTGGGCGCTGCGAGTCCTGCGTGCTGCCACATACGTGACGCCGAGAGACATCGCAATGAAGACGAAAAAGAAGAGCGCCGTCACATCCGGCCCCGAAGCGCCTCAATCGCCGTGTCGTAGTGCCGGTTCGCCCAACGGACGTAAATCCAGATCAGCACCCAGGCGGCGACGATGACCAGCGCGCCGAGGAGGATCCCGAGGCTCAAGCCAGGAACGACGAGCGTGCCGAGCAGCGGCTTGGCATACGCGACAAGCAGGATGAACCCTAAATACAGCACCATCATTGCCGACGTCAGGGCGATGGCAATGCGCCAGCGGGCGGTGTCGAGCGCTTTCAGTTGCTCGGTCTGATTCACGCGAACGGAGTATAGCGAAGAACTAGGGGGCCGCCACCGGAGGGGCCGCCGCCGGAGGAGCCGCCGCCGGGGGAGCCGCCGCCGGAGGAGGAACGACCCTGGCGTCGGCATAGCCAGGAATCTTCCGGATAAGCACCGCATCGGCCTCGGCCGCCTCCCGCGAGAGATACGGTCCGGTGCGCACTTCGTACATGCGGCCTTTGGAGGACTCGAGGCTTCGTGTCGAAGCGCGAAAACCTGCGGCGGCCAGCTCGACCGCGAGACCACTCGCGCGCTCGTATCCCGAGAACAGCGCGACTCCAACCTCGAACGTCCCGCCGGGCACCTCAGGGGCCGCGACCTGTTCAACAGTCGCTGGAGGCTTCGCCGTGCGAGGTGCCAGGTCCGCCACGGGCCCCGGCGGCAGTACCGGCAATGCACTGATCTCGAAGGGTCGCTGCTGCCACCACCACACCGCCAGGGCAATCAGCACCGGCACGAGGACACACCCGAGAACCAGCAGGACCGTCCGGCGTCTGGTCGACGGCGCTTCGTCTCCACCCGCATTCGCAAACAAATCCTGACCCGACCTGTGTATTTCGGGCGCGAGGTGGTCTACAGAGGGCTGGCGCTCGAAGAACGTTTCGCCCAGGCCGAAATCGTCCACGGGCTCGGACTCGGCCTCTCGGTCGGACCTTGCCGCTCGAGAAGACAGGGACGAGGATGCCGGGCCAAGTGGCGCTGCGAGTATCAGTGCGGGCGCCGGCGCGGGCACCGGCACTGCTGCCGGTGCGGATGCCGCCGCCACTGCGGGTGTGGGTGTCCGCACCACTGCCGGTGCGGGTGTCGGCACTACTGCCGGTGCGGGTGTCCGCCCCACTACCGGTGCGGGTGTCGGCGTCACTGCCGATGTGGGGGTTCGCGCCACTGCCGGTGCGGGTGTCGGCGTCACTGCCGGTGTGGGGGTCCGCGCCACTGCCGGTGTGGGGGTCGGCGCCACTGCCGATGTGGGGGTCGGCGCCACTGCCGGTGGCGGGATCGACGCCACTGCCGGTGGCGGGATCGACGCCACTGCCGGTGGCGGGATCGGCGCCACTGCCGGCGTGGGGGTCGACGCCACTGCCGGTGCGGGGATCGGCGCCACTGCCGGTGTGGGTATCGGCGCTACTACAGGTGCCGTCGCTGCTGCGGGTGCGGATGAAGGCGGTGGCGCAGGCACCAGTATTCCGAGCTCTGCAAGCGACTTCGAGACGATCTCAGGTCCGATGATGAATGTTCGCGCCAGGTGGCCATGGTGCAGAGATTTGTCGCACGCGAGGTTGATCAGGCGCGGATTCCCGGTCGTCCCTCTGTAGATGGCGTCGAGCGCGTCTGCCGAAAAGGTTACGCGGTCCGATCCTCCGCCCGCCACATCGAGACGGTGCGCAACGTACTCGCCGACGCCCTCCCGGTCGAGCGCTGTCAGCTCGACCCTGACCGACACGCGCTGGTCGAGCTGGCGCATCGAATGATCTTTCAGCTTCGCTCGAAGCTCGGGCTGTCCGACGAGCACGAGCTGCAGCAGCTTTTCCGGTGCTTCGAGATCGGAGAGGATGCGAATCTCCTCGAGCAGCTGCTGAGAGAGGTTCTGCGCCTCGTCGATGATCAGCACGGCATACGCTTGCAGCGGAACCAGCGATTTCAGGAACTCATAGAGGGGGTAACTGAGCTCGGGCCTCGTTGCGTTGTTCAGCCGCCCGCTTTTCAGATCTTCGACGGACATGACGCCGAAGTCGAGCAACAACATCTTCAACAGGTCATCCCGCGACACGAACGGATCGGGGACCATGGTGCAAAACGTCTTGCGGTCGAGGGCTTCGAGCACGGCGCGGCAGAGCGTCGTCTTGCCTGTGCCTGGCTCGCCGGTGAGCACGATGAGCCCTTCGCGGCGCCGGATGCCGGCGCGCAGCTCGTCGAAGGACGGCGCGTGCGCACGGCTCTTGTAGAGAAACCGGGGATCGGCGGAGAGGCTGAAGGGCTTTTCCTTCAGGCCGTAGTACGGCTCGTAGGTCAGAAAGGCTGCCCGGGCCGAACTTGCCGCAATTGAGAAGTCGATACGCGTGTTTTCCCGCATGGAAGCTGCTATTGGATTATCGGCCGATCTGGCGGGAACTTGAGGGTAAAGACCGTTCCCTCGCCGGGGGGGCTTGAAACCGTCACTGTACCTCCATGCCGCTCGACAATCGCCTTCACAATCGACAGGCCCAACCCGCTCCCAGACTGGCCGGTTCTGGAGGGATCTATCTTATAGAACCGATCGAACACGTGAGGCAAGTGTTCCTGAGAAATACCGGAACCTGTGTCCGCAACGGTCACAATTGTACCGCCGTCCTCGAGCGCCGCGCTCAGCGCCACTTTTCCCCCACGCTGCGTATGTCGGAGGGCGTTTGCGGCGAGGTTCTGTAGCGCCTGCTCGAGCCGCATGGGGTCGCCGGTGACGATTTCCGCCCCCGGCGCGACGTCGGCGACCAGCTCGACACCCTTCTGTCCGGCCGGGCGGCCATGCCTGGCGAGCACACGTCCGAAGAGATCCTCCAGCGGCACATCCTGCATCTCGAACGCCTCGCCCCCGCTTTCCAGCCGTGCCAGGTCGAGAAGGTCGCCGACGATGTGCTCGACGCGCTGCGTTTCGTCCCGGATGATTGCCAGGTAGCGGTCGCGTGTTTCAGGGTCGAGCGATTCTGAGTGAAGCGACAACGTTTCGAGGTAGCCACGCATGCCGGTGAGGGGCGTCATCAACTCGTGCGAAACATCGGCCAGCAACAGCCGGCGGGCGCGATCGGCCGCCCGTAACTGTCCGGCGCGTTGATGCAAATCGTGCGTCATCTGGTTGAACGCCTGTGCAAGCACGGCGACTTCGTCGCCCCCGTCCTCTCGCGCACGCGCCGTCAAATCACCTGCGCCGACTTTGCGGGTCGCATCCTCGAGACTTCGCAGCCGGCTGCGTACCGGGCCAAATATCAGCAGCGCGGCCGCTGTCGTGCCGACCGCCACGAGTACCAGGCCCACGAGCGTCAGCGTCGGCCCCAATTGACTGAAGGCAGAGCGTGGCACTCCAATCACGACACCCTCGGGCACGCCATTGACGAAGACGACACCCGAGCCCGCGAAACGCCTCGCCATCTGTCCAAAGCGTGGTGGAGGCGCAGGTGCCTCGTCCATTGGCGGTCGAGGCCCCAAACCGCGGCCGCGGCCCAACCGGCCCCTCGCGAAGGACTCTGGCGCCGATCTCAAGCGGGCGCGAATCTCGCGTACGACGTCGTCTGGCGGCGCGGTGTCGGCGGTTGAAGCGACGCGGCCGTCTTTCATGATGACCACGAGCGGCAGCCGTCCTTCGTACTCCTGGCGTAGAAACTGCTGGATGTCGAGCTGGAGGTTGCTGGTAAGCGCATCGCCGAGGTCGCGCGCCACGAGCCGGGTCACCTCCGGGGGCGTGCGGCCGGGCGTCACGTCCATGCGCGAGATGAGATAGACCAGCGTGCCCCCCTGGACGGCGAGCACCGCGGCGAGGAACAGCACGAAGCCAATGCCGATGCGCCAGTAAAGGCTTCTGTACCAAGCGGGTTGTGCCAACTACATCACCCTACATCAGCGAACTTGTAGCCATCTCCCCACACTGTGACGATCAGTTTGGGATCTGCCGGATCAACTTCGATCTTCTTGCGCAGCCGCTTTACAAGCGTATCGACGCTGCGCCCGGTGACAAACGACTGCTCCTGCCACACCCGCGACAACAGGCGCTCGCGCGTAAAGACGATGCCCGGACTCGACGCAAGCACGTAGAGCAGATTGAACTCCTGGCGCGTGACGTCAATCGACCTGCCACGCACGCGCACACCCCGGCGCGACGGGTCGAGGTCGACGCCGTGCATCGAGACGGGACGCCCATCCGCGTCGTCGGATGCAATCGGCGCACGCGAACGTCGCAACAGCGCGGCCGCCCGCGCGACGAGCTCGCGCACGCCGAAGGGCTTCGTCAGGTAGTCGTCGGCGCCGCTGTCGAGCCCCATCACCTTGTCGGCTTCTTCACGCCGCGCGGTGAGCATCAGAATCGGCACGTCGCGGTTCGGCCCGTGACGCCTGATCGCGCGGGTGATGGTGACCCCGTCTACACCAGGCAGCATCAGATCGAGAACGATCAGGTTGAAGCCTTTCTCACCCGCCAGCAGCATGGCCTCTTTGCCGTCGGCCACCGCCACGCACTCGTAGCCCTCGAGGCCCAGGTGCAGGCACACCAGGTCGCGGATGTTCTTCTCATCTTCGACAACGAGCACTTTTCGGGGTTCCATCGGTTCTAGATTCTAGATTCCAGTTTATAGATTACAGATTCCCGTTTGCACCTCGCCCCGCCTGCCATCGTCTTTTCACAATTCCGCCTCAGCAGTGCCATTGTCGCCTCGTCTAATAGGTATGAGGTTAGTGGTTGGTGGTTGGTGGTTGGTGGTTGGTGGGTACGTAGTTTGGTTGGTGGGTACGTAAGTGTCCGGCTTCAGCCGGACCCGGAAGGGACCGTGGAGGATCGATGACGAAAACATTCCTGGCAGCATCAGTCGTAGCCCTCGGGATGGCCGTGACCATCCCTTTCATCAGCGCGGCACAGGATCCAGCGCCGGCTCAAGGCGAGCGCGTGGGACCTGGCGGCCGAGGTCGTGGCGGCCCAATGGGACGCGGCGGGCGAATGGGTGGCCCGATGGGGGGCGGCTTTCCCGCGATCATGCGCGATCTCACCGACGCACAGCGCGAACAGGTGAAGGCGATTCGCGAGAAGCACGCCGAGCGCCTTAGACCGTTGATCGAGCGCGCGCGGACCGCTCGTGAAGCGCTGGACAACGCCGTCATCTCTGGCAATACGAGCAACCTCCAGGCGCTCAGCATCGAGGTCGGCAACGCGGAAACCGAGCTCACCTATGCGCAGGCACAGGTGCAATCCGACATCTTCAAGGTGCTGACAGCCGAGCAGAAGCAAAAGCTCGCCGAACGCCGGAAGCAGATGGAGGAACGGCGTCAAGAGATGATGAAACGGCGGCAGAACCAGACGCAGTAACGGTGTGGACTTCCCGGTTCTGGGGTTCGTGGTTCTGGGTTCGGAACCACGAACCCAGAACCTGGAACCACTGTTGCTCTACCGCTAAAACATGAAGGCTTTTGTCCCCTTAACGAGACGCTTTCTCGTCGGATCGTTCGTCGCCGCTGTCCTCTTTCTGGTACCCCACCGAACCGAGGCGCAAGCCATCGGGTTTCAGGGCGGGGTTACGGTCGACCCGGAACAAGGCTTCGTCGGCACTCATTTCGAAACGGGTCAGCTGTTTCGGAACTTCCGGTTCAGGCCAGGCCTCGACGGCGCATTCGGCGGCGACTTTTCCACCGCCACCCTCAACATCGAATTCCTCTACTACATCGAGCTCGGGCGATCGAACTGGGCCATCTACCAGGGTGGCGGACCTGCTGTGGTCTTTGTGCGGCAGAACGACAAGACGAGCACACACGGCGGCTCATTCTTCACCTTCGGCTTCACGCACGAGAACGGCTTCTTCACCGACTTCAAAATCGGCAACGACTTCGTGCCGATACTGAAGTTCACCGCCGGATATACCGTACGCAAGAGAAACCCATAAATCCTTTACCACATCAGGTTCGCAGGAAGGACACGAGATCGCGGAGACGCGAGAGCGTCAGCGGCTTTCCGAGGAGCGCAAGCACTTCGAAAATTCCCGGGCTCACGGCCTGGCCTGTCGCGGCAATCCGTGCCGCATGAATCAATGCGGCGGCCTTGATGCCTCGCGCATCTGCGACGCCGCGCAGCACACGCTCGATCGACAGTTCGTCGAATGCGCCGGCATCGGCCTCCAACGCGATGATGAGCGTCTCGACATGGCCGTCGAGATCCGCCGTACCGAGGTGTTTCCGTACCGCCTCCGGATCGTAGTCGACCCTCGCCGTGAGAAAGGGCCGAACCTGCTCGACGAAGTCGGGCAGGCGCTTCACGCGCGGAAGGACGAGCCTGAGCACGCGCTGCAGCCATTCGTCCCGCATCGGGTCCCCGTACTCGTCGTCCCACAATCCCGCCGCCTGCAAGAGCGGCTTGACGCACTGCACCAGTTGCTCCGGTGCCAGACGCGCCAGATACTGACCGTTGAACCAGTCGAGTTTTTCGGGATCGAACACCGCGGCACCACCGCTGATGCCTTCGAGCGTAAACGCCGCAATCATCTCGTCGCGCGACATCACTTCGCGGTCGCCTCCGGGAGACCAGCCGAGCAACGCCAGGAAATTGACCATCGCATCTGGCAGATATCCAAGGCGCTCGTACTCCGTCACCGACGTCATGCCGTGTCGCTTGCTCAACTTCTTCCTGTCGGCACCGAGAATCAGCGGAACGTGAGCGAACTCGGGTGGCGTCTTCCCGAGCGCCAGCCACAGCAGGATGTGCTTGGGCGTGTTGGAGATGTGATCGTCACCGCGAATGACATGGGTAATCCCCATGTCGATGTCGTCGGCCACCACGGACAGGTGATAGATCGGCACGCCGTTCGAGCGGAGCACGACGAAATCCTCGATCTGATCGTGCTCGACTACGATGTGGCCGCGCACGTGATCGGTGTACGACGTCGCACCGTCGGGCACTTTGAAGCGTATCGCCGGCCGGACCCCCGACGCCTCGAGCCGGTGTTGCTCTTCGGTCGAGAGGTTCAGGCATGTGCGATCGTACTTCCACCCTCCCCCCGCCCGCTCTACGGCCTCGCGCTTTGCCTGCAGCAGTTCCTGCGAGCAGTAACACTTGTAGGCGTGACCGCTCGCAACGAGCTGACCGGCAATGTCGCGGTGCCGTCCGAATCGCTGCGACTGAAAGTAGGGCGCGTCCGGACCGCCGACGCCGGGACCTTCGTCCCACGTCAGGCCGAGCCAGCGCATGGACTCGAGAATGCCCGCCACCATCTCGTCGGACGACCGCTCGGGGTCTGTGTCTTCAATGCGCAGGATGAACGTGCCATCGTGACGCCGCGCGAAGAGCCAGTTGAACAGAGCCGTCCGCGCTCCGCCCACATGCAGGTAGCCGGTCGGGGACGGAGCAAATCGAACACGCGGGCGAATCATCGCGCCGATTTTATCGCGTCAGGACCATCTCGTTGTTGCGAAGGGCGGCGCGATCGGCAAGCAGCGTGACGAGGCGCGGCAGCTGTCGCGGCCTCGACTCGTATCCGGGCCACGACTCGTTCCCCCACACACTCTCGGGCCGGGGCAGCATGCGATTGCTCATCGCCATCGCCCTCGCGAAGGCATTCGGCGCCAGGCGTTCGAGAATCGCCACAAGGCGCGCCTGAGGGGTAATCGTGAGGTTCGGCGTGCCCCGCCGTGCAGCGGCGACAATCTTTCTTGCTGCCCGGCGCGCGTTGATCGAGACGAACGGCAGCGAGCTGAGCGCCGCAAACCAGGCGAACTCGGCCTCATGGCGCCCTTTCATCTGGGCGTTGATCGCCGATCCCGTCCGCATCAGTCCCGGGCAGACCGTCGTGACGCAAATGCCCTCTTTGGCAACTTCGGCGCGCACGGCATTGGAGTATCCGACCAGCGCAAACTTGCTCGCGGTGTACGGAGCGAGATGCGGCACGGCCACCAGCCCCCCAGCCGACGCGATGTTGACGATGCGGCCAGAACGTCGGTGGCGCATGTAGGGCAGCACCGCTTCGGTGCAGTGGAGCGCCCCCCAGAAGTGCACGTTCATCGCCTGGTGATAGTCGCCGTACGTCATGTGCTGGAGCGGACCGACCTGAATAACGCCGGCGTTGTTGATGAGCACATCGATGCGCCCGAAGTGCTGGAGGACGATATCCACCGCCTGCTGCACCTGGCCGCGATCGCCGACGTCGCAGGTAATCGCGAGCACGGTCCCGCCGTCGAGGTCTTCCTTCGCCCGCATCAGCTCTTCGCGGTCGCGAGCCAGCAGCGCGAGCCGTGCGCCCTTCTTTTTCAGCTCGTGTGCCATCAGCAGCCCGAGTCCGCGCGACCCTCCTGTAATGATGACGACACGGCCGGCATACGCGAATGAACGGCCGCCTGTTCGCAATCTCATTTCAGAGAGCCTCCCTGACCAATTTTATGCAGGAGGCATTCCATCGGCTGCAGTCCGAAGCCTGGAGCCGGAAGTCACTTTTTGCGTACTGCGTACCAAAATGGACCACTTCAGTGGGAGGCGCGCTCATCCCGCTCTCCAGGTCCACCCCTGCAACAATCAACGGTTCAGGTACTTAAGCGGACGCTGGCAGAACGCGTCTCTGAGGTCTGGTGTTTGCACTGCCGTCGGCCGCAATACTACGGTCGGGTTTCGAACAGCACGATAAACAGGACATGAGCAACACGACCACCACCGTCGAACCCGTCCCTCCGTCATCGTCGGCGGCCGGCCCCTCCAAGATGTCTCAGCTCGAGGTGTTGCTGAAGCAGGGGCGCACGCTTTTGCAGGATCTCCGCGCGAAGCTGGAACAGGCCGCGAAGGAACGCGACCAGCTCGCCACCTCGCTGAAAGAGCGTGACGCCTCGCACGAACGGCTCTGGGCCGAGCAGGCCGAGCTGCAGCGCGCCGACAGCGAGCGTCACCGACGTGAGATGGAAGACATGCGACGGCAGCTCAGCGAAGCGAATGCCGCGCGCGATTCGGCCGTGGCGCGACGCACCGATCTGGAATCGCAGCTGAGAGGCATCGACGGCCTCCGTGCCCAGCTCGAAGACGCCGTCGCCGCGCAAAGACGGTTCGCCGATCAACTTCGTGAGGCTGAAACGCAGCGGACCTCGCTCGAAAGGGCGCTCGCCACGGCGATCGACGACGTGGAGCAACTTCGCACCGATGCCGACCGCGCCGCCGCGCTGGCGCGCGAGATATTTGAGACACACCAAAAATGAAGCCACTATTCCTGCGGCGCTTCGAACAGGTGAACAAGGAGCTGTGGATTCTGCTCTCGCTGTTCGCCATCGCGCTTTTGCTGAATCATGTGCTGGCGTCGCAACAGATGGTGCTGGGCTTCTACGTGTTGCCCACCCTTGGATCGGCGTATCTGTACGGGAAGCGCCACGCCACGCTGACCGCACTCGCCAGCGTCCTGATGGTCGTGCTGCTCATCTTGTACGGCGACGCGTTCGGCGCCGCTCGCGAGCGCATCATGGGTGCGGGGCCGTGGTACACCAGGTGGCTCGACGTGATGGTCTGGGGCGGTTCGCTGCTCATCACCGGCTACATGATGGGGACATTGTGCGAGCGGAAGAACTCGCAGGTGCAGGAGCTGCGCGATACCTATCACGGCGTGCTGATGATCCTCCGGCACTTCATGTCGAAGGACAGCTACACCGAACACCATTCGCAGAGGGTCTCGGCGTATGCCGCGACGCTCGCCGGCATCATGGATCTCGGAAACGACGTGATCGAAGACATCAAAGCCGCGGCCATGCTGCACGACATCGGCAAGCTCGACATCAGTCGCGACCTCCTCTACAAGGCGGCCAGGCTGACTAACGAGGAATACCAAGAGATCAAACAGCACGTGAGCAAGGGCATCGGCCTGCTCGAGCCGGTGGGCGGCTCACTGCGACGGGTTATTCCGATCGTGCTCGCGCATCACGACAAGTTCGACGGCACCGGTTATCACCCGACCAAAGGCGACGCGATCCCGCTCGAGGCACGCATCATCGCGGTGGCCGACGTGTACGACTCGCTCACAAGCGATCGTCCCTATCGCAAGGCGATGTCTCCTTTCGAAGCGAGGGACATCATCGTCAAGGGATCGGAGACAGAGTTCGATCCGAAAGTCGTCGCCGCCTTCCAGAAGGCGTTCCGGCTGGGCAAGCTCGAATTGTGGACAGCCCCGATTTCGGCAGCCTGAAGGATCGGCACACCTGTGCCCTGCGTCTCCCTCGGCACCCTCCCAGGTCACGGCCTGAAAACCACGCGACAACCCGTCTCAGGATGTGCTGAATAGCACAGCCACGATTGGTCCGAACCGCTACAGTGCCTCTGGATGTGCGCACGTCCTTCGCTCCGCTTGCGTCCGGCCCGATGAGTAAGGGCGACTCCGTCGAGTTCAGGGGCGGAAAGCTCACCCCCTCAAATCCGCGCGAGGAGCCGCTCCGGCTAACCAGACGAATCCGGCGTTGCGTTTCAGGGCGTGCGCACTCGGTCTTTCAAGCGGAATTGCTAAGGAAAGCGGACACATGAAAGGGATCGTCAGCGCCTGGGGCAAGATCCTGACGGGCTATCAACCAAACCTTTCCGTCGAGATCACTCGTGAATGTCCGCTCGCCTGCCCAGGTTGCTATGCCTACGGCGTCGATCACCTGGGGGGCGATGTCACGCTGCGTCAGCTTCGTGACTTCCAAGGCCCTGAGCTCGTCTCCGCCATGTTTGCCTTGCTGGAGCGGCACCGTCCACTTCACGTGTCGATTGTCGGAGGCGAGCCGCTCGTCCGCTATCGCGAGCTGAATGAAATTCTGCCGCGGATGGCCAGGATGGGCATCTATACGCAGCTCGTGACCAGTGCCGTCCGTCACATTCCTCTTGAATGGGCGAAGCTCCGCCGGCTGCAAATCGTCGTCTCGATCGACGGCCTGCAACCCGAGCACGACGCGCGCCGGAAGCCGGCGACCTACGACCGCATCCTGAAACATATCGAGGGTCACAAGATCACAGTGCACTGCACGGTGACCCGGCAGCAGGTGCGGCGGGAAGGCTATCTCGAAGAGTTCGTCAAGTTCTGGTCCACAAATGACGCGGTGTCGCAGCTGTGGATCAGTCTGTATACGCCTCAGGTCGGCGAGGTGTCAGCGGAACGCCTGACAAAATCCGATCGCCAGCGGGTTGTTGAAGATTTGATGCATCTCCGTACGCAGTACCCGAAACTGCGGATGCCGAAGGGGATGATTGAATCCTATGTCGTACCACCCCACTCGCCGAAGGACTGTATTTTTGCGTTGACAACGGCCTGCGTGTCGGCGGATTTCAAGAAACCGATCACGCCATGCCAGTTCGGCGGAAACCCCGACTGCGCGAACTGTGGGTGCATTGCATCCGCTGCGCTGGCCGCAGTCGGTCGCCACAGACTTCCTGGCGGAATTCGCGTGGGTGCGATCTTCGAGAGTTCATTTCGAATCGGTTCACACGTGAGAGCCATCCGCGAAGCGATCGCGGAAGGGCGTCCGGAGCAGATGGTCGGGCGGACGCCGTAGCGCCATCGCGGATTGGGAAATTTTCCAATCTCCCAATCTGCGAATCTGAAATGCTAGTTGTACACCAGCGCTCCAGTCGCCTTGAGCTGCCACGCGGTTGGTGTGCTGGCCGCACCTGTGCTGCGCGCGTGCTCGGAGGCGGCTTCCTGACCCTCCCGGCTTCCGCCGATGCGCTCGATTACGCCCTGAGCGACGGCCCGGCGGCCCTTCGCGCTTGGCGGAAAGATAATGACGCCGTCATCGACTTTGATGAGCATCGTCTTCGCGTCGGCGCCCTTCTCGGGTGTCAGCGCCATCCAGCAGCCCATGTGCATGCACACGGCCGTCACGACGCCTTCCACGCGAATGGTCTTGCCTTCGAAATCGGCGGGCTTGTCGATGAGTTGCGCCAGCGGCGTCGTCTCCTTCAGCGACACACCGGCGCCATAGGTCTGGGATTGCTGAGCGCTCAAGGTGATCAGGGCGATCGCGAACGCGAGAAGGGTTGAGAAAATTGTGCGCGCAGACATCGGTCCTCCTCTGAGCACAAAGCTGATGGCTTGCCAACCGTAGCTCGTTCGCTGACACAGACCGCCCACCGTCGCGCCTTCGGCGCTATGGTGGGCAACCTCCGCCTGCAATCATGAGCGGAGGTTGGCGGTGAGGCAGGGATTCGAACCCTGGGTAGAGCTTTTAGGCCCTACAACGGTTTAGCAAACCGCCGCCTTCAGCCTCTCGGCCACCTCACCGCACGGAGCTCACTATTGTCGCACAGGGACCTGCGATTTTGCCCACCAACGTTTCCGATCAGTCTTTACTAGCGCTCTGCACCTTAATCAATGGCGGTTTCCTGACCCCAGGCCGCGTGATCCGCTGCCGACCGGTGAGGCGGTGCCGCTTCGTGAACGGACGGATCGCGATCGGCTTGCCGGCCCTGGCAGACTCGTAGAGCGCTTCGACAATCTTCACGTCCTGCATGCCCTCTTCACCCGAAGGCTCTGGCTCTCGATCATTGAGGATGCAATCCGAGAAATACAGCAGTTCAGGCGCAAACTGGTCGCGTTTCCCGACCGTCTTGCGAGTGGTCTTCCCGTCGATCGTCAGGGCATACTCGAGGCCCTCGGCATATTCGTAGGCGGGGTCTGCGTGCAGATGGCCCTTCGTACCAACGATGCGATACGAGGCGACATCCGCGGCGTTGAAGCTCGTGATGAAAGTGGCGACGCGATCGTTCCCGAAACGGAGGGTCGCCGCGGTGGTCTCGTCGATTTCGGACAGCGTCGCGAGACCGCTGTTGACGGAAACAGCTGACACCTGCGTCGGTTCCGCGCGAAACAGGTTGCGCGCGGCGTTGATGCAATAGACCCCGATGTCATAGAGCGTGCCGCCTCCGTACGCGCGCTTCGTGCGAATGTCTCCCCGCCTGACCGTCATCGCGAACGACGAGTTGAAGAACTTGAGCACGCCGAGCTTTCCGCTTCGAGCAATGTCGACTGCCGCGAGGTTGAGGCCCTCGAAATGCAGCCGATATGCGATCATCAGCTTGACCTTCGCCTTGCGACACGCGGCAATCATCTGACGACATTCGTCGACCGTGACCGCCATGGGTTTTTCGCACAGCACATGGACACCCGCGCGCGCTGCACGAATGGCATACTCCGCGTGCATGGAGTTCGGCAGGGCAATGTACACGGCATCGACGGCGCGGAGACACTCGTCGAACTCGTCGTAGGTAAAGGCCTGATCAAGCCGATACCGGCGAGCGATCTCACGGCGCTTGGTACGGTCACCGCTCACAATCGCTGCGAGTTGGGAGTTGCGACGGGCGTGGGCAAATGCGGGAATCACCGCCACCTGTGCAATATGTCCAAGCCCCACGATTCCGTATCGGATCGTGCGCTTCCTCGCTGTCATTCGTTATCCTTCGTTCCGTCGTGGCTAGTGCCTACCCAGTCGTTGCGCCCTTAGCATGCGAACCCCCATGACCACCCTTGGCCAGCGCCTGGAACAGATCGAGGTCCGTCACCGGCTTGACAAGGTGCACATCGAAGCCCGCTTCCGCCGTGCGCTCGCGATCCTGCTGTTGGCCCCACCCCGTCAACGCAACGACTGTCGCCCGCTTTCCCCACGATCGTCGTCGCATCTGTCGCGCTGTTTCGAATCCGTCCATCTTCGGCATGCCGAGGTCGAGCAAGATGATGTCGGGTTTGAATGTCTTGCCAACCGCGAGGGCCTCCATGCCATCGTGGACCATCCGTACATCGTGGCCGCGTAGTTCCAGCAGCGTGGCCAGCGCCTCGGCGGCGTCGTGGTTGTCATCAGCAATGAGGATGCGACGAGATTCAAGGCTTGGAATCGGCTGTGATTCCGTCGACCCGGCCGGTCCGGGCGAGGCTTGCGCTGCCAACAGTGGCAAGCGGACGATAAATTCTGAACCCTGGCCGGCTCCGTCACTCTGGGCCGTGACGCTGCCATCGTGCATTTCTACGAGACGTCGTACAAGCGCGAGGCCGATTCCAAGTCCGCTTTGACCGGTCTCAGTTTGGGCATGAACCCGCGTGAAAAGCTCAAAGACTCTCGGTATCAGTTCCCTAGGAATTCCAATGCCCGTGTCCTTCACGCTGATGACTGCGTATCGGCCCTCCCGCGCGACCTTCAGCGCGATTCGACCGCCAGCATCAGTGAACTTCGCGGCATTCTGCAGAATATTGCCGACGATCTGGGTGAGTCGTGTCTTATCGCCATCGACACTGATCAGCTCATCAGGGAGTTCCAGCGTGAGCGCGTGTCGTCGGGCGTCGATCGCCGGCCGCGCGGTTTCCACCGCACGCGCCACAATCGCACCGATCAACACCGGCTCGCGATGCAGCGTGATGATGCCGCGGGTGATCCGGGACACGTCCAGAAGGTCGTCGATCAAGCACACGAGATGCTCCACCTGCCGATCGATGATGTCACGCGCGCGTGCACGCTGAGATGCGCCGAGTTCCTTCATTCGCAGAAGCTGTACTGCCGTCCGGATAGGCGCCAGGGGGTTCCGGAGCTCGTGCGCCAGCATGGCGAGGAATTCGTCTTTCCGCCTGTCTGCAACCTGCAACGCAGCGGTCGTTGCCTCCAGTTCGGCAGTTCGTTCGGAGACTCGCTCCTCGAGCTCACCGTTCAAACGCGCCAGCGCGCGAGTCTTTCTGTACAGCTCCGCGAAGACGCCGACTTTGGCGCGCAGGATTTCCGGTATCACCGGCACCGGCACATAGTCCACGGCGCCGCATTCATAACCGCGGAGGCGATCGGGATCCGTCATCAGGATCGCGGACACGAAGATGATCGACGTCTGCTGAAACCGTGGGTGCTGCCGGATCATGGCCGCAAGCTCGTAGCCGTCCAACTCCGGCATGCACACATCCACCAGCACGACGGCGATCTCGTTCTTCAAGAGGCACTCGAGCGCTTCAGTGGCGGAGCTCACGGAAATCAGATTCTCGCCGAGCTCTCCGAGAATTGTCTCGTATGTGAGGAGCTTGGAGGGCTGGTCGTCCACGAGCAGAATATTGACTCTGTCGATTCGTGTCGTTAGCGTCATCACGTCACCCTATCGATGGAGCCACATACGAAGGGCGGATAATAACTGCTCGGTGTTGACCGGCTTTGCAAGATAGTCGGATGCCCCCGCTTCGAAGCACTTCTCGCGATCCCCCTTCATGGCCTTCGCCGTCAACGCGACGATGGGCAGCCGCCGGAACGCCGCGTTTTGCCTGATCGCCTGCATCGTCTGATACCCGTCCATGTCAGGCATCATGATGTCCATCAGCACGATCGCGACATCGGGTGTCGTGTCCAGCAACTTGGTGGCTTCGTTGCCCGTGCTCGCCGTGAGTACTTTCATTCCACGCCGCTCCAGCACGCTGCTCAGCGCAAAAATGTTCCGCACGTCGTCGTCAACGACGAGAACGGCCTTTCCGACGAGATCTTCATCCGAGCGATGCAACTGCTCGAGCATCCTCTGCTTTGCTGGAGGCAAATCCGAAAAGACTCGATGCAGGAACAGAGATGTCTCGTCGAGCAGCCGCTCGGGGGACTCGACGCCCTTGACCACGACGCTGCGAGCGAGCGTGTGCAGTTGAGCATCCTCCTCCGCAGTCAGTTCACGACCTGTGAACACCACAACCGGCAGATCTGATAACTCTTTGTTCTGGCTAATTCGCTCCAGCACCTCGAACCCTGACATGTCGGGCAGCCGCAGGTCGAGCACTACGCAGTCGCATGCTTGTTCCGCCATGGCGGCTAGCGCGGCAGCGCCGCTGTCCGCGATAACGATGTCCAGGTCGTCGTGGCCAAGCAGCTGCTTGATGCTCAACTGCTCTGCGGCGTTGTCTTCGACAACCAGCAATCTCTTCCGCCGCGGCGCCGCGTACGCCTTGATCCGTGATATCGCGGCTTCCAATCCTTCTTTCGTCGTCGGTTTGTTGATGAACGAGAACGCCCCCCGCGCAAGACCATGCTGCCGATCCTCATCCAGCGTCACGATCTGCACCGGAATGTGGCGCGTTTCGGGATCCTGCTTCAACTGACTGAGCACTGTCCACCCGAGCATGTCAGGCAGGAACACGTCGAGCGACACAGCGGTCGGATGGAACTGGCGTGCAAGCGTCAGGGCGTCGGCGCCGCACTGGGCCACCAATACCTTGAGTCCCTTGTCATGGGCAAGGTCGACCAGGATGCGAGCGTAGTGCGGGTCGTCCTCAACAATGAGCAGCGTCGAATCCTCGGGCTGCAGGTCATCGCGATCATCCGCCACACTGTCCGACGATCGCTCTGTTGTCCGAACTGACGGGAACCTCGCGGGCGGGGCGACAAGCAGCGCTGCTGCTGCGCTCCCGTCGCCAGTGCGACCCGCCACAGACGGACCGGCGTACTTGAGCGGCAGGTAGAGAGTGAACGTGCTGCCGACACCTGGCGTGCTGCGGAGGTGGATTTCGCCACCGAGCAGGCTCGACAGCTCCCGGCTGATTGCCAGACCAAGGCCGGTGCCGCCGTACTTGCGGCTCGTACTGGCATCGGCCTGCTGAAATGCCTCGAAGATGATTCGCTGCTTCTCGCCGGGAATTCCGATACCGGTATCCGATACCTCGAACGACACGACGCGTCCAGCCTGTCCGAGCACCGGGTGGCTGGACGTCCAACCGCCCGCGACTTCCGAGACGTTTAACCGCACGCCACCCTGGGAGGTGAACTTGAACGCATTCGACAAGAGGTTCTTGAGTACCTGTTGCAGGCGTTTGGAGTCCGTAACAATGCCGCGGCCGAGACGTGAGTCGACTTGCACATCAAACGTGAGACCTCGGCTTTCGGCCTCGTGCTTGAACGTGCGCCCCACCATGTCGAGCAGGTTCGTGAAGTACACCTCCTCGGCGTCCACCGTCACGGTGCCCGACTCGATCTTCGACAAGTCGAGAATGTCGGTGATGAGGTTGAGGAGGTCGGTGCCCGCACCGTGGATCGTACGGGCGAACTCCACCTGCTTGTCGGTCAGGTTACTCTCGGGGTTCTCGGACAGCTGCTGGCCCAGGATCAGGATGCTATTGAGCGGGGTCCGCAACTCGTGGGACATGTTGGCGAGGAATTCCGACTTGTACTTCGAGGTCAAGGCCAGCTCGGCGGCTTTGTCTTCGAGCTCGCGGCGCGCCTGCTCGATTTCCTGGTTCTTCCGCTCGACTTCTGCGTTCTGCTCGGCGAGCTGTTGGGCCTTCTGCCCCAACTGTTCGTTTGTCTGCTGGAGCTCTTTCTGCTGCGTCTGCAGCTCGCCCGCGAGCTGTTGCGACTGCTTCAGCAGCCCTTCAGTCTGCATCGTTGCCTCGATGCTGTTGAGCACAATGCCAATACTGGCGGTCAACTGCTCGAGGAAGGCCAGATTGACCGGCGAGAACTCCTTCAGCGATGCGATCGCCATGACCGCCTTGATTTGCCCTTCGAACACGACAGGAAACACGACGAGGTTGCGTGGCAGTGCGTGAAAAAAGACCGATCCGACGGGCGTGGTATCGGCAGGCACATCCGTTACAAGAATGCGCCGCATGTCCCGCGCGCACTGCCCGAGGAACCCTTCACCCAGTCGAAGGTCCTGCGGATACGGATGCTCGTACACATCGGCGTAGCTGGCCAGCATTCTCAGATGGGGAGTCCCCTCCGCGTCCATCTGGTAGATGACGCCCTGATGGGCATTGACAAGTGGGACCAGTTCGCTGAGCAGCATCCTGCCGACGGTCGCCAGATCCCGCTGGCCCTGAAGCATCCCTGTGAATCGCGCGAGATTGGTCTTCAGCCAGTCCTGCTCCGTATTGCGGTCGGTGGTCAGCCGCAGATTGTCGATCATCGTGTTGATGTTGTCTTTGAGCTCCGCGACCTCTCCGCGGGCGTCCACTTGAATCGACCGCGTCAGGTCGCCTTTGGTCACGGCGGTGGCCACTTCGGCGATCGCTCGAACCTGGTTCGTGAGGTTCGCGGCCAATAGGTTCACATTTCCCGTCAGGTCCTTCCAGGTGCCGGCCGCACCAGGGACGTTCGCCTGGCCACCAAGACGGCCTTCGACGCCAACCTCGCGCGCGACCGACGTGACCTGGTCGGCGAAGGTTGCGAGCGTGCGGGTCATGTTGTTGATCGTGTCCGCCAGCGCGGCGACCTCGCCCTTGGACTTGACGGTCAGGTTCTGCTCGAGTTCGCCGTTAGCGACGGCGGTCACGACTTTGACAATGCCACGCACCTGTTCGGTGAGGTTGGCCGCCATGACGTTGACGTTATCCGTGAGGTCCTTCCACGTACCCGCCACGCCGGGGACCTGGGCCTGTCCTCCAAGGCTGCCGTCAGTGCCCACTTCGCGCGCCACGCGCGTCACCTCCGCGGCAAACGCGTTGAGCTGGTCCACCATGGTGTTGATCGTGTTCTTCAGCTCGAGAACCTCACCTTTCACATCGACCGTGATCTTGCGTGAAAGGTCGCCGCGCGCCACGGCCGTCGTCACCTCGGCGATGTTCCGCACCTGCGTCGTCAGATTTGCGGCCAGCAGGTTCACGTTGTCCGTGAGGTCCTTCCACGTGCCGCCCACACCTGGGACGACAGCTTGACCGCCGAGGCGACCCTCAGTGCCAACCTCGCGCGCGACCCGCGTGACCTCAGCGGCGAACGAGCGTAGCTGTTCGACCATTGTGTTGAGCGTCTCTTTGAGCTGCAGGATCTCACCGCGCACGTCCACCGTGATCTTCTTCGAGAGGTCGCCTCCCGCGATCGCCGTCGCCACTTCGGCGATGTTCCTGACCTGTGCGGTGAGGTTGCTGGCCATGAAGTTCACATTGTCGGTGAGGTCCTTCCACGTGCCTGCGACGCCAGAGACCTGTGCCTGTCCACCGAGCTTGCCTTCCGTGCCGACCTCGCGCGCCACGCGCGTCACCTCGCCGGCGAACGCGTTCAGCTGGTCCACCATCGTGTTGATCGTGTTCTTCAGCTCGAGGATCTCGCCCTTCACATCGACGGTGATCTTGCGGGACAGGTCGCCACGGGCCACCGCCGTCGTCACCTCGGCGATGTTCCGCACCTGCGTCGTCAGATTCGCGGCCAGCAGGTTCACGTTGTCCGTGAGGTCTTTCCACGTCCCGGCCACGCCGGGAACCTCCGCCTGCCCTCCGAGCTTGCCTTCCGTACCAACCTCGCGCGCCACACGTGTCACTTCACCGGCGAACGCGTTCAGCTGATCGACCATCGTATTCAGCGTTTGCTTGAGCTGCAGAATCTCGCCGCTGACGTCCACCGTGATCTTCTTTGAGAGGTCACCTCCAGCGATCGCCGTCGCCACTTCGGCGATGTTGCGCACCTGCGCCGTCAAATTGTTCGCCATCGAGTTGACGCTGTCGGTGAGGTCCTTCCACGTGCCCGCGACCCCAAGGACTTTCGCCTGTCCGCCAAGCCGCCCTTCCGTCCCCACCTCGCGCGCCACGCGCGTCACCTCGCCGGCGAACGCATTCAACTGGTCCACCATCGTGTTGATGGTTTCTTTCAGCAGAAGGATTTCGCCGCTGACGTTCACGGTGATCTTCTTCGAGAGATCACCGCTGGCGATCGCGGTGGAGACTTCGGCGATGTTTCGCACCTGCGCCGTGAGGTTGCTCGCCATGAAGTTCACGTTGTCGGTGAGGTCTTTCCAGGTGCCCGCAACCCCCGGCACCTGGGCCTGACCACCGAGTTTCCCGTCAGTGCCGACTTCCCGCGCGACACGCGTCACTTCCGAGGCAAACGCGTTGAGCTGGTCCACCATCGTGTTGATGGTGTTCTTCAGCTCCAAGATTTCGCCACGCACATCCACGGTAATCTTGCGGGAGAGGTCGCCACGCGCCACCGCGGTCGTTACCTCCGCGATGTTCCGCACTTGGTCGGTCAGGTTCCGTGCCATCGCGTTGACGGAGTCGGTCAGGTCCTTCCAGGTACCGGCAACGCCGGGCACGACGGCCTGCCCACCAAGTCGGCCTTCCGTCCCGACCTCCTGCGCCACGCGCGTGACTTCCGAGGCGAACGATCGCAACTGGTCGACCATCGTGTTGATGGCTTCCTTGAGCTGGAGGATCTCGCCTCGAACGTCGACCGTGATTTTGCGCGACAGGTCACCGCTCGCGACCGCGATGGTGACTTCGGAGATGTTGCGGACCTGCGCCGTCAGGTTGCCAGCCATCGAGTTGACGCTGTCGGTGAGGTCTTTCCACACACCGCTCACGTCGCGGATCTGCGCTTGGCCCCCAAGCTTGCCGTCTGTGCCGACTTCGCGCGCCACGCGCGTCACCTCCGATGTGAACACGCCAAGCTGCTCAATCATGGTGTTGACGATGGTGGCCGAACGAAGGAATTCACCTTCGAGTGGACGGCCATCGACATCGAGTCGGACCGTCTGCCGCAAGTCTCCTTTGGCGACTGCGCCTATGGCGCGCGTGACCTCAGTGGTCGGCCACAGCAGGTCGTCAATGAGCGTGTTGACCGACGTTTCCATTTCGCTCCACGCCCCGCTTGCTCGGCCGAACTTGACGCGTTGCCGCGTCTTGCCCTGCTTGCCGACCACACTCCCGACCCGTTCCAACTCGGTAGCCATCCTGGCGTTGGAGGCGACGATCCCGTTAAAGGTGTCCGCGATCTTGCCTTCGAGACCAGTCCAGTCGCCGGGAAGCCTGACAGAGAAGTCGCCGTCGTGCGCCGCCTGCAGGACGCGCAGCATCTCGGATAGCTGGGAACGTGCGGGACTCAGAACGGATTCTTCGGGTGTCTGCGGGATGGCTGCGCTATCGGTCCGCTGCATGCGCGTGACTCCAAGGTAATAAGCAGGTTGTTAGTGAGCGTAGCGATATAACCTTGAAACGGAGGATGTGTCCGCTTTCAAGACATGTTTACGCCGCCGTACGGTAGTGAACGGCTGGAAACAGCAAGATCCGTGCTCATCTTCAGCTCAGTGCGCCTTGCGGAGGAACTCAACCGCCCGAGTAGTGCCTACTGCAGCTTTGCGGCGGCCTGGAATTCGTCAACCAGAACCATGCTGACGTTCTTCGTAGAGGCCTGGCGGATTCGCTTGGCTTCCTGATAGGCGGGATCGTTGTAGAGCCCGAGCGCGGCGTCCTTCGAGGGGAAACGGATGATCGCATTCATCGTGCGCGCCGTTCCTTCCACAGCAAAGGCCGAGGTGTCGGAGGCCAGCACCACGCCACCGTACTTCGGGAGGAGCGCCAGTACGATCGGTGCGTATTTCTGAAATTCGGCCGGGTCGATGATGTCGTAGCTTCCGATGTAGAAGACCGCCATAGCCCTGATTATACCGAACGGATGCGGTCACACCGCTTCCGCATGTTGGGCATTCTCGAGATCGCGCTCCAAAAAATAGTTCAAGAATGTGCGAATCACGGCGATCGCGCCCAACTGCCCGATGTCCTCCCACGTTGGCGACACGACGCTGCTGATAATGTCGGCGGCGAGGGCGAACTCGAGTCCGAGGAGCAGCCATGTGCCGAATCGACGCCAGATGTCTTTTCTGACGCCATGGCTGGACGCCGGCCTCACGATGAGAGAGACCAGCTTGACGAACGCCTCGGCGGCGCCGAACGCGACGACGAGAATGGCTGCGGCTTCGATAAGGTGGCCAAGAGTTCGTGCGACAGGTACGAAGAGATCTTCCACTTCAGCTCTGTGCGTTACCGAACCATGCTAGAGTGACGGCATAACCCGAACGGATGCCGCTCGTTACCATAAAAACCGGTTTGCTCAAGCCAGACGGCAGCGAAGAAGTCCTGACCGAGTACCTGTGCGACTGGCCTGACTGTCCAAACATCGCCGTGCATCAACTCGCCTTCAGCAGAGAGCTCCGGGCATTCGTCGTCGTCTGCGCAGAACACGCACAAATTGCGAAGGGACCGTCCAGCAACCAGTAGATCTCCGCGCAGGCGCACCTAGCGCACCCAACACACCTAGCGCACCAGTTGCACCCGTCGGACCTGTCGCACCTGTTGCACCCATCGCACCTATTGCACCCATCGCACCTAGCTACTGTCTCGCCATGGCCATGCGCATTTCGGCCTCTTTGTCTTTGATCATCTCGCCACCCACATCCACCGTCAGCGCGTGAATCGTGCCGGTAAACGTGAACGGCGGCTTGTACTTGTCCCACACCGGCGACCCGGTGTCTGCGCCGCAGACGATTCCACCTGCCAGACCGATCGACAGCGGCATCGTTACCGGCACATCGACCTGACCTACCAGCTTGTCGTCGATGTAGAGCTGTGCCCGCCCGGGCGCGCCCTTGCCCTTCGCGACGTCTGGTTTGCCAGTCGTCTCGAACTCGAAGCGCAGCTTGTGCCTGCCCTCCGGAACCGGCACATTCGATTCGGCGTGGAAGAACTGGCTGCCGACGTAGTTGTAGGCGTAATGCAGTTTGCCGCTCTGCATGTAGAACGAGTACCCGCCCTGAACGTCGCCCGAAGACATGAGGCACCCTTCGGCCCCTCCTTTGGGAATCTCGACGTCCGCGGTCACGGAGTGGGATCGATTCAGGACGTTGGGGCCGGCATTAACCGGAATCATCTGTGTCTTCGGGTAGTACGTGTAGCTCTTGCGGCCCACTGCGATCTGCGGCCGCTCTTCGGCCAGGCGCGCCGTGCCGCGGCTGTCGATAGGCAACACGTTGTACTTGCCCGCCTCAACGTACCAGGCCGCGATCATTTCGATGAGCTTTGCGCGCTCTTTCTCAGCGAGGTTGTTCGTCTCGGTCGGATCCTTCTCGAGGTTGTAGAGCTCCCAGTGTTTGGCATCCAGCTCGGTGAGCTTCTTCGCGTCGATGGGTGCGCCGAATGCAAGTCCCGACTCGACGAACGACGTGCCGGGCCACGGGCACACCGCACGCCACCCGTCGTGATAGATGGATCGATGGCCGAACATCTCGAAGTACTGCGTGATGTGCTTCGAAGGGGCCTTGGCATCGTCGAAGACGTGCGCGAAGCTGTGGCCCTCGATGGGCGACTGCGTCACGCCCTTGATCGCCGTCGGAGCGTCGTATCCAAGAGCCTCGAGAACGGTCGGCACCATGTCGATGGCGTGCGCGAACTGCGTCCGGACCTGCCCCTTTGCCTTGATCCCCTTCGGCCAGTGGACGAGAAACGGGTCGCTCACGCCGCCGCGATAGGTCTCGCGCTTCCAGCGGCGGAACGGCGTGTTGCCGGCATGGGTCCAGCCCCATGGATAGTGATTGAAGGTCGCCGGGCCGCCGAGCTCATCGATCTTCGCGAGGTTCTCCTCGAGCGAGTCCGGCACGTTGTTGAAAAACTTGTTCTCGTTCACCGATCCGTGCGGACCGCCCTCGGCGCTGGCGCCGTTGTCGGAGATGAACATGATGAGCGTGTTGTCCCAGGCGCCGATCGATTTGAGGAACGCGAACAGCCGCCCGTACTGATGGTCGGTGTGCGTCACAAAGCCGGCGAACACTTCCATCATGCGCGCGTAGAGCTTGCGCTCGTTCTCCGGCAGCGCTTTCCAGTCCTGCACGTCGGGGTCGTGACGTGAGAGCTCGGCATCTTTCGGAATAATCCCGAGGGCCTTCTGCTTCGCGAATACCTTCTCGCGATAGGCGTCCCAGCCGTCGTCGAACTGGCCCTTGTATTTGTCTGCCCACTCTTTCGGCACGTGATGCGGCGCGTGCGCCGCGCCGGGCGCGAAGTAGAGGAAGAAGGGCTTGTTCGGCGCGACCTGCTTGGCGTCGGCGATAAACGAGATGGCCTTGTCGACGAGGTCTTCGGTCAGGTGGTAGCCCTCTTCTGGAGTCTTCTCCGGCTCGACGGAATGGCTGTCGTAGACCAGTTCGGGGTAGTACTGATGCGTGTCGCCGCCCAGGAATCCGTAATAGCGCTCGAACCCTCGACCGAGCGGCCACCGGTTGTACGGGCCGGCCGCCGAAATCTGATCCGCCGGCGTCAGGTGCCACTTGCCGACGGCGTACGTGTTGTAGCCCTTCTCCAGGAGCATCTCGGAGAGGAAGCCGTTCTCGAACGGAATGTTGCCGTTGCCTCCTGGGTACCCCGTCGATCCTTCAGTGATACACGACATCGCGTTCGAATGGTGGTTACGGCCGGTCAAGATGCACGACCGGGTGGGCGAACAGAGCGCCGTCGTATGCATGCTGTTGAACAGCAGTCCGTTCGCGGCGAGCGCATCCAGATTCGGTGTTTTGATGGGGCTTCCATAGCAGCCTAGCTGTCCAAAGCCCGTGTCGTCCTGGACGATGAAGAGCACGTTGGGCGCACCTTCCTTGGCACGCAACGGTTCCGGCCACGCCGGAGACGATTGATCGAACGTTCGGCCGATGACACCCGAAAATGCGGTTCCTGGTTTGTATTCCTTCAATGACATATTTCGCCTCGCGATAAATGAGTTGGCCCTGCAGACCGCAACCGAGATGCCAATCGTTTGCAATCTTCCGCTCGTGAAGACCTCGACGCGAAGTCTGTTGCTTTGTGAAGGTTGGTGGCCGGCGCCGGAGTCGCGCCAGGGCCCTGCGGCTCAGACTGCTTCCGCCAAGTCCCGCGAGCGCCACGAAATAGGGTGGGTGGACGCTCAGTGCAACTGGCCGCTGTAGTAATCGAGGACCGAGCGTTGAGTGAGCACTTCGAATTTCGCGGTGGCGTGCTCGGTTTCGGCGGCGGCGAGGTTCAGAAGCGTCTGGCTCAGTTCGACGATCGATCCGAGACCGAGCCGATATCGCTCTTGCGCCAGATCCCGGGCTTCGCGCGCGCGCGCCACCATTCGAGTAATCAATTCGATGCGCCGGTACGCCGTGTCCGCGCCGAGCCTGGCGACCCGGACGTCCCGGGCAACGCGATTGGTCGCGTCGATCAGTTGTTGCTCCAGCGCCTGTGCCTTGAAGGTGGCTTCGGCTTGGCGGGCTTTGAAGAGATGCCCTTCGAAAACGGGGATGCTGACGTTGATGGCGCCCGCATTGTAACGGTCTCGAAGGAGGGCGTCCCGAAATGGAATCCAGCCGGCGCTCCAGAGCAATGAAACAGTCGGGTTGTCGAGCGACTTCTCTGCCTCCAGGAACTCGAATGCCGCCGCGCGCTCGAATTGCAACGCTTTCAGTTCAGGGCGATCGCGGAGGCCAGCTTCGACAATCTCGGTGGTACCTGCCAGCGGTAGCGGCGACAGGGTCTCGTCGGCGAGCTCGAACACGTGCTCGTCGCTGCTGCCGATTGCAGCCGCGAGTGCGGCGTACGACGCGCGCAGATCGTTCTGCGACTTGACGAGCAACAGCTCCGACCCCGCCAGATCGTATCGCGCGATGCTGGCGTCGAGGCCCGACTTGATGCCGCTCTTCTGAAACGTCTCCGCTTGCTCGACAACCAGCCTGCGGGTCGTGACAGTCTGCTCAGCGACTGTGAGCAGCGCCTGAGATCGCAACACCGTGAAGTAGGCTCGATCGACCTCGAGGATGATCTCGGCGCGGGTGGCCGTCGCGGTTTCGTGCGCCGCGCTGGCTCGCAATCGAGCGCTCTCGACGAGCCTTCCAGTACGACCGGAATCGAACACCAGTTGGTTGACCGAGAAGCCGGCGGCGGCCCGGCTGAGAACCGTGGAATTGCTCAAAGCCCCCGCAGCGAGGACGGCACGTTCGTTCGCGGCGGCGCCGGTGACAGCGGCATCGATGTTCGGATACCGCGCAGCCGCCTGCTGCGCCGGCACTTCGTCTGCCGCGCGCGCTAAGAGAGCGGCAGCCTGAACCTGGGGGTGGCGTTGGATCGCCGTTTCACGGGCCTCCTTGAGGGTTAACTTGTAAAGGGTTTGGGCTTCAGCCCGACTGCCCGCGAGGGTCACCAGTGCCAAGAAGCCGATGAGCATCACGAACGGCTGCGTGCAATTTCGAGCCCAGCGCCATGTTCAACACACACGCCGGCTGTTCTTGTTGCGGGTGGATGACTGGGTGGGACGCACGAGTGTCCTACGACCGCCGGAGAGGAAAGCACGCCGCGAATGTCATGCCGGTCCCGGGATTTCGCATGGCGTCGAGCGTGCCGCCGTGAGCCTCGACGATCGCGCGACTGATCGAGAGTCCGAGCCCCATCCCGTCTTGCTTGGTTGTATAGAACGGCTCGAAGATGTGCGTCAACGCTTCATCGGACAACCCGGAACCGTGATCGCGGACTTCGACCATCGCTGCCAGGTCTCGCGGCGACGTACGGAGACAGACGCGCCGATTGGCGGGCGCGCAGTCCTGAACGGCGTCGAAGGCATTCATCAGGAGGTTCAGTACGACCTGCTGGATCTGAACCCGATCGCCCAGCACCGGCGCGATGTCGGACGCCAGCGCCACGTCGAGAGCGATCCGGCGACCGGCTGCGGCACTCTGGATCAGCCTGACGACATCGCTGACGATAGCATTCACTTCGATGTGCTCGTACCGCACCGTTCCCTTCTTCAGAAGGGTTCTGATGCGCTGGAGCACATCGACCGTGCGCTGATTGGCTCTCAGAATCTCGTTCAGCGTCTCGCGCAACTCGCCAAGCCTGGGCGGCTGGGCCGCGATCAGGCGCAGAGCCGCCTCGGCATTGGCCATCACCGCCGTCAGCGGCTGAGTAATTTCATGCGCGAACGATCCGGCGAGCGCATCGAGCAGCGTGACCCGTCCCAGGTGCGCGAGCTCTTCGCGCAGGGTTGCAGCCTTGATCTCGGCGTTCTTGAGATCCGTGACATCCAGGCCCACTGCGAGCACGCACCGTTCGCCGCAGAACGTGATGATGTCGGCAGTGTAGAGCGCCGTGGACTGCGCGCCGCTCTTGGTGCGCAATCGCACCTCACGGCTGCGGACCTTGCCGGCGCTCGACAACTCCGTGCTGAGCGCAGCCAGATCGTCGGGATCGATCCACATACCGAATTCCTGCGCCGTGCGACCCATTACCTCGTCGCGCCCGAAGCCGGTCTGACGCTCGAAGCTCTCGTTGACGTCCTTGAACCGTCCGTCCGAGTACCGGGTAATCGTCATCGCGCACGGATTGGTGTGAAAGGACGTCTCGAAGTTGTCACCGGAGAGCCTGATCGCCTGTGCACGGAGTGCGTCGGCCTTGACTCGCTCCGACTCCATCACCCGCTCGTGCGTCCAGCGCAGCTCTTCGGCAAGGACGTTGATGCCAAACACGATGGCGTCCAGCTCGTCGTGCATGGGCGAGATCGGAAGGCTGGTCGATGTTTCGCCGGCCGCCATTCTCTCGAGCTTCTGGAGGATCTCTCTAATACGGTCGCTGGCAAAGGTCAGCTTCGACTGCATGTCGTCACTCCAGGTAGCCCTTCAGCCACTCGAGGGCGAGGGACTCGTCCGTGAAGAGGTGCATGGGAATGCCAGGCCGGGCCACTCGGAAGTACACATTGCCCATCATTCTTCCGAGCGGGCTCGCTTCGACAAGCAGTGCAAGGGCCGAAAATCCCGCCACCAGCGCCTGACCCGAGTACAGATGGCGCGTTTCAGCATCGAGCGGCGGAGAGCCGGTGATGTCGACGAGTAGTGGACGTCGACGGCCAGTCCCTTCAGACAGGGCACCAGCCAGATTTTCCCGTGCATCCGCAAGCACCTGACGTGTGCCTTTGCGAATGCGGACGATCAAGACACCGTCGCCGCCGAGGGCGATTCGAGCAGTCGCTGTTTCACGCATCGGGCATGGCTCCTGCCAGCGTTCTACCGAAACGCCTCGGCAAGCTCCCCGCGCAGCACATCCAGCGTGAATGGCTTCGTCATGAATCGCACGTGATCGTGCCGCAGCATGTCTGCCACTTCATTGGTCTGGTTGGACCCGCTCAGCAGGACGACGGGCAGGTCACCGCGCATGCGGCGCAACTCGAGAAAGGTCTCTCCACCCGACATGTCCGGCATCGTCAAGTCGAGGATGACTCCGCGAATGCCTTGCGGACGCGTTGTGAGAATGGCCAGTCCCTCTCGGCCGCCTTCCGCGAGCAAGGCGTCGTAGCCGCAGACCGTCAGCGCGCGGGCAAGTGCCACACGAACGCTCTTTTCGTCGTCGATGACCAGAACGGCACCATACCCGTAGGCGCGATCCTTTCGGGCCGACTGCGCCTCTTCGACCAGGTTCCCGGCGACGGGAAAGTACAGACGAAAGATCGTGCCTCGGCCGGGCGTGCTGCTCACGGCGAGTGCGCCCCGATGGGCCTGCATGATTCCGACGACGGAGGCAAGACCCAGCCCTCGTCCCTGGCCTTTCGTCGTATAGAACGGATCGAAGATTTTTTCGAGCGTGGCTTCGTCAATGCCGTGCCCGGTGTCGCGCGACTGGACCATCAGATGTGGTCCCGGACGTGCGGAAAGAGAGACGAGTCTCCCAAGGTCGCTGTCGGACAGTTCGACGACAGCGGCCGTCACGTGCACCTCGCCTCCTTCCATGCCAATGGCCTCGGCGCCGTTCAAGATCACGTTCATGATCACCTGCTGCAATTGCGCCACGTCGGCAGCGATCACAGGCAAATCGTCGGGCACGTCGAGGCGCAGGTGAACGTTCTTCGAGATGTTGGCCTCGAGCAGATGGGTCAACTCCTTCAAATGCTCGAGGAGCTGCGTCGGCCTGGAGACTGCGGTGGCGCGGCCCGAATAGACCAGGAGTTGTCGCGTCAGACTGGCGGCCCGTTTGGCGGCGGCGACGATGTCGTCCAGCGCCACCTGTGCGGGATGCCCGGATGACAAGTGTCGTGCCGGCAAACTGCGCGTTGGTCAGGATCCCGACCAGCAGATTGTTGAAGTCGTGCGCGATTCCACCGGCCAGAACGCCAAGACTCTCCAGTTTCTGTGCATGGAGGACGTGCCTCTGCATCTCTTCGCGCTCGTCAGCGAGCCGATGCCGTTCGGCCGCCGCAAGTGCGATGGCGACTTGATCAGCAGCCGCGCCGGCGAACGTCACCTCGTCGGCCGTCCATGTGCGGGGACTGCCGACGTGCTCGTGGCACACGACACCGACGATCTGCCCCTCTTCGCGAATCGCCGCGTCGAGCATCGACGAGATGCCGAGCGGCACGAGGTAGCTGTCGCGGAACTCACTTGTTCGTGGATCTTCGCGCGCGTCGTGCGCATCGATACCGCGCCCGGCTTCGAGCGCGGCGAAGTATCGGGGATAGTCCTCTGCGCGCAGCACCTGCCCGCCACCCAGCGTTCGAGTGGAGAGCAAGTAATTGCGCACGCAGCGCAGTTCCTGCCTGTCGTCGCTCAGAACCCAGACGCCGACGCGTTCGACGTGTAGCGTTTCGGCTGCCTCGATCAGCGCCACAGCCAGGGCTTCCGACAGATCTGTGACTTGCGCCTGACGACGCGCCAGCCTGACGACCGCAGCCTGCTGTTGCTGCAGACGCGAAACCAGTGCTGCCAAGGTCGGGCATGAGGCACGCATCATAGCCATGTTGCCGACCCTTCCTCACCGTTTAATTTCGATGTTCCGCGAAATTTAGCGACCAGCCTGGATGCTTTCCGGCTCTTCATCCCGGGAACGCGCTCGCCAAACCGCCCAGGCTCAAGCACTTCGGTCGAAGTGTTTTGAAACGTACGCGCGGTGGCCGGTGGGTTTGACTCTTGCCATTTCGATGGCGCACCTGCCGCGGGCAGCAACCACGAGGAGCATGAACGTGACCAAACAAGCCAGCTGGCTCTTGACCGCTCTGACGATCACACTCGTTGGCGCAGGCGTGACACGCGCGCAACAGACCCCGCAAATCGAACCCGAGGCGATGACGGCGCTGCACAAGATGGGGGCCTATCTCCGTACGCTCAAGGCCTTTCAGGTTGATGCGGTGACCAGCACAGAACAAGTGCTGGCAAACGGCCAGAAGGTCCAAACCACTGGTGTGGCGAACCTGGTCGCGCGAATACCTGACCGGCTTCGCATTTCGGTCGACACCGACCGCCGCAGCCGGCTCTACGTGTACGACGGCAAGCAATTCACGATGCTTGCGCGGAAGGTCAACTACTACGCAACCGTGCCGGCGCCACCGACGATCGGTGAGCTTGCCGACCTGATCGACCAGAAGTACAACGTCCAACTTCCGCTCGAAGACCTGTTCAGCTGGGGTGGGCCGCGGTCGAAAGACACCGACATCAAGTCAGCGATGTTCATCGGTCCGAGCAACGTCGACGGCGTCAGTTGCGGCCACTATGCGTTCAGGCAGGAGGGGCTCGACTGGCAGGTCTGGATCCAGCTCGGCGACTTTCCGCTGCCCCGCCGGCTCGTGCTGACGACGATGACCGACGAGGCCCGGCCGCAATACGTCGCCACCTATACCTGGAATCTCGCGCCGTCGTTCAACGATGCGGCGTTCACGTTCGTGCCTCCGGCAGGTGCGGGCAAAGTCGTGCTGGCCGAAGTGGATTAGGAGACCGTCATGCCTGACAGACACATAATCACGCGCGTGACGCGCGTGGCGATCGCGATAATCCTGGTGTTCCTGGTGAGCGAGATGTCGATGTTCGCCCAGCGTGGTGGCCGTGGAGGTGGAGGACGCGGCGGGGGCACGCGCAGTGTCTCGCGCTCGAGCGTCAACAGAAGCGCGAACGTGAATCGAGCGAACGTGAATCGCGACGTTAACCGGAACGTGAATCGCGACGTCAACAGGAACGTAAATCGCGACGTCGATTTCGATCGCGACATCGATTTCGATCGCGACTGGGATTTCGATCGCGACATCGACGTCGACTTCGACCATCGCTACGGCTGTTGCTACGGCGGCGGTTGGGGAACGGCGGCAGCGGTGGCGACGACGGCCGCCGTCACGGCCGCCGTCGTGGGTTCGACCGTCTACTCGTTGCCTTCGTCGTGCTCGACCGTCATCGTGAACGGGTTCGCGTATCAGCAGTGCGGAAACGTCTGGTACCAGCCGCAGTTTGTCGGCAGCACGACGAATTACGTGGTCGTCAACCCGCCGCAATAACGCGCGCACCAGGCAGGCATGCGTCCGTCACGGAACGGGAACGGCGAGATCTGAACCCGCTTCCGTGACGAGCGTTGCGGAGATCACCACCGGCTCGCTCGTTCCGTTCGAACCGAAGTGCACCATTTGCCCCTCCTCGAACACGGCATCGCCGCGGCTCAAGGTCGTCCGGGCCGGACCTGTCAGATGCTCCGTCGCAGCCGGAATACCGTTAGCACCGACGGCCCGGTGGATCGTCACCGTGCCCGACACAACTTGATAGGTCAACGTGCCCGATACGATCGACGCCACCTGCACGCCCGGATGAACGTGAGGAGCAAGCTGTGCAGCCGGTGCGATGGTGTAGCGAACAAGGGTCAGACGCCGGCCGGGTGCTCCCGGCGGGTTGTCTGTCTGCGCAAGGATTTCACGAACAACAGGCTCGACGGCTGATGCGGGGCCAAGCCCGGTCGGCTTCGTCGGACCGTCCATGCCGTCCGAACACGCGGCGACATGGACGAGGAGCAGAAAGAGCACGAGGAAGCCGGCCAGCCGACGCCGGACCGGCGCTTTGTCTGTAGTCACGGTTGAATTGTCCTCGAAGAGTCAGTCGACTGGTTCAGGTGTCTTCGGGAGTGGTGGGTTCGCCAACCAGGGGATACGATTTTTCCAGCGGTCGGTCTCGGAATCCTTGCCGGCGGACATTCCAGCGGCGGCCGGTTGACTGCTCAGACCCGGCAGCGGCCTGCGACTCTTCGGCTCCAGCCGCTCACGATCGCGAATGAACGCCTTGATGATCTTCAGCGCAGCGCGGGCCTCACCCTCGGTACGACGGCCCTTGAAATAGGCCGCGAGATCACGGGATGCGCGAAGAACCTCCTGATCACGTATCGCCTGTTCGGCGGGGGTTGGCCGAGTGAGGGATTTCGAGTGTTGGCCCATCGCTCAACTCGAGATGTTCTATCACGAGGCGGCAGATTCGTGATGTAAACGTGGTGTTTCTTTTGCATCGGTACCCTGCGACAAGAAACGCCGAAGACCAACACAAGGAGCAAGCAACATGAAGTACGTACGATACGAGGCGATCGCGATTGTGATGGTGTGCGCTGGCGCACTCGCAACCTACGCCCGTGCTGATCAGTATCCAACGCAGAAACCCCCGATGCCCCCAATGCCGTCGGGCGCCACCATGAATCGGCCGGCTGGTGAGACGACGCTGGTTGGATGTCTGTATCGGGAAAGCGCTATTCCCGGCAGGAGCGTGGCGCTGGGCCCGGGCGCCACTTCTGACGACTACATCCTGGTGAATGCCGCGCTGGCTTCGGGTACGCCTGGCGCTGTTGGCACAGGGGGCGCAGTCCCCGCCGCGGGCAAGATGTATGAAGTTGAGCAACTCGAAGATGCGCGGCTGAGCCCGCTCGTCGGGAAGCGCGTCCAGATCACGGGACGCATTGACGCAGAGCCAAAACACCTGACGGGGGCATCGCACGACCTGAACGATCTGCCAGATTTCGAGGCGACCTCAATCCGCGAAATTGCAGGCACGTGCCCCGTAAAGCCCAAGCCCTAGTAGGTCACGAAGGACGGGCGAACCGTCCTTCGTGTTCTCCGTGCCCGCGTTTAATGGAGGAGCATCCGAAATGAATACGATCACGACAAAAGACGGGACGCAGATCTATTTCAAGGATTGGGGCAGCGGGCAGCCAGTGGTGTTCAGTCATGGGTGGCCGCTCAGCGCTGATGCCTGGGACGACCAGATGATGTTTCTGGCAGCCCGTGGGTACCGCTGCATCGCGCACGATCGCCGGGGGCATGGCCGCTCGAGTCAACCCTGGAACGGCAACGACATGGACACCTACGCCGACGATCTAGCAGCACTCGTTCAGGCGCTGGACCTCACGAACGCGATTCATGTGGGCCACTCCACAGGCGGAGGCGAAGTAGCCCGTTACCTCGGTCGCCACGGCACCAAACGCGTGGCGAAAGCCATCCTGATCAGTGCCGTTCCTCCATTGATGCTGCAGACCGCGACCAATCCGGGCGGTCTACCGATGAAAGTGTTCGACGAGCTTCGCGCCGGCGTCCAGGCAGACCGATCGCAGTTCTTCAAGGACTTGAGCGGCCCGTTCTACGGCGCCAATCGATCGGGCGCGAAGGTGTCGCAGGGTCTGCGTGATTCGTTCTGGCTGCAGGGGATGCAGGCCGGTCTCAACGCCGCCTACGACTGCATCAAGGCCTTCTCGGAAACCGACCTCACCGAAGATCTCAAGAAGATCGACGTGCCGACGCTGATTCTTCACGGCGACGACGATCAGATCGTACCGATCGCCGACTCGGCGTTGCTCTCCGCAAAAATCGTCAAGGGAGCCACGCTCAAGGTGTACAAAGGCGCGCCGCACGGGATGCCATCGACGCTCAAGGACCAGATCAATGCGGATCTCCTGGCGTTCCTTCGGGAAGGGAAGCTGGCAGCAGCATGATAAAACGAACCCGTTCGAAATCGTCCAAAACCAGCGCGATCCTTGGTCTCACACCTCCTCCTTCCAGGCATGGTGGCCGGCATGTGAAAGCGAACGCGCCGACTCCCCCGCTCAGAAGGGCACGCGGGATTGAGCTGAATGGCCCGCGTGGTACGACAAAGCTTGCTGGAGTCGTCGGAGGGGTGCGAGGCCGAGGTCGCTGACGCGAACTGTCGAGCTGCTATCTCGGTCTAATCCGATTGAGCCGCACAGGTTGTCTCTCGTAGTGTTCGAGCACCAGATTGCTCGTTCGCGGATCGATGAAAATCCTGCTGCCGGCAAGCATCCTGCCCTCGCCGCGATTGTCCTTGTCGAGATGCAGCTCCACTACGGTGAATGGATAGTCGCTCGCACGCGGCCGGTTGCGCGCTTCCCAGAAGCCGATCGGCCGATCGGTTGCCAGAACGATCTGGCGTCCGCCGTCTTCCAACGGTTGCTGTTGCGTGTATCGGAGATGCCAGGCGAGCCTGTCGGGTGTTCTGATGAAGCCGGCCCTCGGCATTCGCTGTAACGCGCGCAAGAGCTGCCGATTCGCCCTGGTAACACTGCTGGCTTCTTTGACAATGCTCAAGAGTTGGTCGCGTTCTTCCTGGGTCGACCACCGCTCGATTCGGATGGTGACGGTGGCCGTCGTGGGTCCGCTGTTCATGTTGACCGCAAAGGCGGTGAACTCCTCCCGCATCGTCCAGGCCGACACGCCTGATGTGTGCAAGACAACGGACGCTGTGATGGCAACGGCCGCAAGGACGCTGAAGGGAATTTGCGTGCGCACAATGCCTCCCGTTCGGGCTGCCCGATAGGAGAGCAATCACGAGTCCAGGCACGACCGCACCGACAGGACGTGCGCAACAGTACCAAGAGAGCCCTTGGCATCGAGCGTGAAGGAGATCACGTTGCAGATGCGACGTACCCTGACACCCCCGCCGAAGTCCAAATTTCTCGAGGGTCTTGGCAATTTGGCACTTCAGGAGGTGGTCGACGCCGGCGAGATTCAAAGAGTCGGACCGTACGAAATCCTCTTCATTGCCGGCGACACCGCGGTGCACCTCTTTCTCTTGCTATCAGGCCACGTAAAGTTCTACCGGACGACCCGCGATGGCAACAAGGTGCAGCTGGCCCGGTTAGTGCGCGGAAACGCCTTCGGACTGGGAACTCTGCTCGCCGACCGCACGCCGTACATCGGCACTGCGGAGACCACAAGCCCTTGTGAGCTGCTGGTTTGGAGGCGCGCCGGGATTCGAAAGCTCGCGCACAAATATCCCAAGCTGTCGGAAAACGCCCTGGGAGTCGTCCTGGAGTACGTTTCGCATGTGGATCGGCTGGTAGACCTGACGAGACTCTCTGCGCCGCGGCGCCTCAGTCGGGCTCTGTTGCATCTCGCGAAGGATACGGGCAAAACCATCCATACTGGAATTGAAATCCACGCCACCAATGAAGAGCTCGCCGAGCTCGCGCACATCAGTTCGTTCACCGCGAGCCGGGTGTTGAACAGGTGGGAGCGCGCGGGAGTCCTGACCAAGTCCCGCGGCAAGGTTTTCATACATACACCAGAGCAGCTCCTGGCCAACTAGTGGCCTCGACTCCTTGCCCGCGAGCAACGACACACGCGCACGTTTTCACGTACGTTCCAAGCCACTCGTGCGCCCCGACACCGGAATGCCAGCTGTGCTGGTCGCAGACAATAACGAAGAGATGCGGACCCGCATGGTCGCGCTCCTCTCCAGCCATTACAAGGTTGTCGGAGCCGTCACCAACGGCGAGGAGCTCGTCGAAGCGGCCATTCGCCTGCAGCCTGACGTGATCGTGAGCGACATCTCCATGCCTCGCCTCGATGGCGTGGCGGCACGGAGACAGTTGAGCGCCCTCGGAAAGCAGACTCCGTTCGTCTTCGTGTCCACCCACGGCAAAGAGCTCATCCACGCATTTCGGGAAGAACGATTGGTGGCCTTCGTCAACAAGGACGAGATTGTCGAGCACCTGATCAATGCAGTGGCTGCGCTCCACGGCGGGCGGCCATATCGATCTTCGTCGGGTCTCGACTAGACGGTCGCTCGATACCTAACGCCCCGCCTGTTTGACCGCGGGCGCCAAAGCAACAGGCAAGAGGCAGCGGAATGTTGCGCCGCCGGCGGCGTTGTTCTCGGCACGGATCGATCCGCCGTGCGCTGTAACGATCGAGCGGCTGATCGCCAGCCCGAGGCCGAGGCCTTTCTCGCGGAACGTCACGAACGGTTCGAAGACCCGCTCGAGCTGGTCTTCGGGAATTCCCGGTCCCCTATCCGACACGACGAGCTGCACGAAGCCCTCATCGGTCGTCGCCGACAGCGCAAGCTTCCGCTCGACCGACTGCGTGCTGCTCATCGCATCGCACGCGTTCAGCACGAGATTGAGCACCACTTGCTGCAGTTGCACCCGATCGCCCATCACGGGCGGAATCGCCGGCGGGAGTGCGCTTGTCACGGAAATGCGGCGCGACATGAGCTCGCCGCACGCGAGGTCGAGCACTTCGCGAGTCACTTCGCTCACGTCGACCGGCTGCAGCGCGGCGTCGCCTTTCCGCAAGAGGGCGCGCAGGCGATCGATCACCGCACCGGCCCGCTTGTCGTTCCGGATGATGTCGTCGAGCGTCATTCGCAGCTGCTCGAGGTCGATCGGATGGCGATCGAGAAGGTGCCGTGCCGCCTGCGCATTGCTGAGGACCGCCGTCAACGGCTGGCTCAACTCGTGCGCCAGTGCGCCCGAGAGCTCTCCGAGCATGGCAACCCGGCTCAGATGCGCCAGTTCGCGTCTATGGGCGTCAGCTTCCAGCTCCGCGCGCTTCCGATCGGTGATATCCCGGACAATGCTGAGAACCTTGTCGCCATCGCAGCGAACGACGCACGCCTCGTAGAAGCGCTCGGCGTCATCGGACCCCATCGTGTATTCGACCTTCTCGGCTTCATCTGATGCGCTCACGCGTGCAAACGCCTGCGCGAGCGCGTCGGCGACCGGCGGAGGAAGCACTTCCTTGACGCTCTTGCCGAGGAATTCGGACGGCGCAACGTGGAGCCTGGTTGTGTCCTTCGCGTGATAGTCGAGGATGACACCCTCACCGGTCGTCAGGAACATCCAGTCGGGGATCGCCCGCAGAATGGCTTGATTGCGCGCCTCGCTGGAGCGCAAGGCCTGATACGCGCGCTGCTGCTCGATCGCAATACGTGCGATGTCGGCCGCTGTTTCGATGAGCCGCAGCTCCTGGTCGCTAGGCGTGCGCGGCTCGGCGTAGTACATCGCCAGCGAGCCGAGGACTTTCCGCTGCGGCGAAAAGATCGGCGTCGACCAGCACGCACGCAATCCGAACCGCCGTGCCACGTCGCGGCCGTTCTCCCAGAGGGGATCCGTCAGGATGTCTGTGACGATGACTCTCGTGCTCAGGTACATGGCTGTGCCACACGAGCCGACGCTGGGACCGATGGACATGCCGTCGATCCCCTGAACGTATTCGTGGGGGAGACTCGGGGCGGCGCCATGCCGGATGGTGGTCCCGTCTTCATCGAGCAGCAGGATAGTGCACAGCATGCCGTCGGACTGATCCTCGACGAGGCGAACCAGACGATCCAGTACCGCGGGCAGGGCGCTGCCGGTGGCGATCATCTCGAGCACCTGGTGTTGCGCGGTGCGAAACGCCTCTTCCCGCTTTCGCTCGGTGATATCGCGCGAAACCGCCAGCAGCTGCACGACTGTGCCGTTCGCGTCGGTGATCGGCGTCACCACGGAGTCAAACCACTTCATCTGTCCGCCCGCCGTTCGCATCGAGTACTGAAACCAGCCGCGCCCGCCATTTCGCGCCTGCCCGACAGCTTCCTCAGTGGCCCGGCGAACCTCTCCCTCGAAGAAACCGCCGAGCGAACGATTCAACAGCGGGCTGGCATCTGTTATTTCGAGCATCCGCAGCCCGACCGGATTGATGTAGATGAGGTGTCCGTCGAGGTCGAGGATCTTCACACAGTCGCCGGTGCTCTCGACGATCCGCCGGTTCAGCTCCTCCGCCTGGCGCAGGGCCTCTTCGCCGCGCTTGCGTTCGGTGATGTCCGTGTCGGTTCCAGCCATGCGGACAGCCTTTCCCTGCTCATCTCTGGTGACTGCCCCGCGCGCGAGAAACCATCGGATGCTGCCGTCTCGATGAAGCATCCGAAGCTCGACCTCATAGAACGGAGCCTCGCCCCGGAGATGAGCCTGCACTCGCCCCTCGGCGGCCGCCCTATCGGCCGGGTGCACGAGCCTGACGAAGTCGCTCCAGGTGATCGCCAATCTCGTGATCCTGGTAGCCCAACATCTCTTTGAGGACCGGATCCAGGTAAATCTCGTCCGTCGCAAGATTCCAATCCCAGACGGCGACCCCGCCCGCCGCCGCGGCGCGCCGGTAGTAGTCGTCAGGAGGCATGACGTTCACGCAGAGGGTTGGCCGACGACATCGCGTCGGCTATGGCTGCCATCAACGCGTCATCATCGAAGGGCTTGGTCACAGATGGGGTATCGGAGGTGCGGGAATTGTCTCGATCGACGGTCACCAGTGATGAGCACGACGGGAAGAGGACTCGTCCGGCTGCGCAGTCGTTCGCGCAACTCGAGACCGCTGAGACCTGGCAGTCGCACGTCGACGATGACACAATCCACGGCGACATTCTCCGCCTCGAACTCCTCGGCCGATGCAAACGGTCTTACGTCGTGGCCCAAAGAGCGAAGAAGCCGGCCGAGAGCCCTGCGCACGTCGTCGTCGTCGTCGACAATTGCCAGAGTCATCCGTTGATTCACGCGCGCCTATCCTAGTGCATTCAGCGCCCTCCAAGAAGTCCAAACAAGGCCCGGCCTACGTGATCAATTGATGCCCGGCTGCGCGACACGGCGCACGTGTTTGTCGACAATCGCGAACAGCAGCGCGCGCGGATCGGCCTTGCAGTCGGCCGCAATAGCCTTGCCGGCGTCGAGCCCGGCGCCGCGGGTGTTTGGAAACGTCAACGCACGATTGACCAGCGACACCTTTGCCAGCATCGTGATGATTTCGAGCATCGACGACTGGTTTTTGCCCGACACGATCCACGCCTGCACGCACGTCAGCGGAAGGGCCTGATCGGCCGTCAAATTGGGAGCGCTCACGGGCGGTTGAGGGGCTGACGCCTGAGCGCCGGCGAGCGGTGGAAGCGCCAGAGCGAGCACGACGGCCACGATCGACGCCTGGAGCATGCGCGACTTCATTATTGTCCCCTCCCGTTCACCTGACGAACCGCCGAATCGTATTCACCGTTTCGACGGCATCCATGACGTCGTCGAGGTTATCGGCGACGTCGGCAATTTGGAAGGCGGTCTCTATTCCCTCGGCAGCGACATCGCCGACCACAGCCGACGTCACGCCTTCGAGCGCCTCTTCGGTCACTTCTTCGAACACCTCATCGAACGCCGCGTCTGTCACCGCTTCCTGGATGCCCTCACGCACCGCATGGCCAATCGCCTGCTGGGCGATCTCCTGGAACCATTGACCCGCGAGGCCAACGGGAACGGCGACGGCAATGGCGAGCGCCAGGACCAACTTCGTTCGATCGCGATCCTCCACCATGGAAATCATCTCCCTTGGGCTGCGAGGCCGATGACGCTGGCCGCGATGGGGCGTCATCGGCTCGTCATGTCTTCCGCGGTCTACCGGATGACGATGTACTCAATGCGGCGATTCTGGAATCGTCCGAATTCCGAATCGTTTGTCGCACGCGGTTTCATGTCGCCGTATCCGCGTGTCGTCAACGCTGCCGCGGACACGCCGTTTGCCACGAGGGCATCCCTGACCGCCTCGGCCCGCGCTTGAGACAGCGCAACGTTCGCTGTCGGATCGCCCGTGTTGTCGGTGTGCCCGTCAATCTCGAACACCGTGCCCGCCGGCGCGTATTTGATCGCCTCGGCCGACTTCCGGATGATCTCCATGTGCTCGGCCGGGATCTCGGAGCTCCCGGTCGGGAAGTTGATGATCGCCAGATTCATCGCCTCTACCACTGCGGTCGGGGAGGTTCCAGAGGTGCCGACTGCTCCCAGGGCTGAAATCGCCCGCTCGTTGGCGCTTCGGACCGCTTCGACTGCTGGGTCGCCGAGCGCACCAATCGTCGATCGTGCGCCGAAGATGCCGTGCAGTCTGTCCGCGAGCGCCTGTCGCGAATCAGCAGAGACCCATCCACCAACTCTGACCGTGTTGCCGTTCAGCGAAAAGTCGACGCCGGGCGTGTTCATCACGGCAGCGAGATTGTCGGCCTGCGGCACCCAGTCGGTTCGCTTCACGTTGCGATCCACGCGCAGCGTGCCTTCGACGTTGCTCTCGCCAAATGTCTTGTTGAGCGCGTTGACGATCGACGTTCGTGTCTTCTCGTCTCGAACGAGCCCCGAGTAGGTGATTTTTCCGTCCCTGTTGCTCAACGCAAGCTGCGGATCAATCGTGCCCGCGGGACCCCGAAACGCGAGCCACGCCACGAGCGCCAACAGTGCCGCCGCGGCCCATGGCACCCAGCGCGGCCAGCCCCGTGATCGTTCCACGTGGTATGTCTGAGCAGGCACCGGCCGATCGACGTACCGCGAAACCTGGGACAGGAGCGCGCTGTTCGACGGAAGGACGCCGTTCGGCGTCAGCCGACCGATGATTTTCGGCAGCAGGTACGTCGCCGCCGCGCTGACCGCCGCACGCGTGAGACCACTCGAGACCGCCAGCCTGTCGAGCGCGCCTATTCCGAGCGCCGATTCGACCTGGGCAGGCGTGATGGCCTTCCCTTCCTTGCCGCCGTACCATGACGTGAGTACATCGCCCAGGCCGGCGCGGCGGAACGTGTCGACAAAGCCCTCGACGCCTCCAGTCCGTTCATTTGTCATCAGCCCCAGAAACCCGCGCACCAGCGCGGACGCAGCCGCCGTTGACAAGTTGAGACGCGATGCCGCGTCGTTGATGAGTTGCTCGAACATGTTTCCTCCTTCGATTCCACAAGCTTCATAGCGACCAACCCGAGCCATACCTTCCCACGCTCCGGCTGGCCGGAAATCTCCCTCAACACCGATCAAATACATGATCGGATTACTTGCGATCGCTGGTCGGTACGTCAGCCGTGGCTTAGTACGTCAGGGGACTCAGGAAGTGATCGTGATATGGCAGATGGCAGATGGCAGAGAAAGTTACTCGACGATGGCGCGCTGGATGATGGCCTTGAAGCGCTGTCGAATCTGATCGGGGTTCGATGGCACGCTCTGAGTCATGAGCACCGTCACCATCTCTTTGCCGGGATCCACCCAGAAGATCGTGCCCGCCGTGCCGTCCCACCCGTATTCGCCTTTGCTCGCGGGATCGTCGGACGCCGGAGTGAGCAGCACCTGGACGTTGGCAAGGCCCCAGCCCGTCGATCCGCCGCGCGTCTTCTGCACGGTCTCCGACAGGCCATTTACCGTCATCATCTCCACTGTCTTCGCGCTCAGTATGCGCACACCGTCGAGCTGTCCTTTGTTGGCTAGCATCTGCGCAAATCGCAGGTAGTCGGGCACGGTGGAGAGAGTCCGACAGCGCCTTCGATGAGGGTCGGACGTTCGGTGAACGGGAGCGTCTCGGTATCGACCTGCACGAGGCCGCCGCCCTGCCGAGGACCGTACACCGTGGCGAGCCGCGCCCGAGCATCGGGCGTTGCGGCCCAGAACATCGTGTCGCCCATGCGGAGCGGACGGAAAATGCGCTCGTCGAGGAAGTCCTCGAAAGACCTGCCCGACCAGATTTCAACCAGCCGGCCCAGCACTGTCGTGCCTTCACTGTAGCGGTAACGCGTCCCTGGATCCTCCATCAGCGGCACACGAACCAGGTTCGCGATGAACTGCGCCATCGTGATCGTGCGCGATCTCACCTGCTCGCGCCGGTAAATCTCCGAGGTTCGGGCATTGAGGCCGGATGTGTGTAGAAGAAGGTCGCGCACGGTCACTGCACGCGCTGGTGCACGCGGCGGAGTGACCTTGCTCGCCAGAGACGACCACGTTCTTGAACTCGGGAATGAATTTCGCGACTGGATCGTCGAGGCCGAAGCGGCCTTCTTCCTGAAGCATCATCACCGCGACCGCAGTGATTGGCCTCGTCATCGAATAGATGCGAAAGAGTGAACGCGCTGTCATCGGCACGCGCGTCTGCAGATCCTGAACCCCGACCGCTTCGAGATATGCGACTTGTCCGCGCCTGGCCACCGCCGCCACCGCCCCGGCAATCCGCTGTTCCGAGACGTATTGGTTCAGCAGATCGCTCGCCTCGCGAAGTCGCTGTGCTGAAAGGCCGGTGGCTTCAGGAGCCACTCGAGGTGTCTGCTGCGACGCGGCCGGCGTCACGGCAAGAACAGCGGCGAGCAGCGCAACCCCAACGGTCTTCACCGTATCCATGCCACATAGTTTGCCGGGTTCGACGCAGAGACGCAAAGACGCAGAGCAAGGGGCTGAGCGGTGTATCCGATTGAACACCAAAACCGGTGCGCTGTATTGCACAGACGTGGAGGAGGCGACCTACTAAGTTGACAGCGAGGTTAATGAATGAAATCGAAAAGTGTCGTCCTGGGAATTCTGCTCTGCGTCGTCGCGACCGGGTCGCCGGTCACGGTTCGCGCCGCCGCTGGAAAAGATGAAGTCAAACGGGTTGGCGCAGCCACCACCGTGTTGAACGAAATGATGCGCGCTCGCGACAAGGCGATTCCAGGAAGCATTCTGGAGAAGGCTGAAGCGATTGCGATCTTCCCGGGCGTGAAGAAAGCCGGCTTCGTCATCGGCGGCCAGTGGGGCCGCGGCATCATCAGCGTGCGTGACGCGGAGACGCGCAACTGGTCCTCGCCGGCTTTCCTGACGATGACAGGTGGCAGCGTGGGCGCGCAGATTGGCGGGACCGAGATTGACGTGATTCTCGTCATCATGAACCGCTCCGGCGTCGAACACCTGCTGTCGAACCAGGTCAAGCTTGGCGGCGAGATTTCTGCCGCGGCCGGACCTGTCGGACGCGCAAGCGAAGCCTCGACCGACGTGCAGATGCAAGCTCAGATCCTCAGCTACTCGCGCAGCCGCGGACTGTTTGCCGGCGTCACGGTGAACGGATCGGTCATCAAGGAAGACATGGATGCGAATACGCGCTTCTACGAGAAGGCGCTGTCATCCGAAGACATCGTCTTCGAGCGCGCCGGGAGTTCTCCCGAAAGCGTCGGCGCCCTGAAATCGGCGCTCGCCCGCCACAGCAACTAACTGTTCGGATCGGCTGCGCCGATTCGTCGGCGCAGCCCCGCACTGGAGATCACATGACTGAAACACGACACGGACAAAGATTTCTGACGGGCCTTTTCGGCGGCGCGCTCGTCGGAACCGCCGTTGGGGTCCTCTTTGCGCCGCAAGTCTACGCCGCATGGCGAAGCCTTCAACAGCAGTTGACGGATGTGGCAGCCGACGCCGGCGGCGTGGCAACAGAGAAATATAGAGATGCCGCCGCGAAGGCGGGCGGCCTCTATGACAAGGCGCTGAGCGTGGTCGTGCGGGGCGCGGAAGCGGTCGAAGAACGTCAATCGTAGGTGGAGGTCCCATGCTATCGACAATCGCAATCATCCTGATCGTGCTGTGGATGCTCGGAAACATCTCCGCCTACACGATGGGCGGGTTGATCCACATTCTCCTGCTGCTGGCCATTGTGGCCGTGCTCGTCCGTGTCATCCAGGGCCGGCGAGTCCTGTCGTAACCATTCCATGAAAGACCACCCTATGAGCACCCGGGTCGCCGCGGTCGCAGCCCTTATTCTGTGGTCGACGGTGTCTGTCTCGGCGCCGGCAGCGCCGTTCGTCCTCGACATCGTGAAGGGTATGGCGTAGGCCTTCGTGTTACGTTCAGCTGTCAGGATCGTGGCCGCCGCATTCGCGGTAGCCATGGTGCTGGCGGTCGCCGAGCTCCATCACGTCTACTTCAGCCGCCAGAATCTTCCCGACCTGGGACCCTTCACGCGTTTTGAGTTTGCCACGATCGGCCACGTGTACGACGCCGGCGGCCAAGCCGCTCATCGAACTGGCCCGCGAGTACCGCCAGATCGCGCGCTACGAGGACATTCCGCCGATCGTGCGTGACGCGATTCTGGCCGCCGAGGACAAACGCTTCTTCTCTCACAACGGGATCGACTACTTCAGCCTGCCTCGCGTGCTCGCGAAGGTCAGAGTCGGCATGCTCGCCGGCCGGCTTGTGAGGGGCGGCCGTCACGACGAGGTGGAAGGCGCGTCGCTCTTTCCGCAGGGCGGATCGACGATTACCCAACAGCTCGTGCGTGGCAATTTCCTCCGCCGCGCGACCGCGCAGGAGAACAGCTACGAGCTTCGCCACCCCGGGCTCCTGGCCAGACTGCTGTCGTCGGTGATGGGCGCGCGAAGCGTCAACATGCTGGCGCGGAAGCGGGAGGAGATTCGGCTCTCGTTCTGGCTCGAGCAGGCGATGCGGGGCAGGTTCGGGTCGAAGCGCCGCGCGAAGGAAGAGATTCTCGCGCGATACGCGAGCGTCGTCTACATGGGCAACGGTCAGTACGGGTTCGCGAGGGCGGCGGAATACTACTTCGGCCGGCGGCTCTCGACCTTCACACCCGATGATGCCGACAAAGCGGCGCTGCTCGCCGGCATTGCCAAATCGCCTCGCGACTACGCGCCGAGTGCCAGGGATGCCGGAATAGTCCTGCGCCGGCGAAACCAGACGCTGACCCTGATGCGGGCGAACGGGTTCATCTCGCTGGAGGTCACGGCACAGGCCAAGGGCCGCACGCTTCAGATTGTGCGCCGCGACACGCTCCAGGCACTGCCCGGCACCCGCCGTCGTCGAGCATGTCCTTCAGGAGTTCAAGGCCCTTCGCCCCGATCTCAGCGTGGAAGATCTTCTTCAGGGACGAATTCAACTGCACGCGACGGCGGATGCCCGCGTGCAGCACATCGTGAACGACGCGCTGGAGCACGGTCTGGAGCGGTACGAGCGGCGACATCCGAAGGCGCAGGGGATGATCCAGGGCTCGGTCGTCGTGCTGCTGAACCGCGATGGACGAATTCTGGCCGAGACGGGTGGCCGGAAGATCTTCAAGGGTCGCTCGGCGACCTACAGCGACTACAACCGTGTCACGCGGTCGATGCGGCAACCAGGATCGGCGATGAAACCGATCGTGTATCTCGCGGCGTTTCGCCGCGGCGGCTTCACGCTCGAAACACTGGTGCCCGACGAACCCATCAGTGTTCCGGATGGCAGTATGCGTCCGCCGAAATGGATCTCGAACTACGATGGCCAATTCAAGGGGCTCATTCCGATCCGTCAGGCGCTCGCCGAGTCCAGAAACGCGGTGGCCATATGGATCACCGCGCAAATCGGGATCGAAAGCATTCTCCAAACCTCGCGGAGTCTCGGTGTCCGGACACTTCTCCAGCGGTACGCCACGACGTCTCTCGGTGCGTCTGAAATGAATCTTCTGGAGCTGGCCAATGCGTACCGCACGATAGCCTCGGGCATCGTCGCCGAGCCGTACGTGATCCAGGCCATCGTGCACGATTCGGGCGAAACCGTTGCTCTTCGCCGGCCCGGACCAGCGCCGACCTCTATCGACTCGGGCGCGCTGTCGCTGATTCAGGAAGGCCTGCGTAGTGTCGTGCGCCTGCCCACCGGCACGGCGCACGCCCTGGCTTCCCGTGAGTTCCCGATCGCGGTCATGGGAAAGACCGGAACGACCAATGAGTTCAGGGACGCGATCTTCGTCGGCTCCACATACGGTCCCGACGGCATCACCGCCGCCGTCAGGATCGGGTTCGACGACAACCGTTCTCTGGGAGCGAGAGAAACCGGCGGGAGACTGGCGATGCCCGTGTTTCAGGAATTGATGCTGGCCGTTTATGGCGCCAGGATAGTCAGGGCCGGCACCATCGTTTCCTGCCCGGATGGAAGAGCGCATCACGGCTTCGCTCTTGCCGCCCAATCCTGCTCCTACGCCGGAGCTCGCCGTCGAGACGGTCGGCTCACCAGTTCGAGGAGCTCTACATCCGCCGACGACCGGAGAAACGGATTGGCTCCTGTCGAATGGATTCCGGGGGCTCCTGCCCAGGTAAGTCGCTCTTTCTACGGGCTGAGATTCGGCGCCGTCTCGAGGAATCTGGCCAGCTTGTGATTGTCGGGGAAGTCGCCCGCAAGCTTGCGCGCGATCGTCGTGGCTTCGCGCAGTTGCCGGTCGCGCACCAGCATTTCCCACAGCGCGAATTCGGCTTCGACGCGGACAAAAAATTCCGAGTCGGCCTCTGCGGCTTCGCGCGCGCCGATAAACGCGCGCTTCTTGCTGCCGCCGCCGAGTATCCACCGCGTGCCTCGTGTCATTTTCGTGTCGACGATGTAGTCGACCCAGGCTCTCGCCACGCGAGCTCGCATGTGACGCGGATTCTGCTTGAGAGCGCCGTCGAGCGATCGTCTCGCCTCCCAGTACTCGCTCCAGCCCGTCTTCCGGCCGAGGGTCTCCAGGTGCAGCCATACGTAGTTCAAATTCAGTTTCCCAAGAAAAAACAGGGCATCGTCATCGGCGGGATCTGTCACCAGCCGCGCACGGGCAATGGTCTGCCCCTTTGCCGTGTCGCTCAGAAAGGCCTTCAGCAGTTCCGGGCACGTCGCGCACTGTTTGAAGGCTCTCGCTTTGTCGCCGTCACTGCCGAGTGCGTCCCTCAGCTGGAAGTGCAGCGCCGATGTGCGAATCTCATAGGCCGCCAACCCCGCAATGTCCGGGGTCTGGACCGTGAGAGCGAGATCTGCCGCCATTTGATAGCGCGCGTTGAAAAATGCGCGCTGTGCGTCAGCAAGCAGGGGACCGTCGGCACGAACAGGGACGGACGCGACCATCGTCAGCGCAACCGACCCAAGAACGAGGAAACTCCTGCGCATCATTAGAGACACTAGGATTTTAGGTTGCGCGCGCAGCCATCGCAAGGCTGTCCAAAAGAGAACACCGACCCCGTGTCTCATTTTGAACAGCGTTCTTGCAAAATCGCTGGCATCGTTACAAGCATGGTGCTTCAAGATTTCGTTACCGTAAACCGCGAAGAGATCATCAGGCGGTGCCGGACGAAGGTCGCCATGCGATCGATTCCGCCCCCTACCAAAACCGAAATCGATCACGGGGTGCCCGTATTCCTCGATCAGCTTGTGAGCTCCCTGCGCCAGGGTCTGACGTCAAATCCCGAGATTGCCGAGAGCGCGGTTCAACACGGGCACGATCTTCTGCGACAGGGGTTCAGCGTGTCGCAGGTCGTGCACGATTATGGTGATGTCTGTCAGTCGATCACGGAGCTCGCCTGTGAGGTCAATGAACCTATCGACACAGACGACTTTCGCACGCTGAATCGATGCCTGGACGATGCCATTGCGGGCGCCGTGACCGAGTTCGGACGCGAACAGAACCAGGACACCCTTGATGGAGAGACCGCGCGCGAGAGCGAGCGCGTGGGGTACCTGGCCCATGAATTGCGGAACCTGGTCACCTCGGCGATATTCGCATTCGAGGTCCTCAAGACAGGCAATGTCGGGATTGCAGGCAGTACCGGGGCCGTGCTTCAACGGAGCCTCATGGGACTGAAAGAACTCATCGGCCGCACGCTCGCCGAGGTCCGTCTCACCCGTGGCCAGCAAAACAACGAGAGATTTCTGGTCTCAGGATTCATAGACGAACTCGCACAGGCTGCATCACTGACACGCGGCAGGGATATCGCATTCACTGCGTTGCCTGTCGAGGATGGCGTGGCTATCGAGGGTGACCGGCAGGTGCTCATGGCCGTGATGCGAAACATCGTGCAGAACGCCTTCAAGTTCACACGGCCGGGGACCACCGTCACACTGCGTGTGGGCGCCAGCGTCGAACGCGTGCTGATCGAAGTTGAGGATGAATGCGGCGGACTGCCCGTGGGAGACGCCAACGAATTGTTCCGGCCGTTCGAGCAGCGCGGCGCCAATCGAACGGGAATGGGCCTTGGCCTGTCGTTCAGCCGCTGGGGTGCCGAAGCCAACAGTGGCCGGATCTATGCGCGCAACCTGCCGGGGCGGGGATGCATCTTCACGCTCGACCTGCCGAGGGTCGCGATGCCGTCCAGCCAAACGGTCAGTCATTAGAACAGCATTAGAATAGCGGCGGCGTGACCGAAACCCGCTACCGTCAGGCCTTCCTCCTCTTGCTCGTTGCGGCGATCTCCATCGCATTCGTGGCGATGATCCGCACGTTCCTCCTTACGATCCTGCTGGCGGCTATCTTCACTGGCCTGAGCTACCCGATGTATCAGTGGCTGTTGCGGAAGTTCCATGCCAGATCGGGACTGGCCGCGATTGCGACGCTTCTGGTGCTGCTGACCATGGTCGTCGGTCCACTCCTCGCGGTGCTCGGAGCCGGTGCGAACGAAGCGCTGGACGTGACCGAGACGATCCGTCCACGCCTCGAGCGACTTGTGGACCAGCCCGGCGAGTTCAATCGGCGGTTGCGTCTGCTTCCCGGGTACCGCTACATCGAGCCGTACCGCACGCAGATCTTCAACAAGACCGGCGAGCTTCTCGGCAGCGCCAGCGCGTTCACGTTCACCGCGCTCTCTGCAACCACGCGCGCGACGGCGGTCTTCATCTTCCACTTCGTGATTTTGCTGTACACAATGTTTTTCTTTCTCACCGATGGACCGCGCCTGCTCAACGCCCTGCTTGCGCACCTGCCGTTACCCGACGCCGACAAGGAACGCATGCTCGACAGGTTCGTGTCTGTCACGCGTGCCACGGTCAAAGGCACGCTTTTCATTGGCGCCGCGCAGGGCTTGCTCGGAGGACTGGCGTTCCGGGCCGCGGGGATCGATGGTGCCATCTTCTGGGGAACCGTCATGACCGTCCTGTCCATTGTCCCAGGCGTCGGCGGCGCGCTCATCTGGGTCCCGGCGGCGATCATCCTCGTGACGACGGGCGAGGTCTGGCGCGGAATCGCGCTGGCGGCGTTCTGCGGGCTGGTCATCGGCAGCGTCGACAATCTGCTCCGGCCGCTCCTGGTCGGCCGCGACACGCAGATGCACGAGCTGTTGATCTTCTTTTCCACGCTGGGAGGGCTCTTGATGTTCGGCGTGATGGGATTCATCGTCGGACCCATCCTGGCGGCCCTGTTCGTGACGGTGTGGGAAATGTTTGCCGCGACGCACCGCGACTCGCTCGTGGAACGAATTCCGGACACGACAGGCGGCGAAGCAGGTTAAGATTCGCCGGTCGCAGATATGAACCTGAACGCGCGGGTGTCGGGATGTCTCGCACTGGCGTCGATGCTGTGTGTGTTCGCAGGCGGGCTGACGGTTGCTCAGACACCTGCCGGCGGCGTGCCGACGTTCGAGGTCGACGCCTCGTGGCCGAAGTTCGAGGGGAACTGGATCTTCGGATCTATCGGCGGGGTGTTCGTCGATCCGACCAACGATCACGTCTGGGTTTTGAACCGCCCCCGAACCGTCCAGCCCGACGAGAACTACGCGGCACAGACGCCTCCGCTCGCCGATTGCTGTGTACCCCCTCCTTATTTGATGGAGTTCACCGAAGACGGCAGGTTTCTAAAAAGCTGGGGCGGACCTGGCAATGGTTACGAGTGGCCCCAGAACGAGCACGGGCTGCTTATCGATCCCAAGGGCAACTTCTGGATCGCGTCAAACGGCAAAGGCGACGCGCAGGTGCTCAAGTTCAACCGGGATGGCAAGTTCCTTCTGCAGATCGGGCGCTTCGGCCAGAGCGCGGGCAGCAACGACGAATCGAATTTCGCTTCTCCAACCAAGGCGTTCTACTACGCGAAGGCGAACGAAGTCTTCATCTCCGACGGGTACATCAACAGGCGCGTCGCGGTCTTCGACGCCGATACCGGCAAGTACAAGCGGCACTGGGGCGCCTACGGTAAACGGCCCGACGACGCGGCACCGAGAACCCGGACGTACGAGGGTCCGCCGCCGGATCAGTTCAACCTTCCGCACGACGTGCTGATTTCGAGCGACGACCTCGTGTATGTGGCCGACCGCTCGAACAACCGCCTTCAGGTCTTCCGGCCGGATGGGACGTTCGTCAAAGAGGCGTTCGTCGCCAGAGAAGTGCGCACACCGACGGGAACTGTCGTCACGCTGGCCTTTTCGCCCGACAAGGCTCAGCGATTCCTGTATGTGACAAGCGGCGATCAGAAGATTCGCATTCTCGACCGGCAGAGTCTTCGAGTGCTCGGGTCCATTGGACGCCTCGGACACTACGCTGGCCAGTTTCATCACATCACCGACATCGCGGTCGATTCGAAAGGCAACCTCTATACAGGCGAGAATACGGGCCGGCGCGTGCAGAAGTTCGTGTTCAAAGGGATGGCACCCAAGTAGAGCGCAACTTCAGTTTGCGCCCTCAGTTCACAGGAGACAGCATTGATTCACAGACACCTCATCCATGCCCTCGCTCTCGTCTTGATGACCGGTTCATTTGCGGCGGCTCAGGCCCCCGCGGCTGGTGGTGGCCGGCGCGCGGGCGGACCACCGGCGCCCATGAAGAATCTGCAGGTGCTTCCGAAAGACACACCTCAGCCGGAAGTGGTCGCGATAATGAGGGTGTTCAACACCGCGCTCGGCGTGAATTGCGACCATTGTCACTCGTGGACCAAGCCTGGCGACCCCACTAACGACATGGCGTCCGACGCGAAGACGCCGAAGCTCGTCGCGCGCGAGATGATGCGGATGACGACTGAGGTCAACACGAAGCTCGCGGCCGCCATCAAGAAGCCCGCGGATCAGATTGCGAAAGTCGAGTGCGCGACCTGCCATCGCGGCGCGGCGATTCCGGTGTTGCCGCCACCCGCTCCTGCGGCCACCGCGCCCGCGGCCCCGCCGGCAGCCAAATAACGTCGCGCGCATGTAAGAAAGGGGTCGAAAAATCCTCCCGACCCCTTTCTTAGATCTGTGGCACTCTCCGGGACTCGGCTGGAACACTGAACTCGCCGTGCGCAAGCACAGCGTCGGCGTCCGCATCACCCATCAAGATGCGGACGCGATGCACCGCACCATCATCGACAAGAGGAATCGCCTGAGGGTTGACTACCCGACCATCCAATTCGGCTCGCACGACGCCCTGGCATCGGCGCTGCGGGTTGGTGACGACGATTTCATGACGGGTCGTGAGATGGCGCCAGACAATCTCGAATTCCGGCCAGGACGTTGGGATGCAGGGATTGACACTGAATGTGGCGCCGCGTTGCTTGAGTCCGAGCAGGCTCTCCAGGCCCGCTCGATACATCCAGGCGGCTGATCCCGTGTACCAGCTCCACCCCCCGCGACCGGCGTGCGGTGCACGCGCGTACACATCACCTGCGACGGCATACGGCTCGGTCTTATAGCGGAAGGCCTCTGCTTCCGTTCGAGTGTGGTTGACGGGATTGAGCATGTGAAACAGCTCGGCCGCTTCGTCGCCACTTCCAAGTCGCGCCAATGCCATCACAACCCACACGGCGGCGTGCGTGTACTGTCCGCCGTTCTCCCGAATACCCGGCGGGTAGGCCTTGATGTACCCGGGATCCTGCGCTGCCTTATCGAAGGGCGGATCGAGTAGAGGCATGATTCTGGAGCCGCGCGAGATGAGCGCCGACCGGACGGCATCCATTGCGCGTTCGCTGAATCGCTGCGGCACGGCTCCCGATAACACCGCCCACGACTGAGAGATCGAATCGATCCGGCATTCGTCATTCTGCGCCGATCCCAAAGGCGTGCCGTCGTCGTAGTACCCGCGGCGATACCATTCCCCGTCCCACGCGAGCTCCAGCTGCGATGCGAGGCGGCGGGCCTCGGCGCGGTACCGCGTGGCGCGCGCGCCTTCGTTACGCTGGTCGCAGACGAGCGCGAAATCGCCGAGCACTCCATAGAGGAAAAAGCCGAGCCAGGTGCTTTCTCCACGCCCGGCGGCCCCGACGCGATTCATGCCGTCATTCCAATCGCCCGTGCCAAAGAGGGGCAAGCCATGCGGGCCTGCCGTAAGGCCCCGATCGATCGCACGGACGCAGTGATCGAAAATCGTGCCCTCTTCAAGCGAAATACGCGGCGTTCCATACGCTTCATGCTCATCGGCCGCGAGAAGCGGTGCGTCGAGGAACGCGACCTTGGCGTCCAGGACGCCGGCGTCTCCAGTCGTGCGCACGTACTCGGCTGCAACGTGGGGAAGCCAGAGCAGATCATCAGAACATCGCGTGCGAAGCCCCCGGCCTGTCGGCTCGTGCCACCAGTGCTGCACGTCGCCTTCGAGAAACTGTCGCCCGGCGGCCCGCAGCAGGTGCGCACGCGCCAGGTCCGGACGCGTACACGTCAACGCCATCACGTCCTGCAATTGATCGCGAAACCCGAATGCCCCGCTCGGCTGGTAGTAACCCGCGCGCGCCCAGAGCCGGCAACTGACGACCTGGTACAGCAGCCATCGATTCATCAACGTGTCGAACGAATCGTCCGGTGTACGGACCTGGATAGCGCCAAGCGTCTTGTCCCACTGTCTCTGCACTTCTGCCAACGCGTCAGCCGCCGCGGCCGCGTGCCGATGACGTTCGACGAGCTGACGCGCATGGTGGCGATTGTCCGCGTCCCCGAGCAGGAAGACGAAACGCCTGCGTTCACCGGGCTCGAGCGCGAAGCGGACGTGGAGTCCGGCGCACGGGTCCATCACGGCTCCTAGCTGGCCCGAGAGCGCGTCGGCGTTCATCGCGGCCGGACGTGACAGGGCGCCGTTGCGCCCGATGAACGATGCGCGGTCGCCCGTCAGCGAGTGGAGCGTCTCGCTCGCACAGGCAAATGCCACGCGCCCGGCGAACTCCTGGTTGTGCGCAGTGGTCGCAAAGATCGCGTCCGTCTCCCGATCGCGCTCCGTGACGACGTGCAAGTGCTGGCCGTCGCGCGGGGGACCCAGCACCCACTCGTTGTAGGCGAACAGACTGAGCGTACGTGCCGACGCGCCGGTGTTGACCAACGTCAACAGCGAAAACTTCACCGGATCGTCGGCGTGCACGAACACGTCGAGCTCGTGGGCAAGCCCGTGCGTCGCACGGGAGAAATGTGTGGCTCCAGCACGATGACGAACGAGGCACTTGTCACCGGATGAATCGCGAGGCACCGGGCCTGGCGTCGGCGACCAATACTCGCCCGATTCCTCATCGCGAACGAAGATGACTTCGGCTGTCGGGTCGGTCACCGGATCGTTGGCGAACGGCGTCAGACGATTCTCGCGGCTGTTCCTCGACCATGTGTGTGCCGATCCCGACGCCGTGATCATCGTACCGAACGAGGGGTTCGCGATGACGTTCGTCCATGGCATCGGCGTCTCGGCATCGCCGTCGAGGACAATGGCGTAGTCGCGCCCTCCGTCGGCGAAGCCCCCGATTCCGTTGGCCAGACTCATCGGAGGGGCGTGAACCCCTGAGAGCACGTCGATGGGCCGCACGCCCGTGTCGAGCGTTGTTGATGCCGGCACAAGTAGCGCCGCCTCCGACGGAATGGCATACGGCCGATCGAGCTGAGTCCGGAGCTCGCCTTGATCGCCGCGCAGAATCGCGCGCGCGACCGAGTGGAAGAGCACGCGTTCCGCGTGACTCAAGCGATCGGCCCTCAGCAGGTAGGCGCCTCCGGGCCGATGCTGCCACGTATTCCACGGACCGTCAGTCAGCATCGCCGTCAACTGCGCCTGCATTTCGTCGAGGTAGCCGATCGGGTGCTCGTTGAGGATCACGACATCGGTGGTCAGACCTTTCAGCCGCCAATATTCCTGGGCCTGCAGCACTTGTCGCACCAATGGGATCTCTTTGTCCCCTCCGATGTGTACGAGGAGGATGGGCAGATCGCCGGAAATGCTGTGCGGCCAGAGGCCCGACTGACCGAGCCTGTTCGAGGCGACCGTCTCAGAGCTCGCGCGAAGCGATCCATCAGTGCCAAGCACGCGCGACGCCAGACGCTCGAAGAGGAGTGCTTCGTCCTGCGAAATTCCAAGATGGCGACAGGCGCTTTGCACGTGCGTCGCCGCCAGCGCAAAGGCCCGAGCCGCAGCGCCCGGATCGTGGTACTTCTGAGCGAGCGCCTCGGCTGTCGCGCGATCCGAAGCTGCACCGGTCGCAAAGCACAGTCGCACAGAGCCGCCCGCGGGCAGCCTGATTCGCTGACGAAGACTGACGATCGGATCGAGCACGAGACCGGTGGTTCCCGACAGCGAGCGTCCATCGAGGGCGACGGGATTCGTGCGGTTGCGTCCACGCCCGAGAAAACGCGCGCGATCCGTCTCCCATTCCACCGGACCCTGGGCGCGGCCTTCCTGACTCAGTGAATGGAACGCCCAGGCCGTCGGCTCGCGGGGATCCCGCGGTCGACGATGGCACAGCAGGGCCGTACTGTCGGGCAGATACTCCGTCTCGATGAACAGTTTTCCAAACGCGGGATGCGCGACGTCACTCGCGGGCGAGCTGAGCACAATCTCCGCATAACTGGTGACGTCCAGTTCGCGAGCACGAGCGCCGTGGTTCCTGATGGTCACTCGTCGTACTTCGACGTCATCTTCCGTCGAAACCGCGATGTCGAGCCGGGTGGACAGATCGTCGTCGCGGCTTCTGAATCTCACTCGATCGACCGCAAATGTCACCGCGTAATTATCCGGCTCGTGTGGCAGTGGTTGATGAGTGGCGGACCAGACGGCCCCACTGCGGACATCGCGGAGGTAGACGAACTGACCGTCCGCGTCGCACGTCGCATCGTGCCGCCATCTCGTCACCGCCATTCCGCGCCACAGGCTGCGCCCTCCGCCGGCATTCGTCACTGACGTGACGTAGTTGCCGTTCGAGAGGAACTGGGTGTGCGGATACAGTGTGTTCGCCGATCGGAAACGCCGGACGGGGACGCTGGCAGTTGAGGTCGCAACACGCATTTCATCGAGCGGTCGCGGTTCGATCGACACCGTCGCGCGCGGCACTCGCTCCTGGAGCAGGAGCTCCGTCGCCTGCACCACCGGCTCGGAATGAAATCGCTCGACCATCCGGTCACCGAGGAGCGCGTTGGTCAATGCCACGAGCGTCATGCCGGCGTGATGCGCCAGGTACGTCCGAACGACGACGCCATCCGCAGGTTTCAGTTGAACTCCGGAGTCAACCTCGCGATTGGTGTAGTCGATGGCATCGAAATACCCGTACTCCCCTTCCAGCCCGATGGACGCCAGACGTCGCAGGTTAGCCGTGCTCGCAACTGGATCGACCAGCACGGCGAGCGCGGTGGCATACGGCGCCACGACGACCTCGTCCCCCAGGCCGCGTTTCAGACCAAGTCCCGGGATCCCGAATGCCTTGTACTGGTACGTGCCGTGACGATCGACGACGTTGTACGCGGACTCGGAGATGCCCCAGGGAACACCGCGCTGTCCCGCATACTCTCGCTGCCGGTGCACAACCATTCGACAGGACTCGTCGAGGAGCGTGTCCGGATAGCTGCGCATGATCAGCAGCGGCATCAGGTACTCGAACAGAGTCGCGCTCCACGAGAGCAGCACGGGGACACCCCGGATGCTCGTCACCGATCTGCCCAGGTGAAACCAGTGCGTTTCAGGTACGTCGCCCTTGGCAATCGCAAGGAAGCTCGCGAGGCGTGCTTCGGACGCGAGCAGGTCGTAGAAAGACTGATCAAGGCGACCCGGCTGTTCGGCATCGGCGAGGCTGTAGCCGATGGCGAACAAATGTCGCTTGGAGTCATACAGAAACCTGAAGTCGATCGTCGCAAACTGCGCGCGGGCTCGCGCTGCGAGGTGTGGCGCAACCTGTCGTAATCCCGCAGACAGGGTGAGGAGCGCGCCAGCAATGTTTCCGCTGTCCACGGTCGACACGTACTTGGGTAGAAGCGGTTCAAGCGTACGCGTGTCGTACCAGTTCAGCAGATGCCCTTCGTAGCGCTCCAGCCTTTCGATCGTCGTCAGTGTTGCGTCGATCCGGCGAAGCAACTCCGGCGTCTCGATGAATCCAAGATCGTGAGCGGCAAGAGTAGCCAGGAGACCCAGACCGATATTGGTGGGGGACGTTCGGTGTGCGACTTTGAGGTCGACATCAACCTGGACGTTGTCGGGCGGAAGCGCGTGATCGACGTCACCGTTGAAGGCGTCGAAATACATCCATGTCTTCCTCGCAACCCCGCGGAGGAATTCGCGATCGGCAGGCGTGAGCGCGGCGCGCCGTCTGGGTGCCGGGCGACTCAAGACGAAGGCGATAACCGGCGCGCTCATCCACGACAGGAGGATCGGAAGCGCGACCGGCAATCCCCGTGGTCGCGCGACGGCAATCAGAAGAAACGCCGCCATCGCCAGTGACGGGCCCGCGAGCATACCCGTCACAAATGCCCGAAGGCGCGGCGGCCCGGCGCGAGCGGCGCTCGCCGCCGTCGTCTCCCACTCCAGAAGCCGGTGCTGCGTGATGCCGAGACGCACGAGCGTGATGACAATGGCGTGCAGCCTCTGGCTCGCTTCGTCGGCCATGAACGACACTTGCAGTCCTGCACGAGCCGCGGCGGTCGTCAAGTCATCAAGCGCCACGTGGAGGGCGACGAGCGGCGACCGGCGCCGGCTCGGAGACGCAAGAAGCACCAGCGTGGCGAACACGAGCGGCAACACCACACTCGACAGACCCGCGACCGTCCACACCCCCGGGCTTCCCGGCAGGACGCTCCAGCCGAGCAGGAGCAGGGCGACGGCGGCAGGCGGCAGCACGCTCCGTCGCAGGTTGTCGAGAATCTTCCAGCGCGACAGCAGAGGCAGGCGGTTGCGGTGGAGACCGGAGCGGGACGGCGCGAACGGCAACAGCCACCACAGAATCTGCCAGTCTCCACGGACCCAGCGGTGCTGGCGCCGCGCATGAGCGAGAACACTCGACGGATAGTCGTCAACAAACTCGACGTCGGTGACGAGCGCGGTTCGAGCGTAAAGCCCTTCGAACAGGTCGTGCGATAGCAGCGCATTCACCGGTACCCGATGCTCGAGCGCGGCGGTGAAGGCATCGACGTCGTACAAGCCTTTGCCGGTAAAGATGCCTTCGTCGAAGAGATCCTGATAGACGTCGGAGACCGCAGTCGTGTACGGATCGACCCCGGTGTGACCCGCATACGTGCGCGCGAACAGCGATCCGGCCGCGCTCGCCATGGTCACGCTGACGCGCGGCTGCAGGATGCCGTACCCTTCAGTCACCCGTCCGACCGCGGCATCGAAGCGAGGACGATTCAGCGGGTGCTCGATGATGCCAATGAGCCGTCTCGCTGCGTCCCTGGGAAGAACGGTGTCCGAGTCCAGCGTGATGCAGTAACGCACCGAAGGCAGCACGTCCAGATCTCCGACCTGTGTAGAGAAGGTCGTGTCTGTCGCACCGCGCAGCAGGCGATTGAACTCCTCGATCTTGCCGCGCTTTCGCTCCCAGCCCATCCAGGCGTGCTCTCTCGGGTTCCACTGTCGCGCGCGGTGGAACAGAAAGAATCGATCGGCGTGGTCCGCTCCGAGCTTGAGATTGAGCGCCAGGACGCCGGCGCTTGCGCGTGCGAGCATCGCTGCGTCTTGAGGCGTGTTTCGTGTACTGGCATCGGCAAAGTCGCTCAGCACCGCGAAGTGGACGCAGGGATCGAGATTGGCCAAGGCCAGCACTTCAATGTGATGGAGCAGCAGATCCACCCCTGCGTCGCTCGTCAGCATCGTGGGAACAATCACCATCGTCCTGGCCTCGCTCGGAACGCCGGCCGACAGCTCGAGACGTGGCAGACGTTTGGGCGGAACCAGACGGGCAGTCAGTCTCTGGATGCACGAGATAGCCACCTCGCTCGCGGGCAGCAGAAGCAGCAACACAATCGCGACCTGGGCAACCGCCGAACCGCCCGCCCACCGGCCGTATGCAACCCCGGCAGAGAGCAGAACGCCGGTCACCATCGCAATAGAGCCGAGATACAAAACTGCCGCATGCGTTGAGAGGACGCGACGCGCCCGGTTGAGAGGACCGGGCCGATAGGCGACGTCGGCTTCGAGATCGCGTCTTCCGCGATCGATCAGGTGATAGCCCACATGCGCGGCGCGATCGGCGGTCGAACCGTTGACCGCCGCCTGGCGCGCGCTCTCGACCGCTCTCAACGCCACTCGTACCTGGGCGTCGCCGCTGGGCGCCGCCAGCTCCTCGACGGCCTGGCGCTGCCGGTCGCGACTGAGAAAGTCCATGCGCCCGTACGCGTCGGCCGGGTCGCGACGCAACACCTCTTCCACGAGGCTGACCGATTCGACGTACTCCTGCCAGTCGAGCGCGGCACAGAAGCGCAGACTCGAAATGACGTTCGCCACCGAGGCCTGAGCCACGCCCTGACCCTGGTGTTCGCCGCGAATGACGTCCTCGGCTGTGGTGTGACGCAACGCCAGATGTTCGTCCACGGCGCTCCGAATCGACGAGGAACGCCGCAGTCCGTGCTCGCGAACACGATGAAGCACCTGGACGACGAACGCCGGACCTGCGAGAGCCGGGATTCCGGGCATTCCCCCTTTTAATGGCTTCTCGATCCGCGAAACATATCGATCGGCGGCCCTCCGTTGAGCGCGGTTGGCCAGCATCTCGTCTGTCAACCGACGCAGGTTCTCCAGGAGCGCCAGCTTCAGCATGCTGGGCCAGGCCCAGAGCTCTCCGATGGTCAGCGGGGCGACGCGCTGGTAGCTCTTGAGGAAACGGGTCAGCTGCTGCCGATCCAGTCGACTGTCGCTATGGCGCAGGATTTCCAGAGCGACCGCGTAGATGCGAACCTGGCCGAGATGCTCTCGGGAGGCCAGCGTCGGCAGCTCACGAAAGTAGGTCCGTGGCAGGTCTCGCCGAATGTCGGTTATCTGAGCTGTGACGAGATAGAAATTATCGAGAAGCCACTCGCCTGCGGATGCAACGAACTGTCCGGTTCGCACATCTTCCGCCAACGTGCGATACGCGGCGCGCAGGACATGAGCATTGTCCTCGAATCGGGGAAAGACGTTCCGCGCCCGGCTTCGCTCAGGGTTGACGGTGAAGCTCGCCGCGAGCGTCAGGGCACGCTCTTCGAGTCGTTCGATGCTGAGGAGTTCGTCGCGAAGCGGCTTCTCAGGCGGCCTGGAGGATCTCAGCCAACCCGCCTGCCACGTCATGATTGAAGCGTGCGAGGCCTCACAATCATCGCCACGACCGCGAGTCGTTGCGATGTGTCGGGCGGCGCGCCACATTCCAGATCTCGCCGCAGCTCACGCAACGCCAATAGCTGTCGGCATCCGGGATCTTCGCCGTCGCCACGATCGATGACGACTGGCAGGTGGGACAGGACGAGGGCGCCGTGTATTCAGACGACGCAGGGTCCACGCCGGAATTGGATCGGGAAATATAGTCGCCCACAAGCCCTCTGGAAATGCTTTGGTGAGGGCTAAGGCCGGGAATGGCCGCAGGGCTCAGGAAAGCGTGACGTGCTCAGTATACGCCACGCATGCAACGACCTGGCCGCGAATACGCGTCGCGGTCGAATCATGTATAGTGGATCTGGTAACACCGCACTGAGCCCGCCAGCGTTCGAGCAGTGCCCCTGTTTCGGGTGCGCGCCGACCGGCCCACTTCGGCCGTTTATCAGCATTTACAAGCCTTTTCCGAAAGAAGAGACCGTGATCTCTTCTCACGGCACGGGCCTGCCCAAGGAGGGCGTACATCATGTTGAACAACATTTCTCAGACCTGGCTTCTCGGCGGTTCGTTCGCATTCGGCGTCGCGATCGCAGCATGGAGCATGACGATGGGTGCCAATGCGTCAACCAGTGCATTTCTGTTCGGTATCTGTCTGGCGCCAGCGATCGTCATGCTGTTCATGCGGGCTGGTACGCCGGCGCCCACGGTTGCCGAGATTCTTCACTCGACGGATGCGAAGGACCGCCGCTGACACTCGGTACGTAGTGTCCGGTACGTAGTGTCCGGCTTCAGCCGGACCCTCGGGCTTTCGGCGGCGGCCCTTGATGCCGTCGCTCGCTACGTGCTCACTCCGAGCACCTCGTTCAGATGCCTGAGCGCTTTCTGCTCGGCCGGACTGACCGGCGTGCCTCCGATACCGAGGAAGCCGCCTTCCTTTGACGCTTCCGACACTTTCGTGGCGACCGACGCGAGCCACTTCTTGTACGCACCGACTTCGCCTGGCGACTTTCTCTCAACCGCTCCAATGGCTGTTTGCAGTGCACCGACCAGCGCCACTTCGGTCTGCGCGAGATCGCCGGTTGGTACGACCGGTAACTCGGGCCGCCCTCCGCCGTTTTTCACGCTCGCGGCAAGCTCTTTCACGATCTCGGGTGCGTCGCCTCCTGCGGAGTCGGTGATGGCCTTACCGACCGCCATCGCTTCTTTCGCGATCCCCAGAATTCCGCTCGCGTCCGACAGGGTGATCAAGAGCCCCGCCGCTACGGGGGCGCCTGATATCGCCTTCCATTCCTCAGCGCTGTAGTCATTCTTCGTTGACATCGAACCTCCCATTCACTGTGACCGCTGTTCAACGTGAATCCGAACACGATCATGATGAATGTCGGACACCACGGCTGCAGCCCGCAAACGAACGGACCCGCGCCCCCTACTGGGCCGCTGATTGCAGTTGACAGGCCCGGGCCGCAGGTCTAGTGTCCTCGGAAGATCTCACAACAAGACTGCAATGAACCTGGAGGTTACGATGCTCACTCGCCGCGAGTTCATCGGTGCCGCCGTTGGGGCCGCAGCTGCCGTAAACGCGTTCGCCCTTCCGGCAGATCGCTTTCGCTGGGCAATCAACACCAACATGTTCACCCCTGTGAAGCCGAACCCGGAAGCCGGCTTCAAAATGGCGGCGCGCTTCGGGTTCCACGGCGTCGAGCCGTGGGCCAACCAAATGCAGAAGTATCTCGCCCAGCCGCCGGAGGTCTTCAAGAAACTCCTCGACGAATCTGGCGTTGGCATTTCCTCGATCGCAAGCGGCGGGGAGTACTTCGATACCTCCAAGCTGAAGGCGACGCTCGACGATCACGGCGCGAACGCCAAATTTGGATCGTATTTCGGCATCACGGCGCTGAAAGCCAATCTCAACAACAGGCTCGGACCCGAGAATCTCAGTCCGGCGAACGGCAGAATCCTCGCAAAAAATCTGAACGAAGTCGGCAAGCGCACGCTCGAGCACGGCGTCAAGTTTGCGTTTCATCCACACGCCTGGACGATCGTCGAACGGAAGGCGGAGGTGGAGATGATTCTGGAGATGACCGATCCGAAGCTCGTCTTCCTGACACTCGACACGTGCCACGCCTCCGTGGGCGGGATGGAGCCGGCGACGTTCGTGCGCGATCACTACGCGCGCATCGCACACCTGCACTTCAAGGACACGCTGCCCGTCTGGAGCGCGGCGAAAGGCTGGCGCGGTCCGGCTCCCAGCGAAGAAGAGGAGACCAGGGTGGCGAAGCAGCACGGCCTGGCGCCGAGCCGCCACGCGATCTATCAGTCATTTGGCGCCGGCGGCGTAGACTTTCCGGCTCTCATCCGCGTCTTACGCGAACGCAACTACGACGGATGGATCAGCCTTGATTTCAACGCGGTCGATTTGCCGCCCGGGGTTTCCGTCGAGCAAGAGATGACCGCGCATCGGAAATACCTGGTCGAAACGCTGCACGCGACCATGCGCAGCTAGCTAAAGCGTTTCGACTGTACGCAAATTCGCCGGCCCTATTTGTGTCTCGACGCAGAGGCGCAAAGACGCCGAGGAAGTAAGACAGAAGCAGTTTCACAACCTGACGACAAACAGAAGGTCAGACGTTCACGAGGCTGACACTCCCATTCCATCGCCATCCGCGGACACCAGGGAGCCATCGCCGTCGCGGGCCGCGGACGCGGCCCGCGCGCGGAGACGAAGAACGTCGAATACAAGAGCAGCACAATCCGGGCTCTTGATATTCGGCGTTCTTCGTCTCCGCGCGCGCCGTACCGGCGCGACGGCCATGGCTCACAATGCCTCGAACGTCACGCGCGTCACCACTGGTGCTGGACCTTCTGATCTTCTGTTCTTCTGTTACAAAACATTAGAGTGTATCTGAAGGTATCTCACACGACTCAGACCGTAAAGAGCGCGGCAAGCCGAATTTGTTGACGACACGATTGACGCCCAGCACGAGTTGTTTAACATTGAAATTGATGAGCAATCCAAGCTGCTTGTCCGTATGCCGCAGGTACGTCAACAGCTGCGCGCGATGAACGGGCAGCACAGTTTCGATAGCCTTCAATTCGACAATAACGGCGTCCTCAACGAGCAGATCGAAGCGGTAGCCGCCGTCCAGCACCAAATCTTTGTAGCGCACAGGAACGACCAACTCCGAAACGACCTTCAGATTTCGTAGCCTCAGTTCATAAATCATGCACGTCCGATAGGTGCTCTCCAGAAGGCCCGGCCCTAGGGCTTTGTGAATCTCGATCGCAGCCTGGATGACGAGAAAGGAAGTGCGGTCGAATGCGGCAGTGTCCATGCCGCTGAACTTCGCAATCGTCGGGCCATGTTGCGAGTGCGAAAGGCGCGGCAATTTTGAGGTGTGGGCCGTCCTGATTGAAGATCTTGCGACCAAAGACACAGGGTTGCGTTTCTTTCTCTGCGTCTCGGCGTCTCTGCGTCAAAACTACAGCAAATCGCGATAATCCTGCCTGCCTGCGCGCTAGCTCGCCGGGGCCGTCGCGTCTTTCACCAGTTGCGCATACGGCACGATCTTGCCGTGCAACGGCACGATGCGCTCGACGCGCAGATTGCGTTTCTTCAAATCCTCCAGGAAACGTCCGGCGAACATGTTGACCGGTTCGCCAGGCTCGTACACGTCGATGACGACAAGCGCCCGCTCCCGCGGCAGGTAGGCCATCAGCATCGTCTCGGAGTGTTCGCCGGGCATCGGGTAGAGGTTCACGGTCATCGTACCGTCGGTGATGACCTTCTCGTCCGAGACGGTGTCGATCCTGAGCGGCTTCGGGTTCTTCGAGAGCGCGTCAGGCACGCGCGTGTGCGGCCGCTTGACGATCTCCTCGATGAAGGCGGCATTGCCCTGATGCGTGATGACCGTCAGCCCTTCGGCCACCGCCGCGCGGATTCCGCCCGAGTGATCGAAATGGTGATGGCTATTGACGACGTGCGTCAACGGCTTGCCCGGCCGCAGCTCGCGCGCTTTGGCAATCACCGCGAGCGTCCGTGCGTCGCTCTGCGGCGCGTCGATGAGCATCAGATGATCTGAGAACTCCACGAGCGCGCTGTGATGCGATCCGCCCGCGAGCAGCCAGATGCCTCGAGACACTTCCTCCACGGTGACGTTCGGTGCCTGCGGAGTCGGAACCGACGCAGACGCTGCGGCAGCCGGCGCGGCGAGATCGCCGGCGTCGGAGTCGACCGTCTGCTTCATCGCTCTCACCTCCGCCGTGGTGAAGTCATCCGTTTTTGTCGTCAGTCGCGCCGGAAGCTGCACGCCGTTAACGTTCTGGTAATCGGCAAACGCTGTGCTGACGGTGACGTCGCCGAGATTGACGTTATTGGCAGCCGTGCTCACGCGAGCCGGCAGCTTGGTCGTGGCGTCGATAGCCAGGGTGAACACGCGCCCGTCAGTCGCAAGCACGTCCACGAGAATCTCACCGCCCTCGGTGCGGAGGTTGGTCACACGAGCGGCCGGATCGAGCGCGGCGCGCACTGCCGTAATCGGGTGCCTCAGAAATTCGGCGCGCCGGTCGTCGGCCGCCGTCTGCGCGATGCGGCTTGCCGTTCCGTTAGCAGCGACGTTATAGCCAACGGCTTTGTCGATGCCCTGAATCTGGCGCTGCGGTGCCAGGCCCTGCCAATAGGTGAACTTGGGCACGCGGAGGAGCACAGTGCGGGCACGTTCCCCCGGCACGTCAATCGCGCGTCTAAATTGAGTCACCGCAAATGTCTGGCCCGACGCACTCGGATCAACATCCTGCCCGAGGTTGTACTGCGTGCCTTCGCCTTCGATGACCAGCGTTTTCACCGCCATGAGTGTTTCGACGCCGCCCAGAGCCTGGGCGGCGTCGTTGACCAGCTGCTGCTCCGGCGCCAGCCGCGTGCACGCGGTGAAGAGCGCCACCGTCAGCAGCGCTACAGATGCAAAACGTGACATGTGCGCTCTCTTTCCTACGGAACCGGAATCGTCATCGGCTTGTCTTTCGGAAACACGAAGCTGGCAATGAGCGTAATCGGGGCCGCGCTCTTGTTCATCCCTTCGTGAACCGTGCCGGGCGAAACGCTGAACGTCTCTCCGACCTTGTACGTCATTGCCCCTTTGCCTTCCACCTCGAGCGTCATCGTGCCCTCCGCAACCACGGCAATCAGGGTTCCCGGATGCTGATGGCGTCCTTCCCGAGCGCCGACCGGCAGCTGCACGCGGACGAGCGCCGAGGCATAGCCCGGTATCGCGAGGTCCTGCTGGTTCAGCACGGTGCGGGTCACGGTCGGCGGCTTGGCACCAGCTTGATCAGCCAGCAGCGCCCAGCCGGAGAGCGCCATCACGACCGCGATCGTCAACGCAAACGTTGCAGAATTCCTGAACATCTGTTCCTCCCTCATGAAAGCCTATAATCCGCGAATGCCTCTGAAGATTCTATGCTTCGTGGCCGGTTTCGTGCTGGCCGGCGTTTCGGCGTATGCCGAGAACAGCACCGCGGCGGGTCAGTTCGTCGTCGAGCACCCGACGCTGGTCAACCTCGGCTTCGAATGGGCGATCCGCGGCGACGAGAACCGCAACGCCTCAGTCGAGGTCGCGTTCCGCGCCGTCGGTGAAACCGCCTGGCGCAAGGCGCTCCCCCTGGTCCGCGTGGGCGGCGAGAAGGTCTATCGAACGCGCGAGCACCTCGACTACGTCGTGCCCGACGGCTTCGCCGGCAGCATCCTCAACCTGCAGCCGGGGACAGAATACGAGTGCCGGTTCGAGCTGAACGATCCTGACGGGGCGTCGGGACAGACAAGCCACACCGTGCGCGTCAAAACGCGGACCGAGCCTCAGCGATCGCGGCAGGGCCGCACGCTGCACGTCTATCCGCCCGATCACCAGGGACCACGAGAGGAACCCAGTTTCACCAGCCTGCTGCAGGCGTACTACGGAGCCGGCCTCGGTGATTGGAGCGTTGTGTGGGAACGCCGTGCTCAGCCTGGCGACACGATCCTCATGCACGTCGGTCTCTACAAGTCAGAACGGCTGAACTACGTCGACCCTCAGATGGCGCCGTTCGACGGCTCGATGGCGCTGACGCTCGACGGCACGGCCGATCGTCCTATCACGATCGCGGCCGCGGGTGACGGCGAGGTCATTTTCGATGGAGCGGGCAGCCATCACCTGTTCAACGTGATGGGTACGAGTCATCACATCTTCGACGGGCTCACCTTCCGGAACACCGACGTCGCCATTCTCGCCGGTCAGAAAGAACTGACGGGCGCCGTCGGCCTGACCGTGAAGAACTGCCGATTCGAGAACATCGGCTTCGGTGTCTGGACCGAGTTCGCGGGCTCGAGCGACTTCTACATCGCCGACAATCTCTTCATCGGCCGCGGCGATCGCTACCGGTTGATCGGATGGACCGGGCCGCTGTGGGCCAGCGCGGGCCCGTACGGATCACACGAGGTGACCAGCTACTACGCGGTCAAGGTCTACGGACCAGGGCACGTCATTGCTCACAATGCGATCGCCTACTTTCATGACGGCATCGGCATCTCGACATACGGCACGCCCGAGCAGGATCCCGATCGTCGTGCCTCGGCTATCGACATCTACGGCAACGACATCCACATGTCGGGCGACGACTTCGTCGAAACCGACGGCGGCGTGCACAACATTCGCGTTTTCAACAACCGCGGTGTCAACGCCGCCCACGGCGGGTACAGCGCTCAGCCCGTTTTCGGCGGCCCGGTCTATTTCATCGGCAACATCTCGTATCACGTGCCGAGCGGGGTCGCGTTCAAATTCTCCGCGAAGCCCGCGGGGCTTTTCGTCTTTCACAACACGATCATCGGCGAGCAGACGGCGCGAGACCCTTCGTCCAACATGCACTACCGCAACAATCTGTTTCTCGGCCGTGACACGCCGGACAGGGGCATCATGACGTGGGCCAACGCGACCCGCGCGTACAGCTCGGACTACAACGGGTATCGCCCCAACGCGGGCGTCTCCGCGCAGTACGCATGGCTGGCTCCTGCAACCGGTCAGTCGCTCTACGAAGCGACGCCCGACAAATGGAAGAACTTTGGCACGCTGGCCGAGCTTCGTACCGCCACCGGCCAGGAGGCACACGGAATCGAGGTGGATTTCGATATCTTCGAGCGCATCACTCCGCCCGATCCTTCGAAACGGCATTCGGCCTATCACGCCATAGATCTGGACTTCCGTCTGAAGCCGGCGAGCAAAGCCGTGGACGCCGGCGTGGCCATTCCCACGGTCAACGAGGGATTTGCCGGCCGCGCGCCTGATCTTGGCGCGATCGAGGTGGGAAAACAGGCGCCCAGATACGGGCCACGATGGCTGGACTGGCAACCGTTCTACCGTTGAAGGGTCAGGTTGGTGGCTTTTGGACCTCGTGGGTGTGTTGACCGAGCGCAGGCGGTGCGACGGATGCGAGCGCGCCAATGGCCGACAGTTTGATCGGATTGCCGGGCATGTTCACAATGCCCTCACTCGTCGGTATCGCCACGAACATCTGGCGCGCGGCGAGTTGCGGATCCTCGATGACCTCTTCGATCGTACGCACTCTGCCACAAGGCACGCCCGCCGCTGAGAGCCGCTCGATAAGCGCATCAACAGCCTGATTCGCGAAAAGCGCGCGGATCGCCTCGTTCAGTGGCGTCCGATTCGAGAGACGAGCGTCGTTTGTCGCAAAGCGCGGATCGTCTTCGAGACGCTCCGCACCGATCGCGGCGCAAAAGCGCGACCACAACCGTGGATTGGCGACCGCAACGATGATCTGGCCGTCGCGGGCGGGATAAGGGCCATAGGGCGCCAACGACGGATGCTCGTTGCCGAGCCTGCCGGGACTGCTCCCGGTCGCAGCGGCGATGCCAACCGGCAATCCGAGAACAGACAGGGCAGAATCGAGAAGCGCGATGTCGAGAAACTGCCCCTTTCCTGTTTGCGACCGGCTGATATGGGCCAGCAGAATCCCCTGCACCGCATAGAGCGCGGCAATGCAATCGGTAATCGCCACGCCGACCTTGGTCGGGCCGGTCTCGGGGAATCCGGTGACGTCCATCAGTCCCGACTCACCCTGGATCACCATGTCGTAACCGGGAAGATCGCGGCGCGGTCCCGTGGCTCCATAGCCTGAGATCGAACAGTAGATCAGGCGTTCGTTCATCGAGCGCACGCGATCGGGTCCAAATCCGAGCCGCTCGAGCGTACCGGGGCGGAAATTCTCGACGAGCACATCTGCCGACCGGATCAAATCATCGAGAAGCTGTCTGCCGTCGACCGACTTCAAATCGATCGCGACGCTCTTCTTGTTCCGGTTCACGCTCAGGAAATACGTGCTCCATCCGCCCACGAAAGGCGCCCAGTGGCGCGTCTCGTCGCCGTCCGCAGGATCTTCGATCTTGATGATTTCCGCACCCATGTCTCCAAGCAGCATCGTGCAGAGCGGCCCGGCCAGCACGCGGGTGAAGTCGATGACACGAAGCCCCGTCAGCGGCAGCGCGGCGGTCGGCGAACTGGTCATCTGGAGTTACTGCACGATCTCAATGCCGGCTCGTCGCACACGCACCTTCGCCGGTTGCGGATCAGCAGAAGGCTTCGTCGCTCCCGGCAGCGGCGGCCGGCTCTTCGGGTCGAGCCGCTCCCGATCGCGGACGAACTTCTTGATGATCTTCAGCGCGGCGCGCGCCTCTCGCTCGGTCCGACGTCCTTTGAAATAGGCCGCGAGCTCACGGGTCGCACGAAGGACTTCCTGATCGCGCAGGGCTTGTTCATCAGCGTTCACTCGAGACATACGCCCGCCCCTTTCCTACCGAACCAGCGCGACATTGTAATCGAACCCGCCAGTCTTGAAATTGGTTCGAGAAGAGCCGACTCGCGATCTCAAGAAAATCTGACGAATTTCGCTTCAGCCCACAGGGCACGTATCTTGATGGGCCGGGCGGCGTGTGGGTCATCATCCTCGTCAGCGTGCTCGTCGGAGTCGCCTCCTACCTCATGACGCCGGAAGAGCGGCTTCGTGCACTCGAGGTGTTGCGGGCCGCGGCGATACGATTTTCTGAAACCGCGCGAGGCGGATCGGTCACCCAGCCGTTCGGCAAGGCGCTCGTCGATCGCACACGCCGGCCGTGGGTCGCGCCCGCGATCGGTATCGCCAGCATTCTCGTGTATTTGTGCATCGCTCTTGGCCTGGGCTCGTCCTCCGGTAATGACGGAGTGATCGCCTGGGGCGGCAACATCGCACCGCTCACGACCAACGGCGAATGGTATCGTCTGTTGGCCGCCGCGTTCGTCCATCCGCACCTGCTCGATCTCGTCGCGTGCCTGGCTGGTCTGGCCGCGTTTGGCCTGATCGTCGAGCGGCTGATCGGCTCGCTCGCCTTCGCCACGGTCGCGGTCTCGGCAGCACTCGTCGCCAGTGTGGTGAGCCTGGCCCTTGATCCGCTGCGTCTTTCGACTGGCGCATCAGGTGCAGTGCTGGGGGTGTACGGGTTTCTGGTCGTGGCAGCAGGCCGAGTCCTCATCTTCAAACGTGCTGCGCTGATTCCGTTGGAGGTTGCCAAACCGCTCGCACCCGTCGCCGTGCTGTTCATCCTCTATGCGCTCGTCGCGCCAGGGATGATCGCAAAAGCCGAAATGGCCGCCTTTCTCACCGGCATGGTGTGCGGCCTCGTGCTGACAAAAAACATCCGGCAGGGAACACCTTCACCCAAACTGATCGGCCGCGTGGCGGCGACCGCCGCAGTGCTTCTCCTCGCAGCCGGCGTCATGTTGAGAGGCATCGACGACGGCCGGGGAGAAGTGGCCGCCGTGACCGCGCTCGAAGAGCGCATCGCGCGGCAATACGAGACCGAAGTCGATCGGTACCATGAGGGCAACAGTTCGGCTGACCAGCTCATCCGGATGATCGAAGCCACGATCGTCCCGGAGCTCCGCGCGGCTCAGCAGCGCCTCGAGCTGCTCGACCGTGTTCCCGACGAGCAGCGGTCATCGATCGACTTCACCAACAAGTACCTCCGGCAGCGTCAGGAGAGCTGGCGGCTGCGCGTTGACGGCCTCCGCCAGCGATCCATTCTCGAAGCCCGCCAGTCGGGCAAAGTGCGGCAGATCGCCGGTAGCCAGCGTCAGCCTGCTCAACTTCTACAGGACGCCACGACTGCGCTTTTGAAAGCCGAGGCCATCGAGCGAAGCGCGATCGAGGCCTTGCGCGCCGCTGCCGCCATTCTTCTGTAGGGTCGCACCCCGGCACCCCGACCGGCATTCCGAACAACGTCTATCGACGAGCCGGAGGGGCATCACGTTCCAACCGGTCGCGTAGCTCCGCGAGCGCCTCGGCGGCTTCGGTCTTGATGGCGCCTTCGAGCGCGGCGCGCTTGAGCCCGCTGAAGCTGCCGTTGAGCTCGTCGAGGTGCGCGCGGTTGACGTGAACCAGATAGCTCGGCGTTCCGGCTTCACGGGCGAACAGCATGGTCAAGGTGAGGTCGCCGTTCATATACCGTGACGTGTATACGTGCTTGCCCGCGAGCATCACCGCCGGCACGAGCGGAGTTGGATCCGGCTGGAAGACTGCCAAATGCGTCACAATCACGACCGCCTTGCCGTTCATCTTCACCTTCGACCAGAGCATCGACGACTCCCCGTGCCTGCTTTCGCCGGACGGGAACTGCTGGAGATACGCCTGCACTCGAGGAACGTGTGCACTGAGGTACGGCGTCTGCCGGAGGATTTCGGAAAAGACTGCCACCGGGCGCACCGGAGTTTCTCGATCGTGGTAATCGGGCACGGCTGCGAGACCTCCGGATTGATACTGGCGAAGCCGATTCAGAACGACCTGACGAAATGCCTGATTCACGTCGGTGGATTTCTGCATGGCGGACATTTCAGAGTCCGCGAGGTTCAACGCACAATCCCCTGGCGCGCAGCGCCGAAGGCGGTCGATGTCGCCCTGGTCAAGTGAGAGCGCCGCCAGATCTCCGAGCGAGGGCGAACTGCTGAATCGCCCGCCCTTCAGTTCTGAGCGACTCATGTACCCTCGCGAGCGAACGCGCATCAGGAACGCCTCCGGCGAGAGCGCGATCGGGCACACGGCGATAAGGCCAATCTGCTGGTCGGATGAGGGCAGGCTGCGCACGACCGCGCCACGCTGCGCCAGCGTGATGCGGTCCTCCTCCTCTAATTCGACCCAAGGCTGGAGGAACGCGAAGTCTCCAGTTGGATCGATCGTGTCCTTTCCAGCCCCTAACGTCCCAAGGCTCAAACAGATCACACTGGCGAGAACAGCGTTCGGCAACCGAAGGCGACGAAGCATACCTTGATAGACAGCAACGAACGTGCCCATTGGCCCGGCCACTTATAGCTTGCGGCTGTCGTAGGCCCAGTGCAGTACCGCCTGGCGTTGTCGTCGCCGGCACTGAAGATCGTGCACCTCGCAGTTTTTCCGAATGGCGGCGACGTGCCGCGCGATAGCTCGCCAGCGCCGGATCTGCCGGGCATCGTCGGCCGTGCGGCGTCCCATGTAGTAACGGCAGTACCACTGGAACCACCCACGGGGATCCTGCGGACGAATCCACCCTTTGCGGCGCCAGATCGCGAGCGACTGAGAGGCGTTGACGCCGAAGTAGTTGAGCCGCGGATCGTGCCGGGCGGCGCAGAGCTTAGCGCTTGCAAACCAGCTCGCCGGAAACTCGCGCCGGCAGTCTGTCATGTACTTGCCGCCGAACACACCGAACCGCAGCATCTGCTTCGGCGTGAGCTCGGGATGAAACCTCTGTGAGAAGTTCCTGCCGGGCGGTTCGATCCGGTAGTAGACATACCCGCGCTGCATCCTGTCGTTGACGACCACTTTGCGTTTCACGGCGCGGCGTCTCCGCTGCGCGCCACGTGCGTCGTCTTTGTCACGCGGTCGACGTCGAAGTTGTCGGCCGCCGCCCCCTCGTGCAGGGCTTTGGCGATGGCATTGCGCACCGACATCGGTTCTATCGGAAACGTGGTGCGGGCCGCGTTGGAATGCACGACCGTGGTACTTCTCAATCCCTCGACGAGGGCACGGCCTACGCGCGCCTGCGCCGGCGTGACCAGCGCGAGCCAGAGACCGGATAGATACGGCGTCAGGACAGGCACCGGCAGCAGCAGGCGGTGCAGGCCACGCAGTCGCGCGTACTCGCGCAGGATGCCGCCGTAGGACACCACTTCTTTTCCGCCGATTTCAAAAACGCCGCCCTGACCCTCGGGCAGGTCGAGCGCCGCGGCAAGATAGGTCACCACATCGTCGATCGCGATCGGCTGTGTGAGCGTGTTGACCCATCGAGGGCACAGCATCACAGGCAGCCGCTCGACCAGCGCTCGAATCATCTCGAACGAGAGACTCCCGGCGCCGATGACGATGGATGCTCGAAATTCGATGACAGGCACGCCACCCGCTTTCAGCGCTTCGCCGGTCTCTGCGCGGCTCTTGAGGTGCGGCGACAACGCGTTGATGCTCTCGGCCAGTCCACCAAGATAGATGATACGGCGCACGCCGGCGCGAGCGGCTGCGCGGGCGACATTGGCAGCAGCGCGCCGATCCAGTTCCGCGAAGTCCGATCCAGCGGCCAGCGAATGCACAAGGTAATAGGCGGAGTGAACCCCAGCGAACGCACGGTCGAGCGATGCCTCGTCGAGGCAGTCGCCGCGAACGACTTCCGTGGTTGCCGATCCTGGGATGACGCTCTCCGGCCGCCTCGCAAGACAGCGGACGATGCGACCGCTTTCCTCGAGACGTGGAAGAAGACGGCCGCCGATATAACCGGTTGCGCCCGTGAGTAACACAACGTGCGGACTCATACCTGTGTTGCCTTTGCAGATAAGAACCTGCAAGAGGCCGGCCATTGCCTACATCGAGTAGGATCTGCCTGGAACGTGAGTCTCCTTCTCTCCACCTTCGCGTCCGACATTCTTCCAATCTTTCTCGTCGCCGCCGTGGGATTCGCGCTTGCGCGATGGGTGGGCGCCAGCGCGAAAACGCTGACGCACGTCGTGTTCTATGCGCTGCTTCCGTGTTTTGCTTTTCGTCTGCTCACGACGTCGGCGTCGACCGGCCCGCAGTTTGGACGCATGATTCTGCTGGCGGTGCTGGTGATGGCCGCCATGGCGCTCATCGGCACGTTGATGGCATTCGCGCTTCGCCTGACTCGTCCCGAAACAAGCGTGTTTCTCCTCGTCGTCATGTTCTCGAACGGCGGCAACTACGGGCTGCCCGCGGTCTCCTTTGCATTCGGCGAAGAAGCGCTCGCCTATGGGACCGTGTTTTTTCTCACCGGCTCGGTGCTGACCAATACCGTCGGTGCCTTTCTGGCCGCCGCCGGACGGCGCAGCCTCGGGGCGGCATTGGTGAGCGTGTTGCGAATGCCCGCGCTCTACGGCATCGCCGCCGCGGCGGTGACGCTGGGCATCGGGTTGACGGTTCCGACGCCACTGATGCGCGCCGTCAATCTTCTGAGTGACGCGACGCTTCCCCTCATGATTCTGGTGCTGGGCATGCAACTCGAGCGTGCCTCAGTGCCGGCTCGACCCGCGCTCGTCGCCGTCGCGGTGACGTTGTCGCTCGTCGTCGCGCCGCTTGTCGCGCTCGGCCTCACATCACTGCTCGACGTCTCGGGCGCCGCACGCCAGGCGGTGGTCGTCCTTGCGTCGATGCCCGTCGCCGTGGCCACCACGATTCTGGCTCTCGAGTACGACGCCTCACCGGATTTCGTCACTGGTGCCGTTTTTCTTTCGACACTTCTCAGCCCGTTTACTCTGACGCCGCTCATCGCATACCTGCGATAAACGCAGGGCTGCGACTGCATGGCACAGGGAAGATGGCAGATGCGGGTCTTGCAGGAGAACGTAGGGCGGGTCTTGAAGTGCAAGACCCGCCCTACTTGATCACGTTACAGGACGGTTTCCGGAGGGGCGATTACGTAATGCCCGCCCGCCTCCACTCCCCGGGAATAGTGCATTTCTGCGCCGTTTTGTGCAGGCACGCTTGTTGCCTCACCACGCGCAATGGACGACTCCACTCCGGCAGACACCTCCGCGCCGTCGCCGTTGCCCGAGCCGCAGGCCGTCAGCGCCGATGAACCGGCGGATCAACCGCTCGACGCGGAGGCCGCAGTACCCGTACCGCAGCCGGTTCAGTCGAAGCGCGCGCGTGGGAAGTCGCCGCGTCTTCTCGTAGCGCTGGTGGTGCTGGCCGTCACCGGCATGGGTTCGCTGATGCTGGTGGCTTCGGCGATGCGTTCGCCCTCACCAGAGTCCAACGCCGCTGCGCCGATCGAGACAAGCGTTGCAGCGGGTTCCGCAGTCGCGGCGGCGCCGGGCGCTGTCGAATCACAGGCCGCCGTGGAATCACGATTGGAATCACAAAGCAGCTCGGCGGCATCGCCGAGGTGGGTGACGAGCAGCAATCCACGCAAAGCGGGCTTCGGCGCGAACATGGTCTTCGAACTGGCAGCGGATGGGGACGTCGAGGTCTGGCGCAAGCGCGTCCGGCCCGTGCTGACGGTGCGCTGCGCGGCCAGGGCGACCGAAGTCTTTGTCGTCACCGAAGCGCCTGCGACTATCGAAGACAACTCGAACCGGCACACGATCACGATGAGCTTCGACGGCAGTCAACCCATCGAGCAAAAGTGGGAACACTCCATCCATCACGACGCGCTCTTCGCACCCGACGGCCGGGGGATGATTCGCAGGATTGCCGGTGCGAAGACGTTGTCGTTCTCGTTTGCGCCGTTCAATGCGCCACCGGCCACCGTCACCTTCAGTGTCGAGGGCCTGAGCGCCCAGCAGAAGATGGCCGTGCGCATGTGCGGATTGGAATCTGCCGCGAAGTCTGTCGCCAAACGCTGAGAATCGATATTCGCCAGCCTGGCCGGGACCGATAAGACGCTCATGCGAGGAGCAGCAGGTTTTCTCGGCATCGTGGCGGTGCTCGGCACCGCCTACTTCATTTACGACGCCCAGTTGACACGCTCGGGAACGGTTGGCGCCGCGCCGCCTCAACAACTGATTGACGTGACCGGCATCAAGGCGTCGCTGCTCGAGATCGGACAGGCGCAGCGCATCTACGTGGTCGCGAATGGCGCGTACGGCACGCTCGACGAGCTTCGCGCCGCAAACGCGCCGCACCTTGGTACCGACCAGCGCGGCTACGTGTTCGACGTCAAGCCAAATGGCGCGCAGGGTTTCAAAGCGACTGCCACGCCTGTCGACGCGAGCACGCCCGGCTCGCCCACACTGACGATCGACGAGACGATGCAGGTCACCTCGCGCTAGCCCCCTCGGCTTTCCCTGGCATTGAAAAGAACGTAGCCGGCGCGGTTTATAGTGAACCGCAATGGATGAGCTGAATCCCCAGGCGCGGGAGATGGCGGACGAGTCGATGGTCCGTACTCTTGCGGCGCAGGCCGAGGCGATCTGGCCGCAGGAACAGCCGCTCTTCGCGCGGTATCACCTGCCCCGCGATGCGAACGTGCTGGACGCCGGTTGCGGCACCGGTGAGATCTCTTTTCGTATCGGCGAGATGTTTCCTCTGGCACGCGTGCTGGGCGTGGACATTATCGACGCACACCTCGATGCCGCCCGACGCAGGAGCGCGCCGCTTGGAGACCGTGTGCGATTCGAGAATCGCAGCATCTTCGAGCTCGGGCTGCCCGGGGGCGAGTTCGATCTTGTCGTATGCCGCCACGTGCTCCAGGCCATCCCGCACGCCGAGCGCGCGATGGCCGAGCTCGTCCGCGTTCTACGGCCTGGAGGGTGGCTTCATCTGATTCCGGAAGACTATCTGATGATTCACTTCGAGCGGCGGCGCCTGGATCCTGATGATCTCTGGAGCGAAGGTCCGCGGCGATTCGGCAGCGCTACTGGCACCGACATGCGTATCGGCCGTCACGCCTACGGCATTCTCCGACGCCTCGGGTTATCTGAGATTACTGTCGACTACGTCGTCGTCGATCCGCTGCGCGTTCCACGCCAGATATTCGCCGCAATCTGGAGGGCCTGGCGCGACGGATACGCCGATGCTGTTTCGACGCACACCTCAATCACGCGCGAGATGTTCCTCGCGCACTTCAACGACATGATTGAGACTCTGGAAGATCCGGACGGGTACGGGGTATGGCACGTTCCGGTCGTGGCCGGGCGGGTCTTGTAAGCGTAGGGCGGGTCTTGAATTACAAGACCCCGCCCTACGTACTGCCATCTGCTATCTGCCATCTGCCCTGACTGGAATTCAGCCTATTCCGTTCGCAGCGCGACGAGCGGGTCGACTCTGGACGCCTTCTGTGCCGGAAAATAGCAGGCGGCAAGACCCACCAACGCCATCAGCACGACGACGCCCGCCAACGTGAGCGGATCGTGCGGCGACACTCCAGTCAACTGCGTCGCGATGAGTCGTGTCGCGCCGAAGCTGGCCAACAGGCCAATCACCGCGCCCATGGCGATGAGCCGCAGGCCCATCACCGAGACCATACGCAGCACGTCGCGGCGTGCCGCACCCAGCGCCATGCGGATACCGATCTCGCGTGTCTGTCTCGCAACGGTGTAGGCAATCACGCTGTACACGCCGACCGCGACGAGAATCAATCCGACAGACGCAAACACGCTGAGCAGCACGAGGCTGAACCGGGGCTCCGCGTAGGAAAATTGCCGGAGGTAACCGGTCAGGGTACCGGTCAGCGTGATGGCGACGCCACGATCGACGGCCCAGATCTCCCGCCGCACTGCGGCGAGCAGCGCCTCCGGATCGCCGTGTGTTCTGACGAGAATCCCCCGCTCGAATGCTCCCGTCACCGTGTACGGGATGAAGGCTTCGGGCCGGATCGGGTCGATGATGCCGCTGTTCTTCGCATCGGCGACCACTCCGATGATCTCGAACGTGGGATTCTCAACTGCGTGGCCATCCTGAAGCTTCTGCATCATCTTCAGGACGATCTGCCGGCCGATCGGATTCTCGCCGGGAAAGTACTTGTTGACGAACGTCTGATTAATCACGGCCACCTTCCGCGCCGAACTGATTTCGACTGGAGACAGCGTGCGCCCACGAAGAACCTTCAGCCCGAGCGTTCTGAAGTATCCGTCGCTGCACAACTGGTAGATCGCCTCCCACCGTTCGGTATGCGTCTTACCCGGAATGTCGATATCGGTCCCAATACCGCCATACGGCGGCAGCGTCGACGTTTCCGTCGCCGCGACCACCCCCGGCAGCGCGTGAAGCCGCGTCAACAGGGCTTCGAAAAACTGCTGCTTCGACGCCGCTGTCTTGTACTGCTCGCGAGGCAGGGGAAGACGTGCCACGAGAATATTGTTCGGATCGAGGCCCAGATCCACCGACTGCAACTTGACGAAATTGCGAATCAGCAGCCCGGCGCCGGCGAGCAGCACGAGCGACAGCGCCACTTCGCACACGACAAGCGTGCTGCGGAGCTTGCCGCGCCTGAAGCCGCCGACGATGCCTCTGCCTGAATCTTTCAGGGGATCCGCCATGTTCTTCTTGACCGTCTGCAGCGCGGGCACGAGCCCGAACACCACGGCCGTGAGCACGGCCACGCCGAGGCTGAAGATCAAGACCGGAATGTTCAGTCGAATGTCCGCCTCGGAGGGGAACAAGCCTTGTGGCATGAGACCCTTCACGCCCAGAATGCCGACGTACGCAAAGGCCGACCCGAGCACCGCCCCGCCGAAGGCCAGCATCAGGCTTTCAATCAGGAGTTGACGCACCAGCAGCCAGCGGCCTGCCCCGAGAGACGTACGGATCGCCATCTCTTTCTCGCGTGCGGCTGCGCGCGCGAGGAGCATGTTGGCCACGTTCGTACACGCGATGAGCAACAACACGCCGACCGCAGCAAACAGCGTGTACAGCGTCGTCCGGAATTGCCGCACGAGGCCGTCCACCCAACTGACCACATGGACGGTGAACTTCGGCGGGTAGTTGTCGGGATAGACCTTCGCAATCCTGCGGGCGACGAGATCCATCTCCGCAGTCGCACGCTCGAACGAAATGCCCGGCTTCAGCTTTGCCTGAAAGACGACATAGCGGCGCTGTTGAGCGGGATCGGCGCGATCGAGCCGCATCGGTTTCCAGAGGTCTGCTGCCTGCTTGGTAAAGCGCGCCGGCATGACGCCGACACACGTCGTCGGCACGCCGTTAATCACGAACGTGCGTCCCACGACGCCGCGGTCCATGCTGTACTGCGCCACCCACATCTTCTGGGACATCACGAACACGGGAGGTGCGCCCGGTTCGGCATCTGCCTCGACGATGCCCCTGCCGAGCTGCGGCGGCACGCCCAGAAACCGGAACGTATTCGGCGTCACGAGACCGGCGGCAAACTGCAGCGTGCCATCGCGGGTCGTGAGAAGGGCATCTTCGAATCCCCCGCCGATGACGTCTTCGAACACCTGGCTCTGTTCCCTGTAGTCGAGAAACTCCGGAGTCTGAAAGGCCGTGCGGCCGCCCGGTTCGCTTCGGCTGGCGTCGCGGATCTGGACATACGCGATGCGATCGACATCGGAATACGGGGCGGGATCCAGCAAGACGTTCTGGATAACGCTGAAGATGGCGGCCGCGCTGCCGATGCCCAGCGCGAGGGTGAGGATGGCGATAAGTGTGAAGCCTGGACGCGTGACGAGGCCACGGAAGCCGTACCGAACGTCCTGCCACACGTTTGCCAGCATGATGTCTCCCTTAGACGACGCGGTTCGGCCGGAAGTTGGCGCATCTCCTAATACGGTTGGAAGGGAAGAAGGTTGCGGGGTATCATCCGGCTTTCATTCAAGCCACTTGCGTCTCTGGATCTCGTTATCAACCCTGGTCTTTCTTGCCGCGGCGACGCTGCACGCACAAAGCACCGACAGGGACACTCCCAAACGGGCGACGACCATCCGCGTAGCGGAAGGCGCTATTCGTGTGGACGGACGTCTGGACGACCGCGCCTGGCAACAGGCCGCCGCAGTCTCCGATTTCACGCAGAAAGAACCCGTCGAGGGCGCGGCGCCGACAGAACGCATGGACGTGATGTTTGCGTATGACGCAGACGCCTTGTATGTCGGCGCACGTATGTACAGCCGCGCTCCCTCCACTATTCAGACTCCGCTCGGACGCCGCGACAACCTGGGCGCCCAGGCGGAACACTTCTTCGTATCGCTCGATACCTACTACGATCGCCGCACCGCCTATACGTTCGGCGTCAGTGCCTCCGGCGTCCGCCTTGACCGGTATCATCCGCGCGACGATGAAACCAGTGCTGACGCTGGATTCGATCCGGTTTGGGAAGCGCGGACCGCAATCGACGAGCAAGGCTGGACGGCGGAACTCTGGATTCCCTTCGCTCAGCTTCGCTTCATCGATCGGCCCGAGCAGGTCTGGGGACTGAACATCGCGCGCTTCACGCCGACACTCGACGAAGAGGATTACTGGGTGGTCGTGCCGCGCACGCAGTCGGCATGGGCATCGCGATTTGGCGCGCTGGAAGGCATCCAGGGAGTTCGGCCGAGCCGGCGCATCGAGTTGTTGCCGGTTGTGGTCGGATCAGCCGCGTTCAACGCGAATCGCGATCCGAACAATCCGTTCGACAGCGGTCAAAGTGCCCTGGGACGCGTGGGCGCCGATTTCAAGATGGGGCTCGGGCCCAGTCTCACGCTCGAGGCCACGTTCAACCCGGACTTCGGCCAGGTGGAAGCCGATCCTGCAGAGGTGAATCTGACGGCGTTCGCCACACGATTTCCCGAGCGGCGTCCGTTCTTCACCGAAGGGGCGCGCCTGCTGACCACACCGAACCAGTCCAAGTTTTTTTACTCCCGGCGCATCGGAGCCCGTCCGGTTGGTCCGGCTGCCGGCGAGTACGTCGACTACCCGGATACGACCACGATTCTTGCGGCCGGGAAGATCACCGGGCGGCTGCCATCACGAACGTCCGTTGGAATTCTTGGCGCAGTCACAGGCGACGAATCCGCGCGCACGGCCCTCGCGAGCGGAGCACCGGCAACCAAGATCCGCGTCGGTCCCACTGTGACCTACGGTGTCGGACGTGTGCAGCAGGAGTTCGGACAATTGGGATCGACGGTGAGCGCGCAAGTGGCGATGCTGCACCGGAATGTGACAGCGGGCGATCCGCTGGCCAACCTGCTCGCACGTAACGCTCTGACCTATGGAGCAGATACGCTGCTCCGATTCAAAGGCGGAGAATACGAGCTCGTCTGGGCCGGCCTGGGCACCCTCGTCAGCGGCGAAGCTGCCGCCATGGAGGCCATCCAGCGGGCACCCGAACACTACATGCAGCGCCCGGACAAGAGCTACGGACTGCTCGATCCCCGCCGCACGTCGCTGACCGGCTACTCACAGACGATGAGCTTCAACCGCATCAGCGGCAGACATTGGCTGTTCGGCGTGTCGTCCATTTATGACAGCGTCGCCTTCGAAGCCAATCAGATCGGTCAGATGAACGGCGCCGACGGCATCCAGCCGAACTTCAATCTCACGTATCGCGAAACATTGCCCGGGCGCCTGTTTCGAAGCTACTCGATTCGCCTCAGTCAGCAGAACGAATGGAACCACGACTGGAACCGGCAGACGGGGTCGGTGGGAAGCACTGTCAACCTGACGTGGTTGAACTTCTGGACGTCGTCGATTGGCGTTTCCCGATTGTTTCGAGGAGAAGAGGCACACCTCACCCGAGGTGGACCGTTGATGGGGACGCCTGGTGGCTGGAGCGTGAACGCAAGCTTCGGCAATCGAGCAACGGCGCAGACCCGCTGGACCGGCTCGGCTGCCGCTGCGGGCAACGAGCTCGGCGGCAGCACGCGGCGGGCGACCGGCTCGTTCTCGTTCCGCCCGGGGCCCCGCTGGCAACTCTCCGTTGCGCCGTCATACGAACGGCTGACCGATGCACAGCAGTACGTCTCGACGCTCGCCAACGGCCGTGCCGAAACATATGGCAACCGCTACGTGTTCGCCTACATCGAGCGCAGCACGTTTTCGACCGAGTTCCGCATGGGCTTTACGTTGAAGCCAGACGTCAACGTGGACGTGTACGCCGAGCCGTTCGCGGCATCCGGCCGGTATTTCGATTACGGCGAACTGCTCGCGCCCTCGAGCCTGCAGCGCGTCTCGTACGGCAGTTCGGGAACCACGTTGGAGATCGATGGTGATGGCGACCGGACCGTTCGCGCGCAGGGCTCGGTTTTCATGCTGCCCAACCGCGATTTCAACGTCCGCTCGTTTCAGAGCAATGTTGTTCTGCGATGGGAGTGGCGCCCAGGCAGTACGATGTTCGTGGTCTGGCAGCAGAATCGTGATGCGCGAGAGACCATCGGCGCGCGCGTCGGGCTCGGCGACATGTTTCGATCCATGCGGGCGCCCGGCAACAATATCTTCCTCGTGAAAACCTCGTTCTGGCTGCCGGTGAGTTGATCACGAAAGGAGTTCCTCCGATGCTTTCTCGACGCGAAATTCTTGTCGGTGGCGCGATGGCGGGTCTTTCGGGCATCGTTCGCGGCAATCTGGCATACGCGGCAGCGTCCATGCCGAGCACGAAAGTGAGCTTCGCCGTGCCGCCGGGAGCCACCGATTGTGCTGTGCATGTGTTCGAGCCGAAGCGCTTTCCTTACGGGCAGGGCCGCACATATACACCAGAGCCCGCCACCGTCGCCGAGCTCCGTCAGTTTCTGCAGGCTCTCGGCCTCGAGCGAGTCGTCATTGTGCAGGCGACCCCCTACGGCACGGACAACGCGTGCGTGGTCGCCAGCTTGCGCGAGCTTGGCAATCGCGCGCGCGGTGTCGCAATCATCGACGAGAAGACACCGGCCGCATCGCTCGATGACATGCACCAGGCCGGCGTCCGCGGCGTCCGCCTTTCGCTCAATGCGACGGCCGATGCCGCAACCGCCAGGCAGCGTCTGAAAACCACCGTTGATCAGTTGCGAACGAGAAAAGGTTGGAGCCTTCAAATCTCGGCCAATGCGGCGACCTACGAGATCCTTCGAGATGAGTTGATGGCACTTCCCATGCCTCTCGTCGTGGATCATTTCGGTCAAGTGCAGGTTGAGCAGGGGGTGTCACAGCGCGGCTTCGGCACGATCGTCGAACTGGTGCAATCCGGAAAGGCGTACGTCAAATTTTCGAACGCCGATAGCTTCTCGAAACAGGCCGACCCGGCGGACGTCACACCGTTCGCGAATGCGCTCGTCAAGGCGAACCCGCAGCGCATCGTGTGGGGCACGGCGTGGCCGCATCCCACCGCAGGCACCGTCGAGGGCCGCAAGCCAACCGATCTCGCGGTGCATCGCCAGGTCGACGATGGGCGCGTCATGAACATGCTGCCGGTGTGGGTGACGGACGCCGCGATGAGAAAGATGATCCTGGTGGATAACCCGGCGCGGTTGTACGGATTTTAGGGGATCGTGGGGTTCGTAAAGTTCGTCAAGTTCGTTGGGTTCGTTGGGTTCGTGCTGAGCGGTTGCTCGCGCGAGCAGCCAGCCGCTCCACCGGCGCCGCCCGTTTCGACGGTCGACGTGGTCGAGCTCAGCGCCCTCGAGGCACGCAACCGGATGAGCCGGGGCGCACTCACGTCGCGCGAGCTGACCCAAGGCTATCTCGATCGGATTGCAACCATCGATGACGCCGGTCCGATGCTCGGCTCGGTTATCGAAATCAATCAGAGCGCCATTACTGATGCCGAGGCGCTCGACGCCGAGCGCAAGGCCGGCAAAGTTCGCGGCCAGCTGCACGGCATTCCTGTACTCCTCAAAGACAACATCGACGTCGTCGGGATGGTGAACTCCGCCGGGTCGCTGGCGCTGGCCGAGAATCGCCCGAAGCAGGACGCCCTCATCGTCGCGCGACTGCGAGCGGCCGGGGCCGTCATTCTCGGCAAGACGAACCTGAGCGAGTGGGCAAACTTCCGCTCGACGCGATCGACCTCGGGCTGGAGCTCGCGCGGCGGGCAGACGAAGAATGCCTACGTGCTCGATCGCAATCCCTGCGGCTCGAGTTCCGGAACCGGTACCGCTATTGCGGCGAGTCTCGGCGCCATCGGTGTCGGCACGGAGACCGACGGCAGCATCATCTGCCCCGCGTCGGTCAGCGGTCTGGTCGGTTTGAAGCCGACGGTCGGCCTCGTCAGCCGCCGCGGCATCATCCCGATCTCGATTTCGCAGGATACGGCGGGACCGATGGGCCGCAGCGTCGCCGATGTTGCGCTTCTGTTGAGCGCCCTTGCCGCCCCCGACAGGCAGGATCCTGCGGGCGCTGCGGCAATCGGCCGGGATCATCCCGACTACACGACGTTCTTGAAACCCAATGCACTCGCGGGCAAACGCTTTGGCGTCCTTCGACAGGCGATGGGATTTCATCCTGCCTCGGATGCTGCGGTCGCCAGAGCGATAGAGGTCCTGAAGACCGGCGGCGCAGAGGTTGTCGACGTGAAGCTCGGCGCGTACAACGCGTGGGATGCTCCCGAGCTCGAGCTGATGCTTTACGAGTTCAAGGACGGCTTGAATCAATACCTGAAATCAAGCGGCTCGCCGCACTCGTCGCTCGAAGCGCTGATTGCGTTCAACAAGGCGAACGCCGATAAGGTGATGCCGTTTTTCGGACAAGAGCTGTTCGAGCGCGCGCAGGCCAAAGGCCCGTTGACGGATGCCTCCTACGTGGCCGCACGCGATAACGCTTCGCGATCGGCCGGCAAAGACGGCATCCTCGCCGCACTCGATCGCGATAAGCTCGACGCTCTCATCGCACCGAGCGTGTCGCCGGCGTGGCCGACCGATCACGTGCTCGGCGATCGCTTTCTTGGCGCGGGTTACAGTGTGGCTGCCGTCGCGGGCACGCCGAGCATCACGGTGCCGATGACAGAAGTCCAGGGCTTGCCCGTCGGCTTCACCATCATGGGCCGCGCATTCAGCGAGCCCGATCTAATCGCGTTTGCATATGCAATCGAGGAGGCCACAAAGGCTCGCAAGCCGCCGCAGTTTAAGCCGACAGTCAACTGAGCACGTAGTCTCCCGTTTTTGCCGTACCCGCCGGGGTCGGCGCTGTCGGCTAACTCCAACGCGGGAGGTGGATCTGTCTGCGTCGCGGCCGGAACTGACGGTGCACGAACACGGCCGCTTGCAGACAGATCCACCTCCCGCATGGCGCAGCCGACAGCGCCGACACTACGTGGCGTCCGGCTTTAGCCGGACTACGGCAGCCGGCTGGTGACCGCGATCCACTGCCCCGCTCTCAGCGCCAGTGTCGGGTTGATCCCGGGCCGCCCAGTGGCTTGGCTGATCGCAGCGGCAGCATTCGAGTGAGAAGTCCATCGAAAAGGAATAGTATTCGTGACGCATATGATGCGAATTGCAGCTCCGCTCATCCTTGGTTTGACGGTCACGGTCGTCGCACAGGACAAAGCCGTCTGGGAGGATCTCCCTGCTCTTCTCCTCTCGAACGACAAGATCGAGCTGACGGTCATCCCCGAAGGCGGCGCGATGGCGCAAATCCTGCTCAAGGACGACAAGGAGAAACTCAATCCACTGTGGAATCCCTATTGGATTGCTCGCCAGGCTGGCCTCAATCGTCCGACGAATTTCTACCGCGGCCATTTCGTGTGTGTGGACGGGTTCGGTCCTTCTTCGGCCGAAGAACGTGCGGCCGGTTTGCCGATGCACGGCGAAGCCCATACACTGCCGTGGGAGCTGCGGTCGTCCCGCAAACAAGGAAACACGACGAGCGCGTCTTTCTCGGTCAATCTGCCCCTCTCGCATGAAACCTTTACGCGCACGTTTCATGTCGTCGATGGCGAGAACGTCGTCTGGATCGACAGCGAGCTGACCAACCTGCTCGCGTTCGATCGCCCGGTCTTCTGGGGCGAGCATGCGACGGTCAGCGCTCCGTTTCTCGAGCCGGGAAAGGTCGCCGTCGATATGCCTGTCGCGAAATCGAAGACGAAGGCCTATCAGCCGGCTCCGACGCGGCGGCTCCAGTCGTACGTGGACTTCGCGTGGCCGATGGCGCCAACCCTCGAAGGCAAGCTCTTCGACGTTCGCACGGCTCCCATGACCCCGAACACGGGTGACCACACGACGACGCTTCTCGATCCTGCGCGCCGGCTCGCGTTCGTGACCGCGCTTCATCTTGAAAAGCGGCTGCTCGTCGGCTGGGTGTTCCGGCGCGAAGAGTTTCCATGGGTGCAAACCTGGCTGTCGTATCCGGGACCGAACAGGATGGCGCGAGGTCTGGAGTTCTCCACGCAGCCGTTCGACCTGCCACGCGCGGAGGTGTTGAAGAGCGGCCCGTTGTTCGACTCGCCCGTCTTCCGCGTCGCGCCGGCGAAGTCGCCGATCGCATCGAGCTTTCTGATGTTCTACACGGCCGTGCCGGACGGCTTCCGGAAAGTGGATGACGTGCGGCTCGAAGGCGGCAAACTCATCATCGAGGATCGTGGCGCGAAGAGAACCGTCACACTGGCCGCATCGCGCACGCTTTAGCCCGGGGGGCGCTCAGGGTGCCCCTCCCTCGCCGATCTCAAAGTTGTAATCCAACCCACCGAGACGCGATCGCACGGGGAGAACGCCCCGAGCAGATCTTCCGCGAGACGCGCGTCGAGACCGTCGAGCGGCCGGCGGCAACACGCCCTGAGCCTGCCACGGCCCGTCCGGAGCGCACGCGACCCGAACGTCCGCAGCCTGTCGAACGGCCGCAACGTCCCGAGCAGCCGCAGCGACCCACGCGATAGCGCTTAAGCGGTTTCAAAACTCAATACAAACAGGAGGCCAGGAGATTAGGAGGCTGAACGCTCCCGCTCGTGCGAGTGCATCAGCGCGCCAGTGAAGCCATCGACGTCGTATCTTCTGAGCTTCTGATCTTCTGTTAAATATCGGACGGAGGTTCATTCCGACCTTCGCGAACTCGATCCAGCCGGCGAGTAGAATGTCGCCAACCATGGGTGTTGCTTGAGTTGGGGTCTGGTCGCGGCCATCACAGCCGTCATGGCGGCATCGGCGATCCTTCAGGGCGCAGTCGGTTTCGGGCTCGGAATGATCGCCATTCCCTTCCTGATCTATCTCGACGTTCGATTCGTCCCTGGCCCTCTGCTCGTCGCGGCCCTTACGCTTCACATGCTGGTACTGCGACGCGATAGAAGCGGCGTCGATCCCTCGGGGCTGACGATGCTGCTCAGCGGCCGGCTTCTCGGCACCGTTCCAGCCGCGCTGCTGCTGGCCTCGCTCCCGCTCGAAAGCATGAAGCTGCTACTCGCGGCTGTCGTGCTGGCTGGAGCTGTGATGGGTGTTCTCCATTCGGGCGCGCACCCGACGCGGCCTGTTCTCTTTGCCGCAGGCACGGCATCGGGGTTCATGGCGACCGCTGCCGGCCTTGGTGGCCCGCCGGTCGCACTCGTCTACCAGCGGGAGACCGGCGTGCGACTGCGCGGCACGCTCGCCGCATACTTCATCATCGGAACCATCGTGTCGCTCTTCGCGCTTGCCTGGGCCGGCCGATTCACGCGCGAAGAAGTGCGTCTTTCGACTTTCCTGATTCCCGGCACGGTGCTGGGCTATTTCATGTCACGCCCGGCTGCCGCGTATCTTGACGGCGGCTACACCAGGACCGCGGTACTCGCCGTGTCCGTCCTCGCGGCTGTCAGCGTCATCGCGACGGTGCTGCTTTAGTTGGTGAATGGATTGCACGTTCCCACCGAATGCGCCTGCACCTGACCAAAATGCAAACAGGAGACTAGGAGTTCAGGAGGTCTTGGGTTTAGATTCCGCATGAATGCGGTTCCGCCTCCTAACCTCCTGATCTCCTGTTTGTATTTTCGAACCTTTCAGTTCGAAGCACGCGTTTGCTGACCAGCGCTCCGCGGCGGAACGCGCGACGACACGTACGCCGCAATCGCGACGAGATCTGCGCCATCGAGATTCACGATTGCCTGCTTCATCAACTGAACTGCCGCGCCGTTTCGCGCTCCCTGTTGAATGTCCCAAATCTGTCGGACGAGGTAGCTCGGCGAACGACCCGCAATGGGTGGCACGTCGGCCACGCCCATCAGGTCGAGGCCGTGACACGTCACGCACGGCGTCGTCTTGCCCTGCACGATCTGATTGCCGACGATGCGCATGCCCCCGGTCGTGACGAGGTCGCGCCCTTTCTCGACGCTGCCCGGTGGCACGTATGCGACGAATCCAGAGCGCGGATTTCGAAGCGTCTCCGCTTGTTCCATGTCTTCGGGCACTTCGATGATTCTCCCGTTGATTGGCTCGACCCGCTCGTGCGTCGCAGCGAGGTACAGATTGCCGACGATGCGAGTCTTCGGCACCATGTCGCTTTCGACGACGCGAATCCACGGCGTCCACTTAATCGCCGCGAAGTACTCCGCCGAAAGTCTCATCTCTTCATCCGTCATCGCCTTTGCGAGCTCGACCATCGTCACGGTGTTCGGCTTCCTGGGATCCGCCGATTTCCGCAATCCGTTACGAAAGTCCTGAAGCTGGCGCATGAAGTACGCCACAGGCAGCCCGGCTGGCGGAGCGTTCTCGGGGCGCCCTTTGCCGTTCGGCAGATGACACGACCCACACCCGCGCGCCGTGTTTCCGGTGCCCGCAGCAGGGCCGTTCTTGATGATCGGCGGCATCGGCGACGGATGATCCTGAGGGAACCAGTCGATGACATCATGGCCATCGCGAACATCGACGAGCGAATACGTCGCCCGGCTGCCTCGCGCCTGCCTCGGGCGCGTCTGATCGGCCGGATCTTCGTTCGGCCGCAGATTTCTCGTTGGTGCCGCCTGGGGCGGCGCTTTGTCGTCGGCCTTCGCCGGCGTTTCGAACCCGTACGCCCATAACGGCGCGCGATCGTACGGAATCGGTGGAGGCGCGGGCTGAACGATCTTGGCGGTTGTTTCTGCCGGCGGTGGCTCGCTGGTTCTACGCGCGTCGTAGAACCTCTGAAACGCAGCGCCGAGCCCAAAGAAGACAATCGCGACCACGACAGTACCCAGGTATCGCTTCACGGCCCCTCCGTGCCGCGTATTCTATAGGGTCGGCGCAATCCGGTACGCACACCTTCGATCGCCGGAGAGGATGTGCTCGGCCCGTTCGACGGTCACCCCGGGTCCCAACGCAGACCGGAACAGGTCGAGCTCCGTTGCGCAGAATCCCTGGCAAACGGTGGCGGCCGCGCAAATCGGGCAATGGTTCTCGATGAACAGGAAGCCGCGGCCATCGCGCCTGACCTCGGCCATATAACCTTCCTCGTCTCTAATTTGAGCCAGTTGCTGGACCTTCTTCGCCAACGGGGCCGACGAGGTAATCCGCCGGGCATAGTCGGCTCGCTGGCGTGCGAGTCTCGAATCGAGCAGGCGGGTCATCCCCTCGGGTCCGAACGCCTCTTGCACGGATGTGATGAGCGCCGTGTTCAGCTCGGCGTAAGCATCTGGAAACAAACGATCTGCGGCTCGCGTGAGGTGCCAGTGCTTGGCGGGACGGCCGACCGGTACCGGCCGCTCCTCGGACGACACGAGCTTCTCCTCCTGGAGCGCATAAAGGTGCTGACGCACCGCCATCGGAGTCACCTTCAACCGTTTCGCGAGGGCAGCCGAGTCCAGCGGCCCCTCGGTCTTCAGGAGCTTCACGATGCGGCGGCGGGTCCGCGTTTCATCCATGCCTATTTCTAAAGCAATATCTTTACAAAGTCAACCGGCGGGAGTAGACTGCGACTTAGTAAAGGAGATTCTTTATAAACAATGGCATCCGCACCCGCACTTCACAGCCTTCGCATCGCCGTCACGGGTGGCACGTCCGGACTCGGCCTCGCACTTGTTGATCTTCTTCACAGGGAGGGCGCTCAAGTTGCGTTCGTCGCGCGGGGCCGCGAGCGTGTGGAAGAGGTCGCACGCGAGCACCCCGGCGCACACGGGATCGTCGGCGATGTCGCATCGAAAGACGACATCTACCCCATGGCGCTTCAGATTCTGGGCGAGCTCGGCGGCCTCGACATCCTGATCAACAACGCGTCCGACCTTGGACCGACACCGCTCGCGCTTCTGGGTGATACCGATTGCGAGGATCTCGAGCGCGCGATCGTCACGAATGTCGTCGGCCCGTTTCGCCTCACGAAGGCGCTGCTCGGTGCGCTTGCGGCATCGGCGCGCGAAGGCCGCGGCGCCGTCGTGCTCAACGTGTCGAGCGACGCCGCGATTAATGCGTACCCAACGTGGGGAGCCTATGGCGCCAGCAAGGCGGCGCTGCGCCATCTCACTCACATCTGGGATGCCGAGCTTGCGACGGAAGGAGTTCGTTTTCTCTCGATCGATCCGGGCGACATGGACACGCCGATGCATGCCGCAGCCGTGCCCGATGCCGACCGAGCGACTCTGAAACAGCCCGTGGACGCTGCGCGCGAGCTGCTGACTGCGATCGCCGAGGTTCTCAGTCGACCGGGTCTTGCTGTCGAGCAACGTAGGCCGGGTCTTGCTTTGGAGACCCGGCGTGAATAACCACGCGAAACTGCTCGTCATCGACTCTCACGGAGGCCTGCGACACATCGCCCGCGACACGCTCGTCGATGTGTTGCATCCGGGCGATCTCGTCGTCGCGAACGACGCCGCCACACTGCCGGCGAGCCTGCGGGGCACCCACACGTCCAGCGGAGAACCCGTCGAAATACGTCTCGCAGGCAGATCGTCTCTGGACACCAGCACCGGCGATTACTCTGCCGTGGTCTTCGGTGCCGGAGACTTTCACACGCGCACCGAAGACAGGCCGTTGCCTCCGCTTCTCGCTGCCGGGGACGTCCTCGAGCTCGGTCCTCTCAGCGCGACCGTCACGGGCGTTCTCGGGCATCCCCGCCTTATCTCGCTGCACCTCCATGGCTCGCCCGACGAGATCTGGGCCGCCATCGCGCGCCACGGCAAACCGATTCAATACGCGCACGTAGAGACGCCACTCGTGCTGTGGGACGTCTGGACGCCGATCGCGAGCCCGCCCGTTGCGTTCGAGCCGCCATCGGCCGGCTTCGCGCTCGACTGGCACACGATCGCGGCAATGCGCACCCGCGGCATCGGATTCACCACCATCACGCATGCCGCCGGCATTTCATCGACTGGAGATCCGGAGCTGGACAAGCGGCTTCCCTTCGACGAACCGTACGAGATATCAGAAGTCACCGCGTGCGCCATATCAGCGACTCGCTTAAAAGGCGGCCGCATCGTTGCCGTCGGGACAACCGTCGTGCGAGCCCTCGAGGAAGCCGCCGGGGCCGATGGTTCCGTGCATGCCGGCCCTGGTATTGCGACTAAGCGCATCGGACCTGCCACTAGAATTCGCGTTGTTGATGCGATTCTCACTGGCGTGCATGAGCGCGGGACGAGTCACTACGAGCTGCTGCGCGCCTTCGTCGACGACCTTCGACGCTCTCGGCTGCCGACGAAGAGATGGCGGCGCATGGCTATCGTCCACACGAATTCGGAGACTCGGTTCTGGTCATGCCGAACGTTCCTGCGGAGATCCCGTTCATCCCTTGAGAGTCGGGTAGAATGCCGCCTCGTGACCGACTCCACAACTGCTGAATTCCTGACCTCACTCTTCTCTCTGTCCGGCAAGGTCGCCGTCGTGATCGGCGGCACCGGCGAGCTCTGCGGCGCCATGGCCGAAGGACTTGCGGGCGCGGGGGCTGAAGTCGTGCTCGTCGGCCGGAACGAAGACAAGGCCAAAGCGCGCCTCCTGAAGATTGCCGCCGCCGGGGGGAAGGGCTGGTTTTACGCCGCCGAGGCCACGAGCCGTGCCGACATCGAGGGCCTGCTCGCCGCCGTGCTGCAGCGCTCGGGCCGAGTGGACGTCGTCGTCAACGGCGCGGGGATCAACTCGGCGACACCCTTTCTGGAGATCACGGAAGAAGAGTTCGATCGGATCGTCCGCGTCAACTTGAAGGGCGTGTTCTTTGGTTGCCAGGTATTCGGCAAACATCTTGTCGAAGCCGGTCACGGCGGATCGATCATCAACATCGGGTCGATGTCGGGCCTCGTCCCGCTTTCCCGCGTTTTCACGTATTCGGCCACCAAGAGCGCCGTCCACAATCTGTCGCTGAACCTGGCGCGCGAGTGGGCGCCACACCGCATCCGCGTCAACGTGCTCGTGCCCGGATTTTTTCCTGCCGAGCAGAATCGAAAGATCCTTCAGCCCGAGCGCATCGCCAAGATCATGGCGCATACGCCGATGAATCGATTCGGCGAAGCGCGTGAATTGATCGGTGCCACCCTGCTTCTGGCCAGCGACATTGCGGGCTCGTTCATTACCGGCGACGAGCTCGTCGTCGATGGCGGCTTCAACTCGATGGCCCTTTGATGCGCGCGATCAACAGGTTTCTTCTCGACCACAAGATTCGCGTCTCCGGAAACCCCTGCATCAGTCCCGATTACTGCCTCGACTGGCGTTCGCTGAGCGCAACTCTTAAAGCGGGCGGCCATGTGCACGTCTGGCCGAAGAGCGGATTCGAGACCGCGGCGGGCACGTGGACGCTCGTCGAGGACGAGACGACCGGCGACTGCGCGTGGAGCCTGGCGGTCCGTGGAAAGACAGACCCGGCAGGCGCGCTCGATAGCGGCGTCGCCATTGCTGACGGTGTTGTCGCCTTCCCTGCGACCTGGGAGAACCTGCTTCGTCTCAAGAATGCCGTTCAGGAGCACGATCCGGAGTCCACGATCTTCCCGACGGCGGGCGCCCACCTCGGCCGCAGCACGCTCGGCATCGGCGCACGGTTCACCACCTTGCACTGGCCGGCCGTTGAATGGGCCATGAGCGCGCTCGAGCTCGGCATCACCGCGAACCAGAACAGTATTCCGCGCGAGCTCGTCTTCGACGTGGATGCGATGCTAGAAGGGCGGCTCGACACTGTGCCGTTTCCCTTCATCGGCACGAGCGTGCCGGAAGGACATCAGGGTCAGAGCGTCGAAGGCATGAGTCACGGGTGCGTGCTGTCGAAGCTGAAGTCGGGATTCCATCGGCGGCGGATTGCGTGGAGCTTCAACGCCGACCATCAGCCGATCGGCGGCAAATTCGATGCACGCGAAGACGCGCTGGTCGCGGGCTGCGTGCTGGCAAGCTATATTACGTTTGACTTGTCGCCCGAGCTTGCCCAGACGCAGGTGCCTGCAGACCCTGCCGCCTGGGTGAAGGCGAACGTCCCTTCCGATCTCATCGATCGCGTCCGTGCGCGGGTCGCGTCGGTGGGTCTCACCGTGAACGAGGCCGATTACAGCACGCTTCTCGCCTACGTCTGGCCCGCGCTGCGAAAGATGAAACGCCGCGACGACAAGTACCGCGCGGCGCGCGACAAGGTGTTCACCACCGAAGTTGGCCAGCTGTATTTACGTGAGCTCTCCATCGACGAGCTGCCCGGCCTGACAACTCCTGAAACAACGGCCGTGATGCTCTCGCTATGCGAGGCGCTGGCGATGCGCGTCAATTTCGTCGCGCCGGCGTTCGGCTTCCAGAAGAACACTCCGTACCCGGATAACGTCGCCCTGCGCGAGCTCATCGAACGGCAGTGGAACGTCTGCCGCGCGTTCGATGCGAGCATCGGATTCCATTCGGGCTCCGGCAAATCGGCGGAGAACTATCAGGTGATGGGATCGGTCACGGGCGGCCATCTCGAAATCAAGACGAGCGGACGCTACACCTACGAGATGGGCGTCGCCTTGTCCTCGTCCAAGAATCCGTCAGACGCCGTGCTCTGGGGCGACTGGTATCGCTTTACGCTCGACATGGCTGTTGCGGGCGCCTTCAGCAGCGACGCCACCGAGCAGAAGATGGCGCGGACGTTCATCACGGCATCGCTGGGGCGGGACTCTGGGTTCGATTCGCCAACCTCGTGTCGGATCGAGCTCGAAGCCCTTCCGCCGAGCCCCGACTACATGTTCTTCTTCGAGTACAACTTTCTGTACGTGCTCGCCGCCGGCGGCCGCGCCGACAAGGCTGCCCTGGGCGACCACTCTCCCGCCGGGTACGCACAGCGCGCCCGTTTCTACGCCATCAGCCCGGAAGCGCGCCTCAACTTCTCGAGGGCCATCGCCAGTTACATCGTATTCCTGGCGGAACACACAGGGCTCGCGACGCGAGACCGTTGTGCCGATGCAAAGCGCCGCCTCGACCGCTACACCACGCTGGAGGAGATGCTCGAAGAGATTTGAGGTCTATGTCTCAACGCGAAGGCGCCAAGACGCGAAGGATTCTTTTGAAAAGGTTCTTTGCGCCTTGGCGATCTTTGCGTTGAGACGACCGACGTGCGCGATCTACATGTCGACGAGGACCTTGAATCCTCCGTAAGCCATGCGCTTCATGTCAAAGGGCATCGACTTCGGATCCATCGCGTTGGCTATCCGTGGATCCTTCATGACCTTTTTGTTCACGCGGTCGCGGTCTCCTTTTGACTTGTACACGATCCAAGAGAACACAACGACCTCGCCAGTGCGTGGCTTCACCAGGCGCGGAAATGGGCGCCCCATTTTTATTTTGAGATCGTCGCCAACGGTTTCGACGTACTCGAGCGCGCCAAGCTCTTTCCAGACCTTGCCGGCCTTCTGAGAAATACGGCGATAGGCGTCGAGTTTTTTTCTTGGCACTGCGAGCACGAATCCATCGGCATAACGCGGCATGGGCAGCTCCTCACATCAAAAAGGGTCAACAGAAGACCATAAGGCCAGAAGAGATAGCTTCCGATCTTCTAATCTTCCGTTTCAGTCTGTTGGCGGACAGATCAGGGCTGGGAGCGGCGGCCGAGCCTGATCTGCAGGCCTACCTGCAGCGTGCGGCCGGGCCCGAAGTGCGTCCCGCTGAACGGATTGCCGAAGTTGTATGCGAATCGTTCACCGGTGAGATTGAGGATCGCAGCGCGAAGGCCGATCTCGTGGCGCCCGCCACGCAGCAGCCGTGAGCCGGCCATGATGTCGAACATCTGCCGCGGCCGCACGCGGCCCGATTCGAAGTCAACGAGCTCGGCGCCCGGCCTCGCCATCAGCGCGTCCAGCTCGCGTTCATCGACTTCCAGCGGCGTCCCGCTTTCGTAGCGGCCCGTGAAGGAGGCCCAGAAGCCGCTCTGCGCATCATCGAAGGACAGACCGAACGCTGCGACATGCCGCTGATCGTGGTCGGGCGTGAACTCTGTGCCGTCGGCAATCTCGATGACTTCGTCTTCGAGAAACAGCCCGCCCGTGACGGGACCATACTGCAGCACGCGCCCCAGGGTGTAGCTCAGGTATCCAGACGTTCCACGACGGCGAGGCAGTTCCAGCCTGACGTCGAGCCCATCCGCCTTTCCGCGCGCGATGGCGTTCGGAATGATGATCGTCGTGCCGAAGAGCACGTTCGGATCGCTCACACTTTCGACCCGCCGGCGCCAGTAGGACAGATCAAGGCGCACGCCGGCCGCGAACGTGTGGTTCACGCCCAATTCGGTCGCCCACTGCCGCTCTGGCTCGAGGTCCTGGCCGCCGCCGCCCGCCTCGTCTACGAATGGCGACAGCTCTCGCGCCTCCTCCGACGAGCCGAGAAGCAGATTTTCGGCCTGCGGCGGTTGAAAGAACCGGTCCACCGACCCGCGAACGATCGTCTGGCTGTCTGGAATGTGATACGCCGCTCCCAGCCGAGGGCTCCACTGCGATGTTTCCTCGAGCATCCGCGCACGATCGGCGCGAACTCCGAAATCAACCGTCAGGCCGCGGCCGAATTGAATGGAATCCTGGATGTAGAAGGCAAACAACGTCGGATTGGCGCTGCCGCTGAACGAGAACGGATTGTCTTCGTCGTGCTCGAGCGCGCCCTGGCTCAGCGCTGCCTCTTCGCCTTCTTCCTCGTCTGTGACAAAGAACGAAAACTTTTCCTTCAGGCTTAATCGTGCGGCTTCGAGGCCCGCCTTGAGGACGTGCTTTCCTCGATGGTGCGTCACGCTGCCGAGAACGCCGACCCGGCGCAGCGAGCGATCCGCATCAATAAATAAAGGCGTGTCGTGCTCGCTGCCCAAAAGGGCGGCCGAGCCCGAACGGTGGTACGCGGCAACCTGCGACACGGTGTCGCCGGCCCATGCATGCTGCCACGACGCGGTCTGCCACGTTTGAATGTTCTCCTGCCGCTGGTCCTGGCCCGCCTCGTCCTGTTCCTCGTTGTGCGGGACATCGAATTTCGACCGGCCGAACCCCCCGACAGCCGACAGCGTGCTCGCCGGCGAGACCAGCCAACTGAATTCTGCCGTCGCGTTTGCGGCGTGGCCGCCGTTGTGCAAGTTATCGGGATGCACGGGATCGAGGAACCGTTTGGACCCCTGCGCGGAAGCGCCAATCGTAAGGGCCGTCGACGCGCTCAGAGGGCCGCCAAATATGGAGGACATCTGGCCCGTGACATCGCTGCCAAAGGCGCCTTGAAGATTGCCGAGCCACACGTCGCTCTTCTGGCTGGACGTCCTCACCTCGATGACTCCACCGGACTTGAAACCGAATTCAGGCGGGACATGCCCGACGAGGACGTTGATCGAATCCACCATCTCCAGATCCGGCGCGACGCCGTGCACACTGTCCATCCGCTCGTACATCGGCACGCCATCGACGACGTAGAGAAACCCGTCGTCCACACCGCGGGCATGAAGCAGGCCGTTGTCTTCCGTTGCCCACCCCGGCGTGGTCGCAATCGCATCCTGGAGACCGCGGCTGCTGATCCGAATCGGTGCACGACGCACGGCATCGCCCGACAGTGTCGTCCGTGTCGTAGTGGTGACCGGCTGCGTGGACTCGGCCGTGACGTTGACCTGCTCGGCGAGGGCTGCCGACAGTTTCAGCTCGAGCGCGATCGGCACGGCGTCGGCGACGGTAAGCGACTGGACCACCGCCTGAAACGGCGGCGCCTCAGCACGAAGCGAATAGCTGCCGATGGCGACGTTCGTGATTCGGAACTGGCCGTCAACGGCGTTCACCGAAATCACGGGGTTCCCCAGTTGATCGACCAGGGTAATCGCGGCCTGACCGATGACCGCGCCGTCGGGGCCAGACACTTTGCCTGTGATGGTGCCCTGTTGCAGCTGCGCGAACGAAGACGAGGCCGAAAGAAAGAGCCCGAGGGCAATGGCTACGACACGTTTCATGGGTAGCCGATAGGATAACCCGGAGTTTCTTCAGTACGTAGTGTCCGGCTTTAGCCGAACCTCTGGCTTTGCCCGACCGTCACGAGTCCGCCTGAAGGCGGACCCTACGTACTGCCACCACGTCGACGGGCTGAAATCGTCGAGGAATGTGTAGACCACCGGCACGACGAGCAGCGACAACAACGTCGAGGTAATCAGCCCGCCGATCACCGCCCTCGCCATCGGCGCGCGCATCTCGGCGCCGGCGCCGATCGCAAACGCGAGCGGCAGCATGCCGAAGATCATCGCAAGCGTCGTCATCACGATCGGGCGCAGACGTGTCGTGCCCGCCCGCAGCAGGGCCTGATGACGCGACATCCCTTCGCGCCGCGCCTGATTCGCGAAGTCCACGAGGAGAATCGCGTTCTTCGTGACGAGGCCCATCAGCATGATGAGCCCGATCATGCTCATGATGTTCAGCGTGTCGTGCGTGAAGTACAGCATCACGGCGACGCCGACCAGCGAGAGCGGCAGCGACAGCATGATCGCCAGCGGATGCGTGAACGATCCGAACTGCGAAGCCAGGATCAGGTAGATGAAGATGACCGCGAGCATCAGCGCCTGAAACATGTTCCTGAACATGATCTCGAGCTCTTCCGTGTCGCCGCCGGCCACCACGTCGTACCCAGGCGGCATCTTCAGCCGCGCGGCAGCCGCGTTGATGTCGTTCGACAGCTCCTGCAACGGACGCCCGTCGGTATTCGCCGACACACGCACTTCTCTGACGAGATCGCGCCGGCGGATTGAGGACGGTCCCGTGCCTGGATAGACAGTCGCCACTTCACTGAGTGGCTTGAGGATCTTGTCGCCGTTGTCGTCGTCTTTGTCTGTCGGAACGGTGAGTTGCGAGAGATCCTCAGCGTAACGACGCTGATCCGCCCGCAGTCTGACCCTGACGTTGTGGTTGTCTCCCACGCTGTCCTGAATCGTCGTCGCAACGGCGCCGACGACTCCCGCCTGCATCGTCGAGGCGATTGTCGCGACGGGAATGCCGAGATCACTCGCGCGCTGGCGATCGACGTTCACGCGCAGCTCCGGCTTCGACTTCTCGAGGCTGTTCTCGATGTCGGCCGTTCCAGGAATCTGCCGCATCGCCCCAACCAGCTCGCGCGACAGACGGTCGAGCTCGTCAATCTCGGTACCGCGAACGCTTATCTGAATCGGCTTCTGGCCGAACGCCCCCGCTTCGGTCAACCCGAACGTCAGGCCCGGCACCTGTTCGACCTTCTCGCGCGCGGCGCCCAGCGCCTGACTGAACGTGCCGCCGGAGTGCGGTTTCAGCTTGACGTAAACGGCACCCTCGGTGACCGGCCGGTACTGCGAGCCCGCCTCCCCGATTGTCGTGTAGGTATATTCGACCGTCGGCAACTCGCGAAGCTTCGCGATGACCTGCTGTGCCCGGTCTGCCGTTTCCCTCAACGTCGCGCCCGGCGTCGCCTTGATGGCCACCTGATACTCACCGCGGTTGTAGTCGGGCATGAAGTCGCCGCCGAGGACGGCCAGAATCGGGAATGCGCCCACAAACGCCGCGATCGCCGCCGCCGACACCACCCAGCGATGCCGCAGCGACCAGCCGAGCACGCGCTCGTACGATCCGTGCATACTGTCGAACCACCGGTTGAAGGCCTGGAGCAGACGTCCGATCGGACCACGCCTGCGATCTTCTTCGACGTCCGGGTCGTACCAGCGCGACGACAGCATCGGGTCGAGCGTAAAGCTGACAAACAGCGACACCAGCACCGCCGCGGCAACGGTAATCCCGAACTCGTAGAAGAACTGGCCCACCATTCCGCCCATGAACGCCACGGGGATGAAGACGGCGATGATCGTGAAGGTCGTCGCCATGACGGCCAGTCCGATCTCGGCCGTTCCCTCCCGGGCGGCATCCAGATGGTCTTTGCCCTTCTGCATGTGCCGCACGATGTTCTCGCGCACGACGATCGCATCGTCTATCAGCATGCCGATCGCGAGCGACAGCCCCATCAGCGTCAGCACGTTCAGCGTGAAGCCGAACATGCGCATGGCAATGAACGCGGCCACGACCGAAATCGGCAGCGTGAGGCCGGTGATGACCGTCGAGCGCCACGAGTTGAGGAACAGGAAGACGATGAAGACCGTCAGAATGCCGCCGAGGACGAGCGTCACCTGCACGTCTTCGATGGATTCGCGAATGAACGTCGAGTCGTCGCGGACCATCTGCAGCGACACCCCGGGCGGCAGTTCCCCCTGCATCCTTGCCACCGCCGCGCGCACGCCGTCTGCGACCCCGACGGTGTTTGCGCCGGCCTGCTTCTGCACGTCGAGCGCAATCGCGGGCCTGTCGTTCACAAACGCCACGCTGGTCGGCTCTTCCGCTCCGTCGATCACCTGAGCGACGTCGCGCACGAGAATTGTCCGCTCGCCCACGTGCTTGACGGGGATGTCAGCGATTTCCGCAGCCGAAGTGCCTCGTGCCGCCACGCGCACCATCGCTTCGGTGGCACCTCGATCCGCTGTTCCAACCGGTGCGTCGATGTTCTGCGTGCGAAGGGCGTCGACCACCTGGATGAGCGAGAGGCCGTACGACTCCAGCCGCGTGCGATCTACAACGACCTGGATCTCGCGCTTCGCCTCGCCGACCAGGTTGACGGCGCCCACGCCGGGCACGTTCTCGAGACGGCGTTTTACCAGCTTGTCGGCGATATCCGAGACGGCGCGGGGCGTCAGCGTCGGCGCATTGACTGCGACCGAGACGATAGGCGTCGAGGCCGGATCGATCCTGAGGATGATCGGCTCGTCGATTTCGCGCGGCAACTCCCCGCGGATCGCCGCCACCTTTCCGCGAATGTCCTGCGACGCGTTCAGGGTCGGCACGCCGATATTGAACTGCACGACGATGGTCGAGAGACCTTCCTGCGATGTGGATTCGATGTGGCGGACACCCTCGACCGTGTTGACCGACTCTTCGATGAACTTGGTCACGTCGCGCTCGACTGTTTCGGGCGAGGCGCCTACGTAGCGAGTCGTGACCGTGACGACCGGAAATTCCACGTCTGGAAACAGGTCCACCTTCAGGGCCTGGTAGGACGAGAGGCCGAGCACCGCCAGCGCCGCCATCATCATCGTGGCGAAGACCGGCTGCTTGATGGAGAGATCGCTCAGAAACATGGCTTAAGTCCCCGATTCAACCTGGACCTGCGTCCCGGGTCCGAGTGCGCTTGGCGGGTCCATGACGACCCGCTCGCCGGCCTTCAAGCCGCTGGTCACCTGTACCGCGTCGGGCACTTCGACGCCGACGGTCACGTCCCGCCGCTCGACCTTGCTGCCCACCACTACGTACGTCTGCGCCTTCGATGGATCCGACCCATCGCGCAGAAGCGCGTTGGGCGGTACCGTCAGACTGCCGGGCACGTCGCGCACCTTCACCTGCGCGCGGGCAAAAAGGCCCGACACGAGCTCCGGCCGCCCTGGCATGCGAATGATCACTTCGAACGACCGGCTGCGCGCGTCAACCTGCGGAGCGATGCGGTCTACTCTGCCCTTGATGGAAAATCCCGGCAGCGCGTCCACCGTCACGACCACATCTTCGCCAACCTTGACTTTTCCAAAGTCGCCAGACGGAACCGATGAACGGAGCTCGAACACCGCGTCGTCCACGATGGTATAGAGCGGCGTACCTGTCGCAACGACGGTGCCGGCATCGGCCTGACGCTTGGCGATACGGCCGGCGATGGGCGAAGCGATCTGCGATCGTCCAATCTGGCGCTCGGTGATGGCCAGTTCGCTGCGAGCCTGCGCGGTTGACGCGTCGGACACCTGCACCGCGACCTGCGCCGTAAGATGATCCTTGTCGGTAATGCCGCCGGTCTTCAGCAGACTGTCGGCGCGCTCCTTCTCCGCTCGCGCGTGCGCGCGGTTGGCTTCGGCCACGTCGAGATACGCTTTCGCGCGATCGCGCGCCAGTCTGAAGTCGGTGTCGTCGAGGACGGCGAGCAACTCGCCGCGCGTCACCCGATCGCCCTCGTTGCGGAATACGCGCTCGATGCGAGCGGAGACTTCCGGCACGACGGTTACCTGAGACCGTGGGTCGAGAGTGCCGGTCAGCGACAGCGTCTCGGTGAGATCGCGCGTCTGCACGATCGCCGTGCGAACGGGGATGCTCCGCACCGTTTCGACCGGCGTCGTTTCGGCCTCGCTTCCCGCGCACGCGGCGGTGCCCACGGCCGCAACCAGACCCGTAATCAGGAGATACGTGCGAAATGTCGTCTTCATGATGTGTGGCTCAATCAAGAGGGTTTCTTCCCATGACGAATCGGAGCGTCGCGCGCGCGTTTGCGTGCGTATACAGCGAAATGTTGCGAGTGTTCTCGGCCTGCCGCAGGGACTGCAGCGCATCGACGACGTCGAGCTGTGTCGCTGCGCCGAGTTTATAGTTCGCCTCGGTCATCTCGTTCGCGCGGCGTGCCTGCGTGACGTTGAGCTCGGCGGCCCTAATCGTGCGGTTCGCCAGCTCCAGCGCATCGAAAGCCGATTGCACCTCGAGCTGGACCTGGCTCTCGAGTGCCGCAATCTGCTGAGTGACAGTGTTGCGCTCGGAGCGCGCCTGCGCAACCCGGCCGGCCGTCCGCCAGCCATCGAACAACGGAACCTTCACGTTCACCGACGCCAGCCATGACGAAAAGTCCGGATTGAACAGGTTCTTGGGCCGTCGCACGGCCACGCCGAACGACCCGTTGAAGTCGATGCTCGGCTTGGCGTCTGCCGCGGTCACGTCGACCAGGAGGGTGCGAACCCGCTCTTGCGTGCGCAGCAACTGCAGCTCTGGTCGTGCTTCCAGCGCTTCCCGAACGGCCGCCTCGAAGTTGACCTCGAACGGGACAACCGCCAGCGTATCGGTTGGGGTCACGGGCGCTGTGGTGCGGCGCACCATCACCGTATTCAGTGTCGCTCGCGCCGCGGCCACTTCATTCTCGGCCCGGCTCGCCTCGGCGCGCGCGTTCTCCAGATCGACCTCGGCGCGCAGGACTTCGAGCTCGGTCGCTACACCAGCCGTGCGGCGGTTGCGAGCGAAGTCTACGTGTGTCTGCCTGGACTGCACGTTGGTCTGAATGACCCGCAACTGTTCGATTGCGAACAACAGCTGGTTGTACGCGCGAATCGCGTCGAGCGCCGTCGTCTGACGAGCCCGTTCCACATCCTGCACTCCGGCAACCCGGGCTTCTTTCGCCGCCGCGAGCGCCTTGCCCAGTTTGAAGCTGAAGAGCGTCTGACGGACATCGGCTGATGACCGAAATGCGTTGGCCGGAATCGGTGCGAGCGCATCGCGAAATTCCGCCGGAAAGTCGTCGAATCCCGGGCTGTTCAAGAGCGAGGGATCGCGAAAGCGCGTCGCCTGCGTGTTCCAGCTGATGTCGGGCAAGGCGTCTGCGCGAGCCTCGAGAATGCGGCCTTCCAGCAGCGCGACCTGTTCGAGACTGAGCTTCACCGTTGGATTGTCACCGAGCGCCGCGGCGACCGCCTCGGCGCGCGACAACGGCTGAGCCGCAGCAGCGCCCGCCATCGAGAAAATACTGACGAAGAAAATGATTGCCGTTTTCATTTGTCCTGGTGGCGGGTCCAAAGAGCAGGACCCGCCCTACGTTAAGAACCGCCCAACGTTAAGTAGGCCGGGTCTTGTTCTTTAGACCCGGCCCATCTGTTGCCACCCATCGAAAATCGTGTCGACGATCTGGTCCGCAAGTTCGGGCGTCAGCTCCGGTTTGCCTGCGATGACGTAGCCCGTTGCCGCCTCGCTGATCGATCCCATCACGATGAGCATCCGCGCCTCGACCGGGCCGGGTGCAATTTCGCCGCGCGCGACGGCTTCCTGCGCCGCCGCCGCGAGCGTACCCACCACGCCGTCGTAGAACTCGCTGCAACTTTCCGCTTGCGATGGAGCGGTGCCGGGAGGCGCCCAGATGACGCCATGTATGAATCGCCAGAACCTGGGCTTCTGGCTTGCGCTCTCGAACACCGATCGCGCGAGTACCTTTACCCGGCCCCTGAACGGCCCAGGAGTTTCCACGGCCGCTTGCACCATCGCGCGGTACTGCTCGAATCCCCCATGCACGAGGGCCTGCAGCACACCGTCTTTGCTTCCAAAGAAGTGGTAGAGAGTCGGCTTGGTGATGCCGGCGGCTTCGCAAATCTCTCTGACCGCTGTCGCGTCGTAGCCTCTGACGGCAAACAGGTCGAGGGCGGTGGTGAGAATTCGCTCGGCCGAGGTCCCGGCGTGCTGGTCGTCTTGTACCTTGGTCACTATACCTACCGGTAAATATACCCGCTTTTTAGACGGGAGGAGCCTTCGGAAGGTTCCAAGACGTGTAACGTCTTGAAATTTAAGGAGTTTTTGGTTCGGGAAGCAGGAAGGACATTCCCCCGGCCAGCGAAACCCCGCCAGGGCCAACTTCAGTGGGCATGAACGTGCGGCCTAATCCGAGGTAAAGACCGCTCGTGGCGCTGACGCCGAGCGAGATCCCCGCCCCGAGAGAAGTCTGGTGCGTGCCGACCCTCGCATACGACTGACCGAACGATGCGTTAAGGGAAAGGCGCGAGCTGATTGGAAGGTCGGCTGCGACTGTGCCGAAAACCGATCCGCGCGAGAAATACCCGGCCGAGCCGTAAAGTCGTAGCTCGCCGCGATGTGCTTCGACATTTACGGGCAAGGCCCAGCCGATTCGGTCCTGGCTGCCAGGCGACAGCTCGATGAGTGGCGCGAGGGCGACGCCGATGGCATTCTCCGCGCGATACGGATCAAGGAGTTGCACCTTGCCGTACAACGAGACGTTTCCGAAGCCATTTTCGGAGATGCCGTCCGCGTCGCGGAAGTGATAGAACGACAGGCTGCCGCCCGCCTGAAACCGGCGGCCGATGCCCACTGCAGCGCTCGCGACCGGAGCATCAAACTGGCGGTTGCTCTCGCCACGCCAGTAGCCGGTCGCAAGCCCTATCCAGATGTCGCCTGGCTCCACGATCGATGCATCGTCCAGCCACGAACCGTAGTAAACCGCTGCATTGGCCGACGCCGCGGGAGCGCTCGTCGCGGAGGTCGCGGTCGTCGGAGACGCTAGCCCACTGCCCGATGCCCGTGTGGTTGCTTTCGGATCGATGGTTCTGGCCGGCTTGTCCTTGTTTTTTCCGGGCGCCGAATCGCTGCGGCCCTGCGCGAACGCAGGGCCGGCAACGAGAGCGCCAAGAATAAGGACGCCGGCGAGCCTAGCTGCGATCACGGGTCCGCCGCAGATCGGTGCCGGCCGCATCCTCGGCCTTTTTCACTTCCGTCTGGATCGTCGTGGTCGTCAGCGGTTGGGTAGCAGGCACGGTGGATGTGCCCTTCAGCGACTGAATCGCCTGGCCGAGTGACATCGTTGTGCCCTGAACGGTCGTCCCCGGCGTGGGGCCAGGAGTGATGCCGGTCATCTTCGCCTTCAGATCGGCGAACGGGATATTCAGGTTGTTCGACACATGCACCGCCGCAACGAACTGCCCCCAGTTCTTGAATCCAGCCATCGCGTCCTGAACGGTGACGTCGGGCGGCAGCATACCCTGCAGCCTCGCCTCGAGCTTCGGGTTCTTTACTGGTCGGGTCGTCGGCGTGGTGGGCGTAATCTCGGTGCCCGGCGTCGTGGTCGTCGTCGCGACGGTTCCCGTCTTTCGCGCCGCTTTGGTCTCTGCTTTTGCGGCCTTGGTCTCTGCCTTTGCGGCCCGGGTCTCTGCCTTTGCGGCCGCCTTGGCCTGCCCCTTTGTCGTGTCGGCTTTCACTCGAGTGACCGCCGGGGTCTGCTTTTTCGCCTGACCGTTGCCCCGGCCCTGGCCGGACAACACCGCGACATTCAGCGCGAGTGCGAGCGCGACGAGCGTAGTTACCAATCGCATGATACCTCCTTGGGTCGGGGATGCCCGGCGGTGCATTATCAACCTGCGTACCAGCGCGGCAATCCCGTTTTTTCAATGGTTTAGACCCGCCGCGGGCCCCAAACAGGAAAGAATTACCCGGCCGAACATCGGTACTTGTCACGGGCGATCACAGGATTGAGGTTGTCCTGAAAATGAGAAATAGCGGCTGGGGCAATCGCAATGGGACGGGCTTACACTGGGTTCGTTACTTGGCACGTACCCTGCTTTAAGAAGGATCATGATGCGAAGACTTCAACACCACCCAACCGCGCGTGCGGCCGCGACGTTCGTCGCGCTGTTCACATCGGTTTCCCTCATTTTCGGGCAGACGAAGATCGTCGCGCCCGAGAACAAGTACAAAGTGGAAGAAGACGTGGAGGCCGGCCGTGAAGCGGCCGGGCAGGTGGAGGAGCAGCTGCCGATTCTGCGAGACGACGGTGTCGACGACTACGTCGAGCGCATCGGCGCACGCCTGGCCGGCAATATTCCGGGTGAATTCCAACACCCCGAGTTCCGCTACACGTTCGATGTCGTCAACGTCAGCGACCTCAACGCGTTCGCCCTTCCGGGCGGACCGATGTATATCAATCGCGGCATGCTCGAGGCGGCCAAGAACGAAGGTGAAGTTGCCGGCGTGCTGGCGCACGAAATCAGCCACGTGGCGCTTCGCCACGGCACGGCGCAGGCAGGCAAGGCGACGCCGTATCAGGTGGGATCGATCCTCGGTCAGATCGCCGGTGCGATTATCGGCGGCGTCGCGGGGCAGGCCATCTCGCTCGGATCGCAGTTTGGTTTCGGAACGGCGTTCCTGAAGTACGGCCGTGAATACGAGCGGCAGTCGGATCTTCTTGGCGCGCAAATCATGGCGCGTGCCGGCTACGACCCGCGTGACATGGCCAACATGTTCCAGACGATTCAGTCCAAGGGCGGCAATGGCGGGCCCGAGTGGTTGAGCAGCCATCCAAACCCGAGCAACCGCTATGAGGCGATCAATCAGGAGGCTGCGCAACTGCGCGTGACGAATCCGATTCGCAGTACGCAGGAATTCACGCAGGTGAAGTCGCGGCTGCAGCGGATGGCGCCCGCGCCAACCACCGAGCAGGTCGCGCAGCGGAGCAGTGGCCGAACGGGCGGCGGCCGGCGAACGGGTGGGCGAACGGAAGACTATCGCGTGGGCCAGGTCGATCCGCCTTCCAGCCGTTATCAGACGTTCGACGGCGGCAATCTCTTTCGCATTGCGGTGCCATCGAACTGGCGCGAGCTGCAGGGCAATAACAGTAACTCTGTGACGTTCGCGCCGGAAGGCGGCTACGGCGACTATCGTGGCCAGAACGTGTTCACACACGGCCTGCAGGTCGGTCTCGAAAGCAGCAACGCGCGCAATCTGCGCACGGCGACCAATGAGCTCATTCAGGGCCTTGCCCAGAGCAACCCGCAGCTGCAGCAGTCGGGCAGCTTCAGCAACGTGACCATTGGCGGCCGCAACGGCCTCGCGACGGTGTTGACCAATGTTTCCGATGCGACGGGACAACCGGAGCGCATCGCGCTCTACACCACTCAGATGAGTGACGGCAGCCTGTTCTTTGTCGTTGGCGTGGCACCTGCGCGAGAGTTCACTACCTATCGTCAGATCTTCAATCGCTCGGTGCAGTCGCTTCAACTGAACGACAGGTCTCGCAGCTCGCGGTACTAATTGGTTGGTGGTTGGTGGTTGTGGCAACCATCAACCACCGACTCACGTCCTTAAAGCCCTTCTAGACCAACTGAGTAACCCGATCAGGTAGTTGACCGCACATGCGGTCGATGGGACGCTAGGACCTTCCTCTGCCTCGCGCCATCGCACACGAACCCTCATGAAGACGCCACTGGCGCGCCGCGCTGCTTTCACCGCCATCATCGCCCTGCTCGTTGCGTGGGCGACTGACGTCCCATCCTCGCAACCCGCACAAACGGGCGAACTTCGCATCCTTGTCGCTCCGGATCACCTCTTCGAGGAGATCAGAGCCGTCATAGACGAAGCCACCACCAGTATCGATATCCGGGTTCACACGCTGGACAATGCCGATCTGGTCGATGCGATTGTCGCGCGGCAGCGCTCTGGCGTTCGTGTCCGGGTGCTGCTGGAACGTGGGCGCACCGGCGAAATATCAAACGAGGACCGGTGGGCTGCTCAACACATCGAACAGGCAGGAGGAGCCGTCTTCTTACGACAGCCGTCTGGAACGGCCGCCGATGTCTCCCCCCAGCATGCGCGATTCATCATCGTAGACGAGGCGAGGGTGCTCGTCGGCTCCGAGGATCTCACCCATCCGGGTCGCCGCGGTATCTACGTGCTCCTCATGGAGCCCTCAATCGTCGCTCACCTGAAGGCAATCTTTGCGGAGGCGCTCAAACCGACGAGATCCCACACTCTGCTTCGTTGGACCCTCTCTCACCCGCCACATGGCGTGCCGCCCGCGTCGTTTCAGCCCACCCGTGCATCCGGGAAAAACAATTACCGTGTCGTCCGGAACGCACCACTTCATCTTGCGGGACCGGTACCGGTCGCGTTGGCCGGATGCCCAGAGCGGTGTCTCAGCGAACTTGATGCGTTGCTGAATCTCGTGAACCGGGCCGGGCCGGGTGACACCGTATTGGTCGAGCAGCTCCATGAGGCGGGGCATCCCAATCCTCGGCTGGAGGCGTACCTCGCCGCCGCACGTCGTGGAGCGGCTGTCCGGATTCTGCTGGACCGCGTCGATGACGATCCGGCTGATCCGCGCGGTAACGGTGCCACGGTCCGCCATGTGAACGCCGTCGCTTTTGCAGAGGGTCTGAATCTGGAGGCGCAGCTCGCCAACCCCGCAACGGGTGGCATCCACAGCGGGATGGTGCTCGCGAGCCTTCGCGGAAACCGGTTTGTTCATCTGGGCAGCCCCGGCGGCGACTCAGAATCCTCCGCGGCGATCCCGCGCGCAATCGCTATTCAGATGCGGAACGATGACGCCTATTTCTTTCTGGAGGAGATCTTCACGAGCGATTGGGCGACCGATGAGAGATCGAATGACGAGGCACGACAAAACGACGCAGCGCGCCCCCCAACCTCTCCATTGCCAGCTTTGGTTGCCGGATCGAAGGCGGCACACACTCTTGCACCCACGCCCGGAAGCCCGATAGCGCGCGGGGAGCACCCGCGCATCTTCATCACGCGCGGCGAGTTGCCCGGTCTTCGCGACCGCCTGGCGAGCCACTACGCAAAGGAACTGCAGGAATTCATCGATCTGCTGGCTGGGCCCTCACTGTCCAAGGACCAGCGCAAGGTAGAGAATCCCTGGGGAGCCTTCAACTACGCGCTTCTCGCTGTTCTCGAGCCGGACGAGCTGCGATCTCGCGGGTTCCGCTTCGGCGCGGCGATCGACACGTCCAGGAAGCTGTGCGAGCGCTCGTGGACGTACGCCGAACGCTTGTTGCCTGCAATCGCCGCTGGAGATGGGCAGTCGCACAGCGCGATCGCGACAGACCTTTCGAATCCACTGCATTTCCCGGTCATCGCGGCATACGACTGGTGCGCCTCGCACTGGGCCGAACCCGAACGGCGACTCGTGGTCGACGCCTTCGTCAGCAGTTGGGCCAAGAATTGGCGAGGGAAGGATCCGCTGACCGCGAACGGCGTCAACAGCATGGTCGTCAACAACGTCGCATCGGCCGACATTCACGACACGCTCGGGATTCTGGCCTTCTACGGCGATAGTTACCCCGACAGTTCGACGCAGGCCGCGCTGTACGAGACGTTCGATCGCGTGTGGACGGACCGGGTCCTGGTCGAGCTCCAGTATTTTTATGGCCAAGGTACCGGCTGGCACGAAGGATCCGGCGGATACCTCAAGGAAGGGCACCTGAACTTAGGCCTGCCGTTCGCCTTGATGTCCTCGGCCCTGGGATCGAACTACTTCGTGGACGTACCGTTCTTCGCACAGTATCCGGCGTTCGTGGCGGCCAATATCAAGCCGCATGGACAATCGTCGGACAACGGCCGGCGCTATCTCGAACGCTGGGGCGTGATCAGCGACGGGATCGCGGGCATCGGGTGCCGCGGCCTGCAGTTGACCGGGGGCATGCTCGCCCGGGCGGGCGACGTCCGCGCCGGACTGGCCCGATGGCTGCATCTTGGCGAACACGAGCAGCGATCGTGCGCCGACGAGATGCGTCGCCGCGGAGAGCTCTGGGTGAACGCCGGACTCTACTGGTTCCTGTTCGGGGATCGTCACGTCGCAGCCACGCCGCCACAGGCGGTGGTCCCGACGAGTCTGCGGTTGGGCCTTGGCGAGTATGTATTTCGCAGCGACTGGACTCCATCCGCAACGCAGCTGGTCGCCTGGGCGACGCCGTGGGATATGTACGGGCATAAGCCTCGTACCGATGCCGGAGACTTCACGCTGCACAAGTTCGGTAATCTGATCCTGCACGCGGGGAACGGCAAGAGCGGCGAAGGAGTCGTTGAGAACTTCGTCGGCACGAACCTGGCGCGGAACGTGATCGGTATCCGCCGGGGAGCCGAGTCGATTCTGCAGTTCGCCCCGGCGAAGACGTTCGACCCGTTCTGGCTCGAGCGTGGACTCGATGAAATCGAACTGCGCGGTGCGATCATCGCGGACGAGATCGGCGGATCATTAGACTATGTGGCGTTCGATGCCACACTCGCCTGGACCGAGCGTGGAGATGCTGTCGAACGCGAGCTCGTGTATCTGCGCGGTCCCACCAACAGCGAGTACGTCGTCGTGCTCGATAGAGTCGCTCTTCGCAACGAAGCGGACGTACCAATCTGGAAGGTCTGGACAGCTGCCCAATCTGACTTTTTGGCGGGAGGGCAAGCAACACAGGCCGGCATCTGGGAGGCCTCCGGACGGCCTGTTGCGCGGGTCGTGAATCAACGCAGCGGGCTGAAAACGGATGATTTCGAGTCTCCGGATACCCATGGGGCGCTCTTTGTGACCCCGGTGTGGCCCGACCGCGTCCGGATGCGGATTCTCGGCGGTCCTGATCGGGAATTCCAGGATCTCGATGGGGGCACGCCATTCGGTACACCAGCGATGACCGACGGATCGCGCGAGTACCTGGGTTGGGGACGGATTGAAACGTGGCCGATGGATCGCACGAGCCGTCACGTGTTTCTCCACGTACTCCAGCCTGGCGACTCGCGAACCCTCGGGACGCCCACCGCAGCCACGCCGCTGGCCAGCGCCGATGGGGCGTGGATTGGCGCGGTCGTCGAAAGTCCGAGCAACCCTTGGATTTTGATGTGGATGAAAGACCGTGGCGGCGAGCCTGTGTTGCCCTTGCGCTATCGTGAACCGAGCCTAGCAGGCGCCCGTCACGCGATCTTCAACCTGCGTCCCAACATGCCTCTCCGAATCGATCGCGTGGGCGGCGAGGTGATTGTCGGTGGCACCTCTGGCGCGGAGGTGACGGTGTCGCCCTCAGGTGTGCTCGTGGTCGGGCCGCAGCCGTGACCGCGGTACTGAACCGGTTACGGGATGGCCTGAATGGGGGAAGGAGGACTGGTCCCAACGCTTCGAATAACTTCAGCTTGGAACTGCGTCACAGTCAAGCCTCCATACTTCGTGTGGCGATCATGCGAGGTCAATGGGTAAACGGTATTGTCTTTGATCCCAAAATGCCCGCTGCCCACGATAGCGTACCGATCAATCACTTTGTTGTATCGAAGAAACAATAGCAACTCTTCGCCAACAGTGAAGAACCGCAAGTGACTTTGAAGGACTTGGACCCGTACATTGTCAATCATTATGTCGCCGATGGCTCTGACAACTGTGATCGGCGATGACACTTGAGGGGTCCTGAAATTGAAGCCCTCGCTCCTCGCGCCAAGGAGAATTGGCGACAGCTCGTAGTCCGTTCGAAGCGATGTCTGGTCACCAGTCAAATAGGTTTGCGAACGTATCACGCGGCCGTGCAATGCACGAGCAAATCAGCCTTGGAGACTATCTCGTCCAGCGTTTGCGGTAAGTACTCTGCTAGCGTTACTTGATAAACCGGTTTCCCAGTCAGCTTGACAATCTCAGGGATCGTCATCTCGCGACTTTGGCCGGATGTGCCGAGCGATGCACCGAACCAAATGAGCAAAATCAATCGTGCATGACGGAGCTTCATGGGCTGCTTTGTGCGTGCGGGGATACTTCGGGGATAGTTGCCGCGCTCAGATGTTCGCTCGGTCACAGCGAGCCTCCGTAACTTTTTGATGTGACAAGTCCCTGGCCTGCAGAGCCGTCCGCCTTCGCTGTCGTTGGAGTGAGCTCGCTGGCTTGCCAACCGTAGCTCGCCCACATGTCACGCGAGCGAAGGTTGGCGGAGAGAGAGGGATTCGAACCCCCGGAACCGTTACCGGTTCAGTGGTTTTCAAGACCACCGCCATCGACCACTCGGCCATCTCTCCGCGCGATTTGCTCGACAAATCGACTCGGTAACAATCGATAACACTCCATGATACTACCGGCACAGTGAGAGCACTGTGAGAGTGCCGAATCATGGCATCCTTATCAGTGACGACGTAGCACCCATGAGGATGTTCATCGCACTGCTGGCGGTCGGGTTTGTGGTGCTGTTGGTATTGGCCGAGAGAGGCACGTCAACCCAGCACGTCGCCACGGGAACCGTCGCCGAGATCCACGCAGGCGAGTGGATGCTGGTCGCCCATCCCGGGATGAGGCTTCCCGTCACGCTGCGCGAGACGACGATGTACGAGGGCAATCCTGCCGCCATCAAACCCGGCATTCGTGTGAGCGTGTGGTATCGGGGCGTAGCCGAGCGCCGTCCAGTGGCCGACAGAGTGCGCGTGCTCTCTGATGCCCGCACACCCTGAACTCGTCTGCCGGAGCAGTCCCACAGGAGTGTCATGGACCATCGAGCGCTCGTCCCATATGCGCGGGTCAAGGACGTTCAGCGATCTGTGGCGTTCTATCGGAAGCTCGGCTTTGCGATCGCCAACCAGCATCTCGAGAACGTGCCCGATCCGATCTGGGTCTGGCTGAATGCCGGCAAGGCGAACCTGATGCTGCACAAGACCGACGAACCGATCGTATCGTCTGAGCAGCGGATTTTCTTTTACCTGTATGTGCACGACGTCATCGCATTTCGCGACGAGGTCATCGCCGCCGGCATCGAAGCCGGCCCCCTCACACATCCCTTCTATCTGCCAATCGGAGAGTTCGAAGTGCAGGACCCGGACGGTTACGCGGTGATGATTGCTCAGCTCGACTGACGGCCTTCAGCGCGCGTGAATGCCGAGCTTCTCGAGCAATCCTCGTTGCCCTCGTTGCTGCGTTACACATCTGTAGGTGGCGTAACAAAGATCGGGGGCGTTCACCGCACTTTCAGTACAAATCCTTCAAGAGTCGGCTGGATCGTGCTTTGCTCGACGCCCTGCCTCTGGAGGCCGATGTGATTGCCCGCCTTTTCGCCACCGCTGTTTTCTTCTTGAATGCTTCCGCGCTGGCCGCTCAGCCGGCATCTGCGCCGCCGCTTCAATCGGCAGAGCGCGCGCTGATCGAGGCGCTGACGGCTCCCGACCGGGAGGCCTTCCGGCAGCTCCTTGCCAGCGACGCCGTCTTCTTCCTGCCTGTCGAAGCGCACGGACCGGATGCGATTCTCGACAAATGGTCGCCGTTCCTGTTCAGCCGCGAGCTGACGCTCGCGCTGACGATTCAAACGTCGTCCACAGCAGATTCCGGAGAGATGGGCCAGACCTCTGGAACATACGGGATCTACGGACGCACGAGCAAAGGCATGACCACGACGCCAGTCGGAGCATTCTCGATCGCCTGGCGGCTGGTTGATGGTCGATGGAAGATCGGCACGCTGAGCGGCGGCGGCAAAAGCGGTGTGCGGCTGGTCGAGCGCGGTGGCGTGGGAGGGTACTTCTTCGGCATGTCGAAGGCAGAAGTGAGCCGGGTTGCCGATTGCACCCCGTACACGAATGTCTCACGTACAGGCGGCATCGAGTGTCCCAACTACACGTTCGACGGCAGAAAGATGAACATCTCCTTTCTGTTCAGAGCCGACCAGCTCAACCGCATCCAGCTCTGGTTCTATAACGGTGACTCGGAGCAGGAAGCGAAAGAAGCGATTGGCGCCGTCATCAATTACTTGAAGCGCGTGGCCGGAGGCGCACACATCGGCGCGCTGCCGGGATTGGAAGTCACCACTGAGGCGATCGCCGACATATTGAAGGGCCCGGTTCCGCCGGGGCGTATTGCGCAGGTCGAAATCTCGAGCCCTACGAACTCGCGTCCCGAAGTCTGGTTTGCCCGCGTCGGGCGGCACGAGCTTGGGTATATGGTGATGTTGTTTGCCGACCCACGTTAGGCTCGATGGGCTCAATCGCCCTCACTCGTAACGTTGAGGAAGAACGTGTGCCGCAAGCCGTCGAGCGCCGCGGCGAGGAGGCGTGTGAAGACCTCGGCGGGAGCGCGCTTCCTGTAGTCCTCGACCTCTTTGACGAGATCCGAGACGCGCACTTGGCGACTCGCAGGTGTGTTGTGTGTTGTGCTCAGGTAGTGGACCTGTGGCTTCCAACCCTCGCTCTTATTGAGATGCCACACGCGAAAGGACTCCGGAGCAGGAGCGGGCCAGACAAATGCTGCTAACAGACGGCGCCGCTTCTTGATTTCGCTGTGCGCTCGATCGAGATCCCGCCTGGCGACACCCGGACGCACCTCGAAATGTTCGTAGCCGTCAGCATCGGGCCTGATCACGAACGCTTTGCTGATCAGATTGCGGCGCTCGGCTTCAGAAAGGAACGACCGCGGGATACGCTGACGTGGTATGACAGTTTTCATACAACACCTCCAGGAGCCACGCGCGCTATGCGACCGCCCGCACGTACGTGTTTTTCGTCGTGCGTCGGAGAACCCTGGCGAACTCGAGGGCTTCGAACAAGGCCCCGCACGTGCACTCGTCGAGGCCCCATAGACGCTCTGCTTGCTCCGGGGTGAGGCTGAGTCCGGGCGTCGCGCTGTACTCCGCCTGGATCAGCGCCAGCCAGTCTTCGATATTCAGCTGAACGGGCGGCATTTGCGTCCTCCCTGCATCAAGTGTTGGGGTATCGCGCTCGAACCGATGTGACGGCTCGGCCCGCTACTGCCTCCGGGTGCCTTGTCCGGGGTTTCCGGCAGCAGCGAGCCCGAGCCGTGATGGTTCGCTCGCGCGAACCATCAAACCCGTCATCGCCAGAGTCAGCCTACTTGTGAGCAGCCTGCTGTTTTGCTGGCTTGGCCGTAATGGCCGTTGCAATGTACGTCTTTCCGTCCTCGCGGTACCGAACGGACACCGTCGACCCCACCGCGACCGCGCCTTCCCGATGGGTCAATGGGTTCAGGACGAAGGTCATCTCGCCTCCTGGCTTTCCCGAACGGGTAATTACGAGAGAACCGGCGTCGACGGACTTCACCACGCCGGTCGTCGCATGGCTGGCGACAGGTACCTGTTGAGTGGACGTTTAGCGGCTGTCTGGGCAGGTGAAGGCGCGGGGCTGGCGGCGGAGCCGACGGCCGGGACCACGAGCATTCCGACGATGAAGGCTGCTTTGATTGCGCAACGCATGACTCGTCTCCTGTTAGGGTTCATCCACAACCAGTGTGACGTGGGCGACCTGAGACAAACCTGATCGGATGATTAATTCCAGTTAAGGTAAGGACGAGACCGTCGGCCTCGACTTAGAATGCAAACGATCTATGCGCATCCTCGTCGTTGAAGACGACCGGAAAGTGGCGAGCTTCATCCAGAAGGGCCTCGGAGAAGAAGGCTTTGCGGTCGATGTGCTCAACGACGGCGACGAGGCCGGCGTGCAGGCCCGGATGATCGAGTACGACTGCGTCGTGCTCGATCTCATGCTTCCCGGCCGATCCGGCTTTCAGGTGCTGCGTGACATCCGCGCAAGCAAAGCCGAGCTGCCGGTGCTGATCCTGAGCGCGCAGTCGTCACCGGACGAGCGGGTCGCCGGCCTGAACGTCGGGGCAGACGACTACATGGGCAAGCCGTTCATCCTTGCGGAACTGTCCGCGCGGATCCGCGCGCTGCTCCGTCGAGGGAAACCGAGAGACACAAAGCTGCGCGTCGCCGATCTCGAAATCGACACCATTCGCCGGAAAGTGTCGCGAGGCGGACGCCCAATCGAGCTGAAGCCCAGGGAATACGCGCTGCTCGAGTTTCTCATCAACAACTGCGACCGCCCGGTGACGCGTTCGCACATCATCGAGCACGTGTGGGACATTCACTTCGACAGCATCAGCAATGTTGTCGAGGTGCATATCAATTCGCTCCGGAACAAGATCGACCGCGGCGCGGCGCGGCCGCTCATCCACACGGTTCGGGGTGTCGGCTACATGCTGACGGAGAAGCCCACGTGAAGCCGCTTCCGCTTCGCACGTCGCTGACACTGGTCTACACGGGGATCCTCGCTGTGATCCTGACCGGCCTTGGCGTCGTGTATCACTCCACGCTGGTACGCCAGCTCGATCAGGCGGCAACAGAAGGCGTGGAGGAGAAGGCGCGCGCGCTGCACGGCTACCTTCAGTTCCAGAACCGTGTACCCGTTACTCGTGTACAACAAGGACGATCCCGAGCAAGCCGCGTTCATCGCCGACGCGACACGCTATTACCAGGTGTACGATGCAGATGGTGGACGCCTCCTCACGCAGTCGCCGGGTTTCGAGTCCCTGGGTTTGCATTACACCCCTGCCGAGATCGCAGAATTCCGCGCACGTCCAGGTTCCCGCGACGTGCAGACCGATCGCGGGAGGATGCGCTTCTCCACCAGCGTCATTTCCCCGAATCCACGCGAAGCCTATGTGGTACAGGTCGGCGAGCTGCTCGATCGCGTCGATCGAACGCTTGTGGGCTTCGACCGCTCATTGCTGTGGCGAATCCTGAGTGGTCTTGTCTGTGCGGCGATCCTCGGACGCTGGCTGGCCGGGCGCGCACTCTCACCGCTCTCCCGGCTGGCGCATGCCACGCAACGGATTGGGATTGCGAGCCTGCACGAGCGGTTGTCGGATCGCGGGACAGGTGACGAGCTCGATCAGGTGACCCGGGCATTCAATCGCGCGCTTGGCCGAGTCGAAGCGTCGGTGGAGGAGATGCGGCAGTTCAGCGCGGCGCTTGCGCACGAGCTGAGAACGCCTCTCGCCATCCTTCGAGGCGAGGCCGAGCTCGCCCTCACGCAGTCGCTCCCGGCTGATGAGCTGCGGGAGCGGATCGCCGATCAGATCGACGAGTACGACCGGCTCACGCGACTGATCAATCAGATTCTTACATTGGCAAGGGCCGAGGCCGGAGAGATCACGATCGGCCACCAGCCAATCGACTTGTCCGAGCTCTGTTCCGCGATGGCCGAGCAGATCGAGCCGGTGGCCTCTGCCCAGGGGATGACCCTGACATGCGAGGCCCCTCCAGGGGTCATGGTCGAAGGCGATGCCGGATGGCTGGAGCGGCTGGTCCTGATTCTGCTCGACAACGCGATCAAGTTCACGCCAGAGGGCGGCCGAATCTCGATGGCGCTTTCGTCCAAAGACACACGCGCCCGCCTCTCGATCAGCGATAGCGGAGTGGGGATATCGCCTGAGTCGATTCCCCTGCTCTTCGACCGGTTCTATCGGGCCGATTCATCCCGCTCACGGCCGACGGATGGCGCAGGGCTCGGACTGGCATTGGCGAAGTGGATCGCCGGCCGCCATGGCGCACAAATCGACGTGACGAGCAAGCAGGGCGAAGGCAGCACCTTCACCGTCACTCTCCACACGCTGGTAGCCCAAGCCGGCGAGAACACCGGCGCGCACGTGTCGACAACGGACGTTCGCGTTAACGCGAATTAATCCCCGACTCAGAAGGCGTTCAGCTCGATCGCATGAAATGGCTCGAGAGGAGTCTGAATCATGCGTATCGACGAACGAACCATTGGCGATGTCGCGGTTCTGATGGTACATGGCGACATCGTGTTGAACGCGGCAGGTCCAGTACTGGCCGACCGCATCCGCGCCCTGCTCGATCAGAATCGGCGCCGAATCGTGCTGGATCTCACGTGCGTGCGGTATGTGGACAGCCGCGGGCTCGGCGAGCTCGTCGAGGCGTTCAGCGCCGCCAGGCATCGCGGCGGCGGCGTCAAACTGATGGGCGTCACCAAGCGCCTCACGGACCTTCTCGTCATCACGAAGCTGTTGGATGTGTTCGAGCGCTTCGACACTCAGCAGGATGCCGTCACGAGCTTCGGAGGGCGTAGGGTGCCAATCTGACTGATTCGCCAGATTGGCACATGTCCGTTACTGCCGGTCCCTCGAGATTTGCCGACCCTCGGTTGCGGACTCCCAGATATTGGTCAGCCGGTACCGATTTTCGACATGCTGGAACGTGAGCGCCGGCGATGAGCCCGCAGGATCGTGGCCCGATGCGGGCGTCGTCAGGACAAACATCGCGAGGATGACGGCGGCGTCGTGCTAATCAACGGCGAGAAGGGGACCCATGCTCTGACGAGGTATTGTCCGGCAGGCATCGCCTGGCCGTGGACGAGGAAAGGGAATGGCACCTTCACCTCGAACGTCGAGGCCCGTGCCGAGCCGCTCGCCATCACGATGAACGCCGTCGCTGCAAGTGTCCTCATGAAGAATCGCATACTCACCTCCCGTCGCGCCCCATTGCGCCCTTGATGACTGTTGTCATCTATGAGTATTTGACGAGCGTCGCGTGAAGCAGCGATGAGCCTCGAATTAATTCCGGTTCATCGATGAACGAACGTTCATATCGCGTTCATGAGCGGATCACGGCGATGCATCACATTCTGGTTGAGGTGGGGCTCATGCTCATGCAACTGGATATATCGACCTGGCTCACGCGCATAGAGGCCGAGTATCGTGAGATGCCGGGCTTGCAACTAACGGGACGTCAGATGCAACGTCTGTGGGGACTCGATCGCCAGACCTGTGAAGTCATCGTGGAGGTTCTCGTCAACCGGGGCGTCCTTTGCGAGACGTCGCGGCACGTATTCGTACTGGCGGAGCGACGGTTCGACCCTGACGTGAGGACGATTTCGAGGACAGTTCGGGAGTGAACTTACCAACGTTGTCGGCTGTGATGAGATTGCAAGCGACAGCGTATCGCCATGCGGAGATCGATTGCCATTCTGACCCTTCCTATCGTATGCGCTTCGACTGGAGCCCGGGCACAGTCGGCCAGTGTCGGCGCGCCCTGGTCAATACGCGCCTCCGCCGCGTCGTACATCTTTCCGGACGCGGACAACTACCTCCAGCCGACTGTAGCCATCGACCACGGGGCGCTGCACCTCGAAGGACGCTACAACTACGAGGCCCAACGGTCAGTTTCGGGTTTCATCGGCTGGAACTTCGACTTCGGAACGACAATCGCGCTTCAACTGACGCCGATGTTCGGCGCTGTCGGCGGGAGCATCGACGGCATCGTCCCAGCGCTGGAGTTGAATCTCGTCTGGAGACGACTCGAGGTGTATTCGGAGGGCGAGTACGTCATCGACGTCAGCCACCCCCGCAATCGCTTCCTTTATAACTGGTCGGAAGTGAGCGTGTGGGCCACGGAGTGGCTCCGGGCAGGGCTTGTGACGCAGCGGACCCGCGCCCATCGCGCGCCGCGCGACATCCAGCGAGGCCTCCTGGTGGGCGTTACCGTATCGAAGATCGAGCCAGTGTTTTACTTCTTCAGCCCAGGTTCCGACGACCACTTTTTCGTCGCGTCGATCAATGTCGAGTTCTGATAGATCGCGACGCCGTTAGTCGTCCTCTTCCATCACATTCAGAACAAACGTATGTAAGACATCGGCCAGTTCATTCACGCCCACATTCAGTGATCGCCCCACGCTCTGCATGAACGCTGGCGGTTTCTTCGAGAAGAGTGAATCCATCTTCTGCGCGGGCAAAATCTCGCCCTGGCCGAGAAATACCGCGCGTGAGACTCGCCGCGTCGCTGTGTAGGCCGTGCGGTGCACCAGCGAATCGAGCTCGATGAAGTCCCTGAATGCCGGCGCCGTCCGCGAGCTCGTCTGTGCCGCCGCCCAGGCTTCATAGTTCCCGTGGTTCTGCTCGTCGGGATAGGTGTGGCCATATTGCGAGCAGTCGCCGAGGTAATGCGCCATCGCGCCGAGGTAGAAGGCCGCGTGAGCGGGTTGACCTTGCTCAAACGCGATCACGGCCTTGGAGAATTCCTGCTGCGCACGAACGGCCGGCCGGTCGTTGAGCATTGCCGTCGCACCGGTGTTCCATTCCACGCTGTGTCCCTGGGACCTGTCGTCATAGCCACGATGCGGCACGCCACACGAGAGCGGAATGAGCCGGTGATCGGGCGCTTCCGTCCCGATGAGGTAGGTCGCACGATGCGGTACGAGCCATGCCTTCTCCTGGGGAGGCAGTAGCTCGAGGGCCTGATCAGCGATCCAATCGTGCGTGCCGTATGGCGGATTGGAGCACTCCGCTTTGGTCGTGGTGGTGGTGTTGCCTTTCTGGCCGTTGTTCCAGGCGTGCACTGGAAGGCAAATCAGCGCAGTTCCGACGAGGACGAGCAGCAAGCGCAAGGGCACTAACGGTCATATCGAACCGGCCGCGCAGCGGCATGAGGGCCGTGCCGTCACTACGTGCTAGCACTATTTACGCCACTGCACTTAGCGACGCAGGGAGTTGGTGGATAGGAGTATTCGCAGATTGGCAGATTCGCAGATTGTGAGATTCCAGCGTTCCTAATCTTCCAATCTCCGAATCCGCCAATCTGCGAACTCGGTCGATCCTAGTTGGTCGTCGCACTCCCCAGCCACTGCGGCTGAGTGAATCCGCCATTGCCGGCGACATCCCACATCGCGAACCGCACCCACTTCTTGCCGGTGGCGTCGAACGGAATCGAGAGCTTCCGCGTGCCGAACGCCTGCATGTCGGTCGCCGAGATCACCCGCTTGCTGACGGTCTTGCCATCACCCGTCACGATTTCCATGAACGCCATGGGGAACGTCCATTCGACATCAGCGGTGATCGTCCGCTGATTGCCCGCGCCGGTGACCATGTAGTTCTTGATCAGGATCTCGCCTGTGGTGACGAAGAAGTTGCCGTCGCGCATCGCCTTCAGCACCGGACTCCAGTCCTGGTCCGGTCCGGGCACCGTATCGATCTTCAGATAGTTGACCGGGAAATTTGCGTACAGGTCGTCCTCGGGACTCTTCCGGTACGTGTCGATGTCGGCGATGACGAACTTCGGGCCGATGCCCTGGCCGGCGTTCATGTTGTTCATCGTGTCCACGGCGTCGAAGCAACGCCATTCGCACATGGTCGCCTCGGAGTTGTCCTGACCCATGCCGGGCTTGAACGCGACGCCGAGGTACCGATCGCTCTTCAGATACTTCGTGCTCCAGGTTGCGTCGGGGAAGCCGGCCGTGGACTTCGTGCGCGGATGCGCGTGATACCAGTAGCCGCCTTCGGCGTCGAGCAGACGCTGCATGTTCTCGGCATTGCCCGTGTGATAGACCGTGCCGTAGGTCGGGTCCTTCTCCATGAACGGAAGTGCCTTTGGCGCCGGCGCGGGTGCGCCCTGCTCGCTCGCCTGCCCGCCGCCACCGCCACGGCCTCCGCCAACCGAGTTTGGCTTCGACCAGAACACGTTCTTTGGCCACATGATGTTGTAGTGCCCGCCGAAGGCCACGCTTGGTTCTTCCCATGGCAACACGAGAAAGTCCTTGTCGGACGTCCGGCGAGACACTTCCGCGTAGTCCTTTTGATCTCGGAAGCGCAGCGGACCGTAGTCGTTGGCCGCCAGACTGTCGGCATGGAAATCGCTCAGCCCGATCACGTTGAGGCCGATCGACTTCATCGCCATCAGATCCTGGAGCGGCGTATCGAACCCGCCGACACGCATGCGATCAACCACCCTGAGATGGAAGTGGTTCACGAACGTCTTGTAGCCCGGTACCGGCTTGAAAATATCGTCGTGCGTGAACGCCAGCGCCGCCTTCCGCGTGGCTTCACCCCCCTCTGGACTGGCATAGAAGAACGTCGACATCTTCTGCCACGTGCCAGGAGGCGCGTTGTAGAGCGCGTAGTTCTGCTCGTATTGCGGGAAGGTATCCGATTCGGCCTCGGGCATCGTGATGCCGATGCTGTATGTCCCTCCGCCGTCGTTGCGATGGAAGACGTACCCGAGGTTCACATCCACTTCGCGCGTGAAAAAGAACGTGTGCGGCGGCGGGAACGTCGCGACCGAGCCTCGCGGGCCCTCGGCCACGAGCAGGCGATTGGCCGCGCGAACACCCGACAGGCCGATCGCCTTGGGGCCGCCGAACTGATGCTGCTGGGCCCAGCCGCCCGTGTCGCGCCAGATGACTCTCGGCAGCGTCGCCGTCGAGAATCCTTTGAGGCCGGCGTCGTACTTGTAGGCCACCCAGGGCTCGCTTGTTCGCGCAATGGCGTCCATCTGAATCAGGTTCGTCCCGCGATAAACCGTGAAGCGGAGATTGCCCTCGAAGACGCCGAGCTTCATCCCGGGGAACGTCACTGCGAGACTACCGCCGTCGGTCTTGACGTCGCACGACGACACGGAGAACGTGGAAACACCGCGGCGGATTTCCTCCTTCGTCCTTGGCAGGCCGAAGCCACGGCCACCCGTGAAGCCAGGAGGATTGGGATTCGGGTTGTAGCCCGGTTTGCCGCGCTGTCCCGACTGGAGCGCTGCAGCCTGTTCGGCGATGGTCGCGCCCTGGCCCAGTATCGGTTTCGGCGGCGCCTGCCCCTCCGGGCCAGCGCCACCAGCCCTGCCACGGCCGGTCGCCGGGTAGTAGCCGGGAATGCTGAGCGGCGCGTCCCAGAACGCGTACCAGCGGTGCTTGTCGATCACTTCCTGGGTGACATCGATGCCAATACTCGACAAGGCATTCGACTGATCATTCGACATGCGACGCACGCCTGTCGTGACCTGATATTCCGGCGTCAAGTTCTGCCCAAGCATCGCCCATTCGCCGGTACCGCGCCGAACGGACAGATCCCGAATGGTCGGCGTCCCGTTGTCTATTGCAAACCGCGCCCGCAACTGCGATGTGCCCTGCCCGTTCCACGACACAGCGAGCAGATCGCCTTCGACCGCCGTTGTCAGGCCGGGGCTGGCTTTGTACTGCGTCAGGTTACAGGTCAGCGGGGCAGGAGGCGGATTCCACGCAACGAGATCGGGCGAAGGAACCGGCGAACCCAGGAGTGCGGCAAACACTGCGATCGGAACACCCAGCGATAGTACCAACTTCACGTTTTTCATTTCTGCCTCCTCAGCCACGTCCATCCGAGGGTACCCTGCGCATCCTACTGCCAACGAGCGCTCCTTGTACCCACGGACCTGTCGAAAAGGATGACTTTGCGTGCTGATCCGGTGTCTACTGTGGTTTTGGGGCTGGACATCGAGACGAAATGGACCCGAACGCCAACGCGCTCGCCCGTGAATCCGACATCACCCGGGGGCCCACTCCTTCCGGCGACGGCACAGCGCTGCCAACGCTCATCGGACGATACAAAGCGATCAAGCTCCTCGGCCGCGGCGGCATGGGGGAAGTGTACCTGGCTCACGATCCCGTGCTCGACCGCGAGGTTGCCGTCAAGCTGATCGGCATCGGGATGGACGACCCGGACGCGCGACATCGCCTCGTGGAGGAGGCCCGGGCAGCCGGACGCCTTCGACATCCGAACATCGTCACGATCTTCGATGCCGGCGAGCACGCGGGCAATCCTTACATCGCGATGGAGCACATCGGCGGCGAGACGCTCAGGAGCCTGATCCAGCGGCGCGCGCCTTTCTCTCCGGGTAGAAAGCTCGCACTCATTGAGGGCGCGTGTGCGGGTCTCGCCCATGCGCACCGGGCAAACGTCGTCCATTTCGACGTGAAACCGGACAACCTGATGCTCGATTCGCGTGGTGTGCTCAAGGTGCTCGACTTCGGCGTCGCGCGCGTGCTGAAGAGCGAAGTGCTCGTGACGCAACACGTCGCCGGGACGTTGCGCTATATGTCGCCAGAGCAGTTGAGCGGCGGGGCGCTCGACCGCCGAAGCGACGTGTTCTCCCTTGGCTGCTCGCTCTTCGAGTTCATCGCGTACGAGCCGGCGTACGTTGGAAGTCCGCACGAGCTCATCGCGCGCATCACCGCCGGGCCGGTGCCGCATCTGGCAGACGTGCTGCCTTGGGTGGATTCGAGACTCGACGCGCTGGTCTCGCGGGCAATGGCGCTGGACCCCTCGGAACGATTCGATGACCTCGATGAGCTGGCCGACGGTCTGCGCCGGTTTCGTGAACAGCTCGACCCGATTGATGAGTCTGGGCCAGTGTCTCGTTCGAGCATGGCATCGGCGTCGCCGCCACGCGCCACCGCCGTTCTCGTTTCGCGTCCACGGCGAATGACGGCAGGCCTTGTCGGAGCTGCAGCGGCGCTCGCGCTCGTGCTCGGCTTGGGCGCTGTCTGGATGTGGAGGGGCCCGGTTGCGCTTGAGACACGAGAAGTCACGGCGCCGGCAGTGACTGCCCAGCCGCAGACATCAGAGCCCGCGCCCACTCAAACAGGCACGGCTGGTGTGAACTTGGCACCAGGCACTGCACACCCGCCTGCGTCCTCTGCAGCGCCGGCTGCGACCCGGCGGGAAGACAAGAGCCGTCTCAACGCGAGCGCGACGGCGAGCACCCTTACGGCTGCCCCACCGGGGCCAGCCGAGGTTCCACTACCGCAGCCGTCTCGCATCGAACCGGCGGCCACGCCAGTCAGCCCGGCGCCGGCAGCGGTACGCGAAGCGGAAACCACGACACCCGCGCCGACGCTCCCCAACCCGGCTACGGCGGTCGATGAGATCGACGAAGTGCTTGCTGCACTTCGGCAGTATCGCGAGGCGTACGCGGCTCGCGATGCATCAGCCGTTCAGCGGATCTATCCGCGCGGGGCCAGTGATGTTGATAGCATCCGCCGGACCTTCGAATCGATCACGACTTATGAGATAGACGTGGGTCAGCCACAAGTGGACGTGCGGAACAACATGGCCATCATCCGCACGCTTGTCACCAGAAAAATTGTTCCGCGAGTTGGAGGCCCGCAGACCCTGAAAGCCGAGACGGAATTCCGGCTGCAGCGGGACTCGCGCGGATGGATCATCACCGACGTGAGGGTGAATCCGTAAGAGATGGATATCGATCAGAAGACGTAATCGATACCAATCACCGGCGTAACGCGATCGCGGAGCCCGGCGTCTGTTAACGGAAACAGCAGATTGGCGCTGACGAGCAGTGTTCGCCACGGGCTGAACCTGACGCCGGCCGCGCCGAGATACAACTGCAAATTTCCCGGTTGAAACTGCAGCTCCGTTTTCGTGATCTGCCGTGTCGTATCGGGCGTCGGCGTGGTTCCCCCGCCGCCACCGCCGCCCCCACCACCGCCGGTTCCTCCCGTTCCGGTACCGGCCACTGCGTACTGGAAGACTTTGTCGGCAAGGCTCATGCGCCCGGCATCGCGCAGCGTGCGGCTGAGCACGTCGAACGACATCGTCATCGACGGCGTGACGACCAAATCGAAGCCGGCCGTTACGTTGATCTCGTCTGGCAGCGCAACGCCCGGCAGCCCATCTGGCAGAGCGACGCCCGGCAGCCCACCTTTCGTCGAGAACGTGTAGCCGGCATTGAGGTGCGGCGCAAACCGGCTGTGATTCATCGAGACGATCCCGAAGACCTTCGTCTGCACACCACCCGTGCCGAGCAGATTGATTTCGTCGCCGGTCGGAAGTCGCGTTTCGACGGCGACGCCAATCGACGCTTTCTTCTCGGGGTTGAACGCATACTTTCCGCGCAGGACGATGTCGCCTATTCCGCCGGCTGAGCCTGCGAGCGCGAAGGAATGCTCGTCGGGATCGGGTCCCTCGAACTGGTGCACGCTCGGGTCCTGCACGGTTGAAAGCCGTTCGATCCGGGCATGCACGCTCGCGTTGACCCCGACCTGCACGAAGGGCACCACGAGTCCGATATCGAAACGATCGGAGACACCGTAGGTTGCAAACACGACGGACGCGTCGCTCACGAGTTTCAGACCGAGCGTCGCTTCGATCAGATCACCCTCGAACGGGGGCGTCAGGCGCGAGCCGTCGGGCGTTTGCGCCTGCGCGGCGCCGCGGCTGCAGCAGTCGGTGTGCGGAATAAAGAACTTCACCTCGCCGCGGCGCAGGTTCAAACCTTCGAGGGTGTCGTAGACCGAGTGCTGATATTCGAAGCCCACACTCACCTTGCCGCGGCCGGTTGTGAGCGCGCGCTCGGCGAACGAGGGACCAAAACTTTCGCTGCTTCGCGTCAACGTGCCCAGCGCCGGGTCGATGGTGTAGGTGAAGCCGCCCGACGGCGATCCCAGCGGATAGGTGGACAGCATTCTGAGCAGGGCCTGATTCACCTGCGACGGAACCTGGAGCTGGTCGGCTCCAGGGCGAAAATGCGCTACGTGATTCGGCTGATCCGGCAGGTTCGAGGGCAAGAGCGTAATCGTGTTGGCGAGCAGCTCGGGCAAAATCGACGAGAGGGGCGTGCTCTGCGCGTGGGCCGGCGCGGGCGCGCTGGACATCACTATCATGGCAACGACGCAGAGAACACGCTGACCGACGGTAGAAGCGGAGAATGGCATTGGCCGTTACGATACACCTGATGAACCCATCGTTCTCGCGTCTTCGCCAATATGAGCCGGTCTGGGTGCTGGCGGGCTACTGATGCCGTACGAGCTTTCGAGCACGAGCTGGGGACAGGAAGAGCTCGACGCGATGCAGCGTGTCCTGCGAAGCGGCCGCTTCACGATGGGCGAGCAAGTACGCCTCTTAGAAGATGCCTTCGCTGCCCGCTTCGGCATGAAGCACGCTGTCATGGTCAACTCGGGGTCTTCGGCCAACCTCGTGGGCATCGCCACGCTCTTTTCCCGATCGTCGCGGCCACTTCAACGAGGCGATGAGGCCATTGTGCCCGCGATTTCGTCGGCGACAACGTTCCGTCCCCTTCAGCAGTACGGACTGAAACTTCGCTTCGTGGATGTCGAGCTCGACACGCTGAACATGGACGTGTCGAGGCTGGAGGCCGCGCTCACGCCGCGGACTCGGATGGTCGTCGCCGTCAGCACCCTCGGAAACCCGGCTCCACTCGATCGTCTCCGCGCGTTCTGCGACGCGCACGATCTGATTCTGTTCGAGGACAATTGCGAATCGCTGGGCGCGAGTCTCAACGGCCGTCCCACCGGCACCTTCGGCGACATCAATACCTTCAGCACCTTCTACTCTCATCACATCTCGACGATGGAAGGAGGGCTGCTGGTCACCAACGACACCGAAATCGATCATCTGGCACGCGCCATCCGGAATCACGGATGGGCGCGGGATCTACCGCCCGACTCGATGCTCAACCAGGGCCAGTCGCTGGACGACCCGTTTTTTGAAGCGTATCGATTCGTCGTACCGGGGTACAACGTCCGGCCGCTCGAGCTCGCCGGCGCGGTGGGACTCGAGCAACTCAAGAAGCTCGACGCGATGCTGGCGATCCGCCGAACGAACGCCGCACACTTTCTCGAGCTGTTCCGCGGCGATTCGCGGTTTATCATTCAGCGCGAAAACGGCTCGAGCTCGTGGTTCAGCTTTACGATGATTCTGAATCCGGCCATGAATCTCGACCGCACCCAATTGATGGACACTTTGCGGAAGGCCGACGTGCAGTTCCGTATGATCATGGGCGGTTGTTTCCCCCAGCATGCCGCGGTCAAGCTCTTCGACTACGACATCTTCGGCGACATCGCCAATGCTACGATCGCCCACGAGCGCGGGTTTTTCGTGGGCAACCACCCCCGCGACATCACCGCCGAATTGAACCACCTGCGCGACGTCCTGGAGGGGTGGGGATGAACATTCTGGTAACAGGCGGTGCGGGGTACCTTGGTTCGATTCTCGTGCCTGCGCTGCTCGAGCGGGGATTCAAGGTCTCCGTCGTCGACAACTTCATGTACGGGCAGGACAGCCTCGCGGCAGTCTGCGCACACCCGCACTTCTCCGTCGTCCGCGGTGACGTGCGCTCGACCGCCACCATACGGCCCTTGCTGAAGGACGCCGACGTCATCGTCCCGCTCGCGGCGCTGGTGGGCGCCCCGCTCTGCGATCGCGATCCGCTCGCCGCCTCGTCTACGAACAAACAGGCCATCATCGACATGCTCGGGCTCATCAACCCGAACCAGCGCGTGATCATGCCCATCACCAACAGCGGGTACGGCGTTGGCGAAGCGGGCAAGTTCTGCACGGAAGAAACGCCCATCCGGCCGGTGTCGTTGTATGGACGCGACAAAGTCGAGGTGGAACGGGCGCTGCTCGATCGGCACGCCGCGGCTATCAGCCTTCGTCTCGCCACCGTGTTCGGCATGTCGCCGCGCATGCGGCTCGACCTGCTGGTCAACGACTTTACGTATCGCGCCTATACCGACCGCTTCATCGTGCTCTTCGAGAGCCAGTTCAAGCGCAATTTTCTACACGTGCGCGACGTCGCCCGCGCGTTCCTGCACGCGATCGACAACTTCGATCGCATGGCGGGGCAGATCTACAACGTCGGGCTGTCGGATGCGAACCTGTCGAAACTCGAGCTCTGCCACCAGATTCAGAAGCACCTTCCCTCCTTCGTCATCCACGAATCGGATATCGGCAACGATCCCGACCGCCGCGACTACATCGTCTCGAATGAGAAGATCGAGCGCACGGGCTACAAGCCGGCGTTCTCGCTGGATGACGGCATCCGCGAGCTCATCAAAGGATTCGCGATGATTCGAAACACGAAGTACTCGAACATTTGACCGAGACGCAGATGGCAGAGCGCGGATGGCATTTTCTGCCATCAGCCATCAGCCATCTGCCATCTGCCATCTGCCATGACAGAGTTCTACAATTCACCGTGGCGTGATTCGTTCCAGCCCGCCCATATAGGGACGCAGCGCTTCAGGCACCACGACTGATCCGTCTTTCTGCTGATAGTTCTCGAGCACGGCAACCAGCGTTCGGCCAATAGGCAGGCCCGAGCCGTTCAGCGTGTGCACGAACTCCGCTTTGCCGATTCCGCCAACCTTGAATTTGATGTTGGCGCGGCGCGCCTGGAACGCCTCGGCGTTGGAGCACGACGAAATCTCCTTGTAGGCATTCTGCCCGGGCAGCCAGACCTCGACGTCGTAGGTCTTCGCCATCGAAAACCCGACATCGCCCGTGCATAAGACGACGGTGCGATACGGCAGGCCGAGCCGCTGGAGCACGTCTTCCGCGTTCAGGGTCATCGCCTCGAGCTCGTCGTACGACGTGTCGGGATGTGTAATCTTCACCATCTCGACCTTCTCGAACTGGTGCTGACGGATGAGGCCGCGCGTGTCCTTGCCATATGAACCGGCCTCGCTCCGGAAGCAGGGCGTGTAGGCCGTGTACTTCAGCGGCAATACCTCGCCGTTCAGAATCTCGTTCCGGTGAAGGTTTGTCAGCGGCACTTCTGCCGTGGGAATCAGGAACAGATCCCACTCGCCGGCAATCTTGAACAGATCGGCCTCGAACTTCGGCAACTGGCCCGTGGCTTCGAGCGACGCGCGATTGACGAGGTACGGCGGCACGACCTCCTGATACCCGTGCTCGCGCGTATGCAGGTCGAGCATGAAGTCGGTCAAGGCACGAGAAAGCCGGGCGCCCGCGCCGAGGAGCACCGCAAACCGGGCACCCGACATCTTCGTCGCTCGTTCGAAATCGAGAATGCCCAACGCGGGCCCGAGATCCCAGTGCGCCAGCGGCTCGAAATCGAAGCGTCGGGGCTCTCCCCAGGTGCGCACGACGACGTTGTCTGCCTCGCTCTTGCCGATCGGCACGCTGGAATGGGGCACATTTGGCAGCGACATGAGCAGGTTCGAGCGCTGCTGTTCGACCTGATCGAGCTCGATGCTGAGCTGCCGGATCTGCTGCGCACGCTGGCGGTTCGCCTCGAAAATAGCTGAGGCATCCTTGCCCTGTCGCTTGGCACGCGCCACTTCGTCGCCTGCCGCATTCTGATCCCGCTTCAGCCCCTCGAGCTCGGGAATCAGGCGGCGGCGCCGGTTTTCGAGCGTCGCCAACTGCTCGAGCTCGCCATCCGCGTTCATGCCGCGGCTCTGCAGGCCGCGCTTGACGTCCTCCTGATGCTCGCGCACATAAGCTGGATCAAGCATTCTGAAATCCTATCCGATATCGACCGAACCGCCGGTTTGGTTGCCAACCGCCCGGCTTGCCTCGACGAAGCGTTGTGCGGCGCGAAAGCGGGCGGCGCAAAGGCGCCCGTTATCAGTAGAATAGGCGCCGTGAAATCATCCGTTCGCAAAGTCGTCTTCCCCGCCGCCGGTCTCGGCACCCGATTTCTTCCGGCAACAAAAGCGCAGCCGAAAGAAATGCTGCCGCTCGTCGACAAGCCGATCATCCAGTACGGCGTCGAAGAGGCGGTTCAGTCCGGTGTCGAAAACATCATCATCGTCACTGGACGAGGCAAGAACGCCATCGAAGATCACTTCGACGTCAACGTCGAGCTCGAGAGCTTTCTCCAGCAGCGAGGCAAACTCGACCAGTTGGAGGAAATCCGCAAGATCTCGAACATGATCAACGTCGCCTATGTTCGCCAGGGCGAGCCGCTCGGCCTCGGTCATGCGGTGCTCGTAACAGCCGACCTCGTTGGCGACGAGCCGTTCGCCGTCATCCTCGCCGACGACGTCATCGACGCGAGCCCGCCGGCGCTGAAGCAGATGATCGCCGTATTCGAACAGGTGGGTGGCCCTGTGCTCGCGGTCGAGCGCGTGCCGCCCGATCAGGTCTCGAGTTACGGCATCGTGGACGTCGACGCGTCGGCCAATCTCGGCAAGGGCATCCATCTGGTTCGCGATCTCGTTGAAAAGCCGCCGCGCGACGAAGCTCCGTCGGACCTGGCCATCATCGGACGCTACGTGTTGACGCCCGACATCTTTCCAGCGCTTCGTGCGACGGCCAGCGATCGGACCGGGGAAATTCAGCTCACCAACGGCCTGCGGAAGCTGCTTCAACAGCGGAAGATTTTTGCGTGCGAGATTGAGGGTACGCGTCACGACACCGGCAACAAGCTCGGCTACCTGCAGGCCGCTGTGTACTTCGCGCTGCGTCGCCCCGACCTGTGCGAGCCGTTTCGCGCCTATATCCGCTCCGAGAACATCGAGCGCCGCAGCACGATTCGCAGCGGGAAGTAGAAAAGGGGACGGGAATAATTTCGTTCGGCATCAGCCGAAATTATTCCCGTCCCCTTTTTTATTTCTTGGCCGGGGCCTTGTCGGTCGATGACGATGACGTGGTGGAGCTCTTCGCGTCAGTAGAGCTCTTCGAGTCGGTGGCACTCTTCGCATCCGAAGAGCTCTTGGAGTCCGAGGACGCGCCCTTGGAATCTTTCGTGTCTTTGCTATCGGTGGCCGCCGGCTTGTCTGCCGAGTCCGTCTGCTTTTCACCCTTGCGCGCGTAGTCGGTGATGTAAAAGCCGGATCCCTTGAACTGAATCGCCGGACTGGAGAGGAGCTTCTGCACGCTGTGCGCGCCACAGCTCGGGCAGACTTCTATCGGCGAATCGGAGAATTTCTGAATCCGCTCGAAGCGATGCCCGCAGGCGTCGCATCGGTATTCATACATTGGCATGACGTAAATAGTATCGGGCTTCTGCCGGCCCTACTCCAGCAGGTCTCCCGACGCTTCGCCGAGCATCAACTGGCGATGAACGGCGAAAGTGGCGGTCCCGTTGGCCAGCAGCTGATCGTGGAACGCGCGTTGTGTGTACTTCGCGCCCTGTTGTTCCTTGTAGTCCCGTCGCAGCTTCAGCAGCATCAGCTTGCCGACCGAGTACACGAGGTAGGTGGGATCGAACGTACCGCGCTCGGCCTCGCGGCGCGCGCTGCTTTCTTCCATGAAGCACTCGTCGCGGAAGAAGCGCACGCCCTGCTCGACCGACCAATCCTGCACATGCAGGCGAATGCTCACGATGAAGCGTCCGAGGCGTATCAGCGCTTCCGCGAGCTGGCCGAGCTTGAACGTGTAGTCGTCGCGGCGGAAACCGGCTTCGACCATCATCTGCTCGGTGTAGTGCGCCCATCCTTCGACAAACGACGCGGGCGCGAACATGATCGACTTGCGCACTTTGGACTCGACGCGGCGGAGGAACTGGTAATGGAGGAAGTGCCCCGGATAGACCTCGTGGATTGAGATGGCCCACAGCGTCGGATAGTTGAAGTCCCGCAGGTGCTCTTCCTGCTTGTCGGCCGGCCACGACGGGTCGGCGTCAGTCACGTAGTAATAGGCGCGGGTCGCCTTCTGCTCGAACGGGCCTGGCACCCACATGCTGGCAAACGACCACCGGTAGAACTCGGGCGTCGGCGCCACGATCACCGACTCGCCTTCGGGACGCGTGACGATCCCGTTGCGATCGATAAACGTGCTCAGCTCATCCAGTTGCTGCTGCGCGGCAGCCGGCAGCCCGCCGGGCGCCGGATGCACCTCTTTGCTCTTCCGCCAGGCTTCAATCGGATCGCCGCCGTTCAGCTTGCCCGCGAGGGTGCGGAACTCTTCCTGGGTCGCCTGGAATTCGCGCAGTGCGATGTTGAGCAAACGATCGGCGTCCATGCTGACGCCTTCATCGAGCGCCAGCTTCCGCTCGAACGTCTCCTGCCCGAGACGAAACGAGGCTCGCGCCTTGGGCGCGACTTCCTCCTCGAGGTACTGCAGATAGCTGGAGATCGCCTGCGCCGCTTCGGTGGACGCGTCGGCGAGGTCCCCAAGCAGATGCATGTCGTCGAGCGCCGACAGCGCGCGCGGCAGATCCTTTTCGATAAAGTTCAGCGCGCCACGAAATGTCTCGAGACCGACTTTGACGAAGATGCCGGGCGGATCCTTGATGTTGTCGCGGGCCGCCTGCACGAGACGGGAGGTCTGACGCAGCTTCGACAGCACCCGCCGGGCGCGTTCGGGCAACGGCGCGTGCGTGAAGACGACCTGCGCCGCCAGGCTCGAGCACAACGTATCCGAGTACAGCTGCGGGCTGCGCTCCCACGTGCGAATCTTCTCGAGCTCGAACATCCTCGCCTGGACGTTCGAGGCGACCATGGGATGCTCGGCCTTTTCGACGGCCGTCAGATCGTTGAGATTGATGTCCTGCAGCCGGCGCGAAAAGCCCGACAGGGCACGGATGTGCTGATCGACGCCGTGGCGGCTGAAGTCCTCAATGTGGTCGTCGTAGGTATGAACGCCGTCCAGCGTCGCGCTCGACGGATGAACTTCGTGGAGATAGGAAAGATAGTCGTCGACGAAATGGTGAAATGGCTCGGACGAACGCATCATTTAGGCCGCAGCTCGCATCCCGGTTTTCGATATCCAAAATCCGACAACTCACAATGGTACAATACTCTAGTCCCGCTACGTCCGGTTGAAGCCGGACACTCCTTCATTCATTTCTCATGCCTGGCAGCCTGTATGTCGTTTCCACCCCGATTGGAAACCTTGATGACATAACTGTGCGTGCGGTCAAAATCTTGAAATCCGTTGGGCTCGTGGCCGCGGAGGATACACGCCGTACCGATCACCTTCTGAAGCATTTCGGGATTGCAACGCCCACAACGAGCCTCCACGAGCACAACGAAAATCAGAAACTCCCGCACTTGATGCGCAAACTCGCCGACGGCATCGATATCGCTCTGGTATCGGACGCCGGCACGCCGCTCGTGGCCGACCCGGGGCAGCGGCTCATCGCAAAAGCCATTGCTGAAGGGCTGCGTGTGGTGCCCATTCCGGGCCCAAGCGCCGTGCTGACCGCACTTGCCGCATCCGGGTACCCTGCTGACGAATTTGTCTTTGCTGGGTTCGCCCCGTCTAGGTTAAATGATAGAAAACGCTGGTTTGCTGAGCTTTCCAGCGAACGTCGAACGGTTGTCTTCTTCGAGGCGCCGCACAGGATTGCCAAGACGCTCGCAGAAATGGCGACTGTATTGGGTGACCGACCAATAACAATCGCCAGAGAGCTCACCAAGCTTCATGAGCAAATTATCCACACGGCAGCGGCCTCTGCGGCACGGCTCGCAATTCTGGCGAAAGGCGAGTTCACGATCGTGCTTGCCCCTAGAGCCATCGTAAAGCATGACGCACAAACGGTTTCGGATCAGGATCTTGCGTCATATTTCTATCAATTGACCAATTCTGCGCTCTCGCCCCGCCGAGCCGCAGCCGAAACAGCCTCTAAATTCGGTCTATCGACCAATGGCGTGTACGCGCGCCTCGCCCGGCTCAAGGCTGCCACCCCATCTTGACCTTGGCAACGCCGATTTGTTACCGTAGCGCCCTTTCAGGTCAACCTCAACATATGGCGAAGCAGCGGCGGGCCAGCCCCCGCCCCGTCCGGCCGAAGCCGGCTGACCCGGCCGGTTCGATAGACACGCCTCGCATTGCCGAGCGGGGCCGTGTCTCTCACGTCGTTCAGGGTCCCGTCCCTATTCCGCGGCCAGGCCATCTCGAAGCGGTGGCGCTTTACGAGGAAGGGGTCGCTGCGCTGCAGGCGCACGAATACGCCCGCGCCTCGACGCTTCTTCGATCGGTCATCGCCAGATACCCCGATGAACGTGAGCTGCACGAGCGGGTTCGGCTGTATCTCAACGTCTGCGAGCGGCACATGACGCCGCGCGCTGCGTCTCCCTCTACGCCCGAAGAACGGATTTTTGCCGCCACGCTCGCCGTCAACGCCGGAAACTACGACGAAGCCCTCGAACACCTTCGCACCGCCAGCAGCGAGGCGCCCGAGCACGATCACGCCCTGTACATGCTGGCGTCGGTGCTCGCCCTGCGCGACGAGGTGGACGAGGCCGTCCCGATCCTCCTTCGTGCCATCGAGCTCAATCCCGACAATCGCTCGCTGGCCAGACATGACCCCGACCTCGAGGTCCTTCGCCAGTTCGACAACGTACGGACGGTCCTCGAAGCCCCGGCGACACCCAAAGTCGAGCGCCGCAAGGCTGCCAGACGCCGCTAGCCCGGCGGATCCACACGTCTCACGGCGATAGGGATATCATCGAACGCATATCGCCGGTTCAGCTGTCGCTCACTCACCCATGACCGATCTCCACGTTGTCATTCTGGCCGCGGGCAAGGGCACTCGCATGAAGTCGTCCAGGCCCAAGGTGCTGCACCATGTCGCCGGCCGTCCGATGATCGAGTCCGTCCTCGGCGCGGCGCAGTCGCTCGCGCCGCGCACCATCACGGTCGTCGTGGGCCATCTTCGGGAGCTGCTCAGCAAGGGCCTCGAGCACTACCCCGATCTGGCGTTCGTCACTCAGGAGCCGCAGCTTGGTACGGGCCATGCGCTCCTGCAGACGGCCGGCATTCTCGAAGGGCAAAGCGGGTTCGTGCTGATGCTGTCTGGCGACGTGCCGTTGCTGAAACGCGACACCCTCGCGCAGCTCGTGAAGAAGCATGAAGAAACGAATGCGGCCGCCACTGTGCTGACGGCCGTCGTCGCGCAACCGTACGGCTACGGTCGCATCGTACGCGTCAAGGGCCGTGTTTCGCGCATCGTCGAGGAGCGCGACGCTTCGCCCGCACAGCGGAAGATCAAGGAAATCAACAGCGGTGTCTACGTGTTCTCGCTTGCGCCCCTGTTCGATGCGCTTCGCGGCCTCGCCACGGGTAATGCGCAAGGGGAGTACTATCTAACAGACCTCGTTTCGACCTACCGGCGCCGGCGGCGCGCAGTCGAAACGGTCATGCTCGAGGATCCCGACGAGATCCGCGGCATCAACAGCCGGTCAGAACTGGCAGAAGCGAGCCGGATCGTGAGACAGAAGAAAAACGAAGAGCTCCTGGCCGCAGGGGTGACGATTGAAGATCCCGCGACGACCTACATCGACGACGACGTCGTGGTCGGGGCCGACACGGTGATTCATCCCGGCGTGCACCTCGAAGGGAAGACACGAATCGGCCAGGCGTGCGAGATTCACGCAGGAGTGCGCATCATCAACTCGGTGCTCGACGATCGTGTGACGGTACAGAATTTCTGTGTCATCAACGGCGGCCGTCTTGGCACCGGCGTCACCATCGGGCCCTTCGCTCATGTGCGGCCGGAGACGCACCTGCACGACGCGGTCCACATCGGCAACTTCGTCGAGCTGAAGAAATCGACCCTCGGCAAAGGTACCAAGGCCGGGCATCTCTCCTACCTGGGGGATGCGGTGATCGGAGAGGGCGTCAATATCGGTGCGGGCACGATCACGTGCAACTACGACGGCACGCATAAGAACCTCACGACCATCGACGACGGCGCGTTCATCGGCAGCGACACGCAACTGGTTGCGCCGGTGACAGTGGGCAAAGGTGCCTATGTCGGCAGTGGCACCACCCTTCGAGAGAACGTGCCGGCCGGGGCCCTGGCAGTGAGCGCAGGCAAGCAGCGGAATATCGACGATTGGGTGAAGAAGAAAGTGGAAAGTAAAAAGTAGAAAGTAAAAAGTATGTGCGGAATCATCGGGTATATCGGCCCCAAGGAAGTCGTGCCGATTCTGCTGGACGGACTGCGGCGGCTTGAGTACCGCGGGTACGACTCTGCCGGCGTCGCCGTCGTCCGCGGCGGGCAGATCGAACGGCGGCGCAGCGCGGGCAAGCTCGTCAACCTCGAGCAGGTCCTCGATACGCAGCCGCTCGACGGCCTCTACGGCGTCGGCCACACGCGCTGGGCCACGCACGGGCGCCCCACCGAAGAGAATGCCCATCCGCATCAGGACTGCACGGGCAAGATCGTCGTCGTGCACAACGGCATCATCGAGAACTACCTCGACCTGAAGCGCGAGCTTCAGAAACTCGGGCATACCTTCGTCACCGAGACCGACTCGGAAGTCATCGCGCATCTGATCGAGCACCACATGAAGCACATGGGGTCTGACCCCCGTACCAGTACGGGGGTCAGACCCCAACACAAGCTGGAGGATGCGGCACGGCAGGCACTACTACAGATGCGCGGGCTCTTCGCCTTCGTGGCCATCTCGACCGACGACCCGGAAAAGATCATCGCGGTTCGCAACGGCCCGCCGATTGTCGTCGGCCTCGGCGAGAACGAGTTTTTCGTGGCGTCCGATACGCCGGCCATTCTCAGCCACACGCGCGACGTCGTCTTCCTCGGCGACGAAGAAATGGCCGTCATCACCCGGCGCGGCGTGGAGTTCACGAACTTCGCCGGCACGCCGGTTTCCAAGGTGACACAACGGGTCCTGTGGGACCCCATCATGGCGGAGAAGTCGGGCTACCGCCATTTCATGCTCAAGGAGATTTTCGAGCAGCCGCGGGCGGCCGAAGACACGCTCCTCGGCCGTGTAAGCGTCGAAACCGGCCGGGTCTTCCTTGAAGAAATTGCAATCTCTGACGCGGACCTCCGGAACATCACCAAAGTCGCGCTGGTCGCCTGCGGCACGTCGTGGCATGCCGCTCTGGTCGGCAAGTACCTCATCGAGCGTTTCGCCGGGCTGCCCGTCGAGGTCGACTACGGCTCGGAATACCGGTATCGGGATTTCATCGTCGACAGAAATACGCTGATGGTCGTCATCACGCAGTCCGGAGAGACGGCCGACACGCTCGCGGCGCTCCGCGAAGCGCGGAAGAAGGGGGCGCGAAGCCTGGCTATCTGCAACGTCGTCGGCAGTATGGCGACGCGCGAGTCTGAGGGCACAATCTACACACATGCCGGACCTGAGATTGGCGTCGCCTCGACCAAGGCGTTCACGTCGCAACTCGTCGCCTTGAACCTGCTGGCGCTCTATCTCGGCCAGGCCAAGGGGTCGCTGCGCGAAACCGACGCGCGAAGCCACATCACGGCCCTGATGCAGCTTCCGAAGCTGATGGAGCTGTGCCTGAAGGCCTCGGCCCCCGTCGAAGAGGTGGCCGGCCGGTTCTTCAATCGGAGCGACTTTCTCTATCTGGGTCGAGGTATCAACTACCCGATTGCGCTCGAAGGCGCGTTGAAGTTGAAGGAAATTTCGTACATTCACGCCGAGGGCTATCCGGCCGGCGAAATGAAGCACGGCCCCATCGCCCTCATCGACAGCAACATGCCCGTCGTGAGCATTGCACCAACTGATCACGTTTTCGAGAAAATGCTTGGCAATATTCAAGAGGTCAAGGCTCGAGGCGGGTCGGTGATTGCCATCACCACGGATGGTGACGACACGTTGAAAAGCGTGCTTGATCCCGCACAGGACGCCGTTCTTTCCCTTCCGCGCGTCCCGGAAATGCTCTCGCCGATCGCGATGGTACTGCCGTTGCAACTGCTGGCGTACTACGTGGCGGTGCGGCGCGGCTGCGATGTCGATCAGCCGCGCAATCTCGCGAAGAGTGTGACGGTAGAATAAAGGGGACAGGAATCCCGCCCCCTGGCCGTAGCCCGAAGTCTGGAGTCCGAAGCTGTTGGATCCTCTGCAAGCTCTCAATCCCGAACAACGCGACGCCGTCCTGCACATCGATGGCCCGCTCCTTATTCTGGCCGGCGCGGGCTCGGGCAAGACGCGCGTCATCGCGCAGCGCATCGCGTATCTCCTTTCCGAGGGATACGCGCAGCACGATGAAATTCTTGCCGTCACCTTCACCAATAAAGCCGCGGAGGAAATGCGTACTCGCGTCGAGACGCTCGTCGGCGCCTCGCTCGCGGGCTCGTGGATTTCGACGTTTCACGCCCTGTGCGCGCGACTCCTGCGACGCGAAGCCACGGCCATCGGCCTGCCGCGCGACTTTGTCATCTACGACTCCTCAGATCAGGTTGCCCTGGTGAAGCAGGTCCTGAAAGAGCTGCAGATAGACGACAGCGTCATGCAGCCGCGTATGGTGCTCTCGAAAATCAGCCACGCCAAGAACACCATGGCCGGACCGGACTTCTTCAAGTCCCAGGGGTGGAGCCAGCGCGGGGAACAACTGGCAAAAGTGTACGAACGATACCTGCAGGGCCTCAAAGACAACGGCGCCCTCGACTTCGACGACCTGCTGCTGAAAGCGGTCGAGCTGCTCGACAAGGCGTCTCATGTGCGGGAGAAGTACGCGGAGAAGTTCCGTTTCGTGATGGTCGACGAGTATCAGGACACGAACCGGCCGCAGTATCACCTGATTCAGCGTCTGTCCGAGCGCTACCGGAACCTCGCCGTCGTGGGAGACCCCGATCAGTCGATCTACCGCTGGCGTGGCGCCGACCTGCGCAACATTCTCGACTTCGAGCACGATTTCCCCGAGGCCAAGATCGTCAAGCTCGAGCGGAACTATCGCTCGACCCAGGTCATCCTCGACGCCGCATCAGCCGTCATCAGCCAGAACCGCAACCGCAAGGACAAGCGGCTGTGGACCGAACGCAAGGGGGGCGACCTCATCAAGTACTTCCGGGGGTCGGACGAGCTCGAAGAGGCCGACTTCATCACGCGAACGGCCCACGCGGGCATCGCGGCCCTGCCGGACTGCACGGTTGCCGTGCTCTACCGTACCAACGCGCAGTCGCGTGTCATCGAAGACTCGCTGATGCGTTCCGGCCTCTCGTACCGCATCGTCGGCGGCGTGCGCTTTTACGAGCGCAGGGAAATCAAGGACTCGCTCGCGTACCTCAAGCTCCTCATCAATCCGCACGACGACGTGAGTGTACGAAGAGTGATCAACGTGCCGACGCGCGGCATCGGGAAGGGCGTGCTCGAGGCGCTCGATCGCCTATCAGCCGACGAGGCGCCGCCACTGCTGCTTGCCAGCGGCATCGCGGTTCCGGCGCCCAACTCGCTGTGGACGAAACTGACCCGGGCCATCGACGAACGCCTCGTTCCACCACGCGCGCTCGCGTCGCTCAAGACATTCCGCGATCTCATCGTTACTCTGTCAGATGTGGCGCGCAGAGAACCGCTCTCGATCGCCCTCGGCAAGGTGCTCGATCAATCCGGATATCTGCAGGATCTGCGCGAGGACAGGAGCGAAGACTCGCAGGGCCGCATCGAAAACCTCATGGAGCTGGTCTCGGCCGCGCGCGAATACGAAGGCCGCGAGCCGGAAGCGTCGCTCGGTGGCTTCACCGACAAGCTTTCGCTTTTGTCGGAAGCCGACGAAGGGCAAGGGAGTCTCGAAGCGAGAATCTGGTTGATGACGCTGCATGCGGCGAAGGGCCTCGAATTCCCGACGGTCATCATGGCGGGGCTCGAGGAGGGTGTGTTTCCCCACTCGCGCGCATTCGAGGACGAGGACGAGCTGGCCGAAGAGCGGCGGCTCTGTTACGTCGGCATTACACGTGCGCGCGCGCAACTGATCATGACGGGGGCTGCGCGACGGCGCGTCTTCGGCGAATACCAGTCGATGGAGCCGTCCCGCTTCATGGACGAGCTGCCGCAGCAGCTCGTGGAACGCATCGAACCGGCGTATCCCGTCAGCAACTATCAGAGCTCGTTCGGCGGACGCTACTCCACATACCATCGGCCCGGCCGCCCGCCGGCGAAGTTCGGCGCAGACGCGCGCGCAGAACCCGCGTACTCCTATGAGGACGAAGATCAGTCCTCCGCCGCCGGTCTCAAGCTCGGCGCTCGCGTGCGTCATCCGCAATTCGGCGTCGGGACGATTCTCAGTGTCGAGGAGCTCGCAGACGATGTGAAGCTCGTGGTGAGATTTTCGGTGGGACCCAAGACGCTGCGCGCCAAATACGCGAAGCTGGAACTTGCCTGAAGCCCAGGGACTAGTGGATGGGGATTAGGGATTAGACGACCTAATCCCTAGTCCCTGATCCCTAGCCTCAATCCTTACGCGGGTTTGATCCCCGTGACAATCCACTTTCCCGGGCGTTCGCCGGTCGCGGTCTTCACGACCGCGCGCTGCACGGTCAGCACGTAGTTTTTCTGGCTGCTCGCCCCGTCGGGCCCGCGAACTGTCGCCTCCACGTTGATGTCCTTGGTCACCAGCGTGCCGTCCAGTTCTTCGACCGTGGGCGTCGGTGCGCCGGCGTTCGCCATCAGACTGAGCTCGGCGATCGGCCGCGCATCGGCAAGCGCAGATCTCGCCGCGGACACCTTCTTGGCTTCGGCGCCGGTCTCATCGCGCCACTTGACCCATTCAGCCTGCACCTGCGCGTCGCGGCCCGTCAACTTCCGCTTGGCGCTTTCGGCCTTCAAGACGCGATCGATCGCTTCCATGTTCTCGTCCTGATAGACCTTCTTCCTTTCGGTGAAGGCCTTGTTCGCCGCTTCCGCTTCGGTCAGCGCCTTCGACAGCTCGATGACGCGCAAGGGTTCCGTGCGCTCTGGGCTGACGGCAGTCACGGTGAAATCGCCGACCTGCCCCTCAACTTTGGGATCGAAGCTGACGGTCGCGAAATTCGCGAGCGTCTGGTTGTCGCGCAGGCCCGATGCCCGGAAGAACTGGCGCGACAGATTCTCCTCTGCGGCGTACTGCGATGAGCACGCGCTCAGGGCGATCAGAACCATGGGCGCCAGTACATACACACTAGCCTTCGGCCGAAACATGCCAGCCTCCTTGTTTGAGCCGGGGGCCCCTGCCCCACGGTCGCCGCCTGCGCAGCTTTTCTTGGCGCGGGCCCCGATCTCCCCACTCGCCGCGGCCGCTACGTGGTCTCGGAGCCGTTCTCGTCGTCCTTTTCAGCGAGCCGCGCGAGAGATACTACTCGGTCATCGGCGTCGATCTCAATCAGACGCACACCTTGCGTTGCCCGCCCAATCGTTCTGATGTCGCGCGCAACCGTCCTCAGAATTTTGCCCTGCTGCGTGATGAGCATGAATTCATCCTCATCGTGCACAGACGCCATTCCAACGACTCGGCCGTTCCGTTCGGTTGTTTGGATGTTAATAATACCCACACCGCCCCTGGACTGCACCCGATATTCGTCGAGTTCGGTGCGTTTGCCGTAGCCGTTTTCGGCGACCGTCAGCAGCGTGCTGCCGGGCCGGACCACCTCCATGGCCACGACTTCGTCCCCCTCCCGCAGGGTTATGCCCCTGACGCCATAGGCGGTCCGCCCCATCGGCCTGACATCGCTTTCGGGGAACCTGATGGCCATCCCGTCGCGCGTCCCGATGAAGATTTCGCCTGTTCCATCGGTTATCTGGGCGGCCATAAGCCGGTCCCCCTCCTCCACGCCCATGGCGATAATGCCGCCCGCACGTGGATTGCTGAAGGCCGACAGCTCGGTCTTTTTCACGACGCCCAGCAGGGTGCCCATGGCGATGAACTTGCCGTCTTCGAACTCTTTCACGGTTTGAAGCGCCGCGATCTTCTCGTCGGCCGGCATCGACACCAGGTTCGCAATCGCTTTGCCTTTGCCCCCCGGGCCGACGTCGGGAATCTCGTGGACTTTCAACCAATACGCCCGGCCGCGATCGGAAAAAATCATGATGTAGGCATGCGTCGAGGCGATGAAGAGATGGCTGACGAAATCCTCTTCCCGCGTCCGCATGCCGATGCGGCCTTTACCACCCCGCCGCTGGTTGCGGTAGCTGGTGATGGGCGTGCGCTTAATGTAGCCGGTGTTGCTCACCGTGATCGCCATGTCTTCTTCGGCAATCAGGTCCTCGATGCTGATCTCCCCCGCGTCGCCGTCGATGATCTGGGTTCTGCGCTCGTCGCCGTACTTGTCGCGCACGTCCTTCAGCTCGCCGACGATCAGCTGCATCAACAGCTTCTCGCCGCCGAGAATCGCGCGCAGCCGCTCGATCGTCTTCAGCAGCTCGGCCATCTCGTCGAGAATTTTCTGCCGCTCGAGGCCGGTCAGCCGCTGCAGCTGCATGTCGAGGATGGCCTGGGCCTGAATCTGCGACAGCGAGAATTGCGTGATGAGGCCCTCGCGCGCCTCCGGAACGGTCTTCGACGCTCGGATGAGCTTGATGACCGCGTCGAGATTGTCGAGCGCGATTTTCAGGCCTTCGAGGATGTGATACCGGGCTTCGGCCTTGCGCAGCTCGAACTGCGTGCGCCGCACCACGACTTCGCGGCGGAAATCAATGAAGCTGTCGATGAGCTCGGCGAGGTTCAGCACCTTCGGGCGCCCGCCGACGATGGCGAGCATGATGACACCGAAGCTCTGCTGCAGCTGCGTGTGCTTGTAGAGGTTGTTGAGAATCACCTCCGGGACTTCGCCACGCTTCAGCTCGATGACAACACGCATGCCCTCGCGATCGGATTCATCCCGGATGTCCGAGATGCCTTCGATGATCTTGTCGTTGACCAGGTCGGCCATCTTCTCGATGAGCCGCGCCTTGTTCACCTGATACGGGATTTCCGTGATGACAATCGACTGTTTGTCGCCCTTTTTCGCCTGCTCGATCGACGCCTTCGCGCGCATGAGGATGGCGCCGCGTCCGGTGCGACAGGCCGCTCCGATGCCCGACCGTCCGACGATGTAGCCGCCCGTGGGAAAGTCCGGTCCTTTCACGTGCTCCATGAGGCCATGAAGCTTCTCGGCGCGGTCGAGCTTCGTCCCCCGCTCCTGCTCGGTCTCGATGGCCCAGATGACCCCGTCGATGACTTCGCGCAGGTTGTGCGGCGGGATGTTGGTGGCCATGCCCACCGCGATGCCCGCCGAGCCGTTGACGAGGAGATTGGGAATCTGCGCCGGCAGAACGGTCGGCTCTTCCGTCGTCTCGTCGTAGTTCGGCACGAAATCGACGGTCTCCTTGTCGAGATCCGCCATCACGTCGTCGGAAAGCGCCTGCAGACGCGCCTCGGTGTACCGCATCGCCGCGGGCGGGTCTCCGTCGATGGAGCCGAAATTACCCTGCCCGTCCACGAGCGGGTAACGCATGTTGAAGTCCTGGGCCAGCCGTACGAGCGTGTCGTAGATCGACGCGTCGCCGTGCGGATGGAAATTTCCCATCACCTCGCCGACGATCTTCGCGCACTTGCGATAGCCCCGGTTCGACGCCAGGCCCATCGTCTTCATGCCGTAGAGCACCCTGCGGTGGGCCGGCTTCAATCCGTCGCGTACGTCTGGCAACGCTCGTCCGATGATTACGCTCATCGCGTAATCCATGTACGAGCGCTTCATTTCGTCTTCGATGTTGACTGGAACTTTTTGTGTGGAGTCGGTCATACCTTGTGCTGTCTCAACGCCAAGACGCGAAGACGCAGAGCTTTGGTTTCAACAGATTTCTTTGCGCCTTTTGCGCCTCTGCGTTGGAGGAGAGACCTCAAATGTCCAGATTGCGCACGTCGAGCGCATTGTCTTCGATAAATTTCCGCCTGGGCTCGACCTGGTCGCCCATCAGCGTGGTGAACATCTGGTCGGCTTCCGTGTGGTCTTCCGCGCGTACCTGCAGCAGCGTGCGCACTTCAGGGTTCATCGTCGTCGCCCACAACTGATCCGGGTTCATCTCGCCGAGCCCTTTGTAGCGGTTGATCGTGACGCCCTTCTCGCCGGCCGTGACGAAGTATTCGAGCAACGCCTCGAGCGAGCTTATTGTGACGCTGGGTTCCGTTTTCGCGCGACCCGCCGCTGGCGCGGCGGCCGCGACCGCGGTTCCAGGTTCCGCTTCCAGTTCCGGTTCCGCTGACGCCGCGGTCGACACCACCGTCATGGGCGGCCTGATGTCCCGGATTTCCCGGTAGCTGTTCAGCAGGGTTCGGTAGTCGGGCGCAGTGACGAAGTCGAGCGAGATGGTGTTGTGCCGTGGGTAGCCGTTGGATCGATGCTCGATGGCCAGGCAGAACGACTTGTTCTCTTCGTCCGGCTGAACCGTCACCACCGTGGTGCCCGTCGTCAGCCGGCCGGCCAGCACCGCCAGCTGCTCCTGACTATCGAAGAACGACCTGTCGTGTGCATCGGCCTCGAGCAGCGCCTCGATGGCCTCGCGCACGTGCCCGCGGCGTTCGACGAGCCGCAAGTACTTGCGATAGGTCATCAGGCGATGGAGCAGTTGTTCGAGCGAGGCTCCCGCAATCTCGCGGCCGTTCAGCTTCACCGTGCGCGACTCGGCCGCACGATGAATCAGGTACGTCTCGCGTTCGCGCTCGTCCTTGATGTAGGTCTCGCTCTTGCCGCGCTTGGCGCGGAAGAGCGGCGGCTGCGCGATGTAGATGTACCCGTTGTTGATCAACTCCGGCATTTGCCGGTAGAAGAACGTGAGCAGCAGCGTGCGAATGTGCGACCCGTCGACGTCTGCGTCGGTCATGATGATGACGCGGTGATACCGGAGCTTCGTGATGTCGAAGTCTTCTCCGCCGATGCCGCAGCCGAGCGCGGCGATCATCGTCCTGATCTCCTCGCTGCCGAGCATCTTGTCGAACCGCGCCTTCTCGACGTTCAGAATCTTGCCTTTAATCGGCAGAATGGCCTGGAAGCGGCGATCCCTGCCCTGCTTGGCCGAACCTCCGGCCGACTCACCCTCGACGATGTAGAGCTCGCTGTTTGCCGGGTCGCGCTCCTGGCAGTCGGCGAGTTTGCCCGGCAGGCCGCCGCCCTCGAGCGCACCCTTCCGGCGCACCAGATCGCGGGCCTTGCGCGCCGCTTCGCGCGCCCGCGCGGCATCGACCGTCTTGCCGATGATGCGCTTGGCAATCGTCGGATTCTCTTCGAGGAACGATCCCAGCTTGTCGTTGACGATTGCCTCGACGATGCCCTTGACCTCGGTGTTGCCGAGCTTGGTTTTCGTCTGTCCTTCGAACTGCGGGCGCGGAATCTTCACGCTGATGACCGCCGTCAGCCCTTCGCGGATGTCGTCGCCGCTGAGGCCTTCTTTCAAATCCTTCGCGAGGTTGTTCTTGCCCGCGTAGAAATTAATCGTGCGCGTCAACGCCGAACGGAAGCCTGAGAGGTGCGTGCCGCCTTCGTGCGTGTTGATGTTGTTGGCGAAAGTGTAAATCGCCTCGGAGTAGCCGTCGTTCCACTGCAGCCCGATTTCGGCGTCGATGCCGTCGCGATCGCCGCGCATGTAAATCGGCTTTTCGTTCACAGCCGACTTGTTCTTGTTGAGGTGCTTGACGAACGAGATGATGCCCCCGTCGTACTGGAACTTGTGACTCTTGGTCTCGCGCTCGTCGTCGAGCGTAATCAGGATGCCCGCGTTCAGGAACGCGAGTTCGCGAAGGCGCTGAGCGAGCGTGTCGAAGCTGAATTCGACGGACTCGAAGATCTCGACATCGGGCGTGAACGTGATCTTCGTTCCACGTTTCTTCGTGGTGCCGGTCGTTTCGAGATCGGCCTGCGGTTTGCCGCGCTGGTACTTCTGCTTGAAGACCTGGCCATTACGCCAGATTTCGAGATCGAGCTCCTGCGAAAGCGCGTTGACGACCGACACGCCGACGCCATGAAGGCCGCCCGAAACCTTGTAGCTGTCGTTATCGAATTTGCCCCCGGCATGCAGCACGGTCAGGACGACTTCTGCCGCTGACCGGCCGCTGACGTGCTGATCGGTCGGAATGCCGCGCCCATTGTCGACGACGGTAATCGAGCCGTCGATATGAATCGTGACGTTGACCTGATCGCAGAATCCGGCGAGGGCTTCGTCTATCGAGTTGTCGACGACTTCGTAGACCAGGTGGTGCAGGCCCGTCGGGCCGGTCGATCCGATGTACATCGCCGGGCGTTTACGGACGGCCTCGAGGCCTTCGAGGACCTTGATCTTGTCCGCACCGTAGTCTGCTTCGCCAAGGCCTGGTGTGGTCTGTTCGAGGTCTACACTCTGATTGGTATCGGACATTTTTATTTAAGTCAGACCCTCATGGGCATAATCACGTACGTGTAGTCGTACCCTTCGGTGCCAATCGGCTTCATCACCGCCTGGCTGACCTCGTCCTTCAGCTCGAGCGCGACCTGGTCTGAGTCGATCGCGCCAAGAAACTCCATGACGTATTGCGCATTGAAGCAGATCTGCATGCTGCCGTCGTCATAGTCCACCGGCAGCGTTTCTTTCGCTTCGCCGAACTCCGGGCTGCTCGACGTCACTTCGACCTTGCCTTTGTCTATTTGAAACTTCACCGAGCGCGAGCGCTCGTTCGAGAGCAGGGCCACACGTTTGACGGCGTTGGTCAGCCGATCGCGCTCGAATTCGATGCGCTTGTTGTTCCCTTTCGGAATCACCCGCTCGAAGGCGGGGAACTGCCCGTCGATCATCCGCGAGATCAACATGCGTCCGCCCACGTCGAAGAAGAGATGGTTTTCGCCGCGCTCGTACTTGATGTCGCCCTCGCCTTCAGGGAGCAGTTTGCCGAGTTCCCACAGCGTTTTGCGGGGCAGAATCGCGCGTATCTCTTCGCCTTCCTTCGACGGCTTCCCGCCTTTCCTGTCGACCTTCACCAGCGCCAACCGGTGGCCATCGGTCGCAACCAGGCTCATTTCGCTTCCGCCGAGGATGAATAACGCGCCGTTGAGAAAAAACCGGGTGTCCTCTCCCGTAATGGCGAACTGCGTCTTGGCCACCATTTCTTTCAAGGCCGCGCGCGGCAACATCGCGCTCGTCGTACCGGTGGCCTCGGGCACCGCGGGGAAATCCTCTTTCGGCAGCGTCTGCATGCGCGAGTCGAAGCGATCGGCGGCCACCTTGACGCCGTTCTTGTCTTCGGCGATGCGCACGTCCGTTTCCGGCAGCGCCTTGACGATCTCGAAGAGTTTTTTCGCAGGCAGCGTTAGCGTGCCGCCTTTCTCGACCGCCGCGTCGCATCGGCTGCGGAGCGCAACTTCGAGATCCGTGGCCAGCATGCGAATCTCGTTTTCCCTGGCTTCCATCAGCACGTTCGCAAGAATCGGAATCGTGTTCTTGCGCTCGACGATGCCCTGGAAAAGTTGCAGTTCTCGCAGTAGGTCGTTTTTCTTAACGACTAGTTCCATAGCTGGCTGAACCTCAAGTTTGGGCTGCTTCCGCCCGGCGATCTCTTGTAGTGAAGAAAGGGGAAAAAAGAGATAAAGAATTATACAAGAAAAAGGTGCTGTTAGGAAATCAAAACGTCACCGGAAGTGCTTGTCCTACAGTCACTTAAACTGTGGGTTTTTGTGTGGATAACCGGTCGTACCGAGCGCGATCCGGGAGGCAGGTCATCGCCCTAAAAACGAGTCCTAAACAGCCCTGTTGACGAGCCGTCGAAGCGACCTGTGGAAAATGTCTTTTTTCACCGGAAACTCTCCAGGAAGCTGTTGAGAAGTGTGTTGAACTGCGCATCCTGCTTGCGGAGAGACTCGACCTTGCGAATGGAATGAATAACCGTCGAATGGTGCTTCCCGCCGAAGCTTCGTCCAATCTCCGGAAGCGACGCGTGCGTCAGCGCTTTGCACAAATACATGGCGACCTGACGCGGCATGGCGATTGATTTCGAGTTATTCCGCGACTTGAGGTCGGCAAGCTTCAACTGGTAGTACTCCGAGATGAACTTCTGGATGTGGTCGATCGTCACGGCCTTCTCTTCGTAATCCTTGACGTTGCGCAGCACTTCCTGCGCGAGATCCACAGACAGCTCGCGCCCTGTGAGCGAGGCGTACGCGATAAGCCTGATGAGCGATCCTTCGAGTTCCCGGATGTTCGACTTGATGCGGCCGGCGATGTAGATGGCGACCGAATCGGGCAGCGGCACGGCCTCTGCCTCGGCTTTTTTCTTGAGAATCGCGACTTTGGTTTCGAGATCCGGCGACTGAATATCCGCGATCAAACCCCACTCGAACCGCGATCGGAGCCGCTCCTCGAGTTGCTCTATTTCATGAGGAGGACAGTCGCTGCTCAGCACAATCTGCTTCTGGGAGTCATACAGCGCATTGAACGTGTGGAAAAACTCGTTCTGCGTGCCCTCTTTGCCTGCGAGAAACTGCACATCGTCAACCAGGAGGACGTCGACGCTGCGATACCGCTCGCGAAAGTCGATGAGACGATCGTAGCGAACGGCATTGATCATCTCGTTCATGAAGCGCTCAGACGAAATGTAGGTGAGCACGAGGTTGCGATTGTGGTTCAGCACGTAGTGGCCGATCGCGTGCATCAAATGGGTCTTCCCGAGTCCCACGCCACCGTAGATGAACAACGGGTTGTAAGACCGAGAGGGTGCTTCGGCAACGGCGCGGCACGCCGCGTGCGCGAACTGATTGGACGACCCGACGATGAACGTGTCGAACGTGTACCGCGGATTCAAACCTGCGGACGACGTGGGCTGAACGGCGGTGAGAGTGTGTTCCCCCAGAGATGCTTCTCCGTCTTCGTCGCGAGCGCCCGCGCCTGTGCGTCGAAGAGGCGAATCCGTTACTGCAGGCGGCGGTTTTGGCGATGCGACATCAGGTGTTCCGCTTGCGACAAAACTGACCAGCGATTCCGATCGCTCCACTTCTCCAAGCGCTTCGGAGATCACACCGGAATAATGTTTGGTAATCCAATCTTTGAACAGCGCGTTCGGCACACGCACCGTCACCGTTTGCCCGTCGTCGGCGACGAACGCCGTCGGTTTGAACCACGTATAGAAACTATGGCGGTTCACCTTGGCCTGGACGCGAGACAGGATGTCTTCCCAGATATTGCTGTCAATCATTGGCGGTTCGTGCGCTTTCGCCTCAAAGGCCGGCTGCGGACCGTATTCGGTTTATTGGAGTACCGTCGGAAGCGGCGTCAAATCGTGCTCTGCGCACTTTCGCCTGCGAAAACTGTCCATGAACACGGCAGATTCTCAATTTAGTACGCTCAGAGGCACGAATTTCCACAGGTTTTTGCACAGGTGTGGAAATCTTTGGGAGGAGACCAAATTCCATAACGCGCTCGCCGTGCCGTTTTGTGAAACGGCGACTGTAGCACACGAGCAGGTTCGTTGACAGGCTGGCAGGCGGCCCATTAGGATTGTAGGTTCGCGCGCTTCGATCTTTTCTACTTTCCTTAAGGATTTTTCATGAAACGTACCTATCAACCCAACCGGCGCCACCGGCGCCGCACCCATGGTTTTCTCGTTCGCATGAGCACCAAGAACGGACGTATCGTGCTCAAGCGCCGGCGTGCGAAGGGCAGGAAGCGGTTGTCTGTTTCGTCATCGCGGTGAAATTGCGCCGTCGGGCGGAGTTCATCAGGGTCTACGACCATGGCACCCGCTATCGGGGCCGACTGATGACCTGCTTCGCCCTTCCCAACGAGGAGGGCTCACCTCGCCTGGGCATCGCGGCCAGCCAGAAAATCGGGAACGCAGTCATCCGGAACCGGGCGAAACGGCGCGTTCGCGAACTGTTTAGAAGCCATAAACCATTGACAGGAATAGATATCGTCGTTATTCCTCGCCGGGAGATGGTCGACGCACCCTGGCGGAGCATCGAGGCCGACTATCGTGCCGCACTCGAGCGGTTTGCGAAAATATTCTGAGCGGCTCCCGGCTTCGGACTCCCGGCTTCAGGCTTGGAAGCCGGCGCCCTCAGCCCGAAACCCGGTCACGGTGCGCCTGGCTCTTGCGGCTATCAGAGGCTATCAAATTCTTATTCGACCGCTACTTACGGGATCATGTCGGTATCTGCCGACCTGCTCGGAGTATGCGGCCGAAGCCATCGTCACCTACGGCGCGCTTCGCGGCGGTTGGATGGGGCTCAAGCGCGTGCTCCGTTGCCATCCCTTCGGCGGCGCGGGCTTGGATCCGGTCCCATAACTGATGGAACGCCGCCTTCTCCTCGCGATAGTTCTCACGTTCGTCGTGCTCACGGCGTATCAGTGGCTGGTGCCATCGCCGTCACCCGCGCCGGCTCAACCGCCGGCAGCGGCGGATGCCAAGGCGCCGGCAGCGCAGCCGGCGTCCCCCGGCGCCGAGCAGACACCACCCGGCGTCACCGCGCCGACTCCGGTTCCGGCCGTCGAAACGGTTCGAGCCGACACGGCGGAGCGCTCGATTACCGTAGACAACGGGGCCGTACGCGCCGTGTTCTCCAATCGAGGCGCGACGCTCGTCGCGTGGGAACTGGCCAACTACCGCGGCCCGGACGGCAAGCCCGTCGATCTCGTCCCCCACGACCTGCCGCCGAATCAACCGAAGCCGTTTTCCCTCGAGTTGGACGACGCGACAAAGTCGACGCGCGTGAACACCGCGTTGTTCACGACGACGGCGGGCGCAACGGCCGATGCGAGATCCACGCCTGTCACGGTGTCTTTCGAATATGAAGACGCCGCAGGGCTTCGCGCGCGCAAGCAGTTCCGCTTCGAACCGAATTCCTACGTCGTCACGGTGACGGCCACGGTTACCGACGGCGGCCGTCCAATCAACCCTTACGTACAGTCGGGACCCGGGCTGGGCGACGTGCTCGCCACAGGGACGGGCAGCATGTTCACGCCCGTGCGCAGGACGCAGGCGCTGTTTTCGATCGACGGTGACGTCGAGCGCCTCCTTCCCGAGGCCCTCATCACGACGCCGCGGTACCAGGGGAACTACGAATTCGCCGGCGTCGAGACGCACTACTTCACGTCGGTTGCCGTACAGCCGGGCAGCGCCGAGATTGAGTACTACCCGCTTTCCATTCCATCGAAAACCGCCGATCAAACGCTGACACGCGACTACATCGGGTACGACATCCGGTTCGTATCGATGCCGAATGGACCGGCCGACGCGCGATTCTTCATCGGGCCGAAGCATTTCGACACGATGCGCCGCGTGGATCCCGATCTCGTGCGCGCGATCTGGTTCGGCATGTTTGCCTTTCTCTGCGTACCGTTGCTCTCGGCGTTGAACTGGCTTCATGCCTTCATCGGCAACTACGGCTGGTCGATCATCGCCCTCACGGTGATCATCAACGCCGCGATGTTCCCGCTTCGACACAAGAGCAACGTGTCGATGCGCAAGATGCAGGCGATCCAACCGCAGGTGAAAGCGATCCAGGATCGCTATTCGAAGCTGAAAGTCACCGACCCCGGCCGGCAGAAGATGAACACCGAGCTGATGGAGCTGTATCGTCAGAAGGGTGTCAATCCGGCAAGCGGCTGCGTGCCGATGCTGCTCACGTTCCCCGTGCTGCTCGCGTTCTACAACCTGCTGTCTGAAGCCATCGAGCTGCGCGGCGCGCCGTTCATCATGTGGATTCACGACCTGGCGGCGCCAGACCCGTACTACGTGACGCCGATTCTGATGGGCGCCTCGCAGGTGCTGCAGCAGAAGATGATGCCGATGACAGGCGCCGATCCGGTTCAGCAGAAGATGATGCTGTTCATGCCGGTGATGTTCACGTTCCTGTTCCTCACCTCGCCGGCCGGGCTCGCGTTGTACTGGTTTGCGAGCAACGTGCTCATCATCGGCCAGCAGTTGCTGACCAACAAGCTGGCCGGGCCGCCGGTGGCAAGAGTGAAGACTGAAAAGTGAAAAGTAGAAAGTAAAAAGTGAGCGCACAACAACAAGTCGTCGACTTCATTGTGAAAGTAGCCACTGACATGGGGCTCGCCGTCGAGGCGCGGGTGGAAACCAACAGCGATGGAACGCGCATCAACCTCGAGGGCGAGGGCGCGGAAGCGTTGCTGGCGCGACGCGGCGAAGGCCTCCAGGCGCTGCAGCACATCGTAGACAGCGCCTTCCGCAAACAACTGGGCGACGAGCGACTGCTCGTCGACTGCATGGGGTACCGCCGCGGGAAAGACAACGAGCTGCGACAGATGGCGAAGTTCCTCGCCGAGAAAGCGAGAACGTCGGGCGTCGAGCAGAACATCGGTCCGCTGAACGCCTACGAGCGCCGTCTCGTGCACCTGGCCGTCGCGGAAATCCCGGGCGTGACCTCCGAAAGCATCGGCGACGCCGCCGTGAAGACCGTCACGATCAGCGCGACGAAATAACAGGAGACTGGATGTTCTCCACCGACGACACGATCGTGGCGATTGCGACGCCCAGCGGTCGCGGTGGCATCGGCGTCGTGCGCGTCAGCGGCCCAGCGGCCGCGGATGTCGCCGGCGCGCTGCTCCAGCTCGAGACTCCCCTTCGGCCACGCTACGCGACGTTCGCACGCACGAAAGGGGATCAGGTTGTGGCCACCTCCTTCCCTGCCCCGCATTCATATACCGGCGATGACGTCGTGGAAATCAGCGCGCACGGAAGTCCCGTCGTGCTCCGGCAGATCATCGAGGGGGCGATTGCCGCGGGCGCGCGGCTCGCCGAGCCTGGAGAATTCACGTTGCGCGCGTTTCTCAACGGCCGCATCGATCTCGTTCAGGCCGAAGCCGTTGCCGATCTCATCGACGCGGTGACACCGCTACAGGCGCGTGCGGCGTTCGACCAGCTCGAAGGCACGCTGACCGGGCGCATTGGTGCGATCGAAGCCGAATTGTTCGACCTCGTCGCACGCCTCGAGGCATCGCTCGATTTTCCGGACGAGGGTTATCACTTCGTCGAAGCCGGGGAGGCCGGTTCAGCGCTGAAATCGATCGAGAACGAGCTGGGCGCGCTCGTCTGCGAGGCTCGGCGCGGCCGCCTCATTCGCGAAGGCGCACGCGTCGCGATCGCCGGCAGACCGAACGTCGGCAAATCGAGTCTCTTCAATGCACTCGTTCGGACGAGCCGGGCGATCGTGACGGCGGTCCCGGGCACGACACGCGACCTCGTGACGGAAACGGCCGATGTGGATGGCTTGCGGCTCGAGCTCGTGGACACGGCCGGCATTCGCGAAACCGTCGACGAAATAGAGGCAGAGGGGGTCTTTCGCGCACGCGGCGCGTGGAAGACTGCAGACCTGATGATCGTAATGCTGGACGCGTCGCGTCCCCTCGACGATGGCGATCGCGATCTGCTTGACGAAACAAGCGCGTCGCCGCGCGTCGTCGTCGGGAATAAGTCGGACCTGCCGCCAGCCTGGGCTGCCACCGACATTGCTGCGCCGGTTGCCGTCGTGTCTGCGAAGACCGGCGAGGGTCTCGAGCATCTGCGGGCAGAGATCCGCAGGGCTCTCGAAGGCGGCAAGTCCGCGACGCTACGCGATAGCGCGGCAGTCACGAATGTGCGCCACGCCGTTCTTCTCGAGCGCGCGCGCGCAGCACTCCGCAGGGCTTCGGAAGCGGTCGAGGCACCTGGTGGTCCAGTCGCCGAGGAGTTCGTGCTGACAGATCTTCAGGAAGCGCGCGCGGCGCTGGAAGAAGTGACCGGCAAACGCACGTCAGACGACCTGTTGAGGCATATCTTTTCGCGATTTTGTATCGGGAAGTGAACGGGACACAGAGAACACAGAGGAAGACAGAGGACACAGGGTGTTGCATTTTGAAAACGATTCTCCGTGACCTCTGTTTTTTCTCGGTGCTCTCTGTGTCCTGATCTGAGATTCCATGGCTGACAAGTACGACGTGATCGTGATCGGTGCGGGGCACGCAGGATGTGAGGCGGCGTACGCCGCTGCGCGTCTGGGGCGGAGCGTCGCCATCTGCACGTTGTCGCCAGACACGGTTGCCCATATGCCGTGCAACCCGGCGATTGGCGGCACCGCGAAGGGGCACCTCGTCGCCGAAATCGACGCGCTCGGGGGCCTGATGGGACGCGCGATCGATGCGACCGGCATTCAGTTCAAAGTTCTCAATCGCAGCCGTGGGCCCGCGGTGTGGTCGCCACGGGCGCAGGCAGACAAGAAGCGTTACGGACAATGGATGCTCGCGGCGCTGCGCGCAACAGACAACATCGATTGGATCTTCGGCAAGGCCGGTCGGATTCTGGTGGAGCACGGTCGCGTCGTTGGTCTGGCGCTCGAGGAGGGCCCGCGCATCGGATGTGATGCGCTCGTCATGACGACCGGCACGTTTCTGAACGGGCTCGTTCACATCGGCCGCGAGCAGCGGCCGGCGGGCCGTGCGGACGAACCACCGTCGCGGGAGCTGGCCGATTCGCTCAAGTCTTTCGGTTTTAGCTGGGGACGGTTGAAGACGGGCACGCCGCCGCGTCTCGATCGACGCTCGATTGATTTCGATCGCGCTGTTGCCGACGGCCGCTTTGCACTCGAGCCCGGCGACAACCCTCCGGTTCCGTTCTCGTTTCTCACCGACTCGATCGAAATTCGGCAGACGCCGTGCTATCTCGTGCACACCAACGATCGGGTGCGAGAGATCGTGATGGCGAACATCGATAAGTCGCCGCTCTTCAACGGCCAGATTCAGGGGGTCGGTCCTCGTTACTGCCCGTCGCTCGAAGACAAGATCGTGCGCTTTCCGCAACGCGAGCGGCATCAGATCTATCTCGAGCCTGAAGGCGCGGATGTCGACGAGATTTACGTGAACGGGTTTTCGATGAGTCTGCCGCCGGACGTGCAACTCGAAATCGTCCGCGTGATGCCCGGACTCGAGAACGCGCGAATGCTCAGGCCCGCGTACGCCGTCGAGTACGACTTCATCCAGCCGACCGAGCTGACCAATGCGCTTCAGACCAAGCGCGTGGCGGGGTTGTTTCTTGCGGGCCAGATAAACGGCACGTCGGGGTACGAGGAGGCGGGTGCGCAAGGCCTCGTCGCGGGTGCCAACGCCTCGCTTTATGTCGGGGGCGGGACGCCGTTCACTCTGGGCCGGAGCGACGGTTACACGGGTATTCTGGTAGATGACCTAATTACGAGCGGTTGCCTGGAACCCTATCGAATGTTCACTTCTCGCGCGGAGTACCGCCTGCTGCTGAGGGTGGACAACGCCGATCTGCGTCTGACACCGAAGGGACGGGCCGCTGGCCTGGTGGACGATGTGCGCTGGGATAGCTTCCAGTCGAGGCAGGCGCGGTTCGACGGGAACCTCGAGAAGCTTCAGAGAGTTCTGGTAAAAGACTCGACCGGCTCGAGAATGAGCGCGGCGCAATGGCTGCGGCAGCCTCCAGCGAGGCTGGCGGACCTTGTGGCCGGCGGCTTCGGGTTGGAAGAACCGGTGGGTCGACTCGATATACCGAGCGTCGAGACGACGCTGAAGTACGAAGGGTATTTGAAGCGGCAAGAGGCTGAAATTCGGCGGAGGTCGCGTGAGGAGCACCGCCGGATTCCAGAGGCGTTCCGATATTCTGGGGTTCCTGGCCTTTCCGCGGAGGTTGTTCATCGCCTGAGCCAGGTTAGACCTCAGACGATCGGTCAAGCCACGAGGGTTCCCGGCGTTACCCCTGCAGCCATTGCGGTGCTGTCCACGTACATCTCACGCGAAATCTAATATCCTGCAAGGCGTGTCAGTGCGAGAGAAGATCGCCAGACGCGCGTCCAAGGCCGGGCTGAGCCCATCCCAGGCGCTCCTAGACGGGCTGGAGGCGTATTTCGAGCTCCTTCGCAAATGGAATCGAAAGGTGTCCCTGACCTCGCTGCCAGTTGATGTGGCTGGAGACGAGGCCATCGACCGGCTGCTCGTGGAGCCGGTGCTGGCCGCAAGGTTTCTTCCGGGTCACACGAAGACAGTCATAGACATTGGCTCCGGTGGCGGTTCGCCGGCGATTCCGCTAAAGCTTGCCGCGCCAGGTATATCGATGCGGATGGTGGAATCAAAGACGCGCAAGGCCGCCTTTCTTCGAGAAGTGACCCGGGCGTTGGCATTGAACGAAACCGAGGTCGATGCTGTCCGATTCGAAGAGCTCCTGGCCCGCCCATCACTGCATGAAACGGCCGATGTCGTGACGATGCGCGCGGTGAAAGTGGAAGGGAAGACTCTCGCAGGCCTTCAGTTCTTTCTGAGGCCCGGCGGCCTTCTCTTGTTATTCGGTGCCCGATCGCGCGTGTCCGCCAACGCGACTACCCCTCAATTGATTCCTTCGGCGGCTCACCCGTTGCTCAAACAGTGGGGAAGTCAGCTGGAAGTTCTTGAAAAGGCCAGGACGTGAATTCCGAGGCAATTTTGTTCCACGTGGAACACAGTGTTTCTGCTTCGCTTTTTGTCGTCGCTGCGGTATGCTCCTCGACTAACCAGGGCCCTCTAAGTCACAGAACTTGGTCAAACAACAGAAGACGCCCCGTCGTCGATATCTCGTTTGTAATGAACAAAATACAGGCGGTCGCAAATCAGAAGGGCGGAGTTGGCAAGACAACCACCGCGATTAACCTGGCAGCGGCTCTCGCAGGCGAAGGTCGCAAGGTTCTGCTCGTCGACGTCGATCCTCAAGCGAACATGACGAGCGGGGTGGGCCTGCGCGGCCGTTCAGGGCCTGGCGGAACCATCTACAACGTGCTCACGGCCGTGGACGGCGCGGCGCTGCAAACACCCGACGAGTTCATTCTCCCCACGACGGTCGCCAACGTGTCCGTTCTGCCCTCCGACCGGCACCTCACCGGCGCGGAAATCGAAATGGTCGCGCTGCCCGGACGCGAATCGCAGTTGCGCCGCTTTCTGATTCCGCTCCGTGATCGCTTCGACCATGTCTTCATCGACTGTCCTCCGTCGCTCGGACTGCTGACGTTGAACGCACTCGTCGCGGCCGAGGCCGTGCTGATTCCGCTTCACTGCGAGTACTTCGCGCTCGAAGGCCTGGCCGACCTCATGACCACGCTTCGCCGTGTGCGTGCAGGACTGAATCCCACACTCGACGTCGACGGCGTGTTGTTGACCATGTACGACGAACGCACCAACCTTGGTGCGCAGGTCGCGACGAACGTCCGCGAGTTCTTCAAGGAAAAGGTGTTTCGGACGGTTATCCCGCGCAACGTACGCTTGGCCGAAGCGCCCAGTCATGGGTTGCCGGTGACGGAGTACGACGCAAAGTCGCGAGGCGCCGATGCGTACAGGGCCCTCGCCCGCGAGTTCATCGCGCGTGCGAACGGAGAGACCGTGGCGCCGGAGCACACAGAGAGCACGACACCAACAGAAACGCAAAACACGAGATCAGGAGATCAGGAGAATTGAAGTATGGAGAAACGGCCCGCACTGGGAAAAGGACTCAGCGCGCTTATCCCCGATGTTCCCGACGTGCGCCCGGGCGGCGGATCAACCGAAGTCGACGTCGATCTGATCTCGCCAAACGAGCATCAGCCGCGCCATCGTTTTGAAGACGCGCGACTCGACGAGCTTGCGCAGTCGATCAGATCCAACGGCGTCATTCAGCCGATCATCGTCCGCCGGCTCGGCAGTGGCTATCGCATCGTGGCCGGCGAGCGCCGGTGGCGCGCAGCGCAGCGCGCAGGCCTCACGCGCGTGCCGGTCGTCGTGAGAGAGGTGGCCGAGGGCAATGGTGCGGAGATCCTCGAGCTGGCGCTCATCGAGAACATCCAGCGCGAAGATCTCAACCCGATAGACGAAGGGGCTGCGTACGAACGACTCAGCACCGAGTTCAACCTGACGCAGGAAGAGATCGCCGCATCGGTGGGCAAAGACCGCTCGTCTGTCGCCAACCACATGCGGCTGCTGAAACTTCCTCAGGAAGTACGGGCAGAGGTGGCAGATCGGCGGCTCTCCATGGGGCACGCCCGCGCGCTCCTTACGATTGCAGACGAGGGCAGCCAGCGCCAGGTCGCGCGCGAAGTGATCGCCCGCAACCTGTCGGTGCGCGAAACCGAAGCGATGGTGAAGCGCGTCACGCAGCCCGTTGCCTCCGCGCCGTCGGCCGCGCCGGCCGGGCCGGATGTGCACACCCGCGCCGCCGAAGAGAAGCTTCGGATGACCCTTGGCACTCGAGTCCGAATCAATCGTCGCGGCAAGGGCGGACGAATAGAGATCGACTTCGGTTCGGAAGACGAACTGCAGCGACTGTACGAATATCTGACGTCCAGCACCCGGTAGCCAGCAGCCTGAAGCCCGAAGCCGATTCATGATATAAAGAAGTGTTTTGCGCTTGTGAAAATTGGCGCAAGCAGTGCCCCAATCCCGTTTGCGTCTTCGGATGGTGTTACGCGCCGTAGTGAGTGGGGCGATTGGGGCCCCACGAGCGAAGGCGCCTTCCGGGGGGCAGGGGCCCCCGGATCAAAAAAATGACCAGTCGCACCGCTGCCGGCCGTTACGCCCGCGCCCTCCTCGAGGTCGCCACGAAAGAATCGGCCGATCTGGACACGATCGCACGCGAACTCGACGAGTTCATCGCGTTTTTCCGGCAGCAGACCGTTCTCGAGCGCTTGATGCTGAACCCGGCGGTGCCCGCGCCCCGCAAGCGCGCCGCGATGGAACAGATTACGACCCGCGCGAGCTTCATTCCCATCATCTCGAAGCTGCTCGTGCTCCTTGCGGACCGCGACAGGCTGGTCCTGCTGAAGGACATCGCCGCGAGGTACCGCGATTTCCTGGCCGAACGCCGCAATGTCGTTCATGCCGAAGTCACGAGCGCCGATCTGTTGCCGCCCGAACATGCCGCGGCGATCGAGAAGAAGCTGGCCGACGTGACCGGTAAGAAGGTCATGATGACGACAAAGGTCGACAAGGACATCATCGGCGGAGTAGTCGCCCGTGTGGGCGGTACGGTCTACGACGCCAGCATCGCCACGCAGTTAAAGAAAATTCGCGATCGACTTAACGTTGGCTGAGCGACGGCAGGCGTATGGGGGCGGGGCCCCATGCGAACCAAAATATGGACATCAAAGCTGAAGAGATTTCCAAGATCATCCGCGACCAGATTGGCAGCTACGCGGTGGAGGTCGACGTCTCCGAAGTCGGCAGCGTCGTGTCGCTGGGCGACGGCATCGCGCGCGTGCACGGCGTGGAGCGCGCGATGGCGGGCGAGATGCTCGAGTTTCCCCACGGCGTCTTCGGCATCGCGCTGAATCTCGAGGAAGACGGCGTCGGAACCGTGTTGCTGGGCGAATACACGCAGATCAAGGAAGGCGACATCGTCAAGAGGACTGGTCGCATCATCTCAGTGCCGGTCGGCGACGAGCTGCTCGGCCGCGTCGTGAACGCGCTCGGGCAGCCCATCGACGGCAAGGGTCCCATCACCACGAAGACCTTCATGCCGATCGAGCGTATCGCGCCTGGCGTCGTCGATCGCCAGCCGGTGCGCGAGCCGCTGCAGACCGGGCTGAAGGCGATCGACGCCATGGTGCCGATCGGCCGGGGTCAGCGCGAGCTCATCATCGGCGACCGCCAGACGGGCAAGACGGCCCTCGCGGTCGACACGATCATCAATCAGCGCGACAAGGACGTCATCTGCATCTACAACGCGATCGGCCAGAAGCAGTCGACCATCGCGCAGGTCGTCCGCATTCTCGAAGAGGCCGACGCGCTCCGCTACAGCATCATCGTCGCGGCTGGCGCGTCCGACCCCGCGCCGCTGCTCTACATTTCTCCATATTCCGCCTGCACGATGGGAGAGTTTTTCCGCGACAGCGGCCGGCACGCGCTGTGCGTTTACGACGATCTGTCGAAGCACGCGCAGGCGTATCGCGAAATCTCATTGCTGCTGCGGCGTCCGCCGGGCCGCGAAGCGTACCCGGGCGACGTGTTTTATCTGCACTCGCGTCTGTTGGAACGCGCCGCGAAGTTGCGGAACGAGCTCGGTAGCGGATCGCTGACGGCGCTCCCGATCATCGAGACGCAGGCGGGCGACTTGTCGGCGTACATCCCCACGAACGTCATCTCGATTACCGACGGTCAGATCTTCCTGGAATCGGATCTCTTCCACCAGGGCATCAGGCCGGCGATTAACGTCGGCAACTCCGTCTCGCGCGTCGGGGGATCGGCGCAGATCAAGGCGATGCGCCAGGTGGCCGGCTCGCTGCGCCTCGACCTGGCGCAGTACCGAGAGCTTGCGGCCTTTGCGCAGTTCGGCAGCGATCTCGACGCCGCCACGCAGGCACAGCTCAACCGCGGGGCCCGGCTGGTGGAAATCCTCAAGCAGCCGCAGTATCAGCCGCTGCCAGTCGACAAACAGGTGCTCATCATTTACGCCGGCACCAACGGATACCTCGATCAGGTGCCCGTCGGCGATGTCGGCGCCTACGAAACCGAGCTGTACCGGCACTTCGATCTCCGCCATGCCGGTCTTCTGAAGACGCTCGCAGAGAAGAAGCAGATCGACGACGACCTGAAGGCGCAGATGACGGCTGCGCTCAAGGACTTCGGCCAGCAGTTCGCGGCGAGGAAAGCGGCCTAGCCGATGCCGTCACTGCTTGACCTGCGGCGCCGCATCCGCGCGGTGAAATCGACGCAGCAGATTACCAAGGCGATGAAAATGATCTCCGCCTCGAAGCTGCGCCGTGCGCAGGAGCGCGTCGTTGGCGCCCGCCCGTTCGCGCTGCAGATGCAGCGGGTCCTGAACAGCCTGGCGAGCCGGGTCGATTCATCGACGCATCCGCTGCTGGCAGAACGAGAGAACGGCCCCGACTCCAAGGTGCTGCTCATCGTCGTCACCGCCGACAAGGGCCTTTGCGGTGGCTTCAATACGAACATCATCAAAGCGGCGGGCAGCTTCATCGGGAGTACCGGTGCGAACGCGGTGGTCCTCGGGTTGGTCGGCCGAAAAGGGCGCGACTTTTTCCGGCGCCGCGGCTTCGAAGTACGCTTCGAAGAAATCGGCATTTTCCAGAAAGTGCGCTACGCCGACGCCAAGCGCATCGCCGAGGCGGCGATCGAGGAGTTTACGAGCGGCCGCGTGAACCGCGTCTTCATCGTCTACAACGAGTTCAAGTCGGTCATGCAGCAGCGGGTGACGACGGAGCAATTGCTGCCGATTCCGAAGCAGCAAGTGGGCACGGGGGGCAAATCGGGGTCTGACCCCCTTGACGCTCGCGGGGGTCAGACCCCAAAAGCGCCGGTCCTCGGAGACGTGGATTACATCTACGAACCAGGACCGGCTCGCATTTTGGGCGACCTGCTTCCGAAGCACATCGAGATTCAGGTCTATCGCGCGCTGCTCGAGTCGGCGGCAGCCGAGCACGCGGCCCGTATGACGGCCATGGATGCCGCGACAAAGAATTCGGGGGAGATCATCGATAGCCTGACGCTCTATATGAACAAGGTGCGCCAGGCGGCGATTACGAGGGAAATTATCGAAGTGGTTTCTGGAGCTCAAGCGCTTTGAACTGCAGTTTTGACGCAGAGACGCCGAGGCGCAGAGTGTGTTCCCCAAAAAGATTCTCTGCGGCTCTGCGACTCTGCGTCGAGATAGGAAAAACATGGCGACCGAAGTAGCAGCCAAACAAAAAGTCGGCAAGGTCGTTCAGGTCATCGGACCCGTTGTCGACATCGAGTTCCCGGACGGCCACCTGCCCGACATTTACAACGCCGTCCAGATCAAGACGGAGGGCAAGGGCGGGGAGTCCCTCGTCGACATCATCTGCGAAGTAGAGCAGCACCTGGGCGAGTCGCGTGTGCGCACGGTTGCGATGAAGCCAACCGACGGGATGCAGCGCGGCATGAAGGCGGTCGATCTGGGCGAGCCGATCTCGATGCCCGTCGGACCGGCCACGCTCGGCCGCGTGATGAACGTGCTCGGCGAACCGGTCGATTATCCCGACAGACCGGTGAACTCGAAAGAACGCTGGTCGATTCATCGCAGCGCGCCGACATTGGAGCAGCAGTCCACCGAGCTCAAGATGTTCGAGACCGGCATCAAGGTCGTCGACCTCCTCGAGCCCTACCTGCTCGGGGGCAAGATCGGGTTGTTCGGCGGCGCGGGTGTCGGCAAGACGGTCATTATTCAGGAGCTCATCCACAACATCGCGATGAAGCACGGCGGCGTGTCGGTGTTTGCCGGCGTCGGCGAGCGTACCCGCGAGGGCAACGACCTGTGGCTCGAGTTCCAGGAGAGCGGCGTCATCAACAAAGACGACTTGTCGAAGTCGCGCGCGGCGCTGGTGTACGGACAGATGACCGAGCCGCCGGGTGCGCGTCTTCGCGTCGCCCTTTCAGGCCTGACGGTCGCGGAGTACTTCCGCGATGCCGAAGGCAAAGACGTGCTGCTCTTCATCGACAACATCTTCCGGTTCACGCAGGCGGGCTCCGAAGTGTCGGCGCTCCTCGGCCGCATGCCATCGGCGGTCGGCTATCAACCCACGCTTGGCTCCGAAATGGGCGAGCTGCAGGAGCGCATCACTTCCACCAAGAAGGGCTCGATCACGTCGGTGCAGGCGATTTACGTTCCGGCCGACGATTACACGGACCCGGCGCCCGCGACGACATTCGCGCACCTCGACGCGACGACAAACCTGTCGCGCGCGATCGTCGAGCTGGGAATTTACCCGGCGGTCGATCCGCTGGCCTCGACCTCGCGGATTCTCGATCCCCGCATCATCGGCGACGAGCACTACAACGTGGCCAAGGAAGTGAAGCGCGTGCTGCAGCGGTACAAGGATTTGCAGGACATCATCGCCATTCTCGGCATCGACGAGTTGCCGGAAGAGGACAAGATTACGGTTGCGCGCGCGCGCAAGCTGCAGCGGTTTCTCTCGCAGCCGTTTTTCGTGGCATCGCAGTTCACCGGGCGCGAGGGCAAATACGTCCCGATTGCCGAGACGATTCGCGGTTTCAAGGAAATCATCGACGGCAAACACGACGCGCTGCCCGAGCAGGCGTTTTACATGCAGGGCACGATCGACGAGGTTGTGGAGAACGCCAAGAAGATGGCCTCGGCGGCTTAGCCGGTTACCACAGCGGGCGTGATCTGGAACTGAGGAAAAGCAAAGATCTCAGCCCTCTTTGTTTTCCCTCCGTTCGGGGCTCAGCCTCTGTGGTAAATGACAGCAACTGGTAGCGATGAACCTATGGCAGATGTACCTGCGCTTCCGACACACCTGACGCTCGAGATTGTCACGCCCGACCGGTCTGTGGTGACCGAGCGCGTGGACGAGGTCGAGATCCCGGGTGCCGAAGGCTACTTCGGCGTGCTGCCGGGCCACACGCCGATGCTCGCGGTGTTGCAAGTCGGGGAGCTGTGGTATCGAAAGGGCGGCGAGAAGCACTACCTGTCGATTGCGTTTGGATTCGCCGAAGTGCTCCCCGATCGGGTCACGATTCTGGCCGAGCTCGCCGAGCGCGCCGACGAAATCGACGCGGCGCGGGCCGAGGCGGCCAGACGCAGGGCCGAAGAGCGTATCTCCAAACCGTCCGGCGATGTCGATTTCGAGCGGGCGCGTATTGCGCTCATGAAGTCGCTGACTCGAATCCAGGTGTCCTCGAAAGCCCGCACCCGTGTATAGTGCCGTCTGCTGACCGATAGTGTTCGAGAATCTCCTTCGACTTCCCAGGTATCGCGGTCTCATACAAAGCCTCGTCGCGCGTGAGCTGAAGGCGCGCTATCGCGGCTCGGTGCTCGGCTTCTTCTGGTCGTTCGTCAACCCGCTGCTGCTGCTGTTGGTCTACACGTTCGTCTTCGCCTACGTGATGACGCCGGCGCAAGCGAAGGAGATTCCCAATTTCGCCTTGTTCCTCTTCTGTGGCCTGCTGCCCTGGACGTGGTTTCAGACCTCGCTCGTCGAATCGTCCAACATACTGATTTCCGGCGGCAACCTGATTAAGAAGGTGATGTTCCCGGCAGAAGTGCTGCCTATCGTCACCGTTCTGGCGAACCTGGTGCATTTCCTCCTGGGCCTGCCGATTCTCATCGCGTTCCTCATCTATTTCGATGCGCCGCTCCAGGCGTCCGAGCTCGCGTGGTTCCCAGTGGTCGTCGCGATCCAGTTGCTCCTCAGTGTCGCGCTCGCGTTGATTCTTTCAGCACTGACCGTGCACTTTCGGGACATCAAGGACATCCTCGCGAACATCATGACCCTGTGGTTTTTTTCCACGCCAATCATCTACTACTGGAAGTATGCGCCGGCGGGGATTCGCCGCTTTCTCGACCTGAACCCGTTCACGCACCTGGCCATCTCGTACCAGGAGATCCTGTACTTCGAGGGCGGCTTCGGCCATTGGAAATGGCTCCTGGCCCTGGGCGTGGCCTCCGGAGTGCTGTTCCTGTTCGCGTACTTCCTGTTCGATCGCCTGCGCGATTCGTTTGCAGAAGAGGTCTGACGTGAACGCGATCGAGCTCACCAACGTCACCAAGGTCTATCGCAAGTACGCGAGGCGCAAGCAGTTTGCCACGTTGAAGAGCGCGCTTCTGAAGGGCAGCCTCATCCAGGATCTCCAGCCGGAAGAGACGTTTCCCGCCCTGCAGGGGGTCTCGTTCAGCGTGCCGGCCGGCCGGACGTACGGCGTCATCGGCCGGAACGGATCGGGGAAGAGCACGGCGCTGAAACTGGTGGCCGGCATTACCAAGCCGACGAGCGGCACCGTCAAGGTGCAGGGCCGTATCTCGGCGCTCATCGAGCTCGGCGCCGGGTTCCACCCTGAGATCTCCGGCCGCGAAAACGTCTTCATCAACGGCATCATGCTGGGGCTGACCAAACGCGAGATCACAAGGCGTTTCGACGAGATCGTGGAGTTCGCCGAGATGCAGGACTTCATCGACGCGCCGGTCAAAACATATTCGTCCGGCATGTACATGCGACTCGGGTTTGCGGTGGCCATTCACGTGGACCCGGATGTGCTGCTCGTGGACGAGGTGCTCGCAGTCGGCGACGCCGGGTTCACGTACAAATGCCTCGACAAATTCGGCGATTTCAAGCGGCGCGGCAAAACGATTCTCCTGGTGACGCACTCGCTCGATCTGGTCGAGCGCTTCTGCGACGAAGCGTTGTGGCTCGGCAGCGGGCGCGTCCGCGGCTCCGGCGATCCCAGGCGGGTGGTTGGCGCCTATCTGACCGACGTCGGTAAGAGCGAGGAGCGCGAGCTTGCACGCGTGGACGAAGTAAGCAGGGCGGGTCCGTCGGAACCCGTGAATGCCGAATCGCCCAAGCAGGACCCGACTCAGCAAGACGACATGACCCGGCAGGACGAAGGACGCTGGGGGTCGCGGGAAATCGAGATTACCGGCGTCACACTGAAGGACGCGGAGGGCCAGGCGTCGCATATCTTCCAATCCGGCGATCGCATGGCGATTCATCTGAGCGTGCGCGCCCACCAGCCGACCGACGATTTCGTCTTCGGCATTGGCGTCTACAGTGCCGAGGGCATCAATTGCTATGGAACGAACACCCACCTCGAAGACTTCACCGCTGAAGCGATCCAGGGAGACGGCGAAGTCGCGTTCGACATAGACGCGCTCGATCTGGTGGAAGGCACGTACAAGCTTGACGTCGCCGTGCACAGGCGCGACGGTTACCCCTACGACTATCACCGATTGCTGTACACCTTTCGCGTGAAATCCCGCAGCAAGGAAGTCGGCATCTACCGGCCGAGGCACACGTGGCGGTTTACTCCGAACATTCGACTTCGCAAAGGGTGACATGAGGTGGAATCGCCTATGGACCAACCGAAGCAAAGAAAGATGTTATCGGTTGCTGAGGCCGTAGCGTTCGTCGAGCATCTGCGCCACAACGGCAAGGAGACGGTCTTCACCAACGGCGTGTTCGACATCTTGCACCCGGGGCATGTCCGGTATCTTCAGGACGCGCGGCGCGAAGGCGATGCACTCGTTGTCGGTGTCAACTCAGACCGTTCGGTTCGAGCCATCAAGGGGCCGGCGCGTCCGATTAATCCCGAGCACGAGCGCGCCGAGTTGCTGGCCGCGCTTGCGTGTGTGGATGCCGTTGTGGTGTTCGACGAGGACGATCCCCATCACATCATCAGCCGTCTGCAGCCGGACGTGCTCGTCAAAGGTGCGGACTGGGCAGAGGACGCCATCATCGGGCGCGACGTGGTCGAGTCGCGCGGCGGCCGCGTCGTGCGAATCGCGCTCGCCGAAGGGCACTCGACGTCTGCGATAATTCAGAGAGTCCTGTCAGGGTAATGCCCACAACCACGTCGCTCAATCTCCAGGCACTTCTCAAGACCGCCGTCGCACGGACGGGCATGGACTCGTCCGCTTCGAACGTGCGTGGTCTGTCGGCGCCGGCTCAGGCGTTCTATGTGACCACCCAGGCCAGTAATCGACCACATGCCATCACGATTGTCGTTGTCCCCGGTGATGAGGACGTCGATCGCTTCTGCGCAGACACGCGGTTTTTCATGGCGGCGCTCGAGGGCGGGTCGGCGTCATCGCTGGCAGAAGCCATCAAGCCGTTCCCCTCACTACAGATCGATCCGTACCGGAACATTGCGCCCCACTTCGGCGTGTCATCGGCGCGCGCGGCGGCCCTGCACGCCGTCGCGAGCGGTACGGCGCGGATCGTTGTCGCCTCCGCGGCTGCGCTGTTGCCCCGATTGAGCCCGCCGGGCCAGCTCGAGGCTGCGGCGATCGAGCTCAAGCCGGGCCTGGATCTCGATCCGGTTGTTCTGGGTGACCTCCTGGCCGATGCCGGCTTCACGCGCGAGGACCCGGTCGACGACCACGGCGAGTTCTGCGTCCGCGGCGGGATCGTCGATTACTTCCCGGCCGGCGCGGACAATCCCGTGCGCGTGGAATTTGTGGGCGACACCGTCGAATCCATCCGCCGGTACGATCCGTCCACCCAACGGTCGATGGAGACGCTCGACTATGCCGCCGTCGTGCCGTTGACTGAGAAAGCGGGGACTGCGACGGTTTTCGACTATGTGCCAGGCGATCGCGATCTCTCGTTCGTCGTGGTCGAGGAAGAGGAAGTGAAAAGGCAGGTGCAGGCGCTGACCGAGCAGCTGCAGACGAGCTTCCAGGAGGCGAAAGACGAGAACCCCAACGCTCCCGCACCCGAGGCGTTGGTGATTCCGTGGGAGCAGGTTGCCGAGCGCTTGGCCAATGCGACGCGCGTAGACCAATTGGCGATCGACGAACCCGCGAACCTAACGAACCCGACGAACCTCACGAACCCGACGAACCGTGTTCTCGACATCGCTTGTCAGCCCGCCGTCGAATTCCGCGGCCGCATTCAGGATTGGATCGCCGAGGTCAAGCGGATGCGCGAACGCGACGACACCGTGTTGTTTGTCGCCGGAAGCGACGGCCGCGCGGAGCGGACGGCCGAGATGCTCGCCGAGTACGGCCTGCGCGGCGTCCTCATCGATCGTACTGATGAGCTGCTGAACGTTGCGGTTCACATCACCGTGGGCCTGCTGTCGAAGGGCTTCCGTCTGCCTGGCGCGGGTCTGCAGATCATCGCCGAGGCCGACGTCTTCGAGGAAGAGCGCCCGAAGGTCGAACGCAAGGGCGACCGCCATCGTTCGGTCGCCAAGACGTTCCTGTCAGATCTGCGCGACCTGAAGGCGGACGATCTCGTCGTTCACGTCGATCACGGCATCGGACGCTTCGTCGGGCTCAAACAGATCGGCGTCGGCGACTCCATGCAGGAGTTCATGGAGCTGCGGTACGCCGCGGAAGACAAGTTGTTCGTGCCTGTCGAGCGGCTCGACCTGGTGCAGAAATACAGCGGCACTGCGAAGCCTCCGCTCGACAAGCTCGGCGGCACGTCGTGGGAGCGGACAAAGACGCGCGTCAAGAAGGCGATGCGCGACATGGCGGAAGAGCTGCTCAAGTTGTACGCGGCCCGCAAGACCGTGCCCGGCCACCCGTTCAGCCCCGACTCGCACTGGCAGCGCGAGTTCGAGGACGCGTTCCAATGGGAGCTCACCGTCGATCAGGCCAATGCCATCACCGATATCAAGCGCGACATGGAGTCGCCCACGCCCATGGATCGCCTTCTCTGCGGCGACGTCGGATACGGGAAGACCGAAGTCGCCATGCGGGCGGCGTTCAAGGCGGTGATGGACGGCAAACAGGCCGCTTTCCTCGCGCCGACGACCGTGCTGGCCTTCCAGCATCAGAAGACGCTGACCGAACGCTTCGCTGGATTCCCTGTCTCAATCGACATGGTCAGCCGGTTTCGCACCAAGGCCGAGCAGGATCAGATCATCAAGGATGTCGGTGCCGGCAAGATCGACATCATCGTGGGCACACACCGCCTCCTGTCGAAGGACATTCAGTTCAAGGATCTCGGCCTGCTGGTCGTCGACGAAGAGCAGCGTTTCGGCGTTGCTCACAAAGAGCGTATCAAACAGATGCGGCGCAAGGTCGACGTGCTCACCCTGAGCGCCACTCCGATTCCGCGCACGTTGAACATGTCGCTCGTGGGCATCCGCGACATGTCGATTATCGAGACGCCGCCCAAAGATCGTCTGTCGATCCAGACCAACGTCATCAAGTTCGACTCGCACGTGATTGGCCGCGCGATCAGGCACGAGCTCGAGCGAAGCGGCCAGGTGTACTTCGTGCACAACCGCGTGGAGTCGATCTTCTCGATCGGCGACCTGGTGCAGCGGCTGGTTCCAGAGGCGCGCGTCGTTGTCGCGCACGGGCAGATGGGAGAAGAAGAGCTTGAACGGGCCATGCTCGACTTCATCAGCAAGAAGTTCGACGTCCTGCTTGCCACTACGATTATCGAGAACGGCCTGGATATTCCCAACGTCAACACGATTCTCATCAACCGCGCCGATCGGTACGGTCTGTCGCAGTTGTATCAATTGCGCGGACGCGTGGGTCGCTCGGATCGTCCAGCCTATGCGTACCTGTTGATTCCGCCCGAGACGACGCTATCGGTTGTGGCGAAAAAGCGGCTCGCCGCCATACGCGAATTCAGCGATCTGGGCAGCGGGTTCCGTGTCGCGGCACTCGATCTCGAGATCCGCGGTGCGGGCAACCTGCTCGGCGGCGAGCAGAGCGGCCACATCGAGACGGTCGGTTTCGAGATGTACATGAAACTGCTGGAGCAAGCCGTTCGCGAGCTGAAGGGCGAGGAACTCCTGGACGATGTTCGCGCCGTCGTGAACCTGCGCGTCGACTTGAAAATCGATGCGTCCTACGTCCCGGAGATGAACCAGCGGCTGATGATCTACCGAAAGATTGCGGATGCGCGCAGCGACGCCGAGCTCGATCAGATCCTCGTCGAGCTTCGCGACCGCTACGGGCCGGTACCCGAGACCGTTGAGCATCTGGAACAGTACGGACGGATTCGCATCATGGCCGACAGGTTCGGTATCGAATCGATCGATCGCGAGGCCCAGACCGTTGCAATCAAGTTCAGGCCGGATGCCCACGGCCGACGTCTGAATGTGGAGCGCCTGCTCAAGATCGTGGGTGGCAGGGAAGACATGACACTGGTTCCGCCGGCGACGGTCAAGCTGGATCTCCGCGTGACGGCACGCAAGCCGGGTCCCGCAGGGCCCGGCACCACGACATCCGGCACCGGCGCTGTCGGTACGAAAGCAAAGGCCCGTCAGAGCACGGGCCAGAGCTGGTGGACGGCCCGTGCGACGGCCGGAGAGGTCACAGCGGGGTTTTCGAAGGAAGAGATCCTGAAGCCGCCGAAGGAGGATCCCAACGCCCCAGGAGGCGTCTTTGCCCGGGTCCGCGGTCTGTTGGCCGAGCTTACGCTAAACTAGGGAGTGATGATGAAGAAAGCGCTGTCCATCGCGTCGGTCATCGGGTTGCTGGCTGTCGGCCTGAATGCCGAGATTCTGGAGCAGGTTCTCGTCAAGGTGAACGGCGAAATCATCACCCAAACCGAGTTTCAGCGGATTCAACTGAGCGCGCTGCGCGAGCTCCCGAATCCTCCGGACCCGGCGCGGACCTCGGACGCCGAGCTCGCCAAGATTTTTGCGCAGGTCACGCCCCAGGCGATCGTCACCAGTATCGACGAAATGCTTCTGATGCAGCGGGCGAAAGAACTGGGCATGTCGGTTTCTGACGCGCAGTTCGGCGAAGTGCTCGCCTCGATCAAGAAGGACAACAAGATCGAGAGCGACGCCGCGTTCGAAGCGGCGCTCAAGAGCGAGGGAATGTCGCTGGCGCAGTTGCGGACCATCCTCACCAAGCGCATTCTGATTGGCCAGGTTCAGCGGCGCGAGATTGGCGGCCGGGTTGACGTGACCGAGGCCGAGGAGCGCGCGTACTACGACGCGCATCCCAACGACTTTGCGACGACGCCCAGCGTGACGCTGCGCGAAATCGTGATCACGGCGGCAGTCGATCCTGTGAAGAAGGCCCCGAGCGTGGGCGCACTCGACGACGCCCGTGAGAAAGCCGACGCCATCAGGACGCGCATCGCCAAGGGCGAGTCGTTCGAAAAGGTGGCGGCAGAAGTGTCCGAATCGGCGTCGAAGGCCAACGGCGGCCTCATCGGGCCGGTCTCTCGCGACGAGATGAACGAAGAGCTGCTCAAGCTCATTTCGAAGATGAAGGTCGGCGACCTCACACCCGTCCAGAACACGGCGACCGGGGCGCAGTTCTTCAAGCTCGAGTCGAACATCGAGTCGACGACGCTGCCATTTGAAGCAGCGCGTGCGCAGATTGCAGACAGACTGAGTGGCGAAAAGCTCGGCGGCGAACTGAAGAAGTACCTCCAGAAGCTTCGCGCGCAGGCCATTATCGAGTGGAAAAATGACGATCTCCGCAAAGCGTGGGAGATTGGCGTCGCAGCGGAGCCGACCTTCTAGTCTCTATGGACCAGCCAGGTTCCAGTTGGTACGCGGTCTGGACCAGATCGCGGCACGAGCAGGTTGTGCGCGATCAGATCGCGCGCAAAGAGTTCGACGCGTTCCTGCCGACGATCACACGCTGGAGCCGCTGGAAGGACCGCAAGAAAAAGATCGACTGGCCGCTCTTTCCCGGCTACTGCTTTGCCCGTTTTACCGAAAACGACACGCTGGCCATTCTGAAGTGCACCGGTGTCGTGAACATCGTGTCTTTCGAGGGGAGGCCCGCGGCCATTCCCGAGCACGAGATCGACGGCATCCGGCGCCTCGTTGAAAGCGAGCTTCAATACGACCCGTGTCCGCTCATCCGCGAGGGCATGATGGTCGAGGTGAAGAGCGGCATCCTCAAGGGTGTCGTCGGGCGACTCATCCGCAAAGGCACGCATGCGCGCCTCGTGCTCTCTGTTGACTTGATCGGACAGGCCGTGAGCGTCGAAGTCGACGCTGCCGACGTCAAGCCCTTCTGAACGCCGTTCTGGCGTACCTCCTGCATTCTTTTCCTCTGGGTTCGGTGTCCATGGAGGAGGCGCACCATGCGAAAACATTGGCTGGGTATCGTCACATGCGCCGCGTTCCTGAGCAGCTTCAGCGGAGCTGCAATGGCGGCGCCTCCGGCAGATGTGAAGGACGTGCCGTTGTTGCTCTCCGGCTGCGTGGTGGCGGGCGAAAAGCCCGGCAGTTTCCTGCTGTCGAACGTCGAAATCGACGGCACCACCCTGGCGCCGGTACGGGCGTTCTATCGGTTCAATACGACTGACGGGCTGGAGCGCTATATCGGCCGCCGCATCGAAGTGAAGGGCAGGGCCGACCTCGACGACGTCGACCGAGCAAGGATCCGCACGAGAGCGCGCGATGGCAACGTGACGACGGAAGTGACCTCTGAACGGCGCACGGTGAAAGTCAAAGATGCGTGGTTCGGCTCTATGGGGTCGATGACCCTTGGCGCCGACGTACCGAGCTACAAGTTCAACGTGGAGGGCATGCGTCCGTTGCAGGGCAATTGCGCGAATTCGAGACCGGCGTCATAGCCCCGGCCTGTCGCGCCGTAGCGCGTCAGCGCGAAGGTGGACGGGTATACTTGAGCTTCGATGAAAATCGGGCCCGTCACGCTCGCCTCGCCGTTTGTCGTCGCCCCGATGGCGGGCATGACCGACACGGCGTTCCGCCGCCTGGTCAAGCGGCAAGGGGGCTGTGGACTGGTCGTGACCGAGATGGTCAGCTCCGAGGGGCTGGTCCGAGGGATCGACCGTACGCTCGAGTACGCCGAGTACACCGAAGAAGAGCGGCCGGTCTCCATCCAGATTTTCGGTGGAGATCCGGCCACAATGGCCGAGGCCGCCCACATCGTCGAAGGTCTGGGCGCCGACATCGTCGACGTGAACATGGGTTGCCCGGTGCCGAAGATCGCCAAGCACAACGCCGGGTGCAGCCTGATGCGAGAGCCTGCTCATGCGGCCAGCGTTATTGCCGCCATGACTAAACGGGTGAAGATTCCCGTCACGGTGAAGATGAGGGCGGGTTGGAACGAACACTCGATCAACGCCCCCGAGCTGGCGCGACGGGTCGAAGACGCGGGTGCGGCCGCCGTGGCTGTTCATGGCCGCACGGCAGCGCAATCCTATTCTGGACAATCCGATTGGACGTTGATCGATCGCGTCGCCGAATCCGTCAGCATCCCCGTGCTCGGTTCCGGCGATTGCATCGAGCCAGAGCAGATTCTGGAGCGGATGGCTCCTCGGCTGCACGCGGGGCAGGCCCCTCGACTGGGCTCGGGGCACGCCGGAGTCAGCGGCGTACTGGTCGGCCGCGGCGTCTTGCGCAACCCGTGGATTCTTGCTCAGGCGGCCGATCTCGCGTCTGGGCGGCCGGCCCGCCAGGTGACCCTCGAGGATCGCGGCCTGTTCCTGCTCGAATACATAGAACTGCTGCTCCATGAAGGTCAGAACGAAGCCCAGGGGTTCAGGCATAAGGCCGGGCAGGCTGAGATCCGACACGAAAGGTGGGTCGTCAACAAGCTGCGGGCATTGATGTCGTGGTATTCCAAGGGCCTCCACAACGGTGGCCACCTTCGCACTGCCATCAACGGCGCCCCGTCGATCGCAGAAGCGCGCGACATCATCTGCAGATTTTTCGAAATCGGAGTCACGGCACCAGAGTGATAAATTGGGCAAACAACAGAAATAGGACGCTCGCCTGGGCAATCGCTACCGTGATTCCCCTCACTGCTTCCGCGGCCTGCAGTCGCGCTCCCAATTCCCACCAAGAAGTTGCCGTGCAGTACGACAAGACCACCGGCGAATTAAGTCAATTGACCATTGGTGCGGCAAAAGACGGTAAGCCTAATATTACCAGCCACATGAATGGCCAGACTTTCTTGAGAATTGACATCGACCAGGACGAAAACGGCACGATCGATCGATGGGAGTACTACGGCGAAGGGCGAAGGCTCGAAAAAGTCGGCATTTCTAGGTCAAATGATGGAATAGAAGACGCCTGGCTCTTCCAAGGGCCAGATGGCTCGCCCGCGAAGATTGAGCGCTCAACCCGCCGCGACGGCAAGGTCGACCGCAGAGAGTTCTATTCAAAGGGAGAGCTGACGCAGGTCGAGGCAGACACAGACGCCGACGGACGCGTCGACAAGTGGGAGACCTACACAGAGGGCGCTCTCGCCACGGTTTCCTTCGATCGGGCCGGATCGGGCAAACCCACCATCACCATCGACTATCGCCAGAAGTAGGGCGGGTCTTGTAGTTCAAGACCCGCCCTACACGACTCAGATCTGCACACTCGTGTTCCGTTTTTTGGACCACGGCTTGTTCCATTCTGGCCCGCATTCTCATTCTGTATCAATTGCAAGACTGCGCACTCCTTCCGCAACTCTCTGATATGCAGGGAGCTTATGAACACTGGTGCGTTTTGGGTACAGACATTGCCCCTTATACCGCGGCTGTCGTAGTCGATCTTTCCTGAAGCAGAGACAGCTGCTTCCTTCGTGAACTCGAAATACGGTTGCTTTACCAGTCATTGAGGAGTGTGAGTGACAAAGCGAAGCTCTATCTTGACGACGATGTCCCCGGTTGCACTGCTGGTTTTCTGCGCGCTCGGATGTGGCGCGCCCTCCGAGGCGCAAACAAACGTGCAGGCCGTCTATGACGACGAGACCGGCCGCCTTCGACAGTTGAGCCACGACTCGAACAAGAACGGCAAGCCCGACAGCATCGCCTTCATGGAGGGAACCAGAGTTCTCCGAGTCGAGATCGACAAGAACGAAGACGGCAAGGCCGAGCGCTGGGAGTACTACCGCGCCGATCAGAAACTGGAGAAAGTCGGCCTGTCGCGCGCCAACGACGGCAAGGTCGACGAGTGGGCTTACCAGGGGGCCGACGGAACTCTTGTGAAGTTGGAGATCTCCACGAAGCGCGACGGCAAAGTGCAGCGCACGGAGATCTACGAGAAAGGCGCGCTCGTCCGCGCCAGTGAGGACACCGACGACAACGGCATCGTGGACAAATGGGAGACCTATTCGGGTGCCAAGCTTGCCACCGTGGAGTTCGATACCGACGGCAGCGGTCGTCCAACCCGCCGCCTTGTCTACGGCGCCGACGGCGCCATTCGAATCGAGAAACAGTAATGAGTGAATCCCCCATTTTCGGTTCGTCTCTTGCGATGGGCCGCGTGCTCGACGATGTGAGCGCGGCGGCGGCGACGCAGGCGAACGTCATCATCTGCGGCGAACCCGGCACCGGTCGCGAATTGGTGGCCCGAGAAATCCATCGCCGCTCCGAGAGGGCCGAGCGACCCTTCATCAAAGTTGAATATGCGCCCGACTCGGAAGCCTTCGAACTCGAACTCTTCGGCCAGGGAAGCCGAAACGCAGATCGGCCGGAGCGACGCTCGACCGAGCGCATCAGTCGGGGCGGTCATCTGTACGACGCGCTTGGCGGGACGATCTTCTTTGCCAATCTCCCGGAGGTACCTGCTCGCACGCAGTCCCGGCTCGCGCGCCTGTTCGGCGATAGTCAAGCGGCGCAGGGAAAGGGCCGCGTCAACGCGACCGTGCGTGTCATGGCGGCGATGGAACAGGGCTATGCCGGACCGCTGAAAGGCGGGCGACTCCATGAAGATCTGTTTCGCGTGATTTCCGAGCTCCGCATCGATCTGCCGCCGCTTCGGCAGCGTCGCGAAGACATCCCGGCGCTCGTATCCCTCTTTCTCACAGACTTGTGCCGGCAGAACGGCGTGCCCGCGAAGCAGCTCACCAGCGCCGCGCAGCAAATTTTCTGCGCGCTGCCCTGGCACGGCAACGCACCCGAGGTGCAGCGCCTTCTGACAGAGCTCGTCCAGCGCGTCCAGGGCGATGTCATCGATCTCACGGACGTGCTCGCCACTGTGCAAATCGACGGACGCGCGAAACCGTTCGCGAGGATTGGCACTCTGCGCGAAGCGCGCGCACGATTCGAGCGTGAATACATTGCGGCTGTGATGACGCAGCACCATGGCCGGATTCCGGAGGCGGCGAAGACGCTCGGCGTTCAGCGGCCAAACCTGTATCGAAAGCTGCGGCGGTTGAACGTGCCCAAAGGCACACTGAGGAAATTGCGCCGATCCGTAGTGCCCGAGTGATACAGAAGCACAGTGCGAAACAGATACACAAATCAGGCGGATGCGTTGACTCAGCGCGCTACATCCGTATCATCGATGACGCGGACAGTTAACTTCTACACAGTGAGGCTCCCTATGTTGCAACGTGTTCTCGCGGTTGTTCTCTCGCTCGCGATCGTTCTGGGCGCGAGCCCCCTCGTCCTGGCAGCCGGCGTGGCCGGCGAAGTCAGCGGCGTCGCCACGCTCCAGAGCGGCGAACATCTCGCCGGTCAGGTTGCGCGGCTGCGCAGCCTCGATCAGGGCCAGGTCGCCGCTGTCACAACGACGAGCGGCTCTGGCGGGTTTTCCTTCTCGGGCGTGAATGCCGGCAGCTACATCGTCGAGCTCGTCTCGAACGGTGCTGTTGTGGGCACGAGCGCACCGCTCACGCTGACCTCGCGCAGCATGACGGCGTCAAATATCCTGGTCACCGCTTCGGCGGCTCCAGCGGCGGCTGTCGGCCCACTGGCATTGCTCGGTGGCGGCAGCTTCTGGACCAGCACGTACGGCCTGATCACGGCGGCTGCGCTTGCGGCTGGCGTGACCACGGCGATCGTCATGACGAAGGACGACCCTAGCGCATCAAAGTAGTCTCGTCTTCTGAGTTGCGGGGGGCACTCAGGTGCCCCCCACTTCCAGGTCAGTCACTCACTCCGGTTCCTCGTTTCCAGAAAACACGACAATGAAAAATTCACTTCCCGCATTGCGGATCGCTTGCGCGTTGATGCTCGCGTTGTGTTCGACACGGTCGGCGGCCGCGCAACCGCGCGAGGCCGACGATCCGCGCGCCGAGGCGCGCATCCATGTGGGTCCGATTTACGCGACCCCGGGACTCAGGTTGCGCGAGTTCGGCATCGACACCAACGTGTTCAACAGCTCGACCGAGCCGAAGTCGGACTTCACGTTCACGGTCGGGCCCGAGGTGAACCTCTGGGTGCCTGTCGGCAGGCGCGCGCTGTTGAAGACAACGGGTGGCGCCGACCTCGTGTACTTCCAGACGTACGGCAGCGAGCGATCTCTCAACCCGCGCGCGCAGGTCCGGGGAGAAATCTACTTGCAGCGGCTGACGCTCTTTGCCGAAAACGATCTGCTCAACACCAGGCAGAGACCCAACTACGAAATCGACGTGCGTGCGCGCCGCCTCGAGAATACCGTTCGCGCGGGCGGCGAACTGCGGCTGTCTCCGAAGCTCTTTGTCGAAGTGGCGGGGCGGCAGTCTGTCCTCAGGTTTGACGGCGACGCGTTCTTTGCCGGCAGCTATCTGGAGGACACCCTGAACCGCGACACGCGCGGCGTGAGCGCGACCGTTCGCTACCGCCGGACGCCGTTGACGACGATCGTGGTGCGCACGGAGATGGCACGCGACCGGTTTGCGTTTTCGCCGCTGCGCGACGCCAACACGCTGCGGATTCAGCCGGGCGTGGAGTTCAGGCCGCCGGCGCTGATTGCCGGCAGCGCCTACGTCGGATTACAGCGCCTGACCGCGGTGCATGATGAGCTGCCCGACTTTCGGGGGATGGTGGCAGCGGCACGGCTCAGGTTTCGTCTGCCGCGTGCGATGGCTCTCGAGTTTACCGGAGACCGGGACCTGGCGTATTCGTACGAACCCCTCCAGCCGTACTACGTCGTCGATGGCTACGGCGCGACGGTGCGGCGCCAGATCGTCAGGCGCTTCGACGCCTCGATCGGCGCCCAGCGGCAGCGATACGGCTATCGCGATCTCATTGTTGCCAATCCCGCGCGCCGTCCGTCCGAGCCCGGGCGCGTGGATATGACTGTCGTCTACACGGTGTCGATCGGCTATGCGCTCAACCGCGACACGCGGATGGGCGTCGGCGTCTCACGGATGAATCGGAAGTCGAGCTCGAACAGGTTTTCGGCGTATGAAGGATTAAGGGTTGGTACGTCGGTCACGTACGGATTCTAAACAGAGGAAGTGATGCGGGAAAAAAGATTCTCATTCTCACTGGCGGCCGTCGGGATGGTGCTCACCGTACTTGCGCTGAGTCTTCCACCTGTCGCGCTGTCGCAGTCGGCTGGTGACTACGTCATCGGTCCGCAGGACGTGCTGTCCATTGCTGTTTTCGATCAACTGGACCTCGGCGGCAAATACTCCGTCGAGCTGGACGGCAGCTTTACGTTCCCGTTGATCGGCCGTGTCCAGGCCGGTGGCCTGACGATTCGAAACTTCGAAGGACAGATGAAGAAAAAGCTGGCTGAGGGTTTCTTCAAGAACCCGCAGGTCACCGTCGCCATCGAGCAGTACCGCAGCCAGCGGGTATTCGTGACGGGGGAGGTGCGCAGTCCCGGCGCCTATCCGTTGACGGGCGACATGACACTCATCGAGGCACTTGCCAAGGCGGGCTCGACGACGCCGAACGCAAGCGAAGATGCCGTGGTCGTACGCGGAGCCAAGGGAGTTGTTGGTCCAGAGGCGCTCGAGGCCGCGGGCGACAAAGAAATCCTGCGGTTCAATCTGAAGGATCTGCAGAGCGGTTCGGCCACCGTTCGGAACATCGATCTGCGTGACGGCGACACGATTTATGTGGCCAGGGCCGAACTGGTCTACATCTTCGGCGAGGTCAAGAACCCGGCGGCGTATCCCATCAAGTCCGACACGACCGTGCTGCAGGCGCTCTCGCTTGCCGGCGGCGTGACCCCGAACGGCGCCATCAACCGGACGAAGATCATCCGGATCATCGACGGCGACAAGAAAGAAATCAACGTGAAGTTAACGGCCATCGTGCAGCCGGGCGACACCATCATGGTGCCCGAGCGGTACTTCTAAAGGTGAAGAGATGACTGAAGAGATCCGGCCGGCCGGCCTGCGGCCCTCCGACGCACTTCCGATGCAGCTTATGCCAGAGGGACCGCGGAACAGCCAGCGACGGCCTCGCGAAGAGCCCCATTTGTTCGACTATGCCCGTGTCGTCGTGAAGCGGCGGCACGTCGCCATCGCCGTGTTCGTGACGATCTTTCTTTCGGCAGCGGTGTATTCGTTTACCGCTACGCCGCTCTACGAAGGGCGCGTGCAACTGCTGATCGAAGCGGACAACCCGAACGTCGTGAACTTCAAGGAAGTCATCGACGAGGCCCAGAGCCGGCAGGACTACTACCAGACGCAATACAAGCTGCTGCAGAGCCGCAGCCTGGCCAAGCAGACGATTGAGAGCCTGAAGCTCTGGAACAACGAAGAGCTCAACCCGCCAGCGGCCGCACCGCGCTTCTCCGTGGGGAACGCGGTGCGTTCGTCGGCAAAGTGGGTGATGTCGCTCGGCGGTGGCAAGACCGACGGCGAGGCCGACGTGCCGGCAGCCGACGAGACGGCCACGCAAGTGAAGGCGATCGGGTCCTTTCTCGATCGACTCACGGTGACGCCGGTCCGGAACAGCCGCCTGGTCGAAGTGAGCTTCCGCTCGGGCGATCCCGTGCTGGCCGCCAAAGTGGCGAACGGTGTGGCGAAGACCTATATCGACCAGAATCTCGACTTCCGCTTCACCGCGTCGCGCGACGCGTCGGAATGGCTGGGTCAGCAGCTCGAAGAGCAGCGCAAGCAGGTCGAAGTGGCCGAGAAGGCGCTGCAGCAGTACCGCGAGCAGAACGATGCGCTGTCGGTCGCAGACCGCCAGAACATCGTCGTGCAGAAGCTGTCGGACCTCAACGGCGCAGTCACCAAGGCCAAGACCGAACGCCTGTTGAAGGAATCGATGTACCGGCAGCTGGCGGCGATCGAGCACGATGCGGCCGCCCTCGACACGTTTCCCGCCATCCTGGCGAACCAGTTCATTCAGCAGCAGAAGACGGAGCTGTCGAATCTGCAGCAGCAGCGGGCGCAGCAGGCCGAAAAACTGGGCGAGCGCCATCCGGAGATGTTGAGACTCGAGTCGGCGATTCAGGCCTCGCAGATCAAGCTCAGGGGAGAGATCGCCAAAGTCGTGCAGGCCGTGCGGACCGAGTATCAGGGCGCGCGGGCGCAGGAGCAGAGCCTGACGTCGGCCCTCGACTCGCAGAAGGGCGAGGCGCTTCTGATGAACCGGAAGGCCATCGACTATGGCGTGCTCGAGCGCGATGTCGAAAGCACCAAGCAGATTTACCAGAGCCTGATGCAGCGCGCGAGGGAGACCGGCGTCTCGGGCGCGCTCAAAACCAGCAACATCCGCATCGTGGACGCGGCAGATGTCTCGGCCAACCCGGTAAGCCCGCGGCGGATGCTCAATCTCCTCATCGGACTGTTGGGCGGCGCGCTCTGCGGAGTCGGGGTTGCGTTCTTCTTCGAGTACATGGACAACCGGATCAAGACGCCGGAAGAGCTCGAGGCGCTGCTTGGTCTGCCGTCGATGGGGCTCATTCCCAGGCTGACGAACGAACTCGGGGCAGGCGACCCGCTCATCAACAGCGCCGTGCCGGCGAACTTCTCCGAAGCCTTTCGTGGCTTGCGTACGAACGTGCTGTTCTCGTTTGCGGACGAGGGTGCGCGCTCGGTGGTCGTGACGAGCACCGGGCCTGGTGAAGGCAAGACCACCGTCGCGTGCAATCTGGCGATGGGCATGGCCATGGCCGGGCAGCGCGTGCTGCTCATCGACGCAGACATGCGACGGCCGCGGGTGCACGAGGCGCTCAAGATGCAGCGCGAGCCCGGGCTGTCCAACCTTCTCGTCGGCGCGGCGAAGGCATCAGAAGTGATGCGGCCGACGACGGTGCCGAACTTCTACGTGCTGCCGGCAGGAAAGACGCCGCCCAACCCGGCGGAACTGCTCGGGTCGAAGCGGTTTGCCGAGTTGCTGCACTCGCTTCGCGATCACTTCGATCTCGTGGTCATCGACACGCCTCCCGTAATGGCGGTCACCGATGCGGCTGTGATTGGCTATCGTGCGTCGGGTGTGCTCTTTGTCGCCGCGGCGGACGCCACCAATCGTCACGCTGCGCAGACCGCTCTGGATCAGCTCGAGCACGCGCGCGTGCGATTCATCGGCGCGGTCCTGAATCGCGTCGATCTCGCGGGGAACCCGTACTACTACTCGAAGTACTACCGTAAGGAGTACGCGGGTTACTACACCGAAAAGGCGAGCTAGTTGAGAGGACTTATGAGACTTTCCACTACAGCGGCTCCCCAGCCGGCGCTCGTCGCGCTTCCGGAGGGCGTCCGGCTACCGACAGCGGACGTCCGTTCGGGGCTCGACGAGCGCGTGTTCCGCGGGTGGACCGAGTCGTCGCGCCGGTTTACGCGGGTCGCGGCGCTATTCGTGACCGACAGCATTGCCGGTGTGTTGAGCATCGGGATGGTTCTTCGAACGTGGGAGCTCGTCTCGGCGGGAGGCGTTCGGCCGGTGCCGGACTCCGTCCCGCTCGTGGCCCTGGTGTTCTGCCTGCTCCCGCTTTCGTTGTGGGCAACCGGCGCCTACAGAGGAGGAATGGCACGCGTTGACCTGGTGAAGATCGCATTCGGCGTGGTGATCGCGGCGTTCCTGGGATGGGTCCAGGCGCGGTTGTTCGGTCGCGACACGCCAGACCTTCCCAATAAGACAGCCTATCTCTATTCCGCGGCGGTCATTGCCGGACATGTCTGGCTGTTTCGCCTGGCACTGGATCGTGTCGTCTCTGCCTGCTACGACCGTGGGTGGCTGCGCCGGAAGGTGCTCGTCGTCAGCACATTCGAAGACGCCGAAAAACTTGCCCGGCGGTGCCGAACCACCTCCGGGTGCGAAATGGAAATCATCGGCCGCGTGGCGCCCCGCACCGACGAAATGGGCGTCTACACCGGAACGGTTCCGCTGGTTGGATTGATCGACAACATCGGACCGGCGCTCACGGCCGCCGGTGCAGAGGGGCTGATCATCGCCGCCAACCTGCCGGTCCACAGGCTCGAAAGCGTCGTCGGGCACTGCTTCCGCGTGGGTGCGACGGTGTCTGTGCTGCCGGTCACGCTGAAGGCGCTGTCGGGGACGCAGATGGAAGTACGACAGAGCGCCATCGGCTCGTTCCTGCGACTGCGCCCCGTCCGGCTGGGCATTCCACAGCTTGCCGTCAAGCGTGCGATGGATTTGCTGCTCACGATTCTCGGCCTGCTGATCATCTGGCCCGTGCTTGTGCTGATTGGCTTGGCCGTCAAGCTCGACTCTCGGGGCCCTGTGTTCTACAGGCAATCCCGGGCCGGCGTTGGAGGGAAGCTCTTCAAGATCGTGAAGTTTCGAACCATGCGGGTTGGGGCACACGACGAGCGGCAATCGCTTCAGCATTTGAACGAGTATCCGGATGAGCGCCTGTTCAAGATCAAGTGCGATCCCCGCGTCACGCGAGTGGGTCGATTCCTGCGCCGCTCCTCTCTGGACGAGCTCCCGCAGCTCTGGAACGTTCTCACGGGCGAGATGAGCCTCGTCGGACCGCGCCCGTGTGTACCCGAGGAGTTGCGGAACTATGTCGCCCGCGACATGACGAGACTGTTCGTTGTTCCTGGCGTCACCGGCCCATGGCAGGTCAGCGGCCGGAACCAGATCCTCGATTTCGATCAGGTCGTGCGTCTGGAGCGCGACTACATCGAGTCTTGGTCCATCGTGAAGGACGTCGAGATTCTCGCGCGCACGATCCCCGCCGTTTTTCGCAGCGGCGCGTACTAGTCCTGGCACCGTACCCCAACACACAACAAATGGCTTTGTTTGGAGCATTGAGCTGGTCCGGCGCCAACAGCGCGCTGCGTATCCTGCTGGGGTTTTTCAGCGCGAAAATCTCTGCGGTGTACCTCGGTCCAGCGGGTATGGCGCTCGTCGGCGTGATGAACAATTTCATCCAGGTTTCGACGGGTGCCATCGCGAACGGCGCGCAGACTGCCGTCGTCAATCTCACGGCCGACCGCCGAGAAGAAAACCTGCGCTTACAGCAGCTCTGGGGTACGGCAGTCTGGTCGGTTCTGATCCTTGGCGGCCTTGTGACGCTCGTCGTCCTTCCAGCCGCCTCGCCGTTGAGCTCCTGGCTTCTGTTCGACACGAAGTATTGGCCTGTGATCGTCGCGGGCGCGTTCGTGGTGATGTTCGCGGTGGTGGATACGGTTCTGATTGGCGCGCTGAACGGCCTCAAGCAAATCAGGCTGATTGCGAGCGCGAGCATCGTCTCCACAGTCGTGGAGTTCACGCTGTTCGCCGGCCTGACCTACACGTTCGGCATCTGGGGCGCGCTCTTCGGGATCGCGGCCATCTACGGATGCAAACTGGTGGTATCGAGCTGGATTGCGTTTCGATCGGGCCTGATTTCTCCGCGTGCCCTGTTCAGCACGTTCGATCGTCAGACGATGGGAGAGATCTGGCGGTTCTATCCCATGCTTCTCGCCCACGCGATCGCCGTACCGCTCGCGCAGATTCTGGTAAGAAATGGAACAATCCGCGCCCTCGGATTGGAAGAGGGCGGATACCTTCAAGCGGTATGGCGGCTCTCTGACATGTACGTCGGTGTCATCGCTACGGCGCTCGGCCTCTACTTCATGGCGCAGTTCTCGACGCTGACGAGCGATGGAGAGCGCGGGCACATGCTCCGGCGAACGGTCCTCCAGCTCTTTGTCATCACAGGCTGTTGCGCCCTGGCGATTTACGCGCTTCGCGACGTGATCATTGCGGTTGTGTTGACTGCCCGCTTCGAGCCGATGCGGGAGCTGCTGCCGTTTCAGTTGCTCGGCGACGTGTTCAAGATGGTGGACTACCCGCTCCAGATGGTGCTGGTCACCCAACGGCGAGTCGGCAGCTACATCGCCCAGGCGGTGGGCGGACCTGCGCTCTACGTCGCGCTCAGTGAGTTGTGGCGGCCCTCATTCGGCGCGCAGGCGGCGCCCCTGGCCTATGCGACCAGCTATCTCGTCGTGATGTTGGTTCTCTGTTTCGCCCTGCGTGGCACGTTGACTTCCAGACGCGAGGCGCTGACGCCCTCTCAACAAATGCAGACCGTGTGAAGTCCTCTTGAGATGCAAATGCGGCAAATGAACGGTTCGCTTTTCTTCAGCATCCTGCTGACAGTCGTCGCAGGCGGGTTTATCGTCGTCACACGGCGATTCGAGCTTGCCGCCGTAGCGGCTTTGCCCGTTGCCTTGCTCCTGCTGAACAACTTCAAGCTCGCGACCACCCTGACGATCTGGGTCGTTCTCATCTGGTTGTTGCGCCTTCCGTCGGTGTTCTTTGACCTTGTGCAGTTCAGTTACGTCGTGTATGGGATGATCGCGTTGACGCTGGGTGCGTACGTGTTGCGCCTTGCGATTAGCGGTAAGGCTCACCTTCCTCTCATCACCAACAAATGGGTGTGGCTGCTGATCGTCACGGTCATCTTCGGCGGCGTTCACGGCGCACAGAACGTCGGCAGCATTCCGCCCTGGCTGTTGTCGAGCACGGAAGTAGATCTGGGAGTGCCGTGGACCTACTACAGGACCGTTGTATTTCCTGGTGTGCTGCTACCACTGCTGGCGATTCTCATCGGTGCAGCAGTCTGCGACAAACAAGACCTGAAAGCCGTCACGACTCCCATCTGGACGTTGGTATGTCTCCTCGACCTGTTGATCATCGGGCAGGTGGTCACGTCGGGAGAAGCACTGACGGCGCTGGCAACCCAGCGAAGCGAGCACCTGATAACTCTAGGATTTCACTCAAACGAATTCGGAGCAATTCTGGCAATCGCGTATGGCTTGGGCCTCGGGATGTGGGACGGTACCGAGGATGGCCGGACGCGGACGCTGCTCGGGGCGATGCTGGGGTTTACGGGCATCGCATTGTTACTGACATTCTCGCGTGGCGCATATCTCGCATTTGCGGTGACCAACGTCGTGGTCTTTATGCGCGGAGCACCCAAGAAAAGAGCAGCGTTCCTCGTGCTGTTGGCCCTGCTCTGGATGGCGGCTCCGGCAGCACTGGTCGATCGAGTCGGATATGGCCTGACAAGTAAGGACGTCAACGAGATCAGTGCCGGGAGGGTTGAGAACCTGTGGGTACCGCTGCTGCCGGACATTGCCGAGCATCTATGGTTTGGACAGGGTCTGCAGTCGATCATGTGGACAGACGCACAGCGGTTTCAGGAAATATTTCCGGCAAGCCTTGCCCACAACGCGTTCCTGGATCTTGTTCTGGATTTCGGGCTCATCGGCGCCTTCCCGATTCTCGCCTGGTACGTTTACCTGTGGCGTGGGTTTCGACGTGGTTCGCGTAGCGATCCCGACGCCGGGTTCCGAGCTTTGTTCGTCGGGAGCAACCTGGCGTTACTGGCGTTTTTCCTGTCCTCACTGACCAATAACCGATTGAATCCCACGGCGACGAGCTGCGTTCTTTGGGTTGTCGCTGGTGCCTTGCTCGGACGGTCACGCCAAAGCAATGGATTTGATGGCCTGGCAGTGCCGGACTCTTCCAGGAGTCAGAAGTTACGGCGGCCGCTCGTCGGCGCGCCAAGACTATCGGCGCGACCGAGTTTGCTGAACGGAGTGTAGCTATGTGCGGTATCACAGGGTTCTTCGCGCCCGCCTCCAACATCCCTGAGTGGGAGGCCGATCTGCAGAATGGGGTCCGCGCTCTCCATCATCGCGGTCCTGACGCCGGGGGCGTGTGGCTCGATGATGGGGTTGGGCTCGGCCACCGCCGGCTGTCCATTCTCGATCTCTCCGACCGGGGCCGGCAACCGATGGTCTCTCCAAGCGGCCGCTACGTCATGGTTTACAACGGGGAGGTTTATAACTTCCGCGACATTCGACGCGAGCTGGAAAGTGCAGGCCGGCCCTTCACGAGCAGCGGAGACTCCGAGCTGGTTCTCGCCGCCATCGAGACCTGGGGCGTTGAAGCCGCTGTGCGGCGCTTCATCGGCATGTTCGCGATCGCGGTGTGGGACAAAGTCGAGAGGCGGATGCTTCTTATTCGCGATCGCCTTGGCGTCAAGCCGCTGTACTTCGGTTGGGACGGCGTGTCGCTCTGGTTCGGCTCCGAGCTCAAGGCTCTTCGCGCGTTCAAACATTGGAAGCCCGAGATCGATCGCGGCGCGCTGGCCGACTATTTCTACTACGGATACATCAACGCGCCGCGCAGTATCTACCGAAATGTCTTCAAGCTCGAGCCCGGCCACTGGCTCGAATTGAAAGAGGGAGGCCAGCCGGTCATCCGCAGGTACTGGAGCGTCCTCGACGCCATGCACGATCCGCTGAAGGGAACCGAAGATCAGCTCGCCGAGCAGCTGGAAGCTCTGATGTCGGACGCCTTCGGGCTGCGCATGGTGTCCGATGTCCCGGTCGGAATGTTCCTGTCGGGCGGCATCGATTCCTCAATGGTGACGGCGCTTCTTCAGAAGCATTGCGGCAACATTCATACGTTTACCATCGGTTTTTCCGACGATGGCTTCAACGAAGCGTCGCACGCGCGGCGGGTTGCCGAACATCTCGGCACGAACCATACAGCGCAGGTCATCGCACCTGACGACGCGAAAAGCATCCTGCTGAAATGGGCGGACCTGTACGACGAACCGTTTGCCGATTCGTCTGGCATCCCTACCTATCTGGTTTCGAAGCTGGCAGGAGAGCGGGTCAAAGTGGTGCTTTCGGCGGACGGCGGTGACGAGTTGTTCAGCGGTTATAACGTCTACGCGAACATGATTCGTAACATGCAGCGACGGGCCGCCTTTCCTCGCCCGCTGCGTCAGATGATCGGGAAAGGGATGCGCATGCTTCCCCTCGATACTTTGGACGAGTACCTCGCATCGAGTCCCGTTCTTCCCGACAGCTGGAGAGGCCGCCGGCGCCCGACCTATCGCCTCCAATGCATTCGAGACTGGCTGGGAAGTCCCACAAACGGGCAGATGTATCAAACGGCGCTCGGCAACAGCTGGTGGGCCGGCGAGGCGACAACGCTTGTGCGGAGTGCGCAACAGCCACGCGAATCCGTCGACGAGTATGCCGGCGACTTTGCAGACCAGATGTGTCTTTGGGATCTGCACAACTATCTCCCCGGCGACATTCTGACCAAGGTCGACCGCGCGACGATGGCTGCAAGCATCGAAGGACGGGACCCGCTGATCGATCATCGTCTGGTCGAGTTTGCGTTCCGTCTACCTCTGCAGTTGCGCCGCGGGTCTCTGGGACCGAAACACCTTCTTCGCAAAGTACTCTACAAGTACGTGCCCCAAGCAATCGTCGATCGTCCAAAGATGGGCTTCAGTATCCCAATCGACGGCTGGCTCCGCGGCGACCTGAGCCACCTGATCGACGAATATCTTGATCCCGCTGCCGTCAAGAGGCAGGACATCTTGAATCCGGGCTCTGTCGAGAAGGCGGTGCGGGCCTTCAGGTCGAAGGACGAAAACGCCACGAATCGCGTCTGGTCGCTGCTGGCCTTTCAGATGTGGCGTGAGCGTTGGGCGTAACTGTGCGAACACTCAGGCCCCACATCTGTTTCGTCGCGCCGGACACCTGGCCTGTCCTCGCAGACGATCGAAGCGTTCAATCCGCAGGCGGCGCGCAGGTGCAGCAGAGTCTCCTTGCCCGAACCCTGGCCAGACGAGGGTTCCGCGTGTCGATGATCTGCATGGACTACGGTCAGCCGGATCCGATCACTGTCGAGGGTGTGACCGTCTTCAAATGCCACGCTCCCTTGCAGGGGCTCCCGGTTGTCCGTTTCTTCCATCCGCGACTCACAGGAATGTGGTCTGCGCTGCGTCGGGTGGACGCGGACATTTACTATCAGCGCGCGGCCAGCGGCATCACCGGCGTGATCGGCCTGTTTGCCAGACGATATGGCAGACGGTTTGTCTATGCGGCAGCATGCGATCTCGACCTGGCACGTGACCAGACACAGAAACTCTTTCAACGCAGAGGGGGATGGCGCGACCGCCAACTCTTTCAGTTGGGCATGAAACTCGCCGATGACGTCCTGGCGCAACACGAAGGTCAGGCGCGAGATTGCGAGCGCTGGTATGGACGGGCCGCGACGCTGGTCCCAAGCTGCTACGCCGTGCCGTCGGGCCATTGTGCCAATCCGGATGGCGTCGTGCTCTGGGTTTCGGCATTGCGAACCGGAAAGCGGCCCGAACTCTTTCTCGAAATGGCCCGTCGCTTGCCGCATTTGCGCTTTCGAATGGTAGGCGGCCCGTCGGCGGAAGTTGGTGGCGAGTCTGTTTTCGCACGAATCAAGGAAGCAGCCGCAACAATACCGAACCTCGAATTCGCCGGCTTCGTGCCCTTCGTTGAGATCGACGCGCACTTCAACGCCGCGCGCGTGTTCGTCAACACCTCGGACTACGAAGGATTCCCGAACACATTCCTTCAGTCCTGGTCTCGCGGGATTCCGACGGTCAGCTTCTGTGACACGGGCTCCGTTCTGAATGAAGAGCCGGTCGTCAACGTCTGTGGCAATTTGGATGAGATGGCAGCGCAGGTCGACAGACTGATGAAAGATGATGCCTATTGGCGTGAAACCGGCGTCAGGGCCCGTACCTGCTATCAGAAGTTTCACACACCGAACGCGGGGATGGAGGTGTACGAGCGCGTGCTTGCGAAACTGTGGAAGCCCGCTCGAGACGCCCAGCGCGACGGGCTAATCCCCGCGGCCGGCTCCTGCCGATAGCTAACAAGGATCGCTGCCGAGTGAACCCCACAAAGCCTCTTCAACCAGCCCGCTTCTGTCTCGTCACCGAACTGCTCGACGAACCCTTCGACGAAGGGATGAAGGTATTCTCACTGAATCTCGCACAATATCTTCATCGACATGTGCACATGTTGGCGATCAGTAATTCCCTGACACCGCCTGCGAACCCTCCAGTTCTCACCGTGCCGTTCGGGAAGGCGATGCTGTCAAAAAGCTTGCGCTCGCATCTTCGTGCGTTCGAGCCTGATGTTCTCCTATATATTCCAAAGGCCTCTCTTACAGCCGCGACATTCCTGCGCCTTGTTGCGTTGAGTGTGATGGCGCCCAAAGCCAGACTGGCTGTGATCGGGCTTCAACCACGTCAATCCCGCATCTGGACCCGAGCGTTCGTGCCGGTGCTGTCTTCGCTGCACGTGTTTACCCAGTCGCTGAAAGCAGCCGCCACGATGTCTGCGCTGGGATTCCGTAGTTCCTGTGTTCCGCCGGGGGTTGACATCTCCCGATTTCGCCCAGTGGACAGAGCCGCCAAAGCTGCTCTACGTGCGACGTTCGGTCTTTCTGGGGACAACTTCACAGTCCTGCATGTGGGCCACCTGGCCGCGTCGCGGAATCTGGATGTCCTGCTGGACGTTGCGGCGAGACCGCGCACGCAGGTCGTTCTTGTGGCCAGTACGAGCACTCCACAGGATGCCAGCCTGAGGAAGCGCTTGATCGAGGGTGGCGTTGTAATACTCGATCGAGTCGTCCCACGGGTCGAGGAGTTGTATCAGCTTGCCGACGCGTACGTGTTTCCGGTGTTCGATCCAGGCGGGGCAATCGAAATGCCGCTTAGCGTGCTCGAAGCAATGGCGTGCGGCCTTCCGGTGCTCTCCACACCATTCGGAGACCTGCCGCAGCTATTTCCAGCAGGGTCAGGTGTTGTCTTTTGGCGCTCAACCGACGAGCTCATGCGGGGCCTCGACTCGCTCGGTGAGAAATCGGCAAACAGCTCTGCGGTACGCAGCGCAATCCAGCCCTTCGGGTGGGACAGCACATTCGGAAAGTTACTCGGCATGTTAGAAGCGGACGCCATCTGATGACGAATTCATATCGGCAATCTCACACGCAGGTCGGACACGGCCACTTGTACGACACCAATCTGTATGCGGCAGGAGCGTATGACGCGGATATCTGGGGGCTGGAGCAGCCGGTCCTCTCAGGAATCCTGCGGAGGCACTTTCCTGGCGGCATACCAGAGCTTCTGGATTTCGCGTGCGGCACAGGCCGCATTCTCTCGTTTGTTCGCCCGAATGCCATCTGTGCGACTGGCGTCGACGTGTCCGAACAGATGATCCGCGAAGCACGCGCCAAGGTGGCGGATGCTCGACTGCTCCTTGGGGACGTCACGACTGATCCAGGCGTGTTGCCTGCGGGCGCTGATTTCGACTGCGTCACGTGCTTCCGCTTCTTTCTGAACGCTGAGCCGGCATTGCGCGACGCGGGTGTGCGCGCCGTCGCCGGCTTGTTGAAGCCCGACGGCAAGTTTGTCTTCAACAATCACGGCAATCGCACCAGCCTGCTCCATTTCGTGATCGGCGTCAGGAAGTGGCTGGGGATGGAAACGCAGAATGCGCTTGCATGCCGCGAACTGGAAACCCTGATCGAAAGCCACGGCTTCCGCGTGATCGAAACACACAGCGTGTGCTTCATGCCGCGACTGGTCGCCCGCGTCATGCCACGCCGGTTGTGGCTATTCATGGAAAAGACACTGGCCGGCATTGCGTTCCTGCGACGCTTTGGCATCTATCAGATCCATGTTGCGGAAAGGATTCCTGCCGGGCAGGGTGCATGAAAGGGACTGCCTACCCGGCACCCGAGAATGACAAGCCGCTACGGGTGTTGCTCATCATTAGCAATCTCATGTATGGCGGCGCCGAAACGCAAGTCATCGCGCTCAGCCGTGGGCTCGCGTCGCGCGGTCATGCTGTACTGGTCCACACCTTACGCTCCGACAACCCGCGGGCCGGCGATCTGGCCGGGTCTGGCGTGCACATCATCGCTGCAAGAAAGCGTTGGAAGTTCGATCCCGCACTCATCCTTGCCATCAGAGACGCCGTCGCGAAGTTCAGACCTGACGTGATCCACGGCTTCCTGCCCGAGGGGAATCTGTATGCAAGGCTGGCAGGAGTGTGCACAGGCGTGCCGACGCTCAACTCTGAACGCAACGACAACTACACACTACCGTGGAAATACCAGGCGGCCCTGCGGATCACCAGAGGAATGGTGGCGGGAGTCGTGGCGAATAGCCATTCAGGCGCGCGTTTTGCGCGGAAACTGTTTGGATTATCTGAGGATCGTGTGCACGTCGTGTGGAACGGCCTCGACGTTGCCGCTCTCAGGAACGAAAGACATTCCAGCCGGCTTGATATTCGGAAGGAGTTCTTCCAGTCACGGCCGGTAAAAGTCGCCTGCCTTGTCGGCATGGTTCGGCCGCAAAAAGACTACGTGCTTGCGTTGCACGTGGCACAGGCGCTCCACCGGATCGATCCTCAATGGCGCACGCTATTGGTAGGCGAGTGCCTGCCTCAAACGAGGGATTACAGCGAACACGTGAGAAGTGTGTCGCGGGAACTTGGTCTCGACGACGTGATTGCATTCGCGGGCCTGCGCTCAGATGCGGTTGAGCTCATCAGGCAGTCGACGGTCTTGTTTTCGACGTCCTTGTTCGAGGGCTGCCCCAATGTGGTCCTCGAAGCGATGGCTGTAGGAACCCCGGCGGTGAGCACGGAATACTCCGATATTCGCTTGATCCTCCCCAACGCGTGGCAGGTCGTGACCGAACGCGACCCTGTAGACCTGGCGCACGCGATCATTCGCGCCGATCGCGAGCGGGAAGAGGTGTCAAGGCTGCAGCGGAAATGGATTGATGCCAACGGAACGGTGACAACTGCCGTGAATCATCTCGAGACCGTGTACCGACACTACGCGAACCTTTCCTCGGCGTCAGCCCAGCCGAATTGATCAACACGCGACGGGAGCCAAAGTGCGCATTCTGATAGCCAACACGCGTCACTATCGGCGCGGCGGTGACAGCACTTATACGTTTGCCCTGGCGGACGCATTGCGCAGCGCCAATCATGAGGTCGGCTTTTTCGCGATGGCCGGCTCCCGCAACGAACCGGATCCTAACGACGATCTGTTTGTCAGCTATATCGACTTCCGCGAGTTGAACCGCCGCAAGAGTCTGACCGCCGGCCTGAGCGTCCTGCGGCGCAGTATCTTCAGCAGCGAGGCGGAAAAAAAGTTCACGAGGCTGGTCGATCGCTTCAAGCCAGACGTCGTCCATCTCCAGAACATTCACGCGCACCTGACGCCGTCGATTGTGTTTGCGGCGTCCCGCCTTGGCGTGCCGGTCGTATGGACACTGCACGACTACAAACTGATGTGCCCCAACTCACATTTCCGCGTGGACGAGTCAGGCGCACTCTGCGAGGCATGCCGTCCCGGACAGTATCACTGGGCACTCGTGAAACGCTGCAAGAAGGACTCGCTTCTTGCGAGTGGAATGGCCGCAGTCGAGGCCTATGCGCATTGGGCGCGTGGCCTGAGAAGCCGCGTGCACAGCTTTCTTTCTCCAAGCAGATTTCTTGCGGGAAAGTTGCTCGAGCACGGGTGGCCATCTGACAGCGTGCGCCACGTGCCGAATTTTATCGCGTGCGACACGGCGCCGCCATTGCGCGGCAACGGCCGCCACTTTCTCTTCGTCGGCAAGCTGGAGTCGCTCAAGGGCATCGACATATTGCTCGACGCAGCGGAGCATGTGCAGGGTGCTGAAATCCTGCTCGTTGGCGAGTGCGACGATCCCGGCTTGCGAGACCGCATTGGACGCCTGCCCAAGAACGTCCGATATCTCGGAGCGAAGACCAGAGAAGAGATCGCGGAGCTACTCAGCGATGCGCGCGCGCTCGTTCTTCCATCGGTTTGCTACGAGAACCAACCGATGGTCATCCTCGAGGCATTTGCGGCCGGCGTGCCTGCGATCGGCAGCCGTCTTGGAGGTATTCCGGAACTCGTTGAGGACCAACAGCGAGGGTTACTGGTCGAAGCAGGGAGCGCTGTGGATCTTGCTCGGGCGATCAAGGAGCTCCACCGGGAGCCGGCGCGAGCCAGGGCTTTCGGCCAGGCAGCGCGCGACTATGTCATCCGCAATCATTCGGTTGCGGGACACATCACCGCAGTTGCCGAAATCTACCAGCAGGCAACTCACTCGAAGGAGCAACTGCGTACCGCGGTTGGTTAAGCCAGGACATTATGGATCTGACCGTCATCACGACATACCGTTGCGACTCAAAGTGCTCGATGTGTCACATCTGGCAACATCCGACGCCCGCACGGGATGAAGTGACGCTCGAGACGCTCGCAAAGATTCCGTCCGGCCTCGATAACTTGAATATCACCGGCGGCGAGCCGACCCTGCGCAAAGACCTGGCCGAGATCGTCGCACTTCTGCACCCGAAGGCCCGGACGCTGGAGATCAGCTCGAACGGGCTGCACGCCGACCGCCTGGAGCCGATTATCAGGGCCTATCCCGATATCAAAATCCGATTCAGCCTCGAAGCCGCCGGTCAGAAAAGCGACGAGATCCGTGGAGAGAAGGACGGCTTCAAAAAGAAGGTCGCGGGGCTGCGCCGGCTCAAAGAGCTTGGCGCCACAGACGTCGGCTTTGCCGCGGTCATTCAGGACGACAACGCGGCGGAGATCGTTGACTTGTATCGGTTCGCGCGGAGTGAGGGGGTCGAGCTCGCGACGTCTGCATTGCACAATGCGTTTCAGTTCCACAAAAGCGACAACGTGCCGTACGACCGCGTGCGCGTGGCCAGAGAAATCGAGGGCATCATCGTCGAGATGCTCAACACCTGGTCGGTCAAGAACTGGTTTCGCGCGTATCTCAACCTCGGGTTGATCGCGAAGACCCTTGGCCAGGACCGCCTGATTCCCTGCACGGCCGCGAGCGACTTCATCTTCATCGATCCCTGGTCGGATGTGTATGCGTGCAACGTTCGCCCAGATCTCCTGATGGGCAATCTTGCCAGACAGTCCTGGGACGACGTCTTCGAGGGGCCGGTGGCCACGGCCACGCGCGAGAAGGTCGGGGGCTGTCAGCAGAACTGCTGGATGGTGACGACCGCCCGGACGGCGATGCGCAGCCGCCGGATTCCGGCGCTGCCCAAACGTGCGCCGATGAGCTGGGTGCTGGCGAACAAGTTCCGGGTCTCGGTCGGCCTTCCGATTCCGTTCGAGCAGTACGTCGACTACAACGACGTCAGGAAGGATACGACCGCGCCGCAGCGCGTCCAGTTTCTGAACGTGAACGTGAAAAGAAGTGCGCACACCGTGACGACCGAGCCATACGCGCCCTTCGGCCCGTACTTCAATAGATAGCCATCCGAATCTCCTAAGTCACTCGCCCGGAATCAACCTGAGAGTGGACTCATGCGCATAGCAATGCTTGGAGTCAAGACGCTGCCTTCCGCGAGCGGGGTCGAGAAGGTCGTGGAAGAAGTCGGCTCGCGCCTTGCCGCGCGCGGCCACGAGGTAACGGTGTTCACGAGAGCGCACCTCGCCCGGACTGAGTCGCTCGAGTATCGCGGTATCCACGTTCGGCCCACCTGGTCGATCGCGACGAAGCATCTCGACGCGGTCACGCATGCCGTGGCCGCCGCGCTCTCGCTGGGTGGCCGGACCGACGTCCTCCACGTTCACACGACGAACTTTGCGCCGGCGATTGCCATCTCGAAGTTCAGAGGGATACCGGTTGTTGTCCAGAGCCACGGGCTGGACTGGCGACGTGCAAAGTGGGGCGTGGGTGCGTCTGCGTACCTGTGGGCGTCCGATGCGACATCGCGGCGGTGGTCCGACTCGATGGTCGTTGTCAGCCGGACGCTCGAAGAGGCGTACAAGGCGCGACCGGGCCGCGCGCCGATCTACGTTCCCAACGGCGTCGCGAGATGGCCCCTGGAGTCGCGCGATGCGCTGGCACCACTTGGTTTGAACGGGCGGCGGTACGTGCTCTTCGCCGCACGCCTCGTGCCCGAGAAGGGATGCCATGTCCTGCTCGAGGCCTTTTCGAGGATTCGTCCGGCTGACGTCGATCTGGTGATCGCCGGCGACGATCTCTATAACGGCGCCTACGCACAGAGTCTGAAGCACCAGGCAGGCCCGCACGTCCATTTCGTTGGGGCTGTTCTTGGAGCGCAGTTCCGGGCCCTCGTCCAGCACTCGGACGTGTTCGTCCTGCCTTCGGAGATTGAAGGATTGTCAACGGGGCTCCTGGAGGCAATGTCCGCGCGGCGCTGCATTGTCGCCAGTGCGCTTCCCGAGAATCTCGAGGCGCTCGGCGAGACCGGCCTGACCTTTCCGGCCGGCGACGTAGAGCAACTCGCGAATGCGCTGAGAGCCACATTGTCTGACAGCGCGCTCCGCGAACGCATGGGAAACGCGGCCGCAGAGCGTGTGTACGAGTTGTACGACTGGGACCGTTCAACGCAACTGCTCGAGGCCATCTACGAAGACGTCGTGCGCTCGGGGCAGCGGTTTCACTAATGGAAAAGAAAAACGCCCGCTTGGCCCTCATCGCAACGGCTTCTGTCGCTGCTCTGTGGCTCGCATGCGGTGGTCGGAGTGGGCCTGTGAACCCCGGTGCTCCATCCGGTCCCAACGAGCCGCCGCCGCGGAGTCAGGAGACAGTCGTATTTTCAGGAGCGGGAGACATCGCGAATTGCGACACGCTTGCGGCTGGTGAGCGAGTCGCGAAGCTGCTCGACGGGATCGAGGGGCTCATCTTTACCGCTGGAGATAACGTGTACGAAAACGGCACTCTCGATGAATTCGAGAGATGCTATACGCCCACCTGGGGGAGGCATCGTGCACGAACGCGGCCTTCGCCGGGGAACCATGACTACAACACACGAGGCGCATCGGGATATTTCCAGTATTTCGGAGATACTGCTGGACCCCTTGGCCTTGGCTATTACAGCTACGACCATGGGGCGTGGAAGATATTCTCGCTCAATAGCATGGCTCCGGCAGACTCTGGTTCGGCACAATTCAACTGGGTGGCGCAGGAGTTGAAAGCCACGCCGGCGAAGTGCACGCTCGCATACTGGCATCACCCGGTGTTCAGTTCGGGGCACGATGGGAACATGCCAAACATGAGAGCCATCTGGCAACTGTTGTACGACAACAATGCCGAGGTCGTCATCGTTGCGCATTCTCACAACTACGAACGCTTTGCGCCACAGGATGTTGACGGTCAGCCTAGACCAGGCCGCGGCATTCGTGAGTTTGTCGTGGGGACCGGTGGGACCTACTTTACAAATCGCAGATCCGTCGCGGCGAACAGCGAGGTCTTCAACAACAACTCGCAAGGGATATTGAAGCTGACGCTCGCACCTGCAAACTATTCGTGGGAGTTTATCCCCGCCGCCGGAGCGACGTTCCGCGACTCCGGCAGCGACGCGTGTTTTTAATGGCGCCTGTCTTTACTTTGCTCCTCGCCTGGGGCGTGCTCACCTTCGGAGCTGTTTATCCGTGGGGCTACGGCACGCTCGCGGCGGGCATCGCTGTCTGCGCACTGTGGTCCGCGCGACAGGCGGCGATTAGAAAACCCGGAGTGGTATTCCTGTGTCTCGGTCTCCTCACCCTGGGATGCGGCGCTCAGGTTGTTGCCCTGCCTCGTGAAACACTCGAACAGATCAATCCCCACATTTCGAAGGTGCTCGGCGGGGCGAATGTTGCATACGCCTCAGGCATCGTTGCGCGCCACACTCTTTCTATCGATCCTGCCCAGACTTTCCTCGCGTTGGCATTCATCGTCTCTGGCTTCATATGGGCGTGGGTGTGTGCGAACGCTGCGCAGAAAGACGGCGGCTTCGCCCGCTTGCTGGCTCGGAATCTTGTCGCGCTTGGTTTGATGCTGGCGATCATCGGTCTCGCCCAGAAGGCGACCTTCAATGGCAAGCTGCTCTGGGTCTGGGAACCGATGTCCTATTCGACGAATGCGTTCGGTCCCTTCGTCAACCGCAACCACTTTGCCGGCTGGATGCTTCTGACGCTCATGGTCAGCGTTGGGTATCTGTTCGGCCGTTTCAGCAGCCGCGGCACGTCGCGCGAACTGACGTGGCGCGATCACCTGCTCTGGATCGGTTCCGCTGAGGGAACATCGGTCATCCTTACGGCCGCCGCAATCGTTGTGATGGCGTGTTCGCTGCTCTGGACGATGTCGCGATCCGGGATCGCCGGGGCCGCCGTAGCCGCAACCATCCTGACCGGCACAGCGGTGTACCGATCGAATCTGCGCACCATGCGGATTGTGCTCGCTGGGTATCTGGTACTTACCGTCGCCGGCCTTGTCGCATGGCGCGGCACGGACACGCTCTTCGCCTGGTACGGGAACACGAGGACTCTCGAGTGGCGCTTCGATCTCTGGAGGGACACGCTGCCAGCGCTCAAAGACTTCTGGGTGACGGGATCCGGTCTCAACACGTACGACACTCTGATGCTTTCGTATCCGCGTACCGACCGGTTGTCGATGCCACGTGAGGCGCACAACGACTATCTGCAGCTTGCCGTCGAAGGCGGGATGTTGGTGTGCCTACCCGTTCTTCTGCTGATCCTTGCGGTGGCACGAACCATCGTGAAGCGGCTCAAACAACCCCAGGACGAGATGACCTGGTGGATACGCATGGGCGCCGCCGCCGGCATCTGCGGCATCGCTGTGCAGGAGCTCACAGAGTTCAGTCTCCAGATTCCCGGTGTCGCCCTCCTATTTGCCACCTGCGTCGCACTGGCTGTTCACGAGCCCGTGTCCCCGCAATCTCGCCGCCGCCGCACTGTCCCTGCCTCACGCGCATAGGTCAGTCCGCCCCACGAAAGCAAGAAATCTGATTCTGGTATCGAGAATGGCAGCGCTGTGTCCGGGGCTATCGTCTCGCGATGCGGTAGTTGTGCACGACGACCATCGCCTGCAGTGAGTTGATCCCGATGGCAAGCGCAAGCGCGGCCGCCGGATGCTTCTTGCGGACGCGTTCCATCAAGTACATGACGCCCGCGCTGGAAGCCGCCTTGATCGACATGAGACCGATCGCTGAGGATGCGAACGGGCGAAGAATCGGATTGGCTTCGACAGCGTTCTCGCCAAGCGCCTGCTGCGTGGAATGCACGTCGAGAACCTGGAGCATTCCGTAGATGCTGTACATCGCAATGCTCGCGGAGGGCGCGGGTCGCCGGACCGACACCTGCGGAGGTCCCACGGACGGAGTGAATGTCGAAATGCCGGAGCCGATCGCGACTCCCCGCAAGTCCAGCGGTGGGGGAACCGGGTCGGCGAGCGCGAGATCGATACCCAGCGGAACCTGATCTTGCCCTTCGACAAGCTGTTCCTGCGCGTAGGTCGGCGACACGGCAAGCGTTACCGTCATCAACAGGCAGCAGATTGCGAGGGACTTCATGACGAAACATTCCTCAATGGCCGGATGATGTGACGAGCGTGATTTGCAAATGGCGACTTTGTACCGCCGAGGCGGGCCGCGTCAATTCTCCAAAAGGATTAGTCCGGGGAATCAGTTGAAGGGGTCAGTCCGGCTAAAGCCGGACACTACGTACTATCCTGCGGGCGCCACCTCGTAGTCGTAGGCCAGCGCAGCTTCCTGCAACGCATAAAACAACGCACCGAGCTTTTCGTGTTGAGGATGCTGGAGGTATGCCTGAAGGCCGGCGAGATCGTCGAATTCCACGATGGCGATGAAGGGAAAGTCCTGTGTCATGAGCCGTTCATACGCGGCGCCGAGCGTCACGCGCGTGCCGACATGGAAGCGCCGGACTGACGGAATACCGTTCGCAGCCGACTGCAACGCGTCGAACATCTCCTGACGGTCCGCTTCGGAAAGACCGGCCTTGGGACGGAACAGCACAACGTGCACGACCACGACTACGAGCCTGCGTGCGGCTCGAGCCGCTTCAGCTTTTCGACGAGCGTCGTCCGCTTCAGGTTCAGCAGTCTCGACGCCCGCCCTTTGTTGCCGCCGGTCTTTTCGAGCGCGCGGCGGATCAGGTCGTGCTCGATGCGATTGATGTATCGGTCGAAATCGATGCCGCCCTCTGGCAGATTCACATCGGGAGCGGCAGCGGTCTGCGATGCCTGTTGAATGTCGGGCGTGAGATCGGATGTCTCGATCTGATTGCGGCCGCCGCTCAACGCCACAGCACGCTCGATCGCGTTTTCGAGCTGACGCACGTTCCCGGGCCACACGTAAGACATGAGGCACCGCAACGCCTGTTGCGAGATGGACAGGCTTCGCGCCGGGGCCGTTGCCGGTTCCTGGCTGGAAAACTTCTTCAGGAAGTGCTGCACGAGCAGCGGGATGTCCTCTTTGCGATCGCGGAGGGGCGGCAGGTGAATGGGAATGATGTTGAGCCTGTAGAACAAGTCCTCGCGGAACGTACCTTCCGACACCATTCTCTGCAGATCGCTGTTGGTTGCGCCAATGACGCGGACGTCCACTTTGATGGTGTGCGTATCGCCGATGCGCTCGAACTCGCGTTCCTGCAGCACGCGCAGCAGCTTCATCTGCATGCCCGGGCTCATCGTCCCGACCTCGTCCAGGAACAAGGTGCCCTTGTTCGCCTGCTCGAGCCGCCCCTGTCGAGTGCCGATGGCGCCGGTAAACGCGCCGCGCACGTGACCGAAGAGCTCAGCTTCGAGCAGCGTTTCCGGAATGGCGCCGCAGTTGAGTGCGACAAAGCGCTGCGCGCGCCGCGGACTATTGTGATGGATCGCGCGCGCGACCACTTCCTTGCCAGTGCCGGTCTCGCCAGTCACGAGAATCGTGCTCGCTGCGGCCGACACGGTTTCGAGCAGGACAAACAGCTCGCGCATGGCCGGACTGCGGCCGATGATCCCTTCGAACCTGTAACGCTCCTGGAGTTGAGATCGCAGGTAGGCGTTTTCCGCCTTCAACCGCCGCTGCTCGAGGGCCGAGTTCAGCGCGTGCAGCAGCTCGTCGAACTGAAACGGCTTGGTGACGAAATCCGTCGCGCCGCGTTTGATCGCTTCGACGGCATCCTTCACCGTTCCATATCCGGTGACGATGATGCCGATGATGTCGGGATAGCGCACGAGCGCCGCCTCGAGCACGCGTGTGCCGTCGATGCCGGGAAGGCGCAGGTCGGTAATGACGATGTCGAAGGCAAATTCTGCGAGCTGTTCCAGGGCCTGCTCGCCGGTATCGGCCTGCACGACATCGAAGCCGTGCTCGGCCAGACGCTCGGCCAGCGCCTGGCGCAGCGGGGCTTCGTCTTCGACTATGAGGAGATGCTTTCTGGTTTCAGCCATCATGGAGCGTCAAGATATTGACACGACGGAGGGAAAGTTGAAAGTCGAAAGTAAAAAGTAGAAAGTTCGCGCCAAGAAAGTGACGCTGCGCGACAAACCCTACAGAGTTGTAAACGTCGCTCCGATAGGTCTCTGCAGGAGGACACGCACGTGGATGAACGACAGACGCTCTCGATCATGAAGGCTTGCGAAGTCGTCGGAGTCAGCCGCCGTACGATCTACAACTGGATGGCGGGCGGCAAGGTGGAGTATGTGCGCACGGCCGGCGGCTCGGTCCGGATTTTTGCGGACTCGCTATGGCGCGCGCCCCAGCCCACCGCACAGAACGAGCAGATTCAGCACTAAGCGTCGATTTGATCGACGCTAAGCCGCCCCCAGCGGGAGATACAATGAATCGACTGTCGTATTCGGTTGCCGATCTGCTCGAACGGGGGGCCATGGACCAACCCCAGGAACTTCGCCGGTTGTTTCACCGGCTGAACAATCAGCTCGGCATCATCCTGGCGCACGCCGAGCTGATGGAAAAAAAAGCCTCCGACGAAACGAGTCGCGCGCGCGCGAGTCAGGTCGTCAGCAGTGTGCTCGACGCGATGAGTACTGCCAAAGAGATCCGGATGCAGATGGGCAACAAGGCGTCGGAGGCTTAGGTCACCGGGCAAAAGTCGCGCCGATAGTTCCAAACTGACACCGCACTGATCAAGCGCCCCATCCCTCTTTTTCACCTCCAGTTACACAGATGCTATTCAGATTTTGAATTTTGCACTGTGCAGAATTGAAACTTGCGACACCCAAAATTGTGATCAGATTCTGCCAACGAATTGACGATTTTTGCGGCAATCGTCAATTATTTGGCGATGTACGGGCGGTACATGGTCCACTTTTCCTCTTCATTCGCCCCGATCGAAATCGATAAGTGGCTTCAAATCAGTCATTTACAGAAAAGGCCCTAGTCTCGCTCCTCTTTCGCCGTCAGTTCGTAACGATATTGGTACTCCGATTGCGATAGAGCCCGCTCGTCGCCGGACAAACCGGCCTTTCAGGAGCCAAAAACGAAATGCGCGCCCACACCATGTCCGCCGCCCAGAGCCGTCGCATCGTCGCCGGATTACCGTTTGTCGAAGCGCTCGCACGCCGCATGGCGTCGACGATGCCGCACTCCATTGACGTAGGAGACCTGGTGCAGGACGGCGTCATCGGCTTGATCGATGCCGCGCACCGGTTCGACGAGGGGCGCGGTATCAAGTTCGAGACCTTTGCGGAGCGCCGCATTCGGGGTGCCATGATCGACGCCCTTCGCCGCGACGCCTGGCCGCGCGGGGTGCGCCGCGTCAGACGAGAGCTCGAGGCCGCGCGCGAGACGCTTCGCCGCGAGCTCGGTCACGAGCCGTCGCTGTCGGATCTTGCTGCCAAGGTCGGTACCGACGAAAAGCGACTCGGCCGCACGATCGTCCGCATCCACACCATCGAATCCACATCACCACTGGCCACCAGCGAAACGGTCGACGAGGCGTGCCTGCCAACGGCACTGGTACCGTCCGAGCCCGAAGCGCCAGACGCGGCGTACGAACGGTGCGAGATGCAGGACAAGGTCCGCACCGCCATCGAATCGCTGCCGCCGCGCGAACAGAAGGTGATTTCGCTCTACTACTACGGCGACGTCACCATGAAGCAGATCGGCGCCGAGATTGGCGTCAACGAGTCGCGTGTGTCGCAGCTGCATGCGCGCGCGATCAAGCGGTTACGCGTGGTGCTGTCGGAGATGGCGCCTGCCGAGGCGATGAGCGCACTCAAGAGCGCAGTGCTCGCGTTCCACCAGAAGCCGGTCATGGCCAAGGCCGCACTGCCGGCGCGTCCGGCCGCCGCACCACCGGTCGCTCCGGTTGCGGTGTCGAAGGGTGCCGTGGTGGTGAATATCAAGCCGACGCGAGCGAAGCGGTTCGTTGCAGCCCGGTTGGGTGCGTCGCGCACCGCGGTAGCGCTTGCGCGCTAGTCGCAAGGCGCCTCGTGAGTCGCGAGGCGCTAGTCGGACGTCGTAAGGCGCAAGGCATGTCGAAAATCAAAGGCCGCCACGTATGTTGGCGGCCTTTGTTTTTTGCACGGATTTTCTCGCCATGGAACAGAACATCTCCGCAGCGATAGCTTTGGCCCTTGCCTTGCGCCTCGCCTTGCGACTGACGACTTCCGACTAGCGCCTTGCGACTAACTCAGGCCAGCATCTCTCTCGCCGTGCGCAGCAGATCGCCCAGCCTGAACGGCTTTGCCAGCCAGCGGCAGCCACTTTCCTGGAGAAACTTTTCGGCGTCGGTGCCCGCCACGTCGCCGGTGACAAAAATGACGCGACGGGCGACGTCAGAGCGGGTTGCTGCGAGCTCCTGATAGAACCCCATGCCGTCGATCTTGGGCATCTTCAAATCGCACACAATCAAGTCGTAGGTCCTTGCGCTGACGCGGACGAGCGCTTCTTCGCCATCGCCCGCGCGATCGACGTCGAATCCGGCGTCACTGAGGGCTTCACAAACGGCAGCCGCCAGCGCAGGCTCGTCCTCGACAACCAGCACCGTCAAGCCGGCGAGCGCGCCGAAATCTGACTTGTAGGCGGGAGCCGGCGAGCGCTGGAGCGGCGTTCCGCTGACCGGGAGCTCGACAAAGAACGATGCACCCGAACCCTGGCTCGACGCCAGGCGAATGCGTCCGCCGTGTTCCTGTACGATCGCGTAGGCGACGGTGAGGCCCAGGCCCGTTCCCTTTCCGACTTCCTTTGTTGTGAAAAACGGATCAAAAATCTTCGGTTGAAGCTCCTGCGCGATGCCCGGGCCGTCGTCGTTGATCTCGAGAACGACGGCCTCGCGCTCGACGTCGTGCCAGCTGCGCACGACGATCGTGCCGCGGCCGTTGGCGGTCAGCATCGCCTGCTCGGCGTTAATCACAAGATTCAGCAGCACCTGCTGGATTTGATGCGCGTCGGCAAACACCTGCGGCAGGCCCGAGGCAAGCGCATCGACAATTGTGATGTTGGTGATGCGCTGCTCGTACGACCGAAGCGCGAGCGTTTCGCGCACGACATGGTTGAGATCGACCATCGTGCGCGTGGATTGACGTTTGCGCGCGAAGGTCAGCAGGTTGCGGACGATCTTCGCCGCGCGTTCCGATTCGCTGAGGATGGTTTCGAGGCCGCGCTTCGTCTTGTCATCGACCGGCCGCTGCGACAGCCGCTCCGCCCATGTCAGGATCGTCGCCAGCGGATTGTTGAGCTCGTGCGCCACGCCGGAGATCGTCTGGCCGAGCGCGGCGAGCTTTTCGGCCTGCAGCAGCTGGTGGTAGAGGTCGCGCGTCTGGTCTTCGAGTTTCTTGCGCTCGCTGACGTCGCGCACGAGCGCGTCGATGCGCACCGAGCCGTCGGGCGCCGCTGGATCGGCGTGGGCGGTTACTTCCACCCAGACCGGCGAGTTGTCGACGCGGCGGAGACGAAGCAGGTAGTCGGTGACGGCGCCTTCGGAGGCGAGGCGTTCGATGAACGCGGTGCGGGCCTGCGGATCGACGAACCGGGGGCCGTCGAACGGCCGGATCTGGCCGTCGCGCGTTTCGGCGACGTAGCCGAACATGACCTTCAGGTAGGGGTTGGCCGCGAGTGTTGTGGATGCCTGCGGTCCCAGCCGTCCGATGTAAACGCCTTCGTGAACCGCCTCGAACAGCCTTGCGAAGGCGTCGGCGCGGTTATCGGGCAATGTTATTTACCCTGGAGCGGAGCCGGCGTTGGCGTCTCGCTGTTCGGGAAGTTCGGCCGGTAATCGTTCTGAACTTTCTTGCGAATGGCCATCACCGATGCGCCCGAGTTCTTCATCTTCATCGAATCGACCGCGATATCGATGCACACGGCGCACGCGACGCCGTGCGGCTCCCATTCGGTGACACGGCCATCCGTGTGGCGGCCTTTGACGAAGCAATCGGCGTTGTTCTTGTGGCCGGCGCTGCCGCAGCCACAGTAGCAAGGTACATAGCTCGCGACTTCCGGATGGTCTGCGGCGAACATGTGCGCATCCTTCAGCACATCCATCGGCCGCGAGGGCGTGTAACCGCCAAGCTCGATGAGCGGCATGTCGAACCCGGGGCCGTGCGGGGCTCCAGGTTTGGGCTTCGGCGGAATGACCACCGCAGGCTGCGGATAGTCCGGCTCCGGCGTGGCGACGGCGGCCTGTGGCGCGGAACCATTGGGAGCGGCGCCAGTGCTTGCGGCGTCGCCGGATCCGGAGGCCGGCACGCCGGCTTCGTTGTTGGAGCAAGCGCCCAGCGCAAGCGCGCCGCAGAGCGCAACTACAGCAAATCCAAGCTTCAACATGGTGACTCTCTCATTCTACTTCAACACAGGGAGCGGAGCGGGGCAAGGGGCCCCCGGATAAAATATGATGAGCGGAACGCATGTCCGCCAACCGGCTTCCGTCCATTCGAGCCCTGTCGCCCGACATGGGCGGATGGGGATTCTTTCTCTGCACGCAAAAGGACGTTCGCCAGGGCCGCAGCGGCGAGTTGTTCATCTCGCTGTCGCTACAGGACCGGAGTGGCCTCGTCCGGGCGCGTATCGCCAATGACGCCGCGCGTCTTCGCGAGGAATTCGACGCCGGTGATTTCGTGAAGGTGGCGGGCCGAACGGAGCTCTTCAACGGGCGTATGCAACTGACGATCGACAAGATCCGCCGCGTCAACCCGGACCAGGACAGAATGGAGGGATTCCGCGAGGAAGACTGCGTCCTCTCGGCCCAGCGTCCTGTCGGCGAGATGTGGCAGGAGCTCGAGAGCCTCATCCAGCACGTGCGCGATCCCTTTATCCGAGAGCTGCTGCAGCGCATCATGACGGCGCAGGCCGACAAGGTGCGCATCTGGCCGGCCGCGCTCACCGTCCATCACGCCTATCGCGGCGGATTTCTCGAGCACATTCTGTCGGTGGCTCGATCGGCCCTGACGCTTGGCGCCGCCTATGGCGCCGATCAGGATCTGCTGACTGCCGGTGCGCTGCTCCACGATATCGGCAAGCTGCAGGAGCTCGAGTACGATCGCGCCACCAGCTACACGCGCGACGGCAATCTGGTCGGGCACGTGACGCTCGGTACGATCATGGTGAGAGCCGCGGTTGCCGACATCCCGGAGTTTCCCGACGTGCTTCGCACCCAAGTCGAGCACCTCATCGTTTCCCACCACGGGCACAAGGAGTTTGGCGCGCCCGTAGAACCCATGACCATCGAGGCCATCATCTTGTCAGCCGTTGACGATCTGGACGCGAAGATCAACCAGGTGCGACAGGCGCTCGCAGAAGAGGGCGAGGGCGAATTCACGGCGTATCACCAGCGCCTGGGGCGGGTGCTGTGGCGAGGATGAGCGGAACTCAGGGATTAGGGATGCGGGGTTGGGGATTAGGGCTGCGACGGGCGTTGCGCTGCCTGCTGGTGCTCGCCCTTGTGCTTCTCGCGGCGCCCGTTTCGGCGCAGCAGGAGTCGGCGCCGCAAGAGTCGGTGGCTTCGAAGTTTGGCAAGGTCATGCTCGGTGGTGCCGCCGGGCTGGGGTTGCACGAGGGCGGCCATCTCGTGGCCAATTGGGCCTTCAATGAGAAGGTCACCGTCAAGAAGGTCGACTTCAAAGGCATTCCGTTCGTCGCGCTGTCGCACGCGCCCGATCTTTCGCCGCGCCGCGAATACGTGGTCTCCTCGGCGGGGTTCTGGGCCCAGTATCTCTACAGCGAGCAGATCCTCACGCATCACCCGAATCTGAAGGACGAACCGCGCCCGTTTCTCAAAGGGATGCTCACGTTTCATGTCGTGACGTCTCTTATGTATGCAGGCGCCGCATTCGGGAAGATCGGGCCGTTCGAGCGGGACACGCGCGGCATGGCGGTTTCGCGACGCATCGGCGAGCGTTGGATCGGCGCGATGGTGCTCGCACCGGCGCTCCTCGACCTGTACCGCTATTTCAATCCCGACGCGCAGTGGGCTGCATGGACATCGCGCGGGGTCAAGATGGGGAGTGTGGCGCTGGTACTGAAGTGATCCTTGTCAGGGCAGATGGCAGAAGGCAGAGGGCTGACGCCACTCTCTGCCATCATCCATCTGCCATTTGCCGTGACATGCCCTTCGTGATCTAGAGGGCTCTACCTTCCGTCGCGCGGGCCGAGCGCAAACGTCATGGTGCCTTCGACGACGACCTTGCCGTTGACCCGCGCGTAGCCGCTGAGCACGCCCATACGGCTGCGCAGCCGCTTCACGTTCACTTCGACGACGACCACGTCGCCGGGATGAACGGGACGCCGGTACCGGACCTTCTCGATGCCTGCGAAAAATGGAAGCTTCTCCTGATTCTCCGGCTTCGCGAGAATCAAGATGGCGCCGACCTGGGCGATGACCTCTGTGAGAATGGTCGGCGGCAGTGTCATGACGCCAGACGGCGAGCGCATGAGATAGGGTTCGTTCGACGAGATGTTCTTGACGCCGACGATCCGCTTGTCCATCTCGAGCTCGGTGATGCGATCGACGAGGAGGAACGGATAGCGGTGCGGAAGAATTTTTTCAATCGTTGCGCATTCGAGCGGTAGCGTCAGCGGCTCCATCGACTGGTATTATATGGCGGGCTTCTGGTTCCGGGCTTCTGGCCCGACGTCTGCAGCCCGAAGCCTGAAGTCATGACTGAAACCGCCTCCCGTCCCTACGATCAGGAACTTGTCGCGACGTTGTTCGAGCTTGGCCGCGAAGTGTCGGCGGTGCTCGACATCGACGAGCTGCTGAAGCGCATTCCGGGACTCATCGCGCGGCTGACCTCCTTTACGGTTTTCTCCGTCTACATGCTCGATGAGCGCCGGCAGGAGCTGAAGATCGCCTACGCCGAAGGCTATCCGCTCGATCGGGTGCTGAATTTTCGCCTCAAGGTGGGCGAGGGCATCGTCGGCACAGCGGTTGCGGAGCAGAGGCCGATTCTCGTAAACGACGTGCACGCCGATCCGCGGTATATCGGTCTGGTGGCCGGAGTGAACGCACAACTGGTCGTGCCGCTCCGCCGTCAGAACCGTGTTCTCGGCGCGCTCAACCTGCTCAGCGACAAGGTCGGCGCTTTTACGGAACGCGATCAGCAGATCCTCTCCCAGTTCGGCGTCCACGTCGCCCAGGCGCTCGACAACGCGCGGCTGTTCGAGCAGGAGCGGGCTTATTCGGATACGCTCGAGACTCTGACGGAAATCGCGCGAGAGGTCGCCGAAATCCTCGACCTCGACGAGCTGCTCAGCCGGGTGGCGATTCTCACCAGGCGCGTCATCGACTACCGGACGTTCGGCATTCTGCTCGTCAACGAATCGAAGCAGATATTGGAGCCGAAGGTCGCTCTCCAGTACGGCGAAAAGACGAGCATGCTGACTATCCGCATTGGCGAAGGGCTGGTCGGGTATTCCGCGCAGCACAAAGTGCCGCTCGTCATTGACGACGTGTCCGGGGATCCGCGCTATATCAAAGTACTGGACGACGTGCGCTCAGAGCTCGTCGTGCCGCTTCTCTTGAAGGACCGCTGCATCGGAGTCTTCGATCTCGAGAGCCCGGAGCTTCGGGCATTCACACAACGCCATGCGGAGCTGCTCGGTATTCTCGCGAGCCAGGTGGCGGTCGCGATCGAGAACGCACGGCTGTATGAGACGGTGCGGGCCAGCGAGCTGCGTCTCGAACGGGAGATCGAATTTGCGCGCCGCGTGCAGATCGCGCTGCTGCCGGCCGAGCCGCCCAAGCGGATGAAAGGCGTCGATCTCGCGGCACGGTTCGAGCCGGCGCGCCAGATCGGCGGCGATCTCTACGACTACGTGTCGCCCGACCCCAGCACGCTCGTCATTGCCGTCGGCGACGTTTCGGGCAAGGGGGTCCCGGCCGCGCTGTACGGCGCATTCGCGGGCGAGCTCGTGCGCTCGCGAACGTTCCGCCGCCGCTTTACAACTATTAGGTCGAACCCGTCTGGCGTGCTCGAGGCGATGAACGCGATTCTTCATGAGCGCCGGCTCGAAGAGTATTTCTGCACGCTCTGCTACGCAGCATTCGACTTCAAGAAGCGGCAGCTCGTCATCGCCAATTCCGGCCTTCCCTATCCAATCAGGCGCAGCGAGGGCGTGACGGGGCCGATTCTGCTGCCAGGGGTACCTCTGGGAGCATTCCCCAGCACGACTTATGAAGAGCTCACATTTGATTTGAAGGCGGGCGATCTGTTCGTGTTCTGCACCGACGGCATCTACGAAGCCGAAGATCACCTCGGTCAGGAGTTTGGTGCGTCGCGTTTGATGAAAGAGGTCGATCGCCTCGCCGGTGAGCCATCGCAGGCCATCGTGAACGGCATTTTTGAGTCGGTCAACGCCTTCAGGCAAAAGGGACCAGCAGCCGACGACATGACCGCGGTGGCGCTAAAGATAGTGACCTGATCCCTCTGCCCTGACAGCGCTAGTTCCTGCGTATATCCAAATCCCTCTCCTCGAGGTGCAGCCCGAGCGGCGTGCCGTTGAACACGGCGACATCGCGCACGACGCCCTTCACCTTGACGTGACTGCCTCTGACGGGTGTGCGGTTGCCGGCACGCGACAACACCGTGATCTCGCCCGTTCCGTCATCCACCTTGTACATCTTGAAGGGAACGAGCGGAACGCCCCACGCGCTCGTTACGGTTCCGTCAACGGTAACGGTGCGGTTTGAATAGTGTCCGGAGTTCTGCCTGACGTCTGCGATATCGGGGTTCCGCAGAAAGCCGGCACAGCCGGAAACGATGGCCGCGAGCGAAAGTGCCGCAATCGTGCGAGCAAGATGGGACATGGATCCTCCTGTCACCAGCATTAGTAAAAAGGGGCCGAGCACGCATCGTGAAAAAACTCGGAATGCGGCGATGCCAGCGCCTGCCTGTGACGCACTCCGGTGATACGGCACGACCCCGACACCCAGTAATCCAAAAGGTATGCCGCACGACAGAGTCGGAAAGCCTAGAGATTTAGCCTGGTTCCGTCCCTAAACAGGGACATCCGGGTGTAGCCGGCCGGGGAATCCCCAACGACGTCTGAATGGACGAGCCTTTTGCCTGGAGGAATTGATGCGTTCGAGATTTTTGCCGACGGCTCTGCTGGTTGCTGCGCTCGTCGTCCCCGTGGCACAGGCGCAGACGCGCCCCGTCCCGTCAAAGAGCCAGGACAGCGGGACGATTCAGATGCCGCGGCCTGGAAGAGTGACGATGATCGGTGTGCGGCTTGCTGATGTGACGGCAGACAACATGGCCTCGCTGAAGCTTGCAAAGACAGAGGGCGCGCTCGTCGAGTCGGTAAATCCGAACAGCCCTGCCGCCGCAGCGGGCCTTCGTGAAAAAGACGTCATCATCCTGTTCGACGGCGAACGTGTTCGCAGCGCGGCCCATCTGGTGCGCCTGGTTCACGAGACGCCAACCGGACGTGAAGTGTCGCTCGGCGTCATGCGGGACGGCCGTAAGACAGACTTGCGCATCCGGCCCGAAGAGGGAGGCACGTGGTTCGATCCGCGGTTTGGCGACACGCTGGATCTCCTCGTGCAGGGAGTTCGAGACGGCGTATCGAGCCGAACGCGAAGCCGCCTGGGCGTGAGCGTTCAGGACCTGCCGGGCGATCTTCCCGAGTATTTCGGTGTGAAATCAGGCGTGCTCGTGACGGCCGTCCGTCCCGACACCCCGGCGTCGAGAGCAGGGCTTAAAACGGGCGATGTCATCACAGCCGTCAACGGCAAGGCCATCAACGCAGCGCGAGAGCTCCTCAGCATTCCCGAAAGCTCGGCAGGAGAGGTCGCTTGGACTGTCGTTCGCGAAAAGAAGGAGATGACGCTGCGCGGGTCCGGGCAGCCCTAAGCCTGTTTGGCCGCCTTCAACGGGACGATCGATTGAGGACTTCCCAGCGCCATCGCGGCGGCATTGGGATGTCCTGGAATAGCGACGAGCGTCGCTAGCTGGGCGGCGAAGATACTGGCGAGTGCCTGGGAGCTCTCGTCTTTTTCCGAGCCGCCCTTCATTTCTGCAGACATCACGCCCACGCAGCCTTCGCTGGTCATCAGCGGCACGATCAGGGCGCCATTGGTCGTCCCGTCGCCGTTCACCGTGCGAACTACCGACGAGCGGTACGCCGCTGCGGCTGCGTTGTTCGCATCGCGGTGAATGTTGCCCATTCTGGTGATGACCTTGTCTTCGTAGCCGTGCGCGAGCGCGGCCCGCAAGCAGTTCCGCGCCGGCTCGGCGACCCACACAATGATGCCGGATGCGTCGAGCACCCGCGCCGCCCGCTTGAGCAGATTCGACAGTTGGTCACTATCCGAGACCCGTGCCAGCTCTCCGCACAATTGTGCGGTCGTGATAAGCCTGGGCGTGACAGCAGGCTTTGCCTTCGGTAGTGGGGCTTCAAACCTGACGGGATCGATCGGCGTCGCGACGGCGACGACGGGTTCGGCGGCCTTCGAGGACGCGATTCCAGTGAGGGCGAGCGGAATCATCAGCAGCAGTATGGCGCCGAATGCGCCACCGAGCACCATCTGTTGACGGCTGCGCAGTTCGGCCAGGCCGTTGGCTCGTGCCTGGAGCTCTTCGTTCAGTGCGGCCGTTACCTGCGTCGACGCGGTTCTCGTGGCTTCCAGGCCGTCAGAAAAGACCAGATCCCCCGCGAGCAGCAGCGTTCCACCTTTGACGAAATCCTTGACCCGAGCGTCGAGGGCCCGCAGATTCTCGAGAGCCGCCGTCCCCGGCTCGAAGGCCTTCTGCGCGTCCGCTGTCGTCAGCGCGGCTGCGAATTCGCTCGTTTGCGTCTCGAGGACCGGCAGCACGCTCGCGACGTGCGACATCCAGAAAGGCTCGCTTTGTCCCCGTGCGACGTACGCGAACTGTCCGGCCCGCACTTCGGCGATCGTCGCTGTCAGCCCGGTCGCCTGGTCGCGGAGAGCGTCGGTCGACGACCGGTGCATATTGATCTGAGTATTGAGATTGTTCAGGAAGTAAGCGGCAGAGGACGCTATCGCAATGCCGACAAGAACGATCAGAACGCGGATCGGACGCGAATTCATCGAGACGGCCAATATAGCAAAGAGCCTCGCAATAGTACAGAGGAACTTAGAACCTAGAACCGCTGATTCACTAGAAGGTTGGGAAATACGGTGTCAGCAGTTGCGCGATGACCGTGAAGCGGTTCGTGAAAATCAGCACGCCCACGACGACCAGCAGAACGCCAGACACGACCTCGATCGCGTGGTAGTGCTTCCGGATGCGCGCCGATGCGGCGAAAAACTTGTTGATGGCCAGCGATGTCGCGATGAACGGTACGCCAAGGCCGGCGGAGTACACCGCAAGCAGCTTGACGCCTTCGCCGACTGAGTCCTGGGTCGCGGCAACTGCCAGGATGGCCGCGAGTATTGGACCAATACAGGGCGTCCACCCGAACGCGAACGCGACCCCGACGAGCATGGCGCCAAAGAAACCCGCCGGCTTGCCCGACGTCTGCATCCGCTTCTCGCTGTAAAGCAGCCCGATCTTCAGCACCCCCATCATATGCAGACCGAAGAGGATGATCACCACGCCGGCAATCTTGCCCAGGAGCGACAGGTGCTCCATCAACACGCCGCCGATGGCGGTGGCCGAAGCGCCGAGGCCGATGAATACCAGCGAGAAGCCGAGCACGAAGGCCAGCGACATGATGACCGCCCTGCGCCGGACGTTGGCGGGTGCCGACACGCCGGCGCCCGTCCCGCGCATCTCGTCGAGCGTGACGCCTGACACGAAGGACAGATAGCCGGGAATCAACGGCAAGACGCACGGGGAGACAAACGACAGCACCCCAGCGAAGAACGCCGCGAGCAGCGTGACTTCTTCCATTAGTCGACGGGCTTCAGTCTAATCATATTTACGGGTGCCGGCGGAAGCGCGCTCGGATCGAGTTCCCCCTTCATCGGGGGGTTGTCCTGGAAGAGAAAGTCCCATTTCCAGCGCTCCGACGGATTCGACATCTGCAGCCAGGTGCGCAACGAAACCGGCCGGCTGAACAGCATCTGCTGCAAAGTGCCATATTCACCCAGATGAACGAGCTCCGTCGCGATTTCAGTCCGGGCGCATTCGGGTGTCGATACCGTGCCGCCAAAGAGCTCCGCGACCTTCGCGAAGATCAGGCAATCGGCCTGCGCGTCGCCCGGTGGCGCGATGATGGCCGCCGCGCCTTGAACCTTGCCCTGGTCGTTCGTATACGTGGCGTCTTTCTCGAACGACGCCGATCCCGGCAGCACGCAATCTGCGGCTGCCGTCAGTTCCGAGTGAACGACTCCCTGCACAATCAGCATCGGCAACTTTCCGCTTTCACGCGCCGCGACAATCCAGGAGACATCGCCGAGCGATGCGGGCGGTCCAGGGTCGAACACATATAGTGCTCTGACCAGACCGCGTTCGACCGCGTGGCGAAGCTCACTCAGGTCTGGCGGTGTGGCGTTATCGGCGGGAACATTGAGGCCGAGATCGCGGGCGCCGTTCACGTTCGGCGCGTTTGTCGCCGGTACCTTGAACATCGCACCGGCCGGCTGCTTCTTTTCGGTCGTCGTGTAGCTTACCGAGATCTGGGCACCCGTGCCTCTGGCCAGTTGCTTCAGCGCGTGCAGCTCTTCCAGCGAGGCATGCGCAGAAACGAGAAAGTGCAGCCTGTCCGCCTTCGCGGCGCCCGATTCATCCGCCGCCTCGGCGAGACTCGCGCCGAGCGTTCGCCAGACGTCGTGCCAGTTGACGGGCTGCTGCACTCCGCTAGCCGCGCGCACGAGCGGCTGCACCAGACGGCGATCGCTCTCGACCCAGTGATAGTCGAACCGGCCGATATCGCACATCCAGTAGCCATTGACGCCGGGATTGAACCGCGGTGTGATGCGCGCCATCTGCGCGCCGCGTGCCCACTCTGGTTTGGCTTTGATCCACGCCGTCGTGTTGCAGCCTTTCGAGCAGAACGTACAGATGGTGTCGCCCGCAAGCGGGTTGTCCCATGGCCGCGACTTGAACCGGTAGTCCCGAGTCGTAATCGCGCCGACCGGGCACACGTCCATCAGGTTGCCCGAGAGCAGCGAATGCACGCCCTCTTCTTTGTATGTGGAGATTTCGCTGCCGGCGCCGCGGTCTGTGACGCCAATCTGCGCGTCGCCGTCGATGTCGCGCATGAAGCGGATGCACCGCGTGCACAGAATGCAGCGGTTGCGATTGAGCATCAGCGTAGGGCCGAAGTCGATGTCCGCCTCGACGCCCTCGCCGTCGAAGGTACGTCGGGGAAATTCCATGCGGCTTCGACCAGGGCCGAACTCGTAGGAGAAATCCTGCAGCGGACATTCGCCGCCCTTGTCGCACACCGGGCAGTCGAGCGGATGATTGATCAGCAGGAACTCGAACACGCCGGCGCGTGCTTCGACGACATCGGGCGTCTGCGTGTAGACGACCATACCGTCGGTGCAGGCCGTCGAGCACGACGTCTGCAATTTCGGCATCTTGTCGATCTTGACGATGCAGACGCGGCAGGAACCGTCGACGCCGAGGCCGGGATGGTAACAGTAATAGGGAAGCTCGATGCCGTTTTCGAGGGCCGCCTGAAGGACCGTCTTGCCTTTTTCGACTGTAAGTTCCCGACCGTTGATCGTGACCTTGACCGTGTCCATTCACTTCAATTCTAGTGCAATTCCGAGGCGGGTCTTGGAAAGCAAGACCCGCCCTACATACGGGACGTAGGCCGGGTCTTGTCTTCTAGACCCGGCGTTACTTCACCAGCACGATTGGCGCGGCACCGTCCTCGTTGACGCCGACACCACGCAAAGGCCCCGTAATCGGAATGCGATAGGTGGTCACCTGCTCTATGACTGGAACAGTCACGTCCTGCGTCGTCGTGCCGTACTTCAGTGTGACCGTCACCGGCACTTCGAACCGTTCGCCAACCTGTTCAAATCGCACGTTCACCGCGTTAGCCTCGGTGGTGTAGCTGAACCGCACTCGCGGCAGCGACGACCCGTAGATCCATCTGTCGAAATACAGGTCGAGATCGCGATTCGACTCGATCTCGAACGCCGCCTTCACGTCTTCGGTGCCGGCCTTCTTGAACCGCCACGTTGTGTAGAAACGCCGCAACCCCCGGAAGAACGCGTCGTCGCCGATGAGCTTGCGAAGCATGTGAAGCGTCAACGCGCCCTTGTTATAAACGAGTGCTCTGAACACGCGGCCGTCGTTTCTGATGTGGCCCAGGCGATACCCGAGATAGACGGGACCCTGATCCGATCGGTCGAGCGTCCAGCGCGCCATCTGGGCGACGACTTGCTTGAACGTATCGTCCTTCCTGGCGTGCTCCGCATACAGCGCGGCAAAATATTGAGAGAAGCCCTCGCTGATCCACTGCTCGTGATAGTTCTTCCACCCGACGGCCTGCCCCCACCACTGATGCGCCGCCTCGTGGGCGAGGAAGAACTCGGGGAAGCCATCGAAGTACGCCGGATCGGAGCGCCACGAGACAGGCGTTGCCGGCGGTGGATGGCTGAGGGCGGCGAAGTATGGCGGGCTGTGTCCTCCCGGCTGATTCCGCTCGACGATCGCAACTGTGAAGCTCGGATACGGAATATCAGCGACAAGCGAGCCGTAGAACTTCATGATGCTCTGCGTGTCTCCGAAGAGCTCGCGTCCCTTTCGAGCCAGCATCCCGCTCGATTGGACCGATATCTGTCCGAATGTATACGACGTGCCTGTCAGCGGCACGTCGTCTTCTTCGACGGGCGGGATTGAGAACGACGCGGTGTCTATGTGCACGAAGCGGCTGGTCGCCCAACCGAGATATCGCACCGGCTGCGTCGCGCTGAACCTGTACTCCCACCATATCGCACGGCCTTCCGCGGGGACCTGGCGCGGATACCCTTCGTCGAGCGTTCCGCTCGCAACCGTCGTGTAATTGTCAGGCACGCGCAGGCGCAGTGTCGCCGTGGCGTAGTCGGTGACTTCCCCCTGTGGATACCATCCCGAGCGGCCGGTGTAGACGTAGCTTGGCAACGGCTGGATGCTGAAGAAGTCGTTGCCGACCTGGGCCATGTTCAGCGCTTCGCGCTCGGGCGCGATCGCCGGCAAACGGCCCCCATAGGTGAACTCCAGATCGAGCAGATCGTCGGGCCGAAGCGGTTTCGGCAGGTTGATGATGATGTCGTCCTGCCCGCTGACGCGCAACGCCATGAGATAACCGAGGCGTTGGCTGAGAACCGAGCGCACTATCAGGGGCTCGGCGAGATTCAGGATCAACGTCGACACCGTGCTGGTGCGCGCGGTCAGCAGCAGCGTCGCCTTGCCCTCGATCCATTCGCGCCGCGGATCGAAGCTGGCTTCGATGTCGTAGTTGACGATGTCGTAGTCCCTCGAGTCGTCTTCGCTGAAGAACGGGCCCCGCGTCGCGAGCTTTTCCTTCGAGGGATAGATGGCGATGGTGCGGGTCCGTGTGCGATCGAAGAACCGGAGATCTTCCGCATCGTTGACCGACTTCATGTAGGCGAGGTGTCCGCGGTCGGCGTCCATCTCGGCGACGAGATCGCCGAACTTCGGAATGACGGACCATCGGTCGCGGCTCAGGTCGGCGAGCTCGATGCCGAACGACAGGGGCAGGTTTTCCTGAAACACGGCCTCGGCGCGTCGAAGGTCACGCGCATCGACATCGCGCGCACGAAACGTCGAGACGTCGAGACGTCGATCGAATTCGGCTGGATGCGCGCGCAGATAGACCCAATCGAAGCGGCTGCTGAGAGCATCGCTGCCGCCGTAGATTCTGACCTGCCCTTTTTCGGACGCAGGCGTGGGCGAGAAGGTCATCTCGCCGCGCCCCAGAATCACAATGCCGGTGACGCCCGCATCGGTCTCGGCGAGGAATGCGCTGCCGCTGGGCACTCGCAGTTCGAAATCCTCGGCATTGAGTGTGAGGTTGGCGACCGTGTATTGCTTGTTGGCCGTCAGGGTCAGCCGATACAGACCGCGCACAGTGGTCAAGACCGTGAATTGCGCGATGCGCCAGGCGTCGGTGTCCGGCGAATTGCGCCTCACCCGGACGAGCCATGTGCCGACCCGGCCATTTCTGCCAGACTCCGCGAGCGCCTCGACGTAGACGTCGTACGCCAGGCCCTTTGGAACGTCCGGAACCTCTGTCCGCATGCGCTCCTGCACAACCGCCCGGGTCACGCCGGGTTGAATCCATTCGTCGAGCAACTCCTCACTGGTTGTGGCGCCGGGCAGGAGGAGGGCGGAATAGCCAGCCCTATCGGCAGCCATCAGCACGCGCTCGATCTCGCGCATGACGCGGCCGACGCCGTCGCTGGGTACAGGCGTGGTCTGTGCCCCCGCAGGAGCCGCCAGCACGATGAAAAAAATGATGAACAGCGCCGGGAAGGCCATGCGCCTCACGTATTTATTAGACCACGGCCGCTCCGAGGCCCGGGCCTAAATCAACGCGAGTTCTCTGCCCACCTTCGCGAACGTATCCAGCGCAAACTGGAGATCCGCCCGCGTGTGAGTGGCTGTCACGATGGTGCGAACGCGCGCCCTGTCGCGTGCAACCGTGGGAAAGCCGATGCCCTGGGCAAAGACGCCTTCCTCGAAGAGGCGGTCCGACAGCTTCATGGCTTTTGGGGCTTCTCCGACGATCACGGGAGTAATCGGGCTCTCGCTTGCCCCGGTGTTGAATCCCAGCTTTGCGAGCCCCTCCTTGAAGAACTTTGTGTTCGCCCACAACTGATCGATCCGTTGAGGCTCGTTCACGAGGAGGTCGAGTGCGGCCAGGCACGTGGCGGCGACCGACGGCGGGTGAGACGTCGAGAACAGAAAGGGGCGCCCGCGGTGGCACAGAAAATCGATGAGATCCCGGCTGCCGGCGACGTAACCACCGAGGGCGCCGATGGCCTTCGAGAGCGTACCGACCTGGACGTCGACGCGGCCATGCAGTCCGAAGTGGTCGATTGTTCCGCGCCCGTTTGACCCGAACACCCCGCTCGCGTGGGCGTCGTCCACCATCATGATGCAGCCGTGCTCTTCGGCCACTTCGCACAGGCCGGGCAAGGCGCCGAGGTCGCCGTCCATGCTGAAGACGCCATCGGTGATCAGCAGCTTGCGCGCCGTTTTCGGAAGCTCGCGCACGATGTCGCGCGCGGCTTTCACGTCGCGATGGGGAAAGACCTTGATCGATGCGCGGCTGAGCCGTGAGCCATCGATGATGCTGGCGTGGTTCAGCTCGTCGGACACGACGAAGTCGTCTTTGGTGAGAATGGCGGCCACGGTACCGGCATTGGCCGCGAAGCCGCTCTGGAAGACGACTGCGGCCTCGGTTTTCTTGAACTCGGCGAGCCTGCGCTCGAGCTCCATGTGGATGGTCATGGTGCCGGCGATGGTGCGCACAGAGCCTGTGCCCACGCCGAGTTGCTCGAGGGCGGCGAGCGCTTTCTCCTTCAGCTTTGGATGCGTCGTGAGGCCGAGGTAGTTATTCGACGAGAGGTTGACGACTTCGCGGCCATCGACGCGGGCCCGGGCAGCCTGCTCGCCATCGAGCACTCGAAGGCGCCGATGAAGACCTTGCGATTTGAGGACATCGAGCTCGTCGGAGAGATAAGAAAGCGGATCGGTGCGCATGTGGGACTCCAGGCTACGGGCTACCGCAATTCAAATACTCGCTCGCCATCGAATTCGGCGACCTGTTTCGCGCCGCGCTCCGCTAACCACCGGGCAATCCTCTCTCCCTCATCATCACGGTAGTACTGCCCATGCACGATCGCGTGCGTGGCCCCGGACTTCAGCAGCGTGCTCCAGGATGCATCCGGATAGTCGAGCGGATGGCGCAGATGAGTCGCGTTCATGTTATAGCTCAGCGGGAAGTGACCGCTGTAGCCATTCAAGAGCGGGTGCCAATGCGCAATTGAATAGAACATGTAGCGCAATTCGTACGCCCACTCGCCGAGCGGAAACTCGACAATCACGGTACCGGGCGCCGGCAACGTCTTCAGAAAGCGATAAACCGGCGGCACCTGCTCGGCTGTATAGACGCGGGCAGGAGGCGTCGCATAACGGGTTTCTTCCACGGTGCCGTTGAGAGTGATCGGCGCGGCGAGCGCTTCGGCAACGGCAAGTGCTCCCAGAGCGACGGCTATCGCCCCTCCGAAACGGTGACGCCGTTCGATCGCGGCGGCGCCGCATCCGGCTGCAATGGCAAGAAACAGCACGACAAGCATCGCGTATCGCGCCGGTACGCGAAGGCCGTCGAATCCCGGAACATTCCAATACAAAAAGGAGTACGGGCCCCCGCTGATCAACCGTCCTTCCGTTCTGATCTCGGGCCCGAGCGAAAGCAGGACCGCAACAACCGCAGCCAGAACCGCGAAGGCCGCCATGGTGGCCATCCACTCTCGCGCGAACGATCGAGCGCGCGGCGAAACTGCGAGCAGCAATCCGACGATGATGGCGAACAGGCGGAAGTTCCGCCAGAGATTTCTGACGCTGATCGGGAGGGGCCCGATGTGGGTGAAACCATTGCCGCTGAGAATCAGGGCGAGAAACAGCATGTAAATGCCGGCCGCTGCGATCAGGAAATAGACGAGGGGCATCAGCAAGGGCAAGGCTGCGGGCCGGGTGCGTGCGTGTCCCCAGGCAGTTGACACCGTGCTCGCGAGCCCGACGGCGACGAGCAGCAACGCGGCAATCGTCGGAAACAGGTCACCTTCCGACTTCGGGTACGCCCGGATGACACTCCCCCACAACCGTGATTCGCCGGGAGACGTCCAGTAGCTGAAGACGTCGGCGGAAAACGACCGCACTTCATTCAACGCTCGTGGCCCGAAACCGAGATGGCGGAGCTCGAGATACGGAAGGAGAAACGGCAGTGTCAGGACGGCCACGCCGACGGCAGTGACAGAAAGCGACACCCACATGCGGGCGTCTTTCCAGAGGTTTCGCGTGGCAATCTCGAAAAGCGCATACGCGACGACAAATGGGGCGAAGAACAGCAGGAAATAGCCATTCGACAGGTTCTGCGCGACGAGCGCGGCGCCCGCGCCGAGCAGAAAACGGTTCCGGGATCCGGTTTCGGGTGCGTCGTGCGAAAACGGATCCCGGAACCGTTTTCCGTCGAAATACTTTCGCAATCCATACAACACGAACGGCATCCATTGCGACGAGATGACCTGAAGATGCGAGAACTGCGGGACGCGGTACGGAGCGAACGCGTAGATCAGACCTGCAACAAACGCGGCGCGGGGGCTGCTGGTCACTTCGCGCACGAACAGAAACATGCCGAGCCCGGACAGCACGAACGTCGAGAGGAAGAGGACGTTGTAGCAAAGAATGATGTTTCCGGTGAGCGCGTAAACAGGGAGGATCTGCACCGCCTGTGCGAACAGATGCTCTGAGTATGCAAGCGTCAGCGGCTCGGGATAGAAGATGTTGGCGTTCCAGAAGTTACGGAGAGCGCCGACGTCGCCAGAGAGGAAGCGCAATAGACGGTCGGCGTCCCACGCGAGAATCCACGCGTTCAGCAGAGAGTCGCCGAGGTCCCATGGAATGTCCCGCGTGAGACCGAGCGCAAGCGGCCACGTGAAAATCAGCGCGACGGCGCCATACAGAACCGTCGCAATCGCAGGGCGTATCTCCAGGCGCTTACTTGTACCGTGCAGCAAATCCCGCAATCAGATTCCAGATCTCATTCAACTGCGCGGGCGGTGCGAGCGTCACCATCCGGAAATACCCGTCTGCCGGATCCATGCCGAATCCTGATCCGTGAACGCACAGCACGCCCGTCGCGTGCACCAGGTCGAAAATGAAGTCGGCATCCGTTTTCCCGGAAGGCAGATCAAATTTCGGCATGGCGTAGAACGCCGCCGTGGGGCGCGTTGAGCTGAACCCCGGAATGCTGTTCGCCCGGTCGTACACGAGATCGGCGCGTTCGCGGAGCGCCTTGCGGAACACCGGCTGGTGCGAGCGGTCGCCTTTGAGCGCCGCGGCTACGCCGCGCTGCAGCGGCATCGTCGAGCAGAGCCGGCCCTCGGCAAGCTTGGTGATCGCGGCCAGCACTTCGCCGAGACGATCGCCGCCGCCGACCACGAGCCAGCCCGTGCGCCACCCGGGAACCAGATAGCCCTTCGAAAGGCCAGAGAGCGAGATGACTGGCGCATCCGGATCGAGTGCGCCAATCGGCGCGATTGGTCCGTCGAAGGCGACGTCCTGATAAATCTCGTCCGCAATCATCGGCACGTTGTGCCGGTCGGCGATGTTCAGCAAATCCCGGCGAATCGATTGTGAATACGAGGCTCCGGTCGGGTTGTTCGGGTCGTTCACGACGAGCGCTTTCGTACGCGGAGTGATGAGCGCTTCAATCTCTTTCGGATCGGGCTGCCATCCGGATTTCGGATCGGTCCGGTAATACACCTCGCGCGCGCCGATCTTGTGCAGGATCGCGGTGTAGAGCGGATAGGTCGGAAGCGGCACGAGCACTTCGTCGCCGGGGTCGGCCAGCGCCGTCAGGACGAAGTCGATGCCTTCCGATGAGCCGGACGTCAGGACGACGCGATCGGGATGGGTCGGCCATCCGCGCGATGTGTTCTCGGCGGCCACTGCTTCGCGTGCCTCCGGCAGGCCCACGGACGGGCCGTAGCCATGCTCTCCGTCGCGCAGGGCTTTGTGTACCGCCTCGACCATGTGAGCGGGCGGTGAAAAACCTGCATGAACGGGATCGCCGGTGTTCAGCCAGTGAATCCGCTTTCCCGCCGCCTCCGCTTTTCGCGCCTCTGCCACGACGCGCCGGATCGAGTAGGTCACGGCACGCATACGGCTGGCGGGCGGAATCGCGGCAGAGGTCTTTGGCGTACCCATTGACGTAGATTCTAACGTAGGGCGGGTCTTGCTCTTTGGAGCCGCCACGCATACAGTCCTCCGCATGGCGATATTGAGGGAAATTTCGGTAAAACTTGCTAACAGCCCGGGCACACTCAGCCGAGTGTCGCAGCTGCTGGGCGGCGAGCGCATCAATGTACTGGCGATGTCGGTCGACCCCTCCGGCCAGTTGCGAATGGTCGTCGACAACCCGTTGCACGCGGCGGGTCTTCTGCGCGAACAGCACTACAAAGTGGAAGAGCGCGACGTGATCTTCACCGCCATGCCCAACGAGCCCGGAGCGCTCGGCCGCGCGTTGAAGCTGCTCGCAGACGCGGGCGTCAACGTCGAATACGCCTACGCCAGTGGCATCGACCGTACGCCGATGGTTGGTGTCGTACTGGGCGTCGAAGACGCCCAGAGAGCGTCGTACGCAGCGGGCATCTGACGCTACACACCTGACCGACATCATGCGATTGTTCGTGCCTACCATGGACACGTTTCTCGTCGAATTCGACGCAGACGGCCGCGTTCGATTCGATAATGAGGAGTGGACGACGCCCTCTGTGCAGGAGCGACGGGCGATCATTCACGCCGCTACCGAGCAGCTCGAATGGATCAAAGAGCTCCTGGACGTGTTGGAGACTGAACCATGAATCGTCATCGCGTGCTTCTTGCGGGGTTCCTTGTTGCTGCATTGGCGGCCACGGCCGTCGCCATCACCGTCCCGAAGGTCACCTTCTCCGACACGCGCTTGAAGAACGGCTTGCGCGTCATCATCTCGCCAGACCACGCGGCGCCGGTGGTGTCGGTGGCCGTGGCCTATGACGTCGGCTCGCGGAACGAACGCAAGGGCCGCACGGGCTTCGCGCACCTGTTCGAGCATCTGATGTTCAAAGGGTCGGAGAACGTGGCGGACGGCGAGCTGGCCGGCCTCATCGAAAACTACGGCGGTAGCCACAACGGCCAGACGGACAAAGATCACACAATCTACTTCGAGCAGGTTCCCTCCAATCAGCTCGACATGGTGTTGTTCCTCGAAGCCGACCGGATGCGGTCGCCGGCGATCACGCAGGAGAACGTCGACAACCAGCGGGAGGCCGTCAAGGAAGAGCGGCGTCTTCGCGTCGACAATCAGCCGTACGGGCGCACGTCGGAAACACTCGCGGAGCTCGCGTTCGAAAATTTCGCCAACGAGCACTCCATCATCGGATCGATGGCCGATCTCGACGCCGCGTCGCTCGCGGACTTCGCCGACTTCTTCAAGACGTATTACTCGCCGAACAACGCAGTGCTGGCAATTGCGGGCGATGTCGACGAAAAGACCGCGCTCGCGAAAGTGCGGAAGTCCTTCGAGGACATTCCGGCCGGGCCACGGCCGCCGAAACTCGACACCGCCGAGCCGGCACAGACAGACGTGCGCCGTGTCACGGTGCCGGATCCGCTGGCGCGCCTCACGCTCGTCGACGTGGCGCACAAGGTGCCAGGTGGTCTCGGTCCCGACGTGGATGCCCTTTCTGCGCTGGCCTCTGTGCTCGGATCGGGGCGCAGCTCCCGGTTGTACGACAGCCTCGTGCGGCAGCAGCAGCTTGCCGTGCAGATCTACGCGGGGATGCAGCAGGGCAAGGGGCCGGGTTTGTTCTATCTCGAAGCGATGGTTGCACCCGGCAAGAATGCCGCCGACGTCGAAGCGGCCATCTACGCCGAGATCGAGAAGGTGCAGAAGGGTCCGATTCAGGACTGGGAGCTCGAGAAGGCGCGCAATGCCGCGCGGCGCAGTCTCGTCTCGAACCTCCGAAGCTCGCTCCAGCGCGCCATCCTGCTCGCGCGGTACGCCGTCTACTTCGACGACCCCGGGATCATCAACACGCGGTACGAGCGTATCGCCTCGCTGACGATTGAAGATCTGCAGCGCGTGGCGCGGCAGTATCTGGTACCGGCGAATCGAACTGTGGGGATTACCGTTCCAGCCAAGCAGGCCGCTCCTGAGCCGAAGCCGGGAGGTGCACAGTGAAGACGCCTTCTGCCCTCTGCCATGTGCTCTCTGCCCTGACAGTGGGGCTATTGGCCGTTCAGGCGCCGCTGCTAAGTCAGGGCGCACCTCAGGCTACGGCCCCGAAATTCAAAGGCAAGGCCCCCGTCAGCGACAAGGTTCTCGAGATCAAGCTGCCTCGTGCCCAGGAAGCGCAGTTGTCCAACGGCGCGCACCTGATGGTGCTCGAAGACCATCGCGTGCCGTCGATTCAGTTTCAGATCATCATGATTGGCGCCGGCGGCTACTACGATCCCGCCGACCTGCCAGGGCTGGCCGACACCACGGCCTCCCTCATGGACGAAGGCACCAAGACTCGCTCGTCAGAACAGATTGCGCAGGCGCTCGACACGATGGCGGCGAGCGTGGGGGTGTCGGCGAACGAGGGTTCTCAGGTCGCGACGCTCACCGGTTCTGCGCTGACCGACCAGTTCGATCAGGTGCTCGGGCTCGCCGCCGACATCCTTCTCAATCCCAGTTTTCCGGAGAAAGAGATCGGGCTCTATAAGGTCCGCGCGCGTGCCGCGCTCGAAGAGCAGCGGAGCGATCCGGACTTCCTGAGAGAAGAGCGTTATGTGAAAGCCATCTACGGCGATCATCCGGCGGCGAGCATGGGGCTCACGCGCGACTCGCTCGAGAAGGTGACGCGCGAAGCACTCGTCGCTTTTCATCGCAGCAACTACGTACCCGATTACGCCATCATCGGCGTGTCCGGCGACATCACCCTCGCCGAAGCCCGGACGAAGTTTGATACCGCGTTGAAGGCCTGGGCGAAATCGAACAAGCCGCGGCCAGGCGTCTCCGATCCCGCCCCCAGCGGCCCCTTCAAGATCTCGGTCGTCAACAGGCCCGGCTCGGTGCAGACCGCGTATATGGCGGGGGTGCAGGCCATCAATCGGACGGACCCCGACTATGACACCCTGACCGTGATGAACCAGATTCTCGGCGGATCGAACGGACGCCTCTATCGCGAGCTTCGCGAACGGAAGGGCTATACCTACGGTGTCTACAGCTCCCTGCGCGCGCTTCGGTATCGCGGCGACTGGCGCGCGCAAATGGACGTGCGCACCGAGGTGACCGAACCGTCGCTGCGGGACCTGCTCGCCGAACTGGCGAAGATGCGCGACGAGGTGGTGCCCGCCGCCGAGTTCAAGGACGCGCAGCGCTCGCTGACGGCGTCTTTTGCCCTCTCGCTCGAGAACCCGAACGAGCTGCTCAGCCTGTACATCGTGCGTCAGCTCTACAACTTTCCGGTGGACTACTGGGATCGCTACACCGATCGGATTACAGCGGTGACACCCGCCCGGGTGCAGGCCGTGGCGCGAAAATATTTGGATCCCCAACGACTTCAGGTCGTCGCGGTCGGCGACGCGGCCAAGATTGCACCCGCGCTCCGGCCGGCTGGCCCGGTTCAGGCCTTCGACGACGAGGGCAAACCCCTCAATACCGCCCCGTAGTATCATTTCGTCAACCAAAACAGCTTTGGAGGGCGGGTCTTATAAGACCCGCCCTACTGGTGAGAAACGTGGTGGAGGCAGCATCATGAAGAAATTCCTGAGTTTTGCGGCCGTCGCAGTCGTCACGGCGTTGTCGGCCCCGCTCGTTGCGCAAAATCCGGCACGCGGCACGGCTCCGCGGCGCATGGTGCAGGGAGGCTCCGGTCCTGTCCGGATGCTGCTGATCACCAAGGCGCACGCATACGAACGCGAGCCGTACTACCAGATGTTCGACTCCATGGGCGCCGACATCACGTGGATGCACGTCGATCACCCGGCCGCAGAGGCGTTCATGACGCCCAAGTATGCGAACCGCTACGACGTGGCGTTCTTCTTCGACATGAACGGCGCGCAGGGCGATCTCGGGCGTTCGAAGCGCGAGCCGGCACCCAACAACCCGTTCTACCCGAACGGGACGAAGATCGTCGTCAACCCGCCCTCTGCAGAGCTGCAGCGCGGTTATCCCGAACTGCTGCGCATGGGCAAGGGGATGGTCTTCACTCATCACTCGCTGGCCTCATGGATTCACAGCTGGCCGGAGTATGTCGAAGTGATGGGCGGCGCGTGCGACTGGGGAAATTCGATTACGACGCGCGGCGTGCAGCATCCGCAGTCGGGATTTTTCCCGATGACGCCACAGCGCATCACCGTCGTTGATAAGGCGCATCCGATTACGCAGGGGCTGGGCGACGGCTTCGACATCATCGACGAGTCGTACTCGTGCCCGTACTATGAAGACTCGGTGCAACCGCTGCTGCGCACCGATTTCAAGCCTGCCGAACACAATCGCAACCTCAGTCCGAACTGGAAGTACAGCAACCTGGCGGCCTGGGTGAAAACGGCGGAAAACAGCCCGGTTGCCTATATACAGATGGGACACGGCCCGGCGGCGTGGGCCAACGAGTCGTATCGCAAGCTCGTGCTCAACGCCATCAAGTGGGCGGCGTCGCCGGAAGCGTTGGCGTGGGCGAAAGCCAACCCGAAGCGCATTTTCAAGTCATCCACGAACTGAATCGATCGCGTAGGGCGGGTCTTATAAGACTCGCCCTACTTTGGGAGGCGTGATGAAACGGATACTCGCGAAATCGGCCTTGCTGGCTGCGGCGTTGTGCGTCCTGACGCTGCCGCTCGTCGCCGATCAGGCGCCCGCGGGTGGCGGCGCGGCTCCGCAAGGGACCCCTCCCGCGCCGCAGGCGCAGGGTGGACGAGGTGGCGGCCGCGGCGGTGGATTTGGTGGCGGCGGCGATCTCAAGGTGCTGCTCATCACAAAAGGGCACGCTTATGATCGCGAGCCGTTCTATCAACTGTTCGATCAGCCGCCCGTGGGTGCCAGCGCGCGCTGGACGCACGTGGAGCAGCCCGCGGCGGAAATCTTCTTCGATCCCGCGCTGGCAAAAGACTACGACGTGTTCGTTTTCTACGACATCAACGGCAGCCAGTCCGATCGTCGCCGGCCGCGCGTCGACAAAGCCGGCAAGCCCGTGATGAACAAGGACGGAAGTCCGGCATTCACGTGGGATCCGCCGCCGGCCGATCTCGTGGCCAACACGAAGGCGCTGTTGAGACAGGGCAAGCCGATGATCTTCCTGCACCACGCGTCGGCGTCGTGGGCGCACAGCTGGCCCGAGTTCACCGAAGTGATGGGAACCGCATGCGACTGGGGACAACCGCTGCGCGTGCGCAATCTGGATCATCCGAAGTCCGGCTACTTCCAGGGAACGAATCAGACGATCACGGTCGTCGATAAGGCGCATCCGATTACGCAGGGACTGGGCGACTCCTTCCAGATCGTGGACGAGGCTTACAACTGCCCGATGTTCGAAGACTCGGTGCATCCGCTGCTGCGCACAGACTTCGCGCCGAAGGACGTGGCCGCGAACCTGAATCCGCGTGCGAAGTTCAGCAATCTGGCGGCGTGGGTCAAGACAGCCGAGATGAGCCCCATCGTGTATATCCAGCTCGGTCACGACCGGCAGGCATGGGAGAACCCCGCCTTCCGGACGCTGCTGGACAACGCGATCCGCTGGGCCGCTTCGCCTGATGCGCTGGCATGGGCGAAGAAGAACCCCAAGCGGATTTTCAAAAACTAGCCAGATCGGAGTAGTGTCCGGCTTTAACCGGACCGTGAAAGTCGAAAGTAAAAAAATTGGGGTCGGGAGAAATCCTCCCGACCCCTTTTTTATTTCGCTGGCGGTGTGGCAGGGGCCGCGGTCGGAGCCGGAGCAGCCGGGGCAGTCGTGCCCGTTGCCGCGGGCATCGGCGTTCCCGGATCGGGCTTGATGAAGAGCTCGATGACCTGCACAGGTGCACTCGATTTGTTGGTGAAGCCGTGGGTCTGTCCCTTCACCATGTAGTACGCCTGGCCCGGTACGGTGGTGATGACCGGGTCCTTTTCGACGGTCAGCTCGAGCGAGCCGGTAATCGGCACGAGCATGTGAAACGTGACGTCGTTGTGCACGTGCGGGCGGCGGACGGCACCCGGCTGCAGCGTGACCTGCAACACACGCACATGCGGGTTCTCGACGACGTTGAGGAAATTCACTCCCGGATCAGGATTACCGGTCTGGCCGACTTTCTGGCCGCCGCCGCCGCCTCTGGCGGGCGCCTGTCCCGCCGGAGCCGCTGGCTCGGGAGCCGGTGTCTGAGCCAGAGCCGCCGCCACTGCAAACCCGCAGAGTGCCGTTGTCAATCCAAGAACCTTCTTCAGCATTCGATTCTCCTGGTGAGTAGTCCGCCTTGACGTCTCATTCCCTATCCTCTTGCTCCGACAGCTTCCTCCTGCGTGATTTTCGTGCCCAGCATCGTCAGGAACTGCTTCAGCCATTCGACGTGGCACGTCCACGCGGGGCCGGTGACGAGATTCCGGTCCGTTATGGCCTCCGGCAGACCGAGGCTGACGAACTGGCCGCCCGCGGCCGTCACTTCGGGGCCGACGGCGGGATAGGCGTTCAAGCGGCGTCCCCTCACCACCCCGGCTGCCGTCAACAACTGCGGGCCGTGGCAAACCGCGGCGATGGGTTTGTTGGTGTCGGCGAAATGCTTCACGGTCCTGAGCACTGCGGGGTTCAGTCGAAGATACTCGGGCGCTCGACCGCCGGGAATGCACAGCGCGTCGTAGCTGGCCGGGTTCGCTTCGGCGAACGTCGCGTTGAGCGCGAAGTCGTGCCCGCGCTTTTCGGTATAGGTCTGGTCTCCTTCGAAATCGTGAACGGCGGTCCGCACTTTGTCTCCCGCCTTCTTGTCGGGACACACCGCGTGCACCGTGTGCCCCGCGATCTGCAGCGCCTGAAACGGGACCATAACCTCGTAGTCTTCGACAAAGTCGCCGACGAGCATCAGGATTTTCTTACCCATTTCGGAGCTCCTTTGATTGCAGTGTGGAGAGTTGAGAGACGTACATACATCCCGCTCGCTGGGAAGTCAAACTGTTAAGCTTGCGAGATGGATTTGACCAATCGCGTCGCACTCGTGACCGGCGGAAAGAGAATTGGCGCGGTCGTGGCCATCGAGCTCGCACGCCGGGGAACTGACGTCGGCCTCTGCTACAACCGGTCGCGCGACGAAGCCGGGAAGACCGCGGCCGCCATCGAGCAACTCGGGCGGCGCACGTTCGTGAAGCAGGCGAATCTCGCCAATGCGGCCGAGTGCGAAGCCTTTGTCAATGAGAGCGCGGCAGCGCTCGGACGACTCGATATTCTGATTAACATGGCGTCGATGTACGTGTCCAGGCCCTTCAGCGAGCTGACGGTAGCGGAGTACGATGAAAACCTGGCCGTTGACCTGCGGTCGGCCTTCGTCTGCGCACGCGCTGCGTGGCCGCACATGAAGCGGGCCGGCGGAGGCAACATCATCAACTTCTCCGACTGGCTCTCGCGCAGCGGCCGCCCCCGCTACCCGGGCTACCTGTCGTACTACGTCGCGAAGACCGGCGTGATCGGCCTCACCGAAGCGCTAGCCCTCGAGCTGGCCCCCGACAAGATTCGCGTCAATGCGATCGCTCCCGGGCCGATTCTCGCGCCACCGGACACGACAGACGACGAGCTGGCGGCTGTGGAGAAAGCCACGCCGCTCGGCGGATGGGGCGGCGAGAAGGCGATCGCAGACGCCGTCCTCGCTTTGTTGAGCTGTGACTTTGTTACTGGAGAGACGGTGCGAGTGGACGGCGGGAGGCATGTGCGATAGGGAGAAGTGGGAAGGGGAAAGTGGAAAGTAAGAAGCGGCATGATGGATGCAACTTGTTGTCGAATGGGACAACGACCCGAACTACTCGAGAGGGTGTATCGCTTCTCACTGGCGCGTGCAGTTTTACAAGGCCGCAACGTCGAGCTGGTCGAACTATCGCGCCACGCAGCGCGGCCGATCGCGGCGCGACTTCGTTTCGAAGCTTGGGATAGTTGTCGAAGAATCAGATGAAGCGCTCGGCTGGCTCGAGTTCATGCGCGATGGTGAGATCGCAAGCGATCCCCACCTTCTCGATGAGGCTGGGCAACTAACCACAATCTTCACAGCAGCACTGACAACCGCCCGTAGCAACGATAGGAGCGGCAAGGGGGGACGAAGCCCGAGGTAGGGAGGAGGCGACTTCTTACTTTTTACTTTCCACTTCTCACTTTCTACTTTTCACATTCGACTTTCTACTTTCTACTTCTCACTTCGCCTAGCGCATCCGCGAGCCGCTTCTGTTCGTCGAACATCTCGTGCGGTACGCGCGAGCCCAATGACTTGAAGAAGGTTGCCTGGTCCGCCGACGCTTCTGCCCAATCGCCGGGCTCGACCGAGACCAGGGTCTCTATCGCTTCTCTCGAGATCGTCAAGCCGGCCAGATCGATCGCGTCGGGTGTCGGCACGATGCCGATGGGCGTTTCCTTCCCCTTCCCCGTGCCGTCGACGCGTTCGAAGATCCATTTCACGACGCGCAGGTTCTCTCGGAATCCGGGCCATACGAACTTTCCCTGCCCGTCGGTGCGGAACCAGTTCACGCGGAAGACCTTCGGAGGCGTGGCCACGGTCTTCCCGATGTCGAGCCAGTGCTGGAAGTAGTCCCCCATGTTGTAGCCGCAGAACGCGAGCATGGCCATCGGGTCGCGGCGCAGCACGCCCGTCTGACCGGTGGCCGCGGCCGTGGTTTCCGACGAGAGCGTGGCGCCCAGAAAGACGCCATGCTGCCAGTTCTTCGATTCGTAGACGAGCGGCACCCGCTGACGGCGCCTCGCGCCGAACATGATCGCGTCGAGCGGAACGCCATTCGGGTTTTCGAACTCCGGTGACAGCGACACGCAGTTGGTGGCCGGAGTCGTGAAACGCGCGTTCGGGTGCGTCGCCTTTTCCGGCGAGCTCGGGGTCCAGGGGCGACCTTGCCAGTCGAGCGCTTCCGCGGGTGGGGGATCGTCGTGTCCCTCCCACCAGGGAGTGCCGTCTGGCCGCAGCGCGGCGTTCGTGTAGATCGTGTCGCGCTGGATCATGTCGTAAGCCGTCGGATTCGTGCTGTGGCTCGTTCCGGGCAGCACGCCGAAGAAGCCGTACTCGGGGTTGACGGCCCACAACCGGCCATCGGCGCCCGGCCGAATCCAGGCAATGTCGTCGCCTACCGTCCACGCTTTCCAGCCCGGCATGGATTCCGGCGGCACCAGCATCGCCATGTTGGTCTTGCCGCACGCCGAAGGAAACGCGCCGGCCACATACCGCACAGGCCCGTCCTTGTACCTGCACCCGACGATCAGCATGTGTTCGGCAAGCCAGCCTTCCTTCCGCGCCTGGTAGCTGGCGAGTCGGAGCGCGAGGCACTTTTTGCCGAGCAACGCGTTGCCGCCATAGCCGGAGCCGATCGACCAGATGGCGTTCTGTTCCGGAAAGTGGACGATGAAGCGGCGGTCGGGACTGAGATCGCCCAGCGAATGCAGGCAGTGCGTGAAGTCGTCCGAGTCGCCCAGATGATCGAGCGCCACCTGGCCCACGCGCGTCATGATGCGCATGTTCAGCACGACATAACGGCTGTCGGTGATTTCCACGCCGACTTTCGAGTAAGGCGATCCGGGAGGGCCCATCAGAAACGGCACGACGAACATCGTGCGTCCCTGCATGGATCCGCGGAAGAGCGGCGTCAGCTTCTCTCGCGCGGCGTCGGGCGACAGCCAATTGTTGGTCGCGCCGGCGTCGTCTTTGTCCGTCGTGCAAACGAACGTGAGATGCTCCGTGCGGGCGACGTCGTGTGGCGAGCTCCGGTGCAGGTAGCAGCCGGGAAGCTTCTGCTGGTTCAGCTCAATCAGCTCGCCGTCCGCTACGCACTCGGCCACCAGGCGATCCCGTTCGGCCTGCGATCCGTCGCAGTAGACCACCGACGCAGGCGTCGTAAGGGCCTGGATTTCGTCTACCCATCGACGAATGGCCGAGTTCATTGACACATCCTACCGCAGAAGATTCTGCGTGGTGAAATCGAGCATCAGACGCCGGAGGTGGGTAGCCAGCTGAGGGTCGCCCACCCCATGTGCCGATTTTGGATAGATCATCATCCGGAATGGCTTGCCCGCGCGCTGCAACTCGTAGGCAAACTGCATCGTGTTCTGCGGGTGGACGTTGTCGTCCTGCGCCCCGTGAACCAGGAGCAGCTCGCCGTGCAGGTTCGCTGCGCTGAAGCGCGGCGAGCTGTTCCGGTAGCCGTCGGGGTTGTCCTTCGGCAGGCCGAGGTAGCGCTCTGTGTAAATCGTGTCGTAATTGCGCCAGTCGGTCACGGCGCCTTCAGCAATCCCCATCGCAAAGCTGCGGCTGTGCGTCAGGGCATAGAGCGTCATGAAGCCGCCGTAGCTCGTCCCCGAGATGCCGATGCGCGTCGCGTCGACGTAGGGCTGACTTTTGAGCCACGAGACACCGTCCTCGATGTCTCTGAGTTCGATGTCGCCAAGGCGCCTGTGGAGCGGCCACGCCGACTGCATGCCCTTCCCGCTCGCTGTGCGGTTGTCGCAGACCCACACGATGATGCCGCGCTGCGCGAGCAGTTGGTGGTACATGAACTGCGCGCCACCCCACTCATTCGCCACCTGCTGCGAATGTGGCCCCGCGTAGGTGAACTGATAGACCGGGTAGCGCTTTGACGGATCAAAGTCGGGAGGCTTGATCATCATGGCTTCCATGACGAAGCCGTCGCGCGCCTTCACCTGCAGCAGCTCCGGTCGAGCCAATCCGTATTCTTTCAGCGCCGGAACCGGATTTACCTCCACCATCCGAACCATCTCGCGCGACTCCGTGCGATGCAGACGCACCTTGGGAGGCGTGTTGACATCGCTGTGTGAATCCAAAAACAGAGTGCGCGACGGATTCAGAAACGGCCCATGCCGCCCCTCGCCCGAGGAGATACGCTGCGGCTCCGACCCATTCAGCCGAACGCGATACAGGTCGAGACCGATCGGACTGCTCGCCGTCGATGTGAAATAGAGCCACGTCTGGGAGGGATCCATCCCATGACCTTTGCGGATTTCCCATTCGCCGTCAGTGATTTGGCGGACAAGCACGCCGTCGGCGGTGTAAAGGTAGAAGTGCCGCCAGCCACTGCGCTCGCTGAGCCAGAGAAAGGATCCGTCTTTCAGCCACAGCAGGTCGGCGCTCGAGTCCTGCCAGCGCTCGACCCACGCCCTGGTCGTTTCTCTAAAAAGACGTCGTGTCGACCCTGTTGCGGCATCAGCGCGAATAACGTCGAGCCATGTTTGTTGCCGATCCTGGATTTGAACGACGGGGTCCCCCCCGGGGGTCCAGCCGACATTGACGATCAGGAAGTCGGTGTACGTGGCGGTGTCGATCCATCGCACCGGGCCACCTGAGAGGGACGCTATTCCAAGCTTCACTGTGGGGTTGGGATCGCCGGCCTTTGGATAACGCCAGCGCTGTATCGACGGGCGATAGGGGATATCGTCGACGAGCGTGTACTCGGGCACAGCCTTTTCGTTGAACTGGAGGAAGGCGAGGCGTGACGAGTCGGGACTCCACCAGTAGCCGCGATACGTGCCGCGGCCGTAAAGCTCCTCGGAGTAGACCCAGTCGAGCGTGCCGTTGACGAGCTCAGGCGTGCCGTCAGATGTCAGCGGCCGCTCGGCCGGTGATTCGACCGACGTGAAAAACAGGTTGTGGTTTTTGACGAAAGCGACTTTCCGGCCGTCGGGGCTGAACGTGGCCTCGCTCTTCGCGCCGGCGGAATCGGTCACCCGCGTCGCCCGCGCGGCATCAATCTCGTACACGTACAGGTTGTCCGCAATGCTGACCAGGAAGGCGTTACGTGCCGCGTTGAAGTTCGTCGGCCGGCGTCTCGATTCGGCGCGGGCGTCGTTGGCCGGCACACCAGCCTTGACGAGCGCCGATTCGAGTTGACGCGTCGTGAAAAACGGTTGGCTCGCACCCGTTGCCGCCTCGACTCGCAACCACGAGGCATCCTGGGGGCTGCTCTGGGCCTCGTCCGAAGGCCAGAGATGATGTGTGTCGTTCAGCCACGGGCCGCCGTCGGGCACCCAGCGCATCGACGCCGATTCGGTGCCGTTGAATCGCTTCCAACCGTCATAGGTGTAGAGCTCTTCGACGGTGATGACCCTGCGCTGGCCGGCGATTTCACCGGTGATGAAGACGCACAGCAGCGTCACCAGCAGTCCACGAGCCCGTGCCGAACGAAGTACCATACGGACTCACATTATGACAAAGCTCACGTTTCTGGGCGCGGCGCGAACAGTCACCGGTTCGAAGTACCTGCTCGAAGCGGATGGCCGGAAAATCCTGGTCGACTGCGGGCTGTTCCAGGGGCTGAAAGAGCTGCGGCTTCTCAACTGGGAGCCGCTGCCCTTCGCCCCCTCCGAGTTGTCGGCGGTTGTTCTCACGCACGCTCACCTCGATCACACGGGGTATCTCCCGCGCCTGGTCGCCGCCGGGTATCGCGGCCGTATCTTCTGCACGCCAGGAACCGCCGATCTGTGCAAACTTGTGCTGCCCGACTCGGCGCGCCTGCAAGAAGAGGCTGCGCGAGAGGCGAACAGCGGCAACTATTCGAAGCACCATCCGGCACTGCCCCTGTATCGCGAATCCGACGCGTTCCGCGCGATCTCGCAGCTTCAGCCCTTCGGGTTCAACAGACCGTATTCACTCGTCGAGGGTGTCGACTTCGAATTCATCAACGCGGGCCATCTGCTCGGGTCGGCTTTCATCAGGATGACGATCAAGGGTGGTCCGACGGTGCTCTTCGGCGGCGATCTCGGACGCTATTCGCGCCCCGTGCTCCCGGATCCGTCCCCCCCGCCCCCGGCCGATGTGCTGCTCGTCGAATCGACCTATGGCGATCGCATTCACGAGGTGGACGATCGGGGCGCACGTCTGGCGGCGATTATCAAGGACACGGTCGCGCGGGGAGGCAAGCTCATCATTCCGGCGTTCGCGATTGGACGGGTCGAAGAAGTCCTCTATTGGATCAAGTACCTGGAGGATCAAGGGACGATACCGAAGCTTCCGGTGTTTCTCGACAGTCCGATGGCGCTCGAGGCCTTGCGGTTCTATGCGAGCCGCGCGAGCGAGCTCGATCCCGATATTGAGGAGGCTGCGCAGATTCGGCGCTTTTTCACCGCGCGCTTTCAGCCAGTGTCGTCGGCGCAGCAGTCCTCCGAGCTGGTCCGGTCGAAGGCGCCCTCCATCATCGTGTCGTCCAGTGGCATGGCTACCGGCGGGCGGGTGCTCCACCACCTGGAGGGTGCACTGCCCAACGAGCGCAGCACGGTTTTGTTCGTCGGCTACCAGGCGGCCGGTACACGGGGCCGGCAACTGTTGGACGGTGCCCGTGAAGTGAAGATTCGCGGGCAGTTCGTGCCGGTGCGCGCGCGCGTCGAGCGAATCGACTCGATGTCGGCGCATGCGGATTCCGTCGAGATTTTGCGCTGGCTCGGCGGGTTTCGTCGACCGCCGCGGATGACCTACCTCGTGCACGGCGAGCCCGGGCCGATGGACGCATTGAAGGCCGCCATCACCTCCCGGCTGCAATGGAATGTGCACACGCCTGCTCTCCTCGAGCAAGTGGAGTTAAGCTGAACGGGTAGATGTTGAGGGGGTTGGTCATCATGACCGCTGCAGCCATGTCGATGTCGTGCTCTGGAGCGTCTCCAGATTCGCGTAGTGTTGAACCAAGTAGGGCGGGTCTTGAAGTGCAAGACCCGCCGTCCAACCGCAAGTACCTGCTCGAACGCGTGGACGAAGCGGCGGTCGTGCAGCTGTACGCCGACGGGTTCGACGCGCTGCCGGCCAACGAGCGCATTCTGACGTGGCATCTGTATCAGGCGGCCATTGCGGGCCGCGACATTTTTTACGACCAGCGGTACGCGCACAGCCTCGACATGCGGGACGTGCTCGAGGCCATCATCACGCACCCCACCGGCGATCCCGGGACAATCGCCGAACTCCAGCGTTTCACGAAGTTGTTCTGGATCAATACGGGTCCGTACAACAACCTGACGGCAAGGAAGTTCCTTCTGAAGTGCACGCCGGAGCAGCTTGCAGCGGCGGCGCACGGCGCGGCGGCACGGGGCGCGAAATTCCCGCTGCGCAGGGACGAGTCGCTCGATCAGCTGCTGGCGCGTCTGAAGCCGATGTTCTTCGACGCCTCGGTTGATCCGTCGGTGACGACCAAAACGCCAGCAGCCGGCCACGACATCGTCTCGTCCAGCGCCAACAACCTGTATGTGGGCGTGACTGCCAGGGATCTCGAAAACTTTAACGAGCGGTATCCGCTCAACTCGCGGCTGGTCAAGAGGAACGGAAAAATCGTCGAAGAGGTCTACCGGGTTGGCGGCCGGTACGATGCGCAGATACGCGAGATCGTGCGACATCTCGAGGCGGCCATCCCGCATGCGACCGCGCCGATGGCCAAAGCGCTCGGCGCGCTCATCCAGTGGTATCGGACCGGGGAAGAACGCGACCGTCGCGCCTATGACATCGCCTGGGTAGCTGATACGGCCTCGCCGGTCGACACGATCAACGGCTTTACGGAGGTGTATCTCGACGCGCGCGGCATGAAGGGCGCCTGGGAGGCGCTCGTGTATTACGTGAACCCCACCAAGACGGCTGCCATCCAGAAACTGGCTGCCGAAGCGCAGTGGTTCGAGAACCACATGCCGTGGGATCCGAAGTACTGCAAGGAAGACGTCCGGGGTGTCACCGCCAACATCATCGACGTCGTCATCGAAACCGGAGATGCCGGGCCCATTACGCCGGTCGGGATCAATCTGCCGAACGAGCAGGAAGTCAGGGAGAAATACGGCAGCAAGTCCGTTTCGATCGCGAACGTCAACGAGGCCTACGATCGATCGATGGACGAAGGCTTTCGCACCGAGTTCTCATGGTCGGCCGAGGAGACGGCGCGTGCGAAGAAATGGCAGGGGTTTGCGCACGAGCTTGCCACCGATCTGCACGAAGTCATCGGCCATGCCTCGGGCCGGCTCAACCACAATCTCGGGTGCACGCCGCAGACCTCGCTGAAGGAACAATATTCGGCCGTGGAAGAAGCGCGGGCGGATCTGGTGGCTCTGTATTTTCTGCCGGATCCCAAGATGGTCGAGATGGGCCTGATAGGCGCAGACGACCACGACGCGGTCGTTCGCGCCGAATACGAGAACTACGCGCGCACGGCACTCGTTCAGTTGCGGCGAATCCGCGACGGCAGGACGATCGAAGAAGACCACATGCGCAATCGCCAGATGATCATCAATTGGCTGATCACGAATACGAAGGCGATCGAAAGACGTGTCCGCGATGGGAAGACCTACAATGTGATGGTCGACGCGAAAGCGTTTCGCGCCGGTGTTGCACGACTGCTCGCCGAGGTGCAGCGAATCAAATCCGAGGGGGACTATCCCGCCGCGAAGGCGCTGTTCGAGCAGCACGGCATCTACTTCGACCCGGCGCTGCGCGACGAGATCGTCGCACGGGTCGATAGGCTGAAGTTGCCGTCGTACACCGGGTTTGTACAGCCGAGACTCGAGCCGATCTACGGGGCCGATGGCGTGCTTCGGGATGTGAAGATCACCTATCCACAGGATCTGACCCGTCAGATGCTCGACTACTCGGAGGCGACCAGGGCCAGCCGCGAGGAGTTCCGCGCGTCAGCGCGTCAATAATGTTTTCCTCGCGTCTCCGGCAGCCGTCTGACCGCAATCGGCTTGCTCTTGCGCTCGAGCGACGCCGCTCGACGGGCCTTCCGATCGTCGATCTCACACTGTCCAATCCGACGCGCGCGGGCTTCACGTACCCGCCGGGATTGCTCCAGCCGCTCGCTCAGCCCAGGGCCCTCTGTTATGAGCCCGCGGCATTCGGACTCGATTCCGCACGACACGCCGTGTCGGACGACTTCGCCCGCAAAGGCACCGCCGTGCCGCCGAACCAAATCGTACTGACCGCCAGCACGAGCGAAGCCTATTCTCTGTTGTTCAAGTTGCTGTGCGATCCGGGCGACACCGTGCTTGCGCCGCGGCCGAGCTACCCACTCGTCGAGCACCTGACCGAGCTGGACGGCGTTTCATTGGATCACTACGGTCTGGAATTTCATGGTCGCTGGACGGTCGACGTCCATGCGCTGCAGGAAAAGTTGTCTGCGCCGGGTGGAAAGCGGATACGAGCCATTGTTGTGGTCAGCCCCAACAACCCGACTGGATCGGTCGTCGATGACGCCGAGCTCGCATCCCTCGCGTCCCTTGCGCGCGAGCATCGCCTTGCGCTCATCGCGGACGAGGTGTTTGCCGACTATCCGGTGTCGGGTTCGCGACCGGTCAGCGTTCTTCGGCAGCAGACGGCGCTCACCTTTGCGCTCGGAGGACTGTCGAAGTCTGTAGGATTGCCTCAGGTGAAGCTGGGATGGATTGGTATCGGCGGCCCGAGTAGAGTGGCGGAAGAGGCGGTCGATCGCCTGGAAACCATCTGCGACGCGTACCTGTCGGTTTCGACCCCGGTCCAGGTCGCTGCGCCGGAGCTGTTGAGGTCGGGCGTTGCCGTTCGCGCGCAGATTCAGCGGCGGGTGTGTGAGAACTATGCGAGGCTCGTCACAGCAGCGGCGGCTTGCCCGGCCTGCTCGGTGATGCCGGTCGAAGCGGGATGGTACGCCGTGGTGCAGGTGCCGGCCATTCAACCTGAAGAGATGATCGTGCTCGACTTGCTCGATCGAACCGGCGTTCTCGTGCACCCTGGGTACTTCTTCGATTTCGAGCGAGAGGCGTTCCTCGTGATCAGCCTGCTGCCGGAAGCCGAGGTGTTTGCCGCCGCCGCGGAGGCGCTCTTCCGCGAGATCGGCCACCTTCGATGATGCATCTGCGTCGCGCAGGTATCAGCGTTCCGCTGTTTTCTCTCCGCTCGACGCGCAGTTGGGGAATCGGTGAGATCGGCGACATCCCCCTCATGGCCAACTGGCTGCGCGCCGCGTGCCAGTCCGTGCTTCAGATTCTTCCGCTCAACGAGCTGGCGCCGTCAGAATCGTCGCCCTACTCGGCGCTGAGCGCGATGGCGATCGATCCGCAGTTCATCAGCATCTGGATGATGGACGACGGCGAGGTGTTTGAGGATGTCTGGAAGCACGAGCTCGAGTTGGTTCGGCGCGCGCCTGCAATCGACTACAAGGCCGTGCGCGGGCTGAAGAGCCGAGCCCTGAGGGCCTCCTTCGACCGGTTCTTTCAGAACGAGTGGCTGCCCGACACGGACAAGGCCGCCATGCTTCGCTCGTACGTGGCGGCCGAATCGTGGTGGCTCGACGAATACAGTCTCTATCGTGCCTTGCGCGCGCACGCCGGCGAACAGCCGTGGACCAAGTGGCCGGCAGCGCTTCGCGATCGAGAGCCATCGGCGCTCACGAGTGCTCGCGCCGAGCTGTCGCGCGACATTCTCTTCTATCAGTACGTCCAATGGATCGCCGCCGAGCAGTGGCAGTCGGTTCGCATGGGCACCGAGGGCGTCGAGATTCTGGGCGATTTTCCGTTCATGGTGACGCTCGACAGCGCCGATGTCTGGAGCCGGAAGGACGACTTCCTGCTCGATGCCTCTGTCGGCACGCCGCCGGATGCATTCAGCGAAACCGGGCAGGAGTGGGGCCTCCCGCCGTACAACTGGGACAGGGTGCGCGCGAACGACTTCGAGTGGCTCCGGATGCGCGCGCGACGCCAGGCCGCGCTCTACGACGGATTTCGCGTCGACCATCTCGTGGGCTTCTATCGCACATATGTTCGGCCCAATGGCGGACGCCTCGCGTGCTTCATGCCGGCAGAGGAGCCCGCGCAGATCGAACTGGGTGAGGCCGTGCTGCGGATCATGATGGCGACGGCGGCCGATGTGAGCGTCGAAGATCTCGGAACTGTTCCGGATTTCGTACGCGCGTCGATCACACGGCTCGGCCTGCCCGGATACAAAGTACTTCGCTGGGAGCCTCTCGATCCGGCGGTGTTTCCGCCCTTGTCTGTGGCCATGACCGGGACGCACGACACCGAGACCGTGGCGGTCTGGTGGGAATCGCTGACCGCCTCAGAGCGTAAGCGCTTCGGGTCGGACGCATCGCGATTTGATGGCGTCGTCCGCGACATTCTGCTCAACCGAATCTACGACGCCGGATCGGATCTCGTTCTGCTGCCGATCCAGGACGTCTTCGGTTGGCCCGATCGCATCAATCACCCGGCGACCATCAGCGACGCAAACTGGACATACGTGCTGCCCTGGCCTGTCGATTTCCTCGGCCAGCAGGCGGAGGCGGTCGAGCGCGCCAATCGGCTTGCCGGGTGGAGTCGTCGCACGGGACGCTGGCATCCTCAGTTGGAGACCGACGATTGACCGTGATTGTTCGCGATGCCTCCTCCGGAAAGTGGCGGCTTTTCGAGCGGCCTTCGGAGGTGGTCATCGCGACACAGGTTGACGAGGTCCTCCCCGCGCTCCGCAGAGTCGAGCGCGAATGCGTCAGCCACCAGCGATACGCGTCTGGATTTCTGTCGTATGAGGCCGCCCCAGCCTTCGACGCGGCCCTGAAGACCCGCGCGGGTGACGGGTTTCCCCTGCTCTGGTTCGGACTGTTCGACGGTGTGCACGAGCGCTCGCTGGACGACTTTGGTCCGGCCGGCCTCGTTCATGACGAGTACTGGGAAGCATCGGTGTCGGAAGCCCACTACCAGGAGGTGTTCGACGAACTTCAGGAGCTGATTCGGAGCGGCGACACCTATCAGGTGAACTACACGTACCGCCTGCGCACCCGCCTTCAATCGAATCCATTTGACCTCTTCCTGCGGCTCGCCGATGCGCACAGGCCGCCTTTCGGCGCCTACATCGACACCGGCGACTGGGTCGTTTGCAGCGCTTCCCCCGAGCTGTTCTTCCACCGTGCCGGCGCCCAGATCGAATCGAGACCGATGAAGGGGACGGCCGCGCGCGGGCTATGGTTCGAGCAGGATCTGGATCAGGCCAGGCGGTTGCGGGAGTCGGAGAAGGAGCGTTCAGAGAACGTGATGATCGTCGACATGGTTCGCAACGACCTCGGCCGCGTGGCGCGCGCCGGCAGCGTGCGTGCGACAAACCTGTTCGACGTGGAACGTTATCCCACGGTGTTGCAGCTCACCTCGACCGTGTCGGCGGAAACCGACGCATCGCTTGTCGAGGTGATGTCTGCGCTCTTCCCGGCCGCCTCCATCACCGGGACGCCCAAGGCGCGCACGATGGACATCATTGCCGGCGTCGAGTGCTCACCACGGCGCGTCTACACCGGTACGATCGGCTTTGTCGATCCCGGCGGGCGAGCGCAGTTCAACGTTGCGATTCGCACCCTTCTCGTGAACACGTCGACGCGGGACGCGGAGTACGGCATCGGTGGCGGCATCGTGGCCGACTCGGATCCTGAAGACGAATGGAACGAAAGCCGGATCAAGTCGAGAGTGCTTTCGGCCATGCCCCCATCGTTCGACCTGCTCGAAACGTTGCTGTGGATGCCCGAAGCCGGGTATCTGCTGCTCGGCCGGCACCTGAAGCGATTGCTGCAGTCTGCCGACTATTTCGGGTTTGAGGTCGATGTGCTCCACGTTCGTGACAGCCTGGAGCGTCATGCGGCCGATCTGGCTCGAGCACCGCATCGCGTTCGACTCCTCTGCTCGCGTCGTGGGGCGGTCGCGATCGATGCGAGGCCGCACGACGTGAACCAGGGATACGGCGCCGTCGCGCTTGCAGCAGAGCCGATCGATCGGGCGAATCCGTTCCTGTATCACAAGACCACGAACCGCGCGGTGTACGAAGAAGCGGTCGCTGCGCGACCCGGATATGCCGATGTGGTCCTGTTCAACGATCGCGGTGAAGTGACCGAATCAACGATCGCCAACATTGCCGTCGACATTGGTGGGGAGTTGCTGACGCCGCCGATTGAATGCGGGCTGCTTCCCGGCACGCTCCGCGCGCACCTGATCGACGAACGCCGCGTTCGCGAGCGACCGATAACCATCGAAGAGCTGTCGTTGGCGTCCACGTGCTATCTCCTCAATTCCGTGCGGGGGTTTCACGCGGTGACAATCGCTTACAAAAGCGTCAGCCCGCGTCCCGCCTTGTAACCTGGGCTCGGGCAAATCCGCTGTTTCTGGCCGGAAAAGTCCGATCGACGTCGGGCACGGATTCCGCTGTACCGCGTCTGTGGACGTGTCTGCCGTAAAGTCGATGTCTGCTTCGGATGAGGTTCTGTTCAGAGATGGACTGGGCGACCGGCTGCTGATTCGCGATCACCAAGGCCGTCCGACTCACGAGTCGCTGCTCATTCGGACGGAGCTGACATCGATTCCGTCGTTCGAATTTGCCCTCAACGAACGCATCTGGCTGGTTGAAAAGTTCAATCATCCGTCGTTTCTCACCCTTCGAAACATCGTTCGAGTACCAGGACGGTTGACGACGATCAGCCTGGTTCACGATGTGGTCGGGGGGACGCGGCTCCTGGACATTCTCACCCGCGCAGAAAGGACAGGTCAGCCAGTGGCGGCCGGGGCCTTCTTCGTGTTGAAGGAAATCCTCGACGGCCTTGCCGAGCTGCATCGGCAGAGCGGCGAACTCGCGCACGGCGCGCTCGGGCCCGAACGCATTGTGCTCGCCGACGGCAGAGTCCACATTGCCGACTACGTGCTGGGAGCGGCGATCGAGCAGCTCCGGTTCACGCCCGAACGGTACTGGAAAGAGATGCGGGTGGCGACCAGCTCGACTGCAGGTGGTGTCCGTCTCGATCGGCCCGTGGATGTCGCGCAGGCCGCGATGATTGCCCTGGCGATGTTGGCCGGTCGCCCGCTGCGCGACTCTGAGCTGCTGGGAGGTCTCGGAGAGCTGCTGTCAGGCATTTCTGTCCCGCAGCCAATCCGCGCGTGGCTGTTGAAGGCCCTGCACATGGACACGCGCCGCGTGTTCATTCATGCCGGCGAAGCCTCCAAGGCACTGGACGACGCGCTTGCAGAGGCGGAAATACGGCCCAGGCGCAAAGATCTCGAACCGTTTGGCGGCAGCCAGCCCGGCGCGACGGTGTCCAGACCCCCGGTGCCTCTGAGGCCGATGGTGGTCTCGCCCCCTGCCGTGACGGCTCCTCTACCAAAGCTGTCGCCTCTTATCGTCAAGCCTCCGGCTCCACCGGTTGTGCCCAGCCGCGACGTGCGGCAGGCCTACGACGTCGAAGCCCGACAGTCTACTCAGCTGGGACACACGATGGCCAGACAACGCACACCTGTGAGCGCGGGATTCCGGAAGTTTCTGTCGGGCGCTGCGCTCGCGCTCTTGATGACGGGTGCGTTCACGGCCGCGCAGTTCATTCAACCGCCCGAATGGCTGTTTTCGAACACGGGCACGCTGGTGATCGAGTCGAATCCGCAAGGCGTCGCTGTCAATATCAACGGAAAGGCTCACGGCGTGACGCCGCTCACGTTGAAGGTCCAGGCCGGCATGCACGAAGTCGAGCTGCACGGTCCCGGCAAGCCACGGATCTTCAAGGTGCACGTCACCCGTGGCGATCGCGTCGCACAATTCATCGAGTTCTTCCGGCGCTGAGCCGGGATAAGGACTCACAGGATCACTAAGGCTCCTATCTTTGTGATCTTCGTGTTCCCGTACTTTTTCTTCACTCCGACATATCCGATATAATTAGAGGTTCGCGATGGCTGTCATCCGGCCTTTCCGTGCGGTTCGTCCTGTTCCCGCCGTGGCTCCGCGCGTGGCCGCCGTTCCCTACGATGTCGTCAATACGGAAGAAGCCCGCGCGCTGGCAGCCGGCAATCCCTTGAGTTTTCTCCACGTATCCCGCGCCGAGATCGATCTTCCGGACGGCACAGATCCGCATGGCAGCCTGGTCTATCGAACCGCTGCCGAACACTATCGCGCGTTGAACCGCGATGCGCCGTTCGTTCAGGAGATGGAACCGTCTCTGTACCTTTACCACCTCGACCACGAAGGCCATGGCCAGACGGGCGTGGCCGCGTGCTATTCACTGGCCGATTACGACGCCAACCTCATCAGGAAACACGAGCGCACGCGGAAGGACAAGGAAGACGATCGCACCCGGCATATTGTCGAGCTGCGCGCGCAGACAGGCCCTGTGTTTCTGGCGCATCGTCCGAATAGACAGATCGAAGATGTGGCTCGGCGGGTCCGATCAGCAGGAGAGCCCCTGATCGACTTCACTGCGCTCGATGGTATCCGCCACGCGATCTGGCAGGTGGATTCTGCAGATGCGCAGTCCCTCGTCCAGGCATTCGAGACGGTCGAGGCGCTTTACATTGCCGACGGGCACCATCGTGCCGCGAGCGCCGCCCGCGCGCGTGAGGCCTTACGGGAATCGGACGAAGCGGGTTTCTTTCTGGCCGTCGCATTTCCCGCAGATCAGTTGCAGATTCTTCCGTACAACCGCGTGGTTCGCGACCTGAACGGCATGACACCGGAACACTTCCTCGGCGAGGTCGCGAGGCATTTCGCCATGGAGTCGGGGCCGGCCGAACCTTTTGAGAAGGGTGAGGTTTCGATGTATGTGGCCGGACATTGGTATGCCGTCGATCTCGAAAGCGGCGGCAGCGCCGGCAGCACCGGCAGCACTGTCATCGACCGGCTTGACGGCAACCTCCTTCAGGAACGTTTGCTAACCCCGATTCTCGGCATTCAGGATGTGCGCACCGACACGCGTATCGATTTCGTCGGCGGCATCAAAGGCACTAGAACGCTCGAGCAACTGGTTGACAGCGGAAGGATGGCGGTGGCGTTCTCGATGTACCCGGTGAGCATGGTGGAACTGATGGACGTGTCCGACGCCGGCGAGATCATGCCGCCGAAATCGACGTGGTTCGAGCCCAAGCTTCGAGACGGATTGCTGATTCATGAAATCTGAGCGCATCTTCAACTTCTCAGCCGGACCCGCCGTCCTGCCGCTTCCCGTGCTCCAGCAGATCCGGAGCGAGCTCGTCGCGCTTCCCGGCGTGGGCATGTCGATTCTCGAGGTGAGTCACCGGTCGAAAGTGTTCGAAGACGTATTCTTCCGCGCCGAAGCCGACATCAGGCAGCTCGCGAACGTGCCGGCCAACTACAAAGTGCTCTTCCTGCAGGGTGGTGCGAGCCTGCAATTCTCGATGGTGCCGATGAACCTGCTTGCCGCCGGCGCAACGGCCGACTATCTCGTGACCGGCGTCTGGGCGACCAAAGCCGCCGACGAAGCGAGAAAGATCGGGAAGGTGCACATCGCGGCGACGACAAAGGCCGAGCAGTTTACAAGGGTGCCACGTGCCGAGGAGATTGTGCTGACGCCCGGCGCCGCCTACGTGCATATGACGTCGAACAACACGATCTACGGCACCGAGTGGAAGGATCTGCCCGACGTTGCGGAGCTGCCGCTCGTCAGCGACACCTCGTCCGACATGTTCAGCCGCCCGATTGACGTGGCCCGACACGCGCTGATCTATGCCGGCGCGCAGAAGAACATGGGACCTGCGGGCGTCACAGTCGTCATCATCCGCGAAGATTTGCTCGCGCGATCGGCCGCCTCGCTGCCGGCGATGCTGAGTTACGCCGTCCACGCAGAGAGCGGCTCTCTCTACAACACGCCTCCCGTGTTCGCCATCTATGTGCTTGGGTTGGTGATGCGATGGCTCATCGCGCAAGGCGGGCTCGAAGCGATTGGAAAGGCCAACGAGCGCAAGGCGGAGAAGCTCTACGCGGAGATCGACAGGAGTGGCTTCTACCGGGGTACAGCCCAGAAGGACAGCCGATCGCTCATGAACGTCACCTTCAGGCTCGCGAGCGAAGAGCTGGAGAATCAGTTCGTCAAAGAAGGGGAGAAATCCGGGTTGGATGGGTTGAAAGGCCACCGATCGGTGGGCGGCATCCGGGCATCGATCTACAACGCGTTTCCCGAGGAGGGAGTGGCCGCGCTCACGGATTTCATGAAGGAGTTCGAACGGCGCAACGGGTGATGTGGTAGGCTGTCGCGTGCTCCGGCAGCTCGCTTGGTGCCTGCTCACATCTACCCTCGTCACGCAGGTTGCGGTTTTCAGCACCACTATTTTTCTCCACCGCAGCGCCACTCATAAGGCGCTCGAGCTCCATCCGGCGGTCTCGTTCATCTTCCGGCTCTGCCTCTGGATTACGACGGGTCTCTGCACACGCGAGTGGGTGGCCGTCCATCGCAAGCACCATGCCTTTACCGAAGTCGAGGGCGATCCCCACAGCCCTCACCTGCACGGGTTCTGGTCGGTCCAGTTCGGCAACGTCTTTCACTATCTCAAGGAAGCCAAGAACCCTGAGACGCTCGAGCGTTACGCGCGAGACATCCAGGAGGATGTGTTCGATCGGGTGGCGTTTCGGTTCGGATTGGTCGGCCCGCTGATTGGCATTGCCGGCCTGTGTTACGTGCTGGGGCTCTGGTGGGGCCTACTCGCGGCAGGCATACATCTCGTCATGTACGTCTTCGTGCTGTCGTCGTCTATCAACGGGCTGTGCCACTACATCGGGTACAGGAACTTCGACAATACGGCCACCAACATCAGGTGGGTCGCGATGTTGACGGGCGGCGAAGGGCTTCACAACAATCATCATGGCCATCCGCGCAGCCCGAAATTCAGCGCGCGTCGGAGCGAAATCGATCCAGCGTGGCCCGTCATCAGGTTGCTCATCGCGCTGAAGCTCGCGCATCCATACAAGACCATCGAGCAAATTTACGAGTAGGCCGGGTCTCTACATACCCGGCATCCGGCGGCGTCTTCGTCGCCGTCTTCGACGCCGCGGCGCCTCCCCCAACGGCTGCCCGCCCTCTGGAACCTCCTGCGCCAACTCCACCTGCAGCGCCCGCCAAGACTCGACGAGCGCTGGCGCGCCGCCGTGCAGTTCGAGCCACATGAGCGCTGCCGGGAACGCACTGCGATGCATGACGGCGCGCTTGTGCCGGAGCGAGGCATTCGGATCGCGGAGGTGCCGCTGCAGCATCAAAACTTGCCGCAGGAACTCGACATCGCGGCGCGCGAGCGGAAGGATGCCGAAGCGAGCGCCCAGCTCTTTTGCGCGCCCGTGATGCTGTTCGAGCAGGCCCAGCGGGATGAGAAGCGAGCCGAGCAGAATGGCGTTGCCGAGCGTTTCTGGATTTCTCTTGAAGGCGCGACGATGGGTGTCGATCGCCGCAAGGGACTGCCAGAACGCAGCCGTGATGCGCCCGGGCACTTCCGGCGCGATGGCGGCCAGCAGCCCCGTATCTACCAGCATGCGGAAAGTGGTTTCGGCCGATCCGGCGCGGAGGACCTTGTAAATCTCCTCTATCAAGCGCGCCGGTGCGCTTCGCGCGAGCTCGCCGTGGTGACGTGCGATCGCCGCCAGAATCGGGTCATCGATCCGGAAGTCGAGCCGGGCCGCCAGCGCGACGGCTCTCAGCATACGGACCGGGTCTTCCTGAAAGCGCTCTTCAGGGATGCCAATGCAGCGGATGAGGCCTGCCCGGATGTCCTCGAGCCCGCCCACGTAGTCGATGATCGAGCGTGACTCGATGTCGTAGAAGAGCGCGTTCAGCGTGAAGTCGCGGCGGAACGCGTCTTCGGCCGGCGTGCCGAAGGTGTTGTCGTGATGAATCAGCAGATCGGCGTCTTCGATGGTCGCGCCCGACGTCTCAGGCACCGGCGGCGATGGCACAGGCTCCTCTTCGGTGCCTGCGGGAATCTGCCGCCGAAAGGTGGCCACTTCGATGACCTTGAGCCCGAACTTGACGTGCGCCAGGCGAAACCGCCGGCCGATGATCCAGCAGTTCCGGAACAGGCGTTTGACCTGATAAGGATGGGCCGACGTGCCGATGTCAAAGTCTTTCGGCGTGCGCCCCAGAAGCAGATCGCGCACGCTGCCGCCCACCAGATACGCGATGTGATCGAACTGGCGGAGACGGTAGAGGACCTTGAGCGCGTCCGCGTCGATGTGCTGGCGTGAGATCGGGTGATCGCTTCGAGCGATGATGACTGGTTCTGGCAGCTGACTCACGACTTCGCCTCACGCCAGTTCGGCCCGACGCCGACATCCACCGTCAAGGGCACCGCAAGATCCGCGGCGCCCTGCATGGCGTCTCTCACGAGTTCGACGACGCGCGGCGTCGATTCTTCCGGGCTTTCGATCAAAAGCTCGTCGTGAACAGTCAGAATCATCCTCGCGAGGCGCTCTGCCTTCTGCCCTCCGGGCGCCAGCGCCTCGTGGACGCGCAGCATGGCACGCTTCAGAATGTCCGCTGCGGTGCCCTGAATGGGGAAGTTCACCGTCATTCGCTCGGCCTGCTGGCGAATCTGACCGTTGCGGCTGTTCAGCTCCGGTATCATCCGCCGTCTCCCGAACATCGTCTCCACATAGCCTTTCGCCCGCGCATTCTGGATCGTCGCTTCGATGAATTCACGCACCCGCGGGAAGCCGTCGAAATATGCGTCGATGAATTCCTGCGCCACGGCCGGAGTGACGCCGATGTCGCGCGCGAGCGTGAAGGCCGTCTTTCCGTAGAGCAGCGCGTAGTTGATGATCTTCGCCCGGCGCCGGAGCTCGTGTTTGTCGAGGCCGCTGGCCGGCCCGAACACCTTCAGCGCCGTCCGGTCGTGGATGTCCTCGCCTCGCCGGAACGCGTCGGCCAGCGCCTCTTCTTTCGCCAGGTGCGCGAGCACGCGCAGCTCGATCTGCGAGTAGTCGGCGGAAATCAGCACGAAGCCGGGATCGGCGACGAACGCGCGGCGGATTTCCCTTCCGAGATCCGTTCGAATCGGAATGTTCTGAAGATTCGGATCGCTGCTGCTGAGCCGTCCGGTGGCCGCCACTGCCTGATTGAATGACGTGTGCACGCGAGCGGTGCGCGAGTGCACGAGCTGCGGCAGCGCGTCGATGTAGGTGCCCTTCAGCTTCATCAGCGCGCGCCATTCGAGGATGAGTTTCGGAAGCTCGTGCGTGAGCGCCAGGTCCTCGAGCACGTCGACCGCCGTGGACGCCACACGTGTCTTGCCAGTCCGCTTCGCTGTCGGGAGCTGGAGCTTGTCGAAAAGAATCACCGACAGCTGCTTGGGCGAGTTGATGTTGAACTCCTCGCCGGCGAGCTCGAAGATCCTTGCGCTGCGTGCCGCCAGATCGGCGTCGATGCGCTGAGATTGAGACGCAAGGGCGGGCAGGTCTATGCGAACGCCGCTCTGCTCGATATCGGCGAGCACCGGTATCAGCGGAAGCTCGAGATCGCGAAAGAGCGGCTCGAGACCCTCTTCACGCAGGCGCGGTCCGAGCTTCTCGGCGAGCTGCCAGGCCAGATCCGCCCGCTCGCTGGCGTAACTCAAAAGCGCCGCGGCCGGCAGGTGAGGCAGGGGAATCGCCTTCTGGCCCGACCCGCAGATGTCTTCCTGCGTGAGTGCCTTGTAGCCAAGATGCTCGAGCGCCACTTCCTCGACGGTATGGCTCGATCGTGTCGCGTCGAGCACGTAGCTCGCGAGCATGGTGTCGAACTCGAAGCCTTTCAGGTCGATGCCTTCATGGGAGAGCATCATGAGGTCGAACTTCAGGTCGTGTCCGATCTTTGCGATTGACGGGTTTTCCAGTACGCCGGTCAGCGCAGCAAGGCCCGCCTTTCCAGTGATCGCTGAGGGTTCGTCGAGTGCGGTATGCCCAATCGGCAGATATCTGGCCCGTCGAGCGCCGGTCGAGAACGCCATGCCCACAAGCGACGCGCGCATGCCTCCGGGGCAATCGCCAATGACGCTAATCGCCACCCGTCCCGCCCGCTCGATTTCGGCCGCGAGCGAGTCAAGGTCGGCCTCCGATGCGATGACGCTGTAGTCGTTGTCCACCGTGTCGGCGGTGGGGGCGTACTCGGTGACGAGCGATCGGAAGCCAAGCGCCGAGAACAGCTCGAAGCACTTCTGGCGATCGGGGCCGCGATAGTTGAAGCAGGTGATATCGACGGCCGGAAGGGGCACGTCGGGACGAATGCGAAGGAGGACACGACTTTCCCGTGCCGAGTCGGCATGTGTCGTCAGAAGCTCGCGCTTCTTTCCACTAAGAGAGGGAGCGTGCTCGAGCAGCGCGTCGAGCGATCCGTGGGTCGAGATCAGTTCACGTGCGCCCTTCTCACCGATCCCGGGAACGCCTTTGATGTTGTCGATGGAGTCGCCCATCAGGGCAAGCACGTCCACGACTTGCCCGGGTGTGACGCCGAACTTCGCCTTGACGCCAGCCTCGTCGTACCACGTGCCCTCATCCCGGGGGTTATAGACACGGATGCTTGACTCGTCGTTGACGAGCTGGAAGAAATCCTTGTCGCCCGTCACGATCACCGAAGGGCGTCCTTCAGCACTGGCTCTCTTAACGAGCGTCCCGATCACATCGTCAGCTTCGAAGCCGGCATACGTCAGCACCTGCACGCCCAGGGCTTCGCACGCCTTGTGCACGAACGGGATCTGCTCGGCCAGATCCGAAGGCATTGGCGCGCGATTGGCTTTGTAGTCGTCGCGCAGCTCTGAACGAAAGGTCGGCCCGGACAGATCGAACGCGGCGGCGATACATTCAGGGTTGTGATCGTCAACAAGCTTACGGAGCATGGTCGCGAACCCGTAGACCGCGTTCGTCGATCGACCGTCGGGGCCGGTTAGACCACGTATCGCGTGGTAGGCGCGATACATCTGGTTGCTGCCGTCGATGAGATAGAGGGTGGGTTTCGGCAAAGAGTCCGGAAGCTATCTAAGTCAGTATATCATTTGGAGTTATGGCTTTCGGGCGGCTCTTGAGCCTGGTGCTGATCGCGGTGGTGTCGGCGGCATGTCAGACGCTTGGCCTCGTCAAGCAGTACGAGTATGACGAGCGAGTCGAGTTGTCGCTGGACGGGTCGGCGGTCGTCGATATCAACGCGTCGATTCCTGCGCTGGTGGCCCTGAGGGGTGCAACGCTCAGCGTCGATCCCGAGGCGCGGTTTGACCGACAGGAGTTCCGCCGTCTCTATGAAGGGCCTGGAGTGGCCGTGCGCGAGGTCAGCGCGTTCAGGCGCTACGGCAGGCGTTTCGTTCACGTGCGGCTCGACGTCAGCGACATTGGCGAACTCCCGCGTCTTGTGCCGCTCTCGTGGTCGCGCTATCGGCTGGATCGGCTGAACGACGAGTTCCGCTTCGTGCAGGAAGTCGGCGCGGCTGCTCAACTGCAGGTCGGCGATGTCGGGTGGACGGGTGACGAGCTGATCGCTTTTCGAGTGCATCTTCCCAGCCGGATTAACTTTCACAATTCGCCGCTTGACGTCGAGCGCGGCAATATCCTCGTATGGGAACAGACGCTTCGCGATCGACTGGCGGGGACGCCACTGCGGATGGAAGCCCGCATGGAGAGCCAGTCGATTCTCTACCGCACGCTCTGGCTCTTCGGCGGAACGTTCACGGCGGCAATGGCAGTGCTGGCTCTCGTCATCTGGTGGGTCAGCCGTAAGGGAAGGAGCGTCGTACCCGCATGAGCTCTTCTTCATTCGGCGGAAAGCCCGCGGTGTTGCGATGCAGCCGTTGCGGAACCTTCGTCGATTGGGCCGACGCGCGCGCGCAAGTGGTGTGCGAGTGCCGGCCGCGCATCGAGCTGCCGCCAGTGCTCGTGCGCGAGGCCGCCGACGCCGAGCGCGCAGCGGCGCTTGAGCTGTTCCGCCGCGATTTCGGCCGAAGCGGCATCGTTGCCTTCGGCGAGTTGATCGATCTCGACGCTTCACCGATTCTCGTCGCCGAGATGAACGGGGAGATTGCCGGCGCATTGGCCTATCGCCTGGTCGACAGCGGTCTGCACGTCGTCACGCTTGCGACCGACCCGATGTGGCAGCGGTCGGGCGTGGGCGGGCACCTGATAGCCGAGGCCGAACTGCTGGCCCGCCGGCTGAAGATTCCAAGGGTGATCGTGTCGATGACCAACGACAACCTGCCTTCGCTGTATTTCTACCAGCGCCGTGGATATTACGTATCCGAGTGGATTCCGAACGGCGCCGCCAGACTGTCGAAAAGCGTGAGCCTCGTCGGTTTCGGCGGTATTCCGATTCGGGATGAAGTGAGGCTCGAGAAGACCTTGGCTGGGGTGGTCACTCGCGTCATGGCAGAGGGATGATGGCAGATGGCATACGATGTCATCTGCCATTTGCCATCTGCCCTGAGACTTGCCTTTCTAATCCCCAATCCCTAGCGGATCTATTTCGGCGCCATGCGGATCGCGCCGTCCAGACGGATCACTTCGCCGTTTAACATCTCGTTCTCGATGATGTGCTTGACGAGCGCGGCGTATTCGGACGGTTTGCCGAGACGTGGCGGAAACGGCACCTGAGCAGCCAGGCTTTCGCGAGCGGGCTGGGGAAGGCTGCTCATCAGCGGCGTATCGAAGATGCCCGGAGCAATCGCCATCACGCGGATGCCGAAACGCGCGAGCTCCCGCGCGACCGGCAGCGTCATCGCGACGATGCCGCCTTTCGATGCGGAATACGCGGCCTGTCCAATCTGGCCGTCGAACGCCGAGACCGATGCCGTGTTGATGATGACGCCACGCTCACCGCTCGAAGTCGGATCGCTCGTGCTCATCACGGCGGCAGCCAGACGGATCACATTGAACGTGCCGGTGAGATTCGTCTGGATGACGCGGGTGAATCCGTCGAGCGTGTGCGTGCCGTTGCGGCCGAGCACCTTTTCGGCAAGCACGATCCCGGCGGCATTGACAACGCCTCGCAGCGTGCCGAGCTCGGCAGCGACGTCGAGCCCGCGCTGAACGCTCGTTTCGTCGGCGACATCGACCCGAGCGAATCGTGTTCTGTCACCCAGTTGCGCTGCGATTTGAGCACCGCGAGGCTCGTTGACGTCTGCGACGACGATGCTCGCGCCAGATTCGGCGAGCAGACGTACCGTGGCTTCGCCAAGTCCAGAGGCACCACCCGTCACGAAAAAAACGCTGTTCTGGATCTGCAAGGACTAATGGATGGCCGTCTGCGTCTTCTTCTCGGCGGCGCCGATGGCTCGGCGAACGGCGTCATAGTCGTTCGGCAGCTCGACGGGCTTGTTGGCAAGCCGCGACGACATGCCGGCCAGCGTGCTCGAGTGATACGCGACCTTGAAGTCGGTGAACTTCAGACCATTGGCAGTCGATATGACGACCACACGTTCGTCCGGCCTGATGCGCCCCTGCTCGCGCAGCTTGATTAGCGCCGCAAGCGCAACGCCAGTATGTGGACAGTTGAACATGCCGGTACGATCGGCGCGAGCTGAGGCATCGGCGAGCTCGGCTTCCGTCGCCTGCTCGACGATGCCGTTGTATTTCTGCAACGCGCGGATCGCCTTCTTGACGGACACCGGGTTGCCGATCTGAATCGCAGACGCGAGCGTCGGCTTGGCCGTCACCGCATGAAATTCCCAGTTGTTCTTGTAGGCTAGGTACAACGGATTGGCTGCGGCGGCCTGCGCGACGACGATGCGCGGACGCTTGGTAATCAGGCCAAGCGCTTCCATCATGTCGAAACCGGCACCAAGCGCGCTCACGTTGCCGAGGTTGCCGCCCGGGATGACGATGACATCGGGTACGGACCAGTCGAACTGCTGCACGATCTCGATGCCGACCGTCTTCTGTCCTTCGAGGCGCAGGCTGTTCATCGAGTTGGCGAGGTACACGCCCTCCTCGACCGACAGCCGCTGGACGAGGGCCATGCACCCATCGAAGTCGGTGTCGAGCGAGAGCACGAGTGCGCCGTTGGCGAGCGGCTGCACCAGCTGCGCCGTAGACACCTTGCCACGTGGCAGGATGACGATCGACGGAATCTCCGCTGCCGCTGCGTATGCGGCCAGCGATGCCGACGTGTCGCCCGTAGACGCACAGGCCACTGCGCGCACCGGCTTCTTGTCGGCGATCATCTGCCGGACCACGGAGACGAGCACGGTCATGCCGAGGTCCTTGAAGGACCCCGTGTGCGATTGGCCGCACATCTTGATCCAGAGCTCGTCCATGCCGAGCTCGCGTCCGAATCGCTCGGCCCACATGAGATTGGTGCCGCCCTCGTCCATCGAGACGATGTTTTCGTCGCGAACGCCCGGGCAGACCCATTCCTTCTTGCCCCAGACCGCGGAGCCGTAGGGCCATTCGGTTCGCTTGTAGCGGTTGTCGAAAAGCTGCTTCCACTGCTCGGCGCTGTGCCCGCGAAGCGCGTCGAGGTCGTGGACCACTTCGAGCAGGTCGGCGCAGTTCGGGCAGCGGTAAAGAGGCTGGTCGAGCTCGTATTCGCCGTGGCAGCCGGCTATGCACTTGAAGACGGCGCGGTATTCCATAGTTCTCGTAAATATACTAGCTTAGAGCGGCCGCTGATTCCTGTGCGAAAACCTGTCGTTCTCATTACGGGCGCCAATGGCGAAATCGGGCACGCCTTGGTGGCGAATCTCGTCCAGAAGCGCAAGCAGGCCGTCGTGTCACTCGACGTCAACGCCCTGGATTCCCACGTGGCCCGGCTCGTCCACCGCGAGTTCACGGGCTCAATCCTCGACATCAACCTGCTCGAGCGCATCTTGTCGGAATTCGAAGTCGACCTGATCTTTCACCTTGCGGCGCTGCTGTCCACCCGATCCGAATTTACGCCGATGGCGGCGCATCACGTCAACGTCGAAGGCACTCTCAATCTGCTGGAATTCGCCGCACGGGAAACGGAATCGCACGGGCGTCGGGTCGTCTTCGTGTACCCCTCGTCCATTGCCGCCTACGGTCTTCCCGATCTCGAGACGCGCCGCAGGGCCGGCCGCGTCCGCGAAAGCGACTGGAACAATCCCATCACCATGTACGGGTGCAACAAACTCTACTGCGAGCACTTGGGCCGGTACTACTCGACGCACTACAAGCAACTGCTCGAATCACCGGCGCCGCACATCGATTTCCGCTGTGTCCGCTTCCCCGGATTGATTTCGGCCGTGACGGTGCCATCGGGCGGGACCTCGGATTACGCACCAGAGATGATTCACGCCGCCGCACACGGCGAGCCGTACGCCTGCTTCGTGCGGCCTGACACGCGGATCCCGTTCATGGCGATGCCCGATGCCATTGAGGCCCTGCTGATGCTTTCAGCGGCGCCGGCATCCCGTCTTTCGTGTGCGGCTTACAACGTGCGGGCGTTCAATCCCTCTGCCGACGAGATTCGCGCGTCCGTGCTGCGCGCGTTTCCCGGCGCGACGATCACCTACCAGGTTGACACCAAGCGTCAAAGCATCGTCGATTCGTGGCCCGAGGACGTGGACGATGCGACGGCGCGCCACGACTGGGACTTCGCGCCGGCGTACGACTTCGATCGCGCGTTTCACGAGTACCTGATCCCAACTATCCGCAAGGTTGCCCAAAAGGGACGGGCGACCCCATTTAACTCATGATTGCCATTGCCATCACCAGGCCGGGCGGACCTGAAGTCCTGCAACCCGTCGAAATGCCAGTCCCGATACCGGGGCCGCGAGAGGTGCTGATCCGCGTCGCGGCCGCCGGCATCAATCGTCCCGACCTGATGCAGCGCGAAGGGAAGTATCCGCCGCCGCCGGGCGCCACCGACATTCCCGGACTCGAGGTGTCTGGCACTGTCGAGGCGTGCGGCCCGGAAGTGACGCGCTGGCGCAACGGCGATGCTGTGTGCGCGCTGGTTTCCGGCGGCGGATATGCAGAGTTCTGTGTGGCGCCCGAGGTGCAGTGCCTTCCGGTTCCGCAAGGCCTCGACCTCGTGTCCGCCGGCGGCGTTCCGGAAACGTTTTTCACGGTCTGGATGAATGTCTTCGACCGCGGCCATCTACGCGAGGGAGAGTCCTTTCTCGTGCACGGCGGTGCCAGCGGCATCGGGACCACGGCGATCCAGATGGCGCGCGCGTTCGGTGCGCGTGTGTTTGCGACCGCAGGAACCGACGAACGATGCCGCGTTTGCGAGCGGCTTGGTGCAGAGAGCGCCATCAACTACACGAAGCAGGATTTTGTTGCGGTGCTGACGACGCTGACCGGTGGCCGGGGCGTAGACGTGATCCTCGACATGGTCGGCGCGCCCTATTTCACCCGCAACCTCGAGCTGCTCGCGCTCGAAGGCCGGCTTCTGCAGATTGCCGTGATGCATGGCGGGAAATCGGAAATCGATCTCGTGCGCGTCCTTCGCCGGCGTCTGACGATTACCGGCTCGGTTCTGCGTGCCCGGACGGTGGAGGAGAAAGGTGCGATTGCGAAAGCCGTCGAGGCTGCCGTCTGGCCGCTCGTAGAAGGGGGAAAGGTTCTGCCGGTGATTTACGCGAGATTTGCCTTACGCGAGGCTGCCGAAGCCCATCGGCTGATGGAGTCCGGCAGCCATATCGGAAAAATCGTCCTTACGGTCTAGGCGCGTATGTGCGCGAATGCCCGTTGCGGCTGTTGGTCACGGTGAACGAACCGTCGGTGCGCGCGGACACCTTCAAGTAGTGCGCGGGCGCGTGAGCCGCATTTCCCCCCGCCCCGGCCGGCGGCGTCGGTGCACCGGCCACGATTGCGGCGAGCTGGTCGCGCTCGTCGATATTCGCAATCATGACGGCCGGCGTGTTGTGCTCGATGCCGGCGGCATACGACCAGTGCAGCTGCCAGATGTCTTCCAGCCCGGGTGACGTCTCGAGCGTCTGAAACGTCTGGATGGCTCCGCCCTTGCGAGTGCCATTGTTCATGATGGCGACGCGCGGCTGCAAGGCATGCACCGCGGCCGGCGCTCCCGACTGATCGAGTCCATGGTGCGTCGTCAGATACAGATCGATCGTGCCGATCTGATTGGCGGGGCACATCAGCTGGAACTCGCGGCTCCACGTCAGATCGCCAAGATCGATCATGCGGAACCGGCCGTAGTTCATGACGAACCCCGCCGACTGGTGGTTGTCGGGATCGACCTTGCTCTCGTCACGTTCCTTGTGGGCGGCGCAGAGGGGATTCGGCCTGCCGGCCCCCGGCGCCTTCGGCAGCGAGGTCTTCAGCGGCACGCTATCGCTCATGACCGTCGTGGTGTCGGTCCCGGCGAAGGCGAGCTTGTCGCCCGGCTTCACGATCGTACGGGGAACCGTCTTGTAGAACTCGGCATAGGCGGCCTGGAACTTCTGGATGTTCGGCCGGTCTCCCTCGATCGACGGGCCGTGATCGTAGAGATGCTTGATGGGGAACTGCTTCGCGATGTCGAGCAGGCTGCCGTAGTGATCGCCGTGATAATGCGTCAGCCAGAAGTGATCGATCTGCTTCACGCCGGCGAGCTTCAGGACCTCCAGAATCCGGTTGAAATCGCGCTCGCCTGCGTTTCCCGCATCGACGAGGAGCGTCTGACCGGCCGGAGACATGAACAAGGTGGCCTGGCCGCCTTCCGTATCGATGAAATAGATGTCGAGGGTTTTTCCTGCCGGCGCCTGAGCCGACGAAACCATCGGCATCACGCACACGGTTAACACGCCCAACAGGGACAAGAATCGACGCATGCTGTACTCCTTCAGGGCTGCGATTCTAGGCCATAAGCCGCCCGGACGCGACGGGAGAATTGGAGATACATGTACCACGCGGCGTTGTGCACGATGATGAAGATGGCGAACGGCAGACGTGTACCAGGCGGCGAAGTCGAAAGGTCGGCGCCTATTGCGAGCCGGACCACGGCCTCGATGCCGAAAAGCATCAGCGCCAGTTTGGCCAACCAGACGGCCCCCGGCCGCCTCAGCCAGAGAGCGATGCCGGCGGCCACACCCACGCTCGTGATGGCAAGGCGCACACCGAGAAACATCAGCGACAGCGTGGAGCGCGACGACAAGCTCCAGACGGCCGACGCGGTGTACAGCGCCAGACTGCCCGGATTCCAGATGGTGAGCAGGAACACCAGAATGAAGATCCAGATCGGCCGTGCAGGCGGCATGGCAGTTTTACACGCGGAACAGCCGGTTGATTTTTACGACGAACGCCCGGTTGAACATGCGCGGAAATCCTCCCGGGCTCGTGTCGCGGCCGTCGCTGTAGACCACGAACATCTCGCTGCCCGGTTGATACTCCCATCGGAAGCGCGCGTTCGTGCTGAACGTGCGGCTCGAAGAGTTGTACTGCATGAGCGCGCTGACGTACATTCGAGGCGTCAGCGTGTAAGTCGTGCGCTCGGTCACCACAGTTTGTGTGAATCGTCCCCAGGGCAGCGATACCCAGTTTGTCTCGCCGCTCGGCTCGATTGAAAACTGCGGTGTCAGCTCCATGCGCCCGCCGCCAAGGCGAAGGGTCCGCTTCGTCCCGCCGTACAACGTTCCGTGCTGATACGAGATCGTCCCCGACAATACGTGCTGCGTGCCGAAACTGTAATAGGTCAGCAGGTTCTCATAGGCGTACCCGCCGATGGGAACGAAAATACCCGGCGCGATGTCGAAATCGTCGTCCGGGACGAACTCGTAGTCGCGACGGTAGGTCAGGCCCGCGCTGTCGCTGTTCTGCATCTCCAGCTCGAACGCCGCTTCCTGTTCCCTGAAATCGAGCCGTCCCGCGTTGTTTTCGAGGTACTCGATCGAGGCCGAATAGACAAAACGGCGGACCCACGGGACGCTGCCCCTCGCGGGCCTTGGGCTGAACCGCCCGGCCGCGTAGTTCCGGATGAAATCCGCGCGGCGCAGGAATCCGACCTCCGGGTTGAAGGCCGCGCCCACGGCCAGACGCTCGCCCCCGATCCCATAACGATCGTCGTTGAAGTCGAACCTTGCCATGTAGCTCGTGCCGCCTTGTGCCTGTCGAGTGTCACCGCTCGTATCGGTGCGCGCGTAATACGTATTGATGAAAAATTTCGGCGATAGTGAAAAGTTGCCATCGACGCCGAGCGTGTGGCCCGTCGGGCTCCCGCCGGCCTCGGTTTCGTTGCGCTGCGTGTAGAGCAGGCCGACGTTGCTGCGCTGAAAGATGTCGCGCTTTACGCGCACCACCGAGAAATTCGTCGCGCGCGACCGCGATTCGTCATCGCGCTCCGCCTGAATGTTCAGCACGCCCACGGAGTAGTCGCCGAGGCGTCCGGTGATGCGGCCCCCTCCAACAATGGGAACCGGGCGGCTGTTGTTGAGTCCGATGCGCCGCGAGAAAAACAGAAGCGGCGTGTTGCCGCTGCCACTCGTCCCCGTGCCGCCGAAGGCAAAAATGCCGACGCCTTCGAGAAAGAACTCGCGCCGCTCGGGGAAGAACTGGTTGAACCGCGTCAGGTTCACCTGTTGCGTATCGTCCTCGACCTGCGCGAAGTCGGTCCGATACGTGAGGTCCACCGTCAATCCCTTGCTGATTCCGTATTTCACGTCGATGCCGGCATTCCGGTCGAATCTGTTGTCGAAGGACGGCGCGGCGCGAAAATCGGTCCGGAGGCCTCCGATCGTGTACGGCTTGAGCTCGAGGTTCAGCGAGCTCGGCGGCGGCTCGACGCCCACGAGCGTTGCGCCCAGCGAGACGAGCCAGATGGCTTTCTGCGCCATGAACGCAGGCATCGGCGTGAGGTAGGTCCACTCGTTCTTCCAGCGGATGGTCCGTCGGATGTTGACTCCCCAGACCTGAACCGCGTCCGAGTCGTACCGCAGCGACTTGAAGGGAATCACGAATTCGGCCGTCCAGCCCTGGTCGGTTCGCTGCGTGCGTACATCCCAGACCGTGTTCCAGTCCTGGTTCTGGCTGCTTTCGTCGGTCACCGCAGCGTCGCGCTGCGCGCCGAGCGCGTTTGCCTGGAAAAACACACCGTTCCGCTTGTCGTCGAACGTGTCGAAAATTATCGTGAGGCTCTCGTTCTGGATGATCCCGTTCGAGTCGCGTCGCATCTCGTTGACGATCTCGCGGTCGGGCTGCGAGTCCCGGCAGCGGGCGGCGACGTACAGGTTTTCGCCGTCGAAGAATATCCAGGCGTCGGTCTGCTCCGATGCCGGCGCGTTCTCGATGGGATCCTGTTGCACGAAACCGCTGAACGGCGGCACGGCGCGGTAGAACTCTTCGTCGAGGCGGCCGTCAATCTCGATGGGTCCGGATACTCTGAATGCGCGGACAGTCACTGCGCCGTCAGCTGCGCGTGTAATGGTTGCTGGTGGGACGGGCGGGGGCGCAATGGAGAGCGAACGGTTCGACTGACGAACCTGCGCCTGGACGGATGATGCCGCCCAGGCACAACACAAGACCGTAGCGAGAAGAGTTCCGCGGGAACGCAGGTCAGATCCTTACGCGACGGCCGCTTCCATGTCCTCCGGCGTCTTCGGCCGACGCTTCACGAGCCGCAGTCGCGCGCCCTCGATGTACACGTAGTACACCGGGGTGATATACAGCGTCAGGAGCTGCGACACGAGCAAGCCTCCGACCACGGCCAGACCGAGGGGCCTCCGTGCTTCCGCACCCGCCCCGAGTCCCAGAGCGATCGGCAGGGTTCCCACAAGGGCGCACATGGTCGTCATCATGATCGGGCGGAATCGCACGAGACACGCTTCGTGGATCGCCTCGAGGGGCGACTTGCCATGCTCGCGTTCGGCGACGGCCGCGAAGTCGACCATCATGATGCCGTTTTTCTTGACGAGCCCGATGAGCATGATGATGCCGACGAATGCATACAAGCTGAGATCGGTCTTGAAGATCAGGAGCGTGATGAGGGCGCCGAAGCCCGCAGCGGGAAGACCCGACAGAATGACGAGCGGCTGCGTGAAGCTCTCATAGAGAATGCCGAGCACGATGTAAATGACGACGATCGCCATGATCAGCACGATCCCGAGTCCCTGCAGCGATTCCTGGAACGCCTGAGCCGCGCCCTGGAACTTGGTGGTGACCGTTGCCGGCAGCGTCGTTGCCGCGGCTGCCTCGATGGCGTTGACGGCGTCGCCGAGCGCATAGCCGGGCTTGAGATTGAACGACAGATTGACTGATGGCAGCTGCCCGGTGTGGCTCACCGAAAGCGGTCCCACACCCGTCGTGACGGTCGCAACCGTATTGAGCGGGATGAGCTTTCCGCTCGACGACCGGACATACAGCATCGACAGCGCCGCCGGATCCTGCTGGAATTCCGGCGCGACCTGCAGAATGACCTGGTACTGATTGCTGGCCGCATAAATCTGTGAGACCTGGCGGGTCCCATACGCGTTGAACAGCGCCGTCTCGACCTGGTTGACGGTCAACCCGAGCGCTGCGATACGGTCACGATTGAGGTTGATCTGAATCTGCGGATTGTTCAGCCGCAAGTCGCTGTTGACGTCCTCGATGCTTGGAATCTCGCGCATCGCCTGCTCGAGAATCGGTGCCGAACGGTAGAGCTCTTCGGTATCGGGATCCTGCAGGGTGAATTGGTAGTTCGCGCGGGCTCCACCCATGCCGCCGACGTTGATGGGCGGCTGATTCACCATGAAGACGCGTACGCCCGGCACCTGCGCGAGCTTTGGCCGCAGGCCGGCCATGATCTGATCGACAGATCGCGTGCGTTCGGCACGCGGTTTCAAATCGACGCTGATACGGCCCTGATTTGACGAGCTGGCACCGCCTCTTCCGCCGCCGCCGTCGCCAACGCTGCTGCTGGAACCCGCGATGTCGGGATCCTTCGCCAGAATCGCCGCGACCTCCTGCTGGTGGCGGACCATCTCTTCGTAGCCGATGCCCTGGATCGCCTCGATGCTGACGTTGAAGCGTCCCTGATCTTCCGACGGGAGAAAACCCTTCGGCACGATCGTGAACAGATACGCCGTCGCGACCACCAGCAGCAACGAGAACGCCATCGTGACGGCGCGATGCCTGAGGGCGAATTGCAGCGACACATCGTAGAGGTGGAGCGACCCATCGAACATCCGCTCGGTCAGGTTGTAGAGCCGCCCGTGCTTTTGGCCATGCGCCGTCTTCAGGAACCGGCTGCACAACATCGGCGTCAGGCTGATCGACACGAAGCACGACACGAGAATCGCGGCGCCAATCGTGACCGCGAACTCCTGCAGGAGGCGGCCGACGATGCCGCCCATGAACAGAACGGGAATGAACACGGCGACCAGCGAAACGGTCATCGCGATGATCGTGAATTCAACTTCCTTCGCGCCATCGAACGCCGCCCTCATCGCCGGCTTGCCCATCTCCATGTGCCGGCCGATGTTCTCGAGCATGACGATCGTGTCGTCGACAACGAACCCGATGCAGAGCGTCAGCGCCATCAGCGACAGGTTGTCCAGGCTGTAATCCAGCAGGTACATCACCGCGAAGGTGGCGATGAGCGACACCGGAAGCGTCAAACTGGGAATAATCGTGGCCGTGACGCTGCGCAGGAAGATGAAGATGATGGCGATGACGAGGCCGAGCGCAATCATGAGCGTCAGCTTGACGTCGTGGATCGATTCGCGGATCGACAGCGAGCGATCCATTCTGACGTCGAGCGGCACCGCGGGTGGAAGCTGGGCGCGAATGGCCGGCAGCAGCGTCTTGATGTCGTCGACCACCTGAACGACGTTCGATCCAGGCTGCTTCTGAATCATCAGGCTGATGTTGCGCATCCCCTGCCACCAGCTGGCCGTCTTGTCCTGCTCGACGCCGTCGTACACACGCGCCACATCTCCCAGCCGGACCGGATTACCGTTCCTGTACGCAATGACCATCGGCGCGTACGAGGCGGCATTCAAGAGCTGACCGTCGGCGAGCACCGTGAAGATGCGCTCGCGGCCAGACATGGTGCCGGTTGGCAGGTTCACGTTCGACGACTGGACAGCATTGACCACTTCATCGATGCCGATGCCATGCGCCGAGAGCTTGCGCGGGTCGACGTCGATCCGGACGGCGTACTTCTGAGGGCCGAAGACATTGACCTGCGCGACCCCGTTCACCATGGAAATGCGCTGCGCGACGTTCGAGTCGGCGTATTCGTTCACCGTCGACAACGGGAGTGTCGGCGACCGCATGACCAGCATCATGACCGGATAGTCGCCGGGGTTCACCTTGAAGTACGACGGTGGCGACGGCATCTGCGGCGGAAGCTGCCGCGACGCCCGGGCGATCATCGTCTGAACGTCCTGCGCTGCCGCATCGATATTGCGGCTCAGGTCGAACTGCAACGTGATGCTCGTGCTGCCCTGCATGTTGGACGAGTTCATCGACGTCAGACCGGAAATTGTCGAGAACTGTTTCTCGAGCGGCAGCGCAACGGCCGACGCCATCGTCTCGGGACTTGCGCCGGGCAGCGAGGCGCTCACGGATATCGTCGGGAAATCGATGGCCGGCAGGTCGGCCACCGGCAATTCACGGTACGACATCACGCCGAACACCAGGATGCCGAGCGTGATGAGGGTTGTCGTGATTGGACGTTTGATGAACAGCGCTGAGAGGTTCATGAATCCGCCTTTTGGGTGTTGCCGTCCTTGACGCTGATGCGGCTTCCCGGGACCAACCGTAACTGACCGTCGGTGACGACCGTCTCGCCGGCCTTGACGCCTTCCTGAAGGAGCGTTTCCGTCCCCGCGGTGCGCTTGACCGTGACCTTGCGCATCTCCACGGTCTGATCGTTCTTCACGACGTAGACGTAGTGCCCTTCGGGACCCGCTTGAACGGCGACCGACGGCACGACCATCGCGTGCGGGTCGCGAGACAGCCGGATGATGACGTTCACAAACTGACCCGGCCAGAGACTGCGGCTCGCGTTCGGGAATGTCGCCTTGATGCGGATCGTACCGGTGGTTTGATCCACCTGGTTATCGACGAAGGTAATTCTGCCGACCGCCGGTGGGCCCGATTCGTTCGGTGGTGTCGCCTCGACTTCGAGCTCGCGCTGCGTCATATACCGGCGCAGATCGGCCAGAAGCGCCTCTGGAATCCCGAATGACGCGTAGATCGGGCTCACCTGATTGATTACGACGAGCGGGGTCTGATCGTTTGCGCGGACGAGATTGCCCGCATTGACCATCAGCACCCCGGTGCGTCCCGATATCGGCGCGCGGATAGTGGCGTACTGCAGCTGCACGCGAGCGTTTTCGACCGCCGCCGTGTTGGCGCCGACGACGGCTTCGAGCGCGGCTTGGGTCGTGCGGGCGGTATCGCGCTGTTCCCGGGTACCGACGCCGCGTTCCACGAGATCTTCCATTCGCTGCGCAATGACCTTGGCGTTGGCCGCCTGCGCGGAATCGCGCTGCAGGTTGGCTTCGGCCTGATTCAGCGCCGCCTCCAGCGGACGCGGATCGAGCGAGAAGAGCACCTGCCCGGCCTCCACGTCGTCGCCCTGACGGAAATTGACAGCTTTCATCTCTCCAGTCACCTGCGCCCTGACGGCCACCGTGGAATAGGCTTCGACGGTGCCCACCGCGCTGACTTCGAGGGGCATCTCCTTCTCCACGACCCGGGCGATGGTGACGGGAACAGCGGGTTGATTCGGGGCAGCCGAGGGTACGACCGCGTCAGTTGCCGAACAAGCCGGCATTGCCGCGATTGCTGCACAGATCGACGCGAGAACGAAACGGTGGGGAGTTTCCATAGATTCACGCGGGAAAACCAACATTTTAGCGAGTCAGAGGCCTGATTGGATAGCCTAAATTCTTCGAACACCATAGTATAGGGGCCGGGACTCAACGATGATTCCTCTGCGAATTGCCTTTGATATGGATGGTACGCTGGCCGACTTGTCTTCGGCCTATGCCGCCGTCGAAGACCAGATATACGGGGCCGAGAGGGCTGAACACGAACGCCCCGCCCCCGAGGCCCGCGAAGAGGAGCAGCACGTCGAGGAGGGAGCCTCAGCGGAGGCCGGTGAGGTCCAGAACAAGGTCTCCGAACGCCGATCCTCTCGCAGTCGACCCGGCCATCGCGATCGCATCTGGCGAGCCATCGAGGCCACCCCGAATTTCTGGACGTTGCTGAAGCCGATCGACGCGGACGCCATCAAGCGGCTCAACCAGCTGACTCTCGAGCACAAATGGGAGGTCTTTTTCATCACGCAGCGACCGGCCACGGCTGGCGGCACGGTTCAGTGGCAGACCTACAAGTGGCTCGTTGAGCAGGGGTTCGAGATGCCCAGCGTCATCCCGCTGTCGGGCGGCCGAGGCAAGGCGGCGGCGGCCCTGCGGTTGGATTACCTCGTCGACGATACGCCGCAGAATTGCGTCGACGTGCTGTCGGATTCGTCGGCGCGCGCGATTCTGCTGGTTGACGCGGACGATGCGATTGCCGCCAGCAGCGCGCGGCGGCTTGGCATCGGCACAGCCTGCGATATCAGCGAAGTCCTCGACCTGCTCGTCCAGGCCACTGCCGCGCGGGCCAACCCCTCACTTTTCGAGAAACTCCGAAAACTCGTCGGCTGGAAGTAGTTGACCCGCAGCACGACGAAGACCGAGGTGATCGCTGGCGTCACGACGTTTGTGACGATGGCGTACATCATCTTTGTGCAGCCGGCGGTGCTGTCCACAGACTTCACAGGCAGACCGACCGGCCTCGATTTCGGAGCAGTGCTGCTGGCGACGTGCGTGGTGTCGGGCGCGGCAACCATTCTGATGGGACTATGGGCCAAGTACCCCATTGCCCTGGCGCCCGGCATGGGCGAGAACTTCTTCTTCGTCTCCGTGATCATGGCCCTTGCCGCCGGCGGTGTGGCCGAGCCCTGGCGCGCCGCGCTTGGCATCGTGTTCATTTCGGGCGTCATCTTTCTGATCCTGTCAGTCGTCGGCGTGCGCGAGGCGGTGCTCGATTCGATCAGCCCGAGCATGCGTCATGCCATCGCCGCGGGCATCGGCCTCTTCGTGGCGTTCATCGGATTACGCAACGGGGGAATCATCGTTGCTCATCCGGGCACGCTCGTCACCATGAACCCGCAGCTCGTGTCGGCGGATGCCGCGGTGTTCGGCGTCGGCCTGTTAATTGCGGCGGCGCTGCACATCCGCGGTACGCGCGGTGCCATCCTGATGGGGATTTTTGGCGCCGCGGCGGTCGCCGCGGCACTCGGCCGAATCCACTATGCGGGTGTGTTCGGGCTGCCGCAGATCACGACGCCGGCGGCGTTTCGTTTCGATCTGGCCACGGCGCTCGACCCGCGCTGGCTACCGTTTGTAGCGGTGTTCCTGTTCATGAACGTCTTCGACACAATCGGATCTGTCGTCGGCGTGACGCAGCAGGCCGGGTTGATGCGGGAAGGCAAGTTGCCGAGGGCCGAGCGCGTTCTTGTCGTCGATGCGGCGGGCACGGTTGCCGGCGCGGTACTCGGAACGAGCACGATCGTGACCTATATCGAAAGCGCGGCCGGCGTGTCGGCGGGCGGCCGCACGGGGTTGACGGCCGTGGTGGCCGGCGCGTTGTTCTTCGCCGCGCTGCTGTTCAGTCCGCTCATCGGCATGATTGGCAATTACCTGCCCATCACCGCGCCGGCGCTCATCATCGTCGGCGCGATGATGATGAGCAACGCGGCGCACATCGACTGGGACGATCTTTCGGAGGCCGTGCCGAGCTTTCTCACGCTCGCCGGCATTCCACTGGCGTATTCGATCGCCGACGGCCTGGCGCTCGGATTCATGAGTTATCCCGTTCTCAAGTTGCTGACCGGCAAGGGCCGGCAGATCGGGGTGATCTCCTATGTCATCGCCGGTTTGCTCATGATTTATTTCGGTTTCGTTCGCAGCCGTCTTGCATGAATTCAGTACGTAGGGCGGGTCTTGCAGTAGGTAGGGCGGGTCTTGAACTGCAAGACCCGCCCTACCTACCCGCCCTACTGGTTGCGAAGATCCATTAAAATCGGGGGATGGCCATCGAAGCGTCAGTCGATCCGCGAACGCGGACGCGCGAACAGATCCCCGAGGAATTCACCTGGAATCTTTCGGACATCTATCCGAGCTGGAATGTCTGGGAATCGGGGCTTGCCGAGTTCGAAAAGAAGCTCGAAGGGTACGCCGAGCTTCACGGAACGCTGTCGGAGGGACCGGATCGTCTGCTGGTCGCGTTTCGTCTCGAGGACGATCTTGGTCAGCTTTCATACAAACTCTGGTACTACGCGGGGCTGACCTACGATCAGGATCAGCGCGACAACGCGGCCAATGCGCGGCGCCAGAAAGTCCAGATTCTTTTTGCGAAGGCCGCCGAAGCCCGCTCGTGGTTCACACCCGAACTGCTTCGGATTCCACTTGCGACGGTGCGCGCCTGGATGGAGTCCAATGCCGATCTGGCGGTCTATCGGTTTGCCATCGAGCGCACGTACCACCAGCAGGAGCACGTGCTCGACGAAAAGGGCGAGCACCTGCTGTCGCTGTCGGGCCGCTTCGGCGACGCCCCGAACGACATTCATTCGATGCTGGCCAACGCCGACATCAAACATCCGGTCATCACGCTGCACGACGGCAGGAAGGTGACGCTGACCTACGCGCAGTACAACGCGCTGCTTCAGACAAACCGGCATCAACCCGATCGCGCGGCGGCGTTCCACGCGTTTCACGAGACCTTCTCGTCGAACCAGAACACCTATGCCGCCGTCTACAACGGCGTGCTGCAGCGCGACTGGTTCATCGCGCAGGCGCGACAGTTCAAGAGCACACTCGCCGCGGCCCTCCACGGTAACGACATTCCGACGGCGGTCGTCGAGAATCTCGTCGCGACGGCGAAAGCTGGAACGGAGCCGCTTCGGCGGTACCACCGGCTGCGCAAGCGCGTGCTGGGCCTCGAGACGTACCACGCGTACGACCAGTTGGTGCCCTTAATCGATTTCGATCGGAAGTACGAATACCCCGATGTGCTCGACGAGGTCGTCGAGGCGATGGCGCCACTCGGCGCGGCATATCAGCAGAACGTCAGGAAAGCCTTCGAGGGCCGATGGATCGACGTGTATGAAAATCCAGGCAAGCGAAGCGGCGCGTACTCGGCGCCGGTGTACGGTGTGCACCCGTACATGCTGCTGAACTACAACGACACGCTCGATTCGGTGTTCACGCTGGCGCACGAAATGGGTCACTCGATGCACACGATGCTGTCGGAGGAGCATCAGCCGTTCGTGTACTCCGATTACACGATCTTCGTCGCGGAAGTGCCGTCGACCCTGAGCGAGATGTTGTACTTCGACCTCAAGCTGTCGCGGACGACCGACAAGCGAGAGCGGGTCGTGCTGCTGCAGCACGCCATCGACGACATCGTGGGCACGTTCTATCGCCAGTGCCTGTTCGCCGACTACGAACTGCAGGCGCATCGCCTGGCAGAGCAGGGAGAGCCGATCACTGCAGAAGCGCTGAGCCGCATCTACTTCGATCTCTTCAAGACGTACCACGGCGACGCGATGACGTATGACGACTCGGCGCAGATTACGTGGGCACGAGTGCCGCACTTCTTCGGCAGCCCCTACTATGTCTATCAATATGCGACCTGCTACGCCTCGTCGGCGCAGCTGATCCAGAAGATCACATCGGAAAAGGTCGAAGAGCGTCGCGCGGGCGTCGAGCGTTTTCTCGAATTGCTCTGTGCCGGTGGCAGCGACTATCCGATGAACCTGCTCAAGCGCGCGGGCGTCGATCTGAGCACACCGGCACCCGCCGAAGCCGTCGTCCGCCAGCTCGACAAGCGCGTGACGCAACTCGAGCAGGAAATTGAGCGTCTGTGAACCCTCTTCAACCGTTGGTTCGCGATTGGTTTGCCCAGCGCTTCGGCGAAGCCACAGAGCCGCAGAAGCGCGCGTGGCCGGCCATTCGCTCGGGCGAGCACGTGCTGATCTCTGCGCCAACGGGATCGGGGAAGACACTAGCGGCTTTTCTGATATGCCTTGACGATCTTGTGCAGGCGGGTCTCGAAGGCCGCCTTTCCGACGTCACGCAGGTGGTGTACGTCTCGCCGCTCAAAGCGCTCAGCAACGACATCCATAAGAACCTCGACGTGCCGCTGTCGGGCATCGCCTCGCTTGCCGCCGAGCGCGGCCTGATGTTGCCGGCGATTCGAACGGCCGTTCGCACCGGTGACACGCCGGCCTCCGAGCGGCAGCAGATGGTCAAACACCCGCCGCACGTCCTGGTCACCACACCGGAGTCGCTGTTCATCCTGCTCACTGCAGATCGCAGCAGACAGGCGCTGCGAAATGTGCGAACCGTCATCGTCGACGAGATTCACGCCATGGCCGACGACAAGCGGGGCGCGCATCTGGCCCTGTCGCTCGCGCGCCTCGACGACCTGGTCCAGAAAGCGGGCGGTGCGCGCCCCCAGCGCATCGGCTTGTCCGCGACGGTCAGGCCGATCGAGACTGTTGCAAGGTTTCTGGCGCCGGACGCGCACGAGCAGGTCACCGTCGTCAATCACGGCCATCGCCGGGCGATGGACCTGGCAGTCGAAGTGCCGAAGGACGAGCTCGGGCCTGTCGCGTCCAACGAAATGTGGCAGGAAATCTACGACCGCATCGCGGCGCTCATCCAGGAACACCGGACAACGCTGGTTTTCGTCAACACTCGCAGGCTGGCCGAGCGCGTGGCTCACCATCTGGGCGAGCGGCTCGGCGAAGAGGGAGTCCTGGCGCACCACGGCAGTCTGTCGCGGAAGCTTCGCCTGACTGCGGAAGAGCGACTGAAGACAGGGAAGTTGAGGGCGGTTGTCGCGACGGCGTCTCTCGAGCTCGGCATCGATATCGGCACCGTCGATCTCGTGTGTCAGATCGGCTCTCCACGGTCGATCGCGGTCGCGCTGCAGCGCATCGGGCGTTCGGGGCACCAGGTCGAGCACACCACCAAGCCGAAGGGTCGAATATTCGCGACGTCACGAGATGAGTTGATCGAATGTGCGGCCTTGACGCGGTCGATTTCACAAGGCGAGCTCGATCGGCTGGTCGTTCCGTCGACGCCGCTCGATGTGTTGTCGCAGCAAGTAGTCGCGATGGCTGCCGCCGAAGACTGGCAGGAGGACGATCTCTTCGCGCTGGTTCGACGCGCATATTGCTATGCCGACCTGACGCGTGCGGAGTTCGATTCGGTCATCGACATGTTGTCGGAAGGCATCAGCACCAAGCGCGGCCGCAGCGGCGCGTTTCTCCATCGTGACCGTGTGCACGGCATCGTCCGTGGCCGGCGCGGTGCGAGGCTTGCGGCGATTACGTCCGGTGGCGCGATACCCGACAACGCGCAGTTCCTCGTCCTGGCCGAGCCTGACGAGACCGTCGTCGGCACGCTCGACGAAGACTTTGCGGTCGAGAGCATGGCTGGCGATGTGTTTCTGCTTGGCACCACTTCGTGGCGGATCCGCCGTGTCGAAGCCGGCCGCGTGCGTGTGGAAGATGCCAAGGGCGCCGCGCCCACGATTCCGTTCTGGCGCGGCGAAGCGCCCGGCCGCACGTGGGAGCTGTCGAACGCCGTGTCCGATTTGCGCACGGAGATCGAGAAACGGTTCCGGGAACCGTTTCCGGACTCGCCAGAAGACTTCCTCATCGACCAATGCCGCCTCGACAGGCGCGGGGCCGAGCAGGCTGTGGCGTACGTGCGCGCGGGCGCCGCGGCGCTCGGAGCGCTGCCGACCGTCAACACCGTGGTGGCCGAACGATTCTTCGACGAGGGGGGCGGGATGCAGCTCGTCCTGCACTCGCCGTTCGGCGCCCGCATCAACCGTGCGTGGGGCCTCGCACTGCGCAAGCGCTTCTGCCGGTCGTTCAACTTCGAGCTCCAGGCGGCCGCAACCGATAACGGCATCGTCATCTCGCTGAGCGATCAGCACAGCTTTCCGCTGGAGCTCGTCTTCAAGTTCCTGAGCAAGGAAACGGTCGAGGACGTCCTGACGCAGGCCATGCTGCCGGCTCCGATGTTCGAGGTGCGGTGGCGGTGGGATACCTCCCGCGCGCTGGCCGTGCTGCGATTCGCCGGCGGACGCAAGGTGCCACCCCAGATTCAGCGCATGCGGGCCGACGACCTGCTCGCCGCAGTTTTTCCGGACCAGGCCGCGTGTCAGGAAAACATTGTCGGCGACATCCGCATTCCCGATCATCCGCTTGTCAACGAAACCATCAAGGACTGTCTCCACGAGGCGATGGATCTCGACGGGTTAAAGCAGCTCATCGAGCAAATCGGCCGCGGCGAGCTCAAGACCGTTGCCATCGACACGCCGGAGCCGTCGCCGTTCTCGCATGAAATCCTCAACGCGAACCCGTACGCGTACCTGGACGATGCACCTCTCGAAGAGCGGAGAGCGCGAGCGGTTCAGATGAGACGCACGATTGGCCCGGATGCGGGGGGTGTCGGCGCGCTCGATCCGGCAGCGATTGCCGAGGTGGCCGCAGAGTCGTTTCCGACAGCGCGCGACGCCGAAGAGCTGCACGACGCGTTGCTCACCCTCGTGGTCGTGCCGCCGGTGACGCAGTGGGAAGACTTCTTCCGAACACTGCGTGAATCGGGACGTGCCACCGTCCTCAGTGGCGGCGGAGCGAACTTCTGGGTGGCTGCGGAGCGCCTGAGGTCGGCGCGGCTGCTGTATCCGGATTCGGTTATCGCTCCGGAAATCGCAGACTACGATCGCACGCCGACCGCGGATCAGGAGATGGCGGCCGCAGAGACGCTTCGCGGCTGGCTCGAATCGAGCGGCCCGCAGACCCAAAGCGGACTCTCTCAACGATTCGCGCTGCCGGCCGACGCCATGGAAGCGGCCCTTCTGCGACTCGAGGCAGAAGGCCAGATTCTTCGAGGGCGCTTTACAGCCGCGGCGGCCGCGCAGACGAGCGAGATCGAATGGTGTAACCGGCGCGTGCTCGCGCGCATCCATCGGCTGACGCTGGGTCGGCTGCGCCGCGAGATCGAGCCGGTCAACGCCCGCGATTTCATGCGCTTCCTCTATCACTGGCAGCATTTGAGGCCGGGCGCCCAGCTCCACGGACCGGATGGCGCGCTGCACATCATCAAGCAACTGCAGGGCTACGAAATTTCCGCGGCTGCGTGGGAAGGCGACGTGCTCCGCCGCCGGATAGGAAAGTACACGCCCGAGCTGCTCGACGAGCTTTGTATCTCTGGCGAGGTTGTCTGGGGACGTTTGTCGCCGCATCCCGCGTTCGAGGATCAGGAGCGAGGCAAACACCCGTCGCGGCGCGTCCGACCCACGCGCTCGGCCCCAATCGCGTTGTTCCTGCGCGAGGATGCATCGTGGTTGCTCGAGGCTGCTGAGGCTCGAATCGGGTCTGACCCCATTCGAGCCCAAGGGGGGCAGACCTCCCTATCGGGCGCGGCGCAGCAGCTGCTCGAATCCCTGCATCGTCGCGGCGCGTCGTTTCTCGCCGACCTCGTCAAGGACACGCGCCAGCTGACGAGCATCGTCGAAGATGCGTTGTGGGAGCTTGCCGCAGCAGGTCTGGTCACCGCAGATGGGTTCGAAAACCTGCGCGCGCTCGTCGATCCCAGACGCCGGCTTGCCACCGCAAAACATCACACGCGCCGGGCCAGGTTCGTCCCCGGCCGCTGGGCGCTGCTGCGCTCTCATCGGGGTCTGACCCCCGTACAGTACGGGGGTCAGACGTCCGGAGCGTCAGCTGGGGCATCCACGCCTTTGTACGGGGGTCAGACCCCAATGGACGTCCCAATGGACGTCTCGTCCGAGACGCTGGAAGCGATCGCCCGCCAGTTGCTGTTGCGCTGGGGAGTGGTGTTCCGCGATTTGCTTGCGCGCGAAACCATCACGCCGGGCTGGAGAGATCTCCTGATCACGTTCCGCCGGATGGAAGCGCAGGGAGAGATTCGCGGTGGACGGTTTGTATCGGGCTTTGTCGGCGAGCAGTTCGCCCGGCCAGAGGCAGTCGAACTACTGCGCGAAATCAGGCGAGACCAGAATATCGGCGCGACGCCACAGCTATCGGCCGCCGACCCGCTGAATCTGCGCGGGATCGTCACGCCAGGTTCGCGAATCAGCCCGCTGTCAGGCCTCGTTGTCGCCCTGTGGGAACAGTCCACGCCTGACGACCCTTCGACAAGCTCAGGGTCGCCGCAGTCGAGGGGCGATACAATGGGGTCAGACCCCGTTGTCACGGATCGCGTCAATGCTTCCCATCAGGCTTCATAAAACAGTTGGTGTCAAAGTCGGCTCGGTTCAGGTGGGCGGTGGTGCTCCCGTCGCCGTCCAGTCGATGACCAACACCGACACACCCGATATTGACGCGACCGCGCGGCAGTGCGTCGAGCTCGCGCAGGCCGGCTCGGAGCTCGTGCGCATCACGGTGAATCTGCCCGAGGCCGCAGCCGCCGTTCCGGCGATCAAGCGGCGGATGGTCGATGCCGGCATCACCGCGCCGCTCATCGGCGATTTTCACTACAACGGTCACATCCTCCTGACGAAATTTCCGGAGTGCGCGAAAGCGCTCGACAAGTACCGCATCAATCCGGGGAACGTCGGTACCGGTAAACGGCGCGACGAGCAGTTCTCCACCATCTGCCAGGTTGCCGCCGACCAGGGGAAGCCCGTACGCATCGGCGTGAACGGCGGGTCGCTCAATCAAGAGCTCGTCATGAGCAAGATGCAGGAGAACACCGACCGCAATCTTGGAAAGACGTCGGACGAAATCATCAACGAGTGCATGGTTCTTTCGGCTCTCGACTCCACTGCACTTGCGCTCGAATCCGGACTGCGCAAGGACCAGATCATCATCTCGTGCAAAGTTTCACGGCCGCTTCATCTGATTGCGGTTTATCGCGAGCTCGCCAGACGAACCGATCAGCCGCTGCACCTCGGCCTCACCGAGGCAGGGATGGGCATCAAGGGTCTCGTGTGGTCGGCATCGGCGATGGGCGCCCTGCTGAACGAAGGCATCGGCGATACCATCCGGGTGTCGCTGACGCCGCGTCCGGGGGGCGACCGCCGCGAAGAAGTGTATGCGGCGTGTGAAATGCTGCAGGCGCTCGGTTTGCGATCATTTGCGCCAAGCGTGACGGCGTGCCCCGGCTGCGGTCGGACAACGAGCACGACGTTTCAGGAACTGGCGGAGCGTACGCAGGCCTATATCCGCGAGATGATGCCGATCTGGAAAACCGACTGCGAGGGCGTCGAAGACATGACGCTCGCCGTGATGGGATGTGTGGTCAACGGCCCGGGCGAGTCGAAGGCCGCGAATATCGGCATCAGCCTGCCCGGGACCGGCGAAGAGCCGAGCTGTCCGATCTATATCGACGGCGAGCACGTGAAGACCCTTCGCGGCACCTACGACGAGCTCGCTGCCGAATTCAAGCAACTCGTCGACGACTATGTCGAGCAGAAGTACGGGCGAAAAAGGGTTAGTGAACGGTCGAGTACGGCTCGGACAGCGTAAACATCGGGATGTCGACGTCGAATCGCTCCTGGGCATTCGTGACCATCTCGTAGGTCCCGCGCATCGTGCCGAACGGCGTCGTCAGATCACATCCAGAGGTGTACTCGAAGCTTTCGCCCGGCTCCAGCAGCGGCTGCTTGCCGACGACGCCCGGACCGCGGACTTCTCTCACGACCCCCATCCCATCGGTGATAATCCAGTGACGGGTCAGGAGCTTGACCGTCTCACGCCCTTCGTTGGTGATGCGGATCGTATAGAGGAAGAACCACTGGCTCTGCTGCGGATTCGATCGTCCTGGAGCAAACTCCGCTTCGACGTGGACGCGAACATTCCTGGTGACGGTTTCAGGCATCCTTGCCACCAATGATATGTCAGACGACGAACGGCAACGACTGAAGGCGCTTGCGGCGTCAGTTGGCGTCCCCGGCGCGAGGCGCCACATCTTCCTCTGCGCCGATCAGACGAATCCGAAATGCTGCGATCGCGAGCGATCGATTGAGGCGTGGGAATTCCTGAAGAAACGGCTCAAGCAACTGGGTCTCTCGGAAGCTGGCGGCATCCTCCGCACGAAGGCGAACTGCCTCCGTATCTGCGAAGGCGGCCCGATTGCCGTTGTCTATCCGGAAGGAACGTGGTATTCCGGCTGTCATCCGCCCGTGCTCGAGCGCATCATCCAGGAGCACCTGATCGCAGGGAAGCCCGTCGAGGAATACGTAATCACGGAAGTCCGGCTCGAGCCGGAGAGGTCCGGCTAAAGCCGGACACTACGTGATGTCGGTCAGAGTTTGTCGAGATCTTCCTTGCCGATGACCGGGGCCCAGCCAATCAACTCGTATTGCGCGACGCCCGACTGAAAAAACGGGTCGTCATCGCGCACGCTGTCGAGCACGTTCACATCGTCATCGGGCACGCGCAGCAGAACAAGGCCTCCGAACCGCGGGTTCATGGGACCGGACGCGATCAGGAGACCTTTTTCCTTCAGCCCGCGAAGGTATGCGCGGTGGGCGTCCTGGTGCACGAGCACTTCTTCCAGCGGACGCCGGTAGCGGATGATGGCCAGCGCGTACATCAATGTCCTCCCACAAATGCATTGAGACCGACAACCGTGCCGATACCGGCGGCGGCGAGGGCGAGCTGACGGAAGGTTGTCGCGTCGATCCGGCCGCGATGGAGATCGGGAATCAGATCGGCCATCGCGATGTACAGAAATCCTGCCGCCGCCACTGAGAGTACGTACTCGTTTACTCGTGGCACCCATTCGAGCGCAAAGACCGCCACCAGCGCGCCGCCGACCGCTGACAGGCCCGACATGAGATTCAGGAGCAGCGCCTTGCGGCGCGAGTATCCTGCGTGCAGGAGAATCGCCATGTCGCCGAGCTCCTGCGGAATCTCATGCGTCGCGACGGCGAGCGCCGTGCTGACGCCAAGCGGGACGGACGTGCGAACAGCCGTGCCGATGATGACGCCGTCGAGAAAGTTATGAAAGGCGTCGCCGATGACCACCATCGGTGCGGCCATGCCGTGCGCCTCGCAGTCGTGCGTGTGACAGTGCCGCCACAGCACGAGCTTCTCGAGCAGGAAGAACAGCATGATCCCGCCCAGCAACCAGCCCAGAGCCATCTTTGGTGAAAGGTGCGCGAGCGCCTCGGGAAGCAGGACGAGCAGGGCGACGCCGAGGAGCGTGCCGACAGCGTAGCTGACCAGCCACGGCACGATCTTGACGCGAAGACGATCGTTGAAGAAGAGGAGCGCGGAGGCAACCAGAACGCCGCCGAGGCTTCCTGCGAGAGTCAGCCCCACGGCCCACGCGAGCGAACGCACGGGCCGATGTTATCAGCTAGTAGCTTGTAGTTGGTAGCCGGTAGCAGCGATTGCTACCAGCTACCAGCTACCGGCTACGAGCCAGGCTACGGCGTGGCGATGTAGCCGCGGCGCGCGCGCACGCGCAGTGATTTGTCGCGTGTTTCCACTCGAATCACGTGCCACCGTCCGTCCTTCTCTGTCGTGGATGCGTAACCGAGATAGTACCTGACGGCTCAACTCGTCGGCGATGTTCTCGGTCGCGGGATCGAGATCGCGTGGAGACCGCACGATTTCTGTGCGCCCGCCGCTGTCATCCGTGATGTCGCGCAGCGCCCCCGCGTTGACGCGATCGTCGCCCGCCGCACTTCTGCGGCGTGACCCGCCGCCTTGCGGGAATGGCCACTGGAACTGAGCCGTCTGCGGCAGAATGACCCCGCCCGGCCCTCGCGGGCGCCGGCCGCCGGGGAAGGGACTCGGCGACGGGGGCAGGGGGTTGCGCGTCGTCGGCGGCAGTCCAAAGATCGTCCCCTCGGCCGTGCCGTCGATGCCGATCGCGTACACCATCACTTCCGATTCACGAATCAGCTGTTTGACTTCCTTCGGCGAGACTTGGCTGTCGGTGTCATTGCCATCTGAGATCAGCAGGATCGCGTGCTTGCGGTGCTGTCCGGTCTGCGCCAATGGGACGGATTCGGCGATCGCATCGAGCATCGCCGTGCCGCCGCCCGCGTTGATGCGCCGGATGGCGCGACTGAGCCGCGTGCGATCCGTCGTCCAATCCTGGACGAGCTCGGGAAAATTGCTGAACTTGTACAGGAAGATCTCATCTTCGGGCGCGAGCAGCTTGGTAAGGAAACGGTCGATGGCCATCAACGCATGCGTCAGTTTCTCGCCGACCATGCTGCCGCTGGTGTCGAGGACGATGCCAAGGCTGACGGGCACGCGCTCGTTGCTGAAGTGCGTCACCTCCTGCAGCTGGTCCTCCTCGTAGATGATGAAGTCCTCCTGGCGCAGCCCGGGCACGAAACGCCCGTTACGATCGGTGACCGTGGCCGTCACGTTGACCAGATCGACGCCGCTCCTGAAGCGGAACTCGTCCTGTTTCTGTCCAGCGACGTTGGATCCGCCCGCGATCACGATGGCGGCGGCTGCGGACATGACACAAATCCAGAAGCGCAGCATGTGTTTCATGGTGAACCCTATATCTATACGATACGCGTTTATTGCACCGCGCTCGCGAGTTTCGTGGACGTGCGCCGATCGACGTGTGGAACCACGTCGGTGCCGGCGCGGAAGCTTACGCGATACCGCACGACCGAGCCCGGATCCGGAACGCTGACCTTGAACGGCGCTTCTTCGCCGGGACCAAGGGCGCGGTAGTCGAGCGGCACGTCCTTGGTCGAGACGAGCGCGCCGTCACGGTTGAGGAGCGAGACGACCGCGGTGAGCCCTTCGAGCTTGACGCCGCTCGCCGGGTTTCGGACAGTGCCGGCAATCGTCAGGACGTTGACCTCACGTGCATGTCCGAGCGACACCAGTTCGAGCGGTTCGCCCCGGCCAACAGGCGCAGCAGTGGCCGCATGTTCGTTGGACGCCGAGGTGTTCAGAAAAATCAGCGCGCCACCCAGGATGACGATGAGAGCTGCAGCCGCGAAGATAGGCGACCGACCCGTCGGTTCGTCGCGCTCGACAGTCCCGAAGAACCGATCCGAGTATGCAGGGATTGGGGACTGGGGATTCGGGATTGTTTCGGCGACGGGTATCACACGTTCATCGCGCGAAGAGCGAGCAACACTCATCCCTAGTCCCAGATCCCGAATCCCTTGTGGTTCGGGTTCGGCCACCCATTGCCATTCACCGGCAACCTGTTGCCATCCGCCGTCGGTCCCGCCGTGTGTCTCCGCGGCGGCGGCGAGGGCCGTCACGCGCGCTTCGGAGCGCTCGCGATCGTTTTGTCGCAAACGTGCCGCAGAGGTCAGCGCGACGATTGCCGTCGCGACCGAGACGATTGTGATGACGACGAGCAGCATTTCCATGATGTCACGACCCTCTTCATAACGCGGGGCCCCATCCCCGCGGCGCGCTCCACGCGCGGCTAACGAAGTTTGAACTCCACTTCGACTTCGACGATGACGTCGACCGGTTGTCCGCGTCGCGTCGCCGGCGCGAACCGCCACTGCCGCACGGCCGCCATCGCGCGCTCGTTCAATCCGCTCGGAAGTCCTTTGATCAATTGCACGTCGCCGACCGACCCATCCCGGCGCACGACGATCTCGAAGACCACTTCGCCCTCGAGGCTCTGGCGTCGCGCATCCTCGGTATAGGAGGCCTTCACTTCCTTCAGGAGGCGCGGCGCCGTGACGCCGCTTCCGGGGCGGTACGGCCCTCCGCCCATGCCCCCGCCCGATCCGTCACCGATGCCGGAACCATCGCCCTTGCCCAGGCCGGTGCCGGTGCCCGATCCGACTCCACCGCCGACACCCGGGCCGCGGCTTTCGCTTTCCTTCTTCGCTGGCTCATCGATGACACCCGGGCGATCGATCTCGTTGGCCGCCACAGTTGCGACCGGCGCAACCACCGGGGGGAGCGGCTCCGGCTTCACCTCCGGTGGAGGTGGCGGAGGCTCTGGCTTTGGTGTGGCTTCGATCGGCTTTGGGGCCTTGCGTACGGGGACAGGGCTGTCCAGCTTCGATTTGCCTTTCAGTTGCGCGCGGGGTGGCGGAGCCTTCTGTCTTCGACCGCCGCCGCCGCCACCTCCGCCCGGCCCCGGCGACGCGATGAAAACGAGGCGCGTCTGCGTAGGATCGAGCCGTACAGGGTCCATTTCGGCCGCCTGCGGTAATCCGATGGTGCTGATCAGGATCAGCGTGGCAGCAATTCCGGCGTGAACGGCGCTCGCCGCCGCCATCGGCAGCCTGAAAGATGTCCCTGCGAATTCCGGCTTGTTGTCGAACAGCAGCGCCGCGCTTCGTCCGCCGTCGGTCCGAAGTGCGCGGACTGCAGCAATCGCGTCCATCCTGGCGAAGAAACCGGCGGCGCCGGCGATCGGTCGAAAACGATCGACCGCGATCAATGCCTCCACGCGCGACACTGGGACACCAGCCGCGCGGGCGATTTCGCGGATTGAATACACGTCTTCGGGTGCGTTCTTCGATGTGTGCGTCATTCGGGTCATGGCCTGCCTTGTTATCTGGCAAATCCCTTGCCGAGTGTCTGACGCGAAATGCTTGGAATTTACGGCCGGTACGGGCAGTGTCCCCGCTAACGTACGCCTTCGAAGAAGGACAGACCGTCACGCTCGGCGAGGAGCCGAGCGGCCCGGAACCCTTCGGCCTGGAGCGCGGCCACAGCGCCGCCGGACGCCTGGTAGTGAGGATCGGGTGGGGCGGTATTTGCCGGCCGGAGGAGTGCGCCCAGCCCTCCCCGCGGCGCGCGTTCGATGACGACGATCCGGCCCCGTGGTTGGAGGATGCGATGGGCCTGCTGGAACAGAGACACTCGCTCTTCGGGCCGCAGGCGCGAGATGTCCCCCTCCTGGTTGTCGACGACGATCAGGTTGAAGGCAGCGTCTTCGAACGGGATTGGGCTCAGACCGGCGATTGTTTCCAGATCGAGCAGGAACCCTGTTCGTTCGGCCGCGCGCACCGCTCGGGCTGCGTCGGCTTCATTCGACACCACTGCGCAGACGCGGCCGCTCAAGCCGACTTTGGATGCGATTGCACCCACCAGCGTCGAATCGGTGCAACCGACAAAGAGGAGCTGGTCGCCGAGCTTCACCCCCGTCATGGCAATAGCCAGGGAATGCTTCTGTTCCGGTCGGCGGGAAAAGAGCACGCCTCAAATCATAGGTGATATATTGCCGCTGTGAAAAACCTCGAAATCGCTCCAGCGAAAGGAAAACTCGGCATTCTTCTCGTCGGTCTCGGTGCGGTCAGTACGACCACGATCGCCGGTGTCATTGCTATCCGGAAAGGGCTGGCCAGTCCCATCGGCTCGCTCACGCAAATGGGTACGATCCGGCTCGGCAAACGGACCGAAGGGCGCTCGCCAAAGATCAAAGACACAGTCCCCATCGTCGATCTCGAGAACGTGGTCTTCGGGGGCTGGGATATTTTCGAAGAGAACGCCTACGAGTCTGCGCGCACCGCGGGCGTGCTCGAGCGCTCGCTGCTCGACCAAATCAAGCCCGAGCTCGAGTCGATCCGGCCGATGACAGCCGTCTTCGACCAGCGCTATGTAAAGCGCCTGAACGGTCCCAACGTGAAGAAAGGCCCGAACAAGAAGGATCTGGCCGAGCAGCTTCGCGCCGACATTCGTCAGTTCAAGAAAGACAACGGTTGCGATCGCATTGTGATGGTCTGGTGCGGCAGCACGGAAGTGTTCATGAAGGAGTCGCCCGCCCATCGGTCGATTGAGGCGTTCGAAAAGGCGCTCGAGACAAACGATCCCGCCATTCCATCGAGCATGGTCTATACCTATGCCGCTTTGATGGAAGGCGTGCCGTACGCCAACGGCGCACCCAATCTGTCTGTGGATGTGCCGGCCATGATGGCGCTCGCGCAGCAGAACAAGCTGCCGATTTGCGGCAAGGACTTCAAGACAGGCCAGACATGGATTAAGACGGTCATCGCGCCGGGCATCAAAGCCCGGCTGCTCGGCGTCGAGGGCTGGTATTCGACCAACATCCTCGGCAATCGCGATGGCGAAGTGCTCGACGACCCGGAGTCGTTCAAGACGAAGGAGGAGAGCAAGAAATCCGTGCTCGACTACATCCTTCAGCCTCACCTGTATCCCGGGCTCTACGAGGATCTCCATCACGTCGTTCGCATCAACTACTACCCGCCGCGCGGCGACAACAAGGAAGGCTGGGACAACATCGATCTGGTGGGCTGGCTCGGCTACAAGATGCAGCTCAAGATCAACTTCCTCTGCCGCGACAGCATCCTGGCCGCGCCGATTGTGCTGGATCTGGCGCTGTTTCTCGACCTGGCGAAGCGGGCGGGCATGTCGGGCATCCAGGAATGGCTTTCGTTCTATTTCAAGAGCCCGATGCACGCGCCCGGGCTCTATCCCGAGCACGACCTGTTCATCCAGTTGATGAAGCTGAAGAACACGTTGCGCTACATGGTCGGCGAAGAGCTGATTACGCACCTGGGGTTGGAGTACTACGACTAGCCGCTGTGGGCTCTTTGGTTCTGGGTTCTGAGTTCTAGGTTCTGGGTTCCATAACCAAGAACCTAGAACCGCAATATTGTGCAACCCCGTGCACTTCCCCCTCCTGCCCCATTCCGGGCCATCCATTAATTTCAAGGCTGACTAAGGTTTAGCCCTCCTCGTGCCGAAACGAGTCACGTGCAAGTGTGTCCGCTTGTAGTGTCAAGCCGGTAGCGCGGTTCCACCGCGCCGAGAGGGACAACGCCATGTACGAGGAATATTACGGGCTCACCGAGAAGCCGTTCAGCCTGACGCCCGATCCGAAGTTTCTCTTCAGGAGCGAGTCGCACGCCAACGCCTTCGAGGTGTTGCAGTATGCGGTGCGGCGTCGCGAAGGCTTCGTGGTCGTCACCGGCGACATCGGCACCGGCAAAACGACACTCTGCCGTGCCTTACTCGAGGAGATCGATCGCAAGACCTTCAGCGCGCTCGTGCTGAATCCGTTCCTGTCGGAAGAGGATCTGCTGAAGCTGATTCTGCAGGATTTCGGCATCGTCTCGCGCGACGATGTGAAGCGCGGGCGGCTCGCCCACGTCAGCAAGCAGGAGTTGATCGAGACGATCTACGACTTTCTCCTGAGCCTGCTGCCGCTGCGCGCGAGCGCGCTGCTCATCATCGACGAGGCGCAGAACCTGCCGATGCAGGTGCTCGAGCAGATCCGCATCCTCTCGAATCTCGAGACCGACAAAGAAAAGCTGCTGCAGATCGTGCTGGTCGGCCAGCTGAACCTCCAGCCGCTGCTGAAGGCCCCGCAGATGCGGCAACTCGATCAGCGCGTCTCGATCCGGTATCAGCTCCGGCCTCTGAACCGCGACGAGGTTGGTGAGTACGTGACACACCGGCTGAACGTGGCGGGCGGGACGGCGGCGGTTTCGTTTCAGCCCAGAGCGATCGATCTCGTGCACCACCGCACGAAAGGCATCCCGCGCCTTGTCAACCTCGTGTGCGATCGCGCGCTGCTTGCCGCCTACTCTGCCCGGACCAATCGGGTGTCGGCCGACATGGCGTATCAGGCCGCGGAGAGCCTCGAGCTGGTGGACGAAGGTCCGTCGCGTCTGACGTGGTTCCGACGCCGCGCGTCCGTGTATGTCACCGCAGTCGGTGCCAGTATGTCACTCGCGATCGCAGGTGGCACGGTGGCATCGCGATGGTCGTCTGACGCGGAGGCGGCAAACGCCGCCGCTGCGGCCGCGTCGTCGCCGCCGCCGGCTTCCAGTGAGTCTCCCGCACCTGACGCACCTGGCGCACCTGAAGCACCCATTGCACCCGTTGCACCTATTGCACCCGGTCAGCCGCGCTATGCCGTCTTGACGGCGTCGTTTCCAATTGTCGATCTCCTGCGCGAGGGCAGCGCCGCGGCCGCACGGTTCGATGCCGTCGTAGTCGAGCTTCGCGGCCTTGGGTACGACGTGCGCTCGATGGATGTCAACCTGCGCGAGCGCGGCGAGTGGCGCCGCCTGCTGGTCGGCGAGTTTGCGACGTTGTCGGACGCAAAGGCCGAAGTGAATCGCGTGCACGAGATGACGGCGTTTGCCGATGCACAGGTAATTCGTTACTGACGTGTCGATCATTCTCGACGCGCTGCGGCGCGGCCGTGCACGAGAGACGAGATTCCGGCGTCATGCCAACCCGGCGCAAGCCGGCGCCGTGCTGCAGACGCTCAGTTCCAATCGGGTGAACGCGATCACGCCGTGGAACCGCATCAAGCGTCTGCCCCGCCATCTCCTCGTCGGCCTCGCCTGCGCCATCGCTTCATGGGCCGTGGTGGTTCGGACGACCGGAGAGGATCGCTTCGAACGCGCGCGTGCCAGATACGCTCAAGTCGAGGCGCTCAACACCCTCGGCGTTCTCTATCGCGACAAGGGCCTGGTCGACGAGGCTATCGCGCATTTCCAGTTGGCGATTGCGATCGATCCCGGCAATGCGCGCGCCCGGAACAACCTGGGACTCATCTACCTCGACCAGCGCAAGCTCGAGGCGGCCGCCGCGCAATTTCACGCCGCATTGGTGATTGAACCGGGCAGCGTCGAGTCGTTGGCGAATCTCTCCACCATGCGGAAAGTGCTGGGAGCCGGCGTCGAAGTGCCCGCGGCGAAGTAGTATTCTTCCTGTCATGTCTGACATCAAAGACCCTGAAATTTCCGCGCTCCTCCATGAGGATCGCGTGTTCGAACCGCCCGCAGAATTTCGCGCACGAGCGCACGTGCGCGATACGACGCCCTACGAAGAAGCCGAACGTGATCTGGAAGGATTCTGGGCGAAGTTCGCTGAAGAGCTCGAGTGGAGCCGCAAGTGGACGAAGGTGCTTGACTGGAGCAACCCGCCGCACGCCAAGTGGTTCGTCGGGGGCCAGACGAATGTGTCGGTCAATTGCGTCGATCGTCACATCCGCACCGCCCGCCGCAACAAGGCGGCGATTATCTGGGAGGGAGAGCCCGGGGATCGCCGCACGCTGACCTACTTCGATCTCTATCGCCAGGTCACCGCCTTCGCAAACGTGCTGAAGTCGCTCGGCGTGAAGAAGGGCGATCGCGTCGCCATTTACATGCCGCTCGTACCTGAGCTGGCGATTGCCATGCTTGCATGCGCTCGCATTGGCGCTCCACACAGCATCGTCTTCGGGGGCTTCAGTGCCGAATCGCTGCGCGATCGCATCAACGACGCCCAATGCAAAGTCCTGGTGACCGCCGACGGAGGGTACCGACGCGGCCACATCGTGCCGTTGCAGGCCGTCGCATACGAGGCTATTGAGGACACACCCTCGATTGAGCACGTCGTCGTGCTTCGGCGGCTGACGGGTCTGAATCCCGAAGTCCGAAGCCTGAAGACCCACGTTCGAAGCCACGACTGGGAAGACCTGATGGCCAATGCGCCGTTGGAGTGTCCGGCCGAGCCGATGGACGCCGAAGATCTGCTCTACATCCTTTACACGTCCGGCACCACCGGCAAGCCCAAGGGCATCATGCACACGACCGGGGGTTATCTCACCGGCACGTATGCGACGACGAAGTGGGTCTTCGATCTCAAGGACGAGGACGTGTACTGGTGCACCGCAGATATCGGATGGGTCACCGGTCACAGCTACGTGGTGTACGGTCCGCTCGCCAACGGTGCGACGGTCGTGATGTATGAAGGTGCGCCCGACTGGCCGCAGAAAGATCGGCTGTGGGAGATCGTCGAGCGCTATGGCGTGACGGTGTTCTACACGGCGCCTACGGCCGTGCGCGCGTTCATGAAGTGGGGACCCGAGTGGCCGAAGCGGCGCAACATGTCGAGCCTGCGGCTGCTGGGGTCGGTGGGCGAGCCGATTAATCCCGAAGCGTGGATCTGGTACCACAAAAACATCGGCGGCGAGCGATGTCCCGTCGTCGACACCTGGTGGCAGACCGAGACGGGGATGATCATGATCACGCCCCTGCCCGGTGTGACGCCTCTCAAGCCCGGCTCGGCAACGAAACCGTTTCCAGGCATCAAAGCCGAGATTCGCACGCAGTCAGGTCAGTCGATCGAAGTGGGCGGCGGCCTCCTCGCGCTGACTCGCCCGTGGCCTGCGATGCTTCGCGGCATCTACGGCGATCCCGAGCGCTTCGTGAAGCAGGTACTGGAGCAAGTGGGAGCGCCACATCTATTTCACGGGCGATGGCGCAAAACGCGATGAAGACGGCTATTTCTGGGTGCTCGGTCGCGTGGACGACGTGATCAATGTGGCGGGCCATCGCATCGGTACGATGGAAGTCGAGAGCGCGCTGGTCGATCATCCGAAGGTCGCCGAGGCGGCCGTCGTAGGCCGTGCGCACGAACTGAAGGGACAGGCCATTTCCGCGTTTGTCATTCTGAAGGAGGGCCACGCCTCCGGTCCCGACCTCGTGGCCGAGCTGAAAGAGCACGTCGTCAAGAAAATCGGCGTCATCGCGCGGCCCGAAGACATCCTGTTCGCTGCCGACCTGCCGAAGACCCGCTCGGGCAAGATCATGAGACGCCTGCTGAAAGACATCGCCGAGGGAAAGGCGCTCGGGGATACGACCACGCTGGCCGATCCCAACGTCGTCGCGAAGCTGAAGGCAGAGTACGAAGAGGCGGGGTAGATGAGTAGGGCGGGTCTTATAAGACCCGCCTATTTATAGGACTCGTCCTACACTGCGATAGTCCTCGATGCCGAGTTTCTGAATGCGCAGCGCCGCGCCCGTTCCGGTTGTTTTCAGTTTGCCTTCGGCAATCAGCTTCTGCACGACAGCTGGCGAACACTGCAGATAGTGGGCGGCGCTCTGCACCGACAGCGACGTGGGAGCGATAGCCGCTTTCTCGACGCGGTTCCGGCCGAGTGATTTCGCCCGCTTCAGCGCCGCATCGGCTTCCACCAGCAGCCGCTCGGCGTCGAACGGGTCGCCCAGCGAACCCTGCCCGGTGATCGCAGCGGCGCTGACTGTCACGCGAACGCGTTCGTCGGTGTTGTGATCCTTGAATCCAAGGCGTTGCTCCACCATGGCGACCACGCGCGATGCGAGAAAGAACGCATCCTCGGCTGCAACCTGACACAGCAGCACAGCGATGGAGTCTTCACCGTGGCGGAACACCCAGTCGTTCTGCCGGAAAAATGTGCGAATCAGAATGCCCAGCCGTTCGAGCAGGCGGTCGCCGACGCCGTAGCCGTGCCGCCGATTGAGTTCGGAGAGCTGGTCGAGGTCGAACACCAGGAGCGCCATGGGAAACGAGTAGCGCTCGGCCCGCTGCACTTCGGTTGACAGCACCACGTCCATCATTGCGCGGCTGTACAACGTGGTCAGCTTGTCGGTGATGGTCGGCGATACAGGCTCGCGCTGAACGCGATCGAAATACGCGGCCATCATGTCGAACGATGCTTTTCGCACGGCCTGAGACACGATGAGCCATTGCGCCGAGGCGGCGCCGACTCCCTGGTCGAGTGCGAGCTCGTCGAGGACCGAACGCTCCATCAGGTAGACGAAATTGAAAAGACGCAGGACCGGAAGGTTGCGATCGGCGACGTGACGCTGCAGGTCGGCGAGGGTCTCGGGTGCGGCGGCAAGCCGCCCTTCGATGCTGCCGATGAAGAGCTGCAGCAGCCGGCGGCCCAGCCGCTCGCAATAGTCTGTTTCGAGCGGCTGCGGTCCGTTGTACGGGAACATCGCCACGCTGTCCGACACGATGGCATCGCCCCGTTCGGTCAGCACGCGCGTGATTTGAGCCCGAATGTCGGCGGCGGCCTCGCGGGTCGTGCCGCTTCGTGTCAGAGCCGCTTGCGCCAAGGTGGTCCCTTCATGTCTCTTCGTGTCCCGTCGTGAGACACACGTAAGTTACTTATTTGAAACGACTTAAGCAGATTTTGCTGCTTTTGTGTTCCTTTTTGATAAATCCGGCCGACGCACGCCTCGGGTCGCTTCGATTGTTCACATCGCCGCAAACTATTGACGATGTGACACTTATCAGAATTGAGGCGTCGCCGGGCCGAACACTGTGTCTCGTAGAAGTGCAAATCTCCCACCATGCGCCGGTGCTGCTGGATCGCCCCTACCGACAGGTCAGACGGACGCCGACAATACGACGTGCGATGCGTGTCCCCGCTTCTCAAGCCCGGTGCAGTTTTGTGAATAAGTCCTTGTGTTCCAATGTGATGCACTGTGGAGAAGCTGTTGATTCACGGTCGGAGGCGTCCGTAGAATTGCAGATTCGACGGCCGGCAGCCGCCGAGGTTGAGCGTGCGTAAAAAAATCGGTGAATGTCTTATCCAGGCGGGGCTGATTAGCGAGACCGATCTGCAGATTGCCCTGGCCGAGCACAAGCGCACAGGCGATCGCCTGGGTGTGGTGCTCGTGCGGATGAACCTCGCGACCGAGAAGCAGATTGCCAAGGCGCTGGCCCATCAGCTCGGGTTTACGTACGTCAACCTGGCGGAAAACCCTCCAGATCCGACAGCCGTCGTCCTGATTCCGAAAGACGTGTCCGTCAAGCGGGTCTGCATCGCCACGAGCCTCGAGAAGAACCTGCTCACTGTGGCCATGGCCGACCCGCTCTTGTTCAGTCTTGTGCAGGATCTCGAGTTTCAGACCGGCTACCGAATCAAGCAGGTCGTCACCACCGCGGCGGAGATTCTCGACTCGATTCAGAAAAGCTATCCCGACAAGGCACTCGCCAAAGTGTCGCCAGGGGCGGGGCTCGTTCAGAGCCCACGCGGCAAGGGCGTTGCCGGAGAGTCCGCTGCGGAAACGTCGCTCGCCCGGCGCTCGGTTGACGAAGAGGTGTTCGAGCCGGTCGCGGGACTCAAAGAGCGCAGCGAGACGGCGCCCATCATCGACCTCGTCGATCTTGTCGTGCGCAGCGCGATTCGCAGCCATGCCAGCGACGTGCATATCGAGCCGCTCGAAAAAGGTGTGCTCGTGCGGCACCGGCTCGACGGTCTGCTGAAGGAGGTCATGGATCTGCCCAAGTGGGTGCACGAGGGTTTGATCGCCCGCTTGAAGATCATGGCCGGGATGGACATCGCGGAAAAACGGCTGCCGCAGGATGGCCGCATTCGCGTCACCACGGAGGAGGGGACCGAAGTCGACTTCCGCGCCTCGACGTTGCGCACGTTGTTCGGCGAAAAGGTCGTGTTGCGCGTGCTCGATCACCGCAAGGGCCTTCCGCCGCTCGAAGAGCTCGGGTTTTCGGCGGCCGCGCTCGAAGAGCTGCGGTTCTTCCTGCGCCACCAGCACGGCATGATTCTGGTGGTTGGCCCCACAGGCAGCGGCAAGACGACGACGTTGTGCTCGGCGTTGACGACGCTGAAGACAGAGAACTCGAACATCATCACGATCGAAGATCCTGTCGAGTACCAGTTGCAAGGCATCAATCAGACCCAGATCAACGACAAGATCAAGCTCACGTTTGCGAGCGCTCTCCGGTCGATACTCCGCCAGGATCCCGACATCATCCTCGTGGGCGAGATCCGCGATCAGGAGACTGCGAGGATCGCGATGCAGGCGGCGCAGACGGGCCATCTCGTGCTCTCGACGCTGCACACAGACGATGCGCCCTCGACCGTGACCCGCTTGACGGACATCGGCGTTGAGCCGTTCGTCGCCGGGTCCGCGCTCATCGGCGTCGTGGCACAACGTCTCGTGCGCCGGCTGTGCATGAGCTGCCGCCGTCAGTACACGCCCGAGCCCGATGTGCTGCGTGCGCTGAATATTTCCGAAGCCGATGCCGCGGCACTGCCGTTCTACAAAGCGGTTGGCTGCGATCAGTGCAACCAGACCGGCTATCGTGGCCGCATGGGGCTCTACGAAGTGATGCGTGTGACCGACAAGCTTCGCCGGTTGATTGCGTCGAGGGCCGGGGAAGAGTCGCTGCGCGAAGCGGCGTTGGCGGGCGGCATGGTCAGCCTCGGTGAGGACGGACTGGCCAAGGTCAAGAGCGGGCAGACGACGGCCGAGGAATTGTTGCGAGTTGTCACAGAAGTGCGCGAGATGCGCACGCTCTGCCCGGGATGCAGCGCGGCGGTTGGCATCGATTTCCTTGCCTGTCCTCAGTGCGGACGCCGCTTGAGCGGCGGCTGCCCGCACTGCGGGCGCTCGCTGCAGCCTGGGTGGAACTTCTGTCCGTACTGTTCGCGTACGACTGAAGCGCGCAAATCGAGCAAGAGAATAAAAGACAAGGAACGGAAGGAACTCCCGCCCGCGAACGTGGCGGAGTTCAAGAAGCAGGGCTAGGTCCCCACAGGCTGTGCAGAACTTTTATCAACTTCTTTCCGTCGAGCCAGGCGCGACGCCCGAAGAGATCAAGCGGGCGTTTCGAAGCGAGATCGCACGCTATCATCCAGACAAGGTCCAGCATCTGGGCAAGGAATTCCAGGAGATGGCGGCGGAGCGCGCGGCATCATTGACAGAGGCGTATCGCACGTTGATGAACGCCGAGCTGCGGGCCGAGTACGATCGCATGGTTGGCGCCACTGCCGCTGCGACTCCCGCGCCACCGGCTCCGGCGCCGGACGCGGCCTCGGGTCGGCCGGCACCTCAGACGCGCGCGTCTCATCCCGATCCTGCCAGACCTGCCGCAGGCGAAGGAAGCGACACACCGCCAGCTCGATTTGCGTCGGAGCGAAGATATCGCGACGATTTCGTTCGCAAGGCCACCCTGGATCGGTTCCGGCAGGCGCTCGGTGCCGAAGGACGTCAGATCGAGGAGCTGCCCGCGCGCGGGTTCGATCTGGATTTCGCAACCAAGTCGAAGAAGCTGTTCTCGCGGGATGACGGCCAGCGAATTGCGGCGAAAGTGGTGCCGCATGTCGACAAGCAGGCCGTTCAGGACGCCTGGAGCGCCGCGCAGAAGGCGACGACCCCGATCTGTGTGTTTCTGATGGGCAGCAGCGTCGCACCCGTCAGGGAACTGGCAGAGGCCATCGCCGAGTTGCGCAAGCGAACGCGCGGAAACGCCAGCATTTCCGTCATTCCCATCGACGTTCGCGACTGGAGCGCCCACATTCCGGCTGATGCGCCCGCGTCGTGCAGAAACCTGCTGCAACGGCTGCGCGCCGCGTCATAATGAAACCCTCGGGCGGCCACGCTCGTATTCATTCCCATGGCACTCATCGAGACCCGCGACTTGTGGAAGACCTACGTAATGGGCGAGGAGGAGATCCACGCGCTGCGCGGGGTGTCGACTTCCATCGAGCGTGGCGAGTACGTCGCTATCATGGGTCCCTCCGGATCCGGCAAATCGACACTGATGAATTTGATCGGCTGTCTTGATACGCCGTCAAAGGGCAGCTACTCGCTCAACAACCAGGAAGTCGCGCGGATGAATGACAACGAGCTGGCCCGCATCCGGAACGAAGAGATCGGGTTCGTCTTCCAGACGTTCAATCTGCTGCCGCGCGCGACGGCGCTGCACAACGTGGAATTGCCGCTGGTTTATGCCGGCGTGCCGGCCGTCGAGCGAACGGCGCGCGCGCGCGGCGCACTCGAGAAGGTCGAGCTCTCCAGCCGGATGCAGCATCGTCCCAACGAGCTGTCGGGCGGTCAGCGTCAGCGCGTCGCGATTGCCCGCGCGCTCGTGAACAACCCCTCGATCCTGCTTGCAGACGAGCCGACCGGCAATCTCGATTCGAAGACCGGCGCCGAAATCATGAGCCTGTTCGCGCGCCTGCACGACGCCGGGAACACGATCATTCTCGTCACGCACGAAGCGGACGTCGCGGCTTACGCGCACCGCACCCTTCACCTGCGCGACGGCATGGTCGAGAAGGACGTCCGCGCGCGCGTCGCCGTCTGACGGGCTTCGGGCTGCCGGCTACGGACTCTGATCGTGCGTCATCTGTTTCATTCCGCCCGCGATCCGCGGCGAACACGAGCCGAGCCGGCATAAGACTGCTTCCGCGAACCAAGGCTCGACGACGCGGGCAACTGCATCTGACGCCCCGCGACCGGATACGCAATGCGACAGGCTGCGCAGGTCGCGCCGTCCCCACGCTTACGATGCAGCAAGCCTTTGGAGGCCCATAGTCAGTTCCAGATTGCGCTTGCAGTGATGCCAGGCGATACAACTCTGCACGCTGGGCTTGGTGCGGCCCTGAGCGCCTGCACCGCCACTCCGAAGCGTGCGATGCATTCGCGAAGTTACTCGACCTCGACCCTGAATATTTGACTCGAAGACACGACAATATCTTTCGGACGTACTACGAAGAATCGAGTCAGGCGGCACGCAGCGCAGCGGGCGGAAGCCCGCAGCCCGAAACCGGTAGCCAGTAGCCCGCAGCCTGTCACACTGCCGCGAAGTTATTGGGTTCGACTGTCGCCTCCGAGAGGGCGGACGAGTCGCGCGGCGCCATGCGGGAGGTGGATCTGTCTGCAAGCGGCCGTGTTCGTGCACCGTCAGTTCCGGCCGCGGCGCAGACAGATCCGCCTCCCGCGTTGGTGCCTGGCGATCATGTCCGCCACCTGGCCGGACGTTCCAAAACACCATTTAGATCGCGGCGAAATGATTGGGCTCGACCTCGCGCAGCGCGGCTTCGAAGTTCACGTCCTTCGGATTCAACTCGATCCTTGCCGGCTTGTAGTCGGGATCGGGAACGGGAATCGCTGAGAGCAGCGCGCGCGTGTACGGGTGCTGCGGACTTTTGAAGAGCAGTGACGTGTCGCCCATCTCAACGATTCGGCCGAGATACATGACCGCAGTACGGCGGCAGATGTGCTCGACCAGCCGAAGATCGTGCGCGATAAACAGGTAGGCGAGCCCGAGTTTCTGCTGCAGCTCGATCAAAAGGTTTACGACCTGCGCCTGAATCGACACGTCGAGCGCCGACACAGGCTCGTCCGCGATGATGAACGACGGGTTCAGCGCAAGCGCGCGCGCGACCCCGATGCGCTGACGCTGGCCTCCGCTGAATTCGTGCGGGTACCGATCGATGGTCGCTTCATCCAACCCGACGAGGCGGTAGAGCTCCGCAACGCGCGCCATCCGGGACTCGCGTGTGCCGATCCTGTGGATGATCAGTGGTTCCTCGATGATCTGCCGCACGCGCATGCGCGGGTTGAGCGACGAGTACAGGATCCTGAAAGACGATTTGCATCTGCCGGCGCGCACGGCGCATCTCGTCGGCCGAGTAGGCCAGCACGTTTTCGCCGCGAAACCGCACCTCGCCCGATGTGGGCTCGATCAACCGCAGAATGCAGCGGCCCGTCGTCGTCTTGCCGCTTCCCGACTCGCCGACGAGACCGAACGTTTCTCCCTCCTCGACGGTAAAGCTGACGTCGTTCACCGCGTGCACCACGCTTGGCCGGGTGAGAAACCCTTCGCGACGTGTGAACTGCTTGACGAGGTGGCGCACTTCGACGATCGGTGCCATCAGACGTGCCTCGGGTCGTACAGGTAGCAGCGCGCGCGCTGATCAGGGCCTACCTCATACGGCGGTGGCGGAGCTGTCGGGCACAACTCGAAGCGTTTGGGACATCTCGGCTCGAACGGGCACCCGGGCGGCAGTCGCGCCAGATTGGGAACGGTGCCTTCGATGGCTCTCAGCCGCTGGCCGGGCGCTCCCCCCGGAATTGAGTCAAGAAGTCCCTGGGTATACGGATGTTTCGGCCCCTCGAAGATCTGCCGCGTCGGTCCTTCTTCGACGATCTTTCCCGCGTACATCACAGCCACCCGATCGACATGTCCCGCGACGACGCCCAGGTCATGCGTGATGAGCAGCAGCGCCAGGTGAAACTTCTCCTTCATCTCCTGCAGCAGGTCGAGGATCTCTGCCTGGATCGTCACGTCGAGCGCGGTCGTTGGCTCGTCGGCGATGAGCAGCAACGGCTGGCAGGCGAGGGCCATCGAGATGAGGACGCGCTGCCGCATGCCCCCAGACAATTGATGCGGGTAATCGCGCACCCTGCGCGCCGGCTCCGGGATTTTCACCGCCTCGAGCAGTTCGATTGTTCTCTCGCGCGCTCCCGTGCGGCTGGCTTTTCGATGAACCAGCAACGCTTCGGCGATCTGATCGCCGATGGGATAGACGGGATTGAGCGCCGTCATCGGCTCCTGGAAGATGAAGCCAATCTCGGCTCCGCGGATGGCTCGCATGTCGCGCTCGCTGAGCTCGAGAAGATCGCTCCGCCCGTTGAAGCTGATCGGCCCGCCCCGAATCTCTCCCGGAGGCTGCACGAGGCGCAGGATCGAAAGCGCCGTCATCGACTTGCCACTACCAGATTCGCCGACGATGCCCAGCGTTTCGCCCCGCCGCAACGCGAAGCTGACCTGATCGACCGCCTTCACTACGCCGCTGGGAGTCTTGAATGTGGTTGTGAGGTCCTGAACCCGCAGAAGGGTTTGTTCCGCCATTGTCGAGATCAAGAGACAAACGTCTCCCGATGCTCGCCGAAGACTTCTCGCAGCGTATCCGAAATCTCTCCGACTGTGGCCCGGGCTCTCACAGCCTCGATGATGGGTGGCACAAGATTCGACCCGTCACGCGCGGCCCGGAGGATGGCGTCGAGCGACGCGCGCCAGGCAACTGCATCCCGTGCGGCGCGAATCGTGGCCACGCTCGCACGTTGCACGCGTTCCACCTCCGGATCGATGCGGAATGTCGGAATAGTTGTCCCTTCCGACGTCTGGAACTTCGTCACCCCGACGACCGGAGATTCGCCGGAATCGATCGCGCGCTGGGCGCGGAAGGCCGACTCCTGAATTTCGCGCTGGATCATCCCCGATTCGACGGCCCTCAGGGTGCCTCCCGTGTCGTCCATCCTCGCGATGATCGCGCGTGCGGCGTCCTCGATCGCGTTCGTGCGTCTCTCGATTTCGTATGCGCCACCGATGGGATCCACCGTGTTGGCCACGCCGGATTCGAACGCGATGATCTGCTGGGTCCTCAGCGCAAGCGTGGCCGATTCTTCCGTCGGCAGGGCGAGCGCCTCGTCGCGGCTGTTACAGTGCAGCGACTGCGCGCCGCCCAGAATGGCAGCCAGCGCCTGGAGTGACACGCGCACGAGATTGTTGTCGGGCTGCTGGGCGGTCAGCGTGCTGCCTGCGGTCTGTGCGTGAAAGCGCAGCTGCTGCGCGCGCGCGCTCGTCACGCCGAACCGATCGCGCACGATGCGCGCCCACAGGCGGCGCGCCGCCCGGAACTTCGCGATCTCTTCCAGGAAATCGTTATGCGCCGCGAAGAAGAAGGACATGCGCTCGCCCAGCGACGCGGCCGACAGCCCGCGGGCCCGGCCTGCCTCGAGATAGGCGATGCCGTTGGCGAGGGTGAAGGCGACCTCCTGCACGGCCGTAGAGCCCGCCTCGCGGATGTGATAGCCGCTCACCGAAATCGCGTTCCACTGGGGCAGCTCGCGCTCGCAGAACGCGAAGATGTCGGTCACCAGCCGCAGCGATGCTTCGGGAGGATAAATGTAAGTGCCCCGCGCCAGATACTCTTTCAGGATGTCGTTCTGCACCGTGCCCGACAGTTTCGTCCGGTCGATGCCGCGGCTGTCGGCGACTGCCACATACAGCGCCAGCAGAATGATGGCCGTCGAGTTGATCGTCATCGACGTCGAGACGCGATCGAGTGGAATCTGGTCGAAGAGCGTCGCCATGTCCTCGAGCGAGTCGATGGCGACGCCGACGCGCCCGACTTCCCCCGCCGCGAGGCTGTGATCCGAGTCGTACCCCATCTGGGTTGGCAGATCGAACGCGACGCTCAACCCGGTGACGCCTTCCGCTAGAAGGTGCCGATAGCGCTGGTTTGACTCGCTCGCCGTACCAAATCCCGCGTACTGACGCATCGTCCACAACCGACCGCGGTACATGGTCGGTTGGATGCCTCTGGTAAACGGGAATTCTCCCGGGCGACCGAGGTCCCGATCGGGATCTGGGTCCACGAGATCGCCCGGAACGTGAGAAGAATCAACCATATAACGCCATAACCGGATTCTATCGTTCTTGACACTACCGAACCACGGCCGTACAATAAAAGCCGTCCTACACTCGCGGTTTCCCGAGACCGATATTCTTTACAAATGACGGCTAGGTGGACAGGTTTCTGTCGTGCTCATGGTGTAGGCGAGGGCTCGATTGCGATACTTCCGCCGGAGAACACTAGGTATAGGGGCTAAGGGCCCCGACTAAGGAGGATCAAACAATGGACGACGTCGTCAACCGGCTGGCTCGTGAGCTCGCCGATGCCATTGCTGCTGCTGTCGCAGATGATCCTCAGGTCGAGGCGTGTCGTGAGAAGGCACGCGCCGCAGGTTTTGAAATGAAGGTGACGCTCGAGGCGGTTGTCGGTTTTGTCAACCGTACCACTACTACCGAAAAGGGCGGCGCCATGGTGAAGGTACCGACGCCCGCCAAGGTAGTGGCGGCCCGTCGGGCGCTCGACATGACGGCAAACGATCGCCGGTTCCTGCGCTCGCTGAGGATCGCCGCCGACGAGGCCAAGAAGGAAGAAGTCGAATAAGTGCAGTGATTGGTGACTAGGGATTGGGGATTAGGGAATAGCCTAATCCCCGCCTCTAATCCCGAATCCCCAGTCCCTAATCCCTAGAGAATCCGCAGATCCTCCCCGGTCATCTCTTTCGGCTCGGGCACTCCCAGTATTCCCAGCATTGTCGGCGCGATGTCTTTCAGTGACCCGCCTTCGCGAAGCCGCATACCCTTGAGATCCTGAACCACGATGACCGGCACCGGATTGCAGGTGTGCGCCGTATGCGGCTCGTTCAGCTCGGTGTTCCACATTTCTTCGGCGTTGCCGTGATCGGCCGTCACGATCAGCACGCCACCCGCGTCCCGTACCGCCGTCACGATTCGGGCCAGGCAATGGTCGATCGTTTCGACCGCCGTCACCGCCGCTTCGAGATTACCGGTGTGCCCGACCATGTCGGCGTTGGCAAAATTACAAATCACGACGTCGTGCTTGCCTCCCTCGACGTCGTTCACCAGATTTTCCGTAATACCCTCCGCGCTCATCTCCGGCTGCATGTCGTAAGTGGCCACCTTCGGTGAGGGCACCAGGATGCGATCTTCTCCGGGGTACGGCTTTTCGATACCGCAATTGAAGAAGTAGCTCACGTGCGGGTACTTTTCGGTCTCCGCCACCCGCAGGTTCAGCAGACCTTGCGCGGCCATGACCTCGGCAAGCGAGCCCGTGAGCGACTGCGGCGGGAAAGCGGCCGGAAAGGTGAACGTCCGGTCGTACTGGGTCATCGTCGTCATCACAATCGGCGTCGGATGCGGGTGCCGCTCGAATCCAGTGAAATCGTCGAATGCGAGCGCCCGCGTCATCTGCCGCGCGCGATCGGAGCGGAAGTTGAAAAAGATGACGCTGTCTCCGCTGGAGACAGGGCCGATGGGCCGATCATCGGCGTCGACCACGGTGCCGGGCACGACGAACTCGTCGGTCACGCCGGCTTCGTATGACTTTCTGATGAAATCGACCGCCGATCGCGTGTGCGGCGCCGCCCCTCCGACGATCGCGTCGTACGCCTTCCTGGTGCGCTCCCACCGGTTGTCGCGGTCCATCCCGTAATAGCGGCCTCCGACCGACGCGACGCGGCCGACGCCAACCGATTCCATGACGCGCTCGAGGTCGCCGACAAAGCCTGCGCCGCCGTTGGGCGACGTGTCGCGTCCATCGGTGAATGCCTGCACGAACAAGCGGTCTATGCCGCGGCGTGCTGCCATTTCGATGAGCGCGTACAGGTGGCGCGTGTGGCTGTGAATGCCGTTGGGCGATACCAGACCAACGAGATGCAGTGCGTGCCGTCCCCCCTCGCACCGCGCTATCGCCTCGACCAGGGCGGGCCGGGTATGGAAGTCCGCTTCGCGAATGCTCTTGTCGATGCGCGTCAGGTCTTGAAAGACCACGCGGCCGGCCCCCATGGTGATGTGACCAACCTCGGAGTTGCCCATCTGTCCTGGCGGTAAGCCGACCTCCTCGCCCGACGCGGCGAGCGAAGAGTGCGGGAACCGGGCGATCAACTCGGAATAGGCCGGCGTGCGCGCCAGTTTGATCGCATTGCCTTCGCGGGCTTCACGCAGTCCCCAACCATCGAGCACCAGGAGAACAAGCGGGTTCCTCATGACCGCGACGCGAGCTGGCGAATCGCCTGGCGCCCGGCGTAGCGGCCGCTCTTCCCGAGCGCTTCTTCTATGCGCAGCAGCTGGTTGTATTTCGCCACGCGGTCGGTGCGGCTTGCGGAGCCCGTTTTTATCTGCCCGGCATTGGTGGCCACCGCCAGATCTGCAATCGTGACGTCTTCGGTTTCCCCGGAGCGGTGCGACACGACGCACGCGTATCCGGCGCTGCGAGCGATGGCCATCGCTTCGAGCGTTTCGGTAATCGTGCCGATCTGGTTCACTTTGACGAGCAGCGCGTTGGCGACTTTTTCCTGGATGCCACGTTTGAGGATCTCGGGGTTGGTGACGAACACGTCGTCGCCGACGAGTTGCACCTTCGCGCCGATTTCCCTGGTCAGCAGCGCCCAACCCGTCCAGTCACCCTCTGCCAGGCCATCTTCGATTGAGATGATGGGGTACTCGCGCGACCACTCCGCGAGCATCGCGACCATCTCGTCGATGCTGCGCGCCGGTTCGCCGGATTTCTTGAACACATAGCGGCCGTTCTCCCACAGCTCGCTCGAGGCCACGTCGAGGGCGAGAAACACATCGCCGCCGGCCTTGAAACCGGCATGGGCAACCGCTTCGAGCACCAGCTCCAGCGCTTCGCGATTCGATTTCAGACTCGGCGCAAACCCGCCTTCGTCGCCGACACCGGTCGCGAGGCCCCGTTTCTTCAGCGACGCGCGGAGCGCGTGAAAGATCTCGGCACCCGTGCGGAGAGCTTCGGCGAACGTCGGCGCGCCGACCGGCATCACCATGAACTCCTGCACGTCGACATTCGAGTCCGCGTGTGCTCCACCGTTGAGGATGTTCATCATCGGGACGGGGAGCAAATGCTCGCCGCTGGTCGTCGCGAGATGCGCCCACAAAGGCTTCCGGGCTTCGGCGGCGGCAGCGTGTGCCGCGGCCATCGACACTCCGAGCAAGGCGTTTGCGCCGAGGCGGCTCTTGGTCGGCGTGCCATCCAGCTCGATCATCTTCCTGTCGAGCGACTGCTGGTCGAGCTCGGCGCCGACCACCGCTCTGGCGATCTCGCGGTTGACGTTGGCGACGGCGTTCAACACGCCCTTGCCGAGATAGCGCTTCTTGTCTCCGTCTCGAAGCTCGAGCGCTTCGCGCTCGCCCGTGGATGCGCCCGAGGGCACCGCGGCCCGTCCGGACGCTCCGCTTGCGAGCGTGATGTCCACTTCGATAGTCGGGTTGCCACGAGAATCCAGAATCTCTCTTCCGTGCACGCTGGCGATTTTCAAAGAGTTATCTCCCGTCGTCTTCGGCTTCGGTGCGGAGCGCTGCTTCGCTGATAGGTTCAACGAGCGGATCATCGTCCTCGGTCACGACGACGACTCCGAGATCGGTGACCGTGTGTCGTTTGCGATCTTCTTCCGGGTTGTAACCGATGACCGCGCCGCGCGGAATGAGCACGTCGCGGTCGATGATGGCGTGGCGAATCCGCGCATGGCGTCCCACGCGGACGCCGGGCATCAGCATCGATTGCTCGATATGACCGTAGCTGTGCACGCGGACGTTGGGGCACAACACGCTGCCGACGACCTGGCTTCCCGAGATGATGCAGCCGGGCGAGATGATCGAGTCGAGCGCCTCCCCGCAGCGGCGTCCTTTTTCGGCGAACACGAACTTCGCGGGCGGCGCCTGCGGCTGGTAGGTCCGCATCGGCCATTCGGGATCATACAGATTGAACTCGGGATCGACGCCGCAGAGATCCATGTTGGCGTCGAAGAACGCATCGAGCGTTCCGATATCGCGCCAGTACTTCGACGCCTTCTTGTTCTCGTCGTAGAAGCGGTACGCGTAGGTCGGCAGCTCGTTGATGAGCACGGGAATGATGTCCTTGCCGAAGTCGTGGCTCGAGGGTCTTGCGGCATCGGCTTCGAGGGCCTTCAACAGGACATCCGTGTCGAAGACGTAGATCCCCATCGATCCGAGTGCGAGATCGGGTGAACCGGGAATGGACGGCGCGTTTTTCGACTTTTCGATGAAGCCGGTCACCTTGTCCTGCTCGTCCACCGACAAGACGCCGAACCGGGATGATTCGTGCAGAGGAATCTCGATCGCCGCAAGCGTGACTGCCGCGCCGCGCTCCTTATGAAAGCGCAGCATCCTGGCGTAGTCCATCTTGTAAACGTGATCGCCCGACAGCACGATCACGTGATGCGGGTTCTCCTGCACGATCGAATAGAGGTTCTGGTACACCGCGTCGGCCGTGCCCTGGTACCAATGTTCGCTGACGCGCTTCTGGGGGGGAAGAATTTCGACGAATTCGCCGAGCTCCTCGGACACGATGCTCCAGCCCATCCGGATGTGACGATTCAGCGAGAGCGATTTGTACTGCGTGGCAATGAAGATGCGGCGCAGGCCGGAATTGAGGCAATTGCTCAGCGTGAAATCGATGATTCGGTACGGACCGCCGAAAAAGACCGCTGGTTTCGCGCGATCTCTGGTGAGGGGATACAACCGTTCGCCGGCGCCCCCGGCAAGGAGTATGACCAGCGCGTCGTCGACCACGGGTAAAACCCTTGATCAGAAAGGGCCCGGACGCAACCCGTTTGACTTGTTTCGGGGCACCGTCCTATCATCGTAAATTACGCGTTAACGCAGTTGTTAGTTGGAATTACAGGAGATTCCGAATGACCTTCCGTCGCGTGTCCGCCGTCGCCGGTGCATTGTTTTTCGCGGCATCCGTGTCGTTTCCAGTCGTCGCCCAGGAGAAGCCCCCGGCCCCAGAACAGCAAAGGAAACTCAGCGGAGACGAGCGGCGCGAATACATCGCGCTCAGCGATACCGTCGACGCGGTTATGGCAGGAAAACAGCCGGCCCCTGCCGACCTGAAGCTGAAGTTCCAGAGCCATTTTCTGAAGTCGAACGAATTCGTTTACGTCCCCTACATTGTCGAGGTCGGCGGCGGGAAATTCAGTTCGTTTCCGGTCACCATGTATGTCCGCGCGGTGCAGAAGGGCGCACCACCCCCTGCCGGCAAGGGAGTCGACGCCAACTGGCCGTTCGCCGACGCCTATTTCCTGACCGAGAAGAACATCGTGGCTGCCGGAGACGTGTCGGAGGTGCCGCGTGCGCTTCAGTTGCCGCCAGGCGACTACACGCTGTATGTGGCCATGCGCGAACGGCAGGGGCGCGACCGCAAGGTGCTGCCGAAGACGGCGATTGTGACGCACGACCTGTCGGTGCCGAATTTGAACACCGGGCTGACGACGAGCAGCGTCATCATGGCTTCGGGCCTCAACCCGGCTCCCGAAACGCTGACCCCGCAGCAGCAGCTCGAGCAGCCGTTCACGATTTCCGGTTATAAGGTCGAGCCGTCCTTCGGCAAGCCGATTCCGCAGTCGGGCGAGCTCATGTTCGTGTTTTTCATCTACAATGAAGGCGTAGCCGCGAGCACTGGCAAGCCGGACCTCGATGTGGATTACCTGTTCTACAGGGCCAACGAAGAGAAGCCGTTCACGAAGCTCGCCACGCAGGCATTCAATGCGACGACGCTTCCCGGCCAGTTCGACTTGAAAGCCGGCCACCAGGTGTTTGTCGGCCAGGGCATTCCTGTGAAGGGCGCGATTGCGCCGGGCGACTATCGGTTGGAGATCAAGGTGACCGATAAGACGAATAGCCAGACCCTGACGCGCAACGTGCCGTTTACGGTAACGAACTAGGCTACGAGGGGCAGGGGGTTATGACCCGATCGATCCCTGCGGCGGCAATCGCGATGTTCGTGCTTGGCGCAGCTGCGTACGCGCAGACCCCCAAAGACACTCGACCTAGTCGCCACGCGTTTCCGGCAGGCATCATCGAGGGCCGGGTGCTCGACGATAACCAGATTCCTGTCGCCGGCGCGATGGTGTCGGTTGTCGGCCGAGCCACTGCCGCGGCCTCAACCGATCGCGAGGGCCGGTACACCCTGCGCGAGCTGCCGTTTGGCCCTTACATCCTGAGCGTGCACTCGCGTGGCTACTTCAAGTCGCGCGGGCGCACGGTTCAGCTCACCACCTCGAAAGTATCCCTTCCGGAGATCCAGCTCTCTCGCGCGCGCAAGACTCCCGTGCTGATGCTGCCAGCGGCCGTCGCGCCTGCCGCGCCCGTGACGCAGCTCGCCGGGTTCGGCGTCGAGCCGGCCAGCGTCTCGAAGCCCGTGCCGGCCGAGGAACCCGAACTTGACGCGGGAGAAGATGGCGAGACCGCATGGCGCCTGCGACACCTGCCTCGCAGCATCCTGAAGGACGCTGCGGGCAGTGTCTGGACCGAGGAAGAAGAAGCGGAGTCATCTCGCTGGCTGGCGCGCCACTCGGGCGCGGCGATGGTACCGATTGCGTTCTTCAGTGATCTCCCCTTGTCGGGGCAGGTCAACCTGATGACGATGGACTCGTTCAACAGCCCGGCCGAGATTTTTGCGGAAAACGCGCCGCGCAGCGTCGCGTACATGTCGGTCAACACGCAGGCCGCGGGCGGTGCGTGGTCGATGCAGGGCGCCATGACACAGGGCGACCTGTCGTCATGGATCGTGGCCGGATCCTACAAATCGATTCAATCCGCAAATCACGCCTACGAGCTGGGGCTCTCCTACAGCACACAGCGCTACGACGGGGGCAATGCGGCTGCGCTCGGGGCGATTCGGGAGAGCGCGCGGAACGTCGGCAGCATGTACGGCCACGACGAGTGGACCCTGTCGCCGCGCCTGGTTCTTGGTTACGGGACGGGCTACGCCCGCTACGATTATCTCGGTGGCCCGGGCGTCTGGAGCCCGCGTTTCAGCATCACCGTGCCGCTCGATGGATTCCGGGTAAAGGCGCTCGTGTCGCGCAAGGTACTCGTCCCGGGTGCCGAGGAGTTCGCGCCATCGGTCACGGGGTTGTGGCTGCCGCCCGAACGGACGTTCTCGTCGCTCGCCTACGACGGCCGCTTCAGGCCCGAAGAGACGCGTCACATGCAGGTCGAGATCGAGCGCGATCTCGCAGCCGGCGTCAGGGTGTCGCTGCGCGGGTTCGACCAGCGTGTCGACAATCAGCTCATCGAGATATTCGACGTCGTTCCAGGGCGCAACGAGACACCGCTCGGCCACTATTACGTGGCGACGGCGGGTGATATCGACGTGCGAGGCTGGGGCGCCGGGATGACCCATGAAGTGCCCGGATATGTGCGCGGCACGATCGAGTACACCGTCGCGACCGCATATTGGGATCCCAACTCAGACATGACGATGGCGCGTGCGGTGCGGTCGATGCCGCTCACGTCCAACGAGAAGATTTACGATCTGCAGACGTCGGTCGAGGCCACGATTCCCCAGACCGCCACGAAGCTCTACGCCCGGTATCGCGTGAACACCGCGTTCTGGAGCGGCGAGCCGGACGCGTCGATGCGCGCCAGCGCGAATTCGCGGTTCAACGTGCGGGTCAACCAGTCACTGCCGTTCCTCCGTTTCTCGAACGCCGACTGGGAAGCGCTCGTCGATATTCGGAACATGTTCCGCGAGGTCGATGTCGAGTCGTCTGTTTATGACGAGGCCTTCGCGGTTCGGGCACCGAAACGCATCGTCGGCGGGCTCTTGGTGCGGTTCTAAGTTTCTCCCTTCCCACCCAGAAAAATTCAATATAATGGATAATTCCGTCCATTGGGATGGATTTCTCTGCCTTAAAAGCCGATAAACTACTGCAAGAGAATAAATTATTGGCATATTCACGAATGCGGCCGGGGGTATAGCGTTTGCAGTCTCGCCGGCGTTCCCGTTATGGCCGCAAACCGATGAAGGACCAGGTCCATCGTACGCAGCGGCGTCCGCTGGCTGGCTGGGGTCTTTTCGCCCTGGTGGGTGTCCTGCTGTGCTTTGGCGCGCTGAATATCGCTGTTCGCGCGACGTCGCACAAGCTCGATGACGGCGTGTTGTGGGAATCGCGTCCGGAAGGGGTAACCGCTGCTGATGTTGCAGCTCGCGGCGGTGCGATGGCGGCAGGCATTCGGCCTGGGGATGTGCTTGTCGCCGTCGACGGCGCGCCTATCGAGACGGTTGAGGCGCTGCACCAGGCGCTTGCCGGCGCAACGCAGTCCGATCCGTTGTCCTACACGGTACTGCGCCTCGGAGAGCAGCGGATGATTCACGTCGAGGTTGCGCCGCTGCCCGGCGGCAACTCGACCCTGTATTTGATTGGCGCGGCCATCGGGATCTTCACGCTGCTGGTCGGCGCGTCCGTGCGGCTCCGGCGGCCGAACGACCCGGCCACGCTGCACTTCTTCTGGATGTGCCTCGCGTTTTTCGGGACGCTCACGTTTTCGTTCAGCCGGCTCGATCGGCTCGACTATTACTTCTATTGGGCTGATGTCGTCGCCACGTTGCTGCTGGCGCCGCTGTTTCTCCACTTCACTCTTGTTTTCCCCGATCGTCCCGAGGCGTGGGTTCGCCGCGCCGGCAGGCGCCTCGTCGCGCTGTTGTATGTACCCGCCGGACTGTTGTTTGTGGTGCACGTCGTCGCGGTCGGCAGGCTTTCGCTCAACCCAGTGTATTCGCGGCTGCTCAGCTGGATCGATCAGGTCGAGCCTCTGTATCTGTCCGTCTTCATGATCGTCGGTCTCGTCGTGCTGACGTTCGCCATGGATCGTGTGCGGTCGGCCACGGCGCGTCGCCAGCTGCGATGGATTATCTGGGGCACCGCGTTCGGCGCCGGACCCTTCGCCATCGGTTACGCGCTGCCCTATGCACTGGGTCTTCGTGTGCCCCTGCCGATGGAGCTCTCGATCGTTCCGCTGAGCCTGGTGCCGCTGGCATTCGCGTCGGCCCTCATCCGCTATCGCCTGATGGACGTCGAGGTCATCGTCAAGCGCAGCCTGATGTACACGGCCGTCATTCTCGCGATCTTCACCATCTACGCAACGCTGCTCCGCCTTGCCGGCATCGTCTTCCTCGACGCGGCGGTACGCCACAACATGATCATCGCGATGCTCGCCACGATCGTGGTGGTGCTGCTGTTCAGTCCCGTGAAGAGCGCCATCCAGAATGCGCTCGATCGCGCGTTCTATCGCGACAAGTACGACTACAGGCGCGCGCTCGTCGGCTTCGCGCGCGATCTGAACAGCGACCTCGATATCGATCGGCTCGGCGAGCGTCTGGTGGCCCGCATCCGGGACACCTTCGTCATCGATCGCATGGTGCTGCTGCTGGTCAACGAAGGCTCCGGCGACTACGAAGTGATTCGCGCCGAGGGATTCGGCGACCTCGCCGTCAGTGGGTTGAGACGGCACTCGCAGATCGCCGCCAGCCTTGCGGGCGGCATGGCGCTGTCGCTCGACGATCCGCGGCTGCACGGTGCGTTTCCCAACGAAGAGCTGGCGTTCTGGCGCCTCCGCGGCGTGCACTACTTCGTGCCGTGCGTGTCGAAAGGTGGAACGATTGCCGTGCTCGCGCTCGGGCAGCGTGGACAAGGCGAGCCGTTGAGCAGCGAAGACATGGCGCTCTTGTCGGCGGTGGGCAGCCACGTGGCGACGGCACTCGAGAACGGCCGGCTGTACCGCCAGCTTCAGCTCAAAGCCAGTGAGCTACAGCGTCTGCAGGAGTTCAACGAGAACATCGTTGAGTCGCTCGACAACGGCCTTGTCGTGGAAGACCTGAATGGCCGCGTGATTCGCTGGAACCGGGCCCTCGAGGGCATCTACGGCTCGTCGGCGACCGAGGCCAAGGGACACAAGCTCGAAGAGGTGTTCGACGGGCCGTTCGTCGAAGCGCTGCGCGCGGCTCAGCGCGAATCGCCCGACGGTGCGTGGCTGTATCGCGTGCCGCTCGCGGGACGCGACGCGAAAGCCGGAGAGCGGTTGCGGGTGAACATCGCGACAGTGCCGCTCAGGGCGCCCAGCGGCCAGTTCAACATGTCGACCGTGGGCAACATCATCATCATCGAGGATGTCACCGAGCGGGTGCACCTCGAAGAGCAGCTGCAGATTTCCGACAAGATGGCCTCCGTTGGCCTGCTGGCCGCGGGCGTCGCGCACGAGGTCAACACGCCGCTCACCGGCATCTCCAGCTTCACGCAGATGCTCCTGACCAACGCCGACCCGGACGATCCGAAGACACGCATGCTCGAGAAGATCGAGCAGCAGACGTTCCGCGCGGCGAAGATCGTGAACGGGCTGTTGAACCTGTCCCGCTCGGGCGGCTCCAATCCCGAAGAGACCGTCCCCGTCGATCTCAACGCGGTGATTAACGACGTGCTGTCGCTGCTCGAGCCGCAGCTTGTGGCGAGCAAGGTCAAAGTCCGGCGCGAGCTCTGCCCCTCGCCCGCCCTGGTCGGGGGTATCGAACACAAGCTCCAGCAGGTGTTCCTCAACCTGTTTCTGAACGCGCGCGATGCAATGCCGAAGGGCGGATGGCTGTCGGTCCAGACACAGGTCAACGACGGTCATGTCGAGGCGGAAGTGGGCGACACCGGGTCGGGCATTCCGAGCGAGCACTTGTCGCGGATTTACGACCCGTTCTTCACGACCAAGCTGATCGGAAAAGGGACGGGCCTCGGCCTGTCGATCACCTACGGCATCGTCCGCGAGCACGAGGGCACGCTGACCTGCCAGAGCACAGTTGGGCAGGGCACCCGATTCACGGTGGCGCTGCCGGTATCGATACCAGCCGAGCGTTCGAAGCGGGCGGGAACCCGCGACTGAAGGAAGACGATATGCAGAAAAACGGCTCGATTCTCGTGGTAGACGACGAAGAAATCATGCGCGAAATCCTCGAGACGCTGCTCAAGGGCGAAGGCTATGCGGTGCGCATGGCGGCCAGCGGCGAAGAAGGGATCGAGCTCGCCCGCAACATTCCGTTCGACGCCGCCATCGTCGACGTGATGATGCCGGGCATCGACGGCATGACGACCCTCGAGTCGCTCAAGAAGCTCGACGACGAGCTGGCGGTCATCATGGTTACCGCCTACGCGTCGGTCGAGAACGCCATCAAGGCGATGAAGCGCGGTGCATTCGATTACATCACCAAGCCCTTTAAGAACGATGAAGTGCTCGTCGTCATCAAGAACGCGCTCGATCGCCGCCGCCTGGTCAACGAAAACAAGGCACTGCGCCAGAACATCCAGGAGCAGTACAGCAACTTCGACAACATCGTCGGGCGAAGCCCGTCGATGCGGCGAGTCTTCGATCTGATTATCCAGGCGGCGCCGAGCCGATCGACGATTCTCATTCAAGGGGAGAGCGGCACCGGCAAGGAGCTCGTCGCGCGTGCGATTCATACACACTCGCAGCGGAAGGATCGGGCGTTCGTGACGGTCAACTCCGGCAACCTGCCGCCCGATCTGCTGGAGTCGACCCTGTTCGGCCATGTGAAGGGGGCGTTCACCGGAGCCGTCTACCCCAAGAAAGGCCTCTTCGATCTGGCCGACAAGGGCAGCATCTTCCTCGACGAGATCGGCAACATTCCGCTCGAAACGCAGGCCAAGCTGTTGCGGGTGATGCAGGAACGCGAGTTCATGCGGCTGGGCGGCATGGAAGTCATCAAGGTCGACGTCCGCATTATCGCAGCCACCAACGTCGATCTGAAGAAGACCATGGAGGAAGGACGGTTCCGCGAGGACCTGTTCTATCGGCTGAATGTCGTCAACGTGGTGCTGCCGCCGCTGCGCGATCGCAAGGACGATATTCCGCTGCTCATGCAGCACTTCCTCGAGAAGTACGGCGAGGAGAACAGGAAGCCTGACCTCGAGCTCGTGCCGGACGCGCTGGACATCCTGATGATGTACGACTGGCCCGGGAACGTTCGAGAGCTGGAAAACGTGATCGAGCGGGCGGTTGTCCTGTCTACCGGCCGCCGGATCGGGCCGGACCTGCTGCCCGATCACATTGGCCGGCCGACGATTTTCCAGATGCCCCGTTTCGTCGTGCCGCCCGAAGGCATCTCGTTCAAGGACGTGATCACCGACTTCGAGAAGCGTCTCATCGAGTCGACGCTCGAGGCCGCCGGAGGCGTTCAAAAGCGCGCGGCCGAACTGCTTCGCATCAAGCCGACGACGCTGAACGAGATGATCAAGAGGTACGACATCCGCCCGAGACGGAAGCGTTCGGACTCGCGGGTCGAGCACGGGCACTCCGAGCACATGGGCGAGGTGGTGTCGGTCGTGGAGTAAGAGGATACGTGTCAGGGCAGAAGGCAAATGGCAAATGGCAGATGACGCCTTCTGCCATCATCCGTCTGCCCTGATTTGAGGCGCTCTAAGGTTGCCGCACTCGCGCAATCATCCTGTCCAGTTTGCCCAGCACGACGTCCCAGCGATAGTTCCGACGCACGTACTCACGCCCTGACCGTCCCATCCCCGCCCTGAGGCGTTCGTCCGACACGAGCAGCTTGAGGCTTTCGACGAACTCGTCGCGGTCCCTGTAAAAGAGGCCGCCATTGCTCCGCAGGCAGTGATCGACCAGCACGTCGCTGCGGGCATTGCAGAGAATGGGGGTGCCAACGGCCAGCGACTCGAGGGCGATGAGCGAAAGACTTTCATACGGCGACGGACACGTCACAACAGTCGCCGCTTCCAGCGCCTGCAGCCGTTCCTGTTCCGACAGCATGCCCGCAAAGTTGATAAACGGCTCTTCGGGCAGCGGCATCAGCTTGAGGCCCATGAGCACGAGGGATGCGTCGCCGCCGCCGTTCACATAGCTGCTGAAATATTCGATGAGCTCTTCGCATCCCTTGCCCGGGTCGATTCGCCCTCCGTACAGTGCGAACGATCCGTGGATCCGGTGGCGCCGCTTGAAGCCGGCGCCACGGGAAGACACGTGCGACGGGAATCGTCCCCCCTCACCGCCCGACGCATCGGAGTCCGGGGCCTCGTTTTCCTGACTCTGCTCGGAAGCGGGAGCCGACTGTCCGGCCGGCCGGGGATACGCCTGATGCGGCGGCAGCTCCACACCGCAACCGATCGTTTCCTCGATCACCGCATGGCGATCGAACCTCGGGTCGACAAAGCGGCGTTCAGGTTCGCTGAGGTACCCGATGGCTTTCGGGAGCCTGAAGACGTCGCGGTAGATGTTCAGGTGGATCGCGGGTTCATCGTGCGCCGCCGGAACCAGGATGCTGCGCCCGGGGTCGATCTGCAGGCCGAGCACCGTCGGTGCGTACTGATAGTTGTAGAAGATCAGTGCTTCGTATTGCTTGTAGTGCCGCTTGAGGTACTCGATGAGGGCCGGCGACCACGGGCCCTGGCGCCGGAGCCACTCCATCTCGTCGGCTGCATCGTGCGGGTGCTGGAAGATCCAGTCCGAGTATCGAGTGAAGTCGGCGATGTCGCGCATTTCCGAGCTGGCGAAGCGCCTGACTGTGACGCCGCGCACTCGGTCCGAGCCCTCGGCGTATTCGTTCTTCCACGTCACCGAGTCGCGGGCGCATGTCGTCAGGACGTCCACGTCGTGGCGTTCGGCCAGTTGCTCGGCCGTCAGACGGCAGGCGTATTCCGGGCCGCCGAGTATCTCGGTTCCGTATCGTTGGATGATGAAAGCGATTCGCACGTCGCGCTGAATGTGTATGCTAGCATTTGCTGTTTGCCGCTCGCACTTTCCCACCATCTTAGGAGATATACATACGGGCTGGTCGCGCGCGAGATCTCCCGGGTGACCCGCTACGCGGATCGGGTGATCCACGTGGATCCGATCCCGGGCGACACAGGAATGCTCAGGGACGCGATCGACGCGCCTGCGAAGATCGTCAGCCGATCGGGAGACGTCGCGAATGCCACGTCTGACGGCGGCGTCGACATCTTCCTTTTCAACGGCAATTTCAACCATTCGACAGACATTCAGGGTCTCGTCGAAACCATTCGCCCGCACGTCGCCCGGCACGGGCGTGTCGTCGTCGCGCTCTACAACTGGTACTTCGCCTGGCTGTACAGACTCGCCGATCGGCTCGGCCTTCGTCACGGCCCGCCGATAGTCACCTTCATCACGCGATCCGACCTCGTGCAACTCGCCCGGCTGTCAGGATTCGAGCTCGTCCGTCTTCGTCCCGTCGCGTATCTGCCGTGGCACTTTTTCGGCATCGGTACGCTCGTAAACGCCTTCATGCCAGCGATTCCGGGTGCCCGCTGGTTGTCGTTCGTGACCGTCGCGGTGCTGAGGCCGGTCGTGGCCACAGGTGAGCAGCGGCCGTCGCTCACGGTGGTGATTCCTGCGCGGAACGAACGAGGCAACATCGAGGCCGCGATGCGTCGTCTGCCCGATTTCGGCGTGTTCACCGAAGTCATTTTCGTAGAGGGGCACTCGACCGACGGCACATGGGAGGAGATTCAGCGCGTGAGCGCACTCTGGGATGGCCGCCGGGGTGTCCGCGTGCGTTCTCTTCAGCAGAAGGCCCGAGGTAAGGCCGATGCGGTCCGGCTCGGTTTCTCCCAGGCGTCAGGCGACCTGCTCACGATTCTCGACGCGGATCTCACCATGCCTCCCGAGCGCCTGACGCGCTTCTACGAAGCGTACTGCCAGGGTGCCGCAGACTTCATCAACGGCACGCGCCTCGTGTATCCGATGGAAGGGGAAGCCATGCGCCTGCTCAACCATCTCGGCAACGTGTTCTTCGCCAGGATGTTGAGCTTTGTCCTCGACGTGCGGCTCGGCGACAGCCTGTGCGGCACGAAGCTCGTTTCGCGCCGCGACTACGGCCGGTTCGTGCGCTGGCGGCAGGACTTCGGCGACTTCGACCCGTTCGGCGACTTCGAGCTCCTGTTTCCGGCTGCGGTACTGGGAACCGGTATAATCGACGTGCCTGTGGATTATCGGGCGCGAACCTACGGCGCGACCAACATCCGCCGGTTTCGCGACGGTGCCATTCTGTTTCAGATGACGATGACCGGGCTTCTGCGGATCAAGTTCGGCAGCTTGCGATAACGGAGCAAGGGCATTGGCTGGAAAGGGCAGCTCCAAAATTTTCGTCGCCGGCCATCGAGGGCTGGTGGGTTCGGCCATCGTCAGGCGGCTCGAGCAGGATGGCGTCACGCCGCTGACCGCGACTCGCGATGAGCTCGATCTGCGTAACCAGTCCGCGGTCAACGAATGGTTCCGCGCGAATCGGCCCGAGCTCGTCTACCTCGTGGCCGGAACCGTGGGCGGCATCCTCGCCAACAGCACACGGCCGGCGGAGTTCATCTACGACAACCTGCTGATTCACGCCACGGTCGTGCATGCCTGTCATCTGCACGGGACGAGAAAGCTTCTGTATCTCGGGAGCTCCTGCATCTATCCGCGCGAGGCGCCGCAGCCGATGACCGAGAACGCACTGCTCGCCGGCCCTCTGGAACCGACCAACGAGTTCTACGCGGTCGCGAAGATTGCCGGCATCAAGCTCTGCCAGGCATACCGGCGCCAGTACGGGTGCGATTTCATTTCGGCCATGCCGACGAATCTGTATGGCCCGAATGACAACTTCGATCTCACGAGCTCCCACGTCCTTCCGGCACTGATTCGCAAGTTTCACGACGCGAAGCTTGCCGGGGTTGGTGAGGTGAGCGTCTGGGGAAGCGGACGGCCCCGGCGCGAGTTCCTTCACGTCGACGATCTTGCGTCGGCATGCGCATTTCTGATGCGTCACTACGATGAAGAGCCGCACATCAATGTGGGCACGGGCGAAGACCTGAGCATCCGCGAGCTCGCGGAGATGATTCGCGACGTCGTCTATCCGGAGGCCCGAATCACCTTCGACGCCTCCAGGCCCGACGGCCCGCCGAGAAAGTTACTCGATATCAGCCGATTGCGCAGCCTCGGCTGGGCGCCGAGTCTTCCACTCCGCGCCGGCGTCGAATCGACATACCGGTGGTTCCTCGAACATCAGGCCGATGCGCGCGGCGTTGGCACGGGTGTCCTCCGCACGAAAGTCCAGGCCTGACCCGCCACGGTTACCACACCAGCTGCGACGAGCGCGACCAGCAGCGGTTGCATCGGGACCATGAACCTGCCGTGAGCGCTATAGGTCATCGCAATGCTGAGGATATTGGCGCACACCACGAGAACGATCGTCCAGACGGCTGGCGATCGTGCCTGAACGAGGGCGGCCAGGGCAGCAGATGGCAGAAGCCATTTCGTGAAGAAGTCTCGTCCTGGCTTGAGCTCCTGTGAAACGTGCAGCCACATCAGATTCAAAACATCACGTGGATGATCGATCATCCAGGTAATCGTCAACTGCTGTCGATACTTCGCCAGCATCACTTCCGATGTGACGGTGTCGAGTTTCTGCGCGGCAATCTCGGGCCAGCCATCACCGGGATTCGAGTGCCAGACACCCTGATTTCTGATTGCCCTGGGTCCAAAGCCCATTGGCAGGTTGATACCGCCCTGCGTGCCGAGGGGCATGAACGCATCCAGAACGATGATGTTGCGGATCCACCAGGGACTGATGACCGCGATGGCGACCGCAAGACAGATGGCTTTGGGTTTCCATGCGAACTTCGACCCAAACGATTTGTCCCTGCCGGGCAATAACAACAGGATCGGTGCCGAGAGGATGAAAATCGTGCGTGCCCCGAGCAGCCCCCCCATGGCGAGACCCGACGCCGCAGCGCTCGCGATCGTCCATCCCCGAGCGGCCTGTCTCACCCAGGTCCATGTGAGCAGCGCAACCATGAGCGTCGCGAGCGGCTCTGTCATGAACATTCCGGAATAGCGCGTCAGATCGCGGCTTTGAAGAACGATGGCGGCCGTCAACAGGGCAGCAGGAGGCCCGGCAAGCTGCCCGGCGATTGCGGCGGCCGCCGTGACTGCGCCCGCCATGACGCCACAGTTGACGATGCGCCAGGCAGCGAAATTCCTGCCGGCGACAGCATAGACGCCCGAAAGCAGAAACGGCATCGCGGGCGGACGGTAGGTAGTGGGATAGAACTCCGACTGTCGTGTCAGCAAAGGCCGGTATCGGTCGATTCCGAGGTACGGCCGGCGCCACTCTTCGTCGCTCCACTCATAACCGAATCCGCGGCCTTGCCAGACGTTGAACGCGATCGCGTCGTAATCGTGGCCGTCGCCGGACTCCGGGGGCTCACGCAGGCCGCCGCCGTTCACGATTCTCAGCGTGTAGGTCGCAAACGCCGTAAGGAAAATTGCGACGAACACGAGCGTGTGCAGCTGCGGGCGTGCAAGTTTCTTCATCGTGCCGATGCGTCGGGAAGCACTCTCGGAAGCGCGGCCATCAGCCTATCGTACTTCGCCATGATGACATCCCAGCGATAGTGGTTCTTGACGTACGCGTTTCCGTTGCGGCCCATCCGCTCGCGAAGGCGCCGATCGGCGAGCAGCAGATTCGCGCACTCGATGAACTCGTCGCGATTGGCATAGAAGAGGCCGGCATTGCTGCGCCTGCAGTGGTCCACCAGCACTTCGGCGCGCGCGTTGCACAGAACCGGCGTGCCGACCGCCATCGCCTCCAGGGCGAGCAATGAAAGGCTTTCAAGCGGCGACGGCACGACGACGATGGTTGCAGCCCCGAGTGCCTGCAGGCGCTCCGATTCGGACAACATACCGGCGTACATCACCCAGGGCACCGCCGGCAGCGGCATCAGCTTGGCGCCCATCAGCACGAGATCGGCCGTTCCGCCCTGTTCCTTATACTCGTTGAAGTACTCGATCAGTTCGGCGCAGCCCTTGCCGGCGTCGATGCGGCCTCCGTACAGGAGAAATGGCCGATCGGGAAAGCCTCTCAACGGCGAGCGCTGAGTCCGCGACGGGTCGTCGAGGAGGTCGACGCCGCATCCGACCGTCTCCTCGGCCACCGTGCTGAACTCGAAGGACGACTTCAGAAAAGCCTTTTCCACTTCGGTGTTGAACGCGATCGCGGCGGGTCTGCGAAACAGCTCTTTGTAAATGCCGAGCCCGATAGCCGGCTCGTTGTGCGCCGTCGGGGCGAGAATGCTGCGTTCCGGGGCGATCTGCATGCCGAGCACTGTGGGGGAATAAAGATAGGTGAAAAAGATGAGCGCGTCATAGCGTCCGGCGTTCTCAGACAGGTAATCGAGGAGCGCCGGGCACCACGGCCCCTGCTGTTCGAGCCACGACATCTCATCGTCGCGCGTGTGAGGGTTGTGGAAGATCCAGTCTGAATAGCGATTGAACGACTCGATGTCGCGCGAACGCGCATTGGGGAAGCGCCGCACGTTGACGTGGTTGATTCGCGTGGCTCCTTCAGGGTATTCGTTGGCCCACGTGATGTAATCGCGCGCGCAGGTGGTCAGCACATCCACGTCGTGATGATGGGCCATGCGCTCCGCGATGAGCCGGCAGTGGTATTCGGATCCCCCGAGAATCTCCAGCCCGTAGCGCTGAACGATGAACGCAATTTTCACAGGTGATCGTCAGAAAGCCGACATCAGCGTTGCAAGCCGCTGCTGAATGACCGCGTCGTTGAAATCCTGGAGCCGTCGCCGCTGTCCCGCGAGTATCTCCTCGCGCGGGCTCTCGTCGAACGCGAGCATGCCCAGCAGCTCTGCCGCGAATTCGAGGTCCTTGGGTGCGAACTGGACGCCCGCGCCTCCCAACGTGTCGGGAACGGCCGCTGCGCTGTAGGCCAGCACCGGCACGTCCATCGCCATGGCCTCGACCAGTGGCACGCAGAAGCCCTCATGCTCGCTGAGCGAGACGTACACACTTGCCGCGCGATAGTAGGCGGCCAGCTCGACGTCGGGCACCGGGCCGGTAAAGACGAAGCGGTCTTCGAGCATCTTGTATTCGGACAGCAATGCGCGGATCGTCGCATAGTACTGCGGCACGACATCGTAGCGCCCCACGAAAATGAACCGGTAGTACGCGTCCACGTATCGCTTGTACTGCTCGGCCAGACGGATGTGATCCTCGATCTTCTTGTTCGGCGCGATTCTGCCGACGAACAGAAAATTGACGAGGCCATCGTCGAGGATCTCGTCGAGGACGGGATGCGGCGGCGCCCCCGTCAGCCGGTCCGTATCGACCGCGATCGGCAGAACGCCCGTACGGTCAAAGCCGAGCTCCTCGAGCTCCTGGCGGTTGTACTCGGAGTCGCCCAGCGCGAGATCGGACGCGGGCGCGAGCCCCGCGAGCTCCTGCCGCGCAATCGACGCCAGACGGAACAGCGGCGGAGCGTACGGGGCGAAGAAATTTGCGGGGGTGACGTTGTGATACTGCAGCACACGGCCATGCGGCAGGTCCGCGAAGGCCTGGGACATCGGCGACGGCAGGGCGAAGTGAAACATCGTCACGTCGCCGCGCTTCGAGGCGGGATCGGCAAACGGTCGAACGTCGTGCCGGAGGTCGTCGTCGATCGTGAGCGCGAAGATATCCGACTCGTACCCCATCGAGCGCAACAGCCCGCGGACGCGCCGGGCACTGTCGCCGATGGCGTCACCCTTGTGGGCCGCCGGCACCCACTGGTTGACGCGCATCAGCGCTTTTCCTCGACGAGGCCGGCTTTGGATTCAGGGCTCTCGGGCAGGCCGCGGAAAATCGCCGGACGATACTGCTGCAGCTCGAACAACTCTTCCGCAAGCCGGAACTGATCCCAGAAATCCCATGCCACCTGGGGCGCCGGCTTGCGCGGAGCCTTCAGTACCTGGCGGACGAATTTGAGCAGCGTGCCGTCGAAATCTTTCGAGCGCAGTCGTCTCAGTGCCTCGTTCTGCTTCGCGACGATCCGATCGTACAGGTCGTGGTCGTCCAGGACGGTGTCGACGAGGGCAGCGACCTCGAGCGGATCCTCGGTCGAATACAACACGCCGGCTCCGTCCATGGTGGCCGGCACTGCGGTAGCCGCATACGCGAGCACGGGGATCTGCTTGTAGAACGACTCGACGACCGGCACGCAGAAACCCTCGTGGGCGCTGGCGCACAGGAAGAGATCGGCGATGTCGTAGTAGGCCGCAAGCTCGGCATCGCTCACATGGCCGGTGAAATGCACGTTGGTGAGGCCCAGACGCGCGCAGAGCTGATGGAGAGTCGCCAGGTATTTGTCGAACCCCCCGTAGGAGCCGACCAGGAGCAGGCGCGACCGCGGATTGAAGTGACGCTGATAGGCGTGGAAATACCTGATGACGTTTTCGACGCGCTTGTTCGGAATGATTCGTCCGACAAACAGGATGTTCGTCCATGCGTCGTCGAACTCTCTCGCGATCAAGTCGTTAGCGGGGAGATCGAGATGCGAGAAATCCGGTACAACCGGGAGCACGCCCGTGGGATCGAACCCCAGGGCTTCGAGCTCCGCCCGGTTGAACTCGGAGTCGCCGAGCGCCAGATCCACCCGCGACGGGTAGATGCCAAGCTCGCGGCGCCCCTTGAAGCACTGCTCGACAAGTTGTTCGTGGACGTCGACGAAGAACCCGGGCGGCGTGATGTTGTGATACACGAGAATCTGGCGGTCGGGTAGCGCGTAGGTGATGCGCGAAGCGCGCGACCCGATGGAAAAGTGGTGGATCAGAACGTTCGAGGCATCGCTCTCCTGTATCAGGTCTCGATAGTCGCGGGTCTCGTCCTCGAGTCGGGGATCGGCCGTCTGGACGAAGATATCGGATTTGAAGCCGGCTCTTCGAAGCACACGCCGGATCCCCAGCACTTCGTGGCCGATGGCGTCGCCGTAGCCGAGCGTGGCGAGCACCTGATGGATTTTCTGTTTCTTCAATTCAGCACCGGTCCCGACGGTAGTTCAGCCAGCACTTCATTGGCAGGCCGAAGCGCCTTACGGCGTTTGCCGAACCATCCCGGCTCGGGCTCCATCGCGTGTCCCTCATTGTCCGGATTCTGCCGGCCCCGCGCGTCCTCTTGCTCCAGCCGCGAGAGCACATCGAGGTATTTCTGCTCGATGACGGGCCACGCGTAGTTACGCTGGAAGAACTCGCGACCGTTCGCGGCGAACGCCGCATTCAGCCGCCGGCTCTCGGCTATCGCGCGGAGCGTCTCGATGAACTCGGCCTGAGTTTCGTAATAGAGCCCGGCCTTGCTTCGAATGCACTGTCCGCGCAGCACTTCGCACTTTCCGTTGGCGAGCACCGGTTTTCCGAGCGCCCAGGCCTCCAGCGCCACCATCGAGAGACTTTCATAATATGACGGCATCACCAGAAGATCGGCGGCCGAGAGCGCATCGAACTTGTCCTGGTCGTCGAGAAACCCGAGGTGATGGATCCGGGGATGTTCCGGGATCGGCAGCATCTCTTTTCCGATGAGCACCAGCCTCAACCCCCTGGGCAGCGCCTGAAGTCCGTTGAGGAAGAAGGAGAACAGCTCGTTGCAGCCCTTGTTCTGATCGATGCGGCCGACATAGAGAGCAAACCGGCCGGTAATTCCGAACTTCTGGCGGAACCGGTCGGCCCTCGGCTTCTCTGGAATCTCAGATCCAATTCCGACGACGACGCCCCGCACGTCGCTCGTCGTCTGCGACACCGATTCGATGAGTCGCCGCTCTTCCGGGCTGTTGTACATGAGCGCCCGGACACCGCGGAAGATCCGCGGCGAAATGCCGAGCCCGATCGCTTCGTCTCGCTCGGCGGTCGGCACGAGGATCGCCCGTGAGGACACCGTTTTCACCCCGTAATAGGCGTGGTAGTAGCGGTAGCTGAAAAAGATGACGTAGTCGTAGTTCGCCTCGGCGGAACGGAGATACCTCAACAACGCAGAGCTCTTGGGCCCTTCAGCGTCGAGCCACTTCAATTCGTCGAGGTAGGAATGGCGTTCGCCGAACACGCGCCCGGACCAGCGCGCAAACGCGGCGGGGTCACGCTCGTGATCGACGCGAAAACGCCTCACCGGCACGCCATTGATCTGTTCGATGCCGGCGGCGTACTCGTCTCGCCAGGTCACATAGTCGCGTGCGCAGGTGGTGAGCACCTCGACGTGTGCGTGCTGAGCCAGGTGCTCGGCGACATAACGTGCATGCAGTTCGGCTCCGCCGTTGATGTCGGCGCCGTAGCGTTGCACGACGACGGCAAGCTTCACTGGGCCGTAGGATCCGGCTCCTCGTCGTCCAGACCCTCCTCGCCGTCGAATCCCTCGTCGAGCGCCGCCTCGCCGGTGGGATCGCCGTGCGGAGGTGTGGCCGAATCTGCCGGCGACGCGATCTCCGACGCTGAGCCTGTTGCCGCGACGGCCTCGCCTCCCGTGCGTCCGCGTCCGCCTCGGCGCCCACGGCGTCGCCGCCGGCGGCGTCGTGCGGTGTTTGACTCACCAGCCTGCTCAGCCGAGCCGGATTCTCCGGCGGTTGGTTGTGCCTGCGGAGTCTGAGGGGCCGGAGATGCGCTGACGACCGGTTGCGGTTGCACGTGCGGCCGCTCGTCCTGGCGCGGACGGGGTGGCGGTGCCTCGCGGGCCGGCCCCGTGCCTGAACGGTACTGAACGACCGTTTCCAGCGCGCGCGCGCGGCGCTCGTCGAAATCCATCCGGCTCGAGAGCGATTCGAGCCGCATCTTCAGATTTCTGTTCTCGATACCGACGCGCGTGAGCTCGAGCACCAGGTTGTGGACGAGCTCGTAATAGAGAGTGTCGACCTCGTCGCGCTGCTGGTTCTTTTCGCGGAGCACATGAAACTGTTTTTCGTAGACCCGGTTGAGCTCGGTCTGCTGGTGCAGCACCTGCACGAGCCGGTTGGCGTTCACCAGCATCTTCAGAATCGGCCTGAAGAGCGTTCGCAGCAGCCGGACCGGCGCTCTGCCGCTGCCGTACAGGTCGTTGGCATCGACGGCGTACTGCTGGGGTTCGAACGGGTCCAGCTTGCGGTCGCGTGCGCGCTTGAACTGTTCGACGAGATCGGAGCGAACGCCCTTCGGGTCGAGAAAGCGTTCCAGCTTGACGTTGGCCAGCTCCTGAATCTGCTCTTCGGTGTAGTCGACGCCGCGTTTGGCCTGAATGCGCGCGCGAATCTGGCGCATGATCTGCTCGACGTCGACGGCGTCGGTGCGAATGTTGAAATCTGCCATAGTTATTTGACTATCAGGGGTCAGACCCCCTTGTGCGCGCGTTTCGCCGCGAATTCGGGCGCTTCCTTCAAGCATGTACCAAGAATCCCGATCGATCGGACAAGCGCGCGCATTCCGGTGCGTTCGATTTGTGCCGCCTGGTCGCCCACGTTCGGGTAACCGTTCTCGTCGGCCACGGCCGTTTCCCAGCCGCGAAACAGACGTCCCCAGGGGCTGGCCAACACGTCGCGCATCAACGTCTTCGCCTTCAGTGGATACCAGAAGCTGTCGTGGTACACCACGCTGGCCGCATACGCCCAAGGCGCCAGGACGGTTTTCAACGACCACTCGATTGGTTTCCGCAGCGGTCCCCAGTAGATCTTGTGCTGCATGCGGGCGGCAAACGTCATCTTCCGAAACGGACCGTCGAAGTGCCAGTTCTCGGCACCCGCCTCCTGGTCGCCGACGATCTCGATTTCGCGCGGGTCGCCGCAGCCAAGTCCACGCTCGTGCGCCAGCCGGATGAATTTGATCTTGAGCGGATCCATTCCCATCAACCTTGCCGCGGTGGCATCGATCGCCACCTGGTCGGCGCTTGCGAGGATGACGTTCTTCACCCGCGGGATCATGCACCGTGGCCCGGGACCGTCGCCCGCAAACGTGCCATCCATGACGGCGAACACCCCGCGGTGGATCTTCTGCTGGATCATCAACAAATCAACGAGCGTCTCATGGATGACCGGGTGCGTCCAGTGACGCCGTTCGTTGAGCAACCCGCCGAACGCGTTCTTCATCGCCCCGGTCATCGTCGTGAACACGTGGGTTTTGACCGTCGGTAGATGGATGATGTTTTCGCCGATGAATCGGCGGGGAATCATGAACCCCTTCGGGTAGACCTGGTTCAGGCACAGGAACTCTTTGGTCAGATCTCCAACAGCGTCGCGGATGTTAATCCACTCTTCTGTCTCATAAATATGGATATTGCGAAGGCCGTGCGCTTCGACGACGGGAAGCTGTTTGTTTTCGCGCTCGCCCATGTGTGCGTCGATCACGACCGTGCGGTTGTGGCACGCGTGTATCAGACCAGGCGAGTAGCCGTCCTTCTTCATCGCGCGAATGACGCCCTCGAGCTGCCAGGGCGTCGTCGAGCTGCCGGGAAAGAAGAAATGCCAGGAGATGTTCACTTTCAGAGCGGTATCGACATCTTTCGCGACGACATCCTGGTAGCCGGCGAGATTCAGAAGACGGTGATAGTCCCGGAGAACCGTTTCCGGGCTGGTGCGCAGAATGGCCACGCGTGCCTGGGGCATCCTTACGATTTTACTGGTAAATGATGAAGATTACCGAGAGCGCCCAAAGAGCCACGCAGACGAGCAGCGGGCGGTCGTTGATGACGAGCTCTGCTGGGCTCCCGCCCTGGTCGTGCCGATGAACGAGGTAGAGATACCGGAAAATCCCGTATAACGGAAACGGGATCGTCAGGCTGAGGAGATCGGTGCCGAATTTTGCCGTGGTTTCGGGGCTGATGGTGTAGAACGCATAGGCAATCAATGTTGACGCGGTCACGACCGAGATCATCTGGTCGAGTAGATAGGGTGTGTATTCGCCGAGGATGGGGCGATGTTCTGCCGCCGCGTCAGTCAGCAGCGTCAACTCATGGCGGCGCTTGCTGAGCGCGATGAACAGGGCCAGCAGCGTCGTGCACACGAGAAGCCAGTGGCTGATCGGCACGCCGATGACGGCTGCGCCCGCCGTTGCACGAAGGGTAAAACCGGCGGCGATCGTCAGGACATCGACGATGACGACGTGCTTGAGGAACGCGGAATAGGCGCTGAACAACGCCACATACGCGACAGCCATGATGAAAAACGGCGGCCCCAGGGCGAATGCGACCATCAGCGCGACCGAGCCGAGGACGGCGGCGACCGTCAACGCGAGCGTTGCACTGACTTCCCCCGACGCGATAGGACGATGTTGCTTGAGAGGATGCTGGCGATCCTGCGGCCGATCGAATACGTCATTGACCAGGTAGGTGGCACCCGACAGTGCGCAGAACACGCCAAACGCGATCACCGCGCGGATAACCGCGTCTGAATCGTTCAGCCGTTGAGCGAACACCAGGGCCGCAAAGACGAAGAGGTTCTTCGTCCATTGGCCCGGGCGTAATGAATAAAGGAGATTGAGGAAAACCCGCGGCTTGTCACGCCGTAGCGCTGCGCGCGCAGGCGGGCCGCCCTGACCGCGAGGCATCTATCCGGAAGCGGGAGGACTTACAGTCCTCCCGCTCCGGCAAACTTTCTCTGCTGAAAACATTCCTTGCAGAAGACCGGGCGACCCTGAGTGGGACGGAAAGGAACCGTGGTTTCCTTGCCGCACGCCGAGCACGTAGCCGTGGTTTCGACACGTTCACGAATCCCGGGCGACGCCGCCCGGGCTGCGCGCTTGGCCTTGCAGGCCTTGCAGCGCTTTGGTTCGTTCTTGAAGTTTTTGTCCGCGAAAAAGAGCTGTTCGCCAGCTGTCCACACGAACTCCGCGCCGCAATCCACACAACTCAGGATCTTGTCTTGGAACTCCATCGTGTCGCCCCTTGCTCGCGCCCTTTACTCTGCGTCGCGTCGCATTTTCTTGCGGTTACGTTTGCGCGCCAGAGCCTGCTTGGCCCTGCGCTTGTCTCCGGGCTTCAGATAGAAGGAATGCTTCTTGATATCCTTGATGATATCTTCCTGCTGTACCTTCCTCTTGAATCGCCGAAGAGCACTTTCGATCGACTCGCCGTCCTGAACTTTGACTTCCGCCACGCTTGATGACACCCCCTCAATTCGGGCGAACATGATGATCGCTGTGCCGTCATCACGGCTTCTTGAATAATGATTGTGTTACGCTAATTCGGGACTGCGAATCTTAGGCGCAAAGCTGCAGCCCCGTCAACGGATTAGTCCTTCGCCTTAACTCTTTTATATCCAACAGTTTACTGCGAAACGTGGGCTCCACGAGAGTTCTGGTCATCGGAAACGGCGGACGCGAACACGCGCTCGTCTGGAAATTGGCATCCGAACGTACCGTGTCGGAAATCGTGTGTGCCCCCGGAAACGCCGGCATCAGCCGCCTTGCACGGTGCGTTCCAGTTGATCCAGCCGACGCCCATGCTGTCGCGGAAATCGCGCGGCGAGAGGAAATCGATTTCACCATCGTCGGTCCTGAACTACCGCTCAGTCGTGGTGTGGCCGACGTGTTTGCGGCAGAAGGCAATCTCCTGTTCGGTCCGACTCAGCGTGCGGCGCGCCTCGAATCGAGCAAAGTGTTCGCAAAAGACTTCATGCACCGCTGTCACGTGCCGACAGCGCGCTACAAGTCGTGCGATACGCCCGCGGCTGCGCTCGCCGTTCTCGGCAGCGGCGAATTCCAATTTCCCGTTGTGTTGAAAGCCGACGGACTCGCCGCCGGCAAAGGTGTCGTGATTTCACCTGATCTCCGAGATGCGGAAGCTCAGGTTCACACGATGATGGTAGACAAGCGGTTCGGCCAGGCGGGTGCGCGGCTGGTCATCGAGGAGCTGCTGGTTGGCCGCGAAGCGTCATTTTTCGTGCTGAGCGACGGAACACATGCGCTGCCGATCGGATCGGCCGAAGACCATAAGCGGGCCCTCGACGGCGATACCGGCCCGAACACTGGCGGGCTGGGCGCGTATTCGCCGAGCTCGATGTTCGACGACACGACCGAGGCGCGCGTGATGAACGAAATCGTGCTGCCGGTGCTTGACGGCATGCGGAGCGAAGGGAGCGAGTTCCGCGGGTTCCTCTTCGTTGGTCTGATGTTGACCGCAGACGGTCCGAGCGTGATCGAGTTCAACGTGCGGTTCGGCGACCCCGAAGCGCAGGTCATCCTGCCGAGAATCGAAGGTGAGCTTTCGGATCTTCTGATGATGGCCGCGGCCGGCGAACTCGACCACGCGCGCATTTCGTTAGAGCCCGAACCCCGCGTCGGCGTGGTTCTGGCCTCGGGCGGGTATCCTGACACGTACGAGACCGGCAAAGTGATTCACGGGATCGAGGCTGCAGAAGCCGTGGGCGGGGTCCACGTGTTTCACTCCGGCACGGCGAAGCGGGCATCGGACATCGTCACGGCTGGTGGACGTGTGTTGACGGTGGTGGGTCAGGGAGACGATTATCGAAAGGCAATCGCGCGTACGTACCAAGCAGTCGAGAAAATCAGTTTCGACGGAATGCACTATCGGAAGGACATCGGAGCAAAGGCTTTGACGTAGACTGAAGCAGATTGTCGAGCGTATCAAGATCCGGAGCGTAAGCGACGGCGGCGCGCGGGGGTGGGGCCCCGCGCGGACTAAATCATGACACCACTACAGGTTCTCATTCTCATGGGATCTCAGAACGACGCGCCGGTCATGCAGGGCGCGGTGGACGTGCTCAAGGAGTTGGGCATCTCGGTCGAGATGACCGTGGCCTCCGCACACCGCTCTCCAGAGCGCGTGATGCGGCTGCTGGGTGAGGCAGACGCTCGCGGCGTCAGCGTGTTCATTGTCGGCGCGGGAGCGGCCGCCCATCTTGGCGGTGTCGTTGCCGCTCATGTGACCAAACCCGTCATCGGCGTTCCGATTGATTCCTCAGCATTGAACGGGCTGGATGCGCTCTTATCTACTGTGCAGATGCCGCCTGGCGTACCGGTGGCGACTGTGTCGATTGGCAAGGCAGGCGCGACCAATGCCGGTGTGCTGGCCGCGCAGATATTGGCGCTCGCCGATGGCGCCCTCGCACAGCGTGTGAAGAAGTACAAAGATGGACTCGCCGAAAAGGTCGAGGAAGCCGCCCGAAAACTGGCTAATCCCTCATCTCTAGCCCCTAATCCCTGAAGTGAAGTACTCCATCGTCACGTTTGGCTGCCGGGTGAATCAGGCCGATTCCTTTCAGATTGAGGAGCAGCTGATTGCAGCCGGTGGCACGGCTGCCGGACCGCAGGACGCCGATCTTGTTGTCGTCAACACCTGTTCGGTGACGAGTTCTGCGGATCAAGCTGCCCGGCAGATCGTGCGGAAGGTCGCGCGCGAGAATCCGCACGCAAGAGTCATCGTGACGGGCTGCTATGCCACTCGTCGCCCCGATGAGGTGGCGGAACTTGCCGGCACGATCCGGATCGTTCCAAACGATCGCAAAGACAAGCTTGGCGAGGAAATCGGCCTGTTGAACACCGCGCAGCGGTTTGGCGACGGCGATGGCGCGTGTGGCGCGGAGATCGCGCCGGGCCTTGCGGGCAGGACCGCGTTTACCTTGCGTGTTCAGACCGGCTGCGACCAGACCTGCTCGTACTGCATCATTCCATCGACACGAGGAACCGGCCGCAGCCGGCCGGTTGCCGAAGTACTTTCCGAGATCGAGCGCATTGCTCGCGCCGGCTATCGTGAGATTGCGATTACGGGCGTGCACCTGGGATCGTACGGACGCGATATTGGCGATGGCTCCACGCTGAGGGGCTTGCTGGAGACGATTGAGCGTCGAGGGTTCGGCCTTCGTTTCCGCATCAGTTCCCTCGAGCCGATGGACTGTATCGAGGCCATCGTCGATCTGATTGCCGGATCGGACTGCTTTGCGCCGCATTTCCATCTTCCACTGCAGCATGCGAGCGATCGGTTGCTGCTTGCGATGCGCCGCCCGTACACGTCGGCGTATTACCGGCGGCTCGTCGATCGCATTCGCGACAGGATGCCGCATGCGTCGATCGGCACCGACATCATCGTGGGTTTTCCTGGCGAGACCGATGCAGACTTCGCGGTGCTCGAGTCGTACTTGCCTTCGTCGCCCGTCACGCACGTGCATGTGTTTCCGTACTCGGACCGCCCGGACACGGCAGCCTCATCACTGCCCGACAAGATCCACGGCTCGATCGTTCGCGCCCGCGCCAGCTCGCTTCGCGAGATTGGCAGGGATCTCACACGGACGTTTCACCGCAGCCAGGAAGGGACTGTGCGTCCGGGGCTGACGATCGAGGACGGCTCGCTGGTCGTCACGGACAATTACCTGAAGGTGCGGATCTCGCCCGGACGGGCGCGAAACGAATCGGTGATCGTGCGACTGGCCTGTGTGAGCGGCGCGCTCGAAGGTACCGTCGTTGGCGACGAACCACCAACCACAACCACTAGCCACTAACCACCAACCAACTAAAGCAGCCCCGCCGCTTTTTGCCCCGTGGATTGTTTCGTGCCTTCCACAATCAACTGTCCGCACGCTGCGCGGATGTCGCGGCCGCGGCTCTTGCGGACCGAGACGGTGAGGCCGGCAGCCGCGAGAGTTTTCGCGAACGCGTTGACCCGCTCGTCCGAGGGACGGTCGAACGGAATGCCCGCGGCTTCGTTGAGCGGAATCAGGTTGACCTTGCACCGGATGTCGCCGAGCAGCCGGACCAGGCGCCTGGCGTCGTCCGGCGTGTCATTCACTCCGCGCATCAGGACGTATTCGAATGTGATCCGGTGACGCCGCGTCGCCGGAAACTTGCGCGCGGCGGCAAGGATGTCTCTCAGCCCGTACTTCCGATTGACTGGTACGAGCGCGTCACGCTGATCCTCGGTCGTGGCGTGCAGAGAGATGGCGAGATTGGGCATCAGGGGTTCGGTGGCGAGCCGTTCCAGCGCCGGAAGCACCCCCACCGTCGAGAGCGTCACGCGTCTCGGCGACACGCCGAGCCCATGCTTGTCGTTGAGCAGGCGCAGCGCTTTCATCGTGTTGTCGTAGTTGTGCAACGGCTCGCCCATACCCATCAGCACGATGTTGAACTTCGACTCCCGCAATCCGATCTCGCCGGCGAGCACCCGGACCTGTCCGGCGATTTCGCCGGCGGTCAGGTTTCGTACCAGGCCCATCTTGCCGGTCAGGCAGAAGCCACACTTCATGGCGCATCCGACCTGCGTGGATATGCAGAACGTCTGGCTCGGAGTGTCGGGGATGAAGACAGATTCGATGCGAGTGTCATCGTCGAGGCCGAGCAGGAACTTCACCGTTCCATCCGAAGACGTCTCTTTCTCGATGATCGACGGTGTCAGCACGCGAAAGTGCTCGGCCAGGTCGGCACGGAGGGGGCGCGGCAGATCCGTCATCTTTTCGAATGCGGTCACGCCTTTTGCATGGATCCACGCGAAGATCTGTCGCCCGTGAAAGCGCGGGTGCCCGCGCGCTTCGAGGGCGGCCTGGAGCTCGCTCAGATCCATCGAACCGAGATCCGGCCGCGGGTCTGGCCCTAACCTGTTTGAAACGTTGGGCATGTTCGCTTCCAGATCTCGATTGTACTCGTGTTAAGATCCGTGTAGCTCGCTCTCAACCCTTTCTTCTCCAACGGGTCCACGTTGGGCCCGAATGGATAGCACAGCGTTAGTCATCACTTCCATGATTGTTCGCGACGCACTCGACAACGGGATTCGTCTCGTCACTGAATCGATGAGCCACGTGCGCTCGGTCAGCCTCGGGGTGTGGCTGGCGCGCGGCTCTCGCCACGAAACCGACGAAGAGAGCGGCATCGCCCATTTCGTCGAGCACATGCTGTTCAAGGGAACGGGGACGCGAACGGCCGAGCAGATTGCCCAGGCGGTCGACTCGATCGGCGGTCAGCTCGACGCGTTCACCGCGAAGGAATACGCGAGCTACTACGTCAAGGTGCTCGACGAGCACCTGCCGGTGGCAGTCGACATCCTTTCCGACATCGTCCTTCGCCCGGCGTTTCACGAAGTCGACATCGAGCGCGAGAAGAAGGTGATTCTCGAAGAGATCAAGATGGTCGAGGACACCCCGGACGATCTCGTCCACGAGATCTTCACGCAGGCGTTCTGGGAAGGCCATCCGCTGGGACGCCCGATTCTCGGCACGAAGGACAGCGTCGAGGCCATTACCCAGCATCGGCTTCGCGATCACTTCCGCGGCGCCTATGCGGCAGACAACGTCATTATTTCCGCGGCAGGCCATCTCGAGCACTCGCAGCTTCGCGAAGCCCTGGAGCAGGCGTTCGGGTCGATGCCGATCACCGGATCGAAGCAGAACGGCGGGCCTCCGAACGTCATCCCGAAGGTCGTGATTCGCAACAAGGAACTCGAGCAGAGCCACTTGTGTCTGGGTGCGAGCAGCTATCCGCAGAACCACAGCGATCGGTACGCCAGCTATGTGATGAACACGATGTTCGGGGGCTCGATGAGCTCGCGGTTGTTCCAGAACATCCGCGAGAAACGCGGTCTCGCGTATTCGGTCTTCTCCGGCATCAACGCGTATCGCGATGCCGGCTATCTCACGGTGTACGCCGGATGCTCGAACGAGGCGGTTGGGGAAGTGATCGATCTCGTCGTCGAAGAAATGAAGGGCATGAAGCAGGCGGCCGTGCCCGAGAGCGAGCTGCGCCGCGCCAAGGATCATTTGAAGGGCAGCGTCATGTTGAGCCTCGAGAATACGTCGAGCCGCATGTCGCACCTCGCGCGCCAGGAAATCTACTTCGACCGTCAGTTCAGCCTCGATGAAACCCTGGAAGGCATCGAGCGCGTGACGCCCGCCGACGTTCAGCGCGTGGCCGGCGAGCTGTTTTCAAACGGCTCGCTTGCGGCCACAGTGCTGGGGCAGGTGAATGGACTCCAGCTTCCGAGAGAGCGGCTTGATCTGAGTAAATGATTCCTCGCTACACACACCCCGACATGGGGCGCATCTGGAGCGAAGAGCGGAGATTCGAGACCTGGCTGCAGGTTGAAATCGCGGCTGCCGAGGCGATGGCCGAGGCCGGAATCATTCCGCACGACGCCGCACGCGACATCAGGGAACGGTCGCGGTTCGACGTCGCCCGCATTGCCGCCGTCGAAGAAACCACACAACACGACGTCATCGCCTTCACCACCGTCGTGGCCGAACACGTCGGGCCGTCTGCGCGATGGCTGCATTTCGGTCTCACATCGTCCGACGTCGTCGACACGGCTCAGGCCGTTCAGATGCGCGACGCGGTGGACCTGCTCCTGAAGGACCTCGAGGGCCTGCTCGACGCCGTGCGTGTGCGCGCCGAAGAGCACAGACGGACGCCGATGATGGGCCGTACGCACGGCGTGCATGCCGAGCCGATGACGTTCGGCTTGAAGCTCGCGCTCTGGTACGCAGAGCTGCAGCGCGATGTCGAGCGCCTGAAGCGCGCGCGATCGGTCGTGTCGGTCGGGAAGATTTCCGGCGCCGTCGGTACGTTCGCGCACCTCGATCCTTCGATCGAAGAGGCGATCTGCCGGAGGCTCGGCCTGGAGCCGGCGCCCGTTTCGTCACAGGTGATTCAGCGCGATCGGCACGCTGAGCTGTTGACGACGATCGCCATCACGGGTGCGTCACTCGAGAAGTTCGCGCTCGAGGTGCGCGGCCTGCAGAAAACCGAGATCGGCGAAGTGCAGGAGCCGTTCGGCAAGGGGCAGAAGGGCTCGTCCGCGATGCCGCACAAGCGCAACCCGATCGCGTGCGAGCAGATTACCGGCCTTGCCCGCCTGCTGCGCGGTAACGCCCACGCCGCGCTCGAGAACATTGCGCTCTGGCATGAGCGCGACATCTCGCACTCGTCGGTCGAGCGCGTGATTCTTCCCGACAGCTGCATTGCCCTCGACCACATGCTGCGGCGCTTTACGCGTGTCGTCAAAGGGCTGGTCGTCAACACCGATCGCATGCGTCAGAACCTGGAGCTGTCGCGTGGTGTCGTTTTCTCGGGAACGGTGCTGCTCGAGCTCGCGCAGCGCGGGATCTCGCGCGAGCAGGCGTATGAATGGGTGCAGCGCAACGCGCTGCGATCCTATGACGAGAAGAAACAATTCAAGGAACTGCTGCTCGCCGACAGCGACGTGATGGGCGTGCTCGATCGCAAGACTGTTGAAGACGCGTTCGATCTGAACGTGCAGCTCAAGAACGTGGACAAGATCTTCGACCGGGTGTTTGGCGTGCCGGTCGCAGCGGCCCTCGACTCAGGCTGGGGCCGTCCTGACCCTTCGGCGAGCTCAGGGTCATCCCGAGCGCAGTCGAGGGATGAGCAGAGTCGAAGGACGGGAGTATCGTGATGCGCGCGCGTGTATTCGTGACGTTGAAGCCGTCGGTGTTCGACCCGCAGGGACAGACCATCGTCGACGCGCTGCACTCGCTCGGCTACGGTGGTGTCGAGGATGTGCGTCAGGGAAAGTACTTCGAGCTCGAGATCGCGGCCGATTCGAGCGACAAGGCGCGAACGATGGCGTCCGAAGTCGCGGACAAGCTGCTCGCAAACCCTGTGATCGAGAGTTATCGAATCGAGATTGTCTAAAGACTCTGGCTGAAGACCTCACTAGGCAGCTACCAAAATGCGATTTAGCGTCATCGTCTTTCCCGGATCAAATTGCGACCACGACGCCTATTACGCGGCGAAGAACGTGCTCGGCCAGGACGCCGAGTTCGTCTGGCACAAAGAAACCGACCTGAAGGGCGCCGACGTGGTGATCCTGCCTGGCGGGTTTTCCCACGGGGATTATCTGCGGACCGGCGCGATCGCGCGGTTCTCGCCTGTGATGGACGCCGTCAAGAAGTTTGCGGCCGCGGGTGGACCGGTACTCGGCATCTGTAACGGGTTTCAGATTCTCCTCGAGGCGGGCCTGCTGCCCGGCGCGATGCTGCGCAATCGAGAACTGAAATTCCGCTGCGAGCACGTTCACATCCGCGTCGAACAGACGGATACGCCCTTCACGCTGGCGTGCCGCTCGCAGCAGGTGTTGCGCATTCCCATTGCGCATGGCGAGGGCAACTACTTCACTCCGCCGGACGAGCTGAGGAAGCTCGAGCAGAATCGCCAGATCGTCTTTCGCTATGTCAACGCATCCGGCGTCGTGACCGACTCAGCGAATCCCAACGGGTCGCTCGAGTCGATCGCCGGCATCTGCAACGAACGGCGCAATGTCGTCGGCCTGATGCCCCATCCCGAGCGTGCCTGCGAGCTGGCCGTCGGCAGCGCAGACGGTCGCGTCATCTTCGAGTCGGTGGTGGCTGCACATGCCGCCGGTGCGTTGACTGCGGCAGGGAGCGCCCCGGCATGAGCGCGTTCGACAAGGCCACGCTGGATCGCCACGGGTTGAACGACGACGAGTACCAGCGCATCGTCAAGGCTCTCGGGCGCGAGCCGACGATGACCGAGTTGGGGATCTTTTCGGTGATGTGGTCGGAGCATTGCAGCTACAAGAGCTCGCGCGTTCACCTGAGGAATCTGCCGACGACCGGCCCGAGAGTACTTCAGGGTCCCGGTGAAAACGCGGGAGCGGTGGACATCGGCGAGGGCCTTGCGGCCGTCTTCAAGATCGAATCGCACAACCATCCATCGTTCATCGAGCCGTATCAGGGAGCTGCCACCGGCGTCGGGGGCATCATCCGCGACATCTTTACGATGGGTGCCCGTCCAATTGCGTTGATGAACTCGTTGCGGTTCGGCGAGCTCGACGATCCGCTGGTGCGCCGCAATATGGAAGGGGTCGTGGCCGGGATAGCCGGCTATGGCAACAGCATCGGCATTCCCACCGTCGGTGGCGAAGTCGCGTTCGAAGAGTGCTACACAGGAAATCCCCTCGTGAACGTCTTCTGCCTCGGCCTGGCGAGAGCGGACGAGATCGTGAAGGGCGTCGCCAAGGGGACCGGAAACCCGGTCTACTACGTCGGATCGAAGACGGGCCGTGACGGCATCCACGGGGCGACGATGGCGTCGGCAGAGTTCGACGAGAACTCGGCGGAGAAGCGGCCCGCAGTGCAGGTGGGCGATCCCTTCATGGAGAAGCTTCTGCTCGAGGCGTGCCTCGAGGTGATGCAGACCGATGCGATCATCGGCATCCAGGATATGGGTGCGGCCGGACTCACCTGCTCGACCTGCGAAATGGGGTCGCGCGGCGGCGCCGGCATCGACATCGACGTCCAGCATGTGCCTCAACGCGAGACCGGCATGACGCCGTACGAAATCATGCTGTCCGAATCGCAGGAGCGCATGCTGCTGGTCGTCAAGCGCGGCCGCGAGCGCGAGGTCGAGGAGATTTTCGAGAAGTGGGATCTGCACGCCGCGCACATCGGCGAAGTCACCGACGACGGACTGATGCGTGTTCGCGAGCGCGGTAAGGTCGTGGCCGAGATTCCCACAGGCGCGCTGACCGATGACGCGCCCGTCTACAAGCGGCCGATGGAGAAGCCGAAGTATCTCGCCGACGTGCAGACGCTGACGCTGCCCGCCAAGCCGGGCGTGGCCGATGCCGATGCGCTTCGAGCGCTGCTGGCGTCGCCGGTCGTTGCGAACAAGCGGTGGGTGTACCGGCAGTACGACCACATGGTTCGGACCAATACGCTCGTCCTGCCAGGAGCAGGCGCGGGCGTCGTGCGCGTGAAAGGGACGAATCGTGCACTGGCGTTATCGGTCGACGGCAACGGCCGCTACTGTTATCTCGATCCGTATCGCGGCGCGATTCTCGCCGTTGTCGAAGCCGCGCGCAATGTGGCGTGTGCCGGCGGCGAGCCGATTGGCGCGACGAACTGTCTCAACTTCGGCAATCCGGAACGGCCCGAGATCATGTGGCAGTTCGGGCGCGCGGTTGAAGGCATCACCGCCGCCTGCAAGGCGCTCGACATCCCGATCACAGGAGGGAATGTCAGCCTCTACAACGAGACCGACGGCAAGGCGATCTATCCGACTCCTGTGCTTGGCGTTGTCGGACTGCTCGAGGACTCCAGTCAGGTGCTGGGCCGAAGCTTCCGGAAGAGCGGCGATGCCATCGTTCTTCTCGGCGAGACGCGCGACGAGCTCGGCGGCAGCGAATACTTGAAAGTTGCGCACGGCATGGTCGCCGGCGAGCCTCCGCAAGTGGACCTGCAGGCCGAGAAGGCGCTTCAGCAACTTCTTGTGGCAGGGGCGCGCGAAGGGTTGATTCGATCGGCGCATGACTGCGCCGAAGGCGGTCTGGCGGTCACGCTCGCCGAATGCGCATTTGGCACAGACGGCATCGGTTTCAGCATCGACGTGAACGCCGTGCAAACGTCGGACGCGTGGAGCACGACCGCAACGCTGTTCTCCGAGTCCGCCTCGCGTGCGGTCATCTCTGTGTCGTCGGAAAAGCTCGAAGCGTTTCTTGCACGTGCGAAGGCGTTGGGCGTGCCGGCGCGCGAGATCGGAACGACCGGAAGCCCTCGTATCAACGTCTCAATCAATGGGCGTACTGTGGTCGACATGGCCGTGAGCGAAGCCGAGACAATCTGGGACACGGCCTTGGACAAATTCTTCAAGCAGCGGGCTGCATAGCGAAGGGACCGAATATGCTGACTAAGCAGATGATCGCTGCAACCAAAGCCGAGCCGCCGAATGACGGCGCGCGGGTCGTGAGGGTGGGGCTCCACGACAAACTGAAAGAAGAATGCGGCGTCTTCGGCATTTTCGGCCATCCGGAAGCCGCCAATCTCACCTACCTGGGACTCTACGCGTTGCAGCACCGGGGCCAGGAGAGCGCCGGCATTGCCGCGTCCGATGGCAGTCAGGTGCGCATCTCGAAGTCGATGGGGTATGTTGCCGACGCGTTTTCGGAAAAGACGCTCGAGCGGTTGCCGGGTCCTATCGCCATCGGTCACGTCCGCTATTCGACTGCCGGCGACAGCAGAGTGGACAACGCCCAGCCCATCCTTATCGACTGCGCCCACGGACAGATTGCGATCGGTCACAACGGCAATCTCGTCAATGCCAACGACTTGAGAGACGAGCTCGTACGGCACGGATCAATTTTCCAGACGAGCACCGACACCGAAGTCATCCTGCACCTGTATGCGCGGTCGCGCGCACTGTCTGTTGACGACGCCATCGTCGAGGCGATTTCAAGCGTCCAGGGAGCCTTCTCGCTCGTGCTGATGACGAAAGATCGCTTGATCGCCGTTCGCGACCCGCACGGGTTTCGTCCACTGGCCCTCGGCAGGCTCGGCGACGCCGTCATCGTCTGTTCCGAGACATGCGCGCTCGATTTGATTGGCGCCAGCTACGTGCGCGATGTGGAACCCGGGGAGGTCATCATCGTGAGCGCAGCCGGCGTGAAGTCGTTCAAGCCGTTCGCGCCGGCGCCATCGGCGCAGTGTGTGTTCGAGCACGTCTATTTCGCCCGGCCTGACAGCTACGTGTTCGGCGAAAGCGTGAACGAAGTTCGGACCAACCTGGGACGGCTGCTGGCCCGGGAGCAACCGGCGGATGCAGACGTGATCGTGCCCGTGCCGGACTCCGGCGTGTGTGCGGCGGTCGGCTTCGCGGAGCAGTCTGGCATTCCGATGCGCGTGGGGCTCATCCGCAACCACTATGTCGGCCGCACGTTTATCGAGCCGCAGCAGTCGATTCGCCATTTCGGCGTGCGGATCAAGCTCAACCCGGTGCGCAGTATTCTCGACGGCAGGCGCGTGGTGCTTGTCGATGATTCTCTCGTGCGCGGTACGACGAGCCGCAAGATTGTGAAGATGGTCAAGGCCGCCGGCGCGAAAGAAGTGCACATGCGCATCAGTTGCCCGCCGACGATTTCACCCTGCTTCTACGGTGTTGATACCCCTCGTCGGTCGGAGTTGATTGGGGCCACGCATACGCTCGAAGAGATTCAGAAGTACATCGGCGCGGACAGTCTCGGATATCTGAGCCTGGAAGGCATGCTTTCTGCCGTCGGCTCGAGGCGCTCGGCATATTGCACCTCCTGCTATACCGGACAATACCCGGTGGCGTTCCCCCGCAATGAAGCTGCGTACCTTCAGTTGGCGCTGAAGCTCGACACCGATGCGGTCAACACGTAGCGCTCTCATCTTCGCGATCTCCTGTGCGCTGGCGCTGGCGACGGCTCGAGGCGTCTCCGGCCAGGCAGGCGCGACGGGTCCGGCTCCAGCGCAGGAACGTGGTCCGGAGGCGGCCTCTCCCGAAGCCATTCAACGCGCAGTCGATTCTCTCGGGAATCTGGAATTCCCAATCAGAATGAACGCCGCACGTACGTTGCGACGCGCGCCGGCCGAGTTGGTGACGCCGGCCTTGCTCCGCGCAGTGGAGGGCCACAAGGATCAGTTCGTCCGATTCCGCGCGCTCGTGCTGCTGACCGCATTCAACGACGCGCGGACCGAACCGCTGATCCGCGAAGTTGTCAGCAATCCCAATGACCGGCTGCGGACGGTTGCCTACATGTATTACGAGCACCATCCGACGCCAGCGATGATTCCCGAGTTGTTGAAGGCGCTCGACCGCGAAGTGAGCGAGTTCGTCCGGCCTGCTCTGATTCGCGCGCTCGCGGCACAAGGCAGCGACACGCGCGTGCGCGAGACGCTGCTTTCTCAAGTGGTACGAGGTGAGGACTTCTTCAGGAGCGCCGTCATCGAGGCGCTGGGAGATCACCGCGCGGCATATGCGGTCGAGCCGCTCATGAAGGTCGCGCAGCAGACCGGCCCGCTTCAGGTCGATGCCGTCATCGCGCTCGGCAAGCTGAAGGATAAACGCGCCATGGAGACGCTCGCGTCGCTGCAGCGCTCGGCCGAACGCGAGACTCAGCCCGCGGTTGCTGCGGCCATCTGCCTGGTCGGGATCAATTGCGAGTCGCACCTGTCGTATGTGGTCGAGACGCTGAAATTCGCAGATAAAACGGCTGGATACCAGGAGCTGCTGCGCAACTCGGTCGCCGCGCTGGTGGCTCTGGCCAATGCCGGTCATACCCAGGTGCTGGCGCAGTTCTTCGACGTTGGCATCGCCTCGGTCGATCCGCCGCGAGCACCGATGGCGCTGGGCGCGGGGACTGTTGCCGTCCGGAACACTCCGCTGATGCTCTCGTTCCTCGAGACCTACAAGAACGCTGATGCCGCAATCGATTTGATTGCCGAAGGCTTCGACATGCTCGAAGAGGACTACGAAGAGGAGAGTTTCTTCGCTGCCGTGCGCCGCGGCTACTGGCAGGCCGCGGAATCTTCCCCGACGCGCACAGTCGGCCAGGCGCTGATCGAAAAGCTGGAGTTCTAGAAAAAGGCTCCGGGAGCGATTTCGCGAAAAAGGCTCCCGGAGCGGTTTCCTGGTCGAGACAATCCTGATGGAACGCATGACTTACGCCGGCTCGGGCGTCGATTACGGCGCGCTGGATCCGTTCAAACGGCGGGCCCAGTTGGCCGGTCGAGCGACTGCCGGCGAGATGAATCGGCTCGGCATGACCGAGGTCTCGGCGAGTCGCGGCGAGAGCGCGTACCTCATCGAGACCCCGGACAGCTTTCTGGCCCATGTCGAGGAAGGGCTGGGCACCAAGAACCTCGTGGCGGATGCCATGTATCGGCTCGTCCCCACGCGCTCGCACTACGACAGCATCGCGCAAGACACCGTCGCGATGATCGTGAACGACATGATTACGGTCGGTGCACTGCCCCTCGCCGTCGCGATGCACCTTGGTGCGGGTTCGTCGGAGTGGTTCCACGATGAGCGTCGTGCCGCCGATCTCGTCGAGGGATGGCGCCGCGCGTGTATGCTTGCGCGGTGTACCTGGGGGGGCGGCGAGACGCCGACCCTCAGCGGCATCGTCGAAACTGCGACCGTGGTGCTGGCGGGATCTGCCATCGGCGTGGTGAAGCCGAAGGAACGCCTCATCCGCGGCAACATCCAGCCCGGAGACGCGATCGTGATGTTCGCCAGCTCCGGCATCCACGCCAACGGTTTGACACTGGCGCGTGCCGTGGCCGAACGTGCGGCCCATGGATTCCTGACGCCGTTGTCTGACGGCCGCCTTTACGGCGAGGCCCTGCTGGACCCCACGCACATCTATGTCGGCGTCGTCGAAGACTGCCTGAATCGCGGGGTCGACATGCACTATGCGGTGAATATCACCGGTCACGGCTGGCGCAAGCTGATGCGATCGCCCGAGCCCTTCGCCTATGTCATCGACAACGTTCCGGTTCCGCAGCCGGTGTTCGACTTCATCCAGGCGACCGGCAACATGGGCGACGCGGAGGCATACGGCAACCTCAATATGGGCGCGGGATTCGCGATTTATGTGCCCGAGAAAGATGTCGCGACGGTGCTAGACGTAGCGCAGTCGTTCCCGTTTAAAGCGGTCCGCGCAGGGCACGTAGAGAAAAGTCCAACCAGTCGCGTCGTTATTGCGCCAAAAGGCCTGGAGTTCTCGGCCGAAACTCTCCGCGTTCGTTAGTCTGCGGGTCTGACCCCCGTACCGGTACGGGGGTCAGACCCCAATCGACGCCGCCGAACGTTGTTGCCGCCATTTGTTTGGGCGTTCAGCACCTCCAGCCAGTCGCCTGGTAATTTCAGTGGGGCTTCGCAGAGCGGAAGGGGATGCGGACCGCGTATGCGCCTCCAGAGACTGCACCATCTCCAATCTTCCGCTCGCACAGCTAGGTCTGCAGTGAGTGCGTTTCGCTCGATGTATGCCCATGTGCGCAGCAGCTGTTCGTCGTTCTCCACCCAAACGCACCTGAAACGGGATTGGTAGACTGCGCCACATCCGACAGTTCCGTGAACCTCGTGCCAGCGTCTGGCATGCGTAGCGGTTAGCCATTTGAGGAACTGTGACACGTCGCCGTCGGCTCGCGGCCATAGCAATAAATGAAAATGCGTTGGCATGAGGCAGTACGCAAGAATTCGCATCGAACGATGAGCGAGTGCTGATTCCATCGTCCTCTCGAAAAGGAGATAGTCGCTGGCATTCGCAAAGAGAATCGAGCGTTTTGCGCCCCGATTCATCACGTGATACACATGATTGCCTAAGGTGCAGCGACGGGATCTCGCCATTTTTCTCGGTCAGCAAGGTGGCAATAACGATGCCCAATCAAAACATGGGGTCTGACCCCGGTACAGTACGGGGGTCAGACCCCAACCGCAGGCTTGGTGTGTTGATCTCCGGTCGAGGTTCGAATCTTCAGGCGATTATCGATGCTGTGCGGGCGGGCCGCATTGCGGCGGAAGTTGCGGTCGTCATCTCGAACAACGCAGGTGCAGCCGGTCTGGAGCATGCCCGGGCGGCTCAAATCGACACTGTGGTGATAGATCATCGGAACAAGGCACGAGAGGAATACGACCGGGCGCTGATTGCCGAGCTGAAAACCAGGGGGGTCAGCCTCGTCTGTCTCGCGGGTTTCATGCGCCTTCTCAGCCCGGTGTTCGTCGAGGCGTTTCCCAACGCGATCCTCAACATCCACCCGTCGCTACTTCCGTCATTTCCCGGGACGAACGCGCAGTATCAAGCGTGGCAGCACGGTGTGAGGTGGACCGGCGCAACCGTGCACATGGTGTCTGCCGAGCTTGATGGAGGGCCCATCGTGGCGCAGGCACCTGTGCCGGTCAACGACGAAGACGATGCCGATATGTTGGCTGCGCGGATACTGGAGGAAGAACATCGCTTGTATCCGATAGCCATCCAGCTGATTTTGAGCGGTCGTTGGCGACTGGAGGGTCGAAGGGTGCTGCGCCTCTGAGAAACGGTTCCGGGATCCGTTTTTCTAGGGAATCAGGCGAAAAACGGATCCCGGAACCGTTTCTCACTACGCGCTCTTCAGCGTAATCACCGACACATCGGGCGGGCAGTTCAGGCGGTATGGGACATACACCGTGCCGACGCCGCGGCTGACGAAGATGGACGTGTTATCGCGGCGGCCGCTGCCCGCAATGAACGGGAACTTTCTCGCGGCAACAGCGCCGAAGCCGGGCAGCACGACCTGGCCGCCGTGGGTGTGACCCGACAGCACGAGCGATATTTTCAGGCCGACGGCCTCGTCGAGGCGGCGGGGGTCGTGTGCGAGGAGAATCGCGGTCGACTCCGAGCCACGCATCAGACGGGCGATGTCTCGTGCCCGGCGCGTCCAGTACCGCACGCCGACGAGGTCGATCTTTTCGCCGCGAATGTGCACCGTGGTGCGGGCGTCGCGGAGCACTTCGTAGCCGTGCGCGATGAGTGCGGCCGGCATGTCCCGGTCATCATCGTGGTTGCCGACGACGGCATAGACGCCGAAGGGGGCCGTCAACCCTGCCAGCGCTTCGGAACACGGGCCAATGTAGTGCCGGTCGGCCCAGGTCACATAGTCGCCCCCGAGTACGATCAAGTCGGGACGTTCGGCACTCATCAATGAGGCGGCGCGCACCACATCGCTCACTGGGACCATCTCGCTGTGATGCAGATCGGTGATGAGACCAACGCGAAGGCCGTCGAGGACCGGACTCAAACCGGAGACGGAAACCGTACCGCGGAGCACCTGTATCTGATGGCGCGAATACGCCACTCCGTAGGCAGCTCCGCCTATCACTGTGCCCACTCCGCCCGCCATCAGAGTATTGAGCGCCGCGCGCCGGCTGACCAGCACAGCATTATGATAATGGACTCAATGAGCGATCTGTTCTCCGAACTTGAATGGCGCGGCCTCGTGTACGACGCGACGCAGGGCGCGAAGGAACTGCTTCGGCACGAGACGGTCGTGGCGTATGCGGGGTTCGATCCCACGGCGTCCAGCCTGCATGTCGGCCACCTCATGCAGATGATGGCGCTGGCGCGTCTTCAGCGCGCTGGCCACTCGCCGATCGCCCTGGTGGGTGGCGGCACCGGCATGATCGGCGATCCGAGCGGCAAGACCGCTGAGCGCACGCTGCAGAGCCGGGAGGCGGTCGACGCGAACGTGCGCGCCATTGGCGCGCAGCTCGAACGGTTTCTCGATTTCCATGCGCCGACCAACCCGGCGCGACTTGTCGATAACGGAGAGTGGCTGCACTCGATGAGCGCGATGGAGTTTCTCCGCGACGTCGGGAAGTTCTTCACCGTCAACTATCTGCTCGCGAAAGAGTCGGTCAAGCGGCGTATCGAAAGCGAGGAGGGGATTTCGTACACCGAATTCAGCTACTCGCTGTTGCAGGCCTATGACTTCCTCGTGCTGCACGATCGCTTCAACTGCCGGCTGCAAGTCGGCGGCAGCGATCAATGGGGCAACATCGTCGGCGGGACTGACCTCATCAGGAAGCTGCGCGGCGCTCAGGCGCACGG
>CAWAKJ010000001.1:0-442500 GCA_963782595.1 Vicinamibacterales bacterium | reverse complement strand
CGTTGAGAAGTGACCCTGCCGGCATAAGTAGCGAGAAGAAAGGTGAGAATCCTTTCCGCCGTAAGCCTAAGGTTTCCTGAGGAAGGTTCGTCCGCTCAGGGTCAGTCGGGTCCTAACGCGAGGCCGAAAGGCGTAGCGGATGGATATCCGGTTAATATTCCGGAACTACTTGGAAGACGTTATCACGATGGGGGGACGCAGGAGGCTATGCGAGCCCACGATTGGACGTGTGGGTTTAAGCCTGTAGGGGGATTCGCCTGGTAAATCCGGTGAGTCACATTCCCTGAGGGGCTATAGCAAGAGCCGCAAGGCTCACAAAGTCGCAGACGCCACGCTGCCGAGAAAATCCTCTAAGGAGTCTTTCAGGTACCCGTACCGCAAACCGACACAGGTAGGCGAGGAGAAAATCCTCAGGCGCAAGTGAGAACCCTCGTTTAGGAACTCGGCAAACTAGCCCCGTAACTTCGGAATAAGGGGTGCTCTGTTACCGTCAGCGGCCTCGCGCCGCGAAGCGGGAAAGAGTTGCAGTGAAGAGGCCCAAGCAACTGTTTACTAAAAACACAGGACTCTGCGAAGTCGAACACGACGTATAGGGTCTGACGCCTGCCCGGTGCCGGAAGGTTAAAGGGAGAGGTTAGCCGCAAGGCGACGCTTCGAGCTGAAGCCCCGGTAAACGGCGGCCGTAACTATAACGGTCCTAAGGTAGCGAAATTCCTTGTCGGGTAAGTTCCGACCTGCACGAATGGCGTAATGATTTGGGCGCTGTCTCAACGAGGGGCACTGCGAATTTGTGGTACCGGTGAAGACGCCGGTTGCCCGTGATTAGACGAAAAGACCCCGTGCACCTTTACTACATCCTAGTAGTGAATGCTGGCGCAATATGCGCAGGATAGGTGGGAGGCTTTGAACCCGGGATCTCGGTTTCGGGGGAGCCAACGGTGAGATACCACCCTTATTGTTCCGGCGTTCTAACTTAGATCTGTTATCCAGATCGAGGACACTGCTAGGTGGGTAGTTTGACTGGGGCGGTCGCCTCCTAAAGAGTAACGGAGGCGCGCGAAGGTTCGCTCAGGCTGTTTGGAAACCAGCCATAGAGTGCAAAAGCATAAGCGAGCTTGACTGCGAGTCCTACAAGACGAGCAGGTGGGAAACCAGGCTTTAGTGATCCGGTGGTTCCGCGTGGAAGGGCCATCGCTCAACGGATAAAAGGTACGCCGGGGATAACAGGCTGATCCTAGCCAAGAGTTCACATCGACGCTAGGGTTTGGCACCTCGATGTCGGCTCATCACATCCTGGAGCTGTAGCAGGTTCCAAGGGTTCGGCTGTTCGCCGATTAAAGTGGTACGTGAGCTGGGTTTAGAACGTCGCGAGACAGTTCGGTCTCTATCTATCATGGGCGCAGGACATTTGAGTGGGGCTGACCTTAGTACGAGAGGACCGGGTTGGACGGACCTCTAGTGTATCGGTTGTCGCGCCAGCGGCAGTGCCGAGTAGCTACGTCCGGAAGGGAGAAACGCTGAAGGCATCTAAGCGTGAAACCCTCCACAAGATGAGATGTCCCGAGCCATAAGGCTCCTAAAGACTCCTGGAAGATGACCAGGTTGATAGGCCAGATGTGTAAGCGTAGCGATACGTTTAGCTGACTGGTACTAATAAGTCGTGCGGCTTGACCATATTCTTTCTTCGTTGTCTGGGCAGAGGGACGAGGCAAAGGGCGCAAGCCCGATGTTCGCACCCAATGCTCGCGCAACGAAATGCACACTGTGCAATGTGGTTGGAAAAGCGATCGTTTGCAGAATATTGAGTTGTCGAGGATCAGTGTGATCTTTGACTGAATTTTCGCGCGAGACTTTCAGTACGTAGTGTCCGGCTTTAGACGGACCTTGACTGAACGCGCAACAAGTTCCCGGTGGTCATAGGAGCAGGGCCACACCCGTTCCCATTCCGAACACGGAAGTTAAGCCTGCTACCGTCGATGGTACTGTAGGGGCAACTCTATGGGAGAGTAGATCGCTGCCGGGAGTATTCGTGAAAAAGCCCGACTTGAGATATCAGGTCGGGCTTTTTTGTGTCATGGCAGAGGGCAGATGGCGAAGGGCAGAGAGTTTCCCTGGTCGGCCGTCGACGGCTTGCCGTCGGGCGAGCCGCCAGACGTCGTCTCGATTGTGCGACGGATCAGTTCAGCTTCCTCGGTCGTGAAGGACAGGCCGCTCGCACTACGCAGGATGGCCAAGTCGTGTGCGCGGTTCCAGTGCGCGCGCATGATGCCGGTGGACGGATGAGGCCGGTGCGCGAGCAGCAGGTGCCCCGTCTCGTGCGCGAGCACGTGCCCCAGCACGATCGCCGGTTCGATCTGATGCTCTTCGGCAAAATCGACCACACGGCCGTAGAACACGTATGCCAGGTTGCCACCGTTTACCGCAAGGCCCATCGCCTCGTCTGCGTAGCCCAGCTTCGAGTGCGGCACAATCTTCACGGCGAGGCGGACCGCCTCGCCGGGAGGAATCGTGTCGGCGATCCCGCCCGCCCAAATCAGCCCAACTCCAATGCGCTCGTAGGTCTGCTCTGCCTGCATTTGAGCGCGTCTCAAAATTTCCTCCGGCACCGCTGCCTCATTCAGGACCACGATCCTGATTGTGTGAACCTGGCCCGGCTCGCCGGCCACGGGTTCTATCTTCGAAGTCCCGGCAAGCACCGCGCGTGCTCGGCTTCTTATCAGTTGAACTTGTTTGGGCACGAATGTCAGCAGCCCCTTCGCCATGTCGTCGAATTGCGTGCGGTCCCATTCCGCGCGCATCAAGCCACGCGACGAATGTGAGTCGGCGGGCAACAGCAGATGCCCTATTTCGTGCGCGATGACATGTCCCAAAAGCGCGGCGCCATCGGCGCCGTTGTATGCCGCGAGGGCGGTTATACGCTTGTAGAACACATATGCAGCCATGCTGTCGGTATGCGCCGTTGCAAGTCTTCGGGGGTCGCGTTTGACCCGCGAATCCGGAGCGATGACGATCCTCGCTTGCGCGGCAGCCTCGTCGTATGGTTCGGCAGGTTTTGTGTTTGTCCACAGAAGCGCAATCCCCACCGCAGAGAAAGTGCGCGTCGCGTGGAGCTCGGCTTCTCTCAGCGTCGCGTCCGGTACCCCCGCCTGGTTGACGACGAGAACGCGTAGCGAAAGCGTTTCGCGGGAATCCGCCTCTGCCGTTGGCGCGGCCAGCACGCCGACTAACACCGTCAGCCCCATCGTCCAGCTTCGCATCTCATCCCCTTTAACGCCGGCGTTCCTGGTTTTGAACGCGGTTGGACGAAACGCGTAAGAGAACGGCGGCCTGCCTCATCGAGGCGACGAAAAGAGGCAGGCGGATTGACGTGTGGGACGGGAGGGCCTCTATCGATGGACTAATGCGCCAGCGGATTCAGGACGTGCTTGCACGCGATCCACAGTGGCTCACACAGATAGATCGGGCCGACGCGTTGGTAGTCCTGGATGATGTCCTGGGGGCACAGCGAGCGCTCGCTGAGCATGAAAGTGCAGTCGGCGGTGACGCCGGCTTCATCGACATCGAACAGAACGAGGTTCCAATTCAGGGGCAGGTGTTTGCCAGGTTGAAGCGGTACGTCGGCATCATCACGCGCTCCCGTCAGGCGCCTTTCCGCACGACGATCTCGACACGACGGTTCTTCGTGCGGCCCTCGGGATCGTCTGAACCATCGGGCTTGGCATTTGGCGCAACCGGCTTCGTCTTGCCCAAGCCGCGTGTGACGATGTTCGCGCCGTTCACCTGAGCGTTCGAGACGAGCCACTGTTTGACGCTCGCCGCGCGGGCCTCCGACAATTTCTGGTTGTAGTCGTCGGCGCCGCGTCCATCGGTGTGGCCGTCGATCGCCACCTTCGCGTCTGGATTGGCTTTCAGCACGGTCGCCAGATTCTGCAGGCTCGGCTCCGCTTCCTTCTTGATCTGCGCTTTGTCGAAGTCGAAGAGCACGTCCGCTGCGAGATCGATCTTGATCTCTGTCGCGGTCACCGCGGCCTTCAGTTCCTTCAGCGCGCCTTCCAGTCCGAGCGTCCTTCCGGCGGCAGCAATCCCCCCGGCCGCCGCCCCACCAAGGCCCTCGATGATCAGGCCTTCGACGGGAACGAACTGGGGCAGGAGGAGATCGGCTCGCTGCACCGTATCGGGCGGCGCCTGAAACGTGAGGCTGACCAGCGTCGTCTTCCTCCAGTCGAAGATAAAGCTGCCTCCGTCGCCTTGCACCTGGACCGGTTGTGCTTGGAAATCGCCGTCGGTGTCTTTGACGAGCGGATACTTTCGCTTCGCGAGCGGGTCGAAGAGGAATACGTGCTTATACCTGAGGTAGGAGTCTAGAAGCTCGACATCTTCGCCGCGGTCCGCTGTCAGCCTCAGGCGCACGTTCAAAACTTGGTCTCCCCGTTTCGCCGAGACGATGGTGGCCACGCCGTTTCCGGGGGTGCTCATCGCTCGAGCGGCCGAGAAAATCTTGCTCTCTCCTTCTGTTACCCGCACGTTGTCGAACGGAAGCACGTACGGCATTTGAACCGTCATCACGGTCCCCGAAGGCACCGGCTCGAAATACGCCCACACGACGGTCGACCGTTTGGCCGGAATCTTGAGCTGGATGCGTCCGCCATCGATGTCGTCGCCGATTGGGCCGGCGACGTATTGCTGGTTCGCGTCCCGGAGAGGCAGGTGCTTCTGCCTGGACTTCGCGTCGACGAGCGCGATCCGGCCGACCTCGAAGGCGTTGAAGTTCGCCGTTTCCGCATCTGCGTTCGCGAAACGAACGGCCAGGCGCAGCACCCCGCCGCTTTGTCGCAGCTCGACGACTTCGGCGGTCACGCCGTCCCGCTCCGTCTCGGCCGGTTGCGCGGCAGCGGCCGTTGGTGTGAGGAGCAATCCCGCAAAAAGGATTGCGATACCCACCGTGCTTACACTCATAACGACCTCCTCGAGGGCGATTGGCCGCTTGCGTGCGATGTCGAACGGTCCGCTTTCCAACGAGCGGTACGTTGAATGTCCAGACATCGGCGGTCTGGCGGCTATAGAATCGAGCGCCTAACCGGTTACCGTAGACTCGTCCGGCCTTGAAGTCTTCAAAGCGGCTTCAAAACGGGCTCAAATGTGGTCAAAAGCACGGCTGACGCACGGCGGTGATGGAGAGGCAGTGTCCGCGGCGTCGCCGCAGGCCTACGAGTTCGGCTCGTATCGGCTGGAGCCGCCGACGCGCCGCTTATTGAGGAGCGGTGAGCCGGTCGCGCTGACCCCCAAAGCCTTCGACACCCTTCTCGCACTCGTCCAGCGACGCGACCGCGTCGTTGACAAAGCTGAACTGATGGGCATCGTGTGGCCGGACAGCTTTGTGGAGGAGGCCAACCTCTCACAGACCATCTTCGTGCTGCGCAAGATGTTGGGACAGGGCCCTCACGGGAGGTCCTTCATCGAGACGGTTCCGCGCCATGGCTATCGTTTTGTGGCCGATGTGCGTGCACAGTACGCCGGCGTCAAAGAGGCGGGTGCCTGGCGCTCGCGTGCTATTGCAGCGGCCCTTTTGATTGTGACTGCCCTGGCTTGTGCCGGGTTGTGGATGCACTGGTGGGAGAGGTCCGATCCCGTCGAATCGCTGGTCGTGCTCCCATTCGGCAATCTGTCAGATGACCACGAACAGGACTATCTGGCCGATGCCATGACGGATGCGCTCATCACGAACCTCGGTCAAATCAGCGGCCTGCGGGTCATCTCGCGCACGTCGGCGATGACCTACAAGACCACCACCAAGAGCGTCCCTCAGATTGCGCACGAGCTGAATGTCGATGCGGTTGTCGAAGGAGCGGTACAGCGCTTCGCAGGACGAGTGCGGGTGAACCTGAAGCTGATTGAGGCTTCGACGGATAGGACCGTATGGGCACAGAGCTATGAACGCGACCTGCAGAATGCGCTGGAGCTGCAGAACGAAATCGCGCGGAACATCGCGAGCCGCATTGCGGTGCCCTTGACGGCGCACGAGACCGCGCGCCTCGCGGAAGTCAAAGCCGTGAACCCGAAAGCCTACGAAGCCAATCTCAAGGGACGCTATTTCTGGAACCGTCGATCGGAACCGGACATGCGACAGGCGATCGAGCACTTCGAGGAGGCGCTTCGACTCGATCCTGGATACGCTCCCGCCTACGCCGGGCTCGCGGATTCGTACGCGTTGTATGGATCCTACGGCTGGAGCCTGGCCGGCGGTGAGCCATGGAGGCGGGCGCTTGCCGCCGCGGAGAGATCGCTGGCGCTCGACGAGCGTCTCGCCGACGGCCACACCTCCCGCGCGCGTATTGCCCTGAACTACGAGTTGGATTGGGCGCGAGCTGAAATCGGGTACCGGCGGGCGCTGGAGTTGAACCCGGGCTACGCGAATGCCCATCACTGGTATGGGTACTATCTGATGTTGAGCGGTCGGTTGAGAGAAGGCGAGGCCGAGATGCGTCGCGCGCTTGAGCTCGATCCGCTCTCGCCGATTATCAACGCGAACATCGGCATGTGTTTGTACGTCGCCCGGCAATATGATGCGGCGATCGCGCACTGGCGCAAGGCGCTCGAGATGCACCGGAACTACTCGTTGCTCCACGATTACATGACGGCGGCCTACGTTGGCAAAGGCATGTATCGTGAAGCGGTCGCCGAACTGCAGAAAAGCCTCGCGCTGTCCGGCGCGGATCCGTCAAACACGGCCATGCTGGCGCATATCTATGCCCGGATGGGCAGAACCGTCGAGGCTCGAGCGTTGCTGTCCGAAGTGCTCTCCCGTGGAGATGCCGCCCCTTACTTCATTGCCCTCGCATATGTGGGCCTTGGGGAGAACGACACGGCCTTCAAGTGGCTGGACAAGACGCTTGACGAACGCGCGGGACCCTTCAACGAGTTGAACGCCGATCCGCTCTTCGATCCGCTGCGTCCCGATCCCCGCTTTGCATCTCTGCTCCGCCGCATGCGCCTGCCGGGCTAATGAGTCGTTGCCGAATCTGCGGCGGCGTTGCGAACCACGCCTGGGTCGTACGCGAGATGATGCTCGGCCTCGGAACCGAGCACGTCTACGCCCGTTGCAGCCAGTGCGGCACTCTGCAGATCATCGATGTCCCGTCCGACCTGGCCCGTTACTATGACCGGGACCTCTACTATTCGCTCGTCGGACACGCGCCGGAGCCCCACAGGGGCAAGCTGCGCGCGTGGATTGGCAACCGCTGCGACCGCGCGCATATCTTCGACGAGAATGGGATCTTCGGCCGGCTGGCGCGCGCGAGAAACAGCATCGTGGCCGAGCGCCTGAAGTCTTACGTCGGCGAATCCCCGGTTCGATCCTGGAACGCGGCCATCCTCGACGTAGGCTGCGGGTCGGGTGCACTCGTGCAAGAGCTCGCCAGCCACGGGTTCCGCCGAGTGGAGGGCATCGACCCATATATGCCGGATGCTGCGGTGTCGTTGGAGACGTGCCCAAGGCTTCGCCGCGCGTCAGCGACGGACCTTCTGGGCGAGGCAAGACGATTCGATCTGATCATGCTAACCCACGTGCTGGAACATGTGCCGGATCCGATTGCCACGTTGCAGGCCGTGGCCGGGCTTCTCTCTCCAAGAGGGGTTTGCCGTATCGAGGTGCCTGTGACGGACTGCGAAGCGCATGAGGCCTACGGGGCCGAATGGGTCGAGATCGATGCGCCACGTCACCTCCACATCCCAAGCCGGCGCGCCATCGCCCTGCTCGCGGCGCGGATGGGTCTCGAGATCTATCGCAGCCATCCCGCTGGATCAGGCTTCGAGTTCTGGGGCAGCGAAATGTACCGCCGACAACTCACGCTGGTGGACCGGGAACGCCGCACCTATCGAGAGCCGCGGGAGATCTTTTCTGATGATGAGCTGCGCGCGTTCGACGATCGAGCGGCCGCGGCGGCTGCCCGGGGCCGGTCCGGACGCGAGCGATTCTATTTGCGAAGGAAAGCGGTGCGACCCTCCGCACGAGGAATCCCGGAGTCGGCGGCCTGAAGCCAACGGGAGAGTTGTTTGCTATCGTCATGGCAGTTTTCAGTCAGCACTGGAGGTCTCATGCGAGGGTGGTGGATGCCGGCCGCTATTGGCGTGGTCGTCGTTGGTGGGAGTGTGACGGGCTTCGGCCAGACAAAGCCCGGTGGAAATACCATTGCCGCGCACGTCGCCGCAGCGCATGCGGCTGCGGATGATACGTGGCTGATTCTCTTCAGCGAGCTTTGTGGTGGGGCGACGGGTGCCGGCGGCCGCGCTTCGTCTTTGCCCCCACCGCCCGGCGGCGCCCCGGCGCGCGGCCGGCAGTCGGGCCCTCCGCCACGGGAGCAGTGGTATCAGGATCCGGTGAAGGTGTTCGACAACCTGTATGTCTTCCCCACTCAGGACGTCAACGCGTGGGCCATTCAGACCTCCGACGGCATCATCATGATCGATGCGACGTACGAGTACTCCGTCAAGGATCTCATCGTCGATGCGATGCCAAAGGTGGGCCTCGATCCGAAGCAGATTAAATATGTCGTGGTCACCCATGGCCACGGCGACCATTCGGCGGGCGTGAAATATCTGCAGGATACTTTCGGCGCGCGCGTGCTGATGTCGGAAGCCGACTGGAAGCTCCTGGCTCAGCCGGCCCGCGGTGCGTTCGCGAGCTCGCCGGTGCCGAAGAGGGACATGGTCGTGACAGACGGCCAGAAGCTGACGCTGGGAGACACGACGATTACGATGCACGTCACACCAGGCCACACGCTGGGCACGATTTCGCTGCTGATCCCGGTGAGAGATAAAGGTGTCGCGCACACAGCCGCGTTCTGGGGCGGCACGTCGGTCGGCATCAACTCGCCGGTCGACAACGTCGTGGCCTATTCCGCGTCAGCGCGGCGTTTCAGCGACATCGCCGCCAACGCCAAGGCGGATGTTCTGTTGTCGAACCATGGCCGCGTCATCGATTTCGCCAAACGTGCGGGGGCGAACCGCGCGAATCCATCGGGTCCGAATGCGTTCGTCCTTAACTCTGTCCGAGTGAAGAATTATCTGGCCGTTGCCGACCACTGTGGTCAGGCGATCGCGCTGGCGCAGGCCGCGAAAAAGTGAGCGCGCAGCGGGCGTATAATTCTCGCCGCCCTTGAACATTACCTCTCTTCAGTCGCACATTCTTCAGGAGGAGGCGCGGTATCCTGGCGCGACCGGCGATTTCAGCTGGATCCTGTCGGCGATTTCTCTGGCAGGAAAGGCGATCGCTGCCAAGGTGCGTTGTGCGCGTATCGAAGATGTCCTCGGCGACGACGGTTCGGCCAACATCCACGGCGAAACCCAGCAAAAGCTGGATGTCATCGCCAACAAGATTTTGATGACCTGCCTCGGCAGCCGCCCGACCATCGCGGTCGTGGCCTCAGAGGAAGATGACGAGCCGACGATTCTCAAGCGCGGCGTTGACGGCGGCAAATACTGTGTCATCTTCGATCCGCTGGATGGCTCCTCGAATGTGGATGTCTGCGCCGGCGTCGGCACGATCTTCTCAATCCTCAAGAACGACCCGACGATTCCTGGCGCTGTCGAGACGTTGTGCCAGCGCGGCTCGAGCCAGGTAGCCGCAGGCTACATTCTTTACGGCTCTTCCACTGTCTTCGTCCTGACGACGGGCAGGGGCGTGGACATGTTCGTGCTCGATCCGTCGATTGGATCCTTCGTGCTCGTGTCCCGAGGCGTGCGGATTCCCGAAGCCGGCAAAATCTACTCGGTGAACGAGGCCAATCGCTCGACGTTCCCGTCGGGTATTCAGCGCTACCTGGATTGGGCGCACGGCGACGGTTACTCGAGCCGCTACATCGGGTCGATGGTCGCTGATGTGCATCGGACGCTATTGAAGGGCGGCGTCTTTCTGTATCCGGCGACACAAAAGAATCCGAAGGGGAAGCTGCGGCTGATGTACGAAGGGAGCCCGATGGCGATGATTATCGAGCAGGCTGGTGGCGTGGCGGTCGCGCCCTCCGCGGTCGAGGGTGTGCCTTCGGCGCGCATTCTCGACATCCAGCCGGAAGGCATTCATCAACGCACCAGCGTCCTATTGGGATCGCCGCGCGAAGTGGAACACGTCCTTCGGCATTTGTCGTAATTTGTCGTAGGCCGCTCGGACCGATTCTCAGAGCGATTAGCAGCGCACAATCTGCTACAACTCCTCTCCCATCGCCATCCTATACTCGCCGCCAACGCCAGAAAACTACCGGTTTGTTCTGCATAGGAGAACGTATGGCCGCGATCAAGACGCGCCACATTCGCAACGTCGTCGCTCGCTTCGCGTTTGTTCTCGTCGGTGGCTGTTGCGCACTATCTCTCCTGGCTGCGCCACCCCAGGAGGCTTCGAATCACAACGCGACACGCGCGGACTTCGATCGACTCATGAAGGAACTTTCCAATTGGGGTCGTTGGGGTAAGGACGACCAGATGGGCGCCGTGAATCTGATTACGCCCGAGAAGAGGAAAGAAGCGCTCCGCTCGGTCAAAGACGGTGTTTCGGTGTCGATGGCGCGCATAGCGGAAATCGAACAGGCTCTCGATAATCCGAGGCCTATCACGCGCGTCATGACCCCACGGCGTGGCGGGAATCCTGGCGCCCCGCCGCCGGATATCAGTGGCGCCTCTGACACGTACACGATCTCGTATCACGGCCTGGTCCACACGCACATGGATGCGTTCTGTCATCGCGCCTACAAAGGCCTGATGTTCAACGGCATGCCGATGACGGAGGTGACCGAGCAGGCGTGCAACAAGGGGTCAATCTTTGCGTGGAAGGACGGCATCGTCACACGCGGCGTGCTGATCGATATTCCCCGATTGAAGGGTGTCGAGTACCTCGAACCGGGCACACGGATCTATCCAGAAGATCTCGATGCATGGGTCAAGCAGGCGCGTCTCAAGATCGAGCCCGGTGACGCGGTCTTGGTTCGAACGGGACGCTGGGCGCTCAGAGATTCGAAAGGTCCCTATAACACCAGTCAGCTGGCCGGGCTTTACATCACCTGCGCGAAATGGCTGAAGGATCGCGACATCGCGATTCTGGGCAGTGACGGCGCCCAGGATGTCCGTCCGTCTGGCATCGAGGGAATTACCGAGCCGATTCACGCCTTGTCGCTCATCGCGATGGGCGCGCCTATCTTCGACAACCTCGATCTCGAAGCAGTCGGTCGAGAGGCTGCCAGGCGCAAGCGGTGGGAATTTCTGGTCACGGCGTCGCCAGTTGCCGTACCGGGCGCCACCGGGTCGGTACTGAATCCCATCGCAACATTCTGAAGGCAGGGGTCGACATGAAGCTGTGGAAACTGTGGGCCGTCATCGCCGGATATCTCATCGTGATGATATCCATCATGCATTCGCAATCGCCGACGACGAGCGTGGAGTGGCCCGTCGCCGCGGGCGACCACGGTGGCATGCGGTATTCGCCGCTGAAACAGATCAACGCGAGCAACGTCAATCAGCTCGAGGTCGCCTGGACCTATGACGTCAGCGACGGTGCGGGCACGCTGGAAACGAATCCGATCATCGTCAATGGCGTTCTTTACGGATATACGCCCGCCCAGAAAATTTTCGCCGTGAACGCCGCGACTGGGCAGCAGCTCTGGCAGTTCGACTCCGGCGCTCCTGCCAGGGGGAACAATCGGGGTGTCGCCCTCTGGCGCAGCGGATCGGACGAGCGGATCTTCGCGGGCGTTCGGGAGTACGTCTATTCGCTCGATGCCAAGACTGGCAAGCCGGATCCAAAGTTTGGACTCGGCGGGCGCATCGACTTCCGAGCCGACCTGCGCGGCGGTCCCGAGGGTACCGCGGGCGCACTCGGACACCCGCCCGTCATTTTCAAGGATCTGGTGATTTTCGCGGGGCGCACCGGCGAGAACCTGCCTGTGGCGCCAGGGGACATACGCGCGTACGACACGCGGACCGGCAAGCTCCAGTGGACGTTCCACACGGTGCCGCACCCGGGCGAGTTCGGATACGACACGTGGCCGAAAGATGCCTGGACCTATACGGGCAACGTTGCTTCGTGGCAGGGCATGAGTCTCGACGAGCGGCGCGGCATCGTGTACGTGGCGACGGCAAATCCCGTCAACATGTTTATCGGTCGAGATCGGCTGGGCGACAACCTCTTTGCCAACTCCCTGCTCGCCCTCGATGCGAATACGGGCAAGCGAATCTGGCATTTCCAGACCGTAAAGCACGATATCTGGGATCGGGATCTTCCTTCGCCTCCTTCATTGATCACCGTCAGGCGCGATGGCAAGAACGTCGACGCCGTATCGATCACCACGAAGACGGGGCACGTCTTCGTGTTCGACCGCACCAACGGCACGCCGCTCTTTCCGATTGAGTACAAGAAGTATCCGGCGAGCAATATCTCCGGCGAGGTCGCGTCGGAGACGCAACCGCTGCCGACCAAGCCCGAGCCATTTGCCAGACAGTTGCTGACTTCAGACATGGTGACCACGCGAACACCTCAGGCGCATGCGGCGGCGATGGCCCAGTTCAAGAAGATGGTCAGCAACGGTCAGTTCGTTCCGCCTAGCGTGGGCAAAGACACCGTGAGCTTCCCCGGCATGGATGGCGGAGCGGAATGGGGCGGGTCGGCGTTCGATCCGGAGACCGGCTTGTTGTACGTGAATTCAAACGAGATGGTGTGGCTGTATGCGCTGGCCGAGAACCCGAAGCCAGGCGCTGCCGTCAGCGGGAAAGACCTGTACAACCGCGAGTGCGCGTCGTGCCACCGCGAAGACCGGACGGGCGCGCCGCCGGCGATTCCATCGCTCGCGGATATCGCCAAGAAAATGTCGGTGGCCGAAGTGCGCGCGGTCGTTTTCTACGGCGCGGGCCGCATGGCAGGGTTCCCCACGCTGGCGCCCGACTACACCAACGCGATCGTTTCGTACGTCAGAGACGGGGTTGAATCCACCGTGCCCATTGCTGCCACGGCGAAGCCTGTGCCGTGGGACGCGCAGTACCGATTCACAGGGCACCACAAGTTCCTGGATATCGACGGGTACCCGGCGATTACGCCTCCATGGGGAACGTTGAACGCCGTCGACATGAACACTGGCGAGTACGCATGGAAGATTCCGCTCGGAGAGTATCCGGAGCTCGTCGCCAAAGGTCTGACGAATACGGGAAGTGAAAACTATGGCGGTCCGATCGTGACCGCTGGTGGCCTCGTCTTCATCGCGGCGACGAACTACGACAAGAAGTTCCGCGCGTTCGACAAGAAGACCGGAAAGCTGGTCTGGGAAACGACGCTGCCGTTCACCGGAAACGCGACGCCGGCAACTTACGAAATCAACGGTCGTCAATACATCGTCATCGCGACCAGCGGCGCAGGGAGAGCACCGGCGCAACGCAACACGCGCCCTCCGCAGCCCGGAGCGAGGTACATCGCGTTTGCGCTTCCGAGCGGCTCGAAGTGATCGTGCTCAGACAGTGATTGCGGTGAGATTGGGGGAGATCATGATGGTTCTGCAATTCCGGAAGATGGTTACGACAACGTTGAGTGCAATCGCGTGCCTCTGGCTCAGCTCGGCGGTCGCGTTCGCGCAGACCACCGCCACAGTGACGGGCACCGTGAAAGATGATCAGGGTGGTGTCATTCCCGGCGCCACGGTGACGCTGGTTAGCGAAGCACGTGGCACCAGTCTGGAGTCGGTCACCACTACGACCGGCGACTTCGTATTTTCGAACATCACCGGGGACACGTACACGGTCAGAGTTTCGATGGACGGCTTCAAGACGTCCGAGCGCAGGGGCATTGCCGTCAGTCCAGGCGATCGCGTAGTCGTCCCGGCACTCAGCCTCGAGGTCGGCGCATTGGCCGAGACCGTGCTGGTTTCTGGTGAAGCCCCGATGATCCAGGCCCAGACCGGCGAACGGTCGTTTACGGTCGCCCAGACGCAGGTGGAAAACCTGCCGAACAGCGGGCGAAATTTCGCCTCGTTCGCTGCGCTCGTGCCCGGGGTCGTCGGCACCTCCGTGACGGCCGGGGCGAACGCCGCCATCACCCGTCTCGGCGGAGGCACCACGAACTTCCTGCTCGACGGCGTGTCCAACGTTGATCCGGGTGGCAACGGCCAGGGTATTCAGCTCAACATGGATGCGATTGCCGAGGTGAAGGTCCTCTCTTCAGCCTACCAGGCCGAATACGGCCGCTCGAGCGGGTTGCAGATTTCCGGCGTGACCAAGAGCGGCACGAACCAGATTCACGGCTCGTTCTTCGACATCGAACGCAACTCGAAATGGAATGCCAACTCCTGGTCGAACGTGCAGAACGGCATTGCGAAGCCTGTGTCGAAAGAGCGGGACTTCGGATTCACGGTCGGCGGCCCCATTGGAAAGCCGGGCGGGCAGAACAGCCTGTTCTTCTTCTACTCCCATCAGTTCGCACCGCGTACGACGGGAGGCGCGGTCAACCTGTTCCGCTTGCCGACCCTGCTCGAGCGTCAAGGGGATTTCTCCCAGTCGAGAGACAATACTGGCGCGCTCTTCCCGTTCATCAGAGACGTGAGCACGGGTCTGAACTGCTCGGCGGCCGATACACGAGGCTGCTTTCAGGATGGCGGGGTACTCGGGCGCATTCCTCAGAACCGCCTCTATCAGCTCGGGCTCAACGTTCTGAAGATGTTTCCAGAGCCGAATACGACCGGCCTGAACTTCAACCATCGGACAGTGGCGCCGGAAGACAACCGCACCACCCAGCAGCCGATGGGCCGCGTTGATTACCAGGCGTCTGGCAAGTTTCGGATCTCGGCACGGCTTGCCATGCAGATCGCCACTTCGAAGCCGGTGCCAGGCACGATTCCTGGGTTCAACGATAACTTCCAGAAGCTGAACTCGCGCCGCGCGCCGGGAATAACCGGTGTCTACACGCTGAATTCGTCGACCATTCTGGAAACAACCTATGGGATGAACGACATCAACCAGCTCAATCCGTTGTTCCACAATTCGGTCACGAACCGGTGCAATGTGGGCTTGTGTGACTTTCCGCTGTTGTTTCCTGACGCGGGCATTGTCCCGCCGGACTCCTGGGACTACTACATCATCGAGAAGACTGGTTCGCCGTTCATGGTGAACGGCGAGGTCCTGTTGCCACCCGTCTTCCTCTGGGGCAGCCGCGTTGGAAGCGCCGCGATGGCGCCACCGAGTCTCGAGTATCGGAACAATATCGACTACGTTCGCACGCAAAATCTGGCGAGCAGCATCACGAAGCTCGCGGGGAACCACACTTTCAAGTTCGGGGTCCAGTGGGACCACTCGCGGAAGGTGCAGATCTACGGCGCATCCGGGTCGGTTCCGTTCCAGGGGAGGATTAACTTCGGCAACGACAGCAACAATCCGCTCGACTCGGGCTTCGGCTTCGCGAACGCCGCGCTCGGGATCTTCTCGACGTACGAGCAGCAGGCCAGGTTCATTGAGGGGAACTGGGTCTACGACAGCATCGAAGCATTCCTGCAGGATACCTGGAAGGTGAATGGCAAGCTCTCGCTCGACTACGGCCTCCGCATTACCCACCAGGGGCCGCAGTATGACGTAAACTTCCAGCCTTCAAACTTCCTCCCGGACAAGTGGTCAGCGAGCCAGGCCCCCCTGCTTTATGGCCCCGGATGCACGTCGGCGACCCGGCCGTGTCCGGCCGCTAACCGCGTGGCCCTCGATCCGAGAACCCAGGTATCGCTCGGCGCGAACACGGCGGCGCTCGTCGGCACCATCGTCCCGAACACCGGCGTCCTGCTCAACGGTGTCTTCCAGGCAGGTCAGGGGATCCCAAAGACGAACTACACCTGGCCGGCGATTGCGCTCGCGCCCCGTGTCGGTTTTGCCTACGACGTCACCGGTGCACAACAGTTCGTCGTCCGCGGCGCCGGCGGTGTGTTCTTTGACAGACCTTCCGGCCAGTACACCTTTGCGCAGGCAGGCAATCCCCCCACCGGCCAGGTATCGACCGTGCAGTTTTCAACCCTGCAGTCCATACCGCCGCAGGGGCTCCAAACGATTGCTCCACCTCTGCTGTCGGTCTTCCACTACGATGCGAAAATTCCGACGAACGTGATGTGGAACGCCGGCGTGCAGATGGCGTTGCCGTTCTCGTCGTCGCTGGACGTGTCGTACGTGGGTACGCACGGCTACAACCAGCTGGCCTACGGAGCCTCGGGATTGACGACTGTCGAGAGTGCCCTGGACCTCAATGCGCCAGACCTGGGTGCTGCGTATCTGCCGCAGAATCAGGATCCGACGCTCGGGACGAGCGCGATTCCTGGAGCCACTGCCCTCAGAACGGACCTCCTGCGTCCCTTTAGAGGCCTTGGCACCGTCTACTCGTCCTGGCCGCGATTCTGGACGCAGTACGACTCAATCCAGACATCCTTCAACCGGCGGTTCAGCCGCGGCTGGCAGGCCGGACTGAACTGGACGTGGAGCCTGCGCTCGACCGGGAATACGAGTTCACCCCTGCACTTCGTCCACAATGCCGATGGCAGCTTTTCCGACGATCCGCGTCAGCCGGAGCTCGACAAGTTGCTCAGCCACTCCGCGGCAGGCGGGAATGTCGCCCAAGCCGGCAATCGTCCGCACATCATCAAGGGCAACTTCGTCTGGGAGCTGCCGAGGCTGGGCGGAACGAGTCCGGCCCTGAAGGTTGTGGGGGCCGTGCTAAACGACTGGCAGTTGTCTGGCGTCTACACCGGCGGGTCGGGCTTGACGTATGACGCCCGCTATTCCTACCAGCAAAACGGATCGAATGTAAACCTCACCGGGTCGCCGAACTACCTGGCGCGCATCAAGGTCACCGGCGATCCAGGGAGCGGCTGTTCGAGCGATCAATACAAGCAGTTCAACACGGAAGCCTATTCAGGACCAGGCTATTTCAGCATCGGAAACGAGTCGGGCGCGAATCTGTTGCGGTATTGCAACCTGAACTTCTGGGACTTCGCAATCAACCGCAACATCACGCTCGGGGGCGGCCGTACCGTGCAACTCCGCTTCGACCTTTTCAACGCCTTCAATACCGTCGTCTATAACGCTGCGCAGACCCAGGCGACGTACAACAGTCCTGCGACACCGACGACGGTGACCAACAACCAGTACAACGCCGATGGCTCGTTGAACACCGCGCGTATTCGGCCGGAGACCGCCGGATTTGGTGCCGCGAACGGCGCGTGGCCGAATCGGTCTGCACAGCTTCAGGTGAGACTGCAGTTCTGATTCAGTTCTGACGGCCGGGGGGCTATGACGGATCGGTGTCTCGAATGCTCACGAGCGACGCCTCGTCGTTCGATGTTGAAAGCAAGCGTCAGAGGACTTTGCGGGGTCGCGATCTTCCCAGCCGTCGTGTTGGGACAAAGCGACCCCGCGTCGATGCCTCCGCAGGAAGATGACGTTCTCGTCAAGGTGGGCGATCCGGTATTGACCCCGTTGACCTCCGGCGATGTGTCCGGCGACGCGAAATTCATTTCCGCGTGGCCGATGGCGCCCGCCAGCAAGGTCGTCAGAAGCGGCAATCGTCTCAATGAACTCCTGCTCGTCAGGATAGATCCCGCGACGCTTGGCGGCGCCGCTGCCGCCGATGGCGCCGGAGGAGTTTCCGCATTCAGTGCGTTGTGCCCTCACGCTGGCTGCAACGTGGCCACGTGGATTCCCGAAACCGGCATTCTCTCTTGCGATTGTCATGCGTCTGATTTCGACGCGCGGGCGCGCGGCAGGGCGATCGCTGGTCCGGCGTCACGGCCGCTGCCCGTGCTCCCTCTCAAACTCAACGGCGAGGTGCTCGTCGTCGCGAAGCCGTTTGCAGGCTCGATCCGTTTCGACGAATAGGAAGAGTTTCGATGAAAACACAATCACATGTGCGTTCGGTTGCGTCGCTTTTCGGTGCAGTTCTCTGCGTCACGTCGTTCTCCGGCTCCGCGCAGCAGCCGTTACCGCCGGTCAACGCGCCTCTCCCAGCCATTCTGAAGGACTACAAGCCAGTCACCACCGATCGTCTCAAGATCCCGGAGCCCGGCAACTGGCTCCACGTTCGCGGCACCTATAACGGCTGGGGCTTCAGTCCGCTCGACCAGATCTCGCAGAAAAATGTCGGGCAGCTCCAGCTGGCGTGGGTGTTCAGCACTGGAGCAGTGGCAGCGCATGAGGCCGCCCCGGTCATCAACAACGGCGTGATGTACGTGTCGGCTCCTGGGAATCAGGTGATTGCCATCGATGCGAAAACCGGGACGCAGCTGTGGCGCTACCGGCGGGAGCTGCCGCCGGGAGCGATCGTCATGCACCCGGTCAGCCGCGGTGTCGCCTTGTATGGCGACAAGATCTATTTCGCGTCGAACGCTGCCGTACTCGTGGCCCTCAACGCGCGGACAGGTGAGGAGGTCTGGACGGCCACCGTCGAGGACAACAAGAAGGGTTATTACATGAGCGCGGCTCCGGTCGTGGCCGACGGCAAAGTCGCCGTTGGCATATCGGGCGGCGAGTTTGGCATCCGCGGTTTCGTTGCCGCGTACGACGCCGAAACGGGAAAAGAAGCGTGGCGGGCGTTCACGATTCCAGGACCGGGCGAGCCGGGACACGACACGTGGCCTGCCGCAGGCGAGGAATGGAAGACGGGTGGCGGCCCCACATGGGTGTCCGGCAACTACGACCCGGCCACGAATCTCCTCTACTGGGGCGTGGGCAACGGTGGGCCGTGGATGGGCGATCTGCGGCCTGGCGACAATCTCTACGTGGCGTCGACCATCGCGATTGATGCGTCGACCGGGAAGATCGTCGGCCACTTCCAATACAACCCGAACGAATCCTTCGATTGGGACGAAGTGTCTCCGCCGCTGCTCATCGATTACACGCGGAATGGCAAGACCATCACTGGTCTCGTCAATGTCTCGCGAAGCGGCTACATCTTCAACCTCGAGCGAACGAAGGGGCCGATCAGGTTCGTCGACGCGCAGCCGTATGTCCTGCAGACGGCCTTCAAGAGCGTCGATTCCAAGACGGGCCGTGTTGAATACGATCCGGAGCGAAAGCCGGCCGTGGGCAAGACCGTCGAGTTCTGTCCGATGTATCTGGGCGCAAAGAACTGGCAGCCCGCGGGGTTCAATCCCAAAACCCGACTCATCTATATTCCGACGTCCGCAAACCTGTGCTCGCGGATGACGGGCTTGAAGCCCGACTATGTCGTCGGGAGGACCTACACCGGAGGACGGAACGAGTTGCTTATCGTGCCGGGCGCCGACCACATCGGAGAGACAGCGGCCTGGAACGTCGACACGGGCAAGAAGGTCTGGTCGTACAACTTTGCCAACTCGACCAATTGGGGAGGAATCCTCACGACCGCGGGGGGACTGGTTTTCGGGGGCGGAACCGCAGACAGAATGTTTCGGGCGCTGGATGCGACGACTGGACAGCTGTTGTGGCAGATACCGACCAATTCCGGCGTCATGGGCCAACCAGCGACGTTCATGGTCGACGGCAAGCAGTATGTTGCCGTCATGTCGGGATGGGGCGGCGATGCGCGAGGCGTCCAGGCACGTCTCAATCGCATTCGCCCGGGCGAGTTTCCTGATGTGCCCGACGGCGGGGCTATCTGGGTGTTCACGCTACCTACGCCCCGATAGGTCCCGTCGAGCCGGAAGCGTCCGATCCGCACGCGCCGGTCTACATCGGATAAAATCGCTGCTTCTCCAGTCATGTTGAGCAGGAAAGCGGCGCTTGCGCTGATCGTGGTCGCCGTGCTGAGCGCGTGTGGTACTCGGGCGGCCGTCGAATCGCCGACGGAGCGCCGGGCCTTGCGCATCTCGATGCGCCCGACCGAAATTCTCAGCGCCTTCCTCAAGCTGCCGCAGTTTTCGGTGCAGGTGGTGACGATCGGTGACGCGCGAAAGCGTCTCGAGGCCCTCCAGCGCGGCTCGGTCGACGTGGCGAACGTCGTGGCAGACGTCACGTACGCGGCGTTCTATGATGGGTTGCCGGGGCACGCCGCCCCGTTGCAGAACATTCGCGGAATCGCGCTCTGGAGCCGTGCGGTCGTCCATGTCCTGATTGGGCCGACGGTGGATACAAGCCGGGGCTTTCGAGGCATGCGAGTTGTGTTCGGCGATCCCACCGGCGGCAACAGCGCTCTTGGAGAGCGCCTGGTCAACAGCACGGGTGTGCCGACATCCGCGGTTACCGGTGAGTTTGCTGCGTACGACATCGCCGTCGACAAATTGCTGAAAGGAGAGGTGGACGCCGTGATTGCGACGGTATCCCCGCCACAGGAGCTCGTCGTGCGGGCGCTTCGCGGCGGCGCCCACCTGATGGAGGTCAAGGGCCCAGAGGTCGACCGCCTTCGCGTCCACTATCCGCTGTTGAGGCGAACCTTGCTTCCCCGCGGAACCTATCCGGGGCAGGACGTTCCGTTGCATACCGTAGGTGTCGACCTCCTGCTCGTCTGTCGCGCGGACCTCGACACCGATCTCGTCTACGAGCTCACGCGCGCGATCTTCGAAGAAATGCCCCACCGTGTTCGTCGCCAGGTGGATCCGCATCGCGCCGCGGCAACCGTGATCCCACTGCATCCGGGGGCCGCCAGGTACTACCGTGAGCGAGAGATGAATCGATGACATCCAGCCGGATGGTCGCTTTTGCTGCGCGAGCATGGAACTTCCTGTCGATTCTCGTGTTTGTCGGCGTCACGATACTCCTGGCGTCTGGCTATCGTGCAACGCGTGAGTGGGAGCAGGGAGTCGCCACTCGTATCACTCACCAGACCGAAGAGAGCGCGGATCTCATCATTAAGGCGATCAGCCGCGACATGCATGGCGTCCAGGCGATGATTCTCGCCAACCGCGATTGGGACGCTCCGTTGCCATATGACACCGCTGACCTGGACATGACGGAGCAGGTGGCCACCACCTTTGCCCGCTATCCATATCCCGAATCGTTCTTTACGTGGCGTGGCGGAAACAACGGCATGATCTTCTTCAGTCGAAGCACGCGGCTCCCGCCGTGGATGCCCAACCGACATCGAACGATCAATTCTCCGATCGCGGTCGTGATCGAGCCGGCCATCAGCGAGCACGTGCGGCAGCGCCTCCTGGTATCTATCGCCGCCCAACAACGGTACGGCGTCTTCCATACTGAGTTCGACGGCGTCCCCTATCAAATTGTCGCCAGATTCAACTATGCCGATCCACTTCGCGAGCACCTGGAATCGGTGAGAGGATTCACCGTCAACCTTGACTGGGCTCGGACCCAGTACTTCGCCGACATCCTCAGGGACATTGGACCAAGCGCCAGCGGTGGACTCACGCAGGACGTCGCGCTCCTTGACGACACGAACCGTGCGGTCGTCGGCCCTGCGATTGATGCCGCGCCCCTCGCCGAGCGAATATTTCCGTTGCTCTTCATGGACTCCTCGGACACGGCGTCGGATATGCCGCCTGATATCGATCTGCGGCGGTGGAAGCTGCGCGTCAGCTCGTCGCGGGATCCGATGCTGCTGTCGGCGCATCGGCGGGCGGATGCGACATTCCTGGCAATTTGTGTAGCCGTCGTTGTCTGTGCCGTGAGCCTCGTGCTTGCCCGGAGGACCGTGTTGAAAGACGCCAGGCTCTCGGAGATGCGATCACGGTTCGTCTCGTCGGTGACGCACGACCTGAAGACGCCGCTTGCAAACATCCACGCTCTCTCGGCGACGTTGGAACGCGAGTTACAGGTAACCTCCGAGCGTTATCGTAAATACCCACACTTGTTGATGCAGGAAGCGACCCACTTGAGCCGTCAGGTGGATAATCTCCTCGCTTATGCGCGTATCACGGACGTAACCGAAACGTATGCGTTCGAGCCCATGGCTGCGGCGGAGCTGGTTGACGAAGCCGTGAAGGGCTTTCAACCGCGGCTGGGTGAGAACGGCGTCCGGGTCGATGTCGACCTGCCTGAAGACCTTCCGTTCGTGCGTGCCGATCAGCGAGCGATGGTGCTGGCACTCAAGAATTTGATCGACAACGGTCTCCGTCATGCACGCAATGGTGAGGATGGGCATCTTCGCATCGCAGTACGGCGCGTTGGACCGAGTGCTCAGATTGAAGTGCAAGACAACGGATGCGGTATCTCGGCAAAAAAACTCGCGGCGCTTCGTGACAGCATCGCGAGTCGTGCCTTCGCACCGGCCGACGGAGGCGGGTTGGGACTCGCGATCGCCAGCAAGGTGATCGCCGACCACGGAGGCACCCTGACGGTTGACAGCGCGCTGGGGTCGGGAACCCGTTGCGTGATTGGGTTACCAGTGTGTTGACGGCAATGGCCCATCGGATTCTCGTTGTGGAAGACGACCCGACTCTTCGTCTCGTGCTTCGAGACAACCTGCAGTCCGAAGGTTACGCCGTCGACGTCGCCGCCGACGGCGCGTCAGCAGTCAGGCGCGCGCGCACGACGATCCCCGATCTGATCGTTCTCGATCTCACGTTGCCAGACCATGACGGATTGGAGTTGCTGCCGATTCTGCGTTCGGTCGGCCAGGTACCCATCATCGTTTTGACGGCGCGTACTCAGAGGGCGGAAAAACTGAAAGGGTTGGCGCTTGGCGCCGACGATTACATCACCAAGCCGTTTGACTCGGAGGAGTTCCTGGCGCGCATTCGCGCCGTGCTTCGGCGCGCACGGCCCACCGTCAGCCGGATTCGACTCGGATCGGTGTCCATCGATTTCGTCAACAAGCACGCGGCGCGCGGGCGTCACGACATTCAGTTGACGCATCGCGAGTTCGAGCTGTTGAGTTATCTTGCCGATCGGCGCGACGTCGTGGTACATCGCAACGAGCTGCTCCGCGCCGTCTGGGGATATCTCGACAACGACATCCTTACGCGAACGGTTGATTTCGCCATCGCCCGGCTCCGCAGAAAGATCGAGGAGGATCCCCGGCATCCGCACTACCTACGGACGGCTCACGGAGACGGTTACTGCCTGAGCGGCATCTCAGAGGAGGACTCGTCCCGGCCCAAGCCCAGACCGCTTCGCCCGGCCCCCTGACGAGGCCGGCCCGCAACACCGGAGTCCGTCCTGTAACAAACCGCGTGGCGCGCACAATCTGCTACAAATCGATTGCTACCGTCCTCCTATACTAGGCGCCTCAACCGCCAAAGGAATACTGGCTCGTCCGGCTCAGCAGGAGGGACTCTATGACCGAAGTGCGCCACGTGCGTCGCACCCTGATGCTTCTCGTACTAATGTTCGGATACGCGTCGGCGGCTTTCGCGCAGGGCACCGGCGACATCGTCGGCCGGGTAGCCGATTCCAGTGGTGGCGTGCTGCCGGGCGTCACCGTGACCGCAACAAATCTTGGGACGAATATCCCTCGTACGGCTGTCACCACCGACAGCGGCGACTACACGTTCACGGCGTTGCCCATCGGGACCTACGAGGTGAAGACCGAGCTCACGGGCTTCGGGACCCAAAGATCCAAGGTCGAGTTGCGAACCGGTGACCGGACGCGCGTGGATGTGAAGCTCGAACTTGGCGCCCTCGCCGAAACCGTGAGCGTGAGCGGCGGAGCCCCGCTGCTGCAGACCGACACGTCGCGGGTGTCGTCGAGACTGGGACTCGAGTTAGTGGAGAACGTGCCGATTTCCGGCCGCAACATCGTCAACATCGTGCAGTTGACCCCGGGGGCGAGCGAGGGCGCGGCGGGGGCGGTGACCACCGGCAATCGCCCTGACGACCGGCGCCAGACCTCCGCCACCTCCATCAACGGCGCCGCCGAGGGCCAGAACACGCACATGATCGACGGGATGGACAACACCGAGCGCGTGCAGGGCGGCATGGGCATCAAGCCGTCGATCGACGCGATTCAGGAGGTCGTCATCCAGACCAACCTGTACTCGGCGGAGTTCGGCCGGACGGAAGCCGGCGTGATCAACATCATCACCAAGTCGGGGGGTAATCAGCTTCGCGGGTCGGGGTTCTACTACTTCCGGAACCAGCGGACCGACGCGAAGGACTACTTCGCCCCCAACAAGCCGATCAATCACCTGAATCAGTTTGGCGGCAGCATCGGGGGGCCGATCAAGGCGAACCGGACGTTCTTCTTCGCGACCTACGACATGGGCCGCATCCTCAAGTATCGGCCGACCGTCACCACGGTGCCGACGGTCAAGATGCGCACCGGCGATTTCTCCGAGCTGCTGAGCTTGCCGACGCCGGTCGTCATTTACGATCCGCTCTCGACGCCACGGACGCCGTTTCAGGGCAACATCATTCCGAGAGACCGCATCGATCCGCAGGCGTTGTTTCTGATGCAACTCTACCCGACGCCAACGAGCCCCGGGGTCGCGAACAACCAGGCGTTTAACGGCGAAGGCTGGCAGAGCAACCAGACGAGTGACGTCCGGATCGACCACCGGTTCAACGAGAAGGACGGCATCTTCACGCGGGCCTCGTGGAACCTGACGAACGGGTATGCCCCCGATGAGTGTCCCAAGGCCACTGTCACGGGCCCGTTCAACCCCGTCACGAAGACCACCGGGACCGAGACGCGCACCATCGCCCCCACCTGCGTCCTCAACGGCGGGACGGGTATCCTCTCCGGTCCCTATCACTCCTACGCACACAACGTGATCGCGAACTGGACGCGCGTCCAAAGCCCGACGCTGATAACGGAGGTCAAGTACAACTACGTCCGGCCGTTTACGGGGTCGTACCGTCCGCCGGAGAACGCGGCCGATCTCGGCACCTTCCTGGGGTTCCGCGGCGTCAACAATCCGAGCGATCCGATCACGGACGGGGCGCCGTTCCTGCAAATGCTACCGATTGCCACCTATTCTGGGATTGGCGACCCGCTGTTCATCCCGATGGTGACCGAGAACCACAATCACGAAATTGCGGGCTCGATCACGAAACTGAAGGGTGCGCACAGCATCAAGTTCGGCGCCGGGCTGATTTGGCAGCTCTACGCCGTGCAGCAGTCCCAGTCGCCGCGAGCCACGTGGACGTTTGACACCGGACCCACGCGGAGCAGCACCAGCCAGGGCGGCAACACCTTCGCGTCGTTCATGCTCGGGTACCCGAGCACGGAGCAGCGCATCCACTTCCCGATTCACCCCAGGAACCGCAACAACGAGGGCTCGCTGTACTTCAACGACGACTGGCGGGCCACCGACTGGCTGACGCTGAACCTCGGAGTGCGCTACGAGCTCTACACGCCGGTCAGCGAGGTGGATAACCAGATTTCGGCGTTCCGCAAGGGCCCGGACGGTAAGTATGCGATGGTGGTAGCCACCGACGAGGATCCGTATGTCGGCGTCAAGACCGACTACACCAATTGGGCGCCGCGACTCGGGTTCTCGGCGACGGCGCCGCACCAGTTCGTGTTCCGCGGTGGGTTCGGGATGGCCTACAACCAGTATCAACACGGGGCGGGATCGTTTCTCAAGAACCCGCCGTTCACCCAGAACTGGGGGCCGCTGACGAGCGCCGCGACCTCCAACGGCGTCCCAAACCTGTTTCTCGCGGACATTCCGCCGCCGTACGTCTTCGACAACCCGGCCACCCCGGCCGGCACGCTCACCATGCAGGCGACCGACTACAAGAACACGCGCGCCAAGCAGTTCAACTTCTTCGTCGAGAAGCAGCTGGGCGAGAACGTCCTGTCGGCGGGCTACATCGGAGCGCGGATCGATCGGGCCGAGACGAACATCAACATCAACCTGCCCCAGATCGGCCCGGGAGGGGTGCAGGCCCGGCGGCCGTTCTTCTCGCAGTACCCGCAGTTGACGAACGTCACCGAGCGCGGGAGCACCAGCAAGCGGACCTACGACGCAGGCCAGTTGATGTTCAGGCGGAACCTGTCGAGAGGCCTCACGTTCCAGACCCACTACACGTGGGCGCATGGGCGTTCCTACGGCGTGTCGGGCTGGGACATGAGCGTCTTTGAGTGGGGCGACACGCCGACCTACGACATCCGGCATCACTGGGTGGGCGTCGCCAGCTATGCCTTGCCCGCGGGGGAGAACCTCCGCGGGGTGGCCCATGCGTTGCTCGCCGGATGGCAGGTGAACGCTACGGCGAACTTCTCGTCCGGCATCGCCTTCAACATCACCAATAGCGCGGCGCAGACGAACGTCGGCGGCACCGATCGCCCGAATCTGATCGGCGATCCGAACCTGCCGGCGAGTGAACGGACCATCCAGAAGTGGTTCAACACGGCGGCGTTCCAGATTCAGCCGGCGTTGACCGCGGGCAACACGCCCCCGGGCTTGATGCACGGTCCGTCGCAGAAGCGCATCGACTTGGGGTTCAGCAAGATTCTGACCCAGGCGGGTGCGCGGTCCATCCAGCTGCGTATCGAGATGTACAACATCGCGAACTGGGTGAACTTCCAGCCGCCGGACGGCAGCTTCGGGGCAACGACGTTTGGATCGCTCTTCGCCACGGGGAACGCGGTGCCGTTCCAGATGCAGTTCGCTGTCAGGTACATGTTCTAGTGTGGTGCCCCAAGGTCGGGGCTCTCGCCCCGACCTTGGGGTCTTGTACAATCCAAGAAGGATGCGCAAACATCAGCTAGCGATTCTCGTAGGCTTCGTCACCTCACTGTGCGTCGTCTGGGCACAGGAACCCCCGCCGGTCAGCTTCAAGGTCGAAGTCAATTTCGTGGAGGTCGGTGCGGTCGTCACCGATGAGCAGGGCCGTTTCGTCAGCACGCTCGGCAGGGACGATTTTCAGATCCTCGAAGATGGCCGGCCCCAGAAGGTGGCTGGCTTTTCGCTGGTTAGCCTCCCCATTCAGCGCCTCCGGCCGTCGACCCTGGATTCGCAGCCGATTGAGCCAGACGTGTCGACCAACGCGGGTGGGCTCCAGGGCGGGCTGTACCTGATCGTCCTCGACGATATGCACACCGATCTGGCGCGCACGGCATTGGTGAAGGCTGCGGCGCGGCGCTTCATCGAGCGCCTCGCCGACACCGATCTCGCGGCCGTCGTCACCACGAGCGGGCGGTTCGAAGCCGCTCAGGATTTCACGTCGAACCGGCGCCTCCTCGTCGCGGCGGTCGACACGTTTGTCGGGCAGAAGCTCAGATCCGCGGTCCTGGAAAGGCTCGACAGTTACCGGCGGGAGAGGGATCTGACCGGTAACGATCTCGGACAGCTGGGAAAACCTGTTAACGACGCGTACGACGTTCAGCGCGGCCAGCGGGCACGTAATACGCTGCTCACTCTCAAGAACCTCGCGGAGTCGTTGTCGGGTGTGCACGGCCGGCGCAAGGCCATGGTGTACATCAGCGAGGGGATCAGCTACACGACCACCAACTTCGAAGAGTGGCGGGAGATCAGCGGAAATGCCCGACGCGGTGTCTCGATCGAGGGCGATCTGCGCGACGCGATTACGGCCGCTTCGCGAGCGAACGTCAGCATCTACAGCATCGATCCCCGTGGACTCACGAACATGGGGGACACGGGTATCGAGATCAATTACATACCTGAGGATCCCAATTTACGCCTGGATAGCGCCGGGCTGCTGGAGGAACTCAGGTTCTCGCAGGAGAGCCTCCGCGTGTTAGCCGACGAAACCGGGGGCCTCGCGGCAGTGAACTCGAACGACCTGGCGGGGGCGTTCGATCGTGTCGTGGGCGACAACAGCTCCTATTACATGCTGGGGTATTACCCGACGAATGAGAAGCGAGACGACAGGTTCCGGCGGATCGAAGTTCGGGTGAACAGACCCGGCTTGCAGGTTCGCGCGCGTAAGGGTTATGTCTCGCCTCGAAAGGGCGAGACTCCGGTCCCGCCCCGTCTCGCGAAGGCGGAGGGATCGGCTGAGCTGGCCGACGCCATGAATCGCCCGATCCAGACGAGCGGCCTCGCATTGCACGCCAACGCCGCGTCATTTAGGGGAGTCGCGCCGAATTCCTCGGTAGCCGTCGCGATCACGGTAGACGGAGCCGGGTTCACGTTCGCGGAAAAAGACGGGTGGATCGAGGACAAGCTGGAAGTCTCCGTCAGAGCAATCGACCCGAAGGGGACGATCCGCGGAAACGAGCATTTCGATCTCAACATCCGTATCCGGCCGGAAAGCAGGCGCATCTTGATCGGCACTGGCTTCCGCGCCATCTCGAACATCGATCTGCCGCCAGGGAAATATCGCCTTCACATAGGCGCACGCGAATCGGGCGCAGGCGCCGTTGGCACGATCTTCACAGACCTCGAGGTGCCAGATCTCGAGGCGCCGCCGCTGGCCATGAGCAGCCTCATGGTCACCTCGGTGGCCACCGGGGGCATGCCCACTGGCCGGGCGGAGCGTTTGGCCGATCGGCTGCCGATCGTTCCATCGACATTGCGGGAATTCCGATCGAGCGATGAACTGACCGTCTTTGCCGAAGTGTACGCCAACGAAGCGGCCAAGCCGCACACGGTTGACATCACGGCGAGCATACTGACGAACGATCGTAAAGCCGTTTTTCGTCATCAGGAGCAGCGATCGAGCTCGGAACTGCGAGGGAAAGCTGGCGCGTTTGCATATGGCAGCAGCATTCCGCTGAAGGGCCTCGCGCCGGGCGTGTACTCGGTTCGCATCGAAGCGACATCGCGGCTCGCCGGCGAGACAGGAATTGCGCGCGAAGCGCAATTCCGCGTGCGGCCATAGAAATTCCCAGAATCAAAGCGGTTGTTTCAGCCAACGCTCGAGCTGTGAGCGGTACGCACGGCTCAGCACAAGCTCGTGCCCATCGTGCAGCACGATCGTAAAGTCGCCGTGTCCGCGTGGCCGAAGCTCTCGAATCCGATCGGTATTCACCACCGTGGAGCGGTGAACGCGGACGAACCGCCGGGCATCGAGCCGCTGCAGAAACGCGTTGATACTCGAGCGGTACAAATGCATTTTGTCGCCGACGTGGAGGTGAAGATACACACCAGCGGCGCTGATCCAGTCCAGATCCTTGAGCTCGAGGAACGTGACGCGACCGCCGGATTTCAGCACGATTCGCTCCAGAGGCCCCGGGCCCGTGGTGGCGGGGGCTTCGTCGCCCAGCAGGTTGTTGATTTTCGACACCCAATCTGTCCTGGCGGCATGCCTGAGGGATTTGCGCGCGTGATCCAGTGCGGCTTCGAAACGCTCGTCGCTGAAGGGTTTCAGCAGGTAGTCGATCGCATGGGCTTCGAACGCTCGAACGGCGTACCGATCGTGCGCAGTCACGAAAATGGCGACAGGCATCTGATCGGGTGGAATCTCGCGCAGCACGCCAAAGCCGTCGAGCTCTGGCATCTGTATGTCGAGGAAGAGCAGCGTCGGGTTCCGCGATCGCACCAGCGCGACAGCCTCGCGCCCGTCGCGTGCGACGCCAACCACCTCGATGTCGCTGTGCTGTTCGAGCAAACTCAGCAACCGCGTGCGCGCCGGCTTCTCGTCGTCGACGATCACCGTTCGGATGCGATCCATTCCCGTCGACGGTGGTTATGAGGGTCGAAAGGGCAAGCTGAGGTCCACCCGTACGCCGCCTCCGGGCTCAGGAGAAAACTCCACGCTCTGATGCTGCGCGCCGTACAGATGTCGCAATCGTTCCCGGGTGTTGGCGATCCCGATTCCTTCGTTGCGTTCGAGGGACCATCCTGCCGGTAATCCAGGACCGTTGTCACGGACTGCCAGGCGGACTGTGCCATTGGAGCGCCAGGCATCGACGGTGATCGTTCCCGGTGTTGACCGTGCCGCTGCGCCGTGCTGAACGGCGTTTTCGACCAGCGGTTGGAGAATAAACGGCGGGACCAGCGCATCGAGAGCCGTCGGGTCGAGGTTCATGGCGACCTCGAGGCGATCTTCGAAACGCATCGCCTGCAACTGCAGATACTTTTCGACGAAGGCCAGTTCCTGATCGAGGCGGATTTCCTCCTCGTCGATGTGATCCAGCGACAGTCTGAGCAGTTCGCCGAGCCGCTCGAGCATCAGCCGTGCCGTTTTCGGCTCGTGCTCGATGTGGGCCGAAATCGCATTCAACGCGTTGAAGAGGAAATGCGGTTGAAGCTGCGTTCGAAGGACATTCAAGCGTGCCTCGGAGAGAAGCCGCTCGAGCTCCGCTGTTCTCACATCGCGGTTTCGCAGGTGTTTCTGATAGTCAACGGCGATATACGTGCCCACAATCACCCAGTAGAAGAACGTGCCGTTGCGGGGAATCACGCGCCATGCAGTCGCGAGAACGCCGCCGGCCAGCAACGACGCGTCGCGCGGCGCATCGAGGAGAACAAGGTTCGCGTAGTTCAGATACGTGTACGCCACACTGAAGACGAGACTCAACGGCACGTGAAAGAGGAACCGTTTGACGAGCGCATCTTTCTGAACGGGAAGCCGCCGGTCAATCCAGATGATAACGAGAGCGAGTCCTCCCCATGCAGACCACTGCGCCAGCGAAATCTTGAGCGCCTCGAACCACGTGATCGGTATCCACACGAACGGCTCGCCGCGCACTTCCGTCCGCGTCGAGAAGAAAAGAACGAGCAGGCTCCAGAGGGCGAGCGGTGTGAAAAGGCGCTTCCAGTCGAAACGTGCTGACACGACAGCAGTCTAGCGTCTGCGGGTTGGCGTGTCAGCTGTTCTCAATGGTGGGTGGTTTGTTTCCGGCAAGGAACTGCGAAAAGTCCGATTCACAACGCCCATGTCCGTCCTGCAACAAGGCGTATTGACGGAACCCGGCGGTTCCTCTGAAATTCACACTGTTCCGTTACCAGAATAGCTGGAGGCCTCTATGAAACTGGGTCGCACGGGTGTGTGGGCCATCGTGGCGCTCGTCGCAACGATTGTCGTGACAGCGGGTCCTGTACTGGCGCAGATAACAACTGCGACGATGTCCGGTGTCGTGAAAGACAGTTCCAATGCCGTGATACCTGGCGCCACAGTGACGCTCGCCAGCGCCACCCGCGGCACGAGCCAGGAAGCGACGACGTCTGCCGAGGGCGATTTCATGTTCCCGACGGTTCAGGCGGATACCTACACGGTGAGGGTCACGCTATCCGGATTCAAGACCCTCGAGCGGCCCGGCGTGGTCGTGCATGCGGGCGACAAGATCGCGCTCGGCACGCTGAGCATCGAGGTCGGCGCGGTGGAGGAAACAGTCACGGTGGCCGGAGAGACCCCGATGATTCAGTCGCAAAGCGGCGAACGGGCTTTCGCGATCAGCAGCGAGTCGATTCAGGCGATCGCGCAGAACGGCCGGAACTTCAACACCTTTACGACGCTCGCCCCGGGTTTCGTCGCCGGCACGGTCAACGGCTTGCGGGCCAACCAGAACACGACGCAGATCGACGGCGTCACGTCGATGGACACAGGGAACAACGGCAATGCCGTGACGCTGACGCTCGACGCGGTGCAGGAAGTCAAAGTGCTGACGACGAGCTACCAGGCCGAATACGGACGATCGGCAGGCGCGCAGATCAGTGCGGTGACCAAGAGCGGAGGCAACGACTTCCACGGATCGGCCTATGCCATTCGCCGCAAAGATGATCTCAACGCGAACACCTGGCTGAACAAGCGCAACGGGCTGCCGAAAGCGAAGGTGAACCAGTCGGACGAGGGCTTTACGTTCGGCGGTCCCATCGTCAGATCCAGGCTGTTCTTTTTCGGCAACCAGGAGTTTCAGCAGCGGTTCAACGCCAACAACCTGCAGCGCGTGCGCGTCCCTACGGCGCTCGAGCGGGCCGGCGATTTTTCACAAACGCGCGACAATTCGGGAAATCTGTTCAACCTGATTCGCGATGCCTCGACCGGCCTGCCGTGCACCGCCGCGGACACGCGCGGATGCTTTCAGGACGGGGGGGTGCTCGGGAGGATTCCAGCAGGGCGGCTGTACTCAGTGGGGCTGAATGTTCTCAAGATGTATCCGGCCGCGAACAGCTCCGACACGATTGGACAGGGCTTCAACTACGTCAGCCAGGAATCGACAGAGGCGCCGCGGCGGCAGGACCTCGTCAGGCTCGACTGGGTGGCGACCTCGAACTGGCGATTGAATGGCAAGTACCTGCACACCGGAGGTGGCGGGTGGAACCCGTACGGCGGCGGCACGACAGGGTTTGGCACGAACATCCCGGTATTCGGTTCCTACGGCGCCTGCCCGTGCAGCCGGCAGATCACGCTCTCGGCCGACGCCACGATCACGCCGGTGACGGTGATGGAAGCCACGTGGGGAACGAGTCACCGTCCGATCAAGAACTATGCGCAGAACCCCGACGCGCTCGACCGCACGGCGCTCGGACTCGATGGATTGCCGATGCTCTATCCGTCGGCGATTCAGCGGAATTACGTGCCGTCCTTCACGTACGGCGGACGTGTCGGCACCTTCTCGCCGACAAACACGACGCAGTACGCACCGTTCGAAAACTGGAATACCACGCACGACGTCAATGTCAGCGTGACGCGCCTGATGGGCAAGCACACAGCCAAGGTGGGCGCGTTCTGGAACTACGCGCTGAAGTCGCAGAGCAGCCGTGCTCCCGCGAATGGTCTCATCAGTTTTCAGAACGACGCGTCGAATCCGTTCGACACCGGTTACCCGTTCGCCAATGCGGCGCTCGGTATCTACCAGTCGTACACACAGGCGGCGCAGTGGGTGAAGGGCAACTACGTCTACAACAACTACGAATGGTACGTGCAGGACAACTGGAGGGTGAACGACCGCCTGACGCTTGACTACGGCATTCGGTTCTACTGGCTCGAGCCGACCTACGATACGGCGCTACAGACGTCGAACTTCCTTCCGGAAGAGTTCAGCCTGGGCTCGGCACCGCGACTGTACTATCCGGCGGTCGATCCCCGGACGAACACGAAAGTGGCGCAGGATCGCGCGACGGGAGCGATGGTGCCGGCCGTAAACATCGGACGCATCGTGCCTGGCTCGGGCTCGCTCGTGGGCAACGGGCTGTATCAGGCAGGCTCCGGCATCGATCCGCATTTGTACCAGAATCGCGGCATCCACTATGCACCACGTTTTGGATTCGCCTACGACGTCACCGGCGTTCAGCGCCTTGTCGTGCGGGGCGCCGGCGGCGTGTTCTTCGATCGCGCCGCAGGCGATACGGTGTACGCGATGCTCGAACAACCGCCGACGGTCGCTGCGCCGAACCTCTTCTACGGACGGCTGCAGGACATCGCGGGCTCGTCCGGCACGCTGGCGCCGCCGACCCTTGCAGCGTTCGACTACGAAGGAGAGATTCCGACGGTCTACGCGTTCAACGCGGGCGTGCAGATGCAGCTCCCATGGTCGTCAGCTCTGGACGTTTCCTACGTCGGTTCCAGGAGCCGTCACCTGAATACCCAAGTGAACATCAACGCGCCGGCGTATGGCGTGGCCTATCGCCCGGAGAATCAGGACCCCACCATCGGGGCCTGCCCGGCGGCGAACGGCTGCGCGGCTGTCAGCAGCGTGCCCGGCGCCAACGCGCTGCCGGTCGACTTTCTGCGGCCGTATCGCGGCTTCGGCGACATCATTCAGATTCAGCCGAGCGCGTACGCCGACTACAACTCGCTGCAGACGTCGTGGAACCGCCGTTTCCGGAACAGGCTGTCGTTCGGCGTGAACTACGTGCTCGGAAAAGCCATGGGCACGTCGAGCACCGATTTCCCCGCCGGCAACAACACGTTCAATCCGCTCGTCGTGGGGATGCCTCGCACTGACGGTGATGAGAATCAGCGCAAGGCGAATTACATGCCGCTGAGCACGGATCGGCGGCACACGCTGGTTGCCAATTTCGTGTGGCAGCTGCCAACGCTCGAGAACGACGATTTCCTCAGCGCCGTCGTCGACGGGTGGCAGCTCTCAGGTGTGTATCGCGCGGGATCGGGAACGCCGTATACGGTCACGTATTCGATTCCCGGGATCTCGCCATACACGCTGACGGGCACGACGAGGGGAGAGAGCGCGCGTGTCGTGATTGCCAGCGACACGGGTTCGGGGCACAACAGCGATCCCTACGAGCAGTTCAACGCCGCGGCGTTCAGGACGCCGGCGATCAACAGCATCGGCCTCGAGTCGGGCATGAATTACCTGACGCAGGCGCCGCAAAACGTCCTGGATCTTTCGATCAGCCGGAGCATTACCGTGGGTGGCAGCCGCCGGGTAGAGCTGCGCCTCGATGCCTTCAACGCGTTGAATTCGGTGAACTTCACGACGGTGAACAACACGCTGCAGGTACGCAGCCTGGCGGATCCGACGCCGACGAACCTGGCGAAGGATGCCACCGGAAATGTGGTCAATCCGACGGGATTTGGCGCCGTGACGGCGGTGGCCCCGGCGCGCGAAATTCAGCTGATGGTCAGGTTTCAGTTCTAGTAGCATAGGAACTCCGCGGGCGCTCTGCGTCGTGGTCGCCATTTCGATGCCAGGAGGAGCCATGAGAAGAACAATGATGAGAATTGTGATGATTGCGGCGTTGTGTGCCGCCGTTGTGGGGTTGCGCGCCGATCAGGCACCCCAGCAACCGGCCCAGCCACAGCAACCCGCGCGTCAAGGTGGTGGCGGGCGCGGCGGACCTCCGCAAGGCGGATCAGGACCGATCAAGGTCATGTTCGTCACCAAAGGTCATACCTACGATCGTGAAGGTCTGGCCACGATGCTCGACGCGCTGGGCAAGGAGATCAGCTGGTCGCATGTCGAGCACCCGGCAGTGACCACGTTCTTCGATCCGAAGAACGCGGAGTTGTTCGATGTGTTCCTGTACTTTGACGCTATTGGGCGCCAGCCGATTGCGAAACCTGACGGCACGAAGGGGTTCGAGGATCCGGGACCGGCCGCAAAGAAGAATCTGCAGGCACTGATGCAGGCGGGCACGAAAGGCATGGTCTTCCTTCATCATTCGCTCGCGTCCTGGAACCACACCTGGCCCGAGTACGGAGAGATGATCGGGGGCGCGTGCGACTGGGGCAGTCCGGTCACGTTCAAGGGCAAGGAATATCCCAATTCAGGTGCTCAGGGCGGCGTGAAGCAACGGATCACGGTGGTCGACAAGGCTCACCCGATCACTCAGGGGATTGGAGAAGGATTCGACATCACCGATGAAACATATTTGTGCCCGTACGCCGCCGACACCGTTCACCCGTTGCTGAAGAGCGATTTCAAAGCCATTGATGCCAATTTCCCCAATCGATACGCCGGCGGTTGGAGACATCCTGAAGTCGCGGGCAGCGATCTCGCCGGCTGGGTGAAGGTCGCCGGCCGAACACCGATCGCATATTTGCAGAACGGTCACGACCGAACGGCGTGGGAGAATCCTGCCTATCAGACGCTCGTGTTGAACGCGATCAAGTGGGCCGCATCCAAGGAAGCGAAGGCGTGGGCAGCGGCCAACGCGAAAACTGGAACGCCGGCGGCGTGGCGCCCGGGCGGGACCAACTAGAGCTCTCTTCGCTGTCATGGCAGATGGCAGAGGGCTGATGGCAGAGGGATGAGCCCGGTGTTCCAATAGACGGCATAGGTCGCATTAGCGCAGAAAAGCCCGACGTGAGAAATCGCGTCGGGCTTTTTGTTTGGGATCGATGTCTTGACGCAGGCTACGGCAATGCAAATACGAACAACGAGAGCCCCGCGGCGGCGGCAATGTACTGCTTGCCGTTCACGGCATAGGTAATCGGGTTGTTCAGCATCTGCGAGCCAAGGTTCCTCTTCCAGAGCAGTGTCCCGGTGCGCGCGTCGAACGCCTGAAGATACCCTTCGCGTCCGCCTGTGACGAGCAGATCGCTCGCCGTCGTAAAAATGCCTGTGTCAATCACGTCGAACAACCTGAACTTCCACTTCGCGTCACCGGTCAGCGGATCGATGGCCTGAACGGAACCGTTGCCGGCTGCGTCGGTCCAGTTGTTGATGGGGCCGCGCCGCAGATTCGGCAGGGCTGGCGCGCCGGGGATGTTGCGCGTCGGCTCGCCCGGTGTCGGGACGAACGTTTGATTGCGACGCCCGGCGAACTCACGTCCGGACTCAAACTCGATCGGCGTGCCGCCGAAGATGTGCGCGTTGAACTCCCATGTCGAGAGGTACATCAACTTCGTCCGCGGGCTGTACGACGGTGAGTACCAATTGGTCCCTCCCTGTATCCCGGGGTACGTCGGCAGGCCCTCCGGCTGCCTGGTTTGAATTGGTCGGCCGTTGGCGTCGAAGCCATTCATCCAGTTCACCTTCACGAACGGCTTGGCATACAGAAACTTTCCGGTTGCGCGATCCAGCACGTAGAAGTTGCCGTTGCGGTTTGCCCACAGCATCGCCTTCACCGGCGCGCCCTGCCACGTGATATCCGCCAGCACGGGGACCTGAACTGCGTCGTAGTCGTAGTGATCGTGCGGCGTGAACTGATAGTGCCAGCGAAGCTTGCCCGTGTCAGCGTCCAGTGCCACAACCGACGCGGTGTAGAGGTTGTCTCCGGGCCGCTGATCGGCGTTGTAATCCGGACCTGCGTTGCCGGTTCCCCAATACGTCAGGTTGAGATCGGGATCGAAGGATCCGGTCACCCAGATCGACGCGCCGCCGTGCTTCCATGCCTCCGGGTCGCAGTACGTCTTCGGATTGGGCGGGCACGCTTCCCATGTCTCGTGCCCGGGCTCGCCCGGGCCCGGAATGGTGTCGAACCGCCACAGCTCTTTACCCGTCTCAGCGTCGTATGAGGAGATGAAGCCGCGGATGCCGTATTCGCCGCCTCCTACGCCAATCACGACGCGGTCTTTCAATGCGAGCGGTGACACCGTGATCGAGTAACCCTGCTTGCTGTCGGCAACTCTGGTCTTCCACACCTCGCGCCCGCTTCGGGCCTCGATTGCGACCAGATGCCCGTCGAGCGTGCCCATGTAGAGCAGCTCGCCGAGAATCGCCACTCCGCGATTGTTCGATCCGCAGCATGCGATGATGGCCTCGTTGGTGTGACGATAGGTCCAGAACACGCGCCCGGTCGTCGCATCCATGGCGATGACATCGTTCGGCCGTTGCGTCAGATACATGATCCCGTCGACCACGAGCGGGGTCGGCTGCCAGCTGCCGGTGACCGCTGCTTGATACACCCACTCCAGATTGAGATTCTTCACGTTCGCAGGGGTGATCTGCGTCAGCGTGCTGTAGCGGGTACTGAAATAATCGCCGCCGTACGTCAGATAATTCTGCGGCTCCTTCGCCGCATTCAAGAGACGTTCGTAGGTGACCGGCGACTGCGCGCTGATTCGCAGCGATGCCGCGGCGGCCAGAGCGACGGACGCAGCAATGAGAATCCAATGACGGCGCATGGTTATCGGCCTTTCAATGTGAGCAGATACGAAACGACATCGGCCAATTCCTCCTGCGTGAGCTCTTTCTCGTAGGACGGCATGGTCGACTTCGTCGAGATGGTGTACTCGCGCAAGTCTGATTTCACGAGCGAGTGCAGCCGGCCTTCCTCATCGGTCACCTGCACGGTGTAGGTATCTTCGTTGAGCCGGCGGCCATTGATCACCTTGCCGTCGCGCGTAACGGCGCGCACCGGGCGGTTGATCGGAATCATCTGGCTGCTCGGGTCGCGCAGCGAGCGCTCGAGCGACCCGGCGCTTCGCAATACGCCGATATCGGAAAGGTCGGGCGCTTTCCAGGTGCCTCTACGGTTCACCCGATGACAGCTCAAGCACGCGCCCTTACCCTCGAACACGGCGTGGCCACGCGCAGCATCGCCCGCTTTGATCGAGCCGGTGTCGACGGTGTTCATGTTGCGGAGGTACGCGACGATACCCGTGAGCTCGGCGCCGTCGAGCTTGAACGCAGGCATCCCTGCGTTCGGAAACCCGTTGGTGATGACGGTGCGCAGCTGCAGGTCGTTTTGCGCGGTCCGAAACTTTCCGCTGCGCAAATCGACGCCCGCCACGCCGTCACCAGTGCCGCCATGGCAGTTGAAACATTGCTGTGCATACAGCCTTGCGCCGTATTCGATATCCGCGCGAACGTAATCCCCCGGGTGACCTCGTAGAGTGGGGTTCTGGGCGCTAACCAGCGCCACGGCGAGCAGGATACCCGAGCCAGTACACGCCACAGCGGCCGCCGTGCGGACGATTGAGGACATAGTCGCAGTTTTATACCCGTTGGCCGGCGAACGGTCCAGCGATAAAGTGTGACGACGAATGTGATAAAACAAGCCTTCCGCTGCATCCGCCGTCCCAGAACGACCAAGGAGGAGAAATGCGCACCAGACTCTCCGTCGTCGTCGCCATCGCGGTCCTTTCGGCATCGCCATCCTTCGCCCAGAATTTCGGCCAAATCACCGGCATAGTCGCAGACACGACGGGGGGCGTTCTGGTCGGTGCGACCGTCACGGTGACCAATACGCAGACCGCGGCCTCGACCAGCCAGCAGGCCAACAGCGCGGGCGTCTACGTGTTTCCAAACCTGCTCCCCGGCATTTACAACGTCAAAGTCGAGATGGACGGCTTCGGCGGCGCGGCGCGCAATCGCGTCGAGCTACAGATCCAGCAGACGATTCGGTTGGACTTCCGTCTGGAGCTCGGCACGCTCAACGAAACGGTCGAGGCAGTCGCCTCTGCGCCAATGCTCAACACGGAAGACTTGACGATTGGCACCGTCATCGAGAACCGCCGCATCGTCGAGCTGCCGCTGAATGGCCGAAATTTCCTCAAGATGGTGGAGCTCACGCCCAACGTATCAGCGAGCTTTTCCGGGTCGGGCTCATCGGGTCCGCGTCAGGGCGGCGACCGATCCACGCAGCAGCTGTCGATCGGCGGCGGCCGGCGCGAGTGGAACTACTTCACGCTGGATGGCATCAACAACACGGATGTGAACTTCAACTCGTACATTTTCCTGCCTTCGATCGATGCCCTGCAGGAGTTCAAAGTACAGACGGGTGTCTATTCAGCCGAGCTGGGCCGTGAGCTCGGCCAGGTGAGCGTGACGACGAAGGCCGGCACCAACGTGTACCACGGCACCGTGTTCGAGTTCGTGCGGAACAACAGTTTCGACGCGCGCCCGTACGCGTTTGCCGGAACCGTTCCAACATCAAGTCCCTTCAAATGGAACCAGTTTGGGTTCACGCTGGGCGGGCCGGTGCGACTCGGTCCGCTGTTCAACGGCACGGACAAGTTCTTCTTCATGACCAACTACGAGGGCTTCCGCCTGCGTAATCAGCGGGAGACGCTGTTCAGTGTGCCGTCGGTCGCGATGAGAAACGGCGACTTCTCCCAAATCAGCACGGTGGTGAGAGATCCCGTGAGGAACGCGCAGTTTCCCGGCAACATCATCCCGAAAGATCGCATAAGCCCGACGTCGCTGAAACTGCTGGATTACTATCCAGCGCCGAACCAGCCGACCTCGAGCCTGGTCAACAACTATCTGGCAGTGAATCAGAACAGGACCGACAAGAATCAGTTCACCACTCGTCTGGATTGGGTGGAGGGCGCTCGATCGACATGGTACGGCCGCTACAGCTGGACGAGCGAGGGCATTTTCTCGGGAGGGATTCAGCTCAACGGATCGACCGTCGACACCCGCGCTCATCAGGCGGTGGTCGACAATGCCCGTGTGCTGAGCAGCACCCTGGTCAACGAACTGCGCGTCGGCTTCAACAACTTCTTCAATCACGCCGGTGGAGAGCTCAACAACGTTCGTGACCCGATCAGCGAGATCGGTATCCCGCTCCCGACTCCGATTCCTGCCGATGCATGGGGGACGCCGAGCATCGCAATCGCCGGATTCTCCGGCTTTGGCGACAATTCTGAATCGCCGTTCGTCAATCGCAACAGCAATTTGCAGATCATCAACAACGTGTCGTGGACGCGAGGCAAGCACTTTCTGAAGTTCGGTGGCGAGGTGCGGATCGACCAGTACGACCAGGATGGCAATCAGTTCGCCCGAGGCTCGGCGGGGTTCGCGAACAACATCGCCACGGGAAATGCGTTCGCGGATTACCTGCTCGGCTATATCCAAGCGTGGTCGTATGCCTCGGGGCTGGCGGTGGCCAGGCTTCATGCGGTCAGTCAGGCGTACTACGTCAGCGATACGTGGAAGATCAGGCCGTCGGTGACCGTCAATCTCGGTCTGCGATACGAGTTCATCCCGCCATGGACCGACTCGATGCAGCGGCAGATTGTCGCCGATATCCCCTTGAACACGCCGCAGCCGCAGGTACCCGATCGCGCGCTTCATCCTGTGCTCGTGCGCGCGGGAACGGGCGACTTCTATGAGAGCGCCAATATCAGATACTCGCCTGATATCCAGGTCACACGCGACGGACGGTTCGGCGACCGGCCGATCAAGGCCGATTACACGAACTTTGCTCCGCGGCTCGGCGTTGCATGGAGTCCGACGGAGAAGTGGGTCGTGCGCGTGGGTGCGGGACGGTTCTACGTGCAGGACATCGGCAATATCGTGTTCGACAAGAACCGGAACCTGAACGGCCGACTGACGGTCCAGTCGACGGCCACCAACCTGATTTCAACCTGGCAGGATCCGTTCAATTTCGGCGGGTCCAATCCCTGCAATACGCCGGCGGGTATCGTGTGTGTCGTAAGACCTCTCGTGCTGACGGATCAAATAGATCGCAAAACGCCATACGTCGATCAGTACGAGGCCGTCGTCGAGCGGCAACTCGCGGACAACACAGCGCTCGAGGTCAGTTATCTCGCGACCGAGGGACACGAGCTGCAACGCTGGATCAATCTGGCAAACCAGCCGGTGCCTGGAACGGCGAACGTCGCAGAACGGTCACCGTTTCCGGAGTTCGGTCTGTTTCAAGGTGCCGCCAACGTCGGCTACTCGCATTACAAGTCTCTCGGCATGAAGCTGACGCGGCGCTATTCTGACGGCCTGACGGTGCTTGGCGCGTACACGTATTCGAAATCGACGGACAACGGCAGCGGAATCCGAACGCTCGGGACAGATCCGTTGAACCCACAAAACTCGTACTGTCTGTCGTGCGAGGATGGTCCGTCAGTATTCGACCAGCGCCACAGGTTTGTCACATCCCTCGTGTACGACTTGCCGTTTGGCCCAGGTCGCCGCTATCTCAACGCCGGCGCGCTGAGCCGCGTCATTGGCGGGTGGAAGGTCACCTCCGTCGTCACGCTCGCATCAGGATTCCCGCTGACTGTCTCCGCGGGCGAAGATTCGGCCAACATCGGCAACTGCTGCCGGCCCAATCGCGACTTCAACGTGGACACGAAGATCGATGCTCCAACCGTCGACAGGTGGTTCAACACGTCCGCGTACTCGAGGGCGCCTAACGGCACATTCGGGACAGCCGGGCGCAGCGAGGTGATCGGGCCGGGGATCGCGAATTGGGATTTCTCGACATCGAAGGAGTTTCGCTTTACCGAGGGGACGCACATGGAGTTCCGAATCGAGGCGTTCAATTTCCTGAACCGTCCGAATTGGGGAGAGCCCAACACAACTCTGTCGAACGTGGCCTTCGGCAGAATCAGCTCGACGCGAACCGATATGCGTCAACTACAGTTCGGATTGAAGTTCGTCTTCTGAGGATGCGCATCATGAGCAACGGGAGTCGGGCAATCGTATTCGCGGGACTGGCGATTGCCGGAGCCGTCAGCGGATGGTCAGGCGGGGCGAGTGCCCGGCAGAATACCGCTGAGGCGCCATTCACGGAGGCGCAGGCGGCGGCCGGCCAGGCCGCGTACGCGCAGAGTTGCGCCGCATGTCACGGCAGGACACTCTCGGGCGGCGGTGAGGCACCTCCCCTTGCAGGTGGCCCATTCATGAACACGTGGGGGCCTCACGCAACCGGGGAGTTGTTCACGCGCATCCGTGAGTCGATGCCACCCGAAAACCCAAACGGTCTTTCGGCGGACACGTACGCATCGATCGTGGCGTTTCTTCTGAAGGCCAATGGCGCGCAGGCCGGCTCGAGCGCGTTTACGTCCGGGACCAACGTGCCAATTGCGTCGATCGCAAACGGTCAGGTGCCCCCAAGCCTGACGGCGGCGGCCGCTGCACCGGCGCGAGGCCGTGGCCGCGGCGGGCGTGGGCGGGGAGGGGACGACGACGCCACGGCAGCGGCGCCGCCGCGAATGGGCCTGACAGTACCAGGCGCGATTAAGAGCTACAGCACCATCACCACCGAGATGCTCGCAAATCCTCCCGATGGCGATTGGCTGATGCACTACCGGACGTACTCGGGCTGGAACAACAGCCCGCTCACACAGATTACGACGAGGAACGTGGGCCTCCTTCAGTTGAAATGGGCGTGGCCGCTCGAAGATGGAATGCGACAGCAGATCACGCCGATCGTGCACGACGGCGTGATGTTTTTGTCGACGAATATGACCAACACGGTGCAGGCGCTGGACGCACGGACGGGAGACTTGCTCTGGGAGCATCGGTTGGGGCCCATCGGGACATCAGGCCAGAACGCCACGCGGACGATGGCGATATACGGCAACCTGTTGTTCTATCCGGCGACCGATGCCACGTTGTACGCCCTCGACGCCCGCAGTGGAAACATCGTCTGGAAGACCAGGCCGGCTGAGTTCCCCGATGACAAGATCGGGGGAATCATGATGGCGAAGGACAAGTTGCTCGTCGGCATCACGCGTTGTAACGAACTAAATGCTCGCGACCATTGCTTCATTGCCGGCTACGAGGCCAATACCGGAAAGCTGCTGTGGAAGTTCTACACGGTCGCACGGAAGGGCACGCCGGGCGGCAATACATGGGGCGATCTGACCGACGACCAGCGCTCTGGTGCCGACGCTTGGATTGCCGGTACCTACGACCCTCAACTCAACATCGCATACTGGGGGACCGGCCAGGCGAAGGGGTCGAGTCGCGACCAACGCGGATCCAATGGCGACGCGCTCTACTCGAACACCACGCTGGCGCTCGATCCCGACACCGGCACGCTGAAGTGGTACTTTCAGAACGCGCCGGGAGAAACGCTGGACCTCGACGAGGTGTTCGAGCGCACGCTGATCGATCATGGGCCGCAGAAGACGTTGATGACCGTCGGGAAGTCGGGCTTGATGTGGAAGCTGGACCGCGTCACGGGCAAATTTCTCGACGTGAAGGAAACGGTCTATCAGAACGTCTGGGCGTCGATTGACATGAAGACCGGCCGGACGACCTATCGCGACGACATCCTCGAGAAGAAGCCGGGTCAGGCGGTGGCCTCCTGTCCGAGTCCGTCTGGCGGACATAACTGGCAGTCGACGAGTTACGATCCCGTCAACGACTTCCTGCTGCTCCCGCTCAGTCAAAACTGCGTCATGTACGGCGGCGGTCCCCAGATGTTTTACGAGATGCCGGGAACCGACGGCAACCTGGGACGCCTGTCGGCCTACGAAACCGACACCATGCGACCGGTCTGGAGCTTTCAACAGCGCAGCCCGTTCTTGACCGGGGTCATCTCGACCGCAGGAGGTGTCGGGTTCGTCGGCGACTTCAACCGCGTGTTCCGCGCGTTCGACGTCAAGACAGGGAAAACCCTTTGGGAAACCCGGTTACCGACAACGGCCGCGGGATACCCCGTGACGTTCAGCGTCGGCGGCGATCAGTTCGTCGCGGTGCCTACCGGTTACAACGGCGGCAGTCCTCAAGGAAAGCCGAACACGATGTTGCGCGGCGAGATCGAGCGGCCGACGATCGGTCACGGCGTTTACGTGTTCGGGTTGCCGAAGTCGCGCGAGTAGCCTCGAAAAGTATGGAGGAAGCATGAGGCGTTCATTCGGGAGCTACCGGGCCGTGTTGATCGTTGGACTCAGCTTGGGCGTTGGGATGGCATCCGGCGTGACGGCGGCTGAGAAGTACCAGGTGCATTTGTCGGCGATGCCATACCTTGATGCGAACCAGCCCCTCATGACGGGCAAGGGAACCGCCACGGCCACGCTCGAAGGCGACACGCTCACCATCTCGGGATCCTTTGCGGGCCTGTCGGGACCGGCGACGAAAGCCCATCTTTCATTGAGCAGAGGGCCTGGAATTCCTGGTACTCCGTTCGCTGACCTGACGTTGACTGGCGGTGTCGCAGGCAAGGTGACAGGCCAGACGAAGCTCGATCCGAGCCAGTTGGTTGCGCTGCGAGGCCGCAGACTCTACATCCAGATCGATAGTGAGAAAGTGCCTTCGGGTCACCTGTGGGGGTGGCTGCTCGAAGAGCACGATATCGCTGGCCAGGATGTGCCCCAGAAAGGTCCCTGGTATGTGCCACCGTTTGCCGTGAAAACGAGTGGAAAGTGAGGCTGTGGAACTCAGCACCATGCGACGACTGAACGCGTTGCTGGTCGCCATCGCAATCTCGTGCGCAGGCGTCTCGCACATCGGTGCGCAAGCCCGGCCGCTCGTCAACGAGCATTTCGTGTACTTCGGAACCTACACTCGAACTGCGAGCAAAGGGATTTACGCATATCGGTTCGATCCGGCGACGGGAGCACTGACGTCGATCGGCCTGGCGGCGGAGACGCCGCATCCTTCATTCCTGGCGGTTCACCCCAACGGCCGATTCTTGTACGCCACAAACGAGCATGACGGTGACGATCCGCCGGGTGTGCCCAACACCGTCAGCGCCTTCGCGATCGACGCGACAAGCGGCAGGCTGACGTTTCTCAACAAGGTATCCGCCAAGGGTGAGGGACCCTGTCATCTTTCTGTCGATCGCACGGGCCGCACGCTCCTGGTGGCAAACTACCGGAGCGGCAGCGTGGCGGCGCTGCCGCTTCTCCCGAGCGGCGAGCTCGGTGAGGCGACGGCCGTCGTGCAGCACACGGGCTCCAGCGTTCATCCGGTTCGCCAACGGGGTCCGCACGCGCACTTCATCGCGCCGTCCGCCGACAACCGCTTCGCGCTGGCGGTCGACCTCGGCATCGACAAGGTGTTGACCTACCGCCTCGACGCAGCCGCCGGTACGTTGACGCCGAACGATCCGCCCTTTGCGATGCTGCCGGCGGGATCCGGACCGCGTCACCTGGCTTTCCACCCTTCGGGGAAGTACGCTTATGTGAACGGCGAGCACACGTCTACGGTGACCGCGTTTACCTACGACGCCACAGCCGGCGCTCTGAAGGCGCTTGATACGATTTCGACCCTGCCAGCGGACTTCTCCGGAACAAATACGACGGCTGAAATGCAAGTCCATCCGAGCGGGCGCTTCGCCTATGTAACCAATCGCGGGCTCGACAGCGTGGCGATCTTCGGCATCGATCAAACAACCGGACGGCTGACGCCGATCGGACAGGCGCCGACCGAAGGACAGACGCCGCGCTATTTCACGTTCGATCCGTCCGGGACGTGGGCGTTGGCAGGCAACCAGAATTCCAACACAGTGATCTTGTACCGCGTCGACCAGCAGAACGGACGATTGACCAAGGTCCGCATCCTCACCGACGTCCCTGAGCCGGCTTGCTTCGTGTTCGTCCCGATCCCCCGCTAAGGTTTGATGCCCCGCGGGTATACTGGCCGCGTTTCCACCGGGACAAGAACAGGAGCGGGTGTTGGGGCGCCCGCGACAAAGATCGGAGGGCATGTGAACGTCGATCGCAGAACATTTGCCAAGTCTTTGGCCATCGGCGCAATTGGAGGATTCGCTCGTCCCTGGGACAGCCCTGTATGGGCTCAGGCTGCGCAGAGCAAAACCCCTCCCGCCCTGGCTCGCGCGGCCGCCGCGTTGCCCAAACCCATCGTGACCAAAGTCCGCGTGCTGACGCCGAAGACCGGGTCGAATCGAAACAGCCTGACTGCTGCGTTCAATCAGAGCAACATGATCATCCTCGTTGAGACCGATGCGGGCATCACTGGCGTCGGCGAGGGCGGCTCGCCGGATCTCGTCGCGAGCCTTGCTCCTATCGTCATCGGTCGGAACGCATTGGACACCGAACTGATCTGGCAGCACATGTACATGGACCCGTTCTATTCGCCTGGCCGCGAGAAGATTCACGCGCTCGGCGGAATCGACATGGCGCTGTGGGACATCAAGGCAAAGGCGCTGAATGTGCCGCTCTACATGCTGTGCGGCGGCAAAGTGCGCGAGCACGTCCAGCTGTACGCGACGAGTGGACTTCCGCGGGACGTCAAGTCCGGTCCAAGCCTGAAGGAGAGAGCGGAAGCCACGATGGCGTCCGGGTACTACGCGTACCGCGTGGACGGAAGCATTCAGCCGAACCCGGGATTTGACGGCGTCCTGCGGGGCGGCGGCCCCGGCGCAGGACGCGGTGCTGGCGCAGGACCGGCGGCGGGCGCTGGCCGTGGCGGCGGGGCCGGACGAAGCGGCCAGATCTTCGATTCGCGCGCGCGGATCATGGCCATCGCAAAGGCTGCCGAGCAGATACGAGAAGGAATCGGTCAGGAGGGCAACTGGGCGATCGACATCCACCAGAAGTTCGACTTCCACGAGACCGTCGAGATCTGCCGCCTGATCGAGCCGTCCCGCCCGTACTTTGTCGAAGACCCGGTACGGGAAGAGCAGAATCGGACGCAGATCCCGAAGCTTCGATTGCTGACAAGCGTCCCTCTCGCACCGGGCGAGGAATGGGGTCAGCGTTGGGAGTTCAACACGCTCGTCGAGAACCGCGATATCGATTTCGCCCGCGCGACGCTGCCGAACGTCGGGGGCGTGACCGAGATGCTCAAGATCATGGCGATGTGCGACACGCACAAAGTCGGCATCGTTCCGCACTTCACCGGCCCGGTCAGCACGGCCGCGCACATTCACACCATGACCTCGTTTCCCGGTCAGGTGGTCATGGAATACAACTACGGCGCGACACCGCCCCCGCACGTTTCGGAGTTCGTCGATTTCAAGGACGGCAAGTGCTGGCCGAACGATCGGCCGGGATTAGGCATCACGCTCGATATGGCGCAGCTCGATCCGGTAGCGGAATATACGGAGGCGATTAGAGGTAATACCTACCGGCGTCGCGACGGCTCACCGTCGCATTGGTAGGATCGTCCATCGTCGATCGTCCATCGTCTGGAGGTCGGGCGATGTCCGATCGACGATGGACGATGGCCGATCGCCGATTTACGGTTGCTGGACGACCATTCGATCCATCACTCGTGTAACACCGTCGGTCTCTTTTGCAAGAGCAACCGCGCGCTCCTGCTCCGCTCGCGAATGAACGGTCCCGGTCAGCGTTACCGTAGAACCCGTGGTCGTGACGTCAATCGCGCGCGCCTTGACGAGGTCGTCGAGCACCATTTTCGCTTTGATTTTCGCCGTCAGCGTCCCTTCGTCGAGCGACGCGCCGGCAGTGGCCACTGCCTTGGCCGCCCGTTCGCCAATCTCGGCTCCCCGCTCGCGGGCCGCCGCGGTATCGATCGAGAGGGATGGGGTTTCCACAGCCGAGGGTTCCGGATACCTGAACGATCCGCCTGTCCAATAACCGAACAGAAAGAACGCTCCAGCGACGAGAACCAATGCCATCAAGAACACTTTCATGACTCCTCTGACCATTTCACACCCCCTAAAGCCTTGCTATTCAAACGCGCGAATGTTCGATGCACATCACGAGCCATGATCAACGACCAAGGTGTCATATACAGTTCACCGATGACTTCCACAATCACGCATCTGCAGTGTTCGCGCGAGGCGTGCGGCAAAGTGGTGTCGCATTCGTCTCTCCAGAATCTCTGCTCCGTCTGCAAGTCGCCACTGCTTGCACGATACGATCTGGATGTTGCACGGCGAACGCTCAGCCTCGAGACGCTGCGCCCTCGCGCGCACACGATGTGGCGCTACCGAGAGGTGCTTCCTGACGGCCCGCCGGTGACACTTGGCGAAGGGATGACGCCGCTCCTTCACGCCCAACGACTTGGCGAGCGGGTCGGCTTGCGTCGTCTCTACATCAAGGACGAGGGGTTGAACCCAACGGCCTCGTTCAAAGCGCGAGGATTGTCGGCAGCCGTGACCATGGCCAAGGCGCTTGGAGCCCAGACTCTCGCGCTTCCCACCGCCGGGAACGCGGGAGGAGCAGCCGCAGCGTATGCCGCAAAGGCGGGGCTCGGTTGTGTGATTGCGATGCCCTCGGACACGCCGAGTGCGAACATCGTCGAGTGCCGTGCGTTTGGCGCCGATGTACGCCTCATAGACGGCCTGATCTCCGACTGCGGGAAATTCATCGCAGAGAACGCAGTCAAAGAGGGGTGGTTCGAAGTATCGACGTTGAAAGAGCCCTATCGCATCGAAGGGAAGAAGACGATGGGCTATGAGCTCTGGGAGGAATTCGGCGGCAAACTGCCAGACGTGATTGTCTATCCCACTGGCGGCGGCGTGGGATTGATCGGCATGTGGAAGGCCTTCGAGGAGCTCGAGGCCATGGGTCTGGTCGGCCCCGAACGCCCGCGAATGATTGCGGCGCAGGCGGCCGGCTGTGCCCCAATCGTCAGGGCTTTCGACGAGCGAAAGGAAAGCTCAGAGTTCTTTACCAACGCGGCTACGCTTGCTTCCGGTTTGCGCGTGCCCAAACCTCTTGGCGATTTTCTGATTCTCGCGGACGTGTATGCCAGCCACGGCGAGGCCATTGCCGCCACCGATGATGAAATGCTCGCGGCCTGCCGCCGGATGGCTGAGCTCGAAGGTATGTTCGCCGCGCCTGAAGGCGGCGCCGGGATGGCCGCAATTGAAAAGCTGGCAGAGAAGAGGAAGATCCATCGCGATGAGACCGTGGTGCTGTTCAACACGGGAAGCGGCTACAAGTACCTCGAGGCCTGGCAGGCCGCGTTGGGGAGCTGAATTCGGGATTGCCTGAGGGCGCACGAAACGGGTACCCTCAAAGCGGTCGAATGGAGGGACACATGTTTGCTACACTCCGCGTCCCGTTGGCGGTCGCAGCCATCTCGTTCATCGCACCTTGCACAGCCCTTGCCCAGCGTGGCGGCGGTCCTGTTCAACTGCCGGACGGCACGGGCAAAGAGGTGATTCAGAAGCGTTGCGTGACGTGTCACCCGCTCAACCAGATCACAGGCTCGGCCGGGTACGATCAGGCGGGCTGGAAGTACATCATCGACTCAATGGTCGTGTTGCCTGCGGATCAGATGACGGTTGCCACGCAATATCTCGCTGCGCATTTCCCCGAGAAGCCGGGCCGGCGTCCGACGCTCGTTTCTGGACCCGTATCCGTGACTTTCAAGGAGTGGATGGTGCCGACACTCGGGCAGCGGTCACGAGATCCGCTGCAGATGGCCGATGGCACGATCTGGTGGACCGGGCAGTACGGAAGTCTCATCGGGCGGCTCAATCCCAAGACTGGCGAGATGAAGGAATTCGAACTTCCACCCGAAGTGCGGCCCCACAGCATTGCTGCCGATCGAGCCGGCAACATCTGGTACATGGGCAACGCCAACGGCACGGTGGGCAAACTCAATCCGGCGACTGGCGGGATTACCGTTCACAAGATGCCCGATCCGGCTGCGCGCGATCCGCACACGCCGATCTTCGACCAGAAGGGCAGACTGTTTTTCTCGCTTCAGGGCTCGAACATGGTCGGCCGCCTGATTCCTGAGACCGGCGACATCAAGTTGATCACGCTGCCGACAGCCGATGCGAGGCCGTACGGCATGAAGGTGAGTTCGCAGGGCATGATCTGGGTCTGCTACAACGGGAGTAACAAGCTCGCCAGCATCAATCCAGAGACGATGGAAGTGCGGGAGTACCCGGTGCCGACACCAGAGTCGAGAATCCGGCGGCTCGCGCTCACAAGCGACGACACGGTGTGGTACGTCGACTTCGCGCTCGGATTACTCGGCCGCTTGAACCCGAAGACCGGAGAAGTGAAGACCTGGCCGTCTCCAAGCGGTCCGCGCTCTCAACCCTACGCGATTGCTGTCGTGAACGACGTCATCTGGTACAACGAATCGAACCAGAGACCCGACGCGCTGGTCCGATTCGATCCGAAAACCGAAAAATTCCAGAGCTGGGCGATTCCGTCCGGCGTCGGTCTCATCAGGCATATGACGGTGTCGCCAGACGGCAACCTGGTGTTCCATCAGAGCAGCATCAACCGGATCGGGCTCGTGATGATCGGATCTGGAAACTAGAATCTAAAATCTAGAATCTGAATCTCACATGTAAATCGACAAGATTCTAGTTTCTAGATTTTAGATTGTAGATTCTGTCGTCAGTCGGGGAGGCCAAACGCAAGAATGGCCGACCCTGATGCGACAGCGACATACTGCCTGTTGTCGAACGAGTAGGTCATCGGCGACGCCTTCCAGTTCTGGTTCGTCTTGAAGCTCCACAACGGTTTGCCGTTGGTCGCGTCAGCGGCCATCAGAGCGCCGCTGTCTTCGCCGAAAATCACGAGTCCGCTCGCGGTGCTCAACGTACCGCCCCATGATGTGACGGGACCCACCTGCGGCAGTTCCCACGCGACTTTCCCGGTCTGAATATCAATCGCTCGCAGCACGCGCTGGGCCGGCTCGTCCGGTGCCTGCACGAACGACCCGCCCATGTATCCTCGCCCTGCTGCCCATTCCATCGGAATCTTCGTGAACACGCCGCACTTATCGTTAGTCTGCACGTAGTACAGGCCCGTGGCGGGGTTGAAGGACGTCGAGTACCAGTTGGACGCGCCCTCGAGTGATGGGCAGACCCGTCTTCCTTCGAGCGTCGGCTCCGTGTCCGGCACGCGCACCGGACGCCCCTGCGGCGTAAGACCCGTCGCCCACGTGACGTTCTTGATGTACTTGGTGCCGAGCAGAAACTCGCCGTTCGTGCGATCGAGCACGTAGAAGAAACCGTTGCGATTGGCCTGCACGAGCAGCTTTCGCGGTTTTCCCTGCCAGGTCGCGTCGATGAGCGCCGGCGTTTCCTGCGCGTCGTAGTCCCACACATCGTGGGGCGTGAACTGGAAATACCACTTCAGCTTCCCCGTCTTCGGGTCGAGCGCGAGGATGGAATCGGAATAGAGGTTGTCGCCCTGACGATTGTCTCCATAGAGGTCCGGCGTCGGGTTGCCCGTCGGCCAGTAGAGCGTGTCGAGCTCAGGATCGTAGGTTCCGGTCAGCCACGTGGCTGCGCCCGGATGCTCGATGCCGCCGCCTTTCCACGTTTCGGACCCCGGTTCGCCAGGTGCGGGAACCGTCCAGAAGCGCCAGATTTCCTTACCGGTCGCCTGATCGTAGGCTGCGAGAAAGCCGCGCACGCCTTCGTCGCCGCCCGATGAACCGGTGATCACGAGATTGCCGACCGTAAGAGGTGCGACGGTGGCGTTGTAGTTCTGCCGCCAGTCCGCCATTTCAGTTTCCCAGAGCAGCGCGCCGGTCAGACGGTTGAGCGCAATGATGTGTGCGTGATCGGTCACCATGAATACGCGATCGCCGGCGACCGCGACGCCGCGGTTGACGCCGCCAGCCGCGTTGCCGACGAGATTTCTCGTCCTCGGGCGTGAGTAGTGCCAGATCTCTCTCCCGGTTCCCGCATCGAGCGCGTAGCACTGATTGGCGCTCGTGACGTACATCACGCCGTCAACCACGACCGGCGTGCCCTGCAGAGTCGGTGTGTTAGGAAGGTTGAAGATCCACTTGGGGACCATCCTCGAGACATTGCTTTTCGAGATCTGCGTAAGCGCGCTGTGGCGGTACCCCTTCGTGTCGCCGTTGTAGCTTGGCCAATCGGCCTGCGACGTCACGCGGCGGTATCGAGTGCCATCCTTCCGGAGCAGATACAGCTTCCGATCGTCTCCAAGCAGTTGCAGATCGTCGATGCCCTGATTCAGTATCAGTCCTTCGAGCGCGGCGCCCGACGTCTGCGTCAACTTCGTCCGCACGGGCCCGGATCCTTCACGCGGGCGCAACGACCGCAGGAATGTGACGAGGTCGCGCATTTCCGTGCTGGAAAGACTGGCGAATGCGGGCATGCCCGCCGACGGCAGCCCCTGCTGGATTACGGTCGTCAGTTCCTCATTCGTGCGTGCTGGAACACGCATGACAATCGAAGGCCCGAGCTCTCCGCCGCTGCCGTTGCTGCCGTGGCATCCGGCGCACCGGCTGGTATAGACCAGGCGTCCGGGATCAGTTCCCTGTGCCCAGGACAAGGTTGCGACAAGGGTGAACAACACACACAACGCAGTCCGACTCGCGATCATGAACAGTCCTCGCCAGATGAAGGTGATGCTGGCTGAGAGTATAAAGTCCTTGCGGAGATTCGCAAGCAGGGTCTGAAGTTCTACTTTTTACTTACGGTAAGTCTTCGCGAATCCATTTCTCGCATTCGTGACCGTGAACGTGCCGTCCTGCTGAGCGGTCACTTTGATCCAGTAGGCCGGCGTGTGTGGCGGGAGCGCATTGCCCCGGCCGCCACCGCCACGGCCTGCTCCTAGAGCGGCCGCACCCGGGGTTGCCCCCGCTGCGGTGGGTGCGCCAGTGCCGCGCGGCGCGGGTGGAGGCGCCGTGAGAAGATTTGCGATCGTGGCGTTGTCGTCGAGGTTTGCGATGAACACGCCCGGTGCGTTGTGCTCGGTCAGCACATTGTGCGACCAGTGCAATTGCCAGAGATCTTCGAAACCGGGAGACGATTCCAGCGCCTGAAAGGCCTCGACGGCACCGCCCTTACGCGTCCCGTTGTTCATAATCGCCACGCGCGGCTGCAGCGCGTGGACGAGCGCCGGAGCGTTCGACTGGTTGATGCCGTGATGCGTCGTGAGATACAGATCGACCGTTCCGATCCGGTTGTTCGGGCACGCCAGCTGCCCTTCGTGGTTCCATGTCAGGTCGCCGAGATCGATCGTCCGGAACCGGCCGAACGTCAGCACGAAGCCGGCCGAATACCCGTTATCGGGATCGAATACTTTGCTGAGATCTTTTTCCGCGAACTGGGCGCACGCGGGATTCGGACGTCCGGCGCCGGGGAGATTTGTCTTCAATACCTGTCCCGCCGATGACACGAACGTGATGTCGAGTCCCGCCATTGGAACTTTGTCGCCGGGCTTGACGACCGTGCGAACGGCATCGCCGCGGATTCCCGCATACGTCTCGTGAAACCCCTGGCTGCCCGCGCGGTCGCCTTCGGCCGTCGGTCCGTGATCGTAGAAGCGTTTGATAGGGATGCGTTTCGCGAGCTCGGCGAGCCCGCCGACGTGATCGCCGTGATAGTGCGTCAGCACGAGGTGATTGATCTGTTTCACGCCGGCGTCCTCAACCGCCAGCATGATGCGATCGGTGTCGCGCGTTCCCGGGTTGCCGGTGTCGACGAGCAGGGTTTCGCCCGAGGGCGCGACAAACAGCGTCGCCTGTCCGCCTTCGGTGTCGACGTAGTAGATCTGCAGCGTCTTTGCCGGCGATTGTGCGGAGAGCGGCGGGGCCATCAGCCCCGCCGCCAGCAGTAGTCCCAGAAACGCGCGCATCGTGAGCTCCTAGAAGTTGAGTTTCGTGACGAACGTGACGAAACGCATGTAGGTCCCGTTGTTGCCCGTGACCATGCCGAACTGCGTCGACGTCGGGTTCAAGTTCGGCGTGTCATACGTCTCGTTGTTGAAGACGTTGAGCGCGTCAACGCGGAGCTGCAGGGTCTTATTCCCCGGTAGCCGCAGCGTTCGGCCGATGTTTACGTTCATGTGCCGAAGGCTCGGCGCACGCACGCCGTCCTTCATCGCGAACGGTGCCCGAAATGGTGCCCCTGGTTTCCTGTGCGATCGCCGGAATACCCGTCAGTAATAAGAAGCCGATAACCCACAACTTCCGCATACAGGCTCCCTTCTGAGCGTTCGAATGCTCGCGCGACACGACCGAGGTCGCGCAGGATGAAACTCAATCGCGCATGGTAGGATGTGCGCCTCACCTTAACACGAAAGGCGGGCAAGTTTCTTGCGGCCGGCCAGGCGTGATCCAAAATCTTGCAGGCAGTCAGAGGGCCGTTGTGCACCCTTGCGGCTCCGGGGAACGTATTATTAGAGTCGGCCCTGCCTTTTGGAGCGTCCTATGCGACTTTGCGGCTTCGCTTTGGCGATTGGCGTGTCGCTTCTCGTGGCCCCCGCCGGCCGTGCGCAAACCCCTACGTCTCCACAAGCCGAGCTCGACACCTTCATGCAGCAGGTGCTCGCCCGCCGCGACGACAACTGGCGAAAGGTTCAGCAATACATCCTCGATGAGGCGGAGCGGGTCGAGTTTCGGGGGCCGGCCGAAATCCTGTTGTGGGGCCAGAAGCGCGAGTACATGTGGTACCCGCGCGATGGTTTCTTCGTGCGCAGCCCCGTGCGCTTCAACGGTGTGACGATTGCCGAAGACGAACGTACGAAGTACGAGGAGCAGTATCTCAGACGTGCCCAGCGGCGTGAGGAGCGCAGCAGGAGAGAAGGCACCGACTCGGACAGCGCGCCGACACCCGGCGACGTGCAAAACCTGATTCAGCAGACGCGCGACCCGCAATTCATTTCCTCTGCGTACTTCCTCAAGTTCAAATTCGAGGGCGGCAGGTACGCGCTCGTCGGGCGGGAGACCATCGAGAAGGTGCCGGTCCTCAGGATTGAGTACTACCCGACGAAACTGTTTTCGGACAATCCATCGACCAGGGCCGAAGCGCGCACCAATCAGGTCGCTGGGCGCAAATCGCACGGAGACGAGTACGGCGACGCCGTTCAGCACATGATGAACAAGGTCTCGCTCGTCACACTCTGGATCGAGCCCAATCAGAAGCAAATCGTGAAATACACGTTTGACAACATCGGGCTCGACTTTCTTCCCGCCGCATGGCTCATACGCGTGACCGACATGCGCGCAAACATGTTGATGACCGAGGCGTTCGGTGGTGTGTGGCTGCCCAAACGCGTCGACATGCTGGGAGCGCTTTTGCTCGGCGGCGGGCCCTTTACGATCTCCTACGACATCCAGTACTCCGGCTATCGCGAAGCGGTTACGGGAACGAAGTATCTCGGTCCTGGGCAACGCTGACGTGCTGCGAACGTTCGCGCTGGTCGCCTGTGCACTTGTGGTCGCTGTCGCGCGTCTTGCCGCCCAACAGGAAGTGATTGCCGCCATCCAAGTTCACGGCAACACCATCACGCCCAGTGAAGAAATCGTCTCGGCCTCCGAGCTCAAAGAGGGAAGCCCATTCTCCGAGTCGGTTCGGGCGGCTGCCGAAACCCGGTTGCGTTCGTCACGGCGCTTTTATCAGGTTGACGTGCTGAAGCGGTACGCTTCAATTTCAGATCCGACACAGATCACCGTGTTGATTCAGGTCGATGACGGACCAGTTCGCATCAATCCTCCCGTACCCGGTGGTCCTTCTGGCGTGCCTTCGTCAGGCAGAGTCCCTCTCGGTGTGAGAAGAGGTCCGCTGCACGTGATGTTCGCCCCGATCCTGAATGCGGAGGACGGATATGGGTTCACATACGGCGCTCGATTCTCGCTCGCCGGTCACAGAGACGCCACGCGGCGCGTGATCGTGCCGCTGAGCTGGGGAGGAGACAAACGAGCCGGCGTCGAGTTCCAGAAAGAGTTTTCCGGACGCATCGCCCCTGATCTTCGAACGGGCGCGATGATTCAGCGTCGGACACACCCGTTCTTCGCCCTTCGACAGAGCTCAGGGCGCCCCGAGCAGGAGTCGAGGGGCGACGCGAACGCCGACCGCAGGCGAATCTGGGCCAGAGCGGATTGGGCGCTGTCGAGACGCATCCGCGCCGGCAGCGAAGTGGCCTGGCAGCGCTCGACGCTCGTCGGCGAGCTTGAGGAGGCGAGATCGGTCGGCGCCGATCTCGTCTTCGACACGAGAATCGATCCGCTCATGCCGCACAACGCGATCTACGCGCGTGCGGCAGTGGAAAGGTTGCGTTTCAAGGCTCGCTCGGCGGTGAGAACCGACCTGGAAGCGAATGGATACATCGGACTGTATCGCGGAATCGTGCTCGCGCTTCGCGCTGTCCGTGAAGACATGAGCGAGCCTGCGCCGGCCTTTTACAAGTCCTTGCTCGGTGGGTCGAGTAACCTCCGGGGCTTTAGCGCGGGTTACAGCGTCGGCGATACTCTCACGGCAGGGTCGGCAGAGATCCGCATACCGATCAGTTCCCCGCTTCGCGTGGCGCGCTTCGGAACGAGCGTCTTCATGGACGCCGGCACCACATACGACAAGGGTCAACGTTTCCGCGATCAGACGCTGAAGCGCGGCATAGGCGGAGGCGTCTGGGCAACCGCGCCCCTCTTCCGCATCAGCCTCATGGTTGCGCGCGGTCTCGGCTCTGGCACGCGAGTGCACTTTGGCGCGGGAGTTACGTTCTGAGCTACGCCCGCGAACGTGAGCCACGTGGTTCTAGGTTCTGGGTTCAAGGATTCTGGGTTCGACCCGGAGCCAGAACCCGAACCCAGAACCCCAGACCCGATCCTAGAACCCAGAATCCAAGAACCTAGAACCGTAACCTTCTGTAGCATAGGAGAGTATGCGCCTCGAGGAGCTGGTCGACGCGTCCAATGCCGTCGCGCGGACGCGTGGGCGACTGGAGAAAATCTCGACGCTCGCCGATCTCCTGAAGAAAGCACAGCCGGACGAGATTCGGCTCGTGGTGGCCTTTCTCTCAGGCGCGTTGTTGCAGGGCCGTATTGGCGTTGGCTGGTCCGTCATCGCCCAGGCTCGTGCAGTCGAGCCGGCAAGCGAGTCCTCGCTGGAACTCCGTGATGTCCACGACGTGTTCGCTCGAGTCGCCGGGCTCAAGGGCGCCGGTGTGGTCCGGGCGCGAACAGGCGCGCTGACCGATCTCTTCACCCGCTCGACGGCGGCGGAGCAGGACTTCCTAGTTCGACTCATGTCTGGTGAGTTACGCCAGGGCGCGCTGGAAGGCGTGCTGGCCGAGGCGGTTGCACGAGCGGCTGGTGCCTCTGGAGATGCCGTTCGAGAAGCGGCGATGATGTGCGGCGATCTTGGTGAAGTCGCATGCGCCGCGCTTGTCGAGGGCGCTGGCGCTCTTTCGAAGTACTCGATCCAGATATTCCGACCGGTCGAGCCGATGCTCGCATCCCCCGCAGATTCCGTGGACGAGGCGCTGGCATCGCTGGGCGAGGCGGCATTCGAGCTGAAGCTCGACGGCGCGCGTATTCAGACACACAAATCTGGCGAAGAAGTCAGGGTGTTTTCGCGCGCGCTTCGCGACGTGACGGCGGCAGTGCCGGAAGTTGTCGAGGCCGTTCGGGGGCTTCAAGTGCGTGAGCTGATACTCGACGGAGAGGTGCTGGCGCTCCAGGGCAACGGCGTCCCGCTTCCGTTTCAGGACACGATGCGCCGGTTCGGCCGTCGCACGGACATCGACCGCCTCCGCACGGAGCTGCCGCTGACGCCGTTCTTTTTCGATTGCCTCTACATCGACGGCCAGTCTCTGACCACAAAACCTCAACGCGAACGGCTCGCGGTGCTGGGCGACGTCGCCGGCCCGTTCGCGGTTCCGCATCAGGTGGTCAAGGATCGCGCGACGGCGACTGAGTTCTTCGACCATGCGATCGCCGGCGGCCACGAAGGGCTGATGGCGAAAGCACTGGACGCCCCGTACGCCGCCGGCAGTCGGGGCAGCGCGTGGCTGAAGATCAAGCGCGTGCGCACGCTCGATCTGGTCGTGCTTGCGGCCGAGTGGGGCAGCGGCCGGCGGAAGGGCTGGCTGAGCAATCTGCATCTCGGTGCGCGCGATCCTGACCGGAACCGATTCGTCATGCTTGGCAAGACGTTCAAAGGCATGACCGATGAGCTCCTCGGGTGGCAGACCGCCGCTCTTCTGGAGCGCGAAGTCCGCCGCGAGGGCCACATCGTGTTTGTGCGTCCCGAGCTCGTCGTCGAGATCGCGTTCAACGACCTTCAGGAGAGTCCCCAATATCCGGGTGGACTGGCCCTCAGGTTCGCACGCGTCAAGGGCTATCGTCCGGACAAAACACCACAGCAGGCAGACACCCTGCAGACGCTTCAGGATATCTATCGCACAACCACGGGCCGAGAGGCGCCGGAGCCAAGGGGCTGATTCGTGCCAGAGCTGCCAGACGTCGAGCTCTACCTCTTCGCGTTGCGGCCGCGCATCTGCGGGTCGAAGCTCGAAGGTGTCAGGCTGGCGACGCCGTTCTTGTTGAGGTCTGTCGAGCCGCCGCTGGATGCCGCGATCGGGCGAACCGTAACAGGGCTTCGACGCATCGGCAAACGAGTCGTCTGGGAGCTCGAGGGGACCCTGTTTCTAGTGTTCCACCTGATGATCGCCGGACGCTTCAAGTGGCGGGAACGCGGCACGCCCGTTCCGAAGAAAGTCGGGCTCGCCGCATTCGATTTCGCCGGCGGCACGCTGCTTCTCACCGAAGCCGCGACGCAGAAACGCGCGTCGCTTCACGTCGTCGATGGCGAACGCGCGCTGGCGGCCTTCGACCCTGGCGGACTCGAACCAGTAGGGAGCAGCACCGAAGCGTTTGGCGCAGCGCTGCAGAGAGAGAGTCATACGTTGAAGCGCGCGCTGACCGACCCGCATCTCGTCAGCGGCATCGGCAACGCGTACTCAGACGAGATTCTTCATCGAGCTAGGCTGTCCCCGTTCAAGCTCACCAGGCAGCTTACATCCGAGGAGCTGAGCCGGCTCCACTCCGCCACGCTCGAGACGCTTTCGGAGTGGACCCACACGCTGCGCGCCGAGGCCGGCGATGCGTTTCCGGAGAAGGTCACAGCGTTTCATCAAGGTATGGCCGTACACGGTCGCTTCGGCCAGCCTTGCCCACGGTGCGGCACGCCCGTGCAGCGCATCGTGCACGGTGAGCACGAGGTGAACTACTGTCCGAACTGTCAGACGGAGGGACGCCTGCTCGCCGATCGCGCGCTCTCGAAGCTCTTGAAAGACGACTGGCCCAGGACGCTCGATGAAATGGAACGGAGACTGAACAGGAGATGACGAGTTTTACGGCTCGCTCTGAATTGCGCCAAGGCGGGGGCCGGCTCTGTCTGCGACGCGGCCGGAACTGACGGTGCACGAACACGGCCGCTTGCAGACAGATCCGGCTTCCTCCTAATCTCCTCATCTCCTGCTTTGTTTCAGAAGCCGATGACTACTCCCAGCGACGGGCCGATGGCTTCGATATCGGGATTGCGATCGGGTCCGGCGATGCCCGCGTTGGAGATGTGGATCACTTCGAGGGTTGTTATCGTCGCTACTCGCCTGTTGATCTGCCAGATGAATCCGCCGCCGCCGAGGGCGAGGTAATTGAACCGAGTGCCCCGAGGTGGCGCCGCGACGGCTGCGTCCGAGATGCCCAGGTCGAACTGCAGAAAACCAGACGCGCGCCCGCGACGGAAGATGCGGCCGCGCAGGCCCGCAGTCAGGCCGAGCACGCGCGAGTCGTTTCTTCGCTGAGATACGTAGTAGAGACGTTGACGAGCAGTAAGGACGAGGCCATCGCGCAGGCCGTAGGTCACACCCTGGACGAGGCCGTACAACTCTTCGTGCGAAGTGTTGTAGTTCCATGCTTCAAGGGCGGCCTGCAGTGCGAACTCCGCATGCCATTTCCCCCTGGCAAATGCATCCTCGGGAGGCGACGAGCTTGCACTTTGCGCTCGCGCGTCGAGGGCCGGCAGCACTAGAAGCAGCGTGACAGTCGCCGTCCGCGCAAAGGTCCGTCCAGACAGGTGGGTTATTGTATAGCCCATGCGCAGGGTGGCGGGCCTGCTGCTCGGCATGGCGCTGTTGCCTTCGAGCACCGCAGCGCAGGAGCAGCTGGCCATCCGATCCGACTTCCTCTTCTACGGCGACAACACCGAGTTCCGCAACCCCTTTCGCGAAGGCGAAACAATTTTCGGCGCGGCGATGTGGCTCGCCGCCGAGATCGCGCTGAACGACCGCGTGATCGTGTCGGCCGGTGGATTCGTCAACCAGCGCTTCGGCTCGGACAACGCGTTCGAGCAGGCGCGCCCGATTCTGGCGCTCACGGTTCGGGGCCGGCGCTCGTCGTTTGTGCTCGGAACGTTGCCGCCCCCGAGTCCCAGCATGCCTGAAGGGCCCGACCGCGGCGGTCCTCACGGACTGCTCCCGCCGCTTCAGCGCGAGACGCTCCTGTTCGAGCGTCCGTACGAAGCAGGCCTCGCATGGACATTCGCCGGCTCGAAGTTGCAGCACCACTTTTGGCTCGAATGGCAGCAGCTGAATACGCAGGAACACCGCGAGCGATTCGACGGAGGCGTCCGCACGTCCTATCGCGTCGCCGATCACGTCTCGTTGCCACTACAGCTGCACGTCGTGCACGAAGGAGGTCAGCTGTTCGCATCCGGCGCGGTTGCGGACAGCGCGGCCGTTGCGACAGGGGCGGCCTTCAACGGAAACGTCGGGAACATTGGTGCTGCGACCCTCGATCTGTTTGCGCTGGCTTCGCGGTTCGTGCCCGATCGCGCCAGGCCTGATCTCAGCCGAGACGGCGTCGGGTTCTTTGGTCGTGCCGCCGTCGAACGGGCCGGATGGCGGGGGCACATCATCTTCTGGCGCGGGAGGAACTTCATCAAGGAGGAAGGCGATCCGAACTATCAGTCGATTACGCGAAGCGGTGATCGATATCTCGGGACGCGCGACTACTCCGAAGCCGGGTTGACCCGCCGGTTCCTCCTCGCTCCAGCGGCCGTGCTCGACGTGTCGGGCCGTCTGCACCGCGTCGAGGGGCGGTATGAGTACTCTTACCGGATCATGAGCATCGTTTCAGCGCTCTGGAAAGTCCGCTGATATCAGTCTCAAGGCCTTGCGCCTTACGACTTCCGACTTGCGCCTTGCGACTGACTACTGTCGCTGCAACGCCCACAGCGCCCCGGCGAACGCCGCTGCCGTGAACACGAGAAAGGCCGCCGATTCCAGCCAGATGCGCGACGGGTCGCCGACTCCGATGGTGGCATAGCGAAGCACATCGACATGCCAGGTGATGGGATTCGCCCATGAGAGCTGTCGCAGCGGCGTCGGCAGCGGCTCGACGGGATAGAACATCGAGCTCGCGAACAGCAGGACGAAGTAGAAGATCGACGTCACCGTGTTGAACACGTCGTTGCCGCGGATCATCAACGCGAAAATCGCATAGAAGAAGAACCAGCCGGCTGTGCCGATGAACACGGCTGCCGCAAACAGGGGCAGCGACTGCCAGCGGATGGGTACATCGAGGATGAGGTCGGCGAGCACGACCGTGACAATCGCTTGCACGATCGACACCACCAGGTTGAACAGGCCCTTGCCGAGGAGATACTCGGCGCGCCGCATCGGGTAGGTCAGCATCTCGTAGAAGATGCCGTTGTCGCGGTCCATGAAGAACGACCACGCCGTGTTCGACGCGATGCCGAAGCTCGCCATGCCGAGCACGCCCGCCAGAAAGAAGGAGTTGTAGTCGACGCCGATGCCAGGCGGCTTCATGCCCATCGCCTGTGTCATGCCGACGCCAAACACGAGCAGGTATCCGAGCGGATAGAACAGATCCCAGAAGATGAACGTGAGGTTCGTCGCACGGATCTTTCCTTCGCGGTACATGATCGCGGACAGAGCGCTCACGACACGACCTGCCGTTCGGCCGCCGTCAGCTCGATGAAGATGTCTTCGAGGCTGGCTCCAGACACTTCGATTCTCAGTACCCGGCCCAGGCGCCCGAGATGGGCGACCAGTTCGAGCACCCGGCCCTCCTGCTCGCGCATGGTGATGAGCGCGGAATTTTGCGTCACGACCACGCGGAGCGGGTGATATGGGGCGAGCCCGGCCTCGAGCGCGTCGGGCAGCTCTGCAAACGTGACCGATATCTCGTACAACCCGCCCGAAAGCAGCTTGAGCGTGTTGATGTCGCCGCGTGCGGCCTGGCGGCCTGCGCGCATGATCAGGATGTCGTCGCAGAGCTCCTCTGCTTCACTCAGAATATGTGTCGTCAGCACGATCGTGCGACCACGCGCCGATTCCTTGCGCAGACGCTGCATGATGGCCCTCTTCAGTATGGGATCCATGCCCGTCGAGAACTCATCGAGAAAGACGACGGGGGTCTCGATCATGAAGATTTTGGCAACCTGTACGCGGCGCTTGTACCCGCCGCTGAGATCCATCAGCTTTCGATTCGCCTCCTGCCGGAGCTCGAACTGATCGAGCACGTCTTCGATGCTCGTCTGAATGGCCTGCCTGGAGAGGCCATGGAACCGCCCGAACGTGGCGAAGTTGTCGACCACCGAGAGAAACAGATCGGCGGCGCTTTCCTGAATGACGACAGAGATCCGCTTGCGTACTTCGAGCGGGTCCTCCACCGGATCGAAGCCCTCGACCGTGATTCGCCCGGACGTCGGCCGCAGCAATGTCGTCAACATCTTCAAGGTTGTGGTCTTGCCGGCGCCATTCGGGCCGAGCAGGCCGAAGATGGACCCGCGGCGAACCGAGAAACTCAGTCCATCGACCGCTCGAAGGTCGGGCTGCCCCCGGCGCCTGAATGTCTTGACGAGGTCACCAACGACGATCGCGGAGTCGGCCATGGGTACAGTCAAGCCTATCGGAGATTGCCAAGAAATCGAACGATGCCGTCGATCATCGTCTTGCCGTGGAAAAGCGCGTCGTCATTGTGATCTGCGTTGGGAATGACGAGCAGCGATTTGGGCTCGTTCGCGGCATCGAACACCTGGCGGCTTTGCGAGAACGGCACGATTTGATCGCGGTCGCCGGCGATGACGAGCAGCGGCACGCGGATGTTCCGAGTGCGATCGAGCGTGGCAAATCGATCCCGGAGGATCCATCCGACCGGCAGCCACGAATAGTGATGTTGGCCGACGGCGGTCAGTGACGTGAACGGCGATCGGAGAATCAACCCAGCCGGAGGATGCTCCGATGCCAGTTCGACGGCAACGCCGGTTCCGAGAGACTCGCCGAAATACACAAGAGCCTTGGGATCGACATCCGAACGGCTCAGTAGATAACTGCGTGCCGCTCGCGCGTCCATTCGCAGTCCGCTCTCGCTCGGCGATCCCGGGTTGCCGCCGTACCCGCGATAGTCGAAGAGGAAGACTGCGTTCCCGAGCCGCGCGAGCGCATCGGCGAACGAGGCGCGGTGCGCGCGGTTGCCGGCGTTGCCGTTGAACACCAGAACGACCGACTCCGGTGCGGCAGTGCGGTTGACGAACCATCCGTTCAGTGTGAGGCCGTCGCGCGTTAAGAACGTGACTCGACTCGCGCCGACCAGGCCAATGGCCCGCGGATCGGGAACCTCCGCCGAAGGAAAGTAGATGAGCTTGCGTTGGAGCAGCCACATTACTGCCACAAGCGCCAAAAGCACGGCGGCCAGCGAAATCGCGAATCTCACCTCATGGCGAGTCTATCGAATCTGATAAATTTGGGAGATGGACATCCCGGCCAACGACGACGAATGGCGCGCCAGGCTTACGCCCGAGCAATATCAGGTGCTGCGAAAGCACGGCACCGAGCGCGCTGGGACCAGCCCACTTAATAAGGAACACCGGGAAGGCACTTTCCGCTGCGCCGGGTGCGGCCAGGAGCTGTTTAGGTCGGACACGAAGTTCGAGAGCGGGACCGGCTGGCCCAGCTTTTCGGCTCCCCTCGAGAACGCCGTTGAGACGACCAGCGACAGCACTTACGGAATGAACCGTACGGAAGTGCATTGCGCGCGGTGCAAGGGCCATCTTGGCCACGTGTTCCCGGACGGCCCCCGCCCGACGGGCCTCCGATACTGCATGAACGGGATTTCGCTCGATTTCGAGCCCAAATAGCCGAAAAATCCTACTTCCGGCAGGGAACCACTCGCCGGACCCTGCAGTCTAAATAGGTGTGAAGAAGAACGCCCAGGTAAAACTCGAATACGACGTGTGCGGCCGGTGCGGCACCCTGTTTGACGACCAGGGTGAAAACGGCTGGTGGATCGAGCGCGGAGTCTGGTGGCACGAATGCAAGGACGATCAGCCTGCCCGGATTGTCGTTCGTAAGCTCGTCAGAGTCGCCGCCTAAACAGCCAAATTCAGGCGGGTCCAACCGCCTACGCCAAGGCTACGGCGGTCCGCCGTAGCTTCAGCGAAGGCGGAAGTGCAGGACCCGCCCTACGTACCGGTACGTAGGCCGGGTCTGACTTGGCGACCTCATTTTCCCGGCCACCCGGTAGAATCTGCGCATGGCTGCCATCGACCTTCGCTCCGACACCGTTACCCGTCCATCCCCGGCCATGCGGCGTGCGATGGCTGAAGCCGAAGTTGGGGACGATGTGTTTCTGGAAGACCCCACGCTGAATCTGCTCCAGGAGCGGGCGGCGGAGGTCTTTGGCAGAGAAGCCGCCCTCTTCGTCCCATCCGGCTCGATGGGCAATCTCGCGTGCGTGATGGCCCTGACACATCCAGGCCAGGAAGTCATCTGCGAGACGAATGGGCATATCTACAACTACGAGATGGGGGCCGTCTCGGCGCTCGCCGGTCTGCTTCCGCGCGTGGTGAACGGCGAAGACGGTCTGCTGTCGTGGGACGTCATCGCACCCGCGATTCGCCCGAAGGTGTACTACCGTCCGCGCACGTCGCTCATCTGTCTCGAGAACACCGTCAATATGGCCGGCGGCACGGTCTACCCGACCGCCCTCGTCGATGACATCTGCGATCGCGCCCACGCCCAGGACATCCATGTGCACCTCGACGGCGCGCGTGTGTTCAACGCGGCCACCTATCTTGGCGAGCGCGTGGCGGAGATGACGAAGAAGGCCGATTCCGTGCAGTTCTGTCTGAGCAAAGGGCTGGGCGCCCCTGTGGGATCCATGATCGTCGGCAGCCGCGACTTCGTCGAACGCTGCCGGCCGATTCGGAAAATGCTCGGTGGCGGCATGCGACAGGCAGGTGTGCTTGCGGCGGCCGGACTCGTCGCGCTCGAAGATGGACCGAAGCGTTTGAAGGAAGACCATGACAACGCGCAGGTCCTGGCGCAGGCGCTCGCGCGCGTTCCCGGTATTGCGCTGAATCCCGAGAAGGTGAAAACGAACATCGTCATCTTCAGCGTGAAACCGAGCCGTCTGACGTCTGCAGAGTTCCTATCGAACATACGCGCGCGCGGAGTCCTCGCCGTTCCGGTCGACGAGCACCACGTACGAATGGTCACACACCTCGACGTGAGCCGTCGCGACGTGGAGAACGCGGTTGAGATCGTCGCGTCTGTGCTGGGTTGCACCGTGTAAAATCTGGAGATGCGCCGCGCCGCCCTGCTGGTTGCGCTCCTCGCCGCGGCATCTGGCGGCAGGCCTTCTGCGCAAGCCGGCGATTTGGCTCTTGTCCTCGGCGGACTCGCCGAACGAACCCGGCAGTACGACGATCGGTTCATCAGCATCATCTGCACCGAAACCGTCCATCAGCAGGATCTGAGATTCAACCTCACTCCCACGGGTAAGCCGAGGATAACCGTCTACGAGCTGAGCGTCTCGCGGGATTCAGAGGCGAAGAGCGAGGATGAGTTCCGGGTCGATCGGGCGCTGCAGTCCGTCAATGGCCGTCCTGCGCGAAAGGATCAGCGGCCGGGATGTACCGATCCGAAGACGGGATCGCCCGAGCCGCTGGCGTTTCTGCTGGAAGCCAATCAGCGCCGCTACCGGTTCACCATCGCCGATGATGGCGCAGGAGGGCCCGCGGGCACGCGTGCGATCGATTTCATCGAAACGCCGCCCGAGCGCGTGCGCGTCAAATGGGACGGCAACTGCTTCGAGGCTGAAGGCGGCGGCCACCAGGGTCGCGTCTGGTTCGACCCGATTTCCTATGACGTGATGCAGGTCTCCATGCGGTTGTCGAAGCCGTTCCTCATTCCCATACGTCCCGGGCATGTCGGCATCGAGCCGGCGATCAGAGTGGAGCGATCTGAAGTGACGCTCCGCTTTTCGAGGGTGGAGTTTCAGCAACCCGACGAGGTTGTTCTCCTGCCTGAATCGATCGACACGCTGACCGTCTTTCGCGGAGTAGCGAGCCAGAAAACCCAACAGAAGCTCAGCAACTACCGGCGCTTCCTCACCAAGTCCGAGATCAGAACCGCCACCTTCTAGGTGACCAGACCGCATGGCCTCTGGTTTGCTTTACTAAGAAGGCGAATGCTCTCGATGTACAAAAAGCTGACGCGGCGCCACCGCATCTGGATCCTTGTCGCCCTTCTCGGGGCAGTCGGGACCGCGATTCTGATGGTCACCCTCTCCATCCCAATCCGGTCGGAGACGATCAAGGAGCGGGTGATTGCCCTGCTCACCGACGAGCTGGAGAGCGAAGTCACGATCGAAGCACTGGAAGGACACGTATTTCCACGCGTGGGTGTCAGCGGCCGAGGGGTCACGATTCGTCACAAGGGGCGGACGGACGTACCGCCGATGATCACCATCGAGCGGTTCGAGATTCACGGCTCGCTGCAGGACCTGATGAAAGAGCCCCGGCGTGTCGCCGAAGTCCGGCTGCAGGGGCTGCAGGTGAAAATTCCGCCGGGCGACGATGACGAGAGCGACGATAAGCCGAAGTCGGACGCCGAGTCACGCGAACAGAAGCGCAAACTGCAGCGGGTCATCATCGAACGGTTCGAGGCGCCGGATACGATCATCACGCTCATCCCGAAACGCGCAGGGAAGCCGCCGAAGGTCTTTACCGTTCATCATCTCGTGATGAACTCGCTCGGCATCAACGAGACAATCCCGTACATTGCGACGCTGACCAATCCGATTCCAAAAGGCGAGATCGAAACGTCCGGCACGTTCGGGCCGTGGAACGTGCCGCATCCCGCACGCACACCCGTCGCTGGCACGTACAACTTCGCTAACGCGAACCTCGACACGATCGAAGGACTGGCCGGCGTTCTCAGTTCGACCGGGGGGTTCAGTGGCCCTCTCAACCGTATCCAAGTACAGGGAACGACCGACACGCCGAAATTTCAGGTCGACGCTGGCGGACTGCCGGTTCCGCTCAAGACGCGCTTTACAGCGATCGTCGACGGGTCGAATGGCGATACCTATCTTCAGCAGGTGGACGCGACCTTCCTCAACACGAGCATGACTGCGAAAGGCGCGGTTATCGGGCTCGAAGGCGTGCGCGGACGGCGGATCGAGGTTGACGTCGACATGCAGAACGGGCGCATCGAGGATTTGCTCAGGCTCGCCGTCAATTCTGAAAAGCCGATTCTTCTGGGCGCGGCCCAGTTGCAGGCCAAGCTCGTGATTCCGCCAGAGAAGAAGAAGGTGATCGACAAGCTGCAGCTGCACGGGCGGTTCGCCCTGTCGCGAGGGACGTTCACCGATCCGACAGTACAGACGAAGCTTGTCGGCCTCAGCCGGCGCGGACAGGGGAAGAATCAGGGCGAGGAGATGTCCGACGTCCTGTCGAACCTGAAGGGGAGCTTCGCCGTCGAGAACGCACAAGCGAGGTTCTCGAGCCTGACGTTTTCAGTCCCGGGCGCTGCGGTCCAGCTCGCGGGCCGCTACGGCCTGCGCGAGGAGGCGCTCGACTTTCGAGGGCATCTGAGGATGCAGGCGACGCTGTCACAGGTGGCCGGCGGTGGCGTGAAGGGGTTCTTCCTGAAGGCGTTTGATCCGTTCTTCAAGAAACCAGGCGCGGGGATGGTGCTGCCAATCAAGATCACCGGCACGCGAAAGAGCCCGAAGTTCGGGCACGATTTGTTCTAGACATGCAAATGCAACAGGAGATGAGGAGATTAGGAGCTATTACGGAGCTACCGAGCCTCCGTCAGAGCCTGCTGACGCACTCCGCGAATGGCACCAAGATGGATCCATTGAAGACGGACCCCTCCTGAACTCCTAATCTCCTGTTGTATTTTGCCGGTGCGGACGTGTTCAGGGATGAAGCGTGCCTTGCTTAGTGCGTCATCGCATACACCAGCACGTTGATGGCGATGGCGTAGCCCTCGGGCGAGAAGCGGTAGAAGTATTCGATATCTTCGCCCTCGCGCTCCCACGTGTCGGAGATGTCGGTGTTGTGGGTCATCAACACCATCAGCCGACCCTTTTCGTCGAAGATGCCGCGGGCGTTCACCTCGGCACTGTCCGAGCCGCGCTCTGACGTGTCGCCGCCGCTCCGGCGCCACTGGCTGATGGCCGGCACCTGCAGGATGCGCTTTACGCTGAAGACCGTCTGGAACATCGCGTGCGTGACCGGGATATCGACGATCGGAAACCGGCTCGGCGGCAGCACTCGGCCGATTTCGCTTTCCCATACTGCCCATGCGCGCGTCCCCCAGAAGTCGTCGCTCCACATGAAGCCACCCTTCAGCAGGTAATCACGCAGCCGCGCGACGTCGTCCTCGCTGAAGTGCGCGGTGCCCGCGTCCTCGATGTGCACGTACGGGCATCGGTACAGGTTGTCGTCGCCGCTGGAGCGGACGACGAAATACTCGGGGTCGCCTTCGCCATCGAAGCTGACGGCCGTCTTGGTGAGCTCGCCGAAACGAATGCTGAAGTTGATGTCGGCGCCGGGATAGTCGGTGCGCCAGCCGGAGCCGCCGGCCTCGCGCCGCGAGCTTGGATACATAAGACGGCAGAAGTGGAACTGGCCATCGTTGATCGCGCGCGTGGCGAAGCGGGGCGGCTCGCCGCGCCAGCCCCGCCACATGTCTCCGCCGCCCGACCAGATTTGACTGTATGCCGCGGATGCGACGAACACGCTGGCAAGAAGGGCGACGGTGATTCGGCGGAGGGGGGGCATGCGATGGTACGGTTCTGGGTTCCTGGGTTCTCGGTTCTACGTTCTCAGTACCGGTTCCAGGTTCCGGTTCTGAGTTCCAGGGCCGAACCTGGAACCCAGAACCCCGAACCTAGAACCTAGAACCCAGAACCGCAGAACTCACTTGTTTCGTGAGAGCGAACGATAGTATTCGTCGACCAGGTCGCGGAAGCCGCGCGGCACTTCGTCGGTTGCCGTCAGCGCAGGTTGATCGCCTTGCGAGTCCTCGAGCTTCCGGCGCAGGCCGAACTCGAAGCGCTTCAAGCCCTCGACCACTTGAGTCTGTAGCCGTTCCAGCTCGCGGGCATCTTTGTACACCCGGTCATCGTCGAGCTCGCGCATGGCGCGGAGAATCGTGTCGAGGTCGGTGGAGTTTACGCCGTCGTTGCGCAACTGATCGCGCAGCTGCTGCGCCTCGCCCGTCCAGTAGCGCGCCTGATCGCGGAACGTTCGGACCTCACCCGGCGTGTAGACGCGCTGGCCCCAGCCGCCCCAGTCGTCGCCGTTGTAGTTCGCGCCGCGGCCGTTGCTGAACGGGCCGTCGCGGAACGAGCCATTGCGGCCGTCGCCGTCGCTGTTCCCGTCCTGACCGCCTTGGCCCTGTTGCCCGTTCTGTCCCTGTTGCCCCTGGCCCTGCTGTCCTTGCCCCTGCCCTGGCCCTTGCTGGCCCTGCTGGCCCTGCTGACCCTGTTGGCCTTGCTGCCCTTGCTTGCCCTGCTGCCCTTGCTGACCCTGCTGGCCTTGTTGGCCTTGTTGACCGCGCTGGCCCTGCTGATTCTGCTGGCCATCACGCATCTGCTGCTGCATCGAATCGAGGCCGCGCACGAGGTTACGGGCACGGTCGAGATTGTTGGCCATGCGGTTGTTCTTGTCGCCCTGGCCCACAGCATTGGCGGCGTCGGACAGACGCTTGCGCAGATTGTCTATCTCCCCTGCGATGTCTTTCTCGAGTTCGGGGCTCGTCTGTCCGTTCTGACGCATCATGCTGCCGGAGTAGTGAATCTTCTCTTCGAGGCGAGTGTTGCGAATCCCGTCGGCGGCTTCCTGCAGCTTCTGCGAAGCTGCGCGCTCGTCGCGGCGCATCTCGCCAGACATACGATCGATCTGCTTTTCGAGCTCGTTTACTTTTGCCTCGAGCTCGTACTTCTGCTGGCCCAGCTGCCGCGATTTCTCGTTTGCCCGCCCTGTCGCATTCGATTGCGACATCGAGACCGCTTCCTGCGACAGCTCGCGGTGCTCGCGGGCGATCTCTTCGGCCTGCTGCTGCGCGCTCTGCATGTCGCGCTGTCCGCGGGCGCCCTGTTCCTGTTCGAGCCGGCGCTGCGCTTCGCGAATCGCATTGGAAGCGGCACTGGCCTGGCCGGCGCTACTTGGATCTCCAGACGACGCAGCGCGACGCATCTGGTCTGCGGCCTGCCGCATCTGCTGTGCGGCCTCGGCAAGATCGGGTCGATTGCGCTCGCGCGACAACCGCTCGAGCTGCCGCGCGACCTCTTCGGCCTGTTCCGCCAGCGCGCGCTGGCTAGCGCCGCCACCCTGGCCACCCTGGCCGGCCAGCGCCTGCTGGCGCTGACGCTCGGCTTCCTGCTGCTGGCGCCGCGCGAGCTCGCGCAGCTTCTCCGACAACGCATCGACCTGCTGGTCGGACTGCTGCTGCTGGGCGCTTTGTGCGGTCTCGTACTGGTTCGCCAGCTTGTCCATGTCCTGCTTGAACAGCTCCGCAAGATCTTCAGACACCGAACCGGCGCCGCCACCACCACCACCGCCTCCGCCGCGTTGCTGGCTGACCTGCTTTTCGTACTCTTCTTCGGCCTTCTGCAGCTGCTGGAGTGCCCGATTCTCCGGCGGGAGCGCGTCGTTCGCCGCCTGTGCCTGCAACTTGGCCTCGGCGGCCTTCATCTCTTCCGCCGCCTTCGGCAGCAGTTCGGCGATGCGTAAGAACGCCGGATCCGGCTCGACCAGCCGGCTGTTCATCCGGCTGACCAGCCCCTCGACCTGCTCGCGCAGCTTCGACTGTGACAGCGCGACGACGACGAGGTTCTCGCGCAGCTTTGCCGGCGTCATCGTCTTGCGATCGCGCACGATGTTGTGTGTCGCCGAGATAATCTCGCGCTGCTGCTGCGAGAGCGCATCGACCTGCATGTTGCCGCCGCCGCCGCCCCCTCCACCACCGCCCATCGACATCGCCGAGCGGAACTGCTCGTCGAGCTTGCGGACGCGGATGAAGTAGAGGTCGCTCGACACACTCCGCCCGATGTTGTCGCTCGCGCGCGCATAGTACGAGACCGAATCGCCGGGGGCGACCTTCAGTTCCTCGAGATAGAACGTGTGCGCGGCCGAAACCTCGGGAAGCGCTCTCGTCGCCGAATCGACCAGTTTTTTCGTTTGCTCGGGTCCTCCGTTGACCGAGAAGACCAGCTCGAGCTGTCGCACGCCGAAGTCGTCATCGGCGCGGGCTTCGACGGCGAGCTCTTCGATCGGCGAAGCGGTCGTGTCGCGTCCCGGTTTGGCAATCGACACGCTCGGCGCCTGATCTTCGAGCACGTCGATCGTGTATTGCGGCGACGCATTGACGAGCTTGTTCTCGGGGCCGCCCTGCAGCTCGACGCGGTAGAACCCGTCCTTGGTGACTGGAATCGTGCCGGTGAAAACGTCTCCCTCCGGCGTGAGCGCCAGCGTGTTTCCACCGTCGAGCACGATGCGTCCGGTCGGCGACTTCATCGTCGGTGTGATACGCAGGCGAACCTGTGTGCCCTGGAGCACGGCGATGTCGCCGCCGTTCTCGATCTTGCGCGGCGCGAGCCCCGTGTAGGAGGGGAACACGTACTCCATCTCGAGCTGCTTCACGTACGGAAGGTCGGCCGCGTGCAGCGTGAATACGTGCGACTTCACGCCACCGGACTCGACGTAGTAGTCGATCGAGCCGGGCAGATCGAAGAGGACGCCCTCGAAGATCTTGGTGTCGCTGTTGAACACCATTGGCACGTGCTCGAATCCCGCGTTCAGCGACTTGCGGATCAGCAACTCGGCTTTATCCGACTCGAAGCCCTGCACGGTCGCGGTAATCGTCTGATCCGATCCGCGAGGGACCGTCGCACTGCCCGGCTTGACCGCGATTTGATACGGGCTGGCCTCGAGCACTCCGCCCGTCATCAGCAGCAGCGCCGACGCTCCCTGGCGGAAATAGGCGGGACCAAGAACAAGGATCAGGACAGCGACAACGACGGCGCCGACAGTGACAGCGGCGTACCGGCGCAACGGCTGCGCCTCGAGTTTGCGGCCGCGTTCGATGAGACCGCATCGCTCGATGGCCTGTTCGATGAGGCGCCGGGCGAGATCCGGCGAATGCGAGGCGGATCCTTTTTCCGCTTCGAGCGCGCTCAGGATGGCTGTCTCAAGAGTCGGCTCGCATTCTTCCAGGTACAGCGCCACCTGTTCGTCGGTGACGCGACGCCACTGCGGCAGGATGAAGAAATACCCAGCGAGCGCCCCGAAAATCATCACCATGCCGACGCGGAAGGCGATGATCGAGCCCGGGCTGAACTTGAGCGTCTCGAGCGCGTAGGCCGAGAGGAGGAGTGTGAGCAGGAATCCGCCGACCACGAAGGCGGTACCCCGCACGGCCAGCTTCAGGCGCCAGCGTTTTCGGATGTCCCGGATAATGCTGGTCAGCTCCGATCGGTCGCCCGAAGACACTTGTTCGTAGACCATGCCACTCTCCCAGTAATTAGAACAATCGTAGCACCTACGAAGGGAAAAGGCGGTCGAAATTCCCCCCGAAAATACGGTGTCGGACGGTCTCGTCGACACCCAGGGATTCGAGGGCCGCGGCCTGGGCCCCATAGACGTCCTGGTTCCATCCTCTGGGAAAAAACGACGAGTCGGTGCCGAACAACAGCCGATCCGGGCCCGCCACGGCCAGGGCCTGACGGAACACATCCGGGAGGCTCAGGGACGGGTGATAGGCCATCCACCGGTTGGAGCTCGACGTGTCGAGGTGCACGTTCGAACACAGATCCGCAACGAGCAGAGCTTCACGAAGCAGCCCCGCCCCGAAGTGCGGGATGACGAACGGCACGCCCGGGAAATCAGCCGCCAGCGCCTGAAGATCGAGCGGGTTTCCGAAATGGACATCGAACCGGCTCGGCAGGCCGAGCTTCTTCCGTACGCCGACCGACAGCGCGCCGCAGTGCACGAAAATGGCTGTCCCTGGATTCTTCGACGCCAACTGCACGATCTCGCCGACGCGCGGATCGTGCAGCGAATACCGCTGCATTGCGGGAAAGAGACAGATGGCTCGAAGCCCGAGTGTCGCAATCGCATGTTCGGTTCGCGCCGCCGCATCTGCCGCGGTCGGGTCGAGCATGAAGAAGCCGACAAACCGCGAAGGGTGCCGTACGAGCGCCTGCGCCACCGATCCTTCGTCGCCGGGGACGCTGGCGATCATCGCCGCGCGCGCGACGCCGGCGCGATCGAGCTCGTGCACCCAGCGGTCAGCGAGCTCGTCCGGAGAGCCTGGGGCGTCCCATCCCAACCGGCCGACGATCGCGGCGGCGGATTGCTGTGAGCCGGCCGGAAACTGACGGCCGAGCGTGGCAAAGAACTGTTCGGAGAAGAAGTGGCAGTGGGAGTCGTTCATATCAGTCGCAAGTCACAAGTCGGAAGTCGTAAGGCGCAAGGCCGGGCCGAGTCTCAAGTCGCAGACCCCGACGCGCGTCGCAGACGGCATGCTTCGTGCCCCATGGACCGGCATGAAAGCTAAGAATCTCTCCGATGTTAAGGTTTATCGCAAGGCAGTTGAAGCTGTGAGTGAAGTTTCTGCGCTGTTGAAGAGGCCTGCGTTTCGCGCGGAAAATTCTGATGCGTGAGTCCGACCTGCGACCTGCGATTGGCGCCCATGTCTTGCGCCTTCCGACCTTCGACTTGCGCCTAGCGACTCGCTACGCGACTGTCTTGGTAACCAGTGTCCCTTCGACAGGGCCCTTCATGCGGTTCGAGATTGCCGTTTCGAGACCGAGCAGCACGATGCCCGCCATAAGGATGTACCACCAGAAGTTCTGACGGCGCTCCTGATCTTCCGGCGTCAACGTCGCAGCATCGGCCGAGGCGGGATTGACTGTGCCGGGTCGCCCTGCCAGCGCGGCGGTCATCTCCTGCGTGTCGACGACTGACAAATCGGATTCCGAGGTATCGAGATTCGCGGCCAGCGTTACGGCGCCCGACTGATTCGATCGGCCGTGCACTTCGTAGAAACCCGGTTGATCGAGTTGCACGGGGGTCGGCGTCCCCGACTGTTCGATGCGCCGGCCACTTGGCGTCAGGATCATCGCCCCGGTCCCGCTCTGCATGCCGAGACCGGACGCACGGAGCAAATGGCCGGGATCGACCACCTCGCCGATCGTGAAGAAGTTCCTAGGCTGCTCGTAGGTCGCCAGCTGGCGCACGACTTCGTGCACGAACGGCAGGTACACCGGCTTGACCGCAAGGTCGTTCCAGTAGTTGTCGAGCGTCGAGGCCCACAGCATCACGTCACCCGAGCCGATCTTCCGTTCGGCCATGGCGACTGCGCCGTCGTCGAATCGCGCGATGACGCGGCGGCTCGGCGCCTGCTCGCCCTCCTTGTCGCCGGCGGGCTCGGGCTTCATCGTGATTGCGCGGTACCGGAAGAAGCGTGCGGTTGTCAGATTGCCGCTTCGGGGCGCCTTGAACAGCTCGAACACCTTATGACTGAAGTCGAGCTCGGCCAGCGCTCCGCCTCTGCCGGGTCGATCGACGATGTTGCCGGGTACACCAGGAAGCAGGTCGTTCGAGTCGGTGCCCCAGTTCGCGCGCTCGCCCAGTACCGACGAAAAGGCCGCCGCCCTTCAAGACGAAATTCTTCAGCGCTTCGCCCGAGCTCAGCGCCGCCACGTCATTGAGAATGACGACGCGACTGCGATCGAGATCGGTCGTCGCCACCGATTCACTCTGGCGCACGCTCACCTGAAACGCCGGTGATGTTCCGATGGCCAGCGCCCTCTGGAGGAACAAGCTCGCGTCGCGCGACGCACGCGGGGGCTCGACGAGCAGCACCGACAGGCGCTGCGCTGGAGAGGCGACGAAGTGAAACGCGTTGTCCTGCTTCAGCGCGTCGTCGCCGATGCGCACCGTGCCGCGCGTGAACGGGCGCGCGAGCGTGAACGGTTGAAACGTGATACCGGCCGGCGCGCCGGGCTGGACGGTGACGGTCTGGGTCTCGACCGCCCGGCCGTCGAGTTCCAGGCGCACCTGGACGTTGCTGGCCGCGGACGGGCCGCGGTTCACGATATTGGCCGCGACGGTGACGCGCTCCTGTCCGGAGAACATCGATCGCTGCGGCAGGACATTCGCGACCGTCAGGTTGGCAGACTGCGCATCGGTGATCGGCACCGTTCTGAACGTGGTGCCTTCCGGCAGCCGGAGATTTTCGTCGCGCACCCATCCATTGCGCTGGAAGTCGCTGATCATGACGACTTCGCGCGTCTGCAGCGTCGAGTCTGCCAGCACGCGCTGCGCAAGCTTTAGGGCGGGCGCGTATCTCGTGGCCTCTGCGCTGAGCTTCGCGGCGTCAATGGCGGCAGTCACGCGCGACAGGTCTGCCGTCGCGCGCACCTCCGCCTGGGCCATCGTGCCGAAGAGGATGAGCGTGACGTGATCGCTCGGCGTCAAGCTTTGCACCACCTGGCGCGCCGCCGCCTGCGCACGCGTCCAGCGGTCGCCGTAACCCATGCTGTACGAGTGATCGAGCAGTATCGCCACCTCGCGCGGTCCCGACGCGTTGGCGAGTGCGACGATCGGACGATCGAAGAAGGGCCGCGCGAACGCCATCACGATCAGCAGGATCGCGGCGAGGCGCATGGCCAGTAGCGGCCAGTCGCGGATGCGGCGGCGCCGGACCGACTGATACGGAATCTTCTCGAGAAACATCAGCGACGGAAATTCGACGACCTGTTTCCGCTCGCGCTGGGTCAAGTGAATCGCGATCGGGATCGCGAAGGTGATGAGCGCCGCGAAGAAGAGAGGTGCCAGAAACGCCATTTATCTCACCCGGCTCAGCCGCTGGCGCGCGGAGAGGTATCTGAACAATGCGTAGTCGAGCGGCGTCGCTGTGTTGACGAGCGTGTAGTCCACCCGGTTCTGCGAGAACCGCGAGGTGAGCGCCGCGATGTGCTCCTGCACGAGCGACTTGTACTGCGAGGCCAGCGCGGTGGGCACGACGGGAATCTGCTCGCCGGTCTCGAGGTCCTGGAAGCTTGCCGCATCGGTGAAATTGAAATCGATTTCCGACGGATCCAGTACGTGGAACACCACGAGGTCGTTACCGCGGAAGCGAAGTGGCTTGACCGCGTCCATGATGACCTCGGGCGACTCGTACCAGTCCGACACGATGATGAGGATGCCGCGGCGCCCGAAGTGCTCCGCCATTTTCTGCATCGGCACAGTGAGGTCGCCCTTGCGCTCGGCTTTGGCCCGGTCGAGCGTATGCAGCACGCGCTCGAGGTGCTTTGCCGATGGGGGAATGTGCGTGACGATGTCGTTGTCGAACGTGACGCAGCCGATACGATCGCGCTGCTTCTGCGCGAAATAGGCCAGGCACGCACACAGGTACTTGCCGTACTCGAGCTTCGAAATGCCGCGGCTCGAGAACTCCATCGATCGTGAGATGTCGAGGATGACCGAGAAGTTCGAGTTGGTGTCGGCCTCGTATTCCTTGAGGTAGTACCGATCCGTTCGCGCGTACAGCTTCCAGTCTACGCGCCGGATATCGTCGCCGGGCATGTAGCCGCGATGCTCGGCGAAATCGACCGACGCGCCGAAATACGGCGAACGGTGCAGCCCGTTGATGAACCCGTCGACGACGGTCTTGGCGAGCAGTTCGAGATTGCCGATGCGCGCGAGGACCTTCGGATCGACGAAGCGGGCGCCGGGGAGTGAGTGTTGTTCCATGTTTCACGTCATGGCAGATCGCAGATGGCTGATGGCAGAAAGTCCGTATGCCATCTGCCCTGTACCATCTGCCCTGACACTGTCCTTTTCCTCACATCCCCGACCTCGGCGTCGCCACGGCTTCCAGCAGCTGATCGATGATCGCGTCGCTCGTGATGCCCTCAGACTCGGCGTGGAAATTCGTCAGCACGCGATGGCGGAGCACCGGGTGCGCGAGCGCGCGGATGTCCTCGAAGCTCACGTGATAGCGGCCGCTCGTGAGCGCGCGGGCCTTGGCGCCGAGCACGAGGTACTGCGCCGCGCGCACGCTGGCGCCGAACGCGACCCACTTCTTGACCACGTCGGGCGCCTGCTGCGACTTCGGACGTGTCGTGCGCGCCAGCTCGAGCGCATAGCGCATCACGGACTCGGCCACCGGCACACGGCGCACCAGCCGCTGGAATGCGACCAGATCGGCGCCGGTCACAGGCCGCTCGAACTGCGGATTCAGGATCGCCGTCGTCGTCCGAACGACTTCGTATTCCTCGTCCTCAGGCGGGTGCTCGATGACGATATGGAACATGAAGCGGTCGAGCTGGGCTTCGGGCAGCGGATACGTGCCTTCGAGCTCGATCGGGTTCTGCGTGGCGAAGACGTAAAACGGCTCTTCGAGCGTATACGTGCGCCCCTGCACCGTCACGCGATGCTCCTGCATGGCCTCGAGGAGCGCCGATTGCGTCTTCGGCGGCGTGCGGTTGATTTCGTCGGCGAGCACGATGTTCGCGAAAATCGGACCGGGAGCGAACACCATCTGCCGGCGGCCGGTCGCCGGATCTTCCTGAATGATGTCGGTGCCGGTGATGTCGGACGGCATCAGGTCGGGCGTGAACTGAATGCGGTTGAACTTCAGGTCCAGGACGCGCGCCATCGAATGGATGAGCAGGGTCTTGGCGAGGCCGGGCACGCCGACAATCAGGCTGTTGCCGCCGACAAACAGCGTCAGCAGCGCCTGGTTGACGACCTCGTCCTGCCCGATGATGAGCTTTTTCAGCTCTTCGATGATGCGCTGGCGGCCGTGCTTCATCCGATCGGCGAGCGCTACATCATCCTGCTGCATGTCCTGTTCGATTTGGGCCACTGTTCCTCCTGCGCGCTACACGGACTTGAGACTCCCGACTTCCGACTATCGACTTCCGACTAGTTCACGCCAGATGTCTCACCCGGCGATACCCCCACTCCGCAGACAGGACGCCGAGCAGCAGGAACAGCACGATCGGCATGTCCCACAAGTCGCGCTCTTCGACCGTCGTGACGCCTCGTCCGGTGTATTTCACATCGTCGGCCAGCGTCGACACTGTTTGCGGGGTGTAGTACACACCGCCGGTCTCCTCCGAAATGCGTCGCAGCAGCGGGGCGCGCATGGCGGCGTCGAAATATTCGCTGTCGCTCGGCGCGACGCGGACATGCGCCACATTTGCGCCGAGCGTCGCACCCGCGCGCGAGGCCTCGACACGTACATCGTACGCGCCGTTGTCGGTTGGCGTGAACGCGCCGCGGTATTCCCCGTTGCGCTCGCCGGTCCACTGCAGCGGGACGTCGATGACGGCGCCTTTGGGGCCCGTCACGTGCGCGCTGACGGCGGCATCGTTCACTTCGAGGAATCCGGGATCCGAGATCTCGGCGATGAGCGAGACCTCTTCGCCGGCCTCTACCTGATCGGGCGAGGTCGTCAACTCGACCTGATCGGGGACGCCGTCCACGAGCCATCGCATCAACTGGCGCCAGTAGGTCTCATGCGTCATGTCTTCGACCGCGATCTTGGCGTCCATCTGCCACGTCCACGAGTCGTAGATCGGAAAGGCCAGTGTCTTGCCCCGGCCGTATCGCTGATAGGCGAGCGCGATGGATTCGCGGCCGCTTTCGTCGACGCCGCGAAGCAGCGTCGTCGCTCCCGGCTTGATCTGCCGGATCGGATTGACGCTGATGACCGACGGCAGCGAGGCCCAGCGCTTCACCGATTCCTGCTCCGTTTTTTCGATCTGCGTCACCGCGTGCGACTGTCCAGGCCTGGTGGGCGTCACCTGCATGCGCGTGGTGGTGTCCGGCTGCTTCCCTTCGAGCACAACCGGCAGTGCGTCGGCCACAGGCGTGCCGCCATAGCCGCCTTCGGCAAATGACCGGCGGCCGCCAATCATCATCAATCCGCCGCCGCGCCGATCGGCGAAGTCCGCAATCATGCGCAGCTGGTCGCCCGAAAACGCGTTAGCCTCGATGCTGCCAAGAATCAATCCCCGGTAGGAAAACAGTTCGTCGCGTGTCTTCGGAAATCCCGCGGCGAGCTCGTCGGGGCTGTCGATGAGAATGCGGAAGAACTTGGTGTCGGTCGTACGCTGCAACACGACGAGCTGCAGGTTCGGGTCGTCCGCGATGGCGCGGCGGATGAACTTGACCTCGAAGTGCGGCTCGCCATCGAAGAACAGAATCTTCTCCTTGCGGTCCTGAACGTCGAGCAGGACTTCGCGGACGTTGTTCTGGGTAATCTCCTCGCCTTCCTGCTGCGGAACGCGGAACCGGATGGTGCGGGCACCGGCTTCGTTGGCGGTGAAGTGCACCTTCACCGTCGTCGGCTCGCCGTCGTTGGTGAGGACCACTTCCTGAGTGCTCAGAATGCGCCCCGAGTCCTCGACGTTGAGCGGGACGGTGGTCCCCCGGAAGCCGCTCTGCGAAACGATGACGTCCACCGACAGGTTCGTACCCTTGAGCACCTTTCGTGGCGTGTTGATGCGGCTGATCTGGATGTCGCGCCCGAGCGTTTCCCGGCCAACGCCGACGGTAAACACCGGCACCTGACTGGCGCGGAGGCCGAGCAGCGATTCCTGAATCGAGGACTCTTCGGTGTCTGCGCCGTCGGTCACCATGACCAGGCCGGCGAGCGGCAGGCCCGTCAGCTCGTCCTTGGCGCGCTGAAGCGCCTCGCCGAGCTTCGTCTGGGTGCCATCGAACGTCAGCTCGCGTGCGGCGCCGACCCTGCCGGTCGACGACGCGAAACGGAAAACCCGAACCGCATACCGGCTCGCGAGCGCCTTCATGACCGGGCTCTCGGGCGCAAACGCCGAGTTGATGAACTCGCCCCGTGGCTTGCCCTCGTGATCGGCGACGCGCATGCTGCGCGAGTCGTCCAGCAGGATGCCCAGAAAGTTCTGTTGCGGCACCGCCGCGCGGAGAATCAGGACGGGACGGAAGAGACAGAAGAGGACAAGCGCAACCAGGCAGAGCCGCAGGCCAATCAGGACCGTCCGGTCGATCCAGCTCGCCTCGCCAGGCGCACTGCGATAGGTCATCACCGTGGCGAGCGCAGCCACGGCAGCCAGACCCCCAGCGATGTAGACCGGCGACCCGAATGCCAGCCGCAGCTCGCCCTGTTGAAACACGTAGGGCGAATACTTGAAGAAGAACGCAAACAGCGAGTCGAACACGGTGCTCTGAGGCGACCTCTATTGATTATGGCGAATGTAAAGCCATTCTACTTCGCGTTGGAACGACGGACGCAACCCTCTTTATTTGCGTCGCGCGGCGTCCCTATTTCGGGGGAGGGCAGGATATTTCGTACGCGAGGGAACTGACGGGAGAGATGGAGGGCCCGGAGTGCGCTGGAGCCGAGGGTCAGTCACACTCCGTCATCCCTGCACCGCAGGTACTACTTTGTTCCGTCCTTCTTCACAGGACAGTCCCCGACCCTCTTTGCGTCCATGTCCATCGACACCTTCTGACCACTCATGTCCATCTGAATGGTTCCTGTGTAGGCGTCGCTGCTGCTGTACTTCATCTCACCGACCATCGTCATCGGTTGCGGCTGTGTGCAGACCATCTTGTAGGTTGCGGTGCTGCCGCTTAACTTGTAGTCGCTCAGCTTGCAGTCGCCACCGCCAGGTCCCTTCGGGATCGCCGACTGCGGATCCTTGAGCATTTCGGCCGTCACGCACTGTGTCTGCTTCGTCGGAGGCATGGCCATGCCGGCCATATTCATCTTCACGGTGACTTCCCAGTTGCCGGCCCGCATGGGCGATTCGGTCTGGGCAAGTACGGTATAGGACAGTGCGATGCTGAGCAGGGCAACTGAGCTGAAGCGAGCGTTCATGAATCTCCTTTTTGCCGACGTGTCGGCGGAACAGGTTGTCATTGCAATCCTTATCGGCAGCGAGGGGCTCGAACTGACCAGCCTCCGCACGCCGGCTTTAGGGCCAGAGCCACGCGGCACCGCGGACGCCGCTGGAATCTCCGTGGCGAGCGGCCACGAGCGGTGTCTCGGCCGAATCGGAAAAAACGAACGGTTTCCAGAGCGCCGGCACTTGTGAATAAAGCCGGCTCATGTTCGAGATGCCGCCGCCGAGGACGATGACGTCAGGATCGAGCACATTAATGATACTCGCGAGCGCCCGCGCCAATCGATCTTCGTAGCGCTCGATCGAGTGAACGGCGTTCGGGTCGCCGCCCTCGGCCAGACGGGCGATCTGTTCCGCGTCGATGAGCCTGCCCGATAGCGACTGGTAGGCCGCCGAGAGACCGGGACCGGAGAGAAAGGTTTCGATGCATCCGGATTGGCCGCAGTAGCAGGCCGGACCCGGCCGCTCTCCGTCACGCGGCCACGGCATCGGGTTGTGACCCCATTCGCCGGCGATCCGGTGCCGGCCTTCGAGAACGCGGCCATTCGCGACGATGCCCCCGCCGGTTCCTGTCCCGAGGATCACGCCGAAGACGGTTGCGGCCCCTTCGCCGGCGCCGTCGGTGGCTTCAGACAATGCAAAACAGTTCGCGTCGTTGGACACTCGAACCGGCCGGCCGAGCGCGCGCTCGAGATCGCGATCGAGTGTGTGGCCGATCAACCATGTGGAGTTCGCGTTCTTGACCAGCCCGGTCGTTGTCGAGATGGCGCCAGGGATGCCGATACCGATCGTGCCCGTCTTTCCGGTGTCGGATTCGACGGCGGCGACGATCTCGCAGACCGCGCGAATCGTCGCGCTGTACTCTCCGCGCGGAGCCGCGATCCGGCGGCGCATCAGCTCGCGTGTTCCCTCGAGCGCGATCGCCTCGATTTTCGTTCCGCCGATATCGATCCCGATGCGCATGTCCGAGGGTTACCGCGCCTCCTGCAGGAGCGCTTCGAGATCGAGCGGATCGGCCATGTGCATCGCGATGTTGCCGGCCGCGTCGCGAGGCCACTCGGACTCGGGGCGATCGCGTGTGAGCTCGATGCCGTTGCCATCGAGATCAGCTAAATAGATCGACTCGCTTACGCCGTGATCGGCCACACCTTGTATCGGCACGTCTGCGTCCACGACGCGTCGCGCAGCGTTCGCGAGATCGCGGCGGGTCGGATAGCGGATGGCGAAGTGGTAGAGACCCGTGTGGTGCGGCGGCGGCGGCGTCCCTCGCCGGCTCTGCCACGTATTGAGCCCGATGTGATGGTGATAACCCCCGGCCGACACGAACGCCGCGTGATCGCCCAGACGCATCACCTGGTCGAAGCCGAGCACGTCTCTGTAGAACGCCAGCGCGCGATCGATGTCGGCCACTTTCAGATGCACGTGACCGATCCCGGCGCCGTCAGGAATGCGGTAGTCCTCCATCAGGACAGTCTACATGTGAAAAAGTCTCTGTGAGAGGATCACGGCAGAGGGCCGGTGCATGTCGATCATCCGGATCGATCGTCTCGACGATTCGCGCATCGACGACTTTCGGATCGTGTCCGACGGAGAGCTGTTGCGCCGGCGGAATCGGTTCGTGGCCGAGGGCCGGCTGGTTGTCGGGCGCCTGATCGAAAGCGGACACCGCCTCGTGTCGGTGCTCGTCAACGAGGCGTCGCATCGGGCGTTGGACGCTTCGCTCACGCGCCTGCCCGACGATGTTCCCGTCTACGTCTGCGACACAGATGATTTTGCATCGATCACCGGGTTTGATCTCCATCGCGGCTGTCTTGCGCTCGCGGAACGTCCACATGACGCCGTGCCGGCGCAGGTCGTGCAGCGCTGCGATCGTCTGTTGATTCTCGAGGGAGTGACCGATGCCGACAACGTTGGCAGCGCGTTCCGCAATGCCGCGGCGTTCGGCGCTCACGTGTTGTTGAGCCCGACCTGCTGCGATCCGCTCTATCGCAAAGCCATCCGCACGTCGATGGGAAGCGTGCTGCGCACGGCGTACGCGCGCCTCAACACATGGCCCGGCGACCTCGCCACGGTGAAGGCCGCGGGATTCACGATCGTGGCGCTGACGCCAAGGGACCACGCGCTGGATCTCTCGGCGTGTCCGAGGCCGGAGCGCATGGCGCTCGTCGTTGGAACGGAGGGGCCGGGCCTCACGACTGCGGCGGAACAGATGGCCGATATCTGCGCGCGTATTTCCACGACCGGGCACGTCGATTCGCTGAATCTCGCGACGGCCACCGGCATCGGGCTCCATCATTTTTCGCGCCCGACATCGTGATACCTTGAACAGCCCGATGCTCCAGAGGCCCAGGTCATCGCTGCCCGTCGCGCTGTTGGTCGCCGCCATCGTTCCGTACTTCATCAATCTGGGCGTGTCGTCCATCTGGGATGCCAACGAAGCCTTCTACGCCCAGACCCCGCGCGAGATGATCGAGGCCGGCGACTACGTGACGCCGAGCTTCAACTTTCAGCTCCGGATGAACAAGCCGGTCCTCTCGTACTGGAATGTCGCGGCCTCGTATCGCCTGTTCGGCGTGTCCGAGTGGAGCGAGCGGCTGCCGATTGCGATTGGCGGAGTGGTGATCATCGGGACGGCCTTTGCCCTCGGCCGGCTGCTCGACGGGACGCTCGCGGGCCTGTTGGCGGCTCTCGTCCTGGCGACATCGCCCAGGCTGCTGCTCCTCGCTCGCCGCATCATCATCGATATTCACATTACGATGTGGACCGGTCTGGTCCTGCTGTTCTTTGCGTTGTCTGAGACGCGGCCGTCGCGCCGGCGTCTGTATCTCTCCTTGATGTACGTGGCCGCCGGTTTCGGCGTCCTCACAAAGGGCCCCGTTGCGGTCTTCCTTCCCGCGCTGGTCTTCTTCATTTATCTCGCGTCACAGAAGAGGCTCGGCGATTTGCGGCACATGATGCTGCCGACCGGCGCGCTGATCAGTCTGGCGATTGTCGTGCCGTGGTACTACCTCTTGTATCGCGAGCACGGGTGGGAGTACATCGGATCGTTCATCTTCGGAGAGAACCTGGGCCGCTATGCGGGGGCGGTAGGCGAGCAGTCGCGGGGCCTGCTGTTTTACATTCCGGTCATGCTCGCCGATCTCCTTCCCTGGTCGCTGATGATTCCGCTGGCGCTGTGGTGGGCCGCCCGAGAGCGGCGTCAGAACCGTGTGGCGCGTCTTCTCCTCATTTGGATAGCTGCGATCGTCGTCTTCTTCTCGCTGTCGGGCACGAAGGAGGACCTCTACATTCTGCCGATTGTCGCTGCCGAAGCGGCGCTCGTCGGCGGCCTGATCGCACGGGCGATCGAAGACGATCCGGTGCTGCGTCCGGTCGCCTGGAGTTCTGCGCTGACAGCGCTGCTCCTGCTCGTCGTGGGAGTGACGATGGTGTGGGCGTTCGCGGGCGCGAATCGGTATGCACTCGCTGGCGCCACGTTCGCAGGCGCGGTGGCTGCGGCCGGAGGCGCGGGCGCGGTACTGTGGTCGGTGCGACACCGCGTGTTTGCGGCGACCCTGACCATCGCGGGCAGCCTCGTGCTCATCACATGGTGTGTGGTGCTCTGCACGCTGCCAGACTTCGAGCGCTATAAACCCGTGCGGCCGTTCTCTGAGATCATCAAGACGCGTGCGAGCGTGGGGGCGATTGTCGGGTCGTACAAGTTCTCGCTGCCGAGCATGGTCTTCTACCTTCACAGGCCCGTCATGGAGGTCGTGCTGCCCGATCACCTTCGAGCGGTGTTTCATTCGACGAGCGACGTGTACTTCGTGATGGCTGAAGACGAGTACCGACGCATCAAGGATCGGTTGCCGGTCGACACCTTCGTGCTCGCGCGCCAGCCGATGTTCGATCTGAAACCGGTAAATTTCCTCGACCGCACGGAGCTCCAGCAATTCGTCCTGGTTTCGAATCGTGAGTGACTGCCCGATTCCCTGCAACCTCTGCGGCTCGTCCGACATCGAGGTGATTGGCGAGCGCGATCGCGAGGGACATCTCCTTCGCACCACTATCTGCCGGAGATGCGGGCTGGTATGGTCGAACCCGCGACCGGCCGAAGAAGAGGTGCGTCGGTACTACGCCTCCGAATACCGGCTCGACTACAAAGGACGCGCGACGCCGTCGTTGCGGCACATTGCCCGATCGGGGCGCGGAGCGTTGAACCGGTACCGGGAGCTGGCACCATATTTACAGCAGGGCGATCGCATTCTCGACGCCGGCGCCGGAGGCGGTGAGGTCGTCTACGTGCTCCGCCGGCTGGGGTTCGATGCGTCGGGGCTTGAACCTGACGAGCACTATGCGAGACATGCGCGAGAGGCGCTGCAGGTGCCGGTCGCGACGGGATTCGTCCAGGACGCGACGTTTCCTGCCGGCAGCTTCGACGTCATCACGATGTACCACGCGCTCGAGCACGTCGAGGACCCGACGGCGATCCTCATGCGATTGCGAAGCTGGCTCGTGGACGTCGGCGTGCTGCTGATAGAGGTGCCGAACGTCGAGGCGCGGTGCATAGCGCCGGGTCATCGTTTTCACTTCGCACACTTCTATAATTTCAACCGCGGAACGCTGGAGGCGCTGGGCCGGAAGGCGGGGTTCGAACCGGTGCGGACAACCGTATCGCCTGACGGCGGCAACCTCATCAGCGTTTTCAGGGCTGCCGCCGATCGGCGGTCTCCACGCGCCGACGCAGACGACTACAGGCGGGTCGCGGCTGCCGTGAGACAGCACACCGTGCTGCGCTATTACTGTTCGGGTTCGCCCTATGTCGGCCCGTTCAGCCGGCTGCGGACCCATCTCGTCGACCGCCGCGCAACCCGCGGCTGCGAAACGCCGAGGCACGTTTTGGACAAACTCATCAACGGGGCACAACATTGAACGCGATTCCGGTCGAGTATGCGTCGCAGCGGAAAATCCGCACCCGCAACAAGCTGTATTACCGCGTCAACCATTGGCCGATCTGGATCTTCGTGTTCTTCATCGCGCCAGGCCCGCTCACGTTCGATCTGTTCGAGCGCGGGTTCGACAGCCGCATGGCCCTCTGGCTCGGCGTGGTGTTGCTGGCGACGGGCATCGCCGGACTGCGCGGTCGCCTGCCCGGCGTGGAGCCCGCGCCCTACATCATCCGGTTCACGGAAGATCGCCCGAACCCGCTCTACCGGCGCGTCTGCTACACGTTTGCCTGGAGCGCGGCGATCACGTTTGCGGTGCTGAACATCGCCGGCCTGGTGATCGCCATTGCCACCGGCGGATGGTATTTGAAGCAGATCTACTGGTACGCGTATTTCCCGATTGCCGGCACGGTCTGGCTGCTCGGCGCTGTGGGACAGCTCCCGCGCGTAAAGCCGTCAACCAGGAATGAAGGACACGAGCGACGCTACTTCTACGGCACGGTGTGGGCGATGTGCCTCGCTCAACCGGCGCTCTGGCTGATGTGGTACGTGTTGCCGGACTCGCGAGGAGGGAACTCGCTGAAGCTGGCAATCTTCATGGGGATTCTCGCGTTTGTTGGAAACCTGGCGCGCCTCGGCCGCCTGCCGCGAACTCGTCCGATCGTGCCCGGAGAGCTGGCGGTGTCTGACTAGCCCGTAGCCTGTAGCCACACATGCCGAAGTCTGAATCCCGCGAAGGCTGGAAAGGTTGGGACGCTTACGCTCCCTTCTACGACTGGGAGAACGCGCAGACGCTCGATCGCCGCGACGTGCGTTTCTGGCGTGGCGCTGCGCTGCGTGCGAAAGGTCCCGTGCTCGAGCTCGGTTGCGGCACCGGCCGCGTCACGATTCCCGTCGCGCGCGCCGGCGCCCGCATCGTCGGCGTCGATCGATCCTCGGAGATGCTCGCCCACGCGCTGAAGCGTTCGAAACGCGCGCGCCTCGGTCGACGCATCTCCTGGGTTCGAGGCGACATTCGGTTTCTGCCGTTCCGGACCGCTGTGCGCTTCGATCTCGTGATGGCGCCCTACGGTATTCTGCAGTCGCTCGTGCGAGAGTCCGATCTGAAAGCGACCCTGGGGGCTGTGGAGCGCGTGCTCGCACCTGGCGGGATATTCGGTGTCGACCTTGTGCCGGATCTCCCGGTCTGGAAGGAATATCGCAACAAAGTGCGCTTTCGGGGATCGCGCCGGGGCGGCCAATCGAAAGTCACCCTCATCGAATCTGTACGCCAGGATCGCGCGAAGAAGCTCACGATTTTCGACCAGACCTACGTCGAGCAGCGTGGCCGCGAGCGAAAATCCCAGCGGTTTTCACTCGTCTTCCGCACGCTGGGCGTACCGCAGATGACGAAGCGTCTCGAAAGGGCCGGATTTCGCATCAAGGCTGTGCTCGGCGACTACAACGGCGAGCCTTGGGACCCGAGGGCGGACGTCTGGCTGATCCTGGCGGAGAAGAAATAGGTTCGTGAGGTTCGTGGAGCCTGCCGCGCCGAAGCGATGGACGCCGGTGCGCGAAGGCGGGTAAAATCCTCAGAGCTTTTCACTGGAGTTTCATCATGTCAGGCCATTCAAAATGGGCGTCAATCAAGCATAAGAAGGGCGCGCTCGACGCCAAGCGCGGCAAGATTTTCACCCGCATCATCAAAGAATTGACCGTGGCGGCACGCGGTGGCGGCGGCGACCCGGACATGAACCCGCGGCTGCGGACGATTATCGCGGACGCCAAGGCCGCGAACATGCCTGCCGAAAACATCAAGCGGGCCATCCGCCGCGGCACCGGCGAAGAACCTGGCGTCAGCTACGAAGAGGTGAGCTACGAAGCCTACGGCCCCGGCGGCGCTGCCGTCATCGTCGATACGCTGACCGACAACAAGAATCGTACGGTCGGCGAGTTGCGGCACATGCTCGAGAAACATGGCGGTAACCTCGCCGCGGCAGGCGCTGTGGCCTGGATGTTCACGAAGAAGGGCTACATCGTCATCGAAAAATCGAAGGCCGACGAAGAGAAGTTGATGAGCGCCGTGCTCGAAGCGGGCGCGGACGATCTGCAGGATGACGGCGACAACTGGGAAGTGCTGAGCGCGCCCGATGCGTTTCAGGGGGTGCGTGACGCCGTGAAGCAGCTCGGCATCGAGCCCGCTTCTGCCGAAGTGTCGATGATTCCGCAGAACTATGTGAAGCTCGAAGGCAAGACCGCTCAGCAGATGGTGAAGTTGATGGACGCTCTCGACGACCACGACGATGTGCAGCACGTGTGGTCGAACTTCGACATCGAGGAGAAGGAGATCGAGGCCTCGCTCGCGTGAGGGTGTTTGGGATCGATCCCGGCTCTGCGCGCACGGGCTATGGATGCGTGCAAAGTGATGGCATCCGCCATCGGATGATCGTCTGCGGCGCCATCACGATCTCCGCGTCGCGTCCCTTTCCTGAAAAACTCAAGGTTATCCACGCCGAGCTCGGCACGCTCATCGCCCGGCATCGTCCCGACTGCGTCGCCATCGAAAATCTCTTTCACGCGATCAACGCGAGAAGCGCACTCAAACTGGGGCACGCTCGCGGCGTGGCGATGCTTGCGGCTGTGGAAGCGGGCGTGCCAATCGTGGAATACACGCCCGCAGAGGTGAAGCAGTCGGTGGTTGGCTACGGCCGTGCAGAAAAACGGCAGGTGCAGTCGATGGTTCAACTCCTCCTCGGTCTTGCCGAACCGCCGGCGCCGTTCGATGCCGCAGACGCCCTGGCCATCGCCGTGTGTCATCTGAATCGGGTGCGCCTTCGCGACATGGCCGATGCGGCGCCGCTGTCCCCGAAAGCGACGAGCCGGGCGACGAGCTGGCGCGCTTTCCGCCCGCGATGATTGCGCAGCTTCGAGGGCGGCTCCTCGAGAAACATCCCAACCGAGTCGTGCTCGATGTCAATGGCGTCGGCTACGACGTCCATGTTCCGCTGTCCACGTTTTATGAACTGGCCGAGCCGGGCGCTGAAGTGATGCTGCGCATTCACACACACGTACGTGAGGATGCGTTGGTTTTGTTCGGATTTGCGACTCGCCTGGAGCTTCAGATTTTCGAGCGGCTCATCAGTGTCAGCGGCATCGGCCCCAAACTGGCTCTGGCGGTCCTGTCGGGTCTCGAGCCGGGCGAGCTCGTTGCGGCCATCCGCACGGCGAACGTGGCGCGGCTGACCGGAATTCCCGGCATCGGCAAGAAGACGGCAGAACGTATCGGCCTCGAACTGAAGGACAAGATGGCGTCGATCGCGCCGGCAGAGAGCGCCGTCGTGGCGCCGGCCGACAACAGCGAAGCGCGGCGAACTGACTTGCTCTCGGCGTTGATGAACCTGGGGTATCACCGGCCATTGGCCGAGCGCGCTGTGAACGCGGCGCTCGCCAGAGCTGGAGACGCAAGCTTCGAAGCCACCCTCAAGCACGCGCTGCGCGAACTGGCGAGGTAGCGGGACCACCTTTTGCAACCTCGTTCGCCGCATGACTGAGAAAGCTTTGCGTGCAGCGATTCTGGTCACCCTCAGTGCTTTCGTTGTCGCATTTGCGGAACCGCTCGCAACCGCCGCGCAATCCGACGGAGAGACACCCAACGTCTCGGAATTGTGGCAGGCGCCCGACGATATTGCCGCACGCGATCTCTTCCACGGGCCCGGCGGCTCCAATCTGGCGCCGAGGCCCGATGCCTCATTTACATGGACTGCAACCGATACGGCCGGCTACAGCGCGGGCTTCGACGTACGTGGACCCGATGGTCGCGAGTGGAGTGTGAAGCTCGGACCTGAAGCGCAGACCGAGGTCGTCGTCTCTCGCATTCTCTGGGCGGTCGGCTTTCATCAGCCGCCGACTTACTATCTCGCGAGCTGGCGGCTGTCCGGTGGACCTGGGGGAGAGCAGCCGGCGTCGCGGTTTCGCGCCGATGTCAAAGGGTCGAAGGTCGTCGGCGACTGGTCGTGGACCGACAACCCCTTCGTGGACACGCAGCCATTCCGCGGGTTGATCGCCGCGAACATCCTGCTCAACAGCTGGGACTGGAAGACCTCGAACAACAAGATTTACCAACAGGCCGATGGCACACGCCGTTTTGTCGTCCGCGATCTCGGCGCGTCGCTCGGCAGGACCTCGAGCTCGAAGCTGCTGTGGATGTTTCCGATGCGTGGATTCGGCCAGGGCACTCGCAACGACCTGGAAGGATTCGAATCCCAGGGATTCATCGAAGGGATCCATGAGGGCGAGCTCGACTTCCAGTTCGAGACGATCTACTCCTCGGTCGTCGATCTCGTTCGTCCGGGGGACGTGAAATGGGCGACCGAGCTTCTGTCCAGAATTACCGACGCGCAGTGGGACGCGGCGTTCAAAGCGGCCGAATACGAACCCGCGGTGCGTGCCCGGTACATCAGGAAAATCAAAGCGAAGATTGCTGAGGGGCGCGCCGTCTCATAGAATCTCCCCGTTGGGATCCCGCAACCAGACATGACCGACCCGAGGATAGTGACGGCATCCCGGGTCGACGAAGACGCTCAGTACGAGGCGGGGCTTCGTCCCCGTACGCTGGACGACTACATCGGCCAGGAGCGCATTCGCGCGAATCTTCAGATCTCGATCGCCGCCGCCCGGCAGCGCCGCGAAGCCCTCGATCACGTGCTGCTTTACGGCCCTCCCGGCCTCGGCAAGACAACGCTGGCGTATGTCATCGGGCAGGAGCTGGGCGTCGCGGTGCGTGCGACCGCAGGGCCCGTCCTCGAACGTCCCGGCGATCTCGCCGCGATACTGACCAGCCTCGCCGAGCACGAGGTGCTGTTCATCGACGAGATTCACCGTATGTCGCCGGCGATTGAGGAAGTGCTGTACCCGGCGATGGAGGACTACGAGCTCGATATCGTGATCGGCCAGGGCCCCGGGGCCCGCTCGATCAAAGTCCCACTGCAGAAGTTCACGCTGATTGGCGCGACCACGCGCACGGGCCTGCTGACCGGGCCACTGCGGTCGCGCTTCGGTATCGTGCATCGCCTCGATTTCTACGATGAGACAGACCTGCAGATCATCATCGAGCGATCGGCGCGCATCCTGAACGTCCCCATCGTCAGCGAAGCCGCCGGCAAGCTCGCGAAGCGGTCGCGGGGGACGCCGCGCATCGCCAACCGGCTGTTGCGGCGGGTGCGCGACTTCGCGCAGGTCCGTGCCGAAGGCACGATTACGGAGAAGGTCGCGGGCGACGCGTTGGAGCTGCTCGAGATCGACGAGCACGGCTTTGACGAGATCGATCGGAAGCTGCTGAAGACAATCATCGACAAGTTCGGCGGCGGCCCGGTGGGCATCAACAGCATCGCGGCGGCCATCAGCGAAGAGAAAGATGCCATCGAGGATATCTACGAGCCCTTTCTGATTCAGATAGGGTTCCTCGATCGCACACCCAGAGGTCGCGTGGCAACGGCGCTGGCCTACAACTATTTTGGATTGACTGCGCCCGGAAGGGGTTTGTGGTGAATAAGCCCGGCAATCGTCTCACCAAGATCAGCGGTCTGGCGACCTACGTGCCTCCGCGCCTTCTGACGAACAAAGATCTCGAGAAGCTGGTCGCCACGAGCGATGAATGGATTCTGCAACGCACCGGCATTCGCGAGCGCCACATCGTGGATCCGGGCGTGGCCACATCGGACCTCGCCAAGGAAGCCGCGCTGAAAGCGATCGCGCAGGCGGGCCTGACGCCCGACGACATCGACTTCATCGTTGTGGGTACGACGACTCCTGACATGATGTTCCCGAGCACGGCGTGTCTGGTGCAGGACAAAATCGGGGCGAAACGCGCGTGGGGCTTCGACCTCGGCGCGGCCTGCTCGGGATTCGTTTACGCCCTTACGACGGCGTCCCACATGGTCGCAGCCGGCACGCATCGGCACGCGCTGGCGATCGGCGCAGACGTGATGTCGAGCATCATCGACTACACCGATCGATCGACCTGTGTCCTGTTCGGCGATGGTGCCGGCGCCGTTGTGGTGAGCCCGGCGACCGATGGCTGCGGCATCATCGACTTCGCGCACGAAGTCGACGGCAGCGGCGGTCTGTCGCTGTGCATGCCGGCAGGCGGAAGCCTGCGACCCGCCTCGCACGAGACAGTGGACCAGCGTCTTCACTACGTCAAGCAGGACGGCCAGGCCGTGTTCAAGTTTGCCGTGCGCAAGACCGAGGAGATTTGCGCCCGCATCCTGGAGCGCAACCAGGTGACCGCCGCCGATATCGATTTATTCGTGTCCCACCAGGCGAATCGTCGCATCATCATGTCCGCGGCAGAGCGCCTCGGTCTCCCGGCGGAGAAAGTGATCATCAACATCGAAAAGTACGGCAACACGACCGCTGGAACGATCCCTCTGGCATTGGCCGATGCCGTTGCGGAAGGTCGCCTCAAAAAGGGGAACCTCGTGCTGGTGGCGTCTGTCGGTGCCGGGTTCACTGTCGGGTCGGTCCTGCTTCGCTGGTCAATCTGAGTCGATCCGAGCAAATCCGGGAAATCAATTAAGCACAATTGTTCAGTTTCGGACCATTCCAGATAAACGCCTTAAAAACATAGTCTTACAGCAGATTGCTGGGCTGTCATGTTCCTCATTGGAACAGGTGGAGGCAGACGACTGCCCGCCGACTTGGCCTGGTCCTTCTCCATGAATGCCCATAAATATTTGCAGCAAAGGCTGTTACGCCAGACACATGACACAGGGGTGCATGGTGGTAAGCGACTTGCTCAATACGTGGTCGCCATGGAAAAGATGCCTTACCAGGAACAGCTGCGAATCCAGACGGACTCGATTCCGTTCGACTGGCATTTCGCGCTTCCGACAATACCAGGCGAAAAGGTGACGCTGCGCGAGGTTCGCGAGAGCGACGCGGCCGCCCTCCTCGCCATGCTGACGAGTGAAGAAGTCGCGGAGTTCATTTCCCCTCTCCCGCGAACAGTCGAAGGATTTGCCGGATTCATCGCCGAGGCCAGGAACGACCGGACGCGTGGCAACAGCTTCTGCTTCGGGGTTGTGCCGCACGGCTACGACGACGCGATGGGGCTGTTTCAGGTCCGTCAGCTCGAGCCCGGCTTCGGGAGCGCGGAGTGGGGATTTGCGATTGGATCGCCGTTTTGGGGCAGCGGGGCCTTTGTCGAGGGCGCCAGATCGGTCATTGATTTTTCGTTCGGCGTAGTGGGTGCGCATCGCCTCGAAGCTCGGTCAATCGCGTCCAATGGACGCGGTAATGCGGCGCTGCGAAAAGTCGGGGCGCTCCAGGAAGGCATTCTGCGCCGATCCTTTCAGCGGAACGGGCTCTTTTTCGATCAGATTCTCTGGTCGATCCTGAAAGACGACTGGCGGCAGTCGAAGGCGGTTTGGGGACCCAGGCTGCATTGACACTCTGCTGTAGGGGGGTCTTGAACTCCAAGACCCGCCCCACGATTCATTGAAGGAGCAGTATGAAACGCAGTGACGGCAGGCAGAGAACAAGTGTTCGGTCGAAGGCCGTGTGGGGTTCACGTATTGTGACGCGGCGGCGCCGCCTCGCAGCAAGGGGGCGTCGCTCGCGTTAGCCTGAAGGCGGGTACCTCCTCCCGGTGGCCCGCCTTCTTTTTTTCGACTTCCGGAATCCTTTCCCGCGCATCTACTGTTCCTCGCACAATAGAGTCGATGGACGTTTCGGATTTCAGTTTCGATCTGCCCGCCGGGTTGATTGCGCAGTCACCGGCGCAGGAACGAGGCGCATCGCGGCTCCTGGTCCTCGACAAAGATAGCGGCCGAACCGAACACACACGTGTATCACGGCTGCCCGACCTGCTGCATGAAGGCGATCTGCTCGTCGTCAACGACACCCGCGTGTTCCCGGCGCGCCTTATCGGCGAGCGGGTGCCGAGCGGGGGCGCCGTCGAGTGCCTGCTGCTCGCGAATCTTGATAGCGAAGGGCGATGGGACGCGCTCGTTCACCCGGGGCAGAAGCTTCGACCTGGATCGAAAGTGATATTCCGCGGATCCCGTCATGTGCTTGGCGCGGAGATCCTGGAGCAGCATTTCCACGGCCGGCGCACCATCCGTCTCTGGGCAGAGCGCGGCGCGAGCGTTGAAGAAGCCATTGACGATATCGGGCACGTGCCGTTGCCCCCGTACATCAAGCGCGACGATACCGCCGCCGATCGCGAGCGCTATCAGACCGTCTATGCTCGCGAGCGCGGGTCTGTCGCGGCACCAACGGCCGGGCTTCATTTCACACCAGAGATCCTGGAGTCGTTGCAGAAGCGCGGTGTCGAGCGCACCGCCATCACGCTGCATGTGGGTTACGGCACGTTCCGGCCGGTGCGCGTCGAGACGGTGGAGACGCACACGGTAGACGCGGAGCGCTTTTCGATCGGCGAGGCAGCGGCGAGCGCCATCAACGCGGCCAGGCGCGAGAAGCGCCGTGTGGTCGTCGTGGGCACGACGACGACGCGCGCGCTCGAGGCGGCCGGCAGGGCGGGCGAGGGTGTCATCGCCCCGCAGTCTGGATGGACCGATCTGTTCATCTATCCCGGGTTCACGTTCCGCATCGTGGACGCCCTGATGACGAATTTCCATCTGCCGCAGTCCTCGCTCCTGATGCTTGTCAGTGCGTTTGGGGGCCGCGACGCAGTCCTCGCCGCCTATCGTGAAGCGGTCACGCTCAGATACCAGTTTTACAGCTACGGCGACGCCATGTTGGTCCTCTGACGCTGTCAGGGCAGATGGCAAATCGTCTAACGCCGTCATGGCAGATGGCGGGGGAGATAGCCAGCACTGTCATGGCAGAGGGCAGATGGCAGAGGGCAAAGCGTTTCGAGGTTGGCTGGTTCTGCCATCGGCCCTCTGCCATCTGCCATGACAGTGTAAAATCAGAGTTTCGCCGGTGTAGCTCAGTTGGTTAGAGCACGCGGCTCATATCCGCGTTGTCCGGGGTTCAAGTCCCTGCACCGGCACCACTTTCCAGGTGCGATGGGTGCACTCGGTGCGATGGGTGCAATAGGTGCGATGGGTGCAATCGGTGCGGTGTCGCAGCGTCATGCCCATCGCACTTACCGCACCTCTACGCACCCAACGCACCCGTCGCACCAAGCGCACCTGTCGCACCCAACGCACCTAGCGCACCCCGCGCACCTAGCGCACCGATGAGTATTTTCGACTCCGTCCGTCGCACTCTTCACCGATATGGACTGTTGCCGCCCGGCAGCCGTGTCGTTGTCGCGCTCTCGGGTGGCGCCGATTCGGTGGCCCTTCTCCATGTCTTGCGCGCGATCGCCGAACGCGAAGGGTTCGTCGTCGCTGGCGCCGCACACCTGAATCACTTGCTCCGCGGGGCGGATGCAGACGCCGACGAGACGTTCTGCCGCGAGCTCGTCTCGCGCCTCGATCTGCCAATCGACGTCGCGCGGGAGGACGTCGCGCAGGCGGCGGCCGCGGCGCGTGTCTCCATTGAGCAGGCCGCCCATCGTGTGCGCCATGAGTTCTTCCAACGCGCGGCGTCGCGGCTGCGCGCGACAGCCGTGGCCGTTGCGCACACGAAAGACGATCAGGCCGAGACATTTCTCCTGCGCCTGCTGCGCGGCGCGGGGCCGCGCGGACTTGGCGGCATGCATCCGCGGTCGGGCATCGTCGTCCGGCCGTTCATCGAGGCGTCCAGGGGAGATGTCCGGGCGTTCCTGCGCGAGCGTCACATCGATTTTCGCGAGGACGCGTCGAACGACGATCGTCAGATTCCCCGGAATCGGATCAGGCACGAGCTCCTGCCTCTGCTCGAGCAGCGTTTTGCCCCGGGCATCGTCGATGTGCTCGATCGCGCCGGCGCGATCGCCCGCGAAGACGCCGAGTTTCTCGATGGGGCTGCCAACGCTGCGGTCGAGCGGCTCATCTCGCGCAGTTCGCAGGGTGTGGAGCTCGACGCTGATGCGTTGCTGCGGGAGCCGCCGGCGATTGCGCGCCGCGTGATTCGCATCGCGCAGCAATCGATCGCGGGAGAGCGGTTCGTCGGATTCGACGCGGTGGAGGCCGTCCTGCGCTTTGCGGTGTCTAAATCAACAGGCCAACTCGACCTTCCGGGGCACCGCGTGAACCGGCGCGGCGGTTCTCTCGTCTTAACCAGCAGTCGCGGTCGCGAAAAACCGGCTCCAGCTGCCGAGTTCAGCTACCTGCTCGAAGTGCCGGGTCAAGTGGTGGTTCCGGAAGCGGCGTGTGCCATTTCAGCGGCCACCGGCGCGGTGCCGCCTGGCTCGGCCGCCGACGTGTGGCGGCTGGCTGGCCGCCACGACCAGGCGGTGGTCGAGGCCGAACAGCTTCTGCGGCCTTTGTCTGTCAGGAACCGGCGTGCAGGCGACAGCCTTCGGCCCCTGGGGCTGCACGGCAGGAAAAAGCTTCAGGACCTATTCGTCGATAAGAAGGTCGACCGATATGAGCGAGAGATGACCCCTGTAATCGTTGATTCCGCAGGGCGAATCGTGTGGGTCGCCGGACATGCGCTGGCGGAGGAGTTTAGGGTCACGGACACCACAAGAGACGTGGTAATCTTGAAACGGGTACCTATTTAGTCGTGGGAGGCAGAGGGTGAACTCCACGTTGAAAAGCTTAGTGTTTTGGATGGTCCTGGTCGTCGTGGCCGTCGGGGTGTGGAATTTTTCCACCAAGTTCCAGACCCAGTCGAAGCTGGTGCCGTTCAGCGACTTCATGCGGGACGTGGAGGCTGGTCGGATCGAGAAAGTCACCATCACGGGCCAGGAGATCGCCGGCATCTTCAAGGCGGCCGATAAAGAGGCGTTCCACACCTACGCTCCCGCCCAATACGAAGGCCTTGCCAACAAGCTCGACGCACAGGGCATCCTGATTACGGCAAAAGAGCCGACGCAGAGCCCATGGGCACAGCTCCTGTACTCCTGGGCGCCGATTCTGCTGCTGATTGGTTTCTGGATCTTCTTCATGCGCCAGATGCAGAGCGGCGGCAATAAGGCCCTCTCGTTCGGCAAAAGCAAAGCGAAGCTGTCCTCGAGCTCCCAGAAAAAAGTGACGTTCAAAGACGTCGCGGGCGTCGATGAGGCGAAGGAAGAGCTCCAGGAGATTATCGAGTTCCTCAAGGAGCCCCAGAAATTCCAGAAGCTCGGCGGCCGTATCCCCAAGGGCGTGTTGCTGATGGGGCCTCCGGGAACCGGTAAGACGCTGCTGGCGCGCGCGGTTGCGGGCGAAGCGAACGTGCCGTTTTTCTCGATTAGCGGCTCCGACTTCGTCGAGATGTTCGTCGGTGTCGGTGCGTCGCGCGTGCGCGACCTCTTCGAACAGGGCAAGAAAAACGCGCCCTGTATCGTGTTCATCGACGAAATCGACGCCGTGGGCCGGCATCGCGGTGCGGGCCTGGGTGGCGGTCACGACGAGCGCGAACAGACGCTGAATCAGCTGCTCGTCGAGATGGACGGTTTTGAGTCGAACGAAGGCGTCATCCTGGTGGCCGCCACGAACCGGCCCGACGTCCTCGATCCCGCACTCCTGCGTCCCGGTCGCTTCGATCGCCGCATCGTCGTCAATCGTCCCGATGTGAAAGGACGCGAGGGCATTCTCACCGTTCACACGCGCAAGATCCCGATGTCCGATGACGTGGACGTGCAGGTGCTGGCGAGAGGGACGTCCGGTTTCTCCGGCGCAGACCTTGCCAACCTGGTCAACGAAGCGGCCCTGAACGCCGCGCGATACAACCGCAAGACCGTGCGGATGATCGACTTCGAGTTCGCGAAAGACAAGGTGCTGATGGGATCCGAGCGCCGCTCGATGATCATCAGCGACGAGGAAAAGAAGATCACGGCGGTGCACGAGGCGGGACACGCCCTGCTCAGCGTGCTGCTGCCGAACGCCGACGATCTGCACAAGGTCACGATCATCCCGCGCGGAATGGCGCTCGGCCTCACGCAACAGCTGCCTGTGGACGAGAAGCACAACTACTCGCGCGACTACCTGATCGATCAGATTGCGATTCTCCTCGGCGGGCGCATTGCCGAAGAGATCACGATGTCCGGGAGCATGACAACCGGCGCCGGCAACGATCTCGAGCGCGCCACCGAGCTCGCGCGAAAGATGGTGTGCGAGTGGGGGATGAGCGAGGCGATGGGGCCGCTGACCTTCGGCAAGAAGGAAGAGCAGATCTTCCTCGGCCGCGAGATTGCCCAGCATCAGGACTACAGCGAAGACACCGCGTTGCACATCGACCGGGAAGTGAAGCGCTTCGTGACCGACAACTACGAGCGCGCGCGGAACGTTCTGATGGATCACAAGGCGAGCCTCGAGCAGGTTGCTGCCGAGTTGCTCGTGCGTGAGGTGCTCGACGGCGAGCAGGTGCGGCGGATCGTCTCGGGCCTCCCGCTCGAAGAGATCAAGCCGTCCGCGCCGGCTGGACCGGTTTCGCCGGCTCACGACGAGGAGCACGGGCGTAGGAAAGAACGCCCGGGCATCGTTCCGCCTCTCACGGATCCGCTGCCGCAAGAATGAAAAAGGGGACGGGAATCGTCCCCCTTTTTGGTGACGCCTCGAGCTAAGTTCACCCTTTCTCTGCCCGGCGGGCGCGCGCTCCACCTCGGTGAGCGCACGCTCGTCATGGGTATTCTCAACGTCACTCCTGACTCATTCGCCGACGGCGGGCTGTACCTCGATCCAGGCGCGGCTGAAGCCGCGGCGGTCGAGATGGAGGCCCAGGGCGCCGACCTTGTCGATGTGGGCGGCGAGTCCACCCGCCCGGGCTCCGAGATGATCGGCGCCGAAGAAGAGATTCGCCGAATCGAGCCGGTTCTCACGCGCCTTGCCCGCACCCTCAAAATTCCCATTTCGATAGACACCTCGAAGGCTCCGGTCGCGGAGGCAGCACTAGGACAAGGCGCCGCGCTCGTCAACGATGTGACGGGCCTGAGATATGATGCCGCTCTCGCTGAAATTGCGGCTCGTTGGGGTGCGGGGCTCATTCTGATGCATGCCCGGGGACGTCCGAAGGACATGTACAAGGAGGCTGCATACGCCTCTGTGCCCCTCGACGTGGCCCGCGAACTTCGTGCGAGCCTCGAGCGCGCGATCGACGCAGGAGCCAGACGCGATTCGATCGTGCTCGATCCGGGACTCGGGTTTGCGAAGAGGCCCGAGCACAGCTACCAGGCGCTTGCGGCGCTGCCGGCATTCGCGTCGCTCGGACGGCCTCTGCTGGTCGGGCCCTCGCGCAAGTCGTTTCTCGGCGCAGCGATCGGCGAGCGCCCCCCGAGCGGACGCGACATGGCCACCGCGGCGGCTGTGACGGCGGCCGTGCTGCTGGGCTCGCACATCGTGCGTGTGCACAATGTGCGCGATATGGTCGACGTGGTTCGCGTCGCGGACGCAGTACGGAAAGCGGATCCTGCCGGACCCGCCGCCTGACATGCTGAACTGGCTGCCCAATCTCCCGCGCCTCCCCGCGATGACCTGGTGGGATGTCCTCGACATCGCCATCGTGTCGCTCGTGATCTACGAGGTGCTGAAAGCCATCCGCGGCACGCGCGCGATTCAGATGGCCGCGGGCTCGACGGTGCTGGTCTTCATGTTCTACATCTCGCGCTGGGGCCATCTTCAGACGGTCGACTGGCTCATCCGGAACCTCTTGCCCTATATCGTGTTTGCCGCCATCGTGCTGTTTCAGGCCGATATCCGCCGCGCCCTCGCGCATTTCGGCCGCGCGCCCTTTTTCCGGTATTTCCTGACGCAGGAAGGCGCCGAGGAGACGATTGAAGAGATCGCCGTCGCTGCCGGTCAGCTGGCGGCGGCCCGCATCGGCGCCATCATCGTCATCGAGCGGCAGATCGGACTGCGCAATTACATCGAGGCGGGGCTTCCGCTCGACGCGATGTTGACCTACGACTTGCTCGTGAGCATCTTCCAGCCCAAATCGCCGCTGCATGACGGTGCCGTTATCGTGCAGAACGATCGCGTCGCGGCAGCCGCCTGCTTTCTTCCGCTGACGGTGAATCCACAGCTCGCCAGAAATCTCGGCACGCGGCACCGCGCGGCGATCGGGCTCACAGAAGAGAATGATGCGGTTGCGGTCATCGTCTCAGAGGAGACCGGCCGCATCAGCGTGTCACTCGATGGCAAGATCGAAGGGCCGTACGAGTCGGATCAATTGAAGAGCCGATTGAGGGTCTTGCTCAGGTAATGCGGTATCAACCTTTCGCTCATATCGGATTGAAACTCGTGTCGGTCGCACTCGCGCTGCTGGTGTGGATGCTGGTGTCGTCGCAGCGCGCGTCGGTCGAGCGGGGTCTTCGCATTCCGCTCGAGTTGCAGAACCTTCCTGAAAATCTGGAGATGGTCGAGCCGCCGCAGGAGTCGGTCGATGTGCGTGTCCGCGGGTCGGCCGACGCGGTCAGTCGCATCGGCCCGGGCGATCTCGTTGCCAGTGTCGATCTCGGCACGGCGCAACCTGGGCGTCGCCTGTTTCATCTCTCTCCGGAGCGTGTCAAGGCGCCGTTCGCCGTGGTCGTGACGCAGGTGACGCCTTCGTCGGTGGCTATCCGCTTCGAACCATCGGCCACCCGGTTCGTTCCAGTCAATCCGTCGGTTGAAGGCGTGCCGGCGCCGGGGTTCATCGTGGGAAAGATCGCTGCGGATCCGTCGATGGTCGAGGTTGTCGGACCTGAAAGCGTCCTCCGAAGGGTTACAGAGGCCATTACCGAGCCTATATGGGTCGGGTCGGCAAAGGCCGATGTACGGTCCAGTGTGGTTGTGGGTGTGGCCGACGAGGGTGTGCGCATCAACAAGGCTCGAACGACCATCGTCTCGGTGGCGATTCTGCACGCGCCGGCAGAAAAGCGGCTCTCGGACGTGCCTGTGCGCCCCCGCAACCTCGCAACAGGCCTGTCGGCGAAGATTTCGCCGCCCGTCGTCAGGCTGCGCGTGCAGGGCACTCAGGAAGCCATTGCGAAGATCAGGGATACTTCAATCGTGGCGTATGTCGATCTCGAAGGAATTGGCGAGGGCGACTACGGGCTGCCGGTGCGGCTGGAGCCGACGGCCGATGTCGGCCTCGATCAACTGGATCCCACGATTGTCGGCATTCACGTCCAATAGACTGCGAACACGACTCCCGGAGCGATTTACTTCCAACGATGACATCACACGCGCTGTTCGGGACTGACGGAATCAGAGGCACGGCCGGCACGTTTCCCCTCGATGTTCAGACAGTTCGGCGTATCGGCGCCGCACTTGTGAAAGCCCTTCCGAGGCCGGACGCCAAGGTCGTGATTGGCCGGGACACGAGGGAATCCGGCGCGTGGATCGAGCGCGAGCTGGCCTACGGGGCGAGGCTCGCCGGCGCGTCGGTGCAGAGTATCGGCGTCGCTCCGACGCCGGCGGTTGCCTACCTTACTGGTGTGCTCGACTTCGAAGCGGGCATCGTGATTTCGGCATCCCACAATCCTTATCAAGACAACGGCATCAAGGTGTTCTCGGGAGCCGGCGTGAAGTACGGAGGCGAGTTCGAGACACGCATCGAGACGCTGGTGGCCGATGGGTCGTGGCAGGTGGCGCCTGGAGAGGCGACTGACGTGCCTCACGCAGAGCATTTGCGGAAATACCTCGAGCATGCGCGTGCCGTGCTGCCCAGCCCCAAGGCACTCGGCCCCGTGCGGCTCGCGGTGGATTGCGCGAATGGCGCCATGACGACCGTCGCGCCGGTGCTGTTCCGAGAGCTCGGATTCGATGTGACGGTCCTGGGCGACGAGCCGGACGGCCGCAACATCAACAAGGGGGTTGGATCGACCCACCCGGAGAAGCTCGCCGAGGTAGTACGTGGCGACGGCTACCGGCTGGGTGTCGCGTTCGATGGCGATGGCGATCGCGCCATTCTCGTGGACGCCGGCGGCCACATCATCGACGGCGATCATGTGATGCTGATGTGCGCCAAGCAAATGAAGACCGAGGGGCGGCTGCGCGGCAACGCCGTGGTCGCAACCGTGATGAGCAATATCGGGCTGGAGATCGCGCTCAGGGAGCTCGACATCGAGCTCGTCCGCACGAAGGTGGGCGACAAGTACGTCATGGAGGAAATGCAGCGGCGGGATCTGTCTCTTGGCGGCGAGCAGTCGGGTCACCTGATTTTCTCGGAACACCTGTTCACCGGAGACGGGCTGATTACCGCGCTCAGCGTGCTGCGCACGATGGCTTCCAGCGGGAGAGAGCTGGGCGATCTCGCCGGCGATCTCACGACATATCCACAGGTGCTGCTGAATGTGCGCGTGCGCGAGAGAGCCGAGCTCGAGAAGATTCCAGAAGTCGTGGCTGCGATGAGGCGCGTCGAAGCCCGGCTGGGCTCGAACGGTCGCCTGCTGGTTCGGTATTCGGGTACAGAGCCGCTGCTTCGCGTGATGCTCGAAGGCCAGGACAGCAGCGACATCGAACAGTGGGCGCACGAGATCGCGGATGCCGTCAACAAAGCTATCGGTCAACCTCAATAAGGTCGCCACGCTTCGGAACTCGAGGGGCGGGACACAGCCTGACGTGCGCGAGGCCGTCGCTGTGTGCGTCAAGGCCGGGGCTCCCGGCATCACGGTGCATCCCCGCGCCGACGAGCGCCATATCAGAACAACCGATGTGTACGAAATTGGCGAGCTGCTGAAGACGTGGCCGCAGGTCGAGTACAACATCGAAGGCGACCCGCGCCCGGAGCTGCTCGAGCTGGTCTTGAAGGTCCGGCCGACGCAGTGCACGCTCGTACCGGTCAGGCCTGGTGAAGTTACGAGCCAGGCGGGTTGGCCGTCCGACACGTCGGTCAGCGAGTTGTCGGCGATTGTGACCCGCATCAAGAAGATCGATGTGCGGGTCAGCTTGTTCGTCGATCCGGTTTCCGATGCGGTACGGTGGGCGGCAGCCGTCGGCGGCGATCGTGTCGAGCTCTATACCGAGCCGTTTGCGCGTGCCTGCGAAGCGGGCCGCGGCGACGCCAGCTTCGAGACCTACCGGGACGCGGCAGCGCTCGCGCACTCGCTGGGCCTGGGCGTCAATGCCGGACACGATCTCGATCTGCAGAACCTGCAACTGTTCCGCCGGCTTCCGCACCTCGAGGAAGTATCGATTGGCCACGCGCTCATCAGCCATGCACTCTACGTCGGGCTCGATCGATCGGTCCGCGACTATCTTGATGCGCTTCGCTGACGTCCATCGCGCCGGGTCCAAAGGGAAGGTCCTGCTCTTCGGACCCGCCGTGGCTCTGCTGCTGTCGGTCGTCGCTCTCCATGCTGCAACGCCGCGTCGCGTCACGTTTCGGGCTGAAGATGGCATGACGGTGAGCGCTGCCTATTACGAGCCCGGCCGGCGCCCCGCACCGGGCATCCTGCTCCTGCACATGCTGAGGCGATCTCACTCGGACTGGGATGCGGCAGCCTCGCAGCTCTCCGATTCGGGTTTTGCGGTGCTGGCACTGGATTTTCGCGCTGGCGACGATCTCGCCGCGTTGGCCAGCGATGTGAGAGCCGCGAAAGCTTTTCTGCGCGAGCGGCCCGAGGTCGCTGCGACAGGCATCGGGATCGCCGGTGCGTCCCTTGGCGCCAACCTTGCCTTACTCGATGCGGCCGACGACCCCGGTGTGCGGGCGGTCGCGCTGCTTTCGCCTGGCATCGACTATAGAGGGCTACGATTGGATGCGGCGATGAAGAAGTACGGCGCGCGCCCGGCGCTCTTCATGGGCAGTACGAAAGACCCGTATTCGGCCCGTTCGATCAGACTCTTGATCGCGATCGGCCCGGGCACGAGAGAGGTGCGCCTGACCGATGCGGCAGCGCACGGGACCGTCCTGCTGTCGCGTGCGCCAGAGTTCGTTGGTGCATTAGCGGACTGGTTTCGGCGAACACTATAATGGTGTGATCGCACAGAACCCGGAACCTGGAACCGCATGAAACTCGAGTCTGTCGTTTACGCCATCGCCGGTATCTTCTTCGGCTTGATAGCCGGCTGGATTATCGGGAGCCAGCAGGCAGGTTTGGCGCCGCGCGCGAATCCTGTTCCTGCCGCGGAAAGCGCGGCCCCGGCTGCTTCTCCATCGGGATCGGTGCCAGGGACACCTCCGCCGGCGCAGCTGGACGAGTCGCGAGTGCAGGCGCTTCGAACGGTGGTCGACAAGGAGCCCAAGAACGCCGTGGCGCGCGCGCAGCTCGGCAACTTGTACTACGATGCGGGCCGCTATGCCGAAGCGATCAAGTGGTACGGCGAGTCGCTGGCGATCAACCCGAAGGATGTCGATGTCAGCACGGATCTCGGCGTGAGCTACTACTACAGCAATCAGCACGATCTCGCGATCAAGCAACTCGAGCACTCGCTGCAGCTCGATCCAGCGCACACGAAGTCGCTGCTGAATCTCGGTGTCGTGCGGGCGTTCGGGAAACAGGATCTGAAAGGCGCGACTGAAGTCTGGCGCAGGCTCGTCGAGATTGCCCCGGAAAGCCCGGAAGGCCGCCAGGCCAGGCAGGCGCTCGACAGCCTGTCCTCGGCCCACGGAAACGTTCAATGAGCCGCGAGCGGCGCGGGGCGATGGGGCCCCGCAAGCGAGCGGCTGGAGCGGGGTGAGGGGCCCCCGCGACCAATGAATAGAGCTGAAGACGCGTTTCGCGCCGACATCGTCGAAGTCGGCCGCCGCATGTACGCACGTGGATACGTCGCGTCGAACGACGGCAACATCAGCATCAAGCTCGACGACAACACCATTCTGACGACTCCGAAGAGCGTGTCGAAGGGGTTCATGACCGTCGACATGATGGTCGTCGTCGATCTGGAAGGAAACAAGATTCGCGGTACGCGCGACGCCTCGTCCGAGCTCTTGATGCACCTCGAGGTGTACAGGAATCGGCCGGACGCGCGAGCGGTGGTGCATGCGCATCCCCCGACGGCGACAGGGTTCGCGGTGGCGGGCATTCCGCTCGATCGCGCTGTGCTCGCCGAAGTGATTACGACCCTCGGCAGCATTCCCATCGCCGAGTACGGCACGCCGTCAACGCCCGAATTGCCGGCCGCTGTGCGCAAGTACATCAAGGCGCACGACGGACTGTTACTCGCCAACCACGGTGCGCTCACGATTGGCGGCGATGTGTACGGCGCGTACTACAAGATGGAAACGATCGAGCACTTCGCGAAGATCAGCCTGGTGACACGCCAGCTCGGCCGCGAAAATCTGCTTTCGCGCGATGAGGTCGAGCGGCTTCAGCAGCTGCGCGGCAACTACGGGATCAAGGCGCCGGCGCCGATCTGTGCTGACGGCTCAGAGCCGGTGAACGCCGAGCAGGCGGCGTGCCAGATCGTGGAAGCCCCGGCTTCCCGCGCGCGGCTCGTCCCCACCGATCCTGCGGATTTGGACGGGGAAATTCGGCTATCATACCGCGAGCTCACGGCTCTCATCGAAGATGCCGTGAAGGCTCTGCTTGGAGGTCAGCATGGGTGAGGCGCTCGGCATGATCGAAACCAAAGGACTCGTCGCCATGATTGAGGCGGCGGATGCGATGGTGAAAGCCGCCAAAGTGACGCTGGTCGGCTGGGAGAAGATCGGGGCCGGGTACGTCACGGCTATCGTGCGCGGCGACGTGGCAGCGGTGAAGGCCGCGACCGACGCGGGCGCAGCTGCGGCGCGCCGGGTCGGCGAGCTCGTATCGGTGCACGTCATTCCTCGTCCACATGCCAATCTCGAAGACGCGCTTCCGATCGGCAAGTCCGGGGTGAAGGCGTAGTCCGAAGACGTTGACTAAGCAGCCAAGCGAGCACTTCAAGATCCGGAGCGTCAGCGACGGCTGCGCATGGGGGTGGGGCCCCATGCGGATCAAACAATGATTCTGGCCAAGGTGGTCGGCACAGTCGTGGCGACCCGCAAAGATCCGCGCCTGGTGAGCAGCAAGCTGCTCATCGCGCGCCCAATGGACCCCAGGGGTAAACCGGAAGGCAATTATGTCGTCGCGATCGACACGGTTGACGCCGGTTTCGGCGAGACCGTGTTGATCGTCAGCGGCAGCTCTGCGCGCATGGCCGCCGGGCTGAAGGACTGTCCCGTCGATGCCGCGATCGTGGGTATCGTGGACAACGTGGAAATCGACGACTAAGCAGAAACACGAACATGCAATTGGGACGTGTCATCGGTAACGTCGTGCTGACCCTCAAGAACGACACACTCGACGGCGTGACGCTGCTGCTCGTCCAGCCAATGTCCTCTTCGCGCGAGCCGGTCGGCCGCGTCATCGTGGCTGCCGATTCGGTGGGCGCGGGCGTGGGAGAGTTCGTGTTCTTCGTGCGCGGCAAGGAAGCGAGCTTTCCGTTCTCGCCAGTCGAAGTACCGGCCGATGCCGGCATCGTGGGCATCGTCGACCAGTGGCACATGGGGTAGCCAAACAATGATCCTGGCGCGGGTGACGGGCACGCTGGTTGCCACTCAAAAAAACGGGAAGCTCGAAGGCGCAAAGCTGCTGCTGGTGCAGCCGCTCGCGCTCGACGATACGCCACGCGGGCCCGAACTGCTCGCCGTCGATGGCGTGGGCGCCGGCGTGCACGAAAAAGTGCTCATCGTGCTCGAGGGCCGAGCGGCAAGCGATGCCATTGGCCGGAAGGCCGCGCCCGTGGACGCCGCCATCATCGGCATCGTGGACCAGGTCGATCTCTCATGAACGAACAGGACGTCCGAGCGCTCGTTCGCGAGGCTATTGAGAGGCACCTTGGGCGCCCGGAAAAACGGTTCCGGGATCCGTTTTCGGGTGATTCCGCCGAAAACGGATCCCGGAACCGTTTTTCCCACCATCCCAGCCACATCATGCTGACGGTGCTCCCGGGCAGCGACATGGATGACGGCATGTGTGTGATTGAACCGGCCGTCCGCTGCAACCACTGTGGATTCTGCCAATCGTACGGACACTAGGCATGGCGAAGCCGTCGATTCTCGTCACCTACAAACTTCCGTCATCCGCCATCGAGCCGCTTGCGGCCGTGGGCGATGTCGATGTCTATCGCGACGGCGTGCTCACGAAAGACGAGCTCGTCGGCCGCGTGAAGGGCAAGCAGGCACTGGTTGTCGCCGCGCTCGACAAAATCGACAAAGACGTCGTTGATGCGGGCAGCGAGCTGAAAATCATCTCGAACGTTGCCGTCGGATACAACAACCTCGACGTGCCGTACGCACGCTCGAAGGGCATCATCCTCACGAACACGCCCGACGTGCTGACCGATTCCACGGCCAACATGGCGATGACGCTTATCCTCTCAGTCACCCGGCGCATCGTGGAAGGCGATCGCCTCGTCCGCCGAGGCGAGTGGAAGGGATTTTCGCTCGACTTCATGATCGGTTCAGAGATTCGCCACCGGCAGCTCGGCATCGTCGGTCTCGGCCGGATCGGCATGGCCGTCGCCGAAAAAGCGAGCCACTTCGGCATGAAGATCGCGTATCACAACCCGTCCGCGCGGACGGTTCCTGGCTTCGAAAGCATGTCGCTCGATCAGCTTCTCGCGACCTCTGACGTCGTGTCGCTGCATGTGCCGCTTTCTCCTCAGACGAAACATCTGATCGATCGCACGGCTCTTTCGAGGATGAAACGGTCGGCCTATCTCATCAACACATCTCGAGGGCCCGTCGTTGACGAGGACGGGCTGGCGTGGGCGCTTGGCGAAGGCATCATCAAAGGTGCTGGGCTCGACGTCTACGAAGACGAGCCCCGAGTGCACCCTGGTCTGCTTGCGCTCGAGAACGTCGTGCTGGTACCGCACATGGCGAGCGCCACCACTGAAACGCGGGCGGCGATGTACGATCTCGTTGCACGGAATGTCGTGAATGTCCTCAACGGCCAGCCCCCGATCACGCCGATCCCGTAAGCGTGGCGGAGGGCCCCCGCGACCAAAAATAGTCGAACAGGTCATGCGGCAGCTGTCGATTGCCATCACGGGCCTCGAGTTGCCTGCGGTCGAAAAGATCTCAGAATCGCGCGAGGAAGATCCGTTCCAGGTGACCATCGCCACGCTGCTCTCCGCTCGAACTCAGGACGCGACGACATTCGCGGCGTCCGAGCGGTTGTTCAGCAAGGCGAGTACGCCGCAGGCGATGTCGAAGCTGACCGTGAAACAGATCGAGAAGCTCATCTATCCTGTCAGTTTCTATCGCTACAAGGCCCGCTACATCAAAGCGACGTGCGCGAAGCTGCTGAAGGATTTCGGCGGCAGGACGCCCGGCACGATGGAAGAGCTGCTGACACTGCCGGGTGTCGGACGCAAGACCGCGAACCTCGTGATGATTCTCGCGTATCAGAGCCAGCAGAACATCTGTGTCGATACCCACGTGCACCGTATCGCCAACAGGCTTGGCTGGGTGCGCACGAACACGCCGGACGAGACCGAACAGGCCCTGTACCGCGCGACCGAGCCGCGGTGGTGGCCTTACATCAATTTGTATCTCGTGACGTGGGGCCAGAATGTGTGCCGCCCGGTGTATCCGCGGTGTCCGTCGTGCGCGATTCGCGATGTCTGTCCCAGGATCGGCGTGACGGCGATTAGTCGGACAGTGCCGGAAAATGATCCTTTGGATCCGGCCAGCGCTTCCGAATCAGATACGTAATCGCGATGGCGAGACCGTACCTGCGCGGAATGGTGATGAGCAGCGGCAGCGCAAGCGCGCCGAAAAATACGAGTCCCATCCAAAAGCTGCTCACCCGGAATCCGAAGTACAGAAAGACGATGCCGATGCCGATGGGAATGCGATCGGTGACGATCCACACCCACCAGACGTCACCGTAGTCGCGCTCGTACTGAAACCCGCACAGAGGACAGTGTCGGTGAGGCTTGTTCCAGCCGACGAAGAGAGCCCCCTTTCCACAGTGAGGACAGTGCTTGCTCCAGCCACGTCGGATGGCCTCCCATGCCTTTGCTCGGGAGATGTGGTTCACTCGATGCCTGAGGCAGGACCGCCGAGCAGCGCGTCTGGAGGCACCTGGGCAGGCAGCACAGGCGGCGCGATTTGCGGCGGGCGCGGCGCGGCGAGTATGGGAGGTAGCACCTGTTGATCGTACGAGTAGGTCAGGAGCACAACTTCTCCCATTAACATAATCGATGCAAATGCGATCAGGATGGCGACGGCCGCCGCTACACGCGTGGCGCGAATCCTCCATCTCCGCACAGACGCGCTCTCGTCCAGTAACGATCGATTCCCGTTGGTGCGCAGCGTCAGGATCGGCGTGAACGGCGCGCCAGGTTCGGGCGCGACGGCCACCGCGATCGGCGAGCTCAGATCGTCGGCAATATCGTGCACCTCCAGGCCCGAAAGGTCCACGCTGGGGCCCGTGGTATTTCTGCCCGCCTCGGGCAGGGCCCTCCGGTCGGCGGCCACTGCATCAATTGGCACGTCCATCGCCGGGGCCGCCGTAAGATTGCCGACGCCAAGCTCGTTGGTCGACTGCGCGACCGCCCCTCGGTCGATCACGTTCTTTCGCTGCAGATGGCAGACGTGCAGGGCACGATCACAAATGAGGTTGATGAGGCGGGGAACTCCCCCAGACGCGCGAAACACGGCATCGACGGCTTCCGCGGAAAACTGCACGCGGTCGGGGCTTCCGCCAGCGACCTCGAGCCGGTGCGAGATGTACCCGGACGCCGCCTCATGCGTCAACGCCTGCAGTGTGCAGCGCGCGGAGACGCGCTGGTCCATCTGCCGCATTTCCGGCAGTTTCAGTTTCGAGCGCAGCTCCAACTGGCCGACCAGCACGACCTGAAGCAGTTTCTCCGGCGATTCGAGATCCGCCAGAATCCGAATCTGTTCGAGGAGCGGCACCGACAGATTCTGCGTCTCGTCGATGATGAGCACCGCGAAGGCCTGCAGCGGCACGAGCGCTTTGAGAAACTCGAACAACGGATAGCTCAGCTCGGAGTGTGACGACCCCGTCATCTTGCCGTTGTTGAGGTCGTCCACAGACATCACGCCGAAGTCGACGAGCATTCTCTTGAGCAGGTCCTCGCGCGTGATGAAGGGATCGGGCACGAAGGTCGTAAACGTTTTCCGATCGAGCTTCTCGATTACCGCCCTGCAGAGCGTCGTCTTGCCCGTGCCGATGTCGCCGGTGAGCACGATCAGTCCTTCGCGCCTGCGAATGGCCAGAAGGAGATCCTCGAACGTCCGGGCGTGCTCGGGGCTGCGGTACAGAAACCGCGGATCCGTCGAAAGGCTGAAAGGTTTCTCGCGAAGCCCGTAGTAGGGCTCGTAGGTGAGGAGCGATGACGATCCGGCCGGCGTCCTGCCGACGAGGCTTGGCAAAGGAAATTTTTCCACGTGTTTACTCGCGCACGACCTGGGGCGAGAGCTCCGTGGAAACGAGTGAGGCAGTCTCCGGATAGCGCTCGACAAACGCCCTTGGGTAGGTACCGGTGATCGGTTCGCCAAGCTGGCTCTTGATCATCACGGCGTTGACGACGGCTTTGGACGCGAAATGGTTGTTGAAATACAGATAGAACTTCCTGACGAGCCGGCGTGCGGCATCGGCCGTCGTGGCGAATGTCTTCAGTTCGGATGCAGAGTAGAGGTAGTTGTATCGGTCTTCGGCCTTGTCGTGTTTCCACCACTGGGCGGCGTTTCGTCCGTGCAGCCGCATGTAGTAGAAGCCCGTGATGTTCGGCAATTGATTCTGCCGGATGGACACGTTGAACTTTGGCTCGTCGATCTGCGTGAGCGCGGCGTTGTGCGAGTTCAGGAGCGAGAGCGTCGCGTTGAAATCGTCACTCCAGCTTCGATGACGAAGTTCCACGGCCACGGGAAAATCGTGAAAGCGCGCGAGCAGCGCGTCGAGATACGCTTGCGACTCGGAGGTCTGCTTGAAGCTCGGTGGAAACTGCGCCAGCAGCGCCCCGATTTTTCCGGCAGCGGCAAGCGGTTCGATGCCCCGCCGGTATTCATCGATGGCTTCCACATCGAGGGTCAGCACGCTTCCTGTATCGGCGTGTGTCAGCTTCCGATATAGCTTGAGCGAAAATTCAAACCCTGGCGGTGTACGAGCTGCCCACGTCTGCGCGACCGTTGTCTTTGGTTGACCATAGAAGGTTGTATTGATCTCTACAGTGTCAAAGTGTTCGGCGTAGTACGCGAGCTCGTCGAACCGGGGTCTCGGTGCTCCCTTCGGGCGCCGGCCCTTCTCGGGCGCCGGATAGAAAATGCCGTTCCAGGTGCCGAAGCCCGACGGATAGTTCCAGCCCGAGGTGCCGATTCGGAGGTTACTCACTGTTTCTGATTGTAGACGCGAGCCGCGAATCTCTAAGACAAGGTTCTGGCGTCAGCCCTCACGAACCTAGAACCATGAACCTAGAACCACGAACCTAGAACCCAGAACCAAGAACCTAGAACCGTCTAGAATGAGATGTTGTGCTGAGCGTGAACGAGATTTTCTATTCAATCCAGGGCGAGTCAACCTACGCAGGCAAGCCCTGCGTCTTTGTCCGGCTGGCCGGCTGCGACCTCAGGTGCGTCTGGTGTGACACGGCATATGCCTTCAATGAAGGTCAGAAAATGTCGGTGGAGGATGTGCTGCAGCGTGTGGACAGTTTCGGCAGTCCGCTCGTCGAAGTGACCGGCGGCGAGCCGCTGCTCCAGGAAGACGTCTATCCCCTTATGGAGCGTCTGCTTGACGCCGGGCGGACCGTGCTGCTCGAAACCGGCGGTCAGATCGATATCAGCCGTGTGCCGGGCGGCGTCGTGAAGGTGATGGACGTCAAGTGTCCCGCAAGCGGCGAGTCCGACAAAGTCGAGTGGGGCAACATCGACAGACTGGGATCGCGCGATCAGGTGAAGTTCGTCATCCAGGATCGCAAGGATTATGAGTTCGCGCGCGACATCGTGACGCGGCACGCTCTGGAGCGGCGCTGCGGCGCGGTCTTGTTCTCGCCTGTGCACGGCGTGCTGAACCCGCGGAATCTTTCCGAGTGGATCCTCGAAGATCGGCTGCCCGTCCGTCTCCAATTGCAAATCCACAAGCACATCTGGGGCGCCGATGTCCGAGGTGTCTAAGAAGGCCGTGGTCCTGCTGAGCGGGGGGCTCGACTCCTATACCGCCGCTGCGATCGCCCGCGAGGATGGCTTCGACATCTATGCGCTCACGGTCAAGTACGGACAGCGGCATGCCCACGAGATTCTCGCGTCGCGTAAGGTCGCCGAGTCGCTCGGGGTGAAGGCACATCAGGAGATAGGGGTGGATCTGTCGACCCTTGGCGGCTCGGCGCTCCTGGGTGACGGCGACGTGCCGAAAGACGGACCGCAACCGGGCGTGATTCCGTCGACCTACGTGCCGGCTCGCAATACCGTGATGCTGGCCCTGGCGCTCGCATGGGCGGAAGTGCTGGGCGCCTGCGAGATCGTCATCGGTGTCAACGCCCTCGACTACTCCGGCTATCCTGATTGCCGGCCGGAGTTCATCGAAGCGTTCGAGCACACAGCCAGGCTGGCGACGAAGGCTGGTGTCGAAGGCGCGCGCTTTCGCATTCAAGCGCCGCTCATCTACATGACGAAAGCGCAAATCATCAAACGCGGCCTGTCCCTCGGGCTCGACTACGGCCTCACGCATAGTTGTTACGATCCGCTGCCGAAAGGCACGCCGTGCGGGCGGTGCGACAGCTGCGTGTTGCGCGCGCGCGGCTTCGAGGAAGCCGGTGCAAGAGATCCGTTGGTGGACCATGTCGTCTGAACGTCTCTATTACACCGATGCGTACCTCGTGGAATTCGACGCCGTCGTGCGCGATGTCGAGCGCACGGGGGACCGATGGAAGGTCATCCTCGATCGCACCGCCTTCTACCCCTCGTCTGGCGGCCAGCCGTTCGATACCGGAACGCTCGGCGAGGCGACGGTAACCGATGTCGTCGACGAGGAAAACGGAACGATCGCCCATGTTGTCGATCGCGAGCTCGAGAAGAACAGTCGGGTGCGCGGTCACGTCGAGTGGTCCCGCCGATTCGACCACATGCAGCAGCATACGGGTCAGCATCTTCTATCGGCGGCCTTCGAGCAGCAGATGGGAGCCGCGACTGTGAGCTTTCATCTCGGCGCGTCGGCGTCGACGATCGACCTCAACAAGGAGCTGTCGGCCGCACAGGTCTCGCTCGTCGAGGACACGGTGAACAAGGTGCTCTGGGAGGACCGCGAGGTGTGCGTGAGGTTCGTCACCGCTGCGGAGGCCGCAAAGCTGCCGCTGCGAAAAGAGCCCGCGCGCGAAGGCGAGCTCCGCATCATCGAAATTCACGAATACGATCTTTCGGCCTGCGGTGGCACACACGTGCGCCGGACGGGCGCGATCGGCATGATTGCCATCACCGGCTTCGAGCGATTCAAAGGCGGTCTGCGCGTCGAGTTCGTCTGTGGCGCCCGGGCGCTCGGCGCCTATCGAGCGTTACAACACGCCGTCGACGGCAGCGTTCGACTGCTGTCGGTCCTGCCCGACGAGCTGCCATCGGCGATTGAGAAGCTGCAGACGTCCGCACGCACTCAGCAGAAGGGACAGGAAGCGCTGCAAGAGCGCCTGGCCGTGCACGAAGCCACAGCGCTTGTCGCCGCTGGCGAGAAGATTGGCGGTGTCACGTTCGTGGGCGCTGCCATACCCGGCTGGGACGCGGCAGGGCTGAAAAAGCTGGCGTCGGCGATTGTCAGCAGGCCGGCGATCACCGCTGTGCTGCTGACGGCGGAATCTCCCTATCTCATCGTCGTGTCTCGTTCGCAGGATCTTTCGTTCGACACCGGTGTTGTCCTGAAGGAGTTGATCGGACGTTTCGGCGGCAAAGGCGGCGGCAAAGGCGCCATGGCCCAGGGCGGTGGACTGAGTGGTGAGCCGCGGATGATTCTGGACGCGGCACGGGAAGAAATAAGTCGACAGTCTCAAGTCGACAGTCGCTAGTCGCAAGTCCGGTCGCAAGTCGATGGTCATCAGTCGTCAACCATGCCGAGATCACAGTTATTACCAGACGACGTGCCTAGCCCCATCGATCTCAGGAAGATGTCTGATGCTCGGGCCTGGGCCGAGACCGCCATGGTGAAACGGCCTGTGCGAGACGACGTCTTCAGACTGATTATTGAAGAGCTGCTTAATCTCCGTTCAACGCCGCTGTCGGTTCTCGAGCTCGGCTCGGGACCAGGATACCTGGCTGAGCGAATCATCACGGAGATGAAAGCCCTCATATACACGGCGTTCGACTCTTCCGTTGCGATGCATGCGCTTGCAAGAGAACGTCTTGGCGCCATGGCGGAGTATGCCAGATTCGTTGTGGGCGATTTTAAACAGGTGGACTGGACGAAAGATCTCGGCAGCGTGGATGCCGTCGTAACTGTCCAGGCGGTGCATGAGTTGCGACATAAGCGCTATGTCCCCGCTCTTTATGAGCAAGTCGCTGATGTGCTGGTCCCGTCTGGGGTATTCCTGATGTGTGACCACTATGTCGGGGGCGGTGCGATGAGCGATCGGGCGCTGTTCATGACGTTGGAGGAACACGAAGGAGCATTGCAGGCTTCCGGATTCACTTTTCGTGTGCTCATCCAATCAGGCGGTCTCGTTTTGTATCGCGCAGAACGCGCGTAATCTACGAATCCGCCAATCTACCAATCTGCCAATTCTTCATCTCCCAACCGCCCAGGCGATAAAGCGTTCCGTATAGCTCAGCGCAATGTGCCTGCCCATTCCGTTCGGCACTGCATCGAACGAATGCTCCGACCAGGGCAGCTCCAGCAGCACTGACGTCGCCCCTGCTTTCTCGAGCGCGGCATCGAGCATTCGGCCGAAACGTGCTTCAACGATGTGATCGCGCGTCCCGTACAGGCTGAGCGTTGGCGCAGACGCGTTCGTCACCCACGTGATCGGCGAGGCATGCTGATAGTGCTCCGGCTTCTGCTGCGGAGTGCCGCCGATGAACTTCTCGAGGATCCCGCGAACGTTGGCCGTATCCGGCCGCGGAGGCCGGCGCCACCCCTCGGCGAGATCGACCGGCCCGTAGTAGTTCACCACGCCGCGAATCGCGGACGGTCCTTCCTGGTAGGCGAGGCGCATCGCAAGCTGTGCTCCGGCCGAGCGCCCGACGACGATGATGCGGCTCGGGTCGCCGCCGTATTTGGGCGAGTCGTTCCGGATCCAGTGCAGCGCCGTCCGGACGTCGACAATCTGCTCCGGCCACTTCCACTCCGGCGCGTGACGATAGTCGATTGCCACCACCACGTACCCGCGTTGTGCGAAATAGCGCGAGAACCACTCCTGGCTCGTGGGCGTCCCGTTCTGCCATGAGCCACCGTAGATCTGCATGATCACGGGATGCGGGCCGGTGGCGACTGGCGGCTGATACACGTCGAGCGCCAATGCCACGCCGTCCACCTTCGAGAACGGAACGCCGCGCGTGACCCGGATCTCGCCAGACATGGGCGCCGGTGGCAGTGCCGTCGTCCGTGCCATCTCCCGGTCGAATCGCCTGAGCGCGACCGACATCTGTACGACGGGCGCCAGGCAGAGCAGGGACGCCGTTGCTGCCAAGACGAGCGCGAGACGCGCCATACCGTTCCGCTTCGCGTAACGTGCCGAAACAGCCGACAGAAGAACGCCGGCTGCGAGAAGTACCGGACTGAGCTCCGGCGATCCGACGGCCAGCGGAAACAGGAACCCGTTGGGCGCTGGAATCAGGATCCAGACCGAAAGAAAGACCAACAGCGCAGAAGCGGCCAGAACGGTGCGGATTCCGAGACGGAGCACGCCGCGATTATGGCGTATGCGCCGCAATCAGCGCGCGTATCGCCGCGCGCGCGTGCTTGGCCACGAGATCGGCTGGCTGAACGGCCGACATCGCGGCAGCGCCTTCGAGAATGAGAACGAGCGACGAGGCGAGGACGTCGGGAGATTTCAGTCCGGCGCGTTTGGCGAACTGCGCGAGCAGTCCATGCAGCCACGCCTTGTGGGCGTTGGCGAGCTCGCGCGCGTCTGCCGATTCGGGGGCCTGCACGGCGGCAATCACGAGCGGGCACCCGTGGAACCCTTCCGACGTCAGCATCTCTGCATGGACGAGCAGCACCGCCATGAGTTTGTCTGCAGGATCGGCTTCCTCGGCCGCGCGGCGTTCGATGTGCTGCCGAATCTGGGCTCCCCGGCGCTCGAGTGTTTCGGACACCAGCGCGTCTTTCGAGCCAAAAAGGTTGTAGATGGTGGGTTTGGTGAGGCCCGCCTCGTCGGCCACCCGATCGGTGGTAATGGCGTGCAGCCCTTCCCGATAGAACAACGCGCCCGCCGCGTCCATCAGGCGCTCACGGTTGGTCGGATGCCGAGTCATGTCCTCTCGAAGGCGAGCCGCTCGCGTCATAAATTCGTGACTTGACAGAGTATACCGGCCGGTAAACAATTTTACCAATCAGTAAAAACCTGTAAGGACCTTCCCCGAAGGATTTTCCCGGGGAGACCCCTCTAACCTTATGAACCCCATGCCCGACGCCCCGCAAAGGGTCCCCCTCAGCGACAAGGCGTTGGTGCGCCGCCTTCTTGCGGGCGAAGAGGCGGCTTTCCGGCAGTTTTTCGACGGCCACTTCTCCCGGCTGTACCGCTTTGCGCTGCGGCGTACGGATGGTGACCATGATGCCGCCGAGGAGATTGCGCAGAAGACGCTGATTACGGCGATGCGCAAGCTGCACACATTCCGGGGTGAGGCCGCCGTGTTCACCTGGCTGTGCGCCATCTGCCGGCGCGAGGTGTCCGCCTGGCGGGTCGCGCGCGGACGTCACGCCCAGATGATGCTTTCTGGAGACGCGCCGGAGATCCGGAGTCAGCTTGCCTCGCTGGTGTCGGTCGCCGCCGAGCAGCCGGATGAAGTGTTCGATCGTGGGGAGACCGCACGTTTGGTCCAAGTAGCCCTGGATCTTCTGCCCGGGAGCTACAGCGAAGTGCTCGAGTGGAAATACATCTACGGCTTGACGGTTGCGGAGATCAGCGAGCGCATGAGCACCGGTCCCAAGGCGGTTGAATCGCTGCTCGGCCGTGCACGTCGGTCGTTCCGCCAGGTGTTCTCGGTGCTGGCGCACGGACAGGTGATTTATGACTCATAACCCGGATCTGGTGGCCGAGCTGCTGCGGTCCGCCGGGCCTCGCTCGGTCGCACCCGACGACCGCGCGCGCCGAGTGGAAGCGGCGGTCCGGCTCGAGTGGCAGGAAACCGTTCAGAAACGCGCGGGCCTCAGGCGCGCGGCATGGATTGCGGCGAGCTGTCTGACGAGCGCCGCACTCATCGCGCTGGGACTGCACGCGCACGTCGGTCAGGTCGCGCCCGAGAAGAGTACGGCGCGGGCGTCCTATTCGCGCCCATCGTATGTCACGCACGCGGATATGCCCCAGAACCATGGATCGTATTTCCGCATGGACAACGAGGACCGGCCTCCCGATCGAGGCGTGCCGCGTCACATGCTGGCGAGCTATTCAGGGCCGACACGATGATCGATCACGAACCCGATCGATTGATGCTGAGCCGTCTGGTTGGCTCCTGGCAGGGCACGCTCCTGCACCGCGTCGCGGCAGACGAGCCGTTTCTGGAGATGCCAGGCACGTCTGAAAACCGATGGGTACTCGGCGGCCGGTTCGTGGAGATGACGCTTCGCGCCGGCGACAGCTGGTCGGCGTTGTTCTACATCGGATATGAGCGGACCGAGCGGAGACATGTACTTGTCTCGTTGGAGGCCGGCGCTCGCCGCGTGACGACGCGCAGCGGCGAGTGGTCTTCGGAACGTGATCGTCTCGTATTGACCAGTCAGCGGGCGCAGACGATTTGCAACCTGGCGACGCCGGGCGAGTTGCGCCTGGAGCTTTCGGAGGAGATTGCGCCCGGCAACGAGTTCGTCCGGTTCAAGGCGGAGTATCGATTGGTTGTCACACCCGAAGTTATCGCGAAGCCCTCTCCCCCGAGGCCGCAGCGGCGATTTGTGATTGCGTAGAGAAAGTGGCGAGACGAATCAAAGCCCTGTCTGCGGCCGCATCGATCGCGCTCGTCGGCGACGTGAAGTTGTTGGCAATCATCGAGAAGACGAGCGTCTGCCCCTCCGCGGTTTCGACATAACCGGCAATCGCGCGAACGTTGTCCACGGTCCCTGTCTTCGCACGCACTCTTCCTTCAGCGGCTGTTCCCGACAAGCGGTTCGACAGCGTGCCGTTGCGGCCAGCGACCGGGAGCGATTCGAGAAATGGAGATGCGTGGACCGGATTGTTCCGCATGGCTTGCAGGATCCCCACGAGCGCCTCAGAGGTGACGAAGTTATATCGCGAGAGCCCTGAGCCATCGGCGATGACAACGCTGTCGTCGGAGATGTTCCAGCGTTGGAGGACCTCGCGTGCCCGCTTGGCCCCCGCCTCCGCGGCTTCGCCGCTTCGCATCGCACCTGTTGCATCCCTTGCACTCATCGCACCTATTGCACCTGACACTCCAATGCTGCGCAGCAGCATCTCCGCGTACTGGTTCTGGCTGACCTTCATCATCGAGGCGATGAGTTGGCGGAGCGGCGCCGATCGGTGAGAAACCAGCGTGCGCGCGTCCGTGAGGTCGGGCTTCGACTCGAACGCATCGATGTCGATCGCGTCGCCCGCGACCGGCACACCTTCCGCGATGAGTGCCTCGCGGAACGCCGACGCGAAAAACTGTGTGGGGTTATCGACGGAAGCCGTGCGCACGAACGACGCGCTCTTTGCGGGAATCTGTCCTTCGACAACCAGGCGCGACGATCCCGGCTGCCGTCGCAGTGTCAGCATGCCGGTCCCGGACTCGGCGACGGTCACGAGCCCGTTTTCGACCTGCAGTCCGCTGCCCGCGGGGCGAACCTGAACGGTGACGGGGTCGCCGGCTGTGGCACCGGCCCGGATGACCAGATCCCCGGATCCTTCGTTGTACTCGAGCGCGCTGACGGCGGCGGAGTAGCCGTAGGGCATGTTGTCGAGTGTCCAGCCGTTGCCGAAGCCGCGGTCGTCGAACAGGTCGTCGTCTCCGATGAGACCACCTTCCACTCGCGTGATGCCGGCCGCCCGCACCTGGCGCGCGAGAGCGCGCAAGGCGCCAGGCGTGTCGGCGCGCTCGCTGATGCTCGGATCGCCGCCACCGACCACGACAAGATCGCCGCGAAGGACGCCATTCTCGATTGGCGCAGACGTGATGACTCTGGTCTCGAACTGGTAATCCCACCCGAGCACTTCAGCCGCCGCTGCGGCGGTGACGATCTTCATGGCCGAGCCGGGCATCATGAGTTTCGCGCTGTTCAACGTGTACAGGTTCTGTGAAGAATCTAATGGCCTGACCAGAACACTCCAGAAGGAACGCTCGAACTGAGGAGTGGTGAAGATGGCCGCAAGGTCCGCCTGCAGGCGATCTGCCGCGGTCATGGAGGAGACCGGAGCCGCCGGGGCGACGGCAACAACTCTCGGCCCGCATCCGCTTACGGCGAGAACGGCGGCGAGGGCGATGACGGCGCGTGTCACGCCCTTATCTTACTGAATGGCGTCGAGCTTCTTGAGCGCGTCTTCGTATTTGCCGGCTTCGAGCTTCAGCGCGCCTGGTTGGTCCGCGCGTACCGCGAACACGGCTTTGGCCGCCGTGCCAAACGTCACCCGCTCCTCTTTCTTGCCGTCTTCGAACTTCACCACGATGACCGACGCTGGTGTGTCGTGGCCGGTCGAGGCTCCCGCGCGGTCGACGAAGCTCTCTGCGCGAAGGTTCGAAAAATCCAGCAGCGCGCCCTCGAAGTTGCTCGAATCAACGGTTTTTTCCGAGGGGACGACCTGCTTCCAGGTGTCCACGGCGTTTTCGCCGGTACCTTTGACACGTTCGAATGCGCGTGTCGTGTTGCCCCGGGTGATCTCGAATCGCGTCGTATTGTACGGCCGGAAATCGAACACTTCTTTCCGGCGCAGATCGTTCACCGTTTTCTTGAGCTCTGTGGTCACGCCGTTGTTGACGCTGAAGACGATGGGCTTCGACGAATCGCGGACCCACACGGAGCCCGCATCGGCCTCGGAACCGACCTCGACCTTGACAGTTGAAGTCCCCATGCCGATCGTGGCCACGACCTGCGGTTTGTCGAGACCGAACTGTTTCAAATCCTTGAGCTCTTCAGGCCGATCTTTGAGGGCGGTCATCTGTGCCGACTGCAACTGCCCGAGTACACCGTTGACGCTGACGAAGTCGGCTGGCGCCTGAAGCGGCTTCACCAGCTTCCAGTCCTCGCCGCTCTTCTCGAGCCGGATCGTCTGCGCGTTCGACACCAGCTCGAGCGAGTCGACCTTGCCTTCGTCGAACGCGAACGCGGTCTTGTCGCGGAAGTCGAACGTTCGCCTGTCGAGCGAGGCGTCCAGAGACGTGCCCACCAGAAACACGCGATTGCCAGTGGGAAGCTTTGCGTAAATCCCCGTGCCGGCAGGTGTCTTGTCTCCGAAGAGAATCCGCCTGGGTTCCTTCTCGCCTTCGGCGCGGAACGTGACGTCGATGCGCGGCTCGACGAGGCCATAGGTCTTGAGATCGGACGCGTTCGCGTCAACCTCGCGCTCCTCTTCGAGGTTTGCGAGGTTCGTCACGATGTCGCTGACGCTGTTCCGATCCGCAGGCGCCTGCACCGGCTTTACGATGGTCCAGGTGTCGTTCGCGCCTTTCTGGAGGCCGGTCACCTCGCCGCTGCTCGATTTGACCTCGACCTGGTTGATCTTCGCCGCATCAATCGCGAAGACCTTGGTCTTGGCGTTTTCGTCCGCAACCGGCCGTTTCGACTCGACGAAATAGAGATACCCCCCGACGGCGAGCGCAAGAACGAAGAGAATCAGAGTCGAGCGACCGCGGCCCATGCTCAGCGCCTCTTCGACCAGGTGTAAACGCCCGAACCGAGAATCAGGCCCGGGATGATGAGCAGCGACAGCCAGAGCAGGTTACGCTGCTGATCGGCCGTCATCGTGATGCGGCGATCGCCGGCATCACGCGCGTGGATCGAGATCAGGTCTTCCTGCTGTGTCAGCCAGTTGTTCATGTTGACAAACAGATCCGCGTTGCCCTGAATGCCGGCAGCGGCGTTCGTCGCGAAGTCGGAGTCGCCGATGACCACGAGGCGCATCTGCGGCTTCTTCGCCGCATCCGCGGCAGGTTTCGCTTCGTCGGCCGGCTTTTCGCCTTCAGAGGGCTTGCCCGACGTAGCCGCGGTAGCGGCGAAGTCGGGCGCATCCATGGAAAGCGAAAGGGCAATCGTAATCGGGCCGCGTTGATCGCCCGCAGCCTCGTCGAGCGCGACCTTGCCGCCGGAAATCAGCGACTTCACATCCGCTTCCGACCAGCTTCGCTCGCTCGTCTGAAGCAGGTTCTGCGTATTCGCCATGCCGAGTTCGACACCGGCCTCGCCCTTCACCGATTGCGCGAGCGGGAACGCCGTCAGCAGGTCGAAGTTGTCGGTCACCGGGTGCTGAGGATAGCTGGCCACCACCGGAACAGACGCGTCCGCCCCGAGCAGCTTGCCCATGCCGCTCGCGTCGATGACGACGTCATGACCGAGGGTGATGCCCCATTCCTTCAGCAATGCCTCGATCATCGGCATTGGCCGCGCGGTCTCGCCGACCGCGGGATCGAGCATGAACAGGGCCTTGCCGCCTTTCCGCAGATACGTTCGGATGGCATCGACTTCCGGCTTCAGGTAATCGGTCGTCGGTCCGGCGATGACCAGAACCGACGCATCGGCCGGCACCCCTTCGGGCGTCTGTGCGAGAACAATCTTGTCGACCGTGTAGTTGTCTCGCTTCATCACATCGACGACGCTGGCATAGCCGGTGCGTTCGTTGCCCAACGTGTCTCGCTCTCCGTGCCCTTGCACGAAGTACGCCTTCGGCTGACGTCCCGTTGTCACCTTGATCAACGTATTGGTCAGATCCTGTTCGCGATCGCTCATCACCTTTTCGCGACGTCCCGCGTACTCCATCACGACCGTGCCAGGAGCCGCGATGTCGTATTCGCGCGCGCGAATCGGCTCGCGATCCATGTCGACGTATTCGACCTGGATGTTCGAGCTCGCGTTCGTGTACATCCCGAGCGCATCGCGAAACCGCTGAGTGCCGCCGGGCTCGGCGAATACGAGCACTTTGACCGGCGTTTTCAGGCCGGTCAGTACCTTGATCGTCTGCTCGGACAGTGTGAACGACGCGGCAGCCGTCAGGTCCCACCGCTTGTCGCGGCGGTTCACGGCCCAATTGATCCCGACGAGGATCGCGAGCACGGCGATGACGCTGACGCTCATCATGGCGCCCAGCTTGGTTTCGCGCCTCTGGAACGAGCGGCCGATCTCGCGCCACTGGCTGAGTGTGTAGAGACCGACGCAGACAAGGCCGGAAACTGCGGCCCAGTACGCGGTACTGATCCCATTGCGGACGGAACAAACGGATCGCCACGCCCGCAAATACCAGCAACGTGCCGATCCACCCGATAATGCCGAGAATCGTGTTAAGCATGCAGACTCACCCGCGCCAGCGTTCGCTGTCGACCGACTTCGCGGTCAGGAATAACCCGAACGTGATGAAGCTCAGGTAATAGACGAGATGGCTCACCGAGATGACCCCTTTGGAGAAATCATCGAAACGTTCGGTGATGGACAACGCCGACAGAATCTTCTGTGTCGTCGGGCCGGATGATTCCGACATCCAGTTCAGTGTCCAAAGAAGCAGGAGCACGGCAAACGTCACCATGCCTGCGACGATCTGATTTCGCGTCAGACTGGAAATCAGAAGTCCGATCGCCAGAAACGACGCACCCATCAGCAGCAGACCGAGATAGCCCGCGACAATCGGTTTCCATTCCGGGTTGCCGTAGATAAAGAGGATGCCGATGTGTATCCACGTCACGGCCAGCATCAGCGCGTAGAGCGCAAGGGCGCCAAGAAACTTGCCGAGGACGATCTGCGCATCGGTGAGTGGCGAAGTGAGCAGCAGCTCGATGGTGCCCGTCCGCTTTTCCTCGGCATAGGTCCGCATCGTGATGAGCGGCAGCATGAAGAGCGCGACGACGGCGATGTTCTGCAGCAGGGGCCGTATCGCCATGCTGTTGATGTTGACCTGCCCGGCCCCCGGCATGCCCATCTGGAGGCTCGCCTGCAGGAAGAAGTTGACCGAGACGTAGTAGAACCACCCGAACACCAGTGCGAAAAATCCGATCACGATGTACGCGATCGGCGAGGCGAAGTACGACTTCAGCTCCTTCTGGGCGATTGCCAGCACGTTACTCATTCGGCGCCTCCTCCGTTTTCTCTTCGACCTTTTCTTCGGTCGTGAGACTCAGGAAGATTTCCTCCAGGCTCATGCGCGATGGCCGCAGCTCGAGCAGCCCCCAGCTGTTGGCGACGACGGTCCGCGCGAGATCGCGGCGAACATCGCGCCCCCTTTCGCTGCTGACCTCGTAGGCGACAACCCCGTTGTGCGCACTCGCCACCGTGACGCCGAGCACGCCAGGTACGTCGCGCAGCGCAGGCGTCGCATCCTGGCCGGCCGCATCGACTTCCAGGTACATCGTTTCCGAGCCACGCAGCCGGGCCGTCAGGTTCGCGGGCGAGTCGACGGCCACCACACGCCCCTTGTTGATGATGACGACGCGATCGCAGGTCTGCGACACCTCGGGAAGGATGTGCGTGCTGAGCACGATCGTATGCGTGCCCGCCAGTTCCTTGATGAGTTGTCGCGTCTCGATGATCTGCTTCGGGTCGAGGCCCGCGGTCGGCTCGTCGAGGATGAGCACCTCGGGGTTGTGCAGGATCGCCTGCGCCAGGCCGACACGCTGCCGGTAGCCCTTCGAGAGCTTGCCGCAGTGCCGGTTGGCCATATCGTCGACGCGGGTGCGCCGCATGGAGTCTTCGACCCGGGTCTTCCGCTCGCTGGCCGACATCCCCCTGGTCTTGATGCGCGCGACAAACTGCAGGTACTCGCGCACGGTCATCTCCGGATACAGGGGCGGCGTTTCGGGCAGGTAACCGGTACGACGCTTGGCCTCGATCGGCTGCTGGAACACGTCGAAGCCCGCCACGACGGCCTTGCCTTCTGTCGCCGGCATGTAGCCGGTGAGAATGCGCATGGTCGTCGTCTTGCCGGCGCCGTTCGGGCCCAGGAAGCCGAGAATTTCTCCGCGCTCGACGCGGAAGGTGAGATCGTCGACCGCTGTCACGCGGCCGTAGCGTTTGGTGAGGTGTTGAACCTCAATCAAGGGGCATTCTCCATGAATGAGTCGATGTAAGCTTTTTGCAGCGGCAAAGACCGTGCTACCAACCCACAATCCTAGTAGAACGGGCTCAAAAGCAGCAAGGGTCGCCGCGGGATTTCTCGCTGTGGTCGCCTTTGCCTCGGTCGGGGGGGGGTGGTGGCTTCACCGTTCTATTCCACCTTTAGACGGCCGGATCCCCCTTGCCGGCCTGCACGAGCCGGTGGACGTCCGCTTCGACCGTTTTGCCGTCCCTCATGTCTTTGCCCGATCTGACCGGGATGCCTGGCGGGCGGTTGGATATCTGCAGGGGCGCGACCGTTCGTGGCAGATGGAGCTGTACCGTCGGGCGGCATCGGGGCGGCTATCCGAGCTGCTGGGAGAGGCCACGATCGTCATCGACCAGCGATTTCTGACCCTCGGGTTGCGTGAGGCCGCGGAAGCGGAATGGCGGCGTACGCCGCCGGACGTCCGAACAGCGTTCGAAAGCTACGCGGCCGGCGTCAATGCGGCCATGACGGTGCCACGCGGCAGACGGCCGCTCGAGCATCAATTGCTCGGACTGACGCCTGAGCCCTGGACGCCAGTTGATTCGCTGGCCATCAGCAAGCTCTTTGCCTGGCGGCTTGGCGAGAACCACAGGGCCGAGCTGTTGCGATACTCGCTCGTCCAGGAGCTTGGCCCGCGTGCTGCCGAGCTGTTTCCGCCTCAGCCCGATTGGGCGCCCGCTGTGCTGGACGCCGCGGCGAGGGCCCGGAGCGGAGCAGAGCACTGGCGGCGGATCGAGTACCCGCCCGGTCTGGAGTGGCTGTCTCCCGACTCTCACGCCATGAGTAACAGCTGGGTGTTGCACGGATCGCGCACGGCATCGGGGCGGCCCATGCTGGCCAACGATCCTCACTTGCAAATCGAGATGCCTGCCGTCTGGTGGGAAGTGCACGTCGTCTCCGATACGTTGAACGTCAGCGGCGTCACCATCCCCGGCATCCCGTTCATCATCGTCGGACACAACGAACGGATCGGGTGGGGCCTGACCAACGTCGGTACAGACGTGGAGGATTTCTTCATCGAGAAGCTGGATGCATCGCGGCAGCATTTTCAGGTCGGCGACCGGTGGGTGCCGCTGAAGATCAAGCGACATGAGATTCGCGTCAGCGGTCGCGACGAGCCGGTCGTGTTCGAGGTGCGTTCGACGCGGCATGGGCCGATTCTGAATCCCGATCGCTGGCGCGAAGTGTACGCAGGCGATCCGGCTGATCCCGGTCTCGCGGAAGAGATCGCATTCGCGCTGAAGTGGGATGTGGTGCTCGAGGGCAGCTCGGCGAGCGCGTTCGACGCGCTGGCCCGTGCCGCGAACTGGCAGCAGTTTGTCGGCGCTGTCCGCCGGTTCAACGCACCAGCGCAGAATTTCGTATATGCCGATGTCGACGGCAACATCGGGTACGCGATGTCCGGCCTTGTCCCTGTGCGCGAAGGCTCGGATGGATCCCTGCCGGTTCCCGGATGGCCCGCTGATGCCGACTGGCGCGGGTGGATCGACTCGAGTCTGCTGCCGGCCGTACTGAATCCGCCGTCTGGTCAAATCGTGTCGGCCAACAACGAAGTTGATCGGCTGCCGTACCTCTTAACCCGCGACTGGGTCGCGCCGTTCCGCGCGCAACGCATCAGCGAACTGCTGGGCGCGCGACGCAACCTCGACGTTCGTGCGATGCAGGAAATTCAGGCCGACATCACGAGTCGCGCGGCCGACTGGTTACTGAAGGCGATCGATCTCCCTGATTCTGCGGCCGAGTTGCGGATGTGGGATCGACGGGTCGACGGGCGACCGGTGGTCATGTTGTTCGAAGCATTCGAAGCCGCGCTCTGGAGACGGACATTCGCCGACGAGATGCCCGCGCCGCTGTACGACGACTTCTACCGATACGCGGGCAACGAGCGGTTTGCGGGCCTGCATGCCGTCATCACGGACCCGCACTCACGATGGTTCGACGATCGATCGACACCTGAGGTCGAAACGCGCGCCGATATCGTGGCGAGGGCCATTGAGGATGCGACATCGGCTCTTGGTGCCCGGTTCGGCGAGCCGTCTCGCTGGAGATGGGACGAGGCTCACGCCGTCAAGTTCTCGCATCCGCTGGGTGGTGGTGGCCGGCTGCTCGACTGGTTCTTCAGTCGGGGTCCGCTGCCGATCGCCGGAGACAGCATGACGGTGAACAAGACCACTACGGACCTGCGGCGCCCGTACGCGACGTCCGAAGCGGCTTCGTACCGTCAGATACTTGATGTAGGGGCGTGGGACGGGTCGATGGGTATCAACACCACCGGACAGTCAGGGCACCCGAGCAGCCCGCACTATTTCGATCAGAATGTCCTGTGGCGCCAGGGGCAGTACCGCGCGCTGCCGTTCACGCGCGACGCCGTGACGGCGGCGACGGTCTCACAACTGCAATTGATGCCGTGACGCCGGGTCTACGGAGCAAGACCCGGCCTACGTACGTAGGGCGGGTCCTTTGGACCCGCCACTTGGAGGAGACGCACTCATGGCGGCAGAAGTAGGCAGCAAGGCACCTGATTTCACGCTCGTCAACCAGGAACGCGAGAACGTGACACTGAGCAGCGAGCTCGGCAAGGCGAACGTGGTGCTCGCATTCTTCCCCGGCGCGTTCAGCGGCACCTGCACGAAGGAGTTCTGCAACTTCCGCGACACGATGAGCAACTTCAGAAACGTCGACGCCGAGGTGCTCGGCATCAGCACCGATACATTCTTTGCGCTGAAAGCGTGGGACGATCAGCAGAAGCTCGGATTTCCGCTGCTCAGCGATTACAACAAAGAGGTCATCCACAAGTACGGCGTCGTCAACCCGGACATGATTGGCTTGAAAAATATCGCGAAGCGTGCCGTCTTCGTCATCGACAAGAGCGGCGTCGTCCGTTACCGCGAGGTGCTGGAAGACGCGAGGAACGAGCCCGATTACGTGAAGTTGAACGAGGCCCTGAGAACGATTGGCAAATAAACAGGTCAAGTGCACCGTCTGCGAGATCCACGCCGAATCGATTTTCACGATCGAAGGCATGGATTGCGGCGAGGAGGTGGCGATTCTCGAACGGCGGCTGAAGCCGCTGCCGGGACTCGAGGACCTGGTTCCCGATCTCGTCGGTCGGCGGCTCCGAGTGCGCTACGACGCCGCGAAGCTTTCGACGTCGGCGATTGTCGAAGCTGTGGCGCAGACCGGCATGAAGGCCTGGCTCGAGCACGAGCAGCCTGTCGGCCACACCGCGGCGGCTACCGCCAGGCAGGCGCTCGTCGTCAGCTCGGGCGTTGCGCTGGCGGCCGGCCTGCTGCTCGAATTTCTCGATTTCCCTGCTTTCGTCACACGTTCAATCTTCCTCATCTCAATTCTCACCGGTGGCGGCTACACGGCGCGCCGCGCGTGGGCGGCGACGCGCGTCATGTCTCTCGACATCAACGTGCTGATGCTGTTTGCCGTCATCGGCGCCACGATCATCGGCGAGTGGTCCGAAGGGGCCACGGTCACGTTCCTCTTTGCGTTCGCGCAGATTCTGGAGGCGCGCAGCATGGATCGCGCGCGCCATGCCATTCGCGCGCTGATGGATCTGACGCCGGCGGAGGCCATCGTGCGCCGGAACGGCAGGGACGCGCGGGTGCCTGTGGATGACGTGGGTGTCGGCGAGGTCCTCCTCGTGAAGCCAGGGGAGAAGATTCCGCTGGACGGCGTCGTCGTGTCGGGGACGAGCCCGGTGAACCAGGCCCCGATTACCGGTGAGTCGATGCCCGTGGAGAAATCGGCCGGCGACGAAGTGTTCGGTGGCACCATCAACGGTCATGGTGGCCTGGACGTTCGCGTCACTCGTCTGCGGCAGGACACGACGCTTGCGCGCATCATTGCGCTGGTGGAGCTGGCGCAGTCGCAGCGCGCTCCGAGCCAGGCATTCGTCGAGCGGTTTGCGCGTTACTACACCCCGGCGGTGATTGCCGTCGCGATTGCGATCGCCGTGGTGCCCCCGCTGCTGATGGCTCAGCCATTCGGGACGTGGTTCTATCGCGCGCTCGTGCTGCTGGTGATTTCATGTCCGTGTGCCCTGGTGATCTCGACGCCGGTGTCAGTTGTTTCGGCGATTGCCGCAGCCGCGCATAAAGGCGTGTTGATTAGAGGCGGCGTGCACCTCGAGCGTGTTGGCGCCGTCCGGTGTGTAGCGTTCGACAAGACGGGCACACTCACGAAGGGCTCGCCGCACGTCGTCGAAGTGGTTCCGTTGAACGGCACCGCGGTGGACGAGATTCTCGAGATCGCTGCGGGCCTCGAGGCGCGCTCGGAGCATCCCGTGGGACGCGCCATTTTCGCTCGCGCGGTCGAATCCGGCATTGCGCTGCCAGAGTCGACCGAGTTCCAGTCGATACCGGGACGCGGCGCGGAGGCTGTGGTGGCAGGGCAGCATGCGCTCGTGGGCAATCATCGCCTGATTGAAGAGCGCGGATTGTGCAATGAGGCCATTCACGCCACGCTCGATCGGTTCGCGACGTTGGGCCGCACGGCCGTGCTCGTGGCCCGGCCGGAGCGGCCGCTCGGCATCATTGCTCTGGCCGATCGTCCTCGCGAATCTGCCCGTGACGCGATTGAGATGCTCCGGCGTGAGGGCGTCGAGCACGTCGTGATGTTGACGGGCGACAATCGCGCCAGCGCCGAGGCGCTCGCGCGGGACTTGGGCATAGACGACATACGAGCCGAGTTGCTGCCTCACGACAAAGTCGAAGTGGTGCGGACACTGCGACAGCGCTACGGAACGGTCATGATGGTTGGCGACGGCGTCAACGACGCGCCCGCCTTGGCTGCGGCCGACGTGGGAATCGCGATGGGCGCGGCCGGCACCGACGTCGCGCTGGAGACCGCCGATATCGCGTTGATGGCCGACGAACTGTTGAAGATTCCATTCGCCATCCGCCTCGGCCGTGCGACGTTGCGGAACATCCGGATGAATGTGACGCTGTCGCTCGGTCTGAAAGCCGTGTTTCTCGCGCTCGCGCTCATCGGATCGGCCACGTTGTGGATGGCTGTCGTGGCCGACATGGGCGCCTCGCTGCTGGTCATTGCGAATGGTATGCGGCTGCTGCGGGCGGACTGAGCGGAAGACTGAATCTAAAAACTAAAAACTACAATCTAGAATCTAAGGCGAGATCTGTCCGAAAGATTCTAGATTGTAGATTCTAGATTGTAGATTCTAGATTTTAGTTTCTAGATTCAGATGATTCGCACGCGCGACACGCGCAGGCCGTCGACCGCCTCCACGCGGAGCGTCCGTCCTCCGACCTCCACCATGTCGCCAACGTTCGGCCGGCGTCCCAGCCGCCCGAGCATGTAGCCGCCGAACGTCGTGTAGGTGGCTTCGTCAATCTCGAGTCCGAACCGCTCGTTGATGTCGGTAACGAGCGCAAGGCCGTCGACGTCCGATGAACCATCCGGAAGCTGGCGAATCGGCGCGGAGGCGCCGGCGCCGAAATCTCCGCCCAGCTCGCCGACGATCCGCTCCATGACGCGCTCGAACGTGACGATGCCCGCCGTCCCGCCATATTCGTCGATGACGATGGCCTGATGCGTGCGGTGGCGCCGCATCCGCCTGAGCAATTCGTCCGCTTTCATCGTTTCCGGAACCGTCAGCGCTTCGCGTGCGAGGGCGCCGACGTTGAATCGCGGGGAAGGCGATGCCAGCGCGCGGACGAGATCGGGCACGAGCATGATGCCGACGATGTTGTCGAGCTCACCGCGGTAGACAGGCAGGCTCGAGTGGCGTCCGCGCCAGACGAGGTCGACGACGTCGCCAATCGGCGCGTCTGCCCGCACCGCCGTCATTTCCGTGCGCGGCACCATCATCTCGGTCGCCGTGAACTCCGCAAAGTGAAAGACGCGATGCAGCATCTGCTCTTCCTCTTCTTCGAGCACGCCCGCCTGCTGGCTCGCGGTCACCAGCATCTTCAGTTCCTCCTCTGAATGCACCAGGCCATGGCCGCTCGCGGCTTTCATGCCGAGCATTCTCACGACCGCCCATCCCATGCCGTTCAGCGCGCGAATGAAGGGCCTGAACACGCGCAGAAAGATCTCGGTGGGCTTGGCGACGATGAGCGATGTCTGTTCCGGATACTGGAGCGCGATTGTCTTGGGCGCGAGCTCGCCGAGCACGATGTGGAGCGCGGTGATGATGCTGAAGGCGATCGCAATCGCAATCGTGTGGGATGTGGCGATGGACACCGGCGCCGGGAGGTGGCGCAGCAGCGGCTGGATCATCGAGGCCAGCGCGGGTTCGCCGATCCAGCCGAGCCCGAGACTGGCCATCGTGATCCCCAGCTGCACGGCCGCGATGAACTGGTCTGGATTGTTCAGCGCGCGCCTGACGGGACGCGCCATGCGGCTGCCCTCGGCGAGCAGTTGATCGATACGCGTCTTGCGCACCGAGATGATCGCGAACTCGGCGGCCACGAAGAATCCGTTGGCCAGAACCAGCGCCAGCACCGCGAGCAGACGGACGCTGACGTCGAGGACAGGGCTGTCCATGCACCAAACCTCCGGACTGATACTAGTCCAGCCGGAGCCGGTAGCTATGCTTTCCGGCTGCTGAAGAAATGCGCGTCGACGAACTCGTCGACGGCCGCCTGATCCGGCGTGTCGACCTTGTCGAACTGCATGCCCATGCCGTGACGGCGATCGCTCCAGGCGACGCGCGCTTCTGCGTCGATGTCGCGCTTCGATCCCGGGAGGCGGAATCTGAGCCGTACGTTGGCGCCGATTTCGAGCGGGCTCGTGGTGCGGATCGCGATGCCGCCGCGGCTGATGTTGAGCGTCAGTGCGGCGGCGATCGTGTTGCCGAAGCGATAGGCGATGGGAATCCCGAGCACGACGCGCGGGCTTCCGCGACGGTTGAAGTTGTCGGGAAACAAGTGCGGCGCGAGCGACGGCAGGATGTGCTGCACGGCGCTGTACTCGTTGACGTAGCCGGCGACGCCGAGCGCGGCGAGCTCGCGCACTTCGTCCGCCGTCGTGATCGTTCCGCTGAAAATCAGAATCGGCAGGCGGCCGTCATCGAGCTTGCGGATGCTCCGTACGAGATCGACCCCGGCGGCGTGCGGCAGCCGCAGGTCGATAACGAGCAGATCGAGCTGTGCGAGATCCCCCCGCACGCGGGCGAGCAGCTCGGCCGCGCTCCTGACCACCACGGCACGATGCCCGGCGCTTTCGAGCGCGGTCTTGAAGCGGTCCCGGACGAACGCGGTGTCGTCGGCGATGAGGACGGTCTTTGCGCTGGTGGCGCTAATGGTCATGAATGGATAGAACGCTCACGAGATGTATCGGAGTGCGACCTGAAAAGCGTTAGCGTGCGTTGCAGAATTTATCAGGTTCTCGCTATAATCCGGGACAAATGGCTATCTGCCCAGAATGTGACGCAGAGATCGAGGTCGACGAGTACGACGTGGACAAAGGGGACCTGGTCAGCTGTCCTGAGTGTGGCTCGAACCTCCAAATCACGGGCCTCTCGCCGGTCGAGCTGGACCTCGCCGACGACGATGACGACGATGACGACGACGACGAGGAGGAGGAGGAAGAAGAAGCAGCAGAGGGTGAGGCCGACGGCGCCGAAGACGAGTTGGACATCGACGACGAGGACGCCGAGGAGGAAGAGGACTGGGAGGAGTGACGCCTGACCTACGCTCGATCTTGTCCGACATGCGTGCCGTCGTCGTGGCGTTCAGCGGCGGCGTCGACAGTGCATACCTGGCGTGGGCCGCCACCGAGGTGCTGGGGAGCCATGCGCTCTGCGTCACCGCCGACAGCCCCAGCTATCCCGCGCACCACCGGCAGCTAGCGTTCAAGGTCGCGCGCGAGTTCAAGCTGAATCACCGAATTATTCTGACCGACGAAACCGATCGCCCCGACTACCGCGCGAATCCTGAGAACCGCTGCTACTTCTGCAAGCACGAGCTCTACACGCGGTTGACCGAGATCGCCCAGGATGCCGGCGGTGCCCAGGTCGTCGACGGTACGAACGCGGACGATCGCGGCGACTATCGTCCGGGACGAATGGCGGCACGGCAGTTCGGCGTGCGAAGCCCGCTCGACGAAGCCGGCATGACAAAGGCACAAATTCGCGAACAGGCGCGGCTTGCGGGTCTACCGGTGTGGGACGAGCCCGCGTCGGCGTGTCTGTCGTCGCGGATTCCGTATCACCACGAGGTGACTCCCGAGAAGCTCCGGCAGATCGAACGCGGCGAAGAGGCGCTGCACGCGCTCGGGTTCCGTGTGTGTCGCGTGCGCCACCATGACACGCTGGCCCGCGTGGAAGTGGCGCGCGAAGATCTCTCGCGCGCGTTCGAGCCCGAGATGCGCGCCGCCATCGTGCGCGAACTGCGGGCCGCCGGGTACGAGTCGGTCACGATCGATCCGAAGGGCTACCGCACCGGCAGCCTCAACGAAGGCCTGATTCTCCGACAGGTTTGAAGACCTCGCCAAAACTGATCTGGGCGTCCGTGGTCGCGGCGATGTTTCTCGTCGCCCACCTCGCCTTTCTGCCCCCATCACTCGAAGATCTCGACTCGATGAACTTCGCGCTCGGCGTGCGCGATTTCGATCCGTCGAAGCATCAGCCCCATCCACCCGGATATCCGGTGTTCATCGCGCTCGGCAAGTTGTCCCACGCCGTCTGGCCGTCCGAAGCGGGCGCCCTCGCCTGGTGGAGTGCGCTCTCTGGGGCGCTGGCGGTCTTCCCCCTGCTGGCGCTCTACCGCAGCTTCGAAGCGCTCGATCGATCGGCGGACGACGCGGCCCGCGATCGCCGGGCCGCCCTTGCGGTGCTCGTCGCGGTCGCATCGCCGTTGTTCTGGTTCACGTCACTGCGTCCACTCAGCGACGTCACGGGTCTTACCTTCGCTCTGGTGGCGCAGGCGTGCCTCGCGGCGGCGTTCGTGCGTCGGCGGCTCCAACCCGGAGCCGATCCCGCTGCGATTGCTGCTTCGGGACGCCTGATTGTGACGGGCGCCTTCATCGCCGGGCTTGCCGTCGGCGTGCGCACCCAGACCGTCTGGCTGACGCTCCCGCTCGTCGCGCTCGTGCTCCTCGACCGCACCGGCCGCGGCGCCGCGGGCGCGATTCTCGGCAGCGCGATGACGTTTTCACTCGGGGTGCTCGCCTGGGCTGTTCCGATGTTGGTGGCCAGCGGCGGATTCGCGCGCTATCGGACTGCGCTTGCCGGCCAGACGGCGGAACAGTTCTACGGCCTCGATATCTTTCTCAGTAATCCGACACCGCGGCGGATGGCGCTCGGCATCCTGGCGGCGATGATCGAACCCTGGGCACTGTCACCGCTCGGCTGGATTGTCGTCATCGTCGCACTCGCCGGCTTCGTCTATTTCGCGTGGCGCGCACCGGCAGGCGCGACGCTGCTGGTCGTCGGATTCGTGCCCTACGCGCTGTTCCATCTGATCGTGCAGGAGACGATCAGCCGCTATGCGCTGCCGCTCGTTCCGCCGGTTGCCTATCTCGCCGTCAGGGGTTTCTCTGTGGCAGGTGCGATGGCGACGATAATTGGCAGTGCAGCCATCATTGTTGCGTCGCTCGTCGTGACGCTTCCCGCGGCGAGGGCGTACTCCGCGCATCCGAGCCCTGCATACGCCGCTGTCAGCGATCTGCAGCCACTGGTTGCAAAGGAACACGCTGTCATCGGCGCGCATCAGCGATTTGCGCGTGTGCTCGAGACCCGAGACTTCGGTGCGACGAAAATCCTGCCATCGCCCGTGATGAGCGAGTCGAGAGAGCTGGCCGCGTACTGGCTGGGAGGCGGGACGGCGCCGGTGTGGTTCTTCGCTGATCCTGCACGAGGAGACCTCGCGCTCGTGGATCCGATGAGCATCCGCAGCCGGAAAAACTACAACTGGACGTTTCCGCGTGAGTTGTTCATGAGCGGGGTGCGTCCCGACAACGTCGACATCCTGCGTATCGAGTCGCCGCCGGGATGGTTTGCCGAGACCGGATGGCATCTCACACCGGAGACGCTGAACTTCTCAGAGCGCGAGCGTCGCAGCGAAGGCATCGCACACGTGAGAAATCGCACCGAGCCGGCGGTGCTGGTGATCGGCGGCGAAAGCACCGAGCCGGCCGGCGGCAAGCCGGCTCGCGTGTCGGTCTCGATTCGCGATCTCCCGATTGGCGAGTGGGAAGTTCCCGCGGGCGGCCGTTTCTTCAAGCGCATCCCGCTCGAGCCGGGGTCGCTCGACCACGGCGTGTTCAGCCGGCTGGTGGCGTCCTATAAGGGAGCGGACGGCCAGCCCTCGAACGTGCGCCTGACGCAGTTGATGATCGCGCCACCGCAGGCGCTGTTTTTCGTCCAGCATGCGGGATGGAACGAGGTGGAGTACAGCGATCGAATGCAGCGCGGATGGCGATGGACCACGCGCCGTGCCGAGACCTTCGTTAACCCGGTCGGGCGTGACGTGACGCTGACGGTGTCAGGCGAGTCGCCGCTCCGCTATTTCGATGCGCCGCCGAACGTGACGATCCGCGCGGGCAGCCAGGTGCTGGCCACCGCTCAGCCGTCTTCGGATTTCGAGCTGCGCATCAACGTGCCTGCCGCCGCGCTCGCCGCGTCAGATGGCATGATCACCATAGAAACCGACAAGGCGTTCGTGCCGAACGAGCTTTCCGGCAGCCCCGATCGCCGCACGCTGGGATTGCGTATCTTTCGCTTCGACGTGGACTAGACGGGGTTCCGCGTTCCTGTTCCAGACGGCTTGACGGCCATGCACAGAACCGAGCTCCCGACCGGCATGTCGAGTCCCGCCGCGATCAACCTCGACTCGATCATGAGCGCGGCCGTGAACAGGGCGTTGATGGGTTTGATCGGCACCGACAGGTCGCCTTTGTTCTCTGCTCCGGATTTCACACCGCGCAGCCGCTGGAAGCCTCGAACCGTCGCTGTGACTGGAAACAGCGAAGCGTTCGTGTAGGTGATGCGCGTCACCCGAAACCCCGCCCGCTCGAGCTTGCCCCGCAGGTCGCGTTTCGTGTAGCGGCGGACTTCGCCGCCAAGGACCGAATGGTCGCCTTTCAGCATCTCGAGCGCCGCCACGTTGACGATCGCCGAGCCGCCCGGACGCAGCACTCTGAACATTTCGGCGATGGCCTCCTGCTCCGCCTTATCGGGGAGGCAATACAGGACGTCGAGCGAAAGGACGATATCCAGGGAGGCATCGCGGTAGGGCAGGTCCGTCACCGTACCTTGCGTAAGACGCCCAAGGCCGCGCTCACGGGCGAACTGCAGCCCTCTCGTCACCAGTTCGAGGCCGAACGGTACGCCGAACTTCCCGAGGAGCGGGAGGTTCGCGCCCGTGCCGCAGCCCGCATCGAGCAGCCGTGGATGGGAGAGGCCCCTCGTGGCGTGCTCAATTAGTGGGGTCACAAAACGCCGGAACCCGCGGAACCAGAAGTGCCGTTGCTCGGCGTGAAACGTTCGTTCCAGCAGCGCGTCCACGTCGCGCATTGTAATCACGAGTCGGACGGCATGCACGCTTCACAGAATTGCCGATGCGTATTTTGACTCCCAGAAATGCCTGAGTTCATTGACACTCGTACAGCTCCACGGTACTCTGTCATCGCGATTCATCCGCCCGTCGACAAAACTTACAGCTGAGGAGAATCTCATGCGACGTTTCCTGCTGGTCGGCGCATTGTGCGCCATCCTGGGACTCACGGCCGCCGCCTGCAAGAGGCCGGTGCCGCCCCCGGTTCCTCCACCGGCACCGCCACCGGCTGCGCCCGCACCACCACCGCCGCCACCACCGAAGCCTGCGCCACCGCCGCCACCGGCGCCTGCGCCACTGACCGAAGATCAGATCTTCGCGCAGAAGACCGTGGATCAGCTGAACGCTGAACGACCGCTCGGCGATGTGCTGTTCGACTACGACAGCTCGACCCTGCGCGACGACGGGCGTTCGGTCGCGTCACGCAACGCGGACTATCTGAAGCGGTGGACGTCGGTGCGCATCACCGTCGAAGGCCATGCCGATGCGCGAGGCACATCGGAATACAACCTCGCCCTCGGGGAGCGCCGGGCGACCGCTGTGAAGGAATATCTGGTGAGCCTCGGTATCGCCGCCGATCGGGTGACGACGGTGAGCAAGGGCAAGGAACAACCGGTCTGTACCGAGGAGAGCGACGCCTGCTTTCAGCGGAACCGCCGCGGGTTCAATATCATCACGGCGAAATAACGACACGACCGTTCGTATAAGTTCGTCGAGTTCGTCGAGTTCGTCGAGTTCGTCGAGTTCGTCGAGTTCGTTGGGTTCGTCAGTTCGTCGGTTCGCACCCACGAACCCTACGAACCGACGAACCCGACGAACCTACGAACTAACTGTCCTTCCCCGTATCATCCTGCGAAGCTCCTCCTCCGAAACCCTGTACTTCGCCGCCTTTCCTCCATCGATCAACAGCACGGGAATCTCGAGACCGTAACGATCGACGAGCCCGCGATCGGTCGAAATGTCGATCTCCTCGAGTGAGATGTCGGATTGATTCGCGATGACGCGGCTGACGACCGCCTTCATCTCATCGCACAGATGGCATCCGGGTTTGCTGTAAATCGTCAGGCGCAAGTCGCAGCAATCTCTTCTACAGCGCGTCCCGGATCGGCTGCCGCCACAATAGGGCGGCCCACCACGAGGTAACTGGCGCCGGCGGCCAGCGCCTCGCGGGCGCTGAGGGTGCGCGCCTGGTCGTCTGGCGGCGCCGATGAAGCGCGAATCCCCGGTGTGACGATGGTCAGCGCCGGAAACTTTGCGCGCAGTGCGCGAAGCTCGTGCGGCGATGCCACGACGCCGTCGAGTCCGGCTTGCCAGGCGAGCGCGGCAAGCTCTTCCACCTGGCGTTCCATCGACCGATTGACGCCGATTTCGACGAGCGCGTCGTCGTCGAGGCTCGTGAGCGCCGTCACGGCGACGATCATCGGCGCCGGCCTGTTGGCGGCAGACGCGGCTGCCGTGGCTGCCTGCCGGGCGGCTTTCAACATCTGAGTGCCCCCGGAGGCGTGCACGGTGAGCATCCAGGCGCCGAGCCTGGTCGCGGCGGCGACGGCTCCGGCAACCTGATGCGGGATGTCATGAAACTTCAAATCGAGAAACACCCGGTGTCCCTGCTCCACGAGACGCCGGACGAGCGCCGGTCCCTCGGCCGTGAAGAGCGTGCTGCCAATCTTGATTCCACCGACCCGCCCTTTGAGACGCATCGCCAGCTCGGTCGCGTGGACCGCGTTGTCGACGTCGAGAGCGACTAGGAGCTGATCCATTCTTTCTCTCTGGCGTTCGTGTCGATCGTCCCGACGAGATCCGCGATCGTCTTCAGGCGATGACGTTCGCCGTAGCTGGCGATCCCGGCGAGGAGCTTCGACCAGATCAACGGGTCGGCGAAGTTCGCCGTGCCCACCTGCACGGCCGATGCCCCGGCGATCATGAACTCGAGCGCATCTGAAGCCGTGGCGATGCCGCCCATGCCGATGATCGGAATGCGAATCGTCTGCCGGCACTCGTACACCATGCGGACGGCGATCGGCCGGATGGCGGGTCCGCTCAGGCCGCCGACGATGTTCGACAGCTTCGGCCTGCGTGTTTCGACGTCGATGGCCATCGCGAGAAAGGTGTTTACGAGCGATACGGCATCGGCGCCGGCATCTTCGGCCGCTTTCGCGATCGAGCTGATGTCGGTGACATTCGGTGTGAGCTTGGGAATGACGGGCAACCGGGTGGCGGCTCGAACCGCGGCGACGACGTCTGCCGTGCCGTGCAGACTGCATCCGAACGTGATGCCGCCTTCTTTGATGTTCGGGCAAGAGATGTTCAGTTCGAGCGCGGCGACCCCTTCGACGTCGGACAGGATCTTCGCGAGCTCGACATATTCCTGCAGTGTGGTGCCGCAGATGTTCACGAAAACGACGGCCCCGCGTGCGCGCAGCTCGGGCATCTTCTCGGCGACGAAGCGATGCACCCCGATACCCTGCAGACCAATGGCGTTGAGCAATCCGGCCGGGGTCTCGACGATGCGGGCCGGCGGATGTCCTTCGCGCTCGTTGAGGAACAGCCCCTTGACCGCGATTCCGCCGAGGGAGGAGAGGTCGATGAGGTCGGCGTATTCGGTGCCATAGCCGAAACAGCCGCTCGCCGCGATGAGCGGGTTCTTGAGTGTGAGCGACCCGATGCGAACAGACAGGTTCATTGTTAGTCGCGGGGGCCCCCCGCCCCGCTCCCCGCGGCTCGCTGGCGGGGCCCCTCCGCCCCGCGCCGCTCGCCGCTCATGTCCACAGAACCTCGTCGCCGCGGAACACCGGCCCGGCCAGGCACGATCGGACGAGGTGCGGCTTTCCCTCAGGTGTTTTGATGGGAATCACGCAGCTGTAACAGCCGCCGACACCACAGCCCATGACGCGCTCCACAGACACTTGCGAAGGGCATCCGAACGCGGTGGCAAGCTTTGCCACCGCGGCCAGCATCGGCTCGGGGCCGCACGCGTAGAGCATGATGCTGGCGCTCGGGAGCCGGGCTTTCAAATCGCGTTCAAGCGGCAGCGTCACACGGCCGCGGTCGCCGCGGCTGCCGTCCTCGGTCGCGAGAACGAGCTCGACGCCCATCTTCTCGAATGTGTCGACGTAAAACAGCTCGGCGGCGCGCCGGGCGCCGTAGTAGAGCCTCGTCTTGACGTCGCGTGTACGCAGGGCGGCAGCCAGATTCGCAAACGGTGCGAGGCCGACGCCTCCCGCGACGATCCAGGCCTCATCGGGCGCGGCCACCGGGGCAAATGGACGGCCGAGCGGTCCGAGGCATTGGACGCGATCGCCGGGCTTCGCGTCGTACAGCTGGGTCGTGGAGCGGCCGATGCGCTTGCTGATCAGGGACAGACCGACAACGCGCCCCCCGTCCTCGAGCGTTTCAAACACGGAAAACGGCCGGCGGAGCAGCGGCTCGGGGCAATCGCCCGCCTTCACCATGACGAATTGTCCTGGAAGGGCGCGTTCGGCAATTTCGGGAGCGGCAAGGCCGAGCACGTTGTAATCGGAAGAAAGATGGACGTTTGAGATGACTTCGGCGACCACGTCGAGCGGCACGTGGGAAAGTATAGCGCGCGGAGACGGGTATCATTGTCTTTCTCAATGCAGTACTTCCGAATGCTCACCAATTCGTTGCTGGCCGGCGCACTGGTGGGCGCGTACGTGTCGTTGCTCGTGCTGCAGCTGAACCCGATGGTTCAGCTCAATTCGATGGCTGTGGCGCGACTGGTGCTGACCTGGTCGGCGTTCTACGGCATACACGCGACGGCGTTTTTCTACGGGCTCATCGTGCTGCGCCAGCTGCTCGCGGTGGAAGTGCGTCCGCCCGGATGGGTCAGCCTTCGGCTGCTCGCCACCTTCGGGTCGATCGCGATCTCGATGAGCGCGTTCGTCACATGGCTCAACCTCCACGGGTTTCGATCGGTGCTTGGTCCCGACGCGTCATCTCGCATGACGGATGGGGCCGTCGTCGTGTCGTTGGCCGCAGCCATTTGTGTGTGCCTGGCGCTCCTGCAGGCGGGATTGCAGCGGGGCCGCGGGCTCATCGCTGCGGTCTTCGCGCTGACGCTGGCGGTGTCGCTCGCCGGTCCGTTGTATCTCCGCGGCCTCGGTGATTCGACACCACCGCCGCGACGGCCGGTGCCGCCACAACTTGCGCCCGCCCAGTCGGGCTCACGGGTGCAGATGATTCTGCTCGACGGGGCGTCGCTCGATTTCATCGCGCCCAATGCGGCCGGCGGCCGGTTTCCGAACTTCGGCCGTCTGCTCGATACGGGCGCCGTGATGCACCTGGCGACGCTGCGGCCCACGCAGCCGGCGCCGGTGTGGACCGCGGTGGCCACCGGCAAGCTGCCGTACAAGACCAGCGTCTATTCGGCCGCGCGGTACGTCGTTCCGGGATCGAATCAGCCGCTGGACCTGCTGCCGGATTTCTGCTTCGCTCAGGCACTGGTTCGCCTTGGGTTGATCGAGGAGGAAGAGCGGGCCTCCGACGCCGTCCGCGCGAGGCCCATCTGGGAACTCTTGAGCCGGTATGGCATGACAGCCGGTGTGATCGACTGGCCGCTGACCTATCCCGCACACGGCGTCAACGGATACCTGGTGAGCGACGAATTTTTCCATCGCGATCCGACATCGCTGCTGGCCTCGATCGGCGAGCCGCCGATGGCATATCCGCCGGAGGTGGTCGAAGAAGCGCGCATCGCACGGCTGCAGGCCACACCCGAGCAGACGTCGATTGCATTCGCGGCGGGACCGTCATCCGGCGCGCAGCCGCGCGAGGGGCATGCGCCTGCGCTGGCGCTGGCTGCCGACGCGGCCGCCGAGCAAATCGCTCAGGTGTTCAGCGAGCTCAGGCCCGTGCAGTTCACGGCAGTCCGCTACCCGGGGATCGATGCTGTGGGCCACTACTACCTCCGCTATGCGGTTCCTCGCGCGTTTGGCGACGTCTCGGACGACGAGCGTCTGCGGCACGGGCGCGTGCTCGAGCAGTACTACACCTATCTGGACGGCATCGTCGGACGCGCGATGGCGGCGCTTGGGCCTGAGGATCTCCTGCTGGTCGTGTCGGGTTTCGGCATGGAGCCCCTGAGCCTGGGCAAACGTGTGCTCGAACGCGTCGTCGGCGATCGCGACCTGAGCGGCAGTCACGAACGAGCGCCCGACGGCTTTTTGATTGCCTTTGGCCGGCAGGTGGCGAAAGGGAACTTTCCGCGCGCGTCGGTCGTCGATGTCGCGCCCACAGTGTTGTACTACTTCGGTCTGCCCATCGCGCGCGATCTGGACGGCTTTGCTCGAACCGACATTTTCACGCCCAACTTCACTGAACAGCGGCCGATTACGTTCATCCCGTTCTACGATCGATAGAATCTAAAATCTAGAAACTAGAATCTGGAATCTTCCTGATCTCTCCGAAGATCAGGTTGTCGGTCAGTTTCAACTCTGACAGGGTTTTTGACCAGGAGGGCCGACCAGCTCAATGCCGATGATCTTGCCATTCGCGTCGAAGTCCGCGATGAGCATTTCACCTCGGGCAGTTTCGTACGGCAACTCGTCACTGTGATCCGGTTTGCCCTCGACAAATCTGAGGTAACAAACCGGCTCTGCGACGGCAATCTTTTGGCAGCGATGAACCATGAAGCTATCCTAGCAGTCCGACGATTTCCGAAGATTTTAGTTTCTAGATTTTAGTTTCCAGATTCCGTATACTTACCCTGTCTCTTTAAGAACGGCCCGGCGAGGCCGAGAAGAGCTATGAAGACCCGCGACGCCTTTCTCTCGAAATCTCCCAACACCACTCTGTCGTCGAGGTGTTCCTGATGCCGGTCATCATGGATGCCGATCGCATGGGCCGCTCACTCACGCGTATCGCACACGAGATCGTCGAGCGCAATCGCGGCAGCGATCTCTTGGCGCTCGTGGGCATTCGTACCCGCGGCGACGTGCTGGCGAGGCGCCTGGCGAAGGCGCTCGAGCAGATTACGAGCGAGCCGATGCGGACCGGCGCGCTCGACATCACGTTGTATCGCGACGATCTGATGCGCCACGCCGTCGGCCCTCAGCCGCTGGTGCGGCGCACCGAGATTCCATTTTCAATCGACGATCAGAAAATTCTGCTCGTGGACGACGTGCTGTACACGGGCCGCACGATTCGCGCCGCGCTCGATGCGCTGATCGATTTTGGCCGCCCGAAGGAGATTCAGCTGGTCGTGCTCGTCGATCGCGGGCATCGCGAGCTGCCGATCAAAGCCGACTATGTCGGCAAGAACGTTCCGACATCGCTCAAGGAAACTGTCACGGTCCGTCTTGTGGAAACGGACGGTGCCGACGAAGTATCGGTGAATCAGGGGCAATGAGGGCCGAACCATGACGACGCAACAGGTCGCAACCATTTCGAAGCTGCGGCACAAGGATCTCCTTGGCATCGCGGATCTGACGCGCGACGAGATTCTCCTGATTCTGGACACCGCAGAGGCGATGCGCGAAATCGGCGATCGCCCGATCAAGAAAGTCCCGGCGCTGCGCGGCAAGACCGTCGTGAACCTGTTCTTCGAAGCGAGCACCCGCACGCGCACCTCGTTCGAGATCGCCGAGAAGCGGCTGAGCGCAGACACACTGAACATCGCCGCGCAGACTTCGAGCCTCGTCAAAGGCGAAACGCTGGTCGATACCGCGCTGAACCTCGAGGCCATGTCGCCGGACATGATCGTGCTTCGCCACGCGTACTCCGGCGCGTGCCATCTGCTGTCGCGAATCTGCCGCGCGGGCATCATCAATGCGGGCGATGGCATGCACGAGCACCCGACCCAGGCGCTGCTCGACGCGTTCACGATTCGCGAGCACAAGCAGCGGATCGCGGGTCTGAAGGTGGCGATCGTCGGTGATTTGCTGCACAGCCGTGTGCTGCGATCGAACGTCCAACTGCTGACCAAGCTGGGCGCCGATGTCTGGGTTTGCGGGCCGCCGACGCTGATGCCGCCCGGTATCGATCGGCAGGGCGTACGCGCTACGACGTCGGTGGACGAAGCGGTTGAAGGAGCGGACGTCGTGATGCTGCTGCGCGTGCAGCTCGAGCGCATGCAGGGGGCGTTCTTTCCATCGCTGCGCGAATACTTTTCGGTGTTCGGCATGACGCGCGATCGGCTGCGGCGCGCAAAGCCGGACGTCATCATCATGCACCCGGGCCCCATGAACCGCGGCGTCGAAATCGACTCCGATGTCGCCGACGGCCCGTATTCGGTGATTCTCGAACAGGTCGCCAATGGCGTCGCGGTGCGCATGGCGGTCCTGTACCTGCTGGCTGGTGGAGCGGAACATGAAACGGCTGCTTAAGGGCGGCCGGGTCGTCGACCCGGCGAACGGACGTGACGGCGCGTTCGACATTCTCATCGACGGCGAGCGCATCGCCCGCGTCGGAAAAGATCTGCCGGCAGACGGCGCACACGTCGTCGAGGTGCCTGCCAGTGTCGTGCTGACCCCGGGCCTTTTCGACATGCACGTGCACCTTCGCGAGCCCGGCCAGGAGCACAAAGAAACAGTGGCGACGGGTGTTGCTGCGGCCGTGGCCGGCGGCTTCACTGCCGTCGCGTGCATGCCGAACACGACGCCCATCAACGACAACGCAGGCGTCACCGAATACATCCTTCAGAAAGCGGCCCAGGCGAATCTCGCCCGCGTGTATCCCATCGGGGCGGTTTCGAAGGGTTCCAACGGCGACCAGCTCGCCGATATCGCGGAGCTTCGCGCCGCCGGCTGCGTCGGCATCTCCGACGATGGGCGGCCGGTGAAGACGGCGTTGTTGATGCGGCGGGCGCTCGAGTACGCGGGCATGTTCAACATACCGGTGCTGGAGCACTGCGAGGATCCGTCCCTGAAAGGTGAAGGCGTGGCACACGAGGGATACCACGCGTCGGTGCTCGGCCTGCGCGGGATTCCTGGCCTGGCCGAATCCATCATGGCGCAGCGTGATATCGCGCTGGCGGAAATGACCGGCGCGACGGTGCACATCTGTCACATGAGCGCCGCAACGTCGTTGCGTGCGGTTCGGGAGGGAAAGCGCCATGGCGCACGTGTCACGTGCGAGGTTGCGCCGCATCACTTCACGCTCACCGACGAATCGCTGGCGACTCCGGTGAGCTACGACACGAACATGAAGATGAACCCGCCGCTGCGTGCCGCGTCAGATCGCGACGAGATGCTCAAAGGCATCGCCGACGGCAGCGTGGATGTGATTGCCACCGATCACGCGCCCCATCACTATGATGAGAAGAAGATGGAGTTCGACCTTGCTCCCTTCGGCATCGTCGGGCTGGAAACGTGCGTGTCGATTTGCTTCGACCGTCTGGTGCACCCGGGGCTCATCAGGCTCGCGCGGCTTGTCGAGCTGCTGTCGACCAACCCCGCGAGAATTCTCAACGTCGCTGCCGGCACCCTCAGCGAAGGCGCCGTTGCGGACATCTCCGTCCTCGCGCCGGACTTGCCGGTCATGGTCGATCCGTCCAGGTTTCGATCGAAGGCGCGAAACACGCCGTTCGGAGGCTGGCCGCTCAAGGGTGGCGTGGCGGCCACAATCGTGGGCGGTCGAACAGTCTACGTGAACGAAAGCGCCGCAGGGGCCGAGCGGTTCCAGTAGTGCTGAAGGAACGTCTCGATGCGCTTTACGAGTCGTTCAACTGTGTCGATTCCGCAACCGATCCCATTCATCTCGTGCGGCGGTTCGAGGATCCCGCGGACAGGGAGGTCGCGGGATTCTGCGCGGCGGCGCTGGCATTCGGCCGCGTGGCAAGCGTGCTGCAGTCGATCGAACGGTTGTTCGCCGTCATGGGGCCCTCTCCGGCCCACTATGTCCGGTCGTTCGAGCCGCAACGCCAGCGACGCGACCTCGCGCCGCTCGTGCATCGCTGGACGAAAGGCGACGACCTTGCCGCCCTCGTGATGATCCTCCAGCGCATGCTGGCAAAGGGATCGATCGAGCAATTCTTCCTGGAGGGGTACGATGCCGGCGCCGCCGATCTATCGGAGGCGATCGAATCGTTTTCGACGCGTGCGCTCGAGACGAACTTGCGCGCTGCCTATGGCAACCGGAAACCGCGTCCGGGCGTCGCGTATTTCTTTTCACGCCCGTCGTGCGGAGGAGCCTGCAAGCGGCTGAATCTGTTCCTGCGGTGGATGGTTCGACGCGATGCGGTCGATTTCGGGATTTGGAAGGGCGTTCCTCCATCACGGCTCGTGGTGCCGCTCGATACCCATGTCATTCGCGTTGGACGGTGTCTAAGGCTGACGCGCTACACGAGCCCCGGGTGGAAAATGGCCGCGGACATCACCGCGTCGCTGCGTGAGCTCGATCCGTCCGATCCCGTGAAATACGACTTCTCGTTGTGCCACATCGGAATGGCCAACGCCTGTGGGTTCAACCGAGCGCAGGGTGATTCGGGGTGCCCGCTGCGTGGCGCATGCCACCCGGAGAGTAAGCGGAAACTAAAATCTCGCACAAGATCTTAGATTCTAGCTTCTAGATTTTAGATTCCGGTACACATCAAGCGTCTTCTCGACCATCTCCTCGGCACTGAACAGACGCTTGACGCGTTCGAGGCCTGCCCGGCCCATGCGGTCGCGCCGCTCGGGATCCTTCAGCAGCTTCGAGATGGCCGCGGCGAGCTCCTTCGCATCGCGCGGTGGAACCAGGAGCCCGGTTTCGCCGTGCGAGACGACTTCGGGAATGCCACCCGTGTCGCTCGCGACTGTGGGCTTCGACAATGCCATCGCGTCCAGGAGCGATGTGCCCAGGCCCTCGAACAGGGAGCTCATCACGAACACGTCGAAGCTTTTGATGAACGACAGGATATCGGCGCGGAAGCCCGGAAGGAGCACGTGCTTGTCGAGGTGCAGTTCCTTTATCTGCCGCTCGAGCGACGTCCGAAGTTCGCCTTCGCCGAGAATGACGAACCGGGCATCAGGAACTTCGCGCACGACGAGCGCGGCGGCGTCGATGAGATACCGGTGTCCTTTTTCCTGCGTCAGCGCGGCCACGGCTCCGACCAGAGGGGCATTGGTCGGCAGCCAGAATTCCGCGTGAATGTTCGCGGCTTCCTCGGCCTGCACGCGGTGGAGGTCGATGCCTTCGTACACGGTCACGATCCGATTGGGGTCGATGCCATCGCCAATCAGCATCTGGCGGATGGCGTTCGACGCGGCCACGAAGCTATGAACCTGGTGGTACTTCCAGCGAGAGAACGCATGTCCTTTTAGATGGAACGCGACGCGTCTGGATGCGACGAGACTCGCGCACGTGCCGGATGTCAAGAACGACAACCCTAGCGACGCCAGGGCAACCGCGTGCGGATCGTGCGCGTGGATGATGTCGGGCTTCAGTTCCCTGATGATGCGTGACAGCTTCCAACCCGCATGCAGATCCACTTCGGTTCGTGGCGCCAGTCGAATGAGGTCGTGGCCCTCCGACGCGCGGGCGGCCAGCTCGCCTTCGGGATGTGCGACGAGTACCGTCCGGTGTCCCCGCTCGCGCAGGCCGATCACGGTGAGCAGCACCTGGCGCTGTCCACCCCGCCAGGTCTTGGCCGTGTCGATGTGAAGGGAGAACACCGGTCAGTCTCGCTGGAGTTCCCACAACTTGGCGAACTTCAGCATCACGTAGTACGAGTTGACGAGCGAGATGATGAGACCCGGCTTGCCATCGCGGAACCCACCCTTGAGAAGGTAGTTCCGCAGGAACGCCGCCGGCGGGTGAAACAGCAGCTCGAGCCTCGTCGCCCGTTTTCCCTTCTCGAACATCTGCCGGGCCGCGAGTGTCGTGTATCGATCCATCCGGATGAGATGTTCCGACAGATCCTTGTAGGGGTAGTGCAGCAGCTCGTTCTTCAGATAGCCGACCACCCCCGTGGCGACCTTGACCGACTCGTGTACGTAAATCCCATCCCACTGCGCGTAACGCCTGTCGTACAGGCGAAGCTGGTAGTCGGGATACATGTCGGTGGTGCGCATCCAGCGTCCAAGATAGAACGAGACGCGCGGCATTCGGAAGCCGCGCATTGTCGGTTCCGAGGAAAGAAGCTTGCGGATTTCCGCGCGCAGATCTTCAGGAACCCGCTCGTCGGCGTCGAGCGAAAAAATCCAGTCATGGGTCGCGAGACCCGCAGCGTAGTTCTTCTGATCCACGTACCCGGTCCACGCGCGCACGTACACCCGGTCGGTGAACTGGCGCGCGATCGCCACGGTGTCGTCCGTGCTCTCTGCGTCGACGACGACGATCTCGTCGGTCCAGGAGAGGGACTTCAGCGCATCGGCGATCGAGTCGACTTCGTTCTTCGTGATGACGGTGGCGCTGACCGGAGGCACTGCAGCGCATCGTATACTACGCGCTCGATATGAAACAAAACGAAGCGTTGGAGTTGTATCGCCGCACCGGAGCGTATCTCGAGGGACATTTCCGGCTCTCCTCGGGACTGCACAGCTCCGGCTATCTCCAGTCGGCGCTGGTGCTTCAGAATCCGCCGGATGCCGAATCGCTCGGGATGGGCATGGCTGCGCACGTCCGGAACCTGAAGCCGACCGTGGTGCTCTCGCCGGCGCTGGGCGGCCTCATCATCGGGCACGAAGTGGGGCGGGCCCTCGGCGTCCGCGCGATTTTCGCAGAGCGCTCCGGCACGACGGCGCTCAGCCTCCGCCGCGGGTTCTCGCTCGCTCGCACCGACCGGGTGATCGTCGTCGAGGATGTGCTGACGACCGGTAAATCGACGCGAGAGACGATCGACGTGGCCCGCGAGGCGGGCGCAGACGTCGTGGGCGTGGCGGCGATCGTCGATCGCAGCGGCGGGACCATCGACTTCGGCGTGCCCTGTCACGCGCTGATCCAGCTTGAAGTGCCCACTTACGACCCGGAGACATGTCCCTTGTGCGCTCGAGGGTTGCCGGTCGTGAAGCCCGGATCGAGGCCGGAAATTGTCAATTGAGAATGTGGCCATGCGTGTATTCAAGATCACCCTGAGCTACGACGGCACAGACTTCTCCGGCTTTCAGCGCCAGTCGAATGCTCGTTCGGTGCAGGGCGATCTCGAGGCGGCCCTCGCTACGTTGGAACGCAAACGTGTCGTGGTTCACGGCGCGGGCCGGACCGACGCGCACGTGCATGCGCTCGGGCAGGTCGCGAGCTTCAAGCTGTCGAACGCGATTGCCGCACCCGACCTGTTACGGGCGCTCAACGCCAAACTGCCCGAAGATGTTCGTGTCCTGTCGGTCGAAGAAGCACCGCCAGGATTCAACGCTCGTTTTCATGCCCGATCGAAGGTGTATCGCTATCGCATCAGCAACACACGCATCATCAGCCCGTTTCAGCGCCGTTATGCGTGGCACATCTCGCGAGCGCTCGATCTCGAGGCCATGCGTGCCGGGGCGCACGAGCTCGTCGGCGAGCACGATTTCGCCTCATTTCAGGCTCTCGGTGGAACCGTCAGGACCAGCACACGTACCGTGACTCGCTCCGAGTGGACCGAGGAACCAGTGCCTGGCGGCGGCCGTCTATTGATCTACGAAATCGCCGGCAGCGGCTTTCTCAAATACATGGTGCGCACGGTCGTTGGCACACTGGTGGAAGTGGGCGACGGCCGTCGGTTGCCGGCATCACTCAAGGCCCTGCTGGAAGCGGGCAACCGTGCCGCCGCGGGCCCTACGGCGCCGCCTTTCGGGCTCTATCTCGTTCGCGTTGATTACGATGCGGCCGGTCCGGTATCCTTCACTTGACGCCTTACGCGGCGCGGGGCGATGACGTCCCGCAACTGAACCATGTCCCTCGAACAGCTCCTGGAAACGATTCCGAGAGGATCTCCTGACGAAAACCTCGCGCGCGAGGTCAACTTCGAGGCGCTCCCGTCGCACATTGCCATCATCATGGATGGCAACGGACGGTGGGCGGCACAGCGTCATCTTCCGCGCGTCGAGGGACATCGCGCGGGCATCGAATCGGTGCGCGACGTGGTCGAGACGTCGGCCCGGCTCGGGATTGGCGCGTTGACGCTGTATGCGTTTTCAGTCGAGAACTGGAAGCGTCCAGTGACCGAAGTGACGGCTTTGATGGCGCTGTTGAAGCGCTATCTGCGCCTCGAACTGGACACGCTGAACCGCAACAACATCCGGTTCCGGGTGATCGGCCGTACTGACGAGTTGTCGGAGGACGTCAACGAAGAGCTCGCAGCGGGCCAGGAAGCGACGGCGTGCAATACCGGCCTGCTGTTCAACATCGCCTTGAACTACGGTGGTCGTGCAGAAATCGTCGATGCCGCCCGCCGCGCCATGCAAGCGGGAGTGCGGCCCGAAGATCTCGACGAGCGAAAGTTTTCGGAGTTCCTCTACACGGCGGGGCAGCCGGATCCGGATCTGCTGATTCGCACGAGCGGCGAGATGCGCGTGAGCAATTTCCTGTTGTGGCAGATTGCGTACGCGGAAATCTGGGTAACCGACACGCTCTGGCCCGATTTTCGCCGCCGGCATCTGCTCGAAGCGGTGGTCGCGTATCAGAAAAGAGATCGTCGCTACGGCGGCATCAATCCGTTTCCCGCCCTTTCACGTTAGTGATTCCGCACAACACCAGAGTCATCAGTGGTGCGTTGATGCTCGCTGGTGTCATCGCCGCATTGTGGCTGCTCGAACCGATCTACCTCGTCGGCATCGCGCTCGTCGTCGCGCTGTTTGCGTTTCGCGAATATCGGGAGATTGCAGCGCGTGCCGGCGTGCAGATCTCGGCGCCGGCCGGAGCGACTGCCGTTGCGCTTGCCTGTGTTGCCGTCGGAATACCCGGGATGCCGGTGGAGGCGGTTCTGGCGGGGACGACGCTCGGCCTGGCGGCGCTCGCGCTGTCGAGGGCTCTTACAGGCACGCCGGGATCGACCCACATCGAGGGCGCGTTGCCGGCGGCGGCGATTGCAGCGTTTGCGCCCATGTACATCGGCGTGCCGCTCGGGTTGCTGGCGGCCACGCGTTGGACGCTCGGTAAAGAGGCGGCGCTGCTGCTGATTCTCACCGTCGCCATCAGCGACACCTTTCAGTATTACAGCGGCCGGACGTTTGGGCGTCGCCTGCTGGCGCCAGTTGTGAGCCCGAAGAAAACGGTAGAAGGCGCCATTGGCGGATTCGTCGGCGCCACGCTGGCCCTCGCCGTCATCGGTCACTGGTGGCTTCCACAGATGAGTGTGCCTGCGCGACTTCTTCTTGGAGTGGCCATTGCCGCCGTCGGCATCGTCGGGGACCTGTTCGAATCGTTGCTGAAGCGCAGTGTGGACATGAAAGATGCCTCGTCGACGATACCTGGGCATGGCGGCGTCCTGGATCGCATCGATGCGCTGCTCTTCGCCGCGCCTGTGTTTTACGTGTTTGTGAGGTATAGCTTTTGAAACGACTGGCCATTCTCGGATCGACAGGATCAATCGGGCAGAGCACGCTCGACGTCGTGCGCGCGCATCCTGACAAGCTGAGGGTCGTCGGCCTCGCGGCAGGTTCGAATGCCGATCGGCTGCGCGAGCAGGCTGCAGCCTTCGACGTGAAGATCACCGCGCTGGGGTCGGATACCGGGACCGAGGGGCTCATCACCGTCGCCACGCACCCGGATGTCGACATCGTCATCTGCGCGTCATCGGGCACGGCCGCGCTCGAAGCCGTGCTTGCCGCGATCGAAGCCGGCAAGACGATCGCCCTCGCGAACAAGGAAGTGCTCGTCATGGCCGGAGCGCTCGTCACGGCTGCCGCCCGGGCCCGTGGTGTCGCGATCCTTCCCGTCGACAGCGAGCACAACGCCATTCACCAGTGCCTGCATGGGCGCCGAAGAGAAGAGATCCGCCGGATCGTGCTGACCGCCTCGGGCGGCCCGTTTCGCGAGATGCCGGCGGCGGCGCTGGCCGGCGTGAAGCCGGAAGACGCGCTTCGCCATCCGACGTGGCGCATGGGCCGGAAGATCACGATCGATTCGGCGACGCTGATGAACAAGGGACTCGAGGTGATCGAAGCGCACTGGCTGTTCGATCTGCCCGCGAGTCAAATCGATGTCGTCATCCATCCCCAGTCGATCGTCCATTCGATGGTCGAGCTACGGGATGGGTCCGTTATTGCACAGCTTGGCGGAGCGGACATGAAACTGCCGATACAGTATGCGTGTTCATATCCCGACCGCTGGGACGCCCCCGTGGCACGGCTGGATCTGGCAGCCGTCGGGCGCCTGGATTTCCACGAGCCCGATTTCCAACGGTTTCCCTGTTTGGCACTGGCCTATCGTGCGCTGGAGGCTGGTCCCAGCCACGCGGTCGTCCTGAATGCAGCCAACGAGGTCGCAGTGGCGTCTTACCTGGAAGAGAAAATCTCCTTCGTGTCGATTCCCCGGGTCATCGACCAAACCATGGAAGCGCATACGGCCGTGGCCGTGACCACCCTCGAGGCCGTACGGGAGGTCGATCGCTGGACCCGCCACTATTCCCAGAACGTGGCGCGGGGGTTAGAATTAAAGGTCTGAGGTTGTCGTTTTGACCACACTTCTGGCGTTTCTATTCGTACTTGGCGTCCTCATCTTCGTCCACGAGCTGGGCCATTTCGTCATGGCGCGGCGCGTCGGCGTGCGCGTGCTGAAGTTCTCGCTGGGATTCGGCCCCAGGCTCGTCGGCTTCAAGCGCGGTGACACCGAATATGTGGTCAGCGCGATTCCCCTTGGCGGCTACGTCAAGATGGCCGGCGAGAATCCCGATGACCCCCGATCGGGCCGCGACGACGAGTTCCTGTCGAAGAGCAAGTGGGAGCGGTTCCAGATCCTCATCATGGGCCCCCTGATGAACCTCATCCTGGCGGTGGTCGTCACTGCCGGTGTCCTGATGAATGGCGCCGAGATTCCCTCGTTCCAGTCGGCGCCGCCGGTCGTCGGACAGATCGTCCCGGGGTCGCCTGCCGCGAGAGCCGGCATCCAGTCCGGCGATCGCATCGTGAGTGTCGGTGGGCGGGACGTCGACACGTGGGAGCAGTTCTTCATCGCCATTGGCACGCGTGCGGGGCGGGCGACCGAGATCGCCATCCTGCGAAATGGCAAGGAGTTCACGGTCGCGGCGACGCCGACGCCACAGACGAGGTACGAAGTTGGAGATATCGGCGTCCTCCCCAACGTCCATCCGCACGTCGCCTCCGTCCGGCCGGGCTCTCCGGCGGAACGGGACGGCCTCAAGGCGTCGGACGTGATTCTTCGCGTCGATGGCGCTACGACGACGTTCGCGCGCGATTTCATTGATGCGATTTCCAAGAAGCCTCAGACGCCGGTTCAGATCGAGATCGAGCGGGCGGGCGCCGAGCAGCAGCTCACCCTGGTACCGGAAGCCAACACGGGCGCGTGTCCGTCGCTTCCCCAGGGCGCCGGCTGCATCGGTATCACCATCGGCGAGGACGTTACACGCATCAAGCCCGGGCCACTCGACGCCGTCGTCATGAGCGTCAAGCGTAACTACGAGTCGGCCGGTCTCATCTTCATGACCATCGGCCAGCTGATTACGCGCGAAACGTCGACGCGGCAGCTGATGGGGCCGCTCGCGATCGCGCAGCTCTCGGGCGAGTCGGCGGAGCAGGGCTGGATCCCGCTCTTCGCGCTGATGGCCTCGATCAGTCTGAATCTCGGGCTGCTCAATCTGCTGCCGATTCCGGTGCTCGACGGCGGGCATATTTTCATCATGGCGCTCGAAGGGCTTGCGCGCCGCGATTTCAGCATCCGCGTCAAGGAAAAGATGTTCCTGGCAGGCTTTGCGGTGCTGCTGATGTTGATGGTGACCGTCATTTATAACGATCTCACGCGCATCCCCATCATCGAGCGCCTGATGCCCTGGCGCAATTAGTGCAAGCCAGGACCTGGTAATCGGTTTTTCTCCCCCAATTGACGGCTTTTGTCATCGGTAGTGTACGGCCTCGGCCGGAGCATGACCCAGAAGGAGACAGGTTCATGAAGGCATGGACTATCGCGGCGGCGATTTTCATCGCGTCAGTGGCGACGGCGGCAGCTCAGGCGCAGCTCACCTCCGCCGACATTCAGCGGCTTCAGGACGCCGTCTACGACGCCGGCGCCGACGTGTCGCGTCTGCGAGAACGGGACCCGCGCCTGGCTGAGTCGCTGCAGCGCGAGCTGGACGAGCTTCGCGAGGAAGTGATTTATCTCAAGGTGAAACTGCGAAAGGAATCGAGTGTGCCCCGGACCGAGTACTCGAGCGTGCGGGACAGCATCGATCGGGTGCGCACGGAAGCTCGTGGCGAGCCGGCACGCGAGGCTGCATCGCGTCCCGCCGTCAGCGAGACACTACGTATCAGCGCGACGGAGATCCCTGTTGGCACCGAGTTCGATGTGCGGCTGCAGACGAGGCTGAGCTCGGGGACGGCGCGCGTCGAAGATCGCTTCGACGCGACGACAATCGTGCTCTACGAGCGCAACGGCCGCGTGCTGGTGCCCGCGGGCTCGGTCATGCGCGGCATCGTCAGCTCGGTCACGCCCGCGAGCCGGGGCATCAATCGCAAGGGTGAGCTCACCTTGTCCTTCGACCGGTTCACGATCGAAGGCCGGACCTATTCGATTCGTGCGACGGTCATGCAGGCGCTGCAGGGCGAAGGCGATACCGGACGGGTTGCCGCCGGGGCGGGCGTCGGGGCGATTATCGGTGGCATTCTCGGCGGCGTGCGCGGAGCACTCACGGGCATTCTCATCGGCGGCGGCGGTACTGTGGCCGCCACGGAAGGGAACGACGTGGACCTGGCGCCAGGCACGGTGCTGCGAGTCAGACTCGACGCGCCGCTCGACGTCGCGCAGTGACATGACGTGACACCGTCATGGCAGATGGCAGATGGCAAGTGGCAGAGCCTGGAAAGTGCGTTCTGCCATCTGCCATCAAACCTACCCAGCCACGTCCTTCATCGCTTCTCTCGCCGCTTTAATTGTCTTTTCGACGTCGCGCGGCGTATGCGCGCCAGAAAGAAACCACGCTTCGAATTGTGACGGTGGGGGGTAGACGCCCCGCGCGATCATCCCCTTGAAGAATGCTCCGTACTTCGCGGCATCCGCGCGAAGTGCCGTCTGGTAGTTGGTGACCGGCGATGCGGTGAAGAACGGCGTCAGCGCCGATCCGATACCGTTCACCTGCACGGGAACGCCCGCTCCCCGCGCCGCGTCTGCGAGGCCCTCGGCGAGTCGAGCCCCAAGCCGGTTTAGCTGTCCGTAAAGACCTTTCGACAGCCGTTTGAGGCTCCACAAGCCGGCGGTCATCGCCAGTGGATTGCCCGACAGAGTGCCGGCCTGATACACAGGCCCCGCCGGGGCGACCAGGCGCATCAGATCTTCCCGTCCGCCATACGCGCCGACGGGCAGGCCTCCGCCGATGATCTTGCCGAGACAGGTCAGATCCGGGACGACGCCGCTCCAGCCCTGTGCCCCTCCACTTGCGACACGAAAACCGGAAATCACCTCGTCGAACACGAGGAGGATTCGATAGCGGTTACAGAGTTCACGAAGCCCTTGCAGGAATCGCGGCTGCGGCAGCACCACGCCCATGTTGCCCGCGATCGGTTCGACGATGAGCGCGGCGATCTGATCGGCAAAGCCTTCGCAGAGCCGCTGGACCGACGGAAGATCGTTGTAGGTCGCCAAAAGCGTATCTGCGGCCGATGCCCGGGTGACACCAGGACTGGTCGGCACGCCGAGCGTGGTCAGACCAGAGCCGGCCTGTACGAGAAACTCATCGGCGTGGCCGTGATAGCAGCCCTCGAACTTGATGATCTTGTCACGCCGTGTGTGCGCTCTCGCGACGCGCACAGCGCTCATCGTGGCTTCGGTTCCCGAGCTGACGAATCGCACCATCTCGAGCGATGGCATCAGCGTCTGCACGAGCTCGGCGAGCTGCACTTCCAGCTCGGTGGGTGCGCCGAAGCTGGTGCCCTTTCGTGCGGCGGCCGCCAGAGCTTTGGTGAGGCTGCGCGGTGCATGTCCGTGAATCAACGGGCCCCAGGACATCACGTAGTCGATGTACGAGCGTCCGTCGGCGTCGGTAATGCGCGAGCCGGCAGCGGAGCGGATGAACAGCGGGGTTCCGCCAACGGCCTTGAAGGCGCGCACAGGGCTGTCCACGCCGCCGGGGATGACGCGCTGGGCGCGCGTGAAAAGCTTCTCGCTGGTCGATGGGCGATGGGCCATAGGCTATGGGCGATAGTCTATTGACCATCGGCGCGCGACAGCGCCCGCGCCGCCTCGCGAGCGTAATACGTGATGATGATGTCAGCACCCGCTCGCGCGATTGACGTCAGCGATTCCATCATCACGCGAGGCTCGTCGAGCCATCCGCGCCCGACGGCGGCCTTGATCATGGCGTATTCGCCGCTCACCTGGTACGCAGCGGTCGGATAGCCGAACGTGTCCTTCACGCGCCGCACAATATCGAGGTAGCTCATGGCCGGTTTCACGAGGATGATGTCGGCGCCTTCCTCGATATCCTGCTCGACTTCGCGGAGCGCTTCCTCGGCGTTGGCGGGGTCCATCTGATGCGTGCGTCTGTCGCCGAACTGCGGAGCCGAGTCCGCGGCTTCGCGGAACGGACCGTAGAAGCCGGAGAGAGTACTTGACGGTGTACGACATGATGGCAATGCCATCGAACCCGCGCTCGTCGAGTCCTTTCCTGATTGCGCCGACACGGCCGTCCATCATGTCGGAGGGCGCGACGATGTCGGCACCCGCCGCAGCATGTGAAACAGCGGCGCGCACGAGCTGATCGACAGTGGCGTCGTTCATGACATCGTGCCCTTCGAGAATGCCGCAGTGGCCGTGCGACGTGTATTCGCACAGGCACACGTCGGTCACGACGACTGTGTCAGGCGTGGCCCGTTTGATCGCTCGCACGGCGTTCTGAACCGGGGCATCGGCGTCGTAGGCTGCCGATCCGATGTCGTCCTTCTTCGCCGGCAACCCGAAGAGCAGCACGCCGGGAACGCCTTCAGCGCGCGCCGCCTCGGTCTCGCGCACTGCTTCGTCGACCGAGAGCCAGAACACGCCCGGCATCGACGGGATCTCCCGCCGGACGCCGCTGCCTGGCACAACGAAGAGCGGGTACAGAAACTGCTCCGCCGACAGACGCGTCTCGCGGACGTAGCTGCGGATACCGCTCGTCCGGCGAAGTCGCCGCGCGCGGCGGACCAGGTCGAGCGTGGGCGCAGTTTTAACAGGATTCATGGAAGTAGTTTACCCGGGGTTCTAGGTTCTTGGTTCTGGGTTCTAGGTTCTGGCGTACTGAGGTTCTGCGGTTCTCTGAGCGCTGGTTCAGCGAAGTCAGAACCGACCAGCATCAGAACCTAGAACCCAGAACCTAGAACTTAGAACCATTCTCAGGTTTCTTGAAGTGGTCCACGATCGCGTCAACCAGCGCCGGAATCGTGTACTCCTTCGGCATGATGTCCGTCCTGATGCCGTATTGCTCGGCAGCTTCGGCGGTGACGGGACCGATGGCCGCGACTTTGGTAGCGTTCAGGAGGTCGGGCGCCTGCTCGGCGCCGAAGATCTGCACGAAGTTCTTCACCGTGGAAGCGCTCGTGAACGTTACGACGTCGATTCGCTTCTCGAGCAGCATGCGATAGATGTCGGGATCGCCTTCACGCTCGATTTCGGCGAGCACCGTCCGGTACGCCGTGACTTCGGTGACGTCTGCGCCGTTCTTGCGCAGCTCTTCGGGAAGCACCTCGCGGGCGATGTCGGCGCGCGGGAGCAGGAACCGCTTGCCCTTGATGTCGCCGCGCTCTCGGAGCGACTGCACGATGGCTTCGGCGCGCGACTCTGCAGGCTGCAGGTCGACCCGCAAGCCCTGGCGTGCAAGCCGTTCCGCGGTGGCCGGCCCGATCGCGACCAGCTTGACGCCCTTCAGGTCTCTAATATCGCCATCGCCGGCTCCCAGCCGCTTCATGAACGCGTCAACGGCGTTGGCGCTCGTGAAGACGATCCAGTCGTAAGTGCTCGCTTCCGCCACCGCCTTGTCCAACGGACCGAAATCGTCCGGTGGGGCAACACGGATCATTGGAGCCTCGATCGCTTCGGCTCCCAGCGATTCGAGCAGGTCGACCAGCTCGGCCGCCTGCTCGCGCGATCGTGTGACGACGATGCGCTTGCCGAAGAGCGGCCGCTCGTCGAACCACCGAAGATGCTGGCGTAGTCCCACGACGCGTCCAACGACGAGAATCGCGGGCATCGTCCGCAGGTTCTTCATTTCCGTCAGCTCGCGCAACGTGCCGTCCGTGGTGCGCTGGGTCGGCAGCGTGCCCTCATAGATGATCGCGGCAGATTCTTCCTCGCTGAATCCGTTGGCAAGGAGCGCTTTGAGAATCGCGGGCAATTGCTGAGGGCCTGCATAACAGACCAGCGTCCCCCCGACGCGCGCGAGGCTGGCCCAGTCGACATTGGGCGGCGTGGTGCTCTGGTCTTCGTGGCCTCGGACGAACGTGACGCTGTCGCCCCCGCCCGGATAGGTCAGGGGAACGCCCGCATATGTCGCGGTGCCAATCGCTGCTGGAATGCCTGGGACCACCTCGAACGGGACCCCGTGCTCGTGGAGGAAGAGCGCTTCCTGCCCACCCCGATCGAACACGAACGGATCGCCCCATTTCAGCCTGGCGACAATCTTCCCTTCGCGGGCTTTTTCGACGAGCAGGTAGTTGATGGCTTCCTGTTCGAGAGGCTGCGGCGCAGCCATGCCCACGTCAATTTTTTCAGCGTCCTGGCGCGGATAGCGGAGCAGCCGCGGATGGACCAGATGGTCGTACAACACGACGTCGGCAGTTGCCAGGTGGCGAAGGCCGCGGACGCTGATGAGGCCAGGGTCGCCAGGACCAGTGCCGATGAGATAAACGATGGGTCGCATTTAGGTCAACCGCAGGGATCTGGGATCGGGAAGCGCGGAATCGTTCTGCCCTGCTTCAGCCAGAATCGTCGCCGCTCCCTGCCGCAGCAGCTCGTCGGCAACCTCACGGCCGAGCGCAACGGCAGCCGTCCGCAGTCCAGTCTTCTTATAACGGATGACGCGAGTGCCGTCGAGTGATGCGACCAGGGCCTGGAGCTCGAGCTCTTGTTGTCCGACAGGGACGGCCACGCCGCCGATCGGCATCTGGCAGCCGCCCCCAAGTGCGGTCACCAGGGCACGTTCCGCATCGAGCGCCGCCGAGGCGTCGGGGTCCGAGACGCGGGCCACGGCCTGACGAATCGGGGCGTCGCCGCTGCGGATCTCGATGGCGATGATTCCCTGTCCAGGGGCCGGCACGCAGGCATCGAGCGGCACGGTGGCAGAGATGCGCGAAGCGAATCCGAGTCGTCGCAATCCAGCTGCAGCAAGCGCGAGCAGGTCGTACTCGCCGGCGTCCAGTTTGCGGAGTCGCGTATCGAGATTCCCGCGCACGTTCTCGAACGAGGCGTTCGGAAACAACACGCGCAGCTGTGCGATGCGCCGCACGCTGCCTGTGCCAATCCGCCCGGAGCCGATGCGAGCCGCCAGGCTGGAGAGATCATGGGGTCTGACCCCCGTACCAGTACGGGGGTCAGACCCCAAGATCAGCGCATCGCGGGGGTCTTCGCGCTCCAGCACGGCCCCCACGTCGAGGCCCTCCGGCAGCACGGCCGGCATGTCCTTACTGCTGTGCACCGCGAGATCGACCTCGCCGCTCAACAGCGCGTCTTCGATTTCCTTGACGAACAGACGCTTGCCTCCAATTTCAGAGAGCGGACGGTCCTGCACACGATCACCCGATGTCTTGACGACGACGATCTCGCAGGCGGGCCCGCCCGCAGCGGCAATGCGCTCTGCGACGAGTCGGGCTTGGAAGAGCGCGAGCTGGCTTCCTCGGCTGCCGAGACGAAGGGTATTCACTGTGCGCGTTTCTTTGTGGCTCGGCCCGGGCCGGCCGTTGTCAGCGTGCCCTCATCGGCCCCCTCGTCTGCGGCCAGGCCAAACAGCCGGTTCAACGCGTCGCTGTAGGTGGCGACAGTGTCGGCGTCGGAGGTCGCTTTGAGCTGCTCCGTTGGACTAATCAGCAGCTTCTCCAGAATCAGCCGGGTCACTTCTTCCACTCGCGCGCGGGCTTCCGGGGGCAGCGAGGCCAGCTTCGGCTCGAGACGCCGCAGCTCGCCCTGCCGTATCGCTTCGAACCGCTGTCTCAGCGCGACGATGGTGGGCACGGCGCCCCGCGAATTGAGCCAGCCGAGGAACTTCCCGACTTCCTGCGCGACAATCTTTTCCGCGTCGGACGCTTCGGTGCCCCGCCGCGAGATGTTCTCCTGCACGACGGCCTGGAGATCGTCGATGTTGTAGAGGAATACGTCCTCGAGATCGCCCGCGCCGGCTTCGACGTCGCGCGGCACGGCGATATCAATGATGAACAAGGGCCGCTGCCGGCGCGTTTTCATCGTCTGAGACACGAGCGCGCGCGAGATGATCGGCGTGCTGGCGCCCGTCGCGGTTATCAGAATGTCGGCCTCGACCAGTCCGGTGTTGAACGACTCCCACGGAATCGCCGAGCCCCCAATCGATTCCGCGAGCGCCATGGCGTGCGCGGCCGTCCGGCTGGTGATGATCAATCGTCCGATGCCCTGTGCCTGCATGTGCACCGCGGTGAGCTTGCCCATTTCGCCGGCGCCGAGCACCAGCACTGCCCGGCCTTTCAGGTTGCCGAAAATCTTCCGTGCAAGCTCGACGGCGGCATAGCTGACCGACACCGCGCCTTCCGACAACGCGGTTTCCGTCCGCACCCGTTTGCCGGCGGCAAACGCCGAATGAAACAGCTTGTTCAGCATCGAGCCTGTGCAGCCCAGTTGCGAGGCGACGCCGAACGCCTCTTTGACCTGGCCGAGTATCTGTGGCTCGCCCATAACCAGCGAGTCGAGCCCGGAGGCCACGCGAAACAGGTGGGCCACCGCATCCTGTCCGGTTTTTGTGTAGATGTGCGGCGCCAGTTGATCGCCGGGGATGTCGTGAAATTCCGACAGAAACTGCTGGATGGCCTCGCGCGTGCTCTCCGGCTCGTCACAGCCGACGTAGAGCTCGACGCGATTGCAGGTCGAAACGATGGTCGCTTCGTGCGGGGCGCCCGTCCCGACCAGCGCGCTCAGCGCCCGATCGACACCACGCGCCGAGAAGTCGAGCCGCTCTCTCAGCTCGACGGGCGCGGTGCGATGGCTGACGCCGACCAGAAGCAACTGCATGTCAGAAGTTGTGGCTCGTGGTGAAGAAGTAACTCACCGGTACGAAGTTCAGGAGCACGATTCCGAAACCGACAGCCGACAGCCAGGCCGCCCGCCGGCCCCGCCATCCGATGGCACGCTGCGCATAGAGCTCAAACGAGTAGACAGCCCAGCACAACACGGCGACGAAGATCTTCGGATCGACCAGAGACATCGACGCCGACGAGTTCGGCGATGGCTGAAGCTGGGAGGCCCAGATGCCGCCCGTAATGAGGCCGACCGTCAGGAAGAGCCAACCGATCTTTACCGCACGCAGGTTCATCTCGTCCAGCACGTTCAACGAGGGCAGGCGATCGTAGAAATAGCCCAGATCCTTGGCTTTGATTTCCTTGAACTGGAGCACGTAGGTGATACCGAGCACGCCAGCCAGCGCGAAGCTCGCGTATGCGAACAGCAGCGACGACACGTGAACGCCGAACCAGGGGCTTTCGAGGATGGCCGATCGCGGCTCGTTCATCGCACTAAAGGCCGGAATCGCCTGAAGTGCGATGAGCAAGGGCAGGATGAAGACCCCCATCGCGCGCTCCCCGGTGGTGAGCTCCAGGTAGAGGTACGACAACGCCAGGAGCCAGACAAACGTCATGATGGCCGGTGTCGGGCCCGAGGACGGGACGTGGCCGATTCTCATCGTCTCCATCCCGATGACGAACGTATGCGCAAGGGCGGCCAGTACCAGCAACGCCGTGGCGATATGGCTCGTGCTGAACGTGCGCCGCGCGAACTGGACGGCGTACGCGACACCCGCAGCGGTGTAGAGAAGCAGCAGAATCGCGTTCATGCCCATGATTATCAGCGAAAAAGGGGTCGGGAGGGCTTTTCGCGGCGCCGGGAGAAAAACCCTCCCGACCCCTCTTTTCAGCGAACGGCGGCCGCCGCTGTCGGTGCGAAGTATCCCTGCTTGGTTCGTGCCTGTACGTTCGGCCGGCCCACACGTACCACCAGTCGTCGCCACGAGCCGTCGCGCCGCGGATTCTTGGAGGTATACCCGATTGTGTACTGGCTCGAGAGCTCGTCGTAGATCTGCCCGTACACCGAAGAGAGGCTCTTGATGTCCGCGGGAAAGAACGCCCTGCCGCCGGTGTCGGTCGACAGCTGGCGCAGCGCATAGGTCGCCTCGCGGAACCCTTTCGACTGGTTGCCTGCCGCTTCTTCCATCAAGCCGATCGTATAGATCGCCGTTTCGGAGCGGCGCGCAAGGTCGAGCACATCGTCGAACGACACCAGGCTCGAGGTGTCTTCGCCGTCGGAGAGCAGCACGATCGCCTGACGCCGGATTTCCTCTTCCTGTCGGATGGGAATCTTCTTCAGGCCCTTAAGGGAGATATAAATCGCGTTGTTCAGCGACGTCGATCCGCCCGCGACCGTCTTGCGAATGGCCTGTTCGAGCTCGAGAGGGTTGCTTGTAAACTTCTGCAACACTTCGGCGCGGCTGTCGAAGCCGATCACTTCGCCAATGTCGGCAGGTTTCAGTTTGCGTACGAATCCGATCGCCGCATCCTGAGCTGTCGCCATCCGGTCTTCCATGCTCGAGCTCGTATCGATGAGGAGCGAGAGGGCGACCGGCAGGTTGGTGCGATTGAAGAGAATCAGGTCCTGCTTGACACCGTCTTCGAAGATCTCGAAATCCTTTTCGGTGAGATCGGTGACGTAACGGCTCGTGGAGTCCGTGACAGTCACATTCATCGACACGACGTCGATGGCCGAACGGAACGACGGTTGTTGAGCCGCAATCAGGAGAGGCGCCGCCAGGGCTGCGGCCAGCGAGAGAACGATCGGCTGCCTCAAGTTCATGGTCTTACAAAGGCCAGTATAGGGTCCGCACCGGAGGGCGTCAAGCACGCTAAGCAGCCAAAAACCCTTGTGAATCTTAGATTTGCGTTTCTTGACCGTGGCCGGTTGCCATGCTATAAACACGCCGTTTCCCGCGACGTCCGGCGGTCCTGATTCCACACGATGCTCAACGCATATATTCCGATCTTCATCTTCCTGCTTGTCGCCATCGGGTTCGCGCTTTTCACCCTGATGATGTCGCAGTTGGTGCAGTCGAAGAAATACAACAAGGTCAAGCTCGAGCCGTATGAGTGCGGTATCGAACCGGTCACGGACGCGCGTGATCGCTATAGCGTCCGGTACTACCTTGTCGCCATGCTGTTTGTCATCTTCGACGTGGAAACCGTGTTCCTGTTTCCCTGGGCGGTCATCGTCGACGAGCTGGCGCTGTTCGGCCTGATTGAGATGATCATCTTCCTGGCGATTCTGGTGACCGGATACGCATATGCCTGGAAGAAAGGTGCGCTCGACTGGGCCTGACCTGGTCGGTCGCCTGTAGCCGGTAGGCGCTGGCCGCGCCTCGCTACCAGCGACCCGCTACCAGCCACTAGCTGACACAATGACTGAAGAACCCAAAGAACCCAAAGAACCCAAGGCGGCCGGCGATGCACCCGCGAGCGAGGCCCCTGCTCCTGCGCCGGCAGCTCCCAAGCCAGCGACGCCGCCGGCAGCAGCCAAGCCGGAGGCCCCTATCGCAGGAGCGGCGCCTGTCGCAAAGCCAGCCCCCGCAGCCAAACCAGCCGCGGCGGCCCCGGCCGCCGGAGCGGCGCCTGCCGCGAAGGCGGCTCACGAGACGAAGCCCGCGCCGCCAGCGGGTCCGCCCGATCCGCCTCCGCCGGCCGGGGTCGAGGTCCCGTCATTTATTACCGCGTTGCAGGCGGCCGTTCCTGGAGGGGTCGAGCAAATCAGCTTTTATGTCGGGGACTGGACGGTCATCGTACCGGCCGCAAAGCTCCTCGATGTCGGCCGCTTCCTGCGCGACGCCCCGGAGGCCGCATTCGATTTCTGCTCGGACGTGACGGCCAGCGACTGGCCGCCCAGGCCCCAGCGCTTTGACGTCATCTACTGCCTCTTCTCGATCCGGCATCGCAGGCGTGTGCGCCTGAAAGTGCGCGCGGCCGAGGCCGAGCCCGTGCCGTCGGTCAGCGGACTCTGGCCCGCCGCCAACTGGCTCGAGCGCGAGGTCTACGATCTGTTCGGCGTCAACTTCACCGGTCATCCCAATCGAAAGCGAATCTTGATGCCAGACGACTGGCAGGGCTATCCCCAGCGCAAGGACTATCCGCTCGAAGGGCCGGGCGAGCTGTTGATGGAGAACCCGCTCGACTGGTTGAAGCTCCGTCAGGCGCGGGAAGAGGCGGACATTGAATAGACCATTGGCAGACCCCCGTCCGATGTTCGATACCGAAGAGCTGGTCATCAACATGGGCCCCCAGCACCCCAGCACGCATGGCGTGCTGCGCGTGGTGCTGCGTCTGGACGGCGAGAAGGTCGTCGACTCCGAAGTCATCATCGGGTACCTGCATCGGGGCATCGAGAAGCTGAGCGAAAACCGCAACTGGACGCAGATCATCCTGTTGACCGACCGCATGGACTACGTCGCGGCAGCGACCAACAACGTGGGCTACTGCCAGACCGTCGAGAAGCTGATGCAGTTGGAGGTGCCGCGGCGGGCCCGGTACATCCGCACCGCCATCTGCGAGCTGCAGCGCATCGCCAGCCACTGTCTGTGGCTCGGCACGCACGCGATGGACATCGGTGCGATGACCGTGTTCCTGTACGCGTTCCGCGAGCGCGAGCTGGTTCTCGATCTCTTCGAGGAGTACTGCGGCGCGCGCCTCACCTACAACTCGATGCGCATCGGGGGGCTGCCTCTCGACATTCCCGTTGGCTGGGACAAAAAGGTGCTCGAGTTCTGCAACATCATGTCGGAAAAGGTGGACGAGTACGAAGAGCTGTTGACCCACAATCGCATCTGGCTCGAGCGCACTAAGCGCATTGGCATCATCAGTGCCGAGCAGGCGATTGCCATCGGGCTGAGCGGCCCGCCGCTTCGCGGCTCGGGTGTGCCGAGAGACGTGCGGAAAGACGAGCCGTACGCCGCGTATGACGAGATGAAGTTCGAGGTGCCGATCGGCACCGACGGCGACACCTACGATCGGTATTTGGTGCGCCTCGAAGAGTTCCGCCAGTCCGTCAAGATCATCCGTCAGGCGATTCAAGGGGTGCCGGAAGGACCGATCGTCGGAAAGGTCCCCCGACTCATCAAGCCGCCGGCGGGGGAGACCTACCACGCCATCGAGTCGCCGAAGGGGGAGATCGGCTACTTCATCGTCAGCGACGGCAAGTCGACCAACCCCTACCGGTTCCGCGTGCGTCCGCCCTCATTCTGCAATCTGCAGGCGCTGCCGCAGCTCATCAAAGGACACCTCGTCGCCGACGTCGTCGCGCTCATCGGATCGATCGACGTCGTGCTGGGAGAGGTGGACCGGTGATCGACACCTTTCTCATCCCGCTCATCAAAATCCTCTTCGTGCTGAATGCGACGCTCGTCGGGGTCACCTACATGGTTCTGCTCGAGCGCAAAGTCATTGCGTGGGTGCAGGTTCGCCTCGGGCCGATGCGCGTGGGGCCGTACGGCGTGCTGCAGCCGATCGCCGACGCCATCAAGCTGATCCTCAAGGAAGACATCACGCCGACGCGTGCGGACAAGTGGGTGTTCACCGCGGCGCCGATCATCGTGATGGTGCCCGCGCTCATCACCTTCGCCGTCATCCCGTTTGGCCCAACCGTCAACCTCTTCGGGCGCGAGATCCCGCTCTACATCACCGACATCAACGTCGGCTTGCTCTACATCGTGTCGGTGGCGTCGATCGGCGTTTACGGAATCATCCTCGGCGGGTGGGCGTCGAACAGCAAGTTCCCGCTGCTCGCCAGCCTGCGGGCATCGGCGCAGCTCATCAGCTACGAAGTGGCCGTCACGATGACGCTCGTCAGCCTCATCATGACCGCCGGTTCGTTGAGCATGGTGCGTATCGTCGAGGCACAGAGCGAGGCGGGCCTCTGGTTCATCTTCGTGCAGCCCGTGGCGTTCGTGCTGTTCTTCATCGGCGGCCTTGCCGAGACCAATCGCGCGCCGTTCGACATGGCGGAAGCCGAGCAGGAGCTCACCGGAGGTTTTCACACCGAATATAGCGGGATGCGGTTCGCGCTGTTCTTCCTCGCCGAATACGCGAACATGATCGTGGTGTCGTCGGTGGCGACGACGCTGTTCCTCGGAGGATGGCTTTCGCCGTTCCCGAATGTCGGGTGGCTGAATTTCCTCGACTTCGTTCCCGCATGGATGTGGTTCCTGCTGAAAACGTTCGTCTTTCTCTACGTCTTCCTGTGGGTGCGCGCGACGCTGCCGCGTTATCGATACGACCAGCTCATGCGGCTGGGATGGAAGGTCCTCATTCCAGTGGCGATCGCCAATGTCATCGCAACGGGGATTGTGAAGGTGATCTTGTAGGTTATGGGAGAAGCCATCGCGTTTTACGTCATTGCGGCGCTGATCCTCGGGTTTGCCGTGCTCGTCGTGAGCACGAGAAACACCGTGCACGCGGTGCTGTTCCTCGTGGCGAACTTCCTGGCGGTCGCCGCCCTCTATGTGCTGCTGACGGCGCAGTTTCTCGCCGTCATTCAAGTAATGGTCTATGCGGGCGGCATTGTCGTGTTGTATCTGTTCGTCGTGATGCTGGTGAACCTGAAACGGCCGCCCGAGGATCATGCGGCGCCGCAGCGTCACCCTTTGCTGGGGTTTGCGTTGTCGGGCGTCGTTCTGGTGCAGTTGGCGGCGATCCTCCTATGGGGCGGGTTCGGCCCCCCAACCGATTCGACAGCGGCCCAGAACAGCGACCTTGCGTTGAACAACGTCGAGCGCATCGGCATGCTGTTGTACACCGACTATCTGATCCCGTTCGAGGTCGCGTCGATGCTGCTGCTCGTCGCGATGGTGGGCGCCATTATTTTGGCGAAGCGCGAGTTGTGACGCCGCGAGCGGCGCGGGGCATAGGGCCCCCGCAAGCGAGCGGCGAGGAGCGGGTGTTGGGGCCCCGCGACAAAACATGATTACACCGACCCATTACATGCTGCTGTCGGCGGCGCTGTTCATGATTGGCGTGGCCGGCGTACTGCTGCGCCGGAACATCATCGTCATCTTCATGTCGATCGAATTGATTCTGAACGCGGTCAACATCAACCTGGTCGCGTTTTCGTATCAATTGCAGAATGGCATCGGGCAGGTATTCGCGATCTTCGTCATCGCGGTGGCGGCGGCCGAAGCGGCGGTCGGGCTCGGCATCATCCTCGCGTTTTATCGCAACAAGGAAACGATCAACATCGACGAAATGAACCTGATGCGATGGTGAACTACTAGGGATTGGGGATTAGGGATTGGGGATTAGTTCGGGATTCACATCATGGATTTGATCTGGTTGATTCCAGTTCTGCCGGGGTTGGGCGCTCTCATCAACGGGCTCGTGGGTATCCGTTCGTTCAACCGGCAGACCGCGGGACTCGTGGCGTGCGCGGCCATGGCGGCTGCGCTCGGGTTGTCCCTCTATGCCTTCGCGCAGCTCCTCGGACTGCCCGCCGAGGCACGCGACCACGTCGTCAATCTTGGCCACTGGATTCCGCCGATCCCACTCGCTACCGCGAACGGCATCGGCTCGTTCGAAGTTCCCTGGGCATTCCGTCTGGATCCGTTGTCCGGGATGATGATTCTTGTCGTCACCGGCATCGGCTTCCTGATTCACATCTATTCGACCGCGTACATGCAGGACGAGCCGCGCGGCGGATACGCGCGTTTCTTCTGTTACCTGAATCTGTTCTGTTTCTTCATGCTCACGCTCGTGCTGGGAAGCACCTTCCTGACGATGTTCGTCGGCTGGGAAGGCGTCGGCCTCTGCTCGTATCTGCTGATCGGTTACTGGTACGAGAAGAAAAGCGCGTCAGACGCCGGCAAGAAGGCATTCCTCGTCAACCGGGTAGGCGACTGGGGCTTCGTCCTTGGCGTTTTTCTCGTCTTCTACACGTTCGGCTCACTCGACTTCCGCGTGGTGGCGAACGCCGCTTCTTCGATGCCGGTCGAAACGCAGTTCGGGGTGATCTCGCTCATCTGCCTGCTGCTCTTCATCGGCGCGACCGGCAAGAGCGCGCAGATTCCTCTCTACGTCTGGCTCCCCGACGCGATGGAAGGCCCGACGCCGGTGTCGGCGCTCATCCACGCGGCGACGATGGTGACCGCTGGCGTGTACATGGTTGGGCGTAATGCGGTGCTCTTCGGTCATGCGCCGATCGTCGCGCAGATCGTCATGGTCGTCGGCGTGCTCACGGCGTTCATGGCGGCGACGATTGGTCTCGTGCAGTACGACATCAAGCGGGTGCTCGCGTATTCGACCGTGTCTCAGCTGGGGTTGATGTTCCTGGCGATGGGTGCCGGCGCCTATGCCACGGCGCACGGCTGGCCGCACATCGGCCTGGCCGCGTTTGCGGCAGGCGCCTTCCACCTGATGACGCACGCTTTTTTCAAGGCCCTTCTCTTCCTCGGCAGTGGATCGGTGATCCACGCGATGGCGGGCGAGCAGGACATGCGGCGGATGGGCGATCTCAAGCGCTACATGCCGGTCACCTACATGACGATGATGATCGGCACACTGGCGATCGCCGGCATCTTTCCCCTCGCGGGGTTCTTCAGCAAGGACGAGATTCTGTTCCGCGCGTTTCTGACGAACAAGATCATCTGGGTCTTCGCCGTGGCAACGGCTCTGATGACGGCGTTCTACATGTTCCGGCTCATGTCGATGACGTTCTTCGGCAAATACCGCGGAGCAGCGTGGGAGCACTCGACGCCCGCGGCGGTTCATGCGGCTGTGGCGCACGGCGTGCCGAATCCGACGGACGCGCACGCGCATGGTCAGGCCAATAAGCGGCTCCACGATGTGACGCATGGGCCCGCAGATGATCATGGTCCGGCCCACGACGCGGCGCACGGTCATGGGGGACACGGCCACGGTCCCTGGCACGGGCCGCACGAATCGCCTCAGCCGATGACGGTACCGCTGATGGTGCTGGCGGTGGGCGCAATCGTGGCGGGCTTCGTGAGCATTCCTCCCGCGCTTGGTGGCGGCGCCGCGCTCGAGCATTTTCTCGAGCCAAGCTTCACGGCGTCAGCGATGCACGTGTCCGAAGGCGCGGCAGCTCAGGCCGGAGAACCCGTTGCGGCGGCAGAGTCGGCGGAAGCCGCGCACGCAGAACCGCACGTCTCGCATGCCGCCGAGCTGGGTCTGATGGCGTTCTCGGTGATGGTCGCGCTCATTGGCATCGTCGCGGCGTATCGCCTGTACGTCCTCTCGCCTGAAATCGCAGAGCGCCTAAAGGAGCGCTATGCGGGTGCACACGGTCTCCTCTACAACAAGTACTACGTGGACGAGCTCTATGACGCGACGTTCGTTGCGGGCACCATGAAGAGCTCGCGCGGGCTGTGGGGGTTCGATCGCCGCGTTGTCGACGGCGCCGTGAACGGGTCCGGCTGGCTGACCGTGTTCATGTCGTGGGTGTCGAGCCTGATCGATCGGTACATCGTCGACGGGGCGGTCAACCTTGTGGGCCGTACCTCGGAAGAATCGAGCTTCGTCTTCCGTCGCGTCCAGACCGGACTGGTGCAGAACTACGCGCTGCTGATGCTGGCGGGCGTGTGTGCGTTTGTGAGCATTTACTTGCTCGTGAGGTAGTGCCGTGACGAATGTCGCTGGTTTTCCGTTGCTCTCGCTCATTCTTTTCGTGCCGCTCGCCGGCGCGCTGCTGCTGCTCTTCATTCCGAAAGAGAACGCCAACCTGATTCGGTGGATCGCCAATCTGGTCGCGCTCGCAGGGTTTCTCGTCTCGGTGCCCCTGTGGTTCTGGTACAACCCGCAGGACACGAGCTATCAGTTCGTCGAGCAGATGCCGTGGATTCCGTCCATCGGCGCCCAGTATTTCCTCGGCGTCGATGGCTTCAGCGCGCTCCTGATCCTGCTCGCGACCATGTTCGGCTTCATCGCGATCCTGTCGTCGTGGACGGCGATCACCGAGCGAGTGAAGGAGTACTACATCTTCCTGCTCATCCTGCAGACGGGCATGGTGGGAGCGTTTGTCAGCCTCGACTTTCTCCTGTTCTTCCTGTTCTGGGAAGTGATGCTCGTGCCGATGTACTTCCTCATCGGCATCTGGGGCAGCGATCGCCGCCTGTATTCGGCTATCAAGTTCTTTCTTTACACATTGGTCGGCAGCGTCGTGATGCTGCTCGGCATTCTGGCGCTCTACTTCTACAACGAGAGCGTGACAGGCGTACAAACGTTCGACATCACGCAATATCAGCAGCTGAACGTGCCGTTCAACATCCAGTGGTGGGTGTTCCTCGCATTTTTCCTCGGGTTCGCGGTGAAGGTGCCGATGTTTCCGTTCCACACGTGGCTGCCCGATGCGCATACCGATGCGCCGACGGCCGGCTCCGTCATCCTGGCAGCCGTCCTGCTGAAGATGGGCACCTACGGGTTCATCCGGTTCTCGCTCCCGATCCTGCCCGATGCCACCCGGCATTTCGTTCCGATGATGGTGGGGCTGTCGATCGTCGGCATCGTGTACGGCGCGTTGTGCGCGATGGCGCAGCAGGACTGGAAGCGCCTGGTCGCCTATTCGAGCGTCAGCCACATGGCGATGGTGATGCTCGGTATGTTCGCCCTGAATCCTGTCGGGATCATGGGCAGCATCGTGCAGCAGCTCAATCACGGGATTTCGACCGGCGCGCTCTTCCTCCTGGTAGGCAACGTCTACGAGCGGCGCCACACGCGCCTCATCTCGGAATACGGCGGCTTGTCGAAGGTGATGCCCACCTACGCGACGGTGTTCCTGATCATGACGATGTCGTCGATCGGCCTGCCCGCGCTGAACGGATTCATCGGCGAGCTCCTCATCCTGCAGGGCGTGTTCGTTGCCAGCAAGGTCTGGGCGGCGGTTGCGGCAAGCGGTGTCGTGCTCGGCGCTGCCTACATGCTGTGGCTCTACCAGCGAACGATGTTCGGGAAGGTCGAGAATGCGAAGAACGAGCATCTGCAGGATTTGAATTTTCGCGAGTTCGCGACGTATGTGCCGCTGTTGATTCTCGCCGTCTGGATCGGGCTGTATCCGAAGCCGTTCATCGATCGGCTGCAGTCGTCGGTCGATCGTGTGGTCGTGCGGATCGATCCTCAGTACCGCCCCGTGGTCGCGGGAAACAGGAACCCGGAACCCCGAACCCCGAACCCAGAACTCAGAACCCAGAACCTTGACCCGCGGGGATCACGGTAGTGCCAGCTGGAATCAATCTCAGCGATTTCTTCTACATTCTGCCGGAGATCGTGCTCACGGTCGGCGCGCTCGCGCTGCTGCTTGCCGACCTTCTGGTTCCGCGCGACAGACAGACGATTCTGGCGTGGGTGACGTTGGCGGTGCTGGGCGCCACGGCGGTCGCACTCGTCCCGGTCGCCGACGCGAACGTTCAGGTGTCGCGGGGCCTCATCTCCGTCGATGGCTTCGCCCTGTTCTTCAAAGTGCTGTTCCTGATCTCGGCCGCGCTGACCGTGCTGATGAGCGTGCGCTACCTCGAAGTCGAAGGGACGCGTGCCGGGGAGTACTACTTCCTGATTCTCTGCGCCACGCTCGGCATGATGTTCATGGCCGGCGGGACCGACCTGATCACGCTGTTCATCGGGCTCGAGACCATGGCGATTTCGTTCTACATCCTGACCGGCTTTTTGAAGCCCAGCCGCCGGTCGAACGAAGCGGCCGTGAAGTATTTCCTGCTCGGCGCGTTTTCGCTCGGAATCCTGCTCTACGGGATGTCGCTGATGTACGGGCTGTCCGGCTCGACCAACCTGCGCACGATTGCCACGGCGCTCGCCGGGCAGGAATCGGATTCGCGGCTCGTCCTCGCGGTCATCCTCGTGGTGGCAGGTATGGGCTTCAAGATCGCGGCGGTGCCGTTCCACATGTGGGCGCCCGACGTGTACGAAGGCGCGCCCACGCCGATTACCGGCTTCCTGTCGGTCGGCTCCAAGGCGGCGTCGTTTGCGATGCTGCTGCGCATCTTCATCGAGGGGCTGCCGTCGATGAAGGTCTCGATCGTCGAGAACCTGACTCATGCCGGGGCGCCGGCGATCGGGTGGGGCGGGGTGGGGCTGTTCTACGTGCTGGCGGTCATCACGATGACCGTGGGCAACTTCGCGGCGCTGACGCAAAGCAATCTGAAGCGCATGCTGGCCTACTCGTCGATCGCGCACGCGGGCTACCTGCTCATCGGAGTCGTCACCGGCACACCCCGCGGCATCACCGCGATGCTCGTCTACCTTTTCGTGTATGCCTTCATGCAGCTCGGGGCGTTCGCGGTACTCGCGTTGATGCGGCGCCAGGACGTGGTGGGCGACGAATTGAAGGATCTGAACGGTCTCTTCTTCCGCCAGCCATTTGCCGCGGTTGCGATGCTGCTGTTCATGTTGTCGCTCGGAGGCATTCCGCCGACGGCGGGCTTCATGGGCAAGTTCTGGCTCTTCAGCGCCGCGATCGACTCAGGCTATTACTGGCTGGCCGTGATCGGCGTTCTGAACAGCGCGGTCTCGCTCTATTACTACATCCGCATCGTCGTGTACATGATGTTGAAGAACGAGCCGACCGGGTCGGAGCCGAAGCAGAGTCCAGCGCTCGCGGTGGCATTGGGAGCGGCCGTTGTCGTGACGCTTCTGCTCGGCATCTATCCGCAGCCGCTGTTCGAGTTCGCTCAGGCATCGGCGGCGACGCTGGGCGCCTCGCCGGTTCAGACATTGCGGTGAAAACGGCGCGAGAAATGGCTCCGGGAGCCTTTTTCCTGGATCGCGCGAAAAAGGCTCCCGGAGCCATTTCTTGTAGAAACCGTACGGATTTTGGCCTGAAATTGCAGTCTTCTCGCTGGTGAACTTTTTCACAAGGTATGCTATATTCACCGTGCCAGACGAATCAGATTTCCTCGCTCGGTCCTTCCGGTATTTGCAGGAGAACGTCCGCAAATCCGGGCCCGCAGCGGCTGCCAGCTATACGCTGATTGGCGCCATCATCCTGCTCGGAGGAATCGGATACGCCATCGACGAATGGCGTGGCACGTCTCCCTGGTTCCTCCTGGGTGGTCTGATGCTGGGACTCGTCGTGGGTTTCTACGAGCTCGCCAAGACCGTCTGGGGGCAGAGTAAAGGGTAAGGGGCGAGACGAGGGTTGAAAGTGATCTTCTGGCTCGCCACGGGCAGTGTGTTGTCCGCAGCGCTGATAGGCGTGCGGTTTGGCAATGCGATTTGGCTCGGCATGCTCGGCCCGCTGATGGTCGTGAGCGCCACCTGGGTGCTGACCGAGCGGGTCTCCAGGGCGAATCCCGAGCGGGTGACGGCCCTGATAATTACGGCGTTTGCGGGCAAGCTGGTGTTCTTCGGCGGGTATGTCGTGCTGGCGATTGGCGTCTTCGGCGTGCAGCCGGCGCCGTTCGCCGCAAGTTTCACGGGTTACTTCATCGCGCTGCACATGATCGAGGCGCTCCTGTTGAAGCGCCTCTTTGTTTGAGACGACGAGATTCATGCAGGCTCAGGAACACGCGGCGCAAGCCACTCACGACGCAGCTCAGGCCGCTTCACACGGTGGCGGCCCTGCGGCAGAAGGCTTCAATGCCGGCGAGACAATCATCAATCACGTCTCCAACAGTTCGCACGATCATCCGCTGATTCATCTGCCGACGATCGCGGGCATCGATCTGTCGGTGACCAAGCATGTGTTGATGCTCTGGATTGTGGCGGCGCTCCTGCTCTTCCTGGTGACGACGACGGTGCGCCGGTATCTGAAATCGGGACGGCCGGTGCCGAGCGGGTTCATGAACGCCCTGGAAGCCGTCGTGCTGTTCGTACGCGACGATATCGTCCGGCCCAACGTCGGAAACAAGTGGGTGAACACCTGGACCCCGCTTCTCCTGACGTTCCTGTTCTTCATCTTCACGGCGAACGCGATCGGCCTGATTCCGATCTTCGACGTCATCGCGCTGGTCGATCACTACGCCTTGCACACGGCTCCGGACTCGTTCCTGAAGCAGGTGGTGCATGGCGGAACGACCGCGACGGCGAACTTCAACGTCACGGCAGCGCTTGCGAGCATCACGTTCGCGTCGATCATCATTGCCGGCAGTAAGGCCCATGGCGTCGTGAAGCACTGGATGAACCTGGTGCCGCACGGGCTCGCCTGGCCCATCTACATTCTGCTGATTCCCATCGAGATCATGGGGATGTTCGTGAAGCCGTTTGCGCTGACGATGCGACTTGCGGCCAACATGACGGGCGGGCACATCGCCATCCTCGCGATTCTGTCGTTTGTGTTCCTGTTTGCCGAGAAATTCGGCCAGGCGCTCCCAGGCATCGGCGTGGGCCTCGTGATGTCGGTTCCGCTCGCTGTCGGCATCTCAGCCCTGGAAATCATCGTCGTGATGGTCCAGGCCTACGTCTTTACGTTGTTGACCGCGGTTTTCATCGGCATGGCCATTCATGTGCATCACTAACTCGAAAGGACAGAGAATGAATAGCGTACGTTTCGTCGGCCGGGTTTCAGCGATTGCGATGTTCGTCGCCCTCGCAGGCAGTTCAGTCTTCGCACAGGAAGCGGCGCCTGCCGCCGGGAATGCCGCCGTGCTCCATCTCTTCGGCGCCGCCATCGGCCTGGGCATGATCGTCATCGGGGCGGCGCTCGGCATCGGAAAGTTCGCGGCCGCGGCGGCCGAAGGCATTGCGCGCCAGCCGGCAGCGGCGGCGCAGATCACCGGGGCGGTCAACCTGCCGCTGTTCCTGCTCGAAGGCGTCGCGATTCTTGCCGAAGTCTTCGTGCTCCTGATCGTGCTCGGATAGGCGGACCTGAAGGCAGAAGGATCTTATGGACAACCCTCTGGTTCAGGTCGATCCAGGTCTCTTCATCTGGACCATCCTGACCTTTCTCGTATTGTTGACGCTGCTCGCGAAATTCGCGTGGCGCCCGTTGCTGCAGGCGCTGGCAGCCCGCGAAGAGACGATTCGAAAGTCCCTGGCGGATGCCGACAAGGCCCGCCAGGAGCTCGAACGTCTGAATCAGGAGTCAGAGACGATCATCCGGCAGGCGCGCGTTGACGCCGAAGCCATCGTGACCGCGAGCCGCGCCGACGCGGAACGGCTTCGGGGCGAGCTCCGGGAGAAGGCGCGGGCGGAGGCCGATGGGATCGTCAAGAACGCAGAGCGGCAGATTCAGCTGGAAACCGCTCGCGCGCTCGAGCAGATACGCCACGAAGCAGCCGACCTGTCGGTGGCGATTGCGTCGAAGCTGATTCAGAAGAACCTGACAAAGGCAGACAACGAACGGATCATCGAAGAAGCTTTAAGACAGTTGCAATAGAACAGTCTCTCCTGCCGGCACTCTCTAATCTGTTCTAGTCGGTTCTCCAAAAGCCCTATGACGCTTCAACGGAAGCGTTGGCGAACCGATCGAAGGAGAGTCCATGGCGACGTGTCAATCCCTGGTGAAGGCGTGTCTCGCGCTGGCCTGCTGTTCGGCGGTGCTACTCGCGCAATCCCCTCCGCCGGCAGCCGTCGTCTTCGAGAACGTGCGGATTTTCAACGGCACGTCGGGACAGCTGTCGGGACCGTCGAACGTCCTCGTCGTCGGCAACATCATCAAGACGATTTCGAGCACGCCGATCGCCGATCCGCCTGGCGCCACCGTGGAACGTGTCCGCGGCAACGGGCGCACGCTGATGCCCGGGCTCGTCGACAACCACTGGCACACCATGTTGGTCCGGCCGCCGCCGGCGCTGGGCCTGGACGCCGACGTTGGCTACCTTAGCTTCATGGCCGGCGCCGAGGCCGAAGCGACACTCATGCGGGGTTTCACCAGCGTGCGCGATCTCGGAGGCCCTTCGTTCGGACTGAAGCAGGCCATCGACGAGCGGCTGGTCGTCGGCCCGCGCATCTATCCAGCCGGAGCCATCATCACCATCACCGGCGGCCACGGCGACTTCCGCGCCAACTCCGAGTTGCCGCGGACACTCGGCGGATCGCTGCCGCGCATGTCGCTGCTGAATGCCGCGATGGTGGCCGATTCGCCCGACGAGGTGCGCATGCGCGTCCGCGAACAGCTCCTGCTCGGAGCCGCGCACATCAAGCTGACGGCCGGAGGTGGCGTCGCATCGCCGCATAGTCCGCTCGACGTGTCGACGTTCAACGAAGACGAGCTGAAGGCCGCGGTGCAGGCCGCTGAGAACTGGAACACCTACGTGGGGGTGCACGCGTACACGCCCGCCGCCATCCAGCGCTCGATAGCCGCTGGCGTGAAAGTGATCGAGCACGGCCACTTGATGGACGAAGCAAGCGCAAAGATCATCGCGCAAAAGGGCATCTGGCTCAGCTTCCAGCCGTTCACGAACGATGGCTTCGCGCCGCCATTGCCGCCGGCAAACCTGCGCCGCCTGGAGGAAGTCTGGACTGGCACCGAGCAGACGATGGCATTTGCCAGGAAGTACAAGTTCAAGCTGGCATGGGGCAGCGACATCCTGTTCTCGGCAGAAGGCGCGACCAGACAGGGCATGGAGCTGGTGAAGATGAGCAAGTGGTACAGCCCATCGGAGGTGCTGGTGATGGCCACCGCCACCAACGCGGAACTGCTGAAGCTCTCAGGCCGGCGCGATCCCTATCCAGGGACGCTCGGCGTGATCGAGGAAGGGGCACTGGCCGATCTGCTGGTGGTCGACGGTGACCCGCTCGCCAATCTCAAGCTGCTCGAGAACCCGGCCAAGAACCTCGTGGTCATCATGAAGGACGGCACGATCTTCAAGAACAAGCTGCGTGAGTTTTCGAACTGAGCTCGAGCAGTCAAGGGTTCTTCAGCATCGCCGCCGCCTGCTGGCCATCAGGCGAGGCGGGATCGATATCGATCACGCGCGTCAGGTGGCGCGAAGCAGCCGTGCGATCTCCGGCGGCGCTGGCCAGCTCCGCCAGTTTCATCAAAGGCCGGGTCCAGATGGCGTCGGCGGCCGAGGCCTTCTGGTACCACTCCTGAGCCTGGGCGGCGTTGCCCTGCGCTTCTTTCAGCGATCCCATGGCAAACAACGCATTCGAATCAACGGCGTCGTTCTTCAGTACTTCCTGATACGACGCTTCGGCCTCGGCGTAAGACTTCTTCGCGAGGTAGGAGTTCCCGATCTGAAGGCTCACGAGCGTCAGAGCAGGCGCCCTCGTCTTGATCTCCCGATACGCGGCGATCGCCTGGTCGTGGCGGCCTTCGTCGTACAACACCGCCGCGGCGGCTAATTGCGCCGACAGAGATTTCGAGTCGATCCCCGCCAGCGCGCCAAACGCTTCCGGTGATTCGCGCCGTTCGAGCTTGATGTCCAGATTCGGCGCGGGGCCTGTCAGCCGGATGGCCAATGGCAGCGTCATCGGATCGAACCCGGGCGCCTCGAAAGTGAGCCGCCACTCGCCCGAGCGGCTGACGACGAAGACGAACCGCCCACGGTCGTCGGTGGCTGTGGTCAGGGTGAGCGGAGTGCCGAATGTGCGCCCGCCACCGGTCTCGGCGCGCACGATGGCGCCGCGAATCGTTGCGCCGGTTTCGTCACGCACCACGCCGCCAAGGCGTGTGGTCTGTGCCCAGACGGGCGTCGAAAGCGAAAGCGCGCTCAGAGCCGCCACCAATCCGACAGTGAAGGTGTTCCCCATGAACGGCAGTATAGCTGCGGAAAAAACGGGTCGGGAGGGTTTTTTGCCGTCCCCTTTCAGTCGGCCGTACGCGACGTGCCGCGGAGGGTCTGCCGCATTTGAGCGGCCTCGCGGGACGAAAAGCCCCAGTTCGCGGGCTTCAGACCGCGCAGCTCGTCGTGCGACCAGAACGCCCGCATCAGGCCAAGTCGCGGGTGTTCCGCACTTCCCAGCAGCAGGTGCCCGATTTCGTGAGCAATTGCGCGTCCGAGGAGAACCGGCAGGCCGGTCGACGCACGGTCCGCGATCGAGCGGACCGGAAACAGGTCCACGGTCATCAGCACGCCGCCGCGCTCCTCGCGATCGACCATCGACTCACCGAGAGGGGAGACGCGCGCCACCGGGCCCAGGTCCGCCGGTGTACGGTCGACCAGCCTCAGCATGAGATCCCGCGCGGGCACAAGTGGATCTGCACAGGGGGCACCGTCGGTCCTGCCGGGCACCGCGCAGTCGATCCACCGCACAACAATGCCCGCACGTTTGAAAATCTGGCCGGCCTCTTCGCGAGCGGCTGCCAGTTGCTCCCTCGTCACGTTCGCATAGTCGTAGGTCCTGACGGTGACGGTGGCATCCCTTCTCGGTGCGGCGCCAAGTGGCGTTGCAATCGCGACAAGCCATGTCATGAGGAGGAAGAGCGGGGCCTTCATGCACTCAATGTGCGGCCGGCCCGCGCGTGCCTCAATGCACGGGGGGTGACGGGAAAGCGAAACGTTGGTGACCCGCTATTTCGTTGGGTCTACGTGATTTACACGCCGTTCACACATAGGTGACATGGCTCGAACGCGCGTGTGGGCTGGTAAACTTCTTATTCCCATGCTGCCGCTCGAACGCCGATCGTCGGGTCTCAGGAGGTTTGGCACCTTCGAGGTCGATCTGCGCGCCCGCGAGCTGCGGAAAGGCGGCATCCGCATCAGGCTTCAGGATCAGCCGTTCGAGATTCTCAGTGTCATGCTGGAGCGGCCAGGCGAGGTGGTGACGCGCGAGGAGCTGCGCCTGCGTCTGTGGCCCGCTGGCACCTTCGTGGACTTTGAGCACAGCCTCAACGCGGCGGTCAAGCGCCTCCGCGCCGCGCTCGGAGACGACGCCGACAACCCGCGGTTCGTCGAGACGCTGCATCGCCGTGGGTACCGCTTTATTGCGGCCGTCGAATCCGACGGACAGCCGATGCGCAATCTGCACGTCGTGCGCACCCAGGCCGCGCCACTCGCTGCGATCATCAGCAGCGTTCGCCTCGTGGTGCTCCCGTTTGCCAATCTGAGCAACGATCCGGCACAGGAATATTTTTCCGACGGGCTCACCGAAGAGATGATCACGCAGATCGGCCGGCTCTGCCCGGGCCGCCTCGGGGTGATCGCGCGGACCTCGTCGATGCTGTTCAAGAAATCGACGAAGAGCGCGAGTGAGATCGGCCGCGAGCTCTCCGCCGACTACCTCCTCGAGGGCAGCGTGCGCGGCGATGGCGATCGCATCCGCATCACGGCGCAGCTGATCGAGACGCGCACCGAGGTGCACCTCTGGGCCGAGACCTACGATCGTTCGGTAGGAGAGACGCTGAACCTTCAGACCGACGTCGCGGCGCACATCGCACGGTCGCTGGCGATGGAGCTCGTGCCCGATCAGGTCGACGTGCTGGGCCGCGCCACGCCGCGGAGGACCGAGGCCTATCAGGCGTATCTCAAAGGACGCTTCCACTGGAATCGCGGCGGCCTCGATGGGGTGAAACTGGCGATCTCGTACTACGAGCGCGCACTCGAGCTCGATCCGGAGTTTGCAGCCGCGCATTCCGCCACGGCGCGCGCGCGGATTGGGCTTGCCAATCATTCCAGAGAGCCGGGCCGCGCGCAGTTGGAACAGGCACGGGTATCGGCGCTGCGCTCGATCGAGATCGATCCCGGCATCTCGGACGCACATCTCGCGCTCGCGGAGATTCGCCGGACACTCGAGTGGAACTGGCGTGTGGCCGAGGAGGAGTACCGCACAGCCATCGCCCTCTCGCCGAGTTGTGAATCGGCGCACCGGTTCTACGGGCAGTTTCTTGCCGCCATGTCGCGCTTCGGCGAAGCGAAGGCCGAGGCCGATCGCGCGTGCGACGTGGATCCCTTCTGCCTTGTCGTGACGACCAGCGCGGCCTGGGTGCGGTACGCCGCCGGCGAGTTCGATGCGGCGATCGATCGCAGCCGCCACGTGCTCGATATGGACGCCGGATTCGTGCCTGCGAGGCGCATCCTGGGGGCGTCGCTCATCGCGGCCGGCAAGCCGGACGAAGCGGTCGTCGAGCTGACAGCCGCCGTCGGGCCGGATGCCGACGATCGCATCTCGCTCGCCTGGCTCGCGCATGCCAAGGCGCTCGCGGGCGCGCGCGACGAAGCCGCCGCGCTGGTCTCGCAGCTCGAGTCGTCGGCCCGCACCGGCTATGTGCCCGGTTACCACCTCGCACTGGCGCAGATCGGCCTCGGGGACCGGGACGCCGCCTTCGGGCTGCTGGAAAGGGCGTGCGCCGATCGCGAGCCATCTATTGTGAACCTGAGAGTGGAGCCCCGTTTCGAGCCCTTGCGGCGCGATCGGCGCTATATCAACCTGCTCCGACTACTGGGCCTGCCGGAATAATCAAGGTCACAAAAAAGGGGTCGGACCCCCACTTTTTGTGACATACTGCCGCGCACATTCCAGCGAGATCGCTTTGATTTCCACGGGTTATTGTCCAGGAGGAGTCATGATCGCACGCAGAATCATCGTCGCGGTGCTCGCGCTCGCGAGTCTCACGATCGGCATGTACGCACAGGGTGGCGGAGCTCAGGGCGGTGGCGGCCGCGCCGGCGGCGGCGGCGGCCGTGGTGGCGGTCGTGAGGCAGGGCCACCTCAGCCGGGCTACTTGATGACAGGCGCGTGGGGCGAGCAGACCCTCACGCCCGATTCGCGCGGATGGGGCTGGATGGTCAAGACCTACGTTGAGAAGGCGCAGCGGCCTCTCTGGAATCAGGCCAAGGAGAAGATGCTCAACGACGGCAAGGTGACGAGCGTCACCATCTCGAGCTTCCAACCCGAGATATATTGCGAAGCGCGGAAGCACTGGGACTACGTGTGGTTCGAGATGCAGCACGCGACGCTAACGTTCGCCGACGTGCAGAAGATGATGGCAGCCTGTCCTGGTGTGAAGGGCGCTGCGCCGATGATTCGCATGCCGGATGCGCTCGAAGCCAACGTCCAGAAGGCGACAGACCTTGGCGTGATGGGCATTGTCGTTCCGACGGTTGACGATGCGCTCGAAGCGCGCGATGCGGCTCGATTCTCGCGCTATCCGCCGTTCGGACGCCGAAGCCAGGGTGGAAATACTGCGGGTACGTTCTGGAAAGATGCACCTGGCGGCTATCGCCCGACCATCAACGACAACTTCCTGGTCGTCGTGATGCTCGAGACCATGGAGAGCATCATCAACGTGGATGAAATCGCGAACACGTTCGGTCTCGATGTTGTGATCCAGGGCAACAGCGACTTGAGCAATTTCTCTGGCTGGAGCGCGACCGATGCGCGCTACGAGGCAATGTTGACCATCAGCCACAACGCGACGTTGAAGGCCGGCAAGTACTGGGGCAACGCAGGTCAGCAGTATCTGACAGGCCACCGGTTGAGCCCGTCGACTCGCTTTGTGCAGAACGGACCGTCGCACGACGGATTCGCGTTCCCGGCTCGCGGCACCGGAGCGCTGGAGCCTCAAAAGTAGCAACTGGCGTAATAGTCAGTCACAAGTCGCAAGTCAAGTCGGGAGTCGTCCCTCGACGGTGCTCGGGACGATCCTGAGCTTGTCGAAGGATCGTAAGTCACAGTCGCAGGTCAGCAGTCGTTCCGACCGCTGACCTGCGACTTTTCGATTTTCAGCGGCCGCGTTTCTAACCAGCCGGGAGGTACACGTGAGAAATTACGTCATCATCGGCGCCGCGCTTGCGGCGGCCATCTTCAACAGCGCCACGCCTTCCGCCCAACGAGGCGAAAAGCCGGCCACCGAAAAACCGAATCCTGTGCACACCCACATCGGTCACGTCATGACGCAGTGGAAGGAAGTGCCAACCGGTCAGGGATTTCTGCCCGCGGCGGTGGCCGACGCCAGGATCGCGTCGGTGCATGCGGGCTACATGCAGAAGTCGCCTGACAATCTCGATTCAATCAAGCTGCATGCGGGCCATGTGCTGAATGCGCTCGATCCCTCACTCGAGCCGAAAGGACCGGGGTCGTTTGGCGTGAAACGTGCTACCGCGGGAGCGGCCCAGCACCTTCAGAACGCGGCAAAATCGGAAGGCGCATCGAAAGGCGTCCTGACGCACACCGAACACGTGTCGGCGTCGCTCGAAAATGTCTCGCACTGGACGGATCAGGCTGTCGCAACAGCGCAGAAAATTCGGGCCGCGACCTCAGCGTCCCAGGCGGCTCCGCTCATTGCCGAGTTGATCGCGCAGATCAACACCATCTCCAGCGGCGTCGATGCGAACAAGGACGGCAGCATCGGCTGGCAGATTGGCGAGGGAGGACTGGCGCAGGCCCAGCAGCACATGGCCCTGATGATGAAGGGCGAAGGGATTCAGTAGCTACTTTCTCAATGGCTCAGTCGGGTTCTTCTCGGGCGAGACCTGTTTGTACTGCTGCGCAATGCGGCCCCCCATCACTTTGAGCCGGGCCGGAAGAGCCGTGGCGATGGTGGCCGACTCGTAGGCGCCGCCAGTCCGCTTAATCATCTCGAGCGTGATGTTGCGGATAAGGCTGGTGCCGGTCGACGTCAGCAGAACGGCGTTGACGAGCACTCCCGTCTTCGTGAGGCCCTGCAGCATTTCGTTCACGCTCTTGTCGGTGACGCGCTGGCTCATGTCCTGGCCATCGGTGCTCATAATCACGATCATCGGGAATCTCCGCTCCACTGCTCGGAGGTACCGATCGTAAACCTCGTGCACCGACCCGATGAGTGCGTTACCGCCGCTCCGCATGAAGTTGATCTCGCCGATGGCCTCCTGGATCTCGAGATAGTCGCGTGTGGGCTGGACGCGGACGTTCATCTGGCCGCCGGTCGTTACGAGCATCAACTCGTGATGCGGCGGCAACTCGCTGACGAACTGCTGGAGCCCCCGCCTGATCTGTGGCAGCGGCTCGAGAGGATTCTGGCTGTTGTCCACCAGAATGGCGATGCGCATCGGGTCGCCGGGCTGCGCGCCTTCCTGCGCAGCGACAGGTGCGGCGAACCAGACGACAAGCAGCGCGGCGGCAGCGAAGCTCTTTCCCATAGCCGAGAGAATTGATCTGCGCGGTTTGTACGTCAAGGGCAGCGTTACATCTGATACAGCATCACGTACACGATGACACCGGTAATTGACACGTACATCCACGCGGGAAACGTCTTCTTCGCAATCCGCTTGTGCTCCATGTATCTGCCGTGCAGTCCTCGCGAAAGCGTTGTGATGGCCATCGGGAGAATGGCTGCGGCCAGCACGACGTGCGAAATCAGAATGGCGAAATACACATAGCGGATCGCACCCTGGCCGGTGAACGGACGCGAGCCGGCCTGCGCGTGGTAGGTGAGATACGAAATCAGGAACAATGTGGAAGACGCGAATGCGCCGAGCATCGCGTTGCGGTGCAAATTGACCTGGCGCCGCTTGATCATCACGTAGCCAGTCAGCAGGAACATGCCGGCGATCGCGTTGAGCGCCGCGTTCACAGTCGGCAGCACGGTGTAGTCGAACATTTTCCCTGGAATACCTCTAGAGCCGATCGGCTATCAGCATGCCCCAGAGCAGCGGCAGGTAGGTAATCGAGCCGAGGAACAGCAGCCGGGCGCGGTCGTCCAGGCGGTCGAGCGCGAACGAAACTGCCAGCCAGAGAAGGCCGACACCGCCGGCCACTGCTCCGACCGCATACGCCGGACCGGCCATTCCCAGAAAATAAGGCGCGAGGCTGACGGGCACGAGCACGAGCGAGAACAGCACGGCCTGGCGCGCGGTGCTTCGGCCGTCGGGTTGCACGACCGGCAGCAACGGGAAGCCCGCGCGGCCGAAGTCGTCTCGATACAGCCACGCAATCGCCATGAAATGGGGAATTTGCCACACGAACACAATCGCGAACAACGCCCATGGCTCCAGGGTCAGCGTGCCGCTTGCCGCGACCCAGCCAATCATCGGAGGCAATGCGCCCGGTACAGCGCCGACGAGCGTAGCGAGCTCGGACCGGCGCTTCATCGGCGTGTAGATGACGTTGTAGGAGACGACCGTCAGAAGCGCCAGAAATGCGGCGAGCAGGTTCGAGGTCGCGGCAATCATCACGACGCCTAAGGCCACCAGCCCTATCGAAAAGATCGTCGCCTCGCCCGGTGCGATGCGTTGGGCTGCGAGTGGGCGCATCCGCGTGCGACGCATCATGCTGTCCGTGCGGCGCTCGTAAATCTGGTTCAGGCCCGCGGCTCCGCCCGCAACGAGCGCGATGCCGGCAACGGCTTCGACAAGCCTTATCAGGTCCAGCGAGTTGCGAGCCCCGAGATAGTAGCCAATGGCGGCTGTGACGACGACGAGAGAGTTGAGCCGGGGTTTTGTGAGCGCGATGAAGTCGGCGACACGATGCGGCGGTGACGCGACTTCGAAAAAGGCTCCCGGAGTCTTTTTCGACACCAGGTCGCTCATGCGTGCGCCCCAGACTGGCCGAGCTCCGGCGTCACCGGCTGGCGCGCGCGCACGGACACCGCCGCGGCGCGACCGAATCGCACGCGGTATGAGCGGAGTGTCACCACGAGCGAGGTGGCCAGCGTCAGCGCACCGACCACGACATGCCCGGTATTGATTGCGATGTTCCTTTCAGACCAGATCACATATGCGCCGAGGGTAATCTGCGTCAGGACCAGGCCGACGAGCACTGCAGCGGGGCGGCGAAGCTCTGGCCGGCCCGAATGGCGATACCAGATGTGACCGGCTGTTGCCGCGATGGCGACGGCCACGATGATCGCGCCCATGCGGTGTGCGTAATGCACGGCAATCTGCGGCGTCCACTCGGGCGGGAGCCATCCCCCGAACACGAGCGGAAAATCCGGAATGGCCAGTCCGGCATCTGAATGCCGCATGGTCGCGCCGACGATGATCTGCAGGTAAATGGCGGCCGTCGTCGCGGTCGCGACGCTGCGAAGCAGACGGTCGTCCACGGGGTCGGAAGTCGGGTCAGTCCATCCGCGCGAGGTGAAAAGGGCAATCGCAACCGTCAGGCAGAAGAAGATTTGCGCCAGACCGGCATGCGCCGTCGAGACGGCAGTCGGCAGAAACCACAGAACGGTGATGCCGCCGAGCAGTCCCTGCACGCATACGGACGCGAGCGCCGTCAATCCGAGATTCCGCATCCATCGTCTCGACTCGGCTTTCCAGATCCAGAAGGCCAGGACGATTGTGAGAAACCCGACGCCGCTGGCGATCAGCCGGTGCCCGTGCTCATAGAAGATGCCACCCACCATGTGCTTCATGGGGAACGTGAACATGTTCCAGCCGTAGCTCGTGGGCCAGTCCGGAACAGCCAGGCCCGAGCCGGTGCTCGTGACGAGGCCGCCCGCGACAATCAGCAGAACGGTCGCAGCGGAAACGAATTTTGCGAAGCGGTGGAGAAACATGGAGAGGACCTTGGGACTTCCGGCTGCTGGCTCCAGGCTTCTGGCCGGAAGGCAGAAGCCCGGAGTCAGGAGCCCCTTGCGTCAGTTCGCGCCCGCAGCCGCCTTGAACGTGAAGTTCGCGTCCGACTTCGATTCCTTCGCCGCGACGGTCACCGGCATCGTCTGGGTGCCGAGCTTCTCGTGCCAGGCCGCGAGGGTGTACGAGCCGGGCGGCAGGTTCGGGATGCTGAACGAGCCGTCGGGCTTCGTGACGGCGAAGTACGGATGCTCGAGGACGCCCACGTACGCGTTCATCCATCCGTGCACGTCGCACTTGAACGGGATGACAGTATCGGCCTCTTTCGCCTTGAAGATGTGGGTGGTCTTCATGCCCTGAATCGGCTGGGCCGTATTGAACTCCGGGTTGGTCTTGGGCGTCGCATGGATGTTGTGCAGCGTCGCATCGCTATTCAACACCTCAATGGGTTGCCCCACCTGGACGCCAAAGACGTGCGGAACGTAGCGGCAGCCTTTTTGATCGAACACGTATGCCGCGGTCGGAGCGGGAAACGATCCGGTGAGCCCGCTTTGCACATACACGAACACGTTGCCGAGTCCACCGGCCTCGCTGACGTAGGTTTCCTGCGTCGGACTCTGTCCCTTGTTGGCAGCCATGCACGCGGGATCGGCCTTCATCTGAATCGGCGCGTTCGCGGGGGGCGTGCCTTCCAACGCGACCTTACCGGCCACTGTTGCCGCAGTCGCCGGATCAACCGTGACGGCCGCTGCCGGCGCTTCTGAAGTGGCCGACGGAGTTTCTGCGGGCTGACTGCCGCCTCCACACGCCACGACGCCGAAACTCAGCACTAACGGTACCGCGAGAAGTCTTAGATGCATCGAAGTCTCCTGGACGTAAAAAAACCGAACCGGACACGAAAAAGTCCGGCCGAAACCGGACAAGACTGGTGCATGGTACTCCGGAAATCACGTTGGTACCGCTACGGGGATTCGAACCCCGGTCCCGTGGCTGAGAACCACGTGTCCTGACCCCTAGACGATAGCGGCCCGATAAGTACCGAGAACACCTAATGTTAGTCTGCGTGTCAGGACGGGTCAACCTCGCGCAGAGGCGCTTGCACCCTCGGCGGACTCGCATATAGAATCGCCCCACAAATAACTGAGAGGGCTCGGCGTCCCTTCCCCGTTCACGGCAAAAATAGATTTTTCACGGTGGGGCTCAACGCAAGTTGAGTCCTGCGAAAAAGGAGTCACGCAGTTGGATAACGTGACCACAGCGGGACATACACCGGTCGGCGCGCACGCGCATGGGGCACATGCGCACGCGCATCACCATGAGCAGAGCTTCGTCACCAAGTGGATTTTTTCCCAGGACCACAAGGTCATCGGGATTCAATACACGATCACGGCGCTGCTCTTTCTGCTCTTCGGTTTCGGACTGATGGCGTTGATGCGCTATCAGCTGGCCTTTCCGATGGCGCCCATTCCGGTCATCGGATCGCTGCTTGGCGCCGCGAACGCGCCCGGCGGCATCATGCTGCCGGAGTTCTACAACCAGCTTGGCGCGATGCACGGCACCATCATGGTGTTCCTGGGCGTCGTGCCGCTCGCCGTCGGCGGCTTCGGCAACTACGTGATGCCGCTGATGATTGGTGCGCCCGACATGGCGTTTCCCAAGCTCAACATGGCGAGCTATTGGGTGTACTTCGTCGGCGGCGTCGTGATGCTGGCCAGCTTCTTCGTCCCGGGCGGCGCCGCGCAGTCGGGCTGGACGTCGTATCCGCCGCTCTCGATTATCACCGCGACCAATGGCCAGACGTGGTGGCTCGTCGGCATGATCTTCCTGATCACGTCGTCGCTGCTCGGCTCGATGAACTTCATCGTGACGATCATCCAGCTCCGCGCGAAGGGATTGGGTTTCTTCCGGCTGCCGTTCTTCGTCTGGGCGCAGTTCGTCACGAGCTTCCTGCTGCTGCTCGCGTTTCCACCGCTCGAAGCGGCGGGCGTGCTGCAGTTGATGGACAAGGTGGCGGGCACCAGCTTCTTTCTGCCGAGCGGGCTCGTGGTCGGCAATCGTCCGCTCGACGTGTCGGGCGGCGGGAACGCGCTGATGTGGCAGCACCTTTTCTGGTTCCTCGCGCACCCGGAAGTGTACGTATTGATTCTGCCCGCGATGGGCATCGTCTCCGAGATCATCGCGAACAATACGCGCAAGCCGCTCTGGGGCTATCGCGTATTGGTCTACGCCATCATCTTCCTCGGTTTCATGTCGTTCATCGTGTGGGCGCACCACATGTTCATGACCGGCATGGGCACGACGATGAGCTCGTTCTTCCAGACGACGACGATGATCATCTCGATCCCGTCGATCATCATCCTGAGCGCGCTGTTCCTGTCGCTCTACGGCGGGTCGATTCGCTACAACACGCCGATGCTGTTCGCGCTGGCGTTCCTGCCGATGTTCGGCATCGGCGGTCTCACCGGCCTGCCGCTCGGGCTGGCGCCGAGCGATATCCATCTTCACGACACGTATTACGTCATCGGCCATTTCCACTACGTGGTCGCGCCCGGAACGATCTTCGCGCTCCTGGCCGGCATCTACTACTGGTTCCCGAAGGTGACGGGACGCCAGATGAGCGAGCTGCTCGGCAAGATCCATTTCGTCGGCTCGTTCATCTTCATCAACGGCATCTTCTTCCCGATGTTCATCCAGGGTCTGCATGGTGTGAACAGACGGCTGTATGACGGCGGCGTGCAGTACGCGCATGCGCAGCCGGTCCTGCACTGGAACCAGTTCATGTCGTACGCCGCCTGGGGCCTGATGCTGTTCCAGATTCCGTTCATCTTCAATTTCTTCTGGAGCATATGGAAGGGCAAGCCCGTGGGCTCCAACCCCTGGCATGCCACAACGCTCGAATGGACCGCCACGACGTCGCCGCCGCTCGCGCACGGCAACTTCGAAACGGTGCCCGAGGTCTTCCACGGCCCCTACGAATACAGCGTGCCGGGACGGTCGCAGGACTACCTGCCGCAAAACCAGAAAGACTAGGGAGAGCGAATGGAGATTCCTTACACAGTAGAGGTCCGGCCGGATACCGGACTGGCCAACGGCAAGCTCGGCGTCTGGCTGTTCCTTGGCTCGGAAGTGATGCTGTTTGCGGCCCTCTTCTCGTCGTACATCCTGCTGCGGGTGGGATCGACCGAGTGGCCGCACGGATCGGAAGAGCTCAGCGTGCCGCTCGCGGCCTTCAACACGGTCGTGCTCATCAGTTCGTCGGTCACGATGGTCATGGCCTGGGCGTCGCTGAAGATGAACGACTTCAAGAAGTTCAGGCTCAACCTCGGCCTGACGATTCTGCTGTCGCTGACGTTCCTGGTCGTCAAGTTCTTCGAATACGAGCATCATCTCGTAGCAGGTGAGGGGCCGTGGCACAACACCTTCTACGCGATCTACTTCACGCTGACGGGCCTGCACGGCCTGCACATCCTGGGAGGCGTCATCGTGAACTCGTACCTGTGGGGTCCGGGGGCCAGGATGTGGCAGACCCAGAAGGAACGGTTCACCAACCGAATCGAGATTGCCGGCTTGTACTGGCACTTCGTCGACCTCGTGTGGATTTTCCTGTTCCCGGTCTTGTACCTGTTATAGGGAGGATTGATGGACGCGCACGCGACTCACCACGACATGTCAAGCCACGTCAAGATTTACTACATGATCTTCGGGGCTTTGATGGTACTGACGGGCATCACCGTCGGCGTTTCCTATCTGCACCTGTCGGTCCCGCTGGCGATTACTGTCGCGCTCATCGTCGCGATCGTGAAAGGCTCGCTCGTGGCGCTGTTTTTCATGCACCTGTCGAACGAGCGCAAGATCATCTACTGGGCGCTCGCACTGACGGCGATCTTTTTCATCTTCATGATGTTCGTGCCGTTGCTGACGAACTCCGACAAGATCCCCGGCACGATCCACGGAACTGATTGGTAGATTTATGTCTTTGAAGTGGTTTCACATCGTGTTCATCACGCTTTCCATGCTGCTTTCGCTCGGATTCGGCGTGTGGGGGCTGTTCAATCAGCAGATGGTGCTGGGCGTCGCCTCACTGGCGGCGTCGGCGGGCCTCATCGTGTACGGCAATTACTTCCTTTCAAAAGCGCGCACGCTGTAGCGCGCCGAAATAGGGATTAGGGATTGGGGATTAGCAGAAAAATCTCAGTCGCGCTGAACATGGCAGCCTTGCTGGCGGTGCCGGCGCTTGCGCTGGCGTGCCCGGTCTGTTTCGGCAGCCCGGACTCGCTCCAGACCAAAGGTGCGCAGGCCGGTATCGTTGCCCTGCTCATCGTCACGGTTGCGATGCTGGCATCCATCGCGGGGTTCTTTTTCATCTATCTGCGGCGGCGGATCAGGATGTTCGAAGAGTCAAACGGAGGGAGTTACTAGATGAACGAATGGATGAGTCGGTTTCTGAGTATTCCGGTTGCCGGATCGGCTCACGCCGCAGAGATCGACCGGATGACGATTCTGACCCACTGGCTGATGTTGATCCTGTTCGTGGGCTGGGGCGCGTTTTTCCTGTACACGCTGGTTCGCTTCAGGAAGGGCGTGCATCCGAAGGCCGACTATCAGGGCGTCAAGAGCCACATGGCGAGCTACATCGAATGGGGCGTGGCCCTCATCGAGCTTGTGCTGATCGTGGCGTTTGCCATTCCGGCATGGGCGGCGCGCGTCGATGCATTTCCGGCCGCGAGTGACGCCACGGTGTTGCGCATTGTCGCCGAGCAGTTCCAGTGGAGCGTCCACTATCCCGGCTCCGACGGACAGTTCGGGCGCACCGACATCAAACTGGTCGCCGCCGACAACCCGCTTGGTCTCGATCGATCGGATCCGGCGGCAAAGGACGATTTCAACTCGATCAACCAGCTGGCGCTGCCGGTCAACAAGCCGGCGATCATTCATCTGTCCAGCAAGGACGTCATCCACGGATTCAGCCTCATCCAGATGCGCGTCAAGCAGGATACGATTCCCGGGGAGAGCATCCCGGTGTGGTTTACGCCCACGATGACCGGAGACTGGGAAATCAACTGCTCGCAGCTGTGTGGGCTGGGCCACTACCGCATGCGCGGGTTCTATTCGATCAAGACGCAGGAGGCCTACGACGCCTGGCTGAAGGAAACTGCCGCCGCGGAACTCGGAACAGCCCAGTAAGTTGCAGGGACTAGGGATCGGGGATTAGGGATTAGGGATTAGGGATGAACAGGCGCGGCTTCGGCCGCGCCTTTTTTTATGCAGGCAATAAAGACGATCGACGCCGACGTTGCCGGCGAGGCGGTCCGGCTCATCGTGAAGGGTGGGCCTTCGGTGCCCGGCCGTACGATGGCGGAGAAGTTGATCTGGCTGCGGAAGAACGGCGAGTCGCAGCGGCAACTGCTCATGCTCGAGCCGCGAGGGCATCGGGGCATGCACGGCGCCCTCCTCACGGAACCCGTGTCGCCGAACGCTCACGCCGGACTCCTGTCGATGCACGCGGCGGGCTTTCCACTGCTGTCGGGCGAAGCGATTGTCGCGGCGGTCACCCTGGCGCTCGAGAACGACATCATGCAGGGAGATTTCGAGGAGGTGCTCATCGATACCCCCCCGGGCCTCGTTCGTGCACGGCCACGCTACGCGCCCGGAGCCGACAGGTCGTCCGCCCGGGTGACCGGCGTCGCGCTGACAGGCATTCCGTCATTCGTTCACTCGCCAGGTCTTCCGATTCAAGTCGGCACGCGCAAACTGACCGTCGATATCGCGTTCGGTGGCGAGTTCTACGTAATTGCCGACAGCGAGGCCATAGGCGTGCCCATCGACATGTCTCACGAGATGGCGCTCATCCGAATGGGACACGACATCAAGGAAGCAGTGGAAGCCGCCGTGCAGGTGCGTCATCCGATTGGTGCCGGCATAAAAGGGATCCATGGAACCATCTTCACAGGGGCGCCTCGGGTGGCTGCCGATCTGCGGAGCGCGACAGTGCTGCAGGGCGAGGTGCTGCGCCGCTCGCCTGGTGCGACAGGAACGGCCGCGCTGGTCGCCGTCCTCGATGCGATGGGTCTCATCGCCGACGGTCAGCACTTTCTCCACGAGGGGATTCTTGGAACCGTGCTTCAGGCCAGCGTGCTGAGCAGAGAGACGGCGGGCGACGTGCACTTGATCACACCGCTGATTGAAGCATCAGCTAAGGTGACGGGTTTTCACGAGTTCGTGAATTGGTAGATTGGCAGATTCGTAGATTGTCAGATTAACGATCTCTGAATCTACCAATCTACCAATCTGCGAATAGTGCGTCAGTTCGATTCAGCTGATGCCACGTAGCTGCGGCGCGCGCGAACGACCATACCGGGACGTTTGGTGCGGACGATGAGCCGGTGGACCTTGCCGTCAAGCAGCGCGGGGGTGAAGCCCAGCACGTACTGACTATGCAGCTCCTGCGCGACGCGGGTGAAGGTCGGGGCGAGGTCGGCCGATTTTTCGAGCTCGAAGTAGCCGCCGCCCGTTTCCTCGGCCAGCCGCTTCAACCCGCTATCCGGCTTCGTGCGAACTTGTCGAGAGCCATTGAAGTAGTCGCTGCGCAGGCCGATCGCATAAATCATCACTTCGTTCTGCCGCGCCTGCTCGAGCACGTCGCCGCCGTTGACGCGGCTGTTGGTGTCGTCGCCATCGGTGAAGACGAGCACCACGCGCCGGCCGTCAATTTTGTGCAGGCGATCCATGCTGGCCGCGATGGCGTCGTAGAGCCGGGTCGGGTTGCCGAAGTCGAGCTCCTTGAGCGAGGCAATCAGCCGGTCGCGGTCGCTCGTGAAGGTCTCCGGAAAGAACTCGATTTTGTCGTTGAAGGCCCCGACCATGCCCTTGTCTTTCGGCAGCATCCGGATGAGGAACTGCTCGGCCGCGCGCGAGAGCAGTTCGAGGTTACCGGTCATGCTCGCGCTCGTGTCGAGCATCACGACGACGGTAATCGGCTGCACTTCGTTGAGGAAGAGGTCGATGGTCTGTGGCTTCTCATTATCGAAGATTTCGAAGTCTTCCTGCGCGAGGTCGGGGACAAGGCGCTTCTGGCCGTCAGTGACCGTCGAGTACAGGGCGACGGTGCGGGTGCCGGTCCGAAACGTCGCCTGTTGGGCAAACAGGGTTAGACCCCCGCAAAGTAGCCACATTCCAGACAGAAGAGAACTTCGTAACTTCATGGGTTTTCAATAGTTTACGTACATCGTGATACGCATGCAATCCGAGAAATCCGACTTGACCGGTCGGATATCCGTTGTTTACACTTGGAAAAGGAGATCGAGTCTCAGTTTCCGGTGCGCCTTGCTGGACCCTCGTGCAAAAAATATGCTGCAGGCGTTTGTCATCACGCTCCGCGAAGGCCTCGAAGCTTTCTTGATCATCGCCATCAGCCTTGCCTATCTTCGCAAGAGCCGTCGCTTGGAGTTGATCCCCGCCGTACATTGGGGCATTGGGACATCAGTAGTGCTGAGCGTTGCAGCCGCCTGGCTGTTTTATCAGGCTCGAAATCAGGCGCTGTGGGAGGGCATGCTGGCGCTCGTGGCGGCCATATCGGTAGCCTCGCTGACGGTGCACATGTGGCGTCATGCGAAGCGCATCAAGAAAGACATCGAAGGTCACCTCCAGACATCGGCGATGAAAAACGCCGGAGCTGCGTTCGCCGGCGTGTTTCTATTCACGTTGCTGATGATTACCCGCGAAGGGATGGAAACAGCGCTTCTGATGGGCACGCTGCTGTTTCAGATCAAGGCCATCGACATGGTGGTCGGCGCTGTAGCTGGCATCGCGCTCGCCGCGTTCGTCGCGTCTCTGTGGTCGCGGTACGGTCATCGCGTCAATCTGGGGCTCTTCTTCCAGGTCACCGCGGTATTTCTCATGATTTTCGTCGTCCAGTTGCTCATCTACGGCTTCCATGAGCTCGCCGAGGCGAACGTGTTCCCTTACAGCGAACCGCTGCATGCCGCCACTGAGCCGTACGGTCCGGACGGACTGTATGGCAAATACCTGACGTATCTGCTCGTGCTGATGCCGATGGGCTGGCTCGCGTTTGCGTGGATTTTCGGCAACCGCAAGCCCTTTCCCGCGCAGACACCCGCGCAGGTAAACTAGGGCCGATGCCGGTCGCGAAAATTCACGACCTCGTTGCCTGCTGCCTCCTGGCATCGTCCCAGATCGTGTTCGCGCAAGTATCCCTTCCTCCAGGAGCGGTCTCAGTCATCAATCAGGACCGGTACGGTTCACGTGTCGCCCTTTGCGCCGAGACCGGGGAGCCGACGGTACAGGATGGCCCGAAAACCATCCGAGGTACCGCTGTGTGGATGGGTGAGCCCTCGAAACTCCAGAGGGTTGGGGCTGGCAGGGGTGCGTGCGACCCAGCCTGGTCGCCTGACGGCCGTCGTCTGGCCGTCACCGCCGCAGACGGCTTATGGCTATTCACCGCGAGCTCTAATGAAGGCTTTCTCCGCGTTGAATCGAAGGTGCCATACGGTGGCGCGATGGAATTCAGCTATCGGATGTTCTCGCACCCGCGCTGGTCGCCCGATGGAGTGCTCTTGGCCCTGCTGGTGAGCAACGCCGGCACGACGTGGGTCGAAGTCTTCGAGGTCAGGACCGGCAGATTGTTTTATACCTCTCCGCCCGCAAACGATTCATTCAGCTGGAATAGCGCCCGCGAACTGAAGCTCGGCAACACGGAAATCCATCTGCCGACGCGATGAGCCAGCCAGTCAGGCACGCGTACCTCGACTGGGTGCGCGGGGTGGCTGTGCTCATCATGGTCGAGGCACATGTCTTCGACTCGTGGATGCGCATCGAGGACCGTGCGCGCCCGTTATTCGGCTACGCCATGGTCCTTGGCGGTTTCGGCGCGCCGTTGTTCCTGTTTCTCGCCGGGGTGGCCGTCGTGCTGTCGGCCGAATCCAAATACCGCAGAACGGGCGATTTCGCCGCGTCATGGAGGGCCGCGCAGAGGCGCGGATGGCAGATTTTCGGCCTCGCCTTCCTGTTCCGGCTGCAGTCCTACATCCTGAGCGGCGGCTACAGCGCAGCCAGCCTGCTGAAAGTCGACATCCTCAATGTGATGGGACCGGCCATCGCCTTTGCAGCGATGACCGGGGCTTTGACAGTCAAGAAGAGCGCGCGCACCGTGCTATTGGCCGCCGCAGCGGCTGCGATCGCCCTCCTGACACCGATCGTGCGCACAACGAGCCTGCTCGACTGGCTGCCCGATCCGGTCGAGTGGTATTTCCGTCCATCCCCAGGCCGTACGAATTTCACACTTTTTCCCTGGACCGGTTTCGTCTTCATAGGGGCTGCCCTGGGAGAAGTCATCGACGGGTTGAGAGCGCCCGACCAGACCAGGCGCCTGCAACTCAGGTTGGTTCTGGCCGGCGTGGCTATGGCCCTGGTCGGCTATGCGGCGTCGTTCCGCCCATCGATCTATCCCCGCTCCGAGTTCTGGACGAGCTCGCCGACGTTCTTCATTCTTCGCGCCGGTCTTCTGACGCTGCTGCTCCCGGTGGGTTATCTCTGGGAGCACCTGCCGTGGGGACCTAAACTTCGTTCGTGGAATCCTTTAGGGGAGCTGGGCAGGGCATCGCTGTTCGTGTACTGGGTTCACGTCGAGATGGTGTACGGCTTTTTCAGCAGGCCGATTCGCAGGGCGCTGACTCTTGAGCAGACGGTTGCCGCCTACCTGATTTTCACACTCCTTCTCCTGGGCCTCGTCCGGCTGAAGAACCGGATCGTCGAGCCGAGCGCCATCTATCTAACTGACAGCAAATCTGTTATATAAATCGACCTAGATTCTGTGAAAATCTCGTGCCTTTTTAACTCGGTTTTCGGCCCGACAGTATCCCTATGATCAACGTCGCCGCCATCCGGATGCAGCAATTCGGAGTCCAGTTCTACCAGGCTTCCCTGACCGCGAGTGACATCGACAAGCTCGTGCGGTTCGAAGTCCTGAGCTATGGCCAGCAAGCCGAGCCGCCGGTTCGCGGCGGGAAGCGCCGAGGCACCCCCTCCAAGGTCAACTGGGACCTGCTGGAGCGGCGCATCGCGTCCAATGAGAAAGCGTACCAACGGCAGATCATCCGCCGCAAGATCGACGAGCTCGTGCAGTATTACGAACAGTGCCGGCAGGCGCGCGACCTGCCGTCGATACCTGGCGCCGTCATCATCTCGTGCGACGAACGCCTCAACTTCCAGTCGGTTGACGACAATTCACGAGTCGGGGTGCTGAAGGTGCCCGAGCGCGAGGGCATCCTGCGTGCGATCGACGGTCAGCACCGCCTCCTCGCTCTGCACGCGGACATCGACAGGTTCGGCGAAGAGGATTTTTCGGTGCCGGCGATTATTTTCGATCGGCTGCCGGAAGACCACGTGGTGCAGATGTTCGTCACGATCAACGCCAAGCACACGCGCCTCAACGCCTCGCATCTCGTCAGCCTGTCGGGCCGCCAGTTGTACCGGGACGATGCGCTTGCGATTGCGCACGACATCGTGCGGGCGTTGAACGATCGTGACGATTCTCCTCTGGCCGGTGAGATCAAGCTGCTCGGCGTCGGTACCGGGCGAGTTGCGCAGGCACCACTCGCCCAGGAACTGAAGAAGCTGTTCGCGGCCGATGCGTTCGGCTCGAAGAACAAGTCCGCCTTCTACGAAGACATGAAGAAGTTCTTCGTGAACTACTTCAAGCAGATCGCGCTCGTCTTCGGCGGCGCGTGGAACGGGCGTAAATACAGCATCAAGAGCGCGACGGCCCTTCGCGCGTTCATCCGCGTGGCCCCCGATGTCGTCCGGCGTCTCGACCAGGAACATGCCGAGCGCGGCGACTTCCGCGCCATCGGGCGCGTCATCGCGCCGTGGGGCCGTCGCATCGGCGATCTCCGCTTCGAGACAGAGGGGCAGTGGAAGCGCGCTGGCACAACCGTCGAGTCGCTGGCCAAGGAGCTGCGGCTGGCGCTGCAGTACCCCGAAGGCGCTGCCATGTAGTAGGGCGGGTCTTGCCTTGTAGACCCGCCAGTTCTGTAATTTGCATCACAGTTCCGCAATCACAAGACGAGCAGATCTGCAAAATTCCCAGCAATTCTGATGGCCCGCCCCTTGCGATTAAGGGGGGTGCGTCGTCGACCTGTAAAACGCGGCTGGTGCCGTGAGCTGGGGGAGCCGGGCCGACGGCGTGATCTTGGGGCATCGCGACAGCGATGCCCCTCTTTTTTTCAGGCGACTTGTCCGCCGTAGCGTCTTCGCGAAGGCGGGTCATTCGGGGGATATACTGCGCACCGTGAGCCCCCAACGATTGATCGTCGCCATCACCGGAGCCACGGGTGCCATTTACGGTGTGCGGATGCTGGAAATGCTGCGCGATGCCGGCATTGAGACACACCTCGTCATCAGCCCCTGGGGACGGCGCACCCTGATCCACGAAACAACCTGGACGGTCGACGAGGTTCAGCGCCTGGCGACCGTCACATATCTGCCAGGCGACCAGGGGGCTGCTATTTCGAGCGGCTCGTTTCTTACCATGGGCATGGCGATTGTGCCGTGCAGTATGCGGACGCTCGGTTCGGTCGCGCACGGACTGGGCGACAACCTCGTTCATCGCGCGGCGGACGTCGTCTTGAAAGAGAGGCGCAGGCTGCTGCTGGCGCCGCGCGAAGCTCCGCTGAGCGAAATTCATCTCGAGAACATGCTGAAGCTGTCGCGGATGGGTGTCGTCATCTGTCCGCCGATGCCGGGCTTTTACCAGCGGCCCGAGTCGGTTGACGACCTCGTCAACCACAGCGTCGTTCGAATGCTCGATCAGTTCGGCATCCACATCGATGGCCCCGGCCGCTGGGGCGAAGAATTCGCGCTCGGCATGCCGGGGAAGATCACTCCCGAAGACTCCGAGAACTACTGATGGAGCCGTCCGGCCCGGAGAAGGGCGAGGGGCCCACGCCACTAAAGATCGACCTGAACGCCGACATCGGCGAGTCGTTCGGCATCTACAGCACCGGGAACGACGACCTTCTGCTGCGCAGCATCACGTCGGGTAGCATCGCGTGCGGATTTCACGCCGGTGACCCGTCAGTGATGCGGCGCACGGTTCGCGCCGCATCACGCGCAGGTGTCTCGATTGGTGCACATCCGGGATTTCCGGATCTCGTCGGATTCGGGCGTCGAGAGATGCAGCTCGAGCCCCAGGAAATTGCCGACCTCGTGCTCTATCAAGTGGGAGCGCTGAGCGCTGTCGCGAAAGCCGAAGGCACGAGGCTGCGCCATGTGAAGCCGCACGGCGCGCTCTACAACATGAGCGTCCGTCGCGCCGAAGTCGCGGAAGCCATCGCGCGGGCTGTGGCGTCATTCGATGCTGGTCTGGTGCTGATGGGATTGCCTGGGTCGGAGCTGCTCTCGGCGGGCTTGCGGCTTGGCCTCTCTGTTGCGGCCGAGGCGTTCGCCGATCGATCGTACGAGTCTGACGGCACGCTGACGCCGCGGCATTTCGCTGATTCGGTATTGGCGGAGCCGGGCCAGGCCGTCGAGCGGGCCGTTCGGATGGTGCGCGATGGCAGAGTGATCGCGCGCGACGGCTCGACGTTTGCGCTCAAGGTGGACACGATCTGTGTGCACGGTGATACACCGCATGCGGCGGAGATCGCCGCCGCGGTTCGATTGGGTCTAGAGCAGTCGAGTATCGAAGTGAGGGCGCTGTAAGTCTGGCATCACGCACCGAGTTGGGTCGCTAGATCATTGAAATCCTTCGCCGACACATCGACAGATGAATCCGCTTTCAGATCGGGCTTGCCGTTTGGTCCAAACTCGAGCGGTCTCGCCACGAACGCCGTCTTGAGTCCCACCTCTTTCGCCGCGCGCAGGTCTCCCGAATGGGCCGCGACCATCATGACTTCTCCAGGAGTGAGGTCGAGCAGGTCTGCGGCAGATTGATATACCTCAGGATCAGGCTTGTAGTGCTGAATGAGCTCGGCTCCCAGGATGCAATCCCACGGAAGCCCCGAATGTTTCGCCATATTCGTCATCAGCGAGACATTGCCGTTCGAAAGCGGCGCAATCGTAAATTTCTTTTTCAGCCGCGTGAGTCCGGCAACGGCGTCCGGCCATGGGCGCAGCCGGTGCCATGCACGATTGAGCGCATCGGTTTCGGTTTCGGAGAGCGTCGAGATGCCGAAGTCGATGAGAATGCGGTCGAGCGTCATTCGATGGAGTCGATCGAGCTTGGTCCAGGGCAGCTCGCCCTTGCGGACGCGATCCATGCTTGGCCGGTACCCGGCACGCCAGGCATCGGCGAACTTTGCCCCGTCCACCGTCAGACCCTTCCGCTTCGCCAGCAGCTCGACTTCCTGTTTCACCGACGTACGCCAGTCGACGACGGTGCCGAAGGTATCAAAGACGAGGGCCTTCACCGGCGTCACCTGAGAGTTCGTCTGGCCGATGCGTTGCGCACCGAGCGGTTGAGTGGCGCCGAGCTGCGTCGCGAAGATGACTGAAGTGCCAGTCATCAGGAAGTCCCTACGCGAAGCTCCGGAAAGACTATCGGACATGTTGTCTCCTTCTCAGGCTTCAGACTTCGGGCCAGAAGCCTGCAGCCCGGAGCCGGAAGCCGGCCGTGCGCGCCTCGCGACGAGCCAGGCTCCAATACTAAGCGCTCCCGATGCGAATGTAGTGAGGATGAACCACAGGTCTGAGGCCAGGTGAGGCTCCACGATGATGCGCCAGATGTGCACCAAAGTGAGCACGCCAAACACGGCGCCGGCGGTGATGACGTAGGCCTTCAAAAAATCAATCCTGCAGGCTTCCGGCTTCAGACTTCTGGCCGGAGGCCCGAAGCCTGGAGGCCAAAGCCTTTGTCCTCGGCGCTCTCGATTCGTCGGCGCCGTCGGCTCCATCGCCCTGTTAGGCAGCCAGGCGGAATGATACATTTCGCCACGATGTTCGCAATCTGAAATCGATTGAGGAGAGCATTGTGAAGAATGTCCTCGACTACTACAGACAGTGCTTCAAAGCGGAGAAGCCGACGTTCATCAAAGTCATGAAGGCCGTGCCTCTGGACCAGGCGGCATACACGCCACACCCTCGATCCACGTCGGCGGGTGACATAGCCTGGCTGCTGGCGACTGAGCTTCATGACGCATGCGAGCTGATCGACCACGGCGAGGTGAATTACGTCTACAAGCCGTCACCGGGCATCGCGGAATCGATTGCCGAGTACGAGAAGCACGCCGCCGCGCTCGAAGCTCGGCTTGCCACCGTGGACGATGCGAAGTGGGACGGTCCGGCGCGCCTGCTGATGGAGGGCAAACCAGTCTGGGAAACCACGCTCGGAGACATGCTATTCGGATTTCTCTTCGACGCCGTGCACCACCGCGGCCAGCTTTCGAGCTATCTGCGCCCTATGGGCGCCAAGGTGCCGTCGATCTACGGCCCTTCGGGCGACGATCCCGGCACATAGCAGCCTACGATCCCGAAGCCGGAAGCCCGGAGCCCGTAGCCTGCGCGTGCTCCGCGACGAGCACACGGCGAAGCACTTTCCCAGCCATGGTCTTCGGTAGCGACTCCCTGAACTCCACGTGCGCGGGTGCCTTGTACGGTGCCAGGTGTTGCCGGCAATGCGCGCGTAGTTCCTCAATGGTGGGATTCGTGCCGGCGCGCTTGACGATCCATGCCTTTACGACCTCTCCTTTGACCTCATCCGGGACGCCGGCGACACCGACCTCCAGTACCGACGGGTGGGAGGCCAGCACCTCTTCAATCTCGCGTGGCCACACCTGGTAGCCGCTCGTCTTGATGAGGTCCTTCTGCCGGTCGACGATGAACAGATAGAAGTCTTCGTCGAGGTAACCGAGGTCCCCTGTGTGGAGCCAGGGTCCGTGTCCCGATGCGGCAGGAGGCGCCTCGGGATGGACGCGCAGAGAACGTGTGGTTTCCTGGGCGTTGTCGAAATAGCCGGTCATCAATTGCGGCGCACGAAGGATGATCTCGCCGATCTCTCCGTTCGGCAGAAAGCGCGTGCCCGATTCGGTATCGACGACCGCGACCTCGACGTCCGGAAGAGGAATACCCACCGAGCCGACTTTGTTGATGCCGTCGAGCGGATTGACGATGCACGCCATCATCGCTTCGGTCAGCGAATACCCTTCGACGATTCGGCCGCCGGTCAGCTCTTCGAACTGTGCCTTCGTCGCGGCCATCAGCGGAGCCGCACCGGAGAAGGACGCGCGAAGGGATGTGAAGTCGACCGACCGGCTCCTGACCTTTGGATGATTGAGCAACGCGATGAACAGCGCAGGCACCGCACTGAACAGTGTCGGCCGCACGGTCTCGATCGTCTTGAGCAGGTCCGCGATGTCGCGGGGGTTCGGCACGAGCGCCATGGGCGTCCGGCTGATGATCGAGTGGCTCTGCACGCCGACGCAGGCGTACACGTGAAAGAGCGGCAACGGGACCAGGGCAATGTCCTGATATGCCGCGGGGACACCTCGCCCAGCCGGAGGATGCAACCACTTGGCAAGCTGGAGACCTGCGGCGACCAGGCCACGATGTGGGCCGACGACGGCTTTCGGCACGCCGGTCGTGCCGCCGCTCATCAGCATGATGGCCGGGTCGTCAGGTGCCGGGCCCCCAGCGGGAGCTGCCGCTGACGCGTCCCCTTTCAGGCAATCCTGGAACCACGCGTCGTCGGGCTCTAGCTCGATGCGATGGCCCTCTTTCTTTTCCTTCAAGAGCACAAACAGCGCGCGTAGAAGCGGCGGCAGATACTCCTTGATGCTGGTCGCCACGATGCACCTTAGAGCCGTTTGCCGCTGAATCTCCTTCAGGCGTTTGTAGAAGGGAGTGAGGGTGACAACGACTTCGATGCCGGCGGCTTTCAGGGGCTCGCGCAATTCGCTGCCGGTGTACAACGGGTTCAGTGGCAGCACCGTGGCTCCCGCTTTCCATGCGCCGAACTCGGCAATCAGAAATTGGGGAGAGTTCGGCAGCAGAAGCGCGACGCGGTCGCCTTTACGAACCCCGACGCCCCGCAGCCAGGCCGCGAATCGGCCGCTCAGTCGGTCGAGCTCCGCGTTCGAGATGCTGCGGCCTTTGAACAGGATGGCGGGCGACCCTGGACGGGCCACGGCCGTCTCTCGCAGATAGTCGACGAGCGTCTTTTCCGGGTACGGCGCGAGACTCGGAGGGACTTCAGGATCGTAGTGCCGCGTCCACGGAGCAGCCATAGGACGAGCCGAAGGTCAGGCGGCGGCGGTGCGATTAGCCATCAACGTCAAAAGCAGGGCCTTCTGACTGTGCAGCCGGTTCTCAGCCTGATCGAAGACGACGGATACCGGCGACTCGAAGACGTCGGCCGCGACTTCCTCGTTGCGGTGCGCCGGAAGGCAATGCATGAAGGCCGCACGATCGTTGGCGTGGCGCATGATCGCGGCGGTTACCTGATAACCCTCGAATGCGCGCTTCCGGGCGGCGGCTTCGGATTCCTGGCCCATTGACGTCCAGACGTCGGTGTACACCGCGTCGGCACCCTTGACCGCTTCTGCCGGATCGCGGAACAACCGGATGTGCGCCCCATGGCGTGCCGCCTGCTTCGCCTGTTCGACGACGCTGGCGGGAAGCTCGTAACCTTCGGGTGACGCGATGTGGAACGACGTGCCGAGCATCACGGCGCCCTGTGCGAGCGATGTCGCGACGTTGTTCCCGTCGCCGACAAAGGTGACGGTGCGTCCTTTCCAGTCGCCCCAGACTTCCTTCATCGTCTGGAGGTCTGCGAGGGCCTGGCAGGGGTGTTCCATGTCGCTGAGCGCGTTCACGACGTGGAGACGTGGCGCCGCCTTTGCGAACTCCAGCAGCGTTGAATGATGAAACGTGCGCATGACCACGCACTTGACCCAGCGCTCGAGATTGCGAGCCACGTCGACGGCCGGTTCGCGCTCGCTGAGTGCGGCGACGGGAAATGGCGTGATGACATCGCCGCCGAGCTCGCGCACGGCGATTTCGAACGTGGAGATTGTGCGCAGCGACGGCTTCTCGAAGATCAGCGCGACGTGTGCGCCGCCGAGCGCGTTTGCCGTCGGCGCCTTCTTGCCGAGTATGCGATCGCGCTTCACACGGGCAGCCAGACCAAGGCACGCTTCGAGCTCTGACGGCTCGAAGTCGAGCATCGACACGAAATCCTTGGTCCGAACGGATGATGGCATCTTTAAAAGGTCCGGCTAAAGCCGGACACTACGTTAGCGGGACACTACGTACGATAATCCGCGTTGATTCTGACGTACTCTGCGCTCAAATCGCAGGTCCAGATCGTTGCCTGCTCTGGGCCGCCCGTGCCCAGGTCGACCTCGATGTCGATGTCCTTGCCCGACAGATGGGCTGCCGCTTTCTGGGCGTTGGCGTCGAAGGGCTGGCCCTGCTCGAACAGCACGATGCCGCCGATGCGCACCGCCGCGTGCGCGAGCGCGAACGGGACGCCGGAGCGGCCCGCCGCGGCAATCAGGCGGCCCCAGTTCGGATCGCCTCCGTGAATCGCCGTCTTCACCAGCAGCGAGTTCGCGATGGTGCGAGCCGCGCGTTCGGCGTGCCCCCACTCGGATGCGCCGGTCACGTGGATGCGGACCAGCTTGGTGGCGCCCTCTCCACCCCGGACGATGGCAATCGCCAGTTCCTTTGATACGGCGCGCAAGCCGGCCTCGAGCGCCGGATACAAGGTCTCGTCGACGACCACACCGCTCGCGCCGTTGGCCATCGCAAACACGGTGTCGTTGGTCGAGCACTCGCCATCGACGGTGATCGCGTTGAAGGTGTCGCGCGTCACGGCCGTCAGCGCTCTCTTCAACAGTGCGGGGTCGACCTCGGCGTCACACGTGAGAAACCCGAGCATGGTCGCCATCATCGGCTCGATCATGCCCGAGCCCTTCGCCATACCGCCGACGTGAAAGGTTCCAGCCGCGGTTTCCACACGCACCGCCGTTTCTTTCGGAAACGGATCCGTCGTCATGATGGCGAGCACGGCGTTGTGATGTTGGTCCCGGCCGAGCGCGGCGAGCGCCTTCGTGGCCCCAGCGGTCACCTTCTCCAGGTTCAGGTCGACCCCGATGACGCCGGTTGAGGCGACGAGCACTTCCTCGGGGCGGCATCCCAGCTGATGCGCGACAAACTGCACCGTCGAGCGCGCCACCTGGTTGCCTGCATCGCCGGTGCACGCATTGGCGCAGCCGCTGTTGCAGATAATCGCCCGTGCGTGCCCCTTCGAGGCTGCGAGGTTGTCGCGCGAAACGATCACCGGCGCCGCAATCGTCTTGTTCGTCGTGAACACCGCTGCCGCCGAGACCGGGCGATCGGCGGTCAGCAGCATCACGTCGAGCGGCCACGCATGCGTCGCCGGCTTGATGCCGGCATAGACGCCGGCGGCTTTGAAGCCGGCCGGCGCAGTGACACCGCCCTCGATTGTCTTGATTCTCGTCTCGGTCCGGGTGGCTGTATCAGACATGCACGTGAGCATTGGGCTGGATCTCAGGCGTAATGTCGAGATCCATCACCATCGCGAATTGTTCACACTTTCTGAACAGGGGACAGGTTCGGCAGTCGGCCATGATTTTCTCCGGCAGCCAGGTGTGCGGAACAATGGAAAAGCCCATGTGCGCGAAGTACGCCGGTTGATGGGCGAAAACACAGATGTCGTCGAAGCCTGCTCCCTGCGCACGGACTCGTAGCTCGTCGACGATACGTCGGCCCAGGCCTTCGCCGCGGCGCGTTTCGCCGACGACGAGCGAGCGGATCTCGGCGAGCGACGAGCTGAGCGGGGCGAGCTCGCCGCAGGCAATGATGGCTCCGCGGCCGTCCACGCCCACGACAAAGCGATCGATACGGGCCTCCAGCTCGCTCAGCTGGCGCGGCAGAAGGTGCCCGGTCTGCTGATTGCGCTGAATCAGATCGTGAATACGCCTGGCGTCGCCCCGGGCTGCTGTCCGCAGCACGGCGGCTCGTCGACGAACGGACTTTTTCATGTGGTGGCTCCTGCCAAGACCTCGCTGAAGGCGGCGTCTAGTAGACCAAGTGCCCGATCGAGCTCCGCTTCTGTGATGACGAGCGGAGGCAACAGCCGGATAACCGTTCCGGCCGTCCGGTTGACCAGCACACCCTGCCGGATGGCGGCTTCGTGTACAGGGGCGGCATCGATGTTCAGTTCGAGACCCCACATCAGGCCCGCGCCGCGAATCTCGACAATCGCTGGATGCTTTTTCTGCAGGTCGCGCAGCCGGGCTTCGAGATGAGCGCCGGTTTTCCTGACGTGAGCCATCAGGCCATCGCTGATCTGGTCGAGACAGACGAGCGCTGCGCGGCACGCGAGAAGATTTCCACCAAAGGTGGTGCCGTGGTCGCCGTACGCGAGCTCGGCCGCCACTTCTTCTTTGACAAGCGCGGCGCCCATCGGCACACCGCCGGCCAGTGCCTTGCCGACCGAGACCAGATCGGGACTCATGCCGAGCTTCTGGAAATAGAACGCCTGGCCGGTGCGGCCGAGCCCGCACTGCACTTCGTCGGCGATGAGCAGCGTGCCCGTCCGCTGGCAGACGTCGCTCACCGCGTTCGCGAACTCCTGCGTCAACGGACGCACGCCGCCTTCGCCCTGAATCGGTTCCAGGATGATCGCCGCGGTCTTGTCGCTCACCGCCTCGCGCAGCGCTGCCGGGTTGTTCACCGGCACGAACCTGACGTTCGGCAGAAGCGGCATGAACGGCGTGCGATAGGGCTCGTTCCATGTCGTCGACAACGCGCCCATCGTCCGGCCGTGGAAGTCGCCTTCCATCGCGATGATCTCGGTCCGGTCTTTCTGCCCCTTCGTGTGCCAGTAGCGCCTCGCAAACTTGAGGCAGGCCTCGACAGCCTCTGCGCCGCTGTTGCAGAAGAATGATCGAGAAAGCCCTGAGAGCCGGGCGAGACGCTCGGCGACCTGTCCCTGCAGCGGATGAAAGAACAGGTTCGAGCAGTGGATCATCTCGCGCGACTGTTCGGCTATGGCCCTGGCCAGGCCTTCGTGACCATGGCCGAGTGCGCCGACGCCAATGCCCGCCAGAAGGTCGATGTACTCGCGTCCATCTTCGTCGTACACGCGCACACCTTTGCCGCGCACCAGCACGATAGGCGTTCGGCGGTAGGTCTGGACGACGTGCTTCGACTCGAGATCCCGGACGTGACTCATGATGCCTTCCTCTTCACTTGTCGGCTCGACGCCGCCTTGCCCTTAATGATTCGTGTGCTTTTGCCGGCACCGGCGGCGCGTCCGTGGCGCGCGAGCACCAGAAGCCCGGCAAGATCATTCCCGTCGGCGACGAATACTTCGCGTACGCCGCTTTCGATGGCGCCTCGGCACGCGTCGAGTTTGGCGATCATGCCCGCCGTTGCGCCTCCACCGCCGACAAGCGCGTCCACATCGCCGAATGTCATGTCGGCGATAGTCGAGCCATCGTGATCGAACACACCGGCCGTCGCGCCCGCGATGACGAGCCGCGGCGAGTTGAGGCGTCCGGCCAGGTGCGCAGCCAGCGTGTCGGCGTTCACATTGAACAACTGCCCGTCGCGGGACGCGCCGATGCTCGAAATCACCGGCACGTAGCCCTTGCGGCAGAGATCCAGGAGCAGCGCCGGTTTTTCCCTGCCCACCGGCTCTCCGACACGACCGAGATCGACCGTCGCACCGCTGGTCGCCATATGCGGCGGTGCCGCCTTCACGCGCCCGATACCAGAGTCAGCTCCCGTCAGGCCGACGGCGCGCACACCCGCGGCTCCCAGGGCGGCGACCAGCCGCGTATTCACCAGCCCCGCCAGCACGCCGACGACAATCTCGAGCGTCGGTTCGTCGGTAATGCGAAGGCCGTCCACCTGGCGTTTCGCAATCCCCACACGCGCGAGCGCTGCGTCGATCTCCCGGCCACCCCCATGGACGATGACGGGTGCGGTCGTGCGGCTCAACTTCGCCAGCATCGCGGCAAGCGCCGCAACGCGTTCGGGACCCTCGAGCAGCTCTCCGCCGAATTTCACGACAACCGGGTTCTTCATTTGACGGGCAGAATCCCTGTGCGCTCGTCGTGGCCGAGCATCACGTTCATGTTCTGAATCGCCTGCCCGGCCGCACCCTTCACAAGATTGTCGAGTACCGCCACGAGCACGATGCGGCCGCCCGAGGTGTCCACCCGCCAGCCGATGTCGCAGAAGTTCGTGTAGGCCGCGTGCTTGATCTCCGGAAGCGTCTCACCCGTGACGCGGACAAACGGCGCGTCCGCATATGCCGCGCTCATCACATCGCCCACCTGTGCGGACGTCGTACCCGGTCGCACCCTTGCGTAAATGGTCTCCAGAATGCCCCTGTCGAGCGGCACCAGGTGCGGCACGAATGTCACGGGCGCGCCGAGCTCCTGTTCGATTTCCGGCTGGTGACGGTGGCCGAACACACCGTACGCAGATACGCTGCCATGGTTCTCGGAGAAATGCGTCCGCTCGCTCGGCTTCTTGCCCGCGCCGGAAACGCCCGATTTGGCGTCGATGACGACGTCGCCAATCAGCAGGCCCGCTTCCGCGAGCGGCTCGAGCGCGAGCAGCGCCGCCGTCGGGTAGCACCCTGGATTGGTTATCAACCTGGCCTTCTGCACGGCATCGTAGTTCCGCTCCGTCAGTCCATACACCGGGCGCAGCGAGCCGAGCTTCGTGGCCGGATACCATTTCTCGCGCGCCGCCGCGTCGCGGAGCCGGAATGCCCCGGACAGGTCGATGACGCGCAGGCCCCGTTCGACGAGCATGGGCGCGAGTTGCGCAGCGGCTTCCTCGGGCAGGGCCAGGAACACGAGGTCGGCACCGGCGACCAGCCTTTCGGCCGAAAACGGTTCGATGACGCCATCCCAGATCTTCGCCAGCGCCGGCAGCGTGCGCGGTGGACCGTCCGGCGACGACGACATCGCGCCGGTGATCCGCACGTGCGGATGGCCGGCGAGCAGCCGCAGCAGCTCCTGCCCGGCGAATCCGCTGGCGCCGGCGATGCCGACCTTCACGGATTCACCCGAGGCGGCGGGCACGACGGCACGATCGGTCAATGAGGAAGTATCCATCGCGAAGCATAAATATACAGCATACCTACGGAAAAGTGTGTATGATAATTCGCAGCTCTGTATGGTTATGAAAGTACGCCGCCAGGCCGTCGTCCTCGAACTGATCGCCGGCGAACAGGTGCACAGCCAGGAACAACTGCGCACGCGCTTGAAAGCGCGCGGCTACGACGTCACGCAGGCCACTCTCTCGCGGGACATCCGCGACCTCGGCCTGGTCAAGCGGTCGTCGGACGGTGCTTACCAGCAGCAGGGCTCGGAGCCTCTGGTGCCGCCGAACGCTGGTATGGCGCTGCAGAAGGCCATGGCCGAATACGCCAGCGCCGTCGCATGCGTCCAGCAGCTCATCGTCGTCCGTACGGGGCCGGGCCTGGCGCAGCCGCTTGCGCTCGCGATCGATCGCGCGAAGCTTCAGGAGGTGGTCGGCACGCTCGCGGGCGACGACACGATTCTCGTCATCTCGCAGGATGCGCGTCACGCAAAAGCGCTGGCGAAGCAGCTGGAAGAGTGGTCACAGTTCGCGTGACAAGAATCATTCTCGCCTTCTCCGGCGGGCTCGACACCTCGATCGCCATCCCCTGGCTCAAAGAGAAATACGGCGCCGAAATCATCGCCGTCACGCTCGATATGGGTCCTGGGCGCGAGCTCAGCCAGATTCGCGAGCGCGCGATGACGACCGGCGCGGCGCGGTGCCACGTACTCGACGTCCGCGAAGAGTTTGCGCGCGACTACATCCTTCCCGCACTGCAGGCGGATGCGCTCTACGAAGAGCGGTATCCGCTGGCAACCGCGCTCGGGCGGCCGCTGATTGCCAAAAAGCTCGTCGAGATTGCGCACATGGAGAACGCACCGGCGATTGCCCATGGCTGCTCCGGAAAGGGCAACGACCAGGTGCGCATCGACGTCTCGGTTCGCGCCCTCGACCCGAAGATGACGGTCATCGCCCCGGCCCGCGAATGGGCCATGACGCTGCGGGAAGCCATCGAATACGCGCGCGTACGGAAGATTGCCGTGTCGGCCCCGCCGGAGAGCCCCTACAGTACGGATCAAAATCTCTGGGGCCGCTCCATCCAGTGCGGCGTCCTCGAAGATCCGTGGACAGAGCCGCCCGACGATATTTATACGCTCACGAAATCGCCGGCCGACGCGCCAGACGTGCCCGCGTATGTCGAGATCGAGTGGCGGAACGGTGTGCCAGCCTCCGTCAGCGGCGTCGAGATGTCGCTCGTCGAGCTCATCGGCTCGCTCGAAACGATCGCGGGCGTCCATGGTGTCGGCCGCATCGACATGGTCGAGAACAGGGCCGTCGGCAGCAAGTCGCGCGAAATCTACGAAGCGCCCGCGGCGCTTCTGCTCCACACCGCGCACCGCGAGCTCGAGGGACTCGTCACCCCCCGCGAGCTGCAGCGTCTGAAGCAGCGTCTGTCGCAGGAGTACGCCGACATCGTCTACAACGGCCACTGGTTCTCGCCGACGCGTTCGGCCGTCGACGCGTTCATGCAGCACATTCAGCAGCGGGTGACCGGGACGATCCGGCTCAAGCTCTTCAAGGGGGACTGCCGGGTCGTGGGACGCAAATCGCCGTTCACGCTCCACGATCAGGGTCCGGCGACGCACGACGAGGGCGACACATTCGACCACGCCGCGGCGGGCCAGGCGCCGGTCTCCAAGTAGCCGATGGCAAATCTCTGGTCAGGACGATTCAGCAGCGAGCCCGACGCCACGGCCTTCCAGTTCGGGGCATCGTTCCGTTTCGACAGGCGGCTGTTCGAAGACGATGTCGCCGGCAGCCTCGCGTGGGTTGAAGCGCTGACGAAGATCGGCGTGTTCACGGCGCCAGACGCAGAAATCGTCTCGGCCGCGCTCGGCGACATTCTCGAGCGTGGCCGGCGCGACCCGGCGTTTGTGGACGGGCCGGACGAGGACGTGCACGCCTTCGTGGAGCGGCAACTCGTCGAGCGCGTCGGCGATCTCGGCAAGCGCCTGCACACCGGCCGGTCGCGCAACGAGCAGGTCTCGCTCGATCTGCGGCTCTATGTGAGGCGTCGTCTTCCGGTGCTGCGCCGACAGCTGGCCGCGGTCATCGCGGCGCTCGCCAGGCAGGCCGAATCGGCAGGACCGGCGGTGATGCCGTCCTACACGCATCTGCGGCGGGCCATGCCGGTGCTGGTATCGCACTTCTTTCTGTCGCATGTCGCCGCCCTCCGCCGCGATTACGAGCGGTTCGGCTGGGTGGCGCAGGAGGCCGACGCCATGCCGCTCGGCTCCGGTGCGGTCGCCGGCACCAACTACGCGGTCGATACGGCGATGCTGGCAGAGCGTCTCGGCTTTTCCCGTGTGGTGGCCAACAGCATCGACGCCTCGTCCGATCGCGATTTCGTCGCCGCCTTCCTGCACGCGTGCGCGATGACGATGGTGCATCTGAGCCGTCTGTCGGAAGACCTGATTATTTTCTGCGGCGAAGAACACGCGTTTTTCCAGCTCTCTGACGCGTCGAGCACCGGCAGCAGCATGATGCCGCAAAAGAAGAACCCGGATCCGCTCGAGCTGATTCGCGGCAAGGCGGGACGCCTCATCGGCCACCTGACCGGGTGGATGGCGACAATGAAAGGGCTGCCCAGCGGATATAACAAGGATCTTCAGGAAGATAAGGAAGCGGTCTTCGACGCCGAAGACAACGTGGCGGGGGCATTGACGACGCTTGTCGGTGTGATCGATGGGCTCGAGCTGTTTCCCGAAAAAACGGCGTCTGCGGCGTCCGGATTGTTGCTGGCGACCGACGTGGCCGACTTTCTGGTCGGGAAGGGCATGCCCTTTCGCCAGGCCCACGAAGTCGTGGGCGCGATGGTGCGGGAGCTGCTGGCGGAGGGGCGCGATTTCGCCGCGCTGACGGTGGCTGATTGGCGGCGTTTCAGCCCGCTTTTCGACGAATCTGTGCGCGCGGTCGTCACGCCCGAGGCGTCAGTTCTCGCACGAAAGACGCCGCAATCCACGCAGCCGCAGGCGGTTTCGGCTGCGCTGGCCGAAGTGATTGCATGGTTGCGAGGGGTCCTCTCGACGTAGTAGACTGACGGTCCCGCGAACGATTCCCGGCCAAAAGGTGTTTTTCGGGAGATTCATGCAGCAGCGTCAGCTACGGCTTGGTGACATTCTCGATGACTATTGCCCGCGCGAGCGCCGTCTCGCGAACCACACGATCGTGGCGATGGTCGGCGACGACATCCGATTGACCCGCTGCACGACGTGCGAGACCGAGCACCCTTACAAGGGTGGCAAGGCACCGCGACTGCGCAAGAAGAAGACGTCGGTAGAGGCGGCTTACGACGAGGTACTTGAGTCTGTGAAGCAGGAGACGCCATCCCAGGGCAGTCTGGTCACCCAAACCGAATCTGAAGTGACGGAACAGTCGCTGTCGCCGGTCGGCGCGCAAGGCCCGGAGGAGGCGGCTCCAGAGCACAGCGACAACGGGAACGCGCCCGCGCGGACCCCCGAAGAAGTGCGCCTTCACCGTCCGTTGATCCGCGCGCAACTGCCGCGCATCGAGCGCGAGCCGGTGGCTCGGCCCGTGCCGGAGTTCACCATCCGCCAGGCGAACAAGAACCGCGGCAGATTCCAGAACAACTCGCGGCCCGGCCGGTTTGCAAAGGGTGGGGGCCACCCGGGGAATTCTCGCGGACCAGCCGGACAGGGGCGCCAGGGTGGACGGCCGCAGGGCCATGGCACGCCGATGCGCTCGCGCCCGCACGGGCCGCATGCGGGTCCCAAGAAGCGCTCGCGCTAGCGCCAGATTTCAGTTTCTAGATTCTAGCTTTCAGATTCTCAGACTCCCATGCCTGAACTTTCGGGAAAGCACGCGCTCGTCGTCGGCGTTGCGAACAAGCGGTCGATTTCCTGGGCGATTACCCAGGCGCTGGCGAATGCAGGTGTGCGCATTGCGCTCACGTATCCGAGCGCGCGGCTCGAAGAGAACGTTCGCGAGCTGGCGGCCACGCTCGACAATCCGCTCGTCCTGCCGTGCGATGTCGCGAGCGACGAGCAGATTGCAGAGCTGGGGCGGGCACTGGACCGCGAGCTCGGCGGGCTTGATTTCTTCGTGCACGGCGCGGCGTTCGCCAGGCCGGAAGAGCTCTCTGCGCCCTTCTCGCAGACGTCGCGCGAAGGCTTCCGCATCGCCCTCGACGTGAGCGCGTACTCGTTCATCGCGCTCGCCCGCGAGGTGCGGCCGTTGATGCAGAAGCGCGGGGGCGGAAGCATGCTGACGCTTACGTATCTCGGCAGCGAGCGCGTCTTCAAGAACTACAACGTGATGGGTGTCGCGAAGGCGGCACTCGAATCGGCGGTGCGTTATCTTGCGGCCGAGCTCGGCTCAGACAACATCCGCGTCAACGCCATTTCGGCGGGACCCATCAAGACGCTCGCCGCCATGGGCATCTCCGGTTTCTCGAACATCCTGGGCCACTACCGCGAGCACTCGCCTCTCCACAAGAACACGGAAACCAGCGAAGTCGCGGACGCGGCGATGTTTCTGCTGAGCCCTGCAGGGCGCGGCGTGACCGCGGAGATCCTGATGGTTGACGCGGGGTTCAGCGTCATGGGCTTCTGAGACGCCTGTCATGAGTAGGGCGAGTCTTGCAGCTCAAGACCCGCCCTACGTTTCCCACTGTTCCACGCGAATCTGATCATCCTTGACGCCCAACTCCCGCAACTGGCGTGGAATCTCGCCCACCAGCGCGGGAGGGCCGCAGAGGAAGCACAATGTGTCGCCCGGGACGATAAGGCCTTCCAGGCAGCTCGAGTCGATTCGTCCCTGGCGGCCGGTCCAGCCCGCTGTTGCTGCGCGCGTGACGGTGTGACGGAAGTCGATGCGGCTCTCATCCTCCAGACGCTGAAATTCTTCTCTGTACGCCAGCTCTTCTGGGGAGCGCACGCTGTAGATCAACGCCACCTTTCCGTTGAGCGCCCCAAGCAGCGTGTGCCACAACATCGATCGGAGGGGCGCGATGCCGGTTCCTCCGGCGATGAAGAGAAACCGCCGCTCGCGCGGATTCGCTGGGAACGTGAACGATCCCACCGGGCCTTCGACCTCGACAGGTGTGCCTGGACGAATCAGTTCCCGGGTGAGCCCGGAGCCGTCCTCGCCGGTCTGGACGAGAAACTCGATCAGGCCATGACGGGCTGTTTCTTCGGGTGCCGACGCAATGGAATAGGGCCGCCGCTTATCGGCGCCACGCGGCTGGAGATAGGCTGCCTGACCGGCTTGATAGGGCCAGGCCTGTCCCTCGAGATCGAGTCTGATGATGTGTGCGCGCGGCGTCGCCGGGACGGCATCGCGAATGGGTAACGTCGGCATCCTGACCTAAGACGAGATCACTAAGATCACCAAGGTTTGAACCACACAAGGTCACTAAGATAACTTGTCTTGGTGATCTTGTCGGATTCCTTTCTTTGTGTCCTTCGTGCTGTATGTCTTTGAAACGTGTTCGCGGCGCGCTCTTGCGGTTTCTCCTGAAGAGACCCGCCGCGATCATCCTCGGTCTCGTCCTGACGACGCCTGCCGCGTGGCTGCTCGTCCAGGATCTTCCATGGGAGACTCCCGCGACCGACGGACTCGGTCTCGTCGTCGGAGCGACGGGTGTCGCGTTCCTGCTTGTGGGGATCGGTGGACGGCGGCCGGACTGGATCGAGTGAAAAGGCTCCCGGAGCCTTTTCAGAGTACTCCCGACGCCGCCCTGCGGATATCCGAATCGCTGATCCGCTGTACCGCATCATGTTGCGAAGGCGCGACGGGCTCCAGGCCGGGCTTGATGACCAGCGCTCGCTTGCGCTTCTGCTTGTCGCGGTACATCCGGCTGTCGGCCATCGCCAGCAGCGTCTCGTAGGTGTTGCCGTCGTGCGGGAAGATGGCTGCGCCGATGCTGATGCCGAGCTGGAGGCGCTTGCCCGGCCTCGCCTCGAACGCCACCTCATCGATGGCCGTCTGCAGCTCGACGCGCTTCCGCTCGGCTTCCTCCTCGCCGCAGCCCGAGAGCACGACGATGAACTCGTCGCCGGCGTAGCGCACGCAGATATCGTAGGGCCGGATCGCCGCGCGCAGCACGCCGGCGACCTCTCGGAGCGCGCGGTCGCCCACGTGGTGGCCGTGGTTGTCGTTGATTTCCTTGAAATGGTCGAGGTCCATGACGAGCAGGGAGACTTCGGTCTTCAGGCGCTCGGCGCGCGCCAGCTCGCGCGTGAGGTGCATGAACATGAATCGCGTGTTCGGCAGGCCAGTCAGCGGATCGGTCAGCGAATCTTCCTGCGTCTGCTCGAACACGATCGAGTTGTAGATGACGGCTGCGGCCTGCTCGCACACCCGATCGAGCAGGCGGCGGTGGTCGTCGGTGTAGCAGCCCGCGTCGATGTGGTACACCGACAGGGTGCCGATGAACCGCTCGTTGAAGACCAGCGGGCAGACGAGCGCCGACTGCAGCGAGGTGGTTCCCGGGATGCCGGCGGCTTCGAGGTCGGCACTCGGCCGCGCGTTGACCAGAGTGCGGCGGTTGCGCGCCACCCAGCCCGTCAGACCGAGGCCGTTCTTCACCGAGATCTGCTGAATCACCTCGGCATCGATGCCGGTCGCGAACCGGCAGCGCAGCGTCTCGAGCTCTTCGTTGTACAGGAACAGCGCGCAGCAGGAGAACGGAACGAGGTTGCTCAACTTCGACGAGATGAGCGCCATCGTATCGGCCACGCCGAGGCTCGTGCCCATCGCCTGCGCGATTTCGTACAACGCGTAGATCTCGCGGTGCGCGAGCGCGATGTCGTCGAACACCGTCTTGTTGGTCGGCTCCGGCAGGAGGCCGACCGCCGGCCGGCCCTTCTCGCTCGTGCCCGTCGGCAGCGCGAGCGTGCGCACCGAATCGGCCGTCGTCTCCGCCTCGGCGCGCAGCTTGTCGAGGTTCTCGACAAAAATCTGCACCAGATTCGGATCGAGCGCTTTGCCGGCTTCCTGCCGCAGCAGGCCCACGGCACCGTCGTCGCTCATCGCCTTGTGATACGGACGCTCCGACGTCAGCGCGTCGAAGTAGTCCACGACGGCGAGGATGCGCGCGCCGGCGGGGATTTCGTCGCCCTTCATACCGGCCGGGTAGCCCTTGCCATCCCACCGTTCGTGGTGGCTCAGGATCAGCGGTGCCACAGGATACGGGAATGGCACGCCGGCGATGATCTCCGCCCCGACCTGCGGATGGATGCGGATCTTCTGGAACTCCTCCTGCGTGAGCGGTCCCGGCTTCGAAAGAATGTGTTCGGGCACGGCGAGCTTGCCGATGTCGTGCAGCAGGGCGGCCGTCTTGACACCCTGAATTTCGTTTTCCGACATGCCGATCGATTTCGCCAGGCCCGCCGCGAACACCTGCACGCGACGAATGTGCGACTTGCCGGTGCGGTCCTTCGCGTCGATCGCCAGTGCGAGCGCTTCGATCGTGGCCAGGTGAAGGTCTGAGACTTCCTGCACGTGACGCTGCTCGTCCTCGATGCGGCCCAGGTAGATCTTGTAGCTGCGATACGTCAGGTAGAGCGGTGGCGCGGCGAGCAGGGCGATGTAGTAGTTGGAAGTGCCACCGATGACGATCGACACACCGGCCGCCGCGACCGCTCCGACAAAGTAGCTCGGCGCGCTCCAGAGGAAGTTCTCGTTCCACACCTTGAACAGCGACTGGTGGGTCGACAAGGCGATCGCCGTCGCGATGAGCGCCGTGTTGCACAGGAAATAGGCGCCGACTCCACCGAGCAGCGGTTTGGCCATCGCGGCGAGCGACATCGAGGCGAGGCCCGGAATGCCCCCCAGCGCCTGGAACGCCCAGCCGGCGGCCTGCACACTGATGACCAGACTCGACATGCTGAACAAGGTCCGGTACGGCGGGTTCTTCGTCGTCATCCGGAACGTGCACTGGCTCCACGCGCTGATCGCGCCGACGATCATCGTCTGCGCGGGCCCCAGAAGGATGAGCGCGAGGAAGTCGACGGCGTACGAGACCGACATCGTCGAGCCGCTTCGCGCGAGCGGCAGGTTCACCTTGAATGCCGAGGTAATCGACGAGAGCAGCAGGAGCGTCACGAACCACAGCGGATGCGGAAACTGCTGGATCGGGAAAAAGATGGCGAGAAGCAGGGCTCCGCCGGCGATGACCCCGCCGACGTAAATCCGAGCCGCAAGAGGAAGCTGCTTCATTGCCTAAGTCTGTGCCCTATGGTGCAAAACGTTGGCCTTGTGGGACTTCCGCGACGCCGGCCTGTAAGTCTATTTCTGTGAACGACCTACGGGGACACCAACGCAAGGTCCGGGCACAGTGGCGCGGCCGTCATGCTCGAAAGTGGCACACGCGTGTCATCCATCGGCGCAGACCCGGGGATTTACGGCACATAGCCCATGTTTCCACCTGTGCTGTTCCGGGACGTTGCACGTGCCTATGACAGTTTTCTCGGTTTCTCGAGGGATTTTCCTTAGCTGGCGTTCAGGCGGCGTGGTCGATTTCGGGACTGGCTGCCATGGGCCTGCGGCTCGAGGCCGAACTCGAGGATCTTGCGGTAGAGCGTGCCGCGGCTGATCTCGAGGATGCGGGCCGCTTCTTTCTTGTTCCAGCTGCAGGCGTCGAGGATGCGCACGATGTGCGCGCGCTCAGCGTCGCGCAGCGAGGGCATCCGCTCGCCAGTATCTTCGGCGGGTGCTTCGGATGCGTGGAGAAATTCGATGTCTGCGGCCCGAATCGTCCGTCCCGGCGCCGATAGGGCGGCACGCGAGACGGTGCTCTCGAGCTCGCGGATATTGCCGGGCCAGTGATACGCCTGCAGGAGATCGATGGCTTCCCGCGCAAACGTCTTCGCGTCGAGCGGCAGACCGTTGGAAGCGCAGTAACGGGCCAGAAATCGATTTCCCAGGACGGGAATGTCGACCTGGCGCTCGCGCAGCGACGGCAGCCGGATGGAAAACGCGTTGACGCGGTAGTAGAGGTCTTCGCGGAACCGGCTGTCGCGCACGAACTGGTCGAGGGGCCGGTTGGTCGCTGAAATCAGGCGAAAATCCACGTGAATCGACTTGTTGCCGCCCAGCCGCTCGAACCGGCGCTCTTCGAGCACGCGCAGCAGCTTGGCCTGCGCGATGATCGAAAGGTCGCCAATCTCATCGAGGAAGAGCGTGCCTTCGTTGGCCAGCTCGAGACGTCCGGGCTTGCGGTCGTGCGCGCCCGTAAACGCCCCCTTTTCGTAGCCGAAAATCTCCGACTCGAAGAGCGTGTCCGGCAACGCCGCGCAGTTGACCGCCTGAAACTTTGCCGACTGCCGCCGGCTCAATTCGTGAATCATCCGCGCGACGAGTTCCTTGCCGGAGCCGGTCGGTCCGAGAATCAGCACGGAGATGTCGGATTTCGCGGCCGTGCGGATCCATTCGAAGACGATCAGCATCTTCTCGTCGCGGCCGATCATCTCGCGGAAACGCTGAACCGACGGCGACTGATCTTCGGTGCTGATCGTGGCGCGCCGCTCCAGGAAGCGATCGAGCAGCTTTTCGATGCCGGGATTGTCCGGTCGGGCAGCTGTGTAACGCACAGGCGTGCCCGGCATCCCGCGTGCGACGCCGAACGCGACGAGCTCGCGGATGCAGTTTTCGACGTCGAGCCTCAGGCGGCCGAACGTCTGCATCAGTTGGTCGGCGTCGAAGCCTTCTTCGGGTCGCGCGCTCAAATAGCGAAGAATACCGGCACGAAGCGGGCTCTGGACCAGATTACGGAATCGTGTGTCGAGATCGCTCTCGGTTTCTGGCCGGGCCGCAGTCGCACGTCTAGCAGAAAATGTCAGATCGTCCACAGGATGTTTACCAGTGTCATTATCGGACGCTGGCTGCGGGAACCACAGGGGTCGGGGAATTCGCAGATTGGCAGATTGTCGGACTGCCAGATTGGATTCGGAGATTTGGAGATTATCTCGGATCGGCGCTGCGCGTGCGGTAGTAGTCGGTCTGATAGCGCTCGATCAGTGCCTTCATCCGAATCGCGTCGGCCTTGCTGTGACCGTGGCAGGAGATCGGGCTCGCACCACCTGTCGTCTCGATGTACAAGTTCGAAAACATCAGGTTGGTGTCGATACGCACCGATGCGACGTGTGCCATGTGCATCGAGTGCTCGAGCCGGCCGACCCACTCCGGTGTGTAGTGCACGACGCTCGTCGGCGAAATCAGGACCTGTGTCGGGAAAATGCGATTGCCCGAGCTCAGCCGGCTCGCGCGGAACACATCGCCGGACGCAAACGGGCGCCCTTTTTTCCAGATGACGAACAGCACGGCGACTGTCAGCGCTGCGATGACCGCAGCGCCCCAGTAGAGCCACGCGGGAACGTCATAGGCGACGAGTGTGGGATCGTTCACGTCGGTTGCGACTTACCTTTGTCCCGTTCCGCTCGTCTTGTCAAGGCCCGGCGGGTCCACCGGCGGGTCCAAAGAACAGGACCCGCCCTACGTACCTACGTACGTAGGCCGGGTCTTGTTCTTCAGACCCGGCGACTGTAACGGCGGATGTAAGATTACAAATTATGCCGCACCGCAATCCAGGCGGCCCCGCCTCGAAGGGGCCATTGTCGGGCAAACCCATCGGGTTTTATCGTCCGCGTGGAAGCCAGGAAGTCCGCCATCTGATCGATGAAGGATTTCAGGCGTTCAACGCTGCGCGGTTATCCGAAGCCTGCCGCATCTTTTCGGACAAGATGCTCGATCCCGAAGAAGACACCACCATCGGCCTGACCCTCGCCGGCGCCATGACACCGGCCGGTATCGGCGGGTGCGTCGTCGAGATGATGGATCGCGGACTGGTCGATTTCATCATCAGCACGGGCGCGAATCTCTACCACGACCTGCATCATGCCCTGAATTTCACGCTTCATCGGGGGTCGCCGTTCGTCGACGACGTGGACCTGTACGAGCAGGGCATCATCCGCATTTACGATGTGCTGTTCCCCGCGACGGTGCTGCTCCAGACCGATGCCTACGTCCGCGACTTTCTCGTCCGTTCCAAGCTGGAAGGTCCCATCACCACGTCCGAGCTGCACTATCGGCTCGGCCTGGACCTTCTGCAACGTTTTCCAGGATGTGAGGAACACTCGGTCGTGGCGCGGGCGGCGCAGGTCGGGGTGCCGATCTACACCTCGTCGCCTGGCGACAGCTCGATCGGGATGAACATCGCGTATCACGAGCTCCTGAACGACAGCACGCTGATGGTCAACCCGAATCTCGACGTCAACGAGGTGTGCGCCATCATCCTTGCCGGAAAACGGAACGGCTGCGTGATTCTGGGTGGCGGGTCGCCGAAGAACTTCTATCTGCAGGGGCAGCCTACCTTGTGGGAGGTATACGGAATTCAGAAGGGCGGCAACGACTACTTCATTCAGATCACAACCGATCAGGTGGTCTGGGGCGGACTCTCCGGTGCGACGCCCGCCGAGGCGGTGAGCTGGGGCAAGGTGAATCCGGGAGTGTTGCCCGACACGGTGGTTGCGTACTGCGATTCGACGATCGCCTTCCCGCTGTTCTGCGAGTACGCGATTGGCTCGAAGAACGGCCAGCGCCCGCGCAAGGAGCTCGTGCACAAGCGCGAGGCGCTCGTCAACGACCTGAAGCGGCAGGCGATGGCTGCTCGGGCCGCGTCGGGGCAGCGGGCCTAGCAGGTGGGCACACTGGCGTCGGAACTCGGATCGTTCGCCGAAGGGCTGAACGACGCGCCCCGCGTGTACTGCGATGCGAACCTGCCAGCGGGGCTCATCCGCTTCATGCGCGAGCGGCTCGAATGGGACGTGCTGTTCGTCCTCGAGGAGCCACGGCTGCGGCGCGCGTCCGACGTCGAGCACTTCCGCCTTGCCGCGCAGCTTCGTCGCACTCTGCTGACACTCGATCGCGATTATCTGGACGATTCGAGGTTTCCTCCAGCCGAAAGCGGGGGAGTGCTCATCATGAGCGCCCCCCACGAAGAGCAGTTCGTCCGGCTCCTCAAGCAGGTCGATCGTGTGTTGTTCCGAGGGACGGCGCCGTCGGGACGTCCCGAACGCGTCGGGGGACGCCGAACGTCCGATAAAGTGTCGGGGGCCGACGCCTCCCGTATGCCCTTGGTCGGACGCAAACTGCACGTGCACACAGATTGGCAGGGTCAGGTGGAGCAGTCGTGAATCTCGGTATCAGCGTGGACCACGGGCACGCCTGCGGCGTACTCATGGATGTGTCCGGCGCCGTGCTGGCCCGTGCTGCATCAACCGCCAGCGACCCGACCGACAGCATCATCGCCGTCGCGCGCGATACGCTTGCGTCAGCCGGCGGCCAACGGCCATCCGCCATGGGTGTGTCGTTTCCCGATCCCGACTCGAGAACATGGCCCGCCGATCTGTCATTTCTGGCATCGGCCGTTGGGGAGGGGGTCCCCATCCGTGCGCTGAGCACCGGCAACGCCTCGGCGCTGGCCGAGACCTGGTACGGCGCGGGCACGGGCGCTCGTGACCTGATCGCGTTTTCAATCGGTCCGTGTGTGTCGGCCGGCGTCGTGTCTAACGGTGTCCTGCTGTCGGGCGCCCACGGCCTGGCGAGCTCGGTGCAATGGCTGGCGCTGAATCCGGTCGAGCGCGAAGACTACCGGCGAATGGGATGCCTCGAGGCCGAAGGTGGCGCGGCGGGCATCGTGCGGCGTCTGGTCTGGCGCGTCAAGTCTGGCGACCGCTCGCGGGTCGTCGACGCAGCGGGTGGCGACTTGAACGCCATCACGCTTGAAATGATTCTCAAGGGCGCGCGCGAAGAGGATGGTGTAGCGATCTCGGTCATCCGCGACACGGTCAAGTACCTCGCAATGGCCGTGTCGAACATGGCCGCCGTCATTGATCCGGAAGTGATTTTACTCGGCGGCATCCTGCAATCGTCTTCGGATCTGCTCCTGGAGCCGATTCGTCAGGAATGCGCGCGCCGGATGCCCCCGGGCATAATGGAGCGTTCGCGCATCGAAATCTCCCCGCTCGGCGTCGACGCCGCCCCCATGGGCGCGGCTCGCTACGCGCAATTCGGATCGCAACTGCCGTAAGTAACCTTTACCACAGAGGTAAAAGAGGCACGCCTCTTTGTTTTTCCTCTGTTCTCATCGATTCTGCCTCTGTGGTAAGAGGTCACCAAGGTCTGCGAAGCTGTTATCTGGGACTGACGTTCGCGTAAATCGTCGGGTCTTTCACTCCAGCCGCGTGAAAGGCGTCTCTTCTCTCACGGCACTTGCTGCACAACCCGCAATGCGTGGTGCCTGACGGGTTCATGCACGAGAGCGTCAACTCGAACGGGACCCCAATTTCCGCACCGATTCTCACCACATCTTCTTTATGCAGGTTGCCGTACGGGGCGGTGATTTCGATAGGTGCGGCCAGGCCCAGCGCGAACGCCGCGTTCAGCGCGGCGAAGAACTGCGGCGTCGCATCGGGGAACGGATTGCCGGCGAGCGGTGCCACCACGATGCGCGAGATGCTGCGGCTGGCGGCGTAGACCGCGGCTTTCGACAACAGCGCGATATTGCGGCCGTGCAGATACACGTCCTCATCGGGCGTGTCATAGGCCGGCGGGGTGCCCCGCATCGCCCAGTGCGATGGCGGATACACGTCGCGCATGCTGAACTCGAGACGCGCCAGCGGCATGACACGAGGCGACCCGTTGAACGGGGGGCTGCTCAGCAGCCGTCCGATGACGCGCTGCTCACCTTCTTCCCACGCGAGCCCTGCGGCGACATAAACTGGATGGACAACATACGTCCGGGCTTCCTGCGCGGCGAGCACCGCGCTGTCGAGGCCACCGGACAGCATAACGAGACTCGGAACAGACATGTATTCAGTCACCAAGAAAATCGAGTTCTGCTACGGTCACCGTCTGCTCGACTACGACGGTATCTGCAAACATCCGCACGGGCACAACGCTGTGGCCGAGATCGAGGTCCGCAGCGGGTCGCTCGACAACCGCAACATGGTGTGCGATTTTTCGGACATCAAGCGGGTCGTCAAGGGGTGGGTCGACCGCGAGCTCGATCACAAGATGATCCTTCGCGAAGACGACCCTCTCGTGGGTCCGCTGCAGCGTCTGGGCGAGCCCGTGTTCGTCGTGCAGAGCAACCCTACGGTGGAGCATATCGCCAAACTGCTGTACGACTACACGCATTCACAGGGCTTTCCCGTGGTGCGCGTCACGGTGTGGGAGACGCCGACGTCCTTTGCCACCTACGGTGGAGAGGCGGTCGGTGGGTGAGAATGACGCTCGCCGTCTTCGATCTCGACGGCACGCTCATCGACTCGCGGCGCGACCTGGCCGACAGTGCCAACGAAATGCTGGCCGGCTACGGCGCGCCGGCGCTTCCCGACGCCCAGATCGTCGGGATGGTGGGTTGTGGCGCGGCGACGCTCGTGAAGCGCGTCATCACGGCGGCGGGTGTGGAGGCGCCGCTTGATGAAGCGCTGGCACGTTTCCTGACGGCCTACGACGGCCGGCTGACTCGGCATACCCGGCCGTATGAAGGGATCTCGCGCGTGCTCGACCAACTGCGCTCGCACGACGTCGCGTTGGCGCTGCTCACCAACAAGCCTCTCCAGCAGTCGGTGAAAATCCTCGAGGCATTCGAGCTGTCGAAATACTTTCAATGGATCGTAGGGGGCGACGGGCCATGGCCGCGGAAGCCGGCGCCCGACAGCATGAGATTTCTGATGAGTCAGGCGTCGGCGAGCCCGGAAGAGACGATGCTGGTCGGCGATTCGGCCGTCGATCTGGAGACGTCACGCAACGCGGGCGTGCGCATCTGTCTGGCGCGCTACGGGTTCGGGTTTGCGGATCTTCCCGTTGGAGAGCTGCGAGGCGACGAGTCGCTGGTGGACACACCGGCGGAGATTGCAGGAGTCCTGCATGCTGGTGGATAGCGAGGGCTGGTCAGGCGAGGGCTCATTCACGCAGAACGTGCTCGAGCGGCTCCGCACCGTCGACCAGGTGGCGGCCATGAAAGTCGAGGATGCCCCGGCCACGCGGTCCGAGGCTGATTACAACTTCATCGCCAACGAGATCTTCGTGACCTTCGCGACAGAGGAACGCCGCGAGCCCGTCAAGCGGCTCGGTCTCATCCCTGGGACAAGGCTGACGCTGGCCAAGACGATGACGTTCGCGGATCTCGTCAAGCTGCTGGAGGAATCAGAAGGGATTGGGCCCGCCGACTACGCTGACGAAGCGATGATCCAGTACCTGCGCACCGAGCGGATCATCCCGCCGTATCAGACGCGGGGATACAAGCTCGTGGAACTGGTGAGAATCTACGAAGCGAAGTAGGACCGGGATAGAGCGACGGGATCACGAAGAACACGAAGATGGGATCGAGTTTATCTTTGTGATCTTGTCTGGTTCTACTCTTTGTGCCCTTAGTGATCTTGTAGTTCCGTCAGGGTAACGCAAACACAAACAGCGACAACCCCGCGATCGCGGCGATGTATTGCTTTCCATTGACCGCGAACGTCATCGGATTCTGCCGAACCTGTGCGCCGAGATTCGATTTCCACAGCAGCGTCCCGTTACGGGCATCCACTGCCTGAAGATAGCCCTCGCGCCCCCCTGCGATCAGCAGGTCCGAAGCCGTCGTCACGATACCGCTATCGGTGACGTCGGTCATGGTGAACTTCCACTTCGCTTCACCGGTGGCCGGATCGATGGCCATGATGGCGCCGTGCCCCGCGGCATCGGTCCAGTTGTTGATCGGCGCGCGCTGAAGCCCTTGAATTGCGGGCGCACCGGGGATCGCTTTCGTGGGTTCGCCGGGCATGGGCACAAACGGCTGATTCACGCCACCTGTAAAGTTCCGCCCTTCCTGATACTCGATGGGGGTAGCTCCGAACAGTTGTCCTTGGTCTTCCCACGCCGAGATGTACATCAACTGCGTCCGCCGGCTATACGACGGCGAGTACCAGTTTGTACCGCCCTGGATCGCCGGGTAGGTGGGGAGACCTGCAGGCTGAGGTGTCTGGATCGGGCGGCCGCTCGCATCGAACCCCTTCATCCAGTTGACACGCACGAACGGCTTGCCGAGCAGAAACTTTCCTGTCGCACGGTCGAGCACATAGAAGTTGCCATTGCGATTCGCCCACAGCAACGCTTTTACGGGCGCACCCTGAAACGTGATGTCGGCGAGCACGGGCACCTGCACCGCGTCGTAGTCGTATCGATCGTGCGGCGTGAACTGGTAGTGCCATCGCAGCTTGCCGGTGTCGACATCCAGTGCGACGACCGCGGCGGTGTAGAGGTTGTCGCCGGGCCGCTGTTCGTGGCTGTAGTCGGGACCGACGTTGCCAGTGCCCCAATACGTCAGGTTCAAATCAGGGTCGTACGATCCGGTTACCCATACCGATCCGCCACCGTGCTTCCAGGCTTCCGGATCGCAGAACGTCTTGGGATTGGGCGGGCAGGCTTCCCACGTTTCGTGTCCGGGCTCGCCGGGACCTGGAACCGTGTAGAAGCGCCACAATTCCTTGCCGGTGCGGGCCTCATAGGCCGAGATGAAGCCGCGAATTCCGTATTCCCCGCCGCCGACACCGACAATGACTCTGTCCTTCACGACGAGCGGCGCGACCGTGATCGAATAACCCGCTTTGGCGTCGGCGACTTTCGTTTTCCAGAGAGGGCGGCCGCTCCTGGCATCGAGCGCGACGAGGTGCGCGTCGAGCGTGCCCATGAACAGCGTTTCACCGAGGATGGCGAGGCCGCGATTGTTCGAGCCGCAGCAGACGACCAGAGTCGGCTCATTGGTGTAGCGATAGACCCAGAATGCGCGTCCGGTTGCGGCATCGAGCGCGACCACATCGTTCGGACGCTGGGTAAGGTACATGATGCCGTCGACGACCAGCGGCGTCGCCTGCCAGCTTCCCGCCAGCGGCGACTGGAACACCCAGGCGAGCCCCAGGCTCTTGACGTTGGCGGGTGTGATCTGCGTGAGCTGGCTGTAGCGATGGCTGAAGTAGTCGCCGCCATACGTCAGCCAGTTGTGCGGCTCCTTCGCCACATTCAACAGCTGCTGTGAAGTGACAGAGCTCTGAGCGTGCACGCGGTAAGACAGCAGCCCTACGCTCAACACGAACAATGCAAATACGGCTCGTCGCGCCATGGTATTACTGCCCTTTCAGCGTAAGCAGATAAGTGACAACGTCGGCGAGCTCCTGCGGAGACAGCTCTTTCTCGTAGGAGGGCATCGTCGACGTCGTGGATATCCGGAATTCCTTCAGGTCGGCTTTGGCGAGTGAAATCAGACGGCCTTCTTCGTCGGCAAGCTGAACGGTGAACGTGTCCTCGTTGAGCCGCCGGCCGGTGATGACGCGCCCGTCGCGTGTGACGACGCGCAGGGGACGATTGATCGGCATCATCTGGCTGCTCGGATTGCGTAACGACCGCTCGAGGGACCCTGCGCTGCGGATGGCGCCCACGTCGCTCAGGTCGGGTGCCTTCCGGCTGCCGGTGTGGTTGACGCGATGACAGCTGAGGCAGGCACCTTTGCCCTCGAATACCACTCGGCCGTGCGCGGCATCCCCACCCTTCATTGTTCCGCGATCGAAGGTGTTCATGTTGCGCAGGTACGCCACGATGCCCGTGAGCTCCGACGTCGTGAACACAAAGGCCGGCATCCCCGAGCTCGGGAATCCGTTCGTGATGACGGTGCGAAGCTGTGGATCGGTGACGGCGTTCTTGAACTTGCCGCTCTTGAGATCGACGCCGGCCACACCGTCGCCGTTCTCGCCGTGGCACGTGGCGCATTGTGCGACGAACAGCCGCGCCCCGTACTCGATGTCGGCGCGCACGTAATCATCGGGATGGCCCTGCAGAGTCGGGTTCTGGCGCGCGAGCACCAGGCCAGAAGCTGAAAGTGCGATGCCGAGGCAGGTGATCGACGCTCTCGCCCACCGACTGCCGCTTATCGAAGTTATTGGAGGCATAGGCGCATTCTTATAAAGTACGGAGACCCCTTATGCGATTCGCCGTGAAAACCGTCGTGGCCGCTCTAGTGTATCTGTCGATCGTTGCCGCGCAGAATCCGCCCGTTCGAGAGTCCGGCGACGCAACCGCCGGCAAGGTCATCTTCGCCGGCAAGGGCCGGTGCCTCACATGCCACTCGGTCAACGATGCGGGTGGAAGTCTGGGTCCGGACCTGAGCTGGATTGGGATACTCCGGACGCCGGAGTCCCTGAAAAACTCGGTTATCGCTCCCGGCGATCAGATTTCCCGGCGCTATTTTACGCTGGTCATCGAAACGAAGGATGGCAAAAAGGTCGAAGGTCTTACGCTGAACGAAGACGATTTTTCCATCCAGATCCGCGATACCGAGGGGGAGCTCAGGTCGTTTCGCAAGGACGATTTGAAGGAGCTGCGACGGGAACAACGCTCCCTGATGCCCTCCTATGCCCGGGAGCTGTCCGGGGCAGAAGTCGATTCCCTCGTCGCCTACCTACGCACTCTGCGAAAAATGTGGGCGCTCGAGCCCGGGCCGTCCACCCGTGAGATTGCGCCGACCACCGAAAACGTCCCGTTTTTCAATCGGCCGGACCGCGACAAGGAAGAACTGCCCGAGCAGCTGATCGGCGCGCTGCAGATCCGCCGTGGAACGACAGTGGCCGACATCGGCTCTGGTACGGGCTACTTCACGTGGCGGCTAGCCGAGGCCGTGGGCCCCGAGGGGAAGGTGTATGCCGTGGACGTGCAGCAAAGCATGCTCGATCTGACGAAGGCAGCCGTGGATTCGCACAAACTGCGCAATGTCGAGTACGTGCTCGCGACCGAGGCCAGCCCTCGCCTGCCTGAAGGATCCGTTGACCTCGCCTTTCTTGCCTATGCCTTTCACGAATTTGCAGACCCTGAAGCCACGATGCGAGGTATCCGCAGGGCGCTGAGGCCGGGCGGGCGGGTGGTCGTTCTCGAATATGCAAAGGAGAGCCAGATCGCGCCGGCGTCTCCCCTCCATAAGATGAGCTTCGACGAAATTCGCCGCGAAATCGAGCCCATGGGCTTCGCGATCGATCAGCTCCTGGACTTCCTGCCCGTGCAGCATGGAGTCATTTTCACAATAAAGTAAGGGACCAATTCGACCGAAAAATCAGGAGATCGCATTATCCAGTGGGAGACCTGTGCCGCTCGTAACCTCGCTGTTGACTTCAATCGTCCGCGCCGACGGAGACGCCCTCGTGCTCCATGCGGGCGAGCGTCCCTATGTTGTTGCTCCCGCTGGTCAAATCGAGCTCGCGTCGCGAGCGCTGACCTTCGACGCGATGAAGGGCATGCTCAAAGAGCTGCTCTCGGCCGATGCGCAACAGACGCTCGACGAATTCGGGGCGGTTCAGCACGACCTGCCAGGTCCCAGCTTCGGCGGGCCCGACACCTTCACCGTCATCGCTGCCCGTGGTGGCGACGACATCTGGATCGAAATCCGGCGTCATCGCCCGGTCGCTGCCGCACCGGTCGCACCTATCGCACCTAGCGCACCCGTCGCACCCGTTGCACCTGTCGCACCCGTCGCATCCACCTCCGCGCCGACTCCGCCGATCGCTTCCGCCTTCGCACATGGTGCTACGGCGGACAAGACGGCGGACAAGCCCATCGCATCCGTCGCACCCATTGCACCTGTTGCACCCATCGCACCTGTCGCACCTATTCACGCCGTTGCACAGGCCACGATGCAACCGGAAGAAGAATGGAACATCGAGCTCACTCCTGAAACCCTGGACGAGGAAGCGGTCGCCCTCGACGTGCGAGACGAAATGGAGCCGCCGATCGCTGTACAAGCAGTGAGCGAAGAAGAATTCCATGAGATCTCGCTCGAGATGGACGTCGTCCTCTCGCCCGACCTCTCGCCCGACGCCGACGTCGCGCCGCCGTCGGTTGTCGAGCCTGCGGTTGCCGCCGAACCAGTGCGTGTGGTCGAGACCGCGCCAGTCGTCGAAGCGTCGCCGGTTACCGCGAAGCGCAAGACCGGACCTGTCGAGGTTGCGCCCCCCGAAATTGTGCCGGTACCGTCCGAGCCCGAGCCCGAGCCCGAATTCGAGTACGAGCTCGAGTTGGAGCCAGAGTTGGAGTCAGAGCCCGAGCCCGAGCCGGAGTTTCGCCCTGCGGTCGTGCTTCCGATCGCGCGCCCACACGCACGCGCCGAACACACGGTGCGCGTTTCGCAGCCGCTTCACTCGTCTGCCATGGATCGGCTGCTGCGCATCGCAGCGGCGCGCGGCGCCTCCACGTTGTATCTGACATCGCAGGCGTGTCCCTCGATTCGGGTCGAGGGCGAAATTGGCGCGATCGACGGCGAGGGTGTGCTCAGCGAGCCGGATGTCGAGGCGATGATCCTCGACATCATTCCCGAGCGTAACCGCGAGGCGTTGCGCGGCCAGACCGGCGCCGAGTGGATTTGCGACGTGCCCGAGGTTGGGCGCATCCGGTGCGTCACGTTCCGTGATCATCGCGGCGCTGGCGGCATCTTCCGGATGATTCCGGCGCGCGCCATTTCCGTCGAACAGCTCGGGTTGTCGGGCGAGATCCAGGGACTATGCGGCGAGGCCGAAGGCCTTGTGCTCGTCGCCGGGCCCAGATCGAGCGGCAAGTCGACGCTTCTCGCCGCTTTCGTCGATCTCATCAACCGCACGCGCAGCGATCACATCGTCACACTCGAGACCGAGATCAATTTCGTGCACGAAAACCGGCGGTCGCTCGTCAGCCAGCGCGAAGTGCGCGGCGACTCGAACGAGCTGGTCCTGATGGCGCGCGCGGCTCTGCGCGAGCATCCCGACGTGCTCGTCATCGAAGACTGCGAGTCGCCGGAAATCCTGATGCTGGCGCTCGAGGCTGCTCAATCCGGTCACCTGGTGATGGGTGCGCTCATGGCCCACACCGCCACCGAGGCCATTGGTCGCATCATCGACCAGACGCCTCCCGAGCGGCGCCAGAAAGTGCAGGTGGGTCTCGCGGAGAATCTCCGAGGTGTCGTCGCGCAGGTGCTGTTGCGGAAGGCGAGCGGCGGGCGGGTTGCGGCGCGCGAAGTGCTGCTCAACACACGCGCGGTTGCCAATGTGATCGCCCAGGGCGTGACGTCGCAGTTGCCGGCGGCGATCGACAGCGGGCGCCAGTACGGCATGGCCGCGCTGAACGACGCGCTCGTCGCGTTCGTGCAGGGAGGCATCGTCGATTCGCGCGAGGCGTTCCGGCGGGCGGCCGATCAGCAGGGACTTCTGACGCAGCTCAAGCGCCAGGGTATCGATACGTCTTTTGTGGAAAGGCTGGCGTGAGATGCACCTAGCGCTCGACGAACGGGCCAAGCTCTTCAAGCAGCGCCTTTAGGACATCCTCTTCGCTCAGCCGGTCCACCGGCGTCCGATCTTTCACCGGCCGTTCGTGCTGGACGACGCGGCGACCGCGTGTGCGATGGACGCGCAGCGCGGCAAACGGCTCGTCCTCGGACGCGTCCAGTGTGAACTCGATGAAATCGTCGGCTGATTTCGCAAGCGCCATCCGCAGGCCGCCGTTCGGGGTGAACACGGTGAAGTTGAACCCTTCGGCCTGGAGCGCGTTGGCCATCATCCGCACCAGGGGCGTCGCCGTAGATTCGAGGAGCACTTTGTATGCGGCGGCAGCGTCCTCGAGTGTTTTCCGGCGGGCCGCGGCACTCTTGCGGCTGTGTTCGATGGCCGCGCGAACGCGTTTACGCAATTCGGAGGTCTCGATAGCCACGGACTTGTGCGTCATGAGCGTTACCTACATCTTACCCGCAAGGAATGACTGACGAATCTCTGCCGCGCGTGGCGCGAATCGGCGCGGGCGAGTTCTTCATGGGCGCCGAGGACGGCGACGAGGACGAGCGTCCTCGCCATCGAGCTTACATCGACGAATTTGCGATTGGCGTCTGTCCGGTCACCAACGCCGAATACGCGCGGTTTGTCCACGAGACCGCTCATCCGTCTCCCACGGTTCGCACGCTGCCGCTGATGGTGTCGGGGCCGCTCGAAGCCGACTTTCGTGCGCTCGCGGCACCGTACTTCTGGAACAACGGCACACCGCCCGCAGGGCGCGATCGGCATCCCGTTACGCTCGTGAGATTCGAAGATGCCACCGCCTATTGCGCCTGGCTGGCGACGAAGATCGATAAGCCGGTTCGCCTTCCAACCGAAGCAGAGTGGGAGCGTGCCGCTCGGGGAGGCCTGGATGGCAGGCGCTACCCCTGGGGTGACACGCTCGACGCGTCGTGCGCGCATTTTCTTCCGCAGGCGAGCGTCAAGGCCGAGCGCAGCACGGCGCCGGTGGGCAGCTATCCTCCCAACGGGTTCGAGCTGCACGACATGGTGGGCAACGTCTGGGAATGGGTTGGCGACTGGTACTCGCCGAACTACTACGAACTCGCGCAGTATCTGAACCCGCAGGGCCCCGAGGCCGGTCTCATGCGTGTGGTTCGTGGCGGCGCGTGGGTCAACGACGACGGTCGATACCTGCGGTGCGCCTATCGTCACAAAGTTCCGCCCGACAGCTACTCCTACAGCATCGGCTTCCGCGTCGCCTACTCTCTGAAATAGCGCGCACAGCAGTAAACTCAGGAGATGAAGTTCGCTCCTGCCGCCCTCCTGGTCTTTTTGGTATCACCCGCCTTTGCACAAGCGCCACCCGGTCCGCCCTCTCAACCGACGATCGTGACGCGCGGGCAGGCGATCGTGACGGCGCGGCCCGATCGCGCGTTCGTGACGGTCGCCGCGGAATCGCGGGCACGGGTGTCCGCCGAGGCGCAGAAACAGAATGCGGCAGCGATGACTGCCGTGCTCCAGAGAATCGAACAGGCCGGCGTTCCGAAGGATGCGATTCGTACGATCGGATACGAGCTGCACCCGGAATTCGACTATGCGAATGGGCGCCAGACGTTTCGCAACTACCTCGCCCGCAATACGGTCGAAGTGCGGTTGGACGACATCGACCGTGTCGGGGTGGTCATCGATGCTGCTGGAACCGGTGGCGCGACGACGATTACGGGCATACGTTTCGATTTGCGGAATCGCGCGGCGGTCGAGCACGATGCGCTGCGTCAGGCGGTGGCCGACGCACGTGGGCGCGCCGACGCGCTGGCTGCGGGCGCCGGCGTGAGCATCGATCGCGTCATACGCGTCGAGGAAGATGGAGCGCCGTTCGAGCCTCCGCGTCCGATGATGCGGATGGCGGCCGACGCCGCCGTCGCCGGTAATGTCCCCACGCCAGTCGCACCCTCGACGATTGAGATTCACGCACGGGTTACGCTGACGGTGGCGCTGCGGTGAAAAGGCTCCGGGAGCCTTTTTCGGGGACTACGGACGAAAAAGGCTCCCGGAGCCCTTTTCCCTCGATGACCGCCGACGACATGGCGCGTGCTAGACGCGTGCTCATGCGGCGCGATCCCGTGCTGGCGCCGATCATCAAAAAGCACGGCGCCTGCGGCATCGCCACCGGCCGCGAGAACGACATCTTCTGCGGTCTGGTCGAAGCCATCGTGTCGCAGCAGCTGTCGACGCGGGCGGCCGCGACGATCTACGGGCGCCTTCGTGCGCTGCTGCCCAACGGCGGTACCCCGACGCCGGAGGCATTCATACCGCTGACCGACGAAGAACTGCGGGGGGTCGGCTTGAGCCGTCAGAAGCTTGGATATCTGCGGGATCTCAGCGAAAAAATGCTCGACGGCTCCATAAACAACCGCGGTCTCATGCAGATGAACGACGACGAAATCGTTGCGGAACTCACGAAAATAAAGGGAATTGGCCGCTGGACCGTCCAGATGCTCCTCATCTTCCGCCTCGCCCGCCCCGATGTATTTCCGGCCGGCGATCTTGGTATCGTGAAGGCGGTTCAGGGGGCCTACAACCTTCGGGTCGCGCCGGACGTCCAAGTATTGCACCGGATTGCCGAGCCCTGGCGTCCGTACCGCTCGGTCGCGTCGTGGTACCTGTGGGCCAGTCTGAGAAAGTAAAAAGTAAAAAGTAAGAAGTAAGAAGTGAAAAGTAAAAAGTAGAAAGAAAAAGTTATGAAAAGAGCTGCTGCGCTGTTACTGGTGACGTTGACCGCCGTTCCTTTCCTGAACGCGCAGGCGCCGCCCAGCGACGTGCCGAAACTCAACATCGAGAAATACACGCTCTCGAACGGCCTCGAGGTCATCCTGTCGGAGGATCACCGCGTGCCGCTCGTGGGTGTGGACGTCTGGTATCACGTGGGGCCCGCGCACGAGGCGGCGGGCCGCACAGGCTTTGCCCACCTGTTCGAACACATGATGTTCCAGGGGTCGAAGCACATCGAGAACGACGCGCACTTCCGCCTGCTCGCCGGCGGCGGCGCGACCGGCGTCAACGGTACGACGAATTTCGATCGCACCAACTACTTCGAGACGATGCCGTCGAACCAGCTCGAGCTTGCGCTCTGGCTCGAGTCCGACCGTATGGGATACCTGCTCGAGAAGGTGGATCAGGCCAAGCTGTCGAACCAGCAGGACGTTGTCCGCAACGAGCGGCGTCAGAGCACCGAGAACCGCCCCTACGGAATGGTCGAAGAGGCGATGTTTCAGGCGCTGTTCCCGAAAGGCCATCCGTATCACGGCGTGGTCATTGGATCGCACGAGGACATTCAGGCGGCAAAGCTGGACGACGTGCGCGAGTTCTTCCGGCAGTACTACGCGCCGAACAACGCCACGATTGCCATCGCCGGCGACATCGACAAGGCGGCGGTCAAGAAGCTCGTCGAGAAGTACTTCGGCACGCTGAAGCGGGGACCGGCCGTTCCGCCGGTCAAGGTCAACACGCCGGCGATTACGGCCGAAAAGCGGCTCGTGGTGGAAGATCGTATCGAGCTGCCTCGCGTGTACATGGCCTGGATTACGCCCCCGTTTTACAAAGATGGTGATGCCGACGCCGATATTGCCAGCGGCGTGCTCGGCCAGGGACGTTCCAGCCGTCTGTACAAGAAGCTGGTTTATGAAAAGCAGATTGCGCAGAGTGTGACGGCGTATCAGTACTCGATGATGCTCGGATCGGTGTTCGCGGTCGAGGCAACGGCGCGGCCCGGCCACACGCTGCAGGAGCTCGAAACCGCCATCAATGAAGAGGTCGAGGCGCTTCGGGCGAAAGGACCCACGACCGCCGAGATCGAGCGCGTGCGAAACGTCCTCGAGACTCAGATGTTCAACGGCCTTCAGCTCGTCGGGGGGTTTGGCGGCGTTGCCGATCTGCTGAACCACTACAACCACTATCTCGGAACGCCCGACTACCTCGTGCAGGATGTGGCCCGCCGCCGTCGTGTCACGCCTGACTCTGCGCGGCAGTTCGCCCAGCAGTATCTCCGCCCGAACGCGCGCGTGGTTGTTCACGGCGTGCCCGGAAAGCAGGTGCTGCCGCCGGAGGCGCCGAAGGCCGCCGCGCAGGCTGCGACGGGCGGACCAACCGTCTCGATCAATGCTGACGAACCGTGGCGCGAGAAACAGCCGGCTGCGGCAGCCGCGCGTGCGGTGCGCGTGCCTGTGCCTGAATCGTTCCAGCTTCCGAACGGCCTCACGATCATCGCCATGCCGCAGACCGGTGGCCTGCCGGTCGTGTCGGCGACGCTCGTGGTTCGCAGCGGCAGCGACGCCAATCCAGTCGAGAAGCCCGGCTTGGCCAGCTTCACGGCGGCCTTGCTCGATCAGGGCACCGCGACGCGCTCGGCGTTGCAGCTTGCCGACGAGGTGGCTCAGATTGGCGCGTCGCTCAATACCGGAACGTCACGCGATGCCTCCACATTGACGACGAACAGCCTCAGCAGGAATTTTCCCGCCGCGCTGGCACTCCTTGCCGATGTTGCGCTCAAGCCGAGCTTCCCCGCCGAAGAGGTCGAGCGTGTTCGCGCCCGGCGGCTGGCCGATCTGGTGGAGCAGCGCGGCAACCCGGTTCAGATTGCGACAAACGTGACGGGCCGGACGCTCTACGGCACCCACCAATATGGATTCAGCGAGACAGGAACCGTCGAGTCGAACAAGCAGCTGACACGCGACGATCTTCAGACATTCTGGCGGCAGCATTTCGTGCCCGGAAACGCGGCGCTCGTCGTCACGGGCGCGATTTCCATGCCCGACCTGCGCAAACTGGCGGAGGCGTCCTTTGCCAGCTGGCCGCGCGGCACAGCCGTGCCGGCGAAGCTGGGCACGCCGTCGACCACGGCGCCGCGTCTGGTCATCGTCGATCGACCAGGGTCGCCGCAGACGCAGCTGCGTGTCGCCACGTTCGGCGTGCCGCGCAGCAGTCCAGACTACGTGCCGGTACGTGTGATGAACACGATTCTCGGGGGTATGTTCGCCAGCCGCATCAACATGAATTTGCGCGAGGAGCACGGCTACACCTACGGCGCGAACTCGCAGTTCGTGTTCTGGCGCAGCGGCGGGCCGTTTTCGGTCACAACCGGCGTTCGCACGGATGTCACTGCGCCGGCAGTGCACGAAGTGATGGTTGAGCTCAGAAAGATGATCGAGACGAGAGTGACGCCTCAGGAATTGACTCTTGCCAAGGATGCGATCACGCTTCAGCTTCCGGCGCTCTTCGAGACCAACGATCGGACCGTCGGCAGTCTTTCGACCCTGTTCACGCATGGATTGCCCCTGAACTACTACTCGAATCTGTCCGAGCAGATTTCGGTGGTCGACGCGCAGGCAGTGCAGGACGTCGCGAAGAAATATCTCGTGCCGGACAAGTTCCTTGTCGTCGCCGTCGGCGATCGCTCGAAGATCGGCGAGCCGCTGCAGAAGGAGCTCGGGACGACCGCGGAAATTCGAGACCCGGACGGAGCGCCCGTCAAATAACGTTATAATCCGGACCTTTACGGTCCTATTTCATGGGCGTCCAGACGACAGACAGCGGGCCGAGGCGGGCAGACACCGTGCTCGACCTGATCGGCAACACTCCGTTGATCCGGCTTCGGAAGTTCGAAGCCGGCCTCAACAGTGTCGAGCTTTACGGAAAGGCCGAGTGGTTCAATCCGGGAGGGTCGGTCAAAGATCGTCCGGCGGGCAATATGGTTCGCGAAGGGCTGAAGTCGGGCGCGCTTCGGCCTGGCAAGATTCTGCTCGACGCCACCTCGGGAAACACCGGCATCGCGTACGCGATGATCGGCGCCTCGCAGGGATTTCCCGTCAAGCTGTGCGTGCCGTCGAACGTGACGGTGGAACGCAAGCGCCTGCTTCACGCCTACGGCGCCGAGATGATTTTTACAGATCCCATGGACGGATCCGATGGCGCGATCCGCGAAGCGCGCAGGCAGGTGGCCGCCAACCCGGATCAGTATTTCTATCCCGACCAGTACAACAACGACGCGAACTGGCGGGCGCACTACGAGACGACCGCGCCTGAAATCCTCGCGCAGACCGACGGCCGCATTACACACTTCGTCGCCGGACTGGGCACGAGCGGCACGTTCATGGGCACGGGCCGGCGTCTTCGAGAGGTCAACCCGTCGATCAAGCTGATTTCGTTTCAACCGGACTCGCCGCTGCACGGTCTCGAGGGCCTGAAGCACATGGAGACCGCGATTGTGCCAGGCATCTATGACCCGTCTCTGGCCGACGAGGACATGCGCGTGAGCACTGAAGACGCCTATACGATGGTGCGGCGTCTGGCGCGTGAAGAAGGGCTTCTGGTGGGCATTTCGGGCGGCGCCGCGCTGGCCGGCGCGCTGAAGGTGGCAAGAGACGTCCGGAATGCGGTGATTGTCACGGTTTTTCCCGACAGCGCGGACAAATACATGTCCGAGCGGTTCTGGAACTTACCCGCGTAGGGATCCAACAGCCCCGAATTCATGTCTGAATCATTGAGGCTCATGCCTGGCATCGCGGAAGCCATCCGGCGTCACGGCGTGGAGACATACCCGAATGAATGCTGCGGCGCGCTGATTGGCGCCGATGGCGCCGTTCATCACGTGGCGGCGCTGCCGAACACCACGGAAGAGGGGGCGCGGCGGAGGTTCTTGATCAGACCGTCGGACTACAAGTTGGTCGAAGGGGAAGCCGGCCGCCTGGGGCAGGAATTGCTGGGGTTCTATCACTCGCATCCCGACCATCCGGCGCGTCCCTCGCAATACGATCTGGATCACGCGTTTCCGTTCTTCTGGTACGTGATTGTGTCCATACAACAGGCCCAGCCCGAGGCGATGACGGTGTGGCGGCTGGAAGACGATCGTTCGCAGTTCCGCGAAGAGGTGCTCCAGGACGCGTAGCGGCGCGGGGCGTAGGGGCCCCGCAAGCGGAGCGTCCGGGAGCGGGGCGTGGGGCCCCCGCGACTAATAATGCTGAGACTCACATGGCAAACAAGATTCTGATTCCGACTCCGCTTCGTCCGTTTACCGGAAAGCAGGATGCCGTCGAAGTCGATGGCGCCACGATTGGCGAGCTGCTCGTCAACCTGACGACGAAGTACGAAGGGTTGAAGCCGCATCTCTACAACGACCAGGGAAAGCTCCGGAGCTTCGTCAACGTCTATCTGAACGACGAAGACATCCGCTATCTGGAAAAAGAGAAGACGGCCGTGAAGCCGGGCGACACGATCAGCATCATTCCGTCGGTGGCGGGAGGGCGGGGGCATTCCAGCTCTTAGCTTTCAGATTCGGATTTCATTTATGGCTCTGACCAATGACGAAGTAAAACGCTACAGCCGGCACCTCATCATGCCGGAGGTGGGCGTCGAGGGACAGGAGAAGCTGAAGAAGGGCAGCGTGCTGTGCATCGGCGCGGGTGGCCTCGGTTCGCCGGCCGCGTTGTATCTGGCGGCAGCCGGCGTCGGCCGTATCGGCATCGTGGACTTCGATGTCGTCGACTTCAGCAACCTGCAGCGGCAGATCATTCACGGCACGTCCGACGTGGGACGCTCCAAGCTTGCGTCGGCCAAAGACCGGCTGCTCGAGCTGAACCCGAACATCACGATCGACACGTACGAGACGGCGCTGTCTTCGAAGAACGCGCTGGATCTGTTCAAACCGTACGACGTCATCCTCGACGGTACCGACAACTTTCCGACGCGGTATCTCACCAACGACGCGTGCGTGCTTCTCGGCAAGCCGAACGCATACGGCAGCATCTTCCGCTTCGAAGGACAGGCGTCGGTGTTTGCGACTAAAGGCGGCCCGTGTTATCGCTGCCTGTACCCGGAACCGCCGCCACCCGGACTCGTGCCGAGCTGCGCCGAAGGCGGTGTGCTCGGCGTGCTGCCGGGCGTCATCGGCACGATTCAGGCAACCGAATCCATCAAGCTCATCACGGGCATCGGCGAGCCGCTGGTCGGGCGGTTCCTGATTTACGACGCGCTTCGCATGAAGTTCCGCGAGCTCAAGTTGAAGAAGGATCCGGACTGCCCGGTGTGCGGCACGAATCCGACGGTGACAGAGCTCATCGACTATGAACAGTTCTGCGGTGTGGCGCCAGCGGCGCCGGAGGTGGCCGTGAGTACCTGAGAGCAACAATGAAACCGAGACCGACGTGCTGGAACTCAAGCGGAAGATCGACGCGAAAGAGGATTTCTTTCTGCTCGACGTCCGCGAGCCGAACGAGTTCAAGATTGGCCGTATCCCCGGATCGACGCTGATTCCGTTGGGTGAAGTGCCGCAGCGTGTGAACGAGATTCCGCGCGACAAGGACATCATCGTGCACTGCAAGATGGGGGGGCGCAGCGCGAAGGCGGCGGCCTTCCTGCGCCAGCAGGGTTACAAAAATGTCAGGAATCTCAAGGGCGGCATTCTCGACTGGTCGGACAAGGTGGACCCGGGGGTGCCGAAGTACTGATTCTGGAATCTAAAATCTGGAATCTATAATCTAGATTGTTAGGGCGGGTCTTGCGGTTCAAGACCCGCCCTACTTCTTACCAGATTCTAGCTTCTAGATTTTAGCTTCCGGGTACGCTACACTAAGTTCCACAGTATCAGTATGTTAAGGCTGTCTAAGAAGGCTGACTACGCGCTCATCGCAATGAAGCATCTGGCGCTGCGGCCCGATCAGGCAGCGTCCAGCGCGCGCGAGATTGCCGAGCAGTACGATATTCCCGTCGAGTTGATGGCAAAGGTGCTGCAGCGGCTTGCGCGCGAAGGGCTGCTCGCGTCGCATCAGGGCACTCGCGGCGGGTATCAGCTCAGCAGACCGGCGGCCAACATCTCGGTGGCCGATGTCATCCAGGCGGTGGATGGTCCGCTCACCGTGACGGCCTGTTCGACCGAAGAAGAGAACTGCGACCAGTACTCCAAGTGCAGCGTGCGCGATCCACTCTGGAAGATCAAAGAGCGGATTCTCGTGGCGCTGCAGACCTGCTCGATCACCGAGCTCGCCGCTGAAGCGGCCGAGCCCGCGCTGATCTCGATTTCCCGCCCGGCGGTTCTGCATCATTCCTCGTAGTCCTGCGTTCTTCGCGACTTTGGGCTTTCGAAGAGTGACTGTCGACTTTCGACTGTTGACTCTTGACTATCGACTCACATGAATCCCATCTACCTCGATTCCCACGCCACGACTCCCGTCGATCCACGCGTGCTCGAGGCGATGCTGCCGTTTTTCACAGAGCATTTCGGCAATGCGTCGAGCAGGAATCACCCGTTCGGCTGGAAGGCCGGCAAAGCGGTCGAGCAGGCGCGCGAACAGGTAGCGGCGTTCATCGGCGCGCGTTTTCGCGACGTCGTCTTCACGAGTGGCGCGACGGAGTCGAATAATCTGGCCATCAAGGGTGTGGCCGCGTCGGCCCCGCCGGGCCGCCGGCACCTCGTGACGATTTGCACCGAGCATCGCGCCGTCCTCGACCCGTGCCGGGCTCTCGAGGGTCGTGGGTTCCGGGTGACCTACGTTGCCGTCGATGGTGAAGGTGTCCTCGATCTCAATCGCGTGCGCGACGCGGTGACAGACGACACGCTGCTCGTGAGCGCCATGTCGGCGAACAACGAAATTGGCGTGATGCACCCGCTTGCCGACCTCGCGAGGCTGGCGCACGAACGCGGTGCGCTGTTTCACTGCGACGCCGTCCAGTCTGCCGGCCTCGTTCCACTCGACGTGCGCGAGGCAGGCATCGATCTGGTGTCGCTGAGCGCTCACAAGATCTATGGCCCGAAAGGCGTGGGCGCCCTCTACATCGCGAAGCGGGATCCGGCGATTCGCGTCGAGCCGCTCGTCGACGGCGGAGGCCACGAACGCGGCTACCGCTCGGGCACATTGAACGTGCCCGCCATTGTCGGCTTCGGCAGAGCCGCTGAGCTGTGTCGCGAAGGTCCCGATGGGGCCCTTCACATGCGCGCGCTGCGCGATCGCCTCTGGTCGGCTCTGTCGACGAGCCTCGACGGGGTTCATTTGAATGGTCCGGCCGAACCGCGACTGCCGAACAACTTGAATATTCGCGTGGATGCCGTTCACGGAGATTCGTTGCTGAAAGCCATTGCATCAGACGTTGCCGTTTCTTCCGGTGCCGCGTGTGCAACGGCCAGCGCCGAGCCGTCGCACGTGCTGCGAGCCATCGGGCTGAGCGACGACCAGGCGCGCGCGTCAATCCGGTTTGGGTTGGGTCGATTCAGTACAGAGTCGGAAATTGACGCGGCCGCGACGATCGTCGGCGATGCGGTCCGCCACCTGCGACGAGGGTGTTAGACTCAGTTTCTTCGACATGCGCGCGTACTACATTCCGGCATCGGCCGGCATCCTGCTGATCGTCAGCGCATTCCTTCCGTGGATGACGGTGGCCGATGTTCCGCTCGGTGGCGTGCCCGATACGGCGGGATGGTGGATTTTCGTGCTGGGCGCCCTGGCCGTGCTGCTGGCCGCGCTCAGCATCTGGACACGCAAGAATTCGCGGCACCCGCTGCTCCTGGTCGGCCTTGCGGCGTTCGCCATCATCTTTCTCGGCTATCAATGGATGGCGCGCACGGTGAGGGATCTGGCATGGGCGCAGGCGCAGGCGCGGGCGATCGTCGAGAACGTGCCGGTGGACGCGGAGCCTGCCACCACAATCGGCCCAGGCATCTACCTGGGCCTTCTGGCCTCGGTCGTGCTCGTCGGGTTCGGCCTCACGATTGTCGTCAAGCGCGTCCCGAGTGCGTATGCCGTCTCCGAAGACGACGATATCTAACGAACTCAGGAACCAGCTGCCTCAGACAAAAATCGGCTGCGTGCTCGAAGGGCGCGGCTCGTCCGCATGCTCCCGAGACCAGTCGAGCAGCACATGTACCGCGGCTTCGTCGAGCGCCAGTGTGTAATCGTTGACGTAGAGGCCGATGTGCTTCGCGACGACTGAAGGATCCATCTCTTGCGCATGTGAAGCGACGTAGTCGCGGCTGGCATCGGGGTGTGCGAACGCATGAGCGACGCTCGAGCGCAGTGCGCGGTCAACGTCGCTCCCCGAGAGCGCAGCCAGATCTCGGCGAATTGCGATTGCAGCCAAGGGAAGCGGGCACTGCATGCGTTGCTCCCATACCGCCCCCAAATCGGCCAGCAGTACCAGTCCCTTCGCCTGAAACGTAAAGCGCCCTTCGTGGATCAGCACACCGCAATCGACTTCGCCGCGAAGTACGGCGTCCTCGATCTGATCGAACCGCATCGGCACTCTTTCGAAGCGGCCCAGCAGATGCAGCAGAAGGGCGGCAGTCGTCCGTTCGCCGGGGATCGCCACGCGGCCACCGACCGCGCGCGGGGTGCTGGCGACGACGATGGGGCCCACGCCAAATCCGGCCGCGCCACCCGAGCGCAGCAACACGTACCGATCGCGAATCCGTTCGTACGCGGCAATCGAAATCTTCGTCACCTCCGCCTCGCCCCGTTCTGCGCGCGCGTTGAGCGCTTCGACGTCGTCGAGGTGAGCAATCACGCGAGGCCCGGGGACGAGCCCATGGACCAGCGCGTGGAACGCGAAGGTGTCGTTGGGGCAGGACGAGAACGCGAAGTTCAGCGGCCCTTGATCCACGTGAGGATGGCCTCCTGCGCCGCGACGGCCGCCTCTTTGACGCGCCAGCGGCTTGTGTCGCGATCTGTGACGACATTGCTGATCCCTCGCACTTCACCTGCCGGGATACCGTGCAGATGAGCGACGTGTGCGACGGCGGCGCCCTCCATATTTTCTACCGCGCCTTTGGTTCGTGTTTCAATCGCGCGCGCCTCCTTGTCGGTACCGGTGCACGTCGTCATCGTGACGAATCGCACGCGGCGCTCGACGGGGAAGACCTGCATCGGAAGCTCGTTGAACAACGGGACCGGCGTTTCCACGACTGGAAATCCCAGGGATTTCATGTCCAGGAAACCCGACGGGCTGGTGGCGCCGAGATCGCCATAACACTCCATGTCAGCGCACACGACATCGCCCACGTTCAAGCCCGACGAAGGATAGGCGCCGCCGATCCCGCAGACGACGATCGTGCGTGGCTTTGAGTTGGCAAGAAACAGCGTGACGGCATGTGCGGCGTTGACGGGGCCAACGCCCGTGCGGACGATTGCCACTGACGAAGAGTCTCCGTCGAGCCGCTCGTCGCAAGCAGCGTGCACTCGAGTTCTGTCGCGACGCAGAGAAGGAGGTCAACCATGACTGCCCTCAGGATACATCCGCTCGTGCCGCTTTCGTGTGCCGACGATTCCTTGAACGGAGTCCCTCAGCTTGCCCGGGTCGTAGCCGACGCCGTCTTTGAAAACGGTTTCGACCCGCTTGATGTCGGTAATCAGCTCCTCGGGATTGCCGCGGACGACGATCAGATCGGCGCGTTTTCCCTTCGCGATGGATCCAGGTATTCGTGCACGAGCCGGACGCCTTCGGTAAGGGCTGCGGGGCCTGGTTGAAGAATGTAGGTTGACGGAATGTCGTGGATGTGATCGTTCCTGACGGCCGGGAGCTCGGCCCATCCATCTCTTGACACGATCGTGCTCTTCTTCATCTTCTTGCCGCACCACGATGCGAAGATGACGTCGGGCCTGCGCCGGCACACCTCGTCGGCCTGAATGATTCGATCCTTTGCGAGACGCTTGTCACGCAGCTCCGGGAAGACAGGTTCGCCGCCGGCAATCTCCACCAGCTCTTCGACCCACTGGATGCCCGAGATGAGCGGATCGGGCCATTCCTCGAAGAACACGCGCGGCCGGCTCGAGAGCTGCGCTGCAGATCGCCGAATCGCGTCGAGCCCTCGCTCGAGCTCGGCTGCCAACGCCTGTCCCTTCGCCTCGCAGCCCACGATGCCTGCGAGGATGCGAATCATCTGAAGGATCTCCGTGACGGACCGCTGGTTGAACGAAAAGACCGGCAATCCGCGTTTCACGAGCGTCGACGCGAGGTCTGCCTGCAGATCGGAAAACGTCAGGATGAGATCCGGCTCGAGCGTCTCGATCTTGTCGAAGCGCGCCGAAATGAACGACGAGACCTTTGGCTTGCTGCGCGCTTCCGGCGGCCGGAGCGTGTATCCGGAAATGCCCACGACACGATGTCCTTCGCCGAGAAGGTACAGCGTCTCGGTGGTCTCCTCTGTGAGGCAGACGATACGCTCAGGATAGGTCGGCAAAGACGAAACCATCACGCTCGACGACCTCGCCAACGCTGATGGCCACCGGGTGGTTGAACATCGGGCCGTCCCAGGCAAAGGAATGGAACTCGCCGCGCTCGCCGCATTTGTCGACGCCGGCCGGCAGGTCGTTCAACAACGCGCGATCGAACTGGCGGCCCGCAAACGACCGATCGAGGTGCTTCGGGTTGACGCAGGTGAGGACCGAGCGCAGTCCGCTGTCGACCATCTCGGCGGCAAGCTCATCGGTCGGGATGCCCCAGACAGGGAAAAGTGGCGTGAGGCCGGTACCGGCCAATCGCTCCTCGCGGTACTTCCGCACGTCTTCGAGGAAGAGGTCACCGAAGGCCACGTGCGTGAAACCTTCGCCGACCGCCTGTGAGACGGCCGCGCGCATGCGTTCTTCATACTGCTCGTTTGTGCAGGGCCAGGGGAGCGGCACCGTTCTCAGCGGGACGCCTGCGGCTTCAGCCTGCGCTTCGAGCAGACGCCTTCGCACCGCGTGCATAGCCACCCGGTCGAACTGTTCGTTCATGGTCGTCAGCAGCCCGCCGATGTCGATTGACGGGTTCTGTTTCAGCACGTGCAACATCCACGCGCTGTCTTTCCCGGAGCTCCAGGACACGAGGATCTTCATTGGGGTCTGACCCCCGTACCGGTACGGGGGTCAGACGTCCCGCCAGGCTCACGCCCTGCGGCGCCTCTCCCTGTACGGGGGTCAGACCCCGTGAAAGCTTCCGGGTGCAGCACCTCGGCCACCCGACGCACGGACGCGGATATCCGCGGTCCCGGGTTCATCATGCCGTCACCCCGAAGCTGATAAATCCGTTTCGTGCGCACGGCCGGAATCGACGGCAGGGTGTCCCAGGCGCGCAGATTGCGACCCGTTGAGCTCGCCGTATCGACGCCGATTTCGACGATGACGTCGGGAGCCCGTGTGATCGCGAGCTCGCCCGTTGTCTGGATGCTCTGGCGTTTGACGTCCGCGAACACGTTGGTGCCTCCGGCCGCTTCGAGCATGTCGTGAAGAAAGCCGATGCCGCCGCTGGCGTAAATGCCTCGAAGCGTTTCGGCATCGCGTCCGAAGACGAGCAGCGTTCGAGGCTGTGCGCGTCCGGCCACGCGCCGTTTGACGTCTGCGATATCGGCTTCTATTTGACTCGCGAGATCCGTGCTCTCTTTCACATTGCCCACACGGACGCCGAGGTCCCGAATGGTACTCGTGATGTCGGCAAGGCCCGCGTGTTCATAGAGAAAGATTGGAATCCCAGCGCGCTCCATCTGCGTTCGCAGGTCGGTCTGAGTCCCGTACACGACGACGAGATCCGGTTTCAGCGAGATGATGCGCTCGGTATCGGGATCGATCAAGCCGCCGACCTTCGTACGTGTCAGCGCTTCTGGTGGATAACGATCGTAGTTGCCGACGCCAACCACACGCGGTCCTGCCCCCATCGCGAAGAGCATCTCGGTGACGGAGGGGACAACCGAGATGATGCGCTGCGGACGTGTTTGCGCATGAAGGATGTACGTAGCGTCCGGCTTTAGCCGGACCGTGGGTACGGACAGCAGCAGGAGCAGTGCAATCAGCGATGTCTTATAAGCAGCCATAGAAAAAAAGGCCCGCCGATGAGGGCGGTGACCACCCCGACGGGCACCTCCAACGGTGCCAATGCCATGCGCGAGACAGTGTCGCACGCGACCAGAAAGGCCGCGCCGCCAAACGCGGAAGCGGGCAGCACCAGCCGATGATCCGCGCCGACCAGCAGTCGAACCAGATGCGGAACCACGATGCCAATGAATCCGACGGGGCCGCCCAGCGAGACGGCGGCGCCGGTTGCCAGTGACGCGCTCAAGAAGGCCAGGCGTTGTGTGCGGTGCACGTCGACGCCACGGCTGGCGGCGCTCTCGTCGCTGACCGAAAGCAGGTTCATCGATCGTGGCAGCATGGCAAACGCACCAAAAGACAACGCGAGGGGCGGAACGGCTGCCATCAGCGGGGCGTAACTGCTGACGTCGAGGTCACCCATGAGCCAGCGGACCGTGCGAAATGTCTGCGTGAAATCCGACAGAAACTGCACGAACAGAATCAGCGCCGAGAAGAACGAGTTCAGCGTGACACCGGCGAGCAACAGCACGTTGGTCGACAAGCCCCGATGACGCGCGCGCGCGAGTGCGTACACGATCGCGACCGCGCCAAGGGAGCCGGCGAAACTGGCAATCGGCACCGCCGAGAACCCCGCAATGCCCGACGAAAGATTCAGCGTCAGTGCCAGCATAGCGCCAAGCGCGGCTCCGGCCGACACGCCCAGCGTGAACGGCGTTGCAAGCGGATTTCTGAGCAACGCTTGCAGCACAACGCCCGAGGCGGCCAGCGCCGAGCCCACCAGAGCCCCCGCGAGGACGCGCGGCAGCCGGGCGACGAAGAAGATCTGTGCGTCGGTGTTGTCGACAAACGGCACTGACGAGTCGAAGACACGCCGGAGATCGATGTGTGTCGAACCGACAAGCGGAGCCGTCAGGCACACGAGCACGGCGCCGGCCCCAAAGAGCAGCCAGGTCGCCGCAATCCTTCTGCCGATGTTCATGAGAGCGGCGCGTCTTCGACCCGGGAAACGGGAATCACCGTCAATTGGCCGGTCCTGGGATTGGTCGCGATGTCGACGTCGACGCCGTATAGCCGGCGAATCAGTGCGCCGTCGAGCATCGATGCGGTTGGTCCGGTCGCCAGGACTCGTCCGCGATCGAGGAGAATCAGGTCTCGGCACAGACTGGCCGCCAGATTCAGATCGTGCGTGGAGACGACAATCGTGAGCCCTCGGCTGTCGTTGAGCCCGGCGAGAATCGATCGGATCTCGAGCTGGTAAGCGAGATCGAGCGACGCAGTCGGCTCGTCGAGAAGAAGAAAAAGGCTCCGGGAGCCTTTTTCTCCTGATTCCTCGGAAAAAGGCTCCGGGAGCCTTTTTCCGAGTTGGGCCAGCGCACCGGCAATGACGACACGCTGTTTTTCTCCTCCCGACAGCGTGTTGAACAAGCGCGATTGCAGATGCAGCGTGCCTGTCGCGCGCAACGCGTCGCGCGCGATGTCGATGTCGTCGGGGCCCTCGATTTCAAACGCTCCCAGGTGCGGGTAGCGGCCCATCATCGCCATTTCCAGGACCGAGTACTCGAACGCGAGCTGTGTCTCCTGCGGCACTATGGCCATGCGTCTCGACAGGTCACGCCGTCGAATCGTCCGCACGTCGACGTCATCGACTAGCACGCGGCCTTCGGCAGGGGAGAGCAGCCCCGCAAGCAGCCGAAGCAATGTCGTCTTCCCGGAGCCATTCGGTCCGAGGATGCCAACGAGCCCACCATGCGGCACACGGGCCGAGACGTCGCTTAGAACAGCAGTGCCGGCTTCGTACGAGAACGAGACGTGGTCGGCTGCGAGCCCATCGCTAGTCATCCAGTACCAGATCTTCCGCGACACATCCACTGTTGGTGGCGCGACCGACGGCGCGAACGCGCATCGGGTGTGAAAACGCGGGGCAGGAGGTCACGACGGTGTGGTACTCGCCTCTCTCGCCACACGGGTCGACGTCGCGGGCAAGAAACTCGTCGAGGAGGTTCTCCGCGAGGTCGCGACCGAGATAAGACTCGTCCAGCTTGCTGGAACGCACCGTCACAATGCGGGCCCGCATGCCCGACGCAAGAAAATCGCGATACAGATCGGTCGTCGACTGTTTCCAGAGCGGCTCGACAGCCACGAGGCCGCGCCCGCCGCTCAGGCGCTCGGCCCAGGCGCGATGTTCGTCGAAGAGGATGTCGCCGAAGATGACGTGCGTCACACCGAGGTCCGCGGCTTCGGCCAGCGCGCGGTCGAACGCGGTGTCGTAGGTGTCCCATGTGCACCGCTGCGAGATACCCCGCAATCCGAGGCGATTGATCTGAGCGTCGATGAGTTCGGGTCGAAGGCCGTGCGACCGGCTCCGCGTGCCGTCCTCATTGAACATCGTGATTGTGGCCACGATGTCGAAGGCGCCTCGTGCGCGGTGGTACGCCGCGCACGAGTCCTTACCGCCGCTCCAGGAAATGGCTGATGCCGGACGACCCACTAGAACCTCGTTCGTATGCCTACCCGCACAGTGCGTCCAAGAGCCGGGTAGCCGAACGGCTCCATGTAGTCGCGGTTGGCGAGGTTGTCCATCGTAACGAAGGCGGCAGTGCGAAGTGCGAAACGAACCTCGCCGCTCGCATTCCAGACCGCATAGCCGTCGTTGGACGAGATGGTGGGGAAGTTGAAGTCGGTATCCACGCGCGATCCCAGGAAGACGCCGCCGAGCGACAGGCTCACGCGATCGCGCGAGTACGAGGCCTGCACGGAACCGGAATGACGCGGCCGGCGGTACAGGTTTCTGCCCGGCGCAAAGATCGGGCTGCTGCTCGTGCTGCGCACGACTTTGGAGTCGAGGAACGTATAGCCACCCGAGAATCGCAGTCCACCGCTGGCGACCGCAGTGCCCACCAGTTCGAGGCCCGCCGCGCGAGTCTCGCCGATGTTCTCGTATTGCGCGTTGAACGTGACGGGGTCGAACGGCCCGAGGCTGATGAGGTCGTCGAAGTGGTTGGCGAAGTAGATCGCTTCGAGCGCCACGCGATTTCCCGCGAAACGCTGCTCAATGCCGACGTCGAATCCGCGCGAGCGCTCGGGCTTGAGATCCGGATTGCCGAGGAAGCTCGGCGACGGGCTGTATGACTGGATGAACAGCGGCTCCTTGATGCCACGTCCAACGCTGCCGCGCAGACGCGTGGCGCCGAGACCGCTATTGCCTGCCGTGCCCTCACTGACGAGCCACGAGGCCGCAACGCGGGGCGCGACGTAAAGGCCGAAGCTGCCGTTGTTCTCGAAGCGGAGCCCGCCTACCAGCGACACGCGCTCGTTGCTCGCTTCGTACTGCACCGTCGTACCGGTGTTGTTGCGCGACGGCCGCTGGGGAGCGGCTGTCGATCGATGGTTTGTGAGAGTGCCGCGCTCGCCGTCGTACTCGAAGGCGGCGGTCAGCGTCTGATTCGGCGCCACTGCGGCATCCGCGCGGTACTGAAAATGATGCCGGCCGAGCTTGGTCTCGGAGTCGTACAGAAAATCGGAAGACGGGAACGCTGCGACGAGAGTGCCGAACCGCGGCCTGTACGGAGGATCGGCATTCAGGTTCGTCGATTGGTATCCGGTCATGACGTAGGTGTAGCTCGTCTGCTGCGTCACGCGCGATCCGATCGGCTGGTTCCATCCACCGAGGAAGTTGGCGTCACGGTGGCGGAAAAACGCGTCCATGTCGGGACGGCCGAACGCCGTCGTTCCCGGAGTGCCTGCACGACCGAATTCGCCGCGTGCGAGGAACCTGACGGACCCGCCCGATGTCATCGCGCGTGTCACGTGGCCCGAGACGGTGGACGTCTTGTTCTCGTTGTTCGGTTCGCGATTGTCGGTCCTGAGAAACGAGCTGAAGACTGAATACTCCAGGGCGTCGGTGCGCGCGCCAAGCCCCGCGGCGACGTGCGACGTGCCGTAGTTGCCGCCGTCCACGGTGAAGTTCATCTGGGGTCGGCCCATCTCGGGCCGCACCGAGAAGAGCTGGATGACGCTGGCCATGGCGTCCGAGCCGAACAGCGCCGAATGGGCGCCGCGCAGCACTTCGATCCGCTCGATGTTTTCCGGCGAGAGCGACGCGAAATTGAACGCGCCACCGGGCTCGTTCAGCGGCATGCCGTCGAGCAGCACTTTGTTGTACGTCGATTCACCGCCGCGCACGAACACGCCAGTCAAGTTGCCGACGCCGCCCGTGCGGACTGCGACAACGCCCGGCATCGTCCTCAGCAGATCGATCGTGCTGAGCGCGTGCCGCAGCTCGATCTCCTGGCGATCGAGCACCGCGATCGAGGCGCCGACCTTCGATTCGGGCATGTCGCGTCCCGTTGCCGTGACGACGACCGTTTCGCGAACTGTGGGCACAGCGTCCGGCGCCGGTGGAGGAGCGGTTTGGGCGGACGCTGAGACTGACGTGACGAGCAGAAGCAGGAACGCAAGAACGGAAACACGAAGGCAGCTGATCATGAGCCCTCCTCGGCGTCTTTCGCGCCGATGAAAAGGACGGCCCCAGTGCCCAGGTATCCTGACTCGCGGATCACAGCGAGCGCCCCGCGTCTTCCCACAGCCTCCAGGCCGCAGTGACGTGTTCGCGAAAAAGGCTCCGGGAGCCTTTTCGGGAGGCGCCGCTCCCCGCTTACAGTGGCGTGACCGTGTGGGCTTTCCACCCACTTCGCGTGGTCACCAGGGAGACGTCGTTAAGGCTCGGGAGTATAGCACTGCCGCGCCACCCAGGGATTAGGGATTGGGGACTAGGGATTAGAGTGCGATACGATCACGCAGTGCTGCGGGATATTGCGGACAAACTCGAACGTCGTGAGAGGCTGTCCCTCGAGGACGGAGTGCGGTTGTTCGAGCATCCCGATCTGCTCGAGGTGGCCGGGCTGGCGAACCGCGAACGGGAACGCCGGCACGGCGATCTTACGTACTACAACTACAACATCCGCATCGAAGCCACGAACGTCTGCGTGGCGAGCTGCCTGTTCTGCTCGTTCGCGCGGTTGCGCCCAGGCGACCCGGGGTCATATACCCTGTCGCTCGAAGACGCATGGGAGAAGCTGCGCGTGCGGCACGATCAGCCGCTCACCGAAGTGCACGTCGTCAACGGCCTTCATCCCGATCTGCCGTTCGACTACTACTTGGAACTGCTTCGCGGTTTCAAGCGCATCCGGCCCGAGGTGCATCTGAAGTGCTTCACCGCCGTCGAAATCGCGTTCTTCTCCGATCTCTACGGCATGACCGACGAGCAGGTGCTGCGCGAACTGATGGCGGCGGGGCTCGCATCGTTGCCGGGCGGTGGCGCCGAAGTGTTTGCCGAGCGCGTCCGGCGGAAGATCTGTCACGACAAGGCGGATGCCGATCGCTGGCTGTCGATTCATCGCATCGCTCATCGTCTCGGTATGAAATCGAACGTGACGCTGCTTTACGGGCACATCGAGACCAACGAAGAGCGCGTCGATCACATGTTGCGCGCCCGCGCGCTGCAGGATGAAACAGGCGGCTTCCAGGCCTTCATCCCGCTGGCATTTCATCCCGACAACAACCAGATGCGCAAGCTGCCGGCTCCGGCCGGATCGGACACCCTTCGCGTGCACGCCGTCTCGCGACTGATGCTCGACAACATCCCGCACGTGAAGGCCTTCTGGATCGCGACAGGCGTGGAGCTCGCGCAGACGGCGCTCTGGTTCGGCGTCGACGACCTCGATGGAACGGTGCAGGAAGAAAAGATCTACCACATGGCCGGTTCGCGTACGCCAGAGGCGCTGACGCCGAGCGCCATCGAGCGAATCATTCGGGCGGCCGGTCGTCTGCCAGTGGAGCGCGACACCTTCTACAACGTCGTGTCGGCCGGCTGAACACCGCGTCTCAAAACGCGACTCGGCCTACGCAGGTCGACAAAAACCGCTATAATCAGTAGTTCACATGTCTACGATGCTTCCGGTGTTGACGGAGTTCGAGAAGTCGCATATCTCTGAGCGCCAGCCGCTGCCAGAGCGATATCTTGGTCTGTCGGACGAGGAGCTCGATTCCCGCATTACGGCGGCGAAAGCCGCGCTCGGCAAGCGGCTGATCATTCTGGGCCACCACTATCAGCGCGACGAAGTCATCAAGTTCGCCGATTACACCGGCGACTCGTTCAGGCTGTCCGGGCAGGTGGCGAAACACCCTGAAGCGGAGTTCATCGTGTTCTGCGGTGTCCACTTCATGGCCGAGAGCGCCGACGTGCTGTCGGCGCCCCATCAAAAGGTGATCCTGCCAGACCTCGCAGCGGGCTGCTCGATGGCCGACATGGCCGCAATCGATCAGCTCGAGACCTGCTGGGAAGAGCTGTCGTCGATCGTCGATCGGCCATCGTCCATCGTCGATCGTCCAGCGTCCATCGTCCCGGTTACCTACATCAACTCATCGGCGGCGATCAAAGCGTTCGTGGGCGAGCGCGGCGGCATCGTGTGCACCTCGACCAACTGCGCGGCAACGCTGCGGTGGGCGTGGGAGCGCGGCGAGCGGATCCTTTTTCTCCCCGACCAGCACCTTGGCCGGAATACCGCGTACAAAATGGGTGTGCCACTCGACAAGATGGTCGTGTGGGATCCCTACGAGATGTTTGGCGGCCGCACCGCCGACGAGCTTCGCGACGCGAAGATGCTGTTGTGGAAAGGGCACTGCTCGGTCCACGAGCGATTTACGGTGGCGCAGATCGCGCGCATCCGCGAACAGCATCCCGGCGTGAGGGTAATCGTGCATCCGGAAGTGCCGTGGGATGTCGTGCAGGCGGCCGACGACAGCGGATCGACCGAATACATCATTCGACAAGTCACCGAGAGCGCCCCGGGAACGGTCTGGGCCGTCGGCACGGAGATCCATCTTGTGAACCGGCTTGCGAACAGTGTGAAATCGGAAAAGACGGTGCTGTCGCTCGACCAGTTCGGGTGCCTGTGCTCGACCATGTTCCGCGTGTCGCCCAATCACCTGCTCTGGATTCTCGAAGGGCTCCTGGATGGCCAGGTCCACAACCAAATCGTGGTGTCCGACGAGCAGAAGCACTGGGTGAAGGTCGCGCTCGATCGGATGCTTTCCGTTCACTAACAGTCAGTAGGGCGGGTCTTGTCGTTCAAGACGCCCTACGCGCCAGCTCAGAGGAGGACAATCGTGGCCTATACACTTCCCCCGCTTCCCTATGCGCCCGACGCGCTCGAGCCGCATATCGATGCACAAACCATGCAGATTCACCATGGGAAGCACCACCAGGCGTACGTGACGAACGTGAACGCCGCGCTGGAGAAGTATCCCGAGCTGCAATCCAAGAGCGTCGAAGACCTGCTGCGCGACATCAGCAAGGTGCCCGAAGACATTCGCACCGCCGTCCGCAACAACGGTGGCGGTCACATGAATCACACCGCGTTCTGGGTGTGGATGGCGCCGAAAGCCGGCGGGGCTCCGACCGGCGCGCTGGGTGATGCGATCAAGTCGACGTTCGGCAGCTTTGACAGCTTCAAAGAGCAGTTCACGAAGGCAGGCGTCACGCGCTTCGGCAGCGGCTGGGCGTGGCTCATCGAGTCGAACGGCAAGCTCAGCATCGAGAGCACGCCAAATCAGGACCAGCCGATCATGGATGGCAAGAAGGCGGTTCTCGGCGTCGACGTGTGGGAGCACGCCTACTATCTGAAGTATCAGAACCGCCGCCCGGACTACCTGGCCGCCTGGTGGAACGTCGTGAACTGGTCCGAGGTGTCTTCGCGGCTCGGAAAGTAGAAACTCCAGGGATTTGGGACTAGGGATTTGGGATTAGATCTGTGACGCGGATCACGCCTAATCCCTAATCCCTAATCACCAATCCCTAGTCCCATGTCTTTATCAGCCATCCTGTTCCTGTTCCTGGTCCACCTTGGTGTAGGCATCAGCCTCGTGCTCGTTCTGGTTGGCCGCGAGGCAGGAGTGAAGTTTTTCCGCTTCAACGCCGGCACAGCGGTGCTCCTCATCGCCATCGGTTTTGCGTTGCGGCCCGCACCGGAAAATCCGACGTGGCTTTACCAGGCGTCCATCGGTTCGCTCATGCTGGCCGAGGCCGCCCTGATCGTGTACTGGGCGACGATCGGCCGCATGCTTGCGAAAATTCGGCCCGCGGTGTTGTGGTCGGCCGTCACCTTCGGGATCGTCTCTGTCACGCTCCATGCGCTCGACATCTCACGGGACGCGCCAGGACTGATGCCGCTCTTGACCGTCGCCAGCTTTCTCAGTTCCGTGGCACTGCTGGGCGGGGCTTGCGGTGCCATGGTGCTTGGCCACTGGTATCTCGTCGTGCCGTCGCTCGACGTCCGGCACCTGCAGTCGATTGTCAGGCTGCACATCGGATCGACCCTCGTGCGAGTGCTGGTCGTCGCCACTGCCGTGCTGATCGCCGTCGCGTCGTGGGAACCGGGCGTGCCCAACTTCGAGCGCTACATGTTCTCGATAGACGGCATCTTCTTCTGGCAGCGTGTGGCCTTCGGCCTCGCGGGACCCGCCGTGCTGTCCTACATGACCTGGGAGACGGCCAAAATTCAATCCACGCAGTCGGCGACCGGGATTCTGTACGTGGACTTCTTCACTGTCATCGTGGGCGAGGTTCTCGCCAAGTACGTTCTGCTCTCCACTCAAGTGCCCGTGTGATGCGGGTCGTTGCTCATTGCCCCAAATGCGATGCGGGGCTGCCCGTCGGCGCGGCCGAGGCGCCCGAATCGATCAAGTGCGGCCGATGCGGGCATGTGCTGCCGCTCGTGTTCACGGACGAGGTTCGCCGGGACTCGAAGGTGGACGCCTGTCCGGTATGCCGTGGCGCCGATTTCTATGTCCGCAAGGATTTCGACCCGAAGGTGGGTCTCACCGTCGTCATCGTCGGCGCGCTCATCAGCGCTGTCTTCTATTGGTACGGCGAAGACCTCATCGCGTACAGCATCCTGGCCGGTGCCGCGCTCATCGATCTTGTCGTCTACAGCCGCCTCGGCGACGTCACCGTCTGTTACCGCTGTCATTCCGAGTTCCGCGGCAAGTACCAGCGGACAGCCCCCCATTTCGATTTGCACACCGCTGACGTACTGGAGCAGGAGTACGAGCGAAAGATCGGCCGCCGCTAGTTCGGACAATCGGATGAGCAGTCAAACAGTGTTCAGCACACCGTTACGGTATGCGTTGTGCAGCGTACGCTTGCTGGAGGACTGAAACCATGTGGAATAAAGACGAATTCGAAGGAAAGGCCGAGGAAGTGAAGGGCCAGGTCAAGCAGGCTGCGGGCGAGCTGACCGACGATGAGCAATTGAGAGCCGAAGGCGAAGCTCAGGAAGCCGGCGGCAAGGTTCAGAGCACGTTTGGCAAAGCCCGCCGCAAGATCGGCGAAGCCATCGAACAGGTCGGCGACGCGATCAAGAAATAAACCGTTCTGGATCGGTGACCCGAAAATTCGAGTCACCGATCCATTTCTCGTCGCGGGGGCCCCTCACCCCGCTCCTCGCCGCTCGCTTGTGGGGGCCCTGCGCCCCACGCCGCTCGCGGCTCCATTTCGCGTTTAGTGTGTCGATCGCCCAAGACTGAGGATTTCAGGATCGGCGGTCTCGCGGATTGACCCACGAGGAGGCTCGACCTCGACGGCGTTGACGCCGTCCAGGCTTTCGATGCACGCCCGGACGAAGTCCCGTAGTCTCAAAAGTGTCTTGTCTTGAGTCTCATCCACCTGGACGTACACACGGAATTCCGCAAACATCATTCCGCCTCCTTCTTCCAATTGTCGACTATAGGCCTAAGGGTGTAGGCACATAGTGCCAGCAGCCACTCCGGGCGTCTGTACTTAGACAAACAGTTCTTTACGATTTCGTTAAAAAAACGTTACGTCGACGGGCGTCCCGGCTTCCACGACTTCGATACTCGCCGGGATCTCGATATACCCGTCTGCGCGGGACATGCTGGTGATGTCTCCAGAGGCCTTGAATGCGGGCTCGGCCGCGCCATTCACGATGCGAACCGTGTAGAACTGATGGCGCCCGCTGGTTGACGCGATGCGCTGTGCCAGTGGCAGCGTCAACGTCTTGTTGATCCGCGGCGGCAGGCGGGCGAGTCGCCGGAGCATCGGCACGAGCAGCAGGTGCGCATTCGACAGGCACGAGGTCGGGTAACCCGGCATGGCGAACACCGGCTTGTTCTGTACGATACCGAGCCCAGTTGGCTTTCCGGGCTTCACCGCAACGCCGTGGAACAGCAGATGGCCTCTGGCTGTGATGGCGTCGCGCACGAGGTCGCGTTCGCCGACCGAGCTGCCGCCGGAAAACACGATGATGTCGCAAACGAGAAGATCATCGAGCGTGGAAACCAGCGCGTCGAGCGAGTCGGGAGCGGGAGGATACGCGATCGGTATCCCGCCGTTCTCCGAGACGACGGCAGAGAGCGTGAACCGGTTGATATCGTAAATCTGCCCGGGCTTGAGCGCCGACCCAGGTTCGACGACTTCGTTGCCGGTCGAAAGAACCGCAACGCGGGGCCGGGCGTACACCTCCATCTGCACTGTTCCCGTCGCAGCGAGTGCGCCGATGCGGCTCGCGTTGAGCGCGTCGCCGGCACCGACGACCACCTGGCCGGCTTGAATATCGGCGCCTTGCCTTCCCACGTTCTGATGCGGTCGCACTTCCGCAAACACGCGAACGAGGCCGTCAGGGCCGCTGTCGGTTTCTTCGACCATCACGACGGCATCGGCGCCATCCGGCAACGGGGCACCAGTCGAGATTTCGATGCACTCGCCGCCGCGCACGGGAACCGGTGAGACCTGCCCGGTGTACAGCGTCCCGACCTTTGCGAGCGTGCGAGGGTTGCCTCGCGATGCTCCGTGCGTGTCGCGCGCCTGCACCGCGTAGCCGTCCATGCCCGCGCGTGAAAATGGCGGCACATCATCGCGGGCGATGATGTCTTTGGCGACCACCCGGCCGTGCGCATCGCTCAGCGGAATGGTCTCGGTGCGATCGATCGGAGCGCCGGTCGCGTCGAGAATGGCGCGCGCCGCGTCGAGCGAGATGACGTCACCGAACGGCCGCATTCGGCTCATCTCGAGAGCTCGCGAACGAGGTGTCCAAGCTCGGGGAGCAGCAGTTTCGTCATGCCAAGGCGAACGGCATTCTGAGAACCGGGCAGGCTCACGATGATCTTGCCCTGAGCCGTGCCTGCGCACGCGCGGCTCAGCATGGCCGAGGGTCCGATCTCCTGGTAGCTCAGCATGCGGAAGAGCTCGCCGAATCCTTCGAGCCGCTTTTCCAGAAGATTACAGACGACCTCGTACGTGGAATCGCGCGACGTGATGCCCGTTCCGCCTGTGGTGATGATCACCTGCGCTGTCGACTCGTCGAGCTGCTTCAAGATCGTCGAGCGGATGGCATCGGGGTCGTCTTTCACGATCGCTCGGCCCGCCACCTCGTGGCCGCCGGCTTCGAGGAGCTCGGCAATGGCACCGCCGCTCGTGTCGTTGGCAGCGGTCCGCGTGTCGCTGATCGTCAGGACGTAACAGCGGACCGACGCAGGAGATGTGGCCTTGTGATCGATGTGGCTCATAGGGAGTGGCCCACGTCCCCCTATGTTAGACTCAAGGGTCGGTTTGTTGCGCGCCCATAGCTCAGTTGGATAGAGCGTCTGGCTACGAACCAGGAGGTCGCAAGTTCGAGTCTTGCTGGGCGCACCAATGTAGTCAGCAAGTTACGGCAAAACAGAAATCAGGCGTTTGCCGTGATGTAGTAGAAAGCGTAGTAGTGAAGAGCCGATTCTCAGGCGAGGGTCGGCTCTTCGTGTTTTACGGCGACGTTCGAAATCCGCCAGCTTGACCCCTGCCTATTGACCCCTCTCCCCCCCGGACCGGCCCCATTGAGGCCGGGGGTAGGGTGGGCACTCACAGTTTCGGGAACACAAATTTTTTTGTGGGCCTACGCGCATAGCTGAATCGTCGCTTCGGCTCGGCATTGGTGACGCAAGCCGCAGAACCCAGGGACGTGGACAATCGTGCCTTCATGCGGCGCGTAGTAGTTCGCGTTCAGGCGACGTTCGTAGAGCAGTTGATGACAGCGGGCAACCTGAGCGGCGGGCGAATACTCGCGCATCTGCTCAGCCTTGGGGGGTGACTCCTCGGCTGCCGCTGTCACTAGTGCTTCCCACTGATGGGCTGGAGCGAGCAGGCCAAATTTCGAATCAGCACGGAGCCTTGCGTAGATTGGTCGAAGCCCATGCGTGCGGGTCTGAGCTAACGAACATCATGGGTTAACACTAGCTCGGCATCCCGCGCTTGCCGCGACGTTGGCCCATGTCGAACAGTTCGTGCCGACCTTCCAGCAGCGCATCGCTCGCACGAATGCTGTGAGCGTTGAACGTGTTGTCGCTGCGGGATGTTAGGGCGCAGGTGGCCGCGCACTTCGGCCAGCGCCCGGAAGCCGTCGTGCTTCAACTCCAACAGCCAGTCGGGATGGCTGAACGGCTCGGGGATACGCACGAGGGGCATGGGTTTCCAAAAGCCCATCAGAAAAATATATAGGTTACCGGACTTGGGACTTGTTTCAGGATAACTGTTCGACTATGCTCCGCGTTCCCTCGCAGCCATCCCGTTTACTTGCCGAGCGTATTCCACGTGCTACGCTCGCCGTCAACAACACCGGAGTTCTTATGAGCCAGTTCTGTCGCGCAACTCTGGCGGTGGTCATCGTTTGTCTGGCGCTGATGCATGTTGATGCGTGGGCCGCGTCCCATGTCGATTCCGCCTATGACGATCTCATGGCGCAAATCGCTCAGCTTAGTCGCCAAGGGGACAGAAGCAAGTTGGAATCCAAGGTGGAGGCCTCGCGGCGATTCTACGATCGGGGCGATTCGCAGGCCGCCCTCCATCACCTCGTGGCGTTCGAAGAGCTTCTACAGTTGAATGCGACGAAGTGGATCCCAGACAACCAAAGAACAGCGATGCTCGAATCGCTCGCACGGCTTCGGCAAGCACTACAAGGCGCTCCGCCTCCTCCGAATGTTGAAGTTATTGTGTTAGGGAATCGCACCGATCCCGGCCTGTTTCAGCTTAAGTCTGACGGCGATACGTATGAGTTTTTCGGAACCAAGGACGAGGCGGGGCTGGCCACTGGAGTGAATGGATTAGTGGCGCGCTTGCAGGACGGCACTTCATGGAGTGTATTGTTCAACGACGAAGGCAGACCGGCATCGATCCAAACGACGAACGGAATCACCATGGGTTTGACGTGGGAGTCTGACACTCAATTCACGGTAGATATCGCGAGTTCACAACACTCTGTTAGCGGCCTCGCGGTGACTCTGCCCACGCCAGTAACAGTGAGTCGTGCCGTGGCGTCAATCGCGACCGAAAACGCACTTGAGCCAGAACCTGTGCCTCGCAATGTTGCCGTCGTCTTGGTCACTAAGTGTGGATTTCCGGTGAACAACGCACAAGTCATGGTTCAGGCCGACAACGTGCCATTGGGCGGGACCTTCGAGTACGTGGGGTTTCGAAAAAGCCCCGGCATCTACCACGTCCCAGTAGCCACGTTTGATCCGGCCGCAGGTGAGAAACTCTTCGAGAAATGCGTCAGCTTTGGCGAGGACATCATCGCGTGGGCTACTGACGATATCCCGCAATACGTCGAGGCGCTTCTTCCCGCCACTGTGGGTGCTCTTCAAAGTTTGGCGCTGGCTACTGGTTCTGCCGTCATTGCCGAGATGGCCATTAACCTTGCTGTATTCGCTGAGGCTGCTTTGCCAGTGCTGCTCGCGAAAGTGGCAGTCGTGATTGTCGCCGCCGCCGCACTATGCGCAGTAGACGCAATAATTCTCGACCGTTTAGTCAACACCCTCACCATGGACTTGATCCCAACGGCAACCGTAGGAAGTCAAACGGTCGATGGGAGCCGCGTGACCGTTCCCGCAGCTGGACCGTTCCAGCAAATGGACGTAGATTTACCCGCAGATGTGTGTGAGCCCTTACGCCCGCCGGTTATTTTTGATGCACGCCTGAACCCCGGGAGTTTATTCCCGGTGGGATCGACCATCAATATGTCGTTTAGCGGCAGCGATGGGAGCGCATCGGTTAGTGCGTCTCAGGACAACCGTTATCGCTGGTCAATGTCTGCTAGCACACCCAACTCCTGTTGCGCAGCGGTGAACATCGGCGGTTTGGTAATTGACCGAATCACATTCGCCAAGGCAGGAACGTATGAACTAGAGGCGTTCACGCACGTCGATGCAATGAATTTGGGGTCGGGTAACAATTGTTTAGGCGCCAATCAGACGACCTCTGTGACGTTCGACAATTTCATCATTGGTCTGAAAGCGTCGGCGCGTATAGACTTCTGCAATCCGGTCAAAGACGCGCTGGCGTCCTTCCAGTTTAATGCGGAAGAGAATCAAATGCTCCAACTTCGCTGGTCGTTCTTCGCCAACATAACAGCCGATAGCCGTACAGGATTAGGTGCGTCAGCATCGCTGTCATCGAATAACGTGAGCTGGGTGACAATCCGCCCCGTGACGCCAGGAGGAACCTTCACAGCGGAGAGTGGGATGGACTACACAATAGGACCGCCGTTGAAATGAGTCACGCAATGTCATGATGGGCAGCAACAGAATTGACGCTTCTACACCGACGTTTAGCCTTCTCGCGCCTCAGTGAGCTACTCATTCGGATGAACTGCGCCGGCGGCGACGATGTGGTGGGCGCGGTAACGTCGAGCCTTTCACAGCAGTCGGTCGCTTCGAGTTTCACGGTCCAGTTATGCTCACGCGCGCAGACGTGCTGATACTTATGCCGCTTGAACGTGAACCTTGTCCCTCACCCATGCGTAGGTCCTGCCCTTGCAGATGTCCGTGACGAGTTGCGCCCGGACGTTGAACTGCTTGGCCACGGCTTCTAGACTGACACCCGCCTTGCGCAACTTGCGAGTCTCCCTCACTTCGGCCGCACTGAGCTTCCGCCTGTTCGAGCGGACGGTCGTCGCGGGTGTCAGCCCGTGCCAAGCTGCACGATGAGACTCGCGTGTCCCTGTGCCGAACGCGAAAGATGCACCGCCCTGCCCGACCGGCAGGGTTCACGGCAGAGTCGAACCTGCCAACTAAGGGAAGGAGTGTCACGTCATGGACGAGCGACTCCGGTTTGTCGCCCGCCTGCTCGAGGGCGAGAAGATGGCGCCGCTGTGCGCTGAGTTCGGCATATCGCCAAGGCATGCCCCCTCCTGGTGGGGGCAGAGTGTCACCCATCCGCTCGGAATACGCTGTTACCTATCGCTCAGGAAGGACATCCGCTCGCAAGTAGTTCCCCCATCATTCTCGGATCTGTCGGCCGCAGAAGAAGTTGCCGATAATCCCTGAAATCGCCTTCGGCGGCATGGGGGCATGTGTATCAGATCGAGAGTTCCGGCCGAGTTCTTCAGACGGGCCGCAAGCTGTTGGAGCCGTCGCGGCTCCGAGTGAGCGCGAATGTGCTCTTCCTCGGCTTGACGAGCCTGTTCACCGACATCTCGTCCGAGATGGTCGCGTCAGTACTTCCACTTTATATGCTCATGAACCTGAGCATGTCGCCGATGGCGTTCGGAGTGGTCGACGGGCTGTATCTCGGTGCGGCGGCTGTTGTCCGCCTCGTTGGCAGCTACCTGGCGGACCGGACCCGCCGCTACAAGAGCGTCGCGATCGCCGGGTATGCGCTTTCAATGGTGTCGCGTATCGGACTGCTGGCGTTCGGCAGCGTGTGGGGGTGGCTGCTCGGGATCGTGCTGATTGACCGGATCGGCAAGGGCATTCGCAGCGATCCCCGAGACGCCCTGATCTCATTCAGCACCCCTGCCGGCGAGCTTGGCACGGCCTTCGGTGTTCATCGGGCGCTGGACACCGCCGGAGCGATGATCGGGCCGCTCCTCGCCTTCGGAATTCTGATGCTGGCGCCCGAGGCGTTCGATGCGGTCTTCGTGGTCAGTTTGTGCGCCGCGCTGATCGGGCTGGGTATCCTGGTGCTGTTCGTGGACAATCAGCTGGCACCCGCGACTGAACAGCCGCAACGTGCCGGCATCACGATATCGGCGATCGCCCGTCTGCTCCGGAGCTCCAACGTTCTCGCGCTGGTTGTGGCCGGTGGAGCCCTCAACCTCGCGACGCTGAGCGACGCGTTTTTCTACCTGACCTTGCAACGCCGCCTCGAGTTTCAGGTGGGGTTCTTTCCGCTGCTGTACGTGGCAACAGCAGCGATCTTCATGGTGCTCGCCCTCCCCATGGGACTCGTCGCCGATCGGATCGGGCGCACGCGTGTCTTTCTGGGCAGCTACGTGCTGCTTTTGCTCGCCTACGCGACGTTGCTGCTTTCATCCCCGGGCATCGGCCAGATGGCCGGGTCTCTGCTGCTGCTGGGTTGCTACTATGCGGGCACCGACGGTGTCTTGATGGCGCTCGCCAGCTCCCGATTGCCCGCCGATCTGCGCACCAGCGGGATGGCGCTGTTGATGACGGTCGTCAATCTCGCCAGAATGGCGGCGTCAATCCTGTTCGGCTGGCTCTGGACGTGGCGCGGCGTCGAGTTTGCCATTGGTGTGTTCGGAGGCTGTCTGGTGGTGGCGATTCTGCTCGCGCGTATCCTGCTGGGTTCGGACGCTCAGGAGGCTCGCGCTGAGGGTCTCGTCACACTCTGATCGGAAAAATGGCTGAAATCGAGTCTTCATGGGTCCGCTCGCGCGGCCGGGTATTTGCCGTGTTCTCGATAGTCTGCGTGGTCACTGCTGCGGTCTACGTTGTCTGGGCCGTGCGGCGTGACCGATCGGTGAAGGGCTCAGGCGAAAGTGCCGTGATCGCCCATACGGCAGAGACTCCAATGGTGGCGAATGCTGGAGCGCAGTTGCTCTTTAGCAACTTGTCCACGGATCGCAGCCATCGGGCCGCGCTCGTCCCGCTCGAGCTGCCAGAAGGCCCGCGAGGGATGACGCGTCTGACATGCCGGCGGATTTACTACGCCGCCGGGCATGGCCTCTGCCTCAATGAAGGAGGCGGTGCCACGGGAGTCTCTCATGGCTACGTCTTCGGCCCTGACTTCAGGATCTCGCATGATGTGCCACTCGGCGGGTTCCCAAGCCGGGTGCGTATCTCGCCGGACGGACGTTACGGAGCGACGACCGTGTTCGTTGAAGGTCATTCGTACACCGACGCGGGCTTCTCGACTGAGACAACGCTCATCAATCTCGAAACCGGCGCCAAGGTCGGCAACCTCGAGGAGTTCACGTTGTTGCGCGAAGACCGAAACTTCCGGGCCGTCGATTTCAACTACTGGGGAGTGACATTCGCGCCTGATGGCGATCGGTTCTACGCCACGCTGTTGACGGGCCGCCGCACCTATCTAGTCGAGGGCTCGGTGACTGAGCGCCGGATGCGGACACTTCGAGAGAACGTGGAGTGCCCTTCGTTGTCGCCTGACGGGACACGCCTGGCATTCAAGAAGCGGGTCGGTGGCCTGGTAAGCGGCGCGTGGCGCTTTCATGTACTGGAGCTGCAAACCCAGACTGAGACCGCGCTTCCCGAGCTTCGCAGCATAGACGATCAGATCGAATGGCTCGACGACCGGCAGGTCCTCTATGGCGACGGCTCAGCAGTCTGGGTCACGGCGGCGGACGGATCCGGACTACCGCGCAAGTTCCTCAGTCAGGCCTCCTCGCCCGCTGTGCTGCGAAGCACGATTCCTGTTGCTGCGGCGGCCGCAGACGGAACGAAGGTTGTGCTCGACACGGTTCCGGCGCCGCGGGGGGTGGATCTCTCGGTCGCGATCATCCCTTCAGCGAGCGAAGTCGCCGTCGGAAGCGTCCTGGGCTACACCGTCACGGTCACTAACCAGGGTCCAGCTGACGCGAAGAACCTGAAAGTCGAACACTATCTGACGCCGCCTGGTGCCAGCTTCGTCGGTCCGACCAAGGCGACGAATCCAGGCATGGGATATGGCTGTGCTCGTTACGATGAGCACCGCCTCTCGTGTGACACCTTGCTGTTACCGAATCGCGGCACGTGGACGATCTCGTTCAACGTTCGGTCCGTGAGCGCCGGTACAGTGAGCACCCGCGTCGTCGTCAGTCACGGCCAGCCGGACCCGCATCCAGACAACGACCAGGCGGTCGCGCAAACGACCGTGCGCGCGGTCCGTTGACTTGTCCTTACGCCCGCTGCCGCGCTCGCACCATCAGGAGTGCCACCCCGCTCACGAGCAGAAGACCGCCGACGACAGGCGGCAGCGGAATGGTCTCGCGCTCAGTTTTTGTCGCTTCGATCGGGCCGAGGTCGAGCACTTTTTCCTGGCGCGTCCAGGAAATGCCGCCCCACAGTAGCGAGACGAGGCCAATGACGATGAGCAGAGTGCCGACGACCTGTCTTGTTCCCACGTTGTCTCCTTTTCAAGTGCCGTTACCGAAAGCACTGTATCGAAATATGACGTTGCCGACGCCGCGGGAATGCCTTAAACAAGATCGCTGCCAATGCGAGAGGGGCGGATGCCGTAAAATACCGGCATGGCAGACACCCCCAAGGATCCGCATCGCGAACGCATCGAAGAGCTCGGCCGGATGAATACGATCTACTCGGAGCGCCCCTGGCACGACTGGAAGCCGGGCGACCCTCCTAAGCACGACCATTTCACGCACGACACGCCGCGCGCGGTGGATGATGAGCATCCTGACAAGCCGGACCGGGATTAGGGATTGGCCGAGGAGCTGTCCAAGCTGGTTGAGACCTTGTCGTTCGAAATCAGCGACGCGCGCTAGACCTTCCCAAGCAGGTACATGTCACCGGTTGGCGCCGGCACGCCGCCGGCCGGTTCGATGGTCACGGCTATCGCAACCGGCTGTAGGTCCAGCGGCGTGTTGAACGTATCGCTGACATTGCCTGCCGCGTCGGGCGTGAGCAGTCCCGCACTGATCGGCGCCTGCGCGGTGACCGCCCACAACTGATACGTCCGTCCTGCCGGCAGCGGCGGCAGATTCGAGGCGGTGAACACCATGCCACGCGATCGGCTCCAGAATGCGCGGGCCGACGCCTGCGGCGCAATCGCCTGGCCGGCAAGATCGACGCGTGCCACGTCGGGCGCCGTCAGGACAGAGACCGCCTCCTGGGCACCCTCCGCCGCGCGCTGCGCATCAGCCATTTGCCGCTCGGTGGCATCGGCGCGCAAGCGGGCTTCGCGCAATTCCTCTTCGAGGACGGTGATGCGAGAACGGAGTTGTGCAGCGTAGATCGTCAGCCCGAACGCGAGAACAACCGATGCCGCTGCGGCGAGCCACGGAATGGAAGACTGCCACGATCGACCGCTGGTGGTCTGGGCACGCGCTGAAGCCACACCGAGCACACGTGCCCGCAACGCAGGCGATGGATCTTCCTGCACGACGGCTTGTCCGAGTCCCTGAAGGATCGGCGCCTCGAGTTCCGGGCGATCGTCGTCGTCTCTTGTCATCATTCTTTACTTCACCAGCGATTCGCGCAGCTTGATGACGGCCTGGCGAATTCTGGTCTTCACTGTGCCGAGCGGTTCAGAGAGCCGGTCGGCGATCTCTGCGTGCGTCAGTCCCTCGTAATAAGCCAACTCGAGCGCCGTTCGCTGCACGGCTGGAAGGCCATCCAGCGCGCCGCGTAGTTTGGAGACTTCTTCGTTCGAGAGCAGCTGAAGATCCTGCGTCGGCGATACGTCCGCCACGTTCTGAGTGGCAGGTGTATGACCGCCGGTTTCGGGACGGGCCCGCCGCGACCGCAATCGATCGATGGCGCGGCTTCGGGCCATCATCAGCATCCAGGCGGCGACGGCGCCACGCTCTCCCTCGTACCGGCGCGCCTGGGTCCAGACCTGCGCGAACACCTCCTGCACCACGTCTTCGGCGTCTGCACGATTCTGGAGGATTCGCAGCGCGAGCGAGAACACCATCCGCGCGTGCCGGTCGTACAGCTCGGCAAGCGCGCTTTCGTCACCACGCGCCATGCGCGCAAGCGCTGCCCGATCGGCGAGGCGCTCCTCGTCCGACGCGGAGGCCGATCGTCCGAGAACCGCCAGGATGACCCACATAGGTTTCTACGGCCCAGACCCCGAAAGGGATGGCCGAGGCATCTTACCAGTACGGCCAATCCATTCTGCGCACCCGTCCGTAGTGGTTTGAAGAGCGGCTTTCATCGAAAGGATTACGCATGCAGAGGAAGGACATTTTCGGTTTCGTCGTCATTCTGGGACTCCTCGTGTCGGTATCGTCGGCGGGTCTTCTGGGCCAGGGCGCGATGAAGGAGAAGTCCCTCTACGACCGGCTCGGAGGCAAGAAGGCCATCACAGCGGTCGTGGACGAGTTTGTCGCGCACGTGGCGGCCGACAAGCGCATCAACGGGTTCTTCGCGAAGACCGCGTCGGACCCCGAGCGTCTGAAGACATTCAAGAACCACCTCGTCAACCAGATCTGCGAGGCGAGCGGCGGCCCGTGCAAGTACACCGGCAAAGACATGAAGTCGGCGCATATGGGCATGGGCGTGAGCGGCGCCGATTTCAACGCGCTGGTGGAAGACCTCGTCTGGGCGCTCGACAAATTCAAAGTCGGCAAGACCGAGAAAGATCAACTGCTTGGCGCGCTTGGGCCCATGAAGGGCGATATTGTGGAAAAACCCTGACGGGAGCGGAGAGGGATGAGGGATTAGGGACTAGGGATTTTGGGATTTGGGATACGTCCCGAATCCCGAATCTTGCCGCCGCCATGCGAAGGTCGCCAGCATGAACGCGGCAGCCAGCAACAGGCCGTCGCGTGCAAGAGTTTTCACGCTCAACGGTTCGCCCACTCCGAAACATCCGCAGTCAATTCCGGCCCCGCGGAAGTACGACACGAGCATCACCGTAAAGAACAGTGCCAGGATCGTTGTAGCCACGACCGAGAGCGCGCGCATCCACACGCCGGCGACCAGCAGCACGCCAAGCGCCAGCTCGAGCCACGGTAATGTGCGGGCTACGGCATACACGGCCCACTCAGGGAGCAACTGATAAGAATCAATCGAAAGCGCGAAGAGCAGCCACGGCTGACGCAGCTTCGTGTATGCGGCGTAGATGAACACCGCGCCCAGCAGAAGACGAAGTCCGAGCGCTAGCCGTTCGAATGTCTTCACAAGGAGATTAGAAACGGGTTCAAAACCGACATGCAAAACAAGAGATTAGGAATCCCATCTTTCCTGGCCCTCCTGAACTCCTGATCTCCTGTTTATTTCTTCGGCGTTAGGAGTGAATCGAGATACCGGCTCACGACCGCGTAAGTGACCACGCCGACGATCGGGCTGGGGCTTCCGTTGTGCGTGATGACCATCGTGGGCGTCGAGCTGACCTGCATGCGATTGCCGAGCTCGATGTCGCGATCGATCGCGGCGGCGATGGCGGGATCTTTTGCGATCTCGCGCAGCTTCTTTCGTTCTTCTGGCGTGAGCACGCTGTCGACAACGGCATCGACGTTGCCGGTCTTGCTCCACGAGTCCTGCTGCAGGAAGAGCGCATCGGCAACGGCGTCGTACTTGCCGAGCCTGTCGGCGGCGGCGGCAAGTGTGGCGGCCTGGCGCGCGAATTTGTGCTGAGGTAGTGGAAAGTCGTGATGCACGAGGCGCACCTTGCCCGGCCGCGCGTACGTCTCTTTGATCCGTTTGACTGTCTGCTCGTGCAACGCCTTGCACGCGGGACACTGGAAATCGCTGAACAGATCGATTCTGACGGCCGCGGTCACAGGTCCGACCGCACGGCTGGATGCGGACTGTGCCGAGGGACCGGCGCCGGTAACCACGAGGACCACGACGGCGAGAGCCAAGGGGAGAAGCTGCATGCTGTTCATAGTACCCCTTTTTTCAGACGTCGAAGATGGCGATGACCGGACCGTGGTCGCTCGATCCGAACTCCCGCTGAACCTGGCACGACACCGTACGATCGGCAATGGCCGTGCTCGCCAGCACGAAATCCAGGCGCCAGCCGATATTGCGCTGACGCATGTTTCGCCATGGCGCCCACCACGTGAACAGCTCCGCGTTGTCTGGCTCCATCCTGCGGTGCACGTCGACCAGCCCGTGGCCGATGATGCGCTCGAGCAGCGCGCGCTCGTCGGGCCGCTGGCCGATGACGTTCGGCTTGCGTTCCTTGGGATGCACGTCCATGTCCGTCCGCGCCACGTTGAGATCGCCGCACAGCACGAGCGGCCGTCCGGCGGTCTGATAGCTCGCCGCGAATGCGGCAAGCGACTCGAGAAACTGCATCTTGGCGGGAAAGTCTTTTCCCCCATTGGGCACGTAGATCGAGGCGGCGGTAAATCCCGGAAGCTCCGCCGTGACGATGCGGTGCTCGTAGTCGAATTCGGGATGGTGAAAATCCGGTGCGGCCGGAAAGGTTGCGGTGCGCACATGCATCGCAACGCCGGAGTAGCCCTTTCCACCGTGCCAGTAGCAGCTGTACCCCTCGATCTGGCACAGCCAGAGTGGAATCTGCTCGATCGACGCCTTGATTTCCTGGAGACACAACACGTCGGGTTGCTCGCGTTCAAGGAACTCCTGCAGCTCTGTCTGCCGCGCACGAATCCCGTTGACGTTCCACGTCGCGATCTTCATGGCACGAGCGGCGCGGTTGCCTCGATAAACCGGGCGTGCAGGGCGCGGACGGCCTCTTTGACGCGGTCACCGGGGACCATCCACGTGATGCGAAAGGACGAAGTGGACATGCCGCGCGACTCCACGCCTGCCTCACGCAGTGCAGTCAGCCCCGCCCGCGCATTTGCGTAGCTCGCGTTGATGCCGGCGCCGATGACGCTGACGGCGCCCAGGCCGGAGACGAACCTGACGCGATTGGCGAAGCGCGACTGGCAGGCGCTCTGCACCCTGGATTCGTTGTGCAGGTTCTCGCGGGAAATGACGAGCGTGACGTGTCCGGGATCGCAGGAGATGTGCAGCTGTTTTCCGGCGACGTGATGCTCGTCGAGAGTGGCAAGAAGGTCGTCGGCGCTCGCGTCTGCTTCGAGGACGAGCACATCCTGTTCGCTCGCAACTCCCACCACGGTACCGGGCATTCTCGGTGGATTGCGCCGCACGACGGTGCCGTCAACGGACGGGTCCGTCCCCGGCAGCGCGCCGGCCGTGGCCCGTGCGTAAATGGCGATCCCTTTCTCCTTCGCGAACTCGACCGCTTGCGCGTTCAGCACCTTCGCGCCCGACTCGGCCATCTCCTGCGTCTCTTCGTAAGAGATGGTACCGATGCGGCGAGCAGCCGTTACGACTCGGGGGTCGGCCGAATACACGCCGTCGACGTCGGAGCAGATCTCGCAATAGTCGGCGTTCAACGCTGCCGCCATGGCGACGGCGGTCGTGTCGCTTCCACCGCGGCCGAGCGTCGTCACTTCGCGGCGGTACGAGACGCCCTGGAATCCTGCGATGACGACGATCTTGCCGCGCGCAAGCTCGTCCTGCACACGGAAGGGGCGCACTTCGATGATGCGCGCGTCCACGTGACGATCATTTGTGACAATGCCGGACTGGCTGCCGGTAAAGCTGATGGCATCGCCGCCGAGATCGCGGATGGCGAGCGAGAGCAGGGCCATCGAGATGCGCTCGCCGGCAGTGAGCAGCATGTCGAGCTCGCGGCGATCGGGCGTCGGAGACACCTGTTTCGCCAAGCCGAGCAGGTCGTCAGTGGTGTCGCCCATGGCCGAGACGACGACCACCACCTCGTGTCCCTGTTCGCGGGTGCGCATGATGCGCGCGGCCACCTGCTTCAGTTTGTGGATGTCGGCGACACTGCTGCCGCCGTATTTCTGCACGACTACGCCCATGAAGGGAGTCTACGCTGACGCGTGGGTTTCATGGCAACCTGCTAATTACGATTCTGACGCGCGAAAGCTGAGATGTCCTGGCCTCGCCTACGTACGATTCCTGTGACCGGAGTCCAAGAAATATGCACCGGGACGTTCATCGTGATGCCACATCAGAGGTTGATGTCTCGCGCACTGTGAGGTCGTGGCGATGGGGCGATAACCTACATATGGTGTACATGCGGCTGTGCAATACGAAATTCCGCTCGGAAGTCTGCCTCACGGATGACTTGTCTGGCGCGGCGTGGGGGTGTCGGGCGGCGGCATTCACATTGCTCTCAGCCGAGGCATGATGACAACAAAACGCCGCGTACTCGTGGTCGCGCCGCATGCGGAAGTTGCCAACACTGTTGTCGGCTGGCTAACGTCGCAGGGGCACCAGACATCGCTCGTCAAAGACTTCGTCAGCGCGCGCTCGGCGATCGATGCGAATCCACCCGATCTCCTTGTCACGGAAGTCAAGCTTGGCGAGTTCAACGGGCTCCAGCTGGCGATTCGTGCGCATATACACTCGCCCACGATTTCGACAATCGTGATTGGGGATGACGACATCGTTCTGGAGCGAGATGCGCTCGCAGAACAGGCGCGATATGTGAAGACGCCGGAGCTCTCGAGAGTCTTCTCGGAGACGGCGTGCGCGGTGCTCGCCTGATCCATCCTTCGGCGAGCGTTTCATAGTAACCTCCCAGTGATTTGGCGATTTCCGACCACGAGCTCATGCACGCGGCGCTCGTCGAGGCCCGCAAGGCGATGGCCAACGACGAAGTGCCGATTGGGGCGGTGGTTGCCGTAGACGAGGAGATCGTCGCCGCAGCATTCAACCAGCCGATTTCGACGATCGATCCGACAGCGCACGCCGAAATTCAGGCGCTGAGACTCGCGGCTCAGAAGATCGGCAATTACCGGCTGACCGGCGCGACGCTGTGCGTGACAGTGGAGCCGTGCGCGATGTGCGTTGGCGCGATCGTGCACGCTCGCATCGGCACGTTGATCTACGGTGCGCCCGAGCCGAAAACCGGCGCCGTCCGCTCGACGATGAAGTTGATCGACGATCCCAGCTGGAACCACCGAGTAACGGTGGTGGCGGGATTGATGGCGGAGGAGTGTCGAGCGATGTTGCAGGAATTCTTCAACGAAAAACGAAGAAAGAAGAAGGAAGAGTGACACGTATGTCACACCTCCTGATCGTCGTTGCGCTCGTGGTCGGATCGGCCGCGAGACTGCTTGCTCAAAGCGGTGAGCCCGAGCAAATACGAGCGGCGTTTCTGAAGATGATCGATCGGCCTCGCGTGCCGCTCGCCGCCGAAAGCCGGCCGCGCGTCGATGCCGGAATCTATTCTGCAGAACGGTTCACGTTCGCGTCCGAAGCGGGCGAGCGGGTGCCCGGTATCTTTCTGAAGTCGGTCCGCGCGACCGATCGCCGTCCTGCCATCATTCTTCTGCACGGAACCGGCGCCAGGAAGGAAGAGCTGCTCGCGACGATGAGGACGCTTGCCGATCGTGGGTTTGTCTCGGCTGCCATCGACAGCCGCCATCACGGCGAGCGCATCACCACAGGATCGGGCAACGACCAGTACTTTGCCGCGATGCTTCAAACGTATCGGACTGGCAAAGGCGGCCCGTATTTGTACGACACCGTGTGGGACGTGATGCGGCTGGTCGACTATCTCGGAACGCGTGATGACGTCGATCCCAAACGCATCGGCATCGTGGGCATCTCGAAGGGCGGCACCGAAGCCTACCTGGCAGCGGCCGTCGACCCACGAATCGTTGCCGCGGTGCCGATTATCGGCGTGCAGGGTTTTCGTTGGGCGATCGACAACAATCAGTGGCAGCCGCGTATCAGCATGTTCTCACCTCCGGTCGAGACGGCGGCGCGAGATGAAGGAGTGAAGCAGGTGGACGCCGCCTTCGTGCGCCGCTTCTACGATCGCGTCGTCCCTGGTATCTACGGCGACTACGACGCCGGATCGATGCTCGCGCTCATCGCGCCGCGCCCCGTGCTCGTGATCAACGGCGACTCAGACGCACGCACGCCGCTGCCCGGCGTCCAGGAAGCGGTCGCTGCCGCGCGCAAGACTTATATCGGGATGGGCGCCGAGGAAAAACTGGGACTCTATCTGCAGCCCAATGCCGGCCACGTGTTCACGCCGGTCGCGGAACTCGTCATGGGCGACTGGTTCGTCAGATGGTTGACGCCTTGACGCGTCACGTCTTGAACCTGGCGTCGATTTCGACCTGATAGCCGCTCGCCAGCCGATTCGTTTCGTTCGCCATGCCGACCACCGCCATGAGCTCGGCGAGCATGGCGTCGGTCATCCCGGCCTTCCGGGCCGCCACGGTGTGAGAGGCGATGCAGTAGCCGCACTGATTCGTCGCGCTGATCGCGAGGTACACCATTTCTTTCGTCAGCGCATCAAGGGCGCCCGGCGCCATGATGGCCTTGACGCTCTGCCACGTGCGACCGAGCGTGGCGGGATCGTGCGCGAGCGCTTTCCAGAAGTTGTTGATCCAGTCCGTCTGCCGTGTCGCCATGATGTCGTCATAAATGGCGCGCACTTCCGGTGGTGCCTGGTCGTATTCGATCAATCCCAGCGTGGCCATATCTCACTCCGTTCGTAGTGTCCGGCTTCCAGCCTTCGGCAACCCGTGGGGCCTACTCCTCGTCTTATTATTGCCAACATGCGAAGACGAGACTTCCTGGGTCTCTCGTTTACACCGTTCGTGGCACGCCTGCAGGCCAATCAGGCCGCACCAGCACAGCGAGACAGGGCCTCGGAGACACTGATCAGTGACCTTGAAAAAGAGATAACAGAACTGATGAACAAGGCCCAGGTCCCGGGGCTCTCCATTGCCCTGGTCAAGGATGCCGCTCTGCTCTGGCGTCGCGGCTTTGGCGTCAAAGACATCAGATCGAAAGAACCCGTCGATGACAACACGGTTTTCCAGGCGGCATCTACGAGCAAGCCGGTCTTCGCATATGCCGTGATGAAATTGTGTGAGAGAGGCGTGATGGACCTCGACACGCCTCTCACCAGGTACACACCCGAGCGATTTCTGGAAGACCCGCGGCTCGACCTGATCACCGCGCGCCACGTCCTTTCGCATACGAGCGGCTTGCAGAACTGGCGCTCAAAGGAAGAGCCTTTGGCTATTGGATTCACACCTGGAGAGAAATGGGCCTATTCCGGCGAGGGCTACAGTTACCTCCAGGCGGTGGTGACGCGTCTGACTGGTAGTCAGATAAACCGAAAGGAGTGCGAACGCTACGAGGCAGGTCTCGAGTTCTGCGCGATGGAACCGCCTATTGATGCGTACATGCAACGGAACATCCTGGGTCCGTTCGGAATGGCGTCGAGTGGTTACCTGTGGACGCAGAAGATGGAGGCCAACATCGCCTGGGGTCACGATCCGAAGGGACGACCACTGGCGAGCAGTAGAAAGCCGTCCGGTCCCGCAGTCGCGCGCTACGGCATGGCGGGCGGGCTCTGCACGACACCGACTGACTACGCCAGGTTTCTCGTGGAAGTCGTTGCCCCAAAGCCGCCTGATACATTCAGACTCTCGGAGGCCAGCCTGAGGGCCATGCTCCGTCCGCAGGTGAACTGGAAGGCTCAGAGTTCATGGACATTGGGATGGGAGATCAGTCACACGGAGACTGGTGATTTCATCAGACACAGCGGAGGCAATCCGGGGTATTCCTGCTTTGTGGCGGCATCCGTGGAGCGAAAGTCCGGATACGTCATCATGACGAACAGCGAACACGTGGGGTTCACGGAAGTGATTGCCAGGCTGATGGCCGGCGACGCGCTCCCTCGCCTCCTCGGAGGGAAGTTGCAGCCCTAAGGTTCGACGCGGGCCTTACTTCAAGTAAAATAGAACGTTCTGCACCACTGCACCTCGCGCGGAGAGGTACCGAAGTGGTCGTAACGGGGGCGCCTCGAAAGCGTCTTGTCCCGTAAGGGGCACGTGGGTTCGAATCCCACCCTCTCCGCCAACCTTTGCTCACAACTCACGCGAAGGTTGCCCGCCGTAGCCTCAGCGAAGGCGGGCCCCAGACGAGTTCGCAATGAGCTACGGTTGGCAAGCCAGCCTTCGCTCACGCGAGCTTACGCCAAGCGTGAGCTTCGGCTCGGCAGGCCATGACTTTGTCGCGCCGTAGCGCGGAGCGCGAAGGCGGACGGCGCAGTCACTAGCCGCTCTTGCGAACGATGACCTGGACTCTGCGATTCTTCGCACGCCCCTGGGGATCGTCGGACCCGTCGGCCTTGGTGTTGGGTACCGCGGGCTTCGACTTGCCCCATCCACGCGTGGAGATCGTCTTTTCATTGACCTGTGCGTTCGCGACGAGCCACTGCTTCACCGAGGCGGCTCGCTGTTCGGAGAGGGTCTGATTGTACGCGTCCGTACCCAGTGCGTCAGTGTGTCCTTCAATGGCAACCGCCGCGGTTGGATTCGCCTTCAGAACGGTCGCAAGATTCTGCAGGCTCGGCCCGGCCTCTTTCTTGATGCTGGCCTTGTCGAAGTCGAACATGACGTCGGCGGCGAGATCGATTCTGATCTCCGTGGGGGTCACTTCGGCATTCAATTCTTTCAGCGCACCCTCGAGTCCCAGTGTTTTGCCGGCAGCCGCGCTGCCGCCGGCGGCGGCTCCACCAAGGCCCGCAATCGCGATGCCCTCGACAGGTAGAAAATAAGGCAGCAGCAGATCGGCTGTCGTGACCGAATCGGGCGGCGCCGGGAAGGTCAGGCTTACCAGGGTCGTTCTGCTCCACTCCGGGATGAAGCTGCCTCCATCCATCTTCACCGTGAGAGGCTGGGCCTGAAACATGCCCTCGGCGTCTTTCATGAGCGAATACACGCGCTTCGCTGCCGGGTCGAACAGGAAGACATCGAAATAATTGAAGTACGGACGAAGACTGACACTCGACTTGGGCTCGGCCGCGAGCCTCAAGCGCACGTTCAGCACCTGGTCGGCACGCGTCGCCGAGACGACGGTCGCCACGGCACCAGCGGGGCTGCTCTTCGCAGTCGTATTCGACAGCACCTTGCTCGGGGTCTCCGTCACCGGCACATTCTCGAACGGAAACGTGAAGGGCATTTCGACGTTCATCACGGTTCCTGGCGTCACCGCCTCGAAGTAGGCCCACAACACCGTCAAGCCCTTGGGCGGAATCCGGAGCCCGATGCGCCCGCCCTCAATCGAATCGCTCCTTGGACCGGCGAGGTACCGCTTGTCTGCGTCCATCAATGGAAAGTACTTCTTCTTGGACTTCACATCGACGAGGCTGATCCGGCCGACTCCGAAGGGAATCTGATCTGTCTGAGCAGTACCGGCGTTGCTGAAGCGTACGGCCAGGCGCAGCACGCCTCCGGCCTGGCGCAGTTCGACGACTTCGGCGGTAACGCCCTCGAGCTCGGTCTCGACCGGCTGTGCCTGAGAGATGGAAGAAACGAGAAGAAGCAGCACCGCCGCGACGAGGATCATTGGAAGGGCCTTCATGACTGGCTGTCCTTTCCTGCGGCTCAAGGCGAAGGGAACTTATTCGATTGCCAGGAGGCTATCCCAACTCATCAGCCTTTGCAATGCGTCGCGCCGAAGCCCGAAGGGCGAAGGCGGATGTAACAAACAGACGTTGCCTTTGGATCGCGTTATGAATTGAGCTTATGGATGTCATGTGCATCGAACCGGCGAGTGTCGTCTATTTGGATGACAGCGACGATCTGCGGGAATTGATGCCTGTGCTTTTGGAGTCCTCGCTCGGAGTGAGTTGTGTATCGTTCGCACATCTGATGGAGCTGCAACAGCATTCGGAGGAAGTGCTCCGTGCAAAAGTCGCCATACTGGACATCAATCTGGGGCCGGACGAACCTGACGGCGTCGATGCGTTCCACTGGTTAATGGCACGCGGATTTCAAGGAAAGATTCTGTTTTTTACCGGACATGCCCGCACGAACCCTCAAGTGGCGCTTGCCGAAGAAAGCGGGGTTGAAGTCCTGGAGAAACCTCTTCAGCCGGACAAGCTGATGTCCAAGATTGAGCGCGCACTCAACGTCGGGAAATGATCGTTGAGCGCTCCCGCCTTTCGATACGATCCGGCGTTACGCCCGCAACAAGGGACGCGTGCAGTCCGCTTCTACAACGTCCGGCTGTTGCCACGAGACGCCTGGTTTGGAGCGATCGCCGCCGCCTCGTTCAATACGCTCGGGATGTGGCTCGAAGTGGCGATCGTCCGCAGGGTCGGCATACCCGAGACCGCGCCGATGATGTCGTCACTGGTCGGCCTGGCGCTCTTACTGGTGCTTTTCATTCGGAGAAACGCGCCGTCGGTCCGATGGGCTTCCTTCCTCTTTCTCGTCAACACCGCTTCCGTGGTCACGGCCCTGCTGTGGACGAATCCACAGTTTGCGGTATCCGGATACTGGGATCCTTTCCAGGCAACCAAGCTGGGTTGTCTCGTCGCGGCAATGGTGGCGCCGGGATTTTGGGTCGGTGTGGTGAGCATCCTGGCACATTCCCTCACCGCCGTCGTGCAATTCGAGATCTTCTTTCCGCCCGCGGTCAAAGCCGGCACCGCCGCTATCGAGCCCTGGCCGATCGTCGCGTTCGGGTTGGGCGGCATCCTGGCTCTGGTGTATCGATTCCGTCGCGTTCAACTCGAGCATGAAGTGGCCCGGATGCAGGCTCAGAATTTTGCGATCAAACAGCTGGCGACCGCTTTTCTGAGTATCCGGGATCTGATGAATACCCCGTTACAGGTGATCGACCTTTCGGTGAACCTGGTACGCACGTCCGAAGAACCGCTCGATCTGAGTCTCGATCGCATCGAGCGTTCCGTGCAAAGCCTGAGAGAGATCAACTCCCTATTGGTTCAGCACGAGAAAGAAATCGAATGGGAATCGACGGGCTAAAAAGACGCACCTTACCAAATGCCCAGAAACTTCCACCATGGCAAACCGACGCCGAGCCAGACGGCGAGATGCAGAATCGACAGATAGAAGCCGATTCGCCACCACGCGCGCTGATCGATGTAGCGCGAACCGAAGTAAATCGGAGCCGCGCCGTCACTGTAGTGTGTCAGCGTCGAGTTGAGGTTCGAAAAGAAGCACAGCAGGAGCGCGGCCAGGAGAGGCGGCGCGCCGGCAGCAACGGCGACTGTGAGAAACGGAGCATAGAGAGCCACCACATGTGCCGTCTGACCGGCGAACGCATAGTGGATGTAGGTATAAATGATGACCAGCGCGACGAGTGCCGCGAGCGGTGACAGCCCGGCGAGACTCTCGCCCGCGATCGTCGCGAACCACTTCGTCACCGCGCTCTGGTTCAGTGCCGTGGCCAGCGACATCATCGCACCCCACCACACGAACGTGTCCCACGCCGAGTTTTCCTCGACGACATCGCTCCATGCGAGCACTTCGCTGAGCAAGAGGACGCACAACCCGGCCAGCGCGGCCACCACGGTATCGATGCCATGCAGTTGCTGCGTGCCCCACAGCACGGCGAGCCCTACGAATACCACCGTCAGGATTTTTTCCTGCCGGCTCGTCGGCCCGAGCCGCTTCAGCTCCGACACCGCATAGTGTCGGGCCTCAGGTGTCTCAGCGATCGCGGGTGGTGCCAGCTTGTAGAGCACATAGGGGACGAGCAGAAAGGACAGTGCGCCTGGGAGCGAGCTTGCTGCCAGCCACCCTCCCCACGTGATCGTGACGCCGGCAATCTGATTCGCAAACTCCGCTGCCAACGGGTTGGACGCCATCGCCGTGAGGAAAAGCGCGGAGGTGACCAGATTCGCCTGATACGCAGTGAAGAGGAGGAACGCGCCCATCCGTGACGCGGTCGCGCCTGGATTTGATCCGAACTCTTTGGACAGGCTCACCGCAATCGGAAACACGATGGCGCCGGTACGCGCGGTGTTCGATGCGGTCACGGGCGCCAGTATGAGATCGGTGAGCGACAGGCAATAGCCAAGCCTGAGCGAGCTCGTTCCGATTTGCCTGATGATCAGGAGCGCGATGCGTCTTCCCAGACCGGTCTTCACGAACGCGCGAGCAAACATGAACGCAATCACGATGAGCCAGAGAATGTTGTTGGAATATCCCGCCAGCGCTTGCGCCGGCGTCAGGACGCCGGCCAGAACAGCGACGGCAATCGCCGTGAGGAAGAGCACGCCCATTGGCGCCGGTTGAACGATCAGCCCCGCAAGTGCCGAGAGAAAGACGATGAGCAGCCACCAGCTCTTGGGGTCGAGACCGGCTGGCACCGGCGCGGCGAAGCGAAGGAGCAGCCCACCAACAAAGATGGCGGCCAGGGGCCCGAGGCGGATGCTGCGTCGTGCTGGGCTGAAATCGGGCGGTGCCGATACCGACGTCGTTGCGGTCCTCTCGGCAACCGTGCTCGTCGATCTCTCCACAATCACTGATTGCCGCGCCTGTCTGTGGGCCGCCGTCCCGCGCACGAGAGTATTCCCGGCGCGGCCTCGGTCGCTCGCCCTTCCGGGACGTACTGTAGCACCGGCGTCCGCACCGAGGGGTTCCGGCAGCTCACCAGCAGAACACTCATTGAAATAGATCGTTCGTGGCAGCCGTCGGGAACAACGGAACGAGCGGCAGTTCCCCTTTCAACGCTTCTCGAGCCGCCTCAGACACCTTTTGAACGATTTCGTCCGAGTACTGCGTCTTGTGACACGCCATCGATCGGCGGGACGCTTCGAAGTCTGCCGCGGAGAACGAAACGCGGGCACTGAAATACTTCGCCAACGGGATCAGGAACGACGGCTCTCCGCGGGCCGGATTCATCGCGCGAAATCCCTCGACTGGGAGCGACACGTAGAACAGACGCTCCGGCACGCCGGGTGCGCCGGCCCGAGCGAGCTGCGTCACGATGCTGCTCACAAGCCGATGATCGGGATGGCCGGTTGCCCCGTCTGGCCCCCACGTGATCACGGCGTCGGGGCCGATCCGTTGCAATTCTTCCTGCATCCGGGCGGTCAGCTTGAAGAGACGCGCCCGATCCTCCATGTAGCTGCCGAGCTCGGCGTCTGGAAACCCGAGCAGAATGGGTGGATGGATCCCGAGCGCGTCCGTCGCGCATCGAGCCTCTTCGCTGCGCACGCGGGCGAGTTCCGGGCCACGCGGGATCGATGTATGAGCCCCACCCTGGGCGCCGTCCGTGGCGATGACCAGGTAGACCTGCGCGCCCTCGCGGGCGTAGCGCGCGAGAATTGGAGCTGCGACTCCCTCGTCGTCGGCGTGCGCAAACACCGCGACCAGCGTCCTGGATGCGCCCTGGGCCACGGCCACGGTGTTCAGTTGAAACAGCAGCGCAGTGATCGCGAGTGCCGCCATCACCATCGTGCAGCTCGCGATCGTTCTATGAATCATGATCGCCTCCTGGACCCCACCATAACGCGGCTCGGGGCGATTCGGGCTTGAGGAAACCTTGAGGATTCCCTGATCAGGCGCGGTGGGCGGGTTCGTCCCTCAACAGGATCGCGCCAAGCATCGGACGGCCCGCAAGCGCAGTGTGCCAGCCATATACGGCCAGCGCGATCACCGTCGCCACGATGAGGCGGGACGAGGAGGAGTACGGCACTGAGGAGTCGATGGCGATCGGCATCAGTGTGAGCAGCACGCTCACAAACGACGCGACCATGATCGTGAGCAGACCGAACCGGACAGCCGCAAGAATCACCGCCGTCTGGACCGCCGCGAACAATGCGATGTCTGCGAACGACGGAGCGAAGTGATCGGCCGGGGCGTTGGCGAGCAGCCAGCCTCCGTGGATGACGACGTAGGTCAGCGTGAGTCCCAGAATCATCGCGACCATCGCGAACGAGCGTCGCCGGAGGAGCACGAAGAGCACGAACAAGAGCAGGAACGTCATCATGATCCCGCCCCACACCGGAATGTTCATCACCGAGCCGACGATCCGCGAGAGCACATGGCGTCCGCCGAGGAGCAGATCGCTGGACGCCTCCATTCCGTCGAAGGGGTTGCTGGAGGCGCCTACCGGAAACTGCGGCGGTCGGCCCGACCAGCGCCGCAGCTGCGTATGGAGTCCGAGTATCAGTGCATTGCCAATCGCGATGAGCACGCCGACGAGCACGTCGCGTCCCACGAGTGGATCGCGCACGCTGCCTGCCAGCAACCGGCTCCATCCGATCATGGTTTCCGGCCACACGCGGCGCAGGTGCGGTTCGAGCGCGATATACAGCAGCCACGCGAACGCCGAGACGAAGAAGACAATCATGGACCCTCTACTGAGTACAGACAGATCGCCGGTTTCGAGCACGTTGCTCACCGTGCCCGCGGCGAGAAGGAACATGCTCAATCGCAAGGCGCCGCGGCGATCGCCCCGGCCCAGACGCAGATTGCGCAGCGCCAGCAGCACGCCGATGGTAATGACCAGTGGTGACACGGCTGTGCGCATGTAGAGAGCGACGCGCTCTCCCGACGTGTTGCCTTGAGTGGCGTCTTCGTTCCTGGGCCGGGTCCACGGCGCGACGATCTCGAAGTACGCGGGCCTCCCCCCTACAGTTGCGGCCTCGATCCGAATGGGTACATCACGTCGGTGGGGATATGTGCCTTCCCACGCTGCCCGCGCGTCGGCGAAGATCGGCGGGATCCACCGCGGCTCGACGGGCGAGAACTGTGCGATCGGCAGGCCAGCCTCCTCAAACAGTCCGGTCCAATCAACCGCCGATGCAGGTGCGGACGTGTTCGAGTCTCCCCGCGACGTGTCGACCTGTACCGGGACCGCCAGCAGGCGGACCAGCCGACCTGTTTGATCGAGCGTCAGCGACACCATCCCGGAACGCGTGGGGGGCGGATTCAACTGCGTCACGATGTTGGCGCCGCCAATTGGCATCAACGGCCTGGGGCTATGCCGGTGCCAGAAGAGCAACGCAGGCGGTTGAGACGAGGCGAGCGCGCGCCATCGTACGGGCGATCGGTCGTGCTCGTCGATAAACCTCAGGTAGTCGATATCGGTCGCATATCCGGCGGCTTCATCGGCTGCCGGCTCCGCGTAGCCGAGATTTCGGAGGGCGGTGTGCGCCCGCTCGGTGAGCGCCTGCGGGCCGAGCTCGATCTTCGTTAACCCGATCAAGTTGACCTCGCGCATGAGCGGAGCGAGGAGGAACAGCCCAATCATCACGCCGGCAAGACAGAGCGCGCCGACCGACGGCGACAGCGTGCCCGGCTCTCCAGCTGCGGCAACCATGTCGGGCGATGGCGTCTCACCGGCGGCAATCGCCGCTGCAAGGAGGTTTCCTCCGGGTAATCCGGCCGCGACGGCGATCGCCGACGGCGGGCGACGCGCCGGGTCGCGTTCGAGACACCGCAAGATGATGCGTTCGATGGCCGGATCCAGATCAGGAATATGGGTCGACGGGCTGGCCGGAAGCGCGCCGTCGCCGGCGAGCGCACGCTTGCCCGTAAACATTTCGTACAACACGAGACCCAGCGCGTATACATCGGTCCGCGTCGTCACCTCGCGTCCTTCCTGCTGCTCCGGCGCCATATAGCCGGGGGTGCCCGCGATCTCGTGAGCGTCGCGCCGCTGGTCTGTGAGATTCGCGAGACCAAAGTCCGCGAGGTGCGCCCGACCCCGCCCGTCGATCAGCACGTTCGCCGGCTTCAGATCGCGATGCAGGACTTTCCGGTCGTGCGCCGCCGCAAGGCCTGCGCACAGCTGCCGCGAGAGCTCGAGCGCCTTGTCTGGTGACAACCGGCCGATGCGCCGCAACAACGAGGCGAGATCCTCACCGTCGATGTACTCCATCGACAGGAAGTGCTGGCCGCCGGTTTCGGCGATGTCGTGCACGCGGCACACGTTCGGATGGGAGACCTGCCGCGCCAGCCGAACTTCCTGATGGAAGCGCGCGAGCCTGTCGGCGTGATCCGTGACCGCCTTCGACAGAAATTTCAGAGCGACCGGTTGTCCGAGCTTCAAGTCTTCCGCTCGATAGACTTCGCCCATGCCACCGCGACCCAGCAGGCCTACGATGCGGTAGCGGCCGGCCAGCATCGTGCCGGGAATGAACTGCGCGCCGTCGAGACCGTCCGATGAAGGCGGTGAACCGGCCGCCGCGGTCAGCGTCGGCGCTTGAGAGCTGTCAACGCGGGCACCGCACGCCAGGCAGAATCGGCTCGATTCGGGAACATCGCGCCGGCAGGCAGGACACTGCATCGGATCGGCATGATACTCGTCATCCGTGTGAGTATCGTCAGAGAAAGAGGCCGCGACCTGGACAAGGCTGTCCCGTATAATCCGCCGGGCGAGCAGAACGTGAGTGCGATTGTCGTCGACGTCGGCGCGCGCCTGGTACGACGGGAGGGGGTCGACGTCCACCTTGCGCCGAAAGCGTTCGACCTGCTGGTCATTCTCGTCGAGAACCAGCCGAACGCTGTACCGCACGATCAACTCCACGCGGCTCTTTGGCCCGGCGTTCATGTTTCCGAGACGAGCCTTGCGGCGCTGGTGACGCAGCTTCGCAAAGCACTCGGGGATAACTCTGGCGATGGCCGCGTGATTCGCACGCTCCACCGTGTCGGCTACGCGTTCATCGGCGACGCGATCGTCGCCGGTCACACACCGGTCGCCGGCGGGCCCGTGTGCCGGTTGATCTGGCACGGCGAGTCAATTGAGGTACCAGCCGGCCAATCGATCATCGGTCGCGACCGCGGATGCGGTGTTCAAATCGAGGCCGACTCGGTGTCGCGCCAACACGCTCGGCTGAACGTTGACGGACGCGACGTGTCGATCGAAGATCTCGGGAGCAAGAACGGCACGTGGGTGGCGGGCGAACGTGTCCGCGGGCGGGTGTCGCTGACTGACGGCATCTGCTTTCGGTTGGGATCCGAAACAGTCCGCTTCGAAATTATCATCGAGCGGCCGACAAGAACGGCTATTGTTCCGTGATCGCGCGAACTGTTTCGAATCGCGTCATCGGTTTGTGACCTACAATTTACATGCTGCGACTAGCGTTGCGCTGGGAGGCTTCCATGATGCGCTCATGTGCCCTTGTTGTCCTCATCACCGCGATCACGTTCAGCGGTGCCGTGCCGGTTCAGGCTCAGCAGGATGCCGCCACCATCGTCGGCGAAGTCACCGACGCCTCGCGCGCCATCATTCCCAAAGCTGTCATCAACGTCACCCACGTCGCGACTGGAATCACCACGACGACCGAGACCAACGATCGTGGCCTTTACAACGTCGCAGGCCTGCGTCCCGGGGAGTACCTCGTCACGGTGGAAGCGCCCGGATTCAGCAAGTTCGTGCGAGCCCGGCTGATTCTGCAGGTGGCGCAGGTGCTTCAGCTCGATGCGAGCCTGCAGACAGGCAGCATTCAGGAGTCGGTCGAGGTCACCGGGGCCGCGCCGATGCTGGAGACGCAGACATCGTCGCGCGGACTGGTGATCGACGAACGAAAAATTCTCGACCTGCCGCTCAACGGGCGCGACTACAACCAGCTCGCGCTGCTGTCGCCCGGGGTGCTTCCCGGTACGCCGAGGCTGGCGAGCGTGAATTTCAAGGGTGTCCTGAACGTCAACGGTAATCGCACGTTCAATAACGTCTTTCTCCTCGACGGCGTCGACAACATTTCCTATTCGAACTCGTTTCGCGGCGAGAACGTTCAACTCGTCCAGCCGTCTATTGAGGCGCTTCAGGAGTTCAAGATCCAAACCAACGCGTACTCGGCGGAATACGGGCGCAGCTCCGGTGCCGTCGTCAACGCGACCATAAAATCCGGCACGAACCAGATTCACGGCAGCGTCTTTGAGTTCCTCAGGGATGACGCGCTGGATGCCAACAACTATTTCTCGAAGCTGCTGGCGGCACCGAAACCGAAACGGAAACGCAACCAGTTTGGCGGGGCCATCGGTGGACCGATCCTTCGCAACCGGACGTTCTGGTTTGCCGACTATGAAGGACTGCGCGACCAGGAGGGCATTCCACGCACGCGTCTGGTGCCGACGGCCGCCGAGAAGACCGGCCTGTTCAGTACAGCGGTCAATGATCCGTTCGCGTCTGGCCGACCGGAGTTCAGCCGGAATGCGGCAGGGCAGTGGGTGATCCCTCGAGACCGCTGGGACCCTGTCGCCGCCAGAATCGTTGCGCTGATTCCCGACCCGAACGTCCCGGGCTCGACGATTTACGCATCGACGCCGGTGACCGAAATCCGTCAGGACCAGTTCGACGTGCGCATCGACCATCAGCTGATGCAGGGAGTCAGCGTGTTCGGCCGATACAGCTTCGTCGACACCGACACGTTCAGGCCGGCGCCACTCCCGGGCCTTGCCGAAGGATCGTTCAACGATGCCTTTGGATCGAACTTGAATCGATCGCAGGGGCTCGCTCTCGGATTGACATGGATCGCCAGTGCTTCGCTCGTGGGCGACTTCCGCTTCGGGTTTGCGCGCGGCAACTACTTCACGAACCCGCCGTTTGCCGGCGAGAATGCCGCGGCCGATTTCGGCATTCCAAACGTGCCGAGCGATCCTTCGATCATCGGCGGACTTCCGAAGATGAACATTCAGGGCTTCGATGCCGTGGGGCGCCACACGTCGACACCCCAGTTCCAGACGCCGCGGTCGTGGAATCCGCGAGTCACCTTTACGCTGAGCCGACAGTCGCACCTGATCAAGTTCGGTGGCGAGTTTCTGCACGTGCAGACGAAGATCAACGACTTGAACGCGACGATCGGCCGCATGAACTTCGAGAATCGATTCACCAACCGCGCGGTCGGCGATTTCCTGCTTGGTCTGCCGTCACAGCTGGCATTGACCAGCTACACCGTGATGGACCAGGGGCAGGATATGCAGTTCTTCTTCATCCAGGATGACTATCGCATTGCGCAGAAGGTGACGCTGAATCTGGGACTGCGGTACGAGTTCGCAACGCCGCCGCGCGAACGGGATGATCAACTCGCCAACTTCGACCCGGCGACGGGCCAGATGATGTTTTCGCAGGATGGAGGTCTGTTTGAGCGAACGTTGATTCGTCCCGATCGGAATAATTTCGCTCCGCGACTCGGATTCTCCTATTCGCCCACCAGCCGTTGGGTCGTGAGAAGCGCGTACGGCATCTTCTACAGTCACACGGTTCGGCAGGGTCGAGAAGGCATGCTCGGCTTCAATCCCCCGTACCTGGTGGACAACCTGCTGCAGACGGGCGTCACCGGAGCCGCTGCAGTGGCCTCGGCCGCGCCGTTTAAGATGAGCACCGGGTACCCGAATGGACTCCTCAATCCCACGACGCTGGCACCGACCGTCAGCCGCCGCGGACAGGACCCGAATCAGGTGACGCCGTCGATTCATCAGTACAACGTTGGTGCGCAGTATCAGATCGCGCCGGACCTCGCGCTCGACGTGGCCTATGTTGGCAACAAGGGACGGAATCTACCGGGGTTTCGCAATCTGAACCAGCGCGCCGTTATTCAGAATCCAGACGGCTCTCAGGGCGCGGGCGATCGTCCGTATCCGGCACTCGGCGACATTCAGTGGATGGAAAATCGCGTGAGCTCCGACTACAACTCGTTCCAGGTGAGCCTCGAGAAGCGTCTGTCGAGAGGGCTGACGGGTCTCCTGAGCTATACCCTCGGAGAGGCGATCACCGACGCGCCCGATCACATCTCGACGAGTGGCGGTGGAGCGGGCATCGATACTGGCACCTTCCGGGAGCCGCAAGACTCGTACAATCTCGGCGCCGATCGCGGTCCCGCCGAGTTCGACGTCAGGCACCGTTTCGTCGCGAGCTACGTATGGGAACTGCCGTTTGGGCAGGGCCGTCGATTTGGCAGCCAGTGGAACGGCGCGACCGATTTCATCCTCGGCGGATGGCAGCTCACGGGCATTCATGTGCTTCAGAGCGGGCTCGCTCTGACGGCCACCCTTGGTGGAGCGTCGGTCGTGAACCTCGGCGGCGAGCGCCGGGCCCGTCCCAATCTCGTCGGCGACCCGGAGCTGCCGAATTCGCAGCGCACCATTCAGCGGTGGTTCAACACCGATGCATTTGCCGCATTCAGCCCTTCGCCGCAGGCGTTCGGCAGTGCAGGCGTCGGGATTATGCGCGGTCCCGGTTACGCAAACTTCGACTTCACGCTGGCGAAGGACTTTCGACTCGACACCGCGCGCCGGATTCAGTTCCGGACGGAGGTGTTCAACGCGTTCAATCGCGCGAACTTCGGCCCGCCCAACATCGCGCGCGATTCCTCCGGCTTTGGTCAGATTCTCACAGCGGGAAACGCCCGAATCGTGCAATTCGGCTTGAAGTTCTATTTCTGAGATGCGCATCGACTGGCGGATGCTCGTGGCCATTTCGCTTGCAGCGGCCAGCATGGGGGTGCCGTCGCTTGCGCAGAAGCCACTCGCGGGCGATACCGCGCCGAGTTCACACGAGGCCGCCGCCCGCCTCCATGAACGCGGCGTCGAGTACCATTTGCAGCGCCGGCTCGATGAAGCCGCCCGCGAATACGATCGGGCGCTAGCGCTCGATCCACCCAGGGTACCCGCCACTGCCGAACGCGCCATCGTTCTTAGATTCGCGCCGCGGGTGTACACGACGCCGGATGAACCTTTTCCACTCAAAGACGCGGCCGCAGTCCTGCACCCCTCCGAGAGGCTGATCGCATATCACTTCTTCTGGGAAGACGACATCGATTTCCCAGAGGACAACGATCCCTGCGATCACGAAGTGGTCTGGATTCAGTTCTCTCCTGATCGTCAGTCGATTGAGCGTTTTTGGACGTACTTTCACGGCAGGATTCTCGAAGCCGGCGAAGATGCGCTGCGAGATGCGCGCCGCCACGAGATGCGGGCGCGCGTCAACGTCCAGTGGGGCAAGCACGGATCAATGCCCCTCGGGTGGGAGTCGATGACGATTGTCGGAGACACCGGCGACCTGGAACGCGCGTATTACTCAGTTGGGAAGCCCATCACGTTGGCCGAATACAACAGAGGAACGTGGCAGAAGCTGCGGAAGGAGGGCCGGCGGCTCATCGACCACCCCATGGCGAAGCGCCTGGCATGGCCGGCGCGCTTCGCGGGCGAGTGGGACCGCTTCGTCGATTTTTCGCGCGACGTGAGTTTTCACGAAGTGATGAACAAGAGAGGATTCATCACCGTCTCGCACTGGAACAGCGCGGCGATCAGCCGGCAGTTTCTCGCGTATAACTTTCGCCCCAAGACGGAGTGGCCCGGCGAACCGCCTGGCGCGGGTGCGCTCATGGCGCAACAGGCGCCATCGCCATCACCCTACGTCGTCGGCAATCCACTCGGTCTGCCCATCACGCCAAATCCGGCCGGCACGTTCAATCCGATTTCTCCCAACGTGAAGGTGTTCGGCTCGATCTACGCAGCCGAGAGCTGCTCGTATGACCCTGGCAGGAACCTCATCGTCGTGCCGAGCCGGGGTGCGCCGCAGAACGTCCAGACCAATAACGCGTGGATCTCGCTCGTCAACCACGATGGGTCGGTCCATACCGCACGATGGATCGGCGTGCAGAATCCCGGCAATCAGCGCAGCAGCAGCACGCCACTGCTCGTGCTCAACGAGCCGTTCGGCAGCGATATCGTGAACGGCATGCTGTATGTGGCCGATCTGGACGGGGGGACGGGGCCGAGCGATCCCAGCGTTGCGGTGATCCGACGGTTCGACATGAAGACCGGCCAGCCGGCCGGCGAGATCCGCGTCGAGCAATCGACGGGACTCAACGATATCGCCGTTTCGAGTGATGGCACGATCTACGCCACTCAGACAGGAGCATTCGGCGAGAGTCCAGATCCGACGACGTGGCGGGTCTGGAAGATCAGCGCCAAGGGCACTGCGTCGGTTTTCGTGCAGGGTGCTCTGGTGAAACAACCCAACGGTATCGCGCTCGATCCGCAAGGCAACATCGTGGTGGTCACCGTCGGCAATGCCGATGTCTTGACCTTTGCTCCCGACGGAACGCTGCTGCAGACCGAGACCGCGGTTCAAGCCGGCAACGACGGCCTCGTCATCATGAAGGACGGCACGAAGTACGTCAGCAGCGTCGTCAACGGTGGTGTGTCGCGGATCCGCCCGAAGCAAGCGGCCGAGCTGATTGCGCAGAATATTCCGACCGGGGCGTCGATGTGTTACGACGCGGGTGCGAATCAGCTGGTGATTCCGATGAACGCCAACAACGCGCTCGCGTTCGTTCCGCTGAAGTAGCTCACATCGGCAGTGTCGAGCTGTCAGGCGAGACCAGGCGAATGAGCATCGAGACCGGGCCGAGGCGCACTTCATCCCCATCCTCAAGCGCTGCGCGGCCGCTGATTCTTTCGCCTCTCACATAGGTGCCGTTCTGGCTGCCTAAGTCTTCGACGGTCACGTTCGTGCCCTCGACCCTGATACGCGCGTGACGGCGCGAGACGCCCGGCACGTCAAAACGAATGGTGGCGTCGAGCGCGCGACCCAGTATCGTTTCACCTTCGGCCACGCCGATACTTCGATTACCCCAGATGACCCATGCATTCCGCAGCCCCACAGCCGTCTTCGACTCGTCCGTTCTCACCACGGCTGCACAAAATCCGTAGCCAAAACGCCGCACCGTCCTGATGAACCGGGGCTGGTCCGCATCGTCCTTCAGGACCTGACGAATTTCCACGACCAGAATCGTCAGGCTTCCATCCGACACGAACGTCTCAGGCCACAAAAGCTGGTGAAGCTCGGCCTTCGAGAACGCGCGTTCGTGATGTTCGGCCAGAAGTCTCAGGAGATCGAATGCTTTCGGGGAGAGAGACACCGGGTCGGCGCCGTGCAACAGCACACGGCGATCGGCGTCGAGCGTCCACACACCAAAGCTGAAACGCAAAACTAATCGAATCCTAATCGCTCGCTAACGACCTGAGAGCCGTCGCCGTTTTCCAATGGGTCCACCAACATGAAGTGGTGGATAGCCGTTGCGGTCGTGGTCACGGTGGTCAGCATAGCTGATGCCGCCGAAACCGGCCATCCCCGGACAATCGAGCTGCAGTTGAGGAACGAGGCCGAGGTTCCCGCGGATGTCCTGGAAAAATCCCAGGATGAAGTCGTGGGGATTTTCGCCGATGCAGGACTGGCCGTAAGGTGGACCGAGACAGCGCCGACATTCACCGTGACCATCGTCGCGCAGGTGCTCGGCTACGATCGAGCGGCGTCACCCGTGATGGGCGTGGCGCGACGGAGCGCGAAGGGTTCGACGGCGCAGGTGTTCCTCAAGCAGGTGCAGGACTTCGCACGCACCTATCGTGTCGACCTCGGCACGATGCTCGCGCACGTCATCGCGCACGAGGTCGGCCACCTGCTCCTGCCCGGAGGGGCGCATTCACCTACGGGTCTGATGCAGGCGGGCTGGGACAGGGCGTTGGTGCGTGCGGCCATCAGCGGCTCGCTGACGTTTACCGACGCCGAAGCGTCGAGGATACGGGCGTCTCGCTGATCCAGAAACAACGCGCTTACCGCTCGACGACTCGAAGCGTCCCATCACCTTTGTTCAGCAGGAAGATCTGTCCTGCCGCGTTCGCGTCGAATCGCAGATCCGCGCGCGCCGCGGGCGTCTTGCCCTGCGCTCGGTTCTTCTCCTGAATGATCTCGAGGAACGTGCGCGGCGCCGCCCCCGGAGCCGTTACGAAGAGCACACGGCGGATCGCATCCTGACCGCCTTTCGGCAGATCGTCCGCACTCACGTGGAACAGCTCCCCGGCCGGCATGTCCCCGAACAGCAACCGGTTGGTGAGCTGCGGAATCGTGGTGCTCCGATAGACAATCACGCCAACCGAGGACGAAGAGTTGTTGGGCAGCAGGATCGGATCGAGCTGGTCCCATTCGACGATTGGATAGGTCACCTTCGGATCGCTGCGCGGCGATTCCGTGCTCACGGCCTGCCGGCCGATGAACCGGTAGCTGCCCTCCCAGATGTTCCAGCCGAGATTCGCGCCGGCGCTCATCGGGCTCACTTCCTCGACGATGTTCTGGCCGATGTCGGACATGTACATCGCGGCGTTCTTGGGATCCCAACCGAAGCGCTGCATATTGCGGATCCCGTACGCGAAGATTTCCGGCAGGGCCTCCGTTGTCTTCACAAAAGGATTCGTGGCGGGGACGCCGTATTTCCCGTTGCGGCTGTTCTTGCCCAACGGGTCGATTCGGAAGAGCTTGCCGAACGCGGAGCCGAGATTCTGCGCGAGGTTCAACGGGTCGCCGCCGCTGCCGCCGTCAGCGATGCTGACGTACAAGAGTCCGAAATCGGCGGCGCCCGGACGCACCGTCGGATTGAACGTAATCATGCCGCCGTTGTGATTGGCGAATGGCTGACGCAGCCGGAAGAGCTCTCGCGGCGCCTCGCCGTCGTAAGTCGCCGCGCCCGGCGTCTTGGCCGTCCATTCGAGCAGCACGGTGTCGTGCGTGGATTTCTCGCTTGGTGTCGTGAAGTCCGGCGCTGGGGTCTGGTTCGAGGTATCCGCGAAGGTATAGAGCTTGCCGAATCCTCGCGTGCCGGCCTGGGCGAACTGCGGGTGAAGCACGATGCTCTGCACTCCGCGCTCGCGTCCCTGCGACTGCACGGGAACGCCCCACTTCGGATCGTTGGTATCGAGGTACGGCGTCACCGTCTTGCCATCCGCACTCACCGCGTACAACGGGCCGCGCATGTCACTGACGAACAGGCGCCGCGAAACCGGCTCTTCGACCAGGGTCATCATGCGCGCGGCGACGCCGTCGATATCTGGAAGCGACGCGAACTCGCGAAGCGTGACAGTGATGACGCCCTCGGTGCGGGCGATCGGCTGCGGAAAAGGCTCGTTCGTCTGTCCCGGCGGTAGCGGCCCGGGAGGAGTCCCCCGCCCTTGCCCTTGTCCCTGCCCGCGCCCTTGCGCCGACGTGTGTGAACCGCTGAACAACGCGAGCGCAACGAACGCGACGATGAACGTGATGCGCGAGAACATGACACCTCCTGAAGCGCTCGTTCGACTTCGGAAATCGATTATATTCGCGGCTCCTTGACATACATAGAACATCAATGTATAAAACTTCTACGTATGGACATGAGCAAGGACCTGGTTGCCGCTTCCGCCACGCCGCTCGTGCTCGCCATCCTTGCCGAAGGCGACAGTTACGGCTACGCCATCATCAAGCGAGTGGCCGAGTTGTCAGGCGGGCATTTACAGTGGACCGACGGCATGCTCTATCCGGTACTCCACCGGCTCGAGCGTCAGGGTCATGTCGCGGCGAAATGGTCTGCGTCCGAGACCGGCCGCAAGCGCAAGTACTACCGGATCACGAAAGAAGGCCGGGCGCAGCTCGCCGCCCATCGGGAACAGTGGAAGGCCGTGGACGGTACGCTGCGGGGCATCTGGATGCAGGCGTGCACAGTATGACGACCTTCGCCGATCAGCCAATCGAGGATCAAATCGCGCAATGGCGGACGTATTTGCGCCGCCGGCAGGCCGTTCACGGTCCCGACGTCGAGGAACTCGAGGGACATCTGCGCGATCAGTTGGCGGCGCTCACAGAGGCCGGCCTCGCCGGGGATGAAGCCTTCTTAGTCGCGGTCAAGCGCATGGGCAACCTCGATGCGCTGTCGCGCGAGTTCGCACGCGCGCATTCCGAGCGGCTTTGGAAGCAGTTGGTCGTGGCGCCCGATACTGACGCGCCGACGAACACCTCACGCACCGAGCTCCTCGTCGTCTTGAGCCTTGCAGTTGCCGCGGGATTAGCCGTCAAACTGCCAGCGCTGTTCGGTTTTCGGCTCAGCCCTGATGAGGACGTGCCTTCGTTCTACTTCCGCAACGCCAGCCTGTTCGTCTTCCCGTTGCTCGCGATCTATTTCATGTGGAAGCGCGGGTTGAATGCTGTCAGCGGCCTCTGGCTCGCGCTGCCGTTCGCGGCCGCAGCCGTGTTCGCCAACGTCTTTCCCTTCCACAATCTGGATCGGCTCGACAACTTCCCGGAGGGCAGCGACACTCAGTTGCTGACCGTTTTGCATCTGCCAATCGCGTTGTGGCTAATGGCCATTGGCGTGGCGTATGTCGGAGGCCGCTGGTTTTCCTCCGGCCGGCGTATGGACTTCGTGCGGTTCTCGGGCGAGCTGGCCATCTACTACGTGCTCATCGCGCTCGGCGGCGGGGTCGTCACCGGCTTTACGGCCATGTTGTTCTCCGCCATCGATATGAATCCTGGGTGGTTCATCGGCGGGTGGCTGATTCCGTGCGGGGCGGCAGGGGCCGTCATCATCGGGTCATGGCTCGTCGAGGCGAAGCAAAGCGTCATCGAGAACATGGCACCGGTGCTGACGAGGCTGTTTACGCCGCTGTTCACGATTCTGCTGCTGGCGTTTCTGGCCACGATGGCGTGGACGGGCAACCCCATCAACGTGAAGCGGGAGGTACTGATTGGCTTCGATCTGCTGCTGGCGGTCGTCGTCGGACTCGTGCTCTACGCTGCGTCCGCGCGCGATCCGCAGGCACCGCCCGGCTTCTTCGACGGCCTGCAGCTCCTGCTCGTGGTCAGCGCGCTCGTGGTCGATGTCGTGGCGCTCTCGGCGATCGCCGCTCGCATCACGGAGTTTGGCTTCACTCCCAACCGCGTGGCGGCTCTTGGCGAGAATCTCATTCTCCTCGTCAACCTGACGTGGTCGGCGTGGCTCTATGGGCGCTTCCTGCGTCACCGGGGCTCGTTTGCCGACCTGGAGCGATGGCAGATCGCCTATCTACCCGTGTTCGCCATATGGGCGGCACTGGTGGTTGTCGTGTTTCCGCCCGTGTTCGGCTTCCGCTGATATGGCACCATTGACCCGCGATGTCGTCCAAGCACAAGTCCTTGAAGCCTGGGGTGCCGCCATCAGGTCCGCTGACGTCGGGCCCCCAGACCTGAGCTCGCCCTGCTCTTGATCGGGCAGGCAGAGTCCAGGGTCCAACGGACGCGTTGATGCCAATCCTGCCGTCGGCTGGGTTCGTCATCGAGTTCTAGGGACGTTTCAGCGGGCCGCAGGACTCTCTGCCCAGTTCGCGCGCACGGTCATCGGATCGTTGTAGTCCCCACCCTGCGACAGGTAGACGAGCCTGCCTGTCTGCGAGGCCGAGAAAACACCGAACACCGGCGGCGAACCTGTTGAGAGGAGAACTCCACTTGCGACGGGTCGTTGCGGGCCGGTGGTCGTCAGGTTCTGCACGTCGAATGGTTGCGCCATCAAGGTGTGGTCCTGCATGAAGAGCAAGTGCCCCTGGGAATAGATGACGTTCCCGGCGTCGAGCGTCGCGATCAGTGTTCTCTCGCGCGTGTCGAGCGCCGTGACGTAATACGCGTTGTTCCGGCCATTATCAGACGTCACGCGATAGAGAAACTGCCGCGTGCCCGGAAAGAACTGCGGCCGGACATGGTGCGCCTCACCCGGTTCCCGGGGCGTGAGGGAACTGACTGCACCTCCGTCGGCCGAAATGCGCTTGAGTCCCCCGGAAAAAGGCGAAAACACGATTGTGTTGTCCGGACCCCACGTGCCGCCCCGCTGGCTCGATACTTCACATAACGTTGTCGGCACAGCGAGTTGATGGGGGTCGCGTGAGCGTGTGCCGAGACCATTCAGATCGATCCGTTTCAACTTGCGATCGGCAAAGAATCCGATCGAAGCGCTGTCGGGCGACCAGAACGGTGAAATGCCGCCCTCGGTTCCAGGAAGTTGCCAGGCGTCATCAAGCGTCAGCGATCGAAGCCAGAGCGCCGTCACGTCTCCCGCGCGTCCGCTGAAGACGACGAGCTTGCCGTCTGGCGAGATTGCGACGATGGTGTTCGGGACGCCGCCGTCCACCGCGCGCGCCCATCTCACGCCGTCGGGAAGACTGAGGAACGCTGGCACCGGCGCGCTCGGAGCGGCTGGGACGCTATCCAGCGAGCGCGCACGAGACGCCACAGTCGAAGAAGATGGCGGCGCACTCCCGACGATCGGCTGTGCGGCCGGCGCGGAAAGAGTCGGAGATGCCACGACAACGGGAAGTGCTTCGGGCTGCCGATTGAACATCACCCGCGCCAAGGCGCTCGCGAAAATGACGCCGGCGATGAATGCCAGAGCCACGATCCAACGTCCTGGCCGCGGGCGCGACGGGACTATCGTTGCGTGTGTCGAGCCGGGGGAGGCCGGTGCGGTCTGGGAACGTCCCTCCAACAAATCTTCGATTTCGAGACGAGCGTCGGCAATGTCGGCGAGCCGTCGCGTCCGATCCTTCTCGAGGCACCGCCGCAGCAGTGTTCGAAGCGCCGGCGGCATGTCGGCCGGCAAAGCCGTCCAGTCGGGTTCGCCGCGCATCACGGCGCCAAGCGTGTCCGCCACGGCGACGCCAGGAAACGCGCGCATCGCCGTCAGCATCTCGTACACGAGACAACCGAATGCCCAGATGTCGCTTCTTCCATCAACGCGGTCGCCCATGGCCTGCTCGGGACTGACGTAAGCGACGGTACCGATGAGCACGCCCTCTTTCGTCCCTCCAAGAGTGAGTGTGAGATCCGGAGTGTTGAGGTCGAAGCCGGAATCGCGCGCGAGCTTCGCCACGCCGAAGTCGAGCACCTTGACCGCGCCGCCAGCGGCGATCTTGATGTTCGACGGCTTCAAGTCGCGATGGATGATGTCCTTGCTGTGAGCGGCCTCGAGCGCGGCGGCAATGCCCGAGGCGCAGCGCAAGGCTTCGCGCAGCGGTATCGGGCCTCTCAAGAGCCGCTGCTGCAGCGTCTCTCCTTCGACAAGCTCGAGAATCAGGAATGGAGCATTCTGTTTTTCGACAATGTCGAAGAGCGTGCAGATGTTGGGATGGTTGACTTGCGAAATGATCCGCGCTTCCCGCTCGAAACGAGACAGACGATCGGCATCGTTGGCGAACGCCGTAGGCAGGCCTTTGACGGCGACGTCTCGTCCAAGGCGAGTGTCGCGCGCACGATACACCTCGCCCATGGCGCCATGACCAAGCACAGCGACAATTTCATAAGCCCCGAGACGCTCGCCGGACTTGAGCGCCATGTCCACTCTTTCGCCCAATACATTCGTATCAGACGGAAAGAAGACGACTTTAGTTGCGTCAGGTGCTGCAGAAATTGTGCGGATCCCCGGCCTATTGCGGTTTTCTGATCGCGCCTCTGCGTCGAAACACAGATAGGACCGGTTCAGGTCCCACACCGGCCAAACTACGCACAATCGGAAAACACTCTAACGTCGGAAGAACCGCGTCAGCTTGATTGTCAGGGCGCGATTCTGCAGTGTTGGTGAGCCGCGCTCCAGCGTGCTCCGTCCGTCGCTGAACACGACGAACAGATCGCTGCCAGGACGGTACTCCCACCGCAACCGTGCGTTGGCGGCTAACGTGCCATCGTCCGAGTTGTATTGGACGAGCGTGCTGACAAACGCGCGCGGGCTGAACATGTAGATGAAGCGTCCCGTCATCACCTTGGCGACGAAGCGGCCCTGCGGGATGTCGACCCAGTTGAGCGAGAGGCCCGGCTCCACGAACAGGTTCGGCAGCGGCTCGGTGAGCCCGCTGGCAAGGCCGACGCTCTGCCGGGTCCCTCCGTAAAACCCGCCGTACTCGTAGGTGACCTCGCCCGACAGCGCGTGTTGCACTCCCAGCTCGTAGCGTGCGCTGAGGTTCCTGAAGTCGTATCGTCCGCCGGGTATCTCGACGCCGCGAAAGACGTCGTACGGCTCGGTCAGGCGCTCGGCAGTGTCGAGCACCTGCACGGTCAGGATGTCGGTGTTCAGGAATTCAGCCCCGAAAGTGCCTTCGATGACCCGCGTGTCGAGCTGGCCGTCCGACAGCCGCATGAACTGATCGACGCTCGCCGAATAGTCGTACCTGCGCACGAGCCGGCTCGAACTCGGGCGCGGACTGAAGCGAACCTGCGCCATGCTTCGCCGCACGTCCGTGCGGCGCACATAGCCAGTCTCTGGGTTGAAGTGCTTGCCGATCATCATGCTCTCGAGCACGAGGCCGTAGCGATCGGCGTTGTAGTCGAGCTGCACGCGGTAGCTGTTGGGGTTCTCACGGAGCCCCGGGGTGTGCGTCCGTGCCACAAACGTGTTGATGTTGAGATGCTGGAAGAACGAGAACACGCCGTCCACGCCAAAGGCCTGATTGCTCGACCGGCGCGAGCCTGACGCCGACCGGTTAACGGCCAGGATGCCGATGTTGCTGCGCCGGAGGATGTCGCGGCGCACCCGCATCACGGCGAAGTTCGTTGAAGGCTGACCCGACACGCGGTCTTCCTTCGTCTGGAGATTGACCATTCCCAGCGAATACGCGCCCGCACGCCCGGTGAGGCGCGCGCCGCCGATGATCGGAATGGCGCGCTTCGTGTCGTTGTCGATCCCAATTCGACGGCTGAAGAACGGCAGCGGAATGTCGCCAGGGTTACCGGTGCGACGCCGCGCAAACCCGCCAAACGCGAAAATTCCTTGTCCTTCGAGGAAGAACTCGCGCTTCTCGGGGAAGAACAGGTTGAAACGCGTCAGGTTGACCTGCTGTTCGTCGTCTTCGACCTGTGCGAAGTCGGTGTTGTAGGTGAAGTCGGCGACGAGCCCGCGGGTCACGCCGACTTTGGCGTCGAATCCGATGCCGGCTGACCCACGATTGGAGAACGGTTCGTCCGCTTCGAGGTCGGTCTTGAGCGACGTGATGCCGTACGGCTTGAACTCGATCAGCCGCGACTCCGGCGGAGCCGCCAGCCCGGTCAGCGTGGCCGCAGCCGAAAACCGGAACAGGCCCTGTTGCGGCGAGTTCGACCCCATCTGCGGCACCTGGTTGAGATAGGACATCTCGTTCTTCCAGCGCACCGATCGCCGCACGTTGATGCCCCAGATCTGTTCGCCAGCTGCATAGCGAAGCGACTTGAACGGGATAACCAGTTCGACCGACCACCCGCCCTCGAACCGCCCGACCCGCGCGTCCCAGATGGTGTTCCAGTCCCGGTTGCTGTCGCGCTCGTCGGTGATGGCCGAGTCCGAAATGCCTCCCGCGGCATTGACGCCGACGATGATGCCGTTGCGCCTGTCGAAGAACGGGTCGAGTCCCACCGACACGCTTTCGGTCTGCCCGAACCCCGGGCTGTCGCGGCGGAGATCCAGGCTTGCCCATCGATCCATGCCGGAATCGTGGCAACGCAGGCCGATGTACACCGCGCGGTCGTCGAAGAACACCCACATTTCGGTTTGCTCGGTGGCGGGCTCACCGTAGGTCGGCTCGACCTGCACGAAGCCGGTAGCGGGCTGGAACCGCGAATAGGAGGGATCATCCAGCCGGCCGTCGACGACAAGCCCCTCCGCGAGGCGCTGCGCGCGGATGACCACACGGCCGTCGACATCGCGCGCGCCCATGGCAACGCTTGCGCCGGCGTTCGGCGTGTCGGCAACAACCGCGCCTGATTGAGCAGCTGCGTCTGTTGTCGTCAACGCAAGAAACAGCACTCCAGCGATCGCGGTGATGGGCACAGTTTTATTCATGAGACCGGTCCATTTTACAGTGCACGGTCGGGCCGGGAATCACCTACGCAGAGTCTGCCGATTTCGAGCATTTCCTGCCATTTTTGGCAGGATTCCGTCTTCATCTGGGCTTCAACGTCGTTGCAGTACAACAGGTCGGAATGCTCTGTGTCCGCCGTCTCTGTTACCCACTGCTCTGGGGCTTTTTCTGCTGCGTCCTCAACGTCACGTCGGCCATCGCACAGGAAACTGGCGACGCATCGGGCCCCCGTACGCTGACGGCCGTACGCCTGGGATCGGGCGAGCAAATCGAGCTCGACGGCATCCTTGACGAACCCGTGTGGCAACGCGCGAAGCCGGCAGACGAGTTCGTCCAGCGCGAGCCCGCCACCGGAATGCCTGCGACCGAGGCCACTGTCGTGCGCGTCGTCTATGAAGCCCGGCGTATCGTGCTCGGCGTGGTTCTGCACGACAGCGAGCCCAACGCCGTGTTCCAGAACCAGATGCAGCGCGACGGATCATTTGATACCGACGACAGCTTCGCGTGGATTATCGACAGCTTTCTCGACGGGCGCACCGGCTACTTCTTCGAGATCAATCCTGCCGGAGCGATGGGCGACGGGCTCGTGACCCTCTCCGGTGGTGGTGGCGGGGGTGGCGGCGGCGGTGGTGGTGGGGGCGGAGGCGACGGTGGATCTATCAACAGATCGTGGGACGGTATCTGGACCGCGCGAGTGCGCCGTACGGATACCGGCTGGAGCGCCGAGATCGAGATTCCGTTCCGAACGCTGAATTTCAACCCGGCTCTTTCGAGCTGGGGCATCAACTTTCGGCGCACGATCCGTCGAAAGAATGAAGAGAGCCTCTGGACCGGTTACGCGCTCAATCAGGGGCTCGCCCGCGTCGTCAGTGCCGGGCGCGTCGAGGGCCTGAGCGACGTCTCGCAGGGAGTGGGCCTCGACTTGAAACCCTACGCCGTCGGGCACCTGTCGTCGGCGCCGGCCGCAGGCAAGCCTGCCGCGGTAGCTGACGGCGATATCGGGCTCGACGCGTTCTTCAATATCACCCCGGCGCTGCAACTGAATCTCAGCGTCAACACCGACTTCGCCGAGACCGAGGTCGACGAGCGCCGCGTGAATCTCACGCGCTTTCCGCTCTTCTTCGAGGAGAAGCGGGATTTTTTTCTCGAGGGATCGAGCTATTTCGATTTCGGACGCATGCCTGGGCAGGCCGTCACGCCGTTCTTTTCCCGACATATCGGCCGCGATGCCGAAGGCCAGGCGCAACGTATCAATGTGGGCAGCAAGCTCACGGGCCGCTCCGGTGCGTTCGATATCGGCATCCTGCAGGTGCGCACGGCGGACCAGCCCCAGGACGATCAAATCGGCGAGGATTTCTCGGTCGTGCGGGTCAAACGCCGGATGTTCGCGCAGTCCTACGTGGGAGCGCTTTACACGCGCCGCGCCCCACGAGAGGGGGCGGATCGGCACACGGCCGGACTGGACATGGCGTTCAGCACGTCGCAGTTCCGAGGCGATCACAATTTGGACCTCAGCGCGTTCTTCCTCTGGACCAGCAATCCGCTCGACACGGAAGGGTCGTCTGGTTTTGGTACGACGCTTCGTTATCCGAACGACCCCTGGACGGCCAGCTTCTCGGCGTTCGAGCTTCAGCCCGGCTATGACCCGGCGCTCGGATTCGTGGAGCGGCGCGGCATCCGTCAGTATCAGCCGGAATTCGAATGGTCGCCGCGACTCGAGAATCATCCCTGGATTCGAAGCTTCGACATCGGCATGGAGACGAACATCCAGACAGACATGCAGAACGTCCTGCTGAGCCGCGAGTTGGAGCTTACGGTGCTGCAGATCAACCCACACGATGGCGCCCGCTATCAATTCAGAGTGGTTCCACAGTACGAACGGCTCGACGAGGACTTCGAGATTTCCGACGGCGTTGTTCTACCAGCGGGTGGCGTTTATCAGTTCACGCGATACCAGGTGGATGCGGAGACGCCAGAGCACCTCATGGTGTCGGGCTCGACAGAAGTGGAATGGGGCGATTTCTTCTCGGGACGCCGGCGCGATGTCGGCGTACGGCTCGACGTGCGGCCGCGGCGCGGCGTTTCGCTCTCGCTGGAGGCGGAGCGCAGCTTCCTCGATCTGGCCGAAGGTAGTTTCACAGCCGACGTCTACCGGGCAAATGCCAGCACGCAGTTCAGTCCGTGGGTGTTCCTTGCCAATCGACTGCAGTACGACACAGTGAGCGGTGAGCTCGGGTGGCAGATTCGATTCCGATGGATCCGGCGTCCGGGCAACGACGTGTACTTCGTCTACACGCACAATTGGGAAGAGCTTGCCGATGTTGGCGGGCGGCGTCGCTTGACCACGCTCAACAACCAGCTTGCGAGCAAACTGGTTTACACGTTGAGGTTCTAGTGGCTTCGCGGGCCGTCTCGTGGGAGACGGCCCGCGTGTTTCGTAAAGAGGCAACGCAGTCTGCCATCAACGCGGCCCACTCAATTACCCGTCTCCTCCAGCCTGATCGTCAGCCTGGTGAGCTTGCCGGTGAACCGGAACGGTACCTGGTAATCGTTGTCATCCAGACCGTAGCGGGTGTCTATCCCGACATCGAAAGACTCGTCCATTGAGACCATGAACGGCATGGTGTGCGGCATTTTCTTACTGGCGACTTCCTTGCCGTCCACCGACAGAACACCGGTGCCACCCTTCCCGAAACCCGGGCCGTCGTAGTTGAAGTCAAACACGATGGTGTGCTTACCGGGCGTGAGGGCCGCCGGGCCTTCCCATCGGAATCGTTCTGTCGTGAGTTGCACGTAGGTGAAGACCGGCTTTCCCTTAACCAGGTAGAGGCCATAGCCGCCGAATCGGCCACCGATCGTGTTGAGCATCCCCTCGGCGCCGCCCGACGGGATTTCCACCTCAGCTTTGATGGAGTAAGACTTGTTGAGGGTATTGGGGGCGCTGGCTTCAGGGATGCCCGACACTTCCCCCGAGTATGTAAAGACGGTCTTGCCTGCTAACGGGCTCGGTCGCGGTGTGAGAGCGCGTTGGAGCACATCGTTGTCGAGCGGAAACACGTCGTATTTCGATGCCTCGACCAGGAAGAGTTCCTGCATCTCGCGAAGTTTGTCGGGCATCTTGGTCGCGAGGTCGTTGGCCTGAGAATAATCCTCGGCGATGTTGTAAAGCTCCCATTTGTAGCCGTTCACCACATTCGGCAATTTGCCGGCGCCCATCAACCACGGTCCTTGAGGCGGCGTCGTCGTTGCGACCCAGCCCTCATGGTAGATAGCCCGATTTCCCATGATTTCGAAATACTGCGTGTCACGCCTGGACGGAGCATTCGCGTTGGCTTTGTCGAAGGTGTAAGCCATGCTCACGCCTTCGATGGGCCTCTGCGCGATGCCATCGACCATGACCGGTGCCTGAATGCCAGTGGCTTCGAGAATGGTCGGAACAATATCAATGAAATGGTGGAACTGCGTGCGGATACCACCCACGTCCGTGATATGACCGGGCCATGAAATGGCCATGCCCTGCCGGGTGCCGCCGAAGTGCGACGCGATCTGTTTCATCCACTTGAACGGTGTGTCGAACGCCCACGCCCACGCGACGGCCATATGCGGTTGAGTCTTGTCCGAACCCCAGGGCTCGTAATACTTCAACTGCTCTGCGACTGGAATGGTGATGGCTTCAAGAGCCGCCATGTCAAAAGGCGTTCCGACCGTCGTACCTTCTGCGCTCGTCCCATTGTCGCCGCAGATGTAGATGATCAGTGTGTTGTCGAGTTCGCCCATGTCCTCGACCGCCTGGATGACACGGCCAATCTCATGGTCGGTGTAAGCCGCGTAGGCGGCAAAGACCTCCGCCTGACGGATGAAAAGTTTCTTTTCTTCGGGACTGAGTGTGTCCCATTTCGCGAGTTTCGCTCCTCCGTACTCGGGCTGTCCATCCGGCCAGGGCGTAAGCGTGGCATTCCCCGGGATCACGCCGAGCCGCTTCTGATTCGCAAAAATCTGCTCACGCAACTCGTTCCAGCCTTTGTCAAATAAATGCATGTCGCTGATCTTCTTGATCCACTCCGGCGTCGGCTGATGCGGCGCGTGCGAGCCGCCGGGTGCGAAATAAACCAAAAACGGTTGATCGGGCGCGGCGGCGTTCAGTCCCTTGATGTGATTGATCGCCTCGTCAGCCATAGCGGTGATGAGGTTGTAGCCGGGTTGCCCGACCCACGGAAAGATCTGGGTGTGATCCCGGAAAAGCCAAGGCCTCCACTGGTCGCTTTCGCCGCCCATAAAGCCATAAAAATATTGGAAGCCCATTCCGCTCGGCCATTGATCGAAGGGTCCCGACAAACTGTATTCGTAGCCTGGCGTGTTGTGATTTTTGCCGAACCAGGAAGTCGCATATCCATTCTCTTTGAGGATTTCGCCGATGGGCGCGTTCTCCCGCCCAATGATCGCGTCATATCCTGGATAGCCGGTGGCCTGCTCGGCAATCACACCATATCCCACGGCGTGATGGTTGCGTCCGGTGAGCAGCGCCGCTCGTGATGGCGAGCAGAGCGCGGCGGAGTTGAACTGGGTATATCGAAGCCCGGCCTTCGCAACCCGGTCCAGCGCTGGCGTGGGGATGACACCGCCGAAGGTGCTCGAAATGCCGTAGCCCTGGTCGTCGGTCATTATCAGCAAAATGTTTGGAGCCCCCTTGGGCGGCACGACGCGCGGCGGCCAAAACGGCTTGGAATCTCTGGCATCGAGGCCGATATCGCCGCCGAAGGGTGGCTGCGGAGGCGGGACATACTTCCCGTCTATGGTCGTCGTCGCGTCGGGTGAACCGGGCGTGCCGGTGGTTTGCTGAGCCTCTGCGAATGTCGTCGCCGCCATCAAGGCAGCTGCGAATATTCCTCGAAAAATATATTTGCTCTTCATGGATTTGATGTTCATGGTTCATTTCTCCTCGGATGTGAAAGCCACCTCGATGGTTTTCACCGAGAGACTGCGACGCGCGTCGACGGTACGGTAGCCGGCGGGCGGGAATGGCTTGGCTCCTTGGCGCGATTCATGAGCAGGCCATGTGTATCAGTGGTTCTCGACATGACCGAATCCCCTCACTTGGTTGAAGTGCAACACCTAAGCCGCACGCAGGTCAACAATCGACCAACGCCCTGGCACATCGCGTGCTTCCGAGCAGCGAGGATCGTGTGAAGCGAGGAGTGATGAGTTACAAACTGGTGGGCCTGTTGGCGGCGAGCTATTTATGCTTGCTTCCGCCTTCGGTCGCTGACGCACAGCAGCAGCCTGCGCCAGCAGCGGATGAACGCGAGGAGCTGGCGAAGAAGCTGTCCAATCCGATCTCGGACCTTGTCAGCGTCCCGTTCCAGTTCAACTGGCAGCAGAACGTCGGGCCGTTCGAGCTGACTCAGTTCATCCTCAACGTGCAACCGGTCATTCCATTCACGCTGAACGAAGACTGGAACCTGATCGTCCGCATCATCGTGCCGTTTATCGGCCAGCCGCCGCTCTCTCCGGACGGGGAGCCAGCCTTCGGTATAGGCGACACGACGAACTCGTTCTTCTTCTCACCGTCGAAGACGGGCTCGTTCACCATCGGCGCGGGCCCGGTGTTTGTTCTGCCGTCGACGGCGGAGTCGACCATCGGATCCGGAAAGTGGAGCGCCGGTCCGACGGTTGTGGCGTTGAGGCAGCATGGGAAATGGACCTACGGGGCGTTGACGAACCAGGTATGGTCGTTCTCCGGTGATTCGCGTCTCGAAGATGTCAGCCAGATGTTGCTCCAACCGTTTCTCGCCTATCAGAAGACCAAAACAATCACGCTCACCCTCGAGTCCGAAACGACAGCCAACTGGAAAGCCGAAAGCAACGATACGTGGACGGTTCCCGTCAACCTGGAGATCGCGAAGCTGTCGTCGTTCGGCGATTTTCCGGCCAGCTATCTACTCGGATACGGATTTTACCCAGTCCATCCCGATACGGGACCGACATGGAAAATCCGCGCGGAAATTACCATCCTCCTGCCACGAAAAAAACCCTGAATGTGTGGAGTCCTTGAGGTAATCGCCTCGTCGCGTATCGAGGCTCGCGACATTTCGCGACCGACGGCGAGTCTCGTGAGATCGCAACTGGCGTGGGTTATCTCCTTGTCGAAATGAAGGGGCACGATATGAAACCGCGTACGAAACAGCTCAAGTCCACTGCCTGGGCGATCAGCACCGTGCTCGCGATGCTGGTGGGAGACGTTCAAGGGCAGCAAGTCCCTATTCCGCAGACCGCCGCGGAAGTGCCGGGTCCCATGGGCGGACCGATGACGACGGCCTATGTGCAGATGGTGGGCCGCTTGGCTTACGTTTGGGGGTGGCCTCTCACGTATGTCTATAACCAGCGGACGGAGCTCACCAAGGCTCCCGAAACAGCGCTCATCGGTGGCATGATGCCTGTCGGTCCGATGAATCAGGTCGTGATGCTGACCAATTACGTCGATCCCAGCCAGACCTTCATGGCTATCCCGAACCAGGATGTCGTGTACGGGTTGGGCTGGCTGTCGCTCGCGCAGGAGCCGGTGGTTCTGCAAGTGCCCGACTTTGGTGATCGTTTCTGGACGTTCCCGGTGTACGACGCGCGCACGACCGAGATTAGCGAACTTGGGTTGCAATACCGCACTAAGCCCGGTTTCTACATGGTCGTGGGGCCGAACTGGAAAGGCGCAACCCCGGCCGGCATTGCCGGCGTGGTGCGCTCGACCACCGACTTCGCCGCGGCGATGCCGCGTGTCTTCATGGATGACACCCCCCAGGATCACGCGGCCATCCAGCCGATGCTGAGGCAGATTCAGATCTACCCGCTGAGCCAGTTCGACGGGAAAGTGAAGACCAAGGACTGGAGCAAGCTCCCTATTTTCCCGATGCCAAAGGAAAAGACCCGGCCCGAGTATTCGACCACGCAACCGCCTTGGGTTGACCCGGCGACGTTCTTTGACCAACTCCCGACCGTTATGAAGCAAGTGCCTCCGATGCCCGGAGAAGAGGCGCTCTACAAATGGATCGGCAGCCTGCTCGATGCTGCTGCGAAGGACCCGGAAGTAATGAAGACGCTGCGGGAAACGGCTTTCGCGGCGGACAAGGAATTAGTCGCGCCAATGATGCAGTGGCGCTACAACGGCCAGCCCGCGGGCCACGGCTGGACATCGGAGATCAACAACGCTACGTTTGGCACGGACTACTTCCACCGTATGGGCGCCGTGAAGGCCTACCCCTACTCCAACAAGCGCAACGAGACGGTGTACTTCTATACTAGCAACGATACGCATGGGCAGAAGCTCGTCGGCGAGTCGTCGTACGAGGTCACCTTCCCGAAGGGGCAGCTCCCGTCCGCGAAGGGCTTCTGGTCGTTGACGGTGTACAACCCCGAACATTTCTTCTACCCGAACGCGCTGAAGCGCTTCGCGCTCGGCACCAAGAACAAGTCGTTGAAATACAACGACGACGGCAGCCTGACAATCTATCTCGGGAACCAATCGCCCGGCACAGAGAAGGAATCGAACTGGCTACCGGCGCCGGCTGGAAATTTTTCGATTTGGATTCGCGCCTATTGGCCGGACAAGGCCATACTCGACGGCAACTGGAAGCCGCCGGTCGTCAAGATCGCGAAGTAACGTCAAGTCGTCGCTTCCGTCCTTCGAACCGATCAGGCAGCCTTGCTTGCGGGAACCGGCCGCATCAGCACGTGGCGTTTAGCATCCCCCTGGAATCGTCGAACGGGACGGCGGCTGCCGACATCCCAGCCGGGAGACTCGTGGTGGCACGACATGCACTTCAGGAGGACGCGATGGTCTTCGAAATGCCGCACCTGATCGTGCCCAAGGATCCCGCAGAAGAATTGTTGCAGACCGACGACGATATCGGCGAACTGCCAACCTGTCGCATCTTCTTGCTTCCGTTCGAAACCAGCAACCGAGTGGAGCCTGAGGACCTGAATCACCGTATGCCTCCTTGGGGCCAGGGAAGAAATGACCCGGCCTTCCAACTGTTAACGCGTCATGCGCTGACAAACCCCGCAATTCGGAGTAGTACGTAGCGTCCGGCTTTAGCCGGACTCACGAGGTCCGCCTGAAGGCGGACACTACGTACATTTGGACTCCGCGACCGGAGTAGGAGGGGGGCATGAAGCGACAGACACGAGGGTGCGCTGTGTTGCTTGGTTCGTTCGTGTTCGCAATGGCTGCCAGCCTCGCGGCGCAGTCTTCTCGGCTGCCGCTGTCGTCGCCCTCTGTCGTCGGCGATATCGGCGGGCGGCGTCGCCTTGCCACGCTCAACAATCAGCTTGCAAGCAAGCTGGTATACACCTTGCGCTTCTAACGCGCTTCTCCGCCACCCTCTTTCACCGCGCTGCGCGCAACGGTAATCGGTACGCTCACGGTCGCGGAACCGTTCGCCTCGAACCAGCCAACGCCTTCGCTGACCAGGTCGAATTCAAGCGTGTATTCGCCCGGTGGCAGCGGATTCAAAATGAAGTCGATCCCGTGCGTACTACCAGGAGCCGTCTCGTCTGCAAGGTGGATGCGTGCGTAGTCGACGTCCAGCGGCTTGCCATCACTCGTTCTGAGGTGGACTCCCAGATTCACGCCACCGACCCTCGTTGCACCCGGGAGCCACGTCGCCTGGCCGACGTTCGTCATCGTCGCGTGACCACGGAGCGACTCGTTGGAAGCGACTGCCCGTTGATCAAGCCGGATTGCAATCTTCGCCTTGAGCTGCAGTCGCCCCCGGCTGTCCGACCCGGAAGCGGAACCCTTATTGAGGAAGAATGTCTGATGACCCATCAGGTAGCCGCGCAGCTTGTCCCCGTAGGTATCGAGTTCCGCACCTCCGGCAATCAGATCATCGAACTGCTGGAGCGACAGGAGATGTGGCTCGGTGCTGAAGACAGCCAGCTCGAGGCTGGTGAAACCTGCGACTTTCGCCCAATCCCACACCTCGGTGAGAACCAGGTCGTTTTCGACGACCGCAAAGTTCTTCATTTCATACTGCGAATGCGCCGCTTTCGATTGGTTCGACCCGGGCTCCGAAAAGCCCGCAACGCCACCGGGCCGGAGTACTCGTCCGAGCTCGCACAGCACTTCCGCGGGATTCGGTACATGATGCAGCGCGTCGAAGCAGATAACCCGATCGATGCTTTCGGATGGCAGGTCGATCCGGCGGCCGTCGAAGAGCAGGAATCGCGGCTCCGCCAAGGGTGCCACCACTGGCACACGGGTGAACAGCTCCTTGCCAAGCGCAAGCGCCGTCGGTGACACGTCCATCGAAGTGACTGCGCACCCGAGCTGCGTCAGAAACCGCGTGGTCCAGCCCGCGCCCGCGCCGAAATCGAGCACCTGCATGCCCGAGGCGAGGCGCATTCCGCTGAGCAGATGGGCGAACGATCCAAGCAGATCCGGAGCGTCGGCAATGTCTGCGAGCGGCTTCGCATGGTAGCGATCGGCTTGGTCTCTCGTCCGCCGGTAATACTCCTCCGCGGCACCCAACAACTCTTCGAGAGTGTGGTCTTTGATCAATTCGCGAACGTCAACGAAGCCGTCCGGCCGCTCGGCCGGTGGATCGTGGAAGCGCCGCGTGGCGCGCCGCCGCACGCGGTCGTGGAATTCATCGGACGCGGCAAGCTCAACTGCCACATCGCGGAGCGTCAAGCCGTCTTGATGAATGAGGTTCAGGTAATGGCGCCGTCCTCGTTCGTCGATGGCTCGTGCGAGGAGCAGACGGTAAAGAATGTCGAGCCCCGCATCGCGCTCTGAGCCCGTCAGCAGGTCCGGCCGCCGAAGCCGGGGGAACACCACTCGTCTCAAGCGGCGAAGTTGCCGATTCAGGAAGTCCCGTGTCACCGCCCGGCAATGTTACTTTAGGAGTCCGCTGATGAGGAGCGCACTGACTTACTGAGCCAGCGGAACGTACCCACTTTCCGCCAAGGCTACGGCGTGTCACGCCGAAGCGCCTGCGGCGCGAGGGCGGAGCCGGACAATACGTACTACTGAAAAGCGCTCTCCCATTTCGGCGGGGTATAATCCGCGTCTCAATCGGCACACGCCACTCACGCCGGAGGTCAGCATGTCTATCCTACGGTGCCATCGCTTTCTGTCAGCGCTCACTGCAGCGCTGCTGGCCGCCGGAGCGCTGTCGGCTGCGACAGTCCCCAAGGTCACGTTTACGGACACACGCCTGAAGAACGGCCTGCGCGTCATCATCGCAGAGGACCACACGGCACCGGTCTTCTCGATAGCCGTCAACTACAACGTGGGCTCGCGTGACGAGCGCAAGGGTCGGACCGGTTTTGCGCATCTGTTCGAGCACATGATGTTCAAAGGCTCGACCAATGTCGGTCCCGGCGAGCACTTCCTGCTGATCTTCAACAACGGCGGGAACATGAACGGGACCACCAACAAAGATCGCACGCTGTACTTTGAAACCCTTCCGACCAACCAGCTCGATCTCGCGTTGTTCCTCGAAGCGGACCGGATGCGGTCGCTCGACATTACCAGGGAGAACCTCGACAACCAGCGCAATGCGGTCCAGGAGGAGCGGCGCCTTGGCGTCGATAATCAACCCTATGGCAGGACGAGCGAGGTGCTGGAGGAGCTGGCATACGACAACGTTGCGTACGAGCATTCGGTCATCGGGTCAATGGATGACTTGAACGCGGCATCAATCGAAGACGTCGCCTCGTTCTTCAAGATGTACTACGCACCCAACAATGCAGTGCTGGCTATCGTTGGCGATGTCAACTCGACCGACGCGCTCGGCAGAGTGCGAAAGTACTTCGAATCCATTGCCTCACAGCCACCGCCGCCGGCAGTTGATCTGACGGAGCCCGTGCAGAAGCAGGAGCGACGGGCGACAGTGGACGACGCGCTGGCGCGGTTGCCGCGCGTGGACATGGCGTACAAAGTGCCACCCAGTGAGAACCCGGATGATGACGCGCTGTCGGTGCTGGCCTCGGTGCTCGCCAGCGGTCGCAGTTCGCGAATGTTCGAGTCGGTGGTGCGCCAGCAGCAGCTCGCGTCCAATGTCAACGTCTTCAAAGGCGAGAGCAGGGGCCCGGGACTCTTCCGGGTCATCGCGACGGCGCTGCCCGGACGCGAAGCCGCCGCGCTCGAGAGTGCCCTCGATGCGGAGATTGAACGGGTGAAAACGGGGGAGATTGCGACCTGGGAAATTGAAAAGGCACGTACGTCGGCGCGCCGCTCGCTGGTGGCCGGACTCGAGAGCTCGTTGCAGCGTGCGATATTGCTTTCGCAGTTCGCCATCTTTTATGACAAGCCGGATCTCATCAACACGCGGGCAGACCGTATCGCGGCCGTGACTGCCGCCGACGTGCAACGCGTGGCCAGGCAATATCTCACCCGCGAAAACCGCACCGTCGTGACGACGGTTCAGAAGCCAGCGCCGGCTGGAGGAGGTCGGTAATGCCCTGTCCACGCACCGTCAACTTCGGTGCACTGGTGATCCTCGCCCTCACGATCGCCGCCGGTGTACAAGCCCAGGGGCCAGCCGGCCCCGATGCGCCGTCGACAAAAGGCGTCATTCCGAAGGGCAAGGCGCCCGTCTCGGATGAGACGCTTCGCGTCAAGCTGCCCAGACCGCGAGAGGCACAACTGGCCAACGGTCTGCGGCTGATGGTGTTGGAGGATCGGCGCGTTCCACAAATCACGTTCACGATGCTGGTCCCCGGTGCCGGCGGATACGACGATCCAGCCGAACTGCGCGGTCTTGCGTCCTTTGCCGCTGCGATGATGCGGGAAGGGACGGCGACGCGTACGTCGGCGCAGATCTCCGAGCAGCTCGAAACAATAGCCGCCACGCTGAACGTGGGCGCGGGCCTGTCATCAGTCGATGCCAACGTGAGCGGCTCGTCGCTGACCGAGCACTTTGATCGCCTGATGGATTTGACGGCGGACGTGCTGCTCAACCCGGCGTTCGCGGATGACGAGCTGGCTCGCTACAAACAGCGGACGGGCGCCCAGCTCGTTCAGCAGCGGGCTATCCCGGGATTTCTGGCGAACGAACGCTACGCGAGCGTCATGTATGCCAGCCACCCGGCAGGTCGGATTGCCCCTGGCGCCGATGCGCTTCAGAAAGTCACGCGCGCGGATCTCGTCAACTTTCACAAGGCGCGTTATGTGCCCGACCACGCGGTGCTGGCGATCGCCGGCGATATATCGCTGGACGAAGCTCGGAAGGTTGCAGAAGCCCGATTGGGCGCCTGGAAGAAATCTGGTGCGGCGGCGCCGCGAGTGGTCGATCCCCCATCCTCCGGGCCTCGCGCGGTGACGCTGGTGGCGAGGCCGAACTCGGTTCAGACCAGCTTCATGGTCGGAACACCGGCGATCGCTCGCACCGATCCGGAGTACAACGTGGCGATGGTGATGAACCGGATTATCGGCGGCGGCCCGGCCGGCCGGTTGTTCATCATCCTGCGCGAGGAGAAGGGCTATACCTACGGCGCGTCCAGTGGTCTTTCCGCCGGGCTGTTCAGGGGTGACTGGCGAGCCAGCACGGATGTGCGAGCGGAGGTGACCGAACCGGCGCTCCGGGATCTGCTGGCTGAAATCGAGCGCATGCGATCTGAACGAGTGCCCGATGCGGAGTTCCGCGATGCGAAGCGGGCGATGGTGGCGTCGTTTGCCCTCTCGCTCGAATCCCCCCAGCAGGTGCTCGGCTACTACATCACCTCCTGGGTGTACAAGCTCCCGGCCGACTACTGGGATCGATACCCGGAGCGCCTTATGGCGGTCACGCAGGCTCAGGTGCAGGCGGCTGCCCAGAAATATCTGGACCCGTCACGCCTCCAGATCGTCGCGGTTGGTGAGCCGAAGACGGTGGACATTTTGCGCAAGTACGGAAGTCTGACGGTGTACGACACGGAAGGCCGAAAGACGACATCGGAGTGACGTCAGGGTTTCGCGACAAGCGGGATCGTGTATTGAATGTTCAAATCTACGAGGGCAACAGCCTCGATCGAGAGAGTCTTGCCGGATTGAACTGCGACTTCCTTGCGAAGAGCACGCAGGATATTTCCAGCCGGTTCCAATTGTCGCCGTAAGACGGCCGCGCGTGCCGCTTGGAGCTTGTCAGTCAGGTCTCGCGTGATGGCGTCGCTTGTGATCCAACGAAGCGAGCGGGCCTGCACCACCTGACTCGCGAGGTTCGCCAGTAGGGCATCGGCTGTTACTGGCGTCACCGGCGCTGTGGGCGCGAGCGTCATCCCCATCACACTTCGGGATTCCACGTATTGGTCAAACTCCTGTGAGTATCGCTCCTGTTCTAAGGCATCGGGCGCGGGTTCCTCAACTGGCGCCAGGTCGGGGTCGACGTAAGGAGCGAGAGAGAATCGCCTGAGTGAAGGCGGACCAGGACTCGCCATCGAAAATCCGGTGAGCTTCTGCTTCGGGAAAACCAAACTCTTGTCTTGAGCCGCTACCCAGCGGGCTGTCGCATCCGGACCGACGGTTGTCCTCCATCCAGGCTGTGGCGCAGACAGGCCAACCGGAACGGAGTCGGCGGCCTTGAAACTGCGAGTCGCTGACTCGGTGAAGTATCCCGGTCCGTGCGCGAGACCGATTGCCGATGGCGCAGAAGCGCCCGCTGGCAACGAAATGTCGATGGTCACTTTCGAAATACCGGCGTTGCTCCCGGCGCCATTCTCGAGCGTGTACCGGTAGACGAACACCCCACGGGAATCGATCTCTACCGAGGCATGAAGGCGAGCAGCCGACAATGATGGCGGTTGAGCCTGCCCAAACAGGGCGATCGGCACACCGATGGCCGTCAAAACGATCCAGAGACGCTTCAGTGCTCTACCTCCTGAGGACAGTCTACTCAGAACACGTCAGACGGCGCGAGTTCCGGACCAATTTCGAAATCGCACATTCAGAACTGTCATTCGCATGTGACGTGCCGTCCGGGATACGCCTCCTGATGAACGACTTGCGTGCCGCTGCACAGGCGCATCGATTGCAGAATCGCGGCACGGTCAATCCGCGATGTCCAAAAAGATTATTCGAATGCGCCGGAGGAAAACGAGGCTCGAGAAGTGGCGGTCACTCGCCATGGCGGTCGCTTTCCTGGTGGTCGCGGGGACGGTTGCCACTTGGAGCGTCGAAATGCGCCGTGCGCACGTGGTCGCTGGCTCGCAGAGCCAGGTGCGACACTTCGCAGATTACGCCGTGGCGCGCCGGCGGGACGACCTCGCCGCGCTGCAGACCTTCCGGCCCGGCTATCCATTCTGGCAACACGTGTTCAAGCTCCCCGACCACTCAATCGCGTACGGCAGCGTCCTTGACGGACGTCTGCTCGCGACGTTTCCGACCAAGGGGGATTGGGCGCGTGATGCGGTATGGGCAGACCCGACGCTCGCTCACATCCTCGACGGTCAACCACTGGCTCGCAGACTTGGCGAACGGCGTGATCAGGTGGCGCTCCTCCTCGAGTCGGCAGTCGGGCCTGTGCTGCACAACTCGACGCGCGGCGACGCCCTGCTGCCAAATGCCCGCAGATATGGGAGCTTTCTCGCCGAGTGGGGAACGATCTACGAGCGGTTCGGCGTGCCCGGCGACATCGGCCTTGGGCAGGCCATTCTCGAATCGGGCCTGAGCGCCAACAGGCGCTCCGAAGCAAATGCGGTCGGGTTCTGCCAGTGGCTGCGAGGCAACTGGATCCGGTTGGGGTACTTCTCGCCAACGTTCATCGAGGGGGGAAACCAGACGACGCAGGCGCCGTACTGCGCTGCGTACCTGTCCGTGCTCGCCGCCAAGTACGGGTCGTTCATTCCTGCCTTGTCCGAGCACAACGCCGGCGGGACGAACGTGGGGCGGGCATTGATCAACGGCGAGCGACTGGGCGCAGCCGACGTGCGTGCTCGATATTTTTTCGGATCGAAACTGGCCCGCGACCTTCGCTCCCTGCCGGGCAAAGAGTACAAGGACGTCTTTCAGAGTTACGGCTCCCGCTCGTACGTCTACGCCGAGATGGTCTTCGGCAACACGCTCAACGTCCGGAACCTGATGGCGTCGACGCCACAGGCACCGATCTACGCCATGCGCACTCCACGGGCGCTCTCGCTGGACGAGATCGTCAGTCATACGCATCTCTCTGCGGACGAGGTTCGCCGATTCAATCCGGCGCTCGTGGATCGGGTCCCGGCGCAGGCCACGCTCTACCTTCCGTTCTACGTGAGCGAATTTGGGACCGATGTGGCGTTCTGGCGTCGGCCTCCCACACCGTGGTATGCGACCGTCCTGGCCGATTTCATGCGTCTGGAGCCTGGTGCGGAACGCTGGGACGACCCGGGCTTCAAGCCGGTGCTGAAGGACTTTCGTCGCCGCTTCAGCGAAACGAATACAGAAGAAGGAGCGGTAATGGCGACAGTGCTGGCGTATGCGATGGACCAGGCGTATACCAGCCCCAGGCGCGCACTGTTGGTTGAATTCCGGAGCAGCGAGCAGGTTCGGCGGCTGGTCGAGCGCGGTGTAACGGAGCTCGACGCCCTGCCGAGGTGAGGGGCAGAACATGCCCCCACGCGCTCTCGCGCGCGGGGGCACAACTCTCGTCGAACTAGAAGGGATCCGTGCGGTTGCTGAACTTGCGGCCGATATCTGCGGCCGGCGAATCTCCACCGGTGCAGATCATCGTCCCGTCCTTGATTTGTTCGATCACATTCTTCTCGTTGCACGCGTTGAGGAACTTGACCCCTGCCGCCTTGGTGGCATTGAGAACACGGCGCCGCACCGCCGCCATTTCTGGCGCCGTTTCGCCGCCGCCCTGATAGGTGCCGGGGCGGCCCATGATGAAGAACCCGTGATCGCCCGGACCCCACTCCGCGAAGGCGATACCCGGCACACGAACCGACGTTTCGACGTTCGCGTCGGCGCGCGGGTTCTCGATTTTCAAGCCGAAGATGAATTCGCCATCCGGGTTCATCGGCCACGGGTCGGCGATGCGCATGTATTCCTGTGCGTTGACGCCCCAGATGGTTGACGCGAATCCCTGTGAGCCGTTACCGCGGGTTCCCTGCGCCAGGCCGTCAACGCGCGGGGCGAACGGATAGCGCGCAGCTTCGATCATGAGGCGCGCCGCTTCGGGGGTTTCAGCGTTGCACAGAAGGATGCCGTGCACGCCAGTCGCCAACGTCTGCTGGATCATCCAGGCATTGGCGCGCACGGCGTCGGTGGTGCCGGAAATCGGCAGAGTGACGACGACCGCCGGGGTCTTGTGGCCGGTGCGGGTCGGGCCGGCGTCAACCAGGCCACGCATGAAATCCCGCAGCTCCTTGAAGTCGAGCGGACCGTGCTCCATTTCATAGGTGATGTAATCGGCCTTGGTGGCCGCCATCTTCTTGCCTTCCTCGTAGCCGCCGCCGCTGATCTGTGCGTAGTACACGGGCTGGTTCTTGAGCCACATGTCGATGACGCGGTTGACCCGTTTGCCGGTGCGGGTACTCTTTGTCGACATTTCCGGGATCGCCGCATTCGTGGGCGACACTGGTTGCTGGGCGCTGACCGACATCGCGGTCAGGATGGCGGCAGCCACGCCGGCCAGCAAAATGGGTTTCGTCTTCATGAATTGTCTCCGTGAATTTTTGGTTGTTGACGTGTAACCGGGGCGATTATGACGCGCGCCGATACCTTGTCAAGCGCGAACGCGGGGGCCACCTAGGGCGTCGGCTAGAATCGCCGCTAACGCGGATATGCGAGAACTCGAAGTCCTCATCGGCTTGCTCCTCGCCGCCACTGTTTTGGCCGCTGCTGCGCGCCACGTTCGTGCACCCTATCCTGTGTTTCTGGCGCTTGGAGGCGCGCTCCTCGCGTTTATTCCGGGTGCGCCGACGTTAACCGTCCTGCCTGAGCTCGCGTTGGCCCTGTTCGTGGCACCCGTCCTCCTCGATGCGGCATATGACGCATCGCCGCGAGACCTTAGGGACAACTGGGCACCGGTGGCCGGTCTGGTCGTTGTTGCCGTCAGCCTCACAACCATCGCCGTCGCTGTGGTGGCGCGTACGTTGATACCTGCCCTGCCGTGGGCCGCGGCGATCGCGCTGGGTGCGATCGTCGCACCCCCTGATGCCGCAGCCGCAACGGCCGTACTGCGTCAGTTGAGTCCACCGCAGCGCATTCTCACCATCCTTGAGGGCGAGAGCCTGCTCAATGATGCCAGCGCCCTGCTGATCTATCGCCTCGCCGTGGGAGCCGTCGCCGCCAACGGGTTTTCCATCGGCGCGGTGGCGCCAGCGTTCCTGTTCGCTGTGGTCGGCAGCGTGATCGTCGGCCCGGCACTCGGGTGGCTGACCCTGCGTGTGACCGACCGTGTGCGGGATGTGCCGACCGCCATTATTTTTCAGTTCGTCAGCACCTTCGGGGTCTGGATTCTGGCGGACCGGATTGGTCTTTCAGCGGTGCTCACCATGGTGTGCTATGCCGTGACCGTCGCGCGGACAGCTCCCGCGCGCATTCCCGCGCGCATCCGCATCCCGTCGTACGCGGTCTGGGATACGGTGGTCTTCGTGCTGAACGTGCTGGCTTTCGTCTTCATCGGCCTGCAGATCCGTCCGATCCTGACGAGCCTCGAGCCGGCGGCACGTGGGCAATACCTTGCCGTCGCCGGCGCAGTTCTCGTCACAGTCATCGTTGTCCGTATTGCCTGGCACATGTCCTTTAACGCCTTCGTCAGATGGCGGGAGCGCCGGTTCGGCTTTCGACCGCCGCGCCCGATGCTGCGGCCTACGGTTGGCAGCGGCCTGGTCATCTCATGGTCAGGGATGCGCGGCATCGTCTCGCTCGCCGCAGCAATGGCGCTGCCGGGGGCATTTCCGTTTCGCGACTTGATTCTGTTGACCGCTTTTTCTGTGGTGCTCGGCACGCTCGCGCTTCAGGGACTCACCCTGGGGCCTCTCTTGCGCGCGCTCGATCTGCGTGACGACGATCCGGTCGGACACGAAGTCACGCTTGCGCGTGAGCGCGCCTTGCGTGCGGGCCTTGCCGGGATCGAGCACGACCATTCGGCGGTTGCAGAGGCGGTCAGGCAGGAATTCGTTGCCCATTTGGGATCCGTCGATGACTATCCTGAGCTGGGAGAAGTCGGACAGATCGCCCATCGCGACATTCACCGCCGAGTGCTTCAGGCCGCACGTCAGGCGGTTTTCGCCATGCGGGCGAGTGATGAGATCGGCGACAACGCGTTTCATCAGATGGAAGAGCAGTTGGATTGGATCGAAATGTCGAGCGTCGGGCAGGAAGACGGCAGGTTATGAAGGGTAGTCGCGTAGGGAGTGCTCACTTTTTGCGTACTCTGCAACGTCTCGAAATGCAGAATCTGCCATCGCACCGGGCGATCCCCTCAGAAATCCGTATATTTTGCCGCGGAACGCCCATTGCGATCCGACCCGCCCGGAGGTTCGCATGGAGGTTCAGGATGGCTTCATTGTCGGTATCTACAATTACTGCGACCGCTGGTGCGAAACATGTGCATTTACCTCGCGCTGTCGAGTGTTTGCCGACCGCGCGGAGATGGAGGCCAGATTCGACAGCAATCTGAAGGCGATTGCCGAGGCGCCGCCGCTGCCTCAGGACGTTCCCCCTCCCTTAGCACCGTGGATGCAGGAACTGATTGATGAGATGAACAAAGTGGCCAGCGGGCCGCTGACCGAGCAGGACCTTGCCAGACTCGATCCGAAGATCCCGCCCGACCACGAGAACCTCGAGGAGCGGGCGCATGCGTACTGCGATGGCGTGTCGGCATGGCTCGACAAACTCGAAAAAACGGACGAGCGCGTGCAGATGGATCCGGCCAGCCCGTACGCGGTCATCGGCTGGTTTCATTATTCAATCCCTGCAAAGATTCATCGCGCGATACGCGGACTGGCCTTCGACGAGCCGGACGATCGCGAATGGCCGGCCGATCACGACGGCTCAGCCAAAGTGGCGCTTCTCGGAATCGAGCGCTCACACGCCGCGTGGCTCGATCTCGTCAACCGTGGCGACGCTCGTGCGTCCGATGTCGAGCCGTTCCACGCTGATCTGATCTGGCTGGCAGACGAGCTCGAACGCGTGTTCCCCAAGGCACGCGCATTTGTCCGGCCCGGATTCGACGAGCCCGACGAAGTGGCGAAACTGCTGGCGCTGGAAGGAGCGGGCTAAAGGGCGTCTGCAAAGGGAGGGGTGTTCAAGCAACAAGGGCGAAACGGCAGAGAGTATGAATGTAGCTACGTATGATGAGAAAGCACACGCAGACCCATCTGGCCGTAGTGCTCAGTTTCGTACTCGCCACCGTTCCCTCGCATGTTCTCGACGGGCAGCAGATGGCCGGGTCCGCTCTCGGTGGGGCAACCGAAGGTGCTCCGATGTCAGAAAGCGAACTCCAGGCTCTCGTGGCTCCGATTGCGCTCTACCCGGATAAGCTCGTTGCTCAGGTTCTTTCCGCAGCGACATTTCCCGATCAGGTCGCGATCGCTGACTACTGGGTTCAGCAGCACAAGTCCCTGACTGGTCCGTCTCTGGTCCAGGCCGTCAACAATGAGACGTGGGACGCGAGCGTGAAGGCGCTGACCGCGTTTCCTTCCGTCCTCCACAACATGGCGGCGAACCTGAGCTGGACCTCGTCTCTTGGCGAGGCGTACCACAATCAGGCGTCGGAAGTGATGGAGGCTGTGCAGGCGCTGCGCGCGAAGGCCAAGGCGGCGGGCACGCTGAAATCCTCCACCCAGATCACGGTGACGGAACCAAGTCCGACAGTCATCGAAATCGCGCCGACGAATCCGCAAATTGTCTACGTGCCCGTGTACAACCCCGCCACCATCTACGGCGTGCCCTATGTCGTGCCCGGGTACACCATGGGCGACGCGGTCGCCGCGGGTGCGATTGGATTTGGAGCGGGCATCGCGGTAGGCGCGTTGATGGACCACGCGTGGGGATGGGGCGCATGGGGCTGCGACTGGCACGGCGGAGTCGCGGTGTACAACCACACGGCGTTCTATGGGAATGCCGCCTGGCACGGTGCGTACTATCACGGCGGCTATCACTACGGCGGCTATGGCTATGCCAACGCGTACAACAGGAGCGCCGACTTCAATCGCGCTGCCGCAACCAGGACGAGTTTCAACTCGGACGCGTGGGCACACAGCGCCAGCGCCTTTCATGCCGACGGCTGGTCGTCACGAGCATCGAGCATGCGCGGGTGGGGAAGCATGAGCCGCGGCGGCTTCAGCGGCGGCCGATTCGGCGGCGGTGGATTCGGCGGCGGCGGGTTCCGCGGCGGCCGACGCTGATTGCACATTCGAGAGGATGCATGTATGTGGCACACGCTTCTGAACAACAGGATCTGCTCGTGCGTCTTCGTCATGCTGATAGTCACGGGACTCGTCTCGTGCCGCAGGGCGGACAAGGCTGTCGAGGGGGACAAGGCTGTCGAGGAAGTCAGGGCGGTCGAGGAGAAGAGCGCGCAGCGGACGTTCGCATCACCCGCCGAAGCCGGCGATGCATTGGTTGCGGCCGCTCGCGCAAATGATCAAACGGCCATTGTCGCCATCTTCGGCCCTGATGCCAGGGACGTGCTGTTCACGGGCGATGGTGCGACGGACACGCGCACTCTGAAGAACTTCGCTGCGGCGTACGATCGCATGCATCGGTGGGGAAAGATCAAGGCCGGCGGCGAGGCGCTCCACGTCGGAACCGACAACTACCCGTTTCCCATTCCTCTCGACCGCGATAAGGCGGGCCGGTGGTACTTCGACACGGCAGCAGGGAAGGACGAGGTCCTGGCGCGGCGTATCGGCAGCAACGAACTTGCCGCAATGGCCGCAACTGGTGCCATCGCGGACGCCGAGCAGGGGTATTTCGCACGACCGCGCGGCGACAGCAAGGTCAGGCAGTACTCGCGACGATTCGTTAGCGACCCCGGCACGCAAAACGGCTTGTACTGGCCGGTCCGTGAGGGCGAAACTCCGAGCCCGCTCGGGCGACTCGGCGAACTGGCGACGATAGCCGGGCACGGTGATGCGGGCGGCAAGCCGCAGCCGTTCAACGGCTATGTCTTCCGCATCCTGACGAAACAGGGAAAGGCGGGCCCGGGGGGAGCGCGGGACTACATCGTTGACGGACGGATGACGGGGGGATTTGCCGTCATTGCCTATCCTGCCGACTACCAGGACACCGGCATTATGTCGTTCCTCATCGGCCCGGAAGGCGTCGTGTATCAGAAGGACCTGGGTGAAAAGACCAGCGAGGCGGCCGCCGCGATCACCGAGTACAGCCCGGGCGATGGCTGGACGCTGGTGACTCCCGAACGAGATGAGGCCGGGACGCGAGGCACCTCCGGCCGGTAAAACTAGCGCGCCGACACTTTGAGATTGTTCCTGACGCTCTTCACCCCCTCGATGGCTTCGACCATCGATTCCGCACGCACGCGAGCAGCCTCGGTGGAAACGGTGCCAGCCAGCGTCACCGAGCCTCTTCCCACATCGATGTCAATGTCGCTGTTATCCAGCACTTTTTCCGTGACGAGTTGCGCAGCGATTTTTGCCTTGAGCCAGCCGTCCCTCATGGGGGCCCCGGCACTGGCGCGTGCGACACGGAGGTTGTTCTTCACGCTCTTCACACCATCAGTCGCTTTTGCAATTGCGGCTGCCCGATCCTTGGCTGCCTGTGTCGTGACGGTGCCATGCAACGTGACCGCACCACGGTTGGTATCCACGTCAATATCGCTGTTTTCCAACGCCGTTTCGGGGACGAACTGAGAATGGATCTTGAGGGTGACCCAGCTCTCCGACCAGACATTCCCGGAGGATCCTGGTTGAGCGGACGCGGTCGCCGACATGAGCAGCAGTATCAGCAGCAAACCGCGGTGCATCTGTCTCATACGATCGTTCTCCTTGTTGAGCCTGCCTCTTAGCCGCGCTAGACTGTCGCAAAAACCGCTGCGAAGTTCTACGACCGTTTGGCGTACTCCATTCAGGGAAGGCCGCTCATGTCGAAATGCCTCACGGATCGCGTGCTGACGGCCGTCGTCATGGCCGCTACCCTCGTGATGTTGCCTGTCTCGGTGCAGACGCAGCGCGATACCAGCTCCGCTGATGCCCGGCTCCGCGCGCTCTATTCGGAAGAGTGGAAGTGGCGGCTGCAGGAGATGGCGCGGAGTAGCGATCAGCCTGGCGAGGCGGGTGCGGGCGATCACTTCCCCAAGGTCGATGCGGCGTCGCAGCAACGGCGGCTGGCCTACTGGAAGCGAACGCTGGCAACGCTCGACAACATCCCGTTCGAGGAGCTCTCGTCCGACGAGAAGGTGAACGCGCAGGTCTTCCGCACGTCTATGCGAGCGTTCACCGACGACCTGAGGTTCCGGGCTTACGAGGCGCCGTTTAATAGCGACACATTCTTCTGGGCCGAATTCACGCCGCGTCAGGGCTTCGCCACCGCGGGCGCGTATCGCGCCTACCTGGGGCGTCTCCGCGACGTGCCGCGCTATTTCGACGAGCAGATCGCCAACATGCGGGCCGGCCTGGCACGCGGCTTTACGGTGCCCCGCGTGTCGGTCGTCGGGCGTGACAAGACGATCGAACCGTACGTGGTGAGCGACACGGCCAATCCGCTGTACACGCCATTCACACAGATACCCTCCACGATCTCCGCGGCGGACCGAACGGCGATGCGTGCCGAAGCAGAGACGATGCTGCGTGAGGTCGTGGCACCGGCATATGAGCGGCTCCTCACATTCATGCGCACTGAGTACCTGCCGAAAGCCCGCACGACGCTCGCGGCGACCGCGATGCCCGATGGCGAGGCCTATTACCAGGCCGCAATCGAGAAGTTCACGACCCTGAACCTCACGGCGAAGCAGATCCACGAGATTGGCCTGAAGGAGGTGGCGCGCATCGAGATAGAGATGGAAGCCACCAGGCAGCAAGCGAAGTTCACAGGTACGATGGCGGAGTTCCTCCAGTTTCTGCGAACCGATCCTCAGTTCTATGCCAGGACGCCGCGCGAGCTCCTCTCTTACTCGGCGTACGTGTCAAAGAAGGCCGACGAGAAGCTCGCCGAGACCATCGGATTGCTGCCGCGGCGCAGGCACGGCATCCGGGCGGTTCCCGAGGCGCTCGCGCCCATCTACACGGGTGGGCGCGGCGGGCTCGAAGCCTGCCTGATGAATACGTACAACCTGCCGGCACGCCCGCTCTACACTCTCGCGGCGCTCACGCTGCACGAGTGCACGCCGGGCCACAGCTTCCAGGCGGCTCTCGCACTCGAGCAGCCCGAGCGTCCCGCATTCCGTCGCGGAACGTCGTTCTCTGCCTACGGCGAGGGGTGGGGACTTTATACCGAGTGGCTGGGCACCGTCATGGGGATTTACGAGACTCCTTACGAGGACTTCGGACGGCTCACATACGAAATGTGGCGCGCGTGCCGATTGGTGATCGACACGGGCATCCACGCGTTCGGCTGGAGTCGCGAGCAGGCGATGGACTACCTGCGCACTCGCGCGGCGCTTTCCGAACACGAGATCACGACCGAGGTGGAACGCTACATCGCGTGGCCCGGGCAGGCCCTGGCATATAAGCTCGGTGAGCTGCAGATCCGCCGGCATCGTCGCGAAGCGGAAGAGAAGCTGGGTCCCAAGTTCGACCAACGGCACTTTCACCACGCCATACTGGCGCTCGGCTCGGTTCCGTTGCCGGTGCTGGAGCAGCGAATGGCCCAGTTCATCGCAGACGGAGGTGTGAACGCACCGGATGGCGCGTCCACCACGCGCGCAGGCAGATAGACAACACGCACTTGATATCATCGCTGGATGGTCGCGGCACTCTACCTGCTGATTTGTGTTATCTGGGGTTCCACCTGGTTAGCCATCAAGATCGGCTTGGTGGGTGTGCCGCCCTTCCTGGCCGCTGGAATCCGATTCGTCTTGTCGGCGCTGCTGGTCGGTCTGATGCTCGCTGGCAGACGCGAGCGCCTCAAACTGACGCCTGATGAAAAAGTCTGCGTCCTCTCCGCCGGCCTGCTCGTGTTCTGGCTCGACTACGCGGCTGTCTATTGGGCAGAGATGTACATCTCGAGCGGACTGACAGCGGTCTTGTTCTCTACGATGCCACTCATGACATCGGTGCTGAGCGCGTACTGGACGCGCACCGAGACACTGAGTCGTCGGAAACTGACGGGCATTCTTGTCGGCATGTTCGGCACGGTTCTTCTGTTCTGGCCGCACGAGCACCTCGGGCTTCACGAAGCACTTGGGATGCTGGCAGTCCTTGGCGCAAGCCTCTGCGCGGCGATCAATCTCGTCATGATGAAAAAATACGGCCACGACGCCGATCCAGTTGTGGTGAACTTCTTCGGAATGGCACTCGGTGCGGCGTGTTTGCTTGCCATGAGCGTCGCGCTGGAGACGTGGGACACCGTCAACTGGAGCCGGACGAACGTGCTTTCGATTGCGTACCTGGCTGTGTTCGGATCCGTGATCGCGTTCTCTGCGTACTTTTACCTGATCAAGAGGATGGACGCGACGATTGTGAGCTTAAGCACCCTCATCATCCCCATCGTGGCCCTCGCGCTGGGCCATGCGTTCCTTCAGGAAACCGTCACGCCGAGGGCACTGGCGGGCATTGCCACGATCATTGCGGGCGTTACCGCCGCCCTTGTGCCGGCAACTCCATCAGCCCGCGCGACGCTTCGAGCATGACGCGGCAAGCCCTCATCTCATGGAACAGTTGACACGCCGGTGAGGTCGTAAGAGGGCGGACAACTCACGCTGCCTGCGACGGGTCGATATACTACCCGCTGCAGTGAGACAGAGTCTCCGTTTTCGACCAATCCTGGCCCTTGTTGTCGCGATTGTGATGGCCGCAATCGCGGCGGCGGTCTATCGCGCGGCCGTCTTCTCGCAGTTTGAACCGATTCGGGTGGACGTTGTCAGCGAGAAGCTGTATTCATCGCGCCACATCATCACGACAACGCTGCCCGATCTGTCCGCGCTTCGTGGTCAGACTGCGGTGCTGGGGTTGCAGCTTCAGAACACTCTCCTTGCGCCGAGACGGATTGGGTTGTTGCGCGGCGGTTTCCCCAGGACTCGCGTGGTGTTGCCGCCACATCGCATCGTCCGCTGGGACATCGTGCTGTCGCCGGAGGTCGTCCAGGCGCTGGACGGGGAAGTTGGTGACGGAGCACGAGCGCTGGAGCTCACGGGCGATGCCGACGGCTGGGCCCTGACCGCTCTCGAAATCCGCAACTATCACGTTCGCATGGGCGACCGCCTGATGATGGTGGTTCTCCCCAGAGGTGCAGACGCCTACACAGCCGGAACGGGATTCCTGCCCGTAGCGATCGCCCTTTGTCTCCTGGCGCTCCTGAATGCGCTCGCACCAACGTCGCGGCGAAGGTCGCTCCGGCTCGTTGGCAACGGACTCTCGCTCGCGGCGCTCCTGGTGTGTCTGACCTGTCTGCTCCTTCCAAAGCTCTCTCCTTATAAGGTGCTGCTATCGCCCTGGGTATTTTTGTCGATCGCGGCGGGACTGTTTGCACCAGTCCTTCTCCACGCGGTGACGCTCGTTGTAAAGATGCCCTCGATCGCCGTTGGTTATTGGAAACGTCACGAATTGACGTGCGAACGCGGCGCGGCCTTGCTCGGGCTCGCGGCGATCGCGATCGCTCAGCCAATCTTCGATGTGGTATCGCGCAGTCCCGAGTTCTTCGCGGCCAGGGGTACGGCCGCCGCGACCGCTGTTGCGGCGGTGCTCGCGATTTGTATCGGTGTACCTTTTGTGCTGCTCGGACTCGAGCGTGCGGTTCGCGTGGGCAGCCCTCGCGGAGCGGCCACGTTCTATGGCATCGCCTTGGCTCTCCTGTCGGCAGCCGTCGTGATGCCGTGGTTTCGGCGAGCCGCAGTGATCACGTCACCCTGGGACACTCTGTTCAGCGCTCTCACTGGAATTTTCGTGGCGATCGGCGGCACTCGAAGCCGTATCGGCCGGCAGTTCCTCGCAGCGCTTGCGCCTGCCGCTCTTGTCGTTCCGGCCGTGTTTCTCCTCGATCCCGGCGTGAAACAGAATTTCTTGTCGTCGGAATCGGCCGCGGCCGTGCAGGCGATCGAGCGGACTCCGCCAATCGTGTTCGTCGTGTTCGACGAGTTGCCACTGAACAGTCTGCTCGTTGCCGACGGAAGCATCGATGCCGAGCGTTACCCGAATTTCGCCGCGCTTGCCCGTGAGGCGTACTGGTTTCGCAACGCCAGTACCGTGGCGGGCAATACCGTGCATGCGGTGCCGGCCATTCTGTCGGGACGATACCCGACGGCGGTGAATGAGGCGCCGACCCTGCGGTACTACCCGGTCAATCTGTTCACCACGCTGGCACGCCATTACGACATATTTGCCTCGCTGAGGTTCCAGCAGCTGTGCCCGCCCCGAGCGTGTCAGGACAATTCCGCGATGTCCGCCGATACGGTTCCGTCGCTCCTGTCGGACCTTGGCCTCGTCTGGCTGCACATCGTTCTGCCGCCGGCGCTTGCAGACCAACTGCCGACTGTGACCGAAGACTGGGCAGAGTTCGGCCAGGTTCGCGAGACGCAGACAGGAGAAGCCCGCAACACACGCGGCGGCGTGTTTGCGCAATTCCTGTCGTCGATTGATGGTCAGCCAGCACGGCTGCACTTCATTCACTCGATGGTGCCGCACATGCCGTTCGAATACCTCCCGTCCGGGCGGCGGTACCGGCGTCCCGACACACAGCCATACCGGGGGTTATTCGAGGGAATGAGCGCCGCCTACGTCGACATGCTCTACCAGCGGCATCTGGCGCAGGTCGGGTATGTGGACCGTCTGGTCGGCGAACTGCTCGGGCGGCTGCACGAAGCAGGGGTATATGACAATGCGCTCGTCATCATTACATCCGATCACGGTGCGAGTTACCGTGAGAACCGCTCCAGACGCCGGCTGCAGCTGCAGCGCAATCTTTCCGATGTCCTTCGTGTGCCGCTTCTGATGAAATTGCCGGGCCAGCGACAGGGCGAGGTCGTGGACCGGATTGTTGAAACGGTCGACATTTTTCCCACGATTCTCGATGTCCTCGGCGCAAAGGCATCACTGCGACTCGACGGACGCTCGCTGATTGACAGCCAAGTACCGGCGCGCTCGTCCCGTACCTTTATTGCGCGCAATCAGCTCACTGTGACCGCGCGAAACGTCGGCGATTGGTCGGCCGATCGTGACGCAAGCCTCGACTACAAGGAGCGCCGGTTTGGACGCGGAGACTTCATGGGGCTGTATGCGCCACCGTCTGCCCGGCATCTGCTCGGCATGAACGTGAGCCGCTCCGCGATCCACGCCGCGCGAGATGTGCAAATCACGATTCGCGATCCCAGGCAATTTGAAGCCGTCAGTCTCGCTCGCGACCCTCTTCCCCTGTATGTCGATGGCGTCCTCAGCACATCCCGGCGAGAGCCTCTCACCGTTGTCGTTGTCGTCAACGGGATCGTGTCGGCGGTTACGCACTCATATCGAGAACGTAACGCTCACCTGTTTGGAACGCTCATCCCTGAGGCATCGCTGCGGGAGGGCAACAACATCGTGGCCGCGCTCGTCATCGATGAGGGCAGCCTTGCACGCTGAGGCCCGTTCATGATTCAGATCGCGCTCGAGAGGCCAGGTCACTTCGTTGCCACTGAAGGTCCTTCGCCGCGGCCGGCGCCCGGCGAGGCGCTCGTGCGCGTGCACCGCATCGGCGTGTGCGGCACCGACCTCCACGCGTTTGCCGGGCGACAGCCGTTTTTCAATTACCCGCGCATCCTCGGTCACGAGCTTGGCGTCGAGGTCATCGATCCCGGCAGCGACGCGAACGGCCTCAACCCCGGAGACCGCTGCTCGGTCGAGCCCTACCTGAACTGCGGCCGGTGCATCGCCTGCCGCGCAGGCCGATCCAATTGCTGCGCCGAGCTCGAGTGCCTCGGGGTACACGTCGACGGCGGCATGCGCCCCGAGATCGTCGTGTCGGCGCGAAAACTCCACCGCTCGAGCACGCTCACCTACGATCAGCTCGCGCTGGTGGAGACGCTCGGCATCGGCGCGCATGCGGTCGAACGCGCCGGCATCACTCCGAACGACTTCGTCCTCGTGATCGGCGCAGGACCTATCGGTTTGAGCGTCAGCCAGTTCGTGCAGGTACGGGGCGCCACCCTGGCGGTGATGGACGTGAGGGAGTCGCGCCTCGATTTCTGCAGGCGGCAATTCGAGGGTGCGCACACCCTGGTCGCCGGACCGGACGCTGTGGACCAGATTCGCAGCATAGGCGGCGGCGATCTGCCGACGGTCGTGATGGACGCCACCGGCAGCGCTGCGTCGATGGCCGGTACTTTCGATCTGCCCGCGCAGGGCGGCCGCATCGTGTTCGTGGGCCTGATTCAGGGCGACGTCAGTTTCAACGACCCGAATTTTCACCGCCGCGAGCTGACGATTCTGGCCAGCCGTAACGCGCTGCCCGGCAACTTCACCGAGATCATCGCCCTCATCGAGACCGGCCGAATCAATGTCACGCCTTGGATTACGCATCGCTTTGATCTCGCCGACACACCGAAACGGTTCCCCGAGATTGCGGCGGACCCCGGTGTGATTAAGACCATCATCGAGGCATAAGGCCCTTTGCGATCCTTGACGGGCAGATCTCGATCGTGGGCGCGCTTGGCGGCATCCGTACCAGACGAACGCTCGCCGCGATGTCTGGATCAAAACGCACAGAGTGGCCGGGTGTCTCGCAGCCGAACACCTTCGCTCGCGAATGGCCAGTTGAGCATTGGATCGCCAGCTCAGGTTTCTGAGGCTCTTCCATCAGTCACGAGATGTCGTGTCGGCGCTCGCCATGTTCGCGGCGATGACCACTTACATTAGGGAATCGCTTCAACGCTTCGGGCAGCAGCCTTGCAAGTTGCCGCGACGGAATCATCTGGAGAGGAGCGCGGCATGCTAAGGCTTGGAGTCTGGCCACACATCGTATCGACGACGTCGGGGTTGCTGATATATGGAGCGCTGTTGAGCGCACAGGATCTCGGCGCTACCGTCTCGCATGACGGGCCGCTCGTCCCGTTACCCGAGGGCCGTTACATCAGCTTGGAGCAGGCGCAGCAAGCGGCAACCCAGGCGGATACTCCCATGGCGAAGCTCGGACAACTCGAGGTGGAGGCGGCCAGACAAAATCGACTGGCCGTGAGGGCCGACTACTTTCCAAAACTCGGCACCGCGTTCGCTAACCTTCACTTCAGCAAGTTCATGGGTCAAGAACTCTCGCTGATCCGGCCGATTCAAGGTGGCGTGATCACACGCTCAGTTCCACTCCTGGGGCAGGACTCGACACTGGTCGCGGTGACCGTCGCACAGCCAGTCACGCAACTGTTCCAGGTTCGCCAGGCAGTAGCCGTCGCGCGTGCGGACGAGAACATCGCGCGGGCGAAGGCAGGAATGCGCGTCACCCAGACCGCCAGCGCCGTGGAGAAGAATTACTTCGACTTGCTCGTGGCGCAGAAACAGATGGCGCTCGCCGAAGCGAGAGTCCGGAACGCGCAAGCTGGACGGCTGGTCGCAAGCACCGTTCCCGGGGCGGGGCGCGCGGAGCCGTCAGGAGTCGAAGCGAGAGAGGCCAATCGAGCGTTGCAGGAGTCGGCCGGAAAGGTACGCGAACTGACGGCCTCCCTCAATGAGTTGCTCGGTTGGCCGATGGATACACCTCTCGAGCTCGAGCCGCCCGTCCCACTCGGCGAAACGCTCTCCTTGCAGGACGCCGTCGCCAAGGCGCTCGATGCCAATCCAGAGGTTATCGAAGCGCAGCAGAACGTCGACAAGGCCGAAGCCGCTTCGAAGCTATCGAAGCTGGACTACGTTCCCGGTGTCGCGGTGATCGGAGGCTGGGTCTACCAGTCCGATCTCCTACCGGTGTTACCAAAAGACTTCGCTTACGTCGGCGTGTTCGGTACCTACAACCTCTTCGATTTTGGCAAGCGTGAGCACGTCATAAAGGCACGCGATGCTCAGGTGCAGATGGCACGAACCGCTCTGGAGCTGACCAAGGCGAAGGTCGGGGCGGCCGTCAAGACCACGTACCTGGAGTTGGAACAGGCTCGCGCGATGAGCGAAATGGCTCGTGGCGCAGGAACGGCCACCGGCATCTTCAATGCGAAGTACGACGCAGTCGGCTTCGAGATCCAGGCGGCGCAAACTCTCATCTCGCTGGAAATGCTCCGACTCGACTATCGACATCGTGAAGCGTACGGAAAACTGAAGGCCCTCATGGGGCAGCCGTAAGATCCTGACGGTCTAGGATGCGCCGGCACCCGCTCGCATGGCCGCCGTCTCCTCCCGGTTCGGACCGTACATTCCAGGCGTCCGGCCACCCGCAAGGCGGCACATCAGGCTGAGCTGGCCGCGATGGTGGATGCCGTGCGCCAGGATCGCGCTCGACAGGATGTCGCGGATCGTCATCGGTCCCGTAAAAAACGGAATCGCGCGATCGAGATCCTCCGGCTTGAGCTTTCGGATGCGCGCGACGGCCTCGCGATGGATGCGCTCGTATCCAGGCGCCAGTTCTTCGATGGCGCGCGGGCGCTCGATATTGGGCGGCTTCGCGCTCATCGTGAAGTCGCCGCGCTCGATGCCGTAGCTCATGTATGCGTCACCCTCTGCCAGGTGCCACGCCAACTCCCCCAGCGACCGCCCGCCGGCGTCCGGCCGGAAGTCGTACTGTGTCGGCGGCAGTGCCTTCAAGAGCTTCACGGTATTCGTCGCTTCACGATCCCACGCGGCCAGGAACATGTCGAGCTCGTTCGTTTGCATAGAAAGACCTCTCAATGCGCCTGAAAATCCTACCTCAACAAGAGGACGATGCGTGACTCGTTTGGTATCGGTACGGAATGGATCAGTTCGCGCACGACGCGTCAAAGGCGACCTGATCGTATTGCCAGAGCCGCTCGAAGAAATTCAAAGCCCGGCCTTCGTCGCCATCATCAGCGATCACATACGACAGAATCTCGCCGAGCGTTCGCTTTCCGTCGATGGCGCCGAGCAGTCCGTTTTCGAACCGATCGACCGTGAGAATGAGATCGGTAAATGAATGCGCACGGTTAATCAGCACGGCGACGCTTCCTGGCGGCACACGTTCACGGACGCAAACCGTCCATGGCAGCGCAATCGGGACGAACGTGCGCCAGCCAGCCTCCTGGAAGTCGATCGGCTGGTTTGCCCCCATGTGATCGTCGCGGTAGGCGATCAGGTTGTGTCTGAACATCGTTCCACGGAGCAACTCCACCGCGGCGTGCTGTAGCGGCGCTGGCAGCGAGGCGAGACGCCGGGCATGTGAAGTCTTCGCAACCATCCCGCATTGAGCCAGGTAGGGAGCCTGCTCGATCCAGCGACCGAAGGACATACCGCAGCGCTCGAGCCACGCGTAGACCTGTGGAACGCTGTAGGCGCGATCGATGGGATGAAGGAGCGCATCTGCCAGAGAGTCGGGATGATTGAAGTCCATCGCCCCGCGCATCACATGGGCGATCGGATGGGCCGCCGGCAGGCTCTGGAGTGTTGCGCCAAGGTCGCTCAGGTCTGAGTCCGAGGCGCTGATCCGGAGCAGGCGACAGTACTCCTGGATCATGTAGATACCGGTTCGTCCGTAGAATGCGTAAACCATCAAGTGCATCGCCCCCTGCGGACGCAGGACATTGCGAAGAGCACGCAGGCCGACGTCCGGGTCTGGCAGATGATGAAGCACACCGGTGCAGACCACTTGGTCGAACGTGCGCCCGAGCTCCTCGATGTTCTCAATCGATAGCTGGTGAAGCTCGAGATTCTCCAGGCCATACTTTCGCTGGAGCTCGCGCGTGTGACGCAGGCTCGTGTCGCTGATATCGATGGCGGTGATTCGAGCGTCCGGCTCGCGAAGCGCATACCTCGCGGCCTGCGACGTGCCGCAACCAGCGACGAGGATCTCCTGGTCTCCACGTAGTGGCTCGGTCGGCCACATCAAGTGGTAGTGCGCCCGACGCCGATCCGGGTTCGTATAGAGATCGCGGTGTTCGTCAAGGCTGGTCAGCGGCGCCGGATACGGCATCCTCTCGTAGAAGGAGCGCACCTGCTCCGCGAGATCCACCGAGGAACGACCCATGCGGGGTGCTTTCCCGCATGGGTCGGTTGGGATTGCCATCAGCTAACCGCGCGTAACCCGTCGGGGTCAGGCATGGCTCGACACCTGTCTCAACACTGAGTCAAGGTTGAACGAAGCCGGCTTCTGGCGCGGCGGGAATTTGATGAAGTTGTCGATCTCCGACGCGACCACCGCTTGCATCAAATACATCTGGGGCACGTGATTGACCATCCAGTCCAGATAGGTATTCGAGTTGTACTCGGCTCGCTCGAACGGGTCGCGACGGAGATTCATGATGTACGGCAGCCGAAGCTTTACGAATGGCTCGGCCCACTGTCTCATCGTATTGGCGCGTTGTTGCGCCAGATGGAACTTGTAGTCGCCGACACGCACGGCGATGACTTCACCGTCATCGCTGAAGTACATGATGGAGTTTCTCGGGCTCTCCTTCGCCTGGCCGGTCAGGTAGGGAAGCAGGTTGTAGCCGTCGAGATGTACCTTGTAGGTCGTGGATTGGATCTTGTAGCCGGTGAGGAGCTTCTCGCCGACGTTCGCATCACCGGCAATCGCCAGTAGTGTTGGCATCATGTCGATATGCGAGCAGATGCCGTTCAGCACCGAGCCGGCCTTGATCTTGCCAGGCCAGCGCAGGAAACACGGCACGCGCCAGCCACCCTCCCAACCAGAGTCCTTCTGGCCGCGGAAAGGAGTGTTCGCACCGTCCGGCCACGTATCGTTCTCCGGACCGTTGTCGGTGGAATACATGACGATGGTGTTGTCGGCGATGCCCAGCTCGTCGAGCTTGTCGAGTATCTGACCGATCTGCTCGTCGTGCGTGACCATTCGATCGCTGTAGTCGTCCTGGCCGCTCTTGCCGCGGTTCTTCGCGGCGAGGTGGGTCCTGAAGTGCATGGCCGTCGAGTTGTACCAGAGAAAAAACGGCTGATTTGCCTTGGCCTGCTTTTCCATCCAGTCGAGCGCCTTTGACGTGATCTCCTCGTCGATGGTTTCCATGCGCTTCTTGGTCAGCGGCCCCGTGTCGGTGACCTTCTGCTTGCCCACCTTTCCCCAGCGCGGCTCGTCGGTCGGGTCGTCTTTGTCGGTCGCCACGCAATGGAGCACACCACGCGGTCCGAACCTCTCCTTGAATTTCGGATCCTTGGGATAATCGGGCAGTTCCGGTTCTTCTTCGGCGTTGAGGTGATAGAGGTTGCCGAAGAATTCATCGAAGCCATGCACCGTCGGCAGATATTCATTTCGATCGCCAAGATGGTTCTTTCCGAACTGACCTGTGGCGTAACCGAGCGGTTTCAGCAGTTCGGCAATTGTTGGGTCTTCCTTTTGAAGCCCGACGGTGGCGGCAGGCATGCCAACCTTGGTCAGGCCTGTACGGATCGGGTTCTGGCCACAGATGAAGGACGCGCGGCCGGCAGTGCAGCTCTGTTGGCCGTACCAGTCGGTGAATGTCGCGCCTTCTATGGCGATCCGATCGATGTTCGGGGTCTGATAGCCCATCATGCCCTTGCTGTAATGGCTGATGTTCCAATAGCCGATGTCGTCGCCCCATAGAACCAGAATGTTTGGTTGTTTTGTAGCCATGTTCCTTGCACTACCTCCGTTGTCGATTGCAGTTGAGTGAAGGTCTTACCTGGGGTGCCAGGACCGGCGCGGAGCAAGAACGGGGCCGAGCACGATCAGTCGGGAGCAGAAGTAGTATGTGATCTCCGGCGAAAGCTCCCAGCTGATGTCACGTCATGTCGTGGCTCGTTGAAAGTCGGAACGTGACCACGAGGAGTCCGCAGATATGGCGCCCGTTGTTCCCGATCCCAGGAAGATCAGAAGTTTTCGCACAGCGGCGGCGTTCGCGGCGTGGATGAAAGCCAACCATGCCCGCGAAACGGAGATCTGGCTGAAGATTCACAAGAAAGGTTCCGGCCTGCCGACAGTGACCAATGCGCAGGCGCTCGACGTGGCCTTGTGCTGGGGATGGATCGACGGCATCCGCAAGTCCTTCGACCAACACTCGTTTTTGCAGCGCTATACGCCGCGGCGCGCCCGAAGCATCTGGAGCCAGATCAACCGCGATCATGTGGCCCGGCTCACCTCCGGCGGTCGCATGACGCCGCACGGTCAGCGGCAGGTTGATGCCGCGAAGGCCGATGGCCGCTGGGACGCGGCCTATGCCCCGATGCGGGGCGCGAACGAGAAGACGATTCCCGAGGATCTGCGCGCCGCGATCGAGGCCAATCCTCGGGCACGCAAAACCTTCCGGACACTCGGCCGTCGAAACCTGTTCGCGCTGGCGTTTCGGACCAACAACATGAAGACGCCGGCCGGCCGGGCGAAGAAGATCTCGACATTGGTGGCCATGCTCGCGCGCGGCGAGACGATTGTCCCAGAACGCCCGCGAGCGGCCTCGACTGCACACGACGACGCATAACGTCATCAGCTCTCGCGCGAAAGCAGAGTTGACAGTGCGCTTACCCGGTTGACACGCGCGTGTGACATGGACCCTCGACAATCCTTGAGACGGCAAAAGTTTCAAGGGGAGGCCTATGTCGAAGTTCATCGCACGAGTGGTCGTCGCAACCATTCCACTGTTTTTCATGGCGGCATCCGCAGTCGCGCAGACCGGCGCCGGCAGCGGGCTGACGGGACGCGTTGCCGATTTCAGCGGCGCAGTCATGGAAGGCGTCACTGTCACGGTGGCGCGGCCGGAGACCGGCTTCGAACGATCGACATCGAGCACTGATACAGGCGACTGGGAAGTCCGCTTTCTGCCGCCTGGAACCTACCGCGTCTCCTTCGAGTACCGCGGATTCAAAACACTCCAGCGCGAGGGCGTCGCCGTCACGACAGGACAGATGGCCACGGTTGATGTCGTGCTCGAGGTCGGTGACATCAGCGAGTCGGTCGCGGTCACCGCGGACGGCCGCATGGTCTCGGCGGACTCGGCCACGATTGCGCGGACGCTCGATCGGCGCGAGCTCGAAGCGCTGCCCACGTCGGCGCGCAACATCACGCAGCTCCTGGCGATCGAACCTGGTGTCTCGGCCGACATCAGCGAGCTTTTGTCGAACGACAACGCATCGATTTCGCCGAGCGTGAACGGCGCAAGAACGACGAACAACAGCTTCGTGTTCAACGGCATCGACGTGACGAACATGCTGTGCTGCAGCAGCCGCATCAACGGGTCGCGCGGCACGATCGACGCGGGAGGCGGCACGCTGTCGCGCAACATCGCCCCGGCACCGGAGACGCTCGAAGAAGTGAAAGTGCAGACGAGTCTCTACGACGCGTCAACCGGCCGTAACGGTGGCGGCATCTTTCAGGTGGTCTCCAAGAGCGGCACGAACGCGCTGTCCGGCACCGCGTACAACTACTTCCAGCACGACGCGATGCTTGCAAACGATTTCTTCTTCAACCGTGCAGGTACCGACAAGCCGCGCCTGCGGCGCAACGAAGGTGGCTTCACGCTGGGTGGACCCGTGAGGAGGAACCGCACGTTTTTCTTCGGTTCTTATCAGGCCACGCGTGCCGAAACATCGTTCGTCGATGAAGCGAGCAACACCGTGTTGCTGCCGACCCAGCTGACCAACGATCGCTCGAACGCAGCCATCGACAGGTTCGCCGTGGCGATTTGGGATACGTCGCAGAATGGTCCGGTCAACCTTGCGGCGATCAATCCCATCTCGAGGGCTCTGCTTCAGGCACGGCTGCCCAACGACACGTTCCTGGTACCATCCGGTTCCGACGGCTTCAACTGCCGGCCGAGATCGGGGCAGATGGCCGCCAGCTGTGAAGTGCTGTCGATCATCCCGGCGACGTTCCATCAGGATCAGTTCTCGCTGAACCTCGAGCAGCAGGCGACAGTGTCGAACCGGCTGACCGGGAAGTTCTTCTTTTCGAATCAGCCGAGCCGCGACCAGTTGGCAGACAGCGCGGCGCTCACGCTCCATGAAATCGAGGAAACCACGTTTCAGCGCACGCTCTCGGTGACCGACGTCCACGTCTTTCGCTCGGGCATCGTGAACGAGATGCGCGTCGGATTCTTCCGCAATCGCAACGACAGCATGCCGGTGTCCTACTTTACAAACGCCGAGTTCGGCATCAACAATCCGTTTGCGAGCCAGGTGCCCGACCTGAGCCAGATTACGATCAGCGGCGACGACGTTGGCGGCGAGCTGCGATTCGGGACACCTGGCGACGGAACGCGCATCTTCGATCGGCAGACCACCTGGACGGCCGGCAACACCCTGTCGTTCGTGCGCGGCCGCCACTCGATGCGCGCGGGGGGCGAGCTCCGCCGCCACATGCTCGACGGCGATTTGCAGGAGACGCGCAACCGTCGGCACAACTTCGATACGTGGCTCGACTTTCTGACCGTCGGATACGCGAATCCGGGCGATCGAAACAGAGCGAGACAGATTTCGGACACCGGGTTGAACGTCGGTTCCACGGTTCGCAACTACAGGATGACCGACTGGAGCTGGTTCGTGGCCGATGACTGGAAGCTCACGTCCAGTCTCACGCTGAACCTGGGGATGCGGCACGACTACTACGGGTTTCCATCCGAGCAACACGGCTTCCTTGCGCTCTACGACTTCCCGGCGGCGCTGGCGACAGGCAATCTGCAAGACGGGTTCGTCTTCGCATCCAACTTCGATCCGGGCTCGGTGCCCGGCGCCGCAGGTCTCGACCTCAACATCTCCAGCCGCAAGAGCATCGTGCCGGGCGACTACAACAACTTCGCGCCCCGTGCGAGTTTCGCCTGGAATCCGCTTGCAGGCCGGGAAGTCGTTCTCCGCGGAGGGTACGGGCTGTTCTTCGAACGGTCGACCGGAGCATTTGCGAACTCGCTCCGGCAGGGTCCGCCGTTCTTCCGCGAGCTGCAGCTGAACGACGCGGGTAACTGGAATACTGTTCCGAGAGATGTGCCGACGTTCCCGGTTCCAAACATGAGCATTGGCTTTGATGATGGAGAGCCGATTCTCGTCGGGGACAACGATCCCGGCACCGAGTTCGAGGCCTTCGAGACGCAGATGGTGTCGACCAATCTCGTGACACCGGTCATGCATCAATGGAATCTCACCACACAGTGGGAGTTCCGGCCGAACTGGCTGCTGGAGGCGGGATATGTCGGCAGCAAGGGCAGGGACCTCCTGCAGTGGGCGAACCTGAATCAGCCGCTCGATGTGGAGACCCTCGGCTTGCAGCGGCGGCGCGGTGTACCCGGCGGCGGATTTACCGGCAACTACTACGATATCGACGACGATGAGTTCGTGAACCTCGACACGCCGCCGCCGGGCTGCATAGACGCCGATCCCGGCGACTGTGTCATCCCGGGCGAACTGCGCGGTCCGCTCCTGGGATTGGACGAGGACGAAGGCGCGAACTTTCTCAGCAACGGCGGCCACTCCCAGTACCACTCAATGCAGTTGAGTCTTCAGCGGCGTTTCAGTCGTGGATACATGTTCAACATGAACTACACCCTCGCCAAGTCGATGGACACATTCTCAGACGAAGGCGTCTACCAGATCGAGCACGACCAGAGCCGGCCCGACTTGAACTGGGCGCTGTCGGATTTCGATCGGCGTCACCGCGTCATCTTCAGCTGGGTGTGGGAACTGCCGTTCCGCGGCAGCCGGTGGGTTGACGGGTGGCAGGTGTCGGGTATCGGCACGTTCCAGTCCGGGCGCCCATTCACGATTACCGATGAGGATTTCAGCGGGTTTCTCTACTCATCGCAGAACCCGCGGCCGAGTCTCGCCTCCGGCAAGACACTGGACGATCAGACGACCTCTGGATCGGTCACCTCGCGCCTCGACGAGTACCTCAATCGCGACGCGTTCGTCAGTTCGGGCGCACAGTTTGGCGCGCTCCCGCGCAACTCCGTCACCGGCCCGGGACAGCAGCGCCTGGATGTGAGCGTCTCGAAGCTGACGCGTTTCTTCGGACGCGGATCGATCGAGCTTCGGCTCGAGGCGTACAACGTGACGAACACGCCCGCGTTCCGCAATCCCGCGAGCGATCTCGGCTCGTCGAACTTCGGGCAGATCACGCGCACGCGGGGAGGGCCGCGGTTGATTCAGCTCGGCGCAAAGCTGAGGTTCTGATCTGGAGGGTCAGCTTTCGCGGAACACGGTCTGGACTGCGGTGACCAGGTCGTCGGCGACGCGGCTTTTCAACACGAACGCCGATGCACCGCATTCGAAGGCTCTGGTCTGGACTGCCGCATCGTCAGCCGCGGTCAGGATGATCACCTTGGCCTGCGGCATCGAGCGCCTGAGCTGGCGGCACGCCTCGAGTCCGTCCACCTCCGGCATTCGCAGATCAGCCACGATGACGTCAGGCTTGAGACGAGTGGCTGCTTCAAGCAGCTCCCCGCCGTTCGATACCTGCCCTATCACTTCGCACGACGACTGGAGCAGCCGTTGCAGGGCCGTGAGAAGTCCAGGGTAGTCGTCCGCCAGGAGCACTCGAGGTCTCACGTGTGGCATTCCCGGACAAGAGGATATGCGAAAACGGCCCACGATATGTCGTGGGCGCCTCTGATACAACATTCTCTTCCTTCCACCTCGACGACCTTGTGTAGGATCTGCCGAGGAGTACCGACTACGCCGCGCGTTCGCTTCGTTCGATGGCGTCTCCGGTGGCACCTGTGCGCAGCCGCCCTCGCAACGATGCTGTGCGCGAGCCCGGTTGGTGCGCAAACGTCCGCGAGCCTTCAAGGCGGCGTGTTCGACCCATCCGGCGCCGTCGTGCCGCGAGCGTCCGTGCGCATTCAACACCACGCGACTGGCACCGAGCGGGCCGCGCTGACAGATCCCCGAGGTCGGTACGAGATTGTTGCGCTGACGGTGGGTGAGTATCGTCTCGAGGTTCAGGCGGCTGGCTTCCGCGCCCAGATTGTTGAAGCCCTCGTTGTGAATGCGGCCCGCACCATCGTGCACGACGTTCATCTGACGCTCGGCGATGTGAGTGAGACGGTCGCCGTCGATACTCAAGTGCCGCTTCTCGACCGCGCGGGCATGACGGTCGGTCACGTCTTCAGCGAGCAATTCGTGCAGGCCATGCCGTTGAACGGACGGCGCTTCGTGGATCTGGGTTTTCAGCTGCCCGGGTCGGTCACGCCGGTACAGGGCGGATTTCTGACGGCTCCCAGCCGTGGCGACGGATTTTATGGGTTCAACACCGCCGGCAACCGCGAGGATGCCGTCAACGTGCTGGTCAACGGCGTGAGCGTCAACGATCAATTCACCGACCTGACTCTTCAGACCTCGATGACGAATGTCGAGGAACTCAAGATCGACAATTCGACATTCAGCGCGGCGTACGGACGGAATTCTGGAAGCATCGTCCACATCGTCACGCGATCGGGCACCAACGCGTTCGGCGGTGAGGTATTCACATTTCTCAGAAACGAGAGGTTCGACGCCCGCAATTTCTTCAACCGCTCCAACGAGCCCGAGCTCTTTCGCCGTCAGCAGTTCGGCGCAACGCTCGGAGGGCCGCTCGTCAGGAACCGTGTGTTTTTCCACACCACCTACGAGGGCCAGCGGCAGCGTCAGGGCCTCAACGTCAACAGTCTGGTGCTTAGTGACGCCGAGCGCAGCGCCGTGGGCGATCCTCGAGTCGCAGAGCTGCTGCAGTTCATACCGCGCGCGAACGTGACGGACTCTCGTGGTGTGGCGCGGTTCGTCGGCTCGACGGAGGCGGTGTTCGAGGCCGATCAGGGATCCGCCGACTTGACCGTGGCGCCGAACGGCAACAGCCGCACTCATATCTATTACTGGCACAGTCGTGACCAGCGCAGTGAGCCCCTGTTGCAGGGCAACACTATTCCCGGATTCGGCGATATCCGCCGTCGCCGCCGCCACACCTTCACATTGAACGAGATGACCGTGGTGGGAACGACGCTGGTCAACGAGGCCCGGCTCGGTTTCCTCCGCGCGCTGGGCGAGGGATCACCAGCGCAGCTCGTCAATCCCAGCGAGTTCGGCATCCAGGTCGGCGTGGCCGAACCAATCGGGCTGCCGCAGATCAGCGTCGCCGGAGGGTTGAATTTCGGCGGGCCGGCGAACTTTCTGACGAGCCGCGTCGGCACGACGTTCGTCGTGTCCGACACGGCCAGCTACCAGCGTTCCCGGCACTCGCTTCGCTTCGGTGGTGAATATCGCTGGTACATCAACGAGAGCTTCACGAAGGACCAGGGACGGCTCAACTTTCCAGCCGTGTCCGATTTCATTTCAGGCATGGCCAACGCGTTCAGCGTGACGCTTGGCGACCGCCGCGCGCACATCACGCAGAACGGCCTGGGGCTTTTCGTCCAGGATCAACTGGCGATCGGTTCGGGCCTCACGATTGAGCTCGGATTGCGATATGACGAGACGATAACTCCCGAGGAGCGGGACGATCGTTTTGTGGTGTTCGACCGGGCGAGCGCCTCGCTTCTTCGCGTCGGCACGCAGGTCGATCGGATCTACGAGAGCAGCCGGGATCTCCAGCCGCGCCTTGGTGTCGCCTGGAATCCGCTGGGTGACAGGCGGACAGTCGTGCGCGCGGCCTATGGCGCCTACGTCAACCAGCCGATTGCGAACATGCTGGTGGGCGCCACAACGAATCCTCCTCTTGTCACGCCGCTGGCCTACAGCGGCGTGATCGGCCTCGACAATGCGATCACCCTCGCGAGGGCGGCGGGCCTGGCGCCGTCGACCGTGGATCCGGAGTTCGAAGCGGCGATGACGCAGTCGTGGAATGTCAACGTACAGCGGGAATTGCTGCCCAGCTTCGCCCTGATGGCCGGCTATTTTGGCGCGAGAGGATCTCACCTTCGAGTGGCCCGGAACGTCAACCAGCCGATCGACGGACAGCGTCCATTCCCTGCACTGGCGGAAACGAGCCCGATTCTGCCCGGAACATCACTCGGCAACATCATGCAAATCGAAAGTTCGGGCCGATCGTCCTACCAGGCGCTCTGGCTTTCTTCGCGCGGCCAGGTATCGAGAGCACTGCAGTTGACGGCCTCCTACACGCTGGCCAGGTCCACGGACTACAACTCACTCAATACTCAGGGCGTCGTGGCACAGAACAGCTACGACTTGCCGGCAGAGCTGGGACCCTCGGACTTCGACGCCAGGCACCGAGCCGTGGTGACGGCCATCTACCAGCTTCCCTTCCGGGGCAGTTCGCTCGCGGAGGGTTGGCAGCTTGCGGCGATCGTGCAGGCACAAAGCGGAAGCCCGGTGAACATCGTCACCAGCAACAGCACCCTCAACGGCACGGCGAACACGGTCAGACCCGACGTCACCGGTTCCGTGCGAACGATCGGCGACGTGGAGAGGTGGTTCGACACGACGGTCTTCGTGCCTGCCGGCCGTTTCGGGAACCTGAAGCGGAATGCCGCTCTCGGCCCGAGGTTCGATAACACCGACCTGTCGATATCGAAGACCACGAACATGGGTCACGCGCGGCTGGAGCTGCGGGTCGAGATCTTCAACGTGTTCAATCATCCGAATGTCGGCCAGCCCGGCAACGTCGTGGGCAGCCCGAATTTCAGTGTGATCACCAACACACGGTTTCCCACTGGTGAGATGGGCTCGTCGCGGCAGATTCAGATTGCGGTAAAGCTGAGTGTTTAACGTGACTCGTGGAATCGTGTGCCGCGTGCTCCCGACAATCGGGATTCTGGTCGCATTCGGATTCTCGCCCGCCGCCACGTTGAAATCGCAAGCCGGGAAGAATGTCCTCGCGCTCTACTGGTACGCGCGGGAGTATCCGACCAACGTGCTCTACGAGCGCGGCTTGCTGCGAACGCTCAGGAACAACCCTCAGGAAGGCCCTGAATACTATTCGGAGTATCTCGAAGCCGATCGGTTTCCAGGTGAAGACCAGGCGGCGATTCTCAGGGACTATCTTCGCGAGAAGTACGCGCATCACAAGATCGACGTGATCGTTGCCACCGCGGAGACGCCCTTCGCGTTCCTGCTCGCCAACCGCGCACTGTTTCCAGATGTCCCGATTATTTGCACCGTTTTCGGGCCGCCAGACGCAGCCCCCGAACGATCGGCGCCCGGCGTGGCTGGACTCTTCATCACCGGGACCTACGCCAAGACCGTCGAATCGATCCGCTCGATTCATCCCGAAACGGAACGGGTGCTTGTCATTACAAGCCTGCCGAACAACGGAGGTAAAGCCCGGGAGAACGTCATTCGAAAAGAGCTCGCACCGTTCGAGCGCCACGTGAGCGTGGAGTATCTGACGGACCTTTCAACGGACGCGTTGCTCTCACGGATTACGAACGCGCCCGCGCGCACCGTCGTGCTGTACGTCCGGCACGCCCAGGAGTCGGAAACGAACGCGCTGGATCCGGTTGAGGCGGTGAACCTCTTTGCTCGCACTGCCAACGTACCGATCTACAGCATCGCCGAACCGTATTTCGGGCACGGCGTCGTTGGAGGGTATCTGGTGGACCACGAGAGGATTGGTGCACAGGCCGGGACCCTGGCGTTGAGCATCCTCGCAGGTGCCCGCCCTGAGGATCTGCCGGCGACCAGCGCCGAATTGTCTGCGACCTTCGACTGGCGTGCATTACGAAGGTGGAATATCGACACGGCGCGTCTCCCGCCGGGATCGGACATTCGATTCCGAACGTTGACCATCTGGGATCACTATCGCGGCTATGTCGTCGGCGGTCTCGCGGTGTTCGCGCTTCAAGCACTGCTCATCGTGTCTCTCGTCATCCAGCGCGCGCGCCGCCGTGAAACTGAGGCGCGTAATACCGCCATTCAGGATCGCTACGCTCGTGCCACGGCCGCAGGCGGTGTCGGCGTCTGGGACTGGAACCTCGAGACAAACGAGATCTACCTCGATCCGAGTCTAAAGGCCGTTCTGGGCTATGAGGACGACGAGATCAGGAATCACCTCGACGACTGGTCTCGACTCGTGCATCCCGATGATGTGGCGGCCGTCAGAGAATGCGCGCGAGAGCATCTTGCCGGGAAAACACCCTCCTACGAGGTCGAGCATCGCATGCGTCACCGCAACGGTTCTGTGCGATGGTTCCTGACGCGGGGATCGGCGGTGTGGCAGGATGGACGCGCGGTGCGCGTCATGGGGACCGGCACCGATATCACCGGACGGAAAGCGTCGGAACAGGCGCTGCACATCGCGCAGGCGGACCTCGCACGACTCTCGCGTCTGACGGCACTCGGCGAGTTCGCGGCCTCGCTTGCGCACGAAATGCGTCAGCCCCTCACGGCCATCATGATGAATGCCAAGGCATGCCTCCTGGGCCTCGGAAGCGCCGGCCCGGACTTGAGTGAGATTCGCGTGGCGCTCGTGGATGTCGTCGATGCCAGCCAGCGGGCGGACGACCTGATCCGAAGAAATCGAGAGCTGTTCAAGGAACACAAGGTGCAGATGGTTCCGCTCGACATCAGTGCCGTTGTCCGTGAAGTTCTCGTTCTGGCCCGGGCCCGTATTCAGAGCAGTCATGTCACACCCGTCACGACCTTGCCGGATCTGCCGGCTGTCAGTGGTGATCGCGTGCAGTTGCAGCAGGTTCTGCTGAACCTCATCGCCAACAGCATCGACGCCATGGAAGGCGTCGAGCATGAAGAGCGCGTGCTCGAGATCGCCGCGTCCCTTGAACCCGAGCGCGTCGTGAAGGTGACGGTCACCGACTCGGGAGTGGGCCTCGATGACGTCGATTGCGAACGGATGTTCACGCTGTCGTACACGACCAAGCCCACAGGCACCGGAGTCGGCCTGTCGATTAGCCGCTCGATCATCGAAGCGCATGGGGGACAGCTCTGGGCGGCACGGAACGCCGGCCGAGGCGCCACGTTCGCGTTTACCGTTCCCGCCCCCCCGGCGTCTTGACGTGGGCTTCAGTGTGCGCCTTTCGGCGCGTCCGCTTGCGTAGCCTGGTGGCCGATTCCGACGTGTGTGATCTCGCAATCATGACTTCGGTTGATTTGACGATAGCCAGCGCATCGTCACCGCGGCGCAGTTTGAGCGCGCGCACCGCGTCGGCGGTGATGACGGCCGTCAGCGACTGATCGCCCACGCGCAGCCGGACCTGGGCGAGGAGCCCGTCGATGCGGACCTCGTCGATGAAGCCGTGCAGTCGATTGCGGGCGCTCAATCCGACCAGCGATTCGTCGGGATCGGCCGCGACCTTTCGGCGCTTTGCCTCCGGCTGTTGACGCGCCAGCAGGCGTTCGATTTCGGCATCGGACACGCGATGATGACCACCTTCGGTGCGCGTCGTCCGCACGTGCCCAGTGTGCACCCATCGCTTCAGGGTCGAATATGCCACCCCGAGTCGCTCGGCCGCGGCTCTTACGGTAAGAAGTGCCATTCGGCCCCAAATCGTATCACCGCTGGGTAGAAAAAATCAGTATGAGCCGATTATTTCGAAGATTTGATACGATTATGCCTCACCAGGATGAGGACCGAAACCATGATGACTCGATGCCGCGTCTTCCGTGCGGGCCTGTGCCTTCTCCTGCTGGCCGTTCCGGCCTCAGGCCAGCTCCGGGCCGGCCAATCCAACACGACCGCGACGCTTGTCGTGACGGGCGACGTCGACAGGACGCTTTCCCTCGCGCCCGCTGAGCTGAAAGGCCTGCCGCGGTCACGCGTCGAAATGAAAAGTGAAGACGGAGCCGTCCATGTCTACGAAGGCGTGCTCGCTGGTGAGTTGCTGAAGCTGGCGGGTGTCACACTCGGACAGATGCGCGGGAACGCTGTCACGAGTCACGTCGTGGCGACCGCTTCCGACGGGTACCAGGCGGTTTTCGCACTCGTAGAGCTGGATCCCGCCTTCTCGAGCCACGACATCATCGTGGCCGACACTGTCGACGGGAAGCCCTTGTCCGGCAATCTGGGCGCCTTTCGGATTGTCGCCCCGAGAGACTTGCGGGGTGTGCGGTCGGTCCGCATGCTCACTCGCCTCGAAGTAGTCCCCCTCAAGAAATAATGTGATGGTCTGCGCGGCCACGAACAAACGTCTGCTCCTCCCGTTTGCGGCGCTCTGGGTACTGATGGGGCCGCGATTCGAGCTGCACGCCCAGCGCCCCACGACGATCGCCGCGGCCTCTGACCTGAAGTTTGCGCTCGAGTCCGTGGCTCAGGAGTTCAGTCAGCGAACCGGCGATCGTGTGGAACTCGTGTTTGGATCGTCGGGGACCCTGACCCGTCAACTGCTCGACGGTGCGCCGTTCGAGTTGTTCTTATCGGCAGACGAAGCCTTCGTCGAGAAACTGGCCGATGCGGGTCTGACGCGAGATCGCGGCATGTTGTACGCCATCGGGCGGGTCGTGATATTCGCGCCACATGGATCACTTTTGCGAGTTGATGAGCGCCTCGAGGGATTGCGGGCTCTACTGGCGAAAGGTGCGGTGAAACGGTTTGCGATTGCCAACCCGGAGCATGCGCCGTACGGCCGCGCAGCGGAAGCCGCATTGCGCGCCACGGGACTGTGGGATCAGTTGCGCCCTGTGATGGTGCTCGGCGACAGCATCTCGCAGGCCGCGCAGTTTGCGACGACCGGCAATGCTGTTGGAGGCATTCTCGCGTACTCGCTTGTGTTGTCGCCGCCTCTGAGCGAGCAGGGCACCTACGCACTGATCCCCGAATCGTTCCATCCTCCGCTGCGCCAGCGAATGGTCCTTCTGAAACGGGCGAACCCGGTGGCGTTGCGCTTCTACGAGTACATCCAGGGCAACGACGCCCGGAGCACGCTCCGCAAATACGGCTTCGCGGTGCCACAATAGCCGGCCATGGACTGGACGGCTCTCCGTGTCTCGCTCTGGCTGGGTGCGGGCACGCTCGCGATCCTCTTGCCCTTCGGCATCTGGTTCGGGCGCCTGCTGGCGGTCCGGCACTTCCGGGGCAAACTGCTGCTCGAGGCACTCGTGACGGCGCCGCTCGTGTTACCGCCGACTGTGCTCGGGTACTACCTGCTTGTAACGTTCGGCGCGCGTTCGCCGCTGGGCCGCGCCTTCGAAAGCCTTGCGGGTCAATCGTTGCCATTTTCTTTCGAGGGGTTGCTGGTCGCCTCCGCCATCGCCAACATCCCGTTCGTCGTCCAACCGATCCAGCGCGGCTTCGAGGCCATCCCGGCTGATGTACGTGATGCCGCGGCGTGTTGTGGCCTGACACCCTGGCAGCGATTCGTGCGGATCGAAGCGCCACTCGCCTGGCCGAGCATCCTGACGGCGGCGATCCTCACGTTTGCCCACACGCTCGGCGAGTTCGGCGTGGTGTTGATGGTCGGCGGCAACCTTCCTGGCGAGACCCGTACTCTCAGCGTTGCCATTTACGATCGCATGCAGGCCTTCGACGACCGAAGCGCCGGCATCATGGCGGCGACGCTACTGGTGATTGCCGTAACGACACTGATGATGACGACGACGCTCACACGCCGCGCGGGCATCCGTCGTGGGTGACCGGCGTCTGTCCGTCAGCCTGCGGCAGCCGGCGCCAATCCCGCTCGATCTCGACTTCACGTGCGACGCAGGCGACGTCCTGGCCATCTTCGGGCCATCTGGCAGCGGCAAGACCACCATCCTGCGCAGCATCGCCGGACTGTATCAGCCGGCTCACGCGTCTGTTCGTTCAGGCGGCGAGACCTGGAGCGAGACGACGACGGGGACCTTTACTCCACCACATCGGCGCGCTGTGGGATTCGTGTTTCAGGAGTACGCCCTCTTTCCGCATCTGACGGCGACCGGCAACGTGACGACCGCGCTCGGGCACCGGCCTCGCGGCGAACGACGCGCGCGGGCGGAGGCGTTGCTCGCGCTCGTGCACCTGTCCGGGCATCTAGATCACCGCCCGCAGGAGCTCTCCGGCGGCGAGCGTCAACGTGTCGCGCTTGCGAGGGCCCTCGCTCGCGAGCCGGCGGTGTTGCTCCTCGACGAACCATTTTCCGCCGTGGATCGCGCGGTGCGGCGGCGCCTGCAGGACGAGATTGACGAGCTAAGACACACGCTCGACATTCCGCTGATTCTCGTCACGCACGATTTCGAGGATGTCGTGCGGCTCGCGACGCATCTGCTGATTCTCGACCGCGGTCGCGCCCTTGCGTGCGGCCCGCTAGCGGATCTGATGAGTCGTCCGGATCTGCCATGGCTTCGAGATGCCGTCGGACTCGGCAGCGTGTTCGAGGCGCGTGTCGGACGAAGACATCCCGAACGCGGACTCGTCGAGCTGACCTTCGAAGGAGGCACATTGCTCGCCTCGGATCGTGCACTCGGCGCAGGCGCGACGGTCCGGGTGCGGATACCGGCGCGCGAAGTGATTCTGGCGATGAGCGAACCTGAGGGCGTCAGTCTGCACAATGCGTTGGCCGGGACCGTCTCTGCCGTCACCGTCGACCCGGCATTCGACCACGTCATCGTCCAGATGTCGATCGGGCGCGTCCTCCTTCTGGCAGAAGTCACGCGGGATGCGATTGACAGGCTGGGGATCAGCGTCGGCAGACGCCTCTACGCCCTGATCAAATCCGTATCGATTGAAGTGACCGGCACCGATTCATCTCATCCTGATTAAGTCAGATTGAGTCGAGTTGAGAACCGTGTCAATCCGATCTACAGTCTCCCACTGCAGGAGGTCCGATGAGGGCAGGTCTGGTGTGGGCACGGCTGTGTCTGGGGCTGGCGGTGTCGGCCGCCGTGCCATCGGTGGCTGTCGCGCAAATCGGCGGCGGAGCACTCTCCGCACACGTGGTCGATCAAGCTGGGGCCGCCGTTCCCGGGGCCACGCTCACGGTCACCGCGGTGGCAACGAACCTGTCCCGCACGAGGGTGACAGGACCGGAAGGCACGATCGTCTTTACGGCGCTCGCGCCAGGCACGTACCGCGTGCGCGTCGAGTTGAGTGGATTTCGACCGTTGACCCACGAGGGCATTCGGCTTGCGACAGGCGAGACCGTCCGGCTGAGCCTGCAACTGGAACTCGGTGCTCTGACCGAAGCCGTCACCGTCACCGCCGACGCGCGACTGCTTCGTAGCGAGACCTCCGGGCTTGGCCATGTCATCGACAACCGGAAGGTGGTTGACCTGCCGCTCAACGGGCGAAGCTTCATCACGCTCGCGACGTTGGTGCCCGGCGTGGCAGTGCCTCCACCCCCGGCGGCGCCGTTTCCGCGCATCAACGGGGGGCGGCCCCGCACGAACGAATACCTGTTCGACGGCATTTCGGTGCTGCAGCCCGAGCCTGGCCAGGTGGCGTTTTTTCCGAACGTCGACGCGATTCAGGAGTTCAAGATCGAGAGCAACAGCCCGCCCGCCGAGTTTGGCCGCTTCAACGGCGGCGTGGTGAATCTGACCACCAAGTCCGGAAGCAATGCGTTTCGCGGAAGCGCCTTCGAGTATTTCCGCCATGAAGCATTGAACGCGCGAAATTTCTTTGCTTCCACGAGCGCCGTCAAGCCGCAGTTTCGCCGCAACCAGTTCGGGGGTGTTCTCGGCGGGCCCGTTCGCCGTGATCAGACGTTCTTCTTCGTCGACTATCAGGGCCAGCGGCAGACGATCGGGCGCACGGTGATCTCCACAGTTCCGACCTTACTTCAGCGTCAGGGTATCTTCACCGAAGCCATCGCCGGGCGCGTGCCGGCGATCTACGATCCCGCCTCCGGCGCCACGGTGCGGAGTCCATTCTCCGGAAATACGATTCCCGCGGAGAGGATGGATACCGTCGCTCGCGCGCTCCTGGATCGGTATCCGCTGCCGACAAGCGCCGGCACCGCCAACAACTATCGCCGCGTGGAGAACGAACGGGTCGATCAGGATTTGTTCAGTGTCCGTGTTGATCATCGTGTTTCCACCAACGGCGATCAGGTGTTTGCACGACTCACCCGTTTCAGAGAAGACTTCATCCCGGTCACGCCGCTCCCTGACGGCAGCGGAACGACGTCGGGAACGCTCGGGCCACAGGACACGACATCCTCGTCATTCGCCTCCAGCTATCAGCGCACCTTCATGAGCAACGTGTTGAACGAGCTGCGGGTCGGCGACACCAGACGAACCGTGGGCCGGACGGCGGCTCAGCTGAGTGGCACGGCTTCGACCAGCCTGGGACTTCCCGGCATTCCGTCGAACGCGCAGTTTCCGAACACCTTGCCCACGTTTTCCATCGGCGGCTATCAGCAGCTCGGATCGCCGGCGAACACGGCGTCGGATTTCGGCACGAGCGTGACGCAGATCGCCGATTCCCTCACCTGGCTGAAAGGACGGCATACCCTGAAAATGGGTGCGGATCTGCGGTGGGAGCGGCTCAACGTCCTGCAGCCGCCGTCGCCGACGGGATCGTTCACGTTCAGCAATCTGTTCAGCGACCTCCCGGGCGTGGCCAACACGGGTACGCCTCTCGCGAGTTTCCTCCTCGGACAGGTCCAGACATTCTCAATTGATTTGCAGCAGGAGGAGATTCGGAACCGCGCTCACTTCCAGGAGTACTTTGTCCAGGACGATTGGCGTGTCTCCGACCGCGTGACCGTGAACGCAGGCCTGCGCTACACGCTGAATTTTCCATCGACGGAAGAGAACGATCAGGCCGCCGTCTTCAATCTGGAGACCCGGCAGCTCGAATATCTGGGCCGCAACGGCGCGCCGCGTTCTGCGAGACGATTACACAAGGACAACTTCGGGCCGCGGCTCGGCGCGGTCGGACGCATCACGGATCGGACCGTGGCGCGAGCCGGATATGGAATGGTCTGGATCGAAATGGCAGGCATTACGACGCCGTTCACGACACCGGTGTTTCCGTTCCTGCAGACGGTGTCGCAGCGGAACCTCGACAACCTGAGACCGGCCTTCACCCTGGCTGCTGGCCCCCGTGTCGAGCCGATTCCCCAGACGCCGACTGCCGGCCTGGGCCAAGGCGTCTTCGCCGTCGATCGCGGGCTGGGATCCGGCTATGCGCAGCAGTGGAACACGTCTCTTCAACGTGAGCTCGCATCGGATATCTCTATAGAAGTGGCCTATGTCGGGTCGAAGATTACCCGCGTCGGGCTCCCTGATACGAATCTGAATCAACTGACGGTGGACGAGCTCGCGCAGGGTGCGTCGTTGCAGCAGCGAGTCCCGAATCCCTATTTCGGCACCATCCCCCGGTCGTCGTCGTTGGGCGATCCGACGATCCCGGTAGCTCAGTTGCTGAAACCGTACCCGCAGTACACGACGGTCAGTCTCTACCGCAACAACGTAGGCACGACGATCTATCACGCCTTCTACACCAAGCTGGAACAGCGGTTCTCGCACGGCCTGTCGTACTTGATCAGCTATACGCGGTCGAAACTGGTAGACGATGCATCTTCAGTCTTCGATGCCTCGATTCTGACGGGGCCGGTCGCCAACTTTCCGGTAGCCGACAGCTTCAATCGCCGACTCGAGCGCGACTATTCGAATGGTGATATTCCGCACGTGTTTGTCGCGTCGGCCGTTTGGGACCTTCCGTTCGGTGCGAACCGCCGCAGTCAGGCTTGGGGTGTGCTGGGCGCACTCGTCAACGACTGGACGGTGACGGGCGTGCTGACGCTGCAGTCGGGTATCCCCCTCGCCATCAGTCAAACGACGAACAACAACGGGTTCGCGGGATTCGGCACGCAGCGTCCCAATCTGGTAGGAGATCCCTCGCTTACGGCGGGCGAGCGCTCCGTCAGCCGGTGGTTCGACACCAGCGCATTCGCGCCGGCGCCGGCGTTCACGATCGGCACGAGCTCGCGCAATCCCCTGCGTGGACCGGGCTATCGCAATCTCGACGTCGCCGTGATGCGCCGTGTGCCCCTGTCGGGAACCCGAGCGTTGGAATTGCGTGCGGAGGTGTTCAACGTGACGAACACGCCGCCACTTGGCGCGCCCAACACCCAGGTCGGCTCGGCGGCCTTTGGCACGATCACCTCAGCCGGGGATCCCCGGGTCGTGCAACTGGCGGTGAAGTTTCTGTTCTAGGGCGGCCTTTCCGCTCGCACTCCACCCGGTACGCCTTGTGCGACTACACGGGATGGCGTCTGACGACCCTCGAATTTTCACTGAAATTCAGCGGATGTAGCCCGGCAACCCGCGATATCTCGCGGATGCCGTCGTGACTGAGCGCGAGGAGCATCGCGATGAAGAGACCCAACGGAGCCGACTTGTCCACCGATGACCTTAAGCGCCGCGCCGTCGACGCGGTGATCTGGGGCATGCCGATCGTCGCCGTCGACGCGATGCGTCAGGCGTTCTTCCGCGATGCCGGCGCGCACTACGGCGACATCCTCTACTGGTCGAAACCCCCGGACTGGAAGTCCGCGACGCCGAACGCCACGGCCCGCTATATCTACTTCAATTTCAACTTGAAGGATGGTCCGCTGGTCCTCAGTGTTCCAGCCGCTGAGGGGGCCGGCCTGTTCGGGTCGATCGTGGACGCATGGGAGGTGCCGGTAGCCGACCTGGGTGTCGCTGGTATTGACGAAGGCAAGGGTGGCAAGTACGTGCTCATCCCTCCCGGTTTCATGGAGCCGATCCCGCAGGAGTACTTTCCCGTCCGGTTCGAAACGTTCAACGGATATTCCCTCCTGCGCGCCATGTCGGCATCGAGCGCAGACCAAGACATGGCCAGTGCCCTCGACCTCGTCAAGCGGCTCCGTCTGTATCCGCTGGCGCGTGCCTCGGACCCGCCCCCGCAGAAGTACATCGATATGGCGGGAAAGCGGCTCGATGGCGTGGTGCAGTTCGACGAAAGCTTCTTCGAGCGTCTCGCCTGCATGGTGAACGAGGAGCCGATATTGCCTCGGGACTTCCTGGCGATGGGCCAGCTTCGCGCCATCGGTATCGAGAAAGGGAGGCGATTCAAGGCAGACGCCGTCACGAAGCCGATCCTGCGGCAGGCGGCGGCGGACGCACTCGCCAGCTTCATGCTCGGCGCCGGAGGCGGGATCGCTGCTGACGAGGCACGCACGGGAACCTCATCGCGAAAGCGAGGCCAGCGACGGGCTTCACCCTTCAGACCGACACGACCTCGGACCTCGAGGAGCCAGAGCTCATGAATCATGCCGACGCCGACTATCCGACTGGACTCCCGCAAGGCCAGGACGAGCCGCCCTTCCTGTCGCTGTATCAGCCGACGCATCGGGCGCACCCCGATCGTCAGCAGGATCCGATCCGATTTCGGAACCTGGTGAAGGCATTGGACGCTTCTCTACGCGAAAAGTACCCGGCCCGAGAGATCGGGCGTCTGCTCGAGCCGTTCCACAGCCTGTCCGAAGAGGCCGAATTCTGGCAATACACACTTGACGGGTTGGCAGTGTTCCGCGCCGGCGATCTGTTTCGGGTGCACCGCCTCCAGCGCAGCGTGCCAGAACTGGCGGTGGTCGCCGACAGCTTCCACACCAAGCCACTGCTCCGGATTCTGCAGTCCGCCGACCGCTATCAGGTTCTTGGTCTGAGCCGCCAGACGATCCGGCTCTTCGAGGGCAACCGCGACGCGCTTGACGAGATCGAGCTTGCCCCCGAGGTGCCGAGGACGATCACCGATGCGCTGGGCGAGAACGTCACGGAGCCCGATCTGACCGTCCGTTCATTTGGCGGGGCCGGTGGCCATGTCCTTTTCAGCGGCCACGGTTCGCAGAGAGACGAGAAACAGGCTGACGCGGAGCGATTCTTCCGCGTGATCGACCGCGCCATTCTGAAAGCGCATTCACGACCGTCGGGCCTGCCGTTGATGCTCGCCGCTCTGCCCGAGCATCATGCGCTGTTTCGTCAGATCAGCCGCAATCCCTATCTTGTTGACGAAGGCATCGGCATCAGTCCGGACGCGGTGACCAACGACGGCCTGCGTGCGCGCGCCTGGCGCGTCGTCGAACCGCACTATCTTGGGCGACTCGCCTCGCTGACCGAAGAATTTACGGCTGCGCGATCGAGAGAGCTTGGCTCTGGCGACCTCGAGCAGGTCGCGTCGGCGGTCGTGGCTGGCCGGGTGGCTACGCTGCTGATCGACGCCGACCAGGAAGTGCCGGGCCGGGTCGATCGCGCGACTGGCCGGGTGGATTTGGGCGACCTGGCGCGTCCGGACGTCGACGACATCCTCGACGATCTGGCCGAGATGGTACTGGCGATGAAGGGGCAAGTGGTCGTGGTCCCTGCGGCGAGAATGCCCACTACGACGGGCCTCGCGGCGACGTATCGATATTAGGGCTCAGGTCTGGAATCGCGCGTCAGTCCCTGAACACGCTCGCACCTGCTCCAAAAACGCACAGGAGATTAGGAGTTCAGGAGGACTTGTGCTGGATTGCGCCGCCCGTTCGACGCAGAGGCGCAGGGGCGCAGAGGCTCGGAGGAGCATCGACTTCGTGGGCCGCGGACGCGGCCCACACAAGAACAGAGAAGAGGCACGAATATCAAGAGCCCATCAATCACTGGCTCTTATATTCGTGCCTCTTCTCTGTTCTTGTGCGCCGGAAGCGCGAAGTCGATGCGCTCATAATCCTGAAGCGGGAGCCGGATGTCGGTCTCCTGATCTCCTGACCTCGTGTTTATATTGTGGTGACTCTCACGTTGCTCGGCATGCCGTCGAGTTTTTCGCTTGCGGCGTTCCTTTGCGTCTCTGCGCCTCTGCGTCGAAGCCTTGGCCACTTTGTGTAGAATGCCAGGATGAGCATGATCAACCGCCGCGATGCGATCGGATCGTTCGCTGTACTAGTCGACATGATCGCGTCCGCCGCGCAGGCGCAAACACCGCCCGCGAGCCCGGCGAGCGTCTTCCAGCACGATCTTCCCGACCTCACCATGGAGGGCTGGGAGGTGAACGCCAACTGGGTCGACTACCCGCCCGGACGCATCGGGTCGCCACACCGTCATCCCGGGTTCACGCTCGTGTACGTGCTCGAAGGGGCCGTGATTGCCAAAGTATCGGGACAGGACGAGCGTACGTTCAAAGCCGGCGAGATGTTCTATGAGCCGCCGGGCAGCATTCACGAAGTCTCGAAGAACGCGAGCCAGACGCAGCCCGCCAGGCTGCTGGCGCTGAATTTCGCCAAGAAGGGTCTGCCGCGCACGACGCCCGCTTAGGATTCCGCGCGCACCTGCGCGTCAATGGGTGTGCAGTCGCGAGAAGTACTCCATCGCTTTGCGAGTCTTCGTCTCCTGCTCGCCGGTGAGGCTGACACCACGGCCTTTCAGGAAGGCTCGTGTGTCTTCCAGAACTTCGTACGCTTCGTCTTGAGCGCATCTGGTCGATAGCTCGAGCATCCGTGAGCCATCCGGGTAGAACCACAGCTCCGCCACGGCGCCGCGTCCCTTGAGGGCCTGCGGGGAGAACTTCAATTTCGCGACGTTGATCGGGCCGAACGGTTGGAGTCCGTCAAGGCCAACGCCTTTGGGCGCGTGTCCCTTGTAGAAGGATCGTTGCCCGGGCGAGAGGAGCTTCCGCACAGGCTGCTTTCCGAGGAGCGCCCGCTTGACGTCGGCGTTATCCACCTTTCCCTTCAACGTCGCGGAGCAGACGAATGCGCCGGGCATCACGTCCACCTCTATGGCGAACCGTTTCGAGTGACGGAGTTTTCCCAGGCGTTCGGATGGCCTGAACGGTCGAAACTTGACCACGATATCGCCGCCTTTGGGGGTGCGGCGCGCACGCACCAGTGTGCCTGAGCGGCTCAGCTTCAGATCGGGCGTGTCGAAGAAGGTGACTTGCCGAAGCTTCGCGTCGAGCACGTCCAGGTCGAGCGCCTCGATCGTAGAGCGGCGGTCGGTATCGGGCACGGTCAACTTCAGCTCGACGCTGTCGGCGTCTTTGAAAAGGTTGAGCGCCTTCACTATGCGCTCGTCGATGACTCCTGTTTGCAGTTCACTCATAGGTCTGTTCCTCCAATATGGCGCGCCACTGCCTGCATTACCGGGCGGTCAATCGTGCTCGCAGGTCGATCAACGCCTGATGACTCGTCTGGATCCGTTCCGATCGAGGCACATCTCCGTGCGCCATCGTCACGATCACGGCCGCGAAGACCAGGGCATACGCGAGCGCGGAAATCGAACTGCGAGCGCCGGCAAGGCCGGCGTGGTAGCCGGCCGCCGAAATAGAAACGGCCATCATGCCGTAGAGCACCACCCACACTTCGCGCGGAATGCGCGACCGCATGCCGGCCAGCACGCGTTCCCCATGGACGTCGATCAAGTCTCCTAATGACTGGACCAGCGGCGCGGCCCACGGCGATCCGCTTTGGTTCCTTCCGGCTTCGACTGCTTGAGACCAGATCTCGTTCTGCAGCTGCCTCAGGCGCGTGAATGCGTCGCCGCCGGAGCCGGATTGAACCACCTCGAGACGAAGATCCACATATTTCAGAAGCTGACGCCGCAACGTCGTGCGTTCGAGATCGGGCAGAAAGTCCGCGCGCCGGTAGACGGTTCCGATCGCGATCGCTTCGTCGAACACCAGCTGCGCGCGAGAGTCGAAGTGCGCCGACGCCAGCCCGAAGGTGAATCCGAGCACGAATGCGAGCAAGCCGAGAATGCTCGCGACCAGGGTGCGAACCGGCTGCAGTGGTTCGGGATCTGGCCGTCGGCTCTTCCATTCGCCAAACCGGCGACCGCCTTCGTACGCAAGCATGGCGACGGCGACGGTGCCCGCAAACAGCGCCGCAAAAAAGAGACGCGCCATCGATGTGCACCAAGCAACTTTCGGGCACACTCGTGCGCTCCCGCGCGCGGGGCACGGCTGGCGTGCGCGGCGGCAGAGTCGCGATATTCCGTGTCCCGCCTGCGACATCTCGCGTTCGCGGCATCGACGCCGCGCATTGCCTCGAATTTTCTTCGTCCGGAGATGGCGGAAAAGTTGCGTGAAGACGAAGCGGATCGTAGTTACCGATCTATCGATGACAAAGAGATCACGTGTGGCAATTCGCGTTGTCCTCCTGGTGGGCTGCCTGGCGCAGACTGCCGAACCGCGCGGACAGGTGGCGACGACCGGCACGACGTACGACTTCAACGATTCGCACTTCCATCTGACGAACTACATTCAGGAGGGCACCGAAATACGCCGGTACATTGAGATCATGGGCACGCGCGTCGGCCGCTCGACGCTGTTCGGAATCCCTCTTCAGCAGACGTGGTCGTACCAGAACTCTGGAGACTTCGCGCCGACGTATTACCTGCAGACCGACGCGCCGCTCTATTACTACTCCTTCACGGACGCCTACATTGCGACCGTCTATCGCTCGCTTCCGCCGAACGTGCAGGCGCGCTTCGATCCGATGATCACGGGGTTCAATCCAACAGACATGTACGGCGTCGACCACATTCGCCGGGTCCTGAAGACATTCCCCGGCGTGTTCTCGGGCATCGGCGAGTTCACCATTCACAAGGAGTTCGTCTCGTCGAAGGTGGCCGGAGAAACGGCCAGCCTCACAAACCCCGCGCTCGATCGCATTCTCGAGTTTGCTGCCGAGTCCGGCCTCATCGTGCTGATCCACAACGACCTCGACATGCCGTTTGCGAAGCGCGATGCCGAGCCCGTGTACCTGACGCAGATGAAAGCGCTGCTGCGGCGCCACCCGAAGACCTCAATCATCTGGGCGCACACGGGACTCGGGCGGGTCGTGCATCCTGTCGAGTCGTCTGGGGCGGTGGCCGCGGCAGAACGGCACCCGAACCATCTGGCGATCATCGAGGCACTGCTGAGCGATCCGGCGTTCAGCCATCTGCACTTCGACCTCTCCTGGGATGAAGTCGCGAAGTACGTTGTGTCGTCGCCAGATACCGTCAGACGCACAGCCGATCTCATCAATCGGCATCCAAGTCGCTTCCTCTTCGGCACCGACAATGTCGCGCCTGCGACGCCTGAGGCGGATTTTGCGGTCTTCGAACAGTACGCGCCGTTGTGGAAGGCCCTCACTCCGGAGGCGTCCGAGAAAGTGCGCTTGACGAACTACATCCGCCTCTTCGACGCGGCGAGGGCCCGCGTGCGCGCCTGGGAGAAGAGCCAGGTCCAGTGAAGAGAACCAACAAGGAGCCACGCATGCTGCTGCACATTCTTTTCGCGAGCTTAGTGCTGTTCGCGAGCGTCGCACACGCCCAGACCCAGCCCGCGCCCGCGCAAGCGCCCGAGGCCAAGCCCCGGATCGAGATCTATGGCTTCGCGATGCTCGACATGGGCTACGACATCAACAGGAACAATCCCGACTGGTTCGATGTCGTGCGACCCACACAACTCCCTTCGTTCCTGGGTGAGTTCGGCGATGACGGACGTTTCTTCTCTGGGGTCCGGCAGACTCGCTTCGGCGTCAAGGCCTATGCGCCGACTGACCTCGGGGAGTTGCGCATCACGTACGAGTACGAGCTGTTCGGAACCGGCGTGGACGCCGGGCAGACAACGTACCGGCTGCGTCATGCATACGGCGAGCTGGGGCAGTTCCTGGCCGGACAGACCTGGAGCACCTTCATGGACATCGACGTGTTCCCAAACACCATCGAGTACTGGGGACCGAACGGGATGGTGTTTTACCGAAACGTGCAGTTCACATGGAAGCCGATTCAGGAAGACAACACGCGGCTGGCATTCTCCCTCGAGCGACCAGGGGCCAGCGGAGACGCCGGCCGCCTGGCAGATCGCATCCAATTGCAGAACGTGCTCGCACGATTTCCGATGCCCGACATCTCCGGTGCGTATCGCTGGGGCGGGGACTGGGGCTATGTCAGGGGAGCTGGAATAATCCGCCGCATCAACATCGACGATGTGCTGTCAGACCCGTTCGATCTCGAGCAGACGATTTGGGGCTGGGGCATCAACCTGACCTCGAATATCAAGCCGACAGATAGCGACACCATCAAGTTGGCGCTCGCATTTGGCGCGGGGGTCGAAAACTACATGAACGATGCGCCGGTGGACGTGGGCCTCGAGCTGACCCCTCGCACACTAAACCGTCCCGTCAGAGGCGAGGCGCTGGGTCTCGTGGGCGGCGTCGCGTTTCTCGATCACAGCTGGAGCGACAAGTGGACGTCGTCTGGCGGCTATTCGTGGCTCAACATCGACAACTCTAACGGGCAGCTGCCTATTGCCTTCCACGAAGGCAACTATGCGGTCGCCAATCTCCTTTACTATCCGGTGAAAAACGTAATGGTCGGCGGCGAGCTTCAATACGGCCGTCGCGAGAACTTCCTCGACGGCTTCAGCTCGGAAGACTTACGAGTCCAGTTTTCCTTCAAGTACAACTTCCTGTTTTCTCTGGGAGAACAATAATGGCTAGACGTCTCGTCATGCTGTGTGTAGTCGTGCTCGGATCAATCTCGCTCGCCGCGCAGTCGGGGCATCCGACGCCGGCGCAAATAGACGGCGCACTGAAGGCGGCGCACGCGAAGTACCGAACGTTGCAGGAGGGCAAGAACGCCGATTACATCCCCGCGCTGGCCAAGGTTGATCCAAACCTGTTCGGGATCGCGCTCGTGACGGCGGATGGAAAGGTCTATACGGCCGGCGACGTGAAGACAGAAGTCTCCATCCAGTCGATCTCGAAGGTCTTCACGATGGCGGAGGTCATCCAGGAGCAGGGGCTGGATTCGGTGGCGAATCGCGTTGGCGTGGATGCCACGGGCGCGCGATTCAACTCCATCATCGCGATCGAGGGTGTCCGTGCGATCGTCGGAAGCGGAGCTCCGGAGATGAATCCGCTCGTGAATCCAGGCGCGATCGCGACGACGAGTATGGTTCGGGGGGCCACCGCCGACGAGGTCTGGAAGAAGATCATCGGCTTCCACAATGCCGCCGCCGGCCGGGAGCTGAGAGTCTTGGAAGACGTTTACAAGTCGGAGTCCGACACGAACCAGCGCAATCAGGCGATCGGCGCGCTGATGTTCGCCTACGGTTACATCAAAGACAACTGGCAGCAGGCGGTTGACCTCTATACCCGACAGTGTTCGATCGGCGTGAACGCGCGCGATCTGGCCATCATGGCTGGCACGCTCGCAGCCGGCGGCCGGAATCCGGTCACCGGCAGGCAGGTGATGGACGCAAACAAGGTGCCCGGCGTGCTCGCCGTGATGGCCACAGCCGGCCTCTATGACGACTCGGGCAAGTGGCTGTATGCGACGGGGCTCCCGGCCAAGAGCGGTGTCGGCGGCGGCCTCATCGCTGTGTCACCGGGCAAGTTCGGCATCGCGGTGGTCTCGCCGCCGCTCGATGATGCCGGCAACAGCGTCAGGGCGCAGAAAGCGATCACCGACATCTCGAAAGCGCTTGCGGGCAACCCGCTCGCACCCGAACCGAACTGATCTGATGTAATCAGTCAGGGCAGCTGGCAGCTGGCAGCTGGCAGCTGGCAGAGGGCCGTATGCCCTCCGCCATCTGCCTTCTCCAGAGGCGTTGTCGTATGGCGTGGGCGGAAACGATCGCGACGCTCGTCGTGACGTCGCTGACCGTCTCTATCGCGTGTGCTGCGGCGACTGCTCCGCAGGATACCGTCTTCAATCCGTCTTCCTGGAGCCGATTCCGTCTAGTCTCCCAGGGCATTCGAGTCCCACTTCGCTGGTCTTCAACGCAGAGACGCGGAGGTCTGGCATCGATGTCGCGCCGTTGGCGCGCGCAGAGAAGCCTCTGGCAGAGCCCGCTGACGCATTCCGCAGAGGTGATCACACTGATGGCACGCCATTGCGTTCGTCGCATCACCGTGTTCGTCTGCGCGTTTTCCTCCGCGCCTCTGCGCCTCTGCGTCGAAACAGACCTTACAGAGCGGAGCGTTCAGCCTCTTATTCTTCTGATCTTCTGTTGGTATTGAGGTTGTGAAGCAGTTTCTAGACTAGTACGTAGTGTCCGGCTTTAGCCGAACTTCACGAGGTCCGCCTGAAGGCGGACACTACGTACACTTGGAAACCGCGACTTCTGATATCAAAATTGGAAGATCAATTGCGCCATCGGTGCCCAGCCGGTCATGCCTCCGACGTACGGGTAGATAAAACCGCCGAAGGCGGATTTGTGAATGCGCAAGGCCTCCCCGCTGATCCACACGCGATGGTCGCCGACGAAAAACCACTTGAAGCCGCCGGCGTACTCCCAGGAGTTGCCAAACTGTCCGAAGACCGCCGACGTGCGGCCATACAGCATCCATTTCTCTGGCACGACAAACTGGCTCACCTCCAGCTCGCCGCCATCGTCGAAGGTGGAGGAGAGGGGAAGCGGGCCGTCAGCCACGAAGGAGTCTAGCCAGCGAAAGTAGTACTGCCCGTTAACCGCCAGCCCGCGCCACTTCATCCCGCCGTCCATTGCCCACATGCGGTAGGTGGCTTCCTGGAGGGTGACGTCCAGCGCAAACGCTCCCGTAGAGAAGGTCAGGACACCGTCGGAATTGTGAAGCGAGGTGTTCTCGGGATTCCGTTCATCGAGATTCGAAAAACGGTCTTCTCGTGATCTCGTATAACTGGTCCCGACCCGGGCGACCGGACTGTCTGACGTGTAGTAGTCGTCGTACATGTTGCGCGCCTTGCCGGGCGGCCCGTACGGTCCAAGCGGCTCCCACCAGACGCTGCCGGCAAACATGAGGTTCGTATCGATCTTGCCGGTGGGGATCGTCAGCGTGTTCAGCCCGTTTCCGACAAAAATCTGATGGAAGAACCCCTTGAGAGGCTCTCCGGTGGTCCAGATGCCCTGGGTGAAGCCGGGCCGGAAGAAGTTATCCGCCAGGCTCCGATCAATCTGCGTGAAGTACGGGAACGTGTAGGTCAAGGTGCGGGTTCCGGGAACGGTCCAGTACCCTGCGTATAGCGTCAAGCCCTTGTTGAACTCCCAACTGACGTTTCCGCCCACGACAATCGCGGCGAGCGTATTTGAGGTCCAGGTGACCAGGCTGAACTTCAGCCGCTTGTCGAACACGAAGCCGCCAAAGGTAAACATGCTGCGATTGATGCCGAAATCATTGCGCGAGGCCACCGGTTTCACGACGCCCAGATGATCAGTAAACGTGTCGCTGACAGGCTGGAGGTTGATATATCTGAACTGGCTCGTGTTGTTGAGCTTCAGGTAGAACGGAAACTTGGAGGCATCTTCCGTGTCAACGAGGACGAATCCGTCGTTGTAGCGATCGGTCAGCCGATCCATGAGCGGGACCGCTTGAGCCGCCCCGTTGGCTGCTGACGGCGGAACCATCTGTGCCGCTGCGTTGGCGTCCGGCAGTTTCAGAGGAACTGCCACCGAAGTGAGCGTTGCACTGGATCCCTCGAACCGCTGCTGAAGCCCGTGGACGAGCTCGAGCAGCGTTTTCTGTTGCTCCTCGAGCCTGCGAAGCTGCTCTCGCAGCGCAGCATTCTCGGCCTGCACCGCCGCCACTTCACCTGCCAGGCTGCTCGGCGAAAGTTCCACCGCCTGTCCGTCCTGACCGTGAACAGGCGACGCGAAAAGCATGAGCGAGACCAGGACCAGGATCGCTGAGCACGGTTGCCACCTCACGATCGTTGCGTCTCCAGAGTTGCGTTGAACGAAACGGCGATGCGCGGGGGCTGACCCGCGTAGGGATGGACCCAGTGATAGAGCCAGCTTGGAAAGATCACGAGCAACCCCGCTTCGGGACGAACTCGTACGGGTTGCCCGTAGGGGTCGCCCGGTGCGGTCACCGCTTCCACACCGGCACGGGGATCGAGAAACTCCAGCATGCCGCTCAGCGAGCGATCCGGGCTGTGTGTGCCCGGATCGACGTAATACACACCGGACCATGCACTGTCAGGATGAGAGTGTGGCGCGTGATACGCGCCGGCGCGGCAGATCGTCGCCCAGCCCGAAACGGATAGCGTGCCTTTGAAAGACCCGGGACCAGCCGTGGCATCGACCATTCGCTTCACCCCCAAAGTGACCCACGTGGTCAATGCCGTCACGGCTGGCTCAGAACGGGTGAGGAAGTCGGCTTGCGAGTGCCAGCCGCCGATGTTGCTGCGGCCCAGGCTCGAGTACCTGGTTTCTTCCCCGAGGATGAGCGCCTGCAGGTCCTGATTCATCAAGCCAGCGTCAGGTACCCTCAGCTGGCCGATGAGTGTCGGGAAGGCAGGCGTTACGTCGAGCTCCATCGCCTCAGCTCGATCAGCAAAGCGTCACCGAGACGGCGAGCCCGCCCTCACTGGTTTCCTTGTACTTACTGTTCATGTCCTTGGCGGTCTCCGCCATGGCCGCGACCGTGGCGTCGAAATCGACGCGATGTCTCGATTCGATCTCGTTGCTGGCGATGGCCCAGGCGGTCCAGGCCTTGACGGCGCCGAATGCGCATCGCTCGATGCAGGGGACCTGCACGTATCCGGCGACCGGGTCGCACGTCATACCGAGATGATGCTCGAGCGCCGACTCTGCGGCGTTCTCGACGGTCCGGGGGCTCGCATCGTGCGCCGTTGCGCACAACGCCGCTGCCATGGCTGATGCCACGCCGATTTCCGCCTGACAGCCGCCCTCGGCGGCAGACAGGGTCGCATTGTGCTTGCACAAATACCCGATCGCCGCCGCCGCGAGCATCCCGTCGCGGATTTTCTGTGGCGACAGCTTGCGTCCTCCTTCGCCCAGGCCGTACACGAGCGCAGGCATCACCCCGGCTGAGCCACCGGTCGGCGCCGTGACGACGAGATGGCCGCGCCCGTTTTCCTCCGATCCCGCCAGGGCGTACGCAGACAGGCTGCCGATGCCTCGGTCCGACTGGTACGCCTCATCCTGGGCACGCTTGTAGACGGTCATCGCCTTGGTCTGGAGCTTGACGGGACCCGGCAGCAGACCTTCGGGTGCGTTGAGCCCCGACTTGACGATGGCGACCATCGCGTTGGTGATCTTGTCGACGAAGGCGTAGACCTCCTCTTCACTCTTGCCGGTGATCGACGTCTCGTTGGCCATGATCACTTGCGCGATCGACAACTTGTTCTTCTCCGCGTGTTGCCGCAGCTCCTTCATCGTGGCGAACGGGTACTTGGGCTGGTTCTTCTTCGGAGGTGTGTACCCTTTCCACTCGATGAATCCGCCGCCAACCGAGTAGTACTCCTGCTCGTAGAGCACCTTGTCGCCGGCCATCAGCTTGGCCGTCATCGTGTTGGGATGCGGGAAGTCGCCTTTGACGTCGTCGAAGACGACGTCTTTGAGCGTGACGGTCACGGTCTTGTCACCGAACTTCACCGGGAACGACTGGTCAGGTTTGTCGCGCAGACTGTCGAGAAACGCAGGGTCGACGGTTGCGGGCTCTTTGCCGACCAGCCCCGCCAGAGCGGCGCGCTCGGTGCCGTGTCCCTTTCCCGTGGCGCTGAGACTGCCGTAAAGATGAACCTTGAGCGCCGTCGCCTTCGCGAGCTGTTCCGTCGGCAGTTTGGCGCAGCGCTGATAGAAATCGTAGGTAATGCGCATCGGTCCGATCGTGTGCGAGCTCGAAGGGCCGGGCCCCACCTTGTAGAACTCGTCCACAGTCGTCATGACCGGCCCCTTCTGCTTCTTCACGACGTTCAGGTCCGGAGAGAGCTTTACCGGCTGGGGCGCCGCTTTAGACCTCTGCACTCGCTCCTGGGCGGAGATATTGGCGCCCGTGATGACCGCTGTCGCGCCGACTACAGCGCTCCGCATGAGAAACGTGCGGCGGTCCACGCCGGCGGGGATGTCCGGCGCGATCACGTCGTCAAGTCGACCAAGGGGATCTTCCGTATTGTCAGGAATCTTCGGGTCATTTTCAGACATCGTGTTTCTCCTTGCACTGTGCGCTTTCGGCCGCAACGAGACCTCGACTCGCATGTGCCCGGCGCCGCAACGCTCGGGTGCAGGGTGCGATTTGCGTGCCGGAGGTTGCCTCGATGGAATGTGCGTGTCCGATGGCAGGAGCGCTGCGCGAGCGTACGCGGCTGCCCGGTGCTCACGGTAAACCGCGACCCTGCCGCGACATCTCGCGTTCAGCTGAATCACGATTGCGCGATGCCTCAGGTGTTTTCTTTCTCGGACGTGGCGGCAACGTTGCCTGAGCGATCCGACTGCGATGCGTAGCGGTACCGTCAGAGTGTTCGTCTGTACGATGAGCGTGATGTCGATGTTGTCTGTCGATGTCGGTGCACAAGAACCCGACGTGCCGGCGACATCGGCGACATCGCAGATCGTCTGCGCTTCAACAGCGGGGGAGCGCCAGGTGTGCCCCGGCGACACTGCCGGAGGGGTGCTGCTGGTTCGTTCGACAGGTTCTGCGGCCTGCCTGCTTGGCCGGACATGGGGCTACGACGACAAGGGCGTGTGGGTGAGCGACGGTTGCAGCGGCGAGTTTCTGCTGGCCCAGCCCGTCGCTGCCGGTCAGACGGCAACGCCAACGCCGGCGCCCGCGCCGGAAACGGACACGCCCATCGAAACCTGGGGAGAATTCGACCCTGGCGATGGATTTCTCGTCGGAAGGAGCAATTTTGGCGAGCTGTCCATCAGCGCGTACGCCCTATTGAGGTACATCAACCAGCTCCCTCCTGACGAGACGTTCGTCGATCACCTTGGTCAGGTGCGCAATGTCGATACCCGGAATGACATCTTTCCGCACAGGGTCATCGTCTTTCTGAAAGGGTGGATCGGCCTTCGGAAGCTGGTGTATTCAATCCTGTTTTGGACGGTGACAACGACCGACCAGGATGCCCTCTTTGGGAACTTGGGCTATCAGTTCAGCCGGAAATTCAGCTTGTACGGCGGCATCAATGGGCTTCCCGGAACACGCTCGCTGCAAGGCTCGCATCCCTACTGGCTCGGCAACGATCGCGTGATGGCCGACGAGTTCTTCCGGCCCTATTTCACATTCGGCGTCTGGGCGCAGGGCGAGCCGGTGAACGGGTTCTGGTACAACGTCATGGTCGGAAACAACTCGAGCGCGCTCGGCATTACTGCGGCACAACTGGACCGGAGCATGTCGGTCGGCGGCTCTGTCTGGTGGATGCCCACGACACACGAGTTCGGGCCGAGAGGCGGCTACGGCGACTGGGAGTGGCACGAGAAGCTCGCCACCCGATTCGGCGTGTCCACAACTTTCAGTCCCGAGGAACGCTTCACCAACGCGGTCAGCGGCGATACCGGCAATACCACGTTGAGGCTGGCAGACAGCCTGAATGTGTTCGAGCCGGGATCTCTTGCGCCTGGTGTCACCGTTGACCGGGTCGACTATGGAATACTTTCGTTCGATGCCGGCCTGAAGTATCGCGGCATCTTCCTGCAGACGGAGATCTACACGCGGTGGCTCGACGGGTTCGAGGCGAACGGCCCGCTGCCGGTGTCGTCGCTCCTGGACAGAGGCTTCTACATCCAAGCCTCGTTTTTTCCCAAAAAGAAGAAGCTGGAGCTCTACGGCGTGACGTCGCAGATCTTCGGCGATAAGAGTGCGGGATTCGGCTACAGCTCCGAATACCTCATCGGCATGAACTACTACCTGACGGACACGCGCAATCACCGGTTCAACGTGCAGGTCATCGACGTCAATCGGTCGCCGGTCAACAGCACCTTCGGCTATTACGCCGGCGGTCAGAAAGGCGCCACCATCTCGGCGGCACTCTCGGTGTTTTTCTGACCGGGGCCACCTTCTCCTATTGACATCCCAAAGGTCGATGTAGTACTCCTTTGGCGTGACCAAAGGACACGCCGGCGACGCCAGGACGGACGTGCTGCAGGGTACGCTCGATCTGATGGTGCTGCAGACGCTCGACAGCATGGGTCCGCTGCACGGCTACGGGATTGCCCGCCGCATCGAGCAGATCAGCGATGACGCCCTGAAGTTGAACGAGGGGACCGTGTACGCGTCGCTGACGCGGCTTCAGCACCAGCGGTGGATCACGGCGAGCTGGGGGGCCTCTGAGAACAACCGAAAAGCCAAGTTCTACACCATAACCAAGGCAGGTCGCCGTCAGTTGGCGACCGAGACGGAGAACTGGGAGCGTATCTCCGGCGTGATTGCTCGCCTTCTGCGAAACAGTTCCGGGATCCTTTTGTGAGCGAACAAGGATCCCGGAACCGTTTCGGCCTGGTTGCGGTCTTCTCGCGGCCTGGCTTCGCGTGGGCGCGCCGGCGCCTCGACCGCGAGATGCGTCGTGAATTCGATGCGCATCTCGTCCTGCTCGTCGAGAGGTACATCCGCTCCGGCATGACCCCTCGCGAGGCACAGGACGCCGCCCGAAGACAGTTCGGCAACGAGATGCTGGCAGGCGAAGATGTCTACCAGGCCAACGGGTTTGCGTCTGTCGACGGGCTCGCGCAGGATCTCCGATCCGGGCTTCGGCAGATTCGGCGCAGTCCGGGCTTCTCGGCCATTGTCGTGGCGACGCTTGCCCTGGGAATCGGCGGCACGACCGCAGTGTTCAGCATCTTTCAGGCAGTGCTCATCGCGCCACTGCCCTACGAGCAGCCTGGACAGCTCGTCCGGCTCTATCAGCAGGAACCTGAGAAGCCCGCCACGCGGCACTATCTAACAGGTGCGCATTTCTCGTCGCTTCGCGACCGCAGCTCTTCGTTCGAGACTGTTGCGGCGCTCAACACGTACTCGGAAACCGGCCTGGACTTCGTCAAGGAGGGCGAGGCGCAGCGGTTGCGCATCCTTCAGGTCACGAGCGACTACTTCGAGGCTTTCCGATCGAACCCTGTGCGCGGCAATGGTTTCGATCGTCGCGACGAGGCAGGGGTCAGGCGAGTGGTAGTGAGCGATCGGCTGTGGCGCACGCGTTTCGACTCCGATGCCTCGATCATTGGCACGGCCATTCAATTGAGCGGCGACTCGTACGAGGTCGTGGGCATCGCGCCCCGGGACTTCGATGATCCGATTGCCGGAGAAGTGGATGCGTGGATCCCGTACCGACTCGCGCGCGACACCAGCGAGCACAACAACGGCTTGACCGCGGTGGGACGGCTGCGCCGGGGCGTCACTCACGCACAGGCAGTGGCCGAGCTTGCCGGCCTCAGCCGTGCGATGCGCGAGCAATGGCCGGTACGCCTGAGCGCCATCGTCGCGGTTCCCCTGCAGGAAGACCTGGTGGCGAGCGCCCGCGGGCCGCTGCAGCTCTTGCTCGTCGCCGTCGTGCTCGTGCTTCTGGTTGCGTGCGTCAACGTCGCGAACCTGCAACTCACGCGGGCGTCATCGCGCGTACAGGAGTTCGCGACGCGTTCGGCTCTTGGCTCCGGGACGAGCCGGCTCATTCGACAGCTCTTCATCGAAAGCCTCTGCCTCGCAGCTTTGGGCGGACTGACGGGAGCGGCTTTGGCGGTAAGCGGTCTTACGGTGCTGCAGGGCTTTGGCTTTCAGGCTGTGCCGCGGCTCGACGAAGTGGGGGTCGATCGAACCGTCCTCATGTCTTCCATGCTGCTGACGCTGGTCACCGCCATCCTCTCCGGTGTCTTGCCGGCCCTGCGCTTCGCGCGCGTATCGCCGATCCACGCCCTTCGGCAGCAATCGCGATCGGCGACGGGCACCCGCCAGCAGGGACGCCTCCGCAGCGGACTCGCCGCCGCCCAACTTGCGCTCGCGCTGACGCTGCTGGTGGGCGCCGGCGTGCTGTTGGCGAGCTACTCCCGTCTGCAGCAAGTGGATCTCGGAGTGCGCGTCGACGGTGTACTGACGTTCGACGTGAGCCTTCCGACCGTTCGGTACGACGCGGCCCGACGCGCCGCCGTCCAGGAAGACCTGGCGAGGCGGCTTCGCACGATTCCAGGTGCGACCGCTGCCGGAGCGATCTCCTTTCTTCCGGCCACCGGCAGCTTTCACGGGTGGGGTACTTCGATTCTGAGCGGCCCCAGGGCCGGTACATCTATCACCCGCGGAACTGGATTCAACATTCAACAACGGGTCGTCAGCGGGGATCTCTTCGCGGCGCTGGCGATTCCCGTGCTCGCCGGCCGCACGTTCGATGAGCGTGATGCCGCGGACGTGTCGCCGCGGGCCGTCGTGAGCGCGAACTTCGCCAGAGCGGCTTTTCCGGGCTTACCGTTCGCCGGCGCTGTCGGACAACGCATCTCTGCCGGTGGTCGGATCCTCGAGATCATCGGCGTTGTCGGCGACGTCACGCTCGACGTGTACGGCTCGCCTGCGTTTGTCGTCTACCATGCTCATCGTCAGTTTGCCGGCGACCGCAACTGGGCGCTTTCACATGTCGTGTCCGCGCCGGTCGACCCGATCGCGTTCTCGCGGCTGCAAGGGCGCAGATCGCTCAACTGGATCCGCAACTCGTGATCCATCGGGCGTTGCCGATGAGCGCAGTCGTCGGCCGGGGAACGAGCCGCGAGCGGTTCACGCTCGTGCTGATGGCGGCGTTTGCCGTCGTGTCTCTGCTCCTCGCGGCCATCGGTCTCTATGGTGTGCTGGCCTACGCCGTGCGGCAGCGCACACAGGAAATCGGGATTCGGATGGCGCTTGGCGCGACCGCTGCGCAGGTACGGCTGGCGGTTCTGCGTCAAGCCGGCGTTGTACTTGGAACCGGCCTCCTGGCCGGAGTCGGCGGTGCGCTGGTTCTCGGGCGCTGGCTGAGATCGCTCGTGTTCGAAATCAGTCCCTCGGATCCCCTAATCTTTCTCGCCGCGGCGGCGCTACTCTCGATCATAGGGGTCTTCGCGTCGTGGCTGCCGGCATGGCGGGCCTCGCGAGTTGCGCCGAGAGTCGCGATTCAGGGCGCGTAAGGCGTCAGCGCATCCGCTCACCACGACTTCTCGTGACTTGCGGCCGGGTCCTCCCGTCTGCCGCCTGAAATCCCCAGCAAAACCCCCAAGTCTTTGTCTCGAGCCAGTGGTACGTCGTTTGGAAGGAATCGGGCCATGGTGAGCTTATCGAGGCCCCAGCGTCCCCGCCGCCGCGTCGACGAACCGACGGCTGGGACTACAAACAAACCTGTGCAGGTAACGCTGGAGACAACCCCCGTCGAAGACATTCGGACAGGTGTCGTTGTCGTCGGTGCGTTCGCGGATGGCACTCTTCCGGTCTGGAGCTCACGACGGCTCGACATGCGATCGAAGGGAAAGCTGTCGGCGGTTATCAAGGCAGGTGATCTCGAAGGACGCGCGGGCGCCACGGTGCTGCTGCACGGTGTGCCCGGCGTTGCCGCAGAGCGCGTGCTGTTGGTGAGCCTCGGTGAGCCTTCCACGTACGGAGAGAAGGCGTTTCGCCAGGTCGTCGCAAGCGTGAGCAAGGTTCTTGGTCGCGGCGTTGCGCGCGATGCGGCGTTTGCACTCGTCGAGGTCAGCACCCCGGGCCGATCGCTTGCCTGGCGCGTGCAGCTCGCCACCCGGATGCTGGCCGATGGCGCCTATCGATTCGTGCGCCCGTGGGCTTTCAACGGAAACGGCGCAGAGCGTCTCGGCGCTCGCAGAATCGCGGTGCAGGTGCACGGACGGGTGACGCCAGAGCTCGCCGAAGCCGTGCGCTGCGGCATGGCGATCGCCGAGGGGATGGGGCTCGCCAAGGATCTCGGTAATCTTCCCGGGAACATCTGCAATCCGCTGTACCTGGCCGACACGGCACGACAGCTCGGCGCGATGTTCAATCTCGACGTGGAGGTGCTCGAACGCGAGCAGATGAGAAGCCTCGGCATGGGTGCCGCGCTTGCTGTTGGGCAGGCCTCGGCGCACCCGTGCAAGTTCATCGTCATGCACTACCGGGGCCGCGGAGCGCCGCTGAGGCCGATTGTACTGGTCGGCAAAGGCGTGACCTTCGACACCGGTGGCGTGTCGCTGAAACCCGGCGCCAACATGGACGAGATGAAGTTCGACATGTGCGGCGCCGGCAGCGTGTTCGGAGCGATGAAGGCGGTCGCCCGGCTCGCGCTGCCGCTTAGCGTTGTGGGCATTGTTCCGGCGGTCGAAAACATGCCAGGCGGCAACGCCACACGTCCTGGTGACGTCGTCAAGTCGATGTCCGGTCAGACAATCGAGGTCCTCAATACGGACGCCGAGGGCCGCCTCGCCCTGGCCGATGCCTTGACGTATGCCGAGCGGTTCGATCCAGCCTGCGTGATCGACATCGCGACGCTGACGGGCGCCTGCGTCGTCGCGCTCGGGAACATCACGAGCGGTCTCCTCGCCAACGACGACGAGCTCGCAGAAGAGCTGCTCGCGTCCGGTGTTGCGTCGGGCGATCGCGCGTGGCGCCTGCCTCTCTTCGAGGAGTACCAGGATCAGCTCAAGAGCAACTTCGCCGACATGAGCAATCTGGGCGGAACGCCTGCCGGCGCCATCACCGCGGGGTGCTTCCTTGCGCGTTTCGCCGGCAAATACAAGTGGGCCCATTTCGACATTGCCGGAACGAGTGCGCTGACCGGACCCGATAAGGGGGCGACTGGCCGTCCGGTCCCGCTGTTGTCGGAGTTTCTGATTAGCCGGGCACGCCACAATCACAAAAGCTCGGCAGACGAGCGGCCCCGAGAGGCGGCTCCTAGAGCGAGAGACCGACAGCAGCGTTCTCGGCCGAGCTCGCGAACCAATGGCCGTATCGCGCCGCGACGCTTCTGAAGCGGTCGAGGTCTTCTGCTGTTGGTAGCAGCGAAACGCCGGGTTGTACTGGCCGGCCAATCTCGAGAAAGAACTGTCCGAGTCTGGCGGTGGTCGTCACCAGCTCGACAAAGGGCTCCTGCGAAGGGTTTCGCTGGGCATGCTTGACCCCGCTGAGTATGTGTACGAAATCGCCCTGCTTGACATCCACCCACTCCAACCGCGCTCCGCGCTCGATGAGAATCTGACCCCTCCCAGAGAGCACGAAGAAGGTTTCTGCGTCCGCATGACTGTGCAACGGCCACCACATCGAGGCAGGAAGATGACCCTGCATGATGCAGTACATATCGCCACCTTCAGATGGCGAGGTCAGAAACTCTATCGTGCTCCCGAGCACATCCAGCACGTTAGTGGAGCCGCTGACGACGTGGATGGGATTCATGATCGCCCTTGCCAGTTGTGGTTGCAGTAAGACTGCCATCTGCCCCGGCGTGTCACCCAGATTACAATCCAGCGGATGAAACACACCCGCGAGCTCATGAATCGGCTGATTGCCAAGCCCGGAAGCCGCATTTCGCTGAAGAAACATCCCACCGATTGGACCTTCCACCACACCAAGGACAACTCGAAGGAATTGTTGGCCGAGGGCGTGCGAAAGCTCTCCGAGCAGCAGGACAAGCTGTACGCGCAGAACATCTACTCCGTGCTGCTGATTTTCCAGGCCATGGATGCCGCCGGAAAGGACGGGACGATCAAGCACGTGATGTCGGGCATCAATCCACAGGGGTGTCAGGTGTACAGCTTCAAGGTGCCATCGGCCGAGGAGCGCGACCACGGGTATCTGTGGCGGTCGGTCAAAGCGCTGCCCGAGCGCGGCCGCATCGGCATCCACAACAGGTCTTACTATGAGGAAGTGCTCGTCGTGCGCGTGCACCCCGAGATTCTCGCGGCGCAGCAGTTGCCGGACCACTGCAAGGGCAAAAGCGTCTGGCGGGATCGATTCAGGCAGATCAATGACTTCGAACGGTATCTCGTCGAGAACGGCACGATTCCCATCAAATTTTTCCTGAACGTGTCGAAGCGCGAACAGAAGAAGCGATTTCTCGAGCGCATCGACATGCCGGAGAAAAACTGGAAGTTCTCTGTCGCCGACGCCGGCGAGCGCAGGTTCTGGAAGCGCTACATGAGCGCGTATGAAGACGTCTTCTCGAACACGAGCACGGCCCATGCGCCGTGGTACATCATCCCGGCCGATAACAAGTGGTTCATGCGTCTGGCCGTCGCCGAGGTCATCAACTACAGGCTTGGGGAGCTGAACCTGAAGTATCCAGCTGTGACGGATGCCCACCGGAAAGAACTAATCCAAGCTCGCAGAATGCTCGTTGGCGAATGAAATCGCTCCGGGAGCCTTTTTCTCCGCCGCATTCGAAAAAGGCTCCCGGAGCGGTTTTCCTACGGCATCAGCAAGACGAGCCGCGGATAGATCAGATTCTCGTTCGCCACGCGCTCGCGGTTGAGATCCCAGATTTCACGCCAGCGGTTTGTGTCCTTGAGCTCGGCGCCGGCGATCTTGCTGAGCGTGTCGCCCGCCCTCACCGTATACGTCTTGCGTCCGGCGATCGGACGCATGAAGACTTCGGACGAGCTCGACAGGTACTCTCGCGAGAGGTCGACATAGGCCGGCGTCGCCTTGAAGCGATCGAGCGCTGAATTCACTTCGTACACGAGGTCGTAGTTACCCTCAGGAATCGCCACCGCGTACTTCGACTGATTCAGGTTGTACTGAACAATGACCGTCCTCGGATGGGCCTTGATCTCTTCTGCCGCGAACGGATAGTCGTAGATCAACGCATCGACCTGATCCTTTTCGACGGCTTCGAACCAGCCGTTGTCACCTGAGAACTTACTGATTCTGGCGTTGGGGATGTTCTGCTGCACCCAGCGCTCGGCCGCCGGATCGTCGTAGATAGCTATGCGTTTGCCCGCAAGATCCTTGACGGATCGGTAGGTCGACACCATGCCTTCCTGCACGATCATGCAGAGCCCGAAGTCGAGGTATCCGTTGGACCACACGATGCCCTTGATGGACGGATCGGGCACGTATCCTGCCATGATCACGTCGATGTCGCCGGCGCGCAGCCGGTCGGGCAGGTCTTCGTAGTCGGCCTCGACCACCTGGATTCGCTTGGCGCCCAGCCCCTCGGCAACGATGCCCGCAAGACGAAAGTCGAAGCCATCTTCCTGTTTCCGAGCGTTGATGAAGTGTAGGGGCGGAGCATCTTCCTCCATCCCCACGCGCAGCACCCCGGTTTGCCGGATGTTGCCGAGCACGCCTTTGCGCTCGGGGGCGGCCGGCGTTGCCGGCGCAGACGAGGACGAGGCTGGCGGCGGCGAGCTCGTGCTGCTCGTGCCCGGCATCCCGGTGGGCAATTGACTCCGGTACGTCCATCCCGCATATCCCAGGACGCCAAGTCCGACCACAACCAACAGGAACTTTCCCGCGCCAGTCAGCCGCATACGATCTCCTTCCCGGTTCGGGTCCGGCTAAAGCCGGACACTACGTACCGGACCGTGGTGAAAAACAGTCTATGCGATGCGCATGAACGATCGTCGCGAGCGTAGCCGAGCGGCCGCCTTCGTCCCGCTTACCTTCGACATGACAGCCTTGGCCGTATCGGCGCCGGATTGAGCCGCGCCGTTCATGTAGCCCTGGAAATCGTAACTGCAGTGTTCACCGGCGAAGAACAGATTGCCGACCGGCAGCCCTTCGGATCCGGCAATCGTGGTCCACTGGCCTGGTTTGTAGCAGGAATAGCTGCCTTTCGTCCATGCGAACGTCGGCCAGTGGAACCGCGACACCTTGCCGTTCCTCTCGGCGGTCGCGCCTGGATAGGCACGCTCGACCCCTCGCATCAGCCGCGCAGCCGCCTCCTCGGCGGTCCCTTGCCCGACATCGTGCGCAAGCTTGCCTCCGGAATACAACGTCAGCCCGCCGGCGGTTCCCGGCTGTAGAAAGCTGTTGGCCCAGCTCAACTGGAACATCTCGTCGGTGTAGGTGGCTCCCGAGTAGCCGAGTTTTTCCCACGGCCGGCTGCGGAAGCCGACCAGCACCTTGGCGTTGGCTCCGTAGGCCAGCTCGCGGATCGCTCTGGTCTTGAGCGGCGGCAGCTCGACTTGCATCTTCACGTCTCGAAGAATTGAGAAAGGCACCGTCAGCACTACAACATCGGCATCTTCGTCGACGACCTTTCCCTCGACCTGGAATGTCAGCGTGAATCCTTGACCCTTACTCCGGATCGCTTCCAGCCGGTGGAGCGGCCGAATCTGCGGGGCCACGCGACGCGCCAGCTCGTCGACGACCTGCTGATTGCCGCCCCGGACCTTATAGCGCTCGTCGCTTTCGCCGAGCAGCGCGAAGGCCGTCGCGTCCTCGAGGTCGCCCGTTCCGATCAGGAACAAGAAGTTCAACGCCGACTGCTCGCTGTTTTCGAGTCCGTACTCCGTGACATAGGCGACGTCGATGAGTTCTCGCATCCACCCTGTCACGCCGATGCCGTCGAGATACTGGGTGATCGACTGCTTGTCCAGCGCTGCCGCGCCGCCTTCGGTCTGATAGTTGACCACCTCGCCGAGCTCGTCGTAGTCGGCAAAAAGCTTCTTGGCAATCGGCACGAACGCGCGCGTCGCCTGCGCATGTGTGTAATGACGTCCGTTGATGAAATATGTTTCAGGCTTCAGCGAGGCCGCGGCCGGCGCGCGGGTGTCCAGCCGCTCGAGGCCGAACTCGGTCATCAGGTTGAGGATCTCTGTATGGTTGCTGTCGATGAACTCGCCGCCGAGCTCGGTGGTGAGGCCGTCGGCCAGCAGATCCCTCGCCGTGAACATGCGGCCGCCGGTCCGGTTGGAGCCCTCGAAAATCGTCGCCGTCAGACCCGACTGTTTGAGCTTATAGGCGGCGTTGAGCCCCGCCATGCCCGCGCCGACGATGGCGATGCGTGGAGGCTGGGACCCGGTTGGCGCTGTCGATGTGGCCGATGGCGGTGGCGGAGCCTCTGTCCGCGCGCATCCCGTCACGACGACGGCGGCTGTCGCGGCTGCCGAATCGCGAAGAAACCGGCGGCGCGTGTATGCCTGTTCGACGAGCTCGATGAGCTCGTCCACCGGCGGAAGATCCAGCCTCTCGCGTGACGCCACGGCGGCCACTCGAAACGCTCGACGCAGGGAATCAAAGAGCGGGCTTCTCGACACATTCACCTCTCATGTCTTCAGCAGGGCGCGAAGCTCGTTGACACGTGCGAGCACCACCCCGCGGTCCATGTCGCGGTACGGCTCAGGCAGCACCTCGCGTGAGGTGCACTCCTGAACGGCGACGAGAATCTGCAGCTCGCGTTCGAGATGGCTCGTCGCCGGGATGAAATCGCGGAATGTCTCCCGCAGCGCTTCGACGGAGGCCACCGGGCGATCGCTGCCGCTCTCGTCGGCCACCAGAAGCGCGCGGGCGAGGATGGCTTCGATATCCGCCCCGGAAAGCCCGCTCGGGTCGTCGATCACATCCTTGATCGAACGGGCCGGCGTTTCGAGACCACTCTTTTTGATCATGATGTGAAAGAGCGCGTCGTGCTCCGCATCGTTCTGCGGATAGAACAACGCGAGGTGCTCTTCAGCGCGACCCTGGCGCTTGAGGTCCACGGGCAGCAGATCGGGGCGCGATGTAATGAGGAACCAGACGATCTTCCCGCGATACTCGGTGTTGCCCATGAACGACGCCAGCTGCGCGAACACGCGATTGGAGGTGCCGGAATCGCCTTCCTGGTTGCGATCGCCGAGAAACGCGTCCGCTTCGTCGATGATGACCCCGACGGGCCACATCGCGTGCAGCAGCTTGAGAATCTTCTCGAGGTTGCCTTCGGTCACTCCCTGCCACTGCGAGCGGAAGTTGAGGAACTTCACGCATGGAAAACCGAGCTCGCCGGTGAAGCAGTTGACGAGGAACGTCTTGGCCGAGCCCACGGGACCGGCAATCAGATAGCCCATTGGCACACCGCGCAGCCGTCCGGCCAGCACCGCTTTCGCTGCGCGGCGCAGCCGTGCCTTGACGCCTTCGTGACCCGACACCATGTCGAGCCCGAATCGCGACTCGACGTACTCCAGCAGTCCATAGCACTCGGCTTCGATGACCGCCTTCTTCTGCTCGCGAAGCGCCTTTGGATCGAGACGTGCGCCATGCTCGTCGACCGACGACAGGATCTGACGCAATTGGATGCGCGTCAGGCCCGAGGTCAGCTGTGCGAGGCGCTCGGCGGAGAGCTCGGATTGCGCCTGGAACCATTCGGGCCCGCGAACCGCCCGGAGAAAACGCAACCTCTCTGCCTCGTCCGGGCGCTCGACTTCGATTTCGACCGTCTGCGGAGAGCGGATGATACGCGAGCTGACGTCCGCCAGATTCTCTGTAATAAGCGCGAATGTGACATTGGCCGAGAGCAGGGCCGGATCGGCGGACCACTTCTGGATGAATACACGGACCGCCCGGTCTTCCGCGCTCGACTCGCCGGCCGACTCGGGAATCAGCGTTTCCGCGTAGGGGAATACGACGGCCACACCGAGCGACGGTTGACGCTGCACCACCTGCTTGAGGAACGAGTCGAGCAGGGCGCAGAACTGCACGGGATCGCGCGGTAACGACACGGCGAACGCCGTCCCGTGTACCGCATCAACGATGGCGACGGCATCGGTGAAGTGTTTGTGGGAATCGCGCGTGTGAAAGATAGCCCCGTTGGCCCGCTGGTACTCGATGACGACGTCTCGCTGGCCAAACACCCAGTTGCCGAGAAATGCCGCGACGGGTTCGAAGTCGGCGATGGTCCGTGGCGTCCCGGCAGGCTTTGGCGCGGGCACGAGATCGAGCGTATTGCCGTGAAGCACGAACGTGTTTCCCAGCCGGGCGCGGATGCCATGCGCGAGCGTGCGCGCCCACCCGGGATAGTCGTCGAATGCGTTGGTCATCGCCCTTTCGCTTTCGGCCGGACGGTCCTGGTCGGAGGCGTGTTGTCGGGTACGGCCGGCGGCGCTTCGCGCATGAGGCTGCTCTGCCAGCCGTCGGTGTCGTTTCTGAGCATCGACTCCACCTCGCGCACGATGCGCTCGGAATCTTCAGACTGTCGAACGATCGCATCGAGGTCTTCAGAGATAGCCTGGGGGTCGCGCAGGGAAATCGAATTCTGGTGCAGCACTTCGAGCAGCGACTCGATGGAATCGAGCTCGGTGACGAGCGCCTTCACGGTGCCGTCCACCTCCGACAACGACGCGAGCAACCGGCGCTTGAGCTCGACATTCTTCTTGAGCGCGGCGACGGCGCGCTCGGGTACGCCGGGCTCTGCCAGTTCCTGCTCGAGAAGGGCGATCTCTTCCTCGACATCCGCGGTCGTGCGACGGGCCGGAAGGCGCTCGTATCGCTGCACGGCCATCAAACGGTTTAAGTACCCCTGAAGGATCGTGTCGAGCTTGCCGCGCTGCTCGGAGAGATATGCCTGGGAGATCCCCGTCAGGCTTTGATAGTTCGTTTCGATGAGCCGGCACAGGTGTTCCATCGCTTCAAAGCGTTTCGCGCTTGGCGGGGTGAGGTCCGCGATGAAGGCCGATCGCCTGGCGGCGGCATCGGCGCGCGCGAGCTCCAGACGGCGGCGAGCCACCCGGCGGCGCAGGGGCCCCGAGTCGAGTATCGGCAGCAGGACCAGTTCCGTCCCCACCAGAAAGAGCAGCGGCAGCGGATTCAGGGCGATGAGCGAGACGAGCGCGGTGCCGCCCAGTACGATGGCTTGGTACTGATTGACGATCAGTTCTCGCAGGATCGAGCCAGCCGACACGTCCTTGTCGGGAGGTGCCATCGAACGGGCTACGACCCGGACTTCTCGCCGACGCGGCTGCCGACGCTCGGCGTCACGGACGAGCTTGTGGCGGCCGGAGGTGCAGTGATGCCCATCTCCGCTTCGAACTGCTGAAGGATACTGGCGGCCTTGAGTTTCCGCGCGGTGCGATCGCGCTCGATCGCGCCGGTGTCGATCGAGCCCGTCGCCACTTCGACGGCCGCCTTCGACTCGGCCACTTCCTGTTTAATCTGCTCGAGGAACTTGTCTGCGGTCGAGGCGACCCCGTACGACTGGAGCTCGACGATCGCATCGGCCGCGACTTTCATCACCTGAGCCTTCTGGCGTTCCTTCAGCGCGCGCTGGCTCATCTCGATGCGCTCTTTGAGCTTGCCCTTGAGCGCGTCGACCGAAATCTTCGCGCTGTCGTGCGCTTTGGCCGCCGATGCCAATTGTTCCTGCGTGCTGGTCAGATCCGTTCTGAGCTGTTGGAGCTGAAGCGCGTCTTCCTCGGCGACGCTTCGCGCGGCGGCAGACCCCTCCCGCAGGGCCGCCTGGATCGACCCAGTCAGGTTCCGCTCCTGTCTGAGAAGCGCATCGCGCTCTTCCTCGAGTCTGATCACGGTCGCGCGTGTGGCGACGAGCACGGAATTGAGCTTCGGCATCGTCATCCGCATCTCTTCGATGGCATCCTGGAGCATCACCTCGGGGTCTTCGGCCGCCGTGATGAAGAAGCCCATCCAGGCCCTGAACAGACGACTCAATCTGGCGAACATCGGCGTCTCCTTGTTGGCTAGCTAGTAGCTCGTGGCTGGTAGCTCGTAGCTACGAGCCACCAGCGACCGGCTAGCGCGTAATCGGGCTTTCCGACACGAAGTAGCTCACGGCCGTTGCGATGGTCTCTTCCTCCTGGTGCTTCCGGGTCTGCCACGCGAGAAACTCTTCCTCCTCGCGCCTGGCTTTCTTCGTGTTCTCGTCGATCCTGGCGCGGAGCTCGGCCACGCGCTGCGCAATCTCATCTTCGATACGCTGATTATCGGCAGCAGTCTGCGCTCGGAGATCCTCCACGGATTTCAGCAGGACTCGTTCGTATGTGTCGAGCGCACGGTCGCGCCGAACGGCGTCCTCGACGATCTCGGTCACTTTCACCCCAGCGGCGTCGAGTGCCACCATCAGGGACTTGCGTTTGACGTCGGCCGGCAATGCGCGGATGTGCTCGTTCTGCAGCATCTCCGCGACCTTGAGCACCGTATACCCGTGAGCGGGCGCGGGGATTTTCGCGGCATCGTAGACGGAGCTGAGATCGACCGGAACAGTCGCCGACTTGGGCGGCGCCACGTCCAGCCCGGCATCCGGCACGACATCGGAGACCCGCTGCGGCTCGGGTGCGGGCGTCGAAGCCGCCGACGGATCAGCCGGCTCGTCGGTGACGACAAAAAAGCTGTACCACTTTTTGCTCACAGTAGCGTCCGTTGTGTGCGCATTGTATCAGGCCCCCCAAGGCGCTTCAGGATCTAGACGGCCGTTGTCCCTTTCAGGTTCCGCCCGTTCGAATCCGTTTCTCGATGCGACCAGACATGTGCCCGCCTCTCTCGCCGTGTTGCCAGGTACCGGCATACCGATCGTTGGAGAAAAACAGCCGGACGGTGAAGGTGCCCAGGCCGGGCAGTGCCGTATCGGTCATCATGATCATCGGCGTGTCGCCACTCCACCGCATGGGGACGACGACCGGTATTGCACCACTGACGCCGCAGCAGTCCATCTTGGCGTTGAACCGCCACAGATCGTCGCCGACTTTCTCCACGCTGGAGATGTCGTAGCGATCGGGGCGCGGAGTGCGATCCTCCCGGCCGGCCACCGTGAACGAGCCTACCAGGCTCACGTCGCGCATTCGCTCCATGAACTGTCGCTCAGAGTCGTTGAGCGAGGCCGGATCGACGACACTCCCGATGCCGAGTCGGCCGATGAGCCAGCCACCACCGACGAGCAGGAGTGCGAACAGAACGACGGCGGCGATGGAGACGATGCGTCGAACGAGCGCCATGAAGATCTCCTTTCAACGGGAGCTCGGTGAGCGGACATGATAACAATATCGATGCCGTGACTGTTCTCATTGTTGTACGTGGCACGATGATCCTGGCGACGGTCGCCTGGGCCGCTGGCGAGGCGCTGATGCGACGTTCAGCCGTGTCCGATCGAGTGGCGCGTGCCATCTGGACGGCCGGCGTCGCCCTGGCGTTCGTCCACGTCGTCCTGGCCTTCGAGCTGGTCTATGGGTGGAACCACGAAGCCGCCGTCGCGGCTACCGTACAGCAGGCAGCCGACCGATTCGGGATGGGCTGGCGGGGTGGAATCTACGTCAACTACGTATTCCTGGCGCTTTGGCTTGGCGACGTCTGTTGGTGGTGGCTCGCGCCGGCCTCGCATGCGTCACGCTCGCTCCGAATCGAGACGTGGCGGCTCGTCTTTTTTGTCTTCATGTTCGTCAACGGCGCCGTCATCTTCGCGTCCGGAATCGGCCGCGTGGTCGGGATTGCTTCGGTGTCGATCGTGCTGCTCGCCTGGGCGACACGGAACCACGGAGAAATGCGAACAGGAGACTAGCTAGTCTAGAACCGGTTTCAAAACCCGCGTGAACGCCCATGCGAGTTTTGAAACCGCTTGTTAGGAGTTCAGTCCCAAACGGCACTTGGGTTGACGGCGCAGCCAGCCGTTCGGGGTTCTACCTTCGCGTTCAAAGAACCTCTGCGTTACGAGAACATCGCCCGGACGGCGAACAGAACATTGGCCGGCCGCTCGGCCAACCGTCGCATGTACCACGCGAACCACTGATCGCCATAGCTGATGAGGACGCGTACTCGATAACCCTCGCGCGCGAGGCGAAGCTGCTCCGCGCGTTGAATGCCGAACAGCAAGTGGACCTCGAATGCGTCGCGCGCAATTTGTGAGCGTTCTGCGTGATTCGCAATGCTTTCGAGCATCCGTGGATCATGAGTGCCGAACACCAGGCATGGCGAGCGCGGGCCGCTAGTGGCGGCGAGCATCTGCTTCGCAAGGGCAATGAAGTTTGCGTCGACGTCGCGTTTCTTCGGATACGCGATGCTGGCGGGCTCTCGATAGGCTCCCTTCACGAGGCGAATGCCCCCGCCGAGCGGAAGCAGTGACTGCAGGTCGTCGCCCGTGCGGTAAAGATAGGCTTGCAGGCACACGCCGACATTCTGAAACCCCGACAGCAGCCGCCGGTAAATCATCAGCGTCCGTTCCAGATACGCGTGTTGTTCCATGTCAATCCACACGCGAATCCGGTGGTGGCTGGCGAGCTCGACGAGTGCCCGGAGATTCGCATGACAACCTTCCGTGTCGACATCGAGCCCGAGCTGGGTGAGCTTCACCGAAATCTCACAGCTCAATCCGCTCGTGGAGATCCTGGTCAACACGTCCGAGTAGTGACGCACCACTTCGTCGGCGCTCGCCGCGTCGGACACGTTCTCACCCAGTTGCGTGAGCACTGTTCCGATTCCGAGTTCGCGCAATGCCTGAGCGGCCGCGAAGGCATCGTCGACTGTCTCGCCTGGCATGAATCGCGTGGCGGCCTTCCTCACGAACCACCACCGCGGCGCGCGTGCCCGCAGCCACGCGGATTCCGACAATGCGAGCAGCATGCGTCGTGACAGTGTCATGACGTCAGAAACTTACACCGACGAATCCATTGACGCGTACGTGCGGCTCCCACCCCACACGTGCATCGATTCCGATGGTGACGCGGTCGCCTGCGAGGGCCCTTACGCCGCCGCCCGCCGTGAACGCCCCTTCGCTCGACGTAAAGTCACCAGTGAGGAACGTATTGCGCGTCTGAAACAGTCCAGCGCCCGCAACGACAAAGGGCGTCACGCGGCGCGGTTTCCCAGCGATCGGCGAGAGGAGGTCAAAGGTGAGATTGCCGGTGACGACCAGGTGGCTGTGATTGCTGCCGCTCATGTAGACGATTTCGGGTCCGATGCTGATCCGTGGAAGGAGATACCATCGAGCGCTGCCGCCGAACATGCCCTCGCTCACAATCCCGTCGTCCGCGAATCCGACCCAGCCGGCGGCGATGTCGATGGCGGGACCCGGTCGCTCTTGAGCGACAGCCGTACCAGCCAGGGGCCACGCCAATGCCAACGAATAGACCGCCAGGCAGAGTAACCTTCGTACGATTCGGCTGCGCGTCATGACGTTCCTCCCGGAAGAGGATACTCATATGCACTACACCGACGCGGAATTAGTCATGAAGTTCTTCATTCCGGGGCTGCGGAAGGCGGGGGACTTCCACGCGGCGTCCGTGCTGAACGCGCAGGGACGATCGCTCGTGTACAACGCGGGGCCGCAGTTTCCGGCCGACTGAGCGCGCGAGGCGGCAAAGCCGGCGGGCTGTGCCGCGCCGCACGTCAAGATAGCCGGGCACACGTAACGCTCGTCCGCGGCCAATCGTGACCATACACGAAAGGCCGTGGACGAGCTCAGCTCGCGCGTCTGATCGACAGTCTCTGCAGGCGGCTCCGCAGCGTGCTTGGTTTCAGTCCGAGCGCGCGCGCGGCGCCGCGAGGACCTTCGATGCGCCACGACGTCGAGGCCAGAATCCGCAGGATGTGGCTGCGTTCGACGGCCTGTAACGTCGTTTCACTCGCGCTCGCGATCGTGCCCGCCGGATCGGCCAGGCTCGACAGACACACGTCATCGATCGACATCACGCCACCCGACGACAGGATGATCGCGCGCTGAATCACGTTCTCGAGCTCGCGGATGTTCCCGGGCCAGTGATGATCCTGCAGCATGCGCATCACCGGTTTCGAAATCGGTCTCACTGGCTTTCGCAGCTGGAGCGAGAAGCGCTCGACGAAGTGCTCGGCCAGTAGTGGAATGTCTTCCACTCGTTCGCGCAGGGCCGGCAGCGTAATCGGAAACACGTTGAGGCGATAGTAGAGATCGCGCCGGAAACGCTCGTTGCGGACATCGTTCATGAGGTCGCGGTTGGTGGCGGCGATCACCCGCACGTCGATGTTCGTCGTGTGGGTGCTTCCGAGACGATCGAGTTGTCCCTCCTGCAACACTCTAAGGAGCTTCGGCTGAAGCTCGAGCGGAAGATCACCGGCTTCGTCGAGGAAGAGGGTCCCGCGGTGCGCCAGCTCGAAGCGTCCGGCCTGGCTCACGCTCGCCCCGGTGAACGCGCCGCGCTCGTGTCCGAACAGCTCGCTCTCGATAAGCGTGGCGGGCAGCGCCGAGCAATTCAAGGCGACGAACCGATTCTGACGCCGGGTGCTCCTGCGATGAATGGCGCGCGCGACCAGCTCTTTGCCGGTTCCGGTTTCACCGAGCAGGAGGACCGTGGCTTGCGTTTCGGCGACCTGGTCGACTCTGAACATGACGTAACGCCACGCGCCACTCTCGCCGACGATTCCATCGTCTCGAGGCGCCATGGCTTGGGCGCTGCGCGGAGCGGCGGCAAGCGGCAGTCTCTTCATATGCCGCACGGCGTTCAGATCCAATGGGGTCACAGCGGCGCGTCCGAGAAGGAGCACGCCCACTCGTCTGGCGAAGTCGAGCACCGACGATCGATCCCTCGAAAGAGACACGAGATTGTCGCGGCCCCCGCGAAAACACAGAATCGCCGTCGCCACGTTTTCGTACCGCGTCTTCCACGAGACCGCGATCAACGCCCGGATGCCGGAGCTCCAGATTCTGTGCAGCCTGTCGGCGATGGCTAACGAGGGCTCGTGGTGCTCGCTCGTGAGCAGAACCGAATCCGACGTCGCCGCTTTTTCAATGAGCCACGACTCTGATGCGAGGTCGGTCACGGAATGTTCGACCGCACTGCCGGTCGACAGCACTTTCGCCCGACGTCTGGCTCCCCCTTCGAGCTCGACCACTGCGAGGGTTGCATCGTCGAGGTTGACGTCCGTCGCCAGGCGTTTCAGCGCGTGGCGTATCTCTTGCTCCACTGCATCAGGTGCTGCGCTCTCCAGATGCACGGAAAGTTGAGTCAGCAATACGGACAAGCTGTCTGTCTCCGCACCAGGAACGTGGGCGGTGAGGGTTGTGGGCATGCGACCTCCAATACGGATTCGAACGATCACACAGGACGTGTGTGACTGGTCAAGATTAGGGGCCGTCGACAGTGGAATCAATCAGCCAAAGGGCCTACGCCGTCATCCGACAAGACTGTCGATTGTTCGCGCGTGCACACGATCGCGGGACGATTTGTTGCAGTCGGATGGTGATGGTCGAGATCGGCGTACGAATCGTTGTGGTACTCGACGAATAAGACAAATGTGTGACAGAGCATTCCGTTGGCTCGCCGTGTTCTTGCTGCTGATTGAGCCGCGTCCGGCAGTCGCCGCACAAGCTCCGCCAGCCGGAACCACCGTGCAGAATGCCGAATGCGACAATCCCTCATCCTGCGAGCGCGAGCGTGAGCGCCTCGAGCGCGAGAAACCCACGAAGAGCTCGTTTTTCGACCGTGTCCACCTCGATCTGCTGGGTGCTCCTCCGGAGATCGGCGGCGGCGCGACCTTCGTCGGCCTCGTCGGCGCTCATCTGACGATCGCCGAATTCGGACGAGTTCATCTCTTCGGCCCGCCGGGCGTGATGGTGGCAATGCAGTCGGGGGATACCGCCAGTTCCAGCCGCTGGCGGCCGATCACAGCCCTCAATTGGGGCATCAGCGTCCGGCTGATTGAATTTCGTCTGGTCGGCGAAACCCGCCGAACGGTGATGTTCCTGAACCTGACGAAGATCTGGACGTGGGGAGATTTCAGTCGCGGGACCGATTTTGCGGGGCTGTCGTTCGCGTGGAAGCGCGATGGCTCTCGGCCGCGTTCGGATTAACGCTGGAGTCGATCGACGAACCGGACCAGCTCGGCCACCGAGCTGACCTCCAGTTTCGACATGACCCGGCCCCGGTGAATCTTGACCGTCTTTTCCGAGGCACCAAGCCTGGACGCGATCTGCTTGTTCGGTAACCCGAGCGACACCAGCTCGCAGACCTGCCGCTCGCGAGGTGTCAGGTGATCGAAAAGCTGTGACAGCCGTGCCCTGTCGATCTTCTGCCGATAGCGCTGCCGGCTGAGATTCATCGCGATCTCGACGGTCCTGAGAATCTGATCGGCGTCGAGCGGTTTGGTCAGGAAGTCGACAGCGCCCATCTTCATGGCCTTCACGCTGTCCTGGATTTCTCCCCACCCGGTCATGAGAATCACGCTGAAGGGTGAGCCATGTTGTTCGAGCGTCTCAACCAGATCCAGGCCCGACTTCGCAGGCATTTTGAGGTCGACGAGAAGGCAGCCGGGCACATCTATCCGGCACTGTTCGAGAAAGGCTTCGGCCGACGGAAAGTCATGAACTGTGTGATGGGCCGACTTGAGCAGTCGGCACAGAGATCGACGCACGGAATCATCGTCATCGATGACGTGGACGGTCGAAGAATCGACGGATTCTCGCAAGAGCGATGACACGACCTTATTCTAAGGCGCTGGGTGCCAGAGAGAAGGTCACAAGAGTACAGATTTTCACGCAATGTGGTCCATACGACCTAAGTCGTATGGACCAGGGCGTGCGCCACCAGTTAGTCTGCATTGTGCGTCATCTGGCCGACGCAGTGCTCGCGGGTAGCGCTGCTCTACGGACATTGAGCAGCATCGGAAAAGGGCCGTTGGCAACGGCGGTGGCCTATGCCATCGGCGCACAAGTCGGGTTTCGTCTCGGGTTCCCGCAGGCCACGACATCGATTCTGTGGCCGCCCAATGCGATTCTGACGACGGCGCTGCTGCTGTCGAACCCCCGTAGGTGGTGGATCTACCTGCTTGCCGCCCTCCCTGCTCATCTTCTCGTCGAGCTTCCTGTCGTCACGCCCCCGGCGATGGTGCCGCTGCTGTTCATCTCGAATTGCGGAGAGGCGTTAATCGCCGCGACGATCGTCCGCATCTTCAGCGACCGTCCAGACCGGTTCGATACGCTGCGCCGGATGGCCGTGTTCATCATCGGCGCCGTCCTTACAGCACCCCTCGTCTCCTCGTTCCTTGATGCCGCGATCGTGGCGCGGATGACTGACGAGCGCTATTGGACGATCTGGACCACTCGAGTTCCTGCAAACGCACTGACTGAACTGACGCTGGTCCCTCCGGCGGTCATCTTGATCTCGTCGGGATGGCGAAGGATCAGCGCTGCGTCCCATCGTCGCTTCGCCGAGGCCGTCGTGCTTGCCCTCGTCACCGCGGCGATCGCCGTCGCGGTATTTGGCGACCACGTCCAACGGCTCTGGCCGATGTCGGGGCTTCCGGCGATCTCGCTCGCGTTTCCCCTGCCCTTGGTGCTCCTTGCCGCGTTGCGGTTCGGCCCCGCTGGCGCAAGCATGTCCCTGGCGATCATCGCGGCCGCTCTGATCTGGATGGGCATCCACGGACGAGGTCCGTTTTCGGCGCTGGTGGCGGCCGAGGGCGTGCTCGCCGTCCAGACGTTTCTCATCGCCGAGGCCCTGCCGCTGATGTGTCTCTCGGCCATCGTTGAAGAACGGAGGCAGGCGGCGGCCGATTTGCGGAATCGACTCAAGTTCGAACGGCTGCTCTCGCATCTGTCAACCGAGTTCGTCCGACGGCCGACGTCGGACATATCGGAGCACTTTACAAGCTGCCTCCGTCGTTGTGGCGAGTTCTTCGGCGTCGAGGAGGTGCTCCTGCTTCAAGCCGGCCAGGGCCACTCCGAATGGAAGGTCACGCACTCGTGGTCCCGCCTGCCGGAGTCGGCGGCAGCAGATGACGACCGGTGGCGCACACCGGTACTGTTCGAATGGGTTCGTGAGCATGACATCGCCGTGCTGTCCGACTCGTTGGCAGTTGCGGCATTGAGGTCGGGCGATCAGATTTTTGGCGGCCTTGCGATGCGACGCTCCCAGTTCCTCCCGTGGAAGCAGGACGACACGAGCCGGCTGCAACTCATTGCCGAAGCGTTTGCCAACGTTCTGGCCCGTCGGCATGGTGAAGACGAGCGGATCCGCGCGGAATTGGAGGCGCAGAAGAGCAGAGCAGAACTGGCACATGTGAGCCGGCAGCGGAGCATGGGAGAGCTGACAGCGTCGCTTGCTCACGAGCTGAACCAGCCGCTGACTGGAATACTGGGCAACGCGCAGGCGGCCAGGCTGATGCTGGGAACGCCGTCGCCGGACCTCGTGGAACTGAGAGAGGTGCTCGACGACATCATCGCCGACGAGAAACGCGCGGCCGAGACGATTCTGCGAATCCGGAAGTGGCTGCGCAAGAGTGAGTTTGAAAATGTCCCGCTCGATCTGAACGGCGTCATTCTCGACGTGGCGAGTCTGCTGCGGAGCGATGCCATCATACGCAATCTTCGCTTCGATCTTCGCCTGTCGGCCATTCCGCTCACGATTCTCGGCGATCCCGTCGAGCTCCGTCAGTTGATTCTGAACCTGCTTCTCAATGCCATGGATGCCGTGTCGAGTGTCAACCCGCCAGAGAGGACGATTACCGTCGAAAGCGAGCTGACGCACGTGGGAACCGTGCACGTCACCGTGCAGGATTCTGGCGACGGTGTACCGCACGAAGCGCTGGAGCGCGTCTTCGATCCGTTCTACACGACCAAGGCCGATGGTATGGGCATGGGGCTGTCGATCGCCAAGTCGATCGTTGAATCGCACCAGGGGTCGATCTGGCTGGGACGGAGTGCGCGCCGGGGAGCGCGCTTCGAGTTCGCCCTGCCGTCCAACGCGACACCTGTGTGATGACCAAGCCCATACGCGTGGCCCTCGTTGACGACGACGCATCGGTCAGACGCGCGTTGTTCAGGCTGTTGCGTTACGCGGGGTACGACGTCGAAGCCTATGCCAACGCCGACGACTTTCTGAGAAGCTGCGCCATTCAGCGCCTCGACTGCGCGCTCGTCGATGTTCGCATGCCCGGCGAAACAGGGTTCACGCTCGTGAAGTTCCTTCGGGCATCCGGCATTCCGATGCCCGTGATTCTGATGACGGGGGATGCCGACGTCACGCTCACGGCCAAAGCGGCGCGATGCGGTGCGTGCGTGCTGCTCGCCAAACCGTTGACTGACGCGGCCCTCGTAGAGGCCATAGAAGTGGCTGTTGTGGGACAGCCCTCTGTCGTAGCGAAGCCCGCCGATTCCTGCTGAGTCTCCCTGCGTTCGAATCCGACGTTCCCCGCGGAAGGCACGTTCCTTGTAGCGCCAGTTACCCACTCCAGCGCGTGACCGAGTGAGGTATATGGCCATGGACGAGTTGTTCGCACAGATGTGGACCGATCTGACGGGCCGCCTGACGGGCCCGATGACGTTCCGGTTCATTCTTCAACCGACGATGGCGGCGATCTATGCCGTGCGCGACGGTATCAAAGACGCCAGGAACGATGAGCCTGCCTACTTCTGGTCCATCCTGACGAATCCGTCAGAAGGCGTCCGCCTGCTGGCTGAAGGATGGCGTGCGGTGCTGCGCGTCATTCTTCTCGGTTCCGTCATGGACCTCATCTATCAGTGGCTGGTGTTTCGTCGTTTCCATCCGCTCCAGCTCGTCATTGTCGTCTTCACGCTCGCGTTTCTTCCGTACCTTCTGCTGCGCGGCCCGGCGAACCGCATCGCACGGCATTGGCCACGATCGCAGAAGGCGGGCCACCTGTGACGGCAGACGCCAACAGCCTGGCACAGGAGCGGACGAATCTTGCTCTCGAACGTACGCGCCTCGCCCTGGAGCGCACACTGATGGCGTGGGTCAGGACGGCAGCGTCGCTGATCTCATTCGGGTTCACGATTTACAAGGCCTTCCAGTTTCTTCAGGAGAATCAAAGCGGACGTGTGATTCACCGTGTCATCAGCCCTCGAGAGTTCGGGATGATCATGATTGCGCTGGGCATCGGTTCACTGACGCTTGCAACGCTCCAGCACCGAACGGAGCTCCGCGAGCTCTACCGTGGCAGCGGCCGGACGCCTCCACGCTCCGTTGCAGGGCTTGTCGCAACCGTCATCTCCTTTCTCGGCATCCTTGCGTTCGTCCTGGCGTTCCTTCGTGAGTAACCTTGACATGTCGTGGTCGCCGGCGAGCGGTGCCGCCGTACTCCTGAATCGAAGGCCGATTCCCGGCGACTTTTCGCTGAGCGAGGTTCTTGCAATGGGACGTGAACGAGCGCCGAGCACTCGACAGATCGCGAGTTGGGACGACCACCAGTTGGTCGCGTGGGCGGCACGCGCTTACGAGCCCAAGGGCGCGAAGCAACCAACCTTGGGCACTCTCTGAATCGGGCGAGCACAAGCGTCTGATTCGAAGAGCGACTGGTGAGCTTCGCTACACGTCCGGATCAGATTGCGGTATGGCGTATTGAGCGAGGATGATCGAGACGTTATCCGTCCCGCCGGCATCGAGAGCAAGGTCGATGAGCGCGCGGCACTGGTCGTCCAGTTTGCGCCTGCCGATCAGCACGTCGGCAATGCGGAAGTCTTCGACAAGATCCGTCAGTCCGTTGGTGCAGAGAAGGAGGCAGTCGCCGTGGACGAGGTGGAAGTGTTCGATCTTGATGAGTTCGTCGAAGCTGCCGCCGATAGCGTGGGTCAGAATGTGATGCAGATCGTCTGTGAAATGCTCGATACCTGAGGGGCCGGAATAGCCTTCTGCGGCAAGGGTGTGGTCTTTGGTCAGCGCGATCAGATTGCCTTCGCGAAAGATGTACGCGCGGCAGTGACCGACGTGCGCAACGAAGAGGTCGTCGCCTGCGCTGTATGCCGAAGTGACTGCCGCAGCCATCGTCGATAAACCGCGGTCCGACAAGCTGTGGCTGGTCACGATCTCCTGGACCCTGGTGGCAAACCATTCTGCGTTGTTCTTGATCTCGTCGGCAACGTGGGAATCGACTCGAACGTTCCACTTTCCGAATTGGAGGGACAGTTGGGCGATGGCGCTCAATGCGAGCCGGCTGGCCACTGAACCCGTACCTGCGCCGCCTATGCCATCGGCGACCGCCATGAAGTATGCGTGCTCTTCGAACGCGCCGGGCAGCTCGGCGTCAGACAGACTGCTTGTGATGACGTCTTGACTCCGCGCGAGATGGAGCACCAGGTAGTTGTCCTCGTTGTACGGTTTGACTTTTCCTGCATGACATTGCGCCGCGATTTCGACTTTGACCGTCGCAGACAGCGGCCGGAACTTGTTGACCGGCAGGAGCGGCCACATCGTACGTTGCCACGGCGCAAGTTTGGTGTCCGGTAGATCCATGGGCTGCAGTCTGCTCTTGCAGGTTGTGTTCCACGAACCCGGCGCACCGCTCGAGAAGCCGGAGCTGCCGCGAGGGTTCGCGGCTTCCGCGTCGACTCGTGGTAACTGCGGGGCCAACAGCCGGTCCGCGACGCGTGGCGGGGCACACGGATTGCTCATGGCATTCGATGATCGAGTACGACTCGACACCGTTTGGCCAGGGTCCCGTTCAACATCTCGATTGGTTGCTGACCTTACGACGCCTCGCGCGTGCGAGTGTGCTGCGGTGCGCGGCCGTTGCGTTCCTCCTTTCCTGGCCGCCGCTCGTCCTCCTGGCCGCCGGGCAGGGGCTTGCCACCGGAGGGGAGCCGCACGAGGCGCTTCTGCTCGACTTTCTCGCGACGGCTCGCTACGCGATAGCCGTACCGCTTTTCGTCATCGCTGAGTCGATCTATGTGCCGCAGCTGTGCCGCATCTATCGGGAATTCGCCGACGGCGGTTTCGTGGCGGACGAGGATCACGAGCGCTTCGCGGAGTTGGGCATCGGGACCGGGCACGTTCTCGGAAGCCTGTGGATGGAGGTGGCGCTCGTCGCTCTGGCGTACGGGATCACGTTCGGAGCGCGTGACGTCTACGACGTGACAGCGATCTCGAGCTGGGCGGAACCGGTGCGTGACGGACTGCGGCAGAAATCATGGGCAGGGTGGTGGCGCTTGTTCGTCAGCCATCCGCTGTTTCTGGTCCTCCTGCTGAGGAGCCTCGTCCGGCTCTGCGCCTGGACCTGGGTGCTCTGGAGAATCTCCAGGATGCATCTCCGGCTGGTTCCTGCCCATGCCGATCTTGTGGGAGGACTCCTCTTCGTCACGACTTCGGTGTACGCCTTGCTTCCGCTGGCGTTTACCTTCGGCGTGTTGATGGCGGCGCGAGCCACGGAAGGCGTCATCGTCGACGGCTTGTCGCCTTTGACGTTTCAACAACGGATCATTGCGACGCCGGTTGTCGCCCTGGTCGCGTTTGCCGGCCCACTCCTGGTATTCGAACCGCACTTGTGGCAGTTGAAGGCGCAGGGCCTGTTCGACTACGGCGTCCTTGCGACGAGAGTGGGACGCTGCTTCGAGGCGCGATGGCTGACCGGAGGAACTCAAGTGACCGAAAGCGCTCTGGAGGCGCCGGACTTTTCTGCGACCACTGACTTGTTCAGCATCGTGTCGAACGTGCGGCAGAGCCGTCTGATCCTGATCGATTGGACTGTCGTCGTACAGCTGGTCGTCACGGTGCTGCTTCCGTTCATCCCGTTGCTCTTTGCTCTGGTATCGGTGAGAGACGTTCTCACCTTCGTTTGGAAAGCTGTTGTGTAGGAGGCTGCATGGCCGTCAACGAGCAGATCGATGTTTGCGTACGTCCGGACCATCCGCCGTTTCCGGACATGGTCTGGATACCGGGCGGAACGTTCCGCATGGGGTCTGCCGATCACTATGCGGAGGAGCGGCCGGTCCACCGAGCGACGGTCGATGGGTTCTGGATGGATCGCGCGCCGGTGACCAACGAGCGCTTCGCGCGATTCGTCGAAGAGACAGGACACCGGACATTCGCGGAAATTCCTCCCGACCCCGAACAGTATCCGGGCGCCCTGCCCGAGATGCTGTATGCCGGATCGCTCGTGTTCGTGAGGCCAGACGAGCGCCCCAATCCACGCGATGGCGTGACGTGGTGGCACTACGTGCGTGCGGCGGATTGGCGCCATCCGCAGGGGCCTGAAAGCTCCATCGAGCGACGCAAACGGCATCCGGCCGTGCACGTGACGTATAGCGACGCCGAGGCGTTCGCGCAATGGGAGGGCAAGAGCCTGCCAACCGAGGCCGAATGGGAGTTCGGCGCGCGCGGCGGTCTGGATGGCGCCATCTACGCGTGGGGCGACGAGCTTCTCGCCGGGCACCGGCACCTCGCGAACACGTGGCAGGGGGAGTTTCCGTGGCAGAGCTTCGTGCAGGATGGGTTCGAAGGAACGTCGCCGGTCGGAGCCTTTCCTCCAAATGGTTACGGTCTGGTCGACATGATTGGCAATGTCTGGGAATGGACGTCGGACTGGTACGTTCCGGCGCATCCGCACGACGCACCCAAGGCCTGCTGCATTCCGCGCAATCCACTGGGCCCGCCGCTCGAACACAGCTACGATCCGTCGCAGCCTGAGATCAAAATTCCGCGCAAAGTCCTGAAGGGCGGCTCGCACCTGTGCGCGCCCAACTATTGCCGGCGTTATCGTCCGGCCGCACGGTTTCCTGAGCCGATCGACACATCGACGTGCCACGTGGGATTTCGGTGCATCGTGCGCTCCACGCGGAGCTGACTGTGCAGACCCGGCTCATCCCACGATATGTCGTGACCGAACGCGGCGGTCCTGCAATACTTGTCCCATGTGGGACTGGTTCGATCCCGAACTCAGACGTCAGCTCGACAGCATCAAACAGATGGTTGCGCTCAGGCACAAGACGCCGACGCGGGAGTGGCCGCTGGTCTTCGTGGACCAGTTCGAGGAGCTGCTCGTCGTGCGTGAATGGCCAGACGGCTCGATTACGGCGTATTCCACGTCCGAGTATTCCGACACCATCAGAAAGAATCGGGAATAGCCCTCTGAAACCTCCGGCGCTGCCTGCCCGTATATCTGTCAGCAGGAGGTCATCATGCCCATCCGTCGTCTGACGCGTTCCCGGGAACAGGCACAAATTGCGGGTGTCTGCGCGGGGCTTGCCGATTACCTCGACATCGACGTGGTGTTCGTTCGCGCGGCCTGGGTGGTGTTGTCGATCGTGCCCGGTGCGATTATCGGCGGTGTGCTGGCCTATATCGCGGCGTGGTTGGTCATGCCCGAGGCGACCGAGCCTGCAACGGTGCCGGCCGGCCGGCGGCTCATGCGATCGAGCACCGATCAGAAGGTTGCAGGCGTGTGCGGCGGTCTGGCCGAATACTTCGGCGTCGATGCCACGCCCATCCGTTTGCTGTGGGCAATCCTTTCAATCTTCTGTGGCGCGATCGTCGGCGGAGTCATCGCTTACATAGTGGCATGGGCGATCATTCCCCGATCGCCGGAGACCGCGTTGCAGGCGCCAACCCCGGCGCCGGTGGCATAGAGACACCGCCCGGCAGAAAATTCTTGCCGACGGCTGTCGATTTCGCACCGCCTCGTTCGACGTGTTGGTAGAGGATAGATTTTGACCAACATAGAAGGAGAGGACAGATGCGATACCTATCGATTTATAAGAGTGTCGAAACCGGCCAGCCACCAACGCAAGAGGAGATGAGCCGAATGGGCGCGCTCATCGAGAAGTTCATGAAGACCGGCGAGCTGGTTGCGACGGAAGGTTGTCTACCGACGGCGCTGGGCGCGCGCGTCCGGAAGGATGGCTCGAAGGTGACCGTCAAGGATGGCCCGTTCGCGGAGTCGAAAGAAGTCGTGGGCGGCTTCGCGATTCTTCAGGCACGATCCAAAGAGCACGCAATTCAGCTCGCGAAAGAGTTTCTGGAGGTCGTTGGCGAAGGCGAGTGCGAAATCCGTCAGATTTTTGAAGCCCCCGCGCCGTAGGAAGGCTCCTGTGGCGCTGTGGGTGCCGCGCGGCGCTCGCCGTGAGCCTGTGCGGAAGGGCACGACGCGCACTTGGGTGCCGCACCGCTGACGGGTCGCACAGTCGTGAACACGCGGCGTACGACAATCGACGCCGCGACGATGGCGGCCAGCGTGACGAGGGCGTGTTGAACGAGCACCGGCATGTCGAATCTCTATGATACGCCGGCAGCGCGGAGCGACTGGTGGATAATCAGCGCGGCAACATACGCGATGGCTGACATATAGCCCAGCTGCAGCAGCGCGTATTTCAACCGGCCTGTCTCTTTCCGTGTCACCGCCAATGTCGGCAGGCACTGCATCGCCAGGACGAAAAATACCAGAGTGGACGCCGATGTCGCGGTCGTGAAGACCGGGGTGCCATCGTTGCGCGTCATCGATCGAATACGGTCGACGATACCCGCGTCCACGTCGGCCTCGCCACCGCCTCCGACCAGGACAGACATGGTCGAGACGAACACCTCGCGGGCAAGAAAGCTCGTGAGCACGCCGACCGTGAGCTGCCAGTCGAATCCGAGCGGACGGAAGAACGGCTCGACGAGCCCCCCCGCACGCCCCGCGATGCTGCCCGCCTGCTCAGCGCGATTCTGAAGCGTATCGGCGCGTGCCGTGAGCCGTTCGACCTCTTCGGCCGGCAGGCCCGGCAACGCCGCCTGCGCCCGGATCGCCTCAACTTCCGGCCCGGGTTCGACTTTCGGGTACGCGCTCAGCCACCACATGACCACACAGATGGCCACGATCACGGTTCCCGCGGTTTGCAGGAACGTCAGTCCCTGATCGCGCGCTGTGAGCACGGCGTTGGTGAACGATGGCCACTTGTAGGTCGGCAGCTCGAGCACCATCGGTCGTGCCCGTCCCTTCAACACCGTCCGTCCCAGGAGCGCCGCACTGAATAGTCCCGCCAATCCTCCCAGGAGATAGCAGCCGGCGAACGCGAGCGCGGCGTAGGCCGGACGATCCGCGAAGATGAGGCTTGTCAGCAGAACATAAACAGGGAGCCGCGCCGAGCAGCTCATGAAGGGCGCAATGAGAATCGTCGCGAGGCGGTCGCGGCGGTCAGGGATCAGGCGTGTGCTCATGATGGCCGGCAGCGCGCACGCGTGCGCCGTCAGCAGCGGCACGAACGCCTGCCCGGGCAAACCGAACCGGTAGAGAAGCCGGTCCATGACAAACGCCGCGCGGGCCAGATACCCTGTGTCCTCGAGCAGGCTGATCAGAAAGAACAGCAGGCAGATCTGCGGTAGGAATACGACAGTGCCCGCGATGCCGCCGACGATGCCATCAGTCAGGAGATCACGGACCGGGCCGTCGGGCAGTTGGCCGCGGATGAAATCGCCGAGGCCGGCGAAGGTGACCTCGATCAGGTCCATCGGCACGCTGGCGAGTGTGAACAACGTCCAGAAGAGCCCGCCCATGATGCCGACGAAGACGAGGACGCCGAGTACCGGATGCGTAAACGCACGATCGAGCCGCTCGGTAAGGGTATCGTGCTCGAGCGCATATCGCGCGCCCGAAACCGAGTGCGCGACGACGTCGTCTGCCCACGCCGTCAACGCCTCGGTGGATGCGTCCGCGGCAGGCAGATTGTCGGGTCGCATGACGGGCGAGTGTCCGGACGCGGCGGCCACGATCGCACTCGTGAGCGCGGCGAGCCCCACGCCGCTCCTGGCGACGGTCGGCACGACGGGGGCGCCCAGGCGCCGCGACATCTCACCGGCGTCGAGCGTCAGCCCGCGCCGTTGCGCGATGTCGACCATGTTCAGCGCGATGACGAGCGGGTGCCCGTACGCGAGCAGCTCGCCTACCAGCACAAGGTTTCTGGTGAGGTTGCAGGCGTCTATCGTGACGACAATCACATCGGGCCGCTCGGCCAGCCCGGCTCCGAGCACGTCTCGCGCAATCCGCGTTTCGGGGGAGTGATAGCGCAGGTCGTACACACCCGGCAGATCGATGACCTCGAGCCGAAGTCCGTCCAGGTCGCGGCGACCCGATCGAATGGCTGTCGTCGTGCCTGGAAAGTTCGAGGTTTTGGCGCGAGCTCCGCAGAGCGCGTTGAACAGCGTGGTCTTGCCGGTGTTTGGATTGCCGAGTAGAACGATGCGGCTCGCGGAGATCGATCGCGCGTGCTCGATTGTGTGAGCGTCTGCGGCGGGTCCCGTCATTGCTGGCGGGTTTCGTCGTCGTGCACGACGAAAATACCGCCTGCGACTGCACTGGATACGCCGATGCGCGTCGTGCGCACTTGGATGATGAAGGGGTCGCCGCGTTTGCAGACGCGGAGCTGCGAGGCGTCGGTCAACCCCAGCGAACGCAGCAGCGAGCGTGTCTCGGTGTCGAGGCGCGTGTCGGCGAGGCGTGCAACCTGGCCCGGTTCCAGAGACGTCAGTGGGATAGGCACGGTAATGTTGATGCTACATCAACTGAGACACGGTCTCAATTTGATATTAATCGGGACGATCTGCCCCCGTAACTATAAGGATACAAATCACATATGCTCCCGGTATCCGTGCTGCTGCACAACGTGCGCAGTCTCTACAACGTGGGCGCCTTCTTTCGAACGGCTGATGCTGTGGGCCTGTCGCGTCTCCACGTATCGGGATTCACGGGCGCCCCACCGTCCAAGCAGATCGCCAAAACCGCGCTCGGTGCAGAGCAGCACGTTCCGTGGGAGAGGTCCGATCCGCTCGCCCTTATCGAGAACCAGCGGCGTGAGGGCTGGGAGATCGCGGCCGTCGAGACGGTCGAAGGCGCGACCGATGTCTTCGAATGGGAACCGCACTTCCCGGTACTCGTGATCTTCGGCCACGAAGTCGATGGCCTTCCTCGAGAGATCGTTGACTTGTGCGATACGCGCGTCCGCATCCCGATGGTCGGCACGAAACGATCGCTGAACGTCGCAACGGCCGGCGGCGTCGTGCTGTACGAACTGTTCAGGAAGTGTCGCGCACTCCAATAGGCGTTGATGCAGCCTGGCCATCTTGACGCCGATAAGGTAGGAGCATGTCCGAAGAGGTCGACTTCTACGAAGCGCTGCAGGTGAGTCCCACCGCCGAGTTCGATACCATTCAGCGCATCTACCGTCTCCTGGCCCAGAGGTTTCATCCCGACAACAGCGAAACTGGCGACGCTGCGCGCTTTCGGGTGGTGCACGAAGCGTACGAAACGCTGTCCGATCCGGAGAAGCGCGCGAAGTACGACATCATTCATCATCAGCGGAAACAGGACCGCTGGCGTCTCGTCTCCGCCGGCGCGAAAGTCGAAGAGGATTTCGAGCTCGAACAGATCAACCGGCTCACGGTGCTCGAGGCTCTACAAGCGAAGCGGCGGCTCGAGCCCGGCGCTGACGGCATGCCGGTTGCCGAACTCGAAGCATTGACGGGCCGGCCCCGCGAGCATCTCGAATTCACGGTCTGGTATTTGAAGGAGAAGAAGTTTGTCGCCCGCGACGATAGTGCTCGACTGCTGATCACGGCTGACGGCGTCGATTTCCTCGAACAGAACTATCGGGCAAATCTTCGCCGGAAGCGCCTGCAAGCGTCTTCGGGATCCTGACTACTTCGGGGCGTCCGCAAGCCAGTCGTTCACGCGGCTTTCGAGAATGTTGAGTGGCACGGCGCCGGACTGCAGCACGACGTCGTTGAAATCCCGGAGGTCGAACTTCTCACCCAGTGCCTGCTGCGCCTTCCGGCGCAATTCCTTGATCTTCAGCTCGCCCATCTTGTACGCGAGCGCCTGCCCCGGTGTCGAGATGTAGCGATCGATTTCGTTCGTGACGTCGTTTTCGGTCTTCGCGGCGTTGTCCATGAAGTACTTGATCGCACGCGCGCGGTCCCATTCCATGGCGTGTATACCGGTATCGACCACGAGCCGCACAGCGCGCCACATTTCGTAGGTGAGCTGGCCGAACTTGGCATACGGGTCGTCCTTGTACAAGCCCATGTCTTCGCCAAGCGACTCGGCGTAGAGCCCCCATCCCTCGACGTACGCGGTAAAGAACGCGTGGCGCCGGAAGTGCGGCAGGTCGGCAAGCTCCTGCGCGACTGATATCTGCAGGCAATGTCCAGGCATCGCCTCGTGAAGCGTCAGCGCCATCATCTCCCACTTCGGGCGCGTTTCTGGCTTGTAGAGGTTGGCGAAGAAATACGGCGGCCTCGAACCGTCCGGTGCACCGCCGTTTGCATATGCCGTGGGCGACATCGGCGCAACGGCGTCGGGGATGGGAATGACGCCGTAGGGAACACGCGGAAGCTTCCGGCTGATCTTGATGAGCTCGGGATCGATGCGTTTCGCGACCGCGCGATAGCCTTCGAGCAGCTCTTCACCCGTTTTATAGAAGAACTTCGGATCGGTTCGCAGGTACGTGAAGAACTCCTCGAGCGTGCCCGTGAATCCCACTTGTTTCTTGACGGCTTCCATCTCGGCGCGAATGCGCGCCACTTCCTTCAACCCAAGGGCGTGGATGTCCTGCGGAGCGAGATTCGTCGTGGTGTGATACCGAGAGAAATAGCGATACCCCGCGAGCCCGTTGCTCGTGCGCCACCAGCCGATTCCGTCGTATCCGGCCGGCAGGTATTCTCGATCGATGAACTCGAGAAGTTTCGCGAAGGCGGGCTGGATGCGGGTTCGGACGCGGTCTGCGGCGGCCTTCGTCAGCCGATCGCGCTCGGCGGCGCTGAATCCCGAGGGCACGCTGCGAAACGGACGGTAATATCCGCTCTCCTCGCCCGTCTGTTTGGCCAGTTGCGCCACCTGCTCTCGCACGCGCCCGATGATGATCTTCGGAAGGAGCACGTTCGCCTTCATCCCTTCGCGCATGAGCGCGAGGTTCTGATCCATATAGGCGGGGAACGCGTCGAGCCGTGCGAGCCAGTCGTCGAAATCCTTGACGGTCTGAAAGCGGAGCGAGTCGATGACGAACTCGGCATTCTGCACGCCATCGAGCGTCGACGTACGAATCAGATGCTGACGGTGCTGAAAGCCCTCGACCGTCATCTCGTACTGATGTTTGAACAGGTCGTAGTTGAGCCGATCAGCGGGTGAGAGCTGGTCGCGCGGAACCGCCGCGAGCTCTTTCAGCACCGTCTGTCGATGAGCCTGCCGGGCGGCAAGGGCCTGCGAGCTGATGTCCGGCCACGTGTCGTTCCATCGACGGTCGCCCAGATACGACGCCCACAGGGGATCCTGCGTGAGCTCCCACTCCCATTCGCGATCGAACAGCGCGTGCAACGCCGCGCCGCTGCCAGTCGACGGTGTTTGAGCAAGAACCGTCGTGACCGAGAGCGCGGCGATGGCCAGCACCAGCCGGGACAATCTCCGTTTCATAACCTTTTGAGTATAGCCCTCAAAGTTTTCTGAAGCCCAACGTCCGAACCCGTTCCGCCAATCTGGTGTCGCCCATCTTGGCCGCGACTGCGGCGAACGCGTCGCTGGCGCCATTCCATCTCAGCTCCTCGACATCGGCAAAAAGCGGCGCGTCTGTGCGCAGCGTCGCGAGTGACTTGAAGAGCAGCGCGCGCTCGCGATCCTCTCGCAGCAGTTCGGGCGGGAACTGTTCGAGATGGCCGTATTGGTTGATGAGGCGCGCGGCGGTCTTGGCACCGATGCCCTTAAGGCCTGGATACCCGTCTGCCGCGTCGCCGACGAGCGCGAGGTAGTCGGGAATCAGAGCCGGGTCGACACCGTACTTGGCGCGCACCAATGCGGCGGTGCGCATCTCCCCGCTCCGGCGATCCATCTGCACCACACGATCACCCACGACGCACTGAGCGAGGTCTTTGTCCGGCGTCCAGATGCACACCCTCTGAACACGCGCATCTTCGGCCGCCAATCGCGCGGCAGATGCGAGCGCGTCGTCGGCTTCGACCTCGACCATGGGCCAGGTCACGACGCCCATGGCGACGAGCGCTTCTTCGAGGGGATGGAACTGCGCCCACAACGCGGGATCGATGCCTGCGCCCGTCTTGTACCCGGGCCAGAGCTCGTTGCGAAACGACTCGATGACGTGATCGGTGGCCACGCCGATATGCGTGGCGCCGTCCTGGAGCATCTGCACGACCGTGCCCAGTACGCCCGCAACCGCGAAAAGCGGCCGTTCGGGCTGGTTCGTGCGTTTGAATCCGTAGAAATGACGGAAGAGCTCGTAGGTCCCGTCGATGAGATGCACAATCATTTCAAGCTCGTGCTGTGCGTTTCCTCTGCGCCTTCGCGCCTCTGCGTCGAAACCGGTCGGCTCATCCCCCTGCGATCGCGCCGACGACGTAAAGCGGTTCGTCGCCGGACGCGACGGCGTCCGGCAGGGGAGCGTCGGCCGGCTGGTGCGACAGGTCTTCCTCGCACGCAAAGAACCGGATGAAAGCCCTGCGTTTGTGTGTGACGTGGTCGCGAATGGTGCCGCGCAGCGTTGGATAGCGAGCCTCGAGCGCGTCGAGCAAGGAACAGAGTGTCGCTTGGCCCTGTACTTCGAGCAACACGTCGCCGCTGCCAGATCCCGCCAACGTTCGCAGATGTGCGGGTAGCACCACCCTGATCATGATGTCAGCTACGGCGCGGCAATCGTCTGTACTTCTACCGACACCACCGCCGGGAGATCTCTGACGATGGGCTTCCAGGTGTCGCCGGCGTCGGGCGACACATACACCTGTCCGCCCGTGGTGCCGAAGTAGATGCCGCATTTGTCGAGCGAATCGACGGCCATCGCGTCCCGCAACACATTGACGTAGCAGTCGTGCTGCGGCAGGCCGTTGGTCAGCGCTTCCCAGTCGTCTCCACCAGTGCGACTGCGGTAGACGCGAAGCTTTCCGTCGGGCGGAAAATGCTCCGAGTCGCTCTTGATCGGCAGGACGTAGATGGTCTCCGGCTCGTGCGCATGGACGTCGATGACGAAGCCGAAGTCGGTGGGAAGGTTTCCGCTTATCTCCGTCCACGAGTCGCCGGCATTGTCGGTGCGCATGACATCCCAGTGTTTCTGCATGAACAGCACGTGGGGCCGCGACGGGTGCATGGTGATGCGGTGCACGCAGTGGCCGACTTCGGCGTCCTCATCGGGAATGTACTGCGAGCGCAGCCCGCGGTTGATCGGCCGCCAGGTCTTTCCGTGGTCGTCGGTCCGAAACGCCCCGGCCGAGGAGATGGCGACGTACATCCGATCATGGTTCGTCGGATCGATGAGGATGGTGTGCAGGCAGAGCCCGCCCGCTCCCGGCTGCCATTGGGGCCCCGAGCCGTGGCCGCGCAGGCCAGAGAGCTCGTGCCAGGATTGGCCGGCGTCGGTGGTGCGGAATAGCGCTGCATCCTCGACTCCGGCGTACACCGTGTCGCGATCATTGAGGGAGGGTTCCAGGTGCCAGACCCGCTTGAACTCCCACGGGTGGGGAGTGCCGTCGTACCACTGGTGGGTGCCTGGCGCACCGTCGTAGACGAACTGGTTCCCGACCGCCTCCCATGTCTTTCCCCCGTCGTCAGACCTCTGAATCACCTGGCCAAACCAGCCGCTCGACTGGGAGGCGTACAGCCGGTCGGGATCCACCGGCGAGCCTTTCAGGTGGTAGATCTCCCAGCCGGCAAAATGCGGGCCGCTGACGTCCCATTTGTCGCGTTTTCCGTCAGAAGTGAGGATGAAGGCGCCCTTGCGCGTCCCGACCAGCACACGAACTTTGTTCATATCCTTACCTTAGAATTTTTTGCCGGCCATGTCGATTCAGACCGGTCCCGTTCGACGTCATAGTAGAGACGGGATTCACCAACAACCGAGAAGGAGATATTGAAATGCGATTCATGATGATCGTCAAGGCCAGCAAGGAATCCGAGGCTGGGGTGATGCCGGGCGAACAACTGCTCGCCAGCATGGCCAAGTACAACGAAGAACTGGTGAAAGCCGGAGTGATGCTCGACGGCTCCGGGCTGAAGCCGAGCTCGAAAGGCGCCCGCATCAGGTTTTCGGGGGACAAGCGCACCATCATCGACGGTCCGTTCGCCGAATCGAAGGAGCTCATCGCCGGCTACTGGATCATTCAGGTGAAGTCGAAGGAAGAAGCGGTCGAATGGGCAAAGCGGGTGCCGTTCGAGGATGGCGAGGTCGAGATCCGGCAGTTTTTCGAGCTCGAAGACTTTACGCCAGGCGAAGCGATCGAGCATCACCGTCGCGTCGGCGAACAACTCGAGAAGCAGAAGGCCTGATTGGGACCCGACGCGCGTAGTGCAATCGATGCCGTCTGGCGAATCGAGTCGCCGAAAATCATCGCCGCCCTTGCGCGAATCGTGCGGGATGTGGGCCTTGCCGAAGACCTTGCGCACGACGCGCTCGTCGCGGCCCTGGAGCAATGGCCGGCGTCGGGCATTCCAAGGAATGCCGGCGCCTGGCTGATGGCCGCGGCCAAACACCGCGCCATCGATCACTTCCGCCGCAGCAAACTGCTCGATCGCAAGCACGAGGAGCTCGGTCACGAGCTCGAACGACGTCAGGAGTCGATTGCCGAAGAGCTCGACGCAGCGATGGACGAAGAGGTGGGCGACGATCTGCTGCGGCTCATCTTCACGGCCTGTCATCCGGTTCTCGCGCCGGAATCGCGCGCCGCGTTGACGCTGCGGCTGCTGGGCGGCCTGACAACCGACGAGATCGCGCGCGCGTTTCTCGTGTCGGAGCCAGCCATTGCGCAGCGGATCGTCCGTGCGAAGAGGACGCTCGCAAAGGAACGGGTGCCGTTCGAGGTTCCTCGCGGCCGCGATCGCGAGGCGCGCCTGTCGTCGGTGCTCGAAGTCCTCTATCTCATCTTCAATGAAGGCTACGCGGCGACGGCCGGTGACGACTGGATGCGACCCGGGCTCTGCGAGGACGCGCTGCGGCTGGGCCGTATCCTCGCCGAGCTTGCGCCCCAGGAGCCCGAAGTCCATGGTCTTGTCGCGTTGATGGAAATTCAGGCTTCGCGCTCGGTGGCGCGGGTGGACGCCAAAGGTGCACCCGTTCTTCTCCTCGATCAGGACCGCGCCCGCTGGGATCGGCTGCTGATCCGCCGCGGGCTTTTGGCTCTCGAGCGAGCGGAGAAGCTTGGGGGTGCGCGTGGGCCGTATGCCCTTCAGGCCGCCATTGCCGCGTGTCATGCGCGCGCGAAAGCCGCCTACCAGACCGATTGGCCTCGGATTGCCGGGCTGTACGCGGCGCTCGTACGAAGCCTTCCGTCGCCGGTCGTCGAGCTGAATCGCGCGGTCGCCGTGGGGATGGCGTTCGGCCCCGAGGCGGGGCTCGCCATTGTGGACACTCTCATGGACGAGCCAGCTCTGAAGAGCTACCACCTGCTGCCGAGCGTACGCGGCGATCTTCTCGCCAGGCTCGGGCGTCGCGACGAGGCGCGCGTCGAGTTCGAGCGCGCGGCGACGCTGACGCGTAACACGCGAGAGCGGGAGCTGTTGATGGAGCGAGCGCGGTCCGGGTGAAAGACAAGTCCGGCTAAAGCCGGACACTACGTACTTCCTTTCTGTTGTGAGGCGCACCATCATCGGCGCGACGCCGTAGCACAATCGGCGTATGGACGAGTACGCCGCGATCGTGACGCTGCTCCTCATCATGGATCCGGTAGGCAACATCCCGATATTCCTGTCGATTCTGAAAAACGTCCCGGTGGAACGGCGGCGCACCGTACTCGTGCGCGAGATTCTTCGTGCTGTTCCTCATCGCGCTGCGCATGATCTTTCCGCAGGAGGGCGGAATGGTAGGGGAGCCGCTCGAAGGCGAGCCGTTCCTGGTACCGCTCGCGATTCCACTTTTCGTCGGTCCCTCGACGCTCGCCGCCGTCCTTCTCCTGCAGCGCTCGTCGCCGGGCCACGCGACGTCGCTGTGGATGGCCGTCACCGTTGCCTGGGCGATTGGCGGCGGCATCCTGTTGAGCTCTACATTCGTGTACCGTTTGCTGCGCGAGCGGGGTCTCGTTGCGATCGAACGCCTGATGGGAATGCTCCTGGTGATGGTCGCAGTACAGATGCTGATCAACGGGCTGAAAGCGCTCTTCGTCCCTGCGTGACGGCCCGGACCGAGTAACGAATCTGCATACCGCTTCACACTTTTGTTGCCGCACCGGCGGCCGTCACCACCTCAAATCCTAGAAAACCAAGCCAATCGGCAGGTGGCAGCGAAGCCGCAGTGGACAGCCTCCGTGTTTGAGCGAGGTGAAATAGTCCACGTGCCGATTTCGAGAAACGCGCTCGCTGTAGCACTGCTCGGCGATCTGCTGCGCACGCGCGCTCATGTTGTCGTAGAGCGTCGCGTCGTCCCACAGCGATGTCACCGCTTCGTACCACGGCTCTACTTCGGATTCGGCCGGAAGTCGGGCGGACCGATCAGTCATCCACTCGGGAATAGGCAGCACGCGGCCGCCTCCGCCGTCCGCGAAGTCGCCGCCAACGACGTGCGGGAGAGCGCCGCGATTGCCGACCAGCGCGGGAATACCGTTGATCATCGCTTCGGCTGCGACGCGGCCGAATGGCTCTTCCCACACAGATGGCACGAGCAGGATGCGTGTGAGCGCGAAATAGTCGGCCGGCGCCGGCACGGGCGGCGCCGCCATGATTTGCGGGTACGCGGAGAAATCGATGCCGGGAATGCTGTTCAACGAGCCGGCCGTGTGCCCCGACTGGACGACCAGAACGGGAATATCGGGTCGCCGCTTGCCGAGCATGTCGGCCAGACGGGCGAAGAGCAGCAGACCCTTGTGGCGTGCTGGATGAACGAAGGTCACGAAGGCTCGCGATTCGCTCGGCGCGACAACGGTCGACCAGTCGATCGGCGGCTCGAGCGGCGTGCTCTCGAGCCCCATCTTGTTCCTGTAGACGTCGGTCAGGTACTGGCTGCAGGTGAACGCGTGATCGACGTCCTTGAAGTGCCGCGCCTGATAGTAGCCATATCCGCGCACGGCGAACGACGTCGTGATGTCCCGCGCCCGCGCGCGCGACAGGGCTTCGAAAATCATCGGGTGGCCGTTGCAGGCAATCAGCTGATCGGGACGGAACGTGTCGAGGAGTTCGTCGAAGTGCCCGAGGAAGGCTGCGGTTTCCCTGCGATTCGGCCGCGATTCATCGTTGTGCCGCGTCACCAGAAGCGTGACGGGTACGCGTCCAACCTGGTAGGGCACGAGCCGATCGGCCGGCGACAGCGCGACACCATGCTGTGCGAGATGCTCGGCAAGCGTGAAGGTGACGTGCGCCTCAAAGCGCGCAGTCGTCAGCACGTGGCACTCGTGTCCCTCGTCCGACAGCCACTCCACGATCGTGCGCAGGCTCTGCGTGACGCCGGCAGTGGGATCGCTGATGCAGTGGTTGTTGATCAGAAGAAAACGCACGTACGGGCTATCGGCTGAAAGAACGTCCGACAACACAACGAAGACAACTCAACCAAGGAGAGGCATATGTCACAGGAACAACGTCATTCAGACTTACGGGAGAAGACTCGACAACTACTGCAGGGGCCGCTCAAGCACGTGCGTGTGATCGGCCTCGCGGCAGCGCTGCTGCCGGTGGCGGCAGTGCCCGCCGCCGCTGCAACCGAGGAACATTGCCCGTCCGGCGGTTATTTTTGCGGCTTTGTCTGGAACGACTTGAATGGCAATGGCGTTCAGGATGCCGGAGAGCCTGGCATCAGCGGGGCTAGCGTGACATTGGTGGGCAGCGGCATTGACCCTGTCATGACAGACGTGAATGGCCATTACGAGTTTTTTGCCCCCCCGGATGGCACGTTCGAGCTTCAGGTGCAGATTCCGAACGGCAGCGTTCCGTCTCCGACTGACGCCCCCCCGAGCGACATCACAGACAGCGATGGTACGCTGAGCGGCCCGAACAGCGTCGTCACCGTTACCATCGCCGGCGTCAACGCCGGAACCAGCGTGCAGAACACCGACTTCGGATTCATTCTCGTGAATGAGGCCGGCACGGGAACTCCCGGGTACTGGATGAACCATCCTGAAGCATGGCCGGCCTCGATTGTCGTGGGCGGCGTGACCTACACCAGCGCTCAGGCGATCGCACTCCTCAAGTTGCCAGGCAACAAGGACAAGACGCTGACGATGTTTGCTTCTCTGGTGTCGGCGAAACTGAACACCGAGTGGAACCACACGAATGCGGCCTGTGTTGCCGATACCATCTTGGCGGCCGACGCATGGTTGGTGACCTATCCGCTCGGAATCGGTGTGCGCGCGTCGAGTTTCGCCTGGAAGGTCGGCGAGCCGCTGCATCGGGTGATGGACAACTACAACAACGGCATGCTTTGTGCTCCACATCGCGACTAGCGTAGGTATGCTTATGGGCGGTGGCCACCGTCCTCGAGAGACCCAGGTACGACCGATCGATCGTTGAAGGACCGCTTCGTCCGGCTGTCTGGAAGATCGCGTGGCCGACGATGCTCACCAATATTATTGGAGGGCTGCAGGGCATCGTCGACCACGCATTGGTCGGTCATCTCGTCGGCTTTACCGGCAACGCCGCGATCGGCGTGAGCTGGCAGATCATCCTCGTCGTCATTGTGTTCATCTCGTCACTGTTCGCCGGCATGAGCGTGCTCGTCGCGCGGTTTGCCGGCCAGGGTGACAGCGCAAAAGTCGACCGCACGGTCTATCAGGCCTTCCTCACGGCCACATTTCTTTCGGTGGGCGTCATGGCGCCGCTTGGCTACTTCGCGTCTCCCTGGCTGCTCGACCTCGTGAATGCCGCGCCTGCGGTGAAGGCAGAGGCGCTGCCCTTCATGCGAATCATGTTCATGTTCATCGGCGGCATGCTCATGTTCTTCATGTTGAGTGCGGCGCTCCGCTCGGCTGGCGACGCGCGCACACCGATGAGGCTCGGCATCGCCATGACGGTGTTGAACTTCGTGCTGAACGTGATTCTCATCCGCGGCCTCGGACCGATTCCGTCGTTTGGCACGGCGGGCGCCGCGATGGGCACTGCGACGGCGTCGGGTCTGGTCGCGGCCTACTCCCTGTGGAAGCTGTGGAGCGGTGCCTGGGTGGTGTCGTTTCCGCGCGGTCAGGGGTACGGGCCGGACTGGCGCATCATCAAGTCGCTGTTCCGATTCGGGTTGCCGACGGGGATTCAGGGCATCGCCATGAACGTGGGCGGCGTGTTCATGCTGGCGTTCATCGGCTCGCTCCCGCAGAGCGCCGCGGCGCAGGCGGCGTTCGCGGTGTCGTACACGCAACTGTTCTCGCTGATTACCTGGACCTCCGTCGGGCTGATGGGCGCGGCTGCGGCTGTCGCGGGACAGAATCTCGGTGCCGGACATCCCGACCGCGCCGACGCGGCCGTGCATGTGGCCGCGAGATTTGGCTTCGCCGCTGCCGCCGTCGTCGGTTTCTTCTTCTTCTTCGTTCCGCGGCAACTGCTCGCCATCTTCGGCATGAGCGATCCGGCCGTCGTGGACATCGGCGTGGAACTCCTGCGAGTGCTGAGCTTCTCTGGCCTGCTGATCGCCGTCGCGCTGACCTACACTGGAGGCCTCCAGGGAACCGGTGACACGAAAAGTCCTCTGTATATCTCGATCGTTTCGCAACTCTTCGTGCCGCTCGGCATCTGCTTCGTCATCCAGCAGACAAGCACCCTCGATCCGATGGACATCTGGATCGCGATCCTCGTCGGGCATGCGACGCGGTGCGCGCTCAGCGTGCTGCGATTCAATCAGGGAATGTGGCGGCACATTGCCGTCGATCTCGGGGAGGAAACATGATTCCCGAACGCTACGCTCCGCGGATTTATGCCCTCTTCCGCATCGTGTTCGGCTTTCTGTTCATGTCGCACGGTCTCCAGAAAATCTTCGGCATGTTCGGCGGCCTCGCGCTCTTCGAAGGGGAGCTGCCGAGCCTGATGAGCGAGGCCGGCGTCGCGGGTCTCGTCGAGCTCGTGTGCGGGGTTCTCATCATCGTCGGCTTGTTGGGGAAGATCGCCGCGTTTGTCGCAAGCGGCGAGATGGCGGTCGCCTATTTCAAGGCGCATCTGCCCACGGCATTCTGGCCCATCGAAAATCAGGGGGAGCTCGCGGTCCTCTTTTGTTTCGCCTTTCTGTATATCTCAGCACGCGGCAGCGGCACGTGGAGTGTGGACAGCATGCGTCGAACGGGCGCATCATTTTGAAACCTATGAACAGACTGAATCTTGCCCTCGTTCTCGTCGGATTGACTGTCTCGCCTGCGCTCGCGCAGGAACCGTCGCGTATCAACATCATCTCGCCCGAGGTGCTGCAGGACGGGCGCGTCACGTTCCGCCTGAATGCGCCGAAGGCCGAAGAAGTGCTCCTGACGGGCGAGTTCCTTGAAGGAAGCAGGACGTTCGTCAAGCGCGAGGATGGTGTCTGGAGCGTCACCGTGGGGCCGATCGAGCCGGAAATTTATCACTACAACTTCACGATCGACGGTGTCAGGACCATCGATCCCGCCAATCCTCAATTGAAGACCGGATCGACAGCCAGCACGATTACCAGCGTCCTCGAGATCCGGGGGCCGTCATCGGCGTTCTACGACCCGCAGCTGGTGCCGCACGGCGATATCCGCACTCACTGGTATCACTCGAAGTCGCTCGACAGCGTGCGCCGCCTCACTGTGTACACACCGCCTGGCTATGAGAAGAACGGCGCGTCAGCGCGCTACCCCGTCCTGTACCTGTTTCATGGAGCCAACGCCGACGAGAATGCCTGGTACAGGCTTGGGCGTGCCAACCTCATCCTCGATAACCTGATTGCCTCCGGGAAAATCACGCCGTTCATCGTGGTTATGCCCTTCGGCTATGGGGTTGCGCCCGGCCAGCCTCAGGCGGAGAACACGGCCAGGTTCAGCAAAGATCTCGTCGAAGACGTGATTCCGTTCATCCAGTCGAGCTACCGCGTGTTCACCGATCGTGAGCGCCGCGCGATTGTCGGCCTCTCGATGGGCGGAGGTCAGGCCCTGAATATCGGTCTCAACAACATCGATCTCTTCAGCTACGTCGGTGGGTTCAGCGCGGCCATTGGAAATGCCGCGAACCATCCGCGCACCTACGCGAAGCTCATCGCAAACGCAGATGACGCCAACCGAAAGCTGAAGCTGCTCTGGATTGGCTGCGGAAAAGAGGACGGGTTGTTCGGCGCATCGAAAGGCTTTTCCGACTTTCTGACCGCGAACAGCGTCAAGCACGTCTTTCACGAGACCAGCGGCGCTCATACCTGGATGGTCTGGCGGCGATACCTGCACGAAGTCGCTCCTCTGTTGTTTCGCTAGCCGCTCCGGCGGACGCGAGCCCGCGCTTTGCCATAGGATCGAATTGATGAGTTCGCTTGGTTATAGCGACGTGCTGTTCCGCCTGGGTGCCGCGGTCCTCGCCGGCGCGCTCATCGGGTTCGATCGCGAGGTTCGCAACAAGCCCGCCGGATTGCGCACAATGGCGCTCGTCGCGCTCGGCTCTGCCGTCTTCGTGATGACAGCTGTCGGCGCTGCGTCCTCGGATGCCCCATCACGAGCCATTCAGGGCATCGTGACCGGCGTGGGATTTCTGGGCGCCGGCACGATCATTCGCGGGCGCACCGAGGAATCGGTTCGCGGCCTGACGACCGCGGCGTCAATCTGGCTGGCTGCTGCCGTCGGCATCGCGTGCGGGCTCGCCCTGTGGCCGCTCGTCGTTGTCGCCAGCGGTCTTGGCGTCCTCGTGCTCGTTCTCGGCCCGATCGACCGGTGGCTGAAGTCGAGGCTGACGTGAGCCGGACGCCTCACGGCTTCGAGATTGATGAAGACCTGAAGTTCCAGAGAAAAGAATGGTTCGCTCAGCGCATCGGGATGGGTTTGCTGTTCCTGTTCGTGCTCGGTGCCGCGCTGGGGCTGACCGGCATGGGGGGACCGTTGAGCAGAGGCGAGGCCGGCCGACCCGAAGAACCGGTGTTTGTCGAGTTCGAACGTTTCGTGCGGCGCGGCGCGGCTGCCACGATCAGGCTACACCTTCGCAGCGCGCCAGGCGACGTCAGGTTCTGGGTCGCCGCTCCGTACTTCGAGCACACGCGGCTGGTGCGTATCGTTCCCGAACCCCAATCCGTGTCGGTCGAGCCGGGCCGGCACACTTACACGATCCACAGTGAATCAACTGAGATGACGATCACGCTCGACGTCGAACATCAGGCCTACGGCTGGATCGACGCGACCCTGGGGCTCGTCGGCGGTCCGTCCGTCCGGATAGGGCAGTTGGCGTTCTTCTAAACGGGAGGTGAATGATGGATACCGTGCTGCGATCCCTGGCCGTGTACCTGTTTGTGCTGGTTGTCTTCCGCATCAGCGGCAAGCGATCGCTCAGCCAGATCAGCACCTTCGACTTCATCCTCCTGCTGATTATCGGAGAGGCGACGCAGCAGGCGCTGCTCAGCGACGATTTCTCCGTCGTGAATGCGTGCGTGGTGATCGGCACGCTCATCACGCTCGATACGGTGCTTTCATGGCTGGAGGGCCGCTTTCCGACCTTCGGCCGCGTCGTGGCCAGTCTTCCGGTGGTCGTGCTCGAGAACGGAAAGCTCCTGGAAGATCGGGCAAGGCGCGAAGGCATCACGCTTTCGGAGATTCTGGCTGAGGGACGGGACAAGCACGGCCTCGAGCGGCTTGATCAATTCAAGTATGCGATTCTGGAACGCCACGGCGGCATCAGCGTCGTGCCCACAGACGACGCCCGCTGATGTAATCTGCAATCTGCGAATCTGCGAATTCCTAGTCCCGCAGCCTCCATTCCTTTTCGATGATCAGCCTGGCTTCTCTGCGCGAGAAGAGGTAGTTCCACGCCCAGTTGAACAGCACGGCGAGACGGTTCCGGAATCCGATGAGCGAGTACACGTGCACGATCAGCCAGACCAGCCACGCGATTCTGCCGGTCAGCGAAATGCGGCCGATTTGCGCCACCGCGCGGCTCTTGCCGATCGTGGCCATCGAGCCCTTGTCGTCGTAGACGAACGGACGGCGCGGATCGCCGACGCGATCGCGCAAGATCATCGCGGCCGCGTGCCGGCCCGACTGAATCGCGGCCTGCGCGACGCCCGGCAGCAGCTGGCCCGGCGCGATCTCGAGCGAAGCCATGTCGCCGACCACGAACACGTTTGGGTGGCCGGGCACCGAAAAGTCGGTGTTCACTTTGACTCGCGAGGCGCGGTCGGTTTCCAGCGGTGGGACGATCTTCATCCGTTCGGCCTGCACGCCTGCGGCCCAGAACACGGTTCGCGCAGCGAGACGCTCCGCTCCTATCGTCACCCCTTCGGCATCGATGGCGTCCACCTTTGCATTCGTGCGGACGTCCACGCCGAGCTCGACGAGATCGCGGCGGGCGCGCTCTGAGAGGTGTTCTGAAAACGTGGTGAGGACGCGCGGCGCGGCTTCGAGCAGCACGATGTGCGATTTCGCGGGTTCGATCCGGCGAAAGTCGCCGCGCATCGCTGTGCGGCTGATGTCGGCGATGGCGCCCGCCAGCTCGACGCCCGTCGGGCCGCCGCCCACGACCACGAACGTGAGATAGGCGCGCTGTCTGTCCGGATCGACCTCGTTTTCGGCGAGCTCGAACGCGACCAGCATGCGCCGCCGTATCTCGGTGGCCTGCTCGAGCGTCTTCAGGCCAGGGGCAAAGTCCTCCCATTCGGGATGGCCGAAATAGCTGTGCCGGGCGCCGCACGCCAGAATCAAATAATCGAACGGGATTTCAGTGCCGTCATCGACGATCGTCTTCCGTTCGAGGTTGAGGCTGCCCACGTCGCCGAGACGCACGTCCACGTTCGGGGCGTTTCTGAACTGCACGCGGATGGGAACCGCGATGTCTGATGGACTGAGTCCAGCCGTTGCGACTTGATAGAGCAACGGCTGGAACAGGTGATGGTTGCGCCGATCGATCAGGGTGACCCGGATGTCCTTCTTGTTCGCGAGCGTCTTCGCTGCGTTGAGCCCTCCGAAGCCGGCGCCGACGACAATAACTGAACTCTCCATTGGCAGATCTGCCAATAGAGGTTCAGGAAACCCTTTCGATCCTGATTGTTTTAATGACGACGGGCTTTACCGGCTTGTCGCCAGGCCCCGTCGGCACCTTGCCGATTGCCCGCAACGTATCCATGCCCTCGACAAGTTCGCCGAACACGCTGTGCCGGTCATTGAGATGCGGCGTGGGGCCCAAGGTGATGAAGAACTGCCCGCCGTTAGTGTTCGGTCCGGCGTTGGCCATCGAAAGCATGCCGGCCTTGCTGTGACGCAGTGATGGATGGAACTCGTCGGCGAATGTATATCCGGGGCCGCCCATGCCGGTGCCCTCGGGATCGCCGCCCTGAATCATGAAGCCCGAGATGATGCGATGGAAGGTCAGATTGTTGTAGTACGGCCGGCGCACCATCGAATTCGTTCTCGGATTGCGCCACTGTTTCTTGCCCTCGGCGAGGCCGATGAAATTCTCCACGGTGCGCGGTACTTCTTTCTCGAACAACCTGGCCACCATCGTGCCGTGATTCGTGGTGATGTGCGCATATACACCGGGCCCGTGCTTTGACGCCGACGGCATCGGTGCTTCTTCAACCGCCGGCGTGGCGGGTTTCGCAGTCGCGGCCGGAGCATCCGCCGGCGCGGCAGGTTTCTCGGTTGACGGAGCGGGCGTCGTCGCTGCCGGGGTTTCCGGCGTGGGCGTTGCCGCGGGTGGTGTTGCCGGTGTTGCCGGGGGCGGTGTCGCCGGCGTGGGTGTCGCGGCGGGCGACTCGGCCGGGCGCGCGGGCTCCTGCGGTGCTCCGCATCCCGCCACCGTCAACGTGAGCGCGCACATGGCGCCAAGTATCCATCTCTGCATTGCGGCTCCTTCTCACATTTGCTTGATATTGCAACCACCCACAGCGGCCACCAAACACTAACCACCAACCACTAACCGGATAGAATGCTCATCCTAGCATGGCCATTTCCCGTTACCCGTATCTGCACTACGACGTGTTTACGGATCGGCGGTTTTCTGGCAATCAGCTCGCCGTGTTTCCGGAGGCCACTGGCCTGGCGGCCGAAACCATGCAGCAGATCGCACGAGAGATCGGCTTCGCGGAGACGACCTTCGTGACAGCGCCCGAGCGCGCAGATACTGATATCCGCATGCGCATCTTCACGCCCGGCAGCGAGCTGCCCATGGCGGGTCACCCCGTCGTCGGCAGCACGTTCGCACTTTCGCGTGCGGGTGCCATCGCTCCCGGGCGGACCGAGTGGACATTCGGGTTGAACATCGGCCCGACGCCGGTTTCCCTGGAATGGAGCGACGCCCGGCTCGACTTCGCCTGGATGACGCAGCGTGCGCCCGAGTTCGGCCGGACGTTCGACGATCTCGGACGCGTCGCCGACGCGCTGGGGTTGACGGACGAAGACATTCGCGCCACCAGGCTGCCGATCCAGGAAGTATCCTGCGGCGTGCCGTTCGTGTTCGTGCCGCTCGCGACAAGAGCCGCCGTCGATCGCGCCTTGCCCGATGCGCGCCTGCTGAACTTCGAGGCGTACGTCTTTACGATGGAACGCAACGGTGCCGACGATTCCGCGGTGACATACTCCAGAATGTTTGCGCCGCAATTCGGAATCGTCGAAGATCCGGCAACCGGCAGTGCGAGCGGACCGCTCGGCTCGTATCTGGTGCGGCACTCGCTCGTGACGCCGGAGCGGGCGCGCGCGATGGTCAACCTGCAGGGCGTCAAGATCGGCCGGCCGAGCCGGATTCATATCTCCATCGAGTCTGCCAATGGCGGTATCTCACGTGTACGCGTGGGGGGTACCTCGGTGTTCGTGGCCGAGGGCACCATGGAAGTGGAGGACTAGGCGTGCTCACCGAATACGATCTCCATCTGTTCAATGAAGGGACCCTGCGCCGCGCTTACGAGAAGCTGGGTGCGCATCGCCGCGAAGTGGACGGCAGAACCGGCGTACATTTCGCCGTCTGGGCGCCTAACGCAGAACAGGTGAGCGTCATCGGCGACTTCAACGGGTGGAACCCGGGGTCGCATCAGATGCGGAGTCTGGGCGTCAGCGGCATCTGGGAAGCGTTCGTGCCCGATGTTGGCGACGGCGAGCGCTACAAGTACGAGATTCGCTCGCGCGCCGGCGGCGTCCGGCTCCAGAAGGCCGATCCCTATGGCGTGTTCTTCGAATCAGACGCCAGCGGAGCGGCGATCGTCTGGGATCTCGATCGCTATACGTGGCGCGACAGCGAGTGGATGAAGGAACGGCCTGGGAGGAATGGCTGGCTCGACCGGCCTCTCTCGGTTTACGAAGTGCACCTGGGCTCGTGGAAGCGCGTGCCAGAGCGCGGATCTGGACCGCTTACCTATCGGGAAATGGCCGCGCAGATCGTTCCGTACGTCAAGGACCTGGGGTACACCCACATCGAGCTGCTTCCGGTACTGGAGCACCCGTTCGCGGGGTCGTGGGGATATCAGGTCACCGGGTTCTTTGCGCCGACGAGTCGCTTCGGGCCTCCGGAGGATTTCAAGGCGTTCGTGGATGAATGCCACGTGAACGGCATCGGCGTGATTCTCGATTGGGTGCCGGGGCATTTTCCGAAAGATGCGCACGGTCTGGCGCGCTTCGATGGCACGGCGCTCTACGAACACGAGGATCCCCGGCAGGGCGAGCACCGCGAGTGGGGGACGCTCATCTTCAACTACGGCCGGCACGAGGTACGGGCGTTTCTCCTGAACAGCGCGCTCTTCTGGCTGGAGGAGTATCACATCGACGGGCTTCGCGTCGACGCGGTTGCGTCAATGTTGTATCTCGACTACTCGCGCAACGAAGGGGAGTGGCTGCCGAACGAGTACGGCGGCCGCGAGAATCTCGAGGCGATGGAGTTTCTGCGCCAGCTCAACGTGCAGACGCATGCGCAGCATCCCGGATCGATCACGGTCGCCGAAGAGTCGACGGCCTGGCCGGGTGTCACGCGGCCCGTGCACCTCGGCGGCCTCGGCTTCACCTACAAGTGGAACATGGGCTGGATGCACGACATGCTCCAGTACGTGAGCAAGGATCCCGTCTATCGTCGCTGGGCGCACAACGACCTGACTTTTTCCCTGCTGTACGCGTTCACGGAGAACTTCATTCTGCCGTTCTCGCACGACGAAGTCGTGCACGGCAAGCGTGCGATGCTCGACAAGATGCCGGGCGACATCTGGCAGAAGCGCGCGACGCTGCGCGCGCTCTACGGCTACATGTACGGACATCCGGGCAAGAAGCTCATGTTCATGGGCTGCGAGTTCGCACAGTGGCGCGAATGGAATCATGACGAGAGCCTCGATTGGCATCTCCTGCAGTATCCGGAGCACCGCGGCGTCCAGCACTGGGTGCGCGACTTGAACAGGATGCTCGCCGAGCAGCCGGCGCTGCACCAGGTGGACTTCGATCACACCGGTTTCGAGTGGATCGACTGCACCGACTTCGAAGGCAGCGTCGTCTCGTTCATCCGGCGTGCGCACGACCCGTCGGACTTCGTGGTCGTGGCCGTCAACTTTACGCCGGTCCCACGGCACGGCTACGTCATCGGTGTCCCCGAGCCAGGGCAGTATTTCGAACTGCTGAACAGCGACGGCGAGATGTATGGGGGAAGCAATCTGGGTAATGGCGGCGCGATTCCGTCCGAGCCCATACCCGCCCATGGACGGCCGCACAGGCTGTCGCTCGTAATGCCGCCGCTCGCATGCCTGATCCTAAAGCGTCAGTGAAGGAAAAAGGAAAAAGGGCTCCGGGAGCCATTTTCGCTGGCACGTCCGAAAATGGCTCCCGGAGCCCTTTTCCCGCTCGATTTTCTCGCCCGGTCGTTCTTGCTTCCATCACCGCCGCAACGTTCACTGACCTCGTCGCGTATTCGGTCGCCGTTCCCATCTTGCCGGACTATGCGTTGCGATTCAACGCCAGCCCGACGGTCATCGGCCTGCTCTTCGCATCGTTTGGCGTCACCCTCCTCGTGCTCTCGATTCCGATGGGAGCCCTCTCGGATCGCGTGGGCCGCAAGAGGCCGATGATGGCCGGACTCGGTTTGCTGGCCGCATCGACGCTGGCGTTCGCCTATGCCGAGTCTCTGCCGGTGCTGTTCGCCGCGCGGCTGATGCAGGGTGCCGCCGACGGCATGACGTGGATTGTCGGTTTTGCGATGATCGCCGATCTGTACGGACCAGAGGGGCGCCCTTCGACCCTTCGAGAGCCTCAGGGCCGCCCCGAGCAAGGTCGAGGGACGACAGGCTCAGGGCGCCCCGAGCTTGTCGAGGGGCGCGGACGTGCAATGGGCCTCGTCATGGCGGGCAGCACGCTTGGCATCATCATCGGGCCGGTTATCGGAGGATGGCTGTACGAAATCGGAGGGATCCGGCTGCCGTTCCTGTTCGTGGCGGCCCTGGCGGCCGCCAATCTAGTCGTGTTCGCTCTGGTGGCGCCGGCGACGCGCGGATCGGGCGCATCAGCACCGCTGCGCCGCGTGCTGACGCATCGTCCGGTGGCGATTTGTGCGCTGGTTGTCGTGGCCGGCGGCGGCACCATCGCGATGCTCGAGCCCGTCATTCCGCTCGCGCTCGAAAGGAGACTCCACCTCGGTCCCTCGGCCATCGGAACGCTGTTCGGCATTGCCGCCATTGCCTCGACAACGATGCATCCAATTTATGGATGGTTGAGCGATCGCTGGGGCGGGCGCCGACTGATGATCGTGGGGCTGGTCGCGTCTGCAGTGGTCCTGCCTCTGTTCAGTTTGGCCACCGACTTCCGGACTGCCGCACTGGCGATGGTGCCGATGTGGATGGTATTCAGCATGGTCGTGACGCCGTCGCTGACCTATATGTCGGAAGCGGCATCGGCGGCCGGGTTCGAGTCCTACGGCGTGGTGTACGGCGTTTACAACATGGCGTGGGCCGTTGGACTGATGGTGGCACCCGCGCTCGGAGGATTTCTGTTGGACCGGATCGGTCTCGAGGCGTTGTTGCTCAGTTGGGGAATCCTGCTAGTGGGCATCGGACTCGTCCTGGCGCGCGTGAAACCCGAATAATTGGCGGCTTTGGCCGCTGTCAACCGAAAAAAACGTGATCGATTGCACACCATTGCGCAGCTCTGCGCGTCCAGGCACAGCACATCTTTCCCTTTCACGCCTTCCAGCCGATAGAAAATCTAGGATCACAAGTGGGCACTAACGGCAACGGCAACGGTCAGCCCGATCCGGCGACGAACCTGACGTACACGAAGTTCGTCTTCCTGTTGCCGTACCAGGACGACGCCGCGACGGCGGCGAAAATCCGTACTGCGGGCTCACAGATCAACCGCGGCTTCTTCAACGACTTCGACGCCGATGGATCGCGCGATGTGCAGCCGCAGGAAACGATCCAGTTTCTGACTTCGGAATCGGTGGACCGGGGTCGCGAAGGCATCCGCGCGGCGCGCTACGTCGTGCATCTGTCGGGAAACTACCGGCCGCGGCTGCAGGAAGTGGCATGCGAGCTGAAACGGCGCGTGTCGGGCATCGCCGACCTCGTCATCCTCGACGGCGCCGAACGCACGCCGCGTTACAGCAGCGCCGAAATGCGGACGTTCGCCTACAAGCGGGCGCTCGCGCGGCAGTCGGGCCGCGTCGCAGGCAACGCGATCATCATGCCCATGAGCAAGACCGCCGCATGGTGGGAGAAGACGGCGCTCGAGCGGCACACGTACTTCTACCCGCATCACGAACACTCGAACGGGTCGCCGGTCAAGGGGCACGCCCAGGCCGCGGAGCAGGGCATTCCCAAAATATTCCGTCGGCTCTATCACAATCCCGACGGCTATCAGCGCGAGAACGAATTCGATTTCCTGACCTACTTCGAATGCACCGACGAGAACCTGCCGGTGTTCGACCATATCTGCCGTGCGCTGAGAGACGAAGGTCAGAATCCCGAATGGAAGTATGTTGTGGAAGGACCGGAGTGGCGCGGGAAGAGGGTGATGCGGTGGTGATGCCTGTCAGGGCAGATGGCAGAGGGCAGATGGCAAATGGCGGAGGGATGAGAGTAAGGGCGTAACTGTTTCCCCGCGCCCTTACCCTCCCGCCTTGCGACTTACGACTCGCCTTGCGCCTTACGACTTCCGACTTGCGCCTGGCGACTACTTCATTCTGAACCCGCCCTCAGGCAGCTTCTCGCGATGTTCCTTGTGGCAACCCATGCACTGCTGCGCGAGCGTGCCGCGCGCGGTTTCGGCCGCGGTCATGTCGTTGGCGGCAAGCGCTTTGGAAATCGCGGCGAGTGAGGTGACCGCCGTCTGAGCCGCCGTCGTCGCGTCGGCGACCTTCTTGTCGGCCCAGTAGGCCTGCACGCTCTTGAAGATCGTTTCCATCCGCGGGACGGCCTTGCCAGCTTCCGCAGCATCCCCGCCCTTGATGGCTTTGGTCAGTGCGCCGTTCAGACTTCCGATCTCTTTCATGGCTGCGGCATAGTCCGCTTCGGAAACGATTTTTGCCGGAGCCTGCGCGGCCAGTGACACCGCGAACGCAATAGTGAAAACGAGACACGCAATCGAGAGCACACGGTTCATAACGGCCTCCTGAAATTGGCAAGACCCCGGGAAACTGGTCGGGTTAGTCTAGTGCACATGAATTGGCTCTTCAAAGAAGAACCCTCGAGCTACAGCTTTGAGCAGTTTTCCCGGGACGGCGGCACCTCATGGGCCGGGGTCAGGAACCCCCTCGCTCAGAAGCACCTCCGGGCCGTGAAAAAGGGGGATCGTGTCTTGTATTACCACACCGGCAACGAGAAGGCGGTCGTCGGCACCGCCCGCGCCACGAGCGATGCGTATCCGGATCCGAAGGACAAGACGGGCAAGCTGTGGGTCGTCGATGTCGCGCCGGTTCAGGCCTTGAAAAGGCCGGTCACACTGTCGGAAATCAAAGCGTCGAAGGCGTTTACGAGCTTCCCGCTGACGCGCCTTCCGCGATTGTCGGTCATGCCTGTCACCGACGCGGAATGGAAGGAAATCGAACGGCTGTCGAAGTCCTAAAATGCCGGTTCCCGATCAAACAACGCAATGACGGCGCCGTCGATTCGGCCGTCTGCGTTCTTACAGGGTCTGATTCTGAGCGAGCTAGGCCTGCCCTCCGAGTCCTGGACGGGGCGCTCCATGGTGGTAACGGTGTCGATCGCCGCGGCAATCATCGACAGCAGTTCTGGTGACACGATGTTCGGGCCGATCTGAGAGAACGGCCGCCCGATGTCGCCTGGCGTGAGATGGAACACCTTCTCGGCCATCGGTGTGAAGCGGCGGATGCGCAATTCGTGGGAGACGATGACGATCGCGATCGGCACGGTCGCGAGCAGATTGACCAGATCGGCGTTCACCCGGGTAAGCTCCTCGTTGCGGACGAGGAGCTCGTCGTTCACGAGACTCAGCTCCTCGTTGACCGACTGCAGTTCCTCCTTGGCCGTATCCAGCTCTTCGTTGGTCCCCTGCAGCAGTTCGTTGGTGGAGAGGATCTCTTCATTGGCCGATTGCAGCTCTTCGTTGGCCGCCTCGATTTCCTGAATCGTCGATTGCAGATACTCGCGTGTCGTGGCCACTTCCTCTTCGAGCTTTGCGACGTGGCCAGCGTGGGCACCCACACGGCGTCGCGGTAATTTCGTGTCCGCGCTTTCCTTCAGCGCCGGTTTTGGCTTCTCGAAGAGTACGAGATAAAACCGCTGGCGCTGCTGGACGATCGGGAGGATCTCGATGTCTACATCGTCCGACTTATTGCCGTTGCGCACCCGTAGTCGCTGGCGCCGGGTGCCCTTGCGGGTCGCGCGGGCGGTCTGCAGCGCCGTGCGCAGCCCGTGCAGCAGCCCTCCGCGCGCGAGCTTCAGGACGCTGACCTCGGACCCCTTCGGGGCCGGTTCGAGATAGGGGCGCGTCCGGCCGTTGAACTGCACGACGTCAAAATTCTGATCGACGAGCACGCTGGGGGGCGCGTAGCGCTCCAGCAGAACACGGTTCGCCTCGTTCAGCACGACCTGCGTGTCTGCCTGACCAGCGCCGGCGACGCGCGCGCCGCCAGGTTTCTTCCGGAAAATTCGGTGTGGTTCAGTCATAGCGAACAGCGATGTGGGCGAAAGCCCTACAGGATCGAATTCGTATTCTCACGAACACGCGACACATTTTTGACATCTGCGGCACGGACGATGCAATGCGATTACCGATCCGGATCGATCCGGCGTCCCAGCTCACACCTTCTTATTTCGAACACGGAGAGTACCCATGCAGCTAGCCAAACCTGCGCAAACAGTTACCGTCAGCCCCGCACAATGGTCGATCAATGCCTTGTTGTCGTCGCTACCTCAGGAAGACTATCAGCGCGTGTCTTCTCAATTGACATGGCGTCCATTGAAAGTACGTCAAACCCTGCACAAACACGGCGATACCATCACCGAGATCTATTTTCCGAGTCGCTCGGTCCTCTCCATCACCAACGCCATGGAAGACGGCGGAATCGTGGAAGTGGCCACGGTCGGTCGTGAGGGATTCGTGGGCATCGGCGCGGTGCTCGGCAATTCCATTGCGAGCGGAGACGCGTTCGTCCAAATCGCCGGCGAGCCGGCAGCCGTCATGGGCATCGACGCGTTCCGGCGCGAAATGGAGCGCCGGGGGCCGTTTCAGGAGGTGGTCACACGCTACTCGCAGGCGTTTGTCGCGCTTCTGATGCAGTCGGTCGCGTGCAACGGGCTGCACTCTGCCGAGGAACGCTGCTGCCGCTGGCTGTTGATGACGCATGACCGCATCGGCCAGGACGAGTTCCCTCTCACGCACGAATTTCTGGCGATCATGCTGGGCGTGCGGCGACCCACGGTCACGCTCGTCATGGCCGAGCTCACGCGCGGCGGCATCGTGTCGCATGTGCGCGGACACGTCCGTATCGTCGACCGCAAGGGCCTGGAAGGGGCCTCGTGCGAGTGCTACAGGAACGTGCGAGGGGTGTTCGATCGGCTGCTGCCGCGCAGCGAGCGTCCCAGTGTCGCGATCGCCCAATAGGCTGCTCGCGTCATTGCCGGCCGGCGACTATCGGCGCATTGCGCCTCGACTGCACACGATTCGTCTGAGCCACGGCAGCACGCTCCCGCACTGTGGTGTCGCGCGTGTGTATTTTCCGGGCACGGGCGTGTCGTCGATCTTGAGTCGAATGACGGACGGCACGACGATCGAAGTGGCGTCGGTCGGCAGCGAGGGAGTCGTGGGCCTCCCCGCGCTCGGGAGTCAGTTCACGAGCGGTTCGTATCTGCATGTCTCTCACGGCACACTGCAGTACATGGCGCTGAACGTCTTCGAGAGGTTCTGCGCCCAGACCGAGCTCGGGCACGCCGTGGGTCAGTTCTGCGGCGCGTTTACGCAATCGGTGATGCAACTGGTGGCGTGCAACCGGTTGCATCGCTTGGAGGCGCGATGTGCACGCTGGATTCTGCTGACGCACGAGCGCCTGCGGCGCGCGAACTTCGAGCTGACGCAGTCCTTTCTCGCGATGGCCATCGGGGCGAAATCCGATGAGTTGGCGAGCATCATGGTCCGCCTCGCCGAGCGGCAGATCGTCAAGCACGACGCGACGAGCGTCACCCTGCTCGATCCGATTGCGCTACGGCGCCAGGCGTGCAGCTGCTACCCGGTGTTGAGGAAAAATGCCCAGGCGCCCATCGAGAGCCGGCGCCGGGCTCATGACGTCGGCGACCGCGCGAACGTTGTGACGATGCGTCCCCTGACGGTCTGCACGCTGTGCGGATTGACCCGGGACTACCCGCATAAAACCCACGCCGAATGCCTGCGCGCCCTTGACGCCGATCTCCGGTCGGTAATTCAGCGCGCGAAGCAGCTGACCCACCTGAGGGGGCAGATCGCGTTCGAGTCGATGAAGAAGTTCGAACAGTTCGCGACTCGATCTCGAACCTGACTCGGTCAGCATCCGCACGTCGTCTCGCGAGATCTCGTAACGACTCGCGATAACTCATCGCACTTCACCCGATCCACCGCCACTCTAGACGAACACTCGCCGAACTCTTGCGGTTACGCTCTTGCACCGCTGGATACAGGATACGTTCGTTGGTGTAGGGACGAACCGTCGAGTTCGTAAGGAACATGAACTGCGAAAGGACACATGTGTCTATGACCGGTAACAAGATGTCGCACTGGATCAGCTGCTTCATGACGCTACTGATTGTCGGCAGCGTCACCTCGCACGCCTTCGCGCAAACGCGTGAGAAGCCCAACATCCTGTTCATCATGGGCGACGACATCGGCTGGATGCAGCCGAGCATCTACCACCGCGGCCTGGCGGTCGGCGAGACGCCCAACATCGATCGGATCGGGAACGAGGGCGCGATCTTCATGCACTACTACGCCGAGCAGAGCTGCACCGCGGGGCGCAACGCGTTCTTCACCGGCATGCACCCGCTGCGCACGGGCATGATTCCGCCGCAGCTGCCGGGCAGCCCGAGCTACCTGCGCCCGGGCACCCCGGCGATCGCGAAGTTCCTGCTCGACCGCGGCTACAACACCGGCGAGTTCGGCAAGAACCACCTGGGCGATCACACCGACGCGCTGCCGACGGCGCACGGCTTCCAGGAATTCTGGGGCTACCTCTACCACCTCGACGCGATGCAGGGCGTGAGCTTCCCCGACATCAACAAGACGCCGCTTCTCCAGACTGTCGCGCCGCCGTGCAAGAACACGCTGATACCCGGCCTTGCCGAAGTGCCCGGAGCGGTGGATCCGAAGACGACGATCTGCTTGACCCCGCCGCGCCCCGTCATCTGGTGCAAGTCCTCCGACGGCACGCCATCGAAACAGAAGTGCGAGGACCAGGGCCCGTTGACTCTGGAACGCTCGAAGGGCGTGGACGAGGAGATCTCGGCCAAAGTCATCGACTTCCTCGATCGCAACGACCCCAGGAAGACCAACAAGCCGTTCTTCGTCTGGTACAACCCGGCGCGCATGCACATCACCACCGTGCTGAACGACAAGTACATGAGCATGGTCGGTGAGTCCGGCGGCAAGGACTGGGGCACCAACGAGGCCGGTATGAAGCAGATGGACGACAACATCGGCTACGTGCTGAAGAAGCTCGAAGACATGGGCGAGCTCGACAACACCATCGTCATCTTCACCACCGACAACGGCGCCGAGACGATTACCTACCCCGACGGCGGCACGACGCCCTTCAAGGGCGGGAAGCTCTCCACCTGGGAAGGTGGCATGCGCGCCCCGCTGGTCGTGCGCTGGCCCGGGCACATCAAGCCGGGCACGGTGAAGAACGAGATCTTCGCGTCGCTCGACTGGCTGCCCACACTCGTGAACATCGCTGGCGGTCCCTCGGGCGATGGTCTGAAGAAGCAGATCGAGGCGGGCAGCTACCCGGGGATTGTCAAGACGACGCTGGACGGTGTCGACCAGCGCGACTACCTCGAGGGCAAAACGGAGAAGTCGGCGCGCGACACGTTCTTCTACTACTCGGGCGCAACGCCCTCGGCGGTGCGGTACAAGAACTGGAAGATCTACTTCGACATGGTGTCCGACGCGCCGGCCGGGTTCCTCGCCGGCGCGCTGCCCTATCACTGGGCCCAGGTCGTCAACATCAAACGCGATCCGTTTGAATCTTCCATCGGCTCACAGTACAAGACGCTCACCGGGATGGGTGGCGCTATTGGCGCACCGGTGACCGCCTACGTCTACGACTGGAACATGCTGCCGATCGGCCAGGCGCTGTGGCTGAGGGAGCTCGAGACCTACCAAAGGTTCCCGCCGATGCAGGATCCGGCAAGCTACAACCTGACGCAGGTGATGGAGCAGCTCAAGCACGCGAAGGGCACCCCGAGTCAGTAAGGTTCTAGGTTCTGGGTTCTGGGTTCTAGGTTCTGGGTTCTGATTGGGGTCAGAACCCAGAACCTCTCTTCGAATCTGCCAATCTGCCAATTCCCGATTCCTAGTTGTCGCCGTCGTGGTCGTGGTGGTCGTCGTGGTTGCGGTCGATCTGGCTGCGGATCTCGCCGCCCGGCGACCTCACGGTGTGGACGTTCACATAAGTGTTTCCGGTGCGGATCGCGTGGATCAGGCGACCGATGTCCCCCGGCAAGATGCCCTGATTCGCCTGCCCGATCACGTCCACCGCTGAGAGCACACCCTCGACTTCACCTTCGCGAAGCGGGCAGGTCGGAGGGGTTCTCGGCAGTGGGTTTGGATTGGGGGTAATGGGAGGGCTGTTCAAGCACAGGTAGACGGAGATGCCGCCGTTGACCCGCGGCTGGCCGACGTGAATGTGTGCCTGGGTCGCGTCCGATTCGAGGTCGGAATACCGAAGTCTATACGCGATTTCCGTGCCTTCCTCGTTGATGGAGGCCGTCAGGCTCCCTCGACCCGTCGTCAGCACGAGGGGGACTTCCTCATTGCCGCTCAGGAACTCCCTGATGCGCCGCGAGAAGTTGTTGTCGGTCATGACGACGGTCGTGCCCGCAATCAGCACGAACGCAGTCGTGGTCAGCATGACGATCTTTCTCATGATGTACGCTCCCTTATGCGGCGTTGTCGACGGCAGGTCGGTTGAAGGCCGCGCGCGGGCCGCAGCGGTGGCAAGGGTCGTGCCGCGTCGGACCGCGGTTAAGTCGTTGAGTCTGGGAAGAACGATGAGCGCGGCATTTACGCGATGCGTGCGATGTTACGCACGCCGTAACCCTATTCTTTGTCGTACAAAGTTCTTTGACAGCAATCCTGATGCGCGCTATCCTTCGCCATATGTCGAGTCGAGCGGGCGAGCCGGCGGCCGTGACCTCTTTCGGCGAGCATGCCGAAGAAAGCCTCCAGTTCATCCGCCGGACGATGGAGCGCAGCTCGACGTTCACGGCCGTGCCCGGCCTGGGCGGCGCCGGCATGGGCGCCGTCGGCCTGGCCGCCGCCGTCCTCGCGGCCAACCAGAGCTCCGCCGAACGATGGCTCGTCGTCTGGCTCCTGGCGGCGGCCGTCGCCCTGGGCATCGGCGTCACCAGCGTGTGGCGCAAGGCCGCCCGCCTCGGCGCGCCGCTGGCCGGCGCCGTCGGACGCCGCTTCGCGATGAGCCTGGCCGCGCCGCTCGTCGCCGGGGCGGCGCTGACCTGGGGCGTCTGGATGCACGACGACTGGGCCTTGATGCCTCCCGTGTGGCTCCTGCTCTACGGCACCGGCGTGCTGGCCGGCGGCGCCTTCAGCGTCGCGGCCGTGCGACTGCTCGGCCTGGCGTTCATGGCGCTGGGCGTTCGCGGCGCTGGTCACGCCTCCGGCGTGGGGCAATGTCTGGCTCGGGATGGGTTTCGGTGGGCTGCAGATCGCATTCGGGTTGTACATCGCGAGGCGACATGGGGGCTAGGCGTAGGAGTGCGGCGGCGATGAACGCCACGGCTGCGAAGGAATCGGGATATGTCTCGCGCGAGCGGCAGGCGCGGCCGTTGCCGCAGCGGCTCGATCGGGTCATCCACGACCGGACGCGGCTGGCGATCCTGGCGGCGCTCGCGGCCAGCGAGACGCTGTCGTTCACCGATCTGAAAGCCATCACGGGCACGACGGACGGGAACCTGAGCGTGCACGCGCGCCGGCTCGAGGATGCCGGCTACGTGCTGTGCGAGAAGACGTTTGCCGGCCGCACCCCGCGGACGGAATACCGGCTCAGCGCGGCCGGGCGCCGGGCGTTCGAAAAGTATCTCGACCACATGGACGCGCTGATCAAAGCAGCGCGGAAGAAATAGGGTTCTGCTTCTTCGTGTGTAACGAGGCAGCTTGATGAAGCGCCGGTGACGCCATCAGCAGCAAGGCCACCCAGAACAGCGGCCAGTTGAACGTCGTCTGGCAGCACCTGCAGGACCGCGTCACGGCCATCCGGCAGCGCCCGCCAGGCGTCGATCATGAAGACGGCGAGCGCCAGCACGATCCCGAGCCAGCCAAACGCCCAGCCCAGCGGGCGTCGGTCGCACGCATCATCCGACTGCGTCGCGAGCGTGCCCCACAGGATCATCACCAGCGCGATACTGACTGGCGCGAGCACAGGTCCCCACCATGGAAGCGGCAGCAGGAACAGGATGTCCCAGTCCAGCAGCGTCCTCGGCCAGCCCGAGATGAGGCGCAGGAAGACGTAATAAAAGATGTCCCAGGCGCCGAACGCAATCGCTGCGTAACCGGCGCGACGCCGCCACGTGCGCCCTGCGAGCATCCCCAAGCGTGGCGATCATGACAAGCGTGGCCGCCTCGCGCCACAGTTCGACGTAGCCCAGCGCCCCTGTCATTGGTCCGGGCAGCGGGTCTGCCTGGTACGGCTCGATCCGATCGACGAGCGCGCGGATGTAAAACACGCTTGCGGCTTCGACCCAGGCCATCGCGATCGCGAAGGCCATGACGATGGCCCAGCGCGTGCGCTCCGAGAAGGGATTGGTCATCGCTCCACCTGACGGACTTGTCCGCCGTAGCGCGAAGCGCGAAGGCGGATGCGCGCCTCGACTCGGTCGATGACTTCGTCCGGCGTCGAGGTGCCGGCCGTCAGTCCCACGACCTCTGCGGCATCGAACCATTCGGGGCGGACGTCTGCGTCGGTCTGCACGTGATGCACGCGGAGCGCAGTAGCGCGCGCAGGTCTTTACCAGCTCACGCGTGTTGTTGCTCGACCGGCCGCCGACCACGATGACGACGTCGGCCTGGCGTGCCATCTCGACCGCCGCGGACTGCCGTTCCTTGGTGGGCTTGCAGACCGTGTCGATGAGGCGCACCTCCGATTGCGGGAATCGCCGTCGGATCAAGTTCGACCAGGTGCCGCACCTTCTCTACTGCCTGCGTCGTCTGGGCCGCCACGCCGAGGCGTGGGTGCTCCTCGAGCGCAAGGACGTCTGCGTCATCGAGCACGACGTCGAAGCGATCGAGATCGCCGGTGAGGCCGCGCACCTCCACATGGTCGCGTTGCCCGACGATGACGACGTGGTAGCCGTCGCGCGCGAGGGCTGCGACGGCGCGGTGCGCGACGTGTACGAGCGGGCACGTGGCTTCGACCACCGTCAGCCCCAGGGCGCGAGTCCGCGCGAGGGTCCGCTCGGACGTGCCGTGGGCCGTCACCATCAGGGTCGGCGTCGTGACGTGTGCGACGTCCTGGGCGACCGCGATGCCCTTGCCTCGAGGGCGCCGAGGACGGTGGGGTTGTGGACGAGGTCGCCGAGGATCGTGAGGGGGCCGGCGTCGGCGTGCTCGAGCGCGAGCGTGATGGCATCGCGAACGCCGAAACACATGCCGAGGTGGACCGCTCGAAGGATGCGCATATTTTACAATGCAAAAAGATCATACACAAAGAACTTTATGTAGTAAAGTAAATTCGTGAGTGCGCGGGCCGTTTCGGTGGGGCCTCTCCTCGTGGCCGCCCTGATGCTGGGGGTTACCGGCGACGCGCTGCTGCGCGTGGGCGGGCCGCCCGGACTGAACATGTCGTTGTGGGTCGCCGCGATCGCGCTCTCCGCGTACGTGCTGCAGCGTCGTGCTGGCCTCGAAATGGACCGCGAGCGAGTCGCATGGCTGGCTATTACCGTCGTATTTGCGGCCGGGCTCGCCTGGCGCGACTCGACGACGTTGAAGCCGCTCGCGCTCGGCTGCACGACGTTAGGTTTCGCCCTGGCGGCGTATCGAGTCAGCTGCGGCGTGGGTGCGCGGCGCGGGGGTCTCCAGCTACGCCTGGGCGTGGGGGACGGGTGCGTTGCATGCGTGGACCGCTGCGGCGCCCGTGCTTGTGGAGGCGGCCCGATCGGCACCACGTCCCGACATCGGCGGCAGCGCTCGTTACCGCCGTGCGCGAGCGCGAAGGTGGGCTGCGCCACGCCGCCGCCGTGGCACGCGGCCTCGTGATCGTGACGCCGCTCGTCGTGGTGTTCGGCGCCTTGTTCATGTCGGCGGATGCCGTGTTCGCCGACCTGGTTCTGAACCTGGTGCGCATCGACGTCGAGCTCGTCGCAACCCATCTGTTCTTCTTCTCGATGTCCGCATGGCTCGCGACCGGCTACCTGCGCGGATTCCTGAAAGGCACCGAGCTGACGCCGTTCGGGGACGTGTGGCGGGAGGATGCGCCGCCCGGCCTGGTGCCGAGGCGCCCAACACTCGGGATCACGGAAGTCGCGACGGCGGTGGCGGCGCTCGACCTGTTGTTCCTGTTGTTCGTGATCGTGCAGTTCCGCTACCTGTTCGGCGGCGACACGCTCGTTCAGGTGACACCCAACCTGACGTATGCAGAGTACGCGCGGCGCGGCTTCTTCGAGCTGGTCTTCGCGGTCTTCCTGGTCGTGCCGGTCCTGCTTGCCGCTGACTGGCTGCTCGCGCGCCGGCAGTCACGCGATGACCTCGTGTTTCGCACCATAGCCGGAATACAGATCGGACTGGTACTGGCGATCACAGCGTCCGCGCTCTACCGGCTGCGCCTCTACCACGCGACCTATGGGCTCACCGAGTCGCGGTTCTATGCGATGGTGCTGCTCGTCTGGATCGGCGTAATGCTTCTTTGGCTCGCTGCGACCGTGCTGCGCGGCCGACGCCACATCTTCGCGTTCGGCGCGCTGGCGTCCGGCCTCGCGACGATCGCACTGCTGTTCGTTATCAACCCGGACGCCATCATCGCGCGCACGAATGTGGCGCGGATGGCATCGGCGGATGCTCCGGTCCGATTCGACGTCGCGTACGCGACATCGCTCAGCGCGGACGCGGTGCCCGTACTGATTAATGCGCTGACAGCGATGCCCCCGCTACCCAATGATGTGCAGTGCCCGCTCGCGCGACACCTGTTGAGCCGGTGGCCGCCCGACCGTGAGAGGTCGATCCGCAGCTGGAACTGGTCGGCGTGGCGGGCGAGTGACATGGTGCGCGACCACGAGATACAGCTCAGATCGATGCTGGGGCCGGATCAGAAGTGCGGGACGCCATGACCCATCCTTCTTTCTCCTGGCTCGACTTCAAGGTCGGACTCCGCATGCTGGTCCGATACCCGGGGCTGACCGTTATCGGTACGGTATCGATGGCGGTGGCGATCGCACTGGGCTCAACCTACTTCGAGGCGGTCAACAAGTTCAAGAATCCGCGCCTACCAATACGGGATGCCGACCGTGTGGTTTCGATTCTCAATTGGAACGCGAACGAATTTGAGCCGGAAGCGCGATCCATGCACGACTTCGCGATCTGGCGCGGGCAGCTCAGAACAGTGGACCACATGGGCGCGGCAATCGCCTTCGTGCGCAACCTGGCCACCGAGGATGGGCAAGTTGAGGCGGTGCGGGGAGCGGAGATTACGGCCAGCGCATTCACGCTGATGGGTACGGTGCCCCTGCTGGGTCGCGCGCTGACGGAACAGGATGAGCGACCGGCTGAACCCGCGGTGGTCGTCATTGGCCACACGCTGTGGGAGACGCGCTTCGCGAACGATCCGGCGGTGCTGGGCCGAACGCTGAAGCTGGGCACCGCTACCGCAACGATCGTTGGCGTGATGCCGGAAGGCTTCGGCTTCCCGGAAAGCCAGCGCATCTGGACGCCGCTGCGCGTGAACGGATCCACGCTCGCGCCGCGCACGGGTCCGGCCGTTTCGGTCTTCGGCCGTGTGGCACCTGACGCGTCGATCGAGAAGGCGCAGGCCGAGCTCGACGTGATCGGGGCACGCATGGCCGCCAGCTATCCGGAGACGCACGAGCACTTGAGACCGCGAGTTATTCCCTACGGAAAGCCCCTCCTCGAGGGCGGAGAGGGAGGATTTTTCGGGAGGCTCCTGACCTTAGTGAACGGCATTTTCCTGATGCTGCTTGCCGTCATCTGCACGAACGTTGCGACGCTCGTGTTCGCGCGGACAGCCACCCGTGGGTGGGAGATCGTAATGCGAAACGCACTCGGCGCCAGCCGCGGCCGCATCGTCACGCAACTGTTCCTCGAGGCGCTGGTGCTCGCTAGCCTTGCGGCGGTATTCGGGCTGATCGTCGCGAAGATCGCGGTGCGCTGGGGTCTGAGCCTCATGAGCCTCATGGCCGGCAACGTCATGCCGTTCTGGGTCAACGACAGTCTGTCGTGGACGACCATGCTCTACGCGGCGCTGCTCACACTGTTCGGCGCTGCGATTGTCGGTGTTCTTCCAGCGCTCCGGGTCACGAAGCTCAACGTGCAGGAATCGCTGCGCAGCGAGAAAGCAGCAGGCGCCGAGCTCCGCTTTGGCGGTTTCTGGACTACGGTGATCGTCGTGCAGGTTGCGATCACCGTGGCATTCCTCCCGCTCGCCGCCGGGGGCGTCTTTGAGTCCAACCGGTTCGCGCAGCGGGCGGAAGGCATCGGCGCAGAGCGATACATCACCGCGAGCGTGGGCATGGACCGCGAAGATTACGCGGCTGATTCGGCCGCATTCGATGCTCGCGCGCGCACCAGCATCGCCGACCTGGAACGGCGGCTCAGCGCGGAGCCCGGAGTCGAGCAGGTCGCGTTTGCCGACCGTCTGCCGGTGACGGACCAACTGCAGTATCAGATCGAGCTCGATAGCATGACCGCCCCCGCGACTGGCATACGCACGAGCACACTCGTACACGTGTCGCGCGGCTTCTTTGCCGCCTTTGGCACTTCAGTGGTCGCCGGCCGCGGCTTCGAGCCACTCGACTTCGAAACCGGCCGCGTCCTGATCGTCAACGAATCGTTCACGCGCCACGTGTTCGGCGGCCGGAACCCGATCGGTCAACGCATCCGCATTTTGAGCGGCCCGGCCGAGGAAGTTCTCGACATCGAGAGCGTTATCGGCAAGGAGTGGTACGAGATCGTCGGCATGGTCAAGGACTTCGGCTGGCAGCCGCCCTTGCCGCACGAGCAGTCCGCCATGTATCGCCCGAGCCTGCCGCTCGTGGGGCGTGCGGGTCAGCTCGTCTTGTGCGTGCGCGACCCTGAAGCAATCGCTGCGCGCCTGCGGACGGTGGCCGCCGCCGTCGACCCAACGATCCAGCTGACCAACGTTCACGGGCTCGCGGACGTGGGTGGCGCGGCGCTCAGCTGGACGCTGACCGGCGTGGCCTGGTTGATCTCGTTCATCGTATTGCTCCTCTCGGCGACCGGCATCCATTCACTGATGTCGTTCACCGTCACGCGCCGAACGCGCGAGATCGGTATTCGAGCTGCCCTCGGCGCGCCCCAGAGACGCATTGTGGCTGGCATCTTCACGCGCGCGTTCCTGCAGATCGGTGCGGGCATGCTCGCCGGCAGTGGACTGGCTGCGCTCGTGGGCTTCGAATCCGCGCGCCAGGTGCTGCTGCTCGTTGCCGCGAACGCCGTCATGCTGGTCGTCGGACTTGCGGCGTGCGCGGTGCCACTGAAACGCGCGCTCAGGATCGATCCGGCGGCCGCATTGAGGGTTGACGGGTGACCGTCATGACGGTCTCAACGGAGAGTGGTCGAGCACGTACCGGCCGAGTTCGGCTCCGGTGGAGCCGGCTGACGTCAGCGTGAGCTCCAACCGCATCGATGGCAACTCCTGCACGAGTGCCGCAGGGGTGGCCCAGAGCAGTTCGCCGCTCAGTCCGGACACCGGGACGTCGTCGTAGTGACCGAACGGCGAATCTCCGGGCCCCGTCACTGAAAGTGTTACGGCGTCTACGCCGGAGAAATCAGCTCGCAGAGCGGTGACGACGAGATCGTCGCCGGGAAAGACGGCGCATGGTACCGTCTCGCCGGGTGAAAGCGAGTACATGCGCACATGGACACCATCACGCTGCAGGCGGTTGAGAATGGCACGGGACACAATGCCCGAGACCCGCCCCTGACGGACGAGCGTCGCTAACCCGGTCCCGAGTGCTGCCAGATGATGCAGGCGGGCCGAGCAGTCGGCGCATGCGAACAGATGCCCCTCGACGCGGTCCATTTCGTCGCCGTCCACCAGGTCACGCGCCCAGTAGTCGAGCAGTGTGTCCTCGGGAATCGGAGTCTTGCATCCCACCGTCATTGCACTCCTTCGCGGGACGTCATGCACGTCCGAAGGCGCTCGATCGCGCGGTGTCGAATGACCCGCACGTTGCCTTCCTTGACCCCGATCTCCTTGGCGACCTCGCCGGCCGTTCTCTCCCCATAGAAAGTCAGGACGACGATCATGCGCTCTCGCGCGGCGAGCCGGGCGAGGCACCTCTCGAGGTGGTCGAGGTCGAGCGTGGCGTCGTCGGCCGGGGCTTCGACCATGTCCATGACCATGAAGGTTTCACGCAGCTTCTCGCGCCGCCACTCGCGCCGCTTCAGGTCCTTCGCCATCGTTCGGCTCACCCCAAGGACAAACGACGCAATCTGATCGGTATCGCGAATCGATCCGGCTCTGAGCTTCTCGATGGTCAGGAGCATCACCTGCTGGACGAGGTCGCGTGCCCCGTCCTCGTCGCGCAGATGACGCAGCCCGTACAGCCGCACGCGTGGGGCAAAGCGCCGATACAATTCACTTTCGGCCGCCTCGGCCAATCCGGGCGCGCGCGTCGTGACCGCGCGTGCCAGATCGCCGTCACTCGAGTTGACGATCGTCTGCATTCGACGGCTGACGGTACTACTGGCCCGCGACGGTGGTCAATCACGGGCCCGCCGACCTCAGCGACGTCGCTGTGCACGTGGAGCCTGCACCGGCGGCTCACGCGGGTGGCGGCGCGCCCTGGTTCAGAACAAGTGCCCCAAACGGCTGCACCGGTTCCATGAAGGTCGAGATGACTTCGGACTCCGAGAAGAAGCCCACGACCTTGACCGTCTCGTTGCCCACATTCACCAGGCCATGCGGAACCATCGCCGGGATGACAGCAAGGCCGCCCGCCGCGATCCGTTCGCGCTGGTCCCCGACCTCGGCCTCCGCCTCGCCGGCGACCACGTAGAGAATCTCCTCTGCGCTGTCGGTGTGGCGGGCCAGCCGGTCGCCGGGTTTGACCTCGAAGTACACGACAGCGCTATCGCGCGAGCCCGCCCACTTGTTGATTGGGAATGCCACCCGGACGCGCGTGTGCTCCGGGTCGCTGTCAAGCCAACCCTGCATCAGCTCGAGTTCAGTAGTCTTCACGGTTAACATGTCGATGCCTCCTCTTGTCGCAAATAAAGTGAGTAATCAGTTCGTTCCCCAGGGGTTGTCGATCACGAAGCGCCAGGAGCCGTCTGTTTGACGACGGAGCACGTCTGCGTTGTGTCCCGTCAGCGTCACCGGTTCACCCTCCGGCCCTGTTCCGGTGAACGACCACACCCCCACTACGAGGGCGAGATCGTGTGCCTCGAGGACCCGGGTCACGTTGAGGTCGAGTGTGCCCTTCATGGCGATGAATGCCGCCAGCGATTCACGGACGCCCGGCAAGCCGTGAGCGAGGCTTCCGGGATGGGTCGCGAACGCGGCCGCGGGCTCATACAGAGGCATGAGCGCGTCGAGATTGCCTGTGTTGATTCCGTCAACGATCGATCTGAGGACTTGCTCCGGCGTGCGTTGGCTCGCGGTCATGTCGTCTCCTCCAGGCGCCTTTCGGCGTGAACATAGAGGAAGTGTCACGACGCGGGCCACCGTTACACGGGGACGCCAGGAATCCGGTAAACTGAAGGCCTTCGTCAGTCCGGGCCTATCGAATCCGTGTTAGAGCTGGACATGAAAAAATCCGTCCCGGTGGAATCTGCCTCTGCACTCATCGACGAGAAGATCAAGGAACTTGGGGACTGGCGCGGGAAGACGCTCGCGAAAGTGCGCGAAATCATTCACGAGGCAGACCCTGAGATCGTCGAAGAGTGGAAGTGGATGGGGACTCCCGTCTGGTCCCACGGCGGCATCGTCTGCACGGGAGAGACGTACAAGAACGTCGTCAAGATGACATTTTCCAAGGGAGCTGCGTTGAAGGACCCTTCACGTCTATTCAACTCCAGCCTCGACGGGAATGTCAGGCGCGCCATCGACATCCACGAAGGCGACAAGGTCGATGAGGCGGCCTTGAAGGATCTCATCCGCGCCGCAGTGGCGCTCAATCTCAAGGGCAAGAGCAAGCCGAAGCCCTAGAGCGGCCTTTTCAACGAACCTTCACGACCGCCGGCGGCGTCCACTGGCCGCGGGTGATCGCATCATCCGGCCAGTACGCCCGCACGTAGAGCGAGAATTCGGCGTTCTTTGGTGACGGCAGCCAGTTGGCGCGCTCGACGGGATCCTTCGGCTCGTCCGCCTGCACGTAAATCCTGAGCGATCTGTCCGTGGCTTTCTGCAGATCCTTGTTCTTGGTGTGCGTCGATGAGGTTGATGACGTCCTGGATGGCGCGCTTGTCTTCCGGCGTGTCGTCCTGAAACGCGCGTGGGGCAAAGAAGCCCGTGTTCGTTCCCGAGCGAAGCGTTCAGGACAGCGCCCCGGCCCGAGACCGCGATGAATTCGTGCGTCGGGTGATGCGCCTGAAAATAGAACTGATCGCCGATAGCCCGAGGATCGTCAAAAGGCAAGCACCCACTGCAGCATCGGCACCCAGCCGGTCAACCCCGCCGTATACGGAGTAAAGGCTGCACCGTACGGAGATCCGTTGATATTGAACAGCTCCGCGCTGAGCCAGAGTCGCTCGGTCGGAAGATAATGCCACTTCAGCCCGGCACCATACTCACGTGAGTTGCGGAACTGCCCTCGCACCCACGAGGCGCGGACGTACGGCATCAGCTTCTTCGGCTTGACGAAATAGCCCGCGGCGACCTCGCCTCCGTGGTCAAATGTGGATGTGAGCGGAAGCGGGCCGTCGGCGACGAAATCGTTTACCCAACGCACGAAGGATTGCCCGTTCACAGCAAACCCGTTCCATTTGAGCCCGCCGTCGACCGTCCACATCCTGTACGTCGCGAGGTCGACCGTCACGCCCGGCGCAAACGCGCCTGTCGAGAAGGTCAGCACGCCGTCGGAGTTGAACATCGACGTGTTATCGGGAGTCGTCTCATCGAGATTCGAGAAACGGTCTTCCCGGGATCTTGTAAACGCGGTACCAACTCGAATGCGAACAGTCTTCGAGGAGAAGTAATCGTCGTACATGTTGCGTGCCTTGCCGGGTTCCCCATAGGCTCCCAACGGTTCCCACCACATGCTGCCGGCCAGCGCCAGATTGTTATCTATGACGTTTGCCGAGATATTCAATGTATTGAGCCCGTTGCCGACGAATGCCAGATAATTCAGCCCCTTTCCGAGATCGCCGTTTGCCCAGACTCCTTGCGTGAACCCGGGGCGGAAGAAGTTGTCAGCCATGCTTCTGTCGATTGATGTAAAAAAGGGGAACGTGTTGACCAGCGATCGGCTGCCTGGAATGCCCGTGTACCCTCCCGTGAACGTAAACGCCTTGTTGAAATACCAGCCGATATTGGCGGCGACAATGATCGACGCGGCTCCGGCGGACGTCCACACGGTGAAGCTGTACCGCGACCTCGGATCGAAAACGTAGCCGCCCAGGATGAACATGGCACGATTGACTGTGATGTCGTTGCGCCTGTGAACTTCGCGGGTCACGCCCAGGTGGTCGGTAAACGTCTTTTGGCTGTCGAGGGTGTTGAGATAGCGGATTTGGGAATTGATATTGAACTTCAACAGAAAGGGCACCTGCGCATCGGGAGAGGTTTCCCAGATGACCATGCCGTCTCTATAACGCTCTTTTTTTGGCTCTGATGCGGCAGCAGGTGCCGTTGTTCCGGACGCGCCTGAGTCCGTCGACGGCGGTGCCGCATTCGACGCTTCTGCCGTGCCCGGCTGGGCATTCGAAACGGCGGCGGTGTCCTCTGGCTGGGGTGCGGGAGATTGTCCTGCGGCAGAAGCTGCGAGGAACGGAACGGACATCCACGCCGATGCGAGCAAAGCCTTGATGACTGCGCGGCGTAGCGACACCCGAATTGTCCCTCCGAAGCCATCCCCAACGCTCCTGGATTGGTGAGCCATCGATGCTCCTCGTCTAGGATTCTTTGCAGGTTGAGGCCCAGACGAGGAGCTCGTGCCATCAGCAGAGCGTGACCGAGAGGGCGAGGCCAGCCTCGCTTGTTTCCTTGTATTTGCTGTTCATGTCTTTGGCGGTTTCGGCCAGAGCCATCACGGTTTCGTCGAAATTGACGCGGTGCCTGGACGCGATCTCGTTGGTAGCGATCGCGTAGGCGGTCCAGGCCTTCACGGCCCCGAACGCGCACCGCTCGATGCACGGCACCTGCACGTAACCGGCGACCGGGTCGCACGTCATGCCGAGGTGGTGCTCCAGCGCCGATTCGGCCGCATTCTCGACCACCCGCGAGGGTGCGTCGAACACAGTCGTGGTCAACGCCGCGGCCATCGACGACGCGACGCCGATCTCAGCCTGGCAGCCGCCTTCGGCCGCAGACAGAGTCGCGTGGTGCTTGCAGAGGTAGCCGACCGCCGCCGCTGCCAGCAGGCCCTCGCGCATCTTCTGCCGATCGACCTTCCGGACCTCGAGGAGCCCATAGACCAGCGCCGGCATCACGCCGGCGGAACCGCCGGTCGGAGCCGTGATGACGAGGTGGCCGCGCCCGTTCTCCTCGGATGCCGCTAACGCAAAGGCCGACAGAACGCCAATGCCGCGGTCTGATTGGTACTTGTCGTCCATCGCGCGTTTGTAAACGGTTGCGGCTTTGCTGTGCAGCTTGATCGGGCCCGGCAGCACGTCGTCTTCCGGCATCGCAAGCCCTGACTTCACCGTCGCGACCATGGCGTTGATGATCTTGTCGAGGAAGGCATTCACCTCCGCTTCCGACTTGCCCGCGATCGACATCTCGTTGGCAAGCATGATCTTGGCGATCGTGGTCTTATTGCCATCGGCGTGGGCCCGCAGCTGCTTCATCGTCGAGAACGGATACTTCGGCGGGTTCTTCTTGGGAGGCGTATACCCTTTCCATTCGATGAATCCGCCGCCCACCGAGTAGTACTCCTGCTCGAGCAGCACGTCGTTGCCGGCGAGAAGCTTGACCGTCATCGTGTTCGGGTGCTTAAAGTCGCCTTTGGTTTCGTCGTAGATGATGTCCTTGAGGCTGACGTCGATTGACTTGTTGCCGAGCTTCACCTGGAACACCTGGTCAGGTTTATCGCGCAGGCTGTCGAGAAATTTCGGGTCGACGGTGGCCGGTTCTTTCCCGACCAATCCTGCGAGGGCGGCTCTCTCCGTGCCGTGTCCCTTGCCTGTCGCGCTGAGGCTGCCGAACAGGTTCACCTGGAGCTTCGTCGCTTTGGCGAGTTGGTCGGCCGGCAGGTTGGCGGCTCGCTGGTAGAAATCGTAGGTGATACGCATCGGGCCGATCGTGTGGGAGCTCGAAGGCCCCGGGCCTACCTTGTAGAACTCGTCCACGGTGGTCAGGACCGGCCCCTGCCCCTTTTTCACGACATACAAGTCCTTGGAAAGCGGGGGCGTCGGCAGCGGTTTCTCGACCTGGGGTGCCGTTGTGGCGGCGGCTTGTGCTGCTCTCTCCTGGGCCGAGAGAGAGCGCCCCGTCATCACGGCGGCGGCACCGCCCACAGCGCTTCGCATTAGGAAGGTGCGACGATCCACGCCTGGCGGGACCTCCGGGGCGAGCAACACGTCTGTATCGGCTAATGGATCCTCAGCATCTTTCTTTGCCATGGTCAACTCCCTCATTCATCGAAACGTGGCTCCCGGCGATCAACATCGGTACCCTTTCGCTCGGGCGGCGCTGACGCCGCGCCACCGCCAAATGCATTTCGTTTGCCACAGCTCGTGACCCAGCAAATGGCCTTTTCCTGAGCCACTCGCCGTTTGGTGAAGTCGAGGCACGCGAAATGTCGTGTCGTCACGGAGTGTTGTGAGGCATCTCCTCAGCAACGTCATCCATGGAACGAGGTGCAGACAGGTTTGTGACCGAACGCTGACGCGGGTAGGCATCTCGTTAGGCGTCGAGGGAGGTTTCTGTGATAATCGGATCCCGACCGCTCGCAAAATCGTTGATTTCAACCGGAGAGATGTCCGAGTGGTTTAAGGAGCACGCTTGGAAAGCGTGTGTAGGGGAAACTCTACCGAGGGTTCGAATCCCTCTCTCTCCGCCAACCTTCGCTCACGTGACATGTGGGCGAGCTACGGTTGGCAAGCCAGCGAGCTCACTACCAACGACAGGCGAAGGTTGTCCGCCGTAGCGCCCCGGGCGAAGGCGGACGATTCGCGTCACCGCATATAATTCGCGTCATGCATTCGAACCTCACTCGTGTTTCCACCTTGCTCGCTGTTTTCGGCGTTGCCGTGGTCACGCTGGTGGCGCAAGGCGTGAAGAAGGAGCAGATTGCCGGCATCTCGACCTTCGCCCGGCTCGATACCACCATCGCCTGCGGCGGCGCGACGAGCGTCGACGCGATTCCCGAGCTCAAGGAGATGGGGTTTCGCTCGATCATCAACGTGCGCCGGGCGAGCGAGGCGGGAGCCGACGTCGAGGCCGAAGGCGTGGCTGCCCGCGCCGCGGGCATGAAGTACGTGCACCTGCCGTTCGACCCGCAATCGCCCGATCCGTCGTTGATCGACAACTTCATCGCGGCAGTCACCGCTCCGGAGAATCAGCCGGCCTATATCCATTGCGCGGCCGGCGGCCGTGCTGCCGCACTCTGGATGATCAAACGCTGGAAAGCCGACGGCTGGGATGAACAGCGTGCGCTCGAAGAAGCGGTGGCGCTGGGATTGAACGAACGCTTCCAACCTTTCGCGCTGAACTACATCCGTACTCACACGCGTTGAATGCTTCGAAGATTGGTTTAGAAGATCGAATAGACGGCGCCCACGCTGAGCACAATGGAGTCCGCCTTCCAGCGGTTGCGGAACTCCCGCCCGCTCACGTCGCGATACAGGAGATCGGGCCTGTTGAACATGTAACCGGCGGTCCCGATGATTCCCACGCGGGGCCTGACTGACCACGTAATGACGGCCGCGGGGCGCACCGCAAAACTGGTTGAGCTGCCAACCAGGGCGGTCGCGCCGGCTGGGAGTCTGCGACGGAAGCTGTCTTCGAGCCTTATCCTGTTGAACGACGGTCCCGCCACGACTCCGAAACTGTAGAGCAGTGGCTGATTGCCGACCGTATACGCAACCCCGCCCAAGAGCGGCCGCACGCGCAAGCGTGCGAAGGAATCCGGCGAGCCTGATGGATTGTCGATGTCAGCAGTGAACCAGTTGAACGCGGCGGCAAGCCCCCAGCCCTTCTTGGGATTCTTCCGCGCAAACACGCCGACGCCAACGACCGACCCAACTTCGCTGTCTGTCGGGCTCAGGTACAAGAGCGACCCGCCGACGCTGACTCGACCTTCCGACTGGGCGCTCGCCGGGCCGGCAGCGCACAGGAGAAGACTGGCAAGGACCAGGATGCGTTTCATTCAAGCCCCCGAGCTCAACGGACGGAGTAACCGCGCGCTTGAAGACAGGCCCCCGCCGCCTTCCTGAATTGCTCGACGGCCTGTTGATTCGCCTGGACCGCTTGTTGAGCGCCCTGCTGTCTGTTCGCGCTCCTGCTGCTGCGTCGTCCACGCAGGCCACCGACAGAGCCAGCGACCGCGCCGATGGCGGCGCCCCTGCCAGCGTTCCCGCTGATGGCGCCGATCGCAAGACCGGTTGCGGTGCCCGTCGCCGCGCCTCCCACGACCTTGCCCTGTCCCGTACCCTGGGCAGCTGCCCTCCCGGCGGCCCTCGTATCTACCTCGCCGGGCACCAGCGTCATTCCGGTGTTCACTTCGGCCCAGTCGTAGCAGGCCTGCTCATCCTTCCTCTGCTGGGCCGCCTTCTGCCCCTTGGCGGGATAGACGAAAAGGCCGATCTGATTGAACGGAAGCCTGAGCGGCGCTTCAGTTGATGTCGTGGCGACTTGTGCGAACATCGGAGCAGCCGCCAGCACGATCACCACCGCCTCCGCGATCCATCGAATACGCACGGAAACCTCCCCAAAAGAGCTCATGACGCCTCCGGACTATTTGGCAACAGACTGATGGTAGTGAACGACGCGCCAGTCTCCGCCGCGGCGGACGAAGACTGCGGTCGAGCCAAGTCCGACTGGAGGCGAGGTGTAGCCGGCCTTGTCGGTGTAAGTGCCCTCCGAAATAGTCGAGACCAGCACGACATCGGGCGCCAACACGCGGGTGCGCTTCTGCAAAATCTCATTGGTCTGTCCTTGCAGCAGACCGTACGTCTCGCGGAATGCCGCCAGGGCAGCGTCGTACCCGGTCAACATGGTGTCGCCGGTGATGAACGTGTATGAGTCGTCCTTCGTCGACGAGGCGAGCGCGCCCTCGGCATCGGATGACGCCGCCGAGGCGGCGACTTTATCCAGAATGGCCTCGACAGCTGCCTCGGTTTCCGGATCGCTCGAGTTCACGGCGCCCGGCTGCGAGGCACACCCCGCCGAAACGACGATGAGAGCCAGGAACGATAGAACAGTGAAACGGCGGCACGAAGACATATGGACTCCTATCAGCTCAGGTCGAGAATCACTGTCGGGTCGTGCAGGCCATGTGCCATCACGAATGGCTCGCGACTACGCGTTCCGCCCAAGCGCAGCGAGCATCTCCGCAGATGCCATGTCGAGACACTCGCGAAACTCCGCGAATCCTTGACTCCTCGTAGGCGCCGCCGTACCCGATCTATGCTTGGACCATGCAGTTTGCCCTCGACGACCACCAGCGCGAGGTTCAGCAGCAGGCGCGGGCGTTTGCCGCGTCAACAATCGCACCGGTGGCCGCCGAGTACGATCGACAGGGCACGATTCCGCCGGCAGTCATCGGCGCGGTCGCCGATCTCGGCCTCCTCGGCTGCGAGCGCGATTTCGTCGGGTATGTCGCCGCACTCGTCGAGATTTCGAAAGAGTGGGCATCGCTTGCCGCCGTCATCTCTGTCCACAATTCGCTCGTCTGTTATCCCATCGCCCGTTTCGGCGACGCGGCGCAGAAAAAGCAGTACCTTTCGATGCTCACCGACCGCAAACAGCTCGGCTGTTATGCGTTCGCCGAGCCGTCAGCCGGCTCAGATGCCGGAGCCATCCGCACGACGGCGATCGCCGACGGCGAAGATTTCGTCCTGAACGGGCACAAACGGTTCGTCACCAGCGGCCGGCAGGCGCGCGTCGCCATCATCTATGCGCTGACCGATCCGTCCAGGGGCCGTGATGGCCTCTCGGCATTCATCGTCGACACCTACACGCCCGGGTTTTCGGTGGGCGAGACCAACGAGATGCTGGGACTTCGAGGCAGCGAAGCGGTAGACGTCCTTCTGAAAGACTGCCGCGTGCCGAAGTCGAACCTGCTTGGCGGACTGAACAACGGGTTTGCCATTGCGCGTACCGTCGTCGAAGGCGGGCGCATCGACATCGCGGCGCAAGCCGTCGGCATCGGCGAGGCGTGTCTCGAGCAAAGCATTGCGAAAGCGAAAGACCGGCGGCAATTCGGCCGTCCCATCGCCGAGTTTGAAGCGATTCAGTGGATGATTGCGGACATGTCGACCGAAATCGATGCGGCGCGTTTGCTGACGTTCCGCGCAGCGGCGAAGCGGGCAGCCAACCCCGACGCTGCCGGGCTGACGATGGCCTCGGCGATGGCGAAGCTGTTCGCGTCGGAGGCGGCGAACCGCGCGGCGTATAACGCGCTGCAAATTTTCGGGGGCCACGGGTACCTCACCGAGTACCCCGTGGAGCGGTACTACCGCGACGCTCGCGCGATGACGCTGTACGAGGAAACATCCGAAATCGAGCGCCTGGTGATCGAACGAGAGCTTGCAAAATAGCCATCGACGGACTGAACACTAAGCAGGTCGTCGAGCGTATCAAGATCCGGAGCGTAAGCGACGGCAGCGCATGGGGGTGGGGCCCCATGCGAACTAAGAAAAGAAAACATGCATCTCGAACTGAGCGAAGAGCAACAGCTTCTGAAACAGGCGATCCGCGAGTTCGCCGCCGGCGAGATTGCGCCCGGCGCGGCCGAGCGCGACGAGCATGCACGCTTTCCGTCCGAGCTCATCCCGAAGCTGGCCGAACAAGGACTGCTCGGCATCATGGTGCCCGAGGAATATGGCGGCGCCGGATATGACGCCGTGAGCAACGCGATCATCCTCGAGGAGATCGCGCGTGTCGATGCGGCCGTCGCGCTGCTGGTGGGATCGCACAACTCGCTTTGTTCGGGTCACATCCTGCTTGCCGGCACGGGCGAGCAGAAGCGCAAATATCTTCCGCCGCTCGCGCGAGGAGAGAAGCTCGGGGCGTGGGCACTTACTGAGCCTGGATCTGGCTCGGATGCCGGCGCGATGCGCACGCGCGCCGAGCTCGACGGCGACGCATGGGTCATCCGTGGCGACAAGCAGTTCATTACACAGGGCTCGACGGCCGGGACCTACGTGATCATGGCCTCCACCGACCCGTCCCAGGGCACAAGAGGCATCTCCGCGTTCGTCGTCGAGCGCGAAACACCCGGCCTGGTCGTCGGCAAGCTCGAAAAAAAGCTCGGCGTGCGTGCCTCCGATACCGCTGCGCTGCATTTCGACGACATGCGCGTGCCGAAGGAGAATCTCCTCGGGCGGATGAACGAAGGCTTCAAGGATGTGCTCGCCGTCCTGACGGCTGCGCGAATCGGGATGGCGGCGCTTGCGGTCGGCATTGCCCAGGGCGCGCTGGACGAAGCGCTGAATTACGCGCGGCGACGCCGGCAGTTCGGCAAGCCGATTCTCGAATACGAAGCCATCCAGTGGATGCTGGCAGACATGGCGACCGAAAGCGAGGCGGCCCGGCTGATGGCCTGGCATGCGGCGGCGCTCCGCGACGAAGGACTGCCGTATCTGCGCATCGCTTCGCAGGCGAAACTGTATTCGTCCGAAGTTGCGGTGCGATCGACCTCCAAAGCGATTCAGATTCACGGCGGGTATGGCTATCTGAAAGACTCTCCCGTCGAGCGCTTTTACCGCGACGCGAAGCTGTGCGAAATTGGTGAGGGAACCTCAGAGGTCCAGCGAATGGTGATTGCGCGGGAATTGTTCAGGTGAAACAGACCGTCATCGCCAACTGCGGCGGTTTCTGGGGCGACGATCCCACTGCACCCCGGCGCCAGGTCGAAGGCGGGCCGATCGACTATCTGGTCATGGACTATCTGGCGGAAGTCACCATGGCCATCCTGCAGAAGCAGCGTGCGCGAAAGCCGGATGCGGGATATCCCGCCGACGTCCTCACGCACCTCCGCGACGTCCTGCCTGCGTGCGTGCAGCGCGGCATCAGAATCATTACCAATGCTGGGCGGTGTGAACCCGCTCGGGTGCCGTGCCGCGGTGGAGTCGCTCGCCAATGAGCTCGGCATTGCAGACCGCGTGAAAGTGGCCATCGTCTCGGGCGACGACCTGTATCCGAATCTGGATGAGCTGCTCGCCTCGGGCGAGCCGCTTATTAATATGGATACCGGTCAGGCGCTCGCCGAGGTCCGCTCGCGCGTCCTTTCGGCTAATGCCTACATCGGTGCCACCGGAATCGTGAAGGCGCTCGAGCGCGGCGCCAACGTCGTCATTACAGGACGCGTCGCGGACGCAGCGGTGACGCTCGCACCGATGATGTTCGAATTCGGCTGGTCGGCATCCGACTGGGACCGCGTGGCGGCCGGTATCGTGGCGGGGCACGTCATCGAGTGCGGCACGCAGTGCACAGGCGGCAACTTTACGGACTGGCCGCTGGTGAAAAGTTACAAGCGGATGGGATTTCCCATCGTCGAAGCCGCCGAAGACGGCAGTTTCGTCGTAACGAAACATCCGAATACCGGAGGTCTCGTCAGCGTGCATACCGTCGCCGAGCAGATCGTCTACGAAATCGGGCCGCCCGCGTACATGACGCCGGACGTCGTCGCGCGCTTCGACTCGGTGCATCTCGACCAGGACGGACCAGATCGCGTGCGTGTGACGGGTGCGCGTGGAGAGCCGGCGCCAGAGAAGCTGAAGGTGTCGCTGAGCTATCACGCCGGATGGCGGGCCTTCGGCCGTCTGGCCGTGGCGGGTCCCGAGGCGTTGGCCAAAGCCAACAAGGTGGCCGAGGCTTTCTGGGATGCTGCGGGCGGGCGCACATTGTCCGAGGAGGCGATTCACCAGTTCATCGGGTGGAATGCCTGTCACGCGCCCCTTGCGGCGTGTGAGCCGGGCGAGGTGCTGGTGCAGTTTGCCGTGCGCGACGAGGACGAGCGGAAAATCAACTCGCGCTTCGCGCCACATGTCGTTCCTCGCGTCTTGGCGACGGTTCCGGGCATCACCTACATCGCCGACCAGGGACGGCCGCGTGCGTCCGAAGTCGTCGCGTTCTGGCCGGCCCTTGTCTCGCGCGAGGCCGTCAGGCAGCGCGTGCTCGTGGGAGAGGAAGAAATTGCCGTCTGATCGAATCGTCCGCGTGCCTCTTCTCCGTCTGTGCCTGGCGCGGTCCGGCGACAAAGGAGACACCGCCAACATCGGCGTCATTGCGCGGTCCGAGGAGATCTACGCGTGGATGCTCGAGCATCTGACGCCCGCGTACGTGAAGCGTCATTTTGACGACGTGTGTCAGGGAGAAGTCGAGCGTTTCGAGCTGCCGAATCTGCTCGCGGTGAATTTTCTCCTTCACCGCAGCCTTGGCGGCGGCGGAACGCTGTCGCTGCTCCTCGACGCGCAAGGCAAGACGTACGCACAGTATCTGCTCGCCGCCCTAGTCGAGGTGCCCGAAAGCCTGTTGCATGCACAAAATCGAGTCGCTGATCAACAAGAGCAGCCCCACCTTTAAGGCCAACCAGGACCGCATGCGGCAGCTCGTCGCCGAGCTCCGCGCGCACCTTGCCGCGGCACGCGAAGGCGGCGGAGCGAAGTACCTGCAGCGGCATCGCGAGCAGGGCAAGATGCCGGTGCGCGAGCGCATCGCACGCCTCATCGATCCGGGCTCGCCGTTCCTCGAGCTGTCGCAGCTGGCCGGCTACAAGGTTTATGAAGACGACACACCGGGGGCGGGAATCGTGACAGGGATCGGGCGCGTCTCCGGACGCGACGTCGTCATCATCGCCAACGACGCGACCGTGAAGGGCGGCACGTACTACCCGGTTACGGTCAAAAAGCACCTCCGCGCTCAGCAGATCGCACTCGACAATCGCTTGCCGTGTTTGTATCTGGTCGATTCGGGTGGCGCGTTTCTGCCGCTGCAGGCCGACGTGTTTCCAGATCGCGAGCATTTCGGACGCATCTTCTTCAATCAGGCGCGCCTGTCCGCCGAGCGCATCGCGCAGATAGCTGCCGTCATGGGCTCGTGCACGGCAGGTGGGGCGTACGTGCCGGCGATGTCTGACGAGACGATCATCGTCAAGGGAACGGGCACCATCTTTCTCGGCGGGCCTCCGCTCGTGAAGGCCGCGACGGGCGAAGAAGTGAACGCGCAGGAGCTTGGCGGCGCCGACGTGCATACGCAGATGTCTGGCGTCGCCGACTATCTCGCGGAGAACGACGACGACGCGATTCAGCAGCTTCGGACGATCGTCTCGACGCTGAATGTGGTGAAGGGCACGCCTGTGGATCGTACGCGGCCGGAAGAGCCGGCATACGATCCGGACGAGCTGTACGGCATTGTCAGCGTGGATGTCCGAAGGCCGTATGACGTCAGGGAAGTGATTGCCCGCCTCGTGGACGGTTCCCGCTTCGACGAGTTCAAGGCCCGCTATGGCCCCACACTCGTCACGGGGTTCGCCCGCCTCGATGGTTATCTCGTCGGCGTGATTGCGAACAACGGCGTGCTGTTCTCCGAGTCGGCACTGAAGGCCACGCACTTCATGGAGCTGTGCAACTTCCGGAGTATTCCTCTGGTGTTCCTCCAGAACATTACAGGATTCATGGTGGGCCGGCAGGTCGAGCGAGGCGGCATCGCGAAGGACGGCGCCAAGATGGTGAGTGCCGTGGCGAACTCGGTGGTGCCGAAATTCACCGTCATTACTGGCGGGTCATTCGGCGCCGGCAATTACGCCATGAGCGGGCGCGCGTACGATCCGCGGTTTCTCTGGATGTGGCCGAACGCGCGCATCTCGGTGATGGGCGCCGAAACGGCCGCCACGGTGCTGAGCACCGTGAAGCGCGAGCAGATGGCGCGCGAAGGCGGGACGCTCGACGCGGCCGGCGAGCAGTCGATTCGCCAGCCGATCGTCGACAAATACGAAGCAGAAGGCTCGCCGTACTACTCGACGGCGCGACTGTGGGACGACGGCATTCTCGATCCGGCCGAAACCAGACCCACGCTGGCGCACGCGCTGTCTGTCGCGTTCAACGCGCCGATCCCTTCGCCGAAATTCGGCGTGTTCAGGATGTAGATGAGCGCGCCTTCCACCCTTCAACTGCACCGGCTGGCTAATGTCGAGTACGTGACGCTCAACCGCCCCGAAGTGCGGAACGCGTTTAATGAGCACGTAATCGCCGAGTTGACGGCCTGGGCCGAACGTGCGGCAGCCGACAGCGGCTTGCGGGGAGTCGTCATCGCCGGCGCCGGCCCCGCGTTCTGTGCCGGTGCCGATCTTGCGTGGATGGCGAAGATGGCCGACTATTCGCGCGAAGACAATCTGCGCGATTCTCGTGCGGCGGCGGCCATGTTTGCCGCGATCGACAGACTGCCTGTCCCGGTCATCGCACAGGTTCACGGAGCGGCGCTCGGCGGTGGCGCAGGTCTCGTTGCCGTGGCGGACATCGCAGTCGCATCAGATCAGGCCTCGTTCGGCTTTACCGAAGTGAAGCTGGGTCTGATTCCGGCGGTGATCGCGCCGTACGCGCTGGCAAAAATCGGTCAATCCGCCGCCCGCGAGCTCTTCATCACGGGTCGCCGCTTCGACGCCGCGCACGCAGAGCGCATCGGCCTCGTGCACGCCGTCGTCCCCGCGGCTCAACTGACTGATACCGTGAACAAGTATCTGATCGAGCTCGCGGGCAACGGGCCCGAAGCGATGGGCGAGGCGAAGGTGCTGCTTCGAAAGATCGCAAATCGCTCGATCGCCGAGGTTGCGGCCGAGACCGCCGAAGCGATTGCCGATCGCCGTGTCTCGCCGGAAGCGCAGAAGTTGATGAAGGCGTTCTTGAAGAAGACGTAGGGTCTTTGTTGGACGTAGGGCGGGTCTTGTAGTTCAAGACCCGCCCTACAGCTACCGGATATACTTTCTCTGTGCACGGCATAGCAGTTCTTGACGCCGGCGGTCAGTATTGTCATCTCCTCGCGCGGCGCGTTCGCGAAGTTGGTGTTCAGAGCCACGTCCTTCCGATCGACACTCCAGCCGAGCAACTCGCGGGCATCAGCGGCGTCATCATTTCCGGTGGTCCCCGGAGCGTGACCGAAGCCGCCTCGCCGCGGATTCATCTGTCGATTCTCACGATGGGAGTACCGATTCTGGGAATCTGTTACGGGCACCAGCTGCTCGCGGCGACGATGCCGGGCGGGGTCGTCAAGCCCAGTTACTCGCGGGAATACGGGTTCGCGAAGCTCAAGATCGACGCGCCGGGCGATCTGTTCGAGGGCGTGCCCGCGTCGAGCGACGTCTGGGTGAGCCACGGCGACTCGGTCGAGAAGCTGCCGGACGGCTTCGACGTGCTCGGCTCGACCGAGGACTGCGCCGTTGCCGCGATGACCCATCGTGCGAAAAATATCTACGGCGTCCAGTTCCACCCCGAAGTGACGCACACCGAGTTCGGTCAGCGGATTCTGGAAAATTTCGTCAGGCGTGTCTGCCGGTGCGACTCGAGCTGGAAGCCTTCGTCGGCGGAAACCATCGACGCCATCGAAACCGATATCCGCACCAGGGTGGGCGCGACGAAGAAGGTGTTGTTCTTCGTCAGCGGCGGGGTTGACTCGTCGGTGGCCTACAAGCTCTGTTCGGATGCGCTCGGGTCCGATCGCGTGCATGGTGTGTATGTCGACACCGGTTTCATGCGGAAGAACGAATCAACCGAGGTCATCGCGGCGTACCGAGAAGGCCGGATTCCGCGGAATGTGCGGCTGAGAGATGCGTCGACGGAATTTCTGGCCGCGGTCGGCAGCGAGACGAATCCCGAAACCAAACGGAAGCGGATCGGCGCAGCGTTTCTTTCGGTCGAAAACGACGTGCTCGAGCATCTGCCCGCCGGGGAATGGCTGCTGGGCCAGGGGACGATCTATCCAGACACCATCGAGTCGGGGGGCACGCAGGAGTCGGCTCTCATCAAGACGCATCACAACCGCGTGCCCGAGCTGCTGCGCCGGATCGAGGCCGGCGAAATCGTCGAGCCGCTCGTGCAGTTTTACAAAGACGAGGTGCGCGAGATCGGGCGGGCGCTCGGTTTGCCCTCGCGCTTGATCGAGAAGCAGCCGTTCCCAGGGCCGGGACTTGCGGTACGCTTTCTCTGCACCGACGAACCGGCGGCGTGGTCGGAGAACTCGAAGCTCAGCGAAGTTGCGTCGGGGTTCAATCTGAAAGCTCGCGTACATGCCGGTGCGCGGGGTCGGGGTGCAGGGTGACGAGCGCACCTACGCGCACACCGCGCTCTTGACCGGCGACTACGACGAGCTCGGCATTGCAGAGCTCTCACCCGCGATTACGAACTCGCTTCGCGATGTGAACCGCGTGGTGTTCTGGGCCGGCTCGAAAGGCTCGATCGACGAATTTCACGTCGAACCGACGACGACCTCGCGCGAGGGCCTCGATGTGTTGCGCGAGGCCGACGCGCGCGTGCGCGACATCCTTGCCGAATACGACACGCAGAAGCGCATCTGGCAATGTCCCGTGGTCATGCTCCCCCTCAAGCGGAAGGGTGAGTCCACGATCGCCATCAGGCCCGTCGAGTCTCACGATGGCATGACGGCGCAATATTCCCGGCTGCCATGGCCCGTCATCGAGCGCATCACCAGCGCGGTTACTACCAGGTTCCGGGGGTTGGGGCTCTTCTTTACGACGTGACGAACAAGCCGCCCGCCACGATTGAGTGGGAATAGGAACTACGAACCAACTGCTCGCCTCATCGTCGCCGGCTCCGGTTCGAGCTCGCGCCAGCCTTGCGCCTTCCATGCACACAACAGTTCGTGTTGGCGCCGCAACATGCCCGCGCGCTCGGTGTATCGGACCACGTCTGGTCGCCCCATCCGGCATGGTCACGATGAGCTCGTACCAGAGCATCGCCTCGCGCGCTTCACACGACATCCGCTCGTTGCCCTTGGCAAATGTCCAAGTCATCCTTCTAGGTATCGGACCTTGGTGAGAGGGGCTTGAGAGAGCGGAAAACGCGTCCTGAAGTCTTGTGCTTGCAGTGAGTTGCGGGGAGGGGTCAGCGCCTGAGCGCCGCGCGAACACGCATCAGGAGGTCGGCAGAAGTGAACGGCTTCTCGAGAACGTCCAGTCCGGGCTCGACTTTCTCGTTATAGCCCGACATGTACAGCACTTTGAGGTCAGGCTGCGTCTCGCGATCGATCTGCTTCACCATCTCTTTTCCATTCATGCCCGGCATCGTGATATCGGTCAGAACGAGTCGCACGGGATCGGGTACCCGGTGCAGCGTTGCGAGCGCCTCGAGCGGGCTGGCGGCTTCGAGCACCTGATAGCCGAAGCGGCGCAGCACCGTGCAGCAGAACGATCGAACCGACGCCTCGTCTTCGACGACGAGTAAGACGTCGCGTCCGGCCGGCTTGGAGGTCTGCGATGTGGGAGACATCGTATTAATTATCGGCTCCGACGGTTTGGTGGAACAGGATCACGAAGATCACGAAGGAAAGAACCACACAAGGTCACAAAG